>NZ_JAJMOX010000001.1 GCF_020991455.1 Flavobacterium sp. JAS
TTGGAAACTTCCTATAAAAAACAAATTGTATTTCAGCAGGAAATGAAAGGGAGCGCCGAAATTGTAACCGAAGATTTACGATTGATAGAGAGAATTTTGTATCAGTTTAAAAGTATTTTCGAGCAAGTTTAAAATTAACCATAACTATTTAACTAACCATAACCGTTTTTTCGAATGAAGAAAATTTTTCTTTTAGTTCTTGTTTTATTATTTCAAATTTCTTTTTCAAAACCAATAACCGAAACCCAAAAATTAGCCGCAACCTGCAAAATTTGGGGCTTTCTAAAATATTATCATCCAAATGTGGCTGACGGGAGCAAAAATTGGGATGAACAATTATTTCAGGTTTTACCAAAAATTGAAGAAGCGCAATCGGCAGAAGCATTTTCTTTAGTGATCGAAAACTGGATTACTTCACTAGGAGAGGTAAAAGCATATAAAACTGAAAAACCTGCTTCAAAAGTAAATTACTTTGATAAAAATTTCGATTTGTTGTGGATCTCAAAGAATGATTTATTCTCAAAATCACTTTCAAAAAAACTAAAATTTATTGAAGAAAACAGAATTCAGGGAAAGCAATATTATTATACATCAGATCCTTATATAAAAGTTCAAAACGAAGTTAAATATCCTGATTTCAAATGGACAGATAAGAATCTTCGATTATTAGCCTTGTTTAGATATTGGAATCAAATGGAATATTTTTTTCCTTACAAATATAAAATGGATCAAAAATGGGATGCTGTTTTAACCGAAATGCTTCCAAAATTTGTAACTACTGAATCAGAGATGGATTTTGTTTTGGCAATGCGTGAAATTTCAATAAAATTAGACGACACTCATGCTTCTACTTCTACAAATAAGCTTTATGATTATTTTGGAGATAAATTTGTTGCTTTTGATGTTGCATTTATTGACAACAAGGCTGTTGTTGTCAAGTTTAAAAATGATTCATTGGCTAAAAATGACGATGTTAGAGTTGGAGATGTCATCACAAAAGTAAATGGAAAAACCGTTGCTGATTTAATTAATCAAAATCTTAAATATGCGGAAGGATCAAACGAACCTGCAATTTTAAAAAATATTTATTGGGCTGTTTTTAATGGAAAAACAGAGTCGATCGAAATTGAATTTAGCAGAGAAAACAAGACTTCAGGAAAAACAATTAAAAGATATAAATATCGTGATTTAAGGATTCAATTTCCAGATAAAGAAAAATGGAAACTTTTGAAAAACAACATCGGATATATTGATGTTGAATCAATTAACGAAAAAGAACTTCCTGGTGTTATGAAGCAATTTAAGAACACAACAGCTATTATTTATGATGCGAGACATTATCCTCAGGAACCTAATATTGAAGAAGCTCTTGCAGAATATTTATATCCGGAAAATAAAGCTTATGCAAAATTTATTGATGTGGATTTAACTTATCCCGGACGTTTTATTTGGAGAGAGGATCAAAAAACAGGCAAAACAAATCCGGATTATTATAAAGGCAAGGTAATCATTCTGGAAAATGAATTTACTCAAAGTCACGGAGAACATTTGGTAATGTGCTTGCAGGCTGCTCCAAATGCGACAGTTATTGGAAGCCAAACAGCAGGTGCTGATGGTGGAGTTTGCAAATATGAAATTATAAAAGGGTACAATACAGTATTTACCGGTTTTGGTATCTTTTATCCAAATGGAAAAGAAACACAACGTATTGGTATTGTTCCTGATATTGAGATAAAACCAACTATTTTAGGTATTCAACAAGGTAAAGATGAGGCTTTGGAGCGAGCGATTCTTTTTGTTAAGAATGGAGAATAATTAATATTTAAAAAATAACGGATTTTTAAGGTAACCTTTGACAAAGTTCTAAACTTTGTCAAAGATGCTTTTACATCTTCAAATAAAATTCTTTCGTCAATTCAATATATTCGGGAGTATAAACGTGTCTGTCGATTTCGATAATTAATTCATCGATTTCAATTTCAGAGGTTTCATTTCGGCTAAAAGCCAATAAACTGCGTTTGATTTCAGATTTTGGAGTTCCTTTTACTCTTGTAATTTTGGTTGGATATAATTCTGATTCTTTAGCTAAAGCGATAAAATTTTCTTCTTCTTTAAATGGAATAATTAAAGCAAATATTCCGTTTTCAGAAAGTAGTAAATCGGCAGCTTCTATTAATTCCTCAAATGGCATTGCATCTTGAAAACGTGCTAAATCACGTTGCTCATTATCTGTTTTATAATCTTCAGCATAGAATGGAGGATTAGAAACAATCAAATCGTATTCGTCTTCCGGTTCTTCAATAAACTCATCTAAACCGGCATGAAAACAGAATAAACGATCTCCCCAAGGTGAGTTTTCAAAGTTTTCTACAGCTTGTTCATAGGCATCTTCGTCAATTTCAAGAGCGTCAATTTGTTGAGCATGAGTTCGTTGAGAAAGCATTAGAGCAATAATCCCGGTTCCTGCACCAACATCTAAAATACTAAACGGATTGTGATTTATCGGAGCCCAGGCGCCAAGTAAAACACCATCGGTTCCTATTTTCATAGCGGTTTTGTCTTGTTTTACAGAAAATTGCTTAAACTGAAACATTTTGATTTATGATTATAGGTTAATAATTGGGTTTTTTAGAAATTAAATATAATCTAAAAATCCAACAATCTAAGAAGTCTAAAAACCTAATTAAAGGTACATTTCAACAAGCCCTTCTGGCAAATTCATAATTACCTTTTTATTCTCACGATCAATTTTTACAAGGAAATGGTCGATCATCGGAATTAACATTTCGACTTCGCCATTCAAAACTTCAAAAAGAGGTTGGGCTGTAGTATCGTTTACGGCAACAATTTTCCCAAAAACACCTACTCGTTGATCTTCAATTTCAAAACCTATTACTTCGTGGAAATAAAATTTGTTACCGGAAAGTTTTGGTAACATATTTAAAGGAAGATAAATTGCATTGCCCATAATAGCATCTGCATCTTCTTCGGTATTCATATCTTCAAAACGAATTCTAAGAAAGTCGTTTTTGTGTAGCGAGCTTTTTTCAATAAAAAAAGGAACCAAGTGTTTGTTGCATTCAACAAACACTGATTCCAAGTTTTCGTATAACTCAGGTTCGTCCGTGTCTAAATAAGCCAGAACTTCACCTTTGAAACTAAATTTTTTAGCGATTTTACCTAAATAAAAACATTCTTCTTTACGCATTCTCGCTAAATATAATTATGCTTCAGTTGTTTCGTTATTTTCTTCAGCAGCAGGAGCTTCTTCAGTAGCAGCTTCCGCTTCAACTTCAGCAACTTCTTCTTCAACTGCAGGAGTTGCAGCAGCGATAGCGTCAGCTTCAGCCTGAGCTGCAGCAGCTAAACGTTTAGCGTTAACTTCTTGTTCTGCTTTAAAAGCTTTAGCTTTTGCATCAGCTTGCGCTTTTGTTAAACCGTCTTTTTTAGCATCAACTTTTCCAGCTTTAGCTTCTAACCAAGCAGCTAATTTTGCATCAGCTTGCTCTTGAGTTAAAGCACCTTTACGAATACCTCCATCAAGGTGGTGTTTCAATAAAGCACCTTTGTAAGAAAGAATTGCTTTAGCAGTATCAGTTGGTTGTGCACCATTGTGTAACCATTTAACTGCACTATCAAGGTTTAAGTCGATAGTTGCTGGGTTTGTGTTTGGATTGTAAGTACCGATTTTCTCTAAGTATTTACCATCTCTTTTTGAGCGTGCATCTGCAGCTACAACCCAGTAAAAAGGTTTTCCTTTTTTACCGTGTCTTTGTAATCTAATTTTTACTGACATAATCGTATGATTAAATTTTGAGGTACTCGACCTCTGTTAATTAAGGGCGCAAAGATATAATTTTTTTGTGAATAATGCGTTTCAAACTTTATTAATTATGTCGAAAATAGATTTTTGTTCATTTTTTGCCGTTTTTAACTCCGTTTTTTAAATTATATATCTTAAATGCGGTATTTTTGCTCCAAATTCATTCTAATATGAAAAAATATTTTTACTTAATATCATTTGTCTTATTACTAACATCTTGCACTGAAGATGTGAAATTCAATAATCCGGCGTTTCAAAGTTTAAAAGACAATGTTTTTTGGAGAGCTAATGCTTATAAAGCTTATAGTGGAGATGGCGGCACTATGATTATAGAAGGTTCTTTGGGATATGAAAAAGTATTATTGCAAACAGCATCTCCAATGAAAGGGACTTATCTTCTTGGTGTTAATGATGCTTCGAAAGCGATTTATTCTAATACGTTTCCTGCTCAGTTTGTAGCATTTTCTACAGGTACAAAAGGAGTAGACGGACAGATTGTTATTACAGAATATAATTTAGAAAATAAGACAATTTCCGGGACATTTAAGTTTAATGCTATAAACGAAAACATAAATGATACTGAAAATCCAAAGATCACTTTTACCGAGGGTGTTTTTTATAAAGTTCCAATTCAGTTTAGTGAGATAACGAATCATTTGTAATTTCATTTGCGATGGATTGATTTTGTTACTTTTTGATTTTTTAAATCAAAATAAAAACATAAATAAACTAATATATAGTAGATTAGAGAAAAATAAGACTACATTTGCTACATTATTATAAATAAGTACATATGAACATTTTTGTTGGAAGCCTTCCATTCAGTATTGAGGAAGCAGATTTAAGAGAGTCTTTCGAGGCTTACGGAGCAGTAGATTCAGTTAAAATCATTACTGATAAATTTACAGGAAGAAGCAAAGGTTTTGGTTTTGTTGAGATGCCAAACGACGCTGAAGCTCAAAAAGCAATTGATGAATTGAACGGAGCTACTGTTCAAGGTCGTGCAATTGTTGTTAATAAATCTGAGCCAAAGCCTGAAGGTGAAAGAAGAAGCTTCAACAATAACAGCCGTGGTGGAGATTCACGCGGAGGTTATGGTGGAGGAAACAACCGTGGTGGAAATGACCGTGGTGGTAACAGAGGAGGATATTAATATTTTTTTCTAAATATATAAAAGGGATCAATGTAAATTGATCCCTTTTTTTATGCCGTAAATTTTGTTTCAGGTTTTATTTGTTTCAAGTTTCAAGTTGGAAAACCTGAAACTTGAAACCTGAAACAAACAAAAATTAACTATAAGTTAGCTACAAGCCAATCTCCAACTTCGCTGGTTTTGTAAGCTTTAGTTCCTTTTGCAGCTAAATCTTCTGTAACTATTCCTTGCTCTAATGATTTGTTTACAACGGCTCTGATAGCTTCGGCTTCGTCTTTTAGTCCAAAAGCATCTTCGAACATCATTGCCGCAGATAAAATAGTTGCCAACGGATTTGCAATATTTAATCCTGTTGCCTGAGGGTAAGATCCGTGGATTGGTTCGTATAACGAAGTATGTTCTCCAACAGAAGCAGAAGGCATTAATCCCATAGAACCAGAAATTACAGAAGCTTCATCAGTTAAGATATCTCCAAATAAGTTTTCTGTAATCAATACATCATAAGAGTTTGGCCATTGAACCAAACGCATCGCAACAGCATCAACAAACTCGTAAGAAACAGTAACTTCCGGATAATCTTTTTCCATTGCCTGAACCGTTTCTCTCCACAAACGTGAAGTTTCCAGAACGTTAGCTTTATCAACGCAACATAATTTTTTGCTACGAGTCATCGCTAATTCAAAACCTTTTTTAGCCAAACGTTGAACTTCGGCTCTTGTGTAAACACAGTTGTCAAAAGCAGTTTCTCCGTCGTCTCTTCTTCCTTTTTCTCCAAAGTAGATTCCACCTGTTAATTCTCTTAAGAAAACCAAATCAGTTCCTTCGATTCTTTCTCTTTTTAAAGGAGAATTGTCAATTAAAGAAGGAAATGTAAAGGTCGGGCGTACGTTAGCGAACAATCCTAATTTTTTACGCATCAACAATAATCCCTGCTCCGGACGAACTGGTGCGCTTGGATCGTTATCATATTTCGGGTGACCAATTGCTCCAAATAAAACAGCATCAGCAGCCATACAAATTTCGTGAGTTTCGTCAGGATAAGGAACTCCAACGGCATCGATAGCACATGCTCCTGTAAGAGCCGGTGTCCAGGTTATTTCGTGATTGAATTTTTTTGCAATAGCATCAGATACTTTTACAGCTTCATTAATTACCTCAGGACCAATTCCGTCTCCTGCTAAAAGGGCTATGTTAAATTTCATTTTTTTTTAAGTATTTTGTTTGTTATTTAGGTTCAAAGAGGTAAAGGTTCAAAGGCTCAAAGTTTAAGGTAACAAAGAGAAAACCTTTGTGCCTTTGTTACTCTGAACCTTTGTCCCTATATTAAGGAATCACATTCAACATTTTTTGGGTTGCGATAATAGCTGCAACCGTTTGATCTGAATCTAATCCTCTTGTTTTAAATTCTTTTCCGTTGTTTGTCCAGGTTATGATGGTTTCGCATAATGCATCAGAGCTACTTCCTGGTGGAATTCTAACAGCATAATCAATCAATTTTGGGAGTGTTAGTTTTTTACTTTTATAAATTTTGGATAATGCATTCATAAAAGCATCAAACTGACCGTCGCCTTGTGCATTTTCTTCGATGATTTCGTCATCAATTTTTAGAAGTAAAGTTGTAGACGGACGCATTCCTTTTGAGTGCATTAATACATACGACTCAATTGTAATTTTATCTTGATAAGTATGACTGTCCAAAACATCTGAAATAATGTATGGAAGGTCTTCTTTGGTAACGGTTTCTTTTTTGTCGCCCAATTCGATAATTCTTTGGGTAACCAATTTCAAATCTTCCTGATTTAATTTTAAACCTAATTCCTGAAGATTTTTTTCGATATTGGCTTTACCTGAAGTTTTTCCTAAGGCGTATTTTCTTTTTCTCCCGAAACGTTCCGGAAGTAAATCATTAAAATATAAATTGTTTTTATTATCACCGTCAGCATGGATTCCAGCAGTTTGTGTAAAAACATTGTCACCAACAATTGGCTTGTTGGCAGGAATTCTATATCCTGTAAAGGTTTCGACCAGTTTGCTTACCGTATAAAGAGAAGTTTCTTTAATATTGATACTAACTTCTGGTAAATAATCATTTATAACAGCAACCGTGCTTTCAAGTGGTGCGTTTCCTGCTCGTTCTCCCATTCCGTTTACGGTAACGTGAAGCCCGTTTATGCCTGCTTTTACGGCTTCCATAACATTTGCGATACTTAAATCGTAATCGTTATGAGCATGAAAATCAAAATGAATTTGAGGATATCGAGCTCTTATTTTTGAAAGAAATTCAAAAGTTAAAGATGGAATTAAAACGCCTAAAGTATCAGGAAGTAAAATTCTTTTAACCGGTTGAGTGGCTAAGAAATCCAGAAATTGAAAAACATATTCAGGAGAATTTCGCATTCCGTTGCTCCAGTCTTCCAGGTAAACATTCGTTTCAATATTATTTTCTTTCGCTAAAGCAATGATTTGTGCAATTTCAGCAAAGTGTTGCTCTGGAGTTTTCTTTAATTGATGTGTCAAGTGATTCATTGAACCTTTGGTCAACAAATTTTGAACTTTAGCTCCAGCTTTTTTCATCCATTCTATTGAAACGCCTCCGTCTACAAACGAAAGTACTTCAATACGATTAATATAACCTTTCTCGGTTGCCCAAGTTGTAATGCCTTTTACTGCTTGAAATTCTCCTTCGCTTACGCGAGCCGAAGCAATTTCGATCCTATCAATATTTAATTCCTCCAACAACAATTGCGCAATGGTTAGTTTTTCTGCAGCAGAAAATGATACTCCAGAGGTTTGTTCACCATCACGGAGCGTCGTATCCATTATTTCAATTTTTCTTTTTTCCATATTGATTTTCTATATTTCTTTAAAAAGTGAATTATAGTTATTTTTATATTTTTCCTCTTACTTCGTTTAGCTTCATAGTCATCGAAAGGGCTGAATTTTCTATCCAGTCATTGTATTCTTCGATTGCCTTCAATCTTAATTCATCTTCTAAATAACCTTCCTCGACCATTTGTCTGGATCCGGCAACTTTGGACCAAATACCTATTTTCGATTTAAAATCAGCATCTGCCTGAAGGTAAGCTTCATCTGAATTTATTTTTTCGATAGAATGAAAACCTGCTTCTTTTAATAACAGAGGTAAATCTTCTCCTATTTTATTGTTCATTCCGGCATCTGCCCGCCATTTCAAAAAAGTTTTATAAAACTCCTGCATGCTTTCTGGCGGCAACGGATTCCAGATTAAATTGGTGTGATCATAATCCAGAATTGATATTTGACCGTTTGGCTTCAATAATGATTTCATTTTTATTAAAGCTTCTTTTGGGTTGCTTAACCATTGCAATGTTCTGGCTGAAACAATTAAATCAAATTTTATATCCGGGTTGTAATCAAATAAATCAACAGCAATTAATTCTAAATTAGCAACTGATTGATAAGATTCCTGACCGCTTTTTATAAAGCTTTCTGTATTGTCAATGGCAATAACTTTTCCGTTTGGGCCAATATTATTTGCAATGTCTTTTGAAATTGAACCTGTTCCGCAGCCAATATCTAAAACGGTTATTCCGGGTTGTAAAATCTGAGTCAGATTTCTATAATTTTTGGCTAAACTTCTATCGTTGAATATTTTTGTTGCATTTTCGTCTCTTTCAATATGTTTATTGCCTTTCATTTACAATAGGATTATTTAAAACTTATTTTTTTGTCGGATTAATTTCTGAAATATTCTTTCGATCGATTTCATTTAGAAAGACCCGACAAGCTTTGAAACCTGTCGGGCCTAATAGACTGAATGAGATTTCTTTTTAGTAAGGAAGTTTATCGGCGAAAGCCACAATATCTTCTTTAATATTTTGTAAATAATCAATGTCATCAAAGCCATTAATCATATTGTTCTTTTTGTATCCGTTAATCGCAAAAGATTCTGATTGACCAGTTGACAATAAAGTAATCGTTTGGTTTGGCAAGTTGATTTCTAATTCAGTTTTAGGATCAGCTTCTATTGCTTTAAAAATGGTATCAGCAAATTCAGGGCTAACCTGAACTGGAAGAACACCAATATTTAAACAGTTTCCTTTGAAGATATCTGCAAAGAAACTAGAAACTACAGCTCTAAAACCGTAATCGTAAACTGCCCACGCAGCGTGTTCTCTTGAAGATCCTGAACCGAAGTTTTTTCCTCCAACAAGGATTTTTCCGCTATAAGTTGAATTGTTTAAAACGAAATCAGCTTTTGGAGAATCGTCTCCATTATATCTCCAGTCTCTAAAAAGATTGTCTCCAAAGCCTTCACGTTTTGTCGCTTTCAGGAAACGAGCCGGAATAATTTGATCTGTATCTACGTTCTCAATTGGCAGTGGCACTGCACTGCTGGTAAGTATATTAAATTTATCGTATGCCATTGTTTTTTGCTTTAGGCTGTAGGCTGTAAGCTTTAGGCTTTTCCTACAGAGTATTTATGTAATGTGTTTTTTGCTTAAAGCCTATTGCTTATAGCGTAAAGCTTCTTAAAAAAGCTCTCTCGGATCTGTTAGTTTTCCTGTAACGGCAGCAGCAGCAGCCATAATCGGGCTTGCTAATAATGTTCTTGAACCAGGACCCTGACGACCTTCAAAGTTTCTGTTTGATGTACTTACTGCATATTTTCCGGCTGGAACTTTATCATCGTTCATTGCCAAACATGCTGAACATCCAGGCTGACGTAATACAAAACCAGCTTCTGTAAGAATATCCAAAATACCTTCTTCTTTAATCTGAGCTTCAACAACGTGAGAACCCGGAACTAGCCAAGCGGTAACATTATCTGCTTTTTTTCTTCCTTTTACAATTTCGGCGAAAGCCCTAAAATCTTCAATACGACCGTTTGTACAACTTCCTAAGAAAACATAATCAATTGGTTTTCCAATCATAACATCGTCTTCCTGGAAGCCCATGTAAGCAAGCGATTTTTTATACGTTTCCTCACCACCTTCAACTTGATTGGCGTTCGGAATATGTTTTGAGATACCAATTCCCATTCCAGGGTTAGTACCATAAGTAATCATTGGTTCAATGTCTGAAGCTTTGATGTTTAATTCGGCATCAAAAACAGCATCATCATCCGTTTTTAGAGTTTTCCAGTATTCAACAGCTTTTGTCCACGCTTCACCTTTAGGAGCATATAAACGTCCTTCAAGGAAATCAAAAGTAGTTTGGTCAGGAGCAATCATTCCACCACGAGCACCCATTTCGATACTTAGGTTACAAACGGTCATACGGCCTTCCATAGTCATATTTTCGAAAACATCTCCGGCGTATTCAACAAAATAACCAGTTCCTCCAGAAGTAGTTAATTGAGCAATAATATAAAGAGCGACGTCTTTTGGACCAACACCTTTACTTAATTGGCCGTTTACGTTGATACGCATTTTCTTTGGTTTTGGCTGCATAATACATTGTGTAGAAAGCACCATTTCAACCTCAGAAGTTCCAATACCAAAAGCAATCGCTCCAAAAGCACCGTGAGTAGACGTGTGAGAATCTCCACAAACAATAGTAGCACCTGGCAAAGTAATTCCGTTTTCAGGACCAACTACGTGTACAATTCCATTTTTAATGTGACCTAATCCCCAGTGCGAAATTCCGTATTCGGCAGCATTATCTTCAAGAGCCTTAAGCTGATTTGCTGATAGTGCATCTTCAACTGGTAAATGTTGGTTTATGGTTGGTGTATTGTGATCTGCAGTTGCAAAAGTACGTTCTGGGTATAAAACCTTAACGCCTCTGGCTTTTAATCCTAAAAAAGCAACAGGACTCGTAACTTCATGAATGAAATGACGGTCAATAAAAAACACATCTGGTCCATCTTCAATTTTACGCACTACATGTGAATCCCATACTTTGTCAAATAATGTCTTACTCATTTTTTATTTTTTTTAATTGTAATTTCTATAATCACAGCAATTCCTGATAATAGCAAAACAAAATTAGAAAAAGATACAAAGTGGTCAATTTCAATATTTCATTATATACGATACCCAAACTAAAATACAAATTGCGATTCGCTTTTTATAAAGTCAGTTTGGTTATAAAATGAGCCCTAAATTGCTTTTGCTTTTCTTTTTTTGCTTAATTTTTATCTAATTGCTTTTAATTTTAATAGTTTGCAAATTTACCTCATAATCACTATAAAATATAAGATTTCATTCGAAAAAATGTAACAAATTAGGTAAAAATAGTAATAATTGTTAGTTTTGAATTTGTTTCTTGGTTTTTGATATTTCAAATAAAAAGCCTTTTTGCTGATGCTGAAGAAAGATTTCAGAGTAAGTTTTTTTATGATTTTTTAATTGAAATACTACGACATCCAAAGAAGTGATTTTTATGAAATTTTATGTATTTTAAGAGAAAAGTTGATTAGTTGATAAGAATGATTTTTTGAACATTAATCCGTTTTCTTTCTCCAAAAAATGACTAAATTTGAACTTCCTCCATTTTATATTTTAAGTTTTTTTATAGTTCATAGAATCAATGATTTATATCGATAAACACTTAGAATTTGGAGCTTTAATTTTGCCTATTTGAACCTATGTACTTAATATTCGATACCGAAACTACTGGATTACCAAAACGTTGGGATGCTCCAATAACCGATTCTGATAACTGGCCTCGCTGCATTCAGATCGCATGGCAGCTTCATGACGAAATGGGACAATTGATCGAACATCAGGATTACTTGGTTAAACCTGACGGATTTAATATTCCGTATGATGCCGAACGTATTCACGGAATTTCGACCGAATTGGCTGAAGCCGATGGAATCACGCTGGCTGAAGTTTTGGAGAAATTCAATATAGCTTTAAGCAAAACCAAATTTATTGTTGGTCAGAATTTAGGTTTCGACGTTAATATCATGGGAGCCGAATTTCATAGAATGGGAGTTGATTCTCCTATGAGTTCAATGCCGGTTCTAGATACTTGTACAGAGGTTACGGCTTCATTATTACAACTTCCCGGAGGTCGTGGAGGTAAGTTTAAATTACCAACTTTAACAGAATTACACAGTTATCTATTTAATAAACCTTTCGCAGAAGCGCACAATGCAACTGCCGACGTTGAGGCAACTACGCGTTGTTTTCTGGAGTTAATTAGAAGAGAGGTTTTTACCAAAGAAGAACTGGATGTTCAGAAGGATTATTTCAAGGAATTTCAGAATAGAAATCCTCAGGAATTTCCATTAATTGGATTAAAACACATCAATTTAAAAGCAGCTTCTGATAAAATCAGAGAGCAGCTAAAAGCTTTAGAATCGGTTGGTAAAGAAACCACAGTTTCACATTCTGACAGAGAAGATTTTAAAGAGGCAAAATATGCGCATTTACACAATCATACACAGTTTTCGGTTCTTCAATCAACTATAGGTATTGGGAATATTGTTGCGGCTACGGCCAAAAACGGAATGCCTGCCGTTGCCATGACAGATACCGGAAACATGATGGGAGCTTTCCATTTTGTGAGCGCTGTAATGAACCACAATAAAGCTGCATCCGGAAAAAATAAAGCTTTGGTTGATGCTGGTGAAGAACCAACAGAAACCGAAATAAAACCAATTGTAGGTTGCGAATTTAATGTCTGCGATAATCACTTAGATAAGAGTAAAAAAGACAACGGAAATCAGGTTGTATTGTTAGCCAAAAATAAAAATGGCTATCACAATCTGGCAAAAATGTCGTCGATCGCTTTTACAAACGGATTTTATTATGTTCCGAGGATTGATCGAAAAATTATCGAACAATACAAGGAAGATATCATGGTTTTGTCCGGAAATTTATACGGGGAGATTCCGAGTAAAATTCTGAATATTGGTGAAAACCAAGCCGAAGAAGCCTTGATTTGGTGGAAAGAACAATTTGGCGATGATTTCTATCTGGAGATTATGCGTCACAATCAGGAAGATGAAAATCGTGTAAATAAAACCCTGATTGAATTTTCTCAAAAACATGATGTCAAATTAATTGCGACAAATAACACCTATTACTTAAATAAAGAAGATGCCAATGCGCACGACATTTTGCTGTGTGTAAAAGATGGTGAAAAACAAGCTACACCAATTGGTCGTGGTCGTGGATATCGTTACGGATTACCCAATCAGGAATACTATTATAAGTCAGGAGAAGAGATGAAAAAACTCTTTGCCGATTTACCTGATTCGATTATTAATATACAGGAAATTGTCGATAAGGTTGAGGTTTATTCGCTTTATCGTGATGTATTGCTTCCTAAATTTGATATTCCAGAAGAGTTTGTAGTTGTAGAAGATGAGGCTGATGGTGGCGTTCGTGGTGAAAATAAATACCTGCGACACTTAACAATGGTTGGGGCTCAAAAACGATATGGCGAGATTACAGAATCGATTCAGGAACGTTTGGATTTTGAGTTATTGACCATTTCGAATTCAGGATATCCAGGTTACTTTTTGATCGTTCAGGATTTCATTGCCGAAGCTAGAAAAATGGACGTTTCGGTTGGTCCCGGTCGTGGATCTGCTGCGGGTTCTGCCGTGGCGTATTGTTTAGGAATTACCAATATTGACCCTATTAAGTACGATTTGCTTTTTGAGCGTTTCCTGAATCCTGACCGTGTATCGATGCCCGATATTGATATCGATTTTGACGACGAGGGTCGTGGTCGTGTTATGGATTACGTAATTAATAAATACGGTCAAAATCAGGTTGCGCAAATTATTACGTATGGTAAAATGGCAACCAAATCTGCGATTCGTGATACGGCGCGTGTATTGGATTTACCATTATTTGAAGCCGATAGAATTGCAAAACTGATTCCGGCAATGATGCCATCAAAATGGAATCTGGCGCGTTTTATTTCTGAAAGCGAAGAGGAGGTTAAAAAAGCGCTTCGTTCTGATGAGTATGATAATGTAAAAGAATTAATCGCCATTGCCAATGAAGATGATTTGGCTGGAGAAACGATTCAACAGGCAAAAATCCTTGAAGGATCAATGCGAAATACTGGAATTCACGCCTGTGGTGTAATCATTACGCCATCGGATATTACGAATTTCGTTCCTGTGACCACTGCAAAAGATTCTGATTTATATGTAACACAGTTTGATAACTCGGTTGCAGAAAGTGCAGGATTGCTGAAGATGGACTTCTTGGGTCTGAAGACCCTTACGCTGATAAAAGACACCGTTAAACTGGTAAAATATAGAAACGGAATTGACTTAGATCCGGATACTTTCCCGATTGATGATGTCGAAACGTATGCACTTTTCCAGAGAGGAGAAACGGTTGGAATCTTCCAATACGAGTCGCCCGGAATGCAGAAATACATGAAGGATCTGAAGCCAACGGTTTTTGGAGATTTAATTGCAATGAACGCCTTATATCGTCCGGGACCTTTGGAGTATATTCCGTCTTTCGTAAGAAGGAAAAATGGGGAAGAAGAAATCAAATACGATTTAGATGCGTGTGAGGAATATTTAGGAGAAACCTATGGAATTACGGTTTACCAAGAGCAGGTAATGCTTTTGTCGCAATCGCTGGCTGACTTTACAAAAGGTGAGGCAGACGTTTTGCGTAAGGCGATGGGTAAGAAGCAGAAGGACGTGCTGGATAAAATGAAGCCTAAATTCGTTGAACAAGCAGCAAAAAAAGGCCATGATGCAAAAGTATTAGAGAAAATCTGGAAAGACTGGGAAGCATTTGCGAGTTATGCCTTCAACAAATCGCACTCGACTTGTTATGCCTGGATTGCTTATCAAACGGCATATTTAAAAGCGCATTATCCGGCAGAATATATGGCGGCGGTACTTTCGAATAATATGAATGATATTAAACAAGTATCATTTTTTATGGAAGAATGTAAACGAATGGGATTACAGGTTTTAGGACCGGATGTCAATGAATCCTATTATAAATTTACGGTAAATGATGAATATGCAGTACGTTTTGGAATGGGCGCTATCAAAGGTGTTGGTTCCGGAGCTGTTGCAACTATTGTAGAAAACAGAAAAGACGGAAGATATAAGTCGATTTTTGATTTGGCAAAACGTATTGATTTGCGTTCAGCCAATAAAAAAGCAATCGAAAATCTAGCACTTGCCGGAGGTTTTGATTCGTTTGAAGGAACGACCAGAGCGCAATATTTTCATGATGATGGTGATGGAATTACGTTTTATGAAAAAGCAATTCGTTACGGATCGAAGTTTCAGGAAAACGAAAATTCATCGCAAGTAAGTTTGTTTGGAGAAACAAGTGAAGTGCAAATTGATGAACCTGTTGTGCCGCCATGTGAAGACTGGAGCACGATGGAAAAACTAGCCAAAGAAAAGGAAGTTGTCGGAATTTATATTTCCGGACATCCTCTGGACGATTTTAGATATGAGATGAAATACTTCTGCAACGCCCGATTAGAAGCCTTGAAGAGTATGAACGAATATGTGGGTAAAAATCTAAATTTTGCCGGAATCATAAATAACGTTCAGCATCGTGTGGCCAAAAACGGAAAAGGCTGGGCGGTATTTAATTTAGAAGGATATGATGAAAGTTTTGAGTTTAAGATTTTTGGTGAAGAATATCTAAAGTTCCGCCATTTCCTGATTCAGAATAATTTTGCTTTCCTGAAAATTTTAATAAAAGACGGTTGGGTAAATCACGATACAGGTAAAAAATCAGATCCAAGAATGCAATTTGTTGAGATAAGACAATTGCAGGATATTCTGGAGGCTTTTGCCAAGAAATTGATTTTATTATTGAATATAAAAGACTTGCAGGAAGAGTTTATACATAATCTGAGTCAATTATTTAATGAAAATAAAGGAGATAATTCTGTGACATTTGAAATCATGGAGTTGGAAAAAATTAAACGTCTGGTTGAGGTCGAAACGCCAACTGATTTTGAAGAAAGCGATGATGCAGTTTTTGCAGATGAAGCCGAAGATGGCGATACGGCACTTGAAGAAACTAAAATTCAAGAGGTAAATGAAGTTGAAGAAATAAAAGTGGTTACAAAACTATCGATGCCAAGTCGTAGGTTAAAAATTAAGATTTCGACGGAGTTATTGCAGGAATTGGAAAAAATGCAGATTAATTTTAAGCTAAATTAAATTTTAACAGTTAAAATTTGATAGGATACATTTTTTTTTAGTTAAAAATATGCATGCATAATACTTTTTTAGTAATATTGCTCAAAATTACAACGATTTCGTTCTAAGTCTAACAATGCAAACTATAAGATTATGTTAAAATAATCTATGTTTGTATAAATTAATTAAATCAGAATTATGAAAAAGAACCTATTTTTATTAGGATTATTAGTTTGCTCTATGGCCACAATGGCGCAAACAGAAAAAGCAGATAAACCAGAAACTTGGTATTTTAAATTAGGAGCATCTTATTTTAACCAAACTGCTTCAACAGAATTTCCTGTTGTAGGAGGTCAATTACCAAATAGAGATGTTTATGCTGGTACTTTAACTAACAATAAATTAGTTTCAAGAGAAAGTGTTACAGGTTCTTTTGGACAAGGTTTCAGATCAGGAATTACTGCAGGTTATCGTTTTTCTGCTCGTTTAGGAGTTGAGATGTCTGCAAATTACTATGTTAGTAATGAGAAAACTATGGCTCAAACTACAAATAGACTTGCTTCTTATAACCCACAGACAACTGTTGCAACTTATGTAGATTTTACAGCTAATGGAGAAATTAAAGCTTTTGATTTAGCTCCTGCAATTGTAATGTTCTTAGGTGAGTCTCATGGTTTTGAACCATATACAAAAGTTGGGGTTATTGTTCCAATTCACGGTACATTAGATATTAAAACAGATAGAACTTATACGTCTTTTGTAGGTGCTAATCAAGTTGCAGCAACAAATGCTTATTCAAAAGATGTTGTAAAACCTAATGCAACACTTGGTTTTATGGCAGCTTTAGGAACATCTTATAAATTAGGAAGCCATATTTCTGCTTTTGCTGAATTAGAATACCGTAACTTTACTGTACATGGAAAAACTAAAGAAACTACAATTTATACTGAAAATGGTGTAGATAAATTAAATGCTACAACAAGCTTTAGAGCTGGTTCAACAGCTTCAAATCATACAAATTATCAAGATCATTTAGATGTTAATTCTAATAATGCTTTAACTAATCCAAATGGAGTTGATCAAACTAAACCAATGGATGAATTAAGTTCTTACGTTGGAATTTCAGGTTTAGGATTAACTTTAGGTCTTAAATACAGCCTATAATTTTAGAGAAAACTATACTTTATAACAAAGAGGATATTCAAATGAATACCCTCTTTTTTTTTGCACAATCTGTCCATCGCAATGATGAATATTATTTAGAATCCCTAAATTCCTTTAAAACCTGATCAATAACCCAGGTTGTTCTTGCGGCAGAATTTCCTTTTGAAGGATTAATTCCTTCTTTGCCTAGAATTTCTGCAACAACGGTTTCAATAAGTGGCTGCTGAATATGAAGTGGATTTTCAATTGTAATACTTTCTTTTTCGCCGTTTAAATATTCAATATGAATTGGATCATTTCCGAAAGTAGAGAAAGAGATTTTTCCTTTATCGCCAACAATATCAGTATTGTCATAACGCTTAAAACTGGCGAAATTCCATAAACCGGTTCCGTGAATTCCGTTTTCGAATAAAAAAGACATCGAAACTGAATCTTCGGCAGGATATGCTTTAAGTTGCGAACTAGCATGTCCTCGAACAGATTTTATGGGACCAAGTGCAAAATCCAGAAAATCTAAAGTATGACAAGCCAAATCAACAAAAATTCCACCTCCGGAAATATGCGGTAAAACCGTCCACGGAAGATTGATTTCGTCGTCGTATCGTTGTTCAAACGGATGGAATAAAACACAGTTTACATGTCTTATCGTTCCTATTTTATTTTGATCGATTAGTTCTTTTATTTTTAGGAATCTTGGTAAACGTCTTCTGTAGTATGCTACAAATAATGGTACGTTATGTTCTTTACAAACGCTAATCATTTCGTTGCATTCCTCGAAGTTTAAAGCCATTGGTTTCTCCACATAAACAGGTTTTCCTGCTTTAGCACACAAAATAGTATATTCTTTATGAGATGATGGAGGAGTTGCGATATAAACAGCATCAACTTCGGGATCATTGATTAAATCAGCAGCATTTGAGTACCATTTAGGAACGTTGTGGCGTTTGGCATAATCTTCGGCAAGAGCCGCATCTCTGCGCATTACAGCAACTAAAGCTGAGTTTGGAGTTTTCTGAAATGCAGGCCCGCTTTTTACTTCGGTTACATTACCACAACCTATAATTCCCCATTTTACAATTTTCATTTTTTGGTGTTTTATAATTAATTCAAATTTAAAAAGGTTTGCCACGAATTGCACTAATTTCCTTGAATTTTTATTTTTGTTACTGTTTAAAAAAAATTGGCCACGAATTTACGAATTATTCTTTCACGCAGATTTAGCAGATTTAGGCAGATTTATTTGATTTAATAAATTGAAAATCTTTTTATATCTGCTTAAATCTTTTTTAAATCTGCGTGAAACAAAACTTAAGCTGATTGCAAAAAAAATAACCACGAACTCACAAAAAATAATTCGTGAATTCGTGGCTATAAAAAACAGACTAAAGTTTACTTTTTAGGTAAAGCTTTAAATCCCATATTGTAAAGTGTGAACGCTTGAATGTCTACGTTTTCCTGAATTGTTGCCGCAACAGATTTTCCTGCTCCGTGACCCGCTTTTACATCAATACGAATCAAAACCGGATTATTACCTGTTTGTTTATCTTGCAATTCAGCAGCAAATTTAAAACTGTGTGCAGGAACAACACGATCATCGTGATCACCGGTTGTAACCATAGTTGCTGGATATTGAACGCCTTTTTTAACGTTTTGAACCGGAGAATATCCTTTAAGGTATTCAAACATTTCTTTGTTATCCTGAGAAGTTCCATAATCGTAAGCCCAACCTGCACCTGCCGTAAAAGTATGGTAACGCAACATATCCATTACACCAACAGCCGGTAAAGCTACTTTCATTAAATCAGGACGTTGTGTCATTGTTGCACCAACTAATAAACCACCGTTAGAACCTCCGCGAATCGCTAAGAAATCAGATGAAGTATATTTTTGAGCAATTAAATATTCGCCGGCTGCGATAAAATCGTCAAATACATTTTGTTTTTGCAATTTAGTTCCTGCATCGTGCCATTTTTTACCATATTCACCACCACCTCTTAAATTGGCAACAGCATAAACACCGCCATTTTCCATCCAGACAGCGTTTGCAATGCTAAAACTTGGCGTTAAGCTAATATTGAAACCACCATAACCGTAAAGAATAGTTGGGTTTTTACCGTCAAGTTTTAAACCTTTCTTATACGTGATAATCATTGGGATTTTAGTTCCGTCTTTAGAAGTGTAGAATACTTGTTTAGACTCGTAATCGTCACTTTTAAAATCAACTTTAGGTTTTTGGTACACTTCAGATTTACCTGATTTTGGTTCCAGAGAATAAATTGTTCCCGGAGTTGTATAATTGGTAAAACTATAATACAATGTTTTTTCGTGTTTTTTTCCGCCAAATCCACCTGCAGTTCCTACTGCCGGAAGTTTGATTTCGCGAACTAATTTTCCGCTATAATCGTATTGTTGTACAAACGAAACAGCATCTTTAGTATAATTGGCAAAGAAATAACCACCACCAGTTGAAGGTGATAAAATGTTTTGAGTTT
This sequence comes from Flavobacterium sp. JAS, assembly GCF_020991455.1. Lineage (GTDB taxonomy): Bacteria > Bacteroidota > Bacteroidia > Flavobacteriales > Flavobacteriaceae > Flavobacterium. Next base: position 19,722 of record NZ_JAJMOX010000001.1, read on the forward strand.
CTTTAATAAAATCCTTCCAGTTTTCAGGTTTTGGATTGTTTACATCTACAGAAACCACGCGGCTATTAGGCGCATTTAAGTCGGTTTCGATAAACAATTTATTTCCTTCATTTTCAATAATAGAATTCGAACTGTTAAAGTTGTCAACGATAGTAATAATAGGACTATTAGCAACGGTTAAATCTTTAATATATAATTCGTTTCCGTAAGTCGAATTTGCTGCGGTAATAACTAAAAAACGATCATCTTCGGTAACCGAACCACCAACATATCTGCGTTTTTGGTCTGCGCCAAAGATTACTTTATCTTCTTTTTGAGAAGTTCCTAATTTATGGAAATACAATTTGTGCTGATCTGTTTTTGCAGACAGCTCGCTTCCTTTCGGTTTATCATAACTAGAATAATAGAAACCTTCGTTACCGTGCCATGATACACCGCTAAATTTTACATCGACCAAAGTGTCTTCCAGAACTTTTTTAGACAATGCATCAATGATGATTACTTTTCTCCAATCGCTTCCGCCTTCAGAAATAGCATAAGCAGCTTTCGATCCATCTTTAGAAAAATCTAATCCGCCAAGCGAAGTAGTTCCGTCTTTAGAAAATGTATTAGGGTCTAAGAAAACTTCTTCTTTACCATCTTGACCTTTTCTGTAAACAACTGATTGATTCTGAAGTCCGTTATTTTTTGAATAATAAGCAAATTTTCCTTCTGTAGATGGTGCACCAATTTTTTCATAGTTCCATAATTTTTCCATGCGCTTTTTCAATTCTTCACGGAAAGGAATCTTATCTAAATAGCCATAAGTAACTTCGTTTTGTGCTTTTACCCAAGCTCCGGTTTCGGCTGATTTATCATCTTCAAGCCAGCGATAAGGGTCACTAACTTTAGTATCAAAATAAACGTCAACAGTTTCTCCTTTTTTAGTTTCAGGGTAATGATCTTTATTTTGCCCGAATGAAATTCCTGCGGTTGTGATAGCCATTATAAGAAAGGTTTTTTTCATAATTTAAATTTAACAGTTGTAACAAAAATAACGCTTTTTGTGAGATAGGTAAATATTTAGCCGCAAAGTACGCAAAGTATTTTATGCCAAGGGCGCTTATTTATTTTTCGCAAGGCTTGCCAAGTTTTTTTATTTAAATCTCGCAAAGGCGCAGAGACGCAAAGAAAATAAACTTTGTGATTTTGCGTCTTTGCGAGAAATAAGTAAGCCCACTTTGCGGTTAAATAATAAAATTACAAGTTGAAATTAACTCCCAGAACGATGTTTCTTCCAATATTAGGAATACCGTCTGTTTTTAATCTTGAAAGGTGTGCAATGTATTTTTTATCGAATAAATTGTTTCCGTTCAGGTTCACATCAAAAGCATGTTTTCCTAGTTTAACGGTTCCGCCAAAACCAAGATTTACTAATGTATATCCGTTTGAAGCCGTTTCAAAACCGCTAACATTATTTTGATTAAAAGTCGATGAAACATTTAAAGAAGCATATCCTTCTTCAAACCAATCTTTGATTTTGAACTCCGTTCTCAATGTATTATTCCAATTGTTTGCTGGAATTAAAGGCAAATAATCACCATTTTGTTTTTTACCGGTTACGGTTTCAAAGCTAGTCTCAAAATGCAACCAATCTAACGGATGCGGATGAAAATGCAAACCAACTTCACCACCATATAAATTGGCATTATCCTGAGTATAAGCAAAAACATTATTGTCTTCACGAACTTCTCCCGTTGGCGAAGTGTAGATGTAATTGTTTATGTGATTGTAAAATCCGTTAATGAAAAACTCAAAATGCGTGTTTTTGTATTCTAAATTCAAATCTGTCTGAACGTTTTGTTCCGTTTTCAAAGCAGCATTTCCAATTTCATATCGGTTAGTTCCTTCGTGAACTCCGTTTGAAGTTAATTCTGCTAAGTTTGGCGCTCTAAATCCTGTCGCAACATTCAATCGAAGCGTTAACGGATCTGCTAGTTTTGTTTTATATCCCAAAGAAGCATTAAAACTGTCAAATGATCGGTCTAAAGCTTGGAAATACCCCTCTTCGCCTTCAATTCCGTGTGCAATAGAAGTTATTTTTCTGTTGTCAAAACGCAATCCGGCTTGTAAAACATTAGTTCCCCATTCGTAATTTGCAGTTCCAAAAGCACCAAAATCATTTGTTGTTGCATCAGGAATTAAATATTCTTCTCCGGAGTTTTTGTTTGTTTGATGCATTCCCTGAACGCCAAAAATAGTTTCTATTTTACCAAATTTCGGAAAATGATATTTAGCATTATAATTAAAAGTATTCAGTTTCATGTGAAGAGAAGCCTCGTTACTGTCTTCAAACTCGCTTCTGTCATTGGCGATATAACCTAAATCAACATCTAATTTTGAATTTTCAAAAAAGATCACGTTGTTTAAACTCAATAAATGGTTGAAGATTCCTTGTCTCGGAAATTCGGTGTTTTTGCTTGAAGATTGTTCTCCAATTCCATTATCCGGCATTCCAAGATCCAGTTTGTTGTAGTTGTATCTCAAAACACTAGTAAAACTAGAGTTGCTGTATCCAATTCCGGTTTTAAAATCGGTTTCATTATAACGAGTGTTTGTTACACGTTCTCCATCGGCAATTTTATAATCAGAATGCGTGTTGAAGCTTCCGCGAGCCAGAAATTTCCAATTATCAGTAGAAGTTTTTAATCCAATAGAAGAATTACTTCCTTGTGTATTAGTGAAATATTTTTGACTGAAATTTGCTTTAAACGTATTCGCGTCAGCAAATTTCTCCGGATTAAAATACAAAACTCCACCCAAAGCATCAGAACCATATAATAAAGAAGCAGGGCCTTTTATAACTTCAACACTTTCAATTCCGGCATCGTTTAAACCTAATCCATGCTCATCTCCAAACTGCTGATTTTCGATACGAACACCTTGCGAATAGACCAAAACACGGTTTCCGCTAAGACCACGAATTACCGGTTTCCCGATAGAAGTTCCTGTCGAAATTTGTGAAACTCCCGGAATCGTTGCCAAACCTTCGATTAAAGTTGAAGTTCCTTTTTGCTGCAATGTTTTAATGCTTTCATGCTCGACTTTCATTACGTTTTGCGATTGCAATTTGTTGAAAGGCGTTGAAACCACAACTTCATCCATTTCAAAAATAGATTCTGTAAGTGTCACATCCAGGGTGTTTTGTTTTAATAATTTATTGATCGTTTTATTTTGAGTTGTATATCCAACAAATGTAAAAGCAAGTCGTAAACTTCCGTTTGGAAGATTCTTAAATTCGTATTTTCCGTTTTCATCAGTTTTGATTCCTTTGTGTAGTTCAGGCGCATAAACAGAAACGTTTGACATAGGCTGGTTTTCAAGATTTGTTACTGTTCCTGAAACCGAATTTTGAGCCGAAAGCAGGCTCGAAAACCCTAAAATAAGGGCTAATATTATTTTTTTCATTTGAAAATGATGCTATAGTTAATTGATTTTCCTTTTAAAATAAAAACTAAAAAGAATAGTGAAATTTGCCGATCCTGAAAGTTTCAGAATGGGAAAATGGACTAATTTTTTTTGATTAGATTAAAAATATTTTGATTGTATTTCGAGTAATCGAAACCTAAGAAACTATAGTTTGCGGAGGACCACGCAATAAATAAGCACTTTCTGAAATTGAAAATACTTTTTCTGAAAGAGCAAAGAAATAAGGAATTTCATTGTTGAAAGTATGAAATTGAAAAGCAAATTCTTGAGGAACAACATAACTTCCAAAAGCAAAATGACATACATAACATAAGTCATAATTATGATGCTGATGCGTTATTTCGCCATTTGGATCATTGTAATCGTGATGACACTGTTTTTCTGAAAGTTGCTTTACAATATGCTCATAACTGTGTATCGACTGAAACAATATTGAGAACAATATTGTTAGAGCGAAAGAAACACTTAATATGAGCTGTTTTTTCTTCATAACATTGCAAAGGTATAAAAGAGCAGTGAAAAAATGCTCTGTTTTTTAGATTCTGTTGCTTGTTTATTGAAAAAAGTGCAACAAATGGTTTTATTCGTCGTAAAAAAGAGAATAATTACTTTCTAATAGTCTCCTGAACTGGCATTATATTATATTTGTAAGTAAAATAAATATACCTTAAAATACGTTTACTTGAAAAACTCTTTAAAACCAAAATACGATATGCGATTCCTTTTTAGTTGTTTGTTTTTAGTATCGTTTTTTAACGTTTTTGCACAAGAAGATGTTAAGACAGAAGTAAAACCTCCTGTTAAGATAGATTCATTATACCGTGAAGATCAGTTTTATTTTTCGGTTACTTATAACCTTCTGACTCAGATTCCGGAAGGACTTAAGCAAAATAAATTTTCTGCCGGACTTTCTGCCGGATTTCTGCGTGATATGCCCATCAATAAAAAAAGAACCGTTGCAATTGCCGCAGGTTTAGGGTTAAGTTACCAGAATTATTATCAAAATTTGACTATTTCTCAAGTACCAAGCGGAGGTTTGGCTTATGAAGTCAGTGATTATAATGATATTACCTCAAATAGATACCGTCAGTATTTAGTAGATCTTCCAATAGAGTTTCGATGGAGAAATTCGACTTATGAAAGTTATAAGTTCTGGAGAATTTACGGCGGATTTAAATTAAGTTATGTTTTCTCTAATAAATCGGTATTAGACAATGGAGAAGGAAAGTATAAAGTAGCTAATAATCCGGATGTAAGTAAATTTCAATACGGCGTTTATCTGGCTGCCGGTTACAATACCTGGAATGTTTATATTAATTATGGTTTAAATACTTTGTTTAAAAAAGATTTAAAAACGTCTTCCGGACAAAGTATCGATGTGAGAACTCTCAATGCAGGATTAATATTCTACATATTATAACCACAAATACAAGAATAACAATTGTGGTAATATCCCAATAAACGTCCCAATTAATAATTCATTAGGCGAATGAGCTTCCATTTCTAATCGGGAAGAGGCAACAACTCCTGTCAATAAAATCAAAAGAGCTGACCAATAAGGATTCTGCATTTGCAGATGAATATTCAATCCAATTACAAAAATCGTTAATCCGCTAACAGCCATCATGTGCAAACTTGCTTTAATGTTAAAAAGTGAACACATTAAAGCCAAAATGGTACTAAACAAAGCACCCAGAAAAAAGAAATGCAGCTCAGGATAACGGGTAATTATGATGCTTCTTTTTACCAGTAAAATATATAAAAAACATTGCAGAACAAGCGGAATTTTGCGTTGCGAAGTTTCGTGAATCATTACCGATTTTACATGTCCTGTTGAACGCAGTAACATGAAAAACAAGATTGGAACTAAAATGGTAATGATCAGAATTTGAAATAAAACATAATATTTTTCCTGATTGGTAAAGATGTCATCTTTGCAAAAAAGATAAAACAAAGTGGCATACATCGATATGAAAATCGGGTGTAGGATATAGGAAAATATAGGAAGTATTTTTTTCAAAACGTTGCATTTAGTGGCGTCGAACAAATATAAACAAATAATGTTTTTGCCACGAATTATTTTTTTTTGTCACAGATTACGTGGATTAAAATGATTTTTTCTTTTGCCACGAATTTCACGAATGAGCACGAATTTAATTAGTGAAAATTAGTGAAATTCGTGGCTAACTTTTTTAATCTGGAGCAAAAAAACACCTGTAAAGAATTAGTGAAAATTTGTGAACTTGGTGGCAATCCTTTTTTTAAATTTGACAAAAGAAATTTTCTAAATGAGCATAAACTTAAAAAGCCTAATCCCAGTTCTTGATGCCGAATGGATTGGCTCAGACACTGATATTTTTGTTGATCATATTTCGATTGACAGTCGTTCGCTTCAAAACGGATCGCAAACCTTGTTTTTTGCCTTATCAGGCGTTAATAACGATGCTCATTTGTATATTCCTGAACTTATAGAAAAAGGCGTTCAGAATTTTGTTGTGCAGTATATTCCTGAGAATTGCTCCGGAAAAGCAAATTTTCTGGTGGTCAAAAACTCCTTAGATGCTTTGCAGGAATTTGCGAGTTATTACAGAGATCTTTTTGATTTTCCTGTTATCGGCCTGACCGGAAGTAACGGAAAAACGATTGTAAAAGAATGGCTTAATTTTTTACTGAGCCCGGATTATAATATTATCAGAAGTCCTAAAAGTTACAACTCTCAGGTTGGAGTCCCATTGTCGGTTATTGCCATTAATGAGAAACACAATTTAGGCATTTTTGAAGCCGGAATTTCTACGGTAAACGAAATGATTAATCTGGAGAAAATCATAAAACCTACGATTGGTGTTTTGACGAATATTGGTTCTGCGCATGACGAAGGTTTTCAGAATCTGGAACAAAAAATCAACGAGAAATTATTGCTTTTCAAAAAATCAAAAGCAATCATTTATCAAAAAAATGAAATTGTCGATTTGTGTTTGAAGGATTTTTTAAAAGAAAATGATTTAAAAGACAGAAAGATTTTCTCGTGGAGCTTTACAGATAATTCGGCCGATGTTTTTATTCTGAAAAGAGAACACAAAAACGACGTAACAGTTATTCAATATCAATATAAAGAAGATGTTTTTAGTTTAGAAATTCCTTTTAGCGATTCTGCTTCAATAGAAAATGCCGTTTCCTGTTTATTGGTTTTGCTTTATTTTGAATATGATTTTGCTACGATTCAAAACCGTATGCAAATGTTGTATCCGGTGCGAATGCGATTAGAAGTTAAAAACGGAATCAACAATTCTAGTATTATCGATGACAGTTATAGTTCCGATTTTCAGTCGTTAAAAATTGCGTTGGATTTCTTGGAAAGTCAGAAAAAAAAGAACGCTTCAAAAACAATTATCTTGTCGGATATTGTTCAAAGCGGATTCTCAAATGAAGAATTATATACTAAGGTTGCGCAACTTATTGCGGATAATAAAGTAGATCGGGTTATAGCAATTGGAGCAACTATTTCTTCTTTTGCGGCTAAATTTTCGAATTGTATAACTTTTCCAAATACAGCCGAATTTATTGCTCAGATCGATAGCTTAAATTTCAATAATGAAACCATTTTAATAAAAGGGGCAAGGTCGTTTCAGTTTGAGCAAATTGTTTCTTTACTTGAAGAAAAAACACATGAAACGGTTCTTGAAATCAATATGGATTCGATTAGTCATAATCTGAATTACTATAAATCAAAATTGGCCGATGATGTAAAAATCATGGTGATGGTAAAAGCTTTTGGTTATGGAAACGGCGGATTGGAAATTGCAAAATTGCTCGAACATCATAAAGTAGATTATTTGGGAGTGGCTTTCGCCGATGAAGGAATCTCGCTTAAAAACGGCGGAATAAAATTGCCAATTATGGTCTTGAATCCTGAATCCACTAGTTTTCCTTCGATAATTCAGTATCAGTTAGAACCAGAAATTTATAGCATAAAAGGATTAAATGCCTTTTTGAAAATTGCCCGCGAAAAGAATTTAAAAGATTTTCCGATTCATATAAAACTGGATACCGGAATGCATCGTTTAGGTTTTGAAGAAGAGAACTTAAATGAATTGATTGAAACTTTAAAAGGAAATTCATCTGTAAAAGTAAAAAGTGTCTTGTCGCATCTCGCAACAAGTGATGAAGTGAAGCATTTTGAATTTGTGCTTTCGCAGATTGATCTTTTTGATAAATTATCTTCAAAATTAATTTCAGAATTAAATATAAACCCAATTCGTCATATTCTAAATACATCAGGAATCAGCAATTTCCCAAATGCGCAATTTAATATGGTGCGCTTAGGAATTGGTTTATACGGAGTTTCTAATGATCCGGCAGAACAAAAATATCTGGAGAATGTTGGAACTTTAAAATCTATAATTTCTCAGGTTCGTACTATCCCAAATGGTGATAGCGTAGGTTATGGACGTCGTTTTATGGCTGAGAAAGAAACTAGAATTGCAACAATCCCAATTGGTTACGCAGACGGAATTTCGAGATTATGGGGAAATCTGGTTGGTTATGTGTTAATCAAGAACCAAAAAGCACCAATTGTAGGCAGTGTTTGTATGGATATGCTTATGGTTGATGTAAGCCATATCGATTGTAAAGAAGGAGATTCTGTTATTATTTTTGGCGAAAGCCCAACGGTTATAGAAATGGCAGAAGCGCTGAAAACCATCCCTTATGAGATTATGACAAGTATCTCGCAACGTGTAAAACGGGTATTTTTTAGATAATTGTAAGAAATCTAAAGAAAATTGCGTATTTTCGATACTCATTTTAATTATAAACAAAAAGAGACAATTATGGGATTTTTTTCTGAATTTAAGGAATTTGCAATGAAAGGCAACGTAGTTGATTTAGCTGTCGGTGTAATCATTGGAGCTGCTTTTGGTAAAATTGTGAGCTCATTTATCGAAAATGTAATTACACCGTTGTTATTGAAACCAGCTTTAGATGCGGCGCATTTGTCTACTATTGAGGAATTAACGGCTTTTGGAGGAGTAAAATATGGTTTATTTATTTCGGCCGTAATTAACTTTGTAATTGTTGCTTTTGTGTTGTTTCTCATCATCAAGGGAATTAACCACGCTAAAAAGAAAAATGAGGTTGCTCCGCCGCCAGCAGGACCAACTCAAGAAGAGTTACTAACGCAAATTAGAGATTTGCTTAAAAAATAATTCCGCTACACTATGTCTAACTTAACCGTTCCTTGATTGGGGCGGTTTTTTTTATTTTTGTTTGATTTATAACATTTTGTTATTTTTTGTGAAGCGTCTTGTTTTGACTTTTATATTGTATACTTTTGCATTATAAATTAGATTTAATTCATACTATAAAAATATAAAAATGAGAATAGCCGTTGTAGGTGCCACTGGTATGGTTGGCGAGATAATGCTTAAAGTTTTGGCGGAAAGAAACTTTCCTGTTACAGAATTAATTCCTGTTGCTTCTGAGAAATCAATAGGAAAAGAAATTGAATATAAAGGAACAAAATATAAAGTTGTAGGAATGCAAACGGCAGTTGACATGAAAGCTGATATCGCTGTTTTTTCTGCAGGAGGAGATACTTCATTAGAATGGGCTCCAAAATTTGCAGCAGCCGGAACAACTGTTATTGATAATTCATCGGCTTGGAGAATGGATCCAACAAAAAAATTGATAGTTCCGGAAATCAATGCTACAAGCTTAACAAAAGAAGATAAAATTATTGCAAACCCAAACTGCTCAACTATTCAAATGGTTTTGGCATTGGCTCCATTGCACAAAAAATACAACATTAAAAGAATCATTGTTTCTACTTATCAATCTATCACCGGAACTGGTGTAAAAGCGGTAAGACAATTAGAAAACGAGTACGCTGGAATTCAGGGAGAAATGGCTTATAAATATCCAATCCACAGAAATGCGATTCCACATTGCGATAGTTTTGAAGAAAACGGATACACTAAAGAAGAAATGAAATTAGTTCGTGAAACTCAAAAAATCCTTGACGATAAAACAATTAGAGTTACGGCTACTGCAGTTCGTGTTCCTGTTGTTGGCGGACATAGTGAGGCAGTAAATGTTGAGTTTACAAATGATTTTAATGTAAATGAAGTTCGTGAGATTCTTCATAACACTGATGGAGTAGTGGTTCAGGATAATTTGGACACATTTACTTATCCAATGCCATTATATGCAGAAGGTAAAAATGATGTTTTTGTTGGAAGAATCCGCCGTGACGAAAGCCAGCCAAACACTTTAAACATGTGGATTGTTGCTGACAATTTAAGAAAAGGTGCTGCGACAAACACAATTCAAATCGCTGAATATTTAATTGCAGCAGGTTTGGTATAAACTAGAGAATAAAGAAAATTGTTATAAAGAGAAAGCCGTAATTACAGAAATGTAATTGCGGTTTTTTTATATAGAATTATGAAGAACTATAATTAAGAAAAGATATTTTTGTTCTATTAAAACGGTGAAAGTATGAGAACAGAAACTAGCCATTTTTGGTTTGGACAATTTACATCAGAAGAAGCATATTTTGATTTTTTGGGTGAAAATGAAACTTATTATGAAGATGAAGATGTAATTGAAGATGAAAAATACATATCGGAATTTGCAAAATCTCAAAATGAGAACTTTTTAGATCATGACTTTATGGAAAGTGGTTTTGAAAATGAAGAGGTCTCCTTTAAAGAAAAATTCAGTCCATATTCTTATTCTGAAAAATGGATTACAGAAGCTAAAGAAAGATTAGTCAAACAAAATCAAGATCCGGAAAAAGTTAATACGGTTGTATTTATTTCAAAAGATCAGATCGAAAAGCCAATTTCGATACAGAATTCAAAATTTGAGTTGATATACATTGGTCAAATTGAATATGAAATTTGAATGTAGGACAGAAATGATTTTAGTAAAAATCTTATCTTAGCTTTATAAATGCAAAACGTATGAACTTCAATAACTATAAAATAATCCCCAACTATAAAACAAATGAAACAGATTTATTCCTTGCCGACGAAGAAGATATTCTGGCTTGCGAAAAAACATTAAACATTGTTTTTGATAATGATTATAAAGAATATGTTTCAACTTACGGAAGCGGAATTCTTGGCGGAACTTATGTGCGAATCTATCTTCCGGAAACTATAATTTTGACTTTGGCAGAATGGAAAAGCCGTATAACCGAATATTGGTTTTGGGATGAAGGTCCAGCTGTTTTGACAAAAGATGAAGTTCTAAATTCTGTTAGAATCGGAGATACTTATGATGGCGATGAAATTATTCTTCTTAAAAATGAATATTTCGTTTTGCCAAGGCACAGCGAAATGATTTATAAAGCTGGAAATACGCTGGAAGAAATGATAACCTGGTTATGTTCGTCAGGAATCTTAACCGAAGCATTTTCTGAAAGAGAATTTGAACCCTTTGATCCAAATGATCTATAGTAAAGCCCAAATAAAAAATTCCAAATTCTAAAGCAACATCTGTTGTTATTGGAATTTGGAATTTTAAAATATTAAAAATTTCTTATTTAGTATTCAGGAGCCAATTCTAGCTCTAGTCCTTCTAATTCTGTGGTAATTGGTATCTGGCAGCCTAAACGACTATTAGATTTAACATAAAACGCCTCCGAAAGCATGGCTTCTTCTTCATCCCCCATTTCTGGTAATGCAATATCATTAAGAACGTAACACTGGCAAGAGGCACACATTGCCATTCCTCCGCAGGTTCCTTCAACAGGAAGTTCGTATGCTTTGCATAACTCCATTATGTTCATTGCCATATCAGTTGGAGCTTGTAACTCGTGTATAACTCCTTCTCGATCTTTAATCTTTATTAATACATCCATTTTTATTATTTGGAATTTTACTGGTTAGGATTTTATGACGTGAAAAAATCCTTTATTCTGGTTAACTAGTTGATTTTAGGCTAAATGCGTACTCTTTTCTATTGTTGTTGCCATCTTTAAGGCGCATTTTTACACCAATAATATTTCCGCCTTTTTCTAATATTGTAACAATTGCCATAATAGAATAATAATCTTTATCGGATTGAAAGATTAATGCTCCTTCGTAAGTTGAATTTAAAACACCTTGCTTATCTGTTTGAGAAGATATTTTTCTAGGATGAGCAAATTCAGCTGCACTGTAAGTGGCTTTATTACTGAATTTTGCTTTTCCTTCACAAAAGTCATATAAAAAATCATAGTTTCCAACTCTCAAAGTACCTTCTTCACTTTGTCCATTAGTTGAAAAAACGATTTGTCCTGAATATTGAAAATCAGACCATTCTTCAGATTCATTTACCCATGCTTTATCAGCAATCAGAGTTTGGCCTTGCTGGGCATAATTTACAGATACAAATAGCAATAATAAAAGAGCGTAAAAATTCTTCATAGATTTAAGGTTTTAGGGGTTATTTTACAAATTTAAGTTAAATATGTAGTAATTACTTAACTAAAAGTCTTAAATCTTTATGTTATTTTTTGCTGAATTCGCAAATTAGTGCTTTATTTTGATTGTTTTTTCTGAATTTTACAATTTAAACAACTTAAACACTATTATTCTTGTTAATTATGCATTGGCAAAAAAGCAGAAAAAAAACTGCTTTTGCTACATAATATTAACCACAGTTTCTATTTGTGGAGCATATTTTTTTATTGTTGTTTCGACTCCTGCTTTAAGTGTCATTTGGTTTACGCTACAGCTAATGCATGCTCCTTCAAGACGAACTTTGACATGTTTGTCATCGTCTATAGAAACTAGTGTAATGTCTCCTCCATCAGAATTTAAAAATGGTCTGATTTCGTCTAGAGCCAATAATACGTTGCTTGTTAATTCTTCTGTTGTCATAATTTTATCAATTGGATAATTAGTCAATTAGATAATTAGAAAATTCACTTTGAAGTAAAATTATCTAATTATCTAATTTTCATATTATCTCATTAGTTTTATCTCAATTATCTAATTTTTTATTTCTTTACTGCTGAACAACCCGCCATTGTTGTAATTTTAATAGCTTCTGTAGCAGGTAAGTTAACGTTTCTGTTTACTACTTCTTGTACAATATTTCGAGTTATTTCTTCAAAAACAGTTTCGATTGGTGAGGCTGTTTGTAAAGCTGCTGGACGCCCGTAATCTCCTGCTTCACGAATTGATTGTACAATTGGCACTTCTCCTAAAAATGGTACATTTAAATCTTCTGCAAGATTTTTTGCTCCTTCCTGACCAAAGATATAATATTTATTGTCAGGTAATTCTTCAGGTGTAAAGTAGGCCATGTTTTCAATAATTCCTAAAACAGGAACATTGATATTGTCTTGCATGAACATTGCAACTCCTTTTTTAGCATCGGCAAGAGCCACGGCTTGAGGAGTACTTACTACTACAGCTCCTGTAATAGGCAATGATTGCATGATCGAAAGGTGAATATCTCCGGTTCCAGGAGGTAAATCAATTAGCATAAAATCTAATTCTCCCCAATCTGCATCAAAAATCATTTGGTTCAAAGCTTTAGCAGCCATTGGACCTCTCCAGATTACAGCCTGACTTGGAGCTGTGAAAAAACCGATAGAAAGTATTTTGATTTCATAACTTTCAATTGGTTTCATTTTTGATTTTCCGTCAACGGTAATTGAAACTGGTTTTTCGTTTTCTACATCAAACATAATTGGCATAGAAGGACCGTAGATATCAGCATCCAGAACTCCAACATTAAAACCCATTTTTGCAAGTGTTACGGCAAGATTTGCTGTAACTGTAGATTTACCAACTCCACCTTTACCAGATGCCACGGCAATTATATTTTTGATTCCCGGAATAGCCTTTCCTTTTATTTCGTTAGGATTTTCCTTGGCTTCCACTTTAATATTTACTTTAACTTTTGCATCAGAAGAGATCAGGTCATGAATCGTTTTTTTGATATCATCTTCGGCTCTTTTTTTAATGTGCATTGCTGGGGTATGTAATAGTAAATCTACTACAACTTCATCACCAAAAGTTAGTACATTGGTAACAGCACCACTTTCAACCATATTTTTTCCTTCTCCTGCTATAGTGATAGTTTCTAAAGCTTTAAGAATTTCTTTCCTATCTAATTTCATTTTAATCGTCTGTTTTCTATTGAGGGAAACCAATTTAACAACTGTGTTTATTTAAACTGATTTCAGACTACAAAGATAACAGATTATGTTGGGATTCAAACCCTTTTAAATTGTATTTATTGATATTAGGATTAGTCAAAATGATTCTGAATGATTGAGTTTCTTTTCTTTTTGAATAAAAAGCGCATATTTTTTATTTGATATTAAGAAACGAAGGTGTTTTTTAGAGTTAAAATAGATGAATTTTTAAGATAAATTTTCAGAATTGAATGATTAAAAAGTCAATAATCTTAGCTATATTTGAGTACCCTAAATTGACGATTTCTTATTTTTTGAAAAGTATATGGAAACTTGTTTTTGGGTGAATTATGGGTTTTCGGTATTTTTTGAATAAAATTATCTTCTAAAATTTAAATCTAAAAATATGCGAAATTTTACTTCTTTGTCTGTAATTATTGCCGTTAGTTTTCTGATATTTTCTTTTGAATCTTCAGCAAAAAATATCCATATAAAAAATAAAATAACGGAATCTAAAAACATCCTTGTCGATAATTATTATGTATCGAATGTTGTTATCAATGCAGAATCAATTAATGAGTTTTACAAAAAATATCCCAAACTAAAGAAATACCAAAATGACGTTTTAGATCTTTATAAAAAGAAAGAATTTAAGTCGATTTGGTACGATGATAAAAACATTAGTGAATTTGGATCTTTATTGTACCAAAAAGTGCGACAGCTCAATGAGCAGGGTATTAAAGCAACAATGCCTTACAGAGATCTAATAGATGACATTTTTAACGAAAATGTAACGGAGGATTTGTCTCAGATAGACACAGAACTTTTATTGTCTAACATGTATGTGTTTTATGCGAGCAATGTTTATTCAGGAGTTGATCCAGTTACTTTAAAGAAAATTGGTTGGTTCTTGCCTACAAAAAGTATTTCGTACACAAAGATATTAGATTCTCTTATGGTCGATCCTGACAGATTAAACAAAGACGAGAATCTATTGTTTGGGCAATATTATAAACTTAAAGCAGTCTTAAAAAAATACCGTACAATCGAGAAAAATAATCTTTGGAAAAAGATAGAAATCGATAGCGCCAATTATAAAGATTTAAAACCTTTTGACAGCGGCGTTGCAGTAAAACAAATTAGAGAACGCTTGTTTGTTGTGGGAGATCTGGCGCAAGATTCTAAAAGAGATGTGTATGACGAAGAGATGATGGCCGGTGTTTTAAAGTATAAAAAAAGATACGGACTTAAATTAAATTATACTTTGACCAAAGAGCATATCGACCAAATGAATGAGCCAATTGGTAAAAGAATCAAGACTATAATGCTAAATATGGAGCGTTGTCGATGGATACCGGCAAATTTGGCGCAGGCAAATGAGTATATAATGGTCAATATACCATCGTTTAGGCTGGTTTATGTTAAAAACGGGAAGTATGATTTAGTTACCGATGTTTTTGTAGGAACGAGAATGACCGAAACTGTGATTTTTAGTGGAATGATGGACAGAATTGTATTTAGTCCGTATTGGTACGTTCCACAGAGTATCGTTAAAAATGAATTGAAATCGAAAATAGCCGAAGACAAAAACTATTTGGCAGATCATAATATGGAGTGGAATGGCGGAAATGTGAGACAAAAACCCGGGCCAAAAAACTCGTTAGGATTAGTCAAATTTATGTTCCCAAATGCAAATGATATTTATTTGCATGATACGCCTGCACAAAGTTTGTTTGATTTTGAAAAACGTATTTTTAGCCACGGCTGTATCAATGTAAAAGGAGCAAAAGACTTAGCTATTGAAATTTTAAAAGACGATCCGGATTGGCCAGTTAGCAAAATTGACAGCGCAATGAGCGGTGAAAAAGAAACGACTTGCAAACTGAAAAATAAAATTCCTATTTATATAGGCTATTTTACCGCCTGGGTAAGCGATGACGGAGAAATTGGATTTTATCCTGATGTATATGACAGAGATCCGCAGTTGGATAAATTACTTTATTCAGACGCTGTTGCTGCAAAATAAGGCATTCAGTAGTTGAACTTGACAAGTTTTCTGTTACTAAATATAAAAAGAGAAACCCGCCAGATTTTATTAATCTGGCGGGTTTCTTTAAAAAAAATGGTCTACAAGTTTATTCGTATTTTAAATATTTTAAAATGTCTATTTTGGTTACCTGATAGGCTTTAGTTAAAACAATTAATAAAGTCAAAAACAGTAAAGAAACTAATGCAACACTAAATGGAATAGCTGAAACTCCGATTCTGAAAGCAAAATTTTCCAGCCATTTTTGCAATAAAAGATAAGCAGGAACAATACCGATTGCAAATCCTATTAAGCAGAAAAGAACATATTGTTTTGATAATTCTTTTAATAAAATATCTGTTTCAGCACCCAAAGTTTTTCTGATAGCAATTTCTTTTAATCTTCTTTCCATTGAGAATGATGCCAGAGCAAATAATCCAAAAACTGCAATAATAATTACTACCAGATTTAGAATATAAAACAGATCTTTTTGTTTCACATTTTCTTCATAAGTTTTAGCAAAACCTTTGTTTACAAATTCATAATCAAACGGATAATCAGGATTGACATTAGTTTCCCAATATGTTTTTAGTTTAGCTAAAGTTTCCGTTAGATTATTTGGAGAAACTTTTACATAAACATTATCAAAGTTATTCCATTTTAAAGTTTTTATATTGATAAAAACCATTGGAGGAACTTTGTTTTGAAGTCCTGTAATGTGAAAATCTTTAACAACTCCAACAACTTTAAATTTTAAGTTTCCTTTTTCATTACCCCAGCCCGATGTTATTACGGTATTTATAGGGTTTTTAAGTCCTAATCGTTTGGCTAAAGTTTCATTTATTAACCAATTGTCAATAGTGTCTGAAGCAAATTTGGGAGATAAATCACGGCCTTCGACAACTTTAATTTTCATCATTTCGAGAAAGCCAAAATCCATTTCAACGTTTCGTGGCTGTACAAAAACACCATTGTGTGTAAAACCCGAGCTTGAGTTAGTACTGTTGCCAAAAGTACCTGCAAAAGTAGAGACATCCTGAACTCCTGACATTTTACTGATTTCTTGTTTTGTAGTAAAATATTTTTGAGCTTTTTTACTATAATCAGCCGAATTAAAAGGGATTCTGATGACCTGATTACCGCTAAAACCAAGATCCTTATTCATCATATAATCAACCTGAGAATTTACAATTAAAGCACCAATGATGAAAAATGCTGCAATCCCAAATTGAAAAATAAGCATCGAATTTCGAATCCAGATCCCACTTTTGCTTCTGGAGAAATTACCTTTTAAAACCTTTAAAGTTTCAAAGTTTGAGATATAAATGGCAGGGAAAATACCCGCAAGAATGATTACTAATCCAAATATTAAAATAAGTTGCAGGTAAAATTCGCCTCCATTCATGGTCAGAGTTTTGCCTAAAAAAGAATTATAATAAGGCAAAGAAAGTTCTACTATTGCTAAAGCAAATAAAATAGCAAGAATAACAATTATAGCAGTTTCAAATATAAATTGAGCAATAATTTGATTTTTACTTGCGCCAACAATTTTACGAACACCTACTTCTTTAGCGCGTTTTATAGCCGAAGCTGTTGCTAAATTAATGTAGTTTACAAGAGACAAAATCAAAATCAAAATTGATAATCCAGCCATGATATAAAGAAGCTGTAGATTTCCTTTTCCTTCAGGAGTTGTTGATCCGGAAGCTTTTGTACCATGTAGATGTAAAGTTTTTAACTGATCCAGAAGAATCTTGATTTCTCCATTTTCTTTTACATATTGGGCTACAGTCTGACCACTTTCTTTTGCGTCTTTTAAAGTCCTGTTGACATAATTAACATTATGCATTTTCTTTAAAACTACAGCAGGGTCAACATTTTTTTTGATTTTGACCATCATGCCATAATTGAAATTTCCCCAACTGTTAAGGTCTTGTTCACGCACAATTCCGCTAAAAACATAATTAGGTTCAATAGAAGAAGGTTTTATAATGCGATAAACAGCCTTTACGATATAAGATTTATTGTCATAAGTAATCGATTTTCCAATTGGATCTTCCTCTTTAAAAAGTAGTTTCGCTTGTTCTTCTGCAATAGCAACACTGTTTTTTTCTTTTAAAATATCTGTTTTAGAACCTTTTATTATTGGAAAAGGAAAAAAATCAAAAAAATTATCGTCCGAAACCATAATTTTTTTATCAATTACTTTTTGATTTTGATATTTTATAACAGACTGGCCATACCAAATGTTTAAAAAACAAATTTGCTCAATTTCAGGAATTGTTGCTTTGCAGGTTTGCCCGAACGGAATTGAACTCGTTGCCCAAGTGTCTCCAGTTGCACCAATTACATTCAGAACTTGATAAGAATTCTCTTTTTCAGGATTCCATTGATCGTATGCATTTTCGTTATTCCAATATAAAATTGCAAAAATAACTCCCGCAACTCCAATGCTTAATCCTAAAACATTTAAAAACGAAAACAGTTTGTTTTGCTTTAAATGATAAATAAATATTTTAAACCAGTTAAAAATCATCGCTTATATTTTTATAGTTTTTGATTCGTTTTTTAGATAATAGCCAATACTTTGCAAACAAATCCTACCAGGAAAGTGATTACAGTTATAATAAAATTGATCATTTTGAAATTATTTAGCGTCCATAAAAACATCTACATTTCTCTGATTTAATCGCTCAGAGAATATAACTCCATCTTTCATATGAATGGTTTTTTGTGAAAACGAAGCGTCATAATCAGAGTGGGTAACCATCAAAATTGTAGCACCTTTAGCATGCAAATCAGTTAAAAGTTCCATAACCTCATTACCATTTTTACTATCCAGATTCCCCGTTGGCTCATCGGCAAGAATGATTTTCGGATCGTTAACCAAAGCTCTTGCAACAGCAACCCTTTGTTGTTGTCCTCCTGAAAGCTGCTGCGGATAATGTTTTAATCGGTGTGAAATATTAAGCTTCTCAGCAATCGCTTCAATTTTTTGTTTTCTCTCCGATGCTTTTACATTGTTATAAAGCAAAGGCAATTCGATATTATCATAAACAGAAAGCTCGTCGATCAGGTTAAAATTCTGAAAAATGAACCCAATATTTTCTTTACGAACCTGAGCTCTTCCTTTTTCCTTTAAACCAATCATTTCCTGATTCAATAATTTATAACTTCCATCATTGGCACCGTCCAAAAGTCCGATGATGTTTAATAAAGTAGATTTTCCGCAACCAGAAGGTCCCATGATAGTTAAAAAGTCCCCTTTTTTAATTTCTAAAGTAATGCCACTTAAAGCTGAGGTTTCTACTTCTTCGGTTCTAAAAACTTTGGTTAAATTTTGAATTGTTATCATATCTTTTTAAGGTTTTAATTGTTGTTGATTGTGTTTTTTGATTGATGATTGAAACTCTTTATTTTTTTGCCACGAATTACACGAATTCGCACTAATTATTTTTATTTTTTTTTCGCCTCGAAAATAAAAATTCGCGTTAATTTGTGAAATTCGTGGCGAACTTTTTAATCCGTTTTTGTGACTACTGTGACTGCGAATTACTAATCGACAATTCCTCGATATCTTTATAATCTGCATACGATGAGGTAATCACAGATTCGCCTTCTTTTAAGCCATCAAGAATTTCATAATACGAAGGGTTTTCTCTGCCCAGTTTTATGTTTCTTCTTTCTGCTTTATTGCCTTTTACTACAAAAATCCATTTTCCTGCAGTTTCCTGATTAAAGCTTCCTTTTGAGACAACTAAAGTTTTATTCTTTTCAGATAAAATCAATTTCACTCCAAAACTTAATCCGTCCTGCAAAACAATTTCTTCTTTAGAGGTAAAAGCCAATTCTACCGTAAAGTGGCCGCCTTTAACTTCAGGGATTACTTTGGTAACTAAAACTTCAAGCGTTTTTCCTTTAAATTCTACCTGACCTTTTAAACCTTCGCGAACTTTTTCCAAATAGAACTCATCAACGTCGGCAGCAAGCTTGTAACCTTTTTTCGAATCGATTTTCCCGATACTTTCTCCCGCCTGGAATGATTTTCCTAAAACAGGTTCAAAGGAAGTCAATCGACCGGTTTCCGGAGCCGTAATCAAAAAGTTCTTTTTGTTGTTTCTCAAAATATCCAAACTTTTCTCCATAGTTTGAATCGAACGATTGATTTGCGAAATCTGAACTTGATTTGTTTGTTTTTCCTTCTGAATGCTTTGCTGAATCGTTCTTTTGCGCTCTTCCTGAAAACGAAGACTTTCTTTAAACGTATTCCAGTCATTTTTAGAAATCACCTCTTTATCGTATAATTTAGCGTTCATATCGTACAATCTTTTGGCATCATTATAATCGTGTTCGATCAAAACCAAATCTTTATTAAGGTTCAATTCCTGATTTCTGATATTCAGTTTTCCGGTATTCAAATTGTTGATTTGCTCAATAATAGCCGTTTCCTGAGTTAGGTAATTAAGTTCAGTGTTTGGATTGTATAAACGTGCCAGCGATTGCCCTTTGGTCACCATTGCACCGTTTTCGACAAAAATTTCTTTTACAGATCCACCTTCAGTAACGTTAACCAACATTACATTTAGAGGTTCAACTTTTGCCTGAAAAACGACGAAATCTTCAAAAAAAGCTTTTTCAATTTTTTGAATCGAAAGCTCGTCCGATTTTACATTCAAGCTTCTTTTTGTGCTGAAAGAAAAAAAGATGATCACAGCCAAAACTAAAAAAACAGTAATTGCTATTGTGAGATATCTAAATTTTCTATTTTTACGAGGGATTACCTTATCCATTTTTTAAATAATTTACTGATAGTCAATAGGTAAATACTATGCCATAAAATTTATTATCTGTAAAGCATTGATTTTAAAGAAGCTTTAAAAACTATTAAAAAAAGGACTGTTCGATAATGAACAGTTGACCGTTCGATATCGAACAAAAAAAGACAGCATGCGAAAAAAACAAGCTCAAATATTAATCGTCGACGATCAGGAAGAAATTCTTTTTTCGGCAAAAATGATTCTCAAAAAACATTTCGAGACTATTTTCACGACAAATAGTCCCAAAAAGATCATTTCTCTTTTAAGCGAAAATGATATAAATGTGGTTTTATTAGACATGAATTATAGAATTGGTTTTGAAGATGGACGAGAAGGAATTCATTGGCTAAAAGAAATTAAAACACTTTCGCCACAAACCATTGTGATTTTAATGACCGCATTTGGTAAAATTGAAACTGCTGTTGAAGGAATAAAAATTGGTGCTTTCGATTATGTTTTAAAACCGTGGCATAACGAAAAATTGCTTGAAACAATTGATAAGGCTGTCGCCGAAAGCAGAAAAAACACCAAAAAAGCTGTAGTAGAAAAAACTGAGAAAAGGTACTTTGTTGGAACTTCGCAAAAAATAAAACAAGCCTATTCTATTGCCGAAAAAGTAGCTAAAACCGATGCAAATGTTCTAATTCTGGGCGAAAATGGAACTGGGAAGTATGTTTTTGCCGAGTTTATTCATCAGAATTCAGAGCGAAAAAAGCAGCCTTTTGTACACGTTGATTTAGGTTCATTAAGTGATAATTTGTTCGAAAGCGAGCTTTTTGGTTATGCCAAAGGCGCTTTTACAGATGCAAAAACAGATACAGCCGGAAGATTTGAAATGGCTTCAGGCGGAACTATTTTTCTGGATGAAATAGGGAATATTCCGCTTCATTTGCAAGCTAAATTATTGCATGTTTTACAAACAAAAACAGTTACTCGTTTAGGCGAAAGTAAACCAAGACCGCTAAATGTTCGCATTATCGCTGCAACAAATAGTGATATAAAAGCTGAAGTAAAAAATAAAACATTCCGCGAAGATTTACTGTATCGAATCAATACAATGGAAATTCATTTGCCATCATTACGTGAGCGAAAAGATGATATTGTTCCGATGGCTCATTTTATTCTCGATCAAATTGCTGAAAAATACAATCAGGAAAATTGGCAATTCGAAGAAAATGTAGCGCCATATTTAGAAAAATATCCGTGGAAAGGAAATGTGCGTGAAATGGAAAATAAGATCGAACGCGCCTTAATTTTAGCCGATAACAATACAATCTTTATACAGGATCTGGATATTTTGAATTTTGAAGATTTTCAGGAAAACGATGAAAATCCGTTATCTGAAATGGAAAGAAATGTAATTGAAAAAGCCTTGTTTAAACACCACGGAAATATCAGTAAAACCGCCGAAGAACTTGGTTTGTCAAGAGCTGCATTATACAGAAGAATTGAAAAATACGATTTGAAAAACTCATAAAATAAAAAATAGTTTTGCACAGATTAAGAGATTAGAATGATTCTTAAAATTTGTTTCACGCAGATTCTGCAGATTTAGGCAGATTTTTTATTTTAATCTGTTTTAATCTGCTTCAATCTTTTTAAGATCTGCGTGAAACAATTTTTTTTAATCTTTTATCCCGATAGCTATCGGGAGTCGCAATAAAAAATAAAAACATGAAAAACTGGAAGTTTTATAATGCATTGTTTGTGAGAGTATTGTTTGTAATGATGCTCTTTTTCTTTTGCGTTTTTTTGATTTATAAGATGTTTTATTACAATGCGCTTTTAGTTGGTTTTTTTGTCATTGTAATGTTATTTGAGATGTACTTTTTTGTCAAAAACAGATTGTTGTTTTATGATAAAACATTGCTTTCTATATTAAAAAACGACTTTACAACTAATTTTTCCGAAGCCCATAAAAAGGATAGTTTCAAAAACTTATATCTTTTGTATGATACTTTAAAAGTACAGCAACAAGAGCAAACTTCAAAAGAACTTGTTTATCAGTCTATTTTAAATAGTATTGATACCGCGGCTTTAATCCTAGAAAAAGAAAATGAAGAATGGAATATATTTTTGATGAATGATTGCTTTTCGAATTTATTTAAAGTGCCAAAAGTCAGCCATTGGAAATACCTTAAAAATTATTTGCCATCACTTTGTACTGAAATTGAAAACGTAGGCTTCACGGACTTAAAATCAGCAATTTCGATTAAAATTGAAGAACAGGATTTGCAGACTTTTATGCTTCAAACCTCGCATGCAAAAACGTATAACAAAGAATATTTTATAGTTTTATTAGACAGTATTCAGCGTGTAATCGAGAAAAAAGAGAAAGAAGCCTGGATTAATCTGATGAAAATTATTTCGCATGAATTAATGAATTCCCTAACGCCAATTCGTGCGCTTTCGCAGAATTTACTCCACATAGTCGATCAGGAAAAATTAGAAGAAGACGATTTTGAAGACATCAAAAGCAGTATTTCGACCATTATAAATCGAAGCGATCATTTGCAGGTTTTTGTTGAAAATTATCGAAAATTAGCCATGCTACCGACGCCAACAAAACAAATGACGCCAATAAATGCGCTTTTTGAAGATTGCCTCCGAATCATGAGTCCGATTTTAAAAGCAGAAAACATTGAATTTGTTAACGAGATTCACAGCTCGCGTTCGATTTTAATTGATAAAAACCAAATGGAGCAAGTGATTATTAATTTGATCACGAACAGTATTTATGCTTTGAAAGATAAGAGTGAAAAGAAAATGTTTTTGTCCAGTTACACTGAAAATAATCGCTTTTTCATTGTCATTTCTGACAACGGAAAAGGAATTGATCCGGAGATTAGAGACAAGGTATTTCTGCCATTTTTCACTACTCGAAAAGATGGCGCCGGAATTGGTTTAACGCTTTCTAAGAATATTATAGAAGCACACGGCGGTTATCTAAGTTATCAAACCGACGAAGATAAAACGAGCTTTGTGATTTGTTTGATTTGATATTCTTCGATCATCTTTGTCAAAGTTTCAAACTTTGACAAAGATTTACATCTAAATTTATTATGCACATTTTGTCATCCCGAGGAACGAGGGATCTCCGCAAGTAGCTCGACAATTTAGGAAAATACTTTGTGTTAGTTTCTTGCGGAGATCCCTCGTTCCTCGGGATGACAAGATTGTGCTTAGAATTCAACTTCAGGTGTCCAAAAGTGTTTTTCTAAGTCTATAATTTGATTGTTTTCTACAACAATACCTTCGCTTTCCAGTAATTGCTGCATTAAATTAGTTCCATCAAAATGATGTTTTCCGGTCAAAAGACCTTTTCTGTTTACAACTCTGTGCGCAGGAACATCATCCATATTATGACAAGCATTCATGGCCCAACCCACCATTCGGGCAGAACGTGCGGTTCCTAAAGCTTTCGCAATAGCGCCATAAGAAGTTACTTTTCCGTACGGAATTTGTCTTGCAATCGCATAAACCCTTTCAAAAAAATTATCTTCAGCCATACGTTTAAATTATTTTACCATTAAGATATTAAGTTTCATGAAGTAAGAGCTTAATTTTTGATCTAAAAACAATTAAGAAAGTTAGGTTTTTACAAAGTACTGCTTAATTTTTCTTAATTTCTTAATGGTTTAATCTTATCCGAAATAGTAATTCAAGATATTAAAAAGTGTCCCTACAGCAATTAAACCTGTAATGCTTCCTATGATAGTATTCATGTTTCGCATTAGATAATCGGTTTTCTTTTCAATTCTTCCAAAGAAACCAATATAGCTGTATAAAGCAGCAAATGAACCCAAAACAGATCCCAATACAAAAGTAAAAATAATGTTGTGTTCGAATGCAAAAAGATGATAGGAGGCCAGAGTAACACTCACGACAACATAATATGGAATCGGAAAAAAGTTCAAGCCCGAAAGTAACATACCTAAAAAGAAACGACTCTTTTTACTGCTCTTTTTAATTTTTGATTTTTTTGCTTTAGGCTCTTTGGCGACAAACAAAAAGTAAATCGTTAAGATAGAGAAAATCACAAATCCAACTTCGCGTAACAGCGTTACAACATCCGGACGATTGTCAATTACCTGCGCGAATAAAACGGCAAGTGAAACCTGAAAAAAGATCACTAAAACAGCTCCGACAACAAACCATAAAGCATTCTTTTTACCCTCTTTCAGATTTACTTTGGCTGCGGTCATGTTGATTAATCCAGGCGGAATAATCCCAATGAAAGCGGCAAGAAAACCTGAAAGTAATGGGGTAAGTAATGCCATTCAGTTATTTAATGGGTTTGAAAATTCGTTTTAAAATTAAATTAGTCTTTAATTTTAAAGCGAATATACGTAATTGCCTTGTTAATTTCTAAATATTGTTTCTCGTAAAAAGTCTGAAAAGCAGTAACTTCTTCCGGACTTCCTTCATTTGTATATACGTTGTGGTTGGCATATAAAACCTCGTGCCCTTCACCATGCAGTAATCCCAGTGTATAGCCGTGCATAAATTCACTGTCGGTTTTTAAGTTTACGACACCGTCTTTTTTAAGAATTCTTTTGTATAATTTCAAGAATTCAGAATTGGTCATTCTGTGTTTTGTTCTCTTGTATTTGATTTGCGGATCCGGAAAAGTAATCCAGATTTCATCCACTTCATTTTCGGCAAAAATATGATTGATTAATTCGATTTGAGTTCGAATAAAAGCAACATTATGCAAGCCATTTTCTACAGCGGTTTTTGCACCTCTCCAGAAACGAGCCCCTTTGATATCAATTCCAATAAAATTTTTGTTAGGATATCTTTCTGCTAATCCAACAGAATATTCTCCTTTTCCACATCCTAATTCTAAAACTAAAGGATTATCATTTTTAAAGAAATCAGAGTTCCATTTTCCTTTTAAAGGCATTAAATCGCCTACAACTTCTTCTCTGGTTGGTTGAAAAACGTTTTGAAACGTTTCGTTTTCTCTGAATCTTTTTAGTTTATTTTTACTTCCCACTTTTACAAAAATTTTCAGCAAAATTAAGGAATATAAACGAATGATTACAGAGCAATTGTGTTTAAATTTTTTGCCACGAATTCCACAAATTTTCACGAATTAATTTTCATGGTTTGAGCGAAAAAAAAATTAGAGAAAATTCGTGTAATTTGTGGCAACCTTTTTTATCCGTAATGTGCTTCCGTAATTGGTTTTAATTTAGGATCAAGCGTTTCATCGTGTTGTGATAAATCCAATCCAATATGTTCGTTTTCTTCTGAAACTCGTAATGGAATAATAAAGTTCGTTACTTTAAACAAGAAATAAGCTCCGAAGAAAGTAAATAACGAAACCAGAACCAATGCCATCATGTGGTGTGCAAAAACATTCCATCCGCCGTGTAATAAACTTG
The DNA here is from genome assembly GCF_020991455.1 of Flavobacterium sp. JAS. Taxonomy (GTDB): domain Bacteria; phylum Bacteroidota; class Bacteroidia; order Flavobacteriales; family Flavobacteriaceae; genus Flavobacterium. The sequence goes on from NZ_JAJMOX010000001.1 coordinate 45,558, forward strand.
CGTCTTCGCCGTGAGCAAAAATAGCCGTAAGAATCATTCCCATAATTCCGCCTACACCATGACAAGCAAAAACATCAAGCGTATCATCAAATCTTTTAGAGAAACGACAGTTTACAACAGAGTTTGAAACTAATGCCGTAACAAACCCGAAGAACATACTTTCAGGAACCGACACATATCCTGCGGCAGGTGTAATAGCAACCAAACCTACAACAGCTCCAATACAAGCACCAAGTGCCGAAACTTTTCTACCATTCATACGATCAAAGAAAACCCAGGTTAACATGGCTGCAGCCGATGAAGTTGTTGTTGTTGCAAAAGCCATTGCAGCAGTTCCGTTGGCAGCAAGAGCAGATCCGGCGTTGAATCCGAACCATCCAAACCATAACATTCCGGTTCCTAACAATACAAACGGAATATTGGTTGGTATATGTTGGCTATTTTTTCTTTTTCCTAAAACCAGAACTCCCGCCAAAGCGGCAAATCCTGAACTCATGTGTACTACAGTTCCTCCGGCGAAATCTTTTACGCCAAAATAAGTTCCTAAAATTCCTGTTGGATACCAAACCGAATGGCACAAAGGCGCATAAATAAAAATGGTAAACAAACTAATGAATAGTAAATACGATATAAAACGAACACGCTCTGCAAACGAACCTGTAATAATTGCCGGAGCAATAATGGCAAATTTCATTTGGAACAAAGCAAATAACATAAACGGAATCGTGCTTGCCAATTGTTTATGAGGCAAAACGCCCACATAATCCATAAAAGCAAAAGTCCTTGGATCGCCAAAGAAACTATAAAAGTGACCTCCCGAACTAAATCCTACGGGATCTCCAAAAGCCAAACTAAAAGCAACCACAACCCATAAAAGAGTTACAACGCCCAAACAAATGAAACTTTGCAACATGGTCGAAATCACATTTTTTCTACCCACCATTCCTCCGTAGAAAAACGACAATCCGGGAGTCATAATCAAAACCAGACAACAAGAAGTTAACATCCAGGCAACATCGGCAGGTACAATATGATCGGTTGTGCCAAATTCTGATAATACATAACTATTTTGAGTAACAGTTGGCCAAAATGCGCCCGTAATACAAACAATACTTATAATAATAAAGGAGATGATCCAGCGTTTTTCTATTTTCATTTTTCAAATACTTTATTTAACCCTATTTTTTTTGGGGTCAAAGTTAAAAAAAAATAAAGATTTTGATTTCGAGGGCTATTAAAATAGAGGTGTTGTTTTTATTTTAGTTAATATTGTAAAATTCGAACCGTTTTTTTGAGACAATCTTATTTTGAACTTCCAAATAATGGGTAATATTGTCAATTATATTATAATTAAATTGATATCAGATCTTCTAAAGTGCTAGAAAAGTTAGGATTATAATAAGAAAGCTCAAAAATGTTTATTTTTTCTTTAGCTTCTCAATCAAAACATCTTCGATTGGTGCTTTTACTTTAATCACTGCATTAATATCATCATTCGGGATTGTCATCGATAAAACATAATGTTGAATTTTCCATTCTTTCCCCACTTTAACCAAAACACCAGAACCGCGGCAAATTTTCATTTGAGTATTTAGCAATTCATCAAACCAGGCAATTTTTCCGGTTTTATCAAAAAAGATATGACGTTCAAGCGCCGTAAAATTCCATGTAGTTCCTTTGTCAAAATACGGTTTTGCCCAAACGCTAAAGTCTTTTTTAATCCAGTTTTCAGTAGCATCCGTTCCAATGAAAATTGCATCATCGGCCATTAAATTAAAATAAGCGTCAAATTTCACATCGGCAGCCGCTTTGTGCCATGAATCGATGGTTTGATTGACTTTGTCTTTTTCAGAAGTTTGTGCATTTGCAAAAGAGGCAACGAACAATAATAGTAAAATTGATTTTTTCATGATAAGTTATAGTTTGGTTTAAAGTTAGGAAATATTCTTTTAAAGGTGCAAAGGTTCATAGGTTCAAAGGTGCAGAGTTTTTTTGTTGGGTTAATTTAATCTCGCAAAGTCGTAACGTTTTTTTTTCTAAATTTTAAAACTTAGCGCCTTAGCGCCTTAGCGCGAAATTTTCGACGCAAGTATAAAATCGAAATCTCCACAAAATCTTAAATTTTCTTATATCACTTATATGATACAATAGGATTTAGTATATTTGATAGCTTTAAAAATAGACATCATGAATCCAAAAATACTTATCACCTCAATATTTGTAACTTCCTTGGTTTTTACTTCTTGCAAGAAAGAATTAGAACCACAAGAAAGTACACCAACCTCTGAGTTAGTTAAATTGGGATTGGCAAAAGACACTGCTAAAACACAATCAGTAGTTCAAACTCCGGTTGCTACAAACCCGAATACGGTACTGGGAGAAACGAAAGGATTAAATCCTGCACACGGACAACCCGGACATCGTTGCGACATTGCAGTTGGAGCGCCATTAAATTCGGCACCAGCACAACAAGGACAAGCTACAGCACAGCCTACGCAAACCGTTCAGGTAAAACCAAGTCAGCAAAATGTAGTTACTACAACAACTGCGGCGCCGGTAAAAGTAGCCAAAGGAATGAATCCTGCCCACGGACAGCCTGGACACAGATGTGATATTCCGGTTGGAGCACCTTTAAATTCTCCGGTTGCGGCCAAACAACCTGCAGCTAATACAGCACAAAGTGGAAGCACTTCGCAAACATTTACAGTTACACCACCACCAGCAAATAACGCTGTTCCGGCTTTATTAAGTACCGAAAAGCCAGTTGTAACAGCCGAAGGAATGAATCCGCCACACGGACAAGCAGGACATCGTTGTGATATTGCCGTTGGAGCACCATTGCCAAAATCATAAAATAATGTCCATAAAAATAATCTGGGCGTGCCACCAATAAAAAAAGGGACTGACTTTGCAATCGCATAGTCGCCCCTTTTTTTATTGCTGTCGGGCTATTCGTTCCGCCGCGGCGGACATTTCTATCCCAATGTCATTAAGTTAAGCTTTTAGAAAATAAAATTATTGCAAATAAAATCCGTTTTATCCGCGTTTTTACGAAGTAAATCTGTTTTATCCGCGTCAGAATTAGACGCTGATTTTTACTGATTCGCTAAAGCGAAAACGCTGATAAAAACGGATTTTTCTAATTACTTTCTTGATTAAACCGTTAAAAAAAATTATAATTTTTCTTTTATTCAATTTCAAAAATCGCCTGAATCTCTACAGCCGAATTTATTGGTAAAGAAGCCGCACCAATTGTAGCTCTTGCATGTTTTCCTTTTTCTCCAAAAACCAACGCCGTCAAGTTCGAAGCCGAATTCATAATTCCCGCATGTTGTGTATATTCGGGAGTAGTATTAAAATATCCTGTCAATTGCACACATTGTTTTACTTTGTTCAAATCGCCTCCGCAGGCTTCTTTCAAAACTGCAATAACATTTAGCATTGTTTGATATGTTGCTTCTTTGGCTTGATCGTCAGTAACTGTCGCGCCAACTTTACCCGGATTTAGGATTTTTCCATCTTTCAAAGCCACCTGATTAATATATACTTTATGATCTGAAATCGTAAACGGAACATAATTCCCAACAGGTTTTGGCGCTTCAGGAAGAACAATATTATTGTCTTTTAATGTTTTGTTGATATCGATTTTAGTTTCAACCGAAGTTGTTTTTACAGCTTTTATATTCTCTGTATTTCTCAATCCAGATGCTGCTCTTGCCAAAGCTTTTCCTTGTTCTTTAGCCAAATTCAATTCGCTTTGCGACGGACGAGTTCCAACAGATCCAGCCAATGAAGTCGCTCCAAAAGGAGTATTTCCCTGAGGAACAGTTTTATCTAACGTCGCCGTTCCCATAATTCCGGTAGGTACGATAATCATTCCGTGAGAAGCGAGAATATTCCAAAAAGATAAAATTGCAGCTTCTTTTCCTGCTCCGGATCCTGCAGACATAAATACAGTTGCTGGTTTTCCTTCTAAAGTTCTCGATGTCCAAAGCGGAATACTTTGGCTGAAAAAGTAATTCATATCGGCGCTAATATTCGCAAAATGAACAGGACTTCCAAAAGCGATTCCGTCATAATTAGCCAATTCGTCAATAGTTGCAATTGGTAATTTCTCTACGTCAGCGTTTAGTTTTTCTTTAGAATTAATCGAAGGAACTCTTTTTATGGTTGCTTTTGTATTTGGATATTCCTGAATTCCTTCGGCAATAGCTTTTGCCATTTTATAAGTTCCGCCGTTTTGAGAATAGATCAAAACAAGAACATTTGTTTCCGAAGATTTTACTTGTGCATTTACGCCAAAACTTAACAAAATTGCCGTTAGTAATATGAGTAGTTGCTTTTTCATGAGTGTTTTTTTAAATAATATATTGTAGATAATCCCAAGCAATGCGCTTGTTTTCGATTGAGAATCAAGATCGTTTTTTGGGATTGCAAATTTACTTCTTACAATCCTGAAAAGCGTTATTATTATGTTAATCGTTCTGTTTAAATGTACATTGTTGTGCGAAAGAAAAAGGTTTCTATGTATTTAAATAATTCATTGAGTGTGATTATTAAAATTTAATTTAACACATAGAAACATAGATTTTGAATCTGTAAAAAGAGTATAAAAAGAAACAAGTTTCTTGAACATAGCAGAACTCTGTGCCTTTTAAATAAGTGAAATGCCTTTTTTGAGTGCGCAGAATCTATGCTTCTATGTGTTAAAACAATTACACCCAACGGGTTTAAATAATTCGATTGTAAAGGATTAGTTATAAAGTAATTCAATAATTTTACAACTTACAGCAAACAAACCATCGTATGAAAAAAGCAATTGTGTACGGAGCAAGCGGACTTGTAGGATCATATATTCTAGAAAGTTTATTGAATGATATCAATTATGAGCAAATAATAATCGTGGTCAGGAAAGATCTAAACATTCAGCATCCAAAACTAAAGACTTTAATAGGCGATTTTCATTCTTTGGCAAATGTGGTGAAAGGCATTTATACTGACGAAATTTTTATCGCACTTGGAACCACACAAAAGAAGACACCCGATAGAAAACAATACTATCAAATAGATCATGATTATCCCATTTTGGCAGCGCAATTAGCCAAAGAGAACGGAGCAAAATCAGTTTTCTTGGTTTCTGCCATTGGAGCAAATGCGAATTCGTCTGTTTTTTACGTAAAAATGAAAGGCGAAACCGAGCGTGATATTATTAATTTGAGTTTCGATCATACCTATGTCTTTAGACCTTCGATGATTCTGGGAAACAGAAAAGAAAAACGAACGCTCGAAAAAGTTTTGATCTCGATTTTTAAAGTTATTAATCCGTTATTTATTGGGAAATTCAGTAAGTATAAAGGAATAGAAGCAAAGGATATTGCCCAATCGATGGTCAAAGCTGCCAATAAACTCAACGATCCGGTTAAAATATTAGAGTGGGAAGAAATGACTGCTTTACTAAAATAAAAAATGGCATTATCTTAATCAGATAATGCCATTTTTGCATTTGTTTGTATCTGAATTAATACTCTTTCATTTTTTCGAAAGTCGTAGTAAGTGATTTTTTTGCTTTAGCCAGCGCACCTTGAAAAGCCTTTTCGAGCGTATCGGCGTGTTCTGTAACTGTTATGGGTTGTAGTTTTGCTGTACGAACCTCGATCACACATTTTTTATCGTGTAAGCTGAATTTTTCTCCGTTTTCATCTCCAAAATGTACTTCGATGCGGGTTATTTTTTCCTCAAAACGCGTTAAGCCTTTTTCTAATTCTCCAGAAAAATAAGCTTCTAATCTTTCGTGTCCTTCGATGTTCTTGTCTGTATTGATTTGAATTTTCATATGGCTTTATATTTAATGATTGTTTCTCAAAGCTATCTTATTTAAGACAAAAAGACAAGTGAGTTAATAAAACATTATGAAAATAATTACAAGATTTATGCGCAATTTTTGTCATTTCGTTGAAGTTGAAATCTGCACAATTTTGTCAGGCTGAGCGAAGTCGAAGCCCCGCAACAATTGTAACGTTAAGGGCTTATTGCATTTGCGATTTAATAATACAAGAATTTAGATTCTTTTAATTTTAAATTTTGTTATGTGATCGCAAACATTACATTTTACAGAACTATTATCATCTACAAACATATCTATTTCAATTTCATAATCACAAACAGGGCAATTGTAAATAACGTCTATAATTTTTATAGGCGGATTAAGTATGGTTGGGATTTCTAAAATTGAATATTTTATCATGTTTTTTAAAATTAGCCTATTGACATTTTTGCAGACTCTTTCCAAAGATAATTTGGCATTGGTTCATTTAACTCCCATTTTATATTCATAGGTTTTGAACCTTCAGTTTCTTTAAAAATACCTTCGCCAATAAATACATATCCAAGTGTATTTCCATTTTCGTCTTTTCCTTTTTCTCTAATAAAAAGCAATATTTTTTTATTGCTTTCAATATGTTTTATGTATGAAACTCCTTTACTAGTTTCTGGTCCATAAGTATTGTGAGATTGCCAATGAAATAACGTTTCACTTATAGCGTAATCCTCATACATAGTTGTAGGTGAAAAATTTTCTTCAGATTTAATCAAATTAATAAAGAGTATTTCTGTGTTTAAACTTTTATTTTCTGCTGCACCTTCTCTATTAGATGATTTTTTATCAAATGTACTCAAACGGAAAGCTGCTAATATTTGATCTCTTGTATATCTAGCATGTAATTTTAAAGGTTGTTCATAAGGTAATTGGATATCAATTTCTTTAAAACCAATTTTATCAATTAATATTTCTAAAACTTCTATAATCTCATTAACAAGAGTCTTGTTCTTTCCTATTTGAATTATACTTTTCTCTAAAGAATCGAATCCCCCGGCATTTTGCCATACATCATAATGTAGCATTAACAACATGGTTTTTTGGTTTTCATCGAAATCATCAATTCTAATATTAAAACCTTGTTTTGCGATCGTTAAAATGAAATTAAAATAACTTGTTGAGTTTGTAGAAAGCCATTTATTACTTATTGCAGAATAAATTTGTTTTTCATTTATACTTTCAAAATCATCAATTATTCCTGCTCGTTGAAGTAATCTTGACCAACTATCTTTTTTGTAAATTGTTTCAATAGATATATGATAGAATTCAATAAAATTATTTAAAGTTAAAGGCAAATTAGTTTGATGCTGAAAATTTATGATTTTAGTTACCAATTGATTTACATTTAGCGATGTAGCTTTTCTAATGTTTTCAAGAATTGTTTCTTTTGTTTTTTTCTCCAAAACAATGGAACAACCTAATGGTAAATGGGGGAAATCATCTTCAATTTCTTTTTGGACTGAGGTTGTAGTTTTACCAATTAATGCTCTAAACTTATTTTCGAAATCATATTCTGGTCTTGAATTTCCAACAAAATCTAAAACAGTCAAACAATCTTTACCTTCTGCCAAACGTAAGCCGCGACCTAATTGTTGAAGAAAAACGGTTAAACTTTCTGTTGGTCTTAAAAACAAAACTGTATCAATTTCAGGAATATCTACACCTTCATTGAAAATGTCAACTACAAATAAATAATTGAGTTCTTTTTTCTTGAATTTCTCTCTTATTTGGTCCCTTTCGTTAGTATTTTCAGCTGTTAAGTAAGCTGCTTTTAATCCTGCTAAATTGAACTTTTCGGCCATAAAAACAGCATGTTCAATTTTTACACAAAAACCAATAGCACGAATATCATTTATATCAGTGACATATTTATTAAGACTGTTAATTATCTCTCCAACACGGATGTTATTTTTAGTATATAACGCTGTCAATTCGCTTGCAACATATTTACCATTTTCCCATTTAACATTTGTTAAATCAACGCTATCAGTAATTCCAAAATATTGAAAAGGACTTAAGAGTTTTTTGTTTAATGCTTCAGGAAGTCGAATTTCCGCTGCAATACGGTTACAGAAATCATCTAGGATATTTTCATTATCCATTCTTTCTGGAGTTGCAGTTAATCCTAATAAGATTTTAGGTTTAAAATAATTTAGAAAAGGTCTGTAACTTGAAGCTGATCCATGATGCGCTTCATCAAGAATAATAAAGTCATAATATTCAGGTGAAAGGTTTAAATCTTTTAGTCTCTTATTTAAAATTTGTACTGATACAAAAAGATATTCATAAGAATTTGGCTCAATACCATCAACACATAAATCCCCAAAGTTATTATCTTTTAAAACTCCCTGAAAAGTTGCTTTTGCTTGTTGTAGAATTTCTTTTCTATGTGCAACAAAAAGTAATTTAGAAGATTTATTATTAGTTCTGAAATTTTTATAATCAAATGCAGATATTACAGTTTTTCCTGTTCCAGTAGCAGCTACCAAAAGATTTCTATATCTATTATGAATTGTTCTTTCAACTTCTAGTTTTTCAAAAATTTCCTTTTGATAAGGAAAAGGTTTAATGTCAAAATAAGCCGTAGTAAAAGTGTATTCTTTTGAAAATCTACCTTGTTTAAGAGCATCAACTAGTTTTTCAGAATGGATATTTTCATCGTATAATTCAAAGTCTGCATTTTGCCAATACGCTTCGAATGTTTTTTTAAATTTATCAATAATATGTCCAACTTCTTTAGTTGTAACTTTTAGGTTCCATTCTAGTCCGTCAGTTAAAGCTGAGCGAGAAAAATTCGAAGAACCAATATAACCTGTATGAAAACCTGTATTTCTTTGAAATAAATAAGCTTTTGCATGTAAACGTTCATTTCCTGTATTGTATGAAACCTTTACTTCTGTATTCTCTAACGATGCCAAGAATTCAACTGCTTTAGAATCTGTAGCACCAATATATGTAGTTGTAATTACTCTTAGTTTTCCTCCTCTTTCTGTAAATTCTCTTAATTCGCGTTCAAGAATTCGAATACCTTTCCATTTAATAAACGAAACTAATAAATCAATTTTATCTGAAGATAAAATCTCTTTTCGTAATTCACTTTCTAAAGTTGTTCCTGCATTTCCTCCAGTAAAAAGCTCGCTATGAATTAGTCTAGTGTAAGGTGTAATTTCTTTTAAATGTAGATCTAAGTCTTTAAAATGAGCATCGACTTTTGTAAATACAGCATTCAATATTTTTCCTTCTGTTTCAATTAAATCACCTTCAAACTCTTCGTTTTTTAATTCATCTCTTAATAGTTGAATTATTTTATTCGAAATTTTTATTTGATTATCGATTAAGTCAATTTCTTTTTGTTTAGGTAAATTTTCTAATGCATATTTGATGACTTTGCCAATATGTTGTGATAATAATTGAGATGCTTCGGCTTTGTCTATTGAAGTCTTTTTTATTTGAAATGTATCTTTATCTAATTCGTTTATTTTGTAGTTTATTAGCTTGGTAACTAATTCTTCATATAATCCTTGGTTCATATTTCAAGTTTTAAAAATTCTTCAACGATTGGTAGATCTGCTTCTGCCCAATCAAGATTTAATAATTCAGATCTTTTTAGTAATCTGTAATCTTTATGCTCTGCTAATTTAATTTCGCCTGAAATATATTGAACTAGGAAAGGAATTAAATTGATTTTGAAAGTACCGTAATCATGAATGTTATTTGATAATTTTTGCAAGACTTCAATATTGATATTTATTTCTTCTTTGATTTCTCTTTTGATACAATCTATTTCACTTTCATTAATTTCTAATTTGCCGCCAGGAAATTCCCATTTTAAAGGTAATTTCATTTTTTCATTTCTTTGCGCAACGAGAATTTTTTTCTCCTTTAAGATAATCGCACAAGTAACATTTATGATTTTAGACATTTTTAATAATGCGATAAATGATTTATAAGTACTAATTTGATAACGAAGTTTAATATTAGTGAAATATAATCATATTAACTATTCTTATTAATTTTTTAAGAGTTAAGATTTTCAGGATACATAATATTAAAGTAATTTTCAAATGCTTTGCAAAGTAGTTCTTTGTCTACTTCAAATAACCTGTTCCTGATATTCCAATCTTTAATGTACTCTTTATCACTTTCGCAAATTTCTTCACCCACAAGTTTTCTAGTTAGTATATCGCTTAGTAAAACAGTGTCACAATGGTAATAATTTGGATAATATTTCTCAATGAATGACCAATAATCAAATTTATCGTCATCTTCTTTTTCTTGAGTTATTTTCTCTTCGAATTCCTTGATTACTTCAAATTCAAGCCAACCCATTGCTTCACCAATTCCTTTATAAAATGCATTTCTTTCTGCTCGAGATTCAAAATTGTATTTTTTTAAGTTGATGATTTTTTCAAAATCATTTAAAGGTTCATTATTATGAAATTTCTTTACTGGGTCTTTTCCGAAAATTATTTCTGCTAAATATTTCATTTCTTGATAACGGATTTTTGTTATTTTATTCTAAAACACAATTAATTCAAGTTTAGCCTTTAGACGATAATTTACTCGCTTACAATTGACCTCATTAAATTTTAGTTTTCAACGTGATATTAACCATTAGTTTTGGCTTATTTCTATAAAAAACGCCAATCATTTCTGACTGGCATTAATTAATATTTTTGAAAGTTCTTATGAAACCAAAAGCCCTAGCCCTGATGGGAACGGCATCCTTTTGTGGCGGTCCCGATAGCTATCGGGAGCCATAAAAGATATAGTGGACAGCAGGAAATAGCTCCTTAAAATTAAATCCCAATATTTTAAATTCCAAATCCCAAAAAAAAGCAAATTTTTGTAGAGTTTCTTGCGAGGATTTCTCCTTGCGTCGAAATGACAAAATTGTGGTTACTTTTTGTGTTAATCCATTCATCGCAGTTTGAATTGACAAGATGTGTGGAAATATGTGTTATAATTATTTTCCTTTTTCCTTCTTCCCCCATTTAATTTTCATTTTTCCTTCATCATCCAAAGCAATCAAATGCAGAACAATTCCGCGGTCGCGAACGGCGTCACGTTCGGCTTTGGAGGCTAGTTTGGCGTCGTTTTTGGAGTTTCGGAGTGGGATTGTGAGGGCAAGATTGGTGCCTCGTCCGAAAGAGTAAATCCCGTTGGCGTCGAAGTTAAGGACGCTTGAACTAATAGTTAGATTGTTAACATCGACTTGTTCACCGCGCATGTTGAGGTTTCCGGACAAATCACTAAAAGTAATGTTCTTGACATCGCGAAACGGAAATGCAAATTTTCCAATCTTTACGATAGGTTCAAAGTTGAGCAAAGCGCCCTGATTGACATTAAAAACAAGTTTTCCGTGCATGGAATTTGTAATCAATTCGCCTTTACTATTAATTAATCCGCTTACATTGGCAGTGCTGCTGAGTTTTCCTTTAATGTTGCTTGGAGAAAAAGACTTGATTCCGAAGTTGTTAAATGATCTTAAAAAACTTGCAATATCTACCCGATTTACATGTGCATTCGAACTAAAATTGAAGTTGTTGCCATTTGGCGCAACTATGGTACTAAAAGTAATGCTTCCGCCAGAAGTTTGCAGAGAACCGTTTTTGATAATAAGCTTGGAATCGATCATCTGGATTTCGGCCTTGGTATTGGTTGCGGTTAGTTTATTGTAATTGATTTTGTCGGCTTTGAAATTGATATCTACGATGCATTTTTCGATGGCATTGCGCAATTGATGCGACATTGTGTTTTTTTTAGGCGTTTCTTTGTTTTTTTGCGAATTCGCCAAAACGCCCAGAAATTGTTTCAGGTCGATATTTGGGCAGTAAATATCCCAGTTTACAACCATTTTCTCTGGGGCATCATAATACAAATTGAGAAAATTATCAATTTTGCCTTCAATAGTAAAGGCGTTTTTATTGTGTTTGTACGTGATTTTTTTAATCAACAAAGCCTTTTCGGTAAAGTCGAGCTGAACGTTAATTTTTTCGGCGTGAATGTTTTTCGGAATAAAATGAAAAGACACATTCTGAACATTTACACCACCTATAAAACGTGGTTTGGTGATAAACAAATCGACGATATCAAACTGAAATTTAAGGTTTGCTTTGGCGTGACCTTCAGTAAACTGAATCCATTTGTCGTTGCTTGCTTCATTTAGTTTTGTAACATCAAAATCTGAACTTACATAACCTGTTGCCAATGGTTTTTCGAGATTATTGATCGACAATTGCGGAATCTTAAGTGGTATGTTTTTATAATTACACACAAAATGGTTTAAAATAATAGCCGAATTAGCGTCGTTAAAACCTTCTTTTGGTTTAAAATTATTGGTAAAAATGCCTTTAAAACTACAATCGGTAAGTAATCCGTCCGGAATACTGAGTTCGTTATTTTTTATCACAGCCTGAACTACAATTCTGGGATCGCCTTCGGCATTAAAATCGCCTTTGATATCGCAATTGACGTCGATTTCTTTTTTTAAATTAAATCGGTTAAGCTTAGAGCTAATGTTTGCCGATAATAAGTTGGAGGCGTTTTGCCATAAAATAGTAGTCCCGATATTGATTCCGAAAAGGGCATTTCCTTTGGCTAAATTAAAATAAGCGGTAATATCAAAAGCGTCTGTTCCAATTTTGAGGCCTTTGGTTACAACATCAATTTTTTGTTTTTCGGAATCATAAGAAACTGCAAAAGTACCTTTGAGTTCTTTTTGTTTTGCAAAACTTCCATGTACGGTATTAAAAGCTAAACTGGCGATTTGTGTGTCCAGAAAAACATCGGTTTGCCAATCATCACCGTCATATTCTACTTTTGAAGTTAAGTCGGCTATATCAAAATCAAATAATTTATGTCCCAAACGATTGTCCAGAATAAAGTGAACATCGCTGAGTTCGATTTGGTCAACGGTAGTTTCGGTTTCTGATTTATTTTTGGGATCTTTTTTCTTTTTGGGTTTAAAGATGTTTGCGTTCGAATAGCCATTTTCGGCTTTATAAACATAAATATTAGCGTCGTTAATGAGAATTTTATGGATTTTGATATCGTGTTGCAATAAACTCCAAACGTTCAATCGAACTTCGATTTCTTTTGCGTTGAGCAACGTATGTTTGTGTGTTTGCCATTGATTGTCTTTGATTTCGACATCTCTTAAAGCCAATGTAAAGTTGGGAAAACCGGTTAGAAACTTATAATGAAAATCACCAATATGAAATTTTCCGTTTATGTTCTCGTTGATTTTGGTGTTAACTTTCGCAATAATTTCGGGTTTATTCTGGTTGAAATAAATTGATAATCCACCGCAGGCAAGAAGCAGTAAAGCAATAAGGCCTAAAATAAAAAAGCCAAAACGTTTGGCATATTTCTTAAAACGAACCGATTGTAAAAAGTTTTTTAGTGGTTGTAAAATTGCTTTCATCTGGACGAGTTTTCGGAATCATTAAAGATAAGGTAAAATACTGACAATTTTATAAAAAGATGAAATTCAGGGGGTTGTAGGTTAAAACTTATAAACAATACTTTTCGTGTTAATATAATTATTGACAATACATTTATAATGAAAACTAATTTGGGAATGGTGTTTCATTTGTATTTAATTTTTAAATTTGTACTCTAGTTTGAAGCATAACAATTCAGACGATAATTTTAAAAAGATAAGAAATTATGGCATTAGCAATAACAGATGCTACTTTTGATGAAGTAGTTTTGAAATCAGATAAACCAGTAATGGTAGATTTTTGGGCAGCATGGTGCGGTCCTTGTAGAATGGTTGGTCCAATCATTGACGAACTAAGCAACGAATACGCAGGTAAAGTTGTTGTTGGTAAAGTTGATGTTGATGCAAACCAAGAATTTGCTGCAAAATATGGTGTGCGTAACATACCAACCGTTTTGGTTTTTCATAACGGTGAAGTAGTAGGAAAACAAGTAGGAGTTGCTCCTAAACAAACCTACGCAGATAGTTTAGATGCTTTGTTGTAGTCGTAAGATTATAATTTATATAAAGAAGGTTTGGCGAAAGTCAAACCTTTTTTATTTGGTTTATTTTTTTTTGCCACTAATTGCACAAATTTTTTCGAATTATTTATTTTGATGCTGCTTAAAAAGTTTGCCACAGATTAGATGATTCTCACAGATTAAAAAAACATTTTATCCCGATAGCTATTGAGAGTGGCTAAAAGTCATACTCTTTTAATTAGCGAAAATTCGTGAAATTCGTGGCAAACTTTTTTTATTTTTACAGATCTAACATTCCTTTAAAAATGAAAATTTTCTACAGCTTTCTTTGTTTTTTTGTCCTCATTACAACTGTTTTCTCTCAAGCTAAACAAAAAGAAAATTTGGTTTTAGATAACGGTGTTTCAGAACAATTGGCGCGTTTTCGAAAACATCAAATCTCTAATGTAACTTATGGGCTTTCGTTTGAAATTCCGACAGAGAAACAACAAGATATTAATTCGAATCTTAATTTGAATTTGACAATATCTGATTTGAGCGAGCCTCTATATTTAGATTTTAAAGAGAAAACTCAAAACATAAAAGCAATAGAAAGTAACGGAAAAAGCATCGCAATTGTTCCTGAAAAAGGACATATTGTAATTGCTCCATCAGCTTTAGTTTTGGGCGATAATACAATTACAATTGCTTTTATAGCAGGTAATTTATCTTTAAATAGAAATGACGATTTCTTATATACTTTATTAGTTCCTGATCGTGCGAGTACTCTGTTTCCGTGTTTTGATCAGCCGGATATCAAAGCAACTTATAAATTGAGTTTGACAGTTCCAAAAGATTGGTCTGTTTTGGCTGGTGCCGATGTGAAAGAGAAAGTAGAAAAAGGTGATTTTATAGCCTATACTTTTAAAGAATCGGATAAAATGAGTACGTATTTGTTCTCGTTTGTTGCCGGAAAATTTAAAAGCATAACAGAGAAACCAGGAAATCTCGAAATGACGATGTTGTATCGAGAAAACAATCCGGAGAAGATACAAGTAAGTACAGATACAATCTTCAAGTTACACCAACAATCGTTGGACTTTTTAGAAAAATATACCAATTATCCTTTTCCTTTTCAGAAGTTGGATTTTGCTTCAATTCCCGTTTTTCAATATGGCGGAATGGAACATGTTGGCGCAATTCAGTATAAAGAATCGAGCTTGTTTCTGGATAACAGTGCCACAGATAGTGAGAAACTTGATCGTGCGAAATTAATTGCACATGAAACTTCGCACATGTGGTTTGGCGATTTAGTGACTATGAAATGGTTTGATGATGTGTGGATGAAAGAAGTGTTTGCGAATTTTATGGCAGACAAAATCATGAATCCAATTTTCCCGAAAATTAATCACAATTTACAGTTTTTTGCGGCACATTATGCAAACGCTTACGCGGAAGATCGTTCGTTGGGCACACATCCCATAAAGCAAAATTTAGCCAATTTGAAAGATGCAGGTTCGCTTTACGGAAGTATTATTTACAACAAAGCGCCCATTATGATGCGTCAATTAGAAGCTTCGATGGGAAAGGAAGCTTTTCAGAAAGGAATTGAAAAATACATTAAAAAATACGCCAACAATAATGCTGATTGGAATAATCTGGTAGAAATTCTCGATGCCGAAACGCCGCTCGACATTCAAAAATGGAGCTCGGTTTGGGTAAATAAATATGGAAGAGCGATTTTTAATGATCAGATAAAATACGATGCTCAAAACCGAATTTCATCGTTTGAAATTTGGCAGGAGGCAGAGGGTAAATCAGATAATATCTGGCCTCAGGTTTTTCAGATTGGTTTGGTTTATTCGGATAATGTAAAGGTTATTGATGTTACTATTAAAGATAGAAGTCTTTCTTTAAAAGAAGCAATTGGACTTGAGAAGCCTTTAAATATCATTTACAATTATAATGGTTTTGGATATGGAGTTTTTCCGCTTGACGGGAATAATTTAAATTCTATTTCGAGTTTGAAAGATGAGGTTGCAAGGGCATCGGCTTACAGCAATCTTTATGAAAATATGTTGATTGGAAATGTTTCTCCGGATAAAGCTTTTGATTGTTTTACAAAAGGAATTCAGACCGAACAAAACGAATTAGTTTTAAAAATAATTACAAATCAAACCAGTGCTGTTTTTTGGAAATTCCTGACTGAAAAACAACAAAATGAAGCACAAAAGCAACTTTCGGATGTTTTGTATGCACGTTTACAAGTTGATTTACCAAGTAATATCAAAAAGACATTATTCAATTTATTTAGTTCAATCGCGTATTCAGATTCGGCGAAAGCCAAATTATATCAGATTTGGAATAAAGAAATCACAATTTCGGGTTTGAAATTAAACGAAGACGATTATACTAATATCGCCATGAATCTTGCAATTTTCAAACATGAAAAAGCAGATGAAATTCTAAATAAAACCAGAACGACAATCACAAATCCTGACAAACAAAAGCGATTTGAATTCTTGCTTCCATCTTTATCAAAAGACGAATCTGTTCGTAATGCTTTTATGGAATCTTTAAAAGACGATAAAAACCGGGAAAAAGAAGCTTGGGTTTCTGTGGGACTGGCAAATTTTCATCATCCATTACGTCAGGAAAGTGCTCAAAAGTATATTAGATTTTCATTAGATTTGGTAGATGAAATTCAGCGTACGGGAGATATTTTCTTTCCGAAGGATTGGCTTAGTAATACCGTTGGAAAATATTCATCGAAATATGCTTTTGATGAAGTACAGCGATTCTTAAAAGAAAACCCTAATTTTAGTCCGATATTAAAACGAAAATTATTTCAGGCAACAGATGCTTTATATCGGGCACAAAATATTAAAAAAGAAACCGAATGAAAATTGAAACGGAAATAGAGAAGGTCTCCAGTTTTCAGCATCTCGAAATGCTGGCAAATCAGGTTGTAGAAGGTTTTATATCCGGAATGCACAAAAGTCCGTTTCATGGATTTTCTGCCGAATTTGCCGAGCATAAAGTCTATAATGCCGGAGAAAGTACCAAACATATCGACTGGAAATTATTTGCCAAAACAGATCGTTTGTACACCAAACGTTTTGAGGAAGAAACTAATTTACGCTGCCATCTTATTGTCGATAATTCGTCTTCAATGCATTATCCTGAACTAAAATCGAATCAGCCTTTTTATGAAAAGAAGATTGGTTTTGCGGTTCTGGCATCGGCAGTTTTAATGAATATCTTAAAGAAACAGCGCGATGCCGTGGGGTTAAGTGTTTTCTCAGACAGTTATGAATATTATGCTCCGGAGAAAGGAAGCGATCGCCATCATAGAATGCTTTTGAACAAGCTCGAAGAATTATTACAGCAGCCAAAAGTTAAGAAGAGCACAGATACGATTACCTATTTGCATCAAATAGCAGAGAAAATGCATCGTCGTTCGATGATTATTTTGTTTACCGATATGTTTCAGTCAGAAGATGATGAAAAGCTGTTTAATGCTTTGCAACACTTAAAGCACAACAAACATAAAGTAGTTTTGTTTCATGTTGTAGATGATAAAACCGAGCTTAAATTTGATTTTGATAATGCACCGCGAAAGTTTATTGACTTAGAATCTGGAGAAGAAGTATCGATTTTTGCCGACAATGTAAAAGTAGAATATGAAAAAAGGGCAGAGGAATACTTTAAAAAACTGTCTTTGACTTGTGCAAAGAACCAAATTAAGTATGTTCCGGTGAATGTTGGTGATAATTTTGAAAAAATATTGACTACATATTTAGTTGAAAAACAAAACTTTGGCTAATAAATTAAAAATATATTTAATTTTTTTTAGCAAAACACTTGCAGAAACGAAATTCTGTACTATCTTTGCAACCGCAATAACGCAGAGGTTTGGTAGTTCAGTTGGTTAGAATACATGCCTGTCACGCATGGGGTCGCGGGTTCGAGTCCCGTCCAGACCGCAATATTGGGAAAAGCCTTTCTGTTAAGAAAGGCTTTTTTGCCCAAAAACGGTATCTAAGATTAGTTGTGTTGTTTGCTACGACTTTGTAACTCGTAGCTGGTTTAGTAGTTAGACCAATGAAAAGCTTTCCACTTTTGTGGATGGCTTTTTTGATTTAGGACACTTTTGATTTAACCGCAAAGAGCGCTAAGATTTACGCAAAGTTCGCAAAGTTTTTTTTAAGCTTTGCGGACTTTTTGTTTTTACTTATATTTTTTAACCGAAAAGGTCACAAAGATTTTACTTTATATTAGGTTGAGAAAATACAAAGTTCACAAAGTTGGTTCAATACACAGCTTTGTGAACTTTGCGTTTTTAGAACTAATTATGCATACAAACTTTGCGAACTTTGCGGTTAAATTCGACTTTTTAGCTTTTTATATCTGGAATTTGGTCCCGAAGCGTCGGGATTTAGGTTTGGAATTTATTTAAAATCAGTTCGTTAAAAATATTTCAATTTTTATTCGCAAAAACCCTTGCAGAATCCAACTTCTGTTGTATTTTTGCACTCACAATAACGCAGTTGGTTTGGTAGTTCAGTTGGTTAGAATACATGCCTGTCACGCATGGGGTCGCGGGTTCGAGTCCCGTCCAGACCGCAATATTGGAAGAAGCCTTTCTTAACGGAAAGGCTTTTTTATTTTGAACAGTGTACAAATAAATCCCAATCTTTTTAAATTCCAAATTCCAATAGTGTTATATATCTTATTGGAATTTGGAATTTTTTTATTTGAAATTTAAATTTCCTTATATTTATATATCATTATTACTTAAATGGAGGAACAATTCAATAATAAAATTGAGAAGTATTACATTAAAAAAGTTGATGCTGATAAAAAGAGTATTTATTGTCATCATGATTTAATGGGAGAATTGTTTGTTACCACACACAAACATGATAAAGCACAATTACTGTATGCTGAAGGCGATGTTGTTTTTGTGACTACTGAAACCAAAACTTATTTTTTACCTGCTCGACATTTGATATGGCTTCCGGCCGGAGTTGAACACAGTATCCATCCCAAGTCTGAGAATGTAATGATGCGAAATCTGTATTTTCCGGTAGAAAAAGACGAAGATGCTTTTTATCAAAACGAAGGTATTTATCCCGTGAATAATTTACTGCTTCAAATGATGCTTTTCACCAATCAATGGAATGGCGATTTAAAGAAAGGTTCTCCAAACTTTGTGATTGCAAAAGCGATTAAAGCGATTCTTCCGCAAATATGTCTGAGTAATTTACCTTTAGAATTGCCACAGCCAAAAGATGTGCGTTTGAGTAAAATCTTACGTCATGTTGAAAATAATCTTGGAGAAACAATTTTGTTTTCAGAAGTTGCGCATGAATTTGGTTATAGCGAACGCTCTTTGTATCGCTTATTTCAGAAAGATCTCGGAATGTCATTTATTCAATATTATACTATTCGTAGAATTCTAAAAGCAATCGAACTTCTGCTTGACAGAAAACTTTCGGTCAAAGAAGTGGCGCAGGAGGTAGGTTATAGTAGTGTGCCGACATTTAGTAATACATTCTTCAAAATCCTCGGTCAACGTCCTTCCGATTACTTAAATGGAGAAGATGTTTTGAGAAAAAAGTAAAAAATATTTGCCCACAGATTATACTGATTTAGCGGATACACGCAGATTTTTTAATTATCTGTATAATCATGTTTTGATTTTTTTAATGTGCATAAAATGAAAAATTATTTCTCTCGAAAATTTTGCAGATCAAGCAGATAATTAACTTTAAATAAAAAAAATCTGCCGAATCTGCAAAATCTGCGAGAAAACTTTTTTAAGTGATTGTTTTTTAATGTTTTGTTTATCGGTATTTTAATATAACGTTTTTGGAAAATACAATTTTAACATTTGTCCGAAATGAATATGTTATTGACTTTTTAGAATTATCAGTCACAAAAAAAATGCAGGAACTTTGCAGTATCAAAATATTTATACATTCATGTTCCTTAAAATAACAAATTCTACAGAAGATTGTTTTCTCAAAATTGTGTTGCTATTTTTAATTGTATTGACATTTAATAGTTTACAAGCACAGGAAATTCATTCGGTTTCTTTGAACGAAGCGGTGAAACTGGCTAAAGAAAACAACAAAAAAATCCTTAGATCTCAATTAGAGATTACACTTTCTGAGCAAAACATCAAAGAAAGAAAAGAACTCCGTTTGCCGGAAATCGAGTTAAACGGCGAATACTCCAGAATTACCAATATTACGGAATTCAAAGGAAACGGTTTCCTAAATGGTAAAGAAGTGACAAAGGCAATTCCGGAGATTTATCAGGTAAATTCCACTCTTAAAATGCCAATTTATGCTGGAAACAAGATCAATAACGCCATTAAAATTGCCAATCAGGAAAATGAAATTGCCAAAATAAAAACCGAAAAGACCGAGAATGATATCGAGCTCGAAGTGGTGGCTAATTATCTGGCGATTTATAAAATGATGGAACTTCAAAAGATTTTTGAAGAAAATATCAAAGAAGAAAAAAGCCGATTGAAAGAAGTTCAGTCACTTCAAAAACACGGAACCGTTACCAAAAACGAAGTTATCAGAGCCGAATTACAACTTTCAGACCGTGAATTAAACTCATTGACGAATTCTAAAAATATTAAAATCGCATTGCACGATTTGAAGACTTTGATTCAGCTTCCGGAAAACGAAGAAATGGCGATTGATACTACGGCTAATATCGATGAAATGAATAGTCTTGATCCATATGATTTTTATCTAAACAAAGCTTTTCAGAATGAAGAAATGCGAATAGCAAGCCAGGAATTAAATATCAAAAAAACAGAACTGAAATTGGCGAAAGCAAATTATCTGCCAACGGTAAACTTCTTTGGGAATTATGGTTTTTATTATCCAAACTACAAATTTTTCCCTCCAAATCCGTACTTGTATACTTTAGGGCAAATAGGTATTGAAGCGCATTTTGATATTTCGGCTTTGTATAAAAATAAGGTAAAAGTACAACAAGCTACGACACAAATCGAATGGCAGAAAATGCAATCTGAAATTACAAAAGATGAAATTCAGGACAAGCTGTTTAAAGAACATACACAATATCAGGAAATCCTTGAAAAATTTGTAGTTGTAGATAAGGCTTTGGATTTGGCCAATGAAAATTACCGAATCGTAAAATTAAAATACCTTAACCAATTGGTTTTAATAACTGAAATGGTCGATGCTGATAATGCTTTGTTACAGGCAAAATACAATAAGATTTCTACTCGATTGGACGCGATTCTAAAACATTATGAGTTGCTGCACACCGCGGGGATAATGCCTGGTGAGATTTAGATTTTAGATGTTAGAAGAAAGAAGTTAGAGGCAAGAGTTAGAAGAAAGACAATAGAAAATAAGAAATAGAATTTATGGTAAAGATTAAAAATGAAACTAGAGCAAACAGATCGTTTCATATCATCATAACAATTATAGCTTGCGTATTAGTGGCAAGCGGAATCACTTTGGGAATTTGGTTTTATGTGTTTAGCAGAAACCACGAAGAAACAAATGACGCTCAGGTGGAACAATACGTAACGCCAATTATGTCCCGAATTACGGGTTATGTGCAGGAAGTTCGTTTTGAAGAAAATCAGTTTGTGCATAAAGGAGATACTTTGGTTGTGATTGATAATCGAGAATACAAGTCAAAATTGAATGTGGCTCTTGCCGATGTTCAAAGTGCGAAACAAAGCAGTGTTGTAGCCGAAAGAAATGTAGCAACAACAGCAAGTACAACAGTAATTGGAGAATCGCAATTGGCGGTGGCCAAAACCAATCTTTGGAAAACAAAATTAGAATACGATCGATACAAAGCTTTGGTAAAAGATGAAGCGGCAACATCGCAACAATTAGAAAAAGTAAAAGCAGATTACGAATCGGCGCAAGCGCATTTTCAGGAAATGCGAGATCGAATTCAATCTTCAAATTTAAGTACGTCTCAGGCGCAGGCAAATGTTCCTACAATGCAAACCAATATTGCGTCGAAACAAGCTGTTGCCGATAATGCGGCATTGTTTCTTTCGTACACTATAATTACCGCGCCTTATGACGGTTGGGTTGGAAAAAGAACTTTACAACCGGGACAAATGGTAAAAGAGGGACAATCGCTGCTCTCTATCGTAAGTAAAGAAAAATGGATTACGGCCAACTTTAAAGAAACACAATTGCAATATTTAACCGTTGGCCAGGAAGTTCGCATTCAGGCCGATGCTTTGAGCGATAAAGAATTTACAGGAATCGTAACGTCATTATCGCCTGCAAGTGGCGCACGATTTTCGTTATTGCCTCCGGATAATGCAACAGGAAACTTTGTAAAAATCGAACAAAGAATTCCCGTTAGAATTCAATTAAAAGAAATGGACAAACAAGCTGACTTTTTAAGAGCCGGAATGAATATCACCGTTATTGCCGAACACCAATAAAATGGAAGATAAAAGTATTTTTAAATCCTGGGTTCCCAATTGGGCGATCATCATTATCTTGTTTGTGTGTTTACTGCATTCGATGATTTTGTTGGGCGTTTACAGTTCGAATGTTACTTATGCGGCTAGTTTTCTAGATATCGAAGCCGAAGATTTGCAGTTTGCAATGTGCGTAACCTATGGAACTTTGCTGGCGACAATCTTGATAGAAAGTAGGTTTTCGAATTATTTCCCTGCAAAAACATATTTAATGGCGCTCTATGTTTTGATTGCCGTAACGATAATTGCTTCGGGATATGTGACCAATTTTGCAGTTTTTATTATGTTAAGAATCCTCGAAGGAATCTTAATGGCTTTGCCGGTAATGATTCTGAGACAATTACTAGTAGAACGTTTTAATTCTAAAAACGCCATTATTATTGGATTCTCATTCTATTATGGCTCACTTTTATTAGCGACGCCTTTTATCATGAACATTGCAGTTTGGTTTCTGGATCATTACGATTGGAAATACATGCTGTACGTTTCGGGAATGCTTCAGGTAATCAATGTCTTTTTGATTCTAATAACCTTTAACAGTCATAGAATCACGAAGAAAATACCGTTGTATCAAATCGATTATTTGAGTTATGTTTTGGTTTTAACCTCGATTATAACCGGAGCTTACTTTTTTGTTTATGCCGAAAGAAAATATTGGTTCGAATCTTCGCAATTGATTCTTTCTTTAATAATATGTTTCATTACAGGCGGATTATTTATTTTCAGACAATTACTGGTAAAACGACCAAGCTTTGATTTTAATGTTTTACGCTATGCAAATCTAAGAATTGGATTTCTGCTATTTTTTATTTTCTATATCTCAAGAGCAACTTTAAGTTTGTGTCATGCCGCGATGTTTACAATCTGGAATTGGGACCCATCGCGTGTCGCCGGAGTTCAATACATAAACGGACTCGGAAATGTAATCGGGCTGATTCTGGCTGCAATTTTCCTGATGAAATCCATGGCGACCAAATATATTTTTATGATAGGTTTCGCGCTTTTGGCAGTTTATCATTTTTGGTTTACGTTTCTTTTTGTGTCCGATGTTTCATTGTCTGATATCTTGATTCCGTATATTTTGCAAGGAATTGCGGTTGGTGTTTTATTTGTGCCTTTGGTTTTATTTACCGTTACGGCGGTTCCAGGAAAAATGATGACTTCCTCCGGAATTGTTGGCGTTTCGGGACGTTTCTGGGGGAGTACAATTGGTTTTTGTATCATGCAGAATGCGCAGGTATTTTTGAACAAAAAACACTTTCTAAAACTGAGTCAATTCGTAACAGGTGATAATCCGCAAGCGCAGGAAACAATCGCTAAAACGGCGCAGAGTTTCGCAGCAAAAGGATATTCGCTTGACGATTCAAATGCCTTGGCTTTAAAAAAAGTTTTTAGCTCCGTTGCAAAACAATCGACTTTGCTTTCTGATATGGAAATTTATACCGTTGTGGCATATTCGCTGTTGGTTTTAGTGGTTTTAATTGGTGTAAATCAACATTTAAAACAGACGGCAAATTTGTTTAAAAAGAAGATTTGGATAAGCTGATTTGGTCTGGTATTTTTTATTTAAAGCCCTTGATTAAAATGATTTTGGTTTCTCGCAGATTTAGCGGATTCTGCAGATAATTATTGCTTAAATGAATCTGCCAAATCTGCTAAATCTGCGAGAGAAAAATTTTTGCAAATCTCCGCGAAAAACCTTTGTGAATCTCTGTGGAATAACGCTTTATTGAAGTATCTTGCAATCGTTAAAACAAAATATAGAATGAAGCAGCAATGTGTTATTTTTGATATGGATGGCGTGATTTCTCACACGAATCCGCATCATGTAAAGGCTTTCGAGGCATTTTTCGATAAATATCAAGTTCCTTATACAAACGAAGAGTTTGAAGACCATATGTACGGAAAACATAATAGTTATATTATGACGCATTTCTTCAAGCGCCCAATTGCGGGAGAAGAACTTATAAAGCTAGAAGACGAAAAAGAAGCTTTGTTTCGGGAGATTTATAAAGACAAAGTCGATACGATTCCATATTATTTGGAGTTTTTAAGCGAATTGAAATCCCGAGGTTTTAAAACTGCTGTTGCAACTTCGGCACCGCGCGCGAATCTTGATTTGATTATAAGCGCCTTAAATATCGCTGACAAAATGGATTCTATGATGTCAAGCGAAGACGTAACGTTTCATAAACCAAATCCCGAAGTATATTTGGAATCGGCAAAACGTGTTGGAGTTTCTCCGTCCGATTGTGTGGTTTTCGAAGATTCTTTCTCGGGAATTACAGCGGGACTAAATGCAGGAATGAAAGTTGTTGGCGTTTTGAGTACACATACAAAAGAACAACTTCCGCCATGTAGTTTTTATATCAATGATTACAGCGACATTGATGTCGATAAGATTTTAGAATTATTAAACGGCTAAAATTTTAAACCATATAAGAAATATAAGTTCATTTAAATACGAGAGACCTTTGTCAAAGTTTTAAACTTTGACAAAGGTTTTTTTGCGAACAGTTTGTCATTTCGAGCGAAGGGAGAAATTCTAGCAAGTAACTCCGCAACGAGATTCCAATCTTTGTCGAGCTTCTCGCGAGGATTTCTCCCTTCGCTCGAAATGACAGACTAGAAGGGTTTACTTCATTTAATTAAACGAGCATAATTATGAATAGCCTCCTGCTTTAGCTGGAGGTTTTTTTATGTTTTGAAAGGAATGGCTTTAGCCGAATTTTGATTTTGTAAAGAGTTCCAAAGGAACGGATCATATTGTAGGGATGGATTTTAATCCGTCCTATGGGAGATTATTTGTTGTGTTTGATTCTTAGATTGAATTATGCTTCTAACTCCCACAATAATTTTATGGATAATACAATTGATAAAAAGCAAAAAATCCAAAATATAATTTGACCCGCAGCTCCTTTAAATTTAAGCCCTAAGATTTCAAGTTCAATTTTTCCGGATACATATTCAAGGACCAAAACAATAAATAGAGACACTATTGCCGCCATTGGAAGTCCAATAGCTGCGGCAAAATGTTTTTGAGCAATTGGCAGCCAAATTTGAGTATCATATCCTCTTTTTGCCATTATGAAAAAAACATAAATAGAAAATAAAGTTATTAGTGTTGCTGCGACCCATGCAAAGATGCCTACGATTTTCTTTTTATTATTATAATCTTCATTGTCCATATAAAGTTTTTAAAGATTTGAATTTTTTAAAGACATGTCTAGTTTGTTTAGATCCTCTTGAAAAAAAAGTTAATTTATTTGAAATCAGATGGGTATGTTTAGATGTGTTTCCCGAAATCAAATATAGAAAGAATTTTATAAATCAGAGAAAAGCTTTTTGGAGGCAAAAAATAAGAAATGCACTAAAAACAAAAAAGCTTCTGATTTCTCAGAAGCTTTTTTCAGTGCGGATAATAGGACTCGAACCTACACGCCTTGCGGCACCAGATCCTAAGTCTGGCATGTCTACCAATTTCACCATATCCGCTCAATTGTGGGTGCAAAGATAATCATAACTTCTACATTTCAAAACATTTTTGCAAAAAAATATTAATTCTCTTTTTTGTATTTTTGAATTTCTATAAAAATAATTTAAATGGAAAATATTAAGTCATACGTTCAACAACATAAAGATCGCTTTATCAATGAGTTGATCGAATTATTAAAAATTCCGTCGGTAAGTGCCGACACTGCATATTCGCAAGATGTTATTGATACTGCCGAGGCGGTAAAAGAAAGTTTATCAAAAGCAGGTTGCGATTTTGTCGAAATTTGCGATACTCCGGGCTATCCAATTATTTATGGAGAGAAAATAATCGACCCAAATTTACCTACAGTTCTTGTTTACGGACATTATGATGTTCAACCACCAGATCCAATCGAATTATGGACATCGCCACCATTCGAGCCTGTAATTAAAAAGACTGAAATTCATCCAGAAGGTGCAATTTTCGCCCGTGGAGCTTGTGACGACAAAGGCCAAATGTACATGCACGTAAAAGCGCTTGAATATATGGTGCAAACCAATAATTTGCCTTGTAACGTAAAATTCATGATCGAAGGCGAAGAAGAAGTAGGTTCAGCAAGTTTGGCTTGGTTTGTAGAACGCAATCAAGAAAAACTGAAAAATGACGTAATTCTAATTTCAGATACCGGAATGATCTCTAATCAACAACCATCGATCACGACAGGTTTACGTGGTTTGAGTTATGTTGAGGTTGAGGTTACAGGTCCAAACCGCGATTTGCATTCAGGATTATATGGTGGAGCAGTGGCGAACCCAATCAATGTTTTGGCAAAAATGATCGCTTCAATGCACGACGAAGACAATCATATTACCATTCCTGGTTTCTACGATAAAGTACAAGAATTATCTCTTGAAGAAAGAGCCGAAATGGCAAAAGCGCCTTTCAGCCTTGAAAAATATAAAAAGGCCTTAGATCTAAACGATGTTTACGGCGAAAAAGGATATGTAACCAACGAACGCAACTCGATTCGTCCAACATTAGACGTAAACGGAATATGGGGCGGATATCAAGGCGAAGGAGCAAAAACCGTTATTGCGAGCAAAGCATTTGCTAAAATCTCAATGCGTTTGGTTCCAAATCAGGATTGGCATGAAATCACAGAACTTTTCACTAAACATTTTCTAAGTATTGCACCGGCTGGAGTTACCGTAAAAGTAACGCCACATCATGGTGGACAAGGTTATGTAACGCCAATTGACAGTATTGGATATCAGGCAGCAAACAAAGCGTATACAGAGACTTTTGGAGTTCCTGCAATTCCGGTTCGCTCAGGCGGAAGTATCCCGATTGTAGCTTTATTCGAAAAAGAATTAAAAAGCAAAACAATCCTTATGGGCTTTGGTTTAGATTCTGATGCAATTCACTCGCCAAACGAACATTTCGGAATTTTTAATTACTTAAAAGGAATCGAAACTATTCCGTTGTTTTACAAATATTTTGTAGAGCTTTCTAAATAAGGTTTCGCTCTTTGTCAAAGTTTAAAACTTTGACAAAGATGAATCTGATAAATATACAATTCAAAATCCGTTTATTCTTTATAAGAGTAAGCGGATTTTTTTATGGACGTTCCCTTCGGTCGTCCCGATAGCTATCGGGATTCGGCTATATCTTTTATTCCGTTCTACTTCATAAAAGAATACCGCCTCTATCCCTAACGCGGAAGATAGGTTCAAAGTTGCAGAGGTTCAAAATGACAAAGGTTTTAGCATCAAAATTGAATAGTCTCTAGCTTCAGCTAGGGGATTTTTAGAGAAAAGGAATTGGCTTTAACCGAATTTTTTAATCTTCAAAACGTAATTATTTGGCTAAAGCCATTTTCTAACAACCCATTTCAAACCCCAGCTAAAGCTGGAGCCTATTCAAAAAACTTTTGCGTCTTAGCGCCTTCGTGGCAAAAGAAAACTTAGTGCCTCAGGAACTTAGGATCTCAGCACCTTTAAAAAAACTTGCATATTAAAAAATAACTTCTACATTTGTAGAGCAACATCTATAATTGTAGAGTTAAAATATTCAAATGAGACCACTTTTAATTTTATTGTTTTGCGCAATACTGTTTTCGGGATGCAAAAGCAAGCCCATCAATCAGAAAATTGACCGAAAAAAAGAAGGTGTTTGGATAGACGATTATACGCAAGACAGTGTCAGATACAAATCGTTTGAATATTATAAACACGATGAACCCGTAAAAAAGTGGAAATCTTACATTGGCGGAAAAATCTACAAAACGGAGAAATACAAAAACGGAATTTGTACGGTTACTTATTATTATGAAAACGGAAAAATAGAATCAAAAGGAAAAACGAAATTAGAAACCAATTCTGTACAAACGCACTGGTTTTATTTTGGAGATTGGAAATTCTACTCTGACAAAGGAAAATTAACCGAAATCAAGAAATACAACAACGGCGAATTGATTTCGGTACAAAAGATAAAATAATCCAAATAATATTAAATTTATGAAAAAACTAATTGCTTTCTTTATGGTAATAAATGTTGGTTTCCTACAAGCACAAACTTATAAGGAATTTGTTCAAAAAGGAGATTCTTGTTACCAAGCAAAAGATTATAAAACATCTGTTGGTTATTATGAGAAAGCTTTTAAAATAGAGCACAAAACCTCGGGAGATTTATACAATGGTGCGTGTTCTGCCGCTTTATTAAATGACAATAAAAAAGCATTGGACTGGTTAAATTTAGCAATTGATAATGGTTATGAGGGTATCGCACATTTGCAAATAGATAAAGATTTAGAATCTTTACACAGTAAAAAAGAATGGCAAGAATTAATTACTAAATTTCAAAAGAAATTAGAAATTTTAGAAGTGAATTATGATAAACCTTTGCAAAAAGAGCTTTTAGCAATTTACGCCGATGATCAGGGAATTCGCGGAGACTTTATGAAAGTTTATAAAGAGAAAGGTTCCGGAAGCAAAGAAGTTGATAGTCTTGGCAAAATCATGATGTACAAAGACAGTTTAAATTTAATTAAAGTTTCAAAAATACTCGATGAAAGAGGTTGGCTTGGAAAAGATGTTATAGGATCGCAGGCAAATCAAACCTTGTTTTTGGTGATTCAGCATTCGGATTTAAAAACGCAGCAAAAGTATATGCCAATGATGAAAGAAGCTGTGAAAAAGGGAAATGCAAAAGCAAGTTCTTTAGCCTTAATGGAAGACAGAGTTTCTTTGAGAGAAAGTCACAAGCAAATTTACGGAAGTCAGATTTCTATGATTCCGGGTGTCAAAGCTTTTGTTTTGCCGCTTGATGATCCTGATAATGTAGATAAAAGACGCGCAGAAGTAGGTTTGGGGCCAATAGCGGATTATGTAAAGAAATGGAATATCGTTTGGGATGTTGAAGCTTATAAAAAAGAACTCCCGGAACTGGAAAGAATTAGTCAACAAAAGAAAACGAAATAGCCCACGGATTTTAGAAAGATATTTAGAGGCAAGATTGTAGAAGCAAGATGCAAGATGTTAGATGGAAGACTTTAGAATTTACTTAATACGTGGCAAAAAAAACTTAGAACCTTAGTAACTCAGAACCTTAGAACCTAAAGAAAATGCAATTATCAAACTCAGAAGAACAGTTAATGGAGCATCTTTGGAAGCTTGAAAAAGCTTTTATGAAAGATTTGCTCGAAGCTTATCCGGAGCCAAAGCCGGCGACGACAACCGTTGCAACGCTTTTGAAACGAATGATCGACAAGAAATTTGTAGCATATAATGAATTCGGGAATTCTCGGGAATATTATCCGTTGGTCAAAAAAACAGCTTATTTCTCCAAACATGTAAACGGATTAATAAGTAGTTTTTTTAATAATTCGGCATCACAATTTGCTTCTTTTTTTACGACCGAAACTAATTTATCAACTTCGGAATTAGAAGAACTCAAGAAAATAATCGATTCAGAAATTCAAAAAAAGAAAAAATGATAAGCTATCTTTTAAAATCAGGAATACTGCTTTTGGTTTTTTATGCAGTGTATAAATTATGGTTAGAAAACGAAAAAATGTTTCGCTTTAATCGTGCTTACTTAATTGGAAGTTTGGTTTTTAGCTTGATTATTCCGCTGCAATTGTTCTCGATTGAACTTCCTTTTTCAGCAGAAATCAGTAAGATTCAACTGGACGGAATTGTAATTAGAGCCAATAAAGTAGTTGTTGACAAGATCGACTACAGCGAAATCATAATGTACATTTTAGGTGTAGTTTATGTGGTAATTGCACTTGTTTTGGTCTTTCGATTTGTGATGAATTTGTTTTCTTTTTATCAAAAAATGAGAAACAATAAAACTCAGCTTATTCACGATCATAAAGTGGTTTTGATAAAAGAAGCGATTTTGCCACATTCTTTCTGGAATGCTATTTTTATTAATGAAGAAGAGTTTCAAAACAATAAAATTCCACTGGAATTGCTAACGCACGAACAAGCGCATTTACAGCAAAAACATACTTTGGATATTCTATTTATCGAGATTTTGCAAATCATATTTTGGTTTAATCCGCTGATTATTTTTTACAAAAAAGCCATAAAACTAAATCACGAATTTCTGGCTGATGAAGCAGTAAATAAACAGTTTAATTCAGTTTCAACGTATCAAAATTTGTTGCTTGATATGGTTTTTAATAAAAGCAATGTTGGTTTAGCGAGTACAATTAATTATCAAATAACTAAAAAACGTTTTTTAATGATGACAAAAGAAAAATCTCCGGTAAAAAGTATGCTTAAAGTTTTGAGTGTTGGTGTCATTAGCAGCTTATTATTGTTTGTTTTTAGCACAAAAACTTCGGCACAAGAAGTGCTGAACAAAATTGGTGATCAGGAAAAAACCGATTATGTAACGATGGCAGAAATCGAAGTAAAACCTGAATTTCCGGGCGGAGTTATAGAATTTTATAAGTATGTAGGACAGAATTTTAAAATGCCGGATGAGGCTGCAAAGAACAAAATTGAAGGAAAAGCTTATATGCAGTTTATTGTCGAAAAAGATGGACGTTTGTCTAAAATTAAAGTCTTAAAAGATGCCGGATACGGAATTGGAGCCGAAGCAGTTCGTGTTTTGAAAAAATCTCCAAAATGGACACCGGGAACTATTAAAGGAAAACCGGTTAGAGTAATGTACAGTTTGCCAATATTGGTTCAGGCGGCATCATAACAAAAAAAATCCGCTTCTGGATTCCAGAAGCGGATAAATTAAAAACTAAAAAAAAATTCTAAAAAACAAACAAACCAGACCCTAGAACAAATCTGGATTGTAACCGAAATAAGGCATAATTTGTTCGTTAAAAACAACCCCATATTCTTCTAACTCCTTTAAAATTGGCTGATACACTTCCTCTTTTATCGGAAGTTGTACGCCCGGAGTTGTGATTTTTTTATTCAAAATCAATAATGTCGCCATCGCAACGGGTAATCCAACCGTTTTTGCCATTGCAGTATACGTTTGATCGTCGCCAATGCAAACCATTTTTGAGTCAATTTGTCTTTTCTCGCCATTGATTTCAAAACCAAACTTATGATACATTACAATCATATCTTTATCATTTGGTTCCAGAGTCCAACTGTCCGAAAGTATTTTTTCTAATATTTGAGCCGGAGTTGCATTAGGTAAATTCACTTTTTTGTCAGGATTAAACAAATCCAGTTCCAAAAGTTTATCCCACATAATATCGTCCTGATCAATTTTTAAGATCAATCTCGTTTTAATCTCTACAGAATCTGTTGGGTGATACGGTAAAAAAGAATTTACGAACTGGCGGTAGCTCATATTTTCAGAATCTTCCATGATATAACTATCATCTGTCATTCCTAATTGTATAAACATGTTCCAGGCTTTCGAGTAGCCAACTCTTCTAATGGTTCCTCTATATAAAGTCAGAATATCGTCTAAACCGTAAATCGATCTGTATTTAAGCGAATCGCGATTCGAATAAGCTTCAAATTTGCCATAATCTTCTACTTCAAGAAATTCGGTTCTGCGAAACAAAGCTCCGTAGGGAATATATTTGTAAGTTCCTTCCTGAATAAACTTTGCTGCACCGCCCTGACCAGCCAAAACAACGTTTCTAGGCGCCCAGGTAAATTTATAATTCCATAAATTATTATCCGATTCCGGAGCTACTAAACCACCACAAAACGATTCAAAAAGTAACATTTTACCACCTTTTACTCTAATTTCATCAATAACTTTCATGGCACTCATGTGGTCGATCCCGGGATCAAGACCAATTTCATTCATGAAAATCAAATTATTCTTCTTTGCTTCTTCATCCAGAGCTTGCATTGCATCACTTATATAAGATGCAGTAACAAGGTGTTTTTTAAATTCTAAACAATCTTTGGCAATTTCAATATGCAAATGTGCCGGCAACATCGAGATTACAATAGAAGCTTTTTCTATGGCTGCTTTTCTTTCTTCAGTATTAAAAATATCTAAAGCTATTGGAGTTGCATTTGGGTGTTTCTGTGTCTTTTTTTCGGCTAGAGCCAAAGATAAATCGGCTACTATAAGATGTAGATTTTCACTCTCAGATTTTGATAACAAATATCGTATTAACGATGATGCAGATCTGCCTGCTCCAATAATTAAAATGCTTCTCATGTTTTAAATTTATAACACAAATATATTAAAATGTTATATATGTAACAATTTTAATTTACTAAAAATGCATTATTTTTTATTTTGATGCTAAAATGTAGCGGATTTCCTTTTAATGAAAGATTTTTAAAAACTAAAAAGCTTTTTAAGTTCTATTGAAGTATTTTTGTTTTGAAAAAATTGAAAAGTATAGAAACTATGAAAAGAAGAATTGTTTTAACAGGAGCTTTTATCGGAATGTTAGCTATTATTCTAGGTGCTTTTGGGGCGCATTTATTAAAAAAGTATTTATCTGTCGAAGAACTAAATACTTTTGAAGTTGGAGTTCGTTACCAAATGTATCATGCTTTCTTTTTATTCTTTTTATCTACCAGAAAAGACATTGCCGAAAAAACCTTAAAAACAATCTATAACTTGGTTGTTGCCGGAGTACTTCTGTTTAGCGGTTCAATCTATTTACTGGCTACAAAAAACTTCACTTTGTTCGATTTTAAAATTATCGTATTCGCAACACCTTTAGGCGGTTTCTTATTAATTATTGCTTGGGCGCTATTATTTGTTACGATTTTGAGGAGAAAATCATAAAATCCAGAATAAAAAATTCTATCTAAAAATTAATCTTTAATTTTGTCTCATAAATAACATATAATCTTGTTTATGTGAGTTTATTTTGTTTTTTACTTTAATTAGTAAAAAATGTAACAAATTCATTTACTGGGTTATAAGAAAACAAATTAAAAGCAGTTATTTTTTTGTTTTATTAATTTTAAACATCAAATTTTACTTTATTAATATAAATTAAAGTGAAATTGAAATATTTTTAATGGTTTAACAATAAATCTATAATTTTGCTTTTTATTAAATATCACACACAACTAAAAATTTATGGACAGTCACACAGTTTTCACGCAATCGATTTCGCTAAATGATTTAGGAATTGAAAATGCAAAGGTTCGCTACCAATTATCTGCAGATGAATTGCATGCGGTTACTTTGCAATCAGGCCAAGGTGTTGAGAACTCTACAGGCGCATTGGCAATTAATACAGGCGAATTTACAGGACGTTCTCCTCAGGATCGTTTTATTGTAAAAGATAGTATCACCGAAGATAAGGTTTGGTGGGGAAATGTCAATATTCCGTTTTCATCAGAAGCTTTCGAAAAATTATACAATAAGGTAACTCAGTTTTTATCAAACAAAGAAGTTTTTGTACGTGATTCTTATGTTTGTTCTGATGCAAATTATAGATTAAATGTTCGCGTTGTTACAGAAACAGCTTGGTCAAATTTGTTTTGCTATAACATGTTTTTAAGACCTGAAGAATCTGAACTTGCAAACTTTACTCCGGAATGGACCGTAATTTGTGCTCCAAGTTTTATGGCAGATCCTGCTGTAGACGGAACACGTCAGTCTAATTTTGCTATCTTAGATTTTACTAAAAAAATTGCACTTATTGGAGGAACAGGTTATACTGGAGAAATGAAAAAAGGAATTTTTTCTGCTTTAAATTTCATTTTGCCGGTTTTCAAAAATACCTTACCAATGCACTGTAGTGCTAATGTTGGAGAAGCTGGAGATACTGCAATTTTCTTTGGATTATCAGGAACAGGAAAAACAACTTTATCAGCAGATCCGGAACGTAAGTTAATTGGAGATGATGAACACGGTTGGACTGCAGAAAATACTGTTTTCAACTTTGAAGGCGGATGCTATGCAAAAGTTATTAATTTAACGGAAGAAAACGAACCGGACATTTTTAGAGCAATCAAAAAAGGAGCTCTTTTAGAAAATGTGGTTTTCAAAGCAGGAACAAACGAAGTTGATTATGATGATGTTTCAATCACACAAAATACTCGTGTAAGTTATCCTATAACACATATTGATAATATTCAGCCAGGATCTATTGGACATAATCCTAAAAATATATTTTTCTTAACGGCAGATTCTTTCGGAATTTTGCCTCCAATCTCAAAATTAACTCCAGGTCAGGCTGCTTATTATTTTATTTCAGGATATACTGCAAAAGTAGCTGGAACAGAAGCTGGGGTAACAGAACCACAACCTAACTTTTCGGCTTGTTTTGGAGCGCCATTTATGCCGTTACACCCAACACGTTATGCAGAAATGTTAACCAAGAAAATGGAAGATGCTGGTGTAAAAGTTTGGTTGATCAACACAGGTTGGACAGGTGGACCTTATGGAACAGGAAGTCGTATGAAGTTGAAATACACTCGTGCAATGATTACCGCTGCATTAAAAGGAGAATTGGATACTGTAGCATTTAAAAATCATAAAGTATTTGGAATTGCACAACCAGAAAGTTGTCCTAACGTTCCAAATGAAATTCTTGATCCAAGAAATACTTGGGCAGATCCAGAATTATACGATAAAAAAGCAGTAGAATTGGCTCAAAAATTCAAAGCTAATTTTGCCAAATTTGAAGAATTTGCTAATGCCGAAATTTTGGCTGGCGCACCGATTACAGAATAAGGAAAGTTACTAATTCAAATTTAAAAAAGCTGTTCAGAGATGAACAGCTTTTTTGTTTTATTTCAAGTTTCAGGTTTCAGGTTCAAACAAAAACTTGAAACCTGAAACAAAAAATAACTATTTCTTAGCGTCAATACGCGCCTGAATCAAATCCCATGCATAATAATGAAACGTCATTCCGTTACTCATGGCTACAAAAAGACCGTTTTTAAAATTTCCGCCTAAGTTTATGCTAGTTACATCAGCTCCGTCACATTCAATAGTTGACGTTGGAATTTCTGCCAACAAAGGATAATTGTTTGGATTGCCTTTTGCACCTTCTCTAGGATAAACCATAAAAGTATTCGCTTGCTGATTTGATACTAAAATATATCCGGTAGAATCTGTTTTTTTGTAAATCGCGATTCCTTCATTATCAGCTTTAAAACCAGTTTTCCCGAATAAAGCAATTTCTTTATTATCATTTAAAGCAGGATCAGCTTTATATTTTCTAATTCCGAATTGTTCGTCGCAATATAAAACAGTTCCTAATTCGTTGTCAACCGCAATAGCTTCGATTTCTTTTTTCCCGCTATAAGCGCCAAATTTACGAACCACTTTTGCAGTAGCGAATATCCCATTTCCTGAAAGTTCATATTGCCATAAATAAGAACCAGAAGGCCCCGATTTTCTTCCCACAATAACAAAAATTTTATGATCGCTTGGTCTTGTGTACAAGGCAACTCCCATTGGATCACGTAATTCTTCGCCTTCAAAAACAGAGATTCCGCCGTTATCAATTGGTTTTAAATCAGGCAAACTAAAGATTCTTATTTTATTAGATTCACGTTCTGTAGTTACGGCAACATCAACTTTTTTTCCATCGATTAGTAAACCATAAGCGATATCAACATTGTTTGGACGTTTTAAAACCTCAGATTTTGCAACGATTTTTCCCTTTAAATCAAAAGCGTACAAACCACCTTCTGTATCTTTATCCGTTCCCACGATAATACTTTTAGACGAATCTGTTGGATGAATCCAAATTGAAGGATCGTCAGTATCATGGGGTAAAGCTTGAGTAACAACTGTTGGTTTTACAGCATTTGGAGCGATTGGAGCTAATTTATCGTCTTTACAAGCGATGAATAAAGTGCTCAAAAGTAAAAAAGCTATTATAGATTTATTTCTCATTAGGATTTCATTTGAATAGATTAGACAGAACTGCAAAGTCCTGTCTAATGTAAGAATTTTATAAATTGATTATTACAAGTCAAGTTTCAAACCAAAATTGTATTTGGCTTGGTAATACTCAGCTTGTTTGGTGTGCGCCTCAACTCCTTGGTAGTAACGTAAAGGCTGGTTAGTTAAGTTGTTAGCTTCAGCAAAAAGACGAAGTTTTGGAGTAATCTTGAAAGAAGCATTTGCGTCTAAGAAAAACTGTTTGTCATAATAACTGTCTTTATAAGATTCAGAACCCAATTCATCTAAATAATCTGAAGTGAAATTAGTTGAAACTCTGGCAGAAAAACGTTTGTTTTCCCAAGACAATGATGCATTAAACATGTGTGGAGTTGTTCCCGGAAGACTGATGTTTTTTCTTTCGTTTCCGTCTTCATCGGCAATTCCTTTTGCTTTAGATTTCGTGTAAGTATAGTTCAAAAAGATACCAAATCCTTTAAGGAATTTCCCAGGAAGAAAATCTAACTGACGTTGAAACGCCACTTCAAATCCGTAAACATCAACTTTGTCTCCATTTCTGGATTGTAAAAATGACCAGTTTTCTCCAACCGGAATTGGGTTTGTTTGGTTAGGGAAATCGGCAGCAAATTTTGCAGTATCATATTGATTGTCGCTATAATTGTAGATAAAATCATTTAATTTTTTGTAGAAAACACCTCCTGAAATTAAACCAACAGATTTGAAATAATTCTCAGCCATAAAATCATAGTTGTAGGAGTAAGTGGCATTAAGATCTGGATTTCCGGCGCTAATTTCTTTATCAGCAGCAATATTATTTACATAAGGAGCCAATGCATAATAATTAGGTCTTGCCAATGCAGTTGTTGCAGCAGCTCTTAAAACTAAATCTTTTGTGGCATTATATTGAAAAGAAATACTTGGCAATACGTTTGTGTATGAATTTTTAGTGTTGATTTTACTTTCTAATTCTTCTTCATCCAAAACTCTGTTTCCGGTATAATCAATATGAGTATTCTCTACACGGAAACCCAAAACCATTGATAGTTTATCGTTAAAATCCTGATCCCATCTTACATAAGCAGCATAAATATTTTCTTTGGCATTATAATTTACTGCTAAAAATTCTGCCGGATCTGCTGATTTTTTAAATAAAGCAGCATTATTTAAATCTAAACTTCCAAGAAAATTAGCCGACGCGAAACTTCCCGGAATATATTTGCTTCCCGGATTAAAGTTTTGACCATCGTAATAACTGTTCGGAATTTGCGATAACAAAGCCATATCAGTACTAATTGGTGTGTAAGCGTAGAAATTGTTATCTCTCTCTTTTTCTTTTAATCGAAGTCTAAGTCCGGTTCTCAATCTTCCCTTTTCAGAAGGAATAATGGTAAAAGGAAAACGAATATTAATTTTTGCTCCAAATTCGCTTTCGCTGGTTTCATTTGTATTTTCGGTAACCGTTTGAAATTTGAATTTATCCAGTGATTCTCCGGTTGTTGTGATTAACGGAAATTTGATATCAGATAAATCTTCGGTCATATCCAGACCTTTCTGACGGTATTCGATATAACGTTCCTCAGGGCGATATTCTCTTGCTTTGGCATAATTTGCAGACCAGTCTAAATCTAGTTTAGAGTTGATTAAATGTTCTCCACGAATCGAATAATTTTGAACTCGTTGATCTTCTAATCGTCTGTTTTTGTTGCGATCGTTGTCAACTCCACCTTTTGTCTGACGTTTTACACGACCTTTAAAACCTGTAATTTCTTCTCCATTATAAATAGGATTAATATCATCGTAAGTAGTTCTGAAACGGTTTTCTCTATCATCTCTCCAATTGTAAATAGCATTGGCAAAAATCGTATTGTTTTCGTTAAATTTATAATCTAACGCCACAGATCCGCTACGACGAATACGCTGTACGTCGTATTTTCTAATTTCTGAAGCTTGAAGATATTCATTCCCGAACTTATCTTTTACCCATTGGTTTTCGATATTGTCAGACCCATAATTTACATTATTATAAGATCCGCTAAAAACTGCTCCAAGTTTGTTGTCCAGAAAGCGATTTCCGTACACTAATCCTGCAGTATAAGTTGCGTGCTCACGAATTGGCATATAACCACCGGCAAGAGTTGCAGAGATTCTTTCGCCATTGGGAGTTGCTCTTGTTACTAAATTCACAGAACCTCCAATCGCATCAGCATCCATATCAGAAGTTAAGGTTTTGTTTACCTCGATTGTAGAAATCATATCAGACGGAATCAAGTCCATTTGTACGTTTCTATTATCTCCTTCGGCAGAAGGAATTCGGTCACCATTTAAAGTTACCGAGTTCAATGACGGAGCCAAACCTCTAATGATAATATTACGAGCTTCACCCTGATCATTTTGCATTGTGATGCCCGGAACGCGTTTTAAAGCATCTCCAACATTAGCATCAGGAAAGCGTCCCATTTGATCAGATGAGATTACGTTTCCAATATTCTTATTGTTTTTTTGTTGGTTCAGTGCCTTTGCCTGACCTTTTAAAATGTCTCCAACAACCACTTCATTCAACTCTGTTCCTGAAGTTTTTAGCGCAAAATCAACAACGTTGTTTTTACCTTGTTCTACAGTGATTTCTTTAGTTATTGCCGTATATCCTATATATTTTACTTGTACTTTATAAGTTCCTGCATTAATGTTAAGTAACTCAAAACGACCATTGTAATCAGATACTGTGTATTTGTTTTCTCCTACAATTTGAATCATCGCTCCCGGCAAAGGAAGTTTGTCATCAATGTCTAATACTTTTCCTGAGATTATTGCTTTTTGAGCATAACCTGAAAAGGCCAAAAGCATGAATGTTACTATTAAATAAATTTTTTTCATTGTGTTTTAGTTTGATTTCTTGCGAAACTAAAACCTTAATGTTATTAAAGACGTTAAAAAAAATTAACATAAGGTTATGATTAATCTTATAAAAAAAGCAGTTATTAATGTTAAAGTAACACTTGTCTACTCTAAATAGTTTAAGAGTAACTAAAAACAAATCAACTATTTATCTCAGAATTAATTTTTTGGCGTTAAATTTGCCCTATCAATCACAATCAAAAATCATCAATCATGTTAAAACAATTTTTTATCCTATGTTCCGGGACCGATCGAGACCTGCTCGAAGGTTGCTCAGAAGGCGAACAAACCAAATATGTTGGTATTGGCGCCACCGTTTTCTTTACTGCAGTTATGGCTTTTTTGGCCAGTGCTTATGCGCTTTTTACTGTTTTTGACTCTATTTATCCAGCCGTAATTTTCGGGTTTGTATGGAGTTTACTGATCTTTAATTTGGACCGATTTATTGTTTCGACTATCAAAAAGAGAGATCGTTTTATGGATGAATTTCTGCAAGCGACACCTCGAATTATGTTAGCGATTATCATTGCAATTGTAATTTCGAAACCATTAGAAATTAAAATTTTCGAAAAAGAAATCAATACCGTTTTGCTGAAAGAAAAAAACGAAATGGAATTGGCAAACAAAAAGCAAGTTGGTAATTATTTTAAATCAGATTTAGATAAAAACAAAGCTGAGATTGCAGCTTTAAAAGCTGATATTCTGAAAAAAGAAAAAGAAGTAAACGCTTTATATTCTACTTATATTACAGAAGCTGAAGGAACGACAGGAACTAAAAAACTAGGAAAAGGTCCGGTTTATAAAGAGAAACGTGAAAAACATGATGCAACTTTAAAAGAATTAGAAACATTAAAGACGACTAACGAAGCTAAAATTGCCGATAAAGAAAAAATAGGTAAACAACTCCAGGCCGATTTAGATAAAAAAGTATCGCAAACTCAACCAATTATCGAAGGATTTGACGGTTTAATGGCGCGTATTAATGCATTAGATAAATTGCCTTGGCTGCCATCATTCTTTATAATGTTGTTGTTTTTGGCTATCGAAACGTCTCCAATTATTGCTAAATTATTAGCTCCAAAAGGCGAATTCGATTTTAAACAAGAAGAAGCCGAAACAGCAATGAAAGCAACTTTGGAGCAAAACAAATACCAACGTGATTTGTTAGTCAAAACAAGCGCCCAAATGCACGATAAAGTGTATGCAGATATCGCCGAAGATAAAAGCTTATATGATCTGCAGCGTAAAAATGCCAAAGAGTTATTAGAACTGCAATCGAATAGTTTTGTAGAAAAGCAGAAAGCGACTCTTTAAGTCTTAAAGTTGGAAAGTCGAAAGTCTGAAAGTAATTTACTTTGTATAAAAAAGAAAGCCAGAAATAGAAAATTCTATTCTGGCTTTTTTACTTTAGAAACTTTATGACTTTAGACTTTCAGACTAAATTACATGTAGCTCAATATTTCTTTTTTGAACCCATCATATTCACCTTGCATGATTAATCCGTTGTCGAGTAATTTTTTGTAATTCTGTAATTTATCAAAAAGTTCTTCTTTAGATAATTCGCTCAATTTACGATCTCCTGTTGAAGAAGGCTGAGTTGACTGGATTGGCTGAATTGGTTCAAAAGTTTCAGTATAAGATGGAGTAGTAGCCGGCATAATTTCGGCATAATTAGTAACTTCTTCCGTTTCAACTTCTTCAACTTCAAAATCGTCTTCTTCCTCGATAACTTGTGCAGTTTCTACAACCGGAGTTTCAGCAACAACTGGATTTTTAAGTAAATCTAATTGTTCTTTAGCATAAGTATAAATTTTTCTAGCCTGAGTTTTCGGAATATAATCTATCGAAATAGTCAGGTCAGTTGTAGTTCTAAATGAAAATTCAGAACCCAAAATATTCTCTTTTACAAAAGTGCTTGCAATATCATCCCAAGTATAATCTGTAAAATCCATTGAAAGGCCTAAATTTTTAGGTTTGCAAATAATAATACGTTTGTTGGTTAAGATTATGCTATCTGGAAAAACAGTAATTGCAGGTTTTTTTTGAACCGCGATATAACCAATTTCTTCGTTTTTCATCAATAAATCATTGAGTTTCGAAGTGATTTTTTCAATCGCTTTTGGATCTTGTTCTTCGTTCAGAAATTTTTTAAATTGTTCTTTCATGTTCTATAAGTTGCTAAGTTGCAAATTAATTGAGTGGTTAAGTTTATATCTTACGCTGCAAATGTAATGCCTAATTTTCTAATTCGATAATTTCATTCTGAATTTTCTTTGTCAAACTTTTGAAAACCAATTCATACGAGTGATCAATCAATTCTTTGACAAAAGCAGTCGATAAATTTCCGTTTAAAGCAATCGTATTCCAGTGTACTTTGCTCATGTGAAAGCCCGGTTTTATCTCATCATATTCGGCTCTTAATTCCTGAGCACGTTCCGGATCGCATTTTAAATTGACCGAAGGTTCGTTTTTTTCCCATTGTGATAAGGAAGATAAAGCAAACATTTTTCCGCCAACTTTAAACACTAAAGTATCTTCATCAAAAGGAAAATGTTCGCTAACGCCTTTTTTCGAAAGACAATATTCGTAATAGGTTTCTAGATTCATATCAATTTTTATTTACCAATTTCACCTAAATGAGTGTATTTAAATCCCTTTTCATATT
Organism: Flavobacterium sp. JAS; assembly: GCF_020991455.1. Lineage (GTDB taxonomy): Bacteria > Bacteroidota > Bacteroidia > Flavobacteriales > Flavobacteriaceae > Flavobacterium. The sequence continues at coordinate 87,256 of NZ_JAJMOX010000001.1, forward strand.
TCAAACCGTAACCAAAAATCCGATCCATTGCAGCATGTGAAAATAGAATAATGCCTATAAGCTGAACGATTTCAATTTTTAAGTAACAGCCAATTATATAAAGTAAAACTGCAATGCCTTTATGATGAACTAAGTTGTACAAAAAAGCACCAATTTTATTACCAAAAGCATAACCAATCATAGAAAGATCTGGTGCTAAAATCAAGACCAAAAACCACCACCATTGATAGTTTAAGAGACTAAACAAATAGATTCCGAGAACAAATAGTCCTAATTCTTCAAGTTTGAGTATTGTTTTCATAATTTCTTTTCCATCATTTTCTCTGGATGTTCCAAAGGTTTAAAACCAAATTTTTCATATAAAAAATGAGCGTCAGTTGTAGCTAATCTCCAAATTTTAATCTCTTTCAAGATAGGTTCATTCATCATAGTTTCTATCAAAACAGACGAATATCCTTTTCCGCGATGTTCTTCAGTAATAAAAACATCCATTACATATCCAAAAACCACATAATCAGTTATAACACGCGCAAAACCAATTTGTTTGTCATTCAAATAAATTCCGAAGCAAACAGAAGCATCAATTGTAGTTTGCACTTCGTCAATAGTTCTTCCTGCCGCCCAATAAATGTCTTTTAAAAAATCCTGAATAAAAGGAACGTCAAGTTTGGTTTTATCAGTAGAAACATTAATCATAATAATTGTTGATTTTAGATTTTAGACTTTAGATTGGAAGATTTGAAATCTAAAATCTACGTTCTAAAATCTTAAATAATAAAGGTTTTGATGGACTTGCGTCATTTTCAAACGAAGCAATTTGTAAATTTAGTATATAATCGCCATCCTGAATTTCGTCAGAAGCAAAAATCATTTCGGTAATTGTAGCATTCAATCTCGCATCAGAATTTAAATTTAAAGTATCTTTTACATTCCAAAATGCTTTGTGGGCCAATAGTTTTCCTTCATCGTGTTCTTTATCAACACTTGGCAAATCAATTAATAAATGCTGAATTTCGCTTTCTCGGATGAAAATCGCTGCTTCTTCAGATAAATAAGGAGGATTGGTATTTGAATATTTTCGAGACTTTTTATCCTTCTGATTTGGAAGTGTTCTGATAATTAAAGCCTCAGTTTTTCCACTAAATGCAGTCGAAGCGTTTGTCAAATTGAGCGCAGTCGAAATGCTTTCTTCCGTAATCACCAAATCATCACCAATTTTTTCAGGTTCAATCGTAATCAGTTTTGCGAAAAAGAAAAACTGTTTTAAACACTGATTAATACTGTAAAAATCATTCGTAATATGCCCCAAACATTCCGTATGCGTTCCGTGTCCATGCGGATTGAAGAAAATATTATTAAAATTAGTAGAAGATTTTCCTTCAGAAACTTTCCCAATCCAATCTCCAAAAACTACAGGTTCGATAACTGGTTTTTCAATGTACCAAGCAATCGGATTTTCGTCTGTATTGGTTAATGGAATTGAAATATCAATTGGTTTTAATAAGTCTATCTCGAAGTTGTTGATTTTTGCTAACACAAATTAGGTTTTTATGCCGCAAAGTCGCTAAATCACAAAGTTTAAATAATTTGTGCCTTCGAGCCTTCGTGGCTAATTTTATTCTTCCAAATTTAGATAAAATAAATCTGAAGCAATTCCATCCGTTAAAAATTTTCCTTTTGAGGTTGGTTTTAAAATATTATTTTCAATTGAAAGCAAATCATCATTCAAGAATTTCTGACTTTGTTTTGTGAGGTAATTCAAGTATTCCAAACCGAATTCGGTTTCAATTCGTTCTAACGAAACGCCCCAAATGGTTCGCAATCCTGTCATAATATATTCATTATAACGATCCGATTTTGAGAGAATTTCGGTTTCAATAGGAAGAATATTATCCTGAATTGATTTTAAGTAAAGAGAATTGTTGGCAATATTCCAGCCTCTTTTTTCGCCATCATAACTATGTGCCGAGGGACCAATTCCGATATATTTTTTCCCCAACCAATATGCCGAATTATTCTTAGAGAAATAATTCTCTTTTCCGAAATTGGATAATTCGTAATGTATAAAACCATTTTTTTGAAGTGTATCAACCAAAATCATAAAATGGTTCGAAGCGACTTCGTCTTGTGGTTCAGCAATTTTTCCCGTATCGATTAGTTTTCTTAAAGCTGTTTTTGGTTCAACAGTCAAGGCATAACTGGAAATATGGGGAATACCAAAACTCAATGCCGTTTCAATATTTTTCTTCCACATTTCATCTGTCAATCCCGGGATTCCGTAAATTAAATCAAGCGAAATATTATCGAAATATTTTGTAGCTTCTTGTAAACATCTTATGGCTTCCGCCGAATTATGAGCGCGATTCATCATCTTCAAATCTTCTTCATAAAAAGACTGAATTCCGATACTTAAACGGTTTATTGGGCTTTTAGACAATTCAATAATTCGCTCTGTAGATAAATCATCAGGATTTGCTTCTAATGTGATTTCAGGATTTTCGACGACCTTATAATTATCGTAAATGGTATTTATTAGAAAATTAATTTCTTCAGTCGTTAAAACAGAAGGCGTTCCGCCGCCGAAATAAATTGTTTCTACAACATCGTTTTGAAACTCACTTTTACGCATGATAATTTCTTTGGCTAAAGCCAAAACCATATCATCTTTCTTTTTCATTGAAGTCGAAAAATGAAAGTCGCAATAGTGGCAAGCCTGTTTGCAAAAAGGAATATGTATGTAGATACCTGACATTTTTTTAATTAGATAATTTGTCAATTAGAAAATTAGATAATGTAATATTGGAATGTTGAAAATTATATAATTAGTTAATTTCAATTCAAGAATTATCTAATTTTCTAATTGGCACATTATCTCATTTCCTCACTTTGTCTTCGTTTTGTTTTACAAAAGCATCCCAGCCAGAATAATTTTTTCCGGCAACGATTTTTCCTGAATTAAAGAAATGACAAACGGCTGCCGCCAAGCCATCTGTTGAATCGAGATTTTTAGGTAATTCTTTTAAACCTAAAAGTTGCTGCAGCATTTTGGCAACTTGTTCTTTGCTGGCATTTCCGTTTCCGGTAATAGCCATTTTTATCTTTTTTGGTTCGTATTCTGTAATCGGAATATCTCTCGAAAGTCCTGCCGCCATTGCAACACCTTGCGCGCGACCCAACTTTAACATCGATTGTACGTTTTTACCAAAGAAAGGTGCCTCAATTGCGATTTCGTCCGGATGATGTGTTTCGATTAGTTCGATGGTACGCTCAAAAATAATTTTTAGTTTTTGGTAATGATTGTCATATTTGGACAATTGCAATTCGTTCAATTGCAAAAACTCCATTTTTTTATTGATGACCTTAATCAATCCAAAACCCATAATCGTTGTTCCGGGGTCAATACCTAATATGATGCGTTCTTTTGTCAAGTGTTTTTTGTTTCAGGTTTCAGGTTTAGAAAATTGACTCATTTTCTAATTTTCTAATTGGCACATTTTCATTGCCACATTTTCAAATTGATTACTTTTGCGGCATGATTTCAATTCCTCACAAAGCTAAACAATTCCTAGTTCTTCTAATCAAACTTTTGATTGTAGGTGGCGCATTTTATTTTATTTATGATCAATTGGCGCACAACGACAAACTCGATTGGCAAAAGTTCATCACATTGTTTCGTAAAAATCAATCGGTTTTAGGGATTGGGTTTATTTTGCTTTTGAGTGTTTTGAACCGTTATTTTGAGATTTTGAAATGGCAGAATCTGGCCAAAGTCATTCACGAAATTTCTTTGGGAGAAGCTACAAAACAAGTTCTTGCGGCTTTAACAGCAGGGATTTTTACACCAAATGGAGTTGGAGAGTATGCTGGAAAGGCGTTGTATTATCCAAAAACAGAAGCTAAAAAAGTGGTTTTCCTGAACTTGATCTGCAACGGAATCCAGATGATTCTAACGGTGATTTTTGGCCTTTTTGGATTGATGTATTTCAATGCACAACATGAAGTAATAACGGCACAAACCGTAGCAATTTTATTCGGAATTTTTGTGTTGCTTTTTGTTGTTTTATTCTCTTTGAAGAAGATAAAAATCAAAGGATATTCGATCGAAAAATTACTGCATAAAATTAATGAGATTCCGAAACCAATTCATCGTAAAAATATTCTTTTAGGGACTTTACGTTATTTGGTTTTCTCACATCAATATTACTTTTTGTTTTTGGCTTTTGATGTCGATTTGCCTTATTTTACTTTGATTGCCACAATTGCTGTGGTTTATTTTTTGGCTTCATCATTGCCAACTTTTCAGTTTTTAGACTTTGCTGTAAAAGGAAGTGTTGCCATTTATTTCTTCGGAATTTTAGGTGTAAACGAATGGGTTGTAGTTTTTATAAGCACTTTAATGTGGTTTCTAAATGTGGTTTTGCCAGTAGTTATCGGGTCTTATTATGTGCTGAATTTTAAAACGAAAACGGTAGAATGATTTTGGGTTTATTTCTCATATTGATCATTTATATAGGGAGTATTGGAATGCTTATTTATGGTTTTTCCAAAGTGAAAAAATATCAGAAAACAGATCTCAAACCTCAAACAAGTTTTACAATTATAGTTCCGTTCCGAAATGAAGCAGAGAATTTACCGAAACTTTTACAGAGTTTCTCAGAACTTAATTATCCGGATGATTTGTTCGAAGTTGTTTTAGTAGATGACAATTCGAAGGAAAAGTTTCAGGTTTCAGGTTTCAAGTTTCAGGTTTCTTTGGTCGATAATATTCGGATTTCGAATTCGCCTAAAAAAGACGCCATTTCGACAGCAATGCAACACGTAAAAACCAATTGGGTAATTACTACAGATGCAGATTGTATTGTACCCGAAAATTGGCTTTTGACTTTTGATAATTACATTCAGCAAAATGATGTTTCGATGCTTGCCGGTGCTGTTACTTATAAATGTGAGAATTCTTTTTTGGATCATTTTCAGCAATTAGATTTAACCAGTTTGCAGGGCGCAACAATTGGAAGTTTTGGACTTCAGAAAGCTTTTATGTGCAACGGAGCCAATTTTGCATACAAAAAGTCACTGTTCGAAAAATTAAATGGATTTGATGGAAACAATAAAATTGCGAGCGGAGACGACGTTTTTTTATTACAAAAAGCAGCAAGTTTATTCGCTGATAAAGTTCATTATCTAAAATCAGAAGAAGCAATTGTTGTAACTAAACCAACAGAAAATTGGAAATCTTTATTTTATCAAAGAGTGCGATGGGCGGCAAAAACAAGTTCATATCAAAGTGGTTTTGGAAAGGTTTTAGGTTTAATTGTTTTCTTCGGAAATCTCAGTTTTGTTGTTGGATTTTTATTTTCTGTTTTCGCTATTTTGCCTTATCCGTTTTTTGTAATGTTTGCTTTTTTAAAGTTTACAGTTGATTTTGTTTTGCTTTATATCACCAATCAATTTTTGACAAAAAACAGAATTAAGAGTTTATTATTAAGTAGTTTGCTTTATCCTTTTTTCAGTTCGACTGTGGCTTTGTACAGTTTGTTTGGTTCTTATGAATGGAAGGGAAGAAAGTTTGGAAAGTAAAATTCAATAAGAAAGACAAGTAAACGGAAAATTAAATGAACTTATATCACTTAAATAGTGAAAAACTGCTACTCTTTGCCTTTAGCTTTAAGAATAACGGGTAAAATAAATTGAGTTTTTACCGGAAGTCCACGTTTAAGCGCAGGATTTATTTTTGGGAAATCGACCAAACGAGCATGTAAAATACTATCGATTTTAATAGTATCATAAGCAACAGAATCTTTAGGAAACTGCGGTTCGAATTTCATGGTTGCATTTGGGAAAACCGTTACTTTTACTTCTATTGTATCCAATTCCGGATACATTATCGATAGCGTGTCAATATCTAATTTCTCCTGAATAAGCTGTGCCATTACCTGAAAAAAACATTGCTGACGCTGTTTCTTGTCGGCGATTTTTTCGCAATTGGCAACAGATGGATATTCATCAACTTCTTTCCAGTTAATTGTTTTTAGTTCTTTTTGAAGTAATTCTTTTTCAGATGGAACCTGCTTGTCAATATATTGACAAGAATGGAGGGCTAAAAAAGCTAAAAAAAGGAAAAACTGCTTCAAGATTATGAATTTGAATGAATAAACTAAATTATTGGTATAAAAATACGATTATTTTTTTTGAGAAGCTTTGAATTGTAAATATTCTTCATAGCTTTCTGATAGCCATTGCTCTTTATTTTTTGCTGCAACTTCCTTTTGTTCAGGATATAATTTAGCAAGCCGATCAGAAAAAGTAGCGATTTGAACCGTGTAGTTATAAAACTCAGTTTTTGTTAAAATAATATCTGCATCATTTTTGCGCTTAAAGTATTCAAAGAAAAGTGCATCGAATTCTTTCATAGAGAAGTTTAATACTTTTTTCTTATTACTTTTATAAATGCTGTCTTGCAATAATTGATCGTCAATCGAAAGTTTTTTAGACTGTGCATACATTGAATTACTGATCGGGATGATCAGAAATAAAAACAATATAAGTTTTAAAAGTCTACGCATTTATTAGCTTTACTAAATGATTTGTAGGGACAAAGTTACAAAAAATATTATGGATTTACTATTGCTATTGCTTGGTTTTATATGTATGATTGTTGGTATTTTTGGGAGTTTTCTTCCTGTTTTACCCGGTTTATCCAGTTGTTGGGTAGGTTTGCTGTTATTGTATTTAACAAAAGCGGTCGAGAATAATTATTGGGTTCTGGGTATTACACTTTTGCTGACCATAATTATTACTGTTCTGGATTATGTAATTCCAGCCAAAGGAACCAAAAAGTTTGGAGGAAGTTCCTACGGAATTTGGGGAACCAATATAGGCTTAATAGTTGGTATTCTGGCACCTATACCTTTTGGAGTTATCATTGGTCCTTTTGTAGGAGCCTTGGTCGGAGAATTAATTTATGATTCTAAAAATCATAAGCGTGCCTTAAAAGCTGCTACAGGATCTGTACTTGGTTTTCTGGCTTCAAGTTTTATTAATTTCATGTTCTGTATCATCTTTCTTGGTGTTTTTTTGAGCATAACATGGAAATATCGAGCATTATTGTTTTAATTGTATAACACACATTTAAGCTTTTTCTTATCTTTTTTAATTTTTAAGAAAACAATTAAATTTTTCAAAAAAAACTTTTTTGTTTGTTTTGATAACTAAGGGGTTATGTTTACTGACGATTCGAGATTTTAGTTCTAAATTACTGTTAAAATTGCTGTTATTATTTTAACTTCTTTTTTGGAAATGTTAAAATATTTTATATTTTTATCCTGATAAACGATAAAAAGCCTCACTTTATCGATTATTTTGAACTAATTTAAATAGTAAATTTATGACTCCAAACCTACAAATTGAACTTAGACGTTTCATTTCGTCTAATGTTGTCTCAAAATTGAATAAATTTTATTTTGAAAACGATGCACTTTTAATTAAGGGAATTGATGTTTCGATAGGAACAGTTTTAATGGGTTTGTATAATAGGGCCGGGGAGTCGGGCTTTTACAAAGAGATTATTTCATTAATAAAAGACGATTCTACATTTTATCAGGAAGTTGATTTTGCTTCTGGTCGAATTTTATCAGTCGATGACTGTTACCGATTGGAAGGAAACGCAATACTAAAAGAAATTTTTACCGCCAAAAAAGGCAGAATTTCTGAAATGATTTCTAACGAAGTTGGAATCAAAAGCGAAACGGCAAGAGAAATCCTTAACTTCTCAGCACTACTAGTCGTTTCTTACTTAAAAAACAATATCCAATTGTTAGACAGTTTAAAATTATTGCTAGACGAGCAAAAAAGAGAAATTTTAAACAGCATCCATCCCGGAATCAAAATTATCTTAGGTTTCTCTTGTTATGAATCAGTAGAAGATAAAAACCAATCTATCGGAAGATCAATTTTCACACTATTCGGTCATAACTTTTTCAGTTTTTAGATAAAAAAAATCCCATCTTACAAAAGTAAAACAGGATTTATATTTAAGTCCAAATTTGAAGTGCTTTTAAACGTTCTTCAAATTGATAATTTCTTGCTCGGTCAAAAAGCGCCAGTTACCTCTAGGTAAGTTCTTTTTGGTCAAACCAGCAAATGATACACGGTCTATACGTAAAACATCGTAGTCAAAGTTTTCGAATATTGCACGAACAACTTTTACATTCGATGAGCGTAGTTTAAGACCTACCTCGCTTTTTGCTTCTTTTTCAATATAACTTATTTCTTCAACAAACACGCGGTGTCCGTCAAGAACCAAACCTTTACTGATTTTCTCTAAATCCTCAAATTTCAAGTTTTTATCTAATGAAACCTGATAAATTTTAGATGATTTCTGACTTGGTAAAGTAAATTTACGAATCATATCTGTATCGTTAGTAAACAACAACAAACCAGTAGTGTTTTTGTCCATTCTTCCAATCGGAGCAATTTTTGCCGTTGTAGAACCACGAACAAGTTCCAGAACGTTACGGTATTCCTGACCTTCGTCAAGAGCAGTTGTAAAGTTTTTAGGTTTGTTCAACAAGATGTATTCTTTCTTTTCAGGAGTCAAAACAACACCGTCAAAGTTCACAACATCATTCAATTTTACTAAATAACCCATTTCAGTTACCGGAACGCCATTTACTTTTACGTTTCCAGACTGAATGTATATATCGGCATCACGACGTGAACAAACACCAGAATTAGAGATGTATTTGTTCAAACGAATTTCGTCTGCAGCTTTTTGTCTTTTTGGAGCCTGATTCTGTTTTTTAATTTTTTCAGCCTTTTCTTCTTCGGCAGCCTTAACAGCAGGTTTCACTTTTTTTGGCCCTTGAGCGCGCTTCGCCATAGGAGGTTTTGGCTTGTTAGAGTTTGGCCTAGAGCCACTTGGTCTAGAACCGCCTCTTTTATTATTGCCTTCCTTATTGTTCATAAATTCTGTAATTTGTGCAAAGATAGTTTATTCTTGCTAAATAATCCTAAGTTCATTGTTCTTAGATTAATAGCTATTAATTTTTGAGGTTCCAGAAGCATCACAACTGGCTTTTTTTCAGGCATGATTTCCCGCTTTTCGTTTCAATCTTTTATTTTTCTAAAGAAAAAAATAAAAGGATTTCCACTTCAAACGAAGTTCACTGAACTCCTATGAAAATAAATGTTAAGTGAAGTAATCGGGGCTAGTTTCAAACAATTAGCTTCTTTTAAACATTTAAAAAAAAAATATATCACAGAGATTCACAAAGTTGAAGAGTTACACAAAGTAAAATAAAGATCTGTGCAAATCTGCCTAAATCCGCGTCATCTGCGTGCAATCTTTAAAATTTCAAAAGCAAATTCTTCCCGTGCCATAAAACACTTGGATTAATCAGAACGATACAGAAAACGCCCGAAACAATCAAGAATTTAAGTACATTATGTAGTAGTAAAAATTGTTCTTTAGAATTTGATTTCCATAAATAAAGCAGGAAAAATAAGAGAACAGCAAAACAAACATAAAAGTAAATATCCATATAACCCACATCATAAATATTGATCAGAATATAAACCGGAATCACCGTTAAGAATGTCAGAACCGTAATAATTTGTTTAGAAACCGTTTCGTTATAGAGTATCGGAATTGTTTTGTAATCATTCGCCAAATCACCTTTTAAGTTTTCTAAATCCTTTATCATTTCCCGGATTAGTAATAATAAAAATAAGAAAACTGCATGTGCCGAAATCACCGCAAAATGACTCATGTGATCTTCGATTTCTTCAAACGAAATCTTATTATAAAAGTATAATAAAATAGCAAAGAAAGGAATTACAGCCAGCAATGCAGACGTTAGATTGCCAACAATTGCGTATTTTTTTATTTTATGAGAGTAAAACCAAATCAGAAAAATATATACTGAAAAAAACAGAAAAGCACGCCACGAAACAATCAGCGCCATTAAAACAGCAATAAAATTAAGCGTAAAATAAACTGATAATTTTGTTTTCTGACTCACCAATCGATCGAGCATCGATTTGTTAGGGCGATTAATTAAATCCTTTTGACTGTCGTAAAAATTATTAATAATATATCCCGAAGCGATCGTAATTGCCGAAGCAAAAACAATCAGGAATAGATTGAAATCAAGTAGAATATCGAGCGCTCTTTTTTCAGGAGCCAATATGAAAATTGCCGATAAATATTGTGCTAAAACAATAATCGGAATGTTATAACCTCTTACCACAGAGAACAAACTGACAATTTTCATCACTAAAAGTTTGTGCTGTCTGCTTAACATTTTTTAATTTCAGTTTTAGGAATTGAGGCGTAATTTAAGATTTTTTGTCGAGGGAACCTCAAGATCAAAGTTTATTTTTTAGTAGCTCCTTAGAACCAAATCCTAATTTTCGAATACAAGCCAAGGCTTGTTTTTGAGTCATATTAACTTCAGTGATGTCTTCTTTCTTTACAAAAACAACAGAACCGCTCCACGGATTTGGAGCATCCGGAATAAATACTGTAAAATTATTTTCATCGATTTGTTCTACTAAAAAGGCAAATTGTAAACCTGCATCTGTTGGTACCAAAATAACTTTTAAATCCTGATTAGATTCAAAACCCATTATGCTTTCGTTCATGCTTTTCATAAAAGAATAACCAGGAACGAAGCCTAAAATTCCGTCTTCTAGTTTTTGTATTAACTTTTGTGCAGCCGAAGTTTTCGAGATTAAACCGGCAGTAAAACAAATAAAAGCGATGATAAATATGGCAACAACTTCTTCGATTGCTAATCCCAAAATTTTCACTTTTGGGAAGTGATTGATAATAGGAAGAGTAATTTTTTGAACAATATTAAAGCCTTTTTCCAAAAGAACCAAGAGTAAAATCAATGGCGCTAAAAATAGAATTCCTCCTAAAAAAGTTGCTTTGATAATCTTTAAAATACTCTTCATATTCAATAGCTTTTTTAGGGTTAAGGTTTTAGGAAAATGTACTCAAATAACTAGCTTTTAGGAAGATTTTAATTTAAAACTGATATACTACTTCTAATTTATAGTCTTTCAAAGATGCTTTGGCGCGTTCTAAATCTTCGGTAAAACCAAGAATATATCCGCCACCGCCAGAACCACAAAGTTTTAGGTAATAATCGTTTGTGTCAATACCATTTTGCCAAATTCCGTGAAATTGCTCCGGAATCATTGGTTTGAAATTGTTCAAAACAACTTTAGAAAGCTTTTTAGTATTGGTAAACAATGATTTCATGTCGCCATGCAAAAAGTTCTCTACACAAGCGTCAGTATATTTCACAAATTGGTTTTTAAGCATCGTACGGAAACCTTTATCTTTTAAGTTTTCCATGAAAATGTTAACCATTGGAGCCGTTTCTCCAACAATTCCTGAATCTAATAAAAACACAGCGCCTTTTCCGTCAAAACTTTGAGTCGGAATGCCGGTTGCTTCAATATTATCTTTAGAATTGATTAAAATCGGAATACTCAAATAACTGTTTAAAGGGTCTAAACCAGAACTTTTTCCGTGGAAAAAACTCTCCATTTGAGCAAATATATTTTTTAATTGTAACAGTTTCTCACGAGTTAAATTCTCTAAAACCGTTATTTTATGTGTAGCATATTTATCATAAATAGCAGCAACAAGAGCGCCACTACTACCAACTCCGTATCCTTGTGGAATACTTGAGTCAAAATACATTCCGGTTTCAACATCGTTTTTTAAAGTTGCCAAATCAAAAGTAACCAATTCAGGTTGTTCTGTTTGTAGCGTTTCAAGGTAAGATGCAAAACGTTTTAAACTTGCATTTGATGCTATTGCCTCCGCCGAAGGATCTTCGATTTTCTTCAAAGCACCATTGTAAAAATTATAAGGAATAGAAAGTCCTTTAGAGTCGCGGATGATTCCGTATTCTCCAAAGAGTAATATTTTTGAGTAAAATAATGGTCCTTTCATGTTTATTTTATGTCTTTCTTAATTTTATTTGGGTCTTGTCTTGTGTGTTTCAAAAGATAAATAGAAGTTTGTTAAAAAATGCTATCTATATTTTTTCATTAAGTCTTCATAAACTTACAACTTCTCCTCTTTCAAATTCTTTTACGCTAAGTTCAAGTTCTTCTTTTTGTTCTTCAGTCAAATCATCCCACCAATCTTTTTTCGCCTCAGTCAATAATTTTTTGACTGCTTTAATGATGGATAGATCATTTGTCTCTTCCAATATTTTTATGATTTTGAGCTTTTCAGATTCGATATCCATAACCTAAATTTTAATTAAAGATACGAAAATTATCTCTTCATTGCTCCGTCTCCAATTTGGTCACAAATGTACTGACCATTCTGGCAAAATACAACTAATTCGTCCTGAATAAATTGTAGTACTTTTTCGCTAACGTTTTCGGGATATAAAACGTGAACATTCGCGCCCGCATCAAGCGTAAAACAAACCGGAATTTGTGTTTCATTTCTGAATTTCCAAATTGCATTAATGATCTGTAATGTATTTGGTTTCATCAAAATAAAATACGGCATCGAAGTCATCATCATTGCATGCAAAGTCAAGGCTTCGCTTTCTACCACTTTAATGAATTCATCTAAATTTCCGCTCTCAAAAACCGCAATTAACTGATCGAGATTTTCATGTGCCTGAGCAAAACGTCTTTCGGCATACGGATGATTGTGCATTAAATCGTGACCAACAGTACTCGAAACTTGTTTTTCGCCTTTGTCAACTAATAAAATGGTATCTTGATAATTCTTGAAATTTTCATGAATTGTATACGGAAATTCAACTCCATATAAATCAGTACTTCCTTGAATATTCGCCTGGTTTCCCCAAACAACAACATTTCCTTTTACGCTACGGCAAGCGCTTCCAGAACCTAAACGGGCTAAAAATGATGCTTTTTGATAAAAGTAATCCTCTGTCATTTCTGGATTCAATGCTTTTTCCAAACTCATAAAATTCATCGCCAAAGCCGCCATTCCTGAAGCCGAAGAAGCAATTCCGGAACTGTGTGGAAATGTATTTTGTGTGTCAATCGTAAAATGATAGTCTTTCAAAAAAGGAAAATACACTTCAATTCTTTCTAAAAACTTCTGAATTTTTGGTTTAAAATCTTCCTTCGGTTTTCCTTCAAACAATAAATCAAATGAAAAAGAATTTTGATTTTCTCTTTTTTCAAAACCTAATTTAGTAATCGTTTTGCAATTATTTAGTGTAAAACTCACCGAAGGATTTGCCGGAATTTGATTGTCTTTTTTTCCCCAATATTTCACTAATGCAATATTGCTGGGAGCGCTCCATTCAAAATTTCCGTTTTCGATGGTCGAAGTATATTTTTTAGGAATAAAATCAGTTGCTGTAAACATGAATTATAAAATTTTGGCAAAGATAGTTTTTATAATATTTCACCATATAAGTTAGATAAGAAAATATAAACGAAACGTAAACTAAAATGAACTTATATCACTTCTATGGTTTAACCTTTCTTTTTGACTATTTTTGGAAAAAAATCAGAGGAAGATGAACAAGACAGTCAAAATTGCAATAGCGTTAATTATTTGTTTAATGGTAGGATATTCTGCAAGTGTCGTAACAAGGCCAAGCGTAGAAACGTGGTATCCAACGATTGTAAAACCAAGTTTTAATCCGCCCAATTGGATTTTTATGCCGGTTTGGACCATACTTTATATTTTTATGGCTGTTGCAGCAGGATTGGTTTGGGATAAAATAAAAGAACAAAACGAAGAGGTAAAAAAAGCCTTAGGGTTTTTCTTGATTCAGTTGACTTTGAATGCGATTTGGTCGTACATTTTCTTCGGATTAAAAAACCCGATGCTGGCCGTTGTCGAAATTACACTTTTATGGTTGATGATTTATGAAACTTATTTTAAATTCAACAAAATCAATAAAATTGCCGGATATTTATTGATTCCGTATATGGCTTGGGTTGCTTTTGCCGGAATTTTGAACGCCAGTATCTGGTGGTTGAATAGATAAGAATTTTTGTTTCAGGTTTCAAGTTTCAGGTTTAATCTTTAATCAATACGTTTTACTTTATGAATAAATTCAGGGTTTTTGTTGTTGTGTTGGTTTTGTTTTCGTTTAAGACTTTTGCTTGTTTGAATGGGGATACAAAGGTTTTGAAAAATGGAGTTGAAGTTTATTACGATGAATTTGAACGAATTCCTGAGGGGCATCGATTTATTGTAGAGAATTTTCCAAAACTAATCCAAGATCTTGAAGAGCAATACAAAAAAACGAATGATATTGATTATTTGTCTGATAAAGGATATGTCCTAATTATTAGTGGGAAATATCAGGAAGCTTTAAAATTATATTTAGAGATTGAAAAATTAAAACCAAATAGATATTCTACAGCTTCAAATCTGGGAACTCTTTATGAGTTAATGGGAGAAAACCAAAATGCTTTTAATTGGATTAAAAAATCGATTCAAATTAATCCGGAATCTCACAAAGGTTCAGAATGGCTCCATTTAAAAATATTAGAAGCAAAAATCAAAAATCTTAAAGAGGTTTCAGGTGAGTTTTTAATCAATACTACTTTCGGTTTAGAAAAAACTCCTAAAACAAATTTGTCTAAGAAAGAGTTAGAAGAATTAAAGAAAGCTTTGTATTATCAATTAAACGAGCGCATAACTTTTATAAAGCCAAAAGATCGAATTATTTCGGTTTTACTTTTTGAGTTAGGAAATATTGCAATAATAAATAAAGATTATTTGTCTGCGTCTCAAATCTATGAACTTTCAAAGAAATATGGATTTCAAGAGGAATTGATAAACAAGAGAACAATACTTTGTTATGAGAAATGGGTACATTATTATTCGAGTAAAGCTGAAGAACTTGAAATGCAAAAAGGTGGTTCATTTCGATTAGAAGGATATCAAATCGATGCTGTTGTAATTAGTTTGATTATTGTGTCTCTTTTTTTTCTGAGTTTATTGATCTATTGTATTGTTCTTTTTCGAAAATTGAAAAAGGCTAATGTCTCAACTTAAATTATTCGTTTTTTAAATCATTTCGACTGTTTCAATTTTCTAAATTCTAACGGATTAACGCCTTCATGACGGCTGAAATATCTCGAAAGGTTTTTGATGTCAGTATATCCACAAACGTCTGAAATTTCGGTGATGGATAAATCTGTTTCGATCAAAAGCTGCTTTACTTGTTTAATTCGTAGCGTATTGATTTCGTCGAGAATACTTCTTTTTAAAACCAATTGAAATCTTTTTTCTAAAACTCTTCGTGACAATGCCGTTGCATTAACAACATCATCTACAGATATTCTTTCTTTATAATTGTAATAGATGAAATGCAATGCTTTACTTATTTCTTTGTCATTTACGGCAAGAAAATCAGTTGATCTTCGGGTAATTATTTGCAAATGTTCTACATAAATATCATCATAATGACCTTCTTTATTCAGCATCATTTTGTTAAGAAGCTGAGCAGTTTCGAAACCTGCTTTTTCAGTATTCAGAGAAATACTCGATAAAGGAGGATCTGACAAATTACAAATACTTAAATCATTGTCAACTCCAAGAACAGATACTTGCTCGGGAACATTAATACCAACCGCTTTACAGGCTTCCGTGACGTGTTGTCCCTGATTATCGTCGCAAGTCATAATTGCGATAGGTTTTGGTAAAGCTTTAAGCCAATCTGCCAATTGTGATTCTTTGTAACTCCATAATGGCGGAGTTTCTTCTTTTTGATGTTGGTAGATATGAACATTAAAATTGAATTCTGCTGCTTTTTCGCAGAAACCTTCACATCTTTCACGAGACCAGACAATATTGTCGAAGCCATAAAAGCCAAAATTTTTAAAGCCTTTTTCAATAAAATAAGAAGCCGCCATTTGCCCCGTTTCTTTATAAGGTCCCGTAATGTTAGGTATTCCAATAAAACGTTCGTTTGTGTCTTGTGCAATGATTGGAATGTCTAATGAAAGTAATTTTTCAAAATCCTGCTCGTTTTCAATTTGAGCAATAATACCATTTGCGCCCCAGGTTTTTGCCCATGCAATG
Organism: Flavobacterium sp. JAS; assembly: GCF_020991455.1. Classification (GTDB taxonomy): domain Bacteria; phylum Bacteroidota; class Bacteroidia; order Flavobacteriales; family Flavobacteriaceae; genus Flavobacterium. Next base: position 103,316 of record NZ_JAJMOX010000001.1, read on the forward strand.
GCGTTTTTTAGTTCCTTTTTATTTCCGCTCACAATCGGAATTCGGCAAAAGTTAAACGGACCAAATAGTCGCGAATATTTCGCAATTCCGTTTAAAAGGCCACGTCCGTATTCTTCAGAAAAGTTAACTAATAGCAGTACTTTGGGGATCATTTTATTAGATATTGGTTGATATAGAGTGTTTTATATTAAAATAAAATCAGAAAATTATTAACTGTTTACTTTGAGTTTTATAATTGTAAATATTCGCAAAATGAAGATTAATTATCGCAAATATACCATTATCAATTAAATTACAAGCCTACTTTTGTTTCGTGGTTTTCAATAAAAAACACAAAAATGCTTTAATTATTAATTTTTTTAACCTTTTTTAAATGCATTTAGGTCTTTTTACTGCTTTTGGCAAAATATACCATTTGTAATTTTGTAGTAAAAAAATGATGAATTTTAGTAAATAAACCATGAAATTTAAAACGTTTTAAACCTTAAATTTTGTTAACCAATACATTAATCTCTTTATTAGATTAAAAGAAAAATTATGAAGAATATAAATTATACTAATGGTAGAATGATCTCATTCCTTTTATGGCTTATGTGCAGTTTGGCTACTATAAGTGCTCAAAATGTAAAATTTGAGAAGCAATTAAAAGAGGGATGGAATATAGAATCATCAGCAAAAATAAATATTACCGGAGATAAAATTTCACAGGCTAATTTTGATGTCACAAAATGGTACAAAACTTCAGTTCCATCGACTGTAATGGCATCTTTAATTGCGAACAATGAGTATTCTGATATTTTTATGGGAGAAAATATCAATAAAGTTGACACGACAAGATTTAGAGTTCCGTGGTGGTATCGAAATGAATTTGTTATCGAAGATGCTTCAAAAAATACAGAATTAATATTTGAAGGAATTAATTACAGAGCAAATGTTTGGCTAAATGGTAGCCGAATAGCTTCGGCAGATAGTTTATTTGGAGGATTTAGAATATTTGTTTTGAACATTTCAAAGTATGTAAAAAAAGGAAAGAATGTTTTGGCTGTTGAAGTTTTTAATCAAAAAACAGACGAACCTTCAATTGGTTTTGTCGATTGGGCTCCTATGGCTCCGGATCGCGAATTGGGATTATGGAGACCTGTAAAGCTTAAAATCTCGGATAAAACAAGTCTGAACAGCATCTTTGTGACTTCAAAAATTGATAAAAAAGGCTATAAAAGTGCCGAGTTAGAAATTTCTGCGGAAGCGGTAAACAATACTAATGAAGCGATAGAAGCAGTTGTAAAAGGAAAAATCGAAAACATCAACTTCGAAAAGAAATTTACGCTTAAACCTTTAGAAAAACGAGTGATTGTTTTTAATGCTTCAGAATTCAAACAGCTAAAAATTAATAATCCTCGTTTGTGGTGGACGTATGAATTGGGAAAACCTAATTTGTATAAGCTAACAATGTCAATCGAAACCAATAATAAAGTTTCGTTTTCAAAATCTACTTCTTTCGGAATACGAGAAGTTGAGGATTACATGACGGCAAAAGGATACAGAGGTTATAAATTAAATGGTGTTGAAGTTCTGATTAAAGGTGGCGGTTGGGTCGATGGAATGTTCCTGAATGATACCGAAGAAAAAGTAAAAGCACAATTAGAATATGTGAAACAAACTAACATGAATACGGTTAGGATGGAAGGCTTTTGGGGAAATAGCGAAAGAATCTACGAAATGTGCGACGAAATGGGGCTTTTGATGATGGTGGGATGGAGTTGCCAATGGGAATGGAAAGGTTATCTTAATAAACCGGAAGATGATTTTATGTCGATCAAAACGCCCGAAGACATGAATCTGATTATAAACTATACTCGCGATCATGTGAATTGGCTGCGAAACCACCCGAGTATTTTTGTTTGGGTAATGGGAAGCGATAAATTACCACGTCCGGAATTGGAAGCAAAATACAATGTTCTTTTTAAAGAAGTTGATCCTTCAAGACCGCTTTTAATGTCTTGTAAAGGAATGGAAAGTTCAATTTCAGGAAAAACCGGAGTAAAAATGAACGGCCCTTACGATTATGTTGCACCTGGTTATTGGTTTGAGGATACAGAAAATGGAGGAGCCTTTGGATTTAATACAGAGACAGGCCCTGGACCGCAAGTTCCTTCGCTTGAAGTGGTAAAAAGTATGATTCCCGAAGATAAATTATGGCCCATAAATTCGACTTGGGATTTTCACTGCGGGAGAAATGAATTTCAAACGCTTGATCGTTTTACAAAAGCATTCGATAAAAGATACGGAATTCAGAATAATGTTGAAGATTTTACTTTTAAAAGCCAGGCTTCAAATTTAGAATCTATGCGATCAATGTACGAAGCTTTTGCAATAAACAGAAGTAATACAACCGGAATCGTTCAATGGATGTTTAATTCTCCGTGGCCAAAATTAATCTGGCAGTTTTGGGATTATAATTTGTTACCAAATGCCGCTTTTTACGGTGCAAGATTAGGCGCACGCCAAGTAAATATTGCCTACAATTATGGTGATAATGCGGTTTATGTAAGCAATCTAAATCCTGAGAAAACGAAGAATCTGAAAGCGAAATTACAGATATATGATTTTAACGGAAAAGTAATTTTCGAAAAAGAAGCAACAGTTTCTGTAAACGGAAATGCTTCGGTTAAAACAATTAATTTGCCTGATAATGCAGCCTATTCGAAAGTATATTTTCTGAAGATAAATTTATCTGATGAAAAAGGAAATTCAATTGCAGACAACTTTTATTGGTTATCGACTAAAAAAGATGTGTTCGATTTTGCAAAATCAGATTGGATCAATACTCCGTTAAGTGAATATGCTGATTTTACGGATTTAGACAAATTACCAAAAGTAAAAATTGAAACTCAAAACATTATTAAAAAAGAAAATGACCAATATGAGGTTACAGTACAACTTAAAAACTCATCAAATTCTATTGCATTTTTAATTGAATTAAACATTGTTGGAGACGTTTCAGGAAAATCAATAGTTCCGGTTTTATGGGACGACAACTATATTTCATTAGTGCCAAAAGAAAGCAGGACAATCAAAGTCACTTTTCCAGTCTCTGCTTTAAAAGGCGAAAAACCTGTTTTTAAATACAAAGGCTGGAATGTAGAATAAAAAGATCAGGATCGATTACTTGAAATAGTAAAATACTATTTAATAATTAAAGTGAATTAGAAGTCCAAAAAACGGATTTCTTTTTCAGAAGGAAAACTCATGTCTAAATCTAAAATTTTAATAAATAAACAAACAAATGAAAACGAGTAAATTAACAGTAGGATTGGTGTTTTTGACCTTTTTTGTTATTTCTTTTCTGACTAACATTATGGGACCATTAATTCCGGATATTATCAATAGTTACCATTTATCGCTTGGTATGGTTGGTTTTCTTCCGTTTTCATTTTTTGCTGCTTATGGCGTGATGTCGACTTCAGCAGGAGTTTTGCTCGAAAAATACAGAGAGAAAAAAGTGATGGCATTTTCGTTTCTGATAGCCGCATTAGGTTCGTTGTTATTCGGTTTGTTTCCGTATTATTCTATGGCACTGGTTTCCTTGTTTTTAATCGGAATTGGAATGGCGGCTTTGCAAGTAGCAATTAATCCGTTGTTGCGAGTTTCAGGAGGCGAAGAACATTTTGCGTTCAACTCTGTAATGGCGCAATTATTCTTTGGGTTAGCTTCTTTTTTAAGTCCGTTGGTTTATAGTTACTTGGTAACCAACATCAAACACGATCAGAAAAATTCAAATGAGTTTCTGGAAATCTTATCAAAACTAGTTCCTGCAAATCTAAATTGGGTTTCTCTATATTGGATTTTTGCCATAACAGCACTTGCCATGGTTCTTATTATTCTGCTTTTTAAGTTCCCAAAATTTGAATTAGACGAAACCGAAAAAGCAGGAACATGGAGCGTTTACAAAGATTTGCTTAAAAACAAAACGGTGCTTTTATTCTTCTTCGGAACTTTTGCCTACGTAGGAACGGAGCAAGGAATCGCCAATTGGATGTCGAAATTTCTAAGTGATTATCACGGTTATTCTCCTCAAACTGTTGGTGCCGAAGCCGTGGCCTATTTCTGGGGACTTTTGACCGCGGGATGTCTTTTAGGTTTGGTTTTGCTTAAATTTCTAGACAGCCGAAAAGTACTTATTCTATTTGCAGCTGGGGCAATTATTCTTCTAACACTTGCCTTATTTGGTTCGGCAGAAATTTCGCTTTATGCGTTTCCGCTTTCTGGTTTTGCCCTTTCAGTAATGTGGTCTGTCGTTTTTTCATTGGCATTAAACTCTCTTAAAAATAATCATGGCGCTTTCTCTGGTATTTTATGTACCGGAATTGTTGGCGGAGCTGTGATGTCATTAATCATTGGGAAACTAGGCGATATAATTGGGCTTCAATATGCAATGACCACCTTGTATATTACACTCGGATACATCCTGAGCATTGGTTTTTGGGCCAAGCCTTTAGTCAACAATGCCACAATAAATTTAAAGAAAACAAAAGAAAATCAATAATTATATAAAGTTTTAAAAATGTCGGAAAGAAAGATCATAGGCGTTGACATGGGAGGGACAAAAATCCACACTAGCCTTATTTTAGGAAAAGAAATAATCTCCGAATGTGTAGTAGATACACCCGCCAAAGAATCTGAAAAAGTAGTTTTAGACAGATTGATACATGCCATAGAACAAGTTTATCAGCCCGGTTGCGAAGGTATTGGTATTGGCGTACCAAGTGTAGTAGATTGGAAAGAAGGAATTGTATATGATGTTGTTGCCATCCCATCCTGGAAAGAAGTTCACGTGAAAAAAATACTTGAAGAGCACTTCAAAATTCCGGTGTATGTCAATAACGATTCGAACTGTTTTGCTTTAGGCGAAAATTTCTTTGGAAAAGGAACTGACTCTGCAAATTTTGTGGCAGTAACTATAGGAACCGGTCTTGGAAGCGGAATCATTATCGAAAATAAATTATATCAAGGAGTAAATACGGGAGCCGGCGAAATAGGAAGTATCTCTTATAAAGACGGAATTATTGAGCAATATTGTGCCAGCGAGTTTTTTATTTCCCGCGGATTAGACGGAGAAAAAGTCTATCTCGAAGCTAAAAAAGGAGATCCACAAGCCTTAGAAATTTTTAAGGAATATGGTAAAAATCTCTCTCAGGTTATCAAAATAGTTTTATACGCCTACGACCCCGAAATCATAATTCTGGGAGGTTCTATAAGTAATGCTTATGAATTTTTTATTGATGCGGTTTGGGAAGGTCTTCATGATTTTATGTTTCCTGTTGAGCTAAAAAAACTCAGAATTGAGAATTCAGAACTTAAAAACAGTGCCGTTTTGGGTGCTGCTGCATTAGTATACAATTTTAACCTCGAAACGGTTTAGTTTCAACCAAAAGTATTTATAACCACATTAAAAAAAATAACTAAACAAAAACCAAAATTATTAACCAAAAAAATATTACGATGAAAAATAGTCTACAAAAAGGCTTAATGGTTATTATAACCATGCTATGTACTAGTTGGATGTATTCGCAAGATGTGTCCGGGCTGGTTTCAGATTCTAATGGCCCGCTTCCTGGCGTTTCAATATTAGTAAAGGGAAGTAAAAACGAGGCTCAAACTGATTTTGACGGTAGATTTACGATTAAAAACGTAAACAAAAGTGCGGTATTGATTTTTAGCTACATCGGTCTTAAAAATCAGGAAGTAAATGTTGACGGACGAACTAAGATAAATGTAGTATTGGCTCAGGACCGCAGCGAACTAAACGAAGTTGTAGTCGTGGGTTACGGAACTTCAAAAAAGAAAGATTTAACGGGAGCTGTAGACGTGCTTTCGTCAAAAGATTTTGATGGAGTTTCAAATACATCGCCAGCTTTATTGCTAAGGGGTAAAGTTGCCGGAGTACAAATTACGCAAACAAGCGGAGAACCAGGTTCTGCAGTTACGATTCGGGTTCGTGGTTCCTCTTCTGTTCGTTCCGGAAATGGACCTTTAATTGTAGTTGATGGAGTTCCGTTAAGTGGAGGAGATGTATCTGCAGAAGGAGCTGATTTATTAGGAACTTCTTCAGCAAAAAATCCTTTAAACTTTATAAACGAAGCCGATATCGAATCTATTTCTGTTCTAAAAGATGCTTCTTCTACAGCAATTTATGGCGCACGTGGAGCAAATGGAGTAATCGTAATTACAACCAAAAAAGGAAAATCTAACGTTCCTGAATTCAACTTTAGCACCTCAACACAGTTTAGTACAAAAGCAGGAAATTTTAATGTAATGAATCCTGATCAGTTTGTTGCAGCAAGCAAAGCAGCCGGTGTACCATCTATTCCTGCGGATCCTGTTGCAGGAACTCCGGCAATTAATAACCAAGATTACGGGGGAAGAAATTACAATTGGGAAGATGCTGTATTGCAGAGGGGAGTAGCGGTAAACAATAATTTATCTTTTAATTCGTCAAGCGAAAATTCGAGCACCAGAGTATCTTTTTCTACCAGTAATAACAAGGGAATTGTAAAAAATACAGGATTAGACAAATACACGATTTCGTTTTTCAACTCAAACAATTTCTTTGATAAAATATTAAAAGTAGATACAAAATTGCTTTATGCAAGTATAAACGACCAGACGACTTTAATAACAAATAATGCGAGTTACATTGGGAACGTTATTGGATCTGCTTTATATTGGAATCCGACAAGACCAATTTACAACGCCGATGGACATTATAATGTGGTAAGCGAAACGTATTTAAATCCGGTACAACTACTGGATTCTTATAAAGATTACACCAATACCAATAAATTATTAGGAAGTATTAATGCCGTACTTAGGTTGGGAAATCACTTTAAATATAATTTCTTATTTGGCGTAGAAACTTCAAATTCTACCAGAAAAAGTCAAATTTTACCAACGATGCAAATTCAGGGAGATGCGTTTTTTGGTGCAGTTCCCGGATCAGATCCTGCGATTACAAAATACGGTACAGCGTCTATTCAGGGACTTAGTAATTTCAATAAAACCTTCGAAAACAACTTAAATTATACCAATAAATTTGGAGATAATTTTAACCTGAATGCTTTAGTTGGATATTCCTATTATTACTATCTGGCGAGTGGTTTTCTAACTTCAGGAAAAGGATATGACCCGGCTCAAACCAATTTAATAGATAATATCGAAGGCGGACTTCAAAATGAATTTAGAACCAGTTCTTTTAAAAATGCTTCTGAATTGCAATCTTTTTATGCCAGAGCCGATGCTACTTTTTTCAAACAATATGTAATTACGGCCACCGTTCGTACAGATGGATCTACAAAATTGGGAGCGAACAATAAATACGGAACGTTTCCGTCTATTGGTTTTGCTGACAATTTATTTCAGGATAAAGATGGAATTCTGAATAACTTGAAAATTAGAGGAAACTGGGGTATTACAGGAAATCAGGAATTTGCTCCAAACTCCGCTATCGGAAGAGCGAGTTATGGCAATAATGGAACTTTAAATATTGATACGAATGCCAATGATAATCTGAAATGGGAAACTACAGAATCATGGGGAATTGGAACAGATTTCACTTTATTAAAATACAGATTAACAGGGACGGTAGATTACTTTTACAGAAACACAAAGGATTTAATTTTCCCTGTTCCGCAAGCGTCAACGCAGCCGGGACCAAATACGCCGCGTAACAAAAACTTACCTGGAAACTTAATCAATCAGGGAGTTGAGGTTAGTTTGGATTATAAAATAATTGAGACTGAAAATGTTTCTTGGGAAATTGGTGCCAATGCTTCTTTCCTTAAAAACGAAATGAAAAACTTTAGCGGAACTGTTGGAACCGGAGGTTTAAACGGACAAGGATTAGACGGTGCTTATACACAAGTAATCACGAATAACAAACCGCTTTATTCGTATTATTTATATGATTTTAAGGGATATGATGCCAGCGGAAATTCTATTTATACAAATGCCGCTGGAGCACCAGCCGGACTCGGAGACGCTTCTAAACAATTACTGAATAAACAGCCATTACCAAAAATAAATTATGGTTTTTCGTCAACTTTTAAATACAAAGGTTTTGATGCTGTAGTTTCGTTCTACGGAGTTGCAGGAAATTATATTTATGATAATACACAAAATGCTTATTTCTTTAAAGGAGCTTTTTTAGGAGGAAGAAATGTTACTGAAAAAGCAGCTTATTCTGAGCAGGCACAAGGAGATCCAAACTCGCCTTCGACTAAATTTTTGCAAAAAGGAGACTTCTTAAGAATGGGAGAATTAACCTTTGGATACACTTTTACAGGAGCTTTAATCGAAAGAATGAAATGCAAAAATGTGCGTATTTATGCAAACGGTTCAAACCTGTTATTGTTTACAAATTATACCGGATTTGACCCCGAAGTAGATATTAACAAACAAGTTAACGGAGTTCCTTCTGCAGGTATGGATTATCTGGCTTACCCAAGATCAAAAGGAATTGCTTTTGGACTTAACGTAACATTTTAATTTTAAAAACTATGAAAACTATCAATATTATAAAAAGTATCTTTTTCGTAAGTACACTAATTTTAAGTGTTAGCTGTACGAACTTGAATGAAGAAGTTTTAGACGGAATCCCTACCGGAGGAGAAAATACTCCTGTAAATACAGCTGCTTTGTTACATACTGCTTATCAGGGATTAAGAAATTTTCAGGCTCAGGAACAAATGCATACATTAAACGAAATGTCTACAGATGCATTAGTTGGTCCAACACGTGGAGGAGATTGGGATGATAACGGTACCTGGAGACAATTTCATACCCTGACCTGGACGCCGGATAATGTCGAGATCAGGAATGCCTGGAACAGTTTATTGGCAAGTGTGTACGATTGTAATACGATTATCGAAAACTCTAAAGATGCTTCAGAGATTGTTCAGGCCCGTTTTTTAAGAGCTTTCTATTATTATAATGTTTTGGATCTATACGGACAAACTCCTTATAGACAAGCAGGAACTCCATTAACAAGTGATCCTAAAGTATGGACAAGAGCTCAGGCAACTGATTTTGTACTTAGCGAATTAGAAGCGATTCAGCCAGATTTACCAGCTCGTATTGCAGGAGATGCAAGTATAGTAAATGCAGATGCAGGTCATTTTTTATTAGCTAAAATTTATTTGAATCTTGGTGTTTTCAAAGCAGCAAATCCTGCTGGGCCATACACTTTTGAAGTCGCAAATATGAACAAAGTTATTGCTCATATAGAAGCCATACAAAGTAGTTTAGCCCATTCTTATTGGGATAATTTTACACCGGACAATAACAATTCGCCTGAGATTTTATTCTCTTCAAAAAATGTATTAGGAGACGGAGGATCTCTTGGAGATTACTGGAGATACGGAATGCATTACAACCAAACGCCAGACGGTTATAATGGATTTTGTACGGTAGGAGAATATTATGATCGTTTTAATGTGGCAGATGATCGTCTTCAGCATTCAACACCCGAAATTATTGCTCATTTTGGAAACCCAATCGGATTTCAATACGGACAAATGTATGCTCCCGAAACTACAGATGAGGTTACAGGCGCAATCACGCCCGGAGGAACAATTCCGTTAAAAGACAGAAACGGAAATCCGTTATTCTTTACCAAAGAAGTGACCTTAATTCTTTCAGGACCAACTATTGAAACAGCCGGAATTAGAACTCAAAAATACCAGCCGGATGTTAATAATCTTGATCATCCGGAAAATGACTTTATCTTAATGCGTTATGCCGATGCTTTGTTAATGGAAGCCGAAGCAATTCTTAGAGGAGGAGCTGCATCAGGTAATGGTTCTGCTCAGGATATTATGGATAAAATTGCAGTAAGAACAGGTGTTCCTGCGCCAACGGCTACTTTAGAAAATTTATATGCCGAAAGAGGCAGAGAATTATGGTGGGAAGGATGGAGAAGAAATGATATGATTCGTTTTGGAACTTTTCTGGGAGCCAGAGAATTAAAAAAGAACGTTTCACCAGAGAAATATTTATTGTATTGTCTTCCGTCAGATGCTTTATTTAATTTGAATTTAAAGCAGAATCCGGGATACTAAACACAAATTTTCATGTTTAGCAAATTCGATATGCAAATTCCTAATGGCAAAGGTTTTTGTATATCGAATTTGTGTTTACACAAACGAGAATTAAATGCTGCGAATTAATTTTTAGGCTCCATTTTTATTTTTTTGAACATCTCATTTTTAGCGTACAAAAAATCCATTGTAGTTAATACATTATTGTTTTCTAAAAGGTTTTTAGATTTTGGATCTGCATCGCAGAAGTCCAGAAAAAGTTCAACTTCTTCGGGAGGTAATTTTAAATCCTTGGTAAAAAAAGTGGAAGGAATTGATGCTGTTACGAGTTTTTTGAAAACAGTTTGTTCCGTTTTCTTTTTTAGTTCTTTGTCTTTATCTTTTTTGAATAAATTTATAAGCCCTGTTCCCATTCGGCCGAAGTCCGCACCATTTGTAATTGTTCCGTTGTAAACGCCAGTATATTTTTGAAGAGATAAGGCATCTTTTGTGAGCTTTATGTCGTCCAAATCTTGTTGAGAAATCTTAAAAGGATTAAGTTTTATAGAAGTGACTACTACTTCGTCCAGTTCTTCGGGCCTGATAATCATATTTACTATAAGATTATTTTTAGCAATATCTTCAGGTGTTATTTTTAATCTTGTAAAAAAGTAATCTTTAGAAAAAAACAGTAAACTATCTTTAGCTTTAACCAAAATTGAAAACTCTCCTAAATAATCTGTTGTTGTGCTGGTTTTCGCTGTTTTATTGATAACCTCTACTTTTTTAATAGGATAGTTATTAGACAGGACTTTTCCGTGAAGTAATTTTTCAGTTTGAGAAATAGAAAGCTGATAGGTTAAAAAAGAAATTGTGGTAAGTAATTTTACTTTCATTTACTTGTTTTTTAGTTTTTACTTGTGGAATTCAATTTTTTAAACTCATCATTTTTGATATACAAAAAATCCATTGTAGCTAAAATGTTTGGATGTTCCAGAAGCAATTTAGATTTTGGATCAGCATCGCAGAATTCAATAAAAAGATCTTTTTCTTCGGGTTTTATTTTTAGATTATTGATGAAAAAATCGGGTGGACAAAAAGCAATTACCAGTTTCTTAAAACGATCGTCGTCAAGTTCGATTGTTTTCTTTTGTTTGCCTTTTAAAGGAAATGAAATTCGAAGAGCTTCTCTAATTGAATTATCACTAACTCCTGTATTCCAGAATAAATCTTTGGCATTTTTGCTGATTAATACATCTGCAACAGCATCAGCATCGATCTTAACTTTATCGAATTTGGCCTTAGTTATTACAACTTCATTTAATTCTTCTGCTTTCGGAATCATATTTACTATAAGATTATTGATTTCGATTTCCTTTTCGGTAATTTTCAACCGTGCGAATAGATAATCTTTAGAATAAAAAATCAAACTATCTTTTACATTTACCAAAATCGAAAAATCTCCAAATTCATTTGTTTTTGTGCTGGTTTTGGCTGTTTTATTGATTACCTCAACTTTATTTAGCGGTGTTTTATTAGAAAGAACTTTTCCATGAATTAGTTTTTCTGTTTGAGAAATAGAAAGTTGGTACGTTAAAAAAGAAATCGTGGTAAGTAATTTTACTTTCATCTGGTGGTATTTAGTTGAAAGTAAAATTATTAGAATTGTCTTAACTAAAACTTAGCGAATATGTAAATTCTTGTTAATTATAAAATTAAAATTTTGCTGCGAATTTTTCTAATTCTCCCTTATTTACTAAAACAGGACCATGACCAAAACAAAGTACTTTTGGTCTTAGCGAAGCCAGTTTTTTAATTGAATTTCTATTTAATTCCTGATTGCTTGTAAATAAATTAGGAGGTTCATGCAAACCGACAATTGTAGTTAATAGATTCATGTTTGTTATAACATCTCCAACGATAAGAACACCATCTGATTCTCTAAAAAAAGATAAATGACCACTCGAATGCCCGGGAGTTTCAATAACAGTAAATCCTGCAATAGTATCGCCTTCCTTTAATGTTTGTGCTACAGGATATCCTTTACCTGCCCAAAATTTCTTTTGAAATTTTGAAATAATATGATTAGGATTTGGGTATTCAAAAACCACATTTCCGTTTTCTGCAGTTGGTTTCTCTAATTCACTACACCAAAGCGGGATATTCAACGTTTCACAAATAATTTTACTGCTTCCCTGATGATCGGCATGAGCGTGCGTTAATACATGTTTGGTTATTGCTTTATTTTTTAAAGAATTCAAAATGATGCTGCTAGAACTCCTAATTCCGGCATCAATTAATACATCTTCAACTAAATAACAATTAATGGCGTTACGAGGGAATAAGGGAATCTGGTAAACATCTTTGGCTATATTCTTCATCTTTTCAAATTTTATATTTGCAAAGATTTGAATTCAGTTATTCAATTCACTTGATAAATGTTAAGAAATACTTTGTCTGATTCTGCTTAAAGATTCTGGAGTTATCCCTAAAAACGAAGCGATATAAATTAAAGGCGTTCGCTGGATTATTTTGGCTGGAGCCGATTCTAAAAAGGTTAAGTACTTTTCTTTCGCCGGAATCATTTGAAGTTTCAAAACGCGATCCGCCATACAAAGGTAATTCTGCTCTGCTAAAATCCTCCCGACACGTTCCCAATTTGGAATTTCGCCATATAAATATTGCATTTTGTTATAACTTATCGAAAGAACTTCGGAATCCTCTATACATTGAATGTTTTCAAAAGATGAGGTTTGATTGATGAAACTCGAATAAGAAGCAATAAAACCGTCATCACAACTCAAGTAAGTGGTGATTTCTTTTCCATCTTTTAAATAATAAACACGGGCTAATCCATCAATAATAAAAAAAATCTTGTTACTGATTTTTTCAAAAGAAGAAAGATCAGTTTTAGCATCAAATCTTTCATATTCAAAACAAGAATCAATCGTCTCGATTTCATTTTCAGAAAATGAAGCGATCGAAAGTATTTGTTTTTTTAATGATGAATTCATGATTGTTATTAGATAGCATTAGCCAAAATAAACCCGCCTGTCCAGGCATTCTGAAAATTAAATCCTCCTGTAATGGCATCAATGTTTACAATCTCTCCAGCAAAATAAAGGTTTTGATGCAATTTGCTTTCCATGGTTTTGAAGTTGATTTCTTTTAAATCAATTCCTCCGGCGGTAACAAATTCTTCTTTAAAAGTACTTTTTCCGTTAACCTGAAACTTTGCTTTTGTCAATTGAGAAGCTAAATTCTGTAATTGTATTTTAGATAAATCTGCCCATTTCGTTTCTGCTTCAATTTCTGAAGCTAAAACAAGGCTTTCCCACAAACGATTCGGGAAATCGAAAGGAGATTTTTTAGAAACGGCTTTTTTAGCGTGTTCCTGTTTTAAGTCTTTCAGAATTTTTTCGGCGTCTTCTGTATCAACATCGTTTAACCAATTTACAAAAATGGTAAACTGATAATTTTTATCGAATAAAATACGTGCGCCCCAAGCCGAAAGTTTTAGAATCGCTGGTCCGCTCATTCCCCAATGCGTGATTAACAAAGGTCCGGTAGATTCTAGTTTGGTATCTTTTACATTTACGGTAACTTGAGCAGCAACGCCGGGTAATTCTTTTATTCTTGGGTCTTTAATATTAAATGTAAATAGGGAAGGAACGGGGCTCACAATTGCGTGTCCTTGCGTTTGAAGCATTTCCCAGATTTTTGGGTTACTTCCTGTGGCAAGAACTAGTTTTTCTGTGGCATAATTTTCATCCTGAGTATCAATTTTCCAATGATTTTCAGCTTTAAAAATCGATTGTACGCTTTGTCCGGTTAAGACTTTAATACCTAATTTTCCGGTCGCTTCTAAGAAACAATCTATAATAGTTTGAGAGGAATTCGAAACGGGAAACATTCTTCCGTCGTCTTCGATTTTTAATTCGACACCATGTTTTTCGAACCATTCAATTGTATCTCCGGAACAAAACTGGTGAAAAGGTCCACGAAGCTCTTTTTCGCCACGCGGATAAAATTTAACCAATTCATTTGGTTCAAAACAAGCGTGTGTTACGTTGCATCTTCCACCGCCGGAAACACGAACTTTAGAAAGTACTTCTTTCCCTCTTTCTAAAATGGCAATTTTCAGTTTTGGATTTTTCTCTGCAATATTAATCGCTGTAAAAAAACCTGCAGCGCCTCCGCCAACAATAATTATGTCGAAATTTTTAATCATATTTTATTTTTTGCCACTATTTTTTTTGCCACGAATTCCACGAATTAACACAAATTTTAAATGTTGTGGACTTGTTAAATAATCTTTGTCAAAGTTTTAAACTTTGACAAAGATTGCAACGATTGGTTTTATAGTCTATCCGGAAAATCACTTATGATTCCGTCTACGTTATAGCTTTTTATTCTTTGAATGTCTTCCGGAGAATCTACTGTCCAAGGCAGAACCTGAAATCCTTTTTCCTGTATTTCTTTAGTGTTTTCGGAATTCAATAATTGAAAATCCGGATTAATAGCTTTTGCTTTTATACTTTCAGCGAAAGCCAAAGCTTTGTCTACATCTTCTTCGGTTAAAACTCCGATCGCAATATTTGAATTTAGATTGTGGACTTCTTCAAGCATATTCCATTCAAAACTCGAAATGATGAAATCCCCATATTTCCAGTTTTTATCCGAAATATATTCTTCAATCAAAGCCACAACTTTACTCGCTGTTCCAACACCTTTTAACTCGACATTGATCAAGCATTTTTTGTCGATCAAATCAAAAACCTCAATTAAAGTTGGAATCTCAAGCTGATCTGCAATCAAAAAAGACTTTAATTGGGACAAAGATAAGTTATTTACAAGACCTTTTCCGTTGGTTGTTCTGTCGGTGGTTTCATCGTGCATTACGATTATATGCCCATCAGAACTTAAATGAACATCAAGTTCGATTCCGTCTGCGTTTAAGTCTAAAGCTTTCTGGAAGGATTTGAGTGTGTTTTCAGGTTCGTATCCTTTGGCGCCGCGATGTGCTATTTTTAGCATGTTGAAGAAGTTTAACCGCAAAGGTCGCAAAGTTTTACGCAAAGGTCGCAAGGAATTTATTAAAAAAGTGTTGCCACAGATTATAAGTATTTATTTCTCTCGCAGATTTTGCAGATAAAGCAGATTTATTTTAGAATGCATTTATAAATAATCTGCGTATATCTGTTTATTTTTTTTAATCTGCCTTATCTGCAAAATCTGCGAGAGAAAAACCTAGCGACTGCGGTTAAATTTTTTCCAATAGAACAAAATTGAAATCACTGTCAATTGAAACTTTTCCATCAATGACTTCAACTTCCTGATTAGAATAAGTATCTCTTAGTTTTGTTCCGTTTTGGAAAATAGAATCGACTTGAATTTCTTTTTTTCCTTGTGGTAAATCCAGACCAATAATTACCTGATCGGTAAAAGTATCTTTGGTAAATGTTCTCGAAAAAACATAAGGTTCACCGTTTATTTGTGAATGAATTCCGGCGCCAATCGCAGGATGATTTCGTCTAAATTGTCCTAATTTCTGCCAATGCAAAAGTGTTTTTTGTACTTCAGAATTATTCTGAATATCGTCCCAATTCATATTCGAACGTAAAGTAGCATCGCCCTGAGTACCTTCAATAACCAAAGATCTGTTAGATTCATCGCCATAATAAACCTGAGACATTCCAGGCGAAAGCAATAATTTAGTTCCGGCTTCGATGCCTTTTACTCTGTTTGCATCAAATGGTTGTCCATCATCGTGTGAAGACATATAATTAAGGACCGAATATCCTTTTAGATCATTATTTAAAGCATTTGAATATTTCGAAAATAAACCTTCGTAATTGTTTTGAGCAGCATTCCATTTGAATTCAAAATTAATCATGCTGTTAAAACCATTCTGAAAGTAGTTCACTTTTCGATCTCCAAAATCATAATCTTGTCCACCGCTAATTCCGTAACCGTAAACTTCGGCAATAGTATAAAACGGATTTTGATCCAGAACTTGTAACGGATGATGTTTTTTCCAGTTTTCAAAAGCATAATCACATTCTTTTTTAAAATCTGCCCAAACGCTTTCTTCGGTATGTTTTACGGTATCTCCGCGATAACCGTCAACTCCAAATTCTGTTATATAATCGGTTAGCCATTTTATGATGTAATATTTTGGAGTTCTTGGATAATTTGTTCTTTTGAAAAATTCATCCAATGAAGCTATTTCTTTTTCATAACGACCTTCTTTTTTCCATTTTCCGATTAAAAAAGGCGGTAATTCTACTTCCTGAACACTTTCAGTTCTAACGTCCGGAAGATTGTCTACCAAAGTACACATCGTAGTATTTTCGAATGACTTATAATCGCAAACAACGCCGGTTCGAACCCAGTCTGATGGCCAAACAGGATCTTCGGGAGTTACGGGGCCAGTATGATTAATAACGCCGTCAAGCATAATTCGGATGCCTTTTTCGTGTGCTTTTTTCACCAGATTTGCTAAGTCTTCTTTTGTTCCGAAGTTTGGATCTAAAGCTGTCCAATCTCTTGCCCAATAACCATGAAAACCATAACTCAATCCGGTTCCTTCGTCAACTCCATCGTGAATTTGTTCTACAATTGGTGTAAGCCAGATAGCATTTATCCCTAATTTTTCAAAATATCCTGATTCAATTTTTTTGGTAATTCCGATGATATCGCCACCTTCAAATCCGCGTAATTTCCCTGGGGTTTTGGTGCGGTTGAAGTTTAAATCGTTAGAAGTATCTCCGTTATAAAAACGATCGGTAAGTAAAAAGTAAACATTTGCGCCTTCCCAAACGAAAGGTGTTTTCGAAATATTGTCGTTATTCATTGTAACTGATTTTGAGCCAGAACAACTCGTGATTATGAATACTAAAGGTAAAAAAAGGAAAGTGAGTTTTTTCATTTATTCTAAATTTAACAAGCATTTATAATTTGACTAAGACAAAAAACCGCCACGAATTCACGAATTATTTTTTGACAATCTTTGATGATAATAATTTGTGAATTCGTGGCGGAAATAGTTGTCTATATTTAAACACATAGAAACATAGATTTGATTCTCTTGAAAAGGTTATAACAAATGACTAGTCATTTTCACATAGCTATGTGTGTTAATGCAAGTGAAACGCCTTTTGTCGAACTAAAAAATCTATGTCTCTATGTGTGTAAAAAATTATTCCAATTCTAAAACCACAGCCGATTTTGGTTCCAAAGTAATTTCAGAAGTTAAATCGAAAGTTTTTCCGGTTAGAACATCTTTTCCGGATTTAAAGCTTTTGATGTTTTCTTTAAAACGGTTTGTTTTGATAGTTTGCTCTTTTGCATTGTTATTAAAAACAACCATTACGGTTTTTGCATCGGTATATCTAAAATAAACATAAGTATTGTTTTCCGGAATATAATGTGTCATTTTCCCGAAGTGAACGGCTTCATTTGATTTTCTCCAAGTGAATAATTTAGAAGTAAAATCAAAGTATTTTGCTTGTTCAGCATTTCTTCCTGATGCCGTAAAAGCATTGTTTTTGTCGCCATTCCATCCGCCTGGAAAATCCTGACGAATATCTGCATCACCTTTGCCTTTATCGCCACCCATTCCAATTTCTGAACCATAATACAATTGCGGAATTCCACGTATTGTAGCCAATAAAGTCATGGCAAGTTTGTATTTTGGTAAATCATATTTAAACTTATCATTCATACGATCTGTGTCATGATTTTCGGCAAAAACCAAAATGTTATTCGTATTTGGATATAAATAATCCATTGCAAAATTGTTATAGAATTTGATCAAACCGTTGTCCCAGTTTGGTTCGTCTTCGTTGAAAGCAGAAGTAACCTGACTTTGCAAAGTAAAATCCATTACACTTGGCAAATTCGAATTGTAATTTTCGATCGCGCCAATTTTACTGTCTTTTTGCCAAAAGGCTAAATTCGCCTGATTGTGCATCCAGATTTCTCCAACAATATTAAAATTCGGATATTCAGTTGTAATCGATTTTGCCCAATTTGCCATTGCTGTTGGATCAGAATAATTATAAGTATCAACTCTAAATCCGTCAAGATTGGCAAATTCTATCCACCATATGGCGTTTTGAGTTAAGTATTTTGCAACTAGAGGATTTTTCAAATTCAAATCTGGCATTGACGGAACAAACCAGCCATCAATACAAACTTCCTGATCTAATTTTGAAGCGTGAATATCTGTAATAACTTCGCGTCTGTGGTGTGTTTGTGTGAAAGTTTCAAACTGATTAAACCATGTTTTCGTGGGAATATCTTTCATCATCCAATGCGTAATTCCCCAGTGATTGGTTACATAATCCATAACCAGTTTCATGTCTTTTTTGTGCATTTCTGCAGAAAGACGAGCATAATCATCATTGGTTCCGTAACGTGGATCAATTTTGTAAACATCAGATTGTCCGTAAGTATGATACGAATGTTGTTTGTCGTTGTCTTCGCATAAAGGCGTGCTCCAAATTGTTGTTGCGCCAAGAGACGAAATATAATCCAGGTTTTTGATAATTCCTTCGATATCGCCGCCATGACGTCCGCTTGGATCTTGACGGTTTCCTTTTTCTGTTAAAGTAGCATCGCTATCGTTTTTCGGATTTCCATTAGCGAAACGATCCGGCATGATTAGGTAAATCATATCCGATGCATCGTAACTTTTTCTGTCTGCCGAATTTGCTCTTCTTTCTTTAAGAGAATATTTCTGCGTAAAAGCAATTTTGTTTTTGGTTTTGAAAGAGAAAACCAATTCAGAAGCTTTTAGGTTTTGTGTGTCAATTGTAATAAAAAGGTAGTTTGGATTTTCTGTTTTCTCTACATTTTTAATCACCACATTATTTGAAACTGAAGCTTCATATTGTGCGATATTTTTTCCGTAGAACATAATCTGTAATTCCGGATTTTTCATTCCTGCGTACCAAAACGGCGGTTCTACTTTCTGGATTTGCGCTTTCGCGGAAGCAGAAAAAAGTAGAATAAACAGAAGTATTTTATAGAATATTTGGTTGGTTTGAATTCTCATAATTTATAGTTTTAATTCCTGCAAGGTTTTCAAAACCTTGTAGGTATAATTGCAATGTTTAAGAAGACCTACAAGGTTTTGGAAACCTTGCAGGACGACTTAAAATATATCAGATAAAAAAAAGACAAGTAATCCTGGGGAAAATTACTTGTCTTTGAAAAAATTATTTAGTTTCGATAATGCTAATGGCATAACCTCCGCCCGGAGCAGATAACTGCGATAATTTTGATTTGTTTGTTACAGCAATTTTCTTGATAGTATAAGCTTGCGGGTTTGTTTTGTAGTGCGCATCTTTTGCATCAGCATAAATTGTTGCGGTGTATTTTTTACCTTTTTCAAGGAAACTGAAATCGATGTTTGATGTACGCGGAGTTTCTCCGTTTACGTTTCCAACGAACCAGTTGTTTGTTCCTTTTGCTTTACGCGCAACAGTAATATAATCTCCCGGCTCAGCCTCGATATATTTACTTTCTGACCAATCTACAGCTACATCTTTAATGAATTGGAATGCATCTGGAAAACGGTTGTAGTTATCCGGAGTATCAGCTGCCATTTGCAATGGACTGTACATTGTAACGTATAATGCCAATTGGTTTGCAATTGTGCTGTTTACATGAGATTTGTTATCAGGATTCATTTTGCTGATATCCATTTCGAAGATTCCAGGGGTATAATCCATTGGTCCACCAATTAAACGTGTAAATGGTAAAACGGTAACGTGATTTGGTTTAGAACCTCCAAAAGCTTGGTATTCTGTACCTCTTGCAGCTTCGTTTCCAATTAAGTTCGGGTACGTTCTGCAGATTCCAGTTGGACGAACTGCTTCGTGAGCGTTCACCATAATTTTATAATCTGCTGCTTTTTCGATTGCATATTGATAATGGTTTACAATCCATTGATCGTAATGATTTTCACCGCGAGGCAAAATATCTCCAACGTAACCGCTTTTTACAGCATCATATCCATTGTCTTTCATGAATTGGTATGCTTTATCCATGTGACGCTCGTAGTTACGAACTGAACCCGAAGTTTCATGGTGCATGATAATTTTGATTCCTTTAGATTTTGCGTATTCGTGCAAACCTTTTACATCAAAATCAGGGTAAGGCGTTACGAAATCAAAAACATAATCTTTTGAATGTCCAAACCAGTCTTCCCAACCTTCGTTCCAACCTTCAACTAAAACAGCGTCGAAACCATTTGCAGCAGCAAAATCAATGTATTTTTTTACGTTAGCATTGTTTGCTCCGTGCGTTCCGCTTGGTTTTGCTTTTGAGAAATCAGAAACTCCTAATTGAACTGTTGGAAAATCGTTTGTGTATGACCAAGAACTTTTTCCTGTAATCATTTCCCACCAAACACCAACGTACTTTACGGGTTTAATCCAGGAAGTATCGTCAATTTTTGATGGATCATTTAAGTTTAATGTCATTTTTGAAGACAAGATTTCTGTAGCATTATCGCTTGCCATAATCGTTCTCCAAGGTGAGTGACTTGGCGCTTGCATATATCCTTTGTCTCCTTTTGCATCTGGCGTTAACCAAGATTCGAAAATCATGTTTTTGTCATCAAGATTTAAGTGCATACAAGAATAGTTGATCAAAGCTGCTTCGTGCAAGTTGATGTAAATTCCATCGTTTGTTTTCAACATTAAAGAAGTCTGAACTCCTGTTGGTGAAAAGTTTTTTTGTGAAACATTTGCAGTATATGCTTTCTCAGATAAACCTCTAATCTCAGATAATTTCGATTTTGTATAATCGTATTCCTGAGTATCGTAATCTCCTGGAATCCAGAAAGCAGTGTGGTCGCCTGCCATTGCAAACTGAGTTCTTTCTTCTTTAATTACGAAATAAGTAAGATTCTTTTGAGCCGGAAATTCATATCTAAATCCAAGTCCATCGTCAAATAAACGGAAACGAATTACGATTTGTCTGTCAGTTCCTTTTTGATTTAAAGTTACCGCCAATTCATTATAATGATTTCTAATATTGTCTACTTCTCCCCAAACTGGTTTCCAAGTTTCGTCAAAAGTGGATGTTTTTGTATCTACAACTGTAAAATCATTCAATAAAGATTTTTTGTCATCTTTAAGTTCAAGACCTAATTTACTGGTTTTAACAACTTCTTTATTTTTGTATTTTAAATTGTAAGTTGGAGTTCCGTCATTTTGAAGCGAAAATTCCATTACGAACTTGCCTTCGGGTGATTTTAATTGTTGCGCTTCTGCGATTGAGCTAAAAGCAAACAAGATTAAACTTGCGAAAAATAAGTTTTTCATGTTTTTTAGTTTTAAGGGTAATTTAATTTATTTGTACAAATTTACTTGCAATTACAGGATTTCCGTTCACGACAATTGTTAAATCTTGATCTCCGTCTACAGTAAAATTGGTTTCATTATGATTTACAGACACTTTTAAAATTTGATTTCTGAAATTAATTTTAAAAGAATATCCTTTCCATTCTTTTGGAATTTTTGGAGAAAAATGAAGCTGGTCATTTTTTACCCTCATTCCGCCAAAACCTTCTACAATACTCATCCATGTTCCCGCCATTGACGTGATGTGACAACCTTCTTCAACTTCTTTGTTGTAATCATCAAGATCAAGACGAGAAGTTCTTAAATAGAAGGTATAAGCCATATCCATTTTGTCTAAATGTGCAGCCTGAATCGAGTGTACGCAAGGCGAAAGTGAACTTTCGTGAACGGTAAATGATTCGTAGAATTCGAAATTACGTTTTAGTTCTTCTTTAGAAAAATGATCTTCGAAGAAATAAAAACATTGTAAAACATCGGCTTGTTTGATGTAAGGCGAACGTAAAACACGATCCCAAGACCATTTTTGATTGATTGGGCGTTGAGATTTATCTAAATCTTTTACCGGAACCAGATCTTTGTCTAAGAAGCCATCTTGTTGTAGATAAACTCCTAATTCTTCAGATTTAGGGAAATACATATTATTGGCTACTTTTTTCCATTCCTGAATTTCAGCCTCAGCAAGATTTACTTTTGCTAAAATGCGTTTGTGATCTGATGGATATTCTGCAGCTACTTTTTTAATTTGTTCTTCGGTATAATCAATACACCATTTTGCTATATAATTGGTGTAAAAATTATTGTTGATGTTGTTTTCGTATTCGTTTGGACCTGTAACGCCAAGAATTACGTACTGATTTTTTTCTTTAGAGAATGAAGCTCTTTGGTGCCAGAAACGCGAAATTCCAATTAAAACTTCCAGACCTTTTTCAGGAATATAAGAGTAATCTCCGGTGAAACGATTGTAGTTGAAAATCGCAAAAGCAATCGCACCATTTCTGTGAATTTCTTCATGTGTGATTTCCCATTCGTTATGGCATTCTTCGCCATTCATGGTAACCATTGGATATAAAGCTGCTCCGTTTTTGAAACCTAAATTGTCTTTGGCATTTTCAATCGCTTTGTCTAATTGATTGAAACGATACGTCAATAAATTACGTGCAACCTGCTGATCTTTTGTTGCCATGTAAAACGGAATACAATATGCCTCAGTATCCCAATAAGTAGATCCGCCGTATTTTTCGCCTGTAAAACCTTTTGGACCAATATTCAAACGAGAATCTTTTCCTAAATAAGTCTGGTTTAACTGAAAGATATTGAAACGGATTCCTTGTTGTGCTTTTACATCGCCATTGATTGTAATATCTGACATTTCCCAGATTTTTGCCCAGGCATCAATTTGATTTTGAAGTAAAGCATCGTATCCTAAATTAAGGGCAGCTTTTATTGTTTTTTCGGCTGCAGCCAAAGTATTATCGTGGTTTAAAGAAACGGTATATCCACCAATTTTCTGAATTGCTGAGGTTTGTCCTTTTGCAATAATAGTTCCGTAAGTATACTGAACTTTATCTGCCGTTGAATCGATTGTAGAAGGCGAAACATGAATATCTTCGTCGTTTGCCAAAATCGTATTGTGCATGAAAGTTGTCACTTTAAAATGCGTTTTAAACGTCTGAGCAGTTACAAAAGCTTCGTTTGTGCCTTTTTTTACTTCAAGAGGTTCCCAGAATTTTTCTTCCCAGTTAGCATCTTCATTGGTTACACCAGCATCAACATAAGGTTTGTAAACAATTTTTGCATCTTTGTTTAAAGGCGTAATTTCGAATTTGATAATTCCGGCTTCATCCAGATCCAAAGAAAGAAAACGACGAATGTTTACGGCAATTTCGGTTCCGTTTTTCAGCGTAGCTTCAAAAGAACGATTGTACCATCCTTCTTTCATATTCAATTCTCTGCGGAAGTTTCTAACCTCTGTACACGTATTTAAATCAAGATTTTCTTCGTTGATTTCAACGTCAATTCCAATCCAGTTTGGAGCGTTTAATACTTTTGCAAAATATTTTGGATATCCGTTTTTCCACCATCCCACTTTGGTTTTATCCGGATAATAAATTCCGGCAATATAACTTCCCTGAAAAGTCTCTCCGGAGTATTTTTCTTCAAAATTGGCACGTTGTCCCATCGCACCGTTTCCGATACTAAAAAGACTTTCAGACGATTTTACTCGTTCGGCATCAAATCCTTCTTCAATGATGGACCAATTGTCTGGTTTTATATAATCTTGATTCATTTGTTTAATTAGATAATTTGGCAATTAGGCTAATTAGAAAATGTGCCAATTAGATAATTTGATAATTATTTGTTTTGGGTTATTTCTAATTTGATTTTATCCTTTTAATTGCTTGTTGTTTTACTATTTTACGTTTTTATTTAGATGATCTATATTCTTAAATTAGCCAATTAGATTTCCAGTTTGGGAAATTATCTAATTATCAAATTGACACATTACCACATTTTAAATTAGCCAATAAGATAATTCAAGATTGCGTGAATTATCTAATTATCAAATTGACACATTGCCACATTCTTCACTAACCGATTAGTTTCTCGATAAACTGTGAATCGATTTCTGTGAAATCTTTAAAAATATAATCAGCTTCATGTAAAATTGTTTCCTCACCAATTCCTACACTTACCATTTCCCCTATGTTTGCCGCTTGGATTCCGGCAACTGAATCTTCAAATACGATTGAGTCTTTTGGATCAATTTTTAGTAATTGAGCCGCTTTTAAGAAAACTTCCGGATCTGGTTTGGCATTGGTAACGTCATTTCCGTCCACAATAACATCGAAATACGAAAGGATTCCTGTTTTTTCAAGGATTGGTCGGGCATTTTTACTCGCTGAACCCAACGCAATTCCTTGGTTTTTTTCTTTTAATAGTTGCAGCGTTTTAAGTACGCCCGGAAGAATCTCGCTTTCGTCCATGTCAACTAAATAAGATAAGTAATCTTCATTTTTTTGAATTAGCCATTTGTCTTTATCTGCCTGCGAAGCCTGAACATTTCCTAATTCAAGTATTATATCTAACGAACGCACGCGACTTACTCCTTTAAGCAATTCGTTGTTTTCGTGTGTGAAATTTATGTTTAATGCCTGAGCTATTTTTTGCCAGGCTAAAAAGTGGTATTTAGCGGTATCAACGATCACTCCATCAAGATCGAAGATGAATGCTTTTTTATTATTCATGGATTTCAATTTTAGTTCTGCTATTTACTCTAAGGGTTAATAATCCGGCGAATATCATGGATACACCTCCAATAATTAAGGCGTAAATAGGTTCATTGTGAAAGAATTGTTTGATTACAAATCCTAATATTGTTGCAGCTACAATTTGTGGAATTACTACAAAAAAATTAAAAACTCCCATGTAATACCCCATTTTTGCTGCGGGTAAAGCGCCTGATAACATCGCATAAGGCATAGATAAAATACTTGCCCACGCAATACCAACTCCCAACATTGGAAGTATCAGCATTTGTTTATCACCAATAAAATAAATCGAAATTAAACCAACACCTCCAGCGCATAATGCTAATAAATGTGTTGCTCTAACGCCTACTTTTTTTGCAATAACTGGCAATAAGAAAGCTACTGCTGCAGCGATTCCGTTATAAACCGTAAACAAAACCGAAACCCAGTCAGCAGCATCATTATACACTTTTGAAGTGGTATCTGTTGTGCCAAAAATGTGTTGTGTAACGGCTTGTGTAGTATAAATCCACATGGAGAAAAGCGCAAACCAAGAGAAAAACTGAACCCAGGCCAGTTTTTTCATTGTGACTGGCATATTTAATAAATCGGTCATAATGATCGTGAAGCCATTATGAACTTGAGAACTTCTTAATTGTGAGGCGAGCATAAATAAAACGCCCATAAAAACTAAACCTACAAACAGAATATAGAGTTCTTTGGCAAGGCTATTTTCGAAAATCAAAAAGGAAACTAATGCGCCAATTACGGTCAATAATATCCCTATAGACAATTGTCGCTTAATATTACTTTTAGATTCTGTTTCGGGATTTATGATCTGATCTTCTTTGTCTTTTTTACTTTGAGCTTCAAAAGCATGAAGTTCTTCGGGTGTATATTCTGTGGTTTTAAAAACGGTCCATAAAACGGAAAGCAGAAAAACAATTCCGCCAATATAAAACGACCATTTTACTGAATCCGGGATAATTCCTTCGGGTGCGGTATTGTTTACGCCAAAAACATTTGTAAAAAGATAAGGTAAAACCGAACCAACAACGGCGCCGGTTCCAATAAAGAAACTTTGCATGGCGAAACCTAAAGTGCGTTGTTTTTCAGGTAAATTATCGCCAACAAAAGCACGAAAAGGTTCCATTGAAACATTTATCGAAGCATCCATTATCCATAAAGTTCCGGCGGCAATCCATAAGGTTGGAGAGTTGGGCATGATGAATAATGCAATTGAAGATAAAACGGCTCCAATTAAAAAATAAGGGCGACGTCTGCCTAAACGAGTCCAGGTTCTGTCACTAAAATAACCAATTACGGGTTGAATTATTAATCCTGAAACGGGAGCAGCAATCCATAAAATCGGAATTTCGTCAATTTTAGCGCCTAGAGTTTCAAAAATTCTTGAAGTATTTGCGTTTTGCAGTGCAAAACCAAACTGTATTCCTAAGAAACCGAAACTCATGTTCCAAATTTCCCAGAAACTTAATTTACGCTTTTCCATTATCGTAATTAAAAAATTAATTAGACGATAAGCGCTTTGCTTATCAAAACTTACTTATGGTTTCGAAGTAAAAGTAAAAGCTTTGAGCAGGCGTAAAAGTATAAATTATTTTTTTATTTATGCTAACAAAAAAGTCATAAATATTATTTATGACTTTAGAATGTATTGATTTTAAGAATTTTAGTCAGTAGATTCTCGTTGTATTAAATGAGTTTCGATAACTTCTGTGGTGTAATTTTCGTTTTCTTCGTCGTCATCGTCATGTTCAGCTTCCAGTCTTTCGATCAGCATTTTAGCGGCTTTATTCCCCATTTTCTCACCACTTTGACTTACCGTTGTAATGCTTGGTGTTGAATATTTAGAGATAATTCCGTCAGTAAAAGCGATTACGGCAAGATCTTCAGGAACTTTAAGTCCCATTTTGCTAGCAGTTTTGATAATTGTTACGGCAAAAAGTTCATTTACAGCAAAAACAGCATCAAAAGCTCTGTCGTGCAAAAGCTGACTGATGGTTATTTCGCAAGTATCTACGTCTTCAATTTTTATGATTAAATCTTCGTTGAATGGTAACCCGTTGTCCAGGAGTGCTTTTTCGTAACCATCTGTTCTTAGTTTTCCAACACTTACGTAGTCAACAGTGGTTACCAAAGCGATCTTTTTTCTACCGCTATCAATCAAACTTTGAACGGCTTCATAAGCGGCAGCTTTATCATCAATAATTACTTTATCGCATAAAATATCATTGGTCACGCGGTCGAACATTACAACCGGCATTCCCTGATTTATAACTTCGGTAATATGATGAAAATCGCCTTTGTATTGCGTTTCTTTAGAGAGTGACATGATAAAACCATCGATACTTCCGTTGGCTAACATTTCCATATTCAGGACTTCTTTATCGAAAGAATCATCTGACAAACAAATCACAACACTATATCCGTTTTCATTGGCAACTTGTTCGATTCCGTTGATGACTGTAGAGAAAAAATAATGTACAATTTCCGGAATGATAATACCAATACTTTTGGTTTTTCGATTTTTTAGACTAAGGGCAATATTGTTGGGCTTATAGTTGTAAAACTTAGCAAAAGCTTGCACTTTTAAACGTGTCTCTTCGCCTATTTCTAAGCTGTTTCGTAATGATTTTGAGACAGTTGAAATAGATACGTCAAGTTCTTTTGCGATCTGTTTCAGGGTTATTTTGCGTTTCATAATGGTTATTTGAAAAAAATCTAATTGTTAATAAAGGTATCTTATATTTTTATAATTGACAATTTTTGACTTAAAAGATTACAAAAAATAGAAAGTTTTCAACACTACCACGTTTTCGTAACTCAATAAAAATGGTAGCTGGTTGGTCGTGTTAATAAATTCCTAATTTTGAAATTCGAAGTAAAATTAAAAACTTAACTAACAATCTAAAACTCAAACTAATTTAAACAAAAAGTATGAAAACAATTTACAAAAAGTTGTTATTTTTATTCCTATTGTTGCCGTTTAGTGTACTCGCTCAAAGTACCTTAAGCGGAACTGTTGTCGAAAAGTCAGGACAACCAATTCCGGGAGTAAATGTAAATGTACAAGGCACGCCAACAGGTGCTTCTACAGATTTTGATGGAAAGTTTCAGTTACCTAATGTAAAAAAAGGAGACAAAATTGTCGTTTCTTTTATTGGGTACAAAACTTACTCTCTTATCTATGATGGACAAAAATCTATAAACGTAATCTTGCAGGAAGATTCTAACGAACTTAAAGAAGTTGTGGTTCAAGTAGGTTACGGTTCTACAAAAAAGAAAGACGTAACTGGTGCAGTATCTAAAGTTACTGCAGAGAACTTGAATCAGGGGACTTTGGTAGATCCTATTCAGGGATTGCAAGGTAAAGCGGCGGGTGTTTCGATCACAAAACAGGGGGGTGACCCAAACAAAGGTTTTGATGTTCGTATTCGTGGTGCTGCAGGTTTTGCAGCCGGAGGTTCGCCTTTATATGTAGTTGACGGAATTCGTGGTGTTGACCCTACAACGATTTCTCCAGACGATATTGTTTCTTATGATATTCTTAAAGATGCGGCTTCGACTGCAATTTATGGTGCCGATGGGGCAAATGGAGTTGTATTTATTACGACTAAAAAAGGAAAAACAGGAAAAACTACAATCGAATTTAATTCTTCTATCGCTACAGATAAAGTTGCTAAAGAGCAAGATTTTATATCTGCAGACAAGTATAGAGAGTATATAGCAGCACATCCAAATATCGATTTTACAGATAATGGTGGTAATGTGGATTGGCAGGATCAAATTTTTAGAACTGGTTTTACTAAAGTAAATAGTTTAGCTGTTTCTGGAGGAAGTGATACTGGTAATTATAGAGGATCGATCTCAAACAGTGATTTTGAAGGTGTTATTAGAAACTCTGGAAAAATGAGAACTGTTGGTAGATTAAATCTTACTCAAAAAGCATTTGATAATAAAATGACAATTGACATGGGACTTTCTGCTACTATTGAGCACAATGACTATGTGAATTATGGAACTGACGGAAAAGATCAGGTAATTTACCAGGCTTTTCAAAGACTACCAACCGATCCTGTTTACAGACCTGATGGAGCTTTATTTGAAGCACCAGGGACTAATAACTACTACAATCCAATGCAGTCAGTTAACAATATTCAGAATGACAGAGATGCTAAATTTCTTTCTGGAAACTTAGGGATATCTTATGAGCTTGCAAAAGGATTAACAGGTAAAATTTCTACAAGTTATTTAAGAAATGATAGTGAAAGTACTTATTTTGAGCCTACTTACAATTATATTTTTACAGGTACTACAGAAACGCCAATTTATTTAGGATATGGAAAAAGATCTTATGCAAACTGGGAGCAAGGTTTGGTTGAAGCAACTTTAACATACAAAACAACATTTGCTGAATCACACAATGTTACATTATTAGGAGGTTACTCTTATAGAACTACAAAAAGTGATGGTTTTGCAATGGAAGCTAACAACTCAACTTCTAATACTTTAGGATCAGATAACTTCCAGAATTTTGAAACAATCGTTTTAGGGAATTTAACTTCTTATAAAAACGAGCGTAAAGATATTGGTATGTTCGCAAGAGCTACTTATGATTTCCAGTCAAAATATTATGTAACCGGAATGGTTCGTAGAGATGGTTCTTCGATTTTTGGAGATAATAATCAATGGGGTTACTTCCCATCTGTACAAGTGGCATGGAATGTGGCTAACGAAAATTTTATTAAAGATCACGTAAGTGCATTGAATTTATTAAAATTTAGAGGAAGCTGGGGTGTTTCTGGAAACAGTAACTTACCTGTTGATGCAAAAGACTTAGCTGTTAGACCTTCTATTCAAGGTGGATTGGTTGCTTACGGTTACAACCATAATGCTAATCCTGATTTAAAATGGGATAAAAATACAGAGACTAACTTTGGACTTGATTTTGGATTGTTTAATAACAGAATCTCTGGATCAGTTGAGTTTTACAGTAAAAAAATTACTGATATGTTGATCGCTAATACAAACGTACCAACAGAGACGAATTTTTCAAATACTACATTTATTAATGGTGGAGAAATGAAAAATAGAGGTATTGAGGCAACTTTAAACGCTAAAGTAATTGAGAACAATAATTTTAGCTGGAATACTACTGTAGTTTATACACAAAACAGACAAGATGTTGTGGCTTTAGGAAACGCACGTTACAACTATTCTTTCATTAACACAGGATATATTTCAGGACCTGGTTTGGTTGGAGTTCCAACTCAAAGAATGCAAGCTGGATATAAATTAGGTACATTTTTTGGATATGAATATGCTGGTGTATCTAATGGTAAATGGTTAATTAAAGGAAATGATAATCAACTTCATTATTTAGAAGATGTAGCTAACTCTGATGATCACAAAAAAGTAATTGGTAATGCTTTGCCAGATTTTGAAATGGGATGGAGCAATTATTTTAAATACAAAAACTGGGATTTGAGTATGTCATTTAGAGCTGTTGTTGGTAATGATGTTTATAACGCTACAAACCAGGTTTTTGGTAACCCTGACCAAGTGGGTACAAGAAGTGTAAACAATGAGGCATTAATTTTAAACGATGCCGGAATTCAAGGAGCTTACAGTGCATTGTCTTATTATATTGAAGATGCTAGTTTCATAAAATTAGACAACATTAACTTAGGATATACTTTCGTAAATCCAACATTTGCTAAAGCAATTTCAAAACTTCGTTTTTATGCTTCTATGAACAATGTATTTACGTTGACAAATTACGGTGGTGCAGATCCTGAGGTTAATTTTTCTGGAGGAAAAGACAATAAAGAAATCTTTTTTGGAATAGACAACTACAATAACTATCCTAAAACAAGAACCTTAACATTTGGTTTGAATCTTTCATTTTAATACAAAAATCATGAAACTAAAAAATAAAATAACAGTACTAGGACTTAGCTTTTTGGCTTTCTCTTCTTGTACTGATCTGGATACAACAAATAGCGAGTATTTGACAGGAGATCAATATCCTGAAACAACAGAACAAGCTTTGAATCTGGCGACTCCGGTTTTTGCTAAAACTCAGGCAATGCTTGATGGAGGCGGATGGTGGTTTGCTCAAGAGTTAAGTTCTGATGAAGCAGTTTGTCCTACAAGAGGAGCAGACTGGGACGATGGTGGAAAATGGAGAGCTTTATCAAGACATACTTGGGGACCAAATACTGAAGCAGTAGTAAATCTATATAATATGATTTATTCTGCAGTGCCACAAGCTAATTATGCTATTGAAACATTAACTCCGGCTGCTGCAGCAAATCCTAGAGTAGCTAAAGTTTTGGCTCAGGTAAAAGTTTCAAGAGCTTATTACTATTACTTAGCGATTGACAGTTTTGGAGATGTTGCTTTCCCAACTACTTTTTCAGGTGCGGATGAATTTCCAAAAAAGACTCCTAGAGCAGAAGTTTTTGCAGCTATTGTTAAGGATGTTGAAGATAACGTAGCATCGTTGCCAAAACAAGGTGATGACGGTGTTGTAAGAAGTGATATTACTCAAGGTATGGGTTATACACTTTTGGCTAAATTATACTTGAATGCAAAGGTTTATACAGGAACTGCAATGTGGGACAAAGCTATTGCAGCTTGTGATAAAGTATTGGCATTAGGATATTCATTAGAAACAAATCCTTTAGCACCATTTGCAACTCAAAACGAAAATTCTAAAGAGAATATCTATACAATACCTTTTGATCAGGATACTTATAAAGGATTCAACCTTCATATGCGTACTTTGATTGATTTGTCACAACAAACATTCGGTATGAGTACAGCTCCTTGGAATGGATTTGCAACTTTAGAAGCACACTATAATACATTTCCGGCTGGTGATAAAAGGTTAGCAGGAATTCTTGTTGGTCAGCAAAAAACAAAAGCAGGTGATAATATCCAAGATCCTAAATCTGGAAATGCAAACCTGGTTTTTACAGCTAATATTCCAAATCTGCAAATGTCATTAGGAACTAATACACAAGAGCAAATTAGAATGGCAGGAGCAAGACCAGTAAAATGGGAAATTGCTTCAGGAGCAAAAGATAACCTTAGTAATGATTTTCCACTTTTCAGATTGGCAGATGTTAAGTTGATGAAAGCAGAAGCTTTAGTTTGGTTAAATGGTGCCGGAGCCGGTGATGCTTTAGTGAATGAAATTAAAGCAAGAGCAGGTATTGCGCAAACTGGCGGATATACATTGAATGATATTTTAGCTGAAAGAGGTAGAGAAATGATGTGGGAAGGACACCGTCGTCAGGATTTAATCCGTAACGGTAAATATGAAAACACTTGGTGGGAGAAATCAGACACTGATGCCAACCACAGATTGTTCCCAATTCCGCAATCTGCAATTAATGCAAACCAAAATTTATTGCCACAAAACCCAGGATATTAATAAATTAAAAATATAAAATCAAATGAAAAAATTAACTTTTTTATTATTAGGATTAATAGCTTTTGCTTTCACTTCATGTAGTGATGACGATCCAAGTATCAATGTATACCCAGGAGAAAAAATAGTAACTGTACCAGTTTTAGAAGCATTGCCGGCACCAGCTCAATATGTTTCTCAGGAAGGTGTGAATGAAGATGTTAAGGCAGGTACTTTTAAATGGTCTGCAGCGGCGTTAGAATATCAAGGGCCAGTTAGCTACTATATTCAGATTGCTCCTGCGGGAAGTGATTTTTCTAGTGCGGTAGATGTATTTTCAGCAAGTGTATCAACAACTACAAAAGATTTTACTTTTGGAGATTTAAACTTAGCTGTTAATAGATTAAGTCTTGAGTTGGTTTCTAATGGAAAAGCTAAAGTTAAGTTTGGCACTTTAGCTGAATTTGACGTACGTGTTAAAGCAATTGCTGAAAAATCTCAAGTGATAGGATATTCATTAACACAATTAATGAAAATCAATGCATACGAAAAAATTATTTTTAATACTCCTGAATTATTTTTAGTTGGTGCACCACAAGCTTATTATGGTAAATCGGCTTGGGATGAGAAAAATGGTTTGTCAATGAAATATGTTGGTGATCCTAAAACTAATACAAAAGTTTTTGAAGCTTATGTAAAAGTTGCAGTTGGAGACGGATTCAAATTTACAGGTGATGGAAAAACATGGGATAATGGTAACTATGGTACTGATGGTACTGTTCCAGCTGTTTCTGGTGGTCAAGAATTTACTTTAATTAATAAAGGTACTAGTAGCGATCTTAAAGTTGCTGAAGTTGATGGTGCAGGATTGTATTATGTACGTGTTGATATGGATGCAATGAAAGTTAAAGTTGTAAAAATGCAATGGGGTGTTATTGGTGCCGCTACTAATGGTGGATGGGATTCAGAAACTGCAATGGGCTATGATTTTGCAACGAACACATGGGCTTATGCAGGAACTGATATCACTGCTGGAGAAATGAAATTCAGATCTAAAAATACTGGTAACTTCATTAACGGAGTAAATGGTCAAGGTGGTGAATGGACATTCAATGTAGGTGATTTACTTTTTGTTGGTGATGGTGGTACAGGAAAAAACTTTGTAGTTACTGCTGGTGCTAAACCAAAATTAACAGTTAATTTTGATGGAAAAGCTGTTGTTTCAGGATTGTAATGCATAAAATAAATATTAAAAAGGGTTGTCGAAAGACAGCCCTTTTTTTATGCGATTTTTATCAGTTCAGAAAATTAGTATAATGATAAAGGGCTATTTGTTAAATAAATACAGATAAAAAGTATCATTTTTAAATTTCATTTTCTGTCTGAAAAATATCCTTTTTTGAGTAGTTCTCAGAGTTTTAAGATAAAGTTTTGAACACTACAACGTTTGCGTAAGGTCATTTCGAAAACGCTATAGTAGATTTACGATTTATAGAATATCTTTATTAATTATCTCATTTTTTGCTTTAATACACATTACTTAAATTATGAAAAAAACATTACTATTATTTTTCTTTCTACTATCAATAGTTACTAATTCTCAGCAAATAACAGTTTCGCCAGCCGTGTTTCAGGTTAACGAACCAATAACTATTACGGCTTCATTTACATCAAGTACATGTAACACAATGGGAACTAATCCTGCAAAAGTTTATATGCATTCCGGAATAGGTACAGAAACGAATCCGTGGCAGACTACAAAAGGAAATTGGGGTGTCGATGACGGTGTGGGTCTGATGACGAAAAATGCAAATGGAACGTGGAGTATTACAATTACGCCAAGTGTGTATTTTGGATTAACATCTGGCCAACAAACTACTGCAGTTAAAATGGGTCTTGTGTTTAGAAGCGCTAATGGCTCTCAAACATTAAAATTAGCCCCATCTTGCGGTGACTTTTTTCTTAATGTGGGTTCTTTTCAAGTAACATTGACTGCTCCTGTAGAGAATAGTAATACAATTGTTTCAAGCGGAGGAAATTTGAATATTGCGGCAACAAACACAAATGGTGTGGCGACTTATACTCTAAAAGCTAACGGAACAGTAATCAACACCAGTGCAGATATATCTAATTACACTTTTAATCATACCAACATTACAGAAAACCAAAGTTATGAATTAAGTATAACTCAAGGATCTACAACGGTTACGAAAAAATTTACAGCAATTGTAAATCCAAATACAATTTCAGAAGACATGCCTGCGGGTTTAGTTGACGGAATTAATTATAATGCAACAGATGCTACAAAAGCAACTTTGGTTTTAGATGCACCATTAAAAGACTTTGTTTACGTTGCAGGAAGTTTTAATAATTGGCAGCCTTCATCGGCGTATGCCATGAAAAAAGATCCGGCTTCTGGGAAATTTTGGTTAGAATTAACAGGATTGGTTTCGGGTGTAAATAATACCTATCAATATTGGGTGGTTGAAGCAACGCCAATTGCAAATTCACCTTCATTGGTAAAAACAGCAGATCCGTATTCAACGTTGGTTTTATCGCCTTTTGATGACCCTTCGATTCCTTCAGCCTCATATCCAAATATACCAGCTTATCCAACAGGACAAAACTTTGAAGTTACAGTGCTGAAAACGGGACAAACGCCATACAATTGGAAAGTAACAAATTTTGCAAAACCTGAAAAAGATAAACTGGTAGTTTACGAAGTTTTGATTCGTGATTTTGATGCCAACAAAAACTATCAAACTTTAATTGATAAAATCGATTACTTTAAAACACTTAAAATAAATGCAATCGAATTAATGCCGGTAATGGAGTTTGAAGGCAATGAAAGTTGGGGTTATAATACTTCATTTCACATGGCTTTGGATAAATTTTATGGAACTTCAGATAAATTAAAAGAGTTTATTGATTTGTGTCATGAAAACGGAATTGCGGTGATCCTTGACGTAGCCTTAAATCATGCTTTTGGACGTAATCCAATGGTTAGAATGTGGATGAACGATCCTGATGGAGATGGTTTTGGTTCGCCAACAGCTGAAAATCCTTATTTTAATACCGTTGCAAAACATAGTTATAGTGTTGGAGAAGATTTTAATCACCAATCGCTAAAAACACAATATTATGTAGATCGAGTAATCAAACAGTGGATTGAAGAATATAAAATTGATGGTTTCCGTTGGGATTTAACCAAAGGATTTACACAAGCCTGTACAGCATCAGACGAAAATTGTACAAATGCATATCAACAAGACAGGGTAGATATTTTAAAAAAATACGCAGATTATTCCTGGAGTCTTGATCCTACACATTATACTATTTTTGAACATCTGGGAACTGATACTGAAGAAAAAGAATGGGCAAACTACAGAGTCAATGAAACACCAAGTAAAGGGGTGATGATGTGGGGGAAAATGACAGACCAATACAATCAGTTGTCAATGGGATATGCTACGAGTAGCGATATTTCTAGAATGGCCAGCTCTAGTCGTGGTTTTACAGCAAATCGTTTAATGGGTTATGCAGAAAGTCATGACGAAGAACGTTTGATGTATAAAAATGTTCAATACGGAGCTTCAAACGGAACTTATAATGTAAAAACATTAAATACAGCTTTGTCAAGAATGTCAGCAATTGGAGCGGTTTCATTATTGATTCCGGGACCAAAAATGATTTGGCATTTTGGAGAATTAGGATGGGACAGTTCTATTTATACTTGTAATAATGGTACTGTAAACGATGCTTCGGCTACAATTGCCGGAGATTGTAAATTAGATACTAAGCCACAGCCACAATGGGTGAATAATTGGTTAGGAGATACAAATAGAAACAAGATTTATTATGATTGGGCAAAAATGATTAACCTTAAAACTACAGAACCTGTGTTTTTAGGAACGTCTACTATTTCAAGTCCAAATTCACTAAGCATCAATATAAAAATTACGAATAGCAGCTTAACTTCAGCGCAATTAAAAGACGTTTTGATTCTTGCTAATTTTGATCTTACAGCAAAGAATGTTGCAACAGGATTCCCATACGCAGGAGTTTGGACGAATTTAATGGATAATACAACTATTAATGTAACAGACGTAAATGCAACGATAAGTATACCGGCTGGAGAGTACAGAATCTATGGTAATAAACAGGCTAATTTAGCCATCGAAAATTTCGAAAAAGGAAATACTGTTAGTTTGTATCCAAATCCGGTTGCTAATTATTTTACCTTAGATATTGTAACAACCAAAGTTCAGGTTTATGCAATTTCTGGTCAATTGGTAAAAAGTTTTACAACACACGGAAATTTAGATTTTCAGTTTGGAGTAAGTGATTTAACAACAGGATTATATCTCGTAAAAGCTTTTGATGAGAACGATAACGTTCGAGTGATTAAGTTTATAAAAAAATAGTTTTTAGAATATGATTTTAGTATTCGAAAAGGTATAAAGTTTGGTTTTGTTTAGTAATGAAAAAAGGGTTGTCTGGAAACAGACAACCCTTTTGATTTAAGGTGTATTTTAGATTTATTTCTTTTTGTCATTATATTCACCAATCAAGGCAAAATAGCCAAAAGTTCCCAGTCCTAAAACAATTAACGGAGTAAGGATAAAAAGAATGATAATGCCAAAGACAAGATCATCTTGTTTGTCTGAAAGTAATTTAGGCAGTCCAAATTCAAATATGCAAAAGTAAGTCGCGGCAATTGCGAGAAGAATCCATAAAACACCTAAACCTTGTTTAATCGTATTCATATTTATATAGTTTTAAAGGTGATTCGTTTTATTTTTATTATCAATATAAATCATTCCAATTACAAAGCAAACAGAAGCTATAATAATTGGATACCAAAGTCCGTCAAGATAAAAATCTGCTTTTCCTGCTTGTTTTGCATGTGTTACAAAGTAGGTTGAAATAGCAGGAAGTAAACCTCCAAAAATTCCATTTCCAACATGATACGGCAATGACATTGACGTGTATCTGATTTTTGTTGGGAACATTTCAACTAAAAAAGCAGCAATTGGGCCATAAACCATCGTAACAAACAGAACCTGAATAAAAACCAGTAAAACCAAAGTCCATTCGTCGCTTGAATTAATGTTAATTGATGTGCTCACCTGAGCTTCTTTTTTATTTACAACATACGATCTTTTTTCGAGTAATGATGTCCCGTCTGTAAATTCTTTTTTAATGGTGACAATTGAGTCGTTGTTTTTGGTAATTTCTACAGTTTGTTTTGTTTTTTCTACGATTTCGGTTTTATAACTTACATCAGTTGTATTGTACATCATCTTATATATAGGTCTATAGAATAAAATAGCAAGCAACATACCGCCCATCATAATATATTTCCGACCTACTTTATCACTCAGCCATCCAAAAACAATAAAAAACGGAGTTCCAATTAAGAGCGCAATTCCAAGTAATCCATCAACTTGTGAGGAATCTATATTCATTACTGTTTTCATAAAGCTCATGGCATAAAACTGTCCGGTGTACCAAACAACACCTTGTCCCATTGTAGCGCCAAAGAGAGCCAGTAATACAAACTTCAGGTTATAGCGGTTTCCGAAACTTTCTTTTAACGGATTTTTACTTGTTGTTCCTTCTTTTTTTGCTTTCGCGAAAACAGGAGATTCATCCATGTTTTTCCGAATCAAATACGAAACGCCAACCATAACAATAGAAACCCAAAACGGAACACGCCATCCCCAGGAATCAAAATCTTCGGCAGAAAGTACATTTTTAGTAGCCAGAATAACCATTAAGGATATAAATAAACCAATTGTAGCGGTGGTCTGAATCCACGAAGTCCAATATCCTTTTTGACCAGCAGGAGCATGTTCAGCAACATAAGTGGCTGCGCCGCCATATTCACCGCCAAGTGCGAGTCCTTGCAGTAAACGAAGAATAAGAACTAATAAAGGAGCAAGAAAGCCAATAGTTTCATAACTCGGAATGCATCCTATTAAAAAAGTAGAACCGCCCATTAATAATAAGGTAGCCATAAAAGTATATTTACGGCCAATGATATCGCCAAGCCTTCCAAAAAATAATGCTCCAAAAGGGCGAACCACAAATCCGGCAGCAAAAGTGGCTAATGTGGACAAGAAAGCGGCAGTAGGATTGTCACTCGGAAAGAATTTTGTCGAGATTACAACCGCTAAACTTCCAAAAATATAGAAATCATACCATTCAATCATAGTTCCCATTGAGGAGGCCGAAATCACTTTCCAAATGCCTTTTGTAGAAGTTTTGCTCATAAAACGCTATTGTATTCTTGTTAATGAATAAAAGTATAAGATATTATTTTACGAATATAATGGATATAGTTTTATTTAATCAATACTTTTTTAACAAAACAGCATTATTTGTTGACCTTTGTATTTAACCGTATTTTTTCTTAACCGCAAAGGACAAAAAGCAAAAAACGCAAAGTTCGCAAAGCTTAATTATAAATAGCTTTGCGAACTTTGTATAAACCTTTGCGCTCTTCGCGGTTAAGCTTTTTTGGAATTTGGAATTTTAAAAATTTTGGGATTTGCCGAAAGGATATAAAACAAAAAACCCGAATATTTCTATTCGGGTTTTGTGGTACCTCCAGGGATCGAACCAGGGACACATGGATTTTCAGTCCATTGCTCTACCATCTGAGCTAAGGTACCTTTGTGTGCGTATTGCGGGTGCAAAGATAGAATCATTTTCCGTTTATCCAAAACATTTTTTAAAAAAAATCAATTCGTATCTTCGCAGAGGTAAAAAAACAAATATGGTTTTAGCAATTGATGTTGGCAATACAAGAATTAAAGCTTCTGTCTTTGAGGGAGGTAATGTTTTAGAGAATTTCATTTTTGAGAAAAATGAGCTCGAAAAAAAAATTAAAGAAATTTTAAAAAAATTTCAAAATTGCTCCGATTTGATCGTTGCGTCGGTCGGAAACGTCGAAAAAAAATCTTTTTTGGCATTCGAAAAGGATTTAAATATTCATTTTTTTACCCATGAGGATGTTTTTCCTTTTATAAATAGATATGCAACTCCAAAAACTTTAGGAATTGACAGAATGATTTTGGCATCGGGGGCAACTTTGCAGTTTCCAAAACAAAATAGATTAGTAATTGATGCAGGAACTTGTATTACCTACGATTTTATCGACGAAAATGATAATTATCTGGGCGGAGCAATTTCTCCGGGCCTGCGTTTAAGATATGAGGCACTCCATAATTTCACGGCCAGACTGCCTTTGTTGACTTTGGAGGCGCCCGAATCCTATATAGGAGATTCGACTGCACAAGCCATTCATTCAGGAGTTGTCAATGGCTTCGTCTATGAGATTGATGGTTTTATCGATGAATATCGAGCAAACTTTTCAAATTTTATAATAATTTTAACGGGAGGTGATGCAGAATTTTTGGCTAAACGATTAAAAAATACCATATTTGCCAATTCAAATTTCCTTCTGGAGAGTTTGAACCAAACATTTCAATATAAAATCGACAATGATTAAAAAAATTATAGTAAGCGCTTGTTTGCTTATCTCGTTCGTTTCATTCGCTCAACAAGGTACTGCATCTCCATATTCTTTTTACGGAATTGGAGACGTAAGATTTAAAGGAACTCTTGAAAACAGATCTATGTCTGGAGTTGCGGTAGAGCAGGATAGTATTCACTTAAATATTGATAACCCGGCGAGTTATGCTAGTTTGCTTCAAACAACTTTTACTGTTGGAGGAACTTTTGGAACGTCTACATTAAAGACTAATACAGAATCTGCAAAAGCGCAGAGATCTACTTTTGATTATTTGGCAGTTGGAATCCCAATGGGGAAATTTGGAGCATCATTTGGTCTGATCCCGGTATCTTCAGTTGGATATAAAATTAGAAACGACAGAACGGATACTGAAGGAGCAACAAGTTCTCAGCTTAGTGGAACCGGAGGTATAAATAAAGCTTACTTTGGTTTAGGATATAAAATAAAGCCGAATTGGAATATTGGTGCAGATGTTCAATATAATTGGGGAAAAATTACAACAACAAGCGTAGAGCTTCTTACAGGTGTTCAAAATTCAACACAGGAATCAAATGCTGCAGAGTTGTCTGGTGCTAGCTTTAGTATTGGTACAATGTATCAAACAAAGATTAATAAAAAGTTAGAATTGTTTACAAGTTTGAGTTATGCTTTTGCAACCACACTAAATTCAAATACGACAAGAGTTATCGCAGTTGATGGCGATCCGGATCCTATAACGTATGATCCGCATGAAGATAATTTGAAATTACCAAGCAAATTAACATTTGGAGCTGGTATTGGGCAAGCCAGAAAATGGTTAGTAGGTACTACATTGGCTTTTCAAGGAGACGGGCAATTTGCGAATTATTACAATTCAGAGCAAAATGTACGTTATGAAAAATATCAAAAATATGCTGTAGGTGGGTATTATATTCCTAACTATACTTCTTTCTCAAACTATTTAAGCAGAATTACCTATAGAGCCGGATTGAAATACGAGAAAATAGGTTTAATAATCAACAATGAGTCAATAAAAGATGTTGGTATGACTTTAGGTGCAGGAGTTCCAATTCCCGGATCATTTTCAAACATTAATTTTGGTGTTGAATTCGGAAAAAGAGGTACCGTTTCTTCAAATCTGGTTCAGGAAAATTATGTAAATTTTAGCGTAAGTTTCTCTTTCAATGATAAATGGTTCATTAAGAATAAATACAATTAAGCATAAACTCTTAGGCTTTTTTAAGCACGTACAATTTACTACATTTGGCAAATGAATTTACCAAAGAGATATATTATAAATATTGTCACAGTTCTCGCTGTGACACTGTTTTTTGGATGCGAAAGTAATTTTAAGGAAGTTCAGAAAATTAACTTCTCTGAGTTTGTTCCGGGCAGTGATGCTGATACGGTTAATATTAAATATACTGATTCGGGACGTATAACCGGGGTTTTGATAAGCAGAAAAATGCTAGATTATTCTAATCTGGATTTTCCTTTTACAGAATTCCCTTTAGGTCTTGATGTTACATTATACGATAAAAAACAAAAGCGTACCTTTATAAGATCAAATTATGCTGTTTCATACAAAACTACAGGCATAATAGATTTGCAGGGAAAGGTCAAAATTACGTCTGAAGCTGGTCAAATGCTGGAAACAGAACAATTGTATTTTGATCAGAAAAATGAATGGTTTTATACCGAAAGAAAATTCAAGCTTACAGATGCTAAAGGAGTTTCGTACGGACAAGGAATAGATTTTAGTAAAGATTTTAAAGTGATTAATTCGCAACGAGTAAGTGGCGAAATTGAATCATCAGAAGAATAAAAAAAATACATCATGGGTTATTTAAAATATACACAATACGTTTACATCGCTTTTGCGGTTTATTTTGTTTATGACGGAATTACAAAATTAAACGAAGGAAACGATACTTCATCTTTGAGTTTTATAATTGCAGGAATGGCTGTGTTTATGTTTTTCTTTAGAAGGAAGTTTGTGAAGAAATTTGACGACCGTAACAAAAAACAGTAAAAATGGAAATTAGTATTATAATACTATGTTTAATACTATCGGCCTTTTTTTCGGGAATGGAAATTGCTTTTATTTCTTCGAATAAAATCTATCTTGAAATTGAAAAAAAACAAGATAATTTTCTTTCTCAAATCCTAACAAAACTTACCGAAAATCCTTCGAAGTTTATTGCCGCGATGTTAATTGGTAATAATGTCGCTTTGGTGGTTTATGGTTTTTTTATGGGAGATTTAATTCTAAGATGTATCATCAAATTAGGATTTCATTTCTCTGATTTCAGCAGTTTATTGATTCAGACTATAGTATCTACTTTTATAGTTTTGATGACAGCTGAATTTCTTCCCAAGGTTTTTTTTCAAATTTATGCCAATACATTGATTAAAGCTTTTGCGCTTCCGGCATATTTATTTTATAGATTATTTTATTTCATCTCGACTTTCTTTATTTGGATTTCAGATTTTGTTTTGAGAAAATTTTTCAAAACAGAAGGAGATCAGGCTCAGTTGTATTTTAGTAAAATAGAACTCGGAAATTATATTACAGAACAAATGAGTTCTGTTGAAGATGATCAAGAAGTAGATTCTGAAATTCAGATTTTTCAGAATGCTTTAGAATTTTCCGGTGTAAAAGCCCGCGACATTATGACGCCGCGTACAGAAATTGTGGATGTAGATTTGTTTGATAGTATAACAGATCTTAAGGAATTGTTTATCGAGACAGGGTATTCTAAGATTGTAGTAAGTCAAAACTCGCTCGATGATATTGTGGGATATGTACATTCTTTTGATTTGTTTAAGAAGCCAAAAACGATTAAATCAGTTCTAATGACTGTTGAGTTCGTTCCGGAAACAATTTTGATAAAAGACGCCTTGGATTTATTGATTAAAAAGCGAAAAAATGTGGCTGTAGTCTTAGATGAATACGGAGGAACATCTGGTATTATTACTATCGAAGATATTGTAGAAGAGCTTTTTGGAGAAATCGAAGATGAGCACGATTCAGAAGAAGAAGAGCTGATTGAGAAGGAATTAGAAGACGGGAAATATTTGTTTTCAACACGTTTGGATGTGGAGTATTTGAATGAAACTTATAAGTTAATGATTCCAGAAGAAGATTCTTACGGAACGTTAGGAGGTTTTATTGTTAATCATACCAAAGAAATTCCTCAAAAGGGCGATGAAATCATGATTGACAACTATCATTTTGTGATAGAAGAGGCAACAAATAAGAAAATTGAATTAGTCAAAATGACAATAAAAGAGTGATTTTTTAAATTAATAAAAAAAATTGTTGAAAATAAAACGCTAGTTGTATTGTTATTAACTAGATAATTGTATTTTCGCAAACTGAATATAAAATTAA
Organism: Flavobacterium sp. JAS; assembly: GCF_020991455.1. Lineage (GTDB taxonomy): Bacteria > Bacteroidota > Bacteroidia > Flavobacteriales > Flavobacteriaceae > Flavobacterium. The sequence continues at coordinate 146,366 of NZ_JAJMOX010000001.1, forward strand.
CGATAATAAAAATGGCAGTTTTAGCAAAAATTAGACAGCGTTCCGCTTTATTGATAGGAGTTATTGCACTTGCATTATTTGCATTTATAATACAAGATCTTTTCACAAGAGGAACATTTGGTCAAAGTTCAAAAGATGTGGGAAGCATCGATGGAAAAGATATTTCATTTGAAGACTTTAGAGTTAAAGTTAGTAATGTTGAAAAAAGTGGTCAAGGAATTACTTCCACTGAAGCTGCAAACAGAGTTTGGGATCAAGAAGTTTCAATCGCATTATTGTCTTCTCAGTTTGATAAATTGGGATTGAGAGTTGGTGAAAAACACTTACTTGAGGTTTTAAAAGCAGATCCAAATATTGGTAAAAACCCAATGTTCTTAAATGCTGCAGGAATGTTTGATGTTGTAAAGTTTAAAGATTACTTCAAAGCAAATCCTGAAGCAGCTCAATATATTTCTCAAAAAGAGAAAGATGCTGAATTGAACGCAAAATATCAAATCTACAATACACTTGTAAAAGCGGGACTTTATACAACTGTAAGTGAAGGAAAGTTGAAATATGAAATGGAAGCTAACAAAGTAAACTTTGCTTATGCTGCTGCATTATATTCTTCTATTAAAGATAGTGATGTGAAAATTTCTGATTCAGAAATCGTTGATTATATGAAGAAAAACGAGAAAAAATTCAAAGCGGATGAAACTCGTGAAATTCAATACGTTTTAGTAGAAGATAAAGCTTCAAAAGAAGACGAAGCTGAAATTAAAGCTAAAATCACAGCATTATTAAACGGAAGAGTAGAGTACAATGCAAAAACTGGTAAAAATGATACATTGCCAGGTTTCAAAAGTGCTACAAACATTGCTGAATTCGTAAACTCAAATTCTGATGTTCCTTACGATTCTACATACGTTCCTAAAAATGCTTTACCAGCTATTGATGCTGATAAATTATTCAGTTTGCCTGCAGGAGCAATTTATGGTCCTTATGTTTACGGAAAATATTATGCTATCTCTAAATCTTTAGGATTTAAAGCTGGTGTTAACGCAAAAGCAAGTCATATCTTAATTGCTTATGATGGATCTCAAACTCCAAATGCTAAAGAAAAAAGAACTAAAGAAGAAGCTAAAGCTAAAGCTGAAGAAATTTTAGCACAAGTTCAGGCTAATCCTGATAGTTTCATGATGTTGGCTTTTACAAGTTCTGATGACTCATCTGCACAACAAGGTGGTGATTTAGGATATTTTGGTCCAAACCAAATGGTAAAACCATTCAATGATTTTGTATTCAATAACGGAATTGGAAAAATTGGTTTAGTTGAAACTCCTTTCGGATTTCACATTATCAAAATTACAGATAAACAAGACGGAATTCGTTTAGCTACTATCGCTCAAAAAATTGAGCCATCTGAAGTTACTTCTGATAAAGTATTTACATTGGCAACTAAATTTGAAATGGATGCTGCTAATAAAGATTTTAATGCTACTGCTAAAGAATTAGGTTTAAAAGTTGCTGCTCCGGTAACTGCAAAAGCTATGGATGAAGCGTTTGGTCCATTAGGAAACCAACGTAACATCATCAGATGGGCATATGACAAAGAAACAAGTAAAGGTGATGTAAAACGTTTTGAAATCGCTAATATTGGACACGTAATTGCTCAATACAAAAGCGAAAACAAATCAGGTTTAGTATCTGTTACTTTGGCAAGACCTTATGTTGAGCCAATCTTGAAAAACAAGAAAAAAGCTGAAATGTTAAAAGCTAAAATGACAGGGTCTAGCCTTGAAGCTATTGCTAAAAGTGCTGGTGTAGCTGTTCAACAAGCGGCTAATGTTACTATGGATAACCCGGTTTTACCTGGAGGAGTAGGACAAGAGCCAAAAGTTGTAGGTAATGCATTTGCTTTGACTGCAAATAAACTTTCTGCACCAATTGAAGGAAACACTGGAGTTTATGTTGTAAAAAACATTAGTACAGTTAAAGCTCTTGCAGTTGCTAACCACGCAGAGTATGTTGCTAAAGTAAAAGCTCAAAGTGCATCTGACGCAAGCAGAATTTTACCAGCGTTGAAAAACAATGCTAAAATTGAAGATAACAGATTGCAATTTAACTACTAGTTTTTAGTAAGTAAATAAAAACATATAAAAACCCCGAAACGTTCATTTGAATGTTTCGGGGTTTTTGTTTGGAAAACAGTGAGGATTTTGTAGTAATTTTTAGCTGCTTTTCTTAAAGTATATAGGAATAATAGAAATAAAATTTTAAAAATTTGTGATATTAAAATTATTACAGTTAATTTGCTGCGATTTAACAAGATAACTTCCGCCCCTAAGGTATTGAGCTAAATTATAATTAACGGAGATAATAATCGAGTACTGTGGATAAACAAATATTTTGTATTTTTTATGTTTAATTTGTTAAGAAGAAAGCCTAGGGTATATACCAAAATTGAAAATCATATTTTTGGTATAATTACGGAACTTTTAAAACTTAGTAATACTGATATCAATTGTGATGAATTGGGAGGTAAGTATTATTTAAGTAATGAGGAACAGCATTTTAAAGTTACAGTCTTGAGTAACGATTACGTTATTAGACTGACAAATACTCGTGATTCTGTTGCCGAAAAATATGATAAACTTTTTGTTGAGGATGTTTTAAAAGCTATAAAAGAAGAGAAACATCGAAGAATGGAAGTCGTTTATGATTCTATTAATAATAGTATAGAAAAAATGGCCGAGCGTTTACATAACACGCTTATTGAAACAAATGAGATGGAAACCCAAAAGGTTCGCAGACTCGAAACAAAACATACGAAAACAAAAAAAGTGAACTATTAGTTCACTTTTTTTGTTTTAAGCAAATTGCTTAGATTATTTATTACTGTAGAATCATTTCGTTATAAGTAAGGATCGTTTCATATCCTTTTGAATTAAAATAGGCTGTTGGGTTTTCTTTTGAAACAGCCATTACAAAATCGCCGCCCCAGGCACCAAGGCTTTTAATAACTCCGTTAAAATCGGGAAAAGCAATTTCTTTTATAGTTTCCAGTTCTAATATATTACTTAAGTGGACTTCATGTTTTTCTAAAGCAAAGGCAAATTCTTTTAAAGTTTTTGCGTTTAGTACAGCTTCGGTAATTTTATTATTGTCAAGAATGTTCTGAGCCAGATTTTGATTCTTATTGTTGTAATAAGCATTTATTGCGGCCTTGCTGTTTTGTTTTTTATTAAGGTAAATGAAGTAAATATTTTTAGTAAAATCAGGACTAAACTGAATTGTTTCGACTGCTGGTAAAGTTTGCTCCAGATGATATATAATTGGCATGTTATTTTGCGCGCATGCGATATCGTAACCACTGCCTCCAAAACTGTTTTTAAGAAGCGTAAAAGCATCTATTTTGGTCCATTGAGCAATGTTGTTCAATAAAGTAGATGAAGTGCCTAATCCCCAGTTTTTAGGAAATGTAAGTTGTGTGCTTATTTTGTAACCTTCGGCGTTATTTATGAAATCCGAATTTAAAAGAAAAGCTTCGTGTAAAATATTTACTAAAGTGCTTTTTACCGTTTCGATTTGGGTTGGAGTATTGTCTATAATTTCAAAAAAAGAAATAATATCTTCAAACCAAAGATGTTGATCAAAATCGTAACTTTTCCATTGGATTTCTTTGTTTGAACCGTTTTCTACAATTAAATTTTGTCCAAATTTTGTTGGTAACGCAAAAGCTTTGGCGCCATCTAAAACTAGATATTCGCCAGTAATTAAGAGTTTTCCGTTACTGTAAAAGGTTGTTTTCATTCCGTGTTTTTTAGACCCGATGTGCTTTTAAATAAATTCCAATTCCAAAGCTTCAGGATGAAATCCCAAATTCCAACAATAATTAGAATTTGGAATTTATTCAGAAACTATACTTTTTTTGGGATTTATAATTTGGGTTATTTTCTGATATTTTCAATAAATTCTACAACTGCGCTGTGTGAAACTACATTTTTCTTAAAATGAGTTTTAATTAAATGGCGTTCTTCGTCAGTTGCTTCAAATTGGTTGATGATGTTGTTTAAGTGCATTTTCATGTGGCCTTCCTGAATTCCGGTTGTGGTTAATGAGCGTAAAGCAGCAAAATTTTGTGCTAAACCTGCAACTGCTACAATTTCCATTAATTCTTTTGCAGATGGTTTTTCGAGTATTTCCAAACTTAATTTCACCAACGGATGTAAAGAGGTTAATCCGCCAACGGTTCCTATTGCTAATGGAATTTCCAACCAGAAAGTAAAAACTTCGTTTTCGATTTTGGCGTGGGATAAACTTGCATATTGACCATTTTTTGAAGCATAAGCATGAACTCCGGCTTCTACAGCTCTAAAATCATTTCCGGTTGCCAGAATTACAGCATCGACACCATTCATAATGCCCTTGTTGTGCGTAACGGCTCTAAAAGGTTCAACTTCGGCAATTTGAACTGCCTGAATAAAACGTTCGGCAAATTCTTGCGGATTCGGAATGTGTTTTTCAGTTAAATCTTCAATTGGGCATGAAACTTCTGCTCTAACTAGACAATTTGGAACATAATTAGACAAAATACTCATAATTACTTCGAGTGTTTCATGGTCTGAAAATAGATCAGAATTTTGAAATTCCTCTTTTAAAGTAGTGGCAAATTGCTCTAAACAAGAGTTTATAAAATTGGCACCCATGCTGTCTTTTGTTTCAAAAGTAGCGTGAAGCTGAAAGTAGTTTTCTAATAAACTTCTTTTGTCTTTTAGTTTTATGTCTAAAATTCCGCCGCCACGCTGTTGCATGTTTTTGGTAATGCTTTGAGTGTCAGAAAAGAATTTTGGTTTAATTTGATCGAAGAATGATTGTAATTTTTGGGCATCTCCATTGAAAGTGAAATGTACTTGTCCGATTTTTTCGGTATCAATTACGGTGGCTTTAAAACCTCCGCGTGTTGCCCAGTATTTGGCTGCTTTTGAGGCAGCGGCAACCACAGAACTTTCTTCAATAGCCATCGGAATTGTTTTGTATTTTCCGTTAATTAAAAAATTTGGAGCGACTCCTAACGGAATGTATAGGTTGGTTATTGTGTTTTCGATGAATTCGTCATGCAATTGTTGTAGCTTTTCGTCTGAATTCCAGTAATTTCTTATAATATTTAAGGCTTCTTGGGGCTCAGAAAAGTAGGTATTTGCGATCCAGTTTATTTTTTCTTTTTTGGATAATTTAGAAAATCCGGCAACTGCGTTGTTCATTCTCAGTGTATTAAATAATATTGTTGCGACAAAGATACCAATTTAAGAGTTTTGTTTGAAATCTATTTAAAATTGAAAACTACGCAATCGTTATTTTTTTTAACATTTAACACTTGAAATGTGTATTATGTTTATTTTTTTTACTAAAATTGGGCTCTTTTTTATATTTAAAATAATTCAAATGAATACAAGTAAAATTACTGTTATACTTTTGTTATTTGTTGCCACTGTTTTTGGACAACAAAAAATTACTGTCGAGAATATTTATGGCGGTGCTTTTAAGGCAAAAGGGATGGTTGAATTGAAATCCCTAAAAAATACTGATCAATACACTGTTTTGGATCAAGCCAGTGGAAGTATGCAAATTGGTCTATATGATTTTGGAACCTTAAAGAAAGTGTCAGATTTAATAGATACTAAAAATCATAAGGAACTTGCTAAAGGTATTGATAGTTATACTTTTGATGTATCAGAAAAAAAGATTTTAATTGCCGTTAATACTAATAAAATCTTCCGTCACTCTTTTACTGCAGATTATTATTTATATGATATTGCATCTAAATCACTAACAAAGCTTTTTGATTTTCAGATTCAGGAACCAACTTTTTCACCTGACGGAACTAAAATCGCTTATGCTAAAGAGAATAACCTTTATGTATATGATGTAGCTTCAAAAAAATCAACTGCCGTTACTACTGACGGAAAGAAAAATTCGATCATTAATGGTATTACGGATTGGGTTTATGAAGAAGAATTTGCTTTTGTCCGGGCTTTTGACTGGAGTAAAGACAGTAAAAAATTAGCTTATATTCGTTTTGACGAGAGTGCTGTTCCAGAGTTTTCGATGTCAATGTTTCACAAAGATTTATATCCAACAATTGAAACTTTTAAATATCCTAAAGCGGGAGAAAAAAATTCGGTAGTTTCATTACATATTTATGATGCAGCTGCAAATGCTACTAAAAAAGTTGATTTAGGAAATTATAACGACTTTTATATTGCAAGATTAAAATGGACAAATGATAATAATACATTGTCTGCTCAGGTTTTAAACCGTCACCAGGATAATCTTGATTTGCTTTTTGTTGATGGAACTACGGCTGCGGCTAAAGTGGTTTTGAATGAAAAAGACAAAGCGTATGTTGATGTTACGGATAATTTGACTTTCTTAAAAGATAATAGCTTTATCTGGACAAGCGAAAAAGACGGTTTCAATCATATTTATCTTTATGATAAAACTGGGAAACTTAAAAATCAGGTTACTAAAGGTAACTGGGAAGTAGTGTCTTACTACGGATTTGATGAAAAAACAAAAACTATTTTCTACCAATCTACAGAAAATGGTTCTATCAATAGAGATATTTATCGCATTGCTTTAGACGGAAAAAACAAAGTGCGTTTGTCTAAAAATACTGGAACTAATGCGGCGACTTTTAGCCCAAATTTCCAATTCTTCATTAATACTTTCTCAAGCGCTTCTCAGCCTACAACTTATACTTTAAACGAGGCAAAAGCAGGAAAAGAAATTCAGGTTATCGAGAATAATCAGGCACTTGCAAATAAGTTGAAAGACTTTAATTTGCCAACAAAAGAATTTTTTGTTTTAAAAACAAGTAAAGGAAATGAACTTAATGCGTGGATTTTGAAACCAAAAGATTTTGACCCTTCAAAAAAATATCCTGTTTTCATGTACCAATATTCAGGTCCGGGATCTCAACAAGTAAATAACGATTGGAACAATAGTGACGATTATTGGTTTGCTTCACTTACACAGCAAGGTTATATTGTAGCTTGTGTTGATGGTAGAGGAACTGGTTTTAAAGGTGCTGATTTTAAAAAAGTTACTCAGAAAGAATTAGGAAAATACGAAGTAGAAGATCAAATTGATGCTGCAAAAGTAATTGGTGCATATTCTTATGTTGATGCTTCAAGAATTGGAATCTTCGGATGGAGCTACGGTGGATTTATGGCTTCAAACTGTATTTTTCAAGGAAATGATGTTTTCAAAATGGCAATCGCTGTTGCTCCGGTAACAAATTGGCGTTTTTATGATAGTGTTTACACAGAAAGATACATGACGACTCCACAAGAAAATGCAAGCGGATACGATCAAAACTCTCCAATAAATCATGTTGATAAATTAAAAGGGAAGTTTTTGTTGATTCACGGATCTGGTGATGATAACGTTCATGTGCAAAATTCTATGCAAATGATGGAAGCTTTGATTCAGGCAAACAAGCAATTTGATTCTCAGATATATCCAGATAAAAACCACGGTATTTATGGCGGAAAAACGAGAATTCAGCTTTATAATAAAATGACTAACTTTATCAAAGAAAATCTATAATTTAAATATAATTAACCTTAAATAAATAATGAATAATATGGGAGAAACTCAAGTAAAAACTGCGCATCCAAAAGGACTTTGGGTATTGTTTGGGACGGAGATGTGGGAGCGATTCAATTTTTATGGAATGCGAGCTTTATTAACTTTATTTCTTGTGAATTCATTATTGATGAAAGAAGAAGAAGCTTCTCTTATTTATGGAGGATTTCTTGGACTTTGTTATTTAACGCCAATGTTAGGTGGTTTCGTAGCAGACCGTTTTTTAGGTAACAGAAACTGTATTTTATTGGGTGGTTTGTTAATGGCAACCGGGCAAATGTTATTGTTTACCAGCGGAAGTATTTTTGAGGCTAATTTACCTTTAGCAAAAATCATCATGTATTCTGCATTAGGAGTTATTGTTTTTGGTAACGGATTCTTTAAGCCAAACATTTCTAGTATGGTTGGGTGTTTATATCCTAAACAAGAGAAAACAAAATTAGATAGTGCTTTCACTATTTTCTATATGGGAATTAATATTGGAGCTTTTTTAGGTCAGTCTATTTGTCCTTTGTTGGGAGATGTAAAAGATGCTGGCGGAATTAGAGATATCCATGCTTTTAGATGGGGATTTATGGCAGCGTCTGTTGCAATGCTTCTTGGAACTATTCTTTTCTACTTCTTAAAAAATAAATATGTGGTTTCTCCTGAAGGAAAACCATTAGGAGGTTTGCCATCTAAAAATGATGCTTCTGATTTTGAAGAAGGAGAAGCGCAAAAAGCTAATTTTTCTAATAAATCTTTGATAATTGCAGGAATTGCATTTATAGTTTTAGGATTCTTTTTTCATTATGTTGTAGGTCAGAATTTGATTTATACTTTGATTTACTCAAGTGGTTTATCATTAGCCGGATTAATTATTTCTGATACTTCTTTGACTAAAATAGAAAGAGACAGAATTATTGTAATTTATATTGTTTCGTTCTTTATTATTTTCTTCTGGGCGGCGTTTGAGCAAGCAGGTTCGTCATTGACTTTTATTGCAGATAACCAAACAGACAGAAACTTCTTTGGTTTTTTAATGCCTCCATCGATGGTTCAGATTTTTAATGGACTATTTGTAGTTATTTTGGCACTACCTTTTAGTATCTTATGGGATACGTTAAGAGCTAATGGTAAAGAGCCAATTTCTCCGGTAAAATTAGCTGCAGGTTTAGTGGTTATTTCTATCAGTTTCTTTATGATTGCGACTCAGGTTTCTTATATCGGAACTTCTGGATTGTTGCTAGTTAAATGGCTTATCTTATTATATTTCTTGAATACTTGTGCTGAGTTATGTTTATCTCCAATTGGTTTGTCATTGGTAGGTAAATTATCTCCAAAACGTTTTGCTTCATTACTTTATGGAGTATTCTTTTTATCAAATGCGTCTGGTTATGCTTTGGGAGGAACTTTAGGTTCAATCTTGCCGGCAACAGGTGATAAATTTGTAAAAGCAAAAGAATTAGGAATCGATCTTCAGGCTGTTTTAGATAATAAAATTACACCAACTGCTGAGCAATTAGCTTTGTTAGATAAACATCAAATTAGTGCTCATAATCACTTTTTTGCAGGATTCGAAATCCATAACTTATACGAGTTCTTTATGGTGTTTGTTGTTCTTACAGGTGTTGCTGCAATTATATTGTTTGCTCTGACTCCATTTTTGAAAAAAATGATGCACGGAGTAAGATAATATGGAAAATAAAATCACTTTAGAAGAAATTCAAAATTTTAAGGGCACTTATCCAAAACAATTGTGGTATTTGTTTTTTGTTGAAATGTGGGAACGTTTTTGTTTCTACGGAATGCGTGGTGTACTTACGTTTTTTATGGTAGATCAGCTTTTGTTAAAAGATGAACATGCCAATTTACAATATGGTGCTATTCAGGCTTTTGTTTATGCTTTTACTTTTATTGGAGGTATTTTTGCTGATAAGGTATTGGGTTTTAGAAAGTCATTATTTTTTGGTGGAATCGTAATGATTCTTGGGAATCTTTTGATTGCTGTTTCGCCTCATGATTTCTTTTACTACGGAATTGCTTTTTCAATTATTGGAACTGGTTTTTTTAAGCCAAATGTTTCTTCAATGGTTGGTGAATTATATCATGAAGAAGACGGAAGAAGAGATGCTGGTTATGGAATGTTTTACGCAGGGATAAATGTTGGAGGTCTTTTAGGAGGTGCTTTATGTATTTATTTAGGAAAGTATTATTCTTGGCAATTATGCTTTTTATCAGCTGCAGTTGTAATGTTTTTAGGTTTGATTACCTTTTTGTTTACTAAAAAATATTTAGGACCAATAGGTGATTCTCCATTGTTGCATTTGGATTCAGGTAAAAGAAGAATTCGTGAAATTGCTGTTTATGTATTGTCAATCCTGAGTTTGCCATTTATTTTTATAATGGTAAAAAACACAGATTATACGGATTACTTCATGTACACAATTGGTATAGTTGCAGTTTTATATTTTGCTTATGAATTAATAAAATTGGGCGATATAAAAATGCAGAAAAAGCTTTTTGCTGCCTTTTTGTTTGTATTCTTTTATTTGTTGTTTAACTCTATCTACGAACAAAGCGGTGGGTCATTATCGCTTTTCGCAAAAGACAATCTAAGTAGTAAATTATTATTTTTTAATATAGATCCTAATGTAGTAAACAACAGCTCGAATACTTTTTTCGTAGTAGTTTTAAGTCCGCTAATTGGATTGTTATGGATCTGGCTTGGCAAAAGAAGAATTGAACCAAACACTTTGATTAAATTCGGAATTGGATTCTTGTTCTTGGGAGCTTCATTTTATATCTTTTATCTAACTAAGTTTTTTGCAAATTCTGAAGGTATTGCGTCTTTAAATGTATTTACTTTTGCTTATTTGATAACAACAATTGGAGAACTTTGTTTAGGTCCAATCGGAATGTCTATTATTACCAAATTGTCTCCAAAAAGATTATTTGGTATGATGATGGGATTGTGGTTCCTGGCAAGTGCTTTTGGGCAATTATTTGCAGGAAAATTAGGCGCCGAAATATCAAGATCAAACACTGGAGATACATTGGTTTCTAAGTTGCAATCGTATACGGAAGGATATTACCAATTGGCAATTTATTCGCTTGTTGCGGGAGTTATTTTAATTGCAATTTCGCCAATTATTAGAAAATTAATGCAAGAAGTAAAGTAGACGACATTTAGCAATTCATTTTTTGCTTAAATTTGTAGAAAATAATAAGGACATGAAAAAAATTATACTAGTAGTATTATTTTTTGTTGGTGCATTTGTAACACAAGCGCAGGAACTTAAATGGTATACTGATGTAAAGGAAGCGATTACTGTAAGTAATAAAGAGAACAAACCAATGCTGATGTTTTTTACTGGTAGTGATTGGTGTGGATGGTGCATTCGTTTGCAGAATGAGGTTCTGAAAACTGCGGAGTTTAAAAAGTGGGCTACTGATAATGTTGTTTTGGTTGAGTTGGATTATCCTAGAAGGGTAGCTCAGACTCCAGAACTTAAAAGTCAAAATAGTGAATTGCAACAAGCTTTTGGAATTCAGGGTTTTCCAACAGTATTTTTTACAAGTGCTGAGTCAAAGGATGGAAAGATCAACTTTAAAGGTTTAGGAAAAACCGGTTATGTTGCTGGTGGTCCATCTGCTTGGTTAACAGTTGCAGAAGAAATTGTACATCCTAAAAAATCTTAATTAGAGTAAATTTTATTTTAATATTATAGAACTCCTTACATAATTTGTAAGGAGTTTTTTTGTTTAGTAAGAAAAGGTATTCAGTATTTTGGGTGGTATTGTAGTTTTGTTATTTTATTATAAATAAAAAAACATATAATGTATTTTTTGTATTAATAAAAATTGGAAAATTAAAATATTATGTTAATTTCGTCATGCTATACTAACCAAAACCAATTTAATTATGACCAAAAAATTACTTATCCTACTGTTTTTTTTAGGTTCATTTTTTCTGCATTCGCAAAACCTAGTTTGGAGAACAAACATGACAGATGCTATTGCAATAAGCAATGAACAGAGAAAACCAATGTTAATTTTATTCACTGCCTCAGGTGTACCGGAAAATCTTCAAAATGAAATCTTTAAAACTCCCGATTTTGCTGTTTGGTCACGTGATAATGTGATCTTAGTGAAACTGGATTTGTCTGATTCTACTACTGCTGACGAAGATAGAGAACAAAACCTTAAACTGAAAAATGCTTTTGGTGTTGAGGATTTACCAGAGGTTTGTTTTGCAAGCGCTTCTATCCGAAAAAATAAAACAACTTTTAGTGCATTGGGAAAAATTGCTTACGTACCTGGTGGCGCTAAAGCCTGGATTGCTGAATCAAATGCAATTCTGCACCCAAGTGAATAAAATAAAATTTAAATTAAGTTTCTTAGTTTAATTTGTAGAATCCCTTTTCGGCTGTTGCATGAAAAGGGATGTTTTTTTAAATACTATGCTAATAGCTTTGATATTTTTAGGGGGTGAAATTTTCATTTTACTTAAAATTTAAGGCTTAAATAATAAAATTCATTTTAATTTAAATTCTCATAACTATTTGTATTGTAATGACTTGTTGAGTGTTGGTTTTATGTTACTTTAGTTTTATTAACACAACTAAAAATCTATAATTTATGACTCAAAAACTACTTATCCTATTGTTTTTTTTAAGTCCATTATTAATGAAGTCGCAAAGTTTAGTCTGGAAAACGAGTATAAGTGATGCGATTACGCTAAGTAATGAAGAAAAAAAACCGATGTTAATTTTATTTACGACGAATTATGCTTCAAATGATTTACAAAGTGAAGTGTTTGAAACTCCTGATTTTGAGAGATGGTCTGTTAAAAATGTTATTTTGGTAAAAATTGATTTGTCTGATCCATCTGTTTCTGCAGATATGAGAGAACAAAACGTATTATTAAAAAATGCCTTCGGAGTAGAAGATTTGCCAGAGGTCTGTTTTGCAAATGCTTCAATTAGAAAAGGAAAAACTTTTTTTGATTCATTGGGAAAAGTCCATTATACTTCAGGCGGTGCGAAAAAATGGATCTCAGATTCTAATTATATTTTGAATCCATAATATACAGGAATTAAAGTTTCTTAGTTTAATTTATAGAATCCCTTTTCGGCTGTTGCGTGAAAAGGGATATTTTTTTTCAGACAACTGGCTTTCCAAATCTTCTGGTTCGAGTAAGAATTTGAAGCATCAGCAATTATTATTATCGGATGTAAATCCTGTAAAACTCGATCTAAATTTATCTTTGGTGATTGAGTCAGAAGCAATATGTCTGGTTGAATTTTATTTTCGTAAACTCCTGTGCTGTCTAGTACAAGAATCTTTTTTCCGTTAAAGAATAATGTATTCTTAATTTTACTTGTACTTTTTAAAACACCGAAATTCCCAACTAGATAGGAAGTTGAAATATTGTTTTTAAAAAGAGAATCACTTGTAATAAAGCTGATGTTTTTTCCAGTTCTTTCAGATATCAAAGTGCTTTTCTTGACGTTGTAAATGATTAATTCTTGTTGGCTCTCGATTTCTTTTTTTGGTATAAATAAAGGAAATCTGAACGATGATAATCGTGATTAAAAGTGAGATCGTTTTATTGAAACTGGGTTTGTTTAGCCAAATAGTGCCGGCAATTATTAATAAATAAATGGTCACCAAATAGTAAAAATTAAAACTTATATCTCTAATTACAAACGATTCAAATGTTGCCACGAAGTGAATCATTAGATTTAAAAGGTAAATACTCTTTTCGAAAAGAACTACCAAAATTACTGGCGGACTATAAAAAACGGCCAAGATCATGACTATAATTCCGGCAATCATGATAAATGATAATAGCGGAAGAATGATAATATTGGTTACAAAAAATAATCCTGGAAATTGATGAAAATAATACAAGCAAACTGGCAAAGTTCCGATTTGTGCGGCAAACGAAACTGTTAAGGCGTTCCAGATATAGGTAGATATTTTATGTTTTGGAGTCCAGAGATTTTTTAGAATCGGCTGTAGCCAAAGAATAAAAAACAAGGCAAGATAACTTAATTGAAAGCCAACATCAAATAAGAAGTAAGGCTCAAATAGTAAAATCAATAAAATCGAAACTAATAAAGTGTGATAAATGTTTCCGCTTCTGCGTAAATGGTTTCCAATGGCAAGAAATGAGAACATAACAACCGAACGTAAAACAGGAGGAGATAAACCCGAAATTACGGCAAAAATCGCCAGGGATATTAAAATAGAAATCAATTTTATAAAAGAGCCTTTTCGGGTATTTGGAATTGGTTTTAGAATAAAATTTATAAATAACATTATAAAACCCACATGCAAGCCTGAAACAGACAATACATGTGTAGTTCCGGAATATTGGTAATCTTTTATAATATCTGGTGAAATCTCTTGTTGTTGTCCTAAAATAAGAGCGAGGGCAACGTTCATTTCGTCTTTGCTGAAATGAGCTTTTTCAAGATTATTTATTATTCTGGAATGCAAACGACTGGAATAATACCAAATGTCTTTTTTGATATTTTTATTAATCGTTATTTCAGATTTTCGACAGTATACCTGCGCATAAATTTGTTTGTTAGACAAATACTTGGCGTAATCAAATTGATTCGGGTTTTTGCTTGAAGTATTGGGTTGTAAAATTGTTTTTACCCGGATTGTATTTCCTAGAATAACTTTATTTTTTGTGCTGTCTTTTTGAATGTTTACAATGATTCTGCCTGTATAAGTTTTACGTTCAATTTGGTTTATAATGGCAACATATCGATCATTAAAGTCGTTGCTTTTTAGTTTTTCACGTAAAGTGAAAGTTATCAATTGAGGTTTCTCAAATGCTACTTTAGAATTGATGTAATTTGATTTTTGATAAGAATCTGTCTGAAGTTGAAGTGTAATTATTCCAATAAAAAAGGAAACAATAGAGGTACTTATTCCAAAAATAATATTTAGTTTTTTGTTTTTGGCAACTAAAAAATAAAGGCAGCAGAATACTATTGCGCTTGAAATAAGGAATATTACAGCGGTTAATATTGATGGTTTTACATAATACGAAACTATGATGCCAAGGAGAAAGCTAATTGTAATTTTAGCCAAAGGAAAATCTAATACTTTCATGTTTTAAAAGTATTAAATATTTTGTAAGAAAAAGAATATATTTTATTTAATTCGATTTACTCAATTACTCTGTTGATTTGAGCAAATGAATTTTGATAATAGGTCTCTTTTGTAGATGAAACTATAACTCCTTTGGAAGTTGAAGAATGCACAAATTTAATTTCATTCGAATTTACTTCGACGATTAGTCCAACATGATTAATTTGTCTGCTTTTGTTGGTTTTAAAGAAAATTAAATCCCCTTTTTGGGCATCGCTAATTTTGATTATTTTGCCAACATTTGCCTGTTCATAAGAACTTCGTGGAAGTTTTATGTTTTCAGATTCGAACGTAGTATAAACTAATCCGGAGCAATCAAAGCCATTTTTTGTTGTACCACCAGCCTTGTAGCGAACACCAATATTGTCTTCGGCTTTCTCTATTAATTTATTAACGGTATATCTGTTTTCTTTTTTTGATTCATTTTTGCCCACGGCACTTGACGTCGATTTACACGAAGTAAATGCGATTGCTAAAAGAACAAAAAGGAGTATTTTTTTCAAAACAAAAATCTTTTAAACCTGTTTTAAATCTGCTACAATAAGTTTTGCAGTTTTTTTACTTGCGCCAATTCCGCCCAGTTTTTGCTCCAGAATATCGTAATTTTTCAATAGTTTTTCGCGATATTGAGGTTCTAGTAATTTCTGTAATTCTTCTTTAATACGTTTGGTGTTGCAGTCGCTTTGAATCAATTCGGTTACAACTTCCTGATCCATAATTAAATTTACAAGCGAAATGTATTTTAAAGTAATAATACGTTTTGCAATTTGGTATGAAATCGAACTTCCTTTATAACAAACGACTTCCGGAACTTTAAAAAGAGCTGTTTCAAGAGTTGCAGTTCCTGAAGTTACCAAAGCTGCTGTTGACGAACGAAGTAGATCGTAAGTTTTATTCGAAACAAATGCGATGTTTTTATTTTTTATAAATTGCTGATAAAACTCATAATCCTGACTTGGAGCACCAGCAATCACAAACTCATAATCCTGAAAATCATCAACAACACTTAGCATAACACTTAGCATTTTGGTGATTTCCTGTTTGCGGCTTCCTGGTAAAACGGCAATAATTGGTTTTTCTCCCAGTTGGTTTTCTTTTCTAAAAGTTGCCTCATCAAATGGAGGTTGATTCTGAATTGCATCAATTAATGGATGCCCAACAAAATCTACCGGAAAATGGTGTTTGTCTTCGTAGAAACTTTTCTCAAAAGGCAAAATCACAAACATCTTGTCGACATCTTGTTTAATAGCCGTAATTCTGTTCTCTTTCCAAGCCCAAATTTGAGGAGAAATATAATAATGAGTTTTATAGTTTAAAGCTTTTGCCCATTTTGCAATACGCATATTAAAGCCCGGATAATCAATAAAAATCAAGACATCTGGTTGGAATTCAGTGATGTCTTTTTTGCAAATTTTGATATTACTTAAAATGGTTTTTAGATTGAAAATAACTTCAACAAATCCCATAAAAGCCAATTCGCGATAGTGTTTTACCAATGTTCCACCGGCTTTTTGCATTAAATCTCCACCCCAGAATCTAATTTCGGCTTGAGGATCTTCTTTATACAAAGCCTTCATTAAGTTTGAACCATGTAAATCTCCAGAGGCTTCGCCAGCTATTATGTAATACTTCATATAGATTTCTTTGAAAGTGTGTTTCAATTTTTAAACACAACATTTTTTTTGCAGAGCAAAGATAAGATTTAAATAAATAAGGTAGAAATTGCTAAAAGAATCACTGCCAAAACTACACCTCTTGCCATAAGTTCTTTGTTTCTTTTTAGTAGAAGTAAAAAAACAGCCAGATCTAAAATAGTTCCTAAAGTGATTACTTTTCCTAAATATCCTTGTTTTCTTATCGTTTCAAGTCCTGTCGAAACATCAAAAGTGGTAAAAAAGGTGATAAACAAATAACTTCCAAGAATAGAAGTAAAAATACCGATAAAAAATCCGATAAAAATGTCTGCTTTATTCATTTAATTTCCAAGTATTAAGTTGTTGTATAGAATGATGTGCTGTTAAGTCAAATTGTACGGGAACTACAGAAATGTATCCGTTTTCTAAAGCCCATTCGTCAGTATCTTCGCCTTTGTCTTCATTGGTGAATTTTCCGGTAAGCCAATAATAATCTTTTCCGAAAGGAGTTTGTCGTTTGTCAAATTTCTGAGCATAATAAGCTTTCGCCTGACGACAAATTTTAATTCCTTTGATTTCTTTTTCTTTTAATTTCGGAAAATTGACATTTAAAACGACACCTGGAGGTAATTTATTGGCAAGTGTTTCTAAAGTAATTTTTTTCACGAATGATTTTACTTGCTCAAAATCGGCATTCCAGTCAAAGTCTAATAATGAAAATCCGATCGCCTGAATTCCTTCAATTCCTGCTTCAACAGCAGCACTCATCGTTCCGGAATAAATCACATTTATAGACGAGTTTGAGCCATGATTAATTCCTGAAACACACAAATCTGGTTTACGTTTTAAGATTTCATTTACAGCCAGTTTTACACAATCAACAGGAGTTCCTGAGCAGCTATATTCGGTTACAATGTCATCTTCTTTTGAGATTTTGTCCAAAAACAAAGTATTATTAATAGTTATGGCGTGTCCCATGGCGCTTTGAGGCTTGTCAGGAGCAACTACGACAACTTCGCCAATAGTTTCCATAACGCTTATTAATGCTCTGATTCCGGGAGCTAAAATACCGTCATCATTGGTAACTAATATTAGTGGTTTTTCGCTTTTCATATACGAATTATGATTTTGAATGTAGGATTTTAAAGCAAATGTAGTGACAGATTTTCGTAGAATAGTCACAAATAAAGTAAAATTTGTCAACTAATTTGAAGAAGATTTTTGCACGTCAAACATTTTTATATCTTTAACAAAAAATTATAGTGGGCTTGGCTTTGTTGGCACAGTTTTTACCGTAACTTAGATTAAAAAATTTGATGAATGCTATTATTAAGTTTATGAAAAGAAATTATAAAATACTTATAGCCGTATTATGCTTGTCATTGACCTTGTTTGCTTTTAAAATTAATGCAGATAAGACGGTAGATCCGGACCCAAATAGAGATAAAACGCTTTTAGAATTGCTTGCTTTTGTTATTGAAAAAGGACATTACAGCCCGGCAGAAATAAATGACGAGTTTTCAAAAGGAATTTTTAAAGATTATATTGATGCATTGGATCCTTCAAAAAGATTCTTTCTTCAGTCTGATATCGACGAATTCAAGCAATATGAATTGCAGTTAGACGATCAGTTTTTGAACAAAGATTTGACGTTCTTCAACCTTACTTATACAAGATTGATGAAGCGTATGGAAGAAAGCAAAAAACGTTATAAGACTATTTTAGCACAGCCCTTCAACTATAATGTTGATGAGACTTTTAATGCCGATTATGAGCATATTCCGTATGCAAAAAATCTAACTGAAATTAACGAAAGATGGAGAAAACAAATCAAGTTATCGACACTTTCTTCGCTTGTTACGAAACAAAAACTAGAAGAGGATAAAAAGAAAAAAGATCCTGCTTATAAGGAAAAAACTTTTGAAACTTTAGAGAAAGAAACTCGTGATAGTTCTTTAAAATCATTAGATGATAATTTCAGTTTAATTAAAGATGTGAATAAAGAAGATTGGTTTTCTGTATATGTAAACTCAATCATGACTCGTTTTGATCCTCACACCAGCTATTTTGCACCTGAAGAAAAAGATCGTTTTGATGTTAATATCAGCGGAAAATTGGAAGGGATTGGGGCAAGATTAACCAAGAAAAACGATTTTACTCAAATTGATGAATTGATCTCAGGAGGTCCTGCATGGAAAGGAAAAGAACTTGAGGCTGGAGATTTGATTTTGAAAGTAGCACAAGGAACCGAAGAGCCAGTTGATGTGGTAGGAATGCGTTTGGATGATGTTGTGAAAAAAATTAAAGGACACAAAGGAACCGAAGTAAAACTTACAGTTAAAAAAGTTGACGGAAGTATCAAGGTGATTTCAATTATCAGAGATATTGTTGAGATCGAAGAAACGTATGCTAAATCTAGTATTGTAGAAAGAAACGGATTGAAATACGGAGTGATTTATTTGCCTAAATTCTACATTGATTTTGAAAATAAAGACGGTCGTGATGCCGGAAAAGATATTGCTCTTGAAGTAGAAAGACTGAAAAAAGAAGATATCAATGGTATCGTACTTGATGTGCGTGATGACGGTGGTGGATCTCTATCTACTGTTGTTGATATTGCAGGTTTATTTATTGAAGAAGGACCAATTGTTCAGGTAAAATCAGCCGGAAAGAAAAAAGAAGTTTTATACGATAAAGATAAAAAAATCGAGTGGGACGGGCCGTTAGTAATTATGGTTAACAGTTTCTCAGCTTCTGCATCAGAGATTTTGGCCGCTGCAATTCAGGATTACAAACGTGGTGTTATCATTGGTAGTAAACAAACTTATGGTAAAGGAACAGTACAAAATGTTCTTGATTTGAACCAGTTTGTACGTAATGCAAATTATGGAGATCTTGGTGCTTTGAAAATTACCGGACAAAAATTTTATAGAATCAACGGAGGTTCAACTCAGTTAGAAGGTGTTCATAGTGATGTTGTTATGCCAGATCGTTATGCTTACTTAAAAATGGGTGAACGTGATATTGACAATGCAATGCCATGGGATAAAATCGATCCTGCTGATTATAGCACTTGGACTTCAAACGAAAACTTTGCAAAAGCAATCGATAATAGTAAAAACAGAATAGCTCAAAATGCACAATTCAAATTGATTGAAGACAACGCAAAATGGATTGATGTTAAAAATAAAGAGAATACTTATAGCTTAAATATAAATAGCTTTAAAGCTACTCAGGAACAAGTTGAAAGTGAAGGCAAGAAATACAAACCTATCTCAGATTATAAAAACAATTTAGTTTTTAAATCATTGCCTTATGAAGAACTTGAAATGAACAGTGACGCTACATTAAAAGAAAAAAGAGAGGTTTGGCATCAAGCGTTAGCTAAAGATGTTTATGTAGAAGAGGCTTTAAATGTTTTAGATGATTTACAATCTAAGAGTTATGTAAAAAACACTGTTTCTCCTAAAATGAAAAAGGATAAATTAGTAAAATCTTAGTTCCAAAGAGAATTAATTTGTTATTAAAACGCTCCATAAATTTAAATTTATGGAGCGTTTTTTTTGTAAGTTTATATAGTATAAGAAAGTAATTTGTGATCTGTTAAAAGTGATTTCCCAGATTTGAATATTGGAAAAAAAACTGTTGTATGAAGAATTATATTGTTTTAGGTTTGATAAGTTTTGTGTTTTTGTCGTGTAAAAAAGAAGGCAATAATCAAAAAGAGTTAATGCAGGAAGAGTCACAAACTTCTTTTGTTGGCAACAATAGTAGTTCAGACTCAACATATACGGTCGCTTATTTGCCAACTTCGACAACAAAACAAATTGTAAAGCACAAATATTATACACTTTCATATAATGAAAAATATGAACAGGCCGAATGGGTTGCGTATGAATTAAAGAAAGAATATTTGAAAAACGAAGACTATAAACGTCCGTATTTTATTGAAGATCCTAAAGTAACAACTGGTTCTGCAGATTGGAGAAACTACAAAAAATCAGGTTACGACAAAGGGCATCTTTGTCCTGCCGGTGATATGGAATTTGATAAAAATGCGTATAATGATACTTTTTATACCTCGAATATTTCTCCTCAAAAGCACGATTTCAATAGCGGAATCTGGAATAGACTAGAGCAAAAGACACGTTATTGGGCAGGAAAGTACAATGATGTTTATGTAGTGACTGGCGGAATTTTGAAAGATTCGGATGAAAAAATAGGGACAGAAAATGTTGCTGTCCCTAAATATTTTTATAAAATCATTTTGGCTAAATCTGGTAAAGAACATAAAGCAATTGCTTTTTTGGTTCCAAATGAAGATAGCAATAAGTCACTTTATGATTTCATGGTTCCCATTGAAACTCTTGAAAAAATGACCGGAATTGATTTTTTTCCTAATCTGAAGAATTTAAAAAGTAATAAGGACTTTTAGGTCAGCAATAGTTTGTGTTTTTTTTCTTAGAATAAACGTTCAATTTATAAGCTGCTTTGTGCTTTTCTGGGATTGAATAGTATAAAACTTAAAAGGGCTAATATCCAGACACCAATTCCTCCATAAAGTAATATCATTTCAAAACCATGTGCAAGTGCTGCTTGTAAAACTGATTCTGATGAATTTAATGTGTTTAGTTTTGAAAAATCATTGGTAAGTGATGAAACATTTCCTGCTGCTATTTTTTCCGAAATAAGCCGTAATGTAGTTTTCTCTACAGATCCAGGAAATGCGTTATTCAGATAAGAGAAAATTCCCTCCACCAAAATAAAACCCATTAAAGCAATATTAATAGATAAGGTAATTAGTCTTGCACTCATGTCTATTCCTGAGGCCATTCCGGAGCGATTAGACGAAACCGAACCTGTAGTTGTATTAGTTACAGGTGTGTTGGTTAAACCTAATCCAATTCCTGCGAGTAAAGAACCCGGAAGCATTGTTAGCCAACTGGAATGTTCTGCGATACTGCCATATCTCATAAATATAAAACCGAGTCCTATTATAAAGAGACCTGCCGGTATTATAATTCCTGAACGATAACGAACGGAAAGGTATTCTGCAAAAGGAGGAATAATTAAAGTAGGAAGGGTATAGGGGAGCAAAGAAAGTCCTACGGTAACAACGTCATATCCTAAACAACTTTGGAAGTATATAGGTAAATAAATTATAAAGGGCCAAAAGCTAAAATTCATTCCTATAGAACCTAGTATAGCGCCTGAAAAATTACGTATCCTAAATACCGAGAAGTCAAACATTGGGTACGGATTTGTTTTTTCGACCCATAAAAATATCCCGAAACTGATTATTGTAGCGCCTATAATGCTTAATGCTATAGGGCTTGCAAAGCCAAGATCTGGTCCTTGTGTGATAAAATAACTTAATCCAAAGACCGCGATAGATAATGTGGTCATTCCCCAAATATCTAGTTTTTTAGCATCAGAATCTTTAGATTCATCTACATAGCCATAGACCAAAATTACAGCAAGAGCTGCTATAGGAACGTGTATTAGAAAAACCCATTTCCAGGACAATATTGCTATGATTGCAGCTCCTATTATAGGACCAAAACCTAACCCGACACCAAGAATTATTCCCCAGATGCTGAAAGCGCTGCTGCGTTCTTTTCCTTCTTGAAATTGATGCGATAAAGTTGCTACCTGGCAAATTAACATTGCACCGCCGCTTATTCCCTGAAAAAAACGACTGATTATTAATATAGTAATGTTTTCTGCCAAACCACAAATTAAAGAGGAAATTCCAAATAAAATTAAAGTAATCATTAGAATACGTTTTCTGCCATATCGATCAGCCAATGTTCCTGCCGCCATTAGAACAGTTGTGCAGCCTATTGTATAGATATTCATGATCCATTGCATGTCTCGAAGGTTGGCGTTTAATAGTTTTTCGAGCGTTGGCAGAATAACCGGAACGCTTGAAATTTCTAAAGAGAACATTAATGTGGCTAAACAAATCGCAATGAGAACGACTGTGTTTTTGCTGGAGTAAAATTTTTGCTTCATTTTTTCTATTGTATTTTTAGCAAAATTATACTGAGTATATTTATTTTTTCGGTATAATTTAATGATAAAAAAGTACTTTTGTAGTATGAGAAAAGAAAACATGCATCAATCGGTAGAGGTAATTTATAAAAAGGTAGATGAATGCCCAATTATAAATTCTCAGTTCAGTTTTTTCCAGATGGTTTATGTTATTTCGGGAAATGGATTTCTCCATATCAATGGAAATGCAATATCTTATCAAACTGGAAATCTAATGCTGCTAACGCCAAATGATTATCATACTTTTGATATTGTAAATACGACAGAGTTTTTATTGGTTAAGATTAATAGTGAATATGTAAAAGAATATAAATCAAAAAGTATTGATCATATTGGTTGTTTGTTACATTATGCGTCACATTTATCGGGTTGTATTTTGAAAAGAAAAGCAGATGAATTCCTTGTTAAATCTATATCAGATTCTTTGATTCATGCTATAGAGAATAAGGATATTTATGATGAAGATTTAATAACACATTATGTAAACGCACTTATTGTAATTGCTGCTCGAAACATTGCTAAAATGAAACCAAAAGGCATAAAAGAGAGCGCAGATAAAAGAATTCTGGAAATTATTAATTATATTCAGGCTAACATTTTCTTTCCTCAAAAATTAAAAGCCTCGGCTATAGCAGAGAAATTTGATATATCGGATACGTATCTTGGTAGTTATTTTAAGAATCATTGTGGAGAAACGATTCAGACTTTTGTTTCAAATTATAAAATACGATTAATAGAACATCGTTTAAGCTTTAGTGATATGAGAATTAATGAAATTGTAGATGAATTTGGTTTTTCAGATGAAAGTCATCTCAATAAATTTTTCAAGAAGCATAGAAATATTAGCTTGACAGGATATAGAAGAGCTAAAGTTTTACAGAACGAATTGACATAAAAAAAGCCGAAGATTTCTCTTCGGCCTCTATTTTTTTTATCTTTTTTGAAACTTAAAAAGCGGTCAAAGCTTTTAAGTCGGCAATAGTTTGAGTTGGATTTTCGGCTTTAAAAACAAAGCTTCCAGCAACCAAAACATCTGCTCCGGCTTCTACTAGTTGTTTTGCATTTTTGCTTGTTACACCACCATCTATTTCAATTAATGTTGAAGCGTTTTTGCGTGTAATTAGAGCTTTTAATTTCTCAACTTTAGCATACGTATTTTCGATGAATGATTGTCCTCCAAAACCTGGATTCACACTCATGATGCAAACTAAATCAATATCGTTGATCACATCCTCTAATAAATCAATGTTTGTATGTGGGTTGATTGCAACTCCGGCTTTCATTCCTTCGGCTTTAATGGCCTGAAGTGTTCTGTGCAAATGTGTACAAGCTTCATAATGCACGCTTAGGATATTTGCACCTAAATCGGCAAAAGTTTTAATGTATCTGTCCGGATCAATAATCATCAAATGTACATCGATAGTTTTTTTTGCATGTCTTGAAATAGCTTCTAAAACAGGCATTCCAAAAGAAATATTCGGAACAAAAACGCCATCCATAATATCAATATGAAACCAATCAGCCTGACTGTTATTGATCATTTCGACATCACGTTGTAAATTGGCAAAATCAGCTGCAAGAACAGAAGGTGCAATAAGAGTATTCTTCATTGTGTAGTTGTGTGTTGTGTTGTTTTTTTTGTAAAGATAATTTTTTTATGATTTACATTGAAATTTAACCGCAAAGTTCGCAAAGGTTTACGCGGAGTTCGCAAAGGATTTGTAAATGATCTTTAACAAAATTTAAAGTTCACAAAGCTTTGCGAACTTTGTGTTTTTACAACATTCAAAAGATAAAAAAACCTTTGCGGACTTTGCGGTTAAAAAAACACCAATAAAAAACTCCGGTAATCAGCCGGAGTTTCAATCATCAATCAAAAAACGAACAGTCAATCAAACTGTTGTTTGCTTTAAAATTCCAATTATACTATTTTTCGAATAAAATTCCAAATTCCAACAGTAATTGGTATTTGGAATCTTTAAATATTAGGAATTTATATTTTAAATATTAACCTAAATAGGTTTTAAGAATTTTACTTCTAGAAGTGTGTTTTAATCTACGGATTGCTTTTTCTTTAATCTGACGAACACGCTCACGAGTTAAGTCGAAAGTTTCTCCAATTTCCTCTAAAGTCATTGGGTGTTGATCGCCAAGACCAAAATATAAACGAACTACATCTGCCTCTCTAGGAGTTAATGTTTCTAATGAACGCTCAATTTCAGTACGTAATGATTCGTGAATTAACTCTCTGTCAGGGTTTGGAGACTCTCCAGAACGTAAAACGTCATAAAGGTTAGAATCTTCACCTTCAACAAGAGGTGCATCCATAGATAAGTGACGACCAGAGTTTTTCATAGACTCTTTTACATCATTTACAGTCATGTCAAGTTCTTTTGCAATTTCTTCAGCAGATGGTGGACGCTCGTTAGATTGCTCTAATAAAGCATACATTTTGTTGATTTTATTGATAGAACCAATTTTGTTTAATGGTAAACGAACAATACGAGATTGTTCTGCCAAAGCCTGTAGAATCGATTGACGAATCCACCATACAGCATAAGAGATGAATTTGAAACCACGAGTTTCGTCAAAACGTTGAGCCGCTTTAATTAAACCTAAGTTTCCTTCATTAATTAAGTCAGGAAGAGTTAACCCTTGATTTTGATATTGTTTAGCAACCGATACAACGAAACGTAGGTTGGCTTTTGTTAATTTTTCTAAAGCTCTTTGATCACCAGCCTTTATTCTTTGTGCTAATTCTACCTCTTCATCAGCGGTAATTAGGTCAACTTTTCCAATTTCTTGTAGGTATTTGTCTAACGATGCAGTTTCACGATTGGTTACCTGCTTGGTGATTTTAAGTTGTCTCATGTTTTTTGTCTCCTCAATTTTTAAGTGTACAAATGGTTATACGTATGAAGATACAAAAAAGTTACAATTAGATAAGAAATATTTAAAAAAAGAAAGACACTCGGCTTTAAATGTTTAATTTGGAGTGTTTTATCTAATAAGACAAAATTTAGTTTTACTCTGAAAAATCATCAGAGGCGTCTAAAATCTCGTCAAATATCTTCTTAAGTGATTTTATATAAATAGGAAGTGCAATTAGTAATAATAGATATTCTTTTCTGAGAACTGTAACATCATCCAGGATTTGATATAAAGAAGGAATGATTACAGCTAATGAGACAACAATTCCAACCCAGGGATTGTTGATTATTTTTTTTAGGATTGATAAAAGTTTCATGTCAGGCTGGTTGATTAACGCAATTCTCATTTGTCGCTGTTTTGTTGTTTTCGAGTGTAAAATTAATTTTGATTTTGCGGTTATAGTAGAGAAATGTCATAAAGACCTGTTTTCGTGTCATGAAGTCTTAAAAGAGGGTTTCGTATTAATTTTTGTGCTAAAACAAAAAAATCCTCTTTGAAATAAAGAGGATTTGAAGATTTATGATTTTAAAAATAAGGCGTTTTTTTAGGATAAAATATTCATCTTTTTTATAAAATCTTTATAAGTGTCGCTTAAATTTATTTTGTGATTTCCTTTTAAGATTACAAGATTATCGGCGAGGATGATTTCTTCGATTTTGTCTGTATTGACAATAGTGTTTCGATGCGTTTTTATGAATTTATTCTTGTCTAATAAATTACTGATCTTGGTCAGAGAGATCTGAATGACGAATTTTTCTTTTTCGGTAATAATATTGCAATATCGTTCTTCGACTTCGATATATAGAATATCGTTTATTGCTACTTTTTTGAGAGAATTTTTCTTCTTTATAAATAAATAATCATTGCTAATTACAGTGTCTTGTTCTTCGCTTAGAAACACATTTGTTTGTTCATAGAATTTTTCGACTGCCATTTCTATAGCATATAGTATCTCTAACTCATTAAAAGGTTTCATTAGAAAACTGAAAGGTTTTGTAAGTTTTGCACGTTCAAAAATCTCCCGGTCTTGTGAGTTGGTCAAAAAGACAAATGGTTTTGAAGCGTTCGGAATGATATTGATAGACTCTGCAAAAGTAATTCCGTCTGGTTTTCCGTCAAGAAACACATCGATGATGATAACATCAACTGTGTTTTCGTAAAAAAGCTTTATGGCATCAGTAAAGTTTTTGGCTACTCCGGCAACGGTGTAATTGTTTTCAAGCAATACTTTGGTAAGCGCATCGCTTTGTTCTGGAGTATCTTCTATTATTAAAACATTGATATTATCCATTGTCTATTGTTTTTGGGAAAGTCAAAATCATTTTTGTTCCCTTGTTTAGTTCACTTTCTATAGCTAAGGTTCCGCTATTTTTCCTGATCATCTGTTTGCATAATTGTAAGCCTAAACCAGTTCCTATAATTTCAGAATTGTCCTTTTTAGCTAGCAATTCACCGTCCGAAAGTAATTCTTGAATAGTACTTTCTTTCATTCCTATACCCGAATCTTCAATAATAAGTTTGCAGAAATCGGTATTTGTATCTTCTGTGAAAAAACTTATTTTCCCTTTTTCGTTAGAAAATTTAATAGCATTGTCTAATAAATTTCGAAGTACAATTTTTAACGAATCCAGGTCTACGAAGATAAAGATATTTTTTGAAACCAAATTCTCAAAACTAATCGTTTTGTCAAGAAGTAAAGGTTTGTAATTGTATTCGATTTGCTGTACAATAGAATACAAATGAACCGATTCTTTATGAAAATACAATTGTTTGGTTTGCAGCATTGCCCAATGCAATAAATTATCTAATAAACTGTAAGCGCCATTTGCAATAGTGCTGTTTTGTATGATAAGTTGGTTTAATTCATCATAATTTTTGGTTTCAAGAGTTGCTGATAATTTGGAATTACTTGTTTTGAGTGCATTTACGGACGAACGCAAATCATGACTTACAATAGAGAACAATTGATCTTTAGTAGCGTTTAGTTCGTCGAGTTTATTTTTTTGTAATAATATAGTTTTGGAATTTTTTACTTTTTGAGCATAAAGATAAACACCGGCAGTTAAAAGTAATAACAAAACGATTGCAGCAAAAAAGAAACCATTACGTTGAGTTTTTTTTAGTTTGTTTTCGATTTCAAGCACTTTGATTTGCTTTTGTTTTTGAGCTACGGCAAATTTTTTCTCAAAGTCAGCGACAGCCCAAATTTTACTTTGATTGTTTAAAGAGTCCTTCCATTGGCCAGCTTCTTTTCTATATGACAATGCTTCTTTTAAGTTGCCTTTGTTTTCTTCTACGACTGACA
The DNA here is from genome assembly GCF_020991455.1 of Flavobacterium sp. JAS. Taxonomy (GTDB): domain Bacteria; phylum Bacteroidota; class Bacteroidia; order Flavobacteriales; family Flavobacteriaceae; genus Flavobacterium. The sequence goes on from NZ_JAJMOX010000001.1 coordinate 174,071, forward strand.
TATTCTTTGCGGCAACCCATTTGGTGTCAAAATCATTTGTCATTTTAGAAAGAGAATAGGCTTTTTCGAAGTAAGGAATGGCTTTTTTATCTTTATATTGGACATAATATAAATTTGCAATATTCATATATAATTCAATTAAAGAAATGGTATTTTTTTCTTTTTCTTTTAATTTAAGACTTTTAAAAAAATATACTTCTGCTTTGTCAAATTGATTAATTAGTAAATAACAACTTCCCAGATTTCCATAAATTACACTTATTTTAAAACCTTGTTTGCTTGTTAATGGGAGTTTTTCGACTTTTTCAAAATATTGAATGGCTTTTTTGTATTCTTTTAGTTCTAAAGATGTCTCTCCTAAAATTTTGTTCACTAATGGATAAAACTCGAAATTTTGTGTTACTAGTTTAAGCTCCGTTTTAGCTTCTTTAAATAGTTTTAGTTGCCGAAATGAGTTTCCTCTTAAATAGTGACAATAGTTTATTAATTCCTTGTTTTTACAAGAACTTAATTGCTTCATTGAATAAACTAACGTGGAGTCCCATTTTTTATTAATGAAAAAAAAATGGGCCTTTTTAAAGTTAATTTCAGTTTTGAACAAGAGTGCTTTTTCCTTCAGAATTTCCTCAAAAGGATCTGTTTCTATTTGTATCCTTGAGTATATTAATGATGTAGAAAAGGTCAAAAATAAAATTAAAACTAGTTTAAATTTAGACATTTTTGAATAAATTAACTTTAGGTGAGTTTTGGTAATTATAAATATAGTTTAACCTAAACTAAAGATGTTTGGTTAAACTATATGCTATAAAAAAATCTATACTTATGTTCCTACTTTTACTTCAGTCCCTCTAGAAGTTTCAGGGTCAATATTTCGTAAGTAAGACTTAACGGTCGTAATATTGTTAACTGTATCAGAGATATAATCAACTTCAACATACCAAACATCATAAGTGTCGGGTGAGCTTTCATCCCAGTTATAGTCAAAATAGATTTCGACATTGGTATCATTTTCAATTAGAGTTCCAATGACCGGATTTTGTGAATCTTTAGAGTTAATGTATACAGTAGCGCAGATTTTTAATGTAAGTACTCCTTGATTTCTGTAAAATTGTGCTGAGGCTAAAGGAGGAATTGGGAAAGTAAGATTGCTTTTGTCTGAGAACACAAAATCTTCTACATTAATTCTTGTAATTTGGGTAACTTTAAAATTCATAATAGGTTTTTTAGGGTTAATATTTTTATTTTTGGTAGGCTAAAGGTATTTTTTTTCTTTCAATAAAGTATGAAATATCTTTAGTTTTTCTTAATTAACCCTAATTGTAATAACTACTTAACTATATCCCTTTTGGAATTTAGTCCATTTTATTGCTTAAACCTTCAAAAAAACTGTTTTATTTGACAGTGATATTTTTAGAAACATAAACAGGTTGTCCGCTTTCAGTAAAACCTTCCAGGACTACCTCAAAGTTTCCTTTTAGATCTGAAGTGTAGAAAGGTATATTATCTTCCTTTTGATCTAATTTCACATTTGGTTTCCATAACAATTGATATCTGTAATCTGGAACTCTTTGCAAATTGTTTCCGGCAGAATAATCAGGATTGTTGTATACTTTCTCAGGATTTGGTCTTTGAATTTCTGTTGTTTTTAGATATTTTTTGACATAATTTGTAGCAAAATCACTGTTTTTGGTTTCAAAACTAATCATTCCCCCATACAAATTAGGGCCATAAACATACGGTTCGTTGATAAGGCTTACTTTATCTACATTTCCCATATTATAATCAAAAAGGTCACTAGGATCTTGAATTAAAAGTCCGTCAACAAGAACCAAAGGTTTGCCGTACATCTCAAGATCTTTATGGTCGTTTCGAACGCGTAATTGATACTTACCATTTTCTTTACGATAATAAAGCTCGATTATAACTTCTACAATATTTTCTTTTAATGTTGGAAAACGCGTGTAATCATCAAGAACATACGCTTTTTCGATAGTATTAAAAAACGGACTTACTACAGCTTCAGTTACTAAACTGTCTTTCTTAATCTGATAATAAGCATTCTGAATCTGGCTCGCTGTTGATCTGTCTTCAATATCTTTTTTAAGTTCAGGTGTCAAATTAAGTTTTGATGTAAACTGTAATGACGAAGTATCAAATTTTGGAAATGCATCAAAAACTATAGAATAATCGGCACTTTTATCATCCAGTACTTGTACTATTGCGTTAGAAAAATCAGGAAATTTATCCAATAAAAAGGCAAATTTTCCCTGAGCATTTGTCTTAACTATTTTTAATACAAATTCTTTTCCCGGTAAAGAAAGCGAAAGTGATTTGTCATTTACAGGAAGATTGCTTTTTGATACAATTGTTCCGGTAATTAATTCTGATCTTAATTCAGGTGTATATGCAAAGTACGTTGTATTATAATCAGTATAATTAGTAGCCGTCTTTTTTACGAATTCCTGAGGGCTTAATTGTTTTAAAGTCGGGATTTGATCTGTTTTTCTAATTGAAACAGAATAGTTTCCTTTTTCGATAGTTCCGGTAACCGATTTTATTTTTAGATTGGCTTTTTCTCTCGTGTAATAACTCTCTTTGTCTAATTCAAAATCGACTCTTTTTTCGTTGCCCAGACTTGAAGATTCTGAACTTTGAGCAGTCGAAGCGGTGCTTTTTGCGGTAAGATCAAAAGTTATATTCTCGTTTGGTTCCTGAGTTTGAAACGGATTAATGATAAAAATGTCTATTTCGTTTGTTTGCGATTTAGGATTGTTAAGCATCCATTTTGTATAAGCAATTACTTTGTAGTTACCTGTTTTTAGAGTAGTAGGTATAAAGTATTCACCCGCTCCGATTCCTTTTTCAAGGTAAACTTTGTTTTTTTGAAGCGAGTTTTTATCACGATCAACAAGTTCGATATAAGCTATTTTACTAATATGACTTGGCGTATTATTAATGGGATTTAAGCAAAATAATTTATAATACAATGTTTCTCCCGTTAAGAAAGTGGTTGTGTTTGAGTGAAGGAAGATAGTTTCCTGCATTGAGGTATTTAGATTCTTGTTTTGTTGAGCACAAACAAATAAACTGTTTGTCAATAGAAGAGTTAAAACAAAGAATTGTTTGATTCGATCCAAAATGTTTGTCTGATTGTATATTGAAAATTGTTTCATAAATTTTAAAAAGTATTAATCTATCCAAAAAGGAGGAACGATATTAGATGAAAAAGTAGTACAATCTCCGCACGGAGCTTTTACCATAGAATAAAGTGAAAAGCCATTAAATGAAACTAATGAAGCTGTATTTGTACGAATAAGAGATCGTAGTATTTGTCTTCTGCAAGGAAGATCTCCAGGACAATCGTCATAAGCTTCAATATGGCAATCACTTTCATAGTAAGGCGGAAGTGGTTCGTTTGGGAACAAATCAGCATAATTAAAGTAGATTCTTTCTGAAGAGACAGAAGATACTTCAAAAAAGCCTATAACTTTTTCGCTAGGATTTTCTACGGATTTTATATTGCCATAAAAGAAACCCGGTTGTTTAGGTGAAAGTACATTTCCTGATGTCGACAAATCTTTTAATGTTTTGTAATAAGTATATGCAGCCAGGTTTTGAACAAATTGTTTTACAAAAATGCTGTAGCGATGTGATATGATATAGCTTTGATCGCTAATGAAACGAACAGGAAAATGCACACGGTCTTCACTACTGCTATTAGTATTGTTCAAAATAATATCTTCAGATTTTTTAGTGGAGAAACAGGTTTTGTTTTCAACTGTTCTGAGAGATACTAGAATACCTTCCGTTTCGGGCCTTCCTGGGAAATCATTAGCAGGATCTGGTGGAATTGCGGGAAATGTTTTAATACTGGTCATAAGAGGCGCCCACAGGGGAGCTACTATTTTATAGGTTTCAGTATACTCGTATCTGTAATATTTTGAAGTATTTGTTGGGTCATAACTATTTACATTTATTTGAACCCCACGCTGTCCTGAAACATTTTCAACCGTTGCTGTTATATTATCAATCTTGGTTTCTGTAGTTAAAGTTTGTTCATCAGAAGTATAGTTTTTACCTTCTTTGGTTTTAATTTTTAATTGATATTTTCTTCCTGGCTCTGCTCTAAATTGAGTAAGAGAAGCATAAACGGTATCTTTCTGTTCAAATTGATATTCATTTCCTTGATCATCAGAAACAAAAAGGTTGGCACCAGTTTCAAATTTAGGGCCGGTTTCGTCGAGTTGGTAAACTTGAGAAACTCTTATAATTTGATTTTTAACTTCATTTGTAATCGTTCCTTCCACAACAAGAGCACTTTCAAAATCAGTATTTTTAAAAGCGTATTGTTCTGTACAGCCAGTTATGGCGAGGGCGAGAAAAAAGAAAATTAAGATTTTATATTTGAAATATTTCATGAATTTTAAAAGAGATTAATCTACCCAAAAAGGAGGAACGATATTAGATGAAAAAGAGGTGCAATCTCCACAGGGGGCTTTTACTAAGAAAAAAGTAGACAAGTAATTCCATGATGACATTACACGCGATCTTGTGCCGAGCAACGAAAGTAGTGCAACGCCTTTACAAGGAGGAGGGCCATCACAATTCTCAAACATTTCAGGTTCACAATCGGTTTCGTAATAAGGTGGAAGAGGTTCTTTAGGGAATAAATCCGAATAATTGAAATAAATTCTTTCTGAAGAGACAGCAGATACTTCAAAAAAACCAATTATTTTTTCAGTAGGATTTTCTACAGATTTTATATTGCCGTAAAAGAATCCGGGCTGTTTTGGTGAAAGAATATTTCCGGATGTTGATAAATCTCTTAAGGTTTTGTAATACGTATGAGCAGCCAAATTTTGCACATACTGTTTTACAAAAATACTGTAACGATGTGATATGATATAGTTTTGATCACTGATGAAACGAACCGGAAAATGCACACGATCTTCAATGCTGCTATTGGTGTTGTTTAGAATAATGTCTTCAGATTTTTTAGTAGAAAAACAGGTTTTGGCTTCTTTTACTCTAGGAGTTACAACAATTTCAGCATGCGCTGGAATAGCTGGAATATCATTTTTAGGATCTCCCGGATTGCCTGGAATTGCTATTACATTAGCCTCTAGAAAATACCACTGAGGTGCTATAATTTTATAAGTCTCAGCATACTCGTATCTGTAATATTTTGAAGTGTTTGTTGGGTCATAACTATTTACGTTTATTTGAACGCCACGTTGCCCTTGAACATTTTCAACGGTTGCAGTTATATTATCGATCTTGGTTTCGGTAGTTAATGTTTGCTCGTCAGAAATATAATTTTTGCCTTCTTTTGTTCTTATTTTTAATTGATATTTTCTGCCTGGCTCAGCTTTAAATTGAGTCAGAGAAGCATAAACAGTATCTTTTTGTTCAAATTGATATTCGTTTCCTTGGTCATCCGTAATAAAAACATTTGCCCCAGTTTCCAATCTTGGTCCGGTTTCTTCTAGTTGGTATACCTGAGAAAGTCTTATGATCTGGTTTTTATACTCATTTGTTATGGTTCCTTCAACAACCAGGGCGCTTTCAAAATCAGTATTTTTAAAAGCATATTGTTCTGTACAGCCAGTTATAGCAAGTGCCAGAAGAAGGAAAATCGAGATTTTATATTTAAAATATGCCATAATTTAGAATTTAAAATTATAGGTAATACTTGGAATTGGAATCGAGAAGATAGAAGTTTTATAAGCTTTTATTTGCCCTTTGTCTGTTACGAAAAACACAGAATAAGGATTGTTTCTTCCTAAAACATTATAAACCGAAATGTTCCAAAAACTATGCGCTAGTTTTTTTATTTTATGATTTCCTTCAATATTAACGCCAATGTCAAGTCTGAAATAATCCGGAATTCTAAATTTATTACGATCACTATAAACAGTGTATTTTGCATTTCCGTAATCATAAGTCCCAATTGGGTAGGTTATTGGTCGTCCTGTTTGGTAGATAAAATTACTAGAAAAACTGTAACGTTTTGTTATTCTGTAATTTAATACCGCACTAAAATCATGTGGTTTGTCAAAATTAGAAGCAAAATACTTTCCGTCGTTTACTTTTTCTTCATTAAATTGACTGTTTAATTTTATTAACGATCTGGAATAAGTATATCCTAACCATCCGTTAAGTCTGCCCACTTGTTTTTTTAGTAATACTTCAATACCATAAGCTTTTCCGTCTCCTTGTAGAAGTTCTGTTTCAATATTATCGTTCAATAATAAATCAGCACCAACTTTGTAATCCAGGATGTTTTTTGATTTTTTATAATATCCTTCTAAACTAAGTTCTAATTCGTCATCTTTCAAATTCTTATAAAAACCAAGTGAAACCTGTTGTGCGCTTTCTGGTTTTACATTCAAATCAGAAAGTTTCCAAATATCTGTTGGAGATTGCGTTGTGTTGTTTGATAACAAATGAATGTATTGATAGGTTTTGTCGTAACTGGCACGAACAGAAAAATCATCAGTAATAAAATATCTGGCAGCAATTCTAGGTTCTAATCCGCCATATCGTTTTATTACTTCATTGTTTTTATAGGTTTTAGTTTCGACAACAGTAGCATCGCTAATAGGAAGATTGTCTTCATATATTCTTTGAGTAGATGGTCCTAATGCTGCAAATGAAGAATATCTTAAACCAAAATCAAGTAAAAACTTGTCATTAATCTTAAAGTTGTCGCCAATATAAGCTGCAGATTCTAAACCTCTTTCTTTTTCTATTTCAATAGGAATTAAAGTAGATTCAGGATTTTCGGGTCTAAGATATCCGGGATTAATACCATATAATTTAGTAGATAAACCGTAGCTGAATTTGTGTTTTTCATTATATAAATAAATCATTTTTATCTGCGCCTGAGTCTCGTTGATTTTATATCCAAAATCAAATGAATTTACCCCGGGAGATTGATAATCAATGTTAAATTTGTATTCACTATTAGTGAAGAGTAAGGAACCTTTATTCTTTTCGTTAAAACTGTGATTCCATTTTATCGTAGCCAATCTGTTGCTGTATTTATATAATGAATCAGATGAAACACTAAACTTATCATGACTATAATATAGTGTAGACTCAATATCATTATTAGCATTTATTTTATGATTGTATTTTAAAATAAGATCATAAAATGAAGCTTGGCTGTTTTTTAAGTTCTCATCATCCAGACTTTTTAAAATCCAATCAGAGTAACTGGCTCTTCCTCCAACAACTAAACTAGATTTTCCTTTAACTATAGGTGTCGAAATCATCAGGTTGCTAGTTGCGGGCCCAATTCCTCCTTCGCCTTCAAATTTGTTGAAGTTTCCTGTTTTAGAAGTAATATCAAAAACAGAAGACAGTCTTCCTCCAAACTCGGCAGGAATACTTCCTTTGTAGATATCAACTTTTTTTGTTGTGTAAGGGTTTAAAGCTGTAAAAAAGCCAAAAAAGTGATTTGGATTATACAAAACAGCGTTATCTAGTAAAAATAAATTCTGATCTTCTTTACCACCTCTAACATTGTATCCTGCAGAACCTTCTCCAGCCGTTTTTATTCCTGGTAAGGTTAAGGCAACTTTCAGGATATCGCGCTCACCTAATACCAAGGGAACATTTTTGATTCCTTCAGAGTCAATAGTGGTTACTCCTGTAATTGCAGCTTTTGCGTTCTTGCTTTTATTTGTTTTGACTAAAACTTCATCAAGTTGGTTTATATTATCAACTACGCTAAAGTTTAAGGTACCGTCGTTATAAACCATGATGCTTTTGGTTACTTTATCGTATGAAAAAGTTTCGGTTTCAACCGTGCTCATTCCCGCAGGTACTTGTAATTTATAGAAACCGTTTTTATCAGTAACGGCTGTGTATTCAGTATTCGGAATTTTTATTAAAACATTAGCAACTCCTTGTCTGTTTTTTCCACCTCTAACAATACCGGAGAGTGTATAGGTTTTCTTCTTTTGATTCTTTACTTCCTTACCAATAAGAACAACATCCCGAACATTTTTATTCGGATTTCTGGTATTTGTTTTCTTTATTGAGTCATATTGCTGATAAAAAACAGGAGCTACCATTTCTCCGTTTTCATTTTTTTCTAATGGAACGCCAAAATAGTCATCAGGAAGTTCGTTGTATATGATACTATTATTAGTTAGTATGATTTTATTATCAGCAATAAAAAAATTAAAGCTGGTGTTTTGAAAAACATCTTCAAGAACTTCACCAATGCGAACTTCTTTAAATTGTTTTGATATAACAGTACTGTCAGTTGCCAACCATTTTTCGTCAAAATAGAATTTATAGTAAGAAACTTGTTCTATATTTTGAATAGCAGTTTTAAGATTTGCATTTTTAAATTCTACCGAAACTTTGTCGCTGATTACCTGAGAGTATATAATTTGCTGAAAGGCTAGTAATAATATTAAGAGAGTAATTTTTTTCATTTAATTAGAACTTTTTTTTAGAAGACCATTGATTTGTTTCGTTAGATTTTCCATGAATAGGTTTTTATCTGATCGTTCTAACTTTTTATTGGTACTGTAATAATCGTTAATTTCTTTTTTAATCGATGGAAAGATCTTTTTTACATCTTTTTCTGATTGAACCTTGTAAAAAAAGCTGTTGTATTTTAAGATAAAATCGATGTTGTAAATGAAGTTATAATAGACACCATCTGATTGGAATATTTTGATTTTTTCTTTTCTGTGTTTAATATAAAGAGAAACATCATTTCCAACATAAGACTCTTCGTATATGCCCATTATGAGGTTAGGGAATTTTATGGATTCTGATTTTAAGTTGACAAATTTCTTATTCTTAAAAGTAAAAAAATCAACTTTGTCCTTTATAAGTGTAATAGGCAGATTCTCAGATTCCCCGTTTTGTTTGTATATAATCTGATCATCGTAAATGTCATATTTAAGATTGACACTTGTATAGATCTCGCCTTCAAAACTTAGATTACCAATATTGAACTCGTCAATATAGTATCTGTTTTTGTTTGGCATTGGCCGAAAGGGCTCACTATGAACAACTCCATTATTAATATTGAGATTGTCTTTTCCTACAGCATTATCGAAGTAATTGTAGAGTGAGGATTTTTCATTAGTTTGGGAATGTAAATATGAAATATTTAAGAAGGTGCTAAATATCAAAAGATAAGTAGTTTTTTTTTGATAATTTTTCAAAGGAATCGTGGTTTTATGTTTTTGATTTGATGAGTTTCAAAAGTATTAAAAAAATATCTCACAAAACAATGAACAAACGTTAAAATGTAATAAAAATGCTATTATTTTTTACGGGAAACCTCATTTTGTTTAAAGAATGGGTGTTTTTTTTAAACAAATGCTCTGAAAAAATAATAATGTGATGCTTTTTTTGAGGAAACATTAAAAACTAAAAATCCCAATTCAAACAAATGAATTGGGGTTTTTGATGAGTAAACTTTTGATAACTAAGTTCTGATCGCTCCTTTTTATTTTTATTGATTTGAATCTTATTGATTTATTCTACTTTAAATATTTTGTCAAGATGAATTAAATCTCCTTTATCACTGAGACCTTCTAATATGATTTGAAAATTACCCGAAATATCAGAAATATAAAAAGGTACAATTATCTCGGTATTTTGTAATCTTATATTTGGTTTCCAAAGCAATTGATATCGATAATCAGGAATTCGATTTGCTGTATTCGATTCGTATTTTGGAGTGTAATATAATTTTGTTGGCTCGGGTCTTAGAATTGTTGTTTTCAGGATGTTTTTGTCAGAATAAATCGTTGCAAAATCCTTGTTTTTTGTAATGATACTTACAATTCCGTTAAATAATTTAGGACCATAATAATAAGGTGCAGAAACTACACTAATACTTTGAATTTGATAAGCATTGTAATTGTATAAGGCATTCATGTCCTGAATTTGCAATCCATCTACCAGAACGACACAAGGTTCAGAAGTTTGTATTACATTATATCTGGTATCTGCTAAATATAAGGAAGGTACTTGATTGTAATCTTTAAAACTAAGTTCTGTAACAATTTCTATTATGGTTTCTTTAAATGTTCGGAATCTGTCAAAGTCATCTAAGTTGTATTTTTTTTCGATGCTTTCAAAAAAAACAGCAGTGTCAGTAGATTCGATTATGCTGTCTTTTTTTTGTGAAAAATAAACATTTTCGATTTGAGTTGCTAATGAGCGTTCCTGAATTGCTTTTAGATTTTTACTGGAAATAGTCGTCCTATTTGAGAAAACTAGATTTGATAAATCCGGGCTTGGTTCTTTGTCAATCGTAATCGAATAATTTTCTCTATCAGATTCTGATAACTGAAAATAACTATCAGATGTATTGGTTTGCTTGTCTATTATAAAAATAAATTTGCCATTTCGATCTGTTTTTGTTGTCTTGAAGATGAAATTTTTTCCCGGAATTGACAGCGTAACTATTTTATAACTTAAATCAGAATTAGCAATTTTCGAGCTTATATGTCCGGTAACAATTTCACCTCTGGTTTCCGGAAGTACCGTTAAATCTTGTTTTAAATATAAATTTATAGTACCATTTTTATTGTCTGACAGAGCAGGAATACTGTCTATTTTTCGGATGCTTAAAAAGTAATTTCCGCTTTCTAATGTTTTCGGAATTATAAGAGAAGCCTTTTCTCGTTTAGAATATTTTTCTTTATTAATACCCAGAATAGTCTTGTTTATTGAGTTTTTTGTTTCGTCTGCATCATTATTTGACTTCTTATCTGCATTGTCAACAATCATGTTTATATTTTCTTGAAATGGATTTATGATTGTAATATCCGTTTCAGAAAAGTTGTTTTGCGTGTTGTTTAGCATCCAGGATGTGTAGGCAATAATTTTGTAATTTCCTGTTGGTAATGTTGTAGGTATAAAATAATCTCCAGATCCTAAGCCGTTTTTTAAACGAACTTTATTTTTAAAAACACTTTCTTTTTGATTATTAATTATTTCAATATAAGCCATTTCACTTATGTCGGAGAGTATCGTGCTTTTATTTAAACAATATAATTGGTAGTAGAGCGTTTCGCCTGTAAGTAATACCGTTGTATTAGTTTTAACCAACATTGATTCTGTACTCAAAATGGTATCGTTTTGAGCATTAAGAGTGTAAGTAATGTTTGCCAATAAAAAAAGTAAGGCTATTTTTTTGATTAATTTTCCCAAAATGAAGGTATTACGTTAGAAGAAAATGATGTACAATCGCCGCATTCTTTGTCGATCATCCAATAGGATGTTGGTGACATACCAGGACCACCTCCTATATAAACATGTGTGGTAAGGACTTTATAATTGTCATCTGGTATTTTGCTAAATGGTATTAACTCAGGTGTACATTGTCTAAAGTACTGTGTTGGATCTACTGAAGGAAATAAGTCCGTGAAATTGAAGAAAATTCTTTTTTTAGCCACTGAAGCAACTTCAAAAAAGCCAATAACTTTTTCAGATGAATCAGTTGCTGATTTTACATTTCCAACAATATACCCAGGCTGGTTTGGAGATAGTAATTCTCCCGAATCAGACATTTTCTTTGATGTGAAGTAATAGTCGTATGCAAAACGATTTTGTGTATATTGAGAAACTTCAATACTGTAACGATTTGCTATTATATAATCGGATTCATTTATAAAACGAACGGGAAAGTTTACTTTGTCTTCAGCTAAATCTGTTGTGTTGGTTTGTATAATTCCAGTAGAGTTCTGAGTACTATAACAAATGTGCGTGTTTGGCTCGGCAGGAACTATTTCCATTTTAAATGTGTTGAGATAAGGCACTAATTTTACACGTTCGGTTGTGGTATAAACAGTTACTACTTTATAGGTCTCTTCATATTCGTAGCGATAATATTTGGAAGTATTTGTTGGATCAAAACTTTTTACATTTATCTGAGCGCCTCGTTGACCCTCTTTTTCCGCAGCAACAGCTTCTAAATCAATAGTGCTTTGAGTTGTCAATGTTTCTTGTGATGAGGTATATGATTTTCCTGAAGCAGATGTAATTTTTAGCTGGTAGTTTTTGTTAGGGACTACTTTAAATTCATTTTCCGAAATATATTTGCCATCTTTTTCGACAAAATGAAACTCATTGTTTTCATTGTCAACAATTATAACTTTTGCTCCTGATTCAGTTTTTTTTATGGTATCATTAAGAGGTCTTGCTCTTGAAATCTTTATTTCCTGATGTTTTAATTCGTTTGTTATTGTAGCTTCAACAATCAATGCACTTTCAAAATCTTGATTCTGAAAAGCATATTGCTCTGTACAACTTGACAAAATAACACATGAAAAAAGAAGGAGTGCTGTTTTTTTGAGAATTGATAAATTCATATTTATAGGATAAATGAATTAAAATTTGATGTTATAAGTTATCGTCGGAATTGGCACAGAAAAAATAGAGGTTTTATAGGCCTTGATTTTTTTGTCCTCAGTAACAAAATATACGTTGTACGGATTGTTTCTTCCAAGAACATTATAAACAGAGACATTCCAGAAGCTATGAGCCAGTTTTTTTATCCTGTGATTTCCTTCAATATTAATCCCGATGTCTAATCTGTAATAGTCAGGAATTCGGTATTTATTGCGGTCACTATATAGTGTTAATGGCTCACCTGCAAAATCATAAGTCGCAATCGGGAAGGTGACAGGTCGGCCGGTTTGATAAACAAAATTAGTTGATAAGCTGTATCTCTTTGTGAATTTGTAATTTAAAATCGCACTAAAATCATGTGGTTTGTCATAATTTGTAGCGAAGTATTCTCCGTTATTTACTTTTTCAGAATCAAATTTACTGTCCAATTTTATTAAAGCTCGGGAGTAAGTATAACTTAACCAGCCATTAAAATTTCCTTTTTCTTTCTTGATTAAAAATTCAACTCCATAAGCTTTTCCTTCTCCTTGTAAAAGCTCTGTTTCTATGTTTTTGTTTAATAATAATTCAGCACCAACTTTGTAATCTAGAATATTTTTTGATTTTTTGTAGTAACCTTCAATGCTAAGTTCTAATGAGTTTTTAATTATATTTTTAAAAATCCCTAATGAGAATTGATTTGAAGATTGTGGTTTTGTATTTAAATCAGAAAGTTTCCATGTGTCTATTGGAGACTGTGTCGTATTGCTCGAAAGTAAGTGTACATATTGGTAGGTTCTGTCAAAACTTGCTTTTATTGATAAATCCGGAAGTATAAAATAACGTGCAGAAATTCTTGGTTCAAAGCCGCCGTAAGTTTTTATTACATCATTATTCGAATAGGTTTTGGTTTCTGTTACTGTTCTGTCCGATTTTGGAAAGTCGCTTTCATAAATGTTTTGAGTAGAAGGCCCAAGTGAAGAAAACATAGAGTAGCGCAATCCTAAATTGATCAATAGCTTATCGTTTACCTTATAGTTTTCGGTAAAAAACAATGCTGATTCTAAACCTTTTTCATTTTGTAAATCAATATTTTTAATTTCAGAGTCATTGTTTGTTGGTTTTAGAAAACCGGGATTTACATTGTATAACTTGCTGCTAATGCCGTAATTAAACACATGCTTTTCATTCAGAATGTATTTCATCTTAAAAATGAACTGAGTTTCGTTTATTCTGTAACCATAATCAAAAGATTTTTCAGGTTGAGAATTGTAGTTGATATTAAATTTATATTGGCTGCTGGTAATAATAAAGGAAGATTTATTTTTCTCATTAAAATCATGATCCCATTTTACGGTCGCTAATTGATTGTTATACTTGTAGACAGAGTCTGAAGAAATACGGTATTTGTCATGACTATAATAGAATGAAGTTTCGAGATTGTCCTTTTTAGTGAGTTGATGATTGTATTTTAAAAGGATATCATAAAAAGAAGCTTGACTATTTTCTAAATTTGAATCTTTGATAGTTTTTAAAATCCAATCAGAATAACTTGCTCTACCGCCAAATAGTAAACTGGATTTTCCTTTTACAACCGGAATATCGAGTGTTACATTGCTCATTACAGGTCCAATTCCAGCTTCGCCCGATACTTTCTCGGTATCGCCACTTTTAGATTTAATGTCAAAAACAGACGAAAGGCGTCCTCCAAATTCGGCTGGAATACTACCTTTATAGATATCTGCCTTTTTTGTTGTAAAAGGATTCACCGAAGAAAAGAAACCTAAAAAATGAGACGGATTGTATAGAACAGCATTGTCTAATAAAAAGAGGTTTTGGTCATCTTTTCCTCCTCGAACATTAAAGCCGGCAGAGCCTTCTCCAGTTGTTTTTATACCAGGAAGTGTTGTTGCAACTTTAAAAATGTCTCTTTCGCCTAATATTAAAGGAACATTTTTGATGTTCTCAATATCAATACTAGTAAGACCTGTTATAGCCGAAGTTACATTTCTTGTTTTTTTATTTTCAATAACAATCTCTTTTAGAGCATTTACATTTTCTTCCAGATTAAAATCAACCTTTCCATTACTATAAAGGACAATTTTTTTGAGTTTTGTTCCATGAGTAAGAGATAGTGTTTCGATTGTATTAATTCCTGCGGGTATTTTAAAACTGTAATAACCATTTACATCACTTGTTGTACTAAAGTCTTTATCTTTTACCTTAACAGTAACATTGTATTCGGGTTTTCCTGAGGTTTTATTTCTGATGTAACCTGACAAAGTATGCATTTGCAAATTATTTGCTAAAGATTGTTTTCCTAGCATAATAATCGAGTCAGAATCTCTTTTTGTGTCCTTTAGATATTGTTTGTTATAAATGGGTGCGGCTAGTGGTTTATCATTTTTAAAAGGAGTATTTTCAAAATACTTCTCAGATATAGAATTTGATATTAAAGATGCATTACTTAAAATGATGCTATTTCTATCAATGTAATAGTTTATGGTTGTATTATTAAAAATGTCATCTAAAACTATTGTAATAGATGTATTTTGAAATTTCCCAGAAATGAGCTCGTCGTTAGATAACCATTGTTCATTAAAATAAAAATGAAAAGCACTGTTGTTTTCGATTATTTCAATGACCTTTTTCCGTGTTACATTAGAATATTCTATAGAAATATTTTTTTCTTGAGAAAAAAGGAAGATCGGTAGTAAAAAGAATAAGAAACCTAAGAGATGTTTTTTCATTAAATTTTCCAACTAAGACTTTGTAAATTGTTATCAATAAATTTTATCAAATCTGCTTTAAATTGATCTGGATTAGTTTCTTCCAGAAATTTATTCTTTCTGTAATAATCTTTAATTTCAGATTTTAATTGAGGGAATATTGATGAAATCTCCTTTTGAGTATTTATCGTTCTGAATTTTGATTCAAAAAGAAGTTCGGAATTACTATGTTCTTCAAACTCTGTATATACTGCACTTTCGGTAACAACTTCTTTGGAGGTTTTAAAATGCTTGATATATAAGGAAAAATTTTTTCCCAGATATTTTTCTTCAAAAAAACCGGTTGCATCTTTTGGGTATTTGTATTTATTATCAATATTGACAAATGTTTTTCCTCCTATCAAAAAGTAATCGGTTTTTTCGCTTATTAAGTCAATGGCTAATGAATTAGTGTTTCCAAATGATTTTACAAGTTGGTCTTTGTAGATGTCATACTTTATAGGGACATTTTCATATAGTTGATTGTCATAATAAATAGTACCAGTGACAAAATTTTTGTTTAAATAGTAATTATGATCATTTTTAAGATTGTAATGATCGATATGAATTTTGCCGTTATTACTATTTAGAATTTCATCTCCAACGGTTTTGTCAAAATAATTGGAGATTTCTTTTTTTGCATTTGATTGGCAAAAACTGGAGTAGCTTATAAGGATAGAAATTATTGTTGCGTAATTTATCTGTTTCAGCATTTAAGATTTTTTTGTAAGGAAATTTAAATGTAAGGCAATTGAAATAAATTAACAGTATTATTTTGCAATTTTTTTGCAGTTTTGTGCAATTTTATTGATTTATAACAAAAAATTCCGTTTCAGTTAAATGAAACGGGATTTCTCTATGAATAAACTTTTAAGTAAACTAAGATTAGGAATGTCTGGTTTTAAAATAATAAGTCAACTTGAGAATTAATCTTTTCAATATAATAATCTATTTTTCGAATGGCTCGATTAAAGAATAGATTTTGTTCCTTAATTCCTGATTGTCCTAAAGGTTTTGAGTTTATAATTTGCTGTTTGAAAAATTGGTGCACGTTTTTACAACTTTCTTCATTATCAGTAATAAAATATCCCAGCAGTGTATAAGGAACAAACATAGTTAGCTTTTCTTCTGTTTCTATGAGCATATTATTGTTTAATAATATTAACTCATTATAATAAATATTAAAATTATTATTTGCCGTATTACATTTTTCCTGAATTAAATTGATAATTCTTTTCAAGTCTTTGCATAAAGCATTTGCATTTTTTAAAGAAAGTAAACCTGCCTCATGAAAGTATAAAATTTGTTGTAAACTACTGTTTATTGTAGTGTCGTTCCAAATTTCATTTACTACAGTGTTTTCGTATACACTTTTTAATTTTTGCATGTATTCTGCAAATGATTCTTCGATTATAAAACTTTCAAAAGTTACTTTTTTTTGATGGCTGTTTAAAAGGTTGAGCCAGACAAAAGCTTTGAATTTTGATAAAATCGTTCCGTCCATAAAATAAAAAAGCGGAATATCTTTGGCGGAATAAAATAGTGTTGTTTTTGGATTTTTTGTTAGTATTTCGATTTGTTCTGCTGATGTTTTGAAATATTGAAGCATATCTTTTAACGTTTCTATTTCAATAGTTTTTTCAACAATTACCTTTTCTTTTTTAGAAAATAAATTATCCAGCGAAATATTAAAATGATCTGCTAGTTTGATAGTTTCGTCTATCGAAAATTTACTTTTTCCAGATATTCTTCTATGAGATGCGTCATAGCTTATTTCTAAAACTGTTGCAATCTCATCTATTACAGAAGCTGATTTTGGGATTGTACTTCTAATTGCCTTTAAAAAAGATTCCTGATATTTCATAATTTGCGATAATCACAAATATAAGAAATAGTTTTATTGATTTAAGCAAATCGATATGTGATAATTGCAATAGGTTTGTCCTGTAATTTTAAAACAATAATTTATGAAAACATCAATTTTAGTAGTTCTTAGTTTTGTTTTTGGATGTTCTTACGGTCAGAATTCTATTCTAGTTCAAAATGATTCTGTCGAGCAACATTCACAAATCTTCAGTCTTTCGCCAATGTCTAAAAAGGTAGATGAAGTAAACGGGCTTGTATTAGGAATTGGTCATGTTGAGAATAAAAATATAGAAAACCAAACCATTAATGGTATAAATATAGAAGCAAATCCGGCACCGGTTGTTGGAGCTTTTATGGCATTTATGTCATTGGGATACCTGCCTGAAATAATTAAGAATAACAAGAAGAGTGATAGCATTAAAAACACAGAAGAAGGTTATAAAATTAAGAATATGAGTTATACTCCCCATTTAAAATTGAATGGATTGAATATTAGTACGGGATGTTTTTTTACTACAACTAGTATGAGCGGATTAAATATTTCTGCCGGAAATAAATTCAAAAATTTTAATGGACTATCGATTACTGTTTTAGGAACAATTGCTGACCATCAAAACGGAATTGCGATTGGTATTTATAATGCTAATAATGATTTAGCGGGTTCAACAGTAGGAGTTTATAATCAATCGTATCAATTAAGCGGTTTGCATTTAGGAATTTTTAATCAAACCAGAATTAATAGGGGATTACAAATTGGGGTTTTAAACAAATCAAATTCAAAAGGTTTTCAATTAGGACTTTGGAATGTAAATAATAAAAGGTCAATGCCTTTTTTAAATTGGTAAGATGATGAATAAACTATTTTTAATATTGATTTGCATAATTTCTCAATTTGCTTTTTCTCAAAATGATAAATCATCTCCAATAAATGAATATGAAAGAATTTATGTCGAAGCTGGTTTTGTACAGCCAATAGGAAAGCTGTCTAATAAATTTGAATTGTCACCATCATTTGGTTTTTGGTTTAGAAATAAAATGGATAGGGAAGATTATATCGATTTTGGATTTAATTTTTTTATACCAAAAAATCCGATCGAGCCCAATTTTAAATATCGTGATTCAGTTGTACAATATAAATCGAGTCATTTTGCTATAAATATCGGAACGCGTTTTGCAAAAGTTATTCCGTTATCTCAGCGAACGACAAATTTTAATTTAGAATGGAATTCAGGAATTGGGTTGGCGTTGAATTTTTATAATGCTCCAAAGGAATTAGAGTTTGATGACGGGGAACATACAAAAGAGGTTTTGACTACATTTTATCTGTCGCAAGGAATTAAGGTTAATTATAAAAATGTTGGATTGCAATGTCATTATCAATGGTCACCTTATAATTTATTTAATGATCAGGTTGAAAAAGATTTTGGCTCGCAGAGTTTAATGTTTGGAATAGTTTATCGACAATAGTAAAAAACTAAAAACCCCAAGTCAAATAAATGAATTGGGGTTTTCTATGAATAAACCTTTAGTAAACTAAGATCTGATTACTCTTTTTTCTCCTCACGTGGAGGTCTTTGTAAAAGCGCTTTTCTTGACACTTTTTCTTTTTTAGTTTTAGGATCAACTCCTAGGTATTTCACTTCAAATACATCGCCCATGTTTACAACATCAGTAACATTTTCAGTACGTTCCCAAGCTAATTCAGAAACGTGTAATAAAACCTCGTTTCCTGGCGCAGAAGTATATTCTACTACAGCTCCAAAATCTAACATTTTAATTACTTTTACTTCATAAGCTTCTCCCATTTGTGGTTTGAAAGTGATTGACTTAATTTTAGCCAATACTGCTTCAATTCCAGCAGGATCTGTACCTAAGATTTCGATAACACCTTCGTCATTTACCTCGTTGATTACGATAGTTGTTCCGGTAGCTTTTTGTAATTCCTGAATTACTTTTCCACCAGGTCCAATTAACGCTCCAATAAAGTTTCCAGGAATAGTTCTGGTAATGATTTTTGGAGAATGCGCTTTAACATCTGCATTTGGTTTAGCAAGAGTTTCAAGCAATTTCCCTAAAATATGCAAACGTCCATCACGAGCCTGAGCCAAAGCCTGCTCCATAATTTCGTATTTCAATCCGTCAATTTTAATATCCATTTGACAAGCTGTAATACCTTCTGAAGTTCCAGTTACTTTGAAATCCATATCTCCTAAGTGATCTTCATCACCTAAAATGTCAGATAAAACCGCAAAACGATCACCATCAGTAATCAATCCCATAGCAATACCAGAAACTGGACGAATCATTTGAATACCGGCATCCATTAACGCTAATGTTCCAGCACAAACTGTAGCCATAGAAGAGGATCCATTTGATTCTAATACTTCAGAAACAACTCTGATAGTATATGGATTTTCAGCAGGAATCATGTTTTTCAATGCTCTTTGTGCTAAGTTTCCGTGACCAACTTCTCTTCTTGAAGTTCCTCTTAAAGGACGAGCTTCTCCTGTAGAAAATGGAGGGAAGTTATAATGCAAATAGAATTTTTCTTCTCCTTGTTCAGATGGTGAATCAATTTGGTTTGCTTCTCTAGATGTTCCTAAAGTTGCAGTTGCCAATGCTTGAGTTTCTCCACGTGTAAACAATGCAGAACCGTGTACAGATGGTAAATAATCTACTTCACACCAGATAGGTCTGATTTCTGTAGTTTTTCTTCCGTCTAGACGAGTTCCTAAGTCTAAAGTTACGTTACGAACAGCTTCTTTATTGGTTTTGTAGAAATATTTAGAAACTAAGTCTCCGTTTTCTGCCAATTCTTCTTCTGTAAATAATGCTTTTACTTCTTCTTTTACAGCATCAAACGCAGCAGAACGTTCGTGTTTAGCCGAACCAACTTTTGCAATGTTGTAAATTTTATCATAAGCCGCTGCTTTTACTTTTGCGTAAATAGCATCGTCAGTTTTTTCAGTTTCATAAGTACGAACTTCTTTTTTTCCAAAAGCAATTGCTAATCTTTCCTGAGCAGCAATTTGTACTTTAATATGTTCGTGAGCAAATTTAATTGCTTCTAACATTTCAGCTTCTGAGATTTCTTTCATTTCTCCTTCTACCATTGCGATAGAATCAGTCGAAGCTCCAATCATCATATCTATATCAGATAATTCTAATTGTGCACGAGATGGATTGATGATAAATTTACCGTCAATTCTTCCAACTCTCGCTTCAGAAATTAAAGTTTCAAAGGGAATGTCAGACAATGCAAGTGCTGCCGAAGCGGCTAATCCTGCTAATGCATCCGGCATTACTTCTTCGTCATGAGACATTAACTGAATCATAACCTGAACTTCTGCGTGATAGTCACTTGGGAAAAGCGGACGTAAAACACGGTCAACTAATCTCATTGTTAATACTTCGCTGTCGCTAGGGCGAGCTTCTCTCTTGAAGAAACCACCTGGAAAACGACCTGCTGCTGCAAATTTTTCGCGGTAATCTACCGTTAACGGTAAAAAGTCAATACCTGGACTTGCTTTTCTTGATGATACAACTGTTCCTAAAATAACAGTTTTACCAATTCTTACTACTACAGAACCATCAGCTTGTTTAGCTAAACGCCCTGTCTCGATTGTGATGCTTCTGCCATCACCTAAATCGATACTTTCTACAAATAATTGTGGAATCATAATTTTTTCCTTATTGGTTATACAATGGGTTTTAGTTGTGTTGTAGTTGTTGTGTGTAGTTGTTGTTTATTCTAAAACCCAATGAAAAACCAAACTTTTTTTCTTTTAAAAATGCTTGTAATATTTATAATCTGTAAAAACAAAAAGAGGCACTTTCGCACCTCTTTTCTATATTGATTATTTTCTGATATTCAATACTTTGATAATCTCACGATATCTGTTGATCTCTTTCTTTTTCAAGTAATCCAACAAAGCTCTTCTTTTACCTACTAATAGTACAAGTGAACGCTCAGTGTTGTAATCGTGACGATTTTTTTTCAAGTGCTCAGTTAAGTGTGAAATTCTGTAAGTGAACAATGCAATCTGACCTTCTGCGCTTCCAGTGTTTGTTGCAGCACCGTGTTGAGCGAAAATCTCTTCTTTCTTTTCTTTAGTTAAATACATTCCAATATTATTTAATGATTTTTATGTAGTCGTACATCTTTTGTAAGACGGTGCAAAATTAGAACTTTTTTTCGGAAAAAATAAATTTAAAGATCGAAAAATTTGAAGATTAAATAATTTAGATCCAAAATAATCAGTTTTAAGCATTTAATTCGCCTAAAAATTAATATAATTTTGCAACTTCCTGATTTACAAATTCTAAAAATCTTTCGTCAGCTTCAGTAAAAGGATCTATAACGTGGCTGTCGATATCAATTTGGCCAATATTTACACCATCAACAAATAAAGGAACTACAATTTCTGATTTTACCGTAAAACTACAAGCAATATAATTGTCTTGAGCGGCAACGTCCGGCACCACAAAATTTGCATTGCTTTCAGCTACTTGTCCGCAAATTCCTTTTCCAAACGGAATAACAGTATGATCTGTTTCTGCGCCAACATAAGGGCCTAAGTGCAAGGTTTTGTTTTCATGATTGGCAAAATAAAAACCAACCCAGTTATAATACTCTACATTTGCATTTAAAAGTTGGCAAATGGCTAATAATTTTTCGTCTCTAAGTGTATTAGTGTCAGCTACAATAGCGCTTATTTTTGGTTGTAATTCTTGAAATGTCATGATATAAAAATTTTATACAAAAGTATTTAAAGCTAAACTCAAAAAATACATAAATTTGAAAAAAAAATCCCTTTGAGAAAATATTTAATACAGTTCAAACCTTTCCTGATTTTTATAGGTACTTTTTTTACCGCTTATATTGTACTTACATTTATATATAAGGTCTATTTGAGTAGTTTTGAAGTAAGTGATGTCGATGGAATTACAAAAATCGTAGGTCGTAATGTCGAACAATTAATGCAATTGTTTAATCAGGATTTTCAAGTCGATAAAAACCACTTGAATTCATGGTTAGATATCTGGTATAATAAAAAACATATGGCACGAATTATCGAAGGCTGTAATGCAGTTAGTGTTATTATTTTGTTCGTTTCGTTTGTTGTTGCTTTCTCTGGAAAGTTTAAACCAACGTTGTTTTTTATTTTATTTGGAATTCTGTTAATATATATATGTAATGTTGTTCGAATTGCTTCATTAGTTGTTTTGGTTTATAATTTTCCCGGGTACACTCATTTTTTGCACGGCGTCTTTTTTCCTTTAGTTATTTACGGAATAGTATTTACTTTATGGTTTTTTTGGATTAATAAATTTTCAAAATATGCTAGATAATATAAAGGAGTACAAATTAAAAATTCTGGTTTCGATTCTGGTTGTGTTTTGTTTTGGAGTTATCAGAGCATTTGAAGATCAATTGTTTTATGATCCCTTTTTGGTTTACTTCAAAGAAAATTTTAAAAATTTGCCTTTTCCTGAAGTTGATTATTTTAAACTTTTCTTCGGACTTTTTTTTAGGTATGTTCTAAATACAGTGCTGTCTTTACTGTTAATTTATGTATTGTTTCAAGATATAGAAATTCTTAAATTCAGTACATTTATGTATGGCTTTTTTCTGGTGCTTCTTTTTGTAATGTTTTTTATCATTATTAAATACTTTCCAGATGCAAACTGGCTTCTTTTTTATGTAAGACGGTTTATTATTCAGCCTATATTTATATTGTTGTTTATTCCGGCATTTTATTATCAGCAGCAAAATCTTAAAAAATAACATTTTATTAAATCTTTTTTAAAGTCTTTTTAGGTATTTTTGCGGTATGAATGTAAAGAAGTGCACCGGATTATTTTTAGCGTTCCTATTGTTGGTTTCCAACATTGGGTTTGCTTTTGATGTGCATTATTGTGGAGGCGAAATTGCTTCTGTTTCATTAAATACTACAGCTTCTGCATCTCGTGAAAAGAAATGTTGCGGAGCTTCCGAAAAAAAATCATCTTGTTGTAAAGACAAAGTAGTTCATTTCGAAAAGAAATCAGATAATGCTACTTTTAAGGTTTTCTTTTTTCAATTAGCTTTTCCTGCGGTAATTCAGGATTACAAGCCAATGGTTTTTGTTTCGATCCCGAATTTCAAAAGCAATCAGATCACTTCGTATTACGCTGATGCGAATGCGCCGCCCTTATTTAAATTATACAATCAATACATTTTTTACTCCTGATTTTAATGTTTAGAATCAAGCTGTTTATTGGCTTGCATTATACTGTTTAGTTATTTTTTCATTTAATGAGAATTTCTATAAAAACAGTTTTTCTAATTAACATTAAAATCATTTTTTATGCAAAAAAATATCATGCTTTTTTGTATGATTTTATTTTCTATTTCTGCTTTTTCACAAGAAGATTTAGAGGAAGTTAAAATCACAAAGAAGCAAAAAGGAATTAAAAAATCCTATACGCTTACCTCAAATACATCTGTTATTACGAGTAAAGAACTGCTGAAAGCGGCATGTTGTAATTTGGCCGAAAGCTTCGAGACAAATCCGTCAATCGATGTGAATTTTTCTGATGCTTTAACAGGAACAAAACAAATAAAAATGTTAGGGCTTACAAGTCCGTATTTGATGATTACCGAGGAGAATATCCCTTCGGTACGTGGAGCTTCTCAGGCTTACGGATTGTCATTTACACCTGGGACATGGATTGAAAGTGTTCAGATTACCAAAGGAGCCGGAAGTGTAATTAACGGTTACGAAAGTATTTCGGGGCAAATAAATACAGAGCTTCTAAAACCATTAAACGACATTCCGTTCTTTTTGAATGTCTACGGTTCTACCGATGCAAGGTTTGAGGTAAACACGCATTTCAATAAAAAACTATCTGATAAATGGGCGACAAGTTTGTTCGTTCACGGAAATGCACGTGTCGCAAAAAACGACATGAATGACGATGGTTTTCTGGATAATCCGCTAGGGAAACAAATCAACGTTTTAAATCGCTATCAATATTATGATGCAGAAAGCGGTTTGGTAAGTTTTATCAATTTCAGATATATGAATGATAAAAAACAAACAGGAGAAGTTGATTTTGATAAAGACAGAGATCGCGGAACTACAAATCACTGGGGCTCAGAAATCAACACAGAGCGGTTTGATGTTTCTACAAAAATTGGGTATGTTTTTAAAGATATGCCATATCAAAGTATTGGTTTTCAGAATGCTTTTAATAGTCATAATCAGAATTCTTATTTTGGTTTGAATTTGTATGATATTAAGCAGAATAGTTTTTATTCGAATTTGATTTTCAATTCGATTATCAATAATACCATGCACAAGTTCTCGACAGGTTTAAATTTTACTTACGACCAATATCAGGAATTTGTGAACGTAAATGATTATAGCAGAATCGATAATTCGGTTGGAGCATTCTTTGAATATACGTATGATAATACAGATAATTTCAGTTTAATTCTGGGTGGAAGAGTAGATAATCATAATCGTTTAGGCTTTTTTGTAACGCCCCGTTTACACATGAGATACAATCCGTGGAAAGATGGAGTTATTCGTTTTTCTGCCGGAAGAGGAAAACGTTCGGCTAACATTTTTGCCGAGAATCAACAGCTTTTTGCAAGTTCAAGAACATTCTCAATTTTAGACCATAGCGGAAAAATTTATGGTTTGAATCCTGAAATTGCTTGGAATTATGGGGTTAGTTTTTCTCAGAAGTTTAAAATTTTCAATAAAAATGCCGAAGCAGGATTTGATTTCTACAGAACCGATTTTCAAAATCAGGCCGTTGTCGATTTGATGCAGAGTCCGCAAGAAGTTTTGTTTTATAATCTAAAAGGAAGTTCGTTTGCAAATAGTTTTCAGTTTGAGTTCAATTATGAGTTGATTCATAATTTAAATTTGAGAACAGCCTATAAATATTACGATATTCAAACCGATTATTTGAGAGGAACTTTTCAGCGTCCGTTACAGGCAAAACACCGTTTTTTAGGAAATTTGGAGTATGAAACGCAATTAAGCAATGGAAAACAATGGAAGTTTGATTATACTTTTAATTGGTCAGGAAAACAACAATTACCTTATACAGCATCAAATCCTGTAGAGGATCAGTTCCCTGATTTTTCGCCATCTTATGCTGTTATGAATATGCAGGTTACAAGAGTGCTTTCGCCTGTTTTTGAAGTATATGTTGGAGGAGAAAACATTGGAAATTACAAACAACAGAAAGCAATTTTGGGTGCCGAAGATCCTTTTGGACCTAATTTTGATGCTTCTGTAGCATACGCACCAATTTTTGGACAAATGTATTACGCAGGATTACGATTTAAAATAAAATAATAAATTTATAAACTTTAATAATAGACAAAATGAAAAATATACTTTTAATTGCATTAGTAGCTTTTTTAGGATTTTCCGCGCAAGCTCAAACTAAGAAAAATAAGAATTTAAAATACACTACAGAAGTAAATGGTAATTGTGAACAATGTAAAAAGCGTATCGAGAAAGCTGCGTTTGGAGTTCCAGGGGTTAAATTTGCAAGTTGGGATATTAGTTCACATGAATTAACGGTGATTTTAAATGAAGAAAAATCGTCGCCTGCCGATTTAAATAAGGCAATTGCCAAAGTTGGCCATGATACTAAAGAAGTTAAAGCGACAGTAGCTGATTATGACAATTTGCATTCTTGTTGTAAATACGTACGAGAAGAATAATCGTAGAGAAAAATAGTGAGAGCCTAGGGATAACTTGGGCTTTTTTAATAGTTAATTTATCTTTAAAATATCGTATTTTATTGTGGCTAAACTAAATTATTGTTACTTTCACGAACTTATAAATATAACCAAGCGCGTTTATGAATAATTTTGATTGGACTCAATTAATTAACCCTGAATTTTATATTACACTAAGTATCGGTGGTTTTCAAATTGGTTTATTTATTGTTTTGTTTATAGTTTTTGCTGAAACAGGACTTTTTGCCGGATTTTTTCTGCCTGGAGACAGTTTGCTTTTTTTAGCAGGTATTTATAGCCGTGATTTAATTCAGAATGTTGTTGATATACCAGCTGATTTTCTAAACGTATTTATACTTTCTACTCTGGTTGCTATAATGGGAGTTTTGGGTAATATGACAGGTTATTGGTTTGGAGCTAAAAGTGGGTATTATCTGTTTAAAAAAGAAGATACATTCTGGTTTAAAAAGAAGTACTTATTGCAATCTAAAGATTTCTTTGAAAAATATGGTGGTAAAGCAATTATCTATGCGCGTTTCTTGCCAATTTTCAGAACCTTCGCACCAATTATTGCAGGTATAGTTTCTATGGATAAAAAGAATTTTATGTTCTATAATATTTTAAGCTCATTTTTATGGTCTTTTGTATTGATCTTTTCAGGACATTATTTGTATGGAGTATTTCTAAAACAAGGAATAGATTTAAAGCAACACATAGAATATATCATTGTAATCATTATTATAATATCTACATTTCCGGTTCTTCTTAAGCTTTTAAAGAAAAGACCAAGTGAAAATGAAAATATATAAAGATAAAAACTAAAAAAGGTCCGAAGTTTAAACTTCGGACCTTTTTTTATGCTTGATAGTGATTTTAATAATTCTTTGTTGAATTCCCCTTAAGCTATGTAGAATTGATTGTTATTTGAGTTTATTAAGCCTTAGAAAGGTCTTATAATTTGCTTCTAAACAATGTTTCTTCTATAATTGATTTGATATTGTTAAGTTGGAATTTGGTATTTAAAAAATTGAAATTTGACTTTTCAAAAGTTTACCATTCATTTACTTTATTTGCATCCATTTTTAAGAAGATAAACAGTAAAATGGTGAATCCCCAAAGTCCTGAACCTCCATAAGAAAAGAATGGTAAAGGAACTCCAATTGTTGGAAAAATTCCAATAACCATGGCAATGTTTACGAAGAAGTGAGTAAATAAAATTCCGGCAACACAGTAACCGTAAACTCTGCTGAATTTTGTTTTCTGTCTTTCTGCCAGGTAAATTACTCTTAAAAATAGGCCAACAAAAAGTGCGATAACAACCAATGAACCCACAAAGCCCCATTCTTCACCAACAGTTGTAAAGATGTAGTCAGTATGTTGTTCGGGAACGAATCCTCCTTTTGTTTGTGTTCCTTCCAGGAAACCTTTTCCTATCCAACCTCCAGATCCAATTGCAATTTCCGATTGGTTAGTGTTGTATCCAATACCTTTCATATCGACACTTTTTCCAAGTAAAATATTGAAACGGTCACGGTGGTGTTGCTTAAATATATGATCAAAAACATAATCAACAGATAATACAAAAGCAGACATAACGGCTAGTAAAATACCGCTTAAAATAATATTTCGATCGACAGCTCTTCCTTTAAAATGTATAATTGCGAGTACTCCAAAAGCTATTAGAATAACGGCATAAGGTTCTAAAACGAGGGTTAATACAAATAATAAAATAGTAATAAAACCAGTCCAAACGTACCAAGATGGCAATCCTTCTCTGTATAAAACAACGATAAATATACTATAGATCAACGCGCTTCCCGGATCGGGCTGCGGTAAAATCAATAATACGGGCAAAAAGACAATAGCCAGAGCCTGAATTTGCCTGTTGGTTTCTTTTAAATTGATCTGAGTATCACTTAAATATTTGGCTAATGCCAATGATGTAGCGGCTTTTGCAAACTCAGATGGTTGCAAAGTAAAACTTCCAATGGCGTACCAACATCTTTGACCGGCAATAGTTTTTCCAAATAGAAATAATCCGGCTAATGATAATAAAGAGACTCCAAAAATTATAGTAGCATATTTTTCGTAAAATTTTCCGTCAACAAAAAGTACGACAAAAATCAATGGAATCGTACAACCAATGAAAATTAATTGTTTTTGATAGGTTCCTTCAGTCGATAATAATGATGATGAATAGATATTTAGCCACCCTAATGTCACCAACGCAATGTAGATAAAAACGCTTATCCAGTCAATGTTATTTTTTACACTTTGATTTTTCATTTGAAATAATCTTTGTTAGTTTTCTTTAGTGGTGTCTATGGGTATATTTTTGACTTCTACTTTCGGTTTTACAATTTTAGCTCTCATAACAGAATCTTTTGGAGTAGATTCAATTGCGCTGGCTGCTGTTATGCCGCCTAATTTTGCATATTCACTGACCAAACTTTTATTAAGAACTCGAATTTCTAAGTCGTTTCTTGTGATTTTCTTTCTTAAATATTTTTCGATCATTAAGCTGGCAATTGGTCCGGCAACTGTTGCACCAAAACCTCCATTTTCAATCATTACTGCTATGGCAATTTTCGGATTGTCCTTTGGAGCAAAAGCCACAAAAATCGAGTGATCTTTAAGTTTTGTTCTAACGCCATCAATTTTTGCAAAGTTTTCAGCGGTACCTGTTTTTCCACAAATATCAATACCTTCTACTCGAAGCGCATAAGCTGTTCCTTTGTTGTATACATCAAACAAACCACTTATAACCGGAGGGAAATATTTTTGATCAATTGTTGTAACGTGTTTGGTTGTGAACTTAGTATCTATTTTTTTTCCTTCAATCTTTTTAATGATATGAGGTGTATAATAGTAACCCTGATTGGCCACAGTTGCCATCATATTAGCCAATTGAATTGGAGTCATTAAAACTTCTCCTTGACCGATAGCATTCGATACAATTGTTGTACTTCTCCAGCCTCCGTTAGGATAAATTTTCTTGTAGGTTTTAGATGTTGGGACATTTCCTCTTTTACCTGTTGGTAAATCATAGCCCATGAACTGACCTAATCCAAAACTTTTAACGTGATCGCTCCATACATCAACAGCTTTAGCTGGATTGTTGTATTTGTTAATAGTCAACATATATGCCTGTGCAAAGTATGTATTACAAGAATTGTAAATTCCATTATGTAATTGATGTGGACCAAAACCGTGACATTTCATGAAACGACCTCTACCATAACTAAATCCATGATGACACATGAAAGTCGTTTGCTCATTAATAACGCCTTCTTGCAAAGCAACCAAACCAGTCAGGATTTTAAATGGAGATCCAGGAGGATATTCTGCTAAAAGTCCTCTGTCGTATAAAGGTTTTGCAATAGAATCGTGATATAAAAGAGTATAGTTTTTAGATTTTTGTCTTCCAACTAAAATTCCGGGATCAAAAGATGGAGCGGTAACTAATGCTAAAATCTCACCGGTTTTAGGTTCAATAGCAACAATTCCTCCTCTTTTATTGATCATTAATTCTTGACCATACTTTTGAAGCTCAGCATCAATGGTTAAATTAATGTCTTCTCCAGCAACGGCGATAGTATCGTATTTACCATCTTTATAGGAACCTATTTCGCGGTTGTATTTGTCTTTTTGAATATATTTTACACCTTTTATACCGCGTAAAATTTCTTCGTAACTTTGCTCAACACCTTGTTGTCCAATTAAATCACCACTATTATAATATGGGTTTTTTGCAATTAGTTTTTCGGTTACCTGAGTAATGAAGCCAAAAATGTTAGCGCCATAATCTACTTCATAATCACGAAGCGATCTTTTTTGGAAATAAAAACCGTCATATTTTCTGATTTTTTCCTGGAAAGCAGCAAATTCATTTTTATTTAACATAGCCAAAAATACAGAAGGAAGTCTTGGACTATAGACTTTTGCTTTCGCAATTCTTTTGTCGTATTCTTCTTTGGTTATATCTAATAAAGAACAGAATTCAGTAACATTAAGGTTTTCCTTGATGTCTCTCGGAATAACCATTATGTCATAAGAAGCCTGATTGGCAACTAACAGTTTACCATTTCTGTCATAAATATAGCCCCTTTCAGGATAATCATACTTCTTCTTTATTGCATTATTTTCTGATTTTAATTTGAAGGAATCATCAATAATCTGCAAATAAAATATCCTGATCACTAGCAAAGATGCTGCAATAATAATTAAAGAGGGCAGCAGGACTTTTCTCATCTTTTATTGGGCTTAATAAGATAAATTATTATGATTGAAGTAATTATTGTAAATATAGAGCTGAACAATGTTCGCAGTAAAATATCCCAGATAAATTTAAATTGAAAAGCTTCAAGAATAAACAATACAATGTGATGCAATACGACAGATACTAAGATAAATGAAAATCGCTCAGGTGTTAATGATTCGTTTAGTCTAATGGTTTGATATTCGTAGCTCAATCCAAATGAAAACTTAAAAATATACGGTCTGTAATACGCTAAGATTACACAAGCTGTAGCGTGAATTCCGCCAGAGTTACAAAACAAGTCCATTGTTAATCCCAGTAAAAAACTAGAAAGGATTAATCCTGTTCTGTTGCTGTTTACCGGATACAAAATAATGTATAAGATGTATGGGAAGGGACTTATATACCCTAAAAAATTCATATTATTGAAAATAACAATCTGAATTGTTAGTAACATAATAAATCGAAAAATATTGACTAACAAAGCGCTATTCATCTTTTTCCTTGTTTTCTAAATTAATAAGTTCTTCTCTATCCTTACTCTTGATAATATAAACGTGACCCAAGTTTGTCATGTCGTTAAATAGTTTAACTTTTATAACATAAAAACTT
Organism: Flavobacterium sp. JAS; assembly: GCF_020991455.1. Taxonomy (GTDB): domain Bacteria; phylum Bacteroidota; class Bacteroidia; order Flavobacteriales; family Flavobacteriaceae; genus Flavobacterium. Next base: position 204,699 of record NZ_JAJMOX010000001.1, read on the forward strand.
GTCTTGGTTTCTGTATAAACGGTCTCAACAGTTCCTATGTTGATTCCTTCCGGAAAAATTACAGATTGTCCTCCGGTTACAATAGTATCTCCTTTTCTGACAGAAGCTAATCTCGGAACATCTCTAAGCTGTACGTATCCAGTGCTTTTTCCATCCCAGGTCAAAGAGCCAAAATGATTTGTTTTTTTTAGCTTAGCATTGATTTGAGATTTCATATTCAAAATACTCACAACTGTTGAGTAGCGAGGAGATGTATCATCAACAATACCAATTATTCCTAAACTGTTGATTACACCCATATCCGGTTTTACACCTTCATTAGATCCTGAGCTTAATGTGATAAAGTTCTCATATCTATTATAAGAGTTATGAATTACTTTTGATACAATTATATCAGCAGGTTTTACTCCCTTAATGCTATCTGCCAAAGGTAATTTTGCGGTGTCTGCTTTATTGAACAATAAACTTTTCAGTCTTGCATTTTCAAGTACAAGCTCGTCGTTTTCAGTTTTTAGATTCAAATATTCATTAAGACGATTGATTCTTTCGTAAACACCTCCGCTCAAAAAATTGGCAGAACTAATTACTTTGCTTCTATGGTAGGAATGCGATTGAATTGTGAGAGTCAACGAAATACCTAAAAGCAGCAAAAACAGCAATCGATTACTGTTTCTTATAATGAAATTAAAAATTTGCTGCATTTCTTGTTTGGTTATTTTGTTTCAGGATATGCTTTTGGTTTCAAATTTTATAAGAGTCAAATTCAATTAATTCAACTCTTATAAAGATATATTGATTGTTATTTTGAATCTTATTTAATTAAGATACTTTTAAATTTTGCAATATTTTTAAGTGCCATTCCGGTTCCACGAACTACAGCTCTTAACGGATCTTCAGCAATGTAAACAGGTAAATCTGTTTTTTGCGAAATACGTTTGTCAAGACCTCTAAGCATAGATCCACCACCAGCTAAATAAATACCGGTATTGTAGATATCCGCTGCTAATTCAGGAGGAGTTTGAGATAACGTCTCCATTACAGCATCTTCAATACGTTGAATAGATTTGTCTAATGCTTTAGCAATTTCGCGGTAAGAAACATCAACTTGTTTTGGTTTACCAGTAAGTAAATCTCTACCTTGAACTGACATATCTTCTGGCGGGCCATCTAAATCTTCGATAGCAGCACCAATTTGAATTTTTATTTTTTCAGCTGTACTTTCTCCAACAAAAAGGTTATGTTGTGTACGCATGTAATAAACAATATCATTTGTAAATACGTCACCCGCAATTTTTACAGATTTGTCGCATACAATACCACCAAGTGCTATAACTGCAATTTCAGTTGTACCACCTCCAATATCAACAATCATGTTTCCTTTTGGTTGCATAATGTCAATACCAATACCAATTGCTGCAGCCATAGGCTCATGAATTAGGTAAACTTCTTTTCCGTTTACTCTTTCACAAGATTCCTTTACAGCTCTCATCTCAACCTCAGTAATACCAGACGGAATACATACTACCATTCTTAAAGCTGGAGTAAACATTCTTTTTTTCAATGCAGGAATACTTTTGATGAACATATTGATCATCTTTTCAGAAGCATCAAAATCGGCAATTACACCATCTTTCAAAGGCCTTATCGTCTTTATGTTTTCATGCGTTTTACCTTGCATCATATTGGCTTCCTTACCAACAGCAATGATTTTGCCTGATATTCTATCACGTGCAACGATCGACGGACTATCAATAACGACTTTATCATTATGTATGATTAAAGTGTTTGCGGTACCAAGGTCTATCGCAATATCCTCGGTCATGAAATCAAAAAATCCCATAAGTTTTTTAGGGGTTTAAAATGTTATAAATTATTTTGAACAAAGTTAAACAAATTAATGTTTAAAATGACGCGTTCCAGTAAATACCATTGCAAGATTATTTTCGTTGCAATAATTTATGCTTAATTCGTCTTTTATTGAGCCTCCTGGCTGAATTACAGCAGTTATTCCTGCTTTTTTGGCTAATTCTACACAATCCGGAAAAGGGAAAAATGCATCACTTGCCATCGAAGCTCCCGTTAAATCAAATCCAAAAGCTTTTGCTTTGTCAACAGCCTGCATTAAAGCATCAACTCTTGAAGTCTGACCTGTACCTGAGGAAATTAATGTTCCGTTTTTTGCAAAAACAATCGTATTTGATTTTGTGTTTTTACAAATTTTTGAAGCAAATATTAAATCTTCTATTTCTGAAGCAGTAGGCTCTGTAATGGTAACGGTCTTTAAATGCTCTTTAGTATCTGTAATATTATTTCTGTCCTGAATTAACAAACCATTAAGACATGTTCTAACTTGTCTTGAAGGTAATTCAACTTCATTTTGAACTAATATGATTCTGTTTTTCTTTTCTTGTAAAACTGCAATTGCTTCGTCATCATAACTTGGAGCAATTACTACTTCGCAGAATAATTTGTTGATTTCCTGAGCTGTAGCTAAATCAATTTTAGTATTTGCAATCAAAACTCCACCAAAAGCAGATGTAGGATCACAAGCTAAAGCTGCTAAATAAGCTTCGCTAATTGTTTTTCTTGAAGCTAAACCACAAGCATTATTATGTTTTAAAATAGCAAACGTTGGTCCGTCAGTTTTAAACTCATTTATTAAGTTTACAGCTGCATCAACGTCTAATAAGTTGTTGTATGATAATTCTTTTCCGTGAACTTTTTTGAACATTGCATCAAAATCTCCAAAGAAGAATCCTTTTTGATGTGGATTTTCCCCGTATCTTAAAACCTGACCATCTGCAATACTTTCTTTGTAAATAGTCTCGTCAGTATTGAAATAATTAAAAATTGCACCATCATAGTGAGACGAAACATGGAATGCTTTTGTAGCAAACAATCTTCTGTTCTCAAGAGTTGTAGCTCCATTTTGCTCTGTAATCAAATCAAGAAGCAAGCTATATTCGTTAACCGAAGCCACAATTACTGTGTCTTTGAAGTTTTTTGCACCGGCACGAATCAATGAAATCCCGCCAATATCAATTTTTTCAATAATATCTTGTTCGCTTGCACCAGAAGCAACTGTTTTTTCAAACGGATACAAATCAACAATTACCAAATCAATTTGAGGAATATCAAATTCCTTCATTTGTTGAACATCACTTTCGTTATCCTGACGGTTTAAAATTCCACCAAAAATTTTCGGGTGTAAAGTTTTTACTCTTCCTCCAAGAATTTCAGGAAATGAAGTAATATCTTCAACCGGAACTACAGGAATTCCAAGATTTTTTATGAAGTCTTCAGTTCCTCCAGTAGAGTAAAGTGTTACGTTTTGTTCGTGTAATTTTCTAACGATTGGCTCTAATCCATCCTTTGAAAAAACAGATATTAATGCCGATTGTATTGTTTTAGTTGTGCTCATTGTGTAGTTATGATTTTCAGACTGCAAAAGTAGTTTTTTTAAATATTATTTTAAAGAAAATTAATGTAACATTATGCTAAAAAAAACTACTGATGAGTAAGTTAACTTTTATTAGGTTTTTGAATTTAAATTATTGAATTTTACTTTATTGAAAAATACGAAAATATGCTTGTTTATCTAAGATTATTAAAAGAAAGTTTAAGTTTTGCCATAAACGCTTTGCGAAATAATAAATTGCGTACTTTATTGTCTTTGTTAGGTGTAACTATCGGAATTTTTTCAATTATTGCTGTTTTGGCTGCAGTTGATTCTTTAGATCGAAAAATTTCTAAAGATTTGAGTAGCTTAGATAAAAATACGATTTATTTAATGAAATTTTGCTTTGGACCATCTGAAATTCCACAATGGAAAAGAGAACAGTTCCCGAATGTGAAATATGACGAATATATTGGTTTAAAAAACTCCCTTAATAATACAGAGCAGGTTGCTTATCAGCTTTTTGTAAATCGTGAAAGTTTAAAGTACGATTCAAAAACCGTGAGTGATGTCAATATTATTCCATCGTCAAACGAAATGGTTAATATCGACGGATTAAGTTTTGATAAAGGAAGATTTTATAACGAATCTGAATCAAATTCAGGAACTGCCGTAATTGTTTTAGGATATGATATTGCCGAAGGTCTTTTTGGAACAAGTGATCCTATCGGAAAAAACATTCGACTCTACGGGCAACGTTTTACCGTTATTGGAGTAATTGTAAAACAAGGAGCTGGTTTTTTTGGCGACAGTAACGATACTTCAGTTTATTTACCAGCCAATTTTTTACGCCGTATGTATGGTGATAGTGATGCAATGACACCGGTTATTGTATTAAAACCAGAAAAAGGTGTAGACATGGATGCTTATAAAGCGCAAGTTGCTCAGAAATTACGAGCAATTCGCGGAATGAAAGCCGGAGAAATGGATAACTTTTTTGTTAATGTGCTTTCTGGATTTACTGATTTTATTGACGGGATTCTAGGTCAGATGAATGTTGTTGGTTGGATTATCAGCGGATTTTCTCTTTTAGTTGGAGGATTTGGAATCGCTAATATTATGTTTGTTTCTGTAAAGGAACGTACCAATTTAATTGGAATTCAAAAATCATTAGGAGCCAAAAATCGTTTTATTTTATTTCAGTTTTTATTTGAAGCCATTATACTTTCTGTTATTGGAGGAATAATTGGTTTGTTGATGGTTTGGGGAATTTCGGTTATCCTAACAAAAGCACTCGATTTTGAATTTGTTCTGAGTTTGGGAAATATACTTTTAGGAACCGGATTAGCTGCTCTTATCGGATTGATTTCCGGAATTTTACCTGCTATTTCTGCCGCAAATTTAGATCCTGTTGAAGCTATTCGAACAGGAATGTAAGTGACATTTAAAAAAATGATCTTTTTACAACTTTAATTTTTGCTTTACTGTTGAATTTTGTCGTAATTTTAGTACCCTAATTAAAAGATGATAATATGATACCAGTAAAAGCTTATGCAGCCTATGATGCTGTAAATCCGTTAAAACCCTACACGTTTGAGAGAAAGGAAGTTGGTGCTCATCAAGTTCAAATCGAAATTTTATACAGTGGTGTTTGCCATTCAGATATTCATACTGCAAAAGGCGATTGGGGACCTGTAGATTATCCTTTAGTTCCGGGACACGAAATTGTTGGTAGAATTATTGCCGTTGGGAGCGAGGTTTCTAAATTTAAAGTTGGAGAACTTGCCGGAGTAGGTTGCTTTGTTGATTCGTGCAGAGTTTGTCCAAGCTGCCAGTCAGGAGAAGAGCAGTTTTGTGATGAAGGAATGACAGGAACTTACAATAGTGTTGAAAGGGGAACAAATATTCCAACCCGTGGAGGATATTCGACAAGTATTATTGTCGATGAAAGTTATACACTTCATGTTTCTGAAAAGTTGGACATAAAAGGAGTAGCACCACTATTGTGCGCCGGAATTACAACATACTCTCCATTACGTTATTTAAAAGTAGGTAAGGGGCATAAAGTTGGTGTTTTAGGTCTTGGAGGTTTAGGGCACATGGCTGTGAAATTTGCCGTTTCTTTTGGTGCCGAAGTTACGATGTTAAGCCATTCTCCATCTAAAGAAGCTGATGCTAAAAAATTAGGAGCGCATAAATTTGCCCTAACGTCAAATCCTGAAACGATGGAATCTTTAGCAAACAGTTTTGATTTTATTCTAAATACTGTTTCTGCAAAACACGATCATAATGCTTATCTGAATTTACTAAAAACTAACGGAACAATGATTGTTGTTGGAGCTCCGCCAGCGCCTGCCGAAATTCCGGTTTTTACTTTAATCATGAAAAGAAGAAGCATTATGGGAAGTTTGATAGGTGGAATTAAAGAAACACAAGAAATGTTAGATTACTGTGCCGAACATAATATTACTTCAGATGTTGAAATTATCGATATGTCATATATTAACGAAGCTTACGATCGTATGAATAAAAGCGATGTGAAATATCGTTTTGTGATTGATATGGCTTCGCTTAAATAGGTTCAAAGGTGCAGAGTTGCAAAGGTTCGGAGGTTTTATTTTATTGAGTTTAAGACTTTGTATTTAATGAGTTCTTTACCGATGGATAAAACGGATTTAAACTGTTTATCGCAAAGCTTGTTCTTTGCTAGGAACGAAGCAATCTCATTTGCTGAATCAATGTAGTGTGGCTACTTGGCTTCTAGTAATGACGAACGTTATGTTTGCTAATAAAAACTTTGCGTCTCTGCGACTTTTTGAGATTATAATTTCAGAATAACAGATATAAAAAAAATCCCAAGAAAATATTTCTTGGGATTTTTTTTGTATCAATATGTTTTTAGGTTTTTGTTTTAATTTGAATTGGAGGTTTTATGAATTTAATTTGTTCCGGGAATTTAATTTTTGTTTTGTCCCATTTTATGTCTTCCGAAGAATAATAAGATTCGTTGTTTCTTTTATATTTCAAAACAGTGTCTTCTTCTTGAGTTGTTCTTCTTATAACACAGAAATCGCGATCTCTTATAAAATATTTTAAGGATTTATGCAAATCAAAGAACATCTTCGATTTTAAAGTGTCAGATTCTGATGCAATAAAAGTTGCATTTCGAAAGTCATCTTTATAATTTAATTTTATAAATTCATAGAGGTTTTTATTTGAAATTTCAATTAAATCTTTGGGTTGTAAATTTATAAAATAAGGGATAGTGTCAGCATTTGGTGTTCCGCATATGAATCCTATTCCTTTATTTTGAAAGTAATATGCTGTAGAATCAGTGTTGATGATAAAAGTATTTGTTCCGTAGACTAGCCAGCCAGGTATAGGAGGCGATGGCGGAATAGTATCATTGTCTGTAATTTTTCCTTTATTTTCTTGAGAAATAATATAAGGTTTGTTTTTTGCAATAACCTTTTCTTCTTTTTTTGCACAATTCAAAAGAAGCAGACAGATTACAAAAGCAAGAAAAACTCTTTTCATAAAGTAAGATTTAAAATAAAGATATAAAAAAATCTCATCTGCAATTAAGCGGATGAGATTTTATATGTTTAAGAAAGTTTTTAAAACTATCTAATTGTATTATTTTGAATTAAATCGATATACAAGTTAATCTTGTCTTTTAATTCTTTTCTAGGCGTGATAAAGTCAAGGAAACCATGCTCTAAAAGAAACTCAGCAGTTTGGAAACCTTCTGGTAAATCTTTACCGGTTGTGTCACGAACAACACGAGGTCCGGCAAAACCAATCAAAGCACCTGGCTCAGAAATATTAATATCTCCTAACATTGCGTATGATGCAGTTGTTCCTCCAGTTGTTGGATCAGTACAAAGTGAAATGTATGGTAATTTAGCTTCAGCTAACTGAGCTAATTTTACAGATGTTTTAGCTAATTGCATTAACGAATAAGCAGCTTCCATCATACGAGCTCCACCAGATTTAGAAATCATTACAAAAGGCAATTTGTTTTTGATCGCGTGATCAATACCTCTGGCAATTTTTTCACCAACAACAGCTCCCATAGATCCACCAATAAAGGCAAAATCCATACAGCAGATTACAAGTTCTTTTCCTTTAGATTTTCCCACCCCTGTACGCACAGCGTCTTTCAGGTGAGTTTTCTCCATTACATCTTTTAATCTTTCTGCATATTTTTTTGTATCCACAAAATGCAGAGGATCTTTTGATGTCATGTTTTTATCCAATTCAACAAATTCGTTATTGTCGAATAAAATTTCAAAATAGGTTGCGCTTCCAATTCGAACGTGAAAATCATCTTCAGGACTAACAAATAAGTTTCTGGCTAATTCGTCAGCGTCAATAATTTTTCCAGTAGGAGATTTGTACCACAATCCTTTCGGAACGTCCATCTTATCTTCAGTAGCAGTCGTAATCCCTTTTTCGTGTCTTTTAAACCAAGCCATATTTATTAATTTTGTTGTTTCAGGTTTCAAGTTATAGAACTTGAAACCTGAAACTTTAAACTTTTACTTATAGTGTATTCACATTATTCAAGTCTGCAAAAGCTTGCTCAAGTCTTGTATTGAATGTCACTTCGCTTTCACGTACCCATTTTCTTGGGTCATAATATTTTTTGTTAGGAACATCAGCACCTTCTGGGTTACCAATTTGAGTTTTTAAATAGTCAATGTTTTTAACCATATAATCACGAATTCCTTCAGTATATGCAAATTGTAAATCTGTATCAATGTTCATTTTGATAACTCCGTAGCTAATTCCTTCTCTGATTTCTTCAAGTGTAGAACCTGAACCTCCGTGGAAAACGAAATCTACTGGGTTATGTCCAGTGTTGAATTTGTTTTGAACGAAATCCTGAGAATTTTTTAAGATTTTTGGAGTTAATTTTACGTTTCCTGGTTTGTAAACACCGTGAACGTTTCCAAAAGCTGCAGCGATAGTAAATTTAGGACTTACTTTAGATAATTCTTCGTAAGCATAAGCTACTTCTTCTGGCTGAGTATATAATTTTGAGCTATCAACATCAGAGTTGTCAACACCATCTTCTTCACCACCTGTAATACCAAGTTCGATTTCTAATGTCATTCCCATTTTGCTCATTCTAGCCAAATATTCTTTACAGATTTCGATGTTTTCTTCGATTGGCTCTTCAGATAAATCGATCATGTGAGAACTGAATAATGGTTTTCCTGTTTCTGCGAAATGTTTTTCAGAAGCATCTAATAAACCATCAATCCAAGGCAATAATTTTTTTGCACAGTGGTCAGTATGTAAAATTACTGTTGCACCGTAAGCTTCTGCTAATGCATGGATATGTTTTGCTCCGGCGATTCCACCAGCGATTGCTGATTTTTCACCTGCATTAGACAATCCTTTTCCAGCGTTAAATTGTGCTCCTCCGTTTGAAAATTGAATAATAACTGGCGCGTTTAGTTTTGCTGCAGTTTCAAGTACTCCATTGATTGTGCTAGACCCTGTAACATTTACTGCTGGTAAAGCAAAACCTTTTTCTTTCGCATAATTAAAAATCTCCTGAACCTGATCTCCTGTAGCTACTCCTGGTTTAATATTGTGTGCCATTTTAAATTTTTTTTATAGTTGTTTTTAGTTTTTAGGTTGCAAAAATAAGAATTAATTAGCATTAGAAAGGATAATTTATTCCAAAATTTAAAACAGAGTGCCCAAAATTGTATTCTTTAAACCAACGATCTCCTTCGTCATGTGCTGGATTATAGGTCTTAAAGCCCAAATCTAAACGAATAACAAAAAAGCTTAAATCGTAACGTAAACCGAATCCTGTTCCTAAAGCAATTTCAGCTAAATCGTTTACGCTGTCAAATTTTGCCTTCTCATCGATCACATTATCGAGCACATTCCAGATATTTCCGGCATCTGCAAAGATGGCTCCTTTAACATCTCCAAAAATTTTAAATCGAAGTTCGGCACTCATCGCAATCTTCATATTTGCCTCGTTAAAGTCATTAACCGCATTTGTGCTTCCCGGACCTAATGCATAGGGTTGCCATGCACGATTGTCATTTGAACCTCCAGAATAATAACTTCGTGAAAACGGAATATAATTTGAATTTCCAAAAGGAATCGCAATTCCGAAAAAGCTTCTCACTGCTAATACTTTTTCTTTTCCAAAATCCCAGTGTTTAATATAGTCAAACTCGGTTTTTATATATTCTGAATATGCTAAGTTGAATATTTCGTAGTTGCCATTTGCATTCTTCGGTAAGTTTGCAATATTCGAAATAGCGGTTAATAAAGTACCGGCAGATTCTATTTTTGTCTTAAATTGATAGAAAGTATTGTCGGCCAGATCTTTTTTAGTGGTTTTGGTAAACGTATAACTTGTAGCCAGAATAAAGTCATTTTCAGTCAAACGAATTCTTCTTTCTTCAATGCTTTCTACATCCTTATATTGAGGATCTCCAGGTCTCAATACTGTCTGATCGGTTAGTACTTGTCTAGTGAATGTATTTGTTCCGGTAGGTATAGTTAGGTTTTCTTTAGCTTGTTCCTCTGGGTCTTTTCCCCAGTTGAGAGGATCAAGATTGTAATCTTTACCAATATTATTTAACTCATTATAAGAAGAAGTATAAACATTAAAATAATTATCAGGGTTTAGGTTACGAACAAATTGTGCATTAAGTAATTCAAGTTTTGCAGTATTGTTTCTTTTTGGGGACCAATTATAGGCAATTCCTCCTGTGAAATTTTCTTTATCCAGACCAATGTTTCTTTGCTTCGAAAAACCTGCAGAAACACTTGTAGAGGGAATCATTCTTTTTGGGATAATTTTCTCGGTTCCAAAAGGCATCAGAATTCTTGGGAAATTCAGTTTTAAATCAACACCATATTCAGATACATTGAAGAAGTTATTATTCGGGTTCGCCATATCTTTAGATGAACCTAGATTTAAACGTGTGGAAATTTCCAGCGTTTCGGCTCTGTTAAAAACGTTTCGAATGGTTTCAGAAATACTCGCTCCAATACCAAAATCCTGAATATTAGAGTGCGTCACGTCAAAAGTGGCACCAAAGCTATATTTTTTTCTAGGTGTCAAATAAACATTTGCAATTAAGGATTGTGCTGTCGAGTCGCGTTTATCAACCTCGTATTGAATCGAAGGATAATTAAAGATTTTTAAGTTGTTTAAATATCTTGACGAAAGAGTAGTTCTTGTGTCAGAGAAAGTACTTCCTTTATTGATAAAAACAGCATCTGTAATAGCGCGTGGTTTATACTTTAGTTTTTTATAACTGTATAAATTGAAATTATTATAGGTTGTACTATCAGTAATTTTAGTTTTTGCATTTGCTGCTGAATAATCAGTGTAAATGTTTACATCACTAATTTTATACAATTTGAATGGCTCAGTTCTGCTTGAATCTCTTTCCTGAATATTGTTATTGTTAACAATTAAGGTTACATCGGCCTTGTTCTTTTTGCCAATGGTATCAATATCAAACGTAACATAAGTGGGCTGGAAGTAATAAGCACCATGATTTCTAAAATAGGTGGTTATACGATTTTTTTCTTCTTCAAAATCAGAAGTTTTGTATTGATTTCCTGATTTGATAGCTGGTGCTTCCGGATTAGTTCGATATAATGAATCTAATGCCGGAGTCATGATATTAGTTTTAATCGTATCTAGCGTGTAAGCGGGACCAGTGGTAATATTATAATTTATTTTGGCTTTTTTTCTTGCAATACTATCCATAGTATAATCTGTAGAAACATTAAAATAACCGTTGTTGAAATAGTAATATTTCAGACGCAATAGTGATTTCTTAGTTTTTGCAGTATCAATAATAACTGGTGGTTCACCAGTACTTTTTAAGAATTCGTGAATACCTTTGTAAAAGAATGATTGTCCAAGACGATCTACTTGTTTAGCAGATAATAATTTTGACTGACGCTCATATTTTCCCGGATTATTCTTGAATTTTGCCTGGTAAGTAGAATCGGGATTTAAATTGGCTAAATTGTATAAATTAAGACGTAATTTAAAACCTAATAAGGTACCGTTAGGTTTTTGATACATTTGGTTAAAGGCAGTTTCATCGTTTGTAGCCTTTCCATTTACAAGAATATTATTTTTTACAAGAAGATTTTTTCCATCGGGAACTCTTTTTACGGCATTACAAGCGCAAATAAATATTGCTATTAGGATAAATGCTATTATTTTTGTGGAATTCTTTTTCAAGTGTTCTAAAATATTTAATTCAAAAGTACATTATTTTATGGTTAGTAAAAACCAAATAAAACTTATCTCAAGTTTACATCAAAAAAAGCAACGTTTTGCAAATCAATTATTTTTTGCCGAAGGAGTAAAAGTAATTCAAGAATTGTTGCAATCCAATTTTGAACTAGAGCATTTATACACGACTCAAAATGATTTTGAAGCAGTTCAGTCTTCAAAACGAACACTTGTAAATGAACAGGAACTTAAAAAAATAAGTGCCTTGTCAACTCCAAATACTTGTTTAGCAGTCTTCAAAATTCCTGCCGAAAATAGCATAATTGATTCAGGTTTGATTATAGCTTTAGACGATATTCGTGATCCCGGAAATCTGGGAACTATTTTACGTCTTTGCGATTGGTTTGGGATTAAGCAAATTGTTTGTTCAAAAGAAACAGTCGATATCTACAATCCTAAAGTTGTGCAAGCTACAATGGGTTCAATTGCCAGAGTAAACGTAAATTATGTTGATCTCAAAGCTTTTATCAATCAGACTAATTTGCCGGTTTTTGGTACGTTTATGGACGGAGAAAATATTTATCAATCTAATTTGCCTCAAAACGGGATCATTATTATGGGTAATGAAGCCAATGGTATTTCAGCAGAGATTGAAAATATGGTTACAAGCCGACTCACAATTCCCAGATTTGGCGAGCTTCAAAAAACTGAAAGTTTAAATGTAGCGACCGCAACGGCAATTATTCTTAGTGAATTTAAACGAAACAGTTAAGTTTTTGTTTTAATGGAAAGTGAAATTTATTAAAATTGCTCTCGATTTCATAGAATCAATGTTTCCAGTCCAAGGGCTTGGTCCGTTTGCGGGATTATCACGAATTAATTCATCAGTAATACCAAACATTCCTCTAATTGAAGGTGAGAAAATGAAATATTCAGAGAAAATATCAATTCCAAAGCCCAATTCATAAGCAGCGCTCCATTGTTTTGTTCTAAATTTTCCTTCAAAGTTGTCGTCTTTAGATTTTGCGTTGCTCGATAAATTTAGCGTAGTCGACATTCCTCCAACTAAATAAGGGCGAATGTTTCCGGTTCTTAAAGCAGAGAATTTTAATAATAAAGGAAAATGTATATAGGTACTGTTTACTTCTCTTAAAAAATCTTTTTCTGAAGCGAAATTTGGATAGTACAAATCACGTTTTGTATAATACAAACCTGGTTCAAAACGTAAATTAATATATTCCTGTAATCTTAAGTCAGCAACAACACCAACATTGAAACCAGTTGTTTTTTTTACTTGAATATCTTGTTCTGGAGGAGTTTTGTAATCAAATTTAAAGTCAAAGCTGTTGAATCCTAGGTAATATCCAAAATATAGGCGTTGTTTTTGCCAGTTTTCAAGATTGATAATAGGGTCTTTACTAAACATACTTTTAGCAAATTGCGAATATCCTTTTGTGGATAATAAGACCAGTAAAATTAAGATTACAATTTTTTTCATACTATTTTTTAGATGCAGAATAAATGGTTGCAACACCAAAAGTTTGAGGTAAAGCTACAACATCTATAAACCCAATTTTTCTCAAAATATTGTTCAAGGCTTCTCCATAAGGAAAAGCAGCGGCAGATTCAGACAAATAACCGTATGCAGAATTATCTTTAGAGAATAATTTTCCTATAAGTGGAAGTATGTTTTTGCTGTAAAACTTATAGCCTTGTTTGTATGGTGTTTTATCTGGTACTGATGTTTCTAAAATTACGAAAACACCATTTGGTTTTAAAACTCTTAAAATTTCAGAAAAACCTTTTTCCAGATTTTCAAAATTACGTACTCCAAAGCCTACAGTAATAGCGTCAAAGTAATTATCTTCAAAAGGAATGCTTTCAGAATCACCTAAAACTAAATCAATAACATTAGATAGTTTTTTTTCTTCGACTTTCTTTTTTCCAACTTCAAGCATTCCGGCAGAAATATCAAGGCCTATTATTTTTTCGGCCTTAGTTTGAGCCATTAAAATTGCAAGATCACCGGTTCCGGTAGCGATGTCAAGGATGACTTTAGGTTTAGAATCAGAAACTATTTTCAATACTTTTTTTCTCCATTTAGTGTCAATACCAAATGAAATTACGCGATTCAAATTATCGTAGTTCCCAGAGATGTTGTCAAACATTTGGGCAACCTGCTCTTTTTTGCCTAAAGAAGAGTCTTTATATGGAGTTATTTTTTCAGACATTTTTTTTATTTAGGCAAATATAAACAATCTAGGTTAACTGTAATTGAGTTTTTTTATTTGTAAATCAAATGTTTTCAAGAATGATTTTTTACTCTTATTGAAGGCCTTATTTGGCATCACCAAAAGTGGGTATTTTGAAAAAATCACCAAAAGTGGGTATTGTAGGATGTGTATTTAATGGCCAACTTTGCTGAAGTAAAAATGATAAAAATTTAATGATTGGTAGTTATTAAATGACTCAAATCAAATGAATACTTTTTTGCACTGGTAGTTCATTTGTTCTTGAAAGTAGTTTTGAAAGTATTGTTCTTGGGGTCAATACTATTTTGAAAGTGCGAAATACGTTCTTAGGATTAAATTTGTTTTTGGAAATTTTAATTTTCTTGCCTTTAATATCTTAGTGGTATTTGTTATTATAGGCTCTTTTGAGATTCGTTCTCAATTTAACAGTAAATGTTATTCAGTTATTCAAGTATTTTTTTAAAACATTTGTGATTTTTTTCCAAAACTATTTCTTGAGCGAGTCTAATCTAGAAATCAATCGTTTTAAAAAAACATCCTCCAAAAGAGGGTGTTTTTTTATTTTCGGATGTAAGTCTCGTACGTGTAATCATAAAGATGTTTCTCATCTTTAAAGTTTTCTTCGGTTTCTACAAGTTGCCATTCGCTTTCTCTAATTTTTGGAAAAAAAGTATCTGCCTCAAAAGTATGATGCACTTTTGTTATTTCTATAATATCTGTATAAGGTAATCCCAGATTATATATTTCACCTCCGCCAATAATGTATGAATCTTCATTTTCAGGACATGCAGCAATTGCTTTTTCAATACTATCTACAACAATGCAACCTTCAGGATTGTAATCTGTTTGACGTGTAATTATTACATGAACTCTATTTGGTAATAGTTTAGGAAAGCTCTCAAAAGTTTTTCTTCCCATAATGATGTGGTGATTGGTCGTAAGCGATTTGAACCTTTTAAAATCATTTGGCAAGTGCCAAACCAAGTCATTGTTTTTTCCAAGGGCATTATTTTCGGCAACAGCCGCTATCATTATAATCATGGTATGCTAAAACTAAATTTTACTATCGGTATCCTCGTTTATTCTGGATTCTAATTGACTGATTCTTTTTTGCTGTAAAGCAACAAGTCTGTCAATTTGTTCCCTTTCCCATTTTTTATTCATGAATCTGTCTGTAATATAAACTTTTATAAAGTGTAGAATAAAGACAAATAACCATATTGTTACGGCCCAAATGCACCAATTTTGGTTCGTGGTTGTATCTCCAAAACCAAAAAATCTGTTTGCGATAAATAAAAATAAACTTCCTATTAGAAAAAGCACAAAATGAAAATAAAGCACTTTCTTCTGCCTAAGTCTTCTTCTGGCATATTCGTATTGTTCGTGTACTTCTTTTTCCATGTGATGTAAATGAGATTATAAAGTTAAAATTTATTTTGAAAACACAATATTTTGAGCGCAGATTATTTGTTTTAAAATGAGTTACGAATTGGGAATGCAAAAAAATAGGAGCTTATAAATTATTAATATGATTTAAAAAACAGTGTGTTTTTGATATTATCGCAAATCGTTTGTGTGGGTATTGAAAGTTCGTTTGAATTTGTGTAATTTAGTGTATGAATCTAAAAACTAAATAGTTATGTCTTTAAAGAAACAATTTATTAAAACGAAACCAGTTTGCAAAGTTACATTTTCTATAGATGCTAAAGATGCAAATTCGGCTGCAGTTGTTGGGGATTTTAACAACTGGAATGTTGAAGAAGGAACTTTGAGTAAGTTAAAAAACGGAACTTTTAAAGCTACTTATGACTTGGTTAAAGATGCGATTTACGAGTTTAAGTATGTGATTGATGGAAGTTATGTTAACGATCCTGAAGCTGATTCTTATAAATGGAATGATTTTGCAGGAAGTGAAAATAGTGTTTTAGTTGTATAAAAAATCCGCTTAAATTTTAAGCGGATTTTTTTATAATTTATACAGCAACACTTCCTTTTATTCCGGCATGCGGCTCGTAATCTACAAGTGTAAAGTCATTATAATCAAAATCAAAAATGTTTTTGATCTCAGGATTCAAAATCATTTTTGGTAATGGTTTTGGCTCACGGGTTAACTGCAATTCTAATTGTTCAAAATGATTGTTGTAAATGTGTGCGTCTCCAAAGGTGTGAATAAATTCTCCCGGTTCAAGATCACAAACCTGAGCAATCATCATAGTTAATAATGCATACGAAGCAATATTAAAAGGAACTCCTAAAAATATATCAGCACTTCGTTGGTATAATTGACAAGATAGCTTTCCTTTTGTTTCGCCTTTTTCACTGTCGGAACTCGTAACATAAAACTGAAAAAAAGCGTGGCAAGGAGGTAAAGCAGCCTTGTTGTTTGCAACGTTTTCTTCAAATGATTTAGTAGTGTCCGGTAAAACAGAAGGATTCCAGGCTGAAACCAGCATTCGGCGGCTGTTTGGATTTGTTTTTAGTTCTGTGATTAATTCAGATATCTGATCAATTTCTTCACTATTCCAATTTCTCCATTGATGTCCATAGACTGGTCCTAAATTTCCATTAGAATCTGCCCAGGCATCCCAGATTTTTACTCCGTTTTCCTGAAGGTATTTAATATTTGTATCGCCTTTTAAGAACCAAAGCAGTTCGTAAATGATTGATTTTAAGTGTAATTTTTTGGTTGTAACCATTGGGAAACCTTCACTTAAATCAAAACGCATCTGATAGCCAAAAACACTTTTTGTTCCTGTTCCTGTTCGGTCACCTTTTTGGTTGCCGTTTTCTAAAACGTGTTTTACTAAATCTAAGTATTGTTTCATAATTTGGTTTATTCGGTTATTCGTTGAACTGTTTAATCGATTAAACGAATAAAGAAATTCACGATTAAACAATAAGAATTAACGTTTTGAGATTTCGTCTCTAATTTTTGCTGCTTTTTCATAATCTTCCTGAGAAACTGCCTGATCTAATAGTTCGTTTAGTTCTTGTAAAGTATGTTTTGCATAAACATCTCCTGATTGATTGGTTTCTTCTTCGTGACCAAAAGTTTCTGGATTCGAAAGAACATCATCAATTTCCTGAGAACCCTGATCAGTTTCTGCAGTATTTGATTTTAAATAAATTCCGGCTTTGTCAAGAATGTTTTTATAAGTAAAAATCGGTGCATTAAAACGTAATGCTAAAGCAATTGCATCAGACGTTCGTGCGTCGATAATTTCTTCAATTTTATCTCTTTCGCAGATTAAACTGGAGTAAAAAACGCCGTCAACAAGTTTGTGAATAATAACTTGTTTTACTACAATATCAAACCTTTCAGCGAAGTTTTTGAACAAATCGTGCGTTAACGGGCGAGGAGGTTTTATTTCTTTTTCTAAGGCAATAGCAATTGACTGTGCTTCAAAAGCACCAATAACTATAGGTAATTTTCTTTCGCCATCAACTTCATTCAAAATTAAGGCATAAGCGCCATTTTGAGTTTGACTGTATGAAATTCCTTTTATGGATAA
The DNA here is from genome assembly GCF_020991455.1 of Flavobacterium sp. JAS. Lineage (GTDB taxonomy): Bacteria > Bacteroidota > Bacteroidia > Flavobacteriales > Flavobacteriaceae > Flavobacterium. Next base: position 222,102 of record NZ_JAJMOX010000001.1, read on the forward strand.
TTTTACTAGACTCATATATGTGGGTAAAAAAGGGCAATTAATGCCGCATTTTAGTACTTTTTTTGATTGAAAAATAAAGGTGCAATTTTAATCAAAAAATATGGAACAAAAAAGCCACCTAAAACAAAGATACGATTATCTTGTTTTTAGGCAGCTATATTTTTATAGAGATTTTTAAATTAAGAATGTTGAGCTTTGAAAGCTTTTAATTTCTCAATTAATTGAGGTACAATTTCGAATGCATCTCCAACAACTCCATAATCAGCCACTTTAAAGAAAGGAGCTTCAGGATCGTTATTGATAACTACTTTTACTTTTGATGAGTTGATTCCGGCAATGTGCTGAATAGCTCCAGAAATTCCTATTGCAATATATAGGTTTGTTGCAACTGGTTTTCCTGTTTGTCCAACGTGCTCACTGTGAGGTCTCCATCCTAAATCAGAAACTGGTTTAGAACATGCTGTTGCAGCGCCTAATACAGAAGCTAATTCTTCGATCATTCCCCAGTTTTCAGGACCTTTAAGTCCACGTCCGCCAGAAACTACGATATCAGCATCAGCGATAGATACTTTTCCGGTTACTTTTTCTACAGATTCTACTTTTACTCCAAAGTCATTGTCTCCAATTGTTGGGTTGAAGTCTTCTTCAGTTGCAGATCCTGCACTTTCGAAGATTCCGTAAGAGTTTTTAGCTAAGCCAAGAACTTTTACATCAGTGTTGATTTCAGTAATGTTGAAAGCTTTGTTTGAGAAAGCATTTCTTTTTACCTGAAAAGGTGAAGTGCTAACCGGTAATCCAACAACGTTTGAAGCAAAACCAGCATTTAAAGCCACTGCTACTAATGATGAAAGATAAATACTGTCTGTTGTAGAAGAAAGTAAAACTAGTTTTGTTCCTTCTTTTTCAGCAGCTTGTTTGATAACATCGGCGTAAGCCTTAGCTGTAAAACCTGCTAATTTATCGTTGTTTACTTTTAATACTTTATCAACTCCGTATTTAGACAACTCGCTTACATCACTGATGTTTACAGTTAAAGCTGTAACGGTAGTTCCTAAAGTTTCTGCTACTTTTTTAGCGTAAGAAGCTAATTCAAAAGCAACTTTTTTAAATTTTCCTTCTGCAGATTCTGCATATATTAATATTGACATAATAATTTTAGATTTTAGATTTTAGATTTCAGATTTATAAAATTGAAATCTAAAAGGATTATTGATTTAGATTTTGAAGTGAATCAAATGTTGAATTTTAGATTTTTTATTGCGATCAGCAATCTAAAATCTAAACTCTACAATCTTAAATCACCTTAGCCTCGTTGTGTAATAAATTGATTAACTCATCTAAATTATCAGGAGAAACTAATTTTACTGCTGATTTTGGAGCTGGTTTTTCAAATTTCACCGCTTTTGTATTTACAGGAGCGTCAACTGGCTCAAGAATCGTCAGCGCTTTTGTTCTTGCAGTCATAATTCCTCTCATGTTTGGAATACGAAGATCTTTTTCTTCAACAAGACCTTTTTGACCACCAATAATTAATGGCAAAGTAGTACTAACAGTTTCTTTTCCACCATCAATTTCACGAACCGCTTTTACATTATTTCCGTCAACTGTTAAAGCTGTACAAGAGTTTAAAAAGTTAGAACCTAAAATTCCTGCAATCATTCCAGGAACCATTCCACCATTATAATCTAAAGATTCTTTTCCGGCAATTACTAAATCATAACCACCATTTTTAATTACTTCGGCAAGTTGTTTTGCAACAAAAAAACCATCAGTTGGGTTTGCATTTACGCGGATAGCTTCATTTGCACCAATAGCAAGAGCTTTACGTAAAGTTGGTTCTGTATCAGGACCTCCAACGTTTACTACAGTTACAGTAGCGCCTTGTTGTTCCTGAAACCAAATTGCACGTGTCAAGCCAAACTCGTCATTAGGATTAATTACATATTGAACACCATTGGTGTCGAATTCTGAGTCACCATTGGAGAAGTTAATTTTTGAAGTAGTATCAGGCACGTGGCTGATGCAAACTAATATTTTCATAAGTATATATTTTATATTTATAATATTCTTTTACAAATTTAGAAATTAAAATCGGAATAATATACTATGCGTGCATAATATTTTTTGAAAACTATTACGATTTCGCAGATTCTGAAATTTTGAAGCTGTTTCATGGCTGCCAAAAAGAGATAATGCAGTCATTTCTATTGATTCTTAGGAATTTTATAATGGAGTGAGGATGAACAACTGTTAAACTTTGGTTAGAATTATACTACAATTTGAATTGTTACGTTTTAAAGAAAGATTTTTGTAAAAATAAGAATGCAACAATTAAAGTTGAATTTGTATCAAAAGTGTTTTAGGAATGAAGAGTTGCTTTTACATCGATTTCGTAAATATCACAATAAATTTTAAAAAGTTAAAAGCAGAAGACAGAAGGAAGTTCATGTGATTTTAAATCTAATTTATGCTTTTAAGTTATTTAAAATATTTATTTTTGCTCTTCAGAAAATTCAACATACAATATAAATATGAGAACAATACAATTTAGAGAGGCCATTTGTGAAGCGATGAGCGAAGAAATGCGTCACGATGAATCCATATATTTAATGGGCGAAGAAGTTGCAGAATATAACGGAGCTTACAAAGCTTCAAAAGGAATGCTTGCTGAGTTTGGCGAAAAAAGAGTAATCGATACTCCAATTGCTGAGCTTGGTTTTACAGGAATTGCAGTAGGATCAGCTATGAACGGTTGTCGTCCTATTGTTGAGTATATGACATTCAACTTCTGTTTAGTAGGTATTGATCAAATTATAAATAACGCTGCTAAAATGCGTCAAATGACAGGAGGACAATTTAATGTGCCTATCGTTTTTCGTGGACCAACTGCTTCTGCAGGTCAATTAGGAGCTACTCACTCTCAGGCTTTAGAGAACTGGTTTGCTAATACCCCGGGACTTAAAGTTGTTGTACCTTCAACTCCTTACGATGCAAAAGGACTTTTGAAATCTGCAATTCGTGATAATGATCCTGTAATTTTTATGGAATCTGAGCAAATGTATGGTGATAAAGGAGAAGTGCCAGACGGAGAATATACAATTCCATTAGGAGTTGCTGATATCAAACGTGAAGGAACAGATGTAACTATCGTTTCTTTCGGAAAAATTATCAAAGAAGCTTTTATTGCTGCTGATGAATTAGCAAAAGAAGGAATTTCATGTGAAATTATCGACTTAAGAACAGTTCGTCCTATGGATAAAGATGCAATTCTTAAATCTGTTAAAAAAACAAACCGTTTAGTAATTTTAGAAGAAGCCTGGCCATTTGCAAGTATTTCATCTGAAATCACATATATTGTTCAGGAACAAGCTTTTGATTTCCTTGACGCGCCAATTCAACGTATCACAACTGCTGATACACCAGCACCTTACTCTCCTGTTTTACTAAAAGACTGGTTGCCAAACGCAGCTGATGTAGTAAAAGCAGTAAAGAAAGTAATGTACAAATAGTCAATTAAACAATACTCATAAAACTTCATCAGTCATATTAATTGATGAAGTTTTTTTTTTGCCGGATTATGAAAAGAATAATTTTACTCAGCCTGTTTTTTGTATTCGCATTTGCGAATATTGCTATTGCACAAACTAAAGTGAGCGGAATTGTTTTGGATAAATCGAATCAGCCTGTTCCGTTTGCCAATGTTGTTTTTAAAGGATCAAATACAGGAATCGTTTCTAATGAAGATGGACGTTTTTATCTCGAATCGCCAAACACTTATACTGCATTATTAGTTACTTCTGCCGGATTTTCTGATAAGGAAGTTCCGTTAGAAAAAACTGTAAATTATGAATTTAAAATTGTTTTAAGCGAAGCCGAAGCACTAAATGAAGTTGTAATTTTTACAGGTAAAACATCTAAAAAGAATAATCCTGCACTGGATATATTGAGAAAAATTTGGGAAAGAAAACGTAAAAACGGTCTTTATCAATTCAATCAATATCAAATGCAAAAGTACGAGAAAGTTGAATTTGACATGAATACAATCGACAGTGCTTTTATGAAGAACAAACTCTTTAAAGGAATGGAGTTTGTATTTAAGCATGTGGATACTTCAGATGTTACCGGAAAAACGTATTTGCCAATTTTTATTAATGAATCGGTTTATGATGTTTACGGCGATAACAAATTAAAGAAGGTAAAAGAGAACATAACCGGAAATAAAATGTCTGGTTTTAATGGTAATCAGCAGATTCTTTCATTCGTAAAAGATCTTTATACTGATTATAACATTTATGATAATCATCTTAAGTTTTTTGATAAGAGTTTTACAAGCCCGCTTTCAAGAACCGGAATTGATGTTTATAATTATGTTTTAAAAGACAGTGCATTTATAGATAAAAAATGGTGCTATAATATTGTTTTTTATCCAAGGCGTAAAAATGAATTAACCTTTAAAGGAGATTTTTGGGTAAACGATTCTACTTTTGCAATCAAGAAAATTAATATGGGCGTGACTAAAAGTGCCAATATTAACTGGGTAAAAGATATTTATATCGAACAGGAATTTGAGGTAGAAAATGACTCTGTTTTTCTATTAACCCGTGATTATATGATGTCTGATTTTGCTTTGAATAAAAAAGAAAAATCAAAAGGAGTTTACGGAAAACGTACCACTTTATACCGAAATCATCAATTCAATATTCAAAAGCCAGAGAAGTTTTATAAAGAAGAAGTCAATTTTATTGATAATGCTGTTTATGACCGACCACCTGAATTTTGGGAAGAAAATCGTTTTGAGAAATTAAATAAAGACGAAGCAGGGATTTATAAAATGCTGGATACTTTGCAAACCGTCAAACGATTTAAGCAATTGTATAGTCTCGTTTCGATTTTAGGCAGTGGTTATGTCGAATTTAAAAACTTTGATTTCGGACCAATATTCTCCACATTTGGCTATAATGAAGTCGAAGGTTTAAGGATTAGAGCAGGAGGAAGAACCTATTTTGGACCAAATGATCCATGGCGTATACAAGCTTATACCGCTTATGGTTTTGATGATAATAAATTCAAATATGGAGTTTCAGGAAAGTGGATGGTCGATAAGAAAAAGCGATTCATTATTTCTGGAGGAAATAGGCGGGACGTCGAACAGATTGGTGCCAGTTTAACCACAACAAATGATATTTTAGGTCGAAGTTTTGCTTCTTCAGCCTTGTTTACAACTGGAAGTAACGGAAAATTAACGAACATTAATTTGAGTAATATTTCATTTGAAATGGAACCGATGAAGAATTTTGTTGTTCAGGCGGGTCTGTCTTATAGAACTTTAGAATCTGCTTCTCCTACTTTTAGTTTAGATTATTATACCACTTTGCCAAGTCCTTCAAATCCTGCGGGTGTCGTTGCAAGTAAAGTGACACAATCTGAAGCTAATATTCAGTTTGAGTTTATGCCAAATCGTAAAACTATTGGTTTTGGAGTAGAGCGTAATCTTGTAGATAGTCCTTTTAGTCATTTCTTTGTAAACTTTAGTTATGGATTAAAAGGAGTTATGAATAGCGATTTCGCTTATGAAAAAATTCAAATCTTTTACAAACAGCCTATTATTATAGGAGCGTTAGGAAGATCAAATATTATTCTTGAAACCGGAAAAACCTTTGGTACAATTCCGTTAGGATTAATGAGCGTGATTCCTGGTAACCAGACTTATTTTACAATCGAAAATACGTTTAGTAACTTAAATTTCTATGAGTTCATAACAGATGAGTACACAACTTTGCAATGGAATCATGATTTTGGAGGAAGATTATTCTCCAGAATTCCATTTATGAGAAAACTAAACTGGAGAGAATTTGTAGGTGTAAAAGCAGTTCACGGAACCATTTCAAACGCTAACAGAGCAATAAATGCTTCAGATCAGCCTTACAACGCACCAGAAAATGTATATTGGGAATATAACGCCGGAATAGGAAATATCTTCAAAGTATTCCGAATCGATTTCTCTTGGAGAGGAAGTTATTTAAACACACCAGATGCCAATAAATTTGCAGTAAAAGGATCTTTCGGATTCTATTTCTAATTTTTTTGTCAGATCAAATAAAGCGAAAGCTATTTAATAATCTCGCAAAGACGCCAAGCCGCTAAGTTTTTAATTCTTTGCGTCTCCGCGTCTTTGCGAGATTCTTTTTTATTTAATTTTGAACAGACTTAAATCAAAGTTATGCAAGAAGCAATCGATTTTCTATCAACCAAAAATCCAATATTTCAGGAAATCATCGAGAAATACGGATTACCTCCAATCCCGAAACGTCCACAAGGTTTCGAAACATTGGTATTATTGATTCTCGAACAGCAAGTTTCTATAGATTCGGCGAAAGCCACATTTTTAAAAATAAAGGCCTATACCACTTGTAATCCAGAAACGATGTCAGTTTTAGCAGATGAAGAATTTAGAAATCTTGGTGTAAGCCGTCAGAAAACTAAGTATATCAAAATTCTTTCAGAAGCGGTTTTAAGCAAAGAATTAGATATTGAAAGTTTAGCAGCAAAATCAGCAGAAAAAGTTCGGGAAGAGTTGATAAAGCTCAAAGGAATCGGAAATTGGACTATTGATATTTACCTAATGTTTTGCCTTCAGGAACCAGATTTGATTCCGTTGGGAGATATCGCAGTCGTAAATACAATCAAAGAATTACTTGATATTCATGATAAACAAGAAATGGAAATTCATGCTAAACAATGGAGTCCGTATCGATCTTATGCTACATATTTACTTTGGCATTATTACTTAAACAAGAGAAATAGAAAAATTACATATTAACTGTTTGTTATTTAAAAGAAAAGTGCGTAGATTAATGGAGTTTTTTATTGTAAAAAAGGATTCTTTAGTTACTTTTGCAATCGAAATTAAGAAATAATAAAAAACGAAAATGACCGCAGACAAACTAACAACTTTCGATGTATTGATCGAAATACCAAGAGGAAGCAGAAATAAATATGAGTACGATTTTGAAATCAAAAGAATGCGTTTCGACAGAATGTTATTCTCTTCAATGATGTACCCTGCAGATTACGGATTTATTCCGGAAACTTTAGCTCTTGATGGTGATCCACTTGATGTATTGGTTTTGATAAACGAACCAACTTTTCCAGGATGTGTTATAGAAGTAAAACCAATTGGTGTTTTCCATATGGCTGATGATAAAGGACCAGACGAAAAAATCATTTGTGTACCAGTTTCAGATCCAATCTGGAATTCATTAAATGACCTTTCAGATATTAACGGACACTTATTGAAAGAAATCGAGCATTTCTTTCAGGTTTACAAAGATCTTGAAAATAAACAAGTAGATGTAGAAGGTTGGGGAGATGTAAACGAAGCATTTGCAATTATTGCTGAGTGTACTAAGCGTTTTAACGATATTGAAAACAAACCAGAAGGATTATTTAGTATTAAATAATTTTTACCGTATTCTATTATAAAAAAAGCAATACTCCGTCAGGAGTATTGCTTTTTTGTTTAAATTCGTTTAGTTAGTTTATTGACTATTAACCAAAACCACTACTATATTATGAATGCATTTATGATTTACTTGCCGATCGCGATGGCAATTATAGGATTACTTTTCATGGGAATAAAAAGGACTTGGGTTTTAAAACAAGATGCTGGTGATGGCAAGATGAAAGAGATTTCAGATCACATTTACGAAGGTGCTCTCGCATTTTTAAAAGCCGAATATCGATTATTGACTTTTTTCGTAATTGCTGCTAGTTTAGTTTTAGCCACAATTTCTTTTATCGTTCCTACCACACATATATTAATAGTTGTAGCTTTTATTTTTGGAGCATTTTTCTCGGCTTTAGCTGGAAATATGGGAATGAAAATAGCCACTAAAACAAATGTTAGAACAACTCAGGCTGCCCGTACAAGTTTGCCACAAGCTTTGAAAGTTTCTTTTGGCGGTGGAACAGTAATGGGACTTGGTGTTGCAGGTTTGGCGGTTTTAGGTCTAACAGGATTCTTTATTATTTTCTTTCAAATATTCATGAATGGAGTTTGGACTTCATCTGAAGATATGACTAAAGTTTTGGAGACATTAGCTGGATTTTCGCTTGGTGCAGAATCAATTGCATTGTTCGCCAGAGTTGGTGGTGGAATCTACACAAAAGCAGCCGATGTTGGTGCTGATTTAGTTGGTAAAGTTGAAGCCGGAATTCCGGAAGATGATCCGCGTAATCCTGCTACAATTGCAGATAACGTTGGAGATAATGTTGGAGACGTTGCCGGAATGGGGGCAGATTTATTTGGTTCGTATGTAGCAACAGTTTTGGCTGCAATGGTTTTAGGAAACTATGTGATCAAAGATATGGGCGGAAACATTCAGGATGTTTTTGGCGGAATTGGGCCAATTTTACTTCCAATGGCAATTGCTGGTTTCGGAATTTTATTCTCGATTATTGGAACTACATTGGTAAAGATATCTGATGACAATGCCAAAGAAGCGCAAGTACAAAAAGCTTTAAATATAGGAAACTGGGTGTCGATTGTTTTAACTGCGATTGCCTGTTTCTTTTTAGTACAATATATGTTGCCGGAAACCATGCAAATGACTTTTTTTGGAGAAGGTTCTAAAGACATCTCATCAATGCGTGTTTTCTATGCTACTTTGGTTGGATTAGTAGTTGGTGGAGCTATTTCATCGGTTACAGAATATTATACAGGATTGGGTACGAAACCAGTTATGGCAATTGTACAAAAATCATCTACAGGTGCAGGAACAAATGTTATTGCAGGTTTGGCAACAGGAATGGTTTCTACGTTTCCGACGGTATTGTTGTTTGCCGCAGCAATTTGGATTTCGTATGCTCTAGCAGGATTTTACGGTGTAGCTTTGGCAGCTTCGGCAATGATGGCTACTACAGCAATGCAATTAGCGATTGATGCTTTTGGACCAATTTCAGACAATGCAGGAGGAATTGCCGAAATGAGCGAATTACCAAAAGAAGTGCGTACCAGAACAGATATTTTAGATTCAGTAGGAAACACAACTGCGGCAACCGGAAAAGGTTTTGCAATTGCATCCGCAGCATTAACATCTTTAGCATTATTTGCAGCGTATGTTACCTTTACAGGAATTGATGGAATTAATATTTTTAAAGCACCAGTTTTAGCGATGCTTTTTGTGGGTGGAATGATTCCGGTAGTTTTCTCGGCTTTAGCGATGAATTCTGTTGGAAAAGCTGCAATGGATATGGTTTATGAAGTACGTCGTCAGTTTAAGGAAATTCCGGGAATTATGGAAGGAACCGGAAAACCGGAGTACGGAAAATGTGTTGAAATTTCAACAAAAGCCGCTTTACGCGAAATGATGTTGCCAGGAATTTTAACAATTGGTTTCCCGATTGCAATCGTATTGTTAGGTAAATTAGTTTACGGAGATAATAATCAGTTAATAGCTGAAATGTTAGGAGGATATATGGCTGGAGTTACAGTTTCAGGAGTACTTTGGGCAGTTTTCCAAAACAATGCTGGAGGAGCTTGGGACAATGCTAAAAAATCTTTTGAAGCAGGAGTGATGATCAATGGAGAAATGACGTACAAAGGCTCTGATGCACACAAAGCAGCAGTTACCGGAGATACAGTTGGAGATCCTTTTAAAGATACTTCCGGACCATCAATGAATATCTTAATCAAACTAACTTGTTTAATTGGGTTGGTAGTTGCACCAATTTTAGGAGAAGGACATTCTTCAGGCATGGCAGAAAAGGGTTCTTGCTGTGTTAAAATGGAAATGCATGCTGGAGGTGTTTCTAAATGCGGAGATATGTCAGGAATGACCAAAGAAGAATGCGCTAAAATGTGCAAAGAAAAAGGTTGTACTGCCGAAGAAACTGCAAAATGTTTAGCTCACTATGATGCAAACGGAAAATATGTACACCAAAAAACAGATTGTTTTGATACTACTAAATACAGTAAAAACAAACTTGAGGTTAATTTATCGACTGTAAATGGTGTAACCGTTGGAACAGTAACGAAAACAGAAAACGGTAAAACAACTACCGAAGTTTATGAAGGAACAGAAGCTGAAGTAAAAGCAAAAATTGAAGCTGCGAAATAAAGAATAAAAGCTTTGTCAAAGTTTTAAACTTTGACAAAGCTCTGCAAACAAAAAATGCCTCTAAATTATTTAGAGGCATTTTTTTATTCGTGTAAATCTGTAAAGTTTGTGTTTCTAAAACAATCCGTTCAATTCGGCATCAATTCTATTAATGATGTTTCCTAAATCTTCTGGATTATCAACGAAGTTAATATTGTCAACATCGATAATTAAAAGTTTTCCTTTGTTATAAGTCTGTATCCAGGCTTCGTATCTTTCGTTCAAACGGCTTAAATAATCGATCGAAATAGAATTCTCATATTCACGTCCGCGTTTGTGAATTTGTCCCACTAAATTTGGAATAGAGCTTCTTAAATAGATTAATAAATCCGGAGCTTTTACCAGAGATTCCATTAATTCAAAAAGAGAAGTGTAATTTTCAAAATCACGACTTGTCATTAATCCCATCGAGTACAAGTTGGGAGCAAAAATGTAAGCATCCTCATAAATAGTTCTGTCTTGGATAATTTTTTTACCACTTTCACGAATTTGCTGTACTTGGCGGAATCGACTATTCAAGAAATAAATCTGCAAATTAAACGACCAGCGCTCCATTTGATGGTAAAAATCGTCCAGATACGGATTGTCAACTACGTCTTCATAATGAGGCTCCCATTTAAAATGTTTCGCCAATAATTTAGTTAAAGTAGTTTTTCCTGCGCCTATATTTCCTGCTATTGCTATGTGCATTACGGTATTACGATTTTATAATTTGTGATTTCTTTAGATGTAAAAATAGATAAAATTTGGTCTTTGTAGCAGAATTTGTCAAACGATTTTTTTAAAATTTCAATTTCATAAACTGCATCCGAGTTTGATTTGCTAATATCTTTAAAATACAACAAATTAGCTTTGCTGAAAATATATTGTTGAGGACTAATAACTTCAAATTTATCAAAATCAGCAACTTTTCCCAATGAAGTCACTTTCCCAAAAATATCGCAGGAAAAGAAATTGTTTTTTTTATCAATCCAGTAAAAAGTATTAAAATCGGTTTGGCAGTATTTTATTGCTTCTGTTAACGGAGTAGAAACCGTTTTGTATTCATTTTTGAGATAATCAAAAAGTCCAATTTGTTGATTCAAAGTGTTGAAAATCCACAACTGATTTTGGGTTGACATCCCAATCGCACTTACAACAATTGGTGTATTGTTTAATGAAAAATTAATTTCGGTCATTTTATTCAGTTGATTGTCTAATAAGACCACGCTATTAAAATCTTCATAAAACAAAACTAGTTTTAAAGGATTCTGGAAATCAACTTTCGAGATTTCTCCCAAGGAAACATTTTTGTATTCAAAGATTTCTTTTTCTTTGATTTTACTGAAGACATTGTTTTTTATCTGGTAAGAAAAACCAAAAGAATCGTAACCTAAAAACTCATCAACATCTGTATTAAAGTGAGAAATTTGAGTAGTCTTCATTTTTCCTATCTGTGCTGAAACAGATAGAAAAGAGCCGGTAAGAAAAAGTAGAAATAAAAGTTTACGCACCGTTTTGCTCATGAGATTTGGTTTTCTAAAAGAGCCAAATTACAAAAAACAAAAGTAAGAAGGTACTTAAATAGGGCATATTTAGATGATTTTGTTTTTTGAAGCTTTTTTAATGTAATGGTCTTAATAATAAGCGGTTTAGTCTATATCATAAGGGCATTGATATATTTAACTTTTGGGATCTTAAAATTAATAATACATTTGAATGTAAGTTTTATCGGATTTGCGCAATTTAAAAGAAATACAATGAAAAATATAGTTTTATATATGTCTTTGATGCTTGTTTTTGTACAGGCTCAGGCGCAGAAAGATTTTCAGGGAATGGCTGTTTATGAGTCAAAAACGCAAGCGCCTAAGTTTGAAGGCATGCGTGGTAATCGTGATATCACACCCGAAATGCAAAAGAATATGGAAGAGCGAATGAAAAAAATGCTGGAGAAAACTTTTATTCTGAACTTCGACAAATCATCTTCTATATATAAAGAAGAAGAAAAACTCGAAACTCCCGGGCAACAAGGTGGCGGAATGAGAATCATGATGAACTCGTTTATGGGTGGCGGCGGAACTTTTTATAAAGATGTAAAAAGTAAATCGTACACAGTCGATAAGGAATTTATGGGAAAAGAATTTTTGGTGGTAGATTCTTTGCCGAAATTAAACTGGAAACTAGAACAGGAAACCAAACAAATTGGCGGATATACTTGCTACAAAGCAACAGCTGTAAAAGAACCAAGCAAAACTGATTTTAGAAATTTTAGACCAAAAAATAAGGATGATAAAAAACCTGAAGAAAAGAAAGACGATGTAAAGAAAACGTCGGGGGAAACGAAAACCAATTTTGAAGATAATTTTGAAATGCCAAAAGAAATTGTTGTCACAGCTTGGTATTCGCCAGAGATTCCGGTGAATCAGGGACCGGAGAATTATTGGGGTTTACCTGGTTTAATTCTTGAAATCAATGATGGAAAAACAACCATTTTATGTTCAAAAATTGTTTTGAATGCAAAAGATAAAGTTGAAATAAAATCCTCTAAAAAAGGAAAAGTGGTTTCGCAGAAAGAATACGATGACACTGTAATTAAAAAAATGGAAGAGTTTAGAGAAATGAATCGCGGGCGCGAAGGCGGTCCCGGAGGTGGTCCTGTTATGATCAGACGATAAACTTTAAGCACATTCATCTTTAGATTTTTTCCAATGAAAAATATACTCCTTTATGTCATTTTTTTAATGACATCGATCTCTTTTGCTCAAAGTGTTCGTTTTGATGGTTTCATTCAGGATGAACAAAAAAATCCGTTGGAAATGGCCAATATTATGGCTGTAAATACGGCTACAAAAGCAATGGATTCTTATGGAATTACCAATGATAAAGGAAAGTTTCAACTGACTTTAAAACCAAATACTTCTTATTCGGTTAAAGTGAGTTATCTCGGAATGAAATCTAAAGAAATTGCAATTTCTACTAAAACGGAGAATATTGTCCAGAACATTGTCATGGATGATACCGGAATTGAATTGGAAGGTGTTGAAATTGTGCGTGAAATGCCAGTTTCGATAAGTGGTGATACTATTGTCTACAATGCAGATTCGTTTAAATCAGGAACGGAGAAAAAACTGGAAGACGTCTTGAAAAAGCTCCCAGGAGTTGAAGTAAATGCTGATGGTGAAATTGAAGTTGAGGGAAAAAAAGTCAGCAAATTAATGGTTGAAGGCAAGGATTTTTTTGATGGAGATACCAAGTTAGGCGTTAAAAATATCCCTGCAGATGCGATTGATAAAATTCAGGTTTTAAGAAATTATAACGAAGTTGGTCAATTAAAAGGTCTCGAAAACGATCAGGATAATGTTGCGATGAATATTAAACTGAAAGAAGGGAAAAAGAACTTCTGGTTTGGAGATGCAACCGCCGGAATTGGCGTTGGAGAACTGGATAGTCGTTATATTATTAATCCTAAACTATTTTATTACAGTCCAAAATACAGCATTAATTTAATTACCAATTTTAATAATATTGGCGAATTACCTTTAACGGCTCAGGATTATTTCAAATTCACAGGCGGATTTAAAAATATGATGAAAAAGGGCGGAAGCAATTTTAATGTTTCTTCTAATGATTTGGGAATTTCGGTGTTGAGAAATAATCGTGCAAAAGAAATCGAAACGAAATTCGGCGCAACCAACTTTTCATATTCGGTTACAAAAGCATGGAATATTAGCGGTTTCGGAATTCTTTCGACTTCAAAAACAGATCTTGAAACCAAATCACAAACTACAATTTTAGATTCGGGAGATGAGCAAAAACGTGATGAATTGACGCATCAAAAAAACAATCTTGGACTTTTTAAATTGAGTTCGACTTACAAGCCAAATGACAAGTTTCAGTTTGATTACGACATCTTAACCAAATTATCCAAACAAGATGAAGATACGGATTTGTTGAGAGAATCTGTTGTAAATAATGCTTCGACGCTGGAAACGATTTTGACGAATAAAAAGCAAGATCCTACATCCATAAATCAAAATTTGAGTTTGTATTATACCCAAAGCGACAAGAATATTTTTGCTTTTGAAATGCAGCATTTGTATCAGGACGAAAACCCGTTTTATAATGCCAATTTAAAAACACAACCTTTTGATTTATCCGGATATACTTCAGGACAACAAAGAAATGATCTGAATCAGGATCGCTTTGTAAAAACAAATAAATTGGATGCTAAACTGGACTACTATTATATGGTAACGCCAAAAAGCAATATCAATGTAACTTTAGGAAACACGTATTCGTATCAGGATTTTAATTCTCATATTTTTCAAATGTTAGATAATGGAGATAGAAATGATTTGAATGATCCACAAAATAACAATCAGGTTAATTATAATTTTAATGATGCTTTTTTAGGCTTTCATTATAAGATATTGACGGGAAAATTTACGTTGACACCCGGAGTAAGTGTGCATTCATACGCAATGAAAAACACACAATTAGGTACTGATTATTCTCAGAATTTTGTAAAAGTCTTACCTGATTTTTTTGCCTTATATCAAATTAAAAAAGCAGAAACGTTGACGTATAATTTCTCTTTGACAAATGATTTTACAGATATTAATCAGTTGGCTTCGGGTTATGTTTTGTCTGATTATAGTAGTTTGTTTAGAGGAAATCGTTTCTTAGAAAATGCAACTTCGCAAGTACATTCGTTACGTTATTTTAAATACAATATGTTCAATTTTGAGAACATTTTTGCCAACGCAACTTATACTAAAAAAGTAGATGCGATAAAAACGGCGGCAGATTTTACGGGAGTCAATCAATCATCAACACCTTATAATTCTAATTTGGCAGACGAAACTTTCTCCGGAATGGGAAATTATGGTCGTTCTTTCCTGAAGAATTATAAAGCTTCGATTAATGCAAGTTTGAATTGGTCAAAGTTTAATAACATTCAGAATAATGTTTTGGCAACAACGGAGAGTTTTAGTCAAAGTTATACGGTCAAAGCTTCAACAAACTATAAAAACCTGCCTAATATTGAGTTTGGTTATAATGCTTTGATCAACAAATACAGCGGTTCAACCTATTATACAGACAAACCTTTTGCGAGGTTAGATTACTATTTTTTGGATAGTTTTTCGTTTGTTTCAGAATATGAGTTTTACCATTATTATAACGGAAATAAAACGGTTGATAATGAATATGACTTCTTAAATGCAAGCTTAGTCTACCAAAAAAAGGACAGTAAATGGGAATATAAAGTTTCGGCAACTAATTTGCTAAATACTAAATATCTCAATGATGACAGCTTCTCGCAGTTCTCGACCAGAGTTTCGCAATACACTGTTCAGCCTCGTTACATTATCTTTTCGATGAAATATAATTTATAGTATTTTCAGTACAAACTTTGCGTTTTGATGATTGTTTTAGTAAAGAAAGAAATATCTTTGTGTTTCTATTAACAAACAAAATTCTAAGCATGCGTAATTTTATATGGAGTTCCTTAATGATCTTTTGTTTAATATCTGTTTCTTATTCTCAAACAAAAGGAATTGAAAAAGGATCTTATCTGTCTACAAACAAAGGTCAAAAAATCAAATTAAATTTATTAGAGGATAATAAATACGAACTGGTTTTTTATTCGGGAGAGTATAAGATAAAGGGAGATTCGTTATTATTCTCTCAAACTGTAAAATCAGGTGCTGCTTTTGACGTAGCATTTAAGAATGATAAAGAGGCTAAAAAGGTTAAAATTAAGTTTATAGATCCTGCTTATTACACATTTTATATTGGTACACAAAACGGAACGGAACCTGTTCAGTACCAAAAAATAACTGATATTAGAACAAAAGTAGATCCTGAGTGGGTACAAATTGATTTGGATTTTGAGATTGATCGCGTTGACTTTTTGTATTTGGTTTATGAAGATTATCAGGGCGAAAGCAAAATTTCGAAATATGCTTTGCCAAAAGAAGCTTCAGAAGTAACGGTAAAATATGAACTGGATGCTTTAGGAGATATAAATATTTCAGGTTATTTTGATAAAAAGACAAATGAGCTGATGATTTCTGAGCAAACAGGAAAGAATCCAATTGCATTTGTAAATGCAAAAGATGCTCAGCCTGATAAAACTTCAAACATAATTCCTCTTGAAAATAAAACGGTTTCAAACTGGACATATCCGGGGAAAGAAGCTCTTGTAAAGAACGATTTTGGTTTAGAAGTAGCAGTTGATAACGCTTATGCGGATGTGCCTGCACCTCCTAAGGTTGATTTTAAATTCAAAATAGAAGATAATTTAAAGAAAGCAATTACTGCTACAAAAGATTCTAAAAGTAAATTTTTGATAGTTGCTGTTGATGGTAAAAATCCTTTGGCGAAAGCTGATTTTGATACTTTTGTTAAAGATCAGGAAACGCAAATTGGATATAATATGTATGAAACATACGACTCGCAATATGATTTGTTCAATTATTATTTGGCTAAAGCCAATGATAAAAAATGGTTGAAGACTAACAAGATTCAGGATAATCCAAGTCTTGTTGTACTAAATGGTGATGGAGTGGTTTTGGCGACTATAAAGGCTAAATTGACAGACAAACAATACCAATTTAATTACTATGATGGTTTCGGTAAAAAGCTGAAAAGAGTAAATGCGTTTTATGATTTCAGTAAAGTATTGAATGATAAAAAAGCAACAGATGCCAATTTGATTTCGGCGTTTAATAAAGTATCAGCTCTTGAAGTGCCTTACGAGTACGAAACAACTGAAAATGATTCAACCGATTTTAAATTTGTAAAAGTTGATTTAGACAAAAAAACGGTTGATCAAACCTGGAAAAAATTAATTGAAGCGCATCAAAAAGATACAAAACCGAATATGTATTTGGTAGAAACAATTTTGAAAGAGATTAAAAATCAAGGTTTTTCGAAACAGTTTTTTAAAGAAGACAAAGTTTTGAATGATACCGATTTTCTAGCTGTAGATTATTTGATAAAACATTATGACGCTATCGATACGGAACGATTAACGTTTAATGCTATAGAAGGAGAAACACATGCAATAGGAAGTTTGAACACTGAAATAACAACAGCATTACAACAGAATAAATATATTGCCGAAGACAAAAGTACTGGCGATGTGAATCAGAGTAAAGTAATATCAGTTTATAAAAAACTAATAGCTGCCAATAGAGCAAACTATGAATGTTACCAAAATTACTTTACTTATTTAGAAGAAGCCGAGGATAAAGATGGTTCTAATACCACCTATTTAAAAGAGTTTAGTTCTTATTTTAATACTCATTTAACTGGTAAGGGAAGTGCAATTGAACAATTGGATGCAATGTATTCTGGTATAGACACAAGTTCTGATTATTCGTATAACGGATGGGCTACTTTCAAAGAATACCATTCAAACTTATCCAATTCTGCAGCATGGTCTGTAGTTTTGAAACCGCAGAATTCTAACTTTTTAAAATCTGCAATTGGTTGGTCAGAGTATAGTTTGGTTGTAAACAAAAACAATCCGTATTATTTAGATACTTTGGCGCAGTTATATTACAAAGACGATCAAAAACAGAAAGCAATCGAAACACAAACATTAGCTGTTAAATATTTAACTGCCGAAGTTGAAGAAGAAACAGCTACAGAAATTAAAGAAACACTGACTAAAATGCAAAACGGAACGTATTAAGAAATACGTTTAAAGTAAAATAAAAAAGAGGCTGTCTAAATAAATAGACAGCCTCTTTTTGTATATAAAATATTTAGATTTAATTATAATCCAAATTCAGCTTTTACTTTGTCTACAAAATCAAGTTTTTCCCAAGTAAATAACTCAACAGTAACTGTTTTTGTATGTCCGCCCGGAGCAGAAAAAGTTTTAGTTACAACTTCTGGTTTACGTCCCATGTGTCCGTAAGCAGCAGTTTCGCTATAAATTGGGTTTCTTAATTTCAAACGTTGCTCGATAAAGTAAGGACGCATATCAAAAATAGCTTCTACTTTTTTAGCGATTTCACCGTTAGTTAAGTTTACTTTAGAAGTCCCGTAAGTATCGATAAAAATACCCATTGGCTCAGCAACTCCAATAGCGTAAGAAACCTGTACTAAGATTTCGTCAGCAACACCAGCAGCAACTAAGTTTTTAGCGATATGACGTGTAGCATAAGCAGCACTTCTATCCACTTTACTTGGATCTTTTCCAGAGAATGCACCACCACCGTGAGCACCTTTTCCACCATAAGTATCAACGATGATTTTTCTTCCTGTTAAACCAGTATCTCCGTGAGGTCCTCCAATAACGAATTTTCCTGTTGGGTTAATATGATAGTTGATTTTATCGTTGAATAAATGCGCGTGCGTTGGATTTTTAGCAATGATTCTAGGAATCAAAATTTCGATAATATCTTTTTTGATTTTAGCCAACATTGTAGCTTCTTCATCAAAATCATCGTGTTGAGTCGAGATTACAATCGCATCAATACGAGTTGGTTTGTTATCATCGCTATATTCTAAAGTTACTTGCGATTTTGCATCAGGACGTAAATAAGTGATTTCCTTGTTTTCACGTCTTAAAATTGCTAACTCTTGTAATAATTTATGAGATAAATCAAGTGCCAATGGCATGTAGTTTTCAGTTTCGTTAGTTGCGTAACCAAACATCATTCCTTGGTCTCCAGCACCTTGCTCTTCTGGCTTAGCTCTGTCAACACCTTGATTAATATCAGCAGATTGTTCGTGAATTGCCGAAAGAATTCCACAAGAATTTGCCTCAAACATATATTCGCTTTTAGTATATCCAATTTTACGGATTACTTCGCGAGCAATTTGCTGCACATCAAGATAGGTATTCGATTTTACTTCACCTGCTAAAATTACCTGACCTGTTGTAACAAGAGTTTCACAAGCTACTTTTGAGTCAGCGTCAAATGCCAAAAAGTTATCAATTAATGCATCCGAAATTTGATCTGCAACTTTGTCTGGATGCCCTTCACTAACAGATTCTGACGTAAATAAATAAGCCATAATAATTTATTAAATTAAAATTAAGTGAGGAAAAAAATTGCTTAAAAAGGGCTAAAGGAGAATTTCTGCTTTAGCATTTTTTACTACTGAAATTAATCTTTCAGTATTCATAACGAACCATTTCATTATGAAGAGGTTGCAATCAGTTCAAATTTTTCCTCTTGTATTCGGGTGCAAAGGTATAAAACCATTTTGATTTGCAAATTAAACTTTTGATTTTTTTGATTTTATAACGATAAATTTAACATAACATACTATTTTGATAGGGTAATAGAAATTATTTTTGTTTTTGTTTGGTCGATTAAAAAATAGTTTGCAAATTTGCACCATCAAAAACAAAGAAAAAATGAAATCAACAATTTGCAATATGTCTTGTAAGATGCCGGAGCCTTCCGCAGAGACGCTATTGTAGTTTTTTTCGAAAAATATATATAGAACCTCTGCTAAACCGCAGGGGTTTTTTTATTTCAAAAAAGAACCAAATTGTTAATCATTTTTAATCCAAAATAATAATAAATACCAAACAGAAGTAATGAAAAAAAATCTAGTAATAGCTTTAGGTCTTTTGACAATTTCAGGCATTTATGCACAGGAAAATAAAAAAGAACAAGACAGCTTAAAGAATAATGAATTGTCTGAAGTGACAATAATTGGATCAAGAAGTAAAAACAGAGTAAAAACAGATGTGCCAGTTCCAGTTGATGTTTTTAATATCTCTGAAATAACAAAAGGTTCGCCACAAACCAGTGTGACTCAAATTTTAAATTATGTTGCACCCTCTTTTACCAGTAATGCAACTTCAACTGCAGATGCAACAGATCACGTAGATCCTGCACAATTGAGAGGTTTGGGACCAGATCAGGTTTTGATTTTGGTAAATGGTAAACGCAGACATACAAGCGCATTAGTAAATATCAATGGTTCTCCGGGAAGAGGATCTGTTGGAACAGATTTAAACGCGATTCCGTCGTTTGCAATCGAAAGAATCGAAGTTTTGCGTGACGGAGCTGCCGCACAATATGGTTCAGATGCTATTGCGGGGGTTATTAATATTGTATTGAAAAAGAATGCCAATTTTATTTCAGGAGGCGTTCAATATGGTACAAACTTATCTTCGGGATCTAATAATTTTAAAGGCGGCGCCGATGGTCAAAACCTGCAAATAGATTTGAATTACGGAACTTCGTTAGGTAAAGCAGGAAGTTTCCTGAATGTTACTGCAAGTGCCGTTACCAGACAAGCAACAAGCAGAGCAGGAATTAGAAGTAATGCAATTTTTAATGCCTACAATGCGGTCGAAAACAGAGCTGCTCAGGATGGTGTTTATATAAACTCATTGTTTAGTAATATTAACAACACTTCAAACTCGGCACAAATTCTTAGTTCGTTGAAACAATATGCACCACAAGTGACTTATTTTACAACGGCACAGCAAACTGCAATTTCATCGGCAACGACTATTGCTCAAATGCAAACGGCTTTGGGATTTGATGCGACTAATAATGAATTGGCGTACAGAGGTCAGGAAAGAAGCGATTATAATATGAGTGTTGGTCAGTCAGAATTGGCTTCGGGACAAGCGTATTATAATTTAAAATATCCTTTAAGTGATATTACCTCTTTGTATTCTTTTGGTGGAGTTTCGTATAGAAATGGTAAATCTTATGCTTTTAACAGATTACCAAACGGTTCCGGAACTTTCACGCAAGTGTATGAAAACGGATTTTTGCCAGAGATAGAATCTGATATTCTAGATCTTTCATCAGCAGTAGGACTTACAACTCAATTATTTGGTTTTGATACCGATATTAGTACAAACCTTGGTACGAACTCCTTTAAATATGATGTAAACAATACTATCAATGCAACTTTAGGAACTAATTCGCCTTTTAGTTTTTACGCCGGTAAAGTTTCGTTTTTACAAAGCACAACCAATTTAGATTTGACTAAAAAGTACGATGTTTTAGAAGGATTGAACGTTGCTTTTGGTGGAGAATTCAGATATGAAAATTACCAAATTAAAGCAGGAGATGAAGCGTCTTACGGATTGTATGATATCAACGAAAATTTGGTTTCCGGAATTTTGCCAAGTAATTCACCATTAATCGTTACAGACTTTTTCGGAAATAAACGTGGAGCAGGAGCACAAGGTTTCTCAGGTTTCCAACCATCGGATGCAAAAGAAAAAGACAGAAAAAGTGGTGCAGCTTATATCGATTTAGAATTAAATGCTACAGAAAAATGGCTTTTAAACGGAGCAGCACGTTATGAGAATTATTCTGATTTTGGAAGTACAGTTACCTTTAAATTAGCGTCTCTTTTGAAATTGACTGATAATATCAATTGGAGAATTTCGGGACAAACCGGTTTTAGAGCGCCATCATTACAACAAAAATATTTTGAGGCAAGTTCAACTCAGTTTATAAATGGTTCACCGTATCAGGTTGGTTATTTTACAAATGATTCTCAGGCAGCAAAAAGTATTGGAGTTGAAAACCTGAAACCTGAAAAATCTAAAAGTATCAGTACAGGATTTACATTCAAAATTCCGGAAGCAAATATTACAATCGCAACAGATGCTTATTTTACAAGAATCGACGACAGGGTTGTGTTAACCGGACAATATGCAAGACCAACTGATGCGCAGATAGATGCAGCAACTTCACCGGCACAAAAAGATGCATTGACATTGTTTCAACAAGCATTTGATTTAAAAGGTGTCGAAAGAGCTTCGTTCTGGACTAACGGAATCAACTCTGAAACTAAAGGTATTGATGTAGTTATTTCTCAGAAATATGATGTTATTCCTGACTTTGTGATCAGAAATGATTTGGCGCTAAGTTATAATGAAACAAAAAGAGTTGGAGATTTAAATGTTCCTCAATCTATTATAGATGCAGGTGGAGAACCTTATAAATATTCATTTTTTCCTGAATCAAGCAGAATTTATTTAGAAGAGGCAATTCCGAAATTGAAAGCGAATTTAATGACAACATTCAGTATTAAAAAACTGGATATCTATTTAAGAAACAGCTATTTTGGAGCAGTTACAGATCCGGGAGCGACAGATGTAAACTTAGACGGATCAGCTTCTGTTTATGAGCATCCGGAATACAGTGCAAAAATTGTAACCGATTTATCTCTCGGATATCAAATCAATGAGAAATTCAGATTCACACTTGGGTTTAATAATATAGGAGATGTTTATCCGGACAGAAATAATCCTGCAACTCCTGCATTTACGAATACAACGCCAACATTGTCTCCTGCGCCAAGTACAGATTTAAGCAACGCAAATCAGTTTGCTTATTCAAGAGCAGTGTCACAATTTGGATTGAATGGAAGATTTGGTTTTGCAAGACTAAGTTTTAAATTCTAAAAGTTTGAAATATTACGCATATTAGCCACAGATTAAGCGGATTGAACGGATTAACGCAGATTTTTTTCAATCATTTTAATCTTTTAATCTGTGGCTAAACTTTTTTGAAGGATGCGAATCATTTTTATTTATAATATATAAGGAGAAAATAAAAAGAATCAGTGTAGATCAGTTTAAATCCGTACAATCCGTGGGCCTAATTTTTTAAAAGAAATACCAGCAATTTCAGTGTAAGAAAATATTTAAATGTTAAATGTTATTTTTTGATTTGGTAGTTCTAAAAATAGTTTCTATATTTACTCTATCGAATTAGTCGAATTAAAAAAAATGAATTAATTTAAAAAAAATGAAAATGAAAACAATAGCGAATAATATGATTATATGTTGTGAGATGATGCAAATGTGCATCCCAAATCGCTGTTGCCAAAAGTAAAAGAGTAAGTCTTTGTTATAGTTAGAACTATAAGCCCTTTTGGTAGCCATCCGAAAGGGCTTTTTTTTATTTCAACATTTTAAATTTTAAATCATGAAAACATTAGATATAAATACCATCGCATTTCAGTACTTATTGAGAACAGATTCTCAAAAAAATAATGAAAACTCGGAAGAACTAACAAGTGAAGTTCTAAAGTACAATCCGGAACTATATATAAGAGATCAAAAATCGTTGTTGTTCCAGATGTACAATCTCGAAGAAGAAGACCTTTTTGTTTAGACAATATCAATTTCAATAACAATTTCAATAACAATATATAATAGTATTAACAATACCTAAAAAACTAAGATCATGAGCACACAAAAATTTGCAACAAACGCACTACACGCAGGACACGATGTTACTAAAAATGCAGGAACCAGAGCGGTGCCTATTTACCAGACATCATCGTATGTATTTAATAATTCAGATCACGCTGCTAATTTATTTGGCTTAGCCGAAGCCGGATTTATTTATACCCGATTAAATAACCCAACAAATGATGTTTTGGAACAACGGCTTGCAGCGCTTGAAGGCGGAATTGGAGCAGTCGTTACAGCATCTGGAGCATCGGCAATTTCGACAACATTTTTGACTTTGCTAAAAGCGGGCGATCATATTGTGGCTTCAAACAGTTTGTATGGCGGAACTTATAATTTGCTAAAGGTAACTTTGCCACGTTTAGGAATCACAACGACTTTTGTAGATCCGTCTAAACCGGAAAACTTCACAAAAGCGGCTAAAGAAAATACAAGAGCCTTTTTTGTAGAATCTTTAGGAAACCCAAAACTTGATGTATTAGACCTGAAAGGAATTTCGGCGGAAGCCAAAAACTTCAAAGTACCTTTTATTGTAGACAATACAGTAGCTACTCCTTATTTATTGAACCCAATTGAATATGGAGCAAATATTGTGATTCACTCATTGACTAAATATATCTCCGGAAACGGAACTTCATTAGGAGGCGCCATTATTGATGCCGGAAATTTTGACTGGTCTAACGGAAAATTCCCTGAATTTACAGAACCTTCAGCAGGATATCACGGATTAGTATATCACGAAGCTTTAGGAAATGCCGCTTTTATTGCAAAAGCAAGAATTGAAGGATTACGTGATTTTGGCGCAGCTTTGAGTCCGTTTAATGCTTTTCAAATCATTCAGGGATTAGAAACTTTACCAATCCGAATTAAGAAACATAGCGAAAATGCTTTGGCTTTAGCCGAATGGTTAGAAAAACAAGATGAGGTAGTTTGGGTAAACTATCCAGGTTTGAAAAATAATAAATACTACGATTTAGCGCAACAATATTTACCGAAAGGACAAAGTGGCGTAATCACTTTTGGATTAAAAGGTGGTTTTGAAGCGGCAAAAAAAGTAGTTGATGAAACTAAACTGTTCTCACTTTTGGCAAATATTGGTGATACAAAATCATTAATTATTCATCCGGCAAGTACAACGCACCAACAATTGTCTGATGCAGACCAATTAGAAACAGGAGTTTCAAAAGATTTAATCCGACTTTCGGTTGGAATTGAAGATATCGAAGATTTAATAGCTGATTTGCAAACCGTTTTCACAAGCGTAACACAATCGCAATACAGCATTAATAAAAATTAGGTTTTTTTGTTTTTTGTTTGAAAAATTGCCTTTAGCAGCGTGAGTTCTGCTAGAGGTGATTTTTTATAAAAAGCAAATCTGTATAAAAAATTTCACCATATAAGTTATATAAGTTCATTTTGTAGAGACGCGCGGCAGTGTGTCTAAATTATAAGTTGACAATATTAAATGAACTCATATTACTTATATGGTTTAATCAAACCCCAATAAATTAGAAATTATGTCAAAGCTTAAAATAAATATCATCCTTTTTGGAATTGGAAATATCGGGAGTACTTTGATCAATCAAATTATAGAAAGTCAGGAGTTTTTTCTCGAAAGTAAAAATGTCGATTTTCATTTTCCAATTATCACCAATTCAACAGTGGCTTTTTTCGAGAAAGAAGGCGTTGGATATGCTTGGGAAACCAATTTCCTGGAATTGGCAGTTCCTTTTAAAGTGCAGGATATTATTGAATTTGCCAAAGTAAATGAATTTGAGAATCTAATTGCGGTAGATGCTACGGCAAGTGACGAACTAATTCATCATTATAATACGTTGATCGAAAACGGATTTAATATCGTGGCGGTAAATAAAAAAGCCAATACATTGCCAATTGACTTATATAAAGAGATTAGAGCAAATCTTAAAAAGTACGACAAAGAGTTTTTGTATGAAACATCGGTTGATACCGGTTTTCCTGTTTTACAGACTTTAAGAGATTTGTATTATTCAGGAGAAAAAATCACAAAGATTCGAGGTGTCTTTTCAGACAATCTGAGTTATGTCTTTAATCGATTTGCAACAGAAGAAGCTACTTTTTCTTCGCTTTTAAAAGATGCGAGTTTACTCGGATTAATGCGTTCTACTTTTAAAGAGGATTTATCCGGAAATGATACGGCAAGAAAACTACTGATTTTGACGAGAGAAATCGGGAAGGATTTTGATTTATCAGATATAAAAATCAATTCTCTTATTAGTGATGAACATTTAGAAAAAAATGGCATTCTTAATAAAGAAGCGGTTGATAAATCATTTAAAATTGCAAAAATCACCCAGGCAGACAATCATGTCTTGAGATATGTAGGAGAATTTGATGTGGAGAAAAATACCTTAGAAGTCAAGTTAGTTTCAGAACCCATTTCGTCAGCCATTGGTCAATTGAAAGGATCTGATACTATTTTCGAAATCTACACCCAATCTTATGCAGATGTTCCAATCGTAATTCAAAGTGCATCGGCATGTAAACAGGCTATTTCAAGAGGAGTAATAACTGACATTTTGAAAGTGGCTGAAAAAATTAAAAACAAAGAAGCAGTTTGGTTGTAAGTGGTTTTTAATAGTAGTTAGTTGTTCTTTGATATATTGAAACAGGAAAGTTCATAACATATTTTTTTGTAAGTTTTAACGTTCATTTTAATAAAAGCCAATTTTGTAAGATGTTTTTTAACGTTAAATTGATGTTTTTTAACGTTTTTTAAGATTAATTTGTTGATCCTCACTTGTGTAATTGAAAAAATATTCGCACATTTGTAACACCTCCAAATTACCAAAAAATAGATTTAGTATTCTAGATATAGTTATGGCAATCGGAGCAAAAGTTGAAAAACTTTATTTCTTATTGATTCTTAAAAGAAGAATAGGTCAAAAGTGTTTCAATAGTTTCGAAAGCTTATAAAATTAAACAAATGCAAGAATTTTTTAAAATAGCAGCAAATAAGTCACAGATGAATAAGTCCCTACAGATGAACAAGATGTTTAATGTCGCACGTATTTGTGTATGCGTCTGTTGATACTAAAAGTATATATAAGTTGTTAAAAACTTAAACCCTTTTGGTATTAAAAACCCAAAAGGGTTTTTTTATTCCATTTGGTTACCATAACAAAGAATTAAAGAAATAGTAAAGATTATAAAACGCAAACTAACATAAACTTAAATATTATGAGCACATTAAACTACTTAACAAAAACTTTTTCAACATTGAAAAACTTGAGAGCTAAAAGAAACAATCCGCCACCGCCAATAAATGAATTGGTACATCCAAGATTCGGAATCACAGAAACGGATAAAGTAACGGAGAAAAAAGAGCCAAACTCATTATTGTTTTTGATGTATTCAAAAGAAAATGAAACACTTTTTATCTAAATCGAAGAGTGTTATAAAATAAGGGAAACCTGCTTAATTTTACTGGGCAAATTGTTCGGTAATTTTTTGCGTATAATAGTTTTTGGTTGAATTATGTTTAAGAAATTGCGGAATCAGTTTCGATAAAATTTGTTTGTTTAAGAAATAAGTAGTTAATTTGCACCTTTAAGTTCAAAAACGTATTGAAATGTTATAAAGAAAGGACGAGGGATTAGACCCGATGAATCCTTAGCAACCCTTCGTTAAAGCGAAGAAGGTGCTGCATTCTACCACGCCCAAACGTGGAAAGATAACAACAAGAATTTTCTAGTTTCACTCTAGTACTTTCTTTCTAATATTTCCACATACAAATCAATAATAAAAAGATTTGAAATTGGAAAATATACCAAGTCCCATCATAATTCAGGATTTCATCACCGAAAGTGGTGCATTATATCCGTCATTACCGTTAAGTTTTACACTTTCTGGTTTGCCATTGCATAGTGCGCCTATTGTTTTGGTCAATCACGCATTGACTGGAAACGCTGAGGTAACCGGAGAGAATGGTTGGTGGAATGATTTAATTGGCGACGAAAAAACAATCGATACCCACAAATATACTATTCTGGCTTTTGACGTTCCCGGAAACGGAAACGATTCGTTTATAATCGAAAACTATTTGGATTTTACCACGAGAGACGTTGCCCGAATTTTTATAAAAGGTTTAGAAGCTTTAAACATTAGTCAGTTACATACCATTATTGGTGGTTCTGTTGGTGGAGGAATCGCCTGGGAAATTCTTGCCTTAGAACCAAACATCACCCAAAACTTAATTCCGATTGCTACAGATTGGAAATCGACAGACTGGATGATTGCTAATTGCTACTTGCAAGAGCAAATCCTGAACAATTCTTCAAGACCTATAGAAGATGCCAGAATTCATGCAATGTTGTGTTACAGATCTCCTGAATCATTCAAAGAAAAATTTCAACGTACAGTAAATACCAAACTGCCTATTTTTAATATAGAAAGCTGGTTGGCACATCACGGCGAAAAACTACAAAAGAGATACCAATTGTCATCGTATAAATTGATGAACCAATTGCTTAAAACCATAGATATTACCAGAAACAGTGACGATTTTGAAACTTTAATGTCCAGAACAAATGCAACGATTCATATTATCGGAATCAACTCAGATTTGTTTTTTACACCAAAAGAAAATCGGGAAACTTTTCAGGAATTAAAAAAGTTCAAAGACAATGTTTTTTACAGCGAAATAGATTCTGTTCACGGACATGACGCTTTTTTAATCGAGTACAAACAATTAGATCATTTACTTGCCGATATTTTTAAGGCAGAAACAATAGAAAAATAAAATGAAAATATTAAAATTTGGAGGTAAATCGTTATCAAATGGAGAAGGACTTAATAAGGTAGTTTCAATCATTTCTGATAAAGTAAATCAAGGTGAAAATATTGCTGTTGTAGTTTCGGCTCGCGGAAATGCTACAGATGAATTAGAATATATTTTAAAAATCGCTGCTAAAAACGGAGATTATAAACCATTATTCGAAAACTTTAAAATCTATCAGGTTTCAGATTATCCTCAGGTTGATTTGTCTGAAGAGTTCACCATTTTAGAAAAACTTTTTGAAGGAGTTAGTTTAATTGGCGATTACAGCAATAAAATCAAAGATCAGATTTTGTCTAAAGGAGAATTGCTTTCGGCTAAATTACTGACGGCAATTTTAAAAGAAAACGGAATTCCGGCAAACTTTGTTGATTCAAGAGAATTGCTAAAAACCGATTCTAAATTTGGTGACGCACAACCTTTGGAGCAGCTTTCCAAGAAAAATGTTGTCAATTATTTCAAAGAGCATAACGGCTCAACAGTAAATATTGTAACAGGTTTTATTGGTTCAAACAATAACAACGATACGACAACTTTGGGCAGAAACGGTAGCAATTATACAGCGTCATTAATCGCTAATTATTTGAATGCCGAAGAATTACAAAACTTCACACACGTTGACGGAATTTATACAGCAAATCCTGATTTGGTTGCTGATGCTAAAAAAATCGAGTTCCTTTCTTTTAACGAAGCAAACGAATTGGCCAATTTTGGAGCAACAATTTTGCACGCAAAAACCATTATTCCTTTATTAGAAAAAAATATCCCACTTCGTATTTTAAATACTTTTAATCACGAAAACCGTGGAACTTTAATTACTTCAGATTCTACAAAAGAAGGAATCAAAACGCTTTCTGTTTTAGAAAATGTTTCTTTAGTAAATCTTGAAGGACGTGGATTACTTGGAAAATCAGGCGTAGATGCCCGAATTTTTAAAGTAATGGGAGATCACAATATTAGTGTAAGTATTATTTCGCAAGGTTCTTCAGAAAGAGGAATTGGACTTGTTGTAGCAACTGATAAAGCAACATTGGCAATGGTTGAGTTGGAAAAAGAGTTTGAAAACGACTTTTATTCTAAAGATGTAAACCAGATTACGGTAACAGATAATGTATCGGTAATTTCGATTATTGGTCAGGATTTGAGTACTTTTCATAAACCTTACACCGCATTAATTAAAAATAAAATTGTTCCAATATTGTTTAACAATACCGTTACGGGGAAAAACGTGAGTTTGGTAGTTAAAAAATCGGAACTTAATAAAGCATTAAACGTAATTCACGGGGAGATTTTTGGAGTTTCTAAAAAAATTAATATCGCGATTATCGGTCACGGTTTAGTAGGAGGAACTTTAATCAACCAGATTTTAGAATCTACAGCGGCGATCGAAAAAAGAAAAGATGTCCGATTGAATGTTTTTGCAATTGCCAATTCTAAAAAATTACTTTTAAATAAAAATGGCGTAACTTCAAACTGGAAAACAGATATTGAAAAAGAAGGTCTTGCATATACAATTGAGGATATTATTGCTTACGCCAATCAGCATCATTTAGAGAACTTAATTGCAATTGACAATACGGCAAGTGCTGCTTTTGTAGAAAATTATATTTCGCTGGTTGAAAGCAGTTTTGATTTGATTTCGTCAAATAAAGTTGCTAATACATTAAGTTATGGTTTCTATAAAGAATTAAGAAAATCTTTGGCAGAAAACCAGAAGAATTATTTGTATGAAACCAATGTTGGTGCAGGTTTACCATTAATTGATACGATTAAATTATTGCACCTTTCGGGTGAGAATATCACGAAAATAAAAGGAGTTTTCTCAGGAACATTGAGTTATTTATTCAATAATTTTTCTGCAAAAGATGTTCCGTTTAGTGAAATTTTGAAAGAAGCAATTGATAACGGATACACAGAACCAGACCCGCGTGAGGATTTATGCGGAAATGATGTGGGAAGAAAATTATTGATCTTGGCAAGAGAATTAGATTTACAAAACGAGTTCGAAGAAATCTTAATTCAGAATCTAATTCCGGAACATTTACGTGAAGGAAATGTTTCTGATTTCTTGACAAAGTTAAAAGAGTTCGATCCAATTTATGAGAAAATTAAAGCCGATCAAAAGCCAAATCACGTATTAAGATACATTGGTGAATTGTCTGGAGATTTGCAAAACGACAAAGGAATTCTAGAAGTAAAATTAGTTTCAGTACCTTCAGATACAGCTTTAGGCGGATTGAAAGGATCTGATTCTTTTTTCGAAATTTATACAGAATCTTACGGAGATCGTCCAATCGTAATTCAAGGAGCCGGTGCAGGTTCTGCGGTAACTGCGAGAGGAGTTTTTGGAGATATTTTAAGATTATCAGATAAAGGGTAATATCGATTTTAGATTATAGAGTTCAGAGTTTGGATTTCTGATTTGAACTCAAACAAAAACAAAAAACAAAAAAAATGAAAGTAACCTTAAACAGAGTAAACGACGCGTTTCATTTTAAACTCAAAAATGAAAGAGGTCATGTAGTTGATGTTGATAGCAGAGCCGAATTTGGTGGAAGCGATTTAGGTGCAAGTCCAATGGAATTAGTTTTGATGGGAGTTGCGGGATGCAGTGCTATTGATATGATTTCGATTTTGAAGAAACAACGTCAGGAAATAACATCTTTTAATGCTGAGGTAGAAGGAGAACGTGTTCAAGTTGGAGAAGCAAAACCTTTTAAAGAAATCAATGTGGTTTTTTATTTAGAAGGAGATGTTAATCCTGAAAAAGCAAAAAAAGCAGCGCAGCTTTCTTTCGAGAAATATTGTTCAGTTTCTAAAACAATTGAACCAACAGCTACAATAAAATATAAAGTTGTATTGAACGACGAAGCATTATAGAATTAGATAATTTGTCAATTAGGAAATTAGATAATTTTCAGATTGGCTAAAAAGATTCACTTGTTTAAGTTTTAAATCATAGTTTTTACCCGTCGTATAAACCTGAAACTTGAAACCTGAAACAAAAAAAACAAAAAATTAAAATGAGCGAACAAGAATTTGGTTTTGAAACTCAGGCCATAAGAACACAATTAGAAAGAACTCAGTATTTAGAGCATTCGGTGCCATTATACTTATCGTCAAGCTTTGTATTTGAAGATGCTGAAGATATGAGAGCTTCTTTTACAGAGGAAAAAGAAAGAAATATATATAGCCGTTTTAGCAATCCAAATACTACTGAATTTGTAGATAAAATTTGCAAAATGGAAGGTGCTGAAGCTGGTTACGCTTTTGCAACAGGAATGGCAGCTGTTTATTCAACTTTTGCCGCTTTGCTAAATTCAGGAGATCATATTGTGTCTGCCAGCAGTGTTTTTGGTTCGACACATGCTTTGTTCATGACTTATTTTCCAAAATGGAATATCGAAACTTCGTATTTTGATATCAATAAGTCGGAAACAATTGAGAGTTTTATTAAACCTAATACAAAAATATTATACGCAGAATCTCCAACAAATCCTGGTGTAGATGTAATTGATTTGCAATTATTGGGAGATATTGCCAAAAAACACAATCTGATTCTAGTTATCGATAACTGTTTTGCGACACCTTATTTACAACAGCCAATAAAATTTGGAGCACATTTGGTAATACATTCTGCCACTAAATTAATTGACGGACAAGGAAGAGTTTTAGGTGGTGTTACAGTTGGAAGCGAAGATTTAATCAGACAAATTTATTTATTTTCAAGAAATACAGGTCCGGCTTTATCACCTTTTAATGCTTGGGTTTTATCGAAAAGTTTAGAAACATTGGCCGTTCGTGTTGACAGACATTGTGAAAATGCTTTGAAAGTGGCGGAGTTTTTAGAAAGTCATCCAAATGTAAATAGTGTGAAATATCCGTTCTTGAAATCGCATCCGCAGTACGAAATTGCGAAGAAGCAAATGAAAGCGGGCGGGAATATTATTGCATTCGAAATTAAAGGCGGAATTGAAGCAGGAAGAAAATTTCTGAATGCGATACAACTTTGTTCATTATCAGCTAATATTGGTGATACGAGAACAATTGTTACGCATCCGGCTTCTACAACGCATAGCAAATTATCTGAAGAAGATCAATTAGCTGTTGGAATTACGCAAGGTTTGGTACGTGTTTCTGTAGGTCTAGAAACGATAGAAGATGTAATTGCTGATTTGAAGCAAGCGCTGGCATAATTTTAGATTTCTGATTTTAGATATTAGATTTTGATCTGATATCTAAAATCTTATCTTTATAATATGGTAAAACCAAGATTGCTTATTTTATCGGATTTATTTGGAGGAAAAGATCCGGAGTGGGTAAAAAACTACACGGATTTATTACGGTCTAAATTTGAAATTCAATATTATGATGTTCTTGAATTAGCCAATATTAATGTTTCTAACCTTAAAGAAACAGATATCCACAATCAATTTCTTAACGACGGAATTGATAACGCAGTAGAAAATTTACTTAAATTAGAAAGGGGTAAAGTGGTAATTCTAGGATTTAGTATCGGAGGAACTATTGCCTGGAAAGCAGCTTTAAAGACTTTAGAAGTTTCTCATTTATTTGCCGTTTCATCAACTCGATTGCGATATGAAACGGAATCTCCAAATTGTAAACTGAAACTTTATTTTGGAGAAAAAGATCCAAACAAACCCAACTTAAAGTGGTTTTTGGATTTGAATCTTACTCATGAAATTCTACAAAATCAGAATCATCAATTATATTTAGAAGAAAATAATTGTTCCTTGATTTGTGATGATATTTTAAAATCTTTATTTTAAAAATCGTTTGTGATTGTGAATTAAGGTACGGTTAAAAATCATTTTTTGCTTATATTTCTTAAACTATACTAATTTGGTAGAACTTGGTTGTTCATTCTGTTACTTTTCTCGTTCAAAAAGCTTATTTTTGTTGCAGAAAAATATGCAGCTTGTTTATTTTAGCAAATTTAAAATCAACATTCTGCAATCTAAAATATAAAAATGCTTTCAAAGAAAACAAAATACGGAATTAAAGCCCTTACATATTTAGCTAGACGAGAAAATAACGATCCCGTACAAATTGCTGAAATTGCCAAAAGTGAACATATTTCAATTAAGTTCTTAGAAAGTATTCTATTATTGCTTAGAAACTCTGGTTTTCTTGGTGCAAAAAAAGGAAAAGGCGGAGGTTATTATCTGATAAAAGATCCAAAAGATATCAGTATGGCCAAAGTTTACCGTATTCTCGAAGGACCTATTGCATTACTTCCGTGCGCGAGTCATAACTTTTATGAAAAATGTGATGATTGCGATGACGAAACAACCTGTGCAGCAAGACGATTAATGACTGAGGTAAGAGATAATACACTTAAAATACTTGAAAGTAACTCATTGGCAGATATTGCATTTTAAACAATTCTGTTCTTAATAAACATAAAAAAGGCCATTTCAATAATCTTATCGAAATGGTCTTTTTGTATTTTCAGAAAGGATACTTATTTTAAAAAATCAATTTATATCCAGCCAGGAAAAGCATCACTGCAATGGCGTTTCTAAGAAATAAATCAGGCACTTTTCCGCTTAACATACTTCCGATAAAGATTCCGGGAAGAGAACCCATTAATAACTGAGCTAATAAAGTCAAATCTAAATTTCCCATCGAAGCGTGTCCAATTCCGGCAACAAGAGTTAACGGAACGGCGTGAGCAATCTCGGTTCCTACTAAACGATGAGTAGGCAAAAGCGGATAAAGAAAAAATAGCGTAACTGTTCCCAGAGCTCCGGCGCCAATAGAAGTTAATGTTACAGTTGCTCCTAATAAAACTCCAATTCCTATAGTAAGCATATTTTGAGTATGACTTTCACTATGAAATTTATCGCCGGCATGTTTTTGAGAAAAACGTAATAATCTTCTTTTAAATAAAATAGCGACCGATGTAAAAAGCAGTGCCCAGCCTAAACTGTATTTTATTACGGCATTAATAGTTGTAATGTCAGTTTTAATGCTGTTTAAAACCCAAAGAGTTAGCAAAGCAGCAGGAACACTCCCTAAAGTAAGCCATCCTGTTATGGACCAGTTTATGTTACCTTTTTTATGATGTACAAATACGCCTCCTATTTTGGTAAAAGCTGCGTATAATAAATCGGTACCAACTGCAGTCGTTGGAGGAATACCAAACCACAATAAAATAGGAGTCATTAAAGAGCCGCCTCCAACACCTGTTAATCCAACCACAAAACCAACGACTAAACCTGCAATTACGAGACCTATTTGAAAATCCATGAATAAAAATTTGCAGTAAAAATAATGACAATTTTATAATTATCCTATAGATATGGTAGACATTAAGAGGCGTATTTAGGAAATGATAAAAAATGTAGACTTATGTTGTTGAAATACAGTGAAATATGGTTTTTAACTTATTAAATTGTTTTGTTAAATTCTTTAAATGGCTCTTTTGGTTAATCTTATGATAATTAGAAGTGTAAAAAATTAAAATATTGTTTTGATATTTAGAAATAAATAGTAATTTTGCCTCTCAATCTACTAGCCCGATAGGGTAATGGATTTTAAAACCAAAACGAATCATCCAAATATGGAAAACGAGCTAAAAATAAATACTATTGATGTTAAGTCAGATGTATCAATAAAAGAAAAATTATGGGTTGTAATACCTGTTGTTTTATTGGTTGGCTTGCTATCAACATTAGTTTACAATCATTATGCTGAATTTTCCTGGAATGGATTTGTTAGCGGTTTTAATCAAGAATTTTTAGTCTTTTTTGCTATTGGTGTTTTTGCGCAATTAGTTGATGGAACTTTAGGAATGGGTTACGGAGCGACTTCTACCTCATTTTTATTAGCTTACGGAGTTCCGCCGGTTGTAAGTAGTACAGGAGTTCACGTTGCAGAAATGTTTACTACGGGAGCTTCGGCAATTTCACACCATCGATTTGGAAATATCAACAAAAAACTGGTAAAAAACTTATTGATTCCGGGTGTTTTAGGTTCAATTATCGGAGCTTATTTATTATCAGATGTTATTAACGGTGATGTAATAAAACCATTTATTGCGGTTTACATGATTGTTTTGGCAATTATAATTATTAGAAAAGCTTTAGTTAAAAAGATCATTAAAAAGAAAACTAAAAAATTGGGAATTTTGGCCACGTTTGGAGGTTTTATGGACGCTGTTGGTGGCGGAGGTTGGGGGCCAATTGTAACATCAACATTATTAGGAAGAGGCAGAAATCCAAGATATACAATAGGTTCTGTAAATGCCGCTGAGTTTGCAGTTTCATTTGCAAGCGGAATTACTTTCATGCTTTTTGGAGGAATTCACGGTTGGCAGGTTATTATAGGTTTGATTTTAGGAGGAGTAATTGCGGCGCCAGTTGGGGCTTATTTGTTGAATAAAATCAAAAGAAAACCAATGATGATTGCTGTTGGGATTTTAATTATATTATTGAGTTTAAAAACATTATCTAAATTATTGTAATATTTTTTAGAAAGGAAAAAGAGAATATGAGTGCGACAATTATACAATCATTATTAGATAAAACGAAAGATTTTTCGCTTGACGAAACATTAGTTTTTTTAGCTAAAGAATATCCGGGGAAAGTGATTTTTTCGACTTCTTTTGGTCAGGAAGATCAGGTAATTACAGATTTTATTGCAAAAAGTAATACGGATATTACCATCTTTACTTTAGATACCGGAAGATTATTTCAGGAGACTTACGATGTTTTTCATAAAACATTAAAAAAGTATAAAAAACAAATTGAGGTTTATTTTCCTGAAGCTACGGCAGTAGAAAATTTATTGAAACAAAAAGGACCAAATAGCTTTTACGATTCAGTAGAAAACAGAAAAGAATGTTGTTTCATCCGAAAAGTTGTTCCTTTAAGAAAAGCTTTGGCAGGAAACTCAGTTTGGATTACAGGTCTAAGAGCAGAACAATCGGAGAATAGGCATGATTTGAATTTGTTTGAATACGACGGAGGTTTTGAAATCATCAAATTCAATCCATTATTAAAGTGGTCTTTAGAAGAAGTTGAAGCCTATTTATCAGAAAAAAATGTTCCTCAAAATGCTTTGCACAAAAAAGGTTTCGTAAGTATTGGATGTGCGCCTTGTACGAGAGCAATTTTTCCAGGAGAAGATATCAGAGCCGGAAGATGGTGGTGGGAATCAAGTCATAAGGAATGTGGGTTGCATAGCGCCAAAAAAGAATAAAGATGAAAGAGTCAAGAATATAGATTTTAAGTTCCGGAGGAACGATTTATATTGTAGCGTCGGGTTTCAACCCGATGAAGATTTAAATTATAGCATCGGGTTTCGATCCGATGGAGATTAATGATCGCAACGTCTTGAATTTTCGAGATCAAACGTTGAAAAAAGCAACAAACAAAAAACACAGAATAACGATAGTTTATAGGTTTTAGATTAAACTCACAGCGATCTAAAACTAAAAAAAACTGTCAAGCATTAAACAAAATATCAAATGAGTTCAGTATTAAAAACAAACGCTTTAGAGAGTGAAGCGATATACATTTTCAGAGAAGTAATTTCACAGTTTGACAAACCGGTTTTACTTTTCTCAGGAGGAAAAGATTCTATAACATTAGTACGTTTGGCGCAAAAAGCCTTTTTCCCTGCAAAAATTCCGTTTCCTCTTTTGCACGTTGATACGGGACATAATTTTCCTGAAACAATTGCTTTCAGAGATAAATTGGTTGAAGAATTAGGATTAGAGTTAATCGTTCGTAATGTTCAGGATGCTATTGATGAAGGAAAAGTAGTTGAAGAAACTGGGAAATATTCTAGTAGAAACAGCTTACAGACAACAACACTTTTAGATGCTATCGAAGAATTTAAGTTTGATGCTTGTATTGGTGGTGCGCGTCGTGATGAAGAAAAAGCAAGAGCAAAAGAACGTATTTTTTCAGTTCGTGACGATTTTGGTCAATGGGATGAAAAAAATCAGCGTCCAGAATTGTTTGATATTTTGAACGGAAAAATAGAAAATGGTCAAAACGTTCGTGTTTTCCCAATTTCAAACTGGACAGAATTAGATGTTTGGAGTTATATCGAGAAAGAACACATCGAGATTCCATCAATCTATTTTTCACATAAAAGAAAAGTTTTTTTGAGAGACGGTTTAATCTGGTCACATTCTCCTTTTGTGTATCAGGAAGAAGACGAACAAATCGAAGAAAGAATTGTTCGCTTCAGAACCGTTGGAGATATGAGTTGTACAGCTGCTGTTGAATCGTATGCAGCAACAATCCAGGAAGTTGTTGGAGAAATCAGAACTTCGACTATTTCTGAAAGAGGAGCCAGAATCGATGACAAACGTTCTGAAGCTGCAATGGAGAAAAGAAAACAACAAGGGTATTTTTAATAATTATGAGTTATGAATTATTAATGCAATTCGGAACGTAGTTAAAGTCAAAATCAGAAAAACAAAAAACATACAGATTTAAATTTAGTTGAAAGGGAAGCAAACGTGAAACTTGAAACAAAATTTTTAAACCTGAAACAAAATTACAAGAATGGAAGTTTTAAAAATAGCAACAGCAGGAAGTGTAGATGACGGAAAAAGTACTTTAATCGGAAGATTATTGTATGATACAAAATCATTGACTACAGATAAAATTGAAGCAATCGAAAAAAGCAGTAAACAAAAAGGTTACGACTATCTTGATTTTTCATTGGCAACTGATGGTTTAGTAGCAGAGAGAGAACAAGGAATCACAATTGATGTTGCTCATATCTATTTTTCGACTGCAAAGAAAAGTTACATTATTGCAGATACTCCAGGTCACGTAGAATACACAAGAAACATGGTTACAGGAGCTTCGACTTCTCAGGTTTCTATTATTTTAATCGATGCCAGAAAAGGTGTAATTGAGCAGACTTATCGTCACTTTTTTATCAATAATTTATTGAGAGTAAAAGAGGTAATTGTTGCGATAAACAAAATGGATTTAGTTGATTATTCTGAAGAAGTTTTCAATAAAATCAAAGCCGATTTCCAGGCATTAAATGCTAAAAGCACATTTAAAGAGCAAAACGTAAGTTATATTCCGTTAAGTGCTATCAACGGTGGAAATGTAGTTGATAAATCGGAGAATATGACTTGGTATGATGGACAAACTGTTCTGGAACATTTAGAAGGATTGCATTCTTCAGATGTTTTTGAAGCAGGAAAAGCACGTTTTCCGGTTCAGACTGTGATTCGTCCAAAAACTGAAGAATACCACGATTTTAGAGGTTACGCAGGAAAATTATACGGAAACTCCATTAAAGTTGGAGATGCTGTTACGGTTCTTCCTTCCTTAACAGAATCAAAAGTTTCAAAAATTCATTTTTTCGATAAAACATTTGACGAAGCCGTTGCAGGTTCTTCTATCACAATCGAATTAGAAAATGATATCAATGTTACAAGAGGCGATATGATTGTAAAATCATCTGAACTTCCAAAAATTGAAAAAGAAATCACAACAACAGTTTGTTGGATGGACAGTAAAAAACTGGTTGCGGGTACAAAATATATTGTACAGCACAACACAAACTCGGTTTTAGCAAAAGTAGAAAGTATCAAAAATACAATCTCAACCGATTATTCAGGAACAAAAGAAGCTTCGCAATTAGCGATCAACGAAATTGGAGAAGTAACCATCAAATTAAGCAAGCCTTTATATTTTGATGCCTATAACGATAATAAATCAAACGGAGCTTTCATCTTAATTGATACAGCAACGAATACAACAGCAGGAGTAGGATTCATTCGCTAGTTTCACTGCTGTAAGCAATAAGCTTTAGGCTGTAAGCTTTTAGCAAAAAAACGTATAACAAGGTACGCAAGAAAGCCTACAGCTTATTGCCTAAAGCCTGAAGCAAGAAAACACAAAGTTAAAAAAGCTTATAGCCTACAGCTTAAAGCCTAAAGCCAGAAATAAAATGGAAAGTTTTAGAACAGAAATAGAAAATCCGATAGTTCAGAAAGAAATTATCGATTTAGAAAAAAAGATTCATTTATTCCGTGGAGGAAAAATTGATGATGAGCGTTTTCGTAGTCTTCGTTTAGCACGTGGAATTTACGGACAACGTCAGGAAGGCGTTCAAATGATTCGTATTAAATTGCCTTATGGTAAAGTAACCAGCGAGCAATTAGTACGTATTACTAAAGTTTCTGATGAATATTCTACCGGACGTTTGCATATTACAACACGTCAGGATATTCAGATTCACTATGTGAGTTTAGATAGAACTCCGGAACTTTGGGCAAATCTGGCAAAAGACGATGTGACGTTGCGTGAAGCTTGTGGAAACACCGTTCGAAATATTACAGGAAGCGAATTGGCTGGTGTAGACGTTAACGAACCATTTGATGTTTCGCCTTACGCACACGCTTTATTTCAATATTTATTAAGAAATCCGATTTGTCAGGAAATGGGACGTAAATTTAAAATTTCGTTCTCATCATCTGATGAAGATACCGCTTTGAGTTATTTGCACGATTTAGGATTTATTCCGAAGATTGTTGATGGCGTTCGTGGTTTCAAAATCATGTTTGGTGGAGGTTTAGGATCTCAGCCAGCACATGCTGAATTACTTTCAGAATTTGTACCTGCAAACGAAATCATTCCAACAGCAGAAGGAATCATTCGTATTTTTGACAGATATGGTGAGCGTGCAAAAAGAATGAAAGCACGTATGAAATTCTTAATCAAAGAAATGGGAAGAGATGTTTTCCTTGATTTAGTTGAAAAAGAGAAAAAAGCAATCGCTTTTGAAACATACGAAATTGACACAACCGCTTTTGAAGGACCAATTGCAGAGCCTTTGTTAGAAGTTCCAAAAGTTGCAATCGAAGATACCGCAGCTTATGAAGCCTGGAAAAAATCGAATGTAATTGCTCAAAAACAAGCAGGTTATTACGCGATCGGAATCAAAGTTTTATTGGGAGATTTTTATACCGATAAAGCGAGATTATTAGCCGCTTTAATTAAAAATTATGCAGCAAATGAATTACGTTTTTCATTGCGTCAAAATATTGTAATACGTCACGTAAAAGAAGAGAATTTACCTTTCTTTTATCAGGAATTAGCTAAGCTGGACTTTGTTCATTTAGGATATAATTCTACAGCAGATATTACAGCATGTCCGGGTACAGATACTTGCAACTTGGGGATTGCAAGTAGTACCGGAATTGCAGAAGAACTTGAAAAAGTTTTAAATGCAGAATATCCACAGTACTTAAACAATCAGGAAATTGAAATTAAAATTTCTGGTTGTATGAATGCTTGCGGACAGCATAATATGTCAGCAATTGGTTTTCAGGGAATGTCAATCAATTCAGGAAAATTAGTAGCTCCGGCTTTACAGGTATTATTAGGCGGAGGAAGATTAGGAAATGGTGCAGGACGTTTTGCAGATAAAGTAATCAAAATCCCAAGCCGTAGAGGACCAGATGCATTGCGTACAATCTTAAATGATTTTGACAAAAATGCAAACGGAGAAAAATTCTTAAACTACTACGATCTAAAAGGAGAGAAATATTTCTATGAAATCTTAAAACCTTTCGCAGATGTAACGAATCTAACAGAAGCTGATTTCGTAGACTGGGGTAACGCAGATAATTATGTAAAAGCAGTTGGAGTTGGAGAATGTGCCGGAGTTGTAATTGATTTGGTTGCTACTTTATTATTAGAAGCCAAAGACAAATTGACATTCGCACAAGAATCTTTCGACAAAGGAAAATGGTCAGATGCAATTTACCATGCTTATGCAGGATTTGTAAATGGAGCAAAAGCATTATTGCTTGCAGAAAACGAAAAAACTAATAATCACGCTGGAATTGTAGATTTATTTGATACTGTTTTCATTACAACATCTAAAATCGAATTACCAACAACATTTAGAGAGTTGGTATATCAAATTAATCAAACAGAGCCTTCAGAAGCGTTTGCAAAACAATACATTCAGGAAGGAATTGCATTTTTTGATACAATAGAAAAATATAGAGCTCAAGAATTAGCAAATGCTTAATATCAAACCTAAAGTAACTTTAGTTGGTGCAGGTCCCAGCGATCCGGATTTGCTTACGCTGAAAGGTGTAAAAGCACTTGCTGAAGCAAATGTGGTTTTATACGATGCATTGGCGAATGAAGAAATATTAGCTCACGCTCCTAAAAATGCCATCAAGATTTTTGTTGGAAAAAAGATAGGAAATCACGCTTATACGCAAGATCAAATCAATCAATTGATTGTTGATAATGCTTTAACGTACGGAAATGTAGTGCGTTTAAAAGGTGGAGATCCGTTTATTTTTGGACGTGGAAGCGAAGAAATAGAATTTATTGAAAGCTTCGGAATTGAGACAGTTGTAGTTCCTGGAATATCTTCGGTAGTTGCAGTTCCGGCAAGTCAGGGAATTTCGATTACAAAAAGAGGAGTTTCAGAAAGTTTTTGGGCGATTACAGGAACAACCTCTGATAGAAAATTATCTTCAGATGTGGCTTTGGCAGCTCAATCTTCTGCAACGGTTGTTATTTTGATGGGAATGCACAAATTGCCTCAAATTATCGATTTATTTCAAAAGGAAAACAAAGGCGATTTGCCCGTAGCGATCATTCAAAACGGAACAACTTCTGATGAGAAAGTAGGAGTTGGAACAGTAGATTCTATTATAGGAATTGTAAAAGAGAAAAAACTGAGTTCACCAGCAATTATTGTTCTTGGAAACGTTGTTCGCGAAAGCAATAAATTAAAAGGATTTTACGAAGAATTTCTATCAAAAGAAATCGCTCGATAAAGTTTCGAAGGAACGATTCATATTGTAGCGTCGGGTTTCAACCCGATGATGACAAAGTAAACGTTGGATTTTAAAACCGGAATTTAATCCTGTTAAGAATAAATCATCTAATTTTGATTAGATGAAATTAAATTAAAATGGAACAGAATGAATTATATCCAATATTCTTAAAACTTCACAATCTAAATGTATTGATTGTGGGCGGAGGAAATGTTGGTTTAGAGAAGTTGTCTTTCTTATTAAAGTCAAGTCCAAATGCAAATGTTGAGGTTGTAGCGCCAAATTTCCATTTAGAAATTAAGGTTTTAGCAGAGCAACATCCTTCGATTACATTAACAAAATCGAAGTTCAAAAAGAAAATGCTCAAAAAACGTCACATGGTAATCGCTTGTACCGATGATTTAAAAGTCAACAAAAAGGTATACGAATTGTCCCGAAAGCGTTATTTGATTTGCAATATTGCCGATACGCCGGATTTATGTGATTATTATTTAGGCGGAATTGTAACGAAAGGAAATGTAAAAATAGCCATTTCGACCAACGGAAAATCTCCAACAACCGCAAAAAGGCTAAGGGAGTTTTTTGAAGAGGTAATTCCGGATGATATCAACAAAATGGTCGAAAACCTGAATGAATATCGAAAGACGTTGAAAGGTAATTTTGAAGATAAGGTTAAAAAAATGAATGAGATAACTGATTCATTAAAAAATAAAGAGTAAAAAGTTTCTCAAAGAAATGAAATGATAAAAATCATTGAAATTAGAATAAATTATTCGTTTCTTTGTGTTATTAAGAATGATTATAAACAACAAGCATAATGATTAAAACAGATATACTTATAATTGGAGCAGGACCCACAGGTTTATTTGCCGTTTTCGAGGCAGGATTATTAAAATTAAAATGTCATATTTTAGATGCTTTGCCACAAGCAGGAGGACAACTTTCAGAATTGTATCCAAAAAAACCTATTTATGATATTCCTGGTTTCCCGGAAGTTTTAGCAGGAGATTTAGTTGATAACCTACAAGAGCAAATTAAGCAATTTGAGCCAGGTTATACACTAGGAGAAAGAGCTGAAACCATCGAAAAACAAGAAGACGGAAGTTTTATCGTAACCTCAAATAAAGGAACTAAATTTCATGCGCCAGTTATTGCCATTGCAGGAGGTTTAGGAAGTTTTGAGCCACGTAAACCACTTATCGAAGATATTGAGTTTTATGAAGATAAAGGAGTGAAATACTTCATCAAAAATCCGGAGAAATTCAGAGACAAAAGAGTTGTAATAGCAGGAGGAGGAGATTCAGCATTAGACTGGAGTATTTTCTTGGCAAATGTAGCTTCAGAAGTAACTTTGATTCACCGTAGAAATGAATTTAGAGGAGCTCTTGATTCTGTAGAAAAAGTACAGGAATTAAAAACGTCTGGAAAAATCAAATTAATCACACCTGCAGAAGTAATCGGAATCAATGGTGCTGAGCACGTTGAATCACTAGATATCGAAGAAAACGGAGCACACCGAAAAATAGAAACAGATTTCTTTATTCCACTTTTCGGATTGACGCCAAAATTAGGACCAATCGCAGACTGGGGATTAGATATCGAGAAAAATGCAATCAAAGTAAACAACGCATTAGATTACCAAACTAATATTCCGGGAATCTTCGCAATTGGAGACGTTAACACCTATCCGGGAAAATTAAAATTAATTCTTTGTGGTTTCCACGAAGCAACTTTAATGTGTCAGGCGGCATACCAAATCATTAATCCTGGTAAAAAATACGTATTGAAATATACAACAGTTTCAGGAGTTGACGGTTTTGACGGAACTCGTAAAGAAGCGCCAAAAGCGGTCGTTAAAGCGATAGTTTAGTTTTTAAGCTTCTAAGCTTTTTATATTAAGTAAAGCTCAAACTTGTTATCAAGTTTGAGCTTTTTTTATTCGTACCTTTGTGATACATAAATTTTGAATATCATGGATTTAGAGGCTAGAAAATATCAATTTATTCAAAAATTGGTGAAGGTAGAAGATGAGAGCGTTTTAGAAAAACTGGAATTGATTTTGAATGCAAATCAAAACGATTGGTTTGATGAATTATCGGATTCGGAGAAAGTTGAAATTCAAATAGGTTTAGATCAAGCTGAAAAGGGCGAGTTTGTAAGTCATGAAGAGGTTATGAAAAGATTTTCGAAATGGCATTAAAACTTATATGGACGACGCAAGCTGTTAAAGGTTTTAATAAAGTTGTTGATTATTTGGAAGCAAAATGGACAGCAAAAGAAATTCTAAACTTAGAGTATAAAATTCAGCAAGTCATTGATCAAATTAATCTTAATCCAGAACAATTCCCTAAATCTATAAAAAGTGAGTCTTTGTATAAAGCTATTGTAGACAAGAATAATTACTTGGTTTATAGGATAAATAACGAATCTAAGATTATAGAAATAATCAATTTTAGAGGAACAAAACAAAAGCCAAAACACTAAAGTCAATTT
Organism: Flavobacterium sp. JAS; assembly: GCF_020991455.1. Lineage (GTDB taxonomy): Bacteria > Bacteroidota > Bacteroidia > Flavobacteriales > Flavobacteriaceae > Flavobacterium. Next base: position 266,570 of record NZ_JAJMOX010000001.1, read on the forward strand.
TAAACTTAGATATTCAGAACCTCAGAACCTAAAAAAAATGGCTTTCGACGAAGACAACGCACAAAGAATCCGAACGTTTCTACAATATAAAGAAGCTGACTTTTTCGAAAAGAAAATGTTTGGCGGACTTGTTTTTATGGTAGACAACAAAATGTGCTGTGGAACCCGACTTGACAAACAAACGGGAGAAAATCTCTTGCTTTGCAGAATTGATGATAATGCCTATGCAGATGCAATAGAAAGAGATGATATAATACCAATGTCAAGCTCTGAAAGACTAATGAAAAACTACATTTTCGTCACTGAAAACGGTTGGCAAAGAAATAAGGATTTAGAGTTTTGGTTACAGCTTTGTTTAGATTTTAATCCGCTTGCAAAAGCAAGCAAGAAAAAATAACAGCCAGAATTTTAATGGGTATAGAATGTATAAATACTAATTAAAATTTTAAACTTAGAACCTCAGTCCCGAAGCTTCGGGATTGCAACTTAGAAACTTAAAAAAACATTTGCAAGTCGCAAGGCTATTTCATACCTTTGCACTGTTCTTAAAATTATTGAAAGTTATCACGAAAGGCGGAGGGAAAGACCCAATGAAACCTTAGCAACCCTTTATCATAAAGAAGGTGCTACATTCTACTTAATACAAATTCATTGTATTTAAGATAGATAACACAAATACATAAAAGTATTTCCTAAAACTCTTCCTGACAACATACAATACTATTTTACTGAATTCAGTATTATGAGCGAATCATTGACGCATTTTTTGCTGTCATTAGTTCCCGCTGTACACAATATCTTTTTATTCTGAACCCCAGAATAAAAAGGATATTTGCTTCCATCGGGGCTAGTTAGCTTACAATAGTGAATTTTTGGAATTAATGTGAATCAAAACGCGTATCCTAACAGGTTTTCAAAACCTGTTAGGTATGTTTTAATAATAGAATAAAAAACTTAGCAGCTTAGTGCCTTAGAACCTTAGAAGCTAAAAGACAAAAAAAATGGCAATAACAATTCAGGAAGCAATAAAAAAAAATATCCTAATCCTTGACGGAGCAATGGGAACAATGTTGCAACGCTATAATTTCTCCGAAGAAGATTTTCGTGGAGAGCGTTTCAAAGATTTTCCACATCCCCTAAAAGGAAACAACGATTTACTATCCATAACACAACCACAAGCAATCCGCGATGTCCACGCCGCTTATTTTGAAGCGGGTGCAGACATCGTAGAAACCAACACTTTTTCAGGAACTACGATCGGTATGGCCGACTATTTCCTGGAAGACTTGGTTTACGAATTAAACTACGAATCGGCTAAAATTGCCCGAGAAGTAGCTGATGAATTTACAGCTAAAAATCCGGAAAAACCACGTTTCGTTGCCGGTTCAATTGGCCCGACAAACAGAACCGCAAGTATGTCTCCAGACGTAAACGATCCGGGTTACAGAGCCGTAACGTTTGATGATTTGCGAATTGCCTACAAACAACAAGTAGAAGCCTTAATGGATGGTGGCTGCGATTTACTTTTGGTAGAAACAATCTTTGATACTTTGAATGCTAAAGCAGCACTTTTTGCCATCGAAGAAGTAAAAGACGAACGTAATTTGGATATTCCGATTATGGTTTCAGGAACGATTACCGATGCTTCAGGAAGAACACTTTCCGGACAAACGGTTGAAGCATTCTTGATTTCAGTATCACATATTCCGTTATTGAGTGTTGGTTTCAATTGCGCTCTTGGGGCCGATTTGTTAAAGCCATACCTTAAAACATTAGCACAGCATACTAGTTTTAATGTTTCGGCGCATCCAAATGCAGGTTTACCAAACGCATTCGGACAATATGATGAAACACCAGAACAAACTCAGGCATTTATTAAAGAATATTTAGACGATAATTTAATCAACATAATTGGTGGTTGTTGCGGAACAACTCCGGATCATATTCGATTAATTGCGGAAGTGGCAAAGGATTATAAGCCGAGAGTGGCGCCGGTTTTTGCGTAAAGTTTTCATTTGATATTAGATGTAAATTGTTGAATAATCAAGAAAAAAATATATGGAAGAGTATAGATTTGAATATATAGATCAGATAAAATCAATATTTCTCTGTATAAGCCTGCCTTTTATATTTTATTTAGTGTTTTCTGTAATGAATTCAATCGATGGAAATATTTTTAATGTCTACATCATTATACTAATACCATTAAGCGTTTCATTTCTTTTTTATTGGTTAAATAGAAATAGGATTAAAATTCAATGTATTGCTAGAATAGGAGATAAAAATACTGAAATTGAAAGCTTAGGAAAATTAAGAATCGTTTGTTTTGAGGAAATATCGAGTTATAGAATTCAAGCAAATAATAGTATTTCTAGTGTATTGATTAATTTAAAAGGAAGTGAAAAAATTAAACTTTCTACATATTCACAGTTTTTTCATAAATCTAATACATTCAATGAATATTGTTTCGATTTAGAAGATGCAATTGACAGTTATAAAAATAAATATAATATTGAAATTAAAAGAGAAAAAACTCTTTTTGAGAAAAAGCGGTTTCTACCATTTTTAATAATTTTTTCAATCATTTGTGGATTATTATTTATCATAAACACAAAGTATGAAAATTATAATTTATGGCCATTTATCTTTCCAGTATTGTGGCTTTGGGCAGGGTACTTGGAGCAGATCAAGAAAAAGGCTATGTAATTTAGATGCTTCTAAAAAACAGAAAGTAATCATAAAACGGAATATCGCGTGAGTGATAGAAGTGGATAGCCCGATTCGCCGCGGCGAACACGCCCAAAATAAGATTATAAAAAACGAATATACCTACAAGGTTTCGAAAACCTTGCAGGAGAACAAAGAATAAAAAAAACTCAGAACCTAAACAACTTAGGATCTTAGTAACTTAGAAAAAATGGCAGAAAAAAGAAGAGACCTTGTATTAGCAGGATTAGAACCGTTGATTATTACGCCTACCAGTGTTTTTGTAAACATTGGAGAACGCACAAATGTTACAGGTTCAAGAAAATTCCTTCGCTTAATCAAGGAAGAGAAATATGACGAGGCGCTTGATATTGCAAGACAACAAGTAGAAGGTGGAGCACAAATCATCGATATTAATATGGATGAAGGAATGCTTGATGGTGTTCAGGCAATGACAAAATTTTTGAATTTAATTGCATCAGAACCGGATATCTCCAGAGTGCCAATTATGATCGACAGCTCGAAATGGGAAATCATCGAAGCGGGTCTAAAAGTAGTACAAGGAAAAAGTGTTGTAAACTCAATCTCTTTGAAAGAAGGTGAAGAAGCCTTTATTCACCACGCCAAATTAATCAAACGTTACGGAGCTGCGGCTATTATCATGGCTTTTGACGAAGTTGGTCAGGCCGATAATTTTGAGCGTAGAGTCGAAATTTGTCAGCGTTCGTATGATATTTTGGTTGATAAAGTTGGGTTTCCTCCACAGGATATTATTTTCGATTTGAATATTTTCCCCGTTGCAACCGGAATGGAAGAGCATCGCTTAAATGCTTTGGACTTTTTTAGAGGTACGAAATGGGTTCGCGAAAACTTACCTCACGCGCATATTAGTGGTGGAGTAAGTAATGTTTCGTTTTCTTTTAGAGGAAATGATCACGTTCGTGAAGCGATGCACTCGGTGTTTTTATACCACGCAATCAAGAACGGAATGACAATGGGAATCGTAAATCCGGAAATGCTTTCGATTTATGATGATATTCCAAAAGATTTATTAGAACACGTTGAAGACGTAATTCTGAACAGACGTGACGATGCAACTGAAAGACTTTTGGATTTTGCTGAAAACGTAAAAGGCGAAGTAAAATCAGATGAAAAAGCGATTCAGGAATGGCGTTTAGGAACGGTTCAGGAGCGTATTACACATTCATTAGTAAAAGGAGTTGATGCTTTTATTGAAGAAGATGTTGAAGAAGCGCGTCTTGCTGCGACAAAACCAATTGAAGTTATCGAAATCAATTTGATGACGGGAATGAACGTTGTTGGAGATTTATTTGGAAGCGGAAAAATGTTCTTGCCTCAGGTAGTAAAATCGGCACGTGTAATGAAAAAAGCCGTTGCTTATTTGTTGCCATATATTGAAGCAAGCAAACAAGCGGGAGATAAACAAGGAAACGGAAAAATATTGATGGCAACCGTAAAAGGTGACGTTCACGATATTGGTAAAAATATTGTTTCGGTAGTTTTGGCGTGTAATAACTACGAGATTGTAGATCTTGGTGTTATGGTGCCTCCGGAAAAAATTATTGCTGCTGCGATTGAGCACAATGTAGACATTATTGGTTTAAGCGGACTGATCACTCCTTCGCTTGACGAAATGGTTTATTTGGCAAAAGAATTAGACAAACAAGGAATTAAAATTCCGATTATGATTGGAGGAGCAACGACTTCGCGCGCGCATACTGCCGTAAAAATCGCTCCACAGTATAGAGAAACTGTAATTCACGTAAACGATGCTTCGCGCGCCGTTACTGTTGCAGGAAATTTATTAGATCATAACCGAAAAATATATGCAAGCGATATTCGTGCTGATTATGATGCGTTTAGAGAAACGTTTTTGAATCGTTCAAGAGATAAAAACTTCCTGACGATTGAGCAAGCACGTAAAAATAAATTACAATTAGACTGGGCGGAATATACGCCTACAAAACCAAAAGTAATTGGTAAACAAATCGTTGAAGTTGATCTTGATGTTTTGGTTCCGTATATCGACTGGACACCCTTTTTTAGAACTTGGGAATTGTTCGGAAAATATCCGGCGATCTTAACGGATGAGGTTGTGGGAACAGAAGCAACTTCGGTTTTTGCAGATGCTCAGGAAATGCTGAAAGTGATTTTGGCAGAGAAAAAATTAACCGCTAAAGGTATTTACGGAATTTTCCCTGCGAATCAAATTGATGATGACGATATCGAATTGCGTGATGAAAACGGAAAAGTTTTGGAGAAATTCTTAACACTTCGTCAGCAGTCACAAAAAACGAAAGGTGCACCAAACATAGCTTTATCTGATTTTATCTTACCAAAAGATTCTGGAATTACAGATTATATTGGAGCTTTTTGTGTAACAACAGGTTTTGGAGTTGACGAATGGGCAGCAGAATTTGAAAAAGATCTTGATGATTATAATTCGATTATGGTAAAAGCATTAGCCGATCGTTTTGCTGAGGCTTTCGCCGAATATCTTCACGAGAAAGTACGTCAGGATTTCTGGGGTTATGACGCTGAAGAATCACTTTCGACAGAAGATTTAATCGAAGAAAATTACAAAGGAATTCGTCCTGCACCAGGATATCCTGCTTGTCCGGATCACTTAGAGAAACCAACAATCTGGAAACTCTTGAATGTCGCAGACGAAATTGGAGTAACATTAACGGAAAGTATGGCGATGTGGCCAGCATCATCAGTTTCTGGATATTACTTCGGAAATCCGAAAAGTAAGTATTTTGGACTCGGAAAAATAAAAGAAGATCAAGTAGTAGATTACGCCAAACGACGTAACGTACCAACAGATTACGCAGCAAAATGGTTAAACCCTAATATAGCAGATTAAGAAAAGTTTTTTTGTTTCAGGTTTCAGGTTTCAAGTTCGTTAAGCAACTTGAAACCTGAAACTTGAAACTTCAAAAAAAAGATTATTTGATTACGTTTTTTGATTTCAGATTTTTTACACGAACAAAACTCAAAACTCAAAACTCATAATTCATAACTCATAACTCAAAGAATGAAAGTAACAGAACATATAGAAAACGCCAAAGGAAATACATTATTCTCGTTTGAACTTATTCCACCTCAAAAAGGGAAAAGTATTCAGGAATTATACGATAATATTGATCCGTTGATGGAGTTTAAACCGCCATTTATTGATGTAACTACTTCACGTGAAGAGTATATTTATATTGATAAAGGAAACGGGCTTTTGGATAAAAAGCTAACTCGTATGCGTCCGGGAACACTTGGAATTTGCGCTTCTATAAAACATAAATACAATGTTGACACCGTGCCACACTTGCTTTGTGGTGGTTTTACACAGGAAGAAACAGAATATATGCTGGTAGATTGTCAGTATTTAGGAATCAACAATGTAATGGCACTTCGTGGCGATGCAATGAAAGACGAACAATCTTTTGTGCCAAAAGCGGGCGGTAACAGTTATGCTATTGATTTGGTAAAGCAAATCAATAACTTAAACTGTGGAAAATACCTGCATGAAGTTATGGATGCCGATAATAAAGCTGATTTTTGTATAGGTGTTGCTGGATATCCGGAGAAACATTTAGAATCTCCATCTTTACAATCAGATTTAAAAAGACTAAAAGAAAAAGTAGATGCCGGAGCTGATTATGTGGTAACACAAATGTTTTTCGACAATACTAAATATTTTGAATTTGTGGCAAAAGCAAGAGAAATAGGCATTACAATTCCTATTATTCCTGGAATTAAGCCAATTGCTGTTCAAAGACATTTACAGATTTTACCACAGATTTTCCGTATTGATTTACCGGAAGATTTAATTGATGCTGTTGATAAATGCAAGAATAATGCAGAAATCAAACAAGTGGGAATCGAATGGGCAATTCAGCAATCGTTAGAATTGAAAGCTGCCGGAGTTCCTGTTTTGCATTATTATTCAATGGGAAAATCAGAGAATATTCGCCAAATCGCGAGTCAGATTTTTTAAGATTTTCATCATTATTAAACTATAATCTTTGTCAAAGTTTTAAACTTTGACAAAGATATCCACGATTGGAATTTGGAATTTAAAGTTTGGAATTTTGTAAATTTACGATTATGAAACAAGAAGAATTACAAGCAATAGCTTCTCAGCTAAAGCATCCAACGGGAGAAAAAGGAATTGAAATGGCGAATATGATGCATGAAACAAACATCAATATGACGCGCCATTCGGTTCAAAATCTACATATAGAATCAGGAAACACAATTTTAGAATTAGGTCACGGAAATGCGGGGCATGTAGAATTTATATTCGAACAAGCTGAAAACCTGAAATACTACGGGCTTGAAATGTCTGAATTAATGTTTCAGGAAGCGCGCCAGATCAACCGGAATTTTGTTTCTCAAAAACAAGCTTTCTTTTCGCTTTATGATGGAACTGAAATTCCGTTTCAAGATTCATTTTTCAATAAAATATTTACTGTAAACACAATTTATTTCTGGCAGGAACCTGAAAAGTTACTTTCTGAAATCTTTAGAGTTTTACAGCCAAAAGGAGTTTTTTGTATCACTTTTGCCGAAGAAAGTTTTATGAAACAACTTCCTTTTACCAAATATGAATTTGAACTTTATAGTACCGAAAAAGCAGAGAAACTACTTGAGAAAACTGCTTTCAAAATCATAAACAAAGAAACTTTAACCGAAAAAGTAAAAAGTAAAACAGGAGAATTGGTCGATAGAGATTTTACTACTTTAGTTTTAGGAAAATATTGATTAATACCAATTAAGGAATGAAAGTTTTTATTTTGTGCCGTTAGGTACTAAATGTTGGTAGAAAATATGAATTAAAATAAATTTAGCGTGCCGTAGGTACGCAATAGTTATCGGTTTGTTGCGTACCTACGGCACGCTAATCCATTTCGGATGTAGTGGTTACCAATATTTAGTGCCTAAAGGCACATTTTAACTCTTGATTTGCATACGCAGATTAGACAATCATTTGAAATTATTTTATCCCGATAGCTATCGGGAGTGGCATTAAAAAAAATAATTTTAGTGCTCTTTTTTTGAGTAATTTAATTGATTTTTATTTCACGTTTATATTTCCAAATTGCAATACGATTAAATTATGGAGGTCAAAAAAATCAATTTTCTAAAAAGTTACAGCAGTGTCTTGTTACTTCTGGGCGGAATAACAATTGGAAGTATTTTCGGATTAGTTTTTAAAGAAAAAGTTGCCGTTATAAAACCTGTTGGAGATATATTCTTAAACTTGCTTTTTACAGCAATTATTCCGCTTGTTTTCTTTACAATAACTTCTTCTATTGCCAATTTAGAAAAAACAGAAAAGTTAGGAAGACTATTTGTCATAATGATAGCGGTCTTTTTAGGGACACTTTTGATATCTGCTATTGTTATGATTATAGCGGTTTATCTTTTTCCCATTCACGAGAACATTATAATTACTAAAATTCCGATGGAGAATATCCAATCCGGAAGTGTTGGCGATCAAATAGCTCAATTACTAACGACCAATGATTTTTACGAATTGTTATCCCGAAAAAGTATGTTGGCGCTTATTATATTTTCATTTTTAATAGGATTTGCAACTTTGCAATCTGGGGAGAAAGGAAATGCTTTCAAAAGTTTTCTGGATTCCGGAAATGAAGTCATGAAGCAGCTTTTGACGATGATTATGAAATTAGCCCCAATAGGTTTAGGTGCTTATTTTGCTTATCAGGTTAGTTATTACGGTCCACAATTATTTGGAGTTTATGCCAAACCATTAGGTGTTTATTATGTAGCTTGTATCCTTTACTTCTTTATTTTTTTTAGTTTATATGCTTTATTGGCTGGAGGAAAAAGAGCGTTTATCGTTTTCTGGAGTAACAATATTACACCTTCATTAACGGCAATAGGAACTTGTAGCAGTATCGCAACTATTCCTGCAAATTTAGATGCCGCAGAAAAAATGGGTATTCCAAAACATGTTAGAAATTTGGTTATTCCGCTTGGCGCACCTTTGCACAAAGACGGTTCAAGTATGTCATCCATTTTAAAAATAACTTTTCTTTTTGCCATGTTTGGAAAAGATTTTACTGAACCTTCAACTATACTTTTAGCTCTGGGAATTACAATAATAGTTTCGATTGTCGAAGGCGGAATTCCTAACGGAGGTTATATAGGTGAAGTTTTAGCCATTACCGTTTATGGATTACCTATGGAACAAGCTTTGCCGGTTGCCATGATTTTAGGAACTCTCGTTGACCCGATTGCTACTTTATTAAATGCCAACGGCGATGTGATTTCCTCCATGATGGTCTCGCGATTCTCTGAAAAAACCAAGTGGTAAATAATTTCTAAAACAAACATCAATTTTAATTAAATCAGCATTAATCCGCTTGATCAGTGTAATCTGTGGGCTTTTTTGTGCTATTGATTGAGCAAATAAAATAATATATATGAATTCAATACTTCAGAAAGATCTAAACGATATCGAAAATATCCTTAATCAGGCAAAACAACAAGGAGTTGATTTTTTGAATAATCTTGAAAATATTCCAACTTCTAAAAAAGAATCGATCGACCCGACTCGTGAACTAAACAAATTAGGTTTAGGATCAATAAAGGCTTTAGAAGAATTTAAAGAACGATTGGCACCTTTAATGGTTGCTTCACCGGGACCAAGATATTTGGGTTTTGTAACCGGAGGTTCTACGCCGGCTTCTCTTGTGGGAGATTGGCTGTCTTCGGTTTATGATCAAAATACACAATCGATAAAAGCGCAGGGAGGAAATTCGGCTTTGATAGAGTTTGAAACGATTAATTTATTATTGCAATTACTGAACTTGCCAGAATCATTTTTAGGCGGATTTGTAACGGGTGCAACAATGTCAAATTTTACCTGTTTGGGAGTTGCAAGACAATGGTTTGGGAACCAACTTGGGAAAGACTTTGCCAAAAATGGAATTTCTGAAACCATAAATATTTTGACTGCTACGCCGCATTCTTCTTCTGTAAAAAGCTTGGCTATGTTAGGTATTGGAAGTAATAATTACACCACAATTAAAACTGTTGAAGGCAATCGCGAAGCAATTGATATCACTGATTTAGAAAAAAATATTCAAAGTTTAAACGGAAAACCTTTTATTTTGATTTCAAGTGCAGGAACGGTAAATACGGCTGATTTTGATGATTTTACAGCTATTTCAAAACTAAAAGATAAATACAAATTCTGGTGGCATATAGATGCTGCTTTTGGCGGATTTGCTGCAGTTTCAGAGAAATACAAACATCTTGTAGAAGGTTGGGAAGAAGCAGACAGTATTACGGTTGATTGTCACAAATGGCTGAATGTTCCTTATGAAAGTGCTTTTTATTTGATTAAAAAAGAGCACGCAAGTTTACAAATTGAAACCTTTCAGAATTCAAATGCGCCTTATTTAGGAAATCCGTTAGAGAACTTTAATTACCTAAATGTATTGCCTGAAAATTCAAGACGACTAAGAGCTTTACCTGTTTGGTTTTCTTTGTTGGCTTATGGAAAAGAAGGTTTTCAGGATATTATAGAAAATAGTGCTCATCTGGCTATGCTTTTTGGAAACGCACTTATCGAAAATGGTAATTTTGAACTTCTGGCCCCAATTCGTCTGAATAATGTTTGTTTTACTTTGAAAGGAGATCACAATCAGGAAAAAGTAAGTGAGTTTTTGACAACTTTAAATGATAGAGGAAAAGTGTTTATGACACCAACCGTATATCAAAATCGTAAAGGAATCAGAGCATCTTTTGTGAATTGGCGCACGACTGAACAAGACGTTAAAATCATAATCGAAGAATTAAGAGAGACTATTTTAGATTTGGAAATTTAGGAAATGCAGAAATAAAAAGAGCCTGCTAACTACAAACAGGCTCTTTTATTCAAAAAAAAACAAAAACAAAGTGGAAACTAAAAATCCAAGATCTTAAATCCAGTATTTTAATATTATTAGGATAATAAAGAGGATAATATTCTGCATGATAATCAATAGTGATTTTAGTGTTTAAAACTATTAGTTTCAGTTTTCAAATATAATACTATTTATATCAAGTCTAAATAAAAATAATAAAAAATTTCACAAAAAAGTGTAAGGCTTTGATAACGAGTTGTTAGTAAAGGAAAAACCAATTCATTCTGGAACAGAACAAATTGGTTTTAGGTATAAATGAGACTGTAAACTGAAAACTTATTTGGTAATTTCTCTGAAAACAGCCTCCAGATTTTTGTTTTTCTGATTTAATTGAAGTGTTTTTAATCCATTTTCGTTGGCGAAATCAAATATTGCCGGACGCATATCTTTGTCGGCAACAAAAGTTAATTCCCATGTCATATCATGGATATTTTTGTATGAAGTAATGTTTTCAAGTTTAGCCAAAAGTTGTTCTTGGATCTGATAGTCAAATTCTACTTCGATAACTTGTTCTTTACCTTCAGAAACCAGATGATCTAATTTTTTGTCGGCAACAATTTCTCCTTTGTCAATAATTATGACACGATCACAAATGGCTTCAACTTCCTGCATGATATGAGTTGATAAAAAAACTGTTTTATCTTTTCCCACATTTTTAATTACATTTCGAATTTCCATTAACTGATTCGGGTCCAGTCCGGTAGTTGGTTCGTCCAGAATTAAAACATCCGGATTATGCAATAAAGCGTTGGCAAGTCCCACACGCTGGCGATATCCTTTAGACAGCTGTCCAATTTTTTTATGACTTTCGGCTGACAGTCCTGTCAGTTGAATAACCTCTTCAATTCTTGATTTCGCAACCTGATAAACATCGGCATTAAAAGCCAAATACTCACGAACATACAAATCCAAATACAACGGATTATGCTCTGGTAAATATCCAATGGAACGTTGAACTGCCTTTGCATCCGTCATGACATCGTGACCGTTTACAAGGGCTGAGCCATTATCTGCCAATAAATATGTGGTCAAAATTTTCATTAAAGTAGATTTTCCAGCTCCGTTTGGACCAAGAAATCCTACGATTTCTCCTTTTTGAATAGAAAATGAAATTGAATTTAGAGCTTTTTGAGTTCCGTAACTTTTTGATATGTTGTTTACTTCTATCGACATGAATGTTTATTTGCTACAAAAGTAAATAGAAATACGCTTGATTGCTAAATTTTTGTCGTTTAAAGAATTCATAAAAAAAACATAAAAACCAACTGCTACGGCATCGTTCTTGTTAAAGGGATATTAAATTTAAAATAATACAAATGAAAAAAATGTTAGTGGTTCTTGCATTGGCTATGGTTAGCTTTGCAAATGCACAAAAAGGAACAATCTTAGTAGGTGGTAGTATTGGTTACACTTCTCAAACTAGAACTTTAGGGAATAGCGAAGTTAAATCGAATGAATTTGAGTTTTCTCCAAAAGTTGGTTACCAATTTCATGAAAACTGGACTGTAGGAGGTGAAGCTTCTTTCGGTTCTAACAAATCAGAGCAAGGAGTAAATGAAGTTAGAAATAACACAACTAAATTAGGTGCTTTTTTACGTTATACTATTCCTTTGAATCCAACTTTCTCTTTCTTTGCTGAATTAGGAACTGGTTTTCAAAGTGCAAAAGATAAAACGTACACAGGACCACTTACTTCAACTGCTAAGGCTGATGGTATGTACATTGGAGTAACACCAGCTCTTTTCATCGATATGAAAAAAGGTTTTGGTTTAAACTTTAACATTGGTGGTTTAGGTTATAATACATTAAATTATGACAACAACGGACCAGAATACAAAAACTTCGATTTTAATTTTGGAAGAACATTTAATATTGGAGTTTCTAAAAACTTCTAATCTTAAATATGTATTCAATTTCAGAAAAGCATTCGCCACGGCGGATGCTTTTTTTGTTTGTAATATGTGCAAAGCCTCGAAGCTGTCAAGAAATTAAACTTGACAGCTTCGCGGCTTTGTGTAAAAATTCAAAAAGAGCATGGAATGTCAACATTAGTGAAGTCGAAAACAATCATAACTACAAGAATTTCGACTCCACTTGTTGACACTAAAAAACAAAATATATCTAATTAAAATATTAATTTACGGTGGTTTCAACAGCTGCTCTCATTTCCTGCGCTGCTGCAACCATTTCTATTAAAGCTTTTTTGGTTTCATCCCAATGACGTGTTTTTAAACCACAATCCGGATTTACCCATAATTGATCTACCGGAATTACAGCAGAAGCTTTCTCTAGCAAACGAACCATTTCGGCGCTTGATGGTACACGAGGAGAGTGAATATCATAAACTCCAGGTCCAATCTCATTTGGATATTTAAAGTTGGCAAAAGCATCTAAAAGTTCCATTTGCGAACGCGAACATTCGATTGTGATAACGTCAGCATCCATATCAGCAATATTCTGGATAATATCGTTGAATTCGCTGTAACACATGTGTGTATGAATTTGCGTGTCATCATGAACGCCACTTGCAGAAATACGGAACGCTTTTACAGCCCAATCCAGATAATTTGCCCATTCTTCTTTTCTTAAAGGCAATCCTTCACGAATTGCAGGTTCATCAATTTGAATAATTTTGATTCCGGCTTTTTCAAGATCTACAACTTCGTCACGAATTGCTAAAGCAATCTGAGTACAAGTTTCAGAACGTGACTGATCGTTACGAACAAACGACCATTGCAAAATAGTTACAGGTCCTGTAAGCATTCCTTTTACCCATTTTGGAGTCAGAGATTGCGCATATTTCGACCATTTTACCGTCATTGGGTTTGGTCTTGAAACATCACCATAAATAACCGGAGGTTTTACACAACGGCTTCCGTAACTTTGAACCCATCCGTTTTTTGTAAAAGTAAAACCAGCTAGTTGCTCCCCAAAATATTCGACCATATCATTACGTTCGAATTCTCCGTGAACCAAAACATCGATTCCGGTTTCTTCCTGGAAACGAATTGTAGCTTCAGTTTCTTTTTCGATTAAATCGTTGTATTGTTCTGTTGTTAATTCTCCTTTTTTGAATTTTGCTCTCCAGCTTCTCACTTCAGCTGTTTGAGGGAAAGATCCAATAGTTGTAGTTGGGAATAAAGGAAGGTTTAAAGCTTCAATCTGACTTTTTCGTCTTGTAGCAAAAGTGCTTTTACGTTTATCATCAGAAGCTGTAATATTAGCAACTCGTGTTTTAACTTCGTTATTGTGAATTAATTTTGAAGTTTTACGATTGTCATTTGCGATAGTATTTTGCTCAAAATCAATAGAAGTTTTAGTATCAATTTCATTAGAAGCTAATTTTTTTAATAAAACAATTTCGTCGATTTTTTGTTTAGCAAAAGCCAACCATTGTTTAATCTCCGGAGTTAAAGTAGCATCGTTTGTTTCTAAATCTAAATCGCAAGGACTGTGAATTAAAGAGCACGATGGCGCAACTAAAATCCTGTTTTCTCCCAAAGCATCAGTTGCTTTTTTGATCAGGTTTAAAGAATTTTTGAAATCATTTTTCCAGATATTTCTTCCGTCAACAACTCCCAAAGAAAGATTTACTGTTGTGCTTAATTTTCCAGATTCTAAAATATCATCTAATTGTAACGGACAACGCACTAAATCTAAGTGGAAAGTATCAGCTGGTAAAGCTAATGCTGTCGCTAAGTTTTCTCCAAAACAATCAAAATAGTTTGCCAAAATGATTTTGATTTTCGGGAAACGAATATTGATTTCATTGTATACTTCTGTGAAAGTATTTCTTTCTTTGTCAGTTAAATTTAAAGCTAAGAAAGGCTCGTCTAACTGAATATATTCAACATTTTCAGCTTGTAATTTTTCGAAAATTTCGAAGTAAACCGGAAGTAATTTATCAATAAGATCAATTCGGTGAAAACCTTCTTCTTTTTCTTTCCCTAAAAGTAAATAAGAGATTGGTCCTATTAAAACTGGTTTTGTAGCAATTTTTAAAGCATTTGCCTCTTTAAATTCATCGATTATTTTTTCAGAAAACAATTCGAATTTTTGGTTCTTAGTAAATTCAGGAACAATATAATGATAGTTAGTATCGAACCATTTTGTCATTTCCATTGCCACAACATCCTGACCGTCTTTTTGCGCTCCTCTTGCCATTGCAAAGTACAAATCGATAGCCGAATTTGTTTTGGCTAATTCATGGTAACGCTGCGGGATTGCTCCAAGAGTCAATGTTAAATCAAGTACTTGATCATAAAAAGAAAAATCATTAGACGGAATCAAATCAACTCCTGCTTCAGATTGTAAATGCCAGTTTCTACGACGGATATCTTTTCCGGTTTCGATAAGTTCATCAACAGAAATTTTTCCAGCCCAATACAATTCAGAAGCTTTTTTTAATTCTCTGTTGCTACCAATTCTTGGGTAACCTAAATTATTTGTTTTCATTTTTTATTTCAGTATTTTTTACTGAACAAATTTATTGTATTAGATTTTAAAACTTATATTTGATTATTATTTAAGTAAATAGTCTTTTAAATGTTGATTTTTGAAGATTATATTACTGACAAAAACTTTTAAAAGGCATTTTGGCCGTAAAAAATACTATGGAAAATCTAGATAACACCGATTTGCAGATCCTGAAACACCTTCAGGAGAATTCAAATATTAATACAAAAGATCTGGCAAGCAAATTATTCCTGACCGTTACGCCAGTTTATGAACGTATAAAAAGATTAGAACGTGACGGATATATTACTAAATATGTTGCTTTATTAGACAGAAAAAAAATGAATCGCGGTATGACCGTTTTCTGTAATGTTCGCTTAAAAGAACATGCAAAAAACGTGGGAAGCAATTTTGTAAAAGATATTGTGGCACTTCCTGAAATTATCGAATGTTATAACATTGCCGGCGATTATGATTTTATGCTAAAAATATTGGTTCAGGACATGTCTAGTTATCAGGATTTTGTAATGAATAAGCTCTCTACTATCGAAAATATTGGAAACACTAATAGTATTTTTGTAATGGGAGAAATAAAACACAGTACGGCATTAGAGTTTTAGAATAATATTTTGCCACAAATTTCACAAATTTTCACGAATTAATTTAAGGACAATGATTTGTGTTAATTTGTGAAATTCGTGGCGAAAAAACTAATCTGCGACATGTTTTTATTCAATATTATCCTAAAATAAAATGTATTTTTGACGTTTTAGATCCTAAATCTAAAATCAACAATCTGAAATCTAAAATCAAATGAACTGGGAACAACTTTTATCACTCAAACGCCAAGGCGATACTAGCAAAAGATTACGTGTAGAACAAGATGATACGCGTTTAGGATTTGAAGTTGATTATGACCGAATTATTTTTTCGGCAGCGTTTCGCTCTTTGCAGGATAAAACCCAGGTAATTCCGCTTTCAAAAACAGATTTCGTTCATACGAGATTAACGCACAGTTTAGAAGTTTCGGTTGTAGGACGCTCTTTAGGACGCTTGGTTGGAAAGAAAATTATCGAAAAGTATCCACATCTAAAAGAGATTCACGGATATCACATGAATGATTTTGGAGCAATTGTAGCTGCAGCTTCTTTGGCACATGATATAGGAAATCCTCCTTTTGGGCATTCTGGCGAAAAAGCCATTGGAGAATATTTTTCGATAGGAAAAGGCTTAAAATATAAAGATCATTTAAAGGCCAAACAATGGCAGGATTTAATTGATTTTGAAGGAAACGCAAACGGATTTTCGGTACTTACAGCAAGTCGCCCTGGAATCGAGGGTGGGCTTAGAATTTCGTATGCTACATTAGGAGCTTTCATGAAATATCCGAAAGAAAGTTTGCCTAAAAAGCCAACGTCAAATATTGCTGATAAAAAGTATGGTTTCTTCCAGACGGATAAAGCATTTTTTGAAGAAGTTGCCAAAGATATGGGAATGATCGCCAATAAATCTGGAGATGATATTGGTTTTGAAAGACATCCGTTGGCATACTTAGTCGAAGCAGCAGATGATATTTGTTATACTATTATTGATTTTGAAGACGGAATAAATCTTGGTTTAGTTTCTGAAGATT
The DNA here is from genome assembly GCF_020991455.1 of Flavobacterium sp. JAS. GTDB lineage: Bacteria > Bacteroidota > Bacteroidia > Flavobacteriales > Flavobacteriaceae > Flavobacterium. The sequence goes on from NZ_JAJMOX010000001.1 coordinate 283,322, forward strand.
ATGCTTTAGAATATCTAATTAAACTGGTAAAAGATAATATTGGGGTTTCTAAATATAAATTGTTAGAAACCAAAGAAGACCGAATTAGTTATTTGCGTGCTTTGGCAATTGGTGCTTTGATTAATGATGCTGTTGATGTTTTTGTTGAAAATGAAGAAGCAATCCTGGCCGGAAAATTTCCTTTTGCCTTAACGGATAAAAGTAAATACAAGGCGCAAATGGATGATATTATCCAGTTAAGCGTTGCGAAAATTTATCAAAGCCGTGAAGTTGTTGAAAAGGAAATTGTAGGTTATCAAATTATCCAGACTTTACTGGACAAATTTATAACTGCTTTTAATAATAAATATGAAGGAACTGCTTCAAATTATGACAAATTGATTTTGAAAATGTTACCGGAAAAGCATCATCTGGACAAAACCAATTTGTATGAGAGATTATTACATATTTGCCATTTCGTTTCGCTGCTAACAGACGGAAACGCATTAGAATTGTTCGAAACGATAAACGGAAGAAAAGGGAATTAAATAAATTTTCTAACATATAGAAACATAGTTTTTATGTGTTGGAAGAATATAAAAAAGAAACAAGTTTCTTATCACATAGCTATGTGAATTTAAAAAAGTGAAATGCCTTTTTTTGAAGCTAAAAATTCTAATGTTTCTATGTGTTAAAACTATTCGACCAATCGTTTTAATTATTGAAAAGCATAAACCAAACCTACTCCCAGAACCTGTCTTAACTGAGCTCTTGGTCCGTCATTTACTTGAGAAGTTGATCCTGTAGTTGGGTCAACCACATCTTTTTTAGTTTTGATATCATCATCATAAACTAAATGTACACCAATGTTAGCCTTTACATAAGCATTAACAACAAGATCTAAACGCGTATCGTAGTCAACATCGACATTTCCGAATTTGTTCAAATAATCGGTGTATAAGGTTAACCTGTTTTCGTAAAAGACGTTTTTATAAATTTCGCTTTTCATGTATCCTGTTAATAGAATACCAAACTCTGCTTTTACTTTTTGTCCGTCTTTAATTAAAATTTGAGAATTAGGATCGAGAGGATCAGGTGCATAAATTGCTTTTTTAACACCAAAAGCACCTTGATTAGCCAAATCCTGATCTAAAACCAAAGTTGTCTTTAAAGTTATTGGAGAGAAGTAAAACGTTCTGTTTTTCTTTTTGTTTGAATTCTCAGCTCCCGCTCCTAAAAAGATATATGCCGGTGCAAAAGGTTTAGAGATAGCAATGTCCCTATTTGGATAATTATATCCATTTGTAAACTGTGTATTAAAATTGTATTTGGCTGAGTAATACCAATTTGAAACAGTATCTTTTCTAAAACCGTAAGTTGAGTTCAGCATTACCGCATCATCCGTTTTACGAAGTTCCATTCCGTCTTGCTGATTTAAACCATATTTTACGATAAGTTCGTTTACCCATTTATGATTTCCTTTTTGATACGTTCTCGTAAACTCGCCTTTAAATAAGCCTGAAATAGAACTTGTTCCCCCGGCGCTCCAATTCACAAAAGCAATTTCAGAAATGTCAAATCCTAATTGATTTTTTTTAGCCCAGTTTGAAGGCAGTTTCGGTAATTGATTGGGATCTAAGGTCGTTTGTATAATTTGAGCAAAGTTATTTGAAGTACACAAAAGCAATAGAAGCAAAAGGGTAGAACGCAATAATTTCATTAGGTTGATTTTATTTTTTGGTAGTGCAAAATAATTATTTTGTATCGGTTGAAAAAAGATTTACCAAACTTTTAACGTCAATTTTACACAATTGTTGTAATTGACTCACCGTTCCGTGCTCAATAAACACGTCAGGAATACCCAAAATTTCAATATTATTTTTATAATTATTTACCGCTGCAAATTCCAAAATTGCACTTCCAAAACCACCGTTTATAGCGCCGTCTTCAATGGTAATTATCCTTTCGAAAGAAGAAAATATGTTATGTAATAATTTGATATCTAGTGGTTTAATAAACGGAAAGTCATAGTGAGCAATTGTTTCCGGATTGTTCAATTCATCGATTGCCAATGTCACATTATTTCCGATAGTTCCAGTCGATAAAATTGCCTTTTTTGTTCCGGATTTTAAGACACTAGCCTGTCCTATATTAATTTTTTTATATTGTCCGAAATTTTCTACTTCCCAGTTTGGTAAAACACCTCTACCACGCGGATATCGAATTGCGATAGGATGATTTAAGCCTAATTGTGCCGTAAATAAAATATTTTGAAGCGCAATTTCGTTAATTGGTGCGTAAATTATCATGTTCGGAATTGTGCGTAAATAAGCAATATCAAAAACGCCGTGATGTGTTGCGCCATCTTCGCCAACCAAACCGGCGCGGTCCAAACAAAAAATAACAGGTAAGTTTTGCAAGGCTACATCATGAATAACCTGATCGTAAGCACGCTGTAAAAAAGTCGAATAAATATTGCAATATACAATCATGCTCTGAGTTGCCATTCCGGCTGCAAGCGTTACGGCATGTTGCTCGGCAATTCCAACATCAAAAGCACGTTCCGGAATTTCGTCCATCATAAACTTTAAAGAACTTCCAGATGGCATTGCAGGCGTGATTCCGATGATTTTTTTATTCTTTTTGGCTAAATCTAAAATGGTTAAACCAAAAACATCCTGAAATTTTGGAGGAAGATTTTCTTCAGATTTTAAAATAATTTCTCCGGTCGAAGCATCAAATTTTCCGGGTGCATGATATTTTACCTGATTTTCTTCAGCTTGCTGTAAACCTTTCCCTTTTGTAGTTACAATATGAAGAAATTTAGGGCCTTTTATATTTTTTAATCGATTTAATTCTTTGATTAAAGTAGGGAGATCATGTCCGTCAATTGGTCCTGAATAATCAAAATTCAAAGACTTAATCATGTTATTCTTCTTCGGATTTTTTCCTTCTTTTACAGCGGTAAGATATTTTTTAAGTGCGCCAACGCTGGGATCAATTCCAATAGCATTGTCATTTAAAATAACCAATAAGTTAGCATCTGTTACTCCTGCATGGTTTAAGCCTTCGAAAGCCATTCCGGATGCAATAGAAGCGTCACCAATAACTGCAATATGTTGTTTGTTGAAATCACCTTTTAAATTAGAAGCAATCGCCATTCCTAACGCTGCCGAAATAGAAGTAGAAGAGTGACCAACGCCAAAAGTATCGTAGACACTTTCGCTTCTTTTAGGAAAACCTGAAATGCCTCCGATTTGTCTGTTCGTATGAAAAATTTCTCTTCTTTCAGTCAGGATTTTATGTCCGTAAGCCTGATGTCCAACATCCCAAACCAATAAATCTTCAGGAGTATTGAAGACATAATGCAAAGCAATTGTCAATTCTACAACACCTAAACTGGCGCCCAAATGTCCTTCTTTTACAGAAACTACATCAATAATAAATTGACGTAATTCTTGTGCGACTTCTGGAAGTTGTTCTTCAGAAAGTAAGCGTAAATCAGCAGGATTGTATATGTTTGAAAGTAAGTTGCTTTTCATTGTAAGGTAAAAAGCAAATTTACGGTTTTAAATTTAATTTTTATCTGAGATCTCATTCCAATACAATTGGTAAGGAATATTGCATTCTTATTTTTTTTCCATTAGATTCTCCCGGTTGCCATTTTGGTGATAAGCTTAAAACTCTAATAATTTCGTTCTCTATATTTTTATTGATAGCAGGGACTGATTCAATATAGGATAAAGTGCCGTTTTTTTCTACTGCAAAGGAGATTCTAATTTTTAGATTTTTGGTATTTGTATTTTCGGGTGTTTTAAATTCCTTTCCAAAAAAGGTATAAAAAGGGTCAATTCCTCCAGGAAATTCAGCATTGGTATGAATAACCGCTCCAGTAACGTAAACTTCACCTTGTGATACATCATCACTTTTGATTTTCTCCTTTGGTTTTACAAATTTTACCTGATCAACTTTTGGCGGCGGTGGTGGCGGTACATGTCTTAAAGTGTCGTTTGGGTCATGTTTAGGAGGTAAAGCGAGCCCAACAGTTACATGTTCTGTTGAAGCATCATCCTGAACAACTTCTACTTTATCAATTTTCTGTTTCTTTCCTTCTTTATTCTGACAGCTAAATAAAGTTGTTCCCATTGCCAGAAATAATGCTAACAAAAACATTTTATAATAATTAGTTTGTGCATATACAATGTGACTCGGAATTTGAATTATAACAGAATCTAATTGTTCATTTTTAAATCTTCCACAAATTCCAGTATTTTGATTTTGAGCAAAAAATTGTTGAATTTCATCTGGTAACTTAGTTGTGAAATCTATAACAGTTTTGGAACAGCTCATGCAAAAGCGACCATTGTCTTTTGGAGTCATTTTGTCCCAGCTTTCATAACATGGTTCGGGAATTGTTATTTTGTGTTTTCTGTTCATTATTTAATTGTAATAGGTAAAATATAAGAGGAGCGAACAATACGATTTTTTAGTTTTCCGGGAATCCAATTTGGGGCTGTTTTTAAAACTCTAATAGCTTCTTCACCAATTTCGATTGGTGTATTTTTAGGTACGTTGAAATTACTCAAACTGCCATCTTCTTCCACTACAAATATAATATTTAGTTTTCCCTGAAATTTTTCTGTTTTGTTTGGAGCAACATAATTTTTGCTAAAAAAATCATAGAATTTTTTCATTCCATTTTCTGGAACCGGTAAAACATCTAAATCATTTGAATTGTATATAATATTGTATTGAAAAGTTCCCGTTTCAAAAGAATTGGGAGCAATTAGCATTCCCATTGTAAACCTTTGAGGAGCTTTTTTTGTTTTTACTTTTTTAGACTCGATTTGATGTCCATAACATACGGGAGTAACTTCATTTTGATCTTGCCCGGTATTATCAACAATTTCGATTTTATCAATTCTGTTTTTGTTCCCATCTTTATCTGCACAACTAAACAAAGTCGTTCCCATAGCAATGAATAATGCCAATAAAAACATTTTATGATAATTGATTTGAGTATATAAAACCTGACTCGGAATTTGAATTGTTACTGTCTCTAATTGTTCATCTTTAAACCTTCCGCAAATACTTTTGTTTTGATTTTGAATGAAAAAATACTGTACCTCTTCAGGCAGCATAGTTGTGAAATCTATGACGGTTTTAGAACAGCTTAGGCAAAAGCGACCATTGTCTTTTGGAGTCATTTCATCCCAGTTTTCGTGACATGGTTCGGGAATTGTTATTTTGTGTTTTCTTTCCATTTTTGAATTTCAATATTTAAATGTAATAAAAAATAAATACGAAAAGAGTATTTTTGCAACTATGATAAATCCCTTCACCGACGAATACTTTATGAAAAAAGCTTTGCAGGAAGCTGAAATGGCTTTTGATAAAGGCGAAATTCCTGTTGGAGCTATTATTGTTGTTGCCGACAAAGTAATTGCAAGAAGTCATAATTTAACCGAATTATTGAATGATGTTACGGCTCATGCCGAAATGCAATCTATAACCGCTGCAGCAAACTTTCTAGGTGGTAAATATTTAAAAGATTGTACTTTATACGTAACGCTCGAACCTTGCCAAATGTGTGCAGGTGCTTTGTATTGGAGTCAGATTTCTAAGATTGTTTTTGGAGCGCGTGACGAACAACGCGGTTTTATGACGATGGGAACAAAATTACATCCAAAAACAACTGTAGTTTCTGGAATTATGGCAAATGAAGCAGCCGATTTAATGAAACGTTTTTTTGTAGAAAGGCGAAAGTAAAATTTTTGGTAAGATAAATAATGACAGATTTTTCAATAATAAAAAAGCTATATCATATTACAGAACCTAACGGTTTTACGAATGATGAGATTCAAATTGTTAAAGATATCTTTGGCAACCTTCCTCAGGTATTTGTTGATTATTATACTGAATTGGGCAAAATTGAAAACTTAAATCATACACAAGATTTACTAATTGTACCGGAACGTTTTCAATATTATAAACAAATTGATTATTTGATATTTTATTCTGAAAACCAGAGAGCTTGCGTTTGGGGAATTCATAAAGATGATTTGTCAAAAGCGAATCCTCCCGTTTACATGAGTGAAGACGGAAAAGAATGGAAGTTGGAGACCGAAACACTGACCGATTTTTTTACTGCAATGGCTTTTCTTCAGGCGGGTTATGCATTAGAATATCCTTGTAATACATTTTACGAATTAGAAGAACAGGAATTAGATTTTATTGCTGATAACTTTCAAAATAAGGGATTCTCTTTTAAGCAATGGCTTGGCGGAATAAGTTTTTATGGTAATTACAGCGACGATGTAATCATAATCATAGGTGCTAATCAATTATTTTATGCGGCCAATACAAACGAACATTTTATCGAAATGGATAAAATCCTATCTAAACTTGGGGTAGAATTATAAAATCTGTTGCTCTAAAATGAATTGTAAAACTAAATTATTTAAACGATTTAAAATAATTTAGTCTAGCGAATTTTCCTCTTAAAATATTTAGAAAAATACTTTATATTTACTACAATATAATTGACATTTCACCAGTTATGGTTTTAACGGTGAAATGTTAAAACGTTCTGTTATTTTCCAAAATCTGTAACCCATTAACTCTAAATAAAAGTGAAAGCAAAAGGATTAGTTCTCGTGTTTTGTGTGTTTTTTATTTTTCAATCTTGTGGTAGAAAATCAGCTGCCGATTTCAATTCTGATTTTTCATTATTTAAAGAGTATATAGTCAGTTTCACGGGAGGAATAGTCTCGTCGGAATCTGATATTAGGGTAGTTTTAAATTTCGATAAAAAAGAATGGAAAGCTAATCAGGTTTTAGACAGTGATTTGTTCGATATTTCACCAAGCGTCGACGGAAAAGTCGTGGCACTTTCGACCAATACAATTGCGTTTATTCCGGAGAAAAAGCTAAAACCAGGAACAGAATATCAAGTAACCCTGAAGTTGGATAAACTTATCAAAATTCCGAAAGAGAAAGAAAAAGAACTTTCAGAATTCAACTTTACGGTTAAAACAATCAAACAGGATTTCACGATTAATACAGCTGATATTCAGTCATACAGTAAAGAATATCAGTATTTAAACTGTGTTTTAAAAACAGCAGATAATATTGATATTGAAACCGCTAAGAAACTGGTTTCGGCGCAACAAAAAGGGAAAGATCTTAAAATTAAATTCGCAAAAAACTCAGGTTCCGGAAAAGAATTCAGTTTTATAATTGACAGTATTCAGCGTTATTCAGAAGCAACAAATCTTGAGATTTTGTACGACGGAAGCGATTTCGATATTGATCAAAAAGGACAATTAGATGTTCCGATTACGAATATAAACGAGTTTAAAATCGTAAAAGTTGAAGTTCCCGATGGAAGCAATCAATCGGTTTTAATTAATTTCTCTGAACCTTTAGAAAAAGGACAGGATTTTAAAGGTTTGGTTTCGATTCAGAATGCTAATAATTTGAAATTTTCGACTCAGGGAAATCTGCTGAAAGTTTATTTTAGTAACGAAGCGCCGGCAAAAAAAGAAGAACCAGTTCCTGTTGCGGTTGAAGAATCTGCGGTTTCACTTGTAGATTCGTCTACAATTGTTGTTGATAGTGCGGCAGCGGTAGTTGATGATGCCGTAGAGGTTGTTCAGAATGAAGAAGCTAAACCGGAACAAATTCTGGCAGGAGATTTATTGATTGAAGTTTTTCAGGGAATCGAAAGTCAGTATGGTAAAAAAATGGACTCTAATTACACGGAGAAAATCACTTTTGACCAAATAAAACCAAGTGTTCGTTTCATTAAAAACGGAACTATTCTGCCAAGTTCAAATAATCTAAAACTGAATTTTGAAGCCGTAAATTTAAGTGCAGTTGATGTAAAAGTTTATAAGATTTATAAAAATAATATCCTGCAATTTCTTCAATACAATGAACTAAACGGAAGTCAGAACCTCAAAAAAGTGGCGCAGCCCGTCGCAAAAATGACTTTAAATTTAAGTGAAAGCAAACTAATCAATCCAAGCAAGTGGAACACATTTGCATTAGATTTATCTAAAATAATTACGCCCGAACCAGGCGCAATCTACAGAGTAGAATTTGTTTACAAAAAGAAATATTCATTATACAAATGTGAATCTTCAGAAGAAAATGAGAGTGAAGGTGATGAAGACGAAGAAGTAGATGAAAATGACGTAAACTACAGCGGAAACTCCTACGATGATTACTATTATGACGATTATGAATGGAGAGAGAGTCAGGATCCGTGTACCAATTCGTATTATTACAATGCCAGAATAGCAACTAATATTTTAGCGACAGATGTAGGTGTTATTGCCAAAAGAGGCGAGAATAAATCGTATTTGTTTGCCGTAAACAATATTGTCACGACAGAACCAATTTCGAATGCACGCGTTGATTTGTACAATTACCAACAACAAAAAATCACTACAGGCGCAACAAGCAGTGAAGGAATTGCTTCTTTTCAGTTAGATAAATTCGCCTATTTTGCTATTGTTACTCTTGGTGATCAATCGACTTACGTAAAGCTTGATGATGGACTTTCGTTATCTGTAAGTAATTTTGATGTTGCCGGTGAGACGTTACAAAAAGGTCTAAAAGGATTTATTTATGGAGAACGTGGCGTTTGGCGTCCGGGAGATAATTTGTATTTGTCATTTATCTTAAACGATGCCTCAAATAAATTACCAAAATCACATCCGATTAAATTCAGACTGAATGATCCAAATGGTAAAACAACGTATCAGACGATTCAAAAAACAAACGAATTAAATCATTACAGTTTTACAGTTCCAACAAGTGCAGATGCGCCTACAGGAAATTGGGAAGCAATGATAAGTGTTGGTGGTGCGAAATTTTACAAAAGCATTAAAATTGAAACCATTAAACCGAATCGTTTAAAAATTAAAAACACTTTCCAAAGAGCTGTTTTATCCTCTTCTTATCCAAATACCAGTAATCTTGAAGTTACGTGGCTTCACGGTGCAATTGCTAAAAATCTGAATGTAGAAATGCAGGCTAAGTTTTCGCAACAGGCAACGACTTTTAAAGGATATGAAAAATTTACTTTTGATGATTTAGTGCGTCAATTTAGTACTGAAGAAATAAATGTTTTCTCCGGAAAATTAAACGAAAACGGAAAAGCTTCGGTAAATATTGAACCTAAATTACAAGGACAAGCACCAGGAATGCTTCGCGCTTCTTTCATTACAAAAGTATATGAAGAAGGTGGAGATTTTAGTACAGATGTTATTTCGACAACTTATTCGCCTTATAAAACTTATGTTGGTATAAAATCGCCGGAACCTAATAAATACGGGATGTTGGAAACCAGAACCAATAATCGTTTTGAAGTTGCAACCGTTGATGAAAACGGAAGACCAAAGTCTGTACGAAATCTGGAAGTAAAAGTTTATAAAGTAGAATGGCGTTGGTGGTGGGATGCATCCACAGATAATTTGTCGAATTATAATTCTTCAAACGCAACTACATCTTATAAAACCTTTATAATTAATACAGATGCCAACGGAAAAGGAGGTTTTCGGTTTGCTTTATCCGACGAAGAATGGGGACGTTATTTAATTCGCGTTTCAGATAATCCAAATGGTCATGCAACAGCTTTAACCGTAAATATCGACTGGCCAATCTGGTCTGGGAAAACACGTAATAGAGATGCTTCTACAGCAAATATGTTAGTGTTTTCTACCGATAAAAAGAATTATGCAGTTGGCGAAAAAGCGCAAATATCTTTTCCTTCAAGTGAAGGCGGACGAGCTTTGATTTCGATTGAAAACGGATCAAAAGTAGTGCAGACAATTTGGGCAAAAACGCAAAAAGGAGAAACTAAAGTTGAAGTTCCAATTACGGCAGCAATGGCGCCAAACGTGTATTTTAACATCACACTTTTACAACCACACGCTTCAACCAAAAACGATTCGCCAATTCGTATGTACGGAATCGTTCCGATTGAAGTTGTAGATAAAAATACGATTCTTGCGCCAACACTTTCAATGCCGGATGTCTTAAAACCGGAACAAGCTTTTACAGTAAAAGTAGGTGAAAAAACAGGTAAAGAAATGACGTATACGATTGCCGTTGTTGACGAAGGTTTATTGGATTTAACCCGTTTTAAAACGCCAAATGCGTGGGATAGTTTTTATGTTCGTGAAGCTTTGGGCGTTAAAACCTGGGATATTTACGATGATGTAATTGGCGCGTATGGCGGAAAAATAAATCAGATTTTTAGTATTGGTGGTGACCAGGATTTAGGTGGTGGAAAAGCCAAGAAAGCCAATCGATTTAAACCAGTTGTATTGTATTATGGCCCATTTAAATTAGAAAAAGGACAAACAAAATCACATCAATTAAAATTACCAAAATACATTGGTTCAGTTCGAACTATGATTGTTGCTGGTGACGCCAATACAAGTGCTTACGGAAGTGTTGAGAAAGCCACGCCGGTAAAAAGCCCGTTGATGGTTTTGGCTTCATTACCGAGAAAAATTTCTCCTTCAGAAAAAGTGACGATTCCAGTTACGCTTTTTGCGACTGAAAAGAATATTAAAAATGTTTCTATTCAGATAAAAACCAGCAACGGATTACAAGTAATGGGAAGTGCAACTCAATCTTTGACTTTTGCACAACCTGACGAGAAAATGGCGTATTTTAATTTGGTTGTGGGTTCTTCAACCGGAATAGCCAAAGTACAGGTAATTGCTACATCAGGAAAAGAGAAATCGGTTTATGATGTCGAAATTGATATGACGAACCCAAATCCGGTTACGAATACTTTTACCGATGTTATTTTGGCGCCAAATAGTACTAAAACTATTTCATGGAAGACCTTTGGAGTATCAGGAAGTAATAAAGCCAGATTGGAAGTTTCGTCAATGCCAACAATGAATTTAAACGGAAGATTGCAATATCTTATTCAATATCCGCATGGTTGTGTAGAGCAAACAACTTCGTCTGTTTTTCCTCAGTTGTTTTTGAACGATGTTGTCGATTTAGATGCAACCAGAAAAGGAATTATTCAAAAGAATATTACGGCGGGGATTACGAGATTAGGAAGTTTTCAATTGTCAAACGGAGGAGTGGCGTACTGGCAAGGAAATACAATTGCAGACGATTGGGGAACTTCATACGCAGGACATTTCTTGATTGAAGCCGAGAAAAAAGGATATGTTTTACCAATTAATTTTAAATCAAAATGGATTTCGTATCAACAGAAAGAAGCGAAACAATGGCGATTTGAACCTAAATACGGGAATGATTTAGCACAATCGTACAGATTATATACATTGGCTTTAGCCGGAAATGCTGATTTGTCTTCGATGAACAGATTACGAGAAACTAAAGGGATTTCGAATGAAAGTAAGCTACGTTTGGCTGCCGCTTATGTTTTGGCTGGGCAAAAATCAGCGGGACAAAATCTTTTGTTAAGCACCAGTATTGATAATGAATCGAGTAATTACAATTATTACTATTACGGTTCAAGCGAAAGAAACAGAGCAATGGCTTTGGAAACTATGTTGCTTTTAGGACAAAAACAAAAAGCATTTACGATGGCTACAAAACTAGCCAAAGAAATGTCAAATAACCAATGGATGAGCACGCAAACAACCGCGTATTGCTTGTATTCAATGTCTAAATTTGCTATTAGTAACGGTCCAAAAGGAATTAATCTTCAGTTTAGTAAAAGTGGAAAAGGCGAAACGATAAACACACAAAAAACAATTGCTGACAGAAGTTTGATTGTTCAAACGGGAGCAAATAGTGTTGTTCTTAAAAACCTTAAAAACAACACGGTTTATGTACGTGTTTTAAATACCGGAATATTACCTATCGGACAAGAAAATGCCATTCAAAGTGATGTTTCGGCTAATATTGTTTTCAAAAATAGAAAAGGCGGTATTATCAACGTTTCTAAAATTAGTCAGGGAACTGAGTTTATTGCTGAAGTTACCATCAGAAATCAAAGAAATGAAAGCGTTCAGAATGTTGCTTTATCGCAAATTCTGCCATCAGGTTTCGAGATTGTAAATACGCGTTTTACAGATTATGGCGACGCAACAAACAACATCGCCGATTATATTGATATTCGTGACGACAGAACTAATTTCTATTTTGGAATGAAAGCCGGAGAAACAAAAGTCTTTAGAATTTTGCTAAATGCATCGTATTTAGGGAATTATTACTTACCTGGATTACAATGCGAAGCCATGTATGACAATACATTTCTGGCAAGAACAAAAGGATTTTGGGTTGAGGTTGTAAAATAAAATATATGGCCCACGGATTGTACGGATTAAACGGATTTTTGCAGATTAATTTTTAAATTAAGTTGGACAAAAGTAAAACCCGTGTAAACTCGTTTAATCCGCGCAATCCGGGGGCTAAAATTCAAAAGTTTTGAAAAATAAATTAATAGCGTTCTCACAACGCATTATAAATTGGATAAAAAAGAATAAAATAAAATCAGCAATTGCATTTATGCTCTTGCTGATTTATTATTTCTCATTGCCGCGAACTTTGTTTCAGGAGCCTTATTCTACGGTGATTGAAAGTAAAGAAGGCGAGTTATTAGGAGCGAAAATTGCTCATGACGGACAATGGCGTTTTCCTGCACAAGACAGCGTTCCTGATAAATTCAAGAAATGTATTGTTTATTTTGAAGACGAATATTTCTATAAACATCCGGGTTTTAATCCGGTTGCGATGGTAAATGCGATCAAGCAAAATAGAAAAGCAGGAAAAGTAGTCAGAGGCGGAAGTACATTGACACAGCAAGTTATTCGATTATCCAGAAAAGGAAAAGGAAGAACTTACTTTGAAAAAATCATAGAAATTATTCTGGCAACACGACTAGAATTAGGATATTCAAAAGATGAAATTCTCGAATTATATGCGGCTCATGCGCCATTTGGCGGAAATGTTGTTGGGTTAGAAATGGCTTCGTGGCGTTATTTTGGCGTACAATCAAATCAATTATCGTGGGCTGAAAATGCGACTTTGGCGGTTTTACCCAATGCGCCGAGTTTGATTTATCCGGGCAAGAATCAGATAAAATTACTGAACAAACGCAATCGGCTTTTGTTAAAATTGAAACAGGAAGGAATTATTGACCAGCAGACATACGAACTTTCGGTTGAAGAACCTTTGCCTCAAAAACCCTATGATTTACCTCAAATTGCACCTCATTTATTGCAAAGAGTGGCTAAAAATGAAGAAGGAACGAGGGTTAAAACAACAATTGATTATGCTTTGCAAAATAGAGTGAATCAAATTGCAAGATATTATTACAACCAATACAAGCAGAATGAAGTAAATAATCTGGCAATTTTGGTAATCGATGTTTCGAATAGAAATGTTATGAGCTACGTTGGTAATGCGCCAACAGATAAAGACCATCAAAAAGATGTTGATATTATTGATGCTCCAAGAAGTACAGGAAGTATTTTGAAGCCACTGTTATATGCCGGAATGCTTGATGATGGCGAAATATTGCCGAATACTTTAGTTGCAGATATTCCAACGCAAATTGCGGGTTATACACCACAAAACTTCAATCTCACGTTTGATGGAGCTGTTCCTGCACATCGCGCTTTGTCACGATCGCTGAATATTCCGGCAGTTTTGATGCTGCAGGATTTTGGTGTGAATAAATTTTACGAGGAATTGCAGAAATTCAAATTAAGGGATATTAATAAAACGCCGGATCATTATGGTTTGTCGCTTATTCTGGGTGGTGCAGAAAGTAATTTGTGGGATTTATGCCGAACCTACGCAAACTTGTCTTCTACGCTAAATTATTACGCTAAAAATCAGGCAAAATATCGATCAAATGAATTTACAGAGCTGAACTATAAAAATGATTTTGAACTCGATTTTGGCTCTGAAACGGATCAGAAGAATATTGTAGGCGCGGGTTCAATTTGGTTGACGTATAATGCAATGGAAGAAGTAAACAGGCCAGAAGGTGACGAAGCCTGGAAGTTTTATGACAGCTCATTAAAAATTGCATGGAAAACGGGAACGAGTTTTGGAAATCGTGATGCGTGGGCAATTGGTACAAATTCAAAATATGTAGTTGGAGTTTGGGTAGGAAATGCGACGGGCGAAGGGAGACCAACGTTGACGGGAGTTACAAGTGCAGCGCCAATTTTATTTGATGTTTTTAATTTGTTACCAAGACAAAAATGGTTTCAGACGCCTTATAAAGATTTAGAAGAAGTTGAGGTTTGTCGTTTAAGTGGTTATCTGGCAAAAGAAGGTTGTCCGAAAATCAAGCAATGGGTTTCTAAAAAAGGGAAATCTACGGTGGTTTGCCCGTATCATAAAACGGTGCATTTAGATAAAACAGAAAAATTTCAAGTTAATAGCAGTTGCGAAAGCGTTGATAATATTGTGACTAAAAACTGGTTTGTTTTGCCGCCGGTTATGGCTTGGTATTACAAAAGTCAGCATATTGAATATTTGCCTTTACCGCCTTTTAAAGAAGATTGTCAAGGAACGCAATCTGTAAATATGGATTTTATTTATCCAAAAACGAATAGTAAAATCTACTTAACGAAGAATTTTAATAGCGAAGTTCAACCTGTAATTCTCAAAGTTGCGTACTCAGAACGTGATCGCGAATTGTTTTGGTACGTTGATAACGTTTATAAAGCTACAACAAAAACGTTTCATGAATTGCCAATTATACCAACTTCAGGAACGCATTATATAACGGTTGTAGATGCTTTTGGGAATGAAATTAGGAGAAAAATTGAAATTATCAGGGAGTAATACTTTTTTGAAATGGAATATAATTTAGCCTAAATAACCGTTTTTGATTTACATCAAAATTTTTACTTTTTTGTTTATAGACCTTTGCAGTGAATTAATTATTAAACAAAATTTAAAAATGAAGAAGAAGTATTTTAAGTACATCAACACATTGTTTGTTGTGGTTCCAATGACGTTAATTATGGCTTTTGTTGGACTAATGCGTAATTATGGTTTTGGGGAAGATTGGTTTTTGAAATTCCTTAAAGCCTGGAGTGTTATGTTGCCTGTGGCTTATTTGGCAGCGTTTATTATCATTCCGAATGCCAGGAAATTGGCTGAAAGAACAGCTGCTAAATCATAATTTACGGAATAGGTTTTTGTATATTCGTAAATAGTAGAAATTGATAATTGATTGAATGATAGAACAATTAAGTATTTACATTAAAAGCATTATAACAGTTACAGATGAAGAGTTAGTCCTAATTCTTTCTTATTTTAAACCGTTAAAGGTGGAAAAGAATGAGTCATTAGTACTTCAGGGACAAATGAATCAAAGAAGCTTTTTTGTGGGTTCAGGTTGCTTGCGAATATATTTTATTACCGAAAACGGACAAGAAGCAACGCGATATTTAGCATTCGAGAATAATTTTGCGACTGCTTTGTGTAGTTTTATTTCAAACGAGCCATCGTTAGAATTCATTCAGGCGTTAGAACCAACGGAATTACTATATATTTCGAGTCAGGATTTTTATCATTTACTTGAAAATATTCCGGCATGGGAAAAATTTTATCGCGATTATTTAGAACACGCCTATGTAACTAATACTAATAGGCTGATGTCTTTCTTAACTCTTGATGCAACAGAAAGATACAAACAGTTGATGGATATAAATCCGAAAATAATTCAGCGTTTACCAAACAGAATCGTAGCAACTTACTTGAATATCTCGCAAGAAACACTGAGTAGATTAAAATCTAAACGCTACTAATTTTTACTTTATTCAAGTTACATTTCTGAAAAGATCTTGTAAAAGATACAAGCGCATAGCTGGAAATAGCTCCTAAAAAATAGCCACGACCCGAGCGATAGCGAATAGACGAAGTAATTTACGAATTAAAACTTAAAAATAATTCGTGTTCATTCGTGTAATTAGTGGCAAAAAAAGCATAAAAAAACCGCCAATCTTTCGAGAGGCGGTTTTGATTTTTTATTCTGAAATAACATTTCCTTTTTTATCATAGAAATGGTATTCTAAGTACGTGTAAGCGTCACGAGGTATGATTTTCACCCATTTCTTATGTTCAAAAAACCATTTTGAACGTAATGATGGAAAACCTTTACTGAGGTATGCAGCCACAAACGGATGTGTGTTTAGTACAACTTTATTGTGGGTTTTTAAAATTCTTTCTAAATCAGACGTGATTTTATCAATGATTAAAATTGGCGCTTCAATTTCGCCATGTTCATTGTTTGGATCTTCTTCTCTAGTTTTAATATTAACTTCGGGCCTCACGCGTTGTCTTGTAATTTGAACTAAACCAAATTTACTAGGCGGTAAGATTTTATGCTTTGCTTTATCGTCGCTCATTTCTTCTCGCAAGAAGTCGAACAGGACCTTCCTGTTTTCAGGATTAGACATATCGATAAAATCAACTACGATTATTCCGCCCATATCACGCAAACGAAGTTGTCTGGCAATTTCAGCGGCAGCAATCATATTTACTTCCATGGCGGTGTCTTCCTGGTTAGTCGCCTTATTTGAACGGTTTCCACTGTTTACGTCTATAACGTGAAGAGCTTCAGTATGTTCGATAATAAGATATGCGCCTTTACTCATGGAAACTGTTCGTCCAAAAGAAGTTTTGATTTGTCTCTCTATATTGTATTTCTCGAAAATTGGAGTGTCATTTGATTGATAAAACTTAACAATCGATTGTTTTGAAGGTGCAATTTCTTGCAGATATTCCTTCGTTTGATGGTACAACTCTTCGTCATCTATTTGTATACCGCTAAAGGTATCGTTGAATACATCTCTTAATATCGAAGAAGCTCTGTTGAGTTCTCCTAATACTTTTGAGGGATGATGAGCAGTTGGTAATTTTTTACACATTGCAGTCCATCTGCCAAGCAGGTTCTGCAAATCTTTTTCTAATTCGGCTACGTTTTTGCCTTCGGCTACTGTGCGAACAATAACACCAAATCCTTTAGGTTTGATCGATAGAACAAGTTTTTTTAGACGATCCTTTTCCTTTTTGTCTTCTATTTTTTGTGAAATAGAAACGCGGTCAGAAAACGGAACGAGAACAATAAATCTTCCTGCCAATGAAAGCTCAGCGCTTATTCTTGGACCTTTGGTCGATATAGGTTCTTTTACAACTTGAACTAAAACAGATTGATTGGCACTTAAAATATCAGTAATGATGCCATCTTTGTCAATCTCTTTTTCAAACTGAAAGGTTTTTAGGGAGAAATCTTTTAATTTACCTGCGCTTACAAGTTTTATGAATTTCAGTTGGGAAGCTAAGTTAGGTCCTAAATCGTGATAATGTAAAAAGGCATCTTTTTCGAAGCCTACATTTACAAAAGCAGCGTTAAGTCCAGCAACGGGTTTTCTTATTTTGGCGATAAAAATATCACCAACCTGAAAGTTGCTTTTCTCTTCTTCCTTGTGTAATTCAATTAGTTTTCCATCTTTTAATAAGGCAAAATCTACGGCTTCAGAACTAGATCTAATGATTAATTCTTTATTCACACTGTAAATTTTTATCTGTTTTTTCAGAAAATAGAGTATAGAGAGAAGAGCATAGATTCAAAAAAATCTAAAATCTAAAATCTAAGATCTAAAATCTTATCTACAGATGGATTAAACAATATTTTTTAACAGGTATTGAACCCGGGGAAAAGAAGATTAGTAGAGAATAGAGCAAAGAGCATAGACTTTTGGTCTATATTCTATTTTCTTTTCTCTTTCATCTTTTTTTCAATTTCAATGAACGTTTAAAAAGAAAAAAGTAGTTTAAAACTACTTTTTCTTTTTGTGACGGTTAGCTCTCGCTCTTTTTTTACGTTTGTGAGTAGCTACCTTATGTCTCTTTCTTTTTTTACCACTTGGCATATCGTGTCGATTTTATGATTAATTAATAGTATTATTTTGCTTCGTTATTCGTTTTTACTCCTTCTACAAAAACTTTTGCAGGTTTAAACGCAGGAATGTTGTGTGCTGGAATTTTGATAGTGGTGTTTTTAGAAATGTTTCTACCTGTTTTTTCAGCTCTGGTTTTTACAATAAAACTACCAAATCCTCTTAGGTAAACATTGTCTCCAGTTTCTAATGAAGTTTTAACTTCTTCCATAAAAGTTTCTACTGTTGCTTGAACATCTCCTTTTTCAAGACCTAGTTTCTCTGAAATTTTCGCTACGATATCTGCTTTCGTCATTTTCTTTCCTATTTTATTTTATAAATGGTGTACTATTTTTTTGAGTTTGCAAATATAGGAATTAAAAAAATAATTAATCAAGCTAATTCGTTAAATTTTAATTACATAAACATTTACTTTTGTATTCTAAGTATTTTGCAATGAATTTTCCTAACATATTGATAAAATGGTATTTACAAAACAAACGTGATTTGCCATGGCGAAAAACAGCTAATCCATACCATATTTGGCTCTCAGAAATTATGTTACAACAGACTCGAGTTGCGCAAGGAATGCCATATTTTTTTGCTTTTACGGAGGAATTTCCTACTGTTTTTGATTTAGCAAATGCCTCAGAAGAGCAGGTTTTGAAACTTTGGCAGGGATTAGGGTACTATTCTAGAGCCAGAAATCTACATAAAACGGCTCAATATGTCGCAAATGAGCTTAATGGAGTTTTTCCTGCTAATTATAAAGACTTACTAAAATTGAAAGGTGTTGGTGAATATACCGCTGCAGCAATTGCCTCTTTCTCTTATAATGAAGCGGTTCCTGTAGTTGATGGAAATGTATTTAGAGTACTTTCCCGTTATTTTGATATAGAATCTGATATTGCTACGCCTGCAACTAAAAAAGAATTTACGGAGCTGGCTTATGAATTAATGCCAAAAGATAATCCTGCGATTTTTAATCAGGCAATAATGGAATTTGGCGCTTTGCAGTGTGTACCTAAAAGTCCTGATTGTTCGGTTTGTGTTTTTAATGATAGTTGTCTTGCTTTGCAAAAAAAGAAAGTTTCGGTTTTGCCTGTCAAATCTAAAAAGGTAAAAGTGACCAATCGTTTCTTTAATTATTTGATTCTGGAGGATGTTTTAGGGAATACTTTAATTCAGAAAAGAACGGCAAAAGGAATCTGGCATAATTTATATGAGTTTCCTCTTTTGGAGACTGCCGAAATTGTGGATTTTGATTTTGTTTCTAATGCGATTCAAAATGATGTTTTTTCTACCTATACTATATTAGGTATAGAAGAATGTAGTGAAACTGCTGTAATTCATAAACTTTCGCATCAACATCTTCATATTCAGTTCTGGAAAGTTAAAATTAACGAAAAAATTGATAACGGTTTGAATACCACTGATTTGAAGAAGTTTCCTTTTCCAATTGTGATTTATAATTTTATCGAAAAGCAGGAAATAAATTGCTAAAAAAATGTATCTTTGAGGGAAAACCACTAAAAAACTATGAACGGAACATTAAATAAAGTGATGTTAATTGGCCATTTAGGAGATGATGTAAAAATGCATTATTTTGATGGAGGAAATTGCATCGGACGTTTTCAATTGGCTACAAACGAGGTTTATATTAATAAAACTACCAATGAAAAAATAACTTCGACGGAGTGGCATAATCTAGTTGTGCGCAATAAAGCCGCAGAAATTTGCGAGAAATATTTATCTAAAGGTGATAAAATATATATAGAAGGACGTATAAAATCGCGTCAGTGGCAAGCAGAAGATGGTACAACCAAATATACCACAGAAATTCAGGTTACCGAGTTTACTTTCTTGACTACCAAAAAAGAAACTGGAAATCATAAACCAAATCACGATTCAGAATCCGCAAAAAGTACTAACTTTGACGCGACTAGCGAAGGCTTGCCTATTAATGACCTGCCTTTTTGATTGTTTAACTAATCTTTTTTAATTTGGACCCAGAGCCCAGTTTATTTTTTAATACCACAATAGACATCAATTTAATAATTGGTTTTGTCGGAATATTTATTTTGCTGTTTCTGTCGGCAATCGTTTCAGGTGCCGAAGTGGCGCTTTTTTCATTATCTCAAAAAGACATCGACGATGCTTTGAATGAGAATCTTCCGAAAGGAAAAATTATCTCAGATCTTTTAGATAAACCCAAAAAGTTACTTGCAACATTGTTAGTTGCTAATAACTTCCTGAATATTGGTGTAGTTATTTTGTTCTCATTTATTGGGCAAAATGTATTTGAACAAATAGATTCGCCAGTTTTAAAATTTATTTTAGAAGTAATTTTAGTTACGTTTTTGATTTTGTTATTTGCAGAAGTTTTACCCAAAGTTTATGCAAGTCGAAACAATATAAAGTTTGCAAAACGCGTTGCTTATCCAGTCGCTGTTTTAGACAAAGTGCTGTCGCCAATAAGTTTGCCTATGCGTAGTATTACGCTATATTTACAGCATAAATTGGGAAAACAAAAGAATAGTTTTTCTATAAACCAGCTTTC
This sequence comes from Flavobacterium sp. JAS, assembly GCF_020991455.1. GTDB lineage: Bacteria > Bacteroidota > Bacteroidia > Flavobacteriales > Flavobacteriaceae > Flavobacterium. Next base: position 303,776 of record NZ_JAJMOX010000001.1, read on the forward strand.
TCAGGCACTAGAATTGACAGATTCTGAGGGAACATCAAGCGAAGAGCAGAAAATATTAGAAGGAATTGTTTCTTTTGGAAATACAGATACTAAGCAGGTTATGAGTCCGAGGATTGATATTTTTGCATTAGAAATATCAGAATCATTCGCTTCAATTTATCCAAAGATAATTGATAAAGGATTTTCAAGAATTCCTGTTTATCGTGACAATATTGATCAGATAGAAGGAGTTTTATTCGTTAAGGATTTATTGCCTCACATCGATAAAAAAGAGTTTGACTGGACAACTTTGATGAGAGAAGCTTTTTTTGTTCCTGAGAATAAAAAACTAGACAATCTATTGAAGGATTTTCAGAGCCTTAAAAGTCATTTGGCTATTGTTGTGGATGAATATGGAGGAACCTCAGGTTTAGTTTCGTTAGAAGATGTTATTGAAGAGATTGTTGGGGATATAAGCGACGAGTTTGATGACGAAAATTTGAATTTTTCTCAGATTGATGAAAAGAATTTTCTTTTTGAGGGAAAGATTAATATGAAAGATTTCTACAGAATCATTGATGTTGATGAAGATGCCTTTGAATCGCATAAAGGAGAAGCTGAAACATTAGCTGGTTTTATTTTAGAAATTCTGGGTAATTTTCCTAAAAAAGATCAAAAAGTAGCTTTTGAAAACTGCATTTTTACAATAGAAACAGTTGATAAAAAGCGTGTAAAACAAATTAAAGTAACAATAGATTAAAATGTTTAAAAGAATACTTTCGATAGCGACAATTTTACTGGCATTGACCGTATTGAGTTGTAAAGATGATGTGGTGCCAAAGCCGGCAAGTTTCCTGCGATTAGATTATCCTGAGGCAGAATATGTGAATTTTGAGAATAATTGTCCGTTTAGTTTCGAAATGAATGAAGGTGCAATTATTAAAGGTGAGAAGGATTGCGGATTTGCGATTACATATCCTAAAATGAAAGCAACTATCTATCTGACCTATAAACCTGTAAACGGAGATATTGAGAAGTTGCTTAAAGATGCTCAGAAATTAACTTACGAACACGTTATTAAAGCCGACGATATAATAGAACAGCCCTATTTAAACCCGCAAAAAAAGGTTTATGGAATGTTTTATCAAGTTGATGGAAATGCGGCTACAAACTCGCAATTTTACGTAACAGATAGTACGAAACATTTTATAACAGGATCGGTTTATTTTTATGCTAAGCCGAATTTTGATTCTGTTATGCCTGCAGCGAGTTATATCAAAAATGACATGCAAAGACTTATGGAAACCTTGAAGTGGAAATAAAAAAAAATCAAATCATAAAAAAAGGCGTTCAATTTGAGCGCCTTTTTTATGATAGATATCTTATTACGATTTAATATTCGAAACTTTATAAGTTTTTCCGTCTCCAGTTGCCTGAACTGTTTTAGTTAGGTTTTCTTGATTTTGAATCGTTTTGTCAAATACAACAGTAGCTGTTTTTTTATCAAAATCAACAGTTGCTTTTTCAACTCCGTCAAGGTTTGATAATTCTTTTTCGATTGTTTTTGCACATCCCATTGCACAAGTCATTCCTTCGATTTCGAAACTTGCAGTTTGTACATTTTCGGCTGCAATTGCTTTGTGTTCTTTTGAAACGTCTGCTATGGGTTTTATATTTGCTAAATTTTTATCTTCTTCTTTTTTGCAGCTTACGAATACTAAGCCTGCAATTGCTAATGATACTACGATTTTTGTAAATTTCATTGTGTATGATTTTAGTTATCAAAAAATGTTTGTCGCAAAATTAGCAAAAATCAAGAGGTTAGTTCACTAAAATATTACAAATTTGTATCAAAATAGTATTTATGGATGCAAAACAATTAAAGTGGGCTTATTTATTGGTTCTTTCGCTAATTTGGGGAAGTTCTTTTATTTTAATCAAAAGAGGATTGGTGGGTTTAACTGCTGTTCAGGTAGGTTCATTCCGAATTATTTTTGCGGCTCTTTTTTTATTGATTATTGGTTTTAAAAGTTTAAAGAAAATTTCGCGTCGCCAATGGAAATTTGTTGCGATAACTTCACTTTTTGGAACTTTTACTCCCGCATATCTTTTTGCTATTGCCGAAACTGAAGTTGATAGTTCGATTGTAGCTATTTTAAATTCGCTTACACCTTTAAATACACTGATTTTAGGAATTCTTATATTTGGAATCCAATTTCAAAGAAGGCAAGTTTTGGGTGTTTTTGTGGGTTTAATTGGGTGTTTGTTACTCGTTTTAAGCGGAGCGTCGTCGCATCCCGGGCAAAACTATTATTATGTTATTCTGGTTGTAATTGCAACGCTTTGTTATGCGATAAATGTCAATTTAATCAAGAAATATTTATCCGATTTGAATTCGCTGAGTATCACAACAGGAAATTTTGCAGTTTTACTTCTGCCTGCATTAATCATTTTGAGCACAACAGATATTCCTCAAAGAATAAGTTTTGACGCAACACAGCATTCTATTTTCTTCGTAATGATTTTAGGTGTTTTAGGAACCGGAATTGCGAATGTTTTGTTTTTTAAGTTGATACAAATGTCATCACCTGTATTTGCAACATCAGTGACATATTTAATTCCGATAGTGGCCTTTTTCTGGGGATTATTAGATAACGAAATGCTAACGCCAATTCAGTTTTTTGGAGCTTTTATTATTTTGATTGGAGTTTATTTATCGGCTAAAAAGTAGTTTTTTGGTTGTGAAATGGTTTTTGTGAGAGGTAAAGTGCAAATTGATTATAATATATGTCAGGCTGAGCGTCCCGAAGTTTCGGGACGCTCAGCCTGACAAAAAAAACTGTATAAAAAAAGCTTTGCCAAAGTTTTAAACTTTGGCAAAGCCTATAAAATCTTAGTAACTTAGAATCTCAGAACCTCAGAACCTTCCTAAAGAAAATCTGCGTCAGAAACTCCTTCGTTAATCTTGATGTCAGACATTTTAATATCCAATTCAAAGCCTACATTTTGAATTAAGTTAAAAGGAACTTTTATGCCTTTTACTTCTTTATAATCATTAAAGTTTGTGATTTGTGTAGATGATTTTCCTGCTTGTTCACGAACTTTAGATTCGGCTACTTTCAATCCGGATTTAACGTCGTAGAAATAAGTGGTTTTGCCATCTTTTATCGCATAAGCATCGGTGCCGTTTATAGGTTCGATTCTGTCAACTTTTAAATCTGTTCTTTTTACTAGTTGTAATTCTTCAAAAGGAGCTGCATTTGCTTTCATTTCTTTAAGATCATCGCCTTCAAGATTTTTGCGTTGTCCTTGTTGTTCGATATAAGCACCTTTTTCGTTAACAACTTGTTTCATTAAATTCATAGTTCCCATAGCAAGAGAAACCATCATTTTTCCTTTAGAATCTAATTTAGAAGTAAAAGTCAAAGGAGAAGGAGCTTGCGGAACCGATGTTGTTCCGTTCATAGCCAATGTTTTTACAGTCGAAACTGCTTTTTCTCCACCAATTGCTTTAAGGTAATTTTCGAAAACGGTTTTTGCTGTAATTCCTGCAGGAACTTCTTTTGTTGTAGCAGGTTTTTCAACAGGGTTTCCGTATTTATCAAAATAGTAAATAGGAATTTGTGTTTTTTCTAAACCAGGAATAACATCTGTACCTTTTCCAACAATTACAATTCGCATATTATCTAATAAGAAATACTTATTTGCTACACGGTAAATATCATCAGCGGTAACATTGTTTATGGTCTGAATGTATTTTTCGTAGAAATCAGCAGGAAGTTTTTCTGTTTCGATATTCAAGGCATAACGAGCAACAGCTTGTGGTTTTTCGACCTGCATTACAAATCGGCCAATGTATCCGGCTTTTACATTTTTCAGCACATCTTCAGAAACTTTTTCAGTTCTGATTCGTTTAATTTCTTTTATAAATTGAACTACAGCGCTATCTGTAACAGTATTTCTAACAGCAGATGAGGCTTTGAATTTATTGGTGTATTTTCCGCTTCCAATGCTTGAACTTGCGCCATAAGTCCAGGCGTGTTGCTCACGTAAATTCATGTTTAGGTAACTATTAAAATCTCCTCCCAAAATCTGATTTGCAATTACGGCCGGAAAAAAATCAGGATCGCTCATTTTTAAATTAACGATATTTACCAATGAAATCTCAGATTGAACGGCGTTTGGAACGTCTACAAAATCAATTTGAAGTTTAGAAACGTTCTCCGGATTTGGATAAGTATTTTTTGGAGCGGCTTGTTTTTTCCATCCGCCAAAAAGTTTTTCTACGGTTGCTTTTGTCTCTTTAAATTTAATGTCTCCAATAATTACTAAGTAAGCATTTTCAGGAACAAAGTATGTTGCATAATTAGTTTGAACATCTGCAAGAGTAACATTTTTTACGGTTTCTTCAGAAATATATTCTCCCGCTGGATGGTTTTTTCCAAAAGCTAAAACATCAACTACTCGATTTGCAATTGCAGGAACGCTTTTCTCATCGGCTTTAAGTCCTTCAAGTAATTTAGCTTTTTCTTTATCGAATTCTGTTTGTGTAAAATTCGGCTGTAAAGCACCTTCGGCCAAAAGTTCTAAAACACGCCCTGAATATTTAGAAAGCGAACTTGCATAAGCGCCTGAAGATGTAAAATTGATGTTTGCTCCGTAAAAATCAATTTCTTCGTTAAAAACCTCTTTAGTAGTTTTTTTGGTTCCGTTACCAATTAAACTGCTCGTTAATTCATCGACCCCTTTTTTATTTCCTTCTGTAAAAGGAGCATTATCTAAGGTAAGGTTGAAGCTAACTCTTGGTAATTTATGATTTTCAACGACCAAAACTTTTATACCATTTGCCAAAACAAAAGTTTGCGGTTTTTTGATGTTGACTACTGGCGAAGCGCCTGGTTTTGGTTGTGGACGATCTTGTGCTTGCATAATTCCAGTCAGGAATAAAAGGATTAAAAATGTATGTAATTTTTTCATGATTCGATAGACTTAGTTTTGAGCTTTGGTTGAAGGAATGTAATCTAAAATTAAACGCTGATTTGGATTTAGGTACTTTTTAGCAACTTCCCTAATTTCTTCTCTTGTAATAGAGTGATAAAGGTCAATTTCAGTGTTAATCAAATTTACATCACCATAAAGTAGATAGTAAGAAGCCAGATTTTCAGCAATTCCTTCTACGCTCGCATTGGCGTTTACAAAGTTGTTATCGAATTTGTTTTGTAGTTTTTCGTAATCTTTTTCAGAGATCAGGTCTGTTTGGATTTTTACGATTTCTTCGTCCATTTCTTTCAGGATATCAGCTGTAGTGTTTGGCGCCATTGGTAAACCGTACAAAATGTACATTCCGTAATCTTCCTGACTAAATCCGACAGCTCCAATTTGAAGTGCCATTTTTTTGTCATCAACTATTTTTTTGTACAATTTTGAACTTTTTCCATCACTTAAATACGAAGAAATTAAATCCAGAACTCTTGCGTCTCTCGTTTTCATCGAAGGCGTTCTGTAAGAAGCGACAATCATCGGAATTTGAATATTCGGATCTTCATAAGTTGCTCTTATGGTCTCGTTGATTGGTTCTTCGACAAAAGTTTGTTTTTTTACTTCTTCTCCTCTCGGAATTGTTGCAAAATATTTCTGAATCCACTCTTTTGTTTTGGTTTTATCAAAATCTCCGGCAACGACTAAAACAGCATTATTTGGAGTGTAGAATTTTTTATTAAAAGCTTTAAATTCGTCAAGGGTTGCAGCATCCAGATCTTTCATAGAACCAATAGTTGTCCAGCGATAAGGGTGATTTTTGAACATGTTTTTCTTAACCTCGGGAAGAATATTTCCGTAAGGCTGATTGTCATAGCGAGTTCTTTTTTCTTCTTTTACAACTTCATTTTGAGTGTCAACTCCAATTTGATTGATAATTGGATGCATTAATCGCTCAGATTCCATCCATAAACCAAGTTCAAGACTGTTTGATGGGAAAACCTCGTAATAATAAGTTCTGTCGTCAGAAGTGTTGGCGTTATTTACTCCGCCATTTGCGGTAACGATTTTCATCCATTCGCCACGTTTTATGTTTTCTGTTCCTTCAAATAATAAATGTTCAAAGAAATGTGCAAAACCAGTTCGGTCAGGACGTTCATCTTTTGATCCTACATGATACATTACCGAGGTTATCACAACCGGAGCCGATGGATCGTTATGCAAAATGACATGCATACCGTTATCTAAATTATATTCTTCAAAAGCTACCTTTTGAGCATGAGCTACCCCGCCAAGCATTAGTGCTGCACTTAACATCATTATTGAATTTTTCATAAAGATTAATAATTTTTATTTACCTAATGTATATAGGTAGCCAAGAGTTGATTATAGTTACATCAAAAATAAGTTTTTTTAATTATCATTCGGAGGTTTGACTTTATTTTGGTCGTACTTTAACAGTGTTTTACATCTGGATTGCTTTTTTTAATGCATGAAATACCTTGAAAAACAGACTTTAAAGCGAAATAAATATTTTTAGAATAAGAGATTGCACAGTAAATTATTAATTGTATATTTGCAACCTTAAAAATCAATAAATCAATTTGGTATGTATGCAATCGTAGAGATAGCAGGGCAACAATTCAAAGTAAGCAAAGACTTAAAGGTTTATGTTAACCGTTTGGCTAATGAAGAAGGTTCAAAAATTTCTTTTGACAAAGTTCTTTTATTAGACGATAATGGTAATGTAACTTTAGGCGCCCCAGCTATAGAAGGTGCTTCAGTAGAAGCTAAAGTGTTACAACACTTAAAAGGAGATAAAGTTATCGTTTTCAAAAAGAAAAGAAGAAAAGGATACAAAAAAAGAAATGGTCACAGACAATATCTTACTCAAATTGTAATTGAAGGTATTACTGCAGCAGGAGGAACTAAAAAAGCAGCAGCTAAAAAAGCAGTTGTGGCAGAAGAAGTAGCTACTGAAGAAGTAGAAGCTCCTAAAGCTAAAAAAGCAGCTCCAAAAGCAAAAAAAGAAGCTACTAAAGAATAATAACAATATTTAAACTCATACGTCATGGCTCACAAGAAAGGTGTCGGTAGTTCGAAGAATGGTAGAGAATCAGAATCAAAACGTTTAGGCGTTAAGATTTTTGGAGGTCAAGCTGCTATTGCTGGGAACATCATCGTTAGACAAAGAGGTTCAAAACATAATCCAGGTGAGAACGTTTACATCAGTAAAGATCACACACTACACGCAAGAGTAGCTGGAGTTGTTAAGTTCCAAAAGAAAAAAGATAACAAATCTTATGTATCTATTCTTCCATTCGAAGCATAATCATTTAGATTACTTATTATAAAACCCGTTCGCCTTGGCGAACGGGTTTTTTGTTTTCTGTAAATTGAAATTAATTATCGGCGTATATAATTTAAATAAACGATAGAATTTCTTGATTTATTATAGAAGGAAGTATTTTCTCTTTATTCGTTTTTTTGTACCATACTTGTAGATTTATTATTTGTATTTTTGATTGGATTAATCTACTTAAACTTTGAAAAAAATAGTTTTCTTTTTATTTCTTTTCTGTACAAGTCTTTTTGCAAAAGAAATTTATCCTACCGAACAAGTCGCATCATTAAACGATTCTCAAAAAAAGATTTTATATGAATTTGCTGTTTTACGAAATAGTGGGTCAGATGCTAATGTATATTGGCAGCAACATAAAAATCAGTTTTCTACAATTAGCGATACGCTAAGAGATCAACTGGCGAATGAAATTTACGTCAATTCTCAAGTAGTCTATATTCCTGTAAAAAATTCTGCTGTTCAATTATGGATGCAGACACAATCGCTTACCAATTGGATGTTATACCTCGCCGCATTTATTGCAATATGTGCTATAATTGGTTTATTGCGCAATTATTGGAGTTTGCTTATTGATATTCTGATCAAACAATTTGCACCAATATTTAGACTTTTGTTCTCTGTAATTTTATTAACCTACGAATTATTCTTTCTCGGAATTGTCTTTGTTATTGGTGGATGTTATATAGAAGAAATGACATTACGTACCGTAGTAATTCATTTAGGTCTCTTTTTGTTATGGAGTCAGTCAACGGCTATTTTTACTCAGAAATATTTAGTTAAGAAATATATTTTTGAAATACGAAATACTTTCTGGGGAAGCAATAAATGGGAAGTAGTCAAAACAATCTGCCTCCCTGCAATTATAGTTACGATGGCTCTTTTATATGTATTGTATAAAATTCCGGATGACGTATTGTATAATTATGAGATTGTTGTTTCTGCTATGGCAGTTATTTGTGCTTTGCCGGTTTGGCGTAGTTTAGAGCGTTATATTTCTCCTGTTTTAATTCCCTACAAAGATACTTTTATCGAAAGAAGTGTTTATTCGCTTACGGCTTGTGTTGTTCTGGCTCTAATTATTAATGGATTGTTTATAGGGATAAATAATTCGCTTTTTTCGTATATAATAGTTGCTTTGACAAGTTTGCTTATTATTTCGTTCTTACTATTGTCGCTTAAAGAAAATTTCAAACACAACTATAAGAATTACTATTATTTGCAATTTATTACCGTTCTCTTTCTTGTTGCAGTATTGTTTTATAGTTTTTATATTCATTCTGGTGAGATGATTTGGGCTTCTTTAGTGGGGACGAGTATTTATATTATTATCAAATATTGGGAGATTCCAACCTTTTTTATTAGTTGGAAAAGAAGTAAAACATCTACTTGGGGATTTTTAGGAATGGCGGTTTTATTATGGTTATTGGCGAAAGGTATTTTATATGTTTCGGGGATAATGTATGTTTAATATAAGACTTGTTTTGTTTATTTGAGATAAGAAGAAATGGTATTCAATATTCGATAATAATGCGTTCTCAACTATGTGTTAACTAGTGTGATTTCTCCCTTCGGTCGAAATGACAAGATTGCGATCGGGATTTCAGATAAAGAAAAAACCTTTGTCAAAGTTTTAAACTTTGACAAAGGTCTGTATAGGTTTCGTTATAAAAATTACAATCCAGAATTGGAATTTGGAATTTCTAAATTTGGAATTTTCCCCTTTATTCCTCAGTATCTTTTGTTTCTTCTAAATCATTAGATTTTCTTCCCACTTTTATTTTTGGATTATCCTGTGTTCCTGTAACGGTCAACGGAATTCCGAAGATTCCAAGAGGAGGTAAGCCTAAACGCATTTTTAAGTTCAATTTTCCGTCTAAGCTTGTTGTGCCTTCGATTCTTGGTCTGAAGCCTGCAAACTTAAATTTAAAGCGTTCTACGGTCATGATATTGTTCTTAATAGTTGTTTTGATATCAACTTTAGAAAGATCCGGATTTTGCATTGATTCCGAATTTGTTGCTTTGCTTACAGCATTAAACATTTTTAAGCCTCTTACTTTTACGTCTTTTATAGAAAGTGTTCCGCCGCCAACAAGTGATGGGTAAACAGGGTCCATATTAGCGTTTAAGCGGCCTTTTAATTGATAATCTACAGAAACAATTCCTTGTGCTTTTTCGGCGGCGCTTGCCATTTTTCTAAAAACCTCAATCTCATTATAGGCTCTTTTAATATCAAAATCTGACGCTTTAATAGCATAATCAAAATTTGCTTTTTTAGGTGTGATGGCTTGATAATTCGCATTCATAGTAACGGCACAGCCAATTAAATTGAAGCCTGTGTTTTGCATGCTCAGTTTACCTTTGTTCATGCTTAGATTTCCAACTGCATTTAGAAGGTTTAGTTTGTCAAAATTTACTTTTTGAGCATTCGCTGTAAACTGCAAATTCAAATTGGTTGGAATAATAATTACTCCTTTTTGCGCCGGTTGAGATTTAGGTTGAGTCTCTGTTTTGTTTTCTGTAACAGATGTATTTGGCGGAGTGCTCGACATAAACTCATCAGCATTAATATATCGCGACGTGACTTTAAAAGAACCTCTTAAAACGCCTGTATTAGTGGTTACGTAGTTAAAAACGTTTTGCAAATAACCATTCATTCTAAAATCAGATTGGCCGTATGCTGCCAAAAAGTTATTGAAGGACATTTTATCCTGATTGATTTTGAATATACCTTCTTTAATGATGAATTTCTTAGGAAGATATTCTGATGCTATTCCAATGTTTCTAAGTTCAAGTGTTCCTTTGTTGTAAAGTTTGCGGTAATTTCCTTTTTCGGCATCACTTTGTTTTCCTTTCATGACTAAATCGGCTTTTACGAAACCATCAAGATCAAGTCCTTTTTGAGAGAAAACTTTATAGATTTTATTGACATCCAATTCTCCTTTTGCTTTGATGTTGTACGTCAAATCATTGAAATTACTCAAATCGGCTTCTACAAAAACAGGTTTCCCTTCAAAAGTAAATTGAGTTGGTTTCAAGCTTACTTTCAAATCATCAAAAGTTCCTTTTTGGTTCTCAATCTTAGATTTTATTGTAATATTTGTGATCGGATTTGGATAATATGGTGTTTTCAAATAACCATTTTCCAAGTTAATAACTCCATTTGTAACTGGAAGAATTTTGTTTTTTGGATCAAATTTTCCGTTTGCTTTTACATCTCCCGCTAAGTTTCCTTTTAGAACAACATTAGGAATTCCTAGTGCCTGCATTAATTTTCCAAGATCAATATTAGCTTTAAAATCGGCATTAATATCAGGAGTATTTACACCTTTAACATAGAACTTCGATTTTAAATAATCTTTGTTAATGTTTAAAGATAGATTTTTAGCATCGACAATAAGAAGATCCGGATTTAGAGACGGAACCTTGGTTTTAACTTCTAAATTAAGATTCGAAACCGGAAATGCGCTTTTATTATAATTTACAAATCCGCTGTCTATTTTTACATCCAGATTAAGATCCGGAGCTATATTTTCTGAAGCGATATAGTCACCCTTTAAAGTAAAAAGTAAATTGGTATTTCCTTTTAATTGAGTTTTAGAAAGCCAGGTAATGTATTTTGGAGGAAGAGCCGTAAAAACGTCATGTAAGTCGCTATTGTCTGATTTTATGACAAAATCCATATTGTAACCGTCCTTCAAGAAGTTGAATTTTCCTTTAAAATCGACTAAAAGTTGATTGATTTTTAAGTTGTTTTGCTGGAAAAAGAAAGATAACGAGTTTACGTTTACCTTGGTAATCAAATCGGCGTCGACTTTCTTGTTCATTAAATAAGGTTCGCCTTCGTAAACAATATTTAATTTCTCGATTTTGGCTTTTGAATACAAGTCAAAAACGGCTTTATTCAAATCTCCTTTTCCTAAATAATCAAATCCAAAAGCGTCAAAATGAACTTTCGTCGATTTGTCATCGTAAATTATTTTACTGTTTAGAATCTCAATTTTTTCCAGTTTTAAGGCAGTTTCAGAACTGTCTTTAGAAGTTTCAGCTTGTGAAGATGATTTGTAAATGTTGTAATTCGCTTCCCCTTTTTCATTTACTTTTACATTAATAAACGAATCTGATAAATAAATTTGGTCAATTTTCACCTCTTTGCTAAAAACTAAACTTGCCACATTTATTCCAAAAGAAATCTCTTTGGCTGTGATGAATTTCTCGTTTTTATACGGAATTGATCCGTTAAGGTTTAAGTCGCTTAAAGTTAAAGTCAGAGAAGGAAAATGCTGAAAAAACGAAACAGAAACATCAGAATAATTCAATTCTGCACTTAGTTTCTCGTTGGCAATTTTTTTAATTTGCTCCTTAATCGTATCAGCAAAAATAATAGGAGTAAGGAATAATAATCCTATAATAACAACAAAAGTAATTCCCAGGTATTTAGCCGTTTTTAGTAAAATGGACTTTATTTTATTTGTAGACATAACAAGTTGTGGTGTTTATAGGTAAAAAACGAAAACTGAATTTAATAGGGATATTATCCGTGTACGGTTTCGTTTTTTCCGTAATTGGTAATAATAGAACCTTCGTATTCAATCCATTCCTTCCAGCGTTTATCAATATCTATATTGTCAGTATATTTTCTTGCAAATCCTAAAAATGTAGTATAATGTCCTGCTTCAGAAATCATTAAATCACGATAGAATTTTGCTAATTCTTCGTCTTTTATGTTTTCTGAAAGTACTTTAAAACGCTCACAACTTCTGGCTTCAATCATGGCTGAAAATAATAAACGATCGCAAAGTGCATCTTTTCGGCTTCCGTCTTTTTTCATGAATTTAAAAAGCTCATTTACATAATGGTCTTTTCTTTCGCGCCCCAATGTCAAGCCTCTTTTTTTGATAATATCATGCACCATTTGCAAATGCTCTAATTCTTCTCTGGCAATAACAAGCATTTCAGTTACTAATTCTTCTAATTCAGAATTGTAAGTAACTAAACTAATCGCATTTGAAGCTGCTTTTTGCTCACACCAAGCATGATCTGTTAGAATCTCTTCGATATTCGACTCTACAATGTTTACCCAACGTGGGTCTGTCGCTAATTTTAATCCTAACATAATTTATCAGAAATTTGTATTCTGCAAAATTAGTCATTTTTCTGACCAAAAATCAGGAAATATCGTGCAAATGAGCGTAAAAAAGCATTATTTTGTATATTGTAAACAATGAAAATGAATCAAACGAAAAAACTGTTAATTATTGGTTTTGTCTGGCCCGAACCAAATTCGTCTGCGGCTGGCGGCAGAATGATGCAATTAATTTCCATTTTTAAACAAAACGGATTTGAAATTACATTTGCAAGCCCGGCCATGGATAGTGATTTTATGGCAGATTTGTCTGAATTTGGAATAGAGAAAAAATCAATTGAATTGAATAATTCCAGTTTTGATGATTTTATTTTAGAGCTAAATCCGGATGTAGTTTTGTTTGATCGTTTTATGATCGAAGAGCAATTTGGCTGGCGCGTTGCCGAAAATTGTCCAAAAGCAATTCGATTGTTAGATACTGAGGATTTACATTGTTTAAGAACGGCAAGACAGAAAGCATTTAAAGAAAACAGAACTTTCGAATTTCTTGATTTGTTATCTGAAGAAGTTGCAAAACGCGAAATTGCCAGTATTTTAAGATGTGATTTGTCTTTTATTATTTCTGAATTTGAAATGAAAATCTTAAAAGAGGTTTTTAAAATCGATTCAGATTTACTGCATTATTTACCATTTTTGGTTTATGAAATGTCTGAATTGGATCTTCTGAAATTACCCTCATTTGAAGAACGGAAAAATTTTGTTTTCATCGGGAATTTTCTTCATGAACCCAATTGGAATACAGTTCAATATTTAAAAGAGACAATTTGGCCTATAATCAAAATGCAATTTCCGGAAGCAGTTTTGGAGGTTTATGGTGCTTATCCTTCGCAGAAAGTACTGCAATTGCATCAGTCTAAAAATGGATTTCTTATTATGGGAAGAGCCAAAGATGCAAATGAAGTGGTGAAAAATGCGAGAGTTGTTTTGGCGCCAATTCGTTTTGGAGCAGGTTTAAAAGGGAAATTATTGGAGGCGATGCAATGCGGAACGCCAAGTATGACTTCTACAATTGGTTCAGAAGCAATGCACGCAGATTTACCCTGGAATGGTTTTATTACGGATGATATTGAGGTGTTTGCCAAAAAAGCAGTTGAGTTGTATCAAGACGAAAATTTGTGGAAACAATCACAAAAAAACGGAGTTGCGATTGTCAATGAATGTTATCAGCTAAGCAAATATTCTACGGCTTTAGTTGCAAAGATTAATGCATTGCTAAATGATTCTGAAAGCCATCGTTTGCAAAATTTTATGGGAAGTTTGCTTCAGCATCATACGCTGAAAAGTACCAAATACATGGCAAAATGGATCGAGGCTAAAAATAAAAATTAAGCTTCCATTTTTCCAAAACCTACCGTTTCGCGATATAATTGTGGAGAAACATCTGCATTTGTTTTAAAAAATCGACTAAAGTAATGTTCGTCATCATAACCTAGTTCGTATGCGATTTCTTTTACCGTTTTGTTGGTCATGTACAATTCTCTTTTGGCTTCAATTATAATTCTTTCGGCGATTAAATCCGTTAGAGTTTTGTTGAAGTAGTTTTTGGATATTTTAGCTAAGGCTTTCGCCGAAATATTCAACAGATCTGCATAATTTCCGGCAGAATGTTTGGTTTTGAAATTATCTTCGATAGCATCTTTTAAATTTTGAAGAATAAAAGGTTCTTTAGTATTTGGAACCGATTTCATTTCTTCTAATTGCTGATTTTTTAATCGCGAAGCTGTAATCAAAAATATCTTTAAATACGAAACCAACGATTCATATTGAGCAAGATTTGTATTTTGAATTTCTATTTTCATCTGGTCTAAAACCATTCTGAAAGTGGCAGAAGCTTCATCGGTAATTTTAACAAATGGCGGCTGATATACATTATTAAATAAAACGCCGCTGCAGGAAACCTCTTTTTGATGCATGTGTATGCAATAGAAATCCGGATGAAAGTGAATCGCAATTCCTTCAATTGGCTCGTTTATGCAAAGCATAAAAGGTTGATAAGGTGAAAAGGCGAGGAGTGAGTTTTCTTCAAAATGATGCTCGGCAAAATCAGCTTTTACTTTTCCCTTTCCTTTGGTAACCCAAATTATAGAGAAAAAATTATTGCGTTGCAAATGATCAAAGTGGCTGTTGTCACCAAAAGGAAGAAGTTTGAAAGCCAGATTACCAGTTTGCGGGTTTATTAAAGTAAAAACATTCTGATTGCTCATAATAACTGCTTTTTGAAAATATAAAGATAGTCATGAATAAATTCACAACTATCTTTATACATTGTTTTTTGTTTGAATTACTTTTGAAGCTCTAAACTTGGAACTGCCGGGAAATCAATTTCTGTGTTAGCAGTATTATTGAAATAGTTCGTTAAAACATTCAGGGCTACATGCGCTACAGTTTCGGCTAATTCTGCATCTGAAACTCCTGCATTTTTAACTGCATTCACATCTTCATTATTTACTAACCCATTTTTGCTTATTAATGTTTTAGCAAATTGAAGAATAGCTTCTGTTTTTGCATCTGCAGAGTTTCCTGTTCTTGCATCTTGTAAAACTTGTGGATCAGTTTTTAATAATTTTTCTCCAATAAAAGTGTGAGCGGCTACGCAATAATCACATGAGTTTTTTTCTGAAATTGTTAAAGCTAATAATTCGCCAGTTCTTGTGCTTAATTTTCCGTGGCTCAAAGCACCGCTTAAATTTAAATATCCTTCTAATACTGCAGGAGAATTTCCCATTGTTCTCATCATGTTCGGAACAACTCCTAATTTAGCTTGTACAGCGTTGAATAAATCTTTTGTTTTTCCTGTTACTTCTTCTGGGTTTAATGCTGTTAATCGTGTCATCTTATTTAATTTTTTAAAGTTGTTTTTATTTGTTGTCTTTTGACATTACAAAGGTGCAACGATGACAGATTTTAGAACATGGAGAATTTACGCTATGTAATGGACAATTTTCCCGTACTGTAAATCAAATCGAATAGTTTTATCCCGTAGGGATTTCATGTTGGTAGAAATATTCAAGGTATTATAGGCATTTGTCCCGTTAGGGACTACATGTTATTGCGTATTGGTGTAGTCCCTAACGGGACAAATGATCAAAATGAATGTTGTTTTTCTACCAACATGAAATCCCTGCGGGATAAAAAAATCCCCGAATTATCGATATGGATAATCGGGGATATAAACTGTAAAATTGTAAACTGTTTACTGTAACTGAAAACTATTTCAATAAATCTCCAACAGCTTGAACCGTTGTCGCGTGATAACCTGATTTTGCTTTATCAAAAATTTGTTTTGCCCAAACTTTCCCTTCTGGAGTTTTAACAAGTTCTTTATAAAGAGTCATTAAAGATCCCGTTCTGCTGGTTGCGATCATGAATTGCTCGATTGCAGGATAAGCCGTTTTGTATTGATGACGAATTGCCTGAACAAACCATTGGCGTTTGATTACGAAGTTTCCGTTTTTAGTAAAACTGAATTCGGCATCAATTGCAGCCATTTCTTCAGCAGTCATATCAGCTGGTAAATAATCAATAAAATGCTGTTTTTCTGTAGTCGATTTTATTTTTTGACTCAATCCTTTTACGCCTGTTTTTCTCCATTCTTTTTGAATGTTATCAATTGCAGTAAAATCATCAGAATGAACAGAAGTAATATTAGATGGAACTCCCGGTTTGTAAATCCACTCGTCTAGTTTAATTTTATCGGCAAGGGCTTTATCTCCTTTAATAAGATTATCGTTTATATATTTTACAAAATCTTCTGTTGTAATAGACTGAAAAGCATGTGCATCAAAATAATTTTTAATAAACGGATCAAATTTTTCGCGTCCAACAGCTTGTTCAATTACCTTCAGAAAATTGTATCCTTTTACATAGGGAATTTGGCTAATTCCGTCATCAGGATTTCTTCCCGTAAGGCTAACTTTTAATCTTGTGTCTGGATTTGTTGCGCCATATTCGGCAATATTATCGTCTAAGTCTTTACGGGTTAGAACATCTTGCATTTCAGCTTCTTCTTTCCCAAAAATTTCTTCTCCAATTCTGTGTTCTACATAAGTAGTAAAGCCTTCGTTTAACCAAATATCATCCCAAGTTGCGTTTGTAACTAAATTTCCGCTCCAGCTATGACCTAATTCATGCGCCAATAAACTCGTTAAAGAACGATCTCCGGCAATAACGCCAGGAGTAAGGAAAGTTAAATTTGGGTTTTCCATTCCGCCATAAGGGAAACTTGGAGGTAAAACCAATACATCATAACGTCCCCAACGGTATGGTCCGTAAAGTTTTTCGGCAGCAACGACCATTTTTCCTAATTCGGCAAATTCCCAAGCTGCTTTTTTAATTAAAGATGGTTCTGCATAAACTCCGGTTCTGTTGTCTATTGCTTTGAATTCGATGTCTCCAACTGCAATTGCCATTAAATAAGAAGGAATTGCTTTGTCTTGTTTGAAAGTATAAACTCCTGTGTCATTTTTTTGTTGCGGATTTACCGATGCGCTCATTGCGGCCATTAAATCCTTAGGAACTGTAACTTTTGCATTATAAGTAAAACGTACTCCCGGTGAATCCTGACATGGAATCCAGGTACGTGACCAAATACTTTCTCCTTGAGAGAAAACGAAAGGTTTCTTTTTATCGGCAGTTTGTTCCGGTGTTAGCCATTGTAAAGCAACAGCATCTTTAGTTGTGCTATAATAGATGTTTACTTTAGTGGTATTTGGTTCAATAGTAATTTTAAGAGGTTTTCCGTGAAATTCAGCGGCTGCACCAAGTTCAAATTTAGTTTCTTTTTCGTCGTCACCTAAAGTCACTTTAGTAACGTTTAAGGTGTTTTCGTCGAAGATAATTTCGTTTCCTTTGCTGATATTGTCAATTAACCAGGAAGCTTTTCCTGAAATAGTTTGAGTGTCAAAATCGACTTTAATGTCAAGATCTAAATGTTTAACAACGGCCAATTCTGGTTTAGAATAGGAGTGCTCGTCTTTGACAGTCGTGGTTTTTTCTGTCTGGTCTTTCTTCTGACACGCCAGCGCTGTCAAGAATAAAGTTACAAGGATTATTTTTTTCATTTTTAAGAGATGTTGAATTTAAGGATGAAAATTAAACAAAAAATCCCGTTTTGAATAAACAAAACGGGATTTTATTATGAATTACCTTCGATTTAGCTCAGGCTGACAATGAAAATTATGCCAACATTGTAACTGGGCTTTCGATGTATTGTTTTAATGTTTGTAAAAATTGAGCGCCAGTTGCACCGTCAATTGTTCTGTGGTCACAAGCTAATGATAACATCATTGTGTTTCCTACTACAATCTGACCGTTTTTAACTACTGGTTTCTCAACAATTGCACCTACAGAAAGGATGGCAGAGTTTGGTTGATTGATAATTGAATTGAATTCAGTGATACCAAACATTCCAAGGTTAGATACTGTAAAAGTACTTCCTTCCATTTCTTGTGGTCCAAGTTTTTTGTTTTTAGCTCTTCCTGCAAGATCTCTTACTGAAGCTCCAATTTGAGATAAACTCATAGCATCAGTAAATTTCAATACAGGTACTACTAATCCGTCTTCAACTGCTACGGCAACACCAATGTTAACATGGTGGTTGATGATGATAGCATCTTCTTTCCACTGAGAGTTAATTTTTGGATGTTTTTTCAAGGCTAAAGCACAAGCTTTAATTACCATATCGTTGAAAGATACTTTTGTATCAGGAACAGTATTGATTGTCGCTCTTGCGCCCATTGCTTCGTCCATGCTTACTTCGATCACTAAGTTGTAGTGAGGTGCTGTAAATAAAGATTCTGCTAAACGTTTTGCGATAATTTTACGCATTTGAGAGTTTTTGATCTCTTCTGTGAAAACTTCTCCAGCGGGAACAAATACTTTTGGTGCAGCAGGAGCATCAGTTTCAGCTTTTGGTGCAGCAGAAGTTGCTGTTGCGGCTGGTTGTTGTGCTTGCGCAGATGGAGTAAAGTTTTCGATATCGCTTTTTACGATACGTCCGTTTTCTCCGGAACCTTTAACTTGTGTTAATTGAATTCCTTTGTCAGAAGCGATTTTCTTAGCTAATGGTGAAGCTAAAATTCTTCCTCCGTTTGAAGTTTCAGCAACAACTTCTGGTGCTTTTTCAGCAGCAGGAGCAGCTTTTACTTCTTCTGTAGCAGGAGCACTTGCAGTACCTCCGGCAGTATAATTTGCAGAAATTCCAGAAATGTCAGTTCCAGCAGGTCCAATGATGGCTAATAAGCTATCAACAGGAGCTGTACTTCCTTCTTGAATTCCAATGTATAATAATGTTCCAGCATTGAAAGACTCAAACTCCATAGTCGCTTTGTCAGTTTCAATTTCTGCTAATATATCTCCTTCAGCAACAGTATCACCTACTTTTTTCAACCAGGTTGCTACAGTTCCTTCCGTCATAGTGTCGCTCAAACGTGGCATAGTTACTACTATAACACCTTTTGGTAATTCAGTTGCAGCTTTTGCAGGAGCAGCTGTTTCTGTTTTTGCTTCCGCAGCCGGAGCAGCTTCCGCTTTAGGAGCTTCCGTGGCAGGAGCAGGACCACCAGCTAAAAGAGCAGAAATATCTTCTCCTTCGTTACCAATGATTGCTAATAATGAATCAACCGGAGCAGTTTCTCCAGCTTGAATTCCGATATGTAAAAGAGTTCCTTCGTTGAAAGACTCAAATTCCATTGTTGCTTTATCTGTTTCAATTTCAGCAAGGATATCTCCTTCGCTAATTTTGTCGCCTACTTTTTTTAACCAAGTCGCTACCGTACCTTCCGTCATAGTATCGCTCAAGCGAGGCATTGTTACTTTTATCGCCATGATATATTATAGTTTATGAGGTGTGAATGGATAGTCTTCTTGTGCGTATACTACATCGTATAATTGTTGCAATTCAGGATATGGAGATTCTTCAGCGAATTTCACACATTCTTCAACCAGGTCTTTAACTCTTTGGTCAATTGCTTCAATTTCTTCTTCTGTAGCATATTTTTGATCCATAATTACATCTAAAACCTGAGTAATAGGGTCAATTTTTTTGTATTCTTCAACCTCTTCTTTAGAACGGTATAATTGTGCATCAGACATAGAGTGTCCTCTGTAACGGTACGTTTTCATTTCAAGGAAAGTTGGTCCGTCACCACGACGAGCCCTATCAATAGCTTCTGTCATTGCTTCAGCAACTTTTACAGGATTCATTCCGTCAACTGGCCCGCAAGGCATTTCGTATCCTAAACCAAGTTTCCAGATATCAGTGTGGTTTGCAGTTCTTTCAACAGAAGTTCCCATTGCATAACCGTTGTTTTCAACGATAAATACAACTGGTAATTTCCATAGCATCGCCATGTTGAAAGCTTCGTGTAATGAACCTTGTCTAGCAGCACCATCACCAAAATAAGTCATAGTAACTCCGCCAGTTTCAAAATATTTATCAGCAAAAGCTAAACCAGCTCCTACCGGAATTTGTCCACCTACGATTCCGTGACCTCCGTAAAAACGGTGTTCTTTAGAGAAAATGTGCATAGAACCTCCCATACCTTTAGAAGTTCCTGTTGCTTTTCCTAAAAGTTCAGCCATTACACGTCTAGGATCAACTCCCATACCAATTGGCTGTACGTGGTTTCTGTAAGCAGTAATCATTTTGTCTTTGGTCAAGTCCATAGCGTGCAAAGCACCCGCTAATACAGCTTCCTGACCATTATATAAGTGTAGAAAACCTCTAACTTTTTGTTGAATGTATAATGCTGCAAGTTTGTCTTCAAACTTTCTCCAAAGTAGCATGTCTTCGTACCACTTTAAATATACTTCTTTTGTAACTTCTTTCATCTGAATTCTTTCTTTTGCTAAAGTTTGTTTGTGTTATCAATTGTTGCCTATAACGCAAAATAGTTTCCTCCCACAAATTTGCGCCCGAAAGGTCGGGATGCAAAAATAAGACATTCCTATTAAGAAGTAAAATTTAAAAGCCACTTTTTGGCTTTTTTTTACAAGAACTTTTTATCAAACATAAAAGGAAGTAAATTTTTTAGGGATGCCGATTGGTAAACTTCTCCAATTTCGCCCATAAAATAAATTTCGATAGGGGTCTCTTGCTTGATTTCGTATTCTGCAATTGATTGACGACAAGAACCACAAGGCGGAATTGGTGCTGTAGTTTGGTTTGTGTCTGAGGCTGCTGTAATAGCCATTTTTACAATTTTTGCCTCCGGGTAAATACTTCCTGCGTAAAAAATTGCTACACGTTCTGCGCATAATCCTGACGGATAAGCTGCATTTTCCTGATTTGAACCTAGTACTATTTTTCCGTTATCGAGTAATAATGCCGCTCCAACTCTAAATTGTGAGTAGGGTGCGTAAGCTTTCTTGCGGATTTCGATAGCTTCGTTCATTAGGTCTTGTGTGTCTTTTGATAATTCATTTAAACTGTCAAAAACTTTAAATGATGATGTAACGCTTATTTCTTTCATTTCTTTTTATGGGAAAAAAAATCCAAATTTCTAAATAGTTAGAAATTTGGATTGTAATTATTTTTTTAAATTTTTAGGATCTAGTAAACTTCATATTTGTCGCCAAAGTTAAACGTTAAAGAAAAACGAAGTGTGTTTTCTAACGGATTTTTAACTTTTGATGCTGAGAATAGATATGAAACGTCAACTTTTACAACATTGTATTTGAAACCTGCTCCTAGAGAAAAGAATCTTTTTGCTCCTTTTTCAGGGCTTTCATGATAATATCCTAAACGCATTGCAAAAGCATCCTGATACATATATTCTCCGGCAACACTATAAGTGATTTCTTTTAGTTCTTCGCTAAAACCACCCGGAGCGTCTCCAAATGATTTGAAAATTCCAGAAACCCAACCAATGTCATTGTAGTTTTTGTAGTTTATTGAATTCGCTTCTTGCTGAGAAATATCTCCCGGATCTGTAAAGTCTCCGTCTCCGTTTGCATCTACAGGGGTTCCTGGTCCCGGTGGAGTTGGTACCAGAAGTTTAGTGAATTCAAGGCTAAGAGCAAATTTATTGTAGTCGTCAAAAATAAAATCAAAACCACCACCAACTCTTAAATTAGCCGGTAAAAAGTTTGAGCTTAAATCATCATTGTCATAGCTTATTTTTGGACCAAGATTTTGCATGTTAAATCCGGCTCTCCATCTTCCGTTAAAGTCAGAGTAAGCAATTTCTTCAGATTGATAGAATCCGGCAACATCCACTGCGAAAGAACTTGCAGATGATGCGTCAACTTCTTCAGATACAATTTTTAAATTTGAATTAATATAACGTGCTGCTACTGACATTGAGAATGTTTCGCTCAATTTTAGAGAATAAGATCCATCAAGGGTAAATTCATTTGGCGATACTGTTCTGGTAGCTTCACTTGGATCTCCGGTTGTTCGGAGTTCGATATCTCCAAAACCAAAATAACGAAAACTTCCTGCAAAGGCGCTTCGGTCGTTGATTTTGTTGTAATAGGTCACCTGGCCAAGAGAAATATCATTGGCAAGATCTGTCAAATAAGGAGTGTAGCTGATTGAGAATCCTTGCTTATCTACCGAAAAAGCATATTTCGCGGGATTCCACTGTTGTGAGAAAACGTCAGACGAAGTGGCTACTCCCTGATCTGCTAAGCCTGCCGCTCGGGCATCTGCTGCGACTAATAAAAATGGAACTCCAGTTGTAATAGGTCGAACAAGTTCTTGGGCTTTTGCGTATGAAACAATTAAAAAACAAATTAATAAAAGTGATAGTTTTTTCATTTATGTAGCTAATGGTATTTATAATGCAAATATATAGATTATTATAGAATGACAAGCTTTTCGTATTTTTCTGCCTTTTTATTTGTTAAATTGGATTTTACGGTGAGCTTGTAAATATAAACTCCTTTCCCAATTCGATCTCCAAAATCGTCTTTCCCATCCCATGTTATTTCTCTGGATAAAAAACCTTCTGTTGTTATGATTTGGTTTTTTGTCCATACTACTTTTCCGGTAATGGTCATCACTTGAACCTGCACATCAAGCGGTTCGTAAGGTCTGTTGTGAGAAAACCAAAATTGGGTATAAGTCGAAAAAGGATTTGGGTAATTAAGAACGTGTGTTAATGTTAGGGAGTCGTCTCCAACAACTGTAAATTGTATTTCACTTGTTACTGGATTGTTATAAACGTCCCATGCAGTAAAGCTTATAGTATGTAATCCAGGTGCTAAATCTCTTAAGGGGAAACGTAAATTTCCGTTGGTGTAATCGTCTAATTTTGTTTGATAATAATCATTTAAAATGTACGGATTACTTACATCTCCATCTAAAATCGCTACAATGTCATGTCCAATTCCGCTTGCTGTATTGATCCCGTTTTCATCTTCAAGAAAAGCCAATAAAAATGGCGATTCGTTTGTGATTCCACCTGATACAAAAGTTTCATCGTTCATATATAACTTAACTTTTGGATTAATATTGTCCTGAGGTGCATTTTCATTTATTCCTCCTATTTTAATAATGCTGTTGTAGCCGGCTTGGTTTTCCAGGGTCCCGGTTTTCTTTGAGTAAAAACTAATTCTTCCGTTGTCGACAGGAATTCGAATGTCTCTCGGGACAACAAAACTAAATTCGAACTGGCCATTTGTTACTGAGGCGTTTCCTCTAAAAATGGTTTCTCCAAGAGTTTTAAATGACATTGCAGGGCTATATCCATCATTATTTAGGGTAGAAGTTGTGATTAACTTATCGAAAATTGCTGTTGCTAATTCTCCGTTATAATTACTTAAAATAGCATTGTTTTCATCTGTAACTTCTCCTGTAATTTTGATTTTAGCCAAAGATTTAAAATCAGGAATCGTTTGTGAAATCACAACATCATTTACTTTTGTTAAATTTATTCGCGGTTTTGCGATAGCGAGCATTAAAGCAGGATCTCCTATATAAAAAACAACATTACTCGAGGAGCTTGGGTTTTCGTTTTTTGAAATTCGGAGTGCTTCTGCAATTGTGGTGTATTGATTTGATCTGTAAGAAAGTAAATTTTTACTAAGGCTGTCATTGAAATTTTCACCATTAAATTGTCCAATAGCTCTAATTGTCGTTACCATCGAGATTGCGCCTCCTTTTGGATTCCAAAAAGTATATTCGCCTGCTGTTGGCCTTGTTGGGTCGTCGAATCGCGAAAATTCGCAGGTAATGGTTATAAATAAAGGATATTTGTATTGATTGTTTAGGTTTTGTCCGTCTGCTTTTTCCCAAATTCTTTCGCTAGCCAAGCCGTCTTCGCCACCGTGTCCCAGATAATTGAAAACTAAAGCTCCTTTTTCGAAAGCATCAAATAAATCTGTTTTGGCTTTTGGATATCGCGAACCTCCTGCGGAAGCTTCCTGAGTATAAGAATCCAGAATTATTTTGTCAATATTAAAAAAAGGCTTTTCGGTGCCAATAACATCCGCAAGATTGTTTTGACGTGATTGTATGGTTGCATCCGAGCTTTGGTCAGAATCATCGCTGATTAAAACAAAATTGTTTCTCCAATTACCGTAAGATTTAGAATCGTGATATTCTAAAACTTTATTGACCATTTCTGCGGCTTGTGAGTTGTTTGATACTAACATTCTTCCCACTGCAATATCAATTCCTCCAAAAAATGAAATAATATTTCCTTCATCAGGATCCATAAGTCCGTAAAAATCGTCTGAAGCAAATGATGCTTCTCCAGTTGAATTGCTAATTATAGAATGATATATAGGTACAATGTTGGTATTGTTCGAAATTCGGTCTTTATAGTCGTAAGAAGCGTCTCCGAATAAATTCACATATTTTATTTTCCTTTCTGTAGAAGAAGCATTTTCGTAGATGTATTTTATGCAGTTTCTAATGGCCGAAATATCCTGTTTTCCTGAAGAGAATTCCTGATAGATATTTTCTAATGAAATCACTTTTACATTCAAATGAGAATAAGTTCTGTGAAAAACAGCTAATTTTTCTGCTTGAGATTGTAAAGATTTGGGTGTGATAATTACATAATCTATATCTTGAAAGCTATTTTGGGTGTTTTTAAAAAGAGTTCCTTTTAGATTTTGGTTTGCGATTTTTGATTGACTTTCTTTTAAAGGTGTAAAATAATCTGATGGATCAACAGCAATATATTTTCTAATTTCTCCCAAAGTAGCCTTAAAGCTAAAAGTGGCTTGATTTGGATTTTCAATTTTTGATACATTATATAGGTCTGTAATGTCCCATATTTGAGAAATTCCCGCTGCGTTTCCGATGGTGTAATTTACAATTCCGGCAGTTGAACCCGCTAAGTTGTATTGAAATTTAAATTGTTTACCAAAACCAAGAAGTTTTCTTTTTGCAGTTAAATTGATATAATCCAGATATCCTTTTGATCCGGGAACGCCATTATTGTTGTAGGTTAGTTTGATTTTTATATTGTCAGTGCCAGTAAATGTACTGTTTGAAGGAAGTTTTCCGTTGTAGAATTTTATGTCAGAACTCGCTGCCAATGCATTAAAATTAATGATGCCAACATTTTGTCCATTTGTAAAAACAGTAAACGAAGTAGGTGTGTAGGCTGCTGAAGCTGCGTTTAGCTCTATCTTTATAGGAGTAGAAGTTTCAAGATTAGGAAAATTGAACTCAAATTCCTGTTCTTGATTAATATCGAAGGATTCTCCGAGCCATTCACGTCCTAAATGAGCAATGTTTGTTAAGTCGACTTCGTGATATTGATAGTCGTCAAAAGTTGTTAGGTTCAGTGTGCTGTTTCCTGTAGGCTGATTAATATTTGAAATTCGTTTTCCGTCAGCTCCAACAGCGGTAATATAATAGTAGGATTTTGTGTCAAACAAGTTAAGATTGGTTTGGCTTTCGGTATTCCAATTTCCAATTCCTTCAGCATAAAAAAGAATGTAATCTTCATTATTAAAAACGCCATCGCTTTCCCCTATAATCTGAATAGCATTTTCTGTTAAATCGTCCGGATAATAGATGTTGTTGGCAAGAGGAAGCATTTGACCTCCGTTTCCGTAAATTTTTATTCTTTTTGGATCAACTTTACTCGGATCAAATCCTAAGCTTTGCAAAAATGATTTCGAAATTCTGTAAATACCGGATTTTTCAACATAAAATCGATACCAATCACCAGTAGCTAAGACAGAATTTGATATAATATTTGCTTTTTGAAAAGAAGAGCTATTACTGTTTTTTGATGTTGAGTTATTTGAAGAATAGGAGAATGATTTAATTCGCTTAAAGCTGTTTCCTTCTTTTATAATAGGATATAAAGAGAGAAAAGTTTGCTTTCGGTCTCTTGAAGTGACTGTTTTGATAGTCTCATTTGGCTTTTCAGGGATGTTTTCTTTTGTTAAATCTCCTAAGTCTGCAATTGAGATTGATTCGTAGACGATGTTTGTTACTTGCACAGAATTTACCTCCGAGACACCTGTTTCATTCAGGTTAAGTAATAATGTTATGTTTTTTTTTGTAGTGTCGTAACGAAAACTGCTCCCTGAAAAGAAAGGAATCGTCGTTTTTGAATCGCCAAAACTCATCTCTCTTTTATTTTGCCAATCTAATGTAAAGCTTCCATTTATCTGGGAAAATGAGATAAAAGGGATTAAGAAAAAGTAAAAGATTAAGGCTTGTTTCATCAGCTGGGGATAGGGTATTAATTTAAAATTATTTTAGTAAGTAAAAATATAGTATTTCATGTTATAGTAAATAATAAAAAGTATATTTTTGCGTTCGTAACTATAGGTTATTTTCTGGTAAAAAAACAGCTAAATAAAATTATTAGAACAGATGTTGCTAATTAAATGTTAATTATTATATTGCAGCACCTAAATTTATCACCTAAGAATGAGTATGAAAGTAAACAAAATTGTAGCCTTGCAATTAATGATGTCAATGGTATTGATGTTGGGCACGGCTAGTTGTAGCAAAAAATCGAGTTCCAGTCACGCTTCAAGAGCAACAGGTTGGGATGTAGATAGTCAGAATGGAACGGCTGCTAGAAACGCAGGAAAAAAACAACAGGCTGGCCCTGGTTTAGTTTTTGTTGAAGGAGGTACGTTTACTATGGGTAAAGTACAGGATGATGTTATGCATGATTGGAATAACACACCGACTCAACAACATGTTCAATCATTCTATATGGATGAAACTGAAGTTACGAACGGTATGTACTTAGAGTACCTGGAGTGGTTAAAGAAAGTTTTCCCTCCAACTGAAGAAAACTACAAAAACATTTATGAAGGAGCATCACCAGATACATTGGTGTGGAGAAATCGTTTAGGATACAACGAGACGATGACTAATAATTACTTAAGACATCCTTCTTATGCTAATTATCCTGTAGTAGGTGTTAACTGGATTCAAGCTGTTGAATTTGCTAAGTGGAGAACAGATCGTGTTAACGAAGCTGTCTTAGAGAAAAACGGATATCTTAAAAAAGGTGCTAAAACACAAGATGTAAGCGCTGAAAGTTTATTTAATACTGAAACTTACGTTGCGTCTCCAAGTACTACTTATGGAGGTAATGAAGAATTGGTTTTAAAGAAAAATCCAAACGGAAGAAGGCCAAAAGCTGGAAAAGATGGAGTAGTTCCTGAAGAAAAAAATGTTTACGCACAACGTTCTTCCGGAGTTATTTTGCCAGAGTATAGACTTCCTACTGAAGCAGAATGGGAGTATGCAGCTGCTGCAGATGTTGGACAAAGAGAATACAATATATATAAAGGACAAAAGAAATACCCTTGGTCTGGAGATTATACACGTTCAGCAAAACGTAAAAATAAAGGAGATCAATTGGCTAACTTTAAACAAGGAAACGGTGATTACGGTGGAATTGCTGGTTGGTCAGATGATGGTGCAGATATTACAAACTCTGTAAAAAGCTATGCTCCTAATGATTTTGGATTATATGATATGGCAGGAAACGTAGCAGAATGGGTTGCGGACGTTTACAGACCTATTATCGATAATGAAGCGAATGATTTCAACTACTTTAGAGGAAATCAATACGCTAAAAACAAAATTGGTAAAGATGGTAAAATTGAAATTATCACTAAAGATAATATTCAATACAAAACATTGAGTAACGGTAAAAAAGTTGCAACAAACTTACCAGGAGAAATCGCTCAGGTTCCAGTTGATGAAAATGAAACTTACTTGAGAACAAATTTCAGTACAAGTGATAACATCAATTACAGAGATGGTGACAAACAATCTTCAAGATATTTTGACTTTGGAGATTCTGAGTCAGGACCAAAAGCTGATCAGGCAATGTACAATTCTCCTAAGCATAATATCACTACTGATAGTTTAGGTCAAATGACTAGAAAATACGATAGCTCAAGTAAACGTACTACGTTAATCGACGATAATGTAAGAGTTTACAAAGGTGGTTCTTGGAGAGATAGAGCTTACTGGTTAGATCCGGCTCAAAGAAGATATTTCCCTCAGGATATGGCAACTGATTACATCGGATTTAGATGTGCAATGTCTAGAGTAGGTGCAAAATCTGAAAGAAGAAAATCACCTAGAAACTAGGTTTTAGAAATTTTAATAAAAAATTCCAAATTCCAAAAGCTGATTATTTCAGTATGGGATTTGGAATTTTTTTATTGTTTTTTTCTACTTTTACGATCAATAAAATAAAATTTAAATGAATATTCAGGACATTCATAACTTGTTTTTACAATGTAGTTCAGTTTCAATCGATACAAGAAAGATTGAAAAGGGCTCTATGTTTTTTGCTATAAAAGGTGAGAACTTTGATGCCAATACTTTTGCGGCAAAAGCGCTCGAATTAGGAGCTTTGTATGTTATTATTGATAATGCAGCTTATGCTATAGACGAGAGAACTATTTTGGTTGAGAACAGTTTAGAAACATTGCAGGAGTTGGCAAAATTTCATCGTTCGTATTTGAAATTGCCTATTGTTGCGCTCACCGGAAGTAACGGAAAAACTACCACAAAAGAACTTATTAATGTAGTTCTTTCTAAGAAATTTAAAACGAAAGCTACCGTTGGAAATTTGAATAATCATATTGGAGTTCCGTTGACTTTGCTGTCTTTTTCAAAAGAAACTGAAATAGGAATTGTTGAGATGGGTGCCAATCATAAAAAAGAGATTGAATTTTTGTGCGAAATTGCTCAGCCTGATTACGGTTATATTACCAATTTTGGAAAAGCACATTTAGAAGGTTTTGGTGGTGTCGAAGGCGTTATCGAAGGCAAGAGCGAAATGTATCAATATCTTTTAAAATATAAGAAATTAGCATTTGTTAACCTTGAAGATCCAATTCAGATTGAAAAATCTAAAGGAATAGAGGTGTTTACTTTTGGCTTAAATAAAAGCCAATCAAATCTTAATATTAAAAATATTAAGGCTAATCCTTTTGTGGTTGTCGATTATGAGGATTTTACTGTAGAATCTCATTTAATTGGACTTTACAACGCTAATAATATTAATGCGGCAGTTGCGATAGGAAAGTATTTTAAAGTTGATGAAACAGATGTAAAACACGCTATTGAGAACTATATTCCTGAAAATAATAGATCACAATTGTTGAAAAAAGGGTCAAACGATATTATTCTGGATGCTTACAATGCTAATCCGAGTAGTATGGCTGTAGCGATTACTAATTTTTTGCAATTAGAAAATGAGAATAAAGTAATGATTTTGGGAGATATGTTTGAACTTGGAAATGAAAGCCATGAAGAACACAAAATCATTGTTGATTCGCTGGCAAACCAAGAAAATTCAGTTTGTTATTTGATTGGAAAATATTTTTACGAAAACAGAGTTTCTAATAGTAATATTCACTTTTTTGAAACTTTTGATGCTTTTGCAGCATATCTTAAAACAATTCACTTTAATGAGAATACAATTTTAATAAAAGGTTCGAGAGGCATGGCGCTGGAGCGAACATTAGAATATATTTAAAAGTAAAAAGCCATCCGATGCGGATGGCTTTTTACTTTTTAGATGCTCATTAAAAAACCAATTAAGTTTTCTTTTTTATTTAAACCAAGTTTTTTTCTTAATCTATATCTGGCTAATTCAACTCCTCCAGTCGAAATATTCATGATTTCTGCTATTTCTTTGGTTGACATATTCATTAGTAGATAAGTTGATAAATCAAGCTCTCGTGGCGAAATCGTAGGATATTTTTCTTTTAGTCGCTTTAAGAATTCAAAATGCACGTTTTTGATGTGTTTTTCGAGATCTTTCCAGCTTTTATCTGTGTTTACTTCTTTTACGATGCTTTTGTTTAGTTTACTAACCTGAAATTTTGTTGAATCGTCAAGTGCTTCGACATCAATCTCTTTTAGTTTATGGATGATTCCGTTTAAGATTTTGTTTTTCTTCACAACCTGCAAAGAATTGTTTACTAACTCTTTGTCTTTTGCTAAGATTTTTATCTGAAGTTTATCATTTTTTAATTTTTCAATTTCTTTTTCAAGATCATATTGTTCTTGCCTGATTTTTGATTCTTTTTCCAGATACAGCCTTCTTTGCTCTATAGTTTCATAGTATTTATTCTTTCTGATTTTCATTTTTATTCGGGTAGAAATTAAATAGATTCCCACAACTATTAATATAAAATAAAGCATGAAAGCCAAGAAATGTCTGTACCATGGGGGAGAAATCGTAAATGAAAATTTCGATGGTAAAGATTGAACTCCATAACTGTTTCGAACTTTTACATTCATTGTATATTCTCCTTCGCGAAGATTGGTGTATTCTTTAAGGGATATGGTAGACCAATTGCTCCATTTATCATCAAAAGGTTCTAGTTGATAGGAGAATTCAACATTTTCTAAATTCTCAAACGTAGGAGATGAAAATGTAAATCGAACATGATTTGATGAATATGGGATACGAATATTTTCGGTTTTATTTTGATTGTTGCCTAAAATAATTGTGTCGCCGGGAAATGAAAAACTACGAATAAATGCTTTTGGTTTTGTTACGAAGTTATTCAGAAACTGCGAGTCATAATGTGCCAGTCCGTCCGTTAATCCAATAAATATGTTTTTTGAATCAATTGTATTAACAGATAAATAATTGCTTACTAAGTTACCCGTTAGGTTCGAAAACGGTGCGACAATATTTTTATACTTGTTATTTTGTTTCATTAAAACTCCTAATGATTCATTAAAAGCATACCACAAATTAGATTGTGAATCTTCGCTTAAAGCGTTAATAATGGGTATGTTTTTGAATAGATTAGTTAGGTTTTTATCCTCGTAGAATAAATCCTGCTCCTTTGAATATTTATAAAAATGATTATTAGTCTGGAAGTAAATATTGTTATCTATTTTTTGAAGGCTTCCAATATTTTTAAATTTAGGAGTTAAATGGTCAATTTTTTTGATTGTCGAAAATCTTGTTAAATCATTACTAAGCGACATTCTGTAAATAGACTCGTCTTTTTTGAGCCATAAATAAGATTCATCAAGCTCGAAGCTGTTTGATGATTTGTCGAATCCTGAAATTTGATTTTTATAAACTAAGCCATTTGCTGTTTGTTGAAATATAGCAAATCCGTCATAATTAGAGCCGATAAAAAAGCCGGGATGATTTGGGATTTTCTTAAAACCAAAATAACCTTTTGGATCTATTATATGAGTTACTCTTCCGCCTTTTATAACAAGCGCACCTCTATTATTGGCACAAATAAGTTCATTTTCAACTACCTGAACATTCCATGATTGTGCCGTAGTACCTTCAACAAGTTTAAAAACATCTTCCTTAAAACTATTGTTCCAGGCGTGATAAAAAACACCTTGATTTGTTGCAACATACAAATTACCATCATGAATTACAGATGCATATACAGTACTAATATCATAGCTAAAACCAAAATAAGTAAATGGAGAACTCTCGTTTATAAAGGCGATACCATTATCAAGACCTAGCCAAAGGTTGTTTTTATTGTCTATAAAAGAGGTTAGAACAGTATTATTTTGTAACCCTTTTTTCCTGTTGATGTGCTGGATTATTTTTCCGTTATAATCGCATATTATAATACCGTCTAAGACCGTGTTTAAGACAATAAAACTGTTATTTATTGTTACGCCTCCTAATGAGTTATTTTTTTTGACAAAATTATTGGCTTCAGTATTCCAGGGAGTTACTTTGTTGTTTTCGTAAATAAACAAACCTTTTTCAAGAGTAATAATTAAGGTTTTGTCTTTTGCTATAGAGTACATTCCCCAAATCTCTGTATTGTTTAGGCTGGTTGTATTGGCTAATGCGTATAGTTTTCCGTTTTTATATTCTAGTATCCCTTTTTCTACATCTTGTAAATAAAGTTTATTGCTGACTAAAAATGAGAACTGAAAGCGTTTAGGAGCTTCTAAAATGGATAATTTTCCATTCTTATAGATGTATATCCTTGCAAAAGATTGAAAAATAGTTTGATTATTAAAAGAGTGTATTTTCCAGATAAAATCTATGATTTTGATTTTATTTTTATCTACTTGTTTAGCTAATGATGTGTATTTAAGCCTTCCTTTATTATCAGGTTGAAAATAACCAAACTCATTATACCCGCCTACGAAAATCTTCCCTGAATTATCAATCTTTAAACATCTGACAGAAGTTAGATTTGGCAATGGATATCTTCTCCATGAGGAGCCATCAAATTGTAAAAGGCCATTATTGTTAGCAAAATACAGGTTTCCGTTTTTATCCTGACCAATATTCCAGTTTTGAGTACCACCTTTATATTCGTTTCGCTTGTAATTTCTTACATCAGGAAGTCCAATGTTTTTTACCTGTCCAAAAAAGGAGATTGTGAATAATGTAAAGAAAGTAATGTAAAAATATGATTTTATCAATTTCATAGATTCTTCTATTTATTTTGATTTTTTATTGTTAAGTATTTGTTTTTTAACTGTTTAATGCTGTTTTGTGGCTGCTATTTCGTTGTAGGAAGCTAATTGTTTAATAAAAATAAGCAATCTTAGACAAGTGTAGTGTTTATTTTTGCAATTAACATTTTGATAACATTTAATATTTATTTTTTAAATTATTGTAAATTAGATAATTATAAAAAAAATGATGTGTTTTTGTAATGTAAAGAATTTTAGTTTGATGTGTTTTTGTATGGAATTTTAATTGTTGATAGTAAAAAAATAACATTATTATTGCATCAAATTACTAATTAATTAACCAAAATTTTTAGAAAAATGAAATTAACAAAATTACTTATTTTTTGTGTTTCGTCTTTGTTATTCTCGGTTATCGCTGTGGCTCAAGATGTCACGGTAAACGGAGTAATAACTGATGAAAGTGGAATGCCAGTTCCAGGTGCAACTATTGTATTAAAAGGGACACCTAAGTCAACGGCATCAGATTTTGATGGAAAATTCCAAATTCAGTCACCTTCAAATGGTGTTTTAACAGTTACTTTTATTGGATATGCTTCAGCTACTGAAGCCGTAAATGGGAGAACAAAAATTGCTATTCAATTAAAACCAGAATCACAATCATTGAATGAGGTTGTGGTTGTAGGATATGGTACTCAAAAGAAATCAGTTGTTACCGGAGCGATCTCTAGTGTAAAAGCAGCAGATCTTGAAAAAGTTCCAAATGGAAGAGTAGAACAAGCCTTGCAAGGAAGAGTAGCAGGTGTATCTGTAGCTGCCGTTTCTGGACAACCTGGTGAAAAATCAAAGGTTCGTATTAGAGGTATAACTACTTTTAGAGAAGGAGGAAATGATCCTTTATGGGTTGTAGATGGTATTGCTGTAGATGCAAATGCGATTGGTTTTATTAATCAAAGTGATATTGAATCTATCGAGGTTCTTAAAGATGCTGCTTCTGCTGCTATTTATGGTACTCGTGCTGCAACCGGAGTTATCTTGGTTACGACTAAAAAAGGAAAATCAGGAAAAATTTCTGTAAACTATACTGGTTTTGCAGGTATTTCTGGTCCAGCTAAAAAATTAGATTTGTTAAATGCTACACAGTATGGAGCAATAATGAACGAGAAATCTTTTGCAGACGGCGGTACTGCTAAATATGCTAACCCATCTGCATTAGGTAAAGGTACAGATTGGCAAGATGCAATTTTTAATAATTCAGCTTTTAGATATACTCATGAATTAAGTATTAGTGGTGGTGGTGAAAAATCAACCTTTTATGCTTCTTTTGGAATACAAGATCAGGAAGGTATCGTTGCAACAGAAATTTCGAACTATACAAAGAAAAATTTCCGTTTAAATTCAACACATAAAATTTCGGATTACTTCACATTTGGACAAACTTTTGGTTACACGCACCAAAAAACTAAAGGAATTGGAAATACAAACAGTGAGTTTGGTGGACCTTTAAGTTCAGCAATTAACTTAGATCCTATTACACCATTAGTGGTTACAGATCCGGCAGTTGCCAGCACTGGTTTTTATACAAATCCAAATGTTGTTAGAGATCCAAACGGAAATCCTTACGGAATTTCTTCTTTAGTACAACAAGAAATGACAAATCCATTAGCTTATACTCAAACAAGATTAGGTGGATTTAGCTGGTCAGATGATTTTGTTGGAAATGCTTATTTAGAGGCTAACATCACTAGTCATTTAAAATTCAGAACTACACTTGGTGGTAAATTAGCTTATTGGGGAGACCAAGGTTTTACTCCGGTTTTCTTCTTAAATCCAAACATGAAAGCGGATAAAAATAGCTATAGCCAGAATAATAATAAATCATTTGCATGGACTCTTGAAAATATTTTGACTTACGCTAATAAATTTGGTGATCATAGCATAAATATTCTGGCAGGTCAAGGTGCTTATGTTGAAAACATTGGTGGTAAAATTGGAGTAACTATGTTTGGTCTACCAATCACAAGTTATAAAGATGCTTCTTTTAATTTTGATATCCCTCAAACTGACAGAGTAAACGTTTCAGAGGATTTTACAGAACACAAATTAGCTTCATTGTTCTTACGTGCTAATTATGATTATATGGAGAAATATCTTTTCACAGGAATCGTTCGTCGTGATGGATCAACTCGTTTTGGAGAAAACAAAAAATGGGGAGTTTTCCCTTCATTCTCTTTAGGATGGGTACTTTCGAAAGAAGGATTCTGGAAAGAAAACAATGTAGTTAACACTTTAAAACTACGTGGAGGATACGGAGTTGTTGGTAACGATAATATCGACGATTTTAAATACAGAGCTTTAGTTGTTGGAGGGTATAATTATTCTGTTGGAAGCACTGGTGGAATTACAACTGGTTACGGAAACTCTACTTTGCCTAACGCAGATTTAGGATGGGAAGAAACATCACAAACTACAGTAGGTCTTGATGCAAAAATTTTCAATGATTTTAATCTTGTTTTAGATTATTACAAAAAGAGAACTAAAGGAATCCTAAGAGACGTTGTTATTCCCGGATATGTAGGGGTAGTTAATGCTCCTTCTGCAAATATTGCAGATATGAACAACAGTGGTTTTGAGGTTGAATTAGGATACAAGAAAAGACTTGGAGATTTCAATTTAGGAGTTAATGCAAATGTTGCTTACTTGAAAAATGAGATTACTTATGTAGGTTCGTCTACAAACTATATTGTTGGAGATGCATCGTTCCAGTCTATGGGACCAGTAACAAGAACACAAGTTGGTCACTCATTCAACGAGTTTTATGGTTATAAAACAGCAGGTATTTTTCAAAATGAAGCAGAAGTTGCTGCATACAAAAATGCCGCAGGTGGTTTGATTCAGCCAAATGCTAAACCAGGAGATTTCCGTTGGACAGATACAAATGGCGATGGTGCAATTTCTGATGATGATAAACAGTTTTTAGGAACAAACATCCCTAAATATACTTTTGGTCTAACTGTGAATTTAGACTATAAAAACTTTGATTTTATGGCATTTACTCAAGGATCTGCAGGAAGTAAAATTTTCCAGGGTCTAAGAAGACTTGATATCTTGAATGCAAACTATCAAACAGAAGCGTTGGGACGTTGGGTAGGAGAAGGAACTTCAAACGATTATCCTAGATTATCGAACAATGATCCAAATAAAAACTTTACCAATATGTCTGATTTTTATCTTGAAAATGGTAATTACTTACGTTTAAAGATTGTTCAGGTTGGGTACACGCTTCCAACTACTTTATCGTCTAAAATTGGTTCAGATAAAATTCGTTTTTACTTAACAGGAGAAAACCTTATCACTTTTACGAAATATACTGGATATGATCCTGAAATTGGAGGTCAAGTTTATGGTGTAGATAAAGGAGTTTATCCACAAGCCAGATCTATTCTGTTAGGAGCAAACGTTCAATTTTAAAAAATTAAAGAATTATGAAAACTATAAAATTTAATAAATACATATATATTGCTGTTGCAATGGCAGCTTTAGGATCTTGTTCTGAAGATTTTGTAACCATTGACCCGAAAGGGAAATTTGATACAAGTACCTATTTCTCTAACGAACAACAATGTTATGCAGCTTTAGTTGGAGTTTACGATCCAATGAGAAAAAACGTTGGTGGTTTTGAAAATATGGTGGGAATGCTAAATGCTGGATCAGATGATTTTTATGCTGGCGGAGGAGGTCCTACAGATGGAAATGGAATTCAGAATTTCTCTACTCACTCTCTTACATCAATCATTATTCCGGGAAGTTTCTGGAATGATCATTATCAAGGTGTTTCGAGAGCAAATATCTTATTAGAAAAACTTCCGGCAGCTTCTATGAGTGATGCCGTAAGAACCAGATTTGCTGCAGAAGCTAAAACATTACGTGCACTTTACTATTTTAATTTAGTGCGTTTGTTTAAGAATATTCCTTTGGTGCTGGTACCTTTAACTACTCAGACTATTTACGATCCGGAGCAAGTTAAACCAGAGGTGATTTATGCACAAATTGAAAAGGATTTATTAGAAGCGATTTCTGCATTACCTACTACTATTAATCCGGAAACTGAGAACGCAAGGTTTAATAAAGGTGCAGCGCAAGCAATATTAGGAAAAGTATACTTGTTTGAAGGTAAAAACCCTGAAGCTGCTGCTGTTTTAGCACAAGTGAATGGTACTCCTGGACAAACAAATCAATACGGGAATAAATTGTTAGATAATTTTAGCGATTTATGGGTAACTACAAATAAGTTTAATGCAGAGTCATTAGTTGAAGTGCCTCATAGTAGTGCAGGTAACTCTGACTGGACATTTTGGGGATCTGGTAGAGACGAAGGAAACTCTCTAAACCAAATGGTTGGACCTAGAGGATATTCCAGACCAACAGGTTCTACTGCACCGGATCTTCCTTCAGGATGGGCTTTCAATATTCCAACTCAAAAGTTGTATGATGCAATGAAAGATGACCCAAGATTTGGAGCTACTATTTTTGATCTAAAAGCTTTAAAAGCAGCTGGAAAAGCAGACTACATTCCGGCATATCAGGATACAGGTTATTTCTTGAATAAATTTCTTCCAAGACAATCAGATGTTCGTACTGGTGGAGGTAATGCTGAGTTGAACTACAAACAAAATTATTATGTTATCAGACTTGCTGATACTTATTTAATGGAGGCCGAAGCTTTAGGATCAGGACCAAGAGCACAGGCTTTACTTGATGCAGTTAGACACAGAGTTGGTTTAGATCCTGTTCCAGTAACATTAGCAGCTATCAAAAATGAGAGAAGAATGGAATTAGCTGGTGAGGGTCATAGATTTTTTGATTTAGTAAGATGGGGAGATGCTGCTGCAGCATTATCTGATAGAGGTTTTGATGCCGGTACAGATGAAATTTTCCCAATACCTTACACTGAACTTAATGGAACTAAGTTGAAACAAAATCCTAATTATCAGTAGAACTAACTAATCAAAAACAAAGACAAATGAATCTAAATATAAATTTAAAAAGAAGTGTATCCCTAATGCTATTTTTAGCATTAGGAACACTAAATAGTTGTGATGACTCAGTTAATGGCAATGACTTAATTGCTTCAAATGTTGACGCTTCGTTCACAATAACGCCAGTTGCGGGAGCAATGAATACCTACCTTTTAGTAGCACAACCTAACGGTGTAATTTCATCAAGATGGGATACAGGGTCTGGTGCGTCTCCAGGAAAGATGAATGAAATAATTTCATTACCAGATGCCGGTACGTACACAATTACGCACACAGCAGTTGGAGCGGGTGGAGCTACAGGAACAGCTTCTCATGAAGTTGTAGTTGCAACTACTGATCCTGCAAAAGGAAACCTTGTACAAGGCGGGACTTTTGCAACAGCAGCCGATCAGGCAAAATGGACGTCGGCAGGTCTTAGCCCAACGGGTGCTGCCTTTTGGTCTTATGCAAATAAAAGCGCAACAATACATTCTCCGGGAGGATGGGCTCAAGAAGGAATTTATCAAACAATTGATGTTGTAAAAGATAAAGAATATACAATTGATATGGCAGTTTCTTGCCCTAGCGGATCTGATGAAACTTGGTTTGAAGTTTATGCAGGTACATCGGTTCCTACACCTGGAGTAGAGTACAAAGACAATAGAGTTATGGGATTAAGCACTTGGGACGGTTGTGCCAAAAGTAGTTTCTCAGGACAATTGTCAAAAGTTGGTTGTGTGAAAAATGATGTAACAGGTACAGTTTCTAATGTAGTGAAATTTGCTCAAAGCGGTAAAATTTATCTTCTTATCAGAAGCGGTGGTAATACGTTTACTAAAGACGGAATCACAGTTAGCAAAGTTGAGTTCAGAGGAAAATAAAAAGTTAAGTTAAGTTTAAGTTTGGTTGTAAATAGCCCATAATCACTATGAGTATGGGCTATTTTTAAATCCTTAAACTATCAGAATGTGTTTTTATAGATAAAGAGTTTCTTTAAAAAAACTTCAATTAGAATTTAAAATAATAAGGAAAGAATGAAAAAAAATAGTTCTAAAATTCTATGCTTTCTGTTTTCGCTGGCAGCCTTTGCTCAACAGCCAAAGACAAAAAAAGAATTTACTACCAATGGAAAAAAAATAACAGTTTATACTACAGCTGAGAATTCAAATTTAAGATTAACATCTACAGATAATTTAACCTTTTCAGCGTCAAAACAACCTCTTGAAACAGAGTCATCTGTTTTTGTAGAACCATCAAAAAAGTTTCAGACTTTTATGGGAATTGGAGGTGCTATTACTGATGCGAGTGCTGAGATTTTTGCTAAACTTTCGAAAGAAAAACAAACTGAATTTTTAAATGCTTACTACGATAAACAAAAAGGTATAGGCTATTCTTTGCTAAGAACAACGATACAAAGTTCTGATTTTAGCAGTGGAAGCTATTCTTATATCGAAGAGGGAGACAAAGATTTAAAGACTTTTTCTATCGATCATGATAAGCAATATCGTATTCCGTTAATAAAGCAAGCCATAAAAACAGCAGGAGGAAAATTGACAACTTATGCTGCTCCGTGGTCGCCAAATGCTTTCATGAAAAGTAATAAAAACGTCTTAAAAGGAGGAACATTATTACCGGAGTATTATCAAAGCTGGGCAAATTTTTATGTTAAGTTTATAAAAGCATACGAGAAAGAAGGAATTCCAATTTGGGGAACTTCAACTCAAAATGAACCAATGGCGATTCAAACTTGGGAATCTTGTGTTTATACCGCCGAAGCGGAAAGAGATTTTATTAAAAACTTTCTGGGACCAACTCTTAAAAAAGAAAAGTTGGGCGATGTAAAAATCATTGCATGGGATCACAATCGTGACCTGATGAATTACAGAGCAAACGTAATTTACTCTGATCCTGAAGCTTCAAAATATGTTTGGGGAATGGGTTTTCACTGGTATGAAAACTGGTCAGGCGGAGCATCAATGTTTGATAATGTAGCCAAAGTAAATGAAGCATATCCAGACAAAAAACTTTTGTTTACAGAAGGTTGTGTCGAAAAATTTGATGCTGCAAAATATCAGTTTTGGGGTAACGGAGAAAGATATGGTATTTCTATGATTAATGATTTTAATAATGGAACTGCAGGTTGGACAGATTGGAACATTCTT
This sequence comes from Flavobacterium sp. JAS, assembly GCF_020991455.1. Classification (GTDB taxonomy): domain Bacteria; phylum Bacteroidota; class Bacteroidia; order Flavobacteriales; family Flavobacteriaceae; genus Flavobacterium. Next base: position 343,248 of record NZ_JAJMOX010000001.1, read on the forward strand.
TTAGATCAAAATGGAGGGCCAAACCACGTAGGTAACTTTTGCTTTGCGCCAATTCATGCTGATACAACTACAGGTGAGTTAATTTATACACCATCGTATTATTATATCGGACATTTTTCAAAATTCATCCATTTAAATGCAGTAAGAGTTAGTTCTGCAGTAAGCAGAAGCGCTTTATTAAGTACTTCATTTTTGAATACAGATGGAACAATGGCAACAATTGTCATGAATCAATCGGATAAAGAGATTACCTATAATTTGATTATTGCTGCTGAAAAAACAGTAGTTAAAATTCCTGCGCATGCCATACAAACACTTGTTTATTAATGTTTTGTAATTAGATAAGAGGGTTGAATTGAATCAACCAATTTGACCCTCAATTTAATTTTAATTTTAATCGTTTTTTGAAAGTACAATGAAAATCATAAATAGAATTCTAATAGCACCAATACTAGTTCTACAATTAAGTTGTTCTTCATCAAAGGTTGTAGATAAATCTTCAGTTTCTGCATCCAAATCAAACAAAAAAATTGAAGTTTATACCACAGCCGAAAATACAAATTTAAGATTATCACTATCGAATAATTTAATTTCGAAATCAACAAATTCAACGGTTTCTATCATTTTAGATCCTGAAAAAACAGACCAGACTTTCTTAGGAATTGGTGGTGCCATAACAGATGCAAGTGCAGAAGTTTTTGCCAAATTATCTCCTAAAAAACAACAGGAATTTCTGACTGCCTACTACGACAAAAACAAAGGAATTGGTTATACACTAGCCAGAACCAACATACATAGCTGCGATTTTAGCAGTGATAGTTACACTTATGTTGCTGAAGGAGACAAAGATTTAAAAACCTTCAACATTGATCACGATAGAAAATATAGAATTCCATTAATAAAAAAAGCAATTGAAACTGCCGGCGGGAAATTAACTTTATTTGCCAGTCCTTGGAGTCCCCCAGCTTTCATGAAAGACAATAATGATATTTTGCACGGCGGCGTTTTATTGCCGGAATTTGCGCAATCATGGGCAAATTACTATGTTAAATTTATTCAAGCCTACGAAAAAGAAGGTATTCCGGTTTGGGGATTAACCATACAAAACGAGCCAATGGCAAAGCAAAGATGGGAATCTTGCATTTATACGCCTGAAGCCGAAAGAGATTTTCTGAAAAACTTTCTTGGACCAATTTTAGAAAAAGAAGGATTAGCTTCTAAAAACGTTATCATTTGGGATCACAATCGCGGAGATCAGTTAGAGAAAAGAGCCAAACTCGTTTTCTCTGATCCTGAAGTTTCAAAATACGCCTGGGGAATTGGATTTCACTGGTACGAAACCTGGAATGGAGGAACTCCTAAATTTGAATCGGTAGGTGAAGTTCACAAACAATTTCCAAACAAAAATTTACTTTTCACAGAAGGCTGTATCGAAAAATTTGATGTCTCAAGATTTCAGTTTTGGGGAAATGCAGAACGATACGGAATCAATATGATTAACGATTTCAATAACGGAACTGTGGGTTGGACAGATTGGAATATTCTTCTGGACCAAAACGGTGGACCTAATCATGTTGGTAATTTCTGTTTTGCGCCAATTCACGCAGATACCACAAAAGACGAATTAATTTACACACCAATGTATTATTATATTGGTCATTTCTCAAAATTTATTCGACCTAATGCTAAAAGAATAATTGAAACTATTAGCGATAAAACATTAATAAGCACCTCTTTTAAAAACTTGGATAACAAAATAATTACCATTGTTATGAACCAGTCAGACAAAGAAGTTGTTTATACTTTAATAAATCAAGATACAAAAACCACGATCACTATTCCGGCGCATGCTTTGCAAACTATTATAAACTAGCCTTCGCCTAACTAAAAAACTATAAAAATGAAACCAAATTTTAAAAACGCAGTAAAGGCATTGTTTTTTGCTTTAGTAATATTTGCTCAGGTAAAATGTTCTTCATCAAATGATGCAGTCGAAAATCCTCCGGTAACGCCACCAGTGATACCACCAGTTGTCGTAAAAAATGATGTTGATTTTTGGTTGACCAAAGGAGATCAAACAGCATTATTGGCAAAACAAACCGGTGTTTTAGGTTTTGGAACAACCGTAAATGCTTACCAAAATATTGAAGTAAATGCTGCTCAAAAATACCAGACTGTAGACGGTTTTGGTTATACTTTAACAGGCGGAAGTGCAGACGTTATCAATCAATTAACCACAACAAAAAAAGCAGCTCTTTTGCAGGAATTGTTCGGCTCAGCTGAAACTTCAATCGGAATAAGTTATCTTAGAATCAGTATTGGAGCATCAGATTTGCATGCAGATACTTTTACTTATAATGATCTGGCAACAGGAGAAACGGATTTGGATCTTGCCAAATTTAGTTTAGATAAAGACAAAACCGGAGTAATTGCGCTTTTGAAAGAAATTTTAGCAATCAATCCAAAGATTTTAATTGTTGCGACTCCGTGGTCTGCACCACTTTGGATGAAAACCGAAAACAGTTTTAAAGGAGGGAGATTAGATACTAAATATTATGATGTTTATGCAAAATATTTTGTAAAATACATTCAGCAAATGAAAGCCGAAGGGATTACGATTGATGCAATTACACCTCAAAACGAACCTTTAAACCCTTATAACACGCCAAGTATGGAAATGTCTGCTTTAGAACAGACAAACTTCATTAAGAATAATTTAGGGCCTGCATTCAAAGCTGCAAATCTTACAACAAAAATCATTACTTACGATCACAATTGTGATATGCCAAATTATCCAAAAACAATTTTGGCAGATGCAGCCGCATATCCTTTTATAGACGGTTCGGCTTTTCACTTATATGCCGGAGATATTAGTGCACTTACAAATGTTTACAGCGCTTATCCTTCCAAAAATATTTATTTTACAGAACAATGGACTTCTTCTACAGGTAGTTTTGACGGAGATTTAAAATGGCATCTTAGAAATATTGTTATTGGTTCAATGCGTAACTGGAGTAAAAATGCATTAGAGTGGAATTTAGCTAACAACGCTAATTTCGGACCTCATACAAATGGTGGTTGCACAGAATGTAAAGGTGCTTTGACAGTTACTTCAAGTGAAAATTTTCAACGCAATGTAGGATATTATATTATTGCCCATGCTTCAAAATTTGTTCCGGCAGGTTCTATCAGAATTGATAGTAACTCGGGTGGGAATCTTCAAAATGTAGCTTTTATTACTCCAACAGGATTAAAAGTTTTAATTGTTGAAAATGACGGATCAGGAACAGAAACGTTTAACATCAAATTCGACGGTAAATGGGTTACAACTTCTTTAAATGCAGGAGCTGTAGGAACTTATACCTGGAAATAATCGAGCAATTTACAATCAAAAATTAATTGAGTTTTTAGATGAAAAAAATTATTATAATAGTACAGTTACTAGTTTCGATTGCAACTTTCGGACAAGGTTTTTTACATAGAGACGGACAAAAGATTGTTGACGGAAACGGAAAAAATATAATATTAAGAGGTTTAGGATTAGGAGGATGGATGGTGCAGGAAGGTTACATGATGCAAACTCAGCCTTTTGCAAGTCCGCAATATGTAATCAAGCAAAAAATTCAGGACGTTGTTGGAGAACAAGGAACAAAAGAGTTTTATGCCGCTTATAAAGCAAACGGAATTACGAAACGGGATATTGATTCATTAGCAAAATGGGGATTCAATTCCATTCGTTTGCCAATGCATTACAATTTATACACACCCGCAATTGAACAGGAAAAAAATGGTGAAATCACTTGGATAGAAGAAGGTTTTGCCATGACTGATAATTTAGTGAAATGGTGTGCCGAAAACAAAATCTATCTTATTCTTGATTTGCACGCAGCGCCTGGAGGACAAGGAAACGATGCAGCAATCTCTGATTATGATACTACAAAACCATCATTATGGCAAAGTGAAGCCAATCAGAAAAAAATGATTGCTTTATGGAAAAAACTGGCTTCTCGTTACAGAGATAATCAATGGATTGGAGCTTACGACATTATCAATGAACCAAACTGGAATTTTACCGGAACCAATAAAAACGGTTGCGACGAAAACTCAAACGGGCCTTTGAGAGATTTGATGGTTCAGGTAACAAAAGCGATTCGTGAAGTTGATACCAACCATTTAATTTTTATTGAAGGAAATTGCTGGGGAAATAATTACAACGGAATTTTCCCTTTATGGGATGAAAATATGGCGTTAAGTTTTCATAAATACTGGAACTACAACACTACAGCTTCTATCCAAAAAATATTGGATTATAGACAACAATACAATGTTCCAATTTGGTTGGGAGAAAGTGGAGAAAACTCTAATGTTTGGTTCAAAGACGCATTGACTTTAGTAGAAAACAATAATATTGGGTGGGCTTTTTGGCCAATGAAAAAAATCGAAAATATTGCCGGAGTAACTTCAGTAACCAAAATTCCGGAATACGATGTTTTACTGAAGTACTGGAAAGATGGCGGTCAAAAACCAAGTGCTGATTTTGCCAAGAAAACACTAATGAAAATGGCAGATAATTACAAAATGGAAAACGTAACCGTTAAACCGGATGTAATCGATGCAATGTTTAGACAAGTGCAAACCAATGATACAAAACCTTATAAGAAACATGCAATTCCGGGAAAAATTGCGGCAACTCAATATGATTTAGGAACAAATGAACATGCATATTCAGATAAGGATTTTATAAACTACAGAGTAGAAACTGGCAATTTTGACCAATGGAACAAAGGAAATACCATGAGAAATGATGGTGTTGATATCTTACCATGTAAAGATGCGGGATCAAACGGTTATCAGGTTTCATTTATAGAAGATGGCGAATGGCTTCAGTTTACAACTCAGGTTGCAAAACAAAAAGCATACAAAGTTGCGATTCGTTATTCAAGTGAAAACTCAGAAGGAAAACTTCATTTAGAAACAGAAAACGGTAAAAAATCAGAAACGATCACACTTCCGGCAACTGGAGGAAATGATAAGTTCAAAACAGTTGTTTTATCAGGAGTAGAGCTAAATTCAGGAACAAGTAAAATTAAAGTAGTTTTTGAAAAAGGAGGCTTTAATCTAAATTATTTAGATTTTTCTGAAACTAAAAAAATAAATAAAAAATAGTAAACATCGTTGTTGTTCGAATGCATAGTGTAGTCCCTACGGGCAATGTCATTAAGTTAAGCTTTTTTAAACTATAATTTTTCTCGCAAAGCTTAAACACAATATTGTCATTTCGACGGAGGAGAAATCTCCGCGAGAAGCTCGACAAAGATTGGATTTTCGTTGCGGAGTTACTTGCGGAGATTTCTCCTCCGTCGAAATGACAGAACCTTTGTGGCTTTTGCAAGGCAACAACATAATTAACATAAGTTTTAAATTGATTTTTTTCAGTAAAGCCTTTGAAACATTAGCTTTACCAGAACAAAATTTTTTAACATGAAAAAGATAAATACAATTATTTTAGTGGTAATGCTGCTTTTGGTAAGCAGTTCGTTTTATGGTCAAAATTTAAAAATTATGACCTACAATATTCGTTTAGATGTTGCATCTGACGGAGATAATGCATGGCCAAATCGGAAAGATTATTTTACTTCTCAAATACAATTTTATAGTCCGGATATTTTTGGAGTTCAGGAAGCAACTCCTAATCAGGTTATTGATATAGCCTCGGCTTTGCCAAAATACAATAGGTTTGGAATTGGAAGAGAAGAGAAAGGAACAGGAGAAGCCTGTACGATTTATTATAAAAAAGACCGTTTTCAGGTGCAGGAATCTAATACATTTTGGCTGTCAGAAACACCAAATAAAGTTTCAAGAGGTTGGGATGCAGCTTGTAATAGGGTTTGTACTTATGGACTTTTTAAAGATTTAAAAACAAAAAAAACGTTTTGGGTTTTTAATTTACATCTTGATCACATGGGGGAAGTGGCCAGAGTTAAAGGAGTAGAATTGGTGCTTTCGAAAATAGCAGAAATAAATACCAAAAAATACCCAGTTTTTTTAATGGGAGATTTTAACTCGGAACCAGAAACAAAACAAATTGTAGAAATTAAAAAAGTAATGGATGATACCAGAGATGTTTCAATAGAAAAACCTTTTGGACCATCAGGAACATTCAATGATTTTGAGCACAATAAACCAGTAACGTTATTAATAGATTATATTTTTATTTCTAAAAATAGCGGACTAAAAATTCAAAAACACGCAGTATTAAGTGATTCTAAAGATTTAAGATATCCGTCAGATCATTTACCTGTCTTAATAGAAATAGATTAAAATGAAAAACATCAACAAAAAACTTCAAATTTTACTTTTACTGCCACTTATTGCAGTTCAAATAAAATGCGGAACTTCAAAAAATTCAGTTGCCACTTCTGGTAAAGCCGAAGCTTGGATTACGACAACCGATGAAACATCAAAATTGCAAAAGCAAAATGATTTGGTTTTTAATTCAGAAACGAATTCAAATCAAACAATTTTGGTTGACGCTTCTCAAAAATTTCAAACCATCGAAGGTTTCGGATTTTCTTTAACGGGAGGAAGCGCTCAGGCAATCATGAAACTGGATAAAGCAAAGAAAGAAGCATTGCTTCAGGAATTGTTCACTAGAAATAATGATGCAATTGGTTTGAGTTATTTAAGAATTAGCATTGGAGCTTCTGATTTGAATGAAAAAGTTTTTTCGTATGATGATATGCCCGAAGGACAAACGGATTTAAAACTGGAACATTTTAATCTTGGTCCGGATTTAAATGATGTCGTGCCGCTTTTAAAAGAAATTTTGGCAATAAATCCAAACATCAAAATTATGGGTTCTCCTTGGTCACCACCAGTTTGGATGAAAGATAACGGAAGCTCAAAAGGCGGAAGTTTACAGCCAAAATACTATCAGGTTTATGCTGAGTATTTTGTGAAATATATTCAGGCAATGAAAGCGCAGGGAATTGTAATTGATGCAATAACACCTCAAAACGAACCATTGCATCCGGGGAATAATCCGAGTTTATTAATGCTTGCTGAACAACAGGCAGATTTCATTGGAAATAATTTAGGTCCCGCTTTCGCGAAAGCAAAAATTAAAACCAAAATCGTAGTTTACGACCACAATTGTAATAAACCTGAATATCCTTTGACGATTTTAAAAGATGCAAAAGCATTGCCATTTGTAGCAGGTTCGGCGTTTCATTTATACGAAGGAGATATCAGCGCTTTGTCTAAAGTTCACGACGCATATCCAAAGAAAGATTTATATTTTACAGAGCAATATACAGGATCAGGAAGCAGTTTTGAATCTGATTTGAAATGGAGCGTAAAAAATGTAGTAATTGGTTCGATGCGTAACTGGAGTGTAAACGCATTATCATGGGGATTGGCAAATGATGAATATTACAAACCCTTTACGCCAGGCGGATGTTCTACATGCAAAGGCGCATTAATGATCGATCAGGCTCAGAATATCAAAAGAGAAGTTGGTTATTATATTATAGGTCACGCTTCAAAATTTGTTCCGGAAGGATCTGTAAGAATTGGTAGTAATATTAGTAATAACTTATACAATGTTGCGTTTAAAACTCCTTCAGGGCAAATTGTTCTAATTGTAGAAAATGATGGAACTTCAACAGAATCATTCAATATTAAATACAATCAAAAACAAATTTCAACTACTTTAAACGCTGGTGCAGTTACAACTTACGTTTGGTAATCAAAATTAAATTAATGAAATCGCCATGATTCCAGATCATATACCGGAATGAAGAATGGCGATTCCATATTCCATTAAAGAATAGATATTAAATAAGTATGAAAAAATTAACCACATTTACCTTGTTGATGGTATCGTTTTTTGCGGTCGCACAACAAGAAACGATCGATCAGAAAGTAAATGCTTTATTGAAAAAAATGACTATTGAAGAAAAAATAGGTCAGCTTAATCAATACACTGGCGATAATTCTGCAACGGGACCAATCACCATAAACCCAAACAAACAAGCCGAAATAAAAGCAGGTTTAGTAGGTTCGATGCTTAATATTATCGGAACAAAATATACCAGACAATATCAGGAATTGGCAATGCAATCCCGTTTAAAAATTCCGTTGTTATTTGGTCAGGATGTCATTCACGGATACAAAACAACATTTCCAATCCCGTTAGCCGAAGCTGCAAGTTGGGATTTAGCTGCAATTGAATTGGCAGCAAGAGTTGCGGCTACAGAAGCATCTGCAAGCGGAATACACTGGACATTTGCACCAATGGTTGATATTGGTCGTGATCCACGTTGGGGACGAGTAATGGAAGGTGCCGGAGAAGATACTTACTTAGGTTCTAAAATTGCTTATGCGAGAGTAAAAGGATTCCAAGGAAATAAATTGGGTGATTTAAACTCGGTTATGGCATGCGTAAAACACTTTGCAGCTTATGGTGCAGGAGTTGGTGGAAGAGATTATAACTCCGTAGATATGAGCGAGCGCATGTTGCTTGAGACTTATTTACCTCCGTTTAAAGCAGCTCTTGATGCTGGTGCAGCAACTTTTATGAATTCATTTAATGATTTAAATGGAATTCCTGCAACAGCAAATGTACACTTACAACGTGATATCTTAAAAGGAAAATGGAACTTTCAGGGATTCGTAGTTTCTGACTGGGGTTCTATTGGAGAAATGGTAGCACACGGTTATTCAAAAGATCTTAAAGCCGCTGCACTTTCTGCGATTACAGCCGGAAGTGATATGGATATGGAAAGTAATGCCTATCGTTACAATCTTGCCGAGTTGGTAAAAGAAGGTAAAGTTTCTATCGATTTAATTGATGATGCGGTAAAACGTATTCTTCGTAAGAAATTTGAATTAGGATTATTTGATGATCCTTACAGATATTCAGATGAAAAAAGAGCTGAAAAAGCTTTGAGCAATCCTGAAAACAGAAAAGCAGCACTTGAAGTGGCGCAAAAAAGTATTGTTTTATTGAAGAATGACAATCAAACATTACCAATTTCTAAAAGTGTAAAAACAATTGCATTTATTGGACCAATGGTAAAAGAATATAAAGCCAATATGGGATTCTGGTCAGTAGAATTACCGGATGTTAATTATGATAAATGGGTAGTTTCGCAATGGGATGGTTTACAAAATAAAGTAGGCAAAAATACTAAATTGCTTTACGCAAAAGGTTGCGAAGTAGACGGAGATAACAAAGACGGATTTGCCGAAGCAGTTGCAACCGCAAAACAAGCTGATGTTGTTATTTTGAGTATTGGCGAAAGACGTGATATGAGCGGTGAGGCAAAAAGCCGTAGTGATCTTGGTTTACCGGGCGTTCAGGAAGATTTAGTAAAAGCAATTCAGGCAACAGGAAAACCGGTTGTAGTTTTGATAAATGCAGGAAGACCTCTTGTTTTTAATTGGACAGCAGACAACGTTCCGGCAATTGTTTATACTTGGTGGTTAGGAACTGAGGCAGGAAATGCGATTGCAAATGTTTTATTTGGAGATTATAATCCTTCAGGAAAATTGCCAATGACATTCCCGAGAGAAGTTGGGCAAGTGCCTATTTATTACAACCATTTCAGTACAGGAAGACCTGCAAAAGATGAAAATCAAACCAATTATGTTTCAGCTTATATCGATTTAAAAAACTCACCTAAATATCCTTTCGGATACGGATTGAGTTATACACAATTCAATTATGCTGATTTGAAATTATCTTCGACTAAAATAAAAAGCAACGAAACCATTAAAGTTTCATTTCAATTATCAAACGTTGGAAAACTTGCGGGCGAAGAAGTAGTGCAATTGTATTTGAAAGATAAATTTGGTTCAGTAGTAAGACCTGTCTTAGAATTAAGAGATTTCCAAAAAGTAAAATTAAATGCAGGAGAATCTAAAACGATCGAATTTACAATTGACAAAGAGAAACTTTCATTCTATAATGATAAATTAGAATGGACAGCTGAACCGGGCGATTTCGAATTAATGATCGGAACTTCGTCAGCAGATATTAAATTAAGATCAAACTTTGAATTACTATAAAATTACAATCTCCAAAAACTGTAATTAACCAAAAAAGCGGAATCGTAAGACTCCGCTTTTTTTATATTAAAGCCAATATGATTTAACTTTATTAATTAAGCTTTTAAAAAATAAAATCCGTTTTTATCTGCGTTTTTACGAAGTAAATCTGTTTTATCAGCGTTAAAATTAGACGCTGATTTACTGATTCGCTAAAGCGAAAACGCGGATAAAAACGGATTTTTCTAATTACTCCGCTGGAGCTAATTGAACGAACGTTGTTGAATTGGCTATAAATATTGCGCTCCTCCGGAGCTTTTAATTAAAATGCTTTTTGAAATTGAATTTTAGTTTATTTAGAATACCTTCTTCAATAATATCAACTCCAATTCCAAAATTACTGTCTGCAACTTCATGATGTGCAGTTCTGAAATCTTCAAAATCCTTCTCCGGAATTTCTAAGTTTATTAATGGTTTAAAATCAATAACGATAGTTCCTCCGTTTTTGGTAATTTTTTTACGACTCGTGTAATCAAAATACGGATTATTGATCGTGCTTTCCTGGATTGTAAATTTCTCCGCAACATCTATTTTTTGATCCGTCACAAGTTGGATTTCAAATCGCTCGCTGTCAAAATTATGCCAGAAAGTAATGTCTTTATGCATAAAATCCCTAGCGCTGTTTTTGACAATATTTCCATCAAAATACATTAAAAAACGGTTGTTTTTACCATCTGTATAATAAGGGTTTTCAATTGTTGTTTTGTATTCAATTATAAATTCATTCTGCTTTTTGTCATCACTTACGATTTCAATTGCAGCATCTTTAAATATATTTCTAAGATCCGTTCCGTTTCTGTCATTGACATAGTTTAGCGTATGAAAAAAGAAATTATTCCAACTGTCAATGATTTCTCTTTTATTCGTTTTCTTGAAATATTTACGCATATAATTTGCGCGATTTCCTTTGTATTTCGTTGTTAACTTTAGTTTACCAATATTGTTTTCTACAATAAGTTCTGATTTTTCATCAACAGCATAATAAGGAAAACGATGTGGCGGTTTAATTTGTAATTCCAGATTTGGTTTAACCTCCAGATAATGCATAAAGAAGATAAAACCGCGATTTTCAATAAATCCAAATTCATCACGAAGAGTTGCATCTACAAAATAACTTTCATCTTTGTAATTAATCTTAACAATTACATGATTAAAAGTCAGTAACGATGGCAAATAATATTTCATGTAGAAGTCCGTATTGAAATTGACCAAAATAATTGAAGAGTCAACGCCAATATAATCTAAAATCACCTTTAACAAAACAGATTTTGCCTTGCAATCACCCTGTTTGTTCTCATAAGTAATAGACGGTTCTTGAGGTTTATGACCGTTCATCTCATCTGCATTGTAAATATAGTTAATGTGATTTTGCACATATTCTATCGCAAATTGCAGCTGCTCATCTTTATTGTCAATTTTGTCAAGCTTTTCGATTAAGTCCGGCGCAAATTCCTTTAGAGAAGATTTCTCAAAAATAGCATCATAAATTGGAGCAATATAATTTGATAATTCTTTCCAATTATCATCTGTTGCAAAATCAATAAAGGGAGAAACCTCTCGATTCGAATCCACAAAATTGATAAAGTTGTCTTCTTCGATTACGTATTCTTCTCCTTTTTTCAAATAGTTGACTTCCGGTTCCAGAACATTTCCGTCTTCATCTCTAAAAAAAGTCTTTTTATAGGCAATTGTTCTTTCGCGATCGTTCTTAAAAGTAAACTTATATTTTCCGTAAGCCCAATAACTGTCCGGACCTATCCAAACATATTTAGAGAACTCTTTGCGTAAAAAATCACGATCAGTAAAAACTTTAACTCTGGAATCCTCCATAATCAAAATATCATAAAGACGAAGATCTTTTATCGTAATATTGACTTTCTTATTACTGCTAAGAACGCCGCCACCGCTTTGGTTTTCGCTGTCCAGAGTTTTGATTTTAGTGTCCGGAATTTTATCCACCAAAACACCATCTCTCAAAACGCTGATTCTGTGTATAAGATATGTTTCATTTTCTTCCAGAACAACATCTACTACAGATGCTCTTTCTAAATTCGCAGGTTCGTTTAGGGTATAAGCAAGACAAGCATATTCACTATTTTCAGTGTCACTTGTGTAATATATTTTATCTAAAAAATAACAATAATCACGTCCCTCATCAGCTTGTTTTTGAGAGAATTCAGATTCTTTGATATATTCAATAAGTTGAGCATCATTAATATTGCTTGCCCAATGTTCCGGTTTTTGAATTTTATAATTTTCTGATTGAAGAGCTTGTTCCATAGTAAGGCTTTTAATTGAAGTAGGTAAAATCTTTCGTATAAAACAAAAATATAGAATTTTGACAATATCTAATAGTGGCAGATTGATTATTGAGATAAGTTCGGTTTTCTTACAATAAAGATTTTATTATCTGATTATATAGAAGTTTAATCTTAGATAATTTAATGAAATTCTGAAAGAATTGAGAAAGTTGTAAAGGGCAATAGTAGTAAAAACGCCAATAACTACGCAAAAGAGATTACAATTTTCGGAAAAGGAAAGAGATTAAAATGTAGCAGTAAAATATAAAATCAGAATTATTTTAAAACCGTATTTATAAAATCCATAGCGCCAATCCCTTTATAAGATGCATATAAGGCCTTGTCAAAAGCTTCGCGTTTTGCTTTTTTATCCTTCGCTTCAGTTTCAACAATCATCTGATTGAAAATTCTCTCCTGTTCTTCGCTATATTTTATAGAAGCCTCCAGAAGATCATTTTTGGATACTAATCCAAAAGAAGAATATAGTCTTTTCATAAACTTCTTGTTCAGTTTTTCTAGGTTTGGAATGCTCATATTTAAACCAATTTATATTTTCTATATATAAGAGACGCTGTGTTTTAACTTATGTTACAGAACTGCAGTGTTAATAATAATCAATTATATATTTTCTCCTTGTACTTATTTTTTTTAATGTCTTTTTGTTGCAAAAACAACAAGTTAAGTGCTTAATGTGTTATTATGACGCAATGTACTTATTTTTTTCAATTTGTTTTTTATTTTTAAGTAAAAATTGTGATTTTAACACTTGTATTTGAGGTGGTTCAACACAATAATTCCGTGGGAATTTCGAAAAAACGCCCCGGTTTTATAAAAATGAATTAAATTGCAGTACCAATCAAAACTGGAAAGTTGTATTTAATAAAAAGTAGATGTTAAAAGACATTGTAGAAAATAATCAAAATTACCAACCTGGACTTTCAATAGATTGTGTGATTTTTGGTTTTCACGACAATCAGCTCAAGGTTTTATTGATTAAAATTCCGCACAGCGAAAAATGGTCTTTACCCGGCGGATTTATTCCGATTGATCAGGATATTGATACAGCGGCAGTAACTGTTTTAAACAGCAGAACAGGAGTAGAGGGAATCTTTTTGAGACAATTTGCAACCTTCGGAAAAATAAAACGGAACGATCAGCATTTTGGAAAAGAAGTTTTAGAATACTTAAAAATTGAAGAAGAAAAAGGAAAATGGCTCACACAGCGTTTTGTAACGATTGGCTATTATGCCTTGGTTGATTTTCTAAAAACGATCCCAAAGTGTGCCAATAAAGAAGAAGTGATAGAATGGATTGATCATAAAGAAGTTCCGGAACTTATTTTAGATCATAAAGAAATTCTGGATAAAGCTTTAGATACACTCAGAATTGAATTGAATTTAATGCCAATTGGATATAATTTATTGCCGGAAAAATTTACAATGCCCGAACTTCAGAAATTGTATGAAACGATTTTGGATAAAAAGCTGGACAGAAGAAATTTTCTAAGAAAAATAACCAACATTGGAATCCTGACAAAACTCGACGAAAAGAAAAGCAATGTCGCACATAAAGCGCCAAATTTATATTCGTTTGATAAAGATAAATACGAAGAAGTCCTCAAAAACGGACTAAATCAAGGCTGGTAAGAATTAAAGATTAATTTTAAAATTAGCGATTATGGTTTCAATAGAAACATTCAGAGAATTAGCTTTGGCCTTTGAAAATGCAACGGAAGAACCGCACTTCGAGAAAACGTCTTTTAGAATCAACAAAAAAATATTCGCGACTTTTGATGAAAAAAATAATCACGCAGTTTTGAAATTAAATGAAATCGATCAATCTGTTTTTTCCGCTTCAAGCGAAATGATTTTTTATCCAGTACCTAATAAATGGGGAAAACAAGGCTGGACAATTGTAGAGCTTTCAAAAGTAAGACCCGAAATGTTTGAAGATGCGTTATCACTTTCGTATCAAAATGTAATATCAAAAAAGAAGTAATTACAAACCCGACAGTCCCGAAGCTTCGGGATAAAACCTGTCGGGTTTAGAACGTATTTATAATGAAAGAAAAAGAGATCATATCCAAAACATTATACGATTTATACCATGATTTAGGACTTCCGGTCGATTTGATTCATCAGGATTCAGGATTTACGATTCATAATCTGAAAGATATTCCGTTTCAATTGCCGTATCAATCTCCGGTTTTTCGTCCCAATTATTTTTCTTTCGTCTTTGTAAAAAACGGTTCCGGCGAATATACCATCGATGGAAGCACGTTTGAAATACTTCCCGGTTCAATCTATTTTACCAATCCAAGTAATTACAGAACTTTTAGATGGAATACGATCGAAGAAGTTTATTTAATCACTTTTGATGAAACTTTCCTGAAAGAGAATCTGCATCACGATATCTTCAATGAGTTTTCATTTTTATTGACAGAAACCATTCAGCCCAAAAAAATGGAAGTTGTGGCTTTCGCCGAAATGGAACGTTTGTATCTTCAGATTCATAAAGAATATCATGAAAATTCAATTTACAAATATAGAATCATAGGAAACCTGTTTATTGTAATTCTGCTAAAAATAAAAGAACATTTCTGGACCGATTACGATCCTATATATGAAGGAAACAGAAGTTCACAAATCGTAAAAACCTTCAAACAAAATATAGAAAACCATTTCCGCGATTTAGTACATCATAAAACCGAAAGAATTTTTCGTGTAAACGATTATGCAGAACTCCAAAGTCTGCACCCAAATTATTTGAGTAATGTGATAAAGACGAAAACCGGGAAAACCATTATGACGTGGTTATCCGAGAAAACAATTGCCGAAGCAAAATCATTACTTCAGAATTCGGAAATGAGTATTAAAGAAATTGCCTTTCTGTTAGGCTTTACAGAATCAGCTCATTTTAGCAATTATTTCAAAAAAAACACCCAAACTACACCTGCAAACTACAAAAAAGAGCATAAAAAAGGCTAATCTTAGAAATTTGCATCTTTTGCTTTAAAACGCGTACTTTTTCAGAAGCACGTCCATCGCACCTTTGTACTATAATTTTTAAACAAAGAAAAAATGGAAACTTTAAACGGAAAAGTAGTATTAGTTACAGGAGCTTCAAGAGGAATTGGAGCTACAATTGCAAATCAAATTTCAGAGGCTGGAGCCAAAGTAATCATCAACTATTCAGGCAGTAAAGATGCAGCTGATAAAGTTGTAGCACAAATTATTGCAAAAGGCGGAGAAGCAATCGCAGTTCAGGCCGATGTAAGTAAAACAGCTGAGGTAAAAAACTTATTTGATGTTGCAATCGCACACTTTGGGAAAATCGATGTGTTGGTAAACAACGCCGGAATCATGATTACCAAATTAATCAAAGACACTACAGACGAAGATTTTACAAGACAATTTGATATCAACGTAAAAGGAACTTTCAACACGATGCGTGAAGCTGCGACTCGTTTAGAAAACAACGGAAGTATTATCAACTTTTCAACTTCTGTAAATAGAATCATGTTGCCTTCTTATGCAACTTATGTAGCTACAAAAGCTGCTGTGGAACAACTAACGAGAGTGTTTTCTAAAGAAATAGGAAGCAAAGGAATCAACGTAAACTCCGTTTCCCCAGGACCAACAAATACCGAATTATTTACTACAGGAAAACCACAAGAAGTAATCGATCGTTTAGCATCACTTTCTGCCTTCAATCGTTTAGGAGAACCAGATGATATTGCAAAAGTTGTTGTGTTTTTGGCAAGCGATTCAGCAAAATGGATTACAGCGCAAAACATTGGCGTAAACGGTGGAATGGCTTAGGCTTTAGTCTAAAGTTTAAAAGTCATAAAGTCTAAAGTCAAAAAAATCTAAGTAAGTCTAAGAAGTCTAAAAAACTAAAAAAAACATTATGAAAAATCTAAAAAATAAAGTAGCCCTTATTACCGGATCAGCAAGAGGATTAGGAAAAACAATTGCAGAACGTTATGCTGCATTAGGAGCAGATATCGTTATTAATTATTCAAGAGATAAGGCTTCCGCCGATGAAGTTTTGAGCAACGTTCTGGCGATGGGTGTAAAAGCAATCGCAGTAAAAGCGGACGTAAGCAAAGTAGCTGATTTAGAATATTTATTTGGCGAAGCTAAAAAAGCATTCGGGAAAATAGATATTGTCGTGGCAAATGCCGGAATCGAAATGGTAGAAGTTCCCGTAACTGAATTTACAGAAGAACAATTCGATAAAGTATTTTCGATCAATACAAAAGGAACTTATTTTACTTTGCAGCAAGCCGCAAAATATGTCGAAAATAACGGTAGAATTATTTACATCGCTTCAAGTACAACTTCTTTCCCCGTTCCCGGAATGGCGGTTTATGGAGGAAGTAAAACAACACCGAGATATTTGGTAGATATCTTGTCTAAAGAAATCGGACATAAAGGAATCACGGTAAATTCTATTATTCCGTTTGCGGTTGATCACTCAGGGATTTTTGCTGAAGCAGATAGTTATCCGGAACTAAGAAAACAATTATTAGACAGTTGTCCAATGCAGCGTTTGGCCGAAGTAGAAGATGTTGCCAATGTAGCGGAGTTTTTTGCCAGCGATTTGTCTTCTTTTGTTAATGGTCAGCATTTATTGGTAAATGGAGGCGCAACAAACTAAAAAAAGAAATCCAAAAGCAGTAAAATATCGAGGTGTTTTACTGCTTTTAAATTTAAAAATATGATACTGAAAATTTTACATTCAGGGTTGTTTCTATTTGTAGTTTTTATGGGAATAAAACAAGGTTTTGCTATCATAAGTGGTGAAACAGAAATGATGGAAATGTTCGAAGAGTTTAATTTCAATAAAACTGAAATTCTGCTATTTGGAATAACCACTTTAGGCAGCGGTATTTTGATTTTCTTTCCCAAAACATTTCTCGCAGGAAACTTTTTAATGGCGGCAACGATTCTGCTTTTAATCTTTCTCCAGATTCAAAACCAAAATATAAAAGGAGCGTTTATCGAGATACCATTTTTAGCTATGAATCTAATTTTGGTTTATTGGAAACATCCTTTTACTAAAGTTCTTTTAAATTAGCAAACCCGACAGGTTTTAAAAACCTGTCGGGTTTGGCAGTATATATTTACTTGACAATTGTTCTAAAAGTCAAATTTACCCGAGGTTTTGAGGTCGTTTTAGTTGGTGGTAAACGATGTAACCAATGCGTTTGGGTAGTGTCTTTCATGACCAATAAACTGCCGTGTTCTAAGATTAACGAAACCGTTTCTTTGGTTTCTTTATGTTTGAAAGCAAACTTACGTTCAGCGCCAAAACTTACGGAACCAATTGCTCCATTCTTTTTTAAATCTTTTTCGGCATCGCTGTGCCAAGCCATTCCTTCTTCACCGGAATGATATAAATTGAGTAAACAAGAGTTGAATGTTTCGCCTGTTTCTTGTTCAATAACAGTTTTTAATTCGAGTAATTCCTTGGTCCACGGAAGTGCTTTTTTTGTGGTATTCGAGTACGTATATTCAAAACCCGAATCACCGTACCAGGCTACTTTTCGTTTGGTCAAAATTAATTTCCCGAAGATTATAGCTTCATCATTTTTCCATTCAATGGTATTTAAAAGCAACTCCA
The DNA here is from genome assembly GCF_020991455.1 of Flavobacterium sp. JAS. GTDB lineage: Bacteria > Bacteroidota > Bacteroidia > Flavobacteriales > Flavobacteriaceae > Flavobacterium. The sequence continues at coordinate 361,286 of NZ_JAJMOX010000001.1, forward strand.
AATAACGATTAGATTCTTCTCTGGAAAATAGTTTACCATAATAATTTACAGTTCCATCTTTCGGAAGTAAATTGGTCGTTTCGTCTGTATGCGGATTAAATAAGTCCATTTTTCCATTTTTGATATTCGGTTTTCATACAATGTCCGCAAGGTCTGAAACCATTTTGTTTCGCTTCACTTTCAGATAAAAAGAAAACTCGATTTTCACGTTTCATTCTTTTTCCTGAAGAACATTTTAGTGTGCCGTAGATTTTTAATTTTTGGTTTCCACCAAAGCAAATTTCCGCATTTTTAATTTTATTCCGAAGATCTGAATCCGAAATTTTGTTGTGTTGAATCATTTCTTTTCTTAAGGTTTAAAGGTGCAGAGGTTCAAAGGTTTACAGCTTTGTGCCTCTGCGCCTTTGAGCCTTTGTCCCTTAAGATAACGCATCATGAAAAATAATGCCCAATGTATGTCGTTCGCCCGAATGAATTTCGCTCACACCATGTTTCATATTCACTCGATAATATCCCTTTGTGCCTTTTACAGGTCTGAAATTGGTCGTAAAAATCAATATATCACCTTTTTTAGGTTTTAGTACAATTGCCTTCGATTGTGCTCTGGGCGTTTGCTGCGTTAATACAAATTCGCCGCCTGTAAAATCTTTGTCGGGTTCGTTCAGAAAAAGCACTATCTGAATTGGAAAATAAATATCTCCGTATAAATCCTGATGCAAAGTATTAAAACCACTTTTACCATATTTTAAAATTAAAACAGTTGCTTTTAGCTGATTATTGGCGTGACATTCTTCTAACAATTTTTCGTGGGTTTCAGGAAAAACAGTATTGATATTTAATGCTTTCATCCAGGCATTTGCAATTGGCGCCAGTTTTGGATAAATAGCCGAACGAATGTTTTGAATTAAATTTGGCAACGGATAATTAAAATATTTGTATTCGCCTAAACCAAAACGATAGCGCTCCATTACAACTGTTTTTCGATATAAACTTGGATTATCATAATTAAATTTTAAATCTTCGCATTGTTCGTTATTAAGCACATTTGGAATGATTGCAAATCCATTTTCGTGCATAGATTCGGTGATGCTTTCCCAATTAAGAGAAGCAATTTTTGATGGTATATTTTGCATTTTTATGACGTTGCTATTTCGCAGAAAATTGAAGATAGTTCTTCGGGTTTACTAAAAAAAGGAGAGTGACTGGTTTGCATTTGATATACTTTTTGACAAATTGTTTCAGCATACATTTTTCTTTGAATAAAAGGGGTTACTGCCTTGTCTTCAGTACATTCGATATAAAACCTGGGAACACTTCCATATTTTTCTTCTGATAGTTCTAAAGGTGTAATACCGGATTCTACAGATTCATGGCTTAATAATAATTTTGCCAATTCCGTAATTGTTTCGTCGCAATCATGGTAAAGGCCTTCTTTGTAAATTTCGGGCTGTAAAGTGTGAGCATTGAGTTCTGGATATCTTGTTACGTACGGTTTTAAAATACCATTAATATCTTGAGCAGAATATTGACTTTGAGTTTTACCATTCGGAATTAGATAAGCGGCTAAATAAATCAATTTTTCGATTTTTGCTGATCGATATTCTGCCGCCTGCGAAATCATAATACCATTTTTGCTATGACCTACAAGTATAACTTTAGAGTCTAAACTGTCGATTAGTTTGCAAATTGATGCTACAGATTTTTGAAATGTTACTTCACTAATTGGAGTTTTGTCTCTTCCCATTCCTGGTAAATCAACAGCAATTGCTTTATGGCCTTTGCTTTCTAAAATTGGAATTACTTTATGCCAATTCCATGCACTATGCCACGAACCGTGAATTAAAATAAATGTTTTCATGTCTTAAATAGTTAAAATTATAAGACAAAATTACTTTTGAAGGCAGCAAAATAAAATCCGTTTCTTGCTCAATTATAAATTGATTTGAGCACCTTCCCAGCCAATTATAGCCGTTTTTCGAGTGTTTCCCCACATATAACCGCCAAAGGTTCCAGTGGATTGAATAACACGATGACACGGAATTAAAAAGGCTACAGGGTTACTGCCAATTGCCGTTCCGACAGCTCTGGAAGCATTAGGTTTCTCGATTTGTTGCGCAATAGAACCATAAGTAGACAATTGTCCCATTGGAATTTTGAGCAAGGTTTCCCAAACTTTCAGCTGAAAATTGGTTCCTTTTAAATGCAGTTTGATTTCAGATAATTTACTCCAGTCGTTCTGAAAAATAAATAAAGCATTTTGCTGTACTAAATCCAGTTTTCTGGAGAATGTTGCATTCGGAAATTTATGTATTAAGTTTTCAAACCCAATTTCTTCACTTTCGGCGAAAGCCATAAAGCAAATGCCTTTTTGGGTAGAAGCCACAATAATATTTCCAAACGGACTTTCTGCAAAACTGAAATTGATTTCTAAGTTCTTTCCGCCATTTTTATATTCTGCGGGAGTCATGCCTTCGATGTTTATAAATAAATCATGAAGACGGCTTGTTCCGGAAAGTCCAGTGTCAAAAGCAGCGTCAAATAAGGTAGCCTGGTTGTCTTCTTTCAGGATTTTTTTGGCATGTTCAACACTAATATATTGCAAAAATTTCTTCGGACTTGTTCCTGCCCATTCAGTAAACAAACGCTGAAAGTGAAACGGACTTAAATGCACTTTTTCGGCAACGTCATCAAGATTGGGTTGCGCTTTAAAATTGGCTTTGATATAATCAATCGCATCTGCAATTCGATTATAATTGATGTTTTCCTGTGTGTTCATTTTCATTCAATTTTATAATACAAATATCGATTGGTTTTTGCGGGTATAAAATCCGAAACTTGCGGTGTTTTTTTGTTTCAGGTTTCACGTTCTGCAGCAACTTGAAACCTGAAACAATTGATACTATAAATCCTTTTCCATTTTGTAATTAATCAGCTCGACTCCTAATCTTATATTTTTTTGCTCGGCTTTTACTCTAAAACCTTTCTTTTCGAAGAATGGTTTTGCTGTAATACTGATGTCTGATGTTATAGTTTTTGTATGGTGTTTTTTGGCTTCTAGTTCTAATTCGGTTAAGATTTTATCAGCGATTCCTTGTCTTTGAAAGTCTTTATGAATATAAAAGAAATCAATGTAATTTCCGTCTTTTAAAGTTCCGAAACCGGTGATTTTATGTTCTAAAATTGCCAATAAAACAAATTGAGTATTAATGACTTCAAGCCAACGATCTGTATTGTGAACTCCGAAAATCCAAGCTTCAATTTGAGCCGGATTATAATCGTTTCTACAAATATGCTGAATGGTTTCGATATACAATTCCTGCATCTCTTTCAGGTCTGAAATTGTCGCTTTTCTGAAATTTATTTCCATTAGAATTGAAATTAATGCGCTGTAGTTTTAGAGAAAAGATTAATTACCACAACACCAATCATAATTAAAGCCAATCCAATAATAGCTGGTAAATCTGGTATTTGTTTGAAAAAAATGGCTCCAATTATAGTAATTAAAACGATTCCAACGCCGGACCAAATCGCATAAGCAATTCCAACGGGAATGGTTTTGATTGCAAAGCTCAAAAAGTAAAATGCAGCAAAATACCCGACAATCGTTACAATGCTAGGAATTAGTTGTGTAAACTGTTCTGATTTTTTTAAGGCCGAAGTTGCGATGATTTCGAATATAATAGCGATTCCTAAAAAGAAGAAGTTTTTCATATTTCACGTTTTTCACAAAGTTAAGCTTTGTTTTTGAGTGAGATGTAGAAAGTGAAAATGTAAAATCAAAAAAGAATTATTTAAGATTATCTTTTGACATAGAAACACTTATTAGTTTATAACCATTTTCAGTTCTTAAAAACTCGAAATGATCCTGACCAAAATCCTCATTATTTTGTGAAGATATTACAATGTTTTTAACAGGATACTGCCACTCTTTGGATTCATTACAATTATTGAAATAATCCTCATATTCACTTTCTTCAAATATAAATTGATTTAAGCCATCAGAGGAAATAAAATAGTCTGTTTTTTCAGAATTTAGTTCTTGTAATTTTAATTTTAAAAGATTGTAATTCTGATCGATAAATTTAGTTTTTGGTTCATTTACCCATCCGTTTGGGTTTTTCCAATAGGTGGTTTTTTCAAATGAATGTTTCAGTAAATTCTCTTTGGACAGATCTGAGAGCAAAGTGTTTTTGAGCCATAATTTAAATTCTTTATCATAATTAATAAAGGAATAATATTGACCGTTAATTCCGTGAAAATTTTCTCTTGTGGGGTCTTTACTTGGTTCTTTTGATTTTTGTAAAGAATAAAAGTTCAAATCATAATCGTTTTCATATTCAAAGTTCTCTACTAAGGCTTTATTACTGGTATCAATAAGAAGTTTTTTTCCGCCAGTCCAGCCATAATGTTCATCGTCAAACTTTTTTTTAATGGCTCCTTTTAATGCGACAATCAGTCCGTTTCTGGCTTTTGTTAAATTACTGTATAGTGCAGGAATGGCAATTTTTCCTTGGCTGTTGAACATACCCATTTTATCCGTTTTGGGGTCTCTAAAACGAATGAAACCTTCATTTTCGCAATCTGGTCCGTTGTCAAAAACATACAAGCTGTCAAGGCCAACTATTTTTCCGGATTTGGTTAAGTAATAATTTTTCCAACCGTCCTTTGCATCTTCGCTTACCGCAATGATAGCGTCAAATTTATGAGCAGAAGTCATTCTCGTAAATTTTGGCGTTATTTTGATGTCGCCATTTTTATCCTTAAATCCGATGTGTGTGGTGTCTTTGTCCCAAAATGAAATCCAGGTATCATTATTTTGAGCAAATACGGAACAGTTTATAAATAAAAATAGATTGAACAGAATAAATTGTTTCATGAAAAGTATTTGTGGTAAATATAAGAATAAGCTTTTGAAAAAAGAATGTCTGGCTTATGGGTTGCTTTCTTGATTTTTTTGCGTGAGGGATGGGAGGAGGCTACCGAAGTAGCCCGGATAGCCCGACAGCATCCCGATAAGAGGGCGAATACGCGCAAAGTAATTTTGCCCTCTTATCGGGATGGTGACACTCCCTAATAAATTTTTGATTTCTGAATTTAGATTAAAAGAAAATTTAAACACATTAAAGAATTATGTTGTTTCTATTATGGATTAAATGACAGTCCAACGCTAAAAAACAATCTCACTTTGTCAATATTATTTATCCAAGAAGTATCAAAATGAATAGGGCCCAAAATGGATTGATAAGAAATCGAGGCTCCTCCAGATATTACAAGGCTAGGGTCGAAGCCATCATCCCAATTTCCTTTTGGATTAAATGCCTTGTTAATGTATTTATCAAAAGATTCAAACCCAACAGTCGCGATATTAAAATGGGGAGTTAGATAGATTTTTCCCATAAGATTTATTTGAGAGGCGAGTTTTAAGCCCATGTATTGTGAAACATTGAGTTCGTCTTCATGTAGGCCAGGAAATGAAAAACGATTACTACCAGAACTTGGTATAATTCCTCCTAAGAAGTATTTTGAAGCATAACCAAAATCTGAATGTGAGATTTGAGTATCTTTAACTTTATCCTCAAAAATAAAATAAGAATCAAACCCAATGATTCCTGTAATTTTCTTTTTTAAGAGGGCTCTCTTTTCAAAGCTGAAACCAAATTTTGTATATCCATTGGTTGCACCAGATATGCTTGTTTTATCTGGGTCGTTAAAAGAGGTGTAGACATCCGTTAACAATGAGCGGGTTACATTTGCTTTTATAATTGTTCCATTTTCAGCAAAGAAAACTTTATCCATATTATTGTAGGCATAATGCATGTTTACTTCGATAGTGTTTAAGGAATAATCCGTGATATCGATCGAGTTAGGATTGTATTCTCTGTCGTATTTTGGTTTTAAATTAGCGTATTGATAGTTTAAACCATAGCCAAAATAACTTTTCAGTGAATTTAAATTTCTGTTGATCTCATTATTAAATTCAAGATAATTATAAAGTACATTATCTGAAGCTTTGCCATTAAAATAAATTTCTTGCCTTAAAAAGGCTCCATAAAGTTCAGATGCCCACCACCAGTCTCTGTTTTTTCCGAAATTTTTCTGATAATTGATTCTTGCTTTTGGCTGCTCTGCAATATCCACTGTTACAAGAAGACGAGATGCTCTGGCAAGAACATTTCTGGCGGTGTAATTAAAAATGATTCCAACGCCTCTGTAAGTATCATAATGTACGGATGTATTGAGTTGGTTTTTAGCACGTTCATGTCCAAATAGCGTAACTCCCAGTTTGTCGCCATCTTTAATAAAATAGCTGTATGTAATCTCATCAAAAAGATTAGTACCCATTGCCCGGTTAATGCCTGCTAATAAATCCTTGGTAGTATATTTGACATGTGTTTTTAGATTTGTTCTTCCTAATACCAAAGCAAGGTTTTCCGGACTGATTTTTTTGTAAATAATAGTGTCAAGAACAAATTCCTGAGGGATGTTTGGTAATTCGTGAGTTCGTTGTGTGTATCCTTTTAATTTTTCGGATAATGCAATTAAAGCGGGAAGATTTTCGGTTGTTGCAATTTTACCATCTTTGTATATTTCGTCGCTATCTGCAAAATCAGCAGTAGAAAAACGTAAGTTTGGCAGGTGATCCACTAAGATATTGCAAAGTTTTCGGTTTGCCGGGTTCTTGATATTACTCGGAAACATACTCGTTTGAGTCAATATAGTTATAAGATTGTTTAGTTTGTCGATGGGTTCCAATCCACCACCCACATCACTGCCAATAATAAAGTCTGCACCCATTTCTTTGGCGACATCTGTTGGGAAATTATTCATTACACCACCATCAACTAATACTGTTTTTTCGTATGTCATAGGCTTGAAAATGCCTGGCAATGACATACTGGCTCTCATGGCATAAGCAAGATTGCCTTTGCTTAAAATAACCTCTTTTCCTTCGGCCAAATCGGTAGCCATGGCTCTAAATGGTATTGGCAGACTATCAAAATTTTTAACATTGTAAACCGGATAGGTTAATTCGGCAAGGTATTCTCTTAAATTTTGATCATTTAATAGAGAGCCAACGCTGTTTAGTTTTTTATCTTTAATTCCTATTCCAACTAAATATCGCTGAAATTCTCTTTTTTCCTCTACACTTACAGATCTTAACGACTGGCCTCCGCCAAATAATTTATCCCAGTTAATATTTTTGGTTAATTTTTCAATGCTATCTCCGGAATATCCCATGGCATACAAACCTCCTATGATGCTTCCCATACTATTTCCAACAATAAGATCGGGGACAATGTGCAGCGAATCAAGTTTTTGCAAAAGCGGAATATGTGCGATTCCTTTCGCTCCACCGCCGCTTAATACTAATACAACTTTAGGTTTTTTTTCCTGAGAAAAAGTAATTTGTGGGAGACTTAGTAAAAATAAGAAGACGATTAAATAAATTGTTTTTTTCAAGTTTTTACTATTTAAGTATTTGAGGAATAGATTTTTTATTTATATTCTTAAAAGTAAGTAGATATTTATAAACGTGCAATTTTTTGAGAGAAATGTTTTTGGACAAAACAGAAAACCCGACAAGTTTTTAAAACCTGTCGGGTTTGATATGTATTAAAGAGATCCGGATTTAGAATCTAAAATTTACTAGTATCTGTAGTATTCTGGTTTGAAAGGACCTTCAACTGGAACACCAATATAAGCAGCTTGATCGTCACGTAAAGTTTCCAATTCAACTCCTAATTTAGCTAAGTGCAAAGCAGCAACTTTTTCATCTAAATGTTTTGGTAACATGTAAACGTCATTGTTGTAAGCAGTACTGTTTTTCCATAATTCGATTTGTGCCAAAGTTTGGTTTGTAAATGAGTTACTCATTACAAAACTTGGGTGACCTGTAGCGCAACCAAGGTTTACTAAACGACCTTCAGCAAGAATGATGATGTCTTTTCCAGCGATAGTATATTTGTCAACCTGAGGTTTGATTTCGATTTTTGATGCACCGTGGTTTTTGTTCAACCAAGCCATATCAATTTCGTTATCAAAGTGTCCGATGTTACAAACAACAGTTTTGTCTTTCATTTGTTCGAAATGAGATCCAAGAACGATATCTTTATTTCCTGTAGTTGTAATGATGATATCAGCATTAGCAATTACAGTGTTTAATTTTTTAACTTCGTAACCGTCCATTGCAGCTTGTAAAGCACAAATTGGGTCAATTTCAGTAACTGTTACAATAGATCCAGCACCTCTGAAAGAAGCAGCAGTTCCTTTTCCAACATCACCGTATCCACAAACGATAACTCTTTTTCCAGCCAACATTAAGTCAGTTGCACGACGTACAGCATCTACAGCAGATTCTTTACAGCCGTATTTGTTATCAAATTTAGATTTAGTAACAGAATCGTTAATGTTGATTGCAGGCATTGGTAAAGTTCCGGCTTTTACTCTTTCGTAAAGTCTGTGAACTCCAGTTGTAGTTTCTTCAGATAATCCTTTGATTCCAGGAACCAATTCTGGGAAACGGTCAATAACCATGTTAGTTAAATCTCCACCATCATCTAAGATCATGTTCAATGGTTTTCTGTCTTCACCAAAGAATAAAGTTTGCTCAATACACCAGTCAAATGATTGCTCATCAAGACCTTTCCAAGCATAAACCTGAATTCCGGCAGCAGCAATAGCAGCAGCAGCCTGATCCTGAGTAGAGAAAATGTTACAAGAAGACCAGGTAACCTCTGCACCAAGAGCGATTAAAGTTTCGATCAAAACTGCAGTTTGGATAGTCATGTGTAAACATCCAGCAATACGAGCACCTGCAAGAGGTTGTTCGTCTTTATATTCAGCACGAAGCGCCATTAAACCTGGCATTTCAGCTTCAGCTAATTCAATTTCTTTTCTTCCCCAAGCCGCTAGAGAGATGTCTTTTACTTTGAAAGCCACAAAAGGCGTAGTTGTAGTACTCATTTATAGTATATTTGTATATTGTAAAATTTTTGCAAATTTACGGAATAGGTTTTTAATTTTGACTACTTTCTGTAAGATTTGTGAAATGTTTAATTTCTTAATTTATAGAGTATTAGTTCGATAGTGATTTTTAGGAGCTAATCCTGCTTTTGATGTAATCCTTTTTAATTCTATATAGTTTATAAATTATAAATTTTGTAATCCATTTGTTCGATACAGGTCTATTTATCGTTAAGAGTATTACGTAATTTTTGTGATTAAGACTTTGTAGTTGTATTTTTTTGATAAAAAGAAGTGATTCGGGTGTTTTGTGAATAAATTTTAAAGTATTTAATAATCATTATCTTGCACTGTGAATTAAAGTATTTATTTAACAATTTTTAAAAGAAAATGAAAACAAAGAAGGCATTAATAATTGGTCATCCCGGACATGAACTGAGAGCATATACCTATATAAAAAAATATAAGCCAGATGTATTTATTTTAACTGATGGCTCTGGCTCAAGTAACGCTTCAAGAATTCATCAATCAATAAAATTGCTAGACTCAATAGGTGCAAAATTTCAGGATTCTATAAAAGTATTTACAGATAAAGAATTATATAATATAGTTTTAGAACAAGATCTATCTGAAATCTCATTATATATGAATAGTCTGAAGGATATCATCATTGCAAATAATTATGGTGTAATTGTAGGTGATGCTTTAGAAGGATTTAATCCGACTCATGACATTTGCAGGTATCTGATCAATGGAATTGTTTCTGCAATATCTTCTGGTGATAGTTCAAAAGCAATTTTAAATTATGATTTTGTATTGGACTCTGCTCCAAATAACATTTCAATTGATAATAATGTAGGAGGATTGTCCTTGAAGCTTTCTGACGAAGAGTTTTATATGAAAATGGATGCGGCAATGAATTATCCGGAGTTAAAATATGAAGTTGAAATGGCTGTTGAGAAATATGGGAAAGAAGTCTTTTTGTGGGAATCCTTTGGAAAGGTGTCAGATCTTAATCAAATATCAAACTGGGGCTCTTCAAAACCGTACTACGAGGAATTTGGAGAAAAAAGAGTAAATGAGGGATCTTACTCTACTATAATTACATTTGAAAAACATATCAGACCTATTGCAGAAATGTGTCTTGGAATTAATACTTTAACATAAATGAATATTTTAATTACGAATATTCATATTTCTCAATATACCGGGACCGAAACATATGTAAAAGAATTGGCAATTGAACTAATAAACAGAGGACACTCAGTAGAAATTTTTACATTGAATATGGGGGAATTAGCGCAAGAGCTAATTAAAAAAGGAATTAACGTAACGACTAATTTAAAACAGTTAAAACTGATTCCGGAAATTATTCATGCTCATCACAATATTACTACACTTAAAGCATTAAATTTTTTTAAATCTACTCCTGTAGCTTATTTTATTCATGATCGAACTTCTGTATTTGATTATCCTTTTCGGCATAAAAATATTCTTAAATATATTGCTGTTGACTATAATTGTAAAGAGAGGTATTGTTTAGAAAATAATTTTAAATCTGAAGATGTTGAAATTGTTTATAATTGGGTTAATACAGATCGATTTCGATTGAAAGAACAAATTAATAAACAACCCAAAAAAGCATTGGTTTTTTCTAATTATTTGAATGAGAATAATATTTATCCTCAAATAAAAGAGGCTTGTAAAGAACTTGGAGTTGAAGTTGAAATAATAGGTTATTCTAGTGGTAATATTTGCTTGCAACCTGAAAAAATACTTCATAAATATGATTTGGTATTTGCAAAAGCAAAAGCAGCAATAGAAGCGATGGCAACCGGAGCAGCTGTAATTGTTTGTGATTTTAGAGGATTAGGAGGTATGGTAACCAGTTCTAATGTGAAACATTTTAGAGATTTTAATTTTGGAATGAAACTGATGACAAATATTCCAACAAAAAATAATCTGATTGCAGAGATTCATAAATATAATTCTGAGGATACTCTTAAAGTTTCTCAATATATCATTAAGGAGTCTAATTTTTTCTCTGTGGTTACTCAGCTGGAAAACTTATACGAAAAAGTGATAATTGATTTTAGAAATAAAATAAGAGGTAATTATTCCTCTTCAATTTTTACAGATTTATATATATATATAATTACAAAAAAAACTCTTGCACAAATTCGAATAAGACTACAATTTCCAAAGGTATACGCTTTTTTGAAATTTATTTTAAAACGTAAAAAAACTATTTTTTAAATATATTTTAGTTTGATAAAAATATAATAAAAAGTAATAATTGTTAAATAGTATGATTTTCAGTATCTTATTAGTTTGTTCCCTTACTTCAATAATTCATTTCGTAGCGATTGTTAGTTTATCAGCTAAAATTGTGGGGACCAGAACCGGACGAATCGCTTCTTCTGCTTCCATATTCAACGTTGTAATTGTTATTTCGCAATTTTCCAATACTATTCAAGCTCCTTTGTTAACAAAAACGATAGAAAACAGTATTAATCAGGGAAATTTGCCAAATAATTTAATGTTTAGAGGTATCATTTTATCTGCAACTATTGGATGTATTTTAGGAGGGTTATTTATACCAACAATTCATAGGTTTATGGAAAGAGGCGTAAATGCTTTATATAATAATCGTTCCATTTTTGTTATACTCATAAAATCGTTTCGCTTAGAGACAGTTATTCATTTTAAGAGGAGTTTTGCCTTACCTAAGAAAGATAATTTTTTCAGATTGAATAGATATAAAGACATATATATTGAGTTAGTACTACTGAATGTTCTTGTTTATGCATTTATAACAGTAAGTGTACTCTCGTGTTTATATGCTGGTTATTTAAATCCAAATTTGAGAACAACATCATTATCTATGAGTGGTGTTGCAGTTAGTTTAGGTGCAATAGGCATGATGTTGTTTATAGAGCCATACCATGCAACATTAACGGATAAAGTAATAGATGGCACCGTTACTGAATCATTTTTCAGGAGGCATCTTACCTTTGTTGTTATTGCTCGCATTTTTGGTACAATTCTGGGGCAATTTGTATTTATTCCTTTGGCCTGGATGATTGTAAAATTAGCTGAAATGCTATAAAATAAAATCCAAACTCTACTTTTGTAGGGTTGAGATGTCGATCCTATTAAAAATTTGGAACTATATTAAGATACGTCATATATATACCTTAAATTAGAGTTTTATTTTAAAATAGAATTCACAATTCAAAAAAGAAATGCCTTTATTTCAAACCATACAATTCAACGAAACTACCAAAATCTTAGTTTGGCAAATAACCGAATCTTTTGAGGAGTTATTGAGTAAAGTAGTTTTAAAAGAAAAAACGCAGCTTCGTCTAGACGGCATGAAGTCACAAATGCATCAGCGTGCTTTTTTGAGCGTTCGTATGTTGATACAGGAAATGGGTTTTACAGATCACGAATTGCATTATGACGAGTTTGGTAAACCTTATTTTGATTGTCATAATTATATTTCAATCACACATTCGCATGATTTTGCAGCCATAATAATCAGCGACGAAACAGTTGGAATAGATATGGAATTACAACGTGAAAAAATTCTTAGAATCGCCGATAAGTTTGTTGATACTGAAAACAGTTATTTATCCCGAAACTCCACAACTCAAAATGTCGCAGATTATATTAGAGAGCTTACTGTAATCTGGGGTGCAAAAGAAGCCATATTTAAAATTAGAAATGAAAAAGGAATCAGTTTTAAAGATCATATTAGCATCGACGCTTTTTCATTAGATAAAAATCAGACCGAAGCCAGTCTTCATTTTAATGATTTGGTAATTGAATTTAATGTGCATTATGAAGAAATAAAATCGAGTACTTCAGGACAGGATTTTACTTTGGTTTATGCTTTTGAGAAATAAATTTTTAATGAAATTCCAATAACAGAAATTCCAAATTCCAAACTCTGCGAGTTAGGGTAAAACACAATCTTGTCATTTCGAGCGAAGGGAGAAATCGCATAAAATGTGCTTAGCTTAAATTTTCTAAAGAAGCTTCCGCCATCTTTTGTCGATGTTCAAACATGCTTACAAACAAGAAAGTTCCCATTTTTCGAGCACGTCTTTTTAATGTTTCTACATTTTCGCCTTCAAAATGTTCATCCAAAGTCTGAGCCCAATAGTTAAGCCATATCCCGAATTCGTTCGAAGTGATTTTACCTTCAAAATGAGCATCAACTTCATTGTGCACTACATGCGGATTACCTTTGTATTTTTTAACGGCAAACAAATTAGTTTCCCAAAAATCAGTCAGTTTTTCCAGATGCGAATCCCAGTCTTTAATCATTGTATTAAAATAAAAGCCAATTTCTTCATCGGCTCTTATTTTAGCATAGAACTGATGTACTAAAAATTCGACATCAGTTCTATTTTCTATTTGCTTTTTCATAGTACAAAACTATTCAGAAATATAAGTAAAACGCTTAATAAAGCACTTAAAATAATAAGGTTAAAAACTACTTTATGTTTCATTTGCGCTAAAATTGAAGTATTGGCAAAAACACAAGCCAAAACAATAATTGCCAATTGAATCATTTGTCCAATAGAGGTTCCGTGAGAAAGAATATACATGGCAGCTGCGCCACCTAAACAGCTTTGACCAATTACAGCCATTGCAGCAGAACCCATATAATTTTTATTGAAATTTTCGAATGTTGTTTGATATAGTGTCATGATATTGAGATTTTATACTACAAAGGTACATGCACTATACAGCTCCATTTTATGACTTTAATCATAAAACAAGAACTATTTTATCTGTATACTTTCCTGTTTATAATCTTCAAAACACCTTTTTTCTCCAAAGCTTTTATGGTTCTAATCACTGTTTCGACGCGCAAGCCGGTTAAATCTCCAATTTGTTGTCTTGTAAAACTGATGAGGTAGCCGTTTTCGTCTTTTTTAAAATTAAAATAGGCAATTCCGTGATCGATTAATTTCAAAACCCGATGTTCAGGTTCCTGTGTAGACATTTCGGCCGCCATAACCGATTTGTAATACAAACGTTGGGCTAAATTTTCGATGATCTTGATACTAATTGCGGAGTTTTCTTCCAGCAATTTCATGAAACTGTTTTTAGAAAGCAAAATAACTTCTGAATCTTCAACCGCAATGGCGTTAGCAGGATATTTTTGATTTAAGAACAAAGGAGGTTCTCCAAAAGATTGTTCTTTATAAAAGATTCCCTGAATGAATTCTCGGGCATCATCATTATAATTACTCATTTTTACTTCACCAGAAACAACTTGATAATAATGTGTTGGCAGATTTCCCTCTTCAAAAATAATTTCGTTTTTAGCGAAAAATTTATTCAGACCACCATATTTTTCCAACAGATCAATTGCAATCATAGTTTTGTTTCTTGGTTATCAAAAGAGATTACACAAATATAATTATTCAAAATAGTTCTTCTACATTAAAAATCTTTTACTTTTACGCCGATTATGCAGCAAAAATTACGCAATATACACCAGCAGATTTTAGAGGCTAAAAGAGATGGACAAAAATTATTGGCTATACTTTTAGATCCGGATAAAATTGTCTGGGAAAATTTAGACCATTTATTACAGAAGATAAATCAATCTCCTGCGACACATATTTTTGTGGGAGGAAGTATTGTTGAATCAACGATCTTAGAAGATTTAATTGCACAATTAAAACAAAACACCAATTTGCCCGTTGTGATATTCCCGGGAAATCCGTCGCAGATTTCACCTCAGGCGGATGCTATTTTGTTCTTGTCTTTATTGTCTGGTCGCAATCCGGATTATTTAATAGAATACCAGGTTCAGGCGGCACCAATTCTTAAAAAAACGAATCTTGAAGTTATTTCTACAGGTTATATTTTAATCGAAAGTGGCAATGAAACTGCCGTTGCGAGAGTTAGTAAAACTAAACCGCTAAATAGAGAGAATTTTGATTTGGCGTTGGCAACTGCACAGGCAGGCGAAATGTTAGGAAATAAATTAATCTATTTAGAAGCTGGAAGCGGAGCAAAAAATGCCGTCCCACTGGAAATGATACAGTTAATTGCGCAAAATATTAAAATTCCCGTAATTGTTGGAGGAGGAATTGTAGATTTGCACGGAATTCAAAATGCATATAATGCCGGTGCTGATTTAGTAGTGATAGGAACTGCTTTTGAAAACGACAGTCATTTTTTTGAATCATAATAAAACAACCAAAATAAACCTCAAATGATTGATTTTTTTCTCGATAGTTACAAGAACGCACCATTATGGCATATTGCTTTAGAATTTTTGGTTTTTGTTTGCGGAATTTTGAGCGTATGGTTTGCTAAAAAAGAAAATATTTGGGTATATCCTACGGGTTTGATTGCCACAGTAATTTCAGTATATCTTTTGTATGTTGCTGGTTATATTGGAGATATGATTATCAATGGGTATTTCTCGATTATGAGTATTTATGGTTGGTATGTTTGGGGAAAAGGCGGAACAACAGAGGATAATTTACCAATTACCCGCACGAATTTTAATGAAAAAATAATCGGAGTTTTACTGTTCTTTGTTACTGTTTTTGTAGTTTTCGGAATTTATAAATACTTTGATTATGAAATCAAAAAAGACAATTATGTCGATATGATTTCGTCTGGAATATTTTTTGCAGGAATGTGGTACATGGCCAGGAAAAAAATCGAAAACTGGACACTTTGGATTATAGGTGATATTATTGTAGTGCCACTTTATGCTTATCGAGGCTTAGGGATGTTGTCACTTCAATATTTAATTTTTACAATTTTGGCTATTTCAGCTTATTTAGAATGGAGAAAGATCTTAGACAGCAACAAACAGCTATCATAAAAATTGCTTTATTTGGTCCTGAAAGTACAGGAAAAACCACATTGGCAAAACAACTTGCAGAATACTATGAAACCGAATGGGTTCCTGAATTTGCACGTGACTATTTACAAGAAAAATGGGAAGAGAATCAGCATATTTGTGTAGCCGATGATATGTTGCCTATTGCATACGGACAAGTTGCATTAGAAAATGAAAAGCTTACTACGGCAAACAAATATTTGTTTTGCGATACTAATTTAATGGTTACCAAGGTTTTTTCTGAAATGTATTATGGTTTCTCAGATCCATTATTGCACGAAGCGGCCTTAGAACATGAATACGATTTATTTTTCCTTACAGATATTGATGTTCCTTGGGAAAAGGACGATATTAGAGATACTCCTGATGGCAGAGAAACAGTGTTTTCGGTTTTTAAACAAACACTAATTGATGCCAAAAAACCTTTTATAACTCTTTCCGGAGATAAAGAATGTCGATTGGTAAAAGCTACGGCTATTATCAATGATTTGACTATGGCCAAAGAACGTGATTTCACTTCAGATGATTTTGTTCAGATTTATGAGCATGGGGTTCCGTTTCAAAATATAATCAAACAGTTTAAGATTTTAAAGAAAGGGATTTTAAAAAGTAGTTTGATAAGTCCGGCAACTATTGGTAACGGAATTGTAGAATTGTCAAATGAGGATTTTGAAGAAAAAGCAGCTTTTTTTGACAGCCAGAGAGAGCATTTAAAATTAAATAAATTTGTTCCGGCTTCTGGTGCGGCAACAAGAATGTTTAAGTTTTTGAAATCATTTTTGAATGAGTTTGAAGTCGAAAAAGAAACAATAAATGCTTATATCAACAGAAAAAAAGACAAAGAATTGCCGATTTTTATTGTTGCAATGGAGAAGTTTCCGTTTTTTGAAGCTATAGATAAAAAGCTAAAAGAAATCTATCCTGATTTTGAAACTTTAGATAGAAATTATAAAAACTATTATTTCATAAAATTATTAATGTCTTCGGACTATTTTAATTTTGCTAATAAGCCAAAAGCAGTTTTACCTTTTCATAAATACAAAACGCATATTGCAAATCCAATAGAGGAACATTTGAATGAGTGTGTGCATTATGCAACAGCAAATCAAGTTTCTCACTTGCATTTTACCGTTTCTGAAATACATCAAAATCTATTTGAAGAAGCTGTAGAATTGGTTAAGACTAAGGTCGAAGAACGTTCAGCGACTAAAATTGATATTAGTTATTCTTATCAAAATAAAGCAACTGATTCTATTACTATCGACGCAAAAAATAAAATTTTCAGAGATCAAAATGGAGCCTTGGTTTTTAGACCGGGAGGGCACGGAGCATTAATTGAAAATTTAGGTAATCTTGATTCAGATGTTATTTTTATAAAGAATATTGATAATGTGATTCAAAATCATATTGAAGAAACTACATTATACAAAAAAGCTCTTGCCGGAATTTTAGTTGAAAACCAAAAAAGAGTTTTCGATTACTTAAAAGCGATTGATAAGCAGGAAATAAAAGAAGATTCTGTAGACGAAATCGTTAAGTTTTTGACTAAAAAGCTAAATATAGAAATCACAGAAGACTTCGATAAGTTTACTTTTGAAAACAAAATTGATAAAATTAAAGAATTGCTGGACAGACCAATCCGTGTTTGCGGAATGGTTAAAAATGAAGGAGAACCTGGCGGAGGCCCATTTTGGGTAATGAACGATCATGGCGTAGTAAGTCTTCAAATTGTAGAGAGCTCTCAAGTTGATATAGAAAGTAAAAAGCAACAAAAAGTTTTATCGGAAGCTACACATTTCAATCCGGTAGATTTAGTTTGCGGGATTAGGAATTATAAAAACCAAAAGTTTGATTTACTACAATTTGTAGATCAAAATGCAGGTTTTATCGTTGAGAAAAATGTAGACGGAAAAACAGTAAAAAGCTACGAATTACCTGGATTGTGGAATGGTGCAATGGCAAACTGGCTTACTATTTTTGTAGCCGTGCCGTTAATTACTTTTAATCCGGTAAAAACAGTAAATGATTTACTAAAACCAGCACATCAGCCACAATAATGGATATAGATAAAATCATATCAGAGTTAAGTTTTAAGGCCGTTAGGAGTAGTGGCGCCGGCGGACAAAACGTGAATAAAGTTTCGTCAAAGGTAGTTTTGACTTTTGACCTAAACCCTTCTCAGGCTTTATCTGAAGAAGAAAAACTACTTTTGCACACTAATATTGCGTCACGATTAACAACTGAAAACATTCTGATTTTAAATTGTGACGAAGACAGAAGTCAAATTAAAAATAAAGAAATTGTTGTAAAACGATTCCTTGAAATCATTAAAAAAGGATTGTTTGTCCCTAAAATTCGTAAAGCGACTAAGATTCCAAAATCTGTAATTAAAAAACGAATCAAAGACAAAAAGAATATTTCTGAGAGAAAACAATCTCGTAGAAAACCTAACTTAGAATAAAATTCCAATTTATAAATTCCAAATTCCAAAAAGTAGACTTCGTGTAGTTTTCAGTTGGGATTTGGAATTTTTAGTTTTTGGAATTTAATCTCAATCTATGATTTTTGGAATTTGGAGTTTGATTTTTGGAATTTTTAACTTTACATTTGCACTGTCTCAAAGGGGTGCTCTAAATAACGAGCTGAGATCATACCCAAAGAACCTGAGCGAGTAATGTTGCTAAGGGAAAAAACGACAAATTTCTAGCGTGCACACTATATTTTGTCGTGAAACATTTATTAATTTAACAAAAAGAATAATTCCCCCTTTTATTCGTAATTTTTTTACGGATGAAAACTATTTTTAAAGGTGCTGAGGTGCTGAGGTACAAAGGTACAAAGGTGAAAAACTACAAAACGTTTTCCTTAATTCTATTCTCTTTCTTCTATTCTCTTTCTTCTATTTCACAGGAGCAGGATTCTACTAAAGTTAACAAACTTGACGATGTATTAGTATCTGCAATTCGTGTTACGGCAAAAACGCCGGTAAGTTTTAGTAATCTGGACAAAAAAGATATTAAATATAGAAATCTAGGCCAGGATATTCCAATTTTAATGAATTACTTGCCATCAGTTGTAACCACTTCTGATGCAGGAAACGGAATGGGATATACTGGGATAAGAGTTCGTGGTAGTGATGCAACGAGAGTTAACATTACCATAAATGGAATTCCATATAATGATGCCGAGAGTCAAGGAACTTTTTGGGTAAATATGCCAGATTTTGCTTCTTCGGTAGAGAGTTTACAATTGCAGCGTGGTGTAGGAACTTCTACAAACGGTGCCGCTGCTTTTGGAGCCAGTTTAAACATGCTTACAGATAATTATGCATCTAAGGCAAATGGTGAAGTTTCGGCTTCTTACGGAAGCTTTAATTCTCAAAAACAAACCGTAAAATTTAGTACAGGTTTATTAAATAACCATTTTGAATTGGCAGGACGTTTGTCCAGAATTAAATCTGACGGTTATGTTGACAGAGCAAGTTCTGATTTAAAATCTTATTTTCTGCAAGGGACTTATGTGGGAAAAACAACTTTGATTAAAGCTTTGGTTTTTGGAGGTACAGAAAAAACATACCAATCCTGGAACGGAATCGATGCTGAAACTCTAAATTCAAACAGAACTTTTAATTCAGCCGGAATGTACACAGATGAATCCGGAAAGATTCGTTTCTATGATAATGAAACAGACAATTACAATCAAAATCATTATCAATTGCATTGGAGCGAGTCATTCTCTGACAAATGGAGTACAAATTTAGCTTTGCATTATACAAAGGGTAAAGGTTACTATGATAATTACAAAGAAGATGCAGAGATGTCTGAGTATGGTTTGCAACCTGTTGGTGCGGTAACCACAACTGATTTGGTACGCCAGAAATGGTTGGATAATGATTTCTACGGAACTACTTTTTCAGTAAAGTATAAAGAAGAAAAACTGGATGTTATTTTTGGCGGAGGCTGGAATAAATATGAAGGAGATCATTTTGGAAAAGTAATCTGGGCACGATACGCTTCTCAATCTGAGCCGGGAGATCATTATTATGATGATTTTTCAACTAAAACCGATGGGAATATTTTCGCGAAAGCAAACTATCAATTTACAGAAAAACTGAGTTTCTATGGAGATTTACAATATCGAAATGTAAAATATAAAGCTAATAGTGCCGAAACGGGTGTGGTTGATGATAACTTCAATTTCTTTAATCCAAAAGCGGGTTTAAACTACGAAATCAATCAAAAAAGCACTTTATACTTTTCTTATGCAAGAGCGAATCGTGAACCAAACAGAACAGATTACGAAGGTGGAAATGTAAAACCGGAAAAATTAAATGATTTTGAATTGGGCTGGAGATTCAACTCAGAGAAATTTCAATTGACTTCAAACGTTTATTATATGGGATACAGAGATCAATTGATTTTGACAGGAAGACTTGACGATGTTGGTGCGCCAATTCGTGCTAATAGCGAAAAAAGTTACCGTTTAGGATTTGAGGTAGATGCAACAATTAAACTTTCAGAGAAATTTATTCTTCGTCCAAACTTTACTTTAAGCAGTAACAAAAATATTGATTTAGCAGTTGAAGGTCAGAATTACGGTACAACTAATATTGCGTATTCTCCGTCGGTTATTGCTGGAAACATTATAGTTTATAGCCCGATTCAGAATTTACATCTTTCATTATTGCAAAAATATGTTGGGGAGCAATACCTTAATAATATAGAATCGTCTAACGCAAAACTGGCTGACTATTTTGTAAACGACTTGAATGTTTCTTATGAAATTAAACCTAAATCAATCTTCAAATCAATTATGATTACCGGTTTAGTAAATAATATTCTGGATAAAAAGTATGTTTCAAACGGATACATGTATGATGTTTATCCATACTACTATCCTCAGGCAGGAATTAACTTCCTTGCCGGACTGACTTTGAAATTCTAAAGGATTTCCATAAAATACAAAAGCCTGAAAATTTAAAACTTTCAGGCTTTTTTTATTTTAGTTGTAAACGTGAATTACGCTTCCTATAACTTCAACGCGATATTGTTTCAAAGGATATTCTTTGCCGCCAAGTCCGGTAAATAAACTGTAAGAAGATTTATCGCAAGAACAAACGGCGTTAATACCATCAATTGTCATAGCAGTACATGCATTTATGGGCTGATTTGGACAAGCTGCATCAAATGCGTTATAGCCGCTTCCGGCATTAAAAATAATTACACCTTTTGCTCCATAACTAGGAACGATAACGCCATTGCTCGCAAATTTAAGATTTGAATAAGCAGGCAGATTCATATCTATCGATAGATTAATGGAATAATTAGGGATATTAGGATTTTTATTGCTTTTGTTATTATCACTACACGAGAAGAGCACAGAAACAAATACGATTATGAGCCAGATTTTTTTCATTATTTTAATAAGAATTAGTGAAACAAAAATAAATTATTTAGGTTTGAAATTTATATGATTAACATATAATTATGTACTATTAAAAATAATAGTATATTTGTAATACAAAATCCCGTCCCGATGGGATTTTTTGTATTTATATAAACGATGAAGTTATGAGTAAAGTATCTTATTATACCGCAGAAGGATTAAAAAAGTTGAAAGATGAGTTGGAGCATTTAAAAAGTGTAATGCGTCCGAAGGCATCTCAAGATATAGCAGAAGCAAGAGACAAAGGTGATTTATCTGAAAACGCCGAATATGATGCAGCAAAAGAAGCACAAGGTTTGTTAGAAATGAGAATTAATAAACTGGAAGAAGTGTATTCTAATGCGAGATTAATTGATGAATCACAATTAGATGTTTCAAAAGCGTTGGTGCTTTCTAATGTAAAAATTAAGAACCAAAGCAACGGAATGGAAATGAAATATACGCTTGTTGCAGAAAGTGAAGCTGATTTGAAAACTGGAAAAATCTCAGTAACTTCTCCTATTGGAAAAGGTTTACTTGGAAAATCAGTTGGTGAAGTTGCAGAAATCACAGTGCCAAACGGAGTTTTGAAATTCGAAATTCTTGAAATTACCCGCGATTAAGTCTAATTTTCTAACAATCTAAGAAGTCTAATAATCTAAAAAAAAATGAGCATATTTACCAAAATAGTAAACGGAGAAATTCCTTCTTATAAAATTGCTGAAGACGATAATTATTTGGCTTTTTTAGATGTAAATCCAAATGCTAAAGGACACACACTTTGTATTCCAAAACAAGAAATCAATAAGATTTTTGATATGGAAGATGAATTGTATTTAGGGTTAATGAAGTTTTCTAAGAAAATTGCAATTGCTTTAGAGAAAACAGTTCCTTGCAAAAGAGTAGGAATGGCAGTTGTTGGATTAGAAGTCCCTCATGCGCACGTTCATTTGATTCCGTTAAACGAAATGGATGAAATGCGTTTTCATAATAAAGTATCACTTTCTAAGGAAGAATTTGAAGCTTTGGCCAAAAGTATTCAGGCAAATTTGTAAAATAAAATAAAGTCATATTTATTAAAGAAAATCACAATCAAAAATTGTGATTTTTTCTTTTTAAGCAATATCTAAAAAAATGAAAAAGTATATAATTTTAATTACGCTATTATATTCAATAATGGGTGTAGGGCAAGTTAAAAACAAGTATGAATTGATAGATAAACAAATTATGAACATTCCTGTCAATTTGAATAATTCAACAGAAGATATTGCGAATTATATAAAATCTACCTTTAAAAATGAGGACGATAAAATACGAGCTGTTTATTATTGGACAGTTTCAAATATTACATATGATATTGAAAATATGTTTGCAGTAAACTTCAATGAAAGTGCTCATGATAAGATAGAAAAAACACTTAAATCACGAAAAGGTGTTTGTGTTAATTATGCTGAAGTTTTCAATGAAATTGCAAATAAAGTTGGAATTCGATCATTTGTTATTGAAGGATTCACTAAGCAGAATGGTTTTACAGATTATATTTCTCACGCATGGTGTTGTGCAAAAATAGATGGAAAATGGTGTGTTTTCGATCCAACTTGGGGTTCAGGTATTGTAACTGGAGGAAAGTTTGTAAAAAAAATAAATAATTATTATTTTAAGACGGATCCGTCCAAAATAATAACATCTCATATGCCTTTTGATTATATGTGGCAATTTCTTAATTACCCTATTACAAATCAAGAATTCTACAATGGTAATTTTGTCGTTAATAAATCGAAACCATATTTTGATTTTGATGCTGAAATTGAAAAATATATTTCACTATCATATATTGATCAACTAACAAGTTCAGCAGATAGAATTGAAAAAAATGGAGTCAAGAATGCTATGATATTCGATAGGTTATTCTATAAAAGAAATGAAGCGGAAATTCTAAGATTTAATGAAATTGTAAGCTTATATAATGATGGAATTAATGAACTAAATGCATTTATAACATTTCGAAATAATCAATTTAAACCAAATGTTTCAGATGAAGAATTGAAAAAACTGATTGATTCACCTAAAACGAAACTTACAAAAAGTAAAGAATTATTAGAGAATCTTAGTAAGATTTCAAAAACAAATCAGTCAAATATTGCTTCTCTAGCAACAGGTGTAAATCAAACATTGAATCAGGTAGAAGAACAATTTTTATTTGTTGAGAAATATTTAGGAAAATCAAAAATGGGTAGGAAAACAATGTTTACAAAAGTAAGTTTCTTTGGAGTGCCTGTAAATTAAACTTTTTTATTTAGAGAAATCTGAAACGTAGTTCCTTTTCCAATTTCAGAATGCAAAACTTTTATTTTTCCACGATGGTATTCTTCAACAATTCTTTTAGTTAAAGAAAGTCCCAGTCCCCAACCTCGTTTTTTGGTTGTAAAACCAGGTTCGAAAATGGTTTTAAATTGCTTTTTAGCAATTCCGGTTCCTGAATCTTTTACATTTATTTTTACATGATGTGTATCTTGTTCAATTTGAAGATCCAATGTTCCTTTACCTTTCATGGCATCAATTGCATTTTTTACCAAATTTTCGATAGTCCAACTGTGTAAAGTTGGGTTTATCATAGCAAAAATTGGTTCTTCGGGAGCGTGATAAGAAAAAGCGACCTGCTTAGAAAAACGAGATTGCAAATACTCGTAAGTATTCATGGTTTCAATAACGATATCATGCTTTTCTAAAACAGGAACAGATCCAATTTTAGAAAAACGATCCGTAATAGTTTGCAATCGCTCAATATCTTTTTCTATTTCTGATGTTATCGATGGATCAATCTCTTCTGTTCTTAAGATCTCAACCCAACCTATTAAAGAAGATAATGGTGTCCCAATTTGATGCGCGGTTTCCTTTGCCATTCCTGCCCAAAGTTTGTTTTGAGTAGCCATTTTGGTACTTCTGTAGAAGTTGTAAATCAAAGCACCAAACAAAAAGATAATCAACAATAAAGCAATTGGATAATATTTAAGTTTGTTCAATAATGCCGAATTTCCATAATAGACTTGTTGAACTCTACCGGGGGCAAATTCAATAATAATAGGCTCGTTTTCGCTTTTTAAATTTTTTAAATACGACATTGATTTAGCTTCGTCAGCCAGAACTTCTTCGGGAACATTTTTAGCACTAATAACTTTATCATACATCGTGAGCATTACCGGTACCGATGTATTATTGTTAAGAATGTCCAGCGGAAGATCTAAGTCAGTATTTTCATCTGCATTAACTAATGTTTTTTGAGCATTAGCCCAAAGATTCATTTTAAGACGTTCCTCGTTTTTGAAAATTTGAAAAAAAGTATACGTATTCCAAAGAATCAAAGAAATGATTAGAAAGGAAATAGAAACAATGATCCAGCGGGTTGTATTTCTTCTTTCGGAAAAAGACATAAATTATTTTTTGAGGTATAAATATAACGAAATAAACACATTTAATATTTTATGAGCGCCTAAAGATTTTTTTTGTTTTTAAGCTCAAAAGTATTTCTTTGGCAGAAACGATTTCTCTACTTTTGTACTTTCCGAAACGAGATTCGGTTAAACAGAAAAAGTATGATTAGTATCGATCCAAAAGAGATACCAACAGCTAAATTGCATGGTTATTTGCAAAGTGCTGTCGGGCCAAGACCAATTGCATTTGCAAGTACAATTAGTGCAAAAGGGATTCCAAATTTATCAC
Organism: Flavobacterium sp. JAS; assembly: GCF_020991455.1. GTDB lineage: Bacteria > Bacteroidota > Bacteroidia > Flavobacteriales > Flavobacteriaceae > Flavobacterium. The sequence goes on from NZ_JAJMOX010000001.1 coordinate 386,277, forward strand.
CTTTCAGTTTCTTTAATGTATTTAGTGCAAATCCGCCAATTTTGGTTTTTTCGCCGGCACGAAGAGTGCGAGACAATACTGTAAAACACACTTTAATTAATGTTGAAGCAACGCGTGAAGTAGTAATAAATGTTGTAAATTATGATTTGGTACAACAAACTTCATTAGCAAGTACAGAATATGCCGAAGGAATAAATGAATTTATAAAAGCTGGATTAACACAAATTCCGTCAGATTTAGTAAAACCATATCGTGTAAAAGAATCTCCGGTGCAGTTTGAATGCAAAGTTACGCAGATAATTCCGTTAGGAACTGAAGGCGGAGCGGGAAATTTGATACTATGTGAAGTTGTAAAAATGCATATTCATGAAGCTATTTTAGATGAAAACGGAGCAATCGATCAGCATAAAATTGACTTGGTTTCAAGATTGGGAAGTAATTGGTATTCAAGATCAAATCAAGGGCTTTTTGAAGTGCCAAAACCATTGACAACTCTAGGAGTTGGTGTAGATGCAATTCCTAATTATATCAAAGAAAGCCCCGTATTTGACGGAAATGATCTTGGAAAATTAGGGAACATAGAAGCCTTGCCTACAACGGAAGAAGTTAGTATATTTGTGAAAGAAAATTTTTCTGTAAAAGGAGTTTTAAGCTCAGACGATCAGGAAAAAATACATTTAGAAGCCAAAAAATACCTGAATAAAGATGATATTTTATCGGCGTGGAAAGTACTTTTAGCTAAGAAATAAGAAAAGAAACAATAATTAATATAGAAGAAGATGGAAGTTACAGGAAAAGTAAAAGTGGTTAACCCAGAGCAACAAGTTAGTGCTGCATTCAAAAAAAGAGAGTTGGTTGTTACCACAGATGAGCAGTATCCACAGCATATTTTGATCGAATTTACACAAGATAAATGCGATTTATTAAGTAGCTACAAACAAGGAGAGGCAGTAAAAGTTTCTATCAATTTAAGAGGAAGAGAATGGGTTAATCCACAAGGAGAAACCAGATATTTCAATAGTATTCAAGGTTGGAGAATCGAAAGATTAGCACCAGAAGGTCCTGCACAAACGCCACCAATGCCTGCTGCAGAAGCTTTTGCTCCGGCAACTAATTTAAACGAAGACGAACCGGACGATTTACCTTTCTAAGAGTTTAAATTCCAAAAAATAAATTCCAAATTCCAATTCATACAAATATGTAATTGGGGTTTGGATTTTTTTGTATTATGATTTAGCGATTGTGCAGATCTTTGTCAAAGTTCAAAACTTTGACAAAGATTCTTTGATCAACCATTTGGAATTTGGAATTTCAGTATTGGAATTTCATTGTATAATTGGGATTTGGAATTAAAAAATTGATTATTTACAAAGATGTATTACGTACTTGAAGAACTATTTTTTCCTCCCGTTACAGAAGCCGATGAAGAAGGAATTCTGGCAGTTGGTGGTGATTTAAATCCGGAACGGTTGAAACTGGCTTACAAAAGCGGAATCTTTCCTTGGTTTAATGAAGGAGAACCTATTCTTTGGTGGGCACCAGATCCGAGAATGGTTTTGTTTTTGGATGAGTTGATTGTGTCCAAAAGTATGAGAAACATATTAAACAGAAATCAGTTTAAAGTGACGTTAAATAAAAGCTTTAAAGAAGTGATTTTGAATTGCCAACAAATCAAGCGTGACGGTCAAAACGGGACATGGATTTCCAACGAAATGATCGATGCTTACTGTAAATTGAATGAACAGGGAATGGCAAAATCTATTGAGGTTTGGCAAGATGAGGTTTTAGTTGGAGGTTTATATGGTATTGATTTAGGACATGTTTTTTGCGGAGAAAGTATGTTTTCGAAGGTGTCAAATGCCTCAAAAGTGGCTTTTATCGCTTTGGTCAATTATTTAGAAAAAGAAAATTACAAGCTTTTGGATTGTCAGGTTTACAATCCGCATTTAGAGAGCTTGGGCTGTCGCGAAATTGATCGCGAAGAATTTATGTTTATTTTAGAAAACAAGTAGTAATGGGCACAATTTATACTGTAAAAGAGATTTATATATATCCGATAAAAAGTTTAGCCGGAATTAATTGTCAGAGCGCTTTCGCAGAAGAAATGGGATTCGAGAATGATCGCAGATGGATGTTGGTCGATGCTGAAAATCTGTTTATAACGCAAAGAGAATATCCAATACTAAGTCAGTTTTATCCGCAAATTTCAGATGGAAAAATTAGTATTACTTTTCAGGATCAAAAACATGAATTTTCTACAGCTGAACATTTAGAAAATCCAATAGAAGTGAATGTTTGGGACGATAAAAGCGAAGTTGTTGAGGTAAATTCTGCTACTTCAAAATGGTTTAGCGACCGTTTAGGTTTTGAATGTAAATTGATGAAAATCATTAAAAGTGGAGATCGTAAACACGAGAGTTCAAGATTAAAAGAAACCTTTAATGTGAGTCTTGCTGACGGATATCCATATTTAATGATTGGAACAAAAAGTTTGGATTTTTTAAATGAAAAACTAGATGACAAAATCACCGTTTTGAGATTTCGCCCTAATATTGTGATAAGCAGTGAAGTTCCTCATGAAGAAGATGATTTCGATACTTTTAAGATTGGAGAAGTTGATTTTAAAAACGTAAAACCCTGCGGGAGATGTATTATGGTAAATAATGATCCGCAGAAAGGTATCGTAAAAAAAGAACCTTTAAAAACTTTAAGCAAATATAGGAATTTTAATAATTCTGTTTTATTCGGAACTAATATTGTGAGTTTAAATAGTGGAATTATTAAGGTTGGCGATGGGCTTGTATTCTAGAAATTCAGTTTTGTAAAGTTCCAGTCTAAAGTATTAAAGAGAACTAATTCGTTTTTTAAAGTAGGTAATTCTAAAATTAACTTTAGAGTTTCATGTGCCATCATTGTCCCAATAATTCCCGGTAAAGTTCCTAAAACGCCATTCAAATTACAATTCGGGACATCTTTAGGATCTGGCATTTCTGGAAATAAATCACGTAAATTTTTACTTCCGTTATGATTAAAAACAGCAATTTGTCCTTCAAATTTTAGAATACTTCCGTAAACTAAAGGTTTTTGTAAAGCAACACAGGTATCATTGACCAAATAACGTGTCGCAAAATTGTCAGATCCATCGACAATAATGTCGTATTGGTGAATAATTTGACTTGCGTTTTCGGCTGTCAATTTCTCATTTATGGCCTCAACTTCAATTAACGGATTTAGTTTTGAAACAAGTGCTTTTGCTACAAGTGCTTTGCTTTGATTAATTTCATTTTCGGTATATAAAATTTGTCTGTGCAGGTTGTGAATCTCAATCGTGTCGAAATCCATTATACCAATAAAACCAACACCAGCCGTGGCAATATATTGTAAAATAGGACATCCTAAACCTCCGGCGCCAATCACTAAAACTCTTGCTTTTTTGAGTTTTTCCTGACCTTCATCACCAATTTCCGGTAATATAGTTTGTCTGTTGTAGCGTAAAAATTCTTGTATAATACTCATTTAATTTAAGTCTTAAAGTTTGAAAGTCGAAGGTCTTAAAGTCTATATTGAAAGTCAGAATTGAAATAAAAGCATCTTACCTTTCAATTTTAAGACTTTCGACTTTATGACTGTATATTTTGTCCCAATCTTTCCAAACGGGTTCGTAACCGGAATTGGTTATTATTTGTGCTATTTCTTCTGCAGAACGTTCGTCGCTAATTTCAAATTGTTCCAATGATTGCGGATCAACAACATAACCACCCGGATTTGTTTTTGAACCTGCGCTCATACTTGTAACACCAATTGGAATAATATTATTTCTGAATTTTTCATTTTCACGTGTCGAAATTGAAATTTCCAAATCTTCATTCCACAAACGATATGCACAAATAAGCTGTGTTAAATCCTTATCATCCATAATAAAATTCGGCTCAATAATTCCTTCTGCAGGGCGTAATCTCGGGAACGAAACGGAATATTTAGTCTGCCAATATTTCTTTTGAAGATAATCCAGATGCAAAGCATTAAAAAAGCTATCCGTTCGCCAATCTTCCAAACCTAATAAAACACCTAAACCAATTTTATGAATTCCTGCGGTTCCAATTCGGTCAGGAGTTTCCAGCCTGTAATCGAAGTTTGATTTTTTGCCTTTTGTATGGTATTTTTTATAGACTTCCTGATGATACGTTTCCTGATATACTAAAACCGAATAAACTCCGGCATCGTGCAAACGCTCATAATCTTCGGTAGAAAGTGGTTGAACTTCAACAGAAATAATAGAAAATTGTTCTCGGATTAAAGCAATTGCATTCAGGAAATAATTAATATTTACCGTATAATTTGCTTCACCTGTTACCAATAAAACATGATCGAAACCTGTATTTTTCAAAGCTTCGACTTCAAGTTTAATTTCAGCATCAGAAAGTGTTTTTCGTTTGATTTTATTATCTAAACTAAAACCACAATAGGTGCAAATGTTTTGGCATTCATTACTTAAATAGAGCGGTGCATACATTTGGATTGTTTTCCCGAAACGTTTTTTGGTAATTTCATGGCATTGCTGCGCCATTTGCTCTAAGTAGTTTTGGGCAGCAGGAGAAATCAAAACTAAAAAATCATCGAGATTGCGTTTGGTTTTAGCCAAAGCACGTTCGACTTCTTTAGAAGTAGTCTGGTATATTTTCGATTGAATGGTATCCCAATCGTAGTTTTCAAATACGGATTTGAATGTTTTCATTGTATTGTGTTTTTTTATTTCACGCAGATTAGATTTTGTTTGCGACTCGATGTATGTTATCTAGAATATTTGTGCAATTAAAATTGACTAATAACCCTAGTTTTTTATTTGTTAGTTTTAAATAAGTATTTAATTGTTTAAAGTGAATGGATTTCAATTCATCAACAGATTTTAATTCAACAATTACTTTGTCTTCAACCAATAAATCTAATCTAAAAGTGATGTCTAATTCTATATTATCATATTTAACAGGTAAATTAATTTGTTTGATGGTATTTAATCCATCCTTATTTAATTGATAATGCAAAGCACTTTCGTAAATTGATTCTAATAATCCAGGACCTAAAGTGTTGTATACTGTAAAAATAGCGCCTCTTACTTTATATGAAATTTCATTTTCTGACATAATATTGATTTGTAATTTTAAATCAAATTTAATGAAATTTCTTACATTTGTATAAAATGTTTTTCTCGCAGATTTGGCAGATTGAGCAGATTTTTTTTGACTTGCTTATTTATATATTTTAATTAAAATGATTCTGCTCAATCTGCCAAATCTGCGAGAGATTAAAAACATTAGTCATATAAAAAAGATGTCAAGGGACTAGAAGCAATAGCATAATTGTGTTGATTTGCGACTTTAGCCTCAAAAGCTTTTCTACCAGCGATTACAGCTTCTCTAAATGCCTCGGCCATTAATTTTGGGTTTCCGGCAACGGCAATTGCAGTATTAACCAAAACAGCATCAGCACCAATTTCCATTGCTTTTGCAGCGTCGGAAGGAGCACCAATTCCGGCGTCTACAATTACGGGAACAGTACTTTGTTCAATTATAATCTCTAAGAAATCGATGGTTTTTAAACCTTTATTGCTGCCAATTGGAGAACCTAAAGGCATAACGGCTGTTGTTCCTGCGCTTTCTAAATGTTTGCACAAAACGGGATCGGCATGAATATAAGGCAAGACAAAAAAACCAAGTTTGGCCAATTCTTCTGTTGCTTTTAATGTTTCGATTGGATCTGGCATCAAGTACTTTGGATCGGGATGAATCTCTAATTTTATCCAATTTGTTTCTAATGCTTCACGTGCTAATTGAGCTGCAAAAACAGCTTCTTTTGCATTTCTGGCACCCGAAGTATTGGGTAATAAATTGATGTTTGGATGTTTTAAATGCGATAAAATAGCATCAGTTTCTGTTTCGAGATCGATACGTTTTAAGGCGACAGTAACTAATTCACTTTCTGAAGCCAGAATTGCTTCTTCCATTTCCAGGTTTGAACCAAATTTTCCCGTTCCTAAAAACAAACGAGATTTAAAGGTTTTATCACCAATGTTAAACAATGACGTTTGCATATAATTTTTCGTTGAGTTGTTGAATTAATTTTTCTTTCTGATCGCTTTTAGTAATCATTGCGGAAACGGCGATTCCGTGAATTCCGGTTTCCATTAATTGATTTATATCTTCTAAAGTGATTCCACCAATAGCATAAACAGGGATTTTGAGATTGTTTTGTCTCATTTTTTCGAAGATTTCAAAGTATCCTGATAACCCTAAAATTGGACTTAGTTTTTCTTTGGTTTTGGTGAATTGAAACGGACCAAGACCAATATAATCACAGCCATTTTTAAAGTGATTTTCAATGTCTTCAAAGGTATTGGCTGTTCCGCCAATGATTTTTGTGTTTCCCAGAATTGCTCTTGCTTCCGCAATATTCATGTCGGTTAAACCCAAATGCACGCCATCGGCAGCAATTTGTTGTGCCAGATAAAGATTATCGTTCACAATGAAATTGGCGAGATATTCTTCGCATAAAAACTTTACAGCTTCAGCCAATGCAAAAGTATCTTTGGCAGTTTGATTTTTGAAACGCATTTGCACCCAATCACATCCGGCGTCCAGAGCCTGATGAATATTATACAATTGTGCTTCGATTGTTTTTCCTTGTGAGATGTATTGTAGTTTATTGTACATAGTGATATCCAATTAAAGTTGATGTTGAACTCAGGTAATTTTCTATGTAGGTTTTAGCATTTTTACTAGCCTCTTTTGGAGTTTGATTCAATGCTAGATTTGCGGCGATTGCAGATGATAAAACACAGCCTGAACCGTGTTTTTCATAGCATTTTTTTTCTGTGGGCGATAAATCTATAATTTCATTTGCAAGGAATAGTCTATCAGTACCGATTTCATCTGAATTATGTCCTCCTTTTAATAAAATATTAGTTGGGATTTCATTTAATAACCAAAGTTTATCAGAAATAAAGCCTGGAAATAAAACCTCAATTTCATTATAATTGGGTGTAATCAAATCTATTTTTGATAGAATTCTATTTAAGTCTAAACGATCTTCGATAGTTGTGAATTCAAATTCGCTGGTTGATTTTAATACCGGATCCCAAACAATTTGGGTAGTTGGAGATAATAATTTAATCGTCGAAAGAATTCGGTTTAAGTAATGTAAAGAAGGAACAATCCCGATTTTAACGCTTTTGATTTTATAGTTTTCAAATAACGTTTCAATAGAGCGAATTACAAAACTCAAACTCGTCCATTCAATATCATAGAACTTATTTTCAGTTTGAATAGTGTTGGCTGTTGAAACTGCAAAGCCCACAACCTGATGCTGTTCAAATGTTTTGATGTCTGCCAAAACACCAGCTCCGCCAGTTGGATCAAAACCGGCTATACTGAGAACGAAAGGGCGATTTTCTGACATAATTTGAATTGTTTTATTGGATTTTCATTGTTCCAGATACTTCCTAAAAGAGCTATATCGTCAAAGCCGTTTTCAAGAGTTTTTTGAATGTTCTCGGAATTAATTCCACCTAAAGCGACCACTTTTGTGTTGTTATTTGTTCTTGATTTTAAGGCTTCAAAAAGGTTTTCTTTCGGATAATAATCTTCCTTAGAAATACTTGTAAAAACGGGACTCAGAAAGGCATAATTAAATTCAGTTGATAATGAATTGAAATCTTCAATTGAATGTGTTGATGTTGAATACCTACAAGGTTTTGAAAACCTTGCAGGAGACTCATGAGAATTTTTTCTTGCCTTTTCAGAGAAATGAATTCTGTTAATACCAAAATCTTCTGCCAATTGATGATGACTATGTAAAACCAAATTAGTTCTAAATTCCATTTTTATCTCATGAATAAATTGAGTCATTTCAATCTCAGAAAAATCAGGTTTTCGAATATGAAGTAAAGACAATCCTTCCTCAAACAAAGAATGTATAATGTTGATTTCATTTTCAACAGCAAAAGGATTTGTAATTACGATCATAATCTTTTCTCTTTATTCTTTCTTCTATTTGCTCTCTTAAATATAAATTTCTTTCCCTTGCTCAATAAACTCTTCTGACTTTTCCTGCATACCTTTTTCGGCTGCTGCGACATCTCTAATTTCCTGAGATATTTTCATTGAGCAGAATTTAGGTCCGCACATCGAACAGAAATGCGCAACTTTTGCACCATCGGCAGGAAGGGTTTCATCGTGAAATTCTCTTGCAGTGTCCGGATCTAATGATAAATTGAACTGATCTTCCCAGCGGAATTCAAAACGGGCTTTACTCAAGGCATTATCACGATATTGCGCGCCTGGATGACCTTTGGCTAAATCAGCAGCATGAGCCGATATTTTATAAGTGATCACACCATCTTTAACGTCTTTCTTATTAGGTAAACCAAGGTGTTCTTTTGGTGTTACATAACATAACATTGCGCAGCCATACCAACCAATCATTGCGGCTCCAATTGCCGATGTGATATGGTCATAACCCGGTGCAATATCTGTTGTTAATGGTCCAAGTGTGTAAAAAGGAGCTTCACTGCAATGTTCTAATTGTTTGTCCATATTCTCTTTGATCATGTGCATTGGTACGTGACCCGGACCTTCTATGAAAACCTGAACATCGTGTTTCCATGCAATTTTAGTCAGTTCACCTAAAGTTTCTAATTCGGCAAATTGAGCTGCGTCGTTTGCATCAGCAATGGAACCTGGGCGCAAACCATCACCTAAAGAAAATGCTACATCATATTGTTTCATGATTTCGCAGATCTCTTCGAAATGTGTGTATAAAAAGTTTTCTTTATGATGAAATAAACACCATTTTGCCATAATTGATCCGCCGCGAGAAACGATTCCGGTAACGCGATCAGCAGTTAAATGGATGTAACGCAGTAAAACTCCGGCGTGAATCGTGAAATACGAAACACCTTGTTCTGCTTGTTCGATTAAAGTGTCACGAAAGACTTCCCAAGTTAAATCTTCTGCGATTCCCTTTACTTTTTCTAAGGCTTGATAAATAGGAACTGTACCAATTGGAACCGGTGAATTACGAATAATCCATTCTCTGGTTTCGTGAATGTTTTTACCAGTTGATAAATCCATTATCGTGTCAGCGCCCCAGCGGCAAGCCCAAACAGCTTTTTCAACTTCTTCTTCAATACTTGAAGTTACAGCGCTGTTTCCGATGTTGGCATTTATTTTTACCAAAAAATTACGACCCACAATCATAGGTTCACTTTCGGGATGGTTGATATTGTTTGGGATTATGGCTCTTCCACAAGCTACTTCGCTTCGAACAAATTCAGGAGTGATTTTGCTTTTTGGTGTGTTAGCTCCAAAACTATGTCCGGCGTGTTGGCATTGCATTGCTTTGGTTTGTTCGTTCAAAAGCTCGATGCGTTGGTTTTCTCGGATAGCGATATATTCCATTTCCGGAGTTATAATGCCTTGTTTTGCGTAATATAATTGTGTTACGTTTGCGCCTTTTTTTGCTCTTTTAGGCTGATGTAAATATTCGAATCTAAGATGGTTTAGACTTTCATCTTTTAGACGGGTTTGTCCGTAATCAGAAGAGATTTCGTTTAGGATTTCGACATCATTTCGGTCTAGAATCCAATTTTCGCGTAAGCGAGGTAATCCTTTTCTAATGTCGATTTCGATGTTTGGATCTGTGTAAGCGCCAGATGTATCGTAAATAGTTATTGGTGGGTTTTTCTCGATTCCGCCATTAGAAAGTTTGGTATCGCTAAGGATTACTTCGCGCATGGCCACTTCGATTGGATGAATTTCTCCTTTTACATATATTTTTTTGGAGTTTGGAAAAGGGGTTCTGGAGATTTGTTCTTCTGTAGTCATAATGTTGTTTTTTGTAGTTTTTGTTTCAGGTTTCAAGTTTCAAGTTGATGTAGATTGTGTTCTTATATGCTGTTTTCTGTAGAGACGTACAGCAATTTGTTTAAGGGATGTATGTCAATTGGAATTTGGAATTTAATTTTTGGAATTTTTCTTTCTGCCAGGGATAGGAATGGAAAGCCCGTAAAGGAGAAAACCGTAAAAAATAAGGATTAGAAAAGCGACCAGCGGAAGCTTTACTAAGGCTATATTTTTGTGGTTTACGACTGCGGACTTGAAACGGATAGCCCGCCCGAGCAGCCATATTATCCTCCTTGTGTTGCTGAGATTATCAGAATTTCGTCGGTTTCTTGTACGAAATGTTGATTCCAGTTGGGTTTTGGAATTACGGTATTATTTACGGCAACGGCAATTCCGTTTTGTTTGTTGGGAATTTCGAGATCGAGCAATGCCTGAACGCTAAGTGTTACAGCATTGAATTTCTTGCTTTTTTGGTTGATTTTTAGTTCCATTCCTTCTTAGTTTAGTATGTAGTTATACTTTAGGAATGGCTACAATTGCGCATAAAAATGCGCGCAGAAGTCATCTTACTTTTCCCTACGCTAGTATGAACTAGATCAGGTTCAGAGGGTAAAATCTCAGCCTGCTTTTTAGCAGACACCCCTAAAGTGTGAAGCAAATATATGTATTTTTTGTTTGGAAGTTTAAAAAAGTTTCAAGTTTCAGGTTTGAAGTTGTTTCTGATAACTGAAAATTAAGACTGTTTATTTGGCTCTTGTCCAGCAATCTTCGGCGTGATCATTGACCATTCCGGTGGCTTGCATGTGTGCGTAAATTACTGTGGAACCAACAAATTTGAATCCTCTTTTTTTTAAATCTTTACTGATTTCGTCAGAAAGTGGAGTGGTGGCAGGTACATCTTTTGAGGTTTTTGGATTATTGATGATTGGTTTTTTATTGGTAAATTTCCAGATATAATCAGAGAAACTTCCAAATTCGTTTTGAATTTTAATAAAAGCTTGCGCGTTTGAAACTGCCGATTTTATTTTTAGTTTGTTGCGAATGATTCCAGTATTCTGCAATAATTCTTCGATTTTGTCTTCAGAATAGTTGGCAATTTTTTTATAATCGAAATAATCGAAAGCTGCTCTGAAATTTTCTCTTTTGTTTAAAATAGTAATCCAGCTTAATCCTGCCTGAAAAGTTTCAAGTATTAAAAATTCAAATATAGTAGGGTCGTCATAAACGGGAACGCCCCATTCTTCGTCATGATATTTTTTGTATAAATCACTGGCAGTGCACCAGCTGCATCTTGTTGGTTCCATTTTTTATTTCAAATGTATAAAAAAACCTCAAACTGTTAGGTTTGAGGTTTTAAATAATTGGGGGTTGAGATTATTTTCTTTCAAAAAGAGTAATCATGACAACACTATTAGATGCGTCAACTTTTTCAGTATATTTTACTTTTAAAGTAGATTTTGTTAATTCAAGAACCTCTACTGTATTTACTTCAGTATCTCCATCATAAGTAGTTGATAAAACTTTGTCTTTTAATGACCAGGTTCCTTTATCAGTTGATGAAGTACATTTATTGTCAAAGAATTCGTAAGAAAGATCTGTGAATTTTCCATCAGTAGTATACTCAATAATATCGTTGTCGCATTTACCATCATTTGGTATATTAACTAATATTTCTTGTCCGTTTAATACGCTTCCCATTTTCACAGGTGTCCATTTTCCTTCAATTGATCCTGAATTGTCATCGTCGCTATTACAAGACGTTACTGTGAATCCGAATGTCAATACTGACAAGAATAAAATGCTTAATTTTTTCATTTTGGTGGGTATTTGTTTGTTAAATTTTTTGCAAAACTAAAATGTTTTTTAATGATTTAACAAAGTATAGTAAGTTTTTTCATCTTTATTTTGCTTTTGTTTATAATATGTTGATTTTTAAAGGTATAATTTAGATGTTTTTAAAACTTGATATAAAAAAAATCTTGTTAAAGTTATATCGGATAAAATGTAAGATAATTTTGTAAAGATATGGAGTGATTTTTTGCGTGTAAAACTCGTTTTTGTAGTATTCTTTTATAAATTATTTTCCTATTTGCCAATGATATCCTTTTACAGATGGAATGTAAGCAGAATGACCAATTATTATCAGGTCATTATAGATTTTTTTGTTGTATTTAATTCCAATAGCTTGTCCTGAAGTGTACATTTTATTGGCAACAAATTTAACTTTCATTCTGGCGTCAGTAAATTTGGCATCAGAAACTTTTTCTATAAACCAGGTTGAATGCCATTTCACTGCAATCTCATCTTCGGCAGTTTTGGTAACACTTTTTACCAGTTTTACTGCCTCTTCCGGAATTTCAAAATTTTGAGTTAACTCTTTTTGTGTTAAGGTTTGTCCAACTTTACTTCGTGAGAGTATTTTGCGAATGTTTGCAAAATTCATTAGTTCGGTATTATTATCCTTTTCTATTTCTGTGGTATTGTTTGTTGTTTCCTTTTTTAAAGCATCTGCTTTTGCGAGAACTACATCTTTTTTGTCAGCGCTATTTTGATTGTTGATATTTGAATGCGCGATAATTTCTTTCGTAAGAGTTTCGGTATTAGTTGAGATGGCTTCAGAAACTGGTTTTAAAGTGTTAACGGGCTGTACTTTTTTAGGTTGTTTTTTTTCGTTGTTACCACAGCTAAAAAAACAATATGTTATAGAAAGAAGTATAATTATGGTAGTTTTTTTCATTGTGGCGCTTGTATCTTACTTTTTCTGAGAATGATCTGGATCGTTTTCAAGATATTTTTTAATCAAATGATGTCCGGCATAAATGAGCGGGGTCAATAAAACAGCAACGGAAAGTTTGAAAATATATCCTGTTAATCCTGAGGAAATAAAAGTGTCAAAGTCGATTTTTCCGGGTAACCAAAAGGCAATTCCGAGTACTATAAACGAATCAAATAACTGCGAAATTACTGTTGATCCAGTGGTTCTTAGCCATATTTTTCTTTCTCCGGTTCGTCTTTTGAAAAACCAAAATATCCAAACATCAATTAATTGTGATGCCATAAAAGCAATTAAACTCCCGACAATAATCCACATACTTTGCCCAAAAACAGCTTGAAATTGTTCGTCATTTACAGGACTTATTCCTTTTGCAGCCGGAATTACGATTGCCATAAATAATATTAAAAAGGCATAAGCAATCAAACATGCGGTTATAAAAGAGAGTTTTTTTACTCCTTTTTCTCCAAAATATTCATTTATTAAATCTGTTGTGAGAAATACAATCGGCCACGGTAAAATTCCGATACTCATTACAAATGGTCCAATTTGAATTAATTTTCCCCCTATAAGCTCTGCTACAACTGCGTTGGTTATAAAAATACCCGCTAAAATTACAAAAACGATTTCTTTTCTGGTTTTAAACATATTGATGTAATAAATGACATTTCAAATTTAAGTTATTTCTTTTGAAGTTAAAGAAGGGTTTTTCGAATTGTACGTTATGGTTTTAAAATATTTTGCAATGTTAAACTTCCTTTTGAATTCTAAATTTTTGGGTACTTTTGGGTAAATGAGAACTTGTTTTTCTTTTTTAATTAATTATACGAAAAAAATATACCAATTTATATCATGAGTGAGATTTTATTAACTGTTGATGAAAAAATAAATTCTAATAATCCTTTACTACAAAAATGGAGTGGTCCGTATGGCGGAGTTCCGGCTTTTGATGAATATAAGGTTTCAGATTTTAAACCTGCGGTAGAGATTGCTATTCAGGAAAATTTAGTTGAATTTGATGCTATTGCAAATAATCCAGAAGTGCCAACATTTGAAAATACAATTGTGGCACTGGAGAGTTCAGGGAAGAAGATTGCTCGAATTCATACGGCTTTTGGAATTTATAGCTCGAATATTTTTACGGCTGAATTTGGAGTTGTTGAAACGGAAATGTCGCCAAAAATATCTGAGTTGAATGATAAAATGTATCAGAATAAGAAGCTTTTTTCTCGAATTGAGAATTTATACAATTCAAAGGAAAAAGAGAAGCTGAACAATGAACAGCAACGTTTAATTTGGTTGTATTATACTGATTTTGTTCGCGAAGGTGCTGAATTAGATGAACTGAATAAAGAGAAAGTAGGAAAGATTAATCAGGAACTCGCAACGCTTTTTACGAGATTTAGCCAAAATTTACTGGCAGAAGAAAATAATCAGTTTATTGAACTGAAAGAAGAAAGCGATTTTGATGGTTTGCCTTTAGAAATAAAAAATGCTGCGACCGCTGAAGCAAAAAATCGTAAAATTGACGTTCTGGGATGTGTTGCTAATACTCGTTCTTCGATTGAGCCTTTTTTGACATTTTCTGATCGCAGGGATTTAAGAGAAAAAGCATTTCAAGTCTTTGTAAAACGCGGTGATAATGGTAATGAAAATGATACAAACGAAACGCTTATTACGATTTTGAAATTGCGAAGCCAAAAGGCTAAGTTGCTTGGTTTTCCTTCTTTTGCGCATTGGAGTTTGTCAAATAAAATGGCAAAAGATCCTGAGAAAACTTTAGAATTGATGCATTCTGTTTGGAAGCCTGCCGTTGAAAAAGTGCATGAGGATGTTGCCGAAATGCAGGAAATAGTAGATGCTGAAGGTGGTAATTTTAAAATTCAGCCTTGGGATTATCGCTATTATGCCGAGAAAGTGAGAAAAGCAAAATATAGTTTGGATCAAAATGAGATCAAGCAATACTTGCAGCTTGAGAATTTACGCGAAGGAATGTTTTGGGTTGCCGGAGAATTGTTTGATTTGACTTTTAAGAAAATTGCAAATGTTCCTGTGTATCATCAGGATGTGCGTGTTTGGGAAGTAAGTAATAAGGTGTCTGGTAAAACAATTGGATTGTGGTATTTTGATCCTTATGCAAGAACAGGAAAACGTTCTGGCGCATGGATGAGTTCTTATCGTGATCAACAAAAGTTAGAAAACGCACTCCCGATTGTTTCTAATAACTGTAATTTTATAAAAGGTAATGCAAATGAATCCGTTTTGATTTCATGGGACGATGCTACGACTTTATTTCATGAATTTGGACATGCTCTTCATGGTTTGTGTTCGAATGTTGCGTATCCTAGTTTGTCCGGAACTTCAGTAGCAAGAGATTATGTTGAGTTTCCTTCGCAGATTTTTGAGCATTGGCTGGCGACTCCTGAAGTGCTGAATAAGTTTGCTTTGCATTATAAAACAAATGAACCATTGCCACAATCAATGGTAGAGAAAATTGAAAAGGCTGCCAATTTTAATGAAGGTTTTGCAACTGTAGAGACTATATCGAGCTCTTTTGTAGATATGGAACTTCATTTAACAACTGAAACTATTGATCCTGATGAATTTGAAAGAGAGACTTTAAAGAAGTTGAACATGCCATCAGAAATTGTAATGCGTCATCGTATTCCGCAATTTGCGCATATTTTTTCGAGTGATGGATATGCCGCCGGGTATTATAGTTATTTATGGGCAGATGTAATCAATGCAGATGCTTATGAGGCTTTTACAGAAGCAAATGGACCTTATGATAAAGTGGTTGCAAAAAGATTACACGATACTGTTTTTAGTGTTGGAAATACGATTGATAACGAAAAAGGATATGAGAATTTTAGAGGAAGAGCCCCAAAGTCTGATGCTTTGATGCGTGCGAGAAATTTTCCTATTGTAGAAAAGAACTAAAGTTTAGAGCACAAAAATAAAAAAGCCCGAATAAATAAATATTCGGGCTTTTTATATTGAAATAATAATATATTAACCTAAAGTAACTCTTTTGAAACCTGTAATTTCAACGTTGAATCCTTTAACATAATCACCAACTTTTTTACTGTCATCTTTGATAAAGTTTTGATCTAACAAAGCTTTTTCTTGATCTAAAGTAGTGTTGTCAGAGATGAAACGTTGAACTTTTCCTGGAATAATTTTATCCCAAATTTGTTCTGGCTTACCTTCAGCTTTTAATTCAGCTTTAGCATCTTCTTCAGCTTGTTTTATAACTTCTTCAGTTAATTGAGAGAAAGAGATATATTTAGGAACATTTTTTAAAGTTTTTCCTAAACGTTTTGCCTCTTCATTTTCTTTTTCGATTATAGCAATACGAGCAGCAAGTTCAGAAGCAACGAAAGCTGGGTCAAAATCTTTGTAAGATAATGTATCAGCTCCCATAGAAGCAACTTGCATAGAAACGTCTTTAGTTAAAACGTCACCATTAGCAATTGGTGCAGAAATTGCAGTTAATGCAGCAATTTTGTTAACGTGAACATAAGATCCAACGAAAGCGCCTTCTAAAATTTCAAAACCACCGATTTCGATTTTTTCACCGATAACACCAGTTTGCTCGATTAATTTTTCAGCAACAGTAATTCCGTTGAAATCTGAAGCTAAGAATTCTTCTTTAGAAGAGAAGTTGATAGCTCTTTCAACTAATTCTTTAGCTAAAGTTACGAAAGCCTCATTTTTACCTACGAAATCTGTTTCGCAGTTTAAAGTGATGATAGCTCCTTTAGTTTTGTCAGCATTAACAAAAGATACAGCAGCTCCTTCAGAAGACTCACGGTCAGAACGGTTAGCAGCAACTTTTTGTCCTTTTTCTCTAAGGTTTTGTATAGCTTTATCGAAATCTCCATCAGCTTCAACTAAAGCTTTTTTACAGTCCATCATTCCGGCACCTGTAGTTTGTCTTAATTTATTTACGTCTGCAGCAGTAATTGTTGCCATAATATTTTGAATTTTAATGTTAAAAGTAAAAATTCCATCTTTTAAATTCTAAACTCCAATTTTATTAAATTATCAACATAACGTTTTTAATTTGTTTTTGGATTTTAGAATTTAAAATTTGGAATTTAAATTTGATTTATTCTTCAGTTGCAGGAGCAGCAGCTTCAGCAGCTGGTGCAGCCTCTACAGCAGGAGCAGCTTCAGCAGCAGCTTCTTCTGTAAATACTTCAGTTTCTTTGTCAGAACCTCTGTCAGAAAGACCGTCGATTACAGCAGCAGTAACTAAAGATAAAATTTTGTCAATTGATTTAGAAGCATCATCATTTGCAGGAATAACGTAATCAACCTCTCTTGGGTCAGAATTCGTATCAACCATTGCGAAAACTGGAATGTTTAATTTTTGTGCTTCTTTTATTGCGATATGTTCAGCTTTGATATCTACTACGAACAATGCTGCAGGTAGTCTAGACATATCAGCAATTGAACCTAAGTTTTTCTCTAATTTAGCACGTAGACGATCAACTTGCAAACGCTCTTTTTTAGATAACGTCATGAAAGTACCATCTTTCTTCATTTTATCAATAGAAGACATTTTTTTAACTGCCTTTCTGATAGTTACAAAGTTAGTTAGCATTCCACCAGGCCATCTTTCAGTGATGTAAGGCATGTTTGCAGCTTTTGCTTTTTCAGCAACGATGTCTTTTGCTTGTTTTTTGGTAGCTACGAATAAGATTTTTCTACCTGATGCAGCGATTTTTTTCAAAGCTTCATTAGCTTCTTCAATTTTTGCTGCAGTTTTATATAGATTGATAATGTGAATACCATTACGCTCCATATAAATGTAAGGGGCCATATTTGGGTCCCATTTTCTAGTCATGTGTCCAAAGTGAACACCTGCTTCTAGTAAGTCTTTTACTTCTATTTTGTTTGCCATTTTTGTACTAGTTTACGTTCTGTTGATTAGCAATGCATAAATGGCGGTTTCCCAGGCTTTATACATTTAGATGCTAAACTATTTCCTACCTCGATAGGAGAGCAACAACAACTGTGTTTTTTAATTTCAATAAATTGATAATGTCTTGTACCATTTGTACAAGACAGGTAATATTAACGTTTAGAGAATTGGAATCTCTTACGAGCTTTCTTCTGACCGAATTTCTTACGTTCAACCATTCTTGGATCTCTTGTTAATAAACCTTCTGGTTTAAGGATAGCTCTGTTTTCAGCATTTACTTCACACATAACGCGTGCTAATGCCATTCTTACAGCTTCTGCCTGACCAGTTGAACCACCTCCGTAAACGTTTACTTTTACATCAAAGTTGTTTACATTTTCTGTCATGGACATTGGTTGTAAAACTTTGTATTGTAAAGTTGCAGTTGGAAAGTAAGTTGCGAATTCTTTTTTGTTTACAGTGATTTTTCCTGTTCCTTCAGAAACATATACACGTGCAACAGCGGTTTTTCTTCTACCGATTTTGTGAATAACTCCCATTACTTAAGATCGTTTAGGTTAACAGTTCTAGGTTTTTGAGCTCCTTGTTTGTGCTCAGGTCCTACAACAACATTTAGATTTCTAAAAAGTTCAGCTCCTAATTTATTTTTAGGTAACATTCCTTTTACAGCTTTTTCTACTAATAATGCAGGGTTTTTAGATTGCAATACTTTAGCAGTTAAAGTTCTTTGTCCTCCTGGGTAACCTGTATGACGCATGTAAATTTTGTCATTCATTTTTGTACCTGTAAGGTTAATTTTTTCTGAGTTGATAACAATTACGTTATCTCCACAGTCAACGTGCGGTGTGTAACTTGGTTTGTACTTACCTCTTAAGATCATTGCAACCTTTGAAGCAAGACGACCTAAGTTATGACCCTCAGCATCTACAACAATCCACTCTTTAGTTACAGTGGCTTTGCTTGCTGAAATTGTCTTGTAGCTTAATGCGTCCATAATATTATTTTAATTAAACATTCCATCCCCAATAAAGGGGATGCAAAAGTACAATTAATTATTTTAAAACCAAATACCTGAAAAGAATATTTTATATGCTGAAAATCAAGGTATCAGTTTTATATTTAAAAGAATAAAAAAAAACCACCTTCACAATAACGCGAAGGCGGTTCAATATTTAGAATTGTTTTGGCTAAACAATGAATAAATTTGCAATATCTACAACTTGTTGTGTTGTAAGTGGCTCATCATAAGCTTCTGAACCTGCTGCGGCTCCAAATGCGGTCGCTGTATTGAATCCTGCCTGCATTGTTAATCCTTCGCCATTATAGACTGCTTGCGTTGCTGATGGCATTCCTGCGCCTCTTTCGTCGTTAGAAATCCAGCCTTTTAATCCGCGTAATCGTCGCACTTCTGAGGCATGTCGTGCTTCTACAGAGTGAATTTGTAATGCGGCAGTTAATAAATCCGGTGCCGAAATTAAATTTGCAGCCTGACCTTTGTAGGCTCTTACGCCTGTATCTTCAAAGGCTTGTGCCAATGCCAGAAAGGTTGGGTAATCTCCAAAAGGATCAAATGCGCCTCCAACAGTAAAGTCAAATGTAGGCTTTGGAACAAAATTAGCACTTGCTGGTCCGCCGAGTCCTGCAATTAAAAAATTAACGTGATCAGATTCATGTGCTGCTATTTGTTGAAAAACCTTTAAATCTCGTCCTCCATTTTCAGAAGCCGGAATTACTCCGGAATCTAATGCCATTGCATAAAATTCGTTTTCAAGGTACTCTAAAGTTAATGCAAATTGCAAAGCTCCAATTGGAGTTGCCGGCGTTGCAGTAATATCTTTTGCTAATGCTTTATTGGCGAAAGCGGATAATCCAAAAGGAATTGATGCCATTGCCAGTGTTTTTCCAATATTTCCAAACTGATTAAAACTGTCTCTTCTTGAACCAGTGCTTCTCATTAAGCTATCATCAGTAAATGTTTCTATAAATTTTAAAATATTCATAATTTCTAAGTTTTAGCTAGTTAGGATTAAGGTAAATATTTGGCAGTGAATTTTGTAGTAATGAAACCTCCGGCAATTGGTAAAATCTTAGAAGGATCTTTGGCAACATCTAAACCTGTAGAAGTGCTTATAATGTCATCACCTGCAAAATCGCTTGAATTAGGATTGATTAAACTTCTTATTGCTGAAGCATGTCTTGCTTCAACCGAAACAATTTTCCCTGCTAATAATAGATAGTCAGGACTTTTAATCAATTTTCCGGCTCCATTATAAGCGGCAACTCCGGTATCTTCTAATGCTTTTGCCGTTGCAAGTACCTCGTTACGGCTGTTAAAATTCATAGAACCATAGTTAAATGCTAAGGAGGGAAGCAATTGTGAGCTTGGGTCAGGAAGCGCTCCAGATAGTGCGGCTTTAAAAAAATCTCTGTGAATTACTTCGTGATGATACAAATCAGTTAGTACTTGGCGTTCTATATCGTTAAAAGTTGCATTAAAGTTTGATGCATTTACAACTTTAGTATAAAAATCAGCTTCTAATTGTTCTAAGGCATAAGCGTAAGTTAAAACTCCAAAATCACCGGATCCCAAATCAAACACACCATTTCTGATTCCTGGCAATGTGGTGTCTTCCATTGGAGTATCATTATCATCATTATTGCTGCAGCCCGCGATAACCAAACCTGCACTAACTAGTGTTAAGCCGCTGAGCTTAAGAAAGCTCCTTCTGTTATTCAATGAAGGGTCTACTTCATGAATTTTAACTTCGTTTTTCATAATCAAGGTCTTTTAAAAGGTTAATAACATATATTAAGGTATTAACGAGATTTTAAGAGATGCGGTTTTGGGAAATAGGACTTATTTGATTTTATTTTAAAAAGATCTTATAAATTCAAATACTGGTAGGTGATTTTTGTTTTATTTTAGGTAATTCTACTATATTTGTATTAATTACATAAAATATTTTTAAATGAAAGCTAAAGCAACTCTAAAACAAATTGCGAAAGAACTTGGTGTTTCTGTTTCGACTGTTTCTAAGGCGTTAAATGATAGTCCGGAAATTAGTGAGCAAACGAAGGTGAAGATTAAGGAGTATGCCAAACTCAAAAATTATAAACCTAACGTAATTGGTCTGAATTTAAAGAATCGTAAAACCAAAACGATTGGTGTAATTATACCTAATATATTAAATTCCTTTTTTGCGAAGGTATTTAGTGGTATCGAAAAAGTAGCCGATAAAAAAGGATATAATGTAATTACATGTATTTCTAATGAATCTTTAGAAAAAGAAATTCATACACTTGAAATGTTGAGCAACGGGACAATTGACGGATTTATTCTTTCCGTTTCTGAAGAAGCTCAAAAATTACAAGATTACAGCCATTTCTCTGCTATTATTAATGATGGAACACCAATTGTAATGTTTGATCGTATTGCTGATGAAGTAGAATGTGACAAAGTTGTAGTTGATGATTTTGATTCTGCTTTGAACTCAACGCAGCATTTAATTGATTTAGGATGTAAAAACATCGCCTTAATTTCTTCAGTAGATAATTTAAGTGTAGGAAAATTAAGAGCTGATGGCTATTTGAAAGCTTTGGCAGATAATAATATTCCGGTAAACGAAAAAATCATTCTTCGTACCGATTCTGAAGAAGATATGAAGAGCAAAATTGATGCCATTTTTGACAATAAGATTGATGCCATTTTTGCTTTGGATGAAAATGATTCAGTTGCAGCTTTAAGAGTAAGTTTGAAAAAAGGATATAAAGTTCCGGAAGATATCTCTATTATTGGTTTTGCTGATGGAATTCTAGCTTCAAGACGTTTGTCGCCAAGTTTGACAACTGTAAGTCAGCATGGAATTGAAATTGGAGAAGTTGCTGCAAGACAATTAATCAAGCGACTGGAAGAGTCTGAAGAAGAAACCTCAGATTATGAAACAATCGTTATCAAGACAAAATTGAAAGAACGAGAATCGACAAGAAAAAAATAACATTCATAAAAAAATCCATTCGCCGCGGCGAATGGATTTTTTTTATTGTAATGGATAAGGGAATTTTGGATTTTTATACTTTTTTAGTTTTTCAAAAGGAACTAAATAAGATTCTTCACAAGATCTTGCCGCTCTATAAAAAATTGGGGTGAATTCTATACCTTTTTCAGTGTAATTCCAAGATGGGAAATCCCAATATTCTTCATCAGTGTAATCACAAGGATCATCGTCGTCTTTTGGTTTTTCAAAATGGAATTCTGAATTAATTACCGCAAGCAATTTAGGAGCAAAATAAGTGCTTCTATAAGTTGAATAACTCGAAAAATCACTTTCTTTCTCTGTTGTTACACTTTTATCAAAAGCAAGAATATTGTCTATTTGATAGTTTTTTCCGTTATTTAAATCAATCAAAAAGCCACTGCTTCCAAAATCAGGATGAGCACCTCCGCAATAATATGAACTCGAAATCTCAAAGCCCAATAAATTAGTATTCAGGAAATTTATGGTCGAATTTCCTTCTATTCCTTTTCCTTCACTGTATTCAAATGATGAAGCGCAATTTAGTTGGTCTAATGTGTTCTGTATGTGAATTTTTTCCAGAATTGGGTTTATAACCGCTTTGTTTTTTTCTGAAAAGTTGCTTCCTAATCTAAAAAAATCAGAATCACAATGTTTTTCAGAATACCAAATAAATTCTTTGTTATTATAAATAGTTACTTTCTGTTTTTTAAACTCTAAAAATTTATATTTTACAAGATTTAGTTTATCATCAGCATAATACTTATCCAAATTAGATTTGTAATTTGAAAAGTCAATAGTCTGTAATTGAACTGGTAATTGTTTTCCAGATGCGTTGTACCAGGATCCTTCAAAAGAATTATTGGCAGCTTTGTTTAAATAGAATTTTTCCAGAATTGCATCATTTGGTTTAAAAAAGAAAGTGAAGCTATTCTTGTTCATCTTTCCTTCTAACTTAATGTCTTTTAGTGAATTTTGATAAAAATAAGTTGCACTTACATTTTCATCAGAATTAAAAACCTCGATTTTCATGTAAATTTTACTTTTCGCCAAAGTTCCTTCCAGATAATAAGTCCGATCCTGAGCAATTGCAATCATAGAATAGAAGGCAAAAAAGAACAAAGCATATTTTTTCATAAAACTATACAATCAATTAATTTAAAATCTGCAATCTAGAATTCTTAATGCGCCGCTAACCAGTCTTTACCCATGCCCAATTCAACTTCTAACGGAACGCTCATTATAAAAGCATTTTCCATTTCGTGTTTAATCATTGGCTGGATTTTTTCTAATTCGTCATTATGCACATCAAACACAAGCTCATCATGAACCTGAAGCAACATTTTAGACTTCCAGTTTTCTTCTTTTAGTTTTTTATGAATATTGATCATCGCGATTTTAATCACATCGGCAGCGCTTCCCTGAATTGGTGCGTTTACAGCATTTCGTTCGGCAGCACTTCTAACCACGGCATTTGCTGAGTTAATGTCTTTTAAATATCGGCGACGACCCAGAATTGTTTGTACATATCCTTTCTCACGAGCAGATTGTATTTGTTCGTTAATATAAGATCTCAATCTTGGGTACGTTTTGTAGTATGCTTCAATCAAAGCGGCACTTTCGCTACGAGATAATGAAGTTTGATTGCTTAATCCAAAAGCAGAAACTCCATAGATGATTCCGAAGTTTACCGTTTTAGCATTGCTTCTTTGTTCGCGAGAAACTTCTTCTAACGGCACATCAAAAACTTTTGCTGCCGTAGCTTTGTGAATATCTTCTCCGTTTTTAAAAGCGGCAATCATATTTTCTTCTCCGCTTAAAGCAGCAATAATTCTTAATTCTATTTGCGAGTAATCGGCAGAAATTAAAGTATGGTTTTCATCGCGAGCAACAAAAGCTTTACGAATCTGACGGCCTCTTTCGGTACGAATCGGAATGTTTTGCAAGTTAGGATTATTAGAGCTCAAACGACCTGTAGCCGCAACAGTTTGCATATAATCGGTATGAACGCGTAAAGTTTTCTTGTCAACTTGTTCAGGCAAAGCCAAAATATAAGTGCTTTGTAACTTCACCATTTGACGCCAATCCAAAATTTCTTTTACAATTGGATTGTCATTAGCCAAATAAGTCAAAACTTCTTCACCAGTTGCATATTGACCTGTTTTGGTTTTCTTTTGTTTTGCTCCGCCAATTTTCATTTTATCAAACAAAATATCTCCTAATTGTTTTGGAGATGCCAAGTTGAATTTTTCACCGGCAGTTTCGTATATTTTTTGTTCCAAAGATTTAATCTCAACATCCATTTCTTTAGACATTGCACTTAAGAATTCAACATCCAGACGAATTCCTTCGGTTTCCATTGCTGCCAAAACGCTTACTAACGGAATTTCGATTTCATCAAATAACTTTTTAGTTTCTGTTTTGTCTAACTCAGTAGTGAAAATTTCTTTTAATTGTAAAGTTACATCAGCATCTTCGGCAGCGTACTCCTTGATATCTTCAAGTGGAACATCGCGCATCGTAATTTGATTTTTTCCTTTTTTGCCAATTAATGTTTCAATTGATTTTGGCGAATATTTCAGATATGTTTCCGATAAAATATCCATATTATGACGCATATCTGGATTAATCAAATAATGCGCAATCATGGTATCAAAAAGTTTTCCTTTTACGGTTACGCCATAATTAGAAAGGATTTTTAAATCATATTTTAAATTCTGACCAATTTTTTCGATGTTTTCATTCTCAAAAAACGGTTTAAATTTATCCACTAAAATCTGGGCTTCTTCCTGACTTTCCGGAAACGGAACATAAAATGCTTTTCCTTTTTCATAAGAGAAAGACATTCCGACCAATTCAGCGTGTAAAGCATCTAAACCAGTAGTTTCGGTATCAAAACAAACAGAAGGCTGGTTTTGTAAATTCTGCAAAAGCAATTTTATTCCTAAATCTCCCTGAATAGCTTGGTAGGAGTGAGGTGTGTTTTCTAAAGTATTGTAGAATGAAGTTCGTGTTGTTTCTGCATCTTCTTCGGTAGAACCGCCTCCAAAAAGGTCAAACTGATCTTCATTTTTAGGTTGTGGTTTTTTATACAATTTAGGATCTGCAGCCGGAGCTGAAGCTGCTAATTCATTTCCGCCACCAACTTTAAACAAATTATCAAATTGTTCCGCCATTCTTCTGAATTCTAATTCCTGAAAAATAGCATCTGTTTTTTCAATATCGGGACGTGTTAACTCGTAATCGTTTTCATTAAAAGTTACCGGGCAATCTAATATTATCGTAGCTAATGTTTTAGATAACAATCCTTTTTCTTTATTGGCCTCAATATTCTCTTTCATTTTTCCTTTTAGCTTGTCTGTATTCGCCAGAAGGTTTTCCATAGTGCCAAATTCTTTCAGAAGTTTTTTAGCTGTTACTTCACCAACACCCGGAAGTCCTGGAATATTATCGGCGGCGTCACCCATCATTCCAAGAAAATCGATTACTTGTTCGGGGCGTTCAATTTCGAACTTTGCTAAAACTTCAGGAACTCCCCAAATTTCAATTCCGTTACCCATACGAGCCGGTTTGTACATAAAGATGTTCTCAGAAACTAATTGAGCAAAATCCTTATCAGGAGTTACCATGAAAACTTTGTAATTCTCTTTTTCTGCTTGTTTAGCAATTGTTCCAATCAAATCATCGGCTTCAAAACCGGCAACTTCAATAATCGGAATATGCATTGCTTTTAATAATTCACATATATAAGGAACAGCAATTTTGATCGCTTCTGGTGTAACATCACGATTTGCCTTGTATTCAGGGAATAATTCGTTACGCAATTGACTTCCGCCTTTGTCAAAAGCTACTGCTAAATGATCTGGTTTTTCACGTTTAATAACATCCAAAAGCGAGTTCATGAAACCCATGATCGCTGATGTATCCATTCCTTTAGAGTTAATTCGCGGATTTTTTATGAAGGCATAATAACCACGAAAAATTAAAGCGTAAGCATCGAGAAGAAAAAGACGTTTTTGAGTTGACATAAAAAAAATATTAGTCTGTAAAAATAATCAATTGGGTTTTAAAAACGATTCGGTTCTTAAAATTAATTTGTTTTAAACCATATAAGCGATATAAGTTCATTTTAGTAGAGATGCACAGCAGTGCTTCTAATTGTAAACGATGAAATTAAATGAACTTATATCGCTGATATGGTAGAAAAATTAAGAACTATTTGGTAAAAAATCCCCAAAGCGTTAATGTCTAGTTAAAATATTTAGGATGAGGGTTTTCTTCATTTTGTCTTCATATTACAGGGGTAAATTTGATCTATAAAATAAAAGGTATTAATTTAAAATATTAGAAATCATGAGAAATTTATTGATGTTACTAGTAGCAGTTTTAGGAACAAGTGTCATGGTAAATGCATTTCCTGCAAAAGGTACTAAACCGGCTCCGGCTAAAGAAGTAAAAGCAACTCCTGCAAAAGAAGTTAAAGCTACAAAAGAACCTAGAAAAAAATCTGATAAAAAAGCAAAATCAGAAAAAAAAGCAGCTCCGAAAGCAGAAGCAGCTAAAGCAAAAAAATAAAAACATAGAATAAAACAGTATTACAAAAAATAAAAGGCAATTAATTTAAATTTAAAAATTATGAAAAATCTAGTTATGTTACTCGTAGCAGTTTTAGGAACAAGTGTAATGGTTAGTGCACAAACAACACCAACTCAGGCAGCTCCTGCAAAGGAAGTTAAAGCAACAAAACATCACAAACACAGTACTGATAAAAAAGCAAAATCAGCAAAAAGTGAGGCTTCAAAAGCAGAAGCAACTAAAATGAAATAATTAAAATTGTTTTTGTTTTGCATTCGAAGAATTGTAAAAGGAGGCAAAACAGAAGTAATGATTATGGAGAATGCGGTTGAGGAAAGCTGGTAAAGAAATTTATCAGCTTTTTTTGATTCGTTAATTTTTTAATAATGCGTAACAGGGCTTTTTTTAATTACTTAAATTTAGTTGCGCTTAAAAGCAGTTTTTATGAATATTTTGATTGTTGAAGATAATAGGGAACTCGCTGTAGAGGTCTATGATTTTTTGTGTAACGTGGGATATGTTTGCAAAATAGCGCACAATTGCGAAGATGCGCTTGAAGAAGTTAGCAGTAACGATTATGATGCAATGCTGTTGGATCTTGGTTTGCCCGATGGGGATGGTTTTGAGGTTTTGAAAACAGTTCGAAAAACTAAATCAAAAATTGCTGTAATTGTCCTGACGGCTCGCGGAGAATTAGACGACAGAATAAATGGTTTGCATCTTGGTGCCGATGATTATTTGACAAAACCATTTGCTTTGACAGAATTAAGTGCGCGATTGTTTGCTGTGATTCGTAGGATTCATGGGTTTACTTTAAATAATCTGACTATTCACGGGTTTTTGCTACAGCTTCAGGATTATAAAGTAAGTTATGACGAAACTCCAATAAATCTTACCAAAAAAGAGTTTGATATTTTTCAATATTTGGTTTTGAATAAAAATCGGGTAATTACAAGATTGCAATTAACCGAGCATATTTGGGGAGATATTCTGGAGGTAAATTCAGATTCTAATTTTATAGATGTTCATGTTCGGAATCTTAGAAAAAAATTGGATAAACACACCACAATTGACTGGTTTGAAACCGTAAGGAATGTTGGATATCGTATTAATGAATAAATAAAGAACTGTGAAAATAAAGCACCAATTAGCTATTTTTAATGCTCTGACAAGATTGTTGGTTATTTTGATTTTATGGCTAATGCTGCCAATTTTGGTAGAAAATGTGGTTTATAGACACATCAATAATAGTTTACTCGAAAAGAAACATAAGTTTATTGAGCATCTGGATAAAAATGAAATTGATGATTTTATCGAAAATCCAGATGATTCAACCGAAACTTACTCACAGTTTTCTACGCTTCACAGTGAATTTTTAGTGCTTTCGAGATCTCCCATAAAACCCAATCAGAAAAAAGCAGTTTTTAGCAATGATTTCAGGATTATTGAAGGAGAAGAAAATGAATACCGAATTCTGCAATATCATTTTACTTATGAAAATCAAGGATATCAACTCGAAATAGGAAGTAGTCTTAGCGAGGTAAATGACCTTACCTTTATTATTCGTTTTTTTATTTTAATTGTTTTTGTGGTAATTCTGCTGATTACTTTTTTAGCGGATACTTTTTATATTGAATTTCTGCTGAAACCTTTCTATAAAATTATTGATACAAAAATAAGGCGTGTAAACGAACCGGAATCTTTTGATCATACGCCAATAAAAGCAAGATCAAGAGATTTTAGAGAACTTGATTTTGTTTTGAACCAAATGATGGATCGTATTGCAGAGCTTTTTAAAAAAGAAAAACAATTTATTTCGAATGTTTCTCATGAACTTCTTACGCCAATTGCGCTGCTTAAAAATAAGTTTGAGAATTTACTCCAAAATAGTTCTTTAGATGATAATGCAGTCGATAAAATTGCGAGTTCTCTAAAAACACTGGACATGTTGAAAAAAATCATCAATAATTTATTGTTGATTTCCCGAATCGAAAATAATCAGTATGAAGCAAATGAAGAAATTAATTTTCATGAAATCATTTCAGATCTGCAAGAGGATTTACAAGATCGAATTGATGATCGCGAAATTCAGTTTCTGAGCAAAA
The DNA here is from genome assembly GCF_020991455.1 of Flavobacterium sp. JAS. Classification (GTDB taxonomy): domain Bacteria; phylum Bacteroidota; class Bacteroidia; order Flavobacteriales; family Flavobacteriaceae; genus Flavobacterium. The sequence goes on from NZ_JAJMOX010000001.1 coordinate 414,569, forward strand.
TGCAGCATAATTATATCTTTACAGGAAATAAAACTTTAATTCATATTCTGATTTATAATTTGGTCACCAATGCTATAAAATACAATAAGCCCAAAGGCAGTATTGTAGTTGAAGATGGTTTTCTGGAACATCGTTATTTTATTTCAATAACAGATTCAGGAATCGGAATGACCCCTTCTCAGATAGAAAACATATTCAACAGGTTTGCCAGAATTAGTTCAGACCAGGACGGTCAGGGTTTAGGTCTTGCTATTGCCGAGAGTATTGCGTCTTTTCATCATATCGAAATCAAAGTTACTTCGCACATAAGTGAAGGAACTACCTTTATGTTATTGCTTCCGGAAACGGTAAAACACAATTAAAAGTTAAAATTTTATGGTTGGTTCAATCTTCATTTAATCTTCATTTACTGATAATATCTTTGAGGTATAATAAATGAAATAATAACAATCATAAAAACTTCAAATCATGAAAAAATTAGTAATGTTAGCAGTAGCTGTTCTAGGAACAACTGCAATGGTAAGCGCTCAAACAACTCCAGCTCAAACAACTCCGGCAAAAGAAGCTAAAGCTCCTAAAAAAGACAAAAAAGCGGATAAAAAAGCTAAAAAAGCTGAGGCTGCTAAGCCAGAAGCTGCAAAAGCTCAAAAATAAAACAACATTGGTTTACATTGTAAACCTGTTGTGGATTATTAAAGGTTTTGAAAAATTTGGTAGAAAAAAGCTGGTAGAGAAATCTATCAGCTTTTACTTTTATTAGAGTTAAAATTTTGATAATAAAAAGCTATAAAATTTTCATTATTTGTTACTTTGCTTAAAACTATAACTAATGGTAATTCGTTTTGTAATTCTCTGTGCTCTTTTTTTGTTTATTGAGTTCTATTCTTATCAAGCCTTTCGTACTTTAATCAAATTAAGATGGGTTTTGGTTAGTTATCAAATTATAAGTTTACTGCTTTTAATTTTTATCATTTACTCTTTTACACAATTCGATCGTTCTGTTGGGCAAACCAGACAAACCATGTTTACAATGGGGTTGATGTTATTGGTTTATGTTCCAAAAATAGTTTTAACACTTGTAATGTTTGGAGAAGATATTTTTAGAATAGGGGCGAGTATCTTAAATTATTTTATGTACAATGCGCCTCGTTCAGAAATGATGCCGGATCGACGAAAGTTTGTGAGCCAAATAGCATTAGGTTTGGCGGCAGTTCCTTTTTTATCATTAATTTACGGAATTTTTGAGGGGAAGTATAATTTTAAAGTTATCAAACAAACGGTTTTCTTTCCTGATTTGCCTGATGCCTTTGACGGTTTTAGAATCACTCAGATTTCTGATGTTCACAGCGGAAGTTTTGATAATCCGGATAAGATAAATTATGCCATTGATTTGATTAACGAGCAAGAATCAGATATGATTTTGTTTACAGGAGATATTGTAAATACTCATGCTAAAGAAATGCATCCCTGGTTAGAAACTTTTAAAAGAATAAAAGATTATAAATACGGGAAATTTTCAGTTTTAGGAAACCACGATTACGGCGAATATGTGACGTGGCCTTCTGAAAAGGAGAAAGATGAGAATTTTAAAGAGATAAAAAATCTTTATGGTCAAATTGGCTTCAATTTGTTATTAAACGAACATACTTATATTCAAAAAGGCGATGATAAAATTGCTTTAATCGGAGTAGAGAATTGGGGGCAAAACTTTAAGAAAGCAGGAGATTTAAACAAAGCTTCTCAAAACGTGCATCAGGATGATTTTAAAGTATTAATGAGTCATGATCCTAGTCATTGGGAATATGAAATTAAAAACCATCCTAAAAACTTTCATTTAACGTTGTCAGGTCATACACATGGCATGCAATTTGGAATTGAAATTCCAGGATATTTTAAATGGAGTCTGGCAGAATACATCTATAAACAATGGGCGGGATTGTATGAAAATGTAGGACGATATGTTTATGTAAACCGAGGATTTGGTTTTCATGCCTATCCGGGGCGAGTAGGTATTATGCCTGAAATTACGGTGATTGAACTAAAAAAAGGGAACAATGTGGCTTAATTCGTTAAAAATGCTACATTTGTATATAATTATCTCTTTTTAACAGAATAAAAAAGAATTAAATTTTTGGTTTTATGTCAAAATTTGGAGAACTTATAAATGCTCAAGTTCCAGTGTTAATTGATTTTTACACAGATTGGAACGAATCATCTGTATCGATGCATCCTGTTATTAAGGATGTTGCGGCTGCACTAGGCGATAAAGCCAAGGTGATTAAAATTGATGTGGATAAAAATCAGGAATTAGCAGAAGCACTGCGTATCAAAGGACTTCCTACTTTAATGATTTATAAAGAAGGGCAAATGATTTGGAGACAATCAGGAGAACTTGATGCAAATACAATTATTGGAATTGTCCAGGAGCAAATTTAATTTATAGAATACACTTTTTCTACATTGCTATTATTTAGTGAATAATATCAAATTTATATCCATTTTCTTTTAAAAAATGTAAGGTTTTAGGTAACGCAAATTTTAAATTCTGCGATGCTTTTATGCTGTCATGAAATACAATTACGCTTCCTGATTTTACGTTTTTGGTCACGTTTTCGAGGCATTTTTCAGGAGTAATACTTTGATCAAAATCAGCGCTTAAAACATCCCACATAATTATTTTGTAGCCTAAATTTCTCAGTATTTTAGACTGCGCTTTTTTTATCTTCCCGTAAGGTGGACGAAAAATAAGATTGCATGTTTTTTCTTCTTCTAAAATGGCAGCGCAATTTTTTACATTCTCAATATAATCATTGTTGTTGCTTTTCCAGCCATTAACATGATTCATAGTGTGGTTCCCGATTGAATGCCCGTCGGTTATTAATCTCTCAAATAAAGATAAATTGGCTTTAATGTTTTTTCCGATACAGAAAAAAGTAGCTTTTGCGTCAAATTTTTTCAATTCAGACAAAACCCAATCCGTAACCTCGGGAGTTGGGCCATCATCAAAAGTGAGGTATATTTTCTTTTCTTTGTTCGGAATGTCCCAACAATATTTAGAAAATACCCTTTTTATGAATGAATTCGTTTTTACCCAATAAAAGCTCATCTTGAAAGGATTTAGAGATATGTAAATTTAAAAAATGCAGCGCTATTTATCAAACAGTGCTGCATTTTTTTAATTGCTATATTTTTCGTATATTATTCTTTTTCACGGCCAAAACGTTCAAAGACGTTTACATAAGTATTAAAAGTTACTTTCTGTTTCTCGTAGAATGCTTTGTCGTTGTTTTTCTTCATAACTTCCAGTAAGCTTCTGTAACGCTCGATATCAGTAATAATATCCATTGCTAAATCTGTTTGGTCGCCAGGAGTCAGGGTTGCATAATAGTTTAAATTCTCTCTGTATTTCTGAATTAATTTATTAAGCAAATCATGTGCTTTTGCAGTTTCGCCAACTTTATAATATCCATTTGCAAAAGGTTCAATAAGAGAGTAATATCCATATTTATCCAAAGGCATTTTTGTTATTGCTAAATTGATAACATTTTTAGCTTTATCGATTTTACCTTCTTCAATAAGTTGATCCATTAAACGCGATAAATTCGTGCGGTACGTTATGCTGTTTCTTCTGGTTTCAGGATCGTGATAAATATCGCCATTGCTATTACCCCAATCCCATTTCATTACAATATCGTACATTTTATCAGCATCAATTTGTCCCATGTCCATTGGTCCGCCATCTTTTGAAGGAACATTTTTAATAGGAACCAATTTGTAAACCATTCCGTCTAATTGTAAATAGTTTTTTAACCAAAGATAATCTTCATCATCAAAAGCTCCGCCACTAAAGTAAATAGGTCTTTTCCAATTGTTGTTAGCCAGGATATCCAACATCATTAAACGGTTTTTGTACAAAGCACTTCCTTTGATGTCAATATCGATATAAGGCACAATAGAATCGTTGTATTTTGGATTTACAACTTTGTTTTTAATGATCGTATTTTTATCAACGTTAATTCTGATTTTATTTGTTGGGTAAAAATGAATTGTTTGTCCGTTTTGTAATCCAACAGTAGATTTAGGGTTTTTGATGAAAGACATTAAATCTTTGATGTCCCAACGAGTTTCAACTTTTTGAATGTATGCTACATAATCTAATTTATCTCCCACATATTCATCATGTGTAAATGATATTGGCAATGGTTCAGATTCGTATGATTTTGCTTTCATTTGATCAATATACCAATCCGTCATAAATAAGCTCGTATTTACGATTTTTACATCAGTTCTGATGTGCTCAATTTCTTGCGCATACCAGAGCGGGAAGGTGTCATTGTCTCCAATGGTAAACAAAATAGCATCTTTGTCGCAGGAGTTTAAGTATGCTTTAGCCATTGCAACTGCAGTATATTTTCCTGATCTGTCATGATCATCCCAGTTTTGAGACGCCATTAAAACCGGAGCCGCTAAGAAAGTTGCTGCAATAATAATTGGGCCTGCAATTTTAGGTGCAATATAATTTTGAATGCTTTCGTATAATGAATAAACTCCAAAGCCTATCCAGATTGCAAATACATAGAAGGATCCTACAAGTGCATAATCTCTTTCACGAGGTTCAAAAGGGCGTTCGTTCAAGTATATTTTTAATGCAATTCCGGTAAATAAAAATAATGCTAGCAGTACATAAAAACTTTTAAGGTCTTTATTTGCGTGGTACATTATTCCAATTAAACCTAAGATAAATGGCAAGAAAAAGTAAACGTTACGACCTTTGTTGTTTAAAACATCAGAAGGTAAGTTGTCTTGAGAACCAAGGTGTAATGAATCAAGTGCTTTGATTCCGCTAATCCAGTTTCCGTCAAGGTTATCGTATTTTCCCTGAACATCACTTTGGCGGCCAACAAAATTCCACATCAAATATCTCCAGTACATATATCCAAATTGATATTCGAACATAAAACTGAAATTATCGGCAGTTGTAGGCTTTTCGATAATTAAATAATCTTTATAACTATTTAAGAATTTAACGTAACCTTCGTTGTCAATTTGTTTTTGAGAAAAAGCTCTTCTGAATTCAGCAACTGTTTTTTCAACTTCATTTCGTAGTTGAGCAGTGGCTTTGTTGTACTCTTCTTCACTTAATTGGCTAGCATCAATTCCGTATTTTGCTAAATCCTCCTCATAGTTATAATTTGGATTTATTTTGAAATTAGGAGGATTTGTAAAGCTAATGTAGTTTTGGATGTGTCCAGTTTCTGTACTCCACATTCTTGGCAGAATCGTTTTTTGATTGTCATCACTGTTTTGATCTGCATTTTTGTAATTGTTGGTAATTACATATTTACCAGTTTTATAATCTCTTTCGTAGTTAGGGTTTTTGTCTAAGTAAGGATTTTTAGCATCCAGACCAGCAAAAACTTCAGTGTATTGAGGTCCGTAAAACAAAGGATTTACACCGTATTGTTCACGGTTATAATAGGCTAAAACCTCAGTAGCATCAGATGGTTTATTTTCATTAATTACAGTGTTTGCGTTAGCACGAACCGGTAGCATGATCCAGGTCGAGAAACCAATCAGGATAAATAGAATGCAAAGAATAATAGTGTTATAGAAAACTAATCCTTTTTGTTTGGTGTATTTAAGACCAAAATAAAAGAAAGCAATAAATAATAAGGCAACAAAAATGGTTCCTGAGTTAAAAGGTAATCCCATGCTGTTTACCATGAAAATTTCGGTTTTACCAAAGAAAGCCATTGTTAATGGTAATAACAGCTTGAAAATAAATAACAGAATCGCAATTACAACGGCATTAGCAATAATGAAGTTTTTTATAGTAACTTTTTCGTAGTGTTTAAAGTAGTAAAGAAAACCAATTGCGGGAATGGTTAAAAGTGCCATGAAGTGAACACCAAATGAAAGTCCGACAACAAGCGAAATGATTAATAACCATTTGTTTCCTTTTGGTTTGTCCATATCTTGCTCCCAACGTAATCCAAGCCAAAAAAGTAATGCGATTAATAGAGATGCCATTGCGTAAACTTCGGCTTCAACGGCATTAAACCAGAAACTGTCAGAGAAAGTATAAGCAAGAGCTCCTACAAAAGAACTTCCTAGTATAACAATTGAATTGTTTTGATCAATCTCGGCAAAACGAGCAACGATTTTTTTCAAAATCATTGATGAAGACCAAAACATAAATAGAATAGTGAATGCACTTGAAAAAACAGACATCATATTTACCATCACGGCAACATGTTGAGCATCGATAGCAAACATTGCAAAAAATGCACCCATCATTTGAAATAGAGGAGCCCCGGGAGGGTGACCAACTTCTAGTTTAGCGGCTGTGGCAATGTATTCGCCACAATCCCAAAAGCTCATGGTAGGTTCAACGGTTAGTGTGTAGGTAGTTAAAGCGATTGCAAATGCAAACCAACCAATAATTGTATTCCATTTATTGAAATTGAATTGTGCCATATTTAGGTGTTAAAATTTTGTATGTTTTCTATCCTACAAAGAAAATGTTTTTTTGTTTAAAGAAGAGAGCATTAACATAAAATTCTATAAAACTATTTGACTAGAGTAATGTGTTGTTTGTGAAATACTTGTGTAGTCGTTGCGGATTTGGAAGAATGAAAAATAAAAAAAAACGAATTTTTTTTGTCAAAAAGTTTGTGCAAACTAAAAAAAGCTTTAAATTTGCACTCGCTTAACAGCACTGCTGGTCTATGGTGTAATGGTAACACAACTGTTTTTGGTGCAGTCTTTCTAGGTTCGAGTCCTAGTAGACCAACATAAAGCCTCTCAATCGAGAGGCTTTTTTTATGCAATAAATTTAAGGATCTTTGGAAATTAAAAAAAAATGGATCGGTTATAGGATTTTTTTTGATTTGAATTTTTTTGTAAAAAGGTTTTGTTGTATGAGATTAAATAAAAAATTTGCGTAAATTAAAAAAAGCTTTAAATTTGCACTCGCTTAACAGCACTGCTGGTCTATGGTGTAATGGTAACACAACTGTTTTTGGTGCAGTCTTTCAAGGTTCGAGTCCTTGTAGACCAACATAAAAGCCTCTCAATTGAGAGGCTTTTTTTATGGAATAATTTTTTTAAATTCCAATTTTTAAAAACTCCAAATCCTAATTTCCAAAAATAGAAAGTAAGTAATTAAATTTTGTAGATTTTTACATTTCAGCTATAGCTCAAAGTCTTAGCCTTGAGAGATGGTTTATAATGATTGTGTCTCGGCTAATTGAAATTGTTAATAATGTTTCTTGGGTGGGTACGTTTGAATTTGTATAGTTTGGAATTTTAAAAATTGGAATTTATATAATATTTTTATTTTGTAATTAAAGAAGATGGAACTACTCCGAATTTCTTTTTAAAGGAGAATGAAAAATGCGACAGATCTTCAAAACCAACGCCTATATAAACATCTGATGGTGGTTTTCCTTGACTAATTAAATAATAAGCTTCTTGAAGTCTCTTGTTTAATAACCATTTTCCAGGTGTTTGTTGAAATACTTTCTGAAAATCTCTTTTAAAAGTTGCTAGACTTCTGCCGGTTAAATAAGCAAAACGATGGAGTTGTACGTTAAAGTGAAAATTTTTATTCATAAAAGCTTCCAGATCCATTTTTCCGGGTTCGGTAAAATCAAATAAGATGTCTTTTAATTCCGGATTTATTTTGAGCAAGAGGTGAATGGCTTCTTTTATTTTTAAATTAAACAAGGTTTCGTTGTTTTCTTGTTCAACTTCCAGATAGGATATGAGCGATTCCATGAAGGATTTATAAAGCGGGTGTGGTGCTAGTGTAATCATGGCTTCAGAATCTGTTCTTTTGTTGATTTTGAAGTCGTATTCTTTACTTATTTCGCGCAGAATTTCCTGATCCAGAAAAAGAGATATAGTTTTGAATTCTCCTCCTTCGGGCGGGATTTTGGTGAATTTTGCTAAATGATTTCTTTTGCTAAAGCGAAAATCTCCCGCTTTTGTATGGTAAGTGTTTTTGCTGTCTGAAGCGGTCATTTCTCCTGAGATCTGATAGCTAAATACGTGTTCAGGTATAAAGTGCTCGCCTTCACGACTGCGCGCATAGTAGCAGGAGTAAAGAATTTGAGGTTTTGTATTTGTTTTTGCGGTCATATTGTAAAGTTACTAAAAGATCCGGAATATCTTTTTGCGTGAAGATTTCCGGATCTGTAAAAATTGTTTTTATTGAATTAATGCTCTGGGTTCAAGATAAGCTTCGAGTCCTAATACTCCAAATTCTCTGCCTATTCCTGACTGTTTAAAACCTCCAAAAGGAGCCATTGGATCATGTCCGATTCCGTTTATTTGTACACGTCCGGCGTTAATTTGTGAAGCAACTTTATGAGCTCTTTCTTTATTTGATGAGCTTACATAGGCTTGTAATCCGTAAGTAGTGTCATTGGCTATTTCAATTGCTTCTTCTTCGGTTTTATACGTGATGATAGATAAAACCGGGCCAAATATTTCTTCTCTCGCAATACGCATTTGATTGTTTACGTTGATAAAAACAGTTGGTTTTACGAAATTCCCGTTTTCTAATCCTTCGGGTTTTCCTAAGCCGCCAACAAGAATTTCGGCGCCCTCATTTATTCCTATCTGAATGTAATCCTGGACACGATTGTATTGTTTTGCGCTTACCATTGGTCCAACTGCTGTGTTTGCATTTTTTGGATCGCCAACAATGGTGTTGGAAACTACTTCTTTGATTAGAAGTTTAACTTCTTCGAGTTTGTTTTCAGGAACTAATAATCGTGTTCCGGCTATACAGGCTTGTCCGCTATTCATATAAGCAGCGATTATCGCAAGCGGAATTGCTTCAGAGAAATTAGCGTCGTCTAAAAGAATGTTAGGTGATTTTCCTCCAAGTTCCAGTGTTATGCGTTTCATGGAATTGACGGCTTCTTTTGCAATAATTTTTCCAACATTAGTTGATCCTGTAAAAGAAATTTTTGCAATATCTAGATTACGGCTTATTTCGGCTCCAACTACTTCTCCAAGGCCATTGACGATATTAAAAATACCTTTTGGTAATCCTGCTTCGTGAAGGCATTCTGCAATTAATTGAGTTTGCTGTGCGCTCATTTCGCTTGGTTTTATGACTGTTGTGCATCCGGCGACAATTGCAGTCGACAATTTATTACATATAAAACCGTTGCTTGAATTCCACGGAATAATAATACCGACTACGCCAAGTGGAGTCATTTGGACTTCTGATTCTCCTATTTTTTTGGTAAAATCATAGGTGTTTAATAAGTTGATTGCAGAGTCAAAACCTTTTAACATGTAATCGTAACTTATGGTTGCAAACTGAAGGGTTCCTCCATATTCTTCAACCATCACATCGATAAATTCAGCTTTTCTTTTCTCGATTGCTGTTTTTATGTTTTGCAAATATTGGATTCTTTCTGCTGTTGTAGTTTTTGAAAAAGTTTTAAAAGCATTTTTAGCAGCTTCTATAGCATTTTGAGTGTCTTCTTTGTTTCCTAAAAGAACTTTTCCGAGTTTTTCGTTTGTTGTTGGGCTTATTAAGTCGAAATATTCTTGTCCTTGCGGATTAATAAATTCTCCGTTAATGTAAATTTTGTCAATTGTTTTCATGTTGTATTGTATTGTGATTTTTATTTGACAAATTTCTGCATAAACTAGACTTTTAGCTTTGTTGAAAAGCTCAATTGTACTTTGTTAAAAAGCTCACGAAAACTTTATTAAAACTAATAGTAGTAGATTGAATTCTATAAAAAAAAAGCCTTTCGATTGAAAGACTTTTTGTGGGGTTAAATTTAAAAAGTATTTTGTTTAAATCTTAAAAGTAATTACTGGTCTTACCGTATGATTTACAAGGCCTTCGCTAATGCTTCCGTTAAAAAAATGAGCAAAGCCGGTTCTTCCGTGCGTGCACATTCCGATAATATCAGCATTTATGCTATTGGCGAAATTGAGAATTCCTTTTTCGATATTAGTGTCGTTGTATGTTTGAGAGGTATAATTGGTAATGTTGAATTGTGATATAAAATTATTCATAGCTTTTTCGACAACGTGAGTTGGTTTAAAGCTATTTGGAGTGCAAATTGTAACAAAATGAATTTTTGATCCGAAGAATTTAGTGAAATTCAAAAGTTTTTCGAATGGTTTTTTAGTTTCTGCAGAAAAATCTGAAGCAAAAACAATGTTTTCTACCTTGAAATCTGAAATGTCTTTTTTGATTACCAAAACAGGAATGTTGGAATTTCGTACCACTTTTTCGGTATTAGATCCTATTAATAGTTCTTCAATTCCGGAAGAGCCATGTGATCCCATGATGATAAGGTCAATTTCGTTGTCTTTACTTATTTGAGTAATTCCATGAATTGGCTTGTCCATTTTTACGATTTCGGTCACTTGTATTCCTTCCAGGTATGGTCTTGATGAGATTTCGTCAAGCATTTCGTTAGCTTTTTTCATAAAAAGCATTGTTTCCGGAATGCTGGTGCCTCCTAAAACTGCATCGTTCATTTGATGCGGCAGTTCCAGCATGTGTAAAATGATAATTTCGGAATCGTTTTTTTTGGCGATTTTAGCAGCAACTTTCAAAGCGTCTTCTGCGTGTTCTGAGAAGTCGGTAGGTACAAGGATTCGTTTCATAGTTTTTAAGGGGTTAAATAATGTGAAATTCCGTTATTTTAATGCTCACATAAAGATAAGAAATATTTTTAGAGCAATCTATTTATTTTGATTTATAAAAAAAACACTATATTTGCACCGTTATTTATTAAAATCTAAATAATGAGGGGACTAAGTGTCCCCTCTTTTTATAAAATTATGACATTTAAAGAAAAAGTAAACGGATTAATTACAGAAGCTCTTCTGGAAAAACCATCAATCTTTTTGATTGATCTGGCTATCTCGGACTCTTTTAAAATTAGTGTGGGCTTAGACGGAGATAATGGAGTGGCGCTGCAGGATTGTATTGATGTTAGTCGTGCAATCGAGAATAATCTGGATCGTGAAGAACAGGATTTTTCGCTTGAAGTAGCATCGGTTGGAGTAGGATCACCATTGAAATTGACAAGACAATACATCAAAAATATTGGTAGAACGTTGATTGTTACTACAAATACTGAAAAAATTGAGGCAGAATTAGTGGAAGCTAACGATGTTTTTATAATTTTGTCATGGAAAGCAAGAGAACCGAAAAAAGTAGGAAAAGGAAAAGAAACAGTTCAAAAAGAGCAACAAATACCTTATACAGAAATTAAAGAGGCAATTGTTACAGTAACATTTTAATTAAAGAATTCGCATGGAAAATTTAGCATTAATCGATTCATTCTCAGAGTTTAAAGATAATAAACTTATTGATCGTGTAACGCTTATGGCAATTTTAGAGGACGTGTTTAGAAATGCATTGAAGAAAAAATACGGTTCTGATGATAACTTCGATATTATTATAAATCCTGATAAAGGAGATATGGAGATCTGGAGAAGAAGAGTAATTGTTGCTGACGAAGATCTTGATTTTGAAAATGAAGAAATTACTTTGACTGAAGCAAGAATGATCGAAGCGGATTTTGAAATTGGTGAAGAAGTTTCTGAAGAAGTTAAATTAATTGATTTGGGACGAAGAGCTATTTTAGCTTTGCGTCAAAACTTAATATCTAAAATTCACGAACACGATAATACAAATCTTTACAAGCAATTTAAAGATATTATTGGTGATATTTATACTGCCGAAGTGCACCACGTTCGTCCTAGAGTTGTTATCTTAGTAGATGACGAAGGGAACGAAATTGTACTTCCGAAAGAAAAACAAATTCCGTCTGACTTTTTCCGTAAAGGAGATAATGTACGTGGAATTATTGAAAGCGTTGAATTAAAAGGAAACAAACCTCAAATTATTATGTCTAGAACTTCTGAGAAGTTTTTAGAGAAATTGTTTGAACAAGAAATTCCTGAAGTTTTCGACGGATTAATTACAGTTAAAAATGTAGTTCGTATTCCTGGTGAAAAAGCAAAAGTAGCGGTAGATTCTTATGATGATAGAATTGATCCTGTTGGAGCTTGTGTTGGTATGAAAGGATCTCGTATTCACGGAATTGTTCGTGAGTTAGGAAACGAAAATATCGATGTAATCAATTATACAAGCAATATTCAATTGTTTATAACAAGAGCATTAAGCCCTGCAAAAGTTTCTTCGATCAAAATTGATGAAGAAAACAAAAGAGCCGAAGTATTCTTGAAATTAGAAGAAGTATCTAAAGCAATTGGTAGAGGAGGTCACAATATTAAATTAGCAGGTCAGTTAACAGGTTACGAATTAGATGTTATTCGTGAGGGAGATGTTGCAGGGGCAACTGCTGATGAAGATGATGTTGAATTAACAGAGTTTTCAGATGAAATCGAAGGCTGGGTAATAGAAGAATTTGCTAAAATAGGTTTAGATACTGCGAAAAGTATTCTGAAGCAAGAAGTAGAAGATTTAGTAAGAAGAACGGATTTAGAAGAGGAAACTATTCTTGACGTTATGAAAATACTAAAAGAAGAGTTTGATAGCTAGTTATCTGCTCTAACAACACAACGAAAAAGGTAATAATAAAAAGGTTATATGTCTGAAGAGAGAGTAATAAGAATAAACAAGGTTTTAAGGGAATTAAATATTTCGTTAGAAAGAGCTGTTGATTATCTAAAAGATAAGGGAATTGCTATTGATGCAAATCCAAATGCGAAAATTTCTGATAGCGAATTTAATATCCTACAAAGCCAATTTGCAGGCGATAAGGGGAATAAGGAAGCTTCTAAAGAGGTAGGAGAAGAGAAAAGAAAAGAAAAAGAAGCATTACGTGTTGAACGTGAGAAAGAAATTGAGGATAAACGCAGACAAGACGAGGAGCGCCAAAAGCAACAAGAGATTATTAAAGCGAGAGCTGTAGTAACCGGACCTGTTCAAGTTGGTAAAATTGATTTAAATCCGAAGAAACCTGCAGTTGTTTCTACTCCTATTGTTGAGGAACCAGCTAAAGCTGAAGAACCAAAAGTAGTTGTTACTCCGGCTCAACCAGAAAAACCTGTTCAAAAAGAAATCGTTAAGCCTGAGCCAGTGGCTCCTGTGGCTCCAGTGATTTCTGAAGAGAAAAAGGTAGAAAAACCTATTATTACAGAGAAAAAAGAAGTAAAAGCTGAAGCTCCAAAAGTAGCATCGGAACCTGTTGTTTCGACAGATCCTGCAACTGCTGAGGAAACTATCACTACTCAATATCAAAAATTATCAGGAACTACTCTTACTGGGCAAACAATTGATTTATCTCAATTTAATAAGCCTAAGAAAAAGAAAGAAGATCCAAAGATAACTCCAAACAAACCGGGAGCTCCTGGGGCAAATAACAACGCTAACAAAAATAAGCGTAAGAGAATTGCTCCTAAGCCTGGAACTCCGGGTGCGCCAAAACCTGCTACAGGTAATGCACCGGGAACACCAAACCCTAATAAAATTACACCAAATACTGGTGGTGGAGGTTTTAATGCTAACAGAAGTGCAAGACCTGGTTTTGTAAAAGGAAACCGTCCTGCAATTGTAGCAAAAGTTGAGCCTACTGAAGAGGAAGTAAAAAACCAAATTAGAGAGACTCTTGAAAAACTTCAAGGTAAAGGTGGAAAATCTAAAGCTGCTAAATACAGAAGAGATAAAAGAGATACGCACCGTCAGAAATCTGATGAAGAGCAAAGAGCTATTGACGAAGGAAGTAAAACTATTAAAGTTACTGAGTTTGTTACCGTAGGTGAAATTGCAATCATGATGGATGTGCCGATTACTAAAGTAATTGGAACTTGTATGTCTCTTGGTATCATGGTAACCATGAACCAACGTTTAGATGCTGAAACATTAACGATTGTAGCTGATGAATTTGGTTACGAAGTTGAGTTTATTACAGTTGATATCGAAGAAGCAATTGAAGTTGTTGCAGATAGAGAAGAAGACTTAGTAGTTAGAGCGCCAATTGTTACTGTAATGGGTCACGTCGATCACGGTAAAACATCTTTACTGGATTATATCCGTAAAGAAAATGTTATCGCTGGTGAGTCTGGAGGTATTACACAACACATTGGAGCATACGGAGTAACTTTAGACAATGGTCAAAAAATTGCATTCTTAGATACACCGGGTCACGAGGCGTTTACCGCGATGCGTGCACGTGGAGCTCAAGTAACTGATATTGCTATTATTGTTGTTGCGGCGGATGATGACATCATGCCACAAACAAAAGAGGCAATTTCTCACGCACAAGCTGCGGGAGTGCCAATTATATTTGCAATCAATAAAATTGATAAACCAAATGCGAATGTTGAGAAAATCAAAGAGCGTTTGGCTAGTATGAATTTACTTGTTGAAGATTGGGGTGGAAAAATTCAGTCACATGATATTTCTGCAAAAGTTGGAACAGGAGTAAAAGAATTATTAGAAAAAGTGTTATTGGAGGCAGAGATTTTAGATTTAAAATCGAATCCAAATAAAGCAGCTCAAGGAACAGTTGTTGAGGCTTTCTTAGATAAAGGAAAAGGATATGTTTCTACAATCTTAGTTCAACACGGAACTTTGAAAATTGGAGATTATATGTTGGCTGGTAAGCATCATGGTAAGATTAAAGCAATGCATGATGAAAGAGGGCACATTGTTCTGGAAGCAGGTCCTTCGACTCCAGTATCTGTTTTAGGTCTTGACGGTGCTGCAACTGCAGGTGATAAGTTTAACGTTTTTGAAGACGAAAAAGAAGCAAAACAAATTGCATCAAAACGTTCTCAATTAATGCGTGAACAATCTGTACGTACACAAAGACATATTACGCTTGACGAAATTGGTCGTCGTATTGCTCTTGGTCAGTTTAAAGAATTGAACGTAATCCTTAAAGGAGACGTTGATGGATCTGTTGAAGCATTATCAGATTCGTTCTCTAAACTTTCTACAGAAGAAATTCAAATTAATATTATCCATAAAGGTGTTGGAGCAATTACTGAAACTGACGTTATGTTGGCTTCTGCTTCTGATGCGATCATTATCGGATTTAACGTTCGTCCTGCTGGAAATGCGAGACAACTTGCAGATAAAGAAGAAATTGATATCCGTTACTACTCTATTATCTACGCTGCTATCGACGACTTGAAAGATGCGATGGAAGGAATGTTAGCTCCTGAGATGAAAGAAGAAATTTTAGGAACTGCTGAAATTCGTGAGATTTTTAAAATTTCTAAAGTAGGTTCTATTGCAGGATGTATGGTTATGGATGGTAAAATCATGAGAACTTCTAAAATTAGAGTTATTAGAGATGGAGTAGTGGTGCATACAGGAGAACTTGTTGCCTTGAAACGTTTCAAAGATGATGTTAAAGAAGTTTCTAAAGGTTACGATTGTGGTATTCAAATTAAAGGTTACAACGACATCGAAGAAAGAGATGTTATTGAAGCATACCATGAAGTTGCTATCAAGAAAAAATTGAAATAAAATTGAAATATTTTCAGATACAAAATCCCGAGCAATCGGGATTTTTTTTGTTTGATACTTTTTGTAATATCATAAAAACACATCTTTGCTCAAGCTAATTTTCTCCCAGAAGTATAATGTGGATTAATTTGTAACGGTGTCTATTTGTTTCAATTTATAATTTGAAACGAAAACGTAAGATATTAATTATGTTTTATAGAGTGGTTATTGATTTCTTTGTACTGCTTTTGGTTTGTTTAAAAATTAAGTTTTACTAACGAAGGATTTTTTTATGAGATCGAAAATATTTCATATTATTAATACACTTGTAAATAAAGGTTTTAAATCGAAGAGTGCTGCGCGTTCCTTTACAAACGTTGAGCAGCTTAGAGAGATAATGCCTGATTTGTTGCATGGGTATTTAAAAGAAGAGGATATGCCAAATAGTTTGATGTTGTTAGAGCCGCCCCCGGAACACACATCAAAGGCTTTTGAGTTTGATTTAGAATATGCAAAAAAAGCAATAAAATCTAAAGATAAGATTCGTTTTGTACAAGCTGCAACTGACGCAGATTTATCATTTCCTGCCGCAGTTAAATCTTTTGAATCTACCTTGGGTATTGAGATCAGTGAAGCAAAAACGCCTAAACTTTATTTATTGATGCGGAGAGTAATGACAGATGCAGGGTTGTCTACTTATGCGGCTAAGAATTACTATAATCGTGAACGTCCATTTATGGTTACTAAATCAAAAACCTGTACTCCGGAGCAGGAGGAGGTACTACGTAAGGTTGGTTCTTTTCCGTCAGGGCATGCCGCTGTTGGCTGGGCGTGGGCATTGGTTTTTAGTGAGATTTTTCCGTATAACGAGCGAATGATCTTAAAGCGCGGATTTGATTTTGGCGAAAGCCGCATTGTCTGTAATGCGCATTGGCACAGTGATGTCGAAATGGGCAGGGTGATGGGGAGGGCTACCGTGGACCGTCTCCGTGATAATTCAGTTTTCCAGAAAGATTTGGAAATAGCTAAAGAAGAAGTGTTTAAGATTTTAAATGCAATTGGGAGCAAGGATAAAAATATTTAGAGAGGACTTAAAGATGTATAGTTGTTCTAAATTGCTATCTCAGGTTAAATGTATTCGTTGATTTTGTTTTCTAATATATAATTTGAAGGAGTTTTTCCCAGATTCTTTTTAAACATAAAAATAAATGAACTGGTAGTCTCGTATCCCAGATCAAAAGCGATTTCTTTTATAGACTGTTTTTCTCCTAACCTTTTTATGGCTTCCAGTAATTTTAATCTAATTCGCCAATCACTAAAATTCATTCCTAATTCTTTGATGAATAATCTTGATAATGTTCTGCTGCTCATGCAAGACAGATCGGCATAATGCTCAATAGTGTATTTACTCGAAATGTCACTTATTAAAAGAGAGATAATGTTTTTTAATTGTATATGATTGCTTGTAGGTAAAAAAGTTGAGCTTGGTTCGATTAATGTCATTTCATCCAGAAAGACATCCATAATTTTTCTTTGTTGAATCGTAACTTCTTTACCATCTTCAAAAGAAACGATTTTAAAAAGTAGTTGCTTTAAGAATGCAGAGATATCAAATGAAAAACTATTTGATGGTAGATTATTAGTAAAAGAAGGATCAATAAAAACACTATATAGGTTTACATTTTCTTGAAAAGTAACCTGATGCTCATGTCCTTCTGGAATCCATAATCCTTGTAATGGATTAACTACCCAGATTTGATTTTTTACAATGACATTCATAACGCCGCTTGTAGCATAAATAAGCTGTGCTCTTGGATGTGAATGTAATGAACAAATAGCATTCGTGATTAGTGTAGTGTAGCCAACAACGGGTAGTGCCGGATTTATTTGATATCCGTAATCAACAATTAGGTGTGTCTGATGTTCCTTATTCATTGTCCAAATGTAGTAATTCTGACAGTGTGAATTAGTATGATCTTTGTCAAAAATAAATACTTAAGATTTATTGATGTTTAAGAAAATTAAAAAATAACGTATGACTACTAATAGAGCACAGCCTGAAATTGTTCAGAAAACGATTTATTCTATACTTTTTATAATTAGCTTCTCCCATTTTATAAATGATTTATTGCAAGCTGTAATACCTTCTGTTTATCCTTTATTTAAAGAAAAATTTAATTTAAGTTTCGCTCAAATTGGTATGATAACTTTTACATATCAATTGACAGCATCTATTTTGCAGCCTTTCGTTGGTATGTATACCGATAAAAAGTCCAAGCCTTATTCATTAATCGTCGGAATGAGTTTTACTTTATTGGGATTGTTTTTTGTTTCCATTGCCTCTAGTTTTACATATCTATTGGTTGCTGTAAGTCTGATCGGGATTGGTTCTTCTATTTTTCACCCGGAATCATCCAGAGTTGCGCATTTAGCTTCAGGAGGAAAAAAAGGGTTGGCGCAATCTATTTTTCAGTTGGGGGGTAATGCGGGAAGTGCGGTTGGACCGTTATTGGCTGCTTTAATTGTTATTCCAAACGGACAGTCTTATATAGTTTGGTTTTGTCTTATTGCATTGATTGGTATTTTTGTTTTATATAAAATTGCACTTTGGTACAATGAGCATTTAGAAGAGAAAAGGCAAAGTAAAGAGGTTTCGAAGGAAGTTTTTGTTCATCAATTGTCAAAAAGCAGAGTGATATCTTCATTGGTTATATTGTTGATTCTGATTTTTTCCAAATATTTTTATTTGTCGAGTATTACAAGTTATTATACTTTTTTCCTGATAGATAAGTTTAATGTTTCTATTCAGGAATCTCAGATTTATCTATTTGCTTTTTTGGGTGCAGTAGCTGCAGGTACATTAATAGGAGGTCCATTAGGAGATAAGTTTGGAAGAAAATATGTGATTTGGATTTCTATTTTGGGAGTTGCGCCTTTTACTCTTTTGCTGCCGTATGCTTCGCTGTTTTGGGTTGGTGTTTTGTCAGTAATAATTGGGTTGATAATTTCTTCTGCATTTTCTGCCATTTTAGTATATGCAACTGAATTATTACCAGGTAAAGTTGGTTTAGTAGCCGGATTATTTTTTGGATTTGCTTTTGGAATGGGAGGATTAGGATCTGCAGTTTTAGGTAAGCTTGCCGATTTGACTAGTATTACTTACGTTTTTAAAATCTGTGCCTTTTTGCCATTAATTGGCGTTATAACAGGTTTTTTACCAAATATTGAAAGTAAAAAGCAGTAATTCTGTTTTTGAATTTTAATCTGAAATAATTCTTGTAATTGATCGGGCATATTGACAAAAAAAAAGCATCAGCCGCGGCTGATGCTTTTTTTTGTTCTAGTCTTTTTTTTTGGAAAGACTTTATTTGCTTGGTTTGATCAAAAATACGCTTTTGTATTTTTTCTTAATTTCAGCAAGATTTCTTTCCGCTTCGATTCTGGTTTTAAAATTTCCAACGATTACTTTGTAGTTAGGGGTGTTGAAAATTATTGTGCCATCGATATTGGTGTTTTCTCTTTTAAAATCGGCAAGCGTTTTTTTAGCTTCATCGCTTTTCCCGCTAAAAATTTGGATTTTATAAGTATCATTTGTGTTTATTGACGTGTTAATTTTGCGTTTATCGTTTAGTAATTGCTCAAATTTTGGATCTTGATTAAGTGTTAAATTTTGGTCTTGAGCATGAATATTATATGCTAAAGTGAACATTGTTAATGTTAAGAAAACTCTTTTCGAAGGGGTTAAAATTCTCATAATGTGATGGTTTTTATGCAAAAATACTATTTAAAGTTTGTATGTAAAATTTTAATATTATTTAGAATTGATATAAATTGATATTTAAGACTATTTTAAGGTTTTGAGAATAGTTCATAAGTCGTATTTTTGTGCAAGTTTTAAAAGAAGGTATTAGTTTTTTGTTGATTTACTACAGAAAAAATCATACCAAAAATTAGTAGATAATTATTATACTATATGAAAAAGGTGGGTAACCATAATTCGATCTCCAGAAAATTACTGCTTAGCTTATCGCTAACGCTGATTTTCTCCCTAACTTCATTTGCTCAAGATGCTGCTGCTGCTCCGGCGGCGCCTGCTGCTGCTGCTCCGGCTGCAACTTCAGGTGGTGATCCAGTAAAAGGGAAAGAACTTTTTAATGCAAATTGCGCTGCATGTCACAAATTAGATGCAAAATCAACAGGTCCTGCTTTAAGAGGAGTTGCTGCTAAGCACGAAATGGCTTGGATCTACAAATGGGTTCACAACAGTTCTGAAGTAATTAAGTCAGGTGATGCTGTTGCTGTAAAACTTTTTGAAGAAAACAATAAGTCTGTAATGACTGCTTTTCCTCAATTGTCTACAGGTGATATTGATAATATTATTGCTTATACTTCTGAAGTAAAAGCTGAGCCTGCAGCTGGTGCTCCTGGTTCTGCTGCGCCTCCTGGAACAAACGTTGAAGGTGGTGGGATTTCAAACAATATTATTTTAGGAGCTCTTGCTCTTGTAATGGCTATTTTAGTTGTGATGTTGTTCATGGTAAACAAAGTGTTGACTAAAGTTGCTAGTAATAATGGTATTGAAGTTGCTCCAAAAGAAGCTAGATTGCCAATCTGGAAAGCTTTTGCTAAAAACCAATTCTTGGTATTAGTTTCTTCAATATTCTTGCTTTTGGCGAGTGGTTATTTTGTTTATGCTTTCTTAATGCAAGTGGGTGTTGATCAAAATTATGAGCCAATTCAGCCAATTCATTATTCTCATAAAATCCACGCAGGAGATAACGAGATCAATTGTAAATATTGTCACTCTGCTGCTCGTGTGAGTAAAAATGCTGGTATTCCTTCGTTGAATGTTTGTATGAACTGTCATAAAAACATCTCTGAAGTTGCCGAAACTACTGCTACTCCTGAGTACAGCAAAGCATTTTACGATGCTCAAATTCAAAAATTATACGATGCTGTTGGTTGGGATAAAGCGAAACAAGCTTACACTGGAAAAACACAACCAGTAAAATGGGTTCGTATTCACAATCTTCCTGATTTTGTTTACTTCAATCACTCTCAACACGTTTCTGTTGCTGGAGTTGAATGTCAAACTTGTCACGGTCCAGTGCAGGAATTTGAAATCATGAAGCAATACTCTAAATTAACAATGGGATGGTGTGTTGATTGCCATAGAAAAACCGATGTTAAGATGGAAGGAAATGCATATTATGATAAAATTCATGCTGAACTTTCTAAAAAATACGGTGTAGAAAAATTGACTGCAGCGCAAATGGGAGGTTTAGAATGCGGTAAATGCCACTATTAATCGAATTATTAAGATTTTAATATTTATATACAATGTCATCAAACAAAAAATACTGGAAAAGTGTTGAAGAACTAGAAAATAGTTCTATTGTTGAGGCGCTTAGAAATAACGAATTTGTTGAAGAGATTCCTACAGAAGAATTCTTAGGGAATGCAGATGCTTTAGCTTCATCTGGAACTTCACGTCGTGACTTTTTAAAGTACGTAGGGTTTAGTACTGCAGCCGTTACACTTGCTGCTTGCGAAGGTCCTGTTCACAAGTCTATCCCTTATGTTTTACAACCAGAACAAATCATTCCTGGTGTTGCTGATTATTATGCAACTACTGTTTTTGATGGTTTTGATTTTGCTAACTTATTAGTGAAAACTCGTGAAGGTCGTCCAATTAAAATTGATAACAATACTATTTCTGGAGCTAAGTTTTCAGCCAATGCTAGAATTCATGCGTCTATATTATCATTATATGATAGTATGCGTTTGAAAGAACCTAAATTGGAAGGAAAAAATAGTAGCTGGTCTGCTGTTGATTTGAAAATAAAATCAAGTCTTGCTGATGCAAAAGCAAAAGGTGGGCAAGTGGTATTGTTGACAAATACTTTAGCAAGTCCATCTACTGAGAAATTAATAGGTGAGTTTATTGCTAAAAACCCAAGTGCAAAACACGTTGTTTATGACGCGGTTTCTTCTTCTGAAGCATTAGATGCATTTGAAACAGTTTACGGAGAAAGAGCTCTTGTTGATTACGATTTTTCAAAAGCTTCTTTAATTGTTTCTGTTGGAGCTGATTTCTTAGGAGATTGGCAAGGTGGAGGATATGATGCTGGATATGCACAAGGACGTATTCCTCAAAATGGAAAAATGTCACGTCACTTTCAGTTCGAATCAAACATGACATTGTCTGGTGCTGCTGCTGATAAGCGTATCCCAATGACTCCAGCTGATCAAAAACAAGCTTTAGTTTTAGTTTATAATATTATTGCAGGTGCTTCTGTTCCGGTATCTTTAGATGCTAAATTTAAAACAGAAGTTACTAAAGCTGCTCAACAGTTAAAAGCTGCTGGTTCTAAAGGAGTTTTAGTATCTGGAATTGAAGATAAAAATGCTCAATTATTAGTTTTGGCTATCAATCAAGTATTGGCTAGTGAAGCTTTTAATACAGCTGGTACAAGACAAATTAGAAAAGGTTCTAATGCGGTTGTATCTCAATTAATAAAAGATATGAACGCTGGAAGTGTTCATACTTTAATCATGAGTGGTATTAATCCGGTTTACACATTAGCTGATTCAGCTTCTTTTGTATCTGGATTGAAAAAAGTAAAAACTTCAGTTGCTTTCTCTTTAAAAGAAGATGAAACTGCTTCAGTTACTACAATTGCTGCTCCAGCTCCTCACTACTTAGAATCTTGGGGTGATGTTGTGATTACTAAAGGAACTTATAGTTTAACTCAACCAACTATTCGCCCTATATTCAATACAAAACAAATTCAAGACGTTTTATTATCATTAAACGGTGTTGCTGGAAGTTTCTATGATTATCTTAAAGCTAATTCAGCTGGGATTATTGCAGGTTCTTCTTGGAATAAAGTTTTACATGATGGTGTTTTTGTAATTGGTTCTACTGCTTTATCTGCTGGTTCTGTTGATTATGCTGCTGCTGCAAATGCAGTTTCAAAATCAAAAGCTGCCGGAGAATTTGAATTAGTATTATATACTAAAACAGGTTTAGGAGATGGACAACAAGCAAACAACCCTTGGTTGCAAGAGTTTCCGGATCCAATCACAAGAGTTTCTTGGGATAACTATGTTACTGTATCTAATGCTGATGCTAAGAAACTTGGTTTGACAAATGAAATTGTTGCTAACGGAGGTTTGAACGGAAGTTATGCTACAATTACTACTGCTGACGGTTTAAAATTGGAAAATGTTCCAGTTATTGTTCAGCCAGGTCAAGCTGTTGGAACACTTGGTTTAGCAGTTGGTTATGGCCGTAAAGCGGCTTTAAAAGAAGAAATGGTTGTAGGTTTAAATGCTTACGCTTTATATAAAAACTTCAATAGTGTTCAATCTGTTTCTATTGCGAAAGCAAATGGAGTTCATGAGTTCGCTTGTGTTCAAGGACAGAAAACATTAATGGGTAGAGGAGATATTATTAAAGAAACTACTCTTGAAATCTTTAATACTAAAGATGCTGAATTTTGGAACGAACAACCAATGGTATCTTTAGATCACGAAGAAGTAAAAGCTACAACAGTAGATTTATGGGAATCATTTGATCGTTCTACAGGACATCACTTTAATCTTTCTATCGACTTAAACGCTTGTACAGGATGTGGAGCATGTGTTATTGCTTGTCATGCTGAGAACAACGTACCAGTTGTAGGAAAAGCAGAGGTAAGAAGAAGTCGTGATATGCACTGGTTGCGTATTGACAGATATTATTCTTCTGAAAGTACTTTTGAAGGTGATAACGAAAGAAAAGAAAATATTGCTGGTTTATCTAGTTCATTATCTACATTTAATGAAATGGAAAAAGCTGGAGATAATCCACAAGTTTCATTCCAGCCAGTAATGTGTCAACACTGTAATCACGCACCATGTGAGACAGTTTGTCCAGTTGCTGCAACATCTCACGGTCGTGAAGGTCAAAACCATATGGCATACAACAGATGTGTTGGTACTCGTTACTGCGCAAACAACTGTCCGTATAAAGTGCGTCGTTTTAACTGGTTCTTGTATAACAAAAACAGTGAATTCGATTATCACATGAATGATGATTTAGGTCGTATGGTATTAAATCCAGACGTAAACGTTCGTTCTCGTGGGGTTATGGAAAAATGTTCAATGTGTATTCAAATGACACAAGCTACTAAATTAAAGGCTAAAAACGAAGGTCGCCCAGTTGCTGATGGCGAATTCCAAACAGCTTGTTCTAACGCTTGTTCTTCTGGAGCAATGATATTTGGTGATGTTAATGATAAAGAAAGTAAGGTTGCTAAATTAGCGGCTGATGAAAGATCATATCACTTATTAGAGCATGTAGGAACAAAACCTAATGTGGTTTACCATGTTAAAGTTAGAAATACTTAGAATAATTATTAATTAAGAAACATATAAAGGATTATGTCGTCTCACTACGAAGCACCCATTAGAAAACCTTTAGTTATTGGTGATAAATCATATCACGATGTAACTGTAGATGTAGCTGCACCTGTTGAGGGGCCTGCAAACAAACAATGGTGGATTGTATTTTCAATCGCATTAATAGCCTTCCTTTGGGGGTTAGGTTGTATAATTTACACTGTATCTACCGGTATCGGAACATGGGGATTAAATAAAACAGTTGGTTGGGCTTGGGATATCACGAACTTCGTTTGGTGGGTTGGTATTGGTCACGCCGGAACATTAATTTCTGCGGTATTATTACTTTTCCGTCAACGTTGGAGAATGGCTATTAACCGTTCTGCAGAAGCAATGACCATCTTCTCAGTAGTTCAAGCAGGTTTATTTCCAATTATTCACATGGGACGTCCATGGTTAGCATACTGGGTTTTACCTATTCCAAATCAATTTGGATCTCTATGGGTAAACTTTAACTCACCATTGCTTTGGGACGTGTTCGCAATTTCAACGTACCTTTCAGTATCATTAGTTTTCTGGTGGACTGGATTATTGCCTGACTTTGCAATGCTACGTGATAGAGCGGTAACACCTTTTACAAAAAGAGTTTATTCTATTCTAAGTTTTGGATGGAGTGGAAGAGCCAAAGATTGGCAACGTTTTGAAGAAGTATCATTGGTATTAGCTGGTTTAGCTACTCCTCTTGTACTTTCTGTACACACGATTGTATCGATGGACTTTGCTACTTCTGTAATTCCTGGATGGCATACAACAATTTTCCCTCCATACTTCGTTGCTGGAGCGGTATTCTCTGGATTTGCAATGGTAAACACATTGTTGATTGTTATGAGAAAAGTATCTAATCTTGAAGCTTATATTACAGTACAACATATCGAGTTAATGAACATTGTAATCATGATTACGGGTTCTATCGTTGGGGTAGCATATATTACTGAGTTATTTGTAGCTTGGTATTCAGGTGTAGAGTATGAGCAATATGCGTTCTTGAACAGAGCTACCGGACCTTACTGGTGGGCATATTGGTCGATGATGACTTGTAACGTTTTCTCTCCGCAATTTATGTGGTTCAAGAAATTAAGAACAAGTATCATGTTCTCATTTATTATTTCGATCGTAGTAAACATCGGAATGTGGTTTGAAAGATTCGTAATTATTGTTACTTCTTTACATAGAGATTACCTTCCATCTTCTTGGACAATGTTCTCACCAACATTTGTTGATATTGGTATTTTCATCGGAACAATTGGTTTCTTCTTTGTATTGTTTTTGTTATACTCTAGAACATTCCCTGTAATTGCTCAGGCAGAGGTTAAAACAATTTTGAAAGGAACAGGAGATAATTACATTAGAGAAAGAGCAAATAAAGATTCACATCATGAGTAATAAAGTAATATACGCCATTTATAATGACGATGATATTTTGATGGATGCAGTAAAGAAAACCAGAGCTGCTCATCATCATATTGAAGAGGTTTTTACTCCATTCCCAGTTCACGGATTGGATAAAGCTATGGGTTTAGCACCAACAAGATTAGCAATTTGTGCATTTTTATATGGATGTGTTGGTATTTCTGTTGCGACAACCATGATGAGTTATATCATGATTCATGATTGGCCGCAAGATATTGGAGGTAAACCAAGTTTTAGCTTCATTCAGAATATGCCTGCATTTGTGCCAATTATGTTTGAGATGACAGTATTTTTTGCTGCTCACTTAATGGTTATTACTTTTTATATGAGAAGTAGATTATGGCCATTCAAAGAAGCTGAGAATCCTGATGTAAGAACAACAGATGACCATTTTTTAATGGAAGTTGCTGTAAATGATAACGAAGCAGAACTAGTTTCTTTTTTCGAAGGTACAGGAGCTGTTGAAGTTAAAGTAATTGAAAAGAATTAATTGTAGCTATGAAAAGGATATATAAAATAACACTTTTAGTTGGTATAACTATTTTAGTTTCATCTTGCCACAATAATTCGGCACCAAACTATCAGTATTTCCCTAATATGTATGAGTCTGTAGGTTATGAAACCTATTCAGAAGCAAAAATATTTAAAGGTGGAAAAGAAGGACAGCTTCCTGTTGTAGGAACTATCAATAGAGGTTTTGAGCCTTATGAATATGAAAATTCAACTGCAGGTTATGAATTGGCGAAAGCTAATTTAAAATCTCCTTTGGATTCTATCGAAAGAAATTCTGGAAAAGGAAAAGAACTTTTCGAAATTTATTGTATCAGTTGCCATGGTGCAGCTGGAAACGGTAAAGGTAAATTGGTTGAAAGAGAGAAATTTCTTGGAGTACCTAGCTATAAAGACAGAGAAATCACTGAAGGAAGTATCTTTCACGTTGAAACTTATGGTTTAAATGCAATGGGTTCACATGCAAATCAATTAAGTGCCCACGAACGTTGGTTAGTTGCTGACTATGTTCTAAAACTAAGAAGCCAATTATAATTGTTGAACAAACTGATCGTAATAGATATGTATACATTTTCAAGTAAATTAAAAACTTTTTCTATCATCCTAATGGCCCTTGGTATATTAGGAATTGGATATGGTTTTTTAACTGCTCCTAAAGATATTCAAGAAGTTGAGAAAATTCTAGCTGCAGATGCACATGGATCTCATGGTGCTGCACATGAAGCAACAGCAGAAACTTCACATCAAGAAGCTGGGCATCACGAAGCTGCTGAAGCTTCACATGAATCACACAAAGGTGGTGAGCATGCACAAGTTAATGCTGGTGGTGAGCACGAAAAACATTTAACTCATGTATTGCACCAATTGCAAAATAAGCCTTGGTCTGCTTTATATGTTGCTTGTATTTTCTTCTTGCTACTTTCTATGGGAACTTTAGCATTTTATGCTATTCAACAAGTTGCTCAGGCAGGTTGGTCTCCGGTTTTATTTAGAGTTATGCAAGGGATTACTGCTTACTTACCAGTAGGTTCGGTTATTTTCTTTATTATTTTAATTCTTTGCGGACTACACTTTAATCACATATTTGTATGGTTAGGTGAAGGAGTTACAGATCCAACAAGTGCAAATTATGATAAAATTATTGCTGGGAAAGCAGGTTATTTAAACTTTGGTTTCTGGATCGCTAGAGCTGCTATCTTTTTAATAGGATGGAATTTATATCGTTACCAATCTAGAAAAAATTGTTTAGCTCAAGACGAAGCTAATGATGATCTATATTACAAAAAGAACTTTAAGTTAACTGCTGGATTCTTGGTATTCTTTATTGTATCTGAGTCTATTATGTCTTGGGATTGGATTATGTCAATCGACCCACATTGGTTCAGTACATTATTTGGATGGTATGTATTTGCTTCTTTCTTTGTAAGTGGTATTACTGCAATCGCATTAGTTACATTATATTTAAAATCTAAAGGATATTTAGAGTATGTAAATACAAGTCACATTCACGATTTAGCTAAATTTATGTTTGGTATCAGTGTTTTCTGGACTTATTTATGGTTCTCTCAATTCATGTTAATCTGGTATGCAAATATTCCGGAAGAGGTAACTTATTTCGTAACAAGAATTCAATTATACAACTTGCCATTTTTTGGTGCTGTAGTTATGAATTTTGTATTCCCGTTATTAATATTAATCAATACAGACTTTAAACGTCTTAGCTGGGTTATTGTAATGGCTGGTGTTGTTATCTTATTAGGTCACTATGTAGATTTCTTTAATATGATTATGCCTGGTACAGTTGGAGATAAATGGTTTATTGGAGTTCCTGAAATTGCATCTATTCTTTTCTTCTTAGGTTTATTTATTTTTGTTGTATTTACTGCATTAACTAAAGCTCCTTTGTTAGCAAAAAGAAATCCTTTCATTGAAGAAAGTAAACATTTTCATTATTAATATTTAAAGAAGTAAACAGATGACAAGTTTGTTGGTAATTATAGTTTTAGTTTTATTAGCAATTGCATTGTGGCAATTGACCAAGATATTTGATCTTACTCAAGTAGGATCTTCTTCGGACGATTCTCAGGTTGCATCAGATAATGATAATAATGTTCAGGGATATGTTATGTTTGGCTTTTTAGCTTTCATTTATATATTTACGATTTATGGTTTACTAAAATGGGGTCATTTAGCACTTCATACTCCTGCTTCAGAGCATGGTCTTTTAGTAGATAATTTAATGAATATTACTTGGGTTTTAATTTTTGTAGTTCAGTTTATTACACAAGGTTTGTTATACTGGTTTTCTTTTAAAAACAGAGGACATAAAGATAAAAAGGCATTATTCTTTGCTGATAGTAATAAATTAGAAGCTATTTGGAGTATTATTCCGTCTGTAGTTTTAGCTTGTTTGATTCTTTACGGATTGTACGCTTGGAACAACATTATGTTTGTTGATAAAGATGAAGATGTAATCGAAATCGAATTATATGCTCAACAGTTCAAATGGACTGCAAGATATGCAGGACAGGATAATGTTTTAGGAAAAGCAAACGTACGTTTAATTGAAGGTGTAAATACTTTAGGAGTTGATATGTCAGATCCTAATGCTCAGGATGATATTGTAGTTTCTGAATTACATATCCCAAAAGGTAAAAAAATACATTTCAAAATGCGTTCTCAAGACGTTTTGCACTCAGCTTACATGCCTCACTTTAGAGCGCAAATGAACTGTGTGCCTGGAATGGTTACTGAGTTTGCTTTTATTCCAACTTATACAACTTCTGAATACAGAGAGTTACCGTTTATGGTAGAAAAAGTTGCCAATATCAATAAACTTAGAGCTGAAAAAAGTGTTGAGTTGGTTGCTAAAGGTGGTACAGCTTTAGATCCTTATACATTTGATTATTTATTATTATGTAATAAAATTTGTGGAGCTTCTCATTACAACATGCAAATGAAAGTTGTTGTTGATACTCCTGAAGAGTATAAAAAATGGTTAAGCGAAAAAACTACTTTAGCTCAGGATATTAAAGCGGCTGAAGCTGCTAAAAAACCAGCTGAAGGAGAAGGAGCGAAAGCTACTACAGATAGTACTGCTAAAGATACTGTAAAAGCGGTTATTGATACTGTAAAAGCAGTTGTAGCTAAAGTTGCTATGAAATAATATTTATTAAGAAAATTTAAAGTACACATATATGTCAGCAGAAGCGCACGGTCACGATCACGGACACGATCACGAGCACGAACATCATCATAAAGACACGTTCATTACTAAATATATATTTAGTATTGATCACAAAATGATTGCTAAGCAATACTTAATTACCGGTATTATTATGGGAATTATTGGTATTGCAATGTCTTTGCTTTTCAGAATGCAATTAGCATGGCCAGAAGAGTCTTTCAAAATCTTTAATGTTTTATTAGGAGATAAATTTGCACCTGATGGTGTAATGGCTAATGATATTTATTTGGCCTTAGTTACAATTCACGGTACCATCATGGTATTCTTTGTACTGACGGCTGGTTTAAGTGGTACTTTTAGTAACTTACTTATTCCACTTCAAATTGGAGCAAGAGATATGGCTTCTGGATTCATGAACATGATTTCATACTGGTTATTTTTCTTGTCTGCTGTAATTATGTTGTCTTCTTTATTCGTTGAAGCTGGACCAGCTTCTGCAGGTTGGACAATTTATCCACCATTAAGTGCTTTACCACAAGCGATTCCAGGTTCTGGAACAGGTATGACTTTATGGTTAGTTTCAATG
Source organism: Flavobacterium sp. JAS (assembly GCF_020991455.1). Lineage (GTDB taxonomy): Bacteria > Bacteroidota > Bacteroidia > Flavobacteriales > Flavobacteriaceae > Flavobacterium. The sequence continues at coordinate 444,182 of NZ_JAJMOX010000001.1, forward strand.
GCTATCTTTATCGCATCTTCTTTAATGGGATCTTTAAATTACATTGTAACTGTTATCAACTTAAGAACTAAAGGAATGTCTATGACTAGACTTCCACTTACAATCTGGACTTTTTTCGTAACAGCTATTATTGGTGTTATCTCTTTCCCGGTATTGTTATCTGCTGCTTTACTATTGATTTTTGATAGAAGTTTTGGTACTTCATTCTTCTTATCTGATATTTATATCGCAGGAGAGGTTTTACATTACCAAGGTGGTTCTCCAGTTTTGTTCGAGCACTTATTCTGGTTCTTAGGACACCCGGAGGTTTATATTGTAATCTTACCAGCAATGGGACTTGTTTCTGAAATTATGGCTACGAATTCTCGTAAACCAATCTTCGGATACAGAGCGATGATTATGTCAGTTCTTGCAATTGCATTTTTATCAACAATTGTTTGGGGTCACCATATGTTTATTTCAGGTATGAATCCTTTCTTAGGATCGGTATTTACCTTCACAACTTTATTGATTGCAATTCCATCTGCTGTAAAAGCGTTTAACTGGATTACGACTTTATGGAAAGGTAACTTACAATTCAACCCTGCAATGTTATTCTCTATCGGAATGGTTTCTACTTTCATCACTGGAGGTTTAACGGGGATCATTTTAGGAGATAGTACATTAGATATTAACGTTCACGATACTTACTTCGTAATTGCTCACTTTCACTTAGTAATGGGTATCTCTGCACTTTATGGAATGTTTGCTGGTATCTATCACTGGTTCCCTAAAATGTACGGAAGAATGTTGAATAAAAACTTAGGTTATATTCACTTTTGGGTAACTGCAGTTTGTGCTTACGGAGTATTCTTCCCAATGCACTTTATTGGATTAGCTGGTTTACCAAGACGTTATTATACAAATACAAACTTCCCATTATTTGATGATTTGCAAAATGTGAATGTTTTGATTACAACGTTTGCTCTTGTAGGTGGTGCTTTCCAATTGGTATTCTTGTACAACTTCTTTAGTAGTATTTTCTACGGTAAGAAAGCAGTTCAAAATCCATGGAAATCTACAACATTAGAATGGACAACTCCAGTAGAACATATTCATGGTAACTGGCCAGGAGAAATTCCTCATGTATACCGTTGGCCGTATGATTATAGTAACCCAAATCACGATGTAGATTTTGTACCGCAAAATGTACCGATGAAAGAAGGTGAAGAAGTTTTACACCACTAAAAATATTTAAAAAAGACCATCTGAAAAGATGGTCTTTTTTGTTTTTGTTAAAAGTTAGAATTGGACTATATATTGTACTTTCGGAAATATTATAATATTGGAATTTAGAATTTAAGATATTGGGATTTGGCTCTGAAGTTTCGGGATTTTATTTGAAATTTATCTGTTTTACAAACTGATTACTTTGTCTATCTTTGTAAAATGAATGAGAACCTAGATCCCACTACAAATGGGTATAACCCAGAAGAATTAGATCTTGAAAAAAGATTACGTCCGCTGTCATTTGATGATTTTGCCGGACAAGATCAAGTTTTAGAGAATTTAAAAGTTTTTGTTGCTGCTGCCAATCAACGTGGTGAAGCACTTGATCACACACTTTTTCATGGGCCTCCCGGATTAGGGAAAACTACTTTGGCTAATATTTTAGCCAATGAACTTGAAGTTGGAATTAAAATTACATCTGGCCCTGTTTTAGACAAACCAGGTGATCTGGCGGGTTTGCTTACAAATCTTGATGAAAGAGATGTTTTATTTATTGATGAAATTCACCGTTTAAGTCCAATTGTTGAAGAGTATTTATATTCGGCAATGGAAGACTTCAAGATTGATATTATGATTGAGTCCGGACCAAATGCCAGAACGGTACAAATCAATTTAAATCCCTTTACTTTAATTGGTGCAACAACACGTTCAGGATTACTAACGGCGCCTATGCGTGCTCGTTTCGGAATCTCGTCACGATTGCAATATTATACTACCGAACTTTTGACAACTATTGTTGAAAGAAGTTCTTCTATACTTAAAATGCCAATTTCACTTGATGCTGCTATCGAAATAGCAGGTCGTAGTCGTGGTACACCTCGTATTGCAAATGCGTTATTACGAAGAGTACGAGATTTTGCCCAAATAAAAGGAAACGGAACTATTGATCTGGAGATAGCCCGTTATGCTTTAAAAGCGCTTAATGTTGATGCACACGGTCTTGACGAAATGGATAATAAAATTTTATTGACGATTATCAATAAATTCAAAGGAGGACCTGTTGGACTTTCTACTTTGGCTACAGCCGTATCTGAGAGTAGTGAAACAATTGAAGAAGTATATGAACCTTTCTTAATTCAGGAAGGATTTATTATGCGAACTCCAAGAGGTCGAGAGGTTACAGATAAAGCGTATAAGCATCTGGGAAAAATAAATACCAACATTCAGGGAGGATTATTTTAATTCTATCAAAAATGTCTGAAAGTAGAAAATATAATTACCCGAATAGACTTTCAATATTGAGATTTTTCCTGAATGCTGAAGGAGTGCGTAGAAACCCGATTCCGTATCATAAAAGATATTTTGATGAATTAGGAGATTCTTTTTCTTTAAAAATTGGAAGATCTAAACATATAATTTTATCCAGGGATAATGATATCGCTCAATATATTTTACAGAAGAATCAGAAGAATTATCATAAATCTAAATTTCAATCTGTTTATCTTTCTAAATATTTAGGAAAAGGGCTTTTGACAGTTGATGGTGATTTTTGGCTGAAGCAAAGAAGATTAATTCAACCTGCTTTTCATAAGCAAAAAATGAATCAGCTGGTTGAGAATATGAATAGAACTATCGCTTTAGAGCTTGAAGGGTTAGCTGAAGAAAAGTCGATTGATCTTTTTCCAGTAATGAGTCAGTTGGCGTTTAATGTTGTAGCTAAATCATTGTTTCAACTTTCAATATCAGAAGAAAAATTAAATCGCATAAAGTTTATCATTGAAGAAGTGCAGAATTTTCTAATCAAAGAAATTCGACTTCCACACAAAGTTTGGTGGTTTACTTTAAGCGGGCAGGTTAAAAAACATCTGGGTTTGGCTGAAGAAAATAATAAAATCATTAAAGAAATTATTGATGAAAGAATTTCTTCGAAAGAAGACATTAATGATTTGCTTAATATGCTTTTAGAAACTCGTTATGAAGATACGGGCGAAGGAATGTCTGTGAGTCAGTTAGTCGATGAAATAAAGATTCTGTTTATTGCCGGTCATGAAACCACTGCAAATGCGTTGACTTTTACACTTTATCTTTTAGGAAGAAATCCAGAAGTACAGGAACAAATATTTAAGGAAATTACCGAAGTTGAAACGCAAACAAGTGATATTGTTGAGCAGCTTCAGAACATGCTTTATACAAATGCAGTTTTAAATGAATCTATGCGTTTGTATCCTCCCGCATGGATTACAGATAGACAAAATGTAGAAGATGATACAATTGCGGAATATAATATAAAAAAAGGGACACTTATTGGGGTTTCTTTTTATGAGCTGCATCGAAATCCTAAGTATTGGGAAAACCCAGAAGAATTCAATCCTGAACGATTTTTGGGGGAACAAAAGAAGCAATCTATGCAATACTTTTATCCTTTTGGTGCTGGACCCAGAATGTGTATTGGTTCAGGATTTGCTATTTATGAGATGTGTTTAACACTGTCTCAGATTGTAAAAAAATATGTGATTAAAGCCGATAAAGATGTTGTTGAATTTAATCCTTTAATCACTTTAAAACCAGTTGGAGTAGAAGTTTTATTCTCAAAAAGATGACAATTAATTCTAAAGAGTCATATTCGAAATTTATTAAATCTGAAGCTAAGCGGCTCGGTTTTATTTCTTGTGGGATATCTAAAGCCGGTTTTCTTGAGAAGGAAGCTCCACGTCTTGAAAAATGGTTAAATAATAATCATAATGGTCAAATGGCATACATGGAAAACCATTTTGACAAGCGTTTAGACCCTACTTTATTAGTTGACGATGCTAAGAGCGTTGTTTCACTTTTGCTAAATTATTTTCCTTCTGAATCTCAAAATCAGGAAAGTTTTAAGATTTCTAAATATGCTTATGGACAAGATTATCATTTTGTTATAAAAGAGAAACTGAAAGAATTTTTGTATTCCATTCAAGAAAATATAGGTGATGTTTCAGGGCGTGCTTTTGTTGATTCGGCACCTGTTTTAGACAAAGCCTGGGCAGCTAAAAGTGGATTAGGCTGGATTGGTAAAAACAGTAATTTGCTAACGCAAAAAGTAGGCTCTTTTTACTTTATTGCAGAACTTGTTCTGGATCTGGATTTAGAATATGATCATGCTACAACAGATCATTGTGGATCTTGTACAGCTTGTATAGATGCTTGTCCAACTCAGGCAATTGTAGCCCCGTACGTTGTTGACGGAAGCAAATGTATCTCCTATTATACAATCGAGCTTAAAGAAAATATTCCTTATGATATGAAAGGAAAATTTGACGATTGGATGTTTGGTTGTGATACTTGCCAGGATGTTTGCCCCTGGAATAGGTTCTCAAAACCTCATTCCGAACCTTTATTTAATCCAAATCCTGAATTACTTTCTTTTTCTAAGAAAGATTGGGTAGAAATTACAGAAGAAACTTTTCGTGTAGTTTTTAAAAATTCTCCTATTAAAAGAACCAAGTTTGACGGTTTAAAACGCAATATTACCTTTCTAAAAAAGGCTTAAATAAAAAGTTAATTTTTAACTTTTTATTTAAGCCTTTTTTATTTATTTAAAGGTCTCATTATGATACTTTTATGTTTTTGGTTTGTGCTTTTAATGTTTTTAATTAGTTAGTAATCAGATGATTATGTTGTTTATTTGCGTGTAAAAATGTAAATACCTAATAATCAATATGTTTATAGTCGTTTTTTAAGAGTTTTTTTATAAATTTGTGTTAAACCTCCCCAGTTTTACAATCATCCCTTTGTTTTTAATTCAAAAATTTAAATTTATGAAATTAAATTACTCTGATAGATTACATAAAGGATTAAATAAAACGCTTTTCTTTTTTTTATTTGTATTTCCGGTTTATATTTTTTCGCAAAATTGTACAGTTAATGCTAATGCTGATAGAATAATTTGCCCTGGTGGCAGCACATCTTTACCACCGGACCAATTTTATTTATTAGGAACGGCAAATACGACGCCGGGAAGCATTTTTTTGCAAAACCCCGTATGGACACAAATTGCCGGACCGGCAGTTCAGATTGTAGATCCAACCGCTGTTCAGTCATTAGTAAAAGGAGCTATTCCCGGTAATACTTACACCTTCAGATTAACAGCACAATGTGGAGATGGTTTTACGATTTCTAACGATGTTGTAATAATGGTTTCTTCCTTGACTCTTGCTACAGCCGGCGAGGATAAAACGTATTGCCAAGGGACATATCCATTGAATGGAAATACTGTTGGCGCTTCTGAAACAGGAAACTGGAGTGTAGTGGGAAGCAATGGTGCTGGAGTTAGTATCTCTAATCCAACATCTCCTAATACATCAATTTCAGTTTCTGGTAATAGTTCAGGAAGTACTACTTTAAGATGGACAATTACTAATCCAACGTCTAACTGTACATCTTTTGATGAAGTGGTTATTACATCTTTCGGCGGAAGAATGCCTGTTACGGCGGGTGCAGATAAAACGCTTTCAAACTGTTTTTCGGCAACTCAAAATGTAAACCTTAACGGAAGTTTCGGCGGAACAATGCCGGGTCAGCAACAAGGGACATGGACAGTCGTTTCTGGTCCAAATATACCTAGTTTTGACAATGCGAATGATAACAACACTAATGTTAGTGGACTGGTTGAAGGCACTTACGTTTTTAAATGGACTGTTGCAGGAACTTGTGCAAATGGGAGTGACGAAGTTACTGTTATAGTGCCTCCTCCAACGGCTGATGTCACTAATGTAGCTAGCTCTAATAAGTATTACTGTGATGGAAGAACCTCAACAGTTCTTCAAGGTACAGTTCCATTATATGTAAATGAAACTGTTCAATGGACTCAGACCGGAGGACCGACAGCGGTGATTCAGAATCCTACTTCTCCTTCAACAGTAGTTTCCGGAATGACAACAATGGGTACTTATACTTTTTTATATACGTTGACCAACAGTTCGACAAATTGCGTACGTACAGGTACACATACCGTTACTTTAGAAGAAGTGATTTCTATTTCAGGCGGTAGCGATCAGATTTTAGGATGTAGTGTTTCAACGGCAACAATTCCGGTTACTTATGTGGGCAATGGTAAAATGAGTTGGCAGATTGTGGACGGTCCAATTGTAAATCCGCTTTTAAATCCGCCTTATCCTTCATACCCAACAGCTTTAGTGACTTTCACAGGTAATAGTGTAGTTGTTGGTCAGTTGACTTTTTCAGGAACTTATATTGTAAGATTAATTAAAGCGCCAGATAAAGGAAGTCAATGTGAAACCGTTTATGATGATGTTTCAATTGTTGTTTCTGCAACACCAAGTACCTCAAGTGCGGCAACTTCTCAAATTCTGCCATGTAACTCTACATCGGCAGCATTGGCTGGAAATATTGTCGTTGCTGGAGTAGGTAAATGGAGTCAGATGTCAGGACCAAGTACGGCAGTTTTTTCAAATGTAAATAGTCCAACAACCCAAGTATCATCTTTAGTTAATGGAACCTACATGTTTCGATGGACGATTTCAGGAGGTGAAGCTTGTGCTGTTTCGCAAAGTACTTCGCAAATTGTTGTTTCAAGTGCAATGCCAACAATTTCTCAGGCAGGAAATGATCAGGCGATTTGTTTTGGTTCACCGGTTCAATTACAAGGGGATGCAGTTTTAAACAGTGAAACTGGTACTTGGACAGTTTCTCCAAATGCAGGAATAGTTTTTAATAATATACATGACCCAAATGCTATAGCAAAAGGTTTAGCTCAAAATACAACTTATACATTTACGTGGACTATTGCTAATGGTTGCGGATCATCTGCAGATACGGTAGATGTTGTAACAAATAATACACCAGGGGCCGATGCGAATGCGGGTACAGACCAGTGTCTTGCATCCGGAACAACAACTTTGGTATTAGACGGAAATGATCCTGCTCCCGGAACAGGTCTTTGGACACAAACTGCAGGTGCAGCAGCGGTAATTACAGATCCAACATTGTATAATGCGACTGTAACGGGATTAACTGATGGTAATTATGCATTTAAATGGACTGTTAGTAACGTTGGCTGTACTAATGGAGAAGATTCAGTTGCTATAACAATTGCACCAACAATAACCGTTGCGGACGCAGGAACTAATCAAAGTTTGTGTACTAGTACTGCAACTTTAACGGGGAATGCACCGGCAACAGATGAAACAGGATTATGGGAATTAGTAAGTGGGGGAGATGGACCAATAATTGCAGATCCGACAAGTCCAGTGACAACGGTTTCAGGTTTAACACCCGGCTCTTGGGTTTACAAATGGACAATTTCGAAAGGAGCCTGTGCCAGTTCATCAGATTCTGTACAATTAAATATTGATCAAGCACCTTCGCAAGCAATTGCAGGTCCGGATCAGGTGATGTGTAATCAAAGTTCGGTTACTCTGGCAGCAACAGCGCCTACAGTAGGAAGTGGAATCTGGTCATTGGTAAGCGGGCCAAATTCGCCTGTTTTTTCAAACGCAAAGTCTCCAACATCAACGTTATCAGGACTTATTACAGGAGAGTATATTTTAGAATGGACTACTTATACCGGAATAAATTGTCCTCAAAGTAAGGATCAGGCCAGTGTGAAAGTTACAGAGGTTGCCGCGGCAGGCCCAGATTATACAACTTGCTTAACGGGACCTCTTTATTTGGAAGGAAACGATGGAAGCACAGGAACATGGAGTTATGTTTCGGGGCCAAATACGCCAACAGTAACCACAACAGGAAATAGTACTGCATCAGTTACGGGTTTAATTCCGGGAACCTATGTTTTTAGATACACAATTCCTGCTCAGGGAGCATGTCCTCAAACATCTGATGACATTAGTATAATTATTAATGGTCAAATAACAACAACGCCAAATGCAGGAACAGATCAAGCTTTTTGTGATGTTGGTCTGGCAGGAATTCATTTAACGGCTTCATCACTTGATGTAGGTACGACAGGAAAATGGACAAAATTATTTGGTCCCGCAGGAGGATCATTCTCTGATGATACAAATCCGGATACATTTTTTTTAAATCCGGGTTACGGGACTTATGTGTTTAATTGGACAGTAAACTCAGGAACTTGTAATGCATCTGATCAGGTAAGAATTGAAAATGCCGAACCACCTTCGCCAGCACTTGCAGGAGGAGATAACACAATATGCGGATCTGTTACAGAACTAACAGCAATACCTCCATTAGCTGGAACCGGACAATGGGATCAGGTATCAGGACCTACGATAGCAGTTTTTAGTTCTCGCATTTTACCAAATACCACAGTTTCTAATCTAACTCAAACGGGTGGTGTTTATGTTTTTAGTTGGACAGTTTCTAATGGAGCATTATGTACACCTAATACCGATACAGTACAAATTACAGTCACAGCAGATTTAACCGTTCCGGATGCGGGACCAGATCAGACAATTTGCGAATCAGACAATGCTACTTTAGCAGGAAATACAATTACAGCAGGAACCGGTCAATGGACAAAGGTAAGTGGACCTGCAGGATCATTTTCAGACGATGCAAGCCCAACATCTTCATTTACTCCAAGTGGAGACGGAACTTATGTTTTGCGATGGACAGCAGTGAATCTTAGCTGTACAGCTTCTGATGATATGACATTAACTGTTGATCCTTTGCCTACTACTTCAAATGCAGGAACTCCAATTTCAATATGTGAATTTCAACCGTTGACTTTAGCGGCAAATACACCAACAATTGGAACAGGGTTATGGGCACAAGTTTCAGGTCCGTCGAATGTAGTTTTTGAAACTCCAACCTCTCCAACAACAGCAGTTTTTGGGGCACAGCCAGGAGTTTATATATTTAGTTGGACAATTTCAATAGGATTTTGTTCACCAAGTTCAAGTAATGTTACAGCGACTATAAATGCATTGCCTCCATTGGCAGATGCGGGAGCCGATCAGAAGATATGTAATACTTCAACAACAACATTAAATGGAAATAATCCATCAGCAGGAACAGGAGCTTGGACATTTGTTTCTAATTCAGGAAATACAGCATTAATAACTAATCCAAATATCTTTAATACAACCGTAACTAATCTCTCAGTAGGAACAACAAGATTAAAATGGACTATTAGTAGTGGTTCTTGTACTCCATATTCTGATGAAGTAAGTATTGAAAGAGCATCAGATTTAACCATTTCACCACTAACAAGTGATAGCACAATTTGTCAAGGCGGAACAATAACTTTAAATACAACTCCAACAGGAAGTATTGCACCTTATACGTATCAATGGCAAACATCTTCTAATGGAATTTCAGGATGGACAGACATTTCAGGACAAACGAGCGCTTCTTACACCACTAATAGTTCTTTGACAAATGGAGAATATTATTATAGAGTAAATGTTTCAAGTACATGTACTTTGGTAACGAGTAATGTTGCCAAGTTAACCATTATTGCAGATCCCCTAGTAACGACCCAGCCAGTTGGAAACACTATATGCTCAGGAGCTACACATACTATGAGCGTTGCAGCAACAACAACAAATAGTAATGCAGGTGTTATTGCATATCAATGGCAAAGTTCAGCAGATGGGGTTTCTGGCTGGACAAATGTCTCAGGTGGCAGTGGGGCAAATACAAATACATATACCACTTCAGCATTAACCTCTAGTCTTTACTTTAGAGCTCAGATTACACAATCAGGAAGCGGATGTGAAAGTTTTTCGAATCCGGCATTGGTAAATGTTACTACAATTACTGCACAACCAACAACTCCGGCAGCTATTTGTGTTGGTGGAATTGTGAATATTAGCATATCAGCTTCGTTAAACGGAGGATCAGGAACATTAAGTTATCAATGGCAGAGTAATTCAGGTTCAGGTTTTGTGAATGAAACAAATCCAACGGCGACTACGACTAATTTTACATCAGATGTTTTAAACATTACCACACAATTTAGATGTTTGGTAACCTCATCAACAACGAATTGTACTTTGACCTCAAATACTGTTACAGCAACTGTAGTTCCGGATCCTGCAATATCGGTGCAGCCAACTGGCGGAATTGTTTGTTCTGGCGGAGCACTTACTTTATCAGTTACCGCAACAGGCGGAACACCAAGTCTAAATTATCAATGGTATACTAGTTCAGATAATGTAAGTTTTGCATTAATATCAGGAGCAACTTCAAATACTTATAATACACCAGCACTAACGACCGATACCTATTACAGAGTAGATGTTTCGGCAACTGGAAATGGATGTGGTTTGGTAACGTCAAATAGCGTATTAGTCGATGTAATTCCTGATCCGGTTGTTACACTGCAACCTGTTGGAAATACAATTTGCTCAGGTGCGACACATACAATGACAGTTGTGGCTTCTGGAGATCCTGCAGGAGGCGTATTGGTTTATCAATGGCAAAGATCAACAAACGGAACGACAGGTTGGGTTAATACAACCGGCGGAAGCGGTGCTACAACAGCATCTTATACAACCGGCGCGTTGACCTCAACTTTTTATTATAGAGTACGAATCAGACAAGCAGCCAATGGCTGCGAAGTATATTCAGATCCAGTACCAGTATTTGTCGTTACAATTACCGCTCAGCCAGTTGCTCCGGCAGCTATTTGTGTGGGCGGGACGGTAATTATTAGCATATCAGCTTCATTAAACGGAGGAGCAGGAACATTAAGTTATCAATGGCAAGGTATTTCAGGTTCAGGTTTTGTAAACGAGTCGAATGCAAGCGCAACAACAGCAAATTTTACATCAGAGGTATTAAATACAACCACACAATTTAGATGTTTGGTAACTTCTTCAACAACAAATTGTACTTTGACCTCAAATGCAGTTACAGCGACTGTGGTTCCGGATCCAACAATTACAGCTCAGCCAACGGGAGCAACTATTTGTTCAGGAGGAAATGATACTTTATCAGTAACAGCGACAAATGGTACTCCAAATTTAACATATCAATGGTATAGTAGTTTAAATAATACAACCTTTTCAGCTATTGGCGGTGCAACGTCAGCTACTTATGTTACTCCTGCTCTGACTCAAACTACGTATTACAGAGTTGATGTTTCGGCTAGTGGAAATGGCTGTACTACGGTTACTTCAAATGTAGCAATGGTAACGGTTTTGTCGGCTATAAGTATAGTTACACAGCCAGTATTAAAAACTAATATTTGCAGTGGTTCAAATGCAACTTTAAATGTTGTGGCAGCTGGAGGTACAGGAAACTATACTTATCAATGGAAGAGTTCTACTGTTTTGGCAGGTCCATACACTGATATTGCAGGAGCAAATGCAGCAACTTATATAACTCCAAACTTAACAGAAACTACTTTTTATCAAGTTGTAGTTTCAAATTCAACTCAAGGCTGTATTCCGGTTACATCAAGTATTGCGGCAGTTATTATTCCGAGTATTATAGCTCAGCCTGTTACACCATCAATAGTTTGTATTGGAGGAACAGTTTCGCTTTCGACATTAGCCTCGGCAAATAACGGCTCTGCATCTTTTGATTACCAATGGCAAAGTTCTTCTGATGGCACAACTGGCTGGACTAATGTAACAGGCGGAACCGGAGCGACGAATCCAAATTATACAACAGAACCTTTATTAGTTTCAACTTATTATCGTTGTGTGATCACATCATCAAACCCAACCTGTACACTTATTACCAATGTGGTGAAAGCGACAGTTATTCCGAGTCCAACAATTACTACGCAACCAGTTGGAGGAAATATTTGTGAAGGAGGTACATTTACAATGACATCAGGAGCAACAAGTGGTTCAGGAAGTTTTACCTATCAATGGCAAAAATCGTTAGATGGCAGCACTGGTTGGGCAAATGTAACAGATGGTTCAGGTGCTAATACGACAACTTATACAACTGGTCCTTTAACTGCTGACACGTTCTTTAGATTGCATGTAACAGATTCCGGTAATGGCTGTGGTACTATAAATTCTGATCCTGCAAAAGTCGATGTGTTTGAATCTCCATTAATAAGCACAGAACCAACAGACGGAGAAGTTTGTATCAATCAAAGCCATACTTTTACCGTTGTTGCGTCGGGCAATATTCCTGCAAGTACTATATTGTACCAATGGCAAACAGCTTCTGCTTTGGCTGGGCCATATTCAAATGTAACCAATGGATCCGGAGGCACAACTGCTTCTTATACAACACCCGCTTATGTTACACCGGGAAATAGATACTTTAGAGTTTTAATATCTCAATCTCAATCTGGTTGTCAAAGTATTTCGAATCACGTTATCTTAAATGTTTTTGATGTACCATTAGCTCCAATAGGAGATATTACCCAACAACCATCATGTAATAATGCAACCGGAATTATAGCTATTTCAACTCCGGATTTAGGAACAGGATATGAGTATAGTAAGGATGGGGTTACGTTTCAGGCAAGTAATATTTTTAGCGGCTTATCTTCCGGAGCGGTACAAATCTATGTACGACGTATAGGTTTAAGCACTTGTATTTCTTTACCGGCAAGCTTTGCCATTTTTGATAGAATATGTGCAGTTCCTGAAACTTTTGCTTCAATTTCAGGTGATACAGGTGGAACTACAATACGTACTATTTTAGATTCTGATTTATTAAATGGAGTTATTTTAAATCCTGTTGATGTAACAGTGACCGTAAATTCTATCTCAAGTTTTTTAACTTTTGATCCGGTTACTAATAAAATTACTGTGGCACCGGGAACACCCGCAGATAATTATACATTGACTTATACAATTTGTGAAAACACGAATCTTTCAAATTGTTCTACAACAACAGAGACAATAAGCGTAACTACATCAGGGATTGATGCCGTAATTGATATTGTTCCTATGTTATTGAATGGTTCAAATGAGCATCTGGCAGTTATAAATGCGTTAACTAATGATAAATTAGCTAGTTTGCCGGCAACAATTTCAAATGTTCAGATTTCAGTTACTAAACCTGCAACACCTATTAATGGAGGAGGAATTCCTGTTTTGAATATCGCAACAGGAGACGTTGATGTACCTGCGGGGACAGTAAGTGGCCTTTATGAAATCGAATATATGATTTGTGAAATAGCAGTTCCTTCTAACTGTGATATATCCAGAATTATTATTCCGGTAGGAAGTGCTTTAATCGATGCTGATGATGATGTAGCAGAAGATATTAATGGTCATCTGGGGCAAATGAATGTTGTGAATGCATTTGCAAATGATAGTTTAAACGGAGTGCCAATTACCATACTAAATTTAGACAAAATTACAGTTACACAAAATACTGCAGCTACTCCTTTGTACCCAGGTGCCAATGTGCCGGTCTTTAGTACAGCAACAGGAAATGTTAGTGTACCTGAAGGAACTCCTGCCGATACTTATTACATAACATATACTATTTGCGAAAAGTTAAATCCAACAAATTGTGCAGATGCTAGTATTGCAATAGTTGTAGATGCAGCTCCAATTGTGGTAAATGATGATGTTGTAAATAATGTAAATGGGTATGATGGAGACGTCAACGCTATAAATGCCTATACTAATACCGCTGGAGCTGACAGTTTTGATGGGGAAATTATAAATATAAATCTAGCAGGTATTTTAACACCTACTGTCAAAACGCCGGCAACTCCTAAAACACCGGGAGCACCAGTTCCTGAACTTACTGTGTCATCAGGGCGAGTTACGGTACCGCCGGGAACACCAGCAGGACAATATCAAATTGAATATGAAATATGCGAAAACCTTAATCCGGGTAATTGTGATGATGCATTTATAACAATCAATGTAGTGGCACCAGCTATAGTTGCTAACGATGATACCGTTTTGAATGTAAATGGTTATGCAGGTGCAAATGATGTAATAAATGCGTTTGACAACGATTTGCTGAATGGAGGAATACTTAATTTACCAACCATCACCGTAACTGTTACAAGTTTTCCTTCGGCAATAAACGGAGGTCCAATTCCAATATTTGATAGTGCCACAGGACTGGTTAGTGTTCCGGCAGGAACGCCAGCAGGAGAATATAAGTTTGTTTATAAAATTTGCGAAAATCTTAATCCAACCAATTGTGATGATGCAGTGATTACCATTACAGTTGTTCCGGCGGAAATAGATGCTGTTAATGATGCTAATTTTGCTCCAATAAATGGATTTATTGGTGATCCAAATGCTTTAAACGCTTTAGATAACGATACTCTAAACGGTTCTGATGTAGTTCTGTCAGAAGTTACAATTAGTAATGTTATACCAGCCTCACCAATCAATGGTGGTTTAGTTCCGGTATTAAATCCAGCAACGGGAATTGTAAGCGTGCCAGCGGGAACTTCAGCAGGAGTTTACATTATTGGCTATCAGTTAAATGAAAAGTTGAATCTGTCAAATAATGATACGGCAGTAATAACAATCGAAGTTTCTGCTCCGGTTATTATTGCTAATGACGATACAGTTGCTAATATTAACGGATATGTGACGACGACTAATGCGATTGATGTTTTACTAAATGACACACTTAACGGCGCCGCTACAGACATATCAAAAGTAAATATCACGGTCGAAAATGCTGCAACTCCAATAAACGGAGGATCAATTCCGGTATTAGAACCTTTAACAGGATTTGTAAGTGTGCCAGCAGGAACTCCGGCAGGCGATTATGAGATTATATATCATATTTGCGAAAAAACAAATCCAACAAATTGTAATAATGCGACAATATTTATCAATGTAGTTAGCGCACCAATTGATGCTGTTAACGATGCAGCAACCAATATTAATGGTTTTGTTGGGGCTGCCAATGTCGTAAATGCTTTAACAAATGATAGATTAAACGGACTAGCGGTTATTCCTTCTCAGGTAACGATTAGTAGTGTTGTTCCCGCAACTCCTATTAATGGCGGGGCAATTCCTGTTTTAGATCCTTTAACAGGATTGGTGAATGTACCGGGGGGAACTGCAGCAGGAACTTACATAATTGAATATCGCTTAAGTGAAAACTTGAACACCACTAATTTTGATATTGCCACAATAACAATTGATGTTGTTGCTCCAAGTATCATTGCAAATAACGATTCTACAAGTATTATTAATGGATACGTTGGTGCGAATAATGTCGTAAATGCTATTACAAATGACAGATTAAACGGTTCGGATATTCAATTGATCAAGATTACTATTTCGTCTCTCACAACAACGACACCTTCAAATTATGTAACAGGAAATCCCGTTCCGGTATTAAATATTCTGACAGGAAATGTTGATGTGCCAGCAGGAACTTCGGCAGGAATTTATATAATTCATTATGGAATTTGCGAAAAGCTGAATCCGTTAAATTGTAGTGAAGCAGATATTACCATAGATGTTTCAGCAGCGACTATTAATGCGGATAATGATTTCGCTAATAATATTAACGGATATGTTGGCGCAAATAATGTAGTTAATGCTTTAACAAATGACGATCTAAATGGTGTAGCAGCGTCAATACTACAAGTAAACATTCATTCGTTAGGCACTACGGCTCCTATAACTTCAACAAACGGAATTGTTCCTGTTCTAAATGAATTAACGGGTAATGTAGATGTACCCGCAGGAACCTCAGGCGGAACATACATTATTCAATATGAAATTTGCGAAAAGCTGAACCCAGCCAATTGTAGTCAGGCAAATATTATAATCATAGTAGACAGACCGGCAATTTTAGCCGAAGATGATCTGATTAGCAATATCAACGGTTATAGAGGAGCGCCAGAAGTTCTAAATGCTTTTACAATTAATGATAAGTATAATGGAATCCCTTTAACAGATGTGAATTTGGTAATCCGAACTGTAATATCTCCAGCAACACCTATAAACGGAGGTTTTGTTCCTTTCCTGGTTACTGCAACTGGACTTGTAACTATTCCGGAACGTACGCCTGCAGGAGTTTATCAAATAAGATATTTATTATGTGATAAATTAAATCCACTAAATTGTGACGACGCACTTATCACTGTTGTTGTAATTGAACCTCCAATTATTGCAAATGATGATCAGGCAAATAACATTAACGGTTATGCAGGAGCAAATAATGTGGTAAATGCTTATGATAATGACACTTTAGACGGAGCGCCATTAGTATTTACGGATTTCAAAGGCGAATTAATTTCACAAGCAAGTTCAATAAACGGAAAACCAGTACCGGTATTAAATGTTCTTACCGGAAATGTAGATGTTCCGGCGGGTACACATGCAGGAGAATATTTTATTGTATATAAAATCTGCGGTACATTAAACACATCAAATTGTGATGAAGCCGTTATTAGAATTAGAGTTGTCGCTGCGCCAATTGATGCTGTTGATGACGATCTTTCTTCAACTCCAATTAATGGATTTACAGGAACAACAAATGCAGTCAATGCATTAGATAATGATACTTTAAACGGAATTCCTGTAATTCCATCAGAAGTTTTGATTACCAATGTAATTCCTGCAACACCAATAAATTCAGGTTTAATACCGGTTTTAGATGCGGCAACAGGAGTAGTTAGTGTTCCGGCAGGAACTCCGGCAGGAACATATACAATTAGTTATACGCTAAGAGAAGTATCGACATTAACAAACAATGATACTGCCGTAATAACTATTGTAGTTCAGGCTCCGTTGATAGTGGCTAATGATGACAATCTAGCCAATGTAAACGGATATGTAGCAACTAATAATGCTATTGATATTTTAACAAATGATAGCTTAAACGGCGCCATTACAAATCTGAATCAGGTAAATATTACAGTTGATACACCAGCAGCGCCAATCAACGGAGGACCGGTTCCATCATTAGAACCGTTAACCGGAATGGTAAGTATCCTGGCAGGAACACCTGCGGGAGAATATGAGATTAAATATCATATTTGCGAAAAACTAAATTCTGGCAATTGTAATGACGCAACAGTATTTATTACAGTAGTTGGACCATCAATTTTGGCAGTCAATGATGCAGTAAATAATGTTAACGGATATGTGGGAGCGACAAATGTGATAAATGCTATTTCAAATGATTTATTAAATGGAGTTGCCGTTCAATTATCTCAAATTAATATTACTTCAATAAATACGATAACTCCGGTCGATTATATTTCAGGAAGTCCGGTGCCGGTATTAAATATAGCAACAGGAAGTGTAGATGTTCTGCCGGGAACTTCAGCAGGAACTTATACTATTCATTACGGAATCTGCGAAAAATTAAATGCAATAAACTGTAGTGAAGCCGACATTGTAATTGAGATAAATGCTGCTACAATTATTGCCAATGATGATATTGAGGTTAATATAAATGGTTATGTTGGAACACCAAAAGCATTAAATATTATCGACAATGATACCTTCAACGATTCGTCAATAGTAGGTAAAAAAGCAAAAGTCACTTCGATAAATATCAGTCAAATCACGATTACGGTTTTAAATACAGCAAATCCGATAAATGGAAATCCAAATGTGCCAGTTTTAGATCCTGCAACCGGAATTGTAAGTGTTCCGGCTGGAACTCCTGCAGGATTATACACGATTCGATATAGAATTGCAGAAAATTTAAATCCGGCAAATTTTGATGAAGCAACTGTTTTTATAACGGTAACAGCTGCTACAATTCAAGCAAATAGTGATACTGTTCTCAATATTAATGGTTTTCAGGGGCAGGCCAATGTTGTAAATGCAATAACAAACGATAATCTAAACGGAGTTGCGGCTCAATTATCAGAAATTAGTATCGGAGTTGTTACGCCTGCCACTTCAATCAATGGAGGTCCGGTTCCTACTTTAGATATTATTACCGGAAATGTAAGCGTTCCTGCTGGTACACCAAGCGGAACTTACACAATTAGATATGAGATTTGCGAAAACTTAAATCCTACAAACTGTAGTCAGGCAGATATTATTGTAACCGTTATTTCGGGACCAATTATTGCAAACGATGATGCCATTGGAGGAATTAACGGTTTGGACGGAGCTAATAATGTAATCAATGTTCTAACCAATGATCTTTTAGATAATACAGCCCCAACTATAGCACAAGTCAAAATAAATGTGGTTTCGCCTGCGGATGTTATCAATTCAGCAGCGGTTCCGGTATTAGATATGAATACTGGTTTGGTAAGTGTTCCAGCAGGTACTTCCTCAGGAATTTATACTATTGTGTATCAAATCTGTGAAAATCTAAATGCTACAAATTGTGATCAGGCGGTTATTAAAATAACAGTTACGCAACCATCAATAGCATTAGTGAAACAAGGCGTTTTCTCTGATACAAATGGTGATGGATATGCAGAGCCGGGAGAGCTAATTCGTTATTCATTCTCGATTACCAATACAGGAACCATAGATTTGAACAACGTGATTGTTACAGATCCAAAAGCGACTATTACAGGTACGCCAATTGCAACGTTGGCAGTAGGTCAGACAAACGTAACAAACTTCACAGGTACTTATGTATTAACCCAGACTGATATTAATTTAGGGTTTGTTCAAAATCAAGCTTTAGTTACTGCTCAGCCTTTGGTAGGAACAGCTATTCAGGATTTATCAGATAGTAATGATCCTACTTTAATAGGTGATAACGATCCTACGATTACACCAGTAGATCAATTTAAAGATTTGACCTTAATAAAAGGAGGGCAATTATCAGGAACTGGTGGAGCAGGCTCAATAATTAATTACAGTTTTGTTGTAGAAAACACAGGTAATGTGATATTGAATAACATCGAAATTGCCGATCCATTATTAAGTAACAGTGTTATTGCAGTTACTCCAAGTACATTATCTCCTGGACAAACCGGTACAGCAACTGCATCATATACGGTGACAATTCTGGATGCTTTAGCAGGAGAAGTAGTAAATACGGCCATCGTTATTGGAGATGCCCCTGACGGAAAACAAGTTATAGATATATCTGATAGTGACGATCCTACTCTTACAAATGATGATGATCCTACTGTTGTCGATTTAACATCAGTTCCAACAATAGCAATTATTAAAACAGCAACATTCAATGATGAAAACAAAAATGGATATGCAGAAATTGGAGAAACCGTAACCTATCATTTTGCTATTACAAATACCGGAAATATTCTTTTGGTAAACATCATAGTTAAAGATCCTAAACCGGGAATTGTTATTACAGGAGATCCAATTATTCTAAGAGCAGATGAAACAAATACCGATAATTTTGTAGGAACCTATACTTTAACAGCTGAGGATATTGCTGTAGGAAGTGTAGAAAATCAAGCGACAGTTCAGGCAGTTGATCCAAAAGAGCGAGTTATAACGGATAAATCAGATGATAATTCGATTCTGGAAGATGATCCAACAATACTTCCATTAAATGCTTGTAAAATCACGGTTTACAATGCAGTTTCTCCTAATGGAGATGGTATGAATGATATTTTCAAAATTGATGGAATCAAATGTTATTCAGATGCTTATGTAGAGATTTATGATCGTTGGGGAGTTTTGGTTTATGATGCTCATGGTTATGATAATGAATCGGTTGTGTTTAGAGGAATTTCGGAAGGAAGAGCAACTGTCAAACAACAAGATGGGTTGCCTGACGGAACTTATTTTTATGTAATAACCTATAAAACATATCTAAATGAACCTATTAGTTTAACAGGGTATTTGTATATCTCCCAATAATATAAATGTTTATTGGTATAAAAAAGACCTTTCTAGATTTTAGCAAAGGTCTTTTTTATGTATTGTTATTTCGGGACTAGACAATATGTTGTGGCGATATAATCAAATTCCGTATTTTATTTATAATAAATCTAAAAGCATCAAAAAATACTGTGTTTTTCGCAAAAAATCCCTAAAATTCATTCGTTTTTTTAAATAAAAATTTCTTTATAATGAAATTTAACTTATTATGTTAAAAATGAATGTGTTAAGTTTTAAAAAATCGTTTTCGTTGTTTTTTATATTCATTTTTTTTTAACTTTATAGGACTTAAAATTTTTCAGATATGACTGTAAATCAAATACTAAACGCAAAAGGAAAAAATGTTTATTCCGTACTTTCAACAACAACAGTTTATGAAGCGCTGAAAGTAATGGGAGAAAAAAACATTGGGGCAATTCTGGTTATTGATGGAACCGATTTAAAAGGAATATTGTCTGAAAGGGATTATGCCCGAAAAATTGTTTTGAAAGACAAGTCATCAAAAGAAACCTTTGTACACGAAATCATGGAAATCGATGTTTCTTCGATAAACCTTTCAAATAATATTGAAGATTGTATGGAGTTGATGAGTACCAAAAGAATCAGACATTTGCCAGTTATGGAAGATGGAATTGTGGTAGGAATAATTTCGATCAGTGACGTTGTAAAAGCGATTATAGAAATTCAAAAAGACACTATAAATCATTTAAATTCTTATATTTCTCAGTAATATAAAATCAAAAAATAAACTTTATTAGATAGTCCAAATTATAATGGACTATTTTTTTTGGTTTAACGAAAACGTTTTTTTAAGAAAAGAAAAACATAAAAAGACGCCATTTTAAACCAAGACTTATATCTTTGTAAGCTAGAATAAAAGCTAAATATAATGAACAAAGAGAGTAAAAGAAGAGAAGCGTTACTGTATCATTCAGAACCAACTCCAGGAAAAATTCAGGTAGTTCCAACAAAAAAATACGCAACCCAAAGAGACTTATCTTTGGCTTATTCACCTGGTGTTGCTGAACCATGTTTAGAAATCGCAGCAAACATAGACGACGTTTATAAATACACAGCAAAAGGAAATCTGGTTGCCGTTATTTCAAACGGTACAGCTGTTTTAGGACTTGGTGATATTGGTCCTGAAGCTTCTAAACCAGTTATGGAAGGAAAAGGTTTGTTGTTTAAAATTTTCTCTGATATTGACGTTTTTGATATTGAAATCGGAACAAAAGATATTGAAGAATTTATCCAGACCGTTAAAAATATTGCTCCAACTTTTGGAGGAATAAATCTTGAAGATATTAAAGCACCTGAATCTTTTGAAATAGAAAGAAGACTGGTAGAAGAATTGGATATTCCGGTAATGCATGACGATCAGCACGGTACGGCAATTATTTCTTCGGCAGCTTTAATCAATGCACTTGAATTAGCAGGAAAAAAAGCAGAAGATGTAAAAGTAGTAGTTTCTGGTGCAGGTTCTGCAGCGATAGCTTGTACTGATTTATATGTTTTATTAGGAGTTAAAGTTGAGAATATCCAAATGTTTAATAGTAAAGGACTTTTAACAAAAGATAATCCTTCACTATCAGAATTGCAATTAAAGTATGCAGTAAATGGTCCTAAAATTGAATTAGCAGAAGCTGTAAAAGGAGCAGATGTTTTCATCGGATTGTCTTCGGGAGATATTCTTTCGGCTGAAATGTTGTTGACAATGAAAGATAATCCAATTGTTTTTGCAATGGCAAATCCAAATCCGGAAATCGATTATAATTTAGCTACAGAAACTCGTAAGGATGTTATTATGGCTACAGGACGTTCAGATTTTCCTAATCAGGTAAATAACGTACTAGGTTTTCCATATATTTTTAGAGGAGCGCTAGATGTTAGAGCAACTAAAATTAATGAAGCTATGAAAATGGCTGCCGTAAAAGCTTTGGCTATATTGGCAAAAGAACCAGTTCCAGAACAGGTAAATGTGGCTTATGGCGCAACAAAATTAGGATTTGGTAACGATTATATTATTCCTAAACCATTCGACCCAAGGTTGATTACTGTAGTTGCTCCGGCAGTTGCAAGAGCAGCGATGGAATCTGGTGTTGCAAAACATCCTATTACAGACTGGGCAGCTTATGAAGATGCACTTCGTGAGCGTATGGGTAATGATAATAAAATGGTGCGTTTGATGACAAACCGTGCTAAAATGGACCCTAAAAGAATTGTTTTTGCTGAAGCAGATCAGTTAAATGTACTAAAAGCAGCACAAATAGTTCACGAGGACGGAATTGGTTTTCCAATTTTATTAGGTAATAAAGAAGCAATTTTAGAGCTTAAAGCTGAGTTAGGTTTTGATGCTGAACTTGAAATCATTGATCCTAAAACAAACGAAGAAGAAGCAAGACGTAATAGATTTGCAAATTCATATTGGGAAACAAGAGAAAGAAGAGGTGTTTCGTTATTGGATGCTCAGAAATTCATGCGCGAAAGAAACTATTTCGCTGCAATGATGGTTAATGAAGGCGAAGCAGATGCTTTAGTTACAGGTCATACAAGAAGTTATCCAACGGTTGTAAAACCAATGTTACAATTGATTGAAAAAGCGCCAGGAGCATCACTTGTTGCAACAGCAAACATGATGTTGACTTCTCGCGGACCAATGTTCTTATCAGATACTGCAATCAATATAAATCCTTCGGCAGAAGATTTAATTAATATTGCAATTATGACGGCAAAAACAGCAAAAATGTTTGGTGTTGAGCCAGTTATTGCGATGGTTTCTTACTCAAATTTTGGATCTTCAACAAGTCAAAGTGCTTCAAAAGTTAGAGAAGCTGTAGCGTATTTGCATAAAAATCACCCTGAAATGATCGTTGACGGAGAGATTCAGGCAGACTTTGCTTTGAACCAGGAAATGCTTGCTGAAAAATTTCCTTTCTCAAAATTGGCTGGAAAGAAGGTAAATACATTGATTTTTCCTAACTTAGAGTCGGCAAATATTACTTATAAATTATTAAAAGAATTATATAAAGTAAATTCTATTGGTCCAATCATGATGGGAATGGGTAAACCGGTTCACATTTTTCAATTAGGAGCAAGTGTTGAAGAAATGGTAAATATGGCTGCAATTGCAGTTATTGATGCTCAGGAAAAAGAGAATAAAAAAAATAAATTAGCTAAATAGTAGAAATGATAAGGGTCGAATAATATTGTCGTATTTTTATTGCATTTTTATTATATTTGACCCTAATAAATTTTACTATGATAGCACATTTGCAAGGCAGGTTAGTTGAGAAAAACCCTACTGATGTCGTAATTGATTGTGGAGGCGTTGGGTATCAGGTACATATATCGTTGCATACCTTCTCATTAATCCCTAATGCAGAGAATATAAAATTGTATACGCATCTTCAAATCAAAGAAGATGCGCATACTTTATTTGGTTTTGCAGAAAAATCAGAGCGTGAAATATTTAGAATGTTGTTATCTGTTTCCGGTATTGGAGCTAATATTGCCAGAACAATGTTATCGTCAATAGAACCAAGACAGATAATTAATGCAATTGCCTCTGGTGATGTGGGTGTTATACAATCTATTAAAGGAATTGGAAGCAAAACAGCACAAAGAGTTATACTTGATTTAAAAGAAAAAGTGTTAAAGTTGTACGATTTAGATGAAGTTTCTGTTGTACAAAACAATACAAATAGAGATGAAGCGTTATCTGCATTGGAAGTTTTAGGTTTCGTTAGAAAAACTTCTGAAAAAGTAGTCGAAAAGATTGTTAAAGAAGATCCGGAAGCTACTGTAGAAACAATCATCAAAAAAGCTTTAAAAAGCTTATAAACTCAATTTAAATAAAGGAATTGTATGCGTAAAATTTGTATTTTTTTGCTGGTTTTATTTTGCGGTAATGTTTTGCGTGCGCAAGTAAATCAAGCAATTCAAGATACAACCAAAACTCAATTTTCAGTTGGGAAAG
The DNA here is from genome assembly GCF_020991455.1 of Flavobacterium sp. JAS. GTDB lineage: Bacteria > Bacteroidota > Bacteroidia > Flavobacteriales > Flavobacteriaceae > Flavobacterium. The sequence goes on from NZ_JAJMOX010000001.1 coordinate 468,038, forward strand.
TTGAATTAGAAGATCCTCCAAGTATACTTTCAGCTTATAAATATGATCCAATAATGGATCGATATGTTTATACCAATTCAGTTGACGGCATTTCTATTAATTATCCAATTATTTTAACGCCTAAAGAATATGAAGATTTAGTTTTAAAAGAATCCAGAAGAGATTATTTCAAAAAAAAATCAGATGCTATTGATGGTAAAAAAGTAGGCAGCGAAGCAGATAAAAAGAATTTATTACCGAGATATTATATCAATTCGAGTCTTTTCGAAAGTATTTTTGGTAGTAATACAATTGATGTAAAGCCTACAGGGTCAGTTGAAATGGATTTGGGTATTAGATACACCAAACAAGATAATCCTTCGTTTTCTCCTAGAAACAGATCAAGTTTAACATTCGATTTTGATCAAAGAATTAGTATGAGTTTAATGGGGAAAATAGGAACCCGATTAGATGTAAATGCTAATTATGATACACAATCTACATTTGCATTTCAAAATTTATTTAAGCTGGCTTACTCACCATCTGAAGACGATATCATTCAAAAAGTTGAGGTTGGTAATGTTAGCATGCCATTAAATAGTACACTTATCCGTGGGGCTCAAAGTTTATTTGGGGTTAAAACTCAGTTGCAATTTGGTAAAACAACAATCACCGGAGTTTTCTCAGAACAAAAGTCACAAACAAAGAGTATAGTTGCAGAAGGTGGTGGTACAGTTCAAAATTTTGATTTGTATGCTTTGGACTATGATAATGACAGGCACTTCTTCTTATCACAATATTTTAGAAACAAATACGATGCTTCTTTAAAAGGATATCCATTTATTGATAGTCGTGTACAGGTGACCAGAATTGAGGTTTGGGTAACCAACAAACAAAATAGAGTTAGTACAACCAGTAATAATTTACGAAACGTTATTGCGCTTCAGGATTTAGGAGAAGCACAGGCAACCGGTATTCCTGACAATCAGGTTGTAGTTGTAACTCCAACAACTGGTTTTTTTAATAATCCTGTTGATTCTCCATCAGAAAATGATAATAACAAATATGATCCTGCAGCAATTGGTCAGGCAGGTTCGTTTTTAAACTCAAATATTAGAGAAATAGTAACGGCAAAATCAGGATTCAATAACGCAAACGTAAGTGAAGGTACAGATTATTCTGTATTAGAAAATGCAAGAAAATTAAATGCAAACGAGTTTACATTTAATGCACAGTTAGGATATATCTCTTTGCAGCAACGTTTGGCAAATGATGAGATTTTGGCAGTTGCTTATGAATATACCGTTGGAGGTAAAGTTTATCAGGTAGGAGAGTTTGGTAGTGATGGAGTTGATGGAACAATAGTTACAGGAAACAATACCTCAAATCAGGCGATTATCACCCAAAGTTTGATTTTGAAAATGCTTAAGAGTAGTTTGACAAACGTACAAAATCCGGTTTGGAACCTGATGATGAAAAACGTGTATCAAATTCCTCAGGCTTATCAAATTAAGCAGGATGATTTTAGATTAAACATTCTTTACACAGATCCTTCGCCTATAAATTATATTACACCGGTTCAGGGAAGTACTTTTCCTGTAAATCCAGCACCAGATAGTAAAGTCGATCAAACACCATTATTAAATGTCTTTAATCTGGATCGATTAAATTATAATAATGATCCACAAACCGGAGGAGATGGTTTCTTTGATTATCTTCCGGGAGTAACCGTAGACGTTCAAAACGGGCGAATTATTTTTACTACTAAAGAGCCTTTTGGAGAGCTTTTGTTTAAAAAGCTACAAAATTCAGGTTCAGGAGAAAACTATGACGATCCAAACACTTACAACGTCAATCAACAGAAATACGTGTTTAGAAACATGTATCGAAACACACAATCGGGAGCTTTACAAGACAGTGATAAAAATAAATTCTTATTAAGAGGAAAATATAAATCATCAGGAAGTAACGGTATTCCAATTGGGGCGTTTAACGTACCTCAAGGTTCGGTTGTAGTAATGGCAGCTGGAAGAAGATTAGTAGAAGGAATTGATTATAGTGTGGATTATCAATTGGGAAGAGTGCAAATTTTGGATCCTTCGCTTCAGGCTTCAAATACACCAATTGAGGTTTCATTAGAAAATAATTCAATTTTTGGGCAGCAAACCCGAAGATTTATGGGATTCAATATCGAACATAAAATTTCGGACAATTTTGTTGTTGGAGGAACTTATTTAAAAATGACAGAAAGACCTTTTACTCAAAAATCGAGTTATGGTCAGGAATCTGTAAACAATACTATTTTTGGTTTTAACGGAAATTATTCAACAGAAGTTCCTTTCTTAACCAGACTGGTAAATAAATTACCTAATATGGATACTGATGTTCCATCAAATCTTTCGATACGCGGTGAGGTTGCTTTTTTAAGACCTGATGCTCCAAAAGCGAGTGATTTTGAAGGAGAAGCAACCATATATGTAGATGATTTTGAAGGTTCACAGTCTACTATAGACATGCGATCAGCTTATGCCTGGAGTTTAGCTTCTACACCATTTTTAAATTCTATAAACGACAACACTTTTAATGCTAATTCAAGTACTTTAGAATATGGTTTTAAAAGAGCAAAATTGGCATGGTATACAATTGATCCAATTTTTTATACTTCGAAACCATCAGGTATTTCAAACGATGATTTATCATTAAATACAACCAGAAGAATTTATAGCCGTGAATTATACCCAAATACAGATATTGCACAAGGGCAAATTCAGGTTATTAATACACTTGATTTAAGTTATTATCCATCAGACAGAGGACCATATAATAATAATCCGAATTTTAATACAGATCCGGCATCATCAAATTTCGGAGGAATTATGCGTTCCTTGAATTCTACCAATTTTGAGCAAGGAAACGTTGAGTATATTCAGTTTTGGGTACTTGATCCTTATGTAGGAAACGGAGAAGCGCCAACAAATAATACAGGGAAAATTTATTTCAACTTAGGAGAAGTTTCTGAAGACGTTTTAAAAGACGGAAGAAAACAATATGAAAACGGATTAGGCCCGGGTCAGGTATTGGTAAATCCACAACCGCTTTGGGGAGACGTTCCTGCATCACAATCCTTGATTTATGCATTTGATACAAACGCAGATAATCGTAAAAATCAGGATGTTGGTTTAGATGGTTTACCAAGTTCAAAAGAAGGATCTATATATAGTAATTATGCGGGAGAAGCAGATCCGGCGGCAGATGATTATACGTATTATTTGAATACAGACGGAGGAGTTTTAAATCGTTATAAAAAATACAACGGAGTCGAAGGAAACTCCGCAGTAAGTATCGATGATCCTAATCGTGGATCGACAACGTTACCGGATGTTGAAGATATTAATCGTGATAATACAATGAGTACTATAAATGCGTATTATGAATATAGTATTGATATTAAACCGGGAATGCAGGTAGGACAGAACTATATTACTGATATTCGTGATGTAAGTAATATTGAGTTGCCAAACGGATCTACAACGAATGCAAGGTGGATTCAGTTTAAAATTCCTGTTTCCCAACCTCAAAATACAATAGGTAATATTACAGATTTTAGATCTATTCGTTTTATGCGTATGTTTATGACTGGTTTTAACAACCAAATGACTGTGCGTTTTGGGGCTTTAGATTTAGTAAGAGGAGAGTGGAGAAGATATACGGGAACTCTGGATGCAAATGATACAAATCCTGATGATGATGGTACTGAATTTGATGTTTCGGCAGTGAATATTCAGGAGAACAGCACAAAATGTCCTGTGAATTATGTAATTCCACCTGGAGTTCAAAGAGAACAATTGTACAATAACAATACAATTATCAATCAAAATGAGCAAGCGTTAGCATTACGTGTTGGAGGAGCAGGTTTACAACCTCTTGATTCGAGAGCGGTTTTCAAAAATGTAAGTGTTGACATGCGTCAGTATAAAAAACTTAAAATGTTTTTGCATGCTGAATCTTTGCCAAGTGAAAGTAGCTTGTTAGATGATGAAATGGTTGGATTTATTCGTTTCGGAAATGATTTCACACAAAACTTCTATCAAGTCGAAATTCCGTTGAAAGTAACCAGAACCGGAGGATCATGTACAATAAGTCCTGATTTGGTTTGGATGGAAGATAATAATATCGATCTGGCACTGGAGTTATTGACAAGTATGAAGATTAAGGCCATGAGTATTGATCTTAATTCGGATAAGCGTGATATTAATGGTGTTTATTATCCTGATGATGATTTAGGTAGTGGTGGCGATGGTGATAGTAAATTAAAACTAGGGATCAAGGGTAATCCTAACTTTGGTTTGGTTCGAAATTTAATGGTCGGGGTGAAAAGTAGGGCAGATCATAAAGATATCAAAGGAGAAGTCTGGTTTAATGAGCTTCGTTTGGCTGATTTAGAGAACAAAGGCGGAATGGCGGCGATATTAAATATTGATACCAATATGGCAGATTTTGCTACAGTTTCGGCTACAGGTAAAAAGAGTACAATTGGTTTTGGATCTTTAGAACAAGGTGCCAATGAAAGAGATCGTGAAGATATTCAGCAGTATAATATTGTTACCAATTTAAATTTAGGTAAATTATTACCACATAAATGGGGAATTAATTTACCGTTTAATTATGCAATTGGAGAAGAGGTAATCACGCCTGAGTATGATCCTTTTAACCAAGATATAAAACTAGATCAGTTACTTAGAGAAACTACAGATCAGGCTGAAAAAGATAATATTAGAACTCGTGCTGTTGATTATACCAAACGTAGAAGTATTAACTTTATCGGAGTAAAAAAAGACAGGGCACCAGAGCAAAAACCACATATTTATGATGTCGAGAACTTAACGTTATCGCAATCATATAATGAGGTTAATCGTCATGATTATGAAGTAGAAGCTTATCAGGATCAACAATCTAATTCAGCTGTAAATTATGCCTACACTTTTCAACCGAAAGAAGTAGTGCCTTTTAAGACAACCAAATTCATGAAAAAAAGTGAGTATTGGAAAATTTTAAGCGATTTCAATTTTAACTATTTGCCTTCTAATATTACTTTTAATACCAATATTTTAAGACAAAGTAACCGTCAGCAATTTAGACAAGTTGATGTTGAAGGGATAGGTCTTGATCCGCTTTACAGACGAAATTTTGCGTTTAACTATCAATATGGTTTTGGGTATAATCTAACAAAATCATTAAAAATAAATTATACGGCAGCATCAAATAATATTGTTAAAAATTATTTGAATGATGATAATTCGCCAAAGGAAAATTTCAATATTTGGGATGATTACTTGGATATTGGTACACCAAATCAACATATTCAACAATTAGTATTGAATTATGAAATACCAATTAATAAGATTCCTGTTTTTAGTTTCGTAAAGGCAAGTTATTCATACACGGCTGATTATAGTTGGCAGCGTTCGTCAACAGCTTTCTCTGATCATCAAGTAGAGAATCCGGATGGAACAATAACGACCTATGATTTAGGAAATACTATTCAGAATGCAAATTCTAATACATTGACGACGACTCTTAACATGAATATGCTGTACAAGTATTTAGGTCTGACGCCTGGAACTAAGTCTGGAGCAAAACCTAAGACAGCGGCGCCTCCAAAACCTGGAGAAAAAATTGTAAACACGGCAAAACCAGTTGTAAGTAATAGTCCTTTTTATGATGGTCTGATTGGAGTTTTAACCAGTGTGAAAAATATTCAGGTAAATTATACTAAAAATAGCGGAACTGTTCTTCCAGGATACACACCAAGCGTTGGTTTCTTTGGAACTTCAAGACCAACATTAGGTTTTGTTTTTGGAAGTCAGGACGATATACGTTACGAAGCTGCTAAAAACGGATGGTTGACAGACTATCAGGATTTCAATCAAAACTTTACTCAGGTAACGAATAAACTTTTGAAAATAACAGCGAACATTGATTTACTGCCAGATTTAAAAATCGATTTGGCAATGGATCGCGCTTATTCTCAAAATACGTCAGAGCAATATAGTGTTGACCCATCTAGTGGAGAATATCTGCCATTGTCACCATATACTTATGGAATGTTTTCAATTTCGACTGTGTTAATAAAAACAGCTTTTTCTAAAAGCGATGAAACACAATCGGCGGCATTTGATGATTTTAGAAACAATCGTTTGATTATTGCAAATCGTCTTGCTGAAGATCGTTATGGATCGAACCCAATACCAAGATATGATGTAAATGATATCCCGCCGCCGCCGGTAGATCCAACGGTAGAAGATCCATTTAAAAAGCAAAGAGAGATTTATGCGTCAAATCAAGGGTATCCAATTGGTTTTGGTAAAAGTAATCAGGCTGTATTGTTGCCAGCTTTTCTTGCTGCTTATACCGGAAGCGATGCTTCAAATGTTTCAACCGGAATATTTAGAAGTTTCCCTATTCCAAACTGGAGTATCAAGTATAATGGTTTAATGCGTTACAAGTTTTTCAAAGATAAATTCAAACGTTTTTCATTGCAAAATAATTATAGAGCGTCTTATACAATAAATCAGTTTAGATCTAATTTTGATTACACAGAAAATCCGGACGGACAAGATATAAATACAAATTTCTATAATAAAACAATCATGTCAAATGTCAATTTGGTAGAGCAGTTTAGTCCGCTTATACGTGTTGATTTTGAGTTGAAAAGCTCTTTGCGTATTCTTACTGAAATTAAAAAAGACAGAGCGTTATCTATGAGTTTTGATAATAACTTGTTGACAGAAGTTAAAGGATTAGAGTATGTTGTGGGAGTAGGATATCGTTTTAAAGATGTTATTTTCTCATCTAGGCTTGCAGATAGTCCAACAGGAATTATCAAAAGTGATATCAATATAAAAGCTGATTTTTCTTTTAGAAACAATGAAACATTAGTACGTTATTTAGATTATGATAATAATCAACTGGCTGCAGGTCAGAATATTTGGTCATTAAAAGTGACTGCTGATTATGCGTTTAGTAAAAACCTGACGGCAATATTTTATTATGATCATTCGTTCTCTAAAGCAGTTATATCGACATCATTCCCGTTAACGAATATTAGATCGGGATTCACACTTAGGTATAATTTCGGAAATTAATTTTTAGTTTCTAAACCAGATTTCTTAGAAGATTATTACATTTGTGGCTTAATTACTAAATTATCAATTTTCAAACAACACAATTATGAGCATACCAGCAAATTTAAAGTACACAAAAGATCACGAATGGGTTAGCATCGAAGGAGATGTTGCAACTGTAGGAATTACTCATTTTGCACAAAAAGAGTTAGGGGATATCGTGTATGTTGAAGTAGAAACTTTGGATCAAACACTTGATAAAGATGAGGTTTTTGGAACAGTTGAAGCTGTAAAAACAGTATCTGATTTATTTTTACCGCTAACAGGAGAAATTATTGCTTTTAATGATAGCTTAGAAAGTGCTCCTGAAACTGTAAATTCTGATCCTTACGGAGCTGGATGGATGATTAAAATAAAAATTGCTGATGCATCAGAAGTAGATTCTTTATTGTCTGCTGAAGCTTATACACAACTTATCGGTGCCTAAACAATTATTATTAATCTGGGCAATTATTTGTTCAGGGATTATTGCTTATTTCTGCTTGACTGATTCAAGTAATATTCCTGCAATAAATTTTCCGAGTATTGATAAAATTGTACATTTTTGTTTTCATTTCGGATTTACAATTTCCTGGATTGTTTTTTTTAAGAAAGAGCTTAAAGGAAGAGATGCAGATGATTATAAAGCATATTTAGTCTCGTTTATATTTTCTGTTTTTTTTGGAATTACAATCGAGATTTTACAAAGTGTGCTTACGACAACAAGAGCATCAGATGTGTCAGATATTTTAGCAAATGCACTTGGTGCAACTATAGCAGTATTTACCGCAATAGCTTTCAAGAAGCAATTAGATAAAATATAAGAATATAACTACCCACTTCGGTGGGTTTTTTATTGTCTAAAAATCAGGCTTTACAAAGAGTTTTTTTTGAATTTAAAATGTATTTTTGTCCCAATTCAATATAATTTCAAAATTATGAATGTCAAGCAATATTTAGATTCGACTTATTTAAAAACTGCCTCTCAAGCCAGACTTACAGAAGCAGAAAATAAAGCCGTGGTTAAAGATGCAATTGCTGAGGCAATTCTCGAAGGTTTTAAGCTAATTATGATTCGGCCTGAATATGTTGCTTTAGCCAAAGAAATGATTTTGAAAGCCAATTCAACTTTGCAGGTTGGTACCGTTATCGATTTTCCGGAAGGAAAATCAAGTATTGAGACTAAGATCAAAGAAGCAAATGAAGCAATTGAAAATGGGGCAGACGATTTAGATTTTGTCTGCAATTATGAGGCTTTTAAAAGAGGAGATACTGTCTTATTAAAACAAGAGATTTTACTGGGTACACAAATTGGTTTAGCCCACAATAAAACTGTCAAATGGATTATTGAAGTTGCTGCTTTGACAGATAAAGAGATTATTCAGCTTTCAACATTGATAAAGAATGTTGTAATGACAAACTTTAAAGAAGAGAATTACGGTTCTGTTTTTGTGAAATCATCGACAGGTTTCTTTAAAACAAAGGATGATGCTCCAAACGGTGCGACTATTCCAACTATTATTATGATGTTAGAAAATGCATCGCCTTTGCAGATAAAAGCTGCCGGAGGAGTTAGATCTTATGATGATGCAATAGAAATGATTCGTTTAGGTGTTAAACGCATCGGAACTTCGGCTGCAAAAGCAATTGCTAGCGGACAAAATACCCCAAATCAATATTAAATGAAAACCAAAATTTACGTGAATAAGATTTCTTTATCTTTTATTTTTACATTTTCTGTCTTATTTGCTTTTTCCCAAGAGAATAATAATTCATCTATTAAGCCTGGTTTTACGGCAGAACAATTTCCTGTTTTTCCAAATTGTGAAAATTTAGAAGCGAAAAAATTAGAAAATTGTTTTTATAAAGAAGTTCAGGATTTTGTATACCACAATTTTGAAGTGCCTGAAAAATTAAAGCAAAATAATTATAAAGGAGAAGTAAAAGTACTTTTTGAAGTCGATGCTAATGGCGAGTTCAAAGTAATTTATGTTAATGCTGTAAATGAGGAATTATCAGAAGAAGCAAAACGCGTTTTTGGTAAATTTCCGAAGATAAAACCTTCAACATATAACGGAAAACCAACTTATTCGAAATATACAATTTCAATTGATGTGCCATTAAAAACTGCAGATCAAATTGCTGCCGAAGCTTTGGCTGCAGCCGAAATTTTAAAACCTGTTGAAAAACCAATGACAGAATTGGATAGTATTGTGTATAAAAAGTACAATAATCCGGAATTCGAAAGTCATTTAAATATTCCATTTTCTCATAGTTATTATGCGCAATTTGATGGCGCTATGAATCAGGTTGGAACTAACAATCATACCGCTTCAAAACCATATTCTTATGCAGAAGTTTCGAAATATTATAATTTAAAAGCAGTAAATGAATCGCTTCAAAAGAATGTTTCGACCTGGTTGGGGAGAAAATTTTGGAATGAAAATTTAGTACAAATTCAAGGTGAAGATTATTGGCTGGCATTAAATCCTATTCTTGATTTGCAAATGGGTAAAGCCTCAGATCTTGATGCTTCTTATACTTATGTGAATACTAGAGCGTTAAATTTTAGAGGAGGTTTAGGTAAGCAAATTACTTTTACAACCACAGTTTTTGAAAGTCAGGGAAGATTTGCGGGTTATTTTAATGATTATGCAGAGACATTAAAACCTTCAGGAGGAAATCCGGCAATTATTCCGGGAATAGGAATTGCAAAACGATTTAAAACTGATGCTTATGATTTTCCTTTAGCGGAAGCTAATATTACATTCGTTCCAAGTAAGTTTTTTGATTTTCAATTAGGTTACGGACGCAATTTTATTGGAGACGGTTATCGTTCATTACTTGAAAGCGACGGAGCGAGTCCATATCCATATTTTAAAATCAATACTACTTTCTGGAAGATAAAGTATACAAATACTTATATGTGGCTTAAGGATGTTCGTCCTGATGTTACTTTAGAAAAAACATATGCCACAAAATTCATGGCGAATCATTATTTGAGCTGGAATGTTTCGAATAAATTGAATTTAGGATTTTTTGAATCTGTAGTTTGGACAGATACGAATAACAGAGGTTTTGATGTCAACTTTGTAAACCCGATTATTTTTTATCGAACAGTAGAATTTGCTTCATCTTCAAAAAGTGGTAATGCGCTTTTAGGATTTACAGGTAAATACAAGTGGAATAATAATGTTAATTTATACGGTCAGTTTTTACTGGATGAATTTTCAGTTGGAGACATGGCAAAAGGAGAGCAGAGTTGGAAGAACAAATTTGGTTACCAATTAGGGGCAAAATATTTCAATGCTTTTAAAGTAAAAGATTTGTTGTTGCAATTAGAGTACAACCATGTGCGTCCTTATGTGTATTCGCATAGCGCAGTTATTACCAATTACGGGCATAACAATCAAAGTATTGGACACCAGTGGGGAGGTAATTTTGAGGAACTTGTTGCAATTGGACGTTACCACAAAGGGCGTTATTATGCTGATGGAAAAATAACAATTGGAACGCGTGGTCTGGATTTTGACACTGCAACAGATAGTAATAATTATGGAGGAAATATCTATAAGAGTTACGATGTAAAACGCCCTTATGATACAGGAGTAAAAGTAGGTCAGGGAAATAAAACGAGCGTTTTTATCGCGGACTTTCAAGGTGGATACGTAATTAATCCAATGACAAATCTAAAATTGTTTGGAAGTTTAATTTATAGAAACTTTGATCCAACACAGGAAACGGCTACTACTTTTAAGCAAAACACCACTTGGTTTAGCATCGGATTACGTTCTGATGTCTTTAATTGGTATTTTGATTACTAGTATTTTTAATAAGATTTTTCGAAATAATTGTGTTAAAGATTTGCAAGTCCTTATTTTGTAAAGGTTTTATTGAAAAAAATCTAATTTTATAGGTCAGGATTCTACAATCTAATTTGTACATTTGCACCACTCAAAAAAAACATACAAATAAATACCGTATTGAACGCTACTAAAAATACATTTTCAATAAAATCAACATTTAACGATTTCAAAGAGATAACAAAGGCTGGTTTAGCTATTAGCGTGTTGTTTTCTTCCATTGCGGGATATTTATTAGGTGTTAATGATGCACATCCTTTTAAATGGAGTGTTTTAATTGTTTTGATGATTGGAGGTTATTGCATGGTTGGAGCATCAAATGCTTTTAATCAGGTAATCGAAAAAGATATCGATTCATTAATGGATCGTACTAAGAATCGTCCCGTTCCTTCAGGACGTATGTCGCCAAGAGTAGCTTTGTTTGTAGCAAGTTTGCTTACTATAATAGGTATTGCATTGTTGTATACAATCAATGCAAAGTCAGCCATGTTTGCTGCGATTTCAATATTTTTATATACAAGTATTTATACACCTTTAAAAACAGTAACTTCGTTATCGGTTTTTGTGGGTGCATTTCCAGGTGCAATTCCGTTTATGTTAGGCTGGGTTGCGGCAACAGGAGAATTTGGTATTGAAGCAGGGACTTTGTTTTTGATTCAGTTTTTTTGGCAATTTCCACATTTTTGGGCAATTGGCTGGTTTTTGTACGAAGATTATGAAAAAGCTGGGATCTTTATGCTTCCAACAGGAAAAAAAGATAAAGGAACTGCGTTGCAGATTATTTTATATACAGTTTGGCTTATTATAGCCTCACTATTGCCGGTTTTAGGATATACAGGGCAATTGTTTATTTCGCCAATCGCTGCAGTTTTAGTCTTTTTATTAGGGCTTTGGATGTTGTTTTACGCTGTGCGTTTGTATCAGTTGCGAACAGCAAAAGCAGCAAGAACATTAATGCTGGTAAGTGTTTCGTATATCTCGTTACTGCAAATAATATATATAGTAGATAAATTTTTAAGATAGTTATGGAAATGACAATGACAAAAGGTGAGGAGCAAGTAAGGAGCGCAAAATCGGCAAAACTGATTTTGTTATTCGCAATGGTGAGTATGACAATGATGTTTGCCGGACTTACAAGTGCATTTGTGGTAAGTAAATCAAGAGCTGATTGGTTGAAGAATTTTGAATTACCAACAGCGTTTTTTTATAGTACAGCGGTAATTATAGGCTGTAGCGTTACTTTTTACCTTGCTAAAAAAGCAATTCAAAAAGACAATAGAAGCGCAACTACAGCATTGCTTTTAGGAACATTGGCTTTAGGAATTTTATTTGTGGTTTTGCAATTTGTGGGTTTTGGACAAATCGTAAAAAGCGGGTATTATTTCACTGGAGAAGGTAGCTCAATTACTACAACTTTTTTATATGTAGTAACGGTAACACACTTGTTGCACTTGGCTGGAGGATTAATTTCACTTTTAATTATAATTTATAATCATTTTAAACAAAAATACAATTCGACTCAAACTCTTGGTATAGAACTAGGTGCGATGTATTGGCACTTTTTGGATTTATTATGGGTATATTTATTTTTATTTTTATATTTCTTTAAATAAGAAAAAAACGTAAATTTGGGAACTTTTTAACGAATATCTTTTATGGAAGCGACAGTTACTACTGCAAATAACGAAGAAAAAACTTGGGGAGGCGGCAATGAGCCATTAGGAGCAAGTTATGGTAAAATGATGATGTGGTTTTTTATCGTATCAGATGCCTTGACATTCTCTGGATTCCTGGCAGCCTATGGTTTTTCTAGATTTAAATTTATTGAAACCTGGCCTTTGGCTGATGAAGTGTTTACTCACTTCCCATTTATGCATGGTGTTTCGGCTCCAATGTACTATGTGGCCTTAATGACTTTTATTTTAATTTTCTCATCTGTAACAATGGTTTTGGCTGTTGATGCAGGTCACCAATTGAAAAAAACAAAAGTTGCAATCTACATGTTCTTAACTATTATTGGAGGTTTAATTTTCGTTGGCTCTCAAGCTTGGGAATGGAAAAACTTTATAAAAGGTGAATATGGAGCGGTTGAAACAGCAGGTGGAAGTTTGTTGCAGTTTGTTGATAAAGATGGTAAAAGAGTTGCTCTTGAAGAGTTTGCTGTAAAATTACCTGCACAACCAGAAGAACTTACAAGAGCTAAAGGAAAATGGTTTATGGAAAGTGCTGAAACAATACCAACATATTCTGTTGCTGAAGTTCAGGCAGGTTTTAAAGCACATCCTGAATTATTAGTAAGAACTGAACAGCTTACTGAGAAAAAGAAGAAAACAGTATTGACAAGAGCAGAATCTGAGTCTCGTTTAAGTACTGCAAAATATGTTGTTGAAGGAGCTAACTTAACTAGAAACGAATACGGAAGTAAATTATTTGCTGATTTCTTCTTCTTCATTACAGGATTCCACGGATTCCACGTATTTTCTGGAGTTATCATTAATATCATTATTTTCTTTAATGTGTTGTTAGGAACTTACGAAAAAAGAAAAAGCTACGAAATGGTAGAGAAAGTTGGTCTATACTGGCACTTTGTCGATTTAGTTTGGGTATTCGTATTTACAGTTTTCTACTTAGTTTAATTTTTAAGATTTATCATTATGTCACACGATCACGAATACGTATCAAATACAAGAAGAATCTGGTTTGTTTTTGGATTGCTATCAGTTGTAACAACAGTTGAAGTTTTCCTTGGAATCGTTAAACCAGGATTTTTAGAATTTAATCATTTTGTAGGTTTGAATTTGTTGAACTGGATATTTTATATCTTAACAATATTCAAAGCATATTATATAGTATGGGCATTTATGCACATGGAAGGTGAAAAAAGCAGCCTTAGATGGTCTGTTGTATCACCAGTTATTTTCCTAGTTTTATATTTATTGTTTATTCTGTTGACAGAAGGACATTATATTTATGGGGTTTTTAAAGATTCTACTATTAAATGGAATTTTTAACATGATATTAATTCGAAAAGAGGCTCCGTTTAACGGAGCTTTTTTTATTTTTGTACCTCAATAACTTCTGTTAATACAATGAAAAAAAATATAGTTCTCTTTGTACTTTTTGTTTTGCCAATTGTAGCGTATTTGTTTTTTGCTTCAGGTGTAAATAGTTTTACTAAACTTCCAACAATAACTCCTAAGATTGCCGATTTTGGTAATTGGAAATCTCTTAAAGGAGAAAAAGTAACTTTAAATAATAAAATCACTATTCTTGGTTTTTCCGGTTCTGAAATTTTAAAAAACAGAGGGAATTTTTTCAACTTAAATGAAAAAATTTACCAGCGTTATAATGGTTTCAAAGATTTGCAGTTTGTAGTGGTTTGCCCATTAGGAACCGAAAAGGATGCTCAGAAAATTGAAGAATCATTAGGTGCTTTTACAGATGTGTCAGGCTGGCATTTTATTTTTGCTTCCCCAGATGAAATTAAAACGTTTTATGATCAGCTTCATTTAAAAGGTAAGCTGGATAAGGATCTTGGAACGCCAAATGTTTATATCGTTGATAAAGAACGAAATTTAAGAGGAAGAAAAGACAAAGAGGAATACAAGGAAGGTTATAATACTTTTCATCCTTCTGAGTTGAGCAACGAAATGCTAGATGACTTCAAAATCATTTTGTATGAATATCGTGCAGCTCTTAAAAAGAATCACAACGCAACAAAAGAACTTTAATCTTTATATCATGTTTAAAAATAAATCATATATCGGAATTTCGTTTATTATTTTAATCTTTGGAATTTATGCTGTGCCGAAAATCGTGGACAGAATAAAAAATGGTGAAGTGGTAAAAGGAAATCGTTTGGATAATGTAGGTTTGAAAACTTCAAAATCTGATGCCAAGCTATTAACAATTGGGCCTGCTCCTAAGTTTGAATTGACAAATCAGGATAATGCTAAAATTTCAAACGAAAGCTACAAAGGAAAAGTTTATGTTTTAGAATTTTTCTTTACTACGTGTCCATCAATTTGTCCGAAGATGAATTTAAGTATGTTAGAAATTGAGAAAACATTCTTTGGGAATCCTAATTTCGGAATTGTTTCTATAACCATTGATCCTGCTCATGATACGCCACAAGTTTTAAAAGATCATGCTAAGCTTTTAGGTGTGAAGTCTTCAAGCTGGAATTTCCTTACGGGAGATAAAGCAACAATTATGAATTTGTCAAACAAAGGTTTTAATCTATATGCAGGTGAAAATGAGAAAGTAAATGGTGGTTTTGAGCACTCAGGTTTATTTGCATTAATTGATAAAGATGGAAATATTCGTTGTAGAAAAGATGATTTTGGAAATCCAATTTTATACTATGACGGACTTGATAAAAAAGGGGTTAGAGACATTCAGGAAGATATTAAAATATTATTAGAAGAATAAAAATGGAAGATAATTCATTAGAAAAAAGGTTTAGCAAGTTTATTGTAGCTGTTTCAATTGTAATTCCGGTTGTCGTTGGAATTTTATTTGGAATCAAATTAAAAGATTTTGGAATTGCTGTTGAGCCACTTTCGTTTTTGCCGCCAATTTATGCCACAACAAACGGTGTTACAGCACTAGTTTTGATTTGGGCAGTAATTGCTATTAAAAACGGGAAACGTGAGTTGCATGAGCGCTTAATGACTTTTGCGATTGGTCTTTCGGTTGCTTTTTTAGTAATGTATGTTGCATATCACATGACGGCTGATTCTACTAAATTTGGAGATTTAAATCATGATGGAACTCTTGATTTGATAGAAACAACAAGAATAGGTGCACTTCGTTATGTGTACTTCTTTATTTTAATAACCCATATTTTATTGTCTATTGTAATTATTCCTTTAGTATTAATTACTTACGTGAGAGCTCTTGCAAAACGATTTGACAGACATAAAAAAATTGCTAAAATAACTTTCCCGCTTTGGTTATACGTTGCGGTAACTGGTGTTGTAGTTTACTTAATGATTGCTCCTTATTATGCTTAAAATGGAAAATAGAATAAAGAATAAAGAAAATAGATTGGAAAATGTAGAAAATAATATAATGAGAAGTTCATCGACTAAATATATCTATATTCTTTTCTCTATATTCTTTTCTCTTGCAGCTAACGCCCAATGTGCGATGTGCCGTGCGGTGCTTGCTGGTGATTCGAATGTAAAAAAAGCCGAAGCAGTAAATAACGGAATCGTTTATTTGATGGTAATTCCTTATTTACTTGTTGCAATAATTGGAGTTCTGATTTATAGAATGTACCAATCTAAAAAGAAAAAGGCAGAATAATTATTCTGCCTTTTTCTTTTTTAATCACAATGTGTCTTATTTCAGTCCGTCAACAGAGACATTTACCGTTCCGTTTATTTTGATAAAAGCAATTATGGCTTGATTCGTTAATTGAATTTTATCAAACTGAATATCTTCCATTTTTCCATTTACAAATACACCAGGCATCGGAGAGTAGTTTTTAAGATAAGCTGCGATGTTCTTTTTACCATCTTCCAGATTTGGTTGAATAGAATAACGGCAACTTTCTTCCATTTTTCTTAAAATATATCCCTGACCCAACCAACTTGCGGTTCTCATTAGTTTGCTTTTGGTGTCTAGAACATAATCTAGTTTTTCGAAATAGATTTCTTTAGTCTTTGGATTGTATGACGGAAATCCGTTTAAATAAATGGTTCCGTTTACAGATCCTAAAACGTCCAGCGCAATGACCATTTTTCCGTCTTTGTGCCAAATAGCGACATTTTTAACGGTTACTTTTTTGCTTCCTGAGCCAAATTCCTGACCAGCAAAATTCTTGGTCATTATTTGTGAAGCATCAAGATAAGTTGAAATTGCAGCAATATTAGCAGAGATTTGATTTGGAATCTTAGCAACAGGTTTTAAAGCTATTTTATTGGCACTGAATCTTGATTCGGGTTGTTTGCCAATAATGGTTTCCATGTTGCATTTCATTCCCATATCTAACAAAAATAAATCATTTTTTAGTTTTGCATTAGTCGAATAGATTTCGACAGGAACAATTCTTAACCAGGTTTCATAAGTGTCACTCATCTGAAAAGGAGTGCATACTTTCTCTAAAGCCGATAAAACATTCGGTTTAAAATCCATTGATTTTTCTATAGCAGTATCTATACTTTTTTCGATTTTCGATTTAAAGATTGAAATAGCCGGATTTACCAAATAAGTTATTGGCATGCTTTTTCCAAAAACAAGCATCGTCGGGCTTTCGTTCCAATCAAGAGACTTGAATTCGGTTTTAGTGTTTAATTTCCAATTCGTCAATGCCACTTCGCTTGATAAAGTGATAATTCCGTTTAGGTTAAATTCACGAGTATCGTAAAGTTCAACTCCTAGTTTTTTAGTTCCAATTCTGTACTTGATCGTTGCTTTTAACGGTAGAATTGTTTTGATTTTTTTATCCGGATTTGCCGGATCATTCTGGATTTTTATCGGAGCCTGTTTCCAGATCTTCATTTCGATATCATCATCTTCAATGTTGTTATCCTCATAAATTAAACCGTTCAATAATGAGTTGGTCTGGCTCTCAATATCATTGAGTTTTACCGTTATTGGCAGGTTTATAAATGAAGGATTTGCATCATAAACCAACGGACTTGCATCATCTGGTTCGGGTTTTAACGTTTCTAATTTTTGAGATGTAGAGCAGCTAACAAGTACGGCAAGTACTGTAGACAAAGAGAGAATTGAAAAAAACTTCATAGTTAAGATTTTTTTGAGTGATGCAAAATTAAGAAAACAATTAAATTATATTAAAAAAGTGTAACATTTGATAATGAATAGAGTCTTATCTAAGTAGCAAAACGAAATTATTAACGTTTTCTTACCATAAATTACTTAATAAAAATGTTATTATTGTTTTAAAATTTAACAATATCATGATCGAAATCAAAGATTTACACAAGTCCTATAAAATGGGAAGTTCAAGTTTACATGTGTTAAAGGGGATTAATTTTAATATTGCTGAAGGGGAATTAGTTGCTATTATGGGATCTTCGGGATCTGGTAAATCTACGCTCCTTAATATTTTAGGAATTCTTGATGAGGCAGATTCTGGTAATTATATTTTGGATAAAACTCCAATTAAAAACTTAAACGAAACGATAGCTTCAAAATATCGAAATAAGTTTTTAGGGTTTGTTTTTCAATCATTTAATTTAATAAATTATAAAACAGCACTCGATAATGTTGCTATGCCGTTGTACTATCAAGGTATAAAGAGAAAGGAACGTTATGATATTGCAATGAAATATTTGGAGAAAGTGGGCTTGGGTTCTCATTCTCACCACTTACCAAATGAACTTTCAGGAGGGCAAAAGCAACGTGTTGCGATTGCAAGAGCATTGGCGTCAAATCCTAAAGTTCTATTGGCAGATGAGCCAACGGGAGCTTTGGACACCAAAACTTCTTATGAGGTTATGGAACTTATTCAAGGAATTAACGACGAAGGAAAAACTATTTTGATCGTTACACACGAGCCTGATATTGCAGCCATGTGCAAAAGAAATGTGGTCCTGAAAGACGGATTAATTATCGATGATAAAATGGTAGAACAAGTTAGAGCTTCATCTTATGTTTAATATTGAGCGTTGGCAGGAAATTTTTGAGGCAATCTCAAAAAATCGGTTAAGAACATTTCTTACCGGAGTTTCTGTGGCTTCAGGTATTTTTATCCTTGTGATTTTGCTGGGTGCGGGTAAAGGGCTTCAAAACGGAATTGAAAAACAATTTGAACGTGATGCAGCAGGAATTATTGAAGTTTGGTCAGGAACAACTACTAAAGAATATAAAGGGTTAAATCCCGGGAGACAAATTCAGTATAGAGATGCTGATTACAACCAAGCTGTGCAGAAATTTGATGATAAGTTAGATTTAAGAGCATCGACTTATAATTATTGGGGAGCTCCGTTTTCGTATGGAAAAGAATCGGGAAGTTATCAATATAGAGGTGTTACTCCTGAATATGACGGAATTGAAAATTTAACAATAGTTCAAGGCCGATATATAAATGATAAAGATATGGCCAACAATGAGAAAGTGGCTTGTATTGGGATGAAGGTTAAAACGGATCTTTTTAAAGACAAAGATGCTCTTGGTAAAGAAATCATAATTAATGGTATCAATTTTAAAGTTGTTGGAGTCTTTACTGATCCGGGAGGTGAAAGAGAAGAAACGAGAGCTTATTTGCCTTTGACAACAGTACAAAGAGCTTTTGGGAACGGAGATAAAATTAGCAATTTGTTTTTTACGATGAAAAAAACAAATAATTACGATGAGGCTCTGGCACAATCTGAAAAGTTTACACAAGATTTGAAGGAATTGCTAAAAAGCAGAAACATGGTTGCTCCTGATGATGATGGCGGAGTTGGTGTTTATAATTCAGTTAAGGATGCTAAGCAATTTTATGACTTAAACCTTTACATCAGATTATTCTTTTGGTGGGTTGGTATTTGTACCATTATTGCCGGTGTTGTTGGGGTAAGTAATATTATGCTTATCATAGTAAAAGAAAGAACTAAAGAAATTGGAATTCGAAAAGCTTTGGGAGCATCTCCAATTTCAATTATTTCAATGATACTTCACGAATCTATTTTTATTACCACGATCGCTGGTTTTGTAGGATTGCTTGCAAGTTTATTATTGTTAGAATTTGTTGGTCCGATGGTGCAAAGTGAATATTTTCAAAATCCTCAGGTAGATTTCAATGTGGCATTAACGACACTTGCTTTACTTGTATTTGCAGGCGCAATGGCAGGATTTTTTCCAGCGTACAGAGCGGCTAAAATTAAACCTATTGTAGCACTTAGAGACGAATAATTATGTTTAAGAAAGATAATTGGGATGAGATTTTACAGGCTTTAACAGCCAATGTTTTCAGAACGGTTCTAACTGCTTTTGGGGTATTTTGGGGTATATTTATTTTAGTAATACTACTTGCGGCAGGAAATGGTTTGGAAAACGGTGTAAAAAAAGGCTTTGACGGAATCGCCACAAACACCATGTTTATGTGGAGTCAAACCACTTCTAAAGCTTATAAAGGACTGCCTAAAACGCGTCGTTATGATTTTAGAAATAGTGATGTAGCAGCATTAAAAGCAGCTTTACCGGATTTATTATATGTTTCGCCAAGAAATCAGTTAGGAGATTTTAACGGATCAAACAATGTGGTTCGTGGCACAAAAACTGCTGCATTTAACGTTTATGGAGATTATCCAGAGTTGATTAAACAGCAGCCAATGGATATTATTAAAGGACGTTTTGTAAATCAGCAGGATATTAATGAAAGAAGAAAAGTTGCTGTAATTGGTAAAGGAGTTATTAGTGGGCTTTACGGAAAAGAAGAAGAAACTGTTGGAAGTTATATAAAAATAAACGGCGTTAATTTTATGGTGGTTGGAGTTTATAATTCTAAACAGCAAGGAGGAAATGCAGAACAAGAACAGAAAAATATTTTTGTTCCGTTTACTACTTTTCAACAAGCCTTTAATTTTGGTGATAAAGTGGGGTGGATGGCACTTACTGCAAAGGATGAAACTTCTATTACGGCCTTAAAACCGAAAATTTTAGATTTGATTAAGTCCCTTCATTCTATTAATCCCACAGATGATCGTGCGGTTGGGAATTTCGATTTGTATGAACAATTCAATAAAGTACAAAGTTTGTTCAGCATCTTGAAAATCATTGCCTATTTTGTGGGAACATTAGTTTTAATTTCGGGAGTAATTGGTATTTCAAATATCATGCTTATTGTAGTTAAAGAACGTACCAAAGAAATTGGTATTCGTAGAGCTTTAGGAGCCACTCCGGGAGCTATTCGTGGACAAATTTTATCTGAATCTATATTTTTAACTATTATTTCAGGGATGTTGGGTATTGCCGTCGCAACCGGAATTATTGCAATTTTAAATATGGTATTAGCTTCTATGCCTCCCGACAGCAATACGATGTTTGCGAATCCAAGTGTTGACTTAGGGGTTGTATTTGTAGCCTTATTAATATTAGTAGGATCTGGTTTGCTGGCAGGATTTATTCCGGCTCAAACCGCAATTAATGTGAAGCCGGTAGATGCTTTACGTACAGAATAAATTATCAATCAAAAATAATCGATTAAACCAAGAACAAAATGAAAAAAGGAGTAACTGTAACCGTTTTAATTTTTATTGCTTTAGTTTTCTTTGGAGCGCTATACTATTTGTATGCTAAAAATCAAGAGTCGCCAATTGTCTTTAAAACAGAGAAAGCAGAAATTAAAACGATTGTAAAAAACACAATCGCAACAGGTAATATTCAACCAAATGAAGAGGTGCTAATCAAACCGAACATTTCTGGTATTATTGAAGAAGTTTATATCAAAGCAGGAGAGCAAATCAAAGCAGGAGATATGATTGCAAAAATTAGAGTTGTTGCAAACGTGTCTAATGTTAGCAGCACTCAAAATCAAGTGCAAACAGCTAAAATAGCTTTAGATAATGAAGAGAAAATTTTTAAAAGACAAAAAACTTTGTTTGATAAAGAGGTAATTTCGGCTAACGATTTTGATGCAGCCCAATTGGCTTACAAACAAGCTAAGCAAAACTATTTGGCTGCAAAACAAAGTTTGGATATCGTAAAAACCGGAACAACAACATCATTAGGAAATTATGCTAATACTTTGATTCGTTCAACAGTAAACGGAATGGTTTTGGCTGTTCCTGTAAAAGTTGGAAATCAGGTTATCGAAAGTAATAATTTTAATGAAGGAACTACAATTGCCAGCGTTGCAGATGTTGGAAGAATGATCTTTATTGGAAAAATTGACGAATCTGAAGTAGGTAAAATCAAAGAAAAAATGCCTATCGAGATTACTGTTGGAGCTATCGAAAACAAAAAATTCGTGGCAGTTTTAACAGATATTGCTCCAAAAGGAGTTACAGAAAATGGTGCGATTCAGTTTGAGATTAAAGCTTCTTTAGAAAATAAAGAAAAGACTTTTATCAGAGCGGGATTAAGTGCAAATGCATCCATTATATTAGAAAAAGCAGATAAAGTTTTGGCTATCAAAGAATCTTTAGTTCAATTTGACAAGAAAACTCAAAAACCATACGTTGAAATCGAAACTGTTCCTCAAAAATTTGAGAGAAAAGATTTGGTATTAGGCGTAAGCGACGGAATTTATGTTCAGGTTAAAAGTGGCATCAAAAACACAGATAGAATTAAAATCTGGAATCAGGGTTTAATTAGTGAAGGTGGTGAAAAAAAGTAATCTGAAATTCTAAAGGTTTTTTGGTTTTAAAAAATGTTAAATTTGCGTAGCCATCTGCTATGCTTTCATTCAAAATATATGAAAATAAATAAATATAATAGTCTTGTTTTTGCTGTGTTATTTGGACTTGGATTCTCAGGCCACGCACAATCAAAACAATGGACTCTGGAAGAATGTGTTCGATATGCACTGGACAATAATATCACAATAAAATTATCAGAACTAGACGTAAAAAATGCTAATATTGATAAAAAGGATGCATTTGGTAATTACCTTCCATCAGTAAGCGGTAATGCTTCACACTCCTGGAATATTGGTTTGAACCAGGATGTTACGACGGGAGTTTTGCGTAATCAGACAACTCAGTATTCATCTGTAGGTTTAAATGCCGGAGTTGATATTTATAAAGGTTTACAAAATCAAAATACTTACCGAAGAAGTAAACTCGCTATTATAGCTTCACAATATCAATTGCTGAAAATGCAGGAAGATATTTCGCTAAATGTGGCTAATGCTTTTCTTCAGATTCTATCTTATAAAGAAGAATTAAAAGTAAAAAAAGAACAGTTAACGATTGATGAAAAACGTTTGGCACGTTCTGAAGAAATGGTAAATGCAGGAACAATCCCAAGAGGAGATTTGTATGACCTAAAAGCTACTATTGCAACAGATCAACAGGCTATTACAGTTTCGGAAAATAACTTATTGATTTCTAAATTAAGTTTAGCGCAGCTTTTACAACTAAAAGAATTTGCTGATTTTGATGTAGTTGACGATACAAATGCAAAAGATGAAAACAATATCATGGCACAAAGCCCAACCGATATTTATAATAAAGCAAAAGAAACGAGAACAGAATTAAAACTAGCGCAAACAAATCTTGAAATCGCTCAGAAAAATGTAGCAATTGCAAGAGGAGCTTATCAGCCAACACTTAGAGGTTTTTATGGTTTTAATACAAGAGCAAGTTATAGTGATCAGGTTAAATTGGATGCAAATAACCAGCCGTATACTGTAGGGCCAGCTCCAATATTTCAACAGTTTAGCGATAACAAAGGACATAATTTTGGTTTTCAATTAGATGTTCCAATTTTTAACGGTTTTTCTGTTAGAAATAATGTAGAGCGTAATAAAGTAAGTTTAGAGAAATCTAAAATAGATTTAGAGCAAAAAAGTTTAGATTTGCAACGTAATGTGTATACTGCTTTTACAAATGCAAAAGGAGCTTTAAATACTTATGAATCATCAACGGTAACATTAGAAGCAAGACAACAGGCTTATAATTATGCTAAAGAAAAGTATGATGTAGGTTTAATGAATTCTTTTGATTTTACACAGGCTCAAACATTATTGACTAATGCGCAGTCAGATGTTATTAGAACAAAATACGATTACATGTTTAAAGTAAAGATACTTGAATTCTATTTTGGAATTCCAATTGTCCCGATTATCAAAAAATAGTTATATGAAAAAAAAGACGGTTTATTTCTTAGTAGGCGGAGCGCTAATTATAATTTTTGCTTTGGTTGGTCTTTCGAAATCGGGAGTAATAGGAAATAAGGATGAAGGTAAAGAAGTTGAAGTTTCAAAAGTAATGGCTTCCACAATTGTCGAGACAGTTTCGGCAACTGGTAAAATTCAGCCGGAAATTGAAGTAAAACTTTCTTCAATGGTTTCGGGTGAGATTATCGCATTAAATGTAAAAGAAGGTCAGGTTGTAAAAAAAGGAGATTTGTTAGTAAAAATAAATCCTGATTTATATACATCAGGACTAGAAAGATCTGTCGCAAATTTATCAGGTACAAAAGCGGGTTTAACACAATCTGAAGCTAGTTATAAAGAAGCTAAGGCGAGTTATGAGCGTAATAAAACACTATATGATAAAGGTGTAATTTCAAAATCAGATTGGGATAAATCGGTTTCTACTTATGAAGTAGCAAAAGCCACTAAACAAAGTTCTTATTACAATGTTCAGAGTGCATCAGCGTCTGTAACAGAAGCTAAAGATAATCTAGGACGTACTTTAATTTATGCTCCTGCAGATGGAACGATTTCAGTATTGAATGTTGAACTAGGTGAGCGCGTTTTAGGGACACAACAAATGGCGGGAACAGAGCTTTTGAGAGTGGCAAACCTAAACAACATGGAAGTTGAAGTTGATGTAAACGAAAATGATATTGTTAAAGTAAAAATAGGTGATGCAGCTAATGTTGAAGTAGATGCTTATCTTAAAAAGAAATTTAAAGGTACAGTAACCAGTATTTCTAACTCAGCAAGTACAACTTTAACCTCAGATCAGGTAACTAATTTTAAAGTTAAAGTTCGTATTTTAAAAGAATCATATCAGGATTTATTAGAAGGTCAGCCAAGTACATATTCGCCTTTTAGACCAGGAATGACAGCTACTGTTGATATTATTACCAGAACTAAAAATAATGTTTTGGCTGTGCCAATTAGTTCTGTTGTTGTAAAATCAGACACAACTGCGGTAAAAGATTTTAAAGTAGAAGATCCAAACGAAGACAAAAAAGCAGCTCCAAAAAGCGATAAGAAATTTGAATGCGTTTTTGTAAAAGTTGGTGATAAAGCAAAAATAAGAATCATTAAAACCGGAATTCAGGACGATACTAATATCGAAGTAATGTCAGGACTAAAATCTGGTGATGTTGTGATTACCGGACCATATACAACGGTTTCTAAAGATTTGAACTCTGGTGATAAAGTGAAGCTTAAAAAAGCAGATACCGCTAAGAAATAATTTGGATTATGATTTCATTATGTGGTAGTCCTCCGGATGGTTTCTTTCAAATTATAGAAATTGGATTAATTACTTTATCAATATTTCTTTTTTATGTTCATTACAAAGCATATAAAAGCCAATATTATAATGAAGAATATGTTTATTTTTCCACTGGTAGAAAGTTTTTAATTTACATAGGTTTTTTGGCAATAAGTTTATGTATTACTCCTGTAGTGATTTTAATATCTTTTTTCATTTATGCAGGATTGTTCAAATAAATAATTAATTTTTAAAAATAAACACATTGTCTTTTATTCTCAATATCGAAACGGCTACGAAAAACTGTTCAGTATCTATTGCAAAAAATGGAGAAACCATTTTATGTAAAGAAATTGCCGAAGAAGGCTATTCACACGCCGAAAAACTACATGTTTTTATTGAAGAAATAATAGAAGCAGCCGGAATAAACGTTCAGGATTTAGCAGCAATTGCAGTAAGTCAGGGACCTGGGTCTTATACAGGATTAAGAATTGGGGTTTCGGCAGCAAAAGGATTGTGTTTTGCTTTAAATATTCCGTTGATTGCAGTTGATACCTTACAAACATTAGCTTCTCAGGTTAAAGTTTCTGATGGAAAAATAATTCCAATGTTAGACGCCAGAAGAATGGAAGTTTACAGTGAAGTTTTTAATTCTAAATTAGACGTAGAAAGAGGTATTGAAGCGGAAGTTATTACAGAAGATTCTTTTGCGGCATATACAGAGGTGCTTTATTTTGTTGGTGATTGTGCTGATAAATGTAAATCTGTTTTAACAAAAGACAATTTTGTATTTTTAGAAGAAATAAAATACCCTTCAGCTTCGGCAATGAGTAAAATCAGTTATGATAAATATCAAAAAAGCGACACTGTAGATGTCGCTTATTTTGAACCGTATTATTTAAAAGATTTTATGATGACATTGCCATCAAAAAAACAATAAAACTATTTTATTTTTGAAGTGTAAAAGGTTGGATTTTGATTCCGGCCTCATCAAGGGCAGCTTTACAATTCTCTAAAGTTTCAGAGAAAACAGCTCCATAATTTACATTTTTAGCCCACGGACGTACTGCAAATTCTACAGAACTAGCGGTTAAGTTTTTTACGAAAACTTCCGGAGCCGGCTTTTTAAGTACTTTAGGATTTGTATTTAAAACATTCAAAAGAACTTCCTTCGCTTTTTTAATATCCGAATCATATGAAACAGCAAAAGTCAAATCGGCTCTTCTTTCTCCTTGCATCGAGTAGTTAATAATTGTACCGTTTGACAAAGCGCCATTTGGTACAAAAACAGTTTGATTATTGGCAGTAAGCATCTTGGTTACAAAAATCTGAATTTCTACAACCGTTGCAATTACACCTTGTGATTCAATAGTATCACCAACTTTAAAAGGCTTGAATACAATAATTAACATTCCACCGGCAAAGTTAGAAAGCGAACCTTGTAATGACAAACCTACCGCAAGTCCCATTGCTCCTAAAATAGCAACAAAAGACGAAGTTTCGATACCCAGTTTTGAAATAAAAGTTACAAATAATAAAATTCGGAGTGCCCATATTAAGATATCCGAAAGGAATTTTGTTAATGTAGGATCTAAATTTCTTTGAATCATTATTTTGGTAATAATTCTATTGATTAATCTGATGGCATATATACCAACAAATAAAATTAAAAATGCCGAAATTAATTTAGGCGAATAATCAACTAATACGTCAATGAATTTTGTGGCGTAATTACTAAGTTGTTCAGGACTCATCATGTTTATTGAATAAAAAAACCTTCTCAAAAAGAGAAGGTATATTAGTGGTGCAAATATAAAGATATTTCTTTTATAAGAAAAATAAGTATCTATTCCTTGTCTGTAGTTTCGTCAATAACTTTATTTGTAGCATCTTCAGTTTTTTCGCTAACATCGGCTACAGTTTCAGATGCAATTGTTTTAGTATCGTTAGTAAGATCACTAGCTTTTTCTTTTACAGTGTCAATTACATCGCTTAATGAATCTGATGCTTTTTCTACATATTCGCTCACAATATCTTTTGCCTGATGTGCATACTCTGCAGCACTGTCCAATATTGGTTCTGAAGCTTCTTTAGCTTTTGCGATTGTTTCTTCGGCAAAAGTTTCTGCTTTTTCTACATAAGGTGCAGCAGCTTCTTTAGCTTGTTCAATAGTACTTTCTGCCTGATTGGCCAAATCTGTAGCAGTTTCTTTGGCTGAGCCAAATAAATTCTTAAAAAATGATGATACTCCCATGGGTTGAATTTTGATTTGTTAATAATACAATATTAAATCTTTTTTACAAGAATTGGAGTGTTATTGTTAAAATAATTTACTGATAATAAATGAGATATAAAAAAAGCGTCTACCAATGGCAGACGCTTTGTATTTTTAAAGAACGTACTATTATGCGTTCAAAGCTTCAACTTTAATCCCTTCGTCATTCAACATGCTTTTTAGCATATTTTCAATTCCGCTTTTTAAAGTAAAAGTAGATGAAGGGCAACCGCTGCAAGCACCTTGCAGAATTACTTTTACCGTTTTGTCCTCTTCATTATATGAATCAAAAGCAATATTTCCACCATCAGCTGCAACCGCTGGTTTTACATACTCTTCTAAGATATTGATGATTTGTTGAGAAGTTACATCCAGTTTGTCAAAAGCCTCATCTTTGGTAATATCATTTTTAGTAGCAACTTCAATTAAAGTTTCGTCTAAAACAGTTCCTCCGTTTTCGATAAATTGTTTGATGAAAGATCTTACTTCCAATGTGATTTCGTCCCAATTATTAATGTCATATTTAGTTACCGAAATATAATTTTCATCAATAAAAACCTCTTTTACATAAGGAAATTTGAATAATTCTTTTGCAAGAGGAGAAGAAGCTGTCTGATCGATATTCTTATATTCGACTGCGTTTCTGGTTAACATTCTGCTAACCACAAATTTTAAGGCAGCAGGATTTGGAGTTGTTTCTCCATAAACGGTAATAGGCTGTTTTTTTGTTGTAGCTTCGTCAACTTTTATAATAACCCCACCTTTTTCAACAAATGCTTCAATTTGTTCAGCAACAGCGTCTTTAACGTCATCCCATTCTACAATACTGTATCTTTCGATAGCAATAAAATTTCCTGAAATATAAACTGTTTTTACAAACGGAAGATAGAATAATTGTTGTGCTAATGGCGATGCTTGTGCTTCATCGATATTTTTAAATTCAAAACTTTGATTTTGGGTAATGAAATCTTCAAACTCAAACTTTAAGATCGTTGGATTTTGAGTTTCTTTTATGGTGATTTTTGTCATGAGTTGTAATTTTTTACAAATTTAGTAAAGTTATTTTCTACTAATACCTATATTTGATTTTTTAATAAAATAATTAAGACTCTTTTCAAATAAATCGTATTAAATTATGAGAGTCAAAAATTTAAGCAAACAAAATTGCCTTTATGGAATTTAGAATCAGGGTTTTATTCATTTTTTTAATCACATCATTTTATTCTTATTCACAAGAGGGGATTCCGGTTTATTCAGATTATTTATCAGATAATTACTATTTAATTCATCCGTCAATGGCGGGAGCTTCAAATTGTGCAAAAATAAGGTTGACGGCGAGAAAACAATGGTTTGGTCAGGAAGATGCACCATCGCTTCAAACCTTAAGTATGAACGGAAGAATTGGAGAAAGATCAGGAGCCGGTATAATTCTATTTAATGATAAAAATGGTTATCATTCTCAAAAGGGAGTGAAGCTTACTTATGCACATCATATTATGTTTTCGAGAGATGAAATCGATTTAAATCAGCTTTCGTTTGGTATAAATGCAGGTTTGATCCAAAATCAATTAGACGAAACTTCATTTGGAGGTACTTTTGATCCAATTGTTTATGGTCAAATTCAGAAAGATTCTTATTTTAATATGGATGTTGGAGCCTCATATAACTATTTAGATTTTTATGCTCACGCAACCGTTCAGGGTTTGTTAGAAACCAGAAGAGATTTATATACAGATTATGAAAGTGATAATTTGAGAAAGTATTTACTTAGTGCAGGATATGTTTTTGGGAAAAGAGAGAATATTACTTGGGAACCATCTATTTTGTTTCAATTATTTGATAAAACAAAACAGAAATCTATCGATTTAAACATGAAAGCTTATAAGAATATGGATTTTGGAAGTTTATGGGCTGCATTATCTTATAGAAGAAGTTTTGACGGTGCACAATATAGTGCCGGGAGCGGTGTCTCATCTCAAAAATTACAATATTTTACTCCTATAATTGGAGTGAACTTCAATAATTTTATGTTTGCTTATACCTATTCTCAGGTTGTGGGCGATGTGAAATTTGATACTGGCGGCTATCACCAGATTACTTTGGGAATTAATTTATTTTGTAAAAAGGAGCGTTACGACTGTAATTGTCCTGCTATTAATTAAATCAATATTATGTTAATCAAGTCTGTAAACGGAAAAACACCTCAAATTCCTGAGGATTGTTATGTTGCCGAAAATGCCACAATTGTTGGTGATGTTACTTTTGGAGCATCTTGTAGTGTTTGGTTTAATGCCGTAATTCGTGGAGATGTTCACTTTATCAAAATAGGAAATAAAGTAAATATCCAGGATGGAGCAATTATACATTGTACCTATCAAAAGCACCCTACGATTATCGGTAATAATGTTTCAATAGGACACAATGCTATCGTACACGGTTGTACAGTTCATGACAATGTTTTGATTGGGATGGGCGCTATTGTAATGGATAATTGTGTGATAGAAAGCAATTCTATTGTGGCAGCCGGAGCAGTTTTAACTCAAAATACGGTTGTAACTTCTGGAAGTATTTATGCCGGTGTTCCTGCTAAAAAAGTAAAAGACATCGATCAATCTGATTTTGCGGGTGAAATCGAGCGTATTTCAAACAATTATGTAATGTATTCTGGCTGGTTTAAAAACGAAGAATAAAGTATTAAATAATAAAAATTTCAAATTCCAAATTCCAATCACATCATACTCTATTGGAATTTGGAATTTCTATTTTTTGGAATTTTACAAATTTATAAGTTGATCCTTTCAAAGAAAGCATTTTTGTAGCTTTCACTAATCGGAATTCGTTTGTCACTAATCAAAACCTTATTTTTTTGAATGGATTTTACATGTTTTATATTAATAATATAAGACCTGTGGATTCTTGAAAATCCTTTGCTGAAGAGTAAGTTTTCTAACTTTATTAAACTAATTAAGGTGAGGGTAAATTTATTGTCTGTTGTATAAATCTTTACATAATCTTTTAGACCTTCAATAAACAGAATGTCCGAAAAATTCATTTTTACATTTTCATATTCAGCCCTTACAAACATAAAATCCTGTTCTAATTCCGGAGCAGTTGTGTTTTCGGAAATAGCCTGAATAGCTGTAGCCGGGTTTAAGACTTGTTGTGCCCTTACAACCGATTTTAAAAAACGATGAAACGGAATTGGTTTTACCAAATAATCAACCGCGCCAAGATTAAATCCTTCAACAGCATAATCAGAATAGGCTGTTGTGAAAATAATTAATGGCTTTTTTTCGATAGTATTCAAAAAATCTATACCAGAGAAATGTGGCATCTGTATGTCCAGAAATATCAAATCAATACTGTTTTGATTGATAAAGGAAACAGCATCAATTGCATTATTAAAAGTGCTGACTAATTCGAGTGAATCTACTTTTCGAACAAAATCTTCTAATAATTCAACCGCTAAAGGTTCATCGTCTATAATTACACATTTCATCTGTTGGAGATTAGATTTTTAAAAGTCCTGTTTTGGTGCTCAAAATTAGTTTGTAACCAATGAATTAAGTTTTAAAATTTTCATAAAAAACAAAATTCATTTCGATACTATCCGTTTACTGTAATGGTTTTGCTTAACGTGTAACCATCTGTCAAATTTCCAGTCAATGTTGCTAATTCATCAGCTAAACTATCCGAAAAAACATTGTCTCTTGTATTCGAAGTATCGGCTTGACCGTGAGCAGCATAACTTGTACTTGAATATACTTCGCTTGAAACATTTTCAGGAAAAGCAATTTGCGTTACCAATAATGATGAACCACTGGTAGTCATTACTTCAACATGTATATGCGGCGCTCTGCCTTGATACCAGCCCGGAAAAATAGAAATAAACGAAACTTCTCCTTTTGAATTTGTTGTTTGTCTGCCTCTTAAAAAATGAACCGAAGTATAATCCGTTTGCTGCATCGAAGTTCCTCCGTATTCTGAGTAATTTCCATCTTTATCACAATGCCAGACATCTACAAAAACACCCTCTAAAGGAGAACAGTTATTGTTTTTATTTTCGATTGTCAGATTAATAAGTAAAGCTACGCCAATTCGATCAGATTTTATGTTTTCTAATACCAGTTGGCTAGGTGTTTTAATAGGGAATGGCCCTTTGGTTTCGGCAGGAGAAACTGTGCAGCTTCCGTCGGTGGACGTATTTGTGCCTGAATCGTCATTGTCACTTTTAGAACAAGATTCTAATAATTTAGAGGTTGTTGCCAAAGATGCAATTCCTAATATACCGTTTCGTATGAATTTTTTTCTGTCCATAATTGGTTGTGTTTAATTGATGGTGTTTTGTATTTCATCTAATTTTAAATTCAAATGCACACGATAATATTGATTGTCTTGGGTAATCGTGAGTTCATGTGCATCCGGATAAAGCAAATCCAGTCGGTTTTGAATATTCACTAATCCAATTCCCGAATTTTCAGGATCTTTTATATAGTTTTCAATGGTGTTTTCGATCCAAAAATCAAGGCTGTTTTCCAGAATAAAAATCTTAATTTTTACGTGAGCTGCGCCTTTATAATCGGTGCCGTATTTAAAGGCATTTTCAACAAACGAAATCAATAACAAAGGCTCAATAAATTTGTTTTTGGTATCGCCATGAACATTTATAACAATGTCTTCGATGTTATTAAGTCTCAGTTTTTGTAATTCGATATAATTCTGAATATAATTGATTTCCTTTACTAAAGCCACCGTTTTATTGTCTGTTTCATAAAGCATATAACGCATTAGTTCAGACAATGTGACGATGGCATCAGGGACCAAATCAGATTTTTTGTGAGCCAGAGAATAAATACTATTTAAGGAATTGAATAGAAAATGCGGATTGGTTTGTTTGCGCAAATAAATCAATTCAGTATTTGTTCTGTGTGTCTCGGCAATAAGTTTGTTTTGTTGGTTGTTATAAAATTCTGTGAGTGTTCTTATAGCGGCACTTATGGTAATGATTAAAATATAGAAAAGCGATGGACCAATTTTGAAAAAAAGAGGTTGTCTTCTCTCTATTATGAGATGTTTGCCTCGCGGAAAAGTATTGGGACCAATTGGCATTGCTCTTGAAGGCATAATATCCGAGGGTTTTAAATGTCTGAACTCTGGAATAAAATAATTGATTCTGATAATCATGAAAATAGCAATCAGAATAAGAACAAAAGCAAAATAGAGCCAATATTTTTTTTGCAGAAGCAAAGCCGGAACCAAGTAAAAATAGTTCAGATAAAACAATATAATTCCAGTGAACCATTGTACATAAAAGTCATTATTGATCCTGAACGGACTCTCATAAAATTGAATTAAAGAAGTCAGAATAAAGAAAACCCATATCATGCAATGGAATAAAATTTTATTAGAACTTGTATTTCTAATGGTATCTATTTTCATTTATAATTTTATTTTTAATAAAATTAAATCATTTTTCGTTACCGTCGGTGATATCTGCTGATTGAGTTTGTCAACCACTAAATGTGCCACTTTTAATGCATCATCTTCTGTCGAAAAGCTTTTTGAATCACGTATTACAGGTATTATGGATTGCTTGATTATGATTTTGCTTTTGTAAGTAATTGAATATCCCCAACCTGATTTTGTTTGAAATGCTTCCGATTTAAAAGCTTCGTTTTTTGTGCAGGCAGCAAATTGTAAAACAAGCAAAAGAAACAGTAAATTCTTCTGGATTGTAGCCCAGAAGAATTTCAATTTTGTATTAATTATCATCGTCATTTTGCGCTTCTAAAGGTTTAAACTCCCAAGCATCATCAAAGTAAGTTGAACCTATTCTTCCTAACATATAAAAACCACGATTGTTTATGGCAAAACCTACAGCATCTGCTCGTATAGCACCTTCCATTGGAGTTCTTTCTACCCATAAATCAGTAGACGGAATATATTCCCAAACTGTTTTGATACTTTCACCACCCACAACATATCCAAGTCCGTTTATAGAAAAACTAGAAGCATTTGCACGTGTAATTGCATAATCGTCGTTGTAAGTTGGATCATCATCTGTGTCTTTGTCAATATCACGTTTTCTGGTCCAGACATCCGTTGACGGATCAAATTCCCAAAAATCTTCCTGATAAACGCCATTATTGATACCGGTTATCAAATATGCTTTGTTCTCAATTACAAAAACAGTAGCATTACGTCTTTTGTTTCCGCTAAAACCATTTACAAGAGTCCAGGTATTTGTCTGATCATTGTATTGATAAAAATCTTTTAGATAATTCCCGTCGTAACCCGTTCCAAAATAAGCTTTTCCGCCCACCTGAAAACCTACGGCTGCATAACGGCCAGTTCCTCCAAAATCAGTTTTTTGAGTCCAGGTATTATTGGTAGGATCGTATTGGTAAAAATCTTTCAATTTATTGGTTCCGTCATAACCAAGACCAATATATCCTTTATCGTTTAGTGTAAAAGCCGAAGCAGAACTTCTGCCAGCGCCTATAAAATCAGCTTTTTGTTCCCAATAATCTCCATTAGAGTTGTATGCCCATAAATCTTTTAAATATACATCTCCGGTATAACCAGTTGCCACATAAGCATAATCTCCTATAACAAAACTAGTAGCACTGGATCGTGCAGGGCCATCAAATGCCGATTTTTTAACCCAGTTTCCTACTAAATCATCATCGTCATCATTATTACTACAGCCTATAAAAATGAGGCTTGAAAATAGTGCCGCGAATAATATTCCTTTTTTTAAATTATTCATAGTGTATTAAATTTATTTATTGTTTGTATTTGATCCCAATGCCTAAAATATATCCGTTGCCTGTGTTGAAATCATAGATATTATGATTGTCGTTATCAATTAGGTTATATTTTTTATTAAAGTCATATCCGGCTTTAAAATTTAGAAACCAGTTTTTAGTAACATTTCTTTCATACTCAAAAGCCGAAGTCATTTGCGATAAACTCGCTTTGGTGGCATTTTCATACAGCTTGTTTTGATTGTCTAAATGATAAAAATTTCCATTGAAGCTATTCGTTAAACTGAATTTATTTCGGATGTTATTGGAGTACGAAATATTCGAATCCGGGAACCCTATCAATACATTGCTTTGCTCATTTATTTTATAGTTTATCGACAACGTTGGAATGAATTTGGGATAACCAAAAATGGCTGTTCTTGCCAATCCAATTTTAATATTAGTCTTTGAATTTAATTGCTGATTAACAGCAACACTTCCAAAAAGTAAAAAATCAGAAGCATCTGGATTTTGCTGAAAATTTAGAGATGGCGTGATCTCCAATTCCAGTTTTGTTGTATTTGAAACTTCATGTTTGATTTCAAACTTATTTTGAATCTGATTAAACTGATCTGGATTTTCAATATCTTTAAAGCTGTCTAATTCATAATTCACTTTCAAATTTGAATATTCTAATGTGTTTGTTATTTGATTTTTAGCATTTAATTTTTTACTGAAAAGGATTCCAATATTACTTTCGTTAAAATCAATTTTATCTGTTGGTTCTGTTTTCAAATTCATATTTACGGAAAAATTTTCCTGAGCTTTCATACTGAAAAATGAAATTGAAAAAATCGAACAAATTAAAAACCTTGTTTTCATTACTTATTTATTGGTTCAAAAGTAGGTGGCTAATGGTTTTAAAAAAAAGAAGATATATGTATGGCTCTTTTTGATAGACTAAATAGCCCTTTTTAAGGCTGAATGAAGTATTTGGCGGTAATAAACTGTTATAGATGATTTTCTGCTATTTATAGGCTAAAAATGCGTGACTGTATATGTTATAGTGTAGTGCAGAAGAGTGCATTTTATATTTGTTCAAAAAATTGATTATGCACAAGTTTATATTAATGTTCTTTTTTGCGCTATCGTTAATCTCATGTGGTACAGATACAGATGCCGGCGAGTTTGTTGTTGGGTCTGATTATTTGGCCTTGAGTAATAAAGTTGTTTTGATAGATACTCTTACGGTTGATATGTCTACCATAAATTTGGATTCGCTTGTAACTTCAGGGCAAAGCCGAATTTTGATTGGAAATTATGACGATCCCATTTTTGGAAAGGTAAAGTCAGACAGCTATTTTCAATTATCGTCTGCTACGTATACTTTAGTAAATAATGGTTCAGATACAGAATCTGTTAATTATGTTTTTGATTCTATTTCGATGATTTTAAAATATGATAACTATTATTTTGGAGACACTACAAAGGTGCAGACATTTGATATCCATCGATTGATTCAGAAAGTAAAACCCAACACAGAGGATAATAATTTCTATAACAATTCGACCTTGAATTATAGTGCAGAAAGTCTTGGTACGATCTCCTATAAACCTCGCCCAACGGAAAAAGATTCGATCAATATTAAAATGAGTGATGCATTTGGAGAAGAACTTTTTCAGAAATTAAAGAAAAGAGAAGTCACGGATTTTGACACGTTCACAGAATACTTGAAAGGATTTGTTTTAGTGCCTTCTTCTTCTAATTCTTCCAGTGTAATTGGTTTTAGTACTACTACCAGTAAAATTAGGCTGTATTATTCAAAATACAAGGCAGATACTGAAGAGACGCCTTATATTATGGATTTCACTATACTTGACAATACAAAACAGTTCAACTCTGTTTCATCGGATAAATCCGGAACTTTGCTCCAGAATCTGCCCGGAACAACAGGCAAGTTGTCAAGTTCCTTAACCAATCAGCAAGGATTTATTCAGTCCGGAACGGGGGTTTCCTGCAGAATTGATTTTCCCAATATCAAAGAGTTAAAAAAAATAGCCGCAAATGGGGCTATTGTTGCTGCCGAACTCGTTTTGAAACCAGTTAATAATTCTTATTCAGATAAATATCCTTTGGCCGATTCTTTAAGTGTTTATGTAGCCGATAATTTGAACAGGATTAGCGCGCCTTTGCTAAATTCTGCCGGAGCAGCAGTATATGGAATTTTAAATAAGAAGAGCGATGAGTTCAACGAAAACATTGGCTATACAATTCCTATAGGAGGTTTTCTGCAAAAAGAAATGTTGAAACAATCAGATTCCAAATCTTCTTTGCTTCTTAATTTACCCGGAATTTCTAAAGCAGTCAACAGAGTTGTTTTAGGAGATCAAAAACATTTGAACAATAAAATTCAATTGAAAATTTATTACATCTCTTATTAAATGAAAAATAAAATAGTTTATTTAAGTGGCGCCATTTTAATGTCGTTGACTTCATTTGCTCAAAGTATTTCAAGTTCTCCTTATTCATTATACGGAGTTGGAAGTTTATACGATTCTGATTTTGGATCGCTTCCGTCAATTGGTTCTTCGGGTATTGCATTGCCTTCGGATACTTTTATAAATAACTTAAATCCGGCGTCATTAGGTTATTTACCACAGAGTCATTTTATGTTTGATATTGGAGGAAAAGCTATTGCTACAACGTATCAAAGTGGTTCAAGAAGCGAAAAGCGTAATAATTTTCAATTTTCGCATATAGCTTTTGCATTTCCGGTTACTAAAAACTCCGGATTTAGTGTTGCCTTGCGTCCTTATTCCAGTGCAGCATTTAAAATTTCTAATCTTAAACTACCAATTTCGGACAGCCAGGAATATTATTATCTAACTGCAGCGGGTTCCGGAGGATTAAATAATTTTGATTTTTCGTATGGATATCGATTTGGGAAAAAATTATCGGTAGGAGCGTCGGCAGCAGTTTTGTTCGGAAATACTGAGGATGACAGAAGTTTTCTTATTGCAAATTCTATAACGACGATAAATAAAAAAACAAATTATACGGGTTTGCGAGCTACTTTTGGTGCCCAGTATAAAATTGATTCGACCTTTACAATTGCTTCAACATTTAAGTTGCCAGCACAAATTGGAGCTTCTAAAGTTCAGTCGGTTCAAACGATAGCAAATGATGTTGCAACGAGTGTAGAATCGAATGTAGCAACAGATACAGATGATTATTATATGCCTTTAGAAATTGGAGTAGGAGTGAGCAAACGTTTTAAAAACAATTTAAACGTGACTCTTGATTATGAAAAGAGTTTATGGAACAATACCAATCAGTCTGAGCTATATGGAAATTTTGTTAATCAAGACAGATTTGCACTTGGTTTTTCTTATAACTCCAGAAAAAATGCCAGAAGATATTGGGACACGGTTCAGTATTCTACAGGTTTGAATTTTGATACCGGTTATCTTGAAGTCGACGGAAAAAGAGTTAATAATTCAGCAATTTCTTTTGGAGTTTCGCTGCCAATTGAAAACACTTTTTCCGCCGTTAATATTTCTTATTCTTATGGACAAAAAGGAAGAATCTCAGATAATCTTATCAAAGAAAACTACCATAAAATATCCTTGAATTTATCTTTGGATGGGATATGGTTCGTCAAGCGAAAAATAGAGTAGCGGTTTAAAAATCTTTTTCGATTACCGGATATTTATAATTTAAAATCGATTTTAAAACTTCAGGATTTGAGTTTACATAAAAAGTAGGATCGCCATTTTGAGTATCGGTAAAACCAACTTTTTCGCGTAAGACATTTTGAGTTTGTCTTGCAACTGCTTCGCCTGAATCAATAATTTGAATATGTTCCGGCAGAATCTTTTTTATCTGTGGAATCAAATACGGATAGTGGCTACAACCTAATACCAGATAGTCAATATTTGCATCAATCATTGGTTGTAAATATGATTCTAATAATTGAGTCATCTCTGGCGAATTTAGATTTCCGTCTTCAATAAGCTGTACAAGTCCATGACCAACTTGCTCGATTATTGTAGTATGCTGAAACATTTCGGCAGTTTTATTAAATAACTCACTATTAAGCGTTCCTTTTGTAGCCAGAATACCAATCACTTGTGTTTTCGAATTATTAGCTGCAGGTTTTATTGCAGGTTCAATTCCTATAAACGGAACATCATATTCAGCACGAAGTTCTCTTATGGCATTCGTTGTAGCCGTGTTGCAGGCAACAACGATAATTTTACAATTTTGCTCCAGTAAAAAATCAACATTTTTTTTGCTCAACGCAACAATTTCTTCTTTGGTTCTTTGACCATAAGGAGCATTTTTACTATCGGCTAAATAAATTGTTTTTTCGTTTGGAAGTAGTTCATGAATGGCGCTCCAGATGGAAGTTCCTCCAATACCAGAATCAAAAACGCCTATAGGATTGTTGTTCGTCATATTACAAAGTTACATATTTCTACGTTTTTCTACTATCAGGATGCTAAATAAATAAGTTAATAAAATGTAAAAAAAGTACTATATTTACTATTCAACCTTAAAACAATTATAACTATGAAATTTGTAAAAAATTGCGAGAAATTAACAAAAGAAGAGCTTAAAAGTATTAATGGTGGAAATTTTCCATATTGTCCGGTTGGCAAAATTTGCTATAGAGGAGACGATGCAAATGGGCTTCCTATTTTTGATTGTGTACCAACAACAACTACATGCCCTTAAAAATTAAAAAGTACAAATTTTAAAAGCAAAAAAAATGGCTCAAACTTAAAAAGTTGAGCCATTTTTAATAATGAGATTTATTTCTTAGAATCCTAAGTCTTTCTTAACATCAGCAGTTATGTTTGGACCGTCAGCTAATAATAAAGTAGAACCGTCAAGAACATATTGGAAACCTTTAGCTTTTCCAACTTTTTGGATAGAAGCTCTTACTTTTTCCATTAATGGTTTTACGATATCAGTTTCTTTTTGTTGTAGTTCTTTTTGTGCATTGTCTCTATAGTCAACAATTCTTTTTTGCATGTCTTGAACTTCTTTAGAACGATCTCCGTTTACAGCATCAGTTACAGTTGCAGCTTCAGCCTCGTATTTTTTAATTTTTACTTGGTATTCGTCAACCATTTTTTTGTATTCTGCATCATATGTACCGCTTAATTTTTGTAATTGGTTTTGAGCATCTAGCATTGCAGGCATTTTCGACATAATCTCGCTAACATCAACATGAGCTACCTTAGCTTGTGCGTTCATTGTGTTACTTGCTCCTAAAATTAAAATGGCAGCAATTAGTAAAGTTTTAATTTGTTTCATCATTTTTAAAAATATTAATTAATTATTGGTCGTATTTGTTTTCGGTGTTTCGGCTTCTTTTGCTTTTTTAGCCGCTTCTCTTTCCTCTAAGATTTTTTTTCTTCTTTCTTCTAATTCTTTTTTACGTTGCTCATAAAGCTTTTGTCTTTCTGCCGCTTTATCTACCGTTGGTGCTGCTGGTGTTGTTTCAGTTCCCGCCGCTGGTGTTGCGGTTTTTGCTGTACCGTCAGTTTTAGTAGCATCAGTTGTTTTTGCTGTTTCAGAAACCGTGCCATTTTTTTTGGCTTCTCGCTCTGCTAATATTGCTTTTCTTCTGTCGTCGTATTCTTTTTTCTTAGCTTCCTGCTCTAATTTTCTGTCTTCGATTAGTTTATCTCTGGCAGCTTTCTTTTCGTCTAATACTTTTTGTCTGTCTTGCAATGCAGGATTTTCATCAATAGCATTTTCTTTACTTTCTTTAGCTTCCTGATCTTTCAATTGTTTTTTAGTCAACTGTTCACGTTTGTCAGTTCTGTTTAAAATACGTAGAACCTGATCGCTAATATCAAACCTTTTATTGCTAAAAAGCATTGTTAAATCTGATGATTTATCAAATACAAAATCATAATTTTTAGCTTCAGCTATATCTTGAACAGCTGTAAAAACTTGATCTTGTATAGGTTTTGCTAACGCCTTTTTTTGATGAATTAAACTTCCGTCAGGACCAAATTGTTTTTGTTGGTAATCTAACATTTCGTCTTCAAGAAATTTGATCTCAGTTTCTCTTTCATCAATTAACTCTTTGGTAAGTAGTGCTTTTTCAGCTTTAAGACTTTCTTTAAGAGTATTAATATTTAGCTTCTTAGCTTCAATTTCCTGTTTCCATTTTTGGGCTTTTAACTCCAATTGGGCTTTCGCTTCTTTATAGTCGGAAACATTTTCCAAAATGTATTCCATGTCGATGTAGCCAATCCTAGTCGTTTTTCCTTGTGCCTGACTTGTATTGACTACAATCAAGGCTAAAAATATAAATAAAAACTGTTTTCTCATAATATTACCTTATTTGAAAATCATTAACGGAAAATTCTCACTAAAATTGCTGACCTATGATAAAGTGAGTTTCCCAACCATGTGCTTTAGTTTCTCCTGGAAGAGCATCGAAACCATATCCAAAGTCAATACCTAATAATCCAAACGCAGGCATGAATACACGTAAACCAGCACCAGCTGAACGACTTAAATCAAAAGGATTATAGTCTTTGAACGTTGGGTATGATGATCCCGCTTCTAAAAACGTTAAAGCATAAATTGAAGCAGATGATTTCAATGTAATTGGATAACGTAATTCCATAGAGAATTTATTATAAATTGTTGCTCCA
The DNA here is from genome assembly GCF_020991455.1 of Flavobacterium sp. JAS. Taxonomy (GTDB): domain Bacteria; phylum Bacteroidota; class Bacteroidia; order Flavobacteriales; family Flavobacteriaceae; genus Flavobacterium. Next base: position 508,816 of record NZ_JAJMOX010000001.1, read on the forward strand.
ATTTGATCTCCTGCCGCATTTACCGGAGTTAACGAGTTGTTTGGATAACCTCTTAATCCTATCGTTTCTCTACCATCCATTGAGTATTGTGCCATTCCATCTCCACCTAAATAAAAACGTTCAAATGGTACAACTCCTCTTGCCTGATCATAAGCTCCTAAGAAACCAAACTCAGTTAATGTTCTTAAAACTAATTTACCATATACTTTAGTATACCAATCAGCTTTAAATTTTACTTTATAATATTCTAACCAATTATATTTTTTCTGGTCTACTTTACCTTGGTCTGTATCTGCACTTGTATAATCAGATCCAACACTCACTGTACCAGTTTGTCCATTTATTGTTTCTGACTTAATATAGTCACCATTGTTAAGTGGTCTTCCATCTGAGCCAGAAGTTGATGCTCCTGTCCATCTTGATTTGTACTCTTTTTGATTTTGCAAATCTCCATAATCAATACCATTAAATAATGAGTAAGGAGGTGTAACTTTTGCAGAAATACTAAACTCAGAACCGTACATTGGGAATATTGGGTTAACCCCTTTATTACTTCTTGAAAGTCCTATTGTATAAGCTAAGTTTCTCGATGCACCATTACCAAAGGTAAACAAACCTGTGTTATAGTTATTCAAATCATAGTGTTGGTAACTTACAGATTGTGACAATACAAAATAATCATCTGGCACTGTTAATCTTTTAGCTAGCCCAACTTGCACTGTAAAAATATTAAAACTTTTGCTTTTATCAACACTTCTGGTGACATAATTATTAAGAAATTGTTTACTATATGATATGGATGAACTAAATTGTACTGGTTTTTTTCCTCCAAACCATGGTTCTGAAAATGATAAACTATAGGTTTGGAAATATGTACTTCCTTGTAAACGTAATGCTACTTTTTGACCATCTCCCATTGGTAAAGGCTTGTAGGCATCTTTATCGAAAAGCTTTCTTGCCGAGAAGTTGTTAAATGACAATCCTAAAGTACCAATGAAACCTCCACCACCGTAACCTCCTTGAAGTTCTACCTGGCTAGATCCTTTTTCTACAACATGATATTCAATATCAACAGTTCCTGCTCCGGCATCTACGTTTTTAAACTTTGGTTCAATTGCTTCAGGATCAAAGAATCCTAATTGTCCAATTTCACGAATAGTTCGAACTAATTGTTCTTTACTATATTTTTCTCCTGGCTTAGTTCTTAACTCACGATAAATTACGTGGTCATTTGTCTTGTCATTACCAACAACCGAAATTTTGTTGAAATAGGCGATAGGACCTTCAGTAACTCTAATCTCAAAATCGATAGTATCATTTACTGTTCTTACCTCTACAGCATTAATATTTGAGAACAAATATCCGTTGTTTTGGTATAAGTTAGTAATATCTTCAGCGTCAGGTTTTGATTTGTCTGCGATTCTTTTTTCAAGTAAAACACCATTATAGGTCTCACCTTTTTTAATTCCTAAATAACCATTTAAAGTACGGTCAGAATAAACAGTATTTCCTAAAAACTTAATATTTCCGAAGTAATATTTGTTTCCTTCTTCCAGATTAATTTTAATGGCTAGCATATTTTTCTGCTTGTTGTAAACAACAGAATCATAAATAATACGAGCGTCACGATATCCTTTTTCTTTATAAGCAGAAATTACCTTTTCTAAGTCGGTTTTATATTTTTCAGGAATAAATTTTGAAGACTTTAAAACGCGAAGTATATTTTTTTGCTTTGTGTCTTTCATTGCGCCTCTTAACTGTGAGTCTGTAAGTTGCTTATTTCCAATGAAATCAATGCTGCTGATTTTTACTTTATCACCTTTGTCTACCCGAACAAGCATGTTTACCTGATGTCCGTTTATAGTATCCGGAGTAGTGGTAATAGTAACTTTGGTGTTGTAAAAACCGTCTTTTTTGTATTTGTTTTCTATGTAGTTTTTTGTCGTAGTAATTAAGTTTTCGTTGACAATTTTGCTTTTTGTTAAGTTGTTGTCTTTAATAAGTCCTTCGACTTTACTTTTCTTAATACCAACAAATTTAACTTCGTTTAGTTTAGGTAGTTCAACAATATTTAAATCTAGATATATACTATCGTTTTCTACCTTATTAATATAGAAGGCAATCTCGTCAAAAAGACCAAGTTTACCTAACTTTTTAATTGCGCCACTGATTTCTTCACCAGGAACAGTTATTTCCTGTCCTTTTTGAAGGCCAGAGAAGGTAACAACAGTTTGTTCATTGAAGCTTATTTTACCAACAACAGAAACTTTAGCAAGAATATATTTTTTTCCTTGATCAAAAGGAACTCTTTCTTGTGCTTTTATTTGTGAAAAACTACCCAAAAGAAGTAGGGTAAGGACTATTTGTACTCTTTTTTGTAACACTAAAAAATTATTTAATTTGTTCACTGGTTTTTCCAAATCTACGTTCTCTTTTTTGATAACTAATAATAGCCTCATATAAATCTTGATCTTTAAAGTCTGGCCACAAGACATTAGTAAAATATAATTCTGCATAGGCTATCTGCCATAGCAAAAAATTACTTATTCTATGTTCTCCACTTGTTCGTATTAATAAATCTACGTCAGGTAAATTTTGCGTGTAAAGATGCTCATTTATAATTGAATCGTCAATAGTGTCTATTGAAATTATATTATTTTTAACTTTATCACTGATGATTCTAACAGCATTTACCAATTCTTCTCGTGATCCGTAACTTAAAGCCAGTGTTAACGTGAGACGTGTATTGTTTTTGGTTTTATCAATTACATCAAGCAGTTCTTTTTGAGCAGATTTTGGTAATTTGTCAAGATTACCAATAGCATTTAGTCTGATGTTGTTTTCTTGTAAAGTAACTAGTTCTTTTTTAAGAGAATTAATCAATATTCTCATTAATGCTTCAACCTCGAGTTTTGGACGATTCCAGTTTTCTGTAGAAAAAGCGTATAAGGTAAGATACTCAATACCAAGTTTGGCACAAGTAGTAATTGTTTTTTTTACAGATTTAGTCCCATTTTCGTGGCCAAAAGCTCTTAAGAAGCCTTGTTGCTTGGCCCAACGACCATTCCCGTCCATAATAATGGCCAGATGTTTGGGTAAATTTGTGTGATCTATAGAGTCTATTAAATTCATTTTATTATTCTGCGCAATAGCAAGGTTTTTGTCCAAAGGTATAAGTTAAAGTAATACCTGAAAAGACATACCAGTCATTATTATTTAAATTTCCAAATTTCTTTATAGTTGCGCTGCTTGTGTCAGGGTTGCTTCCGTCAATATTATCTGTAAAAGTGTAGCGAGCTCCAACTTCGGCACCTAAAACCCAATGTGGGGCTATATTCGATTTTATACCTAATATTATAGGTATTGCAAATGAGCCTGATCTTTGAGATGTAGTCAAATTTGGATTAGATGCTTGTCGATATATTTTATCAAACCTAAAATAACTTAATCCTGAGAATATATAAGGAGTAATTTTTGGGTGATAATCGTGTAAATTAAAATCAAAAAAATTAAATTCTAAACCGGCAGATAGCTCTTGAACAGTATTTTCAAAACTGTAGCCTCTTTTATTTCGTCCCGTTTCGTCTGAATCAAAGTCGTTTGCGCTAACAGATGACTGTGTATAAGAAAAACGATAAGAATGGCGCGGACTCTTGTTCCATTTATATAAAACCCCAAAAGCTAGTTTTTCCGGAGCAATATAGGTTGTACTTCCTACGTCACCAATAAAGTTACTTCCGCCAAGAAAAACACCAATCTCATTAATTTGAGCGTTTAGTGTGATAAAGGGGAAAAAACATAACAATAAATTAAAAATTTTCTTCATTTAATTCAAAATTGCGTGCAAATATAATAATTATCGATACGAATCAACGTTGCTTTAGTTAAATGTGCTTTTTTTTCAATTTACGGTATGAATTTCAGACATTTAGTGAGGATTCGATACATGCAGAACGAGAAAAAGTGGTATTATCGTATAGGTGGGTGTCAGAAAAAGCCTTAATTTCTTTTGTCTTCTCCCCAAAGTAGCTTATTTCTTAATGTTTTTAAGAAAGTTTCGCCTGGTATTTCAACCATTTTTATTTTAAAGTCAGTTTTTGTAATTGTCAAAATAGATTCGTTTTTTACAGAAGCTATTCTGGAGTCTAATGAAACTAAATATTGATCTTCTCGCCCGGAAACACGCAGTTTAACCTCGGTATCATCAGGGATAACAAGTGGTCTTGCGGTTAGATTATGAGGAGCGATTGGAGTTATTACTAAGCTTTTAACGTCTGGAGTTAACAATGGACCGCCACAACTCAATGAATATCCGGTAGAACCGGTAGGAGTCGAGATAATTAATCCGTCTGCCCAATAAGAATTTAAATATTCATCGTTTAGGTAGGTTTCAATTGTTACCATCGATGTAGTATCTTTTCGGCTCACAGTAACCTCATTCATGGCAAAATTCAAATCTTCAATTGCTTCATTTTTTGGATCACAAGTAAGGCTTAGTAAAGTTCTTTCAGAGGTCGTATAATTTTTGTCGATCACAAATTGTAAAAAGCTGTCAATGTTTTCTTTTTGAACTGTAGCCAGAAAACCCAGCCTTCCTGCATTGATTCCTAAAATAGGAACGCCTGAATTGCGGACTAAAGTCGCAGCCCTTAAAATGGTTCCGTCGCCACCAATACTAATTAGCATTTCAAAACTATTATCTAAAGATGTGCTAGACGAAAAAGTTTCATATTCATTGTCAATGAGTTGTTTTTCGTAAAGCATTTTCAGGAAATTTTCTTCAATTACCATTTCTACATTATTGGAATTGAAGAATAGAAAAATGTCCTTAATAATTGGTTCGGTACTGTTTTGATAATACTGTCCGTATATGGCTACTTTCATTTTTTTTAATTAGATAATTTGGCAATGTGTCAATTAGATAATGTGTCAATTAGATAATTTCTGAGTCCATCTAATTATCTAATTGACACATTATCTAATTTTATATATTAAGATACTTGTCTAGGTAATCTGAACGCTCTTTTAAGCTGTTAATATAGGCGTCTTCCTGATGTTCTGAGATGATTTCATAATTGTAGCGTCTAAAGGTCTGAATGATTTCATTCATTGGTCCAACACCGATTTTTATCGTAATTTGAACATTTTCCAGATCAGCTTCAGATATAAAACAACCTAAAATTTTACCATTATTACTCTCTACAATTTGAGCAACCTGACCCATAGAATAATCTAAAAGACCTTTTTGGACAATGATAATTCCACCCTGTTCTTTTAAAAATGGAGTTTCCTGAAAAAATTTCATGATATCTTCCATTTCATAATAACCTATATAGGCATTATTTTCGTCAAGAACGGGAACTACATTGGTGTGATTTTTAGCAAAAACTTCTAAAACATCCAGCCAAAGCATTGATTTTCTGGCAAAAAAACGTTCTAAAGTATATTTATAGTCAATCGCTCTTTTGTCGGTATCAAAAGTTTCGATATCGTCAGAAGCGATACTTCCAATGAAAATTCCGTTCTCCAAAACCGGAAAATGTGAAAAATTCAAATCTGCAAAAAAGTCCTGAACAGATGATATCGTTTCCTGACTATCAATCGCTCTGAAATCATTGGTGATATAATTAGTAATTTCTGTCATAAATCAATTGAAGATATTTGATGCAAAATAATCAAAAAATAGCAAAAACTGCTACGTTTTACTTTGTATTTTTGTCGTAACAAATATAGTGTTACTAGAATTAATTATCTATTTATATGACAAAGTTAAGTGTAAATATCAATAAAATTGCAACCTTAAGAAATGCACGTGGCGGAAATGTTCCTGATTTATTAAAAGTTGCTACAGATATTCAGAATTTCGGAGCTCAGGGAATTACGATTCATCCACGCCCGGACGAGCGTCACATTCGTTATCAGGACGCTCGCGATTTAAAAGCAATCGTACATACCGAATATAATATTGAAGGAAATCCTCAACATAATTTTATCGATTTAGTATTAGAGTGCAAACCAACGCAGGTAACTTTAGTTCCGGATGCAATTGGAGCGATAACATCTTCTGCGGGTTGGGATACTATTAAAAATGAGTCGTATTTAATTGAAGTTGTTCAGGAGTTTAAACGCAACGGAATCAGAACTTCGATTTTTGTTGATCCAGTTCTGGAAATTATCGAAGGAGCAAAAAAAACAGGAACTGATAGAATCGAATTGTATACTGAAGCTTTTGCGCATCAATACAGTCTTGGAAATAAAAACGGAATCGATCCTTATGTTGAAGCTGCAAAATTGGCAAACGAATTAGGTTTAGGAATCAATGCCGGACATGATTTAAGTTTAGATAATGTTCAGTTCTTCAATCAAAATATACCTGGTTTATTAGAAGTTTCTATTGGACATGCTTTAATTTCAGAAGCGCTTTATCTAGGTTTAGATAATGTGGTGAATATGTATTTGAATAAGTTGAAGTAAAATAAAAAGGAATAGGGCATGACCCGCAGAAAAAGCGGGTCGGGCTATTCGTTTCAATCTTCTGGTTTTAAAGAAAAACCAGAAGGATTTCCACTACTATCCCTCATGCGGCATTTCGGTAATAATAATCTTTTTGGGATATGAATTTTTATCCAAAAAATAAAATATTCACTTCACCTAAGAATTGATTTATAATTGATTATTTTCGCACTTTTCTTATTAAAACCACGTGCCAAAAACTATAATTCTCTTCTTTTTATTCTGTTTATCCAATGTATTTGCGCAATCTAAAGGGAATATCAGTGGAAACCTAAAATCTTCCGAAAACGAAAATCTTGTTGGAGCAAGTATTTCTTTCAATACAAATAACCAGCATTATTATGCAATCTCAGATTCTATTGGTAACTTTTTGCAAAATATTCCCTTAGGAAAAGTCGAAATTAAGGTTAATCAGCTTGGTTATCTTAAAAAAACAATCGATTTTAATTTTACAAAAGACACCATTCTTTCTATAGTTTTAGAAAAAGACATTTCGCTTTTGAAAGAAGTCGTAATTACCAATGACAAAAAAAGTGGAATAACGACTTTATCAGGAGGTAAATTATCTTTTAATTTAAAAGAATTATCATCCGTTCCAACTGTTTTAGGAACCACTGATATTATAAAACTTTTGCAGCTAACTCCCGGAGTACAAAATTCTGGAGATGCAAACGGATATTTGTATGTAAGAGGCGGAGATCCTGGACACAACGCGATTTTGTACAATGGTACACCTATATATGGTATGTCGCATTTATTGGGAATTTTTCCTTTTTATAATACAGATCATATTAAGGAAGTAGAATTTGATAAATCCAGTTCGAATGCTAAATACGGCGGACGTTTAAGTTCGACAACACTTTTGCTTCCAAATAAAATAATACCTTCTGAATTTGGAATACAGGGAAATGTGGGAATCCTGGCGTCACAATTAAGTGTAGCGATTCCGGTGACTAAAAATTCCGGGTTTTATATTTCAGGCAGGAAAACCTATATTGATGAAATTGTTGCGCCATTACTGCGTTCAGGTTCAAAAAACAATGATGTTCAGGATATGAAATACGGATTCTCAGATGGTAATATTACGTTTTTGTCTCAAATCTCAAAGAAGAATCTATTTTCTATCGATGCTTTTATTAGCGGAGACGAATTGAAAATAAAAGACGGAAATCTGGCTTTAAGAACGAGTTTAAAGTGGAGCAACTTTACAGTTTCTCCAACACTGGTTACTACATTTTCGCCTAAAGTAAGCATGTCAAATTCGGTTTACTTTACGCAGTATTCTAATGATTTGAATATGGAACAAGCGACAATTCAGTTTGGAGTTTCTTCTTATGTAAAGGATTTTGGATTTACAAATTCGGTTCGTTATGCTATTAAAAACATTCCTTTTGAATCGGGATTACAATATGTGTATCATGATTTGCAGCCACAAAAAGTGAATGTCGAAAATCTAACATCTAATAATAATACGTCGCAAAATAGTATAATTGACGCCAATGAGGCCGCTGTTTTTACTACGGCTAAGCCAAAGATCTTCGAGAATCTAATTGTTGAATTAGGACTGAGAATCAACTATTATACTTCTGGTTCAAATAATTCGTATTTGCATTTTCAGCCTCGCGTACTATTGAATTATTATCCAAATAATAAATACTCATTTTATGCTTCTTATAATAAACAGTACCAATATTTAAGTCTAATAACTACTTCAAGCGTTGGAATTCCAACTGATTTTTGGATTGCCAGTTCAGACGGAATAAAACCACAATCATCAAACGAATTCTCAATTGGTTCCAATCAGAATATTTCGAGAAACTTTAGTTCTTCTTTCGGAGGGTTTTATCGCTCTATGAAAGATTTACTCGAATATCCTTATGGAATTACACAGTTTAACGAAACGACAACTCTCAAGAATGATTTGTTGGTAGGAAAAGGAAAAGCCTACGGACTAGAAATGATGCTGAAAAAAAGCAACGGAAGATTTACAGGCTGGTTGAGTTATACTTTAAGTTGGTCTGATCGTAATTTTGATGAATTGAATAACGGAAATACTTATTTCGCCAAATACGACCGTCGTCATAACCTTTCTTTAGTTGGAATGTATGATTTAAATTCAAAGTGGAATTTTGGTGTTACGCAGATATTTAGTTCCGGAAACCGATTTACAATGCCAACTTCCTGGTATTTTATTAATAATAACCCAGTCAAAGAATATTCGGGATATAACAATGCTCAAATGCCAAATTATATCAGAACAGATGTTTCTGTAAATTACTTTTTTTTGAAAACTAATAAAAAAGAAAGTGCATTGAATTTTTCAATTTATAACACATTCAATATTGATAATCCAATTTATGTGGTACTGAACGTTCAGGTAAATGAAGATAAAAACAGTGTGATTGTAAAACAGGAGAAAAAGGTTTTGTACCGAATTTTACCTTCGATAAGTTGGAGATTTAAATTTTAAAAGATGAAAAAATATATAGTATTTCTTTTTGCTTTAATAATAACAAGTTGTTCTAAAGATGATTTTAGTGAGAAAAGTATTGAATCTAAAGTTGTAGTTGAAGGTTGGATAGAAGAAGGAGATTACGCTCAGGTTTTGCTTTCGAGCAGTATTCCCGTTACAGATGTTATTGATTCTACAAATGTCTTAAATCACGTAATCAGATCTGCAAAAATCACGATTTCTGACGGACAGACATCTGAAGTTTTAAGGGTTAAAAACGATAAAAACAGAGTGCCGCCATTTGTGTATTTTGGATCGACTTTAAAAGGCGAAGCAGGAAAAGAATATTCGCTTAAAATTGAATATTTAAATCGGGTAATAGAAGCAATAACGACAATCCCAAAAACAGTTCTGCTTAAAAGTGCTGAATATATAAAGAAGAATGACAGAGATACGACAGGTTATGTTTTTGTGAAATTTGATGATCCTTTAAGCGAAAAAAACTACTATCAGATCGCAACGAAAATCGATCATGAAGAGCCTATTTTTGTTCCTGCATTCTATGGCAACTTAGATGATAAAAACTTTACTACATCAGAAGTTTCGGTGCAAATAAATAGAGGTATTTTACTTTTTCCTAAAACAAAATTTACGCCTTATTTTGCTGATGGAGATTTGATTTTTGTAAAATTAAGAACCCAGAATAAAGAGGCGCTGGATTTCTGGAACAGTTGGCAAAACGAAATTGTAAACAGTAGAAACCCAATTTATCCCGCAAATACAAGTTTGAAGTCTAATATAAAAGGCGGCATTGGTATTTGGGCAGGATACGGACAAAGTACATTGGTGGTAAGAACACCTCCAAAATAAAAAAGCCGATTTGAACTAATTCAAATCGGCTTTTTAGCTATAGTTTAAAAGCTATTATTTGTTGAACGCTTTTGCGAAATCTTCAAATTTAGTTTCTAGTTTATCAAAACCTTCAGAGAAATAAGCACCCATTTCTACTTCAGTTTTATCGCTGAATCTTAAATAGTTTACAACATTATAATATTGAACAGAAGAACCGTTGCTTTCTTCTTTTTCTGCATGCTGAACGATGTCTGCTATTTTAGTTCCGTCTTTTTTAGACACTAAAATTAATTTCATGTTTTTGTTGAAATTAGCAGCATCACCTTCTGCTGTTTTTTGGTAATAAGTACTTAATTCAGCACTGTAAGTTGGAGAGCTATAGTTAGTAGGACGAACCAAAGTTTTTTCTAATGCAGTTTCGTCAGCAGCAGCAGTCGCTAAGTCTGTATCAGCAACAATAATTAAGTTGTCCATTAATTTGAATAAACCATTTGCTTTACCTCTGTATTGAGTAAGGGCATCATTATCAATTAAACCATCGATATTTGCACTACTTCCTGAGTTAAAATCAACTAAAGTTTTACCGTTATAAGTAAGAACTGCCTTTGCAGTGTTTTCAGTACCTTTTTTACCGCTCATTTCCCAAGCATAACCATCGTTTACTGTCATTTTGTAAGCAAACTCATCAGGTGATTGGTTCTTGTTAGAATATTTAGCAGTCTGTGTAAATGTAGCAGATTGAACGTTGTCAATTGTTAAAGTTGCATCAGACGAAGACGGAAGAAAGATATTGTCATTGATCTCTGCATTTCCATTATAACTATCATAAAATTTAACTTTTACATCAGAAGAAACGCTTTTTGCAGAAAATACTGTATTATTCGTTGTAAGCGCTTTTTTAGCAGGAAAAACGAATTTTAATTCTGTAGTAGAAGCTGTTTTATCCCATTTTTGTCCAGTATTGTTCCAAGTATAAATACCATAAACACCAGAAATGTTTAAGATATCCTCAACTCCATTGTCATTTTTTCCATTAAAAATATCAACAGTACTAAGGTCTAATAATCTGCTTAAATTCTCCATTGCCTCAATAGCGCTTGAACTTTTTGATTTGTCCAATTGAACCAACATGTCATTAGCTTCAGCTTCTAATTTAATTTTTTGGTCAGCCGGAGTTAATTTAGAGTAAGGTTGCTTAACAATATTTGCAATTTGTTCTGCCAATGTTTGTTCTGCTGTTGGTTCGTCTGGTTTGTTTTCCGGACTGTCGTCACTAGAGCACGAGATTGTAAGTTGAGAAACAACTAATGATAATAAAAGGATTTTTTTAATCATGGTATGGTAATTTAATTAATGTATTAAATCAATTTTTTGTATTGATTTTTATGGGTGCAAGATACTTTGCGAAATTTTAATAAGCATACGGGAAACCGTAAAGACGTAAAGTTTTTTGTATAAAAAATAAGATTAAAAAAACAATCCTATAGAATTTGTTCTTTTATAGAATGATAGATTAGTTTTTTACCTTTGTGTTTATATTTTTAAAAATCAAAGTTTAGATGTTATACTCAAAAATAGAAGGCGAAGGAAAACCATTTATTATCATGCACGGATTTCTTGGTATGTCTGATAACTGGAAAACACTTGCCGGGCAATACGTAGACGCAGGATTTCAGGTTCATATTTTAGATTTACGCAATCACGGTCGCAGTTTTCATTCAGATGAATGGAGTTATGAAGCCATGGTGCAAGACGTTTTCGAATATTGCCAGGCGAATCAATTAAATAAAATAGATATTCTGGGGCATTCGATGGGCGGAAAAGTAGCGATGCTTTTTGCAACCATGCATCCTGAAATTGTAGATAAATTAATTGTAGCCGATATTGGTCCGAGATTTTACAAACAACATCATCAGGATATTTTGGCAGGATTAAATGCAGTTGATTTTTCTGTAAAACCAAGCCGAAACGATGTCGAAGCAATTGTAGCGCAATATGTTTCTGATTTTGGAACACGTCAGTTTTTGTTGAAAAACCTATATTGGAAAGAGCCGGGACAATTGGCCTTTAGGTTTAATCTCGAAGTTTTCAATAACAATCTTGATGCTATTGGGAAAGCTTTACCAGACGGGTTAGTTTTTGAAAAAGAAACATTATTTATTCGTGGCGGAGCATCAGGATATATTGCAGATGAAGATTTTGATGCAATACGTCAGCATTTTCCAAATGCTAAATTTCAAACCATTCCAAATGCAGGACATTGGCTTCATGCCGAAAATCCTAAAATGTTTTTTGAATTAACTACAGAGTTTTTAAAAGACTAATTTTTAATCAGTCGCAAAAAATAGAAATGCAATAGTTGGTAAGTATAAAATTCCTTACTTTTATTAAAACTTTAAATTAAAAAATATGAAACTATTACTCAGACTCCTTGTTACTGCGGGCTTGGTTTTGTTAATCGCTAACTTTTTGCCAGGCGTACACGTTGCCAGTTTTACAACAGCAATAATTGTTGCAATTGTCTTGGGATTATTAAATTTATTTATAAAACCAATATTGGTTATCCTGACTTTGCCTGTAACAGTCATTACTTTAGGACTGTTTTTGTTGGTAATTAATGCAATCATTATATTATTGTGTACAAATATAGTTGGAGGTTTTGCCGTAGATACTTTCTGGACCGCATTGTTCTTTAGTATCATATTGTCGATTCTTCAGTCTATTACTTACAAAATAGTAGGAGACGATAAATAAATCTAAAATATAAATGACGTTTAAAACGTCTTCAAATACAATAGATTAAAAACTTGGTTGGGTTGCAAAAATTTTATAATTTTGCAACCCAATTTTATTATGTAAATTAAAGAAGAAGATGGATATTAAAAGAGTAGCAATAAACGCTGTGAATGAAACAATTGTAATGACAGTTGTTCACATGGATTATAAAGGTCAGGTAGCAAAAAGAATAAACGAAAAAATGCCATTGGCTACCGTTAAAGGTTTTAGAAAAGGACAAGTACCAAAAGATCTTGTTGAAAAACAATACGGAAAAGCAATTAAGCAAGAAGAAGTTCAAAAAGTAGTTGATTTGGCTTTAGAGCGTTTCGTTCAATCTGAAAGATTAAATCTTTTAGGAACTCCTCTTGCTAAAGAAAATGAAAACTTTGATTGGGATGCAGAAGAACTAACTTTCGAATACGAAATTGGTTTAGTTCCAAACTTCGAAATTGATTTAGAAGCAAAAAATAATATCGTAAAATATATCGTTACTGCCGATGATAAATTAATCGACGGACAAGTAGAGCGTATCCAAAAACAATTCGGAAAAGCAATTCCACAAGAAGTTGTGTCTGCTGATTCTGATTTAACTGGAACTTTCTCAAACGAAGAAAAAGGTATCAACAATACTACTACAATTTCATTATCTACTTTCAACAAAGCTGCTGCTGATAAATTCATCGGTAAAAAAGTTGGTGACATAGTTGCCGTAAGTACAAAAGGTTTATTCGAAGATGATCACCAATTAATGGATTACTTAAAAGTATCTCATGATGACGTTCACGGTTTAGATGTTGAAGTAAACTTTACTATCGAAGCTATCAACGGAGCTGAATTGGCTGAATTAAACCAAGATTTATTTGATAAACTTTTTGGTGAAGGAAAAGTAGCTTCTTTAGAAGATTTAAAATCAAAAATTAAAGAAGATGCTGAAGCTCAATTCGCACAGCAAGCAGATCAAAAATTATTGTTAGACGTTCAGGATTTCTTGATTGAAAGCACAAAATTTGATTTACCAGCTGAATTCCTTAAAAAATGGTTGCAAACTGTAGGAGAGAAAAAACTTTCTGCAGAAGAAGCTGAAGTTGAATACGCAAGATCTGAAAGAGGATTACGTTTTCAATTAATCGAAGGAAAAGCTATGGCTCAAAGTAATATCCAAATTACATTTGAAGATTTGAAAGCTTTTACAACAAACGCTATCAAACAACAAATGGCTCAATTTGGTCAAACAAATCCAACTGACGAAGAAGTTCAGGGAATTGTGGCTAGAGTTTTATCTAACCAAGAAGAAGTAAAAAGACTTTCTGAGCAAGTAGTTGCAGAGAAATTGTTAGAAGTGTTTAAAGAAAAAGCAAATCCAACAACTAAAGAAGTAACTTACGAAGAATTTATTGCTGCTTCTTACGGAGAATAATTTCTAAAAAAATAAGTATATTTGAGCGTCAGGAACTTTTTCCTGACGCTCTTTTTGTTTCAAGTTTAATTTTGTTTCAAGTTTCAAATTCTCGAACTTCAATAAACCTGAAACTTGAAACCTGAAACAATTTTTCAAAATAAGACAAATTGACATCCTTTAGAAAGAGGTATAACCTTTGATGAAAGAATAATACAGATATTACGTAAAACTTAGAACACTTAAAATATGAACTACGGTAAAGAATTCAAAAAATTTGCTACAAAGCACCAAGGAGTAAACGCAATGTACTATGACAAAATCATAGCTGCAATGAACCCAACAAATATGACTCCATATATTATTGAAGAACGTCAGTTGAATATTTCTCAATTAGACGTGTTTTCAAGATTAATGATGGACAGAATCATCTTTTTAGGAACAGGTATCGACGATCAAATCGCTAATATCGTTCAGGCACAGTTATTATTTTTAGAAAGTGCTGATGCTTCAAAAGATATTCAAATTTATCTAAATTCTCCTGGAGGTAGCGTTTACGCAGGATTAGGAATTTATGATACCATGCAATACATTAAACCAGACGTAGCTACAATTTGTACAGGTATGGCAGCTTCAATGGGAGCAGTTTTATTATGTGCAGGAGCAGCAGGAAAACGTTCGGCTTTGCCACATTCAAGAGTAATGATTCATCAGCCATCAGGAGGAGCACAAGGAGTTGCAACTGATATGGAAATCAACTTACGTGAAATGTTGAAACTGAAAGATGAGTTATACAACATCATTTCTCAACATTCAGGACAAACTTTTGACAAAGTACACAAAGACAGTGAGCGTGATTACTGGATGATTGCAGACGAAGCTAAAGAATACGGAATGATTGATGAAGTATTGAGAAGAAGCTAATTTTTTTTTAAGGTTCAAAGTTACAGAGGAACTGAGGTTCTAAGATTAACTTGAAACTCGAAACAAAATTAAACTTGAAACAAAAATAAAAGTTAATAGGTTGCTAAGTTTTTGATGTTTTAGTGATAAATGTCAGAAACTTAGTAACTTTGCAACTTATGTAACTAAAAAAGAATGGCTAAAGTAGTATTAGAATGTTCGTTTTGTGGAAGAAAGAAGCCAGAAACTAATTTATTAATTGCAGGTATTAATGCACATATCTGTGACAAGTGTATTGAACAAGCACACGGAATTGTATTAGAAGAATTAAAATCAAGCGGAAGCGCAAAACTTGTTGGTGATTTAATTTTAAAGAAACCAAAAGAAATCAGAGCTTTCTTAGATCAATATGTAATTGGTCAGGATCAGACTAAAAAAGTAATGTCGGTTGCGGTTTACAATCACTACAAACGTTTAATGCAACAGCAATTAGACGACGAAGTAGAGATTGAAAAAAGTAACATCATTATGGTTGGTCAAACCGGAACCGGAAAAACATTAGTAGCAAAAACTATTGCAAAAATGTTAGATGTTCCTTTGGCAATTGTTGATGCAACCGTACTTACAGAAGCGGGTTATGTTGGTGAAGATGTCGAAAGTATTTTGACGCGTTTGCTGCAAGCCGCAGATTATGATGTAACCAAAGCCGAAAGAGGAATCGTATTTATTGATGAAATTGATAAAATTGCCCGTAAGAGCGATAATCCATCTATAACACGTGACGTTTCAGGTGAAGGTGTACAACAAGCTTTATTGAAACTATTAGAAGGAACAGTTGTAAACGTACCACCAAAAGGAGGTCGTAAACACCCGGACCAGAAATTTGTTGAGGTAAATACTCAAAACATCCTGTTTATTGCAGGTGGAGCTTTTGATGGAGTAGAACGTATCATTTCGAAACGTTTAAATCGTCAGGCAGTTGGATATTCAACATCTAAAAATGTTGACAATATCGACAAAGACAATTTATTACAGTATATTATTCCAAAAGATATTAAAGACTTTGGATTGATTCCGGAGATAATTGGTCGTTTGCCAGTTTTAACACACATGGATCCTCTTGATAGAGAAACATTACGTGCGATTTTGACACAACCTAAAAATGCGTTAATCAAACAATATCAAAAGTTATTCTTAATGGATGATGTTGAATTTACGATTACCAACGAAGCATTAGATTTTATTGTTGACAAAGCATTAGAATACAAATTAGGAGCTCGTGGATTGCGTTCGTTATGCGAAGCTATCTTAACAGATGCAATGTACGAATTGCCAAGTTCAGATGATAAAGTTTTGACGATTGACGAAGATTATGCAAAACATACTTTGAGTAAAAATTTATTGAAGCGTATGGAAATTGCTTCATAAATCTTGAAAATAACTTTATCAAAGTTTTAAGCTTTGACAAAGTTTACAATAAAAAGAAAAACCACCTTTCAAAATTTGTCAGGTGGTTTTTTATTTTGTGAAAGTATGGATTACTTAACAATTTTCAGATAAGGCTCGATCTCCGTTTTTATTTGATCGTTAAGCCAAACGGTTTTTTTAGTAATAGAATTCTTTGTGCGGTTGTATTCGATTTTTACTATATCAGTATTGTTTTCTGTCCATTGAATATAAGTTTCAGGATATTGTTCTTCTGAAGTGTTATTTAAGAAAACACGCATAACATTATGATTATCTTGTTTGTATATCATAAAATTGCGTGGATTATCACTACCACCGCCGTCTCCTGAAATTAATTTGCCTTTTACTAAGTAGAGTATTCTTATTTTACTTTGATCTAAAGCATCAGAGTTAGCAGGATCTAGCAAGTCGTGGCCATCTGAACCAGTGATACTTATATTTAAACTCGCATCAAGATTGAATCCAGTTATAACTTCATCCGAGTTACAGCTAAATAAAGTAAATGTAAGTAAGCAAATAGAAATAATTTTTTTCATTTATTAATGGTTTAGAATAGTTTAAGTAAATATAAGAAAATAGTTAATAAAAAATATTTTACTGTACTCTAAACTTCTCTCGATATTCAATAGGTTTCATTCCAACCATTTTATAAAAAACTTTTCTAAATGCCTTTGGATCATTATAGCCAGTCTTTTCTATAATTTCTGAAATCGAAAGCTGTGTTTGTTCCAGGTATTTCTTAGAACTTTCGACTCTTATATTCTGTAAATATTCAATTGGCGGAATCCCTGTAACTAGCTTAAATCTTCGCGTCATATTGCGAGAACTTGTTGGGATATCTTTTGTGATTTCTTCCAGTTTTTCAATGGTATGATATTGACTTTCTATTTTTTGCTGCAGCATTGCCACCAGTGTATCATTATGCAAATGATTTGGTCTAAAAGTGCTAAAATAACTCTGTTTATATCTATTTAAATCAATAGAGAAGATTTTGGCAATCTGTACAGCAATTTCATTTCCGCAATATTTCTGTACTAATAAAATCAATAAATGAAACGTTGAGGTAGAACCGCCACTGGTGTATAAACTTCCATCAGCTGTTAAGGTTTCTTCGGGTTTTAGTTTCACTAACGGAAAAGCTTTTGTAAAAGCACTGCATGCATCAACATGTGTTGTAGCCAGTTTTTCATTTAATAGACCTGACGCAGCAAACAAAAAAGCACCGGTACAAAAACTCGCTAATTCGGCTCCGGACAGATGTTGCTTTTTTAACCACGGAATGAAATTTTTGTTCTTCGCAATCATTTCACTCATATTGTCAGTGGTAAAAGCGGGAATCAAAATTAAATCTAAATTAATGTTTGAAACTTCAATAAGATTAATATTATATCCAAATATTTTCTCCTGATCAATTTGTTCGGCCGATTGAAAAACCATAATATCGAAAGGTTTTTCAGTTTCTTTACTCAGTTTATTAGCCGTTTCAAAAACTTCTAAAATTGCAGCTATACTCAATAATTTATAGTCATGCGGGACGATTAAACCTATTTTCTTACTCATGGCTTTTCTTTTTGGAAAAATTAACAGACTTACAAAAGTAAACATTTTGTCTTAAATGACCCTAAAGTTGACTTTTAAAGCATCATAAGCTTAATGTTAATAATCTAACTTTGTCTTAATAATTTGTAATTTTATATAAAAATGGAAACAAAAATTTTCTTAAATCTTGCTGTAAAAGATTTAAACCGGTCAATCTCATTTTTTACCCAGTTAGGTTTTTCATTCAATCCGCAATTTACAAATGACAAGGGGACTTGTTTGATTATTGGTAAAAATATTAATGCAATGTTGTTAGTTGAAGAGTTTTACAAAACATTCACGCATAAAGAAATTTGCAATGCAAAAACAACTAATGAAGTGATTCTTTCAGTACAAATTGAAAGCCGCGAAAAAGTAGATCAAATCATTGAGAATGCTTTGAAAAATGGAGCGACCGAATATGACGAGGCCAAAGATTATGGCTGGATGTATTATCGTTCTTTTTTTGATTTAGACGGACATCACTGGGAATTCTCAGTTATAAATGAGGATCAAATTCCAGATAAAATGTAACTCTTTAAAAGGAATAAAATGATAAAGGTTCAAAATATCATCAAGGCTCCAATAGAGAAAGTTTGGGAGTTATGGACATTGCCTGAGCATATCATGAATTGGAACATTCCTTTTGCAGACTGGCATACGCCTTATGCAGAAAATGATTTGAAAGTGGGGGGTAAATTCAAATTTACAATGGCTTCAAAAGACGGAAGTGAAGGATTTGATTTTGAAGGAGTTTATACTAAAATTGAAGAATTCTCATTAATAGAATATCAGCTTTTAGACAATAGAATAGCAAGTGTTCGTTTTGAAAATTTAGATACTGAAGCAAAACTTACAGAAACATTTGAACCCGAAGCTACCATTTCTAAGGATATGCAAGAACAATTTTGTCGGGCAGTTATTCAGAACTTCAAAAAATATGTTGAAAATTTTAAATCGTAAATCAAGTAAAAATAAATCGTAAACAATAAAAAAAGATATATAATGATAACAGTAAAAAGCACAATTAATAGCTCAATTGACAAAGTTTGGAATCTATGGACATTACCAGAACATATTACAAAATGGAGTTTTGCTTCGCCAGACTGGCATACACCTTATGCTGAAAATGATTTAAGAGAAGGCGGAACATTCAAATCGACAATGGCAGCAAAAGATGGCAGCATGAGTTTTGATTTTGGAGGCGAATATACGTTGGTAGATATGCACAAAGCAATTGAATATGTTTTGGAAGACGGAAGAAAAGTAGAGATTAGTTTCAATGAAACTTCAAACGGAGTAGAAATAATAGAAAGTTTTGATCCTGAAACACAAAATCCGGAAGAAATGCAACGAGGAGGCTGGCAGGCAATTATGGATAATTTTAAAAGTTATGTAGAAACTAATTAGTTTTTAGGTCCAAAGCTGCAAAGGGACAAAGGTTCAAAGTTTTGAAAAATGCCTTTGTGTCTTTGTGCCTTCGTGGCAAAAAAAACAGGCATAACTTACATGATCTTATATCGCTTATATGGTTTAATAGATTAATACATAAAAAGATGACAAAACAAATTTGGCTGAATTTGCCTGTAAAAGAGGTGGCAAAATCAAAAGCTTTTTTCTCGAAAATAGGATTCTCTTTTAATGAAGAACACGATACGCCAAGTTCGACTTGCATGATAGTTGGAGAAGGAAAATTTGTAGTAATGCTTTTTGAAGAATCACTATTTGCTAGTTTCTCTCAAAACAAACTTACAGATACAAAACAAAGTTCAGAAGTTTTGATTTCAATTGACGCAGAAAGTGCTGCAGAAGTTGACGAACTGGCAAAGAAAGTTACAGAAGCAGGCGGAAATGTTTTTGCATCTCCGGCAGAAAGTCAGGGTTGGATGTACGGTTGTGGTTTTGCCGATTTAGATGGTCATCGTTGGAATGTACTTTTTATGGATTTTAGTAAATTATCATAATATGGAAACATTAGAATTTAAAATCAGAATAAAAGCATCAGCAGAAAAAGTTTGGTCAGTTTTGTGGGAGGATGAAACCTACAAAAAATGGACAAGTGCTTTTTGCGAAGGTTCACACACTATAAGTGATTGGAATGAAGGCGATAAAATACATTTCATGTCGCCTAACGGAGAAGGAATGTATAGTGTTATCGAAACTAAAATTCCAAATGAATATATGGCTTTCAAACATCTGGGAGAAATAAAAGATTTTAAAGAATTACCCATTGACGACGAAACAAAAAAATGGAGTGGCGCAATGGAAACCTATCGATTAACCCTCGATGACGAATTTATAGATTTAGTCGCTCAGGTTGATTCGGTCGAAAAATATATCGATTATTTCAAAGAAGTATTTCCAAAAGGACTGGAAATAGTAAAAGAACTGTCGGAAAACAAATAATTAATTTAAGCATTCAACAAAAACAATTACAAACAAAAAAAACAAAATATCATGGCAACATCAGTAAACCCTTATTTATTATTTAATGGAAATTGCGAAGAAGCATTTTTATTTTACAAATCAGTTTTTGGAGGAGAATTTTCGTTTATCGGAAAATTTAAAGATATGCCAGCAGGCGAGCCAGGGAGCTGTCCGGAAGTGTCAGAGAAAGATGCAAACAGAATAATGCACGTTTCACTGCCAATTGGAGAAACTATTTTAATGGGAAGTGATAGTAACGAACAATCCGGCGACGTAGTTTTTGGTGGAAATTTTTCCGTATCAATCAATGTTGAAAGCGCTGGCGAAGGTGACAGAATCTTCAACGGACTTTCGGCAGGAGGAACCATTTATATGCCAATGGCTAAAACATTTTGGGGCGCTTACTTCGGAATGTTCAAAGATAAATTTGGCGTAAGCTGGATGGTAAACTTTGACGAGAACCAACCAAAATAACAACAAAAAAGTTAGGTAATTTTAATACCAGAACATAATTGTTAAATTACTTGAAAAAGCACATTCATATGTGCTTTTTCTTTGTAAAAAAACAAACAATATCCTTTTTTATAAACAATAGATTGCCGATTTTTGTCGCTTCATAAAAATCAACTAAGATATAATGGCAGAAGATAAAGAGATTATTTTATTAAAAGTTTCAGGACATGATAAACCAGGAGTAACAGCTGGTTTGACAGCTGTATTGGCTGCTTATGATGCTAATATTTTAGATATTGGTCAGGCCGATATTCATGACACATTATCTTTAGGAATTTTGTTCGAAGTTGAAGCGGGTTCTAGCTCTGGACCGGTTTTAAAAGACCTGTTGTTCAAAGCTTATGAATTAGAAGTAAAAGTAAAATTCATTCCAATCTCAGTTGAAGATTACGAAAAGTGGGTAAAAACACAATCTAAGCAACGTTATATCATTAATATTTTAGGAGAAAAACTAGCCGCTTCGCAATTGGCCGCAGTAGCAAAATTACTATCCGACCAAAATTTGAATATCGTTTCTATAATAAGATTAACAGGCAGAACGTCTGTAGTCGAAAAAGAAGAATATCCACGTTCATGCATACAATTATCATTAACAGGGGATATCGTAGATAAAATTTCTATGACAGCAAGTTTCATGGAAATTTCAAGAACTCTAAATGTTGATATTTCATTTCAGGAAGATAATATTTACAGAAGAAACAGACGTTTGGTTTGCTTCGATATGGATTCAACTTTAATCCAAACCGAAGTAATTGACGAATTGGCGGAGTTAAATGGAGTAGGCGAGCAAGTTCGTGCAATCACAGAATCTGCCATGAATGGCGAAATAGATTTCAACGAAAGTTTCAAACAACGTATGGCGCTGTTAGAAGGTTTGAGCGAAGATGTTTTGCAAAATGTTGCAGTAAATTTACCAATAACAAAAGGAGCGCATCGTTTAATGAAGGCCTTAAAATATTACGGATACAAAACCGCGATTTTATCAGGAGGATTCACTTATTTTGGAGAATATCTACAAAAAGAATTGGGTATCGATTACGTTCATGCCAATCGATTGGAGATTAAAGATGGTAAATTAACCGGTAAATATTTGGGTGATATCGTAGACGGTCAAAAGAAAGCCGAATACCTAAAAGCAATTGCCGAAAAAGAAGGAATCCACATCAATCAAACCATTGCCGTAGGTGACGGAGCCAACGATTTACCAATGCTAAATCTAGCCGGTTTAGGAATCGCTTTCCACGCAAAACCAAAAGTAAAAGAAAACGCCTCAACTTCAATTTCAAGTTTAGGATTAGACGGAGTTTTATATTTATTAGGATATCACGACAGATATATTGATATGATGTGATATTGTTTGTCATTCTGAGGAACGAAGAATCTCCGCAAGTAACTCGACAATAAAAGTAATAAAAACACAAAACCTTAGTTTTTCAATAAAAGCTAAGGTTTTTTTATGGGCATGTCCCTCCGGGTCGGGCTATCCGTTTCAATCTTTTGTGCCGAACCCCGGCACAAAAGGATTTCCACTTCTATCCCTCATGCGGTTTAGTGGAATTATGGGTTTTCGATTTGCTTTTTTTAGTCCTTGCGAGGAACGAAGCAATCTCATATAGTATGTCTCTATCTAAAAAAGAAAATTAATGTAAAGTTGAACAAGGCTTCGACTTCGCTCAGCCGGACAAACCACTCAAATTAATTCGTGTCAATTCGTGAAATTAGTGGCTAACTCTTAACAGCACACATCTCCTTCAATTGCTCTAAATAATCTCTTTGATTCGAAAGCCTTGGAATCTTATGCTGTCCGCCTAGTTTGTCTCTCTCTTTTAACCAATCATAGAATAAGTTTTCGCGTGCGACATTAACTACTAAAGGATTTAAAGTCATATTGTTCTGGCGCTTGGCTTCGTAATCAGAGTTTAAAGTCTGTAGTGTTTCATCCAGAACTTTTTGGAAAAGCCCGACATCAGCAGGTTCTTTCTTGAATTCAATCATCCATTCGTGCGCACCTTTCTCTTTGTCCTGCATAAAAATAGGAGCAACAGTATAGTCAATTACTTCCGTGTGAGTAATTTGGCAAGCTTTGGCAATCGCCTGATCGGTATTTTCGACCATTAGTTCTTCTCCAAAAACATTAATATGATGTTTGGTTCTGCCCGTAACACGAATTCTATAAGGATTTAAAGAAGTAAAACGAACCGTATCACCAATTAAATAACGCCATAAACCAGAATTGGTCGTGATAACAATAGCGTAGTTTTTATTCAATTCGACATCCGCCAAACGAACCACTTTTTGATTTGGAGTTCCAAAAGTATCCATCGAAATAAATTCGTAGAAAATTCCGTAATCCAGCATCAATAATAAATCGCTCGAATTATTCAGATCCTGAATCGCAAAAAAGCCTTCGGAGGCATTATATATTTCGTAATATTTGAAATCTTTGCTTGGTAAAATTTTCTTGTATTGATCTTTATAAGGAGAAAAACTCACGCCACCATGAAAATAGACTTCAAGATTTGGCCAGATTTCCAATAAATTATCTTTACCCGTATTTTCTAAAACTTTATTCATCAAAACCAACATCCAGGACGGAACTCCCGCAAAACTGGTAACATTCTCGTTTTTGGTTTCGTTAATAATAGCGGCAATTTTAGATTCCCATTCGCTCATTAACGAGGTTTTGCTGCTTGGAGTACTGCTAAATTCAGCCCAGATAGGCATATTTTCGATCAAAATAGCCGATAAATCTCCAAAAAAAGTATTGTTGTTTTCGTAAATCTGAGAACTTCCGCCTAAGCGAAGACTTTTCCCCAGAAACAGTTCAGAATCTTCATTATTATTCAAATACAAGCAAAGCAAATCTTTACTTCCTTTATAGTGACAATCTTCCAGCGCTTCAGTACTTACCGGAATAAATTTACTTTTTGCATTTGTAGTTCCACTAGATTTGGCAAACCATTTAATAGGCGTTTCCCAAAAAACACCTTGTTCGCCCTGGCGCGTGCGTTCGATCAAGGGTTGTAACTCCTCATAAGTTGCAATGGGAACTCTTTCGACAAAAGTTTGATAGGAGTTTATAGATGAAAAATCATATTGTTTTCCAATAATAGTATTCTCTGAAACCATTAATAAATTATGCAACAGTTCTTCCTGAACTTCATTCGGATATTTTAAAAAAAGTTCTATTTGATGTATCCTTTGTTTAAGGACCCAAGAGGCAAACGAGTTGATGATTGATAAAGGCATGGAGAGAATTTAAATTTTATATTGCTGACTTTAGATTTTAAGTTTCAGATGGTACAAATGTGTAAAATCAGGAAATTTAAAATTTGAATATCGACAGACAAATGTTAACTTTGTCGTTGTATCAAAAATAGTGTTTTTTTGTAAAAAAAGACATTCTATTTGCACGAAAAATTCTAAATAAACAAGAATTTTAGAACCCCGGTAAACAATCTGAAATCTATAATCACCAATCTAAAATATAATGACATATCAAGGAGTACTTACAAAAATGCAAACTGAAATGGGAGATCCAATTCAATATTATTTGGTTTTTGAAGATAGTTTTCTAAATATGAATCAATTATTGAATAAAGAGATTGAGATTAATTTTGTGGGTTACGAATGTTTGAATTGTCATAAAAAGAAAAAAATATACAGACAAGGTTTCTGTTACGATTGTTTCTACTCAAGTCCGGCAGTTGGAGATTGGATTATGAGACCGGAGTTAAGTACGGCTCATTTAGGGATTGCAGATCGTGATTTAGACTATGAGCAAAAAGTACAATTGCAGCCACATATTGTGTATTTGGCTTTGGCGAGTGAAGTAAAAGTAGGGGTAACACGCAAAACGCAAGTTCCAACCCGCTGGATCGATCAGGGCGCTACCCAGGCAATTGCAATTGTTGAGGTTCCAAATAGATATTTAGCAGGAATTACTGAGGTTGCATTAAAAGATCATTATACTGATAAAACCAATTGGAGAAAAATGCTTCAAAGCACAGGTGAAAGTTTTGACCTGATTGCTGAAAAAGTAAAAGTAGAAAGCTTAATTCCATCTGAAGTTCAGGAATACTTTTATTCTCAAAAAAATGATTTATACCAATTACATTATCCAGTTCTAAACTATCCTGCAAAAGTAGCCAGTTTGAACTTGGATAAAACACCATCCTTTCAAGGAAAATTAACAGGAATCAAAGGTCAGTATCTTATTTTTGAAAACGGAACCGTTTTTAATATTCGCGGATCAGAAGGATATGTTGTTACTATAAACGTCTAGTGTGAGCAGCTAAACGTCGATTACTATTGGCTAACGGTCTAGTAATTTGTTATTTAAAAAATGGTTTATGTATTTTTAAAACTCTCTCAAGAAGCTGAAAATGTGAATGTTGATACATTTGGTTACAATTTTGTAATAATAGCTTATTGAAAGGATTTAATTTTAGAAATAAAAAGAGGCTAGCTTTGAGTTAGTTCATTTTTTATGTTTTTTCTAAAATTGAAGAGAGATTTTATAACTATTAAATTATTTTACAGATGAGTGTCTTAAGCAAAATAAATCATTACAGGCGTGGTGTAATGCGCAATCTGACTAAGAACATTGGAAAGCCAAAAAGTGATCAGGGGATTACCTTGGTTGATAAGTCCGAGATAAAACGGGTTTTGATCTGCAGACCAAATGGACGGTTAGGAAACCTGTTATTGATTACACCTTTGGTTCAGGAAGTCATAGAAATATTTCCAAATTGTAAAGTCGATTTGTTTGTTAAGGGAACATTAGCCCCAATAATTTTTGAGAATTACGAAAGCGTTAATAAGATAATCGATTTACCCAAAAAGCCCTTCAAAAGTTTACTGAAATACCTTAATGTCTGGATTTCAATAAAACAGCAAAAATACGATGTTGCGATCAATGTAGATCAAAACTCTTCTTCAGGACGTTTAGCAGTCCAGTTTTCAAACGCTAAGTATAAATTTTACGGAGATTTAATTGAAGAATCTCAACTTGTAAAAAATGATTACGACCACATTGCAAAATATCCTGTTTATAACTTCCGATATTATTTAACCAAGCTTGGACTTGCAAAAACTAAGAAAATAGTTGCTCCAATAGATCTTAAATTATCTTCTTCTGAAATCGCACAAGGCAAGAACATTTTGAATGATTTAGTTCACAATTCTAAAAGAACAATTTGCATATTTACCTACGCAACCGGAGCAAAATGTCTTTCAGAAGATTGGTGGGAAAATTTTTATTCACAACTTACTGAAGCGTATAAAGATTATAATATTATTGAAATTTTGCCAGTAGAGAATGTTTCTCAAATAGCATTTAAAGCGCCTACGTTTTATAGTAAAGACATTCGCGAAATTGGATCTGTAATTGCGAATAGTGATTTGTTTATTGGTGCAGATAGTGGTATAATGCATTTGGCAAGCGCTGTTCAGACCCCTACAATCGGTTTGTTTTCTGTTTCAAACATGAAAAAATATGAGCCTTATGACAATTGCAGCGTTGGAGTAGATGTTAATTTATATACTAAAAAAGATTACCTAAACACGATAAATTCAATTTTGAATAACGGAAAATTAAGTATTTATTCAAAAAGAGCAATCTAATAAAGTATTTATGGTATAAAAAAAAGAGGCATTTACCGCGGTAAATGCCTCTTTTTTAATGAATAATTTTTTATTTCTTCTTGAACAAACCATTTATCAAGTCACTTGCTTTTTTAGTAGCTTCCTGAGTTTTCTGTTCTTTTTCTGTTTTTGCAGCTTGTGTAGTATCTTTTGCTTTTGTATTCTTATTGATTAAGTCATTAAGAGCCGAAGTACCTTTTTGCGTTAGCTTCTCTTTTTGCTGATTGGCAACCTGAGATGCTAAACTGCTAACAGCACTTTTCATATCAGTAGATACTTTTGGATTTGAAAAATTACCTGTAATCATAGCATTTATCGGAATGTTTTGCAGTTTTGCAGCATCTGCAGGAGACATTTTTGCAATAAAAGCATTTGCTTCAGATCCTAAATATTTAGCCGGAACATCAAGTTTTAGGTTGTAATTCATTGATTGGTCAAAACCGTGAGTTCCGCCAACTGTGATTTTAATATCCTGATATTTGATGTCAAATGGTTTTACATTTACTTTTCCGTTTTCAAAAGTTAAGGCAGCTTTAATATCATTCAAATTTATTTTATTCATATCAATAAATTTGATGTTTGACGTTAAGGCACTTAGTACAGTTGAATTTTTAGAGTTTATAGTTGTCGAAAGCAATTGCCCTAACAAATCTCCTGAAATCGATTTTAAGTCCGGAGTTAATTCTTTCGAATCTAGATTTCCGTTTAATTTAATAGTCGAATTTAATTTTCCATTTATAATTCCGGCAATTGGAGCAATCTTTTTCATCATGTCCAGTTGTGTAAAAGTCTGAGCAATATCAACTTGATTGAAACCTAAATTCATATCAAAAGTTGGTACTTTTGTTTTGGTTGAAACGGTTCCTGTTAAACCAATTGTTCCTCCAAAAATCGATGTTTTAAAGTTCTCTAAAGTAGCTTTCTCATCTTTTACAATCAATCTGCCTGAAACATCTTTTAGTTTTAAATTGTCATACAAAACAGTTGTTGCTTTTGCATTTAAAGTACAATTTAAAAACGCTGGAATCTTCATTGCTTCCGTTGGTTTTGCAGCCGTTTTTTCTGTTGCAGGTTCTCCGGCAGTCATAAAATCGTCAACTGCCAATTGGTTCGAACTCATATTGAAGTTCCCTTTTAGTTCTTGTTTTTTAAACATAAAACCGTAGAAATTTTCTAAAACTCCATTAATGCTCAAATCACTTTTTCCAGTTGTAGCATCAAATTTTTTCAGGTTTATAGTACTTGGGTTAAACTCTACCAAAGCCGTACTAATACTCATCGATTTATTGTTTTCGTCAGTATATTTAAATCCTGATAAACTCATCGTTCCTGCATTTTTTATGTTTTGATATTGGCTTTTTTCTACAGATGCCATATCAAAATTTGTAGTAACATCAGCTTTTAAAATACCAGTCAAAGGTTTGTCCATTTTAATTGGATATGCTTTTGAAAGGTTAGCTAAATTAATAGTTCCTTTTAATGCCGCGTCTACAATAGGATTTACGGTAATGTTTTTAATATTCGCTTTAGCGTTAAAAATGTCCTGATCGATTCTAAAAGAAAGTTTGTCTAAATTAACGTAGGTGTCATTTAGAATTCCCGTTTCGTTGATGATTTTTGTGTCAATTACAATATTCTGAACTGATTTTGGTAAGTTAGGATATTGAAATGAAGCATTGTTTGAAGCAATTGCAATATTAAATTTAGGAACAGTAGTATCTGTTAATTGTCCTTTTGCAAAACCGGCTACCGTAAAATCACCAGTTGTTTTTACACCATCTAAACTCGAAGCATAAACCGAAGGAATTAAGCCTAAGAAGTTGGTAAAAGATGAAGTTGGCGTTTTAAATTTTAAATCATAAATCTGACCCGCATCAACCATCTGAATAAAACCGTCAAATTCTAACGGCAATTGATTTATTAAGGCTTTATTTTCTTTAAAAGTATATTTGCTTTGCTCTAAATCAATTCCTAAAACTGCGTCTAAAGTCAGCTTTACATTTTTCATATAATTGACTTTATCCATATCCAAAGATACTTTGGCTGTAGATTTTGTAGTTAAATCCAGTTTTGAGTTGGTAAAATCACCAGTTCCTTCATGATTTAAACTATCAATTACCATCTTAATTTTTGAACCCTGATCAATATATCTGAAGGTAAAATTTTCGATTTTGTAGTTCTGAATTTTCAATGAAAGCGGTTTGCTTTTATCGTCTTTCTCTGTTTTATCTTTGTCTTTTAATGCGATATCAAAGTTACCCACACCATCTTTATTAAAAATAATATTGATTAATCCATTTGTAGAACTGATTCCCTGAATGCTTAAAGGTTCTTCTTTTCCTTTAAAAAGTTCTTTAATGCTCATTTTTAAGTTCAACTCGCCTAACGAAACTAAAGTATCACCTTCAAAAGGAGCTTTGTTGATAATGACCAATTTTTCGATTCCAACCGTTGCATTTGGGAAGTTTTTAAACAAGCTTAAATCAGCATCGGCAAAACTTACTTTTGCATCAACGCTTTCGTTAATTGCTTCGACAATTTTGGCTTTTATCTGATCCTTAAAAAAATAAGGAATGGCGAATAATGCAGCGACAATGACGACAAGAACAATGGCTGAGATTTTTAGAATTTTCTTTAACATATTAATAGATTTGAGGATTTAGTATTAATGTTTAATTCTTGCAAAAATAACTTTTTTGATTTAGTTCTGCGATAAAGTTTTCTTAAAAATTGTAAGAAATTTACTTATTTTGTTAATAAAAAAAATCCGCTTGATTATATATTCAAACGGATTTTTGGGTTTATTATTTTAGAATAAAGGAAACAATCTTATTCGTCATAACTTCTGAGATAGGTAAAGTTTCATTGTTATAACTCTCTAAATTTGCCTGTTTATCGCCATCGATAATTTTCATGATGTGATTCATTTTATCAACGATCAATAATTCGGCATTTTTATTAGCGTTTGCCAGATTCTCAGCGTCTTGTGCATTGATTTGTAAATCGTTGTTTCCTTGCAGAATTAAAATAGGAACAGTTAATTTTTTGATCTCCGTTTGCGGATTGTATTTAAACCAGGAAATCAAATAAGGCTGAATACTTGGCCTAAAAAGAGCGTTAAGCATTGGGTCAACCTTTTTTACCGTATTTCCGCCTTTTAAACTGTCGATAATAGGAAAAGTCAAATCATTAATTTGTTGATTTGATTTACTGGCTATCTGCGCTTTTATAAGTTTATCTGCTGAGTCTCCGGCTCCGGCAATAGAGATAAATTTGTTTGCTTTTGCTCCGGCAATCATTCCTATTAAAGAACCTTCGCTGTGACCTATTACAATTACTTGCGAAAAACGCTTGTCTTGTTTCAGGAAATTAATCCAGCTTTTGGCATCTTCTGTATAATTTTCAAAAACTAAATTTGATTCAGATATTGCCGAAGCTTTGCTCTCGCCAATTCCTCTTTTGTCATATCTTAATGATGCAATTCCGTTTTTTGCCAAAGCTTCAGCCAGCATTTTCAGCGAATTGTTTTTCATCATCGGATTATTACCATTTCTATCCGTTGGACCTGAACCCGCAATAATTAATGCAACCGGATATTTCTTTAATACATCCGGAACTGTCAAAGTTCCAAAAAGCTGATCATTATTAATTTTTAAAGTTGCATTAGATTCCTTGTAGGTGTATTGTTTTTTATCCTGAGCATTAACAAAACTCAAAAAGAAAATGGTAAGCAGAAGAACTATATTTTTCATTGATCTTTAATTATTTGATGTTTATTCCAAAAGGAAGCATTGCCTGAGCACCTTTTTGATTTTGAAACCTTTTTACCTGCTCGATTAGCTGATAATTTTCTTCGCCAATTTCTTCTTTAATGAAAGCTTCTTTAGATTGTGCAAATGGCAAATTAGAAAGAAGATCATTGAATGTTTTTTCGTATTCAGGATAGTTCTGAGTGCTGTATGTTTTTACTTTAGCTATTTTAGCTGCCTCGGCAATAGCATCATTCAAACCTCCAATTTTGTCTACCAAACCTATTTTTAAAGCTTCGGTTCCTGACCAAACTCTTCCTTGTGCGATAGCGTCAACTTGTGCAAAAGTCATTTTTCGGCCTTGAGCCACATGCGTTACAAAAGTATTGTAGATATGTTCAACTCCTTCTAATGTAAAGGCTTTAAACTTCTCATCAATTGGCACAAACGGACTATAATTTGCTGAATTTTCGTGAGTTTTTACTTGTTCAGTATTGATTCCTAATTTAGTTGCCAGAGGGCTAAAGTTTGGTAAGATGCCAAAAACTCCAATAGAACCTGTGATGGTATTGTTTTCGGCAAAAATTTTGTTAGCGTTACAAGCAATATAATATCCTCCCGAAGCAGCATAATTACCCATAGAAACAACAACCGGTTTTACTTTTTTAGTAATTTCGATTTCTCTCCAGATCAAATCAGAAGTCAAGGCATTTCCGCCCGGACTGTCAATTCTAAGAACGATCGCTTTTACATCTTCATTTTTTCTGGCTTCTTGCAACGAACGACGCATTGAACCTTCGCCAATTACGGTAACATCACCTTCACCGCTTTGTATTTCGCCTTGAGCGTAAATAATTGCAATTTGGTCTGATGCAGTATTGGTCAAAGCTGTCGTGATATTATTTTGAGTATAATCTAAAATCGAGATTTTGTTGTAATCGTCGTCGCCAGTTACTTTCAGGGCTTTTTTAATAGCATCATGATAAACGTCTTCATAAGCAACAATATCAACTAAATGTTGCGCTTTTGCCATTTCCGGTGTTCTGGCAAGCAAGCCATTTGCAATTTCATTTAATTTAGTAACAGGGATATTTCGACTTTTTGAAATATCATTAGAAACGGTCGTCCAGATTGAGTTTAGTAAAGCGGTAACTTGTTCTCTGTTGGCATCGCTCATTTTGTTTTCTAAAAATGGTTCAACAGCACTTTTGTATTTTCCGTGACGGATAACTTCCATGTGAATGCCTGATTTATCCTGAAAATCTTTAAAGAACATTACTTCAGACGAAAGTCCTTTAAAATCTAAATCTCCGGCAGGATTCAAATAAACAGTGTTGGCAACAGAATTTAAATAATATTCTTTTTGCGAATAAGTATTGGCGTAAGCCCAAACAAATTTTCCTGATTTTTTAAAGCTTTCAAGAGCATTTCTTAAATCTTTGTATTGTGCTAATCCTAAAGAAGATTCATCGTTTAAGATCGAAATTCCTTTAATATTATCATCCGTTTTTGCGGCTTCTATAGCATTGATAACATCGGTTAAACCGATACCCTTTTTATCTGAAAAAACAGTTACCCAAGGATCTTTATATTTTCCGGCGTAATCATTTTGAATCTCTTTTAAATTTAATTCGATCACAGAATCACTTTTAGCAGAGACAGAATCATCTCCTCCAAAAATAGCTCCAATTAGAATTACTCCAAAAAAGAAGACCATAATAAATACAAAAATACCAATAACTGTGGCAATTACATTTCCTAAAAACTTCATAAGTATATTTTTTTAATAAGTAGCAAAAAAGGTTGGTTTGTTACAAATATAATCTAAATAGAATTTAATTCTGATACGTGATTTATCAAATATTTGTATTATTTACATTTTGAATGCTATAAATAAAGATAGAATATTTTGTAAGATAATAGCGAGTTTTTTTGCTAATTTAGATAAAAGAAATAGTTAATACGGAGATTTCAACTCTTGAAAACTTCTAATTCTTGAAGTAAATAATGTACTTAATTCTAAAATAGTTTTAGTTAATTTGCATTAATTATGAAATCACAGCATCAAATCACTCTATCTATAGGCAGTAATCAGGGAAACAGGCTGGCAAACATCGAAAGTTGTATTGCTTTAATACACCAGGAAGTTGGTACTGTAATCAGGGTTTCAAGACTATATGAAACTCCGGCCTGGGGATTTGAAAGTGATGCTTTTTATAATTGTGCTTTGGTTTTGCACAGTACTTCATCTGCACAAAAAATACTGAATCAGGTTTTAAAAATTGAAAAACATTTAGGTAGAATCCGATCCAATCAGGAAGGATATCAATCCCGATTAATTGATGTTGATTTGATTGCTTACGACGATGAAATTATTGAGTCTGAAAAACTTCAGATTCCGCATCCGCTAATGCAAAACAGAAAGTTTGTTTTATTACCAATGCAGGATTTAAAACTGGATTGGAGACATCCTGTTTATCAAAAAACGATTTCAGAACTAATTGCTATTTCACCGGACGATAGTGTGTGCACAGTAATTCAGGATTTAAAGAATCCGTTGCAGGAAATTCCGCTGGAAAGTTTTAATTATATTGCTTTTGAAGGAAATATTGGAGCAGGAAAAACGACTTTGGCACACAAGATTTCAGAAGATTTTAATGCTAAAACTGTTTTGGAGCGTTTTGCTGATAATCCGTTTTTACCTAAATTTTATAAAGATCAAAATCGATATGCTTTTCCTTTAGAAATGTCTTTTCTGGCAGATCGTTATCAGCAATTATCAGATGATTTGGCACAATTTGATTTATTTAAAGATTTTATTGTAGCCGATTATCATATTTTTAAATCTTTGATTTTTGCTAAAATTACGCTGGCAGAAGATGAATATCGTTTGTACCGAAACTTATTCGATATAATTTATAAAGAAATGCCAAAGCCTGATTTGTACGTTTATTTATATCAGAATTCAGAGCGTTTGCTTCAAAACATTAAGAAACGAGGAAGAACTTACGAGCAAAATATCTCAGCAGATTATTTAGATAAAATCAATAATGGTTATCTGGATTACATTAAATCCCAAACCGATTTGAATGTTTTGATTATAGATGTTTCAGAGCGTGATTTTGTGAAAAAACACGAAGACTACCTTTTTATTTTAGATGAGATAAAGAAGAAATTGAATTAGATAATGTGGCAATGTGCCAATTAGAAAATTTGATAATTTCTGAAATGCGGTAAATAATTATCTAATTTTCTAATTGACAAATTTTCTAATTAAAATCACCTTTTCAATGAAAAATGACCTCTTAAAATGGGTTTAGTATTGTCAATTTTTAAGGCATACCAATAATCAGAAGCGGGTAGCGGATTTCTGTCCAAAGTTCCGTCCCACGTCATTTTAGAAGCATTTAATTGTGCGATAAATTTTCCGTATCGATCAAAAATAGTGACTTGTGCTTCCGGATAATATTCCATTCCGGTTACTTCCCAAACATCATTAAAAGTATCGTTGTTTGGAGTGAAAAACGGAGGAAAAACAAGAACTACAAACATTTGGGTTGTGCTGCCACAGCCACTTTTTTCTCTTACATAGGCAGTTTGTAATCCGCCTGGAACATCATAAAATACATTTGAATTTTGAAAATTAGAACCGTCTACAGAATATTCAAAATAATCTTGTTCTTTGGTAAGATAGATTATAACTCTTGTTTCGTTTACTTCAATACGAGATATTTCTGGTACAAGTCGTTCTGTAACAATAATTGTTTTTCGACTGGTACAGCTTTCGGGAGCAGGACTTGTAACATCAACGGTATAAGTTCCACCTTTTGAAGCAGGAATCGTTTGTGTTGTTTCTCCGGTATTCCATTTATAAATCATTCCGGCAACTCCAGCGTCAAGCGTAATAGTTTGAAATTGACACAAAGGCAATTCTTGGTCGGTAACAATCGGAGGAGTATAAATTTTAATATCTATAGGAGTACGAGTTGTATTGATACAGCCATTATTTGATGCCTCAGCATAATAAGTGGTATTCGCTGAAAGTGATGGTGTTGTAAAACTGTTACCTGTAAATAAGCTTGTACCGCCTGTTGATGTTGTGTACCAATTGATAAAGCCAATATTTGTGCTGGCCTGAATCGTTACTGATCCCGGACCGCAATTAGAATAGGTTGGTTGTGCAGCAACTGGAGTTGTAGGGGTCGCATTAACGGTTGCTGTAACTGATTTTCGATTTGATTCGCAACCGGCATCAACATAATATGTTGTAGTTGTTGTTATTGTAGGAGTTGTAAAAGTATTACCTGTTGTTAATGCTGTTCCTCCAGTGGCTGTTGCGTACCAGCTTATTGTTGCTCCAGTTGTTGCAGTGGCATTAAACGTAAAAGTTCCTGAATCACAAGCTGCATTTGGATTTGCAGATGGCGTAGCAACCGGAATTGTAATTTTTGTACTAGTGGCTATTTCTAATGGAGCCTCGCCAGCTGAGCCCCCATATTCAACAACATACCCTTTTGGCTGATATGCGTCACCTGAAACTAATGATCCTGTGTTAGATAAATCATTCCAGGAGCCACGTATTCCGATTCCGGGTTGCGTAATGTGGGCATAATCTTCGTCTCCTTGGTTGTTTGGTTCGCCTGTATTCCAAAAAGTATACGACATTACTGTTCCTGCTTCAGGACCTGTTACCCATTTCCAGACGCCTTCAGTTTCAGTGTCGCTTCCGCCAATCCACCCTGTTCCGGAGGCTTGTTCGCCACTTAGCTTAGCTTCATCGACAGATAAAAGAGTTGCCAGATATCCTTTAAGACCATAATAAGTACTTGCTTCGGCAGCGGCTTTTGCATCAGTCCATCTAATACCAACGCTAGGAACGTATAAATAAAAATGTTGTGTAGACGGTAAATAATTGGCTGGGCCAATCGTTATAGAAAAAGTTTTTGTTCCGGAAGCTGTAGCTAATGAATTAGAAAATACAACATCTTTAATGGCGGCTTCTAAATCAGAATATAAAACATTTCCTCCAGCGGCGTTTGATAAGGTCAATTTTCCTGCAGGCGCATCCCAACTTGTTGTAATTGATGGATGTGCTGCTGTATTTGAAAGCGTTAATTTGTCTAAACCACTAGAATAACCCGAAGAAACCTGAATATAAGCAGCCTGTGTTCCTGATTCCAGAGGATCGTGAGTAATTGTAATAGAAGTTACAATATTTATAAATGTTAACGGGCAATAAAATTGATCTCCTGTAGCTTTAATTACTGGAGGAGTTACTGCAAAACTTGTAGTGTTAATTTGTTTTTTGCCTGATTTTAAAGTGTCATTTTTTGTGACAATCAAATCTTTATTGAAAATTTTAGTTTTTTCGTAAGCGTATGATTGGGTTAAGCTTAAAGCAAAAAATAAAAGTGGTATTTTTAAGAAATTAAAATTTTTCATTTTATAAAAGTATCAATTTTATAATAACAAAAAAATAATTTTCTATTTGTAACAATTATAGATTCAATTTGCTGAAAAATAACAATTTATTGCAGTAAAATCCTTATTTTAAGTGCTTTTTGGCCAATTCAGTTTCTGGAATAAATCCCAAACAACAATTCCGGCACTTACGGCAATGTTTAAAGAATGTTTGGTTCCTAATTGCGGAATTTCAATACAGCCATCGCAAATTGCAACCGCTTCCTGAGCTACGCCATAAACTTCATTCCCAAAAACCAATGCATATTTCTGATCCTTTTCTACTTTAAAATCCTGAAGAAAAATAGCACTTTCAACCTGCTCAATAGCAAGCGTTAATACATTGTCTTTTTTTAGATTTTCGATAACTTCCAATACATTTTCATGATGTTCCCAAGCTACAGTTTCGGTAGCGCCAAGAGCGGTTTTATGAATTTCTTTGTTTGGAGGTGTAGCTGTAATACCGCATAGAATTATTTTTTCGATCAAAAAAGCATCGGCTGTTCTAAATACAGAACCAATATTGTGTAAACTGCGAATATCATCTAACACTAAAATTAGAGGAGTTTTATCTGATTTTTTAAAATCTTCAATTGATTTTCGATCTAGTTCGCTATTTTCCAGTTTTCTCATTTGTGTTGTATTCAGGTCATAAAAAAAGCCTCCAAAGATAAGGAAGCTTTTTCGATTATTTTATTTTGTTTTTCTCAGATTAGCTTTTTACTGGATCTGGTAAAACTGTACCTTTAATTGTAAGTACTTTTGTTGGTTGTCCTTCAGCATTAGAAGTAACCGTTACTGTTTTTGTAAATGCACCAACTCTGTCAGTAGCATATTTTACACCAATAATACCTTTAGCACCTGGAGCGATTGGCTCTTTTGGAGTTGTTGGTACTGTACAACCACAAGATCCTTGTGTGTTAGTAATGATTAATGGTTTAGTTCCGTTGTTTACAAAAACAAATTCACGTTTTCCATCAGCATTGTGAGCGATAGTTCCGTAGTCAATAGTTTCTGTTTCAAAAGCCATTCCAGCACCTTCAACTTTAGCAACTTTAGCTTTTTTAGTGCTTTGAGCGTTAGAAGCTGTAATTCCAACTACAGCTAACATAGCAATTAAGATTATTTTTTTCATCTTTTTAGAGTCTTTGTTTTAATTATTGAACAAATCTATATAAAATTCTAATATCTCAACTTAAAAATTGCTTAAAATATTTTAATTTTTGAACCGCTTCAATATTCCTTCAAAATATTATAAATTCGCTGTCTTAATTTTTCATTTAAAAACACAATAATTTGGCAGCGAAAGAGAAAGTGGTGAAAGAAACACCCTTAATGAAACAGTACAACGAAATCAAGAGAAAATATCCTGATGCATGTCTGCTTTTTAGAGTGGGAGATTTTTATGAAACCTTCGGAGAAGATGCTGTCAGAGCGTCAAAAATCCTTGGAATAACCTTGACAAAAAGAGGTGCGGGATCTGAAACCGAAACAGCGTTGGCAGGTTTTCCACATCATTCTATCAATACGTATTTGCCAAAATTGGTCAAAGCCGGACTTCGTGTAGCGATCTGTGATCAGCTTGAAGATCCAAAAATGACCAAAACTATTGTGAAACGTGGTGTTACTGAATTAGTAACTCCCGGAGTTTCTTTAAATGATGAAGTTTTACAATCAAAAACAAATAACTTTTTAGCATCCGTTTATTTTGCTAATAAAAGTATCGGAGTTTCCTTTCTTGATGTTTCTACCGGAGAGTTTTTAACAGCTCAGGGAAATGCTGAATACATAGATAAATTATTGCAGAATTTTAATCCTAGCGAGATCCTGGTTCCAAAAAATAATAAAATGGATTTTAAAGCTTCTTTTGGAGAAGATTTCCATACTTTTTATCTGGAAGATTGGATTTATAAAGAAGATTATGCTCTGGAAACCTTGACGAAACATTTTCAAACTGTTTCCTTAAAAGGTTTTGGTATCGAAGAGTTGAAAGAAGGAATTATTGCTTCGGGAGCAATTTTATATTATTTATCAGAAACACAACATAACCGCGTACAACATATCACGGCAATTCATCGTATTGCAGAAGATGCTTATGTTTGGATGGATCGTTTTACCATTAGAAATTTAGAATTATACCACAGTTATAATCCAAATGCGGTAACGCTTTTAGATGTTATCGACAGAACGCTTTCGCCAATGGGAGGACGTTTACTGAAACGCTGGTTGGCTTTACCTTTAAAAGATAGTGTTAAAATTAAAAATCGTCATGACGTTGTCACGTATTTAAAATCAGATCCGGAAGTATTACAAAATATTCAATATCAAATTAAGCAAATTTCAGATTTAGAACGTTTGATTTCTAAAATTGCAGCCGGAAAAGTTTCGCCTCGTGAAATTGTTTATTTAAAAGAATCTCTGGATGCTATTATTCCAATAAAAACTTTGGCGTTGGCAAGTAAGCAGGAAGCAGTGAAAGTTATTGGAGATAGTTTACATGCCTGTGATCTTTTAAGAGAAAAAATAAAAATAACTTTAAATCAGGATGCGCCTGTAGCTATTGCTAAAGGAAATGCAATTGCAAAAGGGATTAGTGAAGAATTAGACGATTTACGTGCTATTTCTACTTCAGGAAAAGAATATCTTGAGGGAATTGAAAAAAGAGAATCGGAGAGAACAGGGATTTCTTCTTTGAAAATATCTTTCAATAATGTATTTGGATATTATATCGAAGTTCGAAATACGCACAAAGATAAAGTACCTGCAGAATGGATTCGTAAACAAACCTTAGTAAATGCGGAACGTTATATTACCGAAGAATTAAAAGAATACGAAACAAAAATTCTGGGCGCCGAAGAAAAGATTCATAAAATTGAAACGGAGCTTTTTGAGCAATTAATTGCCTGGATTGCGACCTATATTAAGCCGGTTCAGATGAATGCTAATTTGGTAGCACAGTTAGATTGTTTGTGCTCGTTTACGCAATTGGCTATCGAAAATCAATATGTATGTCCTGAAATCGATGAAACTTTTGAGCTTGAAATCAAAAACGGACGTCACCCTGTAATCGAAAAACAATTGCCGGTTGGAACTCCTTATATCGCCAATGATGTTTTCTTAGACAGAGAAACGCAACAGCTTATTATGATTACGGGACCGAATATGTCTGGTAAGTCGGCTATTTTAAGACAAACGGCTTTAATTGTGTTATTGGCTCAAATGGGAAGTTTTGTTCCTGCTGATAGTGTGAGAATGGGAATTGTCGATAAAATCTTTACCAGAGTAGGAGCATCGGATAATATTTCGATGGGAGAATCTACTTTTATGGTCGAAATGAACGAGACAGCTTCTATTTTGAATAATATTTCTGATCGAAGTTTAGTGCTTTTAGATGAAATTGGTAGAGGAACGAGTACCTATGATGGAATTTCGATTGCCTGGGCTATTGCCGAGTTTTTGCACGAACATCCAGGAAGACCTAAAACATTATTTGCAACGCATTATCATGAATTGAATGAAATGACCGAATCGTTGCCTAGAATCCAGAATTATAATGTTGCAGTAAAAGAATTAAAAGATACCGTTCTTTTTGTTCGTAAGTTGATAAAAGGAGGAAGTGCACATAGTTTTGGAATTCATGTTGCAAAAATGGCGGGAATGCCTCAAATTGTAATTTTGAAAGCACAGAAGTTATTAAAGAAATTAGAGAAGAATCATTCAAGCGATGCCTTAAACGGAGTAAAATCTGCCGCAGACGAAATGCAGATGAGTTTCTTTAATTTGGATGATCCTTTATTAGAAGAAATAAAAGAAGAAATCCTAAGTCTCGATATAAATGCGATAACTCCGGTTGAAGCATTGATGAAGCTTAACGAGATTAAAAGGATGTTGGTTAAAAAATAATTTCAGATTTAAAGTTTAGGTTATCAGAAAGTTATAAAATAAGTGGATTTTTTTTTCAAAAAACGCTTGTGTAATTGAATAAATGTCCTAAATTTGCACTCGCAATACGGAACAAGTAAAGTATTGTAGTTCTTACAAGAATTTGAAACGCGAAAATAGCTCAGTTGGTAGAGCGCGACCTTGCCAAGGTCGAGGTCGCGGGTTCGAGCCCCGTTTTTCGCTCAACATCATACAATGCTCGGATGGTGAAATTGGTAGACACGCTGGACTTAAAATCCAGTGAACAGCAATGTTCGTGCGGGTTCAAGTCCCGCTCTGAGTACTAAAGCCTCTTCTTTTGAAGAGGCTTTTTTTATTGTGCAAACTCGCGCAGTATAAAATAAATTTGCGAAGTAAATTTATTTTTAAGAATCTAAGAATCTAAGAATCTAAGAATCTAAGAATCTAAGAATCT
>NZ_JAJMOX010000010.1 GCF_020991455.1 Flavobacterium sp. JAS
GCGACCCGAAGAGAAATGCCATAAGTATCATTTGTATGATTAATTAAATCCCGTTTCTGTTAAATAAAAGTCAATTTTGTGTTTTAAATTATCTTGTGTTAGCCTTTTAAAATGTGAATCTGTATTTTTGTTTTAAATATTATAATCTAAGTATGAAAAAAAGTATTGTATTGTTGACATTGTTTGTTATCTCAAATTTAAATGCTCAACAGCGCCCTAAGTTGGTTGTAGGTATTGTAGTTGATCAGATGAAAATGGAATATTTATATCGGTTTTCGGATGATTTTTCTCCAAACGGATTTAAGAGATTGATGAATAATGGGTATACTTTTCAAAATATGCATTATAATTATATGCCAACTTATACGGCACCAGGACATGCTTCTATTTATACAGGTACAACTCCATCTACTCACGGAATTGTTGGTAATGAATGGTTTAGCAGAACTCTTGGTAAAGAAATGTATTGTACTGATGATGCATCTGTAAAAACAATTGGTGATGGAACAGTCGAAGAAGGTGCAATGTCTCCAAAAAATCTTCAAAGTACTACTATTACTGACGAAGTAAGAATGGCTACAAATTTTCAAGGAAAAGTTATTGGTATGAGCCTTAAAGACCGTGGGGCTATTTTGCCAGCAGGTCATTTTGCAAATTGGGCTTTTTGGTATAGTAAAACAGGTTCTTTTATTTCGAGTACTTTTTATGGTGAAAAATTACCAGAATGGGTTACTGAGTTTAATAATGAGAAACATTACATGTCTTATATTAATAAAGGGTGGGATTTATTTAAACCAGCTTCAACTTATAACGAAAGTTTACCGGATAATAATCCGTATGAAGGAAAGTTATACGGAAGTGCTGCTCCAGTCTTTCCATACGATTTAAAAACGATGTATGAGAAGAATGATGCCGGAGTTTTGAGAGCTACTCCTTATGGGAATGATTTATTGGCTGAATTTGCTAAAAAAGCGATTGAAAAGGAAGAATTAGGAAAAGATAATATTACTGATTTCTTGACGGTTAGTTTTTCGTCTACAGATTATGTTGGACATTTACTTGGTCCACGTTCTATGGAGCTTCAGGACACATATTTAAGATTGGATCAAACTATTGCTGATTTCTTGGCTTATCTTGACAAAACAGTTGGTAAAGGAAATTATCTTTTATTTTTGACTGCTGATCACGCTGGTGCTGAAAATGTTATTTATCTGAAAGATCGAAAATATAATGTTGACAATTATCCATCGAAAGATGTTAAAAAGAGTTTGCAAGATTTCTCTACTAAGACATTTGGTGTTGATTTAATTTTGAATTATTCGAACTTTAATGTTTTCTTTAATAAGCAAATTATTAAAGATAAAAAGTTAGATTTAGTAAAAGTTAAACAAGCTTTTAAAGAATTTTTAATTACACAACCACAGGTTAAAAAAGTATATACTGAAGAAGAAATTTTGGCTAACTCAGGAAATGATTATTATTTAAATTTTGTTGCAAAAGGATATGATGTAACTCAAGATGGAGATATGATTATTATTGATAAGCCTGGAGATATTGAATACTCAACTACAGGAACTTCACACGGAACGCCTTATAGTTATGATACACACGTACCAGCTATTTTTTACGGGTGGCATATTAAAAAGGGAGAATCATACGATAAAAAAGCTATTACCGAGATTGCTCCGACAATTGCTCAAAAAATCAAAGTTACTTTCCCTAATGGAACTGAAGCAAAAGTGCTACAAGAAGTTTTAGATGATAAAAAATAGTTTATCTATTATATAAAGTAAAAACCTATCATAATTT
Source organism: Flavobacterium sp. JAS (assembly GCF_020991455.1). Taxonomy (GTDB): domain Bacteria; phylum Bacteroidota; class Bacteroidia; order Flavobacteriales; family Flavobacteriaceae; genus Flavobacterium. The sequence continues at coordinate 1,810 of NZ_JAJMOX010000010.1, forward strand.
ATGACAGGTTTTTTTATGCATAAAAAAAAGGCTTTTCAATTAAGAAAAGCCTTTTTAAGTAGTGTTTTAGTAAGCACTTATTTTAATGTTAGCACTATGCGTTTGCTAACACTAATTCTTCGTTAAAAGGAAGATTCCAAGCTTCAGCAACTCCCTTGTAAAGAATTTTTCCGTTTGCAATATTTAATCCTTTTTTCAATTCTTCATTTTCGTTACAAGCTTTTTCCCATCCTTTATTAGCTAATTGTACTGCATAAGGCAAAGTAGCATTTGTTAAAGCTAATGTAGATGTATAAGGAACAGCCCCTGGCATGTTAGCCACACAGTAGTGAACGATATCGTCAATGATAAAAGTTGGGTTTTCGTGAGTTGTAGGAGTACAAGTTTCAATACAACCACCTTGATCAACAGCTACGTCAACAACAACAGTTCCTGGGCGCATTAATTTAAGCATATCACGAGTGATTAAGTGAGGTGCTTTTGCTCCTGGAATCAAAACTGCTCCAACGATTAAATCAGCATCTTTAATTGCTCTTGTGATATTATAATGGTTGGACATCTCTGTGTTTACGTTTGCAGGCATGATATCATCTAAATGACGTAAACGTGGCAAACTCAAATCCATAATAGTAACTTGAGCACCTAAACCAGCAGCCATTTTTGCAGCTTGAGTTCCTACGATTCCTCCACCAAGTACTAATACTTTTGCTGGTGGAACACCTGGTACACCTCCTAAAAGGATTCCTCTTCCTTTTAATGGTTTTTCAAGATATTTTGCTCCTTGTTGAATAGCCATACGACCAGCAACTTCAGACATTGGAACCAATAAAGGTAAACTACGATCTGATTTTTCAACAGTTTCATAAGCCAAACATACAGCACCTTTTTCAAGCATAGCATGAGTTAATGGTTCAGATGAAGCAAAGTGAAAATAAGTAAACAATAATTGATCTTTTTTGATTAATGGGTATTCAGAAGCGATTGGCTCTTTTACTTTAATAATCATTTCAGCGATCGCATAAACTTCCTCAATAGTTGCTAAAACTGTTGCACCAGCAGTTGCATATTCGTCATCACTAAAACCACTTCCTAAACCAGCAGTAGCTTGTACATAAACTGTATGTCCGTGTTTTTTCATTTCTGAAACACCAGCTGGTGTTAATGCTACACGATTCTCGTTATTCTTAATTTCTTTTGGAACACCTATTATCATTTTGTTATATTTTTTTGTTGTTTTTTGAAATTGTTTTACAAATCTACTGATAGAGAATATATTATTGATAATTGAGTATTAAATAAGAAAATATTATTTTATTTTATATTTTTACAGAAAAATATTCTTTTTGAGGGTAATATTATTTCCTTAAAAAGAAAAAATGACTAAATCTTAGTACTCACTGAAAACGTTTTCGTTATGGCTTTAGATGAAATAGACAAAAAAATCTTACGACTTTTACAAGAAAATGCGCACTACACTTTAAAAGACATCGCAAACAAGATTAATTTATCGTTAACACCGGTTCATGACCGTGTTAAACGCCTTGAAAAAGAGGGTGTTATAGAAAAGTACGTTTCGATTCTCAATAAGAAAAAACTGGGTAATAATCTAACTGTTTATTGTCAGGTTACCTTAACCAAGCAAACTTATGATACTTCTGAAGGATTCAATCAATCGATATTGAATTTACCTGAGGTGGTGGAGTGTAATTATGTTTCAGGGAATTTTGATTACATGCTTAAAATTATCATTCCGGACATGGAAAGTTACCATCACTTTCATCAAAAGAAATTATCGATTTTGCCTGAAGTCTCTCTTATCAATACAGTTTTTGTTATTTCGGAAGTAAAAAGCACAACTGTTCTGCCTATTTAGATAAAACAAAAAACCACCAAGAAAACTTGATGGTTTTAAGAATAGTGGTTTTGGTCTTATATTAATAGTAAGTATAACGTCTTACTTTTGCAATATACTTCGCTAAACGAATTACTTGATGGCTGTAGCCAAATTCGTTGTCATACCAGATATAAAGTACAATGTTTTTTCCGTCTTTAGAAACAATTGTAGCATTACTATCATAAATTGAAGGCGCTGAAGTTCCAACGATATCAGAAGAAACTAATTCATTATTCAAAGAATATTTAATTTGTTCTACTAGTTCACCTTCAAGTGCATATTTTTTCATGATTTTATTGATAGCAGGAATTGAAGTTGCTTTTTTAACTTCTAAATTCAAAACTACTAAAGATCCGTTTGGAACTGGAACGCGAATAGCATTTGAAGTTAATTTTCCTTCTAAAGTAGGTAATGCTTTTGCAACCGCACTTCCGGCACCAGTTTCGGTAATTACCATATTTAAAGCTGCAGCTCTGCCACGACGGTATTTTTTATGCATATTATCAACCAAATTTTGGTCATTTGTATAAGCATGAATAGTTTCTAAATGCCCTTTTACAACACCTAAAGTATCTTCAATTGCTTTTAGAACTGGTGTAATGGCGTTTGTAGTGCATGAAGCCGCAGAGAAAATATCAATTTCGTCCGGGTTATATTCGTTATGATTTACACCATGTACAATATTTGGAATTCCTTTTCCAGGTGCAGTCAATAAAACTTTACTAGCACCTTTTGAAGTTAAATGTCTTTTTAAAGCTTCTTCGGTAGTAAAAGCTCCCGTATTATCAATTACTAGAGCGTCATTGATTCCGTATTGTGTATAGTCAATTTCTTCTGGAGTGTTTGCATTGATAATATGAACTGTAGTTCCGTTAATAATCAAAGCATTATTTTTAGGATCGGCAGTTACAGATCCTTGAAAATCACCGTGAATTGAGTCGTATCTTAATAGAGAAGCTCGTTTCTCTAAACTGGATGCATCATTTTTATCACGTAAAACAATTGCTCTCAAACGCAATTGATTTCCTTTTCCGGTTTTAGACATTAGCTCTCTTGCTAATATGCGTCCAATTCGGCCAAAGCCATATAAAACAACATCTTTTGGTTGAATTTCTTCAGATGATTTTGCCTTTTTCAGTTTATCCAGAACAAAATATCTTGCGTCCGGATATTTTTCGTCTTCTAAACGATATTCATAAGTAAGTTTTCCAAGGTCTAATTTTGCTGGCGGAAGATCTAATGAAAGAACAACTCTTGCAATTTCTACCGAGTCAAAAATAGTAATTGGTTTACCTACAAATTCGCCTGCGTATTGATGTAAATTAATAATATCGCTGACATTTTTATCCAATAATTGATTTTTGAATAAAACCATTTCTATGGATTTATCATACCATAAATCGCTTATGATTTTAATTAATTCGACACCAGCTCTTCTTCGGTCGACTTGTAATGATACCTCTTTTTGGTACAACGTTTTTTTGCTCATAATTGATTAAATTGAAAAAAGAAAAACACAAATATTTTTAAATTTTGCGCAAAAGTACCTATTTCAATCGATTTCGTAAACAGTTTTATGATTTATTTTTGAAAGTGACTCAAAAAATATTTTCTTCCAGCAATATAAAAAGTCAATTTATAATAGCGAAAAAATAAAATCTTTTTGGGGAGAAAATAAAAAAGCCACCTTATTTCTAAGATGGCTTTTAAAGTCATGTTTACTTGGAAAAATTTTTAGTTTTTAATCGAAGTAATTATAAACTGCGAATGAAAACATATAATTGTTATTAAATAATGATTCGAAGAACTTCTCCATTTTTATTTATCATTTCAAGACGTACACTTTGTCCTTCGTCTTTTTTACTTAAAAGTTTAGAAACGCTTTCGATATTTGTTGCTTTAACATTATCGATACTCAAAATAATATTGCCTTGCAGTTCATTTTGATATTGCATCAGGTTTTCATTATTGATGTTTTTGATTTTTACACCATAATCAATTCTGAATTTCTTTTTGTCAGTAGCATCAATATTTTCTAATTCGATTCCTTTAAATTCAGTACTATAAAACTCGTTTTTGCTTAAAGTTACCGGAACTGTTTTAGTTTTTCCGTCTTTAACATAAGTAACTTTAATAACATCATTTGGACGTTTTGTATTGATATATCCAGAAAGATCAGCATAAGTTGCGATATTTTGTTCATCAAGTTTTACAATAATATCTCCTTTGGCAAGACCTGCTTTTTCGGCTCCTGAATTTTTAGAAACTTTACTGATATAAAAACCTTGTGTCTCAGTAATTCCTAATTCTTTTGAAGCAGTACTATTTAATTCACCACCTTCAACACCCAGAATTCCTCTCTGAACATTACCAAATTCCATAATATCTTCGATTATTTTTCGAGCAATATTAGAAGGAACAGCAAATGAATATCCAACATAAGAACCTGTCATTGACGAAATCATAGTATTAATACCAATCAATTCACCTCTTGCATTTACCAGAGCTCCGCCACTGTTTCCTGGATTTACCGCAGCATCAGTTTGAATAAAAGACTGAATTCCCTTTGTGTCTAAATTTCTGGCTTTCGCCGAAACAATTCCCGCAGTTACAGTCGAAGTCAAATTGTACGGATTACCAACAGCCAAAACCCATTCGCCCACTTTTACGTTATCAGAATTTGCAAAAGCAGTGTAAGGAAGTTTTTCGTCGGCATTAATTTTTAGTAATGCGATATCCATTTTAGAATCTGTACCAATAAGTTTTGCGGGATATGATTTTTTATTGTTTAATGTAATTTCAATTTCGGTCGCATCCTTAATTACGTGATTATTGGTTACGATATATCCATCTTCAGAAATGATGACTCCAGATCCGGTACCAACCTGCTCTTGTTGTTGTGCACCTCCATAACCATAGAAAAATTCCATCATAGGATTACTAACTGTTCTTCGCGAAACATTTTTTACGTGAACAACCGTATGAATTGTTTTGTCTGCGGCAGCTGTAAAATCAACAGTTTCGGTAGCTAAACCAACATTTTTACCGAATGAATTGGGGGCAAGAGTAACAACAGAATTTCCTCTTCCAAAAAAAGAATTGTTGCTGTCAAATAATAACTTGTAAGCACCAAGGGTAGTCGCACCACTAAGGAGTGAAACTAAAAATAAGGTTGAAAATCTTTTCATGATTATAATTTATGTTTAAGTTATTTAACGTAAAAATAATTCAAAAATTTAACAGGTAAAATGGTTTAACTCTCTTTAACATTGATTAACATTTCATTAATTATTTGTTCGTACTTTTGTGTTTCTTAATGTAAAAAAAATGCAAATAGAATTTTATAAATATCAAGGTACCGGAAACGATTTTGTAATGATTGATAACCGTTCAAATTTCTTTCCAAAAGAAGACATTAAATTAATTGAACGTCTATGTGACAGACGTTTCGGCATTGGAGCAGACGGACTTATTTTGCTGGAAAATGATACTGAAACAGACTTCAAAATGGTCTATTATAATTCAGATGGAAATCAGAGTTCGATGTGCGGAAATGGCGGTCGTTGTCTGGTTGCTTTTGCCAATCAATTAGGAGTAATTGAGAACAAAACTACTTTTATTGCAACAGATGGTTTGCATCATGCCTCAGTAGGAGATGATGCTATTATTTCGTTGCAGATGATCGATGTTGATGAAGTGCAAAAGAAAGATTCGTATACATTTTTAAATACCGGTTCACCACATCATGTTCAGATTGTTGAAGATTTAGAACATTATAATGTAAAAGATAATGGCGCTGCAATTCGTTATGGCGAATTATATGGTGAAAAAGGAAGCAACATTAACTTTGTAAAAAAAGTTGATGATAGTACTTTTTCGCTTCGTACTTATGAAAGAGGTGTTGAAGATGAAACTCTGGCTTGCGGAACTGGCGCAACGGCGGTTGCAATCGCCATGAATGCAATTGGTGAAACGGATAAAACTTCGATTAATCTAAATGTTGAAGGCGGAAAACTTGTAGTTTCTTTTGATAAAATGGGAGATCATTTTACTAATGTTTTCCTGACTGGTCCTGCTAAATTTGTTTTTAAAGGAACAATAGAAATTTAATTAATAATGTCAGTCTGAGCGGAGTCGAAGACAAATTCCAAAATCTAAAATTAAAAATGATAACACTCAAAGGTGATTCTGTTTATTTGCGTGCTTTAGAGCCCAATGATTTAGAGTTTGTCTATGCGATGGAAAATGACGAAAGTATTTGGGAGGTTAGTAACACTCAAACACCTTATAGTCGTTTTCTGGTTCGTCAATATCTCGAAAATGCGCAGCAGGATATTTATGAGGCCAAGCAATTACGTTTAGCGATTTGTCAGGATCAGGATTTTCCTGCCATTGGATTGATTGATTTATTCGAATTTGATCCTAAAAATAATAGGGCAGGTATTGGAATTGTTATTCAAAAAGAAGAGAATAAAAGACAAAATGTAGGTTCTGAGGCATTAGAACTCTTAATTAAGTATTCTTTTCATAATTTAAATTTACATCAATTATATGCAAATATTGCTGTAGGAAACGTAGCAAGTATAGCTCTTTTTACTAAATTTGGCTTTGAGAAAATAGGAATTAAAAAAGATTGGATTTTGCTAAATAACCACTATCAAGACGAAGCAATATTTCAATTAATTAACAAACAAATTTAAACTTTATACTTTGAGCCTAAAAAAAATAATTACAATAACAGCTGTTGCCATAATTTCAGCTTTAATGGTTTACGGATTTGTTTTAATTAGCAAAATCTTCAGCGCCAATACTAAATTCGAAGAAAAAGAATTGTACGTATATGTTCCAACCGGAGCCGATTATACCGATGTTAAAAAGATATTAGAACCTTACATCAAGAATTTCGACAATTTTGAGATGGTTGCCAACAAAAGAAGCTATCCTGAAAATGTAAAATCTGGTCGTTTCTTGCTTAAAAAAGATATGAATAATATCGATTTGGTACGTGCAATGCGTTCAAATGTTCCAGTAAAATTAGCTTTTAACAATCAGGAGCGTTTAGAGAACTTTGCCGGAAGAGTTGGTTCAGAGATCGAAGCAGATAGTTTATCATTGATGAAAGCCATTAAAGATTCAACTTTCTTAAAAGAAAATGGTTTCAATGAAGACAATGTTTTTGCGATGTTTATCCCAAATACTTATGAGATTTATTGGAATACTTCTGCAGAGAAATTCCGTGATAAAATGATCAAAGAATATCATAATTTCTGGACTCCGGAAAGAATTGAAAAAGCTAAAAAGCAAGGTTTAACACCAGTTCAGGTTACAATTTTGGCTTCTATTGTTCATAAAGAATCTGTAAAGAAAGACGAAAGACCTCGTATCGCAGGAGTTTATTTAAATCGTTTACGTTTAGAAATGCCATTACAAGCAGATCCAACGGTTATCTATGCTTTAAAATTAAAAGACAACAATTTTGATCAGGTTATTAAAAGAGTTTTTTATAACGATTTGATTATGAAATCTCCATATAACACTTACGTGAATGTTGGACTTCCTCCGGGACCAATTGCAATGCCGGATATTACAGCTCTGGAAGCAGTTTTAAATCCTGAAAAAAACGATTATATTTATTTCTGTGCTAGCGTTGAGCGTTTCGGTTATCATGAATTCGCTTCTACTTTAGCAGAACATAATGTAAATGCAAAGAAATATTCGGACTGGATTGCTAGTCAAGGTGTAACGAGATAGTTTTAATTGTCTTAAATATATATAAACCGAAGTTTAAAAGCTTCGGTTTTTTTATGGATTTTAATTAGTAATCTTCATTTGAAAATATAATGTCTCAGAAGATTAAAATGTGATAATGAATTTGTAAACTTTTTATCTTTAGGACTGTTTTTTGGAATTATATTTAAAAACATGATGAAGCTATATTCTCTTTTTAATTTATTCGTAAAAGCTTAAAATTTGAATGACGTAAATTTTACTTTTCTATAAATCGTTAAAATTTTGCATTAAAATAATATTTGTTATTCCTAAAAAAACACCAAAAACGTGTAGGTTTTATCTTTCTATTTTAACAAATTTGATAAAAAAATGATAAAAATGACATTTTTAGAACTTATTTTTTGGCTCTTTTGAAGCAAAATACAAGTCTGGTCTGAACGCTTGAAAACTGCATCAATAAAGGGATTGGAGCATATATTTGTAATTGCTAAATTATGTAAGTAGTTGATTATTAGTATTGTTTTGTATTTCTTATCTTTGCACCGTAGAAATTTCAAGAGGGTGACAGCGTTTTGAAGAAAAACAATTTATGATAAAGAAATGGTATTTTTATGCGAGTTTGATCGTTATTATTACATTTTTAAGTTTGGGTTTTAAACCCTTTAATCTAGAAACCAAACCTTGGTTTTTAATAGAAAAAACAGATGGATCTGAATACTTATTTCCATCGCTCGAAGAGGATGATTATCCTACTTTACACAAGTTAAATGCCCCATTTACAGGAAAACGTCTTATAGGTTTTAAAGAAGCAGTTGCCTTTAAAGAATCACAAGGAAAATACCGATTGGTAAATTCACTTGGTTATATGGGAAAATATCAATTTGGGACTCAAGCCCTAAGATCGATTGGAGTTCAAAATAAGAAAGCCTTTTTAAAAGATCCTGCCTTACAAGAAAAAGCATTTATTGCGTTGTTATCCAAAAACAAATGGATTTTGCGTAATGAAATTGAAAGGTATGAAGGAAAAGTTATCAGTGGTATCGCAATTACCGAATCAGGAATTTTAGCCGCCGCACATCTTGGAGGCGCTGGTTCAGTTAAGAACTTTTTCAAAAACAAAGGAAACAGACATTTTAGAGATGCTTACGGAACTTCATTGAAGAGTTACCTAAGAGCCTTTGGAGGTTATGATCTTTCTTATATTGTAGCAGATAGTAATGCTACGATACACGATTAAGTTTCGAAAGAAAACAAAAAATCCCGATAATTCGGGATTTTTTTATGCTCTTTTTTAATCGATTAGAATTTCAAGGATTTTAATAGCTGCTTCGCTAATTTTAGTTCCGGGACCAAAAACGGCTACTGCTCCGGCATCAAATAGAAATTGATAGTCTTGCGCCGGAATAACACCCCCCACAATAACCATAATATCTTCGCGACCGTGTTTTTTAAGTTCTTCAATAACTTGAGGGACCAATGTTTTATGTCCTGCGGCCAATGATGAAACACCTAATATATGTACATCATTTTCAACAGCTTGTTTGGCTGCTTCTGCCGGAGTTTGAAAAAGTGGGCCTATATCTACATCAAAACCTACATCAGCATAACCGGTTGCAACTACTTTTGCGCCACGATCGTGTCCGTCTTGTCCCATTTTTGCAATCATGATTCTAGGACGTCTTCCTTCTTGTTTTGCAAAGGCATCTGCTAATTGTTTTGCCTTCTCAAAGTTCTCGTCATTTTTTATTGCTGCACTATACACACCGCTAAAGGATTTAATTTGCGCTTTAAATCGGCCAAAAATACTTTCCAGAGCATCGCTAATTTCACCTAATGTTGCTCTGTTTCGAGCAGCTTCAACTGCAATTTCAAGTAAGTTTCCTTGTCCGGTTTTTGCGCAAAGTATTAATTTTTCCAGTGATTGATTTACTTTTTCAGTATCTCTTTTTGCTTTTATCTGTTCAAGTTGCTCTAATTGTTGCTTACGAACCATTTGATTGTCAACATCCAAAATATGCAACGGATCTTCTTTTTCTAATCTAAATTGGTTTACACCCACAATAATGTCCTGTCCGCTATCAATTCGGGCTTGTTTTCTTGCGGCAGCTTCTTCAATTCTTAATTTAGGAATTCCGGCTTCAATAGCTTTGGTCATTCCGCCTAGCTCTTCTACTTCTTCGATCAGTTTCCAGGTACTTTTTAGAATTTCATTCGTCAGACTTTCAACATAATAACTTCCTCCCCAAGGATCAACGGTTTTGGTGATTTTAGTTTCTTCTTGTAGAAAGATTTGTGTATTACGTGCAATTCTTGCCGAAAAATCTGTTGGTAGCGCAATAGCTTCGTCAAGTGCGTTGGTATGTAAAGATTGAGTTCCTCCAAAAGCTGCGGCAGTTGCTTCAATACAAGTTCTTGCCACATTATTGAACGGATCCTGTTCTGTTAAACTCCAGCCACTAGTTTGGCAATGTGTTCTTAAAGCTAACGATTTGTCACTTTTAGGATTGAATTGTTGTACTAATTTTGCCCAAATCATTCGACCGGCACGCATTTTAGCGATTTCCATAAAATGATTCATTCCAATTGCCCAAAAGAAAGAGAGGCGAGGAGCAAACTCATCAATTGTCATTCCCGTAGAAAGTCCGGTTCTGATATATTCTAAACCATCTGCCAAAGTATAAGCTAATTCAATATCGGCGGTTGCTCCGGCTTCCTGCATGTGATATCCTGAAATCGAGATAGAATTGAATTTTGGCATTTTCTTGCTCGTAAATTCAAAAATATCTGCAATGATTTTCATCGAAGGAGTTGGCGGATAGATATACGTATTACGAACCATAAACTCTTTTAGAATGTCATTTTGGATTGTTCCTGAGAGTTTTCCAATCGCAACACCTTGTTCTTCGGCTGCAACAATATAAAACGCCATAATAGGTAAAACTGCACCGTTCATGGTCATTGAAACTGACATTTCATCCAAAGGAATCTGATCAAACAATACTTTCATGTCTTCAACAGAATCTATTGCTACTCCGGCTTTACCAACATCTCCAACAACTCTTTCATGATCCGAGTCGTAACCGCGATGCGTTGGCAAATCAAAAGCAATGGAAAGTCCTTTTTGTCCGGCAGCTAAATTTCTTCTGTAAAATGCATTACTTTCTTCTGCGGTCGAAAATCCTGCATATTGGCGAATTGTCCACGGACGCCTTACGTACATTGTGGCATAAGGTCCGCGTAAGTTTGGTGCAAATCCGGCTCCAAACTCAAGAAACTCCAAATCCTCAATATCTTTTTCAGAATAAGTTTCTTTTAATTCAATTCCTTCTGCTGTGAAAAAGTTTTGAGTCGAACGTTCAGAGTTATTCATCAGCTCTTCTGACGTTTCACTTTTTACTTCTAACTTTATATGTTTAAGGTCTTTTCTTATCATGGAAATACTCTTTTTGAGTAGGTTTATTAATTACTTTAAAAAAGGGCTATTCAAGTTCTAAACGCTCTTGTTCCAGTTTTTCGGCTAATCTTTTCTCGATTATTGGTGTAATTAATGTTTTTCTTGGTTTGATTTTTACAAAAGGAAACAATTCTAAATCGTGTTTCATTTTGTCATCTTTGTTCGGATATTTATTCGTTCCCAATAAAACTTCTTTTTTGGAATCGAATAGTTCCTGTTCTTTTGTGGCACTTTCCTGAATTTTCTTTTTGATGGTTCCATCATTCAAAAGTTTCAGAAATCCGCCATTGGCTTCAATATCTTTAAAAAGAGTTAAACTTTTTTCGGCCAATTGCATGGTCAGACTTTCAATATAATAACTTCCGTCAGCCGGATTGTTTACTTTATCAAAATAGCTTTCGTGTTTTAAAACCAATAATTGATTTCGCGCAATTCGATCACCAAATTCATTGTCTTTATGGTATAAAGCATCATAAGGTAAATTGGCAACTGCATCTGCACCACCTAAAATAGCCGACATACATTCGGTTGTGGTACGAAGCATATTTACATTGTAATCGTAAATTGTTTTATTGCGTTTAGTTGGCGTTACCAAAAAGTGACATTCTAAATCGGGATTATATTCCGAAGCTATTAATTTAAAAAGCATTCGTAACGCACGAAGTTTTGCAATTTCAAAGAAATAATTAGTTCCAACTGAAATTTGAAAAACAATTGGTTTTGTAATAATTGGTAAACGATTCAAATATTCGTTTGCATGCGCTAAACTATAGGCAATTTGTTGTGTAATATTGGCACCTGAATTTTGGTACAAACCTAAATCTATACTTAAAAGAGAAAGATTTGTAGTTGCTTTTGAAATGTTTTCAATCGTTTCAAAATTATTTTTGTCTGATGTTGGAAACCAATTTCCTTCTCTGGCAAAATGGCCAATTGGATCAATATTACAATAAAAAACAGCCTTTTTCTGAATCGAAATGGTGTCTAATATTTTTACGAAATCGATTGAAATAAAATTCAAATTAAAGTAAACGATTCTGTTTTCTAAAGGAAGAGTTTCTAATAATTTTTGAATATCTATTTTTTCGTTTTCAATAGTAAAACGTAAACTTTCTGCACCTCTTTCAATAGTGTTTATAGCTCTTTGAACCGACTTTTCGATATCGTATACAAAGATGTTTTGACAAATTTTGAAATTTGAAGCGTTGGTTTTTACTGGTGCCGATTTTGAAAATTCGTCTGTATGATAAAAAGGTTTTACCTGAATATCTTCTGGAGAGTTCCAGATTACGGTTTCGTTATAATCAGCGCCATCTAATTCAAACTGAATTTTTTGTTTCCATTGTTTGGATGAAATCGGATTAAAATCGTCGAATAGGGTAGTGGCCATTGGGTGCTTTTTTCTGATTATTCTTTAGTATCTTGAATGGTGTCTCCTTCAAATTGGATAATGTAAATATCTTCGCTATCTTTTTTCATAAAGTACTTTTCGCGAGCATATTTTTCTATTTGTTCAGGATTTTTAAGTTGTTTGATCTGTTCCTGATCTTTTTTTATTTCGTCCTGATAATATTTTTTATTGTCTTGTAATTCCTCGATTTGATTGTCTAAAAAACGATGATCAAAATACGAGTAATTGTCTAAAAATAACATCCATACTACGAAAAAGAGCAGTACCCAAACATATTTGTTGCTTAGGAGTTTAAACCATCTTTTGTCTTTATATGGATTTTTCATTTTCATTTTTTATTTAACCGATTACTTCTTATAATTTCGATTGGTGTTCTAGCCCCGATGGAGCCGTTATCCTTTTTATGGCTTTTTTCGGCCATAAAAAGATAAAGGCGAGAGCGGGAAATAGCTCCTAATTTCTATGCAATAAATTTACAATAAAAATTATGAAATTCGTTGATTAATTACGGCGCGAACTACATCAATTGCTACGGTATTATATTTGTCGTTAGGGATGATAATGTCTGCAAAAGCTTTTGATGGCTCGATAAATTGCTCGTGCATAGGTTTTAAAGTGTTTTGATAACGTGTTAAAACCTCGTCGATATCACGTCCGCGTTCTGAAATATCTCTTTTTAAACGGCGAATTAATCTTTCGTCAGAATCTGCGTGAACGTAAATTTTGATGTCACAAAGATCACGTAGCTCTGGATTTGTCAAAATTAAGATTCCTTCAACAATCATAACTTTCCTTGGGTGTGTTGCCACTGTATCGTCTGTTCTGTTGTGTTTTATGAAAGAATATACGGGCTGATCGATGGTTTCGCCCTCTTTTAATGCTTTTAGGTGTTTTACCAATAGTTCAAAATCGATTGCACGCGGGTGATCAAAATTGATTAATGCTCTTTCGTCAAATGACAAATTGGTCGTTTCTTTATAGTACGAATCCTGAGAAATTACACCCACTTCAGTGTCTGGTAATTCGTTCATGATTTGGTGTACTACTGTCGTTTTTCCACTTCCTGTTCCTCCTGCAAGTCCAATAATGAGCATAAAATTTGATGTTATATATTTGTTTGGCAAAAATAATAATTTAAGTGAATTGTCTAGACATATTATTTATTTAAACCATATAAGTGATATAAGTAAATTTAAGCAAACAGATATTCAAACAATTTATTACTTCATTGAACTTATATTACTTATATGGTGAAAAATACAAAAAAATCCCGACAGCGAACTATCGGGATTTGGTGCAATCAGTATAGTTTTAATAAAATATTCTGAATTTAGTAAGCACTTGTAATTATTTATTCTTTTTTGCTTTTATCATCATTTCAAGCTGATCCCAAAGTTCTTCCGGAATTGCTTCAAGTAAATTAAATTGTCCGGCACCTTTCAACCATTCACCACCATCAATAGTGATAACATCTCCATTTACATAAGCTGAAAAATCAGAAACCAAATAAGCCGCTAAATTGGCTAATTCCTGGTGATCACCGACACGTTTTAAAGGCACTTTTTTGGCCATATCAAATTTTTCGGCAAGATCTCCCGGTAACAATCTGTCCCAAGCTCCTTTTGTTGGGAATGGTCCCGGCGCAATTGCGTTAGAACGAATTCCGTATTTTGCCCATTCTACAGCTAAGCTGCGTGTCATTGCCAGAACTCCGGCTTTTGCAGTTGCACTAGGCACTACATACGCAGATCCTGTCCAGGCATAAGTTGTCACGATATTTAAGATCGTTGCTGATGTTTGTTTGGTATCGATCCAGTGTTTTCCAAAAGCAAGCGTACAGTTTTTAGAACCTTTTAATACGATATCTATAACAGTATCAAATGCATTTGCAGATAAACGTTCTGTTGGAGAAATGAAATTTCCTGCAGCATTGTTCAAAAGAACATCAACTTTTCCGAAAGTTTTTAAAACTTCCTGAAGCATATTTTCTACTTCTTCATAATGACGAACGTCACATTGAAGGGGTAAACATTTTCCGCCAGTTTCAGCTTCAAGCTCTGTAGCGGTATTTTTAAGTTTTTCTAAATCTCTTGAAGTAATTGCTACCTGAGCTCCTAATTCTAAGAAATATTTGGTCATAGCTTTTCCTAAACCACTTCCGCCACCTGTAACAACAATGACCTTACCTTTTAAAGCGTCATCTCTTAACATTTTATCTGTATAGCTCATATTTTTTTCTTTTTATTACAATATTAAATAAATAAATAGGATGCACGCATAATAATGTTATAAAATTTTAATAAACTTTATACTTCGCATAATTTTTTTGCTGCTGATTCTAGGGTAAAATTGTCTTTAGCAAAACAAAAGCGGATTGATTTTTCGTCTTTATTATCCGAATAAAAGGAAGAAATAGGTATGGCTGCCACACCATGATTAGTAATTAATTTTTTGCAAAAATCAACATCATTGTCATCTGAAATATTGGCATAAGAAGCAACCTGAAAATAAGTGCCTTCACAAGGTTTTAATTCAAATCGGCTGTTTTGAAGAAGTTTTCGAAAATAATCTCGTTTTTCTTGATAGAATTTTCCAAGGAGATTGGTATCAACAATATCTAAATATTCACTTAGAGCTATTTGTGAGATACTATTTACGCTGAAGACCAAAAACTGATGTACTTTTTTGATTTCTATCATTAGATGTTCTGGAGCGACTGTATATCCAATTTTCCATCCTGTTATGTGAAATGATTTTCCAAAAGAAGAAACCATAATGCATCGATCTAAAAGAAAACTTTTTGTATGTGCCGAAATATGTTTTTCTTCAAATGTGATGTATTCGTAAACTTCATCAGATAAAACTAATAAATCAGGATATTTTGAAAGTATTTTTTCTAGCTGAATAAAATCTGAATCCGATAATATTTTTCCTGTTGGATTATGAGGGTTATTGATGATGATCATTCTGGTTTTTGCAGAACAAGATTTTTCAATCATTTCCCAATTTGGGGTGTAATCATCATTTAAAGCAATTCTTACAGGTTTAGCTTTGCATAGCAAGATTGGAGATTCATAAGAATCAAAACTCGGATCAAGCATAATTACTTCATCATTCTCTTTTATTAATGCCAGAATAGAAGTGAAAATTCCCTGTGTAGCGCCAGCTGTAACTAAAAGTTCTAAATCAGGATTTATAGTCCTTTTGTATGAATTAAAAAGCAGTTTAGTAATTTGATTCATCAAAGGCGGATAGCCTGTTACAGGTGTGTATTGATGGACATTTTCCTTGGCTAATCTAGCAACAATATCAGTTAGCCTTTCATCGACAGGGAAATTTGGAAATCCTTGTGAAAGATTTATTGCATTATATTCGGCTGCCATTTTTGACATAATTGTAAATATACTGGTGCCAACGTTTGGAAGTTTACTCATAAAAAAATTGGTTAGGAAAGTTTTTTGAGTACAATATAAGGCAAATTTTATTTTATTGAATAATTACTTTACGAAATTATTTACAGAAATTGGCAGTGAAAAAAGAACTCGAACTAATTTGTTGTCTTTTTGTCCTGGTTTCCATTTAGGAGAAGTCTTTAAAACACGAATAGCTTCAGCTCCTTTTCATTAATGGAGGAAAACCTGCCATTGGTGTATATTGGTGTACATTCTCTTTGGCTAATCTTGCTATAATATCAGTTAACCTTTCATCAACAGGGAAATTCGGAAATCCCTGCGAAAGGTTGATTGCATTATATTCGGTTGCCATTTTTGACATTACCGTGAAAATACTAGTAGTTACGTTTGGAAGTTTACTCATAATTATACTTACAGAAATTGTATTTATAAAAGTAATTGTTTTTTAAAGTTAAAATGTATTTTTATTTTTTATAGCATAAAAAAAAGACATTAAAAGAAAACTGTCTTTTAATGTCTTTTTCTTTTGGAATTATTTTATTTTATAATTTCGCCATTTGGTTTAACTACAATTTTTTGTACACTATTCTCCTTTGTGATTTTTAGGTTATATTCCTTCTTTTTGATATCACCTTCTTTTTGGGTGTACAGAAATTTGTCTTTTACTATGGTCCAACCTGGGTATTCTTTGTAGATCGAGTAAATTACTTTAGCGGGAAGCTTTACATTTTCATAATTTTCAACTACGCTGGTTAATTTTCCATTTTGATTATAGGTTGCGGATAAGGAGCCTTGTGGAGATTCTAAGACTACTAAATAAGAGTCAAAGCCTTGATAGTCTTTTCCTAAATCATAAGAAATAAACTTTTGCTGAAGCGCTATGACATTTACATCGGGATTTCTGTCAGGTAAGTAAACAGAAAAATCTTTCCCTGCACTTTTAATTACAACCGCAGGTAAATCCTCCATTTTAATTTCGCCCTCTTTTAAACTAGAGTTTTCGCCCTGAGAAAAAGAGTTTGCCGTTAAACTAAAAAAAGATAAAAAAAAAAGAAATGTTTTCATGATATTTTATTTTTTAAATATTAATAGTTTAGGTTAATCTTAATGATTTAAAATATATGAAGGTTTCTTTTTTTTCTTCCCCTTTTTGATGATGTTTTTTGTTATTAAATCATTAAAGTTCAAGGCTTTGAGTAATATTTTTTAATCAGATAAAAGTAATTCTTTTACTAATATAGAACAGTTAAAGTTATCTTTATTGATTGTTAATTAAACGAAGTTTTAGGGGTATTTTTTAGGAGGAAAATATAGTAGGTTTATGTGTGTTTTAGTACGAAAAAAAATTGTAAACGATGCAATAAAAAAACATAACCTAAATATTGAATATATAGATTGTAAAAGAAAAACAATTATTACAATTACATTTTATGAATAATGAAAATTGTAGGTCGATTATGTAAATCAACTTTCAATTTTTTCCAATCTGAAATACGCATTGTTTTAATGAATTCTGTTGGTAGTGTAATATCTGTTGCAATACAAAGATGCGTTGAGGGATTTACAATTTGCAAAATATCTTCAACTAATTTATTGTTTCTGTAAGGAGTTTCAATAAAAATCTGAGATTGATTTTTATCCTGAGATAATTTTTCAAAATGTTTCAATGCCGATTTTTTCTCGTCTTTATCAATTGGTAAATAACCATTGAAAGTAAAACTCTGACCGTTCATTCCGGAAGCCATCATGGCTAGTAAAATAGAAGATGGTCCAACTAAAGGTACAACCTGGATTCCTTTTTCATGCGCCAATTTTACAATTACTGCACCGGGATCAGCAACCCCCGGACATCCGGCTTCGCTCATTAATCCAACATTTTTCCCTTCTAATAATGGTTTTATGAAATCTAAATGCTCACTTGGTTCTGTACGCTTATTGAGCGTAAAAAGTATAAGTTCAGATTGTTTTTTTTCTGGAGAAACTGCTTTTATTGATTTTCTGGCAGTTTTTTCGTTTTCAACAATGTAATGATCTATAAAATCAATGCTTCTTTTTACAGTTTGTGGCAAAACATCCATCGGATCGCTTTCGCCCATTGTAGTTGGAATTAAATATAATTTTCCTAGAAGTTTCATGTGCGTTTTTTTATAGTTTGTAAAACGAATTATTATTCAATCATAATTTATTAAAATAATTGAATAATGAGGTAATTATGAATGCTTTTCGATGAGTTTTTTTGCGATTATATCGGTTACTTCATCTAACATTTGGTATACATGGTCAAAACCATTAGCTGCGCCAAAATACGGATCTGGTACATCTACGTTTTCGTCCGGAAATAATTCGTTTAAAATAAGGTGAACTTTGTTTTTATGTTCGGTGGTTTTTGCCAGATGAATTACATCACGATAATTAGAACTATCCATTACATAAATGTAATCAAAATCTTCTAAATCTGAAGTTTGAAATTGTCTTCCTCTTTGATTTTGGATGTTTACACCATTTTTTGAAGCAACAGCTATAGAGCGTTTGTCTGGTGAATGACCTACATGCCAGGATCCGGTTCCTGCAGAATCAACTACAAAAGTATTGTTGGGTAATTTTGATGCTAAAATTCCTTCTGCTAAAGGTGATCTACAAATATTTCCCAAACAAACCATTAAAATTTTTACTGGCATGATGCGCGTTTATAGCGTTAGTTTTTTGTTGATATCTTCGACAAACTTCTTAAATTGTTTGTCTGTAGAAACTAAATTGTCGACAGTTTTACAAGCATGTAATACGGTTGCGTGATCACGATCTCCAATTTGTGAACCAATGTTTGCCAAAGATGCTTTAGTGAATTTCTTTGCAAAAAACATGGCCAATTGTCTCGCCTGAACCACGTGCCTTTTTCTGGTTTTAGATTGAAGTGTTTCAATATCCAACTGAAAATAATCAGACACAATTTTTTGAATATAATCGATAGAGATTTCTCTCTTCACATTTTTAACAAATTTCTCTACAACACTTTTAGCCAATTCAATTGTAACTTCTTTTTTATTGAAAGAAGATTGTGCAATTAACGAAATAATAGCGCCTTCAAGTTCTCTAACGTTAGATTTGATATTGCGGGCAACATATTCAATAATGTCTTCCGGCATATCAACACCATCACGATATAGAATGTTTTTTAGGATCGAAATTCTGGTTTCGTAATCTGGTTGATGTAATTCAGCAGATAATCCCCATTTAAAACGAGATAATAAACGTTGTTCAATATCCTGCATATCAACTGGTGCTTTGTCCGAAGTCAGAATTACCTGTTTTCCGTTTTGGTGCAAATAGTTGAAAATATGGAAAAATACGTCTTGAGTTCCTGATTTTCCAGATAAAAACTGAACGTCATCAATAATCAAAACGTCGATCAATTGATAAAAGTGAATGAAATCATTACGATTATTCTTTTTTACCGAGTCGATATATTGTTGTGTGAAAATTTCGGCAGAAATATATAAAACCGTTCTTTCAGGATATTTATCTTTTACTTCTACACCTATAGCGTGTGCTAGGTGTGTTTTTCCTAAACCAACTCCACCAAAAATCAATAACGGATTAAATGACGTTCCTCCAGGTTTATTAGCAACAGCCATACCTGCAGAACGAGCCAAACGGTTTGAATCTCCTTCTAAGAAATTGTCAAAACTGTAATTTGCATTTAATTGCGATTCAATTTTTAGATTTCTAATTCCAGGAATTACAAAAGGATTTTTTAGTTCAGGATTTAAGTTTTTAAACGGAGCATCAACCTCTTGCGGTTTCATTGGCACTCTGTTGGCACTTGGCAACTGTTCGGTAAACGGTTGTTTATTGCCATAAGTGTTCTCCATTTTAATTTTATAGAGTAACTTTGCGTTTTTTCCCAGTTCTTTGGTAAGCGCAACTTTCAATAATTTTACGTAATGCTCTTCGAGCCATTCGTAGAAAAATTTACTTGGTACCTGAATATATAATGCGTTGTCGGTTAGCTCAACTGATTTGATTGGTTCAAACCAAGTTTTGTATGCTTGATCTTGAATATTGTCCTTTATAAAAGACAAACAGTTTTCCCATACCGATTGAGCAGTTTTAGTCATAGATTCAGATAAATTTTATATTATTGATAAAGATTCTCCTAATAAAAAAGGAGCAATTTTATTCCGTATTTCGGGATAACAAATATGTGAACAAATTTCTGTAAAAAAAAATATTTTGGACTCTAATTTTATAAAAAAAAGTTGTAAGTAAACTTTTGAAAGTTAATTTTTTTTAATCAATAAATAATGAAAAATCATCAAACGCAAGTGCGTGTTCGTTACTCAGAAACTGACCAAATGGGAGTTGTTTATCACGGAAATTATATTCCATATTTTGAGATAGGACGCGTGGAATGGCTTAGAAACAAAGGGATTTCCTATAAAAATATGGAAGAAAGCGGAATTGGACTGCCAATTGTTTCGATGCAAATAAATTATAAAAAATCGGCGCGTTACGATGAGTTGTTAACGATTCATACAACTTTCAAAAGTCAATCATCGGTTAAGATTGAATTCGACTGTGAAATCTATAACGAGGCAAATGAGTTATTAACAACGGCAGTGTTTATTTTAGTATTTATTTCGTTAAAATCGGGTCGACCAACAGCACCTCCAAATTACATTTTAGAATTGTTTAAAACACTTGTATAATTGTTAAAACGAGATACGTTTTAATGTTAATTTATATAATTTTAATATCGATTTCAAACATTAAATCAAAAATGTCGAATATTGATTCGGCATTTTTTTTGCGTGTTTTTGTCGATATTTTGCCAATTGGAAGACCGGAATCTTCATTGATTTCCATTTCCTGAGACGTAATTTCCAGTTTTTTTTCTTTAATAACACGCATAACTTTATTCATGTTTTTATAATCAAAAGAGATTAAAAACTGAACATCAATTGTTTTTTCGACAATTTCGCAAACTTCAAGTGTCATTTGTGCTGTCGTTTTGTAAGCAGCAATC
This sequence comes from Flavobacterium sp. JAS, assembly GCF_020991455.1. Lineage (GTDB taxonomy): Bacteria > Bacteroidota > Bacteroidia > Flavobacteriales > Flavobacteriaceae > Flavobacterium. Next base: position 22,735 of record NZ_JAJMOX010000010.1, read on the forward strand.
AAACCGCCAACGCCAAGTTTTACACCTCCAAAAATCCGAACCACAACAACTAAGACATTTGTTAGGCCAAAAGACTGGATTTGTCCATAAATTGGTGCGCCTGCCGTATTGCTGGGTTCGCCGTCATCATTTGCTCGATAAGAGATTTTTGGGGCCGTGCCTAATTGATAAGCATAGCAAAAATGTACCGCATGCGGATGTTGCTTTTTTAGATTTTCGATGATGGGTTTTACTTCCTCTTCATTTTCTATAGGAAAGGCATAGCCAAAGAACTTGCTTCCTTTTTCCTTAAAAAGCACTTCTTCTGATTCAAAAGCAATGGTTTGATACGTATCGTTATATTCCAAAAGTAAATTTCTAAATTATGTTTGATGTTTTTTTAGCCACTCCCTATAGCTATTGGGATTCACAGATTAAAAGGATTTTTCTTTTGTCTTTTTTAATTTGGGGTTAAACTTTTTCTCTCGCAGATTTTGCAGATAAAGCAGATTTGTTTCATAACACATTATAATATCTGCTTTATCTGCAAAATCTGCGAGAAACAAAAAACATACGTTAGCTACAATATTTTTTTATCAAATAAATCAACAACATCTTCCTTGCCAACTTGCAAATGCCAAACATGGAGACCTAAAGCAGCGGCAACATCTGTGTTTTCTTTTTTATCATCTACAAATAAAGTTCGTTTTGGTGACAATTCATGTTTGTTGATTACATATTGAAAAACATCAGCATTTGGTTTTCTCATTCCAATTTCAAATGAAAAATAAACTTTTTCAAAACATTGATAAAAATCACTGTAAAACGAAATTCCGCTTTTATTCTCGAAAGTTTCAATATGAATAGAATCGGTATTACTTAGTAAAAACAAACGGTATTTTTGAGAAAGCAATTGTAAAAACTCTAATCGATACAACGGAAAATCTGCTAAAATAGCATTCCAGGCTTCAAGGATTTCTTCAATAGAGGCATTTGGAAGCTCTTTCTGGAAACCTGTCAAAAAATCATCATGCGAAATATCTCCGGTTTCAAACAAAAGATTCAAACGATCAAATTCTGAATTCCATTCTGTCATTCCTAATTTCTGCAATCCAGACATAGTTGCTTGTTTGTCTAAATTGATAAAAATATCTCCAAAGTCAAAAATTATAGTATCAATCATGATTTCTAACATTTATTAATTCATCATTTTGAATGTAGGTTTTTGTTACATTTTTCATTTGAAGAATTGGTGCTTTTGTTCCGTTTCCGAAAATTGTTTTTCCAACAAAAATCCGGGCTTCGTCCCAAATATTTTGATCTATAAAAGATTGTAAAGTTTGTAAGCCGCCTTCTATAATAATAGACTGAATCTGATTTTGATATAAAACTGCCAAAATCTGTGGTATTATATTTTTATTAAAATCAATTACTTCAAAGGTAGTGTTTTCTGCTGAAAGGCTAATTTCAGATTTCGTAAATATGATGGTTTTTACACTGTTATCAAAAATGAAACTGTCTTTTGAAATTCTGTTGTTTTGGTCTAAAACAACTCTAACAGGATTATTTCCGGACCAATCCCTAATATTTAATTTTGGGTTGTCGTCAATAACTGTTTTTGTTCCAACTAAAATTGCCTGTTCTTCACTGCGCCATTTGTGAACCAATTGTCTTGAATATTGATTGGTAATCCAAACAGGTTTGCGATCCTGATTAATTTCTTTTTCAGGTGACAAAAAGCCGTCCTGACTTTGAGCCCATTTTAATATAATGTAAGGTCTTTTTTGTTGATGAAAAGTAAAGAAACGTTTGTTGAGTTCGTTGCATTCTTTTTCTAAAATGCCAACAATCACATTTGCTCCGGAGGCAATTAATTTTTTGATTCCGTTTCCGGCTACCTTTTCATTAGGATCAACGGTTCCAACAACTACATTCGGAATTTTGTGTTCTATAATTAAATCGCAGCAAGGAGGTGTTTTTCCAAAATGACTGCAAGGTTCTAAGCTCACATAAATTGTTGCTTTTTTTAAAAGCGATTTATCTTTTACAGATCGAATCGCATTTACTTCGGCATGAGGTTCACCGGCTTTTTTGTGCCAGCCTTCGCCAATGATTTTGTCTTCATAAACAATTACGCTTCCAACCATCGGATTTGGATATGTGGTTCCAAAGCCATTTTGTGCCAGTTCGATGCAGCGTTTTATATATTTTTCATGTATATTCACGGTACAAAAGTAGTTATTTTTGTTTAGTTCATAATAGTTATTGAAGTAGTTAAGGAACTATCAAAAAAGTATTTTTACTTTTGTAAGTAAGTCATACGAATAGAGAAATATGGAAAATTGGATTATCAGAGCAATTAAAAAAGAAGACAATCAAGCAGTTGCAAAATTAATACGGTCGGTTTTTGATGAATTGGAAATTCCGAAAGTAGGTACAGCATACGAAGATCCGTGTTTAGATTTAATGTTTGAAGAATATAGCAAGCCAAAATCAACTTATTTTGTAGTTGAAAATGAAGGTAAAATTGTGGGTTGTGCCGGAATTGCATCTTTAGAGAATGGAGATCCGGAAATTAGCGAGTTGCAAAAAATGTATTTTTTGCCGGAAACCCGCGGTTTAGGAATTGGAAGTAAAATGATGGAGAAATGTTTAGACGAGGCAAGAAATTTTGGTTTCGAAAAATGTTATATCGAAACAATGCCTTTTATGCACGCCGCTCAAAAATTATATAAAAAATCTGGTTTTGAATATTTAGAAGCTCCATTAGGAAATACCGGACACTGTTCTTGCCCGGTTTGGATGTTGAAATTGTTATAAAATAAATTGTAACAAATTTGATTTTATAATACTTATTTGAAAGAAAAATAGCTTTTGACGAAAAGTAATACTCAAGCACCCGGAATGAAAATTAAACAATACCGCACTCAATTTATAAAAGAATTATCGCCTTTTTACGACGCATACGAAGCAGAAAGTTTTTTCTATTTAATTTTAGAAGACAAACATCAATTACGACAAATTGATTTGGCTCTAAATCATGAACTGACTTTTTCTGAAGATGATTTTGTGGTTTGGGATTCATTATTAGCACAATTAAAACAAGAAGTTCCGATTCAGTATTTACTTGGGAAAACTAATTTTTATGGATTGGATTTCGAAGTAAATGAGAATGTTTTGATTCCTCGTCCGGAAACAGAAGAATTGGTAGAGTGGATCATTAAGGAGAATGCTACAAATGATAAGGTAAAAAAAATAAGAATTCTGGACATTGGAACCGGCAGCGGATGTATAGCAATTTCATTGGCTAAAAACCTTCCAAATGCTGAAGTTTATGGTTTTGATGTTTCTAAAAAAGCGATCGAAACAGCCAAAAAAAATGCAATAAACAATAAAGTAGATGTTACCTTTATGTTTCAGGATATTTTAGAGTTAGAACAATTGAAATATAATTTTGATATTATTGTTTCGAATCCGCCTTATGTTCGCAATTTAGAGAAAGAAGAAATCAAAAAGAATGTTCTGGAATATGAGCCACATTTAGCGCTTTTTGTAGATGATAATGATGCTTTGATTTTCTATCGAAAAATTGCTGAATTGGCTAAAAATAATTTTGTAGAAAGCGGACAATTGTATTTTGAAATCAATCAATATTTAGGTCAGGAAATGAGAGATTTGTTAGAAAATATGGATTTCAAAAATATTGAATTACGAAAAGATATCTACGATAACGACAGAATGATAAAGGGGAGTGTTTAGTTTTTAGTTGCAGTATTCAGTCTCAGTGAGAAAACTGTAAACTCCGACTGAAAATTAAAAATAAAACTATTCGTAGCGCAAAGCCTCAATAGGATCTAGTTTTGAAGCTTTGATTGCAGGATATAATCCGGAAACAATCGCAACCATAAAACTGGTAGCAAAAGCAGCAAAAATTGCCATCCACGGAATCACAAAAGCAAAGCTCATTGCGGCCGCAAAGCCAAAGCCTACCAAAATTCCCAATACAATTCCGACCAAACCGCCAATTTGTCCAATTATTAAAGTTTCGATAAAAAACTGAACAGAAATCGTAATTTTCGTTGCGCCTAAAGCTTTGCGAACACCAATTTCTCTGGTACGTTCCGTCACCGAAACAATCATAATATTCATTAAAGCAATTGATGATCCTAAAATGGTAATAACACTAATGATCCAGGCAGCCCAGCCCAGATATTGTGTGATTCCGAGGATTCTATTGATTAAATCGTCACTACGGCCAATGCCAAAATTATTGTCACGAACCGGACTCAATTTACGAACTCTTCGCATGGTACTTGTTGCATTGTCAATAGCCTGGTCTAAAAGTTCTTTTTTAGAAACCATGACACTTACGGTGTAGTTGATACTTGGAGCAGTAAATAAAGATCTTGCAACCTGAATTGGTATCAAAACACGCAAATCCTGACTATGTCCAAATGTTGATCCTTTCTCTTTTAGAACGCCGATAACCTTAAAACGGGCACCACGAATAGATATAATTTTATCAATTGGATTCACGTCTTTCAATAAACCTTTTTCGAAATCAGAACCAACAACGCAAGAATAGGTATTGTTTTCAATATCAAACTGATTAAAAGAACGTCCTGAGGTAGTTTCTAAACCGGAATTTGAAATAAAATGCTCGTCGACACCGGTAATTGTAATTTCCGGATCCGTTTTTTGGTCTAAATATTTTACTTCTGCAGTTGATGTTGCAGTAAACGAAAGAGAAGTTTCAGTAAAAGGATATCTGTATTTATTTTTAAAAGCTACAGCTTCGGGATAAGAAATAATTGGGTTTATGACTTCGCGTTTATTTCCTCCACGATTTTTAACTGTGTTTTCGTATTGATTGATGTTAAAAGTATTTGCTCCCATTGAAGCAAAATTGGTCGAAACAGTATTTTCGAGCGCCGTTACAACCGTAAGAATTCCTACCAAAGCAGTAATCCCGATTGCGATAATTAATACGGTAAGAATGGTTCGTAATAATTGTGTTTTGATAGAACCAAAAGCAATTCGAATATTTTCTCTTAATAATTTTAGCATCATGACCAATTTGTCACGAAAATACGTTTTTTGTTACAAGTTTGTTTTCGAACTGGCATTATTTATTTTAAAAAATAAGATATTTGCAGTCCATTAGAAATAGAGAAATCTAAAAATAAAATAATCCAAAAAGATTTTAAATTAAGATTTCCAACAATCTAAAATCTAAAATCAAATATCTAAAATAAAAAAGATGGCTTCAAAACCAAGCATTCCACAAGGAACAAGAGATTTTTCGCCTGCAGAGGTGTCAAAACGTCAATATATTATTCAGACCATAAAAGCTAATTTTGAGAAGTTTGGTTTTCAGCCAATTGAAACACCATCTTTTGAAAATTCAGATACTTTAATGGGGAAATATGGAGAAGAAGGTGATCGTTTGATTTTTAAAATATTGAACTCGGGTAATTTTTTCTTTAACAAAAATAAAATTGAATTACCGGAATCTATAGAGTCTCTGCAAGTTAATTCGGCCGAAACAATTGATATTAATCAAAGAATTGAGCTGAATAAGTTTACAGGAAAAATTTCTGAAAAAGCTTTACGTTACGACTTAACGGTTCCGTTTGCAAGATACGTGGTACAGCACCAAAATGAAATTGAATTTCCTTTTAAGAGATATCAAATTCAACCGGTTTGGAGAGCTGACAGACCACAAAGAGGACGTTACAGAGAGTTTTATCAATGTGATGCCGATGTTGTGGGTTCTAAATCATTGTGGCAGGAAGTAGAATTGGTTCAATTGTACGATACTGTTTTTACGTCTTTAGGACTTGAAGGTGTTACGATTAAAATCAATAATAGAAAGATATTATCAGGAATTGCAGAAGTAATTGGTGCATCTGATAAATTGATCGATTTTACGGTGGCTCTTGATAAACTGGATAAAATTGGTGAAGACGGAGTTAAAAAAGAAATGATCGAAAAAGGTATTGCCGAAGAAGCTTTGGTTAAAGTTCAGCCGCTTTTTAATTTTACCGGAACTTTTGCAGACAAAATAAATCAGCTTTCAGAATTATTGTCTTCTTCTGAAGAAGGAATGAAAGGAGTTGAAGAACTGAAATTTATTTGTGACAATGTGGCAACTTTAGGTTTGGCAACTGCGACATTAGATCTTGATGTGACTCTCGCACGGGGATTGAATTATTATACCGGAGCTATTTTTGAAGTAGCTGCGCCAAAAACGGTTTCAATGGGTTCTATTGGAGGCGGTGGAAGATATGATGATTTGACAGGTATTTTTGGTTTAAAAAATATGAGTGGTGTTGGAATTTCTTTTGGTTTAGACCGAATTTATTTGGTTTTGGAAGAATTACAATTATTCCCGGAAACTGTCGCTGCAACATCAAAAGCATTGTTTATTAATTATGGAGATGCTGAAGCTTTATACGCTTCGCAAGCGATTCAGAAATTAAGAAAAGAAAATATAAAAGTAGAATTGTATCCGGATAATGTAAAAGTGGGGAAACAATTTCAGTATGCAGATAAGCGTTTGATTCCGTTTGCGGTCATTGCAGGCGATCAGGAGATTGCTTCAAATTCGTATTCTCTTAAGAATTTAGTTTCAGGAGAACAAATTTCAGTTGATTTTGAAGGATTGAAAAATGCTTTATTGGCATAATTTGACTGTAAAGTGTTTTGCCACAGATTAAAAGGATTATTGAGTTTTTTGTTTCACGCAGATTTTGCAGATTGAAGCAGATTTAATTTGATTTTTATATAAAGTAAATCTGCTTTAATCTGCCTAAATCTTTTTTAAAATCTGCGTGAAATAGTTGCCGGGGAAGAAAAAAAGCTTTTAATTTGCGGCCTTGATACGGGCGTAGTTCAAGGGTAGAATAGCGGTCTCCAAAACCGTTGATGGGGGTTCGAATCCCTCCGCCCGTGCGATAAAAACATAATTATTTTTCGGAAGCTTTCAAGGAGTTAAAGGCAAAATAAGGACATAAAAAAAAGCTTCATCTAAAATAGGTGAAGCTTTTTTTAATATAAGGTAAACTTGAATTAATAATTATTTATAAAGCCGAGGCTAACCCTTAAATTCAATTTTGATAGGTAATAATTTAGATTCCAATTAGGATCTCAAATATAGTATAAACTATAACGTAATAGTCTTAAAATTATACTAAATTTTGAACCGCTTATTTTGGTTTTTAAAAGGCTCATTGTTAATAAAGTGACAATTTGACATTTTAGAAGATTTGGCAGTACTTTTGCAATCCAAAAGAAAGAATAAAAAATGAAGTTTAAGAATATTTTTAAAAATAAAAGTAATATGACTACGGAAAATACAGAATTCGATCAGGAATTAGATGAAGTAACGTTAGAGAACAATGCCAACGGAGAGCAATTGATTGTTGAAGAATTAAGTGTTGAAGAGCAATTGGCTCAAGACTTGGCAAAAGAAAAAGATAAGTTTTTGAGATTGTTTGCTGAATTTGAAAATTACAAAAAAAGAACTTCAAAAGAGCGCATGGATTTGTTTAAAACAGCAAACCAAGAAGTTTTGTTAGCAATGCTTCCTGTTTTGGATGATTTTGACAGAGCAACTGTAGAAATCAACAAGTCTGACGACGAAAATCTGAAAAAAGGAGTAGAGTTGATTCACGAAAAATTAAAAAGCACTTTGGTTTCTAAAGGTTTAGAGCAAGTTGAAGTAAGAGCAGGTGATGCTTTTAATGCTGATTTTGCTGAGGCAATTACCCAAATTCCAGCTCCGTCTGATAAATTAAAAGGGAAAATTGTTGATGTTATTGAAAAAGGATACAAATTAGGAGACAAAATTATCCGTTTCCCAAAAGTTGTTATCGGAAACTAAAAAATGCAAATAAATATTCTGAAAGTCAATTTTTTAAGTATTGGAATTTGGAATTTTAGATTTGGAATTTAACCTAAATTATGAAAAAAGATTTTTACGAAATACTAGGCATTTCAAAAAATGCTGACGCTGCCGAAATTAAAAAAGCTTATCGAAAAAGTGCTTTAAAATACCACCCGGACAAAAATCCAGGCGACAAAGAGGCAGAAGAAAACTTTAAATTAGCGGCAGAAGCTTACGAAGTACTAAGCGATCCTAACAAAAAAGTGAAATACGACCAATACGGACATCAGGCTTTTGATGGTTCTGGCGGATTTGGTGGTGGCCATGGCGGTATGAATATGGATGACATTTTCAGCCAATTTGGTGATATTTTTGGTGGGGGATTTGGTGGTTTCGGTGGAGGCGGAGGCGGTGGCCCTCGTCGTGCTAAAGGAAGCAATCTTCGTATCAAAGTAAAATTGACATTAGAAGAAATTGCAAATGGTGTTGAGAAAAAAGTAAAAGTAAAACGTAAAGTTCAGGCTAAAGGTGTGACATACAAAACGTGTTCGACTTGTAACGGTCAAGGACAGGTAATGCGTGTAACTAATACTATTTTAGGAAGAATGCAGTCTGCGTCAACTTGTCCTACTTGTGGTGGTTCAGGTCAGATTTTAGATAAAAAACCGGCTGAAGCAGATTCACAAGGAATGGTTCAGGAAGATGAAACAGTATCAATCAAAATTCCTGCTGGAGTTGTTGATGGTATGCAATTGAAAGTTTCTAACAAAGGAAACGACGCTCCTGGAAATAGTATTCCTGGTGATTTAATTGTGGCTATCGAAGAGTTAGAGCATGAATTCTTAAAACGTGAAGGCGAAAATATTCACTTTGATTTGTATATCAGTTTCCCGGAAGCAGTCTTAGGAGTTTCTAAAGATATTGAAGCAATCAACGGAAAAGTTCGTATTAAGCTGGAAGAAGGTATTCAATCCGGAAAAATCTTGAGATTAAAGGGAAAAGGAATTCCAAGTATCAACGGTTACGGAAGTGGTGATTTACTAGTTCACGTAAATGTTTGGACGCCAAAAACGTTAAATAAAGAGCAAAAACAATTCTTTGAAAATGCTTTAACAGACGAACATTTTATACCAAGTCCTGAAAAATCAGAAAAATCATTTTTTGAGAAAGTAAAAGATATGTTTTCATAAACGGAACTTTTTCTAAAATGTTGAAATAATAAATATAAAAACCCATTCTAGTGTAAATTAGAATGGGTTTTTTGCATTAATAATGTAAAGTTTCGCTACGAATTATTTACTTTTACAGGCGCAATACCACAAAGGTCAAACTGACGCAGAAAATCTTAAAAATAGCATGAGCAACTTACTCGAAGTACATAAAGTCGTAAAACAATACGGTGATTATGTAGCGCTTAACGAAGTTTCATTAAATGTGCCAAAAGGTAGTATTTATGGACTATTAGGTCCGAATGGAGCTGGAAAAACTTCACTAATCCGAATTATAAATCAAATTACGTTGCCAGATAGTGGCGAAGTAATTCTTGATGGAGAAAGATTACAACCAAAACACGTACAGACTATTGGTTATCTTCCTGAAGAAAGAGGTTTGTACAGTTCGATGAAAGTTGGCGAGCAATGTTTGTATTTGGCACAAATGAAAGGACTTTCTAGAGCCGAAGCAAAAGTGCAACTAGAATATTGGTTTGATCGTTTAGGAATTCAGGGTTGGTGGAACAAGAAAATCCAGGAACTGTCAAAAGGAATGGCGCAAAAAATTCAGTTTGTAGTTTGCGTATTGCATAAACCTAAATTGCTGATTTTTGATGAACCTTTCTCAGGATTTGATCCGGTGAATGCAAATGTCATAAAAGATGAAATTTTGGCATTAAAAGAACAAGGAGCGACAATAATCTTTTCGACACACCGAATGGAAAGTGTTGAAGAACTTTGTGATAATATCGCTTTAATTCATAAATCGAATAAATTAATTGAAGGAAAACTAAGCGATGTAAAGCGCCAATTTAGAACTAATAGTTTTGAAGTAGGAATTTTGACAAGTAACGTAGAAGGCTTGATGTATGATATTACTCAGAAGTTTACTGTTTCTCCGGCTAGTTTTAAATCGCTAAATGATGACTTAAAATTAGATATTCAAATTGGAGATGCAACCCCAAACGAGTTATTGAATATACTGACACAAAGAGGGCAAGTAACACATTTTGTAGAGAAAATCCCAAGTGTAAACGATATATTTATTCAAACAGTTACTGGATAGATTTTTAGATCGTTAGACTTCTTAGATTCGTAGACTGAATCTGGAAATCTAAAAAAAATCTAATAATCTAAGAAGTCTAAAAATCTAATTAATCTAAAAAATGAGTATTATTTCGTTGATTATAAAAAGAGAGTTTATTGCAAAAGTTCGCAATAAATCTTTTGTTGTCATGACTTTTTTGAGTCCGTTGTTGTTTGTGGCGATCGCTGGATTCATTGGGTATTTGAGTTCGATGAAGGCTGAAACCAAACAAATTGCAATTTATGACGAAACAGGTTTGTTTGTAAATGATTTTGTAAAAGAAAATAAAAATGAAGCAGAGTTTAAATATCTGAATTTATCTGAAATAGATCCTAAATCACTAAAAGACAGTATTACCAACGAAAGTTTTGACGGTTTAATTATTATTCCAAAAACGGCTACTTTAAAAGATTTAGAAAGTAAAATTGAGTTTATTTCGAACAACAGTCCGAGTATTTCTTTTATCGAAAAAACACAAGATGTAATCGCAGAAAAAATTACCAAGATAAATCTCGAAACAGCAAAACTGGATACTTTGGCAATTAAAAAAGCACAATCTGCGGTTAATATTCACTTGGTAAAAGCTTCGGGAGAAGAAAGTTTAAAAGGATTGAATGAGATAAAAATCGGGATTGGTGGTGCTTTTGGATATTTGATTATGATGTTTATAATCATTTACGGAAACATGGTAATGCGAAGCGTTATCGAAGAAAAAACGAACCGTATTATAGAAATCATTATCTCGTCAGTTAAACCATTTCAATTGATGATTGGTAAAATTGTCGGAACTTCGCTTGCTGGATTATTACAATTTATGATTTGGGCGATAATTGGTTTGGGATTAATGTTTGCAGCTTCGGCATTTTTTGGGGTAAATGTTGGTCCAACAGCCAGAATTTCACCAGAATTAATGCAATCAGCACAACATGAAATGTCAGGAACGGCACAAATGTATATTAGTGAATTATGGAATTTGCCTATTGCAAGTATCTTAATTGGTTTTGTGATTTATTTCATTGGAGGATACTTTTTGTACAGTTCATTTTATGCCGCAATTGGAGCTGCAGTTGACAATCAAACCGATTCGCAACAGTTTCTTTTACCTATTATTATGCCGCTTATTTTAAGTGTTTACATAGGATTTTTTACAGTTGTAAATGATCCACACGGAACAATTGCCGTGGTATTTTCGATGATTCCGTTAACCTCGCCAATTGTTATGTTAATGCGACTTCCGTTTGGAGTGCCGTGGTGGCAAATCGCGATTTCGGTATCATTATTGTTTGCTACCTTTTTCCTTGTAGTCTGGTTCGCAGCAAAAATTTACCGAATTGGTATTTTAATGTATGGCAAAAAACCAACGTGGAAAGAATTGTATAAATGGCTGAAGTATTAGTTACAAAGGTTCAGAAGTGCAAAGGCGCAAAGGTTTTTTGAACGTTTGAACTTTGATGCTTAGAACAAAACTATCTATAAGAATTACACAAAAGGCATAAAAAAAATATAATAACAAAGGTTCAAAGGTAAGGAGCGACAAAGATTTTAAACTTTGTACCTTTGAACCTTTGCAACTCTGAACCTTAAAAAAATGAGTAAAATACTAATTATAGAAGACGAAGCATCGATCAGAAGAGTTTTGGTAAAAATTTTATCAGAAGAAAATGATACGTATCAGGTAGATGAAGCAGAAGATGGTGTTGCAGGTCTGGAGAAAATAAAAAACAACGATTACGATTTGGTTTTGTGTGATATCAAAATGCCAAAAATGGACGGTGTTGAGGTTTTAGAAGAAGTAAAAAAAATAAAGCCCGAAATTCCAATGGTTATGATCTCTGGTCATGGCGATATGGAAACGGCAATTCATACCATGCGTCTGGGAGCTTTTGATTATATTTCAAAACCACCAGATTTAAATCGTTTATTAAACACGGTTCGTAATGCTTTAGATAAAAAACAACTTGTAGTTGAGAATAAGATCCTAAAGAAAAAAGTGAGCAAAAACTACGAAATGGTAGGCGAGAGCGAGGCTATTAATCATATTAAAGTGATGATTGATAAAGTTGCTCAAACAGAAGCGAGAGTTTTGATTACCGGACCAAACGGAACCGGAAAAGAATTAGTAGCGCATCAATTGCATGAAAAAAGTGAGCGTTCAAACTTTCCTTTAATTGAAGTAAACTGTGCTGCGATTCCGAGTGAATTGATCGAAAGCGAATTGTTTGGTCACGTAAAAGGAGCTTTTACATCGGCAGTAAAAGATCGCGCAGGAAAATTTGAAGCGGCTGATAAAGGAACTATTTTTCTGGATGAAATTGGTGATATGAGTCTTTCGGCGCAAGCCAAAGTTTTACGTGCTTTACAAGAAAGTATGATTACCAGAGTTGGAGCCGAGAAAGATATCAAAGTTGATGTGCGTGTTGTGGCTGCAACCAATAAAGATTTAAAAACAGAAATTGCCGAAGGTCGTTTCCGTGAAGATTTATACCATCGTTTGGCTGTGATTTTGATTAAAGTTCCGCCATTGAACGAAAGACGTGATGATATTCCGGCTTTGATAAGACACTTTGCAGAGAAAATTGCTTCGGAGCAAGGAAATGTAGTCAAAGTTTTTTCGGCGCAAGCCATACAATTATTACAGGAATACGATTGGACGGGAAATATCCGTGAACTTCGAAATGTAGTTGAAAGGTTAATCATTTTGGGAGGAAGCGAAATCTCTGAAACCGACGTGAAAATGTTTGCAAGCAAGTAGTTGCTTCGCGCAATAGGCTATAAGCTATAAGCTTTAGGCTAATAAAAATTACAAATAATTTTTGCTTATGGCTTATTGCCTAAAGCTTAAAGCATAATAAAGATGAAACTAAAAAAAATAAACGAGAAGTTACAAGAGGCTTTAATTGAAAATGGTTTAACAGAAGCAAATATTTTGCAGCAGGAAACTTTTTCGACAATAAAAAGTGGTGCAGATTGTATGATTATCTCTCCAAAAGGAACCGGAAAATCGACAACAATTGTATTAAATGTGATTCAGCAATTGGTGGGACATACAGAAGAATCGCCACGTGCTTTGATTATTGTGGAAGACAAGGAAAAAGTGCTGGCTATGGAAGCTCTTTTTGAGAAATACGGAAAATATACCAATCTTGAAGTTTATGGTGTTCATGACAAAGGCGATATGGACTACGATAAAAACTATATTTCAACCGGAGTTGATGTTTTAATTGGTACACCAAACAAATTGAGTGATATGTTTACCACTGCAGGTTACAATGTAAATCGCTTAAAAATGTTGATTTTGGATGATGCAGATCCTATTTTAAGATTACGTAATGAAACTAAAATCATGCGTATTTCGAATAGTATTGCAAAAACACAACGTATTATTTTTGCCGAAATATTGACAGAACGTATTGAAATATTGGCTGATAAATTTCTATTAGAACCTTATTTCTTTGATATGGATGAAGAAGGGGAAGAGGAGCTTGACGAAGAAGAGGATGGAATCGAAGAGGAAGAATAATTGATTTAAAAAGCATTTATGGAAATATTGAAAACCTTTAAATTTTTAACGATTGTTCTTTTAGCATTTTTCGTTGTAATTTATGTGGTTATTGTTTCCTATGTTTATTTCAATCAGGTTGGAATGGTTTTTCAGGGTGCAGCTCTTTCGAAAGATTACCAATTTGAGTATCAGGAAAAGTTTGAAGAATTAAATATAAAGTCTTTTGATGGAGTAAATCTGAATGGACTTTTATTTAGATCAGAAAAATCTAAAGGTCTTGTTTTTTATCTTCATGGAAATGCCGGAACATTAGAAACCTGGGGTAAAATAGCAAAAACATATACCAGTTTTGGATATGATATTTTTATTTTAGATTATCGAAGTTTCGGAAAAAGCGAAGGTATAATTGAAAATGAAGACCAGTTAAATAAGGATATTTCTATTGTTTATAAAACATTAGTAAAACAATATCCAGAGAATAAAATTATTATTACCGGGTATTCAATTGGTTCCGGACTTGCAGCTGTTTTAGCTTCGGAGAGTAAACCTAAAGCTTTAATTCTGCAATCTCCTTATTATAGTTTTACAGAATTATCAAGTACAAAAGTTCCGTTTTTTCCTGATTTCATGAAAAAGTTCCATTTAGAAACGTATAAATATTTGTCCAAAATTAAAGTGCCAATTTATATTTTTCATGGAATAGAAGATCAATTGATTCCTTATAAAAATTCAGTTCGATTGAGTAAGGAATTAAAATCAAATGGTCATTTTTATCCTTTAAAAGATCAGGGACATATAGGAATTAATGAAAATAATGATTTCCAAAATCAATTAAAAATAATTTTAGAATAAGAATTAATAATCATAAAATATAAAATGTCATGGGATTAATGAAGGTGTATTCAGGAAGCGAAATTTTAGCACTTGCATTGCAAGAAAGATTAGAAGAAGCTGGAGTAGAAACAGTGAAAAAAGATAATGTACAATCTGCTCGTTTAGGCGGTTACGGCGGATCAGATTTAGCGGTTGAAGTATTTATTCAGGAAACAGATTTTGCAAAAGCAAATCCGGTTATTGAGGATTTCAGAATGAGTATTTAAGCACTGTTTTTAATTAGAAAAAAATATAATGCAATATAAAATGCTGGTGCTCGACATGGATGATACCTTGTTGACAGACGATCATAAAATTTCGGACCTTAATAAAAAAGTGATTCTTGAAGCTCAGGCAAAAGGGGTTTATGTGGTTTTGGCTTCAGGCCGACCAACTTCGGCAATGACTGCTTACGCTAAAGAATTAGAATTGGATTTGAACAATTCTTATATAATTTCGTTTAACGGCGCTATAATTAGTAGTGCTAAAGACGACACTGTTTTGTTTGAACAGAAATTAACGCTAGAGCAAATTCGTGATTTATACGATTATAGTGTAAAAAAGAAAACGCATATTATCACGTATTTAGATGGCGAAATCATAAGTGAAACAGATTCGGAGTATATCGAAATCGAAAAAGAAATTACGGGATTACCACACAATAAAGTGTCAAGCTTTAGAGATGCAGTAACAGAACCTACAGTGAAATGTATTTTATTAGCTGAGCCTTCTTATCTAAAAGAATTAGAGAGCGATTTAAAACAAGCAATGCCACATTTGAGTATTGCAATGTCAAAACCTTTTTTCTTAGAAGCGGCACAAAACGGAATCGATAAAGCAGCAAGTATAAAAATCTTAGCAGAGAAATTAAACATTCATCAAAGTGAAATTATTGCCGTAGGAAACGCAGGAAATGATTTAACAATGATAGAATATGCCGGACTTGGAGTTTGGGTTGATAATGTGACACCTGAATTGCGTGACCGAGCCGATATAATTGTAGCTTCAAACAATGATGATGGAGTTGCTGAGGTTGTACAACGCTATATTTTAAATTAATTTTTATGAAAGGACCAATAGAAACAGAACGTTTATTATTAAGAGAATTTCTCCTGACAGACGACATAGCGCTATTTGAATTAGAATCTAATCCGAATGTGCATCATTTTGTAGGGAAGAAACCAATCACGCATATTGATCAAAGTCGCGCTTATATTGGCTTTCTTCATAAACAATATGCAGATTTTGGTACTGGTCGTTGGGCTGTTATTCTAAAAGAAACTGGTGAGTTTATTGGCTGGTCCGGAATAAAATTCATTACAAATGAAATCAATAATCATAAAGATTTTTATGAAATAGGATATCGTTTCATCGAAAGACATTGGGGGAAAGGTTATGCAACTGAAGCAGGAAAAGCCTTTATAGATCATGCTTTCAATGTAATGAAAGTAGATGCTGTTTACGCTTACGCGGATCCAGGAAACGAAAACTCAAGAAAAATTTTAGAAAAGCTAGGTTTACAGTATGTAAACGCTTTTGAATATGAAGAAGAATTAGAGGTTTGGTATGAAATGAAAAATCCAAACTTATAAAATCCTAAGAAATGCGTTCCAAATCTTTGTAAACTTATCTTGTTAAGATCTACAAAGGTTTGGAAAACAGCTCGTAGTTTTTAATACTTAAATAATAATTTAGGTATTAGATATTATTTTTTAGCTACAGAAACAAAATATTTATTTCCGTCACCCATTGTCAATTTTACACGCTCGTCGCAAAGGTCGATTGCAAAATTCGCACTTTCGTAACAAGTACAAGTAGTGTTTTTGTCTTTAGACATCTCAGTTTTACAATTGTTGTTTTTAAAAGTTGACAATTGTGGAGTGTACAAACTAACTAAATCAGTAGAAGCAGTCACCAACGAAATAATACTTGCCGAATTATTATTAGTAATTCTGTAAACGATTCTATCAGTATAATTTACTTCGTTTACCGTTACTTTACGAATATAAGTGTAAGCAGTTGAGCCTTCACCTGGTTCTTTTACTTCAAATTTAAATCCAACCGCACGAATTGCAATATCAAATTGAGATTGAGAGTTTAAGCTCGCCCAATTTGTCAATGTGCTAATAGATGGAAATGGATTAGCAGCCGGAGCAGCAGTTTGCGCCTGAGAGCTAAAAATGGTTAAGAACATCAAGCAGATTGTGGGTAAAAATGCTTTCATATGGAGTTTTAATTTATAATTTTTGCCTACTCTTTCTGGTTTTCGGCTTGCCCATTTTTTATAATAACAAAACAACAACATAACGAGGGAAAATCAAAATTGTTATGAGCGAATTATTATTTAAATAATATAATTTTAGTTACCTGTTTTTTGGAGAAGTGAAATTACTTCGAAAAACTAACTTAGCAAAGTTAAATGTAAGAAAATTTGAATTTAAAACTCAAAAAAATGCATTTTATCGATATTATTTGCGGTTTATCGATTATTTTGTCGTTTTATTCTTATTGAAACAATGTTTCATTTTCTTATGAATTAAATTTATCGATATCCTGTTTGCTTTAATTTATGGTTTTTTATGATGGCTTGAAATACTGGTTTAGTGCAAAATGTTGATATATAGTGTATTATTGATTTTATTTTAAAGAATATTGTACGTAAATTTGCAAACTCTTCAAAAGAGATGTAAATATAATATCTTACTACTTAAAATGTAGTTTATTCCCATGGAAAATAGAAAAAAAGTTGCCTTTTATACGCTTGGATGCAAATTGAATTTCTCAGAGACTTCTACAATTGCCAGAAACTTCAATGAGGAAGGTTTTGATCGTGTTGATTTTGAAGAAGTAGCTGATATTTATGTTATCAATACCTGTTCAGTTACAGAGAATGCTGATAAGCAATTTAAGCAGGTGGTAAAAAAAGCAATGAAACTTAATGATAAAGCTTTTGTCGCTGCGGTGGGATGTTATGCGCAATTGAAACCAGAGGAATTAGCAGCGGTTGACGGTGTTGATTTGGTTCTTGGAGCGACTGAAAAGTTTAAAATTACCGACTATATTAATGATTTAAGCAAAAACGATATGGGTGAAGTTCACTCCTGCGAAATTGCCGAAGCTGATTTTTATGTTGGTAGTTATTCTATTGGTGATCGTACACGTGCTTTTCTAAAAGTTCAGGACGGTTGTGATTATAAATGTACGTATTGTACAATTCCGTTAGCGAGAGGAATTTCGAGAAGTGATGCTCTAGAAAATGTATTGCAAAATGCCAAAGAAATTTCAGCTCAAAACATCAAAGAAATTGTTTTGACAGGAGTAAATATTGGTGATTACGGAAAAGGAGAATTCGGAAATAAAAAACACGAACATACATTTCTTGATTTAGTTCAGGCTTTGGATAAGGTGGAAGGAATTGAGCGTTTGAGAATTTCATCAATTGAACCTAATTTATTGAAGAATGAAACTATAGAGTTTGTTTCTAAAAGCAGAACTTTTGTACCTCATTTTCATATTCCGCTACAATCAGGAAGTAATGATATTTTAAAATTAATGAAACGTCGTTACTTGCGTGAAGTTTACACCGAAAGAGTAAACAAGATTCGCGAAGTAATGCCACACGCTTGTATTGGTGTTGATGTTATTGTTGGTTTCCCGGGTGAAACAGACGAGCATTTCTTAGAAACGTATCATTTCCTAAACGAAATGAATATTTCTTATTTGCACGTTTTTACCTATTCTGAAAGAGATAATACAGAAGCTGCAGATATGCCGGGTATTGTTCCTGCAAATGTAAGAGCTAAACGCAGTAAAATGTTACGTGGATTATCAGTTAAAAAACGTCGTGCTTTCTACGAAAGTCAATTAGGATCTAATAGAACGGTTTTGTTCGAAAGTGAAAATAAAGAAGGATACATTCACGGTTTTACAGAGAATTATGTAAAAGTAAAAACTCCTTGGAATCCGGAATTGGTAAATACATTGCAAGAAATCAATTTAACAAAAATCGACGAAGACGGAAGCGTTCGTTTAGAGTTTTTAAATAAATTGACAGAAGCATAGATTTAGATCTTGTCAAAGTTTTAAACTTTGACAAAGATTGACAGTAAAGACAAAAAATAGAAAAGCCCTCTGTAAAAAGGGCTTTTCTGTTTTTTAAATAATTATTTCTGATCCTCAGGAATCACCAATTTCAAAGAGTTGATATAATCTGTATCAAATTCAATAACTCTAATTTTCTGCGGATTAAAGCTTAATTCTCCACCAAATTGACCTCTTATATCCAGGAAATCAATCGTAAGTTCTTCATCGTTTAATTCAATCAATTTTCCTAAATAAGCTGATTTTGCTGATTTTTTTGAAATTTGAAAAATACCGTATTTGCTATTTACATAATTCAGGATCGAGTTTAAATCTCGAATTGGGATAATGTCTTCGGCATTTGTTTTTAAACCTTTTAGGCGAATTACTTTTTCGGTAAATTCCAAATCGTGATCTCTGTGAACCGCTTCGATGTTTTTGTTTTTCAGAATCACAAAACCATCCAATATAAAATCTTCGGGATTGTTTCGTAATAAAATCCAGTCATCAGAGTAGTCAATAAGAAATCCCGTAAAGAGCTCTTTTTTATCTGTAAATTCTATTGAGATTAATTGTCTTAAATATTGTTCCATCGTGTGTTTTTTGAAATTCCAATAATTAAATTCCAAATACCAATTCAAACGACACTTGGAATTTGGGATTTAAAAGATTGAAATTTATTTGTTTTTTTTAAGGATTCGTAGACCAGATACTACTGTTTTTAATAAAAACCCTGCGGCTTAATTTTAATTGCGCAATGATTAATTCTGCAATATCTTCAGATTGCATTACTTTATCCGGATTTCCATCTGTCAGGTTAAGATCTTTTGCCATATCAGTCGCAACTGTACTTGGTGTAAGCGCTGTAACACGAATATTATATTTACGAACTTCCTGCATTAGAGAATCTGTTAATCCTAGAACCGCAAATTTAGAAGCACTGTAAGCACTTGTCAATGCGTTTCCGTTTAATCCTGCAGTAGACGAAATATTGATGATATCACCTGTTTGTCTTTCGATCATATTAGGTAAAACGGCACGGGTTGTATAATATGTTCCCATTAAATTTACCTGAATAATTTTTTCCCAGGCAGAAGGTTCTAATGCAAGGAAATTTCCAAAAGCGGCAATACCGGCATTATTGATCAAAATATCAATGTTTTTAAATTCAGACAAAGCTTTTTCTACAGCACCATTGATAGAATTAATATCAGAAACATCGGCAGCCAGAGCCAATGATTTTACTCCTAAGTTGCTAGTTTGATCTGCAAGTTGATCAACATCTGCCTGAGTTCTTGAAACTAAAATTACGTTTACACCTTCTTTGGCCAATGCAATTGCAATAGCTTTTCCAATTCCTTTTCCGGCGCCTGTGATCAGGGCATTTTTATTTTTTAAGTCTGTCATGATTTATTTTTTAGAAATGCAAAAAGCATCATTTTAGTAACACAAAAATAATGCTTTTGCTCCCTAAAACGATGCTTTTAGCTGTTTTCTTAATCTAAGTTTAACAAACTTTTTATTCTTTCAGAACCATATCAATACACATTACAGCCGCAAGAATTAATTGTCTAAGCGGACTATCCTGCGCCACATTTTCCTCAATTTGAAGAACATAATTATCAGCACTTGTAAAAAACTCTTTGCCCATTCCTGCCCATTTTTTACTAACCTGAGCAAGTTGTTTATTTTCATGACTGAATTTAAAATCCCACCCTGTCCATTTTCCTTGCAGCGTTGCAACAGGTTTTTCGTTTTTATCTAAAATCTCAAATTTACCGCCAATCGAAAAGAACTTTTGTTTGAAGGTACCAACCAGACGATCCTTTTCATCAAAAATTTCAACCGTCGAGCGGAAGATTGCAACGCCTCTTTTTACAGAAATTATTTTCTCGCCAGAAGCCGTTGTGATTTCGATATCAAAAGGTGTGGCTCTTTTATAATCTGTAAAACGGAGAATCTTGGTGAAAAATCCCAAATTATTTTCTCTGCAATTCATTATAATCTGATTACTTTCAGGATTATAAATATCATAATTGTTTGCAGCTTTAAACATTCCAACGTGTTCTTTTACAAGAAATAAATTCTGATTTAAAATAGGATTCATGAAATTTTGTTTGAAAATGATTTGTAAATATTTTTTAATTGACCTCTCTTTGAAGAGAATTTCAAAAGGAGTTCAAATGTAATAAAATATCTATTAATAAATCTATATTGCCGATTGAACAAGACGAATAAATTCAGCCTTATAACCTTCAGAATCGTTTGATAATCCTTGTTTCGCTAATTTTAAAATATCATCAGATGATTTATTCGAAATTAGTTTAGAATCTCTCAACTTCAATCCAAACCACGCAACCGCAGTACTGAATTTAAAATCATCCGAAGCTTTGTTTAAAGCAACAGTTTTGTTCTCAATTACATTTACCATTTCGATACTTTTATCGCCATCAGGTTTTTTGTAACGGAATTTTATTGTAGCAAGTTCACTACTATAATTATTTCCGGTTTCCTGCACTTTAGTATATTTTAAAGCATCTGGCTGTTGGTTCAGGTAATCACTTTCAACTCCCGCCGGAATAATTTCGTATAATGCCGTTACAGTGTGATTACTTCCTAATTCTCCCGCATCAATTGCATCGTTTTTAAAATCTTCAGGACGCAGTTTTCGGTTTTCATATCCAATCAATCGATACGCCTGAACTTGTTTTGGATTAAATTCAATCTGGATTTTTACATCTTTGGCAATTGCAAACATCGAACCTTTAAATTCTTTTCCTAAAAAACGATTTGCTTCCTGAATATTATCAATATAAGCATAGTTTCCGTTTCCTTTATCGGCTAAAGTTTCCATTTTACTGTCTTTATAATTTCCCATTCCATAGCCCAGACAAGTTAAGAAAACGCCTGTTTTTCTTTTTTGCTCAATCAATTTCTCCATATCTGAATCTGAAGAACTTCCAACATTAAAATCACCATCAGTTGTCAGAATAACTCTGTTGTTTCCGTCTTTAATAAAGTTTTCAGCAGCTATTTTGTACGCCAATTCAATTCCGGCGCCACCTGCAGTACTTCCGCCAGCTTGTAAGTTTTCTAAAGCATCATTTATAGTTTTTTTCTCAGCTCCCGAAGTTGGAGGCAAAACCAAACCAGCTGCGCCAGCATAAACCACAATTGCAACTTTATCTTTTGCTCTTAATTCGTTTACCAAAATTTTCATGGATTGTATCAATAATGGCAGTTTGTTAATTTCTCCCATAGAGCCCGAAACATCAATTAAGAAAACCATATTGGATGCCGGTAAATTCTCTGTTGCGATATTTTTTCCCTGTAAACCAATTCTAAGAATTTGATTTTTGGTATTCCACGGAGAATCACTTAATTCTGTATTGATCGAAAAAGGATGCTGGTCTTTTGGTTGCGGATAAGTGTATTTAAAGAAATTCACCATTTCTTCGACACGAACGGCATCTTTAGGAATTGCTTGTCCATTATTGATAAAACGTCTGATATTAGTATAAGAAGCATTATCAACATCGATAGAAAAAGTAGAAAGCGGTGCTGTTTTAGGGCTCTCGAACGCATTTTCTACAAAAGCATCATAATCTTCCTGATTTGGCGTAACAGGCAGAGTAGGATATAAAATGTTCAATTTAGCATCAAGTTCTTTCTCCGTAAGGTTTTTGTAGATTCCGTTTTTAGTATCGATAACGACAACTCCATTTGAAGCTTTATTGCCGTAAGTCGATGTGGCATCTTTATCTTTTAAAACTTTTACATCCTGAACATCATTCGGATTGACTTTAGCAAACTGTTCAGATTTTACCGGAATTCCGTCAATGATATATAAAGGTTCATTTTTTGCAGAAATAGATACAGCATCTCTAACTACTATATTTTGACTTGGAGCGGCATACTGAACATATCCTGACGAAACAGCAACTCCCGCAACTGTGCCTCGAACCATTTGTACGGAAGCTTGGGTTACGTTCCTTTTTTTGGATGTGCCTAAAGCTGTAACCACGACTTCTTGGAGTGATTGATTGTTTTCGTGTAGTACAACATTGATAATGTTTTTGTCACCAACAGTTTTTGTTTGATTTTGAAACCCAATATAGCTAAACAATAAAACATCGCCTTTTTGAGCCTGAATGGTATATTTTCCATCAAAACCAGTAGTGGCTACTTTTTTTGTTTTCTGAATTTGAACGTTTGCGCCAGGAAGTGCCAGACCACTTTCATCTGAAATCGTTCCAGTAATCGTTTTTTCCTGTGCTGTTGCTACGAAACATATAAGCATAGAAAGGGCTAATGAAATAAGTTTTACGTTTTTCATGATAGTAATTTTTAAGTAAATGTTAGAGATTATCTTTGTCAAAGTTTTAAACTTTGACAAAGATTCCTGAAATTAAGTTTTAGATTTTAATCTAGTTTTTAAGAGCTGGTTTTCCTGTTTTAGTAGTAATAATTACGACTCCTTTTTTACCTCTTTCGCCATATTTTGATGTAGCTTCCAGATCTTGAAGCACAGTTATGGTTTTGATTTCCTGTTTGTTCAAAGGCGCATAAGGACTTGTTGGATTTGTACCAAATAAATCATTTTCTGAATAATAAATGCCGTCGATAATATACAAAGGCTGATCTAATACAACAAGAGAATCTACATTTTCTGGTTGTAAATTAGGAAGTTCTTTCTGCATCATTTTATCTCTTTTCTGATCGTCGCTATGAGACATTGCATTTCCGTTTAGAACAATTAAAGGAGCGCTTTTTTTAGCCATTGGAGCTTGTGTTTCAGCATAAGCAACTTTGGCAGATTCTCTTTGTACGGTTGTTCCATAGCCAAAATTTTGTACATCTTTAGCTTTTGCAGTTGTGTTCTCTTCCTCCATATTAGAATAACCGGATTGTACAGATACTGGTGCAGCAATTTGATTGGCAACTGGCGCAGGACTTGCTTCATTTATTATAGCATTATTAGCAGAGATTTGAACTTCTTGTAAGGCTACTTGTTGTTGTTCTTTAATTTGTTTGTCTAAAAGTTTTACAGCTTCTGCTTTTGGAACTATTTCAGAATCTGAAGAGACTACAGCTTTGTTGTTCTCTAAAACTGGATCTGGAATTGCTTCTTTTTCTTTTTCATTTACTACAACTTTAGATGTTGGAGTGGTAGAAATTTTATCGGATTTTAAAAACTGAGCTCCTAAAGAGATTAATAATAATAGAGAAGCTGCAACAGCAATTTTTTTCCAAAGTGAAATTGCTTTTTTATCTTCTTTTTTGTCGAGTTTGTCTTCAAGACGCGACCAGACTTTTTCCATTCCAGGAAAATCTTTTGCCTCCGAGTTGTGGGCGGCTTCTTTAAATTTATCGAATATTTTATCTTGATTGTCCATGACTACTTTGCTTTTTGATAATACAATTTATTTACTAATTCCTTTAGCTTGGTTTTGGCGGCATTCAATTGTGATTTAGAGGTGCCTTCAGAAATGTTTAGCATTGCGGCTATTTCTTTATGTCCAAAACCTTCTATGACAAAAAGGTTAAAAACAGTTTTACAGCCATCTGGAATATGGTTTAGTAAATTCAGTAAATCTTCTTCTTCTAAAGCGTTAACTTCCTCCGTAAAAGGTTGTGAAAGCAATTTGACATCATCAAGGTACATGTTGAAATTGGTGTTTTTCTTGATGGTCGCCAAACAATGGTTGACCGTTATTTTCCGCGCCCAAGCCTCAAAAGCTAAAACCTCTTTAAGTTGTTCCAGTTTTGTAAAGATGGTGTAGAAAGCGTCAGCCATAGCTTCTTCTATTTCTTCTTCCTTTTTTAGGTATCGTTTGCAAACGCGATACAATTTTGGAGCCATGTGCTCATAAACCTGACGCTGAGCATCGCGGTTCATTTTTTTGCAGTTAGAAATTAGAGTTTCGTTTATCACAATTGTTGTCTTTCTTATATAGAGAGATAAAAAGATAAAAAGGTTGGGAAGGCGATGAAAAAAAGTTTATTTTTTTTAAGGTTCAAAGTTACAAAGGTTCAAAGTTACAAAGGTTCAAAGTTGCATAGGTTTTATCGTAGAGGCGCACAACAGTGTGTCTTCATCTAATATGTTTTTTATGGCGGATATTCTTTGCGGGAGACGCACTGTTGTGCGCTTCTAAGATTAACATTGTGTTTTTGAGCAATGTCTTGTTTTTATTTTATAGGTAAAATTAATTTAAAAATCTTTGTTTCTAGCAATTCAGTGTCATTATCCTCACAAAGCAAAAACTCTATTTTGTCATTTGATTTTTTGTAGAAAGTCAAACCTTCGAATTTATTGGTTGAAGTTATTTTTTGAGTGAAATCAATTTTCATGGTTTTGATATCGATTCTTCCAATGAAGCTTCCAAGGATTTCGCCATCGTCGTAAGTTGATTTTGTGTCTTCGGCTGTGGAAAGGAAATAGATCTTATCTTCGACCAAAATGGCATCGGTAAAACTAGAACGAACGCCTTTTATTTTTGGGAGTTTATAATTGGTGGCTACAAGCGCAAATTCTTCTCCCAGGTTTTTGGCGTGAATAGTAAAAATGGTGTTTTTGTTTGAGATTCCGTTTCCTCGATTGAATAAATACCAGTTTTCACCATCGAAAATCGCTCCTTCAAGATTGAAATCTTCGGGTTTTATGGCACCGAAACTTTGCATTACAGCATATAAATCTACCAGATTGTTTTTCTGTAAAATGGTTTTATTCTTCAAATCGAATTCAATCATTTTATTTCGGTTTTCGGTTGAGCCGGAACCGAAGACATATAATGTGTCGTTGTGATGTGTAAGCGATTCGAAATCGGGTTTTAATTTTTTGGGAATGTTTTGTGTTGGATTGTCAATTAAAGGATGTTGGTTTAATTGCTGATTCGTCATATTGTATTCATATAAAAATCCGCTGTTGTCGCCAATGATATAAAGTGAATCGTTATTGAAAAATAATCCTGATGCTGATCCGATTCCGATGATTTGAAATAATATTTCTAATGTGAATTTTTCCATGAATGTTGTTTTGAAAATAAATACCTAGCCCTGATAGCAATGAAAATACTTTGAAGAGAAAAATACAATTTATCGAAAAAGTATTGTCATGCATAGCAGGAATTTGCTTCGTAAAATTAGTATATTTATATTACAAAAAATGAAAATGATATGAAATCGCCATGTTAAGAGTTGTATTAAAACATCAATGTGTAAAAGGCGATAACATATATGACCAATAAAAAATAAAATCAACATATATGAAATCGATAGATCCGAAAGATTTTAAAGTTACCGATAAAATAAAATTATCAAAGATCCCTACTTTGTGTAATATTGATGCTGACAGCGACGAAAAGGAAGCAAAACTGGATAAAGTGCAGGCTAAATTGAGCGATTTGCAAGATGTGATGTATGCGCACAATAAATATGGTGTTTTGATTTGCCTGCAAGGAATGGATACTTCGGGAAAGGATAGTTTGATTAGGGAAGTTTTTAAGGAATTTAATCCGCGTGGAGTTGTGGTACACAGTTTTAAAACGCCAAATTCGACTGAACTGGAACACGATTATTTATGGAGACATTATATTGCCTTGCCGGAAAAAGGGAAGTTTGCGATTTTTAACCGTACGCATTATGAGAATGTTTTGGTAACTCGCGTGCATCCTGAATATATCTTAGGAGAGAATTTGCCGGGAATTAATACGGTTGATGATATTACACCAACTTTCTGGGAAAACAGAATTACGCAAATCAATAATTTTGAGAAGCATATTTCGCAAAACGGAACTATTGTACTTAAATTCTATCTTCATTTGAGTAAAGAGGAGCAAAGGGAACGTTTGTTACGCCGTTTGGAAGAAGGAAAACACAACTGGAAGTTTTCGCCCGGTGATTTGAAAGAACGTGAACACTGGGACGAATATCAGCAGTATTATGAAGAGGCAATAAACAAAACCTCGACAGATTATGCGCCGTGGTATATTGTGCCGGCCGATGATAAGGAAATGGCTCGTTATATTGTAGCCAAAATTATCTGGGAAGAAATGCAAAAACACACAGATATTAAGGAACCCGAGTTGGACGAAAAGATTAAAGCCAATATCGAAATGTATAAACAACAGTTGAAGAGAGAGCCTTAAAAGTAGGGCTCTTTTTTTATGGGTATGTTACTGGTACTTTATGAATGTTTTGTATTACTAATTTAATGTTAATTTTTTTTGGGTTTTAAGTAGCTTTTTGGTCAGACTCTTGTTTTTTTGTTAATATCGAAGTGATTTTAAGTTAAAGAGTAAGGGGTTACTTTGTAAAAAAATAAAATTAAACATTAAAGTGAGATGAAAAGAATTATTTTACCCCTATTTATTCTTGGATCATTGATTACATCATGTAATAATGACTCTAAAGATCAGGATGAAACAAAAACAACAAGTGTTGTATTAAAAGACCAGTCTGTAACGCCAAGTTTATTGAAGGCAAAACCAGGTTTTGAAAATTTAAAAATTTATTCTCTTTTTGGCTCAGATGATGTTCTTATAGAGACTCCTAAATTTGTTTTTGGAGGTTCTGCTGACGGTTCGGGTTTATTAAAAAATACTAACGGAACTTTTACTTTTTTAGTAAATAATGAAGATAATTTTTCGGTTGCAAGAATTACATTAGACAAAACATTCAAACCTACTAAAGGGGAGTATTTGTTAAATTCTAGTGGAGGAACATGGAGACTTTGTGGTGCTACAATGGCTACGCCAGCTGAGCACGGTTTTGGCCCTGTTTATTTAACTTGTGGGGAATCTGGAGAAGAGTCCCGTACTCATGCTTTAGATCCTTACGGAGATGTAGGTTCTGCATCTGTATCTAAAGAATTATCTGGATTTGGTCGTTTAAGTGCTGAGAATGCATTGCCATTACGCTCTTCTGCTTACAAAGGTAAAACAGTAGTTGTAATTGGTGATGATGATTCTGGAACTTACGGAGGTCAGGTTTTTATGTATGTATCTAATACAGTTGGTGATTTAACTAACGGTTCTTTGTACATGCTAAAAAGAAACGATGATAACCAAAGAGAAAAAGATATGGAAGTTAGTAAAACTTATCCTGTATCTTTTGTGAAAATTGACAATCATACTACTTTAACAGGAGCACAAATCAATGCATCTGTAAATACTTTGAAAGCGATTAAATTTGGTCGTGTAGAAGATTTAGATTACCGTAAAGGTGGTGATGCTGCAGATCGTGAATTGTATTTTAATGCAACTGGACAAGCTATAAGCGGAACAAATGCTGATGGTTCAAGAACTAAATATGGTAGAGTTTACAGATTAAATCTTGATGCTGCTGACCCATTAAAAGGAACTCTTGAAGTTGTTCTTGACGGAGATAACCGCGCTGGAATTGCTGGTAAATTTCAAAACCCGGATAACATTTGTGTGACTAAAAACTACGTTTACGTTGAGGAAGATGCTAACGGATACGGGGATGAAACTCACGATGCTTATATCTATCAATACAATATTGCTACAAAAGAATTAAAAGTTGTTGTAGAATTAGATCACCGTCGTACTGCAACAGATGCTGCAAAATATAATGTAGGTGGAACATCTAAATTTGGAGATTGGGAATACGGTGCTTTAATCGATGTTTCTGAGCAAGTTGGTATTCCTGATACTTTTATGTTGAGCGTTCAGCCACATACTTGGACTGGTGCAAAATACAAAGGTGTTGATGGAGGAACTAACCGTCCGAATGAACAACAAGCAAGTCAAATCGTAGTTATTAAAGGTTTACCTAGATAAATTTTTAAAATAGTACAAAACAGCAATCCACTACTTCAGTTTGAGGTAGTGGTTTCTGTTTTTCTAAATATTCCTCTTTATAATCGGTATTAAATCATGAAAAAAATATATTGTTTGTTGTTCTTGGTAACATTTGTTGCTTGTCAGAAAAAAAACAAACATCAGGAAATCAATAAAATGTTTCAGGACGATATTACTTTATTGATCGAAAAAGTTGCCAAACTTAAATATTCGGTACAATCAGATTCCAGTGAAGCACAAATCCAGAGGCAATTTCTGGAAGCACATAAAAGTTACAAAAAGGTCGAAATGATAAGTGAGTATTACTTGCCGACAGTTTCTAAATCAATCAACGGACCTGCAATACCTGAGTTCGAAGAAAATGATAAAGTTACGGTTGCGCCTGAAGGTTTTCAGGTTATTGAGGAATTGGTTTTTCCGAAATATAACAAAGACACTAAAAAAGAATTGATTCAGGAATTAGGCGTTTTGTCAGCAAATTTAACTCGGTTAGAAAAAGTTTCAAGTTCGAATGAATTGACCGATGCGCACGTTTTTGATGCGATGCGATTAGAAGTCTATAGAATTATAACTTTAGGAATCACCGGTTTTGACTCGCCTGTGGTTCTAAATTCGCTTCCGGAAGCATTGGTTTCTTTAGAAACAATCGAAAAATATTATCAGGTTTATACTGAAAACACTTCAGTATCGAATGCGAAACAAGTACTTGCTGTTTTAGAAAAAGGAAAGAAGTATTTAAAAGCAAACACAAATTTCAACGCTTTTGATCGCGCTTATTTTATCAAAGAAATAGCGAATCCTTTAAGTAAAGGACTTTTTAAAACCCAGTCTGAATTAGGAATTCCGCTCATGAAAGAGCAAAGAGGTCTCAAAACAACATCTGAAACTTTATTTGACAAAGATGCTTTTGATGCTGAAGCTTTTTCGGGTTTCCCCGATTATGAAACAACGCCTGAAAAAATTGCTCTGGGCAAAAAGTTATTCAATGATCCAATCTTATCCGGAAACAATACGCGTTCTTGCGCTTCTTGTCATCATGATGATAAAGCTTTTACAGACGGATTAGAAAGAGCAGTTTCATTAGACGGAAAATCAATGATTCATCGCAATACGCCAACATTAAATAATATCGCTTTTCAGCGTGTGTTTTTTGCAGATTCCCGAGTAAGTTATCTCGAAGATCAGGCGGTAGCGGTTATTAAAAACGAAAATGAAATGCACGGCTCTTTGGAGAAATCAGCTTTAGCAATTCAAAAAAAGGCTGACTATGTAAAGGAATTCAAGAAAGCTTTTCCAAAAGGAGATATAAATGAATTTGCAATCAAAAATGCTTTGGCTTCTTATATTCGTTCGCTGAGTCATTACGATTCAAAATTTGATGGCTATATGCAAAACAAAACAGCGTTTACAGCAGATGAAAAAGCAGGATTTAATCTATTTGCAGGAAAAGCCAAATGTGCCACTTGCCATTTTATTCCGCTAACAAACGGAACTGTTCCGCCAAACTTTGACAGATCTGAAAGTGAGATTCTAGGTGTTCCGAATAAAAACAAAAAACTAGATGGTGATTTGGGCAAGTTTGTAATTACAGGAGCAGCTATTCATAAATATTCGTTCAAAACTCCAACCATCAGAAACATTGAACTTACAGCGCCGTATATGCATAATGGTGTTTATAAAACCTTAGAAGAAGTGATAGATTTCTATAATGAAGGTGGAGGTTTAGGCTTGGGATTCAATCTCGATAATCAAACATTGCCAGAAGACAAATTAAAATTATCAGATAAGGAGAAACAACAGCTTATTGCGTTTATGAAGACTTTGACGGATAGTAAGTATGTAGAAAATGTGCCAATTAGAAAATGAGTTAATTAGATAATTTTTTCGCCACGAATTTTCGCAAATTTTATTCGTGCTAATTCGTGAAATTCGTGGCAAAAAAACTTCAAAAATTCCCGTTGGTCAAAAGCCAAATGCAGTTCATCAAACTAATTTTAATAGCGTTTTAGGTTTGTGCTCCTTTGCATCAAATTAATAAAAACTATTATCATGAACATGTACAAATTAGTATTACTGACTACTATTTTCTTAGTAAGTTTGATTTCTTCAAAAGTTAATGCGCAATCTCCGCTTCCAATTCATGTGGGTATTAAAGGAGGTTCCAATTATTCAGAATTGCCGGTTACAGATGGCTTTAGTTCAAAATATGCCGTTGGTTATTTTGCCGGAGCGATGGCACGATTTGATTTTAAAAGATTCTATATTCAAAATGAGTTATTGTATAGCGAGAAATCTTCAAAAATTGAAAAGAGTTCATTATCAACTTCTAAAAATGCAAAATGGAGAAGTCTCGAAATGCCTTTGCTTATTGGTTATAAAGTAATTGATCTTTCGACTCTAAACGTGAGAGTTTTTGGAGGAGGAGTTTATTCGTATGTTCTTGATGAAAATATTTCGTCATTAAATCAGCTAAAAAACTCCTATAATAAATTTGACAAATCTAATATAAGTTATCAGGTTGGAGCAGGAGTTGAAATGTGGAAATTCACAATAGATTTCACTTATCAGGGCGGATTAAATAATGTCAGTAAAGAGTTTAATTCTAAAGTAAATTCCTTCAATATTGGCGTTGGATATTTTATTTTCTAATAATAATTTTACCGTCTAACCTTATATATACAGCAAAGAATCTTTTTGGTTCTTTGCTGTTTGTTTAGAAAATATAGGGTTATTTTTGAAAACAAAGATTTACATAATTTACTTACTCTTTTTTTGATGATTATAAAAAATAAAAATCGACACTGGATATTTTTAGTTTTTTTCTGGTTCATACTAGGTATTACGATTTGGGCGCAACTGATAGCCGATTATGGAATAATTTCGGCTATACGCCAGTCAGCTTTAATATTATTAAGTTCCATTGTTTTGGCGCATTTTCTTAGTGATGTGATGCTTCCTAAGGCATTACGCAAAAACAAAATGACATTATTTGCGGTACAGGCTTTTGCAGTAGTGCTGCTTTTGTCACTTTGCCTGGCTGTGATTTATGCCGTTTTCTCCGATTCGCGCACACGTAACCGATTATATCCGGAAGAAGCTAATATGGCTACTATTGAGTTTTTGTGGGCTCGGTTTTGTGGAAGTATTCCTGCTGCACTTTTGATTTGTGGCACCGCTTGCGGACTACGTTTTTATCAGGAACATAATATTATCGAAAGAAATCATGCTCAATTGCAGCAAGTTCATTTAGAGGCACAAATAAAAATACTGCAAGATCAGATTAATCCGCATTTGATGTTTAATGTGTTGAATCATATTCATATTTTGATGCAAAGCAATGTCGAATTAGCATCGGTATTATTAGTTCAGTTTTCGGATATTTTAAGGTATCAGTTGTATGAATGTAATAAAGAATATGTTCCGTTACATCTCGAAATTAAATATCTAAAAGATTTAATCGCTGTCGAAGAAACCCGTTGGGGAAATGAATTAGAAGTGAAAAGCAAATGGAATATCGAAGACGGACAGCTTCAGATTGCTCCACTGCTTTTGGTTCCGTTAATCGAAAATGCCTTTAAACACGTGTCAAGACTTCCAAATCAAAGAGGATATGTGCATTTGTCCTGTAAGCAAGTCAATAAACAATTGATTTTCGAAATAGAAAACTCTTATACAGAACAATATAAAATTCCATCAAAAAGTCAGGGATTAGGACTCGAAAACGTCAAAAAAAGACTGGCGATTCAATATTCAGAGAAGCACGAATTAAATATCAATAAAACAGATTCAGATTTTACAGTGAAAGTTGTTCTGGATTTGAAATAGAAGTTTTTTTTTGCTGGAGATTAGAATTGTTAAGAAGAAAGAAGCAAGAAGAAAGATTGGAGAAGCAAGAGTGAAGAATAAATCTGCTTAATCTGTAAAATCTGCGAGAAACCCTTTTTTAAACAATACACAAAACCTGAAACAAAGAAAACTTGAAACAAAAAAATTATGAACATGAAATGTCTCGTTATTGACGACGAACCAATTGCAAGAAACGGAATAGTAGATTTTGTTTCAAAAATTGATTTTTTGGAAGTGGTTGGTACTTGTGCTTCGGCATTACAAGCGACATCCTATATTCAGGATAAACAAATCGATTTGTTATTTCTGGATATCAATATGCCTTATTTGTCCGGATTAGAATTTTTAGAATCTCTGGATAATCCGCCATTGGTTATTTTTACTACAGCTTATTCAGAACATGCTTTAGACGGATATCGTTTGCAAGTGGTTGATTATTTGTTGAAACCAATTACGTTTCAGCGTTTTTACCAAGCCACTTTAAAAGCAAAACAATGGTATCAAATGATTTCTCCAAAACAAAATCAATTGGATCCGTTTCTTTATGTTCGTCAGGACGAAGGATTTCAAAAGATTTCATGGGTAGATATTTTATACATCGAAGGAATGCAGAATTATGCTAAGCTTCATTTTAAGGATAAAGTTTTGGTAATTCACCAAACCATGATTTCATTAGAAGAAACGCTTCCTGCAGAGATTTTCTTTAGAATTCATAAATCATTTCTGGTAAATATTACACATATTGATTCCGTTTCCGGCGGACGATTATTTGTAAAAGGACAAGAACTACCTATTTCAAGAACCCGCCGTGAGGCATTGTTGAAAGAGGTAGTCTATAAAAATCTATTAAGCCGATAGCTCTAGAATTGCCATTTTAGAGCTAAAGCGGCATAAAATGTAGTAGTGAATCTTGGATTTGCAAGATCCTTTTCTTTAAACATATTTCTTATTTTTCGGTCATTTGTCGAGAAAGAACGAGCCAAAGTAGATCCTGCTGTAGGTTCAAATGTCCAGTGTTTGCCAAATTTTAGCTGAGGTCTTAAACCTGCAACAATTTGTTGATATCCCAATAACATAGATTTGTTTGCCGGGTTTATCTCGGCAGTCATTCCGCTGATTTCGACAACCGTTTTAAGATCTAATCTATCAGACACTCTGTAGCCTAATTCTAAACCTTCCGGAAAAGCAACTTTAAAGTGTAAAGCGCCTTTAGATTCCCAATTGAAATAAATTCCAGGAAGCACCATCGGAACACCAAAACTATTGGTTAAAACCGGTCCGAAACCAAAAGCCAAATTCGGATTAAATTGTTTGATAAAAAGTACACCACCTTGTATAAGAACATCGTCTTTATTGATTTCGACCATATCTGTATAAACGCCCACAGAAGCCATTACTAATATGGACCAGGAAGGAGAAATTGATCTTAAGTGTTTGACTCCAATTTGTGCATTTAAAAGCTCGTCGGGAAAACCATTAGGCAATTCTAGAGGAAGCGATGGCACATCATAATTCTTATTCTCCATTTTGGCATAACTTCCCTGAAGCATAATCGACCAAAGCTTTGGATGGTTGTATTTGTCCATTTTCATGGAAAGCGGAATTTCTACAGAAAGCTGAGCTCTTTTAAAATTACTTTTAGCATCAGTTTTGGAGCTGTCAATTGGTCGGACATAATTTGAAAACGGAACATAATCTGCTTTGAATTCGCCAGAGATACTAGATTGTGATCTTGCAGAAAATGTAACCAATAGAAAAAGAAATAGTTGCGATAGATAAAAAACTGTTTTGTTCATGATTTTGATTAATTTTTCTGCGAAGTACAATGTTCTTCATTAATCTAAAAAAATCATTTGACGACTGGTTCTTATCTTTTGACCAACTGCATAAAATAACGAAACCCGACAGACTATGCGATCTATCGGGTTTGTTACCAAAAACAAAAAAATAAATTAAACCTTTACTTTTATAAATCAAAACCATAGGCTAAACGTAAAGCCACTTGGTTGGTTTTGAATTTGTTATAGTCCTCGTAACGGACACTAATATCAATGTATTTGTTGGCGTATCCAATTCCTGGTGCCCATAAAAAAGTGGTGTCATTATAACCGTTTGTAACGGCAAAACCAGCACCAACTTCACCTAAAACATAGAATTGATCTTCCCAGATAAAAGCTTTAAAACCCGCTTTTGCAGGAATAAATCCAAGATCTTTTACATCAACTCCATTTTCATCTTTTCCCATAAACAAATTAGTAAAACCAGTTGTTAAGGTTAGCGAAGTTCTTTTTGATAAATCGTATTGTAAACGAACATCTCCACCCAAAGACCAGTCATAAGCATTGTCGGTTGGTAAACCACCATTAAGCCCAAATCCTAATCTGAAGCCTTGTTCGTATTGTTTGATTTCGCCTTCAGTTTTGGTTAGCGTTGTAGTAGTAGCGTCTTGAGCAAACGTGGTATTGGCGTATAAAAAAGCGAAAGTCGCTAGGCAGAACATTTTTAGATTTCTCATGACAATTTATTTTGAATTTATAATGTTGTAAAAATAATAGCTAGATCTCAGGGCGTTGTTATAGAATTTTTTGAAATTGTTATATAATACCGAGGTTCCCTAAAAATTGACTTAATATTTGCTTATGTTTTTAATATTATCAAAGAATCCAAAGCTTCTGACTATCTTTGCCGACAAAAAGAATAGAAGTGAATTTAAAGCAGTACACCAAAGAGTTTTCATACAATTTAAGATTAGCATACCCTATTATATTAGGAATGGTCGGGCATACTTTAATAGGCATTGTAGATAATATAATGGTAGGTAAATTAGGAAGTACTGAACTTGCGGCAGTTTCATTAGGAAACAGTATGATTTTTATTGCCATGTCGTTAGGAATTGGTTTCTCGACAGCAATTACCCCAATTGTCGCCGAAGGTGATGCCGAAAAAAATGATTCTAAAATTCGTTCAGCATTTCATCATGGTTTGTTTTTGTGTATTATTTTAGGATTATTACTTTTTGGAATAATTGTTCTGGCAAAGCCAATAATGGAATTGCTGCAACAACCAGCCGACGTAATTGCGCTTGCAAAACCATACCTTGACTGGGTTGCTTTCTCCTTGATTCCGCTAATTATGTATCAGGGATACAAACAATTTGCAGACGGAATGTCGATGACAAAATATTCGATGTATGCCATGGTTATGGCAAATGTGCTGCACGTTGGGATTAATTATATGCTGATTTACGGAATCTGGATTTTTCCAAAAATGGGAATTGTTGGAGCAGCATTAGGAACCGTAATTTCAAGAATATTTCTAGTAATGTTTATGCATATCATGCTTTCAAGAAGAAATGATTTGAAACAATATTTCAAGAACTTCAGTTTTGATGAAATTAAAAAAGAAACCATAAAAAAAATTATAAGTATTGGTTTTCCATCGGCAATGCAGATGCTTTTTGAAGTAGTATTGTTTACAGCATCAATTTGGCTTTGTGGTAATATTGGTAAAACGAGTCAGGCGGCTAACCAAATTGCGTTGAGTTTGGCTTCGATGACCTTTATGTTTGCGATGGGATTAAGCGTAACTTCTATGATTAGAGTTAGTAACCAAAGAGGATTAAAGGATTATAAAAACTTAATTATTGTAGCCCGTTCTATTTTTTTACTGGCAATTATAATCGAAACTGTTTTTGCCATTCTATTTGTGGCTTTCCATGAATTTTTGCCTCATATCTTTTTGAATATGGAAAATAGCGGACAGCTTCTGGATAATAGCGAGGTAATAAGTATTGCATCAAAATTACTTTTAATAGCAGCAGTTTTCCAGATTTCTGATGGAATTCAGGTTGTTGTTCTTGGAGCTTTACGTGGTTTGCAGGATGTCAAAATTCCAATGTACATAACATTTGTGGCCTATTGGATAATTGGTTTTCCAATCTCTTATTACTTAGCCGAATATACAGATTTGAAAGCACAAGGAGTTTGGATAGGACTTTTGGGAGGATTAACTTCTGCAGCGATATTTTTGTACATTCGTTTTCATTTCCTAACCAAAAAATTAATCAAAAATTCAGATTCAAATAGTTAAATTTGAACCTTATAAAATAAAAAAATTGCCAATCCAAATAACTATCGGGATTGGCAAAAAAACAATAACAAATACATAAATAAAAATGGAATTACCTAAATTTTTACTCGGAGATAATACTGATTTTCCAGAAGATATTTTTATCATTCACCTTGATTACCCAAGATTTATAATCAACTTAAAAGATGATGAGGTTGAGTTTATGGAAGAAGCAGAAGATCTTGATGAAGCCGAATTAAATACCGAAATGGAAGGCTTAATTGAACAGGCTAATGAATTTTACGACAGAGAAATAAAACGTTACGAAGAGTAGAGAAGCACAGCAGTACGTCTCTATAATAAGAGCATGCGTCTTTAAATTATGCGTTTCAACCAAAAAACAGTTTAAATCTTTCTAATGAAAAAATTAAGTTTTTTAAAACCCATTTTCAATTTTATAGCAATTGGATTGCTAATAACTACTTTAAGCCGAATCTTTTTATTTTTTATTTTTAAAGAGAGAGTAGTAGAAACACCAAATTTCTGGTATATTTTTCCAATCGGTCTTCGAATGGATTTAATTTTACTTTGTTATTTATCATTTCTACCCGCAGTTTTAATTACGTTTCTACCTAATAAAGCGCTAAAATTCACCAACAAGTTTCTGGTAATTTATAGCTTTTTATTTTTGTTTCTGATTCTTTTTGTAGAATTGGCAACACCAGATTTTGTAAAACAATACGATACACGCCCAAATAAGATATTTTTAGATTATCTTATATATCCAAAAGAAGTTGTGGGAATGCTTTTAAAAAGTTACCTGACTTCGATCATTGTGACATTCTTAATTTTAGGAGTTGTTCTGTATTTTGCTTTCAAAAAAGGAAAAAAATATTTTTATACTACAAGTACGGAGTATAAATTCAAATTAATGATTTTTCCATTAGTTGCTTTCTTGTTGTTTTTTGGAGCACGTTCAAGTCTTACTTCAAAGCGTCCAATTAATGCCAGTAATGCAGTTTTCTCTACAGATCAGTTAACAAATACTTTGGGATTAAATTCATTTTATACCGTCGCTTTTGCAGCTTACTCGATTAAAAATGAAGGAAACACCAAAATGTACGGTAAAATGGATGAAGCCGAAGCAATTGCTCGTGTAAAAAAATACATGATTGCCGGTCCAAATGATTTTACAGATGCTGAAATTCCGTTTCTACATGTACAACAACCAGATACAGTAGTGAAAAAGCCATATAATTTGGTAATTTTTCTACAAGAAAGTTTAGGTGCTGAATACGTTGGGATTTTAGGTGGAAAACCATTAACACCGGAATTTGATAAATTATCAAAAGAAGGTTTATTGTTCACCAATTTATATTGCACAGGAACAAGAAGTGTCCGCGGAATTGAAGCGGTTGTAACCGGATTTTTGCCTTCACCATCTGAAAGTGTCGTAAAGTTAGGAAACTCGCAACAAGGATTTTTTACACTTGCCGATGCTTTAAAACAAAAAGGATATGACACTAGTTTTATCTACGGTGGAATGGCGAATTTTGATAATATGGCTTCGTTTTTCAACGGAAATGGTTTTCAGGATATTGTAGATCAGGAAGATTTTGAATCTGATGGGGGCAAATATGCTTTCAAAGGAACATGGGGTTATTCAGATGAAGATTTGGTGACAAAAGCAAACAATTATTTTAAAGCTAAGGGCGATAAACCTTTCTTCTCTTTAATGTTTTCGACTTCTAATCACGAGCCTTTTGAATATCCGGAAGGAAGAATCAAACTTTTCGACAAGAAGCCTGCAACGGTAAATAATGCCATGAAATATGCAGATTTCTCTATCGGAAAATTCTTTGAAATGGCTAAGAAAGAACCTTATTTCAAAAATACAATTTTCATCGTAATTGCAGATCATAACACAAGAACGTACGGAAAGAATTTAGTGCCAATTAATAAGTTTCATATTCCAGCTTTGATAATGGGACCAGGAGTTCCAAAAGGAGTTTCATACAGCAAATTGGCAAGTCAAATTGATATTCCGCCAACATTGTTAGGATACTTAGGACTTTCATTTGAAACGCCAATGGTGGGAAGAAATCTAAATAAACTAGATCCAAAAACGCAAGGAAGATCGATTATGCAGTTTAATGATATCAATGCATTCCGTGTGGAAAATCAAGTTGTAATCATGCAACCCAATTTGAAACCTTTGCAATTCGAAATCAAAAATGATACGACTTTAATTCCTGTAAAATTAAATGAAGAATTAGCTAAAGATGCTTTGGCACATGTAATTACAGCAGGAAATTTATATAAAGAGAATAAATATAAGTTAAGGAAGAAATAGGTTCAGAGGAACAAAGGGACAAAGGTTCAAAGAGACAGAGTGTAAAACCTTTGTTGCTTTGAACCTTTGCTACTTTGAACCTTTAGAAAAATACAATTTTAATAAATTTTGAGCAGCTGCAAAAGGTGATATTTCATCATTTTGCACTGCTTTTTTGTTTTGTTCTAATTGTGAAATGATCTCGGGCTGATTGTAGAAATTCAGTTTCAATTGTTCGTTTATGGTTTCCATCATCCAAAATTGATTCTGATCTTTTCGTTTTTCGATAAAGAAGCCAGTCTCATTGGTCATTTCGATATAAGATGAAATAGTATCCCAAATTTCGGAGATTCCATCTTTGGTGATGGCGCTGCAAGTCGTAACTTTTGGCTGCCAATTTGATTTTTTTGGAGGAAATAAATGCAAAGCTCTATTAAATTCCAGTTTCGCCTGATTTGCTTTTTTGATATTGTCACCATCAGCTTTGTTGATAACAATAGCATCGGCCATTTCCATAATACCGCGTTTGATGCCTTGAAGTTCATCACCTGCACCGGAAATTTTTAGAAGCAAGAAAAAGTCAACCATACTGTGAACAGCAGTTTCACTTTGTCCCACGCCAACAGTTTCGATAATAATAGTATCAAATCCTGCCGCTTCGCATAAAATAATTGATTCGCGTGTTTT
Source organism: Flavobacterium sp. JAS (assembly GCF_020991455.1). Classification (GTDB taxonomy): domain Bacteria; phylum Bacteroidota; class Bacteroidia; order Flavobacteriales; family Flavobacteriaceae; genus Flavobacterium. The sequence goes on from NZ_JAJMOX010000010.1 coordinate 62,112, forward strand.
ACGGGCTACACCGCCCAAAGTATCTCCGGAAGCACTTGGTCTTATAAAAGCATTTTCGTCTTTTACGAGTTCTTCCATACGGGTTTTATCGCCCAAAATACTTCCGTGCGAAAGTGAACTACTCGGGTCGACCGCTAAAACCGCTACTTTTTTACCTAAGTTCGTCAGGAAACTTCCAAAAGCTTCAATAAAAGTACTTTTCCCAACGCCGGGAACGCCCGTAATTCCTATTCGGACAGATTTGTTGGCGTGAGGCAAACAGCCGTTAATAACCTCATTTGCTTTTGAGGCATGTTCCGGATTTGTACTTTCAACCAAAGTAATAGCGCGACTCAGTGCCGTTCTATTTCCTTCTAAAATTCCATTGATTAATTCCGTTGAAGAGGGTTGTTGTCTTCTGTTTTTTTTAATTTGACGAATAGCAAAAACATTGGTGATTTCAGGAGGTGAAATTCCGGCTTTTTCTTGTAAGCTGCTTGATTGTTTTTTTGAACTTGACAAAATATACTTTTTGGTACTGTAAAAGTACAGAAAACAAAAACAGTTTCAAAAAGTTAGTTTGCCACGAATTGCACGAATTTTCACTAATTAAATATTCGATTGAATATTTGCTAAGCATAATTAGCATAAAGAAATTAGTAAAAATTCGTGTAATTCGTGGCTATAAAACAAATTAATAAGCCGCAGTAAAACGAACTTGATGGTGTTTTGCATTTTCTGCTTCATCAGCGATAACAACTGCTAAATCTTGTACAGATAAAATACTTCTTTGTTCGTCATTAAAAACTGGGTTTTCAAGACCTAAACGGTATTTTCCTGTTCTTCCTGTTGTAATACCCGGATGCATTTCGAAAGCCGGACTGAAAAATGCCCAATCTAAATCTTTTTCTTCTTTCAAGATATTCAAATAATCTCTTGCTGCAGTTGCGCCAGCGTGATATTCTTTTGGAAAATCTGGAGTATCAACCGCTTGTAAACCTGGAGCTACAAATAAACTTCCGGCACCGCCAATTGTGATAAAACGTTTTACACCAGATTTCTTAACCGCTTCCTGAATTGCTTTTGATCCTGCAATGAAATCATCGTAAATGTTAGGATTCGTCCAACCAGAATTATAGGCATTGATTACAACATCATTTCCTTTTAAAATTTCAGACAACGCGTCAACATTAAAAATGTCAGCACTTTTCCAAGTTACATTTGAGGTATCTTTTGGGTTTCTTGCAATAGCAGTAATGTCATGATTTCTGTTTGCTAACTCGTTTAAAATGGCTGAGCCAACAAATCCGGTTGCTCCAATGATTGCGATTTTCATAGTATATAATTTTAATTAGTAATAAAAAATGTTACAGTTTTGTGTAAAAAAATAGTATTAGAATTGATTAGAAAAATCTTCCAGAGAGATTCCTTCTAATTGTAAACTAACTTTTTGATTCATCTCAGCATATAAAGAACTTAAATTTTGATTGATTTTCTTTCCAACAGGACAATCAGGATTAGGCTGATTTTTTGCATACCCTAAGTTAATGGTTTCAAAGGTCATTTCAAATATTTCTTTTAATGTGATTTTCGAAGGATCGATCGACAGTTTTGTTCCGCCATTTTTTCCTTCTTTGCTTTCTACAATATGATGCGATTTTAAGTTGGCAATTTCTTTTCGAACCAATACGGGATTCAAATTGATACTCCCAGCAATATACTCAGATGACAAAAAATCATTTGGGTATTTGGTGAGTAAAGTCAAAATGTGAATCGTTATGGCAAATTTACCTGAAATCATACTGTAATAAAATATATTACAAATGTAATACGTTTTATCAAATAAAAAAAGTTTTAACTAAAATTTAATTTAAATAGGAGGCAAGATAAAATGGGAAGTTGTGCACATCATTCGTTTGAACAATGTGCATTCCCAAGATTGACTATTTGATTTTTGATTGATTCCTGATCGAAGAGTAATAAACCCAAAGTATAAAAAGAAGCTGTAGCGGTATTCTAAACCATAGATACGAGATGCCTTTACCGCTATAATCGGCAGTTTTTAAATTTATATTGTGGTATGCGGCATAAATATTAGCGGGAAGCAGCACTATAAAAAATAAAATAAGTAGTTTGCCTGTAAGCAATGTCATTTTTGGTATCAAGAGCCCTGCCGCTGCTGCCAGTTCTATAACTCCAGTAATGTATACAATTAAGATAGGCGAAGGCAAAAAAGAGATCATCATTGCCATTCCTTTGGCAAATGCAAAATGACCAATCGCCGTAAATACAAGCATGGCTGCCATAGCAATTCTACTAGCCTGTGAAATTTCAAATCTTTTAGTTATTAGTTTTACAATAAGCAACGCACTTGCAAAAACTCCGAATAAAATAATTAAGGTTTCCATATCTTTTTTTTATGCAAAGTTGCACCCTAAAGAAACTTAAAACAATGAACCTGGGTTAATAAATACGTTTTCTTATTCTGCTCAAAGCTTGTGGAGTAATGCCAATATAAGAAGCGAGGTATTTTTGAGGAATCTTTTGAATCAATTGTGGCTGTTCTGTAAAGAGATTGCGATAGCGTTGCTCAGCAGAATCGTTAAGGAGCGAAAGTTCTCGTTTGGTTTTTTTTAGAAATAAGTCTTCACTTGCAAGACGTCCAATAGTATTACCAATTTTTGTTTCGGCATAAATATACTGAAGATCGCTATAAGATATGCGCCAAAGTACCGTGTCAGCAAGAGTTTCAATGATATAATTTGCGGGCAATCTTGTAATAAAGGAATCATAGCCGCTCGCAAATTCTCCATCAAATACAAATGTAAAAGTAAGATCGCTATCTTCACCGGGAATAAAATATCGAACTAATCCTTTCTCTACAAACGAAAGATAGTTTTCGACCTGACCTGTTTCAAGTATTGGTGTTTTCTTTGAAAATTCCTGGCGTATTAGCTTTGATGAAAAAGTATTCCATTCTTCATTCGAAAGTTTTGCCATTCGCTCAAAATTATCTCGTATTAACTGCATTGATTTTTTTTAAATTATATATGTGCCAATCAAGAGTTGAAAGTATTCAAATTGTGCCGTTAGGTACTAAATATTGGTAGTCATATCGGTTCGAAATTCGTTGGCGTGCCGTAGGTACGCAACAAAATGATATCTATTGCGTACCTACGGCACGCTAAACTTATTCCAATTTATGTTTTCTACCAATATTTAGTACCTAACGGCACATTTCAACTCTTGATTAGCATTACACATTAAAAGTAGCAAAAAACTTAAATAAGCGGTATGATTTTTTTTAGGCAACAACTTATAAATGTCTATTTTTGTGACTACTCAACGATATGAACAACTTTATTTTAATATTTTTCTTCCTTGCATTAGGTTTGCTTTTACAAAGAGTAAAAAGCTTTCCAACTAATATTTATAAAGTTTTAAATAAAATTGTAGTCTACTTTTGCTTACCTGCAATTACCTTGTATCATATTCCGAAAATAAAATGGAGCAATGAATTATTGTTTCCAATTGCTTCTGGTTGGATCTGTTTTATTTTGGCTTGTATCTTTTTTCATTTCTTAGGAAGAAGATTTGGCTGGTCCAACAAACTTATTGGATGTCTGATTTTAACCGCCGGATTAAGCAACAGCTCTTTCCTGGGATATCCTATAATCGAAGCTTTGTTTGGAAAAAAAGGTTTAGAAACGGCCGTTTTGGTTGATCAGCCCGGAACTTTTGTTGTGGTTTCTACTTTGGGAGTTTTTGTGGCAGCTTTTTATTCAAAAGGAAGTCCAAATGCATTGAGTATTATTAAAAAAGTATTGCTTTTTCCGCCTTTCCTCACCTTTGTTGTGGCGTGTTTAATGAATGTTACAGACTATCAGTTTGATATTACTATTCAATCGGTTTTATTAACGATAGGAAGTTTGGTGACACCTTTGGCATTACTTTCAGTAGGATTGCAACTTCAATTTGATAGAAGAAGCCAACATTGGAAATTTCTGCGATTGGGACTTTTCTTTAAGTTAATTCTTAGTCCTCTGATAATTTTTGTTTTGTATGTCTTTATTTTTAACCAACATTCTGAAGCTATAAAAGTAACTTTGATTGAAGTTGCTATGGCTCCAATGATTACAGGCGCAATTTTGGCTTCAACCTATGGATTAAAACCCAGATTGAGCAGTATGATGATCGGTTTCGGAATCCCAATTTCGTTTTTAACGATTGCTATTTGGTATCTGATTCTTAGTTTTGTTTAAAATATTCGGATTAATTTTAATTTATTTATATAAAATTGACCGAAAAAGTAGAGTTTCGGTTTTTTTAACTTTTTTTATGAAAATCTATGGTTTCCTTGTTCATTTTTTAAGTAATTTTAGAGGAACTAAAAAAAATAAATTATGTCAACATTAAGATTAGGTGATATAGCTCCGGATTTTCATGCAGAAACCACCGAAGGGCCAGTCAATTTTCACGAATGGTTAGGTAATTCATGGGGAGTTTTATTCTCGCATCCATCAGATTTTACGCCTGTTTGTACAACTGAATTAGGAACGGTTGCAAATTATCTTCCGGAATTTACAAAAAGAAATACAAAGGTTATTGCCTTAAGTGTCGATGGTTTAGAGTCGCATTTAGAATGGATTAAAGACATTAATGAAACTCAAAATACCACGGTTAATTTTCCGATAATTGCCGACGAGGATAAAAAAATAGCGACTTTATACGATATGTTGCACCCAAATGCAAGCGATAAATTCACCGTTCGTTCTGTGTTTGTAATTGGTGCCGATAAAAAAATAAAATTGACATTAACGTATCCGGCTTCAACAGGAAGAAATTTTGATGAATTGCTTCGTGTTATCGATAGTTTACAATTAACAGCAAATTATAGCGTAGCAACTCCCGCAAACTGGAAAGACGGCGAAGATGTAGTAATTACGCCAGCAGTTCCGGACAGTGATATTCCTGCTAAATTCCCAAAAGGACACACGCCAATAAAACCATATTTGCGCATGACACCGCAACCTAATAAATAAGTCTCTAAGTTTCTAAGATGCTAAGTTTAAATCTTAGTACCTTAGAAACTTAGTGCCTTAGTAGCTTAAGCTAAGCTATTTTCATCAACTCAGTCATTTGTTTTTTATTGCCAACAACCCAGATAATATCATTTTTTTCTAAAATCAAATGCGATTCCGGGTTTAAGATACGATTACCATTTCTTTCAAGTCCCACGACAAGTCCGCCGGTTTTTCCTCTAAATTGACCAATACTTTTTTTCGTAAATTCCTCATGAGAAATTTCTAACTGTCTCAATACAATATCAGATTCTTCTACCGCTTTAGGTGCTTCTATTTCGTTTTGATTCAGATATTTATTGAACTCAGTAACCTGAGCATCCGTACCAATTACACAAATCTCATCACCGGGAAATAAGCGCTCATTTTTAGTTGGAATTGGGATTGTGACATCACCTCGTTTTATATAAGCGATATTGATTCCCATTAATTCTCTAATACGTAATTCGGCTAAGGTTTTACCTGCCAGGTTTGATTCTTTTCCAATATCAAAAAATGACATGTGACCGTCCCAAGGCATTAAATTAGCATATCTTCGGTCAATTTTTTTATTTTCACGATCATTCAAATTCTTCAGGAAATGACTTTCAATTTTATGATATTGCTCATTTAATCTCTTAGGGAATATTTGATACACTGTAATAGCGATAATCAAAGCTATAAAAGCAATTAAAGGAGAGAAGAAAATATTCAGTAAAAATCCAATAAAAAATAAACCAAGGCTCATTCTAATTAAAATAAGCATTAATAATGCGCCACGATATTTACGTTCTGCCCACAAAGTATTGACTTCTTCTACGGCAACTCGTCTAAGCGAAAGTGCCCATAAAAACGGAGCAATTATAACTACGGTAATAAGAGCAGCCAAAGTGTTTCCAAATCTTGTATCTTCAACTAAAGGAGCGACAAATTTTGCCGATAATAAAATAATGGCAGTTATAATAATAGTGTGTAATATGATCTGAATAAGATAGGCATTCAGCACTTTTTGCCAAATACTTACCGATTTTATCGCTTGTGCATTTAAACTATAACGGTTGATATTTTTGACCCATTTTTTAGGAAGTTTTTGTTCCAGAAAATGAGAAAACGGCACAGCGTATTTCACCATAAACGGCGTCGTAAAAGTAGTTATAGCCGAGACTGCCACAACAACAGGATATAAAAACGAACTGGTTACATTTAGAGTCATTCCCAGTGTAGCAATAATAAATGAAAACTCTCCGATTTGCGACAAACTCATTCCTGTTTGCACGGATTGTTTTAAAGGCTGACCTGCCAATAGTGCACCAATAGTAGAACTCACAGATTGCCCAATAATAGTCACAAATGTCAAAATAGCAACTGGTAAGGCATGTGTATACAACATTTTTGGATCAATAAGCATCCCAACAGATACGAAGAAAATTGCGCCAAATAAATCTTTTACTGGTTTTATTAAATGTTCAATATGTTCTGCCTGTGTAGTTTCGGCAATAATAGAACCCATGATAAAAGCTCCTAAAGCCGGAGAAAAACCAACATTTGAAGCAAAACTTACCATCGTTAAACATAGTGCAAGAGAAATAATCAGCAACATTTCGTCAGTCAGTAAATGTTTGGCTTTTTTAAGGAGCGTCGGGATAAAAAAGATTCCACCAACAAACCAGGCAGTTAGAAAAAATACCAGTTTTAAAACAGACATCATTAATTCGCTTCCTGAAAATTGCTGACTTACCGCAATTGTCGAAAGCAAAACCATCATTAAAATAGCTACAAGATCTTGGACAATTAATGATCCAATTACAATTCCGGCAAATTTTTGTGCTTTTACGCCAAGTTCGTCAAAGGTTTTTAGAATAATTGTAGTAGAAGAAATCGATAAAATAACGCCCAAAAAGATACTATCCATTTGTCCCCAATCCATCCATCGACCAACCAGATAACCCAATATAACCATTGTAATAATTTGGGTAATTGCCGTTATGGAGGCAGTTCCGCCCACTTTCATCAGTTTTTTAAAACTAAATTCGAGCCCTAAACTAAACAGCAAAATGATCACACCAATTTCTGCCCAAACTTCAACACTTTTCATCTCTGTAATAGTTGGAAAAAAATCAAAATGATTTCCTGCCAAAAATCCCGCAATTAAATACCCTAAAACCAAGGGTTGTTTAATTAATTTAAATAATAAAACGGCAATTCCGGCAGTCATCAGGATTAATCCCAAATCACTGATCAAAGGTTGTAAATGGTGTGTAGTTGTAGCAGCGGCGTTTAAGGAAATCATAAAGTGGTATATTTTTGTTCAGGAGCTAATCCAGCTTTCCATTTCAAGCTTTTACTCAAAAAAGCTATTTTTAATGCAGTTTCAGGAGCTTCCTTTGGTCGCTCTGTTCCTGCAAAAAAATATGCTTTTTTGAGTAAAAAGCTTTTCATTTCAAATGTAATTCACTGAACTCCTATAAAAATAAAAGTTAAGTGAAGTAATCTGGGCTAAAACCCTAACAAGATTTATAAATAAAAAAAGCTATCGATAAAGATAGCTTTTTTTGAGAAAATATTTTAGGTTTTCTTTAAATTCCTACGTAATTACTAGGGGTTATTGCCATTAATTCGGCTCTAACAGCATCAGAAACTTCTAAAGTTGCAATAAAATTATGAATTGCTTTTTTGTCAATCGCTTCATTAGTTCTTGTCAAACCTTTTAAAGCTTCATAAGGATTTGGATAAGCCTCACGACGTAAAATAGTCTGAATAGCTTCTGCTACTACAGCCCAGTTTCTTTCTAAATCTTCAGCAAATTTAGCTTCGTTCAATAACAATTTGTTTAAACCTTTCAATGAAGCTTCAAAAGCAATAATTGTATGTCCAATTGGCACACCAATATTACGTAAAACAGTACTGTCAGTTAAATCACGTTGTAATCTTGAAATAGGTAATTTAGCAGCCAAATGCTCAAAAATAGCATTAGCAATTCCTAGATTTCCTTCAGAATTTTCAAAATCAATTGGGTTAACTTTATGTGGCATTGCAGAAGATCCAATTTCTCCTGCTTTGATTTTTTGTTTAAAATAATCCATTGAAACATACGTCCAGATATCACGATCTAAATCGATAATGATATTGTTGATTCTTTTTAAAGCATCAAAAAATGCAGCAAAATGATCGTAATGTTCAATTTGAGTAGTTGGAAAAGAGTGGTGTAAACCAAGATCTGTTTCTACAAATTTACTTCCAAACTGTTTCCAGTCGATTTGTGGATACGCTACATGATGCGCGTTGTAATTTCCTGTTGCACCACCAAATTTAGCAGCAAACGGAATATTGAACAACAAACGCATTTGCTCTTCAAGACGCTCAACAAAAACCAAGATTTCTTTACCCAAACGAGTAGGAGAAGCCGGTTGTCCGTGCGTACGAGCCAACATTGGAATGTCCTTCCATTCAACGCTTAATTCTTTTAATTTAGAAATTAAAGCAATCAAAGACGGCATATAAACCTGCTCAAAAGCTTCTTTTGTAGAAAGCGGAATTGCAGTATTGTTAATATCCTGAGAAGTTAATCCGAAGTGAATGAACTCTTTGTATTGAGATAAACCTAGTTTTTCAAAAGCATCTTTGATAAAATATTCAACCGCTTTTACGTCGTGGTTGGTTACTTTTTCTGTTTCTTTAATCCAAAGAGCATCTTCAGTAGAGAAATTTTTATAAATGTTTCTTAAACTGTCAAATAAGCTTGAATTTACGTCAGCTAGTTGTGGTAATGGCACTTCGCACAAGGCAATAAAGTATTCAATCTCAACTAATACACGGTATCTGATTAAAGCTTCTTCAGAGAAAAAAGGTGCTAATGAAAGGGTTTTGCTTCTATATCTTCCGTCAATTGGCGATATGGCATTCAATTCGTTTAAAGTAGTCATTGTTATGTTGTTTGTTCGAAAGGTGCAAATATAAGTCATTGTTAAAACTTCTGAAAGTTACAAGAGATATATTATCCTTTAATAGTGAGATTTAAAAAATAGTTTTAAAGATTTTGTCCCAAATGGTAAAATAAAAACCATAATTATGAGATTGATTTTTATGATGATCTGAATGAAATTTGGTTGTTGAAATCCATTTTGTAGCATGATTTTTATACCAGAAATCAGGAAAGATATCTTTTTTCAAATGACCAAATATCCCATATAACAGATTTAAAATTAGATAGATTATAATACTAAGATAATTGAAGTTTAAAACCGTAATCGAAAACAACCAGATAATTCCAAATCCTAAAGTCTCTATAGGATGCAGCACGTACAAACTATATACGCTCGTTTCGACATGCGTGTGATGAAGTTTGTGAATGGGAGAAAACCATTTTAAATAATGCGCCAGAAAATGGAAGCAAAACATAAAGAAATCCATTACCACAACCAACAATAAAGTATCAGTTACGATTGAAAATAATGATGGAGAAAAATCAATTTTGAGAATTCCCAAACGATACAATTCAAAACCCAAAAGCGTTATAAATGTATTGCAGATTAAGGTTGAGAAAACCCATTTTCGATCTGTTTTATTTAGTTTAGTATTTTTATATTCGATTATTTTGGCAAGAACAACCGAAAGTACAATCACGACAAAATTTTCGATCAAAAAGAAAATAAACAAAGAGAGTAAATTGTATTGTGATAATTCTTGTAACCAAGTTTGGAATATCATACTGTTTTTTCTAATTCAAATAATTTATGTTTTAATTCTGCTACACCTTCAGAGGCAACTTTTGCAATAACTTCAACTTTATTTTGAAGATTCGAAATCGAGATTGGTTTTGGATCAATATAAAAAACGGGCGTAATACTATAGGTATAAGAAATTAATCCCGCCGCAGGATAAACTTGCAGCGAAGTCCCGATAACAGCAAAATAATCGGCAGTTTCAGTAATTTCAATTGCTTCTTCAAGCGCTGGAACATCTTCGCCAAACCAAACAATATGCGGTCGCAACTGATGTCCGTTTTCGTCCAGATCTCCGGTATATAAATCTTCAGACCAATCTAAAATATGATTTCTGTTTTGGGTACTTCGCACTTTTAGTAATTCTCCATGCAAATGCAAAACTTTAGTACTTCCGGCGCGTTCGTGCAAATCGTCGACATTTTGAGTAATGATATGAACATCGAAATCTTGTTCTAATTCGGCTAGAATTTTGTGACCTAAATTTGGTTCAACTTCTTTAAGTTGTTGACGTCTTTTGTTATAAAAGTCAAGAACCAATTCCTGATTTTTTCTCCACCCTTCAGGAGTTGCAACTTCCATAACATCATGACCTTCCCATAGACCGTCGCTGTCACGAAAAGTTTTGATTCCGCTTTCAGCGCTAATTCCGGCTCCGGTTAAAACAACTAATTTCTTTTTCATTTCGAATTATATTAAAAGATAAAAATAGTGATTTTTGTTTATTACCATGTGAGTTCATGTAAGTGATTATATGTTTAGGCATTAATTTTTCATGTGCCGTTAGGCACTAAATATTGGTAGAAATGTGAATTGAGATAAATTTAGCGTGCCGTAGGTACGCAATAGCTATGTTTTGTTGCGTACCTGCGGCACGCCAACCAATATCGTACCAAATAACTACCAATATTTTGTACCTAAAGGCACAACTAATGGAATTTAGATTATCAAATTCTTTGAAAAAAGCAACGTTAACTTGCATAATTCTTTTAGTATTTTTGAATAGACAATAAAAGCGTATTTATACTTATTGTTTAGGTCTTTCAAATTATTTAGTTTTAATATGGAATAAAACAAAAGAGATTTTCGATGATTTTAATACAATTTACAGGATTATCAGGTTCAGGTAAAACGACATTGGCAGAAAATGTTCGGCAACTGTTAATTGAAAAAAGTTATAAAGTCGAAATAATCGATGGCGATGTTTACCGAAAAACAATTTGTAAAGATTTGGGATTTTCTAAAGAAGACCGATGCGAGAATGTCAGACGGCTTTTTAATGTTGGCCAAAATTTTATTAGCGCAGATACAATCGTTTTAATGTCTGTGATAAATCCTTACGAAAGCCTGAGAAACGAATTGAGAAATCATGAATTTGTCAGAACTGTATTTCTGGATTGTTCTATAAATAATTTGATTGAAAGAGACCCAAAAGGATTGTACAAAAAAGCACTGTTACCGGATCATGACATTAATAAAATAAATAATTTTACAGGAATAAGTGATATTTTTGAAGTTCCTGCAAAAGCTGATTTAGTACTGAAAACTGATATCGAAACTGTACCTTTTTCAACTCATAAACTCTATAATTTTATTCTGAACAGTTTGTCTGATTTAGCTTGATTTTTAAAATTATAACCTTGAAAAGAAAACTTTTTTAGCTATTTCTTTGATGACAAATCTTTTGTAAATTTTATATATTTACAAGGCACAAGGAATACTTTCTAATTTAATCTTTTAAAAAGCTTATGAATCCTTCTTCCAGTAAACTACCGGTTTCCTTTTCGATAGATAAATTACAAAAAGAACTCGCGCTATGCGAAAACGATTTGTGGACTCCTCATTTTAATACCGGCCGTTATGAAGGAAATTGGACGAGCGTTTCTTTAAGATCTCAATCCGGTTTGATAAACGACATTACTGCTTTCCCCAATAAAGGATATAAAAATACAGAGTTGTTGGATCGTTGTCAATATTTCAAAGAGATTATGGATTGGTTTCAATGCGAAAAAGAGGCGGTACGATTGCTTAGATTAGGACCGGATAGCGAAATAAAAGAGCATGTTGATAATGATACTTCTTATGAAGATGGTTTTTTTAGAATTCATATTCCTATTATAACAAATTCTGAAGTTTATTTTTATGTTGATAAAAAACAGGTTCCTATGAAAATGGGAGAGTGTTGGTATGCTAATTTTCAGCTTCAGCATAGTGTGGAAAATAAAAGTTCAGAACCACGTATTCATCTTACATTAGATTGTATAAGAAACGACTGGTCTGATAAATTGTTTACAGAAATGGGTTTTGATATTAATTTTTCGCCAGAAAAAGTACAATATTCAGATGAAGAGAAGCAAAAAATTATCGCAGAACTTTCTATAAATCCATCAGAAGCCGCAGCAAAAATTATCGCAGATTTATTAGCCGAATAAAATATATAAAATGGAAAATGTAAACCATCCTCTTTCAAATTGGATTCCTTATAAGTTGGTAGAAAAAGATAATGACATTTATTTTGAATGGATTTATCTGGCAGATAAAAAAATTGCGGATCCTTTTTTTGATGAAACAATTGCAAAATGTAAAAGTCATGCTTATAATTCAAAGTCACTTAAAGTAGTTAGTACAGTAGAAAATCTTATCGATTGGTCAAAAGGACTAGTTCCGGTAGAGTTGAAATCATTAGTATTTCATGTCTCGAGATGCGGTTCTACAATGTTGAGTCAATCTTTAGCAACTTCGTCTGAAAATATTATGATTTCTGAAGCGCCAATTATCGATGATATTTTAAGAAGTGATCGTTTTGGTTTAGATAAAAAGACAATTCTTTTAAAAGCTGTAATAACTTTTTTAGGACAAAAAAGATTTCCTGAACAAAAGAATTTAATTCTAAAATTGGATGCCTGGCACATATTCAATGCTGGTTATTTGAGATCAATTTTTCCTGATATACCTTTTGCTCTGCTTTACAGAAAACCAATTGAAGTTTTAAAATCACATCAGAAAATGATAGGAATGCACATGGTTCCGAATTTATTACCGCCCGGCGTTTTTGGAATTACACCTAAGGAAATTAATGAAATAAGTTTCCAGCAATATGGAGCTTTGGTCTTAGAGAAATATTTTCAGGGTTTTATAGATTTTCACGAAACAGATCAAAATGTCACATTACTTAATTATAATGAAGGAATGAAAAATGTTGTAGAGAAATTTATATCTTTTATTAATGTCGATTATTCTTCTGATGAACTGGAAAAAATGTACGAACGTTTAACAAAACATTCTAAGAATGCCAATGCTGTTTTTGAAGGAGATTCTTTTAAGGAGGAAGTATTGCAAATAGATTTTACAAAGGTTGACGCACTGCATGAAAAACTAAGCAATACTCTTATTGAATATTAAGAGCATTGAAAATAAGAATGAATCTTTCTTTCTGTTTTATTTAAAATGTATTTTTGTGCCAAATAAAAATTGAAATGATTGATTTAGATTACCTCGCTTTTCTCGAAAATATATTAACAGATAACCGTAAAGAAAAATTTCTAAAAGTACTCGGAAATCGTACAAAGCATTTTACAATTGTGGTTGAAGATGTTTTTCAAATGCATAATACAAGTGCGGTTATGCGTAGTTGCGAGGTTTTTGGAATTCAGGAACTCAATGTAATCGAGCAGCGTTACGGAAAAAAAATCGATAAAGAAATTGCGATGGGCGCCCAAAAATGGGTTGATATTCATCAGTATGATTCGGTGACCAATTGTATTTCGACTTTAAAGAATCAAGGTTATCAAATTATTGCGACAACGCCGCACGAAAATGATTGTTTACTGGAAGATTTTGATATTACAAAACCAAGCGCTTTATTTTTTGGAACTGAAAGAGACGGTTTGTCTGAAGAAATTCTGGAAAAAGCAGATGGTTTTCTTAAAATCCCAATGGTTGGTTTTACAGAGAGTTTAAATATCTCTGTTTCCGCAGCAATTATCATTCAAAACTTAACCAACAGATTGCGTAATTCAGATATTAACTGGCAATTGTCAGACGAAGAAATTCTGGAGAAACGTTTGGCTTGGGCCAAAAATTCGATTAAAGATATTAAACGAATTGAAGCTCGTTATTTTGAGGAAAATCCCAGATAATTTTGCTTTCCTGCAAGGTTTTCAAAACCTTGTGGGTATTTCTAATGCAGACTTATAAAAATATAAACCTACAAGGTTTTGAAAACCTTGCAGGGAATTAGATGATTTAAATTAACGACCAAAAGAATCATAATTATCTTCGGCATATTTTTCAAAGCGTTTCAACAAAACAACATTTTCTTTTTCAACTTCTGTTAATTGATTGTTGACATTGTCTGAAACTGGAATATACCATTCGACATCATCAAAAAACTGACGAACTGTTTTGGTTTTAAAAGTAAGTCCGTGTCGTGCAAAAATGGTATTTCTCAGAATTTCCAAATCAAGTTTCTTTAGATTTTTTATATCAGATTCTTTTAACTTTTTGGTTGATGAATTTAGGGTAAAAATACTTTCTGAAGCTTCTCTGTATACAGTTGTCATATAAGTTTCCTCTTCTTTAGCATCTTCAGGATTATCACTTTCAGATTCTGTTACTTGTTCTTCTTTCGGATTTTGGTAATCGATGTACATTCCTTCTTCCGGAAGCATCACATTAGCATCGTATTTAAAAGCTTTTTTATGGAGTTCAAATTTTCTTTTACGAACTTCTTTTTTGGTGTTATTGGCAGTCCAGGTTCCTACTAACAGCGTGTCGTTTTTTATTTCAAAATCAAAAACACCGTCGTATTTATCATCTCCGGGTTCATTAAGTAGAAAATGAACTGTATTTCCATCTGTTGTTATTTTACCCTTAAGAGGTCTGCTATTACCAGCAACAACACTTTGTCCTAAAACTTCAGAAGCTGTTATTTTTTTTATTACAATATTAATTTTGTTGCTATACATTTCAGATTCTGGTCTGGTTGTATCACGTTCCAATACTATGAAGTCGCCTACCCATGAACCGTATAAGTCAGTATGGATTTCTTCGGGTTGTGTATTGTTAGTATTTTGAGTTATGTTTTTTTTCTCATTAGAATTGCAGGAAAAAAGGAATATGGATAACAATAAGCAACAAAGGTTTTTCATTTTTTTAATTGGTTATAAAGATAATATTCAACGATTAATAAATTCGGAATCCATCCTAACCAAGCAATTATTTGGTACAAATCCATTGGTGCGGGATGAAACAAATATACAAGAATAACCTTCCAAAAACGCAACGTTACAGCAGAAAAAGTTAGAGCAAAACTTCGTAACATAAATGCTTTATGTTGGTGGATATTTTTGTTTTTAATGGAGGTAAAACCTTTGAGGGTAAAATAAAACCATAAAATTGATAAGCTGACAAAAGATATTTGAGAGTAAAGTCCGCCGTTTGCGAAAAAGCCAATAAATAAACCCGAAGGCGCACTTAGAAAAAGAACTGTAAAAACATAAAATTTACCAATGTTTCTATGTGCTGCGGGAAATCTTTTTAAAAGAGTAGTATTTAATTGAAAAAATCCGGCTAGTAAAACAAAAATAGCTGAATATACATGGGTATAGAAAAAAGGAATATAAAATGGAATTTTCTCTACCTCGGATTGTTTTATTTGAAGAAAAGCAACATCATTATGAAAAGGGATATATTGCCAGGTAATCTTAATCATTAAGATAAAAAAGTAACTAAAACAGATTGTCCAGATTAAGGGAAATAAAAGACTAAGGTTCTTTCTCAATTTTAGTTAGATGATTAGATGCAATCAAATATATGTAAAAAAAGTTTCTAAGGGACTAAGTTACTAAGTTGCTAAGAAAAAAAACTTAGAACCTTAGTAACTTAGAATCTCAGTAGCTTTATATTACTTTTTCAAAAACAGAATAAAGCCGAGAATACTAACAACCAAAATGGTCAAAGCTGCCAAAACCATTGTTAGATCGCGAATGTTTTTTCCTGCCCAATCCATGAATAAGAATTTGTGGAGAATGGCAAACGAATACCCTTCGACCATGTCTGAGCTTTTAACTACTGCCGCTAACCGGGAAGTACCAGTTTCTATAAAATAAGTTGTTTTCTCCGGAGTATTATACGCTAATTTTACAACAGGCAATCTTTTGTTGACAAAGCCATATTCTCTACTTTCGAAATCAGTTAAAACTTTAGATTCTAATAGTTTTGCATTTTCTAATGAAACTTGTGGTTCATCTGAACTTTCTACCATTTCGCAACAAGCCGCTTTTGGTGCTCCATCAGTAAAATAATAAGCCAGAAATTCGGCATATTCAAGATCAATATTTGGCGTGATTTTATTGGTTATTGCATTAATGTAAACCACTTCAGATTTTTGATCTTCTTTTTTATTCCATTTTGAGTTAGAATCTCCTTTTGGCTTTTTAAATTTTTCCTTTTCCAATAATTGACAACGGAAATAAGTAGTGTCATTTAAGGTAATAATGCTCGCATTTTGAAAACGAGTCCAGTCTAAATTCAAAGTATTATTCGCTACCGGAATTTCTTTGGTTTTAAAAGTTGGTTCGTAAACCATTTGCGATAAAGTATAAGGCGCCCATTTTGTTGTGGCGTGATAAGCACCGCTAAAAGAAAATGTCAAGGTAAAAAATGAAACCCAGATTCCAATTTGTCGGTGGTATTTTCTAAGTCCTTTTTTAGGTTGTAGATTGTCAGTTTTTTTGAATTGCTTCCACAGCAAACCATAAATCAGAATTCCGCTCAAGGCAGAAAATCCAATTATAGACAATAAGAAAATCATTGTAATAATTCGGATGCTGTTATTGGTAATCGCATCGATGAAAGACCAATTATGGAAAGTGTCAAAGAACCAAATAAACCATTGTCTTGAAGTTGGATTATAAGTAGCCAGTTTACTTGAAGAAGTTTCTACATAAACTTCCATAGTATCTGCGCGATCAAAACTAAGTTTGTAAACCGGTAAATATCGATTTACATATTTGTATTGCGAAGTAAATTCGGTGACAACTTCGCTCCTTTTTATGACACTTTTTTGATCGTCTAAGAAATATCTTGAAAGCCATTCGGCATATTTTTGATCTCCGTTTTCCAGTTTCTCAGCTGTTGAAGTATCGTAATACCATAATTCACCAATTATAGTTTTAAGCTGATAATAGGTTTTATTGTTGAAGGTAACGATTC
This sequence comes from Flavobacterium sp. JAS, assembly GCF_020991455.1. Lineage (GTDB taxonomy): Bacteria > Bacteroidota > Bacteroidia > Flavobacteriales > Flavobacteriaceae > Flavobacterium. The sequence goes on from NZ_JAJMOX010000010.1 coordinate 79,087, forward strand.
TGAAATTTTTGAATTGTGTTAGTTCATTTTTCTGTAAAACTTGCTGAATCGAAAATTTCAATTGGTTTTTATCAATAATCTGCTGTTCCAGTTTGTCGTTTGCAATTTCCGGTTTGAAAAAATGCGCCATAAACGGATGCATCAAACCTGATAATGTCCAGAAGATTACGGGAATAATTGTAACTAAACCAATAACACGATGCCATTTGTACATGTGTTGTTTGATTTTCTTGACAATTTTCGAATCTTTCTTTTTAGACTTTTTTTCTTTTATTTCTTTGCTCATTGTTAGTTTTTTTAGCCCCGATGGAGGCGATATCCTTTTTATGTCCTCGGCGGCGGACATAAAAAGATAAAGCTGAGAGCGGGATTAGCTTCTAATAATTATTTTTTTAATGAAAAATTGTACTGTATTCCAAATACAAAAGTTCTTGGCGCTGCCGCTGTATAAGTTGGTTGCGCATTTGCGGTATTTGCTCTCGAAACATTATAAGCGTATAATTTATCGGTTAAATTAAGTACGTTTCCATAAACTTCAATTCTTTTCCATTGATAACCAACTCTTGCGTTGAATATGTTGTAACCGCTATATTTTACGGTGTTTATCTGATCCTGATAATAACTTCCAACAAGTTGCCATTCGACAGAAGTTCTAAGATTAGGAAGCCAGTTTGGATAATAACTTATTTCTGAATTTCCGGACCATTTTGGGGCAGCGGGCATTTCTTTTCCGTTTAAATTCTGAACCGGATCTGTTGGTTTGTCTGAAAGTTTAAAATCGATATAAGTATGTTGTGCGTAAGTTCCGCCAAGACGAAAGTTGAATTGTTTCGATGGACGATATGAAGCTCCAAACTCAATCCCTTTATGACGCGTTTCTCCCGCTGAACGATAGTCTGTTGAATTATCAGCCAGTTTGATGTTCAAAAGTTCATTTTTTCCTTCCATATAATACAAAGCGTAGTCAAAATTTAATTTATTCTGAAGGAAAGAAAACCATCCGCCAACTTCGTAATTGTTGAAAGTTGCCGGTTCCAGATTATAATAAAAATCTGCAGGAACGCCAGTTGTTCCGCCAGTTCCCGGTTTTGTTCTAAAAATCGAAGTGATTCCCGGAGGCGCAAAACCTTGCGAATAATTACCGTAAAAACCTGCATATTCAACAGGATTGTAGTTTGCACCAGCCTTGAAAGTTATTTTGTCGTAAACTTTGCTTCCTGTAGAATTGTCTAATGCATTGTCATAATTGACTTTCATGTTGTCGTAACGTCCTCCAACGGTGATTACTAATTTTTCTATCGGATTAAAACTTACTTGCGCGTAACCTGCCGTGTTGAAAATATCAGCCGTATAATCTGCTAATTTTGAATCCGGACGTTCGGCGATAATTTCATAAGAAACTACGGTTTGTTTCCCTGGAGTTCCCGGATTCAAGTTCGCTTTTAAATCAATAACATAAGACCAATACGTCACAGGAGAATAGTCGTATAATGCTCCGGCAACAAGTTTGGCATTCAAAAAGTTGAATTTTTGAGTATGTTGTCCGATTGCTCCGTAGCTTTTGAAGTTATTCGAATTTACTTCGCCTTTTGCTGTTGTAGGATTTACGGTTGGACTCCATTTTATTCCGTATGAAGGATTTTGACCTAATTTATTGTCGCGCAAATATGCTGTAATGTAACTGCTTGAATTGCCATTCCAGTCGTGTTCTAATGTTAATCTGGTTCTTAAAGCGTCTGATTTTCTATAGGTAAAATTAGAAGTGCTTTTATAGGTTCTGTTATTAAATGCGTCTTCGTTTACGGTTCCGCTCATGTCTGAATAATATTTTCCATACATGGTATTACTGATCAATCGGGTAGAGGGCGAGATGTTGTAATCGATTCTAGCATTCAAATTGTCTTTGTTGTAATCCGAATACGTCATCCAACCGTTTTCTTGCAGGCTTGAAATTCCCGCAATATGAAAACCAACTTTCCCAATTGTTGCGCCACCGGCAGCCTGAAATCTTCTGTAGCCGTAATTATCTGCCTGAACACCAAATTTAAATTCAGGATCAACAGGTGGTTTTAGCGAAATTAAATTAATTGTTCCGCCAACAGCTTCCGGTCCGTATAACGAAGAAACCGGACCTTTTACCACCTCAATGCTTTGCAAATTAAATTGATTAATCTCTAATAAAGCATTGTGATTGAAGATTCCCATTGGACGAATTGGCAAGCCATCTTCAAGATATAAATAATAAGCATTGGTCGTCATTGGCTGACGAATCGACATCATATGTTGTTCGTTTCCCAAGTTTACCATTAAAACTCCGGGCGTTTTATTTATGATTTCGTAAACCGCCGTCGCTTTAGTTTCGTTGATTGTTTTTGCTGTTATTTTGCTAATAGCAACAGGAGTTTCTTTACGTAAAGTCGCGGTACGATTGGCTGTTATAAAAACGTTTTCGAGTTCCTGAGATTTGGTTGTGTCTTTTTCAACTTTGTTTTGTGCTAAAACACATTGCCCCATTATCAATAGGATAAGGTATATTTTTTTCATTATGAATTATATAAATTTTAAAAGTAACAAGTGGTTTTCTTGCTTTTTTGACAAGAAAGTGTGACTGAATTTATATAAAACAGGAGGGAGGACGGAAAGTAGAATTTGAAACCGAAATTGGTTTTTTATCAAAATAAGCAAAAACTTTTACTTCTGATTTGATTGGCATTATTAATTTGAAATCAGCAATAATTGTGTTTTGAATGTAAACGACTTCTCCTTTTTCTTTCAGATTGTCCTGCATCTTTTTTTCATTGTCCGAATATTTCTTCAGGCTTTTTTGAAGTTCGCAACGACCATTACAACTATTAAAAATCATTTTTCGCTGTACGCAGATGGTTTTAGAAATTTCTTCCTGATTTAATTTGAATGAGGTATAAACAAGGAAGCTGCCAAAAGATGGCAGTAAAAGCATACAGGAAAGAAATAGAATTATAATTTTTTTCAAAGCTTATTTCGTTGTTTTGATAATTTTAATTTTTAATGCGAATCAATTTTAAAATGTGCCTTTAGGCACTAAATATTGGTAGTATATTTGGTTTGAAATGTCGTTAGCGTGCCGTAGGTACGCAATAATTATCGGTTTGTTGCGTACCTACGGCACGCTAAATCTATTCCAACTGATATTTTCTACCAATATTTAGTACCTAACGGCACCAATTGTAAACTTTTAACCCTTTGGCATATTTAATTATAGTGTATAATTCAAATTTACACTCCATCTGTAATTGGCTTCCATTTTTCCGTTTGATAAATTTTGATTGATAGGAAGCATCGCATTTACACCAATCGAGAACTTATCTTTTCCGGCTTCAAAACCAAATTTTCCAAACAGAATATCTCCGGCAGTATTTGGTAAATCCAATCCATGCTGTTTGTTGGTTTGATAAATTTCGCCGGCTAATCCCGCCTGAGGAACTATTTGTACCGATTTTAAATCGAATAAATAAAATAACGTTGCAGCATAATTAAACTGATCTCCGTATTGGTATTCTTTTTTATTTTCAGTTTTAAAAATATAATTCAGCGTTGTGTTTAATCCCAAATTTTTTCTGTTGATCACATATTCTGAAACTACCGAATAATCCCAACTTCCGGTTCCTAACTGAAAACTTTGGTTTACACTTCCTAAATTATTGGCTTCAGTAAATTTACCCGTTGGTATTTTTATTCCTGCACCAATATTTACTTTATGCGTAAAAACGGCGCTGTCTTTTTTTGTTTCAAAAATTTTGTACAATCCCATAACGGTAATATCACCCAATCCCGAAATACTTTCTGTTCCGGCAGTTAATTCGCGTTCGTGAAAATGATACGGAATCAATGCCGAAATCTGAATTTTCTCCGTTACCGGAATTCTTGTCCAAACCTGAACGGTATTGAAATTTTCGTCAATCCACGGTGAATTGTCAAAAATCCCGTCGCGGCTTGTATAGCTTTGTTTAAAATAACGAATGCCCACAAAATTATTATTCAGCATTGAGCTAAAACCCATGCTTCCGCCACTTGCCGAACATCCGCATGCATCGCAATCAAAGTCTTCCATCATTGCCAAACGTTGAAAAGTAAAGGCCGAAATGCTATCTTTTTCTGTAAAACTAAAGACCGAAAAGCCAACCAAGAATGTACAGATTACTATTAATTTTTTCATTTTAATTATTTTTAGGAGCTGATCCCGCTTTTCGTTTCAAGCTTTTCTCAAAATCCCATTTTTCTTGAGTTTATAAAGCTTCCGTTGGTCGCTTCATAAACTCAAGAAAAATTTGGTCTTTTATCAAAAAGGTTTTCCACTTCAATCGGGGCTAGGGCTCCAGTTTTCATTATAATTTTATTTTTTGCCACTTCCGGTAGCTCTCTCGAGTTGTAAAAGTATTTACACAATCTTGTCATTTCGAGGAACGAGAAATCTCCGCAAGTAGCTCCGTTTCTAATGTTGCCAATCTTTGTCGAGTTTCTAATGGAGATTTCTCGTTCCTCGAAATGACAAACTTTGGTAATGAAATTATTCTGTCAATATTCCGAGAAACGTTTATCCGTTAAATATTGATTATCCGTCAATGTTTTCAGAAAAGCTATAATTTGTTTTTTATCCGTTTCAGAAAGTGCAATTCCCAGTTTTCCATTTTTATTTAAAAGCGGATCTAAAGTTACCGATACTACAATACCACTTTCATAATGATCTAAAACACCTTCAAGAGTTCCAAATCTTCCGTCGTGCATATATGGAGCCGAGACTTCTACGTTACGCAAACTTGGTACTTTAAATTTGTAATAATCAGTAGCCAAATCTGTTACTTTATATCTTCCAACATCATTTACCATTGGGTTTACAGCAAGACCATTATTTCGGAATGAATTATCAGTCTGTAAATCTGTAGTATGACAAGAAGCACATTTAGATTTAAATAAATCGTAACCAGCCAATTCATCCGTTGTTAATGTTCCGCCAGCTTCGTCTCGTCGGTATTTATCAAATTTTGAATTAGACGAAACCATCATTACCATAAACTGCGAAAGTGCTTTAAGCATGTTTTCAGTAGTAATCGCTTTGTCATCAAAAGCTTGCCCAAATAGTTTTTGATATTCTTTGTCGGCTTTCATCATTTTTAGAACAGCATTCAAATCACCATTCATTTCGATAATATTTGTAAGCGGAATTATAGGCTGCAAATCTAAATGGTCAGCTGCACCGTCGTACATAAAAATACTTTGGTAAGCCAGATTTTGAATTGGTGGCGTATTTCGCGTGCCCTGAGCATTGTCTATACCGTGACTTACAGTGTGTCCGTGATGCGTAAAAGCATTGGCTTGTATATGACAAAAACCGCAGGAAACCACTCCGTCAGAAGCTAAACGTCCATCGTAGAATAGTTTTTTTCCTAATTCAAATCCTTTTTCTGTTAGCGGATTCAGTGCAATATTGTAAGCTAAATCAGGAAAATTCGAAGGAACTTTAAATTCTAATGGAATATTTACATATTCATCGTCCTGATCAGAGCAACTCCATAACAACGGAATCATTAGCCATAGAAAACATTTTATTTTCAGCATGATTTTTTGTGTTTATTAGAAGTACAAAAGTTGTCGTTTAGCCCCGATGGGAGTGATATCCTTTTGTGTCCGCCGCGGCGGACACAAAAGATATAACGGACAGAGGGACGTCATTTCTGGGAAACCGAAACTTTTGTGCTCCTGAAAATAAAATTAGTCGTTATGTACGTGATCAACTCTAAACATTCCGGATACGTTTTGAGTAATTAATGGCAAATTAGTACCGCCCATGATCATAGCGCCCATTCCTCCTGCATTATTGTCAGAAAGTTTGATTTTGTTTGTGCCGTCGATAATTTTAGAAACGTCAGTAATAAGGTGAACTTCTGGAGTAATTGTAGTACGAACTAATGCTTTTGTTGGTAAATCCAGAGTAACTTCGGTATAGTTATAATCCGTTCCTGTTTTACCGGTGTGAACCATAAAAGGGGTTTCAGCAGCCACAGTTGGAGAGGTAAAAGTTCCTTCGAAAGCAATGAATTTATATCCTGCAGCCCAAGACCACATCATGCCGGCAGCATCAGCCTGAGCTAGAAAATCACCTTGTCCGGCTGCACCTAATTTCCATTGTGCTTCGTCAACTCCAATTCCGAATTTTACTTTTACATAATCTCCCGCAGGAACATCAATAAGTTCAAATTCGCGCCCTTTTGCAGAAGCTTCATCTGCGATAAAATAGCTTTTACTTTTAGGATATGTAAAAGTTGTCCCATCAGCTTTTGTTAAAACTACATTACTAACAATATATTTTACAGTGCTAATTTTTAAAATTTCGTTGTTAGAGGTTTTGTTGGGTTGGGTATTTAGGATAAGATCGTTTGACCCGAAAGCATTATCAAATTCTAATATTAATTTTCCTTGTCCGGATACGTCGTTGCTGCTGTCATCGCTTGAACATGAACCTAAAGTGATAGAAATTGCTACAATAGCAAGAGCTTTGTATAATGTATTTTTCATTTTATGAATTTTATATAATAGAAATTTTAAATTTTATTTGTGTGTAAACACAATTTCATTGTTTGGTGACAACGAAAATTATTTCAACAGAATTGAAATGTTATTTAAAAAATTATATAAAATAGGATGGAGGACGAAATGTAGAATTTGAAACCGAAATTGGTTTGTTATCAAAAGAAGCAAAGAATTTTTCTTTTGATTGAATTGGTGTTGCTAGTTTAAAATTTGCTGTAATTGTACTTTGAATGTAAACAACTTCTGCTTTTTCTTTCAGGTTGTTTTGCATTTTCTTTTCGTTATCAGCGTATTTTTTTAAACTTTTTTGAAGTTCACAACGGCCGTTACAAGTATTGTTGACCATTTTTCGTTGAACACAAATAGTTTTAGAAATCTCTTCCTGATTTAATTTGAATGAGGTATAAACAAAGAAACTGCCAAATGATGGCACCAGAAGCATGCAGGAAAGAAATATGATTAAAATTCGCTTCAAAGCTTTTTGTTGTTTATGGTTGCAAAAGTACTGTTTATTCGATTTAGAAAGAATAAATATTAGTTTTTTTGCAAAAAAAATCCGCAATTACAAAGTAGTTGCGGGTTTTCGATATGACAAACCCGACAGGTTTTTAAAAACCTGTCGGGTTTAGAATTGTAAATATTATTTATTTAACAATAACCCAAGCGCCAGAAGCGATTAGAGTTTCTGCTTTTTTAAATTTCATTTCTTCAGTTCTGCCTGTTGCAACTTCCTGAAGTGTTACAGTATCATTACGATTGATTTTTGGCATATCTCTCACGATAGTTTCTGTAACCTGACGTTGTTGCGTTTCTCCAGCTTCGCGGTTGATGTCTTCGCTGTTTACAATTTCGTCTTTGCTTAATTTGAAGTTTTCTTTTTGACGAACTTCTTTTGCTTCGTGAATTTCAGGAACGTTTTGAGCTGGTAAATCACCTTTGAATAAGAATGAAATAACTTCTTTGTTAACGTTGTCTAACATTCCTCTAAACAAATTAAAAGCTTCTAATTTGTAAATAAGCAATGGATCTTTTTGCTCGTGAACGGCTAATTGAACAGATTGTTTCAATTCGTCCATTTTACGTAAATGTTTTTTCCAAGCCTCATCAACAATAGAAAGTGTGATGTTTTTCTCGAAATCAGCAATTAACTGAGCTCCTTCGCTTTCGTATGCTTTCTTCAAATCAGTTACCACATTTAGAGTTTTGATTCCGTCAGTAAATGGAACTACGATACGCTCAAAATGATTGTTTGGCTCTTCGAAAACTCCTTTAATGATTGGGAAAGCTTCTCTTGCGCTTCTTTCTGTTTTTTCTGTATAGAAAGCTAAAGTTTCTTTATAGATTTTTCCAGTGATTTCAATGTCAGATAATTTCAAGAAATCAGCCTCTGAAATTGGAGACGTAATTCCGAAATAACGAATCAAATCAAATTCGAAGTTTTTGAAATCATTAACCGGTTTGTTTTGACTTACGATTAATTCGCAAGTATCGTACATCATATTCGCGATATCCAGTTTCAAACGCTCACCAAATAAGGCGTGACGACGACGTTTGTAAACTACTTCACGTTGAGAGTTCATAACGTCATCATATTCTAATAAACGTTTACGAACACCAAAGTTGTTTTCTTCTACTTTTTTCTGAGCACGCTCGATAGATTTAGTCATCATAGAATGCTGAATAACTTCACCTTCCTGAAGTCCCATTCTGTCCATTACTTTTGCAACTCTTTCAGAACCAAATAAACGCATTAAGTTATCTTCAAGAGAAACATAGAATTGAGAACTTCCCGGATCTCCCTGACGTCCTGCACGACCACGTAACTGTCTGTCAACACGACGAGAATCATGACGTTCTGTACCCACGATTGCTAAACCTCCGGCAGCTTTTACTTCTGGAGATAATTTAATATCGGTACCACGACCAGCCATGTTTGTTGCAATAGTTACAACTCCGGCTTTACCTGCTTCTTCAACGATTTGAGCTTCTTGTTTGTGCATTTTAGCATTCAAAACGTTATGTGTAACGCCTCTCATTTTCAACATTCGGCTTAATAATTCTGAAATCTCTACAGAAGTTGTTCCAATTAAAACTGGTCTTCCTGCGTTTGATAATTCAGTAACATCTTCGATTACAGCATTGAATTTCTCACGTGTTGTTTTGTAGATATAATCTTCTTTGTCTTGTCTCAACATACCACGGTTGGTTGGGATTTCAACAACGTCTAATTTGTAAATCTGCCATAACTCTCCAGCTTCTGTAACCGCTGTACCTGTCATACCACCTAGTTTGCTGTACATTCTGAAATAATTCTGTAATGTAACTGTTGCAAATGTTTGTGTAGCAGCTTCGATTTTCACATTTTCTTTAGCTTCGATCGCCTGGTGTAAACCGTCAGAATAACGACGACCATCCATGATACGACCTGTTTGCTCATCGACAATCATAATTTTGTTGTCCATGATAACGTATTCTACATCTTTTTCAAAAAGAGCATACGCTTTTAAAAGTTGTGTAAGAGTGTGAATACGTTCGCTTTTTACTCCAAAATCCTGGAATAATCTTTCTTTAGCTTCAGCTTCACCGTCTTTATCTAACTTTTGTTTTTCGATAGCAGCAATTTCGGTTCCAATATCCGGAAGTACGAAAAAGTCAGCATCTGTATCTCCTGAAAGGTATTGGATACCATTATCAGTCAATTCAACTTGATTGTTTTTTTCTTCAATTACAAAATACAAAGCTTCATCAACTTTATGCATTTCGCGATTGTTGTCCTGCATGTATTGATTTTCGGTTTTTTGAAGCAATTGTTTAACTCCTTCTTCACTCAAAAATTTAATTAATGCTTTATTTCTAGGTAAACTTCTGTAAGCTCTCAACAATAAGAATCCACCTTCTTTGGTGTTTCCTTCTTTGATTAATCTTTTAGCTTCAGATAAGAAACCATTCGCCAACTGACGTTGTTGAGATACTAAGTTTTCGATTTTTGGTTTCAACTCATTAAATTCATGACGGTCTCCTTGCGGAACTGGTCCTGAAATAATAAGTGGTGTTCTTGCATCATCAATTAATACAGAATCGACCTCATCGACAATGGCATAATTGTGTTTTCTTTGAACCAGATCTCCTGGCGAATGTGCCATGTTATCTCTTAAGTAGTCAAAACCAAATTCGTTATTGGTTCCGTAAGTGATATCAGCGTCGTATGCTTTTTTTCTTTGTTCTGTACTTGGTTGGTGATTATCGATACAATCAACAGTTAAACCGTGGAATTCGAATAAAGGTGCTTTCCATGTACTATCACGTTTTGCAAGGTAATCATTCACGGTTACTAAGTGTACTCCGTTTCCTGTCAAAGCATTTAAGTAAAGCGGAAGTGTAGCAACCAACGTTTTTCCTTCACCCGTTTGCATTTCGGCAACTTTACCTTCGTGCAAAACCATACCACCAATTAACTGAACATCATAATGAATCATGTCCCAGGTAATTTCTTTACCGGCAGCATTCCATTTGTTAGCCCAGGTAGCTTTGTCACCTTCAATAGTAATATAAGTTTTTGAACCTGAAAGTTCGCGGTCTTTTGGAGTTGCAGTAACTTCGATAAAAGAATTGTCTTTAAAACGACGTGCTGTTTCTTTTACAACAGAGAATGCCTCAGGAAGGATTTCCAATAAAGTTTTCTCTGAGATTTCGTAAGCTTCTTTTTCAAGAGCATCAATAGCATCATAAAGATCTTCTCTTTTATCGATGTCTTCGATGTTTTCTACTTCGGCTTTAAGCGAAGCAATTTTAGCATCTTTGTCAGCTCTGGCTTCTTTTATTTTTTCTTTAAAAAATGCGGTTCTAGCTCTTAATTCGTCGTGAGACAAACCCATTAAGCTGGTTTCGAATGTTTTAATTTTATTTAAATACGGCTGTAAAGCTTTGACATCTTTCTGTGATTTATCACCTACAAAGACTTTAATAATACTGTTTATGAAACTCATGATTTATTGTATTTCTATTTTATGTAAATGTGTATTTGAACCAAAAAAAAAGCCTCGGTGATGAGACTTTTTCCTTTGGTTTATTTTTTAATATTCATCCTCATTCCAAAGATAATCTTCGTCTGTTGGATAATCAGGCCAAATTTCTTCCATTGATTCATATATCTCGCCTTCATCTTCAATTGACTGAAGGTTTTCTACTACTTCTAATGGAGCACCAGCTCTAATAGCGTAGTCAATAAGTTCGTCTTTGTTAGCAGGCCATGGCGCATCACTTAAATAAGATGCTAATTCTAATGTCCAATACATCTGTTATCTGTTTAGTTTGTGCAAAAATAAATTTTTTACCGAAAAAGACAAGTAAAATTTGATTTATTTTAATAAAATTTAAGAACGTCTCTTGTTAAATTCCTGTTTTTAAATTCCAAATCCCAAAAATATCCTTGAAATCTCAATTTTAAATTCCAAATTCCAATATTTGGAACCGTTATTTTTGATCTTAAAATTCAAAGAATTTTATCTTTTTTAATTTGAATTTGGGATTTCAGAAATTTGGGATTTCAAGAAAATTTATTTTCTAGGTATCCATTTCACTTCATCCGCTTTTAGGTCTGACGACAACTTCCGTGCCAAGACAAAAAGGTAGTCAGAAAGTCGGTTTAAGTACATGATTGCAATCTCTGGAACGGGTTCATTATGGCTTAAATGTACTGCCAAACGCTCTGCACGGCGACAAATACAGCGAGCTATATGACAATGTGACACAGTTGGATGGCCTCCAGGTAAAACAAAATGAGTCATTTGCGGAAGACTTTCCTCCATTTTATCAATTTCGTTTTCTAATAATTCGATATCAGTATCAATGATTCCGAGGTTTTTTAAACGAAGTTCACCGTTTTTTAAGACTTCTTTTTCTGCCGGAGTTGCCAAAATAGCTCCAACAGTAAATAAACGGTCCTGAATTTCGATTAAAATGGTTTTGTAATGTGCATCCATTTCCTGATCGCGAATAAGACCTATATAAGAATTCAATTCGTCGACAGTACCATAACTGTCAATCCTGATATGATCTTTAGGAACTCTGGTGCCTCCAAAAAGAGCCGTTGTTCCTTTATCTCCTGTTTTTGTATATACTTTCATTTTTTTTGAGGTGCTAAGTTGCTGAGTAGCTAAGTAACTAAGTTTTTTAAGTTCAAGCGATTAAAATGATAAATGATTATCCTTTGTGGTATCACTTTCAATTAATCCATCTCTTAAACGAATTACGCGATGCGCATAGGCAGCAATATCTTCTTCGTGAGTCACCAGAATTACAGTGTTTCCTAATGCGTGGATATCTCCAAAGAGTTTCATAATTTCAACAGACGTTTTACTGTCTAAGTTTCCGGTTGGTTCATCGGCCAAAATAATCGATGGCTTATTAACCAAAGCGCGGGCAATTGCAACACGCTGGCGTTGCCCTCCTGAAAGTTGGTTAGGCTGATGGTCCATTCTGTCTGCCAGATTTACTTGATTTAAAACTTCTTCCGCTCGTTTGGTGCGTTCTGATTTAGAATATCCTGCATAAATCATGGGTAATGCTACATTATCTAAAGCTGTGGTTCTTGGTAAAAGATTGAAGGTTTGGAAAACAAATCCGATTTCTTTATTTCGAATTCCTGCCAATTCATCATCTTTCATTTGGCTAACATCTTTTCCATTTAAAATATAACGTCCGGAAGTTGGCGTATCCAAACAGCCTAACAAGTTCATTAAAGTTGATTTTCCGGAACCAGATGGCCCCATTAAAGCTACATATTCGCCTTTATTGATTTTTAAATCTATACCTTTTAATACATAAACGATTTCATTACCAAGGACAAAATCTCGTTTTATATCTGTTATTTTAATTAATGGATCTGCCATTTCGATTTACAATTTTGGATTTAAAAGTACAAAACACTTTTCAATAAACGATAAGTAGTTTCTAATTGATTTTTGTTACAGAAGTTGTCTTTTAAAATCGTGATTTTCTACAAATTATCATTTTTATGAAAAGCTTACTTTAATCGATTAAAAATCTGTTATATGATTTTGTGTTGTTTTTATATAATTATCATATTTAATTATTTTTTATTTAATTATTTTTATTTAAAGTATTAAATTTTTGATAATTATTTATGTTTGTTTAAAATTTTAACTATATTTGATATCTAATATTAAATAATCGGAATTATGAAGAATATGCCATTATTATCAGGAATTGCCTTAATCATATTAAGTTTTACATCGTGTAAAGATGAAAAACAAGAAAAGGCTCAAAAAACAGTAGACTCTTATGTCGCTTATGTCGATTCAGTTAAAAATATTGCTGCAGATGATCTGAAAGCTGACTGGAAAGCGGTAGATGCTGAGTATGATAAAAAAGCTCAAGAAGCTGAATTGGCTTTGGCAGATATTAAAGATAATTCGGTTGCAACCGATAAAGTAAATACCACTAAAGTAAAATACGAAGAGTTTAAAAAAGAAATGACCACCGTTCTTGCCCCACCTGCTCCAAGTCCGAAACAACAATTGCGTAATGCATTATTTGGAGAAGGAAAAATAGGAGATGATATGAGTTTTGCCTGGGTAAATGCTCAAAATATTCATAGCGTATACCAACAATTTGTTCATACAGTTGAGAATAATAAGGATAGATACTCGCGTGAAGACTGGGACGAAATTAAATTAATGTATGAAGCGCTTGATAGCCGAAAAAACACTGTTGAAAAAGAAGGGCTTACCGCTGAAGATAACAGAAAAATTGCTGGTTTGAAATTGAAATTTGCTCCAATGTATACTTTAAATAGAATGGGAGCTAAATCTGAAGAAACTGCAGCAGCTAAAAAATAATTATTTAAATAAATTGAATTAGTATAAAAATGACAATCAGAAATGGTTGTCATTTTTTTATGCTCGAATCACAAAATGTTCTTTTTCCTGTTCATATCTGAAAAATACAAATCCCCATTGAAAAGTGTCAATTGTTACCGTTACTTTTGGATGTGTTTTTATAATTTCCCAAGCTTCTTCCATTTCTGGAGACCAATGAATATCGTCAAAAATCCAAACAGAATCATTTGTTACTGTAGGTAATAAAAGATCAAAATAAGCTAAAGTGGCTTTTTTAGAATGATTTCCATCAAAATAAATCAGATCATAATCTGTAGCCTGAAGATTTGTTGAAACTAAAAAGTTTTCAAACTCGGTTATAATGGTATCAACATTTTTACAATCAAAATTTTCTAAATGATTTTTAGCAACCGTTGCTGTTTGCGGGCAGCCTTCTAATGTAATTATTTTTGCTTTCGGATTTCCCAATGCCAGAGCAGAAGTTGCTAATCCTAATGAAGTTCCTATCTCAAGAATGTTCTTTGGCTGAAAATAATTAGTTACGCGAAATAATAATTCAGCACGTTTTGGCGAAATTCCCGCCGTTGATGCAATTTTCGAAATCTGTCTTCTATTCGATTTAAATACTTTTGAACCCGCACCAAAATCTGTCACTTCAATAAAGTTTTTGTTACTGAGTAATGATTTTCGATAGTTTTTCAGGATCAAATATTCGGGTTTTGTTTTCTTGTCGTAAAAACATTTTGTCAATAAACTAAACACAAACGGCGAATGTACACCATGTTCGTTTTTGGAATCCCAAAGGAATTTTAAAGAAGATTTAATTTGAAATAGCATATAAATGTTTACAAGTAGGCGCGAAGATACAAAAAAGTCGAAAGTCGTAAAGTCGAAAGTTTTAAAGACACTGATGTTGTTTTATGACTTTTGATTTTGAACTTTTCCGACTTTTAAAAAGACTATATTTGCGAACTTAAATTTTAAGCTAATAGTAATACTTTTTTATGATGTTGAAGGAAGAAATAGAAGATAAGAATATAATATCTTCTGAAGAAATTAATCGATGCATTGCTATTTTAGCACAATTGAATACGAATACTGATCAGATTTTTGATATTCCAAAAGAACAGCGAATTGCTTTAATCAAAGAAGCAGGACTTTTTTCAAGACCTGATAGAGATGAGTTTGCAAGACGGGTTAAAGATGGTTTGCAAGCTGCCAAACGTAAAAAAGAAAAGAAAGACAAAACCGCTCGTAAAGAAACCGGAATTCGTCATGCAAGAGAAGCAAGTATATTTGTTGCGCCTAAATTATTGGCTTTTAACGATCTTGCCAGCAAAGAACAATTAGAACTTGAAACTCCCAGAAATTGTTATGTCTGTAAAACAGAATTTACTAAAATGCATCACTTTTATGATACGATGTGTACGGATTGTGGTGATTTTAATTATGCCAAACGTTTTCAAACGGCAGATGTAAAAGGGCAAATTGCAGTTATCACGGGTTCCCGATTAAAAATTGGTTATCATATTACATTGATGCTTTTGCGTGGCGGTGCAACGGTTATTGCCACGACACGTTTTCCAGTAGATTCGGCTTTGCGTTTTGCAAAAGAAGACGACTTTATGGAATGGGGACATCGTTTAAAAATTCACGGTTTAGATTTAAGACATATTCCGAGTGTGGAAATCTTTTGCAATTTTATAGAGCAAAAGTATGAGCGATTGGATATTTTGATAAATAATGCAGCTCAAACGGTTAGACGACCTTCAGGGTTTTATTCTCATTTAATGGGGAATGAAGAGTTACCAATAAGTGCATTACCTAAACAGGCACAAGAATTATTGGCAGATCATCTTAATTGTCTGGACGAACTAAAAGTTTTAACAACCGGATTTTCTTCCAATGAAAATATGCCGGTAACCTGGCATGGACCAGAACCTGGAATTGGTTTGCGTGCTTCGGCTCAATTGTCTCAAATTCCATATTCTTTTGATAATGCACTTGTAGCAAATGAGGTTTTTCCGGAAGGAGAACTTGACGCTGATTTACAACAAGTCGATTTACGAAAAACGAATAGTTGGCGTTTGCGTTTAGGGCAAATAGAAACTACCGAAATGATCGAAGTGCAATTGGTAAATTCTGTTGCGCCTTTTGTATTATGTAACCGACTTTCGGAAGTTATGAAGAAAGATAATACGGGGAAAAAACATATTATTAATGTTTCGGCTATGGAAGGAAAATTTCATCGCTTTTTTAAAGAAGACCGCCATCCGCACACGAATATGGCAAAAGCGGCTCTGAATATGTTAACACATACGTCATCAGGAACTTTAGCAAAACATGGTATTTTTATGAATGCGGTTGATACAGGCTGGGTAACTGATGAAGATCCGGCCGAATTGGCAAAAAAGAAACAAGAACTAGAGGATTTTCAACCGCCATTGGATATTGTTGATGGTGCCGCACGTGTTATGGATCCTTTGTTTGACGGAATTAATACTGGAAAACATTGGTGTGGAAAATTCCTGAAAGATTATAACCCGATTCCTTGGTAAGATTTTTTAGTATCAGATTTCAGTCTTAGTTAGAAATAAAAAAACCACAACAAATAGCTTTTTGTTGTGGTTTTTTATTAATCGTTATTTCGTAAGTTAGTTTACGGATAGTAATTTAACGTCAAAAATAAGCACAGATCCTCCAGGAATACCGTTGTTATATAAGGGACCGTAACCTAAATGTGAAGGTACTAATAGAATCCCGCTTCCACCTACTTTAAAATAAGGAATACCTTCTGTCCAGCCATTAATTACTTTATTTAACGGGAAAGCTACTCCCGTATCTTTACTTTGATCAAAAACTTTCCCATCGCTATAATAACCTTTATAGGCAACAGTTACATTAGATGTAGAAGTTGGCTGAGCTCCGGTTCCAGGTTCGTTGATTACATAATATAATCCGCTTGAGGTTCTTTGCGCGGTTAATTTATTCTTAGCGATGTAGTCTGTTATTTCTTTTTCGTTTTGAACAGTGTAGTCTTTAATTTCAGGTATTCTTTCTAATCCGTCATCACTAGCGCAAGAAATAAAAAGTGTCATTACCATTAAGGCAGATAGGAGATGTTTCATAAAAAAATTGTTTTTTAAAATGTAAATATAATGAAATTAGGTATTTTATCTTGGGGCTTATTTACAAATTACATATTCATAAAATGGTCTGGCTCCCATGGGGGTAACTACAAATGTCCCTTTATTGGACAATGTCATCGTAAAATCACTATTGTATTCTTCATTTGCATCAGTATTATGAAAAATGATTTTTCGTGTTTTTAATTTTTTAGATTGTATTTCGATATTTCCAATTTCATAACTTTTAAATACGAATGGTTTTTCTTTAAAATCCCAGTAGGTAAATTCTTTTTTACCAAAATCCAGATAAGATTTATTTTCGGAATCACAGAATTTTTGCTGTTCTGTAATGTAGTTTTCAATATCTTTTTTGGAATCAAAAGGGATGAAATCTGTCTCTGGATCACTATATGTAGTGTCATCAGTATAATCATAAGATAACCCTACAATCTTTTTCTTTTCTTTTGTAATCGCAAAGTAGAAATTGTAAATTCGTTTTCCACCTACATCCATTGCACGTGCTCTGTAATTGCATTTATCTTCCAATGCATGATGAGATTGAAAAACAGTGTCCGAAAGATTTACATAACCATTGTCAAAATCAGAGAGCTTGAATTTATGCTCATATTTTTCATAAAAAAAGCCTGTTTTCTCAAATTGGGTATCACCCAGATAAGTTGGGAATTTTTCAGAAGAAATGGTTGTATGAATTTTAGTTTCAAACCATTCTGTATGACTCATTTTGTTACCGAAAATTATTAAAGGATAGGGGCCGTCATAAAGATATTCGACAAAACCATCTTTTTCGTCAATGAACTTATTTATTTCTTTTTCATTATTAGTATTAAAAGCTTTTATAAAATCTTGAAAAAAGAGATTTAATTCCGTTTCTGATATTTCTTCCGGAGCTACAACCGTTTTTTGAGCCGTATTTAGTTGTGTTGTATTTGAAATATTTTTTTTAGGCGAATCACTTTTGAATGAAAAAAATAGTATAACAATTAATGCAAATGCAAAACCTATAATTAAACTTAATTTTAAAATCTTGTTCTTTGATTCCATCTTTTTAATGTTGTAAAGTGCTGCTAAACGTTGTTAATGATGATATTATGTTGTTTTTTCTTCTGCTAAAATAGGGATTTACTATTGCAAATAATAAAAAAGACTTTGTTTTTTTGAAATAGTTTCTTGTTAATTTTGAATTGCTTTTTTACAAAAAAAAAGAACCTCAATACTATTAATGTTATCACTAATAGTATTGAGGTTCTTTATAATATAAGTTTCTGTTTTTCTTTCTGAGACTAGTGGATTATCCTTCAATCTTAGCCGAAAGTTCAAACCATCTCTCTTCTTTCTGATCTATTTTATTGATGATGTTTTGTAATTCATTTGCTTTTTTCTCAATATCGGCATCGGCAACTTTTCCGTCAGAAAATAATTGTTCGATTTTAGTTTTGTCTATTTCTAAATCTTTTATTTCTCTTTCTAGTTTTTGATATTCTTTTTGTTCGTTGAAAGTCAGATTTCCTGTTGGATTATTTTGTTTCCAATCTTTCTTTTCAGCTTTGTTTTCTTCTTTTTGAGCAACATCGGCGCTGTCTTCATAAGCTCTAAAATCTGAGTAGTTTCCTGGGAAGCTTTCGATTTCACCTTTTCCTCTAAAGATAAATAAGTGATCTACAATTTTATCCATAAAATAACGGTCGTGAGAAACGACAAGTAAACATCCCGGATAATCTAAAAGAAAACTTTCCAAAACATTTAATGTTACAATATCTAAATCGTTTGTAGGTTCATCCAGAATTAAAAAGTTTGGATTCTGAATTAAAACCGTACATAAATACAAACGTTTTAACTCACCACCACTTAATTTTTCGACAAAGTCATATTGTTTTTTAGCGTCAAAAAGAAAACGTTCCAGCAATTGAGAAGCCGAAATCATTCGACCTTTTGCCAACGGAATAAACTCTCCGTATTCTTTAATAATATCTATAACACGCTGATTTGGTTTTGGATTAATTCCGCTTTGCGTATAATATCCAACTTTTATAGTTTCGCCTTTTACAACGCGGCCACTATCTAACGGAATTGTTCCGGTAAGAAGATTTAAAAAAGTAGATTTTCCGGTTCCGTTTTTACCAATGATTCCAATACGTTCTCCACGTTGAAAATCAAAACTGAAATTATCCAGAATAACGTGATCCTTGAATTTTTTAGAAATTTTGTGAAGCTCGATAATTTTGCTCCCCATACGTTCCATATTAATTTCAAGTTCAACTTTATTTTCAAGACGACGGCTTTGTGCTTTTTCTTTAATTACATAAAAATCATCCTGACGCGATTTTGATTTTGTAGTTCTCGCTTTTGGCTGACGACGCATCCATTCTAATTCTTTTACAAATAAGTTTTTTGCTTTGTCAACGCTGGCATTTTCAGAAGCAATTCTCTCTTCTTTTTTCTCTAAATAATAAGAGTAGTTTCCTTTGTATTGGTATAATTTACCATTGTCAAGTTCTATGATTTCATTACAAACACGTTCCAAAAAGAAACGGTCGTGCGTAACCATAAACAAGGTGATATTTTCTTTTGCAAAATAACTTTCCAGCCATTCGATCATTTCAAGATCCAAGTGATTGGTTGGCTCATCCAGAATTAATAAATCAGGGCGATTAATTAAAATGATTGCTAATGAAAGACGCTTTTTTTGTCCACCAGAAAGATTTTTAACTTTAAGTTTAAAATCTTCCAGTTTTAATTTGAATAAAATCTGCTTGTATTGCGTTTCAAAATCCCATGCGTTATGCTGGTCCATTCCGTCAAAAGCTTTTTGATAAGCTTCTTCATCGTCTGGGTTTTCAAGTGCTTTTTCGTAAGCTTCAATTACTTTAAGTGTTTCATTGTCTGATGCAAAGATGCTTTCTTCAATAGATAACTCGTCTTGTAAATTATTGTCTTGCGAAAGAAATGCCATTCTGATTCCTTTTCTCAGAACTACCTGACCAGTATCAGGCTCATCCAAACCATTGATAATACTCATAATGGTTGTTTTTCCTGAACCATTTTTAGCTATAAAAGCAATTTTTTGGTCTTTATTGATTCCAAATGAGATATTGTCAAAAAGCGTTCTTTCGCCAAATGACTTCGATATATTTTCTACAGATAAGTAATTCACTTTGTAAAATATGAGTTATAAATTATAAGTTATGAATGTTTTACAAAACATAACTTTTTTGCAAAAGTAAACTTTTATATTACCATTTACGAATTATTTATGGAGATAGGAATTCAATATTGGGCTTAAGTCAATGCGATGAATTTGTTGCGGAACATTGATTACCGGTTTCCGAACCAAAGATTCATTTGTCAAATAATAATGTAAACCATCTTGGGTGGCGATGCCTTCAATTTGCAGAATAGGAAGTTTTATAGCAATCCTTCGTTTATTTCCGGATAAAAAATCATTGTTTTTATAATCATATAAAAGATATAAAAATGGCTTTCCTAATTTTGAATAACCACAAAGTGCGAGGAGTTTTTTAGATTCTAAGTAAGTAGCGCCAGTGACTAAACCTTTTGTGTTAAGTGTATCTTTTAGCTGCGCAACATGATTGCCGGATCTGTTCGGTAGTGCATAAATACTAGTTTTGGAGGTGCTCCATTCTTTGGTAAACAAATAAATACTGTCTTTGCTAACAATAAAAGCTTCGCAATCAAAATTGGTTGTGTTTTGTTTTTTTGGAGAAAAATCGGTTTGATTAGAATATTGAAACGAAATAATTTCAATGTTTGGATTTCTTGCTAAGAAAGATTCTTTCTCTATTTTCAAAATGTGCAAATCAGTTCTGTTTCCGGTGTAATTATTTCCAAAATCGCCTATGTATATATGCGTGCTATCTTGCGAAATTTCTTCCCAGTCATTGTTTATTGCTTGTTCAAGTACTATTTTTCTTTTGATGTTTCCTAATGTGTCCAGTCCGTAAATAGTTTTATCATGATCATCATTATGTGTCCATAATAAATTATTGAAATAGATTAATCCGGAAGTTTCTTTGATCGAATCGGATGTTTTATTAGAATATTCCGGTTTAATTTTAAGAGAAGCATATAGACAACTCCCATTGTTGATAGTTGCTAATGGATTGTAGTTTTTTGAAAGTGGATCTGTACAGCCTGAAATTTGCGCATTTGCAGAAGATAAAATCAGGCAAAAAAATAAAATTGTTTTAAACATAATCTGCAATATTAAATCTGCATAATATAAAAGTAAACTTTTAAAGAATAGATTCTAAATAGTATCGAAAAATCTAATTAAAATATTATTTTGCAGTACTAATTCTAAATTAAATTTTATTCTAAAATTAAGGATAAAATCCCAACATGAAAATTCTACAAAAACTATCACATTATCGTTTTTCACGCTATTTTAAACTCTTATTTGTTTTAGTAGATGTAGTATTATTGAATTTGGCGACCATTTTGTCTGCATTGGCCAGATTTGGAAGTTTGGATAAACTTTTGTCGAAAGAAGAAAGAACAGTTTCTTTATTAGCTGTTTTAATTTGGATAGCATTATTACTTCAAAATGATTCCAACAGAAGTATAAGAGTTGAGCCAATAGAATCTATTTTGGTGCGAACAATAAAGAAGTTGATAATTCATGCTGCTTTAATCTCAGTTTTTGTCGTTTATTTAAAATATACCGATATTTCAAGACTTAGATTAGTCACATTTTATTTGATTTTCTTTGGGTTACTTATGATCTCTCGTTATTTATCGATGAAACTTTTAAAATATATTAGGGCACAAGGATATAATTTTAAAACTTTTATCGTGGTGGGAGCCAATGAATCAGGCCAAAAAATACGCAAAATATTGGCCAAAGATTTAACTTATGGATATCGCTTTTTAGGTTTTTTTGATGATAATATAGATCCTGAAATTGTTGATTCTTCCACAGTTTTGGGAGGTTTTGATGCTATTAGGCAATTTGTCACCGAAAAAAAAATAGATGAGATGTATGTGTCATTACATATTGACAATATTGAAATTATTAATGAGCTAACCCGAATTTGTGAACAAAATATGGTGCGCATCAAGTTTATTCCTGATTTTCAATTGTACACAAAATCAAGTAAAGTTGAGGTTGCTTTTTATGAAAATACGCCGGTATTAATGTTTCGTACAGAGCCTTTAGAGTTTGCAGTAAACCGATTGGCAAAAAAAGCGTTTGATATTATTTTTTCGGTTTTTGTTATTTTGTTGGTATTTCCGTGGTTGTTTCCAATTATAATGCTGATTATTAAAATAGAGTCGCCGGGACCAGTATTTTTTAAACAGGAAAGATCAGGTCGTGATAATCGAACTTTTATGTGTTATAAATTCAGAAGCATGTATGTTAATGGTCTGGCTCATAAAAAACAAGCCGAAAGAGGAGACCGCCGTATTACTAAATTTGGTGCTTTTATTCGTAAAACAAGTATTGATGAGCTGCCTCAGTTTTTTAATGTTTTTTATGGCGACATGTCAGTAGTAGGGCCAAGACCTCACATGGTAAATCTTGCGAAAGAATACAGTGATTTGATTAATAATTATTTAGTACGTCAATATGCTAAACCCGGAATTACGGGCTGGGCACAAGTCAATGGTTATCGAGGAGAAACTAAAGTCTTAAGTGATATGGAAAGCAGGGTAGAATATGATATTTGGTATATTGAAAACTGGAGTTTATTACTAGATATGAAAATCATTATAAAAACAGTTATCAATATTTTTAAAGGCGAAGAGAACGCTTACTGATTAAAATTTAAAAAACTGATTGTTAGCAATTACTTCTTTTAGATTAGTAATACTGCTTATTTTAATTCTGCTGTCAAAAGAGGCGATATGTTTTATATGATGAACATCAGTTCCTGCAAAATCATACATTCCTTTTTTAAGTAGTTTTTCTGCAACTTTAGTTATTTCTTCATCATAATAACCAACTGTAGACAATAAATTCAATTGAAAGAGACAGCCCGCTTTTTTTAGTTTTTCATATTCACCAAAGTTTTTATGATAAAAGCTATAGCGCTCCGGATGTGCCAAAACAGGAATGTAACCTGCAACTTGCAAATCAAATAATGTTTTGTACAATTGTATTGGAGCGTTGAGGTACGACATTTCTACCAATACATAATTATCTTTTAGTGTTAGAAGTTTTTTGTCTTTGAAATGACTTTCAAATGAATCATCCATCAAATATTCGGCCGCAGCCTGAAAAGGGATTTCCAGATTATTTTCTTCCAGTAAAAGTTGTGTCTTTTTATGATTGTCTATGATATCTTCCGGAGAATTATCCCAAATATAGTGGCTAATATGAGGTGTGACCGTAAATTGAGAAAACCCCATGTCCTGAAAAGCTTTTGCAAGTTGTATAGTATGCTTAATGGTTCTGGCTCCATCATCAATGCCGGGCAATAAATGCGAATGGATGTCAACAAAGCCCCCAGTAATAAGGTCCTTTAAGTGTGGTTTTGGTTTAAAGAATGATAACATGCAGACAAAAGTAAAAAAAATGTAAGGATTTTTAATACTATTGGTTAGAGGATTTATTTAAAACGATTTATAGCAAAATTGTTATAGAAACCTAATTTGACATTTCGTTCATTAGTTTATATTTGTTATTACTAATATGGTGTAATTTTATGAAAATTAAAGAAAATTTATACAATCAAAGGATTATTTCGATAGATGCTTTACGCGGAATTACCATTTTTATAATGATTTTTGTAAATGAGCTGGCGAGTATTACCAATGTGCCACAATGGATGAAACACATGTCTGCAGATGCAGATGCGATGACTTTTGTTGATGTGGTATTTCCGGCCTTTTTATTTATTGTAGGTATGTCGATTCCGTTTGCTTTCAATGCTCGATTATTAAAGGGAGACAACGCTAAAACAATCTGGACGCACACAGTAAAAAGAGCATTGGCTTTAATTATTATTGGTGTTTTTATGGTCAATGCCGAATATGGTTACGATGCAACAAAAATGATTATTGCACCTGCATTTTGGGGACTTCTTGCGTATGCAATGCCTATCCCGATTTGGAATAAATATGCGAAAGACTTTCCGGTTTGGATAAAAAACACACTTCAATATGGCGGAATGCTGGTTTTAGTAGCGCTATATTTTTTATATGTTCGGGATACAGGAGAGATTGGTATGACGCCAAAATGGTGGGGAATTCTTGGACTAATTGGTTGGGCGTATCTTATTACGGTAGTTTATTATTGGTTAGTTTCCGGAAGACTATGGGCTATGATTGTTTTTTTAATTGTTTGTGTTATTGCCAATTCAATTAATTTGACAGAAGGATCTTTTATACAACAAACATCTTGGCTAAGTTTCATCGCAGGACACTTAACGCATGCAGCATTAGTAACTGCGGGAGTTGTAATTTCATTATTGTTCTTCGATCGAAAAGTAGCGGCTAAAATCAATTGGGGAGTAATAGGTTTTGCTGTTTTGTTTTTTGTGACGGGTTATTTATTAAGACCATATTTCGGAATTTCAAAAATAAAAGGTACGCCATCTTGGACTATGTTTTCGGCTACAATTTGTACGGTATTATTCTATTTTCTGTATTGGTTGATGGAAATTAAAAAACAAACCAAATGGAGCAATTTCTTTATGCCGGCAGCAGCAAATCCTTTATTGATTTATATTCTGCCTGGAGTAATTTATTATTTCTGTAAAGCAGTTAATGTTCATATCATTCCGGGATATTTTCGTGTAGGAGTTCCGGGTATTATCTGGTCATTAGTTTTCTCAACGATAATGTTGTTTGTAATGAAGTTATGCAACAAGTATAAAATTCAATTACACTTATAAAAGGGTTCAAAAGTTTCAGGTTTCAAGTTTCACGTTCGCACTGAACGTGAAACTTGAAACCTGAAACAATTTTTAACGTATTCTTTTAAACGCAATTGGTCCGTTTCTTTTTTTATTGTCGACAAAAGTACCTTCTAATGTATTTCCGTCTTCAGACAATTTTAAAGTGTGAGTTCCTGCTGTTGCCCAGCCTTCAATTGGTAAAGCCACAGTTACGGTGTAAACAATTGTATTTCCTGTTCTTTTTCCTGTGCCGCTTTCTACAAATTTTTGTCCTTTCCATTCTAAATAATGTGAGAAAACAACTTTTCCGTTTTGCTCAGATATAATGGCAACAGCATTTTGAACACCGGGATTTATATCTTCCCAAACACCATTAATATCAATTTTTGATTTTGCAGATTTATTTTGGCTATAGCCAAAATTTGAATATAATACAGTAATAAAAAGCAGTAATAAAAGTCTTATTTTCATGTTTTTTAATTTTGAACTATAACTGATTTAATTTCTAAAAATGCTCCTGAAACCGGATTGTAATTCACAAAATTGAATTTGCAAAGGTTATGAATATCTAAAAGCTTTCCGTTTGACAATCCGTCTTGTTTAAAGTCTGACCAGGGAATTTTAATCGTTACAAATTTCTTTGGAGAAGCCGCAATATCAACTCTCGGATGCGAACCGCCATGCACGCAGCCAGTTCCTTCATTATTTCCTTCTCTGGCTTGTAACTTTATAAGATGAGATGATTTATAAGTGATACTTACGAATTTTGAGTTATAAGATAAGTTTGTTGGGCGACCATCGTTTGAATCTGATGGAGTAATCATGACATTCAATTCTATTTCTCCAACCGGATTGTCTTTTGCTGTGACTTTAATTCTTCCTTCTTTTTCTCTAATAGTATTAATAGTTTCCTGATTTTCTTTGGCTGGACCAGCAATGTACCAGATAGAAGATTTTACGAGATCTTTATTTATGTCTAAATGTTCTTGTGCCGAAACAAAACCAGATGTAAAAAAGATTGTTATTATCAGGAGAAAGGAATCAATTAGAATCGGTGTTTTGCTTTTCATAGAGCAACTATTTTAGTTCGAAATCAAAAATATACTTTTTTATAATCTGTTGTAGTTTTTCTTTTTTTATTATTTCTAAAATCAGCTTCTGTTTTAAATTAAATTTTAAATTTGTAAGAAGTTGTCTCTGAAAACCTTACGGAATGAAAAGTGTAAAATCTCTAATAGTTTTATTTTTCCTTTGTTTTATGCCATTTTGTTATTCGCAAAATGACACAATTCGAAATAATCAAAGAGATATTTTGGATGTTCTATATAAGCTTTTCAAAAAGAACGATTCAATAGCAAGAAAAGATAAAAAACTTGCCTTTTCATTGTTGCCTGTTCCTGTAAATGCAAATTCGTCAAATGGACTTGTTGTTTCCTTTTTAACTACTTTTTATTTGGGTGAAGATCACGAAACCACCAATATGTCACAGGTTACTTTTTCGCCTTATTTTAGTTTTAGTAATCAATATGTTTTTCCAATTCAGTCCTATATATATACCAAAGACAATAAATGGAATTTTATTGGAGATTATCGCTATTTGATTTATCCACAGCTTACTTACGGATTAGGAGATCATAATACAAAGGAAGAAATGTCGACTTTAGATTATCAACAATGGCGTTTCTATCAGTTTGTTACCCGAAAAGTTATTGGTAATTTTCGATTAGGTTTAGGATTGTTATTTGATAATTATAAAAATATATCCGAAGATTCAAAGATCGACGAACCAACAGATTATGTGAAATATATGAACGGAGATTTTTCAGATGAAACTTCATTTGGATATGCTTTTCAGGGTTTATACGATTCTAGAAAAAACACTGTTAATCCGGAACAAGGACTTTATGTTGAAGCCGATTTGAGAATAAATACAAGTGGAGTGCAAGGTGATAAATGGCAATCTTTGTATGTTGATGCCCGAAAATACCATTCTTTCAGTAAATACAAACATAGAGTTTGGGCTTCACGTGCTTTTTATTGGTCTACTTTTGGCGGAAAGCCACATTATCTTGATTTGCCAAGTATTGGTTGGGATCGTGATGGAAGAACCGGACGTGGTTTTACCAAAAATAGATACCGAAGTAACGCACTAATTTATTTCGAAACAGAATATAGAACTGATATAACCAGAAATGGCTTTTTTGGCGCTGTGTTTTTTGGGAATATATCGTCAGTTTCTAAGTTAGATACTTATAAATTTGACAAATGGCATCCTGCTGTTGGTACCGGAATCCGAATTAAATGGAATAAGAAGAACAATAGCAATTTGGCTCTGGATTACGGGATCAGTAAAAACGATTGGTCTTTACGGTTGGGATTATCTGAAAATTTCTAACTTTCCGAAAAATTCACAGTAAAAATTCTTCATGCAATTATCAGTAATTATTCTTAATTATAATGTGCGTTACTTTCTGGAACAATGTGTTTTAAGTGTTCAGGAAGCGCTTTCGACTCTTGATGCCGAAATTATTGTAATTGATAATAATTCGGCTGATGATAGTTGTGAGATGATGCAAAATAAGTTTCCGAATATAAAATTGATCGAAAATAAGATCAATTTTGGCTTCCCGAAAGGCAATAATATTGGAGTTTCTCAAGCGCGCGGAAAATACATTTGTATCTTAAATCCCGATACCGTTGTTGCCGAAGATACGTTTATTAAGATTTTGGCTTTCGCCGAAAGGCAAGCAGATTTAGGAATTATAGGCTGTAAGCTAATTGACGGAACAGGAAATTTTCTGCCGGAAAGTAAACGCGGAGTTCCAACGCCGTGGGTTGCCTTTACAAAGATTTTTGGTTTGTATAAAATTTTTCCAAAAACAAATCTTTTCAATCAATATTATGCACAACATTTAGATGAAAATGAAACAGGAAAAGTAGATATTTTAGTTGGAGCTTTTATGTTTCTAAAACGCGATTTGTATCAGGAATTACAGGGTTTTGATGAGGATTGTTTTATGTATGCCGATGATATTGATTTGTCGTACCGTGTTTTGCAAAAGCAAAAAGTAAATTATTATTTTCATGAAACAACCATTTTGCATTATAAAGGAGAAAGTACGGTAAAAGACGAAAAGTATATGAAACGTTTTCAGGAAGCAATGAATTTCTTTTACCAAAAGCATTTTAAGAAATCCTGGTTTTTTACTTTTTTTATCCAAATTGGCATTTGGTTTTTCTCTTTTGTAAAAATGTTTCAGGGAAAAGTTAAGTCAAAACCGTTGCCGGAAAGTGTCGTTTTTTACTCTTCAAATAAAATTTTGTCTGAAAAATTACCTTCTATTTTAAAAAATAAAGTACTCTTTTTAGATTTCAAAAAAGAAAAAATGGTAAATTCGTGGCTAGTTTTTAAGGGTAAAAGAGGGGAGATTATTTTGGATAATCAGTATGTTTCGTTCAAAAAATGTATCAAAATCATAGAAACTCTTAAAGATAAGAACATTACTTTTAAGATTTTCCCCAAAAACACCAATTTTATTATTGGAAGCAATTCCCGGAACGACAGAGGGCAAATTATAAAAATTGAGTAAAAAATTATATTAAGTGTAATTTATATTTAAAATATTCAGTAATTTCGCAATCAGAAAATCAAAATCATCCTTTAGATTAACAATATGGCAAGATTTGAATTAAAGCTTCCTAAAATGGGAGAGAGTGTCGCTGAAGCAACCATTACAAACTGGTTGAAAGAAGTTGGAGACAAAATTGAAGCTGATGAAGCAGTACTGGAAATTGCAACTGATAAGGTTGATAGTGAAGTACCAAGCGAAGTATCAGGAATTTTGATTGAACAATTGTTCGGTAAAGATGATCTGGTTCAGGTTGGGCAAACCATTGCGATTATTGAAACAGAAGGTGACGCGCCAGCTGCAAAAATTGAAGAAGCTGCTGCTCCTGCAGAAGTTGCTGAAATCGAAAAAACAATTGAAACAGTAAAAGAAGTTGTTACTGCACCTCAAGATTTTTCAGGATCTGACAAATTCTTTTCTCCATTAGTAAAAAATATTGCGAAGGAAGAAGGTATTTCTGTTGCTGAATTAGAAAGTATTGCTGGTTCAGGAAAAGATGGCCGTGTAACAAAAGAAGATATCTTAAAATATATTGAAAACCGTAAATCAGGAATTGTAGAAGCTCCAAAAGCTGTAGTTCCTGCGCCAAAAGCAGCAGAACCAGTTGCTGCTCCGGTTCAAAAAAGCCAACAAGCAGTTCCGGTTTCTGTAAATGGAGGTGATGAAATCATCGAAATGGACAGAATGCGTAAACTGATTTCTGGTTATATGGTAGCTTCGGTACAAACGTCTGCTCACGTGCAATCGTTTATTGAAGTTGATGTAACGAACATTGTAAAATGGAGAGATAAAGTTAAAACTGCTTTCGAGAAAAGAGAAGGTGAGAAGTTGACTTTTACGCCAATTATGATGGAAGCGGTTGCAAAAGCGTTAAAAGATTTCCCTGGAATGAATATTTCTGTTGATGGAGATTATATCATCAAAAAGAAAAATATAAACTTAGGAATGGCTGCAGCTTTACCAAACGGAAATTTAATTGTTCCGGTAATTAAAAATGCTGATCAGTTAAACCTTGTTGGAATGGCAAAAGCGGTTAACGATTTAGGAAACCGTGCAAAAGCAGGAAAACTAAAACCAGATGATACACAAGGCGGAACTTATACGGTGACGAATGTGGGAACTTTTGGAAGTGTTTTTGGAACGCCAATTATCAATCAACCTCAAGTTGGGATTCTGGCTTTGGGTGCGATTCGTAAAGTACCTGCAGTTATCGAAACTCCAGAAGGTGATTTTATTGGAATTCGTCAAAAAATGTTCTTGTCGCATTCTTATGATCACAGAGTTGTTGATGGAGCATTAGGTGGAAGTTTCGTGAAACGAGTAGCGGAATATTTAGAAGCTTTTGATGTAGACAGAGATTTCTAAAAGCATCATAAAAATAAATTCAAACCCGGGAAATTTTAATAATTTTCCGGGTTTTTTGTTTTGTAAGAAAAGGTTAAGAAAATGAATGCAAGCCAACTTTGAGAATGAATTTAAACGTTAAAATGTCGAAATTGCATTCCTTTTTGTTTAAAAAAATCAAGAATAAAAGAGGAAATTCGGCTTTAAAAATTACATTTGTAATCTTATAAAAATTAAAAATGGAACTCAAACTCAACAAACCAATTTGCTTTTTTGATCTTGAAACAACCGGAATTGATATCGGTAAAGATCGAATAGTAGAAATTTCGATATTCAAAGTTTTTCCAAACGGAAATAAAGAAAGTAAAACATGGTTGGTGAATCCAACGATTCCAATTCCACCACAAACTACTGCTGTTCATGGTATCACAGACGAAAAAGTAGCAAACGAACCTACTTTTGCAGAGCTGGCTCCACAAGTCTTTAATATGATTAAGGATAGTGATCTGGGCGGATTTAATTCAGATCGTTTTGATATTCCGTTGCTGGCTGAGGAATTGCTTCGTGCTGGAGTTGATTTTGATATGAAAAATAAAGTTTCAGTAGATGTGCAGACTATTTTTCATAAAATGGAAGAGCGTACCTTAAGTGCTGCGTTGAAATTCTATTGTGGAAAAAGTCTTGAAAATGCACATTCGGCAGAAGCGGATACAATGGCGACTTACGAAATTTTAAAAGCACAATTAGATCGTTATCCGGATTTAGAAAATGATATGAAATCATTGTCTGAATTTACAACTCGTAAAAAAATCGCTGATTTTGCAGGAATGATTGCTTTTGATGCAGACAACGAAGAAGTTTTTACCTTCGGAAAACATAAAGGAGTAAAAGTTGATAAAGTATTAGAATCAGAGCCTGGATATTTCAGCTGGATTCAAAATGCTGACTTTCCTTTATATACCAAGAAAGTCTTAACGGCAATTAAATTAAGAAAGTTAAATACTAAATAAGGTTCTAAGTCGCTAAGACTCTAAGGTGCTAAGTTTTTTGCATAGTTTCTTAGAGTCTTAGTAACTTAGCGACTTAGAGGCTATAAAAAAATGAAGATAATCTGTATCGGTAGAAATTATACCAATCATATAGAAGAATTAAAAAACGAACGTCCGTCAGAACCAGTAGTTTTTATGAAACCGGATTCGGCAGTTTTATTAAAGCAGCATCCGTTTGTAATTCCAGAATTTTCTGAAGAAATTCATCACGAAATTGAGATAATTGTTAAAATTAATAAGGTAGGAAAGTATATCGAGCCTAAATTTGCTCATAAGTATTATGATGAAATAAGTGTAGGTATAGATTTTACAGCCAGAGATTTACAGGATAAATTAAAAGCGAAAGGACTGCCTTGGGAGAAAGCAAAAGCGTTTGATGGCTCTGCGGTTATTGGAGATTTTTTGCCAAAAAGCGAT
Source organism: Flavobacterium sp. JAS (assembly GCF_020991455.1). GTDB lineage: Bacteria > Bacteroidota > Bacteroidia > Flavobacteriales > Flavobacteriaceae > Flavobacterium. Next base: position 109,958 of record NZ_JAJMOX010000010.1, read on the forward strand.
TTTGTTTCGATGGAAAATCTTACATTTGAGTTGACAAACAATTCCCAAACAGTTCAAAAAGGAAATACAAGCCTAATGCTTTGGAAAATTGATGAGCTGATTTCTTATGTTTCGCAATATTTTACATTAAAAATAGGCGATATCATTTTTACAGGAACGCCTGAGGGTGTTGCTGCGGTTAAGCCAAATGATGTTTTAGAAGGCTTTTTAGAAGATAAAAAATTATTCAGAATACAAGTAAAATAATGGCTTTAAAGTACAACCTTTCGAAAGTATATGCACTTTCAGATAATGATCCTGAATTTGTAAACGAAATTCTAAAATTATTTGTTACCGAAGTTCCTGAGGATTTAAAACAAATCAAAGAGGGAATTAGGAAAAAGGATCATAAGTATGCTTATTCTTATGCTCACAAAATAAAACCCACATTAGATCTAATGGGGTTAAACGTAGCTTTTGAAGAAATTCTACAAGTTGAGGCCTGGACAAAAGCTGAAGGCAAGAAAAAAGAAATTGTCGAAACTTTTAAGAGCATTAAATTGCAGGTAAAAGAGGCAATAAAAGAAATCAAAAAAGACTTTGATTTGTAAGATATGGGCATGACCTAATTTTTGACCTTTTTAAATTTAGGTCAAAAATTGGGTCGGGTTATTCACTGTATCTTTTGTTTCAGAAAACTTCGTTAAACAAGTATTTATCAGGTGTCACAAAAGGATGCCGTTTCTACCCCTCACGCAAAATCGTTGCGACAAGAACCTTCTTTATAATAATAACTTACAATGTCGTAAGTAAATATATTCCACAGCTATGAAAGCAACTATCATTACTATTGGAGACGAAATTTTAATAGGTCAAATTGTAGATACAAACTCAGGTTTTATCGCAAAATCTCTAGACCGAATCGGGGTTGAAGTTCATGAAATGATTTCGATCAGCGATGATAAAAAACACATTTTAGATACATTTGCTCAGTTACAAAACAAAGTTGATGTCGTGATTGTAACAGGCGGTTTAGGACCAACAAAAGACGATGTTACTAAGAAAACCTTCTGCGAATACTTTGATGACGAATTGGTGGTGAATCCGGAAGTTTTGGCACACGTGACAGAATTGATCGAAGGTTTTTATAAACGACCGATATCGCAGTTAAATAAAGATCAGGCCTTAGTTCCATCAAAATGTACCGTTTTGCATAACAAAGTAGGAACGGCGCCGGGAATGTGGATGAAGAAGGAGAATACAGTGTTTATTTCGCTTCCGGGAGTTCCGTACGAGATGAAATATTTAGTCGAAGAAGAGATAATTCCTAAAATAGTTCGGGAGTACAAACGTCCGTATATCATTCATAAAACCATTTTAACCTATGGTCAGGGTGAGAGTTTAGTTGCAGAGCGTATCGAAGATTGGGAAAATAATTTGCCTGAATTTATCAAGCTTGCTTATTTGCCAAATCCCGGTAGAGTGCGTTTACGTTTGTCTGCAAGAGGAACAAATAAAGAAGAATTAGAAGCAGCAATAGAAGAGAATGTGAAATCACTAGATGCTATAATTAATGATATTATAGTAGGTTATGAAGAAAACGAAACAATAGAATCCGTAGTTGGAAAAATTCTGACCAAGCAAAATAAAACTATTTCGACCGCCGAAAGTTTTACGGGAGGGAAAATTGCTTCGCTTTTGTCTGCTATTCCCGGAGCGTCAAATTATTTTAAAGGCAGTATTGTTTCTTATGCAACAGAGGCGAAGGTCAATGTTCTTGGTGTCTCACAGGAATTAGTTGATAAATTTACGGTGGTAAGTGCAGAGGTTGCTTCGGCTATGGCTTTGAATGTGAAAGAGATACTAAAAACAGACTATGCAATCGCGACAACTGGGAACGCCGGACCGACAAAAGGAGATTCAAATGCTGAAATTGGAGCTGTTTTTATCGCTTTGGCTACTCCTAGCGGAATAATTGTTGAAGAATTTAACTTTGGCCAACCACGTGAAAAAGTGATAGATAGAGCCACAATTAAGAGTTTAGAAATATTACAGAAAGAAATTTTAAAAAATGTGTACTAATTTTTTGTTTCAATCGTTTATTTTTCTTTTCTTTGCACCCTGATTTTGAATAACGATAAAAGATAAGTATAATGTCAAGAGTTTGTGACCTTACAGGTAAAAGAGCGATGGTAGGAAATAACGTTTCTCACGCTATGAACAAAACTAAGAGAAAATTTTCTGTTAACTTAGTTAAAAAGCGTTTTTATCTTCCAGAAGAAGATAGATGGATTACTCTTAGAGTAGCAGCATCTACGATAAAAACAATTAATAAAAATGGAATCACTGCGGTTTTGAAAAAAGCTCAGTCAGAAGGATTTATCAAATAATCTTTTCCTAAATAAATATATAGCAAGATGGCAAAGAAAGGTAATAGAATCCAAGTAATTTTAGAATGTACTGAGCACAAGACTTCTGGTGTTCCAGGAACTTCTAGATACATTACAACTAAGAACAAAAAAAATACTCCAGACAGATTAGAGATTAAAAAATTTAATCCAATCTTGAAAAGAGTAACTGTTCACAAAGAAATTAAGTAATAATTAGGGATTTTTGTAAATCTCAAATGGTTTAGCCATTTCGAGTTTTATAAGAAACTTCAAATAACATTTGAATCATGGCAAAGAAAACCGTAGCATCGTTACAAACATCTTCTAAGAGATTATCAAAAGCCATCAAAATGGTAAAATCTCCTAAAACTGGTGCATATACATTCGTAGAATCTATTATGGCTCCTGAAGAAGTTGATACTTTCTTGAAAAAGAAATAATTACAATCACATTATATAGAAAAGCTACTTTCATTCGGAAGTAGCTTTTTTATTTTTTATATTTGTCTAAAATTTAAAGAAGCATACGTAATTTTGGGTTTCTTTAAATATTAAGGATTATTTAGATCGTAAAATCGAATAATCTAAAAAACTAACAATCTATAAAAAATGAGTTTTTTTAAAAAAATATTCTCTACTGATAAAAAAGAGACTTTGGACAAAGGTCTTGAAAAATCAAAAACTACCTTTTTCTCAAAGTTAAGTAAAGCCGTTGCCGGAAAATCTAAAGTCGATGACGATGTTCTGGATGATCTGGAAGAAATTCTGGTTGCATCAGATGTTGGTGTTGATACAACTTTGAAAATAATCTCAAGAATTGAAAAACGTGTTGCTGAAGATAAATATTTAGGAACTGACGAATTGAATCAAATTCTTCGTGAAGAAATTGGTGCTTTGTTGTCTGAGACTAATACTGGTGAAGCTACAGAATTTGAAATTCCGAAAGATAAAAAACCTTATGTTTTAATGGTGGTTGGTGTCAACGGAGTTGGTAAAACAACGACTATTGGTAAACTAGCTTATCAGTTTAAGAAAGCGGGTTATAATGTGGTCTTAGGAGCCGCAGATACTTTTCGTGCTGCTGCCATCGATCAATTGCAAGTTTGGGCGGATCGTGTAGGTGTGCCAATTGTGAGACAAAACATGGGTAGTGATCCTGCTTCTGTTGCTTTTGATACGCTGCAATCTGCAGTTGCTCAAAATGCTGATGTAGTTATTATTGATACTGCTGGGCGTTTGCATAACAAAATCAATTTGATGAACGAACTTACCAAAGTAAAACGCGTAATGCAAAAAGTCGTTGCTGATGCTCCGCATGATGTGCTTTTGGTTTTGGACGGTTCTACTGGTCAAAATGCTTTTGAGCAAGCAAAGCAATTTACTGCTGCGACTGAAGTGACTTCACTTGCTGTAACCAAATTGGACGGAACTGCAAAAGGTGGTGTTGTAATTGGTATTTCAGATCAATTTAAAATTCCTGTAAAGTATATTGGAATAGGTGAAGGAATTGAAGATTTACAGGTCTTTAATAAATATGAATTTGTGGATAGTTTTTTTAAATAATCTTTTTTAGATAATTTCAATGAGTTTTTCTTCTTTAAAAAATATAACACCTGTTAGTTTTTATTTTGCAAGCGTTGTATGTTTTGTTTTGGCGAATGTATTAAAAGATAAAAGTTTGCCTTTTTATTATATTCTGTTAATTATTGGGTTGGTTCTCTTTTTTATGGGAATGCTAAAAAGATTACGTACAAAATAGTATGTCTTTATTCTAAAATGGAATCTTTAGTTTTAGGAACTATTTTTTTAGATTCCATTTTGTTCCATCTGAAAACACAACATAATAGGCTCGTGCTGATATAATTGTATTGGCATCAGTTGAGAAATCTTCCCATATTTGAGATCTGCTTTGATGAGGTTTAAGTAAATCATCAGTATAACCCTCAGCTTTTCCTTTTATGAAAAAGCTTCTTCCGCTTGCGGGTTTTTCAAAGCCATTTTCACAATACCACTCAAACCGAATGGCTTTGATGTTTTTATTACTTACATTTTTATAAAGTAATTTAATGTCTTTGTGGTCTGAATATTGAGTTTTAGACAGTTTTGCAGAGATAATTTTGACTGGTGATTTTTTTATATTAAGCGTGTCTAAAAAGGTCTTTTTTATTGAATCTGTTATGGTTAGAGTGTTATTTTGTGTAATTTGTTGGTGCTCTATTTTAACAGGTATAACTATTTGAGTAGTGCTCTTTTTTTTAGTGCACGACAGGGATACTAATATAATAAAAACGAGTAGCGTTTTTTTCATAGTTGATTATAATAGCTTTTGTTTAATCGCATATTTCCGTATTTCCTTGAAGGATTTTTTTTAATAGATAAAACATTAAAAATCAATTAAGTGTGTTGTTTTTATTGCTTCTAACTTACTGTATAAATCCAATTGATTTTGAAGTTGTATTTTAGTGCAAAAATCTTGTTTTTTTTATCTTGGATAACCATAAGAAGTTTTAAAAACAATGTAATAAGACTATTGTTTAGTTTGTGCTGTTTTGAATTTTAAGGAAAAGAAAAAGACCCTTTAGTTTTGAAAGAGTCGTTTAAAAAAAGACGTTATAAAGAATTTGTATGCTTCTTTATAACGTCTTGTAATTGCAGAAATAGTGATCTAACTTATTGAAAGACTATAAGATAGTTAAACTCTTTATTAAGTATTTAAAGAGGTTAATCTACTAAGTTTATTGATACAAAGCACTAATTTTCTCCCATAAAGTTTTATCAAAATCAGACAAGGCTAAGTTGACATTGTCTGCGGCGTCTCCCATTCTGATGATGACCATGTTTTTGCTGGGAACAATGTAGATTTTCTGATCATTTTTGCCTAATGCCATAAACATATCATTTGGGGCTGTTGGAATAATGCTTCCTTGAAAAGTAAGTTGTGATTGTGGTAAATGATAAGACGCTTTTCCGTTTAACCACCATAAATAGCCATATCCTAAATTAATATTTTGCGAAGTAGTTGTTGCTTCATTAAAATAAGCTTCATTTAGAATTTGATTGTTTTCCCATTTTCCCTTATTCAGCATTAAAAGTCCAAATCGTGCCATGCTTCTGGATGTGCTGGTGTAAACGCTGTTAGCGCCAAGTTGTACCCAATTGCCCTCCATACCAATTTTATCTCTTAATTTGGCGTTGAAATAGTTTTGCCAGGTTTGTCCGCTTGCTTTTGCGATTACATCTTGTAATTTTACATACACATTGTGATATGCCCAACGTGTTCCAGCGTCGGCTTTGTAGATTAAGCTTGCGGGATCAACATCATCTGTACTGTCATCAAGTCCTGAAGTCATTGTAAGTAGGTTTTTGCAAGTAATAAGGTTTTCTTGTGTAAGAGTTTCACTTGTCCAGCCGGTTCCTATATATTGTGAAACTTTATTATTGATGTTTATTAGGTTTTCTTGTTGTGCAATTCCGGTTATAGTTGATGTCAGGGTTTTTCCTGCGCTTGCCCAATACCAGTTGGTTGTTGCGGAATGACCATTGAAATAATTTTCCATTACAATTCGGCCATTGATTAAAATGATGAAAGATTTAGAATGTTTAAGTTCTAAATAATCTAAAAGTGGCTGAACAGCGGCTTGATTCCATTTTAGATCCGCTACGGATTTTGTTTCCCAAGTATTTCCTGTTAATGGAGGGAAATACATACTTTCCGTTGGAGTTGGCGTTTGTTCGTTTGGATCTGAACTGCATCCTGCAAATGCAAAGATTGTCAGGATTATACAAATTGTTTTAGTCATGTTTTTTTGGTTTTGGTTGAGGGTTGGACTAAAAATATTTGAAATAGTTTAATTGGTTTTGTAATTTTTTATTTCTTTTGATGTTTATAAGTTTAACTTTGTAGTTCGCAAAAATCTCTTTTGAAAACTGGAGCCTTAGCTCTGATGGAAGCGGCATCCTTTTATGGTGGGGTTCACTGTAAAAGATAAAGCGGACAGCAGGAAATAGCTCCTGATTCTTCGGCTTAACTCAGATTGAAAGCAATTGAAATTTAATATAATAAACTATGAAAAACACTTTTATGATTTTGGTTTTGTCGCTCTTGTTTGTGAGCTGCAAACAGGAAATTAAACCAACGGATATCGCAAAACTCAATGGCTATTGGGAAATCGAAAAAGTGGTTTTTGATAAGGGTGAACAGAAGGATTATGGAATGAATGAAAGTTTTGATTTTTTTGAAATTAAAAATAATAAAGGGTTTCGAAAGAAAGTAATGCCTCAGTTTGATGGAACTTTTTTGACAAGTGATTCTTTTGAAAATGTTTCGGTTCGATTTAAAGATGATCAGGTATTTTTGGATTATAAAACGAATTATGCAAAATGGAGCGAGGAATTGATTTCAATTTCGGATAAGGAATTGGTCGTAAAAAATCAAGAGAAAAAAGAATATCATTATAAAAAAGCAGGACCAATAAATTTATTAAACGATGGCAAAAAGACTAAATAATCAGAGTACGATTGGGGCTGTTTTGCAACAGATTATCCAGGTGAATAAATTAGGTCCCGGAATGGATCAGATTGACGTAAAAGAGGCGTGGAGACAGTTGATGGGGAATGGTGTGAACACATATACTAAAAATGTTGTGCTGAAAGGCAGTACTTTGTATGTTGAACTTGGATCGGCTGTTTTAAGAGAAGAATTAAGTCACGGAAAGTCTAAAATCGTTAAAATGATTAATGAAGAACTAGGACGTGAGGTAGTGAAGGATGTTGTTTTACGTTAGACTTCTTAGATTTTTGGACATACTTAGATATCTTAGACTGTTGAAAAGTTATTAAATATAAAAAGAAAACCCACTTCATTGAAGTGGGTTTTCTTTTATAAGAATCTAAGATAAGAAGTCTAAAAATCCAAAGATCTAAGAAGTCTAAATTAGAATTGCTCTCTTCCAGCGAAATGGAATGCACCTTCGATAGCTGCGTTTTCGTCGCTATCAGAACCGTGAACTGCATTTTCTCCAATAGAAGTTGCATATGCTTTACGGATAGTTCCTTCAGCAGCTTCAGCTGGATTTGTAGCTCCAATTAAAGTTCTGAAATCCTCTACTGCGTTGTCTTTTTCTAAAATTGCAGCAACAATTGGTCCACGAGACATGAATTCAACTAATTCTCCGTAGAAAGGTCTTTCTGCGTGTACTGCGTAAAATGCTTTAGCATCAGCTACAGTTAATTGAGTTAATTTTAATGAAACGATTTTGAAACCTCCATTAGTAATCATTGCTAAGATATTACCGATGTGTCCGTTTTGAACTGCATCTGGCTTAATCATTGTAAAAGTTCTATTTGTTGCCATTTTATTGCTTATTTTTAATTTTGTGCAAAAGTATACTTTTTTTATGAATTGATTTTAATAAATTCATAATTTAAATGATACAAATTGATGTTTTAGCAAGGGAAAATGTAAAAATACTTTCGCCATATAAGTGATTTAAGTTCATTTTAGATTAACGCCGCAAAAAAAAGACGCACTGCTGTGCGTCTCTACTTATAAGAACTTCTATCACTTATATGGTGAAAAAGTTTTAAACTTTGAAAATGAGTTTGTTTTTATAGAAAATCCATAGAATAAACGACCAGATTCCGACGTAAACTAAGGCTCCCGCTAATGAGGCCATCATTGGATCGTTGAAGAATGGCGCAATTCCGAAATGATATAAATAGTTTAAAAGATTAATTTGAGTTTCAGGATTTTCAGGATTTTTTAGCTCTACCATTACTAAGGCTTGTGGAATAATCTGAGAAAAGAAAAATACAATCATTGGATTTACTCCCCAGATTAAAAATAATTTGAATCCTTTTTTGTAATCAGCAATATCAATTATATAATACAATATTGATAAACAAGTTGCGGCTAATCCTGTAGTGTATAAAACATAACTGCTTGTCCAAAGTGATTTGTTGATAGGGAAAACGATATTCCAGATTAAACCTGCGATGATTAGTGTAATACCGGCAATGGCAATTTTTGATGCCTTTTGAGTTTTAGGTATTTCGCGTTGTAATATTAAACCAATTAATAAACCGATGATTCCGTTTACAATTGAAGGAAGTGTGCTTAAAACTCCTTCCGGATCCCAGGTTATGGTTTCGCGATACATATGTCCATTTAGTAAAACGCTGTCTAACCAAGAGGCTAAATTTGTTCCTTTTTCTAAATTTGCCTCGCCAATTCCAGGAACAGGAATTAAAGTCATTATTGCCCAATAAGCCAATAAAAGAACTACTCCGGTAATGATTTGTGTTTTTTTACTTGTTTTTAAATATAAAAGCGAAACTACAAAATAGACAATTCCAATTCGTTGTAAAACACCTGGTAAACGAACACTTTGATAGGCTTCGATACCGCTATAAGCTAAAAACAGATAAATAAAGAGAATAGAAAAAGCCAGAATATTTTTGACTTTGGAGCTGAAATTACCCATTAAAGCATAACCAACAGCAATAGTAATAATTAATCGTCCAATAAGCAGTGGGATTCCGTCAAGTCCAAAAAGCTGAATTTTGGCAAAAAAGTTAAAGAAAATTCCAAGACAGAACATTCGTAACGAACGAACGAGGATTTTGTTAAAAGTGGTGTCATCCCAACTTTTAGTTGGCATTGCCAATGGAACAGCAACTCCCATAATAAAAATAAAAAACGGAAAAACTAAATCGGTTGGTGTGCAGCCATGCCATTCAGAATGTAATAAAGGTGCGTAAACATGTCCCCAATCTCCGGGATTGTTTACGATGGTCATTAATAAAATCGTTAATCCTCTAAAGACATCCAAGGATATCAAGCGCTCTCTGGTCATAATTTTGGTAAATAGGTTAATTTTTGTTTTTAAAAGTTACTATTTGGTTTAGAGAGGCAATAACTTCAGAAGGAGGTGGTTATTTATTTCTGATGATTATTACTTTATTTTTTTTGCCACGAATTTCACAAATTTTCGCGAATAAAAATTAGTGCTAATTTGTGAAATTCGTGGCAATATTTTTTGTTTTTTATATTGTTATGATATCAAAATTCGTTTCTAAAGGTTTTAGTTTCTGAATTAAAAGGGGAATCAATTGTTCTCCTTTTTCTAAATAAAATTCAGAAAAATTGGTTTGACGTTCCTGTAAACTTTGATTCGGAAATAATTCGCATTGTAAATCTACTACACGTTGTAATTCGTTATCCAATTTTCGTTTTTGTGCTTTTAATAAACGTTTTTCCAGGTTTTCTAAACCTTTCTTTTGTTTTACTTCTTGTGCTTTTACAGCTCCGGTAAATGATTTATCGGTTTGTTGCGCTAGTTCATAAAGATATTCAAATTGCTTTTCCAACGTTTCTTTTTGAGGTGTTAAATCAATAGGAAAGGCTGATAATTTGTGTGTGATCGCATTTACTAAATCGGCTGGTTTTGTAAATAAATCGGCCCAGCTTAAACCTAATTTATCTGCTTTTTGGGCTTGTTTTTCGGTGTTTAAAAGTACAGAATTACGAACCAAAAGTATCGGAAACGTAATTTTTACGGCTTCAAAGAAAGATTTTAATTCTAACCAATAAGCAATTTCTCCGCCTCCGCCAATGTAGCATAAATTTGGCAGAATAATTTCTTGATACAACGGACGCATAATTACATTGGGACTAAATTTCTCTGGATTACTTCCTAACAATTTTAGAATTTCTTCTTTCGAAAATGAAATCTTAGTATTGTTTACGAAGTATTTATCTTTCTCAAAAATGATTCTTTCCCTTAAATCATCTTCAATATAAAACAAATTGATTTCTCGAGGATTTACCTGAACGGTATAGTCTTTAAAATTTGCTATAGTTTCTTGTACCGCTTTAAAGGAAGTTTGCAGTTCTAATTCTTCTTTTATAAAAGGAATGAAAGCACGTTTTAACTTAGTATCATCGGCATCCAAAATAACTAAACCATAATTTGCGAATAAACTATTGGCTAAAAAGCGAGTCGCATCAGCAAGGTTATCATGGTTTAAATAAGCTTCTTCAAAGAGTTTTTTTAAGACATTGGCATTTGTGCTTGAACCTAAATCTTTGGAGTATATTTCGAAAAATTCTTCTAAACCTTCTGTGGAAAGCCTTCCGACAGGACCGGTACTTTCTTTGTTCCAACGGAATTTTTTCCCTTTAAAATTAAAATAATTGATCTCTTCAAAATCGTGATCTTCTGTAGCCATCCAATATATGGGAACAAAATTATTTGTTGGATATTTTAGCTTTAATTCTTTGGTGAGATTAATTGTCGAAATGATTTTATATAAGAAATACAACGGACCACTAAATAAATTTAATTGATGTCCGGTTGTAATTGTAAACGTATTAGGAAGCGCTAAAAGTTCAATATTCTGTTTTGTGGAATCTGAAATTTCAATGTTTTGATATTGCTTTTTTAAAGTTTCAACCAACGGGATTCGATTAGCATTATCAAAGTTTGCCTGTTTTTCTGTGATCTGTTTTTCGAAGTTCTCCGAAGTTGGAAAATGATTGTACAGCGGCTTTAATTCTGGTTTTTGATCTAAATAATCTTGTATTAACTTAGAGAAATATCCTGATGTTTGATAGCTGATACAGTCGGTAGGCATAATTTTAAATTTATTTTTGATAGCTGTAAATTTAATGAAAATATGTACTTAAAAACGGTTTTAACTATTGCTTATGATTTGATTTTTGATTTTAAGTTTAAAAATCTTGTAATCAGGATTTTATTTTTTTTTGATTTAAAGTTAATTCAGAGAATTGATAGTTTAAGAAATTTGTTAAAAAGGAAAAATGTTCTGAAACTTATTCTTCTAAAGATGAATTATTAATAATGAAATTATATTTTTGCAAGAAAAAAAAGTATATCTATCTTACATGAAAAATAATCCTAATAAGGAAAACTCCTTACGACATGTTCTTTTTGGATCTTTAATTGGTACCACAATTGAATTTTTTGATTTCTATATTTATGCCAATGCCGCTGTATTGGTTTTTCCACAACTATTTTTTCCGGGAGCCAATAGTACCGTTTCTACACTGGAGTCATTGGCTACGTTTTCAATAGCTTTTTTGGCAAGACCTTTGGGATCTGCTGTTTTTGGGCATTATGGTGATAAAATTGGTCGTAAAGTTACTTTAGTAGTGGCGTTATTAACAATGGGACTATCAACAATAGCAATTGGTTTCTTGCCGGGTTACGCGAGTATCGGTATAGTTGCTCCAATTTTATTGATGTTGTGCCGCTTTGGTCAGGGTGTTGGTTTAGGAGGTGAGTGGGGCGGAGCTGTTTTACTGGCAATTGAAAATGCACCTCCACATAAACGTGCCTGGTACGGAATGTTTCCTCAATTAGGAGCGCCTATAGGATTGTTGCTTTCAGGTGGAACTTTTTTGATTTTAACGGATAGTATGAGCAGTGAAGCTTTTATGGATTATGGTTGGAGAATTCCGTTTATAGCAAGTTCACTTTTAGTAATTGTTGGATTTTATATTCGTTTAAAAATTAGCGAAACTCCGGCATTCGAAAATTCTAAAGAAGAACAAAAAGAGGTTAAAATTCCATTTTTCACCTTATTGAAATCATATAAAAATCAATTGATTTTTGGAACCTTATCTGCAGTTACAACCTTTTTGGTATTTTATTTAATGACTGTTTTTACGCTTAGTTGGGCAACATCTGATTTGGGTTTTACAAAAAGAGATGCTTTATTGATCCAATTGCTTTCGGTATTGTTTTTTGCCTTTTTTATTCCGGTTTCGGCTTTGGTTGCTGATAAAATTGGACGTCGAAAAATATTAGTTATTACAACAGCTGCAATTGCTGTTTTTGGATTTTTCTTTTCTTACTTTCTAAATTCCGGAAATGCGACATTAGTAACAACTTTTGTTTGTATCGGAATGTCTTTGATGGGTTTTACTTATGGCCCGTTAGGAACTTTTTTATCAGAATTGTTTCCAACAACAGTTCGTTATTCTGGTGCTTCGTTGACTTTTAATTTGGCAGGAATTCTTGGTGCGGCATTTGCGCCAATGATTGCGATTTGGCTGGCAAGTACTTATGGTTTAAATTATGTAGGTTTTTACCTGACTGCTGCTGCTTTAATTTCATTAATCTCATTTTTAGTGATTTCTAAGAAAGTACATCAGTTTTAGTTTTTAACCGCAAAGTTTTCAAAGTATTTTTCGCAAAGGTCACAAAGTTTTTTTAGATCGTGATTTTATAAAAACACAAAGTTCGCAAAGCTTTTTTTAAATCTGGCTTTGCGAACTTTGTGTTTTCTATGTTTAAAGTAAAATTAAACTTAGCGAACTTAGCGGTTAATTATTCTTTATCGTTTCAAACTAAAATGTCCTCTATATTCAGTTCCGTCTAATCTTGTTACTGTAAACCAGTAATCAGATGCGGGTAATTCCTGACCTAGATAATTTCCGTCCCAAACTCCACTATTAACTAACTCTTTGATTAATTTTCCATAGCGATCAAATATTTTGATTCCTGTGTTTGGTGCTAAATAAGCAAAATCAATTGTCCAGTAATCATTATAAGTATCATTGTTTGGGGTAAAGAATTTTGGATATGGAAGTTCGTCAACAAAATTAATGCAGTCACCAGTAGTAGCTCCAAGAACTTTTATCGTTACCGGAACTCTGTCACTTTCGCAATTGTTTACTGTCTGCGAAGCATAATAAGTAACCTCGTTTTGAAGTAAAGTTGATTCTGATAAAGTAGTTGTAGCAGAGAGGCTTTCAAACCATTTTATATTTTCTCCTTTAATATCAATGTCGCTGATTTTAGCATTTTTTTGAATACAAAATGTTTGCGGAGATTTAGCAATTGGGTTTTGGATGTCCTGAATTTTTATAGCCACAGCAAGTCGTTTGCTTTCACAACTGTTTAAAGTTTGTGCTGCATAATATGTTTTGTTTTCAAGAAAAGTTGTTTCAGCCAAAGCGTTTCCTGCAATCGCTGCATCATACCAAATGATTCCTGTTCCTTGAATATTAATATCAGCAATTGTAGCATTCTGATTAATACAAAAAGGCTGTTCTGCTTTTGCAATGGGTAAATTTGTGTCTTTGATTTTTACCAAAATTGGAGTTCTGTCACTTTCACACCCTTTAGTTTGTGAAACATAATAAGTAGTATTGTTTTCTAGCAAAGTAGTGATTGGTATAATACTAGCTGCCATATAGGAACTATACCATTTCAAATTTTGTCCATCAATTTGTATATCATTTAAAGTTGCATTTTCATTTTTGCAGAAAGCACGACTGTTTAATTCAAGAGGAGCAAGAGGAGTATTGGTTATTGTTACTGTAACAGCTAATCTTTCGGTCTCGCAAATATTTGTTGATTGAGAAGCAAAGTAAGTTTTTCCATTTTGCAGTGCAGAAGTGGAGGACAGAATATTTCCATTTGTAGCATTATCATACCATTTTATTCCACTAAAATTTGGAGCTAAATCACCGATTGTTGCATTTTGACTTGTGCAAAAAAACTGACTTTCTTCACCATCAGGTTTTGAAGAATCGCATGGGCTAAGTTTAACAATAAAACCATCTGATGTAAGTACACCTCCATTATGCAAAGAGTCAAATATTTGACTGCCAACACCTGGATCGAAATCACATTCGCCATTAAAGTCGCCCAAAAGATATATACTTTTATTTTTGACCTTTATATCTTTTACTAATGAACGATAATTAGAAATTAACATATAAGCTTTATCAAAATTTCTATTTGAATCAAATTTTATTACATAACCAGATCCATATTGAATCGAGCCGTATGGGTTTTCCAGGAAAAAATCATTAGCAGAAGGATCGGCATCAACTTTTCCGGCAAAATCACCAACTAAATAAATATTATTTTGTGCATCACTTTCTATTTGCCACATACGAAAGTCTGCTGAAAATTGTGCAACAAAATATTCTTTTAAATCCAGGAAGTTACCATCGCTGTCAAGCCACAATAAGAATTTTTGGGATGAGGTGTTTACTACATTTGATGAAGGATCAACATCTATTGGTCCTTGATAAACTCCATTAGTACCTGCTAAAATAATATTTCCCTTGCGATCAAGATGAAAAGTTTCTATACCTTGTTGCGATAATTTTTTTTCCCACAGAATATTTGCATTGCTAGTATTTATATTAAATATAGAACACATAGGATAACCATGATCTGAAGTATTTAAGACCGTAATAATATTTCCATCAGGTTTTGTGTGAATTTTTACGTTAGATGGTTCAGGATAATCAAATATTTTTTTCCAAATAAAATTTCCAGAGTTATCTAGTTTAAAAATGTATGAAGCAATACTATTTTGTGATTCAAATTTTACATCAGTGTTGTTAATGTTTATGGTTTTTGAGTTTACAAACCAGCCGCCAACAAGAAGATTATTTTGGTTATCAATGTCAAAGCTATTGATAAAAAAGGAACCTGGATTTTTAATTTTAATTTTTGATAACTCATTTCCGTTCGGAGAAATTTTTATAATTGTGAAATAAGAGTTAATTTGATTTGAAACAAAATCTGCAGTTTGTAAAAGAAGATAAATATTGCCATCTGGTCCAATTTTTATTTCATAAGCAGATTGTCCTGATTTTAAATCTCCAAATGTTTTCCCCCAAACAAAGTCGCCATTATTGTTCAGTTTTATTAAATAAATATCTGCGTATGGAGAAAAAGGAGTAGAATTATTATTAATAATTTGAGTGCCATTAGGAGTTGGATCAAGATCGTAAGTATAAGATTGTGCTACACCAAGAGAATAAGAATTACCATCATTATCTACTTCTACTGCTTGAGCTTCATCACTTTGCTGATTTCCAATTTGCCTTACCCATTGAAAATCTTGAGCTTTAATACTATTGAAAAAAAATATAGAAATAAAAAGGAAAAGTAATTTATGTTTCATTTGGATAATTTGGCTTGTCGCAAATGTAATTAAATATCTACAAAAGAAAACTAAAATATCAAGTTGAATCTTTTCATAAAAAGTCCCTAAATATCCCGTATTTTTGCAAAAAAATAATCTCGTCTTGAAAACCAAACTTTTTGTAGTTACACCGCCTTTTACCCAACTGAATACTCCGTATCCGGCAACTGCATATATAAAAGGATTTCTCAATACTAAAAATATCGAATCGGTTCAGGCCGATTTGGGTATTGATGTGATATTGGAATTGTTTTCGAAGAAAGGTTTAATTAGTTTGTTTAACGTTTCACGTTTCAAGTTTGAAGGCTCTAATCAAGATCTTTCAGATAACTCCAAACGTATTTTTGCTTTACAAGACGAATACATCAAAACTATTGATGCTGTAATTCAGTTTTTGCAAGGAAAAAATCCAACATTAGCATTACAAATTTGTCAGGAAGATTTTCTGCCGGAAGCTTCTCGATTTGCACAATTAGAAGAACTCGATTGGGCTTTCGGAACAATGGGAACGCAGGATAAAGCCAAACACTTAGCGACTTTATATCTTGAGGACATCTCAGATTTTATAGTAGAATGTGTTGATGAAAATTTTGGCTTTAGCCGATATGCTGAACGTTTGGGCCGAAGTGCCAATTCGTTTGATGAATTATACGAAGCTTTACAGCAAAAACCGACCTATATTGATTCTATTTTGATTTCGCTTTTAAAAGAGAAAATCGAAATAGTGAAACCAACTTTATTTTTAATTTCTGTTCCCTTTCCAGGGAATTTATATAGCGCTTTTAGATGTGCACAATGGGTAAAACAAAATCATCCTGAAATTAAGATTTCTATGGGAGGAGGTTTCCCAAATACCGAATTACGTTCACTTTCTGATGCTCGTGTTTTTGAATTTTTCGATTTTATTACTTTAGATGATGGAGAAGTTCCAATAGAGGAATTAATTTTCAATCTCGAAAATCCAAATTACAATTCTTATAAACGAACCTTTCTTCTGGAAAACGGAAAAGTAGTTTACAAAAACAATTCTTTAAAACACGATTACAAACAAGCGTATGTAGGAACGCCTGATTATTCAGATTTGTCTTTAGATAAATACATTTCGGTTATCGAAATTGTGAATCCAATGCACAGAATGTGGAGCGACGGACGTTGGAATAAGCTTACAATGGCGCACGGTTGTTATTGGGGAAAATGTACTTTTTGTGATATTTCATTAGATTATATAAAAGTTTACGAACCTGTTGCAGCCAATTTATTGTGCGACAGAATGGAAGACATGATGCTGCAAACCGGTCAAAATGGTTTTCATTTTGTAGACGAAGCAGCTCCGCCAGCTTTAATGCGCGCTTTGGCTCTTGAAATTTTGCGCCGAAAATTAGCAGTAACCTGGTGGACAAACATTCGATTTGAGAAAAGCTTCTCTAAAGATTTATGTCTTTTGCTAAAAGCTTCCGGTTGTATTGCCGTTTCTGGTGGTTTAGAAGTAGCTTCTGATCGATTATTGAAATTAATAGATAAAGGGGTAACTGTTGAACAAGTTGCAAAAGTGACCCGAAATTTTACCGAAGCCGGAATCATGGTTCATGCGTATTTAATGTACGGATATCCAACACAAACCATTCAGGAAACCGTTGACAGCTTAGAAATGGTGCGCCAATTGTTTGAAGCGGGAATTCTGCAATCAGGATTTTGGCATCAATTTGCGATGACGGCTCATAGTCCGGTTGGGTTGTATCCGAAGAAATTTGGTGTTACAAAAGCAACAGAAGCAATTGGAACTTTTGCCAATAATGATATCGACTATACAGATTCTACGGGAATCAATCATGATAAGTTCAGTTTTGGATTAAAGAAATCGCTCTTTAATTTCATGCACGGAATCTGTTTTGACTATGAATTGCAGGATTGGTTCGATTTTAAAATTCCGAAAACTAAAATTGATCCCGATTTTATTTTTAATGCACTCGAAGAAGGAAATGACTTTAATACAAAACCAAATGCAAAAGTGGTTTGGTTAGGAGGAAAGCCTTCGGTAGAACATTTTACAAAATCAAAAAAAGGTCAGACTTGGGAAATGATGACTTTTACTTTTCACGATAAAAAGGAAAGTTTCAACATTCAGACTAACAAAAATAAAGGTGAATGGCTAGTTGAAATCTTAACCAAAATCACGGTATCAAATGCTAAAAACTACACTTTTCAAGAAGTAAAAGCTGACTTTGAAACCAATTTAGATGATTTTGAATTGTTTTGGTATTCAAAGCCAATTAATACATTGCGAGAATTTGGGTTATTAGTTTTGTAATCAATATTCAACATAAGTACCATCATTAGGAATCGCAGTTTTCGACAAAAGATCATTTTCAGCCAAAGCTGTTTTCAATTCTTCTCGAGTCGTTGGGCAATGATTTAAAGCCTCCAAATGATTGGCAAAAACTTTTCCGGGAGCAAGAGCCGCAAACTTCAAAATATCATTCATTCTCATTAACAAAGGCTGACCAATATCTAATCTTGCAGTTCCGCAGGCGACAGTTGCAATGTCAGGTTTAAATTCGACCAGAACTTTTTCTACGTGTTCTGTAAAAATAGTATCTGAGCTTATGTATACCGATTTCTCATTTGGCAATTCGATATGAAAACCCATGACATTTCCCATTAGTTTTGCAACAAAACCATAACCGTGAATGGCAGGAATTCCAGTAATTTTTCCGTCTAGAAAAGGTTGAGGTTGCCAGTAATCTAAAGTTTGAGTAATGTTTAAGCCTCTTTTGGTCAATGCCTTCTCATCTTTTACACTACAAATAACAGATACGCTTTTGCGTCTTAAAAAAATCTCTCCGGCTTTGTCAATATGATCAGGATGTAGGTGTGTGATTAAGCAATGGGTCACTCTACTTAGAATATCACGACTGTTTTTAGGCAAAGAAACCAATGGATTTCTTTTTGGTTTATATCGAAAGAAAGTAAAAGGCGGAATCGTTTTTCTCTTTCCTAACATAGGATCAACTAAAATTACATGTTGATCAGTTTCAATAACTAAAGTCGCGTTACGTAAATGATGCAATTTCATATCGGGGGATTTTAGATATTAAAAATACAAAATTTTAAATAGTTAAAGTCAAAAAAACTACATCGTAAATCGAAATCCTATTCCGTGTAGGTTTTCTATTGAAATTCCTTTTTCATTGACTAGAATTTTACGCAATCGCGAAATAAAAACATCCAGACTTCTTCCCATAAAATAATCATCAGTTCCCCAAAGAGATGTCAAAATTTGTTCTCTTTTTAAAACTGAATTTTTATTATCAAGAAATAATTTCAACAATTCGGCTTCACGCTGGGTAAGGCTGATTTTTTCACTTTCGTTAAAAAGAATAAAATTATTGGTATCAAACTGATATTTTCCAATTTCGTAAACACATTTTTCGGTTGGAATATTTTTGTGTGAGCGTTTTAAGAAAATCTCAATTTTCAATAATAGTTCTTCGATGCTAAAAGGTTTTACCAAATAATCATCGGCGCCCAGACGCAATCCTTTAATACGATCTTCTTTTAAAGTTTTGGCCGAAAGAAAAATAATCGGAATATCAGTATTCATTTTTCTAATCTCGGTAGCCAATTCAAAACCATCTTTTTTGGGCATCATTATATCAAAGATACAAATGTCAAAATTCTCATTTTTAAAAGCTTCTAAACCCAAATTACCATCGCAACAATGTGTAACGTGATAGTTGTTTTGTTCCAGATTATCTTTGGTCAGGAACGCCAGAGTTTCATCGTCTTCGGTATAAAGTATTTTGAATTGTTTCATTTTTTATAAGGAATTGACAAGGTTATTGTTGTACCGTTTTCTAAATTATTTTCAGCTTTAATTTTCCAATTATGCAAGTTGCAGATTTCTTTTACATAATACAAACCAAGTCCAAAACCATTTACTTCATTACTTTTTTCGTTTTGAGCACGGTAAAACTTATCAAAGATAAAAGAAATGTTTTTAGAAGCAATTCCAATTCCGTTATCAACGAATTTTAGTTTTAAAGTCGAATTTTCGACTGCTATCTGAATTGTGATTTCGGGTTTTTCATTGCAATATTTAACCGCATTATCCAGTAGATTATAGACTAAATTAGAAAAATGAAAAACATCTGTTTCTAAATGATATTCATTTGAAACACTTTCAATTTTAATAATTGCCTGAGGATACTTTAACTGAATATTTTCGATAGTTTCTTCAATAATCGGAATAATTAAAACAGTTTCCTTTTTTAATTCTAAAGGCGTATAATCAGATTTGGCAATGTTTAAAATTTTCTCGATATGATGATTCAGTTTATTACTCTGATTGATAATAATATCCGTATAAGTATAAAGTTTTTTGTCGTCTTTGATCGGATTTTGTTCAATTAAATATTTCGAAGCAATTAAAATAGAAGATAAAGGAGTCTTGAATTCGTGCGTCATATTATTTATGAAATCTCGTTGCAATTCAGAATATTTTTTTTGTTGCAAAAGGGTAAAAATCGAGTAAACATAAATTAATAAAATAAAAATAAGCGCTATAGAAAGTACAAACCAAAAACGCATCGAACTGAATAAATAAGTGGTTTCATTAGGAAAACGAACGGCAAAATAATAGACTAAATTTTTATGTTTGGGAAAGGAAACAGTTTTCTTTGTTTTTTCTTTATCAGAAAAAGAAATATACTTTCCGTAAACCATTTCGTCACTTTGACAATTGTACACTGCATATTCAAAATCAGTCGTAATGTTCATTTTTTTGAACTCAGCTCTCAAATAAAATTCTAAAACATCCGGTTCAAAAGCATTGTTGACATTGACAATATAATAATCGTTAGAAATTTTCTGAACAGGGTTTTGGCAGGAAGACTCATGATCTTTTCCTTCGTATAATTTTCTAGCCACCTCAAGTAAAGCAATATTTGCCTTCTGACTCAGTTTTTTCTGTTCCAGAGTAAAAGCTTCTTTAGTCCAAAGCAATTGTGCTACCAATATACTTATAATGGCTACTAATCCTAAGATTATGATACTATTGAGTTTATTTATTTTCAAGAAAACGGGTTTTATAAGGTGTAATATTAATCAAAATTATAGTCAAAAATAGCGATTAACAACTCGTTAACAAAGATTTGAAAGCGGTTAACAGCGATTTGATTTTGTCTGAGGTACATTTGAAATATCAAATTTGAACTATAAACCATTAAAATAAATAAATATGAAAATGATTAAAATTTCGATGTTGGCTCTAGCTTTAGGTCTAATGTCTTTTTCAGCAATTGCTCCGGTACAATCTTTCACATCTGAAACAAAAGTAGGAACAACAGCTTCGACTATTGTTTGGAAAGCAGAAACTATCGATGTTGGACAAATTCCTCAAGGAACTCCAAAAGCAATTGTTTATGAATTTAAAAACACAGGAAAAACTTCTGTTGTAATTACTAATGTTCAGGGATCTTGCGGCTGTACTGCGACAGATTATACTAAAGAGCCAATTTTACCTGGTAAAACGGCTAAAGTAACAGCAACTTATAATGCTGCTAATAAAGGTGGTTTCACAAAAACAGTTACTGTAACAACAAGTGCCGAAACGGCTCCAAAAATCCTTACTTTAAAAGGAACGGTTATTTAAATAATTAAAGGTTGGTTATAAAGCGAAAAACTCCAAATGTGCCATATTTGGAGTTTTTTTTATGCTTTATATTTAAAGAAAATGAAGATTAAATTTCGATGATTTAGGAGCTTGTAAAGGCAATATTAATTTTTCAGGATATGATTTGTTATTAGCAAAACTTTTCTATTTTTATTAAAAATATTATTATGAAAATTTTGTATCCGCTTGCTGCTGTTGCCATTCTTTTTGTTGCTGTTTCTTGTAATTCTAAAGCAGAAAAAAAAGAAGAAGAATTAAAAAAGACTGCAGAAAAAGTTGTGCCCGAACTTAAAATTACAATTGATAGTTCCGGTATTGCTGCTTTTTATCAGACCTATCCTAAATTACAGAAATTTCAAAATGAGGTTTTGGCTTTATATAAGAAAAATAAATCTACCCAATTATGGTTGGACAATAAAGGTGTAGTAGAATTTGGAAGTACTTTGTTTAATAAATACAAAGGATTAGATCGAGAAGGTTTGAAGGCTAATTTTCCTTATAATGAAAAGATCAATCCTATTTTTGAGCATATTTCAGACAATAAATTATCACAGACCGACACTGATTTAATGATTACCAATTTATATTTTTATTATGTTCAGAAAGTATCTGGTGTAGATGAAAAAACAACTCAATTATTAGAATGGCTTTTACCTCGAAAAAAAGTAAATTATCAGGTTTTTTCAGATTCTATTTATAAAAAGGCAACGATCAGTGACGACAAAAAGAACAAAATGTTCAGTCAATACTACAAGCTTCGTGATGCGCTTCATCAATACAGAGAAATAGAGAAAAAAGGCGGTTGGAAGAATATTGAAGTCGATGAAGATTTTAAGAGTTTTAAAAAAGGAGATTCTGCAATTGCTGTGGGACAAATTAGAGAAAGACTTTATATAACTGGAGATCTTAAAGAGGATAATAAAAGTAATGTGTGTGATTCTTTATTGATATCGGCGGCCAAAAACTATGAAATACATCACGGTTTAACACCAAAAAATATAATCTTACCCGAACATATTGCCGAAATGAATATTCCGGTTTCAGACAGAATCAAAACGATTATTGCCAATATGGAACGTTGCAGATGGATTGATCCGGCACTTGAAAAAGGAAAGGAATATATAGAAGTTAATATCCCTGAATTTAGATTGTATTTGATTCGTGACCATCAAATTGCATTCGTTTCACCAGTTGTGGTTGGAAGAGCCATGACCAAAACGGTTATTTTTAGCGGAATGATGAACAATATTGTTTTTAGTCCATATTGGAATGTTCCAACAAGTATTATCAATAGTGAGATAAAACCCGGAATGGCAAAAAACAAAAACTATCTGGCTCAAAAAAATCTGGAGTGGAATAATGGTGCTGTGCGTCAGTTACCTGGAAAAAACAATTCACTTGGTTTAGTGAAGTTTTTATTTCCAAATTCTAATAATATTTATCTACACGATACACCTGCAAAAAGTTTGTTCGAAAGAGAAAACAGAGCATTTAGTCATGGATGTGTACGAGTTGGAAAACCTAGAGAATTGGCAATCGAACTTTTAAAACAAGATCCATCCTGGACTGTGGCACGAATTGATAAAGCAATGCACGCAGGAAAAGAAAATTGGGTTAGTTTAAAAAAGAAAATTCCGGTTTATATTGGATATTTTACTGCTTGGGTAGACCGCAAAGGAGAATTGAATTTTTATAAAGATGTTTACCAAAGAGACGATAGTTTGATAAAACTATTGACGGAAGAATAGTTAAAAAAAGTTTGCCACGAATTACACCAATTATCACGAATTTATAAATGCGCTTGCTTAATTTACAATAAGAATTAGTGATAATTGGTGTAATTCGTGGCAAAAAAAATGGTGTTTTTTTATTGCTTTTTGATGTTTTAGTATCTTTCTTTATACTACATTTCAGATATATTTGTGAATCGTATTTATATTTTAATAAATAAATTATGTTTCTCAAAAAAATAGCGTTTTTAATTTCGTTTTTACTGGTTTCGATTGTTTCAACTTCACAAAGTAAAACCAATACATTTCTGTATGAAGGCCGGGTTGAGAAACTCCAAAATAATACTGTTGTTTTAATTGGCACAGCTTCATTGGTTTCTTTTAATTTTACAGGAAATGAATGTTTAATTACATTGCAAAGTGTAAATTCTTATGAACATCATAATTATGTTTCCTTAGTTCTGGACGGAAAATATATTGGAAAAATCAGAATTGAAAAAGGTGCAGCACAATCTTTTCCGATAAAAATTACTTCAAATAAAAAAGAACATCACCTTGAGATTTATAAAAATACAGAAGCACAAAGCGGAAATATTTTGTTTGCAGGTACAACTGCAAAACTGACTTCAATTTCTGCCAAAAAGAAAAAGAAAATTGAATTTATAGGAGATTCTATAACCTGTGCGGCGGCAAGTGATTCGGTTGATTGTGATTCGGGCGAATATATGGATCATCATAACGGATATTATGCTTATGGAGCAGTACTTTCCAGAGAAATTGGCGTTGATTATTTGATGAGTTCTGTTTCCGGAATTGGGATGTACAGAAACTGGAATGATGAGAATAAAGATGAAGCCATTATGCCTGATGTTTACCAAAATTTATACTTAACAAAAGATGCATCGAAACCTAAATATGATTTTGCTTTTCAGCCCAATATTATCAGTATTGCTTTAGGAACCAATGATTTTTCTGGCGGAGACGGCAAAAAAGAGCGTTTGCCTTTTAATGCAGAAAAGTACGTGTCAAATTACATCAATTTTATAAAGATGTTGTACAAACACAATCCGAAAGCGCAAATTGTGATTACAAATAGTCCAATGGTAAATGGCGAGAAAGCAGTTGTTTTTGAAGATTGTCTGAATAAAGTGAAGAACGCTTTCGCCGAAGATAAAAAACACAAAACGATTCAGATTTTTAAATTTAAACCAATGACACCAAAAGGCTGTTTAGGACATCCGGATGTTGCTGATCAAAAAGTCATGGCAGATGAATATGCTCCGTTTTTAAAAAAGCTGTTAAATGAAAAATAATATATTTAAGTTTGTTTTCATTCTGATGATTTCCAGTACTATGATGGCAAACGTTACACTTCCGAATATTTTTGACGACAATATGGTTTTACAACGCAACTCCGAAGTGAAAATTTGGGGTTGGGCAAATCCAAAAGAAGAAATCAAATTGGTTTCCAGCTGGAACAATAAGGAATATAAAGTTGTCGCGAATAATCAGGCGCAATGGGAACTTCACATAAAAACGCCCGAAGCCGGCGGACCCTATACCATTTCTATAAAAGGATATAACGAAGTCATTCTTAAAAATATTCTGATTGGTGAAGTTTGGGTTTGTTCCGGACAATCCAACATGGAAATGTCTGCAAGTTGGGGAATCGATAATGGCAAAGAAGAAATGAAAAATGCGACAAATCCGAATATTCGTTTTTTCTTAGTTCCAAAATTAACCGCTACAAGTCCGCAGAATAATTTATCAGGAAACTGGACAGAATCAACTCCGGAAACCATGAAATACTTCAGTGCGATTGGCTATTTCTTTGCCAAGCGCTTACGAGAAGATTTAAAAAATGTACCAATTGGATTAATATCTTCTAACTGGGGCGGAACTCCTGCTGAAATCTGGATGCCGGAAGAAGTGGTTCAGAATGATCCTATTTTACTTGAAAATGCCAAAAAGCTTAACGAACAGGAATATGGTCCACGTCAGCCTGGACGTGCTTACAATGCCATGATTTATCCGTTTGTGGGTTTTAAAATTGCCGGAACGCTTTGGTATCAAGGCGAATCAAATGTTGGTTCGTTGGTTTATGATAAAACATTATCGGCTTTGATTACCTCTTGGAGAAAAGCATGGCAAGACGAATTTCCTTTTTATTACGTCCAGATTGCGCCTTATAAAACGGGAAGTAATAATTTCTCTAATGTTATTGTAAGAGATTCTCAAAGAAAAACTCTGAAAGAAGTTCCGAAAACGGGAATGGTTCTGACAAGCGATATTTCGGATACGATAGATATTCATCCAAAGAATAAAAAAGATGTTGGAATTCGTTTGGCAAATCTGGCTTTAGCCGATATTTATAAAACGAATACTAATTTGGTAAACGGACCACTTTTCAAAAATTTCAAAATAGAAAAAAACAAAGTAATTGTTTCGTTTGATTATTCTGAAGGATTGTACTTTAAGAATAAAATATCGAATCAATTTGAAGTGGCTGGAGCCGATGGAATTTTCTTTCCTGCAGAAGCTTCGATCAAAAATAATCAGGTGATTTTGACAAGTAAAAAAGTTGAAAATCCAGCGAAAGTGAGATTTGCATGGGGAAATACAATTCAATCGGATTTGTTTAATAAAGCTAATTTGCCGGCTTCTTGTTTTACGGAAGAATTTTAGATTTTTTGCCCGCGGATTGTACGGATTTAAACGGATTTATGCGGATTTTATTTTGTTTGGTTTCAGATCGATCTTTGCGTTGGTTGTGTCATTTCGACGAAGGAGAAATCACATTAGTAGCTCGACAAAGATTGGCGACTTAGATTGTGGAATTTCTTGTGCGATTTCTCCCTTCGGTCGAAATGACAAGATTGGGTATTAAAAACAAAAAGGTTCTCATTTACCGTAAATCTCGTGAGGGATAGCAGTGGAAAGCCCACAGCCTGACGAAGGAAGTGCGAGGACTTGAAACGAATAGCCCGATTCGCTGCGGCGAACACGCCCAAATTACTAAACTCAAAAGCTTAGAAGCTCAGTGCCTCAGAACCTTAGCGCCTTAAAAATAAACTATCTGACCATTAAGCCATTATGAAAAATAAAAAAATAATAACCATTGGGATTTTTGCCCTGTTTACTGTTGGAAATATGAATGCACAGAAAAAGCCGTATTTGGATAAAAATAAAAGTATTGAAGAACGTATTGATCTTCTTTTGCCTTTGATGACTTTGGAGGAAAAAGTGGGGCAAATGAATCAATATAACGGTTTTTGGGATGTGACGGGACCGGCTCCAAAAGGCGGAACTGCGGAGTTGAAATATGACCATTTACGAAAAGGCTGGGTGGGTTCGATGCTGACGGTTCGCGGTGTGAAAGAAGTTCGTGCGGTTCAGAAAATTGCAGTAGAAGAAACTCGTTTGGGAATTCCGCTGATTATAGGTTTTGATGTGATTCACGGTTATAAAACGTTGAGTCCAATTCCGTTGGCAGAAGCGGCGAGTTGGGATTTAGAAGCGATTAAAAAATCGGCGGCGATTGCGGCTGATGAAGCTTCGGCATCTGGAATTAACTGGACTTTTGGACCAAATGTCGATGTGGCAAACGATGCGCGTTGGGGTCGTGTGATGGAAGGTGCGGGTGAAGATCCGTATTTGGGAAGTAAAATTGGCGCTGCAAGAGTTAAAGGTTTTCAGGGCGAAACTATTGCCGATTTGGCTAAAGTAAATACAATCGCAGCTTGTGCAAAACATTTTGCTGCTTATGGTTTTGTAGAAGCCGGACTCGAATATAATATTGTAGATATTAGTAATTCTAAATTATATAACTCTGTTTTACCGCCTTTTAAAGCTACGGTAGATGCGGGTGTTCGTACGTTTATGAATTCGTTTAATACTTTGAATGGCGTTCCGGCAACCGGAAATGCGTTTTTACAAAGGGATATTCTAAAAGGAAAATGGAAGTTTGACGGTTTTGTGATTTCAGATTATGCTTCGATCCGAGAAATGATTGCGCACGGTTATGCAAAAGATGAAGCTGATGCAACTGCAAAAGCGGTTATTGCAGGCTCTGATATGGATATGGAGTCGTATTTATACGTGGCAAAATTAGCTGATTTGGTGAAAGAGGGAAAAGTAAAAGAATCTTTGGTTGACGATGCGGTTCGTAGAATTTTGCGTGTGAAATTTGAATTAGGATTGTTTGATGATCCGTACAGATATTGTGATGAAAAGCGTGAGAAAGCGATTGTTGGAAGTAAAGCCAATAATGACGCCGTTCTGGACATGGCAAAAAAATCAATTGTATTATTGAAGAATGAAAAGAATTTGCTTCCGCTGAAAAAATCAGGGCAGAAAATTGCTTTGATTGGTGCTTTGGCAAATGATAAAAATAGTCCGTTAGGAAGTTGGAGAATTGCATCGGATAATAATACGGCAGTTTCTGTTCTTGAAGGAATGCAGCAATATAAAGACAATCAGTTGACATTTGAAAAAGGTGCTGATTTAATTGTTGGGAAAACGAGTTTCTTAGATGAGGTGATTTTTAACACAACTGATAAAAGCGGATTTGAAGCTGCAAAAACAGCTGTAAAAAATGCTGATGTTGTGGTGATGGTTTTGGGAGAACATGGTTTT
Organism: Flavobacterium sp. JAS; assembly: GCF_020991455.1. GTDB lineage: Bacteria > Bacteroidota > Bacteroidia > Flavobacteriales > Flavobacteriaceae > Flavobacterium. The sequence continues at coordinate 137,337 of NZ_JAJMOX010000010.1, forward strand.
CAGAGTGGTGAGGGCAGAAGTAGGACTGATCTTAATTTGCCTGGAGTTCAGCAGGAATTATTAGAAGAAATTTATAAAGTAAATCCAAATATTGTTTTGGTTTTGAATAATGGTCGTCCGTTAAGTATCCCATGGGCTGCAGAGCATGTTCCAGCCATTGTTGAAGCCTGGCAACTGGGAACTCAAACCGGAAATGCTGTGGCACAGGTTTTATATGGAGATTATAACCCGAGTGGAAAATTACCAATGTCTTTCCCGAGAAATGTGGGACAGGTTCCAATTTACTACAATAAATACAGTACAGGAAGACCAACTGATGTTGATGAAAATGTGTTTTGGTCGCATTATACTGATGTTGCGAAAACACCTCAATTTCCGTTTGGTTTTGGATTGAGTTATACTAAGTTTGATTATAAAAACTTGAAATTAAACAAAACCGCTTTTGCAAAAGGAGAAAACGTACAAGTGAGTGTTGAAGTGAGTAATTCAGGGAATTATGACGGAAAAGAAGTCGTTCAGTTGTATATTCATGATGAATATGCAAGCATTGTTCGACCAATTAAAGAATTAAAAGGTTTTGAGTTAATAAACTTGAAAAAAGGTGAAACTAAAACCATAACTTTTACTTTGACAGATAAGGAACTTGGATTTTATGATAATGAAGGGAATTACTTAGTAGAACCTGGAACTTTTAAAATTATGGTTGGAGGAAGTTCTGATAAAGGTTTAACGAGTGGTTTTGAGATAAAAGAGTAAAGTTTTTGCCACAAAGACACAAAGACGCCATTTTTTTTTCGCCACGAATTCACGAATTAATTGTTTGAAAATTCGTGAATTCGTGGCGATTTTCTAATTTGAATAAAAAGCTTAGCGTCTTTGTGTCTTTGTGGCAAAACTTCGGGAGTTTTTTGTATTTTTAAAACCTATTAAAACTTCCAACCATTAAATCAAAAAAATGAAATATAACAGATGTGGAAAAAGCGGGTTATTACTACCTGAAATTTCTTTAGGATTATGGCACAATTTCGGCTCAGTTGATAATTTTGATAATGCAGAATGTATCGCTGTAGAAGCTTTTGATAAAGGAATTACGCATTATGATCTTGCTAATAATTACGGACCGGTTCCAGGTTCTGCTGAGACTAATTTTGGTAAAATTCTGTGGCATAATTTTCAGGGAAATTTGCGTGACGAAATCATTATTTCGACCAAAGCCGGTTACACGATGTGGGACGGACCTTATGGCGATTGGGGTTCCCGTAAATATTTATTGTCAAGTCTGGACCAGAGTTTAAAAAGAATGAAAGTTGATTATGTAGATATATTTTATTCACATCGTCCAGATCCTGAAACACCAATTGAGGAAACCATGATGGCTTTAGACTATGCTGTAAGAAGCGGAAAAGCATTGTATGTTGGAATCAGTAATTATTCGGCAGAACAAACTCGGGTTGCAGTTGATGTTTTAAAACAATTAGGAACGCCGTGTTTGATTCACCAAGCTAAGTATTCGATGTTAGAACGTTGGGTCGAAAATGGTTTACTGGATGTTCTCGAAGAAAAAGGAGTAGGCTGTATTGCGTTTTCGCCTTTGGCACAAGGACTTTTAACGGATAAATATTTAAACGGTATTCCTGAAAATTCAAGAGCACATAATCCAAACGGACATTTAAAAGAAGATGAGGTTACTTCTGAAAGAATCCAAAAATTAGTGCAACTGAATGAAATTGCTCAAAATCGTAATCAATCTTTAGCACAAATGGCTTTGGCGTGGCTGCAAAAAGACAAACGAATTACCTCGGTTTTAATTGGTGCAAGTTCAGTGAGACAGTTAAATAATAATATTGATTGTTTGCAAAGTTTGGAATTTACACATGATGAATTGAATGCAATTGAAAAAATATTAGCATAAAATTTTTATAGACATATACCGTAGGGCAATGTCATTAAGTTAAGCTTTTAGAAAATAAAATTATTGCAAATCAAATCCGTTTTTATCCTCGTTTTTACGAAGTAAATCTGTTTTATCCGCGTCAAAATTAGACGCTGATTTTACTGATTCGCTAAAGCGAAAACGCTGATAAAAGCGGATTTTTCTAATTACTTTCTTGATTAAACTGTTAAGTAATTTTATAGATTTGCCCTTAATTTAAAGACATTGACTGTAGAGACGCACAGCAGTGCATCTATGTCATGTATGTTAAAATTATTTTTTCAATTCCTGATTGTATTTTTTCACAATCTCTAATGTTGATTTATCCGAAGAAAATACAGAATTCAATCCTTGTGGTTCTTGCGGCGGATCAGTCGTTAAAGGATCTCCGGGACTCCATTTTCCGGTTACGTTAACCGCTTTTCCTTCTCCACCAAAACCCCAGAAATTTGCCGCTTGCAACGGACCATTATTTTTACGGCTATCGGCAACACGGCTGAAAATATAGTTATAGAAAATATCTCTATTCGCAGCAGCTGCCGTTGCCAGTAAGCTTTCGTTTTCTCTTCCCAAACCAAATTCTTCAATAATAATAGGGCGTTTCAAATTATTGGCAACTTTGATGTGATCGTCAATATATTTCCCTGCATTTTCCAGCGTTGTTGGTATTGTTTTTTCGGCGTTGTCAGCCTTAAACCAGCCCCAGTTTTTAGGCCAAATGTGCATTGTCAAATAATCAATTTTCGGATTTTGATGTGTCCTTTCGAAAATTTCCATGCTATCATTAGAACTATTTTTTCCTTCAGAACCTGTAGAAATCAGGTGATTTTTGTCTAAATTATCTATTAAATCTACAATATTGTTGAGCCAAACCGTAAATTTCGCCTCATTTTCTACTGTAAAAAGTCTCGGTTCATTTCCAACCTGCCACGCCATAATTGTATTGTCTTCAGTGTATTTTTTATGCGAATAGGCATTCGTTCTTCCAATAATTAACTTTACATGATTCTCCAAACCTTTCATGCAAGGTTCACAGCTATAAAATTGCTCCGTATAGGCCATAAATTGTGGCCATGTATTTGGAGCAATATTCGGAACCGGAATAGGACCTTTACCGTTCCATTCTAAATATTGCGACATTCCGCCAGACCATTCCCAGTTATTTGTCAAGTACAAAACCGCATACATCTTGCGTTTGCTCATTTCATTGATTAGAAAATCCAATCCGTCAAGCAAATCTTCATCATATTTTCCCTGTTCGTATTGTAAAGCCGGACGAACGGTAAAATCATATTTTCCGCCATCGCCGCCAACCAAAATTCGTAAATTATCGATTCCATATTTCTGCATCAAATCCAGTTCGCGAAGTAATCTTTTTCGGTCGCCCACTTTTTTCGAAGCCAGTAAACTTCCGTACCAATAATTCGTTCCAATGTATGCGTACGGTTTATTGCCTTTGTAAAATTGCGTTCCTTTTACCGTAATTCTTTCCTGCGCCTGACAGGCAATCGAAGAATAAATCAAAGAAAATAGTAGTGTTTTTAGAAATCTATTTTTCATTAGTTGTATTTTTTGGAGCTGTTTACTTTGTCAGTTCGCTATCGCTCGTGTCCTGCTTTTCACTTCAATCTTTTTATTTTTAAAGAAAAAATAAAAAGGATTTCCGTTGCAATCAGGGCTAGGGGTTTACGGTTTAATTCGGTTAAGGAGTTCCAGACAAGCACGCCCGTTGTGATAGGGACATTTCCAGAAACCTGCTTTATCTTTTTCTATTAAAGAATTATCGCGATAAATTCCCCAAAACCATTCTCCGTTTTGTTTGTCCAGAATGTGTTTTTGTATAAAGTTCCAGTTTTTGAAAACAATGTCTAAATACTTTTCTTCGCCGGTTAATTGATACGCATTATAAAAACCAATCAAAGCTTCTGCTTGAACCCACCAATGTTTTTCGGCAATTAATTCATCTTTTTCAGGATCAAATTCATACCATAAACCGCCATCAATATCTAAACCTTCTTGTGTGACTTCAGCCATTTGAATGGCGTGTTTTTTATAATTTGCAATCAAAGTTTTATCTTCCGAAATTTCGGCACATTGTAATAAAAGCCAGGCAGCTTCAATATCATGCCCGTATGAAATTACATCCGGTTTTTCGATCCAGTTTTCATCAAAAAACAATCGTAAATGTCCTGTTTCGGTATTGATAAAATGTTTTTCGATCGTTTCTAATAATTCGATGATATCGCTTTGCAGTTTTTTATCTTTCCAGACTTTAAACAAATTTGCATAGGCTTCTACGATATGCAAATGCGTGTTCATTGTCTTTTTTTCGTTGGCATCTTTATCGCTCAAACGCAAATCTTCAATAGGTTGCCAATCTCTGGTCAAAGCTTCAAAATAGCCTTTGTTCTCAGGATCATAACTGTGTTCCTGAATTTTTAAATATAAATTGATGGCTATTTCTAAAGCTTTATTGTCTTTAGAAATATCATAATATTCAGATAATCCGTAGATCGCAAAAGCTAAAGCGTAAATTTGATTTTTAGTGTCTTTTGGCGTTTTATCGACGTTTATGCTCCAAAATAAACCTCCAAATTCATCGTCATAAAAATAATCTGAAAGAAAATCAAAAGCACGTTTAGCGATCTCTTTATGACTTTCGTTTTTTGTGATTTTATAACTGGACGAAAAAGTCCATAGAATTCTGGTATTCAAAACTGAACCTTTCTCTGTATTGGCAATAATATGGTCGTTGAAATCAATTTGTCCCACAAAACCACCATTTTGATTGTCGATAGTATGTTCCGACCAATATTTTAAAATGGAATCAAGTTCGGCTGATAATTCAGCTTTAAGTTGCTTTAGTTGTATTGACACGACGATTTAAATTGTATTGTTTTTATCAATTTGGCTGATGATTGTTTTTACTGAACCCGCAGAAATAAAAGTATCTGACGGCGCATTGGTAACATAATCAACTAGTTTTTCTACAGACGAAACTGCAACGTGCATTCTCGTGTCTGATGAAGCATAATAAACATAAACGGTTCCGTTAGTATCTTCAATCCATCCATTTGAGAATAATACATTCGATACATCTCCAACTCTTTCAATTCCTTCAGGACCCATAAAATGTCCGGCAGGAACGTGTGTTACTTTGGCGATATCATCAAGATCTGTCATAAACATATAAAGTGTGTAACGCAATCCTGCCGCGGTATTTCGAACTCCGTGTGCCAAATGCAACCAGCCTTTTTCGGTTTTAATAGGAGCAGGACCAAGACCATTTTTCAATTCATAAATGGTATGATATTGTTTCCCGAAGATGATTTTTTCGTCTCTTACAACCGGATTTGTCATATCGTCAACATATCCCAAACCAATTCCGCCACCAGCTCCAACGTCGATAAAACCATCTTGCGGACGTGTGTATAAAGCATATTTTCCGTTTACAAATTCAGGATGTAAAACTACATTTCGTTGTTGACCGGTATTTGAAATCAAATCCGGCAATCTTTCCCAGTTTACTAAATCTTTTGAACGCACGATTCCAGCATTGGCCACAGCCGAACTTGTATCGCCTTTTGGAGCTTTTGGATCTTTTCTTTCGGTACAAAAAATACCGTAAACCCAACCGTCTTCGTGATTGATCAAACGCATATCATAAACATTTGTATCAGGCTCTGCGGTTTGTGGAATCACACATGGTTTGTCCCAAAACTTAAAGTTGTCTACGCCATTTGGACTTTCCGCTATAGCGAAAAAAGATTTTCTGTCGATTCCTTCTACACGAACGGCAAGTAGATATTTTCCGTTCCATTTCATTGCACCGGCGTTAAAAGCGGCATTCATTCCGATTCTTTCCTGTAGAAACGGATTGGTTTTTTCATTCAGATCAAAACGCCAGTTTAATGGTACGTGAGCTGCTGTAACAACCGGGTTTTTATAGCGTTCGTATATACCGTTTCCGGCTTCATCCTGAGGAGCATTTTTTTGCTCAATCAGTGTTTTATGTTGTTTTTCTAAGGCTAATTTTCTGTCTTGAAAAGTAGTTGAAGAGGTTATTGTTGTCATATTAATTGATTTCTGTATCTGTATAATTTTAATTGGTCTGGTCTCGTTTTTCGTCTAAATCTTGTTCTATTATTTGAAGTTTTTCTTCGGATAAGGGATAAAACAAAATAAAAAGCACTGATATAATTGCTGCAATTGCAGGAAGAATACTTAACATTAATTGAATCCCATTTTGAGTTACTGCGGTTTGCTCCACATTAGCCTGAAAGCCATAATAACCTAAAAGCCATCCGGTTCCTGCGCCACCAATTGTCCATCCAAATTTTTGTGACATTGATGAAGCGGAGAAAACTAATCCTGTCGCTCTGCGTCCTTGTTTCCATTCTGAATAATCGGCGCTATCTGCATACATTGACCAGATTAACGGGAAAATGCAACCGGCACAAATGCTAATTAAAACCTGAAAACTCATGATCAGGAAAACATCTTCTTTACCGAAGAAATAGAAAATCAAACTTAATATTGCGGCCATAGCCATGGCACCAAAAAAGGTTTTCTTTTTTCCGATTCTGTTTGCAATTGGCGTTGCAGCGATCACTCCAATAATATTTGCTGCTTGTCCCAGTACCAAATAAATGGAAGTTGGCGTCATATGAAAATCGGTTCCAAAAAGAGAAAAATCAAAGTTTACGCTGCTGCTTACATAATATTTAAAGTAATAAACGGCGGCACCATCGCGGATTGAATTGAAAACTAAAGCGCCAATTCCGGCACCAAGTAAAATCCACCAGGGTTTATTTTTTAGTAAATCGTTTAAATCTTCTTTTAGATTGTTTTTTTCGTCTGAAATTGGTTTTACTCTCTCTTTAGTAAAGAAAAAACAACCCCAGAAAAAAGCAGTTGTAATCACTCCAAAAACAGAGATTGTAGCTAACCAGCCTGTTTTAGAATTTAAGCTTCCGCCGAAGTAATTTACTAAAGGTTCAATTAGCCAAAGTGCTAGTAAACTTCCGCCAAAAGCAAAAACCATTCTATAAGAAGATAATGTGGTTCTTTCTTTTCGGTCAGAAGACATAACGCCCAAAAGTGAAGCATACGGCACATTGATTAACGAATAAATCATCATCATGGTGGAATAGGTTACGTAGGCGTAGATTATTTTTCCTTTTTCATCAAAGTCCGGTGTGTAAAAAGTCAAAACTCCAATCACGGCAAAAGGCACGGCAATCCATAATAAATAAGGTCTGAATTTCCCCCATTTACTTTTTGTTCGGTCAGCGATGATTCCAACAATTGGGTCAAAACAAGAATCCCAGATTCGGGTAATCAAAAACATGGTTCCTACTACGGCAGGCGCCAATCCGAAAACATCGGTATAGAAAAATAGAAGATACATGCTGAAAATTTTCCAGAACATGGATGATGCGGCGTCTCCAAGGCCGTAACCTATTTTTTCTTTTAAACTAATTTTGTCGTGCATTATGCTTTTTTTAAAGGTTGTGGTTTTTAAATTTGGATAGTTATTTTTATATTTCTATGTGTTGTTTTTGACGCGGATAAAACGGATTTACTTCGTAAAAACGCGGATAAAAACAGATTTTATTTTTTAATTCTTTAGCACGCAGATGACGCGGATTTAAACGGATTTTTAATTCTCAATTTTTAATTTTTTTAATGTCTTTTTCGAATAATGTTTTATCCAGATTATAGAAATCAATAAAATCTTTCTCGCTCACCTGACCGGGGTAAGGTGCGTAGTAATGCATCTTTTTTTCTTTTTCCTGCCAACCGTGATTTCTCCACAATAAAACATAAGATATTTTATAGTCTCCAATCGCTTTATCCAGAGTTCCTGTCCACCATTTTGGATCCGGAATTGCTTCGTAACCTGCTTCGGCAATGGCTATTAATTTGTGTTGTTGTGTTCCAAGTTCATTTATAATTTTAAGCTGATTTTGAACTTCTTCAACAAACTTTTTACCTTCTTTATCATCATTATTCTGATAAGAGTCAAAACTTAAAACATCTGCATAATCATCGCCGGGATAGTTAGCCAAAAAATCTTCTTTTGAGTTGAAACTACTGGTGTTGTAAATGTAAATTAGGTTGTGAACGCCTTTTTTCTGTAAGTAATCAAAAGTGAATTTCCATACTTCTTTAAACTCTTCAGGAGTACAATTTCCTTTTCCCCACCAAAACCAACCTCCGGTAAGTTCGTGATAAGGTCTAAAAAGAACGGGAATATTTTTTCCTTTTTTATCTTTTAAGGATAAGAGATAATTCGCCGCTTTGTCTAGCCAAATGGTAAATTTTTTATTGTTTTCTCCGCCCGGTAAAACAGTTTTAAGTGAGTTAGGAACATTATCCCAGGCACTTTTTCCGGTTGCAGGATTATCAAAATGCCAGCTTATAGTTGTGATTCCGCCTCTTTCGTGACTTTCCTCAATGTATTGCTTCATTTTTGTAAAAGAAATTCCGTCTATATTGTTTGGACTGTCTTTTTCTAAACCTGCCAAATCCCAACCATAAACGCCGGGATAATCACCAACAACATCTTTTACGTCGCTGCGGCCGTCTTCGTATCTCCAGTTTACACCATAAGCCAGGTCGTCCTGATGACCAAATAAGTATCCTTTTTGGCTTAACTGAACCAGTTTTTTGTATAAAGAAACAGTTTCAGGTGTTGCTTTTTTATCTGAAAGTGACAAATTAGTATTACCAATAATAGGCTTTGCAGAACAGTAAGTTCCTATAAATAGAGCCGTAATTAGTGTTAGTATGGTTTTTTTCATTATATGAATGTGCTTGTTTTTCAGTGTAATAACTATGAGTTTATAAATTGATAAGGGTTGTAAAACGGTTGTTTTTTCAATCGAAAATTCAATACTGTTTTTGGATTAAAATTATCAAAACTATAAAAACATATTCTATTAAAAATGATTAATGTTTATTATCAATGTTGTTTTTGTAAAATTGATAATTCTATTTTTCAAAGATAATCGGATGTTTATCGTCTAATTAATATTATTTTATCAATTATATATCATATTATTGCAAACAAAAAAGTCAAGTTTTACTTCCTAAACCAATTTTAAAGATGAGTAGTGCCAAAAATTTTTATAGAGAAATCGCTCCGCTATCTGCCGGAGATAGTTTTTTAGTGTTCGACAGAGTAAAAGACAGCTTTGATTTTCCGGTGCATTATCATCCGGAATTTGAGATTAATTTTATCTTAAACGGAAAAGGAGTGAAGCGTGTTGTGGGTGATAATATTGAGGAAATAGATAATGTAGAATTGGTTTTGATTGGGCCAAATTTATACCACGGTTGGGAATTGAGTAAATGTACAAGCAAAAAAATTCACGAGATAACAATTCAGTTTCATAATGATTTATTCCATGAATCTTTATTGTCCAGACGTATTATGAATCCTATTCGTGATATGTTTAACAGATCTATTCATGGTATTTTATTTTCGAAAAAAGTAGCCGAAGAATTAACACCAAGGCTTGTAAAGCTCTCAAAACTTGACGGAATGGATTACTTTTTGGAAATTACTTCTTTATTGTATGATTTGGCAAATTCCAGAAACCAACGTTTGCTTTCGACTTATACAGTAGATTATGATACGTTTGACGATTACGATAAAATGAAGTTGGTTTATGAATATGTACAAAAACATTTTGCCGAAAAAATTACTTTAGAAGATGTGGCTAATATTGCAAGTATGTCTATTATTTCTTTTAATCGATTTATTAAAAAGCGTACCGGGAAAACTTTTGTGAATTATATTAATGATATCCGTATTGGATATGCTGCCCGTTGGCTTGTAGAAAAAGATATGAGTGTTTCTGAGGTGGCTTTTAAATCTGGCTTTAATAATATTGCGAACTTCAATCGTAGTTTTAAAGCTATTAAAAATTGTACTCCTAGTCAATATAGAGAGGATTTTTCTGGATTAAAACGTATTTTATAATGATACTTTTTTTGCACTAATAAATATTATTTTTAACGAAATCGTTTGCTTTTTCGATGATTCGTTAATTTTTATTTATAATTCATAGTGGTTTATAGGAAGGTGATTGCGAATAATTTAATTTTTTGCTGCTTTTATTTTTATATATGTTTTTTTAATGTGCTATAGTAAAAATATTATCATTAAATGATATAATACTATCGATTTGATGTTTTGTTCTGTTATAGATTTGTTAAATAATTTAAGAAAATAAATAGGCCCTTTTTTATGACTTGAATTGTGAATGAAACAAATTTAAACTAACCAAACATTTATTATGAAAAAACTAATGACTAACTTCATTCATTGGAATGCTAACCACAGCGCTGTTCCTTTGATTTTATTCTTGTTGCTGACTAGTAATTTTATTACTGCTCAGGTAAAAATATCAGGGGTAGTGTCTGATGAAAAAGGAATGACTATTCCGGGAGCCAATATTTCTGTTGTTGGATCTAAAACTACATCTTCTACTGATTTTGATGGTAAATATACTGTTGACGCTCCGGCAAATGGAACTTTAAACATTTCATTTATTGGATTTGATTCTCAAAAAATAGCGATTAACGGAAGAACAAAAATTAATATTTCTTTAAGATCAAGCTCAGAAGATTTGAAAGAAGTTGTTGTAATTGGTTACGGAACTCAGAAAAAGAAAGATGTAAACGGTGCAATTTCTTCGGTTAAATCTAAAGATATCGAAAATCTAAAACAGGTTTCTATCGATCAGATGCTTCAGGGTAAAGCGGCCGGGGTTTCGGTTACGAATAACTCGGGACAACCTGGCGGTGCAGCTTCTGTGAGAGTTCGTGGGACGACCTCTATTACAGGTACAAACGAACCTTTATATGTAATTGATGGTGTGCCAATTTCCGGAGATGCCACAGGTAAATCTACAAGTGGCCAGACTCTGGCTGGTAAAGATGGATTCTCGGCTTCAGGCGGAAGCGGTAACAATGCGATGAGCCCTTTGTCTATGATTAATCCTAATGATATTGAGTCTATGGATATTCTTAAAGATGCTTCAGCGACAGCTATTTATGGTTCAAGAGGAGCAAACGGAGTAATCATTATTACGACAAAATCCGGAAAAAAAGGAACGGGAAAAATTTCATACGAGAACTATACTTCTTTTGCTACGGTTTCAAATAAGCTAGATGTTTTGAGTTTATCGCAATACGCTACTCTTAAAACAGATTTAGCTAAACTTTGGGGATATCAAACGCGTCAGGAGTTTTCGCACCCTGAATTATTAGGACCAGGTACAAACTGGCAGGATGAAGTATATAGAACTGCAATTTCTCAAAGTCACCAATTATCATTTTCTGGTGCTAAAGAAGGAACTAGCTATTATTTATCAGGAAGTTATTTAGATAATGAAGGAACTATTATTAACTCAGGATTAAAAAGATATACGGTTAGATTAAACTTAGATTCAAAAATCAAATCATGGTTAAGAATTGGTGGAAATCTTACTGGTGGTATAACAAATGAGAAAATTACAGTAAATCAAAGTTTTTCTGGATTAATCTCTAATACTTTATTGCAATCTCCAGATATCCCTGTTCGAAATTCTGATGGTACATTTGCAGGTCCACCTTCATCTGAACAAAGTGTTACCTATTATAATCCGGTTGCTGAAGCTTTGACAAGAGATAATAAATTAGTTAGAAAAAATTTCTTAGGCAATATTTATGCTGAAGCGGAGATTTTTAAAGGATTAAAATATCGTATCGAAATTTCTGCAAATACAGAGTTTTCAGAGAATGACGATTTCAGACCTTCGTATGCGTGGGGAAGTCAGACTAATTTATTGGCAGATCTTGATGTAAGAAGACAAAATTGGTATTCTACCAATATCAAAAACTTATTGACTTACGATAAAACAATCGGGAAACATAAGTTTACAATTTTGGCAGGTCAGGAAGCAAACGATTCTCATTGGGAAGGTTTAATAGCATCTGCACAAGGTTTTAAAACAAACTCTATTCATACTATTAATTTAGCTGATGTAGATAATAATACAGTTACACAATATAAAGGAAGCGCATCACTTTCGTCTCTTTTTGCTCGTCTTATTTATGATTTTAATGATAAATACAGTATTACAGCTTCAATCAGACAAGACATTTCTTCTAAGTTTGATCCAACTACAGAGAATCAAAAAGGAGTTTTTAATGCGATATCTGGTTCCTGGAGACTGTCTAGTGAATCATTTATGGCGGGAACTCGTAAATATGTAGACAATATTAAATTTAGAGTTGGATACGGAGAAACCGGTAATCAGCAAATTCCTAACAATAGTTATTCTGCAATGTTAGGTACTCAGAATTCTGGTTTAGGAAGCGGATTTTTGCCTTCAAATTATCCAAATCCGGGCTTAGTTTGGGAATCATTAAATCAAACAAACTTAGGTATTGATTTTACAATGCTTAATAATAAACTTTCTGCAAGTTTTGATGTTTATGATAAAAAATCTAAAGGATTCTTATTTCAGGTTCCATTGCCTTTATATTTAACTGGAGGCGGAGGGCAATATGGAGGGATTTCAGCTCCATATTCTAATCTTGGAACGATGAGTAACAAAGGTTTTGATCTTACACTTGGTTATGACATGAGATCATCCGGAAACTTTAATTGGGATGCATCTGTAGTGGTTTCTCATTACAAAAATAATCTGGATGAAATTGCAAACGGAATTATTTTGACCCAGGAAGTTAATACAAACGGATACCAGCCGGTTGTGGTTACAAATACAACGATAGGAAACCCAATTGGAATGTTTTACGGATACAAAACAGATGGATTATTTAAAGATCAGGCAACTCTTGACGCTGCGCCAATTCAATTTGGACAGCCTGTAGGAACTGGTGCTGGAGAAACTTCTTTGGGAGATGTGAAATATGTGGATGTAAATAAAGACGGAAAAATTGATGCAAATGATAAAACATTCATCGGAAATCCGCATCCAAAATTTACTTATGGTTTTACCAATAACTTCAAATACAAAAATGTCGACTTGTCTATTTTCCTTCAGGGTTCTTATGGAAATGATGTAATGAACTTAACCAGAAGAGGCGGAACAACAAATGCATCTTTATATGATAATCAATTAGTAGATGCATTAGATTATTATTCTCCTACAAATACAGGAAGTAATAACCCAAGACCAATTGCAGATTCAGCAAATAATAACTTACTTATTTCTGATCGTTATGTAGAGGATGGTTCTTATTTAAGAATCCAAAATATTACTGTTGGATATTCATTACCACAAGATATTATTTCAAAATATAAAATATCAAGATTAAGATTATACGGATCAGCTCAAAACTTATACACGTTTACTGATTATTCAGGCTATGATCCGGAGATAGGCTCTTTTAATCAAAATGTGCTTTTGTCAGGAATTGATAACGGAAGATATCCGGTTGCGAGAACATTTTTAATTGGACTTAACTTAGAATTTTAAAAATTAAAAGAACATGAAAAAGACATCTTTTTTAAATAAATATAGTTTGCTACTTCTAGCAGCGGCATTTCTGACTTTTGGATCATGTCAGGATGATTTTACAGACAGACCTTCTGAAGACGGAATAAGTTTAGATTCTTATTATAGTACAAATGATCAGGTAGCATCTGCTACAAATGGTATGTACAGCAGAACCTGGTTTCAGATGTATAATAAATTTTGGTGGGCACTTGAGGTAGGTTCTGGAAATATGTATTCAGGATCTCCGGATGTTAGTGGTTTAAGAACATTTTCGTTAAACGGAAGTGATCCTGAATTGGTAAATGGCTGGTCAGCATTATGGGCAAATGTGCAACAAGGTAATATGATTATTAACTTTTTGGCGGCCAGAGTTGGTCCGGCAGTTGATAAAAATGTTTTGGATAATACGGTGGGTGAGGCTTATTTTATGAGAGCCACTGCTTATTTTGATTTGGTAAGACTTTGGGGACCGGTGCCAATTATCGAAAATCCTCTTGATTATACAAGTAATCCTTATGTAAATACAAATACAGTCGATGACGTTTATAAATTGATTGTAATGGATTATTTGAAAGCAATTAATTTATTGGCAGACAAAAACAGAGGTGCTAATTATGCTAATAACGGGCACGTGTCTAAAGGTTCTGCAAAAGCAATGCTGGCCAAAGTTTATTTGTACCAAAAAGATTATGCTAATGCCAGAGCAATGGCAGAAAGTGTTATTAATAGTGGAGAATTTAAGCTTTTGGGCGGAGATCAATTACCGGGAAAAAGCTTTGGCGATTTGTTTACTTATCCAAACAATAATAACGAGGAATCTATTTTTGCTATTCAGTGGAAAGGTGATGGAAATTACGGATCAGCAAATAATTGTAATACACAATTTGGTTTTCAGGACGGAACCTTATCAACTTCAAATGCATCTTATGCAGGAGTTTTTGGACCAAGTCAAGACGTTTTATTGTCATTATATGATGCGAATGATGTTAGAAAACATGAAACTGTAATGGTTGCAGGTGATTCTTATCCTAATATTAAAACAACTTCAGGAATTGGATTTACAGTTCCTACCGGTAAAGATTTGGCGCAAGCTTCTGGTGGTGCGATTAAAAAATACTGTATTGGTGTTGTAAACGGAAACGTAACGGGTCAGGCTGATGCTTGGGCTATGATGGATAATAATTCATACGTAATGCGTTATGCTGAATTGTTGTTAATTCATGCCGAGGCTGTTTTGGCGGGAGGAGCAAGTACTTCAGACGCTGGGGCATTAAGCTCTATTAATGCAGTTAGAAAAAGAGCTGGACTAAGCAATCTAGCTTCTGTAACTTTTGATGATATATTCTTAGAAAGAAGAAAAGAATTGTGTTTCGAAGGAGATTATTGGTTTGACTTAGGGCGTATCGACAAAAATAAAGCAATCGCAATTATGTCTGCACAAAATAGAGGAGACCGATATGCAGAACGCCATTATACACCTATATATAGTGATGATCATGCTACAAATGATTTCTATATGGATTATCCTGATAATGAAGTGGCTAAAAATCCTAAGTTATTACAAGCTCCGGTTCCATATACTTTTAAATAATTATTAAAATTTGAATATTATGAAAAATATAAAAATAAAATATCTATTGCCGTTTTTTGCTATGGCTGCCGTGGTACTAGGTTTGTTTTCTTCTTGTGATAGTAATGATGCTTCAAGTAGTAGTTCTGGTGCTCCGGAAATTACAAGTGTAGCAAAAGCTGTAGAGGGAGATTTGGTTCCTGTAACAGTTGGAGATCCTAAAAACTATTATATTATTAGAGGTAAAGGTCTTTCGACAGTAACAAAAATTTACTTTAATGATTTTGATACCTATTTCAATCCTGTATTAGTTACAAATACTGAGATATTCGTTTTAATTGATGAAAAAACACCTTATGCGAATTCAAGTAATAAATTGAAAGTTGTTACAAAAGCAGGAACTATTCTTTATGATTTTGTGGTAGCACCACCAACACCTAAGTTTGATAGCTTTAATTCTATCAATGCTGCCGAAGGTGATATCGTAACAGTTTATGGAGATTATTTTTTAAATCCTACCGTAAAAGTGGGCACTTCAGATGTTCCTGTGATTTCGTCTACCTTAACAGAAATCAAATTTAAAATGCCGGCAAATGCAACAGATCAATATGTTACAGTAAGTAATATTTCGGGTTCTACAGTTTCTGCAGAAGCTATTGGTTCAGCGCTATATGATGATGTATTGCAAGGCGATGCAGGACATTGGATGTGGAACGGTGCGGATATTTTTGATACCAATTTTAAAGACGATAAAGTACAGGGAGAAGCGGCTATTAAATTTGTTTTTGGAGGATGGAATGGTGCTGATATGAAATTCAACTCCAGAGATATCTCAAAATATAAAGCATTTAGAGTTAAAGTAAAAAGTGTTTCTACAAATGCAGCTGCAAGCGTGGTCTTTGTTTTTGGAGGATGGGCTTATCAAATTAAAAAACCTTTAACAAACAAATGGACTACAATTGAAATTCCATTTTCAGATATTGGAAACCCAACTACTTTTGATCAGCTAACGTTGCAAGAGTCAGGTGGTTTTGGTGGTAACACAATTCTTATGGATGACATGGGATTTGTATTAAAGTAAAAAGTAATTATTGGTTTTGAGTTTTGTTTAAGTATTCCCTAATCTACTCAATTAGGGAATACTTTTTTAATATAATTAATTATTGAATTTTTAATAATGAAAAAAATCATTTTAGCAATTGTATTGAGTGTTTCCGGCTTAGGTTTTAGCCAAGGGAATACACATACACAGAAAGCAGGTAAATTTGAAGGTTTGGCCATGACACCGCCAATGGGTTGGAATTCCTGGAATACTTTTGAAACCAATATCGACGAAAAATTAGTAAAAGAAACGGCTGATATTATGGTTTCGTCAGGAATGGCAGCTGCAGGGTATAATTATATTGTACTGGATGATGGCTGGATGGCAAGAGAACGTGATGCAAACGGAGATTTGGTTCCTGATCCGGTTAAATTTCCAAACGGAATGAAAGCGGTAATTGATTATGTACACAGCAAAGGTTTAAAATTTGGTTTGTACAATTGCGCGGGAACTCAAACTTGTGCCGGATATCCGGGAACGCGCGGTTATGAGTTTCAGGATGCTCGCTTTTATGCTAAATTAGGTATTGACTTTTTAAAGTATGATTGGTGTAATACACAAGGAATTACTGCCAAAGAAGCTTATACAACAATGAGTAATGCGCTTAAAACTGCCGGAAGGCCTATTGTTTTCAGCCTTTGCGAATGGGGAGACAATCAGCCTTGGGAATGGGGAAAACCAGTTGGGAATTTATGGAGAATTTCGGGAGATATCTATCCTTGCTTTGATTGCGAGTTTAAACACGAAGAAGGAAATTGGTCGTCATGGGGATTCATGAAAATTATCGAAATGCGCAAAGATATCCGCAAATACTCTGGTCCGGATCATTGGAATGATTTTGACATGATGGAAGTAGGTGATGGAATGACCAATACTGAGGATAAAGCTCATTTTGCAATGTGGTCAATGGTGGCGTCTCCATTAATCGCAGGGAATGATTTCAGAAAAATGTCAAAAGAAACTTTGGCAATCTTAACTAACAAAGAATTAATTGCCGTAAATCAGGACAAATTAGGAATCCAGGGTTTTAAACATTCTGCAGAAGACGGATTAGAAGTTTGGGTAAAACCTTTGTCAGACGGAAATTGGGCTATAACATTTTTGAATAGAAGTGATGTTGCAAAAAAAATCAATTTCGACTGGAAAAAGCATATCATTAAAGATGTCGATTTTGGTTATGAAGTTGATTTCAACAAAACAATTTTTAAATTAAAAGATCTTTGGAAGAATAAAGAAATCGGGAATACTAAAAAGAATTTTATTGCCGATATTGCTTCGCACGATGTTATTACATTAAGATTAATTCCTTAAAAACGGCTTGCTATGAAATCAAAAACTAAAATTTTCACCATTACTTTATTATTGATGTTTTGCTTTTCGAAAGCGCAATTTGTAAAACATCACGGACAGCTAAGTGTACTCGGAACTCAATTAGTAGATAAAGATAATAATCCGATTGTATTAAGAGGAATGAGTTTTGGCTGGCACAGTATGTGGCCCAGGTTTTATAATGAGAAAGCGGTTAGTTGGTTAAAAAAAGATTTCAATTGTAATGTAGTGCGCGCCGCAATGGGAGTTGAGTTAGGAGAATGGGCTTATTTGAAAGAACCACAATTCTCAAAAGAAAAAATCGAAGCAGTTGTAAACGCAGCAATAAAATCAGATATCTATGTAATTATCGATTGGCACAGTCATAATATAAATCTTGAGGAGGCTAAAGCTTTTTTTGCTGAGATGTCTAAAAAGTATGGCAAGTATCCCAATATAATCTACGAAGTTTTTAATGAACCTGATTACGAATCCTGGTCAGAAGTTAAGGCTTATGCCGAGGATGTAATTAAGGTTATTAGAGAGAATGATCCAAATAATATTATTTTGGTTGGTTCACCGCATTGGGATCAGGATGTCAATCTTCCGGCCGAAGACCCAATTCGAGGATACCATAATATAATGTACACGATGCATTTTTATGCGGCCACACATGGAAAAGAATTAAGAGACAAAACTGATGATGCTATAAAAAGCGGTTTGCCAATTTTTATTTCGGAATCCGCAGGAATGGAAGCGTCCGGTGATGGGCCATTAAATAGAAAAGCGTGGCAGGAATATATTGATTGGATGGAAGCCAGAAAACTTAGCTGGATAACCTGGTCAGTTTCTGATAAAGACGAATCATGTTCTATTTTAAAAAAATCAGCAAAATCAGAAGGGAAATGGAAAGAGGAAGATTTGAAAGAATCAGGAATTATGGTTCGTGAGTTTTTAAGAAAATACAATACGCAAGAGTAGAGAATATTATTTTCTATTTTAAAAAAGCTTGTTCAGTTTTGAGCAGGCTTTTTTTTGTTTTTATTGTAAAGTTTTTGTTTTTGATTTAAGAATTATATTGAATGTTTAAGGTATGTTTGGAGACTTTTAAAGATTTATTTTTGTAGGAATTTTGAGCTTTTTGAAGAAAAGGTTTTATTGGGAATAAAATGTGAGGCGCATAATTTATTTTTAGTGTAATTTTTATAATACCCCTATTTTTTAAAGGGGTTGTATTTTTTAAATGACATTTTATGGTTATTTTTTGGTTGTTTGTTGATGTGTTTTGACTGTTAACCCTTTTGAAAATGTATTTTTTGATAAAAATGCGTTGTGGAATTTTTAAAAATAAAACCGTATTAATGTCAAATCACGATTATTGAGAAGTTAATTTTTGTAATCCATAATTCTTTCCAAAAAACATCAAAAAAATAGATTTCGATTCTTGTACTGATACAAAAGTTAATAAATTCGCTAATGAAAATGAAGAGATTTAGGGGGCAAATAAGAGGTTTTAAAAGTGACTTGTACTATTAGATAGATATATAAAAGATTAACTAACCAAAATCAATTAATAACCAAAAACCAATTAAAAATGAAAAAAGTATTACACATTTTTGCCGCGATGTTAACAAGTTCTTTTGCCTTTGCCCAAGATGATACTGAAACACCGGTATCGCCAGCAACCACTTGGGGCGGGTCAGCAGATGCTTATTATAAATATGATTTTTCGAAACAAATGAACGGATTGACGAGCTTTACCAACTCTCAGGATTCATTTGAACTAGGAATGGCTTCAGTTCAAGCCGGTCATACTTTTGGGAAAGCTTCTGTTTTTGTAGACTTAGGATTCGGAAAAAGAGCGGGAGAATTTTCATATAATGAAACAACAGATAAAGATATTTATTCTAAATTTTTAATAAAACAATTGTTCTTTACTTATCAAATTACCGATAAATTTAAGGTAGTAGCGGGTAGTTTCGGAACACACATCGGATATGAAGTATTAGACGCTATAGGAAATAAAAACTACAGTATGTCTTATGCATTTTCATACGGGCCGTTCTTTAATACAGGGGTAAAAGCCCAATATACATCAGGCAAATTTACCGCTATGTTTGGTATCACAAATCCTACTGATTTTAAATCGGCAATGGATGCAGGTTCTAGCCAAAAAACATACATAGGGCAAGTTGGATATGTGGGAGAAACAGGAAGTGCTTACTTGAATTTTACATCAGGAAGTACGAATCCTACTCCTGGAACTTTGGTAGTGCCATCTGATGAAAATAAAACACAAATTGATTTTGTGGCATCAAAAACAGTAACAGATGCTTTTTCTTTAGGATTTAATGCAACTTATGCTAAAACTAAAAATGATTTTGATAGTGATTTAGATGGTGATTGGTTTTCATTAGTAGGATATGCTAATTATGCTTTCAAGCCATCTTTGAGCTTGGCATACAGAATGGAATATTTTGATGCTAAAGATGCTGCAGCAAGTTTAGGAACAGTTGCCGGAACTAGTGTTTTTGCAAACACAGTTTCGTTAAATTATAAAGTTGGAAAACTAACCATAATTCCTGAGTTAAGATACGACGCAGCATCAGAAGATGTTTTTCTGGACAAAGATGCTAATCCAACAGGAGGATCATTCTTCGGATTAATTGCTACAACATACTCTTTCTAGAGATAAAGATTGATATTTTTTTTTTTTTTGGGAGCTGTCGAAACATATTAATGTTTTGGCAGCTTTTTTATTTGGGAGAGTTTGTTATTTTTTTTGCCACGAATTACACGAATTTACGCTAATTTCTTTCATGTATAGCTTAGCAGCAGTTTATAAAACGAGCATTACGTAGAGAGGCATAGCAGTGCATCTTTTTTTTTGCTACAGATTAAAAGATTAGAAGGTTTTTTTACCACGAATTACATGAAGTTATGTGTAAAGTTTCGTTGTAGCCTATAAAAACTAACATAAAAAATTAGTGAAAATTAGTGTAATTCGTGACAACTTTATAAATGCATGACATCTTTATATGTAGATAGGCTATTGTTTATATAAAAAAACGCATTTCCGGAAATCCAAAAATGCGTTTATTATATTTTGTGTGAGATATTTTTTTACTGAATTTGTTTCTTGTAAATGGAGTACATAGTATCAATTGTTTTTCGATCTAAAACAGACGTTACATCAGTTTGAATATAATGTAATTTGAAAGCCATAATTGCAGCCGAAAGATTCTTAGTATTATAACCAATAATTCTTAAAGCCTGTTCGATTTTAAAATCAAAGGGAGCCTCTTCAAGAACCTCGTCCGGCCAGATACCAAATCCTTTTTCAGCAAGAGTTTTCCAAGGAAATAAAGCGCTTGGATCTTGTTTTCTGCCAGGAGCAATATCTGAATGACCTAAAATGTTTTGTGTTGGAATATTGTAATCTTTTTTCAATTTAGTCAAAAGAGCTACTAAACTGCTAATTTGTGCCTCTGTAAAAGGTTTAAAACCATTGTTGTCAAGCTCAATCCCAATGGAGCAAGAATTCAAATCAGTATTTTTTCCCCAAGTCGATGCGCCGGCATGCCATGCTCTTAAATAATCATTCAGCATTTGCACCACTTTTCCGTTTTCAGAAATCACGTAATGAGCGCTTACCTGAGTTTTAGTCTTGGTAAAAGTCTTAATAGTCTGTTGTATAGAATCTTGTGCAGTATGATGCAGGATAATAAAGCTAGGTTTTCTTAAATTAAAATTTACTGTTCCTATCCATTCCGTATTTATACCATTTAATAAAGCCGTTGATCCGGTTTTTGATAAAGTATCTTTTACAATCCCTAATTGAGATGCATAGGAAGTATCAATAACAACAGGAGGTATGGCAGGAATTGTCTGAGGATCTTTGCTTGTAATTTGATTTTCTAAATTTTTAAGCTGTTGATCGTAAACTTTTTCAGTGTTTTTATAAGGATTTGTAGAGCAAGAAGTAATAATAATTGCTAAAATCAGATAACAAAAATGTTTTTTTGACATGGTTACTTAGATTTTTAAGATAGGTTCAAACAATTATTCTGCGGCTTTTGTAGCTTCTGTGCTTTCTTTAACAACTTCTTTTGAATCTTTAATGTCTTTATCTTTTTTCTTTTTTGATTTCTTAATTTCTTTAAAATTGCTCATAAAAGCAGTATACTTTTCTACTTGATCAGGATTTAAAAAAGCTGTTACTTTTTTAGTTGTACTTTCTCTTAATGCTTTAATTTGTTCCATTTTTTGATCCTGGCTGCTGCTTTCGCTTTTCAAAAGAATTCCTTGTTCTCTCAAACTGTCTGCAAAAACGTTTGTAATTGCAATTGCCTGAAGTTCATCAAGATTTACTTCCGGTTTCATTTGTTCTACAATTTTAGCTGCAGTTTCTTCAACAGGAATTTCTTTAGGCTTGCTTTGTCCTTGTGGTTGTTGACCCGGAACCATACTTCTGTCCATTCCGCTTCTTCCGCCGCCATATCCGCCACCGCCATAACCACCGCCTCCGTAACCATTATTATATCCATTTCCGTATTGAGCCGAAACAGAATTGAAACAGAATATGGTAAAAACCAATAGGAAAAAAGATTGTGTAGGTTTCATAATAATGTTTTTATCTAAAATTGATAATTGTTTAGCGTAAATTTAAGCAGGTTCTCCGTATAAATCAAATTCTGTAGCCTCAATTATTCTTATATTAACAAATTCACCAGTTTTTACGTAATGTTTAGACGCATCGATCAAAACTTCGTTGTCAACATCAGGGCTATCAAACTCAGTTCTACCCACAAAATGTGCGCCTTCTTTTCTGTCAATGATACATTTGTATACTTGTCCTACTTTTTCCTGATTTAAATCCCATGAAATTTGAGATTGTAATTCCATGATTTCGTTAGCTCTTGCTTGTTTAACATCATCCGGAACATCATCTTCCAATAAATAAGCGTGCGTATTTTCTTCATGAGAATAAGCAAAACATCCCATTCTGTCAAATTTCATTTCCTGAACAAAATCTTTCAAAATTTCAAAATCTTCCTGAGTTTCACCTGGATATCCAACGATCAAAGTTGTTCTGATTGCCATTCCCGGAACTGCAGCACGAAAATCTTTTAATAACTGAGTAGTTTTAGCCTGAGTTGTACCACGACGCATAGATTTCAAAATAGAATCTGAAATATGCTGCAACGGAATATCAATATAATTACAAATCTTAGGCTCGCGTTTCATTACTTCCAAAACATCCATTGGGAAACCAGTAGGGAAGGCATAATGCAAACGAATCCATTCAATACCTTCAACTTTTACCAAAGCTTCAAGAAGTTCAGCAAGATTTCTCTTTTTATAAATATCAAGACCGTAATAAGTTAAATCCTGTGCAATTAAGATTAATTCTTTAACGCCATTTTTTGCTAAACCTTCAGTTTCTTTAATTAATTTCTCAATAGATTGCGAAACGTGTTTTCCACGCATAAGCGGAATAGCGCAAAAACTGCAAGGTCTGTCGCAACCTTCGGCAATTTTTAAATAAGCGTAGTTTTTCGGAGTTGTTGTCAAACGTTCTCCTAATAATTCATGTTTATAGTCGGCACCTAATGCTTTCAATAGCTGAGGTAACTCAGTTGTACCAAAATACTGATCTACATTCGGAATTTCTTTTTCTAAGTCTGGTCTGTAACGTTCAGATAAACATCCGGTAACAAAAACCTTATCTACAAGTCCTTTTTCTTTTTTGTCTGCATATTCCAAAATCATATTTACTGACTCCGCTTTAGCATTATCAATAAAACCACAAGTGTTGATTACGATAATGTTTCCTTCCTCAGCTGCAGGGGCCTCATGTTGAACTTCTTTTCCGTTTGCACGAAGCTGACCCATCAAAACTTCACTGTCATATACATTTTTCGAACACCCAAGAGTGATTACGTTAATTTTGTTCTTTTTTAAAGACTTGGTTCTCATACTTTTATAAATTGGAGTGCAAAATTACACTTTTTTATTCAAACACCGCTTGTTTCCGTTTCTTTTAGATGTTTTTTATGAAGCTAATCCCGCTGTCCGTTATATCTTTTCCTTGCTAAAGGAGCAAGAAAAAGGATGTCACTCCCATCGGGGCTAAAAAAAATCCGTCAAGTAAGACCTGACGGAAATTTCAATTCATCTATTTGTTCTTAATTACAATTCAAATAATAAAGTCAAAGAAACATTGTTTAGTTTCGATGTAATGTTAGCTCCATCTGTAAATCCTCTGTCAAAAAATCCCTGATTTGATTTTCTTTCCATATAAGAATACGCTAAATCTACTTTGGTAGCTCCAAAATTATATCCTAAACCTCCAGAATAGCTATTTAAATCTCCAATTGTAGTTCCGTTTTTATAAGGGCTTCCTTCAAAACGATAGCCGCCACGCAGGCTTAATTGTTTTATTTTGTATTCAGCTCCAACTCTTAATTCTCCATTGCTGGTTAATTGATTGCTGATATCATTGTTGACACCTCTAAAACCTGAATCACTCGTTGGTTTGTATTTCGTGTTTCCATAATCTTTAATAGAATAATCAACGCTAATTAAACCAGATTTTCCAAATACATACGCAGCACTAAATGTTGTTTTTCCAGGAGTTTGTAGTGTATAGGATTTGTAAACGTTTACAATATTCGGGTTAACCGAATTGTTTATTGGCTGTCCTCCGCTAGCTTGTGTTGTTGTATATAAGCTTTGTGAAACTTCGTCATATAGATCGTACCAAGTGTTTGATTCGTAAGCTAAACCAAGTCTAAATGATTCAGTAACTTTCGCAATAGCTCCCAGTTGAAAAGAGAATCCATTTCCGTAAGTATATAAGTCATTATTGAAACGTAAACTTGATATAGTTTCAGTTGGCTGAAGCGGATTGTCATTGTCTTCGTAGAAGCTTGACGATCTTCTATAATCAAGAATATGAACGTTTAAGTTTGCTCCTAGATATAATCTGTCTTTAAATGAAGTTGCAATATTAAAACTTGCTTTGCTATTGTATCCGTTTGTGTAAACTTGGTTTTCGTGGTAATAATTACCTCCGGCAGGTACATTAGAAATGTATTGTGTGTTGCCAGGGGTATTGTTAACAGGGTTTATTACGTATCCTTTATATCCAAAATATGCTTGTTGCTCGTCATAAAATTGATCTCTATAAGGAATTCCTGTTATATCGCCTAAAGGTATTCCATTGGCATACGATAAAAAGTAATTATCTATAGAGTTTGTTGGATTTGTTCCGGCAGAAAAAACACTGTTGTCAAAGTTTTTTGTGTTTTCATAAGTTGCTCCAATAGCAATTTTTTTCCAATTATTATTAGGGTTGTGATCATGAAAAACAAAAACACCGCCGGCTTGGTTTAATATAAATGAATTATCCTTGTTGCTGGTTTGAGTGCCAAAATAGTTAGAGTTGTTTTTCGTATTTTGATTGCTAAAAGTAACTCCAAGCTGATTGTTAGAAAATATCGCAGATCCTGCAGGATTGACAGTAATGGCAGATAAATCTCCTCCAACGGCTCCAAAAGCACCGCTCATGGCTCTGAATCGTGCTGTTCCGGTTATGTTGTCTTGTGCATAGCGAATAGCATCAGATACTTCTTGAGAATGTGAGACGCTGACAGTTAGTCCTGTAATTAGTAGGAAGAATATTTTTTTCATTTTAGGTAAGATTTAGTTTGATTTTTCGATTTGTGAAATGTGGGGAAGAAATTATCTTCTTCCGCCACCACCTCCGCCACCGTACGATCTTCCGCCACCGCCTCCTCCGCCGCCAGATGATCTCATGCTTCCGCCTCCACCGCTATTCATAGAGCGAGATGGGCTAGGAGAGTAGCTTCTGGATGAGCTGCTGTTGTTATTGTAGTTGTAGCTTCTGTTTGTGTTAGCATTGCTGCTAGATCTTCTGTTGCTATAATCGGTACTATTATATTGAGTGCTTGAGCCTCTTCTGTTTGAAAAATTAGGACTAGAGTTATATGTTCTTCCGTTTACAGAAGAGCTTCTTCTGTAATCAGTATAACCATTTGATCTATTTGTTGTATAGTCTCTTCTGTTTGTTGTGTAATTTCTATTGGTGTAGTTTCTGTCTGTGCTATAGCTTCCTCTATTGCTGTAGTTTCTGTTGTAACCATAGTTTCTTCCGCTATAATAAGCAGCAGATCCTCTTCTTCCATAACTATAAGCATAGTTATTGTATCCGTAGTAAGGTCTGTAATAACCTGGGTAGCCCCATCCGCCTCCCCAATATCCTGGGTATCCCCAAGCATATCCAGGGTAACCCCAGTAACCTCCATAGCCCCATCCATAATAAGGATATCCAAAACCAAAACCGAATCCTATTGACCAGGTTGGATCAGAATAAACATTAACGGATACTTCAGAGTTGCTGCTTCCCCAAGCCGGGTAAGCTTTAGCGGTAGTTTGAGTACTGTCGCTTTCTGCATAATTGCCATAACTGTCAACATCTGTAAAAATTTCAGTTGGCTGATTGTCATCTTGCAATGATCTAAAGTAGTCTTTATATTGGTTATTTGTATTGGTGGTAGTAGTTTGAGCATACATTCTTTGTGAGCCACCATATACACCGTCGTTGTCAGCGTATGATGTATTTTGGTAAGAACCACACGATGCTAGTAGAAAACTCAATAATCCAATTAAGTAAAAATGACTTGAGTTTTGACGAAGAGTAATAGAAGTTTTCATATCTGTCGTGTTTTTTATTGTTGCACATTACAAAAATAGTTAGTTTTGTCAAACTATTTAGTTAAAATTAATAAAACAAAATTTGTGCCAAACTATTCAATATGAGTAAGAACCTCACTACAAGATCAGAAGATTATTCGAAATGGTATAATGAACTGGTTGTAAAAGCAGATCTAGCCGAGAACTCAGGAGTTAGAGGATGTATGGTTATTAAACCTTACGGATATGCTATTTGGGAAAAAATGCAGGCGGAGTTAGATAGAATGTTTAAAGAAACAGGACATCAAAATGCATACTTTCCTTTATTCGTGCCGAAAAGCATGTTTGAGGCGGAAGAAAAAAATGCAGAAGGATTTGCAAAAGAATGTGCTATTGTAACGCATTATAGATTAAAAAATGATCCGGATAAACCCGGAAAACTTATGGTTGACCCAAATGCTAAGTTGGAGGAAGAGCTTATTGTTCGACCTACGAGTGAGGCAATTATTTGGTCTACTTATAAAGGATGGGTACAATCGTATAGAGATTTACCATTGTTGATTAATCAATGGGCAAATGTGGTACGTTGGGAAATGCGTACGCGTTTGTTTTTAAGAACTGCAGAATTTTTATGGCAGGAAGGGCATACAGCTCACGCTACAAAAGCTGAAGCTATTGAGGAGTCTGAAAAAATGATGAATGTTTATGCAGATTTCGTTCAGGACTTTATGGCGATTCCGGTTGTAAAAGGTATTAAAACTGAAACAGAACGTTTTGCAGGTGCTGATGAAACTTATTGTATTGAAGCTTTAATGCAGGACGGAAAAGCATTGCAAGCGGGGACATCTCACTTTTTGGGGCAAAACTTCGCAAAAGCATTTGATGTGAAGTTCGCTAATGCCGAAGGAAAGCAAGAACATGTTTGGGGAACCTCTTGGGGAGTTTCTACCCGTTTGATGGGAGCGTTGGTTATGACACACTCAGATGATCAGGGATTAGTGTTGCCTCCTAATTTGGCGCCAATACAAGTTGTGATTGTTCCTATTTACAAAACGGATGAACAATTGGTTGAAATTACTGCTGCAGTTAATGATTTGACAGCAAAACTTAGAAAACTGAAGATTTCGGTTAAATATGACGACAGAACAACTCAAAAACCAGGATTCAAGTTTGCTGAATGGGAATTGAAAGGAGTTCCTGTTAGAATTGCTGTTGGTCCAAAAGATTTAGAAAATGGAACTTTTGAGGTTGCAAGACGTGATACATTGACAAAAGAAGTTGTTTCTGGTGAAGGAATCGTAAATTATATTAATGACTTGTTAGAACAGATTCAGGCGGATTTATTTAACAAAGCATTGGACTATCGTAATACTCATATTACTGAAGTAAATAGTTTTGAGGAATTTAAAGAAATTTTAGACGGTAAAGGAGGGTTTGTATCTGCACATTGGGATGGAACTGCTGCTACCGAAGAAAAGATAAAAGATTTGACAAAAGCTACGATTCGTTGCATTCCTTTGGATGCTGTTGAAGAGGCTGGAACCTGTGTGTTTACTGGTAATCCTTCTTCAAAAAGAGTGCTTTTTGCGAAGGCATATTAAAAATTTTTATTTTTTTTTGCATCAGGTATTGTACATCTTAAAAATAGTTGTATTTTTGCATCCGCATTAGAGAAGCAGGCCCGTTCGTCTATCGGTTAGGACGCATGGTTTTCATCCATGTAAGAGCGGTTCGATTCCGCTACGGGCTACTACTTTTTTACTGCAAAAATGTTCTTGAAATACTGAGAATTAAAATGGCCCGTTCGTCTATCGGTTAGGACGCATGGTTTTCATCCATGTAAGAGCGGTTCGATTCCGCTACGGGCTACAATTTCAATTTATTTTAAATTGAAGAAAACTTAGAAGAATTTGGTCTGTTCGTCTAGGGGTTAGGACTCCAGGCTTTCGTCCTGGTAACAGGGGTTCGATTCCCTTACAGACTACTGAATTAGTTGTAAATAAGTTTTGTAAAATAAAAATTGGTGTCTCGATTTTTGTTTTATTAGTTAAAACCAAAGTGATTGTTTTGTAATTGTGGGAGGTTTTTCTTTTTTAACTAGTATTTATAATAATTATTACATCTAAAATTAAAACAAAATGGCAAATCATAAGTCAGCATTAAAAAGAATCAGAAGTAACGAAAAAAGAAGAGTTCTTAACAGATATCAACATAAAACTACTCGTAACGCTATTAAAGCATTAAGATTAGCTACTGATAAAGCTGATGCTTCTTCAAAATTATCAACAGTTATTTCTATGATTGATAAATTAGCTAAAAAGAATATCATTCATGATAATAAAGCTTCTAACTTGAAGTCTAAATTAACTAAACATGTTGCTAAATTGTAATTAATTACAATTTCCTAAAAATATAAAAGTCCTCTTTTGAGGACTTTTCTTGTTTATATACTAAGGGTAAATTCTAAATAAAAAATGGATCAACGCTAAATATTGTGGGAAACGTAAAATATACTCACTAATTATTTTTTACCGCAGAGAACGCAAAGATTTTTATCTAAGAATGTCTTAGAAAGCGCAGAGTTCGCAAAGCTAAATCAATACAAAGCTTTGCGTCCCGATAGCTATCGGGATTGCCTTTTATAAAACCTAAGAGTAAAAAAAACTTAGCGTTCTCTGCGATAATTTTTTTTTCACAGGTTTTAGGATTGATCCTAAAAAAAATCCAAATTCCAATACTGATCGCTTAACTTAATCAAGCATCAAGATCGGAATTTGGAATTTTTTATTTGGAATTTATTCTGGACTAAATGTCAATTTTCTTTTTAAGGTATTCCAGCATAGGTTGTGTAATTGGCTTTGAAAGAAAATCAATTATTATAGGGTATTTTTTTGCTTTAGTTAAATCGTCCGGATCTATTGTAGAGGATAAAACAATGACATTGGCGGTTTTGTTGAATTCGGCGTAATCTGAAGAAGTAAAATGATCAAGAAACTCCCAACCTCCCATAACCGGCATGTTCAAATCTAGAAAAATCAGTTCAGGTTTCTTGTTGACTTTGTTTCTGTTGTTGGTGTATTTTAAGGTGTTGAAGTGATGAAGTGCTTCTTCTCCGTTTTGAGCAGTAATAATTTCATTCGAAAATTCGGATTTTGCAATTACTTTTTTGCATAACATCAACGTGATAGGGTCATCGTCAATGCACAGAATTTGCTCGAGCATGATTTTAATTTTTAAATGTTATTGTAAAGGTGGTGCCTTTGTTGACTTCACTGTCAATACTGATTGTTCCTCCCATGGTTTCAACCTGTGACTTTACAAGATACAAACCAAGTCCTTTGCTGTCTGGGTAATTGTGAAATCTTTGATATAGTCCAAAAACTTTATCACGATTTCTCTCTAGATCAATTCCAATTCCGTTGTCCTTAAAAGTTAATATTGCTTTGTGATCTATTTGTTCTGCAGTAATAGAAATTTTTAGTTTTCTGTTTTCTGACTTGTATTTTATTGAATTAGTAAGCAAATTTAGTAAAATGCTTTCAATATAAGCTTTGTTTGTGTTTAATAATGGGACCCTGTCAAATTTGAGTTTAATGATTGGCTTGTGTAATTCGATTTGAAAAGACAATTGGCTAAACACATTTTCGAAGACTTCTTTCAAAGAAACTTCTTCTTTTTGCATAGAAGGATTGTCTTTAATGATAATTACTTTTACCAGGTCGTTTATGGTTTCGTTTAATAAATGTGTTGATTTGGTA
The DNA here is from genome assembly GCF_020991455.1 of Flavobacterium sp. JAS. Lineage (GTDB taxonomy): Bacteria > Bacteroidota > Bacteroidia > Flavobacteriales > Flavobacteriaceae > Flavobacterium. The sequence goes on from NZ_JAJMOX010000010.1 coordinate 167,245, forward strand.
AAGCCGGTCAAAATTTCCTCAAGTTCTTCATTTTCTATCGGAATGTCATCGATAAGATTCAAAAGTCCTATTAGATTTGATAATGGAGCTCTTAAGTTGTGTGATGTAATATAGGAGAACTGTTTTAAGTCTTTGTTATTTTGTGTTAGTTCTCGGATTAAATGTTCTTTTTCGGTTTCTAGTTTTTTCTCATCTGTAATGTCTCTTTGTATAGAGATCCAGTGCGTAATGATGCCTTCATTATTGAAAATTGGAATCATAGAGAATCTTACCCAGTATTCTTCTTTTTTCTTGGTGTAGTTAATAGTTTCTATTAAGCACTCTTCTTCATTTTTTATAGCTCTTAAAAGTTTTTTTAATTCTTCTGAATCTGATTTAGGTCCTTTGAAAATATTTGGAGATTTTCCGATAATTTCATTAGACAGATATCCTGACATTTGAGAAAATGCCGGGTTCACATACACTATTTTAGGTATTTTACGATCTGCAGAATTTGCTTCTGTAATTAGAATAGAATCTTTAGATTGTGTAATTACGGTTTCTAAAAGTTTTAATCGTTGCTCTTCTTCTTTTTGTTTTGTAATATCCTGAATGGCTCCAATCATTCTGATGGCTCTTCCGTTTTCATCTTTTAATAAAAAACCTCGGTCTAAAACATACTTATAAGTTCCGTCTGCACATCTAAAGCGATATTGATCCTGCCATTTTTCGGTTTTTTGCTCAATAAAAGAGTATAATTTAATAGACATTCTGATACTGTCTTCCGGATGGATTTTGTCAAACCACCATTTAGATGTCTTTCCAACTTCAGCTGGATTATAACCAAAAACACCTTCGATTCCTTTGTTCCAGTTTATACGGTCTTCTTGAATTTTCCAGTCCCAAATTGTGTCACTTGTTGCTTTTGCTACAATGTCATATTTTTCGTTTGATTCTTTAATTTCTTCATTTGTGTGCTTTAATTTTTTGAAAACTGCAATATTTTTTTTCTCATTTTTAGATAGTATGTAATTGAAGAATAGAGCAGTACTTAATGTAAAAAAAAGATCTTTAAAGAAAAAAACTAAATAATATTCGGTCTTAGAAAAGTAAGTAGTAAGTATTTTATGACAGACAATCGCCATAAATAACGATATGATAATATAGACTAGAGTAATTTGGATAGTTTTACTTTTCATTACTCAAATATAGTTAAATTAAGTATAATTAAACAATAAGGAAAGTTCAAATTACACTTAAATTAATACTGATTTTAATGAACTAATTACTTGTATATACGCAAACTATCCTAGAAACGTTTTTTATATCAAAATAAAGTGTACCTTTGCACCCATTAAAAATCACAGATGGAATCTATTAGAAACATTGCAATTATTGCCCACGTCGATCACGGTAAAACCACTTTGGTTGATAAAATTATGTATCACTGTCAATTATTTCGTGACAACGAAAACACAGGTGATTTAATTCTTGATAATAACGATTTAGAGCGTGAGAGAGGTATTACTATTACTTCTAAAAACGTATCAGTTCAATATAAAGGAACAAAGATCAATATTATTGACACTCCTGGCCACGCGGATTTTGGAGGTGAAGTAGAACGTGTATTGAACATGGCCGATGGTGTATGTTTGCTAGTTGATGCTTTTGAAGGTCCAATGCCACAAACTCGTTTTGTATTACAAAAAGCTATTGACTTAGGTCTTAAGCCATGTGTAGTTATCAATAAAGTTGATAAAGAAAACTGTACTCCTGAAGAAGTTCATGAAAAAGTTTTTGACTTAATGTTTGAATTAGGTGCTGAAGAATGGCAGTTGGATTTTCCAACAGTATATGGTTCTGCTAAAAATAACTGGATGTCTGATCATTGGGAAAACGTAACTGATAATGTTGAAGCATTATTGGATATGGTTGTTGATAATGTTCCTGCTCCTAAAGTTTCTGAAGGAACACCACAAATGTTGATTACATCTTTGGATTTCTCTGCATTTACAGGTCGTATCGCTATTGGTCGTCTTGAAAGAGGAGTTCTTAACGAAGGTATGCAAATCGCATTAGTAAAAAGAGATGGTACTATATCTAAATCCCGTATCAAAGAACTTCATACTTTTGAAGGTTTAGGCCGTAAAAAAGTACAACAAGTTATTGCTGGAGATATTTGTGCAATTATTGGAGTTGAAGGTTTTGAAATTGGAGATACAATCGCTGACTTTGAAAATCCAGAAGCTTTACAAACAATTGCTATCGATGAGCCTACAATGAGTATGTTGTTTACAATTAATGACTCTCCTTTCTTTGGTAAAGAGGGTAAATTTGTAACTTCTCGCCATATTAGAGAGCGTTTGACAAAAGAATTAGAGAAAAACTTAGCTATGAAGTTAGGTGAAACTGATTCTGCTGATAAATTCATGGTTTTCGGTCGTGGAGTACTTCACTTATCTGTTCTTATTGAAACAATGAGAAGAGAAGGGTATGAGTTGCAAATTGGTCAACCACAAGTTATCATCAAAGAAATTGATGGTAAAAAATGTGAGCCAATTGAGGAATTGACAATCGACTTACCGGAAAATCTTTCAGGTAGAGCGGTTGAGTTCGTTACTTTACGTAAAGGTGAAATGCTGAGCATGGAAACTAAAGGGGAACGTATGATTGTGAAATTTAATATTCCATCACGTGGAATTATTGGATTGCGTAACCAATTACTTACTGCAACAGCTGGTGAGGCTATTATGGCACACCGTTTTATTGGATATGAGCCTTACAAAGGAGAAATTGCTGGACGTAATAAGGGGTCATTGATTTCTATGGAAAAAGGAAAAGCTATTCCTTATTCTATCGATAAATTACAAGATCGTGGTAAGTTTTTTGTTGAACCAAATGCCGAAATCTACGAAGGTCAGGTAATTGGAGAAAACTCTCGTGCTGATGATATGTGTGTAAACGTAACTAAAGAGAAAAAACAATCTAACGTACGTTCTTCTGGAAATGATGAAAAAGCGAGAATTATTCCTCCAATCATTTTCTCTCTTGAAGAGGCTTTAGAGTACATTCAAAAAGATGAGTATGTAGAGGTTACACCAAAATCTATTCGTTTGAGAAAAATCTATTTGACAGAAACTGATAGAAAAAGATTTAAAATCTAATTTTCTAAAATTCAATATAAAAATCCCAAATTCCAATCAGGAGTTTGGGATTTTTTTTATTAATCATTTTCTAAATTTAGAATTTGGATTTTAAAAATTTAGAATTTGCAGTGTATTATCAAGTATTGGAATTTGGAATTTTTAGATTGGAATTTCTTTTCTTTTTATCTTTTCAGGCTAAAGTGCCCTTTTGCTTCCCGTCCGTCTTCTAGTTTGATAGTAAACCAATAGTCAGATGCAGGCATTGGTTCTTTAGTATAAGTTCCGTCCCATCCTTCTCCAAAAGGAGATAATTGTTTCAATAACTTTCCGTAACGGTCATAAATATAAATAACAGCATTTTTATAAATAGGGTCATTTATTCCAATAAAATTCCAATAGTCATTGTAGCCATCATTGTTTGGCGTGAAGTATTTTGGAGCATTTAGAACTGCAAAACTTGTGGCTATTCTTCCGCAGCCATTTATGCTTTCAATAATTAATTCATGAAAACCTCCGGGAATATTTTCAAAGACTCCGGAATTTTGAATTTCACTATATTCTCCATTCTGAAAATGAATCATATATTGATAATCTTCCGGATTCTGTACGTCTACAATTACTTCATTTAAAGTATTTAAATCGTTTATTTCTATTTGATTTAGAACAGGAGAACGAGATAATTTTACAGGATAATTTGAAGTTGCTGTGCATCCGGATTTATTTTCGATTGTAAGGGTATAATTTCCTTCTTTGTTAACTGTAGTACTTGGTGTTGTATCACCATTCGACCATAAATAGGTATAATCACTTATTTGTGATAACGGAAGATTGGGTTCTAAAACGACAGTTGTATTTGATCCGGATTCGCAAATTATTTTTTGTTGTGCGTCTATTAAAACCGGAACTGGTTCAACAATAAGTTCAAATTTTCCGTTTCCATAGCAGCCTTCACTATTTTCGGCTCTTATAAATACAGTTTTGGAATTTGTAGTTACAGTATTTTTTATTTCATTTAAGGATAATGAAGCATCATTTTGACTATTGTAAAAGAATAATTTAACATCAGCAGGTAAATTTAATTCGGCTTTAATAAGCTGTTTTTTTTCTTCTAAATCAAATTCAGCTTTTCCGTCTCCCAAATCACATTTATGAAGATCCTCGGGTAAGATTGAATTAGACGGATTTGCCTGTAGAATTATCGTTGCAATACTATAACAAGATAAATTTGGCTGACTTATTTTTGCATAAAGTACTTCTTTTGGAACTGTGTTTTTGTAAATAGGATTTAAAGAAGATGTGTTATTACTATCTGCCTCGGCTTCATTTTTGGTATGATAATAAAATACTTCGTAAGTGTTATTTCCCAATGTGATTACTTCATTTGCAGAAGAAAGATTGAAGGTTGCCAATCCGTCCAGTGAATTGCTGTCCTGTGTGTCACACTGAATTAATTTGTAGGGTGTTGTAATTACAGTTGGTTTATCGAAAATTGTTATTGTTTTTTCTAAAGATTCTCTGTTTTCTCCATTTACTGTTTTTATTAATGTCACCTTATAATCTCCGGCTGTTGCATAAGTGTGATAGGCATCTTTATTGGTAGAAGTACTTCCGTCCCCGAAGTTCCACAATACAGTATCTATTGTTTCTGTAGAATTAATGTAAAAATGTGTAGATTGTCCTAAACAATTAAATTCATGATCAAAAGTATATAAAAATAAGGAGGTGATAAAAGGCGGAAGTCCCAGTTGTGAAGTTCCGGTTTTTAGATCAATTTTATTTTGAATAAAATTACAATTAATACCATCAGCCTCAGGATTATTGATTACTGATATCTTTTGGATACTATTATCTATAAGTGAATAGCCTGATCTGTAAATTTTTTCATCAATGGCTAGTTGAAGCGCTCCTGCAACATAATTAGAAGAGTTTATGATTTGCATTGAGTTTGCAATATCAGCTTTTTTCAGATCATATTGTATTAGTGAGCTCCCTTGAGAGGTTCCGGCTGCATCATATTTGTTGTAAGTCATGTATAGTTTTGCTGATTTTGCAGAAAACTCTATTCCATAAGGATCAATCTTGTCATAAAGAAGAGTTTCACTACTTACAATACCGCTGTCAGCATCAAAATTATAAAGATATACATTTCCTGTATTTCGTTTTACCAGGCCATTTGCATTTAGATTATTTGAAGTTTTTGTGGCCATGTTGGCAATTGCAATCTTTTTTCCATTGGGAGAGGCTTTTAAATATCCAATTGCATTAGAATTGTAGCCACCCAGCGGAATGTCTTGTGCAGTTATTGTTTTAATTGGGGTTTGATCGACACCATTTGTACTTACTTTAAAACTATAAAAAGTATTTCTAAAATGAGTTACAACCCAGAAGGAAAGTCCATCACTATGCTGTACAGCGGTAATTTTTTCTGAGCATTTAAACTTAACGTCTTCTGCATTATTTACATCATATGTAATAAGAGGAATATTTTTTTCAGAAGAAACAATGTCACCTAATCCATTGTTTAATCTTAAATCAACTACAGAATAATTTAACCCGCTATTTGGAGGAGATTCGTCATTTGTTGGGTTAGCATCTACATTTACAGGATTGGGCTCGTCTACCGTAAAAATGTAATATAGATTTGGATCTTTTGGTTTTGGAACTATAATTGCAGATTGCGTACTTGATCGATGTCCTAGAAGCCCGGTTCCGTTGGGCATTATCTGATGGCTTTTGTCATAAACAATTGAGCCGTCAGTATAAAAAAGTAAGTTTCCGTATCTGTCAGAAATGCTGGCACAACCCTCGTTAGTAAATAATTTTCCGTTGGTTAAAGCAACGGGACTCCCGGAATTGAAATCTAATCCTGCTCCATATCCAAAATACCAGATTGCAGCTTCTTTTTGTGCAGAAACCGGTATTGCAAATAGCAAGGAAATGAACAATAATAATCGAATAGATTTCATATATTTCTCATTTATAATCAAATATATAAAAACGTGTAAAATATATGAGTTAAAATATCACTTTATCTCTTTAAGCTAAAGTGACCTTTAATACCAGTTCCGTTTTCAAGAATTAAAGTAAACCAATAATCATCTGATGGAAGTTGCTGACTATTATAAATTCCATTCCATCCTAAGCTGTTTTGGTCCATTTGTTTTAATAATTTTCCGTAGCGGTCGAAAATAGACAGTTTGTAAGCAGGAAGCTGATCGAAGTCTTTAATAAACCATAAATCGTTGTAACCATCTCCGTTAGGGGTGAAAAATCTTGGATAATCTAAAACATAGAATACAAATATGCCAGATATTCCGCATCCGTTTTTGTCTCTGGCCGTGGCATTGTACATTCCCGGTTTTACTCCTGTAAATAAAGGATTATCCTGATAAGCCATACCATCAATAGAGAATTCATAATTCCCGGCTCCGGTATATTGTATTAAAGCGGAATTATCAGTTCCGGAAAAATCTTTAATAACAACATCAGTTATTGTTGCAGGTTCGGAAGCAATTATTTTGAATTTTTTAGTTTTATCACAACCATTCGCATCTTTTACAGTAACAGAATAATCTCCTGCAGCATTCACATCAATATGGTTATTGGTACTGCCTGTATTCCATAAATAACTGCTAAAACCAGTTGCTACCGCTAAAGTAGTAGTAACTCCTTTACATATAGTTTTGGATTCATCCTTGAAGTTGGGCGGATCAAAAGTATTTACAACAAGAGTTATTGGTGTTACGTTATAACAATCCGGTCCGTTAATAACCCTAACATAAATGGTCTGATTAAAAGCTGTTGTGTTTTTAAACGGACTTGATAACTTATTTGTTTCTGTTATGGCATCGTTTTGAGTTAAAAAATAATTGGCAACTAATCCATTTGGTAAACCGGCAAGAACTTGCGGAGTAACTTCTGACTCAAGGTCAAATTGATAAAAACCGTCTTGTTTATCATCTTTATCGCAAGTTGCAACTGGACTTTGATTAGAAATTGTTGCCGTAGATATTTGTAACGTTACTTTAGGAGTTTTATAACAACCATATTTGTTTTCAATTCTGCCATAAACAATTTGGTTGGGTGTTTTATTGGTGTATTTTTCAGGAGTTAAAATAGGGTTTGTTTTGTTTTGAGCATCAGCTAATGATTCATAATACCCATTGTTTGTAATCTCAGAAACATTGTTTTTGATGATATTATCGACTTTTGTTAAGTTGAAGATACTAATTCCATCAGTATTGTCGTCGCATTGAATTAAAGGAGTACCTGTTGATAGAATTTCCGGAGCATACTCGATTTTGATTTCTCCAACCAAGCTGCAAGTAGAAGGGGTTAATGTAACTTCGACTCTATAGGTTCCGGCGTCTGTAGCAGTAAACGTTGGAGTAGTCGCAATTTGTACATTATTTTTGTACCATTTATAAGAATAAGCTGAAGAAAGTTTTGGGTCTAACAAAAGAGTTTCTCCAAAGCACACAGGATTATTACTTGCTGTAGTTCTATCTTGTCCAAAAGTTATTTTAGAAGCAAAACTGCCAGCTTGCAAAAATACAGCAGAATCATAATATCTTTGACCAGCATCAGCAACAACAAGTTTTATGTGATATGTTTTTCCCGTTATCACATTTGTTTGTGCATTCATAATCACGGTTTGTCCGGTATAATTTATGGGGCTATTGATGTCGTTTATGCCATTAAAATAGATCTGGTTTGCTGCAGGACATCCAGGATAAGATCTGGTAATAGGGGGAGGGACCTGCCCTGGTTCAATCGTTGGACGAACATTTACAGAAGATACTGGTGTGGTTGTACCAGGTAGTACTGCAATGTTTTGATAAGGATTACTAGTATTGGCTTCTTTAATTAAAAAAGCAAAGCCATCTGAATATGTGCATGGAAAATCATACTGATATTCATTTGAAGCAAAAATATAGTTAAAACTTAAAATGTCAGTTAAAGCAACAAAATCAAATTCTATAGATGTTGCGTTTATAGATGTAATTCCCAGTATTTGATTTAAATCAGAATCACCAAGCCAGTTCGGGTTTCCACTACCCAGATTGCTAACATATGGACCAATTCCTTCGGTACTTGTTGAAGTTGTTAAAACAATTCCCTCAGAAAAAGGAAATTCACTTGTTCCTGCATTAAAATAGCCAAAACTATTTTTTCCGGGTGTAAAAGTATCTCCTTTTCCGCTCGTATTAGAAGCAGAAGCGCAAGAACTATTGACTAAAATAGTTTCAATTAGTTCTTGCGGTGTTTTTTGATCATCTATACTTATATATTGTGCATTTATCTTAGAAGATAAACAACATAGAAACAAAATAACTAAAAGGTGCTTTAAACGATTCATAGTAACAAATATACTATAAATCCCGATTTTTTAATAATTTATAAGAAAAGTATGTAAATAAGAAGGTCCAAACTAAAACTATGAGAATTGAAAGGTAGTGAACGCCATAATCTTTAATGTTTTCAACACCTATCTGAGTTCCTATGCTTCTTACTACAGAAAGTCTTGAAAATGGTTCAATAATCAAATTAGACATGGCTTCTAATGGAAGAAATTGCATGATATAATCACCTGTATTGCTGTCTGGGAAAATTTTAAAGGTTAAAAGGCCTTTTAGAATTCCTTCAATTATACTCCAAACCAAAAGAAAACCTAAAGCAAAAGCAGAACGTTTTACTAAAATTCCCAGAAATAAACAGAAAGAAAAGAAACCAATTAGTTTTACAAAAAAGGCTAATAAATAATCTAAATTCATAAAAACAACATCTAGTTCTGTATAAGATGAAAAGCTAAAACCTAACAATAAACTCATCACAAATACAAAAACTGTTGAGCATAATGCAAAAAGAACTACAGTAAGAAACTTTGATAAAATGAACTCTTTTTTACTTAAACCGTCAATTAAATTTTGTTTTAAAGTTCCGTAACTATATTCGTTTGCCATCATGGAAACGATAACAATGGCAAGGAAAAATTTTAACCATGCTGCGATATAAGTATTAAAATGCCAGATATATGGAAAGTTGAAAATCCCCATTTCGGCCAAATGAAATTTAAAAGGACCAATGTCAAATTTTATCGATGCAATTAATGCAATGAACGAAAGTAAAATGAAATAGGTTAGTGTAAGTACTTTACTGGCTTTGTTTTTCCAGATTTTTTGTAATTCTATAGATATAAGTCTGTTCATGGCTTAGTTTGATTTGATAGTAGCGTTTTTGGTTAATTCTAAAAATTGTGCTTCAAGACTGTTTTTGCGTTTTACTAAATGACTCAAAGCGATATTTTTAGAAAACAAAAACAAATTCAGTTCTGAAGCTGATAAATCTGATTTTAAATAAACCAATATTTTTCCCTCTTCTTCCGTGATTCTGTCAACAGCTTCATGATTTTGTAAAACCAATTTCAGTGCTAAATTATCAGTAGCCTGAAGTTCAAAGAAACCTTCATTGGCAGACATACCATCAACCGAACCGGAATATAAAATTTCGCCTTTTCTTAAAACAATAACATTCGAACATACTTTTTCGACTTCGTCTAATAAATGCGAAGCCAATAAAATTGTAGTTCCTTGCGAGGCAATTTTTTTAATAATATCTCTAATCTGATGAATTCCCTGCGGATCTAAACCATTCGTTGGTTCATCCAAAATCAAAATTTCAGGATCATTTAAAAGCGCCGAAGCAATGGCCAGACGTTGTTTCATTCCTAACGAAAAAGTGCTGAATTTGCTGTCTTTTCTTTCCGTTAAACCAACAAGATCTAGTTTTTCGGTGATCTTAGAATAATTGATGCTTTTTATTTTACAAACCAATTTTAAGTTTTCTTCAGCAGTCATGTAGGGGTAAAAGTTGGGTCTTTCTATGATGGCGCCTACTTTTTTTAAGGCTTCATGAGTTTGAACTTTTCCATCAAACCAGCTGTAATTGCCCGAAGTTCTGTTTACAACATTCAATACAATTCCTAAAGTGGTAGATTTTCCACTTCCGTTTGGTCCTAAAATACCGTAAACACGGCCTTTTTGTATTTTAAAAGACACATCTTTTAAGGCTTGAATGCGCCCGTATCTTTTACTAAGATTCTCAATGGTAAGTATGGTTTCCAAATTTATTTCGGTTTTAGTTTTAAGTATGACGACTCAACTTGTTTATTGTTACGCTAAATTCTAACTTTAAAATGAATTAATGTAAATTTGTATTAAAGATATTCAAAATGAGTGAACCTTTAATGGTCTTAAAAAAACCTTCTTATCCTTTAACGCAATCCCTTTTAAGTTATTTAGAACGATACGAACGCATCTCGAAAGTATCTGTGTTCTATGATGATCTATTGCGTTTTTCGGGCTCTATAAATGTATATGATAAAAATGAAACAGATACTTTATGGATTAGGGTTTATTACAGCGAATTTGAAAGAAATGAAATCGATTTGAATCTGAAAAAAATATATTCACTTTTGCATTCTGATGGAAATAGCGAAATTATTCAGTTTCTGAATATTGATGCCATTGATTATTGCACTTTCGGAAATTCGAAACCTTTCAGGATTAAAGTCCGAAATATTCTCAATGATAACTACGTTCATTTTTATATTAAAAAAGCAGACGCTTCCAGAATTTATGGTTTAGAATTAGAAGATATTCTTTCGCCCGATAAAATCAACTTTTTGGTCTATAAAGACACGCTTATAGAAGAACATATTATCGGAATTCCGGGTGATGTTTTTATGGATACCTTATTGGATAATTGTACCGAAATGGAAAAATCGCAAATCGCAAAAGAGTTTGTCAAGTTCAACGAGCGTTGTATGATTAGGCTTTTAGGAGATATGCGTGCGTACAATTATGTGATAGTGCCAATTCACGATTTTGATCAGGTGGTTTATAAAATTCGCCCAATCGATTTTGATCAGCAATGTTACGAAGGCAATTTTAAAGTTTATCGTCCGCAGTTTTTCAAGGAAAATTATCCGATGATAAAATTAATTAAAGAGAAACTCGAAGAACGTTCGATCATTCAGTACAAAGACGAAGAAAGAGCGATTCTGGCAAAACGTATTCACTCTGCCGAAAATAGAATCAAAAAATTATTAAATATTATGTGTCACGATACTATTTCGACAGAAGAGCATTTGAATCAACTAAAAATGGAATTGTACCGTTATACCAATGATATGAAATTCAAAAACGCAAAATCGATGGGGCACATTATGTTTGCAGCATTTGAGTTTATCACACGCAATTTTAAAAACACTAACTTAATCTAGGCTAAATCATCAAAAAATAATCTTATGAAAAAGTTTTTTTTACTTGGAATTTCTATTGCTTTACTAGCTTGTCAGCAAGAATCAAATACTGATTTTAAGACACTTTATTCGCTCCCTAAAAAGTTAAAAGAAGTTTCAGGAATTACCTATTTCCCTGAAAGTAATCTGATTTATACTTTGGAAGATAGCGGAAATGCGAATAAAATCTACGTCATAAACTCAGATGGGAAATTAGATAAAACTATCACCATAACAAATGCAACCAATGTAGATTGGGAGGACATTACAAAAGATAAAAGCGGCAATATTTATATTGGAGATTTTGGAAACAACGACAATGAGCGTAAAGATTTATGTATTTATAAAGTCAATAAAAATCAGCTCAATAAAGATTTGGCTGTAGCCGAATATAAAGTTTCTTTTTCGTATCCGGAACAAACCGAATTTCCTCCAAAGAAAAAAGAAATGTTTTTTGATGTTGAAGGTTTCTTCGAACACGGAAATTACTTTTATCTTTTCACTAAAAACCGAAGCAAGAATTTTGACGGAACAGCTTTTATTTATAAAATTCTAAATGCACCGGGAACACAAAAAGCAACCAAAATAGGAGAGTTCAAAACCTGCAATAATTACAATCATTGTGTTTTAACAAGTGCGACAATAAGTCCTGACGGAAAAAAAGTAGTATTGTTAAGTCATGATAAAATTGTTTTGTTTAAAGATTACAAAGGCGATCTATTTCATAAAGGAATCCAAACCGAAATAAAACTAGGTAACTTTTCGCAAAAAGAAGCAATAGTTTTCAAAGACAACAACACCTTGCTTATCGCCGATGAAAAAACAAACAAAATAGGAGGTAAGATGTATGAGTTTAAACTCAAGTGACTAAGGTTCTGAGTTGCTAAGTTTCTAAGACTCTAAAAAAAGTTTGCCACGAATTTCACGAATTTCCACGAATAATTAATTAGTGAAAATTTGTGAAATTCGTGGCTAAAAACCTTTGAACCTTTGCTGCTCTGAACCTTAGAACCTCAGACTAAAAGCTATATGCCGCTCCAAAAATAACTCTTCCTACTTCATCGGGAGATTTAAAATAAGAGATTCTTGCTGTTATCACATTAATGGCATTTATCCAAAGTCCGCCACCATAATCCTGATGCCATTTTCTTGAATTTTCGCCGTCAAGCCAGATTCTTCCGTAGTCAAAGCCACCTAAAATTCCGTAAGTCATTGGAGCTACAGTGCGTTGAATTTTACCAATAGTAAGGCGTAAATCAGAGCTTTGAGAGAAATAAGAACTTCCTAAAAAGCGTTGGTTTCTATAACCGCGCAAATCGGTATCGCCACCTAAAGTCGCACCTTGATAGAATTCATAATTATTATTTAGAACAGCTTTTCCTTTTAAAAGAGTTGCCAATACTAATTTTCCGTTGTGATCGATTTTATGTGTAAAACCTAAAAGACTTTCCAGCGTTGGGAAATTTTGTTTTGTGTCATCTAAATTTGCCATCCAGGTCGCCGAGATCATAAAGGCAACTCCAAGAGTAGGTTTTGCAGCAAAATCGGCATTTTTAAAATGATATTTCACTTTCATACCACCATAAAGCTGACTGTCAAATACCACCGGATTTACGATATTTGGAGTGTCTATAAATCTATTATCTGTTTCTTCAACTCTAAGTTGTTGCAACATTGGCTGAATACTAAATTCGCTTCCGTAACGCCCAACATGTCTAATAGCACCAGAAACATTGAATTTCTGAATACGAACACGATTGTAATCCATTCCAAAAGTTTCGTCGTTATTTTTAGTTTCATTACCATAACCAAAATAATTCGTAGTAAAACTTGGAGTGGTATATTGCGATTCAACATCAATAACCCATTTACCCAATAATCCCGGAAAATGTGCTACATAATTAAATTCTAAACCTCCGGTTGCAAAATAATAGAAACCGTTTAAAACATGCTTTTGCGTATAAGGATTCTGTTTGAAATTGTTGACTGTATAATTTAAATTGAAACCTAATTTTACGCCATCATCAGGATTGTAACCAATATTTGGAAGTCCCGAAACGACATTATATTTTGGTTTTTCATAATTGTACAAGTTAACATCATAATCATCTGTAAGCTGAGTGCAGGTTTTAGAATCAAGATTATAAGTGTTGTTTTTCGATTTAAAGTCATAAACAATAACCCTTTTTCCGTTTTTGATGTTATAAGTATCATTGTTTTGACCGCCAATTAAGCGAATTTTAATACTCGACTTTTGATCACCAATAACCTCAAAAACATCCGAATCGTCTAAACCATAAATCCATAAATTCGAGGTTTTTGCATCAGTAACTGTTTTGGTATACACTAGTTCGTCGCCTTCTTTTTTAATTCTGAAAACCTGAATTTCAAGACTTTTCTTCGCATTATGATTGATGACAAATTTGTCTTTTTTATCGGTTCCGGCAATCATAACGGTATGACTTAGAACATCAAAATAAGTAGAAGCATATTGCTGCAGTTCTTTTTTTCTGCTTCTTAATTTTTGTTTGATATCTTCAATTGTTTCATCCTGAACTTCTTTAGGTAAATTTTTAAAAGCCTCATCAATATCTTTGTCTGATAAATTATCCTGTATAAATTTTGCCTGAGCGATCCAATCTTTTTCTTCGGCAGTTTTCAAGAAAGCCAAATCCATCGGATAAGGTTCTCTGTTGATCCATTTTACATTATCTAATTTACTTTTAAAAGTTCGCTGATGACGAAGTGCCGGAATATTAATTAAAAGAGAAAGTAAAGTTCCGTCATATTTGGAAAAAGCCTGATCACGATCACGCGGAATCGGTTTGTAAACTACTTTATCGCCTATTTTATGCTCAGCCCAACGCCATTGATCGCTATGTCTGTCCCAATCGCCAATAAGCATATCAAACAAACGTGCTTTTATATATTCTTTTTCATCAACGCTATATTTTTCGTCTTTATGAAGGTTCATCATCATATCATCCGTACTAATAATATTAGTTGGATTTCCGAAGTTTTTAGCATCTAAGAAATTATCAGAAGGTCTTTCTTCGACCATATACAATTCATCCCCAAAATTCGAATTAAATTCTCGTAAAGTACTTTGTTTCGGAATGTAATACAAAACAGGATTTGTATGCAAAATTCCCAATTTATCAGCCATGCTGCCAACTGCAAAAGGCGTGTATGGATGAGATGTAGTATAGAAATCTAATAAAAAATTCTCAGCATAAGTATCATCAAAATCGTTTATAATATATTGATCTTTAAATGCAACAGACTGTAAAAATGCTGTGGCGCTTTTTTTCATCGCGCGCATTACGTATTCTCTTCCTTTAGGATCAGCCATTCGTAAAGAAATAGATTGATGTCCTCCGCCTTCGCGAATAGGTTTTAAACCGCCCATTAAAGTATCCAATGTTGCTGTTTTGGCTTCAATTGGCAAGCTGTAATATTTTCTGTAATGATTCCCGAACAAGAATTTATGAATAAAACTCTTTTGAGTCATTTTCTTAGAATAAATAGAAGTTGTTACCGTTGGCGGGAAATTATTATTGCTGTATGCCCCCCAGTTAAATTCTTTGGCTTTTATAATTTCTTTTTCAAAAAGTTGTTTCTCGTGGTTGTTTTCATTCCCAAAGAAAGTCACTTTTGCATCACCACTTTTAAACAAGGTAAGCGTTGCATAACCATTTCCTCCATAAGAGAATTCAGATGGGTTTATTGCTCTTGCTGCTTCAGATTTTGAGCCTGCACCACTAATTATTTGTTTTATATTTTCTTTGTTTACAAATTGTAAGTTATGATCGTGTCCTGAAACTACAATTATGTTTTTTTGGCCTTGTATGAGTGTTTTAATTCTCTTCGTGTAAATTGTATATTGTTTGTTTTGAATGTCTTGTGGATTGACTCCGGAAGTTTTTCGAAGCAAGTTAATAATAGAACCAATTACCGGTAACGGAATTTTCTGTTCTAACGGGAATAATTGTTTTTCTAAAGAATACTGCCCGCCGTGAGAACCGTTGCTCATCAAAGGATGGTGGATAGCCAGAACGACCGTTTTTTCCTGGTTTTTATTTAAGACACTTTCTAATTCAGTAAAAAAATCTTCTCTGGTTTTAATGTCGCAATTGTCGTTAATAGTAGGATGATTATCCCAGTCTTCAAGAAACCATTCACTGTCAATAGTAACTAGAGTAGTGGTACTGTCAATTTTGATATCTTCAATAGGGCAAGCTTTTCGGGGTAAGAATGCTTTTTTATCGTTAAGATATTTAGTTACAAAATCTGCCTGACGTTCCAGACCTTTGATTCCGTTGTACCAATCATGATTTCCGGGAATAAAAATTGTTTTTCCTTTAAATCCTTCCGTTAGTTTTAATTGATTAGTAAGTTTTGTTTCTGCCAAAGCTTTATCCGAAGCATTGTCGTTTGCAGGAAAACCTTTAGGGTAAATATTATCTCCAAGAAATAATAAAGTAGCTTTTTTATTTGATTTTTTTAGCTTCTGATGTAATAGTTCCAGTGTTTGCTGGGCTTGTTCTTCGTCAGCATTTCCGGCATCTCCAACTAAGTAAAAAGTGTGAGCAATTTTTATACTATCAGTTGCGTTTTCCGTTTGGTTAGCACTAACATTTTTTCCATATTGCGCTTTATGCGTGGCGCACGAATAAACAAGTAACAATACAACTATTGCTAAAGAACAAGTTTTAATCTTAGTAATAAAATGATTATCCAAAAACAATTTCATAATTTAGTGGTGTAAAAATATTTTTTATGAATCTAATAGAACAATCCGAAGACTTCGTTAGTAATTTACTCAAAGATAAACTTTCTAATTTATATTCTTATCATAATTTTAACCATACTTTAACGGTAGTCAATGCTGTAAAAGAGCTGTGTAAAAAAGAAGAAGTTAAGGGAGATGAGAAAGAACTTCTTTTAGTTGCCGCCTGGTTTCACGATACTGGTTATATAGAAGGTTATCAAAATCATGAGCAGGAAAGTGTTAAAATTGCTACGGCTTTTTTGAAAGAAAAAGAACAATCTGATGAATTTATTGCAACTGTTTCTGGTTTGATTCTGGCAACGGTTAAGGAATATATCCCCAAAACACATTTAGAAAAAATAATTAAAGATGCAGATTTTGCTCACCTAATGGGAGCTGAATATGTAACTACTTGCGAATTATTGCGTATTGAATTAAAAAATACCTGGAATTTGAATTTTTCGAATGAGGAATGGGCAAAAGAGAATTTGAATTTTTTAATGAACAAACATCGCTTTTATACGGATTATGCACAGCGAAAATGGCAGCCATTAAAAGAGAAAAACCTGCTTATGGTTCAGAAGAAAATTGAAAAACAAGAAAAGAAAGAAGCTGACAGAATAGAAGACGAAAACAGAAAGAAAGATAAAATCGAAAAACCGGATCGTGGTGTAGATACTTTATTTCGTGTTACTTTAGGAAATCATACCCGCTTAAGCGGAATTGCTGATAGTAAAGCAAATATTTTATTGTCTGTAAATGCAATTATTATTTCGATTGCACTTTCATCGATTATCCCAAAATTAGACAGTCCTAAGAATGCACATTTAGTGATTCCTACTTTTATAATGTTGATTTCAAGTGTTACTACAATAATATTTGCGATACTTTCTACAAGACCAAAAGTAACAACCGGAGTTTTTACAAGAGAAGATATTGAAGCGAAAAAAATAAATTTATTGTTTTTCGGAAATTTCTACAAAATGCCGTTGGCAGAGTACGATTGGGCAATGAACGAAATGATGAAGGATAGGGATTATTTGTACTCGACAATGATCAAGGATTTGTATTACCTGGGATTGGTTTTACAACGCAAATATACTTTGTTGCGAATTGCGTACAATCTTTTTATGATGGGGTTAATTATTACTGTAATAGCCTTTGTAATAGCTTTCAAATCAATTTAAAAAACAAGCTCAACTGTTTAGTTGAGCTCATCTAGTAAATCTTGGTAAGTAATTTTTTTTGCAGTAGAATTAGCGGTATTATTTATAACTTTTACTCGAATAGCTCTTAAACCTGAAACTCCCTGAAGATCTTCGACTTCGAATTGCTCGATAGAAGGTTCAAGAATTTTCTTGTGCTGCAAATACTTAATATATTTTAAATACTCTGCTTCTTCACTGTTTTGAGAGTATACAATTGTAATTTTCTCTTTCTCCGTAATGCGATCTTTAGTGCCTTTAATGTTCGATTTGTCGATACGTTTTTTTACCACTTCATATCTGGCATTGTAAGTTCCGTCAACATCAAAACGTTTTTCATCCATTCTAAAACGAATAGATAGCGGCGCACTAAAAACTAAAATCAGTGAAGTCACATCCAATTCATACGGAAGTGATTCTTTCAGTTGATGATGTTCCAATTCCATTTCGCATAAAGTCTGTAATTGCCACAAACGTAAATTGTGCAAATACATAATGTCAAAAGGTTTTGTAGGCGCAATAGAAGCTCCAATGTACAAATTGTGTTCAACACCATCTGTTTTGAAACGCTCGTAATAATGCGGATATATTTGTTGCGCTTCGACTTGTTTTTTGTCCAGAACCGAAGCTAATTTTTTATTGATAATAGACATTGCATTATCAAACTTCTTTCTTTCCTTATAAAATAATCCTGTTTTTTCATCCAGGCTTTCAAAATACTCACGTTCCAGTTTTTGGCTTTTTTCAGTTTCTTTTGTGTTTTTCAAAAGCGGATGAATTTCTTCTTCAATATAACGCTGAATATGTTGTTCAGTATCTGCTTTTAATGGAGAATCTAACTCTTCTCGGAACGATTCCAACTCAAACTTTCTTTGTTCCAACAATACTAAATTAGTATTAGGGTCCTGAGATTCAAAAATTTCTAAAATAGCGGTCAATTGATTTTTAAGATCTCTTTTAACTGTTTCGTTTCTGTGTTCAGACGAACCTTTAATATCAATTTGTCCATATAACGGATATACATTCTTAAAGGAAATTTCTTTGAAAATGTAATCTTTGGTATGGTTTGTATTCTGAAAGTAATTTTGAGATTCTCTTCTAAATTTCCAGTATACACTTGGGTGAATTGTAGTATACTCACGCTGAATAATAGCCTCAATCTGATGTTGCATATCAGTATTGTAGCGATCAATAGTATCTGTTAAATAGGGAAGAACCAATTCGAGTTTAGTAGCATTTACACTATTTAAATCTTTAGGATTTGGAGAAACTAACTCTACAACGCCTAATAAATGGCCATCTTTTATAACCGGTGCAAAAACGCAACTCTGAATTCCTTGTTTTAATAAGTGCTCGCCCAATTTTATGCTTGGCGATTGTTCAATGAATTTTTTTACATTAGAAATTACCAGAGGCTCTTTATTGTTTAATAATTTTTCGAATGTACATCCAAAAAAAGCATTCTTGCAATCTACTTCCTGATCTTTAGAAAGTAAGAAACTTTGCAATTGAGTGTCAAATTTTACAGGTCGTACAAATTTTTCCTCCTCAGGATTGTAAACAATAAAACCAACTTGTAGATCAGGAATTTTAAAAATTGATTTAAAAATGCCAGATATAATTTCGTTAGTTGGACCAGCATTAGAATCGGGTTTTAATAAGTTACTTTTTAAGTTCGAAATCGCACTTTCTGTAGTGGCATCAAACAAAGAAACAATCCCGAAACCTTTTAGAGTCCAGCTTCCCTTAGGGAATTTTGATTTCCAAAGTTCAATATCGCCGTAATTGTCAATTAATAAATCAATATCTTCCTGAGTTAATTGTATCGAATTTTCTGTTGGAATAATTTCCATAAAATCGGCATTATACAAGATACGATAATGTTTTTCTACACCATTTTCATCTGGAATATCGTAGAAAAAAGGTTTATTAAAATCTATTTTCTGTTTGTAATACACACCCAGAATAAGACAACAGTTATTGATATAGAACTGGTGATCATCAAAATCACGAATTTCCATATCAAACTCAGATCCTGCATTACTAAGAATCTTTTTGAAACGCTCTGTATAGTTAAATGATAAATTCTGAAAAGGAATTGTAATCGCTTTTATTTCATTGTGCGTTAAAGCAGTAGGAAACAAATCGGCCAATAGATTTTTGATTAAAGGCTCATTATTTTTAATAGTCGAATAATCCTTAATGCCAGTTCTTAATTCAGGTAATGGCTCTATTTCTTTTAGTATGGCTTTGGCGTAGTTTGCTCGGTAATCAACATCAGATAAAGCAATTTCTTCAAAAGATTCAATTAGCTTATGAAATGATATGATAGTTTGGAAAGGACTTTCGTTGTATAAATGAATATCCATCTGTTTTTGTTTTAGGCTACAAAATTAAGCAAATATTAAGAATGTTGGTCAATTTATTATTTCTTTCGTTTATAGCAGCATAGATATAATCCCTTGTAAATAGCATGTTTTGAGAGCTGTTTTTATTTTTAACTAAATATTAACACTTATAATAACGGAACGATCGTTCCGTTATTATATCTTTGTACCATAATAATTGAATAATCAATAACTTAAAACAAATAAAAATGAAAAATTTAGAAAACAAAGTAGCTATTATAACTGGTGGAAATAGCGGAATTGGGTATGCAACTGCAGCCGAATTTGTATCAAAAGGTGCAAAAGTAATTGTGACAGGAAGAAACAAAGAATCTTTGGTAAAAGCCGAAACTGAATTGGGTGTAACCGGAATTGTTTCAGATCAATCTGATTTAAAATCTATTGATAATTTGGTCGCTGAAGTAAAAGCAAAATTTGGTAAAGTAGATATTCTGTTTTTAAATGCAGGCGTTGCTTCTTTTGCCCCGGTAGATTCAGCTTCAGAAGAGCATTATGACAGTATTATGAACATTAATGTAAAAGGAGTTTATTTTACTGTTCAAAAAGTATTACCAATATTAAATGACGGAGGTTCTATTATTTTTAATACTTCAATAAATGCTCATGTTGGTATGCCAAACTCAAGTGTTTATGCAGCAAGCAAAGCAGCTGTTTTATCTTTAAACCGTGTTTTTGCTACAGAATTGGCACCAAGAAAAATTAGAGTAAATGCAGTTTCTCCTGGTCCTGTTGAAACACCACTTTATGGTAAATTAGGTTTAGAAAAAGCAGAAGTTGAAGGTTTTGGAGCAATTTTAGGAGAGAAAATTTTATTGAAACGTTTTGGACAATCTTCAGAAATTGCAAATACGGTTAGATTCCTGGCTTCAGATGATGCGTCATTTATTACAGGAACAGAAATTGTTGTTGACGGTGGACTTACCGTAAATGCAGTAGTCTAATTTTTTTGAGTAATTCAGGAACGATTGTTCCGTATTTTTGTATCTTTGTGGAGTAATTTAATAGTGAAAGTTATGGCTAGAACGAAAGAATTTAATGAGGATCAGGCTTTAGACAAAGCGATCGAGATTTTTTGGCACAAAGGTTACAACGGAACATCGGCTCAGGATTTAGTAACACATTTAGGTTTAAGTCGTTCTAGTTTGTATGATACTTTTGGCGATAAGCAAAAACTTTTTGCTCAATCGTTGCAACGTTATCAGAAAAATGCACAAGATCAAATCGTGGAGCTTTTTGATAAATCTGAAAATATTAAAGAGACCTTGTGTGATATTTTTAAGCAAGCCGTTATAGAAAGTCTTGAAGACCGAATTACAAAAGGATGTTTTATGGTAAATTCTTCTGTTGAACTGGCGATGCATGATGAAGAAATTGCCAAAATTGTAAAAAATAATAGCCAGATAATGGAAGAAGTTTTTACAAAAGCAGTTCAGAAAGGTCAGGATTTGGGACATATTTCCAAAGCAACTGACGCTAGAGTTCTCGCTCGATTTATTTTTAATAATTACTCCGGAATCAGGGTTCTGGCGCGTACAGGCGAAAGAGACAAACAAGTCTATGACGATATTCTAAAAGCGATGTTTTCTATATTATAATTTAGAAAATAGAGAAATTAAAACGGTAATTACTACTAATTAGTTTTACCGCAGAGAACGCTAAGATTTTAATCTAAGAATACTTTGAAAAGTACAAAGTTCACAAAGCTAAATCAATACAAAGCTTTGTGAACTTTGTCTTTTTTGTAAAGGCTAAGAAAAAAACTTGGTGTTCTCTGCGGTAAATTTTTTTTCTCTTTCTGTTGGTTTTAGAATCGATCAAATTTACTGTAAATTAAAAAAGGGCAACTACAGTAGTAATTGCCCTTTTTTGTTTTAAGTAAGTAATAGAAAATGAATGACTATTAGCTTTTTTCTTCTTTATTGAAATAAACTAAGTAGTAATACATTTGTTTTTCTTCATCCCAGCCTTTTTCAACAAATTTTTCTGCACTTTCAGGATTAATAAAATCCATTTTAATCTGAATGTGAGTATCCAGGTTAATTACGTTTTTAATTGATTTTCTGGCGTCAGAAACTGCTGCGTTTGCAATAGGGAATGAGGTTACATCTTCGATGCTGTATTTTTCTCCTTTATCAACTTTATAATTTTTGAATTCAGGAATTAAGTCTGGATTGTCTAATACTTCATTTAAGAAATTTTGCTCTTCGAACTGATCGTTTTTAGCGAAATAATTCACAGAACGGTTCATGAACATTACTTCTTCTTTTTTGTCCTCTGCAGGTAAAACAACATCTTTTGCGAAGTTTTGACAGAATTTCAAGTATTTTTTAGTGATGAAGTTTTCATCTTCAAAAGCATCAACAGATAAAAAGTGCTCTAACCAATAACGGGCATCGTAACGGTTACTGTCTACAGTTAGAATTTTGTATCCTTCTTCTTTTTTATAATTAAAAATCAAACAACCTTTGTCCAATTTGCTAAGGTTAATACCTTGTTGCAAAATCATTTCAAGATTGCTGTTTTTTTCTTCAAATTGTAAAAAGTCGGCTTGTAACTCACTTTTAAAAATTCCGATAGCGTCAACAACATTATTGTCGATACTTAAATTTGTTAAATATGTTATATAAACCTCTCCGTTTTTAATATGCGGATGATTTGATTGTTCGAATAAATGCGTAGTGATTCTTTTTGAAATCTCCTGTAGATTATTCGGATTATCAAAAATCTCCGTAGCATATTTAAACATGTCGTTATAATCCAAATCGACTTCGTGCGCAAACTGATAATAGTTTTCTTCTTTCTCTCTAAAAGGTTTAAAAAAGTACTCTTTTATCAAAGGCACAATCTCATCATTTAAGTTAAAAGGCTGTTCTGATAAAAAAATCGCTTCGTTTCTGCTCTTGTTTCCTACGCGGTGTATCGCAAGCGTCTCGATGTGGGTGTTGAATAAGTTGATCATATTTGTTTAGGTTCAGAGAGGCAAAGGTTCAGAGGGACAAAGGTTATTTTCTATCTTTTATTTTTCTGATAAAAGAACTTAACATTCGTTCTATTTCTCTGCTTTCTCCATTTATTTTGTTAAATTGATTCTCGTTTAAATATTTTAAATTGAATGAGATTTCAAGTTGGGTTTGCATTTCGAATAATGAGGAAATTGAAATATTTAAAAATCGTAAATAATCATTATTTCCTTCTCTTCCGTAGCCTTCTGCTATATTACTGGGTATTGATATTGAACTCCTTCTGATTTGTGAAGATAGTCCATAAATTTCTTCTTTTGGAAATGAATTTGTTAATTGGTAAATTTCAGTTACTAAGGTCATTGATTTTTGCCAGATTAAAAGGTCTCGAAAAGTATTCATGAATTGTATTTAAAAAATTAAACACAAAAATAAGAATATTCCTTCTTTTTTAAATCAAAGATTAAAAAAAGAAAAACCTATGAACCTTTGCAACTCTGAACCTCTGAACCTAAAAAAAAACTAATTCCAGTTTTCCTCAAAACCATAATCTTCAAAGCTGTCGTCGCCTTCGAACATATCAAGATCGTCTTCGTCAAGATCATCTTCAAATTCTCCATAGATATCGTCGTGCATATCTGCTTCAAAGTTTTTTTCGATAGCTTCATCAGGCATTTCTCCGTGTGAGAATAAAGTTTCAGGATAAGGAACACCAGCAATTTGATCTTCAATAGCAGCCAACTCAACTAAGAAAGTCCACATATTGATGAAATCGTATACGTAGATAATCTTAGTATTCTGTTCATCTAAGAGATCAGATAATTTATAATCGCTCATGGTTCTTTGTTCTCCAGGAACATCGCCAGTATCAAAAAGTGCAATTTCATCTTCCTGATTCCAAGTTTCATCGCAGGTGTAAAACGAAGCTACTTCCATTCCGTCAAAACCAAAAGCGTTGAAGATAGCATTGTGTAAATCCTCAAGAGTATCGTCTTCAAGAATTGCAATGTCTCTAAAAATATCTTCTTCGGCGTCTAGAATTACTCTAAATTTATAAACCATAATCTTTGTTTTTATTGAAAGGTCAAAGGTAAAATATAATTAATGATTTACGAATTGTGATGTACGATTTGTTGAAAAGATTTTAAAAAGCGATTAATCTTACTAATGCAATTTGATCTTGTTGTCAGGCTGAGCGAAGTCGAAGCCCATTCCAATTGGCAAGCCTTCGACTTCGCTCAGGGTGACACTCGTGGTTCGTAAAAAATATAATTACTTTCTACTCAATCTCTTTCTAATTTTATGATAATGTTTGTGATAAGTACTATGACTCGGATAACTTCTGCTTGAAGTCATATTATTAAAAATTAATGCCGTTACAAACAAAATCAGTACGCCGTCTAAAACCGGAGAAAGCACATACATATAGCCTAAATCTTTTATTTGAGCAGAGCCAGTAACCGCAATAAGCGCCGTAGCACCTCCCGGAGGATGGAGCGTTTTGGTAATTTGCATAAAAATAATCGAAAGCGAAACGGCCAAAGGCGCAGATAACCAAACAATATCAGGAACTAATTTTTGCACGGTAACGCCAATAATTGCGGAGATTACATGACCGCCAATTAAATTTCGGGGTTGTGAAAACGGACTTTGTATAATTCCGTAAACCAATACACTGGATGCCCCAAAAGAACCAATTAGAAAAACAATATCACTGCCGGAAAAGCGAATAGATTCAAGATAAGACAGAATTCCGATTCCAACGAAGGATCCTAAAAATGACCAGAAATGTTCTTTGTAATCAATTAGAGTTTCTTTGTAAAGAATATAGCGCGTTTTACGATATCCTCTTTTTATTTTTTGAGTCGGCATGTGGTATTTTATTTTAATAAATCTTGAGATTCATTTTGTTTTTTGCCAGAGATTTTCAGATTAAAAAGGATTAATAATCTTTAAAATCAAGGGCTAAAATTATTTTTACTTTATCAAGCTTGGGGAATAGGAGTAAACGGTATATGGATAAATCATTTTTGCTGTGTACTTAGAAATTAAACAAACTACTAAAATTGGTAAAAACAAAGTATAATCATTTGTTAGACCGCAAACCAAAAAGATTGCTGTAAAAGGCGCATGAATGCTGGCACTCAAAACAGCGGCCATTCCACTGATCATAAAATTAACCGGAATTACATTTACATGAAAGAAACTATTTAGTACTGAAGCTAGTAATAATCCTAAAAAAGCACCAATAAAAAGACTTGGAGCAAAGACTCCTCCATCGCCACCGGAAGCCAGCGTGATTGATGTTACAATTGGTTTTAAAATCAATATTCCAATAAAGGTTAAGGCTAAAGTTAGCGTCAACGGAATCTCACTAGAATT
Organism: Flavobacterium sp. JAS; assembly: GCF_020991455.1. GTDB lineage: Bacteria > Bacteroidota > Bacteroidia > Flavobacteriales > Flavobacteriaceae > Flavobacterium. The sequence goes on from NZ_JAJMOX010000010.1 coordinate 192,398, forward strand.
GCTAAAAATCCCTTTTATAGCGTGATATCCTTCTCCATATAATTGTGGAAAAATAAATAAAGAAACGCTTAAAACTACTGAACCAATTAGGATTTTATAATAATGAGTATCGATCTTTCCAAATTGAGATTTAAAAAATAATACACAACGTGTTAGATAAACCGAATTGATTCCGGCTAAAATTCCTAAAAGAATAAAATACGGAATTGCTCTTAAATGCCAGGTTGTAATCGAAACGGCAAATAAAGGTTCTTCTTTTAATATGGAAAGTAATCCAAAAGCAACTGAAACCGCAATTACATTTGAGATAATAAAAGCTCGGGTTACTTTTCTTGAAATCACTTCAAGTGCAAATAAAATCCCGGCAATCGGGCTGCTAAATAAAGCTGTAACTCCGGCAGCAACTCCTGCACAAATTAATTCGGTTTTGTATTTTCGAAATACATTTTCTTTTTGTTGCGCAACAGAGCCAATTGTGGCGGTGGCAACAACTGTTGATACTTCGATTCCGGTCGAACCTCCAAAAGCGACAGTTATTAATCCGTTTATAAAGTGAGATGGAATTTTATAAGAAGGTAAATTTTTTGAAGTTGATTTAGTACTCTCAAAAACTTCTTTGATTCCCTTATTTTCTTTTTTCTTAAAAAGATAGTGTCTTAAAAAATAAATTACAGACAATCCAAAAACCGGAAAAAGTATATATAAAAGCGGATGTACCGTAACTTCGTGAAAGAAGATTTCTTCGTAATATTCAGTTATTTTTTTTAGTGAAATTCCTAGAAAGGCTGATAAAAAACCTATTAGAATAGAAACAACAACTAATTTTTGAAGGACAATAAATTGATGATTTTTTTTGATTTGCGCCGTTTTGTTCATCAGAAGTGATTTTGAAATCGCACGATTTTTATTTGCGATTTCACAAAATTAGGCAATCAAATCTGTTTTTTAATAATAAACTACCTTTATAATATGTTAAAATTATTAAAACAAGAAAATTCTTTCAGTATGTTTTTGTTTGAATATCGCTTATTTAGGGGCAAAGGTTCAGAGGTGCAAAGTGGTAAAGTTTTAAAATCAGCTACTTCAACTCGTAGTCGAAGTAATCATCTAAAAAATCTTTTCGTTGTTCAAAATTAAATTTTTCGTCTCGAATCATTAAACCGATTAAAGGATCTTTGTAGTCAACCATGTCGATAATTACATTTTTATGATTTGGTAAATTTTTGAATTCATTCTTTAATTCTGTAAATGTATTATTATCAGGATTTATCAGATACTCTTTAAATAATGTTCTACATCTTTCAGTTCTACTAATTTTTCCATTTAGTTCATTCAATATATCTTCAACTTCTATGATAAAATCTTCTTTGGTTTTATAACTTATAAAATTATTTATTTCAATTTCGCCCCAATTTGGTAAAAATAATTTTGAACCATCGGGTACGCTAATTAAAATTTTATCAGCATAAACCATTTGTTTAAATTGATCGAAACTTACTAATTCCCAACAATTTATTTTCCCATCTGCAAAGATTACAATTTGTGTAAGCCAAAAATTAAAATTAGAAATAATTGCAGGTATAATTATTCCATTTATCAATTTTCCTTCTTCTTCTCGAAATGTTTTATATTTATATCTCACTTATGTTGTTCTAGATTTTTTATTTGCCTAATTGTTAACTAACGTTCATAAAACTCAATTGGCAATTCATCAGGATCAGCAATAAAAGTGAATCTTTTTTCTGTCGTTTCATCAATTCTTATAGGTTCTGATTCGATGTTCTTGGTATCTAAAAAAGCGATAGTTTCTTCTAAATTAATGACTTCAAAGGCCAAATGTCTCAAACCAACTGCTTCAGGTCTTGAAGGCCTTTTTGGCGGATTTGGAAACGAGAACAATTCGACAACATAAATGCCATTCAAAGCCAAATCAAGTTTGTATGATTGACGTTCTTCACGATAGATTTCTCTGATGATTGTTAAACCTAAAACCTCTGTATAAAAAGTTTTAGATTTTTGATAATCAGAACATAAAATGGCAATATGATGAACTTTATTTAAGGTAAGCATTATTTGTTTTTATTGGGGTTCTTGATTTAATTTTCTAATTATTTTCGCCGGATTTCCAACAGCCAGAGAGTTATCCGGAATATCTTTTGTAACCACAGATCCGGCTCCAATAACACAGCCTTTTCCAATTGTCACGCCAGGACAAATTACAGAATTTCCGCCTATCCAGCAGTCGTCTCCAATAGAAATTGGTAAAGCATTTTCTAGTGTTTTTCTCAATTCAGCGTCAAGCGGATGTGTTGCAGTATAGATTTGAACATTTGGTGCAAAAAACACATTTGATCCAATATTTACTGGCGCGCAGTCCAAAACGACACAGTTTACATTAAAATAAACGTTGTCACCGCAAGAAATATTATATCCGTAATCACAATGAAATGGTGGTTCTATATAAAAACTCTTTCCCACATTCGGAATTAATTCAGCTAAAATTTCTTTTGCTTTTTTTGTTAAGCGATATTCAGTTACGTTTAATCGGTGGAGTATGTTTTTAGCTTTTCTTCGTTCTTTTACTAAAACAGGATCTCCCGCTGCGTAATATTCTCCCGAGATCATTTTCTCTTTTTCTGTCTTCATAAAAAGGTTTACATTTTTTTCTGGGCAATTTTTTTGTGAATTTTTATTGTTTCCTGCAAAGCTGCTGTTCCGTACCAAGGCGTTAATTCGGCTTCGAGTAATTTTGATTGCACCGCAGGATCTGTCGCTACAAGTGCCTGCGCTTCTTCAACAGTTTCAACATTAAAAATATAAATGCCTCTATAATTTCTGTCATTTTTCATAAAAGGTCCGGCAACAACCAGTTTTCCTTCTTTGGCTAATTTACCAATGTTTGCCATATGGCCTTCAAACATCTTTTTAATTTCTTCTTTTGACGATGTTGTATTCGTTCCGGATTTCAAAAGGCAGAAAACATATTTTTTCATTCCGTATTCATCGGCGTTTAATGATTTTGCCAGATTTTCATCGAATTTTACTTCAGTTTCCTGAGAAAATCCTATGACATTTATAAATAAAAATGCGAGTAATAGTATTGACTTTTTCATGTAATGATATTTAAAAGTTTAAAAAAAAGATGTTTATATTTAAAAATACTCTTACTCTTGTCATTCCGAGGAACGAGGAATCCCGCAAGAAACTCCGCAAAGAAAGCGTCAATCTGTGTCGATCTTGCAACGGGGATTCCTCGTTCCTCGGAATGACAAGATTGCGCAAAAACCATGAAAAATAGTATTAACTAAAGCAACTTCTTCAAAATCACAATCTGCCCTAAATGATAAACGTCATGCTGAATGATTCCATGAATATCTTCATAAAAATTATGATTATTATTATGATCTATTTTCTCAAAATCAGCATCATTAAAATCAGTCAAACAAGCACTCCATAATTCCTGCGATTTTGCCAGACTTTGCAGCGATTGTTCCCAGGCTGGTTCAGATGAGTCTAAAATTGGCACAAAATAATTATGATCGGGAGTTGTAATCATTTCTCCCTGAACACGTCTTAATATGTTTCTCCTCCATTGTATTAGATGATTGACAATTTCCCAAATTGTATTTAAATTTGGATTGATTTTTTTATAAGCCTGAGCTGCAGTAACATCTTTTAACGTATCTGCTAAGGTAACCTCAAGCCACGGATTTCCATTATAAATGGATTGATATAAATTCGAAACTCTTTTACTTTCTGACATAATCAATAGTTTTTAAAAACACGCTAGCTAAGATACAAATAAGTATTTTACAACTCATCCTCGAAATTCTACAATTGGGTTATTTAATATTTTTTAACAAGAATTGTTAAAATATATTTGCTCCATCAAAATCAAATACCATGACAACCAAATTACTTTTTACAATTAGCTTTTTATTTTTTACAACTGTTTTTTTTGGTCAGAATACCGTTTCTGGAAAAGTTGTAGATCAAAAAGGAAAACCGGTTCCGGGAGCCAATATCTATCTGGACGGGACTTACGACGGAGCTACAAGCTCTGAAAAGGGAGATTTTTCTTTTGAAACCACTACTACAGGAAATCAAACTTTAGTGGTTAGTTTTTTACTTTACGAAACTTTCAAAACAGAAATTGATGTTGCTAATTACAAAAATCAAACGGTTAAATTGAGAGAGAATGTTAATACTCTTGATGCCGTTGTGATTACTGCCGGAACATTAGAATCTGGAGATAAAGCCAGAGTTTCGGTTTTAAAACCGCTTGACATTGTAACAACAGCAGGTTCGGCCGGAAATATTGTTGCAGCATTACAAACTTTACCCGGAACTCAAACCGTGGGCGAAGATGGGCGTTTGTTTGTGCGTGGTGGAGAAGCCAGCGAAACTCAAACTTTTGTAGACGGGCTACGGGTAGCGCAACCGTACGGTGCAACGACCAATAATTTACCAACAAGAAGTAGATTTTCGCCTTTTTTGTTTAGCGGAATTGCATTTTCGACCGGAGGATATTCAGCTGAATACGGAGAAGCTTTGTCAAGTGTTTTGCTTTTGAATACGCAGGATGAACCAGATCAGAATAAAACAGATATTGCCTTAATGACTGTTGGTTTAGGCGTTGGAAATACTCAAAAATGGAAAAAAAGCTCTTTCAGTATCAATACCAATTACATAAATCTGGCTCCTTATCAGGCAGCGATTCCTCAAAATGTAGATTGGAATAATCCATATCAATCTTTGGGTGGAGAAGCCGTTTACAGATATAATTTTGAACGCGGAATTTTTAAATTTTATGCGGCTTTTGATTCAGAAAAATTTGATTTGAATTCGAAAAACGTAAATTTTGTTGACCCAATCAGAACGGATTTGAACAATAATAATTTTTATTTGAATGCTTCTTACAAAGGAGATTTCGGAACGGGATGGCAGCTTACATCAGGAATTAGCTACGGTTACAGTAAAAATAAAGTCAAGTACAATATAAGTGATGTAGACAGCGACGAAAATGCTATGCAGTTGAAATTAAAGTTAAGAAAAAACATTTCGAATTACTTTAAATTATCTTTTGGAGCGGACTATTTTATCACAAGATTTAATGAAAACTTTAATGATAATGTTTCGATACAAGTTGCAAATGGTTACGATTCTAATATTGCCGCTTTTTATACAGAAGGAGATATATTATTCTCAAAAAAACTGGCAATGAAAGTAGGTTTGAGACTTTCGAATAACAGTTTATTAAGCGAAACTAATCTTGCGCCAAGGGCTTCGATTGCTTACAAAGTTTCTAAAAATAGTCAGTTTTCATTTGCCTATGGAGATTTTTCTCAAACTCCGGTTGTCGATTATATCAAATATTCAAAATACCATCAGTTTGAAAGTGAGAAAGCACAACATTATATTTTAAATTATCAGTTTACCAAACCGGGACAAACCTTTAGAGCTGAAGCTTATTATAAAGATTATAGCAATCTGGTTCAATATGATACAAAAGACATCGTTTACAATTCAGTATTCAATAGTAACGGTTCAGGTTATGCAAAAGGACTTGATTTGTTCTGGAGAGACAGCAATTTATATAAAAATCTGGAATATTGGATTTCCTATTCTTATATCGATTCAGAAAGACAATACAAGAATTTTCCAACAATGGCTACTCCTAATTTTATAGCCAATCATAGTTTGTCAATTGTAACCAAATATTTCATCACCGATTGGAAATCGCAAATAGGTTTCACCAATAGTTATAGTTCAGGACGTCCGTACAATGATCCAAACCAAACGCAATTCATGAACGGAAAAACAAAGTCATACAATAGTTTGAGTTTTAACTGGGCGTATTTATTGACAACACAAAAGATCCTTTATTTCTCTGTTTCGAATGTATTAGGAACACAGAATGTTTTTGGATACGATTATGCTAAAGTAGCAGATCCAAGCGGAGTTTATAACAGACAAGCCGTAACACCAACCGCAGATCGATTTTTCTTCGTAGGTTTCTTCTGGACCATTAGCCAGAATAAAAATGAGAATCAATTGAAAAACTTGTAGAAGAAGGTTCAAAGTGGCAAAGGTTCAAAGGGACAGAGGTTTTGAAATATGATTATTGATTCTTTTAAGAAAAACCTTTGAACCTTTGTCACTCTGAGCCTTTGCACCTCAAAAAAAACAATTCAGTCATCAAATTCAACAACTCAGTATCATTTAATTTTAAAACAGTAAAATCCGATATACTTTTGAAGTATAAAATTAGAAGACAATAAGTTGTTAAGCTTCTAAGCTACTAAGAAAAAAAACTTAGAGTCTTAGTTACTCAAAAACTTAGAAACTTCAAAAAACAAACAGAGTTTTAATCATCAATCAAAAAAAAACTTAGACACTCAGAACCTTAGTAACGTAGAAACTTAAAAAAAAGAAATCATGACCAAAATTATTACAATAATCACATTATTTATCTGCAGTTTAATGTCTGCTCAATCTGCTCAAAATGTAAAATTAACTGTTGCCGTTTCAGGTTTAAAAAGCGATACAGGAATTGTTAAAGTAGGTTTGTACAACTCAGATGGTACATTTCTTAAAACGACCTATAGAAGTCTTGCTTCTGAAATTAAAAACAACGAAGTAGTTGTAACGTTTGACAATCTTCCGGCAGGAGAATATGCAATTTCAACCTATCACGATGAAAACAATAACGGAAAATTGGATAGAAACGCGATGGGAGTACCTTCTGAAGCTTATGCTGCTTCAAACAATGCTAAAGGATTTATGGGGCCTCCTACTTATAAAGATGCTAAATTCGTTGTTGATAAAGATTCAAAAATTGAAATTATATTATAAACAGTAACTAACAAATTAAAATAACCATTTAAATAACTTATAAAATGAAAAAAATCATCACTTTGCTTGCATTATTTGTAGTAGTAATAAGCTCTGCACAAACACAATTTGAACAAGGAATGGGAAAAGCTTTTGGGCTTTGGAAAGAAGGAAAAAACACAGAAGCTTCTGCAATGTTTGAGAGAATCGCTTCTGCAGAGAAAACAAGTTATTTACCTAATTATTATGTAGCACTAGTAAATACAACAGCAGCTTTTAAGACACAAGATAAAACGCAAATTGATTTGTTGTTGACAAAAGCACAAGATGCATTAGATGTTGAATTTATTAAAGATCAAAACAATGCCGAGTTGTATGCAATGCAGGCTTTAATTTATACGGCTTGGGTAGTTGCAGACCCAATGACAAACAGTATGAAATATTCGGCAAAAGTGATGGATGCTTACGCAAAAGGAAAAGCGATAGATCCAAACAATCCAAGAATCGTTTTTGGTGAAGCAGATTATCAATTAGGAGGTGCAAAATGGACAGGAGTTGACACAAAACCGCTTTGTGCACAAGTTGATAAAGCTATTGAACTTTTTGCTACTTTTAAACCAGAAACGCCTTTTTCTCCAAAATGGGGATTAGAAAGAGCTTTAGAATCTCAAAAAAATTGTAAAAAATAATTATTTAAGCCATCTCATAAATGAAAGATCATAGAAATTCATACGCTGATTTAAAAAGCGGAACAATTGTCTCGTTTAAGATTTCTATGATCTTTACAGTAATATTCTGTGTTTTTTTAGGAAGTGATTTAAATGTTCAAAACGTTCTTATTACATTTTTTATTAGCTGTCTTTACTCTTTCGGGGTAGGTTTTGGAAACGGATATATTAATGTCCTGCTAGACAAAAAATGGGATTGGTTAGAGCAGACAAACCTGAGAGTTTATTACGGAATTATGGTTACTGTTTTGTACACAGTTCCCATTGTTTTAGGAATTAATTATTATGTTTTTGTTGTTTTGCAAAATATGCCTTTAGAAAAGTTCTTTAGCGAAAGAATGATTTGGGTGCATCTGTTTTATATCATTTTGTCTTTAGGAGTTTCAACTTTTATGCAAGCCAGAAGTTTTATGGTAAAGTGGAAACAAGCATCAAAATTTGAAATAACACAACAAAAGATTATCGCAGGAACGGCAAATGCTAAATTCGAAAGTTTAAAAAATCAAATCGACCCACATTTTCTTTTTAATAGCTTGAATGTTTTAAGTTCTTTAATCGAAGAGAATCCTGATAATGCACAACGATTTACAACTTCTTTATCTAAAATTTATCGCTACGTTTTAGAGCAAAAAGATAAAGAATTGGTTTCTGTTGAAGATGAATTGTCATTTGCAAAAACGTATATGAATTTGCTGAAAATGCGTTTTGAGAACAGTTTGTTTTATGAATTACCAACAACCGATATAAACCCTTATGCAAAAGTAGTTCCGCTGTCATTACAGCTTTTGCTTGAAAATACAGTAAAACACAACGTTGTAAGCGAGCAAAAACCATTACATATTCGAATTTTTGTTGATGGAGATTATTTGGCAATTCAGAATGACTTTCAGAAAAAAGAAGTTTTACAAGACAGGCAAGGAGTTGGATTACAAAATATTGTGAACCGATACGGAATTGTAACCAACAGAAAAGTGCTGGTCGAACAGAATGAACAAACTTTTACTGTTAAGATTCCAATCTTAACGAAACAAATTGCGGTTATGGAAAAGAATGTAGAATATACAGATGAAAATAAAGCTTATTTCAGAGCTAAAAAAAGAGTAGAAGAATTAAAAGGATTTTACGCAAACGTAATTTCATATTGTTGTGTGATTCCGTGTTTAATCTTTGTGAACTTGACCTTTTCTCCCGGATTTCAATGGTTTTGGTTTTCGGCTTTAGGCTGGGGATTTGGAGTTGTAATGCATGCTTTTAAAGTTTTTGGTTATAGCTCAGATTGGGAGGAACGAAAAATAAGAGAGATTCTGGAAAGAGAAAATAACAAACAAAGTTGGAAATAATCATGGAAACTAATTGTCATATTGACCGGGAAAAACTTGAGTTTCAACAAATCTTGAACAAAAAGATCGTTAAACTCAGATTATTTTGTCTCCATGCGCTTGTATATGGTATGGGAGTAATTGTTTTTATTTTGAAAGAATATTTTGGAGTTTGTTTTGATTTTTTTCCAGTCACGTATCTAAACTATGTTGTGATAATAATTTGGACCAGTGTGTTTTTATTTTCTGCTATTGATTTAATTGTTTCGTATACAATTTTTGGAAAAAAATGGGAGGAGCGTAAGTTAAAAAGCATCTTAGAAAAAAAACAAGAAAAACAAAAATGGGTCTAATCATGGAAACGAATTATTCTGAAGCAGAACTTCATTATCAGGCTCAAAAAAAAGTAAAAGAAATTAGAAAATTTTATGAGCATTTGACTGTATATGTTCTTTGTAATCCAATTGTGATTATAGAAAATTTGATGACTTCACCAGGTTATTTATATTTTTGGTGGTGCCTGTTGGGTTGGGGAGTTGCAATTGTTTTGCATGGATTGAAAGCCTTTGATTGTTTTCCGTTTTTTAATAAGGAATGGGAAGAACAGAAAATAAAAGAGATCATTGACAGAGAAGAAAAAAAGTAAAAAACAAATTTGGAAATAATTATGGAAAGAGATTTTGATAATGACCCGGAAAAATTTGAACTGCGGCAACTAGCAAGCAGAAAAGTAGTTAAACTCAGATCATTTTATATTCATGCGTTTTTCTATAGTATTGGTTTGATTCTTTTTACTTTAAAAAACTATTTCGGACTTCCTTTGAATGTGTTTCCGGTTCGATATTTAAATAATTTAGTAATGATAGTCTGGACCACTGCATTTCTGGTATCTGCAGTAGAAATGTTCGCTTCTTTTAAAATTTTTGGAGAAGAATGGGAACAACGTAAGCTGAAAAGCATCTTAGAGAAAGAGGATAAAAAACAAAAAAGAGAGTAATCATGGAAATTAAATTTACTGAAGAGGATAAATATTATATAGCCAAAAAGAAGGTAGAGAATATTAAAGGTTTTTACGGAAATCTTACTTCTTACATCTTTGTGAATATTATATTGATTGTTATTAATTTGTGGACATCGCCAGAATATTTATGGTTTTTTTGGCCACTATTATGGTGGGGAGTTGGAGTTGTTTTTCATGGATTAAAGGTTTTTGAAATATTTCCGGTTTTAGGAAAAGACTGGGAAGAAAGAAAGATCAAAGAATTGATGGAAAAAGAAAAAGATAGTAAAAATAAATGGCAATAATTTTTTAATTCAAAATAAAATGGGACGATTTAGAAGACGCATGTTTGAAGAATATGCACATGAATTTAGCACAGACGAAAACTATAATATTGCCTACAGAAAAGTGAAAAGAATAAAAGGATTTTATTCGCATTTGAAAGTTTATATTATTGTGAATGCCATAATCATTATTTCAAGTTTGAATAGACCATATATAGGGGATCATTTTGAAGTGAGAGGTTTTAATAATTGGGAAATCTATTCAACAGCATTTTATTGGGGTATTGCTTTAGCCATTCATGCTTTTAGTGTTTTTGGCCGTGATCTCTTTTTTAGTGATAATTGGGAGCAAAAGAAAATCCAAAAATATATGGAGAAAGAAGCTCAGAATAAGAATAAATGGGAGTAACTTTATAATAAAATTTCAATTTTTGCATCGTATTAAATGACCACACTAATAATAGAAGACGAAAAACCAGCAGCAAGATTATTGCAGCGAAAACTAGAAAAATTAGATATTGCTGTAGAAACCATGCTGCATTCTGTAGAAGAATCAATTCATTGGTTTACCAATAATGAACATCCTGATTTAATTTTTCTGGATATTCAGTTATCAGATGGATTATCGTTTGAAATTTTTGAGAAAATAAACATTCAAAGCGCCATTATTTTTACGACTGCTTATGATGAATATGCTTTAAAAGCGTTCAAATTAAATAGCATCGATTATCTTTTAAAACCTATTGATGAAGATGATCTGGAAGTTGCTGTTACTAAATTTAAAAGCCGAATTCCTAAAGCAGATGCAGGAAATCAAAATCTTCAGCTTGATTTTGAGCAAATACGCCAAATGTTGTCTAATCCTTTCGAAAAAAATTATAAAAAGCGATTCACCGTTAAAATCGGGCAACATTTAAAAGTTATTACAACTGAAGAAATAGAATGTTTTTTTAGTGAAAACAAGGGAACTTATATCCATACTTTCGACAATCGAAATTATTTAATCGATTCGACTCTGGAAGTTCTTGAGCAGGAATTAGACATGAAGGATTTCTTTCGCGTAAGCAGGAAATTTATTGTACCTCTTCAGGCCATAAAAGAAATTCAGGTGTATACCAATTCCCGCCTAAAAGTTATTTTACCAACTTATAAGGAAGATGAGGTAATTGTAAGCCGCGAAAAAGTTCAGGATTTTAAGAGTTGGCTGGGCTAGGTTTCTTCGCTTCTAAAATCATGTAAAACTGAATTCCGAATAAGATCGAAGCCAGAACTAAATGTATTGCCTGACTTCCAATTGGGAAATCAAGATATGCCATAGCCATTCCGGTTAAAATCTCAATTCCGATAATAAAAACTACCCAGTTTATCTTTGAAAAGCCTAAGCCAAATTTGGTGTTTTTAACGTATAAGTAGAGATTCACCAATAAAACTAAAACAGAGAATGAACGGTGAACATAAAAAGTAATCGAAGGATTTTGTAACCAAAGAATACTTGCAGTTAATCCGTTTTTTACCTGTTCGTCAACAAACTGACGCACTTGAGTTCCAATCGCTACTTGAATTAATGTTAGCAAAAGTGAAAATAAAAGTACATTTCTAAAAGTTGAATTATAAGTTACGGCAGCTAATTTTGGTCTTGCCAATTGAATGATATACAAGATCACAGCAACAATTACCAAAGCCATAACCATGTGAACCGTAATTTTTATTGGGTTCAATACGGAGTAAACTACTTTTGCTCCTAACCAAGCCTGAAAGCCCATCATAAAAACCACCAACCACGAAAGTAAAGTAATCTTTTTGCTTTGTTTCCAAAATCTAAAAGAAGCTATAGCCATTACAAAACAAGCCATTCCTGCTAAAGCACCACATAGCCTGTTGATGTATTCAATCCAGGTATGCAATGGGTTGAAAATTGCATAATCATGTTTGGTGTATTTCTCCCAATGTGAAGCATCAAAAGCAGTTTGAGTCGTAAAATTGTCTTTGGCTACCAAAAGAGTTTCATCTTTAATGATTACTTGTCCTTTTTCAAAAGCACGGTTTGGTTCCCATGTCAATTCTTTTATATCTGTTGGCGGAATATAATATCCAAAACATTTTGGCCAATCCGGACAACCCATTCCTGAACCTGTCATACGCACTAATGCGCCGGCAACAATTACTAAATAAACTAAAACTAAAGCTGTTTTTGCGATTGTAGGGAAATGTTTTTTCATTCTTTTTTTAAAGTTGCAAAGTTTCAAAGTTGCAGAGGTTCAAAGGGACGGAACACTTGATTTGAAACATTAATATTTTAAATTTAATAAACCTTTGTTGCTTTGTGCCTTTGTTACTATGCACCTCTTTTTAAACCCATTTTTTCCGCTCTTTTAATCACAAAATCATAAGCAGCCTGATATTCATTTGGAATATCACCTTCTAAAATGGCTTCTTTTACAGCTTCTTTTAAAACTCCAATTTCGCGAGAAGGTTTCAAGTCGAACATTTCCATAATTTCTTCACCAGAAATTGGCGGTTGAAAATTACGAACATGATCTCGTTCTTCAACTTCAACAATTTTCTTGCGAACGATTTCAAAGTTTTTATGATATTTTTTGAACTTCGATGGATTTTTGGTTGTAATATCCGCTTCGCATAAAGTCATTAAATCTTCAACATCTTCTCCGGCATCAAAAACCAAACGTCGAACGGCACTGTCAGTTACAATATCCTGCGCCAAAACAATTGGACGTGAACTCATAACCACCATTTTTTGTACAAATTTCATTTTGTGATTCAACGGCATGTGCAAACGTTCGAATATTTTCTTAGCCATTTTTCCACCTAAAAACTCGTGGCCGTGAAACGTCCATCCTTGTTTTTTACTGAAACGTTTCGTTGGAGCTTTCCCAATATCATGTAACAAAGCCGACCAGCGTAACCAAACATCATCTGTATTTGGACAAATATTATCGACAACTTCTAAAGTGTGATAAAAGTTGTTTTTATGTGTATGACCTTCAATTTCTTCTACCTGATTCAAGGCAGTTAATTCAGGAAGAATGATCTCTAAAAGACCGGTTTGATACAAAAGTAAAAACCCGATTGAAGGTTTATCTGTCGAAAGAATTTTGTTTAATTCATCTACAATTCTTTCTCCGGAAATGATTTTGATTCTCTCCGCATTTTTGGTAATTGCATCAAGTGAGTTTTTCTCGATGTCAAAACCTAACTGATTTGCAAAACGAATAGCACGAAGCATTCGCAAAGGATCATCAGAATAAGTAATGCTTGGATCTAAGGGAGTTTTTATGGTTTTATTTTCAAGATCAGCCAATCCGCCAAAAGGATCAGAAAGATCTCCAAATGTTTTTTCGTTTAATGATAAAGCCAAAGCATTAATAGTGAAATCACGACGGTTTTGGTCATCTTCAAGCGTTCCGTTTTCTACAATTGGATTTCTGCTTTCAAAATTATAAGATTCTTTACGGGCACCAACAAATTCAATATCAGTATCTTCAAAACGCAACATTGCTGTTCCGTATGTTTTAAAAACCTGCACTTTAGGTTTTTTAGGAAGTAATTCAGAAACTTTAAGCGCCAATTCGATACCACTGCCAACTGCAACAACATCGATGTCTTTTTTAGAACCTCGGTTTAAAAGTAAATCGCGAACAAAACCGCCAATTACATAACTGTCAACGTTTAGTTCCCGAGATGCCTGCGAAATAATTTCGAAGATTTTATTTTGTAAAGCTGCTTTATAGTTTGTTTGTATAGCCACGAATTCAGTAATTTTAAATATTACATTTCTTTTCTGGAAGAAAATGAAACGTCTGCAAATTTACAACATAGATCACGCCCATTATAATCTATTGTTGACTTTTTTAAACAAATTCACAGTTTGAAGTAGAGAATTTTATGAAATAAAAAAGAGTTGCCACGAATTTCACGAATTTGCGCTAATTTTTTTAAAATTTTACTACGAATGATTTGTGTTAATTTGTGTAATTCGTGGCAAAAAACATTTATGATACTATAAAACAAATCAATCCTGATCGCTTATTTTTAGAATTTCAATTTGTATTTTTGAACAATACAAAAACGCACAAATGAAAATTGTTATATCACCCGCGAAGTCATTAAATTTCGAAAAAGAATTACCAACTACTCAATATACAGAACCGGCTTTTTTAAAAGAAGCACGTCTGGTTCATAAAGTTTTAAAACCTAAAAAACCTGCTGAATTATCTGAATTAATGTCAATTTCAGATAAATTATCTGATCTAAACTGGAAAAGAAATCAGGAATGGAAAACTCCTTTTTCTCCAGAAAATGCACGTCCGGCAATCTATACTTTTGATGGAGATGTTTACACAGGTTTAGACGCTTACACAATTCCTGTAGAAAAATTAGAAGTTCTTCAGAACAAACTAAGAATTTTATCTGGACTTTATGGAGTTTTAAAACCTCTGGATTTAATGCAGGCATATCGTTTAGAAATGGGAACAAAATTACCTGTTGGGGAATATAAAAATCTACACGAATTCTGGAAACCTACTGTTACTAAAACTTTAAATAAAGAATTGGCAAAAGGGGAGTTGTTTGTGAATTTGGCCAGTAACGAATATTTTTCCGCTGTAGATGTAAAAGCTTTAAAAGTTCCTGTGATAACTCCGGATTTTAAAGATTACAAAGATGGAAAATTAAAGATGATCAGCTTCTTTGCTAAAAAAGCAAGAGGAATGATGGTCCGTTATATTATTGATACAAATGCCGAAACTATTGATGATTTAAAAGGTTTCAATTATGAAGGATATCAGTTTGACGCGAATCTTTCTAAAGGAAATCATTTGGTGTTTACAAGGTAATTGAGGTTCAAAGGCTCAAAGCGACAAAGGTTCAGAGGTTTTAAAAGAGAGTCGTAGACTCGGGTTATATTGTAGGGAGAGATTTCGACCCCTTCATTTTTAGAATACGATTACATGTAAAAATAAAAAAGCCGGGCTAAATAAATAGCTCGGCTTTTTCGTATTATAAATCAATTATTATTAATGCATTGCATCAGCAGGATTAATCTTGTTCTTTCCTTTTTTGATTAAAAGAATAATTGGTATACAACATAGGAACATAATTCCTAAGTACATAAAAATGTCCATATAGGCCAGTACTGTACTTTGTTTCATTACTGAATATTCCAAACCTTGATAAGCTTTTTTCAATGCAACATCGGCGCTATATCCTTTAGACATAAAAGCCCTTTGCATTCCGGCAATACGTTGTTGAACATCATATTTTGCAGGATCTAAATTGGTCAATAAGTCTACTCTGTGTTCCTGACTTAAACGAGTGATAAAAGTGGTAATAATCGCAATACCAAATGAACCACCTAATTGTCTCATCATTCCTGTAAAAGCAGCTCCTTCACCAATATGTTTTCCTTTTAAAGTAGAAAGCGAAAGTGTTGTAATAGGCACAAATAGTAACCCTAAACCAATTCCTCTTAAAATTAAAGGCCAATACATGTGTTCTACACCGGTATCAGGTGTCATACGAGTTTGCATCATGAAAGTAAAGAAGAAGAAAACTAAAAATCCAACTCCTACCATATATCCTTGAGGCACACCTTTTTGAATCATATTACCCACAAAAGGCATCATTATCGCCGTGGTGATCGAACCCGGAATCAATAATAATCCGGCATCTGTTGCTGTCCAACCTAAAATAGATTGTGTATAGATTGGGATAATTAATGTTGATCCGTACAATCCAAAACCAAGAATAAAACACATTACGGTTCCAATTCTTAGATTTCCATCTTTTAGAACACTTAAATTTACAATTGGATGTTTATAAGTAAGCTCTCTCCATACAAATAAAACCAATCCAAGAATGGTAACAACACTTAAGGTTACAATTAGTGAATCATTAAACCAATCGTCTTGTTGTCCGTGTTCCAGAACAAATTGTAGCGAACCAATAAATGAAGCCAATAATATAATTCCCCACCAGTCAACCTGATCTGCTTTTAATTTCTCACCATATTTCGGACTTCTTACGAAAGTAAGTGCCAAGATAGTTGCAATAATTCCTAACGGAATATTGATATAAAATATATAAGGCCAAGAGTAATTGTCTACTAAATATCCTCCCAAAGGCGGACCTAAAGTTGGACCAACAATTACACCCATTCCGTAGATCGCTTGCGCCATACCACGTTTTGCCACTGGATAACTTTCGGTAATAATAGTTTGTGCAGTTACAAGCAGTGCTCCACCACCCATACCTTGTACAAATCTAAAAGCTACCAGTTCCCATATATTAGTTGCATTACCGCATAAAAAGGAGCAGACCGTAAATATTATGATAGAAGCCACAAAATAATTACGTCTTCCAAATTGCTGCGAAAGCCAACTCGTCATTGGAATTACAATAACATTCGCAATCGCGTATGCTGTAATTACCCAAGCCACATCAGTTAAAGTAGCACCAAGGCTACCTCGCATGTCTGTTAGAGCTACGTTTACAATCGTGGTATCTACAATTTCCAGCAAGGCACAAAGTACCGCCGTTATCGTGATTATGACACGTCTGTAACCGTATTCTACTAAATCGTCGTCTGCTTGTACTGCTGTTGCCATTATTTTATTTTAAATGTACGTCTACATCAACATTCATCCCTGGTCTTAGTAATTTTACTTTTTCTGGATCGTTAGATTCATCCAAACTAATTTTTACCGGTAATCTTTGGATTGTTTTTACGAAGTTACCAGTTGCATTATCAGGAGGTAATAATGAAAAACGAGAACCAGTTGCAGGAGAAAATGATGTTACGATTCCTTTGAATTCGTAGTTTGGATATGCATCAACTTTTAAACTTACTTTTTGTCCCACAATCATTTTGTTTAATTGTGTTTCTTTAAAGTTTGCAACAACCCAAGCTTCATTGTTATTGATGATATAAAATAAAGATTGTCCTGGTTGAACCAATTGTCCCGGCTGAATATCTACTTTAGAAACCTGACCGTCAATTGCAGCAGTTACAACAGTATAGCTAAGATTTAAATGCGCAACATCCAACATTGTTTTTGCTTTTTTGATGTTTGCAGCAGCAACTTCAGTTTGTTTGTCAGAAGCTTTAGATTTAGATTCAATTACTGATTTTTGGTAAGAACTAGCTCTTTGTTGTTGCTCTAAAACACGTACTTGATTTTCGGCTTCATCTTTTGCTGATAAAGCTTGCTCATATTGTTGTTTTGTAATGGTATGAGTTTTATATAAATTGTTGTAACGGTTATAATCGTTTGTAATTTGTCTCAATCTAATTTTAGCACTTTCGATAGAACCAGTTGCAGATTTCATTTGAGCATCAGAAACTGAGATACTTGCATTTGCACTTCCAATATCCGCTTTTGCAGCTTCGTATTGACCTTCAGCACCTAATAAAGCAGCATTAGCTTCGTCAATCTTTAATTGATAATCTCTTTTATCGATAGTAAATAAAGTGTCACCTTTTTTTACAAAGTCATTATCTTTTACATACACCTTACTAATATATCCAGATACTCTAGGAATAATTGGATTCATTTTTTTCTCGATTTGAGCATCATCCGTTTCTTCGTGAGCTAAAGAGTGCATGTACTTTGTTATTCCGTAAGTTCCGCCCACTAAAACCAAAACGGTTAGTATAATGATGAATTTAGTATTTGTTTTTTTCTTTTCCATGAGAGCTATCGATTATATTTTAGAAAGATTGAATGATTGTGATAATTGTCCTGATACGGATAGTAATTCGTAATATTTTTGAATAATAGTTGCCTTAGATACAGCTGTATTAATTTTGGCACTTAATTGCTCAACATCGGCTTCAACCAAATCATTGGTATCGGCTAAACCATTGTCGAACTTATCTTTTACAAGTCTGTAATTTTCAGATGCCTGTTGAAGCGCTTCGTCATAAACCACACTTTGGTTAATAGCCAAGTCATAATCTTCAATAGATTTTTGAACTTCAACTTTAATACGATCTGTCATTACAGCTTCCGTATTTTGAACTTCCAAAGCTCTGCTTTCTGCTTCTCTTACGTGAGCACTATTTTTGTAAATTCCAGATATATCATAAGTTAACCCCAGACCAAAGTTCATTGCATATTTTACAGTTATAATGTCTTTAAGATCTAAAGCAGTATAACCACCAAGTAATGCTAAAGTTGGATAGTATGCTGCTTTTGCAACTTTAATATTTGCTGCAGAAGCTTTTTGTTGAAGACGAATAGCCTCTAAATCTTTTCTGTTTTCAAGTGCTAACAGATCAGATGTTGGTGCATTACTCGTTTTTAAATTAAAGAAATCATCTTCATTAACCTGAAGTTTTGTACTTGGATCCAGCTTGAGTAAAGTAGTTAGATAAAAGTTGATATTATTAAGGTTGTTAGTAGCTTCGTCAATAGATAATTGTGTTTTCGAAACTAATAATTGTGACTTTAATAAATCATTTCTTGGAATGATTCCGTTTTTCTCTAATTCTGTAAAATCAGTAACACGCTGTTTGGCGCTTTTTTGATTTTCATTTAAAACATCCAAAGTTTTTTGAGCTTTGTAAAGAGCTGTATAATACGTAATAACTCTTAAAGCGACATCTTCTTTTGTTTTGGCAGCATAAGCAGTTTCAGCTTCATATAAGTTATCATATGCGTCGATGCTATTTTGAATTTTAAATCCTGCAAAAAGAGGTAAGCTTAAATTTGCCATTCCAAACATTGCTCTATCAGGAGATGCTAAAGATTTACTTTCACCCTGATTAGGCATATCAATCGATGCTTTTGTAAGGCGCTGATATTGGCCAGAAACTTTAATATCCGGATATTGATTATTTTTTACCGTTTGCAGTTCGTATTTCTTTGTGTTTACCTTAGTATTGGCAAGCGTAACGTCGTTACTCTTTTCCCAAGCCATTTTAACGGCTTCATCTAAGGTTAAACTTGTTTTTTCTTGTGCTTCTATTGATGAAATTCCGATAAAGAAAATCCCAAAGAGCATTAATTGATTAATTTTCATAAACAAGTAGAGCTTTTATAGTTTGTTGAATGTGCTTTGTAAGACTGGTTTTAATGTACTCATTGTACATGGCTTCTGTTTTTAAATTTAGTAATTCTTCATAAAAAGATTTATTCATATGAAAGTGAAAAAAAGTTCCAATAATAGTGGGAGTAATAAGCGGAATGATTACATCTTTTCTAAAGACACCTTTTTCCTGACCTTGAGTAATAATACTCTCAACAGATTTTAGATTTCCTTTTTTTAGTTCTGTAAAGGCAATAAAGCTCTTTTCTCTTTTTTTTGAATTAAGTTCGAAATGTAAAACTCTGAAAATGCCTTTATTACAACTAATTCGATTGATGTAAATTTCGATTAATTTATTGACTTTATCAAGAGGTTCAAGATCTTCGTTTAATAAATTTTCGAGTTTCAGTTTTAAATCAGAAGTTTTATAAAGAATTAAAGCTTCAAGAAGACGCTCTTTAGAACCAAAATAGTACGAAATCATGGCAATGTTAATTTTTGCCTCTTTTGAGATATCCCGTATTGATGTACCTTCAAATCCTTTATCCGAAAAGAGCCTTTCGGCAACCTCCAGAATTTGAATTTTTTTATCGTTTAATTCGATGTATGACATGGTATTGTTTCTAATCGGATACAAAATTAAACAAGTGTTTAAATTAAACAGTTGTTTAATTTTATTTTAACACAATATTAACAGAAAACCATGTAGCTGTTTTTTGTTAAATTTTGATAATAATTTAATAAAAAAAAGCTGAATTAACATCGTGGAATATTAATTCAGCTTAGTGCCTCTTTCAATGTTTTTGTCATTTCGACGAAGGAGAAATCACACTCGTAATTCGACAAAGATTAATGAGTTTCTATGCGGAGTTTCTAGTGTGATTTCTCCTTCGTCGAAATGATAGACTGGGTGATATATTCTTTAAATAGAAATAAAAACTTATCGAATCTCTCCAACAAACTCCTTAATTTTCCCAGAACCACTCTCACTTAAATGTTTAATAAAAGCACTTCCAATAATAGCTCCTTTTGCAAATTTAGTTGCCTGATTAAAAGTTTCTTTGTTCGAAATTCCGAAACCTACGATTTGTGGATTCTTTAAATTCATACTTCCAATTCTTTCGAAATAACTTTCCTGCGTATTTCCAAAACCAGCCTGAGAACCTGTAACACTTGCAGAACTAACCATATAAATAAATCCGTTTGAAACGCTATCAATAAAACGAATACGTTCATCTGAAGTTTGTGGCGTAATTAAAAATACGTTGATTAAGCCATGTTTTTCAAAAATAGCTTTGTATTCATCCGCATAAACATCAACTGGAAGATCTGGAATAATTAATCCGTCGATACCAATTTCGGCACATTTAGCACAAAATTTTTCAACTCCATATTGCAACATCGGATTAAAATATCCCATAATAATCAACGGAATTTTTACGCTTTCGCGGATGTTCTTCAACTGATCAAAAAGAATCTGAGTTGTCATTCCGTTATGAAGAGCTTGTGTAGAACTTGCCTGAATCGTTGGTCCATCGGCTAAAGGATCACTAAAAGGCAAACCAATTTCGATTAAATCAACACCGTTTTTTTCTAAATCCTGAATAATTTGAACTGTATCGTTCAGGTTTGGATATCCAGCCGAAAAATAAATAGAAAGTATCTTTTTATCTTCTTGTAATTTTTGAGTTATTCTGTTCATTGTAATATCTTTTTATTTACTCCTGCAAGGTTTTCAAAACCTTGTAGGTGTTTTTGTTTTTATGATTTATTTATACCTACAAGGTTTTGAAAACCTTGTAGGAATATATGCTAATTGATAATAATTGAACTTGTCCAATTATCATTTCTGTTTTCTACTAAAAGTAGTCCCGAATCTGAGTCATTCATTTGAGCAACAAGTTCACCTTTATTATTCCAAAAAGCACTTTGCCCTGCCGAAGGTGATCCCCAGGATTCACCACTAAAATTTGACATCAAAATATTCATTTGATGTTTTTGAGCATAACTTTGTAAGTCTCTATACGCGCTCGGAATTCCGTTTGGTGTAAAAAATATACTTGCGATATAAATATCAGTTGCTCTTTTGCTGGCATTTTCCGGATGCAGCGGATTATCAATATCAGCACAAATGGCAAACGAAATCTGTTGGTCTTCAATTGTAATCATTGGATTATGATTGAATGAAGATTGAAAAAACTCGTCTTCGCCTTCATGCAAAAATTGCTTTGTATAAATGACAACCGAATTATCAGGAGAAATTATAAATTCCCCAATAAACAATTGAGATTCTATTTGAATTGGAGCACCGGCAACAATAATGATACTATTTTCGGAAGCTAATTTTTTTAAATGATCTAACCTTGAATCGTCTTTTTTGAAAGCTAGTTTTTGGGCATATTCACGTTCATAACCTGTAATAGACATTTCAGGAAAAGCGATTAATTGTGCTCCGTTTTGTACTGCCAAATCGATAAGGCGATAATGTTCTAATAAGTTAGCTTCAATATCTTCACGAGTTGGTTTTGTTTGTGCTGCTGCTAGAATCATTTTGCTTACTTATTAACTTTCTATATAAACCCAGGCAACTGTTCCGGATTTCAACTTGACCTGAACTCTTCTATAGGCATTAGATTCGAATATATCTACTTTAGCCAAATCCGAAGCCGAAATATTAAAAGCAACACCATGTATAGGATCTGAAGAATCTGAGCTGGGTACAGCTACAACATAATCTGCCATTCCAAATTCTTCTTCTATTTGTAGACTTTTTAGTTTGTAACCCAAAAGCTGATCTGGAGTTCCGGTTAGAACTTTGTTAAAAATCTGCATCTGAATTTGTTTCGATCTTAATGTTCCGTAAGAGAATAACTTTTCCATAATTACTATTTTCTCGTTAGTTGTTTTTTGCGTTAGGGATAAGAGCGGTATCTCCCGATTTAGAAAAACAAGGCTTTTTAGCCGTAGTTTTTGTTATCGGGAATATAGCGGACAGCCCGTCCGCCGCGGCGGATAACGCCCAAATTATATTTTTACAATTTAAAATAATCAATATAATTGTCTAAATCTTTGTCACCACGTCCTGAAAGACTAATGACTACAATATCTGTTGGTTTAAATTTCTTTTGATCTAAAACGGCAAAAGCATGTGCGCTTTCGATCGCCGGAATAATTCCTTCTAATTTAGTCAATTGCAAACCAGCGTTCATAGCGTCATCATCAGTTACAGAGAAAAATTCGCCACGACCTGTTTGTGCTAAATGTGCGTGCATTGGGCCAACTCCGGGATAATCCAAACCTGCCGAAATCGAATACGGTTCCGTAATTTGTCCGTCTGGAGTTTGCATTAAAAGGGTTTTGCAACCGTGAATAACGCCCACTTTTCCTAATTTACTGGTTGCTGCACTATGACCGCTATCTACACCTTTTCCGGCTGCTTCAACGGCGATAATTCCAACTTCAGGTTCATGCAAAAAGTGGTAATAAGTTCCAGCAGCATTACTTCCGCCACCAATACAAGCGACAACGTAATCAGGATTTTCGCGTCCTTCTTTTTCTTTTAACTGCCATTTTATTTCTTCGGAAATTACGCTTTGAAAACGCGTAACCATATCAGGATAAGGATGTGGGCCAATCGCCGATCCAATAATGTAATGTGTATCTACAGGATTATTAATCCAATCGCGAATCGCTTCGTTTGTTGCGTCTTTTAAAGTTCGTGAACCCGAAAGTGCCGGACGAACCTCAGCGCCTAACATTTTCATACGAGCTACGTTCGGTGCCTGACGTGCAATGTCAATTTCGCCCATATAAACGATACATTCCAATCCCATAAGTGCGCAAACTGTTGCAGTTGCTACACCGTGTTGTCCAGCTCCGGTTTCGGCAATAATACGTTTTTTGCCTAAACGTTTCGCTACTAATATTTGACCGATTGTATTGTTAACTTTATGTGCACCTGTATGGTTTAAGTCTTCTCTTTTTAAGTAGACTTTGGTATTGTATTTTTCAGATAAGCGTTTTGCAAAATAAAGCGGACTTGGACGTCCAACGTAATCTTTTAGCAATTGATCGAACTCAGCTTTAAAATCTGGTTCGCTTGTTATTTTTAAATAGTTTTGGCGTAATTCTTCTACATTTGGATACAACATTTCTGGAATGTAAGCTCCTCCAAATTCTCCGTAATATCCCTTTTCGTTGACATTATAATTCATTGTGTAGTTGTTTAGGGTTTAAAGTTGCAGGTTTTAAATTTTTCTGAAACTTTCTTAATAAACTTTTATTTTTTAATCCCGGTTCTGTCTCAAATTTACTGTTTACATCAATTGCGTAAATCGGAATTTTAAGATTTTTTATTGCGGGTATTTCTTCGATTCCAATGCCACCACTTAAAAACAGCGGTTTCTCAGATTTGTAATTTTCTAATATTTTCCAGTCAAAAGTGGTTCCGTTTCCTCCTGGTAATTTTCCTTTTGTATCGAATAGAAAGTAATCGCATACGTTTTCAAAAGGTTTTAAAACTTCGAAATCAAAATTTTCATCGACAGAGAATACTTTGATGATTTCGATTGAAACACCAATTTTGGCGTCAATTTTAGCTTTTAATTCCTGACAAAATTCAACAGATTCTTTTCCGTGTAATTGAACCGCCTGTAAATGATATTTCTCTGCTTTTGACATGATATTATCAACAGTTTCATTTACAAAAACGCCTGTTTTTTTAATGGTGTGAATTAGTTCTGGAATCGTTCCGTCAAAATAGCGAGCGGATTTTTCCCAGAAAATAAATCCCATATAATCGGGTAGGAGCGCGCCTACTTCGAGTATATTGTCGGGATATTTCATACCGCAGATTTTAAGTTTCATTTTTTTTGATGTTTTTGCCACAAAGGCACTAAGACACTAAGTTTTTTCTTTTTTGCCACGAATTTCACGAATTGTCACTAATTTAATTCGTGCTAATTAGTGAAACTCGTGGCGAACTTTTTTACATATTCAATTGTTGAATAAATTCTGTTGCTGCCTGACCGGCGTTATCGGTTTTCATGAAGTTTTCTCCAATTAAAAACCCATTGTAACCGTAAGGTCTTAGTTCTGAAATGGCTTCGATTGACGAGATTCCGCTTTCAGAAACTTTTACAAAATCATTTGGGATTTGAGAAGCTAATTGCTTGCTGAAATCCAGACTTACTTCAAAAGTTTTTAGGTTTCTGTTGTTCACGCCAATCATGTCTAAACTTGGCATAATTGATTTTTCCAGTTCTTCCTGATTGTGAACTTCTAATAGAACTTCCAGACCTAATTTCTTAGCAAATTCTGATAACGATTTAATTTCTTCGCGTGTTAAAACTGCTGCAATCAGTAGAATTAAATCGGCCCCAAAAGCTTTTGCTTCTAGAATTTGATATTCATCAACAATAAATTCTTTTCGCAAAAGCGGAATATTTACACTTGCTCTTGCCAAAAGTAAATCATCAAGAGAACCTCCGAAATATTTTCCATCGGTTAAAACTGAAATTCCGCAAGCACCTGCATTTTCATATCCTCTTACCACTTCTTCAACCGTAAAACTTTGATTGATTACTGATTTTGAAGGAGAACGGCGTTTGTGTTCTGCAATAATTCCTGTTGAACTTGTCTTTAATTTTTGACTTAAAGAAATCGTTTCTCTTCCAAAAAATACCGAACTTTCCAATTGCGAAATCGGAATGATTGATTTTTTAAGAACGACTTCTCGTTGTTTGTCAAATATTATTTTATCTAAAATATTCATGGCTATTGTTTTGCCACAAAGTCACAAAGACGCAAACTTAATTCGTGCTAATTCGTGAAATTTGTGTTTGTTTTTTATTTACTTAATTCTTGTAATTTCTTAAGAGTTTTCAATCCTTTTCCGGAGAACAAACTTTCCTTGGCTTGTTTAAATCCTTCTTGTGGAGAGCATTTTGTTACTGTTGAAATCGCCATCGCTGCATTTGCACAAACAACATTATTTTGTGCCTCACTTCCTTTTCCGGAAATGATATTGACAAACATATCTGCCGATTCTTCAATTGTTCTTCCTCCTTCAATTTCTCTTTGTGATAAAAGGCGAACCTTGAAATCTTCGGGTTTTATCATGCCTTCCATTTCGCTTGTAATGATTTTTGTTGGACCAGTTAATGAAATTTCATCATAACCGTCAAGCGAATGTAGAATTGTAAAATTCACATCGGTATTTTGGTATAAATAAGCATACATTCTGGCTAATTCCAGATTGAAAACTCCAACCAATTGGTTTTTAGGAAATGATGGATTTACCATTGGTCCCAACATATTAAAGAAGGTTTTTACCGCCAGTTCTTTTCTTATTGGACCAACGTTTTTCATTGCCGGGTGAAATAGGGGAGCGTGCAAAACACAGATTCCGGCCTGATCGATACATTTCTCTAAAAATGAAGGATCGTTGCTGAATTTTATTCCCATTTTTTCCATTACGTTACTTGATCCTGAAATAGAAGAAACTCCATAATTTCCGTGTTTAGCTACTTTTATTCCTGCGCCGGCAGCAACAAAAGAGGCAAGAGTCGAAATGTTGAAAGTATCTTTTCCGTCACCACCAGTTCCGCATAAATCTATGGTGTTGTAGGTAGATAAGTCTACACGAACACATAATTCTAACAAAGCTTCACGAAATCCCGAAAGCTCATCAATCGTAATGCTTCGCATCATAAACACGGTCAAAAATGCCGAAATCTGACTTGGATTATAACTTCCACTTGAGATATTAATCAAGACATCTTTGGCTTCTTGTTTTGAAAGCACTTCGTGATTGATTAATTTATTTAGTATATTTTTCATTTTTTTTTAAGGTTCTAAGTTGCTAAGCGACTAAGGTTCTAAGTTTTTTACTGTGATTGAGACTGAAAACTGTCAATGTTCATTTCCTTGATAAATCCACATTGGTTCTGTTTTTCCTGCGCGTTCAAATCCGTTTTTCTTGTAAAAATCAACAGATTTTCCGTCAGCGGTTAACATTTGCATGTGAAAGTGACTGTATTTCTCCTGCATTTTGTCCATAATCAATTTTCCAATTCCTTTTCCTTGATAGTCTGGCAACACTAATAAATGTGGATAATAAACCGTTAAAAATCCATCAGAAATCGCATTCCCAAGTCCAATTAACTTTTTTCCTTCCCAAGCCGTAATTAACGTTTCGGAATTTAAAAGTCCATTGTATAGTTCGTTTGGTTTAGAAGCTGAACTCCATTCATTTGCTTTGTATAAAATCAAAACGTCTTCTATATTGATTTGTTTAGTATCTGAAATTGTTATTTCCATTTTTTTAAGGTTCTAAGTTGCTAAGAGATTGAGATTCTAAGTTTTTTGTTTCAGGTTTCAAGTTCCAACAACTTGAAACCTGAAACTTGAAATAAAAATTTTAACTCTTTATCCAGTTCTCTAAAATCAGTTTTCCTTTTGGAGTCAAAACACTTTCTGGGTGAAATTGAACGCCTCTTACATCAAAAGTTTTGTGTCTTAGCGACATAATTTGCCCATTTTCGTCGATTGAAGTTGCTTCAAGAACATCAGGTAAATTGGCATCAACAACCCAAGAGTGGTAACGTCCAACTTCGAATTCATTTCCTAAACCTTCAAACAGAATTTCATCGGAAACTACGGTTTTTACATTTGTCGCAACTCCGTGATACACTTTGTCAAGATTCGAAAGTGTTCCGCCAAAAACTTCTCCAATCGCTTGTTGTCCTAAACAAACACCAAGAATACTTTTCGTTGGAGCATATTTCTGAATAACCGCTTTTAATAAACCCGCTTCATCCGGAATTCCCGGACCTGGAGAAAGTAAGATTTTATCGAAAGAAGCGATTTCATCAATATCAAATTCGTCGTTTCTATAAACCGTAACTTCACAGTTTAAATCTTCAAGATAATGCACTAAATTATAAGTGAAACTATCGTAATTGTCTATAACTAATATCTTTTTCATGTCTTTTTTGTTTTGTTTCAAGTTTTCTTTGTTTCAAGTTTCAAGTTAGATTGGAACGTGAAACTTTAAACCTGGAACTATTTTTTATTCTCGAACGTATTTTTCAGTAATGATTCGGTCGATTCCTAATTTTTCTACTTTCTCGATTCCTTTTTGAGTTAAAGTGTCATTTTTAATTTTGACTACAAACTCAAATTTTCCATTTTCCCATTGACGGTTATTAAAGAATTCTAAATTCTCTGTGTAAATACTATCCTTTAAAGTATATTTTCCACCTCCGCCAAAGAATACCGCTGCTGTACTGTCTTTTCCGTTATGCAAATCATGATTGAAAAAAGCAAAATGTGTATCATTTATAATCTTTATCATTTTTGTTTTCGGATTGTAAGTCGAGAACGTTGAATCTTTTTCTGTCGTTTCTGCTGATATCAGACGCCAGGTTCCAGCTATAGGAAGTACGTTTGATTCTTTCTTAGTTTCACAAGAAGTAAAAAGCATAATAGCGATCAAAAAAGGAATAATGTTTTTCATGGTTTTTTAGTTTTTGTTTTATGGTTAAATGTTTTGTTTCAGGTTTCAAGTTTCAGGTTTCACGCTCCAACAACTTGAAACCTGAAACAAAAAAACTTATATTTTCTCTGCCATTTCCAGCGCTGTATTCAAAGCTCTTAATTTATTATAAACTTCCTGCATTTCGCTTTCTTCGTCTGAGCTTGCAACAATTCCGGCTCCGGCCTGACAATGCAGTTGATGATTTTTGCTCAGAAAAGTTCGGATCATAATTGCGTGATTAAAGTTTCCTTCAAAATCCATGAAACCAATTGCACCTCCATAGAAATTACGATTAGTTTTTTCGTAATCTTCAAT
The DNA here is from genome assembly GCF_020991455.1 of Flavobacterium sp. JAS. GTDB lineage: Bacteria > Bacteroidota > Bacteroidia > Flavobacteriales > Flavobacteriaceae > Flavobacterium. The sequence goes on from NZ_JAJMOX010000010.1 coordinate 220,462, forward strand.
CAATTGCATCGCTCTGTGTTTTGGTGCTCCGCTTAAAGTTCCTGCCGGAAAAGTATCTGCAACGACTTGCATGGTTGTAGCTTTTTCGTGTAAATGTCCAGTTACTTTAGAAACCAAGTGAATTACGTGCGAGAAAAACTGAACTTCTCTGTATTTTTCAACGTTTACGTCGTGTCCGTTTCTGCTTAAATCATTTCTGGCTAAGTCAACTAACATTACGTGTTCGCTATTTTCTTTTTTATCTTCTGATAGTTGTTTTGCTAAAACTGCATCCTGTTCGTCATTTCCAGTTCTTTTAAAAGTTCCGGCGATTGGGTGAATTTCGGCTTTTCTATTTTTTACGATAATTTGTGCTTCGGGCGAAGACCCAAATATTTTGAAATCTCCATAATCAAAAAAGAATAGGTAAGGAGATGGATTAATGCTTCTTAAAGCGCGATAAACATTGAATTCGTCACCTTTGAAACCTTGTGTAAAACGACGAGAAAGTACTAATTGAAAAACGTCTCCACGGAAACAGTGTTTTTTGGCTAAAGCCACATTATGTTTAAATTCTTCATCGGTTAAGTTGGAGAAACCTTCGCCTTCTTTGGTGAATTTGTATGATGCAATATTTCTGGATTGTAATAATTGTTCAATTTCTGAGATATTGTTTCTTCCATCTACGCTATGGCAAAAAATGTAAGCTTCGTTTTTGAAGTGATTGATTGCAATAATGTTTTGGTAAACCGCATAAAATACATCCGGAATTAAAGTTGCACTGTCTTTTTTAGCAATAGAAACTTTCTCAAAATAACGAACGGCATCGTAAGAAATGTATCCGAACAAACCATTATTAATGAATTTAAAATCATTTTTTTCTGATTTAAACTGACTTGAAAATTCCTGAATTACTTCTGGAATATTTGTCGAAGCATCAATAGCAATTTGCTCTGTTGTTCCATCAGGAAAAGTTTTCGAGATGATTTCGTTTTCGATTTTAATCGTTGCAATCGGGTTGCAGCAGATATACGAGAAACTATTGTCATTTCCGTGATAATCACTACTTTCCAGTAATAAACTATTTGGAAATTTGTCTCTTATTTTAAAATAAATACTTACTGGCGTGATCGTATCTGCCAGAATTTGTTTGTAGTGTGTGTTGAGTATAAAAGGTTTCAAAGTATGTTATGTTTTAATTTTTAATATATTTTTTCGTTTGAATTTGGACCAAAAAAAAAGGCTTGTCGTGATGACAAGCCTTTTATATTTATAGTTTTACAATACCATAGGAAGCTTTGTTCACGACGTTTGACGTAAATTCTTCCACCACCAAGTATTGTTCATTAATGTTTTCATAAATGCAAAAGTTGTTTTTATTTCTTCTTTTGATGTGACAAAGATATAAATGTAAATTGAATTAGAATACATAAAATTTCAAAAAAAACTTTTCTAAATCCTAAAATTTGTTAAATTTCAATTGAAGAAGTGTTTTTTAATTGTTTAATTTCCAATTGCAAGCGTGTTGTTTTGGTTCAGTCTAAAGTCTGGATTTCCTTTAATATTAGGCATTGCAAACAAATCACTGTTTTTAATCGAAGTATAATCTATTAGTAATGCCGGGTCACCATAATATTTTTGAATTGCAGGATTTCCACCGCTTGATTCGCTGGTAATTCCTCCGTTACAATTGTTAACGATTAGATTTTTGAATGTAATTTTAGATAAATTTGCCTGTCCGTCTCCAATATTTGATTCCAATATAACAAAAGGAGTGAAGCCTGAAACAATACTATTAGTTAGATTAAAGAGGGTATTTTCTCTAATATGAACGGATTCTCTAACAAGTCCCTGATTGTTCTCTTCCATATTTACCATAGTAATGTTGTTAGCATTTATCTTGGTTAATTTTTTGGTCATATCTGTATTTTCAATTTTATCGTATGAATCAACTTCAAAACATCTAGAACCCGAAACATCTGACGAAAATGGATGACGAATTGCAATACTATTACTGATATTGCATTGAACTCCTTGTGTAAAATCGAAATCATCATCTGTGGTTCTGTAAGAAACTAAGTTGTTCATGACTAATTCTCCGCCATAACTTTCGAATGAATCATCGTTGGAATAACTAATTTGAATGTTGCTCAAAACTGTTTTTCTTCCAACTCCGGCTAATGAAAGTCCGTTAAGCTCTTTTAATGAACTTAGTTTTCGACCTGCATATTCAATTCTAACATATTTTAAAATTCCCGAATTATCTTCAACATCCTGACCTCCATAGTGATTTAACATTGGTTCCAGATCAAAAGGAAGAATATGAATTCCGCCAATTGTATTGATTGGAGCTTTTCCTAAAATAATGATTCCGCCCCAGTCGCCAGGTTTTCTTTGTGTAATTTCTTTATTTGAAGTAAAAACGATAGGATCTGTTTCCAGACCTTCGGCTACAATTTTGGCACCATTTGTAATTACCAGAGTTCCGCAGGTTTTATCGTCTCCACGAATTACTGTTCCCGGTTCTATTGTCAAAACGGCATTATTAGTAACATATACCACACCTACTAATTGGTAAGTGTTTCTTTTTGTTAATCTCATGTCTTTGTCAATTGTTCCAGCGATGATATTTGTAGCTTCGCTGTATTCAGTATTTGCAGGTTTAAAATTGGTCCAATTGTTCATCCAGTTTGAGCTGCCAATAATTCCCTTAGGTTGTTGTGCTTGTAGACAAAAAGTGCTCAGTAAAGTAACAATAGCAATACGTATTTTTGTTTTCATAACGATGATTTTGATTCTGGTTTCGGATTTTTTTTAATCAGACCAAAAGTAGAAGCCGAATGTTAATCAAAGACTTATATGATATTACGAAAGTGTTACCTGAATATTAAGAATGTTATTTTTTTGAAAATAATGCAAAAAGAAACCCCAATAGTTTTGAACCATTGGGGCTTTTCTTATAATATTAAGAATTATACTGTTTAAAATATTAGAATTTTAAAGCTACAGTTAATTCGAAATCATCATTGATAGTTTTGTCTCCTAAGTTTTCGAAGAAGTTACCAGAGTTGTATTTAATACCATATTTAGTTCTGTCAACTTTGAAAGCAGTTGTAGCAGTGTTTCCAGCTACAGTAATATCAAAAGTTACTGGTTTAGTGATTCCTTTGATAGTTAAATCAGCAGTTACAGTATAAACGTCAGTTGCTTTAGCTCCGATAGTTTTGAAAACTAATTTTGCAGTTGGAAATTTTTCAGTTCCAAAGAAATCATCAGCTTTTAAGTGACCATTCAATTTTCCTTGGTATTCTCCAGTTAAGTCTGTAGAAGTTAATGAAGTCATATCAACAGTGAAAGTACCACCAGTTAATTTTTTTCCTTTGAAAACTACAGCTCCTTCTTTGAAGTTTACAGTTCCAGAGTGTTCTCCAGTTACTTTTTTACCTACCCATTTGATAGTAGATGCTTTTACGTCGATTTTTTTAGTTTGAGCATTTACTGAAATACTAGCCGCTGCTACGAATAATGCTATTGCAATTGTTTTTAAATTTTTCATTTTGTTGTAATTGATTTGGATTAATAATAATTATATAGTGATAAATAAATTCTCGTGTGATTTTCTAACTTTTTTGTAGTGTTGAGTATCGTCTTCATTGTGTCTGTAACCAACAGTTGCGATAACTGATGCGTTTAAACCTAATTTGTCAAAACCTAAGATTTCGTTGAATGCAGCTGCATTAAAACCTTCCATAGGAGTTGCATCGATTTTTAATTCAGAAGCAGCACTTAATAAAGTTCCTAAAGCGATATAAGTTTGTTTTGCTGTCCAGATATTTTTTGCCTCCGGAGATAAGTTAGCGATTGTACCTTTCATCATGTCGCTGAATCCGGCAAGAGCATCAACAGGAACACCTCTTGTTTCGCTAATATCTTGGATGTAAGCATCTACAGATTCTGCTCCAGTGTTTAAGTCATTTGCAAAAATGAACAATTGAGAAGCATCTGTAATTTGAGTTTGTCCGTAAGCAGCAGCTTTCAATTGCTCTCTTATTTCCGGGTTTTCAACAATAACAACTTTATAAGGTTGTAATCCGTATGAAGAAGCACTTAATCTAACCGCTTCTTTTAATGTATTTAAATCTGCTGCAGATATTTTTTTGGTTGCATCAAATTTTTTAGTTGCGTATCTCCAGTTTAAATTATCTAATAATGTACTCATAATTTTAAATTTATTTATTGGTTCTGTATTTTTCTAATAACTGATTTAATAATTCTAATTCTTCTTTACTTATATTCTCAGCAAACAAACGCTCGTGTTCATCTACCTTCGGGTCTAATTCTTTCAAAACATCTAATCCTCTTTGAGTGATTAGAACTTCAATTTTTCGTCGATTGCCAGGGCAAACATTTCTGGTAACAAAATCCTTCAATAATAATTTGTCTACTAGTCGGGTTGTATTACTTGTTTTTGCCAGCATTCGTTCCTGTATCACACACATATTAGCAGGATTTCCTTTTTGTCCTCTTAATATACGTAGCACATTGTATTGTTCTCCGGATAAATCATACGGTTTTATCAACTCGTTGAAATGATCCTGAATCACATTTTGCGTGTACATGATATTCAGAATAACTTTTTTCGCATTATCCATCTTAACTGTACTTTTTATAACCTCTTCAATTGTCATAGTTGTAAGTGTATAATTTGTATGTACAAATGTATAACTTTTAATAGTTGTATATACAAATGTGTTGTTAATTTTTTGTTAATTGAATTAAAGCGAAATCACAAGTTTATAAACCCTATCTAATTAGTATAAAAATAGAATAAATTTTCAATTTAAAATATTACTTATTTAATATTTAACGATTGTTTAAAGTGAATATTCTTTTTTGAATAAGAAATACACATTAGAACTGGAATTTGGAATTTTAAAAATTTAAAGCTTAATATTAATAGTAGGGCGTGCCACCATCCCGATAAGAGGGCAAAATTACTGTGCGCATATACGCCCTCTTACCGGGATGCTGTCGGGCTATCCATACTGCTTCGGCAGTTTATTTCTATCCCTCACGCAACACGACATGAGAAACCCGACAGGTTTTAAAAACCTGTCGGGTTTGGTGTTATATAGCATGTAAAAGAAACTAACCTCAAAAGAGGAATTAATTAAGTGCCAAGTACAATATAGCCGCTAAACAAGATCCAATTATTGGACCAACAATCGGAATCCAGGCATATTCCCAATTGCTGCTTCCTTTTATAGGTAAAATAGCATGCATGATTCTTGGACCTAAATCTCTTGCGGGATTTATGGCATAACCTGTAGTTCCGCCTAAAGACAAACCAATTACCCATACCAATATTGCTACCGGAAGTGCTCCAACGGTTCCTAAACCAATTGTGGCATCAGAATCAGTTGCAATTTTTAAACTTGGTCCGGCAATATAAAAGATCGTAAAAATTAAAACGAAAGTCGCAATTATCTCACTGATTAAGTTTGATATATTATTTTTGATCGCCGGTGATGTAGAGAAACAGGCAAGTTTTGTTCCTTCATCTTCCGTTGCTGCAAAATGATCTTTGTGAGACAACCAGACTAAAAAAGCACCCAACATTGCACCAATCATTTGAGCCAGAATATAGGCAGGAACTAAATTCCAATTAAATTTACCAATAAGCGCCAATCCAAGTGTAACAATAGGATTTAGATGTGCGCCACTAATTGGTCCGGCAACAGTTACGCCCACAAAAACAGCAAATGCCCAAGCGGTAGTAATAACAATCCAACCCGAATTGTTTCCTTTAGTGTCTTTAAGGACAACGTTTGCAACAACGCCATTGCCTAATAAAATCATTAACATTGTGCCTAAAACTTCGGCTATAAAAGGAGTCATATCTTTGTTTTTTAGTTTTATTCTTCAATCCAATGAGATGCTCGGCCAACAGCTCTATCCCAATTTTTTACTAGTAAATTCACTTCAGCTTTATCCATTTCTGGAGAAAACACTTTATCTATTGACCATTGTTCTTGCAAATCGTCTAAGCTTGACCAATAACCTACGGCAAGTCCGGCTAAATAAGCGGCACCTAAAGCTGTTGTTTCCAATATTTTTGGTCTGGTAACGGTAGATCCAAAAATGTCTGCTTGAAATTGCATTAATAAGTTATTAGCAGCGGCGCCACCATCAACTCTTAACTCGATTCCTTTGTTTCCAAAATCGGCCTCCATGGCTTTTAGTAAATCGTTTACCTGATAAGCGATTCCTTCTAAAGTTGCTCTGGCAATATGTGCATTTGTTGTACCTCTGGTTATTCCTACTATTGCGCCTCTTGCATATTGATCCCAATGTGGAGCTCCTAATCCGGTTAAAGCAGGAACGAAATAAACACCTCCGTTATCGGGTACGCTTCTGGCTAAACTTTCGATTTCATCTGAACTGCGAATCATTTTTGCTCCGTCTCGCAACCATTGTACCGCGGCACCTCCAACAAAAACACTGCCTTCTAAAGCATAAGTAGTTTTTCCGTTAATTTTCCATGCAACAGTAGTTAGTAAGTTGTTGGTTGAAAAAACTGGTTTTTCGCCCGTATTCATTAACATAAAACAGCCCGTTCCATAGGTATTTTTTACCATTCCTGAATTTGTGCATAACTGACCAAAAAGCGCTGCTTGCTGATCTCCGGCAACTCCGCTAATAGGGATTTTTGTCGAAAATAGGGTAGTACTGGTTTCGCCATAAATTTCACTGCTCTGTTTTACTTCAGGCAACATGGCTCTCGGAATATCAAATAATGCTAATAATTCGTCGTCCCAGTCTAAAGTATTGATGTTGAATAATAAAGTTCGGCTGGCATTAGAAACATCCGTCATAAATAGTTTACTTCGGGTTAATTTCCAAATTAGCCAGGTATCTACAGTTCCAAAGCAAAGTTTTCCTTGTTCTGCTTTTTCGCGTGCTCCGGCAACATTGTCTAAGATCCATTTTACTTTCGTTCCGGAGAAATAAGCATCAAGGATAAGTCCTGTTTTTTTCTGAATCATTTCAGTATGTCCCTGCGCTTTTAGTTCGTCACAATATTTTGCAGTTCTGCGATCTTGCCAAACAATTGCGTTGTAAACAGGTTCGCTGGTTTCGCGATCCCAAACAATTGTAGTTTCGCGTTGATTAGTGATACCAATTGCGGCTATTTCTCTACCCGAAATTCCAACTTTTGCAATTGCCTCAGCCGCTACACTTACCTGAGACGACCAGATCTCGTTTGGATCATGTTCTACCCATCCCGGTTTTGGAAAAATTTGCTCGAAAGGCTTTTGAGAAATACTAACTGTTTCTCCTTTATGATTGAAAACAATGGCTCTGGAAGAAGTCGTTCCTTGATCCAGTGCGAGAATTAATTTATCCTGCATGGTTTGTATATTCTTAAGTTAGTAAAGTTTTATTGAAATTCTTTTAAAAGAAAACCTCTCGATATGCCTTTAAAATTTGCAATTTCTTTGTGTATCCAGGCTTCATCATGTCCAAGTTCTTTTGCCAGTAATCGCGCTACTTTTTCTGAGGATTCAATTGCAGCTCGGGCATCTAAAAATAATAAACGTACACGTCTTGCCAAAATATCATCAACAGTTCTTGCCATTTCATATCGAATCGCCCAAACAACTTCGGCCATTGTAAATTCATGATCCGGATGAAGTTTCTCTTTTAATTCGGGATTATTTTTTTGTAATTCAAGTATTTTAGGAATATCAGAGCCATAGATATACAAATGATTCATTCTGTCTAAATTCGTAGTAGGTTTATTTCCATGAATAGCAAGATGTTCTGTATTACAGTTTTTTTGGGGTAATTTGCCTATTTTGATTGCTTTATCTATAATATCCTCAGAAATTTTTCTGTAAGTCGTCCATTTTCCTCCTGTAATGGTTATCAATCCGGTTTCTGAAACAATGATTTTATGACTTCTCGAAACTTCTTTGGTACTTTTTCCTTCCTCTTCCGGAGCTGCTAAAGGACGTAATCCTGCAAAAACAGATAAAACATCGGCTCTTGTTGGTTTTTTAGCCAGAAAACGTTGAGCTGTTTCCAATACAAATTGAATCTCACTTTCGAGAGCAATAGGCTCCAAACTGTGTTTTCTAATTAAAGTATCAGTTGTTCCTACCACAATTCGATTGTGCCACGGAACCGCAAATAAAACTCGTCCGTCACTTGTTTTAGGAATCATCAAAGCATGTTCACCAGGTAAAAAAGATTTGTCAAATACAAGATGAATTCCCTGACTCGGCACAATATATTTTTTATATACAGTATCGTTTAGTTTCATAATAGCATTGGTGAAAACTCCGGTTGCATTAATAATGGCTGTACCTTTTATTTCGTACTTATCACCAGTTTCATGATCTATTGCTTCAACGCCAATGATTTGGTTTTTATCGTCTTTTAATAAGTTAACAACTTTAAAATAATTTAAAAGACAAGCACCTTTTTCGATCGCAGTTTGAGCAATATTTATAGCTAAACGAGAATCGTCGAATTGTCCGTCATGATAAATAACCCCGCTTACTAAATCTTTTTGTTCAACGGCAGGAAGCATTTCGATTGTTCTTTTCTTCGAAATATATTTTGAACTGCCCAAACTTAATCGTCCTGCCAGGAAATCGTAGATCTTCAATCCGATGGTGTAAAATGAACCACCCCACCAATTGTAATTTGGGATTACAAAAGATTGATTTTTGACTAAGTGACTAGCATTTTTGGACAATAATCCTCTTTCTTTTAAAGCTTCTTTAACCAAATGAATATTACCTTGCTCTAGATAACGAACGCCACCGTGAACTAATTTGGTACTTCTGCTCGAAGTTCCTTTTGCAAAATCTACTGCTTCAAGTAAGAGTGTTTTGTAACCTCTGCTTGCAGCATCAAGAGCAGTTCCCAGACCGCTTGCTCCACCACCAATTATAATTACATCCCACTGTTCTGTATTCTTTAATTTCGACAATTGCTCTGAGCGTTTCATATGGCGGCGATTTGTTTATTTTTTGTAAGATAAGATCTTGTATTGTAAACTTAATGAAACTTAATGAAAGTAAAATGAAGAAATGCCCTTAATAAGAAAATTTGTATTGAAAGAAGCTGTGAAGCCAAGTTATAGAAAAAACAAACCCTACAAGTTTTTAAAACTTGTAGGGTTTTCAATTAACAAACTAAAGAAGTCAATTTATTATTTACTTAAATAGTCTTCAATATATGTATTTAGTATTCTTCGTTCTTCACTAGTTGCATCATTGTCCATGTCCCTATGGTTAATAGCGGTAAATTGAACTGTCATTCCGTATTTTTTCTGTTCTTGCTCTGTTGGTAATACACCTTCATCTGCTTGGTAATTACCGGAACGTAACGTATATACTTTAGGATGATTCGTTCTGGGAAGCGGCATTCTTCGATTATCCATTGTAATGATCTTATAAACCAGTTTAGGATATTTAGTTGCAAATAAAGCAGTCATGTCTCCACCATTTGAGTGTCCGATAAGTGTCAAATGTTTAAAGTCTAATTCAGGATTTGTTTTTTTAAATTCGTTTATGGCATAAAGAATGTTTTCAGTGCCTCTTTCCCAATTTGGTTTTCGTGTAATCTTCAAATCTCCATCCATTGGCAGAAGATCATCAGTAGGTAATTCATGTTGAATGCTGATTACAAAATACCCTTTTGAGGCTAAGTTTTCTGTTAAATAGGAATATATCCTATTGTCTCCGCCTTTATTTTCCCCATATCCGTGGCTAAAAATTACTACCTGTTGTTTATTTATTTTTTCAGCAATAACTGGATGATAAATAGCAACCGGAATTTTTCGATTTCTTGATTTGTCAAACAATTCTAAACTATCTAATTTAAAAGCCTGAATAGTATTTGAGGCTTGAATGTTTGATTTCTTATTATTTGAACAACTTATTAAGAATAAGGATAATAAAATTTGAAAATATATTTTGTTCATTTTTTGATGTATTTTTCATAGAAAACCCGACAGGCTTTTAAAACCTGTCGGGTTTGATATATAGTAAATCAAGATTCTTTTTAATGAGGTAATTTATCTTTAATAAGACCATAAAACCAAGTTCCCGCAATAGCACTAACAAGAGTTACCACAATTACTGTAACTCCGGTTCCAATTTGAGCGAAAAGAGGTCCAGGACAAGCTCCGGTTATTGCCCAACCAAAACCGAATAACAAACCTCCGTAAATTTGACCTTTGCTAAATGTTTTAGGTTGAATTTCGATTTTTTCGCCTTGAATGGTTTTGATGTTGAATCTTTTAATGATCTGAACTGAGATTATTCCAACGACAACCGCGCTTCCAATTACGCCATACATAAAGAAAGATTGCAATTGAAACATTTCCTGAATACGAAACCAGCTAATGATTTCGGCTTTAACGAATACGATTCCAAAAAAGATTCCAACGATTAGATATTTCAGGTTTGAGAATCCTGAATCTTTCAATTGGCTTCCGTTGATTCCTTCTGTATCTGTATTTTTATTTTCTAAATTATTCATTTTTGAAATTTTAAAGTGAAAGAATATATGGAAGAATCAAATTCGCCATAATAAAACCACCAATCATAAAACAGATTGTAGCTACCAATGAAGGCCATTGCAAGTTTGAAATTCCCATAATCGCGTGTCCACTTGTACATCCGCCAGCATAACGAGTTCCAAAACCAACCATAAATCCTCCAACGACAATCATGATAAAACCACGAAGTGTGAATAAACTTTCCCAAGAGAAAAGTTCTTTTGGTAATAAACCTGAATGATCTGTGATTCCGTACCCAGCTAATTGCTCTGAAAGCTGTGGCGTAATTTCAACCGCATTTGGATTTGATAAAAAGTAAGCTGCGATCATTCCGCCAAGGAAAATTCCGAAAACGAAAAATAAATTCCAGCTTTCTTTTTTCCAATCGTATTTAAAAAAGGAAATATTCGCAGGAATACATGCGGCACAAATATGTCGCAATGACGAACTAATCCCGAAAGATTTATTTCCGATAATCAACAAAATAGGAACGGTTAATCCAATTAACGGACCTGCAACGTACCAAGGCCAAGGTTCTTTTATGATTTCTAGTAAGCTCATTTTTTTATTTTCAGTTATGGTTTTTTATTTCTCCAAACTCATATTCATTAATATCGTCTTTTCCTGAATAGCTATTAATTACTTTAAATGTTTTTGGATCAGCTCCTTTTAATATTTTGTTTTTATTTATAATATATTTTTTAGTTTTCCCCCAATCTTCGTCGATTATAGTAAAATCATTTATATCCGTTAGTGATAAAGTATCATTACCATGTATTAATATATTGTCGGATTTAGACCATGGATATTTTAAAAGTTTGAATTTTTTTGCATTTATCCCTTTAATTGCACAGTCGTTCAAGTTGTTATAAAATCCAAAGAAATAAATAGAATCTTTATCCTTAAAAACATAATTTCCGACATATTTAAATGTATTTGGATCAATATCTCGTATGGGTTGCCCATCAATATATAAATGATTTTTGTCTTTTCCGAATTCAAAACTGCAATCATCACATTCGCTCTCTATTTTCTTAAAGGAATTAGCATCAGTATTTTCAAGTAGTGTTTTATTTTGTCCGGTACCTTCATTCCAATATTCATAATAAACCTTATTGTTTTCTACTATATAGCCTTTTCGACAACTTGTAAAAACAAAAAGGGTAGCAATGAAAAGCAATAAAGATTTATGTGTCATTTATTTATTTTAAAAATTAGATTTTTATTTTTTTACTATTAAGAGATTAATGAAAAGTAAGAATTAATTACTTAACAAACTTAATGTCTTAATGGTAAAATTTATGCTCAATACTTTTAAGATTCAGTTACTTAATAAACTTAATATCTTAATGGTAAAATAAATGTTTAGGCTTTTAAAACCTTGCTTTGGCAAACGAAATCTGATTTTGGAATATTCGTTTTTGCAATTGCTCCAAAACCACCTTCAATTTCGGTAAAGTTTCTAAAACCACGAGCTTGCAAGATCGAAGCTGCAATCATACTGCGATATCCGCCTGCGCAATGTAAATAAAAATGCTCATTTGGGTTAATATCTTTTACCCAGTCATTAATAAATGCCAAAGGTTTGTTGTAGGCTTCATCAATATGTTCAGCGCTGTATTCGGTTTCTTTACGAATGTCGATTACTTTATTTTCTTGAGGTTTAAATTCAGATGCAAATTGATCTGCCGAAATTCGGTTCACCGTATCAATTTCGTAACCTGCCTTTTGCCAAGCTTCAAAACCACCTTCAAGATGTCCGATAATTGAATCAAAACCTACACGGCTTAAACGAGTTACGGTTTCTTCTTCAAGACCAGTTTCTGTTACCAGAATTATAGGTTGTTTTACATCGGCAACCAAAGTTCCAACCCACGGAGCAAAATCTCCATTGATTCCTATATTAATAGATTGTGGAATAAATCCTTTGTAGAAATCGCCACTTTTTCTGGTGTCCAGAATCAAAGCTCCGGTTTCTTCGGCAACAGCCTCAAATTCTTCCGCTTTAATTGCTTTCATTCCGTTATGCAAAACCGATTCGAAACTTTCGTAACCGCCTTTATTCATGGCCACATTCATACTAAAATAAGCTGGCGGAGGCAATAAGCCATCCGTAACTTCAGTAATAAATTCAGCTTCAGTCATATTGGCGCGCAAAGCATAATTAGTAGCTTTTTGATTCCCGATAGTTGAAACCGTTTCTTTGCTCATGTTTTTTCCGCACGCGCTTCCTGCACCATGCGCAGGATAAACGGTTACATCATCAGCAAGAGTCATGATTTTATCTCTTAAAGAATGAAATAAAATCCCCGCTAATTGATCTTGTGTCATTCCTGCAGCTTTTTGAGCCAAATCAGGACGACCGACATCGCCAATAAATAAAGTGTCTCCAGAGAAAATCGCGTGATCTTTTCCGTTCTCATCAATCAATAAATACGTTGTGCTTTCCATGGTATGTCCTGGAGTATGCAACGCTTTTATAGTAATATTTCCGATTTTAAATTCTTGTCCGTCTTTAGCAGAAATACAATCGAATTCGCAAGCTGCATTTGGTCCGTAAACAATTGGTGCCTGAGTTTCTTTGCTCAAATCAATATGACCGGAAACAAAATCAGCGTGAAAATGCGTTTCAAAAATATATTTCAATTTTACCTGATCGCGTTCTAAACGATCTAAATAAGGCTGAATTTCTCTAAGCGGATCAATAATGGCCGCTTCGCCATTTGATGTAATATAATAAGCACCTTGCGCTAGACATCCGGTGTAAATTTGTTCTATTTTCATGATATGAAATCTAAAATAATGTTGCACAAAGGTAACTCGGTTTTTTGGGAAATTAAGTGACTATTGTTACAGAAATTTGCTTTTTGGGTAAAAAACAAAAATTTCACAATATAAGTGATATAAGTAAATTTAAGACGTTATGTAATTTATATTATACTAAAAATGAACTGATATAACTTATATGGTAAAAAGAATAATCTGCGTAATTTTACAACTCTACAAAAATCATTACTATGAACACAGAAGATCTATTGAATCAAATTGCTTTTATAAAAGAGATTGATAAAGTAAAATACATTCAGCGAAAAACAAAGCTTTTTAATAGCGACCGAAATGAAAATGACGCGGAACACAGTTGGCATTTGGCTTTAATGGCGATTGTTTTAGCAGAACATTCAAATGAGCCAATTGATGTTTTGAAAGTGGTAAAAATGGTTTTGATACATGATATAGTCGAAATCGACGCCGGCGATATATTTTTATATGATTCGCAAATAAATCACGATAATACGGAGCAAGAACGATTAGCGGCGAATCGTATTTTTGGATTATTGCCGAAAAACCAAGCGGAGGAATTGATTGCTATTTGGGAAGAATTTGAAGCAGGCGAAACCAACGAAGCCAAGTTTGCAAAATCTATGGACAGACTAGAACCTTTATTGCAAAATACGTCTAACAATGGCGGAACTTGGAAAGAATATGGCGTAAGTTATAATAGGGTCTATGAAAAAAAGAGCGTCATAAAAGAAGGTTCTCAGTCTTTATGGAACTACGCCGAAGGTTTAATAGACGAAAGTGTTGAAAAAGGTATCTTGAAGAATGAGTAATTTTGTAGTATCAAAAACTTTGTCAAAGTTTCAAACTTTGACAAAGTTGCAGCAAACATAAGTGTGATTTACACTTTTAAATTTGTTGAAAAGTTTAACAAATGTTGAGCGATAAACTTTTTTTTAAGGCAGGAATTTCGGGTTTTAATGGGTAAATTTGTGGGACTTCATAAATAAAATACCACTATGGAAGAAATGCTTTTTTATGACCGAATGCAATTCGCCTTCACAATTACTTTTCATTATCTTTTTCCGCAACTTACAATGGGTCTTTCGCTGATCATTGTTTACTTCAAGTGGAAATATCTTAAAACTCAAAACGAACAATACAATCACGCCACGCATTTCTGGATGAGAATTTTCGCCCTGAATTTTGCAATGGGTGTTGTTACGGGAATCCCCATGGAGTTTCAATTTGGAACCAATTGGGCAAAATTCTCTGAATTAACCGGTGGAATCATCGGTCAGACTCTGGCTATGGAAGGAATGTTTTCGTTTTTCTTAGAATCGTCCTTTTTAGGTTTATTTTTATTTGGAGAAAAACTCCTTGGACATAAATGGCATTTTGTAACCGGATTACTAATTTGCATTGGTTCCTGGGCAAGCGGATTTTTAATTATAGCTACACATTCGTGGATGCAGAATCCTGTAGGCTACGAGATTCTTGAAAACGGAAAATTTGTGCTGAATAATTTTCAGGCTTTATTTCTGAATCCTTGGTTGTGGCCGTCTTATTTGCACAATCAGGCAGCTTCATTAGTGACGAGTTCATTTGTCGTGGCAGGAATTGGAGCCTTTTATATTCTGAGTAAAAAGAATGTTTATTTTGGGAAATTATTCCTTAAAACAGGCGTTATTTTCGGATTGATTTCGAGTATAATTGTAGCGGTTCCAACGGGAGATTTACTGGCTAAAAATGTCGTAAAATACCAACCGGTAACTTTTGCCGGAATGGAAGGAATTTTTCATACCGAACAAAAAGGTTCAGAAATTGTTTTAATTGGTCAGCCCGATGTAAAAGACAAAAAACTGGACAATAAAATTGCGGTTCCAAATATTCTGAGTTTCCTGACTTACGGAAATTGGGATCAGGAAATTAAAGGTCTGGATCAATTTGAAGAAGATCTTCATCCCACAAATATTTCAGGATTGTATTATGCTTATCATATTATGGTAGGACTCGGAACTGTATTCATCGGTTTGATGCTGATTTCTCTTTTTCAATTGATTAGAGGGAAATTATTCGAAACCAAATGGATTTTATGGTCGCTTATGTTTATGATGCCATTTCCTTATATCGCCAATACAACAGGTTGGTACACCGCCGAATTAGGCAGACAACCTTGGCTGGTTTATAATTTATTACGAACTGCCGCCGGAGCGTCGCCAACAGTTTCGTCCGGAAATACCTTGTTTACTTTACTAGGTTTTATAGGATTATATCTTTTACTGGGAATGTTGTTTTTGCTTTTGATTGGAAAAATTATCAATAAAGGACCTCATCAAGAAGTCATAACTGAAAATATATAAGTATGGAATTTTTTTGGTACGTAGTTTTAATGGGAATTTTGGCTGTTTATATTGTCTTAGACGGTTATGATTTTGGGGCAGGAATTATTCATTTATTTTTTGCCAAAACAGAAAAAGATAAAAAAGCAATTACAAGTGCAATTGGTCCGTTTTGGGATGCCAATGAAGTTTGGATAATTGCTGCCGGAGGAGTTTTATTTTTTGCTTTTCCAACGTTATATGCATCTTCTTTCAGCGGGTTTTATTTGCCTTTAATTATGATTTTATGGCTTTTAATTTTCCGTGCCATTGGTTTAGAAATGCGCGGTCAGGTTCATCATCCAATGTGGGAATCGATTTGGGATAAAGCATTTGGAATCGCAAGTTTACTTTTGGCTTTATTCTTTGGGATTGCTTTGGGAAATATTGTTCGTGGTGTAAATCTGGGAATGGTGACTAATGGTGTTTCGACACAAGAGGCTCATTTTTTCTTTTTGCCTTTGTGGAATCCAACTTTTAGTCCGCAAGCAAATGAATTAGGAATCATAGATTGGTTTACGCTTTTTCTGGGAATTGTAAGTGTCGTTGCTTTGACGATTCACGGTGCAAACTGGATTATTTATAAAACAAATTCGTCTTTGAATACACAACTTAAAAATGTGGTTTTTAAACTGAATATTGTTCTTTTAATATTAGTTTTTATTTCACTGCAAATCTGGCATTTTATCGAACCTCAGCCGTTTCATAATTTTATAGAAAATCCGATTCTTTGGTTTTTTCCTCTCATGACTTTTGTTGGAATTATTGGTTTGTTTAAAGTTCGTTCGTATAAAAAAGACGGTCACGGATTTATATTTTCGACCTTGTTTTTAGTTGGCGGATTTGCCTCAACAGCTGTTTCGATTTTTCCGAATGTTTTGCCTTCAACCAATAATGTAAATCCATCTTTAACGATTTATAACACAGCGGCGGGAGAATACGGTTTAAACGCCGGAATGAGCTGGTTTTTTGTTGCTTTGTTTTTAGTGATTGTTTACTTTATTATTCAATACCGTGTTTTTAGCGGGAAGATGGATGATATTGGGTATGGGGAGCACTAGGTTTTTTTGCCACTAATTGCACAAATTTTCACGAATTAATTATATGACTAGCCGTTGGTTTTAACCAACGGTTTTTTAGTTTAGCAAAAATGGCTTTAGCTGAAATGTTGCGTATATTTGACTAAAGTCATTGAAAATAATCTATATTCTTCTCGAAAATAATCTTATGCAATTATGATTAAATTTAAAAATGAACCCGAAACATGGAAGAGATTAGATTATGAAATTATATCTCGAGGTTTTTTAAAGCCATATAATGATTATCAAGTTTTAAAAGATAATACTACGGTATGGCTTATTTCAGAAGGGTATAAAATTGTTACGTTTGATTGTGCAGAGTGGACTGATAAAAAAGCAATGCATAGTTCGTTGCATGATCAATTTGATTTCCCGAATTATTATGGTCAAAATTGGGATGCACTGCAAGATTGCTTAAATGAAATAGAAATTCAAGAGAATGGTCTTGTAGTTATATTTGATAATTTTGATAGTATGAATGTAAAAGATGCTCATACTTTAATTGATGTATTTGTATCAAGTGCTCAAAGACATTTAATATTTTCAGAAAGACTTTTAGTTTTAGTAAAAATTAAAAATAGAGATTTTAGTTTAAATCCTTTTGGTGCTAATGATTTCTTTTGGTATTAGATAGAAAAAGGATTCTTAATTAATCTCACTATGTATTTCTTTTGGTTTAATTATAACGGACATTTCTATTTACCCAAGTCTGCGTTAGGGATAGGAGCGGCATCCTTTTTTATGGCTTTTTCTGCCATAAAAAAGATATAGCGGATAGCCCGACCGGAGGGAACGCCCAAATTATTAATCATAAATTATTTTTTCTAATTTGTTTTACTTGTTGTCTTGAACTTAATTATTAGAAACTTTGTAATTGATTTGTTTTTAGTATGTTTGTGAGAAGAACGAATAACTAAACCTACAAAAAATGTATAATTGTTTTGATATAGCAAATTATTTTGTGGAGTTGGCTAAAGAAGAAGGTCAGGGACTTGATCCTATGAAATTGCTGAAGCTAACTTATATTTCGCATGGCTGGTATTTGGGAATTACAGGAAATCCTCTTTTCGAAAATCAAGTACAGGCATGGAAATACGGTTCGGTTATTCCTGATTTGTATTATTCGATCCGAATGTTTGGTAAGGATAATGTCGATCCGTTGTTGCTTAGTATTTCTGCTAAAACTCCATTGCAGGAAGAAGATAAAGAGTTTTTGAAAAAAATCTGGGACAATTATAAAAATCTATCTGGTTTACAGCTTTCGGCGTTGACGCATGAAGAGGGAAGTCCGTGGTCGCAAACCTGGGACGGTACGCATGATGTTGTGATTGGAAATGATTTAATTAAAGAATACTACAAGGAAAAATTAAATACTTAATGGAAAGAACTCTAGCAGAAAAATTGACGGATAGTGCTTTAGGAAACGACATCATTAATGTTCCAAAAGATGTAACGAAAGAGGCAGAAAAGGAAGATCATTTGATGAGACCTTATGATCCGAAAAGCCACTCGGAATATATTGAATTAAAAAGATTTGAAATCGAACAGGCAAACGAAAGTTCTGAACGGAAGTTGAGACAGGAAAACGCTAAGAAAGCTTTTGTTTTTTCGTCGCGATGGGCTATTTTCATCGCTATTGTAATTCTTTTACACGGTTTAGGAGCTTCGTATAAATTCTTTATTTTGTCGCAAACGGAGTTTTTATTTGTAGTAGGGACTTTAACGACTTCTATTTTTGCGTTTTACACCTTGGTTTTAAGATATTTATTTTACAGAAAACCAAGTCTTAGAAATGCTGAGAAGAAATAGTTTTCATCTTTGTCAAAGCTCAAAACTTTGACAAAGATTACTTTACAAGTAAAACTAAAATAAAACTTTTTAAACCTTTAACGGAATAAATTCCGTTGCTACAATATGAATCGTTCCTCCGGAACTTTCCTAAAAGAGCCTTAGGCTCGATGTATATTGTAGGGATGGATTTCAATCCATCCAATAAATTTCAACGGCAGCAAATCTGCGTTATCTGCAAAATCTGCGAGAAACAAATTATCTTAAAACAAAACCTCCTTAGTAATAATATAAAATCCCATCACCAAAACAAACCAGCCAAATATTGGTTTTAGTTTAGTTCCGTCGATTTTTTTAGAAAGCTGACTCCCTAATAACATTCCTAAAAGTGCCATTGCCGAAACGCCTAATAAAAAGCTATAATCTATGGGAGTGCCAATGTATAAATCACCTCCAAAACCTATCGAAGAATTGATTGTAATAATTAATAACGAAGTTCCAACGGCTTGCTTCATGGGTAAATTGGCGAAAAAGAGTAAGGCAGGAATAATTAAAAATCCGCCGCCAGCACCCAAAAATCCTGTTATGATTCCAACTACGAAACCTATTAAACTTAGTTGAAGGTAATTTGTTTCGGCTCCTTTTATTTCGGGTTGGTTTTTCCTGATCATTGAAATCGCCGCCGTAATCATCAATACCGAAAAGATAATCATAATCAGAAAATCTTTGGAAACAGAATAAGAAGCTACTGAAAATAAGGTTGAAGCAATTTGTGGAAAAATAACTTCACGAATAATCAAAATCGAAATCACCGAAGGAATCGCAAAATACAATGCCGATTTTAGTTTTAGATTTCCCATTTTGTAATGGCTGTAACTCCCAGACATAGCGGTTAATCCAACAATGAATAAGGAATAGGAAGTGGCTTGCTCCGGATTTACTTTAAACAAATACACTAAAATAGGAATGGTCAATATCGATCCGCCGCCGCCAATTAAGCCAAGTGAGATTCCGATAATGATTGAAGCAAAATAACCTAAGTATTCCATTGCATTTGTTTTTATGCAAAGGTGGTTTGTAAAAAGAAATCCCACAGTAACATTTATCACATAAGGAATGTGAAATGGCAATGAAAAAAAGTTTTTACCATTAAGAGATTAAGAAAAATTAAGTTTAGTGTTTTTGTATCTTAATGATTAGCAAAGAAAATTAAGCAGTTACGCTTAATTTTTCTTAATCTCTTAATGGTTCAAATAAAAAAAAATAAATGTTTTATTTTTTACTTAAAAGCTCGATTTGGTTTCGGTTTAGTTTGACCAGACCTCTTTGTTCCATTTTTTTGAGTAATCTGGAAACAACTTCTCTTGAAGTATTTAATTCGGAGGCAATTTCCTGATGTGATAGATTTACTTCAGAGCAGCCGCAAGCGTCGGAATGTCTTTTGAGGTAAAACTCCAAACGCTCATCCATAGAACGGAAAGCGATGTTGTCGACAACTTCTAAAACTTCTTCAAAGCGATTTCTATAGGTTTCGATTACAAATTCGTACCAAGATCTGTGTTCCATCATCCATTTGTCCATCATTTGCAACGGAATCATCATGACCGAAACATCTTCGACAACTTTTGCCATAATCTGACTCTTTTCGCTTTTGGTAGCACAAATCATCGAAATAGCACAGGCTTGTCCGGGTTGTAAATAATACATTAAAAATTCGCCGCCATCTTCGCCTTCACGATAGATTTTGATTTTTCCTTTGGTAATCAAAACGGTATTCTTTATATATTGTCCGGTTCGCATTAAGATCGTTCCTGCCTCAAAATGCTGCAGACTTCCGTTTTCTTCGATTGTCGAAATAAGTTCGTTGGAGAAATTTGGGAATATATTTTTTAATGAGTTTTGCATTGGATTGAGGTTGTTTTTTCGCCACGAATTGCACTAATTTTCATTAATTAAATTGTGCTGTTTTGTGTAATTCTTGACGTTTTTTTTTAATCATTATAATCTTTTAATCTGTGGCAAAAATAAATTTCAACGTAATTAATTCGTGAAAATTAGTATAATTCGTGGCTAACTTTTTTATCAAATTAAGATTAAAGCGTACAATTTTATACAAAGATAACAGATTGAAATGGGATAAATTATCAGAAAACTATATTTAAGACGTAAAAGGTCAAATGAAAAAATCCTATTTTCGATCGAGTTTATAGACTATATTTTTAAAAATAGTAAGTAAATTTGTCTTTCACTGATTATAATCCTTTCTCTAAAACGTTTTCTGAGAATAATAATCGAAATCGCATTTGGCACGTTTTTAATTAATAGAAACGTCGTAATTTTACAAAAACACATTTATTATGAATTTATCACAAGAAGATTGGGTTGCTCAGCTTAACGCTGACGAGAATGCAGTTATACTTGACGTAAGAACTGAAGACGAATTTAATGACGGCTATATCGAAAATGCTGTAAATATCGACATTAATAAAGGACAAGGTTTTATTTATGAAATCGAAGAATTAGATAAAAATAAAAACTATTATGTGTATTGTCGTTCTGGTGCCAGAAGTGCCAAAGCATGTCAGATTATGAATGAGTTAGGGATAGATAGTGCCTATAATCTGCTTGGTGGAATTCTGGACTGGGAAGGGGAAACCGTGAATCCATAAAAGATAGAAGAAGAGGCGCGAAAAGCCTCTTTTTTTGTTTAAAATGCTATTAATAACCAAACATAAATTACCAGATTATGAATTTAATACCCGAAGAATTTCAGATTAAAACCCTTATAAATCAAGACACTTATCTTGTAAACGGAGAATTAAAACACTGGGCAGGACAAACCACACCTGTTTTTTCTACAATTTCATCTACAGAAAAATATACGCCAACTTTACTGGGGTCGATTCCGTTTATGGCAGAGAAAGAAGCTCATGAAGTAGTAGAAGCTGCAAATGCTGCTTATAATAAAGGACAAGGTTTATGGCCAACTATGAAAGTGGTTGATCGTATTAAATGCATGGAAAATTTTGTAAAGCAAATGAAGCAAACCCGCGAAGAAGTGGTTAAACTTTTGATGTGGGAAATTGGAAAAAACCTTGGCGATTCGCAAAAAGAATTCGATAGAACAGTAGAATATATTCAGGATACGATTGACAGTTATAAAGAATTAAACGGCCGCAGTTCCCATTTTGAAAAAGTACAAGGTGTAAACGCAATGATTCGCCGTGGGCCGCTTGGTGTTGTATTATGCCTTGGACCTTATAATTATCCTTTAAACGAAACTTTCTCATTATTGATTCCGGCTTTGATCATGGGTAATACCGTAATATTTAAGCCTGCTAAACATGGAGTTTTATGTATTTCGCCATTGTTGGAAGCTTTTAGAAGCAGTTTTCCTAAAGGTGTTATCAATATTGTTTACGGTAGAGGCCGCGAAGTAGCTTCTCCTATAATGAAATCAGGAAAAATTGATGTTTTGGCATTAATCGGAAACAGTAAATCTGCAATTGCTTTGCAGGATCAGCATCCAAACAAAAACAGATTGCGTTTGATTTTAGGTTTAGAAGCTAAAAATCCTGCTATTATTTTACCGGATGCCGATTTAGATTTAGCAATTCAGGAATGTATTGCAGGGAGTTTATCGTTCAACGGTCAGCGTTGTACGGCTTTAAAAGTATTATATGTTCACGAATCTATTGTCGAAGAATTCAACAAACGTTTCTCTGAAAAAGTAGACGGTTTGGTATTTGGAAATCCTTGGGAAAAAGGAGCTTCATTGACACCGCTTCCAGAGACCGAAAAACCGGCTTATATTCAGGGATTAATTGATGATGCTACTCATAAAGGTGCTAAGATTTTGAATGAAAAAGGAGGAAAGCATACTGATAATTATATTTTTCCGGCAGTTTTATATCCTGTAAATAAAAAAATGCGTGTGTATCACGAAGAACAATTTGGACCAGTAGTACCAATTATTTCTTTCAAAGATATTAATGAACCACTTGAAGAGATGGCCGAATCAAACTACGGACAACAAGTGAGTTTGTTTGGTAAGGACATCAAAACTTTGGCACCACTTATTGATGCTTTAGTAAATCTAGTTTGCAGAGTAAACCTCAACAGTTCTTGTCAGAGAGGACCGGATGCATTTCCGTTTACAGGCCGTAAAGATTCTGCAGTTGGAACATTAAGTATTCCAGATGCTTTGCGTTCATTTTCAATCCGTACGTTCGTGGCTTCAAAAGATATCGCTTATAACAATGAAATTCTGCAAGAGCTATTAAATAGCAAAGAGTCGAATTTTATCAATACCGATTATATTTTGTAATTCCGAGGTTATATATTAATTGTAGATGCCGCCTTTTTCTTTTAGAATTTGGCGGTTTTTTGTTTTAAGTTCTTATCTCGAAGCTCAATGTCATTTAGTTAAGCTTTCTTTTAGCAAATTATGCTTAATCTTTTTCTCGCAGAGACGCAAAAGCGCTAAGTTTTTTTGCCATTCCCGATAGCTATCGGGATGTACAGATTAAAAAGATTTTGTTTCACGCAGATTTAAAAAGATTTTAGCAGATTTATTTTAATTATAATCTGTGTAGATCCGCTTAAATCTTTTTAAATCTGCGTGAAAAACTCTTTTTGAAATTCACGCATATTTTAACTGCCGCAAAGAAAATGGGGATAAACTTGGTGATTTTGCTCCCAATAACTATCGGGATTGCGAGAGATTTATTCGCCATAGCATTATAGATTTTCTCTTAACTTAATGACATTGCCCGAAGCTTCGGCACTGAGATTCTTAGATGCTAAGTTTTTTGTATAATCTTTGTGACTTTTAGTTTGAATTTTAAAGTTAAGTTATAATTATTCTTAATTTTATGACGTCGAATTGTAGAAAACAAATATTTTTATAACAAATTGTAACTTTAAATGAGAAAATGCCACTAATTATATATTCGATATTAAATCATTAAAATATAAAACCAATTATGGAGAAAAAATTATTTCAATTTGTATTTATTGCCTCCTTGTTTTTGGCACAAAATGGCTTTGCACAAGAGCTTTATATGCCTAGAAACATTAAAGAAGCTTACGCAAAAGGTACGCGTTCGATGGACGGAAAGCCTGGAAAAAATTATTGGCAAAACCATGGAAAATATACAATGGATATTTCTGTAGATCCAAAAACAAAACTGGTTAGCGGAACAGAAACTATTGTTTATGAGAATAATAGTAATGACACTTTAAGAAATCTGGCGGTTCGATTTGTAAATAATCTTCATAAACCGTCTTCGCCAAGAAGCGGAAATGTAAGTGATGATTTTTTAAGTAGTGGATTGACAATTACTTCTTTGAAAATTGGAGATGACGTTTATAAAGAAGATGCAAAAAGCTGGGGAACAGTTGGGAATGTAAAAATGAAAAAAACAATTTTACCGCATTCTAAAGCTACTATTTATATCGATTGGAACTATCCTTTATCGAAAGAGAGTGGAAGAGAAGGACAAATCGATGAAACTACTTTTTTTGTAGCTTATAGTTATCCTCGCGTTTCGGTTTTTGATGATTATAATATGTGGGACAGATTACCACATACAGATCGTCAGGAATTTTATAATGATTTTAATGATTATAGCTATTCGGTAAAAGCGCCTAAAAACTATGTGGTTTATGCCACCGGAGATTTACTAAATCCTGATGAGGTTTTGCAACCGGAATTCTCAGCACGTTTGAAAAAGTCTTATCTTACAGATGAAATCCTGCATGTCGCAAATGAAACAGAACTAAAAAGCGGAGTAGTTACCAAACAAAACGATTGGAACACCTGGAAGTTTGAAGCCAAAAATATCTCTGATGTTTGTTTTGGATTAAGTGATCATTATTTATGGGATGCGAGCAGTGTTCTGGTCGATAAAAAAACAAATCGACGTGCAAGCGTTCAGGCGGCTTATGATATCAAAGGAACTGATTTTGTAAACTCAGTAAAAAACAATCAATATGCATTAGATTTCTTTTCGAATAGTTGGCCGGGGGTTCCGTATCCGTTTTCGAAAATGACAGCATTTCAGGGTTTTGCAGATATGGAATATCCTATGATGTGTAATGATTCGCAAACGGGTGATGCGATTTTTGCACAATTGGTTCAGGATCATGAAGTAGCACATACTTATTTTCCTTTTTACATGGGAATCAATGAAACCCGTTATGCTTTTATGGATGAAGGCTGGGCAACTACTTTTGAATATTTAATTGGAATTGCAGAACATGGTAAAGAAGCTGCTGATAAATTCTATAAAGAGTTTAGAGTAAACAATTACATAAATGATCCGTCGACTGAAGAAGATCAGCCAATAATCTCAATGTCTACACAAGTTTCAGGTCCCGGTTATGGGAACAATTCATACGGAAAAGCTTCTCTTTCTTATTTAGCGTTAAAAGATATGTTGGGAGATGATTTGTTCAAAAAATCATTGCACGCTTATATGGACAACTGGAATGGAAAACATCCAATTCCGTGGGATTATTTTAATTCGATCAATACAGCTTCAGGAAAAAATCTGAATTGGTTTTTTAATAACTGGTTTTTTACGAATAATTATATTGATCTTTCCGTTAAAAATGTTTCTAAGAATGTAGTTTCTGTAGCAAATACAGGAGGTTTTGCAATTCCGTTTGATGTAAATATTGTTTACACAGACAATTCAACAGAAACCTTACATCAAACTCCTGAGGTTTGGAAGGCAAATCAAAAGGCAGCGACAATTGCTTTAAAAAGTAAAAAAGAAATCAAACAAATAACTTTAGACGGAGGTATTTTTATGGATGTCACGCCTGCAGATAATGCTTGGTCAGCGAAATAAAAAAACATAACATTAGTCGCCTTTTTCTGTTGAGAAAGGCGATTTTTTGTATGAGATAAATTGCTATTTAAGTTTTATTAACGAGTCAAAAACAAATTAAATAAAATGGATTGTTTAAAAAGTGGTTTTAGAAAAAGGATATTGTTCTTCAGCTTTTTCATGTTGCTGACGACTTTTGCATTTGCTCAGAATAAAACCAAAATCGAAATCGGAACGATTGATAGTGTTGCTTCCAAAATTTTAAATGAAAACAGAAAAATTTGGGTTCATCTTCCCAGAAGTGTGCAAAATTCAGGTTTTGGAAAACAAAAATATCCAGTAGTTTATTTACTTGACGGTGATGCACATTTTAGTTCGGTTGTTGGAATGATCGAACAATTGAGTGAAGTAAACGGAAATACAAACTGTCCTGAAATGATCGTTGTGGGAATTACGAATACCAACCGAAATAGAGATTTGACTCCAACACATTCAGAGGTTGATCCTCCGTTTGTGTCTAAAAGTGTAAGCGATCAATCTGGAGGAGGAGAAAAGTTTGTAGAGTTTATCGAAAAAGAACTGATTCCGTATATTGACAGTAAATATCCAACGGCGCCTTATAGAACATTAATTGGGCATTCCTTTGGAGGATTGACAGCTATTAATATTTTGACCAATCATACTAATTTATTCAATTCGTATATAGCGATTGATCCAAGTATGTGGTGGGATCATCAGAAATTTATAGCTGAGACTGAAAAAAAACTTGCCAATAAAAACCTCGCAAATGTTTCGCTATTTATGGCAGCGGCAAATACGATGGATGATAATATGAATGTTGTAAAAGTGAGAAGAGATACGACAGTTTTTACAAGACATATCAGGTCAATTTTAGAATTGAATGATTTTTTTGGTAAGAATAAAAAAAGCAAGCTCAATTATAATTATAAATATTATAATGATGACAATCATGGTTCTGTGCCACTTATTGCAACTTATGATGGTCTTCGTTTTATATTCAAATTCAATCAATTAAAGCTTACGGTACCGGAGCAAATTAATTTCAATAAAGCAGTTTTCACTAAAATTGAAAAACACTTTGAAAATGTATCCAAACATTTAGGTTACACTGTAAGTATTCCTGAAAACACTGTAAATGCTTACGGTTATCAGTCTTTGGGTAAAAAAGATATGGATTTGGCGGGCTATTTGTTCAAATTAAATGTTGCTAATTATCCTCAAAGTCCAAATGTGTATGATTCGCTTGGAGATTTTTATGAAGCTAATGGCGATAAGAAAAATGCAATTGCCAGTTATGAAAAAGTACTGGTTTTGGATAAAAATTTTCCGGAGACAAAAGGAAAATTAGAAAAACTGAAATAATTTTATTTAATAAAACTTAAAATGTCGGGAGAAAAAGATTTAGAAAAATTACTTAAAAGCATGAAACCGGAGCATAATTTAGGAGATTATGTTTTTTGTAAAGTCGGGAAATTAGAAAATCTTGATTTGAATGATGTTGAGATGTTTTTTAAAGAAAAAGAAGCCATTACATTAATTCTTAAAAAGGAAATTGCAGAGCGATTAAATCTGGAGTACTCGGTTGTAATGTCCTGGATAACACTTACCGTTCATTCGTCACTGGAAGCAGTTGGTTTGACCGCGGCATTTTCTAAAGCGCTTTCAGATAATGGAATTAGCTGTAATGTTGTTGCAGCTTTTTATCACGACCATATTTTTGTTGGTACAAAAGATACAGAAAAAGCAATGGGAATTTTAAATGCATTTTCGAGCTAAGGTTTATTTCTGACAATAAATATCATAAAAAAGGGGAATCTGGTTAAATAGATTCCCTTTTTGCATTTTGATAAATGAGAGAATATGTTAAAGTTAGGGAAATACGGGAATCCGTAATTAAATGTGAGATTAAAAAACTAGGTTTGCAAAAAAATGAAAACCTACTATATTAATGAAAAAGACCTTTACTTTTATTGTTTTATTGCTAACTATTAAAACTTTTGCACAGAATAATTCAAAAATTGCATTTCAAAAAAGTAGATATGAACTAGCGGTTTCATGCTATAAAAAAGCTGATTTTAAAAAAGCTATTGATTTGTTTTATATCGCTTCTAAAATTAAACCGGATAATGAAATTGGAATTGAGTCTCTTAAGAAAGTAGATACTCTAAAAACTATTTTAAGAGAAGATATAATGACGCAGGCACTAGGTACCTGGAAAATGATTGGCGATAAACCGGTTTGGGCAAGCAATCAAACGAGTAATAATCCTGATAAAGTTTCTGATGAGTTTGTAGAAATCACTAAAACACAGATTTTGTTTTTCGAAAAAAATAAAAGCACTCAGGAAAAGAAAATTATTAAAACAGAAGATTTGGTTTATTACAACGGCGAAGAATCAGATTCTTTGTTTTCGAATATAATCTTATCAGATGGTACGATTTGGAATTGTACAATAAATGAAAGTTCAACGGAATTACACGTAATTAATTTAGCTAAAAAAGGCGAAAATGGCCTGGAAGAAATTAAGACGAATAATGTGGAGCGATTCTATGTTAGAGTAAAATAATAAAAAAGGGAATCAAAATGATTCCCTTTTTTTATATAATGAAAGACATTTCTATAAGAACTTAAAACCAAGTGAGATATTCGAGACTGCCGTTTTCACTTTTCTGCCCGAAGGATCAAGATCTGTAACGCCTGCCAGATATCTGTAATCTAAAGTAAGTTTCCATAAATCGACACCAACACCACCAAGAATACTACTGTTGTTTTTCTCAAAATCGATAAAATTAAGATTGTTATTTGTTTTTATATCGGAGTAGTTTTTCCAGTTGTATCCGGCAAAAAGACGTACGTTACCAAGTTTTCCTAGAGGAATAATTTTGAAACCAACAATTACTGTTGCATCTGTTCCTGATAATTCATAATCAGTTTCTCCAATTCCGGTTTGCGAAAGGCTGAATTTTGATTGTGAATATCCAAGTTCACCCTGAGCATAAAATAGCAATAAATTTACTCTTGCAAATCCGGCAACTCCCATTGCAGTCCCAGAACTTTTAGAGCTAAAATCATCAGTAAGAGGCGAGGTTATGTTGTAGGAGACTTGGGGTCCAAATTGTATTAATTGTGCAAAGCTATTTACACCAATAGACAAAAATGCTGCTAAAAGGAATTTTTTCATAGTGGAATTTGTTTTTTAGATGACATAAAAATAAATATTATTAATTATAATCGAAAGATTTATCTTATTTTTTTAGCATTAATTCTGGTTTTTATTTTTGTATGTTTTTGATATTGAGTAAAATGCAGATATTGGTAACGGGAGGAGATTCGATCCTTAAAAAACTTAAATTTGAATACTTCAAAAAAAATTAAAAATGGAAATTAGAGCAATTGAAGCATCTCAAACCTGGGAAATCAGACATAAAGTAATGTGGCCCGATCAGCCTATTGAATTTGTGCAATTAGAAGAAGATAATCTTGGATTGCATTTTGGCGTTTTTGAGCAGGAAAAATTAGTTTCTATAGTTTCTTGTTTTGTAACTGATCAGGAAATGCAATTCCGAAAACTGGCCACTTTAGAGACGTATCAAGGTAAAGGAATTGCATCTGAATTGTTAAATTATATTTTTGAAATTGCCAAAAAACAAAATTTAAGAAAAATTTGGTGCAATGCAAGAAGCAATAAAAAGTCATTTTATGAGAAATTTGGAATGATAGATACACACAAAATTTTCTCTAAAGAAGGACAGGAATTTACGATAATGGAAATTTTACTATAGAAAAAGAATTGAAATTTATCAGAATAAAATATAGAGCCTCAGTTATTTATATTTTTAATGGTTTTCTCTATTTGTTTTTTTACAAATGCTTTAATCTAATTCCATAATGATTAGTTTCTGCTATTTTAGCATTAAACGATACGTTTAATTATGGAATAAAGAATGTTAAAAAATGAAAACGTTTTCGTTTGTTTTTACATGTTAAGACTTTCTTATTTTATTTTTTTTGTTGCAATCTTTTATTACTTTCGCACCCAAATGAGAAAGTTAATAGT
Source organism: Flavobacterium sp. JAS (assembly GCF_020991455.1). Classification (GTDB taxonomy): domain Bacteria; phylum Bacteroidota; class Bacteroidia; order Flavobacteriales; family Flavobacteriaceae; genus Flavobacterium. Next base: position 249,957 of record NZ_JAJMOX010000010.1, read on the forward strand.
ATTTTTAGTATTCATGAATTTCCTTCTGCTAGGCGGAGGGCAATATCTTAATGCTGGTACTCCTCAAAACTTTCATCAACACACTCTTGAGAAAAAGCACCGAGTGAAATTCACCAATCAAGATCAGGGTTCTTCAATAATCGAAGATGCTGATGTAGATCTTGAGGAAGAATATCTTGGAAGTGATGATCTTAAAGATGGACTTACGAATAAATTTTTTGCAACAAATTACAGTTTACTTGACAATTGGTACCTTTCCTTTTCAAGTCAAACCATTGTAAATGATTATAATCGTTTTAAATTCTTTGTGCCATTTTGTGGCAACTCAAATCCTATCTACATTACCCAACAGGTTTTAAGAATTTGATTCAACAGTATACATCGGTTACCTAAGTTGTGATCTGCATATCTTGTTGATGTATTTTTTTCTACTTCTTCTTATATGAAAGTTAAGTTCTGACTTAAGGCTGGCTGATGCATTTTTCATCCCAAAGGAATCTTGTATTCCAAGCATCCAATCGCTTAATTTCCAAACAACATCATGAAAAGAATTATCTTGTTCACAGGCTTAATTGCCCTAGTGTGCCTTACCAGCTGTAATGCTAAAAAAGAAGAGAAAGAAGAAGCAGAAAAATTTACTGTAACCAATCCGGTAAAAATTGACACTTCATTTACAAAAGAATACGTTTCGCAGATTAAATCTGTACGTAACATCGAACTCCGCGCCCAGGAAAAAGGGTTTTTACAAAACATTTATGTTGATGAAGGACAGTTTGTAAAAAAAGGACAACTGTTGTTCAAAATTATGCCAAATATGTATCAGGCAGAGTTACTTAAAGCTCAGGCTGAACAAAAATCAGTAGAAATCGAATTGCAAAATTCTAAATTATTAGCTGATAAAAATATCGTTTCTAAAAACGAATTAAGTGTTGCTCAGGCAAAATTACAATCAGCAAAAGCTGAAGTTGCATTGGCAAAACTACATTTATCATTCACAGAAATCAGAGCTCCGTTTGACGGAACAATCGATAGAATTCCTTTAAAATTAGGAAGTCTTATTGACGAAGGCGAATTATTGACAAGTCTTTCAGACAACAGTCAAATGTTTGCTTACTTCAACGTATCTGAGCCGGAATATCTTCAATACCAAACAGATGTAAAAGATCGTGCTGACAATAAAGTTAGCTTGGTTCTTGCCAATGGCGAAATTTTCAAAGAAAAAGGAAATGTAGAAGTTATCGAAAGTGAATTTAACAACGAAACAGGAAATATCGCTTTTAGAGCACGTTTCCCTAATTCAGGAAAATTACTTAGAAACGGAGAAACGGGGCAGGTTCAAATGATTGTTCCGCTTAAAAATGCTATTGTGATTCCGCAGAAAGCTACTTATGAAATTCAGGATAAAAAGTATGTTTTTATAGTTGATAAAAACAATAAAGTAAGTTCAAGAGAAATCACTATTACTGGCGAAATCCCTGATTTGTATGTGATAAAAACTGGTCTTGCTGAAACGGATAAAATTTTACTTGAAGGAGTTCAGAAAGTAAAAGAAAACGACAAAATTAAATTCGAATACCAAGCTCCTCAAACGGTTATTAATCATTTGCGCGTAAAAGCAGAATAGGTTTAATCATTAAAAAAATATAAAAATGTTTAATAAATTTATTCAAAGACCTGTATTGTCGATAGTAATATCGCTTATAATTGTCTTTTTAGGAGTATTGTCGGTGATGAATTTACCTATCACCCAGTTTCCTTCCATCTCACCTCCGATGGTAAACGTTACAGCGGATTACCCTGGATCGAATGGAGAGTTAATGATCAAATCAGTAGTTATTCCTTTAGAAAGAGCACTTAATGGTGTTCCGGGAATGAAATATATGACCTCTGATGCCGGAAATGATGGTGAAGCAAGTATTCAGGTTGTATTTAACTTAGGTACAGATCCTAATCAGGCTGCAATTAACGTGCAAAACCGTGTGGCTTCGGTTACTAATAAACTACCTCCTTTAGTAGTTAGAGAAGGTGTTAAGATTACTCGTGAGGTTCCGAGTATGTTGATGTACGTGAATCTTTATAGTACGGATAAAAATACCGACATGAAGTTCTTGTACAACTATGCTGATATCAACGTATTATCTGAGTTAAAAAGGGTAAATGGTATTGGGTCAGGAGATATCTTAGGAACTCGTGAATATGCAATGCGTATTTGGTTGAAACCGGATCGTATGTTGGCTTATAAAATTTCTGCCGATGAGGTAATGGAAGCATTGTCAAGTCAGAGTTTGGAGGCTTCGCCTGGTAAAACAGGGGAGAGTTCCGGTAAACGTTCTCAGGCGTTTGAGTATGTATTGAAATATTCAGGACGTTTTACAACCAAAGAACAATACGAGAATATCATTGTAAAATCAAATAGTAACGGAGAACTTTTACGTTTGAAAGATATTGCCAAAATTGAATTTGGTAGTTCGATGTATGATATTTACTCTAATTTGAATGGAAAACCTTCTGCGGCGATTGTATTGAAACAATCTTTTGGAAGTAATGCAAATCAGGTTATTGCAGATGTAAAAGCTAAACTGGAAAAAATAAAGCAAAAGTTTCCAAAAGGAATGAATTATGAAATCTCGTATGATGTTTCTAAATTCCTTGATGCTTCTATCGAAAAAGTAATTCACACCTTAATCGAAGCTTTTATTCTGGTAGGTTTAGTAGTTTTCCTTTTCTTAGGAGACTGGCGTTCTACGGTTATCCCGGCGATTGCTGTACCTGTTTCCCTGATCGGAACTTTTATATTTATGACGTTCTTCGATATTTCGTTGAACTTAATTACGTTGTTTGCTTTAGTTCTTGCAATTGGGGTCGTCGTCGATGATGCGATTGTGGTAATTGAAGCTGTTCACGCCAAGATGGAGGAAGAACATCTCTCTCCGCTTAAAGCGACTAAAAAAGCAATGCACGAGATTGCAGGAGCGATTATCGCGATCACCTTTTTGATGGCTGCGGTATTTATTCCGGTTGCGTTTATGTCAGGTCCTGTTGGAGTATTTTACAGACAGTTCTCGATCACGATGGCAACAGCGATTATTCTTTCTGGTATTGTGGCATTGACTTTAACGCCGGCACTTTGTGCGATGATGTTAAAAAACAACCACGCTACGCCTAAAAAGAAAACTCCTGTAAACATGTTTATAGAAGGTTTTAACAACAAGTTTAACCTTGCACAAGGTAAATACCAAAATGTATTAGCTAAAATTGTAAACAGAAGAGCCGTTACTATTATTGCACTTCTAGGATTTTGTGCCGGAACATGGTTGATTAGCAGTACTGTTCCTTCTGGATTTATCCCGAATGAGGATCAGGGAATGTTTTATGCCATTATTCAGACGCCTCCGGGTTCATCATTAGAAAGAACCAATAATATTGCGGAGAAATTACAAAAGATATCTGAAAGTGTAGAAGGAGTAAAATCAGTTTCTTCATTGGCGGGTTATGAAATTTTGACCGAAGGTACCGGATCTAATGCGGGAACTTGTTTGGTTAACTTAGAAGACTGGAATGATCGTAAGCAATCTGTACAAGAAATTATGACAGAACTGGAAGAAAAATCGAAAGATATTCCGGGTGCTAATATCGAATTTTTCCAACCACCGGCAGTACCTGGATATGGAGCAGCTGGAGGATTTGAGCTTCGTTTATTGGATAAAACAGGTTCAGGTGATTTCAAAAAACTGGAAGCTGTGAATAAAGAGTTTGTTGAAGAATTGAACAAACGTCATGAGTTGTCTAACGTATTTAGTTTCTTTAGTGCGAGTTTCCCTCAGTACATGATGAAAGTTGATAATGATTTGGCGCAGCAAAAAGGAGTTTCTATCGAAAATGCGATGAACACTTTGTCAACTCTTGTGGGTAGTAACTACGAGATTAGTTTCATTAAATACGGAATTAACTATAAAGTAATTGTTCAGGCTTCACCTGAATATCGTGCGCAGCCGGATGATATCTTAAAACTTTATGTGAAAAATAACCGTGATGAAATGGTTCCCTTTTCTGCCTTTATGAAATTAGAAAAAGTATATGGTCTTTCTGAAATTACAAGACACAACATGTACAACTCTACTGAGATTAGTGGTGGAGCTGCTCCGGGATATAGTTCTGGTACAGCTATTAAAGTGATTCAGGAAGTTGCAGAGAAAAAATTACCTAGAGGATATGATATTGACTGGGCGGGTATTTCTGCCGATGAGGTTGCTCAGGGTAATCAGGCAATTTGGGTATTCTTAATCTGTTTAGGATTCGTTTACCTGGTTTTGGCTGCACAATACGAGAGTTTTATTTTGCCATTGTCTGTAATTCTTTCTTTACCGGCGGGTATTTTTGGAGCTTTCCTTTTACTGAAATTAACAGGATTAGAAAACAATATCTATGCTCAGGTTGCCATGGTAATGCTTATTGGTTTACTGGGTAAAAATGCCGTACTGATTGTAGAGTTTGCAATACAGCGACATGCAGCCGGCAAAACAGTTCTTGAAGCTGCAATGGAAGGAGCGAAAGCGAGGTTCCGTCCAATTTTGATGACTTCATTTGCTTTTATTGCCGGATTGTTGCCGCTTGCTTTTGCTACTGGTCCGGGTAAAATTGGTAACAGAACTATTGGTACTGCCGCCGCTGGAGGTATGCTTATTGGAACTATTTGTGGGGTATTTGTAATTCCTGGATTGTATTACATTTTCGGAAAAATCGCAGAGCGACACAAACTAGTTAAACATGAAGAAGAGAATCCATTAACAGAAGAAATTGATAACAATCATGTATAAATTCAAATCATATCAATATGGTATTGCATTAGGATTATGTCTTACGGTTGCAGGGTGTAAAGCCCCTGCGCCTGAGGCAGCTCCTACAACAAGCACACCAGTTCCTGAATCGTTTGGCCAAACTGCCCAAACTCAGGATGCAAACAACAATACGTCTACATTACAATGGAAAGATTATTTTAAAGATCAAAACCTTGTTGACCTGATTGATGTTGCTTTAAAAAACAATCAGGAATTAAACATCACTTTGCAGGAAATTGAAATTGCAAAGAACGATATCCGAGTTAAAAAAGGGCTTTTATTACCAACTGTTGGTGTTCGCGCCGGAGCTGGAATAGAAAAAGTAGGTAGATACACAAGCCAAGGTGCGGGTGATGCTACAACAGAGATTAAACCGGGTGTAGAAACTCCTGATCCGCTTGGTGATTTTACGATTGCTGCTTATGCAAATTGGGAAGTGGATATCTGGAAAAAACTGCGTAATTCTAAAAAAGCTGCGTTAAACAGATATTTAGCTACTGTTGAAGGTAAAAACTTTGTGATTACAAATCTTATTGCTGAAGTTGCTGATTCTTATTACGAATTATTGGCTTTGGATAATCAATTGGATATTATAAACCAAACGATCAAATTACAGTCAAACGCTTTAGAAATTGTAAAAATTCAGAAGCAGGCTGCAAGAGCTACCGAACTTGGTGTTAAGAAGTTTGAAGCCGAGGTTTTAACTTCAAAAAGTATGGAGTTTGATATTCGTCAGCAAATAAAAGAAGCGGAGAATAAAATCAACTTTTTGTTGGGTAGATATCCACAGGAAATCAAAAGAACAAGTAGTACTAATTTCTTAAGTTTATTGCCTGCTGCTGTAAGTTCAGGAATTCCGTCTCAATTGTTAGCAAATCGACCAGATGTTAAACAAGCAGAATTAGAGCTTGTAGCTGCAAAATTAGATGTAAAAGTAGCGCGTGCTGAGTTTTATCCTTCATTGGATATTTCTGCCGCATTTGGAGTACAAGCATTTAAGCCGGCTTATTTGTTTACGTTTCCGGAATCTATTTTATATTCAATAGCAGGAGATTTGGCTGCGCCATTGATTAACAGAAACGCAATTAAAGCTGAATTTGCAAGTGCAAACGCAAGACAGCTTCAGGCATTATATAATTATGATCGTACGGTTTTGAACGCTTATTTAGAGGTTTCAAACCAACTTTCTAAGATCGAAAACTTACAGAAAGGATACGATCTTAAATCACAACAAGTTGATGCTTTAAACACATCAATTGATGTTTCTAATGATTTATTTAAGTCAGCGAGAGTTGATTATTTCGAGGTTTTAATGACACAACGTGATGCATTAGAAGCGAAATTAGAATTAGTAGATACTAAAAAAGAACAACTGAATGCGGCGGTTCATGTTTACAGAGACCTAGGCGGCGGTTGGAAATAGAATGCCTATTTTAATTAGTTATTAGTAGGGGAGCCTTCCAGAAGTAAAATTCTGGGAGGTTTTTTTTGGAGGGAATAAAATCTTTTGTATTTATAATGATCAAATTTTTTGCACTAAAAATAGTGTTATATTAGCATCCCTATTTGTAATTTGAACTTAATTCATTAAGCTTTATGTGTTGATAGTACATATACAAATTGTCTGAAGTGCTAATTTCTAAAATAAAAAATCTATTATATTATTATATGAAAAAAATTACTCTTTTAATAATACTATTTATTCTCACTTCATGTACTTATTTCAAGCATGAAAATGATAAATTACCTGTAAAATTATTACCTGTAAAAGCTAAAAGCCGAGTTGAATTTAAAAGAGGTGAAGAAATGTCTAATCCGAATAACATTTTAGAATCTAAAATTCAAACATTAGAATTGGATTATGCTGTTTTTAGTTGTGGTTGTGCAAATTGGATAAAAAAAGAAGACCTGGGCATGGAAAAGGGCAGTATAAATAGGGAACATTATATCTTTATCGAAGCTAAAAATCCAAAACTCGAATTACCGCGGAATTTTGATGCAGTTAAAAGTAGAATAAAAGTTACAGGACAATTTTATAAAAATAAAGATTATCCAAAAGGAATGATACAAGGTGAAGAATATCTGGAAAGAGCAAAAGTTTTTAGATATAACAAAATTGAATTGACTACAAAATAAACGGTACACAACTACTAATACAACGGATTTGACGATAGACTTTATAAAAAGTCGAAATAACTTTCCCTTATTTCGGTATGGATATTTTTGCTCTAAACCCTTTACCAGGTTCTGTGTCAAAATCTATAGTCCCTTTAACAGCCTGAATACGGCTTTCCATGTTTTTGAGGCCATTTTTTGCAATCTTTGTTTTTTCGCAGCCTTCACCGTTATCAGTATAGTTTATTAAGATTGATTTTGGATCATTTTCAAATTTTATTACAACTAGATTTGCGTTACTGTGTTTTTTCATATTCACCATTAATTCCTGTAAAATTCGGCTAATAGTGATCTTTTTGATATCATCAACAATTTCCCAGTTTATATCTTCTAAATTACTAACCATGATATTTCTTTCGCTGGTATTGTAAGTCGAAAGCATTTCTTTTATGCTGTTGGTAAAATCTATGCCAGTTTCAATTCTATTGTTTTCTTTTGAAATTCCTCTCACACGCCCGTAAATATCATCTAATTTTTGAAGTAGATTCTCTTTTGTACTTTCTGTAGATAATGACTGAGATTCGGCAAAAGCAATCACATGATATACATCATTTGCTAATTCATCATGAAGTTTTTTTGCAATTCGGGCTTCGGTATTATACGAAGTCTTAAATTCTATAACCTTGTTTTTGTTTTTATAATAGCGGATTAAAATTGCTATTAAAATGACTAAAAAAATAAAACCAATTGCAAATACAATTCGCAGATATTTGGCTCTTTGTAGTGCTAACAAGTTTTCGGATTTTTCTAAACGAAGTATTACATTTTCGTCTTTTTCCTTTTTAGAGTCGTATTTAATTTTAGCAAACTTGTTTTTAAAGTTATTTCTAATCTTAATAACACTATCGTTTAATGTAAAATATTTTTGTACATATTTGCTTTTTAGGGGGCTGTGATTATTAGAAATTATAATTTGCAGCGCTTCTAATCTTTCGTCAACACTATTTAGTTTTGTGGCTGCATTGTAAGCTGCAAGAGCATTTTCATCTGATTTTTGAACGTCTTTTTTAGCATAGTAATCGGCAAGGTGCAGATAGCTTTCAATACTTCCGTAAGTATCATTAATTTCATTTCTTAGCTGGAGAGCTTCATTCATTGAATCAAATCCTTTTTGGTCCAATCCTTTTTTAAAATAAGCATAACCCAAGTTATCTTGAAATCTGGATTTTTTATTTGCTTTAGTTTTCTCCATTAATATTTTTTTACTTGCAGGAGATTCTAGAAGAAATTCTAAAAGAGTTATTGCTTTATCATATTTTTTTTGTTGAATATAGACAGCCGCAATATTGCCTAAAGGGCCTTGCTTTTCATTAAGATTTTCAGAAGCATTAACTGACTCTTTATAGTAAAAAATTGCATCATTGTAAAGAGAAAGTTCTTTGTCGGCAACGCCTAATATATTATTTATACAACCTGAATAATTATTGAACTTAGCATAAGGTAGTGCTTCAGTTGCTGTTTCTTTACTGCCGTAGTAGTCTCCATTGATTTGCTGAATAGATGCCATTTGAATGAGAGAGTATCCAATATTGACACTGTCTTTTAAAGTTTCAAAAAGTATTTTCGATTTATGAAACTCATAATATGCAGTGTTTAAGTTTTGTTTTCCATAATTTTCATCTGCTTTAACTTGTAAACTAAGTGCCTCTTTTTCTAGAGGTTCTGCATTATTAGTAATGGTCTTTTTTTCATTACAAGAAAAAAGAAAAAAAAGGATGATAAAAGAAAAAAACGGGGACCGTAACATATAAATTTACTTTCCCCGAAAATAGTAATTAATTAGACACTAAAAATATATTATTTTTTTATTGGTGGATTTACAGTATCACCAGGACCATCAGGGTCAGGAGTACCAGCTTGTATAGGATTAACAGTTTTTTCTGTTTTATTTTTTGGCTTGATTTCAGACTCTTCCGGAGTACAAGAAAAAAGCGTGAACAATAACGTGAAAGTTATAAAAAGGAATATTTTTTTCATTTTGATTTAGTTTAAAAATTAGACATGGGTATTGCTGTCCGGACTTTATCCAGGGCTTGTTTATGACAATACCAAATTGATTTTTTGGGGAAGTAGAGTGTGTAGAACCGTAAGACGTTATTTATACTTCCCGATTAAACTCGGTCTTACGATTTTTCACACTGTTATTTAGAACTAGTTTTATTTTTGTTTTATGCTGCAGATAAAACGTAAACTAATTTCTTTGGCAAAGGAAAGGCGCTTTGAGGCCTTTGTTGATAAGGGATTCCCAGAATTCCCGCGTTTTCCCGAGATTCCCAAAAATTCCTTAAAACAAAATATAATGCGCAGTAAATTTTGGTTTGTTTGAATGGATTATTTGAATGTAAAACCAATTTGACCTATATTATAATAGATGCAAAAAGTCCTAAAAAGGTTGTCTTGGACTATTAAAAAAATGATAAAAAATGTAGTATTGAAGAAATTAATATTAGAACAAATGTTTTTTTTCATTTTGGTTTAGATTAAAAATTAGGGATGAGTATTGCTATCCAGAGTTTATCCAGAGCTTGTTAATGGTAATGCCAAGATTGTTTTTTTGGGGAAGTAAAGTATGCAGAACTATAAGACGTTTTTTATACTTCCCGAATAAACTCAGTCTTACGGTTTTTTACACTGTTAATTTGAACTAGTTTTATATTTTTGTTTTAATCTGCAGACAAGGCATGAATTAATTTCTATGACAAAAGAAAGGTACTTTGAGGCCTTTGTTCATAGGAGATTATCAGAATTTCTGCGTTTTCCTGACATTCCCAAGAATTTCTAAAAAAACCATATATACCATACCATGCATACCAAGACATTAGAAGAATATAAAAAAGCAATTAAAATTAAATATGAGATAGAAAAAGAAGGTGAACACTTCGATTATTTATATAGTCCTTCTCGTGGAAAACTTCGTGATCTTTGTTGGCTTATTTTCGAGAATAACCCAACTCAGGATGATTTAAATGTTTTTAAAAATTTATTGTGCTTAGATTTTGATCATACTAAAAAGAATAAGTTTAAGGAGCAAAAAGATAAGTTTAGACCTATTGAGACCTTTTTTAAAGGCGAAACAGATCCTTTGAATATTGATGCAATAAATCTTGCGGCAGTTATAGTTGATTTTCAACCGCGTCCTTTTAAAAAGTTTAATGAAAAGTGTAGAATTGAAGAAGCCAAACAAATTGAAAATGGCCATAAAGCTGAGATAGTTGTTGAAAGTGAGAAAGAAGTCATAGAAGTAGAGGGTTTTGTGAAAAATGAAAATGAAGAGCCGAAAGAGGATCTTAAAAAAGAAAATCTTTCCTTTAATTTTAAAGACATATTTTCTAAAATAAAAGCTCAGAAAATAAATCCGGAAAAAATAATTATGGTTGGAATTGGGACAATAGCTTTGGTTTCTTCAGCATGTCTGAAAAAATTAGATAGAATGATTTCTAAATCTAAATGAAGTTAAGGAGAAGCTTTGCGAAAAATAAAATGCTTGAAAAGATAAAAAGAATAATCTTTTGAGGAGTAATTTAGGGGCTTAAAAAGTTTGTTTTTTGGCATATAGCATCTGTTATTTATACTATAAAGATAAGTAAAATTTACCTGTAAACCTAGTAAATATCAATAAATTAACTGATTTTTTTTGCTTTTTTACAGATAAATTTTCTGGAATTTATTCCCTGTCCAGTATTAATTTTCGGAGCGATAGAACTTGGTTTTTTTCTGATATTTGGATTGCGGTAAAATTGCCTTTTTTAAGTAAGGAGATTTTTAGAAGTTAAAGCTTTAAGACAGTCTAAAAATAAAAACGCAAAGTCCGGAGACTTTGCGAAGTGAAAAAAGGTTAAAAAAATAGAAGATAAGCTAAAGCATAAAGTGATGATTTAAGCTAAATATGCCTAAATTCTCATCTATTACATGCGAGCTGATATTATAAATCATTTACTCGTTTTTGTACTATTTATTAATTCTATAATCTTTAAAGCGACGCCGCTTGACGATTGAAAATTTTGTCCGGTGATGATTCTTCCGTCGGTTTCTATATGCGAGACCTCACCATTTGAAAATTTAAAAGTGCCTCCTCTTTCTTCAATTGTCTTTTGAATTAAGAACGGAAAGTACTTAAAATATTCTCCGTCTTGTTTTTCGAACGAATCCGGGTAACCGCTAATTTTTTTCCCTGCCACTAAATATTTGCCATCATTTGTTTTTAAGTTTATAATTCCGGCAGTTCCATGACAAACAGAAGAGATAATACCTTTATTTTCTTCATATACTTTTAAAGCAATAGTTTGAATTTGTTTATTTTCGGGCACATCATACATCGCAGCTCCACCGCCAACGTAATAAACAGCTTTATAATTTTTTGAATCTGTGTCTTCGGGTTTTTTAGTGTTTTTTAAGGCATACATAAAATCGGGATCAAATAAATATTGCTTTTGCAAAGTGTCGGAGGTGTTGATATACGCTAGAGGAATACTTCCTCCCTCCGGACTTACAAAATCTACAGTGTATCCTGCTGTTTTAAAAGTATCATAGGCATTTACTATTTCAGAAAAACTATTGCCTGTTGCTATAGTTGATTTTCCATAATAATGGGCATTAGAAACAATAAACAAGATGCGCTGTCCTGATTTGTTACTACTTAAACTACTTGCGGTTTTGCTGATTATTTTCCATTCGCCCTGAATTTTTTTGAGTAAAAACAGATCAATAAATTCCACTTTTTTTTCAGGTATTATTATTTCGGCTTTAGCCAAAGCTATATTGTTATACAAATCAACTGAAACAATTCGGCCTATGCGACCATTAAACTGTCCCTGATTGTTTGTTTTAAACCATTTGGCATATTCGCTAACCGGTACAATCCACAAGTCTTTGTCTTTATTACTTAAAAATAGATTGGCTTCTGGATAAAATGCTTTTTCGATGCTGTCAGGTTTGTTGTAAGAAGTACCATCAATGTAATTTTCAATACATTTTTTAACTGACGCTTCTTCTGTTTGCGCCAATAAGCAATCTGGCAAAAATAATAGTGCGATAAAATAGATGATTTTTTTCATAAGCTTTTTGGAATTAAATTTTTCGCAAAGCTATGATTGGTGGAGTTTCAACCGGAATAAATTTATAATTCAGGAGTCCTGATTTATAAATTAGGACAAAAAAATAAGTTTTTGATTAGTTTACAGGTGTTGTTAGAGTAACTTTTTTAAATGTATTAAAGAAAATAATATAAGCTGATCTAAATAGATCAGCTTATAAGTTACCTTTTAATATTATAAAAATATTCGAGACAAGTTTAAGATCAAAATTTAATGGAACTGGGTAGTTTTACTAAACAATAGTCAAACCGGAATCTTTGTACACTTTTAGAACCTCATCTTCAGGATTGATATTCGTTACAAGAATATTAATATCTTTAAGAGGACAGACCAAATAAGATTCGGCGGTTCCAATTTTTTCGATAGAACTCAATGCAATAACAAAATTTGAATTCTGGATCATGTTTCTTTTTATTTGCGAATCATCGTATAAAACTCCTGTAACACCACGATCATGATGAATACTGCAAATTCCTAAAATGCAAATATCCGCTCTAAAATTCCTAAAGAAATCGATCGTATCAATACTGGCAGTGGTAAAAGATGCTTTGCACATTTTTCCGCCGGCAAAAATCAATTCAACATTTGGTAAATCTTCGATCAATGCTGCAACCGGAAAGCTGTTTGTAATGACAGTTATTTTTAGATCGTAGGGAAAACTGGCTACTAAAGCCATAGAAGTTGTTCCGCCATCAATAAATACGACCTGACCGTCTTTTAAGTACGAGATTGCTTTTTGGGCAATAATTTTTTTGTTTTCAACATCGTGGTTTTCTCTAACCCTAAAGTGCAGCGGAATAGGAGAAGGAGCAACTGCGCCTCCGCGGACTGCCTTTAACAAACCTTGATCTGAGAGTTCTTTTACATCTCGTCTTATTGTGTCTTCTGAAACTTTTAGATACCCGCTTAGTTCAAGTAAAGTTACCCGATGCTCTTTTGATAAGTATTCTAAAATTACTTTTTGGCGCTCTTCTTTTTTCATGTGATGCAATTTTATATTGCAAAAATAAGTTAAAATTGCAATACTTTGCAATATTTGCGTAAATTTGTTGCAAAATAAATTAGAAATGAAAAAGAAAACTATTGCTATCGACATGGATGGCGTACTTGCCGACATCGAAGTACAACTAATTGAACATTACAATAAAGCCAATGGAACGGCACTATCAAAAGAAAGTATTCGTGGTTTGGCCGAAGAAGAAGCTTTTAAGGATCGGGCTCTTTTACGTGCCGTTTTAAATGCGGATAATTTTTTTAGAACTTTGCCTGTAATGCCGGATGCGGTTGAAAGTTTACGCCGATTACAGGAGAACTTTGAAATTTTTATAGTTTCTGCTGCAACTGAATTTCCGGTTTCACTTGCTGAAAAAATAGCTTGGCTTGGGGAACACTTTCCTTTTATTAAATGGGATAATATTATTTTATGCGGAAGCAAAAGAATTATCAATACAGATTATATGATTGATGATCATTGTAAAAACCTGGATTATTGTATGGGAAAACCTATCATGTTTACGGCATCTCATAATGTAAATCAAACGCATCATTTAAGAGTAAACAATTGGAAAGAAGCTGTTGAGGTTTTAGAGAAAACCTTATAATTATTTGGTTAAATTTTAAACAAAAAAGCCTTTCGGAAGTCAACTCCCGAAAGGCTTTTTTTAGTTTAGATTAATACTTGCTTTGGTATTATTGCTTTGCTGTTTTATGTTGAATTTTATGAACAGCTGTGTCATTTAGAAAAGCAAAAACAAAACCGAAAAGAAGCGGTACAATTAATTCTAATAAAGAAATAATTTCGATTTTAGGATGAATTCCAAAAAAGACAATAAGACCTAAAAACCATGCAGGAATACTGCTTAAAGTTTTTATTTTAGAAATGTAAGCTAATGATCCGATGAAAATAAATATGGAAACCGGGATGCCAAATTCACCAATATAGGTACTTAAAAATAGGCCGCCTAACTGAATAAGCACTCCCATAAATAAGCCCAGAATAATTTGTATAAATGACAGAGCCGAGTTTTTAATATTTCGGCCAAAAATATAATAGCTTACCCAGGCAATAAACATAACCCAGATTGGCCATTGTGCGGCAAATGAGATAGAAGCAGCAATGGCTCCGAATAGACCAAATAAGATGGCAGTTTGAAATGTTTTCATAGTTTTGATTTTTAGTTGAATTAATATTTTGCTTGTCCGATATCCAGTCGGGTGATTTTTCCTTTTTCGTTGATTTGGAATTTGAAATAGGTCTTGAAATTTCCCCAAGTATCACTGTGGAATTTTCCATAGACAGAAAGAGAGTTGTTTTCTATTTTATCAATAGAAGTAAAGCGTTCGTGACCAATTGCTTTTTCGAAAAAACTTTTGAAGTTTTGCTTATTTCCGTCATCATAAAGCGCTGCATTATCCGTGAACAAACTAAACCAAGCAGTTTTGTCTGCATTTTGTAAAGCTTCAATGGCTTTTTTTACGATTTGATTATTGATGTTGCTAAGATTCATTTTTTCTGATGTTTTAGTAGATTGTCCGTATGTTAGGCAGGTGAGAAAAAAGAGGATTAGTACAGTTTTTATATTGCTGATGTGTTTAATTGTTTGTCCTCTTTTTTCTGGTGTCGTAATTGGGATTGCTTTGTTTTTTGAATTTGCCATAATTTTTAATTGTTCTTCTAATTTGATAGGACAAAGTTATGCGGGTAGTAGAGGGAGATTATTGCAAGAAATAAAGCATTAGATGCAAATTTTAAATATTTAGAATTTGTAACTCTTATTTGATAATTGCTTGGAGAGAAGCAATAAAAAAGCCTGCAAATTTCTATTTGCAGGCTTCAATTTTTATTGAATGTATTAAAATGTAAACTTCTTATGAAAACTAGTGCCATAGTCCAGATAGAAGCGGCATCCTTTTCTTGCTTTCTTTAAGCAAGAAAAGATATAGCGGATAGCTGGAAATAGCTCCTAATTAATAATTAGCTCTTGATTTGTAAACAAAAAGCCTTTCGAAAGTTGACTTCCGAAAGGCTTTTTGTTTTTCTTGAAGGATTAAAAAAGAACTATAAATTAAGGTCGTTGTTAATTTCTACTTCATCAGATTCTTTGTAGAAATTTAATGCTTCTTCAATTTTCTTGCGATCTTTTTTATTTTGCTTTATTAGAAAATAGACTAATAGAACAACGCCAATAATTATGGCAGTTAATACGTAATTATTAATTTCCATAACGATGCTATTTTAAGTTAATTCTAAGGGTTATTTTTGTAAAAATAATCTTTAAATTCTGTTTTTAGCGCTTTTTTAAGATAAAAAATCACGAAACCATAATCCTGAATGTTTAATAGTTCGTTGTTGTGTGTCAAAATCAACATGAATTAATCCGAATCTGGCATTGTAACCTTCAGCCCATTCGAAGTTATCAGTAAGACTCCATACAAAATAACCATCAACATTATAACCGTCTTGTTTGGCTTTTAAAATTTGTTCTAAATGGTCTTGTATATAATGTGTGCGCTTGATATCGTAGACTTTTCCGTTTTTAAGAATGTCCGGAAATGCGGCACCATTTTCTGTAACTATAATTTTCTTTATATTATAATTATTGAATTTTTTAAGAACGTGATAAAGTGCCGGAGGATAAACTTCCCAACCCATTTCAGTTGCTATTACGTTTCTTTTTTCGGCGCTGATTAATTCGGCACCAATATACGGAATCAATAAAGACGCTTTTACAACTTCTCGTGTATAACATTGAAGTCCAATGAAATCAAAGTCAAAAGCGAGATTGTTTAAATCATCTTCTAGGATATAATTGTTGAGTTTTTTTAGCACCGGTAAATCTGCTTGCGGATAACCCAATCCTAAAATAGGCTCTATAAAAGTTCTGTTCAATAAAGTATCAACACGTTTTGCGGCTTCGATATCTTTTGGCGTTTGCGAAAAAGGCTCAATATGTGTACAGGAAAAAGTGGTGCCAATATTTGCTTCAGGAACTAGTTTTCGCAAGGATTTTGCGCCTGCAACAGTAGCTAATGTTACATGATGCATGGCTTTAAGATAATTGGTAATCCCTTTTTTTCCCGGAGCGTGAATGCCCAGAAAATATCCGGCTCCTGTAAAAACAGAAGGTTCGTTGATAACCATCCAGTTTTTGACGCGATCTCCAAAATATAGCGCACAAACGGCGACATATTCTGAAAACCATTTAACAGATTCACGATTGGTCCATCCGCCTTTTACTTCCAGATCATGAGGTAAATCCCAATGATAAAGTGTAATCCAGGGCTCGATTCCGGATGCCAATAATGAATCTATGATTTTGTTGTAATAATCGATTCCTGCCTGATTGATAGGATGGATTCCTGTGGGCATAATTCGTGGCCAACTGATGGAAAACCTAAAATTAGGAATGTTTAATTCGTTTATTAAGTCGATATCATTTTGGTAAGAATTGTAGAAATCGCAGGCAGTCAGGGCATGATGTCCATTTTTGATTTTTCCTTTTTGAGAAGTAAAAACATCCCAGATAGAAGAACCTTTTCCATCGGCATCATGTGCTCCCTCAGTTTGGAAAGCGGCGGTAGAAACACCCCACAAGAAATCTTGTCCAAACTGGTCTTTGTGTAAAAATGAGGTCTCAACTTTATTCATTCAATTGTGCTTTCCTTTTTTAAAATTTGAATTTCTAATATTTTAATGAAGGAAAGAAGATTGCATAGCTCTTAAAAAAAGCCATTCTTTGAATGAAACCAAAAAATTTAGATTGAAGAATTTCATGATATTTAGTTTTATTCAAATTAACAAAACTAATGTGAATTAATTGTAAAGCAGTTATTATCAAATGATTAAATCATGTAACTAGTGCGCTAATCTTCCCAGCCGCAAAGAGTGAGTCCATAACCTTGTGCTTGCGAAATTGATACTTTAGTAACTTCATGTCTGCAGGCAGTTAATCCGCGGCAATTGTCTGTGTAATGGTATTTTTTTGCACCCGTTGGTCCACAAATGTAGACTTTAGTCTCAAGCGGAGAAAATGAAGTCAAGAAGGCAAAGAGTAGGATTGAGCTATATTTCATTTGGGTAAGATTTGGGGTGAATACAATTACTGTACGATTAAGAAATATTCGTTTCCTTTTTCGTCAAAAGCTTTAAGTTTCCCGTTATCGATCCATTCGGTTTTGATGTTGAGTTCCGGGATAGAATCATTGGTTAATATTCCGGCACCATATTTTCCTTCAACATTTATATTCCCAAAAACGGAATCTCCTTTTATGTTGACACCTTTTACATTATAATTATATTCGTAATGACCTGAGTTTCCGGTTCTATATTTATAGTGATATTGCGTATCAACATAGTAGGTTTTGGCTTCTTCGGGAGTTATAACTTTGCGATCGTCAGCAGTAATCACCTCCTTGTAAAATGTATTTATTTTTTGAGCAGGTGGATTAAAAGCTTTTTTACATGAAAGCGTTACAAATACTATAAATAGGATTAAGTAATTTTTTAGCATAGACGTTTTGGTTGAGGTTTTGGTTTTAATAGTTAGCGATAAATCTAAGTAGAATTGGTATTTCTGGAATGCGTAGTTATACGGGATTTATTTACAAAATCTATAAGTGTGTAAGAGAGACACTGATGGCATCTCTCTTCTTTATATATTTTTTCATTTTTGGCTTATTTTAAAAGCCATTATTATACTTTACGTTAAATGAATGATCAGACATAAATAATAGTCCAAAAAACTGAAAAAAAAGCTAAGATTGCGGGAATAAATGTCCAACAAAATAACAAATAAATTACACCTTGAGTAGATTGTCCCAAATAGAATTTATGGATTCCAATTCCTCCTAAAAAAAATGTCAAAAGTGTTGCAGTTAGTTTACTTTTCATAATTTACATTTTTGATAATATTTCTATTTTTTTTGTATCAAATTCTACTTGTGAAATGATTTCACTGTCTAATAATTTCTTCAATTTTTGGAGTATCTCTAGCGGATCTTCTTTTTGTTCTACTTGTTGAGGTATAGAAGTTCCAGCGTTTACTATAATTCCTCCTCCTGCAATTGCTCTCTTATTTTCAAGATCATGTTCGCGTCTGTAGAGAATCATTTCTTCTTCTTTTTGCTGAGCAAATTGATACAATTTTCTGGCTTGAGCTTTTGGTAAATAATCAAGCATATTCATATTTCCTTTAATTGTCTTCATAGAAAAAGTTGCTCCCATAATTCCTTCTCTCATGTGACAGTCTAGTATGTCTTTCCATGCATAATCTTGAAAATCCATTGATAAACCTAAATTTTTAGGTCTGCAAAAAATGATTCTCTTGTTTGTTAAAGCGATACAGTCTGGAGATAAATTTATAGCTGGTTTTTTTTGTACGGCTATATATTCTACTTGTTCGCCTGAAGTAAGTAATCCGTTGACTTTTGTTAATAGTTTTTCAACAGCTTTTGGGTCTTGTTCTTCGTTTAAGAATTTTTTTAGATCGTTTATCATAATGGTTAGTTTTTATTCGGTTTCATAAAGTGCTACAGTATCCAACAATTCTTTTTCGAATTGGTAAATATCATCAATAGTCGAAATTGGTAATTTTGTTTCGTTTTTGTTGTCATTAAAAAGACTGATATATTTTTTTCCTCCATTAAGATGAAGACGACAAAGAGGTTTTCGATTATTATCGTCCAACAGAATCCCAAAATAAGATTGCGTGTCGCGATAAACAATTCGATTTGTTGGAAGTTTACGTCTTAGTATTGCAACAACAATGCGATATCCGTCAAGTTCTTCTTCGCTGGTAATAACTTTACTGTCTTCCTCTAAAGACTCAATTTGTTCGTCTTGCTGTTTAATGGTTTCTTTGGTAAGTGCAGCTTTTAAGCGATCATTTATTTTTTCGCTGATAAACTGATTTAAAGATTTTTGGACTAAATCTTTAAATTCGTCGACCACTTTCTCAGTTAACCTTCCGGTATAAACCTTATTTGCAAAATGTTTTGTGAAATCATTTGAGGGGTTTTCGAGTTCAATATTGATTTGCTTTTTTATTTCCTTAATGTATTTTAAAGCGCTTGCATTTGTAACAATATTATCAACGTTGAAGCTCGACTTATGAAATTTTGCGACTTCGGTAATCGTGGCTTCTTTTAGATTTGTGATGTCAAATTCTAAAAATGGTTTTTGATCCATTTTGTTTTTATCATCTAAATCGGTGAAAAATTGATATTGAATTCCATTTGTTAAAAGCGCAAATCGAGTTTTGGTAACATGAAAATAACGGAATAATTGCGAATTATGTACCGTTAGATTTTCCTTCCAGCTTTTACATTCTACTATTATAATTGGTTCTCCATTTTGAAAGATGGCATAATCTACCTTTTCTCCTTTTTTTAAACCCAGATCAGCAGTAAATTCAGGAACTACTTCAAGTGGGTTAAAGGCATCGTAGCCAAGAATATGTATAAACGGCAATACAAAAGCATGTTTGGTTGACTCTTCAGTCTCAATTTTGCTTTTTAGCTGATCAATTTTATCAGCCAATGATTTAAGTTGAATATTTATTTCCATAATATCTAATTATAGTTAGTATTTTTAGTTTTAATAATTCAAACTTAAACCTATTTAAAATCAGTATTTTACGGAAATCCATAATCTAGAAACTTTTTAAATTTTAGCCATAAAAAAA
Organism: Flavobacterium sp. JAS; assembly: GCF_020991455.1. GTDB lineage: Bacteria > Bacteroidota > Bacteroidia > Flavobacteriales > Flavobacteriaceae > Flavobacterium. The sequence goes on from NZ_JAJMOX010000010.1 coordinate 269,745, forward strand.
GCTCCCGAAGGAGCTTTCAAAAATTAATAGTAATAGTATAATGAGATTAAATAATCCCCATATCTTTAGTGATAGAAACCAGATGAGTTGTATTATTTGCTTTAAAAAAGTCTTTTAATTTAGAAAGCCTTTTTTCCATTGCGCTTTTGCTGTTAGGCTTTATGCCTAAGTCTTTAAAGATTTGTATAATTTCATCTTGCGGAGTTCCTGATGATAAATGTTTTAAAATTTTAATGTCAAGATCATCTATTTCAAAGTTGTTTTTTTCCTGAAGTGCGGAAGCAACATCATGAGAAATAAATTTTTGATCTGAAGTTGAAATAATATGAATTGCTTTTTTTAAATCCTCAATACTATTTCGACCTTTTAATACAAAGCCATCAATATCTGCATTATCAAAAAGTGATTTTATACGAAGGCTTTTATCTTCGATCGAATAGGCAATTATTTTAATATAGGGCTGAATCTCACGAACTTTTTGAATTAATTCATCGCCATTAGCAATTTTGACTTCGCGATGATCTTTTTTAAACGAAAGGTCGCTGATTAATAAATCGTATGGTTCATTATCCTGAATAGCTTTTCTGATTTTTAGAAATGCGTCGTCGCAGTATTTTGCATGTTGAAAATTGACAATATCCAAATCTTTTAAAGTTTGTTCGATTGCTAAATTGATATCTCCAAGATCTTCGGCTACAATTACTTTTTTAAACATAGGCTTTTATTTAGGTATTGTTATTTTTACTTTAAAACCTTTATCGGGTTCAGTGTCAAAAGTAATAGTTCCTTTTATTGCCAGAATACGGTTTTCCATATTCTCTAAACCATTTTTTATAATTTTATCTTTTTCAGTGCCTTTTCCGTTATCTGTATAATTAATGAATACTGTTTTTCCATTGCTTTCAAATTTCACCGCTACAACAGAGGCCTGACTGTGTTTGGACATATTGACCATCAATTCCTGTAAAACTCTGTGAATTGCAATCTTTTTTATTTCGTCGATTCCGTCCCAATTTATTTTCTCAATATTTCGTGTAATAATATTTGTTGCACTGTTATTATAAGTTGCCAACATTTGTTTTATGTTATTAGCGTAGTTTTCGCCAGTATCGATATCATTGTTCTCACGGGAAATTCCGCGGACGCGAGAATAAATATCGTCCAGTTTTTGAACCAGAGATTCTTTTACATCTTCTTCTGTCAAAGGCTGCGTTTGTGTAAAAGTCATGGCATGATGCACATCATTGGCCAGTTCGTCGTGAATATTTTTGGCAATTCTGGTTTCGGTGTCATAAGCAGTTTTTATCTTTTCGATTCTGGTTTTGTTTCGATAATATTTTCTCCCGTAAATTAATACACCGAAAAGAATAATAATTCCAAGGATAGAAAAGGTTCTTTGATATTTTGCTTCCTGAAGTGATAATAAGTTCTCGACTTTCTCTAAACGAAGTTTCTGGTTTTCGTCTTTTTCTTTTTTAGAATCGTATTTAATTTTGGCGAATTTATTTTTGAAGTTGTTTCTAACGCTGATAATGCTGTCGTTAATCGAAATGTATTTTTGAGCGTATTTTGTTCCGGCGCCGTTTGATATTAAAAAAGATATTGCTTTTAAACGCTCATCAACACTATTGAATTTAGTTGCAGTTTCGTAGGCTTTTTGGGCGTATTGATTTGATTTTTGAATATCGGTTTGAGAATAAAACTCAGCTAAATGAAGATAACTGCCCACACAGCCATAATCGTCATCGATTTGAATTCTTAATTGTAAACCTTCATTTAAAAATCGAAGACCTTTTTCTTTCATTCCTTTTTTAAAGTAAGCAAAACCAAGATTATCGATAACTCTAGATTTGCTTTTTATAGAGGTTACTTTATCATCAAAAACTTTTTTATTTAAAATAGATTCCAAAGTTTTAATGGCATCGTCATATTTTTTTTGTTTGATATAAACAACTGCAATATTGTTTAAAGGAGATTGTGCCGAAATGGAATCTGTAACACCTTTTACAGCCTGACTGTAATAATGAATAGCATCATTATAAAGAGAAAGTTCTTTATCAGCAATTCCGAATAAATTATTAACTGCGGCAGAATAATTATAATCTTTTTTTGTGTAAGGAAGTACTTCTGTTAAAGTCTCTTTACTACCATAATAATCGCCGTTTATTTGCTGAATATTGGCCATTTGAATTGAATTAAAAACAATATTTGCACTGTCTTTAATCGTTTCAAATATTATTTTAGACTTATTGAAGTAATAAAAAGCACTGTTATAATTGCTTTTTTTAAAATGATCTACTGCTTTTTCCTGTAAAGCAGAGCCGTATTCTTTAGATTTATTGGACTTGATAGGAGTAGGTTTTTCTTCTTTGCAAGAGAGAAAGAGAAGAAAAATAAATAAACAAAAAAACGGGGATCGTAACATAAATTTACTTTCCCCGAATTTAGTAATTAATTGATTATTAAAACTTTTATTTATTATTTTTTTGGTGGAGGATTAACCGGAATTGGATCATCGTCCGGACCTGTAGCATATGAAGGAGAAATAGAATCCTTTTTGACTTCATTTGTAATTTTATCTTTTGTATTTGATTCGACTTCGTCAGCTGTACAAGAGAAAATTGTAAGACTCAATAGCGCGCACGCTCCCAATGTAAATAGTGTTTTCATTTTTTTATGATTTAAAGATTTAACTAAAGGGCCTTGCCGTTCAGAATAGTTCTGAATTTTGTTATGGCAATGCCAGGTTGCTTTGGGAAGTGAAGTGCGTAGATCTGTAAGAGTTATATTTATACTTCCCGAATAAATTTTGTCTTACGGATTTCCGTACTTTTAATTGAACTAGTTTTGTAAATTTGTTTCAATCGCGATATCGAACATGAACTAATTTCTGAGACAAAGGAACAACGCTTATGAGCCTGTATTGACAAGGAATTCTGGGAATTCCTGCAATGTTTAAGCCTTCCTGAAGATTCTTAGTAATTCCTAAAAATTCCCACAGCCTATGCCAAACTTTACTATTGAAGACTATAAAGAAGCTATCAGAGCTAAATATGAAAAGGATATAAATAATCCACTTTCTGATAGTTTGACCTCACTTGGTCAAGCTTATTTGAGAGATTTTTGTTGGCAAAAACTTGAAGGAGAATTGAGCGATGATGATAAGCGGGTTTTTAATTCTTTTTTTGGATGTGAGTTTAATTCTATCACAAGAAATTTATTCAGGGATAGTACAGATAGATTTAGACCTATTGGAACTTTTTTAAGAAGACAAACAGATTTAGCGAGTAGAGAAGCAGTTGATTTAACTGCAATTTTGGTTGATTTTCAACACAGACCTTTCAGAAAATTCAGAGAAAAAGGAATTATTAATTATTTAAAGCATCCTGAAGATTCTATAATTCCAGAATCATCTAATGCGAAAGAAGATGATATAGTTAAAGAAGAGGAAAATGGTAAGAATGAATCGATTAATTCTGGCGAAACAATTTCTAATGATAATATAAAGGAAGAAAACCAAATCAAAGGTTTTGCTGATATAAAACCATATTCAGATAAAGAGAAGGGAGATAAAGAGTTGGAGCAAGTAGAAGTTTTGACTATCATTTCAAAACCTCCAAAAATAAATCCAATTAAAAGTATTTGGGAAACGATTTTACATTTTTTGTATAAATTAAAGAATACTGCAATTGCTACACTGCTTATTTTTGGTTTAATTATTACAGTAATTTATTTTGCTTTTTTTAAGAATGATTGCATGCAGTGGTCAGAAGATCATTATGAGATAGTAGATTGTTCCTCAAAAAATGAAGAAAATTTAAATGAAATAATTCCCCTAAATGAAGAGCTTTTAGATTTTAGAAAATTAAAGGTTTGTGATAGTACTAATTGTTTTAAGAAGGATGGTGAAGCTTTTGTTTGGTATACTAAGACGCCAGATGGGGGAATAGATTTTTTTAGTGGTCACGGCAGGCACCCTGAAAACAGCAGACCACTAAGACCAGTTTCGCACTATATATATAATAAATACTTGAAGGGTAAACCCTGTAAGTAATATTGTTCTTTCTTGTTTTGATAGTTTTGTTTCAGTAAGAAATTACATTAATTAGCGGAGTAATTATGTAAATCAAAGTAAATATTATATAACACCATTATAAGGGGTTGGGTATAATTTAGCCTTATTGAAATAATTAATCTAAAAGAAATCAAACATGAAAACTAAAAGAATATTATTCGGACTATTATTGTGCATCGGGGTTTTTACTATATCGTGTAGCAGTGATGATAATGAGGGAGAAACTTTGATCCCGCTAGAAAGTAAATGGGATCTTGTTAAAGTAGGAACTGTTGTTGACGGAGTGGAAAATTTGACAGATCCACCACAGAATGCGAGCGGATGCCGTAAAGATTATTTAGATCTTAAACTTGATAATACAGCTACTATGGGAGATTATGATTCAACTATTAGTGCTTGTGCATTAACAGAAACTAAAGGGATTTACTCGAGATCACACAACGATTTAACTATTAGTATTAGTGGTACGACCCAAGTTTCGGATATTATGAATCTTACTAATAAGGAATTAAAATTAAAAAATAAAGCTACGGGTGTAATTAGTGTTTATAGCAGATAATTTAAAGCCTGAGACTAATATCTACAAAAAAAGAGCTGTCTTATAGACAGCTCTTTTAGTAAAAAAAAAATCAACAAATGATAGTTTTTTAAAGACATTCTACTTCAGAACTCTGAGGCAGAATGTTCTAATTTAAAAAAAACAAGTAAAAAACGTATGAGTTATTTGCTTATCAACATAAGGGTAAACTTAAGTTATTGCTCATGTTTTTTCTAAATAAATTCATTAGAAGATTGTTAGAATTACATTAGAAGTTTTAATGTTGAAAAGGGGAGTGGCTCATAGCCGGAGAAGTTCGATGACTTGTAAAAAAAATACTCTATAAGA
>NZ_JAJMOX010000011.1 GCF_020991455.1 Flavobacterium sp. JAS
CTATAAGAGTGCTTTTTTTTTGGAAATATAAATCTCGTTAAGATTACGACAGTACAATTTATAAGTTGCTTTCTTCTGTTTAGGAATCCAGCCAGTTTTTAAAATTATTAATTTCTTTTTTGCTCAAAATAATAGGTTCGCTATCCGGAATAGAAACATTTAAAAGCAATTCGATTTTTTGACTCGAATGTTTAATGATTTCCTGAATGTGATGACGGTTGATAATATATTTCCGATTCACTTTAAAGAATAGAACGGGATCAAGTTTATTGATTAAATCCTTTAGATTACTATTGTACAAATAACTGTTGCCTGAATTGGTATGGATAAACAGATGTTTTCCTGTGGCAAAAAAATAAGTAATCGCCGTGTCATTTATAGAAATGAGTTTGTCTCTGTGATTTACCAAAAAGTGATGTTGAATGTTGTTTTGGTTTTCAATTTCTACAAGCGATTCAACTATTAAGCTGGTATTAAAGGTTTCTTTTATGTTTTTATATTTGATTAAAGCCTCCAATAATTCTTCTTCTTCATAAGGTTTTAGAAGATAATCGATCGTGAAATGTTTAAAAACTTTTACCGCATAAGAATCATAAGCGGTGATAAAAATAACAGGACATGAAACAAGAGTCTGCTCAAAAATGTCCAGACTTTTTCCGTCTCCCAAATGGATATCCATAAAAGCAAGATCTACTGTATTTACTTTAAAAAAAGCAACGGCGTCTTTTACAGATTTCAGCACCGAAATTTCGCTGATAGAAATTATAGTTTGTTGTTCCAGAATTGATTTCAGATAGCTTGAAGCAAGATGTTCGTCTTCAATAACGACAATTTTCATTTGGTTTGTTTTTGGGCAAAGTTAAAAAAAAAGCTCCGTTAAAAACGGAGCTAATTCATTTACAATTCAGGATTGTTTAATCGTGCATCTTTAGGAAATGGTATCGTATAACGTGGATCATTTTCGATCAATGTATAGTCTTTTCCATCTATAGTATGTATGATTTGTTTTTGAGAAGTTCTTCTTAAATCAAACCAACGGTGACCTTCGATAGCAAACTCGCGTTGTCTTTCCTGAGCAATAAAATCAAGAAGCTCTGCTTGTGTCATTGCATCAACAGTTATACTCAATGTAATATAGCCAGTTGTATTGTATCTGTTTTTGATAAAAGTCAGAACTGTTGTTCTCGCTGTTGCAAGATCATTTAATTGTGCCGAAGCTTCTGCTTTTGTCAAATATAATTCAGCGGTTCTAAAAGAACATTTTTGGCTAATTTCTCCACCTTTTTTAAACCTGAAATCACTTCCGCTTGCTTGAAAGTACAAAGCAAAACGTAAATCATTTGTTTTATCATAAGCATCTGTTAACGTTGGTGCAGCATTTGTCGCTCCTTTTATATCATTATGAAAAGTATCGTCTAATGCCATTATAGATTCTACACCATCATAATAATTAGGTAAAACAGCTGTAGCGTTTAAGTCGGTTAAAGTGTTTTTGTACGTCATTGCTTTATCAGCAGCTTCGATTGCTTTTGCCCATTCTTTTTGATATAGGAAAATACGAGATTCAAAAGCATAAAGTGCCGCTTTAGAGAAACGATAATTGATTCCTTTTGTTTGAGTGTTTAAGTTTAGCAATTTTTTAGCTTCTTCTTTATCAGCAAGAATTTGTTGGTAAATTACCGCTACACTTTGAGGAGTATAAACTTGCTCTAAATCTATTTCTAAAGCCAATGGCACACCTCTGTCTGTTGCAGCTGTTGCAGCATTATAAGGTTTTCCAAACAAGTTAATCAAATCAAAATAAGTATAAGCTCTTAATGCATAAGCTTCTCCTAGTAATTGGTCTTTTTCTGGTGAAGCATCCAATTTTTTACTGGCATCGTTGATAACAACATTCGTATAGAAAATAGTGTTGTACAAAGCTGCATAAGGATAAGTAAAAGTAGCTCGGTCAGGATTCGAATCATTCCAGAGGTAAGCATCTCTATAGTATGAAAAATCACCACCAGACTCATCTAGTAACACTTCGTCTCCTCTTACGGAAGCAAGTGATTTATGTCTTGGAAAAACGAAATATCCTTTGGTTAATACTGCTCTAAAATCAGTTAAGGTTTCCGGAATTACTTTACCAACAGGTTTTACGTCAAGATAGTCGTCACAGCTTATTGTAGTGCAGGCTGCAACAAAAAAGAATGCGTATTTTAATATATTTTTCATTTTAAATCAGTTTAAAAAGTTAGGTTACATCCTAAAGAAATTGATCTTGGGATTGGTTGTGCATAGATATTTCCGAAAGTTTCCGGGTCAAAATAACCTTTGTAATCAGAACTAATTACAAATAAGTTTCTTCCTTCGATACTAAATCTAACATTCTCCATGTGGATGCTTTGAAGTGCTTGTTTAGGTAAAGAATATCCAAAACGAACACTGCTCAAACGCATAAAACTCATGTCGTGAACCCATGTATCCAAGTACTTGTAAGTATCGATTGGAGTTCCTCTGTTATAAAATTTATAAGCCATCCATGAATCTCCTGTTCCGGAAGTCGCACTAGTAATACCAGGTAGGTTAGAACTGGTATTTGTAGGTGACCATGCATTAAGGATATCAGTAGTATAATTTTGACCACGGTCTACAATTGCTCCGTTATAATTTGGTTTTTCAACAACAGTTTGATCGATGTTAAAAGTAGCTGCAATTGTAAGATCAAAATTTTGTACTTTAAAAGTATTGGTAAAACCACCAGTAAATTTAGGATCTAAATCTCCAACATAAGTAAACAACTCTTTTATTTGATCTGGATTAAGAGATGTTTCAGCAAGTTCTCCCGGTAAAAAATCTGCGTAGGGGTCAAAAAGGGCAAAAAAGGTCTGTGAGTTTACAGTTTCTCCTTTTTTATTTACAAATAAAGGGAAACCATTTTCATCAATTCCTGCAGTTTTTAATGCAAATACTGCATTAACCGGGAGTCCTTCTCTGGATGGTAAAAATTCGTTAGATTTTACTTGAATACGATCTACGTTACTTTTATTATGAGAGAAATTAATTGTTGTACTCCATTTAAAATTTGGGTGATTTATGTTTTGCGTAGACAAAGCGATTTCATATCCTTTGTTAGTTACCTGCGCCCAGTTAGCGTTTGTAAATTCAAATCCGTTTTCAAGAGGCAGAGATTGTAAACCAATTAAGTCAGTACTTTTTCTTCCGTAAACATCAGTTACAATACTCACACGGTTATTGAATAAACCTAGATCTAAACCAAAGTTAGTATTGGTTGTTTTCTCCCATCTTAATTTATCATTTGGAGGAGAAGCTACGTCAATAGTAGGCTCAGTTTGTCCTGGTAAAATAACAGCAGTTTTATATTGTCCAACTACATAAGGTGACGTGTTTTTGTCAATATTTCCTTGTAAACCGTAAGAAGCACGTAATCTTAAATTAGAAATCACATTACTGTCTTTTAAGAAGTTTTCCTGAGATACTAACCAAGAACCAGAAGCAGCCCATAATGGCAAGTATTTGTATTTAGGATCTGCTCCAAATAAATCTGAACCGTCGTAACGCACACTTCCAAAGAAAGTATATTTTCTGTCATAGGTATAAGATGCGGTTGCAAAAAATGATGCAAATGCATTTTCGTTTTCATTTTTCAAATAAGTTCTCCAGTTCGCATTAGCGGCAGTATCTGCATTTGGGAAAATAATTTGAGCTGTAGTCAATGTTTTCGGATCATAACCAAAACCTTTTGTTGAAACAGAAGTACTATGGTTTTTTCTCAATTCACTTCCGGCCATAACTTCTATCTCATGTTTTTGACCAAGAGTAGTGCTATAGTTTACCATTGTTTTCCAGTTGTATTGGAAAAAATCTGTGTTTGAATCTTGAATAATTCCGCCATCAGGAAGGAAATAAGTAGGAACACCGTTTTTGAATACACGTGATTTTTCTCTTTCTTTTCTGGTAAAATAAGTTTCTTTACCGGCATACTTTTCAGATGAATTATTATCAAACTGTAAGCCTATTTGTGAACTTACTTTTAAGTCCTTTGTAATAGCATAATCAGCATCAAGTATTGCTTTTATAGATCTTGTTTTTAATTCATAAGAAGTGTTTTCTCTTTCTTCTAAGATATTAAAAGGAACATAACGATCTGAATATCCATAAATGTCTTTGTCATATTTGTAGCTTCCGTCAGCATTGTATGGAGTCAAATATGGATTTGCATTTCTGGAGTAGTTTGCAGGATTTGTAAAAGCATCTGTATCTGTAATATAAGATTCTGTATCGCTTTGAGTACCAAAAAGTCCGATACCAACATGGAATTTATCTGTTATATCAAAGTTGTTTTTTAAAGTAAGGTTGTATCTGTTGAAACCAGTTCCAATAGTAGTTCCTTCTTCATTAAAAGCTCCTAAAGAGAAATAGTAATCAGATTTTTCTCCACCGCCTGACAAGCTTAATCCGTATTGAGTATTTATAGCACTTTGGTACAATAAATCACCCCAATTTGTATTGTTGCTTCTTAAAGCGTTGATAGAATTTTGTGTTTGTGGACTTAGAGACGAAAAACCTCCCGATCTAAAGGCTCCTAATTCATTAGCCTGGTTAAGAATACGGGAAATTTCTCCGTTTGTGTCTCTGTAAGTCAAATCTTCTCTAGAAGCTAGCGAAAGTTCTAAATCTACTTTTTGAGAAGAGTTTAAAAGGTTTAATTTAGAAAAATTAGGTTTTTGAGTAGCGAAAGTATTCACATTAAAATCTACTCTCATGTTTCCTTTTTTTCCTTTTTTAGTGGTTACAACTATAACTCCATTTGCAGCTCTTGCTCCGTAAATAGCCGTTGCAGCAGCATCTTTTAATATCGTAATATCTTTGATATCGTCAGGATTTAATCCTGCGATAGAAAAGTTAGTTAATACATCAATATTGTCTTTGTCATAATTTTTAGGAACATCATTTCCTTCAAGAGGCAAACCGTCTAAAACCCATAACGGATCTGCAGAACCTGAAAGTGATGCTGTACCACGAATTCTGATTTTTGAGATTGTTCCCGGAGCTCCTGTTTGTTGTGTTACGGCAACACCCGCAACCTGACCAATTAACATTTTATCTAAACTGGCAACACCCGCTTGTTGAATATCTGCCATCTCAACTGTTGCAATAGCTGAAGTCAGTTTTCTTTTCTCGATTTTTTGGTAACCTGTTACCACAATCTCTTTCAATTCGCTTACATCAGATTTTAAAGAAATAGTGTAATTATTCTGAGCAGTGATATCAATCGTATAAGGCTGGTACCCCATATAAGTTACTCTTAAACTTTTGATGTTGCTGTTAATTCTAAATTCAAATGCACCATCAAAATCAGTTACGGTTCCTAGACTCGCACTGTGAATTACACCTTTTTGTTGTGTATTGTTTGATACGGAACTGTTCTCAAGAAAAACAGTAACTCCCGGTATCGGCAATCCGTCTTTGGAATCAACTACGATCCCTTTAATTGTCCTTTCCTGCGCATACCCGGATAGGGTAAGAAGGAAACTCAGCATGTAAAATAAATTTTTCATTAGGTTTTGTGTTTGGAGTTTGGTTAAAAATTTTATAATGTGTTGTTTAATGCTCTTTCAATACGTTGAATCAAATCGAAATAATGATTCTTGGTTTCTTGATTTCCAATACTTCTTTTAGATTTTAATAATTGTAAAATCTGATTCAATTCGCCTTTTTTATCAGAAGTAACTTCTGTAACTCTTTTTAAAGAAGACTGATTAATGTTACGTGCCATTTTTGAATTATCTAGATAATCACATAATTGCGGCATATTTAAATTTTCGTTTAACTGAATTCCTTTTTTAGCATCAGTCTTTTCAAAAAGTTTATTTGTCGAAACAATCAATACATCTACGTAATTTTTTTGAGTCAAACGTTCAAGGATCGTAAGTGACTTATTTTGTATGGTTGAAGCAAAAATGTTTTGACGTAGTGTCTGGAATAATTGGGTAACCGTAAATATATTTTCCTTAGTACCATTACGTTGAAACAACTCGTTTTCGGTCATTCTCAATAAACGATCATCGCTTAACATACTATAGAAAACACTGTATTGTAATTCTCTTGCCAATGTATAAGGCGTATATTCAAATGGTCCTAGCGGCGAATCTTGCAGTGGATTTGTTTTATCCAAAATCGGATTAAAAAATAACCACTCCGGAAGCGCAATCGCGTTTTTCAATAAATACGCTACAGCTCTTTTTTGTATTGCAGCCGGAACCGGAACATAACTTGCTTTATTATCACCGTGAACAGTTGTATTCAAATAAATACCACCCAAATTGTTTAATACGTGATAGTTGTACAAATTCCATTGACCAATAGCACCTATGTAAAGTTTACCGGTTTGGTAATAAGATTCGTCTTTATCATAACTCCATTCCAGAATATTGCTTACCACTCTTTTTAGATTCTTAAGACCATATTCACTGGCTTTCATAGCATCATCACCTAAATCTTCAGATTGTGAGCGGGGATCTATAGTATTTTCTCTGTCTTGTTGTTCACCGTAGAAATAAAGAGGATCATTTTGATGTTTTGCAATCAGATTGTTTAATTCTGTATGTTCTTCAGTTTGATCTGCATACCATTTGTAACCCCATTCGATAGCATATTTGTCGTATTCACCAATTTTTGGTGTAATTGCTTCTACATGATCTTCGGGTTGAGCAATATAATTGTAACGCGCATAATCCATGATCGACGGAGCAGTTCCGCCCATTTTTGCCGTAAAAGCTACAGATCTTAACGATTCTACCGGATAGGCAAAAGAAGCTCCCATATTGTGTTTCAGACCAAAAGTATGTCCAACTTCGTGAGACGATACAAAACGAATAGCTTCACCCATGTGTTCGTCACTAAATTTGTTTCCTCTTGCTTTTGGGTCAATTGCTCCGGTCTGAATACGCATCCAGCTTTGTAATGAAGTCATTACATTATGCCACCAGATAATATCAGATTCGATGATTTCTCCACTTCTTGGATCTACAACTGCAGGTCCCATAGCATTTGATTTTTGCGAAGCCACATAAGTGATAACCGAGTAACGTACGTCATCAATATCAAAATCAGTATCATCTGCAGTAGGTTCTTTTGCGATTACAGCATTTTTAAAACCTGCTCTTTCAAAAGCCACTTGCCAATCGCGAACGCCTTCTATAATATAAGAGCGCCATTGTTTAGGAGTCGATGGATCGATGTAGTAAACAATGGGCTTCTTAGGCTCTACTAATTCGCCATTTTTGTATTTTTCAATGTCTTCTTTTTTAGGTTCTAATCTCCAACGCGTGATTAATTCTTTTTCAAGAACGGCATGTTGGCTGTCATTAAAGTACCAGTGTTTTTCTGAAAAATATCCAATACGTTTATCTGCAAAACGAGGTTGCATAGGCACTTTGTCCAATAATATAATATTAGAAGTAACCCCAATTGTAACAGACAGAGCAGGACCGCCCTCGCTTACAGAAGTGGTAAGCTGGGATTTAACCACAATATTTTTAGGGAAAGTTTTTACACTTTCGATATACGATAAGTCCGATTTTACAGATCCGCCAAAACCAATGTTGCTTAACACATCATTGAAACTTTTTTGTTTTCCGTCAAAGACTTTATTTACTTTAATAACAATCGAAGTCGAATCGTTATTTTTTGTTTCGATATCAAAGACCTCTATAATAGATTCAGAAAAGTTACTGTTTACAGAAGCGGTGATAGCATCGAGAGCCGGAGATGAAACTTTAGGTTCTGATGATTTTACCCAAACTTTTTTTGCAACTAGATCTTTATGAAAGGTGATGATTTTATTTTCGTAATTCATTCCTCTATTTAATCCTGCTTCATTAACTGGTAAAGGAACATTTGAAATTTTATTTACCACTAAAAATTCTCTTTGAAAAAGGGAATCATTTATTTCTAAATAAAGATCCGTTTTTACCTGAATCGTATTGAACAATCCTTTTTTGAAAATTCCTTGTTTTACAAGATCATTATATTTTTTCCCCTTTGGAGATTTAATTGAATCTTTAACCTCTTCAGTTTTATCTTCTTTGTTCTTTTTATTCTTTTTTTGAGAAACCATCGTTCCGGTACTAAATAATAGCGCCAGTACTAAGATGATTTTTAGGGTTCTCAACAATGCCTTTTTCCCCATTTAAAGTTAATTTTAGGTTAATTTTATGCTAAAAATATAATGTCGGCTTTGTTAAAAAAAACAAAAAGGAGTGAGTGGCTTTTTTTTGGGAGTGAATGTTTTTTTTTATCCAATTAAGGGTAAAATGCAAGTAAAATCTCCGTCTTTTTTGAAGGTTTTAAAGTCCTTTTTAGAATAGTAATTGTAGATACTTTCTAAGTATTTATGACCAAACTTAGATTCCTTTCCAAAGTTTTGCTTTTCGTTTAAGTTATTGGTAATGATTACAACATTTTCTTTAATAGCAATGGTTATTTTCAACGGATTTTCATCAGAAGCGATATTGTGTTTTATGGCATTTTCAACCGCAATTTGAAAAGCTAAATAGGGAACTTTCTTAGCCAATATGCTTTCATCTTCGATAGTAATCGTAAAGACAAATTCTTCAGTAAATCGGGTTTGTTGAAGAAAGATATATTTTTCGATAAAAAGCAATTCTTCCTGTACCGTCACAATATTATTAAGTGGCGGATTAATCAGGTATCTGTAAATTTTAGAAAGATTCAGGGTGAATTTTCGCGCCACTCCCGTATTACTTTCAATAAGCATATAAAGCGAATTCAAAGAATTAAATAAAAAGTGCGGATTAATTTGCTCCTTTAATTGTTGGAGTTGGATTAATGCTTTTTCTTTATTTATCTTTTCATTTTCAAGAAGAAGTTTGTTTTTCTCTTGTGATAAGATTTCTTTTTCCTTAAAAGTTCTGCGCGTGAAAATGGTAAATAAATAAAAGAACACAATTAAGAGTGCAGTTGTAATAAAGTAAATTAGCGAAGCATATTTTTTTACAGCATCTACATCTTCGGTTGAAACCTTTTTAGGAAAATTGACACACAAATACCAATTTGTTCCTTTTATGTTCAATCGTTTGGTGTATCGTACAATGTCCAGACCTAGATATTCTGAAAGTGCGGTTTTTTTGCTAAAGCTGTCGATATCCGTAAAAGTGGTATCGTGAGCAGACATGTCGGTGATTTTAAAAATATTCTTCTTCAGTAATTTTATTTCTGGATGATAAAGGATCGTTCCTTTTTTATCAAACACAAAAGCATAATTGGACACTTTTTGATCTACCGTCGAAAAGTAAGTTTGCAGTGATTGCAAATCAATATCATATCCGTATCGAATTATAGTGCCATTTGTGGCTACATATTTATAATAAATACGCCAGAAAAAATTCTGATGATCTTCAACAATACTATTAAACTCGTTTTGCGTTCCGTTTTTAGCAATAAAATCTTTTATAGAAGTTTCTAAGTTTTCACTGTTTTTAGAAGTAGTGAATTCTATTTTCTGATTATTAATCTGAAACCAGTTGTTTTTGACAAGACTGTCGTTGGCATGAATTGAGCTTAAAACTTTTAAATTATCAGATAAGTTTTTGGTATTGCTCATTTCAACAATACGTTTTAGCTCATTTTTAGTTTCAAGAAAATGCGACAACTCCTTTGCCATCACTTCCTGTTTTTTCAGAACGCTGCGATTTTGAGTTTCACTATTCGTTTTTTCGGTGATTTGAGTTATTAGACCACTTAATATATAAATAGAAAGCAGCGTAAGAATAATGAAAATGATTCCTAAAATGAAGAAGTTCCTACCGGAAAAAGTATTTTTAAATGTAAATTTCAAGGATGTGTATTAAAAGGTAAGGGCACCTTAAAGCTCTTACAGAAATGTGGTATTATTTTTTTTTCGAGTGCAAATATAGAATTTTTTGACTGATACCGTTTTAGTTATAAAAAGTTAGCACTTATTTCGTGGATGCATTTAGTAAAAATCTTGTTAAGGGGGAGAAAGGGCTATTTTTGTTTAAGGTTTCAGGTTTCAAGTTTGAAATGGGTGTCAGGCTTGTGTGGATTTTTATCGCAAAGAGCGCAAAGTTTTTTTGCCAAGCAAGATTTTATGAAAACGCAAAGTTCGCAAAGCTTTGTATTAAAACTTTGCGAACTTTACATAACCTTTGCGCTCTTTGCGGTTAAATCATAAAGAGTTTCTATTCTCATTTCAAACCTGAAACCTGAAACCTGAAACCTGAAACCTGAAACAAAAAAAACAATTAACCAATTTGAAGATGTTCCAGCGTTTTTCCAACCAAAGTTTTAGTTGCAACTGATTTGAAACCTAGTTTTAAGTATAATTTTTTAGCATTCGGATTTTCTTCGTCGACCAATAAACCTAAAGTCTGATTATTCTTGGTTACAAATTCCTCAATCAAAAATTGCAGTAGTTTTGATCCGATGCCTTTTCCCTGATGGTTTGGATTCACGCCCAAAGAATCAATGTAGAATTCTCCGCTTTGGGTTTCGTTTTCAGGATTAAAATCGGGATTAAAGTTTGCCTGAACATATTCGATAATTGGTAACCTCAACGTGATTAAATCAGCTCCGTTGTAAATATTTACCACGCTAATAATTTCATTGTTTTCTTCGGCTACAAAACAATTCTGATACGAGTATTGATTGTTTTCTTTTTCTACAAAATACAGTAAAAAGTCTCGGGCGTTATCGTAATCTTTCTTTCCAATAAATTTATAGATAATGTCTTCCATTGCCAATAACAAACATGGTGCAATAAATTCTGAATCGGTTTGAGTGGCTTTTCTAATAATCATTTATCTGTATTTTTTATGAATTACAAAATTACGCCAACTTTTAGCGTTAGTTCTAATTTCTAACACTAATTAACATAATGTTTGAAATTGAACATGATGTTGGTTTTGTATTTTATTAGAATGGAAAATGCTTAATGATCAGAAATTATAACACCAGGTTTTACTTTATTTGATTTGTTCATTACGAATAATAACAGCGGCAATGTGATCACAAAAAATAACCCAACAATTACAAAAGCATCTCTGTAACTTAATAACGACGATTGTCTGAGTATGACATTTTCCATCAGTTTTAATGCTTTTATTTTGGCTTCATTGTAAGCAAAACCTTTATGCTGAAAATAGTTTATATACGCATTAATTCTATCCATTGCTTTTACATTATCTGGCGTAACATTTGAAATTAATACGTTTCGATGATCGGCAAAACGATGTGCGATATAAGTGTTTATAATCGATACGCCAAAAGAACCACCAAGCTGACGCATCATATTATTTAAAGCGGCACCTTGACCAACATCTTTGTCTTTAAGTGAAGAAACGGCTAGCATTGTGAGAGGAACCGTAAGCAAAGCAAGACCAAGCGCTCTAAAAATAAGTGCCGTTGAAACTTCGGCTGCGCTGGTGTTTAAGGTTATGCCGGACATTCGCCAGTTGAAATAAATAAAGAGCACAAAGCCTAAAGCAATAATCGCAACCGGAGATACGCCTTTTTGTAATAATGTACCACATATTTTTAGGGCGAGCAATGCCATTAAAGCGCCGGGAAGCAAAAGCAAACCCGTTTGATAAGGCGAAAAATTTAAAAGTCGCTGCACAACAACGGGACTCAGATAAATAGAAATAAACATTCCGAAACCGGTTACAAATGTTAGAATTGCGGCTATAATAAGAGATTTACTTTTAAGAACCCTGAGATTCACTACGGGTTTATCCACTTTTAATTCCCAATAAATAAAGAGGCATAAAGTGGTCACGGCAATAACAGTTAAAACAATAATGTATCGGGTTTCGAACCAATCTTCGACTTCGCCTCTTTCGAGAACAGTTTGCAGAGAACCAACTCCAATTGCGAGAAGTGCAATTCCGGTCCAGTCGACTTTTGCTTTTTCGGGTTTTACAGGAGGTTCTTTTAGGAGAAAGTAACAAGAAATAGCAACCAGAATTCCTATCGGGATATTAATTAAAAAGATCCACGGCCAATCATAGTTTTCAGTAATATAACCGCCAAGAGTTGGACCAATTGTTGGACCAATAAAAATTCCTGCTCCAAATAAAGCACCCGCGGTTGATTGTTTTTCTTTTGGAAAAAGTTCAAATACGACCACCTGCGATATGGACAAAAGTGCGCCTCCGCCAATTCCTTGTAAAAATCTGAAAAATACCAACATCCAAATAGAAGAGGAATGTCCGCACATGAAAGAACAAAATGTAAAAAGAATTACAGAGCCAATGTAATAATTTCGTCTTCCGAGATTGGCACTTAAAAAACTCGTAATCGGAATGATGATTACGTTAGCGATTGCATAAGCGGTAATTACCCACGAAGTATCTTCGAGAGTTGCGCCCAGGTTTCCGCTCATGTGGTATAAGGCTACATTGACGATCGAAATATCAATAAGCTCCATAATTGCAGCCAGAATTACGGTAAAAATGAGTAGTTTTCGTTGAAAAGGTGTCATAATTATTAAATTATACCAATCGGTATATTTTTGATTAAAAAAAAAGTATTATCTCAAGGGTTTTGTCATTTCGACGGAGGAGAAATCCTCGAAATGACAATATTGTGTTTAAGCTTTGTGCTTTGCGAGATTAATTATACCGACTTAAGAATTTCTTTTGGAAAGATCTGTTTTAAGTAGGTTGGTGTAAGCTCTGGCAATTAATCTGGTTTGATCTTCATTCCATATTTCGCATTGCGCATTGACCATTTGTTTTCCTTTTTTGATGACAGTTGTTTTGGCAAAAATAGTGTCTCCAACTTTCGCTGGAGCGAAATAATCAACTACAAGATTTATCGTAACATAAAAACTGTTTTCGTTATAAGAAAACATGGTTGCACCAATGCAATCGTCTGCAATTGCTGCTGTAACGCCACCGTGCAATGTTTTAATAGGGTTTGACATTTCTTCTCTAATTAGATATTTAAAAGTTACACTTCCTTCTTCGGCTGCAATTACAACAGGTCGCATCCAGAGCATAAAAGGCGATGGCGAAGCGGTAAATTCTTTGTCAATGTGGTTTTGGAGTTCTTGTAATCTTGAAATTGTTTCCATTTTAGTTTTGATTTTAATTTATTATACCAATCGGTATATTTTGTAATAAAAAAATAGTTGTTGTTTTATTCTAAGTCTTCGATGACCTTATTTACGGAAAGCATTACAGTCGATAAATCTTTTAAATCTCCTGTTATTTTTGAGATCATTACGCCGCCTTCAATAAGGGCAATTATCGTCAATGCTGTTCTTTCCGGATTTATTTCTTTGGCTTTAAACTCGCCCAAAAGAATGCCTTGTTCTATGAATTGAATCAGTTTTCTTTTCCAAAAAAGGATAATTTTTTCTACGTTTTTTCTAAGAATCGGATGTGTATCGTCAGCTTCTGTAGCGGTATTTAAAATTGGACATCCGCCTTTTGTTACTCTTAGATCCAGATAGTTAGAGTAGAGTCGGGGATAAACCAGTAGTTTGTCTTTAAAGGTATTTTGTTTCTCGATTTCCTGTGTAAAAGCATCTTGCAATCTCTTCACATTGTACTTAAATGCGGCAAGAGCAACCTCATCTTTATTTTCAAAATTACCATAAATACTGCCTTTTGTAAGTCCGGTCGCTTCTGTAATATCACTCATAGACGTGCCGCTGTATCCTTTCATATTAAAGATAGGCGCAGTCTGTTCGATAATAAATTGCTTGGTTCTTTCGGCTTTACTCATGATAATCAAAATATAACAATGCAAATATATACCAATCGGTATAATTGTTTTTTATTTTTTGAGAATTATTTTAAACACATAGCCGAGAAAATCAATGTATCATTAAGTTAAAAGCTATAATAATATGACGAATAAATCTCTTGCAAAGGCACAAAATAGCAAAGTCTAATCTCATTTTCTTTGTGGCTGTTAAGATATGCATTGAATTTTGCTAAGAGTCTTTCACGCAGATTTAAAAAGATTTAAGCAGATCTATACAGATTTTAATTATAATAAATCTGCTAAAATCTGCATAATCTGCGTGAAACAAAATCTTTTTAATCTGTACAATCTGTGGCAAAAAAACTTGGCGATTTTGCGTCTGCGAGAAAAAGATTAAGAATAATTTGCTAAAAGAAAGCTTAACTTAATGACATTGGGATTATGTGTTAGTGAATTAAAACTTGCAAGCTGGTTTATGGAGTTTCTATAAAACAAGTCCGCCAGTTCCATAATTGAAACTGGCGGACAAAAAAAATAAAAAATAAACACTGTCTTTGTTAGAACGAATATCTAACCCCCAATTGTCCCTGAAATCTTGACGCTAACTGATCTACAGTATATGGCGTAGATGTTGGTTTTTGGAAAGTATATGTTGGATCACCAGTAGCTACACCTCCTAGGTTTCCTGATTTTGTTAAACCAAGGCTCGCTGTTGAATTGTATGTATTTGGAACAAAGTAACTTCTTCCCCAATCTTTGTTGATTAAGTTTCCAATATTTGCCATGCTGAATGAAATTTGGAATGTACCTACTTTTGTAACTTTAATTTCATCCATTAATTTCAAATCTGCCTGAATATTCCATGGCGTTGTATCACCATTTCTTTCAGTGAAAGTTCCTCTTCTGCTTTTCAAATAATCATTTCCGTTAACGAAAGCTTCATAATCTGCTACTTGTTGTGCTGCTGTAGCCGATGGAACTCCTGCTGAACTTACGCCAATATATTTAGCTGCTTCTGCTGCATCTTTAAAGACATAAGCCAATCCTGCCGCTTGCCCAGTTCCTGCAATTGTTGAGTTTACAAATCCCCATGAGAACGGATTTCCTGATTGTGCATTAAAATATACATTAGCAGAGAAAGTATTGTTATCAGCTAATTTTACAGCATATCCAACATTAGAAACGATTCTGTGTTTGATATTAAAGTTTGAAGTTGCCAATTGCGGATCATTTGGTGTCAATGATTGGTTCATTTGGAAGTTACTTTCCATAGAGTTACGAATTCCGTTTGTAACGTCACGAGAATCTCCATAAGTATAAGCAACCATAAAGTTAAGACCAAAATCGTATGTTTTTGAAACCATCTCCGTAATACTGTATCTGTAACCTTTGCTAGTGTTCGATAACAAGTAAGCATTTGAAAAAGCTGGGTTGATATTTGCCGCATAAATTGGCATTTGGTGATTGGTATCGTAAGAGAAATAAGTTGGATTGTCTAACTTATTAACTTGTTGAAATTCAAGATCACGAATCACTTTTGTGTAAATACCTTCGGTTGTAAATTTGTATCCGTCAATGATTTTATCGATTGCCAATGAGTTTCTTAAAACTGCCGGCATTTTGAATTTATTGTCTACTAAATCTGCCTGAACCTTTGGAGTTGCATCATGATATCCGTTTAATCCGTTTGTTGCCAATGGATCTCCCGCTGCTGCAACCTGAGCCGGAGTTAAGTTGTTTTTGTCATAACTTCCGTAACCTACACCGTCATTATAGTACGCATATCCTAACCATGCAAATGGAATACGTCCTGTAAATACTCCTGATCCGCCTCTTATCACTAATGTTTTATCTTCGTCAACATTATAAGTAAATCCAATTCTTGGAGACACTAATGCAGTGCTGAAGAAGTTGTTATTTATTTGGCTTAATGGAGTATAATTATACGTTGTGCCATAGTTTGGATCTGCTGGAGAATTTTGAACTTGCGGGCTTAATTTTGGTTTGTTTGGCAAGTCTGTATAATCGATTCTTACACCCGGAGTAACTTTCAATTTACTACCAATTCTGATCTCATCCTGTGCATAAACACTATATAAGTTTACTTTGAATTTAGCATATGGATTGTTGAAAATCTCATCTCTTGTAGAACCATCAAAAGGATACGTTCCACGAACACGAGAAGGAAGTTTATTGAAGAAATCATTTAGAGATTTGTATGAAACTCTTCCATTAAGCGAATTTACAAATCCGTAATTGATGTCGTAAAATTCGTTGTGCGTACCAAATAAAAACGTGTGATTTCCTGTTTTATAAGTAAGGTTGTCTGTGATTTCAGCAGTATTTTGTTTCATGTTAAATACTGTTGCTTCACGATCGTTTCCTAAGAAAATAGTTCCTCCGTTATAACCAATCTCTGTTTGGGGAAACATGATATTGCTTGATTTTGGATCACGATAATCTTTAATTGCTGAGTAACTTACAATAAAGGAGTTTGACCATTGGCTGTTGAAATGACTTTTTAATTCTAAAACCGTACTAATAGATTGGTTTTTCTGCGTAAAATCCATGCTTGAAAATCTAAAATTTGCCGCATCACGCTCTAAGTTTGAAGCCTGAGAAATTACCGTATTGTTTCTTAACGAAAGAGAGTGTTTATCATTAATTTTCCAATCTAATTTATTGAAGAATTTTTGACTTTTTGCAAAATTATTGTACGCACCGTTACTTCCTATATCAAATCCGTAGTTTGTTTTTACGAAATTCGAAATCTGATCTGCAGTAGCATTATCAACTAATGAAGTCAGTTTTCCGTTAGAATCTGTTTGTCCTGCATTGTAAAATAATGGATCCGTTCTTTCTGCATATTCCATATTGGTAAAGAAAAAAAGTTTGTCTTTAACAATTGGTAAACCTAATCTGAAACCAACTTGATAATCGCCAAATGAACTTGGCATTTTTGAACCGTCACCGGCATTATTTGGACCTGTAATTGCAGCACTTCTTCCATAACTGTAAATAGATCCTGTCACTTCATTTGTACCACTGCGAGTTACTGCATTCACACTTCCTCCAAGAAAATTTCCTAATTTAATATCGTAAGGAGCAATATAAACCTGAATATCCTGAATTGCATCTAAGCTTATAGAATTTGATCGTGTACTGCTTCCAGGCATACCAGAAGTTCCGGATTGACCACCTAAAGATGGGCTGAAACCAATTGCATCATTGTTTATAGAGCCGTCAATTGTTACGTTATTATATCTGAAATTGGTTCCTGCAAAGGAGTTGTTAGAACTCTGTGGAACTAGTTTTGTAACATCCTGAATTCCTCTGTTGATTAACGGAAGACCATTTACTTGTTTTTCACTAATATTGGTTCCGTTATTTTTTGATGACGGTTTAGAACTTGTAATCACAACTTCTTCCAATACATTGTTGTCTGCTTTGCTAACTACAATTGTTGGTAAATCATTATCGCCAAGTGATAAAAATATTTGTGCATTAGAATAATCTTTGGTTCCGGAACTTTTAATTTCAAGTTCGTAAGGACCTCCGGCATTTAAATTTTCGAAACTAAATCTACCTTGTTTATCAGTTGTAGCTCTGTAAACTGCGTTTGTAGGTAAATGTGTTAATGTAATCTCAGCTTCAGTAAGTGGGCTGGTTCCATCATTAACCTTTGCGGATAACGATGAGGTTGTAATTTGAGCAAAAATGTTTCCCATAACAAGAAGCATAAATGCCGAAAAAAAGAGTTTTAGTTTTGTCATGTTGTTTTTAGTTTTTATTTGACAAAGAAACCCAGTTTGTTTCGATCGGATTTAACGCTTTTGTTAACTTAAAATGATAAAAATATTCATTGTTAACGTAAAATTACGAACGTGTTATTTCTGTTTAAAGTGTTTAGGCCTTTAAAATCAATTGTTTATTCAAAATGCTAAAAATAAGTAGATTAGTCTTGTATTTGAATTAGATTAGAGAAAGATTAGAGTGTTAAATTAACGTTACCGATTGTAAAAATAAGAATTCCGGAATGATACTTTCGAATTGAAAAAATGCATTGTAAAGAAAAAAATCTAATTTTTTTTAGGTTTTCAACTCTTTGTCAAAGTTAGTCTGCGCATTTTTGTCATCCCGAGGAACGAGGGATCTCCGCGAGTAGCTCGACAATCTAAGGAAAATACTGTGTGTTAGTTTCTTGCGGAGATCCCTAGTTCCTCGGGATGACAATGATTGTGGTTATGTTACGTAATTTCTTTTTAACCATTTATCAAGGTTTAAAATTAAAGATACTTGCGCTCTTCGATCCAAATCCTATGTTTCTATTTAGTAAATTATAACCAGCGCATTAATTATTTAAGGAAATACCAAAGAAATCGAAGTTCCTTTTTCTAACTCCGAATCGACTATGACATTAATCGTATGAAGTTTTAATATTTGCATTGTTACGAAAAGCCCTAATCCCTGTCCCTGAATATGGCGTGTATTATCGCTTCTGAAAAAGAGATCAAAAATAGATTCTTTATCATTTTCTGAAATTCCCGGTCCTTTATCTGTAATTTTTACCTGAAGCTTTCCTTCTTTCGAAAAAGCAAAAACGGCAACTTGTTCAGGAGAAGAAAACTTAATGGCGTTGTCGAGAATATTATACAATGCAATAAAAATCATGTGTTTATTGCCATGAATGGAAAGCAAATCTTCATCATCAGAAATAGCATCAAAATTTACCGAAACTTTAGATTCGGGATATTCTATGGCTTTCTTTTCGAGAACATTCCATAAGATTTCGTCGATTCTGACCGTTTCCATTTGCTGAGGCTCGGAAAGTTCCAGTCCTGATAATACTAAAAGACTGTCCAAAGTAGATTTTAAATGTAACGTATCTTTTTTTAGCGATTTTAGAATTTGCTCGTATTGTTCGTTGGTTCTTGGCTGCTGCAACGAAACATCAATATCTCCAATAATAATCGTAAGCGGTGTTTTTAGTTCGTGCGAAGCGTTTTTTAGAAAGTTGTTCTGAATCATGATTCCGCTTTCTAATCTTTCTAAGAGATAGTTGAAAGTGGTAATAAGTTCTTTAATTTCATCTTTTCCGCTTGTTTGAGGCACTTCTAATCTCGAATGAAGATTTTCGGTCGTTATCGTATTTACTTTTGCAATAACACGCTCAAAAGGAAGGAAAGTTTGTTTGGCAAGAAATGTTCCCAAAAGATAATTTATCGGAATTCCGGCGAGATAAAAAAGAATAAACATAATGCCCAAAATCTCCAATTGTCGGTTTCCTGCACGATCAATTCCCGAAACTACAATAATAAAATCTCCCTGATTGTCTTTGTAAAATAAACCTACAAATTGCCTTCCGTTGATTTTAAAATGTAAAATTTTATCTTTTTGGATTAAATCCAAATATTGATCACTCAGCTGAATATCAATATTATCGTGTACGAAAAGCTTTTTGGTTTTGGCATCATAAACCCTTATCGATTCATTATTGATCCGATTGTATTGCAGTTCAATTTGATGGTAACGTTCACTGCTAATTTCTTTGATTTCATCTTTTTCGAAGTAAAAAAGAGCCGTTGTCATCGCATGATCTTCAAGATTATCATAATAAAGATCTTTCATGTGAGTTCTGAACAGTAAGAAAGAGCCCGCCATTACAAGTCCAACCGTAAAAGCAAAGAGCAAACTGGAATTAATCGCCAGTTTGTTTTTAAGATTCATGACTTTTTTGTTTCAGCATATATCCTGTTCCTTTTATGGTATGAATTAATGGCGTAGCGAAGTTTTTGTCGACTTTATTTCGAAGATAATTGATATAAACATCTACAGTATTAGAATTCATGTCAAGATCGAGATTCCAAACCGCTTGAGCAATGGCAATTCGTGATAAAGCAGTTTCTCTGTTTTTCATAAAAAAGATTAGAAGCTTAAGTTCTCTCGATGATAAGTTGAGTTCTTTTCCGTCTCTTGTGGCGCTTTGTTCCTTCATATTAATCTCAATTCCAGCATAAGATTGAAAGTCTAATATTCCGGTACTAAATTCGGCACGACGAAGCTGAGCGTTTATTCTCGCCAGAAGTTCTTCAAACAAAAAAGGTTTTGCCAAATAATCATCGGCACCAGATTGTAATCCTTTTACTTTTTCATGCGGAGTATCTAATGCACTTAAAATAAGTATTGGAACGATTATTTTTCTATTTCGTAAAACTTCGCAAACCTCAAATCCGGTAATATCTGGAAGCATAATATCGAGGATAATAATATCGAAATCATTTTCCATGACTTCATTGATGGCGTCATAACCTTTTGAAACCGTTTTAACCTGATAGAGATTTTCTTCAAGCCCTCTCGAAATAAAAGAAGCGACTCTGGGATCGTCTTCAACTAATAATACTCTATTCATAACCGAATATAATTGGGGTGTGCAATATCATTTAAGTAATACAATAAGCATTAGTATGACTTACTGGATTTACTTTTTTATCGTTTAATTCTAACAAGGTATTTTCGATCATTTGCGACATTGCGTCTAATGCAAGATCGTTGGGCTGCAAACCAAACGGATTTTCTAATTCATCGGCAATTGCTTCAAGAGCTACAAAAGTATAGGCTATAAAAACAATTATAAAAGGTGTAATCCAACCCATTGTTTCAACAAAACCAAAAGACAGTAAAAAGCAATAAATATAAACGGTTCTGTGCAACAATACGCTGTAAGTATAAGGGATTGGTGTACCTGCGATTCGTTCACATCCACCAACAATGTCAGATAGTTTGTTCAGATTTTCTTCGAAAGCAAGTTGGGTAATGCTGTCGATTTTGTTTTCTGATTTGGCATTTTTGACCCAAATTCCTAATTCTCTTAAAATAATTATAGGTTTGAATTTTACTTCTTTAAGCTGATCCGCAAACTCTTTAGGAAGTAATCGATTCAGATCTTGTTCAGAATTGGTTTCTCTAAGCTGATGTTTTAAACTATAGACAAATGCAATAAGTAAGTTGGTGAAGTTTTCTCGTTTGGCTTCATATTCTTTGTCATTAATTAGTGTAATGCTTTGTCGGGCAAGAGATCTGGTGTCGTTTAATAAGGCGCCCCAAAGTTTTCTACCTTCCCAAAAACGATCATAACTCACGTTGTTTCGAAAGCCCAAAAATATAGCCAGCGCAATTCCGAATAAAGTGAAAATGGCAGGATTAATATGTAAATTATATTCAAGAAGATAAGGCTTAAAATAAACAACGAGAAGCGAAAATAAAAGCAATAATAGAAGCCTCGGAAGGAGTTGCGGTAAAACAGAACCTCTCCATTCAAAGAGCATTTTAAACCAGGTATTCTTTTTCTTTATAATCATTTGGAAAAAATGAAATTCGATGTTATAAAAGTAATTAAAAAAGCCGTCAGATTATAGCAATAAGACGGCTTTTGAAATTGAAATATTTTTTCTAGGTAGATAAAGTCAAACCTTTAGCTTTAAAATTACTGTAAAGCATTTGTCTTGCACTACTTATTGTTTCTTCGGTACGGTAAATACTGCACCAGAATTTTACTTGTAATTTGA
Source organism: Flavobacterium sp. JAS (assembly GCF_020991455.1). GTDB lineage: Bacteria > Bacteroidota > Bacteroidia > Flavobacteriales > Flavobacteriaceae > Flavobacterium. The sequence continues at coordinate 21,327 of NZ_JAJMOX010000011.1, forward strand.
ATTTTCCATCGGCAATAGCGGTATAATAAATCTGGGGAGGCTTAGTATTATTAACTAATTCCATACTTTCCAGAGATTCTAATATTAGCGTATTAATTTCTTCCGGCATAATTTCGCCGCTAACTTCGATGGCAACCTCTACCAGTTTAAAATTGTCGGTGTAAGTCCAATTGGTAATGTTTTGGGACAATAAATTACCATTCGGAATAATAATTTCGGCACCATTTGCTGAATTGATTTTGGTAGTTCGCAACCCCATTGATTTTACACGACCGGAGTCAGAACTTATATTGATAACGTCTCCAATTTGTATCGGTTTATCAAAAATTAAAATAATACCTGAAACGAAATTGTTAACCACGCTTTGCAATCCAAGTCCAACACCGACACCTAAAGCACCTAACAAAATACTTAGTTTGTCTAATGGCATTCCGGATGCGGCAACGGCAAGAAGATATCCAACAATTAATACCACAAGTCTTGTAATGAGTAATTTAGAATGTTGTCTTTTATTGACGTTTTCTTCATTTTCATCGTCAATTTCGCCAAAAAAGTACGCTACATAATTCTGCAATAAATGCGCTACCCAAATAATGATAAAGAACAATACAATGTTTCCTAAAGTAAAAGTGATGCTTCCAATTGTATTTGGATGACTTAATAATGAGGCTAAACCGGCACGCAGCGATTCCCAAATATTTAAGTTAGCTGCGATTACAACAATCCACATATAACTAATTATGATAATGAAAGGTTTTTTGAGTGTGGCAGACAGGCTTTCGTGATCAAAAATCTTTTCGATGTCACGTTTAATTCTGGTGGTATAAATCTGTAAAAGAATAACTTCTAAAACAATTTTCAAAAGCACGCTTAAAGCCACAATTTGCGTTAGCGATATAAAAGCCGTAAGACTTAACATATTGGCCAATGAAACTCTTCCGAAAAGGTTATTCAAAATCGACAGGACATTCAAACCAATAAAAATGATCGTCGCCCATTTAAAAAATCCTTTGATATAAAGCTGTTCTTTTAAAGTTTTAATTTGAACCAAACCATAGCGAATTCCCAAAATGTTGATCACAATAAAAGCACAACGCTGAATAAATCCTACTGCAATAAACAAGTCCAGAAAACATAAAATAAAGAATAAAACTAAAAGATATACCCAGTTTTTCATGGCCACCGCCGACCATTTATTCTTAAAAAGAACCGTAAGAAGCCCCAGAAGCACAAGCTGAATCAATTCTATAAACAATGCCGGAGCATATAAATTACTCACCACAGCAATGTTAAGTCCAATGACAGCAACCGGAATTATAACACCTCGATTTAAATATTTGAAGTTAAATTGAGATAGATTTTCGTCATGACCGTTGCTTTTGAGGTATTTTACATTTCGGGAAATATACCAGCCCAATAATCCCATTAATAAAACCAATGTAATTAAACCACCGGCTCTGTAACTTAAATAATAGGCGGCGACATTCTCTTCGATAATGATCTTGGCTTTGATGTTTTTGCCTACTATTTTTTTAGCTGTCGAATCGTTTTTGCTCCACAAAGTTGGGTAATCTTCTTTAAGCATACCTACTCCAGACTGCTCAAGTTTGCTTTCAACAGTAATTAAAGCATTCGAAACGGCAATTTTTCTTTCGACAGTAAGTCTTTTATTTTTGTTTAAAATACCCTGATTTTTGGTCATTAAACTGTCCGTGCTTAGATATCTGTTTTTAAGATTGGCAAATTCTTTTTTAAACTGCTTGCGACGGATTGTATCCTTAAGAAGTGCCATTAAGGTTTTGTCCTTGCGCAAATCAATTACACGGGTTTTGATTTTTTCCAAAGCCAGATTGCGCGAATTGATACCCTTATTTTGTTCTTCAAGTTCCTGCTCAATTTCCTTCAGCACAATACGATACATTTGCTGATTGCGCACATTAGGATTTGCACCTTTTAAACTCTCCAGAATAAGATCAAGTTTGCTTTGTGTTCTTTTGATATCACCAAATAAATGGTGACTGTTTCCATCAAATTCGGTGTCATTATGAGCGGATTCCAGCACTTCTCCGGCTTTTTCAATCGCCATTAAATAATCACTATCCGTAGCACTTTCCTGAAAAAGACTAGTACGGTTTTCTTTTTTTGGAGGAGCCGTTTGCGAATAGGCGAGTGGTGTGTAAAATAAGACTGCTAATAAGGCAAGTAAACAAATCGAATATCTTTTTTGAGTCATAATTTGAGTCATAAATTTAAGCTTCAAATGTAATTTTTTTTGCAGTATTTATGATGAAGAGTATGATAAAATTTGGTTAAAAGAGAGTTTGTGATTAATCTCGCAAAAGTCGCAGATTCACGAAGCTTATGTACAATATGTCATTTCGACGAAGGAGAAATCCTCGTGAGAAGCTCGACAAAGATTGGATTCTCGTTTTGGATTTACTTTGCATGAATTCACATAGACTAAAGTCTACAAGGAATAATCTTTTTACCCCATTTATCCCGAAGTCTCGGGAGCGGCAAAAAAGACAAAGGGAAGCAAACACAAAACAGAAAAAAATCTGCCTAATCTGCTAAATCTGCGAGCAAAAAAGAGAGAAGTAAAAAGAAAACTTTAAAAATATTATATTCGTACTCTTATACCACCAAAATACAAAAAAAACTACTGCAAAATGGAGAATATTACCATAATTATCATGTTACTATTTGGAGTCGCATTCCTAAGTCTTGTTAGTAAAAAGTACAATTTTCCCATTCCTATAGTGTTGGTACTTTGTGGTGTTGTTATCAGTATTGTTCCCGGACTTCCGGTAATTGCTTTAAGTCCCGAAGTGGTTTTTATTGTCTTTTTACCACCGCTTTTATACCACGCTGCGTGGTACACCAGTTGGTCCGATTTTAAGCAAACCATTCGGCCAATTACACTTGCGGCTGTTGGTTTGGTTTTGTTTACCACAGCTGCCGTTGCTATTGCCGCACATATGTTGATCGATGATATTTCCTGGCCGTTGGCTTTTCTTTTGGGGGCAATTGTTTCGCCGCCTGATGCAGTTTCGGCAACTTCTATTACAAAAGGTTTGGGTTTACACCCGAGATTAATTGCGATTCTCGAAGGCGAAAGTCTGGTGAATGATGCCAGTGGTTTGGTCGCTTACAAATATGCTTTGACCGCAATTACTGCCGGAAATTTTGTGCTTTGGCAAGCAGGATTAAACTTTGTGGTAATGTCTGTATTAGGAATTGCGATTGGTTTAGTTGTTGGATATGTGATGAGTTTTATTCATAAAAGATTTGTTTGCGATGAGGTTATCGAGGCTACTTTAACTTTGCTGACGCCTTTTGCATCTTATTTAATTGCTGAACATTTTGAATGTTCCGGTGTTCTTGCTGTAGTTGCCACAGGACTTTTTCTTTCGGCGAGATCGGGGACTATTTTTACACACGAAAGCCGAATCATGACTGGAACGATTTGGAGTGTTTTAACGAATATTTTAAACGGTTTGATCTTTGTCTTAATCGGATTACAGTTACGACAAATTATTGAAGGAATTGGCGATTATTCGGGTTGGTCGTTGTTTGTTTGGGGCGCTTCGGTAAGTTTAGTCGTGATTTTGGTGCGTTTTTTATGGGTTATTCCGGCAACTTTACTTCCAAGATACATTAGTAAAAAGATCCGTTTGCAGGAAGAATTCGATTTCAGGAACATGATTGTTTTTGGTTGGTCCGGAATGCGTGGCGTAGTATCGATGGCGGCTGCATTGGCGCTTCCGTTAATGATGAATAAAACAGAAGTTTTCCCGCTCCGAAACCTCATCATTTATCTCGTTTTTTGTGTGATACTTTCCACTTTAGTCATTCAGGGATTGACATTACCATGGTTAATTAAAAGACTAAAAATTGAAAAATACTCGATTCTTGCCGAAGAATACGAGATCCGAAACATTATCGTTTCGCAAACCATTACCCATATCGAAGATAATTTTTCCTTACTCAATGACGACTTACTCCACAACATAAAAAGCAAATACGAAGTAAAATTCAATCGGCTTCAAAAAACGGAACTTCCAGCCAATTTCTTTGGAAAAGGTAAATTGATGGGAGGTGAGATTTTCAACGATTTTACTAAACTTCAAATCGATCTTTTGAATGTTGAACGCAACAAATTAGAATCGATGCATAAATCGGGTTCTGTCAATGAAGAGATTTTTAGAAAGATTGAGAAGGAGTTGGATTTGGAGGAGACTAGGTTGTGGATGGAGATGTATGAGGATTAGTTTTATTTTTTTGAAGATTAAATTTTCAATAACATTTGTCTTCATAAATTTCTTGTTAAGCCTAAATTTCTCCCTAGCCCAGACAGAAGCGGCATCCTTTTTCTTGCTCCTTTAGCAAGGAAAAGATATAGCGAATGGCTGGAAATAACTCCAGAAAATTAAATTCCAATCCTAAAACTTCGGAATAACTCCCAAATTCCAAAAAAAAACCTTCTCCCGAAGCTTCGGGACGCTCAGGATGACAATAAGAAGTCTAAAAATCACCTGCAAAACCTCAACTCAAAAAATCTCTAAAAAGGCAACAAAATCTGTAACCTGTATACCAAAACGTATAATAATTATACACTCAAAAACTACTCAAGAAAGCTAAATCGCTAGAATCCAGTAAAAAGTGATTATGGCACGTGGCTTGCAAAATGGGAATAAGTGAAATCCTTTCCGATAATGAAAATAGAATCGGAGGGAAGCATTTTTAAATAAAAGCCCATACATAGCAATCAAAAGTAGTGTCATATGAAAAGTGAAACCTTAACATCAGAACAATTTTATACTTCAAATTCAAATAGCAATAACGAACACGCCTTAAATGGTTCCATTTTTCGTATTAACAATTCCAATTCAGCAGTAAAAAAAGTAAGTGAGCGCACCAAAAGTAAGTTTGGATTATTTGTGTTGGTGAGCACCTTTGCCTTAATGTTTGTTGGAGCATACTCTGTATATTATTTACAATCCGACTTTGATCAGTTTCAGATCGATAGAATGAATTCTTCCTGGGGACTTCCGTTCCTGATAGTGGCAGGATTATTATTTTTCTTTCAAACAGGAGTATTTCTGTATAATTTATACTTGTTTTTTAACTACAAACCAATCGAATCGGTTGCGGATGAAATGTTACCAACTGTTACCGTAATCGTTCCTGCGTACAACGAAGGAAAACTGGTTTGGGATACTTTATTGAGTTTGGCCGAAAGTGATTTTCCAGCACATAAACTTGAAATATTGGCCGTTGACGACGGAAGTAAAGATGATACCTGGTACTGGATGCAACAAGCCAAAATAAAATTGGGAGATCGTTTGACAATTTTTCAGCAACCTGAAAATGCAGGAAAACGTCACGCTCTTCACCGTGGATTCGAACTGGGAATGGGAGAAATTTTTGTAACGGTTGATAGTGATTCAATTGTTAAAAAAGATACTCTACGTAACTTAGTTAGTCCGTTTGTAGTTGACGAAAAATGTGGTGCAGTTGCCGGAAACGTTCATGTATTGAACAGTAAAAAGGCAATCTTGCCAAAAATGCTTAACGTAAGTTTCGTAATGAGTTTTGAATTCATGCGTTCTGCCGAAAGTAAATTAGGTTCGGTTCTTTGTACTCCGGGAGCGGCTGCGGCTTATAGAAAAACTTCGGTTTTTGCTTGTCTGGACGAATGGATCAACCAAACTTTTATGGGACAACCGTCTGATATTGGTGAAGATCGTGCAATGACAAATATGATTTTGAAACAAGGTCAGCATGTATTGTTTCAGAGAAATGCATACGTACTAACAAACGTTCCGGAAGAATATACTGGATTGTACAAAATGTTCATTAGATGGAGCAGAAGTAATGTGCGTGAGAATATTGCAATGGCAAAATATGTTTTTACAGATTTTAGAGAAGGATCTAAATTTGGTGGCAGACTTTTATGGTTCAACCAAGCTTTGAAAATTGTTATGGCGTATCCGTTTATGATCTTTATGTTTGTTTTTATCGCCATGCATCCACTATTATTTTTAAGTTCTACCCTTTTGGGAATCTTAATCGTATCGAGTTTTCCGGTGTTGTTTTATGCTAAAAGATACAATCTTGCCGATTCGCTTTGGGCGTATTCTTATAGTGTTTTTTACACCTTCAGTTTATTCTGGATCACACCCTACGCCATTGTTACCGCGAATAAAAGAGGCTGGTTGACTCGTGGCTTAGTCTAAATAAGATAATTGTAATTAAAAAAATAGAAATTTAATTTGTTTTTTTATGACTCCTGTTCCCCCGAGCAGGAGTTTTTTTATGGAGTGAATTTTTTGTTTGAACCGATTTTTAAACCTGTCAGGTTTGTCGTTGTAAATTATTCTGAAAAAAAAATCAATAATAAAAAAACGTTCATTCATTTATTATTTTATCTTTGTCAAAAATAATCAGTATGAGAGTAAGAGATGTTGACAAAGAAAAATTGGTAATCGAAACGGCAATCGATCAAATTGTGCGTGACGGGTTTCAAGGTTTCAGTATGAACAAGCTGGCGAAGGCCTGTTCGATTTCTGTTGGCACGCTCTACATTTATTACAAAGACAAGGATGATTTGATTCAGAAAATAGGTGCCATTATTGCACTGAAATTTTTTACCAGTACCGTAAAAAATTTTTCGTCCGAAATGTCATTTGAGGAAGGTTTATGGAGACAGTGGGAAAACCGCGCCAACTTTACCATGAAATATCCGAAAGAAGTTGCATTTTTTGAAATCATTAAACATTCGCCTCATTCAGACACTATTCTGGCTTCTATTAAAGAGTTTGCAGAATTTAGAAAGATTATGAATGAGTTTATGGATAACGGACTTCGTAATAAGGAACTGGTCCCGATGACATTTGAAGCTTTCTGGTCTGTCGCTTACGGACCGTTATACACATTGTTGAATATGCATACTGAAGGTAAGAGTATGGGAGGAAAACCGTTTAAGCTTACCAAGGAGATTATGAAAGAGGCTTTTAAGGGTACAATTAAAGGACTAAAACCATGAAAAATTATGGAAACGAATTTGAACAGAATACACATTTTCAAAACAAATATTAAACAAATCAATCCAGATTGCGATATGCACAGAACACTGGATAATCATTCGGACATACAACAATGGAGCATCGATCATGAAGATGTTGATTGCGTGCTTCGCGTCGTATCGGATGTATTGAAACCTGACGCCATTATCGAAATGATCAATGAATTTGGTCACGAGTGCCAGGAATTATCTTAATCAAAAAATAACCAATTTATATGGAAAAAATTTCTGGGGACAGCCCCGCTTTTACTTCTCACCAAAAAATCATTATTGCGATATTAGCGCTTTTGCAATTTACAGTAATACTTGATTTTATGGTTATTTCTCCACTGGGAGATATTTTAATGAAAACCCTGAATATGACAACTGCAAACTTTGGTTTTGCGGTTTCTGCTTACGCTTTTAGTGCCGGAATCTCGGGATTAATGGCGGCGGGTTTTGCTGATAAATTTGACAGAAAAAAACTTTTAATCTTCTTTTATACAGGATTCATTATTGGTACCGTTTTCTGTGCACTTTCAACAAGTTATATGATGTTGTTGATGGCGAGAATCGTTACCGGACTTTTTGGCGGTGTAATCGGTTCTGTTTCTTTGGCAATTGTGACCGATTTATTTGTGATTCACCAAAGAGGACGTGTTATGGGATTCATTCAAATGGCTTTTGCTACAAGTCAAATTTTAGGAATTCCGGTTGGATTGTATTTTGCCAACAATTGGGGATGGCATTCGGCATTTATTATGATTGCCGTTTTGGGAGTTTTAATTCTTATTGCAATTATTACGCAAATGCAGCCCATCACAAAACATTTAGAGGTACAAACAGACAAAAGTCCGTTTTTGCATCTTTGGCATACTTTGAGCAATAAACGTTATCAAGTTGGTTTTGCTTCTATTGCTTTTCTTTCGGTTGGAGGTTTTATGCTACAGCCTTTTGGGAGCGCATTTTTAGTAAATAATATACATATTAGCCAGCTCGAATTGCCAATGGTATTTTTCTTTACCGGACTTTCGGTACTTTTTATAATGCCTTTGGTTGGTAAATTAAGTGATAAAGTAAGCAAGTTCAAATTGTTTGCTGCGGGTTCGATACTTTCTATTATTATGATTTTGATTTATACGAACTTAAATCCAATTCCGCTTTGGGAAATTGTAGTGATTAATATGATTTTGTTTATGGGAATCATGAGTCGTATGATTCCTGCAACAACGCTTAATACTGCTATTCCGGGCTTGGAAGATCGTGGCGCTTATATGTCAATATCTTCTTCTTTACAACAAATTGCCGGCGGAATCGCAGCGGTTTGTGCCGGATTTATTGTGCACCAAAAAACAAAAACTTCACCATTAGAAAACTATGATATTTTAGGATATGTAATTGCGGTAATTACACTTTGTAGCATATTTTTTATCTGGAGAGTAAGCCAGATGGTTAAATCGAAAGATGCTGTTGAAGTAAAAGATATTGTTGAAGTAAAAGAGGCTGTTGAAGTAGAAATAGAAAGTTAAGCGAAGAATATTTCGCTTAAGAATAGAAAAGCTTGTCTGTAATAGACAAGCTTTTTTTTTGTTTGTATGGCCTGCGGATTGGGCGGATTAAACGGATTTATGCGGGTTTTTGTTTTTGTGTGAATGATTGATTGTGTAAGGATTTTATAAAGTAACCACAATCTTGTCATTTCGACCGAAGGGAGAAATCACACACGAAACTCCGCCGCTGCAATTGCTAATCTTTGTCGAATTACTAATGTGATTTCTCCCTCTGGTCGAAATGACAAAAAAACAAAATAAACTTCGTGTCTTTTGTGCTTTCGTGGCTAATGCCTTCAAGAATTCCAGATTCCGGTTTGGGCTGTTTCTTTCGCGTAAGCGGAAAAATCTTTTGCTTTTCTGCCCAGAACTTTTTCGATGTCAGAAGTTATAGTTGAATTTCGTCCGTCTAATACTTGTTCGAAAAGATAATTTACGAGCCAGATATGATCTTCGGGAACTTGATATTCTACTAACATTTTGTTGTATTCTTCTAAACTTAAGGGTTGAAAAGTAATATTTCGACCGGTAACCTCAGCGATTTCTTTAATGACTTGTTTAAAAGTTAGAAGTTTCGGACCGGTTAATTCATAGGTTTGTCCGTTGTGTTTGTCGTCTAATAGTACTGCTGTAACGACATCGGCAATATCATCGGCATCAGTAAAAGGTTCCAATGCTTCTGCTCTTGGTAAGGCAACAACTCCGGCTAAAATTGGATCTAAAAAGATGCTTTCGCTAAAGTTTTGATTGAACCAGCTTGCCTGAATAATCGTCCAGTTTTTGGCATTTTGTTTTACCATTTCCTCACAAAGTTGTGCTTCTTTTTCGCCTCTTCCGGAAAGTAAAACCATTTTTTGTACGCCTAATTTTGTGGCAAGACGGGTGAAATTCTCAATTGAATCTTCTGCTGAAGGAATTGCCAAATCGGGTTGAAAAGTAATATAAACCGAATCTATATCCTCAAGAACTGCTTCCCAGGTTTCTGGTTTTTCCCAATCGAATGGAATTTTCTCATTTCGGGAACCTAAACGAATTTCGATATTCTCTACTTGTTCTAATCTTTCGACTACTCTGCGTCCTGTTTTTCCGTTGGATCCCAAGACTAAAATTTTCTTTTTGTTCATGACAATAGTTTTTTAATTGATTACTGATGCAAAGTTGCAATCATTAAAAAAGAATCATTTGTCTGAAAAGAATTAAGATTTGTTTGAAAGGAATTGTTGCCGAACTTCATTGGGACGCATTCCGAATTTTTTATGAAAGGCATTCGAAAACGAACTTAAACTTTCGTAACCCACTTCCCAAGCGGATTCCTGTACTGTTTTTTCGCTTTCGCGGAGTAATTCATATGCTTTGTGAAGTCGTTCTTCCTGTACATATTTAAAAACAGGAATTCCGAAAAGCTCTTTGAAATTCTTTTTTAGTTTATTGCTATTCAAACCAACCATTTTAGATAATTGGGTAATCGAAGGTGGTTTTGAATAACTGGTCGTGACAATTTCTTTGGCTTTATACAATTTGTTTTTGTCTATTTCCGAAAAGTCAATTTTTGTTTCTGTGGCTAAAAGTGCATAGAAATGTGCCAATAATTCATTGATCTGACTTTTTAAAAATAACAATCTCGTATTGCCTGTATAAGTGGTGTTGAAGATTTTCTGGACCGCCAATTGCATTTCGAGCGTCATATAAAAGGATGGACCTTCTACAAAATGCTCTTTCGGATGTAATAATTCCGGAAGGTAATTTTCGAAAATTTCTTTTTCGGCTTGTGGTAAAGAATGGAGTTTTTTGGGTTTGGTAAAAATACTGATCGACTGCAGTGGTTTGTCGGGTTCTATTTTATGGGCGAATTCTACTTTTTGATTTCCAAAAAAACAAATTGCCAAACCTGTTGTATTTGTTAAATATTTGGTTTGGTTGTTATGTTTGATTTCCAGTTCGACATTTCCCGAACCATAAAAGGCAAAACCAACAGCATCGCCATCAATTTCACACTTCTGAACAAAAGTTTTAGAGGTGTTGGATTGTTCGATTAAAACAATAAAGTCATTTAATTCTATGATATCTGTTGTCATTGGTTTTTAGATATTTGGAACTGTATTGGCTAAATTAATTCAACACATAGAAACATAGATTCTATACGCTAAAAAAAGGCGTTTTACTTATTTAAATGCACATAGAGCGCTATGTGAAAGAAATATGTTTCTTTTTGTTTTCTTTTTTATACATAAAATCTATGTTTCTATGTGTTAAGTAGAACTTTTAGCGATCGTATAATACAAATATATTTGTCTTAAAAAAGCATGAAAAGTTACCATTTATTTTTAATTCGGCATTTATAATTATCAAAGTTTTGAATCGATGCATTTCGTTAATTGTTCTAAAATAAAAAGGGAATAGTACTGAAACTATTCCCTTTTGAGTATTGAAAACTATAGAATTAAGTCTATTTATGTTCTGTAATTGCAGATTGATTTAGCTTAATAATTCTAATTTTTTGGTTTGTATTATCAGACAAGAAAAGACGATCATTAAGTTGTGCTGTACTTACAATGGTTCCAAATGGATTTTCTCCCATAATATCAGAAGCATTAACTCTTGCGGTGTATTTTTTATCCAAAAATTCTGCTTTTGGATAAAGACGCAAATAATTTAAAGCTCCGATATTTTCTGATGTAATGGCCCAATCTTTACTAAAACTGATTGCAGTAGGTTTTGCATCAAAAGTAGTGTTTGTTGGTTTCATTGGTTCAGTCAACGAAGCCGCAGCGTTGGCTTTAATAGCAGCAATACTGTAATACAAATAGCTTTTAGCATCTCTTCCGGCAACTACTAAATTTCCGGCTTCAACATCCAAAGAATAAACCTGATCGTAACCGTTTAATGTGTTTAACATCGCAATTGGTTTTAAATCCCAATTACTGGTTTCAGTGATTTGTGTTGTTTCAAAAACTTTAATAGTTGTATTTTTTTCTTTTACAAATACTAATCCGTCTTTTACGACAACTCCAAAAACGTGTACAAAAGTTGTCCACCATTGCCCGTTTCCAACTGTAGTGATTCCGGCATTTGTAGTTTCGTCCATTACGAAAAGTCTGGAATCAACACTTCCGATATAAATACGTCCGTTATCAACACTAACCGAAGAAATTTTGGTAAACGGAATTGTCGTTGTACCTTTTGTGTAAGCTGTGATTGTTTTTAAATGTGCCAAAGTCAGAGCATCAAAAATTTCAAGCACCTCACCATTACAAACGTACAATTTGTTGTTTGCGATTGTAATTCCTTTAGGATCTAATGTTCCCGTTCCGTCGCCAATTTTGCTTGCAGTGATTGAAGCTTCGTCAGTAGGATAGTAGTAATTGTATTGTGGCGAATTATCGTTTTGATTGTCATCTTTGCTGCAATTGGTAAAAAGGCAAAGTAATGCTATGAAAAAAGGTATTTTGTTCATGATAGTTTTGCGGGTTATTTCCATTTTCCTTCTCCTTTATATTTTACTAAAAATGAATTTTTAGGATTAATAGTAAATACAGGTTTTTTGTATGTACCTGTTAAATAAGCCGTTTTTGTATAAGTTTTTAATATCTCCGGATCGATAAAAGGAAGATCATTTAAGTAAATCAGATATTTGTAAAACTCGGTTAACATTTCCTGTTGACCTCCTCCTTCGCCGCTATTGGCAAGATTACTACTGTGACTGTAACCACTGTGATGTGAATATTCGTGTGACCAAACAGACATTTCACCTTTCCAGTGTCCGGATACATAACCAGATTCCCATTGAGAAGCTAATGCACCGCCACCCCATGCCGAACCTCCTCCGACCATTGCCATATTCAAAGTTCGGCTGTCGATGTAAGTGTTATAAGCCGTTTCAATTTGGGCTTTTGTCAAATAATCATAAACACCGTTTACAGCATCATCGTCTGTATTTCCGTGCCAGTTCAATGCTCCATTAACGGTTGTTGTTCCCGCTGCTGCTGCCTGTTCTTTTTTGAATTGATCAAAATTCATAAACGTGTCATAGTACAAAGGATGACTTATCGCATACGAATAATTGATAATCATTGTAATGGCTTCTTTGGCCAAAACAGGATTCATTGGTAAAAATTTATTAGGATCATCAGCAGGATTATTAAGGTGGTACTGCGTGCTGAATTGTACTAATCGATTTGATTTTATCTTTTTGAATTTTTCGAATAAAGGATCACTCGATTCTACTGAAAACTGGATCGCACCAGACGAAAATCCGTCAATTTTATCGATAGTAACCGTTTTACCATCTTCTAGTTTGTAATCATGTTTTCCTTCTACCAAAGGAAGCTGGTGAAACGAACGATGAAAAGCCGGAACTTTTGTAAACTCATAGATTACAAATCGTTTGTCGTAGTTGGGTAATTTTGCATAGACTTTTACATCAGTAAGTCCAACAGGCGAATAAAGGGAAATTTGCACAGAATCTTTTCCTTTCTGGATCGCTTGCATGGGTTGATTGACGCGAAACCAACGGTCTTTGTTGTCATACATTTTTGAAGAACTTTCGTCGTCTTCAAACATAGTCATTGGTTTATTACCTGCAGGTAAATTTGTTGCATCAATGCTTGCTAAATAATTGGCTTTGTAGTTTTCTCCTTTTGAATCATCATCGCTGCAACTGAAAAGCAAGCCTGCGAAAATGATAAAAGGCAAACAATAAGAAATGGTTTTTCTCATAGGTTTTGGGGTTAAATTTGGGGGTTTAATTTTAAAACGCAAAACTATCAATATCCTTGTGTAAAACAAGAATATTGACGGAAAATCGCGATTTTAATTTGTTATAAAAGTAGGTTTTTTTAGATTTTTGATGTTCTGAAATTGTTCGTTTGTCCTTAATTTGTTGCTAAAACGAATGTAAAAAGGAATTAGAATACAGACTTTCAAATTTGATTAAAAATATTTTAATTTTGATTAAAAATTAAAGGTTATAGTATTCAAAGTGATTGTTTTTAGGAATTAGTTGTGGTGATTTTAGAAAAACTCAACGTTTCTATTTCAGATAGATCATCATTAAACTGAACAAAACTAGCCGGAAATCCAACTTTTATTTTCCCGAATTTATTTTCTAAACCAATTGCGCTTGCAACGCGCGAAGTTGCCATTTTGATAGCTTCATCTGCCGAAACATTTAAGTGATTGTATGCGTTTTGTACGGCTTCTGACATTGAGATTGTGGCTCCTGCCAAATTCCCGTCGTTATTTCTATAAAAGCCATTGTCTAAGTGCGCATCAAAATTGTCCCACTTAAAGTTTTCTACTTTCCGACCTAAAAAGGTGGCATCACTTATCAAAAAGAATTTATCCTGTTTTAGTTTATATGCCAATTTTGCTGCGGCATAATCACAATGTGCACCATCTAAAATAACGGGAGTATATACATTTTCGTTTTCAAGACTTGCGCCAACCAAACCCGGCTCGCGATGCCCAAACTGTGTCATGGCATTGAATAAATGTGTTACGAGTTTGATGCCTTTCGAAAAATAAACCTGAGCTTCTTTGTGTGTAACAGTCGAATGCCCAATCGATATTTGAATGCCGCTTTCCAGCAGCATATTCAGTTGTTCATCAGTAAAGCATTCCGGAGCAATTGTAATGACTTTAATAACATCTTTTCCTAATCTGATAATTTCTTCAAGCTCTGTATTTGTTGGTTTCCGAACCTGGTCAACACTATGCGCGCCACGTTTTAAGGGATTCAAAAACGGACCTTCCAGGTGCATCCCGATTACGCCATTATCATGTTTGTTTCTGTAATTGCAAACAGCTTCAATTCCTTGTAGAATCGTTTCTTTAGACGAAGAAATTAAACAAGGAAGAACTTGAGTTGTACCATATTTTAAACTGGAATCATAAATATCCTGAATTGTTTCTTCGGTAGGTGCCTGGCTGAAGTAAAGCTTTTCTCCACCATTAATCTGAATATCTATAAAACCTGCCGAAATATGCTTTCCTTTTAAATCAATCGTTTCAATACCATTTGGAATTTTATTTTGAACAGAAAGAATGATTCCGTTTTCGATGATAATAACTCCGTTAGAAATGATTTCATCACCAGTGTGCACGGTCGCATTGATAATTGCTTGTTTCATTTTTTATATTTTTGTTTTCAGCCGGATTAATCCTGTCCAGTATGATTAGTTGAACTGATGTTTTTTTTAGATAAAATATTTTCTAAAGATAAAGGTATCAGGGGCATTTGTTAACTAATTTAGACTGAAATATACAAAATAGTATTGCAGATTAATTTTGATTTTCTGAGAAAAAACACATAATAAAACAATGCTGTTAGCATCTAAAAATTTTGAACACGAATTTCACAAACGGATTAGTGACCTGAGACTGAAAGTCAAACAAGCGAAATAAATTCGTGTTCAAAATTGATTTATAGTGTTAGAACGGAAGAATAGAACAAGGTATTTTTGTGTAATATTTTATGCTTTTTTTTGATTTCCCATAAGCTCCTCAATTCTTTTTAATTCTATAGTTATGGGTGTGCAAAGAATTTCATACAATGTAGTTCGTGATATTGGATAAACAGGAGAAATATATTTGCGCCACACTACTGTTGTAGGGATATCTTCAGTTTTGTGTTTTTGATATAATTCTTTAATGAGTTTATAGCGTAGTAATTTGTTTTTTTGAATTCCGAGGCTTCTGTTTGCAGATATTGGCATAATGATGTGGTATTATTGAGTGAAAAAAATAATGGAAGATATTTAGAAGAAGAGTAAATTTTAGAGAATGAATATTAGTTTGTGATTAGCCTTTGTAATTGGCTTTAGTGTGTTTTTTAAATCTCGGATTTTTAATTACTATATTTTCATATTGATTAAAAGCGAAGCGTTCTTTGTTTGACAGATCATTTTTGCAGTTCCAGTTTCCAAAGCTATCTTTAAAAACAGTATTATTGTTTACCTCATAGCTTTCATGATCTGTAATAGGTTTTATTTTTACGCTCATTTATATATTGTTTAAAGATTGTTTTGATTCTAAAATAAAGCCATTCTCTAAATTGCAGGATTGGTTTTAAGTTAGTAGTGATTAATAAAATAGCTAAAAGCACTGATGCGTAGATGTCGTTATTAGGCTGCATTTGTCTGTTCGTTTTGTTGATTAAAGAAATTAAAAGCATATCCGTGTAAAAAATCTACTGATGACATAGACAGCGGAATATTAGTTCTTGTACCGTTTTCATTAATTAAGCTTGCCTCAATAAACCAGCTTGAACGTACAGGTTTAAAAGAAGATGCAATAATTTCTACTCCATCAGTAAATTCTTCATTGTTAAATTCTTTGGTAAGTTTTTGCAATTCCAGAACTCTTGATCCTTTTAGATTTCCTTTAGCATCTTTTTTTAGAAGGTTAAAAACAATTTTTACCAACGAAGCCGTTTCTTTACTGGTAGAAAGCGATGAAATATAATTTTGAACTTTTTCAATACCAATAGTTACCGTATCGTCCCAGCCTTCATTAATGCGATATCCAATTGTAATTTCTTCTTTATCATTAGAAAACGTATGCGACATTTGCTTTTCCTTAAAGCCATAAACCTGATTTTTTAAATCAAGAATAGTTTCAAAAAGCTGAAAAGTTTCTGTTTTTACATTACTAATCATCTCAGAAGTTTTGTGCAATTTTAAAAGTGCTTTAGGAATCGTTTCGGCTACCAGTTGTTTATAAGCATCTCTTTCTTCATTCTTTTTGTTTTCTATTTTCATTAAAGCCTCTTTTAGTTGGTTTGCCGAAAATTGTGTTAAATCTATAACTTGGTTTTTTGTGTTTGCAATTGATGTGTTCATAGTTTTTTGGTTTTAAAATTTGTTATGCGACTTCGTTTTCTTCTTTTAATGGATCTTCGTAATAAGGCTTGAAATTATGCAACAGAGCAAGTCTTGAAATGTCATTTATTTTGCTTTCGATTTTGGATGAAACCGGTCGGGGAACAGCTGTTTCATCTTCCAGAATATGCATCCATTGAAAACGTTCCTGGTTAATGCAGATTCTTTCTCCGGAAGTAAAAGTTTTTATTTTTTCTGAACAGAACTGGAGTGCGAGATATAATAAAGCAATACGTTCTTCGATTCGTTTTTTACTCATGATTTTGTTTTAAGATGGTTCGTAATTTTTTAATATCAGATTCTATTAAATTTCTTTCGGTACTATTGGGGTTTTCAATCAGCCAGTTTTCCAGTTCCTGAATTTTTTCTTCAATTTGATTCGTTTTCATTTTGTTAAGATTAATTAGTGTTTTTGGTTTTTAAATATTTTTATTAGTAGGCATTTCAATAATGTTTTGTAATCATTTTTGGATGCTTTTAGTGTTGTTTTGTTTCAATGTTTTTACTGATTGTTAATTTTGTGCTGAAATATTTTATTTTCATTTTTTTATTTCTTTACTTTGCAAATATAATGTAAAATAATACATCAAAACAAATAATTAACGTAAAAAATTACATCATTTTATGGGATCGACTGAAAGAATGAAAGAATACCTTGATTATAAAGGGATTACGAAGTATAAGTTTTGTAATGATTTGGGTTTTTCTAATAAGTTTTTAGATAACAGCAGTAACATGGGAACGGACAAAGCGTGTAAAATATTACATCATTTTCCAGAGGTTAATTCAGAGTGGTTACTTACCGGAAACGGACCAATGTTAAAGGAAAATAGTACAGATATTGTTATAATGAATACGGATCGTAAAACGGTTGATTCCTTACATGTGAGTCAGGAAATACCATTGTATGATCTTGAAGCAGTTGCTGGTTTAAGAGAGTTATTCAATAGCGGAAAACCACAAAGAATTTTGGATACAATCAAGATTCCGAATCTGCCAAAATGTGATGGAGCTATTTCTGTAACAGGAGACAGTATGTATCCGTTGCTTAAATCCGGTGATATAATTTTATATAAAGAAACGGAGTTTGAGAATATCTTTTTTGGCGAAATGTATTTATTAAGTGTCAAATTAAACGACTGGGAAGAATATATTACGGTGAAGTATGTTCAGAAATCAGAACAAGGTCACGAATTTGTGAGGCTTGTAAGTCAAAATTCGCATCATCAGCCCAAAGATATTCATATTTCAAAAATCTCGGCATTAGCACTTATTAAAGCAAGTATTCGTATCAATACGATGATGTAGATTGTTTTATAAAGCAAATATAGAAATCGGAAATTTTCTGGTTGAAGTCTAAAAATGAATCCTGTAAACATTGTTTGCGGGATTTTTTTTTGAAATACCGAAAATAATAGTTGTTCGTAATTTTACAATTTCCTGCCTGCCGGAATGATTTACTTTGTTTCTATAAAAATTATAAAAATGAAAAAATCACTTATTTTAAACGGATTATTAATGCTTACCTTCTGGTGTAATGCTCAAACTACAGACTCTGGATTAAAAGCTGCCAGAAAGGCTATAGAAGCCAGCAATGAGATCTATGCAGATCTCGCGAACAAAAACGACGGATCTATTCTTACCAGGTATGCTGAAGATGCTTGTTTGTTTCCGCCTAATGCTGCACCTGCATGTGGAAGTTCGCAAATACTTGCATTTTTTAAAGACGGACCTAAGGTGCATGTTAAGTTTACGATCCAGCACTTGTATGGAGATGGGAAAACATTTGTAACAGAGGAAAGTTTTTACGAGATGACTGATATGGATGGTAAAAAACTGGACGACGGAAGGATAATGGTCATCTGGAAAAACACAAAGGACGGCTGGAAGATGTACCGCGACATGTTTAGCAGCAACCGTCCGGCGAAAAGTTAGAAGCCAATGTTTACGGCCTGTTGAAAATCAGTGCCATTTTTTATCAGAGAGTTTCTGGAGGCAGAAGGAGTAATACCGGTAAATTTTCGGAACTCTTTGATAAAATGCGCCTGATCATAATACCCGCAGTCGTAAGCTATCTCGGTCAACGATTGTGTAGTATTGAGTACGAGTTGCAAGCTTTTGTTAAATCGCAATACTGATGTAAATGCCACAGGACTGATACCAATATTTGACAAGTAAAGTTTTTGGATATATCTTTCTGATAATCCTGATTGTTGGGCTAAGACAGGTAAATCCAATTGCTGATGATCGAGGGAAATCTGCTGACTCAGAGCCTGAACCATCGACACTTTTTTTAATCGGGTTTCGTTTTTTTTGAGTTGTTGAAGAAAGTAGGTTTCTAAGATCGCAATTTTATTGGCGAGTCCGTCTGTTTCCATAATACGATCGTATAATTCCCTGTTTTCTCCCAATGCCACATCGTACATATCGGTGGCGTAGTTTGTAAATTCGGACAAGGGATCAGAGAAAAACAGTGCACTTGCATGCGGGTAAATCCGGGCTATAAGTACTGATGTGCCTTGCGCTACTGTAAGTCGGGTAGGAAGGGTGAGGTGTCCCAGAAGTTCTATGGATGGCGTATCTTTTCGTTTGCCGTTGATAATAGTTGCAGCGGCTCCTTCAGAGATATTGACAATAAAATCAACATATCCGCTTGGGTAAAAAACTTCGTTGTCAAGACTTTTTTCAATCGTAACAAGGGTATAATTCTTTATAAACGGCGCTAAACTCGCGGAAGGCAAAATTTCCATACAATTATTTTTGCTATAGTTTAGGGGTTAATCTTTTGATTAATAGCATGTTCTAAATTATAAAAAAATATAATATGAAATAATATATAATCTTAAAAAGTAAATTTTTAAGATGCTGACTAAATATTGGATAAGATATTAAATAGAAAATCGCAATTACTTAACATTTTGATAATTGCGATTTTTTTTTGTGAACTGGATCTGACTTGAGTTCAATATCTAATTTTTAGATAAATTTAAGAGATTATGTACAAAAACAGGTACTTATACTCGTGTAGGTGTTTTTTTAAAATATTAGCTTTGTGTTTGTATTTCAGTGTGTTAGGTGTTTTTTGGTTTGAAATATTACAAATGTGTCGGTAAACTACCATAGTCGACGATATTTTTTGAGGTCTTACATTGGTATCTAAAAAACAAAATAGATACTTCCAAATATTCATTCGTATTTAGGTTAGCTAAAATAACAATAATATGGACATAGTAACCGATCTTACCGCAGAAGCAGTCTCTTATATTACACTATTTCAGGATATTTTAAAAAGTAAATCTGATATCGTTTTTCCGAAAGATTTGATAAAGAAAAGCGATTGGAAGCTTATTAAGGTAGCCGAATTACCTATTAAGGATTTGACAGTTCATCAAAAAGAGAAAATAATTGATTTGGTCTGGCATAGCCCCACAAAAGACGATACTGATAGATTTGTCAAAGTATACTTGGACAGAACAGTTTCGCTTTTGCATTGGTTGTCAAGTAATATACCAGTCAATGAGAAAATAGCTGATAAATCACAATCTGGGGAAGAAACTAATGAACTCGTTTTGTTTAGGCCACCCTTTTTCTGGCGACAGGCAATAAGGAGTGTTTTGTATAAGCAATCAGAAAAACGGCTAAAACTTGTAGAGATATTGCAATATATGCCACTGCAAATAATCTTAGCAATGGCGGGAAAAGGTAAATTAGGTTACACTATAAGACTCTACCAATTCTATACAAAATTGCCTCAGGAGGATTCGGGAGTAGGTAAAACATGTAATAATTATGATCTTCTGGAATTTTCAGATAGAAATCTGCATTTTTTATTCTGGTCAACCAGGAGAACAGATGCCAAAAATTACCTTGAAAATGATCAGAGATTACTTGATGAGCTAAAAGATCAGGACTTTTCCCTTCCTTTTGAAACTTTGTTCAGAGAAGAGTTAATTGAGATTTCTAAAGCTAGAGTATCTAGGAATACAGAATTTAATATTACCTCGAAAGAAGGTGATCCACAAAGGGATACATCTTTATTGTTTTCCGATAAAAAAGAAGAGGTTTTTGATCCCATGGGAAAAGCAGGCGAAATGCAGCTAATGGGAATTGCCTTGTCAGGTGGAGGTATTAGATCTGCTACTTTTAACTTGGGAATACTACAAAAATTGGCGAGTTTAAATGTACTTTACAGATTTGATTACATGTCTACTGTATCAGGTGGTGGTTATATTGGTTCTTGGTTTACTTCATGGGTACACAGGTCAGGATCTTTTAGTAAAATCAATGATCGTCTTTGCCCTGGAAAATCTCAAGATCCTTTAGCTGATGAAGTTCGTCCTATTAGATGGCTTAGGATGTTCAGTAATTATTTATCTCCTAATGTTAGCATTATGTCTTCTGATGCATGGACATCCGGAATGACCTGGCTCCGTAATACATTTGTTAATCAGGTAATTTTGTTGTTAAGTCTTTTGACAGTCTTATCATTTATTTCCAATATTTATTCGGCTTGGATTTTTATTAAAAAAAATATGAATCAACAGGATGCTCTTCATATTTTTTGCTTCAGTTTTTTTATGTTTATAATAGGAGGGTTTTTGGTTGCAACGGCTATGCGTTCTTTTTATAATATTAATAAAAAAGAGTCAAACAAAGGATGTCTCAAGCAAGTTGATAAATTAATAATGCGTTTTACATGGAAATTCAACCAGACAAATTTAATTCCGCACTTACTAGTATTTTGGGGTGCAATTAGTGCATTAGTTATTAGCACCTATTTTGCTGCATATAAAGCGCCACCGCCAGGTGATGATAGGAGTTCGCTTTTGATGTATGTTTTCTCTTCGGCTTTTCTTGCCTTTTTTTTAGTAGCTCTTCGTGGTAATTACCATAAAAGATGGGATCTGATGGAAATTGGAAGAAAAAATGTCGACACAAAGGAAGATACTAAAGATAAAAATCTTTCTGGACAAATCCTGTTTGCAATCATAGGATCTACTTTGGCTGCTTCAGCTCTATTGGTATTTCTTTTAATGTTTTTCTGGTTGAATATAATTAGTATTTATGATTTTTCAGATAAAGTGCGAATAGATTTTAATAAAATATTTTTGGTTATTGGTATACCAATAATCCTTGAGATATTTTCATTAGCCGTGATTCTTAGAATGGCGCTTATGGGTAATCTTTTTCCTGATTATCGAAGAGAATGGTGGGGCAGGATGGGAGGTTACATTCATCGCTTCATGCTGTTTTGGATGATTGTGAGCTTTGCAGCCCTGATTATGCCAGATTTATGGAATAATTATATGGTAAGTTTACGGAATAATAATAGTTCTGTATGGTCTGTCGTTTGGGCTTGGAGTGGTTGGACAGCAATTATGGGATGGGGTTTAAAAAAAGCATTTGAATCTAAAGATGAAACCAAAACTACTACGAAAAGCTATATTACTATAATACTAAAAGTAATACCTTTTGTTTTTATGATTGGGATATTGCTTATAGGTTCCTGGATTATGGAAATAATAAAAAATTGTGATTTTTTTTCAGGGCGAATACGAATAGAGGATAAGGCTTGGGGAAACTTTTTTGTGACTTTAATTTTAGCAGCTATTACTTTATTGTTAAGCTGGCGTGTTGGAGTAAATGAATTTTCACTTCATTACTTCTACAGAAACAGGTTAATCCGTGCTTTTCTAGGAGCAACACGAAGCAGGGAAGATAGAATAAAAACAGCTAACATATTTACCGGTTTCGATGCCAATGATGATCTTTTGCTATCTTCGATGCAAACGGATAATGGTTATTTTGGACCATTTCCTCTTATCAATTCCACACTAAATGCCACAGTAGTGAGCGCTTTGGATAGACAAGATCGTATGGGTGAGTCTTTTGTCTTTTCTCCATTATATTGTGGGTATGATTTTAGTCCTACACGTTCTTCCACCTATAATATTGACCATGTATATGAATATGGTTATAGGCCAACAGATAAGTTTTCTAATAAGAAAGGCGGGCCTACATTAGGAACTGCTATGGCTATATCAGGTGCTGCAATTAATCCTAACTGGGGGTATCATTCTTCGGCTACGATGGCATTTTTACTTACATTGTTTAATTTACGTCTTGGCTGGTGGATTGGTAACCCAAGACTTGATAAATGGAAGAATCCTGACCCAAATTTTGGTCTTTTGTATTTAATGCGGGATCTTATTGGTAAATCTGATATTAATATGGAATACGTATGTCTTTCTGATGGTGGCCATTTTGATAATATGGGATTATATGAGCTTGTTAGAAGACGTTGTCAATATATTTTGATTGGAGATGCAGAGCAGGATCAGGAAAACACTTGCGAAGGACTTGCAAATGCCATTAGAAGGTGTCGTATTGATTTTGGTGTTGATATTGATTTTGGTGTCGAAATTGATAAAATCAAGGATAAAACCGAACATATTGCCAAGGGAACTATTGTATATCCGGGAGCTGGTAAACAGCCGGGCACAATCATATATATAAAAACAGTTATAACGGAAAAAGAATCTGTAGATGTAAAAGAGTATGCTTCAGCGAATAAAGATTTCCCGCAACAGTCAACAGGAGATCAATTTTTTGATGAAGCGCAGTTCGAGAGTTATCGCAAGTTAGGTTATGATTCAATTAAAACTATTTCACAATTATATCTACCATAAATTGTCGGAAGAATGTCGGCTAAACTATAAAAATAAAAAATCGCAATTACCATAATGTTAGGTGATTGCGATTTTTTTTTGTGGAGTCGCCGGCTATAGCGCTAATTATATCAGAGTTGGTTGTTAATAATTGATTATCAATAAGAAACGCTTGTTTTGTAGTAATTCTTATATTTGTTATAACTAAGTTTTTATAACTAAATATAGCATTATTGTCAACTAAATTGTCAACTGATGAAATACACTTTTAATCTTAAAGAGCCGAAGAGTGATAAAGAAACTTTGATTTTATTTTCATGCTATTTTAAAAATGAGAATAAGAAATTTGTCTTTTCAACTGGTGAGAAAATAATACCTGAAAATTGGGACTTTGAAAATAGATTCCCTTTTGTAAATGGGAAAAAGAAATCAAAATTTGTTCAAAGTATAAAACTTCAGATGAATCGATATTCTGATTTATTTCTTGAAACAGAAAGCTTGTATAAAAGAATAAATGAACCTTTTACTTCGAAGAATTTAAAAAAAGTTTTTGACGAAGAATTTAAAAAAGCTCCGTCTGGGAAAAATACATTTTTTGATGCGTATGATGAGTTTACAGCCGAAAAGGAAAAAGGCAAAGAATGGTCGGCGTCAACAATTAAAAGGTATAAAAATATAAAGAATATTCTAGAAAAATTTGAAGCAGCTAGAAAATTCAAATTGACATTTAGTAAGATCGATGAAACATTTCATCGTGAATTCACTTCCTATTGTATGGATGATTTAAAGCATATTAATAATACTTATGCTAGAAATCTAGGGCTTTTCAAAACCTTTATGTTTTGGGCTAGGAAAAATAAATTCACTTATAATGATAGTTTTACAGAATTTAAAAAAGTTGAGAGAGTAATTACAAATCAAATTGCATTAACAATTGATGATTTGAATAAGTTGATGCAACACGAATTTGAAAGTGAAAAGCTAGGGAAAGTTCGTGATGTTTTTGTCTTTGCTTGTGTAACTGGTATGCGTTTTGGTGAATTATCTTTGATAAGAAGAAGTAATGTAACTAATGATTTTATTTTATTAAAAGAAAATAAAGATGAAACTAAAGAAACCAGAGAGATACCTTTAACCAATATTTCTAGATATATTTTATTAAAATATGATTATAAACTGCCTTTAATTGCCAATCAAAAACAGAATAAATATATAAAAGAAGTATTTCAGGAGATGGAATACAATAATAAAGTTCAAAAAGTTACAACTAAAGGGAAAGAAAATATTAAAGAAGAAATGTTCTTCTACAATAGAATAAGTACCCATACAGCAAGAAGAACTTTTATTACTATGATGAAAAGACAAGGTAAAAGTGATAAATTAATTGCATCTATAACTGGACACAACGATATGAAAACTTTGAATCAATATTATCAGATTAGTGAACCAGAGAAAAAAGAAGCCATGGATGAAGTTTTTAATGTTGAATTGAAATTGAAAATCGTTTAGTATGGATTTTAAAAAGAAATACTTTAAAAAGAAATCAGAATTTATTGATTTAAAGCCTCTTGATAATAAGAATACTAATAGTGAAATTAAATTAGGTGTAGTTATTCTTATTATGGTTTTTCTTTTTTTGATTGCTTTTTATTTTTTCGAAAATGTTTTTCTGAAATCAGAAGGAATATTTAGACTAGTTGCTATAGGGATAACGTTTTCGGCAGCAATTATGGTTGTTTTATATTTTCGTCTTTTGATTGATAAGACTGATAAGAGGAATAAAATAAATTCAGCAATAGTAAATTATGATTTTTCGAATGATGAAAATAATACAATAGAAGTTCGCTTTAAAAATTTTTTTAAAGATGAATTGTGTTATTTGAATTTTAAAAATAATGCCATTAAAATTGGATTAATTGACCAAAATTGTAAGTGGTTGTACAAAGAAAAAGAAATTTTATACTTCGCTTTATTGTTTTCTAAGTTAAAAGAGAATAATTATTTTAAAAACACAATTGAAAACAAAAATTTTTGTGAGGTTTCTAGCCAATTTTTAGATATTAAAATTAATTCAACGATGCTAACAAAATATGATCTTTCCAAGGAAAATAATCTAATTAAAGCACATCATGAAAAATATTATGAAAATGATTATTCCATTTTTAACCAAATATAATTCAACTCATTTTCAATTGAATTCAATTGAAGATATTGAATACAAATAAATTATAATTAATATGATTAAGTTATAAAATTGTAAAAAATTAAATCTACAATTTTATGCAAAATCCATTTGAAACAATTCAATCAGAATTGAAAGAGCTAAAAGGTTTAGTTGCACAACTTCTTACTAAACCAGAGAAAGATTTATCGAATAACATGTATACTGTCAAAGAAGCGGCAGAACTCTTGCATGTGGATCGCCAGACCATTAGAAACCACATTGAAAATGGTAATATTAAGGCTTCTTCTATTGGGAGAAGAATTTTAATAAATCACGAAGAGTTATTTGACTCTCTTAATGAAGTAAAATCCCTGAAATATAAAAGACAAGTATAGAAAGCATCATTTCTATACTTGTTTTTTTATTATCTAACCTATTGTATACACTATATATACAATAAAAAACATTGCACAAAATGGAAGAAAAATATTTACGAGTAGGAACTTCCTATTTCAAAATTATAGATAAACCTTTAATATCTGGCGATAAAGTAAAAGTGATGGTTCGGTGGAATCGTGAAACAATCATTTCAGATCATGGAAAATCGTTTTTAAACGATATATCCAAATTAGATGGTTTTTGCTGTATTCCGAATCATTTTGGTTACCAGCAAATTGTAGATGATTTCTATAATACCTATCATGAACTGCCTAACCAACCAATAGCTAAGGATTTTTCAATTCATGAACTCGAAAAATTGATTCCAAATTCACTGCAATTTATTCAACATATTTTTGGAGATCAAACGCAATTAGGCTTAGACTATATAAAACTTTTATATGAAAAACCTACGCAAACATTGCCAATTCTTTGTTTGGTAAGCAAAGAGCGATCGACAGGAAAAAGCTCTTTTATAAAGTGGTTGAAAGCAATTTTTGGAATGAATATGACTTACATAAAAGGCGATTCATTTGGGTCGCAGTTTAATTCTGATTGGGCGAGTATGTTACTTGTAGCGATTGATGAAGTGTTTTTTGATAAAAAAGAAATTACAGAACGTTTAAAGTACCTTTCTACGACTGACAAAGATAAAGTAGAAGCAAAAGGAAAGGATCGACAAGAAATTGAATTCTTTGCAAAATTTATTCTTTGTTCTAATAATGAAGATAATTTTATTCAAATAGACGAGGAGGAAATCCGTTTTTGGATTCGTAAAATTCGCACTATAAATACAGAAGATGTATTCTTTCTTAAAAAACTGAACAAAGAAATTCCGTATTTCTTAAAGTACCTGCAAATGAGAAATTATTTTTCCGAGCAAAAAACGAGAATGTGGTTTAAACCCGAACAGATTATGACCGCTTCCTTGTTAAAGCTTGTAAATCGAAATAAAGAAGAAATTCTGATG
This sequence comes from Flavobacterium sp. JAS, assembly GCF_020991455.1. Classification (GTDB taxonomy): domain Bacteria; phylum Bacteroidota; class Bacteroidia; order Flavobacteriales; family Flavobacteriaceae; genus Flavobacterium. Next base: position 48,060 of record NZ_JAJMOX010000011.1, read on the forward strand.
CTTGAATTGATACATGAGTGTTTTGAAAAAATGGAAGAGGATGAGTTGAAATTGGCTCCTAATGATATTTTCATTCTACTGAGGAGGCAAAATAACAGAATAAATATTTCTGCTAATGAAATAAGAAATATTCTGAAACGATGGGGTTTTACTCCTGAAGATAATACGAAATCTTATTGTGGAATTGAATTATTGTCGCATGGTGAATATGTGAAAGTAGATCGAAGAGGACGTTTTTATACTATCAAAAAGATTTTGTTTTATAAAATATTTGATGCTTTGATGCAAAATTAATATAAAGTCCTGTAATTGAGCTAAAGAGATCTGCATCAAACCTTGCATCAAACTAAAAAACAATCTTTTTTGATGCAAAACTGATGCAGGACAAAAATAAAGTGATGCATTGATGTAGCTATTGATGCAATGTAATCTTAATATAATCAATGGATTAGGTGGTATTTGCATCAAAATATCAAAAAAAGTAAAAATTATATTTCTTTTTTTCATTGGCAAATGAACAGACTTGTGCGAAATCAAATAGAAGATTTATTAAAAAAAAACAATTATGGAAAAGTTCAATTGTAAAATTGCAAATCAAATTGATTTAGTCAATTATCTTAAAACATTGGGGCATGAGCCATCAAAAATAAAAAATCAGGATTATTGGTATCTATCACCATTTAGAAATGAAAACACACCCTCTTTTAAAGTAAATCAAAAATTAAATTCATGGTATGACCATGGATTAGGCAAGGGGGGAAATGTAGTTGATTTCGGGATTGAATATTTTAGATGTACAGTTTCTGAATTTTTACAACTTTTAAATGGTAAAAGTATTTCCTCCGGTATAAGTTTATCACTTAAGAATGACAATCGACAGTATTCAAGTCTAAGAATTGCAAATGAAAAGAAAGATAATCCTCTTGATAAAATTGTCATTGTTGATGTACGCACATTGGAAAATAAGTTGTTGATAGCTTATTTAAATAACCGAAGCATTTCACAAGAGATCGCGAGACAACATTGCAAAGAGGTTGATTTTTGTTTAAATAATCGAAAGTATATTGCAATTGGATTTCAGAATATTTCAGGAGGATATGAATTACGTAGTGAAAATTTTAAAGGTAGCAGCTCACCAAAAGACATCACTTTCATAGATGCCCAAGCAAAATCAGTAGTCGTTTTTGAAGGCTTTTTTGACTACCTCTCTTATAAAATGATGAATCAAAAATCAGTTAATCAACAAACAAATTTCCTGATACTTAATTCACTGTCTTTTTTTAAGAAGTCTATGCAATTAATGGAAAAACATGAGAGAGTTGATCTCTATTTAGACAGAGATACAGGAGGTGTAAAATGTACTAATGAAGCTCTACAAAGAGATTCTACAAAATATACCAACCAAAGTTTTTTATATGAGCAAAAGAAAGATTTAAACGAATGGTTAAACCAGGGAAAGCAAGTTAAACAAGGTCATAATTTTAGGAGATCTATATGACGTCCGAGTGGTAGCCAGCTATGTTTTGGTAAAACCAAAACGCTGGCTCCCCTCATGCTATCACATTCGTTGAGAGGATTTTTTTCATGCTGCCGCATTCAAAAAATAAATGATAAGAGACTATGGAAGAGAAAGAAATTAAAAAAAATACAGGAGGTAGACCCAAAAAGGCTGTAAAAAGAGATCAGCTTATGGCAATTAAATGTACACTCTACGAGCGTAAAATAATTGAAACCAAAGCTAAAAAAGCAAATCTTACCGTTTCCGAATACCTTCGTGAAATTGGACTCACAGCAAAGATAGATTACAGAAATAAAGCTCTTCCAAAAGAAATTCTAAGCTTTACCGGAGTGCTCAACCATATGGCAGCCAACCTGAACCAAATTGCTAAAAAGAGAAATAGCAATGATGAATTAAGTCCGCTTGAAAGGGCAGAATTAAAAGTGCAGTCAGGTCAGGTTAAAGATCTTGCTGTCCAAATTAAAAACTTTATGTCATGATAGGTCATGTAAGCATAGGCAGCTCTTTTTACCATTGCATTAGCTACTGTCTGGAAGATAAAAGAGAATTGTCCGAAGAGAAAAAGCTTGCACTTGCAATGCAAGATCATTTACAGCATAAAGAGCGTGCAGAAGTATTAGAATACAATAAATGCTTCGGAAACAAATATGAGCTTACTGGGCAGTTTAAGGATGTTAGAAAATTAAGCAGGCGTATTGAAAAACCAATGTTGCATCTAACCCTGCGTTTAGCCCCGGAAGATACATTGACCAAAGAACAATTGAGAGAAGTTGGCAGAGAATGCGCTAAGGAGTTTGGTATAGCAGACAACCAATACATCTGTGTACTGCATAAGGATACCAAAGAGCAACACATTCATATTGCAGCCAATCGTGTTGGATTTGACGGCAAAGTAGCCAATGACAGCAATAGCTATAAACGCATGGCTGAACTTTGTCGTCGTCTTGAAAAGAAATACGGTCTTCAAGAAGTATTAAGCCCAAGAGCATTCCTGTCCCCTAAAGACAGGTTATTGCCTCGTCATGACAGTAGAAAAGAAAAACTAAAAGCAGATATCCAACAGACATTAAAGTCTGTCAGTTCTTATTTATCATTTGAGAGACAGATGAGAGATTTGGGGTATAAAGTTCTTAAAGGCAGGGGAATTTCTTTTATAGATGATAAAAAAGTAAAAATAAAGGGGAGCGAAGTTGGTTTTTCATTAACAAAAATTGAAAAGATATTACGCCATAAAGAGCAACTTGTGATAAAAAATACAAGAGAAGAAAAAAAACATAATAAAGACAGGCAGTCAATATCCAATTCTTTCAATACTGGAAAGCAAAACGAGGAAAAGCAAAGCTATAACTCAGGTAGAACAGGGGAGGAAGTTGTTAAAGAGATTTTAGGGTTTACAGGTCAGCTAACGAATTCTGAATATGAACCGGATTATATTGATCCTGAATTAATGAGAAGACTCCAAAAGAAAAAAAAGAAGTCATCATTAAGGAGATAATATTTTAAAAAATAATAGTATGGAAACAGATGGAAACAAAGGATATATAGAACGAGAAACATTACAATTAGTATTGGAGGAATTTACACAGGAACAGAAAACAAATAATCAACATATTGAGGCGCTTGTTATTGCAGTTAATAACGTAGGCAATAAAATAGATGCCTTTAAAAAGGAGGATAATACAGCAAAAAGTGTTTCAGAGACATTGGATATTAAAGCAATAGAGACTATCCTGCAAAAAGGCTTCCTAGATATTAAATTTATGATTGGCAGGCAGCCAAAAAGTATCGTTAGGAAATTTCAGATTTTGTTATTTCCAGAACAAGATGCAAAACTGTTTTATAAAATTGTTTTTGGAAGGTGGTTTTTATGGCTTGTTATAATGGTAGCCCTAAGCAATCTTTACAACTGGGGAATACATTATAGCGACAATAACAAAGAAATTGAAATGCAACAAATTCAAAACGATAGGATAAGGAAAGCCTGGGAATATATGTATAGTAATAATGATAAAGAAACTAAAAAGCTTATGAAAAAGGCATATGTAAACTCTCTAGAAAGTAAATGACGATGGAAACTTGAATTAAAATAATTTCTTTTATTCAATTAAGTAAATAAAGTTGGAGATTTATAAAGGATTTTTTGTCTTAAAAAATGGTAGGCTGCATTTAAAAATTAAGACTTATTTTTCCCGATACAGAAATTGGCAACTTACTGTTTAGTAGGTCTACCGTATTTTGAGGTATAGCAGAGGGACAAATTTTTGCAAAATATAGCAAACAAACCGTAGTGCTTTTTTGATAGGAGTATAAAATTTTGTTAAAGTATGAAAACGGACTGTTTAAGAAAATATTAACAAACATAATTTAACTTAAATTTTTTAAAAAAAAATAGTTAGATTCAATTTTTTAACTAATATCAAATATGTAATTGTGATTTGAAACCTTTATGTTCATCATAAATTAAAAACCTCCAAAGTCATATGATTTTGGAGGTTTTTCGTTTAATGGGATTGTATGATCTTTCTAGCCAATTCAAAACTTATAGAAAACGAATAATTGAATCAGATGTAAAAGGGAGAGATTTAAATTATCTAAACAAGAAATTTAATTTTTCGTTCTAATCATTTCACTTCTTCAATCTCTCCTGGTTTCCATGTTTTATCAAAGAAAGGCTGTAGTGGGCTGTATAACCTTAATAATGTAAACCAACCTTTTCCAGGAATCGTTTGAATCCAATTACCCTCATTAACATTTGCTGGTTTTTTTGGAGAAAAATAAATTGTATAAGTGCCATCTGAATTTGCTACCACTGCAGGTGTAGGATAACTTTGACTTCCAGCTCTTGGATAACGCTGCGGAGTTTGAAGCATTGATCTTGTTTGATTATCATATAAAGTCAACGACCAGAATTTGGCTGCTGGAATATTTGCAGGCAATGTCAATTTATATGTTTTTGCTCCATTTAATGCTACAGATTTTGAATCGAAAAAATTACCTAAGTATTGTGAACCAATATTTGTTAAACGCATACACATAGCCGGTGTAATACCAGTGGCAGAATAAAACATACCAATACGGGCATTTAATTTTTTGGCACCATCATCAGGAAATTGTTTTACACCTTCTTTTGTAATCATCGGTGGTGGAGTTTGAAACTCATAACCACCAACAAATAAAGGGTTTACCCAATGGCTATCTTCGCCGTAATAATTGAATCCTTCTTCTGGCCTTGGTGTAAAAGAGATCGTACGACTTATTGCATTGCCCATTGCTGCAGATTTAATCAGTATTTTTTTTAATCTTTCATTTGGAGTAAATGGCTTATCTTTTACAATACCAATGGAAGCCAAATAACCTGCTATTTCAGGATCTAAAGCATTAGCAGGCTGAGCTTGAATTGCACTGTTTAACATTTCGAAAAAAGAATAATCAGCAGGAGGAATGGTGTTCATTTCTTTTCCCGTTCCTTCTACAAACTTTAAATCACTTGGTTTAGAAATAGGTGCAAGCGTTGACTGTCCATTTAAAAAAGAGCCAATACTTGAACCCCAGCTTCCAGGGTTATAAGAGTATATTTTTAAATTCTTTTTTACGTTTTCATCTGTAGGCTTAGGGTCATTATTTTCTAAAAATGCTCTTCCTAAAATTCCCACTTGCATGGTTTTACTATGATAAATAAAATATCCCCCTTCAGGTAAAGTTCCTTTGTAACCCGGTGGCACGATTAAGTATTTTCCACCCATACCACGGTCAGGACCTGGCAATCCAAAATCAGTAACCCAACCCCAAAACATATCATCAATAACACCTAAAGTATTCGGAGGTGTCTCAACAATGATGGGCCCTTTACTTAAATCAGCATAAGTCCAGAAATAGTAAGTATCTGCGTTAGCGGTAAGAAAAAGAGATTTTGAGTCCATAAGTCCCGAGAAAACAAGCACATCATTATCGTTTATCCCTGCTTTTTTAAATCCGTTTATTATTGCATACTGGGATACAGCTGCATATCCATTTATAAATGCATCGACACCATGCACATAATCAATTTCGTCATATAATTTTTGTGCAGTTGCGGCATCCGGCATGCCATCCTTAAAATTTAATGTACCGAGCGATGACTGAACTTCATCAGGAGTAGAAATAGATTGTAAAGTGCTTTTTGGTACCTGTGCATTGCTAATTAAAGATATACTGCCTATTATTAATAATGATTTGATTGTTTTTTTCATCTTTTCATTTTTAATTGATTAATAATTCATTGAATTCTAACAAAAGTACAATAAGTACTAAAAACCCTAGTTTTTATCTACAGTCTAATCCGTTTCAACTTATAATATGAAACCAGAATTTAAATTTATTGCTGGTTGTTTAGCGGTGTATATATTCCCCCTTAACAGATTATTTTTTCTCAGTTTTATACTACCGGTGAAGTATTATGAAGTTCTATTTTCTAATTTAATCATGAATTTATTAAATAGAGGAATATCTGATTTTGAAATTTCATAATTAGAACATTTGAGAAAATCTAACATTTCTAGTTTGAATATTTGAACATTTTTTTTAAGTTTTTACAATTCTTTTTTTCTGAATTACGATTCGAACGCTTAAGATAATTTAAACTCGAATAGAGATTTTTGAAACCGTAACATTGATAAAACTTGTTTCAAATTATAAAATGAAACAAGTTTAGAAATGCCCGTTTAAAAAATCATATGTAATTTTATTTAATAAGTCTTAAAGCAAAGAATAAATAAATTTTTAAGTATGAAAAATAAATATCTAGTTATTCTGATAACTTCTTTGATTTTAAATCAGGGATGCCAAAGAAATGCAGTCTCAAATGAAGTTACGATATCTAAACCTCAAACTGATGCTAAAATTACAATGGATGGAGAACTGCCTTCAAAAGAATCTATTCCACTATTGTTCGATGAAATGGATTTTCAGCAGGCCACACAATGTTACTTATGGGGATTGCCAATTGTGGCTTTCGCAGAATGGCAAAATATTCATTACAAAACATTTAATGCATCGAGTAATGATTTGGTCTTTTATAATTCATACAATGATCGTTTAGGGATTTTAACGGGTAATGCAACAACACCTTACATTATGTCATTTATTGACTTAGCCGCAAACGGACCAACAGTTATCGAAATGCCAGCCGGACATACAGCTGGAGGACTTGCAGATTTCTGGCAAAGAGAGCAGGCTGTTATTGGAGAAATGGGACCAGATAAAGGAAAAGGAGGTAAATACATATTAGTACCACCAACGATGAAAGATTTTAAACCGGCAGGTTATTTTATAGTTCCTTGTAATACGGTTAATATGTTTTTTGGATTTAGAGCTTTAGATCCGGACCCAAAAGTGACCGAGACATTGTTGAAACAGGTAAAAATTTATCCTTATGATAAACGTGCTAATCCAACGCCAACAAAGGTAGTAAGTCCGCCGGCAGGAAAAAAATGGTACGGAATTCAGCCAACCGGAATTGCCTATTGGGAACGACTTCATGCTATTTTGCAAAATGAACCTGTTGAAGAACGTGATCTTTTTTTTATGGAGTGGCTTAAAAACCTTGGCATAGAAAAAGGAAAACCTTTTAGCCCGGATGAACATCAGAAGAAAATCCTAATTGCTGCTGCTGAGAAAGGGCAGCAAATGGCAATGGCAAATTCATTCAGTAAACGTTTTAAGGACGTAAAACATTGGCCGGATAAAAAATGGGATTATGTAATGGTTATTAAAGATCCATCGCAACATGCTGATTCTTATGATGAATTTTTTGAAAGAAGTTCTTATTTCTATGAAGCAGTTACGTACTCAAAAGCTATGATTACAAAAATACCAAATGTAGGTCAAGCATATCTGGGATCTTATTATGATAACAATGGAAATTGGCTGGACGGAAGCAAAAACTACACATTAAATGTTCCTGCAAATCCGCCGGCAGTTAATTTCTGGTCGATTACTATTTATGACGTAGCAACACGTTGTTTAATTGATAATGCTCAAAAAAACGCCGATTTATCTTCTCGTAAAGACTTAATCAAAAATGCCGACGGATCAGTTGATTTATATTTTGGACCAAAAGCACCAGCGGGAAAAGAGAAAAATTGGGTTCAAACTTTACCTGGAAAACATTGGTTTACCTACATGCGTTTTTATGGACCAACTGCAGCTTATTTTGATAAAAGCTGGAAAATGGACGATATTAAAGAAGTGAAATAAGAAAAAAAACATAATCTATAAAGCAAAATGAATAACACAGCCTTTCTATGATTGGTTTAATTGCTTTTTTGTTGTAAAAAGAATGTAGATCTCCCTACAAAAGAGGAAACAAAGTTAAGGGTGTAGTATATGCACTCTTAATTTCTTTATATACCTCCTCGTGTTTTTTCTTCTGAGTTGGGCAATGTAGTGTTTAAGAGATTTTTATATTTTAAGTTTAAAAAATCGATCTATGAAGACTTACCAATAAAAAATAAAGATTTTGATTTTTCCCAGTATAATTAAAAATTAATTTACTTTTTTAATCATACTACTTCAATCTATATCTTAATTGTACCTGAAATACCTTTTGCTTTACTCAAGAATGTTCAGTTAATTTCTGGAAGTGTGAAATTAACTTAATTCATATTTTTTGTATTGAAAGATAGTTTCTATTGATTAATACTGTAAAGAGATGTTTTTAATTTGTAAGAGGAAGAGTTCTCGAATTGTTTTTATTAACAATGAAAACATCAACTAAATTGTCAACTAAAAAACAAAAAGCCTGTAAACAAAGAGTTTACAGGCTTTTTTGTGGAGTCGCCGGGAATCGAACCCGGGTCCAAACAAGCAACTAAAGAGCTTTCTACACGTTTATTTCCTGATTGGATTTTCGATGTTAAGCTAGGTCAGGAACAACCACTCAACACTTATCTTCTTAATTTCGAATTCCACCCGAAGCTCATGGAAATCTAGGTCTATTTTTACGGTTCCCCTATACTGACCGCCACAAACCAAGGCTTTCAAGGAGAATCCAGCTTCCCTATCTGATAGGGACGTGGCTAATCTTACTATAATTCAGATTATGCAGCTAAAGCGTAGTTATTTTCGCCGTGTAAAATTGTAAGATCTTATATTTACGAGCAAGGTCTCAATGCTCGACGTGCTTACTTTTCAATTCGACTTGCTGTCAAAACCAGTCGACCCCAAAAATGAGTTTGCAAATTTATACTATTTGAAGATACTTTGGTAATAAAATTTACACAAAAATAATATTATTCTTCATCCTTAAAATTAAACGGATAATCACCAAAAACAGGCGCCAGTTTACGAACAGCATAAGTGTTTCTGGTCATTTTATTAGATAACGCAATTATGGTTACATGTTCTTTCATCAATGGGATGTATGATGAGGTATTGCCATGCCACCATCCATTGTGAAAGTAATAATTTTGTCCGGTTTCCCAATTAATCATTCGAATACCAAGCCCGTAATTTTTTTCTCCTTTGCGCTCGTTACTATAACCAGTATAAACTTGTTTTAAAAGTGCGGGTTTTAAAAAGTCAGGTGAATTTCTGGCTCTGTCGAATTTTAAAAGATCTCGTACGGTCGAAAAGATGTTTTTATCTCCATAAACATTATCCAGATAATCAAAACCAATTTCTGCACCATTTCCTTTATAAGAAGGCACAATCTTTTTTCGGTCCTTGTCATCGTCAAAAACATAAGTATGAGTCATTCCTAAAGGTTTGAAAATCATTTGAGACATTGCTTCTTTATAAGTAAGCCCGGTGATTTTTTCAATGATTAGGGCAAGCATTGCATAATTTGTATTGCAATAACTGAAACGTGTTCCGGTTTTAGATTCTAACCCAATGTTTTTTGTGGCTAGAATATCTAAGATATCTTTATTCGTAAGCTGATTATGTCTGTCCCAAACCGATTTGTCTCTGTCTGTAAAATAAGCATAATTACGCATTCCGGTTCTATGAGATAATAACATTCTAATAGTGCAATCCTCATAAGGAAATGTTTTTAGAATAGTGTTTACCTTTTGATCTAAATCAATTTTACCAGCGTTTACAAGTTTTAAAACCGCTGTTGCAGTCAAAACTTTGCTCACTGAAGCAATTTGTACAGGAGTATTAGCTGTTATTTTGGTTCCTTCATTTTTATTGGCATAACCATTATAGCGTTCAAAGATAATTTGGCCGTTTCTGGCGACCAAAAAACTTCCATTCATACTATTGTTTGGCCAGTTTTTGTTATAAAAGTGATTTATTCTTCCGGTTACTGAATTTATATAGGCCTGAGTAAGTCGTTTTTCAGGACCTAAAGGCTTCATTTTTGGTAAGGTATCTTCTATTGTCGAAGCTTTGTCAATACTCGCTTTTTTATCTTTTCCACATGAACTTAAAACTAAAATTAGAAAAAGTATTTGTGGTATATTTGTTCTTTTAAGGAAATTCATTTGCATCATTCTTGAAAAACAAATATATCGAATTCAATATTTATGATTTGCCCTTTTGAGATGCTTTAAAAGCATGTTTTAACAAAAAATTAGGATTTTGTTTAATTAGTTGATTGTTTGTCAGTATTTAACGGTTTGTAAACATTCTAAATTGTAATTCTGCAACAAAACTTTAACTAAAATTGTTATATTTGAAACAAATAAGATGTAAAAAGTTATATTAATAATTACTTCAAACCTATTTAAATGAAATTTGGAATCATAAAAGAAAGAAAAAGCCCACCAGATCGCCGAGTTGTTTTTGCTCCAAGTGAATTAGCAAAACTGAAACAATTGTATCACGATGCTGTTGTTGAGGTAGAAAGTTCAGATATCAGAATTTTTTCAGACCTTCAGTATAAAAGTATGGGAATTACAGTTACAGATGATGTTTCTGATTGTGATGTTTTATTTGGTGTGAAAGAAGTTCCTGTAGAAAATTTAATTCCAAATAAAGCTTATTTTTTCTTTTCTCATACTATAAAAAAACAACCTTATAATAGAAAATTACTGCAGGCAATTTTAGAGAAAAATATCGATTTGTACGATCATGAAACTATTGTTGATGTTGAGAATCGCCGTTTAATAGGTTTTGGAAAATATGCCGGAATGGTTGGTGTTTATAACGGAATTCGCGCTTTTGGGATAAAATTTGAGTTATTTAAATTGCCAAAAGCAGAAACTCTTGCCGGAAAAGACGATTTAATTAAGCATTTAAAGCGTATTACAATGCCAGCTTTAAAGTTTGTCCTTACTGGAACCGGAAAGGTGGGAAGTGGAGCTAAAGAAATTCTGGATGCTATAAAAATAAAAGAAATTACGGTTGATAATTATCTAACTAAGAACTACACGCAGGCAGTTTATGTACAATTGGATGTTCTGGAATATAATAAGAGAATTGACGGTGAGGTTATAGATTTTAATGATTTTATTGGTCATCCGGAAGCTTATGTTTCTGATTTCGAAAAATTTACTAAAGTTTCAGATATTTATTTTGCAGGTCATTTTTATTCAAGTGATGCGCCAGTGATTTTGACAAAAGAAATGCTAAATGCAAATGATTGCAAACTAAAAGTTGTTGCTGATATTTCGTGTGATGTAAACGGACCAATTGCTTGTACTTTGCGTTCGTCAACAATTGCAGAACCTTTATATGGTTATTTTCCTTTAGAAGATAAAGAGGTTGATATTTTTCATCCGGCTGCAGTTGTAGTAATGGCGGTTGATAATTTGCCATGCGAAATTCCAAAAGATGCAAGTGAAGGTTTTGGAGAACAATTTATGGAACACGTAATTCCTGCTTTCTTTAATAATGACAAAGACGGAATCCTAAAACGTGCAAAAATAACTGAAAACGGAAAGTTAACCGAAAGATTTAGTTATTTGCAAGATTATGTAGACGGGAAATAGAAAAAAGTTTCAAGTTTCAGGTTTCAGGTTTCAAGTTAAAAAAAGAGGTGTAAAACTTTAAGTTTTACACCTCTTTTTTTGTTATTTAAAAAGTTTATATTCAAGTTCTGCGATCCAGAACTTGAAACCTGAAACTTGAAACTTTTTCAAACAAAACAATTAAACCATTTCCTCGGGTTTTACCCAAGCGTCAAAATCTTCGGGAGTTACATAACCCAAGCGAACGGCTTCGTCTTTAAGAGTTGTTCCGTTTTTGTGTGCGGTTTGTGCAATTTCGGCAGCTTTATAATATCCAATTTTGGTGTTTAAAGCGGTAACCAACATCAATGAATTGTCTACTAATTCTTTGATTCGTTTGTAGTTTGGTTCGATTCCTTGTGCGCAATGTTCGTCGAATGAAACGCAAGCATCACCCAAAAGTCTTGCCGATTGCAGGAAGTTAGCTGCCATTACAGGTTTAAAAACATTTAGTTCATAATGTCCCTGCATTCCGCCGACCGCAATTACCATATCATTCCCTATTACTTGTGCACAAACCATTGTTAAGGCTTCACATTGCGTTGGGTTTACTTTTCCGGGCATGATGGAAGATCCTGGTTCGTTTTCTGGAATGTGGATTTCTCCAATTCCTGAGCGTGGTCCGGAAGCTAACATTCTGACGTCGTTTGCAATTTTATTTAAAGAAACTGCCAATTGTTTTAAAGCTCCGTGTGTTTCAACGATTGCATCATGTGCAGCGAGAGCTTCAAATTTATTCTCGGCTGTGATGAAAGGATGATTGGTGAATTTTGCAATATATTCGGCCACTTTTACGTCGTAGCCTTTTGGTGTATTTAATCCCGTTCCAACAGCGGTTCCGCCTAAGGCGATTTCTGATAAATGGACTAAAGTATTTTTAAGCGCTTTTAATCCGAAGGATAATTGTGCGGCATATCCTGAAATTTCCTGTCCTAATGTTAATGGCGTTGCATCCATAAGATGTGTACGACCAATTTTGACAACATCCTTAAATTCTGCTGCTTTTTTGACTAAGGTCGAATGTAGGTTTTCGACACCGGGAATTGTCGTTTCAACAATCATTTTGTAAGCTGCAATATGCATTCCGGTTGGGAAAGTGTCGTTTGATGATTGCGATTTATTAACATCATCATTTGCTTTTATAAATTGTTCGCCTTCGCCAATATTGAATCCTTTTAGAACTTGTGCACGATTGGCGATAACTTCGTTTATGTTCATATTGCTTTGTGTGCCTGAACCGGTTTGCCAGATTACAAGCGGAAATTCGTCGTTTAATTGTCCGGCCAGAATTTCGTCGCAAACGGCTGCGATCGCATCTCTTTTTTCGATTGGTAAAACGCCTAAATCAAAATTGGCATAAGCAGCAGCTTTTTTTAGATAAGCAAAACCTTCAATGATTTCGTTTGGCATTGATGCCGATGGTCCAATTTTGAAATTGTTTCTTGAACGTTCGGTTTGTGCTCCCCAATATTTATCGGCAGGAACTTGAACTTCGCCCATGGTGTCTTTTTCTATTCTGTATTTCATTTTGTTGTATATATGATGTTATGTGTAAAATGTATTCTGTAAAATGTAGTGGTAAATTGAACGCGGATGACACGGATTTACTTCGTAAAAGCGCTGATTAAAACGGATTTTTTATTTTGATATTAAAATTTTCTTTTGGAAACGAGTGCCTAGCCCCGATAGTAGTGAAAATTCTTTTATGTTTTTTCTTTAAAAATATAAAAGATTGTAACGGATAGCGGGAAATAGCTCCTGAAAACACTCATATTCTTCTTGTTTAGGCAGTTAAATAATAATCGTGAAAAACCCTTATTTAAAATGAGTTTAAATATACGGATAATTGTGATTTTACGAAAATTGATTTGGATTTTATTGCTAACGAAAAATATAAAACTTACATTTGTCCTTACATTCAAAAATTCCGGAAAACATGTTTGAATTTTCACAGTACTTAGGCTTTTTACTTTTCTTGACCATACTAACTATAGGGTTTTGGTTGATGTTTTTCTTAGTTGGTTTCGTATCTTATTGGGTTACGGGAGCAAGCTGGGAAATGTTCAAAGAGAAAAGAGCAAAAAAGAGACAAGAAGAGCAATCAATTTAATTTTAAATTGACTTCATAAAGAAAGGACCCGTTTATACGAGTCCTTTTTTTTATTGCCGAAAATTAAATTCCAAATTCCAATCAAAAGAATTCCAGCTTCAATAAAAAAAACCAAATTCCAATTTTCTAAAACCTATTTATTAAGTCTTACAATTGGAATTTGGAATTTAAAAATTTGGAATTTAATGTATGTTATCCAGGATAATCTCCTCCACCATTGTCACCATCATTTTTAGGTGCTGCATTTTTATCTCTGTCGTTTTTAGCTTTGTTGAAACGATAGGTAAACGATAAGTTGAACTGGCGTTTACGGAACTGCATTTCACTATAGGAATTTTGGCTCTCATTTGTCACATCATTTTGAAGGTAAGTATATGACTTCATGATTCTTGAGTTAAAAATATCACTAATATTGAATGCAATTGTTGCTTTGTCTTTTAAGACGTCTTTGCTAAAAGCGGTATTCATACCAAACTGACCTAAGTTTTTACCCTGAGCTGTTTTTTGTTCACCATTGTAAACGGCGCTTAATTGCCAGTCTATTTTGTATGGCAAAGTCAATTTTGAGTTGATTCTGGCAAACCAGGTATTGGCTTGATTGTCTAGATTTTGTACAACTGTGTTTCCGTTAGTATCTGTATAAGTGTTTTCTCCTGTTGTTTTTACGTTATAGAAGTTGAAGTTACTGTTGATTCTCCACACTTTGAATGGTGTATAATTAAGAGTAAACTCAAAACCAAATTTTTGTTCTCTCCCTAAGTTAATTGGACGGCTTAAGATAACCGGAATTCCATCTACTTCCTGGCCGTTTGGAGTTCTCACGAAACTGAAAACGTCTTTTGTATTTTCAAAATAAGCTGAGGTATTGAACGTTAATTTTTCCCAACGTTTGATGTATCCAATATCGTATTTGTCAGTTAAAGAAGGATCTAAATCAGGATTTCCCTGAAAGATATTAACATTACTGGAATAATTTGTTGCAGGGTTCATGAAACGTCCTCTAGGTCTTGTTAAACGCTTGCTGTAACTTGCTGTGAAATTACTTTGGTCTGAGATTTCATAACTAACAAACGCACTTGGAAATAGGTTGTTGTATTTTTTAGTGTTGAAATCATTAGTGTCCAATAAATTAACCTGAATGTTGGTGTCTTCCCAACGTAGACCAAATAAATAAGAGAACTTGTTTACCTTGAAACCGTATTGCGTGTAAAGCGCGTTTATGTTTTCCTTGTATTCTAAAGTATTTGATAAATCAGGATCTGGTTTACCTAGATTGTCTGTTATTACATATTCGTTGTTCAGGTCGCCAAAACTTCCTTTGTATCCTGCTTCAAACTGGCTTCCTTCGCCTAAAGGCAATACATAATCTGCTTGTAATTGTACTTGTTTTTGAACCTGATCGTTCAGTGTAGTATTGAAATTTGGTGATGCAGTAATGGTACTGTTACTATCGTCTGTATTTCTTGAAATCGATAAATCGGCAGTAAGTTTGTGTCCTTTATCGTTGAAATTTTTGATTAAGTTCGAGGTATATTCTACATTTTCGCTTCCGGTAACACCATCATTTAATCGGTATGAGTTACCTGTAAAAGTGTGCGCTGCGTCAAAATTACTATAGGTGATGTAATCTCTTGTGTCACCAGAACTCTTTTGGTAATTAATAGCATTTGTCCAGAAAGTATTTGGTGCAACGGTCCATTCTATACCGGCTCTTCCGTTAAATCCGTCAGAAGTTCTTTTAGTATCACGATCTTCATCCAGATATCCTTTTGGATTTCCGTTTGCATCAAGATATTCAGTATTGGTTAAACCTGCACCTTCGCTTGTTCTGTGATTGTATCCAAGAGTGGTGAAGTAGTTTAATTTTTCGGTTTTATAATTTAAATTTCCACTTAAACCATACGTTTCAGGAATCCCGGTTGAGGCAATAAAAGTTCCGTTTAAACCTTGGTTTTTTCCTTTTTTAAGAATGATATTGATGATTCCTGATCCACCCTCTGCATCATAACGTGCAGATGGATTGGTAATAACTTCGACTTTGTCAATGGCATCAGCCGGAAGTTGGCGTAACGCTTCGGCAACGTTGATTGCGTTTGAAGGTCTTCCGTCAATTAAAATTCGGATATTATCGCTTCCTCTTAAACTCACATTTCCTTCAGTGTCAACAGAAACAGAAGGTACATTGTCAAGAACGTCGCTTACAGTTCCTCCTTTTACCATCATATCCTGACCAACGTTGTAAACTTTTTTGTCCAGTTTTATTTCTACTGTAGATTTTTCGGCACGAACGACAACTTCGCTTAATTGTGCTGCATCTTCAGATAAATTTATAGCTCCTAGATTTGTATCTCCTAAAATATTTTTTCCTTTAATTTCAGTGGCTTTAAACGAAATAAATTCAACTTTTATATCATAAGTTCCAGGAACTACAGCAACCTCGAATTCTCCTTTTGGGTTCGTAATTCCTCCTGCAACAACTTTTGTGTCATTTGGAGCCATTAACGAAATCGTTGCGTATTCAAGAGGTTGTTTACTTACTTTTTCGAAAACTTTTCCGGTAACTTTTACTTTGTTTTTGCCCGCTGGTGGTTGCTGCGCATAATTGTAAAAACTTGTAAAAAGGAATACAAGTAATACAGCAAATTTGATGTTTTTCATTGCTTTTTTTGGTTTCTTTATTCTTCTTAGACCACAAATGTCCCTTTTGGTTTAATGAAAGAAATCACAAAAAAATGTTAATATGAGTCTTTGTAGCTAATCTAAAAAAGAAGCAACGAGATCTAAATCACGGCCAATAATAGCTTTTCCGTCTTTGATGACAATTGGGCGTTCGATTAAAATAGGATTATCAATCATTGCTTGAATAATTTGATCGTTAGTCAATTCTTTTCCTTTATAATTTTCAATCCATATTTTTTCTTTTATTCGAACTAATTGAACCGGATCTAAATTTAATTTTTCAAGTAAATCTTTTAACTCATTAAATGTTGGAGTCTCAGTTAAATAAGGAATAATCTCATATTTTTGATCAGTTTGTTCAATAAAAGCTAAGCAATTTCTTGATTTTCCGCAACGAGGATTATGGTAAATTTGTATCATTTTATTATATTTAAGGTGTTCTAACTAAGTTAAAGTAAAATTTTGGTACTTTAGCAACACCAAAAATAAGATTTACTTATTAAACTAAATGTCTTTTAAGGCAGGATCTGTAAAAGATATTTTTTCTCATTTTTAAAATTTTAAATATATGTTTTTAGAACAAGGAATTAGACCTGAAAATAGTTTTTGGAAATATTTGATAGGATCAGTTTTTATTATTACGGCCTCGTTTATTGGTCAGATTCCTTTTACATTGGCGGTTTATTTTAATTATAATGGTAAAGAATCTTTTCCTGGCGATAATGATACTGCAATGAAAATGTTTGAGCCAAATGTTACTTTGTTTCTGGTTATGATTTCTTTTGTTTTTGCATTTGCAGCAGTTTGGTTTGTTGTAAAGTATCTGCACAATCAGACGCTTTTATCTGTTACGACATCCAGAAGAAAAATAGATTGGAATCGTATTTTGTTTTCATTCTTTTTGTGGTCTTTTTTCACAATATTGAGTTTCTTATTTGTTTATTTTAAGTCTCCGGAGAATTTTCAGTGGAATTTTAAATTAGTTCCATTTTTACTTTTAGTGCTTATTGGAACAATATTCATACCGATTCAAACCAGTACTGAAGAGTATGTGTTTAGAGGATATTTGATGCAGGGGTTTGCGAACCTGGCTCAAAATAAGTGGTTTCCGCTTTTGATGACCTCGCTTATTTTTGGTTCTATGCATTGGTTCAATCCTGAAGTAACCAAAATGGGGAATATTATTATGGTTTATTATATAGGAACTGGTTTGTTTTTAGGAATAATCACTCTTATGGATGAAGGAATGGAATTGGCTTTAGGGTTTCATGCCGCCAACAATTTGATTGGAGCTTTGTTAGTAACAACAGATTGGTCTGTTTTTCAGACGAACTCTATTTTTAAAGATATGTCGGAACCTTCTGCAGGTTTTGATGTCATTTTACCAGTTGTAGTTATTTATCCAATTATGCTTTTTATTTTCAGCAAAAAATACAACTGGACCAATTGGAAAGAAAAATTAACGGGTAAAATAAATGTTTTACAATCACCAAATTAACACTATCATGTCAAAGTTAACACATAAAAATGTACATAATTATTTTAAGCTAAATGGCTACCATTTAAACGGAAAAGACTTGGGGCGAGTAGGATATAGTTATATCAAAGAAGGTGATGCCTACGAGAAAATAATTGGTGAGTTTTTACTGGATTGGTTCGATGATAAGGATTATATCGAAATGACAACTTCCGGAACAACTGGACTCCCTAAGCTTGTAAGGTTAGAAAAACAAGCCATGATTCAGTCTGCATTGGCAACTGGAGATTTCTTTGGTTTAGAACCCGGAAATAAAGCTTTATTGTGTTTACCGGCCCAATTTATAGCGGGTAAAATGATGTTAGTTCGAAGTTTGATTTTAGGCTTAGATCTTGATATTGTTTCGCCAAGTACAGAACCTTTAGCAAATAATTCGACTAAATATGATTTTGTAGCGATGGTACCTTTACAAGTTCAGAATTCTATTGAAGGTTTGAAAAATGTGAAGAAACTGATTATCGGCGGTGCTAAAATTGACAGTGCACTCGAAGAGAAATTGTTACCATTAAAAACCGAAATCTACGAGACCTACGGAATGACCGAAACAATCACGCATATTGCTGCTAAAAGAGTAGGTGAGAGTGTATTTTCGATTTTGCCAAATGTAAAAATTGCTAAAGATGATCGCGATTGTTTAGTAATTTCTGTTCCTTCTATTTCTGACGAACCAATTGTTACCAATGATCTTGTAGAGTTGATAAATGAAAATCAATTTATCTTTCTGGGAAGAATTGATAATGTAATAAATAGCGGTGGAGTAAAGCTTATTCCAGAGCAAATTGAAGCAAAGCTTATTGGAAAAATTGATGCCCGATTTTTTGTGACCGGAATTCCGGATACAGTTTTGGGAGAAAAATTAATTTTAGTTATCGAAGGAGAAAAACAAGAATTTGCTCTTGACTTTTTCGATACTCTGGGGAAATTTGAAAAACCTAAAGAAATTGTTTTTGTTCCGAAGTTTAAAGAGAACGAAAATGGGAAGTTGTTGCGTAAACCTAGTTTATCTTAATTTTTTTTAGTGCTTTTGTATATGTAAGAAAAATTAGCTATCTTTAAAGGTATTAACTTAAAAACAAGATACCTATGAAGCTTATTCTAAATCTTCCAAATGTTCAGGTGCTAAGCAAGGATGAACTAAAACAAATTAAAGGTGGTAATTATATTTATTATTTAAATGGTTACAAAATGGACTGTTCTAAACCTCTTGTTAATCGACCAAGTTGTAGCCCCTACAATATACCAACATATTGTTTAATTTCCCCAGATATGTGTCCTGTAGATTTGTCATAGTATAAAAAAAAGCCTTTAGAAATTTAATCTAAAGGCTTTTTTATATTATTTAGTAATTAATTACTCTTTAATTACGGCATCTTTACGTTCTAACAAGGCCATGTAAAATCCATCGAAACCAGACTCAGAAGCCAATATTTTACGATCTTTTATAAAAGTAAATTGCTTTCCGATTTCAGTCTTTAAGAATTTTTCTACCTGCTCTTGATTCTCAGATGGTAAAACCGAACACGTTGCATAAACTAGTTTCCCGCCTGGTTTTACAATTTTAGAATAGCTCTCTAAAACTTCTGCCTGTACTTTACGAATGTTATCAATAAATTCAGGTTGTAATTTCCATTTCGCATCAGGGTTTCTTTTTAAAACTCCTAAACCGCTACAAGGCGCATCAATTAAAACACGATCAGCTTTTTCGTGTAATTTTTTGATCACTTTTGTAGTGTCGATAATACGATATTCGATATTAAAAGCACCATTTCTTTTAGCTCTTAATTTCAATTGTTTTAGTTTGCTTTCGTATAAATCCATTGCAATCAATTGTCCTTTGTTTTCCATCAAAGAAGCAATGTGCAAAGTTTTTCCTCCGGCACCGGCGCAAGTATCTACAACACGCATTCCTGGTTTTACATCAAGAAAACCGGCTACTAATTGTGAGTTTGCATCCTGCACTTCAAAAAGTCCTTGTTTAAAAGCATCGGTCAAAAATACATTTGCTCTTTCTTTTAAAACTAAAGCTTCGGGCTGATCTTTTAAATATTCTGTTTCAATATTTAAATCCATCAACGTGTTTCTCAGACTTTCTTTAGTTCCTTTAAGGGTGTTAGTTCTTAAAATAACTTTTGCTGGCTGGTTTTGAGCGGCAATTTCTGTCGACCAAACTTTTTCTCCAAGTTCTTTAACTCCCAATTCGTCCATCCAGTCCGGAATAGATTCTTTAAGTGCTCTAACTTTTGAAAGTTCGTCAAAACGTCCTTTTATTTTTCTTTCAGGAGTTCCTTCTAATTGTCTCCAATCCGGAATTGGATATCCTCTTAAAACTGCCCAAACTGCGAACATTCTCCATAAATTATCTCTATCGAAAGGTTCTTTTACTTCAGCAATTTCTGCATATAATCTTTTCCAACGAACAATTTCGTATATCGTTTCAGCAACAAACTTCCTGTCAGAACTTCCCCAACGTTTGTCTTTTTTTAAGGCTCTAGCTACCACTTTGTCTGCATATTCTCCTTCATTGAAAATTGCATTTAAAGAATCGATGGTAGTATAAACTAAATTTCTGTGTAATCTCATTTTAATTATTTGAGTTGCAAAGGTACTATTAATTGATTGAAAGTTAAATTTTTAATTTTGATTGTTGTTTTAACTTTCTTTTAAAAAGAAAAAAAACACTCTGATAAAGTTTAAAAGAGTGTTTTTTGAATGTATTTATAAATGATTTATTTTATAATTCGGGTCAATCCGATATTTTCCGGAGCGTGAAGCACCATTGGGAATTTCTCTATTTTAACCGAACTACTGTCTAAACCAAAAGCTCTTTCTTCAGATAAACTCAGTTTCTTGATGAAGAAATAAGAGTTCATGATAATATTTTCGTGCCATCTTAAATCATTATCATTGGATAAGAATTTCTCAGACAATACAAATTTGAAATCACCAATAATATTGTTTTTGTTCAAAGATTCGTAACGGCTAGTGATATCAACTTCACCGCGTTTTACCATATCGCGAATTACTTCTCTAAACATCAAATTGATTTTTGTAGGTTCTCTAAAGCCTAAGTTGAAATCGATTCTGTAAATATCGTCTTTAGCAATTTCGGTAACTTTATATTGTGTTTTATAAGGTTCAGTAAGAATGTTTACGTGTACAAACCAATAGATATCAGCTCTTTTTGGGCGTTTTTGTAAAATCGAATAAATAACTTTTTCCTCCAATTCATCTACACGGTTTGCATTAGTCATATAAACCAAATGCGTTGCATATTTTGGGATAGATAAGTCTTCGCTTAGTTCCATCAATACTTTCTTATAATCGTCAATCTTGATAATTTTAGTGTAGCTTTTGTTGATTTTCTTAGCTAAATACCAAATGGTCATGATCGAAATCAACATTATTGCAATGATTAATGTTACGTAACCACCTTCGGCAAACTTTGTAATATTTGCAAAAAGGAAACTAAATTCAATTAATAAATAAATCGTAATTAATGGCACCATCAAATACAGTTTTACTCTTTTCATTATCAAATAATAATTAAGTAAAATAGTTGTCATGATCATACATAGAATGATAGCAAGACCGTAGGCATGCTCCATATTTCCGGATTCTTGAAAGTGTAAAACAATTCCAACACAACCAAAGAATAATAACCAGTTAATTGACGGAATATATAATTGTCCTTTTACTTCTGTAGGATATTTGATCTTTACTTTTGGCCAGAAATTCAAACGCATTGCTTCGTTAATCAAAGTAAATGATCCACTGATAAGTGCTTGAGAAGCAATTACCGCAGCAAGAGTTGCAACTACGATACCAAATGGCAAGAACCAATGTGGCATGATGAGGTAAAACGGATTTCCGTTTTCTCCGCCTAGTTGTTGTAATGTACTTCCTTCATGGTGAATTAAATAGGCTGCCTGACCAAAGTAGTTTAGTACTAAAGTAGTTTTTACAAAAATCCAGCTAATTCTGATGTTTTTTCTTCCGCAGTGTCCCATATCAGAGTACAAAGCTTCAGCTCCTGTAGTACATAAAAATACAAATCCAAGAACAAAGAATCCATCTGGGTGAATTGATAATAAATGATAAGCGTAGTAAGGATTTACCGCTTTTATAACCTCAGGATGATTCATGATTTGAATTGCTCCCAGTGTTCCCAACATCGCAAACCAAATTAACATCATTGGGGCGAAAAATTTCCCAACCAGTTTAGTTCCAAATTGTTGAATGGTAAATAGAATAAATAAAATCCCGATAACAATATAAACAATTGTTTGTGTTTCCATTGTTGGATAGAAAGCTCTAATACCTTCAACAGCAGATGAAATCGAGATTGGCGGTGTTATAATACCATCGGCAAGTAAAGCACTCCCTCCAATAATGGCGGGCACAATGAGCCATTGAATTTTTGTTTTCTTGACCAGGGCATATAAAGCAAAAATTCCACCTTCACCGTGATTATCGGCACTTAAGGTGATAAGTACATACTTAATTGTAGTTTGCAAAGTCAATGTCCAGAAAACACAAGAAATACCTCCTAAAACAATATCGGCATTAATTGCGTAATCGCCAAGTATGGCTTTCATTACATACAATGGAGAAGTACCAATATCTCCATAAATAATTCCTAATGTTATTAATAAACCTCCTATAGATAACTTACTATGTAAGTTTTTATGCGATGCGCTCATGTATGTTTTTATAAAAGACGGTTGCAAATTTACTGTTTTAAAACAAATTAGAGTCAATTATAATTAAAAAGATAAAAAAAAGCACAATCGTTAAATTGTGCTTTAGATTTTTATCTGAAAATGCGGTTTTAATATTAACCTCTTCTTCCGCCATTACCTCTTGAGTTAGAACCACTTTCTCTTTGTGGTTGACCTCCTCTTGATTCCTGGCTAGCTCTTGGAGCTTCAGAGCGTTGTGTGTTTTGAGAACTTTGTGGTCTCGCTGAACTTGCTCTGTTTTCTGAGTAACCTCTGTTTTCAGAATAGCTTCTTGGGGATTCAGTTCTTTGTGGAGTTGGAGTTGAAACTCTGTTGGTATTCATAGTACTTTGTGAATTTCCTCTTGAATAACTTCCATTATTTTGACTGTAATCTCTTCTGTTGCTACTATTATCAACTCTTACAGGATTACTTACTGTAGCAGTGTTATCTCTGCTTGGTGTACTTACACGATTTGTGTTGTAGCTTCTATCAGAATTTGTTCTGTTGTCAGTATAAGTTCTGTTTGGAGTTCTGTAATCTGTAGAATTAGAAGTTCTTCCTGTAGAAGTTCTATAATCTGTCGATGTTGCTCTTCCTGTGTTTGATCTATTTGTATCGTAAGAACTTTGGTTTCTGTTGTAATCTCTGCTTGCAACACGTCTTTGATCTAAATCGTATCTGTTAGTTACATTAGAATGTCTTTGAGAAAATCCGTAATCCGGACGTCTTGTTTCATAACCGTAAGTACGTCTTGATTGGTATAAAACCGGTGCAACATAACTTCTTCTTGTGTTTACATAATTGTAACGGTTGTTTACATTGATACAAATATCGATGTTGTTTCTATATCTGTAAATTGGGTAAGGTCTCCATGCAGCATAATAAGTTGGATACACGTTCCATCCCCATGTAGAATAGTAAGGTCTGTAATTTGTAACCCAAAATGAACTGTAAATTACTGGAGCTACGCTGTAAACAGGCTCATAAATATAATTGTCACCGTATAAATAAGTGTTACCTACAACCTGAACATTAACTCTATTATAGTTATCTCTTTCTACATCAATTGTAGCAACATCCTGATAAACATCACGGTCAAGAACCGCCTGGATAATTACTACGTGTGTTCTGTTTTCTACAGATTCGATAACACGTAAATAATCAACTTGATTGTCATCATTTAAATCAAGATTTGAAATTTGATATTTTGGATCGTTCAAACGTCTTTCAAAATCCTGAAGATTCGCTGATTCCCCAAACATCGATGCAACGGCTCTTAAATCTAAGTTATCGCTGATATCTGAATTTTTTGCATAAACAGTAGTTTGGCTTTGTGCTGTACAAGAGGCAAAACCTAATGCTATAATGGCTATTAAAAGTAATTTCGTTTTCATGGCAAAATCATATTAAGATTGATATTTTGATGATATCCAATTACTGTGCCAGAAAAAAAAACAAAACTTAAATGATATGTTAGAATTAATTGTATTTTAGCAACAAATAAATCTTAACCTATATGAAAAAAGTATTATTGTTTTGTGGCGCTTTTATTTTATTTGTGTCTTTTAAAACGCTGAGTGTTAGTGATAAAAAGATGTTTTATAATGGTTTCACATCCATACAAATTGATACTTTATTTCAGGATAAAATAAGTATTAGAGCGATATCAATTGATAAAAATAAAATTTGGTATGGAGCTGATAATTCTCGTTTTGGATACTATGATTTAGATAAAAAAGAAAAATTTGAAGAACATATTTATCGTGATACTTTAAAATTAGAATTCAGAAGCATTGCTCAGACTTCAAAAGATGTTTTTTTATTAAGTGTTGGTAATCCGGCATTGCTTTATTCTGTTTCTAAAAAGACAAATAAAGTGAAATTGGTATATAAAGAAGTGAACCCGAAAATATTTTACGACAGTATGCAATTCTGGAATGATAAAGAAGGAATCGCTATTGGAGATCCTACAGAAGATACTTTTTCGATTATTGTAACTCGTGATGGAGGTGAAACCTGGACTAAAATTTTGTCTGATAAATTACCGACAAATGCATCTGGCGAAGCAGCTTTTGCAGCAAGTAATACAAATATTGTAATAAAAGGAGATGATACCTGGCTGGTTTCAGGAGGAAAAAAAGCGCGTGTTTTTTATTCTCCGGATAAAGCAAAAACATGGAAAGTAGTAGAAACTCCTATTGTTCACGGAAAAACAATGACGGGTATTTTTACAGCTGATTTTTACGATTCTAAAAACGGATTTATTGCCGGTGGTGATTATGAACTTCCAAACAAAAAATCAGATAATAAAGCCTTTACTAAAGATGGCGGAAAAACCTGGCAGTTAATTGGTCAGGATATGGGATTTGGTTATGCATCATGCGTGCAATATGTTCCGGGAGGAAATGGTAAAGAAATTGTTTGCGTAGGTTCTGAAGGTATACAATATTCTCAAAATGGCGGACAGAACTGGACGCAATTGTCTACAGATTCAAAACTCTTCACAATTCGATTTGTAAATAGAAATCTGGCAATTGCTGCAGGTCATAATAAAGTGGTAAGACTACGTTTTAAATAAGGATTAAATAGTCCTAAAATAATAAGAACCCTAAATAATAAAGCAAGTATTATTATATAGGGTTCTTATCGCTGTTGTTTCTTAATGAGCTAGTAGTTAATCTTTACCAGCTTTATCTCTGTATTGTTTTAGCAATTTTCGATTAAAATCGTCTTCTGATTTTTTTAGCTTTAATATTTTTTTAGCCGAAAGTATCTTTTTTAAATCTGAATTGTATTTTACTCTTAAAAGGTACAATTCTTTATCGGTGCCTTCCATTTGAGAAAGTAAAGATGTTGCTTCTTTTTCAGAAATCGAATTGATGTTATCATCATCTAATCGCTGCAAGTACATTTTCATCTTTTGATGTTTTAATTCAAATTGCTTATCATCATAAGCATTGTAAATGGGCCAGAATTTCTCTGCTTCTGTAGAAGTTAATTCTAGTTCAGTAGTTAAAAAAGAGACTTTGTAAGCTTTAATTTTTTCGCGTTTCTCATCTGTTTTACCGTTTTGTGCATAAAACGAAAAGCTTACTAAAAACAGAATTATCGGTAGTATTTTTTTGATTTTCATCTTTTAAGTTTTGTTTTATTCGGAAATTAAATGTTCTATATTTGGACTTGACGATAAAATATCTTCAAGAGTTTCATCTTCTATGGCAACATTTTTATTTAGTTTTTGAATGTCTTTAGAGTCTAAATTCTGGATCAAATCGTATTGATTCAAATTAGACTGATAAGCTAAATAAGTTTCTAAAGTATCTTCGTCAAGTTCTTTAGAAGTTGCGTTGTAATTGTTTACTATTGGAATCATTAAGGCAATAACGATAACGGCAGCAGCAAGCATTGTAAGTACTCGTTTACGTTTGTAAAACGGAATTACTTTTACTTCTCTTTTATCCTCGTTAATCTGTTGTAAAACTTTTGCCGAGAGATCATCAAAATAATGATCCGGAGTTTTAAATCCGGTTGGTATTTTCGGTTCGTTTTCTAATTTAAATGCTTTCATAATAACAATAAGATAGATTTTGTTACAAAAGGTTTAATTTGATGTAACATATATTTCAATTTTTTTTACAGCATGATGATAAGAAGCCTTTAAAGCGCCTACTGAAGTTCCTAAAATTTCTGCTATTTCTTCGTATTTTAATTCTTCAAAATACTTCATTTTAAAAACCAATTGTTGCTTTTCTGGCAAGGTGACTATGGCTTTTTGAAGTTTGATCTGAATTTCGTCTCCGTCAAAATAAACATCGGCTTTCAAATTGTCGATGGTTTTATTTTGGAGTGCTTCAGATGTTATTCCGTTTAATTTTGCTTTTTGGCTTAAAAAAGTCAAAGCTTCATTAGTTGCAATTCTATACATCCAGGAAAAAAGCTTACTTTCTCCTTTAAAGTTTTTTAGATATTGATAAACTTTTACAAAAGTATTCTGCAAGACATCGTCTGTATCATCATGATTCAAAACAATGTTTCGAATATGAGAATACAAAGGTTTTTGATATTCAGACAAGAGTTTTTGAAACGCTGTATTTTGCGTTTTAGGATCTAGTAACTGTTGTATAAATTCCTTTTCGTCTATCAAACTTTTTGATTTATCTAACTGTAGTATTAGAATGAATTTTAAACAAAAGGTTTAATCAGTCTTGCTTTTTTTTTAAAATTCAGATTCTTCTTCAGGAGTTTTTGTCGCTGGAGTTGCTGCAGGTTTTGGTTGTGTAGGATCTGTTGTTTGTGGTTTGTAAACCGGAACTTTTGCAACAGGAATCACTTTTGGTTTGGTTGGAAAATAAATTTCGGTCATTAACTTAGACGGGCTTTTTACGTCTAATTTGCTGATAGTTAAAATTTCAAGATGTGACCAGGCTAAATCTGGATATATTTTTTCGTTGTTGATGTAAGCTGTTGTTTTTGCAATTGCTTCACTTGTATGCGAATAGTCTCCTGTTAAAGTTGTTTTTACAGCTTCGAAACCATTTAGTTTTCCGCCCGAAATATCACTTCCTGAAGTTGTCATGATTTCTCTATTTGTAGGTAAACAAATAGAAACTTTTGCTAATCCGGTTGTAGTGTCGTAAGTATGGTAAATAATGAAAGGTTTTCCGTTAGTAGATAAACCATTGTTTTTGCTGAACTCAATAAGCTTCGGAATTACAACTCTGGCATTTTTGTTTACTTTCAAAATTTCGCTTGTAAAGGTTTGTTTGATATAAGGAGTTTCGATTTTCTTTACAACTCCATTCACTTTTATAGCGTATGTTTTTGTTTCGTAATCTAGGTTCTTGTCAATGTTTGCAAGGCTTTTTTCGTAAATAGTTCCAATAACTTTATCAGAACCACCGTTTAAAGCTGTGTAAATTTTGAATAGAAAACTCATTGTTCCGCTTCCTTTCCAGATCACTTTTGTTTTTCCGGCAAGCGTATCTTTAAACGTCCAGTTAACATCAGTTTCAGTTCCGTCAAATTTCATTTTTTGCTGAATGCTTTCTCCGTCTTTTGTTTTAAGAGTAATAGCATTTCCATTTCCTTCGGCTCCAACCCAATAAAATGAAGCTCCATTTCCGGATGTTTTACTTGGGAATGTCATTTTTATCGAAGGATCTTCTACAGACCAGGATTCAAAATCTTCGTAATTTCTAAAATCATTTACATAGTTATACACAGTTGCTTTTGGCGAATTGATCACTTTGCTTCTTTCTACAGAAAAAACCCCTTTTTGGGTAGCGACAAAAACAGTAAGAGCAACTAAGCTTAGTAATAATAAAAGAAATAAATATTTTAGAATCTTCATTGTAGTAGGTTGTTTGGTGTCGTAAAGTTATAAATTTTATTACTAGTCGCACTAATAGCGGCGCAATAAAAGTACACTTTATAAATTTATTTGATCAAAAAAAGTTTCAAATAAAACGATTTTGGGGAAGTTTCATTGTAATTTTTTTGAGATTTATTTTTATTTAGGATTTATCTTTTGAAAAAGAATTTGATCACAAATAAAATCGCTATAAAAAGCAGGAATACAATTAATACTTTATAATTTCCTTTGTAGAAAACTTTGTGTAAAGCGAGATCTTTTCGATACGCAAATATCATTACGATTACAAATGCAATAAAAAAACAGAGTGCGAATATTAATTGTCCTTGACTAAACATAGTAAAAAATTATTTTTGACAAATTTAGAGAATTGTATATGAATTGTTGCTAATTTGCCACTTCATTTAATCAATTAAAATCATGAGGAAACAACTTGATGCGGTAACTGAATTTCATACTGCTTTTAAAATAGGTCATAGTCAAACTCCAATTGCTGATTTAGGAGAAAATAAAAAACTGCTTCGTTATAATTTAATGAAAGAAGAAAACGAAGAATATCTTGAAGCGGTTCAGAATAATGATTTGGTCGAAATTGCTGATGCGCTGGGAGATATGATGTATATTTTGTGCGGAACAATTATCGAGCACGGTTTGCAAGATAAAATTGAAGCTGTTTTTGATGAGATTCAGCGTAGTAATATGAGTAAACTTGGCGAAGACGGACAGCCAATTTATAGAGAAGACGGAAAAGTGATGAAAGGTCCGAATTATTTTAAACCTGATTTTTCGAAACTTTTGTAGAATTTATAGGTTCTTTAATGTTTTAACACATAGGGACATAGTTTCTGATAGTGTTTTAAAAAAGACGTTTCACTTATTTAAATACACATAGCTATGTGTGAGAAACGTGTTTCTTTTTATAATCTTTTTAAACACATTAAAAATCTATGTTTCTATGTGTTTAAATTTTTTTATATAAAATAGAAAACCCGACAACTGTTAAGCTGTCGGGTTTGTTTTTATATTTATCTTTTGATTATTGAACTTTTACCGTCCATCCAAAAGTATCTTCAGAAAGTTTATTTTGAAGATTAGTTAGTTTTTCTTTTAAAAGAGCACCGTAAGTATTCTCAATAGGAGCCATTTCATAATAAACATCCTGATAAGAGAATCCTTTGATTACGCTAATAACAGCAGCAGTTCCTGCACCAAAAATTTCTTTTAAAGATCCGTTTTTAGCAGCTTCTACTAATTCTGAAACAATAACAGGACGAACTTCTACTTTAAGACCTTCTTTTTCTGCCATAGCAATCAAACTTTTTCTGGTAATACCGTCTAAAATTCTTTCGCTTGTTGGAGCAGTTAATAAAGTATCGTTGATTCTAAAGAAAACGTTCATAGTTCCAGCTTCTTCCAGTTTAGTGTGCGTTGCATCATCTGTCCAGATTACTTGTTGAAAACCGTCTTTGTTTGCCAAATTAGTTGGGTAAAACTGTGCAGCATAGTTTCCGGCAGCTTTTGCAGCTCCAATTCCACCGTTTGCAGCTCTACTATAATGTTCAGCTATAATAACTTTTACTTCACCTGAATAATAAGATTTTGCAGGAGAAAGTAAAATCATGAATTTATACTCGTCAGAAGGATTTGCAATAACTCCGGCACCAGTAGCGATCATAAAAGGACGGATATACATACTGCTTCCGTTTCCTTTTTGAATCCATTCCTGGTCAATTTTTAATAATTCATTCAAACCATCCATAAAAATATTTTCAGGAATTTCCGGCATTGCCATACGAACTGCAGAATTATTAAAACGCTTGAAGTTTTCATCTGGTCTAAACAACCAAACATCATTGTTGTCATCTTTATAAGCTTTCATTCCTTCGAAAATAGCTTGTCCATAATGAAAGACTTTAGAAGAAGGATCCATTAAAATTGGAGCATAAGGCTTAATGACAGGATTTGACCACTCTCCGTTTTTAAAATCACATTCGAATAAATGGTCTGTAAAAACAGCACCAAAGCTTAGGTTTTCAAAGTCTACTCCGCTTATTTTTGACGAAGTTGCTTTTCTGATTTCAATCTTGCTCGCTTGAGTTGTACTCATAATAATGTAAGTTTTTATGTAATTTTCATTTCAATAGAAAAATCTAAAGTAATGATCTGGTATAAAATAGGATTTATTGAATGCAAAATTAAGTAAAAATATATAATTTGCTTAGTAAAACTGCATTATTTAGTGCGTTTAACTGAGATTTATTTATCTTATAATAAAGTCAAAAAAAATGCTCGATTTTATAAAGAATTTATGAAAAAAGTACGGATTTTTAAGGCTTTACGCATTTGTTTTGCCTAAATTTGACTCATAAAATGGCTTGAAAATGTACAAAAATGTACTACAAATTTATAAATAGTGGAAAGAGAGATAATTAAAACGCTGGATGGTTCAACAACAATTCATTTAAAAGAGTGGGATGAGTGTTATCATTCTAAGCACGGAGCGATTCAGGAAGCAAAACATGTATTTATAAAAAACGGACTTTCATTGTTTGAAAATAATCCGGTAAGTATTCTTGAAATTGGTTTTGGAACAGGGCTGAATGCTTTTATTACTTTTTTAGAATCAAACGCAAAGCAACAACAAATTGATTATGTTGGGGTAGAAGCGTATCCGGTTGATGCCAAAGAAGTATTAGAAATGAATTATGTTGCTGAATTAGAAGCAGATCAATATAAAGGTATATTCGAAAAAATGCATGAATGCGAATGGAATGAGAAAAATGTGATTACTTCGAATTTTTCGTTAACCAAAAGGAAACAATTTTTTGATGAAATAAACGATTTTGAAATTTTTGATTTGATTTACTTTGACGCCTTCGGATATCGGGTGCAGCCGGAGCTTTGGAGTACAGAAATTTTTAGAAAAATGTACAATAGTTTAAAACCAAATGGCGTTTTAGTAACATACGCCGCTCGCGGAGTTGTTAAAAGAAGTATGATCGAAGTTGGATTTACGGTCGAAAAATTGGCAGGGCCTCCAGGAAAGCGCGAGATGTTCCGAGCCTTTAAAAAGGTTTAAATGAGTTGTTTAGAATCATTACAGATTGATTTATATTTATTAAGAAAACGTATTCGTTGCTAAAGTTTTTAAAAAAATAAGTTAAAATGAGTCTTCATGAATGATATTTGTTTAAATTTGTTGCGAGTTTAGAAATATTGATAACCCCCAAAAATCGTATTTTATTATGTCAAAAATGATGTTTGATTACACGAAATCAATACTTGAGAGAGTAAGTTTCGATCCGATACTTTTCTGTAAAGAATTAGAGAAAGCTATCAAAACACTGTTACCGTACGAAATGGAACAATTGCAAGAATGGTTATTAAATTTCATTATTGAAAAACCAGAATTAAAACAAAGTTTACTACTAATTAAAGTATAAAGAAAAAGGAGCCAATTTGGCTCCTTTTTTATTTTTATTTCTTTTGTAGCGGACTAATGATTTGAACGTTCTGAAAAACAATTGCTCCTTTTACAACTCCAGCGATTGTAGATCGTAATGCGTCAATGATTTGCATTTTTAATTCGCTCTTAGGGTAAATTAAACTTACCTCACGAGCAGGTTTTGGTTCCTTAAAGTTACGCAGTTTCAGTTTGTCGGACTCTTTTAGGTCTAAGGTGTGCAAGTACGGAAGTAACGTTGTACCCAAGCCTTCGTCGGCTAATTTTATTAGGGTTTCAAAGCTTCCACTTTGAATCTGAAAATTAGTCTGATCGATATCAGAACCGTTTTTGCATAAATTTAAAATTCCGTCTCTAAAACAATGTCCATCCTGCAAAAGCAAAATTTCGTTGAGGTTTAGATCAGAAACTTCAATTTCTTCTTTCTGATAAATTGCATGATGTTCCGGGATATAAGCAACGAAAGGTTCAAAATACAAAACAATTTCTTTTATTTTTTCGTCTTCAAGCGGAGTTGCAGCGATTGCCGCATCAAGATGACCATTTTTTAGTTTGACAATAATTTCATCCGTGTTTAACTCTTCGATTAGTAGTTTTACTTTTGGATATTTATTTATGAAATTACTTAAAAACATAGGTAAAAGCGTTGGCATAATTGTTGGGATAATTCCTAAACGAAATTCTCCGCCAATAAAGCCTTTTTGTTGTTCTACAATGTCTTTGATTCTGTCAGCCTCATTTACAATGTTTTTGGCCTGATTAACAATTTTCTGACCAATATCAGTAAGCTGAATAGGTTTTTTACTTCTGTCGAAGATCAAAATATTCAGTTCTTCTTCAATTTTTTGAATTTGCATGCTTAAGGTAGGCTGAGTAACAAAACATTTTTCAGCAGCAAGTGTAAAATTTTTATGCTCTGCAACGGCTAATACATATTGTAATTGAGTTATAGTCATTTTGATAGTATTTTTTGATGCAAAAATAAGAAAATATAATTTTTTCTGATACTATTTTTTGAGAAGTTGTTTTAAATTTGTAGTAAACATATTATAAAACGATAACTATGAAAACAAATATTTTAGGATTACCTGTAAAAGAGTCTGAATTGTTAGTAAAAGAACTAAATGTACTATTGTCAAACTTTCAGGTTTACTATCAGAATTTAAGAGGATTGCATTGGAATATTCGTGGTAAACGTTTTTTTGATTTACATGTGAAATTTGAAGAATTATACACGGATACTCAATTAAAAATAGATTTGATCGCTGAGAGAGTTTTGACAATAGGAGGAACGCCTTTGCATACTTTTGAAGATTATATAAAAAACAACAAATTGGCAGTTGGAAAAAACATCTCAAACGATGAAAAAGCAGTTCAGTTAATTGTTCATTCTTTGACGGATTTATTGAAAATTGAAAGAGGAATTCTAAAACAATCAGACGAGATTAATGACGAAGGAACCAATTCTATGATGAGTGACTTCATTGCAGAGCAGGAAAAAACGATCTGGATGATGAATGCCTGGTTAGAAGAAGAGTTGTAATTAATTGTTACTGAATAAAATACAAACAGAATGTTGGCTTGCCTTCATTCTGTTTTTTTATGATTGTTAAATTTGTATAAAATTTTTGGCCTCACGCTTTGATTTTAGCAGTTTAACACTATTTTTGCTCCAATGAAATTAGTCGCTCGCATATTATTATTCATATTTATTGCTTTCTTAGCTACCCCAACTATTGTGACGGTGTTGAAGAAAAGTAATGATACGTCTATGTTTTTCAGTTTTTCTGAAGAGGAGCACTCGCATAAAGAACTTAAGGCTGCCGTTTATGCGGCAATACTTCAGCATGAAGTTATAATGCCTGTTTATATTGAAAAAAAAACCATAGTGTCTGAAAATATTGTAAAATTAGACAATATTTCTCCGAGCATTTTTGCTCCACCTCCAAACTTGGCATAATACTTCCGATTATTTTGAACTAAACTGCATTTTCGACTAAGTGCGGCGAATCTTTAATGAATAATTTTTTTAGTATTGTGTTATGACAAAAAAAATCAATCTTTTTGCTAACCTTAAATCTGACTTTGCTTCAGGTTTAGTGGTTTTCTTGGTGGCTCTTCCGTTGTGTTTAGGTATTGCAATGGCTTCTGGAGCGCCGTTATTTTCTGGAATTATTTCAGGTGTTATTGGTGGTATTGTGGTAGGTTATTTAAGCCAGTCACATATCAGTGTATCTGGACCAGCAGCTGGATTAACAGCGATTATTTTAACTGCTATTACTGATTTTGGTGCTTTTGATGTGTTTTTAATGTCTGTTTTTATTGCGGGACTAATTCAATTAGCATTAGGGTTTTTAAGAGCCGGAAGTATATCAAATTATTTTCCAACAAATGTAATTGAAGGAATGTTAGCCGGTATCGGTATCATCATTATCTTAAAACAATTGCCTCATGCTTTTGGTTATGATGCAGATTTTGAGGGTGATCAGGCATTTGTACAAAATGACGGAAGTAATTCATTTTCGTTTTTATTCGATGTTTTAAATCACATTCAATTAGGAGCTGTAGTTATTTCATTGGTTTCACTTGTGATTTTAATCTCTTGGGATAAAGTTCCGTTTTTAAAGCGATTGAAATTAATTCCTGGTGCATTAGTAGCCGTTATTGCCGGTATAGCTTTAAATGAATTTTTTGTTTCAACAGGAAGCTCATTGGCAATTGCAAAAGAACATTTGGTTTCTTTGCCAGTTCCAAAATCTTTTGATGAATTTAAATCTATTCTAATCACGCCAAACTTCGCCGCTGTTACAAATCCGCAGGTTTGGGTGGTAGCTATAACAATTGCCATTGTCGCTTCTATCGAAACATTATTATGTATCGAAGCTGCTGATAGAATGGATGTTCAAAAACGTTATACAAATACAAATGTAGAGCTAAGAGCTCAGGGTATTGGTAATATTGTGAGTTCACTTTTAGGTGGTTTACCAATGACTTCTGTTGTAGTTCGATCATCTGCTAATAATAATGCAGGTGCAAAATCTAAAATGTCGGCTATTATTCACGGGGTACTTTTGTTAATCAGTGTTTTGTCAATTCCTATGATTTTAAACAAGATTCCATTGGCAACTTTGGCAACTGTGTTGATTTTGGTGGGATATAAATTAGCAAAACCAGCAACCTTCATTCATTTTTGGGAAAAAGGAAAATACCAGTTTGTGCCCTTTATTGCAACTTTAGTATTTGTTGTAGCAACAGATTTACTTAAAGGAGTTGCTTTAGGAATTATCATCAGTATCATTTTTGTACTAAGAGGAAACCTGAAAAGAGCTTACAGCTTCAAAAAAGAAGAATATGAAGACGGAGACGTTATTCATATCGATTTAGCTCAGGAAGTTTCATTCTTAAACAAAGCAGCTATTAAACTGACATTGAACGAGATTCCTGAAAACTGTAAAGTAGTCATCAATGCACATGATACAGAGTACATTGCACACGATGTTTTAGATTTAATTCGCGAGTTTAAAGAAACACGCGCTGTTGATCAAAACATTAAAGTGAAACTAAAAGGATTCAAACAAGCTTATCAGCTTGAAAATTCTCCGGATATGGGTAATCACGTGTCTATAGAGCATTATTATGATGTTGCAAAAAGAGCTTTGGTTAAAAAAGAAACGGTAAAAGAAAACATTTAAACAAATTAATTATAATTAAGGTATTTCTTGTGTATGAGAAGTATTAAAAATTAGATAACTTTACAGTAAAGTTATTTTGATATGTTTAAACATGTAGAAATACCATTCAAAAAACAAAAAAATGAGAGAGTTTTATAAGCAGTTATTAGAAAACAATAAACAATGGGTTGAGAAATCACTAGCATTAGACCCAAATTATTTCGCAGATTTAGCCAAAGGTCAAACACCGCCATTATTATGGATTGGATGTTCTGACAGCCGCGTTCCTGCAAACGAAATTATCGGAGCTAAACCAGGTGAGGTTTTCGTACACCGTAATATTGCAAACATGGTTGTACACTCTGATATGAATATGTTGAGTGTTCTGGATTATGCAGTAAATGTTCTAAAAGTAAAACACGTTATTGTTTGCGGACATTACGGTTGTGGTGGTGTAAAAGCTGCAATGGGTAATCAATCTGTTGGAATTATCGACAACTGGATTCGTCACATTAAAGATGAATATCGTTTGCATGATAAATACCTGAATTCTATTCAAGATGAAACAGAGCGTTTTAATGCTTTTGTTGAAATCAATGCAAAAGAGCAGGTTTATAACTTAGCAAAAACTTCGATTGTACAAGGAGCTTGGAAAAACGGTCAGGACTTAATGCTTCACGGATGGGTTTACGGTTTGAATTCTGGTTTTGTAACCGATTTGAATGTAAATATCGCTTCGAATGAAGAGCTTGATGAGGTTTACCAATTAGACCTATAAATCATAAAACAAAAAAATCGCCTCAAAAGGGCGATTTTTTTTATTCATTTTCGTCTAGATTTTCGTTAAAGGCCGATGGTAACATTGTTGGAATAAACTTTATTAAGATCGGTAATAATAAACTTCCGCCGGGAAGTAAAAAAATCGTAAGTGACGGAATCGTTTTGCAAATATCTAAAAGTTGTTTCTTTACCTTTTTCTTTTCCTTAGCATCCAAATCTCTAGTTGTCGAGTAAGCCAGTAGAATCATTAATTCTTTACTCTGAACAATTTCCTTAACTAGTCTGTTTTTGTTTCTTATAATCAGTTTTACAACACTGTGTGTCATCTGATCGTAAAAATGTTTTACAGGATTAGAGTAATTAAAATACGGAATCTTCTTTTTATGAGTGGTGATAAAAGTATTGGTTGTTTCAATGCTTTTGGCCACAAACTCATCTGAAACTTGCATCATTGATCCCAATGAGTATAAGAAATAAGCTTCTTCGTTTTCTACAACACCATCGCTCCATAAAGCCATTCCAGCCATATCGATTAAATAATATTGCTCCAGTTTATTGATAAAATAGTCTAGTTGTAAAGTTTCTAATGTATCAACCGTAACTTTCGAAAATTTAGAATATCGTATCGAAGCTTCAAAAAGTTTGATTAGTAAATCGTCATGCTGAGATTTTATCGTTTTGGTTTTTAGAGCCAAAGCTACAATACCAAGAACTGTTTCTTCAATTCGTTTTAAATATTTATCCGGAATCGATCCGTGTTCTAAATATTGTCTGAAAGCCAAAACATCAATAAACAAAAGTGCATTGGTAACTAAATGCGAAAAGTTTTTACTGATAATACTGTCATTGGTCTGAACGCGCTGATCTATAATGTTCTCTAGAGATAGGGAAGGAGTATCTTTTGGAAGTAAAATCTTGAATAAACTAAACCCTTCAGGATTCATTTCTTTATAAAATTTTAAAACCTCTGTAATGAAATTATTAGGTTCAAAACTTCTTTTTTCGATACAAAAAACGCCGTACAAAGTATTTAGTAAAGCGACTTTAGAAATTTCGGTTTTAAACCAGCCTTTTATAGGAATTGGAATTCGAGAATCTATAGCAATGATGTGGCCATAAATAAAACCGGTTTCTCTGACTTTATAATAGAACGAATCTGAAGTTTCAAAAGGAATGGCTTCTGAAAACTTTTGTTCACTAAAAAATTTGTCTATCCAACCTGGAGCTGATGGGTTAATCATTAACTTTAATTTATAGCTGCAAAGCTATATCTTTTTCTTGTTTTGGTATTAATTTTAAATGAAATAACCACTACATTTTGTGAAAATATAGTGGTTATTGTGTTTTTTTATTTGATGATTCCTGCACAAGCAACCCTTCCGCCGGCATTTCCGGTTGGCTGAGTCGTAAAATCGTCAGTTCCCTGATGTACGATTAAACCTTTTCCTAAAACATCTTTGGTTGCATCTCCACAGCCAATACACCATTCGTCAGTAGTTAGTGTTATAGTTCCGTTACCTTTTGCATCAGCAGTAAAGTTTCCGATATCACCTTTATGATATTCAGCAGAACCCCATTTTCCATGTTTTTTGAAAGTTGGATTCCAGTGTCCTCCAGCAGAACTTCCGTCAGCAGCAGTACAATCTGATTTTTCGTGAATGTGTATGGCATGAACTCCAGGTTGTAAACCGGCCACTTTTGCAGTAAAAGTTACTTTTCCGTTTTTCTCTGTAAAAGTTGCTGTTCCGCTTACGGTACTGTTACTTTTTGGCTCTAAAGCTACAGTCAAAGTTTTGGCATCAGCTGATTTTGTATTGGTCTTACAGCCAATAACTAAGGCTGTAATTATTGCGAAAGAAACAATTATTTTTTTCATATACGAGGCTTTTGTATTAAAGATTAAGTAAATTTAACATAAAATTCCGACATTGGTTGAAGCCAAGAGTTAAAAAAAACTAAAACTACAGGTTGTAATTTAATTCCGCTTTAAGCCAAAAACCAAAATTTATTATGTAATTTCGTATAGCTTCGAATTTAAAAGTTTGAGAATTAGTGTTTATTGTTTTTTAATTTAATCTTTAGAATTATGATAAAAAATGTTTTAACCTTAGTTTTTTTAGGAGTTGTTTTAATCTCATGTAATGCTTCTAAAACTCAAAAAGAAGATTCGGTTTCTAAACTTGAAGGAACATGGGAATTAAATTACATCACTGGACCAAGAATTGCTTTTGATGGTTTATACCCAAATAAGAAACCAACAATTACTTTCGATTTAAAAGAAAATCATGTTTCAGGAAACAGCAGCTGTAACAACTTTACAGGAAAACTTGTTGTAACCGGAAACAAAATTGATTTTACGCAACCAATGGCAATGACCAAAATGATGTGTGTAGACGGTCAACAAGGCGAACAGACTTTTATGAGTACATTACCAAAAATCACTTCGTATGATGTTACAGATAATGGTAAAACGCTCCATTTTATTTCGGGAGATATTGCAATGATGCGATTTACCAAAAAATAGAATCTGGCTTTTCTAAACTTTATTAAATAATTGTTTTATGAAAACTAAAATAATGGTGTTGATGTTGTTTTGCTTTTTTAATATGGCTGTTTTTGGACAGGAAAAAACAAAGAAAGAATTAAAAGCAGAAAGGGAATTAAAAAAACAAAAAGAAACAGATAGTTTGATAAACTCTAAAAATTTTGTTTTTGAAGCACAAAGAGCCCAACCATTGGGTACAAGACAAATTAATTTAGATTATAATACTTATTTTTTAAAATTTAATACAACCAAAACAACTTGTGATTTACCATTTTTTGGGCGTGCTTATAATGTGGCTTATGGTGGAGATGGCGGAATTAAGTTTGAAGGAGTACCAGAGAATATTCAGATTGAAAAAAAGAAAAAAAGTTACAACGTCAAAGCTACTGTAAAAGGTAAGGATGATGTTTATGATTTATTGTTTTCTGTTTTTTATGATGGAGGAGCAACGCTTTCTGTTAATAGCAATAATAGAACATCGATTTCTTATCAGGGGGTTATTGAAGCTCCTAAAACAGAGGCAAGCCCTAAGTAGAATACGAACCATTGTGTCCCGAATTTATATTATTTATGCCGAAAAAAACTTTTTTTGTTTTGTCTAAAAAGTATCATCTGGTAGCGATGCT
The DNA here is from genome assembly GCF_020991455.1 of Flavobacterium sp. JAS. Classification (GTDB taxonomy): domain Bacteria; phylum Bacteroidota; class Bacteroidia; order Flavobacteriales; family Flavobacteriaceae; genus Flavobacterium. The sequence goes on from NZ_JAJMOX010000011.1 coordinate 87,014, forward strand.
TTTATTAATTACAGTATCAGCTTATAGTCAGGATTTAGAGCCCAGAGTTTATGCAAATGTTCCAAAGAATCTAAATGTAATTGGGGTTGGATATGCCTACATGGACGGAAATGTGCTAACAGAACCCTCTTTGCCTATTACTGATTTCACCATTCAGAGTCATAATCTGGCAGCGAGTTTTGTTAGAACCTTTGGATTGTCAAATAAATTGGCAAGAGTACAGGTTTCGCTGCCATATACTTTTATGGATGGATCGGCAAACGTAAATGGCGATAATATAAACGGTTCAAGATCTGGATTTTCTGATATGAAAGTACGATTGGGAGTCAATTTATTAGGTTCTCCCGCTCTTGATAAAGCTGAATTTGGAAAGTTCGAGCAAAAAACAATTCTTGGGGTCAGCTTCGTGACTTCAATTCCAACCGGTAAGTATTACGATGACAAACGAATTAATATAGGTACAAATCGTTGGGGATTTAAACCTGAAATTGGAATATCAAAACGTTTTGCCCATGTTTATGCTGAGGTTTATGGCGGTATTTGGTTTTATACCAATAATAATGATTTTCTTGGAAAAAAGTTAGAGCAAAAACCAACTTATAGCCTGCAGGCTCATGCGAGTTATTACTTTAAAAATCACATGTGGATTGGCTTTAACACCAATTGGTTTTTTGGCGGAAAAACAATAACAGATGGAGTTTCTGATGATAGCCAAATTGACAATTGGAGGGTAGGAGGAACTTTTTCTACACCAATTGCTAAAGGACAATCAATAAAATTTCAATATCACGTAGGAGCATATACAAACAATGGATTAAACTATTATGCTTTGACTGCTGCCTATCAATACTCGTTTTTCTAATAGTAAGAATATTTTTACTTAGTTGTTTTTTAATGTTTTAAAAATCAGTATATTTGGGAATAAGAAACCTTTTACGAACAAATTTAATATTAGAACTATGAAAAAATTAAGTCTTATTCTTATTATGGCAATCGCCTCTTTTTCTTCTTATGCACAATCTTCATTTAAAGAAGATGTTGATGTTTTGCAAAGTATTTATGGTAAATCAAAAAGCGATCTTGTAAAACAATACATGAATTTGTCTGATGCACAATCTGCTGCTTTTACAAAAGTTTATGACAATTACGAAGCAGAACGTAAAGCACTTGGACAAGCGAAATTTCAACTTATTAATGATTATGCCACAAATTATGCAACACTTACTGATGAAAAAGCGGATGAGTTGGCAACAGGAACTTTAAAAAATCATTTGGGATATGAGAAATTATATTCAAAAACTTACGGACAAGTAAAAAAAGCTGTTGGAGCAATAAATGCGGCTAAATTTATTCAGTTAGAAATATATCTTCAAACGATAATCAGAGCTGAGACTCTAGAGTCAATTCCTTTTATAGGAGAATTAGATAAGAGTAAAGTTCAAATGTAATTTTATTTTTTACATAAAGAGAAAGGCAGCTATTTGTTTAAATAGCTGCCTTTCTTTTATTTTAAGCAAGTTTATTTAGCTGTTTTAACTTCGTAAATTGCATTTACCATTCCGTTGCGAGGAGCATCAAGCGGAAGTTCCCAAAACATGATTCCACCTAATTTTTTAGCTTTAACATATTCTGTTTTCGCTTTTATAGAAGCTAAATCGTCACCGGTAGCAAATGTTTTTTCTTTTTCATTATACCAATATGGTGCTTTGGCTTTATCATCCCAAAAATATTTCCAACCATTAGCTTCTGTATAAGTAGTGGCAAAATTTTTAAAATTAACACCTGGTATATGTTCTCCGGCTTGGTACAATCCATTATTTACATTTTCTACATTTTTCCATGTTCTGGTATAAAATGCGCCTCCAATAATTAATTTTTCAGCAGGAACTCCTTGTTTCAATAAAAAGGTAACAGCTCTGTCTGTAGATTCTTCTTTTGAATTTGTACTGTATAATGGAGTATGATGTCCCGTAACTTTAGAATATCCGTTTACCAAATCATAACTCATAATGTTAATACGATTTACTAAAGGCGCTACAGTTTTCCAATCAATAGATTCATCTAAATATTTTTGGAAACCACCGGCTGCAAAACTCAATTCGTATTTTTTACCTAAAGTAGAACGTAATATTTTGATTAATTCTGTAAAATTAGATTTATCTGCAGCTTGATACAAATGCCCAGGAAGGCCTTCAATTGCTGGATATTCCCAATCTAAATCTAAACCGTCTACTTTAAAATAATTGCTCACTTCTTTTACTGATTTTGCAAAAGTCGATCTTCCTTGAGCTGTTGAAAAAGCTGCAGAACAAGGCTCGCAACCTCCCCAGCCACCAAGCGAAAGAATAATTTTAAGGTGTGGATTTGAAGCTTTTAAAGAAACCAGATATTTGATAGTAGTCGAATCTTTAGGAGAATCAACACTTAGTTTTCCTTCTTTTAAATGACAGAAACTAAAGATGATTTGATTTAGTTTGTTTACTTCGTATTGATTAATTAGTTTGTCATCACCAGTGTAATAAGCAATAATATCCATTTTTTTATTTTTTTGTGCAAATGTATTTGTGATCCATAAACACAATAAAAGCAAAGTAAGCAGATTAATTTGTTTCATTGTATGTTTTTTTGAGTTTTTAGAATGCTAAATATAAAACTTTTCGAATAAAATAAAAGCTAAATAGAAGCTAAATAGAAGAACAGTATTAAGCTCATTTGTTACGTTTTATGTTTTAAAAGGCAATTTTTACGGCATTTAAGGGGGGAATTGCTTCTTTTTGACTAAATTTACAATACATCTCTATAGAAATTATCTAAGTTCTATTTATAAAAACTTCCTCAATCCGAATTTAAATTTCGGATTTTACTTTAGATAATAACGATGACAAAACAATTTTACTATGAATAAATCCAAAAGCTCAAGTGTCTTTAATACCAATTTTACAAAATCAGTTGCATTACCAAGTTTAACCATAATTATTGCTATTTCATTGTTTTGCGGTTTTTTTTCGAAAGAAGCAGAACAGTCGCTTAATTTTGTGAAAGATATCATATTTAAGAACTTAAGCTGGCTTTACGTTTTATTGGTAACTGTTTTTGTTTTGTTTTTGATCACATTAGCCATTAGTAAATTTGGGAAAATCAAATTAGGAGCAGATGATTCCGAGCCCGAGTATTCTTTTTTTTCCTGGGTCGCCATGCTTTTTGCCGCCGGAATGGGAATTGGTTTAATGTATTTTGGAGTAGGAGAGACCATGTCGCATTATGCAACGCCGGCAAATGCTAATCTGGCTGAAAATTTGCGAGCCAAAGAAGCCCAATTGTACACTTTTTTTCATTGGGGTTTTCATGCATGGTCCATATATGGAGTAGTAGGTTTGTCTCTTGCTTATTTTGCGTACCGTCATAATTTACCACTTGCCATTCGAAGTGGCTTTTATCCAATTCTAAAAAGTAAAATTCATGGAAGGTTCGGGAATATTGTCGATGTTTTTGGTCTGTGCAGCACTTTCTTCGGAATTGCGACTACGCTTGGTTTTGGAGTCGTTCAGTTAAGTGCTGGATTAGTGAGCCTTGGTGTAATTCCGGAATCTAGCTTTAATTATCAAGTTGTGATTGTTTTGATAGTGATGGTAATTGCTGTTCTTTCGGCAATTTCAGGTTTAGGAAAAGGAGTTAAAAAACTAAGCGAGTTAAACATCATTATGGCCGTTTTATTAATGTTGTTTATATTGATTGCAGGACCTACAATTTATATTCTAAGTACTTTTACAGAAGGCTTAGGACATTATATCAGTCATTTTATATCACTAACATTTAATACATATGCTTACGAAAAAGGAAGCCAGGAATGGTTTTCAAAATGGACTATTTTATATTGGGCATGGTGGATTTCCTGGGCGCCTTATGTAGGTTTGTTTATTGCTAAAATTTCTAAAGGAAGAACAATCAGAGAGTTTATTCTGGCTGTATTATTTATTCCGGCATTTTTTAATTTTCTGTGGATGACCGTTTTCGGAAGCAGCGCGGTGTGGATTGATGAGCACGTAGCACATGGAGCGTTAAGCGAATTTGCTAAGAATCCCGATACATTATTGTTTAACTTCTTTACGTATTTCCCACTAACAACTTTCTTAAATATTTTATCAATTCTGATTATTTGCGTGTTTTTTATCACTTCTGCCGATTCAGGAATTTTTATCATGAATGGTATTGCGTCTAAAGGTGCTGTAAGTTCACCAAAATGGCAAAGTGTTTTCTGGGGTGTTTTATTATCACTTTTATCTTTAAGTTTATTGCGAACAGGAGGTTTAGCTTCTCTTCAAACAATGACTTTAATTACGGCTTTACCCTTCGGAATTATTATGGCACTGCTGTGTTATAATTTATGGAAAGCACTGGTTGTAGATAGTGAATATAGCGACAAAAAATATTCCCACGGGAGTTTAAATTGGAATAATAGCAATTGGAAAGAACATTTAGAAAAGATTGTAACGGTTTCTAAAAAGAAAGATATTCATAAGTTTTTGAATGGAACTGTGAAAAAAGCTTTTGAAGAATTATTGGTCGAACTGGCTAAGAATAATATTGAAGCCACTATAAATTCCTTTTCTTCTCCGCAGCAAGCTGTTGAGGTAGAAATAAAATACGATCAGTTGCGAAACTTTAAATATGGTGTAATGGCTCAGGCACAGACTGTTTCAGAAACCTTCATTAAAGAAGAAAATACACCGGATATTGATGTTGAGGTAGTCTTTTTACCAATTACTTATTTTGGGGATCACCGTATGGGTTATGACATTCAATATTTGACTAAAGACGGCATTATCTCTGACGTTCTAAGAGAATACGAGCGTTTTCTAAATCTAAGTTCTGAAGGAGATCATGATTTGATTATGAAACCTAATAGTTAATTGTTAGCTGTGAATTGTGAAAGGTTAAATGTAAAAAGTAAACACTGTATGAGTTTTGATCTAAGCGTAATGTTTAAATGAACTTACATAACTTATATGGTAAAATGACTTTACGGTAAAAAATAGAATAAATAAACCCGCACTGTTTCGGATTAGTGCGGGTTTAAACAAATTAAAAGCTAAAAACTATTTTTATATTAGAAGCAGTATTCGTTTTCTGCAACTAATTTAGATGTAATAACCTCTCTTAAGGCTACTACATTTGGATTGTTTGTGTATTTTGTGAAACGTTTAAGTCCCATTAACATCATGCGTTGTTCGTCTCCTTCTGCAAAAGAAATAATTCCTTCTTTTCCTCTTGAGTTAACAATATCTACCGCTTTGTATAAGTATAATTTTGCCATAGCAATTTGCTCTTGTACTTTAGCTTCACCTTGATTTTTGGCTAATTTTTCAGTTCTAAGAATAGTACTTTCAGCCATGTAGATTTCGATTAAGATATCAGAAGCAGCCATTAATAACTGTTGGTGAGCATCTAAATCCGGTCCGTATTTTTGAACAGCACTTCCGGCAACCATCAAGAAAACTTTCTTAAGGTTAGCAATGATTCCTTTTTCTTCAGCAAATAATTCAGAGAAATCTGGAGTATCAAAAGATGGAATTCCCATTAATTCTTCAGAAACTTTCATTGCTGGTCCAAGTAGATCAACGTGACCTTTCATTGCTTTTTTGATCAACATACCTACAGAAAGCATTCTGTTGATTTCGTTAGTTCCTTCGTAGATTCTAGCGATACGAGCATCTCTCCAAGCACTTTCCATTGGAGTATCTTCAGAGAATCCCATTCCACCAAAAATTTGAATTCCTTCATCAGCACAAGCTTGTACGTCTTCAGAAACTGCAACTTTTAAGATAGAACATTCGATAGCATATTCTTCAACACCTTTCAATTCAGCTTCTTGGTGCGTTGTTCCTTCAGCTTCACGAGCAGCGATTCTGTCTTCAATATCTTTTGCAGCACGGTAAGAAGCGCTTTCTCCGGCGTATGCATTAGTTGCCATTTCAGCTAGTTTAGAACGGATAGCTCCAAAAGATGAAATTGCAGTATTAAACTGAATTCTTTCGTTAGCATATTTCACTGCATTAGTAGTAACTCTACGTTGTGCATCTAAACAAGCAGCAGCTAGTTTAATACGACCAACGTTCAAAGCGTTCATTGCAATTTTGAAACCGTTTCCTCTTTCAGACAACATGTTTTCAACAGGAACTTTAGTATCGTTGAAGAAAACCTGACGAGTAGAAGAAGCACGAATTCCTAATTTATGCTCTTCTTCATTCATAGAAATTCCGTTTGACGGATCGTTTTCTACGATGAAACCAGTAATATTTTTATCATCTCCAATACGAGCAAAAACGATGAAAACGCTACAGAAACCTGCATTCGAAATCCACATTTTTTGTCCTGTGATAGAGTAGTATTTTCCATCTTCAGATAAAACCGCTTTTGTTTTTCCTGAGTTAGCATCAGATCCTGCACCTGGTTCAGTTAAGCAATAAGCTCCAAACCATTCTCCAGAAGCCAATTTAGGAACGTATTTTTTCTTTTGTTCTTCAGTTCCATAAAGAGTAATTGGCATAGTTCCAATACCTGTATGTGCACCAAAAGCAGTTGAGAAAGATCCTGTAGCACCAGAAATGTAATCGCAAACTAACATTGTAGATACGAATCCCATTCCTAATCCACCGTATTCCTCAGGTACTGCAACTCCTAAAAGTCCAAGTTCACCAGCTTTACGCATAGATGATTCTGTATAAGCGTAATCCTTTTTCTCAAAACGATCTTTATGCGCCCATAATTCTTTGTCAACGAACTCTTTTACAGAGTCACGCATCATTAACTGCTCTTCTGAGAAATCTTCTGGTGTAAAGATATCTTCGCATTTTGTTTCTTTAACTAAAAACTGACCACCACGGGTTACGTTTTTTTCGATTGTATCTGCCATTGCTTTTGTTTTTTGTATGTTTTTATATTTTTATAATCGAATCTCCAATCATTTCGACGAAGGAGAAATCACATCCAGTATTTCAACACAGTGCGTTCTTAGCGCGTGTGATTTCTCCTTCGTCGAAATGACAAAAAGAGACGTATTTGTCTTAAAGAACCTCGTAAATCCCCGCAGAACCTTGCCCTGTACCCACACACATCGAAACAATTCCGTATTTGTTACCTCTGCGTTTCATCTCGTCGAATAACTGAACAGAAAGTTTAGCACCAGTACATCCCAGAGGGTGTCCTAAAGCGATCGCTCCACCGTTTACGTTTACGATATCAGGATTTAAACCTAACTCGCGAATTACAGCCAAAGACTGAGAAGCAAAAGCCTCGTTTAATTCCACCAAGTCGATATCTTTTAATTCTAAACCAGCTTGTTTCAACGCTTTTGGAATTGCTTTTACAGGACCAATACCCATGATTCTTGGCTCAACACCAGAAGAAGCAAAGTTTACCAATCTTGCAATTGGCTCAAGGTTTAATTCTTTAACCATGTCTTCACTCATAATTAGAACAAAAGCAGCACCATCACTCATTTGAGAAGAGTTACCTGCAGTTACACTTCCGTCAGCAGCAAAAACCGGTCTTAAACCTGCTAAAGCAGCTACAGAAGTTCCAGCACGTGGACCTTCGTCTTGTTTTACAACATATGATTTAGTTTCTTTTTTTCCATTTTCATTGATGAAAGTCTGTTCAACAGTAATCGGAACGATTTGTTTGTCGAATTTACCTTCAGCTTGCGCTTTCAAAGCTTTCATATGAGAGTTGTAAGCAAACTCATCCTGATCTTCTCTAGAGATTTTGTATTGGTTTGCAACCGCTTCAGCAGTTAAACCCATTCCCCAGTAATAATCTTCGTGACCTGCAGCTGCAACTTTATAATCCGGAGTTGGTTTGTAACCTCCCATCGGAATAAAACTCATACTTTCAGCTCCACCAGCGATAATACAATCTGCCATTCCTGATTGGATTTTAGCAGTTGCCATTCCGATAGTTTCTAATCCAGATGCGCAATAACGGTTTACAGTTACCCCAGGAACGTCTTCTACTTTTAATCCCATTAAAGAGATCAAACGTCCGACGTTAAGTCCTTGTTCTGCTTCCGGCATGGCATTTCCTACCATAACGTCATCGATACGTTTTTTGTCAAAATCTGGCAGTTCATCCATCATAAACTGAATAGTTTCTGCTGCTAATTCGTCAGGTCTTTTAAATCTAAAAACCCCTTTTGGTGCTTTTCCTACCGCAGTACGGTAAGCTTTTACGATATATGCTGTTTTCATTTGTTTTTCTTGTTTAGATGAAAGAAGAAAGAGTCAAGAGAAAAGACTTTTCTTGTTTCTTGCTTCTTGTTTCTAGTTTCTTAATGGTTTTCCTTTAGTTAACATATATTGAATTCTCTCTAAAGTCTTACGCTCAGTACAAAGCGATAAGAAAGCTTCACGTTCGATATCTAATAAATATTGTTCAGATACTAAAGTCGCTTCTGATAAATCACCACCAGCCATCACATAAGCCAGTTTGTTAGCAATTTTTTTATCGTGCTCAGAAATGTATTTTCCAGCTTCCATTTGATCCGTTCCAACTAAGAACATTCCAAGAGCTTGTTTACCTAAAACCTTAACATCAGTTCTTCTGATAGGTTGAGTGTAACCCGCTTCAGCCATTAACAAAGCATGTTTTTTAGCTTCAGCGATCTGACGATCTTTGTTTATTACAATAACATCTTTACCATGTTGAAGAAGTCCGGTATCAAAAGCCTCATAACCAGAAGTCGATACTTTTGCCATAGCGATTGTTAAGAAATACTCTTGAAGAACGTTCAATTCCACATCATTTTTGCGGAATAAATCAGAAGCTCTCAAAGCCATTTCTTTAGATCCACCACCACCAGGAAGTACACCAACACCAAATTCAACTAATCCCATGTAAGTTTCTGCAGCTGCAACCACTTTATCAGCATGTAAGCTCATTTCGCATCCACCACCAAAAGTCATTCCGTGAGGTGCTACTACAACTGGAATAGAAGAATAACGAACGCGCATCATAGTGTCCTGGAACATTTTAATTGCCATGTTCAATTCGTCGTATTCCTGCTCAACTGCCATCATGAAAATCATTCCGATATTAGCTCCAACAGAGAAATTAGCTACTTGATTACCAATAACTAAACCTTGATATTCTTTTTCAGATAAGTCGATTGCTTTATTGATAGCCTGAAGTACATCGCCACCAATAGTATTCATTTTAGATTGGAATTCTAAGTTCAAAATTCCATCTCCTAAATCTTGGATAATTGCACCGCTATTGCTCCAAACTTTCTTGCTTTCGCGAATGTTGTTCAGAATAATAAATGAATCTTGTCCAGGAACTTTAACTTGTGATTTTGTTGGAATGTTATAGAAATAAGTTGCTCCTTCTTTTACAGAGTAGAAGCTTTTGCTTCCAGAAGCTAACATTTCAGTAACCCACGCAGCAGGGGCTAAACCTTCTGCTTTCATGATTTCGATTCCGTTTTCGACACCAATGGCATCCCAGATTTCGAATGGACCATTTTCCCATCCAAAACCAGCTTTCATCGCATCGTCAATTTTGTATAATTCGTCTGAGATTTCAGGAATTCTGTTTGACACATAAGCAAACATTCCAGCGAAACTCTTACGGTAGAATTCACCCGCTTTGTCTTTTCCTTTCACTAAAACTTTAAAACGATTGATAGGTTTATCGATAGTTTTTGTTAGTTCAAGTGTAGCAAAATTTGCTTTTTTAGCAGCACGGTATTCTAATGTATCTAAGTCTAAAGAAAGAATATCTTTATCTACTTTTTTATAAAAACCTTGACCAGTTTTGCTTCCTAACCAATTATTCTCCATCATTTTTGTGATGAAATCAGGAAGTTTAAATAATTCGTGTTGTTCATCTGTTGGGCAGTTTTCATAAATACCATTGGCAACGTGTACCAAAGTATCTAAACCAACAACGTCAACTGTACGGAAAGTAGCCGATTTTGGACGACCAATTACCGGACCAGTCAATTTATCAACTTCTTCAATCGTTAATCCCATTTCTTTTACCAAGTGGAACAAACTCTGAATACCGTAAATACCAATTCTGTTTCCAATAAACGCCGGAGTATCTTTAGCAACAACCGAAGTTTTCCCTAAGAATTTAGATCCGTATTCGTTTAAGAAATCCAATACTTCAGTAGAAGTTTTTGGACCAGGAATAATTTCAAATAATTTTAAGTAACGCGCAGGGTTAAAAAAGTGAGTTCCGCAGAAGTGTTGTTGAAAATCTTCGCTTCTACCTTCGCTCATAAAATGAATCGGAATACCAGAAGTGTTTGAAGTAACCAAAGTTCCTGGTTTACGGAATTTCTCGATTTGTTCGAATACCAGTTTTTTAATATCCAAACGTTCAACTACAACTTCAATAATCCAGTCAACATTAGCAATTTTTGCCATATCATCAGTCGTATTTCCAGTCGTGATTCTGCTTGCGAATTTTTGACTGTAAATAGGAGACGGTTTCGATTTTAATGAATTCGCTAAGTGCTCATTTACGACACGGTTGCGAACAACTTTACTTTCAAGCGTTAATCCTTTTTTAGTTTCAGCTTCTGTCAACTCGCGTGGTACAATGTCAAGCAATAAAACTTCAACACCAATATTGGCAAAATGACAAGCTATTCCTGAACCCATAATTCCGGATCCAATTACAGCAACTTTTTTAATTGTGCGTTTCATATTTGTTAATGTTTGTTTTTGTTTGAATTTGAAAGTACCTTATTAATTAAGGTTATTCATTTCCTGTTTTTTCTGTTTGATTAAATATGTTTTTATCGTGAATAAGTTCATTTATGATTTCCGAAACTTCGATAAAATGTTTCAGCTTTTCATCCGAAACATGTTTTCTAACCGTTTCATTAAATTTCAAAACTGTATTCTTAGATAATTCTCTTTTTTCTTTTCCAAATTCGGTCAGGTAGATTAAAACACCGCGACCATCACTTGGGTTTTTTTTGCGAACAATTAAACCTTTATCTTCCATTGATTTCAATGTTCTTGTAAGGCTTGTGGCTTCCATACCCATTCTTGGCCCTAAAGCCGTCGATGGAGTTCCATCTTCCTTATCAATACTCAAAAGTGCAAATCCAGTGGCCATAGTGGCATCGTATTTAGCAGCTTCCTCGTTATACATTCTTGATACGGCTTGCCATGTAGCTCTCAAAATATAATCTATTGTTTTGTCTTTCATAAGTAACTATATCGATTTCAAATATAATCAAAAAATACTATGCATGCATATTATTTTATCATAAATTTTTGGTTATTTAAAAAATTCCCCTGAAATAGAGGGGTTTATGGTTAGTTTTTAATTGAAATATACTATTCTTTTTTGAGATTTTAACAAATTTTAAGACTTTGAAAGCGTTTTTTACTTTAAAAAGTCTTCAAAATTCTTCTTTATGTAAAAAATCTTATAATAAAGTGCGAATAAACTTTACTCTTCATATCGTAAAATCGCTTTCTGAAGGATCTTTTTCATGCGATTCCGGAGATTTTCAGGACGTAGAACCTCGATTCCATCTCCAAAACCCAGAATTATGCGTTCCATTTCATAATTTGGAGAAATAAACAAATGAACCACAATACTCTTATCCTCATTCTCCTTAATCAGCCTTTGTGTATGATGCAATGGTTTGGTCAAAACATAAGGCGCATTGGCAGCATCAATCCAGAGTTCAATTTTTCTGGGTTGTAAACCCGAATTTACCGTCACGCCAATAATATTCTGATAATATACATCAGCATCAAAATCCTCCTCTATATAAGGAAGGTTAAAATCGTAGTCGATCGAAATGATTCTGTCCAATGCCAAATTCGTAATGGGTTGAGAACCTTTAGTTTTCCCAATCAAAAACCATCGATTATTGAATTCCTTTAAAATAAAAGGATGAAAATGGAATTTAGTTTCCTCCCTCGATTTAAACGATTTATAAGTAATCACCAGCACAACCTTCTTGATAATCGCCTGATAAATCTCATCCAGATAATGCAGACCCTTTAATCCTTCGTTTTTATCCAGATAAATAACAGGCTTCGTATGCGATTTCTCCGAATAGATTTTATCCTCCAAACGCTGTAAAATATCCGATACATCATTAAACAACGAAAAGTCCTTAAACTGCTTCAACATCGAAACCGTTTCTGTCAAAACATTCATATCCGTTTCTGTCAGCGGAATATCCGTAATCGTAAATTCGTCGTCCTCATATTTATAGAACTTCTTATCATAAACCACAATTGGCGCGTTATAACCCAGTTTTTCACTTCGCATCAGCTGAATATCCATTTGGATTGTTCGTTTACTAATCGGGTTTTCACGGCCTTCATATTCAAACAAAGCTTCAGAACAACATTCGATCAGATCCTCCAAAGTCCATTGCCGATATTTATTTTGTAGACATTTGTCTATCGTTTTGTACCGTATTAAGGCATTCTTGTTTTGAGACATATTATTTTGTTTTTGCTCGCAAAGTCGCGAAGTTTTTGTTTCTCGCAGATTATGCAGATTTGAGCAGATTTTTTTTAATCATTTTAATCCTTTAATCTGTGGCATAAAAAAAACTTGGTGACTTCGCTCCCGATAGCTATCGGGATTGCGCGATTAATTCAGCTTAGTATATTTTGGGCGTGTTTCGCCGCGGCGAATCGGGCTTTCGGCTTTATCTTTTGTTCCGTTCCACTTTACAAAAGGATATCGCCTCTATGCCTCACGCGTTTACGTCAAGAACAAAACCTCCCTTTCAATATTAAATCTCGCTTTCTTTTCATACAAATTCCTAAATTCATCCGTTTGAAAAATGAACTCATACTCCAGAAAATGTTTCAAAGCCTTTGCGCGTCCCGGTTTATAGAGAAAATCAGGATAAATGCGATATTCCTTTCTAATCTGTTCAAAGTAAATTTGATATTCCGACCAATCTCTGGCGAGAATCTTTAAATCAAAATCAATCAGCCAATTAATATCTTCAACCGTATTATGCTGATGCAGTTGCGTCGCACAAATTATATCAAATACTAATTTCGAATTAAGATTAGAATCTTTCGGCAGAATCTTAACCGCAAACTCGGCACTTTTGAGTTCATTATCTTTTTTACTGCTTATATAGATGTAGTCATGATAAAAGATCGAATACAAAACCTCATTTGGGAATTTGAGATTATCAAAATACATTTCAAAACATTCAATCATATCTTTAATAAGCGTCAGATTATGATAATGTCTAGATTTTTTAGAATATGCCTTTTCTAAATCAAACCATTTTTTTTCAATTGCTTTTTCATCAAAGCCAATATTTGCAAGCAATTCGGTATATTTTTCCTTTAGATTCATATTCTTGTTTTACTCAAATATAGAATTCTTTTTTTACTGCGCAAAATAATTGCGTAGTGGTTTTGAAATCTTTGTAATGTCAAAACGAAAGGCCTTGTAGCTTAAAAGGAAAAGCCTACAGAAAAATACGAGCTGTAGAGTTTGCGGATATTCCGGTTAGACCCGAGCGGACTAATGGGTAGAATTTACAGAAGCACCGAAATCGCTAAGGAAAGTAGGGAAGCGTATTTAGAGCCGCAATGCCCGAAAGGGAATATGAGTTCGAATCTCATCAGGGTCACAAAAAAATAAAGATTTTTTTACTGCGCAGAATAATTGCGTAGTGGTATTGAAATCTTTGTAATGTCAAAAAGGAACAACAAGTTCATTGAAATAAAAAATTGAGTTAACAAGGTCAAGTATAAGTTACTTCGAAAAACTTTCCACGTACACACTTATACCATTACCGGTTAACGCAATTTAAATTGAAGCAGTAGCTCAGCGGTAGAGCAGGTAGTTTTGAAATTATCCTTAAAAGGTCAATCTAAACTTACTTCTTACACTTTTAATGTCCGTGTCGTGGGTTCGAATCCCATCTGCTTCACTATTAATGGTCAATTAAAACTTACTTCAGAACACGGCTAATTTCGGTTCGAATCCGAACATAGTTTTAAAATCATCATTAATAAAATGAGGGTCAAGATTAGCTTACTTCTGGGGAAACCCAACAAACTGTCACTTTGAATTAGCTAATTCATTACACTCAGATTTAAGGTCAAGTGTTTCTTACTTCAAATCTTTTAGGTAGAACTAGAAACACAATTATCTAAATTTTAAAAATTAAAAAAAATGAAAACAAAAGAATTATTAAAAATCAGTCTGCGTCAAAACGCAATTTTCATTCCATCAGAAATGATTGCGAATGACATTAAAAATTTATCAGGAACAACATCGGTTTTATTAGCCAATGTTTCAAAACTAGGATTTACATTTTCTGAATCGTTATTACACGCTTTAAACAATGTAAACCCGAATTATAAAGTTGAGGTTTTAGAAGTTCTAAGAGAAGTTTTAGGAACAGATAAAAACTGGACACCATTGGTAAAAGAATGGAATGTTCCAACAGGAGAATCTGTTTTGGACCATATAATCACGTATTTCGGAAATATTTTCCAGACTAAAAACGGAACAACTTTACAATGCGGACACATTATTCCAGATAATACTTTTCCTTTAGAAAGATATAATGGATGTCCGTTTTGCGGAACTCCATTTGAATTCGGTAAAATCGAAAACTTCGGACAAGAAAGCAAATTAAAAATGCTTGAATTGTGGACAGAAAAAGAATTGGAAGATTTCTACAAGTCATTGTTACAATCTAAAACTGCTTTAGACGCTACGCAGGTAGAGAGTTTAAAAACAGCGATGAAATATTTGGCTTTGCCAAAAACAGATATAGCAATGAAGGAAACTTTAATGCTGGTAATCGATCTTTTGATTGAAAACGGTAAAGAAGACGAAGCGTCTCAATTTTTAAAAACGCCAACAGATATCTTAAGATACTTATGGTATAAAAATACCGGAATGCTTCAAATTATTGAGCCAAAAACGATTGTGAAACGAGTATCAAAAAATGCGCAGCATTTTCACCATGTTCTAAATACAAGCGCGCAGGCGAGAGTTGCCTCTCAAAAAGATTTGAAACTTAAATATTCCCGAAAAGAATGTTTGATGGTCGCATCCTGGTTGAATAATATGGATATAGAAGTGGAAGCAATGTGCGAAATCATGCATCCAAAAAGAGGAATGTGGGTTCGTTTTATCCGAGCATTGCGTTTGGCAGAATACAGCAAAAGAAAAGGTTTTGAAAAATTAGCTTTTTTAATGGATGTATTTTACAATCAGGTTTATGATGTTTGGCAAAGTAAAGTAAACACTTCAAGATTAAAATTTGATGCAGATAAAACATTTGCATTATTGAAACAACGTCCGGGATTGTTTGCACGTTCGTTATTTTCGAATATGCTATGGTTTGGAGCCGAAGAAACAATTGCACATTTTGAAGAAATCATCGATAAAGTTCCGGCTCGATTGGTGTTTACCTTAAATATGTATGCTCAAAATTATTTTGATAAAAACATGCAGCGAAGCGTGAAACCTTTGGGCGGAACAAACAAGCGAGTTGAACCAAACGGTTTATTAAAATTGTACGAAGATTTTCAGTTGGAAGAAATGAAAAACCAAATCGAAAAATTATGTCTTTTGGCCATGAAAAAACGATTTGCAGCAGTTTCTAACACAAACAAAACAATGTATATCGATCCGCAATTATTTAATATTCCGGTTTCTATAGGAGATCGAAGTGATACCGTTCAGGATTTGCCAGTTGCTTTAATGGGAACACGTTTCCCAATTGAAGGAAACGAAGTGCGATTGTTTATGCAATGGGGAAAGGATTTGCCTGCACAGCATTTAGATATGGATTTAAGCTGTCATATTGCTTACGAAGACAAGTCGGATATCTGTTCTTTCAGCCGATTGACAACCACTGGATGTCAGCATAGCGGTGATATCAGAAGTATTCCGAATAAAATTGGAACAGCTGAATATATCAACATCAACATCGACGAATTGGCGAAAGCCAATGCAAAATTTGTAACTTTTACTTGCAATGCATACAGCAACGGAAGTATTACGCCAAATTTGATTGTTGGTTGGATGAACAGCAAATACCCGATGAAAATTTCGGAGCGAACAGGTGTGGCATACGATCCGTCGTGTGTAGATCATCAGGTTCGTGTAACGCAGAATGTGGCGAAAGGTTTGGTTTTCGGAGTTTTGGATGTAGCCAAAAGAGAAATCGTTTGGTTAGAGATGACCTTCGGAGGACAAGTTGTTCAAGGTTTGGATTTTAAAGGAGTTCAGGCGTTGTTATCAAAACTAAACAGCAAATTGAACATAGGTAGTTTGTTACAACTTAAAGCGGAAGCCCAAGGTTTAACAATTACCAAAGATCAAAATGCCGATGAGGTTTACGATGCACAATGGGCAATAAATGCTGCGGCAGTTACGCAATTATTAATTGATTAAATTTAAACCACGGATTCTTAATTGGATTCGTGGTTTTTGAACTTTATAAACAAGAGATTATGACAATTAATGATTTAAAATATAAGATTGAAAAGAATTTTAGAAAGATAAAACTTCAAAATGATATTTATGGATTTCAAATTCAACCAAATACTAAATTTTTAAAAGGCATTAGCAGAAAAGAAATTGATAAGTTGGAAATATTATTTGGGTTTGTTTTTCCAAAGATTTATCATGAAATACTGTTGGTTATTGGTGGATTTGACATTAAAGAAATTTCAATAGATCCAGATGGAGATGAGATAAAATTTAATGATTGTTTTTATCAATATCCGCGAGATATTGAGAAATCTAAATGGCTGGTTGAAGAAATAAATGAAAACAAGATATATGCAGAATCTGCTCTTTGTGAATCAGGTTTTGATGTTTCTAAGATTGTTGGTTACGTTCCAATTTATAGTCATAGAGCATTAGTTGTTTTTGAAAATAAAAATCTTTCACCGGTTATTTCGGCTTGGGGGTCCGATATAATTGTATATGGAAACAATTTAGAGGAATATTTAAAGAACGAATTTTTGAGATATTAATAATTATATGAAATAATCATACAATGATGCAACAATTTATGCCATCATTTAATGCAATTACAAAATGAAAAATGCTTTCCCTTATCCGTATTATATTTATGGTTCTGATGATTCTACAGATCAGGATGTTATTATTATAGTTCCAAAAGAAGATATGCCGGGAACGCAGGAAGAAAGGAAAAATAAGGTCTTTTTTCTTTTGAAAGAATACAATCTGAATTGGAATGCAACATTGGCGGTAATCGAAAAAGGAATAATCTCGGATACAATTTACACTAAATCCTGGATTGATTCTCTCAATAATGCATTGCTTGAAACCTATAGTCTACATCAGCAGGAATATGAATTATCGATAACCAAAAAACAAATCAGAAACAAAACACTGGCTATTTACAAAGCCGTTCGTACCGTTTTGACCATGTTGACACGAACAGAATATAGAACTCGGATTCGACCAATTATAAAAGGAATACATGATTTTAATTTGAAACTGGAAGTACTGGACAAAATAGATTTTCTTTCACTTTCAGAGTTTCATCAGAAGAATACGAGAGATGAAGATATTTGGAAAATTATAGCTTTTTATGTCGGACAAAATATCGCACTAATCGAAAATGATATTGAAATATATACCAAAAAGAATTTCGTAAACCATTTCGATGATTTGGATGCATTTATATATAGAAAAACAATTTCGGCAGAAGATAAAATGATATTACAAAAATATATCAAACATTGGCTGAAACTGCTTCATAATTTTGGAGAATTTAAATCGGCAAATGGTTTTTTGACTTGTAATAATGAATGCATCGATATGTTAAATGAAAAATTTTAAAATGAAATCACCAATCTATCAAATATTTGGTTCTGAAAATTCTCTTGATGTTGATCTGGTTTTCTTTGTTGAAGAAATGCCGGAAACGATATTAGAAAAATTAATAATATCTAAAGAACTAAGCGCATCCATAAAGTCATTCTTTCCTGAAAAAGAAATCAATGCCAATCTTGCTGTTTGTAAAAACGATCATTTAGTTGAGGTTTACAAAGGAACAACTGACGAATTAAACAATGCATTATTTTATACTTATCATTTTCACGAACAAAAGTTTGAGAATCAAATAACAAAACTATTGGTAAGGGATATTGATCTGAAATTTTTGAGATGTACCAGGATGATCTTGTCTTTTGTAAGCAAAACAGAATACAGAGTTTTGGTAAAAAAAGCTTTAAAAGGAAATCTGGATGAAAAGATTCAGGCTTTAGAAACTATAGATTTAAATACAATAACCTCTTTTGGAAAAGGTAATGCGAAAGAGGATATTTTAAAATCAATTGCTTTTCAATTGGGGCAGACAATTGCACTTAGCGAAGGAAAAGAACTTTACACTAAAAATCAAATTGCAGCTTCTTTTCCAGATCTAAGAAAATATCTTTCCAGAGAAGAAAATGTCGATTTGAATGATTTGCAAAAATGGCTTTCAATATTTGTTGAATTATTGAAAATAAGAATGTTATCGATGAATAATACGTCTGGACATAAGTATGAAGACGAAAATGATTTTAATTACGCAAATTAACTGCGCAGTAGTTTTTGAATCTTTGTTTAAAGATTAGAACTTATGAATACAGTACTTTTAAACGAGATGATTTTCAAAAATTATGTAAGGATAAATAAACATCCTAAACATGATTTATACATATACAATTATACACAAAGCGCACAATTTGAGAGAATCTGGAATGAGATTACTTTAGCTTGCAGAGGTTTAATTTTGGACGGAAACGGAAATGTAATAGCAAGACCTTTTCCTAAGTTTTTCAATTTGGGCGAAATGGAAAATCAGGTTCTTCCGGATACCACTTTTGAAGTTTACGATAAAATGGATGGTTCATTAGGGATTTTGTATTGGATAAAGGACGTTCCTTTTATCGCAAGCCGAGGTTCTTTTTCGAGCGATCAATCGGATAAAGCGAATGAAATGTTGCACGGAAAATACAAAACAACATGGGAGCTTTTGGATAAAAACAAAACCTATATGTTCGAAATTATTTATCCTGAAAACCGAATTGTTTTAGATTATGGAGCTTCCGAAGAATTGGTTTTACTGGCGATTATTGATACACAATCTGGAGAAGAATTTGACCTTGAAGATCTTGGTTTTCCTGTAGTTGAGAAGTATAACGGAATCAAAGATCTTTCGCTTTTAAAAGAAATGGATATTGCGAACAAAGAAGGTTTTATTATTAAATATTCAAACAATTTTAGAGTGAAAATTAAATTTGAAGAGTATCTTCGTTTACACCGAATTATTACTCAGGTTTCTAACTTGAATATCTGGGAATATTTGAAAACCAATCAGCCAATGGAAGAAATCCTGGAACGTGTTCCGGATGAGTTCTTTGATTGGGTAAAAGAAACTAAAAAAGATTTAGAAACTAAATATGCGGTAATAAAAGATCAAGCCAAAAAGGATTTTAAAGTATTAGAAACGGTCAAAGAAACCGCTTTGTATTTCCTGACTTGTCAACATCCGGGCGTATTGTTTGCCATGTTGAATAATAAAGATTATTCGGTGATTATATGGAAAATGATTCGGCCAACATTTGAAAAACCGTTTAATAGAGAAGAAGAATAAAATGAGAAAAGTAATTTTAATGAAAGGATTGCCGGGAAGTGGGAAATCTACTTTGGCAAAAAAGATAATTGCAGATAATCCTGAAACTTATAAAAGAATTAATAGAGACGATTTGCGTGCGATGTTTGACAACGGAAACACCAGTCAAAGCAACGAAAAATTCGTTAAAAAAGTACGTGATTTATTGATCGCAAAAGCTCTGGAAGAAGGGAAAAGCGTTGTGATTGATGATACCAATTTATCGGATACAAATCTTAGACGAGTTTCACAATTGGTCCAGGAATACAACATAAAATTCAATGAAAAGGTCGAAGTTGAGGTTATGGAAGTCAATACAGATGTTGCGGTTTGTATCGAAAGAGATGCTTTGAGAGAGAGACCTGTTGGAGAAAAAGTAATCCTGAAAATGCACCGACAATTCTTTAAAGATTCTCCTGAGTACCGTGATCAAAATCCTGATTTACCAAAAGCAATAATTTGTGATCTTGACGGAACGTTGGCTTTAATGAACGGACGAAATCCATTTGATGCCAGTAAATGTGATCAGGACGAAATCAATAATCCGGTGGCGAATGTTTTGAGAAATTACAAGAAACTGGGTTATGAAATATTGCTGGTTTCGGGAAGAGAAGACCGATACAAAGATCCAACGTTGCGTTTTCTTGAAAAACATGAAATCGAATATGATGCTTTGATCATGAGAAAAACCAAAGACAGCCGAAAAGATTCCATTATAAAAACCGAAATCTACAACGAATCCATCAAAGATAAATACTTTGTAGAATTTGTTCTGGACGACAGAAATCAAGTAGTTGATACCTGGAGAAATGACCTGAAATTACCTTGCTTTCAGGTTTATTACGGAGATTTTTAATTTGAAGGTACTGAGGTTCTAAGTTGCTAAGATACTAAGGCAAAAAAACTTTGCGTCTTAGTGCCTTAGTGGCAAAAAAAATAACAAAATACAATATAAAGATTCAACGAGAAAAAAACTTAGAACTTTAGCCTCTTAGAATCTTAGAAACTTAAAAAAAATGAATGCATACATAGATATTGGAATTAATTTAATCAATAAACAATTCCAAAACGACATAGACGATGTCGTACAAAACGCACTAGATGCCGATGTATCGCAAATGATACTAACCGGAACAAGCATAAGAAACAGCGAAGAATCTGCTCGATTAGCAAAAGAATATCCGGGAATATTATATGCTACGGCAGGAATTCATCCGCATGATGCGAAGAGTTTTGATGCGCAAAGCATTTCGAAACTGAGAAATTTATTAAAGCAGAAACACGTAGTTTCAGTAGGCGAGTGCGGACTCGATTTTGATCGTGACTTTTCGCCCAGAAATGTACAGGAAGCGTGTTATAAAGCTCAGTTAGAATTGGCAATCGAAGTTCAGAAACCTTTGTTTTTGCACGAAAGAGCTGCTTTTACAAAGTTTATGGGCATTACAAAAGAGTATTTGCCACAATTACCAAAAGTCGTTGTGCATTGTTTTACAGGAAATTTGCAGGAAGCCAAAACCTATCTCGATAACGGATTTTACCTTGGTTTTACCGGAGCAATTTCAGACAGTAAACGTTTTGATCATTTAAAAGAAGTGATTCAATACGTACCCCTTGACCGAATGATGATCGAAACCGATGCGCCATTTATGCTCCCGAAGAATGTTCCAAATAGTCTTTTAAAGAAATACCACGAACGAAGATGCGAACCTGTTTTTCTGCCTTTTGTCGCAGCAATGGTTGCACAGTTCAAGGGAGTTTCGGGAATTATAGTTGCGGAAGAAACTACGAAGAATGCGAAAAGCTTTTTTGGGATTTAGCGTTTCGGGATCGCTTTTGAATTGGTGAGTTGGGGTTGAAAGAAATTATAAATCCCGATTCATACCTAATGTGCCACTATTTATATCAGAATAGAGTGGGAGATATAAAAAATTATTTAATTTGCCTAAAAAAATAATAATGAAATTCGTACTGCACAGAACCATAATCATAAAGTCATTTATTGCCGCATTAACCATATTAGTAATTAAAAATTTTGTATTTAAAAATCTTTCTTTTTACAGACAGGATTTTCACGATTTGATCGAATTATCAGATATTACGATTATTTTCACAGGAGCATTTTTTGTGTTTGGATTATTATTGGCTGCAACCATGACCGATTTTAAAGAAAGTGAAAAAATCCCGGGAGAAGTTGCTTCAAATTTAGAAGCGATTAAAGATTGGATTTATCTCGCTTTCAGAGCGCCAAGAACTGGAACTTCTGATTTGTGCAAAGAAGAATTAAATAGCACTTTTCTACGCGAGGAAATGATTTCCATTACCAATGGCATTATTGAATGGATATATTCCAGCGGAAAAGATTCTACCGTTATCTTTCCCTTAATTCGGAAATCAAATGAGATCGCCTATTATTTTGCAGAAAGAGGTGTCGACAAAGAAGCCATAAAAGGTATACAGGAAAATACCAATGCAATGCGAAAACAACTTACGCGTGCCTATACGATTTCGAGAAACAACTTTATCAAGCCGGCTTATATTTTGCTACAAAGTATATTGTTTATAGTGATGTCGCTTTTACTGATTACCAAATTCAAAAGCCCCTCAGCCGATTATTTGGTGACTTCTGCGATCACATTTATATTTTGCTATTTGTATTTATTAATTAGCGGTCTAGACGATCCTTTTGATATTCATAATGGAGATACCAATGTCGATTTGAAACCTATAGACCGATTCAAACAACGACTGATTTCAGATTTTTTAGTTTGAAAACCGGACTGCTTTTAATAGATTCTTTTAGCTAAAAATTGAAGAAGATAAGTCTATGAATGACTTTATCCGAGCCTTTAAATCAGGTGTTTTTTACTGGGTTTAAAGGCTTTTTGTTTATTTATATTTGAAAACAATCTAAATCAGGAACAATGTGGTTTGGTTAATTTACCGAGTTCAAAAGGAATGTTTGTTTTGTTTTTATGATCACAATAAAATTTTAGATTATAAAGGAATTATTCAAAAAGAAAACTCCAATGAAGTTTCGGTTTCGTCAATTCCTAAAAACGAAAAGTTAATCGGTTATTTATCCTGTAACCAGGATGGATATTCTAAATATTGCAAAGAATACACAGAATATTGGAGTTGGATCGAGAAGCGAAATGAAGATCGTTACAATACGAATCAGAAACATGATAAAAATTATGATAGCAAAAACATGATGCACACGATAAGACTTTTGCACACTTCTGAACAAGTTCTTTCAACTGGAAAATTAAATATTAGAGTTCCAAATCGTGAAGAATTACTCGACATAAAAGCAGGAAATAAAGAATACGATGATTTGAGTGAAATGGCATATAGTTTAATCGCTTCAATCGAAAATTATTATGAAACTTCAATTTTGCCTGAAAAACCTAACGAAGAAAAAGCAATAAAAAACTTTAATCGAAATTAGGGAACAATTATATTGTCAACAGGTTTCGGCCCGTTTAAATCAGATTCCTTAGTTTTTATAAACTTCAAATAAATAAAATATTCAATAAACGGAATAATCAGAAACAACAAGAAAAAGAACAATTCATGTTTCAGGATTTCCTTAAAAATATAATCTAAAACAGCTTGCAATTTGCGTCCCATTTCTGATTGAATCGAAAGTTCAATTCGTTGAGGTTCGATTTGATCTAATTTTTGCAAAAGCGATTTGAATTCGGTATAATCAATATCTTTTACGTTTTTCATGTTCGCTTTATCGTCAACCACTTTCATAAAACCATATACGCACGCACTGTAAACTTCTGACTCATATTTTTTGAGCAAATACGAAGTCGAAGAATTTTTAAAATTATCTACAGAAGAGAAACCGCTGTTATTTTGTTTGATATAAATTGCCAATGCTTCGGTCATGGATTTACTCACATCTTCAGACGAATTGGATAGCGTTTGAAGTGTATGTAAAAAATCTTTCTTCTCTTTTTCAGATGAAAATGTAGTTCCAATAGTTTTCGAATAAATATTAGCCGTTATGTTTTTGTTTTCTGATTTCAAAACTGAATGGCCTCCGTAAAAAAGACCAATCATAGCCGAGAAATACAGAAATACGATCATAAAATACGGAATCCAGAGTTTGGCAATCCAATTGTAGTATTTCCTGTCACGGGTGAAAATGTTTTTTCGGTAGAGAAACACATTAAAAACGATTCCGAGAATAAGTCCCAGAATAATAAATAAAACGAGCCAAAAAATAAACCAACCAATATTGGGTAAAATAAATTGTTTTGAAAATTCCCAAATTTCTGACCAATCAATACTATCGATATATTCTTTCATATTTTGATTTAAGTGTCATAAAAATAATCAAAACTTTTATTCAAATTAAAATACTAAGCAATTTTTCTTTAACTAATTTTTAACAATAGTATTTTAGTTAAAAAAATAAATTACTTTTGTACTCATAATAGAAACAAAAAATAAAGATGATACTTTCAGCAATCCTAAGTTTTGAACTTTTAGCCGGAGATTTTCCAGCTGAAGTGGCAGGATGCAATAAGTATTTTTATGAAATTGAAATTTAGATTTTAGAGTTTAAACTCAACATAAATATATAAAAGCATCCTTATTTGAGGATGCTTTTTTTGTTTTAAAGCATTTTGACTTTGCTCAGTGTGACAATTTTATGAGTGTTTCGACTACACTCAACAGGACAAGAAGATATTTAAAAATGAAAGAAAAATAACCGTTAACTAAAAATAGTAAAAAAATAATTAACCAAATGTTTAATGATTAAGCCAAATAGCCAAATATAATCTTGGAAAGTAATCTGATTGAGAAACAGTCATTTGATAATAAAAGAGATCTGCACTAGTATGCGGACAGGAATTTCTTTGTTTTAATTTTAAGTATAACTAATTGATAGTCAGAAAAATAATCTTAAAAAGTATTTGGATAATTGAATTTTTAGACTTTATCTTTGCCAAACAAATGTGAACAAAGATTTCATACAACAAGAATAATTTTAAAATATAATAGTAGATATAAAATGGATTTTAATACTAAGATAAATATAGCCAAATCTCTAAACGCCTATTCGGGTCGTGAATGGATTAACATGTCGGTGCATCAATATAAGCAATAGGATAATTATTATCGTATTTGTTATGAAGCACCTTTTATCGGGTGCTTTTTTTTATGTCAAAAAATTATTTTAGGTTCAAAGGTTCATAGGTTCAAAGCGACAAAGGCTTAGAGGATCAAAGGTGTAAAGTTGCAAAGAAAAAAGAACTTAGTGTTTTGCGTCTTCGGGGCAAAATAAATTAAAAAGAATTACTTATGGAAAAGATACACAAGTCTGCTAAGAATCAAATTTTTTTAGCAAGAGTAATAGATAAAATAAATGTAGAACATATAGGGCTAAGAAGCCTGGGCGCCATCGATTTTAGATTTTCAGCTATTATTAATGGAGGATTATATAAAAGATTCTATGTCCCGAAAGAATATACAATTCCTGCCAACGAGAGTTCGTGTCAGGAAGCAGATTTAAAAAATAAAATTAATACAACATACGAATTATACGGAACTAAAATTCAGGTAAAACCTAATTCTCAGAATTATTGCGTTTTTCTGAGGTTCCCAGGAATTCTTAAAAAAATATACTATGAGCAATATATTAAAAGAATACAAAAAAGCGATTAAAATTAAATATGAGATAGAGAAAAAAGGAAAATACTTTGATTATTTGTACAGTCCTTCTCGTGGAAAACTACGTGATTTGTGCTGGCTTATTTTCGAAAATAACCCAACTAAGGATGACTTAAATGTTTTCAGAAATTTATTGAGTTTGGATTTTGATCATACCAAAAAGAATAAGTTTAAGGAAAAAAAAGATAAGTTTAGACCTATTGAAACGTTCTTTAAAGGCGAAACAGATCCGTCAAATATTGATGCTATCAATTTGGCAGCGATTATGGTAGATTTCCATCCGCGTCCTTTTAAAAAGTTTCATGAAGAGTATACGGCTGAGCCGGCAAAGAAAACTGCTAAAACAAAGAAGGAAGTCATTGAAAAAGAGAAATTAATTGACAGTAAAAAGTCAAAAACAGTTCTCAAAAAAGGAAATCTTTTTCTAAATTTTGCAGCTGCAATTTCTAAAAAAATAGATGAGAAGATACATCCCGGAAGAATAATTACAATTTCAGGCAGTTGAAGTGTCATTAGTCAATTAAAAGAAATCGTATTCATTACTTTTTAGTAGAGGTGAAAAAAGAAGCCGTTTCAATAATGAAACGGCTTTTTTACGTTATTTTATTTCAAGTTGATTTGAAAAGTTATTTTAAGAAATCATCATCTTAACTCCCAAAATATGCTTACAAATTCCTCTTTTGCCCTGATAAGCGGTAAACCAATCGCAAGTACATTTTTGTGATGTATCATCGATAATGACTTTGTGTAAAACACCTGAACCTTTTACTTTGGCTTCGATATAATTGGCTCTTCGTTCTACAATTTCGATGTCTTCATTATCGATCAGTTTTTTAGCATTTTTAAGTCTTGGGTTTAGCGACAAAATACGTTCGGTTTTAAACGGAAGACGACGATAAAAATGTGCTTTTTCACTTAAATCATAACCCAATAATCCCATAGAAGATAAATTCGAAGTCAGATTGTCCATGGTGCCAAAATCGATATCATTTTCGATAGAAAGCATCGTTGGGTCAAAAGTTTCATTCGATTTTAGTAAACTGTTCAAACCATAAACCCATTCTATTGGTAAGCTTTCGGTCATGGTTTCAAGTACATTTCCTTCACCTGAGAATCCGCGATAAGAATCAGGGGAAAAAGCCATTAAAAGCTGCATTTTTCCAAATTCAGCCACTATTGCGCACGTTTGTTGGTCTGATGATTCATAAATATAAATTTTATCTACAATTGCCAGAATTCCTTCTAACAAACGTAATCTTTGTACGCCTCCAATTCTAACGCTGTCAGCTGTAGCCAAAGTCGAAAACATAAATTTTCCGGCTCTTTTGGTAATGAAAAAATCGCCTTTTACGGTTCCTTTTGGTAAACTTTGAAACAATTGGATCGTTTGAATTTTATTCAATTCAAACTTAATATCCATATCTGCCAGATATAACTGAACGCTCGTTAAACCTTTTATCCAGCGCATTGGTAAAGTCACTTTTTTCTCCGTCACTTTCGCTTTGCTGGTGATAACCTGAACGGCCTGCTGACCAACGGCAAGTGTTACTTTTTCGTTTTTCTGAATCGCATTTAAGGCATTCAGCATCGGATCATTAAAATCAACATTCGTAGTTCCATTAGCGATAAATTCTCCGTCAATCGCTTCAGGTTTCATATCCAGTCTTACATAAACACCATTACAAGACGAAAACCCTTCAAAACGCAATCGCTCAGATCCTGCCGAAACGATGGGATCACGAAGACTTGGCGGAATTGGCCCAAAACTGGAACGAACGACTTTAGCAATCGTAGTCCAGCATTTTGCGGTAACATAAGGATCAGTCAGACTTCCCCAGAAAAAACACGGAATGTTATTGACTTCTTCAATTTCAGTTTGGTGGGCGAGAACCAGATTGTTGATGCCTTTGGTTTTACTATAAGTAGAAATTCCTTTATAATTATATTCTAGATCTGTCATTTTCTTTATTTTAAAATTTGCTTAATCAATGATTTAAGCGATGCGTTGTCTTTCCATTGTTCGAAGAAAACAATTGCTTCTGCAGATGGTTTCTGATTGGTTTTCGTTAAAATATCAAGATAGTTTTCTACTATTTTTTTGAAGTTGGTTGGCAATTTTTCTTTTAAATCAAGATTTTCAAAAAAGGAATTTAACAACTTCAATAAAGCATTATTGTGCAATGGCGAAACATCTTTTATGGCAATTAATCCGTCGACTAGTCTTAAAAATACTCCATATTTTTCGGTTGCGAGATACGCAATTTTCTTTGCAAGAGTTTTAATATCAATGGCTTGTTTTTCGATTAGCTGAATCAAAACTTCAGATGCCAGTAATCGTAAATCTTTCTTTTCCTGAAAGAAGCAGCATGCATATACAAGTATACTAATA
Organism: Flavobacterium sp. JAS; assembly: GCF_020991455.1. GTDB lineage: Bacteria > Bacteroidota > Bacteroidia > Flavobacteriales > Flavobacteriaceae > Flavobacterium. Next base: position 114,763 of record NZ_JAJMOX010000011.1, read on the forward strand.
TCTGAGAATCGAAATTCAGGTCTATTAATAACGTCGAGAAAACCTTTTAATTCTGGTTTTGCACCATCGGCAATATTACAATTATGTAATAAAGTCAATGCAAGTGCATCTGAATTTTGCGGGGTAAGACTGTGCCAGAAATAGGTGTTTCCTGCATAATTTATATTATAATCCCAAGTGTTTGATCTCTTGTAAACATCCTGGCTGTACAACAAATAATTCGGGATTTTAGAATAATTCGGCAAGTCAAATCCTAGTTCATACCACGATGGCGTTCTTTCTTTTTCTTTGGTTTGATAATTCGTCCATTCGTTCCATTTTTCTTCAAACTGAACCTCAGGTTTAAAAGGAGCAACCACAAACGGAATGTCTTTTAGGTACGTATTTTCGAATTCAGGGAAAGTATCGTTTGGATAAAACGTTCTTGCGGCAACAGCCCACAGAGATAAGTTTCCGGTTTCTTTGGTGGTTTTACCCATCGTTGCCAATAGTTTTGAGAATAAAGATGTTGAATCTAAATTAAGTTTTTCATCGACACCAAGACAAAACGATAAAAGCTGTTTTATATCTCCTTTAACCTGATCCAGTAACGGAAGTGCTTCTTCGACATTTTCTCTCGGCATACGTGCGATTGCAATAGCCAAGTCGACAGAATCAATCTCTTCATTAGTATTTTGATACGTGATAACTCTTTCTAACAAAACCTTCGGAGCGACCCAATATGGTTTATGACTCGGAAAAGAAAGCAGAGGCAAAGCAGAGTTTGCATCTATTTTTTGCTGCACTTTTTCTAGCAAAGACTGCATGAATGTAAGTGTATTAATCTTAGAATAATGAGTCACTTTGCTGTTGAATTTGCTATCGATGTTTGCGATTTTAGATAGTAAAAATGCTTTAATGAAATTTTTGTGAATTGCTTCAAAATAATTTTTTTGCAATTGTTTTTCGTAAGGCTGCAACTGCGCTGAATAATCTGTCGGAAACAAATTTCGTTGCGAGATGTAAATATTCAATAGAATTTCGGAATCTAATGTTTCTTCTGAATTTATGAAATTTCCAAACTGAAAAACAACATCATTCCAATCCTTAGGCAATTGAACTTCTTCTGTAAGTAATAATTCTTGTTGAGGTTCGAATGTATATTCTTCTAAAGCAGAATCGTCAAGAGCTAAATCGTCTTCATTTAAAAACGGCGTTAATCCTGATTTTATATTTCCCTGCATCAGCGTTACATAAGAAGATAATTTCTCTTTAAGAACCTTATCTTTTACATTCGCAATTTTGGTAATTATTTTGGTAGCGCGTTCCTGCAAAGCCAGATCGGCAATTACATAAACATCGGCAATAATTGATGCAATGGTTGTGCTTAGTTTAGGATTTGATTTGGTTATTTTCTCCAGAATTGGCAAAACATTTTTAATAGCTGCTTTGCAATCGCTTCGCATCATTAAAGGTTCGAGCCACTCCAGAAATGATTTGGTTTTGAATTTTGGATGATCGTATATTTTCTTAATCAATTCTATCCCGTAACTTGTTATAGGCGGATAAGGATGATGTAAATAGGAGAATATGTTTTCCTGTAGAACAATAAGTTCGTCGGGCGTAACATTAAATTCATCTATCCTTTTTCTAAAAAACGATTTCAGGTTATTGTTCCATTCTTTAGTTTGAATCAGGACGGCATTTTCGATAAAAAACGCACGATCCATCTTTTTTTCGTCTAATAATGATTTATAAATAATAGCCCAAGTTTGAAATTCGTCGTGTTTTTGAGAGTCATTTTCTCTGAAAAAACTGTTGTGCAAAATCGTTTCATAATTAAACAATTCCGGAATATCCCTTTCATAAGTTAGTTTGTCATTCAATGAAGTATTGATAAATCTTCGGGTCTTCATCTTTGCACGCCACTCATTTGTTGCTGCCAGAGTCAAAGCATATAATTCAGGATTGAATTGCAATAAATTGTGTTCTTCTAATTTGCGAAGCGTATGATAATTGAAACCAACCCAGTCTTGTCTTTTTACTTTTTCTAAAATAAAGGTATCAAGCCAATTGGGTTTTGCCCACAATAAAACCTCTATAACCTGAGGTTTTTCATCTATTTCGTTCAGTAAACTCAAAGCTTCATCCCAGGAATTGATGTCGGTTTTATCAAATAAAGCGATGGCACTAAGCGTAATAATGTCGTTTTGCTTTTTATCGCCGCGGGTTCCCCAGCCATAATCGTGTTTGTCTTTTTTTACATAACCCGGATCTTTTGTAAGATCGGTATAGGTCATGAAATAACGCTTGTTTTTCTTGATGAGCTTTTTTAGTGCTTCAATATTCCCTTTTGATTTTTCATTAAGGAAAGGCAATAATAAATCTATATTTTTTGATTTTACAATGGCGTCGTATTCTTCCAGAACTGCATCAGAGCTTGAACTTTTGGCTGTTTTTGGTTTTGAAGCCACAGCAACATCACCAGTTTCTGAATATCCTTTTTTTACTTTTTCTGCCAGTATTTTTTCTGCTGATTTCAGAGATTCTTCCTCTGTAGAGAATTTTTTGGTTTGAGAAGTTCCCGATGTTCCGTTTTTACCATAAGTCACAGTATATTCTAATCCTGTAACTTCAATTTGCCAAAACTTATCAGAGTTTCCGTCTATGTATTTTAAATTTTTTTTCATGCTGTTTTAAGAACTGAAATTGATAAAAAAGAAAGTGTGCGTATATTCTCAAAAATATAAAATTATTAAGGTTTATCGGGTGTTTTTAAAGGAAAATTTAGGTTAAAATTGTTAGAGGGATGATAAACATTTCAAAATTAGACATTAAAAAAGGCTGTTCTTTTGGAACAGCCTTTTTCGTTGGTTATTATTATTTTGATTAATTAATTTTGTCCGTAAATTTTAGTGTAAAGATCTTTATAGATTTCTTTAATAATTTTACGTTTTAATTTTAAAGTAGGAGTAAGTTGTCCGCCATCGATAGACCAAACATCCGGAGTTAACTCAAAACGTTTGATTTTTTCCCAGTGACCAAATTTCTCATTGATTCCTTCAACTTCTTCGTCAATACGTTTAATGACATCAGCATTTGAACTAATTTCTTTGTCAGTGCTTCCTAAAGTTATTTTGTGAATTTTTGCCCATTCTTTTACAAACTCAAAGTTTGGCTGAATAAAAGCGGCCGGCATTTTTTCGCCTTCACCAATTACCATGATTTGCTCAATAAAACGAGATTGTTTCATAGCATTTTCAATCAATTGAGGAGCAATATATTTTCCACCAGAAGTTTTGAACATTTCTTTTTTACGATCTGTAATTTTCAAGAAACCTTCGCTGTCAATTTCACCAATATCTCCGGTATGGAAATAGCCGTCTTGCAAAGCTTCGGCAGTTTTTTCAGGATCTTTAAAGTAACCTAACATTACATTTGGTCCTTTGCAAAGGATTTCACCGTCTGCAGCAATTTTAACTTCAACGTTGCGAATTACTTTTCCAACAGTTCCAATTTTGAAACCTTTATTTCTTTGGTCGTTTACAGCAATTACCGGAGAAGTTTCAGATAAACCGTAACCTTCCATAACCGGAATTTCGGCAGCAGCAAAAACTCTTGCTAAACGTGGCTGTAAAGCAGCACTTCCGGAAACCATTAAATCTAAATTTCCTCCTAAACCTTCTTTCCATTTACTGAAAATAAGTTTTCGTGCTATTTTCAATTGAAATTCATACCAGGCACCATTGGCTCCGTATGGCTCGTATCTTAAACCTAAATCAATCGCCCAGAAAAATAATTTTTTCTTGATACCAGTTAATTCAGTTCCTTTTGCATAAATTTTATCGTAAACCTTCTCTAAAAGTCTTGGTACCGCTGTCATAACAGTTGGTCGAACTTCTTTTAGGTTGTCGCTAATCTTGTCAATTGATTCTCCAAAGTAAACAGAAACACCATAATATTGATAGATGTACAAAATCATTCTTTCAAAAATATGGCAAATTGGCAAGAAGCTCAAAGCGGTGCTTTTTCCCGGATCAAACGGAATTCTTGGCGCGCTGTCTAAAACATTAGAAACGATGTTTTTGTGCGAAAGCATTACACCTTTAGGTCTTCCTGTAGTTCCTGATGTATAAATAATAGTTGCTAAATCATCGGTATGAATACTATCTTTTCTGGCATCAACTTCGCTTTGATTGCTTTCGTCTTCGCCTAATAATAATAGATCAGTCCAATTTTTACAGCCTGCGATTTCGTTAAACGAGTAAACTTCTTTTAAAGTAGGTACATTCGCTTTGATGGCGTTTACTTTTTGAAGTACTTCATCATCAGATACAAAACAGTACATACTGCCGCTATGGTTTAATATGTATTCGTAATCTTCTTCAGAAATTGTTGGGTAAATTGGAACGTTTTGTGCCCCGGTTTGCAGAATACCAATATCCATGATATTCCACTCCGTACGATTATTAGAAGTGATTAATGCAATTTTATCATCTTTTTGAACGCCCATACGCAGTAATGCTCTTGAAACAGCATTTGCTTTTGCAATATATTCCTGGCTAGATGTTTTTTCCCAGACTCCATTTTTTTTAGTTGCCAGAGCAACCGGAAGGTTATAAGTTTCTTGTTGATAATAGGGAAAATCAAAAAGACGTGTGATTGAAATCATGTTAGATATATTGAATTTTATCGCAAATTAAATAAAAAATAGGTATAATTTTTAATTTTGTGAAATTTTATGGCAAAAATTATAGGTACTATTAAAAATCAACGAAAACGTTTTCTTTTTTGTAGTAATTTTTAGAAAAACCAAGAAATATTTAATTTGTCACTTTAAGTTTTGAGTAAATTATTGAACATTGTAGTCAACATATTCTTTTACTCTTTCTCCCATCAGAAACATTTTTTTCTTGGCAAAATGAATAGAGAATTGAGAATAATTCCAGGTATCACTATCATTGTTCCTGTACCAAAATGTATACGTGGCACTATTAAAACCTTCTCTAAAAACCGGAATTCCTTCTTCAGTACATTCGACTCCCCAATTGATTTTTACTTTGGATAAATCGGCAGACTGAATAACTCCTGTACCATCAGGATTCAATACAGTAGTTGGCTCTTTTTGCCCTGAAATTAAATAAGTTCCCGGAACAGGATAACCAATAGTGGTGGTAATAAAACGTTCTCGATTGTTGTAAGTAATTTTGTCTACCTGAACTTGAGAATAAGAATATGTAGAAACAAAAAATAATGTAATCAATAATAAATGTAGCGCTTTCATTCTTTGTAGGTTTAATTGTTTTTTGGGTTGCAAAAAAAATCAGTGGCATGATTTTTTTGGCGAATATAGTTCAAATTTCTGTAGAAAAATGAATCCAAATTACAAGAATGAGTTTATTTTTTAACATTTTGGATTTACCCAAATATTACTCTGTTGAAAATTGATTTTCTAATAAATTCTCTTTAAAATCAGATTTAAATGTATAAGCAAACGTAAGCATCAAAGCGCGTGTATCTGATTTATTAGTTCGATTGTTGCTAAACAAAGCAGTATTGTTTTTGTATCCGCTTTCAAGCGTGTTAAACATATCGGTAACTACCAATCCTAAACGGGCATTTCCTTTTCCGAGTTTTTGCTGAAAACCCATATCGACATTATAAATCGGAATTCGTTTTCCTTGTGGAGTTGCTAATGCCGAGTTGTAGTTTCCTATAATTTGAAGTTTTCCGCCTTTCCAGGGAATAAAATTATTGATGATTTTTCCGTACCAGCAAAAAGCATTGCTCACCACATCCTGTGCTAAATTTGAAGCATTTATATTTTGCTGAAAAGCCGTTACACTAATATTGGCATCATAAAAACCAATTGGTTTTAGGCTGAAAATTGTTTCAAGACCATAAGTAATAGTACTTCCGATATTTTTTGGCATCAATAAAACTACACCATTGTCAAGTAATTCTGCATATTGTTTAATAGTATTGGTAGCATTTCTATAAAAAGCATTGGTAGAGAAGGAGTATTTTTTCCATTCTTTATTATAGCTCATTTCGGCAATATGAATAATTTCAGGTTTTAGATACGGATTTCCAGTATGCGGGTTCAAGGCATCTGTAATATCCACAAATGGGTTCAACTGGTCTAACTCCGGGCGATTGATACGTTTGCTATAGCCAATTTTAATGAAATCATCAGATTCTAAATTCAACTGTAAAGAAGCCGAAGGGAAAAGTTTCAAATAATCATTATTAAACTTGTCGCTGTTGTTTTGCGTTGCTCCATTGTTCGAAACATTTTCTGCACGTAATCCTAAATTGTATTTCCACTTTGGATTTTCGGGATCACCCATAAAAGAGTTTAACATTCCGTAAACCGCATTTATCTGCTCATTGTATTTAAAAGTATTGCTCGAAATTGGATTAACAACATACTCGCCATTAACCAAATCAGCGGTTTCAAAATCTGAATTAAAAAAGCGAAATGTTCCCTTGTAACCTGTTTCTACAATAGATTTTTCTGAAATAGGAAAGGCATAATTTACAATGGCGCTCGAGATGTTTTCGTTATCATAATTATGTGTGCGTTGTAATAAAATATCACCAATCTGTTCGTGATACTGATCGTAATTATAAGTATCAATGTTGGTGTTTTCCTTGTCTTTATTGAATGATGAGGTAATGCTTGCGGTTAAGCTTTTTCGATCATCAGAAAATTTTCGATCGTATGTAAAAGCCAATTCAGCCACTTTTGATCGTTCTAGTTCTAAAGAATGTCTCTTGTTGTCAGAGTAAAATTGGTTTGCACTCGTGTTTACCTGCGTATATAAGGTTTCATCATTATCCTGAGTTTCTAGATTCCCTAATGCTTCAAATGAAAAGTTATTGTTACTGTTTGGAGAAAAATCGATATTCAGTTTTAAATTCTGTAAACCTTCGGTGCGTTCGTCATTTCGTCTTTGATTAATGAAATGCTCATCATCAATAAAATAGTTTGTTCGCTCAGCATTTATTTTTTTAGTTCTACCGGCAAAACGGTTGTCATATCCCAAACCAAAATTCCATTTTCCAGTTTTGTGATTTAAAAGTACCGAACTGTTTATTCTGCCTTTTGCACCAAAACCGCCACCCAAAACCATGGCACCATTCATACCGCTTTGATTGTTTTTCTTCAATTTAATATTGATGATTCCGCTTTCTGCATTAGCATCGTATTTTGCCGTTGGATTGCTAATTATCTCAATATTTTCAATACTGCTTGCTGCAATTTGATCCATATTGGTAATTGCTGAGTTTTTTCCGTTAATTAAAATCATGGGCGATTTTCCTCTCAAGGTTATTCCGCCTTCAGCATCAACTGCTACAGTCGGAATACTTTTAAGCATATCAATTGCAGTTCCGCCAGATTGCGAAATATTCGAAACGGCACTAAAAATGAAACCTTCATCAGTTTTCTGAATTTGTTTTTTTGCCGAATTAACTACTACAGCATTTAATAAATGGGTATCATTTTGTAAAGTGATTATTCCAAGAGAAATAGGAGAACCGTCAAGAATTACTTTTTGAAAACTGGTTTTAAATCCAATTAGTTTGAATTGCAATTGATAGTTACCAGAAGGCACATTCTCTAAAGAAAAATTTCCGGAAACATCTGTCACTGCATAATTAGCCACTTTTGTAGAATCGTTTACGGCTTTTAAAATAACATCAACAAATTCTACAGGTAGCTTTCCGTCAGAAATACTTCCCTTTATAGAAGCCGATTTTTGACCAAAAGAAAATTGGCTTATTGTAAATAAGATAATTATGAGTACCAGGTTTTGTTTGCAATTTTTCATACGACAAAGATATTTATCCCAGTAAATACGCATGCCTAAACTGCCTTAAGATATTATTAAATTAGTCTTAGACGATATTTAATTTTTTATAGTGTTTTTTTAGAAGAATAAAAAAGGGTGTTTTTCCCCTATAATAAACAGGGAATTGCCTTATTGCCTTTTTGATCTGAATATTAATTTTACCGTATTGAAATACGTAAGCAGAAAATCAAATTTGCAGATATTATTTTAAATATAAAACTGATTTTTTAGTAAATAAGTAATTTGTAGAAACTAATATTCAGGTTGGCGGAGACGTTTTAGCGAAAATCGCCATAGACAGATGCAGAACCTTAGTGAGCCGTTGCGACTATTGGCTTAGACTTATTAGTTTGAATTGCAGGAGATGTATTGTTTAGCAATGTAATTGTGGAGACTCATTTTTTTTCGGGGGACAAAATACGAGCGCTTCAGGATTGCTTGCTTTAAATAGATCAAATGTAATAACAGGAGTTGTCTCGGCACTAAAAGGTTTAAAGAGAAAATGCCTCAGCATAGGGATAGCGCTGGGGTGTTTTTTTTATATAAAAGGTTGGTTTTTTTGCCACAAATTCCACGAATTTCCACGAATTATTTTTTTAAAATTGCAGAAATACGCGCAAACTAATTAGTGAAAATTAGTGGAATTTGTGGCAAAAAAAAAAGCGCTTGATAATTCAAGCGCTTTCTCAGTAATAAAATATATTTTTAGATTTTTTCAATCCATTTTCTTGCATTAACAAAAGCTTCATGCCAAGGCGAAACTTCGTCGTTTCTGTCTTTTGGATAATGAGCCCAGTTCCATTGGAAAGTTGAACGCTCAATATGCGGCATCATCACCAAATGTCTTCCGGTTTTATCACACATCATTGCAGTGTTATAATCAGATCCGTTAGGATTTGCAGGATAACCTTCGTAAGCATATTTAGAAACAATGTTATAGTTTTCTTCTGCAAGAGGCAAATTGAATTTTCCTTCTCCGTGAGAAACCCAAACTCCTAAAGTGCTTCCGGCTAAACTAGATAACATAACCGAATTATTTTCCTGAACTTTTACAGATGTAAAAATACTTTCGTGTTTGTGACTTTCGTTATGCAATAATTTTCCATGAACTTCATGCTCCGGATTAATAACTTCTAATTCCATAAACAATTGACAACCGTTACAGATTCCAACAGATAAAGTGTCTTCTCTTTTGAAGAATTTATCTAAAGCTGTTTTTGCTTTTTCGTTGTATAAGAAAGCTCCCGCCCAACCTTTGGCAGAACCTAAAACGTCTGAGTTAGAGAATCCTCCAACAGCACCAATAAACTGAATATCTTCAAGAGTTTCACGACCCGAAATTAAATCGGTCATGTGAACGTCTTTTACATCAAATCCAGCCAAGTACATTGCGTTTGCCATTTCACGCTCAGAATTACTTCCTTTTTCACGAATAATAGCAGCTTTTGGTCTTGGTTTTGAAGCATCGATTACTGGTTTTTTTCCTGTAAAGTGTGATGGGAAAGTATATTGTAAAACTTGATTTTTATAGTTTTCAAAACGTGCTTTAGCAGTTCCGTTTTTAGATTGTTTTTGATCTAATAAATAAGAAGTTTCAAACCAAATGTCTCTGTAAGTTGGAATGTCTAATTTATATTCTCCAAATTCTAAAGTTGCAGTACTTTTAACTGAACCAATTTTGAAGAATTCGATATTGTTAGCTTTCAATTTAACTTCAACAGCTGAATCTGCTTTTGCCTGGAAAACGATTCCGATGTTTTCAGCGAAAAGGATTTTCAAAAGGTCTTTTTCCGCGAAAGCGCTAAAATCAATTTTTGCTCCAAGATTAACATCAGCAAAACACAATTCTAATAAAGTAGTGATTAATCCACCGCTTCCGATATCGTGACCTGCAAGAATTTGGTTTTCACCGATTAATTCCTGAATAGTATTAAAAGCATTTTTGAAGAAAGAAGCATCTTTTATAGTAGAAGTTTCATTTCCGATTGTGTTTCTAATTTGTGCAAAAGACGAACCTCCTAATTTGAAATCATCCTGAGACAAATTGATATAATAAATTGAATCTCCGTTTTTCTGTAAAACAGGTTCAACTACTTTTCTAATATCTGTACAGTTTCCTCCAGCCGAAATAATAACCGTTCCCGGCGCAATTACTTCGTCGTTTGGATATTTTTGTTTCATCGAAAGTGAATCTTTTCCTGTTGGAATATTGATTCCCAATTCGATTGCAAATTCAGAACAGCCTTCAACAGCGGTGTATAAACGAGCATCTTCACCTTCGTTTTTACAAGCCCACATCCAGTTTGCAGATAATGAAATTCCTTTTAAACCATCTTTAATTGGCGCCCAAACAATGTTTGATAACGATTCTGCAATAGCATTTCTACTTCCTGCAACCGGATCAATCAAAGCCGAAATAGGAGCGTGCCCAATAGAAGTTGCGATTCCTTCTTTTCCTAAATAATCCAGAGCCATAACTCCAACATTATTTAAAGGTAATTGCAATGGACCTGCATTTTGTTGTTTCGCTACTTTTCCACCCACACAACGGTCAACTTTATTCGTTAACCAGTCTTTTGAGGCAACAGCTTCAAGACGTAAAACATCTTGTAAATATTTTTCGAAATCTGCCTTGTCATAAGAAACATCAGCATATTTTCTATCGATAGTTTTATCGGTCATAACTGTTTTAGGAGAACTTCCGAAGAAATCTTCTAAAGCATAATCCATCGGTTTTAAACCAGTAGATTTTGATTCGAAAGTAAAACGGTGATCTCCCGTTACATCTCCAACCTGATACATTGGCGAACGCTCTCTGTCAGCAATTCTTTGTAATGTATCAATATCTTTTTGACCAATAACCAATCCCATTCTTTCCTGAGATTCGTTACCAATAATTTCTTTTGCAGAAAGAGTAGGATCTCCAACCGGTAATTTATCCAAATCGATTAAACCTCCCGTTTCTTCCACCAATTCAGAAAGACAGTTTAAGTGTCCTCCAGCTCCGTGATCGTGAATAGAAACAATTGGGTTGTGATCGCTTTCTACCAAACCACGAATGGCATTGGCAGCACGTTTTTGCATTTCAGGATTAGAACGTTGGATCGCATTTAATTCAATTCCTGAACCAAAAGCTCCAGTATCTGCAGATGATACCGCAGCTCCACCCATTCCGATTCTATAATTTTCTCCACCAAGAATAACGATTTTATCGCCTTCTTGTGGTTTCTTTTTAATAGCCTGATCTAATTTTCCGTAACCAATTCCACCCGCTTGCATGATTACTTTATCGTAACCAATTTTACGGTCGTTTTCTGAATGTTCGAAAGTTAAAACTGAACCTGTGATTAACGGTTGACCGAATTTATTTCCAAAATCAGAAGCTCCATTTGAAGCTTTGATCAAAATATCCATTGGAGTTTGGTACAACCATTTTCTTTCTTCAACAGCATTTTCCCATTTTCTATCATTATTCAAACGTGAATATGAAGTCATGTAAACTGCAGTTCCTGCTAATGGCAATGAACCTTGACCACCTGCAAGACGGTCACGAATTTCTCCTCCTGATCCAGTTGCAGCTCCGTTGAAAGGCTCTACAGTTGTTGGGAAATTGTGTGTTTCTGCTTTTAAAGATAAAACCGAATCAAATTCTTTTATTTCGTAATAATCAGGTTTGTCAGCTGTTTTTGGTGCAAACTGCTGCACTTTTGGTCCTTTTACAAAAGCAACATTGTCTTTGTAAGCAGATACTATATCGTTAGGATTTTCCTGTGATGTTTTTTTGATTAATTTGAAAAGAGAAGTTTCTTTTTCTTCACCGTCAATAACAAATGTTCCGTTGAAAATTTTGTGACGACAGTGTTCTGAATTTGCCTGTGAGAAAGCAAAAATCTCAGAGTCAGTTAACTTTCTTCCTAGTTTTACAGCAAGATTATCTAAGTAATCTACTTCTTCCTGGCTTAAAGCCAAACCTTCAACTTTATTGTAAGTAGCAATATCATCGATTTCCAAAATTGGTTCCGGCTGAACGTTGATAGTAAAAATTTCCTGATCTAATTGAGGGAATTTTTGAAAAAGCATCGGATCAAAATCAGTAAAGTCTTCCGTTGCCGGATGAAATTCTTCAATTCTGATGATGCCCGGAATACCCATATTTTGAGTAATTTCTACAGCATTTGTACTCCAAGGCGTGATCATAGTGGCACGAGGACCAACAAAAAAATCCGACAAGGCGGATTTTTCGATCTTATTAGAGTTGGCAAAAAGCCAGTTTAGTTTTGAAATGTCTTGAGCCGAAATTTCGTTTTGCGTTTGTACTGCAAAAACAGTTTTGCTTTGGTTTTCAAAGAAATGGATCATTGTGATGTGTAGTTTGTTGTATTGAAGTGCAAATTTAGTTTAAATAAATAGTAAGCGCAAATTTGAAAACAAACTCTTTTGAAAAAGTTTTTGTTAAATCTCGCAAAGACGCGAAGTCGCAAAGTTTTTTTGTTTCACGCAGATTTGGCAGATTAAGCAGATTTAAATTGATTGGAATTTTATTTTAAATCTGCGTGAATTTTTTATTCAGTTCTTTATCTGCTTAATCTGCCAAATCTGCGAGAGAACTTATTTTAAAATTTTTGTAAAACAAAAAAAGCGGCAATATTGCCGCTTTTTAATGTAGTAAGCACTCGTTTTTAATTAGTTGATAATGATCTTTTTATTAAAAGTTTCAGAACCTTTATTAACACGAACAATGTAGATGCCTTTTGGCAAATTATTTATCGTAGATAATGAATCAGTGATATTTGATTTCTCAAATACTTTCTGACCTAATATTGAAATTATCTCGATAGAATAGGGTGCTTCTATAGTGTTAAAATATATGTTGAAGTTTCCGTTAGACGGATTTGGATATAAAATTATTCCTTTAAAATCAAGAGAAGTTTCTGTCGCTGTTTCAAGAGCTGTATCTCTCACTAGTTTCGCTCCTAAATTTGAACATGTATCTGCAGTGAATGAATCCCATTGAGATGCCAAATTAAAAGTTGTGCTTGGAGCAGTAACGGTCGATTTTCTTCTTAAAGTAACATCTATGGCAAAATTTGCAGTCCCGCCATTAAAAGTTCCGATGATATCTATAAGAACTCCGTTTTTGAATAAACCAACAGCATCATTTCCGTTAAAAGCTAATTCTGTAGCAGTTGTCGAAATGTTTGCTGAGCTTGTTGGATAACAGCTTGAAGCCATTAAACTATTTACAATCGTAAATTTACTTCCGCTAGCTAATGTTCCGCTCAAAGCTAAACCTGTGCTCCATGATCCGGCGCCATTCGTTTGTTTTTTTACGGTATAAGCAGATAAACTTACAGAAGCACCGGTGTTATTGGCAATTTCTAACGCTTTATTGTTTCCCGAACCTTCAATGTATTCAGAGAAAAGTAAGTCAGTTGCTGTTCCGCCAGTTCCACCACTACTATTAGTTGTAACCGCGATTGTGTTGCTTAATGCAGATGTATTTCCGGCAGCATCTTTGGCACTTACATTGATATTATAACTTGTAGAAGCTGTTAAACCAGTTACAGTTGCTGTTAAACCAGTTACTGTAGTTTTTAAAACACCATTTGAATATACATTATAACCTGTAACACCTATATTGTCTGTCGAAGCATTCCACGCAACTGTAATAGAAGTTGCTGTTTTTGTTGTAGAAGCTAAACTTGTTGGAGCAGTTGGAGCCTGAGTATCTGCAGAAGGATTCCAAATTTGATTTACATATTCAGGATGATCGATGTATGGATTTCTATTATTCTGACGGGCATAAATTGCATTGTTTCTTGCAATTTCTCTTGCGCTTACCGGATCTTGTGCGTTCCAGGCCAAAAGTATATTCAAGAATGCAGTTGTAAAAACTTTATTGCTGGATCCGTCAAACATTGCGTATGAATACCCTGCAACAGTGTTTTCATAACGAGTTGCAAAATAAAAATACATTCTGGCAATATCCCCTTTAAATTCGTTGATAGGTTCAAAAACAGTTCCTGAATATCCTGATGTTGAATTTGGGCCTAGTTTTCCTCCGTTTTGAGAAATATAAGTTGGCGTGCTTACTACTCCGTGCGGGTAATTAGAGCGTACTCCGTTTACTTTTCCGTCGGTTGGAGTAATAAAGTGAGCATCAGAAACCATCGGAGATTGCTCATTAAATACAGATTGCGGAATAATATGTTCTCTATTATAACAATCGCCTTCTACAGAATAACTTCCACATCTTTGCGTGGTTCCAGTACTATAATTATAAGGATCTGTTCCCGCTGGATTTTCTGAATACATGTCTAAAACAGTTCCATCATTTTCATAAAAATTATCAACATCAGAAGTTTGGTAAGTGGTGTATAAACCAGCATATCCATTGTCAGTATGACCTTTAATAATATTGTATAATTGTGTTTTTAAAGTGTAACCTGTTCCAGTTGCAGTACTGTAATAACCGGACGGAATTTGGGCAAAAGTTGCCGTAAAAACGAATAATAATAGAAAAGAGTAGAGTTTTTTCATAAAACGTAGGTTTAAGATTTGGGTTAATAATAAATTGATTTTTAGTGAGTTAATTTATTAATTGTAACAAATCTAGTATTTTTATGAATGTGTTGCGTTAAGGGAAGATTATTTTTAGATATATTTTCTTACGGTGGATTTTGGCTGCGAAGGCGCTAAGATGCAAGGTTTTTTTCTTGCCACGAAGTCGCTAAGACGCATAGTTTTATTTTGTTTTCTCATTTTATGTCATTTCTCCTTCGTCGAAATTGACAAACATTATGCTTAAAATAATAATTTTCAGAAAAAATCTTCGTGTCTTAGCGTCTTATTGGCAAAACAATTACTTAGGAAAAACAGCACTCTGATAAGCGCCCAAATCTGGTGGAGAGGTTCTTGTAGCTCCAATAATATCTAAAGAAATGATATACGTCTGATTTCCTTTCGCGAAAGCGGACGACGTATTATCGATATTGAATTTATTATTTGAGGCATCGTAAAACTTAGGATTTTCATTTAGAATAATCTGATTGTAATGAACAGGATCAGTTTTAAACTGATAATCAGGATTTGTTGAGGAACTGCTAAATTTTAATAGACAATTGTTTAATTGATATATAAATGGCGCATTGGTATTTTTGCTCAAATTAAATTCATTGGTATTTGAACCATAAATAATACAATTATTGAAAGTTGCCTGAGTCAACGGATTGGTTTCCGGAGTCGCACCGGCTAAACTATTGCTTAAATTCACAGCGAATTGTGAACTTGACCAATTGTTATTGAAAGTACAATGCGTAAAAAGATAGTTTCCACCGTAAACACAGGATAAACTTGCTAAACCTGTGTAATTAATTACAATGTTTTCACCATTAATTTTGGCATTTTGAGCTTGAATCCCATATTCGGCACAATTGTAAATCTGAGTATTTTTAATTTGAATTTTGGTATTGTCTTGACCTTTAATGTCTAAACCTGTAATGGCATTTTTTAAGGTCAGATGATTTATAGAATGATTGGTGCTTCCGTTTGATAGTATTACAGATTTCCATTGTCCGGGAATATCATCGTACAGCGATTCTAATCGATCACCTTCAAAAACAACTTCATTTTCTAGTTTTTCGGTTGTAGAAACAGTTCCGTTAATCTGTAACGAAGCTTTATTGTCGACATAAAGTCCTGAATGGGCATGAAAAAATACTCGTGCTCCGGCGTTAAAAGTCACAGTTTTGCTTTGCGGAACTCCTGCATAACCATAAATTATATACGGTTTTTTATTGGTAAAAATCAATTCATTTCCGTTAACAGGATCAGTTTCATTTAGATAAAAACCATCGACATCTTTACCTTCTATTTTAATTTTCTCTTTAGTTCCGTCAGCATTTTGTTTTGGATAAAGAAAAACGGCATCTTGTATTAGTGTTACCAATGCAACTTCCTGAAGATTTGCACCGCTGTCAAATTGAATTTCATCGGTATATAAAAAATCAGTTGGGTTAGCATCTGTAATATCGGCGGTGGTTTCTATAAAAATATACAAACTGTCTTTCGCTAAAAGCGTAACATTATTGAAGATTTTGCCATTGTTTCCGCTCATTCCGTCAACTGTCATTCGGTATTTTGAACTTAAACCTTTTTTGAACTGAACTGTCGGAATCGAAATATCGTTTTTGCTTCTGTTGTACACTTTAAGTTGGTACGTACTCGAACCAATATTTTTAAAAACAGTATCCAGATAAACGGTGTCTTTTGAAAACTTTAAATCTCCGGAACTGGCAACAGTATCAAAATCTGTTCGACAAGAACTGAGTGCTAAAAGTATACCGAAAATAAGGAGTGCAAAATAGTGACGCATTTAAAATCTTTTTCTGTAAAAATAGCAAAAAACTTACATGTTTGAAGATGATTTTAAATAATAGAAATGTATTTTCTAATTTGTATCTCATCTTTTCTTTAATTTTACGATTTTAAAGCCTATTTTAAATGAATTATACAAAAGAACAAATATTAGAGCGTTGCAATCAGTTTTCTAAAAACACTTTGATGGAAACGCTAAAAATTGAATATATAGATGCAGGCGAAGATTTTTTAACTGCCAGAATGCCTGTAAATCCAAGCGTTCATCAACCTTTAGGATTATTACACGGAGGCGCTTCAGTCGCTTTGGCTGAAAGTGTTGGAAGTGCAGCTTCATTCTTTTTTATCAATCCAAAAGAACAAGAAGTTCGTGGAATCGAAATCTCTGCAAATCACTTAAAAAGTATTCGCGAAGGATTTGTTTTTGGTACAGCGCGCATCATTCATAAAGGAAGAAGTATTCATCTTTGGGAAATTAAAATTACCGATGAAGCCGGAAACCTGATTTCGCTTTGCAAATTGACCAATATGGTTTTGGACAAAAAGAAAGAGTAGAAAATATGAATGACTTTTTCTCTACAATAAAAAAACATCAAGAGCAAAATTTACCTTTTGTAATCTATTCTAAACCTAATTCGTCAAGTATTTTTGCGTTTTTACAGCAAAATGATGCTTTATATACCGTTTCAGATTATAGCGAGAAAGGTTTTGTTTTTGCTTCTTTTGATGAAAAACAACTGATTTTAATTCCGGAAGCAGAATCTAAAATTATTAGTGCTGAACAAACTAAAATCGATTTTGATTTTAATGAAATGGACGATACTAATCTTGATTCAGAAGCCAAAAATCAATACGAAGATTTGGTTTCAAAAGGAATTGAAGCAATTAAAAACGACGAATTCAAAAAAGTGGTTCTTTCCAGAAGCGAGAAAATTGATTTAGCCAACTTTGATTTGAGTACCATTTTTCAGCGTTTGATTCATTTGTATCCAACGACTTTCTCCTATTGTTTTTTTCATCCTCAAATCGGGCTTTGGATGGGAGCAACGCCGGAGCAATTACTGAAAGCGAGTGGAAATGTTTTTGAAACAACCGCTTTAGCCGGAACGCAGAAAGCGACTTTGGAAACTGAAATTTCCTGGCAGCAAAAAGAGAAAGACGAACAACAATATGTTACTGATTTTATCGTAAAAAGATTGCGCGAAGTGGCTTCGTCTGTTGTGGTGACAGAACCGTACAGTATCAAAGCCGGATCAATCTGGCATATCAAAACAGATATTTCGGGAGTTTTAAACGATAATTCGACTTTAGAAGAAGTTATAGATACTTTGCATCCAACGCCGGCAGTTTGTGGCTTGCCAAAAAAGAAAGCAAAAGCGTTTATCATCGAAAACGAAAACTATGATCGAACTTTTTATACTGGTTTTCTAGGCGAATTAAACAGCAGTTTTGCTAATAAGACTGTTAGTTCTGATTTATTTGTAAATTTACGCAGCATGCAAATCCAGGATAATAAAGCAATATTATACATGGGCTGTGGTATTACAAAAGAAAGTATTCCTGAAAAAGAATGGGAGGAAAGCGTCAATAAATCGATGACAATGAAAAGAGTTTTGAATATAAAAAAGAGTAGCTGTTAAAAAGTTTCAGGTTTCAGGTTTCAAGTTGCACGTTCCGGATGTCAACTTGAAACCTGAAACAAAGAAAACCTGAAACATAAAATAAGATACAGTTTTTAGTCACAGTTTACAACTTGAAACCTGAAACAAAAAAAAACAAAAAGAAATGAAATTAGATATATTAGCCTTTGGTGCACATCCTGACGATGTAGAATTGGGTTGTGCCGGAACAATTTTAAAAGAAGTATCTCTTGGTAAAAAAGTGGGAATCGTAGATTTAACCCGTGGTGAATTAGGTACACGCGGAACGGCTGAGACCAGAGATGCTGAAGCAAAAGATGCAGCAAAAATATTAGGGGTTTTGGTTCGTGAAAATTTAGAGATGCGTGACGGTTTTTTTGTAAATGACGAAAAGCACCAATTAGAAGTTATTAAGATGATCCGTAAATACAAACCTGAGATTGTATTGTGTAACGCAATAGATGATCGCCATATTGATCACGGAAAAGGAAGCAAATTAGTTTCTGATGCTTGCTTTTTATCTGGATTGATAAAAATCGAAACTTCGATCGACGGAGAGAACCAGGAAGCATGGAGACCAAAGGTGGTTTATCATTATATCCAATGGAAAAACATCCAACCGGACTTTGTAGTTGATATTACAGGTTTCGAAAAAAAGAAGATTGAAGCTGTTTCGGCGTACAAAACGCAATTTTATGATCCAAATTCTAAAGAACCTGCTACGCCAATAACAAGTAAAAACTTCTTTGAAAGTCTAAATTATCGCGCGCAGGACTTAGGAAGGCTCGTTGGAAAAGATTTTGCAGAAGGTTTTACTGTTGAAAGGTGTTTGGCAGTCAATAGCTTAGAAAATTTGATATAATTTTGATGTAAATTTTTCATTTTTTTCTTTGGAGAAGTAAACCTTTATTGTATATTTGCAACCGCAAAGAAAAATGGTGGTTGTAGCTCAGCTGGTTAGAGTATTGGTTTGTGGTGCCGAGGGTCGCCGGTTCGAACCCGGTCAGCCACCCAGAAATTTAAAGCCTTGAAGAAATTCAAGGCTTTTTTTGTGCCTATAATTTAAATTCCAATTTTTTTAAAAATTGCTTCGCCTGTTCGCTATCGCTGGGGTCCAAATTCCAAGATGGTGAATATTACAGTAACTAAGATTTTGGAATTTGGGATTTAATTTTTGGGATTTATTTTTTATTTTTTACAAAAAAAAAGTACAACGCTTAAGTCATGATTTATTGGTTATTACGGTTTTATTTGTAAACCATTTTACTTCATCAAAAGCATTTTCTTACTTGATATCTCCGGTTTTGAACCCTTTTTTCTTTGTAGAAGTAAACCTTTGTTGTATATTTGCAACCGCAAAGAAAAATGGTGGTTGTAGCTCAGCTGGTTAGAGTATTGGTTTGTGGTGCCGAGGGTCGCCGGTTCGAACCCGGTCAGCCACCCAGAAATTTAAAGCCTTGAAGAAATTCAAGGCTTTTTTTGTGCCTATAATTTAAATTCCAATTTTTTTTTTAAATTCCAAATTCCAATTGACAAAAATGATGCTGTAACAGAAATAATAAACAAGACAAAAAAGCAAGACAACTAAGAGTTTGGAATTTGAAATTTAATTTTTGGATTTTTTTGTTTTCTAAAACAAAAAAGCATGACGATTAAGTCATGCTCATTTGGTTATTATAGTTTGGTTTATGAATTATCTTATTTCTGCAAAAGTATCTCCTTGTTTGATATCTCCGGTTTTGAAACCTTTTTTAAACCAGTACATTCTTTGTTCTGATGTTCCGTGTGTAAAGGAGTCCGGAACAATATGACCTTGCATTTTACTCTGAATAGCATCATCACCAACGGCGTTTGCAGCACTCAAAGCTTCGTCAATATCACCAACATCTAAATTCTTCTCATTATAGTGTGACCAAACTCCGGCATAAAAATCGGCTTGTAGTTCTAATGCAACCGAAAGTTTATTAGCTTCGGCTTCACTTTTTCCTTCTTGTGCCTGACGCATTTTGGCTGAGGTTCCCAATAAGGTTTGTATGTGATGGCCAATTTCGTGCGCAATAACGTACGCAATTGCAAAGTCGCCACCCTTGGCACCAAATTTAGTTTTTAGTTCCTCAAAGAAGCCTAAATCCATATATACCTTTTGATCTCCCGGGCAATAAAATGGCCCGGACGCAGATGATGCGCCACCACAAGCAGTATTAACAGAGCCTCTAAAAAGTACTAATTTTGGATTTTTGTACGTCATACCGTTTTCGGCAAATATTTTGCCCCAAATGTCTTCGTTATCGGCCAGGATAACTTTGACAAATTGCCCCATTTCTTCATCTTCTTTACTTAGCGGAGCCGCTGCTTCAGTTTGCGTTTGTTGTCCGCCTTGCATTTGCTCTAAAACAGGTGTTATAAGCTGCGCATTTTCGCCTCCGAAAATATTTACCAATAAAATGATAATACCAATGATACCGCCACCAACGGCTACTTTTCCGCCGGAGATTGATCTTCTGTCTTCAACATTATCACTTTGTCTTCTGCCTATCCATTTCATAATTATGATTGTATTAAAATTTATTGTAGGGTAAGTCTTTACGAATTTATATTTTTTTTTGGAATTAGAGACTAGTTTGATTCATTTAGTTTTAATTTATTTTAACCATTTTGTCAAAGCTTCTTCTACAGTTCCTTTCATGATTGGTTTGGAAATATAATCGTTCATTCCGGCAGAGATGCATTTATTTCTTTCCTCTTTTTCAGCGCCGGCAGTTACTGCAATTATAGGAACATTGCGGCCAATAACAGTATTTCTGATTGCTTTTGTGGTTTCGTAACCATTCATTATTGGCATTTGAATGTCCATAAAAACCAAATTTGGATTGATGCTTTCAAATTGCTGTGCGGCTTCATATCCATTTTCGCATTCGTAAATAAAGGCGTTATTGTATAGGTTTTTAATTATAGTTTTTAACAGCATCATATTGACTTTGTTATCTTCTACGATTAAAAAAGTTAGGTTTTTGCTGTTTAATTCGTTGATGCAGTCTGATTCTGAATTTATATTATTGAGTTCCGAATTATATTTTTCATTAATGCTTTGATTGCTCGTTTTTAGGTTAAGATCAAAATAGAAATTACTTCCAACATCTATTTTACTTTCCACTTGTAGTCGGCTTTCCATAAGAGCCAATAGTTGGTTTGAAATGGTTAATCCCAAACCGGTTCCTCCAAATTTTCTCGTTGTAGAACTATCTTCTTGCGAAAAAGCCTTAAAAATTTTCTTTTGATTTTTTTCCAAAATTCCAATTCCCGTGTCTGTTACGGAGAATCGAATCACGCAATTATTGTTTTTGTATCTTTCTAAAACCGAAACATTTAGTTTTATAGAGCCTTCATTGGTGAATTTTACAGCGTTTGAAAGCAAATTGATCAGGATTTGCTTGATTCTGACAATATCTGTCCAAATGTATTTAGGAACATCAGGATCTACATTTAGTTCTAATTCAAGATTTTTTTGATTTGATTCATAAATAATCAAATCAAAAACCTGACCGAGCACTTTTTTAATGTCGTACAAATCGATGAAAAGTTCCAATTTTCCGGCTTCAATTTTAGAAAAATCAAGAATATCATTGATAATCTCCAACAAAGAATGTGCTGATTGATTAATTGTGGTCATGTATTTTTCCTGAATTTCTTCAAGATCAGTTTTCATTAATAAATGCGTAAAACCTATAATGCCATTTAAAGGTGTTCTGATTTCATGCGACATATTAGCCAGAAAATCTGATTTAGATTTATTAGCAGCTTCTGCCAATTGTTTGGCTTTTATAGCGTCTTCGGTTTCTTTTTTGTTTGTAATGTCAAAATAAATTCCGCCTATAAATTCAATTTCATCTCCTTTTTTGATCACATCGCCAAATTCTTCAACCCAGATGTATTCTCCTGTTTTTCGCTGAATCTGATAAATGTTGTGCAGTGGTTTTCCGCTTTGTAAATTATCAATCTGACTGTTCATTACTTCCTCCTTATAATCGGGATGAATAAGGGATAAAAAGGATAAATTATTCTCAGTAAATTCGGATTTTGAATAACCGGTTAAGTTTAAAATTTCGTCGCTCAGGAATATTTTAGTCAGGAAAGCGTCAAATTTTGACAAATAAACGGTTCCCGGAATATTGTTGGCGATTAATTTGAACTTCTCTTCACTTTCGAGAATTTTATTTTCATTTCGATTTCGCTCCAAGGCAGATGAAATATTGTTGGCTAGAACCTGAAAAATATAAATCTCTTCTTCAGACCATTTTTTTTCATTGCTACAATCATCAAAACCTATAAATCCTGTAAAAATATCGTTGATGTAGATAGGTAAAATCAAAATTGATTTGATTTCATTATCAATTAATAGTTGTTTAAAAAAGGTGTCATCAAGCTTTCGCGTAAGCGTATTAAGTATTTTTTTGTTTTTGGCAGCATCATAAATTTCTTTTAAATTATCCTCTGTAAGCTGTCTTAATTTTGTAATTTGATGTGTGACTCCTTTTTTAGACCACTTGTATTTTTGACTGACGGTATTAGTTGTGAAGTCTCTTTCGTAGTAATACATGTGGTCTACCTTGGCGGCTTTTCCAATTAAATCATACGTTTCCTGAAACATTTCCTGAGTAGTTTTACTCAATAAAAATTTCTCTGTACAAAGAGAAAGCGCATAAAGCAATTGACTTTTAAATTCTAATTTACGCTCGGCTTCCAAACGCATTTGCGATGAAATGGCCAGCGAAATTACATCAGAAATCGTTCTGGCATAATTGATATCTTCATTATCCCATTCTCTTTGTTCCTGGGTGCTTTCAAAACAAACAACACCTGCTAATTGTCCGCTTAAAAATATGGGGACATCAAGCATTGACTTAATGTGGTTTTTAGTGAAATAAAGTTTTTGAAATTCAGAAGTTTCCAGTTTATTAAAAACATCCGGAGCATTAATAATTGCTTTATTTTTTAGCGTTTCAAAATAAATGGGATAAGATTCTTTGTCTAATATGTTTTTGTCATTTAAACCTTGATTGTCAACGCTAAATATGTTTTTGCAACGAATTAAATCTTTATAATATTTCCAGAAACTTACCCGATTTGTTTTGCTTACTGTAGCAGCTTCTTTTACAATATAATCGATAACCGTGTTTAGATCATTGTATTTGCTAAAATCGGTTGTAGAGAGTTTTTTTGTCGAATTGTTGTAAGCTTCAATTTTTTCGAGACGTCTTTTTTTCTCGTTTTCGATGTTTTTAATTTCCGTAATATCTCTCGCGATACCAGCAAAACCAATTGTCTCGCCCAGATCATTTTTGCGGACAATAATTTTTTGCGAAATCCAGACTTCTAATCCGTTTTTTTTAATGACCGGAATTTCTATTGTTGGGAAATTATTTTCGTTGATTACCAGATTTTCATAAAAGTCTACAGCGCCTCTGATGTAATGTTCGTGAATGAAATTAGAATAATGTTTGGATATAATTTCACTCTCAGAATAACCTAAAATTGAAAATCCAAACTCATTTATAAAAGTGAAATATCCGGCAGCGTTTATTTCGAAAATAATATCAGTAGCCGTTTGAATTAGATTTTTGTATTGATCCTGAACATTAATTTGTTCTGTAACATCCTGACCAATACTGATAATTAAGTCGTCAGAGAATTTTTTATCTTTCCATTGAATGTATTTGAACTCTCCGTTTTTACTCTTTAATTTTCGAATGTAAAGTTTGTTTTCTTCATAATTTACGGGGAAATTATTTTGGATGTATCCTTCATCTTTTGTGAGTTTCCAGAAATCAAAACCCATCACTTCGTCTGGGGAATAGCCTAAAATTGAGCTTACTGTTTCACTGCAAAATAATATCGCTCCTTTTTGATTTGTAGCAATAGTGAGTGAATTTCCCTTATGAACAATTTCGTTTGCAAATCTAAAATTGTCACGATTGTTTAATAAAACGGCATATTTAACCTGATTGATAATGAAAATCAGAATACAAAAATTGATTAATAATACAGAAGATTTTACCGGTATTAAATGAAAAATAACTGTTATAAGGAGAAAAGTAAAGACGAGAGCAACGAAAAACCAATATATTTTTATTGGTTTCAGAATGTTGTAAGAGAAGAAAAATGAGATTAAAAAAACAATAATTGGGACAACGTCATTTGAAAGCTGGACAATGTTAAAGCAAACATAAGAAATGTAAATAAAGAAGCAGCCTATAAATATTTGCTGAATTTTATCTCTAAGCCATTTGATCTTGTCTGTTATTAAATAAATAAGGAGTACAAAAAAACCAATTGAAACATTGATGATTAGCAGGCTTTTGGGTCTGATTTTGAAGATTTCATTGATAATTTCGATTACAATAACCGCAATACCAAAGAACAAAATATACAATTGATATTCTTTACTGGCTGTTTCGGCTTCTTTCTTTTTTTCGATAAAATAACCAATTCGGGCTTTTATTCTAAAAAACTGATAAATCAACAGTGCCAGGAAAGCAAATAGGGATAATCCTAAAATAATGAGTTTAGGATTGTTGTAAAAAATAATGTCAGAGTTGAAAACATACCAGTTTGTAATAATTGATTTCAGGAAATTGCCAATAATAGCAATTCCTGAAATCAATGAATTGAAAAAACTATAGTTAACTACCATAGCATTTGGGGGTATGTTGGTTTAGTAAAATTGCATTTTTTGAAAGTTCTAAAAAAGAGTAGGTTAGGCTCTTTTTTTATTTAGAAATTTCGGTTTTATTCTAAATCCGATTGTCCAATTGAATCAATTACATCTTTCTCTTCTTCCTCAGTAAAAATGGAGAAATAAGTAGCATAAGTTACTGAACTATTAAAAACAACTGTAAAAATTATTCCGATACAACATCCGAAAAGACCAATAACAGAACCGATGAAACCAGTAACAAATAACAAGAAGATTAGTAACGGACTTTTGCCTACTATGATCAGACTTGATTTTATGGCGTCTATTGCATTTAGTTTTCCAAAAACTACTAATGGAACGGCGAAAAACGTAAAAAAGGATATAAAAATTGAAATTGTATTTCCTAAAAGAATGATTCCAAAGCTCTCAATAACAGCTGAAATCGCATTGCTTACTAGCGCAAGAATTAAAGCCATTGTAAACAACTGAGCAAAATAAGGTGCTTTGTAATATGTAAAAATGGTCGAGACATTAAACTCTTCATCTTTATCAGCGCAATCTGCCATTTTAAGAAATCCTGCTCCAAAAGGGGCTAATAAAGCAGCAAATGCTGAAATAGCAGCTATAGAAAGAAACTGCTCCAGATAAGAAAGTTTTTGGTTCTCTATATTTTGAATAAAATCCTTAGTCAAAACTTGTACACCATAATAGGTAACCGCTAATCCCATGACAAGGGCAGCAATAATTACTGAAAAAACCAATATGATAAGCCCGGAATAAAGTGCTATTTTTTTGTAGTTTTCGAAAGCGTAATTAAAAGTGGATCCAAAATCTATGGTATATCCATTTTTTTTGATGTCTTCAATTTGGTCAAGTGTAGATTTCATTCTAAGTAAAATTGTTTATATGCTTGTAATTTAAGCTGTTTAATGTGACGTAAATATAATATTTTTAATCAATTTCTTATGAAAATCTACAAAACATTACGAAATCGTTTTTTATTACTTACATCCAGTCTAATAGACGTTTAATAGAAGCTAATTTGTCTTTGTAAGGAGCATATCGCATTGGTAAATCAAGCCAGTTTCCTTTTCTAACAACAGCTTTATGGTGCGAAAAAGTATCAAAACTTAATTGACCGTGATAAGCGCCAATTCCGCTATGACCAACACCTCCAAAAGGAAGTCTTTTATTCGAAAAATGAATAACAGTGTCATTGATACAACCGCCGCCAAAAGAATAAGTGGTAATTAGTTTTTTTGCAAATGATTTATTTTCGCTAAAAACATAAAAAGCCAATGGTTTTTCATAACGGTTAATTACATTTTGAATCTCGGCTTGGGTTTCGTACGTTAGAATTGGTAAAATTGGTCCAAATATTTCTTCTTTCATCACCGGACTGTCTAAGGCTGGATCTTCAATTATTGTTGGAGAAATGTACAGTTTGCTGGCATCGGTTTCTCCTCCAAAAACTACTTTTTCTCTTTCGATCATACTATCGAGACGAACCCAGTTTTTAGTATTGATAATACGGGCAAAATCTGGAGATTTTTCCATTTTTTTGCCGTAAGCTTTTATGATTTCTTCCATTAAGAAAGAAAGAAAATTGACCTTCATGTTTTTCTGAACCAAAATATAGTCCGGTGCAATGCAGGTTTGTCCGGCATTTATAAATTTTCCCCAGACAATTCGTTTTGCGGCTAATCTTAAATTGGCAGTTTCATCAATAATACAAGGATTTTTCCCGCCCAATTCTAGTGTTACCGGAGTTAGATTCTCGGCAGCGGCTTTGGCAATAATTTTACCAACAGAAACACTTCCTGTAAAGAAAATATAATCCCAGCGTTTGGCCAGTAATTTGTTTGAAACTTCAACACCGCCTTCAAAAACTTCAACATGATTGATGTGAAATGTTTTTTCGATAATTTTTGCAATTACTGATGAGGTATTCGGAGTAAGTTCGGAAGGTTTTAAAACAACTCTGTTTCCTGCAGCCACGGCAGAAATCAAAGGGCATAAAGCCAATTGAAAAGGGTAATTCCAGGGAGCGATAATCAGGACATTTCCGTAAGGCTCTTTAAAAATATAATCTGTAGAAGGAAAATTAAGAATTGACGGTAAAACACGTTTTGGCTTTGCCCACTTGTGAATATTTTTGATTGTGTCTTTAAGTTCCGAAATGACATAATTCGTCTCGGTTAAAACAGCTTCAAATTCGGGCTTTTTAAAATCATCGTATAAAGCTTTTACAATTAAATCTTCGCTTTTTTGAATGTTATACAACAATTTTTTGAGCGTTTCTTTTCTGTATCCGATGTCGTTTTTATAGTCCATTTTTATGATTACCTTGATTTTTGACTATGCAAGTTAATCGATAAAAATTAAAAAATTAACAATTGTATCATAAAAATCATAGCGCATTCCAAATTGTTTCATCCGGGGTTGGCGCAATGATTGTAATGTTTTCTTTAGAAACAGGATGCACAAAAACTAATTTTCTGGCATGAAGATGAATTCCGCCATCAGGATTGCTTCGGTCAAAACCATATTTTAAATCTCCTTTAATTGGAGATCCAATTGCAGCCAATTGTGCCCTAATTTGGTGATGGCGACCGGTATGCAAATTGATTTCTAATGCCACATAATTTTGAAGTTCTTTGAAAACAGTATAATCTAAACTGGCAATTTTACTATCGGGAACTTCTTTTAAATGTGCTTTTGAAGTATTGTTTTTTTCGTTTCTTTTAAGATAATGAACCAATTTGGCAGTTGTTTCCTGAGGTTTATTCTTCACAACTGCCCAATAGGTTTTTTGAGTTTCACGATTACTGAACATTTCGTTCATACGTGTTAATGCTTTACTGGTTCTGGCAAAAACAACAATTCCGGTTGTAGGTCTGTCTAAACGATGAATCACACCCAGAAAAACATCACCAGGTTTATTGTATTTATCTTTAATGTATTCTTTTACAACATCTGACAAAGGTTTGTCTCCGGTTTTATCACCTTGCACAATATCGCCTACGCGTTTGTTAACCACAATAATATGGTTGTCTTCGTGCAAAACTTGTAAGTTTCCCTTATTGGAGATGATTTTCATTTATTAGATTTGTGTGGTAATTTAGATCAAAAGAAATTTGGCTAAAGCCTTTTGGTGAACTTAAAATATTCTATTCAATTTTTTTTTTTTAAACTTTGGACCTTTGGACCTTTGCTGCTTTGCATCTTTGAACCTTATTTTTTTAAAAGCATTTAAATAAAAAACTTAGAACCTTAGCAACTTAGAACCTTAGGATCTTAAAAAACTAATATTGTTCCCCAGAATTCGGGAAATCACGAGACTTCACATCGGCAGCATATTGACCAATTGCTTTTGTCATTTCGTCGTATAAGTTTAAGTAGCGACGTAAGAAACGCGGACTAAATTCATTGTTCATTCCTAACATGTCGTGAATAACCAAAACTTGTCCGTCAACACCACCTCCGGCACCGATTCCGATCACAGGAATTGAAATACTTTCGGCAACTTTTTGAGCTAATTCAGCTGGAATTTTTTCTAAAACAACAGCAAAACAGCCTACTTTTTCAAGCAATTTTGCATCTTCGATTAATTTCTCAGCTTCTTCCTCTTCTTTGGCACGAACGCTGTAAGTTCCAAATTTATAAATCGATTGTGGTGTTAAACCCAAGTGTCCCATAACTGGAATTCCGGCGTTTAATATTTTTTTGATAGATTCTTTTATTTCTTTTCCTCCTTCAAGTTTCACGGCGTGTCCACCGCTTTCTTTCATGATTCTAATAGCAGAACGCAAAGCTTCTTTTGGATCAGATTGGTAACTTCCAAAAGGTAAATCTACCACAACTAAAGCTCTTTCTACAGCGCGAACTACAGATGAAGCGTGATAGATCATTTGATCTAAAGTAATTGGCAACGTCGTTTCGTGACCCGCCATAACATTTGATGCTGAATCGCCCACTAAAATCACATCGACTCCCGCGGTATCAACAATTTTGGCCATTGTAAAATCGTAAGCGGTAAGCATAGAGATTTTTTCTCCGTTGCTTTTCATTTCGATTAATGACTTTGTTGTGATTCTTTTATAATCTTTTTTTGCTACTGACATTTTGAGTTTTTTTGAAGGTGTAAAAGTATTGAATAATTATAAATTGAAATCAGCAATAGATGATTATTTCTATAGTAAATAACTTTCCGTCTTTAAAATCAATTCTAAATTCACTGTCTTCTAATTGAATAGAGTAAGTGTGTGGCGATTTGATAGAAGCGCCAATATAAGTTCCGTATTTTTCTATAAATACTTTTTCAGACGTTGTATGGTCTAAAACCGAATTTGTATTAAAAACAAGTTGGTTGTTTTCGTTGATAAAAACCTTAGTAATTTCTGCCTGATTTTTGGTTTCGTCTACAGAAGCTTCTAAGTCAGGATAGTAATAAAAAGAATCACTCAGGTAAATACCGCATTCGTCGCCTACGGTTGCTTTTTTAGAAGGTTTACCAAATATTTTGACCAAGTCCTTTTGAGAGAAGAATAGAGATTTGGTTTTTACACCTTTTAGTATAAATTCTACTTTTTTGGTAAAAGCAGTAACCTCTTCCGGTTTTTTATGTTTTGCTAATCCTTTGGCAATAGCCATATTTAGCTCCGTATCAGCAAGAAGTTTGGGATCGTTTAATTGTTTTACAACTTCATAATATCTTTGGTATGCAGGTGCTAAAGTCGTGTTTTCGCTATTCCATGCCAATTCTACAAGTCGTTCGCCAATTGTTTTGCGATCAGCAATTGCGTTAATATCCAGTTTGTCGAATTCTTTTACTAAAGCATTAAAATCAGGTCTTTTTCCAATGAATTTTCTAAGGGTAAATTGTGCATATTCGTCACTAAAACTACCATTTATATTAACCCATTCGTCTTGGTTTTTAGGAAGGTAATTTACAGGAACAGGATCTCCGGTATATAAAATTTCTCTGATTTTTGAGTTTTTATCAGGAAGTGCTCTTGCTTTTAAACCGGCAACTAAAACGAAAAGATGGTTTCCGCCATAATAATTGTCACCGCCTTCTAGAATAGGATTTTCACTGTCTTTTGTCTGAATATCTTTTGCGTTTAATCTTTTGGCAATGAATTTTTCCGGAACATATCCTTCTGTGAAATTATCAGCTTTCACTTTGTACCAGCTATTTTCATTTTCAGAAAGTACTTGTACTTCGGCACCATATCTAAAATAGCCCAAAAAATCAGCAGAGATATTTTTAGAAGTATATAATCTGGTGTCTGAGTTTAGAAAATAACGATCTTGAGAATGTAATAGAACAGAGCAAAATAATAATGCTATTAGAAAGCAGTATTTTTTCATAGAGTAGTTTTTGTTTTTTTTGCCACGAATTGCACGAATTTACACTAATTTTTTTCTGCATGAAGCATAAATAAAATATTAATTCGTGTAGATTCGTGCAATTCGTGGCAACTTTTATTTTCTAACAATCCGCCATATTTACGGCAATTGCCAATCCACCTTCAGAGGTTTCTTTGTATTTAGAATTCATATCTTTTGCCGTTTCCCACATCGTATTGATTACTTTGTCCAAAGGCACTTTTGCATTTTTAGAATCTGTTTCAAGTGCTAATTCGGCAGCGTTTATGGCTTTTATGGCGCCCATCGTATTTCTTTCGATACACGGAATCTGAACTAAACCACCAATTGGGTCACAGGTTAAACCTAAATGATGTTCCATAGCGATTTCGGCAGCCATTAAAACCTGAGCAGGAGTTCCGCCCATTAATTCGCAAAGAGCCGCTGCAGCCATTGATGACGAAACGCCAATTTCGGCCTGACAACCACCCATTGCGGCTGAAATTGTAGATCCTTTTTTGAAAATACTTCCAATTTCTCCGGCAACCATTAAAAATTGTTTGATTTCTTTTTCGCCTGCATTATGGTTTTCAATCACCAAATAATACATTAAAACGGCCGGAATTACTCCCGCGCTTCCGTTTGTTGGCGCTGTAACAACACGACCTAAAGAAGCATTTACTTCATTCACGGCAAGTGCAAAACAGCTTACCCATTTTAAGATCTGACGAAATTTCACTTCGGTTTTTCTAATTTCTTCCAACCACGTTTGCGGATTCGAATAATTAGATAAACCTATTAAGTTTTGGTGCATGTCAAAGGCTCTTCTGCGAACGTTTAATCCGCCGGGAAGAACTCCTCCGGTATGACAGCCAATGTACATACATTCAAGCATTGTGTTCCAGATGCGCATTAATTCCGAGTGAATTTCGGCTTCGGGACGCATTGATTTTTCGTTTTCATAAACAATTTCTGAAATCATTTTGTTTTCTGAAACCGTATAATTTAAAAGCTCAACAGCATTTTGAATCGGGAATGGAAAAGCACATTTTATTTTCTCATTGATTTTGGCATTTGTGCGTTCTTCTTTAACGACAAAACCTCCTCCAATAGAATAAAAAGTAGATTCATACTCAGAATCATCCGCTTTATAAGCCGTAAATTTTAATCCATTTGCATGGAAGGGAAGAAACTCTTTATTGAAGACAATATCCTGAAGAAAATAAAACGGAACTTTATATTGGTTAGCCAAAATAATTTCGTTCGTGTCTTCGATCGTTTTAATAATCCCGGCAATATTCTCAACCGGAATATATTCAGGATCCTGACCACTTAAACCTAACATAACCGATAAATCAGTGGCATGGCCTTTTCCGGTTAACGAAAGTGATCCGTATAAATCGACTTTTACTCGTTTAATCTGATCTAAAATTGACTCGTCTTTCAGTTCTTCCAAAAAACGTTCTGCGGCTCTCCAAGGTCCTAAAGTATGTGAACTTGAGGGACCAACACCAATTTTAAGCATATCAAAAACAGAGATACATTCTTCCATCGTGTAATTTTTATTAAGACAAAGATAATTGAATAATGCAAAGATGATTTAATTTAGTTTAGAAATCTTGCGGTTTTGTTAAAATAAATATTAAATTTTATTAATTTGGTAACGAATCAAATTTTATTACTTAATATGCGGTTTTCGTGAAAAGTTCGCAATTTTTTTAGGTATTTTTGTAATGAAGCAATCACTAGAGAATCCGTTTTTTTTTAGTTTTAAATAAATCGGTAAAATAATAACTTCTGAAATTCCATTTTAATTTTGAAACTCCTTTCACGAAAAATTAAAATACCACCAAGAAGATAAAATTATAATATGATAGAATTTTTCAAGCATTTAATACACGAATTCGAATTACCTCTTAACAATCCAGTATTGATTTTTTCGTTAATACTTTTTATTATTCTCTTGTCCCCCATTTTACTTAAAAAAATAAATATTCCAGGAATTATTGGACTTATTATTTCCGGGGTTATCATAGGACCACACGGATTAAATATTCTGGCCAAAAACTCTGCCGTTGATTTATTCTCGACCATTGGACTTTTGTATATTATGTTTATTGCAGGTCTTGAACTCGATATGAATGAGTTTAAAGCCAATAGAAATAAGAGTTTATTGTTTGGTTTTTTTACCTTTATTTTTCCGTTAACGATTGGTTTTCCCGTTTGTTTTTATCTCTTAAATTACGATTTCAATGCCAGTTTTTTAACCGCAAGTATGTTTGCAACTCATACTTTGGTTGCATACCCAATTGTGAGTAAACTAGGAATTGCAAAAAATCAGGCGGTTGCCATAACCGTTGGAGGAACGATTTTAACCGATACAGCTGTTTTGATTATTTTGGCCGTTATCATGGGAAGCAGTCAGGGAAATCTGAATCAGGCTTTCTGGATAAAACTAACGGTTTCATTGGCTATTTTCTCGGCAATTATGTTTTTGGTTATTCCGAGAATTGCAAAATGGTTTTTTAAGAAATTAGAAAGTGAGAAACACGCCCATTATATTTTTGTACTTTCTGTTGTTTTCTTCGCGGCATTTTTGGCCGAAGTAGCAGGAGTAGAGCCCATTATTGGAGCGTTCGTTGCCGGTTTGGCACTGAATCCGTTAATTCCGCATTCGTCAGCATTAATGAATAGAATTGAGTTTATTGGAAACTCTTTGTTTATTCCGTTTTTCCTGATTTCTGTGGGAATGTTGGTTGATATTAGCGTAATTCTTAGCGGTCCAACAGCTTTAATTGTTGCCGGAACTTTGAGTGTTGTGGCTATTTTTGGAAAATGGATTGCGGCGTTTTTTACCCAAATTGTTTTTAAATATACTAAGACCGAAAGACAACTTATTTTCGGACTTAGCAGTGCGCATGCCGCTGCAACTCTGGCTGTTATTTTGGTTGGATTTAAAGCTAAAATTCTGGATGAAAATATCCTGAACGGAACCATTATCTTAATCTTAATAACTTGTATCGTAGCTTCGTTTGCTACTGAAAAAGCGGCTAAAAAGATTGCGATTTGCGAAGAAGAGGTTTCAAATGAAGATGCACACAGCGATCAGATTCTGGACGAACATATATTGATTCCGTTAGCAAAAACTTCGGCGACAGCTAGTTTATTAGATTTTGCCCTTTTGATAAAAGATAAAAAATCATCTAATCCCGTGACTTTATTAACAATTGTTCCGAATAATGATCAGGCGGAAATTAATATTTTGAAGTATCGAAAAGCCGTTGATAAATTTGTAATTCAAGGATCGGCTTCAGAAGTAAAAATTAATACGATTGCCAGAATTGACCATAATCCTGCTAGCGGAATTGCGAGAACTTCTAAAGAAATAATGTCTGACATTGTGATTGTGGGCTGGCCAAGAAAAACAGGTTTTCTGGATAAAATTTTTGGAGAAAATGTAGATTCAATCATCAATAATGTAGACAAAAGTTTATTTATTTGCAGGTTTCAAAAAACATTTATTGAAGAGAAAAGATTGGTTTTTATTTGTCCTCCTTTTTCAGAAAGAGGCGTTGGATTTCATCTTCTGTTACAGAAAATCTTTAGATTATCGCAAGAATTAAGTATTCCGATTGTGATTTATGCCGAATATAAAACGCATCAGGCCATTCAGCAAATTGCTACTAAATTGAAGCTAAATGCTAAGTTAGGATTTAAAAGTATTTTGGATTGGGATGATTTTGAAGCTATTTCAGATGAAATAAAACCAACTGATTTAATTGTTTTCAATTTATCCAGAAAAGGTTCTGTTTCGTACCAAACTATCTTTGATAAACTACCACAGAAATTCGAGAAATCATTCAGCGATAATAATCTGATTTTGGTTTATGCCCAAGACGATCGTAAAGAAACTGCGATGGATGCCTACGAAGATTTTACCGCTACGCCACTAACAAAAGGCCTTGAAGCGATTGAGCAAATTGGCCGTGGTTTAGGCAATATTTTGAAGAAAAGTTAGTTTGCATAGATAATTCTTACAATTAAAAAAAATGACACTGAAGTTTCCAATAATTATATTGATATTTTTAAGTTTTGCTGTAACGGCGCAAAACAAAATGAAAAGTACTGAAGAACTTATAGATAAAAAAGATCCTGCTTGGGCGACTGTCAAAGACTGGATTAAAACGGCAAAAAACAAAGTTGAAGTTTTGCCCGTAGATGCATCAAAAGCAAAAGAAACATTATATAAAACTCAGGTTACAACCCGTTCGACAATGGGAGCAGTTGTTTTTATGACTGGCGGGATTTTAGTTGATGACGGCTGGATTAGAATTTTGGGTTCAGGAAATTCAAAATTTAATCGCACGCTTCCAGATTGGAACAAAGGAAAATCGTTTAAAGAATTTGGTGAAAAACCTAGTTTTACCTTAATTGCTGATGATGCGATTGGCGGTTTTTATCTTTTGAATGAAGGCGGACTAGGAACTGATTTAGGGAAGATCTATTATTTTTCTCCTGACAATCTCGAATATGAACAACTTGATATTACATATTCTGAATTTCTAGGATTCTGTTTTAATAATGACTTGGATAAATTCTACGAAGGCAACAGATGGAATGGCTGGAGACAAGAAGTTTCGAAATTAAAAGGCGATGAAGTCTTTAATTTTTACCCATTTCTATGGACAGCTGAAGGAAGCGATATCAATAAAAATTCAAGAAAAATAATTCCAATTGAGGAACAATATAGTTTTAATCTGGATTTACGAAAACAACTTGGTTTTGATCAGTAAAGATTGGGTTTATGATTGAATTTTAAATCATTAAAAGTAGATTTTTTTGTATGTTAAAATAGAATGTATTCTTAAAAAGGAATTTAAATTATGGAAGATCTGCAAAAGCTAATTACAAAATATAGTTTTCCTAAAAGAGATATAAATGGTTCTGTTACTATTTCTGAAGTTGAATCATTTGCCAATTTAAAACTTCCTGAGGATTATATTTTTTATCTTGAAAACTATTTTGGGATTGATCAATTTATTGGTGTTGAATTTATAAACCTTTGGGGTTTAGAGGAAATTATTGAAAACAATAAAGAGTATAGTATTGTTGAGCAACTGATTAGAACTATTGGAATTGGTTCAAATGGTAGTGGAGAATTTATAGGAATTGAAATAGATCAATTTGATAATGTAAAAATAATTCTTTCACCATTTATTGATTTAAATAGCAAGTATAGTATTGAAATTGGAACGTCATTTACTGATTTTCTTGTTCGTCTAGATAATGGAATTGATTGGTTTTTGTAATTTTTAAGCAACCCATTTTCTTCTTAATTTCATAAATGGTTTTTCTATTATTTGATGAAGTATAAAGGCAATCGAGATGCATGAAATAATACAGATTATTAAACTGAATGTACTACCTGAATCAAAACCAAAATAATTTAAAAGTAACTGTGTAATATGGATAATTCCCTTATGAACTAAGTAAATTCCGTAAGATAATGTGGCGATGAAAGTAGTAATTTTTGAATTAATCTGATATAAAAAACACGTTGGTGAAATGGCGCCAATAACCATAAAACCATATCCGATTCCTATTAAAGGGAATCCAAAAATGGAAGCATAAAAGGAATGTTCTACATAACATAAAAAGTAAGCTGCAACTAATATAATTAAGCTACCTATTAAAAAATGATTTCCATACTTAGAAATTACGTTCCATAAAGCAGGCATAAATTGATATACCGCTGCAATCGAAACTCCAATCAAAAGCCCATCTAAACGATTATAAGTTGGATAATAGATGTATTTTTGCCAAAAGAGCCATGCATTTTCGTCAGCAATATGAGGAAAGTATAAGATTTCCCAGCTATAAAATCGAATAATAAAACCGAAAGTAAAAAGTCCGATTAATACCCAATATGATTTATGAAATTGTTTGTATTTCTGCAAGAGAATAAGTGCAATTGGTAAAAGAAAATAAAAATGCTCTTCGACACAAAGTGACCAGGCATGCGAAAAAGTTCCGAAATCGCGAAGGTTTAGGTCGAAATTTTGGGTAAATGTTAGTAGTTTCCATATTGGAGGAAGTGCCTCCCTCTCTCTAAATAATGGAATTAAAAAGTAAACTCCTGTTATAAACCAAAATAAGGGAAGAATTCTGAAAAAACGTTTTAAAAAGAAATCTTTAAATGAAATTCTAACGTTATTTTTAATTTGAAAAAATAATTGAGAAGATATTAAAAAGCCGCTTAAAACAAAAAATAAATCTACACCTGTCCAACCAAATTTTGCTATATTTGGTAACCATTCAGGATGTTCAAATAGTTGATAATGAAATAAAAAGACAAAACATATTGCGAAAGCGCGTAAATGATCTAATCCATATAATTTTTTGTGCACTTTGAAATTGATTTGCTTTTTGATGAATATTTTTTGATAGCTTATCGAATGAAAAAAGAACTTTTCGACAGTAAAGATAATTGAATTACAAAAGTTTCTTTCTCAAAAAAAAGGATTTTATTAACAATTTTTTTGCCCGATTTTGATAATTTTAGAAATAAAAACAAAGTAAAAATGAAACACAAAGCCACATCAATCCGATCCTTTATTGGTGCCAAAGATTTTGAAATTCGGGTAATTATTATCAAAAATGAATGGAAGTAATTAGGAGAGGTTTGGTTAATATTTTGAAGAAAGGATAATTGTTTTTTTAACCTGAAAGAATCTAAATGAATGAAATTGTAAGTTATTATGATACTTTGGCAAGTACATATGATGAAAATAGATTTAACAATACTTATGGTAAATTTATCGATAATCAAGAAAGAAAAATTCTAGATCGATTATTGACTAATAAAAATGAAGTAATTCTTGATTTGGCTTGTGGTACAGGAAGACTTTTAAATTATGCCTCTTTAGGAGTTGATGCAAGTAGTGCAATGGTTGAAATCTCAAAAGCAAAATACCCCGAAAAAACAATTTTATTGAATGAAGCGGATCAACTAATAATAGAGAATAATAGTATTGATACTATTATTAGTTTTCATTTTTTCATGCACTTAGAGGAAAGAAAAATTGATGCTATATTTGAAGAATGCAATAGAGTCTTAAAAAAGAATGGAAGAATTATTTTTGATATTCCTTCCCGAAAAAGAAGGCAACTTCTAGGTTATAAAAAGGAAGATTGGCATGGAGCGAGTAGTTTTTCGGTTGAAGATTTAAAGTTAAAATCAAATTTTGAGATTAAAAGAACTATTGGTTTTCTGTTTTTACCCATTCATAGATTTCCTAAGTTTTGCAGAAAGTTTTTCGTGACAATAGATTCATTTTTAGCCACTTCATTTCTGAAAGAATATAGTTCTTATTTAATCATCGAATTTGAGAAAAAATGAGAATTTGGAAACATATAAAAATACATTTAAAACTACTTATTCGATTTAA
Source organism: Flavobacterium sp. JAS (assembly GCF_020991455.1). Taxonomy (GTDB): domain Bacteria; phylum Bacteroidota; class Bacteroidia; order Flavobacteriales; family Flavobacteriaceae; genus Flavobacterium. The sequence goes on from NZ_JAJMOX010000011.1 coordinate 152,126, forward strand.
AAACGATTTGCTAAGTAGAGATTTTTTCAAGTTTTCTGAAGAAATGCAACATGAATTTGTTTTTGATTATGCACTAACAATATCGCAGGAAATAAAACCAGGTCTGACTTTTGAAAATAAGTTGCATAATATTGAATTGGCTTCAAAAAGAATAAACCGACATGTTCTTAAACCAAATCAAATCCTTTCTTTCCTGAAAATTATTGGAAATCCAAATCGGAATTTTAAGAAAAGCAGAACTTTAGTAGACGGGAAGTTAAAACAAGAGAATGGAGGAGGGATGTGTCAGGTATCAGGAATTGTATACCAAATGAGTTTAATTGCTGGTTTAGAAATTTTAGAGAGGCACAATCATTCTGTTGATATTTATACTGAAGAAACAAGGTTTGCACCTTTAGGTTGTGATGCAACAATTGTTTATGGATATAAAGATTTGAGAATAAAAAATAACTTGCCATTTCCTGTTAAGTTTGAAATTAGAATAGTTGATAATTATTTACATGCAACTTTGTTTAGTGTAAAAGTAATTGAGAAGAAAGAATTAGCTTTTGAATCTATAATGGATCAAAATTTTGTTTATGTAAATGTTTTCAATAATGATAGAAAATTGTTGAATCAATCTAAATATAAGGTAGTAAATTTAGAGTAACAATACCTTTTATCGGATCAATCCTCGTAGCTTTATTGTGTAGAAGATTTATGAAAAATAATTACTATTAAATGAAATTAAAATGAAACATAAAGCAGTATCAATCAGACCGTTTATTGGAGCAAAAGATTTTGAAATCTCCAGAAGTTTCTACAAGGATTTAGGTTTCGAAGAAGGAGTTTTAGACTCAAAGTTTTCTGTTTTTAAAACGGGAGATTTAGCCTTTTATCTTCAAGATTATTATGATAAAAGCTGGAATGAAAACACGATGATTTTCCTTGAAGTCGAAGATGTTGATTACTATTTCAATGAACTTCTAAAACTTAATCTGACTGAAAAATACAGTGTAAAATTAACTCCAACACGCCATCTCGATTGGGGAAGCGAATGTTTTTTACACGATCCGTCAGGTGTTTTATGGCATTTTGGAAATTTCTCAGGGAAAGAATATAAAAAATAGCCACGAATTCACGAATTTTTGCTAAACGTTGCTTGTAGTTTTTACAAACAGAATCAAAATAAAACTCGTGAATTTGTGGCTATTTTTTTAATTCATCAGATAAAAATCTGCCAATTGAATTGTATTTCTCTCTCTCTGATACCAATCATTATAAACCAATTCTATTTTATCAACCGTAAATGTTCCGAAATCAAAATCACGGAATTTCCCTGTAATCGCGACTAATTTCTCTGGATTTTGAAGTTTTTCCTGAAATCTTATAACCGTTACATGCGCTGTTGAAATGGCATAACGACTATCAATACTTTGTTCTAAAGTTGATTTTTTGAAATTTTCACGCAATTTATCTCTTAGATTATTCAAAGATTCATCTGTTGGGAAACCTTGAATCATTATAGCAGAAGGTGAGGCTGTAACGCCACGAAATTCAATTTTGATTTCGTTTAAATCAATTAAGCTTTTTTGGATAATTTCGACATAATCCGGAATCGAAACTTTATCTAAACTAAAACCTTCATAACATGAAATAATTGACATTGCAGTAATATGAATATCTGAATCGGGGTAATAATATTGCAAAGGATCTATGGCTTTTAATTCGTCTAAAAATAACTGAATATTTGCCTTAATTACTTCATTTGGACGAATTAATAATGTAACTCCAAAACGGGAATCAGATTGGTCATTAATTTGAGAATCTAATTTGTAATTACCGTCTAAAATAGCTTCAGATGATTTTTTGTAGAGCTCGTTATAATGTTCTTGTAAATTCATTTAGTATTATTTCTTTTTCACTTTTTCCATATTTTCTTTTACTCTGAATTTTACAATTTTAGTAATCAGGTCAAAAGGCATTGGTTGATTTAGTGGAAATTGTACAGAACCTTTCCCTGATTTGTATTTCGAAAGTTCTTCCTTAAAAGCTTCGTGACCGTTTGGTAAAGCATACAAACCAATATGATTTTTGTAGGCAGCAAAATAAACCACGATTCCGTTTTGCTCAAAAGCCGGCATCGAATAACTGATTTTTTCTTTGGCATCCGGCGCTGCTTTGTGAATAGTCATTCGAACTTTATCTAAAATCTCCTGAACATCATTTGGGAATGCTCCAATGTATTCGTCTATGTTTTCTGGTTTCTTAGTCTCCATTTTATGTAATTTATTTTGAAGAATAGGTTAATGAATCTCTCGCAAAGACGTAGAGACGCAAAGTTTTATTTTGCCAAAGATTAAAAGATTAAAAGGATTTTTTCACGCAGATTCAGCAGATTTTAGCAGATTTATTTTTTATATAATTATCTGCGTATATCGGCCTAAATCTTTTTAAATCTGCGTGAAACAAAAAACTTTGCGTCTCTACGTCTTTGCGAGATTAAAACATAAAAATCTTTATTCATTAATCTTCTTACGCAAGTCCTTTCGGAAAGCGATCCAAAACTAAATTAAGTTGAATTTTATGTTCTAAATATGCTTTTGCTCCAGCTAAAACTAACGTAAAACCTTCAGTAGAATTGCGAACCTGATCTATTATTTTATCTGAATCTCCTTTTAAACCGGAATTGGTAATGCTTACAAAAGTTTCATTTTCGTTCAACGAAGTAAAAATCCATTCGACTATTGTTGTTTCATCAGGATTTCCCCATTCGATTACAATCTTTTTATTTTCCTGTAAAACATGCGTTGTAACAGTTAGAGAAAAACCATACATTTCCCATGTCCATTCGGTTTTTGTGTCCTGTTCTAATTTTCCGGAACCTTTTGTGAACCAAAATTTGCGGGTAATTTCCGGGTCTGTAAAAGCCTGAAAAACTTCTGAAAGAGGTTTTCTAATCAGCATTTCGGCTTTTGCGAAGTGGTTATTTTCTGCTTTCATCTGTGAATTGTTAGTTGTGAAATGTGAAATGTAAAACTTGAAATGTAAAACTTGAAACTTGAAATATTTTTTTTCCAACCTCTAATTTAAGAAACAAATTCCAATTACATAAATAAAAAAAATCCATACAAGTTTTAAGCTGCATGGATTTCAAATTCTGAAAGTATATTTTTATTCTCTTATTGTAGTTTTATCGTGCAGCGCCATTTCGGCAATTTCGTCTTTACGTTTAAAACTTACGCCTTTATGTTGCTGCATGTATTTAATAAGATCGTTTGCTGCTTTTACCATTTGAGGAGTTCCGCCAATACGATCATGAAAACTAATAGACATTTGTCGGCGTTGCGTTTCGCTTTCGGCATATAGTTGATTAAATTCCATTTTAACCTGTTGCAAAAATTGATCTGCGGAAAAGTTTTTTCCTTCAATCAAAACAATATCATTGTTTCGAATTGTATACGGAACAACGGCGAAATCTTTATTTTTAACCTGAATAATAAAAGGTTCATCACGACTTAAATCATCGATATGATATTTAAAACCAAGTTCTTGTAAAATATCGAGCGTATTTGTACCGCGTCGCAGCCAGTTTGCATTATAACCAACAGGAGTAAAGCCTGTTACATTTTTTATAGCATCAACGCCGTCTTTAATGAATTTTTTCTCTTCGTCATAAGGCATTGTATATTGTGTGCTCCAACTCATTCCGTGAGCAGCAGCTTCGTGACCTCGCTGTACAATTTCTTTGGCTAGTTGAGGATTTTTTAGAACTGCAGTTCCTACCATGTGCGAAGTAACTTTTACACCAAGTTTATCCCAATTGTCCAACATTCTCGGAATCCCTTCTTTATATCCGTAATCGTACCACGTTGCTGAAGGAAGATCAATATAACCTTTTTGTATATTTTGAGGAAACGGGCTTTCTGCATTTTCGGGTTGTCCGCCAGCTTCAAATTGCATTGAAATCGAAACAACTAATCTTGAACCATCGGCCCATTTTGTTTTTTGAGGAGATAAAAAAGGAGTCGGTTTTGGAATTTCTGAAAAAGTTTCGATGGGATTTATCATGCCAACCATACCTATAATTCCGGTTTGTTTTATAAAATTTCGCCTTGAACTCATGGTAATTATTTTTTAATTAATAGATCAATTGCCCAACTGTTAGAATCAATGAAATGTAAAAGTAAAGCAAAAAATGCAATGTGAATGAGTTGTGACGGAATAGCTTCCCAATTCTCAATCATCGCAGTTCCAAATAATAATGCTAACATTACAAATCCTCCGGCGATTAAAGAAGGTCTTGTAAATAACCCTAATAATAAGAGTAAGCCAATTGCAAATTCGGCTATTGGTAAAATGTAGCTAAAAGGTGTTACGATGATTCTTGGCAACATAGAATTTTCAAAACTGCCAATCATCCAGTTGCTAAAAGTAGTTAGTTTTGGCAGACGTACCAATCCGTGACCAAACATGCTTATGGCGATTGCAAGGCGTAATAGTAAAAAAGAAGTTGTTTCCATTTTGTATGATTTTATAGTACAAAGTTGAGAAGAACAACTTTTTTAAATTTGTACAATCATTGGATTAATTTGTATTTTTGGAAGATGGAAATTAGAAATTTATACCGCCCTTTTGAACTTCAGTTTCTGGAAGTTTCAGAATACGAAGCCAAAGAACGCAAAAACACTTTTTTTGAAATGGTTTTTGTTTTAGAAGGAAAAGGCATTCAGATTATCAACGATCACCGATTGCCTTATAGCAGCGATAAATTGTTTTTGATTTTTCCTCAGGACACGCATAGTTTTGAAGTTATCGAGAAAACGAAGTTTTTCTTTATCAGGTTTCATGATAGTTATCTTAAAACGCAAAATAGTGATTGGATTCAGAAATTGGAATTTATCTTTCATAATCACAATCATTTACCGGGCTGTATTTTAAAAACCGTAACCGATAAACCTTTGTTGCGAGCCATGGTAGAAGCATTGATTAGAGAAGAGAATAGTAATTTTCCGCAACAGCAAGAAGTAACAAAGCAAATACTAAATACGATTATTACTCTTGCTGCCAGAAATATTTCGCTTATATCACCGCTTGCTCTGAACCAATCTAATGCTGAACCGAGTTTAGATTTACTGAATTATGTGCATCATAATATTTATCAGCCAGAGGAATTAAAAGCATCAAAAATGGCTTTAAAATTCAATGTTTCTCCTACATATATCAGTGAATATTTTAAAACCAAAACCGGGCAAAGTATTCAACAATACACAATTGCCTATAAAATAAAACTAATCGAAACCCGATTGAAGTTTACCAATATGCAAATCAATGAAATTGTTTATGAATTTGGTTTTAGCGATGCGAGTCACCTCAATCGATTGTTTAAAAAATATACGGGATTGAATCCGAGTGATTATAAAAAGCAATTTAAGAATTAGAATTGATCTCGATTTTTAAGATTTGTCTTTATCAATCCATTTTCCAACGGTTGGCGGAACATAATTTCTCATTTTATCCAATAATTCATCAATGTTATCACTAACCAAAAGCATACCTTGATTGACTTCTTTGAGTAAACCTTTTTGGACCATTGTTTGCGTTAATTCAATTAGAGAATCATAAAATCCGTTGATGTTTAAAATGGCAATTGGTTTTTTATGCAAGCCTAATTGTGCCCAGGTCAACATTTCGAAAAGCTCTTCGAGAGTCCCAAAACCACCCGGAAGCGCTATAACACCATCGCATAAATCGTTCATTTTGGTTTTTCTTTCGTGCATACTTTGTACCAAAATTAATTCGGTTAAACCAAGATGCGCAATTTCTTTTGATCGTAGAAAATTTGGAAGAACACCAATTGCTTTTCCACCTTCATTTAGAATTCCATCTGCAACTGCGCCCATTAAACCAACATTTGCACCGCCATAAACTAATTCTATGTTTTGCTTTGCTAAGGTTTGCCCGAGTAAAGTCGCCTGTTCTTTATAAATTTCTTCGGTACCAAAACTGGACCCGCAGAATACTGTTATTCTTTTCATTATTTTTTTATTTCGTATACAAAATTATGACGGGAGGGTTCATTATAATAAGCAACCTCTATTTCTTCTACTTTTACTGCCCCTAATTTTTCTATCGCTTTTTGGGAACGGTAATTTTCTGCTCCGATATGAAATTGAACTTTGTTGACGTCTTTAAAAGCATATTCGAGCATCATTTTCTTAACGTGAGTATTAAATCCGGTACCCCAAAATTTTCTTCCATAAAAAGTATACCCAATAAAAACGGTTCTGTTTTCTTCGTCATATTCATAAAAACGTGTGCTTCCCGCTATTTCGCCTGTAGTTTTATCAATTATCAGAAAAGCGCCTTTGCTTTCCATGGCACCTTCAAAGAAATTTTGAAAGACTTCTCTTTCGTAGCGGTTTTTATTGGGGTGTTGTTCCCAAATTAAAGGATCTGATGCTACTTTATATAGTGCATTAAAATCACTTTCCTGAAGCGGAATTAATTTGGTTAGATCGTCTTCTAGAATCTCAGGTTGCAGATTTAAAGGGGATATATTCATATTGAGCTGTTTTTAAAGTTATATTTTTTTTATCTGAACACAAGAAACATTCTCCATCTTAACCTGTTTCCCAGTTTTCTTTAGCAATCCTGTTTTTGAATTTCTTTTAAAAACTACAATATTTCCAGTGTTAACATTCGTTGCAACCAAGAACTTTCCGCTTTCATCGATCGCAAAAATTCTGGGATGTTTCCCTAAAGTCGATTGATAGCCAATGTTTTTCAAAAGACCATTTTCGTCAATAGAGAAAATCGCAATATTGTTTTCTTTTCCTCTGTTTGTCGCATACAGAAATTTTCCGTCAGGCGAAACATGAATATCTGAACTTTCAAAACCTTCTGTAATTTTATCCGGATGTGTGTTGATATGCTGAACTTTTGTCAAAGCGCCATTTTGATATTGATAAACACTTATTGCGCCTGCCATTTCTTCGATACAATAACCAAATTTTTGATTGGGATGAAACGTAAAATGCCGTGGTCCGGCTTCTAAATCGGTTTTAAGAAAAGGATGATCCGTTTCTACCAAAGGTTTTTTCTGAGTTTCATCAAATCGATAAGAACGTATTTTATCAGCACCAAGATCCGGCATGAATAAATAATCATTTTCAGGCGAGAAGACAGTCGAATGAATGTGCGATCTGACTTGTCTTTCTTTATTAACGCTTCCGTCCATATATTGAAAATTTTGGGCAATAGAATCTATTTTTCCATTTTCCAGAAGCGGATGAACCGAGACACTTCCTTCGGTATAATTACCATTTACAAGCCATTTTCCGTTTTTATGAACCGACACATAAACGGGATTTTCGCCGCCACTTCTTTGACTGTTCAAAAAAGTCAAAGTTTTATTTTCGGGATTAAACTCGAAACTGCTTACACTTCCTGCATTTGGTGTTTTGGTATCGGTACAGGCGTACAAATATTTTCCGTTTGGAGACAAAGTCAAATACGACGGATTTACAACATTCTTTACAGAAGTTATTTTGCTAAGTTTTCCGTTTAAAGTATCTAGTTGATAGACCTGAATTGATTCTGCAGTTTTATCTCTGTTGTAAGATCCCAGAAAGACATAAGTATTTTGTGAAAAGACATTAAAAACTAGAAGAAGTGCAATTGCTAAGAAGTATATTTTAAGTTTCAAGGTTTAATAAGGTATTAATTTTATGAGTTAATCTTTAATCTAAATCCAAAAACCGCCAATTCTCCCTGCATAAAATCTAAATCTTCAGATCTTTTAAATCCTATGTTTTCATACATTTTCCAAGCTGTTTTCATTGCCAAAGTAGAGTGAATTATAAGTTGTTCGCGTTTATTGTCAGTGGCTTTTTTGATGCATTCCTGCGTCAGTAATTTACCAATTCCTTTTCCGCGTGTATTTGTATCAACGCCTAATAATCGGAAACCTGCTGCGTTTTGTTCCTGAGTTGCAATTCCGCCCGAGCCATAATATTTCATATCATTAAAATAAACCACAGCGCCAAGAATTTTATTATTATCGATTGCTACTAAAAGTTCAGTTTCAGGATGATTGGTAAAATCACCAATATTAGCCAGCATTTTATAATAATTGGGTTGGTCATTTTCTTTCGGAAAATCTTCTAATTGCGAATAAACACTGATGAGTAATTTTCCAATTTCTTCAAATTCTGATGGAGAAGCATTTCGAATAGTACAATCTGATTGATTCATTATTTTATGTTTATTAATGACAAAGTAAACGTGTTCAAATCTAAAATCTAAAATCTAAAATCTAAAATCTAAAATCTAAAATCTAAAATCTAAAATCTAAAATCTAATTGATTCCTTTCCACCATTGTTTAAATTCTTGTTTTTCATTTTTTAGTTCGACCAATTCACCAATCATTGGCGTAATTAACGGAATCGGATTTGCTGAAGCCGCGTTTAATTCTGTTACTTTAATCAAAGGCTCATCCCAGGCATGAAGCGATAGTGAAAATTTTGAAGAGTGAACCGGGAAAACTCTTTTTGTATTTAAATCTTTCATGGCTTTTATGACATCTTCGGGGAGATTGTGAATGTATTTCCAGGCGGGATTATATTGGCCGTTATCAAGAAGCGCAATATCAAAAGGACCGTATTTTGCACCAATTTCAGCAAAATGAGAATCATAACCACTGTCGCCGCCCAAATACATTTTAAAGTCTTTGGTTTCTAATACAAAAGAAGTCCAAAGAGTATTACAACGTTTAATACTTCTACCGGAAAAGTGTCTTGACGGAGTGGTATAAAGCGTAATATTTTGATCGAGTTCTATTTTTTCATACCAATCCTTTTCGATGATATTTTGATTTGGAAATTTCCAAAATTCAAAATGTGAACCAACACCAAGCGGACAGATTATTTTTTTGATTTTAGGTTTTAATTCCATTATCGTTGTATAATCTAAATGGTCATAATGATCGTGTGTAATCAATAAATAGTCAATTTCCGGAAGATCATTGGCGGTATAAATATCAGTTCCTTTAAATGCTTTTGTAGTTCCGATAATAGGAGAGGCATTGCCACTGAAAACGGGATCTATTAAAAAACGTTTTCCTTCAAGCTGAATAAAATAAGAAGAATGTCCAAACCAAACTAAGATATCTTCATTGCTATCAAGTTCCAGTAAATTTGTTTTTATTGATGGGATTATGTCAGTCGGAATTTTTCGATCTACTTTCTTGAATAAAAAATCAGAAACTATATCAAAGTAGCCATAACCTTCTGCAAGTTCGGGCGTATAATTGATATTTTCGAATTTTCCGTTTTTATATTGAGGAGACTTTTGTATTAAAACCAGTCTTTCGCCTGATGGTCTTTTTCCATATCTTGGGTGTAGTAAAAAGAAAGAAAGGATTGCGACTAAAATAATAAGTATTGTAAGAACCATAGTGTCTTAATTTGAGGGATATAATTTATTTAAATATTCGACCGAAGCAGCAATCATTTTCTTTAGAATTTCGACATCAATATCGGCTACTTTTTTGATATAAACACAACCTTTTGCCGCCCTGTATTTTCCGAATTTAGAAAGCAATTCTTCCTTCTGTTCAGACGAAGCATAGGCATAAAGTGAGATTGCAGCTTTTCTGGGCGAGAAACCTACAAGTGGCGCATCGCCTTCATGACCGCTGGCATATTTATAATGATAACTTCCGAAACCAATAATACTTGGTCCCCACATTTTGGGTTCAAAACCAGTGACTTCGTGCATGATCCTGATGAGTTCAAAAGAGTCTTTTCTTTTAGTTTCATCTTCAACAGCATTTACAAAATCGGTCACACTTTGTGCTGTTTCAGTTGTTTTATTTTTTGCCATCACGAATTATTTGATTTGAATAATTTATTGTCAATAGAATCTGTTTGATCTGCAAAATCTGCGTGTAAAAAACAGATTTCTAAAACATTCCGTTTTCGTTTTTTATTTCCGTTGGAATCGATTGTCCTAAATCCCAAAGTTCTACTATTTTGTCTGATTCAAATCTAAAAAGATGCACCACGGCAGCACCTAAATCAGTCGAATTTTGTTTTACATGCGAATGCACGGCAACCATATCTCCGTCTCTTAATGCATGATGTATTTTTAAAGTTTTGTACGGATTTTTTCGTGATGATTCGTCCATTGCCAACATCAAAGTTTGAGCATCGCCTTTAAAGTAAGCATTATGATGTTTAAAATTCTTACCTACATAAAGTCGAAAAGCCTCGTGAGAATGCCCTTTTGCTGCGAGTTTTAAAAACTCCTGCGCAATATATTTCTTAGTCATGATTTTAGAATTTAAAAGCTAACTAAGTTATGAAATTTACTTCTTTGAAATAAAAACAGGGATGGATTTATTGTCTTTTATTTTTAGGACAAAATGAAGTCTACAATAGCTTCTGAATGGATTTTTGTGGTGTCAAAAACAGGAACCGAAAAATCAGATTGATTAATTAACATCGGAATTTCGGTACAACCTAAAATAATACCTTGGGCTCCGCGAGAAATTAATTCGTTTGCAATTTTAATATAGTTCTGCTTGGATTCTGGAGTTACAATTCCTCTTCCCAGTTCTTCTTTTAGAACATATTGTATATAATCGCGGGTTTCTTGTTTTTCAGGAATGAGTACTTGGAGACCAAAACTTTTAAGACGATCTTTATAAAAATCCATTTCCATCGTAAACTGAGTTCCCAAAAGTCCAATTGTAGTAATGTTTTTTTGTGTTATGGCTTTTGCTGTTTCGGTACCAATATGAATTAAAGGCAAACCAACTTCTTTTTCGAGTTCATCTGCATAAAGATGAGCTGTATTGGCACATAAAACTATGGCATCAATACCACTTTTCTTTAAGCTTAAGCAGGCATTTAATAAAAGCTCATAAGAGTTCTGCCAGGTTTTTTCCTGTATATCACCAAAATTCAAGGAATAAATAAGACATTCGGCAAATTGCAATCCGCCTAGTTTTTTGTTTACACCTTCGTTAATTAGTTTGTAATAATCGATGGTCGAAACCCAACTGATTCCGCCCACAAGTCCAATTTTTTTCATTGATTTAATACTAGTAGATTAATGGCTAAAATGTTTTTATGATTTCTTTCCTGCAAATAATTTTATTGCCAGGTAAGCCATTGGTATATAAGCAAAAACTAAATCTACAATAGTAAACCAAAGAGGAGAAGGTAAGGTGAAAGTATTTACAATACCGCCTAATAAAAAGAAACAGCCAATTCCTAAAGCTAGTTTTTGTTTATGAGTTGAGGCAATTAAAACAGTAGCTGCAGCACCTGCAAAAGTTCCGATGGCATGTGCTAAAAACGGAAAGATAAAATGTTTTGGTTCAAACAAATGTATCGTGGCTTTTAAGCCTTCAACAGTGGTAACGTCAGCACCATTTGGAGCAGGAATAATTGAGTTGCTCAATAATAGGATGAACATATTGACAACACTTCCCACAAAAAGACCGATAATAACGGCCAGAATATTTTTAAAAATCGGATTCATAACTTTCGCTTATTTGTAGCGAATTTATGGATAATATCTTTAGATATCTGATTGAAGAATGTTAATTAATTAAAAGATTGTCTGAATTCTAAAGGTGAAACATTTGTTTTGGTTTTAAACAATTTACTGAAGGATTGCTGATGCTCAAAACCCAATTCAAAGGCAATCTCGCTAATGGATAAATTGGTTGTAGAAAGTTTTTCTTTGGCTTTTTCGATTAATTTATCATGAATATGTTGTTGGGTGCTTTGACCTGTATGCATTTTTAATAATCCGCTTAAATAATTGGGCGAAACGTTTAAGTTTTCGGCAACATAATGAACCGTTGGTAATCCTTTTTTTGATAAGGAATCATTTGTAAAATAATCGTCTAATAATTTTTCTAAACGTTCCAGAATCTTATGATTGCTTATTTTTCTGGTAATGAACTGACGATTGTAAAAACGCTCAGAATAAGTAAGTAATAGTTCGATTTGGGCAATAATTACATCCTGACTGAATTTATCAATATTAGATTGATATTCTTGTTGAATGTTTTTGATGATTCCAATGATCATTTTTTCTTCTTTATCAGAAAGATGTAAAGCTTCATGAACCGAATATCCGAAATACTCGTATTGCTTGATTTTCTTAGCAAGTGGCGTATTCCACAAAAAATCAGGATGGACCAATAAGGACCATCCTGTATGCTGAAGTTCTGCATTTCCTTCTATAGAAAAAACCTGACCTGGTGCAATAAATAGCAAAACCCCTTCATTAAAATCATATTCCTGCTGACCGTATCGCATCGTTGCATTTGCATGTCGTTTTAGTGCAATGGAATAAAAATCGAGCATGAGACTTTTAGGTTCAGCTTCGTTCAGGTGTTTAATATCTTCAAAATTATAAACACTGACTAGCGGATGTTCCGGTTTTGGCAAATCTCTAAATTCATGAAATTCGCTGATGCTTTTAATGCGATAAGGTTGTTGATTTGCCATGCTACAAGTTACTTAATTTTGATTATACAGAGCAGCAAATTCTTTTGCATATTCAGCCAGTTTTGTTTTTCCCATTATGGCAGGTCTGTTTTGGTAGTAGTCTTCGGCAAGTGTACCGTTATAAAGTCCAGCATACATCTCAACCAAACCTGCAGCAATTTTTGGCTGTATTCCAACATTTACCAAACCGTCCAGAGTTTCCTGATCTGTTGTTAAAACCCATTTTAAATCAGGTTTTCCAATCGCATTGCCTATGATTTGAGCTGTTTCATGACCCGTTAATTCTTCGCTTCCTACATAACGAATTTTTTTTCCGTCAAGCGGAGTTGTGATTTCGTCTGCAATTGCTTCGGCGATATCATTTGGAGAAACCCACGGAATCATTCTGTCAGCGCCATAATTTGCAGCAATTAAACCGCGATTTTTTATAACCGGAATATAGGCTAAGAGATTATAAAAGAATGAAGTTGGGCGCATAAAGGTAATCCCAACATCTGAAAGTTTGTTCAAAACACTTTCGATCTCATTGTAACGCTGAATTATTCCTGAATTTTTCTCTAAATGGGCACCAACACTACTTAGAAAAGCAACACGTTTCACACTCGAATTTTTGATAGCTTCTGCATAACTGTTTCCAATTTTACGTGTAAAAGCGTCCAAATCAAGATTAGGATCAAAATAGTTAGCGCGCGGAATCATACAATAAACGGCATCTGCCCCTGTAAAAGATTGCGTCAGAAATGCTGCATCTTCTACAGATCCAATTGCTGCCTTTGCGCCTAACTTTTCAATTTCTTTTTGTTTTCCGGCGTCACTGGTAATTATAGTGATCTGATGTCCTTTTTGTGCTAATGCTGTAGCCAGTGGCTTGCTGATGTTCCCTAAAGAACCTGTAATTATAATTTTCATCGTTCTATTTTTTTGTTGATACAAAGTTGCGCAACAACAAAGCAATAGCTTTAGCCAAATCTACGATTGTCTTAGTCTAAAATAAGATTATCGTTATTTGGCCGATAGTTTTCTTTCATTTTCTGTTTGAGGTTTGTCTTTTCCGTTTGGATTTCCTTTTCCGGTTGCAATTAAGTTTTTTAGGCTTTTCTGAATATAAGTTGTCCAGGAATCTCTACAAATGTCAAAACATTCGTATTCCGGAACTAAACCAACATGTGTAAAGCGAAGTTCTGTTTTACCATCTTTTTCAGAGATTTCGAACGTAGGTTTAGTGCCTGTCCATTCGGTCTCATCTTCGGTAAATTTGAAGTAGTTTTCCTCAACAAGCCAAACAATTTTCTGATTCGGAATCACCTCAATTAATTTTACTTTGCAGCGGTGAATATCTTCGTAATGATAATTAAATTCGTCGTTAAGTTTGGCTGTAGGTCCTTCAATTTGTTCTGACCACCAACCGCGAACATTGGTAATGGCATTAAAAACTTCTTGAGGAGAATGGTCTACAATTAGAGTTGTGGTAAAATCTAAAGCATTCATAATTCAATTGTTTTATAGATTAGTATAATTACAAAATTACTTTTTAATTATCAGTGTGTTAGGGTGTTGAGAAGACAATTGTAAGGGGGATTTAGGACATAATATAGATTGTAGATTTTAGATTGTTGGAATTAATGATTTTGCATTTCGACTCAATTTTATCATTGCGAGGAACGAAGCAATCACATAAAAAGAGAAAAATAAAGTTTACTATTTTATTTATAGAAACTATTAAGAAAGTCTTCGTAAACCTTCTTCTAAACTATTTACAAAGTTGATTTGACGATTTTTATTGCTTTCAAAAATAAAATCTTTGATACTTTTACTTTCATATTTTTCAAAATCACCAATTATTGCCAAACGCACGCGAAAGTTGGAGAATTTTTGAAGTATTTCGCCGGCAATTCCGTTTTTCAAATTAAAGAAAAGAGGTGTTATATTTTTCTCATAAAGTATAATTCTATCAAAGTCCTGATAATAAATATCGGCAACTAATTGAGAACCATCTTCTATAGATTCAATTATGCTATTTTCGGCAATTACTTCGGCAATTCTTGTATTGTTTATCGTATGCGTTTCTATTTTCATTTCAATAAGTAATTTTTAATTTTCTCTATAACAGTATCAAGTTGTGAAAAATGTTTTTCCATAACTTTTTCCAATTCTAGAGTTCCACCCAAAATTATCATTTCTTTATTTTCAAATCGTTTTCCCAGACGATCTTCCAACATAACAGTTTGCATACTTTGCGCCATTTCTATTTCTTCCAGAAACTTATTTGGATGTCCTGCCGTACAAATTGCGAGGCCTACCGGAATTGTTTTCATCTCTTTAGAAGTTTCATTTTGTCCGTAAGCATATCCAACGCAATAAACCCGATCAAACCAGCCTTTTAGTTTTGCCGGACAATCGCTCCACCAAACCGGATATAGAAAAATAATACAATCGGCTTTTTCGATTTTTTCTTGCTCTGCCAAGACGTCTTTAGAAATTGGAAGATCTGTTTTGGCAAAACCTTCTCTTTCATATTCCTCTTCAGACATATCACTCTGAAAATTCATTTGGTATAAATCAGAAACTTCAATGTTCCAATTTTGCTTTCCCAAGATAGATTTCAAACGTTCTAAAACCTGAAAAGTATAGGATTTTTTGCTCGGATGGCTATAAACGATTAAGATATTCATTGGTATGGTTTTAAGTTTAGAAAGGAATAAAACTAAAACAGAGAACGTAATGTTTTGTCTACTACTAAAGTACGAATTAAATCTAAGACTATGTTATGACTTTTTAAATGAAAATTTCTAAAGATTCCTCCTAAACAAAAATCAAATTCAATAAAAGCAGGAGTTTTTTTTAGGAGCATAAAAAAAAACAATAAGACCTTTTGTCCCGCTTTACACTAAATCTTTTCCCTGCTAAAGGAGCAGCAAAAAGGATATCGTTTCAATCGCGGCTATGCCAGAAATCTCTCATTCAAAAAAACTTTTAGTTGGAGTATTTATAAAACCAAGGTCATTTGTTTTTTTTTCTTATTTGGTTTGTATTTGCAGCAACTTTCTACCTTCATTAATCATTCTAACGCCATAAGAAATGGTTGCAATTGCGCAGCCTAAACTTACCACTACATTTGCAAGATTTACCGTCGCAGTTTTTTGCGTTATTAAATAAATACCGATTAAGGCAAATAAGCAAGTCCAGGTTCCCATATAATAATCAAAAGTGCGATTGAAAATTTTGGCTAATGGAAAAAAATGCAAGCCAACGACCAGAGCAAAAAACGAAATAAATAATTCGTTATGATTGATGTTCATCAAAATATTCTTGGCAACAAGTATCCCTAAACCTTCTAAACCAAAGATGATTAAAAACCATTTTTCTTTACCTTTTTCTTCGGCAGTTTTTTCTTCAACGCTATCAGTCAGCGTTTTTTGTGCTTTGGTAAACGTAAAATAGAAATATAAAAAGGCTGTAATGATAAAGCCTAAGAGAATGCCAATAAGTCTGTAATCTTTATTTTCAAGATAATATTCGGCTATAAAAGCCCAGATTGCAGTGTTGATAATCATGAAAAATAAGCCTCCAATTGGTTTATCGATGTCTTTTTTGGTAATTGGTTTCATTTGGGGTTTTGGTTTGTTTTTTATTGGTTATTTGATTTTTTTAAAGTACTATCTGAGGTTAAAAATCTTACGATATAATTTATTCCTTTGCTGTTATTATTGGTTTGGATTCAAATGTATAGTACTCAAAGATTTCATTCATTTCATTTTTAGTTAATATTTTACATTCAGTTTGACTTCGTACTATATTTTCATCCATCATAGAGCGTAATAAAATTAACTTGAAAACTTCAGATTTCTTCTCAACTGTTATTTGAGAATCTTTTGAGATGAATTTTTCATAAGCTTGCATCATATTAAACCAAACTCTGATTTCGTTATCGGGATTTCGATCTCTCTTAAAATTTGTAATAGTATCTTCCAACGATACCTGATAAACATCTGAAAAAGTAGATTGGATTTTTTTTATTTTTTCAATCTGCTCGTTAGTTAGCTGCTCGTGAACAATTGGTCCCGGTATTAACTTATTTGGATTTAATGTTTGTAAGTTTTTATTTTTTTGAGTTTTTCGATAAGAGGAAAATATGGAAATTAAAATAAGTAGTAGACCAATTAGAAGAATTGTAGTTTGTGTATTCATTTTTTATTTTGGTTGTTAGTCAATGTTTTTTAATAATTCAAAGAGTATATAGCCTCCATGTTCAGATTGTCCTCTTTCTACTGCGAAGAAGCCTTTTTGGAGATAAAATTTAACAGCTTTTGTGTTGTTTTCGAGACATTTTAAAGTAATTGGAAGTTTAGTTTTTTTAATTGCGGCTTTCAATAATTGAGTTCCGATTCCTTTTCCCTGATGGTTTTGGTCGATATACAAATGATGAATAAAATTATCTTTCATCCAAATCGAAATAAAACCTACGGGAATATCATCAAGAAGGGCAACTAGTATAAGTTCTCCTTTTGTATAGCGGTCAAAATCTTTTAGCTGAAATTCTAAAGGATTGAGCCAATGAAAGGTGTTTTGTCTTTCTTTTAAAAATAAGTTTCTTAAAGAATCGTAATCACTTTTTCTAATCGATACTATTTTCATCTGAAGTAAGGTGGTTTTCTATTTTAGGGCTTTGGATTCATTTTCAAGCATTTTTTCGATGTTAAAGTAAATACCATCGACATTATATTTTCCTTTTTCGAAACTTAAATAATCACAATTATCAACGAGAGATTGGGATTTAGATTCAATTTCGAAAACATTTAGCATTACATATTCGTGTTCGACTAATATAACATGAAAACCGGTTTCGCATTGTTTTCCGTCTCCGCTAGAAAAAATCGCATTCATGATGTTGTGAAATTTTAGGGAAGCCAAATCAGAAGATTTATCATCGCCTTTGAGATGATAGATATAGGTAAGGAAATTGAGCTGTCTTAAATCAAATGGAAAATCGCTTAAAGAATGATTGGCAAGTTTTATGATTTCGTCATGATCCTGTGTTTCCAGTTTTTCTTTGCTATAAAATTCGCGAAGTTTTTCTTCGTCAGGAGATTTCCAGAATGCGTTATATTTGGGTTGAAAAACATAGCCAAGATATAAATGCTGATAATCATCGACGGTCAAAAGCGTATCATTGCTAACAAAGCGTTCCATTAATTTTGGATAATAAAAAGGTGATTTTTTGTCCGAAATCTCTTTTTCTATTGCTTTGTAATCCGGAACTTTAAAACTGGCTTCTTGCGCGAATGACGTGATTGTTAATAATAATACTGTCAGGTATAAAAATTTTCTAATCATAGTTTTGGTTTTAGATTTTTGATTGAATTAGATAAGTATTATTGCTGTTAAAAATGGATTCTTTATTTAAGTCTTTCCAGTATTCCTTTGCGCTTTACGATGTTTTTGTAATCCCATTGTATTTCGATGGATTTTTTGAGCCAGCGTTTTAAGTCGTCTTTGTTTATTTGTTCGGGAGATGTATAACGAATTTCTGAAGCTTTGAAAGAACCTTCATTTACAAGTTTTTCTTCGTCGAAAGATTGTCCGCTCCAGAACAATAAACGGACACAATTTTTGAGTTTACTGTAACCTGTAATTGGATTTCCGTCGAGAAACCAAACAGGATGCGCGTGCCAGATTTTGTTTTCGGCATCTGGTAAATTCTCGTTGATTATAGTTGCCAACTGATCACAGATTTCCTTGTCTGAACTACTTTGCAAATTGTTATAATCTTGTGTGGCTGCATTCATGATAATGAGCTTTTTTATTTGCTTTAGAATTATGAAATAACTCTTTGTTTGGCTTTTTGAAGTTATTAGTTGTAGCTAAAATAGTCTTTTTTATCAAGAAAATTTAATCTGAAAAAGGAATGTTTTTATAGAAATGTTTGTTTGTGTGAGGGATAGTAGTGAAAAGCCTACAGCCTGACGAAGGAAGTGCGAGGACTTGTAGCGAATAGCCCGACCCGAAGGGACACGCCAAAATAAAAAAAATCCGACTTGTTTTCACAAATCGGATTTTGATATTTTAGTATGTTGAACATTGTTTACAATTGCTCTGCTTTTCCTATGTGTACATCGTATCGCATAGAAACAATTTGAACTTTATGTTCTTTTATGATTGGATTGTCCTGAATTAATTTTGCTGAATGTTTGATATTAGCGTTAATTGCTCCTAAATAGTTTGTCGCTTTTGGAGTGGTTTTGTCTGCATCTATCTCTTCTTTTTCTTTCGAAATGGTTTCAACTATGTCATCAATATGGTTAAAATGTTTTTTGTAGGCTCCGTCTTTATCATTAATGTAAGCTTTTACAGCTCCGCACTCTGTGTGCCCTAGAACAACAAATTAATTTTGCATCTAAATGTTCGACTGCATATTCGATACTTCCCATATCGATATCAGAAATTAAATTTCCTGCATTACGAATCACAAATAAATCTCCAATACCCTGATCAAATACAATTTCTGGTGAAACTCTACTGTCTGAGCACGTAATTACAATTGCGAATGGTTTTTGTCCGTCTTGATTAGCTAAAATGGTTTGCTTGTTTTGATGTGGGTGAATTGATTTTTGATCTAAGAATTTTTTGTTACCTTCTGTTAATTGTTCCAGGCAAGTTAGATTTTTGTTTACTTCTGTAATGTTGTTTTTTTGCTCGTGGTGTCTTTTACAACCAAATATTGAGAACACGATAAGTGCCAATACTGCTACTTTTGTTTTCATACTGTGGAATTTAAAATTAAATTGTTTTTGATGTTCTATTCTTGTTTTTAGAACTATGCAAAATTATTTTGCTTCTACAGATAAAATCGCCACCAGAAGTTTTTTTTATATCAAATAAATCTAATTCTTAAAGGAGTTGAAAGTCGTGGTAATATTTGTTACAAAATCTTTTGTGTATTGACCAGTTGGGTCTAAATCAGGATCCAGAATTGTTATTTCTAGTCCGCTAAGTTTATCGCTTTTAAATAAACAGGAGGTAAGTTCATTGAACTCATCATAGGTAAGTCCGTCTGGAGTTCGGCTGTCTACGCAGGGCATTATAGCATCGTTTAAAACATCTACGTCGATATGAAGCCAGAAACCATCCAGATTTTTGTTTTCGATTTCGGAGAGAAATGATTGTATGGTATTTAGAATACCTTGTTTTCGAAGTGTCTGAAGGCTTATGTAGGTCGCTGAAGAATTTCTGATTTCATTTTCGTATTCGTCATCATATTCGCGATTGCCTACACACCAAAGGTTTTCTTCTTTTATGTAAGGAGATAAATTAAGAATATTGGTAAGTTTTTCTGGACCGTTACCTGTTACTATAGAAGCTGCCATTCCGCCAACACCCCCGGTTTCAGAAAGGGAAACATCCATAAAATCGGTGTGGCCGTCGAGATACAATAATCCGTAATTCCCCTTTTGTTTTAACGCAATTGCTGCCCCTAAAAGAATACTGCAATCGCCGCCAAGCACAAAAGGAAATTTATTTTGGCTCAATAAATTATTGATTAAATAGGCTTGTTCCCGGGAATAATCGACTAATAAATTTGCATTGAGAATATTAGTTTCGACCTCTCTGATATTTGAATATTTTGGTGCGTCGAGTCTTATGGTACTTTTAGGATCAATTATTTTATGCAAATTATGTTTCCATAACCAATCAGGCAAACGTTTTACGCCTGGTTCTTTTCCGGGTTGAGGTTCTTTTAAACCTAAATTAGACGGAAACTCAACAATGCATATTTCTTTCATGACTTCTTATTTAGCCATAAAGTTATTAAAATATGATTTAGATCTAAATAAAAAAAGACCGACTTTTCGCAATCAAAGACTATGTTGTATTTTTTATTCCAGCTTTTTTACTAGCTGCCTTGTACCTTCTTGTAAGCCTTTGTAGTAATCGCCTTTTTTTAATTCTGGAATTACATACGTAGATACAATATCTTTCATTTCCTGATCAGTCATTTTAGCGCGTATTTTATTGACTCCCTGAACCTGAATTTGCCTTAATTGCTTACTAATCAAAATTAAAATAGAGGTGTCGATATTTAATTTAGAAATTAAATACTTGTCTAAAGCTAATGAATAATCGGTTAGATCAGTATAAGGAGTTATTGAAGCAGTTGTTACAATCAGGATTTTGTTTTTTGTTTTTGCTTCGTTTACTTTTAAAAAATCGGTTAAAGACTTGATTTGATCTGAAGTAAGAATTTTTTCAAAATCATTTACGTAATCGTATGATTTTGCAAAAACAGTTGGAGTTTCGGTTTTTGTCTGCGCAAATAGGTTATGCGATAAAAAAAGAAAAATTGTTAAAAGGAACGCTATTTTTTTCATGGTAAATTTGTTTTGGGCGCTGCAAAATTAGTGCTTTATTATTAAAAATCAGCTTTCGGATTGTTATCATAATTAAATTTATTTTTATAGAATTGTGTAAAAAAAAATCCGATCTGTTTTCACAAATCGGATTTTTAAATTGAAAATTATATGTAACCTAATATAGAAGATGCATTATTTTGCACCACTACATTTAAATTATTACAAGTGAATTACTTCGCCGTAAGCATCAGCAACAGCTTCCATAACAGCCTCGCTCATTGTTGGATGAGGGTGAATAGATTTAAGGATTTCATGACCTGTAGTTTCTAATTTACGAGCTACAACTGCTTCAGCAATCATATCTGTAACACCAGCACCAATCATGTGGCATCCTAACCATTCTCCGTATTTAGCATCGAAGATTACTTTTACGAATCCGTCTGGAGTTCCGGCAGCTTTAGCTTTTCCTGAAGCTGAGAATGGGAATTTACCAATTTTTAATTCGTATCCTTTTTCTTTAGCCTGTTTTTCAGTTAAACCAACAGAAGCGATTTCAGGAGTTGCGTAAGTACAACCAGGAACGTTTCCGTAATCGATTGGGTCTACGTGTAAACCTGCAATTTTCTCTACACAGTTAATTCCTTCAGCAGAAGCTACGTGAGCCAAAGCTTGTCCCGGAGTAACGTCTCCAATGGCATAATATCCAGGGATATTTGTTGCATTGTAAGCATTTACTAAGATTTTATCTCTGTCAACAGCGATACCTACTTCTTCTAAACCTATGTTTTCGATGTTTGTTTTGATTCCAACTGCCGAAAGTACGATGTCAGCTTCAAGAACTTCTTCACCTTTTGCAGTTTTAACAAATGCTTTTACTCCTGCACCAATTGTGTCAATACGCTCAACAGATGAGTTAGTCATAACTTTAATTCCGGCTTTTTTCAAAGAACGCTCAAATTGTTTTGAGATATCTTCGTCTTCTACAGGAACAACGTTTGGCATGAATTCTACAATAGTAACATCTGTTCCCATTGAGTTATAAAAGTGAGCAAATTCTACTCCAATTGCACCAGAACCTACAATAATCATAGATTTTGGTTGTGTTGGTAATGTCATTGCCTGACGGTAACCAATTACTTTTACACCATCTTGTGGTAAGTTTGGTAACTCACGAGAGCGAGCTCCAGTTGCAATAATAATATGGTCAGCGCTATATTCAGTAACTTTATTATCTTTATCTGTAACGTCAAGTTTTTTTCCTGGTTTTAGTTTTCCAAAACCTTCAATAACGTCAATTTTGTTTTTTTTCATCAAGAACTGAACTCCTTTGCTCATTCCTTCAGCAACACCACGGCTACGTTGTACAACTGCAGGGAAATCTTTATCGAATTCAGAAACTTTCAATCCGTAGTCAGATGCATGTTTTAAATAATCAAAAACCTGAGCTGATTTTAGTAATGCTTTTGTTGGGATACATCCCCAGTTTAAACATACACCACCAAGGTTTTCTTTTTCAACTACAGCTACTTTAAAGCCTAATTGTGAAGCTCTAATCGCTGTTACATATCCGCCAGGACCACTTCCTAAAACAATAACGTCGTATTTCATTTTTTTGGTTTTTAGTATTTAATACCGAAAATGAGGTTTAATTCCGAAACTCATTTTCCGATTTATTCTTTTGTTATTTGTGATTGCGAATTTAAGGAATTATTTTAAAAAACACTTTAGATATGTAAAATGTTCATTGTAAAATGTGAAATGTAAATATGAAATGTGAAATAAAAACAGTAAAATGTGAGATGGAACCCAATTTTGGATTCACATTTCACATTTTACTATTTACATTTTTAAAAAAAATTAAACCTTAACGTGTCCCCAGTTTTCTCCGCTGGCGATTCGTCTGATTTGCATTTCGCTTACGCCAAATTGTTTAGCGATCATTTTAAGGCGTGTTTTTTGTTCCGGGCGGGCTAGGATTTTTTTGATCAGCATGACTTTTGTGGTCGTCAATTTACGTCCGTCAGCCTTTAAATTATGCTCAATCAGATTCTTTTTTGCCTGAATTACACGTGGGCTTTTACGACTATGTGCCATCATTTCGGCTTTTGTCGCCCAACGCAGGTTTTTTTCATCATCGTTACTTCTGTTGTAATCCAGATGCAATACATAAGTTTGTTCTTCTGATTGTTTGGGAATAAAATACTGGGCAACTAATTTGTATAAAAAGAGATATTTGTTGACAATCTTGTCGTCTTTTTTAACTTTAAATCTGAAAGTTGGATATCCATCACTTAATCCGCCTTTTAAGAGACGTCCGTTTTCAATTTCATCAGTAAAGCTTATTAATCGGCCTCTGTTTGAAATGGCATAACGTAATTGTAATGAAGCATTTATTTCTATTTCTTTAAATTGTTCGTTTGGATAAAATCTGTTTTGTGGCATTTTCTTTTACATTTGATTTCTGTTTCTCAAAGATAAAGAATCAAATAAAAAAGACTGCTATCGTGCTGGTTCTGAACCCTCACATTTATGATTCCTATAACGCTAATTTAACTTTTTTAAGAACTTTTTTAGCATTTGAAAACCTAGTTGGCTACTGAAAACTGCGAGTCGTAGAGGTTTTTGTAGTAACCGTCGACTTTATTCAGTAATTCCTGATGTGTTCCCTGTTCTACAATCAAACCTTTATCCATGACCACAATTTTATCAGCATTTACAATTGTTGCCAATCGATGCGCGATAATAATCGAAGTTCTTCCTTTAGTAATCGTTTCTGTTGCGCGCTGAATCAATTCTTCAGAATAAGTATCAATTGACGAAGTAGCTTCGTCCAGAATCAAAATACTTGGATTACTCACGTATGAACGCAAAAAGGCGATCAATTGACGTTGTCCTGACGAAAGCATTACACCACGTTCTTTTACATCAAAATCATAATTATCAGGTAAACTCATAATGAAATCATGCACGCCAATTTTTTTGGCAGCATTCAAAACTTGTTCGCGAGTAATTTCAGGATTGTGCAAAGTAATATTGTTGTAAATCGTATCGGCAAACAAAAATACATCTTGCAAAACCACCGCAATTTGTTTTCGTAAAGAAGCCAAAGTATAGTTCTCAATGTTATGACCGTCAATAAAAATTGTACCACTATTGATTTCGTAAAAACGATTCAATAAGTTAATAATGGTAGATTTTCCTGCTCCTGTCGATCCAACAATTGCAATCGTTTGTCCCGCATCGACAGATAAATCAATACCTTTTATAACTTCCTCCTCAGGAATATAACTAAAACGGACTTGCTTAAATTCAATACTTCCATTAAAAATTGGCGCTTCAATTGTTCCGGTATCCTGAATATGATCTTGCGTGTCGATAATATCAAAAACACGATTGGCAGCAATCATTCCTAATTGCATCTCGTTGAATTTATCTGCAATTTGACGTAATGGATTAAACAACATACCTATAAACATAGTATAAGAGAATAAATCTCCAAAAGTTGTAAAATGATCTCCGTTTAGGATTTTAAATCCGCCATAAACGACAACTAATCCTAAAGTAATTGACGAAATAATATCAGCAATAGGGAAAAATATCGAGTTGTACAGAATCGTTTTTATCCACGCAACTCTGTGTTTGTCATTTATAACTCTAAAGTTTTCGGCTTCAATTTTCTCACGATTAAAAAGCTGAACAATCTTCATTCCCGTAACACGTTCCTGCACAAAAGAGTTCATATTGGCAATTTGCGTACGAACTTCCTCAAAAGCAACCTGCATTTTGCGTTGAAAAATTCGGGTGATATAAACCAAAATTGGCATGGCAACAACCACAATCCAGGTCAGTTTCCAGTTCATGTAAAACATAAAAATAAGTACAACCAACATTTTCATTAAGTCACTTATAATCATAAACAATCCCTGACTGAAAATACGCGCGATCGATTCAATGTCCGAAACTGATCTGGTAACCAATTGTCCAACCGGAACCAAATCAAAATATTTCATTCTAAAACTTAGAATATGTTTGAAAAGTTTGGTTCTAATGTCTTTCACAATATCCTGGCCAAGCCAGTTTGCCCAAAACACAAAATAAAACTGAGAGAATACTTCACATAAAAGCACAACGCCCATTAATATAATGTACATTAATAAACCATGCTTGTCATGCGTTTTAATGTAACCGTCAACTGTTTGCTTTAATAAATAAGGTCGAAGTGCTGCAAAAATCGAAAGGGAAACTGCAAAAACAATAACGCCATAATAGCGCCATTTATAAGGTTTAGTATATTTTAAAATTCGTTTGAATAATCCGGTATCAAATGCTTTTGCTTTCATTTAGTTTTTTAAGCTTTAGGCTTTAGGCTTTAGGCATAAGGCTTACTGCTTATTGCCTATAGCTTATAGCTATATATAATCGTAATAAATTTCGGTTAAATACAATCCGTGTGCCGGAACCGAAAACCCAGCTTTCTCTCTGCTTTTGCTTGCGATGATATTTTCAAGATCATCCAGAGTGATTTTATGCAAACCAATATTTACCAAAGTTCCCACAATGGCACGAACCATATTTCGTAAAAAACGATTTGCCGATATGGTAAAAATCAGCTTATTGTTTTCTTGTTTCCAACAAGCCTCAAAAATCGTGCAATCAAATGTATTGACATCCGTATTAACTTTCGAAAAACATTGAAAATCGGTATGTTTCAATAAAATTTTTGCCGCTTCATTCATCAAAGCTACATCTAATTTTTGATTAAAGTACCAACTCAATTCCTCCAAAAACGGATTTTTAACAGTGTTGATATGATATTCATACGTTCTTTTAGTAGCGTCAAATCTGCAATGCGCATCGTTATGAACCAGGATAAGATCAAAGATTGCAATGTCTTTTGGTAAATACGAATTCAGTTTGTGCACTAAATTCGGAACATCAATTGGAGTTTCAAAATCAAAATGACCATACATTTCCTGCGCATGAACACCAGTATCCGTTCGTCCGGCGCCCATAACATTTATAGGTGTACTTAATAAAACCGAAAGTGCTTTGTTTAAAGTTTCCTGAACAGAAGAAGCATTAGGCTGAAATTGCCAACCGTGATAATGTGTTCCGTTATAAGCAAATTGAATAAAATATCTCATTTTAAGGTGCAGAGGTTCTCAGATGCAAAGGTACAAAGATTTTTTTCTTTATAGGTTCAAAGTCGCAAAGGTACAAAGGTTCAAAGGTTTTTTATGGTAGAGACGCACGGCAGTGCGTCTAACATTCGGGATGAAAAATATAAGAGGCGATTTTTATTTTGCGCAAAAGAAACCTTTGAGCCCTTGCCTCTATGAGCCTTTGAATCTCTCTTAAAAACTGTTAACGTCCAAAATACCAATCATAGTTTATCCAGCAAAAAATCGTGTCAGAAATTGACAATTCTAACGTTAGAAAATGAGTCTTTTTTTAACATTTTTTAAGAAAAATTGGCAAAAGTTAATTTTGAAAATATTTCATTTTAATAGGAAATATTTCTCCTATGTTTGTAGCTTAAATATCAAAAACTATGAATGAAATTACTTCTTACTGGTGGATAATTTTAATCTTATTCTCCATTATTTTTTACAAGTTTATTTTGCGTGTTTTCTTCGGAATGGTAATGGTTCCTGAGGATAAAATTGGTTTAGTAACCAAGAAATTTGTTTTGTTTGGAGCCGATAAGTCACTTCCGGATGGGCGTATTATTGCAACAAAAGGCGAAGCTGGTTATCAGGCAAAAACGCTTGCCCCGGGTTTATACTGGGGAATGTGGATCTGGCAATATTCAATCGATATGTCTGGATTTACCGTTATTCCGGAAGGAAAAATTGGATTGGTTTTAAGTAAAGACGGACAGGAAATTCCAACAGGACGAATCTTAGCCCGAAAAGTAGACAGTGATAATTTTCAGGATGCTACTTTTTTCTTAGACAATGGTGGGCAAAAAGGGCGTCAGACTGCTTTTATTACAACAGGTTCGTATCGTATTAATACGTTTTTGTTTGAAATTGTAATCGCAGACCAAATCAAGATTTATGAGAACATGATTGGGATCGTAACAGCTCTTGATGGAGAACCAATTCCGCAAGGACAAATTGCCGGAAAATTTGTTGAAGGACATAATAACTTTCAGGATTTTGACAAGTTCTTGGATACTGGCGGAAATCGTGGTTTACAACCTCAGGTAATGTTGGCAGGATCATATTACATTAATACATGGGGAGTACAAATCGAGCAAAACCCAATGACTGATGTGCCTATTGGATATGTTGGTGTTGTGATTTCGTATATCGGTGAAGACGGACAAGATGTGACCGGAGATACTTTTAAACACGGAAATATTGTTTCAAAAGGACAACGCGGTGTTTGGATGGAACCACTTGGGCCTGGAAAATATGCATTGAATAAATACACAACTAAGTTGGAAGCTGTTCCAACAACAAACTTGGTTCTAAACTGGGCAAATGCGAGAAGTGAATCGCATGATTTAGATAAAAATCTTTCTACGATTACAGTTCGTTCAAAAGACGGTTTCCCGTTTAATCTTGACGTAGCTCAGATTATCCACGTTCCTGCAGCTGAAGCGCCAAAAGTAATTGCACGTTTTGGAAGCATGAACAATTTGGTTTCTCAGGTTTTAGAACCTACAATTGGTAACTATTTTAGAAACTCGGCACAAGACAGCGATGTTATTTCTTTCTTGTCTACCAGAAAAGAGCGTCAAGAATCGGCTAAAAATCATATTAAGTTAGTACTTGATGAGTATAATGTAAATGCCGTTGATACATTGATTGGAGATATCGTTCCGCCAGATTCGTTGATGAAAACTTTGACAGATAGAAAATTAGCCGAAGAAGAGCAAAAAACATATCAAACGCAAAGGATGGCGCAGGAACAACGTCAGGGAATGGAGAAAGAAACGGCGATTGCAGATATGCAAAAAGAAATTGTTCGCGCTTCGCAAAGTGTTGAAATTGCACAACGTACCGCAGATGCAACAGTTAAAAAAGCAGAAGGAGATGCAACCAGTTTAAAACTGAATGTAAACGCTGAAGCGGAAGCAACAAAAATGCGCGCAAATGCAGAAGCCGAAGCGACAAAAGCAAGAGCGGGGGCACAGGCAGAAGCAACAAAACTAAACGCAAGTGCAGAAGCTGAAAGAATCTCAAAAACAGGTTTGGCTGAAGCGGAGAAAATTATGGCAATTGGTAAATCTACTGCTGAATCGTACCAACTTCAGGTTAGCGCAATGGGTGGAGATAACTTTACGAGATATAAAGTAACCGAAGAAATTGGTAAAGGAAACATCAAAGTAATTCCTGATGTTTTAATTTCTGGAAACGGTGGTTCTGATGGTTCTATAAGTGGCTTATTAGGTTTAAAGCTAATGGAAATGATGGACACTAAAGATTCCAAAGACGGTAAAGGTCCTAAAAAACAATAATTGTTTATAGGTGTGAAACGTTAGAGGTTAGATGTGAAATGTTAATTGTAAAATGTTTGACGTAAAAGCATAAAATGTAAAACGTAGAGATGCACAGTAGTGTATCTAACACCCAATTTAAAAATCCGATTTGCGAAAGCAGATCGGATTTTTTTATGTTTAACAAAAAAGACAAGTAAAAAAAACTTAGAGTCTTAGTATCTCAGAACCTTAGTAACTTTAAAGAAAACCTTTGTACCTTTGCACCTCTAAGCCTTTGTACCTTTAAAAAAAAATGAAAAAAATCCTCCTACTTTCCGATACTCACAGTCATATCGACGATACCATTTTAAAATATGTAGTACAGGCTGATGAAGTTTGGCACGCGGGAGATATTGGCGATTTGAATGTTACGGATACCATAAAAAAGTTAAAACCCTTACGTTGCGTTTACGGAAATATTGATGATGCACAGGCAAGATTAGAATTTCCGTTGCACAACAGATTTTTATGTGAAAATGTATCGGTTTGGATCACGCATATTGGTGGTTATCCGGGAAAATATAATCCGGCGATAAGAGAAGAAATGACCTTGAATCCGCCTAAATTGTTTATTTGCGGGCATTCACATATTTTAAAGGTGATTTTCGATAAAAAGAACAATTTATTGCACATGAATCCAGGTGCAGCAGGAAAAAGCGGTTTTCATCAAGTTCGTACAATGCTTAGATTTGTAATTGATGACGATAAAATCAAAGATCTTGAAATTGTCGAAATTGGTAAAAAATAATAATGATTTAATGTGGTAAAGGAACTAGTATTTTGATCTTAGTTCCTTCATTTTCGTTAGAAACAATAGAAATCGTTCCTTTATATTTCTTAATTCTTGCTCTAATTCGGTTTAAACCAAAGCCTTCGACTTCTTTTAGTTTTTGAGTTTTAAAACCCTTGCCGTCATCGTGAATGATAATTGTGAAATGATTTTGTTTTTCAGACAATGAAATTTTTGCTTTTTTGGCGTCACTATGTTTTATGATATTGTTGAATAATTCGGTTACAATAAAATAAAGTTTCATTTCAAATTTTTCAGTATATCTTTTTTCGGTCAAAATAGTACTTGAATATTCAAAGAGAATACTTGAATTAGAATTTCTTTCGCATAAATCTTCCAAAGTATAAATTAAACCAAAGCGCAGTAATAAAGTAGGAACTAAGTCATCTGACATATCACGTAAAAGATCATGAGCTTCTGATAAAATGCTTTTTGCTTTCTGAATTTCTTCAGATTTTACGTTGTTTTGCGTTGTAAAAGCGTTTAGATGTAATCCTGCAGAAGATAATAAGGAATTGATATTGTCATGTAAAAACGATGCGATTTTTTTTCGTTCGATTTCCTGAGTATCGATTCCTGCATTTATAACATTAAGGAGTATTTTTTGTTTGGTATCTTTTCGCTTAATTTTTTGTTTTAATTTGTTATTCTGATAATAAAGATAGAATAGAAAAAACAAGATAATTACAAGTATAATAGACAAGCTAATCACTTTTTTATTGCCTAATTGATCAAGCTTTCGAAACTCAGCTGTATTTCTTTTTTTGATAATTTCAGATGATAAACTACCTGATTCTTTTGGTGCTTTATTTTGCTGGCCAAATGCAAGGTTTTCATTTAGAGAAATAAGTATAAGGAGTGATATAAAAACTCTAAAAAAAGGCATAAAATAGTAGTTAAGAAAAATCCTTTGGGTTCAAATTCAAGGATTAATCAAGTTGTTTTTTAAAGCATATTTTACAAGACCAATGGTATTTTTGGTTTGTAATTTTTTCATGATATTTTTTCGGTGGGTTTCAACGGTATTGATACTTATGAAAAGTTGCTCGCTAATTTCTTTTCCGCTGTATTCAAGCGAAATCAGTGTAATAATTTCAATTTCTCTAGGACTTAAAATCTGATTCTCAGTATAGATGTTTTTATTTAATTTGGGATTGTTTTGAGTAAATGTGTTGAATATTTTTTCTCTTACAGCATCACAAAAGTATTCTTGCCCCTGATAAACAGCTTCAATTGCTTCGATGATATTTTCGCCGGCACATTTTTTTGTGAGATACCCATTAGCGCCTAATTTCATTACTTCTTTTATGATTTTTAAATCATCATAACTGGACAGAATAATTACTTTGCAAGGAAATCTCTTTTGGCTAAATTCTTTTAAGACTTCGATACCGTCTTTTTTGGGCATGCTTATATCCAAAACCAAAATATCAGCATTATTTTGTACAACATCTTCATAAATAGTGGTTCCATCTTTAGAATTACCTACAACTTCAAAGTTATCGACTGTACATAATAAGTTGGTTAACCCATCAATAAGTACTTGATGATCATCGGCAAGATGTATCCTTATTTTATGTTTCATTGGTACTTGTGGAAATAATGGGCAAATTTAGAAAGGAATTCTCCTGTAGAATTGCCTTATAGGATTAATTTATGTCTTTATAAGGTATAAAAAAGGCACAAAAAAACCCGAATATAAAATTCGGGTTCTCTTCGCACAAAAAAATTAAGTTTATAGGTTTACCTCAAACGGTCTACAGATTTTACGAGATCTTCGTCTTTCTTGATGGCTTTATTAGCTAAAACTAATAACACGATAGCAACAATAGGAAGAAACATCCCAATACCTTTCTCAGAAACGTTAGTTTCTCCAGATAAATTTAGAGAGCGATATACAAATAATCCTAATAAAATTAAATTTAATATTATGTTCAGTCTGTTCATCACAAACTGATTTTGTCTTTTTTTGAATGAAATGATACTAACAATAGTAAGCATCGTACTTAGACCTAATAAAATGGTGAAAAATTGGTCCTGCATAAAATAAAATGCTTTACCGTTTAATGTCCAAAGCGGAATAAAAAACATTAAAACTCCTGTCACTAAAAATGCAAGAAGTAAATATATAGTTTGAATTCTTTGTATCATGATCTAAAATTGTTTTACAAAAATATATTTTCTTTTTTTAAAATACTATTGTATGATTAAATTTTATTCGTATTATTGCATCATAATACCGTAAGCACTTCATACTGCGGGCAATTGAAATAAAATATCTACCTATTCTTTTTACAGTATTTCCTTTAAAATAATTAAATTCATAGAACATTCATGTTTGATATTTCTGCATTAAAAGAAATGAAGCTTTCTGAGCTTCAAGAAATAGCTAAGTTAGCTAAAACTATAAAGTTTAATGGCGTTAAAAAAGAGACCTTAATAAGTCAGATTTTAGCACATCAGGAATCGACTGTAGCGCCGCCGGTTAATGCTGTGGCCGAAAAAGTGGAGGATGATAAACCGAAAAGAGCAAGAATTGTTCCGGCAAAAAAAACAGCAGTTTCAAAAGATGCTCCTGTTTTAGAATTTGATAAGGTAGAGGAAGCTCCTGAAAAACCTAAAACTCCTGTGATTTCAAAAGCAAATCCAAAGGCTCAACAAGCCCCAAAAGCAGAAGAAGTTTCAAAGGAAGAAGAAACACAAGAAGTTCAGGAAGATTCTGAAAATAAAGAAATACAGAAAAAAGGGCCTAAAATTGTTAAGTTTAATAAATCAGCTTACGAGAAAAAGGTTGCTTTGCAAAAAGAAAAAGAAGCTGCAAAAGAAGTAGGTTCTGAAGAAGTTGGAGAAACAGCTCCTGAGGCTCAGGCTCCAGTAGAAGAAAAGAAAGAATTCGCAGAAAAAACAGAAGGTACTGCTCCGGTAAAAAAGATAAATCCGAACCAGAATAAAAATCAGAATCCAAACCAAAACCCGAATCCGAACCAAAACCCAAACCAAAATCCAAATGGAAATGGAAATGTGAGTAGCGGAAATCAGAACCCAAATCATAAAAATAAAAAGAGTAATTTCAGAGATTCAGACTTTGAATTTGACGGAATTATTGAAAGTGAAGGTGTTCTTGAAATGATGCCCGACGGATACGGATTTTTACGTTCATCAGATTATAATTATTTAGCTTCTCCGGATGATATTTATTTATCAACTTCACAAATCAGATTATTCGGTCTTAAAACCGGAGATACTGTAAAAGGAGTGGTTCGTCCTCCAAAAGAAGGCGAGAAATTTTTCCCTTTAGTTCGTGTACTTAAAATCAATGGTCACGATCCGCAAGTTGTTCGCGACAGAGTTTCTTTTGAACACTTGACACCAGTTTTTCCTTCTGAAAAATTCAAATTAGCCGAAAAAGGCAGTTCAGTTTCAACTCGTATTATCGATTTATTCTCTCCAATAGGAAAAGGACAACGTGGTATGATTGTCGCTCAGCCTAAAACGGGTAAAACAATGTTGTTAAAAGACATTGCAAATGCAATTGCTGCAAATCACCCTGAAGTTTACCTTATTGTTCTTTTGATTGATGAGCGTCCTGAGGAGGTTACAGATATGCAACGCAGCGTGCGTGGTGAAGTTATTGCTTCGACTTTTGACAGAGAGCCACAAGAGCACGTAAAAATTGCTAATATTGTTCTTGAAAAAGCAAAACGTTTGGTAGAATGTGGGCATGATGTTGTAATCTTATTAGATTCTATTACACGTTTGGCAAGAGCCTATAATACTGTTCAGCCAGCTTCTGGTAAAGTATTAAGTGGGGGTGTTGATGCAAATGCATTACAAAAACCAAAACGTTTCTTTGGAGCTGCAAGAAATGTAGAAAACGGTGGTTCATTAAGTATTATCGCAACTGCATTGACTGAAACAGGTTCTAAAATGGATGAGGTTATCTTTGAAGAATTTAAAGGTACCGGTAATATGGAACTTCAATTGGATCGTAAAATCGCTAATAAACGTATTTTCCCTGCAATCGATCTTACTTCGTCAAGTACACGTCGTGATGATTTATTATTAGACGAAAAAACTTTACAAAGGATGTGGATTATGCGTAAGTATCTATCAGATATGAACCCGGTAGAATCTATGGATTTTGTAAACGACCGTTTCAAAAAAACCAGAAACAACGAAGAGTTTTTGATTTCTATGAATGACTAGAGAAAGGGACAAAGGCTCAGAGTAGCAAAGGTTCTTAGGTTTCCTTTGGAAATCTATAAAAATAAAAAAAGGGATGAGTTTTAATAACTCATCCCTTTTTGTTTTGCTCTAAATAGACTTTATCTATAAAAAAAACTTTGAACCTTTGCTACTTGAACCTTTGAGCCTATTTTTTATCAACTACCGGTCTATTCTCTCTATTTGCTAAATCCCAGGCAATGACAAAAGCCAGTTGTGCTCTTTTTGTCAAAGCGTCGTATTCAATTTTTTGAGGTTCGTCGCCTTTACCGTGGTAATCTTCGTGAACTCCGTTGAAAAGGAAAACTGCCGGAATACCGTTTTTTGCGAAGTTATAATGATCAGAACGCTCGTAAAAATGGTTTGGATCTTTAGGATCATTAAATTTAAAATCTAAATCTAGTTTGGTGTATTTATCATTTTGAGCCACCACAATATTATGCAAATCAGTAGATAATCTATCGGCACCAATTACGTAAACATAATTGTTTGTTTTAGCGTGTTCTACATCGCGACGACCAATCATATCAATATTGATATCTGTAATGGTATTAGCAATTGGAAATAATGGATTTTCAGAATAATAACGAGATCCGTGTAAACCGTGCTCTTCACCAGTTACATGAAGGAATAAAATAGAACGTTTTGGACCATGACCCTCCTTTTTAGCTTTTGCAAATGCTTTTGCTATTTCCATAACTGCTACAGTTCCAGATCCGTCATCATCAGCTCCGTTATAAATATCTCCATTTTTAACTCCAACGTGATCGTAATGTGCTGAAATTACTAAAACTTCATTCGGTTTTTCAGAACCTTCTATATAAGCCCAAATGTTTTCAGAATCTGGTAAGTTTTCATTGCGTTTTGCATTTAAGAATGCGGCAGGAACATGTTGGTAATAATCAGTTGCTCCTTTAGGAAACGAAATACCATTTTTTTTGTATTGGTCGATCATATACAAACCTGCTTTTTTCTGACCTTTTGACCCTGTTTCGCGGCCTTCCATTTCGTCAGAAGCTACAATATAAAGCATTTTTTTTAGATCTTTTTCCGAAATAGATTTCACATATTTTGTTGGATCTGAGTTGTCTTTAGGGATTGCGTCTTTCGTAGTCGAACATGAAAATGCAGACGCAATTAATAATAGAACTAAAATTTTTTTCATTGATTAGTTAGTGTAAGTTGATAAATATATATAGCATATAAAAAACGAGTAAAAATAGGATAAAAAAGAAGTTTATAAAAAATAAGATAAAACTTTTAACAAATGAAACGATTCTGCTTTCTCCATAAAAACGATGATGTGCTGGATAAAAATAATATGACATCCAGAGAATACCTACGAAATTAATAATATTACCTACCGCAGTAAGTGGAGTGTCTTCTCCAAATAAGCCAATTACTTTGGTGATAATAAATAAAATCAGAAAAATTAAAAGTAAAAATGAAAAATAATGTAACGTGAAAATCCCGTGATCAAAATAGAACCATTTCTTTTTGTTGTGAAAAATCCATAAAAAGAAGGCAAAGAATGGCATTATAATAAATAGAATTTTTGGAATATTATGAATAAAAGATTCTATAAATTTTTCAATAATTTCCCTTTTAGTATTATGTTCAGTGACATGTGTAGCTTTTTCATAAATCCAATATTGAAATTCTGTAAGTTTTTCACTTTCCTTGCCATACTTTTGAATCGAATCGATTTCTTTCATCGACTTTAGTTTAAAGTATTTTTTATCGAGTTGTTTCATCGTTTTTTCCTGCAAGTAGTTTTTATCACTGTGACTTTTAGTTTCGTCTTTGCTGGATTTGGCAATTTGTGAGCTGATTTCTTTTTCACTTTTGTTAAGATTCTCAGTTACTTTATTTGGAAATAAGGCAATTAAAAGAAAAGTAATAAAGCTTATAAAAATATACAAACGGACAGGAGCCAGATAAGACAATCGTTTTCCTGACAGATATTCTTTGGTTAAAGTAGAAGGCTTGAAAAGTAAGTTTTTGATGGTTTTCCAAAAAGCATTTTCATAATGCGTCAAATCTTCAAAGAAATGGATAAATAAGTGATGAAATGTTTTTCTGCTATCTGTATTTTCTTGTCCGCAATTTGGACAAAATTTTTGTTCGACAACATGTCTGCAATTTAAGCAGGTTTTGTCTTTTCTAATCGGACTGTGTGACATTGGTTATTTTATTGATTGATGTGGTTTATGGTTTAGTTTTTATGTTTTTTTTGACCACGGATGATGCGGATTAAACGGGTTTACGCTGGTTTCTTTTTAGCCTGTGGGATCACTTTTTTAAAATAATCTGTGTAAATCCGTTTAACCCGTTAAACCTGTGGGCTTAAACTTTATTTTTTTAAAACTTCATTTAGGAAAAGCTGTAAGTGTTCGAATGATCTTTTTGCAGCTACAGCATTATAGGCAGCGCCTTTAGAATTATCGTTTCCTGCTTCGGGATTTGTAAAAGAGTGAACAGCATTTGCGTAATAAATCATTTGCCAATCGGCTTTTGAATCACGCATTTCTTGCTGAAAAGCAGTAATTTCTTCCTTAGATTCGTATGGGTCATCAGCACCATGACAAACTAAAACTTTTGTAGTAATTGGTTCTACAGGGCGACTTGCATCTCTGGCTAAACTTCCATGAAATGAAACAACACCTTTTAGATTCAAATGTCCGCGGGCTGCTTCAAGAACTCCTGTCCCTCCAAAACAATATCCAATAGCTACAATATTATCAGCATTTGCGCCAGATTTTATCAATTGTTGTAAAGCCAGATTGATACGTTTTTGATATTCGGCATAATTAGTTTTATAGTGACCGGATATTTTTCCCGCTTCTGTTGTATTTTTTGGATAGTTTCCTTCGCCATAAATATCAGCGATAAAAACGGTATAGCCCAGCTTTGATAAATTCTCGGCAATATCTTTTGAAGCTTTATCGATTCCAAGCCACGCAGGTATAAGCAGAATACCAGGATTGTTAGTGCTTTTCTTAGCTGATTTTATTGATAAACCGTTTAATACCTGAGTACCATCGGCATATTTTACAGGTTTTAATTGCGCATCTATAGTGTTAGAAAACAATATAGTAGCAAAAATGAGTAGGGCAGAATTTTTCATGTTTTCACAATTTTTAACAAATATCAGAAATAATATGTTACAAAAAAACCTCAAAAGTCATTTCTTCTGAGGTTTCTAACATTTGGCTTTCGGAATTAATAATCTATTGAAATTTAAATTATTGTGAATGCTTATAAAGTGATATTTCGTTTAAAAGCGCAACCTAATTCAATCATTGAATCTGTTTTAGCAATTCCAGGAATATTATCAATTTTTTCATATAATATTCTACGCATGTGTTCGTGGTTTTTTGCTGTAATTTTAAGGTAAAGTGTAAAAGATCCTGTTACAAAATAACATTCTGTAATTTCAGGTATTTCTTTTAACGCTTCTATAATTCGCTCTGAATCGGAATCCTTATTTAGTGTAATACCCGTAAAAGAAGCCCAATCGTAACCAATTTGTTTTTCGTTCAAAATAGGCTTGATGCCTGTTATGATTCCTTGTTCAAATAAACGGTTAATACGTTGGTGGACCATAGTATTTGAAATTTTTAAATTAGTAGCAATGGTAGAATATGCAATTCGCCCATCTTTTTCTAATTCCTTTATAATTTTAATGTCAAACTCGTCTAAGATATCCATGCAATATTTTTTTTCGTTTAATTTATGTAAAGATAAAAATAACTATCATTTGTTGTTTAAATATGAAAGGTAAAATGACTTGTAATTGTGTTAAAATAAGTGATTTTGTTTTTATAAAAGCTATTACTGAGTTAAAACATGTTGATTATTGCATTTAAATAAATAAATTTTATATTTTTGCTTCAATAAAAATAAATTATCATGGGACATAAGCAAGAAGTACTTTCATCAAAGTCTGAGGTTTTGATCGAAAAAGAAAACAAATACGGAGCTCACAATTATCATCCACTTCCAGTTGTGTTAGAAAGAGGAGAAGGAGTATATGTTTGGGATGTTGACGGAAAAAAGTATTATGATTTTTTATCGGCTTATTCTGCAGTAAATCAAGGTCACTGCCATCCAAAAATTGTAAAAGCAATGACGGATCAGGCAATGAAATTGTCTTTGACTTCTCGTGCTTTTTACAATGATAAATTAGGAAACTACGAAGAATTTGTAACCAATTATTTTGGTTTTGATAAAGTATTACCAATGAATACTGGTGCAGAAGCGGTTGAAACGGCTTTGAAACTTTGTAGAAAATGGGCTTATGAAGTAAAAGGAATCCACGAAAATCTAGCACAAATTATTGTTTGCGAGAATAATTTTCACGGAAGAACAACTACAATTATTTCTTTTTCGAATGATGAAACTGCCCGTAAAAGCTTTGGTCCATTTACAGAAGGATTTATAAAAATAGAATATGATAATCTTCAAGCTCTTGAAAAAGTTTTAGAATCATCAAAAAATATAGCAGGATTCCTAGTAGAACCAATTCAGGGTGAAGCAGGAGTTTATGTACCATCAGAAGGATATTTGGCGAAAGCAAAAGCGTTGTGTGAGAAACATAATGTATTGTTTATTGCAGATGAGGTTCAGACGGGAATTGCGCGTACCGGAAAATTATTAGCCGTTCATCACGAAAATGTACAACCGGATATCTTGATTTTAGGAAAAGCAATTTCTGGTGGAGTTTATCCAGTTTCGGCAGTTTTGGCAAATAACGAAATCATGAATGTAATTAAACCTGGACAACACGGATCTACTTTTGGAGGAAATCCTGTTGCTGCAGCTGTTGCAATTGCGGCTCTTGAAGTGGTTAAAGAAGAAAATTTAGCAGAAAACGCTGAACGTTTAGGAATTATTTTAAGAAAAGGATTAAACGAAATTAAAGAACGCAATAACTTAATTACTTTAGTTAGAGGAAAAGGTTTATTGAACGCTATTGTAATTAACTGTGGAGAGGATTCTGATTTGGCTTGGGAAATTTGCTTAAAATTCAGAGATAACGGATTATTAGCAAAACCAACTCACGGGAATAAAATTCGTTTGGCACCGCCATTAGTAATGACAGAAGAACAAATTCAGGAATGTCTTGAAATTATCGAGAAATCACTGAACGATTTTAGAGATTAACTAATAAATGCATAGTTTATAAAACTTTAAAAAACATATTCGGAACGTCGAATATGTTTTTTTTTTTGCTTTAAAACAATAGTACTATTTTAACATAATTAAACCTTTTGAAGGCTATTAAGAACTTGTTAGGTGAATTAATTTTGCAAAAAAAAATCACAAATAAGCAAATTATTAATTTATTCGGATAAGATATGGTAACAATAAGTCTTTGTATGATCGTAAAAAATGAAGAAGATACATTAGCAAATTGCCTTAATTCTGTAAAGGAAATTGTTGATGAAATTTGTTGATACGGGTTCTAATGATCGAACGAAAGAAATAGCTTATTCATTTACTGATAAAGTCTATGACTTTGAGTGGATAAATGATTTTGCAGCACGAAATTTTGCCTTTTCTAAAGCCACAATGGATTATCAGTTGTGGTTAGATGCAGACGATATTATAATTGAAAAGGATAAAGCAGCATTTTTGGATTTAAAGAAGACACTTAGCCCAGAAATTGATATAGTTTTGATGAAATATAACTATGTCGTTGACAACAATAATAATCCGATATATTCTTTTCATAGAGAAAGATTACTAAAGAGACTTAATAATTATCAATGGAATGATCCTGTTCATGAATACATTGAATATCGTGACAATTACTTAATATCTGAAATTGCTGTAACACATAAAAAAATAGATGTCTTTTCAGATAGAAATTTAAAAATTTATGAAGAACAGCTTCGTAAAAAAATACCTTTTTCTTCAAGATCATTATACTATTATGCAAGAGAATTAAGAGATCACAACAAACATATAGAAGCAATTGAATACTTTAATAAATTTCTAGATACAAAACAAGGTGCCCCTGGTGATAATATAAATGCTTGTTTAGAAATTGGTAAAATTTATAAGGTATTAGGGGATAATGATAATGCCTTGAAATATTTTTTCCAAAGTTTTTCTTATGATATTCCCAGAGCAGAATCTTGCTGTGAAATAGCAGCTATTTATAAAGAAAATCAAGATTATCGAAAAGCCATTTATTTGTATGAACATATATTAACGTTGAAAATTCCTAATGATGCTAGTATAATTATGGTTGACTCTTGGAACTTTGTTCCTGCTATAGAGTTAGCAGTTTGTTATTACAATAATGGTGATATTGAAAAAGCTGTTTACTATAATGAAATGGCAGGGAAATTTAAAGATAAACATGAATCGGTTCTACATAATCGTGAATTTTTTAATAAGGAAAGATCTAAAGATTTTTTTTATAAAGAGTATAAACATTAAATATATTGAAAGTTTAAATCGTTATATTTATACTATAAAAAGGCGTTCGCCACAGCGAACGCCTTCTGGTTATAATTACTTAAAATATCAAAAAAAGTAACTATTTCTTTAGAGTCAATGTTTATAAAGCATTGACTCTTTTTTTATTTTAAAACCTAACTTTTTTAAGTTCCCACAAGGTTTTAATAAACGTATCTACATCTTGAGTGGTATTGTAAAATGCCAGCGAAGGACGAACAGTTGTTTCAACACCCATTCGTCGTAAAATTGGCTGTGCACAATGATGTCCGGTTCTTACGGCAACACCTTCTTTGTTAAGCGCTTGACCAACCTGGTCATTTGAATAACCTTGAAGATTAAAAGAAAGTACACTTGCTTTATCTTTTGCAGTTCCAATTAATCTTACGCCAGGAATTTCTTTTAAGAGGTTTGTGGCATATTCTAACAAATAATGTTCGTATTGCCCGATTGCGTCAATTCCTAATTTTGTCACATAATCAATAGCAGCTCCAAGACCAATTGCATCAGCGATATTTCCTGTTCCTGCTTCAAAACGATTGGGTGCTTTGTGGTATTTGATTTCCTCAAAAGTCACATCCTGAATCATATTTCCGCCAGCTTGATATGGTTGCATTTCGTTTAGTAAATCTTCTTTTCCGTATAATGCGCCAATTCCTGTTGGACCAAATAATTTATGTCCCGAAAAAACAAGCCAATCCGGATTTAAATCCTGAACATCCACTTTCATGTGAGAAACGGATTGTGCGCCGTCGATTAAAACTTTCGCTCCAGCGGAATGTGCCATTTCGACAATTTTTTTAGCAGGAGTTACAGTTCCTAATGCATTTGAAACTTGGGTAAAAGCAACCAAACGTGTTTTCGGATTCAGCAGTTTCGCATATTCATCAAGCAGAATCTGACCGTCGTCATCAACCGGAATCACTCTTAGTTTCAATCCTTTTTTATCAGCCAATCGTTTCCACGGAACAATATTCGCATGATGTTCCAGATTACTCACAATGATTTCGTCTCCAGCAACTAAATTCTGATCGCCCCAACTTTGTGCTACCAAATTAATTCCTTCAGTTGCGCCGCGAACAAATACAATTTCATTTACAGAACCTGCATTCAAAAAGGTTTTTACCTTTTCGCGTGCGTCTTCATAAGCGTCAGAAGCTCGTGCCGCTAATTCATGCGCTGCACGATGAATATTTGAATTTTCATGTTCGTAGAAATACGCAATACGATCAATTACCGATTGTGGCTTTTGAGTTGTTGCTGCATTATCAAACCAAACCAGAGGTTTTCCATTTACGGTTTCTCTTA
Organism: Flavobacterium sp. JAS; assembly: GCF_020991455.1. Classification (GTDB taxonomy): domain Bacteria; phylum Bacteroidota; class Bacteroidia; order Flavobacteriales; family Flavobacteriaceae; genus Flavobacterium. The sequence goes on from NZ_JAJMOX010000011.1 coordinate 193,263, forward strand.
GAATCGGGAAATCTTTTTTGATTAATTCTGCATTAAAATGAGAACCTGTAGCACCACTGATTTCTTTAGAACCAAAAGTACTTCCTACGATTGCATTTGGACTTTTTTTATCAAAAGCAAAAGGATTCTGATCTAAGAAATAATAGTTGTTTCCTAGTCCATTTCCATTTAATGGAGAAATGTCGCGTCTTTTAAATTGTGTATCAACTGTTGCTAAAGCCGTTTGTAATTCAATTTCAAAAGAAGAATTCTCCGTTTGAAATGGCAAATATTGGTTGTTCAACAATAATTGAGAGAAAAACGAGTCTTCGTTCAATTGTAGCGATTCTCCATTTTTTAAATTAGAATCATGAAAACCGGTATGCGGATTATTCATATTAACATTATAATCTTCCTGAACTCCTGATGTTGTAACGCCGCTTTGGGGATTAAATCCGGCTCCGGCATTTGGATATAAAGCCGAGGCTCCCGTATTGCTATAATTAGCAACAGTTGGAGTCGCTCCAAAACCGCTAAATGAATTTTGGGTTGGCTGAATATTCAACGGATCTTGTGCAGAAATCGGAATTGTATTACCTACATTTCCGGACTGCAATAACGTTTCTGCAATTTTAGTCGCACGAGGATGTTCACTTTTATCTGGAGTCAACGAAATTTCTTTCGGAAACTCATTGGGTAAAGTCCTGAACAGCTCGTTTGCTAAATTTTGCAAATCGTCAATGTTTGGTAAACCGTTGTTGTTAGTATTTGTACTCATGATACTTTCCTATTTCTACATCTTCAAGAACAGCGATGGCATCATCTACTAAAATTGCCAATGAGCAATATAGAGATACAAGGTAAGAAGCAATAGCTTTTTCATTTATTCCCATAAAACGAACCGATAATCCAGGAGATTGTTCCCCTTGTAATCCAGGTTGAATAAGCCCGATTACACCCTGACGGCTTTCGCCTGTTCTTAAAAGAATGATTTTTGATTTTCCTTTTACGATTGGCAATTTATCTGATGGGATTAGCGGAATTCCTCTCCATGTTAAAAACTGTGATCCAAATAAAGAAGTTGTTGGAGGCGGAACTCCACGACGTGTACACTCACGGCCAAAAGCAGCAATTGCCAAAGGATGTAACAAAAAGAAACCCGGTTCTTTCCAAACTTTAGTCAGTAATTCGTCTAAATCGTCTGGAGTTGGTGCACCAGTTCTTGTTTTTATAATTTGCGAAGGAGCAACGTTGCTCAACAAGCCATAATCTTTATTGTTTATTAATTCGCTTTCCTGACGTTCTTTGATGGTTTCAATTGCCAGACGAAGCTGTTCTGAAATTTGATTGTATGGTTTACTGTACAAATCAGAAACACGTGTATGAACTTCTACAATTGTTTGAACTGCAGCTAGATTGTATTCTCGTGGATTATCAATATAATCGACAAAAGTGTTTGGTAAAACTTTTTCGTCTCTTGTAGAACAATCTACTTCTATGTGACTTGCATCTTTTACTTTATTCAAACGAAATACACCAGATTCTACCGGTGTCCAATGCAAAAGATGCGTTAGCCAACGTGGAGATATGGTTCCAATTTGAGGAACTGTACGTGTTGCAATTGCTAATTGTCTTGCCGCTACATCGCCTAATGCGGTCTGTTGTTGTTTTGATTCAGCCATGATTTAATGCTTTAAAGGTTATTTTTTTGTTTTAAGATGTTAATAGGTTTCAAGTGACAAAGTCCTATTTTATGCTATAAGTAAATTTATGTTAAAAATAAAAGCGCTCAAAAATAAATGAGGTTTAATTTACTTTAAATAATTTATAAGTTATTGATAGTTAGAATTAAAGAGTCTTTACTTATTGTCTTTTTAAAAGTGCTCCACCAGGCATTACTTCCGTTTTTAATTTGAATTTACTGTATTCTACAACTCCGGTTTTATCTGCCCAATCAAAATAAGCAGCCGAAAGTTTGTTTACAATTCCGGGATTTTGCTGTGCCACATTTGTGGTTTCACCTCTGTCCGTTTCTATATTATAAAGTTCCCATTCGTAGGATGGATATGTCGATACTAATTTCCATTTACCATCTCTTACGGCTCTGTTTCCGGCTCTTTCCCAAAATAATGGTGCGCCTCTATCGACCTGCGAAACATTATTAAATAAAACAGGCAACAAACTGCTTCCAACCAAGGGGTTTGTCGTCACACCATTATATTCTTTTGGGTATTCAATTCCGGCCAATTCATAGAAAGTAGGAGCGAGGTCAATGATATGTCCGGTTCCTTTATCGATTCTGCCCGCTTTAATTTTAGAGGGAAACCAAGCAATAAAAGGAGAACTGAAGCCACCTTCGTGCATATTATTTTTATACTGCTGAAGGGGAGTATTTGATAAATAAGCCCAGTTTTGTTCTTGATAATCAAATGATCCCGAAGTTCCAACAGGTCCGTCATTTCGAACCAAACCACGATTTAGCGGATTATAAGTATTAAAACCTCCTTGCGCACCATTGTCTGAAATGAAAATAATCAATGTATTTTTGTCTTTTTTCAGCGCTTTTAATTTCTCCAAAACCTTCCCCACATTTTGATCCATGTTGTCGACCATTGCAGCGTAAACTTCCATTTTTGCTTTCCAGAATTGTTTTTCGTCATAAGTCAATTTACTCCATTCCGGCACTTCAGGATCTCTTGGCGCTATAGTTTGGTCAGCAGGTAAAATGCCGCTTGCTTTTAGTTTTTCAATTCTTTTTTCTCTTAAAACATCCCAGCCTTCATCAAATTTCCCTCTGTATTTGGCAATGTCAACAGGTTTTGCCTGCAAGGGCCAATGCGGAGCCGTAAATGCTAAATACAAAAAGAATGGTTTATTTTCTTTGTTTTGTTCGTCCAGGAAAGTCACTGCATTGTTTCCAATCTCATCTGTAAAATAATACGAATCATCTTTTGGATGCAGTTCTTCATTGTTTCTGATTAGTTTTACCGGATAAGGTGTTTTTCCGAAAGGCAAAGGTTTAGTGTCAAAATAGTTTGCAGCTCCTTTTAAAATGCCATAAAATTTATCAAAACCTCTCTGATTCGGCCATTGCGCCTGATCTTCAGACCCAACATGCCATTTTCCCGAAAGCAAAGTGCTGTAACCACCAGAACGAAAAACTTCACCTAAGGTCAATGATTCTTTATTTAAATATCCCTGATAGGCTGGCAATCCCAGATTTACATCAAAAAATCCCATTCCGGCTTTGTGTTGATATTGTCCTGTTAACAAAGACCCTCTTGTAGGCGCACAGATCGAATTATTGTAAAATTCGCGTAAGCGCAAACCTTCCTGAGCCAATTTATCCAGATTAGGAGTTTTGATTTCCGAGCCATAATTCCCTAAATCAGAATAACCCATATCATCCACCATAATTAAAACAATGTTGGGTTTTGTTTGATTTTGCGAATGAATTGTAAAGCTTAAGGCTAATAAAAGGTTGAATGTAATAAGTGTTTTTTTCATTATGATTGATATTTTAATTTGTCGAAATCATTGCGTTTCAAGGGATTAAAATCCCTTGCTACAAAATTTATCATTTCTCCGGAATTTTATAAAGAGTTCCGGAGGAACGGATTATATTGTAGGGATGGATTTTAATCCGTCCTTCGTTCAGGATGACAAAGATTATAGATATGATTATTTACCAAACAGCAAAAAGGCAATAATCAGCGTGATAATTACATTGAATAATTGTGCGATCAAAAAGGCGTATAAAGGTTTTCGGCTGTTGTTACTCAATAAATCTTTAAAATTGGTTTCTAAACCTATGCTCGTAAAAGCTAAAGCAAACCAAATTCCCTGAATATTCTTTAAACTGTCTTTTACTTCATCTCTAACTTCTGGCGTAAGTAGAAAAGAGAAAATTAATGAAGCAGCGATAAATCCAAGTACAAATTTTGGAAAACGTTCCCAAATCACACCGAGAGTTGGTTTTGATTCAACAGCTTCTACCGATTTATTATGGGTATAAGTCCAATAAACGGAAATGGCAAAAGCGGCTAATCCTAACAATACATTTTGAGAGAATTTTACAATGGTACTAATTTTCAATGCTGTTTCGCCAACCAAAGTTCCAGATGCGACAACTGCGCCCGAAGTATCAATACTTCCGCCCAACCAGGCTCCGGTAACTTCTTCTGGAAAGTTGAAATATTTAGCAATTATGGGCATTAAAGTCATCATGGGAATTGCGGTTACCAAGACAATCGAAATAACATACGATAGTTTTTTAGAATCTCCTTTAATTGCTCCAGATGTTGCGATTGCTGCAGAAACTCCACAGATAGAAACAGCGCTGGAAATCATCATTGTCAATTCGTCGTCGACTTTTAGTTTTTTGCACAACCAAAAAGCAAAATACCAAACGGATAAAACCACAATCAAAGCCTGAAATAATCCCAAAGAACCAGCTTTTAGAATGTCTGAAAAAATAACACTGGTTCCCAATAAAACCAATCCGATTTTTACAAATACTTCTGTGGAAAGTGCTGAGCGAAACCACTGAGGAAGTTTGAAAAAATTACCAATTGCCAAACCGATAATCAAACTAAAAATTACGGCTTCGAGATTGAGCCCTTTTATGGTTGTGTTTCCTGCAATAATTAAAGCAAGAATTGTTAGTATATAGATTATAGGGAAAACGAACAGGAAGTTTTTAACCGATTTTCCAACTAAAAAAGCACCGATTGTTCCAATAGAAATGAAATATATAAATTGTAATAGAATGATTTTTAGATTTATGGAATCAAAGACATCATTACGTAAATCTGTTCCGGTTGACCATTTGAATATGGGGATTTCAGGAAGAAAAATAAAAAGAGAAATTCCGATTATGATAAAACCCAGAATAACGACTGTCCAATCTTCGTGAAGGGTAAATTGTTTTGTTTGGGTCGACATTTTTATGTTTATTAGTTTGTTTTCCTGCAAGGTTTTCAAAACCTTGCAGGAGATTAAATCAATGATTTTAAATTGTTATTTTGAAGCTAAAGCCACATCAACATCATTTTTCAAGTCACCTAAGCCATCTTTTTTAAATACTATTTTTCCTTTTTTATACAAAATTAAAGTGGGGAAAACCTTCACTGTTTTTAAATCAGCGATTACTTGCGGATTATCTTCCAAATCAATTTCTACGATTTTTAAATTATCTCCATATTGTGCCTTGATGGTTTCTAAAACTGGTTTTACTTTTTTGCAGGCGCCACAATATTTAGAACCAATATCAACCAGAACATCATTATTTTCAGAAATGATTTTTTTGTATTCGGCTAAAGTTAATTTACTTTTCGAATTGGCAAAAAATGGTTTCCCGCCACCAATCCAATTGGCAATTCCACCTTCTAAAGTATATGCTTCTGAAAAACCGATTTTCAGTAATTCTTTTTCAAGCTGTACACTTCTTCCTGCTCCAATCGAATAGATAAATACTGGTTTTGACTGATCTAATTTAGCAATTTGTTTGTTGTAATCGGCTGATTGTGAGTTAAAATTTATAGACCCAATGATATGGTTTAAAGCAAATTCTTCGGGACCTCTGGCATCAATTACCTGCGGATTTTTTTGACTCTGAATTTTCGTGTAAAAAACCTCAAGCGAAACGGTGTTTGATTTTTCATTTTGAGCAAAACCAATTATAGATAAAAACAGTATTAACATTGTAATACTGTTTTTGATTGTTTTATTTTTCTTCATGATTTTTAAGATTGAGCCTGTTCGTAATAAACCGGACTTGGTGTAACATTCTCTGATCTTGCTTTTATTGGCAATGATAATACACCTTCGGCAAGTGGACTTCCTTCTTTTTTAGATTTGAATATTGGCCATAAAAACTGAGCATACCATTCTTCTTGTTTGTATGATTTAGTGCCGTATGATTTCGGGAATTTGCGGGTGATTAACCCGGTTCCGAAGATAACATCCCAAAGGAAAAACATGTTTCCGAAGTTGCCTTTAAAGTGCCCAACACCGTCACCACTTGTATCAGCATGGTGTGCGTGATGCGTTGCAGGAGTTGAAATTAGGCGTTCTAAAACCCACGCAATAGGATGCAAAACTTTGTATTTGTAAAACGGTTTGTCCCAAGCAATACTTGAGTGCGCTCCCAAAGTGATAAAACTTTTAATTACTAAAACAAATAATGCCGGTAATCCTAAACCTAAATACGTTAAAGTTGCTGTTAAGTAAATTTGCGAAAAGAATACTGTATAAATAAAGTTTTGTCTTGAAGCCATTGCCATTCCCATGTATGGAGCCGAGTGATGTGTTCTATGAAAACGCCATAAAAACGGTACCTGATGATGTAAACGGTGGTACCAGTATTGCGTTAAATCATCAGCAATTGCGATAAGGAAAAAACCTCCCCAAAACGGAACCCATGAAAGCGTGTTAGCCAAATTTGGGATTAAATATGGTAAAGCTGTTAAGCTGAAAAAAGCAATTACCGGTGGTAAAAGCAATTTTGGAGCAAGGAAACAAATGATATCTACTTTGCGTTCCTGACCGGTCCATTGATCATCATATAAACCTGCGCCAAATTCGATAATACCCAAAACCAACATAAAAACGGTTAATCCCCAAGTTCTGATGTGTTCGAATGCGGGTTTCGAAAATTCTAAAAATGATGGTAATGTAATATGCGATTCTGCTACAACACCATTTGTTAGTTTAAAATAAAGGAAAATTGCCACTACAGGCAAACTGTAAATAAAAAGACTGATAATTAGATCTCTTGTAAGTTTTTCTCTTTGAACTATTGCCATGATTTCTTATTTTAAAAATTGATTAATTAATGCTAAACCTCCCGCTAATATGACTAGCGGAACTAAAAAAACGGTCGCTCCCACGATGATTTTTTTCCCTATAATTTCATAGTCTACTCTTTTCATCTTAATGTATATTATATGGTTGTATGTTTTTTAAAACTCTTTGAATTATTTTAAGTCGTAAATTTAAAAATAAAACTATTAATTCTATAAAATTAGTAGAGTTTAATTTAATATTATTGTAGAATTTTGTTACAATAGTTTACAGTTTTTATTTTTGAATTTAAGATCCGGGCTATTAAGAACACTTTTGGCGCTTGTATAATAGCCCGAAAACTTTTATTTATTTTTCTTGTGAACACGTTGTTTTTAAAATGTGCTGCCAATCTTGAAGGTTGAAAACTTTATTAGTTAGAACTTCCTGCACTTCCTGGTTTTGTTACTTGTTTTATCAAATCCTGAAGCGTTTTTCCTTTGTCGGCTCCGGTATTGTGTATTCTTCTGTTGTATACATCTTGCCAGTCGATAAGCGGATAAACATTGTTTTCTTTGGCTTGCTCATCAAATACTTTTTTAAGTTCTGCTAATTTTTCAGGATATTTTTTTGCCAGATTATTGCGTTCGTTAAAGTCTTCGTTTAGATTATATAGTTCCCAAACATCTGTATCAAAATTACTTTCAACAGGTTTTTCATTTTTACCCAATGCTTTTTTTACAGCAAATGCATCCGGTAAATGTGCAGCTCCGGCTTTCCAGCCATCTTTATAAATCGCTCTGTTTCCAAAAATATAGTAGTATTGAACTTTGTGTAAAGATTCCGCTTTAGCGTCATTCAATGAAGCGTATAATGACGAACCCTGAATAATATCCTGTTTCACATTTTTGATATATTCCGGCGCTTTAATTCCTGCAATATCCAAAGTTGTAGGCAATAAATCTGTTACATGGCTGTATTGATTTCTAATTCCGCCTTTTTCTTTAATTCCTTTTGGATAAAAAACAATCAGCGGGTTGTGTGTTCCTCCTTCAGATTGAGCGTCTTGTTTCCAGTTTTTAAAAGGTACGTTTGTTGCCTGTGCCCATCCTAAAGGATAATTGGTATTAAGACCTTTTGGGGTTCCAATTTCGTCGATATTTGCTAAGTTTTTCTTCAGGTTTTCATCGTCAGAAGTTCCTTGAGAAAACAAACTTTGATTAATTGTTCCTTCAGTAGTTCCTTCTTTACTGGCACCGTTGTCTCCAATGGCTACAAAAATTACGGTATTATCCAATTGATTTGTTTCTTTTAGATAATTCACAACTCTTCCCACTTCGTAATCTGTATAGGTCAGGAATCCTGCGTAAACTTCCATAAAACGTGCATATACTTTCTTTTGGTCCGGAGTCAGTTTTTTCCAATCTGTGATTAATGGATTACGTTCCGGTAAAACAGCATTGGCTGGAATTACACCTAATTTCTTTTGGTTTGCAATTACTTTTTCGCGGTAAGCATCCCAACCTTCATCAAATTTTCCTTTGTATGGATCGCTCCATTTTGTAGCTACCTGATGTGGTGCATGCGCTGCTCCTGGTGCATAGTACAAAAAGAATGGTTTTCCAGGCGCTGCTTTTTGCTGTCTTTGAATGTAACTAATCGCTTTGTCTGTAATAAGTTCACTTAAATGTCTTCCATCTGGTTTTATATGTACCTGATCTTCTACTAAATCAGGATTGTATTGATCTGTTTGTGATCCTAAGAAACCATAGAAATGATCAAATCCTTTTCCGGTTGGCCATCTGTCAAACGGTCCTGCATCTGTAGCATCTTCGTCTGGAGTTACGCCATATTTACCAACTGCAAAGGTGTTATAACCATTATCACGCAAAATCTCTGCAATTGTTCCTTTATCTGATGGAATTTTTCCGTCCCAACCAGGAAAACCTGCAGATAAAATAGTATGCGAAAATCCGCTTACATGTACTCTTCCTGAATTTCTTCCGGTTAATAATGCAGCTCGGGTAGGAGCACAAATAGCGGTGGTATGAAAATTAGTATAACGTAAACCATTGTTGGATAAAGCGTCAAAAGTTGGTGTTTCGATCAAACCTCCAAAAGCACTTGAAGCGCCAAATCCTACATCATCCAACAGAATCCAGACAACATTTGGTGCGCCGGCCGGAGCTTTTACCGGCTCTGGCCAATACTCTTTAGAATCGGCTAATGTTTTACCGATTACACCTTTAAATTCTTCTTGCTTTTCTTGTGCAAAACCAAATTGTGCAACAAGTAATGCAGTAATCAAAAGCCCTTTATTAGCGCTTTTGATTTTACCATTGTATTTGAAATTTTTCATAATTATTATTTTTTTATTATCATTAGTTATAGAATTTCTGCAATAAATATTAGATTAAACTTGTTTACTTAACTGTATGTTATTTTATCTTATTCCAATCTTCGACACCTACTTTTGCTGACCATTGCTGATGTAATTCAATCAGCGATTGTAGCAATTTTGGTTCTAATTTTGCCAGATTTTTTGTTTCTGTTCGGTCTGTAGCAAGATTGTATAATTCCCAAGGCTGATTGTTTTCGGCTACCGCTTTCCACTGGCCTTTTCGTATTGCTTTACTGCCTTCATGTTCCCAAAACAAAGCTTCATGTGCATTAGATTGTTGTCCTTCAAATTCCTTTTTTAAGCTAATACCTTCTAAGGGTGTTAGCTTTTTTCCTTGAAAAGAATCGGGATATTGAAACCCGGCATACTCCAGAAAAGTTGGAAAAATATCAATCAAATGACTTACTCTGTTACTTACTGTTCCTGCCTTAATATGCTTGGGATAATAAGCAATAAAAGGGGAAGCAATACCGCCTTCGTGGGTGTTCTTTTTGAATAATTGAAAAGGCGTGTTGCTCACATTTCCCCACGGACTTTCGTAACTATCAATCGAAGCAACTGAACCTGGTGTTCCATTTTTTTGTGTAACATAATTCCAGTTTTTCACATCATCAGCACTTCCTCCATTATCCGAAAGAAAAAGAATAAGCGTATTATCTTCTTCCCCCAAAGATTTTACTTTCTGCAGGATTTCTCCAATTCCGGCATCCATTCGGTCGATCATTGCGGCGTAAATTGCCATTCGGGTATCCCATTTGTCTTTTTCTTCAGTACTTAGTTTTTCCCAATCCGGTACTTTTTCAAAACGATTTGATAGGTCCCAATTTTTATCAATGATGTTTTGTTCTTTTAATTTTTTAAAACGGCTTGCTCTCAATTTATCCCAGCCTTCTAAGTATTTGCCTTTGTATTTTACAATATCTTCCGGTAATGCCTGAATGGGCCAATGTGGAGCATTATAAGCAAAATATAGAAAAAAAGGATGTTGCTGATTGCGCTGTTTTTCTAAAGAACTAAGAGCAAAATTGGTAATTTCCTGAGTCAGATAAGACGAAGTATCCGTGCGAATAATTTCTTTATCTCCTTTCAAAAAAGTAATTTTTCTACCGTCGTTATACAAAGGTTCCGAGTTGAAATAACTGCTTCCATTGTTTTGTAAAGTAAAAGAATCATCAAACCCTCTATTAACCGCCAAAGCTGATGGTACTAAACCAACGTGCCATTTTCCGGAAACAATAGTATTGTATCCTGCCTGTTTGAGTGCTTGCGCAATTGTGATACAATGGTCGTTTAAATATCCCTGATAGGCTGGAAATCCCTTGTCCTGAACCATATCGCCAACGCCTGCCTGATGCGGATACAAACCCGTGAGCAATGAAGCCCGAGAAGGACAGCAACGCCCTGCATTATAAAACTGCTTTAGAATAAGCCCGTTTTTAGCGAGCTTATCTAAGTTTGGCGTTTTAATTTCTGAACCAAAAGCACCAATATCTGAGAAACCTAAATCATCCGCCAAAATGACGATAATGTTAGGTTGTTTTTTCTGTGCAAATAGCTGAGATTGTACAACAACCAGTAGGGCAATAATGAGCAGTTTTTTAATCATTTTATTTACTTGTATGTAAGCTTTTTATTAATAGCCAGGATTCTGCGGTAAGCCGTCCGGGTTAATGTTTCTTTCGCTTTGCGGAATTGGATACAGATTGTTTCTTTCTGAAACCGAATTCTTAGCGGTTACTTTTTTTACCTCGGTAACAAGAGTTCCCCAACGTACTAAGTCAAACCAGCGTTGTCCTTCCTGAACAAACTCTTTTTTGCGTTCTTCCTGAATGGCAGCTCTGAAAGTTGTTTGCGTTAATCCTACTAAATCTATTGTTGGATCTGGGGTATTGATTGGTTTTGCAAAAGCTCTTCTTCTTACCTGATTGATCAATTCATAAGCTTCCGGTGTTGGTGCTCCCTGCTCATTTATCGCTTCCGCTAAAGACAATAAAATATCAGCATAGCGAATTAGAGGAAAGTTAATTGCCACATTTCCTGGAGTAGCGAGATTGGTTAAGTCTAAGTATTTCTTGAAGATCGGTTTCGGAAAAGTATAAAGCGTTCCAGTCGTTGGGTTAAGTAATTGTTTAGCATAACTTACATCTCTTCTTGTATCTCCTGCGGCATATATATCGTAGAATAAAGCAACATCAGAGATTATATCTGCTGGTTCTGTAGCTGTAAATCCTGTAAAAGATGTCCCTTGAAAAGTACTTCCGCTAGATCCGTTTCCGGCTTGATTTGGCTCAAACTGAACAGAGAAAATATGTTCTTTTCCATTCTTTTTTGTTTTAGTGAAGATGTCCTGAAAATTTTCAAAAAGAGCATAACCATAACCTCCATTAATAACTTCACGAGCCTTCAGAATTGCATTTGGCCAATCTTTTCTAGTCAGATATACTTTGGCTAAAATAGCTTTTGCAGCTCCTGAAGTGGCACGTCCGGCATCAGTTGCAGGATAGGTAGCAGGCAGGTTTTCGGCATCTTTCAAATCAGAAATTATTTGTGCGTAAACTTCGTCTACAGTGGCTCTTTTTGTTTTTAAACTTTCTAATTGAATAGAAGTTGGCTCGTGCAAAACAATTGGAACTCCTCCCCAAAGACGAACAGCTTGGAAGTATAATAATGCCCTGATGAATTTTGATTCATTAATCAATCTTGTTTTTATAACATCGTTTCCGGTTACTTTAGGAACGTTATCGATTGAGACATTGGCTCTGTTTATACCGTTGTAAATTTGGCGCCAAGCAACCTGAACACGATCATTAGTCGCATCATGTGTCAAACTGCTCATTGCTCTTACCTGAGGATTCGTTGCCGAAACTCCCGCTGCTGCATAATCAGATCCCATATCGGTAAGGAAATATAGATTTCGTCCAAATAAACTTTGCTCTCCCGGATCTAAACTCAGCGAAGCATAAACAGCATTTACACTTGCAATTGCGTCATCCTGCGTGTTGAAGAATTTATCTTCGGTTACAAAAGAGGTTGGTGTTACCTCCAGATCAGTGCACGATCCAAATAAACCGGCACTTAGTATGATTGTTATTATAATCTTTTTCATTGTGTATATTTTTTTACTTAGAAAGTTACGTTCAAGCCCGAAATGAATGTTTTGGAATTTGGATAAGAACCAAAGTCAATTCCCGGATATAAGTTGTTTTGTTCATAAGAGCTCACCTCTGGATCAAAGCCTGTATATTTTGTCCATGTAATCAGGTTTTCCGCCGATACATAGAATTTGATACTTTTAGTTCCCAGTTTAGACGAAAGGCTTTTAGGCAGTGTATAACCAAGAGTGATTAGCTTTAATCTCAAGAAAGAAGCATCTTCGACATAACGTTCAGAAACGATTCCTAAAGGAGAACTTGAGGCTCTTGGGATTTCATTGCTTGGATTTGTTGGTGTCCAGCGATCATTAAGCGTTGATGCAGCATTTGTACCAAGAGTTGAAATTTCTAATTGCTGATTTAGTGCATTAAATACTTTTCCGCCATAAGATCCCTGAAAAGAAAAATTAAGATCAAAATCATGGTAAGAAATTGTGTTGCTGAAACTTCCAACAAATTTTGGCTGAGAGCTTCCAAGATTTCCTTTGTCAAGTGCTGTAATTACACCATCACCGTTAGTATCAACATATTTTCTGTCCCCAACTTTAGTATTGGCAAGACTGTTTATTTTTGGTTGTGTATTAACTTCTTCCTGAGTCTGGAAAATACCCGCGGTTCTGTATCCCCAGAAAGTTCCCAAAGGCAATCCTACTTTTACAGTTACAGGTTGTTGCTGTAATAATGAACCATTAGGAACTACCGGAAAAAATTGGTCAACTCCGTTTCCTATAGAAACTACTTTATTTTTATTGGCAGAGAAAACAAAGTTAGAATTCCATGAAAAGTTTTCTGTTTTGATGTTTTCCGTAATCAAACCAATTTCGATCCCTTTATTCTCAACACCTCCAATGTTTTGAAGCACTGTGGCATATCCAGAAGTCAACGGAATTGGAACATTGATTAACAAATCTTTTGTTTTTTTATAATAGACATCAAAAACAAAATTGATTTTTCGATCTAATAAGGATAAGTCTAAACCAATATTATATTGATTGGTTTTTTCCCATTTCAAATCAGGATTTGCCAATCGGGTAGGAGCTAATCCAGTTTGTAAAGTTCCTCCAAAAGCGTAGTTTACAGAACCCATTTGAGCAAGAGAAAGGTAATTTCCAATTTCCTGATTTCCGGTTGTTCCCGCGGTAATTCTAAGTTTAGCTTCGGTTACACCTTTAATGTGGTTTGCAAACTCTTCATCGGTAATATTCCATGAGAAACCTGCTGACGGGAAATAACCCCAAAGTGACTCAGATCCAAATCTTGACGAACCATCGGCGCGAGTTGATAATGTAAAATTGTATTTCCCTTTATAAGAATAATTTACTCTGGCCAACCACGATTTCAAAACACTTTCGAATGCATCGCTATAAGGTTTCACCGGTACACCATCTTGCAAAGCATTGTAGGTATTAGAATCATTAACAAATGTTTGAGCACCTGCATTAACAACTTCACCTTGTGTGTACTGAAGCGTATATCCACCCAAAGCCGAGAATTTATGATTTTCACCAAAGTTGGTATTGTAGTTCAACGTATTTTCATTCAATACAGAACTTACCAATCTGTCTCCAACAGATGCTAAACCTTTTGTTCCCGCACCGTTTGTGGTATTTGCCGGAGCATAATAATTTTGTTTGGTGTTGATAACGTCACCGCTAACGGCAATTTTTGCAACCAGTTTTTTAGTGATTTTGTATTCTCCAAATAAACTCGTCAGGATTCTATTGATTTTAGTTTCATTGGTTGTGTTTTCCAAATCATTAACTGGGTTGGGAATATAGCCATTAACCGATGTTGCGTAAGGATTGTTTGTTACATTATAACTTCCGTCAGCATTTTTAATAGATACTACGGGGGCCGTTAATAAAGCCGTAACAATAGGATTTGGCTGTCTGCCGGAACTTCCTCCGCCATTTGTTCCTATTCCATTTGCTACTGAATTACTGTAATTGGCATTTACACCAAATTTAAATGCTTGAGAATAGTTTCTTTCGTAATTGGCACGAAGCGAAATACGCTTAAAATCAGATCCAATCACAACACCTTCCTGATCAAAATATCCTGCCGAAACTGCGTATCTTGAACGATCATCTCCGCCCGAGAAGGTCAATTGATGATTTTGAACCGGTGCTGCAGTTCTAAAAAGTGCATCCTGCCAGTCATAACTTCCCGAAGTTTTAAAAGTCTCAATTTGAGCCGGAGTAAACGACGGTGCCTGACCAATGCTTGCCTGAACATCATTACGTAAACTAGCCCATTGCGAAGCATTCATGATATCCAGTTTTTTTGAAACTGATTGCACTCCAAAATAGCCTTGATACGAGATATTATCCTGTCCTTTAGTTCCTTTTTTAGTCGTAATAAGTACAACACCATTTGCACCACGAGAGCCATAAATTGCAGTTGCCGAAGCATCTTTCAAAACTTCAATAGATTCAATATCACCCGGATTTATAGTCGATAAAACATTGACAGTCGCACCTGCAAAAGAAACTCCCGCAGTACTGTTGCTATTGTCATTATAAATTAAAACTCCATCTACAACATACAGCGGTTCGTTACCGGCTGTAATAGAGTTTCCGCCTCGAATACGTACACTTGACGAAGCTCCCGGACGCCCGGAACTTTGTGTAACTACCACTCCAGGAATAGCACCACGCAACAGATTATCTGCAGATGAGGTAACTTGCGATAAATTAGCTTTTGGAACCGATGCTACAGAGCCAGTAATATCTTTTCTCTTTTGAGAACCATAACCTACAACTACTAATTCATCCAGTTCCTGACGTTCTTCTTTTAAGTTGATCGTAACAGGGTTTTTGTCAACAATTATTTCGGTTTTTTTATATCCAATGTAAGTTACTATTAAAGTGTAAGGAAATTTTTGACCTGTTTGAAAATAAAATTTTCCTTCAGCATCTGTCTGAACTCCGTGTGTTGTACCTTTAATAATAACAGAAGCACCTATAACGGGTTGATTTGTAACATCATCAACAACAGTTCCGTCAAGTTTAGATTGTATAAGCGGAGTGGTATCTTGGGCATTAATTCCTGCTGACAGCAGAAGGAGAAAAAGCAATGAGTATATGTTTAATTTTTTTTTCATTTCTTTGTAATGGTTTTAAGTAATTAACAAGGCGCCTTGAAAGTTGAATTTTCAACTCTCTAATGGTATTCTTGATTTAGTGATAAATGTTCTTTAAGCCTTGCCATTTCTGTTGCCGCAGAAATGGCTTTTTTTATTTACAGCAGCAGCTTTGCATCTTTTTCATTTTAGTTTTGTTTTAGTTATTAGTCATTTTCTTTTAATTGTATAGGTATGGTTTCAAGTATCTTTTTAATACAGATTAATGCATTAAACAGACTTTTGTTATTTTCAGTAATAAGGTATTTTTGATATATAAGAGATTCGATTTTTAAATCTGATTTGTAAATAAGGAAATCAGATAACGAATAAATTGTGGTGGGAATTAGCAACAGAAGCACATATAACATAAAGTGTTATAAGTATAGTTTTCAGGAAGATTGTTATACGATATGCTTGTGGTTGTTTTCAAAATTTAGTTTTTTTGGTTTCAAATATTATTTTAAACTCTACTAATCCTATAGACAAAGTTAATTTTAATATAATAAAATCCAAAAATTTCAGAAGTTTTTTTTTCAGAGGGAGGCTTCTGGTACATTTTAAACTGAATTTCAAGTATTTATATTGCTGATTATTAATCAATTAAATGTTTTAGTTCTATTTGAATAATTGTTAAAAAAGCATTGCTGAAAAACATTAAAATGTAGTATTTTTTACTTGGTTTTTTATTTGTTAATTGCTTTGAGAAAAGTAAAATGGAGCCTAAAACGTCTAGAGAAGTTCAATTTTAAATTATAAAGATGAATTTTAATCCAAAACTACATTCCTTTTTAAAGTTGATTTTGAAGAAATTAGACTAATTTTATAGATATTAAAATAAATTGAAATTTTTTATTCATCCTATTAGTAAATACTTATATTTGTAATAAGTATTTTTACTTAGTTTATATTTTTAAAAATGATACAAGTTAGTGAAGCTTTAAAGATTGTGGCCGAAAACAGTTCGAATATGCCCGTTCAAAAAATACTAGTTCGTAAAGCACTGGGATTTGTTTTGGCAGAAACGCTGTATTCTCCAATTGATATGCCGCCGTTCCGTCAATCGGCAATGGATGGATATGCTTTTATTCACAGCGAAAGACATCAGTATGATATTGTTGGTATTTCGCAAGCCGGTGATCATTCTAATGTAAACCTGAATCCAAACGAAGCTGTCCGCATTTTTACAGGTGCTTTTGTGCCTCATAATGCTGATACTGTAGTAATGCAGGAACATGTTATGGCAAATGATAAATCGATTTTGATTACTAACATGCCAAAACAGTTTACTAATGTTCGAAATAAAGGAGAACAAATAGGAAAAGAAGATGTTGTCTTTGAGGCTAATACCTTAATTACACCTGCCGCAATTGGTTTTTTAGCTTGTTTAGGAATTACCGAAATTGAAGTTTATAAAAAGCCTAAAGTTGCCATTTTAGTAACCGGAAATGAATTGGTAAAACCTGGTAAAAAACTGGGTAAAGGAAAAATTTACGAAAGTAATTCACTTATGCTGGAGGCAGCGCTTCAAACAATCGGAATTAAAAAAATAAAAGTTAATAAAGTAAAAGATAGTCTGAAAGCGACTAAAAAGGCACTTAAGAGCATTTTAAAAAAATATGATATAGTTTTAATTTCCGGTGGAATTTCTGTTGGAGATTATGATTTTGTAAAAGAAGCTTTATTAGAAAACGGAGTGGAAGAACTGTTTTATAAAATCAATCAAAAACCAGGGAAGCCAATGTTTTTTGGATCTAAAAAGGATACTTTAGTTTTTGCATTGCCAGGAAATCCAGCTTCGTCACTAACTAATTTTTATGTTTATGTTTATCCGGCTATTAAAAACAGAATGGGATTTTCTGATACACATTTGCCAAAACTGGTCCGAAAAATAAATTCAGGTTTTACCAATACAACGGGAAAAACATTGTTTTTAAAAGCAATATATGACGAAACGCATGTAACGGTTTTAGACGGACAAAGCTCAGCAATGCTCAATACATTTGCAATGGCCAATAGTTTATTAATCGTTCCAAATGACACCGAAACAATTAAAAAAGGTCAACTAGTAACATTATTACCAATTGATTAGAGATAATTAGAAAATTAGTCAATTAGGAAATTAGATAATTTGAAAATGAAATGTAAAATGCGGTATGTAAAATTAAACACACAGCATAAACTCGAAACAAACAAAACATGAAACAGACAGTATAAACTTGAAACTTGAAACAAAATAAACCTGAAACAAAAAAAATGCAATTACTTAGTTCCGAAAATATTCTTTTATTCAGTATCGCTTTAGTAGTGATAGCCTTCTTGTATTCGAGTGTTGGACACGGCGGAGCATCGGGATATTTGGCTTTGATGACCATTTTTGCATTTCCAATTTCGGTAATGAAACCATCGGCCTTATTACTGAATTTGTTTGTTTCGAGCATTTCATTTTTTTTTTATTATAAGATGAATTATTTCAAGCCTAAATTGTTTTATCCTTTTGCAATAGCCTCAATTCCGGCAGCATTTATTGGCGGTTTTATTACATTAGATAACACGATTTATAAAATTATTTTAGGAATAGTCTTGGTTTTTGCGGCGCTTCGATTGTTCGGAATATTTAATTTTAAAGAAAAAGAAGCAGTTGTAATAAACATTCCGTTTGCCTTGACAATAGGATTTATTATTGGATTATTATCCGGAATGTTGGGTATTGGCGGAGGAATTATTTTGAGTCCGATTCTATTGTTTTTAGGATGGGCTTCAATCAAGGAATCAGCGGCGATTTCGAGTTTATTCATTTTTGTGAATTCATTTGCCGGAATCATGGGATTCTTTTTAGGAGGAAAAACAGTTCCGACAGAAAGTTTTTACTTGGTTCCGATTGCTGTTTTAGGCGGTGTTTTGGGAGGATATTATGGCAGCGGTTATTTCTCTAATAAAACACTGAAAATTGTTTTGGGAACCGTGATTTTAATGGCAAGCATAAAATTGATTTTTCCTTGAAAGTAATAAATTTGAATTAACCGCAAAGTACGCAAGGTTTTGTAAAAGCAGTTTATAGAAATAGCAAAGTAAAGTTCGCAAAGCTTTGTATTTATTCAGCTTTGCGAACTTAATTTAAAACACACCAAATGAGAAAAAAACTTAGCGCACTTTGCGGTAAAATTTTTTCTCATTTAAACCTGAAACAAAGAAAACCTGAAACAAAAAAGTTTAATCATGGAAACACTAACAGTATTTATTCTTTGCGGCGGAAAAAGCTCCCGAATGCAATCAGAAAAAGGATTGGTTCTGTTTCAGGATAAACCTTTTATAGAACATATTATACAGGCAATTTTGCCTATTACAGATAAAATAAAATTGATAACGGCGACTAAAGAATATGATTATTTACCGTATCAGAAAATACCCGATATTGTTTCACATAAAGGTCCGTTGGGAGGAATTTATACGGCATTGACATCTTCTGAAACCGAGTTTAATTTGATTTTGAGTTGTGATATTCCGTTAATTTCAACTGGATTATTATCAGAGTTAATTTCAAAACATAATGACGTAGCCGAAATTACGGTTTTTGCTTCAGAAAGCAGATTACATCCTTTAATTGGAATTTATTCTAAAAAAGTAATACCAGTTATCAAAAGCGCAATTGATAACGACGAACTAAAAATGATAGATTTACTGGCGAAAATTCCCCATCAAATCATCAATATTGACGAAAGTGAAAACTTTCATTTAACCAATATTAATTCGGTTGACGAATTAAATGACCTGAATATCAATTTAAGTTAAAAGTTATGCGAAATTTTAAAACACCAAAATTAACGATTGTAGGCGCAGGTCCGGGTGATGTTGAATTGATTACCTTAAAAGCAATAAAAGCATTAGAAGCTGCAGATGTTGTTTTATACGATGCATTAGTCAACGAAGAATTATTGCAATATGCGACAAACGCAGAAATTGTTTTTGTGGGCAAACGTTTAGGATGTCATGCTTACACACAAGATCAGATCAACGAATTGATAGTTTCGATGGCCAATCGGTACGGTCATGTAGTGCGTTTAAAAGGTGGTGATCCTTTTATTTTTGGAAGAGGAAGTGAAGAAATTGAATATGTAGAACAATACGGTGTAGAAACTGCTATTGTTCCTGGAATTTCATCTGCTTTAGGCGTTCCGGCTTCGGTTGGAATTAGTTTGACACAACGCCAGATTGCAGAGAGTTTTTGGGTAATTACCGGAACAACATCTAATCATGAATTGTCTAAAGATATTCGTTTAGCATCAAAATCGGCTGCGACCGTTGTTATTTTAATGGGTATGCATAAATTGGATGAAATTATCGCTATTTATCAGGAGAACCGCACGGATGATTTGCCTATTGCAATTATTCAAAACGGAACAAAAAATACAGAACAAAAAGTAGTTGGAACTATAAGTTCGATTACTAAATTAGTATCCGAAAATAAAATATCATCTCCGGCAATTATTGTGATTGGAGAAGTCGTAAAAAATACTTCAAGATTAACTTCTTATTTTCAGGAGCATTTTGATGATGAATTTATTTTTCAGAATTTAAATTTAAAATAATGATTGAGATTAAATATTTTGGAGCTGTCGCAGAAAAGACAAAATGCGCTTTCGAAAAAGTATCTTCTTCTGAGGTTTCACTGCAAAAATTATTGCGGGATCTTGAGATAAAATACCAATTTGAATCACTTTCTTTTAGCGTTGCGGTCAACCAGAAAATAGTGCCAAAAACAACAGACTATAAATTGCAAACAAGCGATGTTGTAGCTTTATTGCCTCCTTTTGCAGGAGGATAAATGAATTTTTATGAATGATTCAATACGTTATAATCGACAAATAATTCTTCCGGAAATAGGAGAAAACGGTCAGCAAAAATTATTAAAAGCAAAAGTTTTAGTAATTGGCGCAGGCGGTTTGGGCGCTGCTATTTTGCCTTATTTGGCTGCGGCCGGAGTGGGAGAAATTGCAATTGTTGACGATGATGTTATTGAAGTTTCGAATTTGCATCGTCAGGTAATTTATAAAAGTTCGGCAATTGGAAAACATAAAGTTGACGAAGCTAAATTGATGATTACCGAATTGAATCCAACTATAAAAGTTGAGACAATTGCAGAAAAATTATCAGGAAAAAATGCCATTTCATTATTTGAACAATATGATATTATTGTTGATGCAACAGATAATATTGCCATAAAATATCTGATTAACGATGCCTGTATAATTACAAATAAACCAATGGTTTATGGATCTGTTTTTAGATTTCAGGGTCAGGTATCGGTTTTTAATTATCAAAACGGACCAACATACAGGTGTTTATATCCGGATGAAAACACACAATCTGCCAATTGTGAAGATGCAGGAGTAATAGGGATTTCAGTTGGAATTATTGGAATGCTTCAGGCGAATGAAGTTATCAAAATGATTCTGGAAATAGGAGAGGTGCTAAGTGGTAAAATACTAGTTTATAATATTTTGAATAATGAACAGCAAAAATATGATTTTGAGAAGAACACTAATATTGTAATGAATTTAGAAGCTTTTCAGAAAAAATATAATGCAGTTGAAAATCAGATTGAAGAAGTTGCGATTGAAGAAATTTTAAATGAAATTGATAATGATGAGGTTCTTTTTCTGGATGTTAGAAATGCAGAAGAAGTTCCAAAGATTAATTTCAAAAATGGATTTCAGATTTCATTGTTGCATTTAGAAAATGAAATCAAAAAATTGAATCCAAATCAAACTATTTATGTGTATTGTCAATCGGGAATCAGAAGCAAAATAGCTGTTGAATTATTACAAAAGCATCAATTTAAAAATACAAAAAGTATTACTGGCGGTGCTTTAGCATTAATGCAATTAGTAAAAGAAAAAGTATAGCCACAGATTGCACAGATTAAAATGATTTTTTTGAAGATTGTGCAAAAAAATGTTCGCCACGAATCATACGAATTTTCACTAATTATAAAGTTTGAATTTTTGTAACCAAGATAAAAAATTAGTGAAAATTCGTGTAATTCGTGGCAAAAGAAAAATCATTTTAATGAATATAATCTGTGGCAAAAAAAACATAAACAATGAGTAAAAATGTATTTGTAGAAGGACCAATTTCTCCTGAATTTATAGCTGAGTCGATCGCTAAACACCAATCAAAACATACAATTGGTGCGCATAATATTTTTCTGGGTCAGGTTCGTGCTGATGTTATTCATGACAATACGGTTGTAGCAATTGATTATTCGGCATATACGGATATGGCGAACGAAGCTTTGTATGCAATTCGTGAAAAAGCTTTCGCTAAATTCGACCTGACTTGTATGCATATTTATCATAGTTTGGGCGTGGTAAAAGCGGGTGAAATTTGTTTGTTCGTATTTGTTTCGGCAACACGACGCAAACAAGTTTATGAAGCCACAGAAGCTATTGTAAACTGGATAAAAACTGACGTGCCAATTTTTGGTAAAGAAATGTTTGAGAACGATACATTCACTTGGAAACAAAATAATAATGGTTGATATTACGCATAAAATAAACACATTAAGAGCCGCAACGGCAACAGCAATTGTCAAAGTAAGTAAGCAGGAAACAATTGATGCTGTGGTGAATAATTTGGTTCCAAAAGGAAATGTGCTTGAAATGGCAAAAACTGCCGGATTGTTTGCGGTAAAAAACACGCATTTATCAATTCCGGATTGTCATCCAATTCCAATTGAATTTACTTCGGTAGAATATAAAATTGAAGGTTTAACTATTGAAATTATTTTCAATGTAAAGACCGTTTACAAAACCGGAGTTGAGGTTGAGGCTATGCACGGCGCTTCGATTGTAGCGTTGACAATGTACGATATGTTGAAACCAATTGATAAAGAAATTGAAATTTCGACAATTAAATTGATCAATAAAGAAGGCGGGAAATCGTCTTTCAAAAATAAATTTCCGAATACGATAAAAGCCGCAGTTTTTGTTTGTTCTGATTCTATTTTTGCAGGTGATAAAGAAGATCGTTCCGGAAAAGTAATAGTAGAAAAATTAGATGCCTGTGGCGTCGAAACAACGCATTACGAAATTATTCCTGATGAAATTGATATTATTCAGGAAAGAACTAAGGCTTTTGCCAAAGATAATCAGTTGGTTATTTTTACTGGAGGAACGGGATTATCGCCAAGAGATGTTACACCGGAAGCTTTGTCACCATTGTTAGAAAGTAGAATCCCGGGAATTGAAGAAGCGATTCGTAATTACGGGCAACAGCGTATGCCGTATGCCATGTTATCCAGAACGGTTGCGGGAACATTGGGTAAAAGTTTAATTTTGGCTTTGCCTGGATCAACAAACGGAGCCAGAGAATCTATGGATGCGGTTTTTCCACATTTATTGCACGTTTTTCATATTTTAAAAGGAAAAAATCATGACACCCTCTAAAACCATTTTAACGGATGATTTTGGGCGAAAACACAATTATTTGCGTATTTCGTTACTGGAGAAATGCAATTTGCGTTGTACATATTGCATGCCTGCTGACGGAATCGCATTGTCTCCAAAAGCCAGCTTAATGACGGCAGATGAGATTTTTGCTTTGGCTCAGACTTTCGTAGAAAATGGGGTTGATAAAATAAGACTAACCGGAGGAGAACCTTTATTAAGAAAGGATTTTCCAGAGATTGTTTCTAAATTATCAACTTTAGAAATCTCTCTTTCAATAACGACAAACGGTATTTTAATTGACCGTCATATCGATATTTTGAAGCAATCTAATATCAAAAAAATTAATTTGAGTTTAGACACTTTAATTGCTTCTAAATTTCATTCGATAACACTTAGAAATCAGTTTGAAAAAGTAATTGATAATTTACATTTATTGCTGAATAACAATTTTCAGGTAAAAGTAAATGTGGTTTTGATGAAAGGCTTTAATGAAAACGAGATAATTGATTTTATTAAACTAACCGAATTTCTTCCGCTTTCAATTCGTTTTATTGAGTTTATGCCCTTTGCCGGAAACGAGTGGGACAGAAGTAAAATGGTATCACAAAACGAGATATTATCGCAAGTAGAAGAAAGTTTTTCTTTGGATAAAATTCAAAAGCTGGAAGACGAAAAACACTTCACAGCCAGAACGTATAAAATAAAAGGTTTTCAAGGCGATTTTGGAATTATAAGTTCTATTACAAATCCGTTTTGTGATGGCTGCAACCGAATCCGCTTGACGGCAAACGGAAAAATAAAAAACTGTCTTTTCTCTAATTTTGAGACGGATCTGCTAACGCCTTTTAGAAACGGAGAATCTATTACAGATTTGATTTCAGAATCAATCAAAAATAAAAAGAAAGTCAGAGCCGGAATGGTTACGGTTTCTGAAATTGACAATCCGGAACTGCATTTAGGCAATCGAAGTATGATTGCGATTGGAGGTTAAGTTTGCTCAATCTTGTGATTTCTCGTTCCTCGAAATGACAAACTAAAAACTAAATCATAAAAAAAAGGTTCAACTTAATTCTAAGTCAAACCTTTCTTTGATATTATTTTTTCTTTTTAGCTTTTGCCTTTTTCTGAGACTTAGCTTTCTTTTTTGCTATTTTTTTCGCTTTCGCTTTATCCTTAGCTTTTTTCGCTTTTTCTTTTTTCTTAGCGGCGGCTTTTTGTTTTGCTTTTTTAGCTTTTTCTTTCTTTTTGTCGTTTTTAGCTTTTTCTTTTTTCTTAGCTAATTTCTTTTTCTCTTTGTCCTTGTCTTTGTCTTTCACTTTTTTCTTCTTTTTATCTGTTGATTTATCTTTTTTAGCGTCAGTTACTTCGTCAGTTTTGATTTCTGATGCTGCGTCTTCCTTTTTTTCTCCTTTTTCTCCGATAATAACTTTTGGAGTGGTTATTTCTTTTGGTTTTTCAGTAGCAGCAGGAGTAACTTTTCTTGCCGGTGCAGTCCTTGTTCTTTTAACCGGAGTAGTTGTGACACTTTTTACTGTAGCAACCGGAGTCTTTTGTACTGCAGGCGCAGGTGTTTTTTTAACTGCTGGTGTTGCAGTTTTTTTTACGGTTGCAGCAGGAGTTCTTTTTACTGGTGCAGTTTTTTTTGCAGTCGGCTCTGTTGGAGTAACTGGTTCTACAGGCGTAGTTACAGGAGTTTGTTCAGGACTGTTTTCTGATGTTGGTTGTGTCATATCTTACAATTTTTTATTAATAAAACATTCGACATTTAGTTAATCTCCATGAAGTCAGATTAGGAGGTTAATAAATTGTTAACTGTCGGTTACGTAAATGTAAGTAATTTAAAACTATTCCAATGTTAAGTTTTTCTATGACTGATATTAAGGAAATAAAAATATTCTGAAAAAAAACATAAGTTTTTTTATTTATTATATGTGTACTTATTATATTTGTACTTATTAATTTTAATTTAAAAGAATATGTGGTCGAAATCTCATTCTGTAACAACAAAATCTGTAACCAAAGAACAAATGTGGAATCTCTTTGCAGATGTAAATAATTGGCATACTTGGGATACTGGTATTGAATATGCCAAATTAGAAGGTAAATTTGAAAAAGGAAATCACTTTTTACTTAGACCAAAAGGTGGTCCAAATGTAAAAGTAGAATTACTGGAAGTTCTCGAAAATAAAAGATTTCTTGATGTAACGAATTTCCCTTTAGCCAAAATGTATGATGAACATCTATTTGAAGAAACTCCTGATGGATTAAAAATTACAAATAGTATAACTGTAAAAGGATTATTGGGTTTTCTTTGGGTGAAATTAGTAGCGAAAAAAATCGTTGATAATTTACCAATTGATGTTCAGGAACAGATTAAAGCAGCTTCTAAGTTATGAGAGCAAAAAAGTATTGGATAGCAACAATCTCAAAAGAACATACACAAAGAGGAGTAAATGGCGGATTTATTCAGGTTTGTCATGGAAAAGAAGCTCCTTTAAAACGAATGCAAAAGGAAGATTGTTTATTAATATACTCTTCAAAAATAACTATGGAAGGAAATGAAAAGTGTCAGGCTTTTACGGCTCTGGGAAAAGTCATAGATGATGAGGTTTACTCCTTTCAGATGACCGAAAATTTTGTACCTTTTAGAAGAAATATTCAATTTGTAGAATGCAATGAGGTTTCAATAATTCCGTTAATCGAAAATCTTGAATTTATACCCAATAAAAAGTCTTGGGGATATCCGTTTCGTTATGGTTTCTTTGAAATCAACGAAAATGATTTTAACTTTATAACTTCAAAAATGATTTGTAAAGCAAGCATTGTTGGCAATTCATAATAAAGAAAGTAAAAATGAGTACATCAGAAGATAATACATTTAGTGTTGAAAAACCAGAAGAAAGTTCTGGTTTTTTGTTGTGGCAAGTAACCAATCTTTGGCAGCGCGAAATCAAAAAAGCATTGGAGCAATACAATTTAACGCATTCACAGTTTGTCTTGATGGCAAGTATACACTGGCTTACGCTTCATAAACAAGAAGTTACACAAATCATACTTTCGGCACATACTAAAATTGACCCAATGACAACTTCGACGGTTTTAAGAACTTTGCAACAAAAAAAACTGATACAAAGAAAAGAACATCCCACAGACACGAGGGCGAAAGTTGTTGTACTTACCAATGAAGGAAAAGAAATTACGAAAAAGGCTATTGTAACTGTCGAAAGCTTTGATAAAAAATTCTTCTCAGTTATCGGAGTAAAAACAAAAGATTTGAATCAAAATTTGATCGAATTATTAGATCAGAAGTAAATTTTTATCAATTCTACCCAACATAATTATATTTTCATGCTGGGCGAAATCGAAACTAATTTACTAAGATTTCTAAAATTTTAAAATTACTCTTCGGAGATTCGCACAAAGAACAGCAGTAGGTTTCTGGTAAATCTGTAAATGAAATTCCTTTAGGTATACCTTGACTTTCATCTCCGTATTCTGATTTATAAAGCGTCAAACATTCCAGACATTGGTAAATATCCAGCTGCGGCTTTTCTTTTTTCTGTGAATTTTCTGTTGTTTCTGGAATAGAGTTTCCGAGTTCATCAAAATATTTCCGACTCAATTCAATTAAAATACTTGGTAATTCTAGTTTATCAATGTCTTGCGAATGAACAATGTATTCTCTCGTATTTGGGTCGAAATTCTTCGCAAATAAAACATTATAAGTATCTCTGATTTTTATGGATTCAAGAGCAGCCGGTAACTCATTTTTCTCCACAACAACCGATGTAAAGTAATGTCCGTCACGATTGTATTCAGATATTCCAAAAGTTAATCCGTATGTACTAATGTCAAATTGATCAAGTGTACGAACCAGAAAAGTTTTAAGATTCAAAGCCCATTCCATTGCAACAGGTAAATGCCAATTCAGTTCTAACAAAGAATGGCGAACATTGATTCCTTTTTTACCCAGAAATTTTTCCCATTCCAGTTTTCGATCCTTTGGGATTCCTTTTATAATAAACGATTTCCAAGGCGTGATGCATATTTTTCCAATTTTGCAATCAAAACATAAATCGCACATTTCTTTCAGAAAATCTAAATCATACAGATTATTTCTCCAGTATAATCCAAGCCAATATTGATCAATTCCCATTCTGTTCATACCTTCATAATATGGAAACGGATAAAACGGAATATTTAATGGTTTGTCAATTGTTCTGTTATTAGTATCTAAATTTTCACTGACTAAACTAAAAAGTACCTCAATATCAAGAGATTCCTCATTTGTAATTTTCTCGATTTCATAATAAAACTTGGCAATATCCCAGCTATAAATTAAAACAGGATAAACTTCCATACGATCCCATTTTGGTAAACGAATGTACAAATACCAATAGTCTTCATGTTCTGAAGCTATAAAATTTAAATGCCCTGTAAACATTGGAACCAACTGCTGCTTTGGGTCGTTTATATTGACTTTTAGTTTTGGCTGTTCTTTAAACTGCTCTAAAACGTATAAAAATTTGTTTCCGGTTAACCAATTCGTATTTCTAAAAATATCAGTTGAAACATAAGAAGAAACGATATTATTACCGCTTTTTTGATCAGGAAACACAAAATGATGCTTGCCTATTTTTTCTTTATCTAAAGATTTTAACCCTTTTGGGAAAATAATATCTTGTCTTGAACCAAAAGAAATAGAATCTAAACCCTGATCCATAGCGATATTAACTACTTCTCGTAATTCTCCCGGCGAAATAACGCCTCCTTTTACTATTAATCTCGTTAACTCCATTTCATTTAGTTTTTTTAGTTTCAGGTTTCAAGTTTCAAGTTTCTTTGGATCGTGTTTAAAACTTGAAACAAAAAAAACTTGAAACTTGAAACTAAATTTTACATTTCGCAAGTATCTCTTTGACCTCAGTTTTACAGCTTCCACAGCCTAGTCCGGCACCGGTGTTTTTACATAAATCCGTAAAATTGTTTACGCCGCTTTTAATGGTTTCTTCAATATTTCCGACTCCAACCTGACTACAGGAACAAACTAATTTTCCTAAAACAGGTTTTGCATTTGAGCTTCCTCTTAACAATGAATTTCGTTTGTCCGATAATTCGATTTTGCTTTCGATCATCGTTTTAAATTCGGCAAACTCATTTTTGTCTCCCATTAAAATTGCTCCAACAAGCAAATCATCTTTTACAATACATTTCTTGTAATAGCGTTTTTTCAGATCGGCAAAGACAATTTCTTCGTAAGAATCATCATTTTCCGGGATTTCAATATCGCCAATACTACACAGGTTAATATCTTCTAATTTTAGAATATTCATTAAAATTGAACCTTTGTAATAACTGCTAATATCGCCTGCAATAAAATTGGCCAGAATATCGGCTTGTTCTTCGGCGGCAGATGTGATTCCGAATAATTTATTGTTGAATTCTGCTATTTCGCCAATAGCATAAATATCTGGATTTGATGATTGTAAATACTGATTTACTTTTACGCCACGACCGCAGGCAAGTCCTGTTTCGCGTGCAATTTCAATATTCGGAATTGTTCCGATAGTATAAACAATCGCATTTGCAGTAATTATTCTGCCACTTTTCAAGGCGATTTCGACCTCATTCGGATTATCAGTTTCAAAAACGGTACTAACTTCATTATCAAAATAAATCTGAATATCACGAAGCTGAACTTCCTCGGCCAATAATTTACTCGAAATTAAATCCAACTGACGCTCCATCAGTCGGGAAGCTCTTTGAACGATGGTAGTTTTTACTTTTTTATGTTTTAATGCAGCGGCTAATTCCAAACCTAACAAACCTCCGCCAATAATTACAACATGTTGCTCTTCGGGCGGTAAATTAGTACTATCAAGATGTTTTTTTAAACGGTCAGCATCTTCTTTTCGTCTCACTGTAAATCGTCCGGGTAAATGAAGCTGAGCGTTTTCAGGAACAAAAGGGCGGCTTCCGGTTGCCATAATTAATGAATCGTAAGTATGTATTTCACCAAAACTATCAGTTATCGTTTTTTCATTAGCATTTATTTTATCAATCGCCACGCCGGCTTTCATGGTGATTTTTAGCTTATTTAATGCTTCACCATCTTTAACTTTCAAAAGCTGTTCCCACGTAAATTCGCCTGTCATGTATTCCGGAAGCAAAACGCGATTGTAAAACGGATTCATTTCATTAGAAAAAACAATAATTTCATCAGTCGAATTAAATTCACGATAATTTTGAATGAATCTGAAAGAAGCTGCTCCGGCACCAATAATGGCAATTTTTTGAAAAGGTTTTATATATTTGGTAATTGAAACCGTAGTGTATTTAAAATCAGGTTCCTTTGATACAGGATCAACAACTGTATTCGTTAAATTATTGGTTCTATTTAAATCATTTTCGAGTTGCTTCCCCCAATGCATTGGCAGGAAAACGACTTTTTCTTTGATAGAATCTGTTACTTTTGCTTTTACGCGAACTTCTCCATTTTTGCTGGAAACAACAACGATATCACCATTTTTAATATCGTTTTTATAAGCGTCAATCGGGTTAATTTCTAAAACAGGACTAGGTGTATGCGTCATTAATCTCGACACTTTTCCGGTTTTGGTCATCGTATGCCATTGATCACGAACTCTTCCTGTTGTTAATATAAAGGGAAATTGCGGACTTGGTTGTTCTGATGTATTTTCGATCGCTGTAGGTAAATTGAAAATTGCTTTTTGCGATGGCGTATAGAATTTTTTATCAGTAAAAAGGCGGGGAGTTCCGGGATGTCCGTAATCTGGAACAGGCCATTGAAAAGTTCCTTCGGTTTTTAAACGATGATAATTTAAGAAGGAGATATCTATATTGGTGTTTTTGGTCAGCGCGCAATGTTCTTTGTAAATTTCTTCGGCGCTATTAAAATTAAAACCATGGAAATTCATTTTTTTAGCAAAGCGAATTAAAATCTCAATATCGGGAAGAGCCTCTCCGGGCGCATTAATTCCTTTAGGCAAATAAGAAATTCGGCGCTCAGAATTGGTCATTGTGCCTTCTTTTTCTAACCAACCAGCGGCGGGCAATAATAAATCTGCATATTTTGAAGTATCTGCATTATGCGAAATATCCTGAACAACTACAAATTTAGCATTTTGCAAAGCTTTTTCGATACGACGAGAGTCCGGTAAACTCACCATCGGATTAGTGCAAATAATCCAGACAGCTTTCATTTTTCCGGATTCTAATGCTTCAAACATTTCGGTTGCCGTTAGACCGGGTTTGTCTGAAATAGAATCTATGCCCCAAAAATCGGCGACTTCTTTTCGATGTTCCGGATTTGCAATGTCTTTGTGTGCAGCGAGTAAAGTTGCCATTCCGCCCACTTCTCGTCCGCCCATTGCGTTGGGTTGTCCGGTTAATGAAAAAGGTCCTGAACCCGGTTTTCCAATTTGTCCCGTTAATAAAGATAAATTCAGTAAAGCGGTGTTTTTATCAACACCAACAGCACTTTGATTTAATCCCATCGCCCAAAGCGAAATAAATCCTTTGGCTTTACCAATAATATCTGCGGCAAGTTTTATATCGTTTACCGAAATTCCGCATAGTTTTGAGGCTTTTTCTAATGAAGTTCCTAAAACCAGGTTTTTATATTCTTTGAAATTCTCCGCATTATTCTTTACAAAATCATGATCTGCATAACCTTTTTCGATAATGCGTTTTGCGATTGCATGATATAGGATAATATCAGATCCGGGAATAATTTGCAGATGTAAATCAGCGAAAGCTGCCGTATCTGTTCGCCTTGGATCTATTACAATAATTTTTATTTTCGGATTTTTCTCTTTGTGTTTTTCAATTCTTCTAAACAAAATAGGATGGCACCAAGCCGGATTTGCTCCGGTAATCAGGAGAGTATCTGCGAGTTCGATATCGTCATAAGCAATTGGAACAGAATCTTCACCAAAAGTCTTTTTATAACCCACAACCGCCGAACTCATGCAAAGTCTGGAGTTGGTATCGATATTATTGGTTTTCAAAAAGCCTTTTACCAATTTGTTTACCAGATAATATTCTTCTGTCAAACATTGTCCTGAAATATAGAAACCGACACTATCCGGACCATGTTTTTTTATAATGGAAGTGAAAACTGCAGCAGCACGATCAAGTGCAGCATCCCAACTCACACGCTCGAGCGGATAAGATTTACTGCCGCGCATTTCGGGATATAGAATTCTGTCTGAAGTATCATTGACTACGTAATGCAAATTCATTCCCTTAGAACATAACATTCCTTTATTGACAGGATGATCTTTGTCGCCCGTAACCATCACGCCATTTTTAGCATCATTGGTTACAATAATTCCGCAGCCAACGCCACAGTAGGAACAAGTAGTTTTGATTTTGGTATTTTGCATTACAACTTTTTTTGAATACGCAATATGAATTTACTTAGTCTAAGATGATTCACGTATATTGATGTAGTACAAAAATAAGTATTTTTACGTATAAATACGTAATTTTTGAAATTTTATTTTAAGTTTTTGTATAAAAAGTAAAAAGAGGATTGTGAAAGGTAAAATGGAGGAGTATTGTATTGGTGCAGTTCTGTAGAGACGCACAGCAGTGCGTCTCTACAATGGGTATTTATATTTTATTTTTTTCTTCCAATAAATCGAATTACTGAACCTTTTCCGTTATGGAATAAACCTTCGTTCAATTCGATTTCTTTTTCTGTTAATTCAATGATTTCATAATTTGGAAAATCAGCTTGGATTTCTTCGATAGAAAATAAGGATTCAATATCTTTTGGTCCGCCAACTTTATCGTTTATGGCAAGATATTCTAAATGTTTTTTGCTGAAAGCTTCAAAAATGATGATTCCATCTTTGCGTAAATAAGTTTCAAGAGTTGTATGAATGGCTGATTTTATTTCTGCCGGAAAATGAGCATAAATTAATGCAATTGCATCAAATTGTTCGGTGTGATAATCTAATGTTTCTAATTCTCCAACCTGATAATCAATAGTTACATTGTTGGCTTTGGCAAGTTTTAAGGCTTTGTTTTTTCCTTCTTCGCTGATATCAAAAGCCGAGACTTTCCAGCCTAGTTTGGCGGCATAAATTGCATTTCGACCTTCGCCTTCGGCAGGAAAAAGAATTGTTCCGGTGTTTAATTTTTCTATTTGTTCTTTAAAGTAATTGTTGGGTTCTTCGCCATACGCAAATTCTTCATTGCTGTAGCGATCGTTCCATCTTTCAGTCCAGGAATTGTTCATTGTTTATATATTAAAATTAATTATTAAAGGTGTGTGATCGCTGTGTAAAGTCCAGTCTTGATAATTTCCAATTTCGACGCTTTCCATAATTTCAATGAAATCATTTGAAGCGAAGCAATAATCAAGATGATAGGGTTTGTTTTCGTGACGATACAAATGCAAAGTTGGATGTTCTTCTTTGCCTTGTACTTGATTGTAGTATTTGTGATAAGTGCTAAAGATTTTTTTGGCTTCCAGTTTGTTTACAACAGTCGAGTGATTTCCTTCTCTTCTGGGCTTATCCCAAATAGTATTGCTGTTAAAATCTCCAATTAAAACTGTTTTATTTTCCTGGATTAGATCTTCGTAATAATTAATAGCTTTCCAAACCTGAGTAACGTATTGTCCGTCTTTATCTTCGGGATTATTAGCCCAAACGGCAAATAAGGTAAAATCAATTTTTCCGCCAGTTACAGCAATTGGAAGTATATTTTTGAAACTTGGATTATGGCAATCCAACAATTGAAATCTATAATCACTATAAGAGAAAACCCCTAATCCTTTGTGTGGATTTGTACCGTACCAAAGTATATCTGTGGGTAATTTGGTATCAATGTCGAATTTTAATTTTTCGGGATTTTCGCACTCAGAAATAACGGCAATATCCGGATCAAAGGCCAGAATAAATTCTGCCTTTTTTCTAAAAGCCATATTGCAATTCCAAGCTATGATTTTCATTGAATGAAGTTTTAAACAAAATTTTGATACATGGTTTAAGCGTACTTAAATTTTGTTTAAAGTTACTTTCATTTTTTTAATTTCTGCATTTCAGAGATTGGTATATTTTCTGTATTATTTTCTAATTCAGTTTTAATTTTAAACATGAATTGAGCATCATATTTCTCCGGATTTTTTGATTTGGAGAAATATCTTTTTTATTATTTCAATTCCGTTCCCGTTAGCCGAGAATTTTAATCTTAACCAACAAGTCTTGTTAAACCATTATTTATGTCAACTTCTGCAAAATTATGCTTTCCCATAACAACAAGTAGTTTGTTTGTATTAAATCCGACATATCTTATTTCAGGTTCACCGTTTTTTGGTTTTCCACAGATAGAAACTACATTCGTCTGCCATTTTAGTTTGTTTTTCTTGTAAGCAGATATTGTCTGTAAGTCATTTTCGACAAAGTAAATAATGTTGTTTTTTTTAATTCCTCTTTTTTGTGTTTTTGCAAAATTTATTTCTGAATCTTTCGAGATTAAGGTGTCATTATATTTTTGCGAAAAACCTGTTTGAGTAACAATAAAAGTTAGCATCGATAATTTTAAAAGTTGTTTCATGGGGATAGAATTGGGGTTCATATTCGATTCAAATATAGCTAATTAAAGCATAAAACAAGTTTTCGGAAGGATAAAAAAAATACCCTTTTCCGAAATAGGAAAAGGGTAAAATATAAAGGTAAAATTTGAAGAAAAACTATTTTTTCCAGCTAAAAATTCTAGGATTCACAGAAATCATTAACCAAGCCCAATTGTTGGTGTGACTAGCGTCTCCAGTTTTTATAAATTCTAAAGTTTTAGTTCCAAACATTTGAGAATATCCTCCTGTAAGTGTAATATCTTTTTTGAAATTGAAACCAGCAGTAAAGTCAACCTCAGTTCCTAAATAAGAATCTAGTTTTCCATTAAGTGGCGTTACGACATCAGCTGCAGCTAAGAATACGTGCGGAATCAAAGCAAATTGCCATTTTTTTACGTTATAGTTAAATTTAAGAAAAGCATCTTGTAATCCTACACTGTTTAAGTGATTACCCACATAAAAATAATCCATGTAACC
The DNA here is from genome assembly GCF_020991455.1 of Flavobacterium sp. JAS. Lineage (GTDB taxonomy): Bacteria > Bacteroidota > Bacteroidia > Flavobacteriales > Flavobacteriaceae > Flavobacterium. The sequence goes on from NZ_JAJMOX010000011.1 coordinate 227,236, forward strand.
ATTGAAACCATGATTAGTTCCAAATATTGGGTTGAATGATTTGATAACGGTACTTTGATCATTTGTATCTTTTCCTGATAAAAATTCATAACCTAAACCAGCTTTAAAAGAATCAGTTATGTTATATCCAAAGTTTATGGCAGCATCCCAGGCGCTAACCTGTTTGTCTGCACTTTTTCCGGTTTGTCCATAAAAACTTAAGTTACTGTCAATTTTTCCTGTTTTGTAGGTTAAGTAAGTTCCGAAGGTTTGCTTGTAATCTACTAATAATTTAGCATCGGTATTTGCATATTCATAACCTGTATTTAAGAACAATAAACTTGCTCCAATTTTATCAAATGTGGTATGATACCAAGCATATTGCATAGCTTTATAATTTGCTACAGTATAAGGAGTTTGAAAAGTGTTTTCGGCATTAGAGTTATACGCTAATCCCATATCAAGCTGATGGTTTTCTGGATGAAAAGATACTATTAATGCATCGTGGCTTTGTCCTTGTTGCGCCCAGTCCATTTCGCCCATAATACGTTGGTTATCATATGAAAGTACCTGACGTCCCATTCTTGCGCTCCATTTTTTGGTTAAATCGTATTGTGCCCAAGCTTCAAAAACTGCCACTCCATTTTTGTCTGCAGGCGCAGTTGTTGCTACATCTCCCCAGGTTCTGGTGTTTTGAAAAGTCAATTTTACAGTTAACTCATCTTGTTTATAGTTAAAATTCAGTCTTGAACGTTGCGAGATTTGCGATGTTCCTTCCTGACCTTCCGGTAAAAGCGTTTTGTATCCATTTCTGTATTCGAAACGCGGTCTTATTTGTAAATTGACATCTAATTCCTGGGCCTGACTATCAACGCCAATTCCTGCTAATAGTAATAAAAGAATTATTTTTAGATTTTTCATATTTTGTTTTATTTAAATAACGAGGTAAAAATATAGGAAAAAGACTTAAGTTTTTGTGATAAAAACCATATTCTCCATTTTTTTTAATTTTAATTTCTGTCAATTACTTTGGACAAAATAGGTTGCTTTTCGTTCATGATTTTTGTTATCGTATAATGCATCCAAATCAGGCAAATAGCTGATAATACGAGAATGAAGATCCATGAACTCGACCAGATTCCGGTTGCGGTCAATAAGTAGCTAAAAATAATTGGGCCAAAGAATCCGCCAAGACCGCCAATCATACCAACCATGCCGCCAACAACACCAACATCTTTTGGAAAATATTCCGGAATGTGTTTATAGACAGCAGCTTTTCCAATTCCCCATGAAATTCCTATCAGTATTACTAAGGTGAGAAATACCCACATGTTTGCATCAAATTTAATTACCGTAATTCCTTTAGCAAGAAGTTCTTTTTTCTTTACAGTTTGATTTTGATTAACAACAACTTGCTGCCAGGATGTGCTGGTTGGGAAAATTGCATTTTCGGCTTCATTTTCTTTTTTTTGTGCAATAGGAAATTCGGTTTCTCCAATTTTAATATTATTATTGGTGACAGCAGTTATTGTACCTTTTTTGGTAGCTAAAACTCCTGGTCCTGTCGTTGTAATTTCCATTTTCGGAATCATCAATAAAGCGCTTAAAATTACAGAAGAGCTTAAAACCCAATACATTACTTTTCTGGCTCCGAATTTATCTGATAAATAACCGCCAAAAGCTCTGATCACGCCAGATGGCAAACTAAAAAGCGTTGCAAACAATCCGCCCATTACCAGACTGGTTTGATAAACATTCATGAAATTCGGCAAAAGCCATTGTGAATAAGCTACAAAACATCCGAAAACTAAAAAGTAATACGCTCCAAAACGCCATACTCTGGCACATTTTAAAGATTGAAGCATTTGAGAAACGGTTCTGGTATCGTTCTCCAGCTTTTTGTTTTTTGCAAAGATTAAAAAAGCAATTCCAATAATAACTAAGGCAATTGCATAAATTACAGGAAGTGTTTTCCAGCCATTTTGAGGGTCTTCTAAAGAAAAATAGTTTAATAACGACGGTGCTAAAAAAGTTGTGATTGCAGCTCCTGCATTTCCTATTCCGAAAATTCCTAAAGCGCGCCCCTGCCATTCTTTTGGATACCAAATTGAAGTATAACCAATTCCGACAGCAAAACTAGTTCCAACCATTCCAAACAGAAAACTAAGTATTGCAAACGTTAAAAAGCTATCGGCATAAGGTAATAAGAATAATGGAATAGAACAGAGTAAGAGTAAAAGCGAAAAAACATATTTGCCGCCAAATTTGTCGGTGAGAATACCAATTGGTAAACGCATAATTGAACCTGTCAAAATAGGAATCCCTAATAGCCAGCCAACTTGTACAACGCTCCAATGAAAAATGCCATTGTCAACTAAAAAAGTTACCAATACACCGTTTAATGTCCAACAAGCAAAACATACGGTGAAGGCTAAAGTATTCAAAAATAAAATCTTGTGTGATTGTGATAAAGAGTTTGTATTTTTCATAGTACTTAGATTTGTTTTACCAAATATAAATACTTATAAGTATTAATACGTAATCGTGACTAAGTATTTTGTGTTTAAGAAGTAGATTTACCAACATCACAAAATTGATTCTCTATTTTATTAAAATACTATTTTAAAAGGCGATTTTTATCGTTTAGACAGAATTATAAAAGTGAATATTCTGTTGCTTTGTTCGAAAGTTCCATTAAATTTTTCACTTTCAGCTTTTTCATCAGGTTAAAACGGTGCACTTCGGCAGTACGTTTGCTAATTTCCAGAGCTTCAGCGATTTCTTTATTACCTTTTCCTGATAATAAAAGTGTTAGAATTTCTTTTTCTCTTTTGGTAATCATCATTTCTTCGCTTAAATTTTGCTTAGGTTCTAAAGCATTTGAAGCATTAGTGAGCTGACTGATTAATATCGAAGAAATATCTCCGCTGAAATATTTTCCGCCGGCAGCCACAGTATGCAATGCTTTCAGGAACTCTTCTTTACTGGAACCTTTTAGTAAATATCCATCGGCTCCAGCCTTAATAGATTTTAATACGTATTCTTCAGATTCATGCATAGAAAGCATAATAATTTTTACAGTATTATTTTCGCTTCTAAGTTTTTCTACTACCTCGATACCGGTTAAGTTGGGCATACGAATATCTACTATAAGTAAATCAGGTTTGCTGGTTGCAACTACTTCAAGAGCGTCGGCTCCGTCAATAGCTTCGCCTACAACCTCTATGTTTGCTTCGTTTTCCAGTAAAGATTTAATTCCATCTCTTACAAAAACGTGATCATCTGCCAGAACTACTCGAATAGTATTACTCATATTTTACTTAATTTTGATTCTCAATTTTTACGTATATTCATCTAAAAAGATTAGGCTAAGATACGTAATTTTTTAAATTAGATAATTTGTCAATTAGAAAATTAGATAATCTGTCAATTAGATAATGAGTGAATTAGAAAATTAGATAATTTGGAATTGGGTGTAGACTTTTGTTTATGTTTCTTTTGAGACACGATGTTGTTGCGATGTTTTGTCATTTCGACTTTAGGAGAAATCACACTAGTAGATCGACAAAGATTGCCAATTTTCTGTAAGGACCTTATATTGTGATTTCTAAACCCGATAGGTTTTTAAAACCTGTCGGGTTTGACGTAAAGTTCTAACAGAGATGACAAGATTGCAGCAAAGTAAATTATCTAATTATCTAATTGCCAAATTATCTAATTAAATAGGGATATTAAAAGTAATCCTCGTTCCTTCGCTTGGAATCGATTTAATAAAAACGCGTCCGTTGATGTATTGGATTCTTTCTTTCATGAACAATAGTCCCATTCCGGATTCGCTGTTGCGTTTTTTATCGACAGCGTGTATATCAAAACCTTTTCCGTTGTCGTCAACAATAATGCTTAGGAGTGTATCGCTATGTGAAAGTTGCACAATGATATGCGAAGATTCGGCGTATTTTATGGCGTTGTTGATAGCTTCTTGTGTAAGGCGATAGATATTAATTTCGATTAGAGAATCTAAACGTTGGTTAAAGTCAGTTTTGTTGTAAAAAAGGATCTCTTTTCCGGTAAGTTTAGAAAGTTCCTGTGTAAGTTTTGCCAATGAAGAAACGATACCGTGATCGCTTAATTCCGGAGGCATTAAATTAAAAGTTGCGGTGCGAACGCCTTTGATAATATCTAAAGAGAGTTTCTTTAGATATTCTATTTTTTGCGCTGCTTTTTCCTTGTCATCCAGATTAATACTTTCTAAACTGAATTTTAATCCCGTAAGCATTTGACCAATTCCGTCGTGAATTTCTTTGGCGATTCGGTTTTGTTCGTTTTCCTGATTTTCGACAATTTTGCTTGAAATAATCTTTTGCTGATTGATTTTTTCGGTACTGTTTTCAATGTTCAAACGCTCCACTTCTCGTTGTGCTTTTTTGCGTTCGGTAATGTTAAAACAAACTATTAAAAGTTCCAATTCGTCTTTTTTAATCATTACCGGAACCATTGATAAATCTAGCCAGATTGTTTGTGCTTCTTTATTAACGATTTTGATTTCGCCTTGCCAGCCGCTGCGTTGTTTTTCGAATATAATACGGTCAATATTAAGCTGTTCTTTTTCGTCAGTCGTTAAAATTTCTGAGAATTTCTTATTAGACGAAAACTTGGTGTAATTTAAAAGTTTAGCAAATTTTTCTCCAACATGAATAATTGAACCATCAGGAGCAATACGGCAATAAAGCAGCGTATTTTCCATGGCATAATTGAGCGATTTTAATTCTTTTACCGAGTTTTCCTTGATTTCGCTGATAATTTCTGTGTCATAAGCAAGTTTTAAAGCCTTCTTTTCAGAAGATAAAAGTTTGGCGATAAGTTTCTCGATTTTTTTATTGGTAGGTTTAAAAATGAAGAAAAATTCCAGAAGTAAAATAAATAAGGTGAAGGCAAAAATCCAATATTCTATTTTGCGTTGTTCCGTAACTTTTTCATGCGCTTCGAGATCATATTGCGTTACAATTTGATTCATTTTCGAAAGAAAAACACCTTCGTTTTGCAGAATTATTTGTACCAGTTTTTGATTTTTAGTGCTATCATTTTTCTGTTCTAAATTTAACAGAAACAAGTCAGTAGTTTCTGAAATAGTGCTAAAAACAGGATTGATTTCTGAATATAATCTCTTCAGTGTTTCGCTTTTTTCTTTTGGAAAAGTCAAACTATCACTGCCATTTTCCAAAGCGTTTTGAGTCGTTTTCCAAAGTGATAAAACTTCTTTTAAATGCGAAATTTGTTTTGGCAAGGCTTTATCAGAAACATAATGCAGGATCAAAACTTCTTTAACAATCTTCTGGCTCAGCATTCTTTGCTTTCCGGAAATATTGATGATTTTTGAATCGCTTAATTGCTGATTTAAGTTATACTGAACTAAAACCTGACTTGCAATTATAGTTACAGCAATAGTAAGAAGTGCAAAAAAATACAGTCGGCGTAAATTTTTGAAAGTAATTTTATCGGCAGCTTCCTGATTGCTTTTTTTCATTCGAAGATAATATCTGTCTTTTTCCGGAAAATGTAATTCGTTTTTTAGTTCCTGGTCATTAGACCCAATTTACAATCCTAAAGAAGCTTTTATTAAGTTTAAGTTTTCTACAGAATACTTGATTTTTAGGGCTTCCTGATGCCCTTTGTCAGACATTTTATCCCAGGTTTTTTTGATGATATTTTTTAATTTTTCCTCGTCGTGTTTATGCACAAAAGGATCTAAATAATATTCTAAAAACACCAAACAAATTACATCTTCTAGTAATTGGGTTTCGGCATCTTTTTTAAGTAATTTCTTTTCGATTAAAAACGAAACGCGATCTATAAATTCAGGGCTGTATCCTGCTTTTTCTAAGATTGTGGCAGTAGTTTTAGCATGAAATTTTTTAAGTTCTTCTCTCCATTTCAAATAACCCACACGATCCATTGGGTAAGATTCTCGTGCTACTTTCCATCGGCAAATGTGTTGTGCTTTTGAAGCGATCTGAACTTCTTCAGAAGCTTTTGGTTCAAACTGCATCAGTTTTTCGTACATCCTGTTCGAATACAATAATTCTTTAGGATATTCGGAATTTTGGTCAATTTCGATATTTGGATCTTGTGCGTTTTCGGCATCTATCCACTCGCTGGCTTTTTGAAAAGGTGTGTTCATTTTTTTGGTAGAATAATAGATCTCAAATATACGTAAATTAACTTTTAAGGCTTATTTTTTTTAAACATGTCAAGGCATAGATTTGTTGTGATTTACGATAGTTTGTCATTTCGACGAAGGAGAAATCCTCGCAAGTAGCTCCGCAAAGGTTAGCTAAATTATCGTGAAACTCATCTTTGCGAAATCTTAATAATTTGATCATATATTTGATTTTGATTGTCGAGTTTCTTGCGAGGATTTCTCCTTCGTCGAAATGACAAGATTGCGTTTAATCCACAAAACCAACAAATACTTCGTCTTCAACGACTTTAATTGGATAGGTTGCAATTTTTAAATCGTCATCTCCATTTAGGTTAGAACCATCAACAAGTGAAAAAGTTTTTTTATGCATCGGGCACGCAATTTTCGGAATATCATCTGTTGATCCGGTCATGCCTCTCGCCAGAACCATTTCCATTTTATGCGGACAAGCATTTTGACAAGCGTACCATTCGTTGCGGCGTGCAAAGTTAAAAATGGCAATTTGTTTGTTTTTGTATTTGATGCAGCCGCCACGATTGGTTGGGAAATCTTCTACTTTTCCGGCTTTGAACCAAATTGTTGCATCACTTGGGTGAACGGTTTCATATTGATTTAAGATTTCTTCCATTTGATTCAAATTTTAGTTTCCTGTTTCTTATCCCTCTTTTTACAATCAAGAGAGTTATGATGGCGCAGTAAAAAAGAGGGAAAGAGGACAGCAAACGTTAGTGATATTTTTTTCTTTTTTTGGAGCTATTATTCTTAACACATAGGAACATAGATTTTTTTTTGAAAAAGTAAAATCAAAAAGAAACTCGTTTCTTCACACATAGCTATGTGTGTTTAAATAAGTGAAACGCCTTTTATTGAGTTTTCAAAATCTATGTTTCTATGTGTTTAAAATAAAAATTTATAAAGTTTTACGACCAGGCTTTTGGCATTTTTTGATCTCTTAAAGGAACAAAAACAACATTATCATCTTTCTCTTCAGAGTTTACAAAATGGTTGAAACGTTTTAATAATCTTGGTTTTTCGAGAACTTGTTTCCACTCGCATTCAAACGTGTTTACCAAAGTCTGCATTTCAGCTTCAAGCGTTTCGCAGATTCCTAAAGAGTCTTCGATGATAACTTGTTTTAAATACTCTAAACCACCATCTAGTTTTTCTAACCATGTCGCAGTTCTAACCAACGGACCTGCCGTGCGGATGTAATACATTAAGAAACGATCCATGTATTTGATAACGGTTTCTTTATCTATTTTTTCGGCCAATAAAACAGCGTGTTTTGGATTTGCTCCACCGTTTCCGCAGATGTATAAATTCCAACCGCCTTCGACCGCAATCAATCCGAAATCTTTTCCTCGGGCTTCTGCACATTCACGAATACAAGCCGAAACACCACCTTTTAGTTTGTGCGGAGAACGGATTCCTTTATATCTGTTTTCTAATTCTATGGCAAATCCTGCGCTATCGTCCATTCCGTAGCGACACCATGCATTTCCAACACAGCTTTTTACAGCACGAAGCGATTTTCCGTAAGCATGACCACTTTCAAAACCATTATCAATTAATATTTTCCAGATTTTTGGTAAATCACTTAAATGTGCTCCAAATAAATCTACACGTTGTGCACCGGTAATTTTGGTATATAGATCAAATTGTTTGGCAACTTCTCCAATAACTATTAATTTCTCGGCAGTAATTTCTCCTCCGGCAACTCTTGGTACTACAGAATAGGTTCCGTTTCGCTGAATATTAGCCAAAAATCTATCGTTTGTATCTTGTGTAGTTACGTGTTTGTTTGCCGTATCATTATAAATACTCGAGAAAATTGAAGCCACAACTGGTTTACAAACCTCGCAACCGTCGCCTTTTCCGTGATGATCTATTACATCGTAGAAATTCTCGTATTTATTAATTTTAATTAAGTCAAATAATTCTTGTCTGGTATAAGAGAAATGTTCGCAAATGACATCTTTTACTTCTTTTCCTAATGATTTTTGAGTGGCTTTTACCAAATCAGAAACCATTGGTTTACAGCCTCCACAACCCGAAGTTGCTTTAGTGTGTTTTACAACATCTGAAAAACTAGAGCAAGTTTCGTCTAAAAGCGAACAACAAATAGAACCTTTAGTTACATTTTCGCAAGAACATATTACGGCGGTATCCGGCAAATCCAGAACACTTCCTAAGCTCGAACCTTCAGAACCGTCTCGTGAACCTAAGATTAGATCTTCAGGATTTTTAGGCAAAGCCATTGCATTGCTGTAAATCTGGAAAAGTGAATTATAATCACTTGAATCGCCCACTAAAATTCCGCCCAATAAAGTTTTGGAATCTTTAGTAACATTAATTCTTTTGTAAATTCCGCTTAATTTATTCTCATAAATAATCGCGGTTACACTGTCATTTTCGACAAAAGGATCACCAAAACTCGCAACTTCAACACCAATTAACTTCAATTGTGTCGACATATCGATGGTTTCTCTCATGGTTTTAGAACCATTTAAGATTTGCGCAGCGGCTACATCAGCCATTTCGTAACCTGGAGCAACAAGTCCATAAATGTTTTGATTGTACAAAGCCACTTCGCCAATCGCATAAATAGAAGGATCTGATGTTTGCATTTGATTGTTTACCACAACACCGCCTCGCAAGCCAACTTCAAGTCCTGAAACTCTGGCCAGTTCATCACGAGGTTTAATTCCGGCAGAAATAACCAACATGTCAACTTTTAACAATTCATTATCGGCAAACATCATTCCCGTTATCGATTTTTTTCCGTCAATATATTGAGTTGCTTTGTTAAGATGAATACCAATATTAAGCTCTTCGATTTTAGATTGCAGCATATCACTTGCACCTTTATCTAATTGTCTTGGCATTAATCGGGGTGCAAATTCAACCACGTGAGGATTTAATCCTAAATCGCGAACTGCTTTTGCTGCTTCAAGACCTAATAAACCGCCACCTAAAACGGCTGCTTCTGAGGCACCTTTTTGCTTTATTTTTTTGGCGTAGGCCATAATTGCATCCAGATCTTCGATGGTTCTGTACACAAAAACACCTTCTTTTTCTACACCTTCAATTGGTGGTACAAACGCCGATGATCCTGTTGCAAGAACTAAGTAATCGTACGTATGTGTTTTCTCTAAATGTGTATGTATGGTTTTTTCTTCTCTGTTAATATCTGTAATTAGTTCAGAAGTATTCAAAGTAATATTGTTTTCTGCGTACCATTCACTAGTTGATAATGATAAATCATCCGCCGTTTTTCCGCCAAAGTATTCACTTAAATGAACACGATCGTATGCACGTCTGGGTTCTTCACCAAATACGGTAATTTGATACTTTTCTTGTCCTGATTTTGCAATGAACTTTTCGCAAAATTTATAACCAACCATGCCGTTTCCAACTACTATTACTCTAATCATGATTTCTTTAATTAAGTATTACTATGCAAATATAAGTATTTGTACTTATAAAAATACGTAAGTATTGTGTTTTTTTGTTAGAAAAATAACAACATGAAATGCATATTTTATCTTAATCTTAGAATTGGTGCGATATTCAGGAGTTTTTTGAGGGGATAATTTCTTTTCAAACTGTATTATTTTTCTTAAATTTGAATTAAATCTAAATAAGTATTCTAAAATATCACTTCAAATTCAGCTTAGTTTTAGATTCTATTTTCAAACAAAATCATTTTAAAAAACGGACTCCATGAAAAAAGTACTTTCATTATTGTTATTATCGTCTCTGATAATTGGTTGTAAAACAGGAGCAACTAAAAGTTCTGATACAAAAGAAGCAACTTCAATGACCAATTCTCCAGAAGATGAAATGATGATTTACTTTAAAGCGACCGGAAATGAACCTTTTTGGGGATTGAAAATTGGGAGGGAGAAAACGGTTTTTACTTCTTTGATAGAAGGTAAAGAAAATTTGATTTTCCAATCTGTAGAACCAATTCGAGCGATGGATGCTAACGTGAAAATGTATAAATTAAGTAATTCGACCGCAAGTGCTACAGTTACTATTCAGCAATTAGATTGTCAAGATTCGATGTCAGGAGTGATTTCGCCATATAAGGTTTCGATCGAAATTAAAAATAACTCAGATCTTGCCTCTAAAAAAATTGATGGTTGCGGAAAATATATTACGGATTATCGCTTACATGACATTTGGGTTCTGGAAGAATTAAACGGCTATAAAGTTTTTGCAACAGATTTTCAAAAGGAATCACCCCGAATCGAAATTCATGCAGAAGAAAACAGATTTATGGGATTTGGCGGTTGTAATTCTATAACCGGAACGATATTTTATGAGAAAGATGTGCTAAGATTTACCAATACGGCTTCTACTCTTATGGCTTGTGCTTCAGGTAATAAAGAAGATCAGTTTGTAAAAGCACTTCAAAGTACCACAACATATTCAATAGGAGACAATAGATTAACGCTTTCAAATCCGTCTGGGAAACTTTTGGTTCTAAGAAAAGTAGATTAGTTCGGTAAGGCTAAAAGATATCTTATAATGCTTTAAAAATGACATATAGGTTTCTTATTAGATTTAGAGTCTAGATAGTTTTGTAAAATAATATTTATAAAATAATTATTTTACATGAAAAGAATTTTAATGTTGTTTATTGCAGTTTCATTAGTGTGCAGCTGCAGATCTACTAAGGATGCAAGTGCGTCAACAGATACAGTCGGAAAGTCAATTGAAAAGAAAATACAACAAAGATGGGTTTTAGAAAATTTGAATGGTAAGCCTATTACTGAAAAGGATTTTTCAAGTCTTCCAAAAATCGAACTGAAAGCATCAACTTTTTCCGGTTCTACAGGATGTAATGCAATTAAAGGGAATTTACTTTCTAAAAATGCGGGACAAATTCAGTTTTTTGAATTTTACTTCAGAAACTAAAAAATGCGAGGCAAAAAAAGAAGGTAAGTTTTCACAGTTATTAAAAACCACTACTGGTTATTCTATAGAGAATAATAAATTATTGCTTTCCAATTAGTTTGGACCAACAATGCTTTTCAAAAAAGGAAATTAATAATAAAAAAGGCTTCACTAAATTTAGTTGAAGCCTTTTTTATTACAATCTCGTTCGAAAATGACAAATATCGCGTAAAAAACCAGTGTAAATCGATTTAAATCCGCATCATCCGCGTGCCATTTCATATAGTTATTCCAATTCGTTAGGATCTTCCTTTTCTTCTTCAATAAAATCCAATTCCAGAGCTCTTACCGTCTGAACTGCATTTCCTGCAATACCACGAATCGAGCCGTACATGCCTAAAGTATTATGTACTACTTTTTCGATTTGTTTTTCGCGTTGTTTCCAGATTCTTTGCATTGCTCTTTTTTCGGCATCAAGATCGCCTTGCATTTGAGTAAAACCTTCAACGATTCCTTCTATTTGTAAACGAAATTCATTGCTCGTTAAAAAATCATACAACATCGACATTTTATCGCCTTTGTTTTCCTGCGCCTGAACCGCTTGACTTACCTGAATCAATGACTGACGTAAAACAGCGCTTAAACCTTTAAATTCTTCATACGTACAAATCCAGATTCCGTCGCGCATTCCCATACGGTCCAATCCTGCCGGCATAACTTCGGTTACTAAAACCCCGATATTGGCTCTTTTAGTTCTAATATCATTTTTAAATTTCTCAATCCAAGCGGGTTGAAAAGCTTTTGTACGTTTGCTCTCGTAATAAATAGAACCACAATTTTGTAGTTCACGAGTATTTACAATCTGAAGACAATCGGCACCATTTGCACCTTTTTTAATTTCGTCAATAGTATCTAATGGGAAATTATTTGCCAGCCATTCCTCAATTGCCAATTCCATTACTTCGCCTTGCAATTGCATAGAACCTTGTTCCTGCTTGCGTTTCATTTCTTCAATCAGTTTTTTTTGATCGTCAGATTGTTTTTGGTATTCCTTAATTTTAAGTTCGTTTTTTTCTTCTTCCTGTTTACGGATTTTATCACGTTCGAGAACTAAAGTCTCATTCAATTGTTTTTGAGCCTGAGCTTCGATGGCGTCTTTCATTTCCAGTTTTTCACGCTGAAGTTTAGCAATTTCCCCCTCCATTTTATTGAGTTCACGAAGTTTCTCGGATTTTTCAGAAAGTTCCTTTTCCATCGCAACCAAACGATCTTTGTTTTCTTCGTTCAGTTTCGTTTTTACCTTTTCAGTAATCTCTTTTTCTGCTGTCTTTTTTTCACGCTCTAAACGTTCGGCAAAAAGTTCATTTTCCTGTTTCTTTTTGGCTTCAAATTCGGCTTTGGCTTTTTCGAATTGTTCATTTCTAAGTTCCAATTCTTTTGCCTGAGCAGTTGCTTTTTGCTGATATTCTTTACGGATACTATCTTCCAATTGATGTTTTAGAATATCATTTACATCGATTGTAGTTCCGCAGTTTGGACACTGAATTGAAGATTGCTCAGCCATTTTTATTGATTTTATTTAGGTAATGTAATAATCTGCTAAGATATTTAAAAGTTCGCTCTTTTTAGGAAATTAAGCCCTGATAAATTGTAACTTTTTGCCACGAATTATACGAATTTCCACTAATTATTTTTTGTTTCGCTTTAATTGCTATGTGCAATTTAATTCCATTAAGTTTTTAAATTTTACGGATTACCATAAATTTATTAATCGCGCAAAGGCGCAGAGGCGCAAAGTTTTTAAAATATTTTCATGAATAGCCTCCTGCTTTAGTTGGAGGCCTTTAATGTGCATAATAAAAAGGCTTGAACCTAATACGTATAATTTGGCTAAAGCCATTTATTTAACATACACATAATTCCTCCAGCTAAAGCTGGAGGCTATTCAAAACAAAACAAAACAAAACAAAACAAAACTTTGTGTCTTTGCGACTTTGCGTGATTTTTTCCAAAAATTAATTCGTGAAATTCGTGACAATATTACTTTTTAAAATTCAATAAAAACGCAACAGCAGATTTTGTAATTTCAGAATCGTCTTCTCTTGAAGTAATTAATGAAACATCAGTAAATAAATTGACTTTTTTTAATTCGATAAAACCTATTTCCAGATCTTGATTGTTTTTGGCAATATTAGACGGAACAATCGAAATTCCTAATCCATTTTTGACCAATTGCACAATCGAATTGATATTGTTGGATTCGTGAACGACTTTTGGCGTAAAGCCATAAAAAGCACAAAGTTCTAATAAAACTTCATGATAATGCGGTGCATAATCTTTGTTGAAGAACACAAAAGTTTCGTCTTTCAGATTTGGAATTTCTTCTTCAGAATTAATTTGTATTTCGCTTTTATTGTACACGACTGAGAATCCGTCCTGAAACCACAATTGCGATTTTATTTTGGGCGACTTTATGGGAGAACGAATGATTCCTAATTCAATTTTTCCTTGTTCTAAAGCTGAAATTTGTTTTGTTGTCGAGATTTCAAAAAGTTTGAAATTGACAAACGGAAACTGCTCTTTCAGATGTTTTATCAATTCTGAAATTACGGCTGAATAAATAGAACTGATATAAGCGATTCTGAAATCACCAGAAGTATTTTCGGCTATTTTCTTTGTTTTTAGTGTAATGTGTTCGAGATTCTGAAAAAGTTCTCTTACTTCTTTTTCGAAATATTTTCCGGCTTCGGTCAATTCGACTTTTTTATTGTTTCGGTTAAATAAACGTGCCCCAACTTCTTCTTCGAGTTCGATAATTTGTCTACTCAAAGGAGGTTGAGAAATAAATAGTTTTTCAGAAGCTTTGGTAAAGTTTAATTCTTCGGCTACAGCCAAAAAATATTTCAAGTGACGTAATTCCATGAATACCTATTAAGTATTGATAATTGATAAAATTAGTATTTTTGAAGTATATATGAAATAGGTACTTTTGAAAAAAAATGTTCACGTAGATTTTGCAGATTTAAGCAGATAAGCGCAGATTTTTTTATTTACATTATAAAGAGTAAAAAAAATCATTTTAAATCTGCCCTAATCTGCAAAATCTGCGTGGAAACCTAAAACAAAAACTATGAAAAAATCAACTATTGAAGAAATTAGAGAACGTTTTGATAATGATGTCGAACGATTTTCGAATTTAGAAACTGGGCAGGTTGCTACAATCGATGCTACAATTTCTTTAGAATTAATTACGGAAGCTTCTAAAAGAATTGCTCCAAATGCAGTGAATGTTTTGGATATTGGCTGTGGAGCGGGGAATTATACTTTGAAAATGCTTTCTAAAGTTCCGAATTTGAATTGCACTTTGGTTGATTTAAGTTTGCCAATGTTGGATCGGGCTTTTGAAAGAGTTTCTACAGCAACAAACGGAAAGGTAGAAGTGAAGCATGGTGATATTCGTGAAGTAGATTTGCAGGAAGGTCATTTTGATATTATTTTGGCGGGAGCAGTTTTGCATCATTTGAGAGACGATGAAGATTGGGAAACTACTTTTACGAAAATATTCAAATTATTAAAACCAGGCGGATGTTTTATGATTTCGGATTTAATAACTCAGGATACTGAATTGTTGAATGAATATACGTGGCAGCGTTATGGTGATTATTTGGAAGGAATTGGCGGTGCCGAATATCGTCAGAAAGTATTGGATTATGTAGAAAAGGAAGATTCTCCAAGATCTATGAATTATCAATTAGACTTGATGAAAAAAATTGGTTTTACAAGTGTTGAAATCTTGCACAAAAATATGTGTTTTGGCGCCTTTGGCGGGGTTAAATAATATTGATTTTGAAATATTAAAAATCAGAATTTAATCTGATTTTTATAAAAGCTGTCTTAAAAGGGCAGCTTTTTTTATTGTTTAAAAGATAATAAAGGAATTGAAACTAGATAATATACAATTGTTTTACAATAAGATAATATCGATTTTTTGTTTTGTGATTAAATATTTTTATAAAAATTATATTATCGAAAATGATTGTGAGAGGAAGCGGGTTTTAAGCTGAATTTTTTAATTAGTTGTTTGATAATATTGTTTTTAAACTAACAACTAACAAAAACCTATTATTTTGAAAAAAACCTACTTTTTTACAGCAGTTTTTCTGCTGCAATTTTTCGTGTCCTTTGGTCAAAACCAAAACCCCATAGGATGCGGAACTCAATTATCTCAAAAGGAAGAAGCTGCTTTTGCAAAATCCTTATCGAAGATTAAGACCTGGAAGAAAAGCAATACAAAAAGATCTGCTGCAACTCCTTACATTATTCCGGTGGTGTTTCATATTCTCGCAGATGGAACAAATATCAATAATGTGTTTACCAAAGAACAAATGAAATGCAGAATTGATGATGCATTGGTGACGGTAAATAAAGATTTTAATGGTTTGTTTCCGGAATACGCAACTACAGATCCGCGTTTTGATGCGGTTAAAAGTAAATTGAATATTCAGTTTGTTTTGGCAACCGTTGATCCGGACGGGAATCCTCTTGAAATTGCTGGTTTAGATTGGCATCCTGAGGCGCATATCGTTGATGGATATGATAACAGAATTTATGACTATATATGGTATGGTAAAAATAATCGCTATTATCTGGATGTTTTGGTTGTCGATGAGCCAAATACTGGACAAGGATCTGTTGGTTCGGGACATGCATTTTTGCCAATTCAGGATGCGATTCCGCGTGTTGCTTACAATCATAGGTATATAGGAAGTACCTGTGGGTCTAATGCAAGTGCTACTTTTGCAAAAGTAATGACGCATGAATTTGGTCATTATTTTGGTTTAAAGCATACTTTTCAGGACGATTGTGATCCTGTTAATGACGGAATGGCTGATACGCCACCAACTAAAGTTGCTGAAGGCTGTGCCAGAAATGTATTGAATAGCTGTGGTGTTTATGCCAATGCCGAAAATCACATGGATTATAACACAAATTGCCAGAATATGTATACCAAAGATCAGACGAATGCAATGACGTATTGGTTAGATGATATGACGGTTGCAAGTTATCCGAGAGGCGTATTGTGGCAGCAAAGTAATCTGAGTTCAGTTGGGGTAATTGAGGCGGCCCCAGTTGCCAATTTCAGTAGTAATACTACGGCTATTTGTTCGGGAAAAACAATTGCTTTTAAAGATCTTTCTTTAGGATTACCTACTTCGAGAACATGGACTTTTGAAGGTGGGAGCCCTGCAACTTCTACAGCGGCAAATCCGGTTGTTACTTATAACGCATCTGGAAAATACAAAGTAACATTGGAGGTTACAAATTCTCTAGGAACGAATATAAAACAAGTCCTGAATTACATTGAAGTAGATCAAAGATCAGGTGTGAATTTAGTTGAAAACTTTAGAGGTTCTTTTCCTCCTGCGGGTTGGGAAATTACAAATCCTGATAATGGATTAACATGGGAAAAACGAAATGGAGTGGGGCATAATGATACTTCATGTATGATTATGAACAACGCAGATAATGCTGTAGTAGGTGCTTTGGATTATATCCGATTGCCTTATCTTGATTTTACGGCAGGACAAAATAGTCAGTTATTTTTTGATGTTGCTTATACAAAATTTGATGATGCTAGCCCAGATGTTTTAAAAGTACAGGTTTCTATAGATTGCGGACTTACCTGGAATGATGTTTATTCGAAAACGCATACTGTTTTGCAAACTACAGCCGTTCCTACGGCGTTGGCAAATAATTGGATACCGGCTACAGATGCTAACTGGAGAAAAGAAATTGTAGATCTTAGCGCTTATAAGGGAAACAGCAATGTTTCTATCAGGTTTGCAAATGTATCGGGATACGGAACCAGAATTTGGATTGATAATGTAAATGTTGCTATTACGCAGGCTACTACTCCGGTTTCTGATTTTGCTTCGGCAGTTAGAGGTACTCGATGCAGTAGTGTTACGGCTCCTTTTTTGGATGTTTCAACAGGAAATCCTACTTCTTGGGCTTGGTCTTTTCCCGGAGGTACACCAGCAAGTTCTACAGCTAAAAATCCAATAGTAACTTACAGTTCACCAGGTTCTTTTGCAGTAACACTTTCTACTACAAATGCAAACGGTGCAGGAACTACCGTTACTAAAAGTAATTTTATAAACGTTGTTGATCCGGACAAGATTTCTTATACCGAAGGTTTTGAAGGTTCTTTTCCTCCTGCTGAATGGGAAATTGTTAATGCTGATAATAAATTAACTTGGGAGAAACGTTCCGGCGTTGGACATAATTCTTCGTCATGCATGATCATGAATAATGCTGATAACAGTAAGGTTGGAGAGATAGACGAAATTATTCTGAAACCTGCTGATTTATCTGTTGGAATAACTGATTTTTCGTTCGATGTTGCTTATGCTAAATTTGATGCTGCAAGTCCCGATGTTCTTGAAATTCTGGCTTCCAAAGATTGTGGTCTGACTTGGGAAAGTGTTTATTTAAAGACACATACTGAATTAGAGACTTTTGTGAGTACCGATCCAAATAATTGGGTTCCAACTTCAGATTCACATTGGAGAACAGAAAGAGTATTATTATCAAATTTTAAAGGACAATCGAATGTTTTGTTTAAGTTTAAAAACACTTCAGGATACGGTTCTAGAATATGGATTGATAATTTGAAATTCACGTTTGATAGTAAAGAAACTCCATTTTCGGAATTTGTAGTAGAAAATGAGAGATTGTGCAGTGATTTGCCAATTGCTTTTAAAGATAATTCAACAGGAGAACCTGTTTCATGGTCATGGTCATTTCCAGGTGGTACGCCTGCAACTTCTACAAGTAAAACTCCTACTGTGATTTATGACAGTCCGGGAACTTACAATGTGACTTTAACGGCTTCTAATTCTTATGGAACAGGATCTACGATGTTAAAAACGGGTGTAGTGATTATAAAAGGTAAAAATAGTGTTCCGTTTTTAGAAAATTTTGAAGGAAGTTTTCCTATTCAGGACTGGGAAATTAGTAATCCGGACAAAGACGCTATAACTTGGGAAAAACGTTCTGATGCTGGTAAAGGTGATCTGTCTTGCATGATTATTAATAATGCCGATAATCCAACGGGTAAGGTAGATGAGTTGATTTTGAAATCAATGGATTTTTCTACTTCTTCGACTCCATTTTTATATTTTGATCTGGCCTATACACAGTATTTAAATGCGTTTGATCCAACTCCAGCGCCAGATCATATTGATATTGCGGTATCCTCAGATTGTGGTGTTACCTGGACAAATGTGTATTCTAAAAATCAACTACAATTACAGACTGTTTCACCAGTAATTCAGGATGATCCTGCAACAACTGCATCAAATGAAACTAATGATTGGATTCCGACCAAAGATTCTGATTGGAGAGCAGAGAAAATTGATTTGAGTTTGGTAAAAAATCAGAAGAATGTTTTGATTAAATTCAAAAATACTTCAGGATATGGAACGAGAATTTGGTTTGATAATTTAAAAATCGATAACGGACCAAATTTAGCTGTAGCGAAATCAAAAAAAGCACTAAATACTTTAGTAGGAGTTCAGGTTTATCCAAATCCGTCCAGTAATGTGTTTTATTTGAAAACATCATCTTCTACAGATGATTACACTGTTACAGTTCATAGTGTTGAAGGAAAACTGATTTATACAGAAACTTTCTCAGGTGAAAACGATAGTGATAAAGCGATTAATTTATCAGGAAAAGCAAGAGGTGTCTACTTTCTTAATGTAACTTCTTCAAATAAGAAGTCTTATGTTCAGAAAATAATTAAGAAGTAATTCTTGAACCTATATAAAAGAGAAAAGACTGTATTTGTTAAGAATACAGTCTTTTTTTGTATGTATTAATTTTGTATAATTTCGAAAATTAGGCTTTATGAAGCAATTATTCGATTTGAGAAACGTCTTTTGCTTTTGGTGCAGGAAACTTATTTTTAAAATCGAAAACCAATTCAGAAGCTCCGTTTTGTTGTAAATAATCCAATTTTTCAACCGCTTCATCAAGCGTAGGAATATGTCCTTTTGGAATCCACCACATTGCTGTAGCTGCTTTTCCGAATTTTTGAAACCATTCTTTACGACGTTTTAAAAACTCGCTGTGAAAAGTTTTGTACATATAATGTTCCAGTGTTTCTATGTTTTTCCAAACCGAAACATTTACAATTATCTGTTCATCGTTATACGGATTCAGATTTGTTGCGTTGTAACTGTCATCTTTTAATCTCCATACAAATCCTTCGCTATTTTCGGCTAATGTATTGATGAGTTCTAAATTGTCTACGAATTCTTTCATGATCGGGTCGTTGATGGTGACGCCTTTCATTTTGGCAATATTAATTTCGGCAAGATGATAATTGCTCATATTGTATAGTTTTAAATATGAGGCAAGTTAGTTTTTTTGGAGTAATTTTTAAAGAATAATAGTAACAATACCTTTTTTTAATGTGAAAAAATGACAAAACAAAAAAAGCCCCGTTAAGGGCTTAATGTTGCTATAAATAGAAAAACAAATTAAATTACATCAACAACAATTTTTCCAACAGAAGAACCGTCGCTTACCGCTTTATGAGCTTCTATTGCATTGTTTAAAGTGAATTTTCTAGGATCTAAAATTGGTTTTAGTTTTCCTTCTTCAATTAGTTTTGTGGTTTCTCTTAAAATATCTCCGTGATGTTTTCTTCTTTCATTTCCAATCATTGGATGCAAAACAAAAACACCGTGTAAACTTGCAGAACGCAACGAACTTGTAGCTAAAGCATGTGTCCCGAAAGCGTAACAACTGGCAATTTGCCCATAATGACGAATGGCTTTAAACGAATCGTCAAGAGATTGACCTCCAACAGTATCGTAAATAATGTCAAAACCTTTTCCGTCTGTGTATTGATTTACATAATCTTCAACAGTTGCGGTTTTGTAATCAATTGGAGTTGCTCCAAAATCTTTTACAATGTCAGCTTTTTGAGAAGATACGGTTGCATAAACATCGGCACCAAGATTTTTAGCAAGCTGAACGACCATATGACCAACTCCGCCTGCACCTGCATGAACCAAAACTTTGTCACCTTTTTGTACTTTGGCTCTGTCAATTAGACCTTCCCAAGCTGTAAGCAATACTAACGGAATTGCTGCGGCTTCTCTCATGCTTAAGTTCTTCGGTTTTATGGCTAATAAATCAGAGTCGACAGCGGTATATTCTGCTAAAGTTCCCTGAAGTCCGAGAACACCTCCGGCAAGTCCGTAAACTTCGTCGCCTACTTTAAAGTCAGTAACGCCTTCGCCAATTGCTTCGATAACGCCTGCAAGATCAGTTCCTAAAATGGCTGGTAATACAGGTGATGCATAAGGCGAAAGTCCTAATCTGATTTTATTGTCGATTGGATTAACGCCGCTTGCGTGTATTTTTACTAAAACTTCCCCTTTTTTAGGAGTTGGTTTTGCTGTTTCTGTGGTTACAAAATCAGATTCATATGTGTTTGTGAAAAGTGCTTTCATGGATTTTTATGGATTACTTGTTTTTACAAGATTTGTGTTGTTTTGTAAACCTGAATTGGTCCAGCAACTAAAGTTTCGCTTTTGGCAATGAAATCAAGTAAATACGGTTGATTATTATGTGTTTCAAAGCCGGATTGATCTTTCCATTCTTCCCAAATAATGAATACATTTTCGGTATTATGAAGATCATAACGAATGCAGCTTGCTTCTTTTCTGGTTTCGGTAACCAAATGGTTTAGCATGCTTTTTACTTGTTCTATGTTTTCTGTTTTGCTTTTTAAAATTGCTGTAATTGAAATCATAATTATAAGGTTTTAAAGATTTGTTCTAAATGTTTGGTGTATTCTATCTTAAAGATACCAATATTTTCCGCTGTAGCACCTTTTTCGACGTCATGAAAATGGAAACCATCTAATTTTTCCATACCTACAAATTTATTCATTTTATGGAAACCAAACATAACTCCATCATCTACAGATGTTTCTTCGAAAAATTCCTGAGGAAGTGTAAAAGCAGTTGCAGGTGCATTCCAACTTGTGGTAAGCATATATTTACGACCGTGCAATTGCCCGCCAGTTCCATAGTTAATGTCTGGATTTGTTCTGCTTCTTCCGTCGCTTTTGTAAATTCCTTTTTGATGTCCGGCTGTGAAAACATCGTCAATATATTTTTTGAAAAGGTTTGGCAATTGAAACCACCAAACTGGTGTGTGATAAACTACTGCATCTGCCCAAACGAATTTCTCGACTTCTTCATCCAGATCAAAGTCCTGTTTTATATCAGTTATTTTGATTTCGTAATTTTTACTTTTTAAGTATTCAATTGTCCAATCGGTAACGGTTTGGTTGAATTGTCCGCCTGAATGCGCAAAATTTTGACTTCCGTTGATAATAAATATTTTTTTCATAATTGTATGTTCTTATGTATTTGTTTGTGTGAGTGATAGAGGCAGTATCCTTTTGTGAAGTGGAACGGAACAAAAGATATAGCCGAAAGCCCGATTCGCCACGGCGAACACACCCAAATTATTCTTCTGTTTTAAATCTTTGAGTATATTTTTTTGACACATAGAAACATAGATTTTTGTTTGCTTTTAAAAGAATGCAAAAAAGAAACTAGTTTCTCTCACATAGCTATGTGAATTTAGATTAAGTGAAACGCCTTTATACATTTCTATTGGCTATGTTTCTATGTGTTTGAATATTTTTATTTTAATTTTGAAATTGCTTGATTAATGAAATCTAATTCAGAAATTGATAAATCAAAATCCATTGTTTTTGCGTTAGAAATCGCTTGTTCTGCGTTTCTTGCTCCGGCTAAAACAATTGTGATTCCTTTTTGCAAAGTGGTCCAGCGTAAAACCAATTGCGAAATCGAAATGTGTTTTGCATTTGCTAATGAACTTAATTCTTCGACTAAAGTTTTTACTTTTTGAAGATCGAATTGTCCAAAATATCCATTTCTATGATCGTTGTCTTTTAGTTTGCTGTCCGTGAAATATTTTCCGGTCAATAAACCTCTTTCCATTGGGCTGTAAGCAATGATTCCGATATTTTCTGCAATTGTTAGCGGAATTAAATCGGTTTCGATATTGCGATTCAATATACTAAACGGAACTTGGTTTGAAGCTAATTGTATTGTTTTTTGTGCTTCCTGAATTTGTGCTGCACTATAGTTACTAACTCCGGTGGCTCTGATCTTTCCTTGTTGAATAAGGGTTTCAAGTGCTTCCATTGTTTCATGAATTGGCGTTGTAGCGTCTGGCCAGTGAATTTGCAATAAGTCGATATAATCGGTTTGAAGACGTTTTAAACTCTCTTCAACTTCTTTGATAATATTTGCTTTTGAAGAGTATTTGTAAACCGGGATTTTCTTTCCGTTGTCTTCAGCGTCAAAAAAGAATTCTCCTTTTCCGTTATTGCTTCCGTCCCAAACAAGACCAAATTTAGTCAACAATTGTACTTTTGATCGATCTTGGGTTTTTAAAGCTTCGCCAATCATTTCTTCGCTTAAACCAAATCCGTAAAAAGGAGCAGTGTCAATTGTGGTTACGCCGTAATCGATTGAAGCATGAATTGAAGCGATTGAATCTGCTTTTTCGTTTCCGCCCCACATATTTCCGCCAATGGCAAATGCGCCGTATGTAATAGTTGATAATTCGAGTTCGCTATTGCCTAATTTTCTATATTCCATAATGTTGTATTTTGATGCTTAAAATTTGTTTGGCAAAATTATACCATATTTACGAGTATAAAGTTGTATATATTTGTCTTTTTTATGTAAATTTGCAACTTCAAATAATATTAGCATTATGAAAAAAGAAAATTTATACGAGCCTTTTACGGTTTCTTTTGAAACTCTGGATGAATATCCGGATGTTGGAGATCGCCATAATTTTTTTGAATTGGTTTATATTCTTGGAGGAACAGGTTCGCAATGCATCAACAAAAATGTATTTACGTATGATGCTGGACATTTGTTTTTATTGACGCCTGAGGATTGTCATAATTTTACGATTGAGACCAAAACGACGTTTTTCTTTTTGAGATTCAATGATATTTATTTGAAAAATTCAAGTTTGCAGAATGAGAATATTCAGCGTTTAGAATATATTCTGCAAAACGCCAATCATCAGCCGGGTTGTATTTTGAAAAATGATGCCGATAAATGTCTGGTAAAAGTGATGGTGGAAGCGATTATTCGTGAACATCAGGACAAAGATGTTTATAATAAAGAATTGATTCAGCAATTGGTAAATACGTTGATTATTGTGGTTGCCAGAAATATTGCCAAGTATTTGCCGGAGCAGGTAAATATTGGTTGTGAAGCGAAAGCAATGGATATTTTGCAATATATCCAAAACAATATTTATTATCCTGAGAGAATTAAAGCAGAATCGCTTAGCGAGTATTTTGGAATTTCGAATACGTATTTAGGTCGTTATTTTAAGAAACATGCTAACGAAACGATGCAGCAATACATCAGTAATTATAAAACAAAACTGATTGAACATCGTTTGCAATTCAGCGATAAGCGAATCAATGAAATTGCCTATGAATTTGGTTTTACCGATGAAAGTCACTTCAATAAATTCTTTAAGAAACAAAGAGGGAATAGTCCATCGGAGTTTAGGAAAGTTATACGTATTAGTGCGTGAAATTAGCACGCGGATGACGCGGATTTAAATAGTTTTTTTTTTTTTTTTTTTTGAACTCATGTATTTAAAAAAAAATCATTTTAATTCTTTTAATCTGTAGCTAAAAAAAATTAAATAATCTTCTTGATAACTCTTAGTTTGTGAGTGTGTTTGTTTAGTTCTGGATTGTAGATCCCTAAGTGGTCTAAACGGTCAATACGAACTTTTCCACTTGCGTGAATGATATAATTATTGTCCATTATTATTCCAACGTGAATGATGTTTCCCTCGTCGTTGTCAAAAAAAGCTAAATCTCCGGCTTCGCTTTCTTCGATAAAACTCAAAGGTTCTCCGTCAAGTGCTTGCTGTGAGGCATCGCGATGAATTTTGTAGCCGTTTAGTTTGTAAACCATTTGGGTAAAACCAGAACAATCGATTCCAAAAGGTGTTTTTCCGCCCCAAAGATACGGAGCGTTCAAATACATAAAAGCAGTATTGATTAAAGCGCTTTTAGGTTTTATACCACTGGTTTTTGTGCCTTCGAATTCAAAGTTGGAGGTATTGATTTCGCTATTATTTAAAAAGGATAAAGACGCACCAAGCGGAATTGGCAATAATAAATTGTCCGGAGCACTTATATAATCGATCAGGTCAGCATTCAAAATAATGGCTTCATTGCTTAGCTGATTATAATTTGCTTCAGAAATTACCTGATATTGCTTGGAATCTACCCAGCCTTCATAATCATCAAACTGAATTTTTATTCGGGCCCATTGATTTTGGCGTTCTAAAATTTCGATGTGTTCGCCAAACAAAAGTTGTGTAACGATTTCACTTCTGTCACTTGGCTCAGATCGAACGGGTACTATGGCTAGATTGCAAATTCCGAACATTTAGGGTAATTTATAAGTTGAAAATTAGGAGTTATTGTTTTATGAATAACTCCTAATCTAATATTATTTAAGCTCTTTCAATAACAATTGCAGATGCACCACCACCACCGTTGCAAATTGCAGCAGCTCCGGTTTTAGCATTGTTTTGTTCTAAAACATTTAGCAAAGTTACAATGATTCTTGCTCCCGAACATCCTAGAGGATGACCTAATGAAACAGCTCCACCATTTACGTTTATTTTATCATTATCTAAGCCAAGAATTTTAGAATTGGCTAATCCAACAACTGCAAATGCTTCGTTGAATTCAAAATAATCAACATCACCAATTGCAATTCCTGCTTTGTCTAAGGCTTTTGGTAAAGCTTTTGCCGGACTTGTAGTAAACCATTTTGGCTCTTGTGCGGCATCAGCATAACTTTTTATGTAGGCTAGGGGTTTTAATCCTAATGCGATTGCTTTTTCTTCAGACATTAAAACTAAAGCAGCAGCTCCGTCATTGATTGTTGAGGCGTTTGCAGCAGTTACAGTTCCGTCTTTTGTAAAAACAGCAGCTAATGAAGGAATTTTATCCAGTTTTACATTAGTATATTCTTCATCTTTAGAAACGATGATTGGTTCACCACGTCTTTGCGGAACTTCAACAGGAACAATTTCGTTGTCGAATTTTCCGGCATCCCAAGCTTTTGCACTTCTTTCGTAAGATTGAATAGCGAAATTATCTTGTTCCTCACGGCTGATGTTGTATTCAGATGCACATAAATCAGCGCAAACTCCCATTGCGTTGTTATCGTAAGCATCTGTCAAACCATCTTTTTGCATTCCGTCAAGCATAGTTGCAGGACCAAATTTAGCTCCGGTACGCATTTGTACATAATGTGGAATCAAACTCATGTTTTCCATTCCTCCAGCCACAACAATTTCAGCATCACCACAAGCGATCGCCTGAGCAGCAAACATTACAGCTTTCATTCCTGAAGCACAAACTTTGTTTACGGTTGTAGCAGCAACTTCTTCAGATAAACCTGCAAAAAGTGCAGCCTGACGTGCTGGCGCTTGTCCAACTCCGGCTTGTACCACATTACCCATAAATACTTCATCAACTAATTTTGGGTCTAAGTTAATTTTTTGTAGTGCTCCTTTTATAGCGGCAGCACCTAATTTTGGTGCGGGTACGGTAGATAACCCTCCCATGAAACTTCCGATAGGTGTTCTAACGGCAGAAACGATAACAACTCTTTTGTTCATTTTCTGTTAATATTAGTTAATCAAGCAAATTTACTCTTTATTTGAATAAATTCAAATTTTGGAGCAATTCGATTGAATTTTAAATTTAATATCAATTTTTTGTTAATTCTATTTGTTTGATTGTTAAGTGTTTTAAAAAAAAGATTGAAAAAAGTTTAAAAAAAGCACAGAAATAGTTGTGAGATAAGGAATGTTGTCTTACATTTGCAACCGCAAAACAGAACACGTTTCTTGAGCTTGGAGAGGTGCCAGAGCGGTAATGGAGCAGATTGCTAATCTGTCGACGGGTAACCGTCGCCAGGGTTCGAGTCCCTGTCTCTCCGCTTAATAATTTGCTTTTCGGGTTTTAAAATAACTTGATGAATGTGTCCTGACTGAAGATAGGGAATAGCACAGATGAAATCTTCGGGGTGTAGCGTAGCCCGGTTATCGCGCCTGCTTTGGGAGCAGGAGGCCGCAGGTTCGAATCCTGCCACCCCGACTAAAACTTTTCCATAAAGTTTAAAAATAAATGGACGCATAGCTCAGCTGGATAGAGCACCTGCCTTCTAAGCAGGCGGTCGAAGGTTCGAATCCTTCTGCGTTCACAACAAAAGCCACTCTAATCGAGTGGCTTTTTTGTTTTTACTTGTTTTTTTATTGTGTATTATTTTGGAGGTAGAGATGAGGTTTGGATATTACGCAAAAGAAAGATTGGTGATTCAAATGGGTGATTTTTGTTAAGGGTTCCTTTATTTTTTTTCATGTCAATCAAATGACAGCTTGCACCTTTATCGGAAACAAAGAACAGTTAATAGTCGATCTTAAAAAGTTTATTGATTACGTAAGAATAGATGAGTTAATGGTCACTAGTCCAATTTTTGATCATCAGGCAAAACTAAAAAGCATTCAAATTACCAAAGAAGTAATCGACGCTTTAAACTAATTAT
>NZ_JAJMOX010000012.1 GCF_020991455.1 Flavobacterium sp. JAS
GATTGCGTCTATAACTTTGTCAAAGTTTAAAATTTTGAAAAAGGTATATTATGCGTATTCAAACCCGACAGGTTTTAAAAACCCGTCGGTTTACGGGACAAAACTTTGCAGGGCTTCGACTTCGCTCAGCCTGACAAGAGATTTTGAATAATATCTTTTTTTATCTGCTTAAATCTGCAAAATCTACGTGAAATAAACTTTACAAAACACTCTCAATCGTATAATGCGTCTTATTAATTTCAAAAGTAAACCCAACCTTATTCCCCATTAAATGAGCTCCAAGTGGAGATTGTGGCGAAAGTGCAATAACATTTATACCGTTTATAGCAATTTTAGGAAGCGCAACACTCACATACAAATAAATTCCGTTGGCTTTTACCAAACTACCCGAAATGATATTTTCAGTTGTTTTTGAGGCATCAATTTTATCTAAAATAGCTTTTTGAGTTATCGCTTCTTTCAGTTTATTAGTTAATTTTTCCTGCTCGATATGCATCATCGACAAAGCCGTTTCATGCTTATCGCCAGCCGAACCTTTTGCATCGTTTTTAGAATCTTCGGTCAAAGCCGAAATCATGTCTCTAAAAACATCTATTCGGTCCTGAACCATTTGTAAATAATAAGAATGTATTTTTTGTTTGAACTCCATTTTTTTTAAAGGTACTGAGGTGCTAAGTTACAAAGGTGCAAAGGTTTTTTACTTCTGCAATTTTTTTCGCCACGAATTACACAAATTTTCACTAATTATAAAAAAGCAAAGTTCGCTGAATCTAAAAAAGACTTAGCGAACCTTGCGTAAAACTTTGCGCTCTTTGCGGTTAATTATTCTTAAAAGTCGAATTTATAATTTCCTCCCACTAACACCTGAAATCCTTGTACCGGATAATTCAGCCATTTTTCATAAGCCTGATTTCCGATATTATTAAGTTTCAGGAAAAATGTCAAACGTTCGTTGTATTTATATCCAACATGTGCGTTTGCATCAAAATAGCTTTTCAGCGTCATAACAACCGGGTCAACTCCTGAATTCAAATTCGATTGCATGTCCTTACGTTCTCCCACAAAGAAAACATTCAAACCTGCATACCATTGTTTCGTAATGTTTACATCCAGATTCGAACTCAATTTCATAGACGGTAAATTCCATGCTTCTAAACCATCAAATTTGTAGCTATTAAAAGTTCCGTTGATTCCAAAAGAAACGTTTTCTGAAAAATCAGCTTTTAATTCTCCATAAAAACGAAACGTTCTCACGTCATCATATACCACTCCAAAAGAGTTTCCGTAAGCGTAGTTTTCATTAGCAAAATCTTCTGTATAATCATTGCTTTTAAACAAAGCCTTATCTTTTTCGTTAAGGTAAGAACCCGTCAGATTATAATTGATGTTATTTGCTAATTTCCCTTTTAAACCTGCAAAAACAGTATATTGATTGCTGGTTGGTCTCATGTTTAAAGTTGGTGACAAAAATGGATTCTCGGTCACGAAATCAGCATAAGAGTTTTGATTTAAAGCACCATATACACCCGTGTAGAAAATCATTAAATCGCCTACTAATTTATAAGATGCATTTACTTTTGGATAAATATAAAACTTGTTTCCGCTGTTTTCAGAATCTAAACCATAGTACAATCCAGCTCCTAATTCTAAAGTCCAATCGTTTTCATGAATTACAAAACTAGGCTCAATTCCAAAATTAGTTAAACTATATTTTAACGGCTCAGTATTATCACGAGCATAATTATTTTCAAAAGATCCGCTTACGTGATCTATAATCACATTCGTATTTATCGATTGATCCATTACATCCACTTTGAAAGTCGGTTTTACATAAAAACGATTTTCTGAAGAGGAGAAACTATCTGAAAAGTGCGTGAATTTTGTTCCTATTTTACTAAAAATGCTTTCATTAAATTCCACATTTCCACCTAAAGTAATCGTATTATAAGAATGATTCGGATTAATTCCTCTGATCAAATCTTCTTGCTGTTCTGGAGGTAAAGTCATCCCAAAATCAGCTGGTAAGCCATACCAGTTGTACAATTGATTTTGATATCCTAAATCAACATTCCACGACATATCGCGATTGTTTACGCCATAACCCATATTTAATGCAGTATCATAAAATTCATCATTTAAATCTACTCCGCTTATTCCGCCTTGTGAAGAATGATGACGGAACATTCCTGCCACATAATCATTATTTCCTAAATCCTGATTTACGAACAATTCAGCATTTAGAGTTCCATAATTCCCAACTCCTAAAGTTGCATAATTATTAAACAATTTTTCTCTTTTAGATTTTTCAACACCTTCTGCCTTTCCTTTTGAAGGCGTAAATGTAGACGCTACCGGAACAGACAAAATGCTATATTTTATCGTTTCCTTAGGCTGATTTCCTGTATCGTCAAGCGAAGGAGTTTCTTTAACCTTAAAAGCATCTGAAATAGTTGGCGAATACGGTTTAACCACATTTACCGTTTCAGTACCAATACTTTCATTTTTCTTTTGCGAAAACGAAAGCTGGACAACAAACATTACTAGTAAAATGATGATTTTATTCTGGCAATTAATTTTCATATTTCTTTTATTTTAAGAGAATAAGAAAAAAGAGCAAAGAAGAAAAACTTCTCTCTTATTTCTAAATTTTCTCTATTTTCTATATTCTAAAATCTTTGTTCTATTCTCTTGACTCTATTCTCTTTGTTCTTTCTTCTATTATCTAAAACTAAGCTTCCCATTCTCCTTTTGCAACAAACTGAGCTTTTCCTCCTATTTTGATATCAAATTGATTATCAGTTAGTTTTCCGTTGAAATAAATCTGAGACGGACGATTAATATAATCTCCCTGATAATTAATCAATTCAAATTCAGGTTTATGATATTTTAATAAAAAAGCTTGTAAACAAGTACTTGCGCTTCCTGTTGCGGCATCTTCAACCAATTGATTGTGTTCAATGCACAACATTCTGCTAAACAATTTTGAGCCTTCTAAATAATAGAAATACAAAGCTCTGTGATCTGTTTTGCAATTCCTTTTCAGCCATTCATCTGTTTTATCTTTATCTAAAACCAAATTTTCCAACGCTCTTTTACTACTTAACCCAACCATTATAAAAGCACTTCCGGTTGAAACTTCCTGAATTGGGAATTGATTCTCAAAATCCTGTCTTTCCAGATTACTGAATGATGTAAAATCTTCTTTCGAAAAAATATCCCAAAATTTCGGCTGTGCCGCTTTTAACCAAATCAACTCTTCAGTTTTCTGAATTGCGATTGGCCCAATTGGAACATTCAGAGTGATCTGTTTTGGCTCGTTTTTAAAAATCTTATTCATCAAAACCCACGAAGTTCCAATGATTGGATGACCTGCAAATTGCATTTCATGCGCCGGAGTAAAAATTTTAATCTCGGCTTTATTATTATCTAAATCAAGCTTGGTTACAAAAGTGCTTTCTGCAAAATTAATTTCGCGCGCCATTTGCTGCATTTCTTCAGAACTTAAATTTCCCGCATCTAAAAAAACCGCCAATTGATTACCGGCATATTTTTTATCTGCAAAAACATCAACTATATAAAAAGGTAAACTCATTTTTCTTTTTGTTTTATTTGAAAAAGAGGCAAGATGCAAGAAACAAGAAAAATCTATTTTCTAGCATCTTGCCTCTTTCATCTTTACTTCGTAATCGACGAATTCGTTTTTGCTTCTTCTAACTTTATCGCACTTAATTCTTTTTTAGCCTCTTCGACAACATCCGGATAATCGGTGAAATTGTTAATTACGTTATCCAAGATATAAGTCGCCTGATAACTGTCTTTTAATCCGTAGAAATTTTTAGCCATTAAAACCAAACTCTTCGCTCCGTAATATTTGTAAGCCGAATAGTTTTTAGCCAGCTTCTGAACTGAAACGTTCGAAGCATCAAACTTGCCTTCTTTAGTTTTAAAATAAGCATCATAATACAACGCTTCCGCCGCTAATTCTCCTTTAGATGTTGCTGATAATTTCGCATAAGCAGCTTTCGCTTTAGCTTCGTCACCAGTTTGCATTGCTGCACGTGCTACGATAATTTGTGCATCAGCTTTTACATTTGCATCAGCTTTTGCGTTTTGCAATACTTTGTCTGCATATACTACAGAATTGTCATAATCTTTTTTGTCGTAATAACATTTCATCAAATTCGCTTGTGCAAAGCTTTTATTCTGAGGGAAATCGGCTTCGTTTTCTAAACGTGCCAGAACCGGAATCGACTTATCACAATCTTTTGCTTTTAAGAAAATCTGTGACAATCGGCTTAAAGATTGTTCTGTAAATTCGTTTCTAGGCTGATCAATTACATATTGATAATTTGCAACCGATTTAGTTTCTGAACCTTCAGCAAAATACAATTGCGCCAGGTAAAAATTAGCTTCAAGTGCGTGAAGTCCTGTCGAAAATTTAGTCACATAACCTGCAAAACCAGTAATAGCCTGTTTACTGTTGTTTTGACTGTATTGTTTAAAAGCTGCATCATAAGTATCATTATCCAATTCAGCATCTGTAACCGAAACAAAATCAAGCGTACGAACCCAAGTTGCATATTCATCCACTTTTCCTGAGTCAACGTAAATTAATCTTGCTGTAGAAACTGCTTCTAAAGCTTCTGGAGTTTTTGGGAATTCTGCCGCTACTTTTTTGAATTTAACCAAAGCTTGTTCGTCACGATCTGAATTGTAATAAATCAAACCTTGTTTCAAAATTGATTTTGATGTAAACGAACCATTTTTATATTCAGAAATTAACTGATCGTAGGTTTTAAGCGCCTGATCGTTTTTCTTTTCAGCTACATACGTATTTCCTAATTCGAATAAAGCATCATCACGATAAGATGATTTTTTATACATCTGAAGGAAATTATTCAATTCATCAATTTTCTTATCATTCTTAGACATAAAACCGTACGAAATTGCTTTTTGAAACTGAGCATAATCAGCATCAACACCTTTCGCTTCGATCGCTTTTGCGTAAGCTTCATTTGCAGCACCGTATTTTGCACTCACAAATCGAGAATCTCCCAGACGCAAATACGAATCATTCAAACGAACTTTATCTTCTTTAGCATTATCGATTTGTGCCTGAAATGAATTTCCTGCCTGATCGTATTCTTTCAGTTTAAAATAGGTGTATCCAATATTGTAATTGATATTTTTATACTCGTCAGTAGTTTTAGCAGCAGCCAAACCTGCAAACTGTTTGTAACTTAATAAAGCATTCTGAAAATCATCGCTCAAATATTCCGTTTCTGCTTTCCAGAAAGTTGCACGAGCAGTAAATTCAGGTGTTTTTTGTTCGCTGATAGCGCTTTTGAACATCTTGGCAGCTTCTTGATAATTTGATTCATTATACAATTCCAAACCTCTGTAAAAAAGCACTTTTTGATACGCCGCTTTATTCTCCGGTGATCTGTTTTTCTCTAATAAAACCAAAGCTTCTTTGTAATTTTTCGTAGAGATATAAGAATCTACTAATAGTTTTTCTATATCAGATCGACTTGAATTATTTGGATATTTCTTTAAGAAATCAAGTAAAATAGCAGGAACAGTTTGATAAGCGTTTCCGATATCATAACTCACTTTAGCATAATTTAAAGCAGCATCTTCCTGAATTTGAGCATTAAAATCCATTTCAGAAGCATTTTTGAAAGCGTTTAAAGCTTCTTGTTTTTTGCCCGTATTTAAATAAGCCAAACCTAAATGATAATACGCATTTTGAGCTACGAAATCTTTTCCTTCAATGATTTTATTGAACTGAGAAATTGCTTTTTCATACTCTTTTTGCTCATAATAAGCATATCCTAATTGGTAGAAATCAGTATTGTTCCATTTTCCTTTTTTACCTGCGTATTGCTCTAAAAACGGAATCGCTTTGTCGTATTGTTTTAAATTAAAATAACTTTCTCCAATAATTTTATTCAGTTCCGACTTTTCAAGTTCATTTGATTTAGCCATTGCTTTTTGTCCCAAATCGATTGCTTTCTGGAAATTCCCTAATTTGAAATTCATGTCAGCTTGATAGTAAGAAAGCTTTTCTTTGTACTTTTCTTCGCCCGAAACTTCATCAAAGTATTTAGTTGCTTCTTTATAATCGTCGCCTTCGTAAGCCATAAATCCTAAATAATATTTGGCTTGAGAACCAAATTCAGGAGAATTCACCACTTTATTAAAATACGTTGTAGCTTCTTTTTTCTTTTTGGCATTAAAATAACTGTATCCTTTCTGGAAATTAAATTTATCAGATTCAGTTTTGCTCATATAACTTTCATCCACTTTATCAAACCACTGCAAAGCTTTTGGATAATTGCCCTGTTCGAAGAAAAACTGAGCCACTTCAATATAGGCCTGATTTTGTTTTGTACTTGTTGGATAGTCGTTTACGAATTTTTCCATCAAAGCATCGGCATTTGCTTTATTGGTTCTAATGGCACAATTGGCGATATAATAAGCACAATCTGACTGAACTTCTTCAGTCGTTGCATTGTTTTTTACATATTCGAAAATAAGTTGAGCCGAAGCATATTGTTTGTCATTGTATAAAGCCAGTGCTTTGTCAAAATCCTTTAAGTCGTAAGTATATATAGCTGATTTTTGTGCCGAAACTATGGTCGAAATAAGGATTATAGGGAGTAAAAAGAACCAGGAAAGTCTACGCATTTTAATTATATTTAGTATTCAAATGTATCATTTTATACCGTCTATAACGAAACGTTTCGAGCATTTATTATGAACAAAAATTTTAACAGCCCACATTTAACAGCTTCTGAAAAGATTAAGTCTAACCATATAAGTGATATAAGTAATTATAAGTTAGGCGCTTTAAGTACATTTACTAAAATGAACTTAAATCCCTTACATGGTTTAAATTTTTAAATCATTTTATTTACAAGTTTTCTTAAGAAATGATTGAAATTTATTTTGAATCCAACCGTTATCTTATTACTTTTACCAATCAAATCAATTTTATTATGTCACAAATCGTACTGTCTCTTAAAGAAGTAACTATATATCAGGAAGGAAGAAAAATTTTATCTCATATTAATTTAGATGTTCAGCATGGTGAATTTATCTATATAATTGGAAAAACTGGTTCCGGAAAAAGTAGCTTCATGAAAACATTGTACGGAGATTTACCTTTATCTGAAGGTGAAGGCCATATTGTTGAATTTGATTTGGCAGCTTTAAAAGAAAACGAAATTCCGTATTTGAGGCGTAAAATCGGAATCGTATTTCAGGATTTCAAATTGCTTCCGGACCGTTCTGTAAAAGACAATATGCTTTTTGTACTAAAAGCTACAGGCTGGTCTGAAAAAGAAGCTATGGAGCACAAAATTGATGAAGTTCTGGACAAAGTAGGTATGAAAGAATTTGTAAACAAAATGCCTCACCAACTTTCAGGAGGAGAACAACAACGTGTTGCTATTGCAAGAGCATTGTTAAACGATCCTGAATTTATTTTGGCCGATGAACCAACCGGAAACCTTGATCCACAAACAAGTTCTGAGGTTCTTGAAGTATTGAAAAAAATCAATGCAAACGGCAAAACCATTATCATGGCAACTCACGATTATGCTTTATTGATGAAATTCCCGTCTAAAACATTAAAATGTGAAGACGAAAGAATTTTTGAAGTAGTGCAACGTAACGTGTAATGCTTTCCTTTTTAATTCCGGTTTATAATTATAATGCTTTACCTCTTGTTAACGAGCTTGTAAAACAATGTAATTTTAATGGAATTAACTTCGAAATTCTTTGCCAGGATGACGCTTCAAACTCTCAGGAAAACACTATAAATCAAGAAATTAATCAACTTTATAATTGTTCGTTTTTTATAAACGAAACCAATTTAGGAAGAGGAAAAAACATCAATTCGTTAGCTCAAAAAGCAAAACACGATTGGTTGCTAATTTTAGATTGTGATACATTTCCGGCTCAAAATAGCTTTGTAAAAAAGTATGTTGATATTATTTCAGATTTGAAAAACAACATCGTTTTTGGCGGAATCATTTATGAGAATAAAAAACCTGAAAAAGAACAACTTTTGCGCTGGATTTATGGGCAGAAAAGAGAAACTTCAGCTATTTTAACTTCGAATTTATTAATCAAAAAAGAAGTTTTCCTTCAATTTCCTTTTGACGAATCCATTACAAAATATGGTTATGAAGATTTGCGCTTTTTTTCTGTTTTGAAAGCCAATCATTTTGAGATTTCTCAAATTGAAAATCCAACTTTTCATTTGAATTTAGAAACTTCAATTCAGTTTTTAAATAAAACCAAAACAGCTTTAGAAAATCTTGTCTTTCTATATAATTCAAAGAAAATAATGAAAGAAGAAAGTAAAATTATAGCTTCGTTTGAATTTCTGAGAAAACTAAAATTAACGCAATTTTCGGCTTTTATATTTAGAAAAATTCAAACCAGAATCGAACGAAATTTGCTTTCACAAAAGCCCTCTTTATTTTTATTTGACCTTTATAAATTGGGATATTTTTGTGATTTAAAAACTTGAATTCTTTTCCTGCAAGGTTTTCAAAACCTTGTAGGTATTTTTTTTCTCTCTAAAAATTTAAAAATTCCCATAAAGCCGATTCTAAACCTACAAGGTTTTGAAAACCTTGCAGGACAAACTAAACTTCAACCAGATTCTCTAAAAACTGCCTCCACTGTCCCATTATTTTTTCGACAGCATAATCTTTAGAAGTTTCTTTTGCATCGGCTCCAAACTTCAATCTTACCTCTTCATTTTCGATTAAAAAAGAAAGTTTATCTACATACATTTCTAAATTCCCGTCCGGAATCAAAAATCCGTTTTCGGCATTGGTAATAATTGCTCTTGGGCCTATCGGACAATCGTAAGCGATACAAGGCAAACCGGAAGCCATAGCTTCGAGCAGAACCATCGGAAATCCCTCGGATCTGGAAGTCATTGCATAAATAGAATTTTCCAGGTATTTCTCTTCAATATTTTTTACAAACCGAAATACATTTACTTTCAAATTTATATCTAAATCAGTAACTGCTTTTTCTACAAAATCTACATCATCCGCATAAATATCTAACAACCAATCCTGGTGTTTATTTGCAATTTCTTTCCAGATTAACAACAATCGATCTAATCCTTTTTCGTAAGAATTTCGGGCAATTGTAATAACTTTTTCATGCTGTAAATTAGAAGTTGCTTCAGTCTTTATCCAAACAGGATTCGGAATTACAACACCATTTTTGGCGTTCCATTCTTTTAAGCTTTCACTTGATAATGCAACTATTTTAGTGAATTTTTGAGCACCAAAATCTTTAAATTGATATTTTAATTTCTGAACGAATTTTGAAAGTAAATCATTTTTTTGCTCTTTCTCTTCGATAAATTTTGATCCGTGACATTCAAATACAATTGGAGTTTTTGTTTTGACAATAAACGGAAAAGCAAAGGCTTTTAAACCATTATCTGCCACTAAAACAACATCCGGATTTATCTGGGTAATCTTTTGATTTATTTGTTTTTGGAAAGAAGTAAAAAAACTAAAAACATTTCCGTTTAAAGTCATTTTATGGAATATAATTTTAGAATTGAAGTTGTAAAAAGGTTCACCTTCTTCTTCATTTTGAGATAAAATATGAACTTCATAACCAAAATGCTCCACAAAATAATTGGCTTTAATAGCCAAAACCCGGGCAACACCGCCAGCACTTTTTATTTTGGGAACGACATAAAGCAATCTCATTTTTTAGAGCTCAAATAGACATCATAATTCCTGATATAATCTGATTCTTCGAAGATATCTGAAGCAAAAACCAAACAAACCGCACCGGAAGAAAAGTTTTCTAATTCGCGCCAAATGCCTTTTGGAAGATGCAATCCAACATTTGGTTTATTGAGCAAATAGCTTTTTTTAGTACTTCCGTCATTTACCGTTACTTCAAAACTTCCGCTTAAAGCGATTAAAACTTCGTGTTGCTCAATATGCGAATGTCCGCCGCGAAAAGCATTGCTTGGCACGTCAAAAAGATAATAAACCCGCTTGAACTCAAAAGGCAAAATATCATTTTGAATAAAAGCCAAATTGCCGCTTAAGTTTTCTACAACCGGAATTTTCAGTAAGTTTATATCTTGAATTGTTGTCATATTTTTAATGTACCTGCATCAAATTTAACCATTGTTGCCCAATTTTATCCAATAAAAAAAGCTGAATACTTTCAAAAGCATTCTTTTTGCAATTTTGATACAAAGTTTCATCTAAAACAAAAAGATTCATAGCTTCTGTCAACTTTTCCCAATTCTGATTTTCTACTAAAAGTCCATTTTCTAAACTTGTAATCATATCTCGAGGGCCAAAATCACAATCAAAAGATACAACGGGAGTTTGACAAGCCAAAGATTCTAAAATCACATTCGGGAATCCTTCATTTTTACTGCATAACACTAAAAATTTAGCTTTGCTTAGATATTTAAACGGATTGTTTTGATACCCTAAAAGATGTACAAATCCTGAAATATTATTTTCTGAAATCACTCTTTCAAGACTGGATTTATTGCCATTTCCAACAATAACTAAATGAATTTGCTTTTGTGACAAAACCGATTGGGCATAACTTGAAATTAGCTTATCAAACTGCTTAATTTCGTTCTCGTATTGCCCGACTGCAATAATATAATCGAAGTTGATTTCTATATTTTCTTGTTGTTTTTCGAGAATTTCATCCAAGTAAATTGGATTATGAATTGTAACTACATTTTGCAATTTATGCTTCGTTTCAATCAACGTTTTCATTTCTTCGACAATTGCAACATTCGCATAACAATGATTGTACATTAATCGTGTAAGCCACGAATTGTTAGGCATATAATGATCAATCAAGAAGCTGTGAACGGTAAAAATAGTTTTGGTATTATAAATAAAACGTGCCAAAATTAATTCCTGAATCACTTTAGTTCGAAAACGAAAATCAATAATAAAATCAAACTTATTTTGGCTCAAATAATCTCGTAAAGCTTTTAATCTTTTGACTTTGTTAAAGAATCCGTTGCTTTTGTTTTTGAGCAAACCAAGATTAACTAATTTCCCGGAATACGGAAAACTAACTTCGTCGAGAACAATAATAATATCGACTTCAAAACCTTGTTTTTCGAAAAAAAGTGACAAA
Source organism: Flavobacterium sp. JAS (assembly GCF_020991455.1). Classification (GTDB taxonomy): domain Bacteria; phylum Bacteroidota; class Bacteroidia; order Flavobacteriales; family Flavobacteriaceae; genus Flavobacterium. The sequence continues at coordinate 11,176 of NZ_JAJMOX010000012.1, forward strand.
TTTGCCATCACTTTATCGCTTCCGCCTCCGCTTAAGCGATAACCAATTAAAGCAATTTTCTTTTTTTTGTGAGACAATATCATTCGTGATTTCTTATTTTCGTATCAAATATATAACTCTTTAAAAACAATATGCAAGATAAATCATTAGTGACCATTATTTGCTTGTGTTATAATCACGAAAAGTATGTTGTTGAGAGTTTACTTTCGGTCCTACATCAGGATTATCCTTTTATAGAATTGATTGTTGTGGATGATTTTAGTACCGATAATTCCAGAGAAACTATTAAGAAATGGCTTATTGATTATCCTGAAGTTCAACTTATTGCAAACGAAACAAATCTTGGAAGTACAAAATCATTCAACAAAGCACTAAAACTTGCCAAAGGCGATTTTATAATTGATCTCGCCGCAGATGACATTTTGGTGCCGAATTGTGTTTCTCTACAAATAAAAGCCTTTCAAGAAAGTCGGTATAAAAATCTTGGTGTTGTTTATGGAAATGCTGAATTAATCACCGAAAATGGTGACTTTGATTCGTATTATTTTACAGTTGATTTCAATAAAAAAACAATCGAAAAAAGAGAAACCGGAGATATTTATTTGAGTGTTCTTTCTGGCGGAAACAGTATTTGTTCTGTTTCGTCGATGGTTAGGAAATCGGTTTTTGATGTTTTGAATGGTTATGATGAAAATCTGGCTTATGAAGATTTAGACATTTGGATTCGGGCTTCGCGTAGTTATGATTTCGATTATATTGATAAAATTTTAATTAAAAAAAGAATTTCGACAACTTCTTTAGGAACTCATTTTTTCATCAAAAACGATGCGAGATCCAGGAAAATAAATTATTCGACTTATCTGATTATCAAAAAAGCAATTCGATTAAATAAAACTAAAATCGAACATAAAACGATTTTGAAAAGAATGCATTTCGAAATGATTTTAGCGCATAAAACTTCTGATTTTAAATTGCTTTTGAAGTATGTTCTACTTGAAATAAAACAACGTTTCCACATAATAAAAGAACGCGGATAAAACGGATTTACTTCGTAAAGACACGGATAAAAACGGATTTTTTAAAGTAATCCATTTAAAAAAATCCGTTTTTATCCGTGTTTTCGCTTTAGCGAATCCGTGTCATCCGCGTGCCAATTTTTAAATCGTCAAAAAATCATCTAATTGCTGTTTTTCGCCTTGCCAGTCTCTTGAAATATTATTCCGAATTAATTTGGCCGGAATCCCTCCTATCAGAATATTTTCGCCTAAAGTGGTGTAATCTTTTGTACATAAACTGTTTGATGCAATTGTACAAAAATCAGGTATCTGAGTTCCTTTTAAGATTGAAACTCTGTTGCTACCAAAATTATAATTCCCGATAAAAATCGGAGCCGATTTTTGAAGTTTTTCACCTGTTTGCGTATCTATCAAATCATGAAAATTGGTATCGATAATCTGAGACTCTGAACCAAAACGGGCATAATCGCCTAAGACAATTTTTTCGGTACAAATTAATTTTCCGTTTGATGCCATCGAAGCCATATTCCCAAGTTCGCACGAAGCATTTTCGCCAACAAAAACAAAACAATCTTTTCCAAATTGAAACTTTCCTTTGAAGGTTAATTTCCCTAAAATAAAGATTTCTCCAATACCTTTATACGCTTTGTTTAATTCGTAAGGCTGGCCAAAACCAATCATTCCTTTTTTGATATTTCCATCAATTTGAATTTCTCCGGTTATTGACGTGAATCTAACTTTTCCGTAAAAGAAAACAGGAAGTTTTTTAGCCGTTTCAAAGGGGAATTTCTTAAAATTAAAATACAATGTTTTCGTCCAGTTTACCGAATAGTAAAACCGAAGTTTGTGATAAAAAGAACGGTATTTTCTATAACTACTTTTAATCATTTTCGTTCTTTTTAGTTGAAGTTAATGATGCAAACATTTCTTTTAAATTCATTTTTTTATTGATCTGAAACACACTAAAACTTATTGAAATTAAAACCATTACCATCATTAAACTATATTTTAAAATCGGAATCTCAATGTATCGAAGCAAAAATGTAGTTATACATAACACAAAACAAATGAAATATATTTTATAAAATTCGGTATCGAAATAAAAATTATATCTTCTTTTTGTGATGATTTTTAATCCAATAAAATGAAATAAAAAATACAGACAAAAACCAAAACCTAAACCTTGCAAACCATAAAAATAATAACCCAGAATATTCATTATTAAGGACAAAATATTAAACCCGATCGCAGTTTTCACAAACATTTTAGAATCGCCTTTGGCTATTAAAATAAATCCCATTGACCACGAAACGGCTCTGAACAACATTCCTAAAATTCCGAAACAAACCATTGGAATAATTTCATTGAATTTTGGCGTGTAAATAAGTTGTATTATTATTGAGATGAAAGTCAAAAATAAGACAATTATTGGCGTTATGATGATAATCGAGATAAATGCTTGCTGTTCTACACTTGATCTAACTTTTTCATTATCAGAATTCACAGAAGCTAATTTCGGAAAATAATCAGTACTCATCACTGTAAAAATAATTCCAACATAAGAATTCAATAAGGTGAAACCTGCATTGTAAAAACCAACTTGTTCTAAACTTCCGTTTTTACCAATATAAACCTGAACTAAATACGTCGACAAAAGCGTTAAAACACTGCTTATCGTAAGCATAAAACCTAATTTTACGATCGATTTTCCTTCAGTTAAAAATACTTCTTTTGAAATTTTTTCTTCATTGATTTTGATTTTATTCGAATAATAAAAAGAAAATATCAAGGCCGATAAAGAAGCAATTATTATGGTAGGAATAATAGCGTCAATCCTCAAAAAATAATACAGCGGAATCGAAAAAAGCAATCCAAACAAATTCCCATACAAATTGGCTTTTGCCAAAAATCGCATTTGTCGTAAACCTTGCAAAACGGCCAATTGCCCTGTAGACAATTGTTTAAATAATAGTGTAATTGCTAAAAATATAAAAGAATTGGTTTGACTTGAATCTCCAAAAGTAATAATACTTAATGCTTTTGAAAAAACTATTACGAGCAACATTCCAAATATTCCGGTAAAAAAAACAATCTTTCGTATGATCTGAATTGTGTTGGAAACCGTTTTTAAATCTTCGTTTTTATAGTTTTCCGAAATGTTTTTTACAGTGCTGGTTTCCATTCCTAAACCTGAAATACCGCTAATAACTCCTAAAGTTGAATTCAATAAAGCAATGATTCCCATTCCGGCGGGACCAATAAAAATTGCAATTAATTTGGTTCTGATAATCGAAATTAAAATCGTAAAAAACTGTACGCCTCCAAAAAGTGAAGTCGTTTTTAGAATCTGCTGATATGTTTTACTATCAGACACTACTTAATATTGATTTAAAATTTTGATAACAAGATCTACTTCATTTTCAGTCAAAACGGGGCTTATAGGCAAGCTCAAAACTTCGTTATGAATCTTTTCTGTTATTGGAAATGATAGTTTATTCCAACCCAAACTTTCAGTAGAAAATGCTTTTTGCTTGTGTGGCGGAATTGGATAATGAATTACAGTTTGAATATTATTCTGGGTTAAATATTCTTGTAAAGCATTTCTATTTTCAGTTCGGATAACGAACAAATGAAAAACATGATTCTCTGAAAAATCCCAAAACGGAAGTTTGATTTTATCATTTTTAATTTCAGATAAATATCGTTTTGCTATAATACGACGTTTGTCATTACCAGCATCTAAATTTGGCAATTTCAGATTCAAAAACGCAGCATGAAGTTCGTCTAATCTTGAATTCACACCAATATATTCGTTGTGATATTTTTGCTCTGAACCATAATTCCGCAGCGAAAAAAGCACTTTTGCAAGTTCAGAATCATTTGTGGTAATTGCACCGCCATCGCCCAAACAACCTAAATTTTTCCCTGGATAAAAACTGTAAGCCTTTGCTGATTGTAGATTGTTGATTTTAGATTTTAGATTTTCTTCTCCTTGGAATTTGGAATTTGATTTTTGATTATTGGGATTTGCAACTGCTCCATGCGATTGTGCAGCATCTTCTACAACTATCAGATTATTTTGAATTGCAATTTCGTTTATCTTTTCCATTTCAGCCAATTGTCCATAAAGATGAACAGCTAAAATGGCTTTTGTTTTTGGAGTTATTTTCTCCTGAATCAAATCTGGATTGATGTTGTAGGTTTCTAACTTTGGCTCGACCAAAACCGGAACTAAATCTGCTTGTAAAACAGCCAGAATACTCGCAATATAAGTGTTTGCAGGAACGATAACTTCGTCGCCTTTTTGGAGTTTTCCTAACTGGATATATCCTTTGAAAATCAAAACCAGAGCGTCAAAACCATTCCCTACTCCTATGCAATATTTGGTTTGACAATATTCGGCGAAAGCCTTTTCAAATGCTTCCACTTCTTTTCCTAAAATATACCAGCCATTGTCTAAAATCGTTTTCAGTTTTTGCTGAAATGCAGTTTCATAAGGTTGGTTTATTTTTTTTAGATCAAGAAATAGAATCATGTTTTTTTATTTTGCTCAAGATTCTAACACATAGAATCATAGATTTTGCAAGTCAAAAATAGGCGTTTTACTTATTTAAACACACATAGCTATGTGATAGAAATATTTTTCTTTTTATTTTCTTTTTCTAACACTAATAAATCAATCCCGAAACTTCGGGACTATGTGTTAAAAAGATTACTTCAATCAGGTCGTTATTTAATATTTATTTTATAAAAATCCTGATTGTAAACGGTACAGCCTAACTCTTCTTTTTGTTTTAAAAGTCCTGGGTGATATCCGCTTTCGTTTTCTTCATTTACGATTCCCATATCAAAAAAGCGTTTGCCTTTTCGTTTGTATTTGTGAATTAGATTAATGAATAAAAAATCGAGTGCTCTTACTTTTTCTCCTTTTTCAGATGTGGCTCCGTATTGCGATTTGACTACGTTTTTGGTCTCAAAAATAGTGATTCCGGCAACAATCTCATCATTTTGATAAACGGAATATTGTCTGATTTTTTCTGGAAACTTAGCTTTTAACAGTAAAATTTCTTCTTTTGTATGAACTGGTTTTGTATCGAATTTTTCCAGTAATCTTGGAGCTAAAATGGAATCCCAAAAGGGTTCAAAATCCTCTTCTTCGATAATATCTAAATCAAGGTTTTCGATTCTTCTAAAGTGTTTTAACTTACTTTTAGAAATCTGTAATGGCAATTCAAGATTAACTGCCAAATTCATTTCTTTTCGTTCTGAAATGGCACCTCTTTTAAACAAAAAAAAGTCGGTTTCGTGATTCCCATTGGGGAAATAAAAACTTGGAATTGGCTTATAATAAAAAGCTTCAATGGCGTTTTCCTTTAGAAAAACTAAAATTTCATCTAAAATTGATTCTACTTTTTCGGCTTTCAATTTATTCAAAAAAACTAAACCTCCATACGTTAATCCTTGGTGCGAATAAACAGAATTTTCAGACTTATTGGCCGGCAAAATTGCTTTTAGCTTCTCTTCTTCAAAAATCAAAAGTGAAAAATCTACAAAACGATCCTGATGGTATTCCATAAAATCTCTATGAAATAGAAAGGTAGCGTTTTTGGCCTGAGCGATAAACTCGTTCCAAATGCTATAATCGTTTTGATGGTATTTTTTTACAATGAATTTTGTCATTTTTTCGGCTACTTCTTTTTCTATCTTCTAAATTAAAAAAATTCGCCACGAATTCTCGAATTTTCGTTAAATATAAACAAATAAACTCGGGAACTTGTGGCGAAAAATTTTCAGCTAATATTGCTGAATATATTATTTGTGTTCAAATGCGGGTAAATACCATTTGAATTTTACGGCCATTAATCGAACTGTGATTATTACAACTGATGTTACCAAATATAAAAGGTCATCTTCTAAATTCAGCTTTCTCAAGCCAAAAAATACTACTCCTCCAAAAATACAAATAGTAGCATAAATTTCCCTTCTAAAAATAGTTGGAATTTCAGTACATAAAATATCGCGAATTACGCCTCCAAAGCAGGCTGTCATGGTTCCTAATGCAATACAAATAACAGGATGTAAACCAATCGAAATTCCTTTTTCGAGTCCGATTAAGGTAAAAACTCCAAGTCCAATCGTGTCAAATAGAAACAAGGAAGTTCTTAGTTTGTCAAATTTTTTCCTAAAAAGAATAGCCAGCAAAAAACCTAAGGTAATCACGTAAACATATTGCAAATCTTTCATCCAGCCCACCGGAGTTCTCCCAATTAAGACATCTCGCAGCGTTCCGCCACCAACAGCTGTAACAAAGGCTATGATGAAAACCCCAAACGGATCGAGTTTTTTGTGCATTGCTGTTAAAGCGCCGGACATGGCAAAGGCCATTGTACCGATAAGATCTAATAGATGAAACATTTTTTTTCTAGGTTCTAAGGTTCTGTGATTCTAAGTTGCTGAGTTTTTTTCTATCTTTTTACGTAAATCGGGCTTCTTTTTAACAAATAAGAAATTGCATCTACCCAACTGTCTTTTATATTTAAGAATGGTTTACGGCTTTGTGAGTAGATTTTTGTATTGTTTTTGTACATGTCAAAATAAACCATATAGTTATAATAGGTTTGTGTACTGGTATTTGTGGTTGAATAATCGTTTGTTTTTAGTTTTTTGTTATCGTTACTCACTTTAGCATTTCCGCTATTGTATGTTGAGGCTGTTGAACCTTCGGTAATGGTATACGAAACTTTTGAAGCTATAATATTATCAACTCCCAGGATTTTTTGAAGATCTTCGATTGGAGTTTCATCAATGTTTTTATAATCGATTCCTGCTTTGTGTAACAAACTGTTTGTTACTCTTAAATCCTGAACGGTAAGTGGGAAAATATTAGCCGATTTGTCTAACAATTTGTTATAAATATCATTTTGTGCAAACTTCGCCATTTCTTCAGAGCTTTCCTGAGTAGCTGAATTCAAAAACGGAATTGGCAATACTGCAATCGTATTTGGTTTCATATCTGCTGAGGAAATAACCTGATCTGAACTATTTGTGGCAACATTATTTGAAGGAGCTGTACTCGCAGACACATCAAATATTTGTGAACGTCCGCTGGCAAAATCTATTCTGGCAATTTGAGAAACATCAAGCGAAATTTGAAGTGTTTCTCCCGGCAAAGAATATTCAACTGTCTTATCAGACATTTTTGCAATTGTACATTCTATTATCTGGTAATCTCTTTTAATTATTTTATCTAGTTTTTTTCCTCCTTGGGCAAAAGAAAAAACAGAAACAAGCAACAATACTAATACGACAATTACTTTATTAGTTTTCATGGTATTTAAATTAAATTTTCCTACTCTTAGGCTTTTCGGTTACGCCTTTTACAAAAAATCAACTTTTAAATTCATTAACTTTCAAAGCATACACAAAGTTACGAAATCCTAAATTAACACCCTTATAAAATCGATTTAATTACATATTTTGCGTATAAAAATTATAATCTTTGAGAATAACACGAATAAAGTCACTGTTGTTACCTGATTGATTTTTAATTCCTGTAACCTTTTCAATCTTAGCAACGAGCTTATAAATCATTTCATGATCGTTTTTGGCTTCTGCTTTTTGAAATGTTTCTTTAATAATTCGCATATCATTATCAGATAACTTAATTACCAAAGGATAAGTTGGCACATAAGCATCTCCTATTTCTTCTAAAATCGTATGACTGATATCAATTTTGTTTTTTAAGGTAATAACTGCCGTTCCTGCTGCCATATCGCCTAATCGCTGTGATTTTTTACTTGTCACGACAGCAATTAAACCTACAAGTCCATAAAGTAGTGTAAAATCGATTATTCTAAAAAACCAACGAATTAAATAATCGCCAAAACCGGCTTGGTAACCATCAATTTTTACCACTTTTATTTTTACCAGTTTTTTTCCAATGGTTTGTCCTTCAAAAACACTTTCTAAGGTAATTGAATACAGCATAATTGGTAAATAAAAAAGTAAAATGATCGACATTACGGACCAGGAATCTAATTTATCAAACAATTTATCGAAATGCAGCCAGTAAAAGAACACTAATAAGACCACTATTACATACGAGATTTTTATAAGTAAATCAATGAAATAGGAGCCTAACCGTTCACCAACTGATGCCGCTATAAAATTTATTTTAACATTTTGTGTTGTGTTAATAGATAATTCTGACATATTTTATATTTTAGCCTACAATGAGAGAAGTCGCCTTCATAAAACAAAATAAAGAAAAATGGCTGGAATTTGAACTAGCTATTTTTGGTAAAGCTAAAAAAAATCCTGATGAGTTAGCTAATTTGTACATTCAATTGATGAATGACTTGTCGTATGCCCAAACTTATTATCCCAAAAGTAAAACGGTTATTTACTTAAATCATTTGGCATCGCAGATTTATCAAAAGATTTACAAAACGAAACGAACAGAAAAGAACAGATTAGTAGAATTTTTCAAAATTGAAGTTCCGCTGCTTGTTTACGAATACAAGAGATACTTGATGTATGCTTTTATTTTATTTTTTGTCACCGTTGCAATTGGTGTTGTTTCGGCAAAATACGACCCTAATTTTGTTCGCTTAATTTTGGGAGATTCGTATGTAAACATGACTTTGGAGAACATCAAAAAGGGAAATCCGATGGCTGTTTATGGTTCCGGAACCAATTGGGGAAGTTTTATTGGTATTACCGTAAATAATCTTCACGTTGGTGCGATGTGCTATTTTTATGGTATTCTTGGCGGTATAGGAACTTTTTATATTTTCCTTCAAAACTCTATTATGCTGGGATCTTTTCAATATTTTTTTTATGAGCAGGGAGTTTTCTGGAAGAGCGTTCGCGGAATCTGGATTCACGGTTCTATGGAAATTTTTGCAATTGTAATCGAAACTACTGCGGGATTTATTCTTGGAGCTTCGATTTTGTTTCCTAAAACTTTTTCAAGAATGAACTCTTTTAAAATTGGTTTTAAAAATAGTTTCAAAATATTCCTGAGTACTTTTCCTTTTACGATTAGCGCTGGATTTCTTGAAGGTTTTATTACCCGATATTCTATAGATATGCCAAACTGGTTAAGCTCTTTTATCATATTATTTACGTTAGCAATAATTTCATTCTATTATCTGGTTTATCCTTTTATAGTCCACAAAAAAACAACTTCATTATAATGTTTGAACTCTTCAAAAAACGGCAATTAGGCGACTATATAGTAGACACTTTTTCATTTTTAAAAGTTTTTGGAAAACACTTTTTTAAGATTTTCTTCATTATCAATGGAGCTTTCTTAATTATAGTTGCTGCACTTGTATATTGGTTTTTGAAAATTAGTTTTCAAGCCGCATCAAATAATAATTTATTACAAAACGAATCCAATTTTCTGCATTATTTTAATGATAATCATGGAGCTTTAGTCGGTTTTATAGTAGTCTTTTCGATTGTAATATTAGTTTTATCATTATTCAATTCTTCTTATCCAATTTTATATTTAAAGCTGGTAGCGAAAAAAAACAACAATGATTTTAGTATTGATGATCTTCTAAAGACCTTTAGACAAAATATCTGGAAAATAATAAAATTCTGCATTGGCTTAATATTCTTGGTAACTCCAGTTTTAATTGTACTTATTATTTTATTATTTCTCTTGTGTTTTGTTATCGTAGGTTTTCCTCTTTTGCTAACTGCTATACCTACTTTATTTACATGGGTGAATTTTAGTTTTTATATTTATCTTACAGAAGAAAAAAGCTTTTTTCAGTCCTTAAATCAGGCTCATCTTTTACTAAAACAAGATTTTTGGTCTACCATTGGTGCTACTTTTTTAGTATTAATAATGATTCAGATGATACAGGGATCTATCACGATGTTTTTTTACTTTATCGGAATCTTTTTCTTTTTTGCAACGGCAATAGGAAATCCCAACTTCGATGTAACACCATTTGAAGGTTCTCCAATTCTGATTATTTTTATCACATTAATATTTGTTTTATTACTTACATTAGGTAATATATTCAACAACATGATTATGATAAATCAGGGAATTATGTATTACAGTTTAAGAGGAAAAGAGGAAACTTCGACGCGTGAAATCGAATTAATTGGAACCAATAATGAATAGAATTTTCTTTATTTTATCTTTTCTTTTCTTCTCCGGTATCTCGCATGCTCAGGATTCTTTGGCTACAGCCGAACCTCCAAAAATTGCTTCGATAAAATATACAGAGAAAGACATTGAGATCGATTCGAGCACAGTTGAAGCCAAAACTTTTGAGAAAAACTTCAAAAAAAAATACACTGATTCTGATTTTATATATGAATATAAAACGCCTGAAAAAAATGCATGGGATCGTTTTAACGATTGGTTGGCCAGTATTTTCAGAGAATTATTTAGTTTCGAAAACAACGAAACCTCAATAAAATTGGTGTCAATTCTAATTAGAGTTATTGCCGTTTTGGTAATTATCGTTGTAATTTATTTGATTGCAAAAGCATTGATTGATAAAGAAGGACAATGGATTTTTGGCAAAAACTCACAAAAAAAGACCATCTATTATACTGATATCGAAAAAAACATACATCTTTTAGATTTCGAAAAATTGATAAAAGAAAGCATAAATTCCGGCGAAAAAAGAATCGCTATTCGGTATTATTACCTTTGGTTGCTAAAAGTCATGGCGCAAAACCATTATATCGAATGGGATATCGAAAAAACAAATTCAGATTATTTATACGAGCTTCAAAGACCTGCACATAGAGAGGAATTCACGTATTTATCCTACCTGTACAATTATATCTGGTACGGAGAATTTGCAATTGACGAAACCTCTTTCAGTAAAGCCGAAAATAGATTTAAGAATGCCATAAAAATGTTTAACCATGGATAAAAATATCAAAATTTATATCGCTATTCTGGTTTTTGTTTTGGCATTAACTTTAATTGCCGATCGTGATCAGGCAAAACCTATCGATTGGAGTCCAACGTATTCTGTTAATGACAAAATCCCGCTTGGATTGTATGTTTTTGACAAAGAAATTCATGGTGTTTTAAAACATCAAAAAGTGGAAAAAATTGCCACTGTAACTCCGTACGAATTTTTGGATTCTAAATATGATGACGATACTTTAGTAGAAAATTATAAAATAAAAGGCACTTTTTTAAACATCTCAGAAGCCAGTACAATTGACGATCAATCTGTAACGGAGCTTTTTTATTTTGTATCGCACGGAAACAATGCTTTTTTGAGCATGAAAGATTTCCCGAAACAACTATTAGACAGCTTAAAAATTGAATGTAATTCTGATTTTCAGAATGCTCATAATTATACAACCCAATTTTGGCTGGCAAATAAAAAAGTAAACCCAAAAAAATATACTTTAACAGAAGGAATGGGTGATATTTATTTCTCTAAAATTGACACACTAAAGACAATCGTGTTAGGCTATCAGGGAAACAAAAATCAACCTAAACAAAAAGACATCAATTTTATAAAAGTTCCTTATAAAAACGGTTATTTTTACTTGCATACGCAACCAGCAGCTTTTACAAACTTTCATTTATTAAAAGCTGATCATGCACAATATGCCGAAAGTGTATTGTCGTACTTACCAAAAGGAGATGTTTTTTGGTATACCAAAGCAATAAATGATGAGAGAATTTCGCAATCGCCATTGCGTTATATTTTTAGCCAGCCAGCTTTAAAATGGGCTTGGTATTTATCTCTAATTGGGATATTGATTTTTATAATTTTTAATGCTAAACGAAAACAACGCATCGTTCCAATCCTGAAACCTTTGCCAAATTTAACCGTTGATTTTACCAAAACCATCGGGAATTTATATTATCAGGAAGGCGATCACGACAATATTATTGATAAAAAAATTATTTATTTTCTGGAGCGAATCCGAAATGAATATTTAATGGATACAACAAAACTGGACGACGATTTTATCAAAAAACTGCATTATAAAACAGGGAAAAGCGAAACCGATATTCAGGAACTTGTATTCTTAATCAACGAACACAGAAAGAGTTATCACGGAAGTCTCGAAGAAGATTTAATCAGAATTAATAATGCAATCGAAAAGATTTTAAATTAAAATATTGCCACGAATTTCACTAATTTTCACTAATTCCAATTCAAATTGAGCCAAATTAATTGGTGTAAATTCGTGAAATTCGTGGCAAAGAAAATAACCAATCTAAAGAAAACATACTAACATGGACGATATCAATACACCAACAACTGAAATCACTAATGAAAACGTGAATTTTGAGACCCGAATAAATTTAGCACCACTTTTAGAGCATGTTAACAGCATCAAGAAAGAGCTTGAAACGGTAATTGTGGGACAACACAAAATGATCGATCAGCTTTTGGTTGCGATTCTATCAAACGGACACGTTTTGCTTGAAGGTGTTCCCGGAGTTGCCAAAACGATTACGGCCAAATTATTGTCTAAAACGCTGAATATTGGCTTTAGCCGAATTCAGTTTACACCAGATTTGATGCCATCAGATATTTTAGGAACTTCGATTTTTAATCTTAAAACTTCTGAATTTCAGTTTAAGCAAGGTCCAATTTTCTCGAACTTAATTTTGATTGACGAGATCAACCGTGCTCCTGCCAAAACACAAGCGGCACTTTTTGAAGTTATGGAAGAACGTCAGATCACAATTGACGGTTTTGCTTATCAACTTGAAACTCCTTTTTTGGTTATTGCAACACAAAACCCAATTGAGCAAGAAGGAACATATCGTTTGCCGGAAGCACAATTAGACCGTTTTTTATTCAAAATTACGATTGATTATCCAAAATTAAACGAGGAGATTTTAATTATCCAAAGAGAGCATTTATTGCAGGATCACGGAAAATTAGAAGCTATAAAAACGATCCTTTCTGCGGCAGAAATAAAAGATTATCAAGCTCTTGTAAAACAAATTAGAGTAGAACAAAATTTACTGGAATATATTGCCAGAATCGTAGTAAACACACGCGAAAATGCCTTTTTATATCTTGGAGCTTCGCCTCGTGCTTCGATTGCAATTTTGAACGCTGCCAAAGGTTTTGCAGCCATTCGCGGACGCGATTTCGTTACGCCTGAAGATATTAAGGAAGCTGCAATTCCGGTTTTACAACACCGTGTTATTGTAACTCCTGAACGCGAAATGGAAGGAATTACAAGTCCTGAAATCATTAAACAAATTATTGAAACTGTCGAAATACCAAGATAATTTTCAGTCACAGCGGCAGTTTTCAGTTCTCAACCTTTAAATTAAATATTAACCTTTTTTTAAATGAAATTTTCTAAATTTTTCCTTTTATCTTTTATATCGATTTCATTGGTAAGCTTTAGACCAATAAGCACTAAACCTCTGAATAATAAAAATACATCAATTTATTTTGCAAGCGATCAACAACAACTTGAATCATTGATGAGAAAAGCTTATGAATGGATCGAAACAAAAAAAACGCAAAATGACTTTGATGTTGTTGAAAACAAAAAAGGCGATAGATATGTTGGTTTAAATTTAAAAACACACGACAAAATAGTAGAAGAACTTAAAAAATCTAACTTTTTTGCGCAACAATTTATTGACAATTATAATAAAATAGGTCTAAAAATTGGTGATAATCTTAAAACCAATAAGGTGAAATATTTTGTTGGTGAACTTCCACCGTATGGCAATGACAGTAACCCGTGGTGCAATTGTCAGGACAATCCGGAAGCATTTTGGAAAACCATGAAACTAAACAACTTAAAAATCGAAAACAATAAAGCTGCTTTTTACTGGACCTGGACTGAATGGAAAGAAACTCCTAAATATAAAGTAATGGCAATTAAAGAAAATGGTATCTGGAAAATAGCCCATTTAGAAGGCTTTGATTCAAAAATATATTTCTAAATAATTTAATCTGAACACTAAATCTTTTTAAAATTGAAATTCATAAAAAGTCTATACTTAAACAACTTCTTTTTCTATGTGCTTTTGAGCATTATAGGACTATTTGTTTGTGCTTTTATTTTTCCGAATTTATATAATGCTGTCTGGTTTCTTGTTTTGATTTTAATTACATTTTTGGGACTTGATATTTTGCTTTTGTATTTTGCCAGAACCGGAATTGAGGCAACTCGAAATACTCCCGAAAAACTTTCGAATGGCGATTTGAATCCGATAAGTATCAGTATTAAAAACCACTATACCTTTACAATTTCAGTGAAAATTATTGACGAAATTCCGTTTCAGTTTCAGGTTCGTGATTTTAAAATTGTAAAAACTATTAAGGCTTCCGCCGAAAAAGAAATAGGATATGATTTGTGTCCAACAGAACGCGGCGAATATTATTTCGGAAATCTAAACCTTTACGTTTCTTCACCTTTAAAATTAATTTCGAGAAGATTTACTTTCGATAAAGATCAAATGGTGCCAACATATCCTTCTTATATTCAATTGAGAAAATATGATTTATTGGCTTTTTCGAATAATTTGTACCAATACGGAATCAAAAAAATCCGCCGAATTGGTCACACGATGGAGTTTGAACAAATTAAAGAATATGTTCAGGGCGACGATCTTAGAACTTTAAACTGGAAAGCTACTGCGAAGAAAAACTCTTTAATGGTTAACCAATTTCAGGACGAAAAATCGCAATCGGTTTATATGGCAATCGATAAAGGCCGCGTGATGCAAATGCCTTTTGACGGATTGAGTTTATTGGATTATGCAATTAATTCGACTTTGGTTTTATCAAATGTAATTTTGAAAAAACATGACAAAGCAGGGATTTTTTCTTTTTCCAAAAAAGTAGAAAACAGGGTTTTTGCAGAGAAAAGATCTTCGCAAATGCAGAAAATTCTCGAAACACTATACAACATCAAAACTGACTTTTTCGAAAGTGATTACAGTCGTTTGTATGTCGATATCAAAAAAAATATCAATCAGAGAAGTTTGATTATTTTATATACTAATTTTGAAACAATGGATGGTTTAAATCGCCAATTACCTTATTTAAAAGGAATTGCAAAAAGCCATTTGTTAGTTGTTGTTTTCTTTAGTAATACCGAATTGAATGCGATTATCAACAAAAAAACAAATACAATTCAGGAAATATACGATAAAGTAATTGCCGAAAAATTTATGTTCGAGAAAAAACTTATTGCCAACGAACTCAAGAAATACGGAATTTATTCGGTTTTAACGCAACCTGAAAACCTGACTTTGGATACGATTAATAAATATTTGGAGATTAAAGCGAGAGGGATTTTGTAGCAACGTGAAATGTATGTTGTGAAAATGTAAAATGAATATTATTTAGTTATCAATTTCATAAGTTAAATTTAAGAATGATCAAAAATCTATGAACCTTTGTTCCTTATAACCTTTGTAACTCCAAAAAAAAATGAAAAAACTACTTCTACTTCTATTCGTTTTCGCAAGCTTCTTTGCCAATGCACAAAAAACAGAAAACATCATCGTTATAACCACAGACGGTTTTAGATGGCAGGAAATTTTTAAAGGAATGGATTCGGCGATTGCCAATGATAAAAAATTCAATCAGGGCGATAGCACTTATATTTATAAAAAATATTCCAGTTCAGATTTCAAAGAATCACGCAAAAAAATCATGCCTTTTTTATGGTCAGAAATAGCAACGAAAGGTCAAATTTATGGCAATCGTGATTTAGGAAATAAAGTCGATGTTTCGAATCCGTATTGGTTTAGTTATCCCGGATATAGCGAAATTATGACCGGAAATGTTGATGTTGCTGTAAATTCTAATAGTTACAAAGCGAATCCAAATGTGAATGTTTTGGAATTTTTAAATCAGCAATCAAAACTAAAAGGAAAAGTTGCTGCTTTTGGTGCCTGGGATGCTTTTGATCGAATTTTAAATGAAGAAAGAAGCGATTTTCCTGTAATTTCTGCCTTTGATAATGTTGGAGGAAATAAACCAACGGATACTCAAAAACTATTAAATGAAATGCGTAATAATTCGTTTAAGCCTTTTCATGGAGATGAATGTCTGGATGTTTTCACACATTATGAAGCTTTAAACGAACTGAAAACCAAGAAACCAAAAGTACTTTATATCGCTTACGGAGAAACGGACGAATGGGCACACGCTGGACATTACAAATCTTATCTTGACGCTGCAAATCAAGTAGACAAATGGATTAAAGAAATCTGGGATTTTGTACAAAATGATCCGCAATACAAAAACAAAACTACTTTACTAATCACGGTAGATCACGGTCGCGGTGACAAAACAAAAGCACAATGGACAGATCACGGATCTGATGTTCCAGGCGCATCACAAATTTGGTTTGCTGCAATGGGACCTGAAATCGCACCTAAAGGCGAAGTAAAAACAGATTCTCAATTGTATCAAAAACAAGTTGCACAAACCATCGCAAAAATCATGGGCTACACTTTTACAACATCACATCCTGTTGCAGAAGAAATTTCAGAAGTATTAAAAAAATAAAGGAAAAGTTTTTTTGCCACAAATTTCACGAATTTTCACTAATTTTTTATGTGCATAACGCACAATATTAATTCGTGAAAATTCGTGAAATTTGTGGCAACCTTTTTTTAGCCTGAACCGCTAAACCTTTGCTACTTTGAACCTTTAAACCTTTGTCACTTTTAAAAAAAATCTCAGTACCTTAGCACCTTAGAAACTCAGTACCTTTAAAAAAAATGAAACAAATTACTTCAATACAAAATCCGTTTATAAAATCGCTTGTTTTATTACAGGAAAAGGCAAAAAACCGCAAACAAACGGGAACATTTTTAATTGAAGGCTTACGCGAAATTTCACTTGCCATAAAAGGCGGTTACGAAGTAGAAACGGTTTTATTTTTACCGGAATTGGTTACTGAAAGTCAAATTAATAAATTGGTTAATTCGCCAGTTCAATTAATCGAAATCAATAAAGAAGTTTATCAAAAACTAGCGTATCGCGATACCACCGAAGGAATTTTGGCTATAGCCAAAACAAAATCGCTACAATTATCTGATTTAAAATTATCTGACAATCCCTTAATTTTAGTGGCCGAAGCACCTGAAAAACCAGGAAATATTGGGGCCCTTTTACGTACTGCAGATGCAGCTAATTTAGACGCTGTTTTGATCGCAAATCCAAAAAGTGATTTATACAACCCAAATATTGTGCGCTCTAGTGTTGGCTGTTTATTCACCAACCAAATTGCAACGGGAACTACGGCCGAAATCATTGCTTTTTTAAAAGAAAAAAAGATTGATTTTTACTGCGCTACTTTACAAAATTCAACATCTTATCACACACAAGATTTTACAACTCCAACCGCTTTAGTTGTTGGTACAGAAGCCACAGGATTAACACAAGACTGGCGTGATGCTGCTACACAAAATATCATTATCCCGATGCAAGGCGAAATCGACAGCATGAATGTCTCGGTTGCAGCGGCTATTTTAATTTTTGAAGCCAAAAGACAAAGAGGATTTAACTAAACCAAACTTTATATTATGAATTACAAATTATCTCTTTTAGTATTATTATTTAGTTTTACCGTTTCGGCACAAATAACCAATCCAGAAGTAGATGAATTGGTGAATCGTACCATAAAAGCATTTGACGTTCCGGGAATTGCTGTTGCCATTGTAAAAGATGGAAAAGTAGTTCTGGCAAAAGGTTATGGTGTAAAATCAGTTTTAACGCAACAAAAAGTAGATGCGAATACCCTTTTTGGAATCGCTTCAAATAGTAAAGCTTTTACAACTGCTGCTCTTGCAATGCTTGTTGATGAAGGCAAAGTTAAATGGGATGATAAAGTGACCAAATATCTTCCGGATTTTAAAATGTCTGATGATTATGTGACTCGTGAATTTACGATTCGTGATTTATTAACGCACAGAAGCGGCCTTGGACTTGGCGCCGGAGATTTAATGATCTGGCCTGACGGAAGTGATTTTAAAGCGCAGGATATCATTCATAATTTAAGATATTTAAAACCTGTTTCCAGTTTTAGGACTAAATACGATTATGACAACTTAATGTACATCATCACAGGCGAAATCGTACATGTTGTAACTGGCCTGACCTGGGCAGATTTCGTCGAACAACGTATCATGAAGCCTCTGGAAATGAACAATAGTGTTGCTTCGATTAAACGTTTAAAAGATACTAGTAACGTAATTACTCCGCACGTCCCGATTGATGGAAAATTAAAAACCATAAAACGTTACGAAAATCAGCTTTTTGATGGTGCAGCCGGAATTTATTCAAGTGTAAATGATTTGAGTAAATGGGCTATTTTGCAAATCAATAACGGAAAATACGGAGATAATAAACAATTGTTTTCTGAGAAAGAACACGACGAAATGTGGCAATTGCAAACTATTATTCCTGCAACAACAAAACCACCGTACAATACTCATTTTTCAGGCTATGGTTTAGGCTGGTTTTTAAGTGATGTAAAAGGATACAAACAAGTTTCGCACACAGGCGGTTTAGAAGGAAATGTAACGCAAACTACTTTGATTCCGGAACTAGGTTTAGGAATTATTGTTTTAACAAACCAACAATCAGGAGCGGCTTTTAGCGCCATTACAAACACGATAAAAGACAGTTATTTAGGCATTAAATCTGATGATTATGTAACAGTTTACAGCAACAGAATGAAAGCATATAAAGAATCTGCTGATAAAGTAAGTGACGAAGTTTGGGCAACTGTTGCCAAAAACAAAAAAGACAAAGTAAAAGTTGATTTTTCTAAAATTACAGGAACTTACAAAGACAATTGGTTTGGAGAAGTTACAATTACCGAGAAAAAAGGGAAAGTATATTTTGCTTCAAAACGTTCTCCGCAACTTGCTGGCGAAGTCTTTTTCTATAAAGATGGAAACTATGTAGTGAAATGGAATAACGCCTTTTTCCACGCCGATGCACATTTACTTTTCAAATACGATGAAAGTGGAAAAGTAATCAACTTAAAAATGCTTCCAATCTCTGAATTAACTGATTTTAGTTATGATTTTCAGGATCTGGATTTTGTAAAAGAGTAGTTTCAAGTTTCAAGTTTCAAGTTTCAAGTTTCAAATCGAACCTACCTTTGTAGACAGTAGTTTATTTGTTTCTTACGAGCGTTTTTTTTTTACGCGATAATACATCAACAGTAAAATTTTTACATTGTCAGACTGAGCGAAGTCGAAGTCCTTTTTAACATAAAAGAATCTCGACTCTGCTCGATTTGACAAATCGAAAACTGCCTTTGTAAATTGCAGTCAAAAACTTGAAACCTGAAACTTGAAACAAAATAATTTCATTCAGAAATCAACACCCGTTTCCCTTGCGTATATTCAAACTTATTCTTATTTTTAGGAATTGAACCATGCCGTTATGATAGAAATAGATATTGAAAAAGAAAATAAAGCAATTGCGCAAGAGTATAAAGAATTACTTCGAATTAGTTACCAGACTTTAAGTCCAACCGACAAAAAACTTATCCGTAAAGCATTTGATGTTGCTGTTGATGCACACAAAGAACAAAGACGTAAATCTGGTGAAGCGTATATCTTTCATCCTATTGCAGTTGCAAAAATTGTTGCCTCAGAAATTGGTTTGGGAGCGACGTCTATTGCTGCGGCCTTATTACACGATGTAGTTGAAGACACCCCAATGACGGTCGAAGATATTGAGCGTTTATTCAACCCAAAAGTAGCACAATTGGTTGAAGGTTTAACCAAGATATCATTAGTTCAAAAAGATTTAAATGCTTCAATGCAAGCAGAGAATTTCAGAAAAATGATTCTGACACTGAACGATGACGTTCGTGTAATTTTGATCAAACTAGCGGATCGTTTGCACAATATGCAAACTATGGATTCGATGGCGGAATACAAACAGACCAAAATCGCCTCAGAAACGCTTTATATTTATGCCCCACTCGCCCATCGTTTAGGACTTTACAATATTAAAACCAAACTGGAAGATTTAGGTCTAAAATATACCGAACCAACAGTTTACAATGATATCGTAAGCAAAATTCGAGAAACAAAAGAAGAACAAGATGCTTATATCAAAGATATTTCAGACGTATTGAAGAAATCTCTTGATAGTGAAGGCGTTGATTATATTATAAAAGGGCGTCCGAAATCTATTTATTCGATTCGTCGAAAAATGCGTGCTCAAAATGTGAGTTTTGATGAAGTTTATGACAAATTCGCACTTCGAATTGTCTACAAATCAGATGCGCATGATGAGAAATTCGTCGCCTGGAAAATCTATTCTATCGTTACAGATCATTACAGACCGAGTCCGAGTCGTTTGCGTGACTGGATTTCATCTCCAAAATCAACCGGTTACGAAGCTCTGCACATTACCGTTATGGGACCAAAAGGCCGCTGGGTCGAAGTTCAGGTTCGAAGTGAGCGTATGGATGAAATTGCCGAAAAAGGTTACGCAGCACATTACAAATACAAAAACGGAGCTACTGAAGAAAGTGGTCTGGACGTTTGGTTGAATTTACTTCGTGAAGCTTTAGAAAATCAGGAAACCAATGCGGTTGATTTTGTCGAAGATTTTAAAATGAATTTATATTCGAAAGAAATCTTTGTCTTTACTCCAAAAGGAGAAATTAAATCGTTGCCAAAAGGTGCTACTTCTCTTGATTTTGCTTTTAGTATTCACTCAGAAATTGGGATTAAAACCAGAGGAACCCGAGTAAATGGACGTTTAGTTCCGTTAAATCACGAATTAAAAAGTGGTGATCAGGTCGAAGTTATAACTTCTGCAAATCAAAAACCAACAGTTAACTGGTTGGAGTATGTAACAACTTCAAGAGCCAAAAATAAAATTAAAAACGTTCTTAACGAGAACACTAAAAAAATTGCCGAGGAAGGAAAAGAATTACTTACACGAAAACTTAAACATCTTAAAATAACCATCAATGAACAAGTTATCAACGAATTGGTAAACTTTTTCAAACTTAAAACAAGTTTAGATTTATTTTACAGAGTTGGTATTGGTGCAATCGAAAATCAGCAATTAAAAGATTACGCAGCCCAAAAAGGTAATACGTTTATCAATTTCTTTAAAAATAAAATTAAACGAAATAAAGATAATACCGCTGCCGATGACATTCATAAACCTGTTATTAGCAGTAATTATGATATGTTGGTTTTTGGAACTGAACATGACAAACTCGATTACAAACTTTCGCAATGTTGTAACCCAATTCCGGGAGACGATGTTTTTGGATTTGTAACTATAAACGAAGGAATCAAAGTACATAAAAAAGATTGTCCTAATGCGATTGGAATGCAGTCGAATTATGCGTACCGAATTATGAGTGCTAAATGGATCGACTCTTCGCAAGAAGAATTCAAAGCCATTATCAACATTACCGGAATGGACGTTTTAGGACTTACAAACCAATTGACAAGGGTAATTTCGAACAATATGAGCGTGAATATTCAAAGTATTTCTTTGAGTACTGATGCCGGAATTTTCCACGGACAGATTGCGGTTATTGTCAAAAACAACACTATTTTGAAGAAAATGATTAATGCCATCAAAAAAATCGACGGTGTTGACAAAGTAACCCGTGAGTACAGGACTTAAGTTCTTTTAAAATAATTCAAACGTAAATATTTTTAATAATGAAAAATGATTCTTTGGAAATACCTCAAATACATTTTGATGAAAACGGCGAACTTTTAATTGTTGCCTCTGAATCTTCTTCAAAAGATGATTTTGATTTTTTTCAAGGGAAATCGGTTATTCGAAACAAAAAATTAAAACAACGATTTGCAAATTGTACTGAATGGATCGAATTTCCTTCGACTCAGGAAATGTACAAGATTTTGAACGGAATTGGAAATATCGATAATTTTCTGGCCACTTTTGATGGAGAACCTTTTGAAGGAATGACCGTTAGATTATTTAATCCTGTAACAAAATTGTGGAGCATTTATTGGGCAGATTCAAATACAGGAACTTTAGACAAACCAGTAATTGGTTCTTTTGAAAACAAAGTCGGGCATTTTTTCTCTAAAGATATTTTTGAAAGCAAAAATGTATTGCAAGTATTTCGTTGGGATGCCAGAAATGAAAATAATCCAGTTTGGAGTCAGGCAATGTCAGACGACAAAGGGAAAACCTGGGAATGGAATTGGTACATGTATATGTCTAAAACTAGCTAAAAAATTGTTAGTTTTATCATAAATAAAAATAATTATGTTAATTAAGTTCATTCGGGTTCTTTAAATTTTGTCACCGCAAAAGCCTTAAATTGGTACATTATTGCTGATCAAATCTAAACAGGAAAGTTAAACTTTAAACCCGAAACTTTTATTCATTAAAAATAAAAAATTATCTTTGCCGGATATGACACTCATTTCAACTGACAACACTAAAAATCAAGAAATTGTAAAAAACGTTTTTACAATGTATCTTGAGCAAAAAGGGCATCGCAAAACTCCTGAGCGTTATGCTATACTTCAGGAAATTTACGATAGCGAAGAGCATTTTGACATAGAAAATTTATATATCAAAATGAAAAACAAAAACTATCGTGTGAGTAGAGCTACGTTATACAACACGATCGAGTTATTGTTAGACTGCGCTTTGGTTAGAAAACATCAATTTGGACAAAATCAGGCTTATTACGAAAAATCGTATTTCGACAAACAGCACGATCATATTATCATGACTGACTCTGGCGAAGTAATTGAATTTTGCGATCCAAGAATTCAGACCATCAAAAAAACAATCGAAGAAATATTTGATATCGAAATTACGAATCATTCACTTTATTTCTACGGAAACAAAAAGCAAAAACAATAATCCGGAAAGGGAATTATTTAGAAAATAAAAAAAAGAAAATTAACTACATTAATCAGTAGGGCAATTGAGATTGCCTCAACGCAAATTAAAACAGAATGACCGTAGATTTATTACTAGGATTACAATGGGGAGATGAAGGTAAAGGGAAAATTGTTGACGTTCTTACCTCTAATTATGATATTATTGCACGTTTTCAAGGAGGACCAAATGCAGGACATACATTAGAATTTGACGGAATTAAACATGTACTTAGAACCATTCCTTCTGGAATTTTTCATAAAAAATCAATAAACATCATTGGTAATGGTGTTGTAATAGATCCGGTAGTTTTTCAAAAAGAAATTGAAGGTTTAGAGAAATTTAACCTTGATATCAAAAGTAAATTGATCATCTCTAGAAAAGCGCATTTAATTTTACCAACGCACCGTTTACTTGATGCAGCATCTGAAGCATCAAAAGGAAAAGCGAAAATTGGTTCTACTCTTAAAGGAATTGGTCCAACTTATATGGACAAAACTGGTAGAAACGGTTTACGTGTTGGAGATATCGAATTAGAAGACTTTAAAGAACGTTACAGAGCATTAGCTGACAAGCATGAAGCAATGATTGCTTTTTATGATGTAGCGATTCAATACAACTTAGCTGAACTTGAAAAAGAGTTTTTTGAAGCTATTGAAGAATTAAAAAAATTAGATTTTATTGACAGTGAAGAATATATTTACCAAGCTCAAAAAGCAGGTAAATCTATTTTATGCGAAGGAGCTCAGGGATCTTTACTAGATGTTGATTTTGGAACTTACCCGTTCGTAACTTCATCAAACACTACTGCTGCCGGAGCTTGTACTGGTTTAGGAATTGCTCCTAACAAAATCAAAGAAGTTTACGGAATTTTTAAAGCTTATGTAACTCGTGTTGGTAGCGGACCATTCCCTACTGAACTTTTTGACGAAGTTGGTGCAACTATGGCAAGAGTTGGAAACGAATTTGGATCTGTTACAGGAAGACAAAGACGTTGTGGATGGTTAGACTTAGTAGCATTAAAATATGCTGTTCAGGTAAACGGTGTTACACAATTAATGATGATGAAAGGCGACGTTCTTTCAGGATTCGAAACTTTAAAAGTTTGTACAGAATACAACTATAAAGGTCAAAACATTTCTCACTTTCCTTATAACATCGAGCCAGAAAATGTAACTCCAGTTTATAAAGAATTTAAAGGATGGCATGCTGATCTAACTGGATTGACCACTTATGATCAATTACCAATCGAGCTAAAAGAATATATTGAGTTTATTGAGAAAGAAGTTGGAGTGCCAATTAAGATTGTATCTGTTGGACCAGACAGAAAGCAAACAATAACAAAATAATAAACACTAAACGCTCTGATAACCAGAGCGTTTTTTTATACAAAATATTTCCAATTATGAAAAATCCTGAAATTAAAGTTACCGAAACCAAGTTACTATCAGACAATTGGTATATACTAAACAAAGTAACTTTTGATTATCAAAAGAAAGATGGTAAAGTAGAATCTCATATTCGCGAAGTTTATGATCGTGGGAATGGTGCCGCTATTTTACTATATAATTCATCTAAAAAAACAGTTATTCTAACAAGACAATTTCGTTTACCAACTTATCTTAACGGAAACAAAACCGGAATGATGATCGAAGTCTGCGCCGGACTTCTTGATCAGGATAATCCAGAAGAAGCTATCATTCGCGAAACCGAAGAAGAAACAGGTTATCGTTTAAGCAAAGTTCAGAAAGTTATAGAAACTTATATGTCTCCGGGATCTGTAACTGAAATTTTGTATCTGTTTGTTGGAGCGTATGACGAAACCATGAAAGTAAATGATGGCGGCGGATTAGATGCTGAGCAGGAAAATATTGAGGTTCTGGAATATACTTTTGATGAAGCGTATACCATGATCGAATCTGGTGAAATTACAGATGCCAAAACTATTATGTTGTTGCAACATGCAAAGATAAAAGGACTTATATAATTCTTTTTCAGTACTTTAGATTACTAATAATGTCCTGATTCTCAAATCAGGACGGAGTAATCACAATTAAAACAGGCTAAAATGAATAAACGTATACTATTATTTTTGCTCCTTATTTTGTTTCTTCAAAATATAATTGCTCAAAACAGAAAAATAATTGATGTACATTTTCATACCCGTTCTGCCGGAGATTATGGAAAAATCCCTCCTCCAAATCCCATAACAGGAAAAGTACCTGAAGCACAAACTAATGAAGCAATATTCAATAGTAATATTGCGCTCCTTAAAAAATATAATGTTGTAAAAGCAATCTGCTCCGGAACACTGAAAAGAAATTCGGATTACATTTCAAAAGATCCGGCAAGATTTCTAAGCTCTTTAGAATATCCAGATCACCAAAACAATGCTTTACCGGACACCATAGCTTTTAAAAAACTATGTGAGGAACATAAAATTGTCGCCTTTGGAGAACTTGCGTTACAATATGAAGGAGAAACTTTAAATGATAAAAAATATCAGCCCTATTTAGCAATTTGTGAAAGATTCGGAATTCCAGTAGCAATTCATACCGGAATCGCAGCACCAAATACACCTTACACCTGTTGTCCTAACTTTAGAATTGAAGCAGGAAGACCACTGCTTCTCGAACCCATTTTAATAAAATATCCAAAATTAAAAATTCAATTAATGCACATGGGATTTCCATTCTTAGACGAAACAAAAGCATTGATGTACGTATATCCACAGGTTTACGCAGACGTATCCGCTATTGATTGGTTAGTACCAAAAGAAGAATTTTACAATTATCTAAAATCACTAGTAACCGCAGGGTTCGACAATAGAATTATGTATGGTTCAGATCAAATGATTTGGGAAGATGTAATTCCTTTAACGATCAAAACTATTGAAGAAGCCCCATTTTTAAGTGATTCCCAAAAAGATAAAATTTTCTATAAAAACGCCGCAAAATTTTTCAATATCGAATAATGGAAATTAACTATTATTTTGAAATGAAAATCCAATAACCAAATAAGAAAATTGTGTAATTACTTCTGTAATAAAACAAATAACTTTACTACTATAAAATCTTATTATGAGAAAGCTATATTACACATTGACGTATTTTATTTTGGCTATTTTGGTTTTGTATTCTTGTAAAAAACAAGAAAATAGTAAACCTGAGAAAGCAAAAAAAACAATTGAATACAAAAAACCGAAATCTATTGGCTTTCATCTGGAAAACACCAAACAATGGCTTAAAATCAATAAAGATGATTCGGCTAAACTTAGTATAGCTTATGCTATAAACAGAACCGATAAAGCAAATTTTGCTAAAATAGATTCAGTACTTATTCCTGCTGATTTTAGCGGAGATTTGGTTTATTACCTTCCATTTCCGTTGCATGTCGCAGCTTTAGCAGAAGTTTCAAAAGTTTTAATTTTCTCCTACCCCGCTCAGGTTTTTGCAGCTTACGAAAATGGTCAATTGGTTTACACAGGACCAACCAATATGGGAAGAAAAAAAGATCCTACTCCAACCGGATTATTTTTTACCAATTGGAAAGCCGAACAAACAACCAGTACTTTTAATGACGAATGGGATTTAAAATGGAATTTTAATATTGAAAATAAACTCGGCGTTGGCTTTCACCAATACGAATTACCAGGCTATCCCGCCTCACATTCCTGCTTGCGACTACAAGAAAAAGATGCAAAATATCTTTATAAATGGGCCGATGAATGGATTTTGAAAGACAGTGAAAATGTAAAAGTAAAAGGAACTCCGGTAATTGTTTTTGGAAGTTACAATTTTGATAGTCCAAAACCCTGGCTCGCATTAGTTGAAGATCCAAAGGCTTTAGATATATCTGAAGCTGAAATTGAAAATCAAGTAAAACCTTTTTTACAGAAGATTTTAGACAATCAAAAAGTCAGAGAAGCGAAGCAAACGACCACTCCCTAAGAATATATATATATATATATATATATAAAATCAGCTAAAGCATATTTAAACATGTTTTAGCTGATTTTTTATTGAAGATAATTTGGCTAAAGCCAATATTAATACCTTTTTAAACCTCCAGCTAAAGCTGAAGGCTATTCAATAATTTAGATTTAAATATTACACACCATAAGTTAGACGCACTGCTGTGCGTCTCTAGGTTAAAAACCTCAAAACCTTCACAATAAACACAAACAATTACATGTCAGAAAATAAACCTTAGCACCTCAGAACCTCCGCAACTTTGAACCTTAAAAAAATAACTAAGCGAACGTTCATTTATTTTTAATATCTTTGTACCATAATTAATTTAAATTATGAGAACGAGAGATACAAACAAGGAAGAAATTGTAAAACAAAAAGCAATCGAAATGCTTGTTTCACAAGGTGTAGAAGGTTTTGGAATGAACAGATTAGCCAGAGAATGCGGTGTTTCTGTAGCGACATTATATATCTACTATTCAGACAAAGAAGATCTTATTCGTAAAATTGGAATCGAAATTGGCAAAAATTTCTTTGAAGAAATGCTTGTTGGATTTTCTTCAGGGATGTCTTTTGTAGAAGGTTTGCAAAAACAATGGGAAAACCGTTCCAGGTTTGCAATCAATTTTTCTTTGCAAACCACCTGTTTAGAACTCTTAAAACATTCTAGTTACGGTGATGCCATTTTATCTGAAATCACTTCTGATTTTAAAGATCAAATGACAAAATTCATTACCAAAGCCATCGAAAAAAAAGAACTCCTTCCTGTTACTTTCGAAGTCTTTTGGAGCATTGCTTATGGATCACTTTACTCTCTTATAGAACTACACAGAGAAGGAAAATCAATGTCCGGAAAACCTTTTGTCTTTACTGATGAAATTAGAGATGAAGCATTTAATTTGGTTATAAAAGCTTTAACGCCTTAACAAATCTCTGAGTTCAATACTAATTGTAATATCATTTTAAATATAAAACAACTTCAATTAAATAAAAATCAAATGAATACATCACTTATAAAAAACAAAAAGATCGCCATCATTGGCGGTGGTCCTGTTGGATTGACAACAGCTAGAATTTTACAAATTAATGGTGCCGATGTAACAGTTTACGAAAGAGACCTAAATAAAGAAGCCAGAACTTCGGGCGGAACATTAGATATTCACTCAGATTCCGGACAAAAAGCAATTGAAAAGGCTGATTTGATGGACGAATTCTATAAATATGCACGACCAACTGGCGAAAAAATGGCAGATATGCATGGAAACATAACGTCCAGCGAAATACCTACTGAAGAAAATACTTATTCACGCCCCGAAATTGATCGAAATGATTTAAGAAAAATTATGCTGGAAAACCTTCATGAAAATACAGTTGTTTGGGACAGTCATCTAGCAGAAATCGAAAAAATTGGAGAACATTATCATTTAGAATTTAAAAATGGTTTTGAAACAATTGTTGATTTTGTTATCGTTGCAAATGGTGGAAGATCTAATGCGAGAAAATTTGTTACTGATAAAGAACCTCAACTTTCAGGGACTTATATTATTCAGGGGGAAATTGAAAATCCAGAGCATGATTATCCTGAATTTAAACCTAAATATGGCAACGGAAATGTAATGGCAATGGGAGAAAAAAAGATGTTTTACACTCATACGTTGCGCGATGGTTCTATACATTTTGGCGTTTCGTTTAAAGCAAATGAAGTTTGGGTTTTGAATAATGATCTCGATTTTGAAGATAATAATGCTATACGAGCATTTCTAAACAAAAAATTTGAAAATTGGAGTGATGACTATAAAGCGTTTTTTAATGCTTCTACAGATTTTTCAGGATTACCATTACGTTTATTTTCTCTGGAAGAGCCCTGGAAAAAACATACAAACATCACACTTGTGGGCGACGCAGCACATTTAATGCCTCCATTTGCAGGTGAAGGTGTCAACATGGGATTGATGGATGCTTATCAATTAACGGAGAATCTGACTAACGGAGAATTTACGAGTCTTCAGGATGCAATTGATGATTACGAAAATAAAATGTTTGGTTATGCTTTAGAAGCGCAACGTACAACTTATCAAATGGAAGAATTATTACACTCAGATGTTACAACTGAAAAAATCCTGAATAGTCGCGGTGGGGTTTAATTATAAAGAATTAATTTTATAATTTAGTTAAAAGTAAATTTTTTGAAATGACCTCAACATCTAAAAATAGTAGAACTTGTAAAAAAGGGCATTCTTATTTTAAAACAAGTGAGTGCCCAACTTGCCCAATATGCGAGAAGGAAAGAAAACCTCAGTCAGGGATTTTAGCTTCGTTATCTGCTCCTGCAAGACGCGCTTTAGAAAATAAAGGAATTCAATCTGTAACAGATTTATCAAAATATTCTAAAAAAGAAATTTTATCATTACACGGAATTGGTCCCAGTTCGATTCCTAAATTATTAGAAGAATTAGAAAAAAAGAAAATAAATTTCAGAGAAGATTAAATAAAAAAGGCATAAGAAACTAAATCCTATGCCTTTTGTTTTATGTAGAAAACTAAAAATTATCTTGAATAATTTGGAGCTTCTTTTGTAATTGTAACATTGTGTGGATGACTTTCAGTAATTCCGCTTGACGTAATTCTAACAAAACGTCCTGTTTCTTGTAAAGTCGGAATATCTTTTGATCCACAGTATCCCATTCCTGCACGAAGACCTCCAATGAATTGAAGCATACTTTCGTTTAATTCTCCTTTGTAAGGAACACGACCAACAATTCCTTCCGGAACTAATTTTTTAACATCGTCTTCAACATCCTGGAAATAACGATCTTTTGAACCTGTTTGCATAGCTTCAACAGAACCCATTCCGCGGTATGATTTGAATTTTCTTCCTTCAAAAATGATAGTTTCTCCTGGAGATTCTTTTGTTCCTGCTAATAATGAACCTAGCATTACACAATCTGCTCCTGCTGCGATTGCTTTAGGAATATCTCCAGTGTAACGAATTCCACCATCTGCAATAACCGGAACTCCTGTTCCTTTGATAGCTGCTGCTACTTCAAGAACTGCTGAGAATTGTGGAAAACCAACACCTGCAACGATACGAGTTGTACAAATAGAACCTGGCCCTATCCCTACTTTTACTCCATCTGCTCCATTTTCTACTAAATATTTAGCAGCTTCCGGAGTTGCAATGTTTCCAACAATTACGTCTATTTGCGGGAATTTTAATTTTACTTCTTTTAAGGTATTTACAACACCTTCTGTATGTCCATGAGCGGTATCGATGATAATTGCATCTACTCCTGCAGCAACTAATGCTTCTGCTCTTTGAACTGCGTCACCGGTAACTCCAATGGCTGCAGCTACTCTTAAACGACCAAAAACATCTTTGTTGGCGATTGGTTTTTGAGTCAGTTTTGTAATATCTCTGAAAGTAATTAAACCAACTAATTCATAATTGGCATTTACTACTGGTAATTTTTCGATTTTGTGGCCTTGTAAAACTACTTCGGCTTGTTCTAATGAAGTTCCTTCGGCAACAGTTACTAAGTTTGTACTTGTCATTACCTCAGCGATTGGTCTTGCTCCGTTTTTTTCGAAACGTAAGTCACGGTTTGTAACGATTCCTTTTAGGATTTTGTTTTCGTCAACGATTGGGATTCCGCCAATTCCGAATTCTTTCATTGCATTTTTTGCGTCTGCAATAGTTGAGTTCATTGGTAATGTTACCGGATCGATAATCATTCCAGACTCAGCACGTTTTACTCTTCGTACCTTCGCAGCTTGTTGCTCGATGGTCATGTTTTTATGTAAAACACCAATTCCGCCTTCTTGCGCCATAGCGATTGCCATTGCACTTTCGGTAACGGTATCCATAGCAGCTGATACTATTGGAACGTTTAGCGTTATATTTCGTGAAAATTTTGATTTGATACTCACTTCGCGGGGAAGCACATTCGAGTAGTTAGGTACTAATAATACATCGTCGTAAGTTAAACCTTCGCCGATAATCTTGGAGTTGTGTGCTATCATGGTGCAATTTCTAGTTGAATTGCGTGCAAATATAGT
Source organism: Flavobacterium sp. JAS (assembly GCF_020991455.1). Taxonomy (GTDB): domain Bacteria; phylum Bacteroidota; class Bacteroidia; order Flavobacteriales; family Flavobacteriaceae; genus Flavobacterium. The sequence continues at coordinate 42,091 of NZ_JAJMOX010000012.1, forward strand.
GAATAAATTGGAAACTTGGATACTAACTTATTCATAAATTTGTATTTAAAAGAAAGATCTTATAAAAGTAAATTCCAACTTTTAAGCCCCAAATTCCAATGTAGATTGGAATCTCTGGAGGTTTCTAACTGAATTTAAAGTCTAAAAAAATAAATTAATTATATTCAAATTGGAATTTTGAATTTTAAAAATATTGGAATTTCAAGATTTAATCTTCGGAATCCTGAAAAACAAAGTTGAAACCAAATTGAAATGCTAAACTATTGGCTTTGGAGACGTCTTTATACTCAAAGACATTGTCAACAAGGACATACATATTTAGTTTTCCGAGGGTTCCTGAAAGCCCCAAACCAACGTTTTTATTCGAATATGGATCGATTGTATAAGTGGCTTTGAAATCTAATTTCTCTAAAATACTTCGCTTGTAAAAAGCTGTCAGCGCTACAAAGGGTTCGTTTGGCATTGTCATAGCAAACAACTGTGCGCCAACTGCATTAACATATCTTCCATTAACGCTTCCTTTACAATTACAACCGTCATCAGGTCGGGTTTTTCCAAAAGAATATTGAATTGATGAGTAAAATTTTGTTGGTCGCCAAGTAGTGTATTTATTGTATGATGTGTCACGCGGAATCGCTTTATCAAATTCATCAAAAACATCTTCCGGCTCGTTTGTGGTACTAAAACTTGGATTTGCTCCCTTGTAATTATAAGTCCCTTTGTAAGTTAAGGTTTCTACGTCTTTTGACTGTTTTATAAAACCAACATCAATTATACTGGCTGTAAACTGCAGATTTTCTTTGAAATAATAGGTAATTCCGGCATCAAAACCCAAACCTAAACTTCCGTTAAAAAAAGTATTGTGCGCTATATCACTCGGGACACTGCCTTCGTATTCGTCTTTTGTAAACTTACTAAGCCCGGAAGTTCTTAATTCCAGATTTGAGGAAATTATCTGCTCGTAAAGATTAGGCGTCCCTACACTTTGTCCTGTGTAAATAAATCCTGAATTTCGGGTTGATGTGGCATTGGCTCCACTGGAATAAATCTTGGCTCGTCCCCCCAAAACCAGCTTTTCGCTAACTTTTTTATGAAATCCCACATGAAATACCGAAAGCACTTCGGCTCTAAGATTCAGATCGGCCAGATTGAATGATTTACCTATATATTTTTGATTTCCATCAACAGTTAAAATAGCAAGATCTTTGGGGAAATACATTAAGAAATCAAATTCCTGATACGCTCCAAACGAAATATACGACTGGCTTTCTCGCCCGCCTACTCTAAATCCTCCTGAGAAAATCTCGAGTTGTTGATTGACTTGAGTTTTATCTCTATTGGAAGAATTATTGATTACATTTCGAACTTTATCATTGAAATCTACTCCGTTATTAGCAAACAAATCATAGGCTGAGAAACTACTCGAACCTAAATTTGCCGAAACTCCGGATAAAATTGGGATTCCGAAATAGAATTTATACGAAACATCGGCTCCCGGATTTACTAATGACGATTGCGGGATTGATGTAAAATTATACAACACTTGTTTATTTTGAGCAAAACAGGAAAACTGAAAAGCTACCATTACAATTAGATATACTTTTCTCATTCTATTTCCATATAAACGGTTGCACCTGAGCGAAATTTTAAACTTCCTGTACTACTTGCGTCTAATGGAGGTCCAGGCGCCATTGTAACAATAAAACCGAGTTTAGCTGTTTTTTTTAAAAGATCTAATCTTTGATTTTCGAAAACTTCGGTTGGATATTTTATAATATTTGAAGTACCCGAATAAGCAGGAACCATATAAGAATCGGTTTCAAGTACCTGATCATTGGCATCCAACAACATTATTTGTATTGTAAAAGACCTGATTATAGTGTTTTCAACCTCAAAATTAAGCTCTGCTTTTACCAGATTACCTCTAAAAAACTTGTCTTTGAATGCATTAAATTCGGTTACATCAATATACGGCTGTATACTTCCATCATTAATAAGTTGATTTGCAGGAACATTAAAGTAAGCCAGATTTGCAACAAAAACGGGTTTTAATTTGAGATCGTTAACCTGATCAAAATCTAAATCACTTGAACATGAAAAAAATAAAGGTACCAAAATTAAGATTTTAGAAATCGTGCTGATGAAATTTAATTTCATGACTAAGTTATATTTGGATAATAAATAACGTTATTTTATAATTACATATTATCTGTTTTCATAAGTAAATGTAAGTTTTTTCTAGTGAAATTTACCAAATAATTTTGATGCTTCGTTATAAGCACTTTCAAAACTTAATGAATTTAAACCTGTTGCTTTTTTATTGGCTGTAAAATAAGAAATCAATTTTTCTGTTGGCATATTTCCCGTCAATTTATCAGTTGCCATTGGGCAGCCTCCAAATCCCTGAATAGCACCGTCAAAACGTGTACAGCCTGCATTTGATGCTGCTTCAATTTTTTCGAACCAACTACTTGGTGTGGTATGCAAATGTGCTCCAAACTCGATTTGTGGATATTTGGGAATTAAATTCGAAAAAAGATACGTAATCACTTCCGGTGTTGAACTACCAACTGTATCCGAGAGTGACAATATTTTTACACCCATTCCTGCAAGTTTTTCGGTCCATTCGCCTACGATTTCAACATTCCAAGGATCTCCGTAAGGATTCCCGAAACCCATTGAAAGATAGGTTACGACTTCTTTATTTTTTTTATCGGCAATTTCAAGAATTTCTTCGAGTGTTACCAATGATTCTGCGATGGTTTTATGAGTATTTCTCATCTGAAAATTTTCAGATATAGAGAAAGGAAATCCTAAATATTGAATAGGCTCATGCTCTGCTGCCAATTGTGCTCCTTGTGTATTAGCAATTATAGCAAGCAATTTACTAGTGGTTTGCGAAAGATCTAGTTGTGCCAAAACCTCTGCCGTATCGTGCATTTGCGGAATAGCTTTTGGAGATACAAAACTTCCAAAATCAATGGTATCAAAACCTACACGAAGCAAAGCCTGTATGTATGTGACCTTGTTTTTTGTGGGAATAAAAGTTTTAATGCCTTGCATAGCATCACGTGGACATTCGATAATTTTGATTTCTTTGTTCAAAGCTTATTCTTTTGTAATGGCTAAGTTAGTTTCTTTTTTAAAGAAATAAAAGTTATAATTTTCTTTTAATTTTTGTATCAGTAAAAAAATCAAATACTTAAATTATTACCTAATTACGTAATAAACATAATTATTACCAAAAAACGTAATAATAAAAAATATTACCTATATTTGTAATATTAAGTTTATTTATTTTTAATTATATTTGAATTATTATGACTAGCGTAATTACAGGTGATATAATTGACTCAAGACAACAAAAATCTAAAGATTGGGTTGAAGGCTTGAAGAATATTTTAGCTCGTTTTGGAGAAACACCAAGCCAATGGGAAGTCTACAGAGGTGACGAATTTCAAGTTGAAATTAAAAATCCTGAAGATGCTTTATGGTCTGCTATTTTGATAAAAGCACATTTGAGAGCTATAAAATTAGATGCCAGAATGAGTATTGGTTTTGGAGACAAAACACACGATGCCGAAAAAATATCAGAAAGTAACGGCACTGCTTTTATACATTCGGGAGAGCTTTTTGAAACTTTAAAAAAACAAAAAGTAACTCTTGCCATGCGAACCGGTGATATTGCTATTGATGAGAAATTGAATTTGATGATACAATTGGCTTTGACATTTATGGACAATTGGCTTGCACAATCGGCAGAATTTGTAGCTGTTGCCATAGAAAATCCAACTTTATCACAAGAAGAATTAGGACAAAAATTAGGTGTTAATCAAGCTGCTGTAAGCCGAAGACAAAAACGAGCTCAGTTTGATTTGGTACTGAATTTAGATCGTTATTTTAGAAAACAAATAAAACAACTTACCGCCCCATGATTTTATTTATAAAACTAGTTTTAGCGCATTTACTGGGAGATTTTATCTGGCAGCCTAATTCCTGGGTGGCTGATAAAGAAGCCAAAAAACACAAAAGTATTTACCTCTATCTCCATATACTTCTGCATGGCGTTTTAGCCGCAATTTTGGTTGGAGAAATTCAATTTATCCCTTATGCTATATTGATTGCCGTGACGCACGGAATTATTGATTTAATCAAACTAAATTTTCAGAAAGAAAACACAAAACGCACTTGGTTTGTTGTAGACCAAATGATGCATGTTTTAGTTTTAATTGGGGTTGTGTTTCTTTATAAAGGCGAAACGATAAACTTTCTTTGGTTCAATAATCAATTTTGGATTTTGCTAACGGGAGTTTTATTCATCACAAAACCAACTTCTATTATCATTAAAACGATTATTTCGATCTGGAATCCGGAAACTCAAAACAGCCACGATGACAATTCTCTTGCCAAGGCCGGAAACTACATTGGCGTATTAGAACGTTTGTTTGTATTCTGTTTTATCTTAACAGGACATTTTGAAGCTATCGGATTTTTATTGGCAGCCAAATCTATTTTTAGGTTTGGAGATTTAAAAGAAGCCAAGGACCGAAAACTTACCGAATACGTTTTAATTGGTACTCTGATAAGTTTTGGGACTGCTATTGCAACGGGATTAATCGTGCAGGTTTTGTTATTACAATTGCTGTAAAACTTTTTTGTTGATCGCTTTTATCAAAGCCGGACCTTCATAAATAAAACCGGTATACAATTGCACTAAACTTGCGCCTGCATTTAGTTTTTCGATCGCATCATCTGCAGAATGTATTCCTCCTACTCCAATAATCGGGAATGCTTTGTTGCTTTTTTCCGAAAGAAAACGAATCACTTCAGTCGAACGTTTTGTTAATGGTTTTCCTGATAATCCACCCATTTCAGATTGATTCACAGATTGTAATCCGGCTCTTGAAATCGTTGTGTTGGTTGCAATTACACCCGCAATTTGAGTTGTTTTTACAATATCAATAATATCTAATAATTGCTCGTCTGTAAGATCCGGAGCAATTTTTAAAAGAATTGGTTTTATTTTTTGAGTACTTGTTTTCTGCTTTTCTACATTTCTGTTTTGTAGCGTTTGCAACAAAGCTGTCAGAGGTTCTTTATCTTGTAAAGCTCTTAAATTTGGAGTGTTTGGCGAACTCACATTCACAACAAAATAATCTACATGATCAAACAAAGCATCAAAGCAAATGATATAATCGTCAACCGCATTTTCGTTTGGCGTTACTTTGTTTTTCCCAATATTTCCTCCAATTAAAACACCTGAATTTTTTTTCAAACGCTCTACAGCTTCCAGAACTCCACCATTATTAAAACCCATTCGGTTAATAATCGCCTGATCTTCTTTTAACCGGAATAATCGTTTCTTAGGATTTCCTTCCTGACCTACGGGCGTTACGGTTCCTATTTCTATGAATCCAAAACCAAAATCAGAAAGCTCTTTGTATAGTTTTGCATCTTTATCGAATCCTGCTGCAAGTCCAACCGGATTTTTGAACTTAATTCCGAAAACTTCACGCTCTAAACGACTGTCTTTTACTTCGTAAATCGATTTGATTATTGATGAAACTCCTGGAATTTTTGAAATGAATTTAACAAATGAAAAAGTAAAATAATGTACTTCTTCTGGATCAAACCAAAAAAGTATCGGACGAATTATCAATTTATACATAAGAGTTGTGTTGTTGTTTTTTCGGTTGCAAATTTAATTATAATACTTGTAAATGAATCATTTTTACAAAAAACAAATCATTAGGCCTCTTAAATCAACGTATCTAAATCTAGGAGTCTTATAAAGCACTAAAAATAAAACGATTATAAAATCAAGTTTAGTAATCTTTAAAAACCTTGGCGCATTTATAAATATAATCTCCTACGCAAAAACTAATTTTTAACGTTCCAAATTATAAAATGAAACAACGTCACGGCTTCCAGAAGGCTTTTTAGATCATTTAATACTTATTTTTGAGTTATTGAATGAATGTTAAGAAAATTCTTGTTTCGGAATATTCGGAATTGTTTGATTTTAAATGGAATGCTTATGATAGTTGGGGAATCGGACTAGGAATTGCAAAAAACTTTGGCGGAAATAATCAAGCTGACCAGGAAACAAATTTCATTTACAACAAAGCCTATGCACAGAATCAAAATCATAAATCCTATTATACAATACTGGTTCCTGCCTTTATTTTTTCTTATTGGTTTATCTGTTACTGCGCAGCAAATAAAAGACACTACCAAATTGATTAATATAAGTTATGGCAATAAGGGGATCGAATTGAAAACGAAAGACAATAAGTTTCTTTTTCAATTGCAAAGCCGTTTACAGTTTCGTTTTTCTACCCCAAACGATCAGGATCCATTGACTTATGATGATTATAGCCAGAAAAAGGAAACTACTTTCAAAATCAATCGTGCCAGATTAAAAGTCGGTGGCCATGCTTTTGAACCTTGGCTGAAGTATTATTGGGAATATGAATTGAGCCAATCTAATTTATTGGATTTTAGGCTTATGATTGAAAAATGGAAATGGTTAAGTTTTAAAGTTGGACAATGGAAAGTAGAATACACCAGAGAACGTTTTATAAGTTCAGGCGAACAGCAAACCGTAGACAGATCTTTAATCAATAGGCCTTTTACGGCAGACCGACAAATGGGTGTTGAAGTTTACGGACATCTTAAAGGTAAAGGAATTGCTGATTTTAATTATTGGGCCGCCGCTCTTACCGGAACCGGACGAGGTAATACTACAAATGACGATAATAACTTAATGTATTTTGGGAGGGCTCAGTGGAATTTCTTGGGAAGATTCCTTGATTTTGAAGGCAGTGATATAGAGTTTCATGAAAAACCAACGCCTATTATTGCTTTTTCAGCACTTACAAACCGAAGTCCTTATACCCGATTCTCGCAATCCGGCGGAGGTTCTCTTGAAGGATACGAAAATGGGGCTCCGGGACAATATCGGGTAAATCAATGGAATCTGGAAAGCGCTTTTATGTATCGCGGATTTTCATGGCAAAGCGAGTGGCATACTAAAGATGTTATAGACAAACTAAATAATAACGACACAACAACCTTAAAAGGATACTATGTTCAGGCGGGGTATTTTTTTCATAATGCTTTTGACTGGTGGCCACAACATTTAGAAATGGCAGCAAGACATGCTGCATATCGTCCTGATAATGCAATTAGACAAAATTTGCAAGACGAAACAACGATTGCTTTTAACTGGTTTTTTAAAGGACATAAAAACAAACTTACCTCAGAGTTTAGCTATTTCAGCTTTCAGGATAAGTCTTTACCACTAGAACAAGGGTGGCGATTTAGAGTACAATGGGACATCTCATTATAACAAAAAAAAACACTGAAAAACAGCAAATTACAAAATAAGGTATCGTATTTCTGTGAAAATTATCACTGCAGTATATAGATCTTTTTGAAGTTAAATGTTTTTAACTTTTTATTACTATTCTTATTTTTTTTTAATAATTTTAATGAACATAAAACACTGAAAATGAAAAGCATAAAAAAAACTCTTAGAAAATTAGCACTTATGTGTTTAATGGGATCATTTTTTTTGATTTCAATTGATAGTATCGCACAACGTCATGGTGGAGGTGGCGGCGGGCACAGAGCAGGTGGAGGTGCTGCAAAAGTCAGCAGACCAGGATCTGGTGGTTCAGGAATTAAAAGACCAACTACTTCTACAAGACCCACAACCAATAATAAAGTTACCAGACCATCTACAAATTCAAAAATTGGAGATAAAACAGTCAATAACCGAAATACAAACACTGTAAACAGAAATAACGTTGGCAACAGAAACACCAATATTAGTGGTAATACAGTTAACAGAAATAAAAACAACGTGAACATCAATGTAAACAATAGTGTACATGTTCGCAACAACCGTAACACAGTAGTTAGACCAGGAGTAAGACCTTATGCACGTCCTCCTTACCGTTATGGAGGTTACAGATACAACTGCTACCATCCTTATTATCCACGTCCGTACCACCCATTTTACTGGGGACCAGTTTGGCATCCATGGGGATTTTTCGTAGCAACATTGGCCGTAACAGCAATTGTAGTAAGTGTAGAAAGCACTCAATATCATTATGATCAGGGAGTTTGGTATACCGGAACAAGCGGAGGTTATACAGCTGTACCAGCACCAGTTGGAGGAACCGTAAACAATATCCCAAGCGGGGCAGAAACCGTCAATACCGGAACCGTCAATAATTATTATTACGGAGGAACCTATTATGAAAAAGACGGAAGCTCGTATAAAGTAGTTGCGCCAACCGCAGGAACTCTTGTAGACAACTTACCAGAAGGTGGTGAAGAAGTTACAATAGGAGATGCTAAATATGTGAAATTTGGAGAAACTTATTACCAACCAGTTCAAGTTGACGGAAAAAATAAATACGAAGTTGTTGATGTTCAAGAAGATAAATAAAACTATAGTAACCTTATCAAATAAATAGAATTTGATAAGGTTATTTTTTTAACTTTATCCTTATTTAATAACCTCTACCCGATTAAAATTAACCATAATGAAAAATAAAACGTACTGGATTTTTGCAATACTCACAATCTCCATTATTTCAATTGCTTACGGCTACACAAAATTTATTGTACCAAAAGATAAATTGACCGCAATGGATTGTGCCGAAACTCCAAACGCTTCAGAAGCTTCTTTGTTTAAACCAACAATTGAAAACAAAAACAAACCCACAGGTAAAACTCCTAAAGGAATGGTTTGGATTCCCGGTGGAGAATTCTCTATGGGAAGCAATGTCGAAGACGAAAGTTTATGCAGTATAAAAGGCGTTACAAAAGATGCCACACCAATACACAGAGTTTATGTAGATGGTTTTTATATGGATCAAACCGAAGTTACAAATGACCAATTTGAAGCCTTCGTAAAAGCTACTGGTTATGTAACATTCGCCGAAAAAAAACCAAAACATGAAGATTATCCTGATGCTCCATTAGAAAACCTAATTGCAGGATCGGCTGTGTTTACTCCTACTCCGGCAAACGTAAATCTGAATAACTACATGCAATGGTGGAGTTATGTTGGTGGCGCTGACTGGAGACATCCTGAAGGCCCAACAAGCTCTATAAAAGGAAGAGGCAATTATCCTGTTGTACAAGTTTCTTATGATGATGCCGCTGCTTACGCAAAATGGGCAGGGAAAAGATTACCAACAGAAGCGGAATGGGAATTTGCAGCTCGCGGCGGAAAATCAGGTCAGTTATACGCTTGGGGAAACACTTTAAAACCTAAAGGAAAATTTCAGGCCAATATCTATCAGGGACACTTTCCTATAGAAAAAGGAGATAGCGGTGAAGATGGTTATATTGGCATCGCTCCTACTGCTCAATTTGAACCAAATTCTTATGGACTTTACGATGTTGGCGGAAATGTTTGGGAATGGACAAACGATTGGTACACCGCAGATTATTATTCGGTTATAAGTGAAAACGGACAGGTTGTCAAAAACCCTCAAGGACCTGAATCTTCTTATGATCCGGGAGAACCTAATTTACCTAAAAAAGTACAACGTGGTGGATCATTTTTATGTACAGATCAATATTGTACCCGCTATATGGTTGGTACAAGAGGAAAAGGAGATTACCAATCACCAGCCAATCATATTGGTTTTAGATGTGTACAGCAATAATTTTTTTAGCCACAAATTCCACGAATTAGCACGAATTATTTTAAAACATAAAATCTAATTTCACGAATTAAAATATACTATTCACAACTTATAAATCCAATTTTATGAATGTAAATTCGTGAAATTGGATTTTTTTTAGACACTTAGCAATTAGTGAAAATTAGTGAAATTCGTGGCAAACTTTTTTTCAGAATACCTTCTAATTCGTGGCAAACTTTTCAATCTATATTTTTTCCGATTTCCATAATTTACATCGCTCAAGCGCCTAAATAATTGTTTATATTTGCTAAAAAATAAACAAATGCAACATATTATAGATCGTTTTATCAGTTATGTAACAATTGATACCGAATCAGACCCAAATTCACAAACTACACCAAGTACTGAAAAACAATGGAATCTTGCCAATAAATTAGTCGAAGAACTAAAAACAATCGGTTTAGAAGACGTTACTATAGACGACAAAGCTTACATCATGGCAACTTTGCCAAGCAATGTAGCTCACGAAGTACCAACAATTGGTTTTGTGTCGCATTTTGATACTTCGCCGGATTTTAGCGGAGCAAATGTAAAACCTCAAATCGTTGAAAATTATGACGGAAAAGACATTGTTTTGAACGCTGAGAAAAACATTATTTTGTCTCCTAATTACTTTAAAGATTTATTGCAATATAAAGGACAAACGATCATCACAACTGACGGAACTACTCTATTAGGTGCCGATGATAAAGCAGGAATTACAGAGATTGTTTCAGCAATGGAATATCTTGTTCAGCATCCTGAAATTAAACACGGAAAAATCAGAATTGGTTTTACTCCTGACGAAGAAATTGGTCGTGGGGCACACCATTTTGATGTAGAAAAATTTGGTGCACAATGGGCTTACACAATGGACGGAAGCCAGATTGGTGAATTAGAATATGAAAATTTTAATGCGGCTGGAGCCAAAATTACTTTCAAAGGAAAAAGCGTTCACCCAGGTTATGCTAAAGGAAAAATGATCAATTCAATGTTGATTGCCAACGATTTTATCAACGAACTTCCTAAAGGAGAAACTCCTCAGGAAACTAAAGGTTACGAAGGATTCTTTCACGTTCACCACTTAACCGGAAGCATCGAAGAAACCGTTTTAGAATTAATTATTCGCGATCATAACAAGATTAAATTCGAAAAAAGAAAAGATTTAATTGGGAAAATTACCAAGAAAATCAACAAGAAATACGCTAAACAATTTGGCGAAGATATTGTAACTGCTGTCGTAAAAGACCAGTATTACAATATGAAAGAAAAAGTACTTCCTGTAAAACATATTGTTGATATTGCCGAAAAAGCAATGAGAGAATTAAACATCAAACCAATCATTAAACCTATTCGCGGCGGAACTGATGGCTCTCAATTATCTTTTATGGGATTACCTTGTCCGAATATATTTGCTGGTGGACATAACTTTCACGGAAAATACGAATATGTTCCTGCAGAAAGTATTCAAAAAGCAACTGATGTTATTGTAAAAATTGCAGAATTAACAGCAATTCCAGGCATTTTTGACGCACCTGAAAAACCTAAAAGAAAAAAATAAATTGGAACCGAATTCTGATAAAAAATACCTTTGGAACAGCAACCATTTATGGGAAGAAGAATTACTTCTTCTTAAGTCTATTATTGACAAAACGGAACTGGTTGAAACTATAAAATGGGGCGGCCCGGTTTATGTTTTCAACAACAAAAATGTTATCGGAATTGGTGGTTTTAAAGATTATTTTACGATCTGGTTCTTCAATGGTGTTTTTCTGAAAGATGAGAAAAAGAAACTCGTAAACGCTCAGGAAGACAAAACAAAATCCTTGCGCCAATGGCGTTTTACTTCAAAAGAAGAAGTAAACGAAAAAGAAGTTTTAGCATATATCAATGAAGCAATTGAAAACGAAAAGCAGGGAAAAATCATAAAACCGACTAAAAAAGAAGCAATAGTTTCTGAACTTCTTCAAAAAGAAATGGATCAAAACCCAGCTTTAGCAGAAGCTTTTCAAAAATTCGCTCCATATAAACAATATGAGTTTCTGGAATATATTGAAACTGCCAAACAAGAAAAAACTAAACTAACGAGAATCGAAAAAGTGATTCCGATGATTTTAGAGAATATTGGATTGAATGATAAATATAGGAAGAATTAGAAATTCCAATCTATTAAATTCCAAATTCCAATTCTGGACACAAACCTTTGTCAAAGTTTAAAACTTTGACAAAGGTTTTTTATTACACAAAGCGCGTCATTGCGAGGAACGAAGCAATCTCACGAAGTAACTCGACAAAGATTGAAGAATTACTATACAGAGTTTCTTGCGGAGATCCCTCGTTCCTTGGGATGACATACTTTGGGGTTACTTTATAGTTCACCTCTGCTTTCCTTTGAATAAATTTACTCTTTTTTAAAACTAATCCAAAGTAAAGGCAAAGACACACAATGCGCCTAATTTCAAAACAAAAAAAATCCCAAACTCCAATTATACATTGGAATTTGGAATTTATATTTTATTGGAATTTCTAAAAAAAATTACGCTTTTTTAGCCAAAGCTGCGCTCATTTCCATAGAAATAGCTGAACGTTCGATTTTTAATTTTCCAGACATTGTTTCGATTACTGCACTAGTTTCAGCAAGCTCAACAATTTTACCGTGAAAACCACTTTTTGTAATTATCTTATCACCTACTTTTAGGCCGCTTTCAAATTCTTTTTCGTTTTTTGCTCTTTTTTGTTGTGGTCTGATCATAAAGAAATACAACACGACAAACATTAGTAAATAAGGGGCAAATTTTAATAAATCTTGCATAGTATTCAGTTTTTATTTTTGTTATTAATATTTATGTTTTCTTTGGAATTTGGAATTTAAAAAAATTAGAATTTCTACCCAATTACATTAATCCACGTCCAACTTTAATCATCTTTTTATTAGCAGTAAGCTCTTTAACAAGATTATCTAAAATTCCGTTGATAAAAATACTACTTTTTGGTGTAGAATACTCTTTAGCAATTTCTAAATATTCGTTAAGAGTTACTTTTACTGGAATCGAAGGGAATTTTAAAAATTCGCAAATTGCCATTTTCAAGATAATAGTATCAATCTCAGCAATCCTTTCGCTGTCCCAATTTGGAGTTTTATCATCGTATTCTTTTGCTAAAATAGATTCGTTTAAAACGGTTCTTCTGAACAAGTCTTTAGCAAAATCTTTATCTTCAACATCTTTATACAATTTTGGCACTCTAAAATCGTCAGGATCTTCAGTTTTGATTGCTTTCAATTGTTTGATAATATGTGTATTTACAACCGGAATATCATCAACCCAAGTTAATTTATCGTCTTCTAAATACTCATATAATTTTTCGTTGGGAACAATTACTTCGGCGAACAAATCAATTACAAATTGTCTGTCTTCTTCAAAAGTATTTGTGGTAGTGCTCATGTATTTTACATACAAGTCGCTTGCTTTAATATCATTTAATAGCAAAATGATATAATCATCATTTAAAGACCAGTTGTTGATTTTACGATTTTCTAAAGCAATACTTAGAGAATTACTTTCGGCAAGAAGTTGAAAAATTTTGTTTTTGACAAACTTTTCATTCGGATTACGTTCTGCAGCAGTTGCAAGATGTTTTTTACTTGAAAGGTGTAAAAAAACAGATTCTTTTTTACAAATTTCAATCAATGAAGAAAGCATTATAAGATATAAGTCCTGAATATTATCAATACTGTAAAAAAGAAATTTCTCTTCTTTTTCCATATTATCAGAACCGCTTTGATGCATTGCATAAATGGATTGCATTACTTTAACGCGTATGTGTCTTCTATTTACCACCTTGTAAGAACATTTAAAAATTAGTCTGCAAAAATAAGAATTTAACAGGTGATAATAAAATTTAAAGTGATAAAAAGTATATCAATTTGATAAGTTTTTACAATTAAAAAAGCCTGAAAAATACTTTTATAGATTTTTCAGGCCTTTTATTGTGATTTTGAATATTTTCTGACTTAAAACTAACCTGAATTATCAGGCTTTTTTATAAGAATAACAAATATTATTTTTTGCTGTTTTCAATTTTTCTCAAATCAATACGATTTTGAGCAATTGTAAGAGCAGCTTTATGCGTTGTCATTCCGTTTTTCACAGCATAATCAATAATTTCTAAAGTAGTATTATAGATATTTTCTGTTTTAGACATGATTTCAGCTTTACCATAATGCTCTAATTCAGCATAAACATTGATGATTCCACCAGCGTTGATTAAGAAATCCGGAGCATATAAAATACCTCTTTCCTGTAATCTCTGACCGTGAACATTTTCATCAGCTAATTGATTGTTGGCAGCACCTGCAATAACTTTAGCTTTAATTTTGTTTACTGTATCATCATTAATGATTGCTCCCATTGCACATGGCGCATAGATATCAACATCTGCAGTATACAAATCTTCACCTGTATAAATCGTTGCATTGTATTTTTGAGCTACCTGATATAATTTTTCTTCGTTGATATCAGTAATTGTAACGATCGCTCCTTCTTTAGTCAAATACTCAACCAAAGCTTCACCAACGTGACCAATACCCTGAACCAAAACTTTTTTACCGTCTAAAACATCAGTACCAAACTGACTTTTAGCAGCAGCTTTCATTCCTAAATAAACACCGTAAGCCGTTATTGGAGAAGGATTTCCAGAACCACCTCTTTCTTCAGAGATACCCGTAACATAAGGCGTTACGTCTCTAACAGTGTCCATGTCTTTAGTTTCCATTCCAACATCTTCTGCAGTGATATATCTACCGCCCAAAGAGTGAACAAACTCACCAAACTTACGCATTAACTCAGGAGTTTTTTGCGTTTTTGCATCACCAATAATTACTGCTTTACCACCACCAATATTAAGTCCGGTAATTGCAGATTTGTATGTCATACCTCTTGAAAGACGCAAAACATCGTTTAATGCTTCCCATTCAGTATTATAATTCCACATTCTAGTACCTCCCAAAGCTGGCCCCATAACCGAATTATGAATACCAATAATTGCTTTTAAACCTGTATCTTTGTCATTGCAAAAAACAATTTGTTCGTGATCGTCAAAAGATAATTGACCAAAAACAGGATCCATTTTTTGAAGTTCCTTTCCAGTTGCGAAAGTTGCATCCATAGCGATAGTATTTGTTAGTTAAAATTATGAATTTGTCAAAAAGACTTCTCAAACTTAAATAAAAAATACACATGTGCTAATTTTTTATCTTTAAAATAACAATATAACAATCAATTTGTTCTGACAAAATTATATATTCCATTACTTTTAATTGATAATAATTTACAAAATCAAAACAATTCAACATTGAATCTCTTAAAAAAATGAAAGAATTAAGCTATTTAAACAAATATTTCATCAAATATAAATATAGTTTCTCATTAGGAATTTTAATCACCATAATCGCACAAATCTTCTCTTTATTTACTCCAAAGCTCATTAGCAAGTCTTTAAACGCGATCGAAAGGTTTGATAAACTACCAAAATCAGATCAGACATCGCAGGTGATTATTGATACTTATCGTGAAGGTTTAATTCATAACGTACTGCTAATCATAGCTACTACGATCGTAGCGGGTTTCCTAACATTTTTAATGCGCCAGACTTTAATCGTAATGTCGCGTCATATTGAATTTGATTTGAAAAATGAAGTTTTCAAGCAATACGAAAATCTTTCGCAGAATTTCTACAAACAAAATCGTACTGGAGATTTAATGAACCGTATCAGCGAAGACGTTTCAAAAGTCCGCATGTATGTTGGCCCGGCGGTTATGTACACCATTAATACTTTTATCCGTTTTGCCATTGTTATTATATATATGTATAATGTTTCGCCTTTATTGACCTTATATACGATTTTACCATTGCCAATTCTTTCGTATTGTATTTTCAAACTAAGTTCAGAAATCAATAAACGAAGCACCACTTTCCAACAATACCTATCGAAAGTTTCCAGTTTTACACAAGAAATATTCTCAGGAATCAGAGTTATAAAAGCGTATTCTTTAGAGAATCAACATCAAAATAATATGGTGGCTCTTGCCGAGGAGAGCAAAAAGAAAAGTTTGGATCTTGCTAAAGTACAATCACTATTTGGTCCATTAATGATTGCTTTAATCGGGATTAGTAACTTGGTGGTAATTTATTTTGGAGGTGTTATGTACATCAACGGAACGATTGCCAATATTGGTACAATTGCAGAGTTTATTTTATACGTAAACATGCTTACCTGGCCTGTAGCTTCCTTAGGATGGGTTTCGTCAATGGTTCAGGAGGCCGAAGCTTCTCAGAAACGTTTGAATGAATTCTTGAAAATTGAGCCAGAAATCAAAAATAAAAACGAAAATTACTCGGATATTCAAGGCTCTATTGCTTTCGAAAACGTGAGTTATACTTATGAAGACACTAATATTGAAGCACTAAAAAATGTAACATTCACTGTAAAAAAAGGAGAAACATTAGCAATCCTAGGAAAAACAGGTTCCGGAAAGTCTACAATATTATCATTGATTTCCCGTTTATATGATGTTACGGAAGGAAGAATCACAATTGACCAAAACGAAATAAGTACTTTAAACCTAAATGACTTAAGAAACAACATTGGGATTGTACCTCAGGATGCTTTTTTGTTCTCAGATACCATTAAAAATAACATCAAATTTGGCAATCAAAATGCAACCGATGAAGAAGTAATAGAAGCTGCTAAAAGCGCTGTGGTTCATGACAATATCATTGCTTTTAACAAACAATATGATACCATTTTAGGGGAAAGAGGTATCACACTTTCGGGCG
This sequence comes from Flavobacterium sp. JAS, assembly GCF_020991455.1. Taxonomy (GTDB): domain Bacteria; phylum Bacteroidota; class Bacteroidia; order Flavobacteriales; family Flavobacteriaceae; genus Flavobacterium. The sequence goes on from NZ_JAJMOX010000012.1 coordinate 58,635, forward strand.
GACAAAAGCAGCGTGTATCTATTGCGCGTGCGATTATTAAAAATCCGGCAATTTTACTTTTCGACGATTGTTTGTCTGCGGTAGATACTGAAACGGAAGAAACGATTTTGAGCAATTTATTTGATATTTGTAAAGATAAAACTACAATAATAGTAAGTCATCGTGTCTCATCTGCTAAGAATGCTGATAAAATAATCATTCTTGAAGACGGCAGGATCATTCAACAAGGCTCTCATAATCAATTAATAAATCAAGAAGGCTATTATTCATCGTTATATTTAAAACAACTTTCGGAAAAAGAATTACTTTAAATGTTGCGTAATAGATAATTTTTTATGATTTTTGAGTACTATTAATTCCAAAAAATGATAGAACGTATTATGAGAGAAAATGACATGTTAGAAAAAGAAGAGATTTTTTCTAAAGTATTACGAGCAGGAAGAAGAACTTATTTCTTTGATGTGAGAGCTACTAAAGCTGACGATTATTATATCACGATTACCGAAAGTAAAAAATTTACTGAAGAAGATGGTTCTTTTCATTTTAAAAAACACAAAATTTACTTGTACAAAGAAGATTTTAGTGCTTTTGCCGAAATACTAGAAGAAATGACTTCATATGTCTTGAACCACAAAGGCGAAGAAGTAATTTCTGAAAGACACCAAAAAGATTTCAAAAAAGAATATGGCTCTGATAAACCTGAGGGTCAAAGAACTAGTTTTACTGATATTGATTTTGACGATATTTAGTCGAAAATAACTTTTTAAAAAGTACAAGTCCAATATGTCCCGCATTTTGGACTTTTTTTATATATTTAAAAATGCAAAAAGGGCTTTTTTAGACAACAATTCTAAAACATAACTACGTTCCTCTAAAAAATTAATCACTAAATAAAATCCACGGCAATGGAAACACAAATTTTAATATTAGCCGGACTAGGAGATTCCGGCGACAAACACTGGCAAACCTTTTGGCATAAAAAATTCGAAAATTCAATTCGTTTGGTTCAGGACAATTGGAACGAACCTATTCGTGAAGAATGGCTAGCAAGATTAAACGAAGAAGTTTCTAAACTCAATCAGCCAACTATTCTGGTTGCACATAGCTTAGCCGTTTCACTCGTATTACATTGGGCTGAAGCTAATACTAACAAAAATATTGTTGGCGCATTACTAGTAGCTCCTGCCGATGTTGATTCACCTCAACATACACCAGAATCTATCAGGAATTTTTCACCAATTCCAACTTCAAAATTACCTTTTCCGTCGATCGTTGTAGCAAGCGAAAATGACCCTTATGCTTCTTTTGAAAGAAAGCAGTTTTTGGCTGAAAAATGGGGAAGTGATTTTGTAAATGTGGGACAGCAAGGACACATTAACTCAGATTCTGATTTAAAATATTGGGAAGAAGGGCAATTGATATTACAGCAACTAATTGAGAAAATAGACCGATAATTTAACCGCAAAGTTCGCAAAGGTTTTACGCAAAGTTCGCAAAATTTAGTAACACAAAGCTTTGCGAACTTTGCTTTTTTTTAAACCCATATTCTAAAACCCTTTGCGAACTTTGCGGTTAAATTTACCAGCACAAGAATTTAAAGATCGTAAAGTTGAAATCTATCCAATTCTCAATCCATTTTCTATTTTAAAATCAGGAGACAATAAAATAACATCTCCCTCCTTGCCTATTGCGCCAAGGACCAAACATTCGCTCATAAATCTTCCGATTTGTTTTTTAGGAAAGTTGACTACCGATATAATTTGTCGGTTTAATAAATCCTCTTTTTTGTAATGTACTGTTATTTGCGCTGATGATTTTCTGATTCCGATTTCGGCACCAAAATCAATTGTAAGCTGATAGGCAGGTTTTCTTGCTTCAGGAAAATCATTTACTTCTATAATGGTTCCGACACGCATATCGGTTCTTTCAAATTCGTTCCAGGTTAAATCCATTTTTTTTATAATAGCTGTTCATTTACAAACCTATAAATTTTGTAATTATTACCACTAATTCTGTAACCGTTTTTTTAATCTAGCTTCTAATTTTACGCAGCAACTCATGACGATAACACTAAAAAAACATACAAAATGAAAAATAGTCTTGCAAATACCGGCACTTCTCTTAAAGATTCTGACTTTGATATTCACCACTTAAATACAGATAAATATATTGAAACGGATAAAAACGTAAAACTTTACATCAAAGACTATGGAAAAGGAAAACCGGTAATTTTGATTCATGGCTGGCCGCTTTCTAATGAAATGTGGGAATATCAAATCGATTTTTTAGTTCAAAATGATTATCGTGTAATTGCTTATGATCGCCGTGGATTTGGCAAATCATCACAGCCTTATGACGGATATGATTATGATACTTTAACCGATGATTTAAAAGAAATTATCGAGCAGCTTCAACTAGAAAATGTAACTCTTATAGGTTTCTCCATGGGCGGCGGAGAGGTTGTTCGCTACTTTAGCCGTTATAGTGGAAAAGGCGTCACAAAAGCAGTTCTAATTTCTTCAATAGTTCCTTTTTTATTGCAAACCAATGATAATCCTGATGGTCATCCAAAAGAAAAAAGCGAAAATACCGCAAATGCAATTAAAACGGACCGTATAGGATTTATGGATAATTTTGGAAAGACTTTCTTCGGAATCAATATCATCAACAGACCATTGAGTAATCCATTATTAGAATATTACAGAACGTTGTGCTCCTTTGCTTCTCCTCGCGCTACTTTAAAATGTGCCGAATCTTTTTCGTTTACCGATTTTAGAACCGACCTGGATTCAATAAAAGTTCCGACTTTAATAATTCATGGCGACGACGATAAAATTGTTCCCATAGAACTTACTTCCAAAAAAGCAGCCAAAGCTATTCGTGAAAACACATACATTGTTTATGAAGGCGCTCCGCATGGCCTATTTTACACTCATAGAGAAAAACTAAATAACGATTTACTAGACTTTTTGAATGCCTAAATAAATCAAAACGTCATAGATTCATTTAACTGATTCAAAACATTTTTTATTTCGCAAATGAATAAATTATAATCTGCAAAAAAACAGAACAATCCAATAAAACAGAACCAAAATAATAAATACTATCGCACCCTTTCTTTTACAGAATTTTAAAGTTATTTTTGAGTAACTAATTTTCTGTAAAAAATGGCACGTACACCTTCAAATATGATTCCGCTTGGAACAATTGCTCCGGGCTTTAAACTAAAAGACACTAATTCTAATAATGAATATTCGTTTGAAGATTTAAGGGGTTCAAAAGGTACACTTGTAATTTTTATTTGTAATCATTGTCCATTTGTGCTTCATGTGATTAGGGAGATTGTAATGATTTCTAATGATTATCGTGTTCAGGGAATTAGTATTATTGCCATTTCGAGTAATGATGTTGTAAAATATCCACAAGATTCTCCTGAGTTAATGACCGAATTTGCTTTTCAGAATAAAATAGATTTCCCGTATTTATTCGACGAAAGTCAGGAAGTTGCCAAAGCTTATGAAGCAGCTTGTACTCCGGATTTTTATTTATTTGACAATCAGGATCGATTATTTTACCGTGGACAGCTTGATGATTCAAGACCCGGAAACGGAATTCCATTAAGCGGAAGTGATTTACGCAATGCAATTGACTCCCTTATTTATAATCGAAATTTAAAAGATCCTCAAAAGCCAAGTATCGGCTGTAGCATCAAATGGAAATAAAGATTCTAGATTTTCCGAAAACTTTTCCTATCTTTGCAGATCAATAAATATTCTCATTGTGAGCACTATAAATATATTTACAGCTATACTTCTGTTGTTTTCTTTAAAAAGAAAACCGCTTACTGCTGCATTTATTTCACATAGTAAGGCCTTTATTAATTAGGCCTCCGTCTATTTCAATTTCTTCTTTCAGGCGGAGGATTTATACCACGATTTAATCATTTCTTTTATTTGAAAGAGTAAATACTCTCTCAAATAATTTCTTGGTTTTTTCAATCAAAAAATTTCCAAAACATAATTATTTTCAAAATTCCAATCTGTATCTGTACAATTTGGAATAGCAATTATGCTTTTATAAGCCTGTAAAGAAATCATACAAACATTGAGATTTAAAATAAATTAATAACAATATAAATTAAAACACTCGTTATGAAACCAACACCCACCTTCTGTAAAACAGATTATCAGTTTTTGAGAGAATTAATCTTAAAAAGTAAAAATTTAACAAATACAAAAGAAGCTAATCAGCTTTCACAAGAATTAGATCGCGCGATTATCAGCAAAGAAAGCGAATTAGACAACTCGATTGTGAGGATCAATTCTTATGTAACTATCGAAGATGTAAAAGCAAACAAACAAATGAAAATTCAAATCGTTTTACCTTCTTTTGCAGATGTAAAACAAAATAAAATTTCAATTCTTGCACCTTTAAGTGTTGCTATTATTGGCTTTAAGGAAAATGATGAAGTTGATTGGGAATTACCGGCTGGAATAAAGACTTTAAAAATAATCGCAGTTAGCAATTCTGCTGAAAGCGTTTCTTAATTTTTTAAACACCTCATTCGTGAAGGTGTTTTTTTATATCCTGTTTTTAAACAAAAAAAAACTATCCAATAAAAATTTACTGAATAGTTCGATTGAATCTACAATGACAACTTCTTACAATTGAGAAGTTATATAATTTGATATTGAAGCCATTTGAGTATCATCTAACTTCGCTTTTTTCTGCATTTTTACTAAAATTGGTTTCCAATCTTCCTGACTAAATTTCTTTGGATCAAATAATTTATGACATTTTGCGCAATTGTTTTCGTACAAGCTTTTGCTAGCTGCCAATTCTGGCGTTAATTCTGTAGTTTTTACAGCCTCAGTTACAGCTGGAGTTGCCGGAGTAGCAGGAGCTGATTTTTTAGTACCACACGATACTACAAATAGAACTACTGCTGCCAGGATTAAGATTTTTGTTTTCATTACTTTACTTATTTTTAAGTAAATATAAAAAAATCCCATACACTGTAGCGCATGGGATTATTATTTAAAACAATACTAAATTGTATCTAAAAGTCTTATTTTACGTCCATTAATTCAACGTCGAAAATCAAAGTTGCGTGCGGTGGAATAACTCCTCCTGCACCTGAAGCTCCATACCCTAAATCAGATGGAATTACAAAACGAGCTTTGTCTCCAACTTGCAATAAAGCAATACCTTCGTCCCAGCCTTCGATAACCTGACCTTGACCTAATCTAAATTCGATTGGTTTTTTGCGTGGGTAAGAAGAATCAAAAACTTTTCCGTTCTCTAAAGATCCTTCGTAATGAACTGCAACTGTTTTACCAGCTTCAGCTTTTTTACCGTCTCCTTTTTGAATCATTTTGTAACGTAAACCGCTATCAGTTTTATCAAAACCAGCAGCTAATTGCTCCATTTTTGCTTCAGATTCTGCTTTTAAAGCTGCATCACGTTTAAGACGAGCACCTTTTAAAGCGATAAAAGCTTCAATAGCATTGAATTTTTCAGCTTCTTCACCAACTCTGATGATTTCTACATTATCAAGAGAATCACCTTGAGCAACAGCATCAACGATATCCTGACCTTCGATTACGTGACCAAAAACAGTATGTTTTCCGTCTAACCAAGAAGTTGGAACGTGAGTAATGTAAAATTGAGAACCGTTAGTTGCAGGTCCTGAATTTGCCATTGCTAAAACTCCTGGACGATCGTGTTTTAAACTTGGGTGAAATTCATCATCAAATTTGTATCCTGGATCACCAGTTCCAGTTCCTTTCGGACATCCACCTTGGATCATAAAATCAGGAATAACTCTATGGAATGTTAATCCGTCATAGAATTTTTGTCCTTGAGGTTTTACTTTATTTTCCATATTTCCTTCTGCAAGAGCTACAAAATTCCCTACGGTTCCTGGTGTTAAATCATGTGCAAGTTTTACTAAAATCGAACCTTTACTAGTGTTGAATTTAGCGTATATTCCGTTTTCCATTGTTGTTATTTTTAATTTGATTGCAAATTTACAAATTAATTTTATATCAATTTGCGCTTTCTATTTTTTAGATTTTGATTTATAAGTAAGACCGTAAACTACAAATGCCAGTGCCGACAAACCAACACATCCGATAGTTACAGCATGCCATCCGCCCAATTTCCACAATAATAATCCGTAAGCAGATCCGGCTGCAGTTCCTAAAAAGCTGAATGACATAAATACGGTATTCAATCTGTTTCTGGCTTCTGGAAGTAGTGAATAAACACGGGTTTGATTGGAGATGTGAACTCCCTGAATTCCTACGTCAATAAATACAATTCCTATTGCGATTCCGATGACACTTTCTATTGAAAAATAAAATATTATAAAACTAATTAATATCAATAAACAGCCATAACCAACGGCGACTCTTGAACCTCCTTTGTCTCCCAATTTCCCAACCAAAGGCGCTGCTAAAGCTCCTGAAGCTCCCACAATTCCAAACAAACCAATTGTTGCACTACTATAATTAAAAGGTTCTCCTGAAAGCAACAAAACCATAGTAACCCAGAAAGCTCCGAATTGCGCAAAACTAAACACGTTTATAATTGTAGCTTCACGTAAAATTGGTTGTGTTTTTATAAGTGTAAAAAGCGATTGAATTAACTGTCCATAAGTTCCTTGAAACTGAGGTTTGTTGACCGGAAATTTATTCTGAATCACAAAAAAGATCAACAGACATATTCCGGCAGCGATATAAAACATTGATCTCCAGCCCAAAATCTGACCAATAAATCCGCTTAAAGTTCTGGAAAGCAAAATTCCGACCAATAAACCACTCATAATGGTTCCGATAACTTTTCCTCGTTGTTCTGGCGTACTTAACGAAGCCGCCAAAGGCAAAATAAGCTGCGGTACGATTGAAGTAATTCCAATCAATAAAGAAGCTATTTGCAGCAGAAAGAAACTCTTTGCCGTTGCCGCAATAATCAATGCAATTACTGATGCGAAAGTGGTCATTAAAATTTGCTTTTTACGCTCAATTTTATCCCCTAATGGGACCATAAAAAACAAACCAATCGCATAACCTGCTTGCGTTAGATACGTTATTGTACCCGCGCTGGCTTCTGGAATTTTAAATTCGTTGGCAATTAAAACAATTAAAGGCTGGCAGTAATACAGATTTGCAACTATAAGTCCAGTGCAAGCTGCCATAAATAAGACATTCGTTTTGGATAAATTCATTTTGCAAAAATACCAATCTAATCTTTATCAAAACTTTAAAAAATCTATAAATTTTTCAAATCCGGGAAGTAATTAGACATTTTCATTAGAGATTATATTCATTTTTAAATCCTTATGATTTCATAAAATCCTCCCGAATTGGGCTAAAAACATCTGTCAAAAGTCCTCTTTCTAAACAAACAACGCCATGAATTGCGTGTGGCGGAATGTAGAAACTATCGCCTTCTTTTAGTGTTTGGGTAACGCCAGAAATCGTAACATCAAATTTACCGCTGGAAATATAAGTTACTTGTGAGTGATAATGTTCGTGCAAAACGCCAATTCCGCCTTTTTCAAAATGAACATTGACTAACATTACTCTATCGTCATACGCCATAATTTTGCGTTTGATTCCTTCTCCAACAACTTCCCACTCCAGTTCATCACCTTTTATAAATTCTTTGCTTGTTCCGAAACTTTGCATATCTGTTTTTAATTGAAATTTGTATATTATTATTTTAAATGTGCTTGTTTTTAAATCAGATTTTTAGAAATAAAATCACAACTTGCTTTAATAGATTCAAAAGGATTTGGATTGTAATTATTCTCCTGCTCTACAAAAAAATGTTTCATTCCGGATAGTTTTGCTTCTTTAAAAATACGCTTAAAATCAACAGAACCTGAGCCAATTTCAGTATTTAAAGCTGGATTTTTCTTGTCCATATCTTTTACGTGCCACATTTTAAAACGTCCCGGATTTGCCGTAAATAACTTAAGCGGATCATTTCCTGAGTGAACAACCCAGTATAAATCCAACTCAAAATAAACCAGGTCTTTATCGGTTTCTTTTAATAGAATTTCATAGCCTGTGATTCCGTCATGCTTTTGAAACTCAAAATCGTGATTGTGATACGCCAGTTTTAAACCTGCATTTGCACAAGCTTTACCCGCTTGATTTAAACGGCTGGCAATTATTTTATAATCAGCGATGTTTTTTCTAAAAGGTTCATTGATCCACGGAATAGTTAAATACTCACTATTCAAAACCTTTGCTGCTTCAATAGCTGCAAGTAATTCCGTTGTGTTTCCATCAGCCAGAAAACTTCCCAAATTATAATGTCCACTAACCGCTTTAAGTCCGTTTTGGTCTAGTATTTTCTTTAATTCGATTGGAGATAATCCCCAAAACTGATCTTTAATCGAAAAGCCATAGGTTTCAACAGTTGTAAATCCGGCAGCTGCAACTTTTTCTAAAGTCGACTTTACATCTTTAGGAAGTTCGTCGCGTAACGTATAAAGCTGCAATCCAATTTCTTTTTTATTCATGCTAAAGGCTAATGATGGAAGAGCCAAAACTGCGGTTGCAGCCAGACTGGTGTTTATGATGAAACTTCTTCTTGTGGTCATTTTTGTTTTGAAATTTGAGAATAGTAAAACTAATCTTTTAATTAAAAACTTTCACTAAAGCACTAAAATTGTCCTTCAAAATTATTTATAAAACGCTGAAGTGCAATTTCTGTTTCTTCATTAATGATTTTTCCTTCGTCATTAATTTTTCCACGAACGCCTTGTATCAGCAGTTTAGTAGAATCATCAAATTTAGCTTCCAGTGTTTTCATTATCAAAATCAACTGCTCATGCCCCATTTCTCCCGAAGCCGAAGCAGTAATTAAACCCGTCTTTTTATTCGAAAAAACAGTCGTTGAAACACACCATTCTAAAGCATTTTTTAAACTTCCGGGTAGACTAAAAACATATTCGGGAGTACAAATTATGATTCCATCTGCTGCAGTAATTTTATTTCTGAAATCTTCAACTTCCTTCGGCAGATTTTCATTATCTAAATCAGGATTAAAATGAGGAATATTGGCCAAATCTTCGAAAAATTCGACTTCAAATTCCGTTTTTATCTTTTCTGAAATGTATTTTAAGATTTTATAATTGCTTGAGTTTTTTCTTGTACTGCCAGTTATAGCAAGGATTTTTATTGTTTTCATTTTTTATCGAATAGCGGCAATGTCAATATCTTTTTTCATTAATTCAAATCCGTCGTTTAAAGTATTCTTTTTAAAGTATTTTTCTAAATCTAAAAGTCTCTTTTTATTGTCATATTTTATACATGAATTTAATTTTCTCTGGCAAACAGAGCATAATCTTATGGTACTTTTATCTGTTTCAGCCAAACTAATAGTTCCATTCATCACACAATTTGCAGTAATACAATGGTGTAAACCAAACATATGTCCAATTTCATGAGAACTTGTTTTTAGTAATCTGGATAAACATAAATTAAAGTTTTCAGAAGTTAGTTCCTCATCCTGAAACCTGTAAATGGAGCTTACACCTACTTTTTCCCGATAAGATGCCAAACCAAAAACATAATTCCATTCCGGTTTTGGAAACAAATCTATTTCAGAAAGTCCCATCAAGGCAATTACATTCAAGGGTTTTTCCTTTTTTAAAATACTATCTAAAAGATATCCTGCTAAAAATTGTTCATTCCCTTCATTCCCGATTCTTCTGGCTGAACTGGGAACAATATCATTAGAAATAGGTTCTAAAGTTTTTGTTTTTAATTGAAAGAAAATCTCTAAATATTCATTCATCAACTCAATTTGTTTCTTTTGCAAAACATTAAAGTTCCCAATTGGTCTTATATAAATGATATTCGAATCTTTTGTTGGAATAATATGTTTGGAATCTTTATACTGTTCAAAACTCTGTCCGTTTTCTTTATGAGAAAATAACCATTCTCCATCAACGGGTGTAGATAATTTAACATCGTTATTTTTGATCGAATCAAAATACTGATCTTCTTTGTTTTTGCTACAGGAACAAAATATTATAAAAATAAGAATAGCTATTTTCTTCATATACTTTTTGTTAAATATATTCAAAAAACAGCTATTCTTATTTTTCTTTTTGATTTTTTTATCAAATATTTTTTGCCTTTTTAATTATTCTAAAACAATTTAAATGTACTAAAAATAGTTCAAAAACAACAACTCAAAAACACTTATAAAACTAGATTTGAGTTAATTACAAAAAAAAACGTAATTAATTTTGCAACACAATCTGCTGTGGAGGTTTATTCTGCTTTTCTTTTCGACATAAATAGATCTTACCTTCCTTATTAACGTACACATATTCATAATTCCAATAATTTGAACCTGCCATTCGGGAACCTTCTTCTTGTTTCGATTTTAAATAAACTTGTTCTGCATAAATAAGTATTTCTCCCTGATCACCGTTATCTAATACACGTACTGGCGATCCCCAACTTTTTATGATATTTTTTTCAGTATCACCAATCCATTTATCGTTTGTTTGCTTAGAACTTGAACAGGAATATAAAATTAATATTGCTGCTAATAATATAACTTTTCTCATAATATCAATGTTTTAGGATGTTTTTGATGGATATCGTAGTCAAACAATTTAGTTCGTAATGTTACCTAAAACTAACCCTAAAAAAATTACACAATAACATTCTAATATTATATAATTATTATCATTTATTTTATTGACAAACAAGCAATTAATCTAAAACACATGAAATCTTAAATCTTTAAAAAATTCTCAAACATTAACTTTGTATCTTTGCCGCCTAGAACTATTGAAGAAAAAAAATGCGAATTGACATTATAACGATTTTGCCGGAATTATTAAAGAGCCCGTTTGAGGCTTCGATTATGAAACGTGCTATAGACAAAGGTCTGGTTGAAGTTCATTTTCATAATTTACGCGATTATACTACGAACAAACAAAAAAGTGTCGACGATTATCCTTTTGGAGGTGGCGCCGGAATGGTCATGACTGTTCAGCCAATTGACGCTTGTATTACGCATTTGAAAAGCGAACGTGAATACGACGAAATCATTTATATGTCGCCTGATGGTGAAACTCTGAACCAAAAAATGGCAAACACAATGTCGATGTATGAAAACATTATCATTTTATGCGGACATTATAAAGGTGTAGATCAGCGTGTGCGCGATCATTTTATTACGAAAGAAATTTCGATTGGTGATTACGTTTTATCTGGAGGAGAATTAGGCGCTTTGGTTTTATCTGATGCATTAATTCGATTAATTCCTGGAGTTTTAAGTGATGAAACTTCTGCATTAACAGATAGTTTTCAGGATAATTTACTTTCAGGACCAATATATACAAGGCCTGCCGATTATAAAGGATGGAAAGTTCCCGACGTTTTAACCAGCGGTCACTTTGCTAAAATTGATAAATGGCGTGAAGATATGGCATATGAACATACTAAAAACAGACGTCCGGATTTGTTGGAAGGACATTAAATTTGTTTCAAGTTTCAGGTTTCAAGTTGTTCTGCTTTGAGATTATAACGTGAAACAAAAATAACCTGAAACTTGAAACAAAAAATGAATGATTATAATCTGAAACATATTTACAATACAAGGAATTATATTGAGATGCATTATAATCAAATCATCTCAATAAGTTCTCTTGAGAATATTTCCTGTTACTCGTACAGAAATTTGCAGCGTATTTTCTATTCGCTATTTAATGAAACAATTGGTGCTTATCAAACCCGATTGAAGATAGAAAACGGATACAAAAAACTACTCTATTCCAATAAACAAATTTCGGAAATCGCTCTGGAAGTGGGCTTTGCAGATGTACAGTCTTTTTCAAAAACATTCAAAAAACACTTCAATTACGCTCCTTCATTGGCTCGGAATCAAAAAGAACTTCTTTTGAATGATGTTCCTTCTTTACCAAACATTTCCGCTACTTTAAATCCCGAAATAAAAGTAATTCCAGAAGTAACCGTTTATTATCTGAGCTGTAAAACTCCTTATATTAATCCGGAAATAGAAAGTCTTTGGGATACTATTTTAAAAAACGAGTTTCCAGAAACTACTACAGATTTCTACGGCGTTATAACAGATGATATTTTGATTACCGAAAAAATCAATTGTACATACGAAGCCTGCATTGCAACTGATGTTATTATTAAAAACCTACCCTCGAAGAAAATTTTTGGCGGTAAATATGCTTGTTTTTTTCATCAGGGAAGTTATGATACTTTAGAAAACACCTATCAACAAATTTTTGGAGGATGGTTTCTAAATAATAACCTTGAACTCTCTCACTTACCTGTAATAGAGCAGTATTTGAAAAACGATACAAATTGCAACAACGAGTCCGATTATCTTACGGCAATTTTTATTCCGCTTATTTGATTTGTCCATTTTGGACAACTGCCTGATTATGTTTTAGAAATACATTTGTACCGTCAAAATACCGGTATCCAATGACACTAAACTTGTAAATTCACAACAAACTCAAATTTAAGATGAAAAACTTATTTTTAACTGCATTACTAATTCCTTTATTTTCTTCCTGTCAGGGAGAAGAAGAGACAATAACATCAGACCAATCAATTAAAACAGAAATTATGTACACTATGCCCGAAGAATCAGCTCCGCATGAAGGAACCTGGTTGCAATGGCCGCATCAATATCAATATGGTATGGACTATAGAAATGATTTAGACGCTACTTGGGTTGCCATGACCAAATCATTGACAGAAAGTGAGAAAGTACATATTATTGCTTACGATGATACAGAGAAAAAAAGAATCTCTGTTTTATTAGAAAAAGCAGGAGTTTCTTTGTCTGCTATTGATTTTAAAATATACAAAACAGATGATGTTTGGGTTAGGGATAACGGTCCTATTTATGTAAGAGACAAAGACAAGCAACTGGTAATTCAGGATTGGGGTTTTAACGGTTGGGGAAAAAAAGCTGCCTTTGGGAATTGCAATACAATACCGTCACAAATTGCTGCAGATCAAAAAACATCTATTGTAGATTTGAATTCTGTTATGATTAATGAAGGTGGAGCTGTAGAAATAGATGGAAACGGGACTTTAATGGCGACCAAAAGTGCTATTTTAAATTCGAATCGAAATCCTGGGATGACACAACAGCAGGCGGAATCTATTTTTAAAATGTATTTAGGAGCAACAAATTTTATTTGGCTCGAAGGCAAAGCCGGAAGAGAAATTACTGACATGCATATTGATGGTTTTGCCCGTTTTGGCAACACCAATACGATCGTAACAATGAATGAAAATGATTTGCTTTATTGGGAAGTTCCACAGAAAGACATTAACACTTTATACAACTCAAAAGATAAAAACGACAAAAACTATACTTTTCTAAAACTGCCACTATCTAAAAATGATGTTGTAACCACTTATGGCAAAAGATTGGGATATAAAGGTTCTTATGTAAACTATTATATTGGAAACACTGTTGTTTTAGTTCCTAATTATAACGACCCGAATGATGCTGTTGCCAATCAATTGATTCAGGGTTTATACCCATCCAGAAAAGTAATTGGCATCGATGTTCGTAATTTATATGCAAATGGAGGAATGATTCATTGTGTGACACAACAACAACCGAAATAAAAAGTTTCAAGTTTCAGGTTATTTTAGTTTCAAGTTTCAACTTTGCGCAATCCAACCTAAAACATGAAACCTGAAACCTGAAACCTGAAACAAAAAAACACTCTAAATAACTTTTTATCAGATACTTAAAATAATTTAGAATTTACAATTTATAATTCATAATTATTTTCTACATTTGCACCCGAATTAGACTAACCTCTGGCGAGATCCGTGAATGTTGCTCTATAAAAACCATAATTATAAGATATCATGGCAGATTTAATGAAATTCGTTCAAACCGAATTAGTTGCTAAAAAAGATTTCCCTGTTTTCGGAGCTGGAGATACTATCACAGTTTACTACGAAATTAAAGAGGGTGAAAAAACAAGAACTCAGTTTTTTAAAGGAGTTGTTATTCAAAGAAGAGGTTCTGGTAACACAGAAACTTTTACTATCCGTAAAATGTCAGGAGCTATTGGAGTTGAGCGTATCTTCCCAGTAAACTTACCAGCTTTACAGAAAATTGAAATCAACAAAAAAGGAGCTGTACGTAGAGCTAGAATTTTCTACTTCAGAGAACTTACTGGTAAAAAAGCTAAGATTAAAGATAAAAGAAGATAATCATTTATCTCTTTGTTATAAAAAACTCGTTTCAAGTAATTTGAAACGAGTTTTTTTTTGTGCCTAATTTTTAAAATATCAAAACTGTAATTTTTTAATATCAAAATCACCGATTTAGCAATTTAACGAGTCCGAAATAGCAATCTGATAATTTCAGTATTTCTCATCAAAACTACACCGTTTTCGGACTGTTTTTATTATATTTGCTCCGCTCATTCTGAGCCGACTATACCTTTACATCGCTTAATCTCGGCGATACGATTATAAAAAAAAAAAGAAATGACACAGAATTCAAAAATCTATTACACCTTAACTGATGAGGCGCCATTATTAGCGACTTATTCTTTTTTACCTATTGTTCAAGCATTTACTGCTACTGCTGGTATTGCTATTGAAACAAGAGACATCTCTTTAGCAGGTAGAATTTTATCGAATTTTCCTGAGCTTTTAACTGATGCTCAAAAAACTGGAGATGCTTTGGCTGAATTAGGTCAATTAGCGACACAACCTGAAGCTAACATCATCAAATTACCAAACGTTTCTGCATCAGTACCGCAATTAAAAGCGGCTATTGCTGAATTACAAGCTCACGGGTACAAAATCCCTAATTTTCCTGAAGATCCGCAAAACGATGCTGAAAAGGAAATTAAAGCTAAATATTCTAAAGTTTTAGGTTCTGCTGTAAATCCGGTTTTACGTGAAGGAAACTCTGATCGTAGAGCTCCAAGAGCAGTAAAAAACTTTGCAAAAGCAAATCCACACTCAATGGGTGCATGGTCTGCTGATTCAAAAACTAAAGTTGCTTCAATGCCAAACGGTGATTTCTACGGAAGTGAAAAATCACTAACAGTTGCAGATGCTAATGACGTAAAAATCGAATTCGTTGCAAAAGATGGTACAACTACAGTTTTAAAAGCTAGTACTCCTCTTAAAGCAGGTGAGATAATTGACAGTTCTGTTTTAAGTGTAAAAAAATTAAAGGCTTTTGCTGCTGATGCAATTGCAGATGCTAAAAAAGAAGGAGTTTTACTTTCTGTGCATTTAAAAGCTACAATGATGAAAGTTTCAGATCCAATTATCTTTGGCGCTATCGTTGAAGTATATTTTGCTGATCTTTTCAAAAAATACGAAGCTTTATTTGCTGAATTAAATATTGATACAAGAAACGGTTTAGGTGATATCTATGCAAAAATTGCCGGAAGACCTGAGCAAGCTGAAGTTGAAGCTGACATTACTAAAGCGATCGAAAACGGACCAGCTTTGGCAATGGTAAATTCTGATAAAGGAATTACAAATTTACACGTTCCTTCTGACGTAATTGTTGATGCTTCTATGCCGGCAATGATCCGTACTTCTGGACAGATGTACAACAAAGAAGGAAAACAACAAGATACAATCGCTCTTATTCCGGATCGTGCTTATTCTGGAATTTATACTGCAACTATTGATTTCTGTAAAAAACACGGTGCTTTTGATCCTAAAACAATGGGAAGTGTTCCTAACGTAGGTTTAATGGCTCAAAAAGCAGAAGAATACGGATCTCATGACAAAACTTTCCAAATCCAAGGAGACGGAGTTGTTCGTGTTGTAGATAATAAAGGAACTGTTTTAATGGAGCAAAACGTTGAGACTAATGATATTTTCAGAATGTGTCAGGCAAAAGACGCTCCTATTCAGGACTGGGTTAAACTAGCTGTAAACAGAGCACGTTTATCTGATACTCCTGCTGTTTTCTGGTTAGACGAAAACAGAGCACATGACAGAGAATTGATTGCAAAAGTTCAAAAATACCTTAAAGATTACAATACTGTAAATCTTGACATCCGTATCTTAAACCCAGTTGCTGCTACAGAATTTACTTTAGACAGAATCATCAAAGGTTTAGACACGATCTCAGTAACAGGAAACGTTTTACGTGATTACTTAACTGACTTATTCCCAATTTTAGAATTAGGAACTTCAGCTAAAATGTTGTCTATCGTTCCGTTAATGAATGGTGGTGGATTGTTCGAAACTGGTGCCGGAGGTTCTGCTCCTAAACACGTTGAACAATTTACTGAAGAAGGATATTTACGTTGGGATTCGTTAGGAGAATTTTTAGCTCTTGGAGCTTCTTTAGAGCATTTAGGGCAAACTTTAGACAATTCTAAAGCAATTGTTTTATCTGAAACTCTTGACGAAGCTAACGATAAATTCCTGGCTAACGATAAATCTCCAGCTCGTAAAGTAGGTCAAATTGACAACCGTGGTTCTCACTTTTACCTTTCTTTATATTGGGCACAAGCTTTGGCAGCTCAAAACAAAGATGCAGAATTGAAAGCAATCTTTACTCCAATTGCTGCTAAACTTGAAGCTAATGAAGCTAAAATCGATGCTGAATTAATTGGTGCACAAGGAAAACCTCAAACTCTTGGCGGTTATTACCAACCAACTCCTGAGTTAGTTAGCAAAGCAATGCGTCCAAGTGCAACTTTCAACTCTATTATTGCTGAAATAAAATAATAAAATACAAGGATGAGACGCGCTGTTGTGCGTCTCTACATAAATATTAAAAAGACAACTTTAAACAGTTGTCTTTTTTTTGTTTTAAACCAAAAACTCTAAATCTCTGTATCTTTGAACCTTTGCACCTTTGTACCTTTAAAAAAGAAGCTATTCTTAACTAATGTTTAACAAACGTTCCGTAGTTATATTTAGTAAGAATTATTAACTATGTGTTTCAAAACCAAGACAATGATTACAAAAAAAAATGGCCTTCTTTTTTTTCTTCTTTTCATAACCTTAACCTCGTTTTCTCAGGAAAAATTTACTTTAAGCGGAACCATAACTGATTATAAAAATAATGAAACCTTAATTGGAGTAAACATCTATATTCCGGCTTTAAAAATTGGAACCACAACCAATGAATATGGTTTTTATTCAATTACTATTCCCAAAGGAGAACATGAAATCGAAATAAGTTCTCTTGGTTATCAAACCATACAAAAAAGGATTACTTTAAATCAAAATACAAAAACCAATTTTGCCATTAACGAAAGTGGTGAAGAACTACAAGAAGTTGTAATTACTGATAATAGAAGAAAAATCAACATCAAATCACCGGAAATGAGTACCAATAAACTTTCTATTGCTACTATCAAGAAAATGCCGGTGGTTATGGGTGAAGTCGATGTTTTGAAATCAATTTTATTGCTTCCCGGAGTTACAAATGCCGGCGAAGGCGCTTCCGGATTTAATGTTCGCGGTGGTGGTGCAGATCAAAACCTGATATTACTAGACGAGGCAACTATTTTTAATTCATCGCATGTTTTTGGATTTTTCTCAGTTTTCAATCCTGATGCCATAAAAGATTTAAAACTGTATAAAGGAGGAATTCCCGCTCGCTATGGCGGAAGAGCTTCTTCTGTTTTAGATATTTATCAAAAAGACGGAAACAGTAAAGAATTTCATGTAAACGGAGGAATTGGTCTGGTTTCAAGCCGAATTCTTGCCGAAGGACCTTTGGTAAAAGATAAAGGTTCATTTTTGATTGGAGGAAGAGCTTCTTATGCTCATTTATTCTTAAAACTATCCGAAAAGAACAAAGATAACGCTGCTTATTTCTATGACTTAAACACCAAATTAAGTTATAAACTAAACGACAATAACAGCTTATACTTATCAGGTTATTTTGGTCGTGATGTTTTTAGTTTGAATAAAAGTTTCACGAATACTTACGGAAACTCGACTTTAAACCTGCGTTGGAATCATTTATATTCGGATAAATTATTTGCCAATTTGTCTTTAATATATAGTGATTATTATTACGGACTTGACTTAAATTTTGTGGGATTCAAATGGGATTCTGGAATCAAAAATTACAACATCAAGTACGATTTCAAAAACTACATTTCAGATAAATTCAAACTTAATTATGGTTTAAACGGAATTTATTACGAATTCAATCCGGGAACGATTAAACCAACTGATGCTGAATCTGGAATTAATCCGGATCAATTAGACAAAAAATATGCTTTTGAACCTTCCGCTTATATTGAAGCCGAAAACCAACTTTCAAAAAAAATCACCGTTTCTTACGGATTGCGTTATAGTTTATTTTATCGTTTAGGAGCTTCAACCATCAATTACTATGACAATAACGAGGCCGTAGTTTTCAATACAGATATGGAGATTTACGAAAAAGGAACTCCAACTTCGACTAAATATTATGGCAAGAATAAAGTGATTCAGACCTATAATAACTTAGAACCGAGATTTGCCGTTTCGTATCAGCTAAATGACGATCAATCGATCAAAGCCAGTTATAACCGCATGGCACAATATCTTCAATTAATTTCAAACACCTCATCTCCTACTCCGCTAGATGTTTGGATGCCAAGTGATAATTATATCAAACCACAAATCGCTGATCAGGTAGCTTTGGGTTATTTCAAAAACATCCGTAACGGAGCTTATTCATTAGAAGTAGAAACCTATTATAAAAAAATCCAGAACAGACTCGATTATATTGATGGCGCCGATTTAATTGCAAATGATGCCATTGAGCAAGTAATTCTAAACGGGCGAATGCGTGCTTATGGTCTGGAAATTATGCTAAAGAAAAACGAGGGCAAATTCAACGGATGGATTTCATACACTTTGTCAAAATCAGAGCAACAAACTCCGGGAAGAACTCCTGAAGAAACTGGTATCAACAATGGTCAATGGTACAGTTCTGCTTATGACAAAACACATAATCTGGCGGTAACATCAGCTTATAATTTAAACGAAAAATGGTCTTTTGGTGCTAACTTTGCTTTACAATCCGGTCAGCCTGTTACGTATCCAAACGGACAATATGAATATTTAGGTATTACGGTTCCGAGTTATGGATTGCGAAACGAAAATCGTCTACCGGCCTATCACCATTTAGATGTTTCGGCGACTTTGACACCTCGAACAAATAAAGGCAGAAACTGGAAAGGCGAATGGGTTTTTAGTATTTACAATTTATACAATCGTCAGAATGCGGCTTCTATCAATTTCCGCCAGAATGTTGACACTGGCTCAAATGAAGCGGTTCAAACATCCATTTTTGGAATTGTACCCGCTGTTAGTTATAATTTTAAATTTTAAAACCATTTTCTTTCAAAGAAATAAAAGATATAATATGAAAAAAGCAACCTTATTAATCGTGTTTTTCATGTCACTTTTCTTCACAAGTTGCGAAGAAGTTGTTGATGTAGATTTAGATACAGCACCGCCAAAATTAGTAATTGAAGCCGCTATCAATTGGGAAAAAGGAACTACTGGAAATGAACAAACAATAAAGTTAACTACAACAACTGGTTATTTTGAAAACGTAATTCCAACTGTTTCCAGTGCAATTGTTTATATAGAAAATAGTCATAACGAAAAATTTAATTTTATAGAAGTTAAAAAAACAGGTCGATATGTATGTATTAATTTCACACCCGTAATTGATGAACAATACAAATTGACCGTAATTAGTAGAGGAAATAGGTACAACGCAACTGAAACTTTAAAATCAGTAGCGCCCATTACCCGAATAGAGCAAAATAACGAAGGTGGGATTACAGGAACTGATATTGAACTTAGAGCCTTTTATAATGACCCGGGTGACGCAGACAATTATTATCTTTACAAATATCTTTACTCTAACAAAGTAACGTCTACTTTTTATGTTGATGAAGACAAGTTCTACCAAGGAAATGAATTTTTCAGCAAATCAGATGACGATGATTTAGAAATTGGAAATACCATTGAAATAACCCATTTCGGAATTTCAAAACAATACTATAATTATATGACTATTTTGGTCAGTATTGCCGGAAGTAATGTTGGCGGCCCGTTTCAATCGCCGCCTGCAACCGTAAAAGGAAATATTATCAATGTAACTAATAAAGAAAATTATCCATTAGGGTACTTTTCACTTTGTGAAACCGATACAAAAAAATACATAATCAAATAATTGAAGAAAAAATATGGAAGCTCAAATCAAAACTTTGACCGAAAAAAAACTCATTGGCAAGTACATTGACATGTCGTTTATAGAGAATAAAACTTTTCAATTATGGAATGGTTTTATGCCAAGAAGAGAAGAAATTAAAAATGCCCTGAATTCGAATTTATATTCCCTTGAAGTTTTTCCGGTTGGGCATTTTGATAATTTTGAACCCGGCAATACTTTCGAAAAATGGGCGGCAGTAGAAGTTTCAAATTTTAATGAGATTCCATCAGAAATGGAAACTTTAGTAATTCCCGATGGATTATATGCCACTTTTATACACAAAGGCCCAGCAAGCGAAGGACACAAAACCTATCATTCCATTTTTGTAGAATGGCTTCCAAGCTCTGATTACACAATTGACGAAAGACCACATTTTGCCGTAATGGATGAAAAATACAAAAAAGACGATCCCGACTCTGAAGAAGAAATCTGGATTCCGATAAAAAATAAAGCTTAATACTTTTGTGCCACAGATTTAATAAATTAAATCTGTGGCACAAATAAAACCAGAAACATCATGCTAATAGAAACCTTAAAATCACTTTTTGATCGAGATCTCAACAAATTAAAACTCGAAATAGAATCGTATCAAAACGAAAGTCAGATTTGGGCAATTGACAAACAAATTTCCAATTCAGCCGGAAATCTTTGTCTACACCTTATGGGAAACATCAATCTATATATTGGAAATCAACTTGGCAAAACAGACTATGCTCGAGATCGCCCCTTAGAGTTTTCTCTTAAAAATGTTCCACAATCTGAATTAATTGCTAAAATAGAAAACACCATTTTGGTTGTAGATAAAACACTCGACAGTTTATCTGTCAAAGATTTAGAAGAGATTTATCCCTTAATTGTTTTCGAAAAAGAAATGACTACAGGCTTTTTTCTTGTACATCTTTCCACACATTTAGCCTATCATTTAGGGCAAATCAACTATCACAGAAGATTATTAGATTCTACGAACTAACTTATAAATGCCCTCGAATTGAGGGCATTTTTTATGGTAAAAAACAAATCTCTTAAACCTCAACATATGTAAATGTTCAAGAATTAGAATTAAGCAACCTTTGCCAATACTTAATTCAAAATTTAGAGACATGAAACACTTACTTCTTACCTTACTTTTCTTTTCTGCATTTGCTGTAAAAGCCCAAACTTTCAAAAATCCAGCATCATTATTTGATCCAACGCCTTATGGTTTTAGTCACGCCTCCTCTGTTTCGACACCTGGTGAACTCGTTTACATTTCCGGACAAAGCGGTGGATCAGGAAAAGAGCATATATTAAGCAACAGTTTTAGAGAACAAACGCAAACTGCCTTGCAAAATATCGTAACAGTTCTCGACAGTTACAACCTAAAACCAGAAAATGTCATAAAAATAACGATTCTAATCGTAGACCATTCCTCTGAAAAATTAAAAATTTGGAACGAAGAAATCAACAAAGTCTGGAAAAACAAACCATTTCCTGCAAGCACATTAATTCCCGTTTCAAAACTGGCCATCGACGGAATGTTAATCGAAGTTGATGCAACAGCTTTTAAAACAACAAAATAAAAATATTTCACCATTAAGAGATTAAGAAAAATTAAGCTTTGTCCTTAATGAAACTTAATCTCTTAATGGTGAAAAAAAGACAAAGCAAAAAAATCTAAAATCTAAAATCTAACCTCTACAATCCTTTCCTTTCGTACATTTGCAGCACATTTCAAATCAAGCATCAAAATGTCTTCACACCATATCGTACGCGACGACCAGGAACCAGCCTTAATTATTGCAAACGGAGCAGCATGTAATCCAGAGTTATTAGGACAATTGTTAGAATGGTCACCATTAGTAGTTGTACTCGATTCTGCTATCGAAAGAGTAATAGAATTAGATATAAAAGTCGATGTTCTTCTAGGAGATTTCGATCGTGGTTTTGATCCCGAAATTTACAAAACGTCACAATATCCAATAGAAATTGTACATACTCCGGACCAAAACAAAACCGATCTGGAAAAAGCCTTCGATTACTTAATCGAAAGAAAAATTCCGGCTGTAAATGTAGTTTGGGCAACCGGAAAACGCGCCGATCATACCATTACAAACCTTACCAATATCGTTCGTTATCGCGATTTACTAAAAATTGTGATACTCGACGATCATTCAAAAATATTTTTACTGCCTAATAAATTTGAAAAATGGTATACCGCCAAAACGCCAATTTCCCTAATTCCAATTGGAGTTGTAAACGGTATTAATTCGAACAATTTAGAATATCCATTACAAAACGACACCTTAACAATTGGTTACAGAACTGGCAGCAGCAATTCAGTTGCACAAGATGGTCTGGTTACCATTACACATACTAACGGCGATTTATTGCTAATGGAATGCATGGATTAAAGAAATCCAAGAATTTCAAAGAATTATTGGAATTTGGAATTTGAAGATTGGAATTTAAAATTTAGAATTTCCAGGAGCTATTTCCTGCTGTCCACTATATCTTTTCCTGGCTAAAGGAGCCAGAAAAAGGATGCCGTTCCCATCAGGGCTAGAACGATCGTTTTTATAATTACCTCTTTCTCCAAAAGGAATGACTATCTTTGCACGGAAATTCAGAAAAATGAAAGAAATAGACAATTCCGAAAAAAGTATATTACATCCTAGAAATCTTCATCGCTCACGCTATGATTTCGAACTTCTTATTGCGAATTGTCCTGAATTAAAATCGCAAGTCGCCATAAATGTTCACGGAATTGAAACTATTGATTTCAGCAATCCTATTTCGGTAAAATTGCTCAACAAAGCATTATTGCAAACTTACTATGATATCCAAAATTGGGATATTCCTAAAAATTATCTTTGCCCTCCAATTCCCGGACGAGCCGATTATATTCACTATCTGGCCGATTTACTAGCCGAAACCAACAACGGAATTATTCCGCAAGGTTCAGCAGTTCTAGGTCTGGATGTAGGAACAGGTGCAAATTGTATTTATCCAATTTTAGGAAATGCAATTTACGATTGGGGTTTTGTAGGTACCGATACTGACGAAAAAGCAATCGAAAATTGCAGTAAAATAATTGAAGCCAATCCGAAATTAATTGACGCTATAAGTTTACAGCAACAAACCGAATCGCGTTTTATCTTCAAAAATATCATCACACCCGAAGACCGTTTTACCTTTACAATGTGTAATCCGCCGTTTCATTCTTCTGCCGAAGATGCCAACCAAAGTACCGTGCGTAAAGTTTCTAACTTAAATCCAAAAGAGAAAAAGAAACTAAATCCAGTTCTAAATTTTGGAGGTCACAATGCCGAATTATGGTGCGATGGTGGCGAAATTGGTTTTGTAACTCAAATGATCTATGAAAGCGCAAAATTTGCCATGCAGTGTTTATGGTTCACAACATTAGTTTCAAAAAGAGATAATTTGTCAAGCATTTATAAAACATTAAATAAAGTAAATGCCGCATCCATCAAAACAATCGATATGGCGCAGGGTCAAAAAACAAGCCGAATTGTAGCCTGGACTTTTATGAGCGAAAGTCAGCAAAAATCATTCAAACTTTAAGATTCTTAAACGATATTTTAATTTATTGTTTTGTAACTTCGTGTAAATTACGTGAATATGAACACTCTTGAACTTAGAAATATTTTGATTTCTGAAATTGAAAAAATCGATGATGATAGCTTTTTATCAGCATTAAAAACTATTTTGGACAGTCGAAAACCTTCTCCTAAAAATTATTCAGAACAATATAATGAAGAACTAAAAATTGCTGAAGAAGATATTCAAAGCGGCAATTTTTATAGTCATAATGATGTTAAGGATAAAATAGAGCAATGGAAAAAGAAATAATTTGGTCTATTACTGCTCAAAATCAGCTTGAAAAAATTTACTTCCATTATTTAAAGAAACTAAAAGCAAAAACATTCCCAATAAAGTAATTGATATTATTTATAATTCAGTCAGCATTTTAAGTACCAATTGGGAAATTTACGAATTAGATGAAATGAAAATTTCAAATAACGGAGATTATCGTGCTTACGAAATTTACAGCTATAGAATATCTTATAAAGTCAAATCTAAAGAAATTCATATTTTAAGAATTAGACATACAAGTCGAAATCCTAAAAAACTATAATTCTACTTTATAAAACACCTTCGAAGTTTATCCAAACTTTGTCAAACAACTGATTTTCAGAATCAAATCATTTATTTATTATTATTTTTGGTAAATTTACTATAAAAGCAATTAATAAATTATGGCTGATTATATTGGTTACCTCGCATCATTTTTTATAGTCGGAGGTTTTCTGTTGAAAGATCTCAGAACAATCCGATTTATTAATATGTTTGGATGTATTTGTTTTGTCCTTTATGGTATCTTTTTGAAAGATTATGAAGATTTCAGTCAATGGCTTTTACCTGTTATTATTCCAAATGCTATTTTAGCAATCGTACAAATCTATCATCTGACCGTAAAAGATCCTAAGAGATTGTAATTCTGACACTTTAAACTAAAGCCCTGATATTGAATCTGTGTTATTCTTCGTATCTTTAAAGTAAATTGAATTACATGAGTACGATAAAAACACTTTCCATAGTTATACTATTTGTTTTGCTTGCAGGTTGCGCTTCTTCTAAAAAAGCAAAATTTGAGGATTATGTTTTCGATACCAAATCCGAAAAGCAAGCCTATTTAAGTTCCTATGACAAAGCTTTAAAACTTTGGGATATTCCCTATTCTGAAGAGAATATAAAAACCAGCTTGGGAACTGCACATATTATAATCGCGGGTCCACAAAACGGAAAAGATCTGGTTCTACTCCACGGAATGGACGCCAGCTCAACTATGTGGTATCCTAATATTAAAGCTTTAGCTAAAAACCATCGTATTTATGCCATCGATTTTTTAATGGAACCCGGCAAATCGACCTTAACAGCAAAAGCACTTTCAACAGACGAAATAATAATCTGGTACAACGAAATCTTCACACATTATAAATTAAAGAAATTTGACCTGGTAGCGGCTTCTCGCGGCGGATGGATTGCGACTTTATTGGCTACTCAAAAAACAAACTCAATTGACAAAGTAGTTTTACTAAGTCCTGCTCAAACCTTTAAATTTATTGATAAAGTAAGAAAATCATCTTCGGCATTACTGCTAAAACTATTTCCGAGTCAAAAGAAATTCGAAAAAACATTAGTAACATTTTCTACACATCCGGAAAAAATTAACCCTATTTACAAAAGACAATTTTATCTTGCCAATAAATATGCAAAGTCAAATTCAAGCATGCTGAAAATGACACCTTTTTCAGATAAAGAACTAGAATCAATTAACAATCCCGTTTTGGTTTTAATAGGCGATCATGACGTTATTAATTCTGAAGAAAGCATAGAACGTGCACAAAAAGATTTACCAAATTGTAAAACCAAAATAGTCAAAGACGCAGGGCATTTTTTATCCATAGATCAATCAAAAATTGTAAATGATGCAATGATTGATTTCCTAGATTAGGTAAAATAAGAGCGGTGATTTTTGCCGCGAATTTCACAAATTCTCACAAATTAAATTTTAAACGCAATACAATTAGTGAAAATTTGTGAAATTCGTGGCAACCCTTTTTTATCTTTTTTATAGAATCCAAACTTTGTATCTTTACAAAACTAATCTTTCATCATCCAAAAATGAATTTCCAAGTATCCTCAGAGTATAGTCCAAAAGGTGATCAGCCACAAGCTATTGAAAAACTTTCGCAAGGTATTGTAGACGGCGAAAAATATCAGACATTATTAGGAGTTACCGGATCCGGAAAAACATTTACTGTTGCCAATGTCATACAGGAAGTTCAAAAACCAACTTTAGTTTTGGCTCACAACAAAACTCTGGCGGCGCAATTGTATTCAGAATTCAAACAATTTTTCCCGAATAACGCTGTTGAATATTTCGTTTCTTACTACGATTATTACCAACCCGAAGCTTTTATGCCTGTAACAGGGGTTTTTATCGAAAAAGATTTATCTATCAACGAAGAGCTTGAAAAAATGCGTTTAAGCACCACTTCTTCTCTACTTTCCGGGAGAAGAGATATTTTGGTTGTCGCATCAGTTTCTTGTTTGTATGGTATTGGAAACCCTGTAGAATTTCAGAAAAACGTAATTGAAATTTCGAGAGATCAGGTAATTTCCAGAACAAAATTATTACACAGTTTAGTACAAAGTTTATACGCCAGAACCGAAGCCGATTTTACACCCGGAACCTTCAGAATCAAAGGCGACACCGTAGAAGTTTATCCAAGTTATGCAGATGATGCTTTTAGAATTCACTTTTTTGGAGATGAAATCGAAGAAATAGAATCCTTTGACGCAAAGACTTCTCAGGTTATCGAAAAATTTAAAAGACTGACTATTTATCCCGCCAATATGTTTGTGACTTCTCCGGATGTTTTACAAGGTGCTATTTGGGAAATTCAACAGGATTTAGTCAAACAAGTCGATTATTTTAAAGAAATCGGAAAACATCTCGAAGCAAAACGTTTGGAAGAACGAACCAATTTTGACTTAGAAATGATTCGCGAATTAGGATATTGCTCTGGAATCGAAAACTATTCAAGATATCTTGACGGAAGAGAAGCCGGTACAAGACCATTCTGTTTATTAGACTACTTCCCTGACGATTATTTAATGGTTGTCGACGAAAGTCACGTAACCATTTCACAAGTTCACGCCATGTATGGAGGCGATCGCAGCCGAAAAGAAAATCTGGTAGAATATGGTTTCCGCTTACCTGCAGCAATGGACAACAGACCTTTGAAATTTGAGGAATTCGAAGCCATGCAAAATCAGGTAATTTATGTATCTGCAACTCCAGCCGATTATGAATTGCAAAAAACAGATGGTATTTATGTCGAGCAGGTAATTCGTCCAACAGGATTATTAGACCCAATTATAGAAATCAGACCAAGTTTGAATCAAATTGATGATTTGATTGAGGAAATTCAGGTGCGTTGTGAATTAGACGAAAGAGTTTTGGTTACGACTTTGACCAAAAGAATGGCCGAAGAATTAGCCAAATATTTGACTAAAGTAAATATTCGTTGTCGATACATTCACTCTGATGTTGATACACTGGAACGTATCGAAATCATGCAGGATTTACGAAAAGGTATTTTTGATGTTTTAATTGGAGTAAACTTACTTCGTGAAGGTCTTGATTTACCAGAAGTTTCCCTTGTTGCAATTCTTGATGCCGACAAAGAAGGTTTTCTTCGTAGTCACAGATCTTTGACACAAACTATTGGTCGTGCAGCGAGAAACTTAAACGGAAAAGCGATTATGTATGCCGATAAAATTACGGCAAGTATGCAAAAAACAATCGATGAAACGAATTATAGAAGAACCAAACAGATTAATTACAACGTAGAAAACGGTATTACGCCACAAGCTTTAAACAAGAAAATCGATAGTGCTTTTACTAAAAATCCGTTAGTAGAATATGAACTAGGACATACTTTGTCTATGGCTGCCGAACCAGAAACAGCTTATTTATCAAAAGGTGATTTAGAAAAAATGATTCGGGAAAAACGTAAATCAATGGAAAAAGCAGCTAAAGAGTTAGACTTTTTACAAGCGGCAAAATTACGCGACGATATTAAAAAACTTCAGGAACAATTGCCTTAATTGTGCTGTTCCTGAAAAACTTTCAATAAAACTTTAGGGTCAATCATGGCGTTTGGAGCTTTTTTCATCAAGTCTAAAACACGTTTTACAGCACCAGGATTTAGTCCCATTTCAATCGCAATTTGTTGAATTGCTGTCGCTTCTTTTTCATGCAAAACACCATCGCAATGCATAATCAAAGCCAATCTGTAAAATTGCTGAATACGCTGAAATTCTGATTTTATAATTACAAACTCATTTTCCTGATGGAATAAATCTTTAAAAACAGACAATTCTATATTCAATTCCTGCGCAACAAGCCACAAAAAATCATATTCTCTTTTATGCAGTTTGCCGTCAACGGTAGAAAAAGCAATCATTTCTAAAAGTAAACTTCTCTTTTCTGTTTCGGTATTCATCAATTTATTATTTTTAGCTAAATTATTGTTTTTAAATCTAAAACGCAAAAGAACTCATGATTCGAGTATTCTTCTTTTCTATTTTTATTTGGATGACTTTTGTTGGAAATGCGCAGCAAAGTACAGCTTCAAAAAACGTATCTACTTTTTCTATTGAAGCACCTCAATTAAACACAACCAAAAAAATCTGGATCTATCTCCCTGAAAATTATTCGGCTACAGCCAAAAAAAAATACAGCGTAATTTATATGCAGGATGCTCAGAATTTATTTGACGCTAAAACTTCCTACGTTGGCGAATGGAACGTCGATGAAAAACTGGACAGCTTAAAAGCACAAGTAATTGTGGTGGGAATCGAACATGGAAACGACAAACGCATAGACGAATTAACGCCTTATAAAAATGAAAAATACGGCGGTGGAAAAGCCGATAATTATGTAGATTTTATTGTAAAAACATTAAAACCTTATATCGATAAAAGCTACAGAACCAAACCAAAAGCCAAAAACACAATCATAATGGGAAGTTCGCTTGGCGGATTATTATCTTATTATGCCGCTTTGAAATATCCTGATGTCTTTGGGAAAGTTGGCGCTTTTTCGCCTTCTTTTTGGTTTTCAAATGATATTTATACCTTAACAGAACAAGCGCCTAAAATCAAAACAAAAATTTATTTTTTATGTGGAGATAAAGAAAGTGATGATATGGTAAAAGATATAACCAAAATGGAACGTTTATTAGATACAAAACGCTGTTACTGTTTGCATCTTACCAAATCTAAGATTGTAAAAGGCGGCGAACATAACGAAAAACTTTGGCGTGATGGTTTTGCAAAAGCAGTGCTTTGGCTAGGTTATTAAATTAAAAAAATCAGAAACATTATGGAACTTATTTTAAGGGAATACAATCTAAAACTAAAACATACTTTTACTATTTCGAGAGAATCGATTGATTTTCAGCCTTCCTTAATTGTTGAACTCAAAAATGATGGTTTTTCAGGTTTTGGAGAAGCAACTTCAAATCCGTATTACAAAACTACGGTTCCAATGATGATACAGGATTTAGAAGAAATCAGAAGCATTATTGAAGCTACAGACAATGAAACTCCTGATGAATTTTGGGCAAAAATGCATCCGTATTTAAAAGATGATATGTTTGCTTTATGCGCTTTAGATTTGGCTTATAATGATTTGTACGCGCGCAAAAAAGGCAAGAAATTATACGAATTATGGAATTATACTACCGAAAGAAATCCGCTTACAGATTATACCATTGGGATCGCTTCTATAGATAAAATGGTTTCGAAAATGCAGGAACTTCCCTGGCCTATTTATAAAATCAAACTCGGAACTAAAGAAGATATTGCAATCGTAAAAGAACTCCGAAAACATACTAATGCCATTTTTCGAATTGATGCTAATTGTGGCTGGGGCGTTGATGAAACGATAAATAATGCCATTGAATTAAAAAAACTTGGTGTTGAATTTCTAGAACAACCCATGAAAGCTGATAATTGGGAAGCACACAAAGAAGTTTTCAAACATTCGGTCTTACCTATAATTGCTGACGAAAGCTGCATTATTGAAGAGGACGTTGCAAAATGTCACAATCATTTTCATGGCGTAAATGTAAAACTGGTAAAATGCGGCGGACTAACTCCGGGAAAACGTATGATTGAAGAAGCTAGGAAACTAGGTTTAAAAACAATGGTGGGTTGTATGACGGAATCGACGGTTGGAATTTCGGCAATTGCGCATTTACTCCCACAATTGGATTATGTTGATATGGATGGTGCATTGCTTTTGGCACAAGATATTGCAACGGGCGTAACGATTAAAAATGGTGTTATCCATTATTCTGAACTTAACGGAACAGGAGTTACTTTAATCTAAGTCTTATGAATGTCAATCAATTTCCGGATAGAATTATCGAAATCGACCACGAACAGTATTTGTATTTTGGCGGAACGGCTTATTTGGGATTACCAACAAATAAGGCTTTTCAGGAATTGGTTATCAAAAATATTCGGACTTGGGGAACGACTTACGGAAGTTCGAGAAGCGCCAATATAAAACTCACTGCTTTTGAAAATGGTGAAAATTTTCTAGCCAAATACACAAAAGCCGAAAGCGCTGTTACCGTTTCCTCCGGAATGCTGGCAGGAAAACTGGTAATTGAGCAATTGAAAAAACAAACAGATTCGTTCTTTCATTTTCCGCACAATCATCCTGCCATTCAAGTAAACAATAGTTTACCCGTATTTGTAAATGATACGATAAACCCGCGATTATTAGATTCTAAATCAGAGAAAATTACCATTTTGACTGATGCGGTTACAGGCTTTCAAACTCAGGCAATTGATTTATCTGTTTTAAAGCAAATTCCGAATCATAAAGAAATTACTTTAGTTATTGATGAATCGCATTCTCTTGGTATTTTAGGTAAAAATGGCTGCGGAATTTATTCGGAAATCAATCTTCCTATTAAGAGAAAAATTATGGTTTCTTCTTTGGGAAAGGCTTTTGGTTTAACGGGTGGCGTAATTGCAAGTGATGCTTCTTTTATCAATCAAATACATCATTTAAGCACTTTTGTATCTGCCGCCGGAATGAATCCAGCTTTTGTACAAACAATAGCTGATGCTGCCGATATTTATAAAATACAACATCAAAAATTACTTAAGAATCTAAATTATATTGATACAATATTAATTAAAAACAACGCTGTCAAATTCAACAAAACGTATCCTTTAATTTATTTAAAAAATGGGAATCTTATCGAAATATTGAAAGCTAATAAAATCATTATTGCCAGTTTTAAATATCAGGAACAAGCAGAAAATCTAAACAGAATTGTAATTACGACTAATCATCTTAAAGAAGATTTAGATAAATTAATTGGTGTTTTAAACGGCTATAATTCTAAATCAAAATAAAAAAGTTAGCCACGAATTACACAAATTTTCACGAATTAAATTTTAAACCCAACGCAATTAGTGAAAATTCGTGAAATTCGTGGCAAAAAAACTTCCGCCAGTTCAATAAATTGTATTCAAATTAGTTTTAAAACGTACCTTTGTAAAAAATTAAACGATGACGAACAACGATATCCTAAAAAAACTTCGCGTGGCTTTGATGCTCCGTGACGACCAAATAGTTGAAATTTTAGAATTAGTAGATTTTAGAATTACAAAATCAGAATTGGGAGCTTTTTTTAGAGCCGAAGATCATGAAAATTACATGGAATGTGGTGATCAGGTTTTGCGTAATTTCTTAAACGGATTAGTAATTCATTTAAGAGGTACAAAAGAAAATCCTAAAAACCCAAATGACGTTTTAGCGAAACATAAAGCTGAAATTCCAAAGAAAGATAACACTAAAGAAAGACCTGAGTTTAAAGCAAGCCCTAAAGATTCTGAAAGAGCAAGAGGCGATAAAGCACCTTCTAAATCTGGTCCTGCAGCTAAAAAACCTAAAAAGAAAGAATTCCCTAAAGGAAATGGAAAAACATCTGTTGTAGAAAAAGTGGTTTACAAAAACGGAAAAAATAAAAAATAATTTAACCGCAAAGGACGCTAAGATTTACGCAGAGTTTGCAAAGTTTTTTTGCCACGAATTCACGAATTATTTCCTAATCTTGAAAATAAAAATTCGTGAATTCGTGGCTATTATTTTAAACCCGAAAAGTTCGCAAAGCTGTATAGATAAAGCTTTGCGAACTTTGCGTTTATAATGTCACAGATTTAGTAAAAATCTTTGCGCGCTTTGCGGTTAAATCACCACCAAACCTAGATTTTATTCTGATCAATCCGTTCAAAAAAAGCATCTTTAAAAGTAGCTCCAATTGGCAATTCTTTCGCATTTATAAAAACCGAAAAGCTACCTGTTGATTCAAGCTGTTTTAAAGCAATTACATACGATTTATGTATTTGGATAAAATCCTTTTCAGGCAATGATTCAATTACATTTTTTAAAGACGAATGTGTAATAATTTGCTGTTTCAAGGTATGAATACAAACATAATTCTGAAGACTTTCAACATACAGAATCTCATCTAGAAACAACTTCTGGAACTTATTTTTGCCATCTGTTTTAACGAATATAAAATCAGACGAATTACTATTTGATGAAATCTCTATTTTTGATTC
Source organism: Flavobacterium sp. JAS (assembly GCF_020991455.1). Classification (GTDB taxonomy): domain Bacteria; phylum Bacteroidota; class Bacteroidia; order Flavobacteriales; family Flavobacteriaceae; genus Flavobacterium. The sequence goes on from NZ_JAJMOX010000012.1 coordinate 91,128, forward strand.
AATATTCAATTTAGAAACTGCCTGATAAAAACGTTCGAACGAGATTGGTTTTAGCAAATAATCAATCGCATTCAATTCAAATCCTTCCAAAGCAAAATCAGGATATGCAGTTGTAAAAATCACTTTAATATCTTTAGAAATAATTCTAGAAATCTGTAAACCTGTTAATTGCGGCATCTGAATATCCAGAAAAATCAGATCTACTTTATTTGAATTTAGAAACTCCAATGCTTTTAATGAATCATTAAAAACGCCCACTTGTTCGAGAAAAGAAACTTTACTGACATAATTTTCCAGGATTCGGGTTGCTGGCGGTTCATCATCAACAATGATACATTTAAACTTCATATTATTTATTTAAAGGAATTTTCAAATACGTTTTAAAGATATTGTTTTCTGTTATTTTTTCAAGTACAAATTGACCTTTATAAGTATATTCCAAACGCTTGGTTAGGTTTTCAAAGCCAATTCCAGTTGACGAATAATTTTCTCCTTCAACCTTATAATTAAACGTTGACATTTCCAGAAAGCCGTCTTTTATTACAATAGAAATAACCGCTTTTCCATCGGGATTATTAGGTTTTCCATGTTTAAAAACATTCTCTACAAAATGAATTAAAGCCGACGAAAGAATTTTTTCAGTCGAATAGTTTCCTTCGATTATAAAATCTAAATACAGCTGGTCTTCAAATCGTTTTTTCTGTAAATGAATATAGTTTTGTATAAATTGAATTTCTTTAGAGAGAATCGCTTCATCCTTCTCCGTCTCGGTAATAACATAGCGCAGTAAATCTGACAATACTAAGATATCTGAAGCCATTTCATCATCTTTCAAAATTAATTGGCTATAAAACGAATTTAAGGTATTAAACAAAAAATGCGGACTAACCTGTGATTTCAGCATCTGAAATTCGGCCTTTTTATTTTCTAAAAGTAACTCCTGATTTTGTTTTTGTGTACTATGAAACTGCCAAAACAAATAACTCAAGGCGCTTAAAATTACGGCAGGTAATCCAAAAAAGAAATTATCACGCACATAATAGGTTAATTCCCTTGACTCTTCACCATAATTATGCATTCCAATGATTTGAAACATAACAACTTCCTGTAAAAAATAACGAACTCCTGCAAAAATTAGTAAAGAAACCGGAATACTCAAAAAATACAGCAAAATCCTTTTTTTGTTCAAAAACCAATCGCAAAAAATGTAAAAATTTAAAATATAAACGATAAAAATTGACAGGACAAAACTTGCATTAAAAAAGAAATACTTGCTGCTAAAAACAGAATCCAATTTTCGATTATTCACTCCAATATCCCAGAGATAAAAGGTGAAAAATAATCCTAAAAAAAGAAGAATATGATAATAAAAGGGGATTTTTAGCTTCATAATATGTTGTTGTTATTTCAAAAATACAATTATGACTTTACATGAATACTCTATTTATATGAAACTTCATTTTTTAATGATGAACTATGAAAAACTTTACACGTAAAATTTGAATGAAGATTTTCAAGTGTTAATCAAACGGAATATAGTGTTCATCAAAAACAGAAAAAACGCTTCTAATCTGCCTGTAAATTTGCAATGAATTTAAACACAAAATCACCATGCAAAAAATTATTTTATTACTAGTACTTATTACATTTAATCTATCCTCTGCTCAAACAAAAAAGAAACAAATATTATTATTTGGAAGTTTCCATTTTGAAAATCCCGGACTTGATGTTGCTAAAGTAAACACCTTTAATGTAATGTCAGACAAGAGTCAGAAAGAATTGGAAAACATTACTGATAAAATTAAAAAGTTTGGACCGGATAAAATTTTCATAGAATGTAATTTCCAAAAACAAGCCGAATTAGATACATTCTATGCTAAAAATACTGATAGCTTACTTAAGAAAGATTCGGATGAAATAGTACAAATAGCTTTAAGATCAGCTAAAAAATTAGGTCATAAAAAGTTATATGCAATTGATTATAATAATACTGATTTCCCATATGATAGTTTGGTAAGTGGAATGAAAGCTGCCAATCAATTTGATTTAATCAAGAAGAATGAAGAAACAATGAAACATTATGAAACAGATTTCAATACAAAAATTACAAAATACTCTTTGACCCAATTACTTTTGGATGTTAATAAACAAGGTATTAGCTGGTATCTTCAAACAGCTATTAAAGGAGGGAAAACAGATAATTTTGTTGGTGCTTATTTAGTTTCGGAATGGTACAGAAGAAACCTCTATATGTATGCTTTGATTCAGAAACTTACAGAAAGTAAAGATGACAAAATAATGGTTTTATTGGGGGCAGGACACACAGCCATGATTAGAGAATTTGTAGAACATAATCCTGAATATGAAATTATTGAATTAGCAACTGTTTTGAAATATTAGAAAATTTAACCGCAAAGGGCGCGAAGGTTTTATCCTGGTTTATGCTCACAAACGCAAAGTTCGCAAAGCTGTAATTGATAAAGCTTTGCGAACTTTGCGTTTGTATAAAGTCATATAAGTAAAAAATCTTAGCGCCCTTTGCGGTTAAATTAGGCTCAAAAAAAATCCCTCCGAATATCGAAGGGATTTTTTTATATAATTGATTTCTTATTTGATTAAGATAATGCAGCTTTAACTTGGTCAGCAGCTTCTTGAAATTGAACAGCTGATAAGATTGGCATACCTGAATTGTCAATTAATTCTTTTGCAATTTCAGCATTTGTTCCTTGCAAACGAACGATAATTGGCACATTGATAGCGTCACCCATGTTTTTGTAAGCATCAACAACACCTTGAGCAACACGGTCACAACGAACGATTCCTCCAAAAATGTTAATCAAAATTGCTTTTACGTTTGGATCTTTTAAGATAATACGGAAAGCAGTTTCAACACGTTTTGCATCAGCAGTTCCACCAACGTCTAAGAAGTTAGCAGGCTCAAAACCAGCGTATTTAATTAAATCCATAGTTGCCATTGCAAGACCAGCTCCGTTTACCATACATCCTACAGTACCGTCAAGATCTACATAGTTCAAACCTACTTCTTTAGCTTCAACCTCGATTGGATTCTCCTCACGGATATCTCTCATCTCAGCATATTTTGGTTGTCTGTATAAAGCGTTATCATCGATATTAACTTTAGCATCAACAGCCATAATTTTGTTATCAGATGTTTTTAAAACCGGGTTGATTTCAAACATAGAAGCATCAGAACCAATGTAAGCATTGTATAATGAATCGATGAATTTAACCATTTCTTTAAAAGCATTTCCAGAAAGACCTAAGTTAAAGGCAATTCTTCTTGCTTGAAAACCTTGTAATCCTACATTAGGATCAACTTCTTCAGTAAAGATTAAGTGTGGAGTATGCTCAGCAACTTCTTCAATATCCATTCCACCTTCAGTAGAATACATGATCATGTTACGTCCTGTACCTCTATTCAATAAAACAGAAACATAAAATTCAGAAGTTTCGCTTTCACCAGGATAGTAAACATCTTCAGCAACTAAAATTTTGTTTACTTTTTTACCCTCAGCAGAAGTTTGAGGTGTAATCAATTGCATTCCGATGATTTGTTCAGCAATTTCTTCAACTTGTTGCAAGTTTTTAGCCAACTTCACTCCACCACCTTTTCCACGTCCACCTGCGTGAATTTGTGCTTTTATCACATGCCATCCTGTACCAGTTTCGGCAGTTAATTGTTTTGCAGCAGCCACAGCTTCAACCGCATTATTAGCCACAATTCCGCGTTGAATGCGTACTCCGTAACTTGCTAAAATTTCTTTTCCTTGATATTCGTGTATGTTCATAATATAGAATTTGTCTGGTTCTGAATTTATTTCAGAATAAAAGTGCGACAAAAGTAGCAAAATTCAACTTAAAAGTAAAATCTTTTTCAATTAAAAAATGAGTGTAATATCTCTAGAGCGTTTATTGATTTTTAATGCGAAGAAATGGTTAACAAAATGATTTGTTAATATTAACTCAAAATCACTAAAACGTTTGATATTTAACAAAAACATCACTGTATTCGCTAGCCTTGCAGCGATTTTTCTTAATATATTTTAATGCTCTTTGTCATTTTGGCAATTCGCAATGCTTAATATAATATTATTATCAATTAAGAAGCGTTTTTCTAGTATTACGATAAAAATGTAAGTCAAATTACAATTTCAATACATTATGTTTAACGAAATCTTTATTTTTGTAGAAAAAATATCAAGAATGAAAGTTAAAGAACAAGGGCTTTATTTGCCTGAATTTGAACACGACAATTGTGGTGCAGGATTTATTTGTAATTTGAATGGTATTAAATCAAATGATATTATTCACAAAGCATTGGATATCTTAATAAAATTGGAACATCGTGGTGCCGTTAGTTCTGATGGAAGAACTGGAGACGGGGCTGGAATTTTATTCGATATCCCACACGCTTTCTTTAAAAAAGTATGTGATTTTGAAATCCCTGAAACACGTGAGTATGCAGTAGGAATGGTTTTTTTACCAAAAAGCAAAAACCAGGTTTCTTTTTGTATGAACGCTTTCGAATCAACTATTAAGGATCAAAATTTAAAGATTCTTGGTTGGAGAGATGTACCTGTTGAAGTTGAAAATTTAGGGCAGATTGCCGCAGAAAAAGAACCAACAGTTAAACAAGTTTTTGTTAGCAAAAACGGTCAGGATTTAACTGAACAAGAATTTAATGCAAAACTTTTTGCAGCTAGAAAAATTGCTGAACACGCTATTAGAGGCTCTAAAACCTCTGAAAGTCACATGTTTTATTTCTCTAGTTTATCGACAACTACCATAATATATAAAGGTCTATTGATGCCGGAAGACATCAGCCGCTATTATGTTGACTTAAAAGATCCAGATTTAGTGACTCGTTTGGCGTTAGTTCACCAACGTTTCTCTACAAATACTTTCCCTTCATGGGAGCTAGCTCAACCGTTTAGATATATGTGTCATAATGGTGAGATTAATACACTTCGTGGAAACGTTAGCCGTATGCGTGCTCGTGAAGAGCTTATGCAAAGCAAAGTTTTTGGCGATGATATCAAAAAACTATTCCCAATTATCTTAGAAGGAAAATCAGATTCTGCTTCTATGGATATGGTTGTAGAACTTTTATTAATGACTGGTCGTTCATTGCCTGAAGCGATGATGATGGTTGTTCCTGAAGCTTGGGAAAAACACCAGACAATGTCTGAGGAGAAAAAAGCATTCTACGAGTTTAACGCTTGTATTATGGAACCTTGGGATGGTCCTGCTTCTATTCCTTTTACAGATGGTAACGTAATTGGTGCCTTGTTAGACAGAAACGGTTTGCGTCCTTCTCGTTACACCTTAACAAAAAGCGGATTCGTGATCATGTCATCAGAAATTGGTGTTCTTGATATCGAACCGGAAGATGTAATACAACACGGTCGTCTAGAACCAGGAAAAATGTTCTTGGTTGATATGAACGAAGGTCGTATTATTGAGGACGAAGAGATTAAAAAAGCAATTGTAACAAAACGTCCGTACAAAGAATGGATCGATGCTAATTTGTTGCCTTTATCTAAAATTCCATATACCAATAATCCTACTCCGGTTGAAAAACTTGATTTCTTAACAAGACAACGTTTATTTGGTTATACAATTGAAGATTTAAAAACCATCATTAACCCAATGGGAGGTCAGGGAGCTGAAGCAATCAGTTCTATGGGTAATGACACACCTTTGGCAGTTTTATCAGACCAACCACAATTGTTGTACAACTATTTCAAACAATTATTTGCTCAGGTTACCAATCCGCCTTTGGATGGTATTCGTGAAGAAATTATTACTGATATCAGTTTAGCGATTGGTGGAGATTTCAATATTTTTGAAATTGAATCTAAACAATGTAAAAAACTAAAAATCCAAAATCCAGTTATCTCAAACGAGGATTTAGATAAAATAAGAAACATTGATCACGTAGATTTCAAATCGGCTACCATTTCTACTTTATACAAAATAGAAAAAGGAGTTAACGGTTTAGAGCGCGCACTTGAAAAATGTGTTCAGGCAACTTTTAAAGCAGTTTCTGAAGGATGTAATATTATTATCCTTTCTGATAGAGGCGTAAGCGAAGAATTAGCTCCAATTCCTATGTTATTGGCTTGTTCTTATATTCACCACTCTTTAAACATCTTGCAAGTTCGTTCTAAATTCGGAATCATAATCGAATCTGCAGAACCTCGCGAACCGCATCATTTTGCTTTATTGTTCGGATATGGCGCAAGTGCGATCAATCCATACATGGTAAACGAAATCATTTACGATCAGGTAGCACAAGGATTCATTACAGGTGTAAAAGCTGATTATGCAGTTGTAAATTACAACAAAGCGATCGCAAAAGGAATCGTTAAAATCATGAACAAAATTGGTATCTCTACTTTACATTCGTACAGAGCTGCTCAGATTTTCGAGATTTTAGGTTTAAACAAAACATTTACGTCTAAATATTTCCCTTACACACCTTCAAGAATCGAAGGAATTGGTTTGATCGAAGTAGAAAAAGAAGTGAAGAAACGTTTCCAAAAAGCATTTCCAAATTCAAAAGTTGCAAGCTTACTTCCTCTTGAAATTGGAGGTATTTACAGATGGAGACGTGGCGGTGAAAAACACATGTTTAATCCAACAACTATTGCTAAATTACAACAGGCAGTTCGTTTAAACAGTCCTGAAAGTTATAAAGAATACTCTAATATGGTCAATGAGCAAAGCTCTAACTTAATGACTATTAGAGGAATGTTTGAATTCAATAATTTAGATCCAATTTCTATTGACGAAGTAGAACCTTGGACCGAAATTGTGAAGAAATTCAAAACAGGTGCAATGTCTTACGGATCTATCAGTAGAGAAGCACACGAGAATCTTGCGATTGCCATGAACAGAATTGGCGGAAAAAGTAACTCTGGAGAAGGTGGAGAAGATCCAAAACGTTTCCAGAAAGAAATTAACGGAGATTCCAGAAATAGTGCCATCAAACAAGTTGCATCAGGACGTTTTGGTGTTTCGATCAACTATTTGACAAACGCTAAAGAGATTCAGATTAAAATGGCTCAAGGAGCAAAACCTGGTGAAGGTGGTCAGCTTCCTGGAGAAAAAGTGGTGCCTTGGATTGCCGAAACCAGAAACTCTACACCTTATGTAGGTTTGATTTCGCCTCCGCCACATCACGATATTTATTCTATTGAGGATTTATCTCAGTTGATTTATGATTTGAAAAATGCGAATCGTGAAGCACGTATCAACGTAAAATTAGTTTCTGAAGTTGGAGTTGGAACAATTGCTGCCGGTGTTGCAAAAGCAAAAGCTGACGTTATCCTGATTTCTGGTTATGATGGAGGAACTGGTGCTGCACCACTTACTTCATTACAACACACAGGAATTCCGTGGGAACTTGGTTTAGCCGAAGCACAACAAACTTTGATCTTAAATGATTTAAGAAGTCGTGTAGTTCTTGAATGTGACGGACAATTAAAAACAGGTCGTGACGTAGCAATCGCTGCATTATTAGGAGCGGAAGAATTTGGTTTTGCAACTGCGCCACTTGTAGCTTCGGGATGTATTATGATGAGAGCTTGTCACTTAAATACTTGCCCGGTTGGTATTGCAACTCAGGATCCTGAATTGAGAAAAAATTTCAAAGGAACTCCGGAGCACGTCATCAACTTCATGTATTTTATTGCTGAGGAATTAAGAGAAATCATGGCACAATTAGGTTTCAGAACTTTAAAAGAAATGGTTGGTCAATCACAAAAATTAAATGTGAATAAAGCGATCAAACATTACAAAGCCAATGGTTTAGATTTATCATCAATTTTATACAAACCGGAAAAAGCTAAAACGGTTCCAAATCACAATACAACTGAACAAGATCACGATTTAGAAAACGTATTGGATTTTGCGATTATCAAAGAAGCGATTCCGTCTATTTATAGAAAAGAAAAAACAAGAGTTACGTTTAAAATTAAAAATACAGACCGTTCTGTAGGTGCCATTTTGAGTAATGAAATCTCAAAAATATATGGCGCACAAGGTTTACCTGACGACACTATTTTAGTTGATTTTGAAGGTTCTGCCGGACAAAGTTTTGGTGCTTTTGCAACAAACGGATTGTCGTTTAAGATTCACGGAAACTGTAATGATTATTTAGGAAAAGGTCTTTCCGGAGGAAAATTGATTATCAAGGTCCCTCCTACTGCAACCTTCAAACCTGAAGAAAACATCATTATTGGAAACGTTGCCCTTTACGGAGCTATTACCGGAGAGGCATATATTAATGGAATGGCCGGAGAGCGTTTCTGTGTAAGAAATTCTGGAGCAACAGCAGTTGTTGAAGGAATTGGAGATCACGGATGCGAGTACATGACAGGTGGTACCGTAGTTGTTTTAGGAAAAACAGGAAGAAACTTCGCTGCTGGTATGAGCGGTGGTGTAGCTTATGTTTATGATCCAAATCAAAAATTCGATTCAACTTTATGTAACATGGAAATGGTTGCATTTGATCCGATGGAAGAGGAAGACGTTACAAAACTAAAACGATTGATCAAAAACCATTCATTGTACACCAGCAGTCCATTAGCAAAAAGAATTTTAGCAGACTGGGAAAATGAACAAAACAATTTCGTAAAAGTAATGCCAACTGATTACAAAAAAGCATTACAACGAATTGCAGAAGAGAAAAAAATAGAAGAATTAATAGCTGACTAAATGATTGTAGATTTTAGAGTTCAGATTTTAGATTAATAAACTTTGTCTTCCTGAGCGAAGTCGAAGTATTGAAATTGGAATTTGGAATTTAAAAGATTGGAATTTTAAAACATCATTTAGATTTAATTAAAAATGTCATGGGTAAAATAGGGGGATTTAAAGAATATAACAGAGCTGACGAAAGTAATTTAGCAGTTGCAGAACGTGTTTCGAACTACAACGAATTTACTATTCCGTTAGCAAAAGATAAAATAAAAGAACAAGGTTCGAGATGTATGGATTGTGGAATTCCTTTTTGCCACAGTTCTTGTCCATTAGGAAATTTAATTCCTGATTTCAACGACATGGTGCATCAGGAAGAATGGCAAAGCGCGTTAGAGATTTTACAATCTACTAATAACTTTCCGGAATTTACAGGACGCTTATGCCCTGCTCCATGTGAGAAATCATGTGTATTAGGAATCATTAAAGAACCGGTTGCAATCGAAAACATCGAGAAAAACATCATCGAAAGAGGTTTTGCCGAAGGTTGGATTAAACCACAACCACCAAAAAAGAGAACAGGGAAAACTGTTGCTGTTGTTGGTTCAGGTCCTGCAGGTTTAGCAGCGGCTCAACAATTAAACAGAGCAGGTCATACTGTAACTGTTTTTGAAAGAGATAATGCTATTGGAGGTTTATTACGTTACGGAATTCCGAATTTCAAATTAGAAAAAGGAATCATCGACAGACGTGTTGCCATCCTTGAAGCTGAAGGAATCACTTTTAAAACTGATGTAAATGTTGGAGTAAACTTTAGTGTTGAAGAACTAAATGCTTTTGATTCTATCGTATTATGTGGTGGAGCAACAGAAAGAAGAAGTTTGCCAACTAAAGGAATCGAAAGCAAAGGCGTTGTTCAGGCAATGGATTTCTTGACACAACAAACTAAAGTTTTATACGGGGAATCAATTCCAGATCAGGTTAAAGCGACCGGAAAAGATGTAATTGTAATTGGTGGTGGAGATACAGGTTCTGACTGCGTTGGAACTTCAAACAGACACGGAGCTAAATCTGTAACTAATTTTGAGATTTTACCAAAACCTCCAGTTGGAAGAAGCGAATCGACTCCTTGGCCTTTCTGGCCGTTGCAGTTGAAAACTTCGTCTTCTCACGAAGAAGGTTGCGACAGAAACTGGTTAATCAACACTAAAGAATTCCTTGCTAACGAAAAAGGAGAATTAGTAGGATTAAAAACCGTTGAGGTGCAATGGAAAATGACTCCTGGTCAGCGTCCTGAATTAATTGAAAAAGAAGGTTCAGAGAAAATCTGGCCTTGCGATTTAGCTTTATTGGCTTTAGGATTTACGGGTCCGGAGAAAACTTTAAGCGAGCAATTAGGACTAGAAATTGATATGAGAAGCAACTATAAAGCAACAAATTATCAAACGAATGTACCGCACATTTTCACTGCCGGTGATATGCGAAGAGGACAATCGTTAATTGTATGGGCTATTTCAGAAGGTCGCGAAGCAGCAAGAGAAGTAGATATGTTCTTAATGGGCTCTACCAACCTGCCAACCAAAGGAAACGGGGACTTACCAAGTCTTTAGTTTTTGAGTTACTAAGATGCTAAATTGCTGAGGTTCTAAGTTTTTCTTACTTCCTTCATCTTAAAATAACTTAAAAAATCAAGAATTATCAGGTAGTCTTTAAACCTTATAACACACAACTAACAGAAGCCCCTGAATTAATTCAGGGGCTTTTTTTCGCCACGAATTTCACGAATTTTCTCTAATTTTTATTGTTAGAGTTTTACTATGCGCAAGTTTAATTAGTGAAAATTCGTGACCCGAGCGATAGCGAACAGGCGAAGCAAATTCGTGGCGAAAAAAAATAAATAATCTGCGCAAATCCTTTAACCTGTGGCAAAATCTTAGTACCTTAGAACCTCAGCAACTTAGAACCTAAAGAGAATTTTACAAAAATTCGAAATAAACCACTTTTTGTTTAAAAACAAACAATTTGTTACAATTTGTTATTTTTCTACAAAAAATTTGTCGTTAGTCAAAAGAGTAATAAATTTGTCCAAAATAGTTTAAAAAATGCAAGCAAAAGATTTACTGCAGTTAGCAGACCAATTTGGAAGTCCATTATATGTTTATGATGCCGAAAAAATCCAATCTCAGTACAATAGGTTAACTAAAGCTTTCTCTAAGGTAGAAAACTTGAGAGTTAATTATGCCATGAAGGCATTGTCAAACGTTGCGATTCTTCAGTTATTAAAGAACATGGGGTCTGGCTTAGATACTGTATCAATTCAAGAAGTTTTATTGGGACTTCATGCTGGCTATGATCCTGACAAAATCTTTTTTACACCAAACGGAGTTTCTCTTGAAGAAATCGAAGAGGTTGCCGCAATGGGTGTACAAATCAATATTGACAACTTATCTATTCTGGAGCAATTCGGGACAAAATATCCACAAATTCCGGTATGTATTCGTATCAATCCGCACGTAATGGCCGGTGGAAATGCTAATATTTCGGTAGGACATATCGATAGTAAATTCGGAATTTCGGTACATCAAATACCGCATATCTTGCGAATTGTCGAGAATACAAAAATGAGTATTGTTGGAATTCACATGCACACAGGATCTGATATTCTTGATATCGAAGTATTCTTGTATGCAGCTGAAATCTTGTTTGACACGGCAAAACACTTCAAAAATCTAGAGTTTTTAGATTTCGGAAGCGGATTCAAAGTTCCTTACAAAAAAGACGATATCGAAACAGACATTGAAGAATTAGGTAAAAAATTATCAAAAAGATTCAATGCTTTCTGTACAGAATACGGTAAAGATTTAACACTGATTTTCGAACCAGGAAAATTCTTGGTGAGCGAAGCAGGTTTCTTCTTAGCAAAAGTAAACGTTGTAAAACAAACAACCTCAACAGTTTTCGCAGGAATCGACAGTGGTTTCAACCACTTAATCCGTCCGATGTTTTACGGTTCACAACACTATATTGAAAACATTTCTAATCCTAAAGGAAAAGAGCGTTTTTACTCTGTTGTAGGATACATTTGCGAAACAGATACTTTTGCCAACAATCGCAAAATTTCGGAAATTACTGAAGGTGATATTTTAGCTTTCAGAAACGCTGGAGCATATTGTTTCTCAATGTCTTCAAACTACAATTCAAGATACAAACCAGCTGAGGTTTTATGGAAAGACGGACAAGGAATCTTGATTCGTCAACACGAAACATTCGAAGATTTGCTTAAAAATCAAATTCCGTTGCCACAAGAAGTTGCTGCAACAGTTTAAAATAAAAAAAAAGAGAATATCTATTGAATCCCGTTTCTTAATTGAAGCGGGATTTTTTTTATTACAACAAAAATTCAGAAAATCTATTGAATTTTTCTAAAAAAAACAATTCAAAAGGATCCTAAAAAATGGTTTCCATAATTGTCCCTTTCGTTGCAAAATCAATCTGTTTTTTTCATAATTTCGTTTTTAATTGTCAGAAAAAACACAAGTCATTTTTACACAACTAATTACAAAACAGAATTTTGACTTTATTTTTCAAATAAATTCATAATCTTAAAAACTTAAATATGAAATACAAACAATTAGGAAATTCCGGCTTAATTGTATCTGAGCTTTGCCTTGGAACAATGACGTTTGGACAAGGAGAACATTTTGGATTTCAATCCACAATAGACGAAAAAAAAGCAGCCGAACTAGTCGATAGCGCAATTGATAATGGCATTAACTTTTTTGATACCGCGGACGGCTACGGAAATGGACAAAGTGAAATTATTCTTGGAAAGGTTTTAAACAAAAAAAGAAAAGATGTCTTAATTACCACCAAATTATCTTTTAGAACAGGAGAACAGGCTTTTAATGCCGGTGTAAATTCTAAACATATTATTGAGCAATGCCACAATAGTCTAAAAAATTTGCAAACTGATTACCTTGATGTTTTGTTACTCCATAATGATGATCCCATTACCCCAATTGATGAAACTTTGAAAGCTTTAGAAAACTTAGTTCAGCAAGGCAAAGTTAGGTATATTGGATTTTCTAATTATCAAGCCTGGAAAGCAGCTGCCATGACGCAGCGCCAAAAAGATCTACATTACAGCCCTTTTGTAGCATCGCAAATGCACTACTCTATTTTAAATCGAGAGGTTGAACGTGAAATAATCCCCATGAGTTTGCATTATGGAATCGGAATGATGGTTTGGTCGCCTTTAAGCAGTGGCTTCTTGACAGGAAAATACACAAGAGACAATCCAAATCCTAAAGACAGCCGACTAAACAACTTTGACCTCGGACTTTTTGATAGAGAACTTGGATATACTGTTATTGACAAATTAACCGAAATTGCAAAACGTCACAATACCACTGTTACTGCAATTTCTTTAAGTTGGCTATTAACAAAAAAAGTAGTTTCTTCTGTTATTATTGGCGTTAGCAAAACCGAACAATTAAAAGAAAACCTAGCCTGTCAGGAAATTCAACTAAGCGAAAAAGAGATCAGTGAAATTGACGAACTAACAAAATTAGAACCAAAATATCCAGCAACATTTATTAATCTTCAAGATCCTATTTTATTGAATGCGAAAACAAAGTAAACCTGTTCGGTAGATTTTAACACTTACCAAACTTGCTCTTTTAAACTCTGAAACTTAATAATTAGTATATCTTTTGATTGTCACAAGAAGTTGCTGCAACGGTTTAAAATAAAAAAAAAGAGAATATCTATTGAATCCCGTTTCTTAATTGAAACGGGATTTTTTTATTGTAGATTTTAGAGTTCAAATTTATACTTGTCAGGCTTAGCTATCCCGTATCCCACAAGGTTTACCGCCTAGTTTGTCATTTCAACGTAAGGAGAAATCCTCGCAAGAAGCTCCACAAAGTATATCATACTAAGATTAAAAAAGAAAGAATATCACTTTAATCCGTTTTTTAATTGAAACGGGATTTTTTTATTGTAGATTTTAGAGTTCGAATTTATGCTTGTCAGGCTGAGCAATTCGAGAGCCCAAAAGGTTTACCGCCTAGTTTGTCATTTCGACGTAAGGAGAAATCCTCGCAAGAAGCTCCACAAAGTATATCACACCAAGATTGAAAAAGAAAGAAAAATCTTAAAATTAAATTCTAACTTTAACCAAAAAATTAAAATGCAATTACAAGAAGGCTATCATACTTACTACATATACATCATAACAAACAAACATAAAACTGTTTTTTATACTGGAGTCACAAATAATTTAAAAATTCGTTTAAGCCAACATACAGAAAACAGCACAAATGGAAATAAAACTTTCGCCTCAAAGTATCACGCTACAAACTTATTATATTATGAAAAATTTACTTGGATCCAAGAAGCAATTGCTCGTGAAAAAGAAGTAAAAGATTGGCGAAGGGAAAAGAAAATCGAATTGATAAAGACTATTAATCCAAATCTTGATTTTTTGAATGATTTATTTGCATGATTTTCTTCGCGCAAAATTCCCTCTCTTTACAGAGTTTCTTGCGAGGATTTCTCCTTACGTCGAAATGACAAGATTGTGGATAATTGGAACTTGAATATTAATATCCTGGGCGTCTCCCTCCGGGCCGGGCTTTCGGCTATATCTTTTGTTCCGTTTCACTTCACAAAAGGATACCGCCTCTATCCCTGACGCAAAATCGTTTCCACAATAAAAGACAATTTCTTTGATAATTTATAAGAAAAAAATGAATATTTTAGCTTGATATAAAAGAGAATGTTTTATAGTACAAAGCCAATTTAAAACGAAGATATTCGAACTGTTTTTATGATATATTTACTAATGAATTATAGTCCATTTTAATGAGCACTATTGTGAAAAACAGAAAAACTATAATTCGTTTTTTAGCAAGCTTAAGTATGCTAATTTTCTTCTGCCCTTTTTTCCAAATGTGTTCTGACAAAAATATTAAAGGAAGTTCTCCTTTTATCAAATCATATCATAAAACAAAAATTGTAAAAGAAAAAGAAATAGCTTTCGAACATGCAAAAAAAGATTTTTCCATGAGTGGCTATGATTTGGCGATGTCTTTCGAACCAGTATTCTTAAGCTTTACATTCATAATGTTTATCAACATAACCTTACTAGTTTGTTTCATTAGAAAGCATTATCACCAATTATTTCTATGTTTTTTGAACTTATCTGCTATCCTTTTGTCTTTTCTTGTTTTAATATCTTTCTTACCCTTTTTAGGAAAGATTAGATACGGAATATTTGTATGTTTAATTAACTCGACTTTGTTATTTTACTTCGTTTATAAAGAACAAGAAGATATAATATAAATCAATTAAGAAATAAACAATTTGACTGAATACCAATTTCCTTAATTGCTAAAAATCTATAAATTTTGAAAATGCGTAAGTTATTTTAAAAATAAGAACTGAATATAATCCTTTTCAAAAACCATTAATAAATGAAATACCTTCTAATGCTTCTTTTAGTTTTCGTTTTAAGTAGCTTTACTAACGAAAAACAGGTTGAACTGAGAATTTATAATGACAGTAAATTCAAGATTGAGAGAATAAAAATCAGCTTTAAAGGGCATGAAATAGAATACAAAAACATTGAATCTAAAAGTTACAGCGAAACTAAAGCCGTTGATGGTTTATGGAAAGATAACTGTTATGATTTAACTATTTACAAAAAAAACTTTTTCACTAAGAACTTTTGGGCTCATCAGATTTGTTATCCAGTTGATCATATTAGTGATAATAAGATTGAAAACGGAAAATATACTCTGAAATTGAAAATTAAACAGAAAGACAAAAAAAGTTTTTCTGTTGAATCTGAATATATTACTGAAAATAAAAATGAATGATTATATAATACAACAAATTTAAAAACGATGAAAAATAAGTTTGTAAGATTGGTGTTAGGGATATTTTTTCTATTGTTTATTTTATCCATATTTTTATTAGTTCTACCCAACAATTTTTTCATATTTAAAGAGAAACTTATTGAAAACCAACAACAATTAGGTGATGAAATTATAGCAACATTTAAAGATAAATATACATCTTCAGACCAAATATTTTTAGCAACAGAAAGATACCATAATATAGATTGCGGAACAGGTGTAAAAACAAACATAATAGACGACATAAAACTTAAATATTATAAGCTAAAGCACAAAAATCTCTTACTAATGGATAATGTTTTTGCTACACCTCTAAAAAAGACTGAGAAAATTATTCTAACCAAAATAGGAACTTATACAAATGAACAAATACCCAACAATAGTGATTATATGGTCGTTGATGGAAAAACGATTACAAATTTAAAATCAAGTAAAACAAACGTATTTATATTAAATTTTGATTCTATAAATAGCGATACAGTAGAAATTTCTTTTAGGGATTATTTAAAAAACACAATTGCTTTTCATTTCACTCTTGTGTTAAAAAATGGTAAGTGGAAAACCCAAGCTCTGCGAAGTCTCCCGACTTCCTAGCGACAATACTAAAACACTGCATTAATTAAAAGAATATTGGAACGGGTACGAAGTCAGAAGACTTCGCGCAGCATAACTAAAAATCAAAGTTTAGCAAAAAGACCAAAACCTACCAAAGGTTGTCAATAACAACTATAAGTAGCGTAATAACAACTATTGGTAGCTGAATTTCTTTGTAAACAGGCTATGGAGCAATATAACTTTGCGGTATCAATTTAAAAAAAAAATTATGATGCTAAATTCAAAATCAGTAGGCAATAAAATTTCAGTGGCCAGAAAGAAAAATAATCTTTCACAAGCAGACCTTGCGCAACAAGTATCTATTAGTTCTCAAGCAGTTGGTAAATGGGAAAGAGGCGAGTCAATGCCTGATATTTCTACATTAAACCGACTTGCCGAAATTCTGGGCGTTGATTTAAACTATTTTTCTGAAACGTTCAAATCTAACGATTCAGAAAGCCAATTTGAAACGACTCGAAAACCAGGTGCAGAAGTTTCAACAACAAAAGTTAAGACTAATTTAGGTTTAAGTTGGAATATGTCATCAGGAAACTGGGTCGACGCAGACTTTTCAGGACTAAATAACCTTAAAGACAAATTCAGCACTTCGAATATGAAGAACTGTAAATTTATTGATTCCGATTTGTCCGACTTAACACTTCAATCCAACAATATTATAGGTTGCGATTTTTCTAATTCAGATTTAAGAAACAGTAAAATCCGAACTTCTAACTTAGAGAACAATCAGTTTATTGAATGTTTGCTCATAGACACCGAATTCACGTCCAGTGAAATTAAAAACTGTAATTTTTCAAAAGCAAATTTTTCAGGAGTTGAATTAAAGACATCGGAACTTAAAAATTGCATTATAGAAAATGCGGTTTGGAACCTGTCAACATTTAAATTGTCACATATTTCTAATGCAGTTTTTAATGGTACAATAGAAGAATGTTCTTTTGAAAACTGCTCTTTTACAAAAGTCACTTTTAAGAATGCAACACTTATAAATACTTTTTTTAAAGGCAAAAGGCTAAAAGGTATTCAGTTTATTGACTGTCATGTGGACCGAATGACCTATGAATTTCTTAAAAATGGAAAAGCTGATTTAACAGGCCTTACTTTATTAACGTAGTGTCTACAAAACATAGAAAAGCTTTATTTTGCAGCCCAATCGATAAATAAAATTGTTATTATAAATTAATACTCAAAAGCATCTTGGACATTAAAAAAATAGGACGCAGATTCTTCTATCTTCATACGACAGGAAATGATTCAATAAAAGTAACTTTGGGATTTTCTAGTGTTCAGGCATTTTTTGTATTGGGAGTTTTTGCAATTGTAAAAAAAAGTTTATTCCCAACTTTGCATATTACAATGCTTTTTTTATTTTCATCTTTTTTTATAATCAGTTTAACAATTAACTATTTTAATTATAAGATATATAGAAAGCATAATAAAGATTTTACTGCACAGTGGAATACTGAAACAAGAATAAGTAAAATTATATATCGAATTTGTAATGTCGCTTTTGTGATTCTTGTTTTCTCAATTTGCATTTATATTTTAGAATATTTAGATAACAGATCTTAATCAAATGAATATAAAAACCTTAATTCCAAAAGATAAATTTGATTTTGAAACAGTTGAAAAACTCAAAAACTATTCATTTGAAGAAATCGAACCTATAATTCCTAATTTACTTGAATGGTTACAAGATATAAATTGGCCCATTAGCAAACCAATTGGAGAGCTTTTAATTCCTTTTTCAGAAAAGATTTCTTCTGAAATATTGAAAATTTTAAAAAGTGAGGATCAAGTCTGGAAATATTGGATTCTCCATACTTTTGGAGAAATTGTTAAAGATAAAATGGTTTTGAATGAAATCGAAAGAATTGCTAAAGATCCAACAAAAGATGAAATTGACGAAGAAGTTTTTGAAATTGCTAAAGTGATAATTAATAAAAATACCTTTTGATTCTTTTCAAATAAAAAAACTATTTTAGCTTAGTACAAATTCAATTACCACTAAAAACCAAAACCATGAAAATTACGATTCCCCTGTCGGCATTATTCCTGTTACTTACTACTACTTTATTCAGCCAGACTATTGCTGATTTAAAACTAAAAGGCAAAGAAATTCCTAAAACCTACACCTATAGCGACGGTCACAACTGTATTACTCCTCAGGCATGTACATTTTATAATGACATTGCAACTTACAGCAACTTTGTTGGAACTGTAAAAAGCAAAGAAATTCAAAGTTTCAAAAGTAAAAAAGACAGTGGATCTATCATGTATTTTGAATTTGAAAACAGATTCAAAGGCGATAGTTTCCTTCAAGGATTACTGTGGGGAAAAGACAAAGAACCAACAGACGAGCATCCGGAAGAGTATCTTGCCAAAGGAAAATTCCTGATCATCTGGAGTTTTCATACTGATAGTGCCATCAAAGAAAAATCGGAAGCCAAAATAGATGCTCTTTTAAAATAAGCAACAAAATCAGACTCCAAACTAAACAACAATATCAAAAATGAATCGACAAGGCGCAGTTGGAGCATTGCTTGACATTTATGAGCAGGCAATTTCAGATCTTAAAAATGTTATTAAAAGCATTCCAGACAATGTTTTAACAAACATCATAGACGAAAAAACAACTAATGAGGATTGTAAATCCATACAAAAAATTCTATCTCACGTTGTAAGTTCCGGTTATAGCTATGCCACCAGTATTCATAACCTGAAAGGACATAATGCTAAGCGACCTGACAGAGTTTACCGTTTGTCTATTGAAGAATATCTGAAAGACTTAACGAATGTTTTCATATTTACCGAAAGTGTTTTCAGCGAAATTAAAGACGATGAATTAGAACAATATGACAATTCATTAAAAATACAAACGGGCTGGGGACAATTGTATGATATTGAACAATTAACAGAACATGCTATTGTACATATTCTGCGACACAAGCGACAAATAGAAAGAATAAAACGTAGCCAATTGAAATAAAAATTACGCAGCTAACACAAGCACCCCACTCGCGAACACAAGCTATATAAGTTATGCTTATCTTTGTTTTTCTTTTTTAATAAATCTTGCAAAAAACAAATAATAATGAAACCACAAATCCGAATCCTACTTTATTCAATACTCTTCTTTTTATACCTTTCTTCAACTTCTTTTTTACTCTCTTTGGGAGAAATATTAAAAACTGATCCTTATATAACTTTAGGCTTTGGTTTTGCTGTTTTAAATCTTATTTATGCCTTCTTCGCATTAAAGTGGACACTTTTACTAAATATAATATGTTCTGTTTTAATTGCGTCTCTGGCGTTATTCTTAGCAGTGAATTTTGCAAATCTACATCTGTTATCAAAGTACGATCCTTATCTGGTTAAAACCGCAATATTTACAAATGCTCTTTTGTCAATTATATTTTGGGAAATTGTTTATCAAGTAAAAATTAGAAGACAATAAAAATAAAGCATCATTAAAATCTTCAACACAGACGTTTTTACAATCATGAAAAAACTTATTGTTTATCAAATAGATTCTTTTACAAAAGAAAAATTTAAAGGAAATCCGGCCGGAGTAGTTGTCAATGCAGACGGATTGAAGGATTCTGAAATGCAGCAAATTGCCAGAGAATTGAACAACTCTGAGACCGCTTTTCTTTTCTCGCCAGATGGTGATGATTGCGATGGCGTAATACGCTATTTTACTCCAAGTATAGAAGTTCCAATTTGTGGTCACGCAACGATTGCAGCAATGTATGCCAAAGCTCTTGAAGATAATTTAGATTCTTGTGTATTAAGAATGAAAACTCAAATTGGGATTCTGCCGTTTGAGATTATCAAAAAAAATGGAGATTATCAGGTTTTAATGACACAAGGACGTTTTGAACTTAGTCCAACATTCGACGATGATACCGAAAAAAGAATGGTCGCCGCGCTAGGACTCGATTATGATGATATCGATACAAGATGTCCTATTCAAATTGCTTCTACAGGACATTCAAAAGTTATGATTGGGATTAAAAGCCGAGAAAAACTTAATACATTGTCTCCAAAATATACTGATTTAGCCGAGTTAAGTACTGAAATTAATTGCAATGGTTATTTTGTTTTTACATTTGATTCTGACGATAATGATGTCCTGACCTATGGCAGAATGTTTGCTCCTGTAATAGGCATAAATGAGGATCCTGTTACTGGTAATGCAAACGGACCATTGGGCGGTTATTTAATCCGAAACAACATTGTTACTTATCAAAATAACAAATTTGAATTCAATGGAAGACAAGGCGAAAAAATAGGCCGACTTGGTACTATAAACGTTAAAGTTACGATTGAAAACGACAAGCCTTCCTTAATTCAAATTAAAGGTGATGCCGTTGTTATTTTTAGAACCGAAATAGAAATTTAAAAACACTCTCGATTTCTCATCCCCTATTTATATAATTCATAAATTTATAACACGATTATTATTTTATGATCGGAATTAAGTTCTAATTTTTTAAAATGAATCTTATGAAAACTAAAAAAATATGGGCGAATTTAGGTGTCGAAAATTTAGACCGAACAACTAAGTTCTATACTGATTTAGGGTTTGAACCAAACGGTCACAATACAAATAATGAACTGAGGAGTTTTCTTTTTGGTGATGATAATTTCATCATTCATTTTTTTGTAAAAGAGAGATTTAAATGGGCTATTAATGATGAAATGGCCGACTTAAAACTGGGAAACGAAATTATATTCTCGCTTTCGGCCGAAAGCAAAGATGAGGTAGACCAATGGTTGCTAATTGTTAAGAAAGCCGGCGGAAGTATTTTTGCTGAACCACAAGATTATGGAGACGGGTATTTCTTTGGGTTTTCTGATCCGAATGGCCATAAATTTAATTTTTTGTACTGGCCGAAATAAAATGGGTTTTAGACAAAACATCTAAGAGGCGCACTGCCGTGCGTCTCTACGTTAACGCGACGAGTTCTTATGAAAAATAAAGCTCTGATTTAGCCCCGATAGAGCCGATATCCTCGTAATGAAATGGAGAGATAAAGGCGAAAGCGGGATCGAAGGTTCTTGTGAAAATTAAAACTTCTGCTCCTGAAATTTTTAAATTCCAAATTTTCAAATTCCAAATTCCAATCTTAAATTGATTTAATTATTGATTTTCATTCTAATCTGAAACCAAAAATAATTATACAAAACAAATACCTGATAAAAGTCAAAAACCGATATATTTACACCTTGAAAAATCAATGATCTCCAGAATGAAAAAAATTACTTTACTGTTCTCTATATTATTTTTGACTCTTGCGTCATGCGGTGTAAAAACTACGCAGTCCTTATTAAGTGACGGAAATTATGATGCTGCAATTGATCGTGCAGTCGATGCATTAAAGACCAAAAAAGACTCGAAAGGCAAACAAGATTATGTGTATTTGCTTGAAGAAGCTTTTGCAAAAGCCAAAGACAGAGATTTACGCAATCTTGATTTGATGATAAAAGAGGCAAATCCTGCCAATGCTGAACGTATTTATAATACCTATTTGCAATTGAATAACCGTCAGGAAAAAATTAGACCTTTATTGCCTTTGCAATTATTGAAACAGGGAAAAAATGCTTCTTTTCCGTTTGATAATTATTCGAATGAGATTGTTAGCAGCAAGAATGCGTTGTCTAAATATTTATATGAGCATGCTTCGGTTCTTTTAAAATCTAACAATAAATTGGATTTTAGAAAGGCGTATGATGATTTTTTCTACTTAGAAAGTATAAATCCGGGTTATAAGAATGCGAAAAAATTAATGGAAGATGCACAGTTTAAAGGAACTGATTTTGTGGATATTTATGCCACAAACGTAACCAATATGGTAATCCCAAAACAGCTTCAGGATGATTTATTAGACATTAAAACTTATGGATTAAATGACAAATGGACGGTTTATCATAGCGCTAGACAAAAAAATGTTACTTACGATTATAGTCTGATTGTAAACTTTGTTCAGATAAATATTTCGCCTGAGCAAATTAAAGAAAAACAATTCATTAAGGAAAGAGAGATAAAAGATGGCGTAAAAACACTTTTGGACAGTAGAGGAAGACCTGTTAAGGATAGTTTAGGTCGAGAAATAAAAGTCGATAATTATAGAATACTTCGCGCAAATATATATGAGTTTAGACAATTTAAATCTTGTCAGGTTACAGCAAAAGTTGATTATGTCGATTTAAGAACCAATCAATTAATGCAATCTTTTCCACTTACGAGTGAATTTATTTTTGAAAATATTTACTCTACTTACAAAGGTGACAGAAATGCCTGTGAGGATAATTATATGAATTATTTCAATAAACGTTCTGTTCCGTTCCCAAATAATGAGCAAATGGTTTTTGATACGGGAGAAGATTTAAAAGCCCGACTGAAAGATATTATTGTCAAGAATAGATTTAGGGGATAATTTTTGAATTACAAAAAACCAACATATATGAAGACGTACAATAGTGCGTCTTTTTTTATACCAAAACAAGAAATCTGGTTTCACTATTTTCTACAGAAGGTATTATTTTAATACTTCATCCCCCTAACAACGCAATTGTACTGTTACGCATCTCTACCTTTTTTCTTCCTGATAATAATTTTCTAAAAAAAAACTGCAAAAATATTTTTCGCAACCAAAAAGTTGCTTATATTTGCAACTGATTAGTTGCGTATTTAAATAAATCCAAAATGAAACGAGATATTTTTCAGGCAATTGCCGACCCGACTCGCAGAGCAATTTTAGTATTAGTGGCTACAAATGCATTGACGCCAAATGCTATAGCGGAAAAATTTAATACAACACGACAAGCGGTTTCTAAACACATCAAAATTCTTAATGAATGTGAATTATTGGATGAAAAGAAATCGGGACGCGAAATTTATTATCAGCTCAGAATTGAGAAAATGAAAGAAGTTGACAAATGGCTTGAACAGTTTAAAGAAATCTGGGAAAACCGTTTTAGTCAATTAGATCAAGTATTAATGAATCTAAAATCTAAAGAAAATGAAATCTAATCTATTGATGAATTTTACCGTGGACAAAGAAAATAGTACGGTAAACGTAAAGCGTGAATTTAATGCATCTCTTGCAAATGTGTGGTCTGCCTGGACTGAAGCCGAAATATTGGACCAGTGGTGGGCGCCATCGCCTTGGAAAGCCAGAACTAAAAGTATGGATTTTAAAGAAGGCGGACGTAGACTTTATGCTATGGTTGGACCTGAAGGCGAAGAACATTGGGCTATCGCCGATTTTACTTCGATAACTCCAAAATCTAATTTTAAATATCTTGATGCTTTTTGCGATAGCGAAGGTAATTTAAACGAAGATTTCCCGAGATCTAATTGGAATGTGAACTTTTCTGAACAAGGTAATTCGACTATTGTAGACATTGCAATAAAACATAAAACATTATCAGATCTTGAAAAAATAATCGAAATGGGTTTCAAAGAAGGTTTTACCATTGCCATGGAAGGTTTGGACGAAATCTTTTCTTCAAGAACGAAATAAATCGTATCCTTTATTTGTATAATCCTGTTCGTTTTCTAACGAATGGGATTTTTTTTGGCATTTACTAAAATCAAAATTTGTATTTTAGCTTATTAGGAGTTTGTTCTAATAAGCTCAATTTTATAATGACCGAAGAGGTTATTAAATACCATAAAATGAATAAAACTATTATCCTTTCCTTCGTACTATTTTCTTCAACTTTAGTTTTTAGTCAAGCCAATAAGTCGAAACAAACAGAAACTAGTAAACCTTTTGTATTGGGTCTTATTGATGAAATCCAATCGAAAGAACTGGGTGAAAAAAGAATTTTGAATATTTATCTTCCTGAGGGTTATAATGCAGACGATGCAACAAAATATCCTGTAATATATTTATTGGATGGTTCTGCCGATGAAGATTTTATTCATATTGTCGGCTTAGTACAGTTTAATAGTTTTGAATGGGTAAATCAGGTTCCAAAATCTATTGTTGTGGGAATTGCGACTGTTGATAGAAGAAGGGATTTTACGTTTCCGACGGCTATTGAAAAAGATCAGAAAAGTTTCCCAACTTCAGGGCATTCTGATCAATTTATTGCTTTTATAGAAAAAGAATTACAACCTTTTATAGATAAAAAATACAAAACTAACAATTCTAAAACCATTATAGGCCAATCGTTAGGCGGGCTTTTAGAAACTGAAATCCTCTTAAAGAAACCTAATCTTTTTAATAAATATGTCATCGTGAGCCCGAGTATTTGGTGGGACAACGGATCGATATTAAATCTGGACAGTGCTATTCTTCAGGAAAACTTTAATCAGCAAACCGATATCTACATTGCAGTTGGCAAAGAAGGACCTACTCCAACTAAAATCCCGAGGGTTATGGAAGTTGATGCAAACTTACTAGCCGAAAAAATTAAGGCATCGAAAAGCAAACACTTAAAGGTGTATTTCGATTATTTGCCTCAGGAAAATCATGCTACTATTTTGCATCCGGCCGTTTCAAATTCATTCCGTTTTTTTTATCCGATAAAACAGAAATAATAAAACGAATCGGTTTTTAAACTTATTGAAATTGAATTTTTAAAGAAATGAAAAATAGCGACGAAAATAAATTAGACAACCCCGTTTGGAGCTCACTCTCTGAAACTCATGCAGAATTTGCCATTGATTATAACGGAACTAAATTTTACAATCCGGACTATTGTCCGTTTGGAGGTTTTGCAGAACCTGATAGTGTTTTGGAGGCAGGCAATCAATATGCAAACTTAACCGAAAGCTTTTTTATTGTTGGTGAAAAACCTGTAATTGCAAATTCACTAAAAATTGTAAAAGAATTGGTTTGTCTTCAAATGATTGTACGCGATCCAATAGAACTTCAAACAGACAGCGAAATTGTTACGCTTACTGAAAAACACAATGAAGAACTTTTGTATTTGATTAATTTAGTTCAGCCGGGATATTTCAAAACAAAAACACCTTTATTAGGCAGTTATTACGGAATATTTAAAGAAAATCAATTGATTGCTGTTACGGGCGAGCGCATGAAAATGAACGATTTCACAGAAGTTAGTGCTATTATCACACATCCGGATCATACCGGAAAAGGCTATGCAAAACAATTAATTAAGCATTGTGTCAATTCTATTCTAAGTCAAAATAAAACTCCTTATTTACACGTAGTTGAAAGTAATATTGGTGCTATCAAATTATATGAGAAACTGGGTTTTGTGACAAGAAGAAAAATAAGCTTTTGGAATATTTCTAAAAAATAGTACCTTTACCATAACCCTAATCTACTATTAACAATTTTAATCTACTACGGTAATGAAAAAAGTAATTTTAAGCTTCATTTGTTTAATTGGTTTATCAATAAGTGCAAGTGCGCAAACACAAAATGAACTTGTTGGAAAATGGATGTTGGTAAAATGGACCAAAAATGGAAGAACTCAGAACATTAAAGAATACTTTAAAACCACTTCGGTTTTACAGGTTTTTCAGGAAAATGGAGATTTTGAAAGCCGTATTGGCAGCGAAAGCACCTATTCTAAATGGAAATTAACCAAAAACGATTCTGAACTTGTAATTGTTGACTCCATGGTTTCTATCACCTCTTCTATTGATTATTTTGATGCCAAAAAACGTGTAATTACTACGCCGGAAATGGGGACATTTGAATATAAAAAAATTCCTGATGCTGAATAAAATACAGTAGTTCCTTAATTAAAATTGTAAGAACTAGTTTATTATAATATGACACTAAATAAACAAACCGTAAACGAATATATGGCAGCATTTAGAGTAAGTGATCATGCTAGAATTCTTGCTTGTCTTACAGACGATATTGTTTGGGAAATGCCCGGAATTTATCAGCATGTTGGCAAGGAAGCATTTGATAAAGAAATTGAAAATGAGAATTTTATTGGAAGCCCTACCATTCAAATCATAAAAATGGTTGAAGAAAATAATATTGTCATTGCTGAAGGTGCTGTTCAAGGAAACATGAAAAATGGTAATATATTAGATGCTGTTTTTTGTGATGTTTTTGAAATGGAAAACACTAAAATAAAAAAGCTGACTTCGTATTTAATGTCCCGAAATTCAAGTTTAAAATTTGAATAAAAGTTTACTTCTTGGACATTTACTGCATGAGATTTTACCGCAAAGTTCACAAAGATGTACGCGAAGTTCGCAAAGGAATTGAGTTCAGATTTTAGATTGTTTAATTTCGACAATCTAAAATCTAAACTCTTAAATCTAAAATTCTTTTACCCCAACCAACCATCGCGGTCCAGACTTCTATACTGAATAGCCTCGGCGATATGTTGTGAAACAACGGTAGGCGATGCATCCAGATCAGCAATTGTTCTGGCGACTTTCAGGATTCTATCGTAGGCTCGTGCCGAAAGATTTAATCGTTCCATAGCGGTTTTCAATAATTCTTTTGATTGCTCATCGAGCGCACAATATTCACGAATCAATTTACTGCTCATTTGAGCATTGTAATGTATATTTTCGACTTCTTCAAAACGCTTGGTTTGAATTTCCCGTGCCGCAGTGACACGCTTTCGGATTTCGACACTGCTTTCTGCTTTCCTGTCATCGGCCAACTTTTCGAAAGGAACTGGCGTTACTTCAATATGAATATCAATTCGATCTAATAATGGACCAGAAATTTTACTCAAATAACGTTGCATTTCATGTGGCGACGAAGTATTTGGCTGACTTGGATCGTTAAAAAAACCACTCGGGCTTGGATTCATACTAGCAACGAGCATAAATGAAGACGGATAAGTAACCGTAAATTTAGCCCGTGAAATAGTAACTTCACGATCTTCGAGCGGCTGACGCATAACTTCGAGAACATCACGCTTGAATTCCGGCAATTCGTCCAGAAATAAAACACCATTATGTGCCATCGAAATCTCACCTGGTTGCGGATAACTGCCTCCGCCAACAAGTGCTACATTCGAAATTGTATGATGCGGGCTACGAAATGGCCGCTGATTCATAAGGCCAACTTCTTTTAATTTTCCGGCAACACTATGAATCTTGGTTGTTTCTAATGCTTCTCGTAACGTCATGGGTGGCAAAATACTGGGCACCCTTTTGGCCAACATGGTTTTTCCTGCTCCAGGCGGACCAATCAAAATAATGTTATGCCCTCCGGCTGCAGCAATTTCCATACAGCGTTTTATGCTTTCTTGTCCGCGGACATCTGAAAAATCGAATTCGGGAAAATCGAGCGTTTTATAAAATTCGGCTCTTGTATCAATGACGGTTGGTTCGAGAGTTCCTTTTCCGGCAAAAAAATCAATTACTTCTTGTAGTTTTTCAACTCCGTAAACATCTAATCCGGTTACAATTGCAGCTTCTTTTACATTTTGAATTGGAAGAAAAAAACCTTTATAACCTTCTTCTTTTGCCTTTATTGCAATTGGCAAAGCGCCACGAATAGGCTGTAAACTTCCGTCAAGAGAAAGTTCACCCATAATAATATAATTTTCGATTTCGGGTGCTTTTATCTGATCTGAACCCACTAAAATTCCCATTGCCAGAGGTAAATCGTAGGCTGAACCTTCTTTTCGCAAATCGGCAGGCGCCATATTGATGGTTATTTTTTTGCCTGGCAAACTCAAACCATTATTTTTAAGAGCCGCTGCAATGCGATAACTACTTTCTTTTATGGCATTATCGGGTAAACCAACTAGGTGATAACCAATACCTTTATCCATATGTACCTCTACCGTAATTGTTGTTGCTTCGACTCCAAAAACGGCACTTCCATAAACTTTTACTAACATAAAATCCTTTCATTAAATATTTTTAAATCTAATGAAATAAAATTCATTTAACAATTAAAATATTACAAATAAATAACTTTAATAATTTAAAAAATATACGCTCTCAAAAGCACCAAAAAGTAAGAAATCACAATTAAATTGAAATAAAACCAGTATTTATGCTTATCTTGCAAAAATATCATCGATTATCTATCGAAAATTTCGATTTCTGATTTGAGAAATCTTTCTGCAATTGGTTTTGCATCTGTATATCGGCTGAATATTTACTATCGGCTTAAATAATCTAAAAATTTAAAAAGATGAACTTTAAATTAATTAATTCCATTTCGGGATACAACGAGACATGTACACCAACAATCATTGCTGCTTTTTTGCATACGCACTTAGAACAATATGGCGATAAAATAGAAGATATTCTTAAATGCATAGATTATGTAATGAATCCGGACAGAGGCGGCAATATTGTTATTGGTTTAGAGGATCAAAAAATTGTTGGTGCTGTAGTTTTAAACAACACAGGAATGAAAGATTATATTCCTGAAAATATTCTCGTTTACATCGCGGTAGACAATTCTGAAAGAGGAAAAGGTTACGGTAAAAAACTAATGGAAAAGGCAATTTCTATTACCGAGGGAAATATCGCTTTACATGTTGAACCAGATAATCCTGCTAAAATATTATACGAGAAGCTTGGTTTTACAAATAAGTATCTGGAAATGCGTTTAATTAAATAAACTGAATTATTAAATTCAATAAAAAATAAAGCCAAATGGCATTCATAAAATTATATCGAAATAAACTAAAAGAAAATTACACTTTTCTGAATTCTCTTTTCGAGTCAAAAAACATTCAATGGGGTGTTGTTTCTAAACTTTTATGTGGAAACAAACTTTATTTAAAAGAAATTATTTCGCTTGGAGTGAGAGAAATACACGATTCTCGGGTTAGTAACCTAAAGAAGATTAAATCCCTTGATGCTTCTATACAAACAGTTTATATAAAACCTCCCGCTAAACGAAGTATTCCAAATATTGTAAAATACGCTGATGTCAGTTTTAATACTGAAATCTACACCATACAAATGCTTTCGCAAGAGGCTAAAAAACAGAATAAAATCCACAAAATCATTATTATGATCGAAATGGGGGATTTACGTGAAGGTGTTATGGGCGAAGATTTGCTCGAATTTTATGGTACTATTATAAGTACGCCAAACATTGAAATTCTTGGAATTGGTACTAATTTAAATTGCCTTAGCGGAGTTATGCCAACTCAGGATAAACTGATACAATTGAGTTTATACAAACAACTTATTGAAGCTAAATTTAATATCAGTATCCCTTGGGTTTCCGGCGGAACATCGGTTGCGATTCCTCTTATTATCAAAAATGCCAGACCTATGGCTGTAAATCATTTTAGAATTGGTGAGGCTTTATTTTTTGGAAAAGATTTATTTACCGGCGAAACTATTAAAGGAATGCACAATGATGTCTTTAAACTTTTTGCAGAAATTATTGAAATTACCGAAAAACCGGATACCCCAACAGGAGAACTGGGTGAAAATGTAGCAGGAAATACTTTTTCTATACAAAGTGTTGAAGATCTTGGCGGAACTTCTTTAAGGGCAATTCTCGATATTGGATTACTAGATATGCAGCCTCAATACCTCGAAGCAGTCGACAAAGAAATTACAATTGTAGACGCCAGCTCTGATATGTTGGTAATTGATATTTCAAATTCAACTCAAAAATATAAAATTGGCGATTTGATCTCTTTTAATATTCAATATATGGGAGCTTTGTATTTGCTAAGTTCTAGCTATATCGAAAAAAATATCGAGTAAAGATACTTTGTTTTTAAAACTCTAGCCCAATCTGATTCTTTATTTCCTCAACTATTTTACTCAAATCCAAACTATTTTGATGTGACCAAAGCGTGCTTTCAATCTCATTGTTTCTGATGCACTTATGACATTCAATTGCTTCATGCGTATATCCTTTTCCGAGATTTGGTAAACTAAAATTGGTTTCTTTACCCTCTTTAAAAATAGAATAACCATCAGCGATAAACCACGGAGCATTAAGTTGAATATATCCTTGCGTTCCGCTTATTGTAGCTTTCATATCAGATTCTGAAATTATCGAGGCTTGTAAACCTGCTTGTGCTTTATCATACTGCAAAATCATGGATGTTTGAAGATCGATTCCGTTTACATTATAAATTGACTTCGCTATAATTTCATTTGGCTTTCCTAATAATATATAAGAAAGAAACAACGGATATACTCCTATATCGAATAAAGCTCCTCCACCAAGATTCTTTTCAAAAAGTCTTCCTCCCTCCTTTTCATCTGCATAAAAAGCAAAATCGGCTTTGATATATTTTACATCACCAATTATTCCTTGATTTACTTGTTCTAAAACCTCTTGAACTGTTGGAATAAAACGAGTCCAGAATGCTTCCATAAAAAATTTATTGTGTTTTCTGGAAGCTTCAATCATTCGAACAGCATCTAAATAAGACAGTGTCATTGGTTTTTCGCATAAAACATGCTTTCCGTTTTCTAATGCTTTAATAGATAATTCGGCATGCGAATCGTGTGGTGTCGCAATGTATATAATATCGACCTGATTATCTTCAAAAAGCTCTTCGTAGGCACCGTACGCTGTTTTACAATTGTATTTTGTTGCAAATTCTGCTGCTTTATCCTTATTTCTAGAAGCTACAGCAGTTAATTCGGCATCTTCTAAGAGTAATAAATCTGCTGCAAATTGATTGGCAATATTTCCAAGACCTATTATTCCCCATTTAATTTTCTGAATTTCCATTCTTAAATTTTAATTATAAAAAATGTTAAAAAGCTCAAATATACGTCATCATTAAAAACAATCTGACGTTTTTCTACAATAAACACCAATATTCACCGCAAAAAAAGCAACAGAAATATAAGAAAAATTTCCCTTTTATTAAATAGCTTCAAAAAAACGTTGCCAAATTGTAAATTTTAAGTCCATTTTAACAAATAGATGCAAAACAGAGGGGGTTAAATTGAAAAATTAACAAAAATTAAACATTAGACTCTATTTTTTTTAGGGGTGTTGAATGATTTTATATTTTTATCAAAAATTTAAAACTAAATAACTATAACTATGCGAAAAATTATTTTAAGTGTGATTCTTATCACTATTTTGGTACTGACCTTTGTATCAAACTTCATTTTATCAGACAATCCAATTCCAGCAGAAGCTGTAAAGTTTGATACAGGAGACACAGCTTGGATGATCGTAGCAACTGCATTTGTATTGCTTATGACGCCAGGACTAGGTTTTTTCTATGGAGGAATGGTTGGTAAGAAAAACGTTATCAGTACAATGCTACAAAGTTTTATGGCAATGGTAATTGTTACTATTTTATGGGTTATTGTTGCTTTCGGATTAGCATTTGGCCCTACTATTGGCGGAATCATTGGAAATCCACTTCCAAACTTATTCTTCCAAGGTGTTGGTACTAGTACTGCATGGAGTCTTGCCCCTACAATTCCTTTTATGTTATTCGCATTATTTCAAGCAAAATTTGCCATCATTACTCCTGCATTAATTACAGGTGCTTTTGCAGAACGTATTCGTTTCTGGGCCTATTTATTATTTATGGTTTTATTCATCATATTCATATATTCACCTTTAGCACACATGACATGGCATCCTGATGGAGTTTTCTTTAAAATGGGAGTTTTAGATTTCGCCGGAGGAACTGTAGTACACATGAGTGCTGGTTGGGCTGCATTAGCCGGAGCGATCTTCTTAGGAAAAAGAAAAGTTCAAAAAGTTAATCCTGCAAGAATCACCTATGTATTATTAGGAACAGGTTTATTATGGTTTGGATGGTTTGGTTTCAACGCAGGTTCTGCATTAGGATCAAACGGTTTGGCTGTACAAGCTTTAGGAACTACAACTGTTGCTGCCGCTGCCGCTGCTATGGCATGGGTTTTCCTTGATAAAATCATCGGACATAAATTATCTGCACTTGGTGCATGTATTGGAGCTGTGGTAGGTCTTGTTGCTATTACGCCTGCCGCAGGTTTCGTAAGTATTCCACACGCAATTTTCATCGGAGCTTTTGCTGCAATTGTAAGTAACCTTGTAGTAAGCAAATTCCCTAAAGGAAAAATTGATGATGCTCTGGATGTTTTTGCTTGTCACGGTGTTGGTGGTATGGTAGGAATGTTACTAACTGGTGTTTTTGCTTCAAAAGCTATTAACCCAGTAGTTGGAGATAATCAAGGTTTGATTTTCGGAACTCCAACTTTGTTCATCAACCAATTAATCGCTTTAGTAGCTGTATCAATCTTCGCTTTTGTAGGTTCTTATATTTTGTTCTTTGTTGTAAATAAAATTACTCCTCTAAGAGTTACTGAAGAAAAAGAAGAATTAGGATTAGATATTTCTCAACACGGAGAATTCTTATAAGAAATTAATATACGCCCCCTTTTCCCCTAAATTAAAAAATCCCTCTAAGCTTAAACTTAGAGGGGTTTTTGTTTGAATTAATTTCAACCTTTAATTATATTTTAGATTTCTACTCTCTATATAGTCTATTGTCTATATTCTATTTCATTGAGTCTTGCTTCTTTCTTCTCCTAAACGACTATTTAAAATTACCAATTCCTTCTTTCAGCCAATGCAAATATTCATCAGCGCTAACATAACTAATAGTAGGTTTTGAACTGTTTAAATTCTTTCCTTCCAGATCCGTTATAATATATAATGGTTGCGTATTTGTTTTATATTTAGAGATCATAAAATCTGTCCATTTATCGCCAACAGTAATAATTTTATCTCCTGATTTAGTTACAAATTGCTCTTCTACAGGCAACTCACGTTTATCATCAACATAAAGAGAAATCAAAACAACCTCATTCTTTAAGATTGGTAAAATCGTTGGTTCAGACCAAACGTTGTTTTCCATTTTTCTACAGTTTACACAAGCATATCCTGTAAAATCAAGCATAATTGGTTTGTTGATTGATTTTGCATACGCTAATCCATCTTCGTAATCATGAAAAACCATGATACCATGCGGGCCTAATTCTGCTCCGTCAGGCAAACCTTTTATAGACTCGGCACTAACATTTGAATTTGCAGAACCTCCTACTCCAAAAGGACTTTCGCTATATTGCGGCGGTGGCGGGAATGCGCTGATTAATTTCAATGGTGCTCCCCAAAGTCCAGGAATTAAATATACTGTAAACACAAGCGTAAGCAATCCTAAATACAATCTACCCACAGAAATATGGTGTAACGGACTATCGTGTGGCAATGTAATTTTTCCAAATAAATACAACGTTAAAGCTGCAAAAATTGCGATCCAAATTGCAATGAAAACTTCTCTTTCTAAAAAGTGCAATTGAAGTACTAAATCGGCATTTGATAAAAATTTGAATGCTAAAGCTAATTCTAAGAATCCTAAAACAACTTTTACCGTGTTCAACCATCCGCCAGATTTTGGTAATGAATTTAACCAGCCTGGGAACATTGCAAACAACATAAATGGTAAAGCTAATGCCAAAGAGAATCCTAACATTCCGATAATCGGGGCAATTCCTCCATTTGAAGCTGCTTCAACTAATAAAGTTCCAACAATTGGTCCAGTACAAGAGAATGATACAATTGCCAAGGCCAAGGCCATAAACAATATTCCGATAATTCCGCCTCTGTCTGCTTGCTGATCTGCTTTATTAGCCCATGAATTTGGCAGCATAATTTCGAAAGCTCCCAAAAATGAAGTAGCAAAAATGATCAATATCACGAAGAAGATTAAATTAAACCAAACATCAGTAGACAATGCATTTAATGCGTCTGCTCCAAATACTTTAGTTACAATTAAACCTAAAATAACATAAATAGCGATAATTGAAAAACCGTAAAAAATAGCATTTCTAATTCCTTTTGCTCTGCTTTTACTTTGTTTAGTAAAGAAACTTACCGTCATTGGGATCATTGGGAAAACACAAGGTGTCAACAATGCCGCAAATCCTGAAATAAACGCTACAAAAAAGATAGACCATAAACTTCTTGTTGGAGTTGGTGCAGGAATTTCTTCCTGAGCCGAAATTCCTGCCGGAGCTGTATGTACCTCAGCTTTAGTAGTATCTACAGCAGCTGATTTTGCAACAGTATCAACTGCTAAGCCTTCTACCTTAGTTTCATCTTTTTTTGATTCTGTAACACTTGCAATCGCATCCATTTTAAATGTTGATGGAATTGCTATTGAGAATTTTTTATTCGAATTGATACAAACTTCTTTACAAACCTGAAAATCAAAATCAACATCAACCGTTTTTAAATTTGGGTTTATAATCTTGATTTCTTGTTCTATATGTGCTTTACCTTCAAAGAAAGTTTCGTTTACACCAAAAACGTCATTAAAAGCCGTTCTTGTTTTTCCTTCTTTGGCTTTGCCAACAAGTTCAAAATTTCCTTTTTGATTTTTAAATGTAATTTCTAATGCAAGCGGTCCGCCATCCGGTGTAAACTGCGAATACATGTGCCAGTCTTTTTCAATCGTTCCATCAAAAATCAAAACAGCGTTGTTTCCTGATTTCTTTTCAATTTTAGAAGTCCATTTTACCGGTTCAAGAATTTGTGCATTCCCTTTTGCAAAAGCAAATATGAAAAACAGCAAAAACACAATGGTTTTATTCCAGATACTTTTCGACATTATCGTTTGATGGTATTGATTAAAGTTCATTATTGTAATTCTATTTTAAGTATTTTATTTGTGGTATTTTCAATTTTAAAGCGTTCGTCCTGTCTGATTCCAATGACCCAGACAATTTGATTTTCTGAACACAAAATCCATGTTTTTTCTTTTTCAATCAAGGATAATTTTTCGTCTTTAAAAAGTTTACTCACTTTTTTAGACTTACCCTGCATTCCAAAAGGATGGAAAACATCACCCTTATTCCATTTACGTAAAACCAAAGGAAATTGGATTTTTTCAGCGTCCACAAATATAGCTTTATTTGAATCTATTGTAATGTCGTCTACCTGACAAAGCCTCAATTTTAAGGGAAAATTAACGTCTGTTACATTTTCATTAATTTCAAATTCTTCATTTTCTGACATTTCAGAAATTGGACTTAAAATCAAACTATCACGGTTTTTCAACAATCTAAACTCAGCCGAAAGTACTTGTTTTCCGGATTGGCTGTCTACTAAATCATAAATATCATTCCATGCCAAAAAGCCAAATTCATTTAACCATTGGTACAAATATGATTTATAATTGGGTAGTTTTTTAAGCTGATTTAGATCGAAATGAATATCATCGCCAACTTCTTTAGCAACCTGCTGATAAATCATAATCGATGCATCTTCAACCATAACTTGCGATTCCTGCAAGTAAGATTGCGTTTTCTGAAAAGCATTCAAAAAGTTGGGATTAATTTCCTTCAACATCGGAACCAAATCATGACGGATTTTATTCCGAAGGTATTTATTAGAAGCATTGCTGCTGTCTTCTCGCCAATCGATGTTATTTTCCTTTGCATATTTCAGAATTTCGTCTCTCGAGAATGGCAAAAGCGGGCGAATAATTTGATCATTTTCTTCGGGAATACCTATTAATCCGTCTAATCCTGTTCCTCTGGTTAAGTTGATAATAAATGTTTCCAGATTATCATCAGCGTGATGTGCTGTTAGAATATAATCGAATTTTTCGGTTTCCAAAAGTTCATAAAACCAACTGTAGCGCAGTTCGCGAGCGGCAACTTGTGTAGATAACTTATAATCTTTTGCAAAAGCTTCGGTATCAAATTGCGTAACAAAAACAGGAATTTCATTTTGATCACAATAGTTTTGAATAAAACTCTGATCACCAAAACTTTCTAATCCGCGCAATTGAAAATTACAATGTAAAACGGCAATTTCGCATGGCAATTGCTGCAATAAGTGCAACAAAACCATACTGTCTAAACCTCCGCTTACGGCAAGAAATAGTTTCTTACCTTCCAAAAATGGAAACCTTGAAGTGATGTGATTTTGAAAATTTTTAAACATTGGATAAATGTAAAAAATTAAATTCGATCTATTCTTAAATGAAATGTTAAGCGTGATATTTTTTTAGCCACGAAATGCACAAATTAGCACGAATTATTTTTCCACGCAGATTTAAAAAGATTTTGGAAGATTCACGCAAATTATTTTTTAATAAAAATCCATTAAAATCTGCCTAAATCTGCTCCCGATAGCTATCGGGACTGCGTGAGACAAAATCATTTTAATTCTTTATCCCGATAGCTATCGGGAGTGGCTATATTTTTTCGCCACGAATTGCATAAATTTTCGCGAATTGTTTTTCCCGCAGATTTAAAAAGATTTTGGCAGATTCATGCAAATTATTTTTTAATAAAAATCTATTAAAATCTACCTAAATCTGCAGAATCTGCGTGAAACAAAATCATTTTAATCCTTTAATCGGTGGCTAACTTTTTTTACTGCAAAACTTCGTGCATAGCTTTTGCCTTCAACAAACATTCTTCATATTCTTTTTCAGGGATCGATAAAGATGTAATGGCGCTTCCAACTGAAAACGAAACATATTTGTTTTCCTGATTGTACAAAATACTTCTGATCACGACGTTAAAATCAAAATCACCTTCTGGCGTGAAATATCCAACTGATCCGCTGTACAAACCTCGTTTTGTTTCTTCGAGATTTTCGATGATTTTCATTACCGAAATCTTTGGCGCACCCGTCATACTTCCCATTGGGAAAGTAGTTTTTAAAACATCGATTGGTGAATATTGAGGATCTAATTTTGAGGTTATGGTCGAAATCATTTGGTGCACCTGCAAAAACGAGTAGATTTTACAAAGTTCTGTAACTTCAACAGAGCCTCTTTGTGCAGTATGCGACAAATCATTTCTGACTAAATCTGTAATCATAATATTTTCGGCACGTTCTTTTGCATCTGATTCCAAAAATTGTTTTGATTTTTCGTCTTCAACAGGGTCTGCAGATCGCTTTGAAGTTCCTTTTATAGGCTGTGAAATTAAAGTCTCTCCTACCTTTTTCATATATCGTTCCGGAGAAGCCGAAAGTAAATATTGTTTATTATTTTTAAAGAAAACTGAAAATGGTGCTTGCGAAATAGTATTCAGTTTTTGAAATTTTTCTAACGGATTTATAATCACATTTTCGGCAAAAAATTCCATACAAAAATTAGCTTCATACGTATCTCCTTTATGAATATGTTCGAGCAATTTTGTTACTTTTTCGACATATAAATCTTTTGAGATTCGTTGTTGTATTTCGACTTTATTCAATGTAACAAAAGAATCATTCTGGCTTTGAACAATTTCTTCAAAGTCTTCTTCGACCTCATCATCGCACAACAATAAATACTGCATTTCGAGTTGATCTCCTTTTAATGTAAATATTTTTTTTGGCTGAAAGAAAAACAAATCCGGGAAATCTAAACCGTCAAAATTTGATGATTTTAAAGCTTCAACATCATTTTTTAAATCATACGAAAGATAACCAAAAAGCCAATCTTTAGTCGTTTGCTGATATTGTTTTAAATCGTCGAAAGCATTATGGAAGTCAGTTTTTAAAGAAGTAAAAGCATCCACAGCAAGCACACAATCAAAACTGGAATATTCTTGTGGATACGAATTGCTATCCAAAAAAACTATCTCGCGAAATTGCTGTGACCAAGTTAGAAGTTGTTGTTTAAACTGCTCTGGATTTGAAATATATTTATGAATTGAAACTCTCAAAAATGGGTAAATTTTAGACTTCAAAATTACGACAAAAATAATCCTTCAATAAAATAATCCTCAAAAAATATTGGCAAGCTTTAATTGGAATAAAAACCTAAAATAAAACAATGAAACTGTTAAGGAATTAGCAATTTAATAAGAAAAAAATCGTTATATTTGATATAGCATTCAATTAATCCCAGAATAGGGTTGCTTTGATTGTAAAATTCTCAGTAAAAGTAGTTTCAAAAACAAAATTTATATTTTATCAGAGAATGTAGACTTGCAATGTTTATCAGTAAATAATTATATTTTTTAACCCATAAAAATCCCAGTATTATGAAAATTGCTACCATTATTGTCCGAGTTTTGATTGGTCTGTTGTTACTATTTGCCTCTATTAGTTTTTTCTTTCATCTAATGCCTGCAGAGCCAGTAACTAACGATGATTTTAAAGCTTTTAACACGGGGCTTGTTGCTTCAAAATATTTGATGCCATTAGCCAAGTCTATTGAATTGATTTGCGGAATTGCCTTTGTAACTGGCCGTTATGTAACTCTTGCCAATATCTTGATATTACCAATTACCATAAACATTCTATTTATCAATTATTTTATGTCTCCGGAAACTTTACCAATTGCGGGTTTATTGTTCCTGGCTAACTTATTCTTGATTTACAGATATTGGGATAATTACAAAAGTCTTTTTACTGCATAAATCATTTTTGAACTAAAAAAACAAACCCGACAGCTTATAACTGTCGGGTTTATTTTTACATGTAAGTTCTCGCCAGCCACAAATACCTATTTGTAAACTGTGCCGATTGCAATTATATTACAACCGGAATAAAAAGGACCAAAAATGAAACCTTAAGCATACCAACATTGTCCTTTTTGACAAACCCGGCTTTCCCGATGCTCTCCTCCCATTCGTCTTTTGTGACATTATAGCCCCTGTTATCAACTAATTGTGCGGTTATTATTTAGAAAATATTTGGTAAATATGTTGTTTAAGTTTTTTTCCTATTTATAATTCAATCTTGCGATTTCAAATCATTTCCAGATACTTAGCTTTGTCAAAATCAGTAATTTCAACAGCTTTTTTTTGGAATATTTGAACGATAGGAATAAAGTGTAAATGCAATTCTTGCTCCGAGCAGAATCGGATCTATACATCTATTTTTCAAAACATTATCTTTTCATCTAAGTAAAGACAGCATCTGAATTTCACATCTAATTTACAAAATTTTTCTTGAATTTTATATTTTTATGAGCATAAAATATTCGAGCAATAAAAAACCCGCCAGAGATATCTCAGACGGGTTTTTAAAATATGATTTATACGTAAATTATACGTGTAATGCTCTATTATCAGTTGCAGCCAATGCAGCTTCTTTTACCGCTTCCGCGAAAGTTGGATGCGCGTGGCTCATTCTTGAAATATCTTCAGCAGAAGCTTTGAATTCCATTGCAGTAACTGCCTCAGCAATTAAATCAGCAGTACGGGCTCCAATCATGTGAACTCCTAAAACCTCGTCAGTTTTAGCATCAGCAATGATTTTTACGAATCCGTCTAAATCTCCACTTGCTCTTGCACGTCCTAAAGCTTTGAAAGGGAAACTTCCAACTTTGTACTCCGTTCCAGAAGCTTTAACCTGCTCTTCAGTTTGTCCAACTGCAGCAACTTCTGGCCAAGTGTAAACTACACCAGGAATTAAGTTATAATCAATATGTGGTTTTTGACCTGCTAAGATTTCAGCAACCATAGTTCCTTCTTCTTCTGCTTTGTGTGCTAACATTGCTCCACGAACGACATCACCAATTGCATAGATATTAGGAACATTAGTTTGTAAATGATCGTTTACTTCAACTTGTCCTCTGTCAGAAATTTTTACTCCAGCTTTGTCAGCATTTAATCCGTCTGTGTATGGACGACGACCAACAGAAACTAATGAATAATCTCCTTCAAGAGTGATTGTTTCTCCTTTTGCATTCTCAGCCTGAACAACAACAGCATCGCCGTTTCTTTCTACTGATTTTACTTTGTGAGAAACGTAGAATTTCATTCCTTGTTTTTTCAATACTTTAGTCAATTCTTTAGACAAAGAACTATCCATTCCTGGAATAATTCTGTCCATGAATTCTACTACAGAAACCTGAGCTCCTAAACGCAAGTAAACTTGTCCAAGCTCGATTCCGATAACTCCACCACCAATAATTACTAAGTGTTTTGGAACTTCTTTTAAAGCCAATGCTTCTGTAGAAGTGATGATTCTTTCTTTGTCAATTTTGATGAAAGGCAAAGATGATGGTTTTGAACCTGTAGCGATTACAGCATATTTAGTTTCGATAGTTTCAGAGGTTCCGTCAGCTTTAGCAACTGCAATGTGAGTTGCGTCTACAAAAGAACCTAAACCATTGAAAACAGTGATTTTATTTTTATCCATTAAGTAGTTGATTCCACCTACGGTTTGATCTACAACTGCTTGCTTGCGCGCAATCATTTTCTCTAAATTGATTTTTACATCACCAGAAACTTCGATTCCGTGATCTGCAAAATGTGCAATTTCTGCATAATGATGTGAAGAAGATAATAATGCTTTTGAAGGAATACAACCTACGTTAAGGCAAGTTCCGCCCAAAGAGTTATACTTTTCTACAATTGCTGTTTTGAAACCTAATTGTGCGCAACGAATTGCTGATACATATCCGCCAGGACCTGAACCTATAATGACTACGTCAAATGAACTCATAGTTTGTCTATTTTATTTTTAGCGATACAAAATTAAGGAATAAAGTTTTGTTTAAAGTTTAAATCTCAATGTTTTTTGTGTGAAATTTAAGTGAAGGTTTTTCTGCCACAAAGGCTTGAAGGCACAAAGTTTTTTTGGATTGTGGATTTAGTCGGAAGGTTTGATAAGTTTTGTTTTTTAGTCTCGCAAAGGCGCGGAGGCGCAAAGTTTTTTTATCTTTTATTCAATCAAATTTTGAGAAGGACCTCCTCTTTTAGTCGGTTCTCCTCCAAATTTTATTAATTCAAACAATTTGCATATTACATGAATAAGTTCGTCTTGATTACACCAATAATCTTCAATTTCTCCGAATATCTTATAATTAGAAATATTAAATCCTTCCTCAATATCATTAAACCAAATAACTTTGTTTCCGCAAATTGCTACAACCCAAAAACCTCCTCCCATTTCACCATATTTTTTCTCTTCCCATTTTATTGGATCGATTTTAATCAAATCCCAGAAATTCTTCAATTCTCCATCTAAATCTTTTTCTGTTTTTTGAATTTCATCAAAGAGCTCATTTAAAGATATTGGTTCCCATTCTTCCATTATTATAATTTTAATAGTTAATTCAAATTTAAGTTTTTTTTTGTTTGCAAAGTTTAGACACAAACTTTACAACTCTGCGACTTTACGAGATTATTTTAAAATCTTAGAAACTCATCATGCGTTAGACGCACTGCTGTGCGTCTCTACGAAAAACCCTTGTCCCTTTGTTACTCTGAACCTTTGAACCTTCCTCAAAAAATTACCGTTGAGTTCTTTACTTCACTAATCATAAACATGCTTTGTGTACTTCCTATATGCTGCAAGGAAGTCAGTTTTGTTACCAGAAATTCTCTATAAGCTTCCATATCTTTTACTAATACTTTGAGGATATAATCATAATCACCGCTTACGTGATGACATTCTAAAACTTCGTTGAGTTTGATGACTTCACTTTCGAATTTGGTTAGGAATTCTTTGGTGTGCTGAATGAGTTTTAAATGGCAGAAAACCACAAATCCTTTTTCCATTTTTGATTTGTCGACTAGGGCTACGTAGTTTTTGATTATTCCTTCGCGCTCTAATTTTTTGATTCTTTCATAAACGGCCGTTACCGAAAGATTGAGTTTTAAGGACAATTCTTTGGTTGTTTTTTTACTGTCGGTTTGTAGTAGAACCAAGAGTTTTTTGTCGGTGGCGTCTAAAGTCATTTTTGGTTGTTTTATGAAATGAAAGAAAATCTAGCGATTTGCTTTTTCTGAATCAAATTTAGAATAATAATCTTTATAAATTAATTTTTATAGTTTTAAAATCTAATTATAAAACACATTATTGATTATTTTTCTAATAAGATGTTATTTTGAATAGAATTTATTTTGAAAATGAGTGCCCTAGCCCTGATAGAAGTGGAAATCCTTTTATGCTGGGGTTCAGCATAAAAGATTGGAACGGATAGCAGGAAATAGCTCCTAATCAAAATTCCAAAAAATAAATTTCAAATTCCAATAACGATTTCAAAAACAATAAAATATCAATTCAAAAAATAATTATGAAAGACTTTAATCCAGCTGATAAAATTCAGGATTTACAATACTTTGGGGAATTTGGCGGTGTGAATCCGTCGATTTCTGACTCTTCGACTTATACGTTTCTTTCGGCCAAAACGATGTTTGACACTTTTGAGGGAAATATGGAAGGTTGTTATTTGTATTCGCGTCATTCGTCGCCAAGTAATTTGTATCTGGATCAGGCTTTGGCAGCGATGGAAGGAACGGAAACGGCAAATGTTTCGGCTTCGGGAATGGGAGCGATTACACCTACTCTATTACAGCTTTGCGGTGCAGGCGATCACATTGTTTCTAGCCGAACGATTTATGGTGGAACTTACGCTTTTTTGAAAAATTTTACGCCTCGTTTTAACATTGAAACTAGCTTTGTAGACATTACTAAACTTGATATTGTTGAAGCTGCGATTACGCCAAAAACGAAAGTTCTGTATTGTGAAACGGTAAGTAATCCGTTGCTGGAAGTAGCCGATATTGCTGGTTTAGCTAAAATTGCTAAAAAGCATAATTTGAAATTGGTTGTTGATAATACCTTTTCGCCATTATCAGTTTCTCCTGCAAAATTAGGAGCCGATATCGTAATTCATAGTTTAACAAAATACATTAACGGAAGCAGCGATACGGTTGGTGGTGTAACTTGTGCGTCTAAAGAATTTATCAATTCGCTTAAAAACGTAAACTCTGGAGCGAGTATGCTTTTGGGACCAACGATGGATAGTTTACGATCTGCTTCGGTGATGAAAAATCTTCGAACATTACATATTAGAATTAAACAACACAGTCATAACGCTCATGTTCTTGCTAATAAATTTGAAGCTGACGGTTTGAAAACGGTTTATCCGGGATTGAAAAGTCATCCGAGTCATGAATTGTATAAAACGATGATTAATCCGGAATATGGTTTTGGCGGAATGATGACGATTGATGTTGGAACTTTGGAAAAAGCCAATGAATTAATGGAGTTGATGCAGGCAAGAAACTTAGGTTATTTGGCTGTGAGTTTAGGATTTTACAAAACGTTATTTAGCGCGCCGGGAACTTCGACTTCAAGTGAAATTCCGTTAGAAGAACAACAAGAAATGGGATTGACAGATGGTTTGATTCGTTTCTCGATTGGTTTGGATAATGATATCGAGCGCACTTATACAATGATGAAGGAATGTATGGTGGAACTTGGTATTCTATAAGCTCTCTTTCACAGAGATTCACTAAAGATTTTTTTCACGCAGATTTGGCGAATTATGCTGATCTATTATAGGAATCTATAAAAAAGTATCTGCTATATCAGCAAGATCTGCGCGAGAAAAAGCTTAGCCACTCCCGATAGCTATCGGGATAAAGAATTAAAATGTTTTTTGTTTCACGCAGTCCCGATAGCTATCGGGAGCAGATTAAAGCAGATTTAATTTGAATTTGCTATGAATAAAATCTGTGCAGATCTGCTTAAATCATTTTAAATCTGCGAGAAAAAAGTTTCTGCCACGAATTTCACAAATTGACACTAATTAAAATTCTGCAAAAGAAAAAATTAGCGAAAATTAGTGAAATTCGTGGCGAAAACCCTTTAATGCTTCTTACAAAAATGAAAACCCTTCTTTATAAATAAATTTGCACGTTTTTTATTAGTTTGTTTAAATCCGCTGGAGATCTTTCTCTAAGCGGATTTTTTTTGCTTTTTAAGAAGACCAGACAACAAAATAAAAAGCCGTTCTGAGACTATTCTCAGAACGGCTTTTACCTATAACATTTTACATTTTACAAGTAACTTATATCTTCTCTACAAAGTTCAGTTTACTATTTTTTCGGCTATATGTAAAGTAAATAACCAATCCTAATAATAACCAGATTGTGAAGTAAATCCAGTTCCAAACGCTTAATTCTGCCATCATATAAAGACAGCAAATAAGTCCTAATAACGGAATTAAAGACAAGTTTTGTCTGAATGACCAAACAGCTAATCCAGCTAAAACGAATATAAAAATCCACATTGGGATTTTGTGTTTGAATAAGTTGAAACCAGATTCGTATTTTAAGGAATCATTGATTGGCAATCCTTTTACAACCTCGGCATATTTTGCTTCGTCGTCTTGATATTGACTCAATAAATGCTCTAAATCTGATGTTTCGGTAGTTTTATTGTGAACATCGATACTTTCTAAATAATTGAAAACTTTCGCTGATTCTTCTTTATCCAAAGAGGTAATAATCGTCGTCGCATCATTTGTTTGCGCTTCATTATTAATAAAAGCCATTGTCGCTTTATTATTGAAAGCAAAAGCATAATAGATACCTGCAATCATTAAAACAGGCAAAATATACTTCGAATTTACATAAGGCGTTTTGAATTTTCCTCTTGGAATATCTGTTTTGTTTTGCAATAC
Organism: Flavobacterium sp. JAS; assembly: GCF_020991455.1. Lineage (GTDB taxonomy): Bacteria > Bacteroidota > Bacteroidia > Flavobacteriales > Flavobacteriaceae > Flavobacterium. The sequence goes on from NZ_JAJMOX010000012.1 coordinate 135,686, forward strand.
CAAAACTCCTGCACAAACCAATACAAAGGCAAATAACGTTCCGATACTACATAAATCTGTTACCATTGTCAAGTTCAAAAACAAAGCCGGAACTGCCACCACAAAACCAGTTACAATTGTAGCAAATGATGGTGTTTTGAATCTTGGATGTACTGTTGAAAATTTCTTTGGCAATAAACCGTCACGGCTCATACTCATCCAGATACGAGGTTGTCCCATCTGGAAAACCAATAAAACACTCGCCATAGCCACTACCGCACTTACAGCGATAATTCCAGACATCCATTTTAAGTTTAATTTATCGAAAACAAACGCTAGAGGATCTCCAACATTCAATTCATTATAACGCACCATTCCGGTTAAAACCAAGGCAATGGCAATATATAAAATAGTACAAATAATAATTGCCCACATCATTCCGCGTGGTAAATCACGTTGCGGATTTTTACATTCTTCGGCAGTTGTAGAGATCGCATCAAAACCAATATAAGCAAAGAAAACAGCCGAAACTCCTTTCAAAACCCCACTTACACCATTTGGTGCAAACGGATCCCAATTGGCAGTATCCACATAAAATATACCTACTGCAATAACCAAAAGTACAATACAAAGTTTTACCACTACCATTGCATTACTGGCGTTACGAGATTCTTTCATCCCTCTATAAACCAAAGCTGTAATCAAAATAATGATAAACAAAGCCGGTAAATCAGCCACAAAATGGAAAGAACCAATTGTTGGCGCCGTTGTCCAGGCCGTATATGACGCTTGTAAAGCCGTACTTAAATTTTCGTATGATTTTCCGCCTTGCATTAAAGCCGTGGCGTCTTTAAATCCGTTTGAAGCAGTTAGATAATCCATTTGAATCCATTGTGGCAAATGAATCCCGCCACTCTGGAGCAATCCCGTAAAATAATCACTCCATGAAATGGCAACGGTTATATTCCCTACAGCATATTCCATGATTAAAGCCCAACCAATAATCCAGGCGATAATTTCTCCAAAAGCAACATACGAATACGTATAAGCACTTCCTGAAACCGGAACCATTGAGGCAAATTCGGCGTAAGCAAAAGCGGCAAAACTACAGGCAAGAGCCGTAAACAAAAACAAGAAAATAACCGCTGGACCACCATCAGCACTGGCTTTTCCGATAGTACTAAAAATACCTGCACCAACAATCGCTGCGATTCCAAATGCAGTTAAATCCCTAGTAGTCAAATGCTTTCCTAATGCATTATGACCATCTGCTTCATTTTTTGCAACTTGTTTCAGAATATCTTGTACCGTTTTTTTTCGGAATAAACCTGATAATGCCATATGTGGTTTTGCTTTTAAAATTAATATATTTCGGTCTTTGTGGTTTTATTTTGCAAATAATGCAAAAATTATCCTGATTTCAAATATATAAAACGATTTTGTTTTAACACGAATTATTTTTTTGCTGCGAAGGCTCGAAGACACAAAGTTTTTTTGCCACGAATTGCACAAATTTTACGAATTATTTTCTCACGCGGATTTTTTTTCGCCACGAATTTCACGAATGAGCACGAATTATTTTTTTGCCACAGATTAAAAGATTAGCTCAGATTATTTCACGCAGATTTAAAATGATTTAAGCAGATGCGCGCAGATTTTATTCATAGCTAAATCAAAATTAAATCTGCTAAAATCTGCCAAATCTGCGTGAAATAAAAAAATCCAGGCTTATCTGCGTTTTCACGAAGTGAATCCGTGTCATCCGCGTGCCATCTCTTATCGTAAACAGCTTCTCAAGATACTTACCGGATGTTGTGCTTCTCTGCTCGTTCCGTCAAAAATTTGATGGCGGCAGCTTGTTCCTGCTGCGGCGATTTTTACGTTTTGGGCAGTGGCACGTACTTTTGGGAATAAAGTATCTTCTCCCATTTGCATACTTACCTGATAATGTTCTTTTTCGTAACCAAATGATCCCGCCATTCCGCAACAACCCGAATTGTAAATCGTAACTGTATTATTCGTTGGTAAATTCAGCATTGCAAAAGTCGCTTCTACAGAACTCAATGATTTCTGATGACAATGTCCGTGAATCTTGATTTCTTTCTTTTCATCAGAGAATGAATCAGGTCCAATTTTTCCGTCTATAATCTCTTTTTTAAAGAATTCTTCGATCGTGAAGGCACTTTGCGATACTTTTTCGGCCGCTTCTTTATCATCTGCCAATCGCAAATACTCGTCTCTAAAAGTCAAAATTGCCGAAGGTTCTATACCTATTAATGGCGCTTTCGCGGAAATTAAATCTTTAAAGATATTTACGTTGATATTGGCTATTTTCTTCGCTTCTTCCAGAAACCCTTTTGATAAATATGTTCTTCCGCTTTCTTCATGATCGACAACCAGAACTTCATAACCCAATTTGGTTAATAATTCAAAAGCGTCGATTCCGATATTTACATCATAATAATTCGTGAATTCGTCATTAAACAAATACACTTGTCCGTTCGGGAAATTATTATTTTGTGGTTTCTGATTTTCGTACCATTTCCTGAAAGTCTTTTTCGCCAAAAGCGGAACTTGTCTTTCAGGCGCAATTCCCATACTTTTTTTCACTAGCGATTGATTCGAAATAAAATTCGTTATGGACGGAAACAAACTTCCCATTTTATTCAATTTCGCATTGTGTGCAAAGATTTTATTTCGGGTCGAGAATCCGTTTGCTTTTTGATATTGGTATAAAAATTCGGCTTTTAAGGTTGCAACGTCAACATTACTCGGACATTCACTGGCACAAGCTTTACAGCTCACACACAACTCAAAAACTTCGTAAAGTTCTTTCTGGTCAAATTTGTTTTCTTTCTCCGAATACGTCAAATATTCACGCAACGCATTGGCTCTCGCACGCGTTGTTTCCTTTTCATTTTTGGTCGCACGATAACTCGGACACATTGCTCCTCCTGCCGATGGCAATTTTCTACAATCTCCTGATCCGTTGCATTTTTCGGCAGCACGCAAAATCCCTAAACTGTCTGAGAAATCCTGAAACGTTTTAATATCCGGTTCTACCCTGCCCGAAACCACACGATGGTTTTCGTCCATTTTCAAGGCATTGACAATCTTCCCGATATTCAAAACCGAATTTGGGTCAAACGCTAATTTGATTCTTTTCAGCAATTCATAATTCGTTTCGCCAATCATGTACGGAATAAACTCTCCGCGCACAATTCCATCACCGTGTTCACCGCTTAATGAACCTCTGTATTTTTTAACCAAAATCGCCACATCGGTCGCGATGGTTCTAAATAATTTTAAGTCAGAAGTTTTCTTCAAATTCAAAACCGGACGCAAATGCAGCTCACCCGCACCCGCATGCGCATAATAAATTGCACCTTGTCCGTGACGCAGCATCATTGCCGAAAATTCTGCAATATAAGCCGGTAAATCACTCAATTCAACCGCTGTATCTTCAATAGAATCGGCTGCTTTGTTATCTCCAACAATACTTCCTAAAAGTCCGAGACCGGCTTTTCTAAGTTCATTTACCTTATCAATATCGGCACCATAAATTTTTACGAGTGCATAACCAAAGTTGTTTTTTTCTAAATCGGCAATCAAAGCATTCGCCTGATTTTCGGCATCTTGTGCATCGTGCGAAGCGACTTCAAACATCATAATTGCTTTTGGTTCACCAACCAAAAAGAATCTGTTTTTAGACTGCTCGCGATTCGTTTTAGTACAATCCAAAATCGTGTCGTCGATCATTTCTGCTGTGTACAAATGATGTTTCATTGCCACTACAACAGATTCCAGCGATTCCTGAATGCTATGATAATGCGCCACAACCATAATATTATTGGCAGGCGGTAAATCGTCTACTTTTAAAGTAATTTCGTAGGTAAAAGCCAAAGTTCCTTCGCTTCCGCAAAGTAATTTTCCGAGATTGATTGTTGGTTCTGTTCCGCTAAACAAATCCGATTTTAATAAAATATCAACCGCATAACCCGTATTTCGTCTATGAATTTCAGGCTTCGGAAACTCTTTTATAATTTCGTCCTGTGTTGCTTTTACCGAAAGTTCGTCGTAAACGCTTTTATATATTTTATTTTCTAAAGTATCACCTTTGGTTTTTTCGATAAATTCCGCCGAAGTCAGTTCTTTAAAAACCACTTCAGATCCATCGCTCAAAATTCCTTTGATTTCGACAATTTTATCGCGCGTTACACCATATCGAATCGAAGTTGTTCCCGAAGAATTATTCCCCACCATTCCGCCAATCATACAGCGGTTTGAAGTCGAAGTATTTGGACCGAAAAATACACCGTGAGGTTTTAGAAATAAATTTAGTTCGTCGCGAATCACACCAGGCTCGACCGTAACTGTTTTTTTGATTGGATCAAAATTCAGAATCTTGGTAAAGTTTTTCGAAACATCTACCACAATTCCGTCACCAACCGTTTGTCCCGCCAATGAAGTTCCCGCAGTTCTTGGTGTAATCGAAATATTATGTTTCCCCGCAAACTTGATTAGTTTACTAATATCGGCTATTGTTTTAGGCACGGCAACCGCTTTTGGTCGAATTCGATACACCGAAGCATCGGTCGAATAAAGCGTTTTATGAAGATCGTCGTATAAAAGTGTTCCTTCTAAGGATTCTGATAATTGTTGTAACTCTTTAACTATTGACATTTTTGCTGAATATGATTTCACAAAAATAGTTTTTTTTAAGGTTCTAAGTTACTGAGACGCTAAGGTTCTGAGTTTTTTTCTTTGATTGCGCCTTTTTAAATTGGAATTTCTCTCATTGTCACACTGAGCGAAGTCGAAGGCTTGTGAAACCAAAACTCGTTCATTAACGAACATGCGAAAAAATTGGAATTTGGACTCGAGCGCTAGCGAACAGGCGAAGCATTTTAAAAATATTGGAATTTTAATTTGAAGCTATTTCTGCTGTCCTTCCAATCTTTTCCGCTTCCTGACAGCTATCGGGACCACCATAAAAGGATTTTCCTCCCGACACTTCGGGACCATCAGGGCTAGGGCACTTGGTTCAGACTTTAGTTCATCACTAAAATCTTCTACATAACAAATTACTTCCTTGCCACTATTACATAATTTAAGACCTTTAAGCATAACTTATATCCGTTTTAAAGCAAATTATTTCCACTTAAAAGCATTATCAATTGCTTATATTAAAACTAATTTGATTAAAACCTAATACAAAATATAATCTTGTATCAGGTTTAAATTAATTATTACCAATTTCTTTTCAAAAAATCAATTATTTCACTTTTCATTACAACACTTGAAGGTAATTTTTGTCTTATCAATTTCTCCAGTTTATGTAAATCATTTTCATTTGCAAATGACACATTCGAATTAAGATATGAATTTGCGAAATCTAATACTTCATATCCTTCATCTCTGTCTAATTTAATTCTATCAATTGTTCCTATATAAGGACCATCTCCTCCATCTCGTTTCCATGTACACTCATTTTCATAGAGCATATCAGCTTTCTTAAAATTTGCCATAATAAATATTTAAAGTTAATTTTCAAATGTAAAACACTGATTTATATATTTTTTACGGAAAACCTTTTTCTAAAATTAAAATCAGTATTACTCAAAATTATCAATTAACTAATTTAAACAACCGCGTACATATACCTGATTATTCAAACAAAAAACTGCTGTATAATTCCAATAACAATTAGAATCACACAGCAGTACAAAAATCCTGCAAAATAACGCATCTCAATCAATACACTCTAGCCCCAGCCTCCACAAAACTTCTAATTCTGGAACTTTTTGGGTTCAGCTCCGTTACTATAGCATCAATCTTGTCGAGACCACAAACCTGATGCGGCATTTTGCCGTTTATTTTTTCTGAGGTTGCCAGAACAATAACTTTATCTGAGGCGTTAATCATTTCTTTTTTAATGATCGAAACTTCATATCCCATTTCGGTAAGTCCTTGATTGACATCTAAACTACTTACACCCAAGAAACAAACATCGGCCCTGATTTTAGACAAAACCTGAACTACATCGATGCCAACAGTTACCATGGCTTTTTTCTGTAGTTTACCTCCAATAAAAATCAGTTCGATATTAGGATGCTGCGACAATTGCATGGCTATAGGCAAACTATAGGTATATATAGTAGCCGAAAAATCTATTGGAATAAGTTTGCAAAAAGATAAATTGGTAGTTCCACCGGTCATTATAATCACTTGTCCTTCGCTTAAAAACGACAATGCTTTTTGTCCTACTATTATCTTTTTGTCTTCGTTAATAATCGTGATATCAAATACATTATTTGATTTCTCTTTTACAAGAAAGGCTGCTCCATATACTTTATTGATCAGACCTTTGTTGTGTAATTCATTAAAATCTCTACGTATGGTATCCTCAGAGATGTTCAACTCTAAGGCAAGATCAATCGTATTTATTTTTTCGACATTCTTAAATTTATCCATGATAAATTGATGTCTTTCTTTTTTAAGCATTTTAAATTTTTAACAAATATAAAAATATAATGCATTATCATGCATTATTTAAACATTAATAATTTAAAAACACTTCTACAAAGCTCAAAAAAGCATTGAAAAACAATTGTTAATGCATTTTTATGCATTTTATTACACTCTATATAAAAATGTTGCAAAAAATCGCAATTATTAGAATTAATTCCTATATTTAGGTTTTCTAACCAAACAAATATTTTAAAATGAAAAAACTATTATTTATTTTATTTGGAATTATTTTGTTTGCGCAACCCGTTCTTGCGCAAACAAAAACCGTAACCGGTACAATTACGAGTAGTACTGACGAACTTTCTCTACCAGGAGTATCCGTTTTGATTGAAGGAACCTCTAAAAGTACCGTAACGGACCTAGACGGAAAGTTTAGCATAGCCGTAAACGAAGGTGAAACACTTGCTTTTACTTTTGTTGGGTTCGCTACTAAAAAAGTAAAAATCACATCCGGTACCAACTCCGTTAATCTTAAAATGACCGAAGAGCTCAACACACTTTCTGAAGTTGTTGTTCTGGGTTCTACAGTACGTGCAACACGTAAAGAACTCGGAAATGCCGTAACAAGCATAAAAGGCGAAGATTTGGTTAAAGCACAACCCGGAGCTCTTTCGACAGCTTTGCAAGGTAAAATTGCCGGAGCACAGGTTTCTCAAAACTCAGGAGATCCTGCCGGAGGTTTCAGCATCAAACTTAGAGGAACTTCGTCTATTTTAGGTTCTTCTGATCCATTATATGTTATTGACGGAGTGGTTTTAAACAATGCCACAACCAATGTAACCAACCTGAATGTTACCACCGGAAACTCTAATATGCAAATTGGTCAAAACAGATCATCAGACATTAACCCTAACGACATTCAAAGTGTTGAGGTTTTGAACGGAGGTGCCGCCGCAGCAATCTACGGATCAAGAGCTGCCAATGGTGTAGTTTTAATCACGACTAAAAAAGGAGTTGCGGGCGAAACGAGATATACTTTTTCGACCAGTGTTACTTCAAACCACATCCGAAAAAAACTGGATATGAATATGTCTGATAAGCAGTTTGTAAATGCTTCTCCGGCATTATTCCCAATTCAGGGAAATCCTGCAAGCCCAACTACAGTAACGGTTTTAGGCCGTAATCTTGAAACCAGAACTACAGATGTACAACGCTACGATTATCAGGATGATATTTTTGGCACAGGTGTTGGAACTGATACGTACTTCTCGCTTCAAGGCGGAGACGATAAAACCAAATATTTTGCTTCTCTTGGTTATTTGGTAAACGAAGGAATCGTAAAAAACACCGATTTTAAAAGAGCCGGTGCCAAAGTAAGATTGAAACATGACTTCAATTCTAAAATGTCTGCTACAGTAGGATTAAACTACGTGAACTCGAGTTCTAATGAAAAACCGGACGGAAATGTTTTCTGGAGTCCGATAAATGCGATAAACATTACCAATAATACATACGATATTAATCAAAGAGATGTTAATGGTAATTTAATGGCTGTTGACCCAAACAGGGTAAATCCGCTTTCGATTATTGAGACTTTCAAAATCAAACAAAATACAGATCGTATTATTGCAGATCTACAATTGAATTACAATCCTTTTAAAAATTTCAATGCCGATTTGATTTTTGGTATTGACAATTACAACCAAAGAGGAAATGTATTTATTCCGAGATATCCTTATGTGGTGAATCCTGCATATTACAATGATGGTTACGTTTCTGAAGCGACAAACAGAGTGGTTCAATTTAATAACGATTTGAATTTAAGATACCTTTGGAACATCAACGACAAATGGAAATCAACCACTTACGGAGGTTACAACGTACAAACCTATCGTGATAATTTTGTGGCTATTGAAGGCCGTAACTTAAAACCATTTATTGAAACCATAAATGCCTTTAATACTTTAATTCCGGGTTCTCCGAGTTCTAGCCAGTCTAAATACAATTTATGGGGTTATTATCTTCAGGAAACTGTTGGTTACAAAGACAAACTTTACCTGACAATTGCCGGAAGACAAGATGCTTCGACTATTTTCTCAAGCGATAACAGATCCCAATTTTATCCTAAAGCAAGTGCGAGTTATGTACTTTCTGATGAAAAATTCATGGAAGGTATTCATGATGCTGTAAGCTCTGTTCGTTTTAGAGCTTCCTGGGGGAAATCAGGAAGTTTAACGGCTATTAAACCTTATGCGCGTTTTACCAATTATTCTACGGGAACCCTTTTAGGAAACAGTACTTTTACTATTGAAGGTTTCAAACAAGGAAACTTAGACCTAAGACCGGAACAAAGTGTTACGTATGAAGTTGGTGGTGATTTTGGCTTTTTTAAAGACCGTCTGAATTTATCTTTCAGTTATTACAATGCTGATATTGATGATTTGTTATTACCGGTTCAATTGGCGGCTTCTGAAGGTGCTACAAATACCATTAAAAACATTGGACAAATGAACAATAAAGGGTATGAAATTAATCTGAAATACGATCTTATCAAAAAAGAAAACCTGCTTCTTGATGTGTTTGTAAACTATAGCAGCAACCGAAACAAGGTAACAGGATTACCACAAACACGTTTTAAATTAGACAGCAACTTAGCCGGAGCTCCTGTTTTTGTTGAAATGAACAAACCAATCGGAATTTTCTACGGTACTTATTTTGCCCGTAATCCTGATGGAAGTTTATTGTTAACTCCAAGCGGATATCCACAAACAGAAAAAGGTGATGTGAGCACCGGAACACCACAAAGAGATGCTTCAGGACAGCCAACAGGAACTATTTTGAACAAAGAAATTGGTGACCCAAATCCGGATTATATTATTGCTTTTGGAGCTAATTTGAATTACAAAAAATTCGGATTATCAATATTATTTGACGGTGTTCATGGCGTAGATGTTTTTGATGCCGATTACAGAACCAGACAAGGTGTTGGATCTGGAACAATAGTAACCAAAGAGCTTAACGGAGAATTACCTCGTGGGTATATCTGGTCTATTTATAATATTGAAGAGTTTAGAGTTGTTGACGGAAGTTATCTGAAATTAAGAGAAGTTTCTTTAAATTATTCTTTCGGAAAACTAACCAGCTTCTTTGACGATTTAACCGTTACTGCCAGTGGAAGAAACCTGATTTCATGGGATAATTTCACCAGTTTTGATCCGGAAACCAATTCGGGCGGACAATCTTCGGTTGCGAAATACAATTTCGGAACGGTGCCAATTCCGAGTTCATACTCATTAGCGGTCAAAGTTCAATTTTAATCAAACAAAAACATCATGAAAAAAATATTCATCCCTATAGTAGCCTTTACATTGCTTTTTGCAAGTTGTAATGAAGATTATTTAGACCCAACCAAACCGTCTCAGGAATTGGTTTTTGGAACCAGAGAAGGAATCATTGGTGCTGCCAACGGATTACAGCAGCTTTGGACTATTGAAAGAGCAAGTCCCGTTTACAACACCATTACCGGAAACGGATTTACCACAAAAGAACTGCGATTACTAAACGCCGGAAATGTTGACGAAGGCGAACTTTCTGTAGGTGGCGGTGTGCTTTCTACTAAAAATAATGTGGTAAATAATCTGTGGTCGCAATGCCTTGTGATTAAATCGGAATCTCAAAAAGTAATCGATCACATTGATGTATTAACTTCAGAAAACGAAAGAGCAAGTGTTCTCGTTCATGCGACTATTTTTAAAGCAATGGCAATTACAACTCTTGTACAATATTTTCAAAGTGTTCCGTTACAAACAGGAAAAAATGTCACTTTTAATTCCAGAGCTGAGGTGCTAACCGAAGCTATTAAAATTTTGAAACTTACAGAACCTCTTCTTGACAAAGCAACAGGATTCTCTGGTTTGGTAGCTGGTATTAATTACAAAAATACTGTTTATGCGCTTTTGGCCAGAACGTATTTAATGGCGGGAGATTATGACAATGCTATTACTTATGCCAATTTGGTTGATCTTTCGGCTAAATCACTTTTTGCTTTTGATCAGATTAGTGCGAACCCAATTGCTTATATTTCTATAACGACAAACAATGTCTTTCAACCAGTCGATTTAACCTTGGGATTACCGGCAGCTTTAGCGCCATCAAGTTCTGACGGAAGATTGAATTTCTACATTAAACCGGGTTCAAATCCTACAACTGCAACCGGATTTTTTGATTCGAATATTAAACCAATTCCGTTTTATTTACCTGGCGAAATGATGTTAATTAAAGCCGAAGGATATGCTCGTAAAGATAATTTACCGCAGGCAGTAATTGAATTAAACAAAGTTTTGACCAAAACTGCCGCAGCAGATACCTACGGAATTGGAGCAAATCTAGCCCCATACACCGGATCCGTAACCAAACCTGCTATTTTAACGGAGATTTACAGAAACCGTTGTATCGAAATGTATATGTCAAGTCTGAAACTCGAAGACAGCAGAAGATTTGAACGTCCGGGTGCAGGAACTGCCGGAGCCGAGAGAAACCGTGACTGGTATCCTTATCCAGATTCTGAAAGAAACAACAACACCAACACTCCTCCCGATCCAGCGATCTAAAAATTGGAAAATTGGGGCATATTTTAATGCCCTGATTTTTATAAAAGAATCACACTTTATATGAAAAACAAAATCCCCGAAACCGAACAAGAATCTTTATATAAAAATTTAGATCAAATGAGCACCAAAGAATTGCTCATTAATATCAATACGGAAGATAAAAAAGTACCACAAATTGTTGAAAAGCAAATTCCTAAAATTGAAAAACTGGTAAAAGCAATTGTGAAAAAAATGCAGCTTGGCGGGCGTTTATTCTACATTGGAGCCGGAACTTCTGGACGTATCGGGATTCTGGATGCTTCTGAATGTCCTCCTACTTTTGGTGTACCGCACGATATGATTATCGGAATTATCGCCGGTGGAGATACTGCCATCAGAAAAGCGGTCGAAAATGCCGAAGACGATACAGAACAAGCCTGGAAAGATTTGGCAAAACATCAAATCTCAAGTTTGGATTTTATTATTGGAATTGCCGCTTCCGGAAACACGCCGTATGTATTGGGCGGACTTAAAAAAGCAAAAGAAAATAACATTAAAACGGGAAGCATTTCCTGCATTAGCAAAGGATTAATTGCTGAGGTTGCCGATTATCCGATAGAAGTCGTTGTAGGCCCAGAATTTTTAACCGGAAGTACACGCATGAAAGCCGGAACTGCTCAAAAATTAACCTTAAATATGATTTCTACCTCAGTTATGATTAAATTAGGCAGAATTAAAGGCAACAAAATGGTTGACATGCAATTGTCTAATGAAAAATTAGTAAAACGAGCCATCAAAATGATCATGGAAGAACTCAATATCGAACACGATCTCGCCGCTGATTTGCTACAAAAACACAAAAGCGTCAGAGCTGTTTTACAGGAAAATAACGCTAAAAGTTAAGAGAAAATCAATACTATTATGGTGAATAAATTTCTCGCAATCCTGAAAGTTATCAGAGCAAAATCGAAGATTTGTCATTTCGACAAAGGAGAAATCTCCGCAAGAAGCTCGACAAAGATTGGATACTCGTTGCGGAGTTGCTTGCGAGGATTTCTCCTTCGTCGAAATGACAATATTATGTTTAAGTTTTGATCTAGAAGCTTCAGTACTATGTGTTTAATTAAATTTCGTAGACAAAGTAATGACACCAAACAAATTAAAAAATAACTTTATCACTAATCCGAAACCAAAATGTCTTCAAGCACTATCTTAATTTTTATCATCGTATATTTTGGAATATTAATCCTCATTTCCCAGATCATTAGTAAAAAAGGACAGGACAATGATTCGTTTTTTAAAGCCAATAAAAACTCTAAATGGTATTTAGTTGCTTTTGGTATGATTGGAACCGCACTTTCCGGAGTCACTTTTATTTCAGTTCCCGGCGAAGTAGGATCACCAAACGGAGAACAGTTCAAGTATTTTCAGTTTATATTAGGGAATGCGATCGGGTTTATTATTATCGCCAAAGTATTGCTTCCGTTGTATTATAGAATGAATTTAACTTCTATTTACAGCTATATCGAGCAAAGAATGGGCTTTAATAGTTATAAAACTGCCGCTTCAATTTTTCTGGTAAGTAGAACTATAAGTTCAGCTTTTCGATTGTATTTAGTTGTGATTGTGTTACAGCGTTATGTTTTTGATTTTTATGGAATTCCGTTTCCAATGACGGTATTTTTAGCTTTAACTTTAATCTTTTTATATACTTATAAGAGTGGTTTAAAAACAATTATTATTACAGACACTTTACAGACCTTTTTCTTAGTTACGTCTGTTTTTATCACGATTTATTTTGTGTGCGACAGTTTAAATCTGAGCATAATTGAATCTGTTTCAACTATTCGAAAAAGTGATTATTCGCAAGTATTTTTCTTTGATAATTTTTTAACCAGCAAATATCATTTTGTAAAACAAATCCTTGGCGGAATCTTTGTAACCATAGCAATGGTAGGACTCGATCAGGATTTAATGCAAAAAAACCTAAGCTGTAAAAATATCGGCGAAGCACAAAAAAATATGTTTACGTTTACAGGCGTATTTGTACTGATTAATATTATTTTCCTGAGTTTAGGAGCTTTATTATACATCTATGCGAACAAAAATGGGATCTCTACTCCGCTTGATTTAGTAACCGGAAAACCAAGAACTGATTTACTTTTTCCGGAAATCGCCCTGAATCATTTGTCAATTGTTCCCGCATTTGTTTTTCTTTTAGGAATTATCGCCGCCACTTTTGCCACAACAGATTCGGCGTTGACGGCTTTAACCACTTCTTTTTGCGTTGACTTTATGGGAATGGACAAAACCGAAAACCTTTCGAATACCAACAATATCAAAAGAAGACATTTAATACATTTAGGGTTTTCGATATTACTTTTTCTGGTAATTATTGTCTTAAATTCTTTCAATGACAGTTCTGTAGTTGCCTTGATTTTCAAAGCGGCATCTTATACTTACGGTCCGTTATTAGGTTTGTACGCCTTTGGATTATTGCAAAAATCAAGACGCGTAAACGACAAAATAGTGCCTGTAATTTGTATTATCGCGCCTATTTTGACTTATTTTGTGAGTGAGCATTCGGCTTCCCTTATAGGATATACCTTTGATAATGAACTCATAATCATAAACGGATTATTCACCTACATCGGACTTTATTTTACCAGTAAAACTTCTGAAGAAAAAATCTCTTTTTAAGTGAATTTCTATGTAAAATAATCTGATTTTAGCATTTCAATTCAACAGACTTCATAAAATTTAATTTTCATGAACAAAAATATAAGCGCACTTTACCAAATTGCACAAAAAGAAACCCGAAAAATCATCGGATTAATGTCAGGAACTTCGCTTGACGGACTCGATATTGCATTATGCGAAATTTCGGGCTCAGGTCAAAATACTGCTGTTAAAGTAACTCAATTTGAAACTATCGATTACTCGGAAGACATTAAAATCGAGATCCGTAAAGTTTTTGCAAAGAAGGAAATTGATTTTCAGCATTTAGTGATGCTCAACGAATGGATTGGTATTTTGCATGCCGAAATGATAAACGCCTTTCTTAAAAAACGTACTATTTCTGCTGACGAAATTGATTTAATTGCTTCGCACGGTCAGACGGTTTTGCACGCTCCAAAGTTTTTGCATCAGCAGAAAAAATTTCCAAACGCTACTTTACAAATTGGCGATGGTGATCATATTGCAGTAAAAACAGGCATTATCACTTTATCTGATTTTAGGCAAAAACATATTGCAGCAGGTGGAGAAGGTGCTCCGTTGGCGGTTTATGGTGATTATTTTTTGTTTGGAAAAAAGGGCGAAAACCGCATTATGCTTAATATGGGCGGAATTGCCAATTTTACTTTTTTACCCGCTTCCTCAAATGCCGAAGAAACTTTTGTAACCGATACCGGAACCGGAAATACTTTAATTGATCTTTTTACAAAAAAGTATTATCCTGAAAAAAGTTACGACAAAGACGCCGAAATAGCACAACAAGGAACTGTAAATCAAGTATTATTAGACAATCTAAAAGACGATTCGTTTTTCAGCCAGGAATTTCCAAAAACCATTGGTCCGGAACTTTTTAGCGAAGCTTATGTAAAAGCAGCTTTGGCAAAAAGTAATATCGATAATATATCTCCTCCCGATTTATTGGCAACTTTAACCCGTTTTAGCGCCGAAACAATTGCCGAAGCCATTCATTATTCTGTAAAAAACAACGCTTCTAAACTCGAAGATTTCAAAATCTACATGTCAGGCGGAGGAACACATAATCCATTATTGGTAAAATGGCTAAAAGAATTATTGCCTTGTACTTTTCACAAAACTGATGAACTGGGAATTTCCGGCGATGCCAAAGAAGCCGTTTTGTTTGCCATTCTTGCCAATGAAACTGTCGCGGGAGAAGATTTTAATTTTGGTTCTCATAAAGGAATTCCATCGGTAACAATGGGGAAAATTTCATTCCCCAATTAAATAAAAATTATCGTGACTAATAATTGGCACCCATAGAAACATAGATTTGTTTTGCACATAAAAGGCGTTTCCCTTAGCATTAATGCACATAGCTATGTGTGAAGAAACGAGTTTCTTTTTTATTTCCTTTTTTTACAAAAACAAATCTATGTTTCTATGCGTTAAAAATAATTATCCAAAAACGGATTAAATAAAATAAGAAAATGAAAGATCGGATCATTTCAGTAGATGTTTTAAGAGGACTCACCGTCTTATTAATGACGGTTGTAAATAATCCGGGAAGTTGGGATTATGTTTATCCTATTCTTGATCACGCAAAATGGAATGGCTGCACGCTGGCTGATCTTGTTTTTCCTTTTTTTATTCTTGTCGTAGGAATTGCTGTTCCTTTGGCAATGTCAATAAAACAAGACAAACCAGAAAATATCTTAAAAATAATAACTCGTTCGCTTCGTATTATTTGCCTCGGATTCTTTTTATACTTTTTTAACAGCATTTATTTTTTAGAACTGGACGGATTCCCGCTTTTACTTGTACGTTTAGGAATCACATTCGTAGTTGGATACGCTTTAATTGGAGATTTCAATCTGAAAACCAAAACCATTTTAGCCATTAGTCTTTTTATAATTTTTCTGGCGCTGGCTTACGGCGGACATGAAAACTTTAAAGAAGTCAGACTTCCGGGCGTTTTACAGCGCATTGGGATTGTTTATTTCTTTGTTTCGATTATCTATTTAAGAACAACTGTAAAAACTCAAATCATTCTGAGTTCACTTATTTTGTTTGGATATTGGGCAATAATGACACTGATTCCCGTTCCCGGAATTGGCGCTCCAAATCTTGAACCAATTACTAATTTAGCTTCGTGGTTAGACAGTATTCTATTAAAAGATCATATGTATATTGCTACCAAAACATGGGATCCCGAAGGTATTTTAAGCACTTTACCAACAATCGCAAACGGATTAATTGGCTTATTGATCGGGCAATTGCTTCTGAAACCTTTACCAAAAATAGAAATCGCCAAAAAAATGGGAATCATCAGTATACTATTGATTATCTCAGGATTACTTTGGTCAATCCTTTTCCCAATAAACAAAGCACTTTGGACAAGTTCTTACGTTTTATTTACTGCCGGAATTGCGCTTTTACTTCTAACCCTTATCTATTATATTGTAGATGTATTGGAACACAAAAAATGGACAAAATTCTTATTGAGTTGGGGCGTAAATCCAATGATTGTATTCTTCGTTTCCGGAATATTGCCTCGCGCACTCGCATTAATTAAAATTCAGAACCCGGAAAATATTTCAGAACAAATAAACGTTAGAGATTATGCTTACCAATACTGGATTAGCGCTCTTTTTGAAAACCAAATGATATCGTCCCTTACTTATTCAATATTATATATACTTCTATGGAGTTGTGTTTTATGGTATTTTTATAAAAAGGGCATGATTTTTAAGGTATAATTTAAACTAAGAAACAAAGAGAACTATTCTAAAATTATAATTTCTTATACTCATCTAAAAAAACTATTTTTGGTTTCTGTTAAAAAAGATTGAAATGCATAAAAATCAGCAACTATTATTCTCTATTATATTTTTATTTTTCTTTGGATGGAAATCCAATGCGCAGGAAAGCATAATACACCCTAAAAACGAATTTAGAGGTGTCTGGATTGCGACCGTCGTAAATATCGACTGGCCCAAAACAGCCATTGATGGTGTTGAGAAAGAAAAAGCAGATTATATTGAGATTCTAGAAGCTTATAAAAAACTAAATTATAATGCGGTAATTGTTCAGGTTAGAAGTGTTGGCGATGCTCTATATCCCACAGAACTGGCTCCATGGTCGCGATTCCTGACTGGTAAAGAAGGTCAGGCACCAAATCCGTATTACGATGTATTGGCATGGATGATTGAGGAAGCTCACCAAAGAGGTTTTGAATTTCACGCTTGGTTAAACCCTTATCGTGCTACTTTTGACTTAAACAAACAACAACTGAGTCCAAATCACGACGTTTTTAAACATCCGGAATGGATGATTGAATATGGCGGAAAAATATATTATGACCCTGCTTTACCTGAAGTTCAGCAACATTTAACAAAAGTCGTAAAAGAAGTAGTGGACAAATATGATATCGATGCGATTCATTTTGATGATTATTTTTATCCTTATACCGTTCCCGGAAAAACATTTAACGATACAGCATCGTACAAAAAATATGGCGCAGGTTTAAGTATTGGCGATTGGCGTCGTGCGAATGTGAGCAACTTTGTTCACACGATTTCAACAATGATCAAAACAAGTAAACCTTGGGTTCAATTCGGGATTAGTCCGTTTGGAGTTTGGCGTAATAAATCAGCAGATCCTAAAGGTTCTGATACACAATCAACAGCAAATTATGATGATTTGTATGCAGATCCGGTTTTATGGATGGACCAAAAATGGATTGATTATATCCTACCACAATTGTATTGGAGCATGAATAATCCGAGAGCTTCTTACTCGAAATTAGTAAAATGGTGGTCAGAAAACTCTAATAATACAGCGGTTTATATTGGACACGCTTCTTATAAAATCAGAGGTGACGGTGACAAAAGCTGGAACTTTGCGACTGAAATTCCAAATCAGGTTGATTTTGCCAGAAGTTTTAAAAACGTTAGCGGAAGCGCTTATTTCAGTTCTAAATGGTTCATGGATAAAAACTTTGATGTTGTACGTTTGTTAGCAGAAAACCAGTATAAATATCCGGCACTTCCGGCTGCGGTTCCTAATTTGAAACACATCATAATTGACACACCAATTGTTAATGAATTTCAGAAAGACAGCACTAAATATTCGTTCAATATTAAATCTCCCCTAAATACAATAGTTCGCTATATGGTTGTTTATGGAGGCGACAGTATCTCAAAAATAGATATCAATGATCCTTCTAAAATAATTGATAAAATAAGAGTTTCTCAAAGCACCGGAACAATTTTGTTTTCTATCCCAGCTGAAAAAATCAATAAATATAAAGCCTGCTCTGTAACATTTATTGATTATTATGCAAATGAAAGCGCCCCAACTGCTATCGACCTAAAAAAGTCATTTAAAATCTATATCCCCGCACAGCCTAATGAAAACAGATAATAAACCCTGGTTTTGGATTCCACTTCTCAATTTTGCATCTGGTTTGCCATATGCAGTAATTATCTCAGTTTCTGTAATTATGTACAAAAAACTCGGAATCTCTAATAAAGACATTGGTCTTTATACCAGTTTATTATATCTGCCTTGGGTAATCAAACCGTTATGGAGCCCGCTTATTGAGTTAATCGGAACCAAAAGAAAATGGTTTTTGTCTATGCAATTGCTTATTTCGATTGCCTTTTTATTAGTCGGTTTTACCATTCCTACAAGCGGTTTTTTCATGATGACTTTGGCCATCTTTTGGGTTGCTGCCTTTGCTTCGGCTTCAAATGATATTGCCAGCGATGGCTTTTATTTATTGGTTTTACCTGAGGATAAACAATCTTTTTTTATCGGAATCAGAAGTACCTTTTATAGACTAGCAATGTTGGCCGGAAACGGATTAATCGTTTTATTAGCGGGATATCTCGAACATAAATACAGTGACAATACCAAAGCGTGGTCGTATACGATGATTGCTGTTGGTTTACTAATGACTTTTATAACGGTTTACAATTTTTTCTCAACACCAAAAACTGAAATAAACGCAGGCGAAAAACCTGTTGATCATAACAAACAAAGTTTTGCAAGCATTTTTGCAAGTTTCTTCAGGAAAAAACAAATTATTATAGTCCTTGCTTTTATACTATTATTCAGATTAGGAGAATCGCAATTAATTAAAATGCTGACACCCTTCTTAGTAGATCCAATTAAATATGAATTGGTTGAAACTGGATTAGACGAAGGTCAGACAAAGGCATTAGAATTATACAATTCGAAGGTTAAAAACGGAGAAAAATTATCCGATTCAGAATTACAATTACTTTATTCTAAACTGCCTATTTTAGTGGAAATGAGAGATCAAAAGAAACCACTGGCAGAAGTAGAAAATAAAGATAAACAAGAATATAAAAATGCAAACAAAGCCAGAATTGACTTTGTAGATCTATTGATTGCTAATAAAGGAAATCAAAAAACAATCAAAAAAGGCGGCATGGGACTTGAGACCGAAGATATCGGTTTGATTTATGGAACTTTTGGATTAATCGCTTTGACATTGGGTGGAATTCTAGGCGGGATTGCAATCTCAAAACAAGGTCTCACAAAATGGATGCTTCCAATGATTTTGACCATGCATTTACCTATAATTGGTTTTATCTTGTTGGCGGTTTTCCATCCGGCTTCCATTTATTATATTTATGCTGTTGTAATAATCGAACAGTTTGGTTACGGTTTTGGTTTTGCTGCTTTCATGATGTATTTGATTTATGTAGCTGAAGGAGAATCTAAAACTGCGCATTACGCTCTTGCAACCGGATTTATGGCTATGGGAATGATGTTGCCTGGTATGGTTAGCGGTTATATACAGGAATACTTAGGCTACGGAAATTTCTTTATTTGGGTATTTCTGGCTACAATTCCTGGCATTATTTTATCACGTTTTTTAATTTTCCCGAAAGATTTTGGGAAAAAATCTGAAGAAGTTTAACCCCAAATCAAACATCTTAAATATGGAATTCAACGAAAATCTGCAAGCCGAACGCAACCTAAAAGGAGCTGAGTTTGAAAAAACAGGAGATTTTGAAAAAGCAATTGAAGTATATGAAGAAAATGTCGCGGAAAGCTTTAAAGGAAATCATCCTTATGATCGATTAGCTACGATCTACAAAAACCAAAATGACCTTGAAAATGAAATTCGGGTTCTCGAAAAAGCTATTATAGTTTTTGAAGAAATCACACTCGAAGACCGACTCGAAGGTTTGCCGAAACTTTTCCGTTTTAAAAACCGACTCGAAAAAGCCTTACATACCAAAACTCAGCTCGCCAAACAAAAGAAAAGTAAGTTGAAATAAGCATAACTTTTACCCTTTTTATCATGACCAGCTTAAAAAGAACAAACTCTGACGATACTGATTTTATAAATCTGGTAGTTTTACTAGATCAGGATTTAGCTATTAGAGACGGAGAAGATCACGCCTTTTACAATCAGTTTAATAAAACCGATAAAATAAAACACGTTGTCGTTTTTTACGAAAATGATATTGCCGTAGGTTGTGGCGCTTTTAGAGAAAAAGAAAGCGACAAAGTCGAAATTAAAAGAATGTTTGTACATCCTGATTTCCGAAAAAAAGGAATTGCTTCTCAGGTTTTGGCCGAACTAGAAATTTGGGCAAAAGAAGTAGGTTATCCTTATACTATTCTCGAAACCGGCAAAAATCAGCCGGAAGCGATTAATTTATATCAAAAACTGGGTTATACTATAATTCCAAATTATCCTCCTTACGAGAAAATGGATAATAGTGTTTGCATGAAAAAGACTTTGTTAAACACATAGAAACATAGGTTTTCTGCATAAATAAAGAATAAAAAAAAGAAACAAATTTCTTTACACATAGTAGGTTCTGTGCATTTGAATAAGTGAAACACCTAATTTAATATCAAAAAAGGCTATGTCTCTATGTGTTAAAAATAATCACACCTACGGGTTTTACAATAATGAAAATGACAGCTGAAGCATTAAGACAAAAAGTGGGACAATTCTTTTTTCCTGCAGTTTTTATAAACGATACCGAAGAGAACATTCAGGAAACGGAACGTTTAATAAAAGAACACAACATTGGTGGATTGACTTTTTTTCATAGTCGTGCCAGTGCTGCAACGAACTATGAAAGCAAGAAAAAAGTTGTTTTTAATGACGATAGCTATCAAAAAATTAAAGACTTAATTGTTCGCTATCAACAAGCCGCTTCTACTCCACTTTTAATCAGTATTGATGCCGAATGGGGCTTGGCGATGCGCATCGAAAAAACACCACAATATCCGTATGCAATTACGCTTGGTGCTTTGCCGGAGAATAAATCAACTTTAGTTTATGAAGTTGGAAAACAAATTGGATTAGACCTAAAAGCTGCCGGAATTCATTATAATTTATCGCCTTTGGCAGACATTAATAACAACCCGAATAATCCCGTTATTGGCTATCGTTCTTTTGGTGAAAACAAAGAAAAAGTCGCCAATTTTGCTGTCGAATATTTAAAAGGAATGTCTGAAGTTGGAATTTTAGGCTGTCTGAAACACTTTCCCGGACACGGAAATACTAATGTCGATTCGCATTTAGGTTTACCGGTTTTAAAGGAAACTCTCGAAGAATTATTAGACAACGAATTATATCCTTTCATTAAAGGAATCGAAAATAATGTTGATTCAATCATGATCGGGCACTTAGCGGTTCCGAGTTTAAACGATGGAAAAGACACTTCGGCTACTTTATCAAAACCTATTATCGAAAACCTTTTACGCAGGCAATTGGGTTATGACGGTTTGGTT
Organism: Flavobacterium sp. JAS; assembly: GCF_020991455.1. Taxonomy (GTDB): domain Bacteria; phylum Bacteroidota; class Bacteroidia; order Flavobacteriales; family Flavobacteriaceae; genus Flavobacterium. The sequence continues at coordinate 157,207 of NZ_JAJMOX010000012.1, forward strand.
ATTTCTGATGCCTTAAACATGCACAGCGTTTCTAAATTGTACGAAACAAAAGGAGAACTCGAATGGGAAGCTTTCAACGCTGGAAATGACGTTTTATGTTTTGCCGAAAATGTTCCGGAAGGAATTGAAGCGATTCTAAAAAATGCTTCGCCCGAAAGAATCGAAGAAAGTTTCAACAGAATCACGAAAGCCAAAGAAAAAGTTGGGATTATTTCTAATTCTAATTTTACTTCCGGAGAATTAAACTTCGAAAAAACAGCAGCACTGAATCTTGAAATTGCTCAGAATTCAATCACAAAAATCATTGATAATTCAAATACAGAATTAGCTTTCAAAGCTCAAAAAAGCAATCAATTAGCCAAATTGAGTTTATACAAAAATATCGAAAACACTTTCTTCAAAACCTTAAATTCAGAATTAAAATCTCCTGAGTTTGCCTTTGAAAATTTAGAGGTTTCAGATATTTCTTCGATCGAAAAAGAACTTCAAAATTTCGAAACCATAATTATTTCATTATTTGTTCCGAAAGCAAAACCAATGAACAATTTCGAAATTAATAATGAGGTTTTAGATCTTCTTTCAGGATTGCTTCAAACCAAAAAATGCATCGTTTGTGTTTTCGGAAATCCATACGTTTTACCAATAATTCCGAATCTTTCAAAGGCTTCAGGACTAATTCAGGCTTATCAGAATTTTGAAGAATTTCAAAAAGTTGCAGGAATTCAATTTTTAGAAAATAGCAATTGCAACGGAAGCCTACCTGTAAATATTGAACTTCAATAAGTTACAAAAACACTACAGCGACCCATAATTAAATACTATTACTTAATAAATATTTATAATTACATCTTATTGTAAGTAAGTCTACTTATGCCCTACTTTTGCACCAGAAATAAATTTTTAACTTAAAACGAAAAATATGTCTTTAGTAGGAAAAAAATTCCCAAGTATTGCAGTAGATGCTATCTCAGAAATGGGTGATAATTTAAAAATCAACATCCTTGAGGAAGCAGTAAACAACAACAAAAAAGTATTATTGTTTTGGTATCCAAAAGATTTCACTTTTGTATGTCCAACTGAACTACACGCCTTTCAAGCTGCATTACCTGAATTTGAAAAAAGAAATACTATCGTAATCGGAGCTTCATGTGATACAAACGAAGTTCACTTTGCTTGGTTAAACACTCCAAAAAACAACGGTGGAATCGAAGGTGTAACTTACCCAATTTTAGCTGATACAAACCGTAACTTGGCTAACATTTTAGGTATCCTTGATATCGAATCTACAGAATACAGCGAAGAAACTGACTCAGTTATCATCGAAGGTTCAAACGTAACTTACAGAGCTACTTACCTTATTGACGAAACTGGAAAAATCTTCCACGAAAGTGTTAACGATATGCCATTAGGTCGTAACGTAAACGAATACTTACGTATGGTTGATGCTTATACTCACATTCAAACTAAAGGTGAAGTTTGTCCTGCAAACTGGGAAGCTGGTAAAGAAGCTATGTCTGCTGACAGATTAAGTACTGCTGAGTATTTGAGCGCAAACTAATTTTTTATAAAGGTACAAAGGTTCATAGGTACAGAGTTGCAAAGGTTTTTGCTACTCTATAACAAAGTTCAGCAACTTTGTTCTTTGAACCTTTGCTACTTTAAAATTTTTCAAAAACATACAAAGCTACAGAGCAACAAAGATAAATGAAGTTTCAAAAACTTTGTCCCTTTGAACCTTTGCCACTTTGAACCTTAAAAAACAAAAACATGTTAATCGACTTAAACGAAGATACGTTAGCAGATTTAGTTGCTAAAAACGAAAAAGTAATAGTACAATATTCAGCTTCATGGTGTGGAAATTGCCGTATTATGAAACCAAAATTCAAAAAATTAGCAACAGAAAATGAAGCTATCACTTTTGTTTTGGTTGATGCTGAAAATTCTCCGGAATCAAGAAAATTAGCCAATGTAAGCAACTTGCCTACTTTTGCAACTTTCGTAAACGGAAAATTGGTTGGTGAAACTCAAACCAACAAACAAGAAGTTTTAATCGACTTGGTAAACGCAATCGCGTAAATCGATCGTTAGATTTTTAGACTGTTAGATTTTTCGAATCTTATCTAAAAATCGAATCATCAGTAATCTAAAAATCCAGAAAATGAAATTACCCGTAATAAAGCAATTAACCCAATTTATCGAAGAAAACGATCAGGATTATATCATTGAAACGATTGAAGTTCTGGAAGCGATGACCGAAATTCCGTCTCTAAAAGATGAAGAATTAGATGTAATTGGTGAATTAATTTCAAATATGTACGGTGCGCTTGAAGTACACAAAATGGTAGTTCAGGGCACAGACAAAAAAGAAGCTTTAAATGCGTTCATGAAACGTGTTTTAGGTTCTATCGATAAATAGATCGACCTCTTTTTCAGAGAAAAAACAAAAAAACATGACTTAAAAAACGCTTTCATTCCAAGGGAGCGTTTTTTTTTGTTCACATTGTTAGTATTCAGTCTAATCTTTGTCAAAGTTTAAAACTTTGACAAAGATAAACACAAACAAAGTCATTGCGAGGACCGAAGCAACCGCACTAGCAAAAGCAAACTTTGTAGAGTACTGAAACGAACATACTTAGTGAGATTGCTTCGTTCCTCGCAATGACAAAAAAACAGCGAAAACCCATTCAAATCCGTGTCATCCGCGTGACATCTCTACACAAACCTTCATAAAATTGCTCCTTTCCCATCAAAGACAAATCACAACGCTAATATCATAAATTATCAAATTATTCGTTATCTTAAAACTAGCCTAATTCTAGTCACAACCCATAACAAATACTTTTAGATTCAAATATTAATCCTTACTTTTGAACCTCATTAATTTAAACAAAAATCATGGCTTCAATAACATTAGGAGGAAATCCAATACATACTTCAGGCGAATTACCAACAGTTGGATCGCAACTTGCTGATTTCAAATTAGTACAAAACGATTTATCAGTTGCTTCTTTAAGCAATTTCGCTGGAAAAAAATTAGTTTTAAACATATTCCCAAGCATTGATACAGGAACTTGTGCAACTTCTGTTAGAAAATTCAACGAAAGTGCAAGCAACTTAGAGAACACTACAGTTTTATGTATCTCTAGAGATTTACCATTTGCTCAAAAACGTTTTTGTGGTGCTGAAGGTTTAGAGAATGTTATCAATTTATCTGATTTTCAAGCTGGAGATTTTGGTAAAACAAACGGTCTAGAAATCGTTGACGGGCCTTTAGCTGGTTTACATTCAAGAGCAATCATTGTTGTTGACGCTAATGGCAAAATCACACATACAGAACAAGTTGCTGAAATCGCACACGAACCAAATTACGAAGCAGCTTTAGCAGCACTATAAGACCAATAAATGGAATTTCAAAAAGATAACACCTTTGTTACAGGCCGATTAAAAAGCATGACTTATGCTTTTAACGGCGCTGTAAAACTTATTAAAACAGAGCACAGCATTATGGTTCAATTCTCACTGGGAATTGCAATGACCATTGCTGGTTTTTATTTTCATATTACTCAAATCGAATGGCTTTGTCAAACATTGGCAATCGGTTTAGTTTTAAGTGTTGAAGGACTGAATACAGCTGTAGAAAAAATAGCTGATTTTATTCATCCTGATTACAGCAAACGAATCGGATTTATAAAAGATATTGCGGCTGGAGCAGTATTTTTTGCTGCAATGACAGCAATAGCAATAGGCTTGATTATTTATATACCAAAATTTATATAGGCAATAGGAAACCCCAATAATGGCAAAAACAACCAAAAAAGAAACTTTAGACAAAAAAAACGAACCAAAAGCTGAGACGATAAAGTCCTGGAAATTAACCAAACAACAAAAGTTTGTTTTGGGATGCCTTTTGATACTCTTTTCAGTTGCATTATTAGTAGCATTCATTTCTTTTTACGTCAACGGACAATGGCAATCTGACCAAAGTGCGGTTACCCAACTTGGTGATCGTTCAGAAGTCGTAGAAAACTGGCTCGGAAAATTCGGAGCTTTTCTTGCTGATTTGATCGTGTACAGAGGATTCGGAATCGCTTCTTTTGTATTGGTGCGCCTATTTTTCCTTACTGGAATGTTTTTAGCATTAGAATTATCTCTAAAAAAGCTGAAAAACATCTGGTTTTGGGACTTATTTGCTATTATTATTGTTTCTGTTCTATTTGGATTTTTCGCCACTTCAGCTCCTGAACTTGGCGGAACAATTGGTTATGAACTGAATTTATTTCTTCAGGATTACATCGGAAAAACAGGGACTTTACTGACCTTACTTTTCGGATTAATCGTTTATCTGATTTTCAAAATCAAACTATCGCCGGAGAAAATTCAATCTTACTTTGATTCTACTAAAAAAGAATTCAGCTCTGAATTAAATTCCATAAAAAAGCCTCAGGAACCTGAAAGCGCTTACAATCTGGAAGAATTTGCTATTGAGGAAGATGATTCTGAATTAGACAATATTCATTTAAAATCTGATGTTAGTCAATTCGAAATCAACAAAGAGGCTTTAAAACCGACTATCTCAAATTCATCAGAAATCGATTTGAATCCGGTTATAAAACCAGTTCAAATGGACATCAATCCGGTAATAACCAAAGCTCCGGTTCACAGCGAAGAATTGGTTATCGAAAAACCGGAAGAAGAAGATATTATCGAAGAAAACCTGGCTTCTCGCCTTGTTGCTGATTTTGGATTGTTTGATCCAACTTTAGATTTATCGAATTATAAATTCCCAACAATCGATTTATTAAAAGAATATTCGACTGGCGGAATTACGATTAATCAGGAAGAATTAGAAGAAAATAAAAACAAGATTGTAGATACACTTCGTAACTACAAAATTGAAATTGCACAGATTAAAGCAACCGTTGGTCCATCTGTAACTTTATACGAAATTGTACCGGAAGCGGGAATCAGAATCTCTAAAATTAAAAGTTTAGAAGATGATATCGCCTTATCTCTTTCAGCATTAGGAATTCGTATTATTGCGCCAATTCCAGGAAAAGGAACTATTGGTATCGAGGTTCCGAATAAGAATCCAACCATGGTTTCTATGAAAAGTGTTATTGGATCTGCAAAATTCCAGGAAGCTGAAATGGAGTTACCAATTGCTTTAGGAAAAACAATTTCGAACGAAACTTTTGTTGTCGATCTAGCCAAAATGCCTCACTTATTGATGGCAGGAGCTACTGGACAAGGAAAATCTGTTGGTTTGAATGCTGTTTTGACTTCTCTTTTATACAAAAAACACCCTGCCGAAGTAAAATTCGTTTTGGTGGATCCGAAAAAAGTAGAGCTTACACTTTTTAATAAAATAGAAAGACATTATTTAGCCAAACTTCCAGATACCGAAGATGCTATTATTACAGATAATGCAAAAGTGGTTAACACTTTAAACTCACTTTGTGTTGAAATGGACAACCGTTATTCTTTATTAAAAGATGCAATGGTTCGTAATATCAAGGAATACAATGATAAATTTAAAGCCCGAAAACTAAATCCAGAAGCCGGACATAGATTCTTACCTTATATTATATTAGTTGTCGATGAGTTCGCCGATTTGATTATGACTGCTGGTAAAGAAGTCGAAATTCCTATTGCGCGTTTGGCTCAGTTGGCGCGTGCGATTGGTATTCACTTGATTATCGCAACACAAAGACCATCTGTAAATGTTATTACAGGTTTGATTAAAGCGAATTTCCCTGCGAGAATTGCTTTTAGAGTAACGTCAAAAATTGACTCGAGAACTATTCTTGACACACAAGGTGCCGATCAGTTAATTGGTCGTGGAGATTTATTATATACCAACGGAAATGATGTCGTACGTGTACAGTGTGCATTTATTGACACTCCTGAGGTCGAAAAAATTACGGATTTTATTGGTTCGCAAAAAGCTTATGCCACAGCTTATTTGCTTCCAGAGTTTGTTGGAGAAGAAACTGGCATTAATCTTGATATGGATATTTCCGACAGAGATACCTTATTTAGAGAAGCTGCTGAGATTATTGTCAACGCACAACAAGGTTCAGCTTCATTATTGCAGAGAAAATTAAAATTAGGATACAACAGAGCCGGTCGTTTGATCGATCAGCTGGAAGCAGCTGGAATTGTTGGCCCATTTGAAGGCAGTAAAGCGCGAAGCGTGAACATATCTGATTTAAGTGCTCTTGATCAATTTTTTAATAATGAACAAAATTAATCCAATCATGAAAACAAAAATTCAAGAAATCAACCACAATTCTATCGCAAACATGACGAAAAAGTGTCTTCAAATGGCAATTATCTTGCTTTTGAGCTTCACTTCTATTCAAGCTCAGGATAAAAAAGCAAAAGATTTATTGAACGAAGTGACTTCTAAAATAAAAAACTACGACAACATTGTTATAGATTTCAAATATTCTTTGAATAATGCCAAAGAAAACATCAATCAGGACAGCAAAGGAAATGTGACTATGAAAGGCAATCAATATGTATTGAATTTTATGGGCGTTACTAAAATATTCGACGGACAAAAAACATACACTATAAATCCTGAAGACGAAGAAGTTACTGTTTCTAAAGTAAATGAGAAAGATGATAGCGCGATCACGCCTTCAAAAATGCTTACTTTCTTTAATTCCGGATACAAATACAATATGGACATTGTTCAAAATGTTAAAGGAAGAAAAATTCAATATATCAAATTAGCTCCTACAAATACAAAAGACCAAAGAAAAGAGATTCTTTTAGGTATTGATGTACAAACAAAACACATCTATAATTTGATTGAAACTGGAAAAAACGGAACAAAAACAACTTTAACCGTTAATTCTTTTAAAACCAATCAGCCTTTATCAAAAAATCAATTTACATTTGTAGCGAGCAAATATCCAAAGTACTACATCAATAAATTAGATTAATTCAAGGTTGAAAATTTTAGACAAATACTTACTAAAAACATTCTTACTTACATTTACTACGGTATTTGTAATCCTATTTTTCATATTCATACTTCAAACCGTATGGCTTTTTATCGCAGAACTTGCGGGTAAAGACCTCGATTTGATATTGGTTTTAAAATTCCTTTTATTCTCGATGCCTAGAATTATTCCGTTAGTTTTACCACTATCGGTTTTATTGGCATCGATTATGTCTTTTGGAAATTTAGCCGAAAACTACGAATTCGCAGCAATGAAATCTTCAGGAATTTCATTGCAAAGAGCGATGAGAGTTCTAATCGTTTTTATATTCTTCTTAAGTATAGTAGCATTTTGGTTTGCCAATAATGTGATTCCTTATGCCGAATATAAATTTGTCAATTTCAGAAAAAACATCGCACAGGCAAAACCCGCAATGGCAATTGCCGAAGGTCAGTTTAACGACGTTGGCTTTTACAACATTAAGGTAAATAAAAAGTCAGGTGAAAACGGAAATATTCTTACTGGAGTTACCATCCATGAGAAACCCAATAATATGGGAGAAAACAAAACTGTCATCAAAGCAAAAGATGGTAAATTAATCAGTAATGAAAAGTCGAGTATCTTAAAACTAGTCTTAAATGATGGTTATTACTACCAAGATGTTACTCCTAAAAAATACGAAGATCGTTCTAAACTTCCTTTTGTAAAAGGTAAGTTTAAAAAACAGATCATCAATATTGACTTATCTGAATTAAATAAAGTCGACGATGACAAAGAAAGCATAAACGGTACAAACGCAATGCTAAATGTTAACGAACTGCGCTATACTCTGGATTCCTTAAACAAGAATCTAAATAACGAAATTCTTTCTTTTTCAGAAAACATAAATCAACGTGTTGGAATTAGGAAATCTGCAATACCTGTAAAAGTAGATAGTACTAAAAAGAAAAAACCGTTACCAAACGATCTTTTATCTTTATACAAAAACAAACAAAAGGCAGAAATAATAAGAATGGCCAGCAGTAATGTGACCAGTAATATTTACTCTATTGAATCAACTCAGAAAGATTTAAAAGATAAACAACGAGAAATCAACAAACATTTAACGGCTCTTTACGAGAAGTTTGTAATTGCTTTTGCGTGTTTTTTAATGTTTTTCATTGGCGCTCCATTAGGTGCTATTATTCGCAAAGGTGGACTTGGCTTACCGATTGTCTTTGCCGTTTTGATTTTTATTACTTTCCATTTCATTAATACTTTCGGAAAAAGACTTTCACAAGAAGGCGGTATGACTCCATTTATGGGTTCATGGATGTCTTCGTTTATATTATTGCCATTAGCCATATTATTAACGTATCGTGCAACAAACGATAACGGATTAATTAACTTTGATGCAATTATAACCCCAATATCACAACTATTTCAAAAAATTTCCGAGCGCTTTTTCCCCGCTCAAAATCCACAATAATTATGTCAACAACAAAAATACAACTGAATACCATTGAAGAAGCTATAGAAGATATTCGTCAAGGTAAAGTAATCATTGTAGTCGATGATGAAGATCGTGAAAACGAAGGTGATTTTTTGGCGGCAGCCGAAAAAGTAACGCCGGAAATGATCAATTTTATGGCTACTCACGGACGTGGTTTAATTTGCGCTCCACTAACAGAAAGTCGTTGTAAAGAATTGGATTTAAGACCTATGGTCAGCAATAATACAGATCACATGGAAACTGCTTTTACAGTATCTGTAGATCTAAAAGGACATGGGGTAACTACTGGAATTTCAGCAGCAGACAGATCTAAAACTGTATTAGCGTTGACAGATCCAAATGTTAAACCACATGAATTAGCAAGACCTGGACATATTTTTCCCTTGGTAGCTAAACAAGGTGGGGTTTTAAGAAGAACTGGGCATACTGAAGCTGCAATTGATTTTGCAAGATTAGCCGGATTTAAATCTGCCGGTGTTATCTGCGAAATTCTAAACGAAGACGGAACAATGTCTCGTTTACCTGAATTGATAAAAGTAGCTAAGAAATTCAATCTTAAGTTAGTTTCTATTGAAGACTTGGTTGCTTACAGAATGCAACACGACAGTTTGATTGTTAAAAAAGAAGATTTTGATATCGAGACTCGTTTTGGAACTTTTAGATTAAGAGCTTACGAGCAAACTACAAATAAACAAATTCATATTGCTTTAACTAAAGGAACATGGAATCTTGGAGATCCAATCTTAACCAGAATCCACTCTTCTCAGGTAAATAATGACTTATTAGGTACTTTAACCAACAATGCTGAACAACAATTAGACGGCATGTTTAAAGTCATTAATGAAAACGGAAAAGGTGCTGTTATTTTCATCAATCAGGATATGCAGGCAGTAAACTTATTGAGTCGTATCTCTGAACTTAAAGCTTTACAGGCCGAAGGAACAATGAAAGCTCCTAAAGTAATCATTGATAGCAAAGACTACGGAATTGGCGCTCAAATTTTGCACGATATTGATATTTCTAAAATTAGATTGGTATCAAATACAGAGCAAACAAAACGCGTTGGAATGATTGGATACGGACTTGAAATTACTGAATACGTAAGTTATTAATATGGGAACATTAGAAGAGAGAATTATAAAATCTGAGACGCATATATTCAAAGCGGTTTTTCCGAGTACTACGAATCATTATGACACTTTATTTGGAGGAACTGCGCTTCATTTGATGGACGAAGTAGCTTTTATTTGTGCTACGAGATTCAGCAGAAAAAAAGTAGTAACAATTTCTACAGGCCAAATTGATTTTAAAAAGGCAATTCCAGCCGGAACTTTAATCGAATTAGTAGCGAAAGTTATGAGCGTAGGAAGAACAAGCTGTAAAATTCACGTGGATATTTTCATGGAACAAATGTATACAGAGCTTCGCGAAACGGTAGTTTCAGGAACTTTTTCGTTTGTTGCGGTTGACGAAAACAAAAAACCAGTGCCAATTTTAGATGATTTGAAGTAATTTTTCAAAAAACTCTTTTTCGGAAATACTGATAGTTAGACACTTAAAAATTAACTTAAAAAAATAGCCGAAAAAGTTTTTATAATCGGAAAAGCGCACTATATTTGCACTCGCAATCAGCAAATGATCGCGACATACTGGAGAAATGGCAGAGCGGTCGAATGCGGCAGTCTTGAAAACTGTTGACTGTAACAGGTCCGGGGGTTCGAATCCCTCTTTCTCCGCCAGTAGAAGTTTCAAAAGAAACTTTAAAAATCAAAAGCCTTTAAACACTAGTGTTTAAAGGCTTTTTTGTTTTTGCAAACTTTTCAAAAAGCACATGTTTTATCAAAGAATGGTGGCACAATTAGTGACCCACTTTTTTTGAGATCTTTTTTCTCAAAATTGGACCACTAAAACAAAAGAATTCCCCAGGAATTCCCTAATGTTAATGGGCTCTCTTAAAATTATTAATTCAATTTGATTATTAATTTTAAAATTAGATAACATGTTAAAAACAATTTTTCTGCTAAAATCCGGCAGAGTTAATCGAGATGGAGAAAGCTCTATTATTCTAAGACTTTCTTATAAAAACAAAATAATTACAATCGCCTCGGGAAAATATATCTCGAAAGAAAAATGGATCCAGACGAGCCATCTGAAAAATACCCTGAAGGCGGAAAAAGAAAAGGTAATCAAAAGCTCTCTAGATCTCATGCAGCTTAATGCCGAAAAGAAGTTTACAGAACTTTTCCGAATTGATCCTGACGTTGATCTGGAATTACTAAAAGCTGAACTTACTGGAAAAGTCAAAATCGGCCAGCCTCAAGGGTCTTCTATAATTTCAATTATGGAAACATACAATATATTCTTCACCAAAAGAGTTAATTCTGGAGAACGCGCAGCAGCTTCACTACAGAAGTACAAAAGAGCAAAGGATTTACTTTTGGATTTCATCACCAGCGCCTACAAAAAGGAAGATATGCCAGCATCTGAAATATCAAGCTCGTTTGTCTTCAAACTGGAACAGTTCCTTAAATACGAGAGCAGTTTTAAAGACCAGACAGGCATCAAAAACAATTCGGTGGTAAAGTATATGAAAATGTATAAAACTGTCTGCAATTATGCCGTCAAAATGGATTTGATCATTAAAAATCCCTTCAACGTTTATGACGGAAGGTTAAGCGTAAAAGATGCTGTTTTCCTAACCCAGCTGGAACTGAATGCGGTCGAGAATAAAATATTTTCAACGCCCCGTCTGGAAAAGGTCAAGGACATATTTCTTTTCAGCTGCTACACAGGATATGCACCTGTCGATGCAATGGATCTAACTGAAAGAAACTTATCTGAAGATTCTACTGGAAATTTATGGATTATGACCAGCAGAGCTAAAACTGCCATTAGAGCCAATGTTCCAGTACTGCCTACAGTAGAGAAAATTATTTCTAAATATAAAAACCAGCAGAAAGGTCTTATTCCCAAAATTTCCAATCAGAAAATGAATGCCTATCTTAAAGAAATAGCTGATGCCTGCAGCATAGACAAACATCTTACATGGTATATTGCCAGACACACATTTGCAACCACTGTAACCTTAGGAAACGGAGTAAGACTCGAGAATGTTTCTGCAATGATGGGACATACCAATACCAAGCAGACGCAGCACTATGCAAAAGTTTTGGATGTAAACATTATGGAAGATATGGAGAAACTGAAATCTAAGTTTAGGTGATGTTTTTTTTTAGAAAGGGATTCCTGAATTTGCTACCTCTTTTAAAACTTTGATAAAATTTAAAACAAAAAAAAAGGCTATTTGTTGGACGTTAAATAAACTAACGAACCCTACAAAACATTTAAATTGTGTCCGCACTGCGGACACAATTTAAATGAGCAAAAAAGTTATATTCCTTTTAGTTTTTTTTTACTGAATAAAGATTATCCAAATCTCTCAACACTGTTGAGAGATTTCAGCTAGACAGAGACTTTCTGTTTGCAGGTGAAGAATATAATTTTCAGTTCGAAAACAATGACCTCTATATTCAACAGCAAACTACAAATTTAATAAATCTATCTTTTCTAAACATTTCTAATTGCGTCCGCAACGCGGACGCAATTAGAAAAATAAATAAAATTGCCAAATAAGAGTCATAATAACACTGGAATTATCACAATTTCGCAATAGAAGTTAAGGTCTAATTTTACTGATTTTCATCAGTTTTAATTTTGTGGCAACATCGTGGCATCATACATTTTCAAAAATTCAAACCTTGGCAAAGACTGCACTCCACAATCTTAGGTTCTAAGCCGTAATAGTATTAAGCCGTTTGAAGCATAGAAATTGCATTATCTCCTAATTAATTATTCTTTAATTTCAAATGTGTCTACAGTGTAGACATAATTGGATTTGAAAACCAAGTGTAGAATTTTATTTTGATTTTGTGCATAAAGCAACTTTTGAATTTGCGAAAATGTTTAATGAACGAAAAGCAAGCTCATACATTTCAAATAACAATCCCGATTCCTCAGTTTGAATACCTCAGGCCGGTAATCCAGCAAAATATTGTTTTTTTTTGGAAAGAAATATAAAAGAGTCTATTTTGAACTAAATCTATAAAAATACCCTTGTCGATCGCAGCATGTTAGAGAACTGTTCCACTATTAATTTAAAATTACTTTTCTTTACTGTAGCATGCGCACGTTCAACTGTTCTAATTTCGAAAGAGTATATGAACTTACTTCCTGAAGACAGCCTAAACATAAAAACCTTTCAGCTCGGCTGAATGCAACATATCCTAAACGAGGATAGTCTGTATCTTCCTTTTCACGCTTAAGTTCTCTTACTTCAGGATCAGTCTCGATCCAAAGTAATAATTCTTCTTCCGTTTTAGCTATAGCCAAGACAGCTTGAGACTCGAGGCCTTTTATTGTATGTATATTACAGACTGTAACAAGATTACCTGTCTGTCTATTATTAAAATCAAATTTTAAATTTTCAATTTTTACAGGTAGCCCTTTCACCATCTCCAATTTAAGTTCCTCTTTAATAAAACTTCCATACGTATTCTCATTTTTAATTTTACCGCTTCTTATAGCTTTAAATACAGATATAGAATATTTTCTCAAGGTATAAATATTAGTATTATAACGCTCACAAAATTGAGTCTGCGTCATTTGAATTGTCGAAAGGATCGCATCCTGTATTACTCTAATTGGAGAAACACCGGTTTCTTTTTTAGGATTCATATAATTATTACCAACTGCTGCAGTAATACGATTTATAACGTCGTTTTTTTTTGCCAGAATACAGCGCTCAGAAATCGGAATTTCTAAACTCTCACACTTCGTATAAAAATCTTCAATCATATGAGTCACAGTTCCCCATTTTTGGGTGAACATGACATCTTCACCTACCTCAGCAGTTTTTCTACCTTTCCTGCACACAGCTTCCTGTTGGAATAACTCAGATTTAAAAGTTCGCCCGTTAAACTTATTAAGAAATGATACTATTTTTTGAGTAGACCGAAAATTCCTCGCATTTAGCTCAATGTCATAGCTAGTGCTTTGCGAAGCTTTTAAAATAGGAATGTACTTAAAAAATTTAATTGAAGAGTCAAAACTCTGAATGTATTGCTCAGGATCACCAACACAATATATTTTGGTTTTCTGTTCTTTACGAATATTTTCGACAATACTGAACACATCATTGCCTGAATCCTGAAACTCATCGACAAATAAAAATTGGAGTCTATTGCTGAGTGCCCTAGCTACCGCTTTATTGCCAATACAATCTTTTGCAATTGAAAGTGTCTGATCAAAAGTTATATAACCTTTTTTATTAAGTTTCTTACGTATTGCTTTCTTCAAAATTGAAGCATCTTGAGGAGTTTTAACTCTATTCGCTTTATCTTTTAAACTTTCAACCTTTGCATATACATCATCAAGACCGCACTGTAGAAACAATTTTTCACTCGAAACTTCCTCGCTTCCAAATGCCGAAAAAGGCATTACAATAAATTTATTCAAAAACGAATGCATTGTTCCTATAAAAAGATTTTCAGGTATGCTTATCTGTTTTGAAACTCTTAAATATATATTGTTGGCAGCAGAATTCGTATAAGTTATTACTGCCATGTATCTGACAGGAGATAGATCAGGCAAAGCTTCAATTATTGATGCTACCATATTATGGGTTTTTCCTGCCCCAGGTCCTGCAATTATTAGTTTAGGTTTTAACTTGGTGTTTTTCATTAGGAAAAGAAATTAATTCCTTCAATAATATATTTTGGAATCACAAATCCGTCAATAGTAGAATCAGAATCTGAAAGATTTAACATCAAAGAATAAGCAAACTCTGACTTGTACCCCTCAATCAAAGCAAAAAAACTATCTGTGTCAATAGCTTTTTTCCGTAAAGCTTCCACGTAAGCTTTTCCACTATTTGGCCTCACTTCCTGCAAAACCTTCAGTAACAGATCCCTCCCTGGTCCTACTAAGTTTTGGTTTATAATATCTTTTTCAAAAGTAGTGTCAACAGTAATACCGACTTTAATCTGTGACACACCTTTATACTTTTCTGCCAGATTATCAGCTCTATCTTTTGCTTTTGTATCTGAATCTCTGTCTGTTAACACAAGGCATTTTTGAAAAAATCCATTTTTTATAATTTCAAGAAAATAACTGAACGCCAAACCATTTACATTCACAACACAACAGCTAGATTTTTCAGTTGAATGATTCATTATTCGTTCAAAAAATACAGGTATTAAAAGTTTTTCGGAAATCCCTTCAACAAGTATGATCTTCCTTGAGTAAAAAATATTAGAATTGACAGCATCAAGATACTTATTAAGATATTTTATTTGTTTTCGTCCTAAAGCATTAGCACTGAAACCATCAAGTACATAATGTGAAGCAATTTTGTCTCCGTCTCTGTAGAGCACTACTGTATTTTCAAAATCAATCTTTGTAGTTATATGTGTTGAATGCGATGTGATCAGCAACTGAATATCTTTCCTAAATTCTTTCTTGCCTTCAATTTTTATAAGTGATTCTATATTATGTGCCAAATGATCCTGAAGATTGGGATGTAAATGCGATTCAGGTTCTTCGAGACCCACGACTCTAAAATATGAGCTATGCCCACGTGTAACATCCTCAACATAAGACAAAACCAAAGAAATAAATAAAAGATTGTTACGACCTGTTCCATTCCTTTCAATTCTTATGGGGTTATCTCCATATATTAAACTTATTTTTTTCAACAGATCAGATACGTCGGGCAGTGAGAAAATTAAATCTACTATATTTGATGTATCATCATTCGTAAGGGAAATCTTGTCCAGCTGGAGAGAAATACCAGCTTTTATCTCTTGGAGAGTTTCATTATCATTAATTGCCTGCTGCAATCCAACCAGCTGTCCTTTAAGATCTTGATATTTCTCTTCTTCTTTAGAATTCAATATTCTGAAAAGAAGCCTGCTGTTGTGGCTAGCTACCAATTCCGTGCATGCATCCCTCAGTGCGTCCAACAGTTCAAACTTCATTTGATTAAGATGATACATGCTCGCACTAGTACTGCTGCTGCTTCCTCCATAAATAGTATAAAAATACTTAGAGATCGGGAAATTTATCAAATCAAGCTTTGCACTGGGAAGAAGATTATCATAAACTTCCTGAGTATGCTCGTTAATAAATTTTTGTATAAAATTTCTTTGATTTTGAAGTTCTTCCTGCCTTTTAAATCTGGGCCCTGGCGCAAATCTGTATGTAAGCGTGGCTTCTGAAAAACTAGCATTACTATACCATTCACCAATAACGGACTCCTGATCTTCATCCCAGCCAGTCAGGGTTGCCTCGATAAAAATCTCTGGCAAAATGATATCTTCAATAGGAATAGTAAAATCCAGCACCTGGCTTTTAAATCTAAGAATCTCTTTATAATTAAAATCCGAAACTTCTAAAATCCGCCTTTTTGTGTAGGATACATCTTGTCCAAAAATAAGCCCAATTGAATCCAGCAGATTTGACTTTCCAATATTATTTTCACCAACAATTAAAGTAAGGGGTTTTAGCTCTATTGTAAAATCATCAAAAGTTCTGTAATTTTTAATAACAAGTTTTGATATATACATAAGGTTAGAAGTGCTTAATTATTTTAAAATAAATATATATTTTTACAAAAAATCAGTTTACTAACAGGCTTCGACTCTTTACACCACTATCCTCCACTATAAATCCTATTAATATTTTTTTTACATGCAATATAGTTTTTTAACTTCATATGTAGGAATATATTTCAAAGAATAAGACTAAATCTGCCAAGCATCAAAATTTTTTACAATATTTTAATTTGAGTCGATTTTTTTAACATATAAAAGGATAGAAAGTACATATTTGACAGCAGCAAAAAAGATTACGATCCGCGAGAACAATTTTTCTAATATATACAAATTATAAAATTGAATAAAAATTTTATACTTATTTTTGAAATTAAACAATTACTATGATAACAAGTATAGAGCAGGCCCTTTTAAGATGCAATCCCGATAAGTTTGCCAATATTTGCAGACTTTACCTCGCTTATAGATACTCGATTGTAAATCCTACCGGTTTAGTTATTGGAAAAGAAAAATCAAAGAAAGGAACTCCTGATAATTTTATATATGATAATGGTTCTTACATATTCAGTGAAATCACAACCACTGATAAAGTTAAATTAATTCCAAAATTAAAGAATGATATCAAACATTGTTTTAATCAAAGTGATATATCTTCTGATAAAATAAGTAGAATTATTTTAATCTGTAATCAAGAGATTACAACTAAACTTCAAGAAGAGCTTAATAATCATAAAAACTCGTTTAACAAATATACCAATTTAGAAGTAATTGGCATAGACGCTTTTGCGACTATTATCTTTAGAGATTTTCCTTCTCTGGCAAGAGAACTGGGTTTAAATATTGACAGTGGTCAAATTTTAGAAATTAGTGAATTTGTTACCCAATATGAGAAATCAAAATTTGCTACGCCTTTATCTAATGCTTTTTTTAACAGAGAAAAAGAATTAGATAAAGGTATTGAATTATTAAACAAATATGACTTTTTACTAATTACAGGACCTGCCGGTGTTGGAAAAACCAAACTTTCGATTCAGTTAGTTACAAATTATTTGAAAAATAACACCCAATACATTATAAAATATATAAGGAACAATAATCAGCTGATTTGGGATGATCTAAAAGTACAGCTTACAAAAAACAACAAGTACATAATTGTTGTTGATGATGCTAATAAACTTAAAAGTAATTTAACTTCAATTATAAATTTTAAAAATGAATTCACTTCAGGTGACATCAAAATTATAATGACTGTTAGAAATTATTTGAAACATGAAGTGGAATCTCAGCTGAGAGAAAATGGTCTAATCGAACTTGCAAATTTTAATAAAGCTGAATTATCTAAAATTCTGCAATCTGATGGATTTAGAATTACTGATTATTATACTGATCGAATTTATTCAATATCAAAAGGAAACCCAAGGATAGCCTTGATGGGGGCCATCGCCGGAAAAAATAACGAAATCGAAAAACTTACAAAAGCGTCCCTGATATTAGAAGAGTATTTTTCGTCAGCTAACAATAGCATTAAAGATGACTTAATTTTATTAAAAACTGCGGGAATATTAACTCTTTTTAGGTCTATCGACATTTCTAATTCAGCTGTTATAGATGAAATTTCGAGGTGTTTTGATATAAACAAAAATGAATTAGTAGAAAAATTAAGCTTATTAGTCAAAAATGAAATTGCTGACGAATATAAAAATACATATAAAATTGCTGACCAAATACTTGGAGAATATATTTTCTACTTAATTTTCATCAAAGAACAGCATATTTCCTTTAAACAGCTATTGATCTTATACTTTGATGAGAATAAAATTTCTTTGATGTCCCTTTTAAATCCGATAATCAGCAATTATGGTTTTCATGAAGTAAAAGATTTGATATTATATGATATTAAACAGAAGTGGAATTTAATTGAAGGATCTCAAGATAAGTCAATAAAATTTTTAGATGTATTTTGGTTTTATTTAGAATCTGAAACGTTGTCCTTTTTAAATAAAATTGTAAGTTCCGAAACAGATTTTAAGGTTGAAAATCTTAGGTTTGAAATCTACAAAAACAATTCACTTGAATCTTATGATGATAAGATAATTGATCTTTTAGTCCAATTTCAAAACCTTCCAGACAAATTTGAAGTTGCTTTAGGATTGTTAATAAAGTATGGATTATCAAACGAAATAAGATTCACCAAAATATTAAAAGTTTTTACACAATCATTTACATATAAAAGATTTAGCTATGAATATAGTTATAAAATTCAAATACAGTTATTTGATTTTTTATATTCAAAAATTAATGAGAATAATCTTTTTTATTCTAAAATTATTCTTTTTATAGCTAGTGAATATTTGATTGACAGCTATCAATGCTATGATGGCGGAGACGGAAGGCAGATCTATTTCAATCAGGTATCTATTGCTCTAACTGAAGATCAAAAGAATTTTAGAACTACACTGTTTAAATTTATCTTTGATTGTTATAAAAATAAAGAATTAAAAAATAATGTACATGATTTTTTTGATAAGCATACCTACGCTCACTTTTATCAAAACGAAAAAAGAGTAATTAATTTTGATAAAAAGCTTTTGATTCCATTCTTTAAAGAAAATTTCAATAACGCAGAGTTCAAAGAATGTGCGATTATACATAATTACATTAGAAAACTCAGAACTTTAAAAATCAGGTACGACAAAAAAGTAATAAATCTTATTAGTTCTCAAGAGTTTAATTTATGGCTATTGTTAGATGAAAAATTCGAAAGAGATGAAAAGGTAATTAATACTTTTTCAGATTACACTTATGATGATTATATAATTTTAATGGAGTCTTTAAACATTATTTATCAAAACAAGTATTCAAATTATTCTTGTTTTGAGAGTATAACAATTCCTGTTTCTGATATATTTGAAAATCTTGCAAATGAAGATTTTGACCTATTTATCAAGGTATTAGAAAAGGCTTTCAATTATGATTATTCAAAACATCTGCATTTTAGAAAAATTATATCAACTGTAAGCTTTGACAATTCTAAAGTCAACAAATTAAAATTAGTATTAAAACAGAGTTTAAGTTTAAATATCGACACTTACTTGTTAGAGCTCTTTACAAGAATTCCAGCTGAGTACTTAAAAAAAGAGGATTACAATTATCTTGTAGATGCAATACAAAAGGAAGATTTCAAAAATATTTGGTTTATAGACGAAATTATAGAAAGAATTTCTGATTTGGATTTGAACATTGAGTTTGAAATTGAAAAATTACTAGATATAATCATCAAAAAAACTGAAACAAACGATAATTTGTTTATGTATGGACGTTTTTTTGAAATTATCTACGAAAAATACTTATTGTCCTTCATAAAAAACTTAAAAAAGATTGAAAAGATATATTTGTATCTTGATAAATCAAGAAGACATTTTGATTATGACTTGAAAGTATTAAAAATGATTCTATTACATGATCCAAATTTTATCATTGACTTGTTAGAATATATTTTTGGTGATAAAAATTACTTATCGAGAGGAGATTTTGATGAAAATGATTTTAAGAAATTATGGAATTTGGATAATTATGAAATTGTGTTTGAAAAAATGCTCAATTATTTGGTGAATTTCAAGAGTATTTTTCTCCATTTGACTTCAGAATTTGCAAGTGCTTTTAATGGAAACAGCCAGAAAGAAATTGATTTTTTGCATACTCAACTGATGAAAACTGAAAATAAAGAAATTATTTTATTAATATTCAATATTATCAGTAGCATCTACAATGACAAAATGCTAGATTTTCTCAAAATAATCATAAATCAAAATTGTGATGCTGACCTTTTCAAAAGACTTGACTTTTATGTTTCTCCAGGAGTTACAATGGGGAGCAGATTACCAAAAATGCAATTTGAATTATCTCAACTGGAAAAAGTAAAAGATTTTCTTGTCCAACAAAACAACATAAACTACTACGAGTTTATTGAAATTATAGATCAAGATATTATGTATATGAAAATGAGTGTTGAAAGTGAAAGAAAAAGAGAATTTATTAGCGAATGGGATTAAATTAATTAAAAATAATGTATTTACTTCTTTTACTAAGTGAGTAGAGTTGCCTCCCTTTTGACCATGCAAAAGAACTATGGTAGATTGGCAGCAAATTCAAATAAAATCTTTATAATTTACTACTTGGACTTTACAGCAGACTTTCAATAACTTTTATAAAGTTGCGGACACTGAAGCTTTTGTTTTTATTCTACCCTTCTCAATAGTTTTTTTATAAAAAATGTAAATTGTACATACAGAGATACAATTGAATGAATCGGTTTGCCGAAAAAGTAGCTGGTAAACTGTAGCCGGTTTTTAATGAAAACATCACATTCCATTCTAAACATTTTGAGGAATCCTATATCCCTGACTGCCTTTGTTAGCATTGTAAATTAAAGTCTGACTCTCTTGTACTGTAAATACTCCTTAGATTATAGAAATTTGGTGCACCATTCGAAATGCCTAAAATTGGCATTCAGGCCAAATTCACTATAGACATAGTGAACAGAAAATATTCTCCTTCAACCTTATTCTTTCTTTCTAGGAATAAAATATCCTTTTATACAGTTTGGGTTTACAATACACAACTGAATATGATTTTTAGTTTTAAACCCGGCATTTTTATAAAGGGCATTTCCTTCAACAAAAATTCCTTTGATACTGTCGTAAGGTTCAAGACCAGCGTCCTTACGCATCTTATGCACAGTATTTATTACAGCACAATCTAAATCTCTAAGCCACAAATCTTTATTTGATCCAACATTTCTATTTTGTGGAATTTCAAAATCAGCAAGAGTTAACATCTCAATAAGAAATTCATGTGCCGCTTTTACCTCTTTAAGATTATCGTAGTCAGTCAAATCCAAGCAATGCTGTAAGTCGATAACTGCACCAAATACAAATGGCTTAGCAATAGCAATTTTCCCCTTAACTGGATGCTTCTTTTTATATGCAATATATTCTTTAGCCCTTGAAAGACTGTTTTCCCAAAAGTAGTAGCCATGACCTAACCAGTCATAAACGTTGGAACTAAGTTTCATCTTAGTTTTATGATTTACAATATCAAGCCCTATGGATTCATCGCATCCGTGAAAACCTAAAGTTAAGCCTGTTTTTTTAGAATACATAATTCTCTGTACTCTTTTCTAAGATTTCCTCCTTTTGTAAGAACACCAATTGTATGCAAAAATTCACGAGCCTTTTCCTTGTCATTGGAAATCTCCGTTTTTTTATCTTCAATTGCTTTTTTATATTTTCTAAGTTCTTGAGTACTCATCTTAAAACGCTTTAGTAACTTTACCTACTTTTACCAACAGAAGTATGTTAGTAACATTAAAAACATAATGTTTTACAAAAATACTTATATATAGCTTTAGATCACCTACATAAACAATACTTATTATCTATTGATAATTCTAAAATCTTTATATTTACCTATAGTATCTCTTTTATAATGTATAAATCTCAAATGTTCCAACATTAGCTTTATGCTTTACATTATATATGTAAGTTATCTTCCTGTTATATGTTTATTTCCTCATACTTCTTTATATGTCTTTTACAACTTACCAAGTACAAAAAAATATAATTTATTTCTAGAATTTTAGTCTTTACTACTGAAGAGAATCAATTTATTTCCTTATTGTATATTATAGTTAACAATAATTTTTCGCGGAACATTTACAATCCATTTATAATTTTCTGCATAAATAGTATCAAAAAAATTTCTGCAATCGAAAAAACATTTTATCTTTGCACCCGCAATGAGAAAAAGATTGCGTCTTACTGGAGGAATGGCAGAGCGGTCGAATGCGGCAGTCTTGAAAACTGTTGACTGTAACAGGTCCGGGGGTTCGAATCCCTCTTCCTCCGCCAAATGAAGTCAAAAAAACGACTTATAAAAACAAAAAGCCTTTAAACACTAACGTTTAAAGGCTTTTTCATTTGAAAGGGTATCGAACCTGCTTAAAAAAATGGTTGCTTTTTTAGTTACCTAATCTATTTTGAGCTCTTTTTATAAATATGGGTCAACTGATTAAATACTAATTTATGATCCATTGCTTCTGAGTATTTTATCAATCTTACCGCTGTTATATAAAAAAATATCTCCCAGCTTAGTGTAGGGCAGAATTCCGGTCTGCCTGTATTTTATGATTGTATTATTGGAGAGTCCAAACATCTTTTTCAAATCCTCATTCCTGTAATATTCAGGCCTCAAGATTTTTCCCTGGCTTATTTTTGAATCAATTGCTTCCAGTCTTGTTACCAAAGGCTCTATCAACTCTTTCACTTCCATCACATAAGATTGCCTCTTTTCTTTCTTCATCATCATTGAGTCTTTTAAATATTATTAATCTTTTCTCTTATCCTTTCTACCACTTTTCCAGTCTTCTCCTACGCTCCTGCATCACTGCAATAAAATCATCTAAAAATTTAATCTGCTTCATCTTATAGGTATATCCTTTGCATTCAGAAAACTGCCTGCTTATTGTGCTTATTATCTTCTGGTCGCCATCATTATCATTATAAGTAAAATTTTCACTCATAAATTTCTGAAAATTGGTTCGATTTTTTTTCGCATCATTTGAATCAAAATATAAAATACCTTCATCCATTAAAATATAGAAAAGATTTGCAAGCTCGATTTTATTATAAGAGCTTCTACATTTATTAGTACAAGAGAATGCTTGGTTCTGAACATTCACAAACTCATTTTTTTGTACCAGACTTTCTATATTTTTTAATCTCATATCGAGTTTAAAAAAATTATCTATAATATTATATGTTTTAGCTTTTTTCATTTTTACTCGCCTATTTGAAATGAAAATATATCGTACTACGCTTTTGCTTATTTTTAGTTGGAACATAAGTTAAGTAACCGTATGCATGCAATTCTCCAATACATTTATAATAAGTCTTCAGCGAAGAAATTTTAGCTATTTTCTGAATTTCAAAGCCGTATACTTGTATAGGATTTATTGACCCATTATTTTTTCGAAATTGAATAAGTGTTGCAAATATTGCAATATGAGTAGTATTGATTCGGAAATCTCTTTCAATAGCCAGAAAAAAATCTGATAAAGGTTTTGAATAATCCATTTTACTTCTCTTTGATTTCAACAAAAATCAAAGTAACAATTAAACAAATTTATCCACAAGTACAACTTTTGTTGTACCCAAGTTGTACCCTTGATTTAAACCTAAAGCTAAAATTGGGTCAATAGTTAAAAATACTATATAAATATAGGCTCTAAGACTTAACTTTTAGAAATATATGCAAAGTTAAAAGTCTTTGAAAAGAATGAAGGATTGAAGAGTACAATTAAAAAATGCTAAGTTTTTATAATTCTAACCATTGCATTTAATAACAAATAAGTAAATTTTTTACTCATTCATCTTTCTTTAAGTCAAAGTCAAAATCAAAAAAATCTTGTGGATGAACATCTAACGCTCTAGCCAAATCAAAGATCGTTTTTAATTGAATGCTTTTTTGGCCCTTTTCAGTTTTACTTATCTGACTATGATCAACATTACACATTTGAGCAAGCTTTCTATAGCTCAGTTTTTTAGCTGTTCTAAACTTATGCAAATTGTTACCGAATGATATTAAAAATTTGCTGTTTTGCTCCTTCTCCATTTGAAATATTTAGAACATGTAATTTCAGCTATTAGAAAAAAAATATTGTAGTATTTAAATGCTACTTAATATATTTTTTGTTATATTTGTTCCATTATTAATTACATTTGCGAAACTTCTTTTAAAAATATAGAAGCATTCGCTTTGAATCTCGTACTAGAAAATTGGCCTTTTCATTTACCACGAGAGAATAAGCAAGATGCTCACGTCCATTGGCGTGGGCTCACTTATTCGTGGTAAGGTATGGCCAATACCTCTAGTGCAATAAGCTGAGTTCCATGCCTTTTTTATTCTTACAACTCTCTTATTTTATTCTTAGCAATGAGTTCGTTTCGCATTTTATCAATGCTTTAACTATTTACTATTTAAAATTTATGAATAAAAACGTATCCATTTTTTTATCTTAAAAAGATAAAAAGACTCTCTACCTCGTCGCCAAACTAGTATAGAGAGCCTTTAAGCTAATCAAATATCATTTAACTAACCAATCCCAATATTATGAATTATTTTTCATTTTACAAGGATGGAAGAGCTCTCTATTGCCTAATTTTCACTGGCATTTTGCTATCTTTTTCATCGTCATTCGCTAAAATTTTAGAGCATTCGCACACGTCATTTTTACACCAACATACTGTTGAAGGTATTGTAACTGACGGGACTTCTCCACTTCCTGGAGTTACAGTAACTATAAAAAACAAAATAAACAATGTCTGCATTACCGACTTTAACGGTCAATATTCACTTGTTGTATCATCAAATGATACGCTAGTTGTTTCCTTTATTGGATTTAAGAAGGCAATTATTCCTATTCAGGGACGTACTAAAATTGATATCAAACTTCAGTATGACACTACCACATTACAGGAAGTAAAAATTAATGCAGGTTATTATTCGGTTAAAGAAAGCGAGCGTACTGGCAATATAGCAAAAATCACCGCAAAGGATATCGACAAACAGCCTGTTACCAATATACTTTCTGCAATGCAAGGTCATATGTCAGGAGTTACAATTACCCAAACAACCGGAACACCAGGAGGTGGATTTGATGTGCAGATAAGAGGAACTAATAGTTTACGTGCTGATGGAAACCAACCTCTTTACATAATCGATGGAGTTCCTTATGCATCAAATTCTATATCCAATAATAATATCTCGTCGATTATTATTCCAAGTGCTAATGTAAGTCCCTTAAGTTCAATTAATCCTTCAGACATTGAAAGTATCGAAGTGCTTAAAGATGCGGACGCTACTGCTATTTATGGATCCCGCGGTGCTAATGGAGTTATATTAATAAATACAAAAAAAGGCAAGGAAGGAAAAACCCGATTCACAATCAATACAAATACAGCCGTAGGAAATGTGACTCGTTACATGAATTTAATGCATACGGATCAATATTTGGACATGCGAAAAGAAGCATTTGCAAATGATGGAATTGTAAAATATCCAGCAGCAGCCTATGATGTAAATGGTACTTGGGATCAAAATCGCTACACAGACTGGCAAAAAGAACTTATTGGAGGTACGGCTCAAATAAACGATGGTCAGATATCAATAAATAGTGGATCTGCGCAGACGCAATTTCTTCTTAGTGGTAATTATCATAATGAAACAACCGTTTTCCCTGGTGATTATAAATATAAAAGAGGCGGAGTAAACTTTAATCTAAATCATCAATCAGAAGATAATAAGTTTAAAATAAATTTGTCTGCCTCATATTCTTCACAAAATAATAATTTACCCGCAACTGATTTTACACGGGAAGCAAGATCGTTGTCTCCTAACGCACCTGCTCTCTATGATGCTTTTGGAAACCTCAATTGGGAAAACGGGACGTTTAATAATCCTTTGCGCAATCTTCAGGCAGTATACAAAGCTAATACAGCTAATCTTATTGCAAATACAATTTTGTCATACCAGATAATTCCAGAATTGGAAATTAAAACAAGCATCGGATTTAGTGATCTCCGTTATGATGAAACCAGAACTTCACCTTCGACAATATACAATCCTTCACTTGGTCTGGGAAGCGAATCTTCATCATTATTTGTCAATAATAGCACTAGAGAATCGTGGATTATTGAACCTCAATTGAATTGGAATAAAAAAATTGGGAATGGTAAAATAGAACTTTTGGCTGGTGCTACTTTTCAACAGCAAAAAACCGCACAGCTTGTACAAGAAGCAGATGGTTTTGCAAGTAACAGCTTAATTTATGATCTTGCTTCAGCCACATATCTTTATGTATTTACAAATCAGCAGACACAATATAAATATCAAGCATTCTTTGGCAGAGTAAACTTTAATTGGAAAGACCGTTACATTGTAAATTTCACAGGACGAAGAGACGGCTCTAGTCGATTTGGTCCGGGTAATCAATTTGCCAATTTTGGTGCCGTTGGAGCAGCCTGGTTATTTTCAAAAGAGCCATTGTTAGAAAATAACATTCTAAGCTTTGGGAAATTGAGAGCCAGTTACGGAACTACTGGCAATGACCAAATCGGAGACTATAACTTCTTAGACACCTATAGTTCTGCAGGCAATAATTATCAAGGAACAGTCGGCCTGCAGCCCAATCGCTTATAT
The DNA here is from genome assembly GCF_020991455.1 of Flavobacterium sp. JAS. Taxonomy (GTDB): domain Bacteria; phylum Bacteroidota; class Bacteroidia; order Flavobacteriales; family Flavobacteriaceae; genus Flavobacterium. The sequence goes on from NZ_JAJMOX010000012.1 coordinate 183,516, forward strand.
AATCCAAATTTTGGATGGGAAACCAACAAAAAAATGGAAATAGCCTTAGATCTTGGGTTTATCAAAGATCGTATTTTTTTAACGACTGCCTATTTCCGCAATCGTTCATCCAACCAATTAGTTGGAGTTCCGCTTCCTGGAACTACAGGATTCAATTCCATATTAGCAAACCTAAATGCAACAGTTGAAAATACAGGACTAGAACTGACTATTCGAACAGTAAATATTGAAAACCAAAATTTCAAGTGGACAACAAATCTAAATTTGACTGTTCCAAAAAATAATTTAATAGCGTTCCCTCAATTGGAAAACTCTACCTATGCTAACCAATATGTAATTGGAAAACCCATCAATATTCAAAAGGTATACAATTACATAGGCCTCAATACCCAAACTGGAATTTATCAATTTGAAGATGTCAATAAAGACGGAAAAATTTCATCCCCTGATGATAGACAAACAGTTAAAGATTTCAGTCCAAAATATTATGGCGGTCTGCAAAATCAATTCAACTTAAAAAGATGGCAGTTTGATTTTCTATTTCAATACGTTAAACAAGAAAACTGGAATTCAATAAGCATGTTAGGCATGCCTGGGGGTATGTCCAATAAAACTGAAGAAGTATTAAATCGCTGGCAGAATTCTGGAGATACTGGACCTTATCAAATGTACAGTTCAGGAACAAATTCACTGGTAACAACAGCAAACAACTTATACACCAACAGTAATGCCGCTATAACTGATGCATCATATCTTAGGCTTAAAAACATTTCGATATCCTATAATCTACCTGAAAACAGCCTGAAAAATTTAAAATGCCGTATTTCTCTTCAAGGCCAGAATATACTAACCTTCACCTCTTATAAAGGAGCTGATCCTGAGCTTATAGTATCTGGCTTTTTACCTCCTCTTAAAATATATGCATTAGGATTACAGCTTATTTTCTAACACTAACAACTATGAAAAATTATATACAACAGAGACAGCTAATTTTCTTTACTGGTAATAAAATAAAATTATCAATTTATTTCGTTTGGATACCGATATTTTGCTCTTTACTCTACTCCTGTGATAGTTTTGTGGATGTGGATCTTCCAACTTCTCAATTAACAGGATATACAGTATTCGAAAATAAAAATACTGCCAATGCTGCTTTGGTAAATGTTTACGCTCAGATAAGAGACAACGGATTAATAACAGGAAAACCAACAGGAATTTCTAATCTTTTAGGAAACTACTCGGATGAATTAACGTTTTATGGAACAGATAGTAATGCTGCTAAAGATTTCTATAATAATACTATTATAGCATCAAATACTACTATCGCAGGATGGTGGAATAATACATACAAACAAATATATGCTGCAAATGCTGTAATTGAAGGAGTATCTAGTAATACAAAACTTATTGAATCAGACAAAAATCAATTATTGGGCGAAGCTCTTTTTATCAGAGCACTGCTTCATTTTTATCTTGTTAATATTTATGGCCATATACCATACATTACAACTACTTCTTACCAAACAAATGCTGTCGTTTCTAAGAAACTTGTCTCTGAGATATATTCTGAGGTTATAAATGATTTACAAAAAGCAATATCGTTATTACCCTCTAATTATATTACTTCGGGTCGTGTTCGTCCAAATAAATCAGCAGTACAAGCGTTGTTAGCAAGAGTATATTTGTACGATAATCGATGGGAATTGGCCGAACAAACCGCTTCTCTGCTAATTAATAACACAAATCTGTACCCATGGGAAAACAATATTGATAAAGTATTTTTAAAAGAAAGCACCTCAACTATTTGGCAGTTAATGCCCTCAGTAGCTGGTAAAAACACTGATGAAGGAAATCTTTTTCTTTTTACCAGTGGACCGCCAACACTTGTTGCTTTAAATAATGACCTAATTACAGCTTTTAGTTCCAATGATATAAGAAAAACCCATTGGATAAAATCAGTCACCAACGGAACCTCAACTTGGTATCACGCTAATAAATACAAACAAAAAAGTCCAACGGGAACCTCTGTTGAATATTCAATTATAATGCGTTTAGAAGAACAGTATCTCATTCGTGCGGAAGCAAGAGTACATCTCAATAAATTGGAAGAAGCCAAAGAAGATTTAAATAAGATTAGAAATCGTGCAGGTCTTCAAAACACAACTGCAACAACAACTGAAAATCTTCTGCAGGCTATTCTCAACGAAAGAAAGCTTGAGTTATTTACTGAGCTCGGACATCGATTTTTCGATCTTAAAAGAACAGCAAATCTGGATAATGTTCTTTCTGGAACAAAACCTGGATGGAATACTACTGACAGACTCTTTCCAATCCCTGATTCTGAGTTGAGGGTAAATCCAAATCTGCTTCCTCAAAATGACGGATATTAAAAAACATTTACACATCCAATGAAAATCAATAACAAAAGACTAGTACAGGTTGAGTCATTTTTATCCCGTATTACATTTTTATTTTTTGTTTTAGTAGCCTGCCCTTTATTGGGGCAGGTAAAACAAAAAAAGATGCTTCAGGAATCCGACTATCATCTGTGGCACACACTGCAATCTGAAAATATTTCTGAAAACGGAAATTGGATAAGTTACAAACTAGTTTATCCAAATGGTAAAGACACTCTTTTTGTTAGAAATACAAAACTGGACATACAGTATGTTTTTCCAAATGCATTTAATGGAAGTTTCAATAGGGAAGAAAGCTTCGCTTGCATTACTCCAATAGCAGGATTGCAAATACTTAATTTAAAAACTGGCAAGTCGCATACTTACCCTGGAATAACCCAATACAAATACACAAAGAATAAAGAATATATAATTACATACAGCAAAGCTGGAAATGCTTCTCTGGAAATAAAAAAATCCTCAGGATTAACAATAATGAAAATTGATAATGTTCGCGAATATAAAATAGCTCCACAAGAAAATGCTGTTATGTTTTCTGATGGCCATCGCATCGGATTTATAACTTTAACTGACAAACTGGAAAAGACTATCATTGTTGAAAAGTCCGAAAATTCATTTTTTAATTTAACGTGGCAAAGCAATGGAAATGCTGTTGCCTTTTTACAAAAAAAAGATGATCTCGGTGAAAACAATTTATTTTTCTTTAACCTTAAAAATAATAAGCTTTTTGAATTCGATTCCGAAAAACTTTTAAACCTTAAAAGTGATATCACAATTAGTCCTACAGTGACGACTAAATTGACAATATCTGATGATGGACAGCGTGTTTTCTTTGGAGTAAAAAAACGGGAATATAATTATTCCGTAATTGATTCAACACAAGTACAAATATGGAATGCCTCTGATAAGTTATTGTATTCGCAGCGAGAAGAAATTGGGCAATGGGATAAAGTAGCCAAGCTTGCTGTTTGGTTTCCTTATGAAGATAAATTCAAACAAATAACGAGTAATCAACTTCCTAAAGTAATCCTGGCTGGACACCAAAAGTTTGCTATCACATTTAATCCGTGGCAATATGAACCCCAGTACAAACAGCAGGGAGATATCGACCTCAGCTTAACCGATCTAATATCAGGGGATTCAATTAGAATATTGGCCAAACATTCTGGAAATAAAAATCATACTATTATATCCCCAGAAGGTAATTTCATAACATATTTTAAAGATCAGAAGTGGTGGGTATATGATATGTTGAAAAAGATTCACATTAACTGCTCAGCCAATATTAACCAGCCTCTATTTGACCAAAATTATAACTCAGCAGGTGAAGTTCCTGCATATGGAATTTTAGGCTGGACAAAAAATGACTCTTCACTATTGCTTTATGATCAATTTGACATCTGGGAAGTTTCTCCCGATGGCAGAACAGCTAAAAGATTAACACACGGCAGAGAAAAAAACATACAATTCAGGATAGCAAAACAGCAGCATGAAAATTTTAAAACAGAAAACTACAATGGTTTCTATGCTGTAGAAATTGATCTCGACCATGCATTAATTCTTCAGGCAAAAAACAATGAAAAAAGCGGTTATTTTATTTGGAATAAAACCGATGCGGAAAAGCCTCTGGTTTTTAATAAAATGAAAAATAGCTATCTGATGAAATCTTCAAAAGGAGAAAGTTATATTTTTCAGCAGCAGAGTTATGAAAAAGCTCCTTCACTCTGGTTTAAAAAAGATAAAAAAAGCAGTAATAGGTTAATTGTTCAAAGCAATAGACAGCAGAAAGATTTTTATTGGGGTAAGGCTGAAAAAATTCATTATTCTAACAAAAATGGAACATCTTTAACAGGCGCACTTTTTTATCCTGCTAATTATAATCCCGCTAAGAAATATCCCTTAATAGTCAGCATCTATGAATTAAAATCTCAGGAATTTTATCAATATGTTAATCCCACTTTGTATTCTGATACAGGATTTAACGTAACGAATTATACCGCTCAAGGCTATTTCGTTTTGTGCCCTGATATTATATACGAAATTGGGAATCCCGTTATTTCTGCAGTAGATTGTGTTCTTTCAGCAACTCAGTCTGTAATCGACAAAGGTATTATTCAAAAAGATAAGATAGGTTTGATAGGCCACTCTTTTGGAGGTTATGAAACTAATTTTATAATTACCCAAACCAACTTATTTGCAGCTGCAGTATCTGGTGCAGGTGTGGCAGATTTAACAAGCTGGTATTTAACAATTGGATGGAATACTGGTACTCCTGAAATATGGCGTTTTGAAAATCAGCAATGGCGTATGGGAAAATCACTTTTTGAAGATAAACAGGCATACAGCCGTAACTCTCCATTGGAATTTGCACAAAACATTCAAACTCCATTACTCTCCTGGACAGGCAAGCAGGATAGGCAAGTGCATTGGCATCAAAGTATAGAATTTTACTTAGCATTGCGAAGACTGCAAAAAGAGCATATTTTATTAGTGTATCCTCAGGAAAAGCATGTTATAATGAATCCAAAGGATCAGGAAGATCTCAGCAATCATATTAAACAGTGGTTCGATTATCATCTGCAGAATAAAAGCCTTCCCTCTTGGGTTAGTTATAAATAAAAACAATGCAGTTCTTTATAAAAATAGAACTGCATTGTAAATGAACCTAACATTCTAGTCAAGCCCTTTAAAGATTAGTTTAATTTGTATAAGACTTTGTTACAAGTAGTACCACTGGCATTCAAACCAAAAACTTGTTGATTTGTGTCCTCAATGGTACAAATTTCACTCCCTTGATTGTTACAATCAATTGATTCAGAACATGGATTCGGATTATTGATGTATCCTTGTTCAGGCGCACTTACATTAGTTGCTTTGCCATTTGGACTTGAGGCAAAAGCACCTGCAATTGCAAGGGCAAACGCTGCCACAGGCAAAAGCTTTTTCACATTTAATGTTTTCATGATAATAAAAATTAAATTAAAAAAATATCTACTTTTTTTACAGGTGTTCGATTACATTCCTGATACTGAGCGCTAAGTATATGATAATCATAATTCACTTTTGTAATGCTGTAAGAGTGAATTACTAAGTTGATAACAAACTATATAATTACCAATAAGAGCATAAAGGTAATTCTCATGAACAATAATGTTTCTTATTTTTTGGTCTCCGATATTATAAACATAAAAGCTCGAAACATAAGAAGCATCATTCAAATCATAAACATCAACAGTACTTGCCTGGTTCCATAAATCTTTCGACTCATATAATCCATGAACTGGCGAGTAAATAAAAAGAAGGTTTTTATATACTGTACTGGCTTTGTTAACGATAATCGGAGGTGCCGACATTTTCTTTTGATTCCTACTTGTAATGTTGGAAATTTTAATTTGTGCCTGACTTGTAGTATCTATAGTTTTTCCTATATATTTTAAGTCAAGGGAATCATTAGCTACCACGAATTCATTCCGATATAAATAAACATAAACGATACGTTTTATCTTTGGGCTGTAATGCAGCATGCCATCTGTATCAAAAACTCCATCAATTTGTTTCTGCAAAAGTTTTGGATTTAATTTTACTTTTTGATTCTTTCCCAGAAAGATGGATCCAATTACATTCTCATTACTTTTTATGGCTTGTCCTCTAAAGGCCATAGTAAGAGAATCAATTGGGGTTATTAATGAGAAGAAAGCTTTTTGATTCATAAATAACGATGCTTTCCAATCTGAGATTTTTCCCCTAAATAGGCAAGGGACATTTCCATCGGCAACAAAAAAGTAGGGTGCTGAAATATTAATTTTGACGGCTTTAAATTTAAAATCACTCTTATCCAACTCTATTTTAAATGATGTTTTCTTTTGCAAAACGCTATCGAATGACACGAGATGTAACGGCGCAGTATTATTTCCTAAGTATAAATTTTCATTTACTGCTCCAGCAAAATAATACGAATTATAAAGAAGATCAACTTCACTCCTTTTCACCGCCTGATGATGAGGAAATCGGCGTACAAAATTGTTCCTATGATGCATTATATTTTCAGATGAAATAAACAAAACAGTCACTAAGCCAACACTAAAAAAAATCGAAAGGGCAAAAGAACTGGCAAGAACAGCGGGTTTTGAAATAAAAGATGTCTTAGACACCCTACTGGCCGATATCAGGATACCCGCTGCTGCCAGCATTATGAAAACCAAATTAAAAAAGAAATGTTCCTTCCATCCCATTTTTTCCAAAATCCCGCCACAAGAACATGGAATAAAAGAGCTGTAATTTAAAATAATATAGATGTATGATGTAAACATGACCATCAAGCTAAAAGATGCAAAAAGACTGATTAATCTCCATCTTTTCAATAAAATAAATAATGCTATAAGTAATTCAATCATCGGTATCATCCAGGCAATTGATCCGGCAAAAGCACTTAATAAAGGAGACTGTCCCAATTGAACCTGAAAATTTTCAAAATCAAGCAATTTACTTACTGCTGCGTAAACAAATAGAATCATATATGATAAACAAATCATGTCAAGAATTATACTTTTTATTGCTGCACTAAGTTTCATGATTTCTCATTTTTAGTTAATGATTTAATAATTTTTCACTTATTTGGATTTTCGCAATATTTACAATTTCCTACCTTGGCAGACATATTGGAATCCATTATCAAGAAATTTGATTATTTTTAAGTTGCATTGATTTCCAGATAAAAGCATAGGCCAAAATTACAACAGCCTAATTGAGAAAGAAACATCAAAAACACGCCAAAAAACATCAAAACCATGCCATTTTCACTTTAAAAAATTTCTTTATATACTAATAATATAAATAATGTATTATTAATACATTGGCTACAGTTAGTTTCGTTTGCATTTCTACAGATACAAATTTACCGTTGTAATTTTGAACGCTTGCTGTCAAAATCAAGCCAAAATCTTTAAAAAACAGGCTTTTTTCATAAATTAAGAAATAATTTTCTTACAATTTGTTTGTTTCTCATAAAAAAATGGTATTAAACATCTGATTTTTAATTTTCTAAAGTTGTTTATTTTAAACAAAATTACACTACCCTTTTTAGTTACTTGTTATCCAAAACAGGCCAAAATTTTTCCAAAACAGGCTTTTTTAGTTAAAGTTTTAAAATGATAACCGGTCTTTTAATAAAATGAATCTTTAATCATTTTATTAACAATAAAAATTTAAATCAGAAAAAAATCAAAGCAAAATATTGGACACATCCAGAGAAGTGCGCATAATGACTTTTTCTCGTTCCTCTAAAAAGCCACCCTTCGGGACTTATAGCACTTCAACTGTCCGATTGTCCAATTAAATACTGCTTTCTTTTTTTCCTTTTTCTTTTTTAAATATTTATTCATTCTACTGTCTGTATTCATCATAGGTAAATTTTACTCATCAAAATTTCTAAGATTCTCATTAAATTAGTCACTGGCTTTAAAAAAATCTCCAAAGATGTCCACGTTCCTGACATCAGCAAGATGAACGGTTGTTTAACAACCGCCTATCTTGCCACCCTTTGCCTCGGAACTCGGCGGTGGAGAAACTTAAAAGCAAAGAGTTTGATAACAATGAAAATGAAAGATGATGAAAAGAGAAAATTCAAACAGGACACGAATCGTGGGACTGCGATTCACTCCTTTGGAGTATGCCGAACTGGAAAAAAGATTCAGAGCAAGCACCTGTCGAAAATTAAGTGACCACATCAGAAGCCACTTATTCAACAAACCCATTGTCGCCACCTACAGAAACCAGTCTTTAGACGAACTGATGGAAGAGACAGCCGTTCTTACTTCCGAATTACGGGCAATCGGCAATAATATAAATCAGATTGCCAGAAAGATAAACACACTCAACACGGTTCCCGATTTCAAAGGGCATCTTTATCTGTTCGAGATCCAGAGAAAAAGACTTTTTGATAAAATGGAAGAGGTCTCAGGCCACACCCAGAAAATAGCAGAAAAATGGTTGCAGTGATAAAAACAAGCTCGTCCATAAGAGGCATTCTGAATTACAACGAAAATAAAGTTATTATCGGAAAAGCTGAATGCATCAGTGCTGTGAATTATCCGCTGGAACTAGAAAAACTGAGTTTCACTTCAAAATTAAACCGCTTCATAAAACTGGCACAACTCAATACCAATGCGAAGCGAAACACAGTGCATATCTCTCTCAACTTTGATTCTTCGGAGAATCATTCGAAAGAAAAAATGGCTGAAATTGCAGATACTTACATGGAAAAACTAGGGTTCGGCAGACAGCCTTATCTGGTATATCAGCATTATGATGCGGGGCATCCACATTGTCATATTGTAACAAACAATATTCAGAGAGACGGAAAAAGAATCGATCTGCATTTATTAGGCATCAGAAAATCAGAACCTGCCCGAAAAGAAATTGAAGAAATGTTTGGACTTGTAAAAGCCGAAGGAAGAAAACCGAAAGAACAATTTTCGTTAAATCCCATAGATGTCGGCAGAGTCCAATACGGAAAAGTAGAGTCCAAAAAGGCGATCAATTCAGTTTTAAACAAGGTTTTGTTTGATTACAAGTATTCAAGCCTGCCTGAACTCAACGCGGTTTTAAATCTTTATAATGTCCATGCTGACAGAGGAAGCGAGGACTCGAGAGTTTTTAAAAACAACGGACTGCTTTACAAGATACTTGAAATAGATAGCAAACCAGTTGGGATCCCAATTAAGGCAAGCGACTTTTACAGCAAACCGACTTTGAAATTTCTAGAAGAAAGATTTAAAATTAATGCTACAAAAAAAGAGCTACATGAAAGACATGTAAGATCCATAATTAGAGAGACTTTCATTAATGAAACATTTAAATCTCTGGAAGAGTTAGCAGAAAAATTAAAAAAGCAAAGCATTACTACGATTTTAAGAAAGAGCAAGGATGGACAGCTTTATGGAATTACTTTTGTAGATCACAAAACCAAATGCGTTTTTAACGGAAGCAGTCTAGGAAAGCAGTACAGTGCAAAAGGAATTTTGGAACGTTGCGAGCTAAATGTGAATCAGCATGAGAAACATTATCAGAAATCGAAAATATTCTTTCCAGAAAACATTCAAAATGTGGAAGTAAATCAGTTAAAAATTAATCCAATTGATATTTTATTGCATGTCGATAATACCATTGATTATGTTCCAAAACAATTTAAACAAAAGAAGAAACGTAGAATAAAAAGAGGGATTTAAAAAGAGTTATAAGTCTATAGTACTTCCACAGTTTTGTCTTCTATTTTGTTGGTACATCTAACTTAGAGCTATTCGATTTTTAAATAGGTTATTTTAATAAAATCATCTACTTTTAGCATCTAGACTGATCTTAAATCAAATCCTGAATGAAGTTTAACGAAGATTCCCGAGTAAAAATACCTGCAATATTACACTTGATGCGATTAGGGTATAAATACATACCTCTTAATGAACAAAATAGGATTGAAGATAATAATATCTTCCCTTCTATTTTCATTCCAAAAATTGCAGTATTAAATGGAATTTCTGAACAGGAAGCACAACGTTTATTAGATGAAATCAACTTAGAACTAGATTATGAAGACCTTGGTAAGAAGTTTTATGAACGGTTAACTTCTACTTCTGGACTTAAACTAATTGATTTTGAAAAATTCGACAATAATGACTTTCATATTACCACTGAATTAACTTGTAAAACGGGTGATGAAGAATTCCGACCTGATATCACTGTTTTAATAAACGGAATGCCATTGGCTTTTATTGAGGTAAAAAAACCGCATAACAAAGAAGGTGTCATTGCAGAAAGAACTCGAATAAATACACGTTTTAAAAACAAACATTTTAGACGTTTTGCTAACATTACGCAATTACTGCTCTTCTCCAATAACATGGAATACGAAGATGGTATAGTTGAACCTATTTTTGGAGCTTTCTATGCCACGCCGGCTTATGATCAAGTTCATTTCAATTATTTCAGAGAAGATGTTGATTATCCTGTAATCGAAAAGCAGAAAGAAATTGACGAAAAAATAGAAAACGAACTATTGAAGGATAACAACCTAATTGTTATTAAAAACAGCCCCGAATACATTACTAATAAGCAGACAAACACCCCAACTAACCGTATTCTAACATCTCTGTTTAGTAAAGAACGCTTAAAATTCATATTGCAATATGCTATTGTGTATGTAGAAGAAGAGGTAACAGGTAAAATAGCATACCAAAAGCACATCATGCGCTATCCTCAGTTATTTGCCACAAAAGCTATTGCTACAAAATTAGAGGCAGGACAAAACAAAGGAATTATTTGGCATACTCAGGGTTCTGGAAAAACAGCATTGGCATACTACAATGTAAAGCATCTAACAGATTACTATGCCAAAAAACAGATCATTCCTAAATTCTACTTTATTGTCGATCGTTTGGATTTATTGATTCAGGCATCAAGTGAATTTGCCAACAGAGGCTTAAAAGTAAAACAGGTTAATTCCAAACAAGATTTTATAGCTGACCTTAAAGTCGTTGGTGCTATCCACAACGATAGTGGCGTTCAGGAAATAACTGTGGTCAATATTCAGAAATTTTCTGAAGATGCAATTGGCATTAGTAATATCAATTACGATATCAACATACAGCGAGTATATTTCTTAGATGAAGCGCACAGAAGTTACAATCCTAAAGGTAATTATTTAGCCAATCTGATTAACTCTGATCGTTCTGCTGTAATTATTGCTTTAACAGGCACGCCTTTATTAAAAGAAGTTGCTAAAGAATATGATTCTAAAATGTTGTTTGGTAATTATTTTCACAAATATTACTACAACATGTCTATTGCCGATGGTTATACCCTACGTCTGATTCGTGAACAGATTGAAGGTAACTTCAAAATGGAAATGAAAGACATAATGGATCAGATTAAAGTATTGCAAGGCGATATTAGTACACGTAAAATTTATGCACATCCAAAATTTGTGGAGCCCTTATTAAAATATATTACAAATGACATAATTAAATTTAGGCGCGATGAGCAAGATGCCTCTTTAGGTGGAATGGTAGTATGTGATTCAGCCGATCAGGCCAAAGAATTGTTTAGTTTGTTTCAGGAAAAATACGGTTATCAGGAAACCGATGCCAGTATTTTGATGGCGGCTGAACCGCCAACTAAATATGGAAATCATGACGAACCTGTTTTAACAGCAGCTTTAATATTGCATGATGAAAATGATAAAACTGTTCGTAAGGAATTAATCAAGACTTATAAAAAGGGAAAAGTTGATTTACTATTCGTGTATAATATGTTGCTCACTGGTTTTGATGCCAAACGATTAAAGAAACTATATCTTGCCCGTGTGATTCAGGATCATAATTTACTGCAGACACTAACCCGCGTTAATCGTCCGTACAAAAAGTACCAATACGGCTACGTAGTAGATTTTGCGGATATCTCTAAAGCCTTTGATCGTACCAATAAAATGTATTTTGATGAATTGCAGGAGCAATTGGGTGACGAAATGGAAATGTATTCGTACTTATTTAAATCACAAGATGAAATTCAGCGGGAAATTCAGGAAATCAAAGAAACCTTATTTCATTACGATACACAGAATCGGGAATTATTCTCCCAGCAGATTGCACAATTAACTGATAAAAAGGAGTTATTGCGTTTGATTAAAGCTTTGCGTACTGCCAAAGAATTGAAAAACATTATTGCAGTAAATGGATACGAAGCTTTAGACGGCATTGCTGATTTTGATATTTGGAACCGATTATTACTGGAAGCACAAAACCGATTGGATAATCTTAATTTTGTGGAGAGTATCGGAAACGAAGAAGCTTCTGCCAATTTATTAAACACCGCCTTAGAGGAGGTTATTTTTCAATTCATCAAAGTAGATGAAAGCGAATTGGTACTGGCTGATGAATTCAAAAACATTTTGCGAAAAACTAGAGAATCATTGCAGACCAATTTTGATCAGTTTGATCCACAATTTGTAAGTTTGCGCGAAGAATTGGAGCGTATATTCAAAAAGAAAAATTTAAGCGAGGTCACACAGGCCGATATGATAGAAAATATGCATTTACTGCAAAAGATCTACGACCGTGCCAAAGAACTCAACCGCAAGAATGCTTTACTAAAAGCGAAATACGAGAACGACGAAAAATATACCCGTATTCACAAAAGACTAAATGAAAAAGGAACATTGAATGCAAAAGAAATGCAGTTGCACAAAGCCTTAATGCAGGTCAAGCAACAAGTTGACATTAAACTCGAAGGACAGGAAGACTTGATGAAAAACGAAGCCTTCTTTAAACGTTACCTGCTCCAGTTAGTAGTACAGGAATTTAAAAAGAAAGAAAAAATTGAAATGGATCAAGATATGAAAAATAGTGTCTCCAATTTAATTGCTAATGAATACTTACAACAATATCAATACAGATAAGATACAATGACGCAGGACATTACTTTCATGACAAAAACAAAGGCACTGATAAACAACCTCAAGAGTGTATGTGCCAATTATGGTTTAGGAAATGACGGAAACGAATTTAAAATAATCACTCAGGTATTTTTATATAAATTTCTGAACGATAAATTCCGCTATGCGGTAAAACAGGAAAAACCAGAATTAGGCAAAACCGATAATTTTTCGAAAGGTTTACGTGAATTGAGTGAAGATGATTACTCTGACTTAATTGACTCATTAGACCCCAACATACCACGCTTACAGCCGGAGCATTTAATTTCGCATTTGTTCTTGAAACAAAACGATAGTGACTTTGCGAAAACATTTGATGATACATTGCGTCAGATTTCGATAGAAAATGCTGAAGTGTTCTCAGTAAAATCATTTACAGGAGCTAAAGATATTTTGTTTGATGAACTCACACAATTTATTTCAGACAGTTCACAGCGCGATGCTTTTGCCAAAGCTTTAATCAATAAGTTATTTGAGTTTAGTTTTGAAGAAATGTTCGAGCAGAAATATGATTTCTTTGCTACCATTTTCGAATATTTAATTAAAGATTACAATACCGATTCAGGAGGGAAATATGCCGAATATTATACTCCTCATGCAGTAGCACGTATTATGGCTCAAATTATGGTACCAGGACCAGTAAAGGGTGTTAAGGTATATGACCCGAGTGCAGGATCTGGGACTTTATTAATGAGCATTGCCCATGAAATTGGGGAAGAAAACTGTACCATATACTCCGAAGACATTTCGCAAAAATCGAGTAATATGCTGCGTTTGAATTTGGTATTGAACAACCTGACACATTCCATCCCAAATATCATCAAAACCAATACAATAGCACAGCCTTCCTATTTAGATACCAAATTTGACTATATCGTTTCAAATCCGCCTTTTAAATTGGATTTCTCCGATTTTCATGCCGACTTGGATAAAGATGCTTTCAAAAAACGTTTTTTTGCAGGAATTCCGAAAATACCAAACAAGGATAAGGATAAAATGGCCATTTATCTATTGTTCATTCAGCATATTATGCACAGTTTGAGTGAAACAGGTAAAGCGGCTATTGTTTTACCAACAGGTTTTATTACAGCGCAAAGCGGTATCGAAAAGAAAATTCGCGAACGTCTTATTACAAACGGATGGTTACGTGGTGTGGTAAGTATGCCCTCTAATATTTTTGCAAGTACAGGTACTAACGTTTCAGTTTTATTTTTAGACAAAGAAGCCGATAGTGAACATATCATCTTGCTCGATGCCTCAAAATTAGGAGAAACTGTAAAAGAAGGTAAAAACCAGCGTACTGTATTGACTAATAGTGAAGAAAATCGAATTATTGAAACCTTTAATAACAAAAAAGCTGTTGAAGATTTATCAGTAGTTGTGGCAAAAGAGGAAATTATTACCAAAAACTATTCCTTTTCAGCAGGACAATATTTCGAAGTTAAAATTGAATATACTGATATTACTCCTGAATCCTTTTCAAAAAAAATGCAAAGTTTTGAAAGTAATTTGATCGATTTGTTTGCTGAAAGCAAGAAGTTAGAAAAAGAAATTGAGTCTAATTTGAAAGGGTTAAAACATGATTAATTGGAGAAGAGTTGATAAAATAATTACGTATCATAGTAAAGGAGTAACACCCAAATATGTAGATAAAAGTTCAATAATTGTATTGAATCAAAAGTGTATAAGAAATAATAAAATTGATTATTCATTTGCTCAATATATAGATGATAATAAGGTTTACAATGAAGATAAGATTTTAAAAGTTGGAGATATACTTATAAACTCTACTGGTCAAGGAACAGCTGGAAGAATTGCAATGGTTGATTTTATTCCTGAAGGATTTCAAATCATTGTAGATTCGCATATTTTGATTTTAAGAACAAATAATTTTTATGAATCAAAATGTTTGAATTACAGTCTGTTTTCAATAGAAGCCAAACTTCAGACTTTTATGGACGGAAGTACTGGTCAGGGAGAATTTGATAAGATTAGATTATTTAATGTACATGTAGGATATCCAAAGGATAATATATCACAACAAAAAATTGCAAAAATACTTTCCGATTTAGATTCAAAAATAGAGCTCAATAATAAAATTAATGCTGAGTTAGATGCCATGTCTAAGACTTTGTATGATTATTGGTTTGTGCAATTTGATTTTCCTGATAAGAATGGGAAGCCTTATAAATCTTCTGGCGGTAAAATGGTTTGGAATGGGGAGTTGAAAAGAGAGATTCCTGAGGGGTGGGAAGTAAAAGAATTATCAGATATTGCAAATATTACAATGGGACAATCTCCTCCAGGAGAAACCTACAATGAGGAAGGTATTGGGGCTATTTTTTATCAAGGTTGTACTGACTTTGGAAAAAGGTTTCCAACAATAAGAAAATTTACATCATCTCCAACACGTTATGCAAGGCAAGGTGAAATTTTACTTAGTGTTAGAGCCCCTGTAGGAACTATGAATATTGCCAAAGAAGATTGTTGTATCGGTCGTGGATTAGCTTCCTTAAATAGTAAAGATAATTCTATTTCATATCTCTTTGGAGTGATGGTCAATCTAAAACAAATTTTTGACAGAAGAAATGTTGATGGAACTACATTTGGCTCAATAACAAAAGATGATTTGTTTTCCTTAAAAGTAATAAAACCTTCAAAAATAGTATTAGAAAAATTTAATAGCATCATAAATCCTTGTTTTCAAAAACAAAATAAACTTAGTGTAGAAAACATAGAACTCGCTTCGCTTCGCGATTGGTTGTTACCTATGTTGATGAATGGGCAGGTTACAGTTGGGGATGTTGAGGAGAAATTGGGGATGGTTGCGGAGAAAGGAGATGGACATGGAAACTAATTTTAAAATAATTGCAATTAGAACGGGGGAAAAACCAACTAGATTTTTCGAGACACAAAGAACCGGTGCAAAATTAGATTTTTTTAAAAATCTAAGTGAAAACACTATTTATTTATTTTATAAAAAATATAGTTTCCCAAATAATGACTTCAGTGAAGTAATATTTGATAAAGACAGTGATTTAGACTTATATAGTATAAATACTAAGGGGAAAAATATACCTATTAGTATTAATGCTATTGTAGGGAATAACGGTTCTGGAAAAAGTAGCCTAATAGAATTATTATATTGGGCAAACTATAATATCGGCTGTATTTCTAAACTATTACGTGATGGAAGACGTAATAATGTTTTGCAGCCTTACAAGTTTTTAGATTTTGAAATATTATATGTCTCTAAAGAGAATCAATTAATAAATTTAATTATTAGAGATGGAGCTGTTTTTCAACAAATGTTTGATTATAAACAAGGAAAATATCTTGTTTCAAATATTCAATTTGCCATTGAAGATGCTTCTGAATTACAAAATTTTTTCTACAGTATAGTAGTAAATTACTCGCACTATGCATTGAATTCGATTGAGATTGGAGATTGGATTGAACCTCTGTTTCACAAAAATGATGGATACCAAACCCCAATTGTACTACACCCAATGCGAACAAATGGAATTATTGACATCAATAGAGAAAATGGTTTATTAAAAAGACGTTTGCTTGGTAATATTCTAGAGCCTATTGGAAAAATACCTATTGAAGATTCTTTGAGAAATATTGCTAATAATAAAATTGTAACGCAGCTAAATTTAAAATACAATTCTCATAAACCGTCAAATGACAAATATAGGGAATCAAAAGGTCTAGAGTTAAACCAAAAAGTGATTAATTCTATTGAGAAACATTTTGAATTTAAAATTTTAAACAATGAACTCAATGAAAATCTTTACGTTAATATTTCATTAAACTACATTATTGAAAAACTCCTAAAAATTAGTACGACTTACAGGCCTTATTTTAAATATGGAGGAAAAGAGAAAGGTACCCTTAAATATATCGATGCTTTTATTAAAAGAATAAAAGAAAGTAATAGCCACATTATTTTTAAGGTTAAAGGAGCTATTATTTATCTGAAGTACTATAAAGAGATTTTTGGTAACGATTATATTCTTCATGAAGAAAACCTTACAATTGAGGTAGAGGAATTATCTAAAAAAATAGAAATCATCAAACAAAAAGAAGAAAAAAATAACATCTTCTTAAATACGTTTACGATGGTTCCACCTGGTTTTTATGACACTGAAATTCTATTGAGTGACGGTACTTCTTTTAACTCACTTAGTTCTGGTGAAAAACAAAAGATACACAGCGTTAGTTCAATCATTTATCACATTATTAATTTGAATTCTGTCAAAGATAATTTTTTAAATGAAAAGGATATTTATCATCATTATCCATTCCTAAATATTGTTTTAGATGAAATAGAATTATATTATCATCCAGAATGGCAAAAAAGATACGTAAAGGATTTGTTAGATTCTATTTCAAATATTCCAAAAGAAAGTATAAACAATATAGAGGGTATCAATATTACTTTTTTAACTCATTCACCTTTTATCTTATCTGATATCCCTAGTACAAATGTTTTGAAATTAAAAAAAGGATTACCGGATGATTATAATGCTGAAGAATTAACCTTTGGAGCAAATATTAATGATATTTTATCGAACGATTTCTTTTTAGGAAATGGCTTAATAGGTGATTTTGCTAAAGAAAAAATTCAAGATATAATTGAATATATCAACGATGAAAAAAGAGGTGAAAAAGTATGGATTACAGAACCTATGGTTGCAAAAAAGGTGATTGAGCAAATAGGAGAGCCTTACTTAAATGATAAACTAAACGATATGTTTTTGGAGGCTTTTCCTGAGTTTAATGATTATGAGATATTAAAATTGGAAGAAAAAATGAAACATATAAAACAATTAAAAAATGGTTCCACTTCAGGTAAATAACACATTTGCTGAAACTCATTACAAAAACATCAAATTCAATTTATTAAACCAAATTGAAAGAGTTCTGGACGAGGATGGCATTCAAAAAAAACCAAGAAATGGTGTAAACTACATTATTGAATTTTCAGATCAATTAGAAAAAGATTTAGAATCATTGATTTCAGATCCTGAAAATAAATTAAAACCTTTGATTACATTAAGAGCAGATTTATTAGAAAGATGGTTAACAATATTAATTACTAAAAGACCAAATTATTTCAATAAATGGCATGATGATAATTTAATTTTAAGAAACATATTTATTGATAATGCTTATGATAACAAAAGTTTTGATAAGTGGGAATTCATAAATAATATAAATATAAATACTTGCCCATATTGTAATAGAAATTACATTTTTGCAATCAAAAAAAACAAAGATGCAAAGCCAGAAATAGATCATTTTTTTCCAAAATCAAAATATCCAATTTTGGGATTAACTTACTTTAATTTAATTCCTTCTTGTAAGTCTTGCAATGGTTTTGGTGCTAAAGAAGAAAAAGATCCAATTATTGAAGGGTTAACAAATCCATATCTTTTGAAAACTAGCGATTTTGTATTTACTCACAAGATAAAAAATATTGCAATCATAAATCCGCTTGTCGGTAAGTCAGACGTAGAAGTTCATTTTAAATATGCTATACAAGGTCATTTAGATGTTTTTAATTTAAAGGATCTATATGAGTTACATCACGATCATGCTTTAGAATTAATTATAAAAAAGAGAATTAAATATTCAAAAAAATATAGAGTCTATTTGAGTTCTTACAAGGGGTTACAATTTAATAAATCCGAAATAGACCGAATGATTCTAGGTAATTATTCTCTAGAAAAACAACAGCATACGAGGCCTTTATCAAAACTTTATCAAGATTTAGGTAAAGAATTGGGATTGATAAATTAGAAATAAGCGAACAGAAATAATTGCATTATGATTTACTGGCACATACAAATGTATCAACCTTGGGGAAGAAACAAAGGAAAAATTGAATCAAGATTAATGCTATTAGAGAAACAGCCTATAATAGGTACTGGAGATTGGGATGATTTCCAGTGTAGAAATTTCACAGGAGAAAGTTCTGAAGGTTTAGAAATCAATGATATAATTTTAGTACGAGAAGGTGCTATTGCTGTAGCCCTATGTAGGATTAATAGTGATTGTTTTACAGATCCTAATTTAAAATCAAAATTCCATCATGATTATTATAGGAATGTGGAAGTTTTAAGCTATTATTATGATAAAGATTTATTTCCTCAACCTCAAAGTACACTTCAAAGATTGTACAATTCAAATACAGATTCTTGGAAATTTATAGACAAATTTTATAATAAGGTTATGCAATCACAAAATTTTGAAAAAATAAAAAATATTCTTCACTACAAAAAACAAATCATCTTACAAGGCCCTCCGGGAACTGGTAAAACTAAATTTGCTAAAGAAATTGCAAAAAAAATAATTGAAGAAAATGCATTTATTTCAGATCAGGTTATAATCGAAAATATAATTGAAAATCAGGTTATAAAATCGACTGAAAGGGAAAAGAATTATGAAGTTTTAGAGATAAATTTTTCTGATAGAAAAATAAAAATTAAAAGAGAATCTGAAACAGAAGATTACACGAGTTTTGATGATGTAATAAATGCATTTAATTCAAAATTATGGGAATCTAAATTGGAACAAGATAATGTCCGAAGAGCAGCTTCACTTGCAAAGTTTATTTATGAAAAGGTGAACTTTAAAAACACTTCTGATCAATTTAAACTTATACAATTTCATCCAAGTTATACCTATGAAGACTTTGTACGAGGAATTACAGCCGAATCAAAAGGAGATCGTATCGAATATAAAAATGTGAATAAAACACTTGGATTATTCGCAGATAAAGCTTTGAAAAATTTTCGGAATTCTCAAAAAGTTTCCGAACTAATTTCTAAAGAAATATGGGTTGATAAAAATTATCTGAAATTCAAAGAGAATTTAGAATCGATCTTGGAAGAATCTGGAGAATTATTGATTAAGGAAGCAACTAAACCAAAAATAACTGCAATTGAAAATGATGCAATACGAGTAAACAGATATAGTAACGAAAAAGATTCTGTTTTAATAAAAGATAGTGATATTATTAATGGGTATATTGGATTGCACTTGGTTGTACCTAACGTGAAAATACAGGATAATTTTTCACTTTCAAAATCTGCAAGAAGTGGTATGTATTATCTGTATCAAAATCTTATTGAAAAATTTAAAAAATACTTAGAAGAGAAAGAAACAGCTTTTGAGTTTAACAATGATTTCAAAAAAGAAGATCTTCGAAAATATGTTTTAGTAATTGACGAAATAAATCGAGCTAATCTTTCCTCAGTGCTGGGAGAATTAATTTATGCCTTAGAATATCGAGGAGAAACTGTTGAGTCTATGTATGATGTCGATGGCAATGATTTAATACTTCCAGCCAATCTTTATATTATTGGCACCATGAATACGGCAGATCGCTCTGTAGGTCATATTGATTATGCCATTAGAAGGCGCTTCGCTTTTGTAGATGTTTTGCCAGAAAATCTGAAAGAGACACAAAATTTAGAAAATTTTGATGATGTACTATTTACTGAAGTAAGCAAATTGTTTGACACTAATCTTTCTCCTGAATTTGAGAAAAATGATGTCCAACTGGGCCATTCTTATTTTATAGATAAATCTGAAGAAAAAGATGGTGTTCCAATGAATATTCGTTTAGAATATGAAATCAAACCTATATTATTGGAATATGTTAAAGATGGTGTCTTAATCGGTGATGGAATTAAGAAAAAAATTGAGAATCTAGATAAATTATACTAATGGGATTTCGTTTATCCGAACATAAAACTATTCTCATCTCGATTGATGATACCATGGATGGTATTGTCAATCAAGAAAAATTAGATTTGTTAGAAACAGTTCAATCCAAACGTTTCAATACGAGCAGTCATTGTTTTATAGCCACTCGAACGGAAGCCGGTTTCAAAATACAAGCAGATTATTGTATAGGACTTGACTGGTTAGGCAAAACAGGAAAATGCTTATATGTAGAACCTAAAATAAATAATTCTTCCGCACAACTTTTTAATCTAAAAACAGAAAGCGAATTTGAAGAAAATGAGGTAGGAGAATCTCCCGAGAATAGTAGAGATAATATCTTCGAACTGGACTATTTGAAAATGCTGCTGCAAATAGTTTCTACTCCTGAGAGTAATTCCGAGTTAAAAGATTTAGTAAAAATTGATTGGCAGAATAAGTTCATCGAAATCGAACAAAAGGATGATAAACTTACTCCTTTGTTGATAGTTCATTTTTTGCAAATTCTAAAAAATATTGTTCGTAAAGGATTGAAGAAAAATTATTATAAAGTACAAGAAAACTTAAACAATCGTGTAAAAGGTAAAATTCTTATTAGCAAACATATTAAACGAAATGTTTTCAAAAATCGTTTTACAAATGCCTATTGTGAATACCAGAATTTTGGTGAAGACCATGCTGAAAATCGTTTCTTAAAGAAAGCCTTTCTGTTTGCAAGTGCATATGTAGAAAATAAAGAAGTCTTTTTCGGAAATATTTTCAGGGATTTACAGCACTCTATTAATTATTGTCGTCCTGCTTTTGAATTAGTTTCAGAAGAAGTAAACGAATATGAATTAAAACATTGCAAACACAATCCGTTTTATCAAGATTATAAAGAAGCCTTAAAAATAGGGAGTTATATATTAAAACGATTTGCTTATAACATTACTCAAACTTCTACTCTAAAAATAATCACTCCTCCTTTTTGGATTGATATGCCACGTTTATTTGAACTCTATGTTTATAGCAAGATGGTAGAAGCCAATGCAGTGGATAAAAAAGATATTCATTATCAGTTTTCTACCTATGGCAATGCCTTAGATATTTTGGTGTCAAAATCAAATAATCATATGGTAATTGATGCCAAATACAAATTACATTATCAAGCTGGTCATTTACATGATGACATTCGTCAGGTAGCGGGTTATGCTCGTTTGAAGAAAGTTAGGAAACAGTTAAATGTTACAGATGATAAGAATATTGATTGTTTGATTATTTATCCTGATATGGAAAATGGTATATCTGTACTAACTTTAGAAAATATTATACAGTTTCGTCAAGAAATAAAATCATATTACAAGGTATTTAAATTAGGAGTAAAATTGCCTTGGATATAAATAACAATAATTAAAATATTATAATTACTGAAGAATTAAATTTCCTGTTTATCAATAAAAGATTTCACTAAATAATCATATTTCTATTAAGTTAAATACAAATAAGCTAGAATAATAAATTTAATATTTTTTTAAGCTTAAAAAATATTCTAAAAAAAATAGCCCAAAAAAATATGTCTTTTCATACCTTGGGCTATCTCAATTCTTTATCCAATCGTTACTTGAAAACTTTTTAAACCTGTTTTTATTTTTTCTCCGTTAAGGTTTTTAAAACCATCTGTTATATCTTGAATTAAATTTGGAGAAAATCGAAAAACTTTATTTCTTGTAAAAGCAGCTAATTGATAATTATTATAGTTCTTAGCATTAAGTTTATAATATGTTCGGTATCCTCGTAACTCCATTTGAGCTCCAGCAAATTCAATTACTGGTTTATCAAGTAAAATCATTACTATTTCTTCTAAAGTTCCTGGACCATCTATATTTTCTATAAGAACCCATTGCCAATACCAATTTAGAAAACGATTCATTGACCTTACCTGTATTATATTAAGTTCATTTCCTGTATCTACAAAACTCCACATAGTTTCAACTGCCGTTTCGATAGCATCACAAAAAAAGGACTTCAATCCTTTTTTTAAACGTCCTCCCTCATATACAGAGCAATATTTATATTCTGTCAACAACCCCCAAACATCAGCCTGATAGTCGGCTTCTTCTATTACTTTAGGAAACTGACCAATACCATTAGCAACTTCTCTGGTCAATCTGTGTCCTTCTTTACTATAATGTAATGCTTCATGAAAGAAAAACAATCTTGCTGCCTGCATAATATCAGTATCTGTTTTCGTTATCAATCTTTTGCTAAGACCAAACAAAAACCCATCATCCAATAACCAAGTATTTGACTTTTCAATATATTCAAAACCATCTTCAACATCTGTTGTTTCAGTATCTATTCTATCGTGTTTCAAACTAGTTTTATTAATGTCGGTAACTGATGTCCAAGGATGGCGGAAATGTTTACTGACTTTATTGTACTCATCATCAGACGCACACACCATTTGAAGCCAGTTGTCTGTTGGTCTTCCAGAGATTGTCTTAATAAAAGGTTTTAATGTGTTTTCTAATTGTTCCTGCCATTTATCTCGAATTTCTTTTGCTAAAATTCGATCTCCCTCAGAAAGCACAACACGATTATCTACCTCCTTAGTAACCAATATTGCTTCCTTGTATTTTGGTGTTTCATTTCTACTAAATTGATAAGTTTGGATATAAGGATAAATATTAGGATTTATTCTCGTTCCTAAAGCAAAAGGCAAACCTGACGAAGAAGCAATAAACAAATGAATTTTTTCTCTATCACTTAATTTATTGGCGTACGCATTTAAAATTTCTTGAAATGAATTAACTACATCACCAATATGTACTTGATTAAAAAGCGAATCTACATTAGGTGTTTCTAAACTTAAATCAAATTCATTTTCGGGATTTGGAACTACTTCATAGGTCGCTTGTCTGTCAATATTAAATGAAGTTGCAATGCGTATTGAAACATCACCTTTTCCTTTTTGAATCTCATTTGGCAATAACAATGGTTTAATCGAAAACTGATAATCTATTGAAGGCTTATCTGTTTCTTGATACCATTCATTTTTTGTATGATGGAATTGATAAATAATGTAAGGATGTGTATTTCCAACAAGATATCCCAGATGAAATGATAAAGGTATGGGGGTAAAACCGAAATATGCAATTGATGCATCTGGATGTGCATCAAGTACAGGTTTCAAAATATCTACAAATTTTCTTTGTTGAGATAAAGCGAGATTGTCAAATGAAAGATCATATAATTCACTCAATTTTGCATTACCAGCTTCAAAATCAATAAAAATGACTTTAGTTTTTGTATCTGGTGATAACGCAGACATACATTCTTGTTCTGTAATCTTCCTATCTAATCCATAGTGCGCTACAATTATTGTTACTTTATTTGTTGTCATATTTATTTTATAAGTGGTGAGGGTTTCGTATTTCTAATTGTTTCGACATACATTTCCTTGTTAAAAG
Source organism: Flavobacterium sp. JAS (assembly GCF_020991455.1). Lineage (GTDB taxonomy): Bacteria > Bacteroidota > Bacteroidia > Flavobacteriales > Flavobacteriaceae > Flavobacterium. The sequence goes on from NZ_JAJMOX010000012.1 coordinate 207,602, forward strand.
GTTGATTACTCTGAATAGCCTTATACAAAGACTGTTTACCTACTTTTTGTATCAAGTCAGAAAAACTATATGGCGTATCTGGATGACTACTGGCTTCAATAAGATCTGAATAATCTTTTTCAGATAGTTTTGAACCACTAAACATGCGCTGAAATACTAGCTTTCTTTCATTTTTATCTGGTCTATTAAACTCTATTATCTGTGATGCCCTTCTAATAACTGCAGGATCTAATACTTTCAATCTATTTGTAATCAAAATAACAGCTAAAGAAATATTTTCTCTAGCGATTAGATCAATTTGCTTAATTAAAACATTAAGTCCAGCGCGATCTTCGTGATGCGCTTGATTTTGATCACGGTCAGTAGCCAGATCATCAGCCTCATCAATTATTAGAATTCCCATCTGGCCAGACTTAATTTTAGATTTGACCTGTTCAAAAGCATCCGTAATACGGTTTGAGATTTCTCCCACTCTACCTGCACCACGAATATTAGATGGAGTCTCAAAAACAACAACGCGTTTGTCAATTTGCTTTGCCAATGGCGTACCTATTGAGTGAGCCAAAGCTGTTTTACCACATCCAACATCTCCTGATAAAATAATCAATGGTGTACCACCGACTAAATTTTGAAAAAAATCTAGACCTTCTGGATGATGTTTTTTCTGCCATTGTTCAATCTTCTCATTATTAAAAAATAGTTCCAATGTATTTAATAGAGTATTCTTTTGCGTATCAATAGCAATCAAATCTTTATAAGCAGCCTCGGCGATTTGATTTGGGTGCTTATTCTCCTGTATTTTAACTTCCATATTTATTTTGTTATAATAGACCGTTGTAGTCTTAGATTATTGCTTATATAGTTTCGGTCTTGTGTTTCGATGCCTTGTAAAGCACTACCTGTTCCCCATCCTCGCTTTCGCAAATTATCATTTACTACTGTAGCATTAGATTTTGAAAAATCAAGATCAACATACAAGGTTGCACTACATCCACTAGGTATAGCGAAATAATTTATACCTCCTGAAGCTGCTCCTGTGGATAAATAGCCGTAATTGTCAACTGTATATTTATAACTCATAAATTTGGTTCCTGAGGCATTATTTATTTGAATTTCAAAGAATTTAACAACCTTTTGATTCAGAATATAAGTCAGATCTTCAATCCAGCTTTCCGCGCGGACATAAGAAATAATCTGCCTATTTGCAAATCCTATAATATCCTCATATGTATTTTGCATTACTGCTTTAACATCGGACTCTGAATAGCTTTCAGTTCCGCTAAATGTATATGTACTCATATCTTTATTTTTAATTAATTGCAGTGAGAAGAAAAGATTTTACCGAATAATAATTGCATATGCGCCAGACTATCTGCGTCTCTACCTTGCAAATCTGCAACAATAGCTCTATTCATAATCTCAGACGCTTCCTGCAGCCAGTCGGCCAATTCATCAACTTGATAATTTGGCCAAGACTTTACAATATTATTATCATCCATAACAGGATCAAGCACGTTCCAAGGTTTGTAGATATCCGGTTTTGGATTCTTGTAATAGTCAATAAACGAAACTGTCTCTTTGTTTTTGACAATATAGGCAAGGTAGGAGAACCAGTTAGCTAAAGTTTGTGGATATGTAGTGTCATCACCACAGTTATCAAATGCCTTAGCACCTAGAAGATTTATTAAAAAACTTGGAAGGCATAGATTTTCTTCTGTTTCTATTTCTTTTACCGTCCGCCACCATTTAAAAAGTCTAATACAATCATTGAAGGTTACAATACCTTCTGTTTCTTTTGTTATTGCAGTGCGTTTTCGAATAAACTCACGGTGTTTTTCTATAGACGTAGTTATTACATCACCATTACCCCTTATTAACACCTGATAATCAGTGTTATCTGCTTCAAACATAGGTACAATATCGAAGGATAGTTTTTCCTTCTCAAAAACAATATTCACAGAACTTTTAGTTACCTCAATGATATCATCTGGATAACAAGTTTCTGCGTACTTTTTAAAACGATTTATTAGCGGACCAAATTCTGTTTCGTTGTCCTTTTTAACAACAAAAGGCAAATCAATATCCTGACCTTCAGTAGTTGTGTCGCCTCGCATATTACGTCTTAGACCTGTTCTAGTTGAAAAAGAACCTGAATACGGCATTTTCACAATTGTAAGCCCATCTTTTTCAGCTTCAGCTTTTATACATTTTCTTACTTCATCAGATTTTTTTTTGATATTATCACGTGTTTCAGAAGGTGGCGCAATCCAAGAAACAAAATTCTTTATTCTTAAATGCAACGTACTTTTTGTTTTATATGAGCTCATAACTTATTAATTTTAAGCAAAGAAAAAGTTCCATCACGAAATGGAATTTCGCGATGGAACTTTTTTTATTTTTTTTACCTTTTATTTATATCTATTAAATACTAGCTGTATTTTTTGAGTAAATTCACTTACAATACAAGGAGGAGATAATATTTTAACACTATCACCATATCCTAATATTTTTTCATAAAATTCCCATGAAGGTTTAACTCTCACTGAAATTTGAAATTCTTCAGCATTATCAAAAAGTATTTTCTGAGTTGGGTGTAAGCTCAATGTTTTGAGATAGTTACCTTGTTTTGGAGTAAAAGATAACTTTACTTCAATTGGATCCTCATTAAGTACTGTAATTCCAAATGAATAACGAAAATATTCTTCAAAATCCAAGGTACAGGCTACAAATTTTTCAGGGAGTTTATCGATAGCTATAATCCTATCAAGACCATACGTTACAATACCCTTATCGTTCATTCCTATAAGATACCAACGATGCCTATCCTCTTTCAATAAATAAGGATGAAGTTTAGTACTTTTAGGTTTAGCTGCTCCAAACTTTTGATAGCTGATCTCTATAGCGAAAGAACTGTCAATAGCTTCTACAATTATAGGGATCCATTCGTTACCAGTAAATTTTTGATTATTATCCGTTAAAACAATTATTCTATTATCATTTGTTTCTGAAATACCTTTTCTAATATTTACTGCATCCAGAACTTTATCTATCGCGTTTGTAAAATCTTTAAAGATATGATAATCCTTATATTGGCTTATAGTCTTTGCATAAAACATTAAAATACTGATGTCTTCTTCACGCAATCCAAAAGCTCGAATGGTATAGTTTTGATCTGAATAATAGTAAGCTTTTCGAGAATTACAATATTCAATTGGGGCATTATAATTTAATACATTATCTTCCTTCATCGCAATAATGTCATCATTAATCATTCTTAAAGAGACATTGATTGATAAATCTCTTTCAATAATTCTTTTCAAGTCTTTAGTCTTCACATAATCTTGTGATCTCATTTCTCTGTCTATGATTGCATAGCGACCCAAAGGATGTTTACTTATAGCCATTTTCTACTTCTTTTTTTAAATGTTCATATAGCATAACCATTGCAAGTGTATCAAGTTCACAATACTTTAATAATGCTGTACTTAACTCGGTTAACTCTGCATTGCTAATGTCAGTGTATTGCATTTTACCATAGGCAGTTAATGCTGCTCCACCATCTGCAAGTTCTTCCATTCCGGAGACAACTTCATCAAGTTCTTCCGCTGTCCAATCTTCAAAAAGGTTAGGTAATTTTTTATATGGATTATCATACACTCCACCAGTATTAGACAACCAGATATGATTATCTTTAAAGTTTTGACTACTTAACTTTATCTCCTTTAAAGTTTTAGTGTATTTATTTTGAAGATATTCACAACTATTAAGAATAGCTGGTAAAACGTTCTTAAGAGAATTTGAACCTTTAGTCAAAGGATTGTAATAATACTTTTTGACTATTTCCCATAAATCCACCATATCTCTATCACCTTTCCATTTTTCGACACTATCGCTTTTAGAATGAGAAATACTTTTGATAAAATGTATTAATTCATCAGCATCTGGTTCGTCTGAATTTAATAATTGTAGATAAATTGCATTTACTATTGTGTTTTCATGGGTCGAATACCTAAATATCGTTCCGCAATCATCATTTAATGAATCCCTTAAAGCTCTTATAAAATCGAAATTAGGAAAAACCCCTTTAGTATTATTAAGATATTGTTGGGCATGTTCAATCATTCCGTCTTCATAATAAGTATGTACTGAAAACTGAAAAGCGATTTGTTCATAAGGTTTCCTTCCAGCATTAAATGGTAAGGGAACTGCGCTAGTTTCAAAATCAATAAAATGTAACGGATAATTCCAAGAATTCATTTCATCTTTTAATCCCTCTATATCAATATAAATTGAATTATCCTCCTCAATTTCCTTTTGGATTTGAATCCATTGCCGAGCGCTCATACTTAATTTGCCAGCCTCTTCTTTTAAACCAATACTATCCTCAGTCAATTCATTCATAAAATAGACACCTCTGTTAAATAATTCACTTCCTTTTCGAAATGACCAAACATCAAAAGTCTTAGGTTTACTAAATTCTGAATCACCCCATTTGTGTTGCTTTTGAAAACATTCATTAAAGCCAGACTTTAGACCATCTGTACCATCACTTACAAATTCGCACGATTTACAGCTATAAGAAGTTGGCCAATTAATATAAGTATCAGTCAAATAGTTCTCTTTGAAAATGGTGAGAGCATTCGAAAAATTTAATTCCGAAGAATAAGGATACTTATCATTTATTATATCAGCAACTAAAGAAGTGACATCTTTGCTTCCAAGTACACTATCACCTGTACTATCTATAGAATCAATCATAATAATGACTCCTGTTCTATTTCCTGCTTTTTTACTAACTCTGAAAAATTGGTTAAGACCATCAACAGTAGCAATTTTTGATTTGTCTGCCATCATGATGGAAGAATTAATTTTCCAATCAGGAAAACATAATTGAATTACATATTTTTGAAAAGAAATATCAAACAAATAAGGCTTCCATGATGAGACAAGACCGTCACGCTTTCCAACAAATAAATAATCATCTTTTGGATCAAAAGATTTAGATTTAACTTCAATAAGTTTAATATTAGTTCCAATTTTTACAAGAATATCGGTTCTTACGAACAATCCATTATGTAAAAAAGCAGCTTCATATATTACAACATTTTCTAATTGTAATAGTTCTTGAGTTCTTTCCCATAAATATTCATAATCACCGTCCTTACCTTCCAATAAAACTCCACCAGGATAATGCATCCGAGCATACTCTTCAATTTGAAAACCTCCTTCAGCTAATGCTAGTAAAAATGGATCTTCTTGCTTTTTATTAGCATACTCCTTTTTCCCTGTATAGTATAGCTTATTAGGACATTCAAGTCCTAATTTAAATCTTGACTTAGTTAGAACTTTCATAAACTTCTAAATTAATTATTTGAAATTATGCTTACTAAAAATAAAATAGAGGAATTGTTTTTAAATAAGTGAATATATGGACTTACTTTATATAAAGTACAAGTAAAAATACGTGTTTTAAGATCTCTGCTTTAAGTAAGTCATATCAAAAGGTCTTTAAATTTGATTGATGCTTTTGGCATTTATTTGAGGAGCTACACAAACAACAAGCATAAAAAATTAAGAAGCGCATGCTAAAACACTGTAATAATCCAAGATAATCTGGTTAGATAATTGAATGTTTCCCCCTACCACTTTAAAAAGCTTCAGATTTCTCTAAAGCTTTTTTATTTTTAACTATTTATGGATTTTCCTTCTGTTACCAGACCTTGTCATTAGCTAGGATGATGACCACTTTGACAAAAAAAAAATCAAAAAAGCAACGCAGGTTATTAATTTGCATTATTCCAGTTTGTAATTATCCAATCAGCAATTTTGTTATGAGTTCTTATCTCTGAAGGGACTGAATAACGTATCATTCTTTCGATTTTATTGTATGTAGACGTATTCGCAGGTGTGTTTGTCCAATGTTTTTTACAAATATGATTTATAAAATAAAGAACCTCATAACCTTCAGTTCTGTTTAATTGCGAATAATCAGTTCCTTTTGTGTAATAAGGATTGTCTTCATCCGCTTTTGCAGTCCATTTATAGTGCTTGCCATCATCATAAAGCATTTGTGATTTTAAATAACTCATAGTTCGATTTAATTAAATTATTAATAATAACTTTCCAACTAGAAAAGTACTAAAAGCAAATAACATTAATAAAAACAAAACTTTATTACGGAAAACCATAATATTAAATAAAAATATTCAAAGCTACTAAGTATTGATTCTCATATTAAAACCTCTTTCTTCTAGAGCAAGTGTCTTTTACATTAGTCCCTGAAGCTTTGCCTTAATAGCCCTAACGGGACAATTTTCGAACCATTTCAAAGATGATTTAGAAAAAATAAATCAAATTTAAGTTTAATATTAATTTATGGAACTAGGATATAATTACTCTTTCATAAGATCTGGACAAAAGAGACAATAATTCATCCTCCAGTTTTACAATTAAAATTATTTTAGAGTTATTTTTGTAAATAGTTAAGTGCATTTAACTAATTTAAATAGAGGGATCAAATTGAAAAATATTCAAAATTATACAATGCCAATTAATGCAAAGAGAAGAAATAATTGATAAGAATAAATTATATGAACTGATTAAATTCATTTTTTCTGATTCAAAAGCAGTGATTTACGAGTCTTACTCCAAAATGGATCAAGAAATAGTATCTTTTAATAATTTTTCTAAATTTCAAAACGATTTTTAATATTCAATTCTTGAAGCAGAAAAGCATTTATCATTTGGAATTTATTATCCTGAGAGTAAGGGAAAAGCTTTAGTTACTAAGATCAAACTTGATCCTAAAAGGTGTAAGGGAAAAACTTATAGATACAGAATAGACGGTTGGGGATTAATTTTTATTAATCTAAGTTTATTAAATATTGAATCAAGAATTAAGTGCAATGTTTCTTGTAGTTCAAAAAAAAGAGCAAAAAGCTGGGAAAGTATAAATCCGGAATTGGGTAGTCCTGAAGAATGGGATTGGGATCACATTGAAAGTAATATTCGGAAAATAGTTTATAGAATGAGAAAATAAATTAACATTAGGTTTAACGTATAAGGATTAATGAATCATTTTATTTTTGTAAGTTAGAACTTCACAACTCGTGAAATAGCCTCTTTTTCTGTTTTTTGCTCGGACTCCTATTGGAGCACAGGTCTCAAATATACAATTCTCAAAGACTTGTTTTAGTTTTGAGACTTCATCCTTTTTACCTTGTAGCGGGAAGTATTCAATTATCTAACCAGATTATCTTGGATTATTATAATATTTTAAGATGCGCATCTTAATCTTTTCTTTTTGTTGCATAGCTACTCATATAAGTATCCAAAAGCATCAATCAAATTAAAAACCCTTTAATAATCTATAGTAAAAATAGTATATATTTGAAAATAAATAATGATGAAATCTATCACACGCATCTACCCAACTTTGGATGGCTTTTAGTGGTTTTGTCACGCACATAAATAGGTTAGGAAACATTATAACAAAACACTGCAATGACAGAAAAAGCAAATCAATTCACGGGACCAAAACAATATTTAGAAAAAAGCTTTCTGGAGGAATTGAATTATAAAATTTGGTCTACAAAAGCATCAAGATTTAATGCTGACAAACGCCTAAAAACAAAAGCAAAATTTTCAAATATAAGCTTAGCTTTTCTATCGGCTTATCTAATTATTGCAAGTTTAATTTCTGTTTATAATATAAATACTGGAAATAGTGAAAATATCATAAACTATATAATAACGGCATTATCGATTTTAGTGTTGGTAGTAAGTCAGTTTGAAAATGCGCAAGATTACAAGTTGAATGCTCGAATATTCCACGATTGTGGTCTTGAATTATCAATATTATATAATGATTTACGAATGTTTAAAACTCTCAAGAGCAACCCATCCGAATACGAAATGTATGCTTTCGCTAAAAATTTATCTGAAAAATATCAGACAGTATTGAGGAATTATCAGAATCATTCACCGATTGATTACGATATATTTCAAATTAATAATGTAAATTATTTTGAAAAGGTAGCACCAGAAAAAGTAACACCAAAAAATATTAAAAAAGTAAAACGGAGATACTTGTGGGAAATTTATGGCTGGTATTCAGCTATGATTATTTTACCACCAATATTAATTTTAGGAATAATATTAATAGCGAATTACATAAAATAAAGTTCCCTAGTAGCCGTTTGGCGAGATTGAGGTTTTAGGCTTAATGGAAAGTTGGTTTTGTATTTGGAAAATTTGTGTTTAACCGATTCCTAACCTCGTCAAGCGCCAACGTGTTACTAATAATTTTTTCAACATCAGTTATAATGAGAAGCTATAATGAGAAGCTATAATAAGGAAGAGAAGAGACGATTAAAAGAAATTGACGAACAATTGACTGCAGAAATGAAAAAGATGCAGGCAACTGTCTTAAAAAAATATCATCGTGAACGAGATGATGATGATTTAAGTATTTCATCTTTACACGGAACTATTGGAGGAAAAAACAATACATATGTTGATAGTGTAAATATGCAATTTAGTGATCCAAATGATTTTAAAGCTAAATGGATAAGAGGATTTAGAAATTATGTAGAAAATAGATATTCTCCACTAAAGAAGCTAATGAAGGATGAAACTTTTAGAAATTACACATTAAAATTTCTTGAGCGCAATTTTTATAGAAACTTGAAAGAAAGGACTAGAGTAAAGCCAAATGAAAATCTTTGGTCTTTATGGTTTGGTGGAGGTAAATTTATTTGGGGTTTGGTAATTGCTCCGACTTTTCGTGACAAAATATGGACAAATGATGTAAGTGAAATAAGAAGAGCGGAATATATGTATTGGACAGTTGGGCATGTTCTAAATACAGGTTTGGTTGATCCAGAAAATAATGAATTAGTAAAATTTAAAGATATTGATGAATTGTTAAGATTTTACAAGAATATTTTAAAAAGAGTTTCCAATTCACAATATGAAAAATCAATATTTGATTTCTACGTGGAATATTTAGAAAACTCTGATGATATTTTATCAGAACCTTTCTTAATACCTGAGTTTAGATATGAAGGTCTTGAAGTTGACCATAAATACCGATTAGACTTTACAATTTTAAATTCTCATACAATGGAATTAATTGGCTTTGAACTAAGTCCTCATTCATCTCATATGTCTGTGACTAAAATAAAAGACAGAAAACAAGTTGAAGTGAATGCCGAGTTGTCGAAAAAATGGAATAAAGAAATGCAAAAAAGAAATGACTATTTTGAAGAATTTGCTATAACGACTGTTACTTTTTCGGATGATAATTTAAATGACATTAAAAAATGTTTTACCATAATGAAAAAGTATTTATCTGCTCGACCAAAAGAAAAAATTAATTTAGCTAATGAAATAGCCGAATTAGATAATTTATAAGACTACCCAACTGTAGTGCTAGAACGTTAGTATCAGTATTACAAAATAGCGGGAACAAGACTCGAACCATGGCTTTAAATTTGTTTGAAATTTTTACAAAAACATATCATATATAATTTTCAACAATCCGAATTTTATATCGAAAAACATATATTTTTATTTGTATATATTTTTCCTAAAACTATCATGTTTACTGTATTTCTATTTTGGAAGAAGCTTTAAAAGTAAACCACCAGGATCAATGACAAAACGCACATTTTTTCGCAAGCTTTAAGAATCACATCCTCATTTTATTGAAATTCTCCTTCTATTTCTCGATTTTTTTTCCTACATTTACACAGGTTAGTAAACCGAAGAATTTTAAGAGTTCCCTATTAGTGCCCTGCTTTTTTTGACATAACATTACACCCAGTGTTTACTGGTGCTTTCGATACAGGTGGCGGAGCCTCTTTCTCCGCTGAATACGAAACCCTTAGTTTTCACTAGGGGTTTTGTCGTTTTTAGCCGGAATCAAAAACTCCGGAACCCTCAATTCAAAAAAAACCTTAATTCGGACATTTCATTACTAAATCTTAGAGACGAACTGAAGAATAATTAAATAAAATATCTTTTTTCATATCTAAATGAATCTCTCCCACTCTGCGAAGTGTTCTTATAGAAAGCTGCGTAAATGCCTCTGCGGAGCTCTTCGAAGTATTCTTATTAAATAATAAATTTAAAGTTTTTTATCTAATCCAAAGTAAAGGCGAATGTCTCTGACTTCGCACACGTAATCTAAAGTAAACAAAAAAGCCACTTCATTACGGAGTGGCTTTTGGCTTTTTATAGGACTGCTGCCATTTTTAGCGAAAAACTCTTTGAATTAATCTATGCATAATTAAATTGCATTAACCAAACTATATAAAAAGAAGAATCGTTTTAAAAAACCTATGCGCTTGTTGGTGACCTATATTTTGGGTTTTATGATCCTGAAATTGTTCTTTGGATTTTGGAGTCTTTTTTAAATGTTCTTTTAAATCTCTTATACATGCACTTTTTGTTTTATAACCGTCTAGCATTATTAGATTATTGATTTCTTCCAAAAAAGAAATGTTACCGTACAATTTTTCATCAAAAAGGCACACCAAAACATTTCTTCTTTGTTTTTCTAGTTTTAAAAATTCAATCAATTCTAATTTATTATACACTACAAATACAAAAGCATCAAAATCTTTCTTTTCTTCAATGTGGTTGGTTTTCAAAAATGAACATTCGCTAAATTTAAATTCATTGATAAGATCCTTTTTAAACATTTCTAAAAACAATCCTTTGTCATCAAATACTAAAACTTTTTCTTTTTCCATCGTTCCTTTTTTTACATTTATTTTTGAAGAAATTAATCTTTAAAATAAGTACAAAAGTATCTCGATATAGGTTTAGACCCTCCCCTTAATAAGACATAAAAACCACAAAATAAGACTTTTAACCAAAAACAATTGATCCTAAAAATCATTTGAACCAATATCATAATTCATTAAAAAAATTAAGACCGCAAAAGCGGTCTTAATAGTACAAAAATGCATCCAACAGATAATCAAACTGTCTCCTCCATTTTCATCTTCCAAAAATTGTAAAAATCTTAATATTTTATAAAATTAAATCTATCAACAAACATTAGCCCAATTAACGGAATTGGTTTTCTTTTTTGATTAATAGCATTTATAATTCCAAAAATCAAAACAATTGCTACTCCAGCACTTAGTATTGTAAACAAAGTTGAAATTAGCGGATCAATTGGAAGAATTGGAATGAAAATAACACCTAGTATAGCGCCAAAAACACCCAAACCAAAAGATTGTTTTAAATGGTATTGTGCAAATGAAGATCGTCCTCCATTATGATAAACAACAAAAGATATTACCCATCCTATGATGGTGAGGTAACTAATAATTGAGATAGTTTTTCTGTTCATTTTATAGGATTTTTGAATTAGTTTTTATTTTATTACTGAAATTAATCGTTGCGATATATTATAAAGCCCTGATAATAAATTCGCTTCGTCTATTCATTTGATGTTGCTCCTCGGTACAAATTATCCCATCAGAACAACCATTAATAAGTTGAGTTTCTCCGTAACCTTTAGCCGTTAATCTGTTGGGTGAAATACCATTTTTAATTAACCATTTCATTGTCGCCTGAGCTCTTCTTTCTGATAATTGTTTGTTGTAAAAAACTGTTTGTCGGCTATCGGTATGTGAACGAATATCTAGTTTAAGAGTTGGGTGTTGATTTAAAACATCCAATATTTTTTCTAAATCAAAAGCTGCTTCAGCGCGGATATTCGATTTATCCAAATCAAAATAGATCATTTTAATACCAAAACATTTTCCTAAATCATCTCCTATTACAACCTGACAAGAAGTTTTGTCTAACGTAATTGGTAAATTAGTTTTACCACTTTGTGTGTTGATGGTTACACTTACTTCTTTTGTAGCATACTCCTTTTTTTCAGCTCTTACATGATAAATTTTACCACATTCTACAGCAAAACTGTAAAATCCTTTTTGATCTGAAATAGTCGTACTTATTAAAATATGTTGACTATCATACAAAGAAACTTTTGTTTCAGGTAGTATAATTCCAGTTTGAGTATCGGAAACAATACCACTTAATTCCTGCACACATCTTAGCAATTTAGTTTCTAGGAATTTATAAATATCATCAGAACCAAGACCTCCTTCTTTATTAGATGAAAAAAAACCTCTTCTTGATTTAGTATCTATTACATAAGCAAAATCATCGTTTGGCGAATTAATATCGGCTCCAAGGTTTTGAATATTGCTTACACCATTTTGATCTATTTCTCCAACAAAAACATCTAAACCACCAAGCCCGGGATGTCCGTCTGAAGCAAAATATATTTCATTATCATCGGTTACATACGGAAATGTTTCTTTTCCTTCTGTATTGATTGTCGGTCCTAAATTTTCGGGAGTACCATATCCTCCATTGCTATTGATACTTACTTTATAAATATCAGATTGCCCGATTGTACCTGGCATATCTGATGCAAAATACAAGGTTTTTTCATCCGCACTCAAAGCCGGATGCGCCGTGCTGTAAGTGTCACTATTAAATGGAAGTTCAATTATATTGGCCCATTTATCGTTTTCGAAAGATGCTTTATAAATTTTAATTAAAGTAGTTTTATTTCCATCTTTACCCTTTTTACCATCAATGTAATTGTTTCTTGTAAAATAAACGGTCTTCCCGTCTTTTGTGAATACAGGGGTAGATTCGTTAAATTTAGAATTGATTTTTGATTTGATTTTTTTAACCGCATTTGGATTAAAATACTCATCGATATCAGATTGATAAAGATTTGTAAAATGCTCTCCTGTCCATTTGTGCTTGCGTTGTCCAAAATTACCTGTATCCCTGGCTGAAGTAAAGACTATTTTATTGAGATAAAATGCTGTTCCGTAATCAGAATATTTACTGTTTATTCCGGCATCTTCAATTTTATATCGTCCTGAATTTGCTTTAATTTCTGCCAGATAATTTTTATTAGTTTCATAAAGTTTTGCTCTGGAATCGTTTTTTGTTTTCTGATTAAATAAATCCAAAATCTGATTTGCCTTTACTAAATCACCGGATGATTTTAGTGATTGTGCATATCGATAGTAATATTCTGGTTCGATTTCGCTATTCATGGCAAATAACTCACCATACCATTTAGCTGCTTTATCAAATTCGGAATTGAAATAGAAAGAATTTCCCAGTTTCTTAAACATGTCTGCAGATTTGTATCCTTTCTCGGCAATACGCTCATAGGTTTTTATGGCGTTGATATAAGCGTAATCATCGTATTTTTTATCTGCAGAAGCTGTTTTGTTCTGTGAATAACTGTTTAGTGAAATACTTACTATCGTTATACAAAGCAATATATAATTTTTCATAATCATTATTTTAGAAGAAACGTGGAGTTGTAATTTTGCCGTTGTTTTTAAAGAATTCATAACGAAGGAAAATCTCGTGCGATCCTGAATTATAATGACTTAAATTTGTAGTTTCATGGTCATAACTATATCCCAAATAAAGACCATCTGTGACCTGGAAACCAACTGTTGCACTTAAAGCGGCGCTCCAACGATAAGAAACTCCAACAACAAATTTATCGTTGAACATAAAATTAGCTGAAGCATCTACCTGCAATGGCGCACCTTCGATCATTTTGGCAAGTACAGCCGGTTTAAACTTAATGTATTGGTAATGGTCTAAATCGAATACGTAACCCGCAATTAAATAATAATTGATTTTATCCTTATAAATCGCAATATCATTATCATCATAACGATTGGTTTCAATGAAATTTGGAACGGATAATCCGATATAAGCTTTATCAGAATGCCAATACACCCCGGCTCCTATATTTGGGGAAAATTTATTATTTAAATCCTGAAACTGAGGATCTCCCTGATCTTCAGGATTTAATTTATTGATATCTAAATTGAATAAATTTGCTGTTCCTTTAATACCAAAGGAAAGTTTAAAATCTGCCGAAGTTTGTATAGTATAAGAAAGATCTGCCGATAAATTATTTTCATTTATCGGACCGATTTTATCGTTCACTAATGAAACTCCTACACCTAAATTGCTGTTGTTTATTGGTGTATTAACCGAAAAACTGCTGGTTTCTGGCGCTCCTTCAAGCCCTACCCATTGCGTTCTGTATAAACCAAAAACACTCAGAGCACCTCTCGATCCTGCATAAGCCGGATTGATATTTATCGTATTATACATATATTGTGTAAACTGAGAATCTTGTTGTGCCGAACACAGAAATCCAGTAAATAGAACAGCCAATGTCAAAAATTTTATTCTCATTTTTTTATTTTTAATAATTTATAACGATCCGTTCAAACACTTTTTGAAACTCGCGTTCTTTGGCGTTTTATAATTATTTATTGAAATTTATTTCTTCAAGAGGTTAATCTCTGTTTAAATACAGATACCCTGTTTTTTTTATTGTTTGCGTATTAGGACCAGAATATCTGAAATTTAAAATGTAAAAATAAGTTCCTGTTGGTAGCATTTTATCTTTTGAAACTGTTACGCGGCCTTCAGAATAGCCTCTAAAAACATTACCATGAGAATCATAATTATCAGTTTCAAAAACTTTTATTCCCCAGCGATTATATATTTCTACCGTATTATCTGATGAACATTCTGATAAACCACCAATTTTGAAATAATCATTTTTACTGTCTCCATTTGGAGATACAGCATTGTAAACTGTCAGGGTTGTACATGGCAACACAATTCCTTCATCGACTCTTGCTGTTGTAAAAACACTATATCCTGAAACATTTACTGGCGTAGTAACTGTTTTTTTATCACTATCTACCACACCGCCCTCATCAATCCATTGTTTTTTTGCCTCATCCCAACGAACAATATGTATCGAACTTTGCGGTGATACCAGTACATTTGAAGGTGTAGTTGATGTTTCATCCCAGCTTAATGTCAGTATTACATCAGAATTTCCGGCAGTTTTATCTAAAGTCCAATACTCCTGATTGTTTATTAAATTTATTCCAGGTGCTTTATTACTATGTGGGTATAATGAATTCGAATTTTCATAAAAATATTTTCCTGTAAAACTGCTTAATACCTCAGCTGGTGCTGAAATTCCTGCAAATCGATATTTATTTTTATCTCCAATTGGATAAATAAAAGCATCGTTTCCATTTTTTCTTACTTTTCCATCTACAAAACTATTATCGCTAACATTGATAGCTTCTGCTTCTTTTTCAAAAACTAATAATCCTCCGTAAGTATCATTGTCAATAATTCCCTGTTGAAAATCTGATATACCGGAAATACTTACTTCATTAGAAAGATGAAATGCTGGCTGAAGGTTACTGTTTTTAAATTCAGCATTGTACCATTCTATAGGTGCAGAACCCGAAATTTCCTGATAGTCTGATAAACCTCTCATTCTGGTCATTCCTTTGCTTGAACCTGGAGAAAAAGTAACCAGACCTTCATTATTAAAATGACTGTAAACAAAAAAATCTCCGTCATTAAACAAATTACCACTGGCTTTATTATCCATAGCCCCTACCGTAGACATTATCGTGCCTTCGGTTATATATAAATCGCCTGTATTGACTGTTTGAGCTGTCAATACTCCACTGACGAATATTAAAAGGGTTATAAAAATATTTTGATTTTTTGATTCCATGTGTTTTACTTTTTTAGCTGATTAACTATTACAACTAAGCCCTTAAGACAAAATATCTAAAGAATATCTTTTTAATATTTAATGTTAATCTTTGCAGGCATCATTGGATTAGTAATTACCTGACATTTCTTTACATCAACAGAAATTATTGCTATGCCTGAACGGTATGCTTCGTCACCATAAGGCTGAAAAGTTCCTGAAGGATATGTTTTACCTTTTATATTATATGAAATTTCTGCTTTTCCAATAAATCCCAATGCAGGCTTGAATGTTACAAGTCCACTAGTTGAATTATAGCTAAAAGTTCCCTGACTATTAGTAACCAAAAAAGGATTGCTTGCTGTGGTTCCGTCACTATTTAGAAATCTAAACTGACTGAAATCAATATTACTCGATGATGCAGTTGGGGTTCCGTAAGTTGGTCCGCTATAAGCGACATCGTTAGCATACGGATTTATATCTATAGTGTTATTTTTACAAATGATCGCGTTATCCTGTACAGCTTCGGCCGCATAGGGTAAAGCCACCTGTAAGCCCCATATTTTATGTACATCATTCAAACCACCTGTCGAAGCTCCAAAACCAATTTTAAAACTTTCCGGAATAGCAGTACTTAAAGTATGAATTGTCTGTCCCCCTTCACTCACAGAGGTATTAAAATCTGTTACCGCCGGATTTGAGTTTTCAGTATAAACCACAGAAGGCTGATACCAATACTTGTCGATTACTGTAGTTACTATATTTTGATGTTGTATTTTCACAGTAACATTATAACCTCCCAAGGCATTTGGCGTTAGTTCAATAAAAGCTTTACGATAGGCTATATTATTTGGATCTGCAGTATATGACCCTGATCGGAGATTGAAATTATCCGCAATACCATTATTATAAGTATATCCTCCCAAAGCAGTAATTGTTGCGCCACCGTATGCAGTCGCCGAAGTGGTAAGTGTGCTTTGTGTTTTAAGAACTGGATATCCTGAAAAACCAGCTGCTTTACCATTTGCATCTAAAAAACCTCCTCTTGCTCCCCTTAAAGTGACGTGACTAGATCCTGAATTTGCCCATCCTCCAGAAGGTGAAGCAACACCATTAACTCTGGCATCGCCTTGAAAAGGGTCTGACTTAAAATTACCATAAGCATCTAATGCAATACCCAAATACGCACCGGAAAGCCCCTCTTTTCTAAAAGTTGAATAAGTATTATTAGCTCTTAAATACGAGTATCCCATTCCTCGACCATTAGCTCCAATAACCGGAGTTACAGCCGCATCGAATAAAAAAACACTTATTCCATCTGCACCAGTTCCGCCATATATAGCATATTCGAATGCAATTTTAATACCTACAGAACTATTAAACTTTTTATTATTAATAATTATAGCTCCAAACTTACTATTTACAGCAGGTGTTAGTTCTAATCCAGTTGTTGTAAATACAGCAGCATTAGTTCCTGCGCCTGTAGGTAATATTACTTCTGAAGGTTGAGTACCAGAAGTAAAGCTTTGATTATAAGGAAAATCCCCGTATAACTGAGCATTTACTGTCTGAGTAGCTGCAAGAAGCAAAAAAACAATAAGTTTCATGTAGGCTCTAAAGAATGTATTTTTCATATTATTATTTCTAAAAAGCATTAGTCTCTTACTTTAAATACAATATTCATAAAGGTAGCTTCAGTAGGTACGGCAGTAGATTTTACTGTATAAGAGATAATTCCTGATGCTGATACAGTAACCGTATTGAATACATTTGTATCAAAATAAGTCACGAAATAATCTAAATCTGCTGCAGCTAATACTGGTAATGATGAAGACGAATTACTTCGGGCTTGTCCCGCAGAAGCACTAAAGCCAAATTGTTGTGTATAAAAAGTATAAATATTTAATGTTTGCGTTCCGGATAATACTACTCCGGATGTACTATGTGTTGGCACAACAACTGATGGCGCATAGAAAAACTTAGGCATTGCTGCTTTAACCTGTTTCAAAACACCTGTTGAAGGATCAGCAACTACAATGCGATCTGCAGTTGATGTATAAGCACTACCATTAAAAATACTTGTATTATTTCCCGTTTGTAATCCCGTTACTGCCAATGTATTTGTAGCTGTAGTAGTAACTGTGGTTGGTTTAATTAATGTTCCTCCTAATTGTATATTGCCATTTGTGCTGGTTAAACCATTATCTGCTGTTATTGCACTTGTTATCGCAGGCGCTAAATCTAAAGCTGTACCTGAAATTCCATTTACAGTTGTTGTTAATTTAGTACCAGCTAATGTATTTGCAACTGTATTGACTGCAGGTGCTGTAACACTAACTCCGTTTACAATTGAAGTAATTGTGTTAACTGGATTCGATAAAGTATGTGTTGTTGCAGGTATTACAGCATTTACAACATAAGGACTTGCTACTGTACCAGAACCTGTTATTGAAATGTTATTCCCCGCAGTTGTTACACCACCCTGACCTGCCGGACCTTGAGGCCCAGTTAAACCAATTGGTCCCTGAGCACCTGTTGGACCTGTCAAACCAATCGGCCCTTGAGCACCTATATTTCCTGTTGCGCCTGTTAAACCAATTGGACCTTGTACCCCAGTATTTCCTTGAGGACCTGTTGGACCTGTTAAACCAGTTAGACCTTGAGCTCCAGTATTTCCTGTCGGACCTGTTGCGCCTGTCAAACCAATCGGACCTTGAGCCCCATTTCCTTGAGGACCTGTTGGACCTGTTAAACCAATTGGACCTTGTGCCCCAGTATTTCCTTGAGGACCTGTTGGACCTGTTAAACCAGTTGGGCCTTGAGCCCCAGTTTCACCTTTTACTCCTGCAATTCCTTGTGGTCCTGTTAAATCAGAAGTTGTGAAAGTTGATCCATCGGTGTAAACGATTGTGAAAGTTCCGTTGCCGTTATCAGTTGTGCTTGTAATTCCTTTTCCGTCAACTCCGTTGGTTCCATTTGTTCCGGCAATTCCTTGTGGTCCGGTTAAATCTGAAGTTGTGAAAGTTGATCCGTCAGTATAAACGATTGTGAAAGTTCCGTTGCCGTTATCAGTTGTACTTGTTATTCCTTTTCCGTCAACTCCGTTGGTTCCGTTAGTTCCTGCTAATCCAGTTTCTCCTTTTAAAGCTGCCAAATATTCTGTAACCGTAGCAGTTGTATTATTGGTAGTTTCTTTCCAGATTTCAAATGCTGATTTTCCATCAACTCCATTTGTTCCGGCAATTCCTTGCGGACCTGTTAAATCTGAAGTTGTGAAAGTTGATCCGTCAGTATAAACGATTGTGAAAGTTCCGTTGCCGTTGTCAGTTGTACTTGTTATTCCTTTTCCGTCAGTTCCATTGATTCCATTAGTTCCGTTTGTTCCTGCTGATCCAGTTTCTCCTTTTAAAGCAGCCAAATATTCTGTAACTGTAGCAGTTGTATTATTGGTAGTTTCTTTCCAGATTTCAAATGCTGATTTTCCATCAACTCCATTTGTTCCGTTAGTTCCCGCTAATCCAGTTTCTCCTTTTAAAGCTGCCAAGTATTCTGTAACCGTAGCAGTCGTATTATTGGTAGTTTCTTTCCAGATTTCAAATGCTGATTTTCCATCAACTCCATTTGTTCCGTTAGTTCCCACTAATCCAGTTTCTCCTTTTAAAGCTGCCAAGTATTCTGTAACCGTAGCAGTCGTATTATTGGTAGTTTCTTTCCAGATTTCAAATGCCGATTTTCCATCAACTCCATTTGTTCCTGCAATCCCCTGTGATCCAGTTAAATATGAAGTCGTGAAAGTTGATCCATCAGTGTAAACAATTGTGAAAGTTCCGTTGCCGTTATCAGTTGTGCTTGTAATTCCTTTTCCGTCGGCTCCATTAATTCCATTTGTACCGTTTGTTCCTACTGATCCAGTTTCTCCTTTTAAAGCAGCCAAATATTCTGTGACTGTAGCAGTTGTATTATTGGTAGTTTCTTTCCAGATTTCAAATGCTGATTTTCCATCAACTCCATTTGTTCCGTTAGTTCCCGCTAATCCAGTTTCTCCTTTTAAAGCTGTCAAGTATTCTGTAACCGTAGCAGTCGTATTATTGGTAGTTTCTTTCCAGATTTCAAATGCTGATTCCCCATCAACTCCATTTGTTCCGTTTGTTCCATTTGTTCCTGCAATTCCTTGTGGACCTGTTAAATTAGAAGTTGTGAAAGTTGATCCGTCAGTATAAACGATTGTGAAAGTTCCGTTGCCATTATCAGTTGTGCTTGTTATTCCTTTTCCGTCAACTCCGTTAGTTCCGTTAATTCCATTTATTCCTGCCAATCCAGTTTCTCCTTTTAAAGCTGCCAAATATTCTGTAATTGTAGCAGTCGTATTATTAGTAGTTTCTTTCCAAATTTCAAATGCTGATTTTCCATCAACTCCAGCAATTCCTCGCGGACCTTGTAAACCTGATGCCAAATTAATGGTTACTGGTATCCCTTTTTCATTTGTATATGTAATTGTACCGTTGTTATTATCTACTAAAGATGTAATTGTTTCTGTTCCGGCCGCACCCATTCGATGCCATTTATCTTCATACCAGTAATAGTATCCAGGAGTAATATCATTAATTGTTTTTGTATTAAAAACCAAAAGACTATTTACATTTCCCCCGCTAATAGTTACTTTATCTACAGTACTAGTTAAAGAAACCCTTGGTATAAGTACACCTTTATTAGTAGCCGAAACATCAAGCTGACTTGATGCATTTGGCAATGATGTTCCCACACCTACCTGCGCATGACCCCAAAAAACAAATCCTATTAAAAGGAACAATAAGTAATATTTTTTCATAAAAAAGTTTTAAAAATTTTAATAACGATTAATTCAATTTTGAAAATTTTGGAAAGCAATTCTTTTTTCAACTCTTCAAAACATTATCAGCTAAGTTTTTTTTAAAATTTGGGAATCCTTAAAAAAGCATTTTAACTCTTAATCGATTCCGCAAATGTAAACCGCTAAAAACCAAAAGAATGTAGAACACCAAACGGTCAGTTGTAGAACCTTTTCTACAAAATAGCTTTCTTAAAAAAGAGATTCTTTTAAATACAAAAAATCAATATTGTTTTAAACAAAACTTTCGCTCTTTTAAAACAATATTGATTTAAGCCCCCTTTTATTTTCTAAAAGCAGATTCTAAAAAGTCATTAATTTTTTTTCAGGTATTCCTTAATATGCTAAGGAAAAAAGATTGACAGCACTTTTAAATGGACTGTCATAAAAACAAATAATCAGCCTTATTTAGGTTATAAGGTTATTTTTTAAACAGCCACATCATATGAGACACATATCATCTTAATTGATTGTCTGGACCTGTCTTCAATTAAAGCATCCGGAGCTTTCTTTTTTAAGGATTCTATTCCTTTATCGCGCGAAAATCTATCTTTAAACATTTTACTAACTCCAATAATTTTTCCGTTGAAAGCTTTTAAATTAAAATAGGTTTCGTTGTTTAAAGAGGTCTTTCGAAAGAATTTAATATTATCCTGCGAATTGCGCTTTACCGATTCAATTCCTTTTAAGCACATTAATTTTCTTGTATATCCGCCACTGCTTAAAACTACTTTTCCTTTTTTGTCTATAAAATCAAATTGAAACTCTCCATTTGTGTTTTTACTAATTACAAATTTTTCCATTTTAAAATTAATTTATTGTGTAAGTTGATATTAAATTTAGGTCGTGATAGCCATACTAATCATTAAAAATGATCTTAAACATTGTCCCTTTTCCTACCTGGCTCTCAACAGTTACCGTTCCGTTCATCGATTCTATTTGGTTTTTTGTTATGTACAAACCAATTCCGTTTGCTTCTTCATGTTTATGAAATGTCTTGTACATCCCAAATAACAAATGCCCATATTTTTCAAGATCAATCCCTAAACCATTATCTTTTACGGTCAATACTTTTTTTCCTTTTTCCAGAAAAAAATTAAACTCAATTATTAAAAACTTCTTGGGATTGGCATATTTAATTGCGTTTGTGCACAAATTTTGCAGGACACTTTCAAGATATGCGGGATTAAAATTGATAGCTGCCTCTTTCGGAATATTATTAATAATAGTGGCATTATTTCTATGACTATATGCGCTTACTATATTAAGAACTCTGGTTAGATATTCGTTTAAATTCAAAGGTTCAACTTTAATACCAGCATCATTTTCGATATTAACTATTTGCGATAAATCTTCAATTGTTTTATTTAAATCATTCGAAACAGTGCGCAGATATTTCATTGTTTCTCGTTTTTCAGCAAAATTCTCTTCTAAATCAATCATGTCCAGAAGGAGTTTAAAATTCCCTGCATGCGAGTTTAAATTATGAGAAACGATGTGAGAAAAATTTAACAGTCTGTTATTTTTTTCGTTATAAAACTCCATCTTTTTCATGAGTTCCAACTCTTTTTCTTTTTGAGATGAAACATCAGTATGGGTTCCAATTACCTTTAATGCTTTTCCATTTGCATCGCGCTCTATTACTTTTCCGCGATTAAGAATCCATTTGTATTTATGGTTTGATGTTAAGACACGATGAAAGTTTTCATAAAAAGAAGTTTTATTTTCAAAATGATCATCGAGAGCTTTATGATATTTTTCCAAATCATCCGGATGCATAATTTCTTTCCAGTGTTCTGGGGATTTAAAGACATGAGAACTCTCCTGTTCTAGTATTTTTAAAGATTGCGGTGAATAATAAGCCGTATTTGCTTCCAAATTCCAATCCCAAGCTCCAGAATTTGAAGTTTCCAAAGCAAACTTAAAACGCTCTTCTGCGATTTTAAGTTTTAATTCCTGAGTTTTTAAATCTGATATATCCGTTATTCTTCCGTAGAGTGAAGTACTTCCGTCGTTGTTTATTTCTCTTTTTGATGTAACCTTAAACCAACATAATCCCTTCTCAGGCAAGTGTGCTTTGAAAATTACATTCCACTTTTTACCTTTTTTAATTGAATCAATTATAGACTCTTTAACTACTTTTTTATCATCCTGATCAATACGATCGTAAACAGAAAGTATGGTATTGGTAAACATTTCATCAGATAAAACCTCGAACATTTCAAAGGCCGCATCATTTATAAAAGGCACGTCATAATCATTATTTGTTGAAATGGTAAATACAAAAAGGGCATCCTGAATTTCATCAAATAATTTAGATTTTAATATAGTCGTGGTTTTGTTTTTCTTGGTTTTATAAAAATCGAAATCCATATTTTTAATTTTAATAGCGTTCCTATTTTTTTTTGATATATGACTCATCAAAATCTGACCATTATATTTTTATAATCTATAGCATTACTACTTTGAATATTAAGTATTGTCTCTTGAAAATAAGAGTTTAACTGAATTAATATCTCTGACCTGATTTTAGAAGTGTCTAATAAAAAAACATCTTCTAAATCGTTTAAAATTTCTAATATTCTTTTATTGAAAGTACAAACCACAAGAGGGATTCCTTTTCCGTATACCTTCAAAAAATCAAGCAAATCTTCTTCAGTATAAATCACAAATACGATTACCGAATAAACATTTAATTCAACATTTAAGGATCTGAATTTTCTACATACATCAAAGGACAACACTTGCTGAAATTTGTATTTTAGATATTTTGAAAAGCATTTTTGATTGCCGTATATAAGTGCCCGTTTTTTCATCTTCTTTTCTTTATATTTTTCAATCAGTTTTTTAAAATCCATTATTTCAACATATAACAGAAAAATAAAAAGGAGAGATTCCACAGCGCTTTAAAAAGCTAGTAATAACGAATCCCCAATTTCACACATTCTCTCTCCTCTTTAACTTTTTGCCGAATCAAATTCTTTATTGTATATAACTAACAAATTTGCTGATCAGGCGGCTCAAAATCCAAAAACTAAATGCTCCCCATTGCATCAAAATCCAAAAAACAAAACAAAGCCGCCTGAGGCAAAAAAACTTTTCAAACAACTAAATCAGAAAAATGATTCTTTTAAAAAAGCTTAATAAATTTAGATTTTCATAATATCTATATTAACTTTAGCTTGCTGTCATTACAAAAGTACTCCCAATGAAACCAACGCTTTATAGAATAAAAGACCACTTGCTGTAGAATTATTTCTACAGAGAATCTAAACCAAATCTGTTGAGTTGATTCCAAAAAAAAACAGGGATTTATAAATCCCTGTTTTCTAATATAAAAAGTAAGTGTTCTGATGTATTTTAAAGTAACATCCAGATTTAAACTAAATTATTCATCGTAATAAAGCTGAAAAAATTTAATTAAATCTGCCAAATTATCAATTTCTAATTTTTCAAAAATCCTGTTTTTATAAGTACTGATTGTGGTTTTCTTTAAGTTTAAAAGCTCCAGAATTTCGAGATTTCCATATCCTTTAATCAATAACTGCGCTACCTCAATTTCTCTATTTGATAATAGGTCCAACGGATTGGTAGGTTTTTTTGAAATATAAGAATCCAGAATCCTGTCTTTAACATTCTGTGTTATATATTTTCCGGATGAAATCATCGAATTAATCGCTTTTTTCATTTCATCTTCTGTAGTTTCTTTATTTAAATAACCGGATGCCCCAGCATTCAAATATCTCATGGCATAGATATTTTCATCATAAGCTGAAAATATCAAAATTTTAAGATCGGGCTGAATTGCTTTAATTTCAGCCAAAACATTTATACTGTTTCCGTCTGGAAAATTTACATCTAAAATTAATAAATCAAATTTAACTTCTTTTAATATTTTAAAAGTGTCTTTAAAATTTCCAGCCATATGAATACCCGCATTCAAAAACAGTTCTTTTATAATTAAAGAAACCCCTTGTCGAACCACACTATGGTCGTCAACAATTAAAAAACTATAGCTATTTGATGACTTCATTCGTATTTAAATAAATTAAAATTGTTTCTGAATTTGTTATTTAACTTATTTCCCTTTTTTTTGGAATTCTATTGCATTTTAAGCCTGGTTTAAAATCAAATTAAAAGCAACCTTTGTGCCATTTCCTTCCTTACTTTCCACATTAATCTGGCCACCAAACAACTCCACGATTTCCTTACAAAGATTTAATCCCAAACCAACGCCAAGATCATTTACTTTTCCTGAAACTTCTCCCTGGTAATACAGCTCAAATATATTTTTTAAATCATTCTTCGAAATTCCAATTCCGTTATCCTGAATTTCTACTTTTAAATTTAATTGACGTTTTCCTGTTTTTTCATGACTAATAGAGAGCGATATAAGTCCGTCTTTAGTAAATTTATTAGCATTCCCGATAATGTTATAAAAAAGCTGATGAATTTTTGCAGCATCAGAATTCACTTCAATATCATCAAGTAAAGTAGAATTAATTTTTATCTTATTCCCTTTGCTTTCTACCAGTGAACCCATTGAAGAAACGATCTGATTTATTTCGCTTTTTAATTCAAATTGCTTGTTTTCTAATTTTGGTGAACGGTTTTCATCTTTAGAATATTCTAAAATTTGGCTCGACAAAAGCAACAGCGAATTTGTTGTAAACTGAATGGATTTAAACGTTTCTTTTATTTCCAGATCTTTTATAGATGAGCTTATCATTTTACTATAAATCGAAATGATACTCAAGGGCGATCTAATTTCATGACTTATCATACCCATAATTCTATTTTTGAAATTCAGACTTTGTCTAATCTGATTTTGTGCAACAACCAATCTTTTTTCATATTGAAAAGCCATTCTTGTGAAACTAAAAATTATGATTGAGATAATAAACATCAATATAATTAGTATGGCAATGGTATATTTTTTTGTTGCTTTACTTGTATTATATCTATCCTGCAACTGTGCCTGAGTATTATCCTGAAGCGTATTCAACGATTTATTATAATTGGGTATAATCGACGCCTCTAAATTTAGCAACTTGTTGTTAAGCTCTGTTAATTTTAAATCTTGCTCTCTTAAACTTGAAAATGATTTTTTTAATGTTTTAAACTGATTTTCGTAGAATTTATTGGTTGTATTAAACACATTTGCAATCTGATCTTCAATACTTCCGGAAACTATTTTATCATTATATTTCATTGTAACAGTAATATGTAACTGCTCTTTTTGAACATTCATTTTTCCTGCCAATGCATCTCCTAATCTCGAAAACAATCCTTTTTTGGATACACTATCTACTTTTATATAAGAATCTGTTTTTATGCTATCTAAAATCTTCTTGTATTCAAATTTATTAAGTCGAAATTCTTTTGAAGCATCATTCTTATCCGGATTAATTTGCTTCTCGATAATAGAATCTATTTCAGATTTTAATGCCAAAATATTTGATTCTGATTCATACTTCTCTTTCAGAATTTTTACAAACTCCTTATTATCCTTCGTAATTAAACTTAAACTATCTATTAAATGACTTATTTCACTTAAGGAAGCATTATACTTATTTAACGAAGCCTGGTCTTTATTGCTTACATAAGTATTAAAATTTTTCTGAGACTCAATAAACGAATTATTTATTTTTCCCGTAAAGTTTGAGATTTTATTCAATGAATTCATCGAATCCAAAGCCTTAGACATTTCAGTTTCATTTACCGAATCATTGTACCAAATAATTACTGCAATTATCTGCAATACAATAACACATACCAATAAACTGTAATGAATTATTTTGCGCTGCTTGAATTTTAGTTTAAAAAAACTAAATGTCTTATTCATAAAATGTTTTCTAATCAAAATTTTATATTTTAAAATGATAAAAAAATAATGAGTTAAGAAAAAATAATCAACCCATTAAATTGATTTAAATAGGTATTATGTAGCCGTGTCCTAAAGATGTACTACACTTAAATAAATATCATTTTGAGATATTAAATTAGAATTATCTAATTACAATCTTAAGACGAAAGAGTTTTTATTGTTTTTAGAGACGAATGCAGCTTAAAGAAAAAAATAAAGCTAAATTCCGGTAAAATCAACATTAACTAGATCGACAACAAATATTTAAAAGAGATTTGGGGAGTCTTTTATTGAATAAATATGCCTAAAACAATTTACATATTTTAATTTATATTTCGAATATATTTTTAATTTTATTTTTTAACGAACCGCGAAAATACTCTCCATAATTAATATTCCGTGTAGAACAATCTAAAAAAACGTGTAGAACTTGTTCTACATGTTTTCCCCTTCTGAGAAATACGTCTTTCCTAATATCGTTTTCACTCGTACTTTTTTACAATTGAATTGCAAAAATGAGCTTTTATTTTAAAATATATCAACAAATTGAGTAATATAAAAATTTAACATTTTTTAAAATCAATTTATAATTCATTAATTAACAATATTTTACTTCTCAATTTTAGCATTTATCACCTTCAATTTACAAGCTAAATTTCCTTTATAAATTACTGCCCATTTTTTTGACGAATCATTGTCTTTTAGTTTTGCCAAAAATTTTAAAATTAAAAAAAATGAAAAGATTCATAATTACATTGGCTTTTGCTTCAGCATTAACAACTGTAAATGCACAGGTAAAAAATGAAAAAAACACAAAAACTGAATATAACAAATGGTCTATTGAATTAGGCGGTGGTGTAAACAAACCACAACGACCAATGACTTCTGGTTATTTTACATCAACACCAAGTCCATACGTTGTAGATTTAGGAGCCAGATATATGTTTAACAACAAATTTGGTTTGAAAGCCGACTTTGGTTACAATAGTTTTACCGGAAAAAATAATTCTATAGATTTTGATACAAAATATTACAGAGCAGATATTCAGGCTGTGGCAAATTTAGGGCGCATCATGAATTTTGAAACCTGGACAAATACTATTGGTATTTTAGGTCATGCCGGTTTTGGATTAGCACAATTAGAAGACGAAAATTCGGCTGTAAAAGACAGAATGGGGAATTTTATTGCTGGTATAACCGGACAGATTAAATTAACAAACCGAATTGTTTTAACTGGAGATTTTACAACTATTTTAAATGCAAAGCAAGATCATAATTTTGATGCTGCAAGTGTTAATAACGGCAGAGGTTTCTCTGGAATTCTTTTTAACGGAACAGTTGGTTTAACAGTTTACTTAGGTAAAAATGAAAAACATGCTGACTGGGTTATCGATAACGGAAATGAAATTGATGATTTGAAAAAAAGAATTGATGATATCGAAACTTCAATGTTAGATACTGATAAAGATGGTGTTGCCGATTATTTAGACGAGGAGCCAAATACAGTTTCTGGGGTAATGGTTAATACAAAAGGAAAAGCTATTGATTTAAACAACAATAATGTTCCTGATGAATTAGAAAGTTATTTAGTAAAAACTTACGGAAGCAATACTGATAAATCTCCAATTGTTGGAAACAATGAGTTGATTAAAAATTTAATTAACGGTGGTTATGTTTGTACTTATTTTGACTTTGGAAAATCTACTCCAACGAATGTTTCTACTGAAGGAATCGATTTTATTTTAAATTATTTAAGAAATAATCCTACTGCTACTGTTGATATTATTGGTCATGCAGACGAAATAGGAAAATCTGCTTACAATGATAAATTAGCTGCTTCAAGAGCAAACAGCGTTAAAGATGTTTTGGTAAAAGCAAAAGTTAATCCATCACGTTTAAATATTGTTGCAGCCGGAGAAGATACTTCTGTTGAAAAAGATTCAGATGCTGCAAGAAAATTAGTTAGAAAAGTAACTTTCAGAGTTAAATAAGACATTTAGGATAAAAAAAGCGAATAGTTACTATCTCCGCCAATAGAAGTTTCAAAAGAAACTTTAAACATAAAAAGCCTTTAAACATTGCTGTTTAAAGGCTTTTTCTTTTTGGTAAACCTTTCAAAAAGTACATACTTTGAAATCAGGTGCAAAAGTTGGAGACTAAGCAAAATATTGAATAATCTGATTATGCAAATTCAATTCAAAATTGAACAGTCAATTTTATAAAATATCTCTAGAAATGAATAATACATCCATAAAATTACGAAATATCGCAAGCTAAAATTATAACTTTACAATATAAACCACTGATTTAATTAAACTTACAATTAAAGGCATCTTATTTGCTTATTTGTTTGGTATCCACTAAATAAATAAAAATAGGTGATTAAGTTTTTTCTTAATCTAGATTAATCGACAAACTTTTGTATCCTCAGTAAGTTTGTAAAAGAAATTTATTAATCTAAAACCAAAAAAAGATGAGCACATTTACAGTAAAAGACGGAACAGAGATTTATTACAAAGATTGGGGAAATGGTCAGCCAATAGTTTTTCACCACGGATGGCCTTTATCAAGCGATGACTGGGATGCACAAATGATGTTTTTCCTTAAACAAGGTTATCGCGTTATTGCACACGATCGCCGTGGACATGGCCGTTCTGGTCAAAGTTCTGAAGGAAACAATATGGAAACTTATGCATCAGACATCGCTGAATTAACAGCTGCACTTGATTTAAAAGATGCCATTCACGTAGGTCACTCAACTGGCGGTGGAGAAGTTATACGCTACGCTGCAAAATACGGAAAATTACGTGTTGCAAAAGCAGTAATAATTAGTGCGGTAACACCAATAATGATTCAAAACGAAGCAAATCCTGAAGGGGTGCCGTTATCTATTTTTGATGAAATAAGACAAGGCACCGGATTTAACAGAGCACAATATTTTTATGATTTTCCTATTCCATTCTACGGATGGAACCGTGAAGGACAAACCATTCAGGAAGGAATTAAACACAATTGGTGGCGTCAGGGAATGATGGGTTCAGTTCTGGCACATTATGAAGGAATAAAAGCTTTCTCTGAAACCGATTTTACAGAAGATCTTAAGAGTTTAGATATTCCCGTTTTGGTTCTTCATGGAGAAGATGATCAGATTGTACCCTACAATCAGGCACCTAAAGCGGCAGCGCTTTTGAAAAACGGAAAACTAATTTCGTATCCTGGATTTCCTCACGGTATGCCAACAACAGAAGCAGAAACAATCAATAACGATATTCTGGCTTTTATTAAATCATAAGTATGTTATATAAAATTAACCAAGACTGCCTCTAATTTATTTATAGGCAGTTAATACCACCAAATTATGAACTCATTTCAACAACCCTCTTTTGATACGGTTACCGAAGCTTTACAATGGCTGAATCAGCAAGGTTTTACAGAAAATTTTAATCTTGACGAAAACTGTATCCGTTACAATAATAACAAACAAACTATGTCTCCTGACGAATTCAAAATTGAATATATATTTCGTTTTGAAGGAGATACAGATCCAGGCGATGAAGATATTGTGTACGGAATTATATCTGAAATTTACAATATAAAAGGAGTTTTAACCAGTGCTTTTGGCATCTATGCAGATTCAGTTTCTGCCGAAATGATCAAAAAACTTTCCACCCACTAAAACTAATTTTATGAAAGCAGATCTAATTTTATTCAACGGTAAAATTCATAGTTTCAATGCCGAAACTCCAAATATTACAGCGGTAGCAATCAAAGACGGAAAATTTATTGCTGTTGGAAATGATAGCAATGTAATGGAATTTGCATCTGAAGAAACGAAAATAATCGACCTTCAAAATAAAAGAGTCGTTCCTGGAATTAACGATTCGCACATTCATCTTATCCGAGGCGGTTTAAATTATAATTTAGAATTGCGCTGGGATGGCGTTCCTTCTTTGTCCGATGCACTTAGAATGCTGAAAGAACAAGTCGATCGCACGCCAAATCCGCAATGGGTTCGTGTTGTGGGCGGTTGGTCTGAGTTTCAATTTGCTGAACGCAGAATGCCAACTCTCGAAGAAATCAATGCGATTGCACCGGAAACTCCTGTTTTTATTCTGCATTTATATGACAGAGCGATTATGAACAGAGCGGCACTAAAAGCAGTTGGTTATACTAAAAATACACCGGCGCCTCCGGGAGGACAAATTGAACGAGATTCTAAAGGAGAACCAACCGGACTTATTATTGCGACTCCAAACGCGATGATTTTGTATTCGACTTTAGCAAAAGGGCCGACACTTTCTTATGAACATCAGATCAATTCGACACGTCATTTTATGAAAGAACTGAATCGTTTTGGAATCACAAGTGTTATTGATGCCGGAGGTGGATTTCAGAATTTTCCGGACGATTATAAAGTCGTGAATGAATTAAATGAGAAGAAACAATTAACGGTTAGAATTGCCTACAATCTTTTTACCCAAAAACCAAAACACGAATTTGAAGATTTTGAAGATTGGATTGATACCGTAAAATTATATCAGGGAGACGATATGTATCGCCACAATGGTGCGGGCGAAATGTTAGTTTTTTCTGCTGCCGATTTTGAAGATTTCCTGCAGCCAAGACCTGATCTTCCAGAAAATATGGAAGCAGAATTGGAAAAAGTAGTTCGCCTTTTAGTAGAAAACCGTTGGCCATTTAGACTTCACGCAACGTATAACGAAAGTATTACAAGATTCTTAAATGTATTTGAAAAGATAAATCAGGAAATTCCTTTTAATGGATTGCCTTGGATATTTGATCACGCCGAAACAATTGACGAACGTAATATTGAGCGTGTCAAAAATTTAGGAGGCGGAATCGCAGTTCAAAGCAGAATGGCGTATCAGGGTGAATATTTCACAGACCGATACGGCGCAAAAGCAGCCGAAAATACGCCGCCAATTAAAAAAATGCTGGAAATGGAAGTTCCTGTTGGTGGAGGTTCTGACGCAACAAGAGTAAGTAGTTACAATCCGTGGGTTTCAATGTATTGGATGACGGCTGGAAAAACAGTTGGAGGTTTACAATTGTACAATGAAAGCAGATTAAGCAGAGAAACAGCTTTAGAATTATACACGAGAGGAAGTGCTTGGTTCTCGCAGGAACAAGCTAAAAAAGGAGATATTAGAACCGGAATGTTCGCTGATTTAGTGGTTTTGGATAGTGATTATTTTACTATTGATGATGAAGACATTAAAAAAATCGAAGCTGATTTGACTATTGTAGACGGAAAAATCGTGTATGCAAATGGAGATTTCTCTTCTTTTTCGCCGCCTCATATTCCGATTTTACCGGACTGGTCACCAACCAATATTTATAACGGTTATCCAAGTAAAAGTAACTTACAGAGCGCTATCGAAAAGAACGCAAAAACAACTGCTAAACCAAGTTTAACTTCGCAAATACACAGTTGTTCCGGAAGTTGTGATGTTCACGCTCACAGCCACGATATTGCCAGAATGAGCAATGTGCCGGTAAATAATTATAACGCATTTTGGGGAGCGCTTGGGTGTTCTTGCTTTGCATTTTAAACGTAACATATTGTGAATTAATAAAAATATTTTCAACACATAGAAACATAGCTTTTAGGTGTAAAAAAGAATAATAAAAAGAAATCTATTTCTTTCACATAGCTAACTATGTGTGTTTTAAATAAGTGAAACGCCTTTTTTGAGAATGCAAAATCTATTTTTCTATGTGTTAAAAATGCCCCAACGGGTTAAACTTAAAATAAAATGACCGAAATTATAAAACAAATCCTTTATTCAGATTTAGGAACATCTTTTAATAATGCTGCAATTTTAGTTTTTAGAATATTATTGGCAGTAGAGCTTTTTAGAGTTCATGGAATGAAGAAATTCAGAGTTGAAAACGGACAAAAAGAACATGTCCCAAATCCGCTGCATTTACCAGAAAAACTAAACGGGTTAGTTGCCACTTTTTCTGATACTGTAGTTCCGTTTCTGATTATTATGGGCATCGGAACCCGACTTGCCGTTCTTCCAACCATTGGCGTGACAGCCGTAGGATATTTTGTAGTGCATAGAAAAGATTCGCTCGAAGTACGCGATGTTCCTTACATGTACACTTTATCCTTACTATTAATTCTTGCGCTTGGAGCAGGAAAATATTCACTGGATTATTATTTACTAAACCAAATCTAAAAATGCTTCGCGTTAACCTGAACTAAAAAACTATGGAAATTCAAAAAAACATTTGGTACGTTACCCTGCTTCTCACCATGATTGCCGGGTATTGTGATACCGTAACTTTTGTCGCTGCTGATTCGATATTTTCGGCGCACGTTACAGGTAACTTTATTGTCTTCGCTTATCAAATCATCAAAGGTTCAGATTTGCATGCCTGGGTAAAACTACTCACCTTCCCTGTTTTTATTTTAGCCGTAATTGTTGGAGGAAGAATTGCATTAGAAGCAACAAATCGGTACTCTATTTTATTTTGGGAAGGCATTATACTAGTTTTAAGCGGTATTGCCTGTTATGTTTTTGGTTATTTAGGAATTGTTTCACAATGGACGATATACACTATTGCAATGACAACTGTATTTGCAATGGGACTTCAGAATGCTTTTGGAAAATTGTACGCTAAAGAAACCCACGGTCCAACAACCATGATGACAGGAAATGTAACACAGGCTTCTCTTGATTTAGGAAATCTATTAAAAAACGGCTTAAAAGACACCGAAGTTCTACTAAGTTTCAAAAAACAATTAGTGACCATAATCGGGTTTCTTGTGGGTTGCTTTTTAGGAGCCGTTGCCGGAAAGTTTTTTGGATTAGGAACTTTGATTTTCCCTGGAGTTGCTATGATAATTTGCTATCTCTATCACCGCGAAAACTAAGTAAACACAATTTTAAAATTGCGGATTTCTGATAATATAGTATCTTTAAATAAAGAAGATTCGTTCTCTTTTATCTACTAAAAAACAATAATAAAAAAATATATGGAAACTATAAAACTGGAATTAAACGAAAAAAAACATGGCGCTTTTAATCTTTATGTTGATGATAAAAAATTAGGCGAAATGACCGTAAGCATCAAAGACGATTTACTAACCGTTTACCATACAGGAGTTGAACCAGAAGCCGAAGGAAAAGGTTACGCCAAAAAACTTCTGGACGAAATGACATCGTATGTACGTGCCAACAATATGATGGTTTTACCACTTTGTCCATACGTACACGCACAATTCAAAAGACATCCGGACGAATATCAGGATATCTG
This sequence comes from Flavobacterium sp. JAS, assembly GCF_020991455.1. Lineage (GTDB taxonomy): Bacteria > Bacteroidota > Bacteroidia > Flavobacteriales > Flavobacteriaceae > Flavobacterium. The sequence continues at coordinate 241,241 of NZ_JAJMOX010000012.1, forward strand.
GAAAAAATAATTAAATCTTGACAATATGTAAAGTATATCACCAAAGTTTGTCATTTCGACGGAGGAGAAATCACACTAGAAACTCCGCAATCAAAATCGCCAATCTTTGTCGAATCCCGCGTGTGATTTCTCCCTCTGGTCGAAATGACAAACCGAACGAAAATACTCTTATGGAAATGATTGCCATAGCCCCGATAGTAGTGAAAATCCTTTTGTGGTGGGGGGGGGGGGGGGGGGGGGGGGGGC
>NZ_JAJMOX010000013.1 GCF_020991455.1 Flavobacterium sp. JAS
AACGTGCCTTGTAGCGAAGAAGAACACCAAATGAACAGAAGAAGTGAGTTTCTTATTTCGGCATTATGATAAATTTTTGTGAAAAAACAATTTTAGGTTCGATTTTTGTCTATACTGTATGTAATTAATTTAATTTTATAAAAAATTGAAATCATGAAATTAGTAAAACAATTATTTATAGCAATATTATTTTTTGCTGTGAGCTCTTCGCATGCACAGGTATCGGTCAATGTCAATATCGGAACTCCACCAGCTTGGGGGCCTGTAGGTTATACCGATGTACGTTATTATTATTTGCCTGATTTAGAAATGTATTATGATATTAATGCATCAAGTTACCTCTATATCAGCAATGGAAGATGGTTAAGAGCCAGAAGTTTACCAAGTCATTATAGAAATTATGACTTATATAACGAATATAAAGTTGTCCTTACCGATTACAGAGGAGACAGACCTTATGACAATTATAAAGTTCACAAAGTAAAATATGGTAAAGGTTACAAAGGAAAACCACAAAAAACTATTGGTCAAAAACCAGGTAAAGGCAACAACAAAAATTATAGTGGAAACAATGGAAACGGAAATGGCAATGGAAACGGGAAAGGAAATAATGGAAATGGAAAAGGCCACGGAAACGGAAAACATTAAACTATAATGCTAAAAAGGGGTTTTCGTAAATCCTCTTTTTATATAAATACTAACACAAGAAGTTTTAAATAAAATTGTATAAAAAAACCTGTTCATTTACTTGAACAGGTTTTATATTTTTATTTAATAATGAGTTTTTAAAACTAACTATTTCTTCTGTTGCCCCGGTGCATAAGCTTTGGCACTCTTACTTCCATTCATCTTTTTTGCCTGCCCCGGAGGAATTTTTCCAGAGTTTGAAGATGAATTATGACCTGTATGAACAGTATGAACACTACAGCTTGTAACAAATAATGTAAACAAAATAGTAACGAAGAAGTATTTAAAAGATCCGGTAATTTTCATAGGTTTTGTTTTTGATTTGGTTTCCAAAGTTACATTTTTTCCTATCATATCATAAAATGATTTACGTTTTTTTACTGCAGCCCGAATACTTCTCCTGTATTATACCATAAACTTGTACACTGAAATATTGTCAAACCTTAAAACTGTTTTTATTGTAGTTTTTGATTATTTTAAATATATTTGAGATATGGATACAATTAATCAAAACATCACCACCAGACCAGCTACAAGTACAGATTTACCGCAGCTTAATGAATTCCTGCAATTTTTGGTTGAGGCAGAACGTCCTTTTGATCCCACCTTAAAAGATGGAAAAATCTTTTATTATGATATTCAAGAACTTATACTAGATAAGGATACAGAAATTTTGGTCATCGAAGATAATAATGAAATTATAGGATGTGGCTACGCCCAAATTAGATCGGCTAAAGCATATCAACATCACGAACTTTTTGGATATCTTGGCTTTATGTATGTAAAACCAGAATTTAGAGGAAGAGGCATTAACAACTTATTATTAAACGATCTTAAAAAATGGATCTTATCAAAAGGAATTACTGAGGTTCGACTGGAAGTTTACTCATATAATGAAGCTGCTATTAGAGCCTATGAAAAAGCAGGTTTCAATAAAATAATGACCGCAATGCGTTGTGAAATTGACTAGTTCCTGGTCATAAAAAACTGCACTTCTTTACATTTCCATTTCAAACATCAAACAGACACTGCAGAATAGAACTTCTACGAAAATTTTAAATAAGTTTTTTTATCTTTCGCAAAATCACTAACTTGTTAATAATTAGGTACGCTACACATCTTTGAATTATTTTTTTTAATAGTTCCATTTCTACATTTTCCTAAAATAAATTATATCGTAGTATACCTGAAGTAAATATTCTAACATTAAAAAAAGGATTTATTATGCGAGTATCAGTCATCCGAAAAAATATAATATTTACCCCTGATTCCAAAAGAGTTGTTGCCCGATATTTTATGAATGGCGATGACCGAACCCAACAAATGGTACTACGCATAATGATGCTGGATGAAAAGCAAGTGCTGGAAACTCTAGAACAGACACTTCGTGAATTTGCCAGACGTCATCGAAATATTTCGTCCATATTTTTTCAACATTGCGAACGAATAAGAAGTCTGATAGAAGCATTGCAAATTGATTATGAAGCAATGTCTCTGGACAGAAAAATGCTTATAGGTTCTTATTGTACTATGGAATACGCCATAGAATCGGCAGCTATTTTTAATCCATCTATTATTGAGGATCTTGATCAATCAGGGCTCGAAGCAGGTGAAAAACGTGTTATTATTTCTTTTAGAGCAACTGGTGAAGGCCATATTTCATCAATTGTTTTTAGAAGAGGAATTCTCGACAGGAATAATAACCTGCAAGTCATGAAAATTGGCCATAATATTGATAAGGCCGAGATTAATCATAAATCTACTTTCAATAAAGAACGATTTTTACTGAAATTGTCTGAAATGCATACGCAGGACAAATACATCACACAAATTATGCAAGAGCTGCCTGACGATTTTGAGTATGCTGTTCTAAAAAATATAATTACAATAGCCTTAAGCGACCCATCAATTCGCGAAGAAAGAAAAATTGCTCTAAATGAAATAATGTGGCTGGCCAAATCATTTTACGATTTAGAATTCAAACATGATTCTGATATTACCGAGCGCGTTATATTTCCGATATCAGATTCTGAAAGCCGCGGAATCGAAGATGCTCGTTTTGTCCGTTTTGTCGACGACGATGGTTCTACTCGCGTTATGGCTACTTATACAGCTTATAACGGTCACGCTATATTACCAAAGCTTATTTCCACCGAGGATTTTTACTCCTTTAGAGTAATGCCTTTGCATGGTATTGGTGCTCAAAATAAAAATCTGGCATTATTCCCCAAAAAAATCAACGGAAAATTTGCCATGCTTGCCAGAATCGATGGTGTCAACAATTATATCATGTATTCTGACAGAGTTACACAATGGAATAATCCTGTGCTCCTTCAGGAACCGCGTTATACCTGGGAATTTACACAAATAGGAAATTGTGGATCACCACTTTGGACTGAAGAAGGCTGGTTGGTTATTACCCACGGCGTTGGTACAATGAGACGCTATTGCATTGGCGCATCCTTGTTTGACCTCGATAATCCAACTAAAGAAATTGGAAGACTGCAAGAACCACTGCTTTCCCCACTGGAAGATGAGCGAGAAGGTTATGTCCCAAATGTTGTTTATTCCTGCGGTGCTATTATCCACAACAATAGTTTAATTTTACCCTACGCCGTATCTGACTACTCCTCTACCTATGCCATAGTTGATATGGTAGAATTATTAGATGCGTTGAAGAATAGTCAGTAAATTATTTTTTAAAAACTCCAAATGTAAAATTCTGAACAGTATCGAAAGGAGTTTTATGATCAACGGTAAAAGAATCTAATAACTCAAAATCTGGGGTAAATTTTGCTTTCAAAGCACTTTCTGAATATTGTTTTATTGGTATACCGCTACATTTTAAAGGTCCGGTTTCTGAGAAAGTTCCTATTACTAAAATGCCATTTTTACTGATTCCGTCTTTAGCAGCTTGCAAATAAGATACGATATCCTTCTCCTCCGTTAGAAAATGAAAAGCCGCACGATCATACCAAAAATCATATTTAGTAGTGGGTTTAAAATCTGTAATATCACTAACAATCCAATTTACCTTTTCTGAATCGTTCAATAAACGCTTTTTGGCTTTAATAATCGCTTCTTCAGAAATGTCCAAAACAGTAATATTATTATATCCCAATTGCAGTAAATGATCGACAAAAAAACTATCTCCTCCGCCAATATCAATAATAGCAGCATCCAACGGAATAGCATATTGCTGCAATAAATCAAGTGACGTTTGAGGAATTGGTTGATACCAACTAACTTCTGTAAGTGCTTTAGTTTGATAAATATTTTCCCAGTGTTTCTTCTTATCCATTTCTTTATGTAATAACTAATGTTTTATACTGCAAAAATATAAATAAACAGCTTTAGTTTTAAAGCATCTTATATTGTAAATCTATAATTCTCTATCTTTATAAAAATATTTTATAACAATGACCATTCAGCAACTAAAATATATTGTAGCCTTAGACGAAGAACGCCATTTTGCACGAGCGGCAGAAGTTTGTATGGTAACTCAACCCGGACTAACGATTCAGCTAAAAAATCTTGAAGAAGAAATTGGAATCAAAATTTTCGATCGAAACAAAGTACCCTTAACTCCTACTCTGCTTGGAATTGAAATTATAAATAGGGCTAAAAAAATTCTCCGTGAAGCCGATGAAATTCGGGATTTTGTGGTTAACGAAAAAAACAAACTCGAAGGAGAAGTCAAAATTGGAATAATCTCAACATTATCGCCTTATCTGATTCCGCTTTTTATAAAGGCAATGAAAATAGCAACGCCAAAAATGCAATTCATTATCAAAGAAGCCAATACGGGTCAGCTTATGAATGATGTGATGACAGGCGCAATTGATGTGGCAATTATGGCGACACCTACCGGAAACCCAAATTTGATTGAACATCCGGTTTTCAAAGAACCTTTTGTTGCTTATTTAAATACGGTGCATCCCATGGCTGCCGAATCTCACTACGAGTTACAGCCTTCAGACAAAACCGAATTGCTTTTACTGCATCATGAGTATTGCTACAATGCACAACTACTGGATATTTGCGACATTAAAAATCCGGGAAAAATTAAAGATCAGTTCAGTTACGATATCAGCTCTATTGAAACCTTAAAAAATCTGGTAAGAGCACAATTAGGATTTGCCATTATACCACAACTTTCGATGATTAACGAAGTCGAAACAGGTCTTTTTAAACATTTTAAAGAACCAAAACCGGTACGCGAAATCAGTCTTGTAGTATCTGATACTTTTTCGAAAAAACTATTACTCGAAAAAATGAACGAAGCAATCTGGAATTGCCTTCCGGAATCCTTGCAGCAAAATTTTGCCTACCGAAAAATAAAATGGAACGATTCGCCATATTTTATCAAAGCCACAACAAGATAGATTTTATAAAAACTAAATGATGCTATAAGCATATATTTTGTGCCGTTAGGCACTAAAGGTCGGTAGAAAATATAAATTGTAATAAAATTAGCATGCCGTAGGTATGCAATGGGAACGTTTCATGGCGTACCTACGGCACGCCTGCAAAATCCCTAATCTCATTTAGCTACCGACCTTTAGTGCCTAACGGCACATTTAAACTACGCATTGTATAAAACATAAAAAAAAAGCCGAAACACTTTTCAGTATTTCGGCTTTTTTATGAATAAGATGTTTGTATTATTTTGCGCTTAAATCTTTGGCTGCACCAATAATTACATTAGCAACTGCCTCTGGTTGAGAGATAAAAACACAGTGGCTTCCTTTTACTTCTGTAACTTTAGTTTTAGAACGTTTGTACATTGCATGTTGAATAGAAGGATCAATACTTTTATCTTGTGTTGCAAGAACAGCATAAGCAGGTTTATCTCTCCAAGCCGCTTTTGTTACAGGCGTTCCAAATCCTTTAGCATAAAATGCACCTTGTGAGGCATACATAAAAGCAGCTAATTCTTTGCTTACATCAGCACAAAATCCTGCATGAAATTTAGCTTGATCATAATAAACAATTCCTTTATCGTTAGGAGGTAAAACACCATTTTCAGGAGCCGGAGGTGCAGTTTGCAACCATTGTACAGTTGTTTCTCCATTATCTGGCTGGAAAGCCGCTACATAAACCAATCCAACAACTTTTGGATGATTTCCGGCTTCAGTAATTACAGTTCCTCCCCAAGAGTGTCCTACCAAAATTGTTGGTCCATCCTGATTGTCAAGTACTACTTTTGTTGCTGCTACATCATCTTCAAGAGAGCTTAAAGGGTTTTGAACAATTGTTACTTTATATCCTTTTTTTGAAAGGACATCATATAAATTTCTCCATCCAGAACCATCAGCGAAAGCTCCGTGTACCAAAACCACATTTTTAACCTTTGTTGCCGGCGCTTGCGCATTTGCATTTGTAGCAAATAAAATACTCATAATTAATGCTGCAGACATGAATAAACGATTCAATTGTCTTTTTAAAATTGCTGTTCCCATTTTTTTATTTTTTAAGATGTTATTGATTTGATTTATTAAAGTTATTGAATTTTATTAAAATATTAATTATCAAGATAGTAGAGTTATTTTTAAAGCTATTTCTGTATTAAGCAATTTTGAAATTGGGCAAATTTCTTTTGCTTTTTGAGCAGTTTTTTCAAAATCTTCTGTTGAAATTCCAGGAACAGATCCTGTAAGTTCAAGAGTAATTAAAGTAATTGTACCATCTTCAAAAGTTACTTTGGCAGTTGTATTAAGGTCTTCCGGTACAAAACCGGCTTCTGATAATAAAAAGCTCAATTGCATGGTAAAACATCCTGCATGTGCCGCAGCGATCAATTCTTCAGGGTTAGTTCCTACTCCTTCTGCAAAACGAGTTTTAAAAGACAGTTGAGCATTGTTTAATGTTGTACTTTGTGTAGTAATGGTTCCTTTTCCTTCCATTCCTGTACCTTTCCAGTTTGCGTTTGCGTTTCTTGTAAATTTCATGACTAAAGTTTTTAATGTTATAAATTTTTGATTTTCAAATAATTGTTCTGATTTGATAGGACAAATGTATGGCGACTATCTTCATTAATCAAATTGATAATTTTGTAGTCTTATAAATAAATTTTATAATCTTGATTTGCAATTTCAGAAAATGCCCGCCATTTATGGAGATCCATACCATAATGTTCTCTCTGCTCCTGCACTAGTATTCCATAATTATTTTAGCCAACATATATGCCATGATCAAAATACCTTGGAAAACCTGTTATTTGTATCAAAAAACTTTTCTTGCAATTGCCATATTTCGCTATAACTTCACAAATGATAATGATATCTCAACATAAATTATTAATATTCAAAATTTTACTAGTTTTAAATTCTAAGACTAAATGAAATTTCCAGAAACAAAAGCCTCTCTATTTTGATAATTAATTTCTACCAAAGGCAATAAATCTCCATCAACGAATGTTATCTAAGTAGGCATTAATCAGTTTTTAATGCTTTAAATTAATTTAAGAAGTATGAAAAAAATATTGTTTATAATTATAATAACCGGGGTTTCTCTACAAGGATATGCGCAAAAAGAAGTGAATGGTAAATACAAACCAATTCCGTCTACCAATTCTGAGGTTAAAGAAATTCTACCACCAACAGAAACGCCACCAACCGTAGATACACCGCCAGTAAAAGACCCAACCGTTTTAAAAATTAATCCGGATGATCTGTATAAAAATAATATTCTGTATAAACGAGAAGCCAATGTTGAAGGCGTTTTTTACAGAAGAAATGAATATTTAGGAGGTTTTGTAACCAATACAACTGTTTCTACTATTCGTTATCGTGATGCCGCTTTTGTAGATGGCGACAAGATTAGAGTTTATTTGAATGATAAAGTGATTGAAAAGGAAGTAAGGTTAAATGGTGATTTTCAAGGATTCAAAATAAACTTAGTAAAAGGAATTAATAAAATTGACTTTGAAGCTTTAAATGAAGGTTCTGCATCACCAAATACAGCCGAATTTCAGGTTTATGATGATAAAGGTACTGTAATCGAAGCCAGCCAATGGAATGTTGGTACTGGTTATAAAGCAACTATTATATTGTATAAAGAATAAAAACTGCAATTTTCTAATTGAATGCAAAAAACAAAAAATCCCATTTTCATGAAATGGGATTTTTTACTTTTAACTCTTTTTATATTAAGACGTTTTTCGATAATTAAGAATGGCAGCAAAATTCAACACAATTGCAAAACCCATTATTATCAGAATATGTTTTGAAATATCCCTAAAACCGCTTCCTTTTATGATAACCATTCGCATCACATCTATAAAATAGCTTATCGGATTAAATTTCGAAACCTTTTTTGCCCAATCCGGCATGCTGTCAATTGGTGTAAACAAACCACCCATTAAAACAAAGATCATCACAAAGAAAAACATGATTAACATTGCTTGTTGCTGCGTTTCGCAAATGGTTGATATCAATAAACCAAAGCCTAAAATTGCCAATAAATAAACGCAAACAAAGGCATATAAAACCAATAAATTTCCTAACGGAATTATGCCATAAAATAACCATCCAACCAATAATCCCAGGGTAAATACAACATTGCCCAGAATCCAGAACGGAATCAATTTCCCTAATATAAAATGATATTTTTTGACCGGAGAAACATTGATTTGCTCAATTGTTCCGGCTTCTTTTTCTTTTACAATATTCAAAGCCGAAAGGAATCCGCCCACAAGGGTAACCAAAATCGCCAAGATTCCCGGAACCATATACAATCTATAATTCATATGCGGATTGTACCAGTTTGAAGAAGCAATTTCTATTTGCGGCATTGGATTAAAACTGCCTTTCGGATTATTCTTCACTCTCAATTCATTGTTATAATCTCGTATAATATCAGAAATATATCCGGCACCCAAACCTGCTTTCGTTCCGTTTATGGCATTTACGCCAATAAAAAGCTGTTGGTGATTCTCGCGCATTAAATCCTGCTCAAAACCGTGTGGAATTTCCAGAATTAAATCGGCGCGATCTTCTTCAACCTGAGTAAAAGCTTGTTTATAAGAGTCGTTGTAACTGCGAAGTTTAAAATATCCCGAAGCCACAACTTTATTAATCAAATCTCTCGAATAATCAGATCGGTCATTGTCTACAACTGCCAGATTGATGTTTTTAATTTCATAATTCGCAGCAAGTGGTAAAATAATAAGCTGTATAACAGGCATTACCATTATCACCGCCAATATAGCGCGATTGCGGAATATTTGTTTGAATTCTTTGATGAGCAAAAATTTTATAATTCTCATTACAAACGTATTTTAAAGCTTTTAAGGCTAATTATCAATAAGAAAAGCGTAATCCCAAAGAGAATCAGAGTTTCTTTCCACACATACGAAAATCCTAATCCCTTGATCATAATTCCTTTTACAATGATGTAATACCATTTTGAAGGCACTATATTCGAAAACCATTGCAAAGGAACCGGCATATTCTCTATCGGGAACATAAAACCGCTAAAAAGCAATGTCGGCAAAAGCATTCCTAATAAAGAAATCAACATGGCAGTTTGCATCGAATCTGTTTTTACCGAAATAAATATTCCTAACGTTAAACAGGTTATGATAAACAAAGTGCTTTCGGCAAAAAGCAACAAAATATTCCCCACAATAGGAAGATCAAGCACAAAAACGCTCAATGCTAAAATAGAAATCACATTTACCATCGAAAGCAACAAATACGGAACTGCTTTTGAGAGTATTACCATAAGAGGTTTAAAAGGCGAAACCAAAAGAATTTCCATTGTTCCGGTTTCTTTTTCTTTCACGATAGAAATTGCCGTCATCATGACACAAACCAGCATTAATACCAAAGCCATAACTCCGGGAACAAAATTTGGAGCACCTTTTAACTGCGGATTATACAACATTTTTACTTCTGGTTTAATTTGATACGGAACTGGATTATTTTCCTTCATTTGCGCCTGATAATCGCCTATTATCGATGATAGATAATTGGTTAATGTTGTCGCATTATTAGGGTCTGATGCATCTGCAATAACCTGAATCTGCGCTTTGTTCTGATGTAATAACTGATTGTTAAATCCTTCCGGAAATACAATTGCCATTTTTATTTCTCCAGTTCTAAAAGCCGCTTCGAGTGCTGCACTTCCGGCAAGGCTTTTCGTAATTTCAAAATAACGGCTCGCTTCGATTTTAGTAATGATTTCCTGCGAAGCCATATCTTTAGCATAATCGACAACCACGATTTCCGAATTTTTTACTTCGTTTGTCAAGGCAAAACCAAAAATCAGGATTTGCACAATTGGCATCCCAAACAGAATAAATAGTGTTTTCTTGTCGCGCAGTACGTGCAAAAACTCTTTCCTTACAAATGTCAAAAACTGTTTCATATCTCTAATTATTCTCCGCGTTTTGCTTCTCTTGCTAAATGATAAAAGACCTCGTCCATTGTGGCAGAGTCAAATTGTTTTTTTAGATTAGTTGGCGTATCCAGTGCTTCTACCCTGCCATCGACCATTATTGAAACTCTGTTGCAATACTCCGCTTCATCCATATAATGTGTCGTTACAAAAATGGTAATTCCGTTTCCTGAAGCTTCATAAATTAAATCCCAAAATTGCCTACGAGTAACAGGATCAACACCTCCCGTTGGTTCATCAAGAAATACAATTTCCGGTTTGTGAATTATCGCAGTCGAAAATGCCAGTTTTTGTTTCCATCCTAATGGAAGTGAACCTACTCTTTTATTCGCCTGATCTTCCATGCCTAATTGTTTTAAAAGTGAAGCGCTATTTTCTTTAATCGCTTTATCCGAAAGTCCATAAATTCCAGCAAAAAATGTAATGTTTTCCTGCACCGTCAAATCATCATACAAAGAGAATTTCTGACTCATATAACCAATACTCTTCTTTATTTTCTCTGTTTCTTTATACACATTAAATCCAGCAATTGTAGCTTCTCCCGATGTTGGAATCGATAATCCACACAGCATTCGCATTGCGGTCGTTTTTCCCGCTCCATTTGCTCCAAGAAAACCAAAAATTTCGCCTTTTTGCACGTCAAAAGTGATGGAATCTACGGCTGTAAAATTTCCAAATCGTTTGGTTAATGCATTGCATGAAATTACTTTTTCATTCATAATTGTTGATTTTAAACCGTTTTGGTAAGCTACTATTAATACAAACCTTTCTCAATCTTGTCATTTCGACGGAGGAGACTCGAGCGATAGCGAACAGACGAAGTAAATCCTCGCAAGAAACTCCGCAATCAAAAGTCTTAATCTTTGTCGAGCTACTCGCGGAGATCCCTCGTTCCTCGGGATGACAAAAATGCGCTGACTCACTTTAAGTATAAACTACAACATCTTTGTCAAAGTTCAAAACTTTGACAAATGTCATGACCTCCCTAATCTTTAACTCAAGAGCTTAATAAAGCTGTCTTCAATCGTTACTTCAGATTCTTTTATCTCGATATTTTTAATTCCTTTACTTTCTAAAAACTGCTTTAAATCTCCTTTATCAGGATTTCCTTTGAAAGAAAAATGAGCAAATTCTCCAAAAGCATAACTCGAAAGTCGGTTGGGATATAATGCCAAAGCTTTTAGAAGCGGATACATTTCGGAAGCTTTTACCGCAAAAAGCACATCTGGATAATTACTGATTATATTTTTGGGAGTATCTATCGATAATATTTTTCCGTCTTGTATCAAGGCAATTCTATCGCAAAGATTGGCTTCGTCCATATAAGGCGTTGATACGATAATGGTAATATCCTGCTGTTTTAGTTTCTTGAGCATTTCCCAAAATTCCTTTCTTGAAACGGGATCAACTCCGGTCGTTGGTTCGTCCAAAAACAAAACATTAGGTTTGTGAATCAACGCACAGCACAGTGCCAGCTTTTGTTTCATTCCGCCTGATAGTTTTCCTGCTCTTCGGGTTTTAAAAGGTTCAATCTGAATGTAAATATCTTTTATCAAATCATAATTTTCCTCAATCGTGGTTCCGAATAAAGTGGCGAAAAAATTCAGGTTTTCTTCGACAGTCAAATCCTGATATAACGAGAATTTTCCGGGCATATATCCAATTGTGTTCCGAATCGCTTTAAAATCTTTTACCACATCAAGACCATCAACTGTAGCCGAACCCTGATCTGCAAGTAAAAGTGTCGTCAGAATTCTGAAAATACTGGTTTTTCCAGCACCGTCAGGACCAATTAAGCCAAAAAGTTCGCCTTTATTTACGGAGAAAGAAACATCGTTTACGGCGACTTTCTTTTCCTTCCCGTAGGTTTTGACAATATTTTTTACAACAACGGATTCCATTATTTCGAAAGTTTTATTTCGCCATACATTCCAATTTTAAGATAACCCTCATTTTTGACTCTAACCTTCATGGCATAAACCAAATTGGCACGTTCGTCTTTTGTCTGAATCGTTTTTGGCGTAAACTCCGCCTTATCGCTAATCCACTCTACAACACCTTCATATTCTTTATAGGTTTTGTTTGTGGCATCAACAAAAACCTTCACTTTATCATTCAATTTAACCGTTGGTAATTGATCTCCGGTAATATAAACCCTTAAAATTATAGTCGATAAATCTGCGATTTTATACAGTGGCTTGCCAATCGTTGCCATTTCGCCAGCTTCGGCATATTTTGTCAAAACCGTTCCATTGGTTTTGTTTACGATTTTCGATTTTGATAATTGGTCTTTAATTTGGCTTATTTGCACTTTCAAAGTTTGTGTTTCATCATCGATTCCGGTTGTACTAATATTCAGCTGAGTTTGCAAAGCGGTAATTTGTTTTTGAATCACAGCAACTTTTGTTGTAGCATCATCAAGTTGTTTTCTGGTTGCTGCATCAGCTTTTACAAGATTTTGCATGCGTTGCTGATCGATTTTCGCCTGACGCAATTCTTCTCTGTAAACATCCAATTGCGAATTGATATCCGGTTTTTTACTTTGTGTTGCTTTAATTTGCGCCAATAATTGATCTCGCTTAAGCGAAAGTTGGATCGTATCGATATAACCCACAACCTGACCTTCTTTTAAGGCATTTCCTTCCTCGACTTTTAATTCTTTGATTATTCCGCCTGCTTCTGCCGGAATAATCGTTTCTACGGCTTCAAAAGTCCCCGTGGCATCAAATTCATTCTTATTATCAGAACATGATGTTGCAAATGCTGCTATTGTTATGAATAGTATTCTTTTCATCTTTATAATTAATTACCGGTTATTAATTTTTGTCTGTATTGCGCCAGAAGCAAATCTGTTTCATGGATTATTTTGTTCTGTGTTGCCGTATTTTCCTCGTTTACTTCGCGCAAATAATCACTGGAATCAATGACACCGTTTTCTAATTGTGCCAAAGCTGCCTTTTTTACATTATTTCTAAGTGTTATAATTTCATTGTCCGAAACAAGATATTCTTGCAGTTTTGTGATTTCGGCATTTTGCTGTTTCACAGATTGATTGGTATTGAAAAGGAAAACTTCTTTATCGACTTCGAGTTGTTGCTTGTTGATATCGATAATCTGCTTTTGTTTTTTATCCGTATAAAGTCCGGTTAACGACCAATTAAGTTTAACACCTCCAATATAATAACCTTTCCAGCCTTCTTCGAGCATATTCAATCCCGGATTTCCCACACCGCCTTGCACGAAAAAATTAAACTTGGGTAAATTCTGAATTTCAATCGTTTTTTTGCCGAGTTCCAAACTTTCATTTCGATAACTAAAAAGTTCCAGTTCAGGACGTTTTATTTCTGTTGAATTGACAACATTTGCGGGAGTTTCCAGTTGTGTGTCCGAAGCCAATTCTGAGTTAATGAAAAGCCCGAGCATGTCTAAATATGATTTTTTGTAATTGCGAATCCCAATTGCCATTTGATCAACTTTGAGGTATTCTGCTTTAAGTAAATCTAGATTACTTCTATAAGCTGTACCGTTTGCAAGTTGTGCCTCGACGGTTTTCATTCCGATGTTGATGTCGTTTTTAAGCAAATCATTCTGACGAAGCTGTTCTTCAAAAACAAGGATTCCGAAATAAAGCTCGGTAATACGCTGTTTTACGGCATACAAATCGACTTTGAGTTGTTGTTCCGAAACTTTGGTTTGCTTTTCGACAATTTCTTTCTGTTGTTTCAAAGCACCGCCGTCATAAATAAGCTGATTTACTTCCGCGTAAGCGCGGTATTGATCGTTCTTTAAAATAGGCACTTCAAGCCCCGGAAGCCGAACGGGCAATTTTGTAACATCTGATTGATACGTCGCCTGACCAAAAATGTCAAACTTTGGATAATATCCTTTTGCAATATTATCAATCGTGTATTCGCTGCTTTTGACAATCAAATCTCTTTTTTTAGATAACGGATAATTTTCTTCTGCCAATGCATAACAGTCATCAAGCTTTAAGATCTTGCGTTCTTGCTGTGCATAAAACTGAAATACAGGAAAAACAACCAGTACAACAACTAATAACCTTTTCATAATCATTTTTTTTTATTATTTAAACCCGTTAGGTGTAATTACTAAAATTTCATTTAACACATAGAAACATAGATTTTGAATCTGTAAAAAGAGTATAAAAAGAAACATGTTTCTCACACATAGCTATGTGTGTTAATGCAAGTGAAACGCCTTTTTTGAGCGTACAGAGGCTATGTTTCTATGTGTTAACAATAATTACGCTCACAACTTATTTAATATTTCGTTTTAATCATTTGATTAAATTAAGTCCAAAAAAATAGCTACGAATCAATCATAGCTTTAAACCATTTTACAATTAATACCTTTCTTTCTTCTGTAAAATCACTTAATTGATTTGCTGAAAGAATTCCTGTAGACTCTAAAACAGGTTTTGCAATAAACGGAAAAATACACATCGATAAAACGTTTATAATAAAATGCAACGGATGTATATCTGGTCTTCTTTCTACTAATTGCTTCACAAAATAAGATTCTGTCAACAATTTTCCAGCTTGCATTTTATTACCAAAATGCTCCGGATTGTTTCGTATTTCGCTTAAAACAAACAATGGCAATCCAGGATTTTGCGTCAGCATTGTAATATAAGCGTCCGCAATCAAAGTTACTTTTTCGTCTAGAGAAGTATTTTGATTATTAACAATTGGTGCAATTACTCCAAACAATTTGGCTACTTTCTCTACCATTACTAGCTCAAAAAGTTTTTCTTTACTTCTAAAGTAATAGTTTAATAAAGCGAGGTTAATTCCTGCTTCTTCAGCAATATCACGAGTACGCGTAGCCGAATATCCTTTTTGTGTGAATACAGTGCGGGCTGCTTCTTTTATTTTTTCCTCGGTGCTTGCGTCTTTGCTTTTTGGTGCCATAATTTTTTTAATCTGAGGCAAAGATATAAATTAATTCTAGAATTAAACACAAGATTTAATCAAATGATTAAAAATTAAAAATAACTAATTTTAAAATCCATCGAAAAGTGAAAAAATTTAACAGATGACTTTCTAACAAAAAAAGAAGCTAATTCTATCGTTTGAAGTGTGTTTATCTGGCCATTTTATTCCTTTTTTTAATTCCAATAGAAACAAACTTTTTCTAACAACATCAGCAAACAATAAACATAAACCGTAATTAACTCCTTATAAAATAATTAAATCGTTTATTTTTTAACATTATATTATTATTTTTATTATCATTGTAGCACAGTATAGTATAGTACTGCATCTTAACTATTTAAAATAAATTATTATGCAAGAAAAAATTACAAAGGAAAAAATTTCGGTTAAAGTATTTCTTACCGTCATAGTATTATTATTTGCCCTATCGGGTTCAGCTCAAACTTATGAGTTCGAAAATGGCACACGTACCAATAACGCCAACATACAAAACTGTGATGCCTGTTCCGGCACAATAGTGGGTAATTTGGGTGGCGACAGCAGTGTTTCTGTAAATGTAACTGTAGCGGCTACAGGCTGGTACAATTTGCAATTATTCTATTGTACAGGCGATCCAAGAACGATTCGTTTAACGGCAGGTTCGGCGACATCCATAGCGATTCCGTGTGAGCCAAGCGGTGGCTGGAGTACCGCGGCTTCAAAAAACATAAGTGTTTATTTAAACAGCGGCACTACTACCCTACTTTGGGATAACACGAGTTCATGGGCGCCTAATCTGGACAAATTTGTTTTGACTCCTATGGGTGCCTCTAGTACGCAAACAGTGAATTTTGGAACCAATAATAGTGTGGTTTACAATTTAACCAATAAGACTTACAACGTAAAATTCAATGGTGCAACGGTAGTTACAAATGCATCTGCTTATGCTTTTAGTGATCAACAATATGTGAGCAGTAATTTTGCAACAGCGGTTTACACGACAGAATCCTTTACAGATAATATTGGCAGCGGTACGAAGCATATTTTCACTTTAAGTGGAAATTATACGCTGGGCATGCAACAGATTTTCTACACCTATACCAATAAAAATTATCTTGCCGTTCAGGTTGTCCTTACTGGAAATGGCTCTAATTGCTATAAAATGTCGCCATTGACCAGTTATCAGGTTACACCAAACTTTGGCAGCGGAGACACCAGAGCTGTATTTGTGCCTTACGATAATGATGCCTGGGTTCGCTACAATGCTTATCCACTTAATTCTGCTGATTTTACAGCGTCTGAGGTTACTAATATTTACAACAATACTAATCGAAAAGGTTTGGTTATAGGGTCTTTAGAACATACAAAATGGAAAACCGGGATTACTGTAAATGGCGGCGGAACCACATCTGCTTATGTTTCGGTTATTGCAGGATGGACAAAAAAGGAAATTACAAGAGATACTCGTGGTCACGGTTGGGTAAATGTTGGTCAAACGAGTTGTCCTTCGCCAAAGGTAATTATTAGTGCTAATGACGACTGGAGATCTGGTTTTGAAGAATTTGCTCAGGCAAATGCCACGCTGCAACCTAAATATATTTTTGACTGGACGGCTCCAAAGCCTATGGGTTGGAACAGTTGGGGCGCTATGCAGACTTCTATCAACTTAACTAAAGTGAATACGGTTGTAGACTTTTTTCATGACGATGCTCCGGCATTCAAAACCGAAGACAACACGTTATTCATCGACCTTGATTCGTATTGGGATAATATGAGCGATGCACAACTGGCACAATTTGTTACGTATGCTAAAAGCAAAGGTTTTAAAGCTGGTATTTATTGGGCTCCGTTTGTCGATTGGGGAAAATACAATCGTCAGGTCGAGGGCAGTTCCTACAACTATAATCAATGTTGGACTACAGTTAACGGAGCACCTTTTGAGCTTGACGGCGCTTATGCGATGGATCCTACAAGTCCGGGAACTAAAGCAAGAATACATTATTTCATTAATCGTTTTAAAGCTGCCGGATTTGAAATGGTAAAAGTCGACTTTTTAACACACGCCAGTATAGAAGCCGATAGTTTTGTGAACTATCAATTGCATACTGGTATGGAGGCTTATCAGGAAGGGATGAAATACTTAATTGACGAAATTAATGGAACCATGTTAGTTGAAGCTGCAATTTCGCCAAATATTGCAACGGGACCTTATGTTCACGTGCGCCGTATTGCCTGCGACGCTTACAGCAGCATTGGCGATAGTGATTATACACTTAACAGTACAACTTATGGCTGGTGGCAAAATCAGATTTACGATTATCTGGATGCAGATCATGTGGTATTTGGCAGTGTTACCGCGGGAGAAAACCGTGCGAGACTTTTAAGCAGTGTTGTTACGGGAACTATTACAAGTGGTGATGATTTTTCTGTTGCAGGTGCGTGGAAAGCGAAAGCACAATCTCTTTTGCAAAATAATGACGTTATGAATGTTGCCCGAGCCGACATGGCATTTCGTCCTGCGGATGGTAATACGGGTTACAATGCTGCTAATATTTTCTCGGCTACGCATAATGATGTTGTTTATGTTGCGGTTTTTAATTACAGTGATGCAGCAGTAACTAATAATGTTAGTTTAAGTCGCCTTGGTTTAGGATCTGGAAATTATACGGTTAAAGAATTATATTCTGGTACAACAAGTACAACGCAAGGAACATTAAGTGTTCAGTTGCCAAAAGCAGATGCTGCATTGTTTGCCATTTCTCTTGGGTCGACATTGAGTGCGCCCGGTTTTTTGAAAACCTCCGCAACCAACTATATTTTCCCGAATCCGGCATCGAATACGTTTAGAATAAAATTTGATCATTCAATCAATGGTCCGGTTGGGCTTTCTATGTATGATACGGCGGGAAAAGAAATCTGGAAAACGACTATTATTGCCGAAGATATGATTACTTCTGAAATTCCGGTAAATGGGCTGGCTAGAGGTATTTATATGATCAAAGTTTCTACAGAAGGAAATCCGGTACAGAGCTTTAAATTCGTTAAAAACTAAAGTTTATAATTTGCTCTGATTCTAAACTAAAAAATCCCATTTCTTAATTGAAATGGGATTTTTTTATGTTGAAAATTATTAATTCTTTGAGGAATATTTAAACACATAGAAACATAGATTTTGTAAACTCATAGAAGGCGTTCCACTTTTTTTAACGCACATAGTTAGAGCTATGTGAAAGAAATTTATTTCTTTTTTATGTTCTTTTTTGCATTTAAAATCTATGTTTCTATGTGTTAAATAAAATTTTATAGCTTACCAAATCATAACAAATTCACTTTTACGCTGTTTATTTTTCCTTCAAATTTATAAGGCGCTTTTTTGTAATAACGCATCGAAACTGAACCTCCTAAATCCTCGCCTACATCAAAGGTTTCGCTGGCTGTAAACGCGGCAGGAACAGTTCGTTTTACTTCTCCTTTAGCATATTCTTTCCCGTCTAAAGTTATTACAACTTCGGCGGCGGCTCCGGGTTTCGCAATTGTTGTCAGGACTTCAACCTGATGTTTTCCGGCTGTTAGTTTTTTATCGGCTTCGACCGTATATCTTTCAATAATCAGCATATTATATTCATATACTAATTTTCCGTTTTCCATAAACAAAGTTACACCTCCTCCATTGCCTCCTAAGGCATACAATACTCCTGAAGTATTCTCCTTTACATCCATATCAATGACCACTTTGTTGCTCTTTTTTCCTAAACCGGGTGCACTAAATTCGGGCATTCTTTTAGTATTTTTATCAAAAACCCATGAATTATACGGCGATCTGATGACATCTTCAGGATGAAGACGCAGCCAGATTCCGGCACCAATAGGATAATCTTTATTGTCTTTTGCCTGTTTATTGAAAACCTCCTGAAGCTCTTTTAATTTTTCAGGATTTTTTGCTGCGAGATCGTTAAACTGAGTAAAATCTTCTTTTATGTTGTAAAGTTCCCAAACATCTTTTGTTGAATCCCATTGTGCCAAACCTTTCTGAGCCGGAATCCAAGGATATAGCGGTCCGAAAGTACAAGCGTACCAACCATCTTTGTAAACACCACGGCTTCCGTTATTATCAAAAAACTGAACTTTAGATACTTCTTTAGCTTTAGCATCATTAAACGTATATTTCATACTCACACCGTCCATTGGCATTTGTTCAAAACCGTTTACCACTTTTGGAGCCGGAATATTTAAGATATCATAAATCGTTGGTACAATGTCATTGATATGATGAAACTGACTGCGCGGCGTTTTATCCGGTTTAATCATTTTTGGCCATCTGATAACCATCACATTTTGAGTTCCTCCAAAATGTGAAGCTACTAATTTTGTATATTTAAAAGGTGTGTTTCCTGCCCAAGCCCAAGAAGAATGATAATTATTTTCTAATAATGGTCCTCCAATTGCGTCTAAACCTCCCAGTTTCTCTAAAGCAGCCAATTGTTGCTCGATAGTATTTGAAACTCCATTTTGAGCTAATAATTCACTTATAGAACCGTTTTGTCCTTCTGCACTTGAACCGTTATCACCCCATATAAAAAACACGATCGTATTTTCTTTTTGTCCGTTGGCTTCAATTGCATCCAAGACCCTTCCTACTTCATGATCTGCATGTTCTACATATCCGGCAAACACTTCCATCATTCTAATTTGAAATGCTCTTTCAGTTTGCGGAATACTTTCCCATGAAGCCATCGTTTTATCACGGGCTGTAAGTTGTGCACTTTTTGGAATCCATCCTAATTCTTTCTGACGTTTGAATACTTTTTCGCGATAAGCATCCCAGCCATCATCAAATTTTCCTTTGTATTTATCTGCCCATCCCTTAAAGATATGATGCGGTGCGTGACCTGCACCCGGGGCAAAATAAAGTAAAAACGGTTTATCGGCCGCGTATGCTTTATGCTGACTCATCCAGGTAATGGCGTGATCTGCTAAATCTGTTGTTAAATGATAATTTTCAGTTTTTGGAGGTTCTACCGGTGTAAAGTCGTCTACCAAACGAGGTTCATATTGTGATGTTTCGCCGGCAAGGAAGCCATAAAAGTGCTGAAAACCATAATTTACCGGCCAATAATCAAATGGTCCGGCAACTGTAGTTTGATTTGCAGGCGTATTATGCCATTTTCCAAAGGCTGATGTACTGTAGCCATAATTTTTTAGGACCTCTGCAACTGTAGCGGCTTCTTTGGGTATAATTCCCGTATATCCATCCCAGTCTACGGCTCTTTCGGCAATTGTTCCGCTGCTGACTCTTGTATGATTACGCCCCGTTAACAAAGCCGCTCTGGTTGGCGAACATATCGAGGTAGTATGAAATTCATTGTAAGCAATTCCTTCACTATAGACTTTTGAAAGTGTTGGCGTATTCACCCCGCCGCCAAAAGTAGAAGGTGTACCAAAACCCACATCATCCATTAAAACAATAACAATATTGGGTGCATCTTTTGGTAAATGTTCGGGCTGTGCTCTTCGTTTTTGTGTGCTTTCGGCAAGAGTTTCATTGGCAACACTGGCACTTGGAACCGGAGGAAATGGCAAAACATCCTGAGCATGAAGATTTGCAATTGTTCCCAATAAAAGTAAAAAAACTAAAATTGTTCCGTTACGGAAACCTTTATAAAAGGATATTTTTCTAATGTCATTTGATTCCTTCTTAATAAAATAAATTTCACTCATTTTTAACTGATTTTAGAATTTAATTATAGGTGTTTTCGGACAATCAAAACAATAAAAAGCTCTTAGAATCTAAGTACTTTCGGGAATGCGTTTTTCATGGGGAAAATTTTAAACGCTCAATTACCATAAGATAATCGATATAAAAAACTGATATTATGGCATTTGATGTCTAAATTACAAAAATTAGCATCATAAAATTGGTGAGGCTTAATTATTTTTAACAAAAAAAATAGGAAGAAAAACTAAACCAAAAGTATTCTCTTTCTTACTCTGGTTTTGATTGATTTAGAAATTATTTCGTGAAGATTATAAAGCAAAAATCCCATTTCGCACTGAAATGGGATTTTTAATTATTTTAGATCATTGTCAAACCTTGAAACTTTGACAATGTTTATTTAAATATATCGATTAACAATATTCTCAAAAAGTTCTTGTTTTCCGCTTTGTAATTCCAGTTCTCCATTTTCTCTCGCAATACTGTACAACTCTTTAAAATTTAATTTACCTTCTTCAAATTCTTTCCCTTTTCCACTATCGAAAGAACTGTAGCGCTGTTTTCTCATGTTTTCATAAGGCGAAGAAGTCAAAATTTTATCTGCTGTCAACAAAGCTCTTGCAAAAATATCTGCACCTCCAATATGTGCCAGAAAAATATCCTCCATATCCGTGGAGTTTCTTCTGATTTTTGAATCAAAATTTACTCCGCCACCCTGAACTCCTCCCGCTTTCAGAAAAACCAACATTGCCTCTGTAACATCCTGAATATTGTTTGGAAACTGAGAAGTATCCCAACTATTCTGACTATCTCCTCTATTGGCATCAATACTTCCTAACATTCCTGACATTGCCGCTACTTCAAGTTCGTGCTGAAAAGTGTGCTGAGCCAATGTTGCATGGTTTACCTCGATATTTAGTTTAAAATCTTTCTCTAAACCATATTTATGTAAAAAACCAATAGTAGTTGCGCAATCAAAATCGTATTGATGTTTAGACGGTTCCATAGGTTTTGGTTCAATCAAAAAGGTGCCTTTAAAACCTTGTCCTCTCGCATAATCCCGTGCCTTTTCTAAAAATGTTCCCATATGATCCAGTTCTCGTTTCATATCTGTGTTCAATAAAGTCAGATATCCTTCGCGAGCTCCCCAAAAAACATAATTTTCGCCATTAAGTGCAATAGTAGCATCTAAAGCCAGTTTTACCTGAGCAGCAGCTCTTGCAACTACCTTAAAATCCGGATTTGTAGCAGCTCCGTTCATATAACGTGGATTAGAAAAACAGTTTGCAGCGCCCCACAGCGCTTTTATACCTGATACATCTTGTTTTTCTTTTATATAGTCTGTCATAGTGGCTAATCGCAACTCTGACTGAGCAAAAGTCTGTCCTTCCTGAACCAGATCATAATCGTGAAAACAATAATAATCAAAACCCATTTTGCTTATAAATTCAAAAGCAGCATCGGCTCGGTTTTTTGCGGCCTGAATTGGCTCTCTAAATTCGTTCCAGGCAAGAGTTTTAGTTGCTTGTCCAAAAGTATCCGCGCCATTACCGCCGAAACTGTACCAATAGGATATAGCAAATTTAAAATGTTCACGCATAGTTTTACCTGCGACAATTTGTTCCGGATTGTAATATCTGAAAGCTAACGGATTATCTGAATCCTTTCCTTCAAAATTAATTTTATCAATTCCTTTATAATACTCTTTGTCTCCTAAAATTACCATTATATTTACCTTAAAATTAACCTATTTTTTTGTCTTTAACCCTTGCTATATCACAGAACCAAAGATATAGTTTAAATGACCCTCTGAAAATAAAAACATGTTTCAAAATTTTATTTTAAAGCAGATTTTGTTACAAATTCAAGGTCATAAAATAACCGAACTAACAAAATATCTTCCTCAAAAATATCAATTTAATATTCTAAAATTCCGCATAACTTTCTCTTAAATTGCTGTCTAAATGTACATTAAAATTTTGATTTCAATTGTTTTTAAATAAAAATTTAATACGTTTTTACTTTGTAAAAAATAGCCGTTTTTTAATTCTTATCTCTCTTAAAATCACGTCTAAAAAAACTTAATCAATTGATTTTTAAACAATAAATCAATATAAAACACAAATAAATGTAGTATTTTTATAACAAAGTAAATAAGTGAGTCTACTATGAAAGAAATAAAAAGCACAAAAAATACTTTAAACACCCTCAAAAAAAGAGTACTAAATTTCTTCTCTAAAAATGGCAAACTACTCGTGCAAATTGCCTTGACATTTATCTTTTTTCTGATCGCTTTTTCGTTTATCAAAGAAGAACAAAGCGAACTTTATCAAATCAAAAACAGCATTACCGAAGCAAAACCGATTTGGATAATCATTGGCTTTTTAACCACCCTATTTTACATCTTTCTGCAAGGATTAATGTACGTCGTTTCATTTGCTGCCATTGGTGCAAAAATCACCCTGAAAGATGCTATCTCTTTATTTCTAAAACGCAATTTTATAAGCGTGTTTATTCCTGCGGGCGGCATCACTTCGCTTTATTTTTTTACTGAGCCTTTGTTAAAAAAAGGAACAACAAAAACAGAAGTTCACTTAGCTTCTGCGATTTATGGTTTCGTTGGCATTGTGTCTGTAGTTCTTTTTGCCATACCATTATTTCTCTTTTCATTATTAAAAGGATCTATTGGTTATGATGAGTGGTTGGTTTTGGGTCTCGTAATCGTCATTATTCCGCTGTTTTTTCTTTTGTTTAATTCTTTAATTCAGAAGGGAAAACTTTATAGGTTTATTTTGAGAAGCTTTCCTAAAATTGAACCATTTCTAATTGATTTACAAGAACATAAAATCAACCGAAATAAGTTTTTAAAAATTGTTCTTTGCTCTGTACTAATTGACGCTGTTGGAATCACACATATTTACATTGCTATGAAAGCATTGCAATTTGAGTCGTCTGTTTTTGCTGCAACAATGGCTTATGTTGTTGCGGTTATTTTCCTGATTATTTCTCCATTTTTAAGAGGTTTGGGCGCTGTCGAAGTTTCGATGGGTTATGTATTAATTAAATATGGTTTTAATAATATGGAGGCGGTTGCAATCACCTTATTCTATCGTTTTTTCGAATTCTGGCTTCCATTGTTTGCGGGTATAATGCTCTTTGTTTCCAAAATTCAAAAGCTTTTAATGCGTATTATTCCGGCCTTGCTTCTGCTGGTTCTTGGTATTGTCAATATTGTTTCTGCAATTACACCGGCGATTCATAGCAGACTCCATACGCTTAAAGATTTTTTGCCTCTCGAAGCAATCCATACTTCAAACTATCTGGTACTATCAACAGGTCTATTTTTATTAGTAACTTCGGCATTTATGCTAAAAGGTCTCCGCATAGCCTGGTGGTTTGCTATACTATTATCTATAGTCTCTTTGATAGGAAATCTAACCAAAGCCATTGATTTTGAAGAATCTATTGTCGCGCTTCTGGTGCTTTTTGTTTTGATTGCCACAAGAAAAGAATACTATGTAAAAACAAACCCAAGGCTTGGTATTATTGGCTTACAAACCTCCTTGTTAAGTATTCTTGCGGTTTTGATTTATGGCGTTTTAGGCTTTTATTTCTTTGATAAAAAGCATTTTAATATTGATTTTAGTTTAGGACAATCGATTCAATATACGATTCAGAATTATTTTCTGATTGGCAGCGATAATCTGCATCCAACAGGAACTTTCGCAACGCATTTCCTGGCTTCACTCAAGATTAGCGGATTCCTTTCGTTTTGTTTTTTAATCTATACTTTGGTAAAACCTTCGATCTTAAAAAGCGTAGCGACTGATGAAGAAAAAGAACTCGTAACCGAGCTAATGCACAAATACGGAAACTCAAGTCTGGGGTATTTTAAGACTTATTTTGATAAATTATTCTTTATTTCTAAAAGCAAAAATGCCTTTATTTCGTATCGATTAGCAGGAAATTTTGCTGTTGCTTTAGAAAATCCTGTTGGAAGTTCTGATGAAGAAATAAGACTTTGTATTCTTGAATTTGATAAGTTTTGTTACGATTTTGGACTCAGAAGTATGTATTATCGAATACCTCAGACGAGCCTTAAAACATATACTGAAATTGGTAAAAAGCACTTTTTTCTCGGGCAAGCTGCGGTTGTTGATCTCAGAGAATTTCATCTGGAAGGACAAAACAAAAAATCATTGCGAAATGCTTTAAAAAAAATCACCGATCTGGGCTTGCAAACCACTATAAATGAACCACCAATAAAAGACGGATTACTGCAACAACTTAAAGCTGTAAGCGATCAATGGCTTCAGGAAACTTCGAGAAAAGAAATACTTTTTTCGCAGGGAATTTTCCTGTGGGAAGAACTCAAAAAACAAACTATTATTACCGTCGAAAACAACGAAGGAAAAATTCTTGCCTTCATAAATATTATTCCGGATTACGCTAAAGACGAAAGCACTTATGATTTGATTCGAAAAACAGACGACGCTCCAAATGGTATTATGGACTTTATTATGGTCGCACTTTTTAATTATCTTAAATCAAAAGATATTATTTATGTCGATCTTGGCCTGGCACCAATGAGCGGACTCGAAAATCCGCAGACGATTCAGGAAAAGTCAATGAAATATGCGTATGAAAAAGTAAGGTCCTTTTCGCATTATAAAGGTTTACGCAACTTCAAAGACAAATTTTCTCCTTCGTGGCACAATCAATATATTGTTTTTGAAGATGATTATGATTTGATTCAAATACCTCGAATTTTATCTAAAGTAATAAAGCCTTAATCTTAAAAATGAGTTTTAACTCTGCGGAACCAAATCATCTAAATCCGACAAAGTATAAAATTTAAGATCGTTTTGTTTCATGTATTTACAGATAAACTCCAAAGTTTCGATTTTTGTCTGATAATTTTCAGTTACATTTTTAACCGGTTTATGTCCGCAAAGAAGTAAGATTTTGTTATTCTTTTTGGCATAATCCAGTAACTCTAAAAGATACGGAATACTAAAATGAATGTGGCTGTTGTCAATATCAAACGCAAATACAATTTTTGACTTATTAAAATAGCTATCTTGTTTTTCAGGGATTTCCCCACCAAAAGCCCTTCCTCTAATAATTTTAAATTGTTTAGATAATGCGCTATCAAGTGCATCAGATCTTTCTCCATAAGGATATGCAAATGAAGTTACTTTAAACGAGTGCTTTTTCATGGACTCCATCATAGGATCTATTTCCTGCTTCATATAAGCATCAATTCCGTATTTTTGAACAAACTTTATCGCATTGTAGTGGTGATATCCGTGTCCGGCAATCTCATGTCCTTCTTTTTGCATTTCAAGAAGTTTTTTGATCTCAGGCTTACCAATAAAATCTATTCTGCAAACGTTAAAAGTCGCTTTCCAGCCATATTTCTTCAAAACCTGATCAGCATCATACCACTCGTCTACATAAGCATCATCAAAAGACAAAATTACTCCCGCTTTATAAGCTTTCGGTTCTTCTTTTTGCTTTTTTGATTCGCAGGAAAATAAAGTTAAAAGCATTAAAAATAATATTGTTTTCAAAAAAAAGATCTTCATAAAGCACTTTGTGTATTAGATAATTATAGTTTAACTGCTTTTAACCAAAATAGATTCTGATCTCTCAAATATAATCCTTTTCAATGTCTAATACATAAAAAAAGCGATCCAATGTAGATCGCTTTTTTATTTATATAAAACCAAATCGCTTTTATTTATTCTGAAAACTAAGACTCTTGCTAATTACACTGCTTAATCTGTATTTATTAAAAATGATAAAAAGAATACTGATAAATATGATTAAAGAAATGTTTGCTGCCCCTAGCAATAATTGGCTTTTTACAGCATATAAATTTACAAATCCGTAGCTGAATACAGAACTTACCATATAAGTAGCTCCGCCTGTTAAGCCACTTGCCACGCCTGCATTTTTAGAAAAAAGGCTTAAACAATATCCATAAATTGTATTAAAAATAAAACCACCGCAAATATTTACTCCCATTGTAAAACCTACTAAAGTATAAATATTACTGACCATGGGAGCCGTAGAAATCATAAGTAATACCAAAACTGCCTGCAAAGAAACTGCCACAGCTACTTTTTTACCCAAAGGTTTATGAATAAGTGATTTTGAGATAATTCCGCCCGTCATTACAGACAAACCAGACAATAAGGAACTGTAACCTGTAGTAACAGCCGAATAACCTAAAACACGCTCTACAATAAATGGACTTGACAAGTTGAAAATAACAACCAGACCAAAACAGATACCCAGAATTACGATTCCTAATGTAAAGTCAGGTGTTTTGATCATTCCGATATAGGTTTCTGCAATGTTTTTTAATTTAAAAGGATGAAAATACTTTAAAGATTCGCCACTATAAAGAAGTTCTAAAATCAAGAATAGCAATGATAATCCGCCAAGAAAATAAAAGTTTGATCGCCAGCCAAAGATATTTTGCAAATATCCTCCTAAAAACGGCGCCATAATAGGTGCACACGCCCAAATAATAGAAAATAAACTAATATAACTTTTTAACTTCTCGCCCGAAAAAAGATCAACAAAATAGGCTCGTTTTGCTATAACAATAAAGGCAATGGCGATTCCCTGTATAATTCGCATGGCATATATTACGTAGATATCCGGCACAATGGCAATAACAAAACTGGTTAAGGAAAATATAGCCAGTGAAACAATACTAATCTTAAAACGTCCGAAACTGTCGAGTATGCTTCCAATAAAAATCTGACTGATTCCTAAACTGAACATAAAAAACACAAGTGAAAGCTGAATCGCTGAAGCAGAAACATTCAGGTCTTTTGCCATGGCGGGAAGCGAAGGCAAATAAATATCAGTTGCAAATCCTGATAAGGGAATAAGGGCAAGGGCTAAAAAAGTGCTAAAACCTTGATGGTTTTCTTTTAAATTTCTCATTTCTAAAAATTAATTATTAATAAATAGACCGATCGGTCTAAAAAAGATCAAAAAAAAACTATAAAACATAAGTTTCAAATTCAGTTTTGATGCTGTCTAAAACAATATTCATTTGTTCGTTAGTATTTAATATTTCACGGCATAAAATGGCGCCTTCAATCATGGCAAAAACTTTTATGGCAAAATGTTCCGGATTTATTTTTGATGACAGTTCGTTATTGGCAACACCATTTTCAATAAGAGTTGCAAATCTTCTTTGAGCAGAATGAATCGATTTTTTGACGTATTCTTTGATAATAGGATTGGTGTCGTCTGCTTCTACTCCAAAATTCAATATCGGACAACCGCCAACGGTATTTTTATCATCGCCGTAAGCTTCCAGTAAATTTATAAATTTGGCTTTAGCCGAAATACCCTGAGCGACAGCAGCATCTAATTTAGCAGCCAATTGTGATCTTAAATATAAAAACGATTCGGTACAAATTTCTTCTTTATTCTCAAAATTGCCATAGATACCACCTTTTGCTAATTTTGTAGCTTCCATAATATCACTCAATGAAGTACCGGCCATTCCCTTTTTATTAATAATAGGTGCCGATGTCTCAATAATAAATTGTCTGGTACGGTCTGCTTTACTCATCACTTTAGATTTAACGGGACAAAGATAAGACCGATCGGTCTAAATATGCAAATCTTTTAACTTTTTTTTAGTTTTTAAAGAAAATCATGCCTTCATCCCTTGATTTTATTGCAAAATATTCTACTTATTTTCGAAGTAAAAAATAAAAAAACTCACCAGATTATGATGAGTTTTGAAATTGAAAATATAGTAAATAAGAAATTACCAGCCTTTTACCGCTCCGCCTTTAAATTCGCGAACGGCAGCCTGCTCTACTTCTACAGATTGAAAAGCTTTTACAAATTGCTGTATTCTTTCATCTTTTTTGTTGTCTTCACGACTTACGATAAGGTTTACATAAGGAGAATCTTTATCTTCTACAAACAAAGCGTCACGTGCAGGAACTAATCCGGCTTGAGAGGCAAAAGTATTGTTGATGATTGCAATCGTTACATTTTGATCGTCTAAAGCACGCGGCAATTGTGGCGCTTCCAATTCTAATATTTTTAGATTTTTAGGATTCTCCACAATATCTGTTACTTTAGGCAATAATCCCACATTTGGGCGCAATTTCAACAATCCGTTTTTTTGTAAAAGTAATAAAGAACGTCCTCCGTTTGTTGGATCATTTGGAATAATAATCGTGCTTTCGTTTTTTAATTCCGAAAGATTTTTGATCTTTTTAGAATAAGCAGCAATTGGATAAATAAAAGTTTTTGCAATTATCGACAATTTATAGCCACGTTGTTTTGATTGCTCGTCAAGATATGGTTTATGCTGAAATGCATTTGCATCGATATCACCTTGGCTTAAAGCCTCATTTGGAATTACATAATCGTTAAACGAAACCAATTCTACATCAAGACCGTATTTGTCTTTTGCTACTTTTTGCGCTGCTTGTGCCACGGCATATTCCGGTCCTGTTGCAACACCCACTTTTATATGGTGTGGATCGTCGTTTTTACTTTTACCACAATTAGCCAATGATAATGACAAGGCTATAACTCCGATTGTTTTTAAAAATTTTATCTTAGTAATCATTCTATTTTTTTAATTTATAATTAATATTTATCTGTTGTGTTTTTTAACCGCAGAGGCCGCAAAGCTTTTTTACGCAGATTTAAAAAGATTTAAGCTGATGAACGCAGATTATTAAATTCAAATCTGCCAAATCTGCGTGAAACAAAAAATTATTCACTTAAATAAACTTAGCGTCTTTGAGCCTTTGTGGCAAACTTATTCTATTATCTATGATCAAATCGTTTTGATAAGCTGTCGCCCGCAAATTGTATCAGAAACACCAATAGTACAAGCAATGCCAAAACCGAGTTCATAGTTACGGCATCGTATCCAATATATCCGTATTGATACCCAACTTGTCCTAAACCTCCTGCTCCAACGGCTCCACCCATTGCCGAATATCCAACAAGTGTAATCAGCGTTATGGATGCTGCGTTTATTAAAGATGGCAAAGCTTCGGGAAGTAAAACTTTGTATACAATTTGTAAAGGTGTTGCGCCCAAAGCTCTTGCTGCCTCGATTAATCCTGACGGCAAACCTAGTAAACTATTTTCTACAAGACGTGCAATAAACGGTGCTGCGCCAATACTTAACGGAACCAATGCAGCGCTAACGCCAATTGAGGTTCCTACAAGTGCGCGTGTAAACGGAATCATCCAGACAATTAATATAATGAATGGAATAGAACGAAAAATGTTAACCAAAACTGACAAAGTTCGGTTTAAAACCGGTTGTTCTAATATTTGATTTTTTCGGGTCAGAAAAAGTAAAATTCCTGTTGGAAGTCCCAGCACAAAGCCAAAAAAACCAGAGACAAATGTCATAACGATTGTTTCCCAAGTGCCTTTTAATAATAATTCAAGAATGGATTCAGACATAACCTATGATTTCTGTTTTAATGTGTTTAGAAATAAAATATTGAATTGCAGCTTCGTAATTCTCCTTTTTACCGGACAATTCGATCAGCATAACTCCGAAATTAACATCTCCGGCCTGATCCATTTGTGCGCTGACAATCTTAAAATTAGTATCAAATAATCTCGAAACTTCAGAAATAACGGGTTCATTTACTGATTTTCCGGTCATTTCAAGTCGTAACAACGGACTTAAACCTTCGCTATCTTCCTTTTGAAGTCTTTCCTGATAAACAGTTGGAATATCAATATGTAAAGACGACGAAATAAATTCTTTTGTTAGTTCATGTTTTGGATCTGCAAAAATTTCTCCAACACTTCCCTGCTCTATTAGTTTTCCGTGGCTGATTACAGCAACTTCATCACAAATTGATTTCACAACTTCCATTTGGTGTGTAATCAATAAAATCGTGATATTAAGACGTCGATTGATATCTTTTAATAAATTCAGAATCGATCTTGTAGTCGCCGGATCCAATGCACTAGTGGCTTCATCGCATAATAACACTTTTGGATTGTTTGCCAAAGTTCTCGCAATTGCCACTCTTTGTTTTTGTCCGCCCGAAAGACTTGCAGGATAATCGTTTGCTTTTTCGGCTAAGCCAACTAATTGCAGCAATTCTAAAACGCGGGTTTTAATATCTGATTTTGAAGCTCCAACAAGTTCTAACGGAAATGCAACATTCTCAAAAACAGTTCTGGACGAAAGCAGATTAAAATGCTGAAAAATCATCCCGATTTGTCTTCTTTCAATCGCAAGCTGCGCATTTGATAATTGCATTAACGATTTTCCATCTACGATAATCTCTCCGGAAGTTGGTCTTTCTAACAAGTTTACACATCGAATTAATGTGCTTTTTCCTGCTCCCGAAGTTCCTATTACGCCAAAGATTTTCCCTGGTGGAACTTTTAATGAAACATCTGATAAAGCCGAAACAATCCGGTTTTTCTGATGGAAATTTTTAGTAACATTTTTTAACTCAATCATTTTTTATTCAAGTTTGTTTTGGGCAATAAAATTTTTCATTGCTTTAGAAATTGATAAATTTTAAAATAAAAAAAGCCTCTCAAGTGTTCATGAAAGGCCTTAAAGTATATTAAACTTTTATATCAGCCAGATCAAAACATACGCATAGCAACATCACAACACATCATCATGCTGCAGCTATAATACATTATATTCTGGTTATTGTTTTTCATTTCTGCGGCAAATTTAAAGAGTTATTTTTAATTTTTATGCATAAAACACTAAAACTTTCATTATCCCATCAACGTAATAGGTTAATTGATAATGAAAATTGAGGAATCTTAAAAAAATAATGAGGTTTTATATCCTTTTTCACCTCTTATTTTGATTTCTAAAAACTTAAAAAGAACTAAAAATCAGACATATCAAAATTTTTCGTACCTTTTCTATGCTAAAAGTCTGTTAAATACCCCCTTGTCTATAAAACTAAACTGTCAAATTTTACGTATATAGAGAAATACGGTAGTCTGGAATGGTATATATTCAAATGGTAATAGGTTTTTGGAACATATTGAATTATATCACACTCCAGACTATCGTTTTTTTTATTAAACTTTAAATTGTATTAGAGTGGAAAAATTAGACATTCAGAGATTAAAAAAAGCTTTAGAGTATCTGGAAAGCAAACAGCGAGAATTAAAAAGAGAGCTTCAAAATGACACCCGAAGTATTGAATCTTTGATTAATTATTTAAAAAAAGATATGCTGGAACAGTTTCGCTTATCTAATTATGATCCAAAAATTAAACCTGAGGTCAAAAACACGGAAATTTTTATTAGCAATGTAAAAAATATTATAGAAAAAAACTCTTGATTAGTTCTAAAAAAAATTAAAGCTCCGAATGAAAATTCGGGGCTTTCTCTTAATTATTAATATCTAAAAGTGAATCTTCTACTTTTTATAATTCTTCTAAAACAGTAAATCCCCAAGCTGGCAGGGTAATTTGGCTTTGTGATAGCTGTTTTTCATCTGTCAATAAAATTTTTGCTTTTGCGTAAGGATAAATAAATGATTTAGATTCTGCCGAGTAATTAAAATAGTAATGAATAACCTTGCCCAATTGATTTGTTCCTGATTTCACGACAATTGGAAACTTCAATTCCTGATCTTTTCCCCATAAACCAGCATTTTTAACCGCTCCTTCAAGCACTTTTTCTGTAATTGATGCGGTTGCTCCAAAACCTATATAAGTAGCAATACCTTTTCCGTAATTATTTTGTGTTACTGCGGCATAAATTCCCCAAACCGGATGATCGTACCAAGCTAAAACTTTTGCTGTAGTTGGCACTAAAAATTCCATCCATTTCTCTGCTTTATTCTGCTCTGCTCCTACTTGAAACGGATCGCCTTTTAGACTTACCTTCTCAGGAACTGTAAATTCTGAATAAGTAATTCCACAAGCTTCACTAATAATTCCCGGCTGACGAACCACTCTTACTTTATTGTGTTCATCGGCAAATCCACTTTTAAAAGTATAAACAATATTTCCTCCATTCTTTACAAAATTATTCAAACGAACCAATAAACTATCTGGCGCAGCATATAAAGCCGGTACGATAAGCAATTTGTAATTTTCTATTTGAGTGCTTGACGGATCAACAAAATCAACACCAACATTCATCTTATAAAGAGCATCATACATTGGTCTCAAAGTGCCATTGTAACTTCCGGGGCCAAAAGAATTATATGCTGTCAAAGCCTCATTACTGAATAAAATAGCAACATCATTTTTCTTTTTAAGATGAAGTAAATTTTGGCTTAACTTCTTAAAATCGGCACCAATGGTTTTTGCTTCGTCATAAGTTGGATTTGGTTCAAAATCGTGACTCAACAATCCTTTCCAATACGTTTCTGCCGAATTGTGAATGGAATGCCAATGCCAATACGAAACCATATCTGCGCCAGAAGCCAAATGACTGAAAGCCTGTAATCGCAACTGACCCGGATAAGGAACCCATTCCGGAAACCCCTGTGCTTCTGTTTCGATTACAAAATAATTTTGTCCACCTTTCATGGAACGTGCAACATCGCCTCCAAAAGAAATTTCTAATCCAGTAAGCTTACTTTGCGATGGATGATAAATATCGACACCGGAAATGTCTAATACTTTTGACACAGCAAAATGATCTACTTCCGGCTGAATTCCGTATGAATGTCCCCACCAGTCAAAATCGAAATTCTGAGTAACAAACTGATCCGGTTTTTTGTATTCGCGTACAATTTTAGATTGCCATCCTAAATATTCCGTAACCAAAGAGCGCTGGAATTTAGCAAACTCAGCATTCAGACTCGCATTGATACTTCCGTTTACAGACGGAAAATCATTCCAATTATTAATTCTATTACTCCAATAATCCAAACCAAATATTTTGTTTAAATCGTCAAGCGAAGGATATTTGGCTTTCATATACGCCACAAATTGTGCTTGTACATTGGGACCGCTTGTTCCGTAGGCTTTGGTTTCATTATCAATTTGATATCCAATAATTGCGGGATGATCTTTAATATGTTCCAGCATTTTTCGGATTGCTTTTTCGGCATAGGCTCTAAAATGTTCGTTTGCAATATCCATATTCTGACGTGGACCATATTGATTTGGGCCTCTATTGGTAATCGCAAGTACATCAGGATATTTTTTTACCAACCAGGTAGGAACTGCATAAGTTGGCGTTCCAATAATAACACTTATACCCGCTTTTTGCATGGCATTGAGCACACGATCAATATGACTAAAATCGTAAATACCTTCCTGTGGTTCCATGGTGCTCCAGGTAGATTCAGCAATACGAACGACATTGATACCTGCTTCTTTCATCATTTTTACATCTTTATCAAGACGTTCATACGGCATATATTCATCATAATAAGCAACGCCATAAAGCAATTTATTCTGCTTTATTTGTGCAACAATCGAATTAAAACTCAAAACAAACGTAAAAATAATACTTATAAAGAAAGGTGATCTTTTTTTCATACCGGTAAATATTTTTTTACGAATATAAATAAAAAAGTGTAAAAACAACACTTTATACATTAACCCCTGACAAAGACATTATTGTAACAGAGAAAAAAGAGGGAAATTATTAAGTTGGCTTACCGAAAATTAGACAATTATTGATATAAAAATATTTTATAAAAAAAGAGCTGATTTTTTAAATCAGCTCTTTCTATAAGATTTAGAAACTTGCAGCAAATTCTTTTGCAAAATCTTCTAATTTCGTCTTTCCGTCAACAGAAATTTTATGGCTTAAAAAATCTTCCTGAATTTTTCCACTTCTTAAACCCGCTCCCATTTCTGTATATAATCCGGCCATTTCATCCGGTAATCCTGCCTGTTTCATTCCGCCAAGAGATTGTTCGTCTGTAAATTCTACCCACGGCAGCTCTGGTTTGCCAATTGCCAGACCTAAAACTTTTGCCACTTCATTTGGCGTACGTACATCACTAATAATGTAACGAACATTCTTTCCTGTTGTTGTTTTTTGTAACTCTTCGGCTGCTGCAGTTGCAATATTTTCAGGATGTACAAAAGGCATTTTTGTTTCTGCTGAATAATTGGCACCAATAATCCCCACTCCTTTTATCATCGGAACATCATTGTACAAATTCGTATAGAAAAATCCGGCACGAAGAAAAGTAACCGATACATCTTCTAATGTTTCGTAGATTTTCTCAATATTGTGAAGTCCCGTAATTGGTCCAGTTCCGCCAGGTAAATCAGCGCCAATACTACTTAGCATTACAACACGTTTAACTCCCGCAGCTACAATTGCTTCTGCGATCGCTTTTCCGGCATCAGTCGTATTTGCAATGATATTTGAACCTCCCATATTTGGCGGCGTTAACGCAAAAACAGCATCCGTTTCGGCAAATGTATTTTTCAAAAAAGCAGCATCACCAACAGATCCAATTGCAGCTTTTGCGCCCAAAGCTTCAATAGCTTCTACTCTATCTGGACTACTGCTAACTACAGTTACCTGATTTCCTGATGCGATAAGTTTCTGAGTCAAAGGTTTTCCGATGTTTCCTAATGAACCTAAAATTGTAATTTTCATATCTTATTATTTTTTATGGTATAATTGTTTTTTATTATCTGCAACAAAGGTATATTTGCACTTACTTTTACACAAGTACTTACCCTAAAGTATGCGCAAATGACAGCAATCAAAGAATCCTCGACAATTCAGGAAAATAAGCAATATGCCTTAGATACATGCCCTGTAACGTATGTTATGGAAAAAATTGGCGGCTATTGGAAACCTATTATTATATATCATCTTTCTGGCGGAAGTAAACGCTATAGCGAATTAAAAAGAGCTATTCCGGCAGTGACAGAGAAAATGTTAATTCAGCATTTAAAACAGCTCGAGACTGATAATCTTGTTATTAGAGAAGCAAAACCGGTTGTTCCGCCTTTTGTAACCTATCGTTTGAGCGCTGCCGGAAGTGGGCTAATGCCAGTTATCGAAGCAATGGCAACCTGGGCTTTTAAGGATAAAGAAGATGGGTTTAACGAAACCTCATCTGGACTGTAGTTTTTGTGTAAATTGGTATAGAAAATTGGTCCACTACAACAATACTTTTGTATAAAAATTTTATTCAAATGAAGAAAGTATTAGTTTTAAATTCAAGTGCCAGAAAACATAATTCTAAAAGCAGAAAACTTACCGAAGTATTTACAGAACACTGGAAAAACATCCATAATGACCTTATCAATTATCGGGATTTAAGCGAAAGTCACGTTCCTCACATCAACGAGAATTGGATTGCAGCGGCTTTCAAACCGGAAGTTTCGCGGTCCTTGCAAGAAATTGAGGCCTTAAAAATAAGCAATGAATATATTGCCGAATTACGCGAAGCCGACGTTATTGTAATTGGTGCGCCTATGTACAATTGGTCTATTCCGAGTACGCTTAAAGCTTATATTGATCAAATTTTGAGGGTTAATGAAACCTGGAAACTTAATACGGAGAATATTCAGAATCCGTATATTGGTTTGCTTGAAAACAAAACTGTATTTTTATTGCTTTCCAGAGGCGCTCAGGGTTATGAAAAAGGAGAATATAACGAGCACATGAATTTTCAGAGCAATTATCTAAAAACCGTTTTTAATATTATTGGCATTACAAATATTCATACCGTTGCCGTAAACGGAGAAAGTTTTGATCCCGAAAAATATCAGCAATCTATACATGATTCACATCAAGCTATAAAAACACTGATTGAAAACGAATTAAACTGATTTTATTAAACACGAATTTCACAAATTTACACGAATTCTTTCGTGAAATTAATTAAGAACCAAATTTACCATTTCAATTAGTGTAAATTTGTGAAATTCGTGTTTAAAATTACTTCTTTAATCGATTAGCCAAATGAACAGCGGTCAATTCAAATCCGTTTTTTAAATATACTTTTTGGGCTGTATTGTTTGTAAAACCTGTGTCCAGAACTACAGCTTCTTTATTGAGCGAAATCGCGACCTCTTTTACATGATTTAATAATTGAGTAGCAAAACCTTTTCCTCTATACTCTTCCAGCGTGCACAAATCATCAATATAAATAATGTTTCCGCTATGCAAAGAAGTCATAATTCGGTATCCAGCAAAAGCAGCGACCTTATCACTATCCATGATTCCGGCGATGCTGTACTTTTCGTTTTGCATCATTTCTGCAATAGTTGCGTTCCAGTTATTCTTATCCAAATGTGGTCTTAAAACATAAGCTACATCCCAACATTGATTGATTTCTGTTGTTGTTTCGATTTTTTTAATCTGATAAATAGACTCCATAATTGTGTTTTTTATACAAAATTAGGCCAGAGATCAGAATGTAAAATACCCCAATTCTAAAATCGATAGTAGTCCAGAAGTCTTATTGAAGTACGTTTTTCAGAATAACTAATGCTTTTTCCATTTCAATTTCGGTCAAAGAAGCAAATCCCATTCGAATTGCATTTGGAGAGAAATTATCGTTTTTGTAAAAATTGCCGTTACTAATCGAAAGTCCTTTTTTAGCGGCTTCATCAGACATTTTTATCAAATTAATGTTGTCGTTAAAATTCGCCCAAACTGCCAATCCGCCTTCGGGAATCCTGAATTCTATTTCGTTTTTAAAATCAGAAGTCAGAAGTTCACAAAAATGATTTCGGCGTTGTTTGTAGATTTTTAATGATTTTCTGAAATGCCTTTCCATTTCTCCATTTTCAAACATTATTGCAAAAGCTTCTTCGAGAAGTGTATCACCTTGTCTGTCAATCATTTTTCGTAAAGATGCCGTTGCTTCAATAAACGCTGGTGGTCCAACCATAAAACCAATTCGCAGGGCGGGTGCAAAAGTTTTTGAAATCGATCCAATATAAATCACATTCTGATTGTGATCAATACTCGCCAACGGCAAATAAGGTTTGTTATCATAATGAAAATCAAAATCGTAATCGTCTTCTATAATTGCAAAACGATATTCTTTGGCAAGATTCAATAGTTTTAAGCGGCGCTCCATACTCATCGTTACTCCCGTTGGACAATGGTGGTGTGGAATAATATAGACTGCTTTTATCTTTTTGTGTTTCAGGACTTCCTGCAAATAATCAACGTCCATTCCGTTATCGTCTATTGGAATTCGTTCTAAATTTGCGCCACGATATTTAAAAGTATCATCGGCAGTTGTAAAACTCGAAACACCAACAGCAATCGTATCATTTGGATTTAGAATTAACTGCGACGCCAGATAAATTCCCATTTGGCTGCCTTTTGTAATAATAATATTTTCGGGCGAAACCACTAAACCACGTGTGTTCGAAAGATAATTGCAAATCGCAATACGAAGATTTTCAGATCCCATTGTACTACCGTATTTCAGGAAATTTTTACCGTAAAACTTTCTGGATAAACTTCGGTATTCCCGCATTAATTGGTCTATCGGCGCTAAGCGAACATCGGGAAAACCATCATCTATAACAATAGGATCTTTATGAATGGATGTACTGGAAAGGGTAATTTCTTTCTCAAAGTTATTCGTCCATAAAAAACCTTCCTGAAACTGACTTTTATTGATTTCCGGCAATTTTACTTTTGAAATTATAGGCAATTTCGAAAGTACAAAAACGCCTTTCCGATCTACAGATTCTGCCCAACCCTGACTAATTAATTCTTCATAAGCCAACTTAACCGTATTTCTATTAATCCCAATTAATTCTGATAAAACACGGGAACTCGGCAACGCATCTGACGGTTTTAATGTTCCATTGGTTATTAATGAAATAAAGGTATTGCACACTTGTATATAAAGTGTGATCGACGATTGGCGATCAATTTGAATTAAAGATTTATACGGTAACATCTGGGCTGTGGTTTTTATATAAATTGGCTCACAAAGTTACCCAACATCTTTTTACTTTTACATAAAAGATTTATCCAAATGAAAAATATAACAATACCACAAGCCGGTTTAATTTTAAGGATCGTTTTAGGAATTACCATGTTATCTGCAGTTGCAGATCGTTTTGGACTTTGGGGCGCGCCCGGAGATCCGGGAGTTGCATGGGGAAACTGGGAGAATTTTATTGCCTACACCCAAACCTTAAATTCTTTTGCCAGTAAATCTGTGGCGGGAATATTGGGCGCTTTGGCTACCTTTTTAGAAATTGTCTTGGGTATCTTCCTAATCATCGGATTCAAAACCAGAATCGTTGCTTTTGGAACTTCAGGATTAATGCTGCTTTTTGCTTTAAGTATGGCGATTTCGGTTTCTATAAAAGCCCCTTTCGATTATTCAGTTCTGACAAGTTCTGCCGCAGCATTATTACTTTCTACAATAGAAAGAACTTCTTTTGCCTTTGATAACAAATTCAGGAAAATATAAAACACTATATAAACTAATTTTTAAAAAGCCCTGAAAGTTCATTCTTTCGGGGCTTTTTGGCGTTTTGTAGTTTTAATTATTTGAAGTTAACCAAACCTTTCCCAATTCAAAAAAGGCAAATTCTGATTTACATCTTAAAAAACTGATATCATGTTATTTAAAAAATAATTCGTCATAAAAAACTTATCAATTCTAATATAATTTTAATAAATTTAACAGTAAATTATAAGGTACAGAATCCTTTGTGTTAGCCTACTTTATAAAATATCCTTTATTTCCAAATAAGCATAAGCCAACAAATTAAAAATTCCAGATTTATGAAAAGAACTATTTTGATTAAAAGAATTTCGCTTGCTTTCCTTTTTATTATTTGCTGCCAAAAAATATCGGCGCAGGCAACACCACTAAGTAAGGCAAAACCAATACCAGGAAAAGAAAACTGGCAACCGGCTGTTCCAAATCCTGAACAGGATAAAATAGCCGTCGATAAACTGGCTGCACTTAAAAAGAAAACTGGAAAAAAGCCGAATATTATCTGGTTCTTAATTGATGATATGGGCTGGGGAGATCCCGGATTTAATGGCGGAGGAGCTTCAATTGGAGCTGCAACCCCCAACATGGATCGATTGGCAAAAGAAGGATTATTGTTGAGTTCTACTTATTCACAGCCAACCTGCACACCTACCCGATCTGCTATTTTAACGGGACGTATTCCTGCTCGAACTGGACTTACAAGACCTATTTTGGCAGGTGATGTTTTGACAGCAAATCCTTGGGCAGATGAGATTAGTTTACCTAAAATATTGAGTCAATCCGGTTATAAAACAGTTCTTACCGGAAAATGGCATGTGGGTGAATTAGAAGGAATGCGCCCTTTTGAAATTGGTTTTGACGAATACTACGGTTATTATGCTGCCGAAAAAGAAATCACTCAATCTTTTGACAAAAGACGTTATCCTGACTTGGTTTTAGATCCTTTTAAATTGGAAGCTTACAATAAAATGGGAGCTTCTAAAGATTTAGTTTATGGGAAAAAAGGCGGAAAAGAGGAACTAATTAAAGCTACAACAAGCACAGAAGATATTGCAGAAGCGGATCAGACTCTGGAAGCTTTTTCGATTAAAAAAATCAAAGAATTTGCCAAATCCGGAGAGCCTTTCTTTATAGAACATGCTTTTATGAAAGTGCATACAGACAATTGGGCTTCAAAAAAATATGAAGGAAAAAGTGATAGTAAATATCCATACAAAGATGGCGTTGTTGAAGTTGATGGCATTATTGGAGAAATTGTAGCCGAACTTGAAAAAAACGGCTTACTTGAGAACACTTTTATTTTTATAACTTCTGACAATGGTCCGCAGGGAGATTCATGGCCAGACGGTGGTTACACACCTTTTAGAGGTACAAAAGGATCTGCTTGGGAAGGTGGAACACGTGTTCCGGGTGTTGCATACTGGAAAGGAATGATCACACCAGGACGCCAAAGTGCACAATTATTTGATTTAATGGATTTATACAATACTAGTGCTTACATTGCTGGCGCTTTTGACAAAATCCCAACCGATCGCCCAATTGATGGTATTAATCAAACTTCGTTTTTATTGGCTGATAACGGGGTTTCGAATCGCGACCGGGTTTATACTTGGGTTGAAACGCAATTAATGTCGATTCGTCTTCATGAATATAAAATGTATTTTAATATCACAGAATCTCAAGATCCGCATTTGATGATCGATCAGTCTACGGTAACCAAAACCGGACTAGCACCATGGTTATTCAACTTATACATTGATCCAAAAGAAACCCGAGTTGTAGGTCACGCCCTCAACGCCTGGACGGCTCCAATGGCAGCCGAAGCAAAATATCACGCTGCCTCTTTTGTAAAATTTCCTCCTAAAAAAGTAGGATTAGGACAGTAATTTTTTTTAGCCACAGATTGAAATGTGATTTTTGATTTGTGTTGTATATAGAAGCTCCCCTTTTGGGGAGTTTTTTATTTGTTCCTACTGAAATTAAACAAAACATTATCAATCAACTAAATTCAAAAACATGGAAATTCTATAACTTTTTTCTAAAATTATGTAAAATTTTATAAGAACTAAATCCCCAATTTACGTGCGTCAATGGAGGTATTCTATTCCTGAGTGTGTTTACACATAAATTTTAGTTGTTTTAAAACACCTTAAGCCTTACTTATTCTCCTTAGTTATCGTTTTTTAGTAAATTTAAAATTAGATAAGAGATTGGAAAAAATACACATTCAAAGATTAAAAAGGAGTTTACAATATCTGGAAAGCAAACAGAGAGATTTAAAAAGACAACAGGATAACGATACCCGAAGTCTTGACTCCATCATAAAATATTTAAAAAAGGACATAATCGAGCAGTTTAAACTATCAGATTATGATCTTTCTATTAAACACGAAATCAAAAACACCGAAACTTTTATTAGCAGTGTACAAAAAATAATAGAGACCAATTCTTAAAGATTTACTTTAAAAAATGGTCTCTAAATAGTAATACTTTCTAACTAAAATAAGGAATTATTCAGGTTTTTGTAATTTCTTTAAGTTAGCGTATGACAACACTGCAGTAATACGAACCATATTTGAATCAGCGCCATTATCTCCAGCGATAATAGTACCATAAGTGGCATTTAATCCTAACATTTTCAGCAACTGATAACCTACAGTAAAACCTCCACCAAGGATATTCTGTTTATTGTCCTGATCAATTCCATCAACAGCAACATCTCCTCCGTATTGGTATCTTAAATCGGCACTAGCCCAAAATTTATCAGTAATATTATGCGATAAGTGATTCTCAAGAGAATATAAGGCATGTTGTTGTGTTTTATTTGCCATCGATATAACCAAAGGATCGTTATTTGGTGTGTACATGTGAATTGAAGGATATATTTCAAGCCAAGTTGGTCTTTTAGGATCTTTGCTAAGCCAAAGATCTATAGGAAAACCAATTTCAAAAGTCAATCGGTTTGAGCCTAAATTAAGAGGTTTTGTATTGTCATAAGAACCCGAATACCATAATCTGGTGTAAACCATCATCGAGAATGTCTTTTTTTGATATTGGCTGTATTCAATAACATTTAAAGCGGGCTGATTTATCAATCCTAATTTAAAACCTATAAAACCGTCAGCAAAACCGGAAGAACTCAAATGCGGAGCCGGAAGACCTGGCTGATTTGCTGCTAATCTTCCCGAAACATCACCAGGAACTGCATTTAGCATAACCTGAGCGTATCTATTGGCAAGTCCGAAATTGTAAACCAATGTTAGCGGAAATGCATCAATATGCAAATCTGCATCTTTTACCAGGACATTTCCCGGAGTAATATTCTGATTCATTCCCATCCATTTTGGTAAAAATGCAAATGTTCCTTTTGGACTCCACAGTAAATTTCTTGGACCATCGCCTTGAGCAAAAGTCGATAAACTTATACTTAAACATAATAAAATCAAAACTAATGAACCGTTTGGTCTCTGTTTTTCCATATTTATTGCAATTAAATGATAACAAATTAACTTTTCTATGAGCGAATAATCTAAATGATATTAGACTACACT
The DNA here is from genome assembly GCF_020991455.1 of Flavobacterium sp. JAS. GTDB lineage: Bacteria > Bacteroidota > Bacteroidia > Flavobacteriales > Flavobacteriaceae > Flavobacterium. The sequence continues at coordinate 42,727 of NZ_JAJMOX010000013.1, forward strand.
AATGTATAACTAATTAACTTACAAATCAATAACAAACAGTTTCATTTTATAATTTGAAACGAATAAATAGAACTTAATAAAATCTTCTAAGCCTTGTTCCCTTTTTGTTTCTGATTTTACTTTTTAATATTTTATTATGAAATAAAACTTTTCACCAGAAAATATCAATTCGTAAATTAGCCACAACAAAATTTATTAGAATGACAGTACTTACATTTACGCTGATTATGATTCTTGGTGCTTTTCTAGCAGGTTTTATTGGTTCATTATCAGGTTTAGGTGGCGGAATCATTATTATTCCTCTTTTAACAGTCATTCTTAATGTCGATATTCATTATGCAATTGGTGCCGCTTTGGTTTCTGTAATTGCAACTTCTTCTGGTTCAGCTTCGGCTTATGTGAAAGAAGGAATTACCAATATGCGTTTGGGAATTTTTCTCGAAATTGCTACAACAATTGGAGCCGTTTGCGGAGCGTTACTTTCGACAATTGCGCCAACCTCATTTATAGCCATATTATTTGGACTTACTTTAATTTTCTCGGCTATTAATTCTCTTCGAAGAAAAGAAGAGCATATCGTTTTAGAATCAAGTCCATTGGCCAAAAAACTGCGATTAAACGGTACTTATCCCACGCATGACGGCGAAGTAATAAGCTACGGAACCAAAAATGTTGTTGGTGGTTTTGGTATGATGGGAATCGCCGGAATGATGTCAGGATTATTAGGAATTGGTTCGGGTGCTTTTAAAGTGATTGCGATGGATAATATCATGCGAATTCCGTTTAAAGTATCTACCACAACCAGTAATTTCATGATGGGTGTTACAGCAATGGCGAGTTCTGTAATCTATATTCAAAAAGGTTATATCGAACCCGGAATTTGTATGCCTGTTGTAATTGGAGTTTTGTTTGGAGCTATGGCTGGAGCCAAAGTATTAGTGCGAACAAATCCTAAAAAACTACGAATATTTTTTGCCTGCCTGATTTTTGTACTTGCAGTGAATATGATTTATAACGGAATTAATGGAAAAATCTAAGGTTATGCAAAACGAAAAATTTGGAGAAAAAGATTTTCAAACCATCATCGGAAATTTATTGCGTTACGGCGTCTGGACTTCTTTGTCTGTCGCTTTTATTGGCGGAATTGTTTATTTATTCGGACACAGCTCAGATATTGAAGATTACTCGGTATTTCATGAAAATGATCGCAATATATTCGAAGTAATTTCGGCTATTTATAAGGGCGCAATTCAGGGAAATGGTGAATCTTTAATCTTTGTTGGAATTATTTTACTCTTTCTAACACCCGTTTTTCGTGTATTACTTTCTTTGTTTTCTTTCCTTTTAGAAAAAGATTATCTTTATGTTGTCATTACACTAATTGTGATCCTGATCATTTTAACTAGTGTATCTTTCGGGTTTTCACATTAGTAAGGCTGTATGCTTTAAGTATTAGGCGTTAGGCTTCTTTGGAACGCTTAAAACGTATTGTCTTTAGCTTAAAGCTAATAATATAATTGAGAATGCTGTAAGCTTTAAGCTGTAGGCTATAGGCTTTTTGAAGGGCGTAAAGCGTATTGCCTTTAGCTTAAAGCTAATAAATAAATATTGTTGGATTTAGACATTTTTGGAAAGCTTAAAGCGTATTGCCTATAGCTTAAAGCTAATTACTAATGCTAATAAATAATAATTGCGATAACTATAAGTATCGGCTTCTATAAAAAGCTTAAAGCTTATAGCGTATTGCCTAAAGCTTAAAAAAAATGGAAATAGGAATAGACAGTTTTGCTTCGGCGATGTACGGAGACAACAACACTTTGAGCAGTGTTGATGCAATGGAACAATTGCTTCAAAGAATTGAGCTGGCAGATCAGGCCGGACTTGACGTTTTTGGAATTGGAGAACATCATAAAAAAGAGTTTTTAGATTCGGCTACCGTTGTGATTTTAAGTGCCGCTGCTGCAAAAACAAGTCGCATTCGTTTGTCCAGTGCTGTTTCGGTGTTAAGTGCGGCTGATCCTGTGCGCGTTTACCAAAGCTTTGCAACGCTTGATTTAATTTCGAAAGGAAGAGCTGAAATTGTCGTAGGCCGTGGATCTTCTATTGAAGCTTATCCCCTTTTTGGATTTAATCTGAATGATTACGATGCACTTTTTAAAGAGAAATTAGAACTTTTTCTGCAAATTAGAGACAATGAATTTGTAACCTGGTCAGGGAAATTTCGCCCTGCTTTGAATAATCTTCCTATTTATCCAAGAGCCATACAGGAAAAATTACCAGTTTGGCTTGGTGTTGGCGGAACTCCCGAATCTTTTGTCAGAGCCGGAAGTCTTGGTTTACCTTTAATGGTGGCTATTATTGGAGGTCAAACGCATCGTTTTCGTCCTTTAATTGATTTGTACCGTGAAGCCGGAAAAGCTGCAGGTTTCAAACCCGAAGAGCTTAAAGTGGGAATACATTCCCCAGGCTATGTGGGAACTACAACCGAAAAAGCAATCGAAGAATATTATCCGGGTTACGCTGAACTTTGGACAAAATTAGGACTCGAACGCGGCTGGCCACCCGTTACAAAAGCCAAATTTGACGGACTTATCGACGATCTGGGCGTTTTAATTGTAGGAGGTCCGGAACGTGTTGCCGAGAAAATTTTAAAACACGGCGAAGCACTTGGAGGAATCTCAAGATTTACTTTCCAAATGGATAATGCAGGACTTACACATACGCAGTTAATGAATGCAATAGAACTTATAGGTTCAAAAGTGATTCCGTTGATACGTAAAGGATAAACTTTTATTTGCCCACGGATTGTGCGGATTAAACGGGTTTTCACTGATCTGTTTTAAAGAAAACTGTCAAAAGAAAACTTTATAATCAGTGCAATTTATAGCAAAAAGATATCTTCATTTTATTATAAAAGAAAAACCAGCGAAAACCCGTTCAATCCGCGTCATCCGCGGGCTAAAAAAAACATAAAAAAAGCATCCGCTGCTAACGGATGCTTTTTGTTTATAAAGAGATTATTCTTAGAATTTATATGTAACACCAACTCTAAAGTTTCTTGGTGCTTCTGTTTGCCAGTAATAAGCATTAAGCCACTCATAATAAGATCCGCTGTAAAGATATTTATCCAAAATATTAAATACGTTAGCCGTAATTTTTACTTTTCCTGTTTCATAAGATAAACCTCCGTCAAGTCTAAAATAGTTTGGCAACTTTTCAGCTCCTGCGCTCCAGGTATCTGTTTGACGGCCTGCAAGATAAGTTCCTCCAATAGAAGCACCTAAACCTCTAAGTTTACCACTTTGTAGACTATAATTTAACCACGCATTTGCAGTATGTTTAGAATATCCTGGTACAACAGAACCTACGCTTATCGTAGAAATTGCTGAACTTGTTACCACAGATTCTGTAAAAGCATAATTGGCAATAAGATTAAGACCGTCTAATAATTTTCCTCTAACGTCAAATTCAACACCTTCGGCTCTTTTTTCTCCCAAAACAATTTTAAAAATATCATTTGGACCATTATTAGGATCAGCCGTAAGTTCGTTTTGTTTTACAATTCGATACGCTGCCAATGTAGTACTCCAAGAGCCGTCAAACCAGTCTTTTTTCACACCAAATTCAAGATTGCTTCCTGTAAGTGGTTTTACTTTATCGCCATTTTTAATGATACCCGATTGCGGTAAAAAAGCCTGATCATACAATCCGTAAACTGCCAAATTATCTGTTACAGAGACACTAACACCTACACGTGGTGTAATATGGCTGTCTGCCTGAGTTTCACCCCAGCTTGTTTGACTAATCCAGGTATATCTTCCCGCAAGAGTTAATCTAAGTTTATTTTCAAAAAAGCCAAGTTCATCCTGAATATATCCTGCCGCATATTCTGAATTCATTTTTCCGCCAGCTCTTACAGAAAGCGGTGTTGTGTGATCAAAAGCAGGTAAACCATTCGATGGCGTACCATAATTTGGGTTATATACATTAAATGGATTGTCTACAGTATCAAGATCATGAGATTGTCCCCAATCTGCCATATAATCTTTATTTCCTAAATCTACGCCACCTAATACTTTATGCGTTACAGGTCCTGTTTTGAACTTTCCGTTAACGAATATCTGACCTAAATACATATTACTATCAGCATCCCAAATACCAACGTTTCTAATGATTTCTCCCTTTTTCAAATTACCTTCAGGAACTCCGTTAAAATCTCTGTCCACCGGACTAGGACCTACAACACCCGGCCAAGAACTATATCCTTGCTGAATGTATTTAAAGTAAGAAGTTTGTGCCGTAAGTTTCCAGTTATCGTCAAACTTATGCTCAAACATAAGGTATCCGCTATGATCCTGAATATTAGTATCAGGCAATCCCGGTTGTGTCATTGTAAATCCAACAGGCAAAGTCGCATATCCTTCAGATTTAGGACCAAAAACATAATAAGAACCTACCTCAGTCATGTTGGCGTATTGAAAATTGTATTCAGCCGTAATTTTTGTATTATCATCAATTTGATACGAAACTACCGGAGCTAATACATAACGATTGTTGTGTTCATATGCACGGTGCGAACCTTTGTTTTGAGCCGCTCCGTTGAATCTGTATAATAATTTTCCTTTTTTATCTAATTTCCCGTCAAGGTCAATACTCACTCTGTAAAAATCGTAGCTTCCGCCTAATACAGAAACCTCACCTTTAGTAATTCCCGTTGGTTTTTTAGTAACCACATTATAAAGTCCGCTTGGATCTCCGCTGGAAAGCATAAATCCTGCAGGTCCTTTTACAAATTCAATATGATCTACAAAACTCATGTCTTCCGTAAGAGGTCCCCAGAAAGACGAAACTACATTGAAACCATTACGAAAAGCCTGAATTTGAGAACCACGCATCGTAATATTCGTATATAAATCTCCCCAGTGTTCTAAACGAACCGCTCCACTCACGTTTCTGATAACTCCGTCACTCATACTTGTAATTTGTTGGTCTTTTAAAGTCTGACCGCTTACAATCTGGATATTTTGAGGGATTTCAAGTACAGGAGTCTGCAAACGCAATGATAGTGAAGGTTTGTCTTGTTTGTACTTGTTTTTGGTAATGACTACTTCATCAAGATCTTCCTGACTTTCAGAAAGTGTGAAGTTTTTAGTAGTCGTTTGTTTTGCTTTAACTACAATTTGATCTTCAACTTTATGAATTCCAACCGATCTGATAATAATTGTATAGCTTGCTGGTTTAACATTTTTAATCTCGTAGTATCCGTCTTCGTTAGTAACGGCAATGTATCGTGTTCCTTTAAGAATAACAGAAATATTTTCGGCTGGTATATTTCCGCTTAGCGAAACTTTTCCAGTTACTTTTCCCAGTTCCTGACTCATCATTTGCAGTGAACTTAGAAGCATCAGACAAAATAAAACTTTTTTTATAGTCATTATATTCATTTTAATTGGTTTTGATTTTCGTGGCAAAAGTAATTGCTAAATCTTTCTTAAACAAGATTATTTTTAATTATTCTAAATAAAAACAAATTGTAATACTCCAGTTAAAAATTCAAAACAATATTATCTTACAAAAACTCAAATTATAAATAAGTCTCCTTATCTTTAAGCTGAAAAATTAAAAATCGATCTTTCAAAACAAACCTCAAACTATGAATAATACCAAAACTGTTAGAAAAGTAGCCATCGTGGGTTACAATCGAATTCCGTTTGCGAGAGCAAATACGGCCTACGCCGAAGTTGGAAATACAGAAATGATGACCGCCGCCCTAAACGGACTTATTACCAAATACAAACTTGAAGGCAAATTGTTAGGGGAAGTTGCCGGAGGTGCAGTAATTAAACATACTTATGATAATAATTTGATCAGAGAATGTGTCATGAAAACTTCTCTTGATCCCGCAACTCCAGCTTGTGACTTACAGCAAGCTTGTGATACCGGAATTGAAAGCGCCATTTATATCGCCAACAAAATTGCGTTGGGACAAATAGAATCCGGAATTACCGGAGGTGTTGATTCTATTAGTGATATGCCAATCGCGGTAAGCGAAAAACTGAGAAAGATTTTATTGAATGCCAGACAAGCAAAATCATTAGGCGAAAAAATCAAGTTGTTTTTAAAACTGCGTCCAAAAGATTTGTCGCCATTGGTTCCTAAAAATGAAGAATCTCAAACCGGGCTTTCGATGGGTGGTCATACTGAAATTACGGCCAAACATTATCAAATTTCCCGTGAAGATCAGGATAATTTTGCCCTTAAAAGTCATTTGAATATGGCAAAAGCTTATGACGAAGGTTTTTTTGATGATATGATTACTCCGTTTAACGGACTTGAAAAAGATAATAATCTAAGAAGAGACAGCACCATTGAAAAACTGGTAAAATTAAAACCTGCATTTGATAAAATAAACGGAACGCTTACAGCAGGAAATTCCACTCCGCTTACAGATGGTGCTTCATGCATACTTTTGGCAAGTGAAGAATGGGCTTTGGCGCAAGGACTTCCAATCTTAGCCTACATTTCTTTTGCCGAAATTGCAGCGATTGAATACGTCAAAAACCAGCAAAACCTTTTGTTAGCGCCATTATTTGCTGCCAGTAGAATGCTTGATAAAGCGGGTTTGACTTTACAGGATTTTGATTATTATGAAATTCACGAAGCTTTTGCCGCACAAGTTTTAGCAACTTTAAAAATCTGGGAAAGCCCGGAACTAAGCACTCAAATTGGACTCAAAAAGCCTCTTGGTGCTATTGACAGAAATAAACTAAATGTAAAAGGAAGCAGTCTTGCCGCAGCTCATCCTTTTGCTGCAACAGGCGGAAGAATAATTGGCGTCATGGCAAAATTATTAAACGAAAAAGGTTCCGGAAGAGGATTTATTTCCATTTGCGCTGCCGGCGGACAAGGCGTTACTATGATTATTGAGAAATAATAATTGAACGTAATTATCTTTGTCAAAGTTTAAAACTTTGACAAAGATTTGACAATTCAAATCATAATTATAATCCACATAAAACCCGACAGGTTTCAAAAACCTGTCGGGTTTACTACATACGAAAATGTCCAACTCTCGTACTTTTTATTTTCAATTTAAAAAGCAAATTCCTCAACTGCAGACAAAGCTTTAGGTAAAGCATTTTCGGCAAAATCAGGGATAGCAGTTCCTTCAACGCGGAAAGTTGTAACATCGGTTATTCCTAAAAAGCCTAATACGGCACGCAAATACGGTTCAGAGAAATCATAACTTTTGTATGGTCCTTCAGAAAATATAGCGCCCGAAGCAATAGATAAAAATACTTTCTTATCAGTTAACAACCCTTTTGGTCCACTGGCATCGTAACTGAAAGTCTTTCCTGCCCTTGCAACCTGATCAATCCAGCCTTTTAATACTGCCGGAATTCCAAAATTGTAAAGAGGAACCCCAATCACAATGATGTCAGCTTCTAAAACATCTTTTGTAGCTTCATCAGAGTATTTAAGAGTCTCTTTTTGGACTTCTGTTTGCTGTTCTGCCGGAGTATAAAAGGCACTAATATCCAACTCACTTAAATAAGGCAAAGGAGTTTTAGAAAGATCAAGCGTTTCTACTGTACTTTCAGGATATACCGCTTCCAGTTTTTCCAGAACGGCATTCGATAATTTATTACTAAATGAAGCATCGCCTTTGATGCTTGTTATTATATTCAGAATCTTTTTGCTCATAGCATTACTATTTGTTTTACGATACAAACTTATCTACATTTGCTATCTCTTTTATAGTACTATCCTCAAGGATAGCGCTATCCTTGAGGATAGTAACATGATAAATATGAAAACAAAGAGCGAAATAACAAAAGAAATGGGCTGTGGTGGTGAACCAGAAGAATGCCTGGGAGCATTATTACCGGTAAGAGATGCTTTGGAAGTTTTAAGCGGAAGATGGAAGCTGCCAATTTTGATTGCATTATCGAACAGACCAAAACGATTTAAGGAGATTTCTAAAGATGTAAAAGGGATTACGGATAAAATGCTTTCGAAAGAACTTAAAGATCTGGAGATAAACAAACTGGTTACCAGAACTGTTTATGATACTTTTCCGCCAACTGTTGAATATGCAAGAACAGAACACAGCCATACTTTATATAATGTCATTGGAGCATTGAATGAATGGGGAACTTTACACCGAAAAGAAATCATTGGACATTAAATATTTCCATAAAATCCAAACCCGACAGTCCCGAAGTCCAATATCATTAAGTTAAGGGAAAATCTATAAAATCACTTAACAGTTTAATCAAGAAAGTAATTAGAAAAATCTGTTTTTATCAGCGTTTTCGTTTTAGCGAATCAGTAAAATCAGCGTCTAATTTTGACGCGGATAAAACAGATTTACTTTGTAAAAACGCAGATAAAAACGGATTTGATTTGCAATAATTTTATTTTCTAAAAGCTTAACTTAATGGCATTGCCCGAAGCCTCGAGATGAAAACTGCCGGGTTTATTTTTTATAAAATACTACACAAAACTGTAACAAAATCAAAAAACACGTCTCTATAATAAAAAAGTCATTGTAAAATCAACCTATACTTTTTATTATGAGAACCTTAAAACTAGTTACTTTACTTATTCTCAATTTCTTTTTATTTTCGAAAACAAATGCCCAAACGAATCAAAATGACAGTATAAAGCTCGATTATACTAAGATTTATGCTTTGGCATTAGACGGAAATCCAAAACAGGCTTTACCATTATTAGAAATTGATTCCACTAAAAAAATAGCTTCAAAAGACTTAAAATTCAAAAACAATTTTGAAAACCGCTTTAAGTTTAAAGAAGACAAAAGTGATTTTTTGGAAACCCGAAAATCAAAAATAGACGAATTATTAAAAATTTACAGGGATTACTGGCGATTCTCTTTCTTAAATAAAGAAAAGAAAACGGATACACTTATTATGAAAAATGTTTCTAATTTTCTTAAAGCTAATCTTCCATCTGCAAAAAACTTAATTCTTAATGAAGACAGCATCAGTGTTTATCAAAAAAAGTACATCACTGATTTGGGCTATCATACTACGGGATTTGGAAAAACGGGAGGTTTATATGATTTATTAGTTTGGAAAACAGAAAAAGATACCATTTATAAACTCAATTATGAAGGAAAGGAAACCGCTGTCAAAGTTTATTTTATGGATGATTTTATAACCTTAGGCTGGAGCGAATATGCTACTTTAGGACGATACCATCCAGCAGGCTGGGCACATACAGATGCCTTGTTTTGTGTAAAAAAATCATACGATTTAAAATCAGAAAATTTTAGAGTGAGTTACCTTGGTCATGAAGGCCGACATTTTGCTGATTATAAATTGTTTCCAAAATTAAAAGGCGTTGGTTCTGCCGATTTAGAATACAGGGGAAAACTCACTGAAATAGCTCTTTATTCTAAAGACGGACTATACAAAAGATTAGAGTTTTTTATTAATAATGGTAATTACGATAGCCAGAACGGTCATTCGATTGCAGCTTATTGTGTGGTTAGGGATTTATCCAAACAATTATTCAATACCGATTATGAAAGAAACTTAGACAAATGGAAAGCAATTCCGGTCAATAAAATAAATGAAGCTGCCGCCAAAATCCTCGAAGAAAACACCAAAGCATTAGAGAAAATTCCAAATGTAGAAAAGTTTATCAAACAATAATTCTGTTGATTTATCTTAGAACTAAAGAAAGTTTAGCAGAAAATATCTTTTAATAAATTAGTCCAAATTAGCAAAAAATAGTTTTTTCTTTACAAAAAACCGTTTTTTTATAGTAAATTAGATCTCCTTAACGTTCTAATTAAGTTTTTTATTAGAATTTGTGTATGAATTCATTTTAAATAAAATAAAAATGATAGACTCAAAAATACCCGAAGGTCCACTTGCTGATAAATGGAATAATTATAAAGCAAAAGCTAAACTTGTAAATCCTGCCAATAGAAAAAAACTAAATATCATAGTGGTTGGGACTGGTCTTGCGGGGGCTTCATGTGCTTCATCACTAGCAGAGCAAGGGTATAATATCAAATCATTTTGTTTTCAGGATTCTCCAAGAAGAGCCCATTCTGTTGCTGCTCAAGGCGGAGTTAATGCTGCAAAAAACTATAAAAATGACGGAGACAGCACTTTTAGAATGTTTTACGACACTATAAAAGGTGGCGATTTTAGATCTCGTGAAGCCAATGTTTACCGTCTGGCGGAATGTTCTGCACATTTAATAGATCATGCCGTTGCACAAGGCGTTCCTTTTGCCAGAGAATATGCCGGATATCTTAATAATCGATCTTTTGGAGGTGTTCAGGTTTCAAGAACCTTCTATGCCCGCGGACAAACGGGGCAACAACTTTTACTTGGTGCTTATCAGGCTCTATTACGTCAGGTTTCATTAGGAAAAGTAGCCATGCATACCCGTCACGAAATGCTGGAATTAGTGGTTATTGACGGAAAAGCAAAAGGCATAATCGCCCGAAATCTTGAAACCGGAGAACTCGAGCGTCACGTTGCTGATGCTGTTGTATTAGCTTCCGGAGGTTACGGAAAAGTATATTATTTGTCTACATTGGCAATGGGCTGTAATAGTTCGGCCATTTGGCGTGCACATAAAAAAGGCGCTTATATGGCGGGTGTAAGTTGGATTCAGTTTCACCCTACTTCACTTCCACAACACGGAGAAAATCAATCTAAGTTGACTTTAATGTCGGAATCTTTGCGTAATGACGGACGAATCTGGGTTCCGAAAACCGCTAAAGACGACCGAAATCCAAATACAATTCCCGAAGAAGAGCGCGATTATTATTTAGAGCGCAAATATCCTTCTTTTGGAAATCTGGCGCCAAGAGACATTTCGTCAAGAGCTGCCAAAGAAAGAATCGATGCCGGACATGGCGTTGGACCAATGAAAAATGCTATTTATCTCGACTTTTCGGATGCCATAAAAGCGCAGGGAAAAGATAAAATCGAAGCTAAATACAGTAATCTTTTTGCGATGTACGAGAAGATTACCGGAATCAATGCGTATAAAGAACCAATGCTAATCTCGCCATCGGCACATTTTACGATGGGCGGACTTTGGGTTGATTATGAATTAATGAGTACAATTCCTGGATTATTTGCTCTCGGAGAAGCTAATTTTGCTGATCATGGCGCTAATAGATTAGGCGCAAATTCATTGCTTCAGGCGTGTGTAGACGGTTATTTTATTGCACCTTACACGATTCCGAATTATTTGGCGGGCGAATTAAATACTCCAAAACCAACTATAAATCATCCCGCTTTTGACGAAGCCGAAACTTCGGTAAGAGCACAATTAGATAAATTCTTAAATAGTAAAGGAACACTTTCAACCGATTATTTCCATAAAAAAATCGGAAGATTGCTTTACGAAAAATGCGGACTTTCGAGAAGTAAGGAAAAACTGGAAGAAGCCTTAAACGAAATCAAATCACTAAAAGATTCTTTTGAAAAAGATCTTCTAATTACCGGAGACGATACGCTAAACAGCGAACTGGAAAAAGCCGGACGTATTGCTGATTATATCGAATTAGCTGAATTAATGTGTCACGATGCCCTACAACGAGAGGAATCCTGCGGCGCACACTTTCGGGAAGAATACCAAACTCCTGATGGTGAAGCGGTTCGGAATGATAAAGATTTCTGTTATGTTTCGGCCTGGGAATGGAAAGGAAAAACACAAAATCCTGGATTACACAAAGAACCTCTTGTCTTCGAATCAGTCGAACTTGCTGTTAGAAGCTACAAATAATCAAAAGTTAAGAATATGAAACTATATCTTAAAATATGGCGACAGCACAATACTTCTTCCAAAGGAGAAATGGTAAATTATGAAATAGATAAAGTTTCTGAACACATGTCTTTTCTGGAAATGCTCGATCTTTTGAACGAATCTTTAATTCAGAAAAAAGAACGTGTTATAGAATTTGATCACGATTGCAGAGAAGGAATTTGTGGGCAATGCGGTGTTATGATTGACGGTAGAGCGCACGGACCTTTAAAGAATACCACAACTTGCCAGCTTCACATGAGAAGTTTTAAAGATGGGGATACCATTTATATTGAGCCTTTTCGTGCCAAAGCATTCCCTGTTTTAAGAGATTTAAAAATTGATCGATCTGCTTTTGATTCCATTATTGAAGCAGGCGGTTTTATTAGTGCATCAACAGGTCAGGCGCCGGAAGCAAATACTATCCCAATATCTTACGAAACTGCCGAAGCTTCCTTTGATGCTGCGGCTTGTATAGGATGCGGAGCCTGTGTAGCAACTTGCAAAAACGCAAGTGCTGCTTTGTTTGTAGGCGCAAAAATTACACATTTGGCTTTGCTTCCACAAGGGAAAATAGAGGCTTCAAAAAGGGTTTTAACAATGGTAAATCAAATGGATTCTGAAGGTTTTGGAAATTGCTCTGATACAAGAGCTTGTGAAATCGAGTGTCCGCAAGGTATTTCGATTCTTTCTATAGCAAAAATGAATTTAGAATATAGTAAAGCTTTGATTTTTAGAAAATAATACAATATATAACTTAAAATATTTATTTAGACACATAGAAGCATTGGTTTTTACACTCAAAAATTGGCATTTCACTTATCTAAAACATGCATAATGCTCTTCATGAGAGAAATGCTGTTCTTTTTTTGAAGCCTTTTTGCCCCTAATTCTCTATGTTTCTATGTGTTAAATAAATATGATCTTTAAAATTAGATTGCAAACTTTTTAGTAAACCCGACAGGTTTTAAAAACCTGTCGGGTTTCATCATAATATCAAAGATTATATTGCAAAGTAAGGCGACAAAATATCTTCAAAATTGTATAATCCTTTTTGTTTATTTTCTAAGTTTTCGGCAACAAAAACAACTCCGTTCCCAAATGCTTCCCTAGAAATCGATTCGTGAATTAACCGAACCGTTTGATATGGAAATCCAAATATAACCTCATGTTTCCCAACGATTCCTCCTGCCCTAACCGAGTTTATATTGTCTTTATCAAGATCTAAGGCTTCTGCAATTTTAACAGCCGTCCCTGATGTTCCTTGTTTCTTTTTAAAATGTTCCTCATTAACTTCAATATCAACCCAAGGCGCAATCTTTTTTAGAAATTTAGCTGCAAAAAGTAAATAATTCACTCCCAAAGTAATATTTGGAGACCAAAATACGGTTGTTTTGTGCGCTAATTTCTTTAATAACTGCAGTTCTTTATCTTTATAATGCGAGATTGCCGAGATAATTTTAACCTTTCGCTGCGCTGCAATTTCTCCGTAAGTATAAATTCCTTCACTTGATGAAAAATCAATAATTACATCAACGGGATGTTTATCCAGTAATTCTTCCATGGTAGTTTTAGAGCTAGAGTAAATTAGTCCCGGCTCATCTGACTGAACTCCTAAAAATTCAGGAACAGATCTGTGTTCTAAAGCAGTACTTTGTCTTAGAACCCATTCCAGGCAAAATTTATTATTTTCGAGTAGTACTGATGCAACTGATTTTCCAGTTTTTCCGAATCCGATTAGTCCTATTTTCATAATTTATTTTTTTTTGAGCAGTACGCTCGTTAATAGAAATTGGCATGTTTTGAAGTTTATGCCAAATCAAAAATTTAATTATTATCTAAGTTGATAATTGTCCTCTAGTAGTAAAAATAGGAATTATATAACGGGATTACGAACAAATACTGAGATATGTAACAATAAAAAGCCTTATTAACAAGAATAATAGTGTGAAAGTATTTTTCATAAAAACTTTGCGTCTTTGTGACTTTGCGAGATTATTTTTTAAGTTTTTTTTACATAACAGCGAGATTTTCGGCAAAGTCGCTAAGGCGCCAAGTTTAAAACTTAAAATAAAAACTTTTTGATTCTGTGACTTTGCAAGATTATTTTTTAAAATGAAATGAAAAATTCCGATTAATACTACAGATAATATTTGCTTAATATATCTAAAAAAAAACGATACAAAAAAATCGATGTGAATGTGCAACTTAACATATTTTCAGTAGTTTTACGACCTGATTGCCCCAAACAAAATCAGTAAATAATGGCCTACAATAATAAAGAATTAGTACGTTTTTTAGACGCACAAAATAAATTATACCTATCGGCACTTTCCGAAATTAAAAAAGGAAAAAAAGAATCTCCATGGATGTGGTTCATTTTTCCTCAGATAAAAGGGCTTGGTTCCTGCGATACCTCAAAATTCTACGAAATTAAAAATGCCGACGAAGCAATTGCTTTTTTAGAACATCCAATTCTTGGAAAACATCTTCTGGAAATTACCGCTGAACTAATCAAAACAGATGAAAAAACTGCCGTAGATATATTTGGGAATCCTGACGACGAAAAACTGCAATCCTGTATGACTTTATTTGCCAGTATTCAGAATTCCGAACCAATGTTTGAAGAAGTATTAGACAAGTATTTTGATGGCTCTTCTGATTTTCATACACTACAATTGTTGTATAGTAATTTTTAGTTTTAATTATAATTAGTGCAAACAATAAATCTAAAATAATATCCAATTTTAGTGTATTTCTAAATAAGATATCTATATTTGCAACAAAGTTGCGTTATATCAAAAGCTGTAAAGTCCGCGACACATAAGGATTTCCAAACAAGAATGAAAAAGAGAATTGTCTTAATTAATCTTTTTATGTCTGTTACCGTATTGTTCGCAATGCTGTTTCAGACGATACATTCTTACGAACATGTTTACAAGCAATTAACCGAAAAACGTTGTAATCATCATTCTGTTGTTGGACAAAAACAAATTACGCACAGCCATACTGTAGACACTAATTGTCACGTTTGCCATTTTGCGTTTAGTACATTTATTCCAAATTCATCTCAGGCTTTATCCTTTCATAAAGTAACTATTGAAACTTCTTATGTATACTATTATACAAAAGTTGCTTCAAACTTCTTTAAAGGCAGCCTTTTTGCCCTTAGAGCACCACCTTCAATCATTTAGTTTACTACATTTTATTCGAAAAATTAAAATGCTCCTTGCCTATTCTCGATAATCGATAGTGGGTAAAACTTATTTGTAGCTCTATTTCGATTATTTTCTAAAATAAAAGAAAATGATGCGTCATATAGGCTCAAAAACGTATGCTTTTTTTCAAATTCAAATAGAAATTCTTCTATTAAAATAGCTGTAAACTATCCCCTCCTTTTAACAAAGTTCTAAAAACTGGCTTCCTCAAGCTCAGACTAAAAACTATGGATAAAAACTAAAAAATCACCCAAATACATAAAAATTATGCTTATAGCCGAGAATCTAACTAAAAAATACGGCGATCATGTCGCATTAAACAAACTGAATTTGACCATTAAAAAAGGCGAAATCTTTGCGCTTTTAGGGCAGAATGGTGCCGGAAAAACCACTACAATTAATCTCTTTTTAGGTTTTATCGAACCAACTGACGGAGAACTAAAAATCAATAACATTTCGGTTATAGAAAATGCACAGGAAACCAAGAAATATGTTGCTTATATTCCCGAAACTGTCATGCTATATCCTAATCTTACGGGCTTAGAAAACTTAAAATTTTTCTCGTCTCTGGCGGGGTTCAAATATTCTGCAGGAGAATTGACTTATTTTCTCTCCAAAGCAGGTTTACAAGTTAAAGCACACGATCAGAATCTTGGTGGATATTCTAAAGGAATGCGTCAAAAAGTAGGTATTGCCATTGCGATTGCCAAAAAAGCCAAAGTGTTACTATTAGATGAACCAACGAGCGGACTTGATCCTAAAGCATCTAACGAATTCTCTCAAATCCTGAAAGAACTTTCGGCAGACGGAACAGCGATATTAATGGCAACACACGATATTTTCAGAGCCAGAGAAGTCGCTTCACACATCGGAATAATGAAACAAGGAAACCTGGTAACGGTTATCGAAGCTGACAAAATATCGGCGAACGAACTCGAAAATCTGTATTTACAAACTGTATAAAAGGGAATAGCATTTTCTAAATCCAACCAAAAAAAATGAAACACTTAATTTTTTATATATTATTATTCAGCAGTTCTCAATTTGTACAATCTCAAACAATTAATAAAAAAACGAAAGATAGTATTGCTTCCGATTCTATCAAACACAACGAACTTCAAACTGTTGAAATCATTGGCCGTTCAACAAAAAAATACAACAGCGATTATTCTTTTGCAGCAACAAAAACGGCTGCACTTAATAAAGATATTCCGCAATCTATCTCAACTATTACTAAGGAATTAATTGCTGACAAAGGCGCTTTTTACCTTGCCGATGCTGTAAAAATGGCAAGTGGCGTAATTCCGGCGAGTTATTACAATCAATATACGATTCGCGGAATTAGTCAAAACGAAGAAGGTCAGATTGTAAACGGAATGCGAACACGCCAATATTACTTTCTACAGCCTTTGACCAATAATATTGAACGTGTCGAAGTTATCAAAGGACCTTCAAGCGCTACGTTTTCAT
This sequence comes from Flavobacterium sp. JAS, assembly GCF_020991455.1. GTDB lineage: Bacteria > Bacteroidota > Bacteroidia > Flavobacteriales > Flavobacteriaceae > Flavobacterium. The sequence continues at coordinate 59,214 of NZ_JAJMOX010000013.1, forward strand.
CCGTAGATCCGGGTGGAAGCATCAATTTGGTTACCAAAAAACCTTTGGCTGTCGACCGAAAAGAAGTGAGTTTGAGTGTAGGAAGTTTTAGCACACTACGCGGAACTTTAGATTTTACAGGACCTCTTAACGAATCTAAAACTCTTTTATACCGTGTAAACGGTGCCTATCAGGAAGCAAAATCATTCAGAGACTTAGTAAGTAATAAATCGTTTTTGATCTCTCCATCGTTCAGTTATATTCCGAATGAAAAAACCGCTATCAATACCGAATTGATTTTAAGCAATATGACAGGAACGCTCGATCGCGGACAGCCTATTTTTGGTGCCGTTGCCGGAGTTACTAACTTAAACCAAACGCCAATTAGCCTAAATCTTGGTGCTCCAAGTGATTTCTTTAAATCGAAAGAAATGATTTTGATGACTAATTTCGCTCATAAATTCAATTCTAAAATTGGTTTTAATGCGCAATACATGAAACAAACCTGGACCGAGAATCTTCAAGAACACAGAACTACAAATGCTTTTGCAGTCGATATGAACAATAAACCTGTTACAAATCTGGCGATGATGCAATTTGTGCAGCGTCAGCAATATTGGGATGTAGACAATTTGAGTACCTATTTTAATTTTGATTTAAAAACAGGAAAACTCAAACATAAATTACTAGCAGGTTACGATTTAACCAGTTGGAACAAAACCAAAGGCGGCGGACAAAATGCAGCAAGAGGCTATTTACTAAAAGACGGATCAGTTGCGAGTACTTTTGTTCCGGCAAACGCTGCCAATTACCAAACTACAACTGTTGACGGGGTAGTTTTGCCAAAACCGAACGTCAATTACTTCAATTTAAACAATCCAACTTATAGGCTAACAAGTCCTGATGATTATACGCTAAATGTTAGAACTGCATTGCCATCGGCGTTAACGACAACAAATGCGATTTATATTCAGGATCAGATTCAATGGGAAAAATTTACTTTTTTACTGGGTTTGCGAAACGAATGGTTTGAAGACATTACCAATTACGAATCAAACAATGAATTGAAAGTCAAAAAGACAGCTTTGTTGCCACGTATAGGGCTTACTTACGCAATTAACGACGAAATCAATGTCTATACGACTTATCTTGAAGGTTACCAGCCACAATCGAATACAGTGACTTTGATGCCGCAAACGGGAACTTTACCCGCAGGAAGTCTGTTTGATCCGCTTGAAAGTAATCTGAAAGAAGTAGGTTTAAAAGCAACTTTCTTTAATAATTCAATGAGTTTTAATGCAGCGGTTTACGAAATCAATCAACGCAATATTTTGATGAATGCCAATGATCCTGCAAATCCTGATTTATTGATTACCAGAGGCGCTGAAAGAAGTCGTGGTTTTGAGTGCGATTTAGCGGGTTATATCACCGCCGATTGGCAAATAAACGCTTCATACAGTTATATCGATGCCAAAATTACAAACGATCGCGATCCGGCTTTAATTGGCGCCAGAAAACAAAATACACCAAAAAACAGTGCAAATTTATGGACACGCTACAACTTCAACTCAGATTCGGCTTTGAAAGATTTGGGTATTGGTTTCGGAATGCAATATCAAAGCAGTAAAGTGCCTTGGTTTACAAGAGCATTCACACTTCCTGATTTCACCGTTTTTGATGCCGCTTTATATTACAAACCTAACAAAAGCAACATGCAAATTGCTGTAAATGCGGGTAATTTATTTAATAAAACCTATTGGTTAGGCGCACAAAATTACTTGCGATTATTTCCCGGAGCTCCCCGAAACTATAGCCTTACCGTAACTTATAAATTTTAATTGGTATGAAATCCTTACACATAGAAATTTTAATCGCCAAACATCTCAGGAATTCTGTTTTTAAAAATACAGCTGTCTTTATCATCACGCTTTTTATTGGACTTATTTTACTTTACGCCGCTTTTTCAGGTTGGGAAAATTATACCAATCAAAACCAAACAAGCGAAAAATACCAACACGAATCTCGCAAAGACTGGCTTAACAATCCGGACAAAAACCCACACAGAATGGCACATTACGGAAACTTTGCTTTTAGAAAAAGTACTCCATTAAGTGTTTTTGAATTTGGAATGGAACCGTTTTTCGGGAACGCCATATTCTTGGAAGCGCACAAACAAAATACCGCCAATTTCTCTGAAGCCGGATTTTCGAACAGTATGCTTCGTTTTGGAGAAATTAGTATTGCGATGGTTTTGCAAGTATTACTCCCTTTATTGATCTTTTTCTTAGGATTTAATTCGGTCGCAGCCGAAAGGGAAAACGGAACCCTAAAACTTCTTTTAAGTCAGGGAATCAATTGGAAACAGTTATTAATTGGTAAAACATTAGGAATCGCTTCCGTTATTATGATGCTTTTTCTTCCAACAATATTGGTTCTTGTTTTTATATGGTTATTGCTTCAGAATTTTATTATTTCGGCAGATGAAACAATCAAGATGTTATTGTTTATTGGGTTTCATTTTATATATCTGATGTTCTTTTGTGTCATTGCTGTTTTAATTTCCGCTTCAAGCAAAACATCCAAAAAAGCATTGATTTCATTGATCGGAATTTGGTTGGTTTTCACCATAATTCTACCTAGAACTACTCAGGCAATTGGCGCTTATATCTATGAAACGCCTTCTAAAATACAATTCAACAGCAATATCGAAAAAGACATTCTGAAACAAGGCGATAGTCACAACCCTAACGATTTGCATTATAAAGCCATTAAAGATTCGTTATTGAGCGTCTACAAAGTCGATTCGGTACAAAAACTTCCCTTCAATTATTCGGGTTTTATTATGACCGAAGGAGAGAAAATCAGTTCTAGAATATACAATCAGCATTTAGAAAACTTATTGAAGGTTTACGAAAAGCAAAACAGTTTTTCTAAGACCATTTCTTTTGTAAATCCGTACATCGCCATAAAGAATTTATCGATGGGATTATCAAACACGGATTATGATTCGTATATCGATTTCCAGAAACAAGCCGAAGTTTACCGCTATACTATGGCACAAAAAATGAACGCTTTGCAGGTAAAATACATCAGCAATAATAAGCCAAAACCAACTGATAAACCTTTGACTATTGGCAAAGAACATTGGGCTGATTTGGCCGAATTTCATTATGAACCAAAAAGAATCCGGGACGTTTTAAAATCTGAAATCGTTTCTGTTCTTTCTATTATTCTCTGGATTATAATGCTGTTTCTTTTGATTCGAATTGCAGCTAAAAACCTTAAAGCCATCTAATATGTTAGCATTACTTTTTAAAAATTTCATACGATCTAAGGGAACCAAAATTGGACTGATTTTCCTTTTAATCATTGGATTCATAAGTCTATTAATCGGACAACAATTTCAGCAGAAACAACAAAATAATATCACCGAAGCGGCAATATATCAAAAAGAACATATTGCCAGAAATGCTGCTTTCCATAAAAACGAAATTGGACTTCTACTCTACTACATCAAGTTTTCACTGGTCAACAAAACATTGCCTATTAATAGTCTGGCAATTGGTCAGCGTGATGTAAACCCTTCGATACAAAGTGTTACGATTCGCGGTTTAGAAGCTCAGAAATACGACTCAGAACTCAATAATCCTAATAATCTGTTATCGGGAAATATCGATTTTAGCTTTGTCTTGATTTATCTTTTTCCGCTCTTGATTATTGCGTTTTCCTATAATTTGGTTTCGGAAGAAAAAGAAAGCGGAACCTGGGAAATTGTTGCAACACAAAGCCAAAACACTTTTGTATACGTTCTGAAATTATTCTACATCAGAATTCTAAGCTTAATAACACTATTAACTATTGTATTTATTGCGGCCATTTTACTTTTAAAAATCCCATTTGACCAATCACTTTTTACATTTTACATACTTGGTGTTTTGTACATTCTGTTTTGGTTTGCCGTAAGCTTTTTTATTGTTTCATTGCAAAAACATTCTAACTTTAATGCCGTTATTTTATTGACGATTTGGTTGTTTTTAATTATCATTTTACCCGCAACAATCAATACTTATATTGTCAATAAATATCCAATTCCCGAAGCTTTAGAATTGACTGTAAAACAACGAAATGCGTATCATGAAAAATGGGATATGGATAAAAAAATTACGATGGATAAATTCTACAATCATTATCCACAATTTAAACGTTATCCTTTGCCAAACGCCGAATTTAGCTGGCTTTGGTATTATGCAATGCAACAAGCGGGCGACGACGATTCGGCACAACAATCAAAAGAATTAGAAAACAAATTGCAACAACGAAACAAAGCAAGTCAGAATATCGCACAATTTATTCCCACTTTACACACTCAAATTCAGCTGAACGAAATTGCCAAATCAGACTTAGGAAATCAGCTTTTATTTCTGAAAGAAACCAAACAATTCCACGAAAAAATGCGTTTGTATTTCTATCCAAAAATCTTTGATAATGCAGAAGTTGAAAAACAAAACTGGTCGAAGTTTAAGGTTGAAACTTTTAATGATCCATCTGAAATAAACTTTTCAAAAGCATTTTTACCGTTATTAATTTTCAATCTGTTATTGATTGGTTTAGGCTGGCGAAATTTTAATCGTAAGGTTATTTAACCGCAAAGTTTTTTTACCGCAAAGTACGCAAGGTTTTTACGCAAAGTTCGCAAAGCTATTTCAACATATAGCTTTGCGAACTTTGCGTTTTATAAAAATCCTGCATAGCAAAAAACTTTGCGTGCTTTGCGGTTAAATATCCCAACAATTAAAAAGTCGTATTACTTTATAAACTGAATAATAAATCCGCCTTTAGGAGCTAAATTATATTTCCAGTTTGAAGTTAAAGGATACGTTTCGACTTTAAATTCCATTAATGCATCTTTTCCTTCAGATATAACTCTGAATTTTGAAAAGCCCTTACCGTATTTTTTAAGATCGATTGAAACCGGTGATGCTGAATTTGTACCATTTATCCCTACGATATAAGAAAGATTGTCTTTTTGACGAGATAAAACGATTGCTTTTCCCGGTTCTGCAACTATATAATCTGTTTTATCCCAAGTTGCAGGCATCTCTTTTAATAAGTTTTTAAGTGCATTAGGAAGTGAATTAAAAACCTCTTCCGAATCTGCGAAATGAATAACGCCCGAGGTATAAATCATAGCCGTTGCCAATTCATGAACTGCCGTATTTAAACGTGTATATTTTCTAAAAGTCAACGCAAACGGCGTATAATCAGCTGGCCCTGCTACGTTTCTTGTAAAAGGTAATACCGTATTTTGTTCAGCAGCTTTTTCTGGAAATCTTGACTCATAAAAATAACTTTCGGTTCCTAATATAGCTTCTGCTGTTACAAAATTTGGCCAAGTTCTGTGCCATCCTCTTGGTACCGTTGTACCATGAAGATTTACCAATAAATGTTCTTTAGCTGCATCTTCAAAAACACCTTGCAACGCAGCCATAACTTCTTGACGATCTGAACACCAAAAGTCTATCTTTACACCTTTTACGCCCATTTGAGCCAATTCTTTGAACCTTTTTTTCCTTTTTTCCGAATCAAAATACTCTGCCGAATATCCCCAAACTAATGGTTGAACTCCTTTTGATAATGCATAATCAATAATTTTTCCTTCTTTATTCGCCTTTTCCCATCCCGCATCAAAAAGCGTATATCTAAACCCAAATGAAGCCGAAACATCCGTAAACTTATTATACATTTCTGGCGTAAAATCTTCAGGATGTGACCACCATGACCAAGCTGCTTTTCCAGGTACAATCCACGAAGTATCTTCGATTTTAGAAGCCGGAGCCAAATCCGTAATCATAGTAGATAATAATATATCTCCCACTTTATCACCAATCATAATAACTCTCCAAGGCATTGTCCACGGTAAACTTGATTCAGGATATGCCTCTTTATCCGGCAAAGGCAAAGTGAATTTCTCGTCTTTTTTAGCAAATGCAATACTGTAAATTCCGTCTTTAGAATCCGGTTGTAAATGACATCCGGAGAATGAACCATCTGTTCCCGATTCTGCAATTAGAACCCAGTTTTTAGTATTATTTACATTAAAAAGTGCCGGCATACACCAACCCACAGATTCATTTCGTGCGCCACTTATTGGATCACCCGACTTTACATTAACATAAAAATCTTCATAACCCGGAGTATAATCTCCCGCTTTATTATAAGGCTGAAGCCAGCCTTTTGCATTTTGCTCAATATGAAATCCTGTAATTTCATTTTTAAGAACTCTCTTTTGTGGCTCTTTGTCAGTGAATTTATATCTAAAAGCAACACCTTGTTCTCCTGCAATTAAATCGATTGTCATTAAAGCGCCTTGTTGGTTTTTGAAAGTTATGCTTTTAGTTTCAAAAACATGATCGGCAACTTTATTACTGGCAACTTTAAGTTCATATTTTTCACGCTTTTCTTCAATTGTTGAAACTTTTACAACGGACAAACCAGATGTAAAATCATTGTTTTCGAAAGTCAAACCAAGCGGAGAATCTAAAATTATCATTTTATCCTTGCGCGTAACTTTATAAGACAGTTTTCCTCCTTCGGCTAAAGACAATTCAATTTTATTAAGATTGTCTTTTGACTTCAGAGAAAATCCTTCATTTTGTGCTTTAACGCTGATATGTGCAAGAAATATTGCAGGTATCAGCAAACTTAAAGAGCGATGAATAAACATTTTTTTCATTTATATAGTTTTTAGAGATTAGTTTTTAAAGTTTTATTGGTTTGTAAAGTTTTTTGGCCACGAATTGCACAAATTTTCACAAATTAATTCGTGCTGATTCGTGAAATTCGTGGCAGAAAGAAAATAATTTAATCTGTGGCATATTTTGGAATCATAACATCAAAAGCATAAGTAATCGTTTCGTTATAAACCTGTCCAGATTTAAATATTGTATTGGGAAAATGAGCATGATTGGGACTATCCGGATAATATTGGCATTCTAAACAAAGTCCGTCAAAAGCTTTGTAATGTTTTGAATGTTCTCCAATTGTTGCGCTGTTTAAGTAATCTCCGGTGTACAATTGCACGCCTGGATACGAGGTATAAACACGCATTAATCGTCCCGATTTTTCTTCGAACAATTCGCAGACAGCATTTTCATTGGCAGAAGTTCGATCTAAAACATAATAGATATTCAATCCGTTATGTTGCATGACATCGGTTAGTTTGTAATTAAAAAACAAATAGTTATCTGCTGGAATTATTTTTCCTGTCGGAATATAATCCGGAATATTTTCGAGAATTTTAATCGCCTGAATATTCAGCTTATGATTGTGTATTTTCTCGGCGCAAGCGGATAAATTAAAATAGGAATGATTGGTAAAATTGAGCGGCGTTGGTTCATCAGCTACAGCCAAAAATTCAATTTTAAGTTCGTTTTTATCCGTCCATTTATAAATGATTTTTGCGCTTACATTTCCAGGAAAACCACCTTCTTCATTTTTGCTTTCTAAAGAAAAAACCACCGAATCTTCGTTTACAATAAAATCAAATATCTTGTTATTAAATCCTGCCGAACCGCTGTGATTGTTGTTTTCCCCATCATTTTTATCGAGATAATACGTTTTATTTTCGATAGAAAACTCGGCATTATTAATTCTGTTTGCAAAACGTCCAACCGTTGCTCCTATATAAGCAGTATCTTTTAAATAACCTTCTAAAGTTGGAAATCCAAGAACTACATTTTCCAGAATTCCATTTTTATCCGGCACAACTATGGATTTTACTATGGCTCCATAATTAAGCAGTTCAACGTAATTTCCTTGAACATTTTTTAATCGGAATTTAAAAATTTCTTTTCCTTTATACGAACCAAAAGGCTCATAAGTAATAGTATCTGAGGGATTCATATTGTTTTATAAAAATGGTAAAAACACTATCTGTATAATAGTATTTCAAATGTAACTTTGATTATTTGCATCAAAATGGACATTTTTTCCTTAAACATGGATTAAATTACGATATTTGAAAAATAGATTCTAAAAAATGAAGAATTCATCACAAAAGGAAAAGATAAAAGTAAAAGAGGGCTTTTTAGGACAACGCATGATTGTGATTCCTAAAAACATACTTTCGGAAATAAAGAATAATGGACTTATATCAAGTTTGTATTTTACCGATATTGGCGTTTTCCCAAATGCAAGTCATCACTCGATGAAACGCAAACACGGAAGCAAACAATATATCCTGATTTATTGTTATAAAGGTGAAGGCATTATTAGCAAAGAAAACAAAACCATAACGCTCAAGGCGAATACCTTTTATATAATACCTCCCGAAGTTGCACATGATTATTATGCTTTAAAACAAAATCCGTGGAGTATTTTCTGGTTGCATTTTACAGGACCACAAGCACCACATTTCTACGAAAAATTCATAACCGAATTTCCTGAGACAGCACCACAATTATCGCTTGAAGAAAGACGAATCGAACTTTTTGAAAACATTCTCGATGTTATGGAAGACGGTTATAGCGCGAGTAATCTCGAATATGCCAATCTCTCGTTATGGCAATTACTGAACGCTTTTTTATATGAGCGATTCTTTATCAAAAAAAACAGAAAATTTTCAGAGGATAATACTATTGAGTCTGCAATTGACTATATGAAAAAGCATTTGGATTTATCCTTAAAAATCAATGATGTAGCCGCGTATTTTAATTATTCATCTTCGCACTTTTTTACCTTGTTTAAGAAGCAAACTGGTTACTCCCCAATACATTATTTCAATTACTTAAAAATGCAAAAAGCCTGTCAATATCTAAGCTTCACGACTATGAGTATTAAGGAAATCAGCTTTACTTTGGGGTTTAATGATCCGTTGTATTTCTCTCGTTTGTTCAAAAAGATAATGAGTACGTCGCCCATTCAATATCGCACAGAATACAAGCAGTAACGCAATTGATTTCGTATTTTAACACAGAGCATCATAAAATCAGATTATAATCCATCTATTCAAAAAAAATATCCATAATTCTAAGGTTCCTATTCCGCTAATTTTACAAAAGCTATTAAAACCTTTTTATGAAAAATTATAATTATACCTTTTTACTATCAATTAGCCTTGTCGCAGCATTGGGTGGTTTACTCTTTGGTTACGACTGGGTTGTAATAGGTGGTGCAAAACCATTTTACGAAATTTATTTTGGCATTTCAGATTCTCCTGCTTTACAAGGCTGGGCAATGAGTAGTGCACTTTTGGGCTGTGTTGCGGGTGCAGCCGTTGCCGGAAAACTTGCAGATACTTACGGAAGACGTCCTATGTTAATCGCTGCCGCAGTATTATTCTCTATATCGGCGATTGGAACCGGAGCTTCAGAAACCTTTACGATCTTTATTATTTGGAGAATTATTGGTGGAATCGGAATTGGGATTGCATCGACAATTTCACCCTTATATATTGCCGAAATCGCGCCACAAGAAACCCGCGGACTTTTTGTTTCAATCAACCAACTTACTGTAGTTATTGGTATTCTTGCCGCTCAAATCACTAATATGTTGATTACCGAGGTTATTCCGGCTGGTTATTCTCATGCTGAAATTCTGGCTTCCTGGAACGGACAAATGGGTTGGAGATGGATGTTTTGGGCAGGATTTTTTCCGGCTGTTCTCTTCTTTATTTTAATGTTTTTAATTCCGGAAAGCCCTAGATATTTGGCGAAAAAAGGAAATCACGATACGGCAGAAAAAACACTTACTAAAATTGGCGGATTAGCGTACGGCAAAGAAGAAATTGTAAAAATAAAAGAAACCTTCACACACGAAACTGAGAAAACCGATTTCAAAATGCTGTTGGACAAAAAAGCATTACCTATACTTGTAATCGGGATTGTTTTGGCCGCTTTCCAACAATGGTGCGGTATCAATATCATTTTTAATTATGCTCAGGAAATCTTTGTTTCGGCTGGTTATAGTATTAATGATTTGTTCATGAATATAGTAATTACGGGAAGCATCAATCTTGTGTTTACACTTGTTGCCATGGGAACTGTTGATAAACTTGGGCGTAAAAAATTAATGCTTTTTGGCTCTGGTGCACTTGCCGTAATCTACGCTTTATTAGGTTATTTTTATTATACGAATGTTACCGGTTTCCCATTATTATTACTGGTACTATTGGCCATTGCAATCTACGCAATGTCCCTCGCTCCTATTACCTGGGTGATTTTATCTGAAATTTTCCCTAACCGAATCCGTGGTGTTGCAATGTCCGTAGCCACATTTGCCCTCTGGATCGCCTCTGCACTTTTGGTACAAACCTTCCCCATTTTCAACGAATATCTGGGCACATCAGGCACTTTCTGGTTGTATGGAATTATCTGTGCCTTAGGATTTGTGTTTGTATTTAGAAAACTTCCTGAAACCAAAAACAAAAGTCTTGAAGAGATTGAAGAACTGATGGTTTCTGATAAAAAATCAAAGAATATTCAATAATCTAAATTTCATTACATCATGCAAAAAGTAAATGTTTGGAAGGAAAAAATAATCCTACCAACCTATGAGGTGGGCAAACCTGAAAAAAATCCTGTATTTATTGAGAAAAGAGTGTATCAGGGAAGTAACGGATCTGTCTACCCTTATCCGGTTATTGAAAAAATCGCAGACGAAAAAATCGACAAAGAATATCAAGCGGTTTATCTTGAAAATGAATTCGTTAAAATAATGATCCTGCCTGAACTTGGCGGACGTGTTCATATGGCGTATGATAAAACCAAAGAACGTCATTTTGTATATTACAATCAGGTGGTAAAACCGGCTTTGGTAGGACTTACAGGTCCGTGGATTTCTGGCGGAATCGAATTTAATTGGCCGCAACACCACAGACCAACCACTTTTGATCCTGTTGATTTTACAATTGAAGAACACGAAGACGGAAGCGCAACAGTTTGGTGCAGTGAAGTCGAGCGTATGTTTAGAACCAAAGGTATGGCGGGATTCAGATTGTATCCTGACAAAGCCTATCTGGAAATTAAAGCACAATTGTATAACAGAACATCGTTCCCTCAGACTTTTTTATGGTGGGCAAATCCTGCTGTAAAGGTGAATGACGATTATCAATCGGTATTTCCGCCGGATGTAAATGCTGTTTTTGATCATGGCAAACGTGATGTTTCGTCTTTTCCAATTGCGAAAGGGACGTATTACAAAGTAGATTATTCACCGGGAACTGATATTTCCCGTTATAAAAATATTCCGGTTCCAACCTCTTATATGACGATTGCATCCAAATATAATTTTGTGGGCGGATATGAAAATGATTCAAAAGGCGGATTATTGCACGTAGCCAATCACCATGTCTCTCCGGGAAAAAAACAATGGACTTGGGGTCACGGCGATTTTGGTCGTGCCTGGGATCGCAATCTTACCGATGAAGATGGTCCGTATATCGAATTAATGTGTGGGGTTTATACGGATAATCAGCCAGATTTTACGTGGATTATGCCAGGTGAACAAAAAGATTTTACGCAGTATTTTATGCCGTATCGCGATTTAGGAATCGTGAAAAATGCGACCAAAAATGCAATGGTTAATTTGGAAAGTATCGATAATAAATTAATCATTAAAGCTTATACAACAGGAGTTTATCCGAATACTACGGTTACTTTAAAGAATAACGATACTATTTTATTCCAAAAACAATACGATGCTTCGCCCTACAATTCATTCGAAGAAACGATTGATTTTAATAATACTTCTTTAGAAGGATTATCAATTTCTGTAACGGATGCTGATGATAAAGTTTTGGTTGATTGGATTTACGAAGGACCAAATGAAGCCGAAATTCCCGAAGCTGCAAAACCTGCTCTTGCTCCTGAAGATATTGAAAATAACGAACAATTGTTCCTGACAGCGCAACATTTAGAACAATACAGACACGCCACATACAGTCCGATTCCGTATTATAAAGAAGCTATAAAACGTGATGCTGGAGATATTCGTTCGAATAATGCGATGGGATTATGGTTGATGCGAAGAGCAAAATTCACAGAAGCTGAACCTTATTTTAGAGCGGCTATCAAAACATTGACCCAAAGAAATCCAAATCCTTATGAAGGTGAAGTGTATTTTAATTTAGGATTGTGTCTTAAATATCAGAATAAAAACCAGGAAGCTTACGACGCTTTCTACAAATCAACGTGGAATGCGGCCTGGCAAAATCAGGGCTATTTTTATGTCGCGCAATTGGATGCTTTAAACGGGGATTATGAATTGGCATTAACACACATCAAAAAAGCAATTTCTAAAAATACCGAAGATCACAAAGCATTGCATTTGCAAGTTACCTTTCATAGAAAATTAAATCAAAAAGAAAAAGCGCTTCAATTGGCGAATACTTATTTAGAAAATGATTGTTTCAATTTTGGATTGCTTTACGAGAAATACCTTTTAAGCAATGACAAAAAAGACCTTGCTTATTTCAACTCATTGATCAGAGACAATATCCATACATATATAGAATATGCTTTAGATTATGCTTTGGCAGGTTTGTATAATGAAGCTGTAAGTTTATTATCTGAAGGTTTAAAAGACGAAGAAACATATCCAATTGCGTGGTATTATGCGGGTTCTTTCTATGAGAAATTAAATGATTTCGGTCAAGCCGAAGAATGCTTTAAAATGGCTTCTCAGGCAAAACCGGATTATTGTTTCCCAAATCAGATTGAAGCTGCTTTAGTACTTCAAAACGTGATTAAAAAGCAAAATAATGATGCAAAAGCGCTGTATTATTTAGGAAACTTTTGGTACGCTTCAAAATTTTATGACGATGCTATTTGTTGCTGGGAACAATCTGTTGCGATCGATGATCGTTTCCCAACTGTACATCGTAATTTGGCTTTGGCGTATTATAATAAATTAGAGAATGAACAAAAAGCACTTTCTAGTTTAGAAAAAGCATTTTCGTTAGACTTGACTGATTCCAGAATTTTAATGGAGTTAGACCAATTGTACAAACGTTTGAACAGAGATTTAGTTTTCAGACTGGCTTTCTTAGAAAAACATTTAGAATTGGTAATTCAACGTGATGATGTTTACTTAGAAAGAGTTGCTTTGTACAACCTTTTAGGAAAACACGATAAAGCCCTAACCTTATTACAAAACCGAATTTTCCATCCATGGGAAGGCGGTGAAGGAAAAGTAAGCGGCCAATATCTGGTTTCTTTAACTGAGATTGCCAAACAGCAAATCTCAGAAGGGAATTACGACGAAGCAATCGAAAACTTAGAACAAGCTCAATTTTATCCTGATAATTTAGGTGAAGGAAAATTACCGGGCGCTCAGGAAAATGATATTCATTATTGGTTGGGTGTTGCTTTCGAAAAGAAAAACAATCTCGAAGAAGCTAAAAACTGGTGGAATAAAGCCACTCAAGGATTAGAAGAACCTACAGCAGCTATTTTCTATAACGATCAACAACCGGATAAAATTTTCTATCAAGGTTTGGCATTCTTAAAATTAAACCAACAATCTGAAGCTGATAAACGTTTTGAAAAATTAGTCGCTTACGCTAAAAAGAATCTAAACGATCATGTTACAATCGACTATTTTGCAGTATCACTTCCGGATCTTATGATTTGGGAAGACGATTTAGATAAACGTAACAAAATTCACTGTTTGTATATGCAGGGATTAGGGCTTTTAGGCTTGGATAAAAAAGCGGAAGCCGAAGAAGTTTTTGAAAGTGTTTTATCTGAAGAAAAAAGTCATTCAGGAGTTACGATACATTTGTCTTTATTGAAGAATGAAGAATCGGTATCTTTATAATTGTTAATTGTTGATTATTAATGGTTAATTCTTGAAAAGAGAAAAAGGTTTGATGATTAATTTCATCAAACCTTTTTTTATTGTCATAATCTTGTTATCCGTAGAATGGAATATGGCACGCGGATGTTACGGATTCGCTTCGCGAAAACGCGGATAAAAACGGTTTTTTTATTTTGCTTACATTAGTTTATTTCAATCTTGTCATCTCGACCAAGGAGAGATCACACTCGTAGATTGACAAAGATTGTTTTTTTTCGTTGTGGCGTTTCTTGTGTGATCTCTCCTCTGTCGGGACGACAAAAATATACATACAAATAGTAAAGAAAAAATCAGCTAAAATCCGTTTAATCCGCCTAATCCGCGGCTAATTTTTTTTTCATAAAAATTCAAATCTTACTCAACTGGTCTGTCTTCCAATTTAGTCCCCCATTTCTTATTCGGTTTTGATCCCATAGTAAATTCTAAAATTCCGCCTGCATCAATATCCGCTTGACGAATAAACGTTTTGGTATAAGATTTACCATTTAGTTTAGCACTTTGGATATAAATATTTTTATCAGAAACATTGTTTGCTATAACTTTAAACGTCTTTCCATCTTTCACTTGAATCGAAGATTCTTTAAGAATTGGTGTTCCAATAACATAGATGCTGCTTGAAGGATTTACAGGATAAAATCCCATCGCACTAAAAACATACCAAGCCGAAAGTTCACCGCAATCATCATTTCCGGAATAACCTGACGAAGTCGTATTGTACATTTTCTTCAATATCTCTGATACATATTTCTGGGTTTTCCAAGGTTGCCCAGCATAATTGTATAGATAAGCAATATGATGACTTGGTTCATTTCCGTGTGCATATTGTCCGATGAAACCAGAAGCATTGTCATTTACTTCTTCTGGTTTGTCTTCTAATGTGAAAAAAGTATCGAGTTTTTTAGTAAAAAGATTATCACCGCCAACTAGATTCACCAATCCTTTTACATCTTGCGGAACGTACCAAAAGTATTGCCAGCCATTTCCTTCCGTAAAAGAATATCCACCGTTTGCGCCATATTTTAACGGATTAAATGGACCAATCCAATTGCCTTTATCATCTTTGGCTCTGAAGAAACCAATTTGTTTGTCGTATAAATTTTTATAGAATTGCGAACGTTTTGTAAAATGATTGTAGTCATCGGTTTTACCCAATTTCTTTGCTAATTCTGCCACACACCAATCATCATAAGCCATTTCTAAAGTCAAGGAAACGGATTGTGATTTTAAATTCTCAGGAATATAGCCATATTTCTCCCAAATACCAAATGGCGATCCCGGATGTTCACATGTTGCGGAATTCTTTACGGCTTCAAAAGCTAAATCTTTATCAATTCCTGGCAAGTTTTTAAGCACAGCATCAACCACAACCGGAATGGCGTGATTGCCTATCATACAATAGTTTTCCTGTCCCCATAATTGCCAGATTGGCAAATAACCAAAAGCTTTGTAATACGTCAACATACTATTTACAAAATCGGCTGAACGTTCCCGTTGGGTTATCGTATATAATGGATGAGCACCACGATACGTATCCCACAAAGAGAAAGATGAATAATACGGTTTGGATGAATTTTTGACAGTATAATCAGCTGATGGATAATCTCCGCTAACATCTGATAAAGTATTTGGCTGAATAAATGTGTGATACAAAGCGGTATAAAAAATTTGTTTTTGCTCTGTTGTTCCTTCAATTTTTATTTTGCTGAGTTCTTTTTCCCAAACAGTATCAGCGGTATTTACAGTTCCTTCAAAATCCCAGGCGGGAATTTCAGCTTGTACATTCAATCGTGCATTTTCTATACTGGTTGCCGAGATTCCCACTTTTATCAAAACTTCTTGTTGTTTTGAAGTGTCAAAGTCCAGAATGGCTCTTATTGCATTTCCGTTTACTACTTTAGGATTATCATAAACATTTCCACCATCTGTTACATGATTGTGAATTATAGGCTGTGAAAACTCTGCGTGAAAATACACTTTTCGCATTGGTGCCCAACCGGTAATAATACGATATCCTTCAATTGTATGATCGTTAAGAAAAGAAAGTTGCGATGCAATAATACGTGTATTCCAATCCGATTTTTTCATCGAATGATCTAAATCGATTACGATATGCGCTTCTTTATTTTTAGGAAAACTGTATTTATGAAAACCTGCATGTGATGTGGCTGTCAATTCTGCTTTTATCTGATAATCCAAAAGTTCCACGCTGTAATAACCCGATTTTGCTGATTCTTTATCATGAGAAAATTTGGATTGATAGGCATTTTGTCCTGCTGCTCCTTTGACAATTGTCCCACTAAATGGCATCAACATAACGTCGAATAATTCGGCTACACCAGTTCCGCTAAGATGTGTGTGGCTGAAACCTGCGATTGTAGTGTCATTATAATTATAGCCACAGGCAACGCTCCAATCTGGCGTATTGCGAGTATCAGGACTCAATTGTACCATCCCGAATGGAACTGTTGCGCCGGGATAATTATTTCCTGAAAGTGGTGATCCGTGTGCGGCTCCGGTACCAATAAACGGATTTACGTGAGCTGTGATTTTATCAGAAGTTTGTGCTTCAAGAACTATGGAACTTAACAATGTCCCAAAGAGTATTATTTTATTTATTTTCATTGTATGGAATTTAATGAAATATCGTTTCATGATTTTTTTGAATAGACTCCAGCTTTAGCTGGAGATCAAAAGAGTCGAATATAAAAATAGGCTTTAGCCGAAATCTTAGCGTATTTCGGCTAAAGCCATATTGATGTTCATCCGTCCTGCAAGGTTTTCAAAACCTTGTAGGTTTAGCCAATATAGTTTAGTAGATGTGATCGACAATCATTGTCGAGCTACTTGCGGAGATTCCTCGTGCCTCGGAATGACAAATAAGATCGGATATTTTCAATCTCACAGTTTTACTTCTAATCTTATTATGCAATCTATAACTACAAGGTTTTGAAAACCTTGAAGGTATTGTAAACTATAATTTAGAAGATGTGATTTCTTTTAATTCTCCATTAACCTTAACTTTCACTTTGGTTGGTACAGGAGATAAAACTTCATACTTCGTTACTTTACCTTTTTCCCATTTGATATTTATGGTAAAATTTCCTTCGGCTTTCAGTCCTTTTACTTCACCTTCGTTTAACCAAACGTCTGGCATTGCAGGCAATAATTCAATAAATCCGGCATGACTTTGAATCAACATTTCGCCAATTCCGGCAGCTGCACCAAAATTTCCATCAATTTGAAAGGGTGGTCCTGCAGAAAGTAAATTTGGATAAACTCCTCCTCCTGCTCCATAATTGATGTTCGTTGCAAGTGTTGGTCTTAATATTGTTTTTAATAACCTATAGGCTTTGTTTCCTTCTTTCAAACGTGACCAAAACAACATTTTATAGGCGATTGACCAGCTTGGTCCGTCATCTCTTCTTACTTCAAGTGTTTTCTTGATTGCCTCTACAAGTTCAGGTTTGTTTTCAGGAGTTATTAAAGATCCTGGATATAATGCGTACAAATGCGATATGTGGCGGTGTTGTGGGTCTTCTTCTTTATACGGTTTTAACCATTCCATGATTCTTCCGTCAGGACCAACAACTCCAGGTGGCGGCAATAATTTTAATTGTTTTTCCAGTTCAATGCTTAAATCATTGTCTAAACCTAGTTTTTTAGAGGCTATTATCACGTTGTTAAACAATTCACGAATAATCTGATTATCGATTGTAGGTCCCATACAAACGTGAGAAGCCTCTCCGTTTGGTAATAAAAATGAATTCTCAGGTGATACAGATGGCGAAGTTACCAACCAACCCGTTTCTGGATCTTTCACCAACATACTTTTATAAAACTGAGCTGCTCCTTTTAATACCGGATAGATCTCAGCCAAATATGCCTGATCATTTGTGTATAAATAATGGCTCCATAAATTGTTACACAACCACCCCGATCCCGATTTTGTGATTCCCCATGAAGCACTTTCGCCAGGTTCTGTAAAACCCCAAACGTTAGTAATTACGTGCGCTACCCAACCATCTGCATTGTAATACGCTTTGGCCGTTTTTTCTCCGTTTGGTACCATTGCTTTAGTCAGATCTTTTAACGGAAGATTTAATTCTGATAAATTAGCTGTTTCCAGTGCCCAGTGATTCATTTGAACATTTACGTCTAAATGATAATCTGCGTTCCAAGGTGTTTGCACGTTATTTGCCCATAATCCTTGCAAGTTTGGTGGCAACAATCCTACTCTGGTGCTGCTGATACTTAAATAACGTCCGTATTGATAAAACAAAACCGGAAGTCCGGTATCTGCATCTGGTTCTTTTATAAAGGTATCTAAACGCTCATTTGTAGGTAATGCTTTTTTCGCAGTTTTTCCGAAATTTAATGTCACACGATTGAACAATTTTTGATAATTTTCAATGTGATTTTTCTTCTGATCCTGGTATTTCTTTTGCATTGCTGCATCCAAAATTTTATCTACTGAAGTTTCGAAATTTTTATCTTTATAATCTGTTCCTGCAGATATAAAAATCACGACTTCGGTTGCATTTTTTATTTCGATTGTATTATTTGTATACAAAGCATTACCATCTGTTATTTGAGCTTTTACTTTTGCTTTGTATTTCATTCCTTTTCCGTCAGTTCCGTTGTTTAACTGCCCTGTCATTACTAAAGAATTATCGGTGCCGTTTACGGTTTTAAAACGTTCCGGTCTGTCTAACTGAACAGTAAAATTTAGCTTTCCTTTTTTACTTGAAGTTAATTTGATAAAAGAGGCATCATCACCAAAACCTGCAAAATATTCACGTTTGTAAGTTACACCATCAATTGTAAATTGAGTCGCCGCAACTGCCGTTTGTATGTCTAAATTTCTGGTGTAATTAACGGGTTGAGATTTTGTTTTATAATCAAATTTTAGCGTTAAATCTCCCAAAATCTGATACGCTCCAAATGGCACATCAGCTCCATTTCCGCTTCCGGAACCAGCACCTTTGCAAATAAAATGTTCGTCAATCAATTTTTGGGCATCTTTGTTTTTATTAGCTAATAACAATTCTCTAATTTGTGGTAAAAAAGAATACGCTTGATAATTATTAGCATCTTGCGAAGACCCGCTCCATAAAGTGATTTCATTCAAAACTAATTTTTCGGTTGTCACTCCGCCATCCGGCATGATTCCTAAACGCCCGTTTCCTAATGGTAATGTTTCTTCCCATTGAGAAGCTGGTTTTGTATACCATATCTCTAATGGATTTGTTTGTGAATAGCCTAGTAAAGGCAATAATATAAAAAGCAGTGCTTTAAATTTTTTAATATTCATAATTCTCATTTTAAATTATTCTATATATTCTGCAAGGTTTCCAAAACCTTGTAGGTTTAAAATTATCTTGTAATGCGCAGCTATACACTAATAATTACAGGCAAAATCTGAGTTCCTGAAATAAAAATCACTGAACTTCATATTGCTATTTTATGGATTTACAACTTGTAAATAATTATATAAATGAATGCCATTTTGGAATAAGCTTTTTCTAACAGAAAACTCACTTAGTACTGTTATTGCCTAAACCAAAATGGCATTGCAAATCAAACCTGTGATCCAAACCAAATCACATGACCAAAAAAATTAAAAAAAATTACATTAAAACTATTTTTAAGGATATTAATAACCCGGATTTTGATCAGCATCGCTAATATCATCATTAAGCTTGATCTCTCCGATAGGAATAGGATAACGGTTATGAAATGCAGCAATTGTACCGTTTTGTTTTGCCCATTTGTTACGGGCACTTACTAATTCCACCAATTTTCCTGTACGAATAAGATCCATTCTTCTCCAGCCTTCAAATGCTAATTCACGCATACGTTCGTCAAGGATTCTATCTCTGAATTCTGTTTGAGAAAGTCCGCTCCAGTTCATTCCTGTTGGCAATGTTCCTCCAAAAGCTCTTGTACGAACTTGATTTACATATCCTTCGGCATCAGAAGTACTTCCTAATTCATTTAAACATTCTGCGTAGCAAAGCAACACATCTGAATAACGAATGTATGGTTTGTTTTTTCCTGAATTCCAGAACGATTGCTTTCCTTGTACACGAATATCTTCGTATTTTTTAATGTGTGGATCCAACTCATCACCACCAAAACCGGCAGGAAGTGATGGTTTAACTCCTTTATATGTAAAATCATAACGAATACTCGCGTCTTTACGTACATCACCTGCTTCCCATAATCCGCCATCAGCTTTATCTTTATAGCAGTACTGAGTAGGAAGTATAAGATCATAACCTCCAAAATAAGCATATTGGTCAATATTTGCCAAAACTCTTGAACCTGTTTGCCACTGTATCTGGTTATTATCAGGCCAGTTATTAGTATACTGCCATTCATATAAGGATTCTGAAGAATTGGCATGATCCGGACTAAAAATATCTGCGTAATTAGGCAGTAAACTATACTTCCCAGAAGTAATAACTGCTCCAAACCATTGCTTTGCTTTAGTATAATCACGGTATCCTGACGCTTCGGGAGCATATAGATATACTTTTCCTAAAAGTGCCTGAGCTACACCTTTTGCAGGAAATGCAGGATTGCTCTGTGTTACAGGAAGTTTTTCAACTGCTCTTTCTAAATCGGCAACTATATAAGAATAAACCAAAGCCAGAGGTTGACGTTTTAAACCAAATTCTGCCGATTTTGCTTTATCATTAATCGGTATTTCTCCCCAGTATTGTGTTAGTTCAAACATTAATGTTGCTCTTAAAAAACTAGCTTCTCCCATTAAAAGATCACGTTTTGTACTATCTTCTTCGGTATTGATTCCTAATGCTCTAATAGTTTGTGCAGCTACTTCAATTACTGGCCATCTGTCATTCCACAATTGTCCAATTGCCTGATTCTCCTGGCTTAGAAAACCATTGTACAAATCAAGTCCTGCCTGGTTTGCATCTCCGGTTACCTGCAAAGCTCCTTGTTGTGCTTCATCTGTACCAAGAGAAGTATAAAGTCCCGCACGGTCTTTTTGCATATTCCTCCAATTCGTTATAGCTCCCAAGAGAACAGGCTCTATTTTACCTAAACTGCCGTATGCCTGGGCAGCAGTAAGTGAACTTTTAGGCTCTTCCTCCAAAAAATCTGACGAACAGGAAGCTGATAATATTGCTAGCGCTATAAAGGCTATAATTTTTGCTTTCATAAAATAATTTTTTAAATTAATTTGATTAAAGAGATACATTTAATCCCATAACTAGCATTCTGGATATAGGATAAGAATCTCCTCCTTCAGGATCATACCCTTTATATTTAGTTACAATAAATAGATTAGATCCTGTTACATAAAACCTTACATTTTTAAGAAAAACACTTTCTGCAACCTTGTCTTGTAATGTATACGATAATGTAAGTGCATTTAATCTTAAGAATGAAGCATCTTGTATTGCCTTATCTGTCTCACCTAAAGTATATCTTCCTCCTCCATAATAGGCTCTTGGTACATCTGTATTGGTATTGGTAGGAGTCCAGCGATCCAAAAGATCTGTATGTGCTGCACTCATCCCTCCTGAGTTCATATAGCTTTCGTAGGTTGAACTTGGTCTCTTACCTCCTATTGAATATGAAAATACTGCATTTAATGCAAAACCTTTGTAATTAAGATCTGTAGAAAAACCTCCATAATAATCAGGATTCAAATCGCCAACCACATACCTGTCTTTATCGTTTATTACACCATCGCCATTGCGATCTTTAATTTTAATATCTCCAGCCTGAACAGTTCTACTTCCATAATTTACTCCACTAAGGTTTTCTCCCTGCTGTGCAATACCATCATAATCAAACACATAAACAGTGTTTACCGATTGGCCTAAGAAAAAGTTCCCCGTACGTTGGATCTCATTGTTACTATAACCACCCAAGTTATATATCTCTGTAGCATCTCCATAAAGTTTTGTAACCTTATTTTTTGCCGATGATATGTTGGCAGAAACATTCCATTTAAAATCTTTGTTTTTAATAATGTCTCCGCTAAGTTCTAATTCTATACCTTTATTAGTTGTAGAACCAATATTATCCAGCTTATATTTATACCCTGATGAAACCGGCATATTACGCAACATTAAAAGATCGTCATTATTTATATGAAAATAATTAGCACTTACAGTCAGCCTGTTATGAAAGAAACCAGTATCAAGTCCAACATTAAATTGTTTTTGTTTTTCCCATCTTAAATCAAAATTATCAATATAATTATCAGACACGTAAGTCCCTGAATTATTACTAACTTGTGCATTATATAAGGCAAAATACCTGTAAGCATCTACATTTTGATTACCCACCATACCATAACCTACACGAAACTTAAGCTGATTTAGTTTTTCAAATCCCGAAAGGAAATTTTCTTTAGCAACATCCCAACTTCCTGCTATAGAAGGAAAGGTACCCCATTTGTTATTAGGTCCAAATTTAGAAGAACCATCTCTTCTTATTGTTCCTGTAATATTATATTTACCATCATAAGTATAGTTAGCTCTTGCGAAATATGATTGGTTTGAATAATCTGTAAAATTCGAGCTTAATTGCGCATTATCTTTTTGATATGCACCTGATAATGCCATATAAGTCAAATCATCACTAACAAATCCACGAGCTCTTACATCAGTACTATTACCAGAATTACTCATTACAGAAAATCCTCCCATAACACTTACGTCATGTTTTAAAGCAAAAACTTTACTATAACTTACGGTATTATCCCACTGATAATTCAATTGTGAATATCTATAATGATGCGCTTCCCCATCCATAGAATTTCTAAGTGACTGTCCTGTATAACTTGGCACATAATCAAAATTTGCCTGATCTGTAACATCTACAGATAAAGTAGTTCTGATATCAAGTCCCTTTACCGGTTTTAGACTTAAAAAATTACTGCTTGTAAGTCTGTTACGTGTACTTGAATTTATGATATCAAGACTTTTTATCGGATTATAAAGATTCTGGTCAAACACTTCACCATATCGAAGATAAGTAGCTTTAGAATCTATAGGTAATAGTGGATTTGCTCCCAATGCCACACCAAAGGCACTACCCTCCTGATAATTGCTCTTGCTTCTTGAAAAAGTTGTATTGGTACCAAACTGCAGCCATGATTTTAAATCCTGCGTAAGGTTAATTTTTCCATTATATCTTTTAAAATCAGAGTTTTTAAGAAGTCCCTCTTGATTAACATAATTAAAACTTACAAAATAAGTCCCTTTTTCTCCGCCTCCGCTAAAACTTAGATTATGATTCGTTTGAAAACCTGAACGCGTTACCTGATCCAGCCAATTGTAACTTTTACCTGTTCTGTAAGATTCCAATTCATAAGGCGCAAATACAGTCGAACCATCTGACTTAATTTGATTAACATAAGCAGCACGATCAGCTCCGGGATTCTCATCCATATAACGATTCGCATAAGCATCAACCCTTAGATCAAATAATTGTTGGCCATTCATCAACGGTATAGTCCTTGCAAATTCAGATACACCTGTCCATGTATCATACTGTATTTTTGCTTCTCCTGATCTTGAACCTTTTTTTGTCGTAATTACTATTACTCCATTAGCAGCTCTTGAACCATATAATGCAGTAGCAGAAGCATCTTTAAGAACTTCCATACTTGCAATATCGTTAGGGTTAATGTTTTCAAAATTGCTATCAGTAACCAAACCATCTATTACAAATATTGGGTTACCGCCAAAGTTTAGAGAATTATTTCCTCTAATTCTTATTGAACCTGTTTGACCAGGTACAGCACTTTGTTGTACATATACACCTGAGGCACGCCCTTGTAACGCCTGCACTACATTTGGCGTAGGAACCTCTCTAAGCTTATCACCAGAAACACTACTTACAGCCCCTGTCAGATCTCCCTTTTTCATTGCAGCTCCAACTATTATAACTTCACTTAATTCCTGAGAGCTTGGTTTTAAAGAAGCATTTACAACCGGCTTATTGGCCGCAATACTTTGCGTATTAAATCCTATGAAACTAAATTCTAAAGTAGATCCAGTTTTAACATTTGCTAATTTGTAACTTCCGTCAATGTCAGTTACAGTTGAGTTCTGTGTACCCTTTACTACAACTGTAGCGCCAGGCAGTGGTAAATTTTCATTATCTGTAACTTTACCGGTGATGGTTTGGGAATAAAGTGTACCGGCGGACATCATAACTACTAAGAAGCATAAGTATCTTATTGCGATTCTCATAATGATTTGGTTTTTAGTTAATAAAATATTGAGTTGGTTTTTTTTATATTGAGCACTTAAAATACGAGAAAACGAATTGACTTATACTATACTATACTACAACACTACAAACATACAAATATTTTCATAACATCCAAATTATGTTTTAAGAATCTGTTATTTTTTTACGTGATTTATTTCGGCATTTGTATAAATAATAATACTTAAAAAAGAATAAGAGAAAAAAAGCAAAGAAAAAGTAAAGAAATCTCAGACAAAAATAAAGCACATGTGCCTTAAAAAAGAGAAAATAAGTACTTTATAGGGGTTTTTATAGTCCCGAATTTATTTTTAAGCTAACTCGCCATAAAAAAGAAAAAACAGAAATAAACAGAAGAATTATTAGTCAAATCATTCTTAATAAATCTTTTGAGGACGTTTTGTCACTTCGTCGGAGGAGAAATCACACGTGTAACTCGGCAAAGATTGGCGATTTTAGGGACGGAGTTTCTTGTGTGATTTCTCCTATGTCGAAATGGCAAGATTGTGGTTACTTTGCGTTTCAAGGGATTGAAATCCCTTGCTACAAAATAAATCATTCCTTCGGGATTTTATAAAGAGTTCCGAAGGGGCAACGAATATTGTAGGGATAGATTTCAATCCGTCCATCGCAATCAAAATCGATAATTATTTGAAAGAAAAAAAGACACACTGCTGTGCGCCTCTACGTTAAAACCTTTGTCCCTTTGAACCTCAGAACCTTTGAACCTTCCTCCTACGCTATCCCCCATTTCGAGAATAAAATAAAGATAGCCACCATTCCTATCAACAGCGCACCAAAATACCAATAACGGTTTTTCCATGGTGATAATTCAACAGATTCAAGTTTTATTTCGGTATACTTATAATTGGGATAAAACCTGGAAGCCACCAACATACATATTGTAGTAAAAACAAATAATAATGCCAACATGTGCAGGTAATGCAACTCAATTTCCAGAATATAATTAAAGATTACATAACTTAAAATAAAGAATATCATTCCGATTTTAGCTGCTTGTGGCGGAACTTTTTTGGAAACAAAACCAACCAGAATAATCGTAAAAATCGGCAAACAAAACATTCCAGCAAGCTGTTGCAAATACGTATAGAAACCAGCTTTGCTAAACATGATAAACGGAGCTGAAAACATGGCTAAAGCCGAAATAATTATTTCGAATTTACGTCCCGTATAAACCAGATGTTTCTCTGTAACTTCTTTATTTCTTTTTTCTAACCAAGGCTTATAAAGATTGAGCACAAACAATGTACTGCTACTATTCAAACCTGCATTAAATGTACTAATTGCCGCGCCCAGAACTACAGCAGCAGTAAGGCCAATCATAATTCCCGGCAAGGTATCTTTTACAACAAGAGGGAAAACTTCGGCAGTATTTTCAAGGTTTTTATACAAATGAACTCCAATCAATCCGGGAATATTAATAATAAAAGGACATAACAATTTCCCTAAACACGCCAATCCCATTCCTTTTTGACTGTGCGAAAGACTTTTTGCCGAAAGTGCCTGCTGTACAATAAACTGCTCCATTCCCCAATAGTACAGGTTCATGATAAACATTCCGGTAAAAATAGTACTTAACGGTATTTCATCTTTTGGTCCTCCAATAGCGTTTAAATGTTCTTTATTCTGCGAAAGCATAATATGCAAACCTTGTGACCAATCGCCATGACCTAAGAATTTGAATCCAAAATAAGGAAAAGCAATCCCAATGGTCAATAATCCGATACTTAAAATGGTGTCGCTTATAGATATCGCACGTAAACCTCCAAGTACAGAATAAGCGCAACCTGTTAAGCCTATCACCCAAACCATAATCCAGATATTTTGCCAATACGTTAATTGCAAAGGCAATAAAAAGTTGAACATTCCGGTAAGGGCAACCGCGCCACCGTATAAAACTGCGGGAAGTAAATTAACAATATAACTGCATAGAAATACAATTGAAACCAATCTTTTGGTCGATTGATCGTAGCGTTTTCCTAAATAATCCGGAATTGTCATCGCTCCGGTACGAAAATAAATAGGCAAAAAATACTCTGCAACTAATAACATTGCCAGCACAGAACTCACGCCCCACGCTATAACGCTCATGTTATTGGTATAAATAGATTCGTTTTCGCCTATAAATTGATTCGCACTTATATTGCTTAACAACAATGCTCCTCCAACGATGAAAAAGTTATTGTTGTGATCTGCAAAAAAAAGTCCATCTGTGGTTTGTACCTTCTTTTTACGCGTTTTTATTGCTGAAATAAAGGCAATCAGACCTGTAATTAGTAAAAAACTAACAATGGACAATACACTCATAAACTACAACGAATTTCGATCCACAAGAACTGTTGGAATAATCTCTTGAATCTTTTTACGATTCAGGACAAAATTTGCCGCTTTTTTTCCCATTTCAGAGAAATCCGTAGAGAATGTAGTAACCCCGTCAAAAATGATCTCTTTTACGATATCATCATTATGCGAAATAAACCCAATATCTGTACCGATTTTAAGGCCTTTTACTTTAGAATCTTTCAGCATTTCCCAAAGTTCAAGGTTGTGAATCGTGAAATATACTTTTCCTTTTTCAAGAGATCCTGAAACGTATTCTTCTTTAATTACACCTTTGATATTATAATCTTTCATGAATCTTTTAAACGAATTTAAAATTTCATCAGGTTCAGCAGACGATGGTTTAAAGAAGAAAATAATCTCGTCGTATTTCTTAATTTTATCTTTTAGCTGTACAAAAGCGTTGTATGACGAATCGCCAAACTCTTGTGCAACATAATTGTAATCTTCATCTGTTTCTATGTAACGATCCACAAGCAAAACCCTGTTAGTTGGCAATTGTTTTAAAACTGCTGGAGTTTTTGGGCTCGGGATCGGAGCGATAACAAACATTCCGTATTTTCCCTTCATATTTTGAACAATACTCTCGAATGTATCAAAATTATTATGGTGAAAAAAGATATCCAACTGAACATTTTTTCCAAGACCTTTTCTGAAATTTTCATAAAATGTTTCCTGAAAAATATCAAATGCAAATATTAGTAAAGCTACTTTTAGCTCTTGTTTAACATCATTTGTTGCCACAAAATAGCCCAGTCGATTTTTAGATTCGATGATTCCTCTGTGTACAAGTTCTTTATATGCCTTGGCAATTGTTTCTCTGGCAAAACCTAATTCGCTTATAAAAGTATTTACCGATGGAAGTAAATCACCTTTTGTGACTACCTTTTCATCAATGGCATTAATTATTCCTTGAACCAATTGCTCATGTTTAGAGAAGGAATTTATAGATTCAAGATTTTTTATCTGTTGAATAATTTGCTTCATAAAACGTTATAATAGGTATTTAATTAGAAATATATTACAAATATATACTAATGTTCGAGATTTAGTTTAGGCCTTAGTAATTTTTAAAACAACACTGCTATTTGATGAATTCACATTTGGGTTAATTCCAACCTGCATTAAAAAATCACCTGAGTATGTTACCGTTTCTACTGCTGCTTTTTTATCCGGATAAATGTTGATTTCTTCTACTTTATAGTTTTGCCCCGCTTGTAATCCTTTTAATTTTATAGGAAGATGTGTTCCTGCTTCATATCTTGAATTTACCAAATAGTTGAAAACTACCGCTTCGTTACCATTTTTATTCACAAACATTACAGAAGCTGCATCATTACCCCAAGGATTTTGCAAACGATATTGATCTCCTTGCCAGATTGTATTGCTCAAAGAACCGTAGTTTTTTATGGCTTGTTGTGCATAAGCCAAGTCTTTCTCGTTAAGATCTTTAACTACAATATCAAAACCTAATCTACCCATCATGGCAACATCAGTTCGGTATTTAATAAGCTGTTTTCCCCAATCTGTAACATGCGCCGCAATCGTCAAAGCAGGATAAAAATACGAGTATTCCCATTGCATATATACACGTTCTAACGGATCTGTATTATCACTTGGCCAGAATTCTGTAAAATATTTCAATGCCGCATAATCTACTCTACCGCCACCGCCAGAGCAAAGCATCATTGGCACTTTTGGATATTTTACACGAATACGTTCCAGAACTTTATAAAGTCCGTTTACATAATCTGTATAGAAATTATTCTGTTTGTCTTTTAAATTAGAAGAATAAGCATTGTAAATCACTGCATTACAATCCCATTTGATATAAGCCAATTCTGGATTTTCAGTAAAAAGATTGTCTACAACTCCGTAAACAAAATCCTGAACTTTTGGGTTTGATAAATCTAAAACCAATTGATTACGGAAATAATGCTCCGCTCTTCCTGGTTGTTTTACAATCCATTCCGGATGTTTTTTATACAAATCACTCGCTGGATTTACCATTTCAGGTTCAATCCAGATTCCGAATTTTACCTGATTGTCTTTTGCCGTTTTCACTAAAGTTCCAATTCCGTTTGGTAACTTCTTTTTATTGACATCCCAATCGCCAAGAGCCGCGTCGTCGTTGTTACGAGGATAATTGTTTCCGAACCATCCGTCATCCAATAAAAACATATCTACACCTAGTTTTTTACTATCGGCGATAAGCACTTTTAGTTTGTTTTCGTCAAAATTAAAATAAGTCGCTTCCCAGTTGTTTAGCAAAGTCATACGACTACCTTTTCCTTCTAATATTTTGTAATTTCTTGACCAATCGTGCAAATTACGGCTTGCATTTCCTTTTCCTTTTGAGGATAAAGTGTACCAAAATTTAGGCGTTGTAAATACTTCGTTTTTAGGCAAAGAATAATTTGCCGCAGCATTGTTAATCCCCGAAATAACACGAAGGTTATTTAAAGGATCTAATTCTAAATCTGTTCTGAAATTTCCTGACCATTCTAATCCAGCAAACAAAACTTTTCCTTCGTCTTCAGTAGATGGTTTGTCCAGAGAAACCATAAATACAGATGGCTGAAATAAGTTGGCACGAGAACCTAATTTAGTATCTAAAACTTTAATTCCATGTGTCAGTTTTGTTTCTTCAGGCTGCATTTCTTTTGCCCAATCACCATGATATTGGTTTAGGTAAAAATTGCTGTATCCTTTTAAATATAAATTTGCCGAAGCGTATTTGTTCAACGTAATATTTGCTTTTTCGCTATGCTGAATTGTTGTCCATTGTTCGATCACATCAGTATCATAATACGCCTGAATAAACATATGAACTTCAACCGGATATACAGGATCTTTAAGGGTAATTTCGGTTTGAGAAATTCCTGTACTTATCGTTGATGTTTTATGCGTTACATATAATAAATCCAATGACATATTTCCGTCAGCGTGTGTTACGGCAATTGCAGGTTCTAACAAATTTTTAGATCCAGATGGCGTATAAGCTGCGTTGTAAATCCCCGAATAATCTGTTCCCTGACGAAACTGACCTTGAATTTTTACATACTCAAAATCGTTTGCCAGTTTTTCTCCTAAATAAATGGTGTTCAATTCTTTCCCCGGAGTTACCTGCAAAACAAGTGCATTACTTTTTGTTTTTACCGAGATAATTTGTTGCGCCGTTATTGTGCTGCAATAACTCGTCAGAATAAAAAATGCGATCGTAAAAGACTGCCTTAATGATATAAATTGTTTTTTCATTTTATTATATGTTATTTTCTTATTTCTTTTCTTGTGTAATTCCCGCCCAATTATCTGTTCTAAAAGATGATGCAGCCAAGCCTGATGCGTTTGTTAAATTTCCATCAGGATTATCAGCCCAATTGTAGCGAACTGCAACGGGATTTGGAACTTCCTGAGCGTAAACTTCGACTTTGCCATTTACTATTTTTGCCATTGCCCAATAAAACTTCTTGTCAGCTCCAGCAATCGAAAATCCTTTTAATTCGCTGTTTTTGGCTTTGATATTCTCCTTAAAATCAAAATCGATGGTAGCAATATTTCCTTCTATTTTATACGATTTATAAAGCGGTCCTGAATAATCGATTTTAGTATTATAAACTTTTGCCAAAGCTATATTTGCCAATCGCCCTCCAACATCTTGTTTGTTTTTTGGGTGAATATCTTCCCCATTTCCAATATCAGTTGTAACAGCCATTCCTGTATTTGGTAATTTCAAAGCCATGAATTGTGCTTCACGCAACTCTGCCCAATCAGATGCTGCAGGTTGTTGTTTTCGTTCTTTATAATTTGCCAATTGAACAAAGAAAAATGGCAAATTTTTATCTTTAAATTTTGCTCTCCAATCGTTTATCAACAACGGAAATAAGGTTTGATATTGGTGTGCTCTTTCAGCATTATTTTCGCCCTGATACCAGATAACACCTTTTATTTTATAATCTAACAAAGGCGCAATCATCGCATTATAAATCGCACTTGGTCTGTTTTGTCCTTGTGCCAAATAAGGTTTTACAGGTAAATCTTTACTGTCAACACCAATAGTATATTTCCAATTTCCGGCTAATAAAATACTTTCTTTTCCAGATTTCAATGAGAAGTTTTCTTCACCATAAACACCGCCATTTCCTGCACCGTCAAAAACTCTGATTGTAATTGTGTTTTCTCCTTTTTTTAGGTATTTTGAAGGAATTGTATAATGACGTTCTACATTATAGCCTTTGGTTTCACCAATATAATTGCCATTAATCCAAATCATATCATCATCATCTGCAAAATAACTTAGACTAAAGTCTACACTATTATCTGAGATTGTAAACTTTTTTCTAAACCAGACTACTCCATCAAAATTGCCTAATCCGTTACTATCAAAAAACGATGGTAATTTCATTGTTTTCCATGAAGAATCATCAAAATTGGGTGTTGCCCAAATCACTTTTCCGGTCTCAAATCCTTCATCAGAACCTGCTACTTTCATTTCCCAATTTGCCAGATCAACATTGTATTTTTGTAATAACGCTGCTGCATCCGTTTCTGATTTCATCGCCTGAATTTCAGTATCAAAATCATGAATTGTGGTTAACGCTCCAGAACTTGTCCAGGCTTCAATTGATGTTCCTCCCCATGAAGAATGAATTAAACCTATTGGAATCTTCTTTTCGTTGTAAATCTTTCTGGCAAAAAAATACGCCGTTGCACTAAAATCAGCAATCGTTTTTGGGCTGCAAACATTCCATCCGTCGTGTTGTACTTTTAAGGTATTTAATGGTAAAGTACTCTCTATATGTTCAGCCTGTAATAATCGTATTTGAGGATAATTAGCGTTTTCTATTTCTTCCTTATAATTATTGATTTTCCCCCAACCTTCAAGAGGCATTTCCATATTACTTTGTCCGGAACACAACCAAACTTCCCCAATTAAAACATTATTTAGCGTTTTAGTTGTTCCGTCATTTATCGTAATTGTATAAGGTCCTCCGTAAACGGGAGTTTTTAAAACCACATTCCATTTGCCATTTGCAACATTGGTTTTGTATGTTTTTTTATCCCAAGATGTAATTATTTCAATAGATTTTCTGTCGCTTTCTCCCCAAAACGGAACTGCGCTTTTTTGCTGCAAAACCATATTATCAGTAAAGAAAGAAGGCAATGATACTGTAGCATGAACGCTATTTGACGATAAAATAAACAAGGTAAATAATAGAATCGTCTTCTTAAAAAAGTGTTTTTTCATATTACCTCAATTAACGATTTACGATTTTATACAAATGAGCATCTTTTGCACCAAGTGTAACATTTATAGTATTGTTTTTTACCTCTGTATTTTCAGAAGTAAAAAGATTCTGCAGTTTATAGTTACCATTTTTTACGCCTAATCTTTCTAGTGGAAGTGCGTAATTTTTGCTTGAAACACCATAATTTAAAACTGCAACGTACCAATCATTTCCTATTTTTTGTTCGAAAACTTCGGTCGTTAATTTTCCTGTATTTCCTTCTACCGGACGAAAAGCCACGCCGTGTGAAACAATTTGAAGCAATTCTTTATTCTGAAGCCATTCTTTTGCACGTTTGCTCCAGATTCCGTCTTTGCTATAATCGTCACCCGTAATCAATGTTCCGGTAATTACTGCCGAGATTAATCTTGCACGATTTTCGCCTTCCGTAACATCGGCAAAAACCACGTGATCTGCATCAATATAATTGTAAGCATACGTTTGCCACCAACCATAATTGACACTATTTAAGGTATATTGAGTTTGTTCGATTGTTTTCCAGGCATCGCACGCAATACGACGAACGTGTGCATAACGTGATGTTGCTATATTTGGAGAAATCGCCGCATAGATTAACATTTGTCCGTCAAGTGCATTCACTAAATGCTCCATTCCAACTTTGTAAGCCTGCATTCCCGTAGTAACATTTTTGTCATAAAACGAAGTAGATTCCGCAGCAGCGTGAACTAAAAAGTCGATTTTAATCATTTTAAAACCACACGCTTTTAGCTTATTAATCACATAATCCACACGCTTAAGCGTTCCCGGATGTGTAGGATCGATAGCGCGAGCACCGTCAAAATCAAAATAAGTATTTCCGGTTTTCGTCCACATTTCACCAAACGTATAATCACTTCCTTCAGCTTTGCGATTTGGACCATCTTTCCAGCCCCAATCTGTAAACGGTGCCCAATAAGCGCCCGGTTCAAGACCTCTGCTTTTGCAATAATCTGCGAATTCTTTTAGTTTGCTAAAATCTCCCGTAAAACCACCTTTAACCATATTATCCCAAAAAGAATCGAGATCGATAAAAGCGGTATTTCCAACACGAAATTGCGGAACTGAATTAGCAAAGAAATCAGCCACTTTGGTCGTATTATCATAATTTATTTTTCCCATCAAAACACCCCAACTGTTCCAGCCAACCGGAGTTGGTTTATCCCAATTAAAAACAAAAGGCTTTTCTACAACACGATTTGTTTTGGCATATTCTTCCATTCCGTTTCTCCAATCTGAGTAATATCCAATAAAGAATTTCGGAGACAAAACCTTATCCCCTTTTACAAGACCGTGCGCAATACTATCACGTGTTACTTCTTTTTCTGAATATCCCGCCCAAGCCGAAAATAAAGGTTGTTTGTTTTTATTGATGGTTTTTACAGCACTTTTCCAAACGGTGTGTTCAAGCGAACCTATTATAAAACCATTTCTCGATGTATTATTAAAAAGGATTCCAACTTCTGCACTTGTGTTCTGGGAAATGGTATCTAATTTTTTTGAATTGTAACTTATAAAAGCATCATTATCATAAGGAACAAAAACGGTTTGTAGATTTTCTATTTTGTCAAAACCAACTTTTCCTAAATCTAAAGGCGAAATGTAATTGGTTGCGATTTGTTTTCCGTTGCCTAAAATTTCAATTTGAGTTATAAAATAGTCCTTATTATTATAAGTTATAAAACTTTGGATTAGCGTTGGATTGTTTTTCTCTTTATAGGTAAGCGTATATTTTAAACCTTTTCCTAAATTATCATTAATCGTTTCTTTTGATAAAACAGCAGCCGGATAATCAGTAACCGAGATTGTTTTACCATTTACAACAACCGAAGCTTTTGCACCAGAAAAAATATTTTTTCCAGATTGACTTACTGCAATTGTTTTTTGTTGAACATCATAAGTAATAATTCCGCTTTTACCAAAAGTCATCTTGATGCTGTTTTGGGCTTTCGCCGAATTGCAAAAAGTGACCATAAATAAAATCGATAAAAACATGTTTTTTAATAGAAAAAGATGCTGCTTCATTAAATAAAAGATTATTATACTATTCTATACTACAATGATACAAATTAAAATTTATTTACCAATAGTTAAACTAAAAATTTTTAATTATTGAAGGCTTTTTCATCCTATAAGGAATATAAGTTCCTATGAAAGTTTGAAAAAAGTAGAATTTCAGTTGAAAAACAGAACTCTTGTCCCTGAACATTTCCACGTTACAGAGGCTAAACTTTTGCACATCATCAATCTATCAGAAGAAAACTAAATACTAAGGATTTGAATAACTAAATGTTGCAGTGCATTACAAATTTCTTAACTGTCGTTATACTAATTTAAAAGCCTATCTCAAATAAATGAAATAGGCCTTTTTATTAAAAAATTATCTCTAACTTTTCATTTTACTTTATTTTGAAAGCTCCTTTAGCTCTTTTATCTTCTTACTTATTCTAGTTTGGTATCCCGGATCTGTATTTAATTCCACTGCTTTGGTATAACTCACTATAGCATTTTTTATATCTTTATTTACTTCATAAGCTTCTCCTAAACTGTCATAAACATTACTCGATTTAGGAAATTCTTTGGCATTTAAGCTAAACACCGAAACTGCTTCAGGTACTTTTTTATCCACATATAAAAGCATATATCCAATTCTATTGAGATGTTCTTCAAAATTAACATTTGAATACTTTGGATCTTTTCTTAAAGTTGCAAAAGTGTTTTTAAAGCCTGAAACGTTTTCCTGTGCGCTTTTCATTAGAGTTTCATAGGCAACAAAACCATAGTCTATAATATCATTATCAACAAGATAGGCGATATGATTAACAATATCTTCGACATTAACATCACTTCCTATGCCATTTGCCAGAAATATAATACTCAGATTGTCCTTTGGGAAATTTCTATAGGCAGCTCTTCTTCCTCCCGAAAAACCGTATGATTTATGTTCGTTTATAACACGTTCATCCCAGCCATAAGTAAATTTGTAATCTGTTTTGCTGTACGGAAATAACTCCCACATTGTCTTTTTAGTTTTCTCATTAATGAGTTTATTTTGATTGAATTTACTGTCCCATTGTATAAATTCATCCATTGTAATATTAATACCATTGCAACTGTTTAAGTAACTTTTGTTATTTGAAAGTCCTATTTGCATATTACCACCAGAAAAATTATTGTACGGTGTAACCCTATTCAAAATAATATCTCTCGAATCTGTAGAGAAAAAAACATTCGTATTGGCCGTTTGATTTCCAAACTGATTTCCAATTATAAACATTTCGATATCTTGTTTGCTTATGGTTTCAATAATTTTCTGAAGCAGCCAAAAATTGGTTTGATTGTATTCGTATTTTGAACCTTTCTCAAATTGAATGGCATCAGCAAATACTTTTTCTTTAGCTTCATTTTCTGGCAATTGTTCGTAATTTACGATATCCGGAAGTCCGGAAGAATGTGTAACTAAATGTTTAACTTGAACAGAATTCCAGGTTGAGGGTAAATCCGGAAGGTATTTTGAAATTGGATCTTCTAATGCTAATTTATTTTGCTCAATTAATTGAAAAATTCCTGTAACAATCATAGTTTTTGTTAGCGAATAAATTCTAAAAATAGATTTATTAGATACTGGAACATCAAACTCAATATTTGCTTTTCCGTAATTATTTCTGTGGATAATTTTATCGTTTTTAATTACTGCAACAGCAATTCCAGGCATATTATATTTACCAACAACCTCAGCTAAATACTGATCAATTTGTGTATTTGGATTCTGCGTTGTTTTTGCTTTTTCTTGTCCTGTTACGACCGTAAAGGATAATATGGCAGCAAGCGAAATAAATAGTTTTAGCATAATAAATTTGTTTTTCGGTTAAAGGTTTTTTCTTTTTTATCTTTTATAACAATTACATTTTATAATTAGCAAAATCTATTCATAATATATAAAATTGTCGCTTTTTGTCTCTAAAATTGTATAAATATAACCGAATTTTTTCATTGAAAAGCTTATACGCAAAACTTCTCTATAATAATTTCTTATTCTTTCATTGAAGTATAAAATCGCTAGTCAATCAGAATACTGTGGGCATTTTTTAAATTTGTTTGAGACCAAATGAAGCTTTTGCCTCTTTATAAAATACCACAATTATGAAATTAGAACACATACAGATTCAAAGCAACAATATTCTGGAAACCGCTGCATTTTATAAAGATACTCTGGAACTCCCAATTATAGAAAAAACTTCACAAACCGTTACCATTAAAGCGGGGGATTCAATCTTAAAGTTCATCGAAAATCCTGATTTCAATTCTATCTATCATTTTGCTTTTAATATTCCTGAGAACAAACTTGAGGAAGCGATCAATTGGTGCAAAAACAAAATAGATTTACTAATTATTGAAGATCAACGCATCATTGCCAATTTTGAAACCTGGAATGCCAATGCCGTTTATTTTTACGACAACAATGGTAATTTATTAGAGTTTATTGCCAGACATGATCTTGATAATTTGCAAATAAAAGAATTCAGTTCTAAATCAATTTTATGCATTAGCGAAATTGGAATTGTTGATGAAAATCCAATGGAATTAGGAGAGCAATTAATAGAAGATCATGATCTTGCTTTTTTTTCTAAAAACTTTAACAGCGAAAATTTTGCTGCTATTGGTGATGACGAAGGTTTACTGATTATTGTAAAACCGTATCGAAATTGGTATCCAACCCAAACACCTTCTAAAAGGAATAAAACAGATATTGGATTGGAAAATAACGGAATCAAAATTGAATTAAATTTTTAGTGTTAATTCTAATTTCTCAAAACTTAATATTTCCTATTTTTATAGAAAATCTTTTTACCACTAAATAAAACTCCAAAAAATGCCATTTGTCCGAATCAGTTTACCGAAAAAGCTTTCGCTGGAAACCAAAAACAATATTTCAGCAGCGATACATCAATCTTTAATAGAAGAATTTAATATCCCTACAGCTGATTATTTTCATGTAATTGAAGAATTGGAAACGCATCAAATAAAATATCCTGAAAGTTATCTTGGAGTGTCACATTCTGAAGAAATTGTTTATGTTCAGATTATTGCAGGACAAGGAAGAACTTTGGATCAAAAAAGAAAATTATACAATCAAATTGCTACCAGAATTTCGACGGCAACAGAAATCCTGATCAATAATGTTATCATTGTTTTATTAGAAAATAATGGTCTTGAAAACTGGTCTTTTGGTAATGGTGAAATTCAGGAATCTACACATTTAAAAGAATTACAATCTAAATAAACTTTTAGGTTGTAATTCATTAAAAAGCTTCCCCAATACGGAAGTAAATTCCCCAGTCTCCTTTCCCAACGGCGCCATCAAGTCCAATATTAAATTTTTCCTTCTTAAAGGCTCTGTAGCGATAGCCTACGCCCGCTCCCGGATATAATTTCCAGTTAAAACTAGTTGTATCAGATCCGTAAATCGTGGCTACGCCGGCAAAACCAACAACGCCCATTCTTTTACCAAAATTGTATCGATACTCGCCTTGCAAATCTATAAGTCCGTCGCCACGATATTTCCCTTCAGAATACCCTCGGATATCTTCACTACCAATAGTTACCTGCTGTTCGAAAGCAATATTCCCTAATCCGAATTTGCCAGCAAAACGAGCCGCTAATACATCAGTTCCGTTTCGCATTGGAAAATATTTGTTGTATTCTGAGAGAATTTTATTGGCGCTCACATCATTTCCAAACCATGTAGGATAGGTAAGCCATCGTATTCTTATTTTATCGCCTTTGGTTGGGTAGTAAACGGCATCCCGAGTATCATATAGCGTAATTAACTGCAAACCATTTGTGTGCGTTATAGATGACGGTTCTATATTATCCTGATAATTGGTATTGTAATGCGCATAAGAATAGCCTAAACCAGCGTACAAACCTTTTATTATTTTGCGTTGTACACTAAAGTTTACTATAGTCATTTTAGTACCATAATCGTAAAAATCTGAGGCATTAAGATCATCTACATAAAACTGTGCGTTTTTATTACCTGTCATCAGGAAAGCTTGTATGCGCCATTTATCCTCATCAAAATACCATTTGTTGAATGAGGATACAAAATAAGATTTGTTGGTAGTATAAATTGCCGAAATACCGGATAATGATTTAGGAGAAATAGTATCGGCTTTATTCAGTCTATACATCATCATGGGGATTGCTCCAAACATAAAATCCAGAGTTCTATTGTAACTAAGATAAGGCATTACATTAAAATCAATATTCTTGGTTTTTGGCTTTGCTGTCTGGGTACTGTCGGCAGGTTTTGTCTGCGCCCAAGCCGTCGAACAACTTAAAAACAATAGCATTAACACGAAAAGTACTTTCTTCATAATTTTGTTTTTGATGTATAAACAAAACTAATACTTCACTTAAGAACAATGCTTTAATTTTACAAATCTTGAGTTTCATCTTATAAAATGAAACCAGCTTTATCCTTTTATTTACTGTCTAAATAAAAATCGCCGCGAAATTGCGGCGATTACCTAAAACTTCATCTTTTGAATCCTAACGGCATTTAGTATTGCCAAAAGTGCTACTCCAACATCGGCAAAAACGGCTTCCCACATCGTTGCAAGTCCACCTGCGCCCAGAATTAGTACAAATGCTTTGACTACAAATGCCATAGTAATATTTTGCCAGACTATCTTTTTAGTTTGTTTCCCAATGTTTATCGCCATTGGGATTTTACTTGGTTTATCGTCCTGAATTACAATATCGGCAGTTTCGATTGTGGCGTCGCTTCCTAAACCTCCCATCGCAATCCCAACCGTGCTTAAAGCGATAACCGGAGCATCATTTACACCATCGCCCACAAAAGCTACGGTTTCGTTTTTGGCTTTGATCTCGTTCAGTTTATTGACTTTATCCTCTGGCAATAAATCTCCAAAAGCATTTGAAATTCCTAGTTTATTGGCAACAAATTGCACCACATTGGTTTTATCACCGCTTAACATAGTTACTTTAACGCCTAATGCTTTTAGTTTGTTTACCGTTTCCTGTGCATCGACTTTAATTTCGTCAGCAATAGTCAGATATCCTGCAAACTTTTTATCGTAAGCAATAGCAATTGTAGTGTACACTACTGCATTTTGATCAACATTATAAGCAATATTAAATTTATCCATTAGTTTGAAATTCCCAACATGCAATTCTTTTCCGTCAATTTCGGCTTTTAATCCGTGTCCGGAGATTTCCTCTACATTTTTCAGTTTTATCGAAGCATCAATTGGCCCCACATGATTGTGAATCGCCGTCGCCACCGGATGTGTACTCTGACTTTCGAGAACATTTACCAGTTTCAGGATTTCTTCTTTATCAAAATTATCCTGAATAATAACTTCCTGAACTTTAAAAACGCCTTCGGTCATTGTTCCGGTTTTGTCCATCACAACATTCTGAATCGTTGAAATACTGTCCAAAAAGTTACTTCCTTTAAAGAGGATTCCGTTTTTACTCGCAGCGCCGATTCCGCCAAAATAACCCAACGGAATACTAATCACCAAAGCGCAAGGACAAGAAATTACAAGGAAAACCAGAGCTCGATACAACCAATCACTAAATACGTAATTGTCTACAAAAAGCATTGGCAGCAAGCAAATCGCAATCGCCAGATAAACTACGATTGGGGTATAAATCTTGGCAAATTTCCGAATAAACAATTCCGCAGGAGCTTTTTTAGTCGTAGCATTCTGAACCATTTCCAGAATTTTAGAAAGCTTACTATCATTATAAGCCGTCGTTACTTTCACTAATGCAATTGTGTTGCTATTAATCATTCCGGCCAAAACAACTTCGCCTTTTACTTTAGTATCAGGCTTACTTTCTCCCGTAAGTGCCGCAGTATTAAATGAAGCAGTATCTGATACTAATTCTCCATCTAAACCTAGTTTTTCTCCCGCTTTAAGCTGAATTATTGATCCTATTTTAGTATCAACAGCTTTAATTTTTGTTGTAACATTATTCTCTAAAATATTTACCTCATCCGGTCTTTGGTCTAATAAGCTTTTGATATTTGATTTTGCCCTGCTTACTGCCAATCCCTGAAAGTTTTCTCCAATGGTATAAAACAACATTACAGCAACTCCTTCAGGAAATTCACCAATTGCAAATGCGCCAATTGTAGCAATACACATCAGAAAAAACTCTGAATATACATCGCCTTTCCTAATGCTTTCATAAGCTTCTTTGAGCACGGGAAGTCCAACAGGCAAATAAGCCACAACGTACCAGGCAATTCTAACATAACCTGAAAACCAGGTTTGCGGAAAATAATTATCTAAACCAATCCCAATAAGCAATAAAACAAATGAAATTATAGCCGGGACAAACATTTGAAACAAACCGCCTTCTGTACCGTGTTCGTGATCATGATCGTGTCCGTCATTGTCAGTATGGCTATGATCTTCGTGGGCTGAGCAACATCCTGATTGGTTGATTTTCTTTTTAATTACTTTTTCTTCTATATGTTGATGTTCCATAGGAAATTCTCAGATTGAAATTTTATTTAAATATGTTCTAAATTTAAGGATTTTGTCGCAATTGTTTCTATGTAAAATTATTTAATCTCGTAAAGTCGCAGAGTCGCAAAGTTTTTATTGCGTTATGCTTTTTTTTAAGTTTTAAAAGATTAAAAACTTTGCGACTCTGCGACTTTGCGAGCAAATTTAACCACATTTCAGAACTTGAAACCTGAAACAAACAAAACCTGAAACTTTTTAATGATCATGTTCTCCCCCGCCCTTCAATGCCGAGAGTAAATAAAAAGCCCCTTTAGTAACAATTTTAGCGTCTGCATCAATTTTATCTACAAACTTCACTTCAGTAAAACCTAGATCTGTCGTTCCTGGAATCACTTCAATCGCTTTAAAATGAATTTCCTTTTCATGTGGTGTTCCTTTTTCTCCTTCTTTTTCTTCGTGTTTCTCTGCATGTTCATCTTCTTCAACAAAAACAAAATACTTATCTGCATTTTTAACCACAGCGTCTTTTGGTAAAGCCGGAACTGTCGTATTGGTAATGTTGATATTCGCCGAAACATACATTCCCGGAATCAGTCCTTTTGCATCTTCCGATTCAATTTTGGCGTGGACAGCAACGGTTTTACTTTCGTTAGAAAAAGATTTATTGATTCCGAAAATCTTTCCTTTTATCGATTTGTTTGATTGATTTGTAAGCACGAAATCAATTACCTGCCCAACCGAAATTGAGCCTAAATCTTTCTCATAAACATTCAGGTCTAAGTGCATCTGGCTATTGTCTACAACTTCAAACAATACAACTCCGGTTTGTGCATAGGCTCCTTTTGCTATTTTTATATTCCCCACATAACCGCTGATTGGCGCCACAATTGGAACTAGTGAAGTACTTCCTTTTGTACTTACATGCAATGCTTCTAATTTGTTTTTTGCGGCTTGTGCTCTGGCTCTTTCGGCTGCTAATTTTGCTTTTACTTCCTGAAAAACTTTCCTCGGATTTACATTTTCATCGCTCAATGTTTTCTGGCGATTGTATTCTAATTGCAAATATTCGATATTGGCTGTAGCCGAATGATATTCTTCCTGCATTTCGATAACTTCCAGATTCTGAATCGTAGCCAAAACTTTTCCTTTGTTGACAAAAGTGCCTTCCAGAACAAAAATATCCTTAACTGTTCCTCCTATCAAAGTCGAAACTTCGGCAGAATTTTGTGGCGGAACTGTCGTGTAACCGTTGGCTTTTATGACTTTGTTCAGATTTCTGTTTTCTACAACTCCAGTTTCGATTCCTACTGTTTTATATTGAGATTCGGTTAATTCAACTTCTGTTTGCGCTTTTTCTTCTTCCGGCGCTTCTTCTGTTTTTTTCTCATTACATGAAGTAAAAACTATGCTATACGCAATAAGCAATAAGCTATAAGCTAATTTTCTTTGCGAACTTTGCGATAAAATCTTTGCGAACTTTGCGGTTAAATTTATTTTCATTTTAATTGTTTTTGATAGTTGGAAATTGAAGTTCGATAGCACTTTGATTGTAGTTATGAGTCGCCTCTGTATATTGTTTTTTAATATCAATTGCCTGATTTAAAAAACTGATGTACGACCAATAACTCATATCGCCATTGACATAACTTTTTTGCGCTGTGTTAATAATCTGATCTGCATATTGCAAACCTTCTTTTTGATAATAATCTAGTGCTTTTTGCTGCTTATCAAAATTGTTTTGCAATTCTTGTTTTTGCAGATTCAGCGTTAGTTTATTTTTATCTAAAGCTAATTGTGATTGCGAAATACTAATTTCAGAAGCTTTGGCTTTCGCCGAATTTACGCCGCCAAACAACGGAATTTGCAATCCTGCCGTAAAACCCTGAAACAAAGATTCGGTGTTGATGGTTTGTGCAAAATAGCCCAATCCAAGTTTTGGAGTTCGCATCGCTTTGTACGTATTGGTTTCTTTTTGATATACCGAAATCTGCTGTTGGTAAAAATCAGTTATTAAACCTTCTGCTTTCGAATTTCCTTCTTCTTTCAAAATTGCATATTGTAATGAAGTTTTATCATCAGGAACAATGTTTTCATCCGTCTGAATAAAAAATTGCAATTGCTTTTGATAAATCACCAAATCATATTCTAATTGTGCCTTTTGGGTTTCAATCTCTTTTACTTTCGCTTTAGCACTAATAACTTCAATGTTTCCACTTTCTCCGGTTTTAAAACGAAGCTCTGCATTCTTTAGAAATTTGGTATAAATATCATTCAATTCCGAGTTTAATTTCTGAATCGAAACACCATACAAATATTGGTAATACGATAATATTACGGCTTTTTCTATTTCGTAAGAAGACAACGCTTTTCGTCTTTCGGCCAGTTTTACCAGTTCTTCCTGCAATTGTCGATTGGCTTTGGTAATATTCCCTATTGGAAAAAACTGCTGAATCGAAACGTTGTGATCAAAATCGGCGCTATTGAATTGTCCGCCCTGATATTGCACTTGCAACGGTTCTGGCTGAAATGCGGTCTTTTTTAGAACCGTTTGTTTTTCAATTTCTTTATCAGCGATTTTTAAATCTATGTTGTTTGATTTTGCAAGTTCTATTGCTTTTTCTAAAGTTACCTTTTCTTGTGCCGATGTTAATGTGGTTACTAATAGGAACGCTATTAACCACAAAGTTTTATTTGCCAATAGCAGCTTATTTAACCGCAAAGTTCGCAAAGGAAGATTCGCAAAGTTCACAAAGGTTTTTGTGTATATTATATTTTTTGAATTCATTTTTTTAATGTTTTAATTTCTTTGCCTTGATTTTTTGTTTCTCGCAGATTTTGCAGATTTAGGAGATTCTTTTATTTATTTTCTAATAAATCTGCTCAATCTCCCACCCGAGCGATAGCGAACTGGCGAAGCAAATCTGCGAGAAAAATCATTTTGCTCAAAGTAGTTATTGTCTAATTATCAAATTTTCTCATTATCTAATTATTCTTTGCGGTTAACTCCTCGTTCCAATAACAAATACAGAATTGGCAAAACGATTAACGTCAATAAAGTTGCCGATACTAATCCGCCAATAACTACAGTTGCGAGAGGCTTTTGAACTTCTGCTCCACCGCTTGTCGATAATGCCATTGGCAAAAATCCAAGTGAAGCTACGGCTGCGGTCATTAAAACGGGACGTAATCTGGTTTTAGTTCCAATTAAAACTCGTTGCAGCGGATCTAATATTCCTTCTGTTTTCAATTGATTGAAATACGAAATCAATACGATTCCATTTAAAACTGCAATTCCGAATAAGGCAATAAAACCAATTCCTGCGGAAATACTAAACGGCATTCCACGCATCCAAAGCGCAAAGACACCACCAATTGCCGATAACGGAATGGCTGTAAAAATCAATCCTGCCTGTTTGAAACTTTTAAAAGTGAAATAAAGCAAAACCAATATTAATCCCAAAGCGATTGGCAACGCTACCGAAAGTCGTTCGGTGGCTTCAATCAGGTTTTGAAACTGTCCGCCGTATGTTACATAATACCCGGGAGGAAGTTTGTAATTCTTATCTAATTTTTGCTGAATTTCCTCGACAACGCTTTTAATATCACGGCCACGAACATTTAGCCCAACAGTAATTCTACGTTTACCGTCTTCGCGGGTTACTTGCACCGGACCTTGTTCATAATCAACAGTTGCGACTTGCGAAAGCGGTACTTGCTGTCCGTTTGGCAACGGAATAAACAAATTGCTTACATCTGTAATATCTGCGCGATAGTCCTGATTCATTCGCACGACAACATCAAATCTTTTGCTTTCGTCGTAGATTTTACCGGCACTTTCGCCTGCAAATGACGAACGGATAATTTGATTGATATCAGAGATATTCAATCCGTATAAAGCGATTTTATTATAATCGTATTTAATCGTTATTTGAGGTAATCCCGTTACTTTATCGGCTTTTAAGTCGCCAATTCCTTCGATGTTTTTAATTTTCGAAATTAATTCATTTGCTTTAGCATCCAGAATATCTAAATCATCACCAAAAATCTTAATCGCAATATCGCTGCGGCTTCCGGTCATTAATTCGTTAAAACGCATTTGTATAGGCTGCGAAATCTCAATATTGGCACCTGGAATCACTTCCATTTCTTCTTTCATGGCATTCGCCAAATCTTCCCAATTATGGTATTTTCCGGTCCATTCTTTTTTGTCTTTCAAAACAATAATCAAATCGCCGCTTTCAATAGGCATTGGATCGGTTGGGATTTCTCCACTTCCAATTTTGGTTACGATAGTTTTTATTTCAGGGAATTTGGCTTTTAAAATCTGTTCATATTTTGTGGTGGTTTCTACCATCTGCGTAAGCGAACTTCCGGTCATAATTGTGGCATTTATAGCCAAATCGCCTTCTTCGATAGTTGGGATAAATTCTCCTCCCATATTATTAAAGACGATTAACCCAAGCGCAAATAAACCTAATGAGAGTCCTAAAACAATCTTTTTAAATTGTAATGCTTTTTCGAGAAACGGCGTATAAATTGACTCTAACCAAGTCATCATTCGATCACTGAAATTCTCTTTATGTTCTGTGTTTTTAGACAAGAACAAAGCACTCATCATAGGAACAT
Organism: Flavobacterium sp. JAS; assembly: GCF_020991455.1. GTDB lineage: Bacteria > Bacteroidota > Bacteroidia > Flavobacteriales > Flavobacteriaceae > Flavobacterium. The sequence goes on from NZ_JAJMOX010000013.1 coordinate 104,086, forward strand.
AAGTCAGCGAAAGTATAAATGCTCCTGCAACTGCAAAACCAACGGTCATCGCCATAGGTTTGAACATTTTTCCTTCTGTTCCTACTAAAGCCAGAATTGGTAAATACACGATCAGGATAATAATTTCGCCAAAAGCGGCACTATTTCTAATTTTTGAAGCCGAGTTGTAGACTTCGATATCCATTTCGCTTTGCGATAATTCTTTCTTTCTTCTCAGTTTTTGCAGATGATGCATTGTGGCTTCAACAATAATCACGGCTCCGTCAACAATGATTCCAAAGTCGATTGCTCCTAAACTCATCAGGTTTCCACTTACGCCAAAGGCATTCATCAAAATAACCGCAAAAAGCATTGCTAACGGAATCACAGACGCTACGATTAAACCAGCGCGAAGATTCCCCAGAAATAAAATCAGGACAAAAATCACGATCAGTGCTCCTTCTAATAAGTTTTTTGTTATTGTTCCTATTGCATTATCTACTAGTTTTCCTCTGTCAATAAAAGCTTCGGCAACAACACCTTCTGGCAGGCTTTTGTTAATCTGAATCATTTTTTCATGAATTCTGTTAACTACTGCACTGGAATTTTCTCCCTTTAACATCAAAACTAATCCGGACACGATTTCACCTTTGCCGTCTTTGGTTGATGCTCCGTAACGTAAAGCAACGCCTTCACGAACTTCGGCAACATCACGAACTAAAACCGGAGAACCATTGCGGTTTTTCACTACAACATTTCCTAAGTCTGTGATTCCTTTTGCCATTCCTACACCACGAATGAAATAAGCTAACTTATCTTTTTCGATATAAGCACCACCAGTGTTTTGGTTGTTTTTTTCAAGTGCCTCAAAAATTTCAGTAATTGTAACACCCAAACTATTTAGTGTATTTGGGTTTACGGCAATTTCATATTGTTTTAGTTTTCCGCCCCAGGCACTAACTTCTGCAACGCCTTTAACGCCCTGCAATTGCGGAATTATAATCCAATCCTGAATGGTTCTTAATTTTACCGCATCATATTTGTCTTCATAGCCTTTTTTGGCATAAACATCATATTGGTAAATTTCGCCTAAACCGGTTGTAATTGGCGCCAATTCTGGCGAACCGGCATAAGCAGGAATATTTTCTTCGGCTTGTTTTAAACGCTGGAATATTTGTTCTCTGGCCCAGTAAATATCAACATCGTCGTCAAAAACAACGGTAACAACTGATAATCCAAAACGAGAAATACTACGGAGTTCGATAATATCCGGGACTGTTTTTACAGCTTGTTCCAGCGGATATGTAATTAATTGCTCCACTTCCTGACTTGCCAATGTTGGCGCAGTTGTAATAATCTGTACCTGATTATTGGTCACATCCGGCAAGGCGTCAAGTGGCAATTTTTTAAGCGAATAGCTTCCCCAAGCTATTAAAATAAGGGTAAATAGTAGTATAACGAATTTGTTCTTTATACTAAACTGTATGATTTTATCTAACATTTTAATGGTATAATGATGTGAGAAATCAGGCAAAGTGCTGCCTATTTTAATACTGCGGAAAATCCACAATTCTCTAACCCAAATCCCGAAACGTCGGGACGGGCAATCATTATGCTATTTGAGGGGGTTGCCAAATACTTCCGTAGAAACTGGAAGCAAAAACAGAATTATAACTTGGTAATTGAATTGAAATAATTGAAGTAAGGACAGGGAAATCAAAACTTGCAGTAGTTTGATAACTCAAAATCTGTGCACCACAACAATTGCAAGCGCAAAATGGTGAACATAAATCATTGTCTTTATCGTGCGAATGATTTGCTTCTGATGAAAACTGGGCAGTTTTATGAGCAGCACTATTTACTTCCATATCTGCACAGGGCATATTTGAAAGTGCCATTAAATAAACTGATAATATAATTGTTATCCATTTCACGGCACAAAAATACTATTTATTTCGATTCAAAAACTTAAAAATTTAGAAATGATGTTCCTCAAAAAGAATAAATGCCTTACAAATCCAATTGAAAATTTTTCGCAAAAAATGTGCACTTTCTCGAAAATTATTGCAACTGGTAAGAAAATTTATTTAACTTTAACACTAATTAACATATAATACAAAAACAAAATACCTATCCATTTTTAATCCAATTTATTGAAATACAAAAGATAAGAAGACATTTCTTTAAGAATACATTAGTACATATTTTTTTTACGCAGTTCTATTTTAAATAATTTTATAATACTACAAAATCAATGAAATGTAATACACTAATATTAGCCTTATTATTCTTTAGCATGCCGATTTTTGCACAGGTTTACACCGATAAAATCGTAGGGCAAAAAAATCAGCTTCTTAAAGATAGTCTTAAAATCGAAAACTACCCTTATGCTTTGCCTATCTGGGGAGAAAAAGTGGCCCAAAAAGGATATAACTTACCTTACTCTGCAGGACTTTCTGTAAATTATTTTTGGCAGGATTCTGAGATTATCATCAATGACTTAGAAGTAGGTTTTAATAATGGTCCTATGTATAATTTGGACGAAATTGTTCGTTTTGATAAATCTTCTGTAGAAGCAGGAGCTTTAACGATCAGACCTGATATTTGGCTGCTTCCCTTTTTGAATGTGTACGGGATTTTTGGAAAAGCAAATACTGCAACCAAAATCAATGCTGGAATTTGGGTTCCTGATGCTGATAATAATTGGTCGCAAGTTGCTAGTTTTAGCACTAAAGCAAATTTTAATGCCACTACATTCGGACTCGGTTTAACGCCAACCATAGGTATTGGAGGCGGCTGGTTTGCCCTCGATATGAATATGTCCTGGACCGATATAAGCTCTTTAGACAAACCTGCGTTTTCTTATATTTTTGGGCCTAGACTGGGTAAAACTTTTAAATTGAATAAACCCGAAAGAAATATTGCGCTTTGGGTTGGTGGTTTTAGAGTTCATATTTCCGGAGATACCAACGGAAACATTGCAATGTCTGACGTATTTGATTTAAGCAATGCTCAGGAAAAAGTCGACGAAGGATTGACAAAAGTAACCGACAATCAAACTAAAGTAGACAATTGGTGGAATGGATTAACGCCCGCACAACAAGCAAATCCAATAAATGTTGCCAAACATAATACTGCAAACCGGGCACTCGAAAAAGCCGGAACATTCTTAACATCTTTAGACGGTGCTTTGAGTACAGCTAGTGATTCATCTGTTCAATATTCGCTTCAAAAAGCACCAAAAGACATGTGGAACTTCCTGATAGGAACTCAATTTCAATACAATAAACATATTATGTTTCGTGCAGAAGTTGGTTTCTTAGGCAGCCGTACACAAGTTTTAGGTGGTCTTCAGTATCGTTTTGGACTTTAAACCCAATTATATGAAAAAAGGTTTATTATTGCTTATCACATTGCTTTGCTTTGCTCCTGCTCAATCACAAGTTTTAATTTCCTTGATTTTTGGAGACAAACTTAATTCTCCATTTTTAGAATTCGGTTTAGAAGGCGGTGTCAATTTCTCTACGATTTCCGGTTTGGATACTTCCGGCACTGAACCCGGATTTAATCTTGGTTTTTATTTTGATATTAGATCTAAAAAAAATCCGGCATGGATGATCAATACAGGTGTTATTGTAAAATCGCCAATGGGAGCGCACGGTTTACCGGTGTATTCCTTAAACGATGAAAATCTGGATAGTACGTTTGCCGGAGGAAGTGTTAATCGCGAAATCCGCTATTTTAACGTTCCGATTTTAATTAAATACCAATTCAAAAACAGAATTTACCTCAAAACCGGGCCTCAATTTGGTTTATTAGCCAAGGCTTTTGACCAATTCAAGAAAGAATACGATAAAGATGATGTGGTTTATAAAAAGAATATCAGAGATCAAATACGTGTTATTGATGCAGGAATTGCACTTGGCGCAGGTTATCACATGAATGTTGGAAACGGTTTGAATTTTACGGTTCAATATTACTACGGATTGGTGCCCGTAATGAAAGGCGACGGTCCAAATGTTTACAACAGATCTTTGTATATAACGGCAGGAATCCCAATTGGAAAAGGAAAAGCAGCGCAAAAAAGGGCTGAAAAAGAAGCTGAACTTAATAAAGTAATCCTGCCGGAAGATGAAACTCCTAAAAAATAAGTTTTACGTATAACTATAAATTAGTTTTAACAGACAGAAACATCGTATTTTAGCTTTAATAAAGGCGTTTTACTTATTTAAACGCACATAACGAGCTTCGTGTTAGATTTTTTTATGACCCGAGCGAAGTAAAACAGATGCGATAATTACACCCAACGTGTTAAATAATGCCCTAAATCTAATCAGAGACGGAAAAACTTAGATCAACACATACTTTGTGTCACAACAAATAAAAAACAGCTCTAAGGAGCTGTTTTTTATTTGTATTAATTTAAAGAAGCCATTAAGCGCTTATTAACTAACTTTTTTTCGATTGAATCAGCTAACTAGTACCAATGGTATTTTTCTTTAAAATGTTACGTCAAATAGCTTCATCTTGCTAATCTAATGCATGGATCGCTTTCAGCAAATTTCTGCACGAAATACTTTTGATTTCCTTTATTGATCTTTCATTTTAATAAACACTTTTGGACTACAAAATTCACTCTTAATTACATCGCAGGATTTGCCACAAAAATCATTTTGCATCTTAACTTCTTTGTGACAAAAGGAACCAAGAGTCAAATGTTTTTTTGACGAAAAACAGCAATCTCTAAAAATATTCGGTTCCGAAATGAATGCTAACAATGAAAAAGTAAATCAACGAATAACTTTTCAAAAGCACACCGTTTGTAGTTTTGATTGTCTGCATAAATAAGAGTTTACACTGATTTTAAAATAAAAGTAAACATTTAAATAAAACTTATTAAAGCCACTGATAATCAACACTAAACATGTTTTTATTATTTAAAATAAGAATGAATTATTATTTTAAATTTGCTAACAAATTAGAACAAACTCATCTGAACAAATTTCTCTAACCGAATGTTTAGACAATTTCGAGAAAGAAACAAAAGTCCTACTTGCAATCCAGAGCTTTTTTAAGTCAAATTTTTCAGCATTAAAATTAAAACAAATCAATTCAATAACATAAATTATTAGTTTATATAAAACAAACTAATACTAACATAATAACATATTTATATAATAAATAAAATATAATATTTCAAATAAAAAAAATCTAAAAACCCTCTGAACGGATTTTTAAGAAAGCAAAGTCAAAAATCACATCAGAAACACAAAAGATAGAATTAAAAAAGGCCAAAACTATAATTTTATACATCCAAATAATTGCAAAATCGGCACAAGAGAACTAAAAAAATCACAGAGAAATCGAGCATCAAAAATTCGCTTACTTCTAGGGAGTATTGCCGCAAAATTTACTGTTTTTTACCAAAAAATTTCCATAACTTCACATTATAGCATTAATCTAAACAACTTAAAAAGAATACTTTTAAAACTTTATATAAAGTAATTAATTAACATCTTAAAAATCTAAGTACTTTTTTATTTTTTCACTTTTTATGTCTCTAATTTTAATAATTGGCGCAAAAAAACTCCCCTATTATCTTTCAACTCCTTGATACTTTTTGAGTCTAAATATTCCGAATAAAATTTATAAGGGTAAAAAATCATATTTCTCGAAGGTTTTTCATTTTTAAAAATTCATTTGCGATACAACCCCTATCCTTTTTTATTTTTCCAATATTAATCTCCTGGCACAAAATTTATCGTAGAAATTAATCTTGAAACAGAAACCGATTGAGCATATTCTACTTCAAAAAGGACTACAAAAACAGCATTAAAATTTCACAATTAACCCTTGCTTCCATCTTTAAAATTAAGGCATAAAAAATCCCAATTCTTTCGGAATTGGGATTCGTAATTCTATTTGTGTAAACAATATTTTTAACTTTCGTATGAAGGAAACAAATAAGCAAAAACATCAAAATCGGCATTATTAAACTTAAAGCTGCTTACTTTTTTAATTCCCATTTTTTCATGCGCTCTTAAAGAAGCTTCGTTATCGCTTTTAATAAATAAGATTCCTTCTCGATTGGGTTCCTTTTGCAAAAGCTCTCTAAACATCAATTGCGCTAAACCTTTTCCGCGTTGTGTATTACTAACGCATACAGGCCCGTAAATGTACGAATCAGCATTACCGGTATACGAAGTAAACATCGCGTCTACAATCGCCACATTTCGCCTTTTATTTACATCTTGAGAAGTCGTCAATAAAAACCCAACAACCTCATCATCTACAATAGCGACAATTTGAGGCATATCGCTCATCATTTCCTGAATTTGCTCCGGCGTAAGTTCAGCTGATAAACTTCCGCCCTGAGCGATTTGATTTTCTTTCTGAAGCTTTACAATTCCTGGCAAATCTGCTGGTGTGGCTGTTTTTATGATTGTGTTTGATGTGTTCATTGCGAAGATGATTTTTTTAATTAAACCTTGCAACCGTAAAAGAAATAAATAACATTCCTGTTACGAGGATTATAAAATAAAGGAATTTCTTAATGTCTTCAAAATTTCGTCCTTCTTTCAATATTAATGTTCTGAAACTCTTTGAAATCAAGGCTGAAATTGAACTTAAAAAAACAAATCCAAGTGCAATATTGGCTCCAATTCCTATCGAAAAGCCTTTTTCTTGCGGATTAGTAAAAATTGGAATGAAAGACCACAATAAAAGTAGGTTCCAAATCAGTACAAAAAATATAACTGCTGATTTTTTGATCGGAAAACTGCCTTGCCCCTGTTTCTTTATAATTTCTAAATCGGCTTCGCTTAAAATGCTATTTGTATTACTCAAAAAACCTGTTTTTTCAATTTCTTTAAGTACAAAACTTGGATCTTTAAAAGTCCAAAATATTACTTCTGAACTATAATTTTCGATTCTATGAATGATTTTAATTCCGTTTCCTATAACAGGAATTGATCTATAAGGTTTTAATTCGAAATATCTTTCGCCTGAAAAATTAGATTCCCCACAATCGAAGCGTCTATTTTTAAAACATTCTTATCAACATCTAGTTTCGCAAAAGGATAACTTGCATTTGCTCTTCCAATTCGTGCGCCTCCGGTTAAGGTAAATCTTTCGTTCATGTTTTTTTTGTTAATGGCAGTAGTCTCTAAGTTTAATAGTTTTTAGTGCAATTATAAATTGTTTCTCTGTTTTCTCTTTCAAATTTCGCCCATAAAATGACATACTCACTTTATTATATTCTTTTGTACTTCCTTCTAAGCTATCAATAAAAAGTCCGGTTGTTCCAAGCTCTTTATTTGTGGGAGTAATTAATTTTGCATTAAAACAATCTATTTTCTGCATAACAAATTTCTGCTTTAGATATTTCTTATAGTCAATATCACCTGACAATGAATCTACAACTAGATATTTTGCTTTTTTCAAGCGTCCTTTTTGTTCTTTACTTAATTCGTCATAACCTTTTTTGTCATAAACCAATGGAAAATCATTTTTCATTACATCCCCGGAATACCCACCAATATCAAAAATCAAAGTGTCTTTTTGATCCGTAACTATTCCTCCAACATAACTATCTGTTCCTCTAATTATAATTTTATTCCAATTTTGAGGAACCGTCATTTCAAAACTTATAAAATCAATAGTTTTGAATTTTGATTTTGGCGTGCAGGAAATTATTAAAGTAGAAAATAGAATAAGGTAAATTGTATATTTCATTTAAGGCTTTATTGGTTCATATTTAGTTTTATGTTTCAAATTATACCCCAATATCATCAATTGAATCTTCAGTTTGAGGATTAGTTCTTATTAATTTCAAACTTCTTTTAAACATAAATCTGATTAATAAAATAACTAAAACAATCATAAACAAACAGCCCAAAGTATACCCTATTCCTTCTGATGTATTTTTATTAATTTCTCTTATACAATCAAAAACAGTTTTAAAACAAGTAATAAGTAGAACAAACGACAATATGACTGCTACTATCATTAAGCAAATTCCACCGATTTTTTTAAGTATTTTCATAAATTTTTAATTCTCTTTTAAATTAATTTGTAGCCTTATTTAAGCAACCGAAGTTTCTTCAATTTTATCAATAACCCATTTTTCCCCTCGTTTCTTAATGTAGATTCTAAAACCGTTTCCGCAATGTCTTCCACAAGAAAACCCACCGTCTAAGACTCCAAACTTTTTGTCTTTATCAAATTGTATTCTTGTAAAAAAGACAGCACCGGAAAAAACAAAATCATATTTCTTTCTCCAAAATTCGTATTTATCTTTTGGAAATTCAGAAATGTTTCTAAGTTCAAATCTATGTTTAATTGGAATATTTTTGAAATCTATTATATTGGTAGAATCTCCTTCTACAATTGGATAAAAAGATTTAGCGCCTTTAAAATACTGTTCTAAGTATCCTTTTAAATCTTCATTACTCTTCTCAATTTCGGGATTGAATGCTATAATTATTTTCGAAGTATCTTTTTCAATTTCTCCCTGATTACGCTTCCATTCTTCTATTTTTTGTTTTTGTTCTTCAGTGCCTTTTGTTGAGTCAATGCTGATAATATGTCCCTCTAAGTCACAATTTTCTTGTCCATAAATAGGAGGTTTACTAAACGTTATTCTTGAATCATAACAAGTAGAATCAATCAAACTTGGAAAAATTTCGGTCATTACATTTTTTTCGAATTCTAAATCACTAATCTTCTTTTGACAACTCACAAAGAGAAGTATCATAATAAGTAAAGGCAATTGTAATGGTTTTATCATAACTCGTAATTGGTTTGAAAATCGGTTTTCCTGTGCTAATATAAAACTATTTCTATTACAAAATAACCTACAATAAAAGCATAATATCCAAATCCTGTAACATTATCTAAAAATGCTGTAAGACATTCTTTTACAATCTCGATAATTTTACATTATAACATTTAAACTATAAAATCATGAAAAGAATACTAATAGCCGGAAAAGCAATTTTGGGAGCAGGACTAATTATACTATTTCTGAATTCTTGTAAAAATGAAACTAAACAAGAAGATCCCAAAGAAGTTGCTGAAGACACAAACGAAGCCAAATTTGACTCTATTGCGGAGAAAAAAGATGATTCGGAATTTTTAGTAGATATCGCAGAAGTGAATCTTGCTGAAATCGAAATCGGAAAACTGGCACAAACAAAAAGTACCAATCCTGAGGTGAAGAAATTTGGAAAAATGCTCGTTGATGAACATACCAAATCGGCTTCTGAAGTTAGTGCTTTGGCAAAAGCCAAAAACTTCACTTTACCTACTTCGATTACCGAAGATGGAAAAGAGGAATACAACAAACTAAATGAAAAATCTGGTCTTGATTTTGATAAAAAGTTCGCTGATATGATGATCGACGGACACGAAAAAGCGATTAAAGAATTGACTAAAGCTTCTGAAGAAGCCAAAGATCAAGATGTAAAGCTTTGGGCGTCAAATAACATTTCGGCTCTTACGGCTCATTTAGAGCACGCCAAAATGTTGAAACAGGATTTGGATAAAAAATAATCCTTTTATAGGTTCTAAGGTACTAAGTTGCTAAGTCTCTAAGTTTTTTTTTAGCTTAGAGACTTAGCTTTTTTTATGTTCCAAGTTTTTTTATACTTAGAAACTTAGAACCTTAGTAACTTAGCTACTTTAGGGAAGCCATATCAATTACAAAACGGTACTTAATATCTCCTTTTAGTAATCTTTCGTAAGCGTTATTTACATCGTTAACACCAATTATTTCGATGTCGGCAGTGATGTTGTGTTCTGCACAGAAGTCCAGCATTTCCTGAGTTTCTGCGATTCCGCCAATAGCTGATCCTGCAAAACTTCTTCTTCCTAATAAAAGACTAAATGAAGTTACAGGAAGTGGTTCCATAGGCGCGCCAACCAAAGTTAGCGTTCCGTCTACTTTTAGTAAATTCAAATACGAATCGATATTATGTTCTGCCGATACGCAATCTAAGATAAAGTTCAATGTTTTGGCATATTTAGCCATTTGCTCCGGATCTGTAGATAAAACTACCTCATCTGCTCCAAGACGTTTTGCATCTTCGGTTTTAGACAATGAAGTTGTAAAAACTACCACATGAGCACCCATTGCTTTTGCCAATTTGATTCCCATATGTCCTAAACCACCAATACCAACGATTCCTACTTTTTGTCCAGGACCAACTTTCCAGTGTTTTAGTGGAGAATAAGTAGTGATTCCGGCGCAAAGTAATGGTGCAACTCCGGCAAGATCCAGTTTATCTGAAATATGTAATACATAATTTTCATCGACTGTAATACTTTGGGAATATCCTCCAAATGTTTGTCCGCCTAAATGTTTGTCTGGAGAATTGAATGTTAAGATGCTTCCTTCATCACAAAATTGCTCTAAATCATTTTTGCAATGCTCACATTCTCTACAAGAATCTACCATACATCCTACTCCTGCAAGATCGCCAACTTTGAAATGTTTTACGTGATCTCCAACTTTTGTTACTCGACCAACAATTTCGTGTCCGGGAACTATTGGATAAACGGTTCCATGCCACTCGTTTCTGGCTGAATGCAAATCTGAATGGCAGATTCCGCAATATAAAATTTCTATTTCTACATCGTGCGCCAGTACTGTTCTACGCTTGATGTCTAAGGTTTGTAACGGGGCTTCAGCAGCTTCTGTACCAAAGGCTTTTATGTTTTTTGTTTCCATGAAAATGTTTGTTTTAAGTTTTTTTGTTTCAGTTTGAATGTGGCACGAAGGCACTAAGACGCTAAGTTTTCTTTGTCTTGGTTTGTTTTTTGTTTCTCGCTGATTCTGCTGATTTTTGTTTCTCACAAAAACGTAAAGTTTTTTTGTTTCTCGCAGATTGAGCAGATTGAGCAGATTTTTTTCCTTTGCTTTCTGTGGAATATGTTGCCAATCTTTGTCGAGCTACTCGCGGAGATCCCTCGTTCCTCGGGATGACAAAAATGAGCAGACTAATTTTGAATTGAAATCATTAAATTGAAATTCAATATTAATCAAGTTTCAGAATTATCTAATTATCTAATTGAGCTATTCCCAAAGCTATAATACTCTTCATCGGTAACGCTTTCCAGCCAGATTCCTTTTCCTTTGTCGATTTCTGTGATAATAGAAATATGCGAAAACTTGCTGAAAGGTGTTGCGCCATACCAATGTTCTACGTTTGGTAAAATAGTAACAACTTCGTCTTTATGAAGCAATCGAATTGCACTGCCTTTTTCCTGAAAATAACCAATTCCGTCTGTTGCAATAAGCAATTGCAAACTAGGATTGATGTGCCAGTTGCATCTTGCGCCGGCTTCAAAGGCAACTTCTTTGATTACGGTATTATCGGGGTGAATATTACTCGTTTGTTTTTTATAGGAAACATCGCCAGTCATAAATGTATTTGGGATTTTTCCTTCTTCAATAACTGAGGTATAAAGTGTTGACATAAAAATGATTTTTTGAGATTGATTTTTAATTTAAAAATGATCTGACATTACCCTGTTAATTAATTGTCAGACTAGAACAACACTTTTTCTTTAATTATTTAAAGCTATTGTATTGTTCATCGGTTACCGGTTCAAGCCAGTCTACAATACCTTTTTCTGTATTTGTACTGATTGCGATATGAGTAAATTCGCCATCTGGAGAAGCTCCATGCCAATGCTTAATTTCGGGCTGAATGTTTACAACATCACCTTCTTTTATTAATTGAATTGGTTTGCTAACTTCCTGATAATAACCTGTTCCTTGGGTAACGATAAGAATTTGTCCGCCCGGATGTGTATGCCAATTGTTTCTTGCTTTTGCTTCGAAAACTACATTTCCAACGGCTGTATGTAAAACCGGATCATTTGGAACCAACATCTTCACCCATGCTTTTCCTATAAAATAATCCGCTGAAGCTAAATCTCCTTTCGGGAAAATAGATTCATTTAATTGATTTTCTGGTTCTTTCATAATTATTTGTTTTTTAATATCGGTGCTGAGAACTAAATCAGAAAGCTAGAATGCGCTTTATAGAAGTTGTATTTAGTCAGCAAAAAAACCGATAAGGGGTTAGTACTAATTATTTCAGGGCAAAATTACTTTGACAACAACAATTAGAAATAACAATATTCAAACAAAAAATTAAGAATATGAAACAATTTACGTTCTTAGCGATTTCGGAATTGTTCCGGTAAGTCTTTTAAAGTAATTATTAAAATAGCTCGGATATTCAAATCCAAGGGAATATCCAATGTCTGAGATACTCCAATCTGTATGATGCAATAATGCTTTTGCTTCGCTGATGATTCTTTCGGTAATGTGTGCTGTGGTTGGCTTTCCGGTAATTTCTTTTACAGAACGATTCAAATGATTAACATGAACTGCAAGACTTTGTGCATAATCCTGAGGCGTTTTTAATGCCAATGGTTCGTTTTTTGTCTCAATAGGGAATTGTCTTTCTAATAATTCCAGAAACAAAGAGGTGATTCGGGATGACGCATTTTTATGTTTAAAGAAGTTTTCCGTTGGCTGCATTTTCATCGATTCATGAATAATCAGGTTGATGTAATTGCGAATTAAATCGTCTTTAAAAACATAATCAGTATCCTGTTCTTCAATCATTTTCTTAAACAACGAAGCCACAAACAACTCTTGTTCAACAGATAAATAAAATATAGGAGTTCCACCGATTTTAAACAAAGGCGATTCATGAAGACTTTCTGAGCGATCATTTGCCTTTAGAAATTCTTCGGTAAAAACACAGGCATAACCGTTATAGGCGGGTGAAATAATTTCCCATGAATATGGAATATGCGGATTTCCGAAGAATAATATAGTTCCGTCAGTTTCAATTCCGCGATCTGCGTAATGAATAAGGCTTTTGCTGGTATTAATACAAATTTTATAAAAATCTCTGCGGTTATACGTTGGAATTGCACTCACATCGTTACTTACTTCATAAACTTTAAATCCTTTTAGTTTTAAGTCAGAAGTATTAAAATCGGCTGTTTTAGAAACTATTTGATCACTCATTCAGCAAAGTTATGAAAATCAAACAAAAATAAGGTTTTGGAAACGTTAAAGATTAGAAATGCTTTCCTGAAGATTATATAAACTGCAATTTCTCTTCTTCTAAATCCAGATAAAGCAAATGTTTGCGGATAATTTCTTCATCCAGAATTTCTTCTTTATTTCGATCCAAAAGCCAATTTCGCTGATGCTCAAGCAGATTCAGGTAAACAACTTTGGCTTCGTCAGACATTAGGATACTATTGCTCGTATTTAGATTAATATCTTCCCATTTACAAGCGATTTGCTGTAAAACGGGCTGTCTCTCTAACTCATTGCCATAAGTAGTTCTAAGATGATTTAAGGCATGATCTGTCAATTCTCTTTTGATCTGATTGTAGATTTCTTCATCCGGCAATGTATAATCAGGATCCTTCAGGTGAAACTTCTTAATTAAATAAGGCAATGTCAATCCTTGCAAAAGCAAAGTGGTTAAGATTACTACAAAGGTGATAAACAAAATCAGATTTCGTTGCGGAAAAGGCGTTCCATCACTCAATTGCACGGGAATTGATAAGGCTGCCGCCAAAGAAACTACGCCGCGCATTCCGGTCCAGCCTATTAAAATTGGGCCTTTAAAACCCGGATGTCTCGCATCTGCCACTTTTATAAAATTTCTGGCAATAAGAGTGATAAAAACGGCACTAAAAGCACATAAAATTCTGCCCACGATAAGCACGGCTGTAATTAGTAATCCGTAACCAATTGCAGACGAAAGACTAACATCTCCGAGTCCTGAAACTATTTCGGGCAAATCAAGTCCGATAAACATAAATATTAAGCCATTTAGGATAAAACAGAAGCTTTCCCATACATTAACACCTTTCAGACGCGAACTGCTGCTTAAAAACGAAAGTCTGTAATGCGATAATAACAAACCTCCGCTCACTACGGCAAGAACGCCTGAACTGTGCACTTCTTCGGCAGCGATATATATTATATAGGGTGTCACGAGAGAAAGTATAATATCAGAGTTAGCATCTGTAGGCAAATATTTATGCAATTTCATGGCTACGAAACCTATTGCAACTCCAATACCTATTCCGCCCACTAACATCCAGCCGAAACTTGCAATAGCATCTTGCCAAATAAATTGACCTGTTCCGACTACTATCAATGCAAATCTGAAGATAATTAGCGAAGATGCGTCGTTTAAGAGACTTTCGCCTTCTAAAATAGAAGACATTCGGCGGGGTACTTTTACAAATTTAAGAATCGCTCCTGCGCTGACAGCATCTGGCGGAGAAATGATTCCACCAAGCAAAAAACCAAGCGCCAGTGAGAATCCGGGAATAAAATGATTGGCTACCAAAGCCACAGAAAATGCAGTAAAAAACACGACTAAAAAAGCAAAACTACAAATGATACGTCGCCAACGCCATAATTCTTTCCAGGAAATATTCCACGCAGCTTCATACAATAAAGGCGGAAGGAAAATAACGAAAATCAATTCGGGATCGATACGCAGCACCGGAATTCCCGGAATAAAACTAATTGCCAATCCTCCTAAAACCAATAAAACAGGGTAAGCAACTTTGATTTTATTGCTCAGCATTATTAATAAAAGAATAACGATAACAATGATTAAATAAAACGGAAAATCGTGCAGCATTTGGAATGACTTTGTTTTAGAAATATATAGTTGAACCTAAAGCAATTATAAAATCTCTTTATCTGCTTTACAAGATCAATATTAGGAAATATTTTTATATAAAATACATTCGGAGCTTAAAACGTAAAACATTAGCACAAATCTTTTTATAAACAATAGAAAGTCTGTTTTCTTTTCAGAATCTTCAATGCTTTCATTGGTCATTATTCTTCGAAACCGGTTATAGAAGTCAATAAAATATCATTAATAAATGGATCGATTCCTCTTTTGATTTAGAACCTAAAAACGGCATTTAAAATTTAGAATCATTCTATTGGCTATACTTTGTTAAAATATTTTCTTTTGATGTAATTTTATATTAAAATTCAAACAAAAACAAGTATATCATGAGTGTTATTAAAGATGAAGAGAAACTTCTTAGCACTATCAAACGCATTGATCAGAAGATTGACAAAATCAACGATCAAAAGATAAATGCCTTTTTCGAGTCCCTTGGATTAACGGAAAGAGAAGATGTTCCCAAAGATTTTCTGACTTGGGAGACCATTCTTATTGTTGTACCGGATCGTCATATCTCGCACGAATTAAAGTATTACAAGTTCTCTATTTCAAGGCTTTTTTTCGTTACAAATCCTTATGCGGATCAAATTCACATTTATGATTTTAACGAATGGAAAAATACGACGCGCAATAAAACTCAACTCCAAATTAGAGAAATCCTCAAAACAAATTTTGGAGGTGTTAAGAAGCCACATAGCGATTCACATTAAAAAGTCCGATTTCAACGAATCGGACTTTTTTAATTTAAAAAACGATCCAAATATTATTAAAATGTAAATTAGCTTTATTTTTGATTTTAGAAACAACTAATTAACATTCAACTTACTTCAATGAAATGGATTACTAGAGAAAGACCCAAAATTGACCGAATTGCGTGTCCGTGGTTAATACAAAAGTTTGTTGATCACGAAGCTGAATTTATTTATGTTCCCTTTGACGAAGTTATCGCTAAAGCTGAAGAATTAAATGCGATTCCGTTTGACATTCCTAATGTAGAATTTACGCATTATAACGAAGAATGTACTTTTGATTACATTATAAAAAAATACCAGATTAGTGATCCTGCGGTTTTAATCATGGCAAAAATTGTTCGCGGTGCAGATACGGACAAACATGATATTACAAAAGAATCAGCGGGATTATGGGCTATTTCGGCGGGACTTTCGCACAATATCACAAACGATGCTGAATTGCTAAAAAACGGAATGATCCTTTATGATGCACTCTATAGTTGGGCAACACATTTGTACAAACAAAATCATTTGCAAAACAGTCCTTTCGAGAATTTACTTCATGAAGTTTATAATAAATTTTTAATCGAAAAAAAATCAAACCAGAAAACACCATTATGGGTTAAGGATTTAAAAGCCATTATTCAGGATCAAATTGATACTCAGTTTACTTTTGATCTCAAAAAAATTTCAAATGATTTAGATCTCAATCCCTCCTATTTATCCCGCGAATTTTCTAAATATTTTGAAGATTTAAATTTTGGAGATTATGTTCGAAAATTACGTATCGAAAAAGCCATAAATCTGATTCAGAATTCGACTTATACGCTTACCGAAATTGCTTATATGACGGGCTTTTCAGACCAAAGTCACTTTACAAGAATATTCAAATTGCATACGGGCAAAAATCCTTCTTCATACCGAAAAAATGCACGGAAAAAGTAATCCTGATACAAAAGGTAAATAGCATTCTATTTATAGTTTTCAAGTCTGTATAGTTTTGTTTTGTAAAACCAAACTATTATGAATTCGTTGAAACACTTTGTTATTCTTGCTTTATTCTTATTAAGCGCGCCAATTTTTGCTCAAACCACTTATCCTAAAATTACAGGATATTTTGGCATTCTTCATCCTATTGTAACTGTTAGTAACGAGCAAACTACTCTAAACTTTAGAGATTATTATGCCATAGGTTTCCCAACGGGAATTAACATCTGGAAAAGCTCTAAAATAGGTTTCTCTTTTGAAATTGTTCCCAATATAAAAGCCGAAGACGGTCACGATAAAGTAACTAATGTCTTATTTCATCCCGGTGTTTTAGTGGCTTTAGGCAATGGTTATACTTTTGCCGGGCGTGCAGCATTTGAAAGCAGCGGAAGATACGGTGTAACGCCTGTAATCAATAAAACTGTTCTAAAAAGTGACAATTGCAGTTATTTTGTTGCTGTTCCTTTACCGGTACGATTTGGTAACGATCATCCTGCTACTTTTACAGTTGGTTTTCAATTTGGAATTGCTTTTTAAAAACACCTTCAATTATGACAAATCCAAAATACACATTAAGAGAATTAACTTTATATTTTCTGAAATTAGGAACCATTGGTTTTGGCGGTCCGGTTGCACTTGTAGGTTATATGCACAAAGATTTAGTCGAAAAACGAGAATGGATATCAGAAGATGAATATAAACAAGGATTAGCATTGGCACAATTAGCTCCGGGCCCGCTAGCTGCGCAATTAGGAATATATCTTGGTTTTGTGCATTATCGAATTTTAGGAGCTACTTTGGCTGGATTTGCATTTGTATTGCCTTCGTTTATAATGGTTGTACTCTTAGGAATTGTCTATAAATTATATGAGGGATTATCCTGGATTCAAGCTGTTTTTTATGGTGTAGGCGCTGCCGTCATTGGCATTATCACAATAAGCTCTTATAAACTTACGGTGAAATCTATTGGTAAATTTAGCTTTCAGTCTCTCCGCGCTAATTGGCTGTTATGGCTGTTTTTTATTACTACATTAAGTGTAACTTTTGTAACGCAGCAAGAACCTGTTTTGCTGTTTATTGCAATAGGTTTTTTATATATGATTATAAAAGCACGACCCAAATGGCTGAATTTTAGGTCTCTAAATTCGGTTTTGTTTTTTCAAATTTCATTTTGGGAATATGAAAGCTCAACTCTAACAAAAATCGCCATTTTCTTTGCTAAGGCCGGAACATTTGTATTTGGCAGCGGACTTGCTATTGTACCTTTTTTACACTCGGGCGTTGTAACCGAAAATCATTGGCTAACAGAGCAACAATTTATTGATTCTGTTGCAGTGGCAATGATTACGCCTGGTCCTGTTGTAATTACAGTAGGTTTTATTGGGTATCTCGTTAACGGATTTTTAGGTGCTTTGGTTGCGGCTCTGGCTACATTTTTGCCTTGTTACTTATTTACTATAGCAATGGCTCCTTATTTTCATAAAATTGCAGAAAACAAATCAGTTAAAGCATTTGTTGATGGTATTACTGCAGCTGTTGTTGGAGCATTAGTAGGTTCTGTTTTTGTAATTGCTTCCCGAACCATAATTGACATCCAAACACTATTAATTGCCGTCATTACAGTTTTTGCTTTAATTTATATCAAAAAAATTCAGGAACCAGTCGTTATACTTGTTGCCGCTGTTTTAGGAATATTGATAAAACTTATATAATTTCAAAAATACTGATGAACTTTTGTTCTAGTTTTTTCCGATTTTTCTCTACTTTCCATTTCGAATAGAAAGCCATAAAAAGCAAAAACAAATTAACAATAGTAGACGCTCTTCGAAGTCCTCTTGCAAAAAACAGAAAAAATATATTTATCGCCAGAATAAGTATTATTGGAGAATATTTTACCCAAAGCAACTGAAATTTATTATTTAGTTCAACACTATAATCTACTTTAAGTGTACTATTAATGTTCTTGTATTTACCTTTTATAATATAAGGCGTTGACGACGATATTGAATTTATTGTTAACTGAAAACTTTTATCATCAAAAAGTCCGTAAAAAGGTTTTGCAACACCAGATATAGGAAATACTCTAACCTGTCCTAATGTTGATTTTAGAGAACCAATCTCTGTATTATTCTGTAATCTTGTGCGGAATTCAGACAAACTGAGTTTTGATTCCATTTGACTTTTAATTTGCTTTTACTTTTTCTCTAATAAACTCTTCACCATTTCATTCAAAGCATTTCCATGAATATTTTTGGCTAGAATAATTCCGTTTTTGTCTATTAAAAAGTTTAATGGTACCGATTGAAGCATATAATCACCAACAACTGGAGATTTCCAATATTTTAAATCACTTACTTGTGTCCACGGAAGTTTTTGTTTTGCGATTGCGCCTAACCATAACGGCTTTTTAGTATCCATCGAAACGCTGTAAATTCCAAACTTATCAGGATAAGCATTGTATAGTTTTATTAATTCCGGATGTTCTTTCGTACATGGTCCACACCAAGACGCCCAAAAATCAACTAAAACCAATTCTCCTCTAAAAGAAGAAAGTACAACATTGTTTCCTTTTGTGTCCGGAAGATCAATTTCAGGAGCAATATCTCCTACTTCAACTCCAACAACCTGAGCTTTTGAGCTGGTTATTACACAACATAAGAATCCTAAAATAAGTAAAGTTTTTTTCATAGTTTGATTAATGTTTTTAGATAAATTGGGGCTTTTTTAATCTTGCAAGGTTGTTTTTTTGTCATTTCGACAAAGGAGAAATCTCCACAAGTAACTCCGCAACGAAAATCCAATCTTTGTAGAGCTTCTCGCGGAGATTTCTCCTTCGTCGAAATGACAATATTGCACATAAACTCGGTGACTTTGCGAGATTAATCTACAAGCAAATATAAATACTTCTTCATAAATCCTCTCCTCTCTTCTTAAAATTATGCTAAATATTTTTTCTTTAATTGGTATATCGGGAAAAGTCGATATATTTGTGCCATGGAAAATATAGAAATCTTTAAAGCATTATCTAATAAGTCCAGATTGCAAATGCTGGAATGGTTAAAAGAACCCGAAATAAACTTTCCGGATCAGCTTCAGCATTCAGGATTTGAACACGGAGTTTGTGTTGGTCAAATACAAGCCAAAGCCGGTTTGACGCAATCAACAGTTTCTGAATACTTGTCTATTTTGCAGCGTGCAGGATTTATAGAATCTAAACGCGTTGGACAATGGACCTACTATAAACGCAACGAAGGTGCCTTTGAAGCACTCAGTAAATTAATTCAATCTAATTTGTAAATTACTTATGAGTACAAACAACCTGTTTTCGCCATTTAACTTAAAAACGTTAAATCTTAAAAACCGAATCGTAATGGCGCCTATGACGCGCTCATTTTCTCCAAATGGAGTTCCAACTAACGACGTAGCTTCTTACTACCAAAAAAGAGCCGAAGGTGAAGTTGGTTTAATATTATCTGAAGGAACTGTTATCGACAGAGCTTCTTCATCAAACGATGCCAATGTACCACACTTTTATGGAGATGAATCTTTAAAAGGATGGAAAAACGTAATTGACGAAGTTCACGCTGTTGGAGGTAAAATGGGGCCACAAATCTGGCACATGGGAATTATGGACAATCACCATTCAGGATGGGTTCCGCCAGTTCCTTTTGAAGGTCCGTCTGGTTTAAACCGACCTGATTTCAGAAATGGTGTAACAATGACTGAAAAAGATATTGAAGATACTATTATCGCTTTCGGAAAAGCTGCCGCTGATGCTAAAAGATTAGGTTTTGACACGATCGAAATTCACGGTGCACACGGTTATTTAATTGACCAGTTCTTTAGAGCCGAAACTAATTTGCGTACGGATATTTATGGTGGAAAAACTTTACCGGAACGTAATCGTTTTGCTATTGAAGTTGTAAAAGAAGTTAGAAAACAAGTAGGTAACGACTTTGCTGTTATTATGCGTTTTTCTCAATTTAAACCTTCTGATTACAACTATAAACTGGCGAAAAATCCACAGGAATTAGAAGCTTGGCTTACGCCTCTTGTTGATGCCGGAGTAGATGTTTTACACTGTTCTCAACGTCGTTTCTGGGAACCTGAATTCGAAGAATCTGACCTGAATTTTGCCGGTTGGGCTAAAAAAGTAACCGGAGCGCTAACAATTACTGTTGGTTCTGTTGGACTTTCAAGCGATTTCTTTGGTGCTTTTGCAGGAGAAAGTTCTGAGCCAACTTCACTAGAAGAATTAAACAGACGTTTCGACAGAGGTGACTTTGATTTGGTTGCGGTTGGAAGACCTCTTTTATCTGATCCAAATTGGGTTGCTAAAATTAAAACTGGTAAAACAGATCAATTGAAAGGTTTCAGTAAAGAAGCTTTGGGAGCATTAGTTTTAGAATAATTTTTTTTTAGGTACAGAGTTACAAAGGTTCAAAGGGACAAAGTTTTCCCTTTGAATCTTTTAGTTTTTTGGCTGTGTAATATTGCCCGCGGGTTGTACGGGTTTTACGGATTTTCGCTGATTTTTTTTAATCATTTTAATCTTGTATCCAGATAGCTATCGGGAGTGGCAAAAAAAAAGATGCACTGCTGTGCATCTCTACTTGTATCTTTATTAAAAAACAAAAGGGATGAAAACATGAAATTTCATCCCTTTTTTGAATATCTATAACTAACAAAATTTAGAAATTCAATTCGTTATTCGGCGATTTCTGCAATGACCTTTTTTCTTTTTTGAAATTTCCCCTGAAGCCAATTACGAACCGGTTCATCATAGAATTTCAAACATAAGTAGGCAATTACTATACTGGAAACCAAAACTCCGATTCCGATAACATAACCGTCTTTTAAAGGGATTTTGTTTTCGAATACCCAAGCGGTGTACCAATAAATTAATGGGTAATGTATGATGTAAATTGGATATGAAATGTCTCCTAAAGCTTTGCATATTTTCAGCGAAACCGCATTTTTTATCTCTCCTCCTGCTCCAATCGCAACAATTAACGGGAACATTAGAATAATACAAAATGATTCATATAAACCATTCATCCATAAACTGTTTTCGTCTCCAATTCTTGGAATGCTGAATATTACAAAAATCATAATACTGCAAATCCAGAAAGCTCCTTTTATGTGAATTAATTTTCCTAAACGAGAAAGCAAAACTCCGGCAAAAAACGGATACAATAAACGCGTAAAACCAACATTCATTTGTTCCAGATTTAATGACCAACCGCCAATAACATCTCCTTTTGGTCCAAAAACAGTATAATTAATCAGCATTCCTGCGAAGATTAAAACAAAGATTCCCAGAACTTTATTAGAGAATTTACGAAAGAATAATGCATACATAATATTAGCAATATATTCAAAGAAAAGCGACCATGCCGGTCCGTTTAACGGATGCATTTCACCCCAGCCTCTTATTTCTAAAGAAGGTGGAATTGGCAGTAATGTAAACCCTATTACCATTGTTAAAATCACTTTCCAAGCCTCCATTCCAGCAATTTGAGGAAATACAGTGTCTGAAGCCTGAAAATAATAGAATATAGCTCCAATGATCATTCCCATAATTACCATGGGCTGCAAACGGATTAAACGTCGTTTGTAAAATTCCCATTTATTCATTTTTCCCCAACGATCGTCATAAGCATACGCCACAACAAATCCCGACAAAAGAAAAAAGAAATCAACGGCAAGATAACCGTGATTCATTATTTGTTTAAAACGGCTTCCTTCATTAAAGGTTTCAAAAATGTGAAAAATAACTACTAAAATTGCGGCTACTCCACGCAAGCCATCAAGAATTTCGTAATGTTTTTTTGGTTTAATATCAATCATAAAAAAATGGTTAATGGTTAGTTGTTTATTGAGTTTAATTAACCGCAAAGTTCGCAAGGTTTTACGCAAAGATCGCAATGAAAAGTTCGCAAAGCTTTTTGCAAAACTACATAATTATCTAATTTTCAAATTATCTCAATTATCTAATTATTTACTCCTGATGATTTTTAAGCCACTCTAATCTGCGTTGATCCGGTAAGTGTGTTACTTTGAAATTTTCAAATTTGGCTTCAAAGCCTTTTCCGTCTGGCGATGCAGCCATTAAACCAACCATAACCGGTGTATTGTCTTGCAATGGTGCGTTTCTGGTAAGAATATAATTTTTATCATCATACGAAAAGAAAACCTCAACAGCATCTAATCTTCTTACCACTTTTATCCATACAAATGGCGGTGCTTTATCCAGAGTTGTTACACTCCAATCACTTTTATCGTGCGTTACAACGGTACTGATATTAAATTTTCCGTCAACAAATTCAACTCCGGTTTTAATGTAGTTTTTCTCGTCAATACGAAGCATTAATCCCATTTGGTCAAAACGAGCGATATAATTACCGGTTAATTTTACTTTGGCTTCAAATTCTCCGCCATAAGTTGTATAATAAAATGGCGCGTCGTCGACCGTGAATCCGTAATGCGAAATACGCCAATAATCACTATTAGCAGTAACATTCATAATCAAAGCATTGTTTTTAATTTCCCATTTTTCAGGTTCATTAAACCATTGCATTTTATTTAAGGTCTGCGCCGAAAGGTTCTGTGCTAAAAACAAAACCAAAGCACTTAGTACAATTTTTTTCATGTCATTTATTTTTTTAAACAATAAAGTATTTTGCTTTTGAACCATTAAGATATTAAGTTTCATTAAGTCGCAATACTTAATTTTCTTAATGCATTTTTTTTAAGTACAGTAAACACAAAGCTTTATTAACTTAATATCTTAATGGTAAAAACCTTTTTCAAGTTTAGTTAAACACAAAGCTTAATCAACTTAATATCTTAATGGTAAAATATTTTTAAGCTTATTTCTCAATCTCTTAATGGTAAAATAATTTAAAAATAAAGCTGCAACCTTTTACAATTGCAGCTTTACAACCAACCAATTTAGAAATGATAAAAACTATTTAAGTGAGAAGCCCACTTTAGATTTTATGTCTGTAGATGATGCACCAATGATTGCTTCAAAGTCTCCAGGTTCAGCAACCCATTCGTGTTTTTTATCATCAAAAAAGCTTAATGCTGTTTTATCAACTGTAAATGTTACTATTTTTTCTTCTCCCGCTTTAAGCGAAATTTTCTCAAAACCTTTCAATTCTTTTATCGGACGTGGCAATGATGATTTCAAATCACTGATATAAAGCTGAACTGCTTCTGAACCTTCACGTTTTCCTGTATTTTTGATTTTAACAGAAAATGTAATCTGATCTCCAGCTGACATTTGTTTTTTGTCTGCCGTTACTTTTCCGTATTCAAAAGTCGTGTAGCTTAAACCGTGTCCAAAAGAGAATAATGGTTTTGCTTTTTGTTTGTCGGCCCAACGGTATCCAACAAAAATGCTTTCTTTGTATGTTACGTCATCTCCACCCGGAAACTCTCCTAATGCATGAGCTCCGTTATCAGATAATTTTACTGGGAAAGTAAACGATAATTTTCCTGAAGGGTTAACATCTCCAACCAAAACTGCCGCCAAAGCAGTTCCTGCTTCTGTACCTAAAAACCAACCTTGTACAATTCCCGGAACTTCTTTTACCCACGGCATAGCCACAGCATTTCCTGAGATATTTACAAAAACGATGTTTTTATTTACTTTAACCAATTCTGCAATTAATTGGTCCTGACCGTAAGAAAGTCCTAATTCCTGACGATCAAATCCTTCTGCATCTTGTTTGTCACTTTTGTTTGTTCCTCCAATAAAAAGAACAATATCAGCATCTTTAGCTGCTTTTAAAGCTTCAGCAGTCAATTCAGCAGGAGAACGTTTGTCTTCTAAACTTACTTTTGCCACTACTCCATTGTAATTACTTGTTGGATCTCCCACATAACCACGAGCGTAAACAATTTCAGCCTGATTGCCAATTCTTTTCTTTAAACCTTCAAGCGGTGTGATTTCGTATCTTGCTTTAAGCGAAGAACTTCCTCCACCAACAGTCATCATTTTAATAGCATTCTCTCCAATAACTGCAATTTTCTTAGTTTTAGAAAGATCAATTGGCAAAATATTGTTTTTGTTTTGAAGCAATACAATTCCTTCTTCCGCAATTTTTAAACCTGCCTGAGCATGTTCAGCAGTTCCAAAAGATCCAAAAGGTCTGTTTCTGTCCATTGTTGTTAAGAAAGATAAACGTAAAATACGACGTACTTTTTCGTCCAATTCTTTAGTTCCAATTTCACCTTTAGCAATCATTGTAGAATATGGTTTTGCTAAATAATAGTTGTCATAAGCATTGCTTGTTCCCCATGAAAGTCCGTTCGTCCATGAACCAAATTCCATATCCAAGCCATTATGAATCGCTTGTTTTGTATCATGAACTCCTCCCCAATCTGAGACTACAACACCTTTGAACCCCCATTCTCCACGAAGAATATCGTTTAATAAATACTCATTATGACAACAATGTTGTCCTTTATATCTATTGTATGATCCCATAATTGCCCAAGCATCACCTTCCTGAACAGCAGCTTTAAAAGCCGGTAAATAAATCTCGTATAAAGCACGATCATCAACAATTACATTTACTGAATTACGACCTGTTTCCTGATTGTTTAAAGCGAAATGTTTCACACATGCTGCAACTCCGTTTGACTGTACTCCTTTGATATAAGGAACTACCATTTTTGACGTTAGGAAAGGATCCTCTCCCATATATTCGAAGTTACGACCGTTTAATGGGCTTCTGTAGATATTAACTCCAGGTCCTAACAATACATTTTTATTACGATATCTTGCTTCTTCTCCAATTGATTTTCCATATAAAGAAGACAATTCTTTGTTCCATGTTGCAGAAAGTGCCGTTAAAGCCGGAAATGCAATACAAGAATCATTTGTCCAACCTGCCTGATCCCATTCATCCCATTTAACCTCCGTACGAATTCCGTGTGGTCCATCGGTCATCCAGTTTTCAGGAATTCCCAAGCGCGGCACACCAGGTGAACTAAATTTTGATTGCGCATGAATCATGGCGATTTTTTCATCGATTGTCATTTTAGAAAGCACATCTTCTACACGTTCATTAATTGACTTTTTATCATCTAGATAAACCGGAACTTTATTTTGTGCATTTACACCGAAAGAGCCTAACAAAAGTAAAACAACAATTGTTTTAACGTTTTTAAACATAACTATTAATTTATTAAAGCATTTATATAATTAAAGGTTGCTGTTCTCGAAAACACCTTTAATAATATTGTAAAGCTAAAACGTTATAGTTCGTGTTGAATTTTTAAACGAAAAAAAGTAGTAAAATAAAAAATCAAATTATTCATTATCAATGTTTTAATAAAAAATAATTATCAAAAAAAGTAGTGGTTTTAAAAAAAATAATTAGATTTTTAAGGTAATTAAGCCAATTTTCATGACCATTTCTTCAAAATCATTTCGGGAAACTGCCGCTTTATTTCTTGCTCTTGTGCGATAATTGTAAATTGTACTTAAAGAGTATCTCAAAAATGCCGCAATTTTTACGCTGTCCGTAATTCCAAGTCGGATTAAAGCAAAAATGCGAAGCTCTGTATTTAGCAATTCTCCTTGTTTTAAAACAATTTGTTCTTCGCTAATTAGTAAAGCGTTAAAGTCTTTTACAAAAGTTGGATATAAATTCAGGAAGATAATATCAAAATTCTTGTACAATTCCTCCAATTCATTATCAACTAAAGTTGTTGACTTTAAAATTTTATAAATTTCGTCGAACTGTTTCGCAGTCGCTTTCTTATTTAAAATAATGCGATAGTTTTCTAGTTTATTGATATAAGTCGAACACAAATTAAAGAAATGCGCAATATACTCTTCCTTAATATGATTGGACTCTGACAATTGTGCATTACGTTCCTGCAATTGACTGTTCGTTTCCGTAATATCTTTGTTTAATTCGGCCAGTTTTTGACTTGTTATAAAAAGCTCTCCACGAATTCGGGATACTTTTTTCATTTGTTTGTACACATAAATAACCGCCACAATCAAAAATGCCGTCAAAATACTAATGCACAAAAGATACATTTGCAACTGCATTTTTCTTTTGGCTTCTCTTTCTAAATATGCCGTGTTAATAATCGAATATACTTCAGACATTTGCAGGGTTCGAAACTGTACATTACAAAACAGAGCATCTGCAATTGCAGATTGTGTTAATCTATAAGCCATGTCTACATCACCAATTTCATAAAAAACCAAAGCCAGTTCCTGCAAAGAAGCATTGTCTTTTATGGAATGTTTAATATCCGATAAAGCTGAAAGTGCGTAATATTTTTTTCTTAATTCTAATTGATGTGTGGTTTCATAAATACTTCCTAAAAGGTATCCAATCATTGCATATTGTGTATCATCCTGATTTGCTGTTCCTAATAAACGCATCAATTTTTTCTGGGCAATACCAAACTGTTTGTGATGAATATTTCGCTGAATCACATTGATTTTATATTTCAACGTTTCAGGATTTAAAACTGTCAGTAACGAATCACGGTACATCGCAATTTGTTTGATGTACTTTGGGTCGTAACTGTTGGCTACATAATGCTCATAAAATTCGCGATAAGCTTCGTAATACTCTGGAAGCAATTCTTTTGATAATTTATTTTTGTTGATCGCTTTTAGAATAGCTTCTGATTCGCGATATTTTCCCGAAGAAGAATAAAGTGTTACTAATTCAAGATTTGCAAGGTCTTTTAAATCTTTATTTTGAAGCTCGTCTGCAAGTTTCAGATTTTTCTTGACGTAATGAATAGCCGAATCTGAATTGAATTTTAGATACTCTTTATATAAAGTCTTGTTGAAATTGTACTCCTGTTCTTTCGTTAAGTTATCAGATTTGATTTTCTTGAAGTTCAAAATACGCTCTTCTTTTAACTGAACATATCGTTCCTTGTTTTTTAAAGCATTGTCTAACTGTGCTAAAATAGCATCTGTACTATCCAATGAATAAACAGGCAGGTTGACAAGAACAATTAACAGGAATAACAAATATTTTTTCAAGCTGAGTAAAGATATATAAGACTTACAAATATAAGAAAGTCGTGCTATAAATTTGAATTATTTATGAAGTCTGCTCATTTTACTGGATATTAAAAATCATAACAAAATTTTGAAATAATAATCTTTATAAAAAGGCTATTTTAAAGCAATCATGAGAATGTTTTCATAATTTTGGTTAAACTAAATTTTTCAATAATCTAAACATAAACACTCATGCCACACTTTGTTATTGATTGCTCTGAAAACGTAATCCGATTGAAATCTGCAGATGATATAATGCAGGAAGTTTTTAATGCGGCTTTATCAACAGAACTTTTTATTCCTTCTGAAATTAAGGTTCGTATTAATCCATTTTCGTATTATAATAACGGAAATTCTCTGAACGATTTTATTCATGTTTTCGGATATATTCTGGAAGGCCGAAATACAGATCAAAAAGCTCAATTATCAAAAGCAATTGTATCTAAACTGAATGCTACACTTCCTGAAGTTCCGGTTATTTCGATTAATATTAAGGATTTTGAGAAGGCAAGTTATTTCAATAAATCGATGATTTAGATATAGTTTTAAGTCTTCTGTGATATAAAAATAACTATATCATTACTGATTTTGATATAAAATAATTACATTCTTTATTATAAAAAATAGTCACGAATTCACGAATTATTTCAGATAAACTTTGAAAAAAATTCGCGAATTCGTGGCTAAAAATATTATAGAACCGCAATTGGCGCGGCCAGACAACTCTCCGGAATATTGAATGCATTTACTAATGAAACCGCATCTGGTCGAATATCCCAACAAAGCTGGTTGACCATTTTTCGAATTGCTTTGGTTTTTACGGCTTCCATATAACCGTCTTCAAGATACCATGCTTTGTTTTTTTCAAATTGCGAAAGTGCGTATAAATGATTCAATTTTGTCAATACCTCTTTTGTCTTTTGATCTTTTACTGTTTTTATTGCCAATTGAAATTGTTCCAGAACTACTCTTTCCAAATAAGCCTGAGCTACATCGATCATTTGATGCTGAACTACATTAAAAGCATCATATGGTTCTAAACCTCCGTCAACTAGTTTTTTGATACGTCTTGCAGCCGATGCTAGTATCGCCTTTTCTCGATGAATAAAAGCTTGTAAATGAAACTCGCCATCAAGCAAGTGTTCGTCATCTGTTCTTCGGGTTGCAATTGGATTTTTCTCTGTAATTGCTGTTTTTGCATTTTCGTATACATAATTGATGATTCCTAAAGAACCCATTTCTCCAAACGATTTTCTAAACTCGGATAAACGGTTTTTAGCCACCAATTGCATCAAGACTGTATTATCACCTTCGAATGTGGTGTAAATTTCGGTATCATTTTTTAAAGCATTGATTCGGTTTTCAGATAAATATCCTTTTCCTCCGCAGGCTTCGCGACATTCTTGCAAAATATCTCTTGTGCTCCAGGTCGAATAGGATTTCATTCCGGCTGCCAAAGCTTCAATTTCCTGCATTTCGGCTTCGGTTCTGTTCAGAAAACGGGTTGTAAGATATTGCAAACCAAAATGTACGGCATACGTTTTTGCCAATGACGGAATCAATCTTCGTTGATGCATTCTGTAATTTAAAATTGGAACTTCTGATCCGCCTTCGGGACCAAATTGTCTGCGTTGATCGCCGTATCGAATGGCAATTGTTAATCCTGATTTGGCTGCAGCCAAAGCCGAACGCGGAATCCCGATTCGTCCTCCAACTAAAGTGCCTAACATGGTAAAAAAACGTCTATTATCACTCGGGATTGGGCTTTCAAATTCTCCTTTATCATTTACAGAAGCAAAACGATCAAGCATATTTTCTTTCGGAATCACAACGTTATCAAAACTTATGGTTCCGTTATCCACGCCGTTTAAGCCCATTTTATGACCACAATCGCCAATCGTAACTCCTTTTAAAGTATTTCCGTTTGTATCCCGAAGTGGAACTACAAAAGCATTCACGCCATAATCGTGATTATCGATAATTAGTTTCGCAAAAACGGTTGCCATTTGTCCGTGAACTGCGGCGTTGCCAATATATTCTTTTTGAGCATTTTTGTTTGGTGTATGAATTACAAACGTCTGATCGTTATGATTGTAAGTTGCTGTAGTTTCAAGTCCTTTTACATTTGAACCGTGATGCGTTTCGGTCATTGCAAAACAGCCCGGAATTTTTAATGTACCAATATCTTTTAAGTATTTGGCATAATGTTTCTCTGTCCCTAACGACTGAACGCTCATTCCCCAAAGTCCAAACTGAACGCCAAATTTTATCACTAAACTTAAATCGTGATAACTTAAGGTTTCCATAATCGCAAAATAATCAGCTATGTTTTCTCCTCCGCCATATTGTTTTGGATACGCCATATTTCCCAAATTTTCATCTGCGAGGATTTTGCACCAATTATAAACTGTTTGACGATAGACATTTATATCTGTCGAAGTTTCGTAAGCAAGCTCTGGTTTTGAAATAATCGATTTTACTTTTTTGATAATTGCAGCTTCTTTTCCATCCAGAAGTTCTGTTATTTTCTGAATATCAAAATCACTGTTGGTTTGAGAATTTGCAGTAAAAGAACTCGCTTTTGTTTTGAAATTCTGAATTACTTCTTCTCCCAAAACTCCCAGATCATTCTCTAGTTTTATAAAATTGGATTTCAGTGCCGAAATATCCAAATCCTTTTCTGAAAGTGCTACCGCAATATCAAAAATCGATTTTATGTCTGTTTTATTCTGAATGTTTTTTTCAATATCCAATTTCCATTGGGAGAGTTCATTTCGCGAAGGCGGATTTGAAATATCAACTTTAGAAAGAAGCTGCTGTTTTTCTTCGGGCGAAAGCCAAGTCAAATCATTAATGAATTTCTGAATTGTAGTAAACTCTTTTTGAGTCAGCAAATCATCAGACCATACTAAATAAAACAACGGAGTAAAGGCTTGGAGCTTGGTATTTTTCATAAATATATGGGATTCAATTAGTTTTTTACCACCGATTAAAAGGATTAATTTTTGTTTCGAAAAATAGCCACAAATTCACGAATGATTGTGTCAAATAGATTGAAAAAATTCGTGAATTCGTGGCTAAAAAATCCGTTAAATCCTTTTAATCTGTGGCCTAATCTTTTTACACATTATTGCATAAAAAAACAGGACTGAAAATACTCAATCCTGTTTATATATGCTGTTAAGATTCTGGTAATTTTAATTAAAAAGAAAAAAGGTAGCCGCGAATTTCACGAATTTTCGCTAATTTTTTCTTTGCAACCCATTTAAAAAACAATTATAATTCGTGAAAATTCGTGTAATTCGTGGCAAAAAAACTTCATAAAAAAACAGGAATAAAACTAATCATTCCTGCTTTGAATATCCTGAAAGTTCTGGTAATTTAACTTCTAAACCAATAAAAAATATAAATAACCTTTCATTATTTTAGAACCTTTGGATATTGTTGTAATCTTTGCTTAATAGCAAAAATATGGTGTGAATTAAAAACCAATACTGCAAGAAAAACGATTCCGTATGCCAGAATTTGTATTGGTCCGAATTTTTCTTTGTATAAAAACATCGCCAATAGAAAAGCTATCATTGGATTTATATTTAAAAGCATCCCGACTGTTGATGAATTAATTCCCGAAAGGGCATATAAATTAAGGAACAACGGAAAGATTGTAAACAAAATTGCAATGGTTTCGATACAGAAATAAAACTTAAATTCTGTTGGAACCGGGCCGCTATAAGCCGGATAAAATGGCAATAAAAACAAGGCAGCCATCGTAATATGGAACGTTAGCACTATAAATTTATCAAAGCCTTTGTTGATACGCTGACTTACCAAATAGGATGCGTACGTAAAACCAATGATGATACTAAAAAACATGTCCATAATATTGGCGTACGACAAAAGCACACAGCCGGAAACACTTAGTCCAACTGCCATCCATTGTGTTTTGCTTAGTTTTTCATGCAAAATAAAATACGCTAATAAAGTGGTTAAAATTGGACAAACCAAATACGCCAAAGAAGTGGCTTTTACGCTAACGTGATTCATTACATAAATGAATGTGAACCAATTTGCCATTAGAAAAACGCTTCCGCCGATATTTAATAAGACAGTCTTTTTCTTCTCGGCTTTCGAAAATCCTTTGAAGGTTTCGATCGCTTCTTTGACTTTTTTTCGTCTAAATGTAGCAGAAATCAATAACATTAGAATACTACAACTAAAAACACGGTAGAATAAAATATCTAAAGAGGCATAGTCATGTATTGGTTTTAAAACCAAACTGAAAAATCCCCAGATTACAAAACAGGTAATCGCAGCTATGTAGTATTTTGTTGTTTTCACGGAAAGCTTTTTTAAATGATTTTCTGATATAACAAATTTCTAAAAAATAAAATAGCAATACAGATACAGTTTTTGTAAATTGCACCATAACAGTTTTTTTTATGAAAAATTCAAATTACTTATATCTTCAGTTTGCTGACAGAATCGAAAAACAGATAAAATCCGGTGTTTTAAATGTTGGAGACAAACTTCCGTCTATACGTGAAGTCTGCGCCGAAACGGGTTACAGCATGAGTACAGTTAGTAAGGCTTATTATGAAGTCGAAAGCCGTTCTTTAATCGAATCCAGACCGCAATCCGGTTATTATGTAAGTAATACTTCGGCGAGAATAATTACTGAACCTTCGCCAAGCAGTCCAATTTTGAGATGCCAAAACGTTGACAGACAAGATTTAATCGATCAGGTTTATGGTAATATGACGGATCAGAGTATTACGATGCTTTCGCTGGGTTTTCCGTCTAATGAACTTCTGCCAATTGCCAAATTAAACAAGGGAATGGTTCAGGCGATGCGTCAACTGCCTAATAGCGGAACGAGTTATGAGCAAGTTAAAGGGAATCCTAATCTAAGACGAGAAATTGCCCGATGGTCTTTTACCTGGGGCGGATCATTAACTGAGGAAGATATTATTACGATGCCGGGCTGTACAAGTGCGATCTCGCATTGTTTGATGACACTTACTAAACCGGGAGATACTATTATTACGGAGAGTCCGGCATATTTTGGAATCTTGCAATTGGCAAAATCTCTTGGTTTATACATCATGGAATTACCCACCAATATGACCACCGGAATTGAACTTGAGGCTTTAAAAAAAGCACTTTCGTCTAAAAAAGTGAAACTTTGTTTATTGATGAGCAATTTTAGTAATCCGTCTGGAAGTATGATGCCAAACGAGCATAAAATTGAGGTTGTCAGATTAATGGAATTTTACAATATTCCGTTAATCGAAGATGATATTCACGGTGATTTGTACTTTGGCGCAAGCCGACCAACAAATTGTAAAACTTATGACGAAAGCGGTATTGTGCTTTGCTGTAGTTCGGTTTCTAAAACTCTGGCTCCGGGATATCGTGTGGGTTGGGTTTCGCCGGGGAAATTCAAAAAAGAAATATTAAGGAATAAAATTTATCATACGCTCTCCTCTCCTACCATTACACATCAGGTTGTGGGAGATTTTTTGAAAAACGGTCGTTATGAAAATCATCTTCGAAAAATACGTCAAATCCTGAATCAGAATTGTAATAATTATATCAATACTGTTCTGGAATCTTTCCCAACAGGAACGAAAGTAAGTCAGCCTCAGGGTGGTTTTTTTCTTTGGCTTGAAATGGACAAAAACTTTGATACGGCAGCTTTTTATCATTTGGCGATGAAACACAATATTAGTATTGCGCCGGGAAGAATTTTCTCTTTGCAGGATCAGTTTTCTAATTGCATGCGATTGAGTTTTGGTTTGCCGTGGACGAATGAATTACGTCAATCGATACAAACACTGGGAAGATTGGCGGGAAAATAAAACTCAATTGACTTTTTAGACCTTATCCAAAAGTTTAATTAAACACATAGAAACATAGCTTTTGTGATGTAAAAAAGGCGTTTCACTTTGCATTAATACACATAGCTATGTGTGAAGAAATGTATTTCTTTTTAGTATTCTTATTTTAAATACAAAAACCTATGTTTCTATGTGTTAAAACAATTTACAGGTTGTTCTAAAAACAAAAAACAACACCAATTAAGGTGTTGTTTTGCGAACAAATTAAAACCAATATTAATTTATAAAACGAAGTAAGCGTCGTTTTCCGCTTTTTTAGGCTCAGGCTTAAGATCAAATTCTTTGATAATATCAAATTCGCTTTGAAACTCGTTTAGCATTTGCATCAAATTCTTTTCGATTGTATTTGCAATCGCTGTAACTGGCGTATCTGTTGGTCTGTTTTCGAATGGATCCTGCAAGTGAATTGCCATTTTTTCGATCAAAAAGAAAGTTCCTCCAATCATTGTAATCAACGGAACTGCAAACCAGCTCAACAAACTAATCAATCCAAAAGGCAATAACAGGATGAATAAACACAAGGTCATTCTGATATACATGCTGTAAGTTGTTGGAAAAATGGTGTTTTTAATACGCTCACATTTTCCCATTGCATCACATAATCTTGTCAAAGTTGCGTCGATTTCTACTTGTTGGTATGCATTAAGACGTTTGTCTTTTCTGGCAATTCTTAAATCTCTGGCATGAAGCAGTAATATTGCATTTGGAATATTCTGATGATTTTTTATAAAATTCAATTCTTCTTCACTAATCAAATCTTTGATAGGTTTTATGGCATCTTTATTTCGCAAAGCCTGACCTAAACTATAACACCACGCAATTTGTCTTTTGGTGAAGTTTTCTTTAAACTCATTTGCTTCTACAGAGAAATCCGGGTCTTTATAAAAAGTCAGCATTTGTCTAACCAAAGTTCTCGACTCATTTACTACTGATCCCCAAATAATTCTTGCTTCCCACCATCTGTCGTAAGCCTGATTTGATTTGAAAGCCAATAATAAAGATATAATTGTACCTACCATTGTTGGAATCGCAATTGGTATTTCGATCGCTACGTTGATGAAATAATGGTGAAAAATTTCGAATAAAATAGTGTAAGCCATAACTAACCCCAATTCTACTTTGATTTTTCCGATAACATATCGCATTGGTATTCTTTTCTTTAATAACATATTTTTCGTTTTTAATTAAAACTATATTTTCTCAGAAGTTCTGGTTTTAAACCAACTCTTCGTACAGCGAGAGCACCGGAAGTCCCAATTTCTCGTTTATATTTTCTTTTTTTGTTTTCTTGAATTTGATTTTCTCTCCTTTGCGTGTTTCTACTAACAAATCGATATCATATTTTGAAATTGCTTCGGATAAATAAGGGGCAAAATTTTCGTAATTATCATCAAAATTGGCTGTTTGGCTTACAATTTCATAAGAGAAATTATCGTTCAAAAATTGCTGAACATCCTTAACATGCATATTTGCATTGCCGTTTTCTATATAAAGTGCTTTATTGAAATCGTCTTTGGCCTGCTCAAGTCCTAAATGTAAAATGGGACATTTTTGGTTTCCGGCTAATTGAATTAAATATTGATGAATACGTTTTGTTTCTTGCTTATAAGAATGTGTCAGAATTACCAATTTTATAGAGAAAACATCAATAATGCGTTTAAAAATTGGTGAAGAAAGTCCGTATTGATTCTGTACTTTAATTTTGCAGTTTGGCGTGTGTTCGATCATGTATCGGCACGTTTCCAGAACTTCTTCCTGACTTGCTGTAAGTCCGGTTCTCATTTCACGTAAAAAATGTGACGAAGAGAAAACATCCGGAGTATCAGAAACCATCATTAAAATGATTTCACAATTTGATTCTTTTGCTTGGTTAATTGCTGATTTTACAGCGCAAATAGTATCATCTTTTAAAGTAGTAGGTATAAGGAAATTTTTCATAAGTATAATCGTTTAGTTTATACATACAAAATAACTCCGCGTAAATTAGAAGGGTCTTAATCTAAAATTAGAATTTCCTAAGATTCAACATTAGAATTTTTAATGTTGCTTTTCTTGCTCTTTGATTTATTAAAAACAAGAGTCACAATCGTTCCTTTATTCTGTTCTGATTGTACTTGGATTTCGCCATCATGCATACGGATAATTTTTGAGGCCAAAGGAAGCCCTAAACCGTAACCTATATACTTGGCAGCAATTTTTCCTCTAAAGAAAGGTTCATACAAATGCGGAATATCCTCTGGCGGAATCCCGATTCCGATATCATTGATAGATATTTTAATCCAATCCTGATTGGCCGACAATGTTACGAAAACTTCGTTATTATCAGAATATTTAACTCCGTTTGTAATAATGTTGTTTATCGCTAATTCTAAAAGAGGTTTATTACAAGGAATTAAAAGCAAATTAGAATCTTTTGGTGCAAAATTAAGTTTAATGCTCACTCGGTTATCCGGATAAATCTTGTCCAAATCCGATTTTACATCCATTAATAACTCGTCAATTCTGGCAATATCTAATACTTGTTTCTTTCCGTCGTAGCCCGTTTGTGTTAATTTCAGCAAACTTTCGGTTAAGTTTCCTAATCTCGAAGCCTGACTGTAAATATTCTCTAAGGATTGAATGTATTCCGAAACTTCTCTTTCTTTAAGAAGCATAATTTCAGACTCGGCAATAATGGTTGTTATTGGCGTTTTTAATTCGTGAGAAGCATTATTAATAAAATTAGCCTGAATTTCAAAAGAGGTTTCCAAACGATCCAACATATCATTAAAAGTCTCGGTAAGATCTGAAATCTCGTCTGAGTTTTTAACCGCAGGCAATCTGTTATGCAGATTTGATGCACTTATTCTATTAACTTCCTTAGTAATTCTCGCTACAGGATTAATAACACGTTTGGCAAGAAAACGTCCTAAAAAGAAGGCAAGAAATATAAAACCTATACCACCAAAAAGCATAATTTTTATGATATAAATTGTCGTTGTTGGACCTTTTCGATCGCGCGCGCCAACAATTACAATATATTTCTGATTGTTTTCTGTGAAAATTTGTCCTAAATAATACTTATTATCTACTTCAAAATAATCTTTACCCGTTTTTAGAATATTGGTATAAAACTCATTCGGAAGATTTAATTTTGTATTGTAATCAAAACTATTGGCGCTGTTTATTTTCAGCACAAATTCTTCTTCTTCAATAAGTTCTTCCAGTCCGTTTTTCTTCAGATTACTGTAATATTTTATCTTTTCAGGATCATTCTGAAAATGAATTGAAGCCACAATTTTAGCTCTGTCTTCTAGTCGTTTTAAGAAATGATAGCGATTATTTTCACGGAACAAGACAAAAACGATAATACACAATAATAGTGTACTAAAGGAAGAAAGTGCTACATAAGTAAAAGTTATTTTTTTTCTTACATCCATTTTATGGCTTTAAAATATAACCTAAACCTTTCATGGTATGAATAAGTTTAGTCTTAAAAGGTTTATCTATTTTTTTTCGTAAATACGTGATATAAACATCGACAACATTGGTGTTCATGTCAAAATTAATATCCCAAACATTGTCTAAAATCTGATCGCGAGACACTATTCTGCCCGTGTTTTTAGCCAAATAATACAGTAATTTGAACTCTTTTGCGGTTAAAATAATCGATTCTCCATCTCTTTTTACAGATTTGGCTTTTCCGTTTATTTCCAAATCACTAATTACAATAGTATCAACTTTTTCGGTATCCTGATTTGCTCTTCGGTTTAAGGCATTTACTCTGGCATCAAGTTCTCCAAATTTAAATGGCTTTACCAAATAATCATCGGCTCCGGCATTCAATCCCGTTACAATATTCTCTGAAGTTCCAAGTGCTGTCAAAAGCAAAACCGGGACAAAATTCTTGGTGGCACGTAATCTTCTGCAAATTTCGATTCCGTTAATATCCGGTAACATTACGTCTAAGATTACAACATCAAAATCATAATTATGAATCATTTCGAGAGCCGTTTTACCATCAAGAGCAACGCTTACTTCGTTATTGTTTTCGGCAAAACCCTTTCGTAAAATCGATAAAAGATTTGGTTCGTCTTCGACTATAAGTAATTTCATCTTAATTTGTGTATGGTTAACAAAAATAAGGATTGAGTTTAAAATATGAATCAGAATATTTTAATAATTATGATTTAATTGTGAAGCGTGTAACTTTTTGCTTTTAAAAAAAAGAAGTCAACAATAGTTTACATCTTAAAAAGTTTCTCCTGCATTCAGGTAAAATCCTTTAGAATTATTACCCCAGGCATAATCAACTATTAAATTGGTTCTCGTTTTTTTATCTATTAAGATTCGCAAACCAACGCCTGCTGCGGGCTGAATCGAGCTAAAAAGATGCGTTTCGGTTTCGTTATTGCTTGCGGTTACAAAGTTTGTAAATACAGTTCCGCTAAGCATGTGATTGCAGGTAATTGGAAATCTTAGCTCCGTTGAAAGGTAAACCAGATTCTCTCCTCTAAACAATCCCTGGGTATATCCTTCTCCGCTTCGGCTTCGCTGGTCCCAGCCAATTGCGGGTAAATTCAAATACGGAAGTTTTCCTCTGGTTACAAATTGCCCATACGTCCAAACTGCCAGAATGTAGTTTTTGTTTTTGTTCGAAAGCGGAAAAAAGCCTCGATATTCTGTGTACAAAACATTACTATATCTTTGATTGTTAAATAATACCGGATTAAAACGATAGTTAATGTTTGCAAACCATCCGTGTGTCGCATTTACCTGATTATCTCTTGAATCGTGTACCAAATTAAGACTCATACCACTCAAAAAATACTCCAAATCATTAAATCCATATTTTTGACTGTAGTTATAATGGTAAGTGAATTGTCCGTTTTCTACATCCAAATCTTTATCTTTTATACTCGAATACCAATCGAGATTAATTCCGCCGCCAACATAAAAATTTTCAGCCACTTCAAAAGAAACGGTTTGATGAAACTTGAAATAATTATAATCCATTGGCTGTGCAAGAGAGTCAATACTAAATCCTTTTTCTTTGCTGTGATGCGGAATAATATCAGTTCCTAACCCGTAGTTAGGCTGCGAAAAAATATACATTCTATAATCACCACTTAAAAAAATCCTGTTGTTTTTAAGCAGTATATTGTTCTTGACATTTACTAGCCATTGCTTTTTGGTTGTATACGTTATGCCAAGATTGGCGATAGAATATTTATCTGTTTTTTGTTTTCCTTTAAAAGTATATTGGGCAACTCCTCCAAAAAAGAATCCCGTTGCCGGCTGAGAACCAATTGCCGGAATAACTAAGAAAAAATTGTTTTTTGTGGGCTTAACAACATAAACCGAATCTTTCTTTTTGAAGATTTCCAGTATTGTTTTGGGCGGACATTCTTCAGGATTGCTAAGTTCTGTTTGTGCAATCAGACTTAACGGAAGAAAAAAGAGAAACCCGAAGATTGCACACTTACATTGAAAGTAATTATTTTTTAAAAAATTGACCATTCGTAGTTTTAATTTTTTGAAATAATACTCAACTCTAATGTAAATATAGAGCTAATTTTCAAGATTTTAGCAAACAATTCTTATAAAGAATACTCGTTGCTTGTAATTACTAAAATTTCATTTAACACATAGAAACATAGATTCTGCACGCTCAAAAAAGGCATTTCACTTCTTTAAAAGTCACAGAGTTCAGCTATCTGTAAGAAACATGTTTCTTTTTACACCCTTTCTACAGATTCAAAATCTATGTGTTAAACGAAATTCCATGACCAGAAACACAGTAATTACGTATAATTTTATTTAATTAATTAAAAATATAAAAATTATAGTGTTAAATTTATATTTTGTAATCTTTTATTTACTTAATTTACACTTAACTAAAAATAAAAGCCATGAAAAATAAATTAACGAATACCCTGTTTGTGTTCATCACAATTTTTACATTATTTTTTTCAAGTTGTCAAGTTGAAGAAGCCACAATTACTAGTGATACAAAATCTAGTAATTATAACGTGAAAAATATCTCTAAAGACGAAATAAATACTAACTCGAAGATTGTCGAGAAACTCCAAAAGTTA
This sequence comes from Flavobacterium sp. JAS, assembly GCF_020991455.1. Lineage (GTDB taxonomy): Bacteria > Bacteroidota > Bacteroidia > Flavobacteriales > Flavobacteriaceae > Flavobacterium. The sequence goes on from NZ_JAJMOX010000013.1 coordinate 143,572, forward strand.
TCAAGCCAAAAAAATAGTACTTCGGCAAAAAACATCACATTCAACAATTTGGGATTGACCATCCAAACGGATCACGCCAGATATATTGAAGATGGTAATTATCACTCTTACACATTTGCAACGTTACAGAAAGATACTGAAAATATAAAAAATGTCCTTTTCTCTCTTAACGAAAAAGGAGAATATGACGCTTATCTGGTAGAATACGATTACAACAAACTCGATTTAGCCAAGTTCACCAACCACAATAAACCCGGTGAAGTAAAAATGACGCCAATAAACCTCAATATAAATTCGCTAACCGCAAAATCTGCTCCTTTATGGGTTTGCAAATATGAATATCGATTGGTAAGTTCAGGTGATTTAGTTGGTGCTGAAAATGTTACAAGTGAATGGGTTTTAGTTGCAAGTAGTTGTGCCATTGTTTATGCTACAATTATCGGTGAGGATAATAGCACAACAAATTATGGAAATGGAACATCATCTAATACAACAAACGGTTATATGAACCCTACCACGGGAGGTGGCGGAGGAAGCATTGCAACCTCTCCATTATTTGCGTTTTATGACGAACCGGAAATTATTAAGATCGAATTTGTCAAAAAACACTTAAATGTTGGTGGGCGACAAAAACGTTTTTTAGAAGCGAATGGCGAAGTAGCTTTCTCTTTCTACGATTACCTTGCAAAAAATCGAATTTCAGAAGAGTCTAAAAGTTTTGGGAGTGAACTACTAGATATTATAATGACCGAAACAACAGTAGATTTAAATGCAATTAATTTTGTTTTAGATGCTAAGACCAAAAACAAGATTACTACAGATCTAGATGATGCCTTTTTATTATCTGTAGACAAATATATGGATGCAGATATGGCTGCAATAAATGCCAGCGATCCAGATTTAATAATTTATTTTGGTGTACACCATATCACAAAGATTTTACGTCTAAAAAAATTAAATCCAGAATGGAGTTTTACAAAATGCTATTGGGAAGCCAGTAAAGAAGTTGTACATATTACATTAGATGCATTTGGAATGGTACCCGTTGTGGGTGAAATTGCAGATATTAGTAATGGAGTTTTGTACACTATCGAAGGTGATGGTGTTAATGCAACATTAAGCGTGGCTAGTGCAGTTCCTATAGCGGGATGGGCAACGGTATCTACAAAATATGCATTTAAAATTAACACTGTTTATTCTATAAGTACGAAAGTAAAACTAGTTTGGAAAGTTACGGGTGATTTAATTACTTTTGGATCTAGAAACCAATTAAGAAAAGTTTTAGGATTAGCTGTAGGAGATCTTAGACAAGCTCACCATATAATACCTTGGAACAAACAATCTAAATTTGCAATACAAAAGGCTTCAAAATCACAACATGCATTCCATATGAATGAAGCATTAAATGGGATACCACTAAGTAATGCTGTACATAACGGTAGTCATGCTCATTATGATGATTTAATCCAGAGATATCTCGATGAAATCCCCTCAAATGCGACACCTGATGAAGCGTATGCAAAAGTAATGGAAATTTTAAGTAAAGTCAGAACCGCAATTCAAAATAATCCAGGAGTACATATAAACCAATTAAATTTTTAAATTATGAATTATTACTCTATTGGGCATTCATTAAACAAGAAGATCTTAGGCCACTATCCTCAAGTTAAAAAAATTATTCACCATTGTGATATTTGGGAGGATCCCTTTTTTATTGATCGATTTAGTTTTGAAAAGATTAATATTAATCCAATCATTTCTAATGCTGCTTTACATTCTACTTCTAAATTAACTGATTTAATAGATGTTAGAGGTGATATTGGTTTTTTATCTAAAATTTTAATTAGTGGTAAATTAAAATCTATATTAGAAAAAAAAAGAACCAGCGGCTTTGAATTCTTTAAATCACCAGTCTTTTACAAAGAAAATATCATTGAAGATTATTATATTTTAAATATGTATGAAAACAATAATGACTTAATTGATATAAAAAAATGTAGAATTCAATATCATAAAAAAGCCGATGATTACAAGTTTACCTACAATACAAATACTGAATATTTAACATTCAATAATTTTGAAAGTTTTAATTCAGTTTTAAATATAGCTACTAAGAATAATGAACTTTTTTTCATTGATAAAATTGTTTTAAAAGATGGGATAAATGAAGATTTTTTTATGTTACAAAACGTGCAAGGTGGCACAAAATATGTTGTTTCTGAAAAACTCAGAAAAGAAATTGAAGATGCTGGTTGTATTGGTATTGAGTTTCAACCAATCGAATTATCTGCGGTTGAATGGTTACATGGTGGCGAAAGAGAGAAAACTTATGGGAAAGCATAAAACTTTCAAAAATTAATTTAAGGAGAGATCATGGAAAAATACGACAATGATTTAACATCGGACACCATAACAGATTGGATAAATGAAGATAAAGGTTTGCAAAAAATAATTCAAGAAATTGAAAGCAAAACCGAATCATTTGAAGAACAGGCAGAATTAGCTTTTCATCTAGTTTCGGCATATTTTGATGTGCCAAAATTAGAAAGTGAAGATCAATTAGATGGCGACTATGACGAGTTTATGAATACTTGTGTATATGAACAATTAGGATTGTTAAAATATTTAGAGCCTAACGAGGATATTAGAGGACAAGTGCTAACTGCAATTTATTTTTTAAAGTATGATTATAGAACTGATATACAATTTGTTTTTGAAAAGTATTATGCAAATCATAAAGATGAAATAACAGGAATAGGTTTTAAAGGTGAGAATTCTAAAGTTGAAATAGTATTTGTTAAAAAAGGAGAAAGTTGGTTTGACTTGGGGTGTACTTATTTTACAAGATACCTATAATTTAAGAAAACCAGTGAAGCCAGCTTCACTGGTTTTAATTAGTTTATTGTAAAAATCGTCAATCTATTTTAAGACTACTCAATATTTTATACGAATCTCTTATTTCGTAATAAACTTAGGATGAATTAGGTTGTCTAACGAATAAATTTCGTTCCATTTTTCCTGAGTGATTAGTTTTCTTTCGATTACTGCAATTTGATGCACGCTTTTATTCAATTTTAAAGCTTCTCCGGCAATACTTGCACTTTCTTCGTAACCTAAAATTGGATTCAATTGTGTCACGATTCCTATGCTGTTCATCACCATATTGTAGCAATGATCAACATTTGCAGTAATTCCTACTATACATTTATCGATTAAAGTCTGAATTGCATTATTAAGATAATCTAATGATGTAAACATGGCAAAAGCAATAACCGGTTCCATTACATTTAACTGTAATTGCCCAGCTTCAGCTGCCATTGTAACGGTTAAATCCTGCCCTATTACATAAAAACAAGTCTGGTTTACCACTTCCGGAATTACCGGATTTACTTTACCCGGCATAATTGAAGATCCCGGCTGACGCGCCGGTAAATTGATTTCGTTGAAACCTGTTCTTGGCCCTGAACTCAATAATCTTAAATCGTTACAGATTTTAGAGATTTTTACCGCAGTTCTTTTCAGAGTTCCCATAATTTGAACGTAAGCTCCGGTATCTACTGTAGCTTCAATTAAGTCTGGTGAAAGCGTTAACGGAATACCTACTTCTTTGGCTAAATAACTCACACAAATTTCCGGATATCCTTCTGGTGCGTTTACTCTTGTTCCAATTGCTGTTGCTCCCATATTGATTTCTAAAACCAAACTTTGAGCATCTTTTAATCTTCGAACGTCTTCTCCTATTGTGGTGGCATAAGATTTAAATTCTTGTCCTAAAGTCATCGGAACAGCGTCTTGCAATTGCGTTCTTCCCATTTTCAGAACGCTTTTAAATTCTTCTCCTTTTGCTGCAAAAGCTACTTCTAAACCTTCTAATGTTTTTATAAAGCTTTCCATTTTCAGATAAAGGGCAATTCTAAAAGCCGATGGATAGGCATCGTTTGTAGATTGCGAACAGTTTACATGATTGTTGGGATGCAGAAAATTATATTCTCCTTTTTTATGTCCAAGATACTCTAAACCAATGTTTGCGATTACCTCGTTTGCATTCATATTTACCGATGTTCCGGCTCCACCCTGAATTAAATCGCTTACAAATTCCTGGTCAAATTTACCTGCAATTACCTGATCACTTCCGTAGCAGATTGCTTCCGCAATTTTAGGATCAAGTGCTCCACAATCTTTATTAGCCAAAGCTGCGGCTTTTTTTACATAACCTAAAGCTTTGATAAATAATGGCTCTTTTGAAATTGGAATTCCTGTAATATTAAAATTCTCTACAGCTCTAAAAGTTTGGATACCATAATACAGCTGATTCGGAATGTCTAATTCTCCTAAAAAATCATGCTCTTTTCTTGTTGATCCCATATCATATAAATTGTTACGTTTTTACTTTAAAAATCACTGTAAAGCTACATCAAATTAGGACTATAATAAAATATAGAATCTTAAAAAAATCATAGAATTTTCAATAATTTAATTAAATATTTAAAAAAGCAATACCCAAAGGATCTCAAAAACCTAAATCCCTAAGAATATCATTAATAGACAAATACAACATTCTGAAAAACACCGAATTGTTTTTTACTGCTATTTTTATCAAAAGCCCACTTAAATAATGCTTTTAATTATTATCTTTTCACTCTCAAACAACCATTAAAAATAGCATTGAAAAAAGAGTCTGAATATTTCCTTGATAAAGAATACGATACCAAAACTTATGGTAGAGATGATCTTAATTTTAAGGATTTTGAATGTTGTATTTTTAATAATTGTAATTTTTCGGCATGCACTTTTTTAGCTGTTACTTTCATTGATTGCGTTTTTAATGACTGTATTTTTAATGAAGCCAAAATCAATTATGTAGCTTTTAGAACGGCAACTTTTAATCGATGTGAAATCAAAGAAGTGAATTTTGCCATGTGCGACAAACTCATTTTTGAAGTTCATTTTTACGATTGTATTCTGGATTTTTCGAAGTTTTATACCTTAAAAATAAAAGGAACCACATTCAACAGTTGCAGTTTAGTTGCAGTAGATTTTATGGCAACAGATCTTACAAGTGTTTTATTTGACAATTGTGATTTATATCGATCAGAATTTGACAAAGCAATCGCCAATAAAGCCGATTTTAAAACAAGTTACAATTACACTATTGATCCCTCAAAAACTAAATTAAAGAAAGCTGTTTTTGCTTTGAAAGAGGTGAAAGGGTTGCTATTTAAGCATGATGTGATTGTGAGTTAGGAGAATTAAGAAACAGCGTAACAAGACAGATTTTAATATATTTTACTAAGAAAACACACAGTTTGTCATTTCGAGGAACGAGAAATCCTCGCAAGTAACTCTACAAAGATTGGCGACTTTTATGTGTGGAGTTACTTGCGAGGATTTCTCGTTCCTCGAAATGACAAGATTGGGTTTTGATTGCGAATGATGGATTAAAATCCATCCCTACAATATATTTTGTTCCTGCGGAACTGCCTAAAAAATTCCGGAAGAATAATTTATATTGCACCAACGTCCAAAGGCTTCGGGATTAATCCGTTAAAACGAATAAAGATTTGATTTTATTATAGAAACTGAAATGACAAGAATGATGAAAATTATTTCTAGATCTTTTTCTTCATCACATAATCTTCCATCAAGTAACCATTTCCAATCTCGATGTTCACTTCATCGATAACTTCAAAGCCTATTTTTTTATAAAAACCTAAAGCCGAATTAAATCGGTTTACGTTTAAAGATAAGGCGTTTGAACTGTTTTCTGAAGCTAATTTTCCAATTTCATCAACAACTTTTTTACCGATTCCTTTTCCTTGGGTTTCCGGTAAAAGATAGATTTTATGAATTTTGGTTACTGCATCTCCAGTATAATTATGTTCTATCCCGATAAAACCTATATTAGTTTCCTCTTCATAAATCATATAAAATAACTGTACTTTTTTGTTGTATTGTTCGGTTAAAGCTTCATCAGAATAAAAAAGACCTAACATATAATCTAATTGCTCTTTTGATAAAATCTCACCGTAAGTAATTGGCCAAGTAATATTTACTATATTCTGAATTTGTTTAATATCGCTGATAGTTGCTTCTGAAATCGTGATCATATTATATTTAAAATGCTTTTATTATTTAGTAAAAATTTGATTTTCCTGTTCGCTTACTCTTATAAAGGTAGTTCGTTTGGTTAATTCCTTCAATCTTGAAGCGCCTACATAAGTGCAAGTACTTCTTATACCTCCTAAAATATCTAATACGGTATTGATGACATTTCCTTTAAAAGGAACCTGAACTGTCTTTCCTTCGCTTGCTCTGTATTCTGCAACACCTCCAACATGTTTGTCCATTGCGGTTGTTGAACTCATTCCGTAGAATTGCTTGAATTTTTCACCGTTAACTTCTATCAGTTCTCCTCCGCTTTCAGTGTGTCCGGCAAGCATTCCGCCTAGCATTACAAAATCTGAACCTGCACCAAAAGCTTTTGCAACATCGCCCGGAGTACTGCAACCGCCATCACTGATAATGTGTCCGCCTAAACCGTGAGCAGCATCGGCACATTCTATAATCGCCGAAAGTTGCGGGTAACCTACACCCGTCTTTACACGTGTAGTACAAACTGAACCTGGTCCAATTCCGACTTTTACAATATCGGCACCAGCCAATAAAAGCTCTTCCACCATTTCGCCTGTAACTACATTTCCGGCAATAATAACTTTATCAGGATATTGTTTTCGGGTTTGTTTTAAAAACTGTACAAAATGTTCTGAATATCCATTGGCAACATCTATACAAATAAATTTAAGCAACGGATTTGCCGTTATGATTTGTCCGATTTTTGTAAAATCTTCTTTTCCGGTTCCGGTACTAATGGCAATATAATTGTAGAAATCCGGTGTTACTTTCTTCAGGAAATTATTCCACTCATCTAATGAATAGTGCTTATGAATGGCTGTAAAAAGTTTTTCTTTGGCAAGAACTTCAGCCATTTCAAAAGTACCAACCGTATCCATATTGGCCGCCATAATTGGAATCCCTGTCCAGATTGCGGTACTGTGCAAAAATTTAAAATTTCGTTCTAACGAAACTTCCGATCTGCTTTTAAGCGTTGATCTTTTTGGTCGAATCATCACATCTTTAAACCCTAATTTCAGATCAGTTTCTATTCTCATGGCTTTGAATTTTCTGTTACTTTCAAATGTAAGAATTTTAGAATTTAGAATGCTGATTTTAGAATGTTAAAACTTTGTGGTTAATTTTGGCACGCGGATGACACGGATTCGCTAAAGCAAAAACGCGGATTTATGCGGATTTTTTTTAAATTTCTCATTGGAATGCGTTCTCCCGATAGCTATCGGGATCGCTCAACGTGACAAACTTGAAACTTGAAACAAAAGAAAACTTGAAACTTTTTTCTATCCGTGAATCGTTTCACCTTTTCCATAGTTTGTGATGATAGATTCTTCGTAGGCAAGCCATTCTCTCCAGCGTTTTTCGACGTCGATTCCTACTCCATATTTTCTGGCGTATGTGATGAATGTAACGTAATGTCCGGCTTCGCTTTCCATTAAATCTCTGTAAAAAACAGCCAATTCCTCATCTTGAATGTTTTCAGATAAAACTTTAAAACGTTCGCAGCTTCTGGCTTCAATCATTGCTGAAAATAATAATCTTTCGACTAAACCTGAAACACGGCTTCCGTCACCGCTTTTCTTCATGTACAAATACAATTCGTTTACGTAATCGTCTTTGCGTTCTCGTCCTAGTTTTAATCCTCTTTTGATGATTATATTGTGAACTTGCTCAAAATGGTCAATTTCTTCTTTGGCTAAAGCCAATAAATCTTTCACTAAATCCTGATGTTCTGAATTATTGGTGATAATTGTAATCGCGTTTGTTGCTGCTTTTTGCTCACACCAAGCGTGATCTGTCAAGATTTCTTCAATATTTTTTTCTACAATATTTACCCATCTTGGATCTGTTGGCAATTGTAATCTTAATACGCCCATGTTTTTTTGTTTATTTTGTTTCAGGTTTTCTTTGTTTCAAGTTGCTTCGCCGCCTCGACTTTAGTCTCGGAAATACTAAAACGAAAAAAGTTTAAAGTTCTGTTCTACGTTTTTCTCCGCATTACAAAACTTTAAACTTGAAACTTTAAACTTGAAACTATATTAATATACGAAAATTGGTCTTTCGCTCATCATTTCGTTTACTTCGTTTGCTACTTCTTCGATAACTGCTTCATTTGTATGATCAGTAAGTACTTTATCGATTAAAGCTACGATTGTTTCCATATCTTCTTCAACTAAACCACGAGTTGTGATTGCAGCTGTTCCTACACGAATTCCAGAAGTTACAAATGGTGATTTGTCATCAAACGGAACCATGTTTTTATTTACTGTTATTTCAGCTTTTACTAATGCATTTTCAGCTTCTTTACCAGAAATATTTTTATTTCTTAAGTCAATAAGCATCATGTGGTTATCAGTTCCGCCAGAAATAATGTTGTATCCTCTTTTTACAAAAGCATCTGCCATAGCGTTTGCATTTTTTTGTAATTGCATAGCATAAGTAAAGAACTCATCTTTAAGAGCTTCACCAAAAGCTACAGCTTTAGCAGCGATAATGTGCATTAAAGGTCCTCCTTGGTTTCCTGGGAAAACAGCAAGATCTAATAATGAAGACATCATTCTGATTTCTCCTTTTGGAGTTTTTAATCCTTGTGGATTTTCAAAATCTTTCCCCATCAAGATCAAACCTCCACGTGGTCCACGTAATGTTTTGTGTGTTGTTGTAGAAACAATATGACAATGTGGAATTGGGTCATTCATCAATCCTTTTGCAATAAGACCTGCAGGATGAGAAATATCAGCAAATAAGATTGCTCCTACACTATCTGCAATTTGTCTGAAACGTGCAAAATCCATATCACGAGAATAAGCCGAAGCTCCTGCGATGATTAATTTTGGTTGCTCTTTTGTAGCAATTTCCTGAATTTTATCATAGTCTAAACGACCAGTTTCAGCATCTACACCGTAAAAAACCGGTTTGTATAAACGTCCTGAAAAGTTTACAGGAGAACCGTGAGTCAAGTGACCACCATGAGATAAATCGAAACCTAATATAGTATCACCAGGATTTAAACATGCATGGTAAACTGCTGTATTAGCCTGAGATCCTGAGTGTGGCTGCACGTTTGCATATTCAGCACCAAATAATTCTTTGGCTCTGTCAATTGCAATTTGCTCAATAACGTCTACTACTTCGCAACCGCCGTAGTATCTTTTGCCAGGGTATCCCTCAGCATATTTATTAGTTAAAACAGAACCAGCTGCTTCCATTACCTCATCACTTACAAAATTCTCTGAAGCGATAAGTTCTAATCCGTGAATTTGTCTGTCTTGTTCCTCTAGTATAAGGTCAAAAATTTGTTCGTCGCGTTGCATTTTTTCGTTTTTCGTTAATTTCCTGCAAAAATACAAAAAAACGTTTGCCAAACTGTTAGATTATGATATATTTGACATAGAATTTTTCAACAAATAATTAACACTCACATGCCAATAACCGCCAACGATACCAAAAGAAAATCATGGTTAGAAGTACCAGAAAATAGTGACTTCCCTATTCAAAATATTCCTTTCGGTGTATTTCTTACTAAAGAAAATGTCGTTACAGTAGGAACGCGAATTGGCGATCATGCCATAGATTTAGGAGCTTTACAACAGTTAAACTATTTTGAAGGAATAGATTTAACAGATGATATGTTCATGCAGGACACGCTAAATGATTTTATTTCTGACGGAAAAAAAACATGGCGTCTCGTTCGAAATCGCATTGCCGAGATTTTCGACGAAAACAATCCACAACTTAGAGATTCAACAAAAGATCGCGATATTGTTATTTTTAAAATTGACGATGTTGAGATGCAATTGCCTGTTTTAATTGGTGATTACACTGATTTTTACTCTAGTAAAGAGCACGCAACAAACGTAGGAAAGATGTTTCGTGATCCGGAAAATGCTTTATTACCAAACTGGTTACATATTCCGGTAGGATACCACGGAAGAAGCTCAACTATTGTTCCGTCTGGGATTCCGGTTCACAGACCAATGGGACAAACTTTACCAAACGGTGAAAAATTACCTGTTTTTGGTGCTTCTCGTTTAGTAGATTTTGAACTTGAAACGGCTTTCATTACTACTGATGTAAATGTAATGGGAGAAAACATACCTACTTATGAAGCCGAAGATTATATTTTCGGAATGGTTTTATTGAATGATTGGAGCGCGCGTGATATTCAGAAATGGGAATATGTGCCTCTTGGACCATTCTTAGCTAAAAACTTTGCAACGTCAATTTCTCCTTGGATTGTAACTATGGATGCTTTGGAACCTTTTAGAACTAAAGGGCCTAAACAAGATCCGTCTCCGCTTCCTTATTTACAAACTAAAGGAAAAAAAGCGTTTGACATTCATTTAGAAGTTTCAATTCAACCTGAAAATCAAGAAGAAACAATCGTTTCTCAATCAAATTTCAAATATTTATATTGGTCAATGGCACAGCAATTAGCACATCATACTTCAAACGGATGTCGTGTAAATTCTGGTGACATGATGGGTTCCGGAACCATTTCTGGTCCAACTCCTGATAGTTTTGGTTCTATGTTAGAATTAACTTGGGGAGGAAAAAATCCAATTAAATTAAAAGATGGTGGAGAACGTAAATTTATTGAAGATAATGATACGGTAATCATCAGAGGTTTCTGTGAAAATGCAGAAGTTCGTCTTGGTTTCGGAGAGGTTTCCAGCCAATTATTACCTCCTTTTATCAGACCATGAAGAGATACTAAAATATCAGAAGATATATAAATGAAAAAACCTTGTTAGTTACTAACAAGGTTTTTTTATGTTTTAATCTCGCAAAGACGCGAAGTCCCAAAGTTTAAAGTATAAATACTTTAAAAACCAAGCTTTGCTACTTCGCGTCTTTACGAGATTAAAAAAATTAAGCCGGAATCTGTTGACTCAAACAATGTAAAGTTCCAAATCCCCAGATAAAATCAATACAACTTATTCCGATTACTTCTCTATCAGGGAAACATTCAGATAATATATTTAATGCTACTCTATCGTTACTGTCATTAAAAGTTGGTACTAAAACACATTTGTTCAGGATTAAGAAGTTAGCATAACTTGCAGGCAATCTTAAATCTTCAAAATCTACACGTTTTGGCATTGGCAATGCCACAATTGTTGGAGATTTTCCGTCTTCTAGTTTAGCATTTTGCAAACGTTTCAAATTATCCTGTAATGGTTTGTAATTTGAATCGTTTTTATCTGTTTCTACAATCGTTACAATTGTATCTTCATTTACAAATCGGCATAAATCGTCGATATGTCCGTGTGTATCGTCGCCTTCTATTCCGTCTCCAAGCCAGATTACATTGGTAACTCCTAAATATTCTTTAAAAACAGCTTCGTAATCTTCTTTAGTGAAGTTTTTATTTCGAACCTGAATTGTTGGATGCATTAAACATTCTTCAGAAGTCAATAAAGTTCCTTTTCCGTTTACATCAATCGCGCCGCCTTCTACAATTACCGGTTTTCCTTTGTACATCACCTGTGTTAGGGGAACATCAATAAATTCAGCTATTTTGCCTGGAACAAATTTATCTAACTGATAGTTTTTATATTTTGCCCAACCGTTAAAATTGAAGTTTAGTGCTTCTCTTTTTGAACCATTTTTTACAATAATTGGCCCTGAGTCACGCATCCAGCTTCTGTTTGTTTTATGAACAATAAAAGAAACATTGGCAAGGTTTACACGTGCCCTTTCTAACATTTCGGCTACTTTTTCTTTCAGTTTTTCATCGGCTACGACTAAAAAAACAGTTTCAAAAGTGGCTACTTTTTTAATAAATTCTACAAAAGCCCATTGAACAGCCTCGTATTTTCCTGGCCAGTCATTACCATTATGCGGAAAACACAATACAATTCCTTGTTGTTTTTCCCATTCTGCTGGAAATCTTCTATTATTTGTTGACATAAAGTGATTCTAAATTTGAAAGTATGCAAAGATAAACATTCGGGAGGATTATAAAATAGTAGTATGAAATCTAATTGGAATTAAGCCAAAATATCTGATAAAAATTAAGTTAAAGATTAAATAATGAAGACTTAATATAGGTCGAAGTTCTGCGAATTAAATTTGGCAAAACTAAAAAAACACAAAAATGAAAAAACTAAGTATCTCATTATTAACAGCTGTAATTATTATGACGAGCTGTAATAACGACGAAAACGCAAAAAACGAAACTCCTGAAGTTGTTGTGAATGAAAATCCTGCAACTTTTAAAGAAATTGGTTCTATCACTATTGGTGGTGAAGCTGCAGCGGAAATTTCGGCTTATGACGAAAAAACAAAAAAACTTTTTACAGTAAATAATAGCGGAACAAACCAAATCGATGTAATTGATCTAACTGATCCTACAAAACCAACCAAAATTGGTAAAATAGATTTAACACCATACGAAGGAGCTTCAAATAGTGTTTCTGTTTTTGAGGGAAAACTTGCTGTGGCTTTAGAATCGACAGTTAACAAACAAGGAAATGGAAAAGTAGTTGTTTTTAATACTTCTGATTTAAGCTTAATCAAACAAATTACGGTTGGTGCATTGCCAGATATGATAACTTTTTCGCCTGACGGAAAATACATTATGACAGCTAACGAAGGGGAACCAAATACGGATTATTCACAAGATCCGGAGGGAACTATTTCTATTATAGAGGTAACTAACAATTATGCGGTTACTACTTTAAATTTTGCTTCTCTTAGCGGTCAGGCTGCTACTTTGCAAAAAGACGGTTTCAGAATCTCGAAGTTTGCAAAAAGCTTTGCTCAGGATATTGAACCAGAATATGTAACAATTTCTGATGATTCTAAAACGGCTTGGGTTACTTTACAGGAAAATAATGGTGTTGCAAAGGTAGATTTGACTTCTAAAACTATTACGGCAATTTATCCTTTAGGTTTTAAAGATTTCAATACTGCTGACAATGCAATTGATGTAAGTGATAAAGATGACAAAATAGCTTTTAATCCATGGAAAGTAAAAGGAATGTTTATGCCGGACGGAATTAGTCATTTTATAGCAAATAATACTCCTTATTTTGTTACGGCAAACGAAGGTGATGCAAGAGAATATACAGCTAATACTGATATTAAAAGAATGAAAGATATGAAGTTGGACGCAACAGTTTTTCCTGATGCTGCAACTTTAAAATTGGAACCAAACTTAGGCAGATTAAATCTTGTTGCAGACATGGGAGATAACGATGGTGATGGTGACCTGGATGAAATGGTAGCTTTTGGCGCTCGTTCTTTTTCTATATGGAATGGAAACACTGGAAAAATAGTGTATGACAGTAAAAATGATGTAGATAAAAAAACACAGGAATTAGGAACTTACGATGACAAACGCAGCGACGATAAAGGTTCTGAACCTGAAGCTGTGGTTGCTGTTAAAATGGGAACTCAAAATATTCTGTTTGTTGGCTTAGAAAGATCTGATGCTTTTATGACTTATGATGTAACAAATCCGGCTTCTCCACAATATCTACAAACAGTAAAAACGGGCGATGCACCAGAAGGAGTTCTTTTTATTCCGGCTTCTAAAAGTCCAACAAAAAGAAGTTTATTAGTTGTTAGCAGCGAAGGCGATGGAACTATAAAAATCTATCAGCCAGATTTAAAATAATTTTCACATTCATTTGTTTAAAAAAGGGTAAAACATACGTTTTACCCTTTTTTTATATCATTTATTGAGCTTATTTTAACTAATTTACATAATTAAAAGCTAAAATATGGGAATTATGTAAGAGCAAATAGAACACATTCTAAAACGTGTCCTATAAATTTGTTATGAGTTTAAAATAAAAACCAACTTAAATTTTGATATCATGAAAAAGAAATTAGTTTCCGTATCCTTATTAATACTATCATTTGCAGCAAATGCACAAAATATGGCGACAACTTCAACGAAGCCTCAAATCGATAAACCTGCCTACGATAGATGGTCTATAGAATTAAATGGTGGTCTAAACAAACCCATGCGAGCAATAACTCCTGGTTATTCTACAGCAACCCTTAGCCCTTTTCACGCAGATTTAGGTGTGAGATATATGTTTAATCCTAAATTCGGTTTCAAATTGGATTTCGGATATGATCAATTTCAAGAACGCAACGACACTCCAGACTTCAAAAGCACCTATATTAGAACAAGTTTACAAGGGGTAATTAATCTTGGCCGAACATTAAATTTCGAAACCTGGACTAATACATTTGGTTTATTGGCGCATGGTGGTTTTGGTGTTTCTCAATTAACATCTGACAAAGGTTTTGATGGTGAAGATTACATGGCCCACGGAATTATTGGTTTAACAGGACAAGTTAGACTTAGTAACAGTATTGCTCTAACTGGGGATCTTACCGGAATTGTTAACGGAAGACAAAACCACAACTTTGACGGAATGGGAGTTCCAGCCACTGGTTCGTTAGACGGAGTATTATTAAACGCCTCTGTTGGTTTGACTTTTTACTTAGGTAAAAATGAAAAACATGCTGACTGGTATTCTGAAGATAATGAAAGACTAAATAAATTAGAAGACAGAGTTACTTCAATTGAAACCGGTCTTATCGATACTGACAAAGATGGTGTTGCTGATTTGTATGACTTAGAGCCAAACACTATTTCAGGAGTTGCCGTTAATACAAAAGGACAATCTATTGATAACAATCAAAATGGTGTGCCTGATGAATTAGAAAGTTATTTAGATAAAACTTATTCTAAAAAAGGCAGCGAAACCGCAACAAATAATACTGTAGAAGAATTGATTAACGGTGGATATGTAAATGTTTACTTCGATTTTAACTCTTCAAAACCAACAAACGCTTCGTTATCTGGTGTTGATTTCTTAGTGAAATACTTGAAAAACAATCCTAACAAATCTGCTGATATTATAGGTTATGCTGACGAAATTGGAAATTCTAGCTACAATACTGAATTATCAAGAAAAAGAGCTGAAGCTGTGAAAAAAGTAGCTACAAATGCCGGAATTGATGCTTCAAGATTGAATGTAATTGCAAATGGCGAAGATACTTCTGTGAATAAAAAATCTAAAGAAGCTCGTCAAATCGTGAGAAGGGTTACTTTCCAGGTAAAATAAACACTTTAATACAATTAAAAAAGGCTGCTTCAAACAATTGAAGCAGCCTTTTTATTTTTATTCTAATAAGAAATTAGTCTATTGCTCTTTTTGTAATATCCCCAAAAGCATCGATTCTTCTGTCTCTGAAAAATGGCCAGTTCTGACGCACATTTTCTTGTAAATCCAAATCAACTTCGGCTATTAAAATTTCTTCCTGATCGTGTGAAGCCTGAGCTAATATTTCACCTTGTGGTCCCGCAATAAACGAAGCTCCCCAAAACTGAATTCCCTCTGTTCCTTCTATATATTTTTCTAAACCAATTCTGTTTGCTGCGGCAACAAAAACTCCATTTGCAACGGCATGACCTTTCATAACGTTCATCCAGGCGCCATATTGGTTTTCACCGTATTGCTCTTTTTCTTTTGGATGCCATCCAATTGCAGTTGGATAAAACAACACTTCAGCACCTTTTAAAGCAGTAATACGAGCTGCTTCCGGATACCATTGATCCCAACAAATAAGTGTTCCTATTTTTCCTTTTTTAGTTTCAATTGCCTGAAAACCTAAATCTCCCGGAGTAAAATAGAATTTTTCATAGAAATGTGGATCGTCCGGAATATGCATTTTACGGTATAAACCAGCTTCCGTCCCGTCAGTATCAATGATGTAAGCACTATTGTGGTAGATTCCTGCCATTCTTTTCTCGAAGAAAGGAACAATAATTACTACTCCTAATTCTTTTGCCAAAGCGCTAAAAGCAATAAACGAAGTACTGTAAAGTGGTTCTGCTAATGCAAAATTATCTACATCTTCACTTTGACAAAAATAATGACTGCTATATAATTCAGGAAGTAAGATAACTTCTGCGCCTTTATTGGCAGCATCTTTTACCCAACTAATACATTTTTTAAGATTATTTTCGGCAACATCATTTAGATTTAACTGAATAACGGCGATTTTATATTTTCTTTTCGGCATGACATAAAATTTAGAGTGCAAAAATAGTAATTTTTAGAGGAATGACAAAGAGTTGTTATTAACCGCGAAGTCTACAAAGATTTACTCAAAGTTCGCTAAAAAACTAATCTTCGACGTTTATATGTAAAATCACAAATTCGCAAAGTTTATTTTCTTTACGATTATAGACAAATGCTTATAAAAAATTAAATCTGATGCACTTAAAAGAAAACCATTTTACAAATATCATATTCCTTCAACAGAATCAAATATTTATAAAATGGCTTCTAACCTAAAAATTTATCGACGCAGAACTATTATTCTATAACCACTTTCTGAATTAAGAATTCAGTCTCTGATTTTTGGAATTTAATTTCAAAAGTTCCTTTTGCTGTTGCTTTAAATTTGTAAACTGCTTTTTGAGGTTGTGGAGTTTGTAATGTACAAACATCAGATGGATATTTAACTTCAACTCCCAATCCTTTTACTGCACCAATTGTTACTTCTGTAAATTTATTGAATACTCCACAAGCTGTATCTGGAGTGTAAGTCACATCATAACTTAGTTCATCATTTACTTTTCCGGTTGCAGGTCCTTTAACTTCTGTTGCAAAAGAAATTTTTGCTTTTTCTACAGGAGTGGTTACTTTATCATCATCATTACTGCATGAAACTAATGCTGTTCCTAAAAATAATACTACTAAAACCGATTTAAGTTTAAAATTTTTCATATAAAATAATAATTAATTGTTAATTACTATGAAGATGGGAATGCGTTGCATTGGTTGCTTTACACAAATGTTAAAAAATCAAACAAAAACATTAAACAATTGTAAATCAAAAACTTATTTAACTAAAAAAAAATACGCAACTACCGTTATTTCTTATAAAAACTAAAATTTATGGCATAGCCCCGGTAGGAATGGCGTCCTTTTTTTTCGTCCGCCGCGGCGGACAAAAAAAGATATAGTGGATAACGGGACTGGTGGTCTTTTGAAAATGATTATTTTGCTCAAAAAAAAAAAAAACACCAGCCTTTCGACTAGTGTTTCTGTATAATTTTATGATGATTTTATTCTGCTACAGCTTTCTTTGGAAGTATCTTTTTGATAAGATTTACGAGCCCTAAAACTACAAGCCCTAATGCAAGTCCTATTACAAATTCTTTTACAATTAAAGGCAGAGGTAATTCTGGAACCAAATGATGGAAAAAGGGAATATAATGTACAAATATTCCACCAGCAACCAAAATCAAGGCAATTGTACCAATAACGGTTAAACTTTTAATGACTAAAGGAAGGGCTTTAACCAATATGTTTCCTATAAATTTTAAGACACTTTTATCTTTTTTACTGATTTGGATTAATTTAAATCCTGCCTCATCCATTCTTACTATCAGCGCTACAATACCGTACACACCTATTGTTGCAATTAAGGCAATTATTGAAACAACGACTATTTGTTGTGTAATTGGTTTGCCAATTACGGTTCCAAGTGCAATAATCACTATTTCAACTGATAAGATAAAATCGGTTATAATTGCTGATTTTACTTTTCCTTTTTCTGCTTCTAGAATTTGTTCTTCTGTTAGAACTTCGTCAGTGATTCCTGGAGACTCTTCGTGTTCGTGCGGAAATATAAACTCGTATATTTTCTCTGCTCCTTCATACGCTAAAAAAAGTCCGCCCAGTACTAAGATTACAATGATTGCAATAGGAAAAAATGCACTTAATAAAAAAGCGATCGGCAAAATGATTACTTTATTAAGAAGTGAACCTTTGCTGATTGCCCATAATACCGGAAGCTCTCTGGAGGAGGCAAATCCAGAAGCTTTCTCTGCATTAACTGCTAAATCATCTCCTAAAATACCTGCTGTTTTTTTTGCTGCAACTTTACTCATTACTGCAACATCATCCATAATTGCTGCGATATCGTCTAATAGTACGAAAAAACCTGATGCCATTCTACTCTTTTTGTTTTAAAAAACTGCGTAATTCATTGGCTCTGAATATCCAATTTAATCAGCGAGTTTGATTGTTTACTGGTGCTAATCTAAGACTTTTTTGTTGATTTTTCTAGTTAAAAATTAGTGGCATTGCCCTAAAAGCACCCAGATAATTATAAAAACGAAAATAGTTCCAAAACATCCTCCGCCTAACTTTTTAGCACCGTAACCTGCTATTAATCCTCTAAAAATATTGTTCATTGTTTTTTGATTAAGGTTATTTGAATTAATTTTTAAATCATTATTGTAAAGGTCAAGACTTTATTTGATATTATCTTATATTACTTTCAAAAAAAGTTATATTATTTGTGAATTGCAATTCTTATTTTAAACAAAAAAACACCATTTGTCGCGACGAATGGTGTTTCTATGAATATTTCAAATAAAACTGATTCTGAATTTAATCAGTTGTTACATTATTTCCACCATTTATTAATGTTGCTTTATCTATAATACCTTGACCTGTTGGAGGGGCTATTGGATTTTGAGCATTCAATCGAATATTTTTTCCTTGACTGGGAGAAATATTTAATAGTTTGGCCAGAATTAAATTGACCTGAGAACTTGTAAGTGCATTAGTAGCAAGATCAACGCTAGCACCTTTACTACCCACAGAAGTTAAAGAAGGAAAATCTACAGAGCTAAGCTTAGAATTCTGATAAAAATAAAACCCTTTTACTTTACCTAATAAAGGAAAAGAAACAGATGTCAAAGCTGGATTATTTCCTATACTAAAATCATATCCCCTTACTGTTTTCAGAACCGGAAATAAAATTGAAACTATTTTTTCATTACCAGCTATGTATAAACGGTCATTGATTTCAGTAAGATTACTTGAATTAATGGTAGTCAATTGCAAATTATCATTTATCTCTAAGTTTATTAAAGTTTTTATAGCGCTCAAATCCAGAGTTTTCAAATTTGTTGTCTCTTTAACATAAACATTCTCTGTATTTGGTCCATACTCAGCTACTATTTGTACAACTGCCTGTTCATCTGTAATATCACCTGTTAACACTATGCTTGTTTTTCCGTTATTTTGACTACTCCCGGCATATAAGGCATATGGCACACTCAAAAGCTGGCTTGTTCCACTAATTGTGTAATTACTTCCACCTGTTGGGTCTATTTCTGTTTTAATGAAATGCGATCCAGCACCCCAATTTACTCCTGCAAAAGTCCCTGTAACAGGCGTTCCTCCTCCTATTTCTATTGTTGCTAATCCGTTAGTATTTGTTGTTGTCGTTTGTGTTTCAACATAGCTGGCTGTGCCACTTGCTGAACCTAATAAAATACTGCTTTTTATACTTACTAAAGTACTTGCAACCAATGTTCCGTCTGCTTTACGAATAACAGATTGGTAACTCATTTTCTGAGGAGCTTGTGCAAATAAAATGGTAAAAGAACTTAATAATAGTAATGCCAGAGTAATTTTTTTCATATGTTTTTCTGCTGTTTGAATGTTATTTTTTTATGATTTTAAATGTTTTTATTATTTTGTTGCTATTGCTTACTACCAGAAAATAAATCCTCTGATTTAATTGTTGCATTGACACTGCCGTTTCAGATGATGTTATTCTCAAATTCTTAGATACTATTTTGCCATTGATATCAAATAAATTACAAGATAAATCATCCCATTTATTATCAGTCACAACTAAATTAAGTATATCGATCGTAGGATTAGGATAAGCAGTCATTACAAGATTAATTTCTGTAAATTCATCTTTTCCTAGTGTTGCTATTTCATAAGGCTGTTGAACACCTTGCGAAACAGATCCAGCAGATCCCGGTAAACTGGTATAAGCTATCTGACCTATTGAATAACTTGACGAACCTCCGGTTCCGGTTCCGGTTCCGCCTGCAACTACCACACTACCCTGCGAATAACTGTTATTAATAAAAGTAATAGTGGTAATAAATAGAATTAAAAAAGTCTTCTGGTTTCGTTTCATATAATTGATTTAATCGTTAATTGTTTATTTGAATAAAATCATGATTTGATCTTATTCGATAAATTAAAAATAATTTTAATCTATAATTTTAACTTCGTGATTCAAATATATAGCAATTCTTACAAAAAATATTATCTAAAAGAATAGAAATAAAAAAAATTGACATAAAAAAACACCATTCGTCGTGGCGAATGGTGTTTTTATTGAAATGTAAAGATGCACTGCCGTGCATCTCTACGGTAAATTATTTTTCAACATGGGTTTGATTTCTAAAAACCAATTGCCCATCAAAAGCATCTATTAAAATAATGCTATCTGTTGTGATGTTTCCTGCCAAAATTTCTTTCGACAATTGATTCAACACTTCTCTCTGAATCACACGTTTTACTGGTCTTGCTCCAAATTGCGGATCATAACCTTTGTCTGATAAATACTTAATCGCTTCTGGCGTAGCATCCATAGTGATACCTTGTAAAGCCAACATTTTTGTAACACTCTTAAGCTGTAAACTCACAATTCTTGAGATATTATCGACTGTTAAAGGCGTAAACATTACAATCTCATCAATACGATTTATAAACTCCGGACGAACGGTTTGTTTCAGCAATCCTAAAACTTCAACTTTTGCAGCCTCAGTAGCAGCTTCTATGCTTCCTTTTAAGTTCTCGAATTTCTCTTGTATAATCTGACTTCCCATGTTGGATGTCATGATGATAATTGTGTTTTTAAAATCAGCCAAACGTCCTTTGTTATCTGTCAAACGACCTTCATCGAGCACTTGCAATAAAATATTGAAAGTATCCGGATGCGCTTTTTCGATCTCGTCTAACAGAATTACAGAATACGGTTTTCTGCGAACGGCTTCTGTCAATTGACCACCTTCGTCATAACCTACATATCCCGGAGGCGCACCAACCAAACGGCTCACACTGTGACGTTCCTGATACTCACTCATATCGATACGCGTCATGGCGTTTTCGTCATCAAAAAGATATTCTGCCAGGGCTTTTGCCAACTCTGTTTTACCAACTCCGGTTGTTCCTAAAAATAAGAAGGTCCCAACTGGTTTTTTCATATCCTGCAAACCGGCGCGGCTTCTGCGAACGGCATCACTCACAGCCTCAATCGCTTCTTCCTGACCTACAACACGTTTGTGCAATTCGTCTTCAAGATGTAGCAGTTTTTCTCTTTCGGTCTGAAGCATTTTCATTACAGGAATTCCTGTCCATTTTGCTACAACTTCGGCAATGTCTTCGCGAGTTACTTCTTCTTTAATCAAAGAATGACCTGATTGAAATTCCTGCAATTGCTTTTGCAAAACATCCAGACGTTCTTGCGCTTCTTTAATTTTTCCGTAGCGTATTTCGGCTACTTTTCCGTAATCACCATCACGTTCCGCACGTTCTGCCTCGTATTTAAAATCTTCAATTTCTTGTTTTACGGACTGAATTCCGTCAACAATATCTTTTTCAGATTTCCATTTTACATAAATTACATTGCGTTCTTCTTTCAGATTCGCCAAATCCATGCCTAAAATTTTCAGCTTACTTTCTTCTTTTTCACGTTTAATGGCTTCAATCTCAATTTCCAACTGCATGATTTTACGATCCAAAACATCTAATTCTTCTGGTTTTGAATTGATTTCCATACGCAGTTTAGAAGCTGCTTCGTCCATTAAATCAATGGCTTTGTCCGGTAAAAAACGATTCGTAATATAACGTTGCGAAAGTTCAACAGCAGCAATAATTGCCTCGTCTTTAATCTGAACTTTATGATGCGTTTCGTATTTTTCTTTTATTCCACGTAAAATCGAAATCGCACTTTCGGTGTCCGGTTCATCAATTAATACCTTTTGGAAACGACGTTCTAAGGCTTTATCCTTCTCAAAATATTTTTGATATTCATCTAAAGTCGTTGCTCCAATAGCTCTCAACTCACCACGAGCCAAAGCAGGTTTTAAAATATTAGCCGCATCCATTGCACCTTCTCCTCCACCAGCGCCTACAAGTGTATGAATTTCATCGATAAACAAAACGATATCACCCTCGGCAGCTGTAACCTCTTTTACCACCGATTTTAAACGCTCTTCAAATTCTCCTTTATACTTTGCACCTGCAATAAGTGCTCCCATATCCAATGAGAAAACGATTTTATCTTTTAAGTTCTCAGGCACGTCACCATCAACAATTCTATGTGCTAAACCTTCGGCAATTGCTGTTTTACCAACTCCCGGTTCTCCCACTAACATTGGGTTATTCTTGGTTCTACGGGTCAAAATCTGCAACACACGACGGATTTCTTCGTCACGGCCAATAACCGGATCGAGTTTTCCTGTGCGTGCTAATTCGTTTAGATTTTTAGCGTATTTATTTAGTGAATTATAAGTTTCTTCAGCTGAAGCTGATGTTACTCTTTCTCCTTTACGAAGTTCTTCGATAGCAGCTTTAAGGCCTTTTCCGGTAACTCCCTGATCTTTTAAAATTTGTGAAACTTTGCTTTTTGATTCAAAAATTGCTAAAATTAAATGTTCAATAGAAACATATTCATCGTTCATTTTTTGAGCAATAATCTCTGCTTCATTCAGTGTTTTGTTTGCTTCTCTTGAAAGTAATATCTCTCCTCCTGAAACTTTTGGAAAACTCTGAATTGTACTGTCTAATATTTGTAAAAACAACGGAACATTTACATTTAGTTTTTTCAAAATAAACGGCGCAACATTTTCGTCTACTTCAAAAATAGCCTTAAAAATGTGTTCGTTTTCTATTTGCTGCTGTCCGTTGCGTTGGGCCAATTGCTGTGATAGCTGAATGGCTTCCTGCGACTTAATTGTAAATTTATTTATGTTCATATGTATGTGATTTATGATTGATTTTACTTATAAATTTCGATACCTTTAAAATTACAATTTATTGAATTAAATTTTTAACTTTAAATGATATAACTTTGCATCAGATCTTTCAAATTATATTCCACACTAAAAACACAGACAAAATGGCGCTTAAAATCAGTTTTTAACTAATTCTAAACGTCAAAAAGTCATAAAATACGCCAAAATATGAGTTTTTTTAATTCAATCTTCGGAAATTCAGAGAATGCAGACGCTCCAAAAAGTAATGTAAATTGGACAGAATTAACCGACATAGCACAATTAATGGAAATTGAAGCTATCTCAAATGCAAAACCGGTTGTCATTTTTAAACACAGTACAAGATGTAGTATTAGCCGAATGGCTTTGAAACAATTTGAACGTGAATACGATTTGAACGAAACTGTTGATGCTTATTTTTTAGATTTAATTGCAAATAGAGATGTTTCAAATGAAATTGCAAATAAGTTTAGCGTTTATCATGAATCACCACAACTTATTTTAATTAAAAACGGAAAAGCTATTTACGATGTTTCGCACAGCGATATTGATGCTGTAGCGTTGAAAACTAAAGTTTAGTTTTTTTTTTGTGAAATGTAAAATGTGAATTGTTAGAGATTAAAACATCTAACAATTCACATTTTACATTTCACACTTCTAGAAAGTTCCTTCTGAACCTCCTCCACTAAACCCTCCTCCTCCAAAATCCATTGGAGATTCTGATTTTACTTCTGGTTTTAAACCAAATGTTGAAGCAACGATTAAAGCTTCGGCATTTAAAATAGAATTCGAATTATTGATTCTATCGGGTTTAAAAGTCAATCCGGTTTCGTTGTCTTTTAATCTTTTAATTGAAAAATATGCTATTACGAATAAAACTAACCCACCTAGTGTTAAGGCAACTTCTATTGGTAAAACCGAGTAATAGAATCGAATGGTATAAATAGAAAATCCGATGGCTAAAAAGCTTATCCAAAGCATGATTCTATCTTTTGTTTTTAAGGCTTGAACCAAATAAACAATCGGGACAATTAGCGTAAAAGCATAAAAGAAAATCGCAAAAGGAATATCTTGTCCAGGAAGTACTTCATTTCCTAAAAGCATTACAGAAAGTTCTCTGACTACCAAATAATTACAAGAAAGATAAAACAATATCAAACAGAAACTATTGACTAACAAAAGCCCATTGTAATAATAGCTTTCCTTGAGATTATTAATCGTTTTTTTAGTAAAAAAGTAAAATACCGCGGCAAATATCATGGCTACAAATGGTAAAATAGTTTTTCCAATAGCACCAAACTCAAACAAGCCATAAAATAAAACAGCCGAAGAAGCTAAACAGAAAACTAACAGCGAGAGTAGATGTAAATATCTTCTATACAATACAAACGAAGCTATTGCTACGAAAATAGCAATGACTAATTCGTATCCATCTGTAGAAATTCCGATGGCAATTCCTAAATTCAAAAGTGCTCCCAAACAAAAGGCATCATCTAAACCGTGACTATGATATTTTTGATTGGCTAATAATTCGGCTCCTGTAAAACCGACTGCAGCAAAGATGTAACAGCAAATTTTAAAGAAAAAATTCTCACCACTTAAACCAAATAACGAAATTGCGCCGCATATTGATAAATACAAAAATGATCCTAGTAAAAAGAATCCTAATCGTACCAAAATATTACTGCTACCTTTAAAATCAGGCAATTGTTTTTTAATTAAATCTTTTTGCTCTTTACTTATAAAACCTGCGTTTTGTAAAGAATTTGCTTCTTCCAGCAAAGCCAAATCATCTAAAAATTGTTTATCGTGTAATATCATTTGGCAATTTCTTTATTGAAGTTTTTAATAAGTTTAATAAATAATACTATTGAGCCTATAAAATAAGCAGGCAACATAAAAATGAATAACATCCAGACATCACTAAAGTCAATATGTTCAAAAATTCTAAACAAGAATATATTAAAACCAATATAAGCATAGACAATCATAAAAACATATAGCGAAATCGCCTTGAGATTGTGACTAACTTGATAAAAATAATAAGACGAACCTGCCAGAACAAAAGCGAAAATCATCCAAATACCATCACTATAATAATCCACCAGACTATTGATAGAAGCAATACTTATGATATGCAAAGCAAATGTTAGATAAATAATAGTAAAATGCGTTTTTAGCTGAATTTTGGTGCTGTAAACTGTCCATAGAATAAGTAAAACTCCAAGCATTATTGCGGAATAACTTAAAGTTTGATCTGCATAAAAATTGCTATTATTTAGTAAATCCTGTGGTGTTACCGAAAGCCCAACATACGCTGCCAAACCTGTAATAGCAATTGTTAGAACACTTTTATTATCAAAATAATAAGCGCAAAAGAAACTGACCAATGTTGGAATTAAAGTTGCCAATCCGTAATGTGTTCCGAAGGGTTTGTATTGAAATTGCAGATAACCTATAAAAATACACGTTAGAATATTCGCAGCCAAAACTAAATATTCTAAAACCGGATGTTCAAAAGTAGTTTCCGATTTTTGGAAGCCTTTTGCATTTTTAAAGCAATAATAAAAACAAACTCCAATAACGATCAATAATAACGAAAGAATCGCAATATGGCCAATACTGTCAATGTTTTTATAAATCAAAATTCCGATTCCGGATGTAAACAACAAAACCGATAAATAGAGAAATAATTTCAATTCTGCATTTAGCGAAAAAATATTCAGATTACGATAAGCCATAATTTCCTGATACTGATTTTCGGTTATTAGATTTCTTCCTAACAGAGATTTAGTAGCCTCTTCTTCAAACTTCCTCATGTTTTAAATTTATAATTGCAAATCAAAAATAGTGTTTTTATTTGTAAGATGAATATTGTGAAATGTTAGATGTTAGATGTTACTTAAAAAGAGAAACCCGAATCAAAGATTCGGGTTTCTCTTTTTTTATGAATAGTAATTGTTTTTTCATTTTACAATTAACATCTCACTTTTTACAATAAACATTTCATTAAAAAGCTGCTTTCATCTTCTCTTTGATTGCATTTAGGCACAAATTATTGATACTGCCTTCATGCGTATGTTTTGTTTCTTTTGGAGATTGATACGTTCCTGCCTCTAATTGTTCTGCAACGGCTTTGTATGCATCTCTAAATGGCATTCCGGCAACAACCATTTCGTTTAAAGTATCTACCGTAAACAAATAATCGTACTTTTTATCTTTTAAAATATTGTCTTTTACCGTAATATCTTTTACGGAGAAAATCGCAATATCCAAACATGCTTTCAGGTTTTGAAGTGCAGGGAACAAACCTTCTTTCAAAAGCTGTAAATCTCTGTGATAACCGCTTGGTAAATTATTAGTGATTAAAGTGATTTCGTATGGAAGTGCCTGAATCTTGTTGCATTTTCCTCTAATTAATTCAAATACATCAGGGTTTTTCTTGTGTGGCATAATGCTCGAACCTGTTGTAAGATGTGCCGGTAAACTGATAAAATCAAAGTTTTGACTCATATACAAACAAACGTCCATTGCAAATTTTGACAACGTTGCTGCAACGCTGCTCATGGCAAATGCTACAGTTTTCTCCGCTTTTCCACGGCTCATTTGAGCGGCAACAGCGTTGAATTTTAAGGTTTCGAAACCCAATTCCTGAGTGGTAAAAGTTCTGTTGATTGGAAAAGAACTTCCGTAACCTGCCGCAGATCCTAACGGATTTTGATCCACAACTTTTAAAGCTGCGTTCAACATCGTAATATCATCAATTAAACTTTCGGCGTAAGCTGAAAACCACATCCCGAATGACGATGGCATTGCGATTTGTAAATGTGTATAACCCGGCAATAAAACATTTTGGTGCTTCTCTGCCGATTCCATTAACAAGTCAAACAAGGTTTTTACTTGTTCTTTTATGGCTTTTAATTCGTCTTTTAAATATAAATGAACATCTACTAAAACCTGATCGTTACGAGAACGTGCTGTGTGGATTTTTTTTCCGGCATCGCCAAGTTTTACGGTCAATAAATATTCTATTTTGGAATGTACGTCTTCAAAACTGTCTTCGATTTCGAAATTTCCTATTACAACATCTGCAATAATTTCGTTTAAAGCATCCACTAAAGAAGTTGTTTCTTCCGGAGTCAATAATCCAATTTGCCCAAGCATTTTGGCATGTGCGATTGAACCTAAAGCATCGTATTTTGCCAGAACCAAATCCAGTTCACGATCGTTTCCAACGGTGAAATGTTCGATTTGTTTGTCTGTTGCAATTCCTTTTTCCCAAAGTTTCATAGATAATGTTTTTTTTCGCCACGAATTCACGAATTATTTTTGATAATCTTTGAAGATATAAATTCGTGAATTCGTGGCGTTTATTTTTTCTTATAATTTAAAGAAATCGGTTAGTATTTTGATATACAAATCGACTCCTTCCTCGATTTCGTTGATGAAAATAAATTCATCTGCTGAATGTGACCGCAGCGTTTCTCCTGGTCCTAACTTTAAAGACTGACAACTCAAAACAGATTGATCTGAAAGTGTTGGCGAGCCATAAGTTGTTCTTCCTAAAGCGATTCCAGCTTGTACCAAACCGTGCGCAACCGGAATAGACGATGCGTTTAAATGCATTGATCTTGGTGTTACTTCGGCATTTACATTGGCTTTTACAACTTCCAGAATTTCGGTATTTGAATAACAGTCTGTTACACGAATATCTACAACTAAATCACATTCTGACGGCACAACATTATGCTGTTTTCCTGCACTGATTTGTGTTACGGTCATTTTTACGGGACCTAAAACATCTGAGATTTTATCGAATTTATAGTTTTTAAACCATTCCATTACCGGAATTGATTTGTATAATGAATTATCATCGTTTTGGTGCGCAGCGTGACTTGCAGTTCCTTTTACTTTTACGTCCAAAACTAACAAACCTTTCTCAGCTACAGCCAATTGCATTAATGTTGGTTCGCCTACAATGGCGCAATCTAACTCTGGTAAATGCTTTAAAACGCTATTTAAACCATTTTTCCCACTGCTTTCTTCTTCGGCGGAAGCCACAATTACAATATTATGAGACAGGTTTTGATTCTCATAAAAATGAACAAACGTCGCCAATAACGAAACTAAACATCCTCCGGCATCATTGCTTCCTAATCCGAATAATTTACCATCTTTCTCGATTGCTTTAAACGGATCGTTTGTGTAAGCTTGGTTTGGTTTTACGGTATCGTGGTGCGAATTCAGTAAAAGTGTTGGTTTATTTTCGTCAAAATATTTGTTGAAAGCCCACACATTATTATTTTCTCTTTTAAAAGGAATTTTGTTTTGATTGAACCAATTTTCTATTAAAAGTGCCGTCTGATCTTCTTCACTTGAAAATGAAGGCGTTTCAATTAGATTCTTCAATAATGCAATTGCTTCCTGGGTAAGCGTTTCTATATTTTTCATAGGTGTAGGTTCTCTGCCACGAAGGCTCAAAGTCACAAAGTTTTTTATTGATTTTGTTAATCAATTTTGTGACGATTTTAATTTGCGCAAATTTCTAAAATTAATATTTAAAACAACTTCCGCAGCTATCTTTTTTTGCCACGAATTACACAAATTTTCGCTAATTTTTTTAAATTTTAATTCGTGAAAATTTGTGCAATTCTTGGCTATATCTTTTATAACGTAATCGTTGTGTGTAAAACGTCCGGATTCTGTAACATTCTGTGATGTCCGATTTTGATTTTCTGAACGCCACGAGATAAACTATTGAAACAATTATCCAATTTCGGTATCATTCCGGAATGAATTACTTTTTCAGCTTTTAGTTTGTTGTATAATTCTTCGTTAATTTCTGTTATTACAGATGAATCGTCTTCTGAATCTTGCAAAACGCCTTGTTTTTCAAAACAATATGTTAGTGTAACATCAAAAACTTCAGACAATGCAATTGATAATTCGCTTGCAATGGTATCGGCATTAGTATTTAAAAGTTGTCCGTTTTTGTCGTGCGTAATGGCGCAAAAAACAGGAACAATTCCAGCTTCAAGCAACGTTTTTAATAATGATGTATTAACTTGTTTTACATCGCCCACAAAACCGTAATCTATTGTTGGGTGATTTCGTTTTGTTGATTGAATCAAATTTCCATCAGCTCCGGAAAATCCCATTGCATTGTTATTTTTTGCCTGCAATTGTGCCACAATATCTTTATTGATTTGTCCGGCGTAAATCATCACCACAACGTCAAGCATTGGAGCATCTGTAATTCGGCGACCTTCAATCATTTGGGGCACTAAACCAATACTCTGAGCCATTTTTGTAGCCGATTTTCCACCACCGTGAACTAAAACTTTATAACCTTCAATCTTAGAAAAGTCGGTTAAGAATTGTTCTAACTCGGTTGGGTTATCGATTATGTTTCCACCAATTTTTATTACTTTAACTTTTTTCATGAGGGACAAAGGTTCAGAGGAACAAAGGGACAAAGTTTAGATTCAGTTTGTAAAAACCTCTGAACCTTTGCAACTTTGTACCTTTGCACCTTCAAATTATAACTTCTTTAAAATCTTCTGCAAAACTAATTGTGCTGAATACGTTCTGTTATTCGCTTGCTGAATTACGATTGAATTTTCGCTGTCGATAACTTCATCGCTTACAATTACATTACGACGAACCGGAAGGCAGTGCATGAATTTTCCGTTATTGGTTAGAGCCATTTTTTCGGCTGTAACTGTCCAGTTTGGATCTATGTTGGTTACTTTTCCGTAGTCGTTGAAGTTGCTCCAGTTTTTTACGTAGACAAAATCAGCGTTTTCAAAGGCTTTGTTTTGATCGTATTCAATTTTGCAGTCTTTTGTAATTTCCGGGCTCAATTCGTAACCTTCAGGATGTGTGATTACAAAATCCATATCTTTTTGCATTTGCATCATCTCTACAAATGAATTCGCAACTGCCTGAGGCAAAGCTTTTGGATGTGGCGCCCACGAAAGCACTACTTTTGGTTTATGTTTCGTTTTGTATTCTTCCATCGTAATGGCGTCTGCCAAAGACTGCATTGGATGACGAACAGCACTTTCCATATTTACTATTGGCACAGTTGCGTGTTTCAAGAATCCTGAAATTACCGTTTCGGCATAATCTTTTTCTTTGTCTACTAAACCTGCAAAAGCACGAATGGCAATAATATCACAATACTGAGAAACTACTTCTGCAGCTTCTTTAATATGCTCGGAAGCGCCGGAATCCATAATGGCTCCGTCTTCGAATTCTAATGTCCAGCCTTCGTTGGTGAAATTCATTACCATAACGTTCATTCCTAAGTTTATAGCTGCTTTTTGAGTACTCAAACGCGTTCTTAAACTTGGATTGAAGAATAACATTCCCAGAGTTTTATTTTTCCCTAGGTCTTGATTTTTAAGTGGGTTCTTTTTGATTTTCAACGCACTTTTCACCCATTTTGATAATGAGTTGATGTCTTTTATTGAAATATAGTTCATGTCTTTTTATTGTTTAATCGTTAATTTGTTTAACTGTTTATTTGCTTGATCGATTAACCGAATTAACGATTAAACAAATAAACACTTCTACACAATTTTCGTAAAAGGAATTTCTCCTTTTAAAGCCTTCAAAATAAAATTATCATTTAATCCGTTTACGATCCAGGTTTCGATATTAGCTGCTTTTGCAATTCCGGCTGCTTCTATTTTTGACTGCATTCCACCTGTTCCGTGTGATGATTTTGATTCTCCGATTTCTTTTTCTAATACTTTCAGATCGTTTACCAATTTTATCGTTTCAGGATTTTCATCATGGATAGAATCTTTCGTGTAAATTCCGTTTGTATTGGTGGCAATAATCAGAATATCAACATTTAAAAGAACTGCCGTTAAGGCTGCTAATTTATCATTATCTCCAAACCGAATCTCATCTGTGGCAACGGTATCGTTTTCATTAATAATCGGAATGTAATTGTTCTCGACCAAAACATTTATTGTATTGACAATATTGACTTTCGACTGATCTTTTTCGAAATCGGAATACGACAATAAACATTGTGATGTCAATAATCCTAAATCACTGAAGTTCTCATGGAAAATCCGCATTAAATGAGGCTGTCCAATCGAAGCTAAGGCTTGTTTCAATGCAATTTCTTTACCTTTACTCTCCAATTTCACAAACTGTTTGGCGGCTGCGATTGCTCCTGAACTTACGATTACAAATTCGTAATCTTTGTTTAAGGCTGCAATCTGCATTCCGAGGTCTTCAATTTTACCCCGCGAAATATGATTGGTTTCTTTGGTTAAAGTATTACTTCCTATTTTTAATAAAATCCGTTTTTTGCTCATTTTGTTTTGGTTTTGCCACGAAGGCTCAAAGGCACAAAGTTTTTTTTTAATATTGTGAACGTTTATAAACGCTAAGTTCGCAAAGCAATATCTATAGATAAGATCAAAATTATCTAATTATCTAATTGATAAATTATCTCAATTATCTAATTTGTCCTTCTCCGTACACGTACCATTTATTGGTCACAAGATGCTGAAGACCAATTGGTCCGCGTTGATGTAATTTATCAGTGCTTATGGCTAATTCTCCGCCAAGACCAAATTGTCCGCCATCTGTGAAACGGGTTGATGCATTGTGATAAACTGCTGCTGCATCAATTGATTCCATGAATTGCTTTGCAATATTTTCATCTTTTGTAATTATTGCTGCCGAATGTCCGCCACAATATTTATTGATTTTTTCGATTGCATGTTCCTCTGAATCAATTGTTCCGATTACGATTTTATAATCCAGAAACTCTTCATACCAAATATCTTCGTTTTGAAGCGTTTCTGTGTCTTCAAAGCTTTTTAGCGATTCGTCAACAATAACTTCTACTTTATTTTCGATTAAAGTTTCAATTAAAATAGCTGTAAAACCTTCAAAATTTGGTAATCTTGAATCTATTAAAACTTTATCTAAAGCATTACAAGCCGAAATTTTAGAAGTTTTAGCGTTTAAAATTACTTTTAAAGCTAAATCTGTATCTGCATCATGGTGAACGTACACAAAATTATTTCCACGTCCACTAACAATTACCGGGCAAGTGGCGTGTTGTTTGACAAATTCAATTAATTTTTCTCCGCCTCTTGGAACAATTAAATCGACTTTTTGAGTTGGTTTTTCTAAGAAAGCTTGTGTTTCAGCCCGATTATAGTTTAGATATTCAACCCAATCTTTTGAAATTCCATTTTCTTCTAAAGCCTTGTGCCATAAATCAATAATTTTCAAATTTGATCTTAAAGATTCTTTTCCTCCTTTTAATAAAATCTTATTTCCGGATTTAAAGGCAATTCCTCCTGCTTCTATGGTAACGTCGGGGCGTGATTCGTAAATAATTAATATCGTTCCGAAAGCTGCTGTTTTATTAACAACTTTGATTCCATTATCATGAACAAAATGAAAACGCTCTACTCCAACCGGATCATCCTGTGACGCCAACTGGTTTAAGGATAAAATCATCTCGTCGACTTTTTTATCATCTACTTTCAAGCGTTCTTCCATCGCAAGATCTGAGCCGTCATAAGCGAGTAAATCTTCCTGATTCGTTAGAATAATTTGATTCCGCTCCTGCTCGACCACCTTTGCCATAGTCCGCAAAACAAGATTGCGTTTTTCAATTGATAATGGGTTCATTTTTTTGGTTTAATTGGTTAATCGTTAGTTTGTTTAATCATTAACCAGTTAAACGATTAAACAAATTAACAGTATATGGTAACTTAATTTTGAAGCTCTTCTAAACTTTCTTTTAAAGCTACAATAAAAGTATCAATATCTGATTTTTTCACAGTCAACGGCGGCAAAATTCTTAATAGATTTTTGTTGTTTGCGCTTCCTGTAAAAATATGTTTCTCGATAATTAGTTTTTTTCTTAAAGCCGAAACATCAAAATCAAATTCAACGCCAAGCATTAAACCTTTTCCTTTTACTTGTTTGATTCCCGGAACTTGTTTGATTTGTTCTGTGAAATAAGCCGAAACTTCGTTTACATTATCTTGTAATTTCAGTTTTTCGATTACGTCAAGAACCGCAATTCCTGCTGCACAAGATAAATGGCTTCCGCCGAAAGTGGTTCCTAATAATCCAAAACTTGCTTCAAATTTTGGCGAAATTAAAATGGCTCCAACCGGAAATCCATTCCCCATTCCTTTTGCAACCGAAATAATATCAGCGTTGATTCCGTGATGCTGAAAAGCGAAAAATTTCCCGCTTCTTCCGTATCCTGATTGTACTTCGTCTAAAATCAAAACAACATCATGTTTTTTACATGCTTTTTCTAAAGCCTGAAAAAATTCCGTTGTTCCTTCGTCCAGACCTCCAACTCCTTGAATTCCTTCGATAATTACAGCTGAAACATCTCCTTTTACAAGTTCTGCTTCAACTAATTCGATTTGATTTAGAGGTAAAAAAGTAACTACTTGTTGTGCATTAATTGGCGCAACGATTTTCTTATTATCTGTAACTGCAACTGCCGCAGAAGTTCTTCCGTGGAAAGAATTATGAAAAGCTACAACTCTTGATTTTCCGTTATGAAAAGAAGCTAGTTTTAAAGCATTTTCATTCGCTTCAGCTCCAGAACTGCATAAAAACAATTCATAATCTTCTAATCCAGAAAGTTTTCCTAATTTCTGAGCTAATTCTACCTGCAAAGGATTCTGAATTGCATTCGAATAAAATCCTAAATGATCCAGTTGATTTTTTAATTTGGCTACATAATCAGGTTGCGTATGGCCAATCGAAATTACACCATGTCCGCTATATAAATCTAAATATTCTACTCCGTTATTGTCTGTAATTGTGCAATCTACTGCTTTTACAGGTGTTATATCGTAAAGTGGGTATACGTTGAATAAATTCATGTCTATTTTGTTTATTTTGTTTCAGGTTTCATGTTTCAAGTTATTTGTGGAACTTGAAACTTGGAACTTGAAACTAGATTAAGCTTCAGTATTTATATTTCAAGTACGCACAGAACGTGAAACTTGAAACTTTAAACCTGAAACAAATTTTTCCTAAAATCCGCTTGGTTTCAAATGTAAACCAGTGGTTTCTTCTAATCCAAACATTAAATTCATGTTTTGAATGGCTTGTCCTGAAGCACCTTTGGTTAAATTGTCAATGATTGAGGTAATCAAAATCCGGTTTCCTTTTTTCATTAAACTGATGATACATTTGTTGGTTTGAACGACTTGTTTCATATTGATATTTGTCGTTGTCACGGTTACAAACGGTTCGTTTTTATAGAATTCCTGGTATTTTGCAACGGTCTGTTCCAGGCTTTCATCTGAAATTGTATATAAGGTTGCAAAAATTCCTCTTGGAAAATCTCCTCTATTTGGAATAAAAAGCAATTCACTTTCGAAATCTTCCTGCAATTGAACCAGACTTTCACCGATTTCTCCTAAATGCTGGTGTTCAAAAGCTTTATAATGCGACATATTGTTGTTTCTCCAACTGAAATGAGATGTTTCTGAAAGTCCAACTCCTGCGCCTGTACTTCCGGTTGTGGCATTAATATGAACATCATTATTCAGTAAATCATGTTTCGCTAATGGCAATAGAGCCAATTGAATTGCTGTAGCAAAACAACCCGGATTTGCTATATAATTCGCTTTTTTAATATCTGCTTTATTCAATTCGGGTAAACCGTAAATAAAATCTTTTCCTTCAAAATGAGCATCTTTGTTCAATCTGAAATCATTTCCTAAATCGATGATTTTGGTATGACTTGCAAATTGATTTTCCTGCAAAAATGAAATCGATTTTCCGTGACCTAAACACAAGAAAACAACATTTACATTTGGATTTACAACATCAGTAAAATTCATTTCAATATCTCCCATCAAATCTTGGTGCGCTACAGAAAGCGGCTTACCTGAATTTGTTGTGCTGTAAACAAAATCGATGTTTACATTGGGGTGATACATTAATATTCTGATAAGTTCTCCGGCTGTGTAGCCCGAACCACCAATTATTCCGATATTAATCATAATCTAAGTGGTTTACAGATGAAAATATGTTTTGTGCATTTCCTAAAATCTTAATAAATCCTTTTGCATCGTCAGATGTCCATGCATTGTTCATTTCGCCATATTGACCAAAACCTGTGTTCATCAAATCATTTTTAGATTCAATTCCGTCAAGCGAAAAATGATATGGTTTTAATGAAACCGTTACAGTTCCGTTAACCGTTTTTTGCGTGTCTTGCAAAAATGTCTCGATGTTACGCATTACAGGATCTAAAAACTGACCTTCGTGAAACAACATTCCATACCAGTTTCCTAATTGTTCTTTCCAATATTGTTGCCATTTACCAAGTGTATGTTTCTCTAATAAATGGTGCGCTTTGATGATAATTAACGGTGCAGCAGCTTCAAAACCAACTCTTCCTTTGATTCCGATAATTGTATCACCTACGTGAATATCTCTACCAATTGCGTAAGCATTTGCCAGTTTTTCAAGCTTTACAATATTCTTTTCCGGAACATCTTTTTTACCATTTAAGGCAACTAATTCTCCTTGTTCAAAATGTAAAGTCACTTTTTCTTCGCCTTCTTTTTGCAATTGCGATGGATAAGCTTCACTTGGCAATGGCTGGCTTGAAGTTAAGGTTTCTTTTCCTCCAACACTTGTTCCCCAAAGTCCTTTATTGATCGAGTATTGTGCTTTTTCCCAAGAATAATGAACTCCGTTTTGAGCCAAATAATCCACTTCTTCTTGTCTTGAAAGTTTTAAATCTCTAATTGGTGTAATAATTTCAATTTCCGGAGCAATGGTTTGGAAAATTAAATCAAAACGAATCTGATCATTTCCTGCACCTGTACTTCCGTGTGCAATTGCGCTTGCTCCTACTTTTTTAGCATATTTTATGGCTTCAATTGCCTGAAAAACACGCTCTGCACTCACTGATAACGGATAAGTATTATTTTTTAATACGTTTCCGAAAATCAAATATTTTATAGCTTTATCATAATATTTATCTACGATTGTAAGGTTTGCGTGTTGTGCGCTTCCTAATTCGTAAGCTCTTTCTTCAATTGCTGATAATTCTTCTTCGTCAAATCCTCCTGTATCTACAAGTACGGTGTGAACTTCGTATCCTTTTTCATTTTTTAAATATTTCAAACAATACGAGGTATCTAATCCTCCACTATAAGCTAATACAACTTTTTTCATTTTTTATAATTTAGGCTAATACTTTCGTATTTAGCAAGTTTGAGATTTCTTTTTTAATTTATTCTTAGGTTAAAAAAATAAACGACAATAGTTTATTTAAGAATAAGGCTTGTTTAATTTTCTTTAATCTGCTTAAAACAGCCTCGTTGAAAGGGTGTCTTGGCGGATCTTTTTGTTTTTCTTTTGGGTCGTACAACATTCCGGTGCAAAGACACATTTTGTTTTCTTTGCTTTTTAGAATTTCATAATTAGTGCAGGTTTTACATCCTGACCAAAAACTTGGATCTGTAGTAAGTTCAGAGAAAGGCACTGGTTTGTATCCCAAATCAGAATTGATTTTCATTACTGCCAAACCTGTCGTGATACCAAATATTTTAGCATCAGGATATCTTTTTAGCGAGTAATCGAAAACTTTTGATTTGATTTTTTTTGCCAAACCTAAACTTCTATAATCCGGATGAACAATTAAGCCAGAGTGTGCCACGAATTTTCCGTGTTGCCAACTTTCGATATAACAAAAACCTGCAAATTTTCCATCTGCTAAAGCAATCATTGCATCACCGCTCGACATTTTTTTCTGAATGTATTCAGGAGTTCTTTTAGCAATCCCTGTACCTCTTAATAAGGCAGATGATTCTATTGTATCGCAAATTTCCTGTGCGAATTTGAAGTGTTCTTCCTGAGTAACAACAATAGAGATTTTCATTTCAATAGTTGAAGTTAGAGTTAAAAATTAAAACGTATTGTTTAGTTTGAAATCCAGAAATCAATCCAATAAAAATAGACAAAAAAGCAGTAACATTCTCAAAATCAAAACATTGATTTAGAAAATTCAGAAAATAATATATACTTTTAGGATATGTTTGTCCAATGGACAAATTATGTGATTTCAAAATGAAAAATGAATATAAATAAATACGCGGCGAAAAACTCTGTGAATACTATAGAGATAGTATCCGTACTTCGGGAGAAGTTACAGGTGAGTTTGTCCGTGACAAAG
Organism: Flavobacterium sp. JAS; assembly: GCF_020991455.1. Classification (GTDB taxonomy): domain Bacteria; phylum Bacteroidota; class Bacteroidia; order Flavobacteriales; family Flavobacteriaceae; genus Flavobacterium. The sequence goes on from NZ_JAJMOX010000013.1 coordinate 180,771, forward strand.
AAGTTATATGTAAACTTATTTTATTCATCGGTGCAAAAGTACACTATTTTTTTATTCACAAAACAAAAAAATAAAATTCTAACATTTTTTTAATGTAATGTTATTTTTATTTAAGCTACTAAGTCGCTAAGATTCTGAGGTTCTAAGTTTTTTTGAAACTTGAAACTTGTAAAACAAAAAACCCGATAGTTACAGAATAACTATCGGGTTTTAAATGTTTTAGTATTTTATATTTCTAGTTCTTAGTAAACGGAATAGTTTGTCCGTTACCCAAAACTATCATATCAAAGCTTGTTTTTGCTTCATTAAATTTAAATTTTAATCCGGCACTTGTTGATTCAAAAGTATCCTTTTCGTTTACAACAGAATGCACTGTGAACTTAGGGAAATTTGTAATTTCAACGTTCAGAGTACTGTTTTTTTCTGTGAATTCAATTTTCAATGGTGCTCTGGAAGTTGAATAAGTTCCTAAATAACCATCTAAAATTACATCTTTCTCTATTGTACCTTTTCCGGCTGTCCAGATATTATTTGCTTCATTATGATCTGGAAAAACGTGATCAGGATCAAGTGTTATACTTTCAATTTCCTCAGTAGAATTATGTTTGAAAGACCATACATTATTACGCTGCCAAACTTCTACAGGAACAGTAACTCTTGAAACTTTACCGCTTTTTGTTTTAACATCTACAACGATTGGCATTGGCATTTTATCAAAATTTTCAACTGTAATTACAACTCCTTTTGATGGATCGTTTTTTACATATTTAATTGAATTTATACCTTGATCAAAACGCCAGTTGTTAACGTACCAACTTCTCCAGAACCAGCTTAAATCTTCACCAGCTATGTTTTCCATAGATCTAAAAAAGTCATCTGGTTGAGGATGTTTAAAAGCCCAACGCTCAACATAAGTACGGAAAGCAGTATCAAAACGTTCTTTCCCTAATACTTGTTCTCTTAAAATTATCAATCCTGAACTTGGTTTAAAATAACACAACATACCAATATTAGCTTCCTTCATATTATCAGGAGAACTCATTATAGTTTCAAGATCAGGTCTTGTAAAAGGTTCTGCGTTTTTATGCAAATCAGTTGGTTCTTCATTATACTCGCCTTTATTAAAATCAGCGGTACTTAATGAATTTATAAAAGTATTAAAACCTTCATCCATCCATGCAAATAAACGCTCATTTGAACCTACAATCATAGGAAACCAAATGTGTCCAAATTCATGATCTGTAACTCCCCATAAGTCTTTTCCTTTAGATTCCCATCCGCAAAAAACAATTCCCGGATATTCCATTCCACCTTCATTTCCTGCTACGTTTGTCGCTGCCGGATAAGGGTATTCAAACCATCTTTTAGAATAATTCTCGATCGAAGCTTTTACATATTCAGTAGAACGTCCATAAGCATCCTGCCCTGCACTTTCTACCGGATAAGCAGATAAAGCCAATGCTTTTTTACCACTTGGTAAGTTAATTTTAGCTCCATCTAATATAAAAGCAGGAGATGATGCCCAAGAAAAATCGCGAGCATTTTTTATTTGATAATGCCATGTTTTTTCTCCAGTCGCATTTGTTTTTGCAGTTGCAGCTACTTCTTCGGCAGAGCGAATCATAACTGTTTTATCGCTTTGAGATGCTTCTTTATAACGCTTAAATTGTTCAGCAGGTAATACTTCTGCTCCATTTAATAATTCTCCAGAACCTACAACATAGTGATTTGCAGGAGTTGTGATCTTTACATCAAAATCTCCATATTCTAAATAAAACTCAGAAGCACCTAAATAAGGAGCCGTGTTCCAACCTCTTACGTCATCATACACACACATACGTGGGTACCATTGCGCAATAGTAAAAATTTTACCATTTTTAGTTTCCAAAACTCCCATTCTGTCAGATCCTTCAAAAGGAGCGATGAAAGAGAATTCTATTTTGATTTTTACCGCTGCACCTTTTGACGCTAATTCTTCAGGAAGAAAAATTTGCATTCTGGTGTCTGTAATTACATATTTAGCATCAACTTCTGCCTTTTTCTTTCCAATAGAAATTACTTTTACTGATTTTATCTTATTTCCACCGTCAAAAACCTGACCTTGAGCTCCGTTACGGCTTCCCGTTAATGGCACAACAGCATTTCCTCGAGAATCTTGTTTGAATAAATTTTGATCCAGGTTTAACCAAACAAATGACATTTTGTCCGGACTATTATTAGTATATGTAATTTCATCTGTACCAATAATTTCATTTGTTGTTCCGTTTAATTTTACGGTTAATTGATAGTCCGCTCTGTTCTGCCAATATTCAACACCAGGCTGACCACTTGCCGAACGGGTTGATGTACCATTTTTAGTGTAAAAATGTGGTGCAAACGCATCGTGATAATTGTAGTTGTTAACTGGATTTACTGCTGTTCCTGTTGGCGTTTGTTGCGCCCAAACAGAAGAAATTCCAACAAAGAAAGCCATGGTTAAAAGGCCTTTAAAGGAATGCTTTTTCATATTTTTTAGCTGTTTATGTAGCAAATTAATGAAAAAAAAAGCTATGCACAGAGAAAACTTAAAAGATAAATTTAATTTTAGCAAAATTTTATCAAAAAAATATTTTTAAGCATTTTCCTAAAAAACTAAAATTTATAAAATATATTTACATATCTATAAAATTCATTCATTTCAATAATAAAAACTTTGAATACAACTATTTCAAACTCAACATTAAGCGCATCAATAAAACACTCGGGAGCTGAATTATTTTCTTTAAAAAACAATCAAAACAAGGAATTTATCTGGGAAGGTAATCCTGATTTCTGGGGAAAGCACTCACCTGTCCTATTCCCGATTGTCGGAACTTTAAAAAACAATCTTTATACTATAAATGGCGTTGAATATCAATTACCCCGTCATGGTTTTGCCCGTGATATGGAATTTCAATTGATAGAAAAAAATGAAAATAGTGCTGTTTTTTCATTACAATCTAATGAAGAGACATTAAAAAAATATCCCTTTCAATTTGAGTTACAACTTAGCTATACTTTAAATGACACAACATTAGATATAGAATATAAAGTAATTAATAAAGGAGAAACTAAAATGCCTTTCTCTATCGGAGCTCATCCTGCGGTAGCTTTACCCGAAGCTTTTGAAAATTATGCTTTTGAATTCGAAAAGAAAGAGGTCCTGAAATATTATCTTTTAGAAAATGATTTAATCTCAAACAAAACTAAGGTTTTAGAAACTTCTGACAATTTAGTTCCCTTAAGCTATAAATTATTTGAAAATGATGCGTTAATCTTCAAAACATTAGAATCAAATTCACTTACAATTCTTGAAAATTCAAAACCTTATATAAAAGTTGCTTTTGAAGATTTTCCTAGTTTAGGAATTTGGACTAAAGACAAAGCGCCATTTATATGCATTGAACCGTGGTTGGGATATTCTGACACTGCCGAAAACTCTGGTGATTTGTTAAAAAAGGAAGGAATTTTAATTTTGGATAGTAGTCAAATTTTCCAGGCAAAATTTAGTATACAAATATTATAATCATAAAGAAATGCTAGAATTTAATTTTACTCCATTTCCAGTTATAGAAACGGAACGTTTATTATTAAGAAGAGTTACAACTGATGATGTAAATGAAGTTTTCGAATTACGCTCAAATCCCGAAAACATGAAATACATCCCTAGACCTTTGTCAAAAAGTACAGATGATGCCCTGAAGCTTATTGCTGAGATTGAAGACAAAATCGACACAAACATTGGAATCAATTGGGGAATCACCTTAAAGGACGATACTAAACTACTGGGGATTATTGGTTATTACAGAATGCAACCGGAAAATCACCGTGCCGAAATTGGATATATCTTACTACCTGAATTTCACGGTAAAGGTATCATCACAGAAGCAGTAAATCAATTAATAAAATATGGTTTTGAAGATTTAAAACTACATTCCATAGAAGCTGTTATTGATCCTGAAAATTTTGCTTCTGAAAAAGTATTGCAAAAATGTGGTTTTGTAAAAGAAGCGCATCTTAAAGAAGTTCTATTTTACGAAGGTCGTTTTTTAGATTCTGTAATCTACTCATTATTAAATAGTAAGTAATTCCAAAAGTAGTTGTCCAAAAAATATTCCTGTTAAATTAAAGTACTAAGGCAATAGGTATTATTGGTTTCCGTTATATTTGCACGCAAAATAAGCGATAAAGCCTTATTTTAAATACCACGTAAATCAATTTTATGAGAAAATTTTTAATCCTACTCGTTCTTTTCTTTTCTATCCAATCTCAAAGTCAAACTTTTATTAAATTTAATGCAGCAACTGCGCTATTAGCAATACCAAATGTTGGGATTGAAACTAGTATTGGAAAAAAATTGACTTTTAGTGTTGATGTTATGGCATCTTTCTGGCAGTCTTTTGACGGTCATAGCCCAATGGAATTTTATACATTAACTCCAGAACTTCGTTATCATTTTAAAGAAAAATATAATGGCTTTTATGTAGGTGGACATGCTGGACCTGATGTTTATAAAATACAAAAATGGAATTATTGGGACACTAATAAATACGAACATGGCTTCGGATACAGATTAGGTGTTACAGTTGGATATAATATCAAATTAAGTGATAAATTTTTACTAGACGTTTTTGCAGGCGGTGGTTGGCATCAAGGTTTTTACCATGGATATTACAACGACGGAACTCCTGGTCGATACGAAAAAGCAGCAAATTGGAATAAAAGTGGAGAATGGCTTCCTTACCGTGGCGGTGTTATGATTTCTTATAAATTGTAATTATTTTGTAAACTTAGGTAAGGACTTAAGATATAAATCTTCTACTTTTTTTCGAGCCCAATCGGTTTTTCTTAAAAAAGTTAAGCTTGATTTGATACTAGGATTTGATATGAAACATTTTATCGGAATTAATTCTCCTAAAGTATCAAAACCATAATAATCAACTAATGATTCTAAGATTTTTTGAAGTGTAATTCCGTGTAAAGGATCTTTAGATTGATTCTGCATTTTATACTTTTTAAATAATATTAAAAAGACCGTGCTTTAAAAAAAGTACGGTCTTTCTTTTTTACAAAATTAGTAAATTGAAATCTAAATCAATCCACTATATATTAGAATATAAATTTAAATCCAACAGAAAGCGGAGATGTTAAATTTGGATTACTTCCAGCTAAAGCTGTATTATAAAAAGGGTCAACATTTGCTACGTGTGCCAATCCAAAATTCGTTACTGTAGTTTTTTCACCATCTTTAGGATCAATTGTAGTTGATGTAAAATTCGCTAAATCATAAGAAAACTCAACTGAGAAGTTTTTCGTTACGAAATAATCAAATCCGCCTGATACAGACAAACCAAGCTGATTTACTTTTAAATCAGTTTCTTTTTCTTTTCCAGTAATAATTGGAACAGCAAGTTGTCCAAAGAAATAAAGAGAACCAGCAACATTCCAATATTTTCTTGCTAATGGCTGAATCACTATTAAATCTGTTTTTGCTGCAGTTCCTGCTTTCGAATCAGCCTTAATATTAATAAAACCAAGACCTGCTCCCACTGCTACTGAAGGCGTAATAAATGTACCTACAATTGGTATAACTGATAAATTTGTATTTTTTAGATCAGCCATTTTTGTTTGTTGGTATCCAAATTGAGATGTTGCAAACCAAGCTCCTTTTAAACCTTGATTAGAATCTTGAGCTTTTGCAGTTAAACCAATAAATACAATACTAATTAGTGTTAAAATTTTTTTCATGTGTAAGTTTGTTTTAAATTATTTAACAAACTTATAGGTAAGCTTTTTTCTTATAGATGATTAAAATCATAGATTAAAAAAAAACTTTAATTATCTTAGAACTCATTAAAGTTTTTCATTTTTGTTTTACATTTGCCATTATGTTAAAAACAGTCAACATCCTTAATAAAAGAGCACGTTTTGATTATGAGATAATCGATACGTATACTGCCGGAATTGTTTTATCGGGAACCGAAATCAAATCAATACGATTGGGTAAAGCCAATATCACTGAAAGTTTTTGTGAATTTAGCAATCTGGAACTTTTTGCTATCAATACTTATATTGAAGAATATTCTTTTGGAAATCAATTCAACCATAAGTCCAGAAGTGAGAGAAAATTACTTTTGAACAAAAAGGAATTAAAAACGCTGCACAAAAATGTTCAGGCAAAAGGACTCACAATTGTTCCTTTAAAATTGTTTACAAACGAAAAAGGATTAGCAAAACTGCAAATTGGCCTTTGTAAAGGAAAGAAAAATTACGACAAACGTGAATCTCTTAAAGAACAAGATACTAAACGTGATTTAGACCGAATAAAAAAAGCTTACAACTAAAAAATTATCTCTTTAATTTTCTTTTAAAGAAGTATTTATAAATATTTTATTGTTATTTTTACTACAAACAATTCAACCTTAAAATATGAAAAAATATTTAATTTTGTTAATTGCCGTTCTGGCACTTACAAGTTGTGGTAGTAACACTTCTATTATTAACAGTTGGAGAGACCCGAAAATAACCGTGGCTCAGGAACACTTTAAAAAAGTATTAGTTGTTGCTTTAGTCAAAGATGAAGCTTCAAGAAGAGTATCTGAAAATAGAATTGCAGCAAGTAATCCTATTTTTAAAACATCTTACCAATATTTAAACGAAAGTACTAAACAACTTACTAAGGAACAAAAATTAAAAATTTTACAAGACGAGAATTTTGATGGTGTAATTACAATGCGATTAGTAAGTACAGACAAAGAAACCACCTATGTTCCCGGAACTTACACAGGAATGTATTATGGTGGATTTGATGGCATGTACACCGGAATGTATGGTTATGGTTTTGGAAACTGGTACGGAATGTATTCCCCAAATTTCTATGATCCGGGATATTACCAGGAAACAACTTCATATATGGTAGAAACAAATATTTTCTCCTTAAAAGAAAATAAGCTAATCTGGACCGGAACTACAAAATCTGATTATGTTACCGATTTAGGACAAACTGTTGACGCAATTATGCAAGCAGTTGTAAAAGAAATGAGAAAAGACGGTTCTTTACCTCCAAAATAAAAATAAGTAAAAAAGCAGTATTTCGATATTGCTATTTTATTTTATAAAATTATGACTAATTTTGTCAAGACAATTTATAGTTTATCAAAAATGAAATCACTTCTTAAAAATGCAAGAGAACAAAAGGGCTTAAAAACACGCGAAGTAGCACAGCTTCTTGGCATAAATCAAGCCTTAATAAGTAAATTTGAAAGTGGTTCGCGAAAACCAACCAAAGATCAGGTTATTAAGCTCTCTCAGCTTTTAGAAATTGATTATGAAACTTTAATGGTTGCCTGGTTAAAAGAAAAAATCCTTTATGAGATTGGTGACGATGAATTTGCATTAAAAGCACTTGAAGTTGCTGAAAAGGAAATCAAATACAACAAAACAGTTTCAAACTTAAAATTATCAACTACTTTAGAAAAAATCTTAAAAGAAATTGATGTTCTAAAAGAAAAACTAGACACTTACAGACAATTTGATAGCTATAAAATTACTCAGGCTCTTGAACTCGAATATACTTTTGAAAGTAACCGAATTGAAGGAAATACAATGACACTCCGTGAGACCGATTTAGTTATAAATGAAGGCTTAACGATTTCAGGAAAAAGTATGAGAGAACATCTTGAAGCTATAAACCATCAGGAAGCAATTGGTTTCATTAAAGATTTAATGAATAAAAATAATTCTTTAAATGAGCGTGATCTTTTATCAATCCATAATTTGATTTTAAGAGGTATAATTCCAGAAGACGCCGGTCGTTATAGAAAAGTGCAAGTCATGATTCAAGGAAGTACACATATGCCTCCACAACCTTTTATGGTTGCTAAAGAAATGGAAGAGTATTTTATTTGGTATGAAATCAATAAGAACAAATTACATCCTGTCATTTTAGCAGCCGAAATGCACGAAAGATTAGTTACAATTCACCCATTTATTGATGGAAACGGAAGAACTTCACGTTTGGTTATGAATTTAATTTTAATGCAAAAAGGTTATTTAATAGCTAACATAAAAGGAGATTACGAAACCCGAGTGCAATATTATCAATCATTAGAAAAAGCACAAACCAAAAACGACAAAGAAGATTTTTTACTTTTTATAGCACAAAATGAAAAAGAAAGCCTGGAACGCTACATAAACATTATTGGTCAATAAAATAAAAAAGCCCAACAAAATTGGGCTTTTCTTTTAATTTTTATCTTCTAATAAAGGAACAAATCTAAATTCTCCAAACTCATGTTTTTCGAATTGTGTTTCGTTTTTTCGAATCAACAAAGTCATAATCTGAACATCTTCTCCTAACGGAATTACCAATCTTCCTCCTATTTTAAGCTGCGCCATTAACGGTTGCGGAATAAACGGAGCACCTGCAGTAACAATAATACTATCAAAAGGCGCATAACTTGGTAAACCTTTGTAACCATCGCCAAAAGACAAGTGCTTAGGGCGAATGTTTAATTTAGGAAATAAATTCGAAGTTGTTTTAAACAACTCATTCTGTCTTTCAACACTATAAACTTTAGCGCCCAACATACATAAAACTGCAGTTTGATAACCAGAACCTGTACCAATTTCCAGAATTTTATGTTCTTTTTTAACTTCTAATAGTTGCGATTGAAAAGCGACAGTATATGGTTGTGAAATAGTTTGCCCCGCTCCTATAGGAAAAGCCTTATCCTGATAAGCGTAATCTTCAAAACTTGAATTTAAAAAAAGGTGTCTTGGGATTTTTTTTATCGCATCCAAGACTGCTCTGTCAGTAATTCCTTTTTGTTCTAAAGTGCTTACTAATTGATTACGAAGTCCTTGATGTTTGGCAGTGTCTTTCAAAATGGGTAGGTTTTATTTTGGCAAAAATAAGAAACAAAACAGTAAATCAAATATTGATTTTTAATTATTAAATCGCTAAATCTTTATTGCATTCACTTTTACTTTCGACAAATAAATTATATTTTTGTTTAAAATACATTCTCATGTTAAAAGTAGGAGTTTTAGGTGCGGGTCATCTTGGTAAAATACATTTACGCTTATTACAACAATCTGACAAATACGAACTAGTTGGATTTTACGACGAAAATCAAGAAAATGCCGAAAGAATTTCAAAAGAATTCGGTTATAAAAACTTCAGTACTATTGCAAAATTAATCCACGCTGTGGATGTAATCGATATTGTAACACCAACTCTTTCGCACTATAAATGTGCTAAAGTAGCCATCAAATCAGGAAAACATATCTTTATAGAAAAACCAATTGCCAATACTGTTGAGGAAGCCGAAGAGATTATTGCTCTGGCAAAAGAATACAACGTAAAAGGTCAGGTTGGTCATGTTGAGCGCTTTAATCCAGCGTTTATTGCTACAAAAAACATGATCGAAAATCCAATGTTTATCGAAACACATCGTTTGGCCGAGTTTAATCCTCGTGGTACAGATGTTCCTGTGGTATTGGATTTAATGATTCACGATATTGATGCTATTTTAAGTGTTGTAAACTCAAAAGTAAAAAGTATCAACGCAAGTGGTGTTTCTGTTATCAGTGATACTCCGGATATTGCAAATGCCCGAATCGAATTCGAAAATGGTTGTGTGGCAAATTTAACTGCAAGCAGAATTTCGATGAAAAACATGCGTAAAACACGCTTTTTTCAAAGAGATGCTTACATTTCTGTTGATTTTCTGGAGAAAAAATGTGAAGTGGTTCGTATGAAAGATGCACCGGAAATTCCAGGAGATTTTGATATGATTCTGCAAAATGCTGAAGGTGTAAAAAAACAAATCTATTTCACTAATCCTGATGTAGAACAAAACAATGCAATTCTTGACGAATTAGAGTCATTTGCTAATGCAATAAATACAGACACTACACCAGTTGTAACTCTCGAACAAGCAACAGATGCACTAAGAGTAGCGTATCAGATTATTGATTGTTTCGATAAATAATTAAAATCCCTTAAAAATAAAATTAGCCACGAATGCACAACTTAATTAGTGAATTCGTGGCTAAAATCATAAATATAATATCAAAAAATAAATGAAAACTATAGCTGTAATTGGTGCAGGAACAATGGGTAACGGAATTGCTCATACATTTGCACAAAGTGGTTTTACCGTAAAACTTATTGATGTTTCAGAGAAATCACTGGATAAAGGAATGGCAACAATTGCTGCCAATTTGGACAGAATGCTTTCTAAAGGTACAATCACTCAGGAAGATGTTGCAAAAACTATCACCAATATTATTACCTATACTGATATTAAAGACGGAGTTGTTGGCGTAGATTTAGTAGTTGAAGCTGCAACAGAAAATGTAGAATTAAAACTGAACATCTTCAAACAATTAAACGAAGTTTGTTCACACAATACAATTTTAGCAACAAATACTTCTTCAATTTCAATTACGCAAATCGGAGCTGTAGTTGCACATCCAGAGCGTGTTATCGGAATGCACTTTATGAATCCGGTGCCAATCATGAAATTGGTAGAAATCATTCGCGGATACAATACCAGCGACGAAGTAACCAAAATTATCATGGATTTATCTGAAAAATTAGGTAAAACTCCAGTTGAAGTAAACGATTATCCAGGTTTCGTGGCAAACAGAATTTTAATGCCAATGCTAAACGAAGCAATCGAAACGTTATATAATAAAGTTGCCGGTGTTTACGAAATTGACACTGTGATGAAATTAGGAATGGGACATCCAATGGGACCACTTCAATTAGCTGATTTTATTGGCCTTGATGTTTGTCTTGCAATTCTAAATGTAATGTATGAAGGTTTCAAAAACCCTAAATATGCTCCTTGCCCATTATTAGTAAATATGGTAAGAGCTGGAAAATTAGGAGTAAAATCTGGTGAAGGTTTTTATGATTATAGTGAAAGTAAAAAAGCAGAGAAAATCTCTAAGCAGTTTGTTTAATTGACAAACATAAAAAATTCTTTTACAAAAATATGATCACATTTGAAGGTGAATATAAAAGTTTTAAAGCTAGAATTTTCAGTCAAAAAACTTTAGGTTTTTTATTTGTTTTTATATTTTATTCATATATATTTTCTCGTTTTTTTGAAGTAGATACTTTAAAATATTATACCTATTTTCTGGAATTCGTCTTTTTTGTATTATTTATTACTGTCACTATAAATACAAGTAAAAACATTATTGACAAAATTAGTATTGATGAAAACAATATTACTTTAAGTGGAGAAAATTTCAATGAAAATTGGAAAAAATCACTAAATATTAAAGAAACTAATATTCAGATACGAATTAATGCTTCTCAAAAAGGAATACGTGGATCGACTTTTTACTTAAAAATAAAAAACAAAAAAGATAATTACACCATAAATTCATTCGAAACATACACTGATGAAGGAATAATGCATATTTTCAATGCATTTAAGAAATTTAAAGACGAAAAAATAATCATAGACGAAAGGCTGGTAATATTGCAAATACAAGAAAAAATAGAAAAATGTCGATAGCGTCAAATTTAAATACAATCAAAACAAGTTTACCAGAACATGTAACATTAGTTGCAGTTTCTAAAACCAAACCTGTTTCTGATTTAATGCAAGCCTACGAAGCCGGTCAACGCATTTTTGGTGAGAATAAAATCCAGGAAATGGTTGATAAGTACGAACAAATGCCAAAAGACATTCAGTGGCACATGATTGGTCACGTACAATCGAATAAAGTCAAATTTATGGCACCATTTGTGAGTTTGATCCACGGAGTTGACAGCTTGAAATTATTTCAGGAAATCAACAAACAAGCATTAAAAAACAATAGAATTATCGATTGTTTGCTTCAGATACATATTGCCGAAGAAGAAACTAAATTTGGTTTGGATGAAAATGAATTAAATGCACTTTTATCTTCATTTGAATTCAAAGAAATGAAAAACATTCGTATCTTAGGATTAATGGGAATGGCAACATTCACAGAAGATCAAAACCAGATTAAAAAAGAATTTATACATTTAAAGTCTATTTTTGATTCGATTCAATCAATCGAAAATGAAAATTTAAAATTGAATACAATATCCATGGGGATGTCTGGAGATTACCAACTTGCCATAGAATGCGGCAGCACAATGGTTCGCATTGGAAGCAGCATTTTTGGAGGTCGTTGATTTTTTCAATATCAATTGCAATTGCAAAAATCAAAATTCAATTTTAAAAGTATAAATCAATAATTTAAATGGAAAAAATATTCAATTTTGAAGATCGATTAGTTCGATTTGCTGGAGAATGTATTTTCTTTACAAGACAATTAGAGAGATTATTTGAAAATGAATATTATAAAAATCAATTAATTAGATCATCTGGAAGCGCTTCCTTAAATTTTGGAGAAGCACAAGGCACCATAACTGATAAAGATTTTATTTTTAAAGTTTCATTAGTTGTAAAAGAATTAAAAGAATCCAGAAACTCATTAAAGATTCTAGATTATATTAAAGAAGGTGATAGCGATAAAAGAAGTAAGCTTCTAATTGAAGTAGAACAACTTATTGCAATTTCATCAAAAATGATAATAAATAAAAAATAATTCAATTCCAATGACAATAGCAATTACAATAACAATTTTCAAAAATTGAAATTGATTTTTAAAATTGATATTGCCATTGATTTTTGAAATTGACATTTAAAATGTACGCAATACTAGACATAGAAACCACTGGAGGCCAGTTTAATGAAGAAGGAATTACCGAAATCGCCATATATAAATTTGATGGTCATGAAGTAGTTGACCAATTCATTAGCCTTGTTAATCCTGAAATTCCGATTCAGCCTTTTGTGGTGAAATTAACCGGAATCAATAATGCTATGTTGCGTTCGGCACCAAAGTTTTTTGAAGTTGCAAAAAGAATTATAGAAATCACTTCAGATTGTATCATTGTTGCACATAATGCTTCTTTTGATTATCGAATTTTACGTACCGAATTCAGACGTTTAGGTTACGATTTCGAAGCCAGAACGCTTTGTACTGTAGAGCTTGCCAAAAAATTAATTCCGGATCAACCCTCTTATAGTTTAGGAAAATTAGTTCGTGCACTCGGGATCCCAATGGCAGACAGACATCGTGCCAGCGGAGATGCAATGGCAACAACCAAGTTATTCAAAATGCTTCTTGAAAAAGACTTAGAAAAAACAATCGTAAAAGATTTTATAAAACTCGAAGTCGAAAAAGGAATTGCTCCAAAATTATTGGATCTTTTAGCACAAATGCCTGCAAAAACCGGTATTTACTATATATACAACGAAGGCGGAACTTTGATTTACATTGGCAAAAGCCAAAATATCAAGAAAAGAATCAACCAGCATTTTACTGGAATCACCACAAAAAGTAAAAAAATTCAAGCCGAAGTTTTCACCATAACTTATGACGAAACCGGAAGCGAATTAATTGCGCTTTTAAAAGAAAGTGAAGAAATAAAAATACATCGCCCGAGGCACAATCGTTCGCAGAAAAAAACGGTATTTCCATTTGCTATCTATGCAGAAAAAGATTCAAACGGTTATTTGAACTTAAAACTTCAAAAAGCCGATGGACGTAAAAAAGAAATTACATCATTTGCTTCTTTACAGGAAGGCAAAAATATGCTTTTCAAATTCACCGCTAAGTATCATTTGTGCCAAAAGCTAACTGGATTGTATCAAACTAAAAAAGAGTGCTTTCAATATAAAATAAAAGAATGCGACGGTGCGTGTATTGGCGAAGTAAGTCCCGAAGAATACAATGCAAGGGTTCAGCAATTTATATCCGAAAATAGTTTTGAAAACAAAAGTATGATTCTGCTTGACAGAGGTCGAAATGTGAATGAAAGAAGCGCTATACTAATCGAAAACGGAATTTATAAAGGCTACGCTTATTACGACCTTAATTATCAAATTACAAACATTGAAATTCTAAAAAATATCCTAATTCCAATGCAGCACAATCGAGATGTAAAAAACATAATTCAAAGCCACATCCGAAAAACCAAGTCACCCAAAATTTTATATTTTTAACAAATAAAAACTTTCATTATCTTTGTAGATATGAAAAAAATAAAATCAAAATACGATATTTTCAGGCAAAAAACCCAAATTATTATTTATGGCAGTAACACCTTTGCAGGACGTCTGTTCGATTTAATACTTTTAGGGTTAATTTTACTGAGTGTCCTTTTGGTCATGATGGACACAGTCGAAGGTATCAACCAAAAATATCACTCACAACTTCTTATTTGTGAATGGATTATTACTGTTTTCTTTACCATAGAGTTTATTTTACGTATTATTTCGATACAAAAACCCCTAAAATATATTTTTAGCTTTTATGGAATAATTGATTTAATGGCAATATTACCCATGTTTTTATCGATTTTTTTTCCAGCTACAAATGTTTTAACCATAGTAAGAGTCTTGCGTTTCTTCCGATTGTTTAAAATCCTGCATATCCCGCAAATTTCGCAACAATCCAAACAACTTCGGGAAGCTATGGAAGCCAGCAAAGAAAAGATTTTGGTATTTATCTACTTTATACTAATTAGTGCAGTAATTATTGGTTCACTAATGTATGTTGTCGAAGGCAAAGAAAGTGGCTTTACCAGCATTCCTACTGGCATTTATTGGTCTATTGTTACCTTAACGACAGTTGGTTATGGAGATATTTCGCCAGCGACACCTTTAGGGCAATTTTTAGCTTCATTGGTAATGATTATGGGTTACGGCGTCATTGCGGTTCCGACCGGAATAGTTACTGCAGAATTTGCAAAAAGCAGCCTTAGGGGCAATTCTATCAATACTAAAAAAACCTGCAAAAAATGTCAATCACAAGTACATTTTGATAGTGCAAAATACTGTCACGAATGCGGAACCGAATTGACAAATAATTAATTTAAGAAGCTATTCCAGCTGTACATTGCAACTCCTCCTTATCTTTGTTGTTTTTTTAAGGCATAAAAGGAGCTTCTAAAGTCGCTCTTTTATCCCAAAAAAACTAACAAATATAAGTCCGGGGTTTCCATTCCCATCTGGGCTAAAAAATATGAAATACTTAATAACCATCGTCGGACCAACAGCCATAGGCAAAACAGCCTTAAGTATTGCTTTGGCACAACGTTTCAAATGTGAAATCATTTCTTGCGACAGTCGTCAATTTTTCAAAGAAATGACAATTGGTACGGCAGTTCCAAATCAGGAAGAATTACAATCAGCAACACATCATTTCATCCAAAATAGATCTATTTTCGAAAATTATACCGTTGGTGATTACGAAAAAGAAGCACTTCTTAAATTAGAAGAATTATTTCAGAATAATGATTATGCAATACTAATTGGCGGTTCAGGATTATATGTAGATGCCATTTTAAAAGGTTTCGATGAATTTCCTGAAATCGACTCAAAAATACGTTCTGAAGTAAACTCGAATTATGAGAAACTCGGAATCAATTATTTACAAGAACAATTACAGCTTTTAGATCCTGAATATTTTCAAAAAATAACCATTGAAAATCCACAGACTTTACAAAACCCACAGCGAATGATGCGCTTTGTAGAAGTTTGTATCGGAACTCAAAAACCATATTCTTCTTTTTTAAACCAGAAGAAAAACAATAGAAACTTCACTCCTATTTTAATAGGTTTAGAAGCTGACCGACAAGTAATTTATACCCGAATCAATCAGCGTGTTGACATTATGATGAGCCAAGGTTTATTGGAAGAAGCAAAAACACTTTATCCTAATAAAGCGTTAAATGCGCTTCAAACCGTCGGTTATAGAGAATTATTTAGTTATTTTGACGGAGAATTCACTTTGCCATTTGCAATTGAAGAAATCAAAAAAAATACCAGACGTTTTTCCAAAAGACAACTTACATGGTTCAAGCGAAATGAAACTACAAAATGGTTTGATTACGCAACAGATAGAAAACAAATAATAGATTATATAGAAAATCTTCTAAAGTAAAAGCAAAATAAATTTTCTGTATTCTATTCTCTAAATAAATTTAAAATTACAAAATGCCAATATCTCCTAATTTCACGTCGGTTTTAAGTAAAGACTGGGAAATCAATTTCACGCAATGCACACCAAATGGCTTCCTAAAATATACTGACTTATGTAATATTTTACAACTTACCGCTGCTGCACATTCTGAAGTTGGCGGAATTAGCTTTTTTGATATGCAGGAATTCCATCAAGCCTGGGTTTTAAGCAGAATGCGTGTTGAAATCTCTGCTTTACCAAAATGGCAAGACGTTGTAACCGTAAAAACATGGATCAATAGCTTAGAAAATTCTCGTTCTGTTCGTGCACTTGAAATGTATGTAAATGGCAAAAAAATAGTAGGCTGCGAAACCTATTGGGCCGTTTTTAATACTCAATTACGCCGTCCTGAAGCTTTGGCTTTACCCTATGAACATTTTGAGTTGTTTCCTGACAACAGAGCAACAAACGACGGTTTTTCCAAGATAAACATCAATCATGAAAAAGAAGCCATTTTTGAAAAAACGGTTTACTTATCTGATTTAGACATTGTAAATCACGTAAATAATGTGAAATATCTAGAATGGTGTTTGGATCATGTTGATGAAAAACGAATCTTGAAACAAGAAGTCAAAAGCTTTGAAATGAATTTCATGAAAGAACTTTCATTAAAAGACAAAGTAGTAATTCACGAAAGTGAAGACGATAATCATACCAATGCAAAATTTAGCATTACGAAAGGTGATAAAACCTGTTTTGCTTTAGAATTACATTGGAAATAATATAACGTTTTCAATTTTGAATATTGTGTAGTCCCTACAGGACAAATATTCATTCTTCTAATACTATTTCTACCAGTATTTAATCTCTACGAGATATTTTAAGAATTCATAACAAAATAAAATACTCCGCTAGGAGTTATATGTTGGTAGATAAAGAATTTAGCACACCACTAAAATATCCAGTAGGGACTACACAATTTTACAAATCATTCAGATATATAAAAACAATGCGATTCAAAATTTGAATCGCATTGTTTTTTGTTTTAAATCAAAATTTAATTTGATTTCTTTTTCGAATCCTTCTTTGATTTTTTGGACTTCTTTTTCTTCTCTACCAAATCTATTTTTCCTTTAATTCGTTTCTCTACTTCAATAATATCAGACTCAAAGGCAAACTGTAAAGCACAAAGTTTAGCATTTTTGATCTCCCTCAGAGCTTCTTTAAATTGTTCCTGCGCTTCAAGAAGAATAGCTTTCTTCACAAATATTTCCGATTTATTTATTCCTTTTACCGTTAAAGCAAAGTCAATTAGCTTTTGCGCCTCTTCATAATCTTCGTTTAAAATCAAAGTATGTAAATAATGTGGATAAACTTCAAGTGCATGAATATTAATAGCCAAAGCTTCTTGAAAATAATGTTTTGCTTCTTCATAATTCCACAATTGTTCCGTTTGAATTCTTCCATACAGACACAAAACCATTGTATTTTTGGCATCATAAGAAAAAGCATAATCTAAAGATTCAATAGTTTCTTCAAGCGAATACGGGTAATTATCTAAAGCCTGAAAAAGGTATTTATCAATTGTTTTCATTTCGTAAATCTGTTTTTAGTTTCTGACGAGTTCCTTTGTAACTTTTCTCTACTTTATTCTTCTTAAAATCAGTTCCGATAAAAACCCTAACAGGATTTCCACGTTGAATATTCAACTGGTTTTCCCATTGTTTTCCTACATGATTTTTAAGTTGTTGCAAAGTTTCGTCTTCTAGTTTTTTTAATAATCTTTCTGTTGCCAGTTTTTTGTTTTGGTGTTGTGAACGACTGTCCATAGAAACAACTGCAATTCCTGTTGGAATATGTGTTGCTCTAATTGCCGAACTTACTTTATTCACATGTTGTCCGCCAGCACCGGAACTTCGCATTGCCTGATACTGAATATCATTTTCTGAAATTGATGCATCCTTTTGCGGTTCAATCTCAAAAATGCCAATAAACCAGTTTTTTCGTTTGTGCATTTTTCTAAACTGACTCTGACCAATCCATTGAATTGTTCCTATCCAGGAATTGGCAAATGTTGCTGCATTTTTTCCTTTTATAGAAATTGTTGCAGTTTCAACTGTACCGTTTTCCTGACCAACTTCTCTTTGCAATAAAGTGGTTTCTAATTGTTGTTCCTGAGCTACGTCTAAAACTTTTTTAAGCACTTGGGCAACCACCCAAGTGCATTCTGCAGGTCCGCGACCTGCGGTTATCTGTATTATTCTTTCCATTTTTAATTTCTTTTATCGGTCCATTCTAACGATTTTAGGCGTGAAAGTTCCCAGAACTTCAACCAAATCTGTTTGATTTCCCATCACCTTTGTAATGTCTTTGTACGCCATTGGTGCTTCATCGATATTTCCACCAATTAAAGTGACATCATTAGTTTTTAAAACCTTCTTAATTTCACTTTGCGTAAACATGCTTTTACATTTAGCACGAGAAAATAAACGTCCCGCACCATGCGATGCCGAATTTAAACTTTCTGAATTCCCTTTGCCTTTCACAATATATCCCGGAGCGGTCATAGATCCTGGAATGATCCCCAATTGACCTTCAGCAGCAGGTGTTGCACCTTTTCTGTGTACGATACATTCTTGACCATTTACCATTTCTTTCCAGGCAAAATTGTGGTGATTTTCAATTGTAACCACTACTCTTTTTCCTATCGCTTTGGCAATTCTTCTATGAATATCGTCGTGACAGGCTTTTGCATATTCTCCCGCCAAATTCATTGCCAGCCAGTATTCCTGACCATCATGTGTGTTCAAATCTAACCAAGCCAAATGCTGAACATTTTTTGGTAAAGGGCATTGTTTCGTTGCCAGATAGGTATAATGTTTAGCAATATTTGCTCCCAAACCACGAGAACCACTGTGTGATAAAACAGCAAAATACTCACCAACTCCAAGCTTCCATTCGTTCTCAGGATTGTCAATTTTTGCAATTCCAAATTCTACAAAATGATTTCCTCCGCCTGAACTTCCTAATTGTTTGTAAGCCTTAGGCAAAAGATTCTTCAATAGTGGAATATCCTGAAATTCGCTCTTATAAAAAACTTCATGATCCGCTTTTGTAGCATGTGTTTCATTCATTCCAAATTTGGTATTGTCTTTTAAAATTGCTTGCAACTGATGTTCTTTTCCTTTGAAATAAGATGCCGGTATATCAAATATTGACAAACTCATTCGGCAACCAATATCAACTCCAACTCCATACGGAATAACCGCGTTATCTGTTGCTAAAACACCTCCAATTGGTAATCCATAACCTGAATGTGCATCCGGCATTAAAGCTCCTGCAACCGAAATTGGCAATTTTAAAGAATCATACAACTGAAATTTTGCTTGTTGATCGATTTCATTTTCACCAAAAATGGTAAAAGGAGCACGAGTTGTTTTTAGTTGATGCATTCTTACGTGAACCGGGTTTACCAAACCTTCTGCTACTTTTCCCCAGGTTCCGTGCCCTTCAAATTTTTCCGGATGAAGCAAAACCTCTTTGGCTTCTGTTAGAATAGATTCTTTTTTTTCTCTTTTTCTATATCTGTTTATTTGCCCTAAAGCTATATTTATTGAATTGTTTTTTGGAAAGCCCAACTTAATCAGGTCTTTTCCGGATAATTTATTTCCCATAAATTTTTTATTATTCTTGTTGTTTTGCAAACAAATGTTTTTCAAAACTAAACGGTTTGAAAAAAACACAAGCGTACGTGATCTTTTATCCTTTCGGACAAATAATTGAATTGTTATTCGGGAAAATTTGAAGTGTCTAGAATAAAAAAAGCCCGAAACTAAATGTCTTCGGGCTTTTTTATATATCTAAAAATGAATTTCTAAGATTGAAATAAGCCACGAAGAAGCGCTGCACCAAATCCGTTTGGTGTGAAGCTTTGAGATGATGATGTAAGTACAAACATTTTTCTTCGTTATTAAAGGGTTATTAATTTTTTCGTCTGCAAATATTGTGAATTGTTTTTTGATTTTCCAAATTATTATAGGAAAAATTCGTGTAAAAAATATTTTTAGATTTTCAAAAGTCTAAAAAAACGTTATTATCTATCTAAAAACTAAAGCCATAGCCCTGATAGAAGCGGCATCCTTTTGTGGCAGTCCCGAGGCTTCGGGAGCCACAAAAGATACAAGCGGATAGCAGGAAATAGTTCCAAAACTTTAAAATTCTAATTTTTAAATTCCAAATTCCAATTTTTTCACTGTGAAATCTTTGTCAAAGTTTGAAACTTTGACAAAGATGAAATCGTGTAATTTACAGATGAAAAATATAAGCATAAAAAAAGCCCTGATTTCTCAGAGCTTTAATATTTTTTTAGTTTGGTGAACTTTTGTTATTTTGTTATTCTGTAACTTTACTTTTAACAACTAATCTAAATCCTTCTCCGTGAATGTTAAGGATTTCAACATCTTCATCTGCTTTTAGGTATTTTCTAAGTTTAGCGATGTAAACATCCATACTTCTTGAAGTAAAGTAGTTGTCATCTCTCCAGATTTTTGTTAATGCTAATTCTCTTGGCATTAAATCATTTTCGTGAAGAATTAACATTTTAAGTAATTCGTTCTCTTTTGGAGATAATTTTATTGGTTCGTCGTTTTCGAATGTTAAGAATCTAAGTTTAGAATTTAGGTGAAATTTACCAATATTAAACTCAAATTGAACTTGTTCTGCTTTTGTATCAGCAGATTTTCTTTGGATGATTGCTTTTATTTTCATCAATAAAACTTCTGAATCAAAAGGTTTATTCAAATAATCATCGGCTCCAGCTTTGTATCCTTTTAATACATCTTCTTTCATAGACTTAGCTGTCAAGAAGATAATTGGCACTTCGCTGTTTTTTTCTCTAATTTCTTTGGCTAAAGTGTAACCATCTTTATAAGGCATCATTACGTCAAGAATACATAAATCGTATACATCTTTCTTGAATTTCTCGAAACCTTCCATACCGTTTTTAGCTAAAGTAACTTCAAAGTCATTTAACATTAGATAATCTTTAAGAACTGCCCCAAAATTAAGGTCATCTTCTACTAAAAGTATTCTTTTGTTATTATTTTCCATATTTTAATTTATTAATGGTATTTTTATTATAAAGGTGCTACCTTTTCCTTTTTCGCTTTCAACATATACTTGGCCATTATGATCTTCTACTATTCTTTTTACATAAGCAAGACCTAAACCATGTCCTTTTACATTATGCAAATCTCCTGTATGTTCTCTGTAAAACTTTTCAAAAACTCGTTTTTGAGCTATCTTACTCATACCAAGACCATTATCTTTTACTTTTATCAGAATCATGTCTTTGACATTTTCTGTAAAAATTTCTATTTCAGGAGCATCAGGTGAATATTTTATGGCGTTTTCTAAAATATTAACCAATACGTTTGTAAAATGCACTTCGTTTATCAAACATGTTGTTCTCGCTGCATTAAAGTGTTTTACTACCGTACCTTGTCTGTCTTCTAAAATTAAATTTACGTGCTCAATTGCATCATCAATTATATCATGAATTACGGTTGGTTCTTTCGTGATATCAAGTTCTCTTTTTTCTAATTTAGAGATACGCAGAACGTTTTCAACCTGAGCATGCATTCTTTTATTCTCGTCCCGAATCATTTGAAGATAGCGAAACACTTTCTCTTTATCTTCAATAATCTTAGGATTTCTAATTGCGTCGAGCGCTAAATTTATTGTTGCAATTGGAGTTTTAAACTCGTGCGTCATATTATTAATAAAATCTGTCTTGATTTCAGAAATATGTTTTTGACGCAACAATTGATTTAATGCACTAGTATACGCTAC
This sequence comes from Flavobacterium sp. JAS, assembly GCF_020991455.1. GTDB lineage: Bacteria > Bacteroidota > Bacteroidia > Flavobacteriales > Flavobacteriaceae > Flavobacterium. The sequence goes on from NZ_JAJMOX010000013.1 coordinate 202,665, forward strand.
TATTATAATTAATGTAAAAATTATCGACAACACAGTGATACTCAACAACTCAGACAGTAAAAATTTCTTTTTATGCGGAAAAGTTACATACAATTCATATCTACTACTTCCTTCATTATCTGTGAATATTGGCACGTGATAGCTTGCATCTTTATCATAATGAAATCCATCGGATTTTATTTTTGTCGATAATCCACTATTTAGAACTCCAAACTCAAATTTGGTTTTTACACCATATTCTTCTAATTCTTTCTTTAGAAGGTTTTGCAATTTTATTTTAGAAATTCTTTCATCGATTGGCAATGCATCTGCAAAATCCTTTATCGAAATTTCCATCTGAACTTTATTCAAAACATCCAAACTACCTGACTTTTCAATCTTTAAATCTGGAATTATGCTTTGTCCTAAAGTATTGTTGTCAATATTGTTATTGTTATTATAAACTTCAGTTACTCTTTTAGAGCTAAAATTTTTAAATCTTTCGCTGCTAAACTTTTTATTAAAAAGCGAACCACTTATATCGTAATCTTCAGATGTAAGTGTGTTAGAATAAACTATCGTTTTATTTGTTTTTGTATTTCTCTGTACATATAATACTTCAAGTAAATCTTCTTTCTTTGGAATTTTACCAGTACTGTCTTTTAAACGATTCCATTTGTCATAAAAACCATACTCTTCCTGCTGTTCAAGTTTATCAGCAACATTACCGATTACTTGGGTAACGTGGTATTTAAATTGCTCGTCATTATTTTTGAACGAAGAATTGAACCAATATACTTGAACCAGAATAATCCCTATTAAGGATAAACTCATCAGTAAAACAAGTATTCTAAAAAATAATTTATTCATCGAAACAAAATTAATATTTTAACAATATACTAAATAATACATTAACCAAATATTAACATTTAAGACTGATTTTGTTTTATATTTAAAATTTTAAGAATTTTAACAACTTCTTCTTTAGCAATTTTAAGATTACTGTTATTAATTACAAAATTGCTTAAGGAAATTCGTTTTTCATCATTCCACTGCATTTTTATTCTACTTAAAACCTGTTCGCGTGTGGTATTATCTCGCTTTAGAACTCTTTCGATTCTAATTTCTTCTGGGGCAGTAACTGTTACAATAACATCGCAATCTTTATAACGACCACTTTCAAACAAAATTGCGGCTTCGTACACCACATATTGATATTTTTCATGTTTTGATAACCAAATTTCAAAATCCTCTTTTACAGCAGGATGTACAATTGCATTTAATTTCGCTAACTGATCTGCATTATTAAAAACAATTTCTGCCAGTTTTGCTCTATTTAAAGCATTATTTTCAAAAAGTGTTTCTCCAAAAGTTGCTTTTATTTTATTTACAATACTTTCAGATTGCATTACTTTTTTGGCTTCATCATCAGCGATATAAACAGGAATTCCCATTTCTGCAAAATAGTTTGCAATAGTTGTTTTTCCACTTCCTATTCCACCCGTTAAGCCAATAACTTTTGTCATATTATAATTTAAAAAACATACGTGGAAAAGCTTCTTGCGGTTTTTTCTTTAAAAGGATAATTTTTATGAATGATTCTAAAAATCCTGTACCGTAACCATAAAATTGTTTCCAAACTGCAACAACAGATAAATATCCAATTTTAATGCTTTTATTTTGAATACCGGCTGTAAGAAAAATTATAACGAAATATACAAAATATAATTGTAATAAAATATCAATATTGAAAATTAATAGTAAAAAAGCTAATAATAATCCGATGATAAAAAGTGTAGGAAAGAAAAAAGTTAGCTTATTATGTTCTGGGTACCAACTGTTTAAAATAGGTCTGGCAATTCCGAACTTATGTACCTGAATTGAAAATTTTTCCCAATCAATTCTTCGTTTATGATAAACATAAGCTTCTGAAAACAATCTGGTTTCAAAACCTAAATTCCACAAACGAATTGACAGATCCGGATCTTCTCCCGGATGAATGTTACCAAAGCCTTTTGAGGCTTCAAATGCCTTTTTTGAAATTCCCATATTGAAACTTCTTGGCTGAAACTTATTAATTTTTTCAGAACCACCGCGAATTCCTCCTGTTGTCAAAAAGGAAGTCATTGCAAAATTAATTGCTTTCTGAATATTTGAGAAACTATCTAATGCTTTATCCGGACCTCCAAAACAATCCACATAATCCTGATCTAAGGCTTTTCTAACTTCTGTTAAATAGTTAGACGGAATAATGCAATCTGAATCAAAAATGATAAAATAATCTCCTCTCGCCTTTTGCATCCCGAAGTTTCTCGAATCTCCAGGTCCAGAATTTTCTTTGAAATAATACGAAATATTCAATTTTCCCTGATACTTCATTACAACGTCTTTACATGGAATTGAGGATCCATCTTCGACTAGAACAATTTCAAAAGCTTCATTATAATCAGATTTTGAGAGACTTTCTAAAAGTTCATCTACTTCATCTGGGCGATTATACACTGGTATAATTAAAGAAAAAATCATAATGGGATGTGCGTATTAAAGTGGGAATATTTTAAATTCAAAAATTTTAACAAAGATATGTTATATTCATAAAAAAACCATTCGCAGTGGCGAATGGTTTTCATTTATACTAGTATTTTTTTTCTTTTTATTTGATACTATCGATATTTACAACTTCATTTGCTTCAGCTGTATAATCAACTCCTGCAAATTCAAATCCGAACAGATTCAAGAAATCGTTTCTGTATCCTGCTAAGTCTCCAATAGCCGGCAATGTTTCAGTTGTAGCTTCTAACCAAAGTTTAGCCACTTTTTCCTGAACATCGTCACGCATTTCCCAGTCATCAATTCTGATTCTTCCTTTATCATCTGTAGGAACAGGTGATCCAGTGTATAATCTGTCTTGAAACAAACGTTGAATTTGCTCGATACAACCTTCATGGATTCCTTCTTCTTTCATGATTTTATATAAAAGAGAAATATATAAAGGAATAACAGGAATTGCTGAACTTGCTTGTGTAACCAATGCTTTGTTTACTGAAACATAAGCTTGACCTCCAATAGATTTTAAACTATCAGTGATAGAAAAAGCTGTAGCTTCTAAATGATCTTTTGCACGACCAATTGTTCCTTTACGGTAAACTGCCTCTGTCAATGATGGCCCGATATAAGAATAAGCAACTGTTGTAGCTCCTTCAGCTAATAAGTTTTCTGCCTTTAAAGCATCAATCCACATTGCCCAGTCTTCACCGCCCATTACAGCTACAGTATTTGTAATATCTTCATCGTTTGCCGGAGCAATAGAAACTTCAGTAACATTTCCTGTATGAAAATCTACTGTTTTATTTGTAAATGTTTGCCCGATTGGCTTTAAAGTTGAACGGTGCAAAACTCCTGTTACCGGGTGTTGACGAACTGGCGAAGCTAAACTGTAAATTATAAGATCAACTTGTCCTAAATCAGCTTTAATTAAATCCAGTGTTTGTCTTTTTATTTCGTTTGAAAAAGCATCTCCATTGATACTTTTTGCATATAGACCTGCTTTATGAGCTTCAGCTTCAAAAGCTGCAGAATTATACCATCCTGGTGAAGCTGTTTTTCCTTCAACTGGTGGTTTTTCAAAGAATACTCCAATAGTTGCAGCATCAGATCCAAAAGCACTTGTAATTCTTGAAGCTAAACCAAATCCTGTAGAAGCTCCGATAACTAATACTTTCTTTGCTCCGGCAATTGGCCCTTTTGATTTTATATATTCTATTTGATTTTTAACATTTTGCTCGGCTCCTTTTGGGTGAGATGTCAAGCAAATAAATCCTCTCATTCTAGGTTCTATAATCATGTTTTTACTGTTTATTCGTAATTGGATAATTCTTCTTAAAGAACATTAACTTCTTTACGTTTGTTTAATTAGCTTTAAGATGACAAATATAAATTATTTCTTTAGTTCAACAAGGCTTTGGCATGATTTAAAGCCGAATCTGAAACGACTGCTCCGGATAACATTTGAGCAATTTCAATAACTCTTTCTTCCTGAGACAAAAGCTTCAACTCTGATTGTGTATCATCACCAATCGTAGATTTCGAAACTTTAAAATGCGACTCTCCTTTTGCTGCTATTTGTGGTAAGTGTGTAATAGCAAATATTTGCATTTTTGAACTCATTTCTTTCATGATTTCTCCCATTCTAATCGCTATTTCTCCAGAAACTCCTGTGTCAATTTCATCAAAAATCAAGGTTGGAAGTTTTGAATATTGCGCCAAAATTGCTTTGACAGCCAACATAATACGAGACATTTCTCCTCCAGAAGCTACTTTTTTCAATAAACCGAAATCAGTTCCTTTATTAGCAGAGAATAAAAATTGCAATTCATCTTTTCCGTTACTGAAATACGTTTCTGATGGCAACAATTCCATATTAAAACGAACATTTGGCATTCCTAAAGTTTCTAATATTGAAATCAATTGATTGGATAAAACCGGAATCGCATTTAATCTATTTTGATGAATTGTTACTGAAAAAGCGTCCAATTCTAAAGTTTTTTGGTCTATTGATTTTGATAAAACTGCTATTTCTTCTTCGATATTATCTAATTCAAGAACCTTATTTTCCAGGTTAGCCTGGATTTGTAATAATTCGTCTACAGAATTAACCTGATGTTTTTTTTGCAAATTATAAATTAATTGCAATTTTTGACTGACCAATTCAAGTTGTGCCGGATCATTCAATAATTTTTCAGAAGCATTTTGCAATTCTCTTGAAACATCATCAAATTCAATTGCAACGCTTGTTATTCTTTCAAATAAGCTTTGATATTCTGTCGAAAATGGTGCTATTTTTTGCAAAGACGCTTTAATCTCGTTTAGATTATGAAAAACACCAAATTGTTCTTCATTAGCAACTACAAGAGATTTATCAATTGATTCTTTGATAATCTCAACATTACTCAGTTTCTCGTAATCCGATTCTAATTCTTCTTGTTCTCCAGATTTTAACTTAGCAACAACCAATTCATTCAATAAAAAAGTATTGTATTCCTGCTCTTTTCCCGAATCGCTTTGTTTTTTCAATAAAGCATTCAGTTTCGTTTTATCAGTTTTATATTCTTTTAGCAGTTTTTGGTACGCTAAAATTGTTTCAGCATTATTTGCAATTGCATCAATAATTTTGAACTGAACACTTTCGTCTGATAATTCTTGTGTTTGTTGTTGTGAATGTATATCAATCAAAAACAAACTTAAATCCTGTAATTCCTGAAGATTTACGGGACTATCATTTATAAAAGCACGAGATTTTCCCGAAGGCAAGATTTCACGTCTAATAATAGTTTCATCTTCGTAATCAAGATCATTGCTTTCGAAAAATTCTTTTAAATTGTATTTAGAAATTTCAAAATGAGCTTCAATTACACATTTTTCTTCTTTATTTTTTAACGAAGTAAGATCGGCTCTTTTTCCTAAAACAAGACCAATTGCACCTAATATAATTGATTTACCCGCACCTGTTTCACCTGTAATTATAGAAAAACCTTTTGAAAAGTCTATAGCAAGTTTTTCAATTAGAGCATAATTTTTAATTGACAGCGAAGTAATCATAGAGAAATTTTGTAAATATAAAAGTTAATGAAGTGTGTAAAATTAAACAACTAAAATTTAATTTGCGACCACTTAGTAGAATTCAATGGTGAGACTTTATTCAGAACATCTGTTAAATCTGTAATAGGGATACTTGGACCTCCTGAAAATATAGAGACAATTTCGTCTGATTTTGCATCAAAAAACACTCTTGTCAAAAATGCATTCGGTTTAACCGAATTCAATTTGCCTATAATCATAAGAGCTGATTTTATTTTTTCTTTTGAAGCTTTCAAATCCTCACTCATTCCATCCAATCCTGTATGATATGCATACATTACCTGACGCAAATCACTATACATTGGCGAAACCATGTCATTTATTAAATAATAGCGATTCTGAATTCCATCAGCCTGGCTCCAACCTTTAAAACCACCTTGTTGCGCCACATTTGCAATATTCTGAGCTGTTTCAAGATATTGATTTCCAGCACCCATTTGAAAAGTATCAGCATCCATTCCTAAAATTAAATAGCTGTAAAAAGAAATTACAGAAACTAAATTTGAATCGAATGTTGTAGGATTAAACAATAATGGTTCATACTCTGTATATCTGAAACTAAAATCTTTGTCATTATAATTAAAAACAGGAGACGAATAAGTTGAATTAAAAATCAAACGAGACGATTGCACCTGAATGGTTCCGCTAAACTGATCTGAACTATTAGAAGATAATGTAATATACATCGAACAGTTGATACGTTCGTTTTGTTTTAAAACCGATCCCGTCCAATCTGTTTTATTCACAAACTCAGACAAAGAAGTCTGAAGCGTTTTAAAAACTTGCTGATTAGGATTTGGCAATCTCTCAGTATTAATAGTTACAGTACAATTTAGCTGTTGTGCCTGTGTAAAGCCAAAAATAAAAAAAAACAAAAGTGCAACTATTTTATTCATAAGAAAGGTAATTTGGATTTTACTACAAAAGTAATACTATTCTTGCTTTTAGTTCGTATTTTAACTCTTTATGATTTCACAAAATGCGAAATCACTTTATTTAAAATATCAACGGCCACAAATTCTTTCGATTTTAATTCCATTGGCTCAATTTTAAAGTTTTTATCAATAAAAGTAACTTTATTGGTTTCTTTTTTAAAACCGGCTCCTTCATCTTGCAAGGAATTTAAAACAATCAAATCTAAGTTTTTTTTCTGAATTTTCAGCTTAGCATTCTCAATTTCATTTTCGGTCTCTAATGCAAACCCAATTAAAAATTGATTTTTTTTGATTGTACCCAATGATGCTAAAATATCTTTGGTCTTTTCTAATTCGATTGTAAAATCATCTGCCGCTTTTTTAATCTTTTGCGAAGCTACAACTTTAGGCCTGTAATCTGCAACGGCTGCGGCTGCAATAGCCACATCAACATCATTATAATGTAAATGACAAGCATCATACATCTCCTGCGCCGAAACTACATTGATCACTTCGACTAAACTATTTTTAGCTTTAAAATGTGTTGGTCCTGCGACTAAAATTACCTGAGCTCCTAAATTAGCTGCTTCATTTGCAATATCAAACCCCATTTTTCCAGAAGAATGATTTCCTATAAAACGCACAGGGTCTATTGCTTCGTATGTTGGTCCGGCAGTAATTAGTATTTTTTTCCCTTTAAGAGGTAATTTACTTTCTAAATCAGCTTCCAGGAAAGCAATAATGTTTTCAGGTTCTGCCATTCTGCCTTCTCCTGATAAACCACTTGCTAATTCTCCATTTTCAGCGGGAATCATCACATTACCAAATTGCTTTAAAGCAGCAAAACTGGATAATGTTGATGGATGTTTATACATGTCCAAATCCATTGCCGGAGCGAAATAAACAGGACATTTTGCCGATAAATAAGTTGCAATTAAAAGATTATCACAGTTGCCGGTTGTCATTTTTGACAATGTATTGGCTGTTGCTGGAGCAATTAACATTAAATCGGCCCAAAGTGCCAAGTCAACATGATTGTTCCAAACGGCATCTTCATCCTCTTCATTAAAGAAACTGGAATATACAGGATTTTTTGATAACGTAGATAACGTAAGTGGAGTTACAAAATCCTTAGAAGCAGGTGTCATTATCACTTGGACATGTGCACCTGCTTTTATAAAAAGTCGTACTAATGAAGCTGTTTTATAGGCTGCAATTCCACCAGAAACTCCCAGTAAAATCTTCTTCCCTTTTAAAACTGACATTTATACTATATTATTTATTATTTGTTTGAACCTCTGTGGTAAGTTTTACCATCTAACCATTCCTGAACAGCTAAAGCGTGTGGTTTAGGTAATTTTTCGTAAAATTTAGAAACTTCAATTTGCTCTTTATTTTCAAAAACTTCTTCAAGACTGTCATTGTAAGTAGCAAACTCTTCTAATTTTTCAGTTAATTCTTTTTTAATTTCAGAATTAATTTGATTTGCTCTTTTAGCCATAATGGTAATTGCTTCATACACATTTCCTGTTGGCTCTTCAATAACTGTTTTATTGTAAGTTATTGTATTTACAGGAGCATTCGTCTTTTTTAAATCCATGACTTTATTTTATTTTAGTAAATTTTTGTAAATCAGTTTCAACCTTAGCATTCATTTCGTCTGCTTTCTCTTTGTATTTTGTAGCGCTGTTAAACTTAATTAAGTTGTTATACGCTGCTTTTGCAATATTTAAACGTTCTTCCATTTTTGCAGGAATACTGTTTATTGCCAATTGGTATGCCGAATCATATTTGTAGAACAACGCATCTTCTTTGAATGGTGTTCCCGGAAAATCAGCGATAAAATTATCAAAAGCAATTAATGCTGATTTATAATCTGAAATCGTATTGTATCCTTTAGCATTTTCGTATGCTTTTTTCTCTAGTTTACCGTTCAAAATTTTAACAGCCTCATTTGCCTGAGCAATGTATTCAGAGTTTGGATAGTTATCAATAAACGCTTGTAATTTCTCTAAAGCTTTTACTGTATCTGTTTGATCTAAACTGTAAACAGGAGCTAATTTTGAATAACTGAAAGCTCCAAGAAAAGCTGCTTCCTGAACTTTCTCACTACGAGGATATCCTGAAACAAAGCTTTCGAACTGGTAACCAGCTAAATAATATTGTTTTGTCTTATAATAAGACTGAGAAAACATATAAAATAATTTTTCTGCCTGAGGCTTACCTCTATATGTAGGTGCTAATTGCTCAAAAAGACGAATCGCTTTTGAATATTTTCCTGCATCATACATCTTTGTTGCTATATCAAACTTTGCCGCAACATCTTCATTTTTCAATGCTTTTTGGTAATCACTACAAGAACAAAAAAGGACAACAACAATTAATAGAGATACTATTTTTTTCATTTTCTTACTTTTATTATGATTTCTTAGACAATTATGCCAAAGCAAAATCACACCGAAGTTCCGGTGGCAAATTTAGTTATTAATTTAGCTACTACAAAATATTTTTTGGTATATTAAAATACCGGTAATCTTACTGTTATTTAATGCTGTTTTTAACAAATTCATTCAATCTGTTTGCCAGAGATTCATCGACAGTTACCAAAGGTAAACGCACAACATTCTCAGCAATATCAAGGGCTTGAAAGACTTGTTTGATTCCGGCAGGATTTCCTTGCTCAAAAATCATATCAATACAATCTGATAAAAAGTATTGTGTTTTAAACGCCTCATTTACTTTTCTATTCAGTCCTAAACGGATCATTTCTGAAAATTCTTTCGGAAAACCTTGTCCAATTACAGAAATTACTCCTGCTCCACCGGCCAAAACAATTGGCAATGCAATCAAATCGTCTCCTGAAATTACAAGGAAATCTTTTGGTGCATTTTTTATTAATTGCATAGCCTGAGCCAAATCGCCCGCAGCTTCTTTTATTGCTACAATATTACTAAAATCATTTGCCAAACGCACTACTGTTGCCGGCAACATATTACTTGATGTTCTTCCCGGAACATTATATAAAATTACCGGAATTGGCGAAGCTTCAGCAATTGCTTTAAAATGCTGATAGATTCCTTCTTGTGTTGGCTTGTTATAATAAGGAGAAACAGAAAGAATGGCTTCAAAAGCTGAAAAATCTCTTGTTTGCAATTCCTCAACAATTTGCATTGTATTATTTCCTCCAACACCAAGAACTAAAGGCAATCTTCCTTTATTGACATCGATTACTGTATTAATAACCAATTCTTTTTCGGCTTGTGTTAAGGTAGCATTTTCTGCTGTTGTTCCCATAACTACAAGATATTCAACCCCTCCATCAATCGAAAAGTTAACGATGCGGTGTAAAGCTTCAATATCTACTGAAAAGTCTTTTTTAAATGGAGTCACAAGCGCAACACCAGTTCCTATTAATGATTGCATATTCTAATTTATGTTTTATTTTATACTCTTTAAATACTTAAACAATTCTGTGACGAAAAGTTTATAATCCTCTATAGTGGTATTCATCATCCAGCGGTTTACGCTTTTATCGATTGATGAAAATCCTACTTTAAATTTAGCTTTTGATTTACTGGTTATCATCATCAAAATACTTTTTTCGATATCATAATAACTAATCAAAAGATCAAATTCTGTGTCTATAAATTCATTCAGAAAATCTTCTGTAACCTCTGCTCTCCAATTGATATTTTTTTTACCAAAAGTAGGTATCGAATACGTTTCTTTCTGCTTAAATTTATCTCTATACGCAACAACTTTTATGCTTTCAGGCTTTATTCCCTGTAGGGTTAGTTCTTTTACTAACTCTTTTGAATGATGAAATTCACTCTCATCTATCAATAAACCAATTGTTTGTATATTGCTTGTAAAGACTTCGTTTTTGACATTACGCAGGTTATTTTTTAATGATTTTTTTACAAAAAATTCCTTTATATAATTTAAAAACATAGTACTTTTACCAGATTACAAAATTAATTATTTAAGTCGCATTTAAGATGGTAAAACTAAAAAAGTATAACGGATTTTTGAAACTTTTTGTTATATTCTTAACACTTTTTTTTATATTTTCCTGCAGTCAGAAAAATTATAACTTAACGAAGATAGAAGGAAAACAGCTTCCAATTACAGAAAAGGATGCAGAAACTCCTGAAATTGAAAAATTTATAAAGCCATATCGCGATCATATCAACAAAGACTTGGACAGCGTTCTTGCTTATTGTCCTGAAACACTTGATAAAAGTACAGGAAAATGGCAAACTACCATTGGAAGTTTATTGGCAGATGTTTGTGTAGAAAGAGGAAATCTAGTTTTTAAGGCTCGTGAGAAAAAAGAGATAGATTTATGTTTATTAAATCACGGGGGGATTCGCGCTATTTTACCTAAAGGTAATGTAACAACAAGAACTGCTTTTGAGATTATGCCTTTTGAAAACAATCTGGTTGTTGTAGCCTTAAAAGGACAACAAATTCTAGAAATCGCGGCTTATATTATTAAGGAGAAAAAACCTCAGCCTTTATCAGGAATGACTTTTACAATAACAAAAGACAATACAGCTAAAAATATTTTGATTCAGGGAAAACCTCTTGATATTAACAAAGTCTATTATGTAGCTACAAATGATTATTTGGCAAATGGTGGCGACAGCATGACTTTCTTTGCTAAAGGTGTTCAAAAATTTGACTTGAATTATAAACTTCGAAATGTATTGATTGATTATTTTAAACAAGTTGATACAATTCCGGTACCTAAAAATATCCGAATTACTGAAGAATAAAAAAAAATCGCCACGAATTTCACGAATTTTCACTAATTACTATTCGTAAAATTCATTGCAGAAAAAAACTTAATTACAATATCGTTTCCTCAAAAAATATACAAAATGAAAAGAAGAGAATTTATCGAAAAAACAGCCGCAAGTACAGCCTTATTAAGTTTAGGATTGTCATTAAGCAGTTTTGGAACTAACGATATAAAACACTTAACGATTCTACATACTAATGATGTTCACAGCCATATTGATCCTTTTCCGGCTGATGATCCCCGTAACCCAAACAAAGGCGGTGTCTCTCGACGTGCGGCACTTATTGAAACCATTCGTAAGGAAAATCCAAATGTACTTTTATTAGATGCCGGTGACATTTTTCAGGGAACTCCATATTTTAATTATTATGGAGGTGAACTTGAATTTAAGTTAATGAGCATGATGAAATATGATGCATCAACGATAGGAAATCATGATTTTGATAATGGTCTTGATGGTTTGTACGCTCAAATGCCTCATGCCACTTTTGAATTTATCAACTCTAATTATGACTTTAAAAATACGGTCATGAACGGACTTGTAAAACCATACAAAATCTTTAATAAAAATGGTATTAAAATTGGTGTTTTTGGTGTAGGAATTGAACTTGCAGGCTTGGTAGATAAACAAATGTACAAAGAGACCGTTTATAACAATCCTGTAGAAGTTGCTCAGGACATGACACAATTGTTGAAAAAAGAAGAAAAATGTGATTTAGTTATTTGTCTTTCGCATTTAGGCTATAAATACAAAGACGACGAATCTAAAATTTCTGATTTAAAATTTGCTGCACAAACTCAGGATATTGATTTGATTATTGGCGGTCATACACACACTTTTCTGGACAAACCAACTGTTGTAAAGAATAAAGCCGGACAAGATGTTTTGGTTAATCAGGTAGGTTGCTACGGAATTAATTTAGGAAGAATAGATTTTTATTTTGATAAAGATAAAGCGCATACTAATCAGGGGAAATCAATTGTTGTATAATATTTTCTTCTGAATTCTAGCTTTTTCAAGGAAATATTCGACCATAAAAAAGTAAGCCAAAATTTGAGTCACATCCCGAATTAAAACTAAAACTACTGAATAAGAGAAGTATTCATTGAAAATATAGAAGATGTCTGAAAATATATAACTAATGGCCATTAGAGACATTAACAATGCCAGATGCGTTCCTTTAGTTATATAACTTATAAACGAGAAGCAACTTAAGGCGCTTAGAACTATCCCGTAAAAAGTATAAAGTATATTGTACTTTTTCATGCTATCCAACTGCAAACTTAGCACTGAAATAAGCAAATAAACTATAAATATAACAACTATAGAGATTGGCAAAATATCTTTTTTTGCCAGTCTTATACGTTCGTGTTCCTGCATAAAAAGTTTTACTATTAAGAGATAGACAACTAAAAAACTTAATACTCCGCCAATTTCAGAAACTTCAACATCCATTAAATCAAACACCTGACCTACAAAACAAAACAAAAAGATCAGACCTTCTGTTTTTCCTATTTTAAGCTCGCTGCTAATTAAGAAATAAATAAAAATTGACGGAACGACAATTGCTTTTGCATACATACCCAAGAAATCTTGTCCCGTCCAATCAAAAATGATTGTAAACAGTAAAGCTAGAAAGAATAAAATCAACGATGGTTTATTCGCTTTCATTTAATTTGGTTATAAAATCTTCCTCTGATAATATAGGGATATTTAATTTATTGGCTTTTTCTAATTTTGCCGGTCCCATATTATCTCCCGCAACAACAAAATCAGTTTTAGCAGAAATTGAACTTCCTACTTTTCCACCATTATCTTCAATGGCTTTCTTTAGCTCATCTCTTGAAAATTGAGCAAAAACTCCTGAAACTACAAATGTTTTCCCGACAAATTTCTCTGTAGCATTTGGATTTATTTTTTCGACAATTTCAAATTGAACACCATGATTTTTCAGGCGTTCAATTATAGTTTTGTTTTCTTCATTTTCAAAAAATTCAATTACGCTTTTAGCAATTCGTTCCCCAATTTCATCAACCAAAATCAAATCCATTAGAGATGCCTGACTTAACGCTTCTATGTTTTTATAATGTTTGGCCAATTTCTTAGCTACAGTTTCTCCAACAAAACGAATTCCAAGTGCAAACAAAACGCTTTCGAACGGAATTTCTTTTGATTTTTCAACGCCTTTTACCAGATTTTCAGCCGATTTTTGTGCCATTCTTTCCAAATGTAAAATATCTTCGACTTTCAATTCGTATAAATCAGCATAATTATGTACTAAATCATTCTTGAAAAGCAGCGCTACAGTTTCTCCTCCAAGTCCTTCAATATCCATTGCTTTTCTTGAGATATAATGTTGGATTCGTCCGATAATCTGCGGAGGACAACCGTAAAAATTTGGACAATAATGATTGGCTTCGCCTTCGTTTCTAACTAATTCTGTCTGACATTCAGGGCAATGTGTGATATATTGGGTTACTTCTGAATTTTCGGGGCGTTGTGATAAATCTACTGCAATAATTTTAGGGATAATCTCACCTCCTTTTTCAACAAAAACAGTGTCATTTATTCTTATATCTAATTTCTCAATTTGATCTGCATTGTGCAAAGAAGCTCTTTTTACAATAGTTCCAGCCAATTGCACTGGCTCTAAATTTGCTACTGGAGTAATTGCTCCCGTTCTCCCAACCTGGTATGAAATTGATTTTAATGTGGTTGAAACTTGCTCTGATTTAAATTTGTAAGCAATTGCCCAACGGGGTGATTTTGCTGTATAACCTAATTCTTCCTGATGTTGAATACTATTTACTTTTATTACAACTCCATCTGTTTCATAAGGTAAATTATGACGATGTACATCCCAATAATCGATAAAATCGAAAACTTCCTGCATATTATTCACCAATTTTGCTTCGTTTGGAACTTTAAATCCCCATTTTCTGGCTGATTCTAATCCTTCAAACTGAGAAGAAAAAGGTAAATTATTTCCGGTTACAAAATATAATAAACATTCTAATGGGCGTTTTGCAACCTCAGCACTGTCTTGCAGTTTTAAACTTCCTGAAGCTGTATTTCTTGGATTTGAATAGGGTGTTTCTCCAATTTCAATTAATTCCTGGTTCATTTTTTCAAAACCTGCAAAAGGCAGAATAATTTCGCCGCGAATATCAAATTTATCCGGATAGTTTCCTTTTAACTGTAAAGGAATCGATTTTATGGTTTTAATATTATTAGTCACTTCATCTCCCTGAAAACCATCTCCGCGTGTTAAAGCCTGAACTAGTTTTCCGTTTTCGTAAGTAATACTTATCGAAGCTCCGTCATATTTCAGCTCGCAAGTGTATTGCAAAGCGACATTTCCTAATACTTTCTGAATTCGGTTTTCCCAGTCCAATAAATCTTCTTTAGAATAAGAATTATCCAGGGAATACATTCTATATTGATGCGCAATTGTTTTAAAATTCTTGGTAACGGTTCCTCCTACTCGCTGCGTTGGCGAGTTTTCATCAAAAAATTCAGGATGTTTATTTTCTAAATCTTGTAGTTCTTTTAATTTAATATCAAAATCATAGTCAGAAATTGTCGCGTTATCTAACACGTAATAGTTGTAATTGTGTTGATTAAGTTCGTTTCTTAAATTCTGGATTGTTTCTTGAATATTCATAAGATAATAAAATGATGCGGGTTGTAATTTAGAATAATTGAATATCAAAATTAGGATTTTTTTGTTCAAAAACAGTAAAAACCAAAAGTTTTATAAAATCAAAAATCAAGCTGCAAAATGATGCAGCCTGATTTTCTTCTTGTCCATTATTCTTAAAAAAGAATTAACAAAACCAACTTCCAAATGGTTTCTTCGCTCTATTCTTTACTACTGATAATCAAATTATTAGATCGCAAGTATAAAACTATTTCTGGATAATAATGAAGTCTGAGCGTCTGTTTAATAAATGTTCCTCTTCGGTACATTTTATACCATTTTTACATTTATTAATTATTCGACTTTCGCCATAACCTATTGCACTTTCTATTCTTGAAGCGTCAATATCCTGCGAAACGATATAATCACGTGTTGCTTTGGCTCTGTTGTCTGATAGCTTCATGTTGTAAGCATCTTTCCCACGGGAATCTGTGTGTGATTCAATTTTGATTTTAACGTTAGGAAATTTTCTCATAACAAAAACTACTTTAGACAATTCTTCAATTGCAAGTGGCGTAATATCATATTTATCATAGTCAAAATAAATAGGCTTAACATCCACTTTTTCAACTCCTTTTTTCTTAACTACTAAATCATCGTAATTACTAAGTTCGAAGTTAACGTCTTTAATTTCGCCTTCGTTTTCCAAGGTAGTTTCAACAGTTTTTTCGTCGCTGCTGTAATTAGGCTTTGCCGCAATCATTTTAATCACTTTTCCACAAGGAACAGTAACCACATATTTACCATCATAATTTGTTTTAGTTTCTGCAAGGATTTCACTGTAAGAGTTATATGCCATGATTGAAACATCTGTAAGCGGTAATTTTGTTTTTCTGTCAAATGCCATACCTGAAATGTTTTGATTGCAAACAGGTTTTCCTTTTATGAAGGAATAGATATCGTCATCGCCTTTACCTTCGGCTCTGTTTGAGGAAACATAACCATAACTGCCTGTTTTATCAATTAAAAAAGCAAAATCATCTTTGTTGCTATTTATTGGAGCTCCCAGATTTTTTGGCGTTGTAAATGTTCCATTGGCTGAAAAGTTACTTTCGTACACATCTAAATCTCCCCTGCCGTAATGTCCATCTGAAGAAAAGTAAAGTACTCCGTTACGGTAAAAAGGAAAAACATCATTTCCGATGGTGTTAATCTTTGGTCCCAGATTTATTGGGGAACCCATCGTGCCATCACTGGCAATTTTCACATAATACAAATCACTTTCACCAAAACCTCCCGGCATATCTGACGCAAAGAAAAGATATTGACCATCGTCACTCAAAGAAGGATGACCAACTGAGTACTCATTACTGTCAAAGGGTACTTTCTGCGGGTTTTCTAATTTTCCATCGGTCATATCACCTTTTATAATTTGAAAATTATTGACCTTTTCCTGATCAATAACCAATTTATTTTTCTTTACAATATTTGTAGAATAATAAATTGTTTTTCCGCTGGCATCAAAACTTGCCGTTGCTTCGTGATATTTAGTCATTACATTTGGAAGAAATACTTTTTCATTAAACAAACTTCCGTCTGCAGGATTTCGCTCAGCGATATACAAATTCAGAAACGGCTGGTTGTTCCAGGTGTATAATTTTTGACTGAATTTTGTGGTATCTCTTGCTGATGTAAAGACTATTTTTTCTTGATAAAAAGTAGCTCCAAAATCGGATTTACTGGTATTGATATCTAAATTTTTTAAGGTGTAAAGAGATTTTGCTTTAGACAAACTATCCATTTGCGCTTTTTGAGCAACGTAGCGATTGATCTCGTTTTTATCTCCTTTTTTATTCAGATATTCTTTTGTGATTTTATCTGCTTCATCATAATCCATAACCGCTTTCATGGTCTGGATGTAACGCAAATAATAAATATCAGTCAAATTATTGCCTTGTACTTCATATAATTTTCGATACCATTTTAGTGCATTTTGGGCATCTGAAATAAAATAATACGAGTCGGCAGCATTCTTCAACGTCTGAGCAGATGGATTCTCTATCTTTTGTAAAATTTCCTCATACGCTTTTGAAGCATCGGCATAAGAATAATTTCTAAACAGGGCATCCGCTTTTTTTAGATTTGTTTGAGCAAAACCTAATGTAAAACTCAATACTAAACTCAGGATATATAATTTTTTCATAGGTTGTTTTTTTAGAAGAATCGAGGAGATTTAATTTTGCGTTCACCTTTATTGAACTGATATTTCAAGATGAATTCATGTGTCCCATCGTTGTATTTGTTCAATTGACTTACCGTATAATCAAAAGCATATCCTAAATAGAAGCTTTTAGATATTTGAAAACCTGCCAGAATACTTACAGAATCATCTGTTCTGTACGCACCTCCGATAACAAATTTTTCTGCAATCATAAAATTCGCCGAAATATCAGCAGTAAGTGGTGCTCCACTCACTGCTTTTACTAAAAATGCCGGTTTAAATTTCAAATTCGGATTCAAATCAAAAACATAACCTCCCATTAAATAATAATGCAAACGATCATAATTAATAGATTCCTGAACGTCGTCATAATAATCACTTTGAATAAAGCTAGGAACCGAAAGCCCTAAATACCATTTATCGGTATAATAATAAACTCCTGCTCCAATAGCTAATTTTGCCTGATTATCAACATTTTGATTTAACAAAACATCATTATTATCATAATATCTCCCTTTTGACCAATCTATATTCAACATTCTCATACCCGCTTTTATCCCAAAGGCTAATCTCTTTTCATAGCCTAGCGCTATTGAATAAGCGAAGTTTCCGTCAAGATACAATTCGTTTGAAGGACCAATTTTGTCGTTAACGACACTTAATCCTAAACCAATTTTCTCATTTCGAAGCGGTGCGTGAACAGAAAATGATTGTGTTTCTGGTGCTCCAGAAATACCTACCCATTGTGAACGGTGCAAAAGCGTTGCGTCTATCGTGCCGGTAGACCCAGCATAAGCTGGATTTACCGCCATCGCATTATACATATACTGTGTGTACTCGGGATCCTGTTGTGCACTTGCACAAACTGTGACAAACGAACATATTAAAATGAAATACGTTTCTAATGATTTTATATATAGTTTCATAACGATACTTATTTAGTTTAATTAATTAGATGATTAATAACAATGCTTATCTCATTATAGATAACCATCCTTTTTTAACCGATCCATCTCCAATGGCTATCACATAAAAATAAGTACCTGTTGGCAACATATCTCCTCTATTAACTACACCTGATACATTGGCAGTTCCGTCCCAGTCATTTTCATAATGCTGTTTACTATATACTAATGAACCGTATCTGTTAAATACTTTCAACTCGTTATTTGGATATGTTTCGATACAATCAATTCTAAAGAGATCGTTTGATCCATCATTATTTGGAGTGAACTCGTTATAAACTGTCAAACAAATTGGCTGTACTGTAGCAGTAGCCGTGTTGTTTGCTGCATCAACATCCAACGGAGTCGAAACTACGATACTGGCAACATTTGTATAGTCACCGCTTGGTAATACCTGAGCTGTAACAGTTAACGTAACACTTTGTCCAGAATTCAGAGTTGGAATTGTCCAAAGATGTGTAATTGGGTCGTATGTACCTACTGTTGTATTAGAACTAATTAAAGTATACCCGTTTGGCAGTAATTCACTAACGATCGTATTAATAAAATCACCTTCTCCAACATTGTTTACGGTAATTGTAAATGTTACCTCATCACCAAAATTTGGTGTTGGATTACTAACTGTATTGGTAATCGTTAAATCAGAACATGTAGCAACTGTAACGTTTAATGATTTTGTTGTGGTTTCATCACAATTATTTGTATATGTTACCTCAACTTTACCTGGTCCTATATCAGACCATGAAACTGTTACTGATCCATCTGCATTTCCTCCGCCGGAAACTATTTTTCCATTAGTAATTGTCCAAACATAATTTGATTTTCCGTTTGCTATTGAATAAGTAACTCCTTTGAAAACACATGGTGTGTCATCTGTAGTTGCTAATTGTACTAAAGCATCGTTTTCAAAATTAACAACCACTCCTAATCTTGTAGCGCCCTCACAACCATTTGTTGTATTGCTTAAAGCACCTGCATAGTATGTTGCTGCTATTAATGGTGTGTTTGCTGCTAACGGTGTTCCGCCGGTTGCAGATGAATACCAAACTACGTTAGGTTCGTTTACCAATATATTTGCTAATGTTGGCAACGCTGATAAACAGAATGTTTGCGTTGTTTTAGGTGTAGTAATAACACCTGGTGTATTTACACTTACCGCAACTGCTAATCTTACCGGATTTTCACAACCTGAATTGCTTGAAACAACTCCATAATATGTTCCGGTAGCTAAAGCTGTTGTCGCCGGAATTGCTGTTCCTCCAGTTGGCGTACTATACCAAATTACATTTGCTTCGTTTACCTGAATATTAGAAACTTTTGGTGCATTTATTGAACAAAAGTCTTGTGAAGCATCTGTAGTTGTTGGCGTTGGACTCGGATCTGAAACTGTAACAGTAACTTGCAAACGAGTTGTACTCTCACATCCTGTTATCGGATCTTTAATATTTCCGTAATATATACCATTAGTTAAAGCTGTTGTAGGTGGAATTACTGTTCCCCCTGTTGAAGCGGTATACCAAACTACATTAGCTTCGTTTACCTGAATACTTGCAACTGTTGGCACATTTACAGAACAGAAATCTTGTGTAGTATCTGTTGTTGTTGGATTCACTGTGTTTCCAATAGTAATTGTAACTTTTAATCTAGTGTTACTTTCACAACCCGTTACCGGATCTTTTATGGCTCCAAAATAATCTCCGCTTACTAATGCTGTTGTTGGAGCAATTGCTGTTCCGCCTGTTGCAGCACTATACCAAACTACATTAGCTTCGTTTACCTGAATATTAGAAACCTTAGGCAAATCACCTGAACAGAAAACCTGAGTTACTGCTGTTGTTGTTGGTGTTCCCGGATCTGTTATACTAATTGTTACTAGTAAACGAACTGAACTTTCACAACCTGTAACTGCATCTTTTAATGTTGCATAATAAGCACCATTTGCTAAAGGTGTTGTTGGAGTAATTACTGTTCCTCCGGTTGCTGCAGTGTACCAAATAACATTACTTTCATTTACCTGAATGTTTGCTACTGTTGAAGCATTAACTAAACAGAAATTTTGTGTAGTATCTGTCGTTGTTGGCGTAGCCGGATCAGTTACACTTACTGCAACTTGCAATCTTACTGCACTTTCGCATGTAGTTGTTGGATCTACAATCGATGCAAAATAATTTCCTGTTGCTAAAGCTGTTGTTGGTGCAATTACTGTTCCGCCTGTTGCTGTGGCATACCAAACTATACTTCCTGTTGCTGGTGTATTAACCTGAATGTTTGCTACAGTTGGAGCATTTACTAAACAGAAATCTTGTGTTGTATCTACTGTAGTTGGTGTTCCAGGATCAGTTACGCTGATGTTGATCGCTAATCTCACATTGCTTTCGCAAGTTGTTGTTGGATCTTTGATTGCGGCGTAATATGTTCCAGTTGTTAATGCTGTTGCTGGTGGAATTAAATTTCCTCCGGTTAAAGCATCGTACCAAACAATATTTGTCGCTGGACTTACGTCGATTGTTGCAAATGTTGGTGCATCAATCAAACAGAAATTCTGCTCTGTTTTGGTAATTACTGGTGTTCCCGGATCAGTCACGCTGATGTTGATCGCTAATCTAACTTTACTCTCACAAGTTGTTGTTGGATCTTTGATTGCTGCATAATAAGTTCCAGTTGTTAATGCTGTTGCTGGTGGAATTAAATTTCCTCCGGTTAAAGCATCATACCAAACAATATTTGCCGCTGGACTTACATCAATTGATGCAAATGTTGGAGCATTTACTAAACAGAAATCTTGAGTTGTTTTAGTAATTACTGGTGTTCCAGGATCAGTCACGCTGATATTGATCGCTAATCTAACT
>NZ_JAJMOX010000014.1 GCF_020991455.1 Flavobacterium sp. JAS
GAATGACAATATTGCGGTTACTTTGCGTCAAAGCATTAAATCCGTTTAATCCGTGAAAGCTGCGGCTAAATTATTTTAGACAAAGTAAATTCGGGAAAATTCGAGAAATTCGTGGCTAAAAAAAAATCACAAATTAAATATCTTATAACTCTGATGTGTTGATTTTACAATCGCTTCGGTACGTTCTGGATGCGTGTCTGAAATAAAAAGCTGGCCGAAAGTTTCGCTATTTACCATTTCGATAATTTTGGCAACACGACTTTCGTCTAATTTATCAAAAATATCATCAAATAATAAAAGAGGTTTTACGCCACTCTGTTTTTTTAAAAATTCGAATTGAGCCAGTTTTAAAGCAATCAAAAAAGATTTCTGTTGACCTTGAGATCCAAATTTCTTTATAGGATGTGAATCAATTTCAAATGATAAATCATCTTTATGAATTCCGACACTTGTATATTGGAGCGCGCGATCTTTATTAATGTTCTCTTTTAAAAGTGTCAATAAGTCTTTTTCGAACAAATGACTTTCATAAACCAATTGTACCGTTTCTTCAGATCCGGTTATGGCTTGATGGTGTATATTAAATATAGGTATAAATTGCTCCAGGAAATCTTTTCGCTTTTCAAAAATAGATTGTCCAAAACTATTTAGCTGCTCATTATATATAGATAAGGTGTCATTGTCAAAAGTATGATTGAGGGCAAAATACTTTAATAGCGCATTTCGCTGCACGATTACTTTTTGATATTGAATAAGCTGATGTAAATAAGTAGAATCTAATTGCGAAATCACACTGTCCATAAATTTACGGCGTGTTTCGCTTCCTTCAACAATTAAATCACGATCGGCTGGAGAAATAATCACAAGCGGAATAAACCCAATATGATCTGAAAATTTATCGTAAGCTTTTCCGTTTCTTTTTAAGATTTTCTTCTGTCCTTTTTTTAAACTGCAAACGATTTGTTCTGTTCTGTCGTTTTTTTCTAATTCGGCATCAATTACAAAAAACTCTTCTCCGTGTTTGATATTCTGAACCGCCAACGGATTAAAATAACTTTTTCCGTAAGCCAAATGATAAATTGCATCGAGCACATTGGTTTTTCCAATTCCGTTTTTGCCCACAAAGCAATTGATCTTGTGGTCAAAATCAAAACTGACTTCGGAGAAATTTTTATAATTGAATAAAGAAATTTTGTTTAAATACATTTTTTAGGACTGAAAATAAGGCTTGCTTCTAGTGAATTTAGGCTCTTTGCTTTGCAGATTTAGGTTGTTTTCTGCCACAGATTGAAAGAATTTAAAAAGATTTCTTTGTCAAATCTAGTTTTATGACTTTTTTAATCTGTGAGAATCTGTGAAATCTGTGGCTAAAATTACGGTATTAGCTGAAAAAAGCACTTTTTTTGGAAAGCAAAAGTTTAAGGGTGCAAATTATTGAAAATTATCGATATAATAGGCTTTTGGCGCATTTCAGGACGAATTATTTTGTTTGAAATCGTAAAGAAGTTGTCGTTTAGTAAAATATTTTTTTAAAACAGAGAGAAAATTGATTTTTTTTACGTTAGTTTCAATAAAAATTTTATTTTTGCCGTTCACTAAATTAATTTGAAATGGCTACTTATAATAAAAGAGGATATAAAACACCAAAAGAAAAAGAAGTTAAAGATGTTGTTACAGAAGAACAACAAGTAATCATTGACGAAAAGGATAGTACAACGGCTGGTGTGTTCTCAAAATTAGATGAAACCGCTTCAAAAACTGAGGATTGGGTTGCTAAAAATCAAAAAATCATTATTGGTTTAGTTGCTGGTATTGCAGTTGCTACAATTGGATATTTGGCTTACCAAAAATTTATTGAAGCTCCTAAACAAAATGAAGCTGCAAGCGAAATGTTTGTTGCGCAACAAAATTTTGAAAAAGCAACAAATGGTGTAGCAAGCGATTCATTATATAAATTGGCTTTGAATGGTTCTGAAGGTAAATTCGGATTTGTTAAAATTGCTGACGAATATTCAGGAACTGATGCAGGAAACTTAGCGAACTATTATGCTGGTATCGCATCTTTGAATATTGGTAAATATGATGACGCTATTAAGTACTTAGGTAACTTTAAATCAAAAGAAGCTATCGTTGGTGCTTTGGCAATTGGTGCAATTGGAGATGCTTATTCTCAAAAGAACCAACAAAAAGAAGCTTTAGACTATTATGTAAAAGCTGCTGAATCTAACAAAAATGATTTCACAACACCTCGTTTCTTATTAAAAGCAGGTAAAACAGCTTTGGCTTTAGGTCAAAAAGAAGACGCTATCAAATACTTAACTGATATTAAAGAAAACTACGATGCAGCTCCAGAAGCAGCTTCTGTTGATGTATTGATTGGATTAGCACAATAAAAATTTTAGACTTTAGATTTAAGATTGTAGATTTGTATTTAGGAATCTAAATTCTAAAATCAAAAATCTAAAATATTACTGATGGCTACTGAAAATAAAAACTTATCAGAATACGATAAAAACACGATCCCAAATGCGAAAGACTTTCGATTTGGGATTGTTGTTTCTGAGTGGAACGAAACCATAACAGAAGGACTTTATAATGGCGCTTTTGATGCCTTAGTTGATTGTGATGTACCGCAACAGCAAATTATTCGTTGGAATGTTCCGGGAAGTTTTGAGCTGATTTATGGTGCAAAGAAAATGTTGCAAACGCAAAACGTAGATGCGGTTATTGTAATTGGATGTGTAATTCAAGGCGAAACCAAACATTTTGATTTTGTGTGCGAAGGTGTAACGCAAGGAATTAAAGATTTGAATGTTCAGACTGATATTCCAGTTATTTTTTGTGTTTTAACAGACAATAACATGCAGCAATCTATTGACAGAAGTGGAGGAATTCACGGAAACAAAGGAACCGAAGCAGCAATTGCAGCAATAAAAATGGCTTATATTCGTCAGCAAGCTTCAATGTCACATCCGTTTCATCAACCATTATTGTCTTCAGGTGCGCTTCAAATCGAAGACAAACCAAGAAAAATTGAGAACGAATAAAACACAATTGTTTTAAAAATACTAAAACCTATGCTGTGTAAAAAGAGTATAGGTTTTTTGTTTTTTTTATGATAGCTGTTATTCTAAAACCCAACAGAAATTCATTAAATTTGTACACCTTGGTTTTTAAAAACCATAAATGAATTAATAATATTATCCTGAGATTTTTACAGACCATGTTTGTTCGAATTAGGGAACAACCTTTAACCCAAATTTTTTAATGTCGAGTATTATTCAATTACTTCCTGATCACGTTGCTAATCAAATTGCTGCCGGAGAAGTGGTTCAAAGACCAGCTTCTGTAGTAAAAGAGTTATTAGAAAATGCTGTGGATGCAAAAGCAACTGATATAAAATTGATCATTAAAGACGCTGGAAAATCATTGGTTCAGGTGATCGATAATGGTATGGGAATGAATGTAACTGATGCTCGTTTGTGTTTTGAGCGTCACGCAACTTCAAAAATACGTCAGGCAGAAGATTTATTCTCGCTTCATACTAAAGGTTTCCGTGGAGAAGCGTTGGCTTCTATAGCTGCTATTGCACACATGGAAATGAAAACCAAGCAAGATCAGGACGAATTAGGAACTCATATTATAATTGAAGGAAGTAAATTTGTTTCGCAAGAAGTAGCCGTTTTACCAAAAGGAACTTCATTTGCGGTTAAAAACTTGTTTTTTAATATTCCGGCACGTCGTAATTTCTTAAAATCAGATACCGTTGAATTCCGTCATGTTATGGATGAATTTCAGCGTGTAGCTTTGGCACATCCAAATATTCATTTTACATTTTACCATAACGGAAGCGAGATGTATAATTTACCGGCGGCAGGTTATCGTCAGAGAATTGTGGGGATCATGTCCGGTAAAACCAATGAAAAACTGGTACCCGTTAATGAAGATACCGAAATTATAAATGTTCAGGGATTTGTTTGCAAGCCTGAATTTGCTAAGAAAAGCAGAGGCGAGCAGTTCTTTTTTGTAAACGATCGTTTTATTAAAAGCGGATATTTACATCACGCGGTAATGGCGGCTTATGATGGACTTTTGAAAGACGGTTCTCAACCAAGCTATTTCCTGTATTTACAAGTTCCGCCAAATACGATCGATATCAATATTCATCCGACCAAAACAGAAATTAAGTTTGATGATGAACAGGCTTTATACGCAATTTTAAGAGCTTCTATAAAACATAGTTTAGGACAATTTAATGTTGCTCCGGTATTGGATTTTGATCGCGATGCAAATTTAGACACACCATATCATTATAAAGATTTAGAAGCCGAAACGCCAACGATTCAGGTCGATGGAACTTTTAATCCCTTTACGGATGATAAAACCAATCAACATTATTCGAAATCAAGTTCGGGATCCGGTTCAGGATCAAGCTCATATTCAGGAGGATATTCTAAAAGAGTCGAACCTACCGCGAGCTGGGAAAGTTTGTATGTGGGACTGAATACAGAAAGTATCGAAAGTTCACCTTTTACATTCGAAAACGAAGAAGTAACATCGTCATTGTTTAATGATGATGAGGTAGAACAAGCAAGTCAGGGAACGTATCAAATTCATAAAAAATATATAGTTTCACCAATAAAATCAGGAATGGTTATTGTTGATCAGCAGCGTGCACATCAACGTATTTTATACGAGCAATTTTTGTTGAATATGACCGTTAATCAAGCATCAAGCCAGCAATTATTGTTTCCTTTGAATTTATTTTATTCGTCGAGCGAAATGGAATTAATCGAGGAGTTGAAGCCTTCATTAGAAACAACAGGTTTTGTTTTTGAAGAAGCTCAAACAGACCATATTGTCATTTCGGGAATCCCTGTAAATATTACAGAAAGTGAAGTCTCTCTTGTAATAGAGCAATTGCTGAGTGATTTGCAAGACGGAATTCCAGCCAATAGTTACAGTCAGAATGATACGATTGCGAAATCTATGGCCAAAAGTTTAGCGGTTAAAACCGGATCTTATTTAACCGAAAAAGAACAGGATAATTTGGTAAACGGATTATTTGCCTGTAAAGATCCAAACATTTCACCTTTTCAAAAACCTACATTCATCACGATGCGTGTTGAAGATATAGATAAAAAGTTTGCCTTATGATGAAAATGACACCCGTAGTAAAACAATTATTGATAATTAATATCATATTTTTTATTGGCTGCAATTTAGTTCCTGCTGCAGATGCATATTTTGCTCTTTTCTTTCCCGAGAATCCAGGATTTAGATTTTGGCAACCTATCACACACATGTTTATGCATGGAAGTGTGATGCATATTGCTTTTAATATGTTTGCTTTATATTCTTTTGGTTCGACATTGGAACATTTTTGGGGCGGTAAGAAATTCTTGTTTTTTTATATTTCTTGCGGATTAGGAGCGGCTTTGATAAATTATGCTGTAAACTATTATTTTTATCAAGATGCATTAAATACATTATTAGCTAATGGCTACAATAAAGTTCAAGTTTTGCAATTATTAGATGAAGGAAAAATAGATACGAGATGGCAACAAATATTGTCTGTTTCTGAATTTAAACATTTTACTGAGGCTTATTTCGGGACTGTTGTTGGAGCTTCTGGAGCTATTTACGGATTGCTTGTTGCTTTTACTTTTATGTTTCCTAATGCGGAACTTGGAATTATGTTTATTCCAATTCCAATTAAAGCGAAATATTTTGTACCGGTTTATATGCTTTTATATGATGGTTTCTTTGGGATTTTAGGAAATTCATTCTTAGGTGTAGCAGATGGAGTGGCTCATTACGCACATATTGGCGGTGCACTCTTTGGATTTTTAATTATGTGGTATTGGAAAAAAAATCAGTTTAATCAAAATCGTTGGAATTAATTTTTAACTTTAATATAAAAAAATAAAAACTAAAGAAAGCTTTTATGAACATTCTGGACGATTTAAAACTACAATATAAATTAGGTGGAATTGCAATGCGTGTCATTTACTGGAACATTGCTTGTTTTTTGGTTTCATTAGTGTTTTTCTATCAATATTCTATTGGTCAATTTGCTTTTCCAAATTGGTTGGCTTTGTCATCAGATCCTAGTGTTTTCTTATATAAACCCTGGACATTTTTAACGTACGCATTCTTTCATGACGGATTTTTGCATTTGTTATTTAATATGATGGTTTTAAACTTTGCCAGTAATTTATTTCTAACCTTTTTTACTCAAAAGCAATATCTGGGATTATACATTTTAAGTGCTATTTTCTCTGGAGTTGTCTTTGCGTTGAGTTTTTACTTTTTAAATTTTGCGGCTTCTATTGTTGGTGCTTCCGCTGCTATTATGGCAATTTTGGTTGCAACCACAACGTATCAGCCCTTAATGAATGTACGTTTGTTGCTTATCGGAAACGTTAAATTATGGCATATTACGGCTGTGATTTTGGTTTTAGATTTAATGCAGTTTCGTTTAGACAACACCGGCGGGCATATCTCGCATTTAGCCGGAGCTGTTTTTGGATTTATTTATATTAAGCTGCTTCAAAACGGAACAGATTTGAGTATTATTATTTCCAAAACGCTTGATTTTTTTACAAATCTATTTAGAAAATCTCCATCGACCCCTTTCACAAAAGTTCATAAAAATTACAAAAAACCTACAGAAAAAGTGACGTCCCGAATTGTTACGAAAGACAAAACGCAACAGCAAATCGACGAAATTTTAGACAAGATTAGCCAGTCTGGTTATGATTGTCTCACAAAAGAAGAAAAAGAGTTTTTATTTAAAGCTGGAAAATAATCCTTTTAGCAAACAAATATGAAAAACCTTTCGTGGTTTAATAAAATAATGTTCTTTTTGAATATAGTTCTGACTGTACTGACATTTAGTATCTATATTTTACCGTTTTTAGCACCTAAAAGTTTTCCGCTTTTATCGGTGCTGACGCTCTTTATGCCAGCTTTTTTTGTCCTGAACGGATTGTTCTTTGTTTATTGGGCAATTCAGTTTAAAAAGCGTCTTATTTTGTCTGGTTTGGTATTATTAACCGGAATTACATTTATAAGTAAATTTTATAAATTTTCGACGAAAGAATATGTAGCTGATGAAAGGGATTTTTCTGTGATGAGTTATAATGTGCGTCTTTTTAATGTTTTTAAATGGTTGGATCGTGATGATATTCCGTCAAATATTAAAGCCTTTATTGACGAAAAAGATCCGGATATTTTGTGTATTCAGGAATATTCAAACTCTGCGCATTTAGATTTAAAAGTGTATCCGCATCGTTATATTTTTATTGAAGGAAATAAAATTAAAACCGGCCAGGCTATTTTTTCAAAATTTCCCATTATAAATGAGGGTAATATTATTTTTCCTAAGTCAGATAATAATGTTATTTATGCTGATATAAAACGGGGTAAAGATGTGATTCGGGTCTATAATATGCACTTGCAGTCGATTAAGATTTCGCCTGATGTTAGTGATATTTCAAATAATATAGACAACGTAAATCAGGAAAAATCGCAGCTTATTTATACCAGAATCAGCAAGGGATTTAGACAACAACAGGAACAGGCTGAGATGTTCAAAGAAAATATCAAGCAATGTAAAAATCCGATTATTATTTGTGGTGATATGAATAATAGTCCGTTTTCATACGTGTATCGAAATATAAAAGGAAAACTAAAAGATGCTTTTGAAGAAGCTGGGGAAGGTTTTGGAGCTACCTATAAATTCAAATATTATCCAGCCCGAATTGATTATATTTTTACAGACAGTAAAATGAAAGTGAAGCAATTCGAAAGTTTTCCGGATTTTGAAAACTCAGATCATTATCCAATTATGACGAGACTATCTATTGAATAGTTTTTACTGCAAAGATTTTTTTACCGCAAAGTTCGCCAAGTTTTTTATGTAAGCTTATCATAAAAACACAAAGTTCGCAAAGCTATGTATTGATCTAGCTTTGCGAACTTTGTGTTTTCTACGCGCAATGTAAAATTAAATCTTTGCGAACTTTGCGGTTAAAAAAAATCTCTGCGGTAAAAATTATACGGTAGTTTACAAGTTTAGCTTTCTATATTGTAAAGGAGAGGTTTGTTTTAACTCCTTAAATTTTCTGTTGAAATTTGAGATGTTATTAAAGCCACATAATTCGGCAATTTCTAAAACAGAAAGTTCACTGTTATTTGCCAGTAGCTTCGAAGCATGCTCAATTCTCACTTCTATTAAAAACTGAAAAAAGGACTTGTTCGTCCGGACTTTAAAATACCGGCAAAAAGCGTTTTTAGTCATATTGGCAATCGAAGCAATTTCGTCTAGATTTATGTTTTTGCTAAAATTAGTCATTACATGTTCAAATACTGTCTGCATTCGTTTTCCTTCATTATCGGTGATTTTTTTATCATATAAATGATTAGACAAAAGTTCTTTGTCGTTGTTTGAAAGCCATTTCAGTATTTCCAGAAACAGAATAAAACGTTGATAATTGTCGGCTTTTTTTAGTTTTTTGAAAGACTTGGTGATTTTTTTGGGTGCATTATGGACTATAAAGCCATTTTTGCTGCTTTCTAAAAAAGGATGAATATTTTTGAATGTATTTAAGGAGAAAAAATCTCTTCCAAATGAGTTTGTCGTAAAAAACAAGGTAAGCATAATGGATGGTTCATTTTCGCGTACTTCACTTCTGAAAACATGAGGTAAATTGCTGCCAATCACCAATATGTCGCCTTCGTTGTAATGCGAAATAGTATCACCGGCAAAAATTGCACCTTCGCCTTTTTCGATAAAACTAATCTGAATTTCTTCATGCTGATGAAGTTTGTCATAGAAAACAACTTCTCTATCTTCTTGATATATAAGGGGATCTTCTCCTGATTTAGGGATTTTGAACGGAAAAACTTTCATGGTTAGGTTAGTTAGTTACTTCAAATATATTTTATTTTGTAAAAAAAATAGCAATATATTAGTTAGTTTTTTACTTAAATGGGATATATACGGTAATATAGTATTATTTTAAGGTAATTTTTAAGTCTCCTGCTTTGTTCAATATAAATAATTTTGGCCTAATTAAAATCAATATTATGAGTATTCAATGGAAAGGCGTTATGCCAGCGGTAACTACAAAATTTACTGCAGATGATAAATTAGACTTCAGAATGTTTGAAGTTAACTTAAAAGCACAACTAGACGCAGGTGTAGAAGGAATAATTCTTGGCGGAACTTTAGGAGAAGCCAGCACGCTTTTAGAAGAAGAAAAAAGAGAGTTGGTAAAAGGTACTGTTAGCATGGTTAACAATCAAGTGCCGGTAATCATGAATATTGCTGAACAAACTACACGCGGAGCAATTTTGGCTGCTAATAAAGCGGAACAAGATGGAGCAAAAGGATTGATGATGTTGCCTCCAATGCGTTATAAAGCTTCTGATTATGAAACAGTAGTGTTTTTCTCTGAAGTGGCTAAAAATACTACGCTTCCAATAATGGTTTATAATAATCCAATTGATTATAAAATTGAAGTTACATTGGATATGTTCGAAGAAATTTTAAAATTCGATAATATCCAGGCTGTAAAAGAATCAACCAGAGATATTTCTAATGTAACAAGAATGATCAATCGTTTTGGAGATCGTTTAAAAATATTATCGGGAGTTGATACATTGGCTTTAGAAAGTTTATTAATGGGATCTCACGGATGGGTTTCTGGTTTAGTAGATGCTTTCCCGAGAGAAACCGTTGCGATTTACAAATTAGCAAAAGCGGGACGAATTGACGAAGCGTTAAAAATATACAGATGGTTTTTACCTTTATTAGAATTAGATATTAATTCTTTTTTAGTTCAGAATATCAAGCTTGCTGAAGTAGCAACAGGAATTGGAACAGAAAATGTTCGTGCACCAAGATTGCCGCTTCGTGGAGCTGAGAGAGAGCACGTTTTAGGAATTATTGCCAGATCATTAGAATCAAGACCGGAATTACCGGATTATAAAAATTTGTAATCATAGGCTGATACAATTGGTTTTACAAGTTTCTTCTTTTAAGAATTGTAAAGTATTTATTCAAAAAACAAAAAGAGATATGATTACAGGAAAAAATTACGTGGGAAATACACTTAAAGCTGCCGGAGAAAAAACATTCAAAACATTTAATCCGCAGTTAGATAAGGAAAATCCTTGGGTTTTTACAGAAGCAACTCAAGAAGAAATAGAAGAAGCTGTTACGTTGGCCAATCAGGCTTTTGGGACTTATAAGAATTGTTCCGGTCTTGAAAAAGCAGTTTTTTTAAATGCTATTGCAGACGAAGTTTTAGCTTTAGGAGATAATTTGTTAGTGCAGTATTGCAGTGAATCCGGTTTTCCAATGGGTCGAGCAGAGGGGGAACGAGGCAGGATGGTCGGACAATTACGTTCGTTTGCTCAAATGCTTACCGAAGGGAGCTGGGTTCAGGCTGCAATTGACACTGCAATAACAGACAGGGTTCCTGCTCCAAAAGAAGATTTGCGAAAAATGATGGTGCCATTAGGTCCTGTTGTAGTTTTTGGATCGAGTAATTTTCCGTTTGCATTTTCAACAGCCGGAGGTGATACCGCTTCAGCTTTAGCGTCGGGTTGTCCTGTAATTGTAAAAAGTCACTCGATGCATGTTGGTACTGGCGAAATGGTAGCTTCTGCAATTCTTAAAGCTGCCGAAAAAACAAATATGCCAAATGGAGTTTTCTCTAATCTTGTTGGAGGCGGAACAACTCTTGGCGCTAGTTTGGTAAAACATCCGTTGGTAAAAGCAGTTGGTTTTACAGGAAGTATTCGTGCCGGAAGAGCTTTGTTTGATCTTGCAGCACAGCGTCCAGAACCAATTCCGGTTTTTGCCGAAATGGGAAGTGTGAATCCGGTAGTTTTTCTGCCAAAAGCATTAGAAGTAAACAGTCAAAAATGGGCAACGGCTTATGCAGGATCAATTACCCTTGGCGCAGGTCAGTTTTGTACCAATCCAGGATTATTATTTGGAATTAAGGGAGCTGAATTAAATAAATTTGCAGAAGAATTGGCAAAAGCCATTGAAAAAATTGAACCATTTTGTATGTTGCATCCATCAATGAAAAATAGTTTTGAGGAAGGTGCAGCAACAATGATTGCTCAAAATGGAGTTTCGAAAATTGCTGAATACAAAGGCGAAGCAGCTCCTAATTATGGAGTTCAGAAGGTTTTGACGGTAGATGGTAAAACTTTTTTAGAGAATAAAACATTAAGTCATGAGGTTTTCGGACCTGTTTCAATAGTTGTACAATGCGATAATGAAGAGCAGTTACTGAAAATTGTCAATCAATTAGACGGGCAATTGACAGGAACAATTATCGGAGAGTCAGACGAATTGAAAGATTATAATAAACTGATCGCGGCAATGCAAAACCGAGTTGGGCGCTTGATTTTTAATGGCGTTCCTACAGGAGTTGAAGTTTGTCCGGCAATGATTCACGGAGGCCCTTATCCGGCTTCTTCTGATTCTAGATTTACGGCAGTTGGAATTCATTCTGTATACCGTTGGGTACGACCATTTAGTTATCAAAACTGGCCAAATGAGTTATTACCGGCAGAATTACAAAACGAAAATCCATTGCAAATTTTAAGAACGCTAAATAATATTCAAACGAAATCTCAGGTATAATAATGGCAAAGAAAACTTTTTTTTGTGTAGATGCACACACTTGCGGAAACCCTGTGAGAGTTGTGGCTGGCGGAGGACCAAATTTGGTTGGTGCTAATATGAGCGAAAAACGTCAGCATTTTTTAAAAGAATTTGATTGGATTCGCAAAGGATTAATGTTTGAACCTCGCGGTCATGATATGATGAGCGGGAGTATTTTATATCCGCCAAGTAATCCGGATAATGATTTTGGAATTTTGTTTATCGAAACTTCCGGCTGTCTGCCAATGTGCGGTCACGGAACAATTGGTACTATTACAATTGCCATTGAAGAAGGTTTAATTACGCCAAAAGTACCCGGAAAAATAAAAATGGAAGCCCCTGCAGGTTTGGTAAATATCGAATACCAACAAACCGCTGGAAAAGTTGACTGGGTTCGTTTGACCAATGTAAAATCATATTTAGCAGCTGAAGGTTTAACTATCGATTGTCCTGAATTGGGCGAGATTACTTTTGATGTTGCTTACGGCGGAAATTATTATGCGATTGTAGATCCGCAGAAAAATTTCTCAGGAGTTCAGGATTTTACAGCCAGCAAAATTATTCAGTTTAGTCAGGAAGTCCGTAAAAGAATCAACGAGAAATATCCGGATTATTTTATTCATCCGCAAAATGATACCATCCGCGATGTGAGCCACATGTTATGGACGGGCGAACCTCTTGATCCAAGTTCATCCGGAAGAAATGCAGTTTTTTACGGCGACAAAGCCATAGATCGTTCGCCTTGCGGTACCGGAACTTCGGCGAGAATTGCTCAGTTGCATGCAAAAGGAAAGCTTAAAAAAGGTGAAGATTTTATTCACGAAAGTTATATAGGCAGTAAATTTATTGGTAGAGTCGAAGAAGAAACTTCTATTGGTGAAATTGCTGCAATTGTGCCAAGCATTCAGGGCTGGGCAAAAGTATACGGTTACAATACAATCATGATAGACGAATCAGATGATCCGTATGCACATGGTTTTCAGGTGATTTAAAAACTAATAAAAAATTTGATTCATTGAAGGAAGAAATAGTAACTTCCTTCAATGAATTTTTTAATTCTGTATAAATGAAAAAAGTAAGTATAATTGGAGGAGGAATAATTGGTCTGTGTTCAGCCTATTATCTTGCTAAAGAAGGTTTTGAGGTAACCATTTTTGATCAATCTGCGATGGATGACGGTTGTTCTTATGGAAACGCAGGAATGATAGTTCCGTCGCATATAATTCCGCTGGCGCAACCCGGCATGATTGCGCAAGGAATGAAATGGATGTTTAATAGTCAAAGTCCGTTTTATGTAAAACCAAGATTAGATGCTGATTTAATCAAATGGGGATTGCAATTCTACAAACACGCAAATGCAAAACATGTAGAAAAAGCAATGCCGGCATTACGAGATTTATCTTTGTTGAGTAAAGAGTTGTATCAGGATTTTGCTAAAAATAATAATTCTTTTTTCTATGAAGAAAAAGGACTTTTAATGTTGTACAAAACAGAAAAAGTGGGACACGAAATGTTTCTTGAAGGAAGAGAAGCAGAAAAAATGGGATTGAAGGTTGATTATCTTTCGGCGGAAGCCGTTGCAAAATTAGAAAAAGGAACAAAAACAGATGTTCAGGGTGGTGTTCATTATACAGGTGATGCGCATTTATATCCTCAAAAATTTATGCAATTTATAAAGCAGGAATTAGAACAATTGAAGGTCGAAATACATCCGGCAACAATGGTGCAGGATTTTGTTTTTGATAAAAATAAAATCACCAAAATTGTAACCAGCAAAGGTACATTTGCTACAGACGAGGTAGTTTTGGCAGCAGGTTCATGGAGTCCTTTATTGGCGAAGAAAACAGGAATTTCAATTTCAATCCTTCCGGGAAAAGGCTACAGTTTTACCTTAAAAGATAAAAGCCATAAACCATCAATTCCATCTATTTTATGTGAAGGAAAAGTAGCGGTAACGCCTATGAATAATGATATTCGTTTTGGAGGCACTATGGAAATCACACACACCGGAGATACTAAAATCAATAAAAACAGACTACAGGGAATTGTAAACAGTATAAACGAGTTTTACCCTGAAATGAAAATAGGAATGCCTGAAGAACAAGAAACCTGGTTTGGATTCAGACCTTGCACACCTTCCGGAATGCCAATTATTTCGCGTGCAGAAAAAGTTGTAAATTTGACTTTCGCAACCGGACACGCCATGATGGGTTTAAGTCTTGCGCCGGCAACAGGAAAAGTAATTACAGAGATTATTTCTGGTAAAACGACTTCTGTTGATACAAAAATGTTTCAATTATAAAAGATGAGATACGATTCAATTCCAGTTTCTTTGTTTGAGAAGAACCGAAAAAGGTTTATCGAAAAGATGCAAAATAACAGTTTGGCAATTTTAACATCAAATGATGTAATGCCCAATAACGCAGACGATGTAATGGGTTTTGCGCAAAATAATGATTTGTTTTATTTGTCAGGAATTGAGCAGGATGAAACTATTTTAGTACTTTATCCTGATGCTTTTAAAGAAGAAAACCGAGCAATTTTATTTGTAAAAGAAGTTAGTGAGCACACTTTAATCTGGGAAGGAGATTTTCTGACCAAAGAAAAAGTTTCGGCCATATCAGGAATTAAAAATGTGAAATGGATTCACGAATTCGAAAAGACAATTCAACTTTTTGCATTTGAAGTAGATGCAATTTATTTAGGACATAACGAGCATATTAAAAGAGTAACTTCAGAAATGAATACACGTCAGGATCGAATGATTCAGTGGTGCAAACAAAAATATCCGTTGCATCAATACGAGCGTGTTGCTAAAATTACAAGAGAATTGCGCCCGGTAAAATCTGAGGAAGAAATCGATTTGATTCGGAAAGCAATTTCGATAAGCGTCAAAGGATTTAAAGGGCTTTTGAATGCCGTAAAACCCAATGTAAAAGAATACGAATTGGAAGCCGAACTGGCTTATCAATATATTAAAAATGGAGGAAATCGTCATGCATTTAAACCTATTATAGCTTCTGGTAAAAATGCCTGTGCACTTCATTACAATACCAATGATTCTGTTTGTCGTGATGGCGAAATGATTTTGGTAGATTTTGGTGTTTGTTATGCCAATTATAATTCAGATACTACACGTTGTCTTCCGGTAAACGGAAAATTTTCAGCACGTCAGAGAGAAGTTTACGAGTCCGTTTTATATTGTTTGAAAGAAGGCTCTAAATTTTTGAAACCCGGAGTTCTGTCAAAAGATTATGAATTGCAAATGGCAAGTCTGATCGAAACAGAATTGGTTAAACTGAAGTTGATTACTAAAGAAGAAATTTCTGCTCAGGATCCTCAAAGTCCAGCTTATAAAAAATATTTCATGCACGGAACAGCACATTTTTTAGGACTTGATGTTCATGATGTCGGTTTGTATTCAAAACCTTTCGAAAAAGGAATGGTCTTAACTTGCGAGCCCGGAATTTACATCAGAGAAGAAGGAATTGGCTGCCGATTAGAAAACGATTATCTGCTGACAGAGAACGGAAATATCAATTTATCAGAAGAACTGCCAATTGAAATTATAGAAATAGAATTACTAATTAACACCAAATAAACCATGATTAAAAAACACTTTTTACTATTACTTTTTGTTTGCTCAGGTATTTTTGCTCAGACTGGCATTGATATCAATGAGCTAAAATGGCTGCCCAATTCGCATTCGTTCTGGGTAAGTTCTGATCAGAATGTTTTGGTTTACGATGTAGATAAATTAAATCAAAGTACTACTGTTTTAACAGGTGAACAATTAAAAAATGCAGGCTTTAACGGAGAAGTTGAAGATTTGGTTTGGAATCAAAACAAGACAAAAGTTTTGGTTTATACCAATTCAAAAACCGTGTGGAGAGCTAAAACTAAAGGGGATTATTGGTTTTTTGATTTAGCAACTGGAAAAGGAAGAATGTTGGGATCAAATTTAGAAGAATCGTCTTTGATGTTTGCTAAATTCTCTAATGACAACGAGAATGTTGCTTATGTTTCTAAGCATAATATTTATTTAGAGAATCTGGCTTCGGGCAAAGTAACTCCTTTAACAACCGATGGAACTGATAAAGTAATCAACGGAACTTTTGACTGGGTTTACGAAGAAGAACTTGCGGCACGCGATGGATTTCGTTGGAGTCCTGACGGAAAAAGTATTGCTTTTTGGCGTGTTGATGCTTCAGAAACAAAATTCCATTTAATGATTAATAATACAGATGCGTTATATCCATTTGTGGTTCCGGTAGAATATCCTAAAGCGGGAGAAAAACCGTCGTCAGTAAAAATTGGTGTTATCGATATCACTTCTTTAAAAACAAACTGGCTTGATATTCCGGGTGAACCTGATAATAATTATTTGGTTCGTATGGAATGGGTTGCCAAAGATGCGGTAATGGTGATTCAGTTAAACAGACACCAAAATCAAGCTTCGATCTATAATTGCAACGCACAAACTGGTAAAGCAAATTTAATCTATCAGGAAAAATCACCGGAATGGATTGATGTTTTTGATATTTCATCTGGAGTTTATGATGGTTTTCCATGTCAGTTTGTAGACAATGGAAAATCTTTTTTATGGAGTTCTGATGCTGATGGCTGGATGCATGTTTATAAAATTAGTGCCGACGGAAAGAAAAAAACATTACTTACAACCGGAAATTATGATGCTTATTATAAAGCTTATAATGATAAGACAAAATCAATCTACTATATTTCAAGTCCTAAAGATGCGACTCAGAGATATTTGTATGAAACGAATTTGAATTCGGGAAAAACAAAAAGAATTACTCCGGAAGAATTTGAAGGAACTAATGAATATCAATTTTCTACTGACGGATCGTATGCAAAACATACCAATTCTAATATCAATCGCTATTATAATATTCGCTTGGTTTCGTTATCAGAGCATAAAAAAATCTTGCCAAAAGAAGCAGATGTTTTTGCGAAGCCAAACCGTAATTTCTCTCTTGAAAAGTTTAAAGTAACAACTGCTGATGGTGTCGAAATGGACGGAATTATGGCAAAACCATTAGATTTTGATCCAACTAAAAAATACCCATTATTCTTTTATGTTTATGGTGAACCAATGGCTTGTGTAGCAAATGATACACCTGAATTTAATGGATTTATAGATTTATTGATTCCAAAAGGATATATCGGAATCGCAATGGATAACCGAGGAACTCCATCATTAAAAGGGACAAAATGGAGAAAGTCTATTTATAAAAACATCGGAATTATCAATACTCGTGACCAGGCAATGGCGGCGAAAGAAGTTTTGAAATGGAATTTTATTGATGCTGACAGAGTTGCTGTGCACGGATGGAGCGGCGGTGGAGCTGTAACATTGAATTTGATGTTTCAATATCCTGATATATACAAAACAGGTGTAGCAGTTTCGGCGGTTACAGATCAGCATTTTTATGATAATATCTATACTGAGCGTTATATGGGATTGCCAAGTGAGAACGAAGCAACTTACGTTCAGGCTTCACCGGTTACGTATGCAAAGAATTTGAAAGGAAATTTGCTTTACATTCACGGAACTGGAGATGATAATGTACATTACAAAAATGCAGAAGTTTTGATTAATGAATTGATCAAATATGACAGAATGTTTAATTTAATGATTTATCCAAATCGTTCGCATTCTATTTATGAAGGACAGGGTACTACTAGACATTTAGTAGATACTTTTATAAAATTTGTAAACGAAAAATGTCCTCCGGGAGCAAAATAAAATCTGATAATTAAAATAAAAAAGGGAGAATTTCTGTAAAAAGAAGTTTTCCCTTTTTTGTTTTGAGATAAATTTAACCGCAAAGCACACTAAGGTTTTTTATCTAACAGTATGTTTAAAAAACACAAAGTTCGCAAAGCTTTGTGTTGATCTAGCTTCGCGAACTTTGTGTTTTCTATGTATAAAGTAAAATTAAATCTTAGTGCGCTTTGCGGTTAAAATAATTAGTCAGTACAAAATATTTTATGTTTCTCCACTGATTCAATTAAAAGGTATAAAAAGGTTGATTTTTTAAGATAAGATAATACATGTGAAAATGATAAATGTTTAATTAAAGGGTAATATAATAGGTTTTTGTGGTAATATATTGTCATTAAAATTGTTAAAAAAGCAAAATATTTGCCAATACTAATTATAAAACCAATTTATGAAATTTAAGTTTTTTCAAAGAAAAACGGTAGTACTTTTTTTTGTACTGCTAGCACAATTTGCGCTCGCACAGGAGCGGATTGTATCCGGAATTGTTTCAGATAATACAGGAATACCTTTACCGGGTGCGAGTGTATTAATTAAGGGAACAAAGACAGGAACTCAAACAGATTTTGACGGGAAATATTCTATTAAAGCAAGTTCAAATGCTGTTCTTGTTTTTAATTATATTGGAATGAAAACTCAGGAAATAACGGCTACAAATACTGTTGTAAATGTAGTTTTAGCTGGAGGTTCAGAGCAGCTTCAGGAAATTGTAGTTACGGCTTTGGGTGTCAAAAGAGAAAAGAAATCTCTGGGATATGCGACTCAGGAAATAAAAGGCGAAGATTTGACAAAGGTAAACACGGGTAACGTGGCGAACTCAATTTCGGGTAAAATCGCCGGTGTACAAATTAGACGTAACAATAATATTGGAGGTTCTACTAATGTGATTATTCGTGGTACAACTTCGTTAACAGGAAACAATCAGGCATTGTGGATCGTAGACGGGATTCCTTTAAATAATGATAATACCAATAGTGAAGATCAGCAAAGAGGAGGTAATACCGGTGGATATGATTATGGGAACGCTGCTGCGGATATAAATCCCGATGATATTGAAACTATGAACGTGTTGAAAGGAGCTGCGGCTTCTGCCTTATATGGTTCAAGAGCTTCAAACGGAGTGATTTTGGTTACTCTAAAAAAAGGAAGTAAGTCTAAAGGTGGTTTGGGAGTGACTTTTAGCTCTGGAATTACTATTGGAGTAGTCGATAAAAAGACATTACCGGAATATCAAAATCAATATGGAAGCGGATATGGTGATTTTTATGGAACTGTAGATTTAGGTAGCGGCGTGCATCCTTATGCTGCAACCGATGATGCTTCTTGGGGACCAAAGTTTGATTCTAATTTGTTAGTTTACAATTGGAATTCATTTTATCCTGAATTACCGGGTTACGGAAAAGCAACACCATGGAAAGCGGTACAAAATAATCCAAATAGTTTTTATCAGAATAGTGTAACCTACATAAATAATGTTGCAGTTGCGGCTGCTAATGAAAATGGTGATTTCAGATTTGGATATACAAATTACAATCAAGATCAGGGAATTTTGCCAAATAGTGATAATCGTAAGGATAATTTTAATTTCTCGGCAAGTTACAATCTAAAACCTAAGACCAAAATTTCGGCTTCAGCCAATTACTTAAAGGCAAATGCAAAAGGGATGAATGAAACTGGTTATGGTGATGGAGGAAATAATTATTTAAGTAGTGTGAGACAATGGTATTCAACAAGTGTAGATTTTAAGGATTTAAGAGATGCTTATAATCTAACAGGAGAAAATACAACCTGGAATGTGGCCGGCCCTAATGACTCGACAGTTCAGTTTCATGATAATCCATATTTTCAGAGATATAATAATTACAATACTTTAGACCGTGATCGTTTCTTTGGAAATGTGAATTTGACTACTCAGGTAAACGATTGGTTTGATATTACTGGTAAAGGTGCTGTAGATTATTACCACCAACTACAGGAAGAGCGTATTGCTGTGGGATCGAAAAGAACTCCAAATGGGCTTGGACAGTATTCGAGATATGATAAAGATTTTAGAGAGGTCAATTTTGATTTGATTTTAAATTTTAAGACCAATATTACGGAGGGAATCAAATTCAACGGAATGGTTGGGGCAAATTCAAGACGCTCAATTTCTAATTCGATATATGCCAGAACTAATGGAGGTTTAGTGGTGCCGGGAATGTATGCTTTGAGCAATTCGATTGACAAAATAAATAGTCCGGAAGAACATCAAACCACTCTTGGAACAAATAGTATTTATGCTAATGCAAGTTTTAATTTCTTAGATACTTATTTCTTAGAAGGAACTTATCGTGTAGATCAATCTTCGACATTGCCAAAAGATAATAATACCTATTCGTATCCGTCTATTACGGGAACTTATATCTTTAGTAATCACATTAAAACAGATTGGTTGTCTTTTGGAAAACTGCGTCTGAATTATGCTGAAACAGGAAATGATGCTCCTTTTGCAGTGACTTCAACAACATATCCTAAGAATGATAATTTTGGTCCTGACGGAATTCGTTTTTCTACAGAAAACAACAGAAGTAATTCTAACTTAAAAAGTGAGTTGACTAAAGGTGTTGAAGCAGGTATTGAGGTTAAATTGTTTAAAAACAGATTAGGTTTTGATTTCTCTTACTACAAAACAAATACAACAAATCAAATTCTTTCTATTGAAACTCCATCACAAACAGGATATACAAAGGCTTGGATAAATGCAGGAGATGTTCAGAACAAAGGTTTTGAAGTAACAATGAATGTGATTCCGGTAAAAACTAAAGATTTTTCTTGGGAAGTAAAAGTAAACTGGTCTACTAATAAAAATGAAGTAATCTCATTAGGAGGAGCTGATAGAATCTCGTTGGGATCTTTTCAAGGTGTAAATTATGTTGCTGAGGTTGGGAAACCAGTTGGACAGCTTACTGGTTCTGGATTTACGTATTTGAATGGGGAAAAAGTAATTCGTGCAAACGGAAGATATTTACAAGCTGCCGGAGTTAATATTGGTGATGTAAATCCGGATTGGATTGGTGGTGTAAATAACGTTTTAACTTATAAAAATTTCGCATTCAACTTTTTAATTGATGTGAAAAAAGGAGGAGATGTTTATTCATTAGATCAACGTTTCGGACATACTACAGGAATTTATGAAAGTACAGTATCTAATAATCATTTAGGACATCCGCAGAGAGATCTTGTTGCAGATGGCGGAGGGATTTTATTAGCTGGTGTAAAAGAAGATGGAACTCCAAATGATAAGGTTGTTAGTGTACACGGTTCAGACGGATACTTTTTTTACAATTCTATGCCACAGCAACAATATGTTTACGATGCATCTTATGTAAAGCTTCGTGAGGTTGGGTTGAGCTATAGATTGCCGTCTAAGTTTCTTGCAAAGACTTTTATGAGCAGTATGATTTTTGCTGTCAACGGATCTAATTTATGGATCATAAGTAAAAATTTACCTTACGCTGATCCGGAAGCGGGACTTTCTTCAGGTAATCTTCAAGGTTTTCAAACCGGAGTTTTGCCTACATCAAAGGAGTATAACTTTAACATGAAAGTTCAATTCTAAAAACAAACAAAATGAAAATAGTAAAAACAATATTTTTTGCAGGAGCCATTTTACTTTCGGTTGCTTCGTGTGACAATGTAGACGATTTAAATCAAGATAAAAAAGCTTATACAACCGTTTTGCCAAACGCCTTGATGACAAATGCACAAGTTAATTATGCCTATTTCCTGACCAATGCTTCTGTAAATGATAATAATTTTAGAGGATATGCACAGTATTGGACAAGTACAACTTATACAGATGAGGTAAATTACAATCAGGAAGCAAGGAATTTGGGAAATTCTCATACGGTTATATTGTACAGAGATGTCCTGCAGGACTTGTTAAACTCTGAAAAACAGATTAAAGCTAAAGAAGCGCTTGGTCCGGTTGATATAGCAATTAAGAAAAACAAAATTTCGATACTTGAAGTTCAGATTGTTATGGCTTATCAAACGCTTGTCGATTTATTTGGAAATGTTCCTTATACCCAAGCTCTCGATATTACAGTACATCCACTTCCTAAATATGATGATGCAAAAAGTATTTATCTGGATTTAGCAGCACGATTAGATATTGCAATTGCTGATATGGATAGTAGTAAAGACAGTTTTGGCAAAGCAGATTTAATATATAAGGGCGATGTAGCTAACTGGAAAACATTAGCAAACAGTGTGAAACTAAAACTAGGATTGCACCTTGCTGACGTAGATCCTGCAAAAGCTAAAAGTATAGTTGAAAGTGCTTACAATTCGGGAGTAATAACAAATGAAAGTCAGACAGCATTGTTTCAATATTTTTCGTCAATTGTAGATATGAATCCTTTGTATAATACTTTAGTGAATGAACAACAGACTGTACCAACAGAGTTTTTTGTTAACGAATTGAATGCAAAAGAAGATCCAAGACGTGATGTTTTCTTTAATCCAGAGTCTAAAAAAGGAGGAGTTTATAAAGGAGCACCTTATGCCAAACAAGTAACTTATGGCGATTTTTCTAATGTAGGATCAAGACTAAAAGAGAAAACAAATCCGGGAGTTATTTTTGATTATACAGAAACATGTTTTCTATTGGCAGATGCAGCTAACCGCGGATTTAATGTGGGAGGTACGGCAGATGAATATTACAAAAAAGGAATTTTGGCAAGTATGCATTTTTGGAAAATTGCAGATGCAGATGCGCAAACGTATGTAGATAGAGCCGATGTTGCTTTTGCAACTGCAACCGGAACTTCTAAAGAAAAAATAGCATACCAACTTTGGATTGCTTACTATAATAGAGGATTTGAAGCCTGGACAGAATATAGAAGATTAGATTTTCCTGCTTTGCAAGCGCCTTCGACTGCAGTTGATGCAGCACAAGGAAAAGTGCCGGTTCGTAACATTTATTCGCTTTTTGATAAAACACTGAATAAAGAAAATTATGAAGCAGCCGCTACCGCTATTGGTGGGGATTTAATGACAACAAAAATATTTTGGGACAGATTTTAAATTGAGTTAGTTTTCTGTTTTTGAAACCGGGGATCTTTAATTAGATTTCCCGGTTTTTTTGTTTTTGTTTAACCGCAAAGAGGCAATCCCGAAGCGTAATATCATTAAGTTAAGCTTTTTTTTAGCAAATTGTGGTTAGTCTTTTTCTCGCAGATTTGGCAGATTACAAAACTGAATAAAAAACTTATGCAGATTTATAATAAAATTCTAATCAATTTAAATCTGCTCAATCTGCCAAATCTGTGTGAAACAAAAAAACTTTACAACTTCGCTCCCAAAATTTCGGAACTACAAGAGATTTATTCGCCATAGCATTATAATTTTTCTCTTAATTTAATGACATTGCCCGAAGCTTCGGGATACTCAAAGTTCGCAAAGTCTATAATAAATAGCTTTGTGAACTTTGCGTTTTTTGTTTCATTGTGTTCATTGCAGTAAAATGATAAGTGTTATGGTTTTTTATTTGTATATATTTAATTAATGAGTGATTTTTGTTGTAAATACGTATGTTTATTGGTTTATTTTTTCAAAGTGTGTTTTTTTAAAGTTAAAAAGTTGTTA
The DNA here is from genome assembly GCF_020991455.1 of Flavobacterium sp. JAS. Classification (GTDB taxonomy): domain Bacteria; phylum Bacteroidota; class Bacteroidia; order Flavobacteriales; family Flavobacteriaceae; genus Flavobacterium. The sequence goes on from NZ_JAJMOX010000014.1 coordinate 23,124, forward strand.
ATTATATATTGTTTTTAAATAACATAGTATCAGTAAAATAGTACGTATGTAGGTAATTTTGGTGGCAACAATTTAACCTAAACATATTATGAAAATAAAATTACTAATGTTATTGCTGGTTTTTTCGGTAGGAAAAATTAGCGCACAAGGACTTCCGTGCCGGACGACGGAAGAAAATGCTAAAGTGTATCGGGCAAACCCAAATTCACTTCAGGAGAAAAAAGATTTTGATACTTTTACTAAGAATTTTGCCCTTCAGCGTAAAAGTAAAACTGCAAAAACAGAAGCAGTTACATATACTATTCCAGTAGTTTTTCACATTTATGGAGATGTACAAAGTGGTAAAACAATTACTTACGAGAAAATTGTCAATCATTTGGCGCAATTAAATGACGACTTTAACGGAAGAAATGCAGATTTTCAAACCGTTGAGCCTTTTTTTCAGGCAAGAAGAGGAACTATAAACATCGAATTTAAACTAGCCAAAAAAGACCCAAATGGAGGCTGTACCACCGGTGTAGTTTTTCATACTGCTAAAAACGGTTACGGAAATGGCGGTGGCTATGACGACCAGATCGCTGCAGATGCATGGGATAATACAAAATATATGAATGTTTACATTCAGAATGATTTGTATAATGATGGTGCTTTAAATAATTCGGGAGTTGCATGGTATCCAAATAGTGCAATGACAGCAAGTAATACAGCACGTGTTGTTTTTAACGGAGCTTATCTTTACGACAACTCATACAGTAAAGAATTTTCGGCAACCTTAACACATGAATTTGGTCACTTTCTAAATTTAATTCACACTTTTGAAGGAGGCTGTACAGGAACTGACGAAATTGCTGACACTCCACCAGAAGACGGTTTGCATACACTTGCCTGTACACCCGGAACAAATTGTAGCGGGGATAAAGTAAACTTCGAAAACTACATGGGGTATAATGGCGCACAAGGGTGTTATAAAATGTATACCCAAGGACAAATTGATAGAATGTTGGCAGCATTGCAGCATCCTGCGAGAAAAACACTTTGGCAGCCTCAAAATTTAATAGACACAGGAGTTAACTCAACTGAAAGTAATCTTGTTGCAAGTGTCACTACATTGAAAGAGACAGTTGTAAATGATGGAGCTTTTAATACGCCATCTGTTGTAACACTAAGCGCAGGCAAAACATTTGCATTAAGCTCAGGAACAATGACTGCCGGAACACATTATACTCACACTTTTCCGGCGGGTCTTACACCAGTAGTTACTGTAAATTCAAACGGACAACTAACAGTTACGCTTACAGGAAAAGCTGTTAATCATGCCGCAGCACAAAATACAACAGCCGGAATTACATTTTTACCAGCTGCTTTTACCGGGGGAACAACAGGTTTATCTTGTACATCTTTATTTTTCAATTTGAAATTTACAGATCCGTACGGGATATTTTTTGTTGATATGCCTAATATAAATATTTCTTCAAGTTTAACCTGGAAGGCTTTTGATATCGCAAAAGGAGACGACACCTCGTACGGAGGCTGGCGTTATGTTGCTAATGCACTAAAAATTGAAACGTATGGCAAAAAGTTAGTTTGCGAAACCGGAACCAGAAATATTTCGTTATTAGGGCAAAATGTTGCCGTAGGGCCAACAAGCAATATGACAGCTCCGGGCGCATACCCGAATCAGTTAGATATTAGATCAGCAACTTATACCGCTTGGGAAGGAAAATCCGGATATGTAGGTTTTGAATACTTAATTGACGGACAAACTTGCTATGGATGGTTTAAAGTTGATGTTGCTGCAGGTGGAGATGCATTTACCATTTCTGAATATGCATATAATACTCAGCCTAATGCACCAATCTATACCGGAATGTCTAATAAAACTGCGGTAACATTATCCGATAGTGTTTTATATGAAGCAGAGGCAAACGATGGAGGCGTAACAGCAACTAGCACTATTACATTATCGACTAATAATGCAACATTTACAAAAAGTACCGGAACATTTACTGCAGGAACAGATTATACGATAACCGGAGTTCCTTCTGGATTAACAGCTGTATTAACACTTCAGGCAAATAATAAAGTGGCGGTATCTTTTACAGGAAAAGCTAATGCGCATCTTCCTGCAAATGATGCTTCTGTAGTGATAACCTTTAAAGATGCTGCAATTACGGGCGGAATTTCGACTCTTGATAGTGCTTCAAAAACAATCAATTTGAAATTTGATGCGCCTTATGGAGTTTTCTATGTTAATAATCCTGATTATGTTGCTTCGGCGGCACAAACATGGCAATATTTTAATTTAGGACTTGGCGATAATACAGAGTACGGAGCATGGCAATTTGCAGCTGCAGCTTTAAAAATCGAAACGTATGGTAAAAGATTAGTTTGCCAAACCGGAACAAGAAATATTACCTTGATTAGTCAGGGAACATCAATTGGTGCATCAAGTAGTTTTGTGGCTCCGGGCGCTGCATATCCGGATCAGTTAGATTTAAGAACTGCAACTTATACGACTTGGGACAATCAAACAGGATATGTAGGTTTTGAATATATGAGCAGAGGACGTACTTGCTACGGTTGGATGCATGTTAAAGTAGAAGCGGGGGGAGTTGGTTATACCGTTTTGGATTATGCTTATAATACAAAACCTAACGAATCAATTTTGGCAGGGACACAAACTCAGGTCACTGTTTTGGCTCCAACAAGTTTAACGGCAGTTCCAAACAATACTAGTTTACAAGTGCAATTGACTTGGGTAAATAATGCTACAAATGCTACAAACGTTGTAGTTGAAAGAGCGGGAACTGATAATGTTTTTGTCGAAATTGTAACCTTGCCAAGTACAGCATTAACGTATTCAAATACTGGTTTAACAGCTGGAAATACATACAAATACAGAGTTCGTGCAAAAGCAAATGCTATTTATTCTTCATATTCTAATGAAGTTTCTGCGACAATCACAGCGAATTCAGCTTATTGTACAACACAATCAGATAATAAATATGAATACATTAATTCTGTAACTATCGGAAGTTTTAATAATGCTTCAGGAAAAGATACAGGCGGTTATGCTGATTATACTGCTAAAGTGGTTACTGTAGCACCAAACGCACTTACAAACGTAAGTTTGACGCCAGGATTCTCAGGTGACGCCTATTTAGAGTATTGGGGAATCTGGATTGATTATAACAAAAACGGCACTTTTGAAGCTTCAGAAAAAGTAATCGACGGAATTTCTTCAAACGGAACAGCTACCGGAAGTTTTACTGCGGCTGCGTTTACAGGAACTACAAGAATGCGTATCGTAATGAAATACTATTCGAATCCATCAGCTTGCGGAAACATTGTTGACGGTGAAGTGGAAGATTATAGTGTAGTTTCAGGAACGGTGACGAATCCAAATCCGGTAACATTGGCTACGCCTATTGCGGGGAACTCAGGAGTTTATTCATCGGGATTCTACAGTTCATGGAGTACAGTTTCTAATGCTACGAGTTATGAAGTGCAATTAAATAATGCAACTACTGGCTGGACCACATTTGGAACTTCAACAACCTATTATTTATGGATTCCAAAACAAGGAACACAAACCGTTTATCAATTTAGAGTAAGAGCAAAAAATGCTACGGAATTCAGTGATTGGAGCAATCCATTGACAATAGATTTACAAAACGGAAGCGCAGGTCCGGATCAAATCGATTTTACAAAATCATTTTCGATGTATCCTAATCCGGCTTCAGATGTAGTTAATTTTAGCTTCAAAAATCTAAATTCAACAAGTATAAAAATAGCTATTTATGATAGTACAGGAAATTTAGTAGATGTTTTACAAAACAACGTAACTTCTTATCCTGTAAATCATCTTAGAAAAGGAATCTATATCGTAGTGGCTACAGACGGAAGCTTCACGGAAAATAAAAAACTATTGATTAAGTAGTTTTGGTTTTTGTTGGTTGTAATGGTCTTAAAGCATTTACGCATATTTTATACTATTAAAAGAGCGAAGAATATTTTTGAAAATTGCAGCTAATAAATAAACTTGAGTTTGGTTAAGAAAAAAGGGGAAACGATTTATCGTTTCCCCTTTTTGTTTTTGTTATAAATATCAAATTATACCAATCAAGAATTGAAATGTGCCGTTAGGTACTAAATATTGGTAGTCATTAGATTTGAAATTCGTTGGCGTGCCGTAGGTACACAATGGAGTCATTTTGTTGCGTACCTACGGCACGCTATTTTTTTTTGCAATCCATGTTTTCTACCGATATTTAGTGCCTAACGGCACAAATTGTAAACTAATTTACATCAATCCCAAAAGGATTGTCGATGCTATGCATAGGAGTTGTAAACCATTTAGGGCCTTCAGGTGTCATATAAAAATGATCCTCATGGCGAATTCCAAATTGCTCAGGAATACAAATCATAGGTTCATTACTCACCACCATTCCTTCTTGCAAAACTGTAGTGTTACCTCTTACCAGATATGGATATTCATGAATGTCTAATCCTGTTCCGTGACCAACGCGATGAGGTAATCCCGGAAGTTCATAATCCGGACTTAAACCTGCTTCTGCAATTACTTTTCGGGCTGCATCATCTACAGAACCACATGTAGCTCCCAATTGTGCTGCATCAAAAGCTGCTTTTTGAGCCGCTTTCTCTAAATTCCAAATTTTTATGTGCGCTTCAGTTGGAGTTCCGTATACATAAGTTCTTGTAATATCAGATAAATAACCTTCTAAGCGACAACCCGTATCAATCAATACAACATCATTGTCCTTTAAATCCTGAGGAACAGTAACGCCATGTGGATATTGAGAATCATCGGCAAATAAAACAATACAGAAATAAGAACCACTCGGAATTCCTGCTTTAATATGTGCCTGATTTATAAAATCAACAACAGTTTCTACTTTTATTCCCGGATGCAAAATACGGGCAGCAGCACGTTGCACAACCATTGTGATTTCTTTCGCCTGCTGAATAATAGCAATTTCATTTTCGGATTTATGCATGCGACATCCCGCCGTAAAGGATTGTGCGTTTTCAAATTCATAAGCAGGATTCGCTTTAATGATCGCATCAATTAAAAAATAACCGGCAGATTCGTCTAAAGCGATTTTACCTGCGCTGATGTTTTTATTTTGAAGTATTTTTCCAAATAAAACCGATGGAGATTCATGTTCTTCCCAACAATTAATTTTGCCGTCAATTTGCTTGTATTTATTAAAAGTACCTTCTTCAAATTTAGGAACGATATATTCCAGACTTCCATCTTCAAATAATATTCCGCCAACCATTCTTTCAGAAGGATTCCATTTAGTTCCTGTAAAATAATATAAATTGGTTCCGGCATTTAAGTATAAAGCTTTAAAACCAGCCGATTTGATAAGAGACACTGCTTTTTGAATACGTTTTTGGTATTCTTCGGGCTGAATGGCTTTTACATTCAGTGTCATGTTTTGTATTTTTTCCAGTTCTGTATTTACGTTAGATCCGCCAACTCCAATAGTCATCTTTTTTGTTTTAAGGTTAATGATTCAAGTCAATTTCAAAATTAAGGTATTATTTTCGCATAGTGTTATTTTAACTCAAAGTAGATAAAATAAAATAATTTAAGGGTAATATAGTATCATGCTTAGATTTGCATTGCCAGTATTTTTAAAAATTCAATTAAACCTCAAAAAATGAAAAAAATACAAAGTTTAGTATTGATGTGTTTTGTTTTGATCTCGCATTTTGGATCAGCACAGACAACATCAAATTTACGTCAAAAGCTCACAGAATTGTTTCCAAAAGCTGAAATTACCGTTATAGAAAACTTAGAAGGTTATTCAGAATCGTATCAATTAATTCTGGATGAATCATTAGATCATAAAAATCCTCAAAAAGGGACATTCAAACATTATGTTTATCTCTCTCATCTCGATTTTAATAAGCCTATGGTTATCGAAACACATGGTTATAATACAAACAATATTAAAAGTGAAGTAAGTAAATTATTAAACGCCAATCAAATTGCAGTTGAATATCGCTTTTACGGAAAATCTCGTCCAGAACCATTTCCTTGGGAATATTTGACTAACGATCAGGCAATTGAAGATTATCATGATATCGTGATGAAGCTTAAACAAATATATTCAGGTAAATGGATTTCAACCGGAATCAGTAAAGGAGGGGAAACTTCTTTGATTTATAAGTCAAAATACCCAAACGATGTCGATGTAGCGATGCCTTATGTAGCTCCGTTGATAAATACTCAGGAAGATCCGAGAACAATAAATCACGACAGAACTGTTGGAACAGCAGAATGCAGAGCTAAAATCACAGCATTTCAAAGAGCTGTTTTGGAGAATAGAGAAGCTGTTTTAAAAGAGTTTACGCAATATGCTGAAGAAAAAAAAATGACATTTACTGAAGTGTCATTTAATGAGTCTTTAGAATATGCTGTTTTGGAATTCCCTTTTTCATTTTGGCAATGGGGAGGAAAATGTGATGCAATTCCACCAGTAACAGCTACTCCAAAAGAATTATTTGATTATCTCAATGACATTGTAGGAATGGGGACTTACAATGATAAAAATTACTTTAAGTATCTGCCGTCTTATTATCAGCATTTAAGCGAGCTAGGATATTATGGTTTTGATTTAACTCCGGTAGCCGATTTGCTTCAAGTTGTGAAAAGTTCTTCAAATGATCGATTTGCGCCAAAAGGAGTTGTGATAAAGTACAATCCTAAATACATTAAGAAAGTCAGAAAATATGTTGAAAATAAAGGAGATAAAATCTTGTATGTCTATGGAGGTTACGATACATGGTTTTCTTGTTCTCCAACACCAAATCCAAAGTTAGATGCTTTAAAAATGGTTCTCCCAACCGGAAGCCACTCGACAAGAGTTAAAGATTTTCCTGAAAAAGATCAAAAACTTATTATGGAGACACTTTCAAGATGGCTGGAAATAAAAAGAGTTGCTGAAAAAAAATAAGGCTATTTTGTAAATAGTGAAAAATTTTAACCGCAAAGTGCGCTAAGATTTAATTTTACTTTACACATAGAAAAAACACAAAGTTCGCAAAGCTAGATCAATATAAAGCTTTGCGAACTTTGTGTTTTTATATAAAATACCGTTAAAAAATCTTAGCGCACTTTGTGGTTTAATTTAGATCAGGAGCTTTTGTGTTTTTAGATAATCCATAGCAAATTTACCTTCATTAAAAAGTAAATCCAAAACGCTTAGATTGTTTATAAAACCGTGTTTGTCATCAAAAACCTGAGTGTATTTTTCGAATGAATTAAGGTCTTTTTTTCCGTTTGCCAAAATTCTAAAATCAGAAATGTTTTCGACTTCATGAAAGTATTCTGTGGTTTTGGTAAACTCCAGTTTCATGCGTAAACATTTGGTTGTAATGTCAAAAACTTCAAGGTTTAAGTCCATTAAAAATGTATGTTGCTTTTCGAAAACAGGGCGGATATCATCTTCAAAAAACTCAAAAAAAGGAGAGCTTCTATAAGCAGCTTCTAATGATTTGAAATGCTGTTTTTGCCAGTCAAATTCATTTTCAATTAAAACATCTTTTGTTTTCTGATGTGCAGATTTTGAATGTTTAACTGGAATATTTAATAATTGAATCCCATTCGGACTATAGATATACGTACGGTTTCTATTCGTCTGTTTCTGAAAATTATCTTCCATTTCAAAAATAATATTTTCAGATTGAGCCATAACTGCAAAGTGGCTTATCGAAGGAAAATAGGTAGGAAGTAATAACGAGTTCATTGTATTCTTTGTTTAAAAGTTTCAGGTTTCATGTTTCAGGTTCTTTGCGAACTTGAAACATGAAACCTGAAACAAAAATAACTAATTTTTTTTATGCTTTGTTTTCTTTTCTTTTTCTCCAGAAATAATCTCCAACGAAATATGCGGCAAGAATAAATAAGAAATATTTAAAGTAAGATTGTGGTTGTCCTTCACCGTCAACAGTTGTGAAAACCCTATTCCAACGAACTTTATTGATTCCTTTTCCGTTTGTATCCCAGCTCATCCAGATGAAAACTGGTTTTCCTACGATATGATCCTCAGGAACGTAACCCCAGTAACGGCTATCTTCAGAGTTATGACGGTTATCTCCCATCATCCAATAATAGTTTTGTTTGAAAGTGTAAGTTGTGGTTGGTTTTCCGTTAATGATAAACTTAGAACCGTCTAATTGCAAAGTGTTTCCTTCGTAATTCGTAATGATTTCTTTATAGAAAGGCAAAGATTCATTTGTCAAAGCAACAGTTTTTCCAGCTTCCGGAATGTAAATCGGACCAAAATTATCCTGATTCCATTTGTTGATATGAGGGAAAATTGAATTGTCATTTCCTCTTTGAATTTGTCTTATTACGCCAGTTACGCCAGGAGTATTTTTAAATCGTTCTGCGCTTGCTTCAGTTAAAGCTCTGAAGTAAAGAGTATCTCTTTTTTGTTCATCTTTAAAATAAGCACCATCTGTAACATCCAATTCTTTTAATAAAGTTTCAAAATCGATAGGCGTTTTTCCGTCTAAGGCAATTGCATAAGAATATTGTGGTTTAGCACGTTCTGGTAAAACTAATTTTTTTCCGTTGATAAAAACAAAACCATCTTTAATAGATAAGCTGTCTCCAGGAATACCAACACATCTTTTTACGTAGTTTGATCTTTTGTCAATTGGTTTTATAACACCAGGTCTTCCTTTTGGTTCGTAAAAATAATGTACAGTATCAACCGGCCAGTTAAAAACGACAATATCAGTTCGCTTGATTTTTTCTAAAGCAGGCAATCTGAAATAGGGTAATTGTGGCCAGCTTAAATATGATTTACGTTTGGTTAACGGTATAGAATCGTGAACCATTGGTAATGCAATAGTTGTCATTGGAACTCTAGGGCCATAATTTACTTTACTAACAAATAAAAAGTCTCCAATTAGTAATGATTTTTCTAATGATGAGGTAGGAATCGTATAAGGTTGTACCACGTAAGTATGCACCAATGTTGCTACAATAATAGCAAAAAGCAATGAACTTACTGTATCTGCAGCTTTACTGTCAGAAGTTAATTTACGAGTGGCATTGTATTCTAATTTTTGAGTATAGCTAACATAATAGATATAAAAACCAAGAGTAAAAATCCCTAAAACGGTATCTAAAGTAGATTTTTTTCCAAACGTTCTTAAAGTTTCGACCCAAACAACCGGAAACATAATCAAGTTAATAATCGGGATGAAAAGTAAAATGGTCCACCATGTTGGTCGGCCAATTATTTTCATCAAAACAATCGAATTATAAACCGGAATTGCAGCTTCCCAGGCTTTTCTTCCTGCTGCTACATACATTTTCCAAGTTCCGATGAAGTGAATAACCTGAACTGCTAAGAAAAAAAGAAACCAAAAATATAGAGTCATGATATTGTGTTTAAAGTTTTAGGTTTAAGACACATTATCTGAAGTTTTTGTCTTAACCTTTAAATTTGTTTATTTTAAGTTTAATACGTCTTTCATGTTATAAATACCAGTTTTACCGGCAAGCCATTCTGCAGCAATAACAGCACCAAGAGCAAAACCTTCACGATTGTGGGCAGTATGTTTTAATTCGATACTGTCTACAACTGAATCGTATGTTACTGTATGAGTTCCCGGAACATCTCCAATTCTTTTAGCTTCAATATGAATTTCATTATTTTTCGCTTCTTCTAAAGTCCAATTAGCATAATTACTGTTTTCAATAACGCCTTTGGCTAAAGAAATAGCTGTTCCGCTTGGAGCATCTAGTTTTTGCGTATGGTGAATTTCTTCCATCGCCACTTTGTATGAGTCAAATTGTGACATTATTTTGGCTAAATATTCATTTAACTCGAAGAAGATATTTACTCCTAAACTAAAGTTTGAACTTGAGATAAAACCTCCTTGTTTTTCGTTGCAAAGCGCTACCATTTCGTCAAAATGTTCTAACCAGCCAGTTGTTCCTGAAACTACAGGAACATTTGCATGAAAACAATTCGAAATATTGTTAACGGCGGCAGTAGGAACGCTAAAATCGATAGCAACATCAGCTGTAGAAAGTCCGTCGTATGTGTTGTGTTCGTCTTTCTTTAAAACAATTTCATGACCTCTTTCTAAAGCAATTCGTTCAATTACTTTACCCATTTTTCCGTATCCTAAAAGCGCAATTTTCATTTTGTATATTTTTTGATTTTTAAATAACAAAAGCTATTTAAAATTGGTAGTTAAAAGTTAGTCCAACGTTTGGTCTGAAAGTTACATCGTTAGGATAAACTTCCGGACGCATTGATAATCTTTCGTTTACGTTAAATTGAATCAAAGCCGCATCAACATTGGCATCAATAATATTTAAAGCATAAAAGGCAACAACAAATAATAAAGATAAATCCCTGTTTCTTTGATAGAATTTTTGACCAGCAATAAGTCTGCTATCGTCCAGAAATTTATAGTCATCGTCGTTATAACCTTCTAGTCTTCGTTTGTAGGCATCGCGATAATCGTGGTATTTTTTATTGTTATCAATATAAAAGTATAAACTGGTACCGATTGCTCCATAAACAAGCGGAATTTTCCAGTATTTTTTATTGTATGCTTGACCTAAACCGGGTAAAATTGCCGAGTAAAAAGCGGCTTTTGCTGGAGTAAGCGGGTCTATTTCTTGTAGCTTGGTAGTGTCTTTAGCTACCAAAACCGTTTCTTCTTTTGCCTGAGCAAAAAGAGAGACGGTTCCTATGAGAAAGAACAATAGACTTATGGGGACAATCTTATTCACTATCCGTTAATTAATTTTATAATTCTATTAAAGTCGGCTTCAGAATTAAAAGGAATTGTGATTTTTCCTTTTCCGTTACCGGCGACTTTTACATCAACTTTCGCACCAAAATAATCGTTGAAAGTATTTTTTTGTGTTTCTTTAACTACAAATGAAGACTCTGGTTTTGCTTTTCCTTCCGCTTTTGGCTGTAAGCTTTCATGGTAGTTTTTTACCAATGTTTCTGTTTCACGAACAGAAAGATTTTGACTTACAATTTTTTGGTAGATATCAGTCTGAACGTCTAAATCCTCAATATTAATAATCGCTCTACCGTGACCCATGCTGATAAAACCATCACGAATACCAGTTTGAATAATCGGATCTAGTTTTAAAAGACGTAAGTAGTTGGCAATTGTAGAACGTTTTTTTCCAACGCGCTCACTCATTTGTTCCTGTGTTAATTGAATTTCGTCAATTAAACGTTGGTATGAAAGTGCAATCTCAATTGGATCTAAGTCATGACGTTGGATATTTTCAACCAAAGCCATAACCAAAGACTCATTGTCATTGGCAATACGAATATATGCCGGAACATGAGTTAAGCCAACTAAAGTTGAAGCACGCAAACGGCGCTCTCCAGAAATTAATTGGTATTTGTTGAAGTCTAATTTTCGAACAGTTATAGGTTGAATTACGCCAAGTTCTTTAATAGAAGTAGCTAATTCACGTAATGATTCTTCATTAAAATTGCTTCTAGGCTGAAATGGATTTATTTCGATAGCACTTATTTCAAGCTCTATGATATTTCCAACAACTTTGTCAGCATTTTTATCTTCTACTGATACAATGTCGTTTTCCGGATCTTTTAATAATGCTGATAATCCTCTTCCTAAGGCTTGTTTTTTAATTGCTTTTGTCATAAAAACTATTTACTGTTTTTCTTTATAATTTCTTGAGCTAAATTAATGTAATTAACTGCTCCTTTGCTGGTTGCGTCATAGTTAATGATGCTTTCACCAAAACTTGGAGCTTCGCTTAATTTTACATTACGCTGAATTACGGTATCAAAAACCATATCGTTAAAGTGTTTTTGAACTTCTTCAACAACCTGATTTGATAAACGTAATCTTGAATCGTACATCGTTAGTAATAAGCCTTCGATATCAAGATCCGGATTGTGTATTTTTTGGATACTTTTTATAGTATTCAATAGTTTTCCAAGACCTTCAAGTGCGAAATATTCACATTGAATAGGAATAACTACAGAATCAGCCGCAGTTAAAGCATTCAAGGTCAATAAACCTAACGAAGGTGCACAGTCGATAATTATATAATCATACTCATCTTTTACACTTTCTAATGCTTTTTTAAGCATATACTCTCTATTTTCTTTGTCAACCAATTCGATTTCGATGGCAACAAGGTCAATGTGAGCAGGGATTACATCAACATTTACAGCTGAACATTTTATAATGGTTTCTTTCGGGGTGTGGCTGTGTTCAAGTATTTGGTAGGTACCAATTTCAACAGATTCTACATCAATCCCAAGACCAGATGTAGCATTTGCTTGAGGATCAGCGTCTATCAATAATACTTTCTTTTCTAAAACACCTAATGAGGCCGCAAGATTTACAGATGTAGTAGTCTTTCCAACGCCTCCTTTTTGATTAGCAATCGCAATGATTTTGCCCATTTATTTTCTAAATTTTGAACCGTAAAAATACAATTATTTATGGTTTTTGAAAATCTATTTTGTTAACATTTGCTAAACTTTGGCTAATCGTTGTATGGTGCGTGTTTTGCCGAATTTAATTTTTGATAATAATGAATTTATTGGTGAAATTTCTTTCTATCCAAATCTTTTTTTAAGGTAAAAATGGGCAGATTTAAAGTCTGAATTCGGAAAACTATTTAAATGTTAATTCTTTCTTTTTAAATCTTTTACTAAACTTGCTGTAAAAAAGAAGATTGTAATTCCTCCAAGGATAATACAAAGCCACATAAACCATGATTGTTGCCAAAAATATTTGTTTTTGATCTGATTTTTATCCGAGGTTTTTTGCTGAATATCATAAACAGATATTTGAGGTAAATTAACGGCAATATTATTCTTGAAGCTTGAAAGATCATAATCAGGTTCGGTCAAAGTTTTGTTTCCGGTTTTAAGAATGTAACTTTCATTAGCACTTAAGTCCGCAACTATAGAAATTGGTTTTTGACTGTATTTTATTGCCGAAACAGATAAAGGCTGATTATCGTGATTTTCTATTTTGATATAAATTTCTTTTTCGAATATTTCAGGAATAGTAAAGGTATTTTTTACGTTTGAGTTTAATTCAAAAGAAGCAATTTCTTCCTCAATTATTGAAGATTTTCTTTTCGTTTCTTGTTTTACTTTTCTAAATAAAATAGCGCGACGATTGTAATAAGTTGGTTTTGAAATTTCAAACAAAATCTCATTAATAACTTGTGGAGCAGCAAAAAGAACATGAATTTGTGTTTCTTTTTTTGAATGATCTTCTGTTGTAAATGATTTCTTTGGAACAATTGCCTGTAAAGCACTTTTTTGCAATTGAGTATTGAAATTTCCAACTCTCAGAACATTAACAGGGAGTGTTTTGCGATCGTCAAAATCTATTTTTAAATAATGATATGTACTTAAAGGATATGAAATTGTTTTAATAACGCTGGTTTCTGATGCACTATTTAAATCAGAAAGTATTTGCGAATCTGATATTCCAAACCATTCTTTTTGATCATCACTTCCGGAAACAGAATACTTTTTTTCGACATTAGAATTTGCAATAAAAAGCGAAAGCTGATTGTTTTTATTATTTGATGGAATCTCAATAATAATCGAAGTAGTTTTCTTCGGAGAAACCGTTTTAGAAATAATACTGTATTCTACAAATGAATTTGATGAAACGTCTTTACTGTTTTGAATAAAATAAGGAATCTCATTTCCTTTAGAATCAAATATTCGAACGTCACTTAAATCTTGTTTTGAAAAAGATCTGATCTCAGACGATAAAACAATTTCATGCATGCCGTTTTCTGCCACCTTTTTTAGTTTTGCAGTTGTATTATATTGTCCAAACGAAAGGTTGGAAAGAAATAGTACTAAGATGAATTTATTCAGTTTCATTGTTTTCTTTTGGCTTGTTTTCATCAATAACTAAGACTTTAATTTTTTGATATACAAAAGAGATAATCAAAATTAAAATTCCTAAAAGGATAAATGATATGATTTTTCCAGTTTCAGAAATGTTGCTGATGTCGTATATAAATAATTTTAAAATAGTTAATCCAAGTAAGGATAAAGCAATAATTCTTAAAGATTTGTATTGTTTTTTTATTCCAACAATTAAAAACACAAAAGCCAGAATTCCCCAAAGAACCGGAAATCCTGTTTTGATTATTTTAGTTCTCGCCAATCCAATATTATCATCTGCTATAAAATTACGTAAATATGGTAAATCAGATTTATAGCTTGAATACATAGTACTTGTTTGTAAATCGTGAATTGTAATTGGCGAATTCATAATAATAAGACCATGAAGCATAACTTCAGAACTAGCAATATAAATAATTAAAAAAGCTGCAATCCACATAAAATAACGATGTTTGAAAAGGTCAAAATCAGCTTTTTTATAGATTAAGAATAATTGATATCCAAAATAAATCGTGATAAATAACGAAACATAATGAAGATAAAAAGCAATAGATTCCCCGATTCCAGAACTTATAATGTCTTTATGTTCTAAGAATGGATAGTAGGAGAACCAAAAAGCAAACAAAATAATATTAGCAGCTGCGATTAACAAAACTCCTTGATAGGCTGTTTCTGTTTTTCTTTTTATTAAAAAAGAAGTAAATATTGCTGAGAATAGTAAGTGATACAAAATAGGCAATGCAATTGCACTGTATAAGTTTTCTATATATTGATTCGATTGAAAAATTACTTCGAATAAACCCGTTAAATAAGTTAGCACAAAACCTACTTCTAAAACAAGTTTTTTATAGTTTTCAGGATTAAATGTTATGTCGAAAACAGTTAGTTTTTCAGTTTCATTTTTTAATAAGTACCAAATTGCAAACAACGAGGCTATGGCAAAAACGCCTGTTATAAATATTGGATTGATGATAATATTTAAAGGTAAATTACCATAATAATATTTATTCCAATCCATAATCAGACTGAAAAGCATTAAAACATGAACTATAATAGAACCAAAACGATAACTGATTATTTTAGATTTTTGAGAAAGCCATAATAGTAAAACAGCTTCGGCAGCCCAAAATAAAGTAATATAATTGCCTTCAAACTGAATAGGAATTGCTAATGTTATAAAAGTCAGTGTTAATCCGATAAGCAGATATGCAGCTTTTTCGTCGAGTTCGAATTTTTTGTATAAAAACCAGGCGTAAATCAAATTTAATAACGCAAGAACTGTCGTAAATAAACCTTTTAATTCTGGATGATAATTGGTTAAAATGGCCATTCCTGCACCATAAAATAAAAAGGTGTTGCTGGCTAAAATTGTCAATTGAGTTTTAGAAAATTCTCCTTTTGATCTGATGTTATTAATGATATTCATTAAAATGAAAATAAAATAAAAAGCAAAACCAAAAATAAGTGCTCCAAGATAATGTGGCTTAGCAGAAGTTAAATCTTTAGACAGCCACGCTCCATATAAAAGTACTGTAAATATATAAGCAAGAATATTAACCAGATTCCATTTTTTATAATAGGCTAAAGCCAAAATTCCAACGTTCAGAATGATGATGTAAGTAAAGAGAACTACGTAATTGCCTTCACCCGTACTAACCATAAACGGAACTGCAAAACCACCAATTAAGGAAAGAACTGCTAGTTCAATCCTGTCATATGATAAAGATATCAAAGCGCTAAAAGCAGTAATAACAACCATTATACTAAAAGCGACAGTTTGATTGAATAAGTGATAATCATGAAAAGCGATCCCGATTGTGAAATAGAAAATGGCAATAGCTCCGGCGACAATAACCGAACTAAATGCCGCATAATTTTTACGTAATTTATGCGCAATTCCCATAACTAATACGCCACATAAAACACCAATTCCAACACGTGCAGGTTCGTTGATCCAATCTTTGTCGATTGCATATTTCACAAAATAACTTATTCCTAAAACCAGAATTAATACTCCAATTTTATTGATTAAGTTTTCTCCAATGAACTTTTCTAAATCCGGATTTTTTTCTTTGAAGTTTTCCCAAAATGATTTTTCAGGTTCAACAGGAATAATCGGTTTAGGGATTGGTTTTGGTTCAATCGGTTTTGATTCAATCAGCTTAGGTGAATTATCGATTTTAGATGATAATGCAATTTTTTCTAATTGTTCATCAGTAATTTTTTCTTGAGATACTTCTGGTTTAGCAGGTTCAAAAGTAGCCTTGTTGGATTCCTCGGGCGCTATTTTGAATTCTTCTTTCTTAATTACCGGAATAGTTTCGGATGGTTTTTCAACTGTTTTTAAAAGATCTATCTTTTTATTAAGTCTCTGAATATCGTCTTCGAGATTGTTAAATCGACCTTGGATCGTATTAAGAATGTAAATTAGAAAACAAAATAACGCAACTAAAAGAAAACTTTCCATAAAGAAATTAGGTATGATGTTATGATTGGTAAATATAATAACATTTTGATATGAAGGCGGTTTATTTAGTTTTTTCGTGTTAATTAAAATCTAAAAGTGAAAAGAGCGCACTCTAAAATATGAAAGGATTTTTGTAGAATAGTAAAACATTAATGTGTAATTTATTGACTTTAAGGACATAACGTCCTATGTTGAAGATGTAGCAGATTTTGATGTTTAAGAATGTTGTTTAAAATGAGGAGAAAGGGTTTAATCTGTCAGAATCTCAATTTTCACAAACATTAATCCGCTATTTTTGTTTGCAGTAATATCCATAAAGGCTTTTTTGCTTAAATCAATTTCTCTTCCTTTAATAAAAGGACCTCTGTCAATAACTTCTACAATTACAGATTTATTATTTCTTTCATTGGTGATTTTTAGTTTTGTGCCAAAAGGGAATTTTTTATGAGCAGCGGTCAATTTAGTGTTATCGAATCTTTTGCCGCTTGCTGTTTTTCTTCCATTAAATTTATCGTGGTAATAAGAAGCATGAGCATTTGTTTTGAATAATTCGAAGTTTTCAGTTTTTGTGTTTTCTTCTATAATAGGCTCGGAGTTTTCTTGTGCAGTAGCTATTGTTGAAACTACAAAAAGAAGATAGAATATTATTTTTTTCATTTTTAAAATTTCTAAATTTTGGCAAATCAAGTTTATTTTAAAAAGGATGATATATAGTATAGGGTTTATTTATGCTATGAAAAGACTTTTGTTAGGTTTGGAGAATTCTAGTTTTTGATATTTCCGATTTTCTATCATAAGATAGTAATTGCCGGATTACTAACATTGCCAACGATTTGAACCGTTGGAGCACGATATTATGTTGCAATCAGTGTCCCATGGTTGTAATCGCGAACTACAATTAAAATATGATTTGGGATTGATTTAGAATAGTTTAGTCCAAAAAAAAAGTCTTCTCAAAAAATGAAAAGACTTTTGTCGGGGTGGCAGGATTCGAACCTGCGGCCTCCTGCTCCCAAAGCAGGCGCGATAACCGGGCTACGCTACACCCCGTAAGCGGATGCAAATATAGTAATAAATTTGTTTTACAAAAGAAAAAAATGAAAATAAATAAAACTTATTTTGAGATAGTTATTTAGGATTTGTTTTGGGTGCAAATTTTTATAATAAAGTTTACATTTGCAGCACTAAAAACTATACATACTATGTCAGATACAATCGAAAAAATTAAATGCCTAATTATTGGTTCTGGTCCAGCGGGTTATACTGCAGCTATTTATGCTGCCAGAGCAAATATGAATCCAGTTTTGTACCAAGGAATGCAGCCTGGTGGTCAGTTGACTACAACTAATGAAGTAGAGAATTTCCCTGGATATGTTGATGGTGTTACAGGACCGGAAATGATGATTCACTTACAAGAACAAGCAAAACGTTTTGGTGCTGATATTCGTGATGGTTGGGCTACTAAAGTTGATTTTTCAGGAGATATTCATAAAGTTTGGATTAACGATACAATCGAATTGTACTGCGAAACAGTTATTATTTCGACAGGAGCATCAGCAAAATATTTAGGATTACCATCAGAACAACATTATTTACAAATGGGTGGTGGAGTTTCTGCTTGTGCTGTTTGCGACGGATTTTTCTACCGTAATCAGGAAGTTGTAATTGTTGGAGCAGGAGATTCAGCTTGTGAAGAAGCACATTACTTATCTAAACTTTGTAAAAAAGTAACGATGTTGGTAAGAAGCGAAAAATTCAGAGCTTCTAAAATCATGGAAGACCGCGTTCGTAAAACCGAAAATATCGAGATTTTAATGAATCACGATACTGTAGAAGTTTTAGGTGATGAAAATGTTGTTCATGCTATCAAAGCAAAAAACAAAACTACAGGTGAAGTTTTTGACATTCCTGCAACAGGATTTTTCGTTGCAATTGGTCACAAACCAAACACAGATATTTTCAAAGATTACATTACACTTGACGAAACAGGTTATATTATCAATACTCCGGGAACATCTCAAACAAATGTTGATGGTGTTTTTGTAGCAGGTGATGCTGCAGATCATGTATACCGTCAGGCAATTACTGCTGCGGGTACAGGATGTATGGCTGCACTTGATGCTGAAAGATATTTGGCTTCAAAAGAGTAAAAAAGAGTTTCAGGTTTTTATTGTTTCAGGTTTCAAATTGTTGGAATGTGAGTTTGGAAATCTTCAAAATAAAAAGTCCCATTCTTAAATGAATGGGACTTTTTTATATAAGTTTAGTTTTAGTGGAAGAAATCTATTGTGCTAATGGTGTTGTTGCTTTAGGCTTTATTGCACCTGGTTTCTTAATCAGTTTTGCTTCTTCGGTAAAGCGCGTAAGATCAATTTTTGGATCACCAAGTAATGAAATTTCAGACTTATCTCCGGCTGCTATTGCTATAGTAGTGTCGGCTAAAATAGTTGCAACGGCATAACCTTCAGTAGTAACTTTCGCATCTTTCAGTGTGAATTTTGTTCCGGTAAAGACTGAATTATTATCTAAGCGAATTGTTGCTTTTTCTGCAATTCCTTCAATTGTAGCATTAGCTTTTTGATACAAATCACATTTAAATTTTATTGCCGATACCAATGTTTTGATAGAAGCATATTTGCTCAATTGTAAACTCGCATCTTCAGATTTTAAGTTCAATTCTGTTTTAGATCTGTCATCAGCAAATAAACTAAATTTCTTAGAGTTTACATTCAGGAATAATTTAGCATAATCAAAACTATGAAAAGTAATATCGTCTAATTGAAGTTCCTGAATTGCAAAAACTGAGGAACCGTTTTTGGCAATTACAGTTTTTAATGAATTTGTATAGGTAACACGTACAGTTAGTTTTTTGAAAATAGTACTTTCTTTTGAAGTGTATATACGAAGTACTTTTTCTCTTGAATCCATTCCAATAATATCGTGTAAATTATCGTCGGCTTCAATTTTGATTTCGTTTTTTTCTCCTCTTTCAAGGTAAACTTCTAAATTATCATCAACTTCAATGCCATCAAATTCTCCGACTTCTTTTACTGAAGTGGTAACAATTTTAGAACCTTTTATTTTTTCTCTTTTTTGAGCAAAAGTTAACGTTGTAACTAATACTAATAGAAATAGGGCTGTGTGTTTTTTCATTAATTCTAGATTTGATTTTGACAAATATAAAAAAATCATCCACTTTTGATGAATGATTTCTTTTATATTTAACACATAATAAGGTTAATTATTGGCTGATAGTCCCGCCTGATGATGCGCTTTTTTCAATTGTTTTGGGTGTAGTGTCATAATTGATACTTCCTCCGCTTGATGCATTAGCCTTTAGACTTACAACTGGATGAATGCTGGTACTTCCTCCGCTTGAGGCATCTGCCTGAACCTCATTTACTATTAGTTTCTGAGCATCGATACTTCCGCCGCTTGACACTGAAGTGATAAGTTTTAAAGCTTTTCCTTCTATATTAACAGAACTTCCGCTATCAGAATTAATAGAGATATTATCAGATTCAATGTTCACATCCATTGTTGCGGCACTTGAAGTTTCTAAAGCAATATCTTGTCCTTCTATAACATTTTTGCTTTGTACAGACGATGCGCTTGATGCTTCAATTTTATTAATCGATGGCATTTTTACAGTCACTTTTTTCATAGTAACATTATGAAAAGAACTGTATTTGCATTGAATTACTAAAGTTCCGTTTTCAACTTTTGTTACAATTTCTTTTTGAAGATTATCATCGGCTTCGACCGTAATTTCAGTAACATCAGATTGTTCGATAACTAAATCTATTGCATTGCTTACAGAAATATTTTTAAAATCTCCCTGAACAATTCTTTTTTCAGTAGTGACATTTCCGCTGCCTTCAATTGAATTCATGTTAAAATTACATGAGGCAAATAGTAATGCGGTTATTGTTACAACAATTAATTTCGTAATATGAATGATTATTTTTATCATGGCTTAGTTAATTTTGATTACAACTCCGTTTTTATCAGTGGTTAATTTTCCTGATGTTTTTTTTCCGTTTAAAACTTCTTTTCCATTTATTTTAATAGATACTTCTTTTACAGTATCGTTATCAATTGTGTTTCCTTCATCGTCATAGTCCATATCATCATGGTCGTTTTCGTCTGCTGGACAATTCAGACATTTAATTTTTGATCCTTCAACTTTATAATTATAGTTTCCACTAAAGTGTAAGTTGAAAAAATCGTTGTCAGAATCGTCATAATCCTGAACAGATGCATCTGGTTTAAACAATTGTCCTTCTGGTAAGTACAAATATACATCAACTTCCTGACCTCTAAATTTGTTTTTTACATCTGTCAAAAAATAATTATCAAGAAGTAAATGATTCCCTGTAATTTGATATTTGTAATTGATTTTTTCAGCTCTTTGTCTTGCATTTACAAATGAATTTCCTCTTGCGCTTTTCTCTATTTGCAAATAGGCTGTAGGATTGTCAGTGTGTAAAACATGTAAACGGACGTCAGTAGAATAAATCAATTGATTGTTGGCAGAATCCTGAACGAATTCAAAATCACTATGTTGATTTAGGCTTTTAGCGTAGTAATCATTGTATCTGAATTTTACATAAAGAGTATCTGTTACACGAGCACTGATATCTTTTTTCTCAATTGTTTTGTTGTCATATGAAAGTTCAGTCGCTTGTTTGATTCCAACACTAATTGCAATTGCAACAGCAATAATCCATACTGCTAATAAGGTGTATTTTGCTATATTTCCAATTGATTTTAAGTTTGGAGATAACAATTTGAAACCTAAAAGAGTCAAAAAGAAAAACGGAATTCCAACAGCAAAGAACATTAATAAACCAAATGACCAGATTGGATAATCAGTAAAGTTTCCGGCTTCAACAAAGTTTTGCCAAGGAAAATCAATAAAGATATTGGTTCCTAAAGTAAAAACTCCAATCAATAACCCGATCAAAACGCTAACCCCTGATATAATTAAGATTACCCCTAAAAATTTTGCAAAGATTTTAAAAACCGTCATTACAAAGTCTCCAAATGAACTACTTATTCTCTCAGCTCCCGACTTTACCTGGTTTCCCATTGCGTCATAATCTGCATTTTTGAATTTATCAGATAAGTTTTCAATTTCCTCACGAACTTTTTTCTCGATGTTCGAAATTGTAACCGGTTCTCCTGTCATTTCCAGTTTTTCAGAGGTTGTAACCGCTTCCGGAGTTACAACCCAAAGAACAAAATAAGCTAAAATTCCAGTTCCAAAACCTGCAAAAACAAATATTAAGAAAATGATTTTGATCCAAACGGCGTCAATTCCAAAATAATGTCCCAAACCGGTTGCAACACCACCTATCATACCTTTTTCTTTGTCACGATATAATTTTTTATGTTTTCTCGTACCGTAGTCGTTAAAAGACTGATTTGGTTTTTCTTCATCCTCAATAATGTAGTCCTCAGGTTGTCCCATAACCGTAATCACTTCGTCAACGTCTTTTAAGCCTACAACATGTTTTTCGCTTTTTTGTTTTTCTGTTAATAATTCAGAAACACGCATTTCGATATCTTTAATAATTTCATCCTGTCCGGACGAGTTGTTAAGTGATCGTTTTATAGCGTCAAAATAGCGTGTCAATTTTAAATATGCGTCTTCATCGATGTGAAAAAACATACCGCCTAAGTTAATATTTACTGTTTTGTTCATGACTTATTGATTTTGATTGGTGATTAGATTTACGGCGTCAGACAATTCTGTCCAGGTACCGCTAAGTTCGTTTAAAAATGTTTGTCCTATTTCGGTTAATCCATAATATTTTCTTGGTGGCCCGGAGGTCGATTCTTCCCAACGATAATTAAGCAAACCGTCGTTTTTCAGCCTAGTCAAAAGTGGGTAAACTGTTCCCTCAACAACTAGTAATTTTGCGTTTTTTAAAGTGTCTAATATTTCTGATGTGTAAGCGTCTTTTTCTTTCAATACAGATAAGATGCAAAACTCAAGAACACCTTTGCGCATCTGTGCTTTTGTGTTTTCAATGTTCATAATTTCATTTTGTTTTTTTTAGATTGAACAATTCGTTTTTTGATTGATGATGATTGATTGATGATTGATTTCGAAACTATTTTAATTGATTGTTTATAATGTTCCGACTATAACTTTTAATTTTTTTTTAGATTACTTAATAAAAGGAATCGTTAGCGGATATTTATACAATTCGCCGTTTGAAGCTTTTATTGAAGCATAAATCACTAAAAAGAATTCAGCAAACTTTAATAATCCAAAAAGTAAAACTGCTGTCGCTCCAATACTTAATAATGCAATGTTTCCTTGAAAATCGATATTTCTAATAAAGAAATCGTCGTTGTTAAAAACAGCTTCCATTGGAAGATTCTGAAGAATAACAGTGATAAAAATCGGAATTGCAATCAAAGCCAGAATCAATGTGTAAAGCAATAAGCTTAATTGAAAGTTCAGCGTTTGTTTTCCGTGGTGATTAACAAATTCTGATTTGTCTTTGTAACTCGTCCAGATCAATATTGGGAAAATATAATTCCCAAATGGAATGAAATACTGAGTTAAAGTACTTAAGTGTGTGAACGTTGCAGTGTTCTTTTCTGATGATGTTTCCATGATGAGTGGTGTTGTTGTTTCCATGATTAAAAGCATATAGTAACTTCTTATACAAATATATGGCTAAAAGACAGTATCTTGTTTTACATAGTACTAATTATTAACAAAATTTTAACAAATTTGAAATTTTAGAATGACTTATAATGAGCTGAAAATCATTGGTAAGTCTTGATTTTATTGGTGAATTAGGAAAGTAATTGGAATTTATTGTGCGCGCATAGTTTTTTTGTATTTTTACATAAAAAAATAAATACCATGGCAATATCAGTTTCTAAACTTAACAAATTTGTATTATTCAAATTACCATCAGCATACATTTGTGGTGTACGTGTAAAGGCAATCGACCAGGATAGATGCGTGGTAAGTGTAAAACACAGATGGATTAATCAGAACCCCTTTAATTCAATGTACTTTGCTGTTCAGGCTATGGCCGCCGAATTAACTACAGGAGCTTTAGTGATTTCTCAAATTCAGCAAAGCGGAAAAAAAATCTCAATGCTGGTTGCTAATAATAAAGGGAACTTCACCAAAAAAGCAACCGGAAGAATAACATTCGTTTGCAACGACGGGCATTTAATCGCCGAAGCAATCCAAAGAACAATCGCAACAGGCGAGGGGCAAACTTTCTGGATGAAATCTATTGGAACAAATGAAGAAGGAGTTCAGGTTTCTGAAATGGATTTTGAATGGAGTGTAAAATTGAAGTAGTTTTTAAGTTTTTTGCCACGAATTCCACGAATTTTCACAAATTCAAAATGCTTAATGCATTTTGCAGATAAAAAATAATTCGTGAAAATTCGTGAAATTCGTGGCGAAAGAAAACCATAAAAAAGGCCTCAAATATTTGAGGCCTTTTACATTTAATAAATGTTGTGATTATTTTTTAACGCAACATGATTTTTTGTCTTTTTTATCTGTTGAAGTTTTCTTGCAGCAGGATTCCTTTTTAGTAGGTTCTTTTTTAGGAGCTGGTTTAGTGTCTTGTGCTTGTGCACCAATTGTAAATAAAGCGATTGCTAAAACGGTAAATAATTTTTTCATTTTTGTTTAATTTAATTGTTAAGTATTTTTCTTTTTTTGATTGAAGATGTTTTTCAAATATAATACGATTTAGTTTTAGAAATTGTCAACGATAAGTTAATGATTTATAAATGATTATATGTTACACAATCCAGCCATCTTCTATTTTATCAATGACCCATTTATCATTTACTTTTTTAATATAGATTAGATATCCATATCCGCACATACCACCACATTCAACTCCTGCGGTGAGAACGCCATATTTTTTTTCGTCATCAAATTGAATTCTACTTAGAATAATTATTCCTCGTACAGAATAGCAACATTCATTATAAAATATCCTATCATTCCCACGTGGTATTCTGGAAATATATTTAAGATGAAAAGCGGTATAGGTATCCAGTTTTTTTCTGTCTAGTTTATATTCAAGTGTGTCTGTAACATTATCTTTGGATATTATAGCATCTTTAAAATGTTTCTGAAGTTCTTTAGAATTGTCTCTTATAATCACTCCATCAAAGAAAACAAGATCAACAGGAAATTTCTTTTGTTTAAATTCTGCTAGTTCTCTATTGAATCGTTTGTTTGATTCATTTCGCCTATTCAATTTATATTCCGAGGGATATACTCCTGGAGGCGCAGGCGGAACATAAGTAAGAACAGCATTTACCCAAACCGAATCAATAAGAGCAGGATAAACCTCATACAATACATCTTTTTCAAATTGTAAATCTTTCTCTGTGTTTTTACAACTTATAATTGAAGTTAATAAAAATAAAAGTATAGCTGTTTTGAATAGTTTTTTAAACCATTGTAAATTCCATTTTGAGTCTTTTTTATTCGTTGGATAAGTATAGATTCCGGTTCCATCATCGTAAATTTTTACATTACAATTAAAAGATTCTATAAAATTTATTAAGCCGTCTGCTCCTCCATATGGATAAGAATAGGCATCATATATAAGTATGCCCTGATTATTGGAAGTCTTTTTTAGATCAATATATTCAATTTCGTAATTTATGGATAGCAACTCGATAAGAGAATAAAAATGCCATTTAGATTGTGTATTATTATTTGTATGAAAGCTCGGTTTTAAATCTGAATCTAAGAACGTAAACTTCTCCAGAGCGTATTCAGGAAATTCTTTGATCCAAAATGCATCATCTTTTTTAATTGAATTGTTTTTGGTGTCTTTTATTATTTCGAATGTATGTTTTAAATCTTCAAAGTTTTTTTCATCTGTAAAATGAAATTCAATATAACAATATCCGTTTTCTATAATTTCGCTCATTTGAATTTCTGTTTTTGACAAAATTGATTTTATTTCTGAGCTAATATAAATAATTAATAATTCAGATTTACCCCAAAACCAATTCCCATATCACTATCATAATGAGTAGTAATCCCGAAGTTTCTGCCCGATATATATTTCAAACCAGCCATATATTCTTTATCCGTATTCCACATTAAGTTCATTCGTAAACGTCTGGAAAGCGGAATGTCTTTTCGTTCAAATTGAATTCTCACATTTCCATCGGTATAAACCTCAACTTGAGCTTTTATCAGCATTGGCAAAGTATATTCCATACCCGCACTAAAAACCGAACGATTGTCTTTCGTGTTTTTTTGTCCAAACATATTTTGTTCCTGTTCGTCCATTCCCATTCTTCTGTAACGCCAGTCAAAACCAATAAAAGGCATAAACCATTGCATTTTACCTATATATCTACCAATATGGGTTTCGGTTTCATAACCGTGTTCGTTGTTATAACCCAATCTCCATTCGGTTCCAATGCTCCAGCGCGTGTTGCTAAACATTGCTTCGCCATCGTTTCCGTTTGTTGCAAAATCATTCTCAGCCATAAAATGAAACATTCGATCGTCCATTTTTAGCATTTTATACGCCATTTTTGGATCGTGAATCAACGGATTTGGTGCTGAATTTTCATAACTAAAAATGCGTCCCATTCCCGCCATCATATGATATAAAATATGGCAGTGAAAAAACCAGTCGCCATCGGCATTAGCCTGAAATTCTATTGTATCCGTTTCCATTGGCATAATATCGATCACATTTTTCAATGGAGAATATTTGCCATGTTCATTCAAAATTCTGAAATCATGTCCGTGTAAATGCATTGGGTGACGCATCATTGATCCATTATACAAGGTAATCCGAACAGTTTCTCCTTTTTTAATTAAGATTTTATCCGTTTCAGAAATTACTTTATTGTCAAGACTCCAAACGTAACGGTTCATGTTTCCTGATAATTCAAAACGTAATTCTTTTACAGGAGCGTCTTTTGGTAACGTTGTTTTTGTTGGAGATTTCAGCATTCCATAATTCAAAGTCGTAATCTCGGCAGTTTCTGTTGTATCGCTGGACATTTTCATTTCCTCCATTTTCATGCCTTCCATATTATGCATAGAATGATCTTCGGTTTTTGCAGATTCATCTTCTCCGGAAATTTCAGGATACATTACGGCATTCATGTCCATTTTGTTCAAAGACATTTTCATGCCCATATCGTTCATTTCTCCGTTCATTTTCATCATGTCGTTCATCATTTTCATCCCTTCAAAATATTTCAATTTAGGAAGATGTTTGACAGGTTGTTTAGTTCCACCGCCTAAAAATAAAGAAGCTGATCCGGTTCTGTCTTCGGCTGTAGCCAAAAAAGCAAAGGATTTATTGTCTTCAGGAATTGTAACTACAACATCATAAGTTTCAGAAACTGCAATAATCAATCGATCGACTTCTACAGGTTCAACATCGTTTCCGTCGCTGGCAACAACCGTTATTTTTCCACCGCCATAAGTAAGCCAGAAATAACTGGAAGCACCACCGTTTGCAATTCGCAATCTGACTTTATCACCAGGTTTAAATTGCGAAAGCTGATCTTCATTTTTTCCGTTAATTAAAAACTTCTCATAATAAACATCACTCACATCCATGGCATTCATGCGTTTCCATTCATTAGTGACTTTTGTAGAAAATTGCCCTTTTTTGATTGCTTCGGCATAACTTTGAGTTGTTCCTTTTTTTATAGCAAACCAATCATTGGCGTTGTGCAGCATTCGCTGAACATTTTCTGGTTTCAAATCTGTCCATTCACTTAAAATGACAGGAACAGTTGGTAAATCATGGATCCCTTTTCTAAAAGTAGTATCGTCTTTCTTCTTATTAATAATGAAAAGTCCGTACAAACCAATTTGTTCCTGCAAACCAGAATGACTGTGATACCAATACGTTCCGTTTTGAATAATGGGGAAAGTATATTTATGTGTTGTTCCCGGTTTAATAGGCATTTGAGTCAAATACGGAACTCCATCTTCCTTATTTGGAAGAAATAATCCGTGCCAATGCAATGCTGTATCTTCGTTTTTTAAATCGTTATGAACATAAATTTCTGCAATATCACCTTCTGTAAAAGTTAAGGTTGGCATCGGAATTTGTCCGTTGACTGCGATAGCGCGTTTTTCTTTTCCGGAAAAATTCACAATAGTGTCCCGAACATGTAAATCGTAACGAACTACTTTTTGAGCTTGCGCACTCAAGGCAATCAAAAAGACAAGTATAATAGTATGTAGTTTCATGTTGATTTTTTAAAGGTTTAGATTTCGCAATCTTAAAGCGTTTACAATTACCGAAACCGAACTCAAACTCATGGCAAGAGCTGCTAACATCGGCGAAAGCAAAATCCCAAATACTGGATATAAAATTCCAGCTGCAATTGGAACGCCCAAAACATTATAGATAAAAGCAAAAAACAGATTCTGTTTGATGTTTTTCATTACAGAATGGCTTAGTTTTTTCACTTTTACAATTCCGTTTAAGTCTCCTTTTACAAGGGTAATTTTGGCACTTTCGATGGCAACATCAGTTCCGGTTCCCATTGCGATCCCGATATTCGCTTGCGCTAAAGCCGGAGCATCATTGATTCCGTCACCTGCCATCGCTACAATTTTACCTTCGGCTTGCAAACGTTTAATTTCTTTCAGTTTGTCTTCAGGCAAACAATCTGCTTTAAACGAACTTAGATGTAAATGATCGGCAACTGCTTTTGCAGTATTACCATTGTCTCCCGTCATCATAATGACCTCAACGCCCTGATCAATTAAATCTTTTATGGCTTTTGCACTGCTTGCTTTGATAGCATCTGTAATCGTTACATAGCCTAAAACAACTTTATCAACGGCGATATAAGAAACTGTTTTACCCAGATTTTGCTCGGCAATAATTTTATTTTCAATATCTTCAGAAATTGAAGCACCAACCTGAAGCATTAGTTTTTTGTTTCCTAAAGCTACTTTTGAATTATTTACAGTTCCTATAACTCCTTTTCCGGCAACGGCTTCAAAGTCAGGAACGTCAAGTATAGTTTGATTTTTAGCTTTGGCAAAATTGACTACGGCTTGCGCTAAAGGATGTTCGCTGTGTTGATTTAGCGATGCGATATTTTGAAGTAAAAGATCTTCATTATTATTAACTGCGTAGATTTTTTCGACAGATGGTTTTCCTTCTGTAATTGTTCCGGTTTTGTCTGTGATTAAAACATCGATTTTGTTCATGTTTTCGAGTGCTTCGGCATTTTTTATCAGGATTCCCGCTTGCGCTCCTTTACCGACACCAACCATCACCGACATTGGAGTTGCTAATCCTAAAGCACAAGGACAAGCGATAATTAAAACCGCAATCGCATTGATTAATCCGTAAATGTAAGCTGGTTCAGGACCAAATTTTGCCCATAAAATAAAGGTTAATATTGAAATAGCGACAACTGTTGGAACAAAATATTTTGCCACACGATCTGCCAATTTCTGGATTGGAGCTCTTGAACGGCTCGCATCATTTACCATTTGTATAATTTGAGAAAGCAAGGTTTCAGATCCTACTTTTTCGGCAATCATCACAAAAGATTTGGTTCCGTTTATAGTTCCTGCAATTACGATATCGCCCACTTTTTTATCCACCGGAATTGGTTCTCCGGTAATCATCGCTTCATCGATGCTGCTTTCTCCTGTGGTAATTTTTCCGTCAACCGGAATTTTTTCTCCAGGTTTTACACGTAATAAATCTCCTTTTTTAATATTATGAATCGAAATTACTTTGTCATTTCCGTTTTCTACCAAAGTTGCTTCGGTTGGAGCCAATTTCAACAATTCTTTTATAGCTCCGTTTGTTTGCCCGTGTGCTCTGGCTTCTAATAGTTGTCCTAATAAAACTAAAGTTATAATAACCGTTGCGGCTTCAAAATAAAGATGAATGGTTCCGTGATGCGATTTAAATTCAGATGGAAAAACATCAGGAAAAAACATTCCGGCAATACTGAATAAAAAGGCAACACCAGTTCCAATCCCGATAAGGGTAAACATATTGAGATTCCAAGTGATAATCGATTTATAGGCGCGAACAAAAAACATCCAGCCTGCATAAAATAATACGGGAATTGAAAATAAGAATTGAACCCAATTCCAGTTTTCTATAGACATTATTTTATAAAGAGGATTATCCGGAATCATTTCTGACATTGAAATAATAAAGATTGGAAGTGTGAACAAAATCGCAATCTTCATTTTCTTTAGTAAGTCAGTGTATGTTTTGTTTTCTTCGTTTTCAGAAGCCTGCATTGGCACCAAATCCATTCCGCAAATTGGACAATCGCCAGGTTCGTTTGAAACGATTTCCGGATGCATTGGGCAAGTAAATTGTGTTCCAATGGCAACTTGAGGAACTAAATCCATTCCGCAAACCGGACAATCTCCGGGTTTGTCATAAGTTTTATCACCTTCGCAATGCATTGGACAATAATAAACTCCGGTTGCATTATGATGATTGTGGCTATGATTATGGTTGTGCTGATGTTTTACAGTAGTTTCTTTTTTATGTTCATGACCAGCATGACTGTCTTTAGTATGACTTGAACAACAAGATTTGACCGCTGGTTCTGAAGATGGTTTAGAAGAAGTCATCTCAATAGTATACTTTCCGGCTTCGGTTAAGACTTCTTGAAATTTTTCAGTCGGGACATGTTTTTCCATTGTTATAGTTGCCAATGGAGGATTTAAAGTTACTTCGGCCTGAATTCCTTCTACAGAGTTTAAAGTTTTCTCTACTTTTTTACGGCAGCCATCGCACGACATTCCTGAAATTACATATTGATGAGTCATTGTTTCTATTATTTAAAGTATTACAATGCAAATTTCCGAAGTAAGGTTTACAACGGTTTGTATAATTTTGAGAATGATTTGTAATATTATTTAACCGCAAAGGGCGCAACGGTTTTTACAAAGTTTTGTAATAATCTCGCAAAGCCACAAAAGCGCAAAGTTTTTTGTTTCACGCAGATTCTGCAGATTTAAGCAGATTTTTTAAATCCTTTTAATCTGTGGCATTAAATAATAAACTTTGCGCTTTTGCGGCTTTGCGAGAAATTAACTTTTTTACAAATTCTCAATCTGAATGCGTTTTTTATCCTTCAGTT
The DNA here is from genome assembly GCF_020991455.1 of Flavobacterium sp. JAS. Taxonomy (GTDB): domain Bacteria; phylum Bacteroidota; class Bacteroidia; order Flavobacteriales; family Flavobacteriaceae; genus Flavobacterium. The sequence continues at coordinate 53,682 of NZ_JAJMOX010000014.1, forward strand.
GTTTAAAGTAAGTAGGAGTAAAGCCGGTGATTTTCTTAAACTGATTGCTCAAATGTGCTACATTACTGTAATTTAGAATATCGGCAATTTCGCTTAGCGAAAGTTCATTGTAGATTAATAACTCTTTTACTTTTTCTATTTTCTGACTGATAAAATATTTTTCGATAGTAGTGTTTTCAACTTCCGAGAATAGATTGCTTAGTGTACTGTAATCCTGATTGAGATTTTCGACTAAATAATCGGATAAGTTGACTTTAAGATCGTTGTTTCTGTGATGAACTAAATCGACGATCAGATTTTTTATTTTCTCGATGGTTTTACTTTTTTTATCATCAATAAAGTCAAAACCTAAGGCTTGCAGATTTTTAAGTAAAACTTCTTTTTGGCTTTCGGTAATTGGATCTTGCAGTTCGACTTCGCCTAATTCAACAGAAATAGTATGAAGTCCGAGTTTTTCAAACTCAGACTTCACAACCATTTTACAGCGACCACACACCATGTTTTTGATGTAGAGTGTCATATTTATTTGATGGTTTCTACCACATTTCCACAAGTTAGCATCGAAGAACCATAATAAGGATTCTTAACTGCTTTTTCTTTGCTTAACCAATCAGCATCTGCCATTGGACAATATTGTTTGTAAACAACCTCAGTAGATTTAGAAACTTTAATTAGATCGTAAGTATTTTTTGAAAGTGATTTGAAAGTCTCACGTTGCTTCTTAAGATCTGTTGTTGCAGAAATACTTTTGGCATCAGCAGTTATTTTTTTAACGACTTTCATCCATGCAGTATGTTCGTTGCTTTTTAGTTTATCCATTTTTACCGCAGTAATTGCAGTCAGTAAATCCTGGGCTTTCGCCGAAGTTAATTTGGCATCACTTTTAATTAAGGCATCTTTTACAGTAAAGTAAGCATCATAAACAGCTTGTAACTGATTTGAATCTGCTTCTTCAATTGTAGTTGTTTCTATTTTGATTGAAGTTGCCTGAATACTATTTGCATTAAATACTAATGCGATTATTGCGATTATAGTTGCTATTGATTTTTTCATTTTATGTGATTTTAAGAGAGAATGTAAATTCTTCTCTAAGTTAAATAATTTTAATTTTTCTTTGCGAGTTTAGCGTAAATCTCCGCGAACTTTGCGGTTAAACAAAACCCAATTATGGCTATCAGAAATACAATTATTTTATTTTAGGCGGTAACCAAATAGAAGTAAAACCGTCAGAAATACTAGCGGTTTTATGGTGTAAAGAAGTTTTCTCAGTAGAGAAATTGAATAGGTTATTGTCGAATTCAAATTCATTTGTCGCAATCAAACTAAAGACTAAGCCTGAAGGTGTGCAACCTGAATGATCGCATTTTCCGTTACAGCCATGTTGGTCTTTTTTCGAATTATGATTGTCTTTGCAACACTCTTTTTGACAAGAATCAGCAGTTTCTTTTTTAGAAGCTGTTTTCGTTTCACAAGAAGTTTTTTCAGAAGTTTTTCCGCAAGCATAACCCCTATTGGACATCAGGAAGAAGCCAAGAGTTAAAAAAAGAAATAATATGCGGAACTTTTTTCTCAATGAAAATGTTTTAGAAATACAAATTTAGATATTTTTTTTTAGAGCTGCTACATATTTAAGATTTCCAATTTTAAGTTTTCTTAAAATCTGTAGGCTTCATGTTTTTTCGTTTTTTAAAATAGTTTGACAAATGGCTTTCATCGGTAAAACCAAATTCATAAGCAATTTGCTTAATTGGTAATTGGTTGTTGTGAATTCGTTTTTCGATTAAAGTCGTTCTTAAATTATGTATATAATCGCGATAACTAATAGTGAATGTCCTTTTGAAGTAAGCGCTAAAATAAGTTTCGGCAATATTAAAATGACTTGCAATCACTTTAATTTGAACTAATTTAGGATTGTATATATTCTGATGGATATAAGATGTGATTTGCTCGTTATCAATAGAATTTCCTTTAACAACAAGATTCTGGCCGCGCATGGTTTCTTTGATTAATCCAAAAATTGAAAGAATCTGATAAAATACAATTGGTGAGGTAGAAACATCTGTTTTGCAATTATAAGCAGCAATGTTTTCGATCGTATTTTTTAATATGGTTTTGCAGGGATCGTCTAATTTAAGAACCGTTTCTTTGAGTGTTTTATCACGCATGAAACTTTCCGGAGTATGAATTAAAAATTCATCACAGGTAAGATTCTGTTTTGAATTAAAATAGTTGTCGGTAAACTTTATATAAAAGAAACGTGTACTTTTTTTAATATCAAAATAATGTTCGTCTTCCGGAGAAATCACAAACAGATCTCCCGATTTATAAGGTAATAGATTGTTATTGAGATGATGAACTCCGCTTCCTTTTTTGATGTAAATAATTTCATAATAAGTATGCGTGTGTGGCGGAAGGTGAAATTTTTCATCTTCAAACTCATCAATAACTAAAGTCTTGAATTGATTTAAGATCGGCATAGCATAAATTTACAAGTTTATATCGCAAATGTACAACTTTTTTCGCGTTTAACAGCGTTAACTTTGCGTCATAGAAATTCTATTCCTTTCTTGTAAAAACAAAATGAAAAAAAGTCTTATTGCACTCTCATTAGGAGGATTAACTATCGGAATTACCGAATTTGTTATGATGGGTTTGTTGCCAGATATTGCCTCAGATATGAAAGTTTCGATTCCAGTTGCCGGATATTTAATTTCGGCTTACGCTCTTGGCGTTGTTATAGGAGCTCCTTTATTAGTAATCTTAGGAAGAAATTTAGCTCCAAAGAAAATGCTTTTAATATTAGCTTTGATGTTAACTGTTTTTAATGCGCTTTCTATTATTGCACCAACGTATAATTTTTTATTCGCATCGAGATTCCTTTCAGGATTACCACACGGCGCCTTCTTTGGGGTTGGAGCTGTAGTTGCAAGCCGTTTGGCAGACAAAGGCAAAGAAGCTCAGGCAATTGCGATTATGTTTTCGGGTTTAACGCTGGCTAATTTAATTGGTGTTCCAATTGGTACTTATATAGGACACAATTTTGTTTGGCGTTATACTTTTATATTAATTGCCGTTGTTGGTTTGCTTACGTTTTTGTTTATTTCTTTATGGATGCCAAATCTGGAGAAAAGCGGAAATGTAAATATGAAAACGCAATTACTGTTTTTTAAGAAAACAGAAGCCTGGCTGATTATCGGAATTACTGCGATTGGGTTTGCAGGACTGTTTGCCTGGATTAGTTATATCGCTCCTTTGTTAATCAATGTTTCTAAGTTTGCTGCCGAAGACGTTTCATACATTTTAATTTTGGCGGGACTCGGAATGGTTGTTGGAAATTTTGCAGGCGGTAAACTTGCTGATAAATTTTCTCCGGCACCAACCGTATTGGCTTTATTATTTGTAATGTCGATTGATTTAATCTTGGTTTACTTATTCTCTTATAATCAATACATTTCTTTATTCCTGACTTTTTTAACGGGAGCTATTTCTTTTTCAGTAATTGCGCCTATTCAAATGTTAATGATTAAAACAGCAAAAGGTGCTGAGATGATTGCTTCTGCAGCGCTTCAGGGAAGTTTTAATATTGGGAATGCTCTAGGAGCCTTTTTAGGCGGATTGCCTTTGGCAGCTGGTTACAGTTATGCTTCTCCAAATCTTATAGGTGTTGGAATGGCGATTACCGGTATGATTATTACTGTTGCTTTAATGCAGAAACACAAAAGCAATTTGCAATTACAGAATGCCTAAAAAATAAGTATGAATAGCGGTTTTCCAATATTCAGAATATAAAAAACAACAACAATCTGATAAAAAATATCGTAAACAACATTTTTTGTTCCATCGGAACATTTCATCGGTAGAAAAAAAATGTTCACGATTCGATATCATCCTGTAGGGATGTTTGGTAAATTGTATGCATTGTATTGGACACGAAACAAACGTTCCTATGGAACGTAAAAAAAGCGCATGATTGTTGAGGTTACCAATGAGATGTTACGATGGAACAAAATGCTGTTTAAATATGTAAAAGCCCTTAAGCTAATTTTAGTTTGAGGGCTTTTTTTGTTTAGTAAATACTAAACTAATGTTTAAGTCTTATCATCTTAAAAATTTAATTGTTGGTGGTCTTTTTTATTTCTTCGCAAAAAAATAATTCTCCTGCATTGATTTGTGTGTAATATTTTTCTTGACTAATAATTTTGCATTATTCAATTATGTAATCGATTGTTTTTTTTCTGAAATACCAAAACAAATGTATATTATACAATAATATATTTAATATTTATTGGTAATATAAATTACACATGTCATAGAAAAAACCACTTTTATTTTTGATATATAATTTTATTTATGAAATTTTTGGGAAAATTAATTTTTTATATAAAAAAAATATCTATGTTTGTGTAATCGATTACAATATTGCATTTGTATAAATTGATGAAGTCCCAGAATGATATTTAATGAACGAAAGAAGCGTATTATTGCTGATAAAATGAAACTTTGAATTGAAAATAAGAGGTTACAAAAAAGAATAAAAATAAACGAACAACCATAAAACCAATTAATAATTTAAACAATTAACCATGAATTTTAAAGATTTATTTAATAAAGGAGCAAATTGTTCTTTTGCAGTTGTTTTCTTATTGTGCTTGCTGATGAGCAATCGTATGAGTGCACAAAATTTAACACTCGAAGGTACTGTGAAGGATGGTGGAGGATTGACTTTGCCTGGTGTTAATATAATTGAGAAAGGAACAAAAAATAGCGCTTCTACTGATTTTGATGGGCATTATAAAATAAAGCTTACGAATCCTAAGGCGGTATTGGCTTTTTCGTTTATAGGTTTTAAAACTAAAGAAATAGCTGTTGCAGGTAAAACTAAATTAGATGTGAGTCTAACTGAAGATTCAAATGCATTAAATGAAGTGGTTGTTGTTGGATATGGAACCGTAAAAAAATCAGATTTAACAGGAGCTGTTGCTTCAATTTCAGGAAATGATTTAAAGAAAGTGCCTGTTTCTAATGTTGCAGAGGCTTTAACAGGAAGAATAGCGGGAGTTCAGGTTACTTCAACCGAAGGTTCTCCAGATGCAGATATTAAAATTAGAGTCCGTGGTGGCGGATCATTGACACAAGATGCCTCGCCTTTGATTATTGTTGACGGTTTCCCTGTAAACAGTATGAGTGATATTGCAGCTTCTAATATCGAATCGGTGACCGTATTAAAAGATGCTTCTTCGACTGCAATATATGGATCAAGAGGTGCAAATGGGGTTATTATCATAACTACTAAAACGGGTAAAGATGGAAAAATGGCTGTTAGTTTTAATATGTTTTATGGAATGAAAAACCTGGCTAAAGATATTGATGTTCTTCCTGCTGACGATTTTGTAAAGTGGCAATATGAATATGCTCTGCTTGCTCAGACTGATAAAACTATTTTGAGTAATCCAAATTCTTATACGAAGTATTTTGGCAACTGGCAGGATCGTGATTTATATAATGGGGTAAAAGGTACAAATTGGCAAAAGCAAATTTATGGCCGTCGCGGCGAAGTAAATAGCCGTGATTTAGGAATTCGCGGAGGTAATGAAAAGCTTAGTTATAATTTTAATTATGCTTATTATGATGAGAAAGCAATTATGGTTGGTTCTGATTATAAAAGAAACAACTTGTCTTTGGCATTAAAAAACAAAGCAAGTGATAAAATTGATCTTGCTTTTACAGTACGTTATTCTGATACAGAAATAAATGGAGGAGGAGCAAATGAGCAAAATGAAGTTTCATCGCTTGATAGCCGTTTGCGCCATAGTGTTGGTTATTCTCCGGTTCCAATGCCAGGTTTAACGACTGATAATGATGATCAAAGTGTAAATAGCTATTTAGTAAATCCATTTTTGGCAATATCAGATAATGACCGTGACCAATCCAGAAAAAACTACAATTTGTTGGGAGGCTTTGGATGGAAGCTTATTGATAATTTGAAATTTCAAAGTGACTTAGGATTGGATAATTATAATTATTCTGATTATCGTTTTTATGGATCTTCTACTTATTTTTCAAGCACTGCCAAAATAGGAGCAGGAAAACCTGGTATGGTAATGAGTGATCGTAAAGATGTACGTTTTAGAAATGCTAATACTTTAAATTACGATTTTAAAAATATCTTAGGACAAAACCACCATTTGACAGCGCTTTTTGGGGAAGAAATGATCACGACTACTTCAAATGTAGAAACAACGACAATGTTAAATTATCCGAAATTCTTTGATCTTGATGAAGCAAAGAAATTAACCACTCAGGGAACACCATTTTCAGTGGATAATTTTTATAGTCCTGACGATAAATTATTGTCTTTTTTCGGCCGTTTGAATTATGATTATAAAGATCGTTATTTATTGACTGCTTCTTTTCGTGCCGATGGATCAAGCCGATTTTTAGCCGATAATCGCTGGGGATATTTTCCTGCGGCGGCAGCGGCATGGAAGATTTCTGAAGAAAGTTTCCTGAAAAATACTTCATGGTTAAGTCTTCTTAAATTAAGACTGAGTTATGGTGAAGCCGGAAATAATAATATTCCTGTAGGACAAACAGTGCAGAGTTATCAGTCTGTTACTAATGCTTATATAAATGGTTTTGATAGTTACTGGGCTCCATCGAGTGTTTTGGCAAATCCAAATTTAAAATGGGAAACAACAGTTACGCAAAATATTGGTCTTGATTTTGGATTTTTCAAAAACCGTTTAAACGGAACTTTTGATGCCTATAAAAACGTAACAAGCGATTTGTTAATAGAATTTCCGGTAGGAGGAACAGGATATAAAACGCAGTACCGAAATATGGGTGAAACACAAAACACCGGTTTTGAAGCTACTGTAAATTTCATAGCAATCGAAAAGAAGAATTTTGGTTTAAACTTTTCTGTGAATGTTGGTATTAACAAAAACAAAATCAATTCTCTTGGAGTAATGGACAACTTTGGAGTAAATACGAATTGGGCATCGACTGATATTGGTAATGATTATGCCGTTAATGCCGGTTCTCCAATGGGATTAATGTATGGTTTTAAAAGTGATGGACGATATGAAGTTTCTGATTTTGATTACGTAGGCGGAAAGTATACTTTAAAAGCAGGTGTTGTTGATGCAACAAGCGTTATTGGCAGTGCTGTACAACCGGGTATGATGAAGTTGAAAAATACTGATGGTTCTGCAGATAATAAAGTTACGGCATCAGATCAAACAATTATTGGGAATGCTAATCCTAAAAGTACAGGAGGTTTAATCATTAATGCGAATGCTTATGGTTTTGATCTTTCTGCTGCTTTCAACTGGACTATCGGGAATGATATATATAATGCCAATAAAGCGGAATTTTCTACAGCAAACCGAAACGGACAATACAAGAATTTAAGCTCTGAAATGGCCGATGGTAAAAGATGGACAAACTTAAATCCTGATTCAGGACAATTAGTGACAGATCCTACAGAGTTAGCGGCTTTAAATGCTAACACAACAATGTGGTCTCCATATATGCAAAAATTTATGTTTACAGACTGGGCAGTAGAGGATGGTTCATTCTTTAGATTAAATACTTTGACTTTAGGATATACTACACCTGAATCGTTTACCTCTAAATTGGGAGTGAATAAGTTAAGATTCTATTTTACAGCAACTAATGTTTTTATAATTACAAATTATTCTGGTCCAGATCCTGAGGTGTCAACAAAAAGAAAAACACCGCTAACGCCAGGAGTTGATTATTCAGCATATCCACGAAGCAGACAATTGGTTTTCGGTTTAAACCTTAATTTCTAATTTAAAATTTATCAAAATGAAATATAAAATAATAATAGCAGGATTGATTATCTCAGGTTTATTGACTTCCTGTCAGGATCTTGGTGATGAATTTTTTGATACTCCTGCACAATCAACATTAGGTGACGAATTGATCTTTTCTAATGTTGAACTTGCACAAGGAGCTGTTGACGGAATAAAAGTCTCATTTGGAGAAGAGCAGTCCTACAGAGGAAGACTTTTAGCCTATCAGGGATTGAATACAGATAGCGAGTGGCTTCTGACATCTTCTAGTGAAGGTGCTAAATCAGATCTGGTGGTGTATGATCCTAAAGCTGATAATACAGAAATGAACTCGCCAAAAAATGCCTGGGCAATGATGTATGAAGGAATTGAACGTGCTAATTTATGTATCAGAGGTTTGCGTCTATATGGTAATCCGGCACCAAATACACAGTTAGGGCAATTGCTGGGAGAAGCATTGACATTACGTGCTATTTATTATGCTGATTTGGTAAGAAACTGGGGAGATGTTCCTGCACGTTTTGAACCAGTTGCTACAGCAACTATTTATATCCCAAAAACAAGCCGTGATGTAATTTACAAGCAATTAATTGCTGATTTGGGCGAAGCTTCAACTTTAGTAGCATGGCCTAATGAAACATCGGTAACAACTAGTACAGAACGTGTAAATAAGGCTTTTGTAAAAAGTTTGAGAGCTCGCTTGGCTATGATGGCAAGCGGATATCAGCAATATTCTGACGGAGTTCATAGAAGTACAGATCCTGAACTTTCAATGGCAACTATGTATAAGTTGGCATTAGACGAATGTCGTTCAGTTATTGCTAGTGGTTCTGCACATTTAGAACCAACTTTTCAAGGTTTATGGAAAAAATATAATCAGGAAAATTTAGCAGCCGGAGGAGAATCTCTTTGGGAAATTCCTTTTGCACCTACACGAGGAAGAATGTTGTTTACTTATGCTGTAAGACACGATGCTGTAGATCAGTTTCAGCAAATGGGAGCTAATAAAGGCGGAGTAAACGGACCATTGCCATTTGTTTTTTATGACTATGACCAAGCTGATACCCGTAGAGATGTTACTTGTGTTCCTTATAAATGGGGCGCTGCCACAAATGGTAAAGCAAAACAGGAACTTACAGATTTACAGACATGGTATTTTGGTAAATATCGTTTTGAATGGATGAATCGTATCGTTAGTGCGCCAAATGATGATGGTGTAAATAAAATTTATATGCGTTATGCAGAAGTGCTCTTAATTGCTGCCGAAGTTGCGAATGAATTAGAAGGTCCCGGATCTGCTGCGGTTTATTTAAAAGAAATTCGTCGTAGAGCTTTTGCTTCAGGAAATCAGGCTGTAAAAGTAGATGCTTACGTAGATGCATTGACAAGTAAAGCAGCAATGATGGATGCTATTGTTGAGGAGAATAAATATGAATTTACAGGAGAAATGGAACGTAAATTTTCTCTTATACGTTGGAATTTGTTAAAAACAAAATTAGACGAAGCTAAGGTTAAAATGACCGATTTGAAAACTCGCACCGGTAAATATCAAGAAGTGCCTTTGATATTGTATTACAAATACAAAGACGACGGAATTACATTAGATATTTATGGGTTAAACCGAGGTGAAAATCAGGCTCCGGTAGGTTATACTTCTAAAGCTTGGGATAAATTAGAAGACAATAAAATAACAACATTATACAAAGCCGGGGTTAATCCTGATAAAAGACAGTTTTGGCCAATTTGGCAAACGTTTATTGACAATAGTAATGGTCAATTGGTGAACGACTGGGTTTTGGGTAACTAATAACAATTAACAAACAAATTATAGTTTTATAATTATGAAAGCAAAATATATATTGAAAGGATTGCTGGCTATGTTTTTATTGATAGTTGCCGGTTGCGAAAGCTACAATGAAGCAGTATTAGAAGATATAGGAGCAAATAGAATATTTTCTCCATTAGAACTTAAAGCCATCGTTAGAAATCAGACTTCGGTAGAATTAAATTGGACAGTAAAAGATGATGTGGATTACTACACAGTAGAATTTAGTGCAGATGACGCTGAGTTTAAAACCATTTACAAAACGGTTAAGGTTGAGCCTACAGAACTTCCGGTAACAATTGCGTTAGAAGGAGAAACAGTTTATTCAATAAGAGTAAAAGGAGTAAGTGCAATAGGATTAGCAGATTCTAAATGGTCTGTCACTACAGCAAAAACATTAAGTGAGCAAATATTATTTCCTGTTGATGATGCTGATATTGAGGCTAAACAAGTTACATTAAGATGGACTCCAAATAGTACTTTGACACAAATCACACTAGCTCCAGGCGGAATTACCCATACGATAACACCGGCAGAAAAAATAGCTGGAGTTGCAGTTGTAACCGGATTAACAGGTGAAACAGATTATACAGCTACTTTGCTTAACGGAACTAAAACAAGAGGAATTAGAACGTTTAAAACCGGAATTGATATAGGAACAGGTATTTTGGTAAAACCTACAGATGATTTAAATGCTATGATTGCTGCAGCTCCTTCAGGTGCAACCTTAGTATTGATGCCTAATGATTATCAAGTTTACAAAGGCGAAATCATCTTAGATAAACCTATTACAATAAGAGGGTTACGTGTTGGTGATAAACCAAAATTGCATGTAAAATTTACCCTAAATGCCGCAGCTAGTTCTTTAAGTTTAATTGATTTAGATTTAAATGGAGATGCCGCTTTATCAGAAGTCGTAAAATACAATCAAACGGGTACTTATGGTAAACTTTTAATAAGTGGTTGTGTAATTCATGATTATCTAGGTTCTTTGGTTTATGCTCCAAGTAGTTCTGTTGCCAAAATTGAATCTGTAACGGTAGAAAATTCTATTTGTACAAATATAGATACAGGGTCAACGGGAGAATGTATAGATTTCAGAGCCAGTTACGTAGCAAATATTGTTTTAACAAAAAGTACATTTAATAATTGTGCTTCAGGCAGAGGTTTTATAAGAGAAGATGCTACCACAGCATTTGGTACAGGTTTAGTAACAAATACATTAATAGAAAACTGTACTTTTTATAAAGTAACAAATACGACCGCGCAAGGTGGTTATCAAATGTTTTATATTCGTTTTGTGACCAACTCAACAATTGTTCGTAATTCATTATTTGCCGAAACAATTGCAAGATATGCTAATCAGGCAGCAACTATAGCACCAGTATTTTCTAATAATAATTATTTTAATGCACCAACACTTAATTTGGCCAGTCCAACCGCACCATTAAAATCGGATGCATCAGGAACTGCGTTAAATCCTCAATTTGCAGATCCTGCAAATGGCAATTTTACAATTGGAAATCAAACATTAAAAGATAATATAGTGGGAGATCCACGTTGGATAAAATAGCATTTTTCTACGGTTGGTTTTTATAGAAAGAGAGGGATACAGTTTTTGTATCCCTCTTTTGGTTTTTGTAATAATTGCTTGCGTAAATGGCACGCGGATTTTGCGGATTAAACGGATTTTTAATTTCTTTGAAATATCCTTGCGTGTCTAGTTTGTCATTTCGACGGAGGAGAAATCACACTAGAAACTCCGCAAAGAAAAACGCCAATCTTTGTCGAATTATTAGATGTGATTTCTCCTCCGTCGAAATGACAAAAAATCAAAAATAAAACCCGTTTAATCCGCAAAATCCGTGTGCCATAAACACACAAACTATTACTCAATATCCAAATCAAATTTTTCAAGTAAACCTGCAAGTGAAGTATGAGACACTCGGGTTCTTTTGATTTTATTTTCAGAAGGATCAAAAGCGTAATTTCTGGAAGACCTAAAATCAGTTTTCTCTAAATTCACATTCACGAAAGTGGCATTAGAGAGGTCGCAGTTTTTAAAAATTGCTAGAGACAAATCAGTATTAGAGAAATCTACATCTTTTAAAGAACAATCAATAAAGTTGGTCTTCTTTAATTTTTTGTAAATGAAAGTCGAATAATCAAGAAGACAATCCTGAAAATTCATCGAAAATAAAAAGCTATTACTGGCACTAAAATCAAGCCCCATTAACTTACAGCCAATAAATTTAATATTCTTTAATCCGGTACTTTTTAGACTTGCTAACGAAAGATTACAGTTCTTAAACGTACAATCTAAAAAATCAATGTAACTAAAATCACTTTTAGAAAAATTGCAATTGATGAACTCACAATTTACAAATTCATTATCTGATAGTTTTTGATCAGAATAATCAATAGTGTCAAAAGTCTTGTTTTGATGTAATACAGTTTCCATAATACTAGGTTGAGGTTGAAAAGAGGTTTTGGATGTAAAAAGGATTATTCTAATTCGACACAATCAAAAATTTCATTTCTTAACATCATTTCGCTTATTTCATCTTCAGTTTCAATTCTCAAAATATTATCACAATCTTCAAGGTCAAAATTCCATAAGGAATTTGGCAGTAATTCATAAAGTAGTGCATTCGCGAACTCCAATTTCAATTTTGTATCAATGGAAGTTTTAAAAACATAAATCATAATTTGCTCATTTTTTTACAGGGCAAATTTCAACAAATGCTTTTTCAGTTAATAGGATTCTGTAATCAATAATTAGGATTTATCAATCATTTTTCGGTATTGAACAGGGCTCATTGCTTCGTGTTTTTTAAAGAAACGACTAAAGTAAGATTGATCCTCATGTCCCACCTGCATTGCTATTTCGCTTACCGAAAGCGTAGTTTGATACAACAAATACTTAGCTTCTAGCAATATGGTCTCATCAATCCAAGAAGTTGCAGATTTGCCTGTTATGGCTTTAACTGATTTATTCAAATGATTAGGTGTTACATTAAGCAATGAAGCATAATGATTTACCTGATGATTTGTTTTGATATTCGGATAAATAAGTTCTCTGAATCTGGCAGTAAGAACCTCAGCGGCAGTTCCGCCCTTTGGAATTTTGACTGTGTTTCGGTTCATTTCACAAAACAAAGTCATTAAATAAGTCTGGATCAGATCTAAATTTATTTTTTCAGCTTCAAGATATTCAACCTCAAGACGGCTAAGTATATTGGTAATAAAAGCGGCATCTTTTTCTGAAACAATAATTTTAGGATTCCCTGATATTTTTAGAAAGTCAAAATCATTTATAATGTCAATATTTCCATATTTTCCAATTAGAATATCTGGATTAAATTGACAAATAAAACCGCTATGCTTACTATTAATATGTTCGATTGAAAAAATCTGACCTGCAGGAACGACAATGATTTCATTTTTATTGGTCAGACATTCTTCAAAACCCAACTTTAGAATATGCGTCCCCGAAGTAATAAAAATTAAGGTATGACAATCGTGTTTCGAAGGAGGAACAGGATATTGAAGCTGCATTATTTCTTCTATTTTCAAACAAAAAAAATAATCTGAATTTGTTTTGAAAAGTTTATGAATGGGATTCTCTAAACCAAGAAATTTTTCGCGAAATCCCTTTGCTCCATACGTTTTTATTTTTTCACTTGTTTCCATATTCTAATAATACAATCTAAAATCTAATAATTTGCACAATGCATAATGCTTTTGGTATAACTCTTCGACAACCTCAATAATGTCATCATTTTCCTGATATAGGCTAAAAAAAGCTTTGTCTATAGTACTGCAACTTGCTATTTTGTTATAAGATGATCCATAGCCAGAAACTGCTCTGGCTCCCGTAATGTCCAGAAAATATTGAGCTTCATCATCATTCAAGTCCAAAACTTTTAAATTGGCAAAATGTATAATTTTACCTTTCATCTTACCTTCAAACAACTCTGCGATTTCTTCAAGACTGTAATAATAATCGTGAAGACAGATATTGTTGGGTTCACCCGGCATTACTAAATAAATGATTTCGTAATCCTTAAAATTATGATCTTCATAAAGTAATACATTCAAACTTTCTTCTAAACCTTCAATTGTGTCGCAGGTTTTATAAATGCTGGTAATACCTTGATGAATTGCGATTTCTTCCAGATTTTTTACTACTTGAGTTGGGACATGAGTATCTATGTCCGGAACACCTTCCAAACAGAAAATAAACTTTTCATTATCCATATCAGCAAACATTGGGGTTAGGTATATGTGATGTAAGATTTTTTTGTATAACAAAAGTATTTTTTATTACTTAAAAACTGTAATCAGAAGAATACTTTAACTCATTTTTGACATTAGTTTAAAAAACGGAGATTCCATTTTTACGGAGTTTAGTTTTTAGAATAGGATCGAATCAGTTATTTTTTGGAATTAAAGGATAAAAAAACGCTCAATATTCTTACGGGTATAAAATTAAGTAAGACTATTCTTTTGTTTTTGCTGATTTGATATAATTTTAGTGATTGTTGAGTTTTTATATAAATTTTGATGTTGCATTTGTATAATTAAACAAATTTCAGGTTTCATTTTATAATATGAAACAGAGTTAAATTGTAAATAGCTTTTTTAGATTTTAATATGACTTAATTTTATAAAGGATTTCTCTTTGATACATTTTTATTTTTTTGATCAAAGTCTAAAGAAATAAAGTGCGATTTGATTTCAATAAATAAAGTTTTAATTAGTCGGTTTATTATTTTTCATTTTACGATTTGGTGGTTTTTTGAACTCAATTTATTTTATAAAAAAAATATATATTATGGCAGTTCCAAAAGAGTTATATAATGCAAAATTCCTGGACTATATAGAATCTCTAAAGATTTTGTATTTAGTAGATGACAAATTCAAAGCGATTTGCGATGATTATTGCAGAAGTAAATTGAAAACAGAAAAGTATAAGAAAAAATTCGAAAAATACTTTCAACATAAATTAGAAGTCGAAAATTTATCTAAGGAATTAGAAGATGAAATTTTAATTTATTTAATAAGGAAAGGCTAGAAATAGAAAGGCATTATAAAGTATAATAATCTTAAAAATAAAGAACCTTATGAGAGCAATAAAAAGGAATCTTGGTTTTATTTTGACAGTAATTTGTATTACAGCAATTAGTTTTACTAGTCAGGCACAAAAAATAAATCGTGTTGGGAGTAATGCAGTAAATGCAGGAAGTTGGAGAGTTCTGGGAACAGTTCATGCTAAACACACCGCAGATCATGATGCACTAAATGTACCGGGGCCACATGATTATTATAGAAGGATAAAATTTAAAGTGACAGATTCTCCTCTAAATATGCAAAGAATAGTAGTTTGTTATGATGACGGAGCGCCTGAAAATATTAATACAAGATTCAATATACCAAAAGGTGGCGAAAGCAGAGTAATTGATTTGAAAGGAGGAAAACGAAAATTAAAATCAATTGAGTTTTGGTACGATACCCAAGGTTTCCTAAATGGTAAAGCAGATGTTACTGTATTTGCAATGAAGTGATTTGAGAATATTTTCTAAATATAAATAAAAACAAGTCCTTAATCAGTCGATGATTAAGGACTTGTTTTTATATAGTAGACACGATTTGATCTTGTGGTTTTAGTATTGCTAGTATTTCTAAAACAAAACGTTATTATAAAAAGCCCGGCTTTTTGAAAATTAGAATCCAATCTTTTTTGATTACAAGCTAATAACAAATTATCTCTGGACTTTTAATAAAGAGAAAACAGATATTCTTTCTTCTAAACATAGTTTGTTTATTCTTCCTGCTCTAAATTATTATTATTATCAGCGGCAGAAATCTGATCCAGTATGTTGGTTTGGTTGGGAGAAATATAGTTTTTTACTTCAGCATTGTTTTCTTTCTTAAAAAGAAGTTCTAATGCGTTGTAGAGTCTTAATAAAACATCTTTGTCTTCTTTTTTAATATCTAAAGCATTATTAAAATTAAAAACATAATTATTCGAATTGCGTACTTCTACTTTTATCGTTTTTGATGTGATTTTAAATTTAACTATGTCCATATTTATAACGTGTTAACTTTTTGATTTTTTCCAACATGAAAATTATAACATGTCTCTAAAAAGTATTAAAGATATTTAATTATTTAGAGTTATAACTTAATTATTTAAAGTTCCTTATTGTATTTTTTTATACAATGAAGAAATAATTTCAATAAAAAAACCCTAATCAATTGATGATTAGGGTTTTGTTTTTTGTAGCGAGGACGGGAGTTGAACCCGTGACCTCAGGGTTATGAATCCTGCGCTCTAACCAACTGAGCTACCTCGCCAAGATTGCAAGTGAACCGTGTTCCTCATTGCGGGTGCAAAGATAGAAATAATATTAAAGGTTGCAAGAATAAAATGAAGAAAAAAAAATATTTTTAAAAATGCATTGTTTTTGGACATATATTCTTATATTTCCAAAAAAATTAAAAGTAGCACATGGATCCAAAAATACGTTACGAAATCGAGTTTCCTATAAATTCTTCGCCGCAATTATTATATCAATATATATCAACACCATCAGGTTTGTCAGAATGGTTTGCAGACAATGTAAATTCAAGAGGCGAATTCTTCACTTTCATTTGGAATGACTCGCAGGAAAAAGCGCGTTTGGCTTCTAAAAAAACCGGAGAAAAAGTAAAATTTAAATGGGTTGACGAAAGCAGTAAGGATACGGAATACTTTTTTGAATTGCATATCTTAGTTGATGAGTTGACTAAAGATGTGTCATTAATGGTTGTAGATTTTGCTGAAAAAGAAGAGGTAGGCGAGGCTAAACAATTGTGGGAGAATCAGATCTCAGATCTGAAACATCTTATAGGATCTGTTTAGTAAAAGTCTATTTTATACCTTATATTTGCCCTGAACAAAATTCAGGGTTTTTTTATGATCAATTTTAACGGAAACATAGTAGAGCAGAACGATAATATATTAACTCAAAATCGTGCTTTTTTGTATGGAGATGGTGTTTTTGAAACACTAAAAATAGTCAACAATAAAATCTTGTTTCTCGAAGATCATTATTTCCGATTGATGGCTTCAATGCGTGTTGTTAGAATGGAAATTCCTATGAATTTTACGATGGAGTTTCTGGAAGAACAAGTTTTAAGTCTGGTTCAGCAAAACGGAATTTCAGCATCAGCGCGTGCCCGAATTACTGTTTTTAGAAACGATGGCGGATTATATTTGCCAAAGACTAATGAAGTTTCATATTTAATTCATGCAACACCGCTTGAGAATGTTGTTTATGCTTTAAAATCAGGCGAATATGAAGTTGATTTATATAAAGATTTCTATGTAACCAAACAATTATTATCGTCCATTAAAACGACTAATAAGATGATTAATGTTACGGGAAGTGTTTTTGCTCATGAAAATGGTTTGGCAAATTGTCTTTTGATAAACGATACTAAAAATGTGGTCGAAGGATTACAAGGCAATTTATTTATGGTTGTGGGTAAAAAACTAATTACACCACCAATCTCTGAAGGTTGTTTAAATGGAGTAATGCGTAAACAAATTCTAGCATTGGCCAAAAAAGTTGAAGGTATAGAGGTACATGAAGAAATAATTTCGCCGTTTGATCTTCAAAAAGCAGACGAATTATTTCTAACAAATGTAATCATGGGAATACAACCGATAACCAAATATCGAAAAAAGGAGTTTACCAGTAATCTGGCTCATTTATTATTGCAAAAACTAAATGAATCCATATCTGAAAATTAATTCAGATATGGGTTTTCAGGTGCATTTGACCATATAAGATAATCTCCGCCAAGCTCAATAATTTGTTCTTTCCAAAAATGAGTGGTTGACTTTCCTATAATTTTGTTTTTGTAACTATTATCAGCAATGATCCAAGAGTTTCCCTGCATTTCATTCTCAAGCTGATTTTCGTCCCAACCTGTGTATCCTAAGAAAAAACGAATATTATTTTTGCTAATAGATCCGTCGTTAATTAAGTCTTTGGTTGATTCAAAATCACCTCCCCAATAAATTCCATTAGATATCTCGACACTATTCGGGATCAACTCTGGAATATTGTGAATAAAATATAGATTATCCTGCTCAACAGGGCCTCCATTATATATCTTAAAAGAAGCTTCGATCTCAGGAATTAGATCATTAATAGTATACTTTAGTGGTTTATTAATGATAAATCCTATTGATCCTTCTTTGTTATGGTCTGCTAATAAAATTACCGATCTATTAAAAGATAAATCTCCAATTATAGAAGGCTCGGCAATAAGCAGGTGTCCTTTTTTTAATTTTTCTGAAATCATACGGCTACAATTTTTATTAAATTTAATCATAAAATATTTAAAATCCCAAATAAAATCGTTAAACCGCATAAAAAAACCCTCCATAGGAGGGTTTTGATTATATTATAAGTTTAGAGAACTTTCTTACTTAGTTCACTGCACCTTCTAATTCAGCTCCAGCTTTGAATTTAACTACATTTTTAGCAGCGATTTGGATAGTTTTTCCAGTTTGTGGGTTTCTACCATCTCTAGCAGCTCTAGCAGAAACTGACCAAGATCCAAAACCTACTAATGAAACTCTACCACCTTTTTTCAAAGTAGCTCCTACGTTTCCTAAAAATGACTCTAAAGCTAATTTTGCCGCAGCTTTTGTAATTCCTGCATCAGCAGCGATAGCATCGATTAATTCTGATTTGTTCATAATAATTAGTTATTAATTGTTGGTTAAAAAAAATTGTTAATACACAAATTTAGTAGGAAATCCGTTCCTTGCAAGTGTTTTCTTTAATTTTAGCAAAAATTGTTAATAACTTGCTTTTTTTGTTCATAAAGCAGGTTGTTCATCGGTGAAAATCAGGTAAAAACCCCTGTTTTACTGACTTTAATAGACCTTTGCAGTATCAGAAAAAGTTATCCCATTTAGTAATTCGGCCACTTGCATTCTCTTTTTTCCCGGTAATTGTAAACTCAATAGCTGAATAAAGCCATCCTGAACGGCAACTTTGATTTCTTTTTTGCTGCAAATCAAACTTCCGGACGCATAAGAATGAGCTTCGGAAATTAGTTTTGCCTCGTATATTTTGATTGTTTGTTCTTCGTCTTTGTCTTTCAAAAAACACCAGGAAGCAGGATACGGACTTAAGCCTCGAATCAGATTGTTGATTTCGGCTCCGGATTTTGTCCAGTCTATTTTGCAATTTTCCTTATTTAGTTTGTAGGCCGTTTTAATTTCCTCGTTATCTTCCTGAATTGTAGTAGTAACATTTCCGTTTTCGATAACTTTCAAAGTTTCGATTACAGTTTTGCTTCCTAACAGCATTAATCGGTCGTGTAATTGTCCTGCATTTTCTGTTGGTTCAATTGCAATTTCCGAATTTAAAATCATTGCGCCAGTATCAATTTTGTCATCGATAAAGAAAGTTGTAACACCAGTTTTGGTTTCTCCATTAATAATAGCCCAGTTAATTGGCGCTGCACCACGATAATTTGGTAGCAAAGAAGCATGAAGATTAAAAGTTCCTAAACTTGGCATTTCCCAAACTAGTTTTGGTAGCATTCTAAAAGCAACAACAATTTGCAAATTAGCATTCAGGGCTTTTAATTCGGTCAGGAAACTTTCGTCTTTTAAATTTGTAGGTTGTAATAAAGTAAGGTTGTTCGCCAGTGCATATTCTTTCACAGCCGAATATTTTATTTTTTGTCCGCGTCCTGCCGGTTTATCTGCAGCAGTAATAACGCCAACAACATCGTAATTGTTTTTGATAATGGTGTCCAAAATGCCAACAGCAAATTCCGGAGTTCCCATAAATATGATTCTCAATTTTTCCATTATAATTTTAAAGTGTATTTGTTATTCGGTTGAATGGTAATGTGATTGTTTTCTAATAATTCCTGAAGTACCACAACAATATCGTTGGCATCCAGTTTTATCTGAGTCTGAATTTCTCTTGAAGTCAAAGCAGTCGATTTTAATAAATGCAGAATTTTATCGGCAATCGAATCGGCTTCGGTAATTTTTCCTTTTTGAGTAATGCAGTAAGAGCAAACGCCACAATTAGAATTGGTTTCTTCTCCAAAATAGGCTAAGATCAATCGGTTTTTGCAAGTTTTGTTCTCCTTTATATAATGTAGAACAGATAAAAGTTGTTCTTCTTTTAATTGATTTTGTTTTTCAAGATATTTCGAAACTCGATTAATTGTTAAGTCGTCTTCGCGAACTTCATTAAATAATATAGTAGCGTCGTTATTTTTAGATTTGTATTCGATGATCTCTTTTTCTTTCAATTTTTCCAGAACGGCCGAAACCTGCTCTTCGGTATGATGTGATTTTTTGGCAATCAACGAAAGATTAAAAGGAGTTTTCATTTCATAAACACCTGGATAAGTTCTTAAAATTGCCAAAATAATTTCCTCGTCATTTGGATTTAAGCTCGTATACCGAATCACTTCTTTCGATTCGATTAAAAATTGCAATGTAATCTTTTCCGAAAATTCCTGAGACATCGTAATAATTCCCTGCTGATTTAAAAATTGCAAAGCATTATAAGTTTTTAGAGTAGGGAAGTCGTATTTGTGACAGAAATGATTCAACTTGAATGAAAAAGAATCATCCAAACCTTCGCCATAAGCAATCTGAAAATAATTGCAAAGTTTTACATACATCAGTTTCAGGAACTTTTTATCTGGTAAAACGCTCAAAAACTGTTGTTCAGTTTGATTTGCATCTGAATTATTGTAAAGCAAAACCGAAAAAGCTTTTTCGCCATTTCGTCCCGCTCTTCCGGATTCCTGATAATAGTTTTCGATATTTTCAGGAAGTTGCGTATGGATAACCGTTTTTACGTTGTCTTTGTCAATTCCCATTCCAAACGCATTTGTCGCGACAATAACCTGCGCTTGTTCAGACATCCACAACTGCATGTTTTTGTCTTTTTCTTTAGCCGAAAGTCCGCCGTGATAATAAGTTGCTTTGAATCCTAACGATTGTAATTGCGTCGATATGTTTAAACACGATTTTCTATTTCGTACATATATAATAGAAGGCTGTGGATTTTTTTTTAGGATTTGTTCTGTGCGATACAATTTGTCTTCAACTTCAAAAACCATGTATGCGATATTTTTTCTTTCAAATGATTGCTGAAAAAGTATTGGATCTTTCAGGCCTAATTCGGTTTTAATATCTTCAATAACTCTGGGAGTTGCTGTAGCGGTCAAAGCCAAAAATGGAATCTTAGGAAAAAACTTTTTAAGTTCAGAAATCTTCAAATATGCCGGACGAAAATCATGTCCCCATTGAGAGACACAATGTGCTTCGTCAATCGCAATTAAATTTATAGGAAGATTTTTAATACGTTCCAAAATCCAATCTGATTGTAAACGTTCTGGAGAAAGGTATAAAAACTTATAATTTCCGTATTGGCAATTGTCTAATAAATCAATGATTTCTTCTGTGTGGATTCCGCCCGTAAGCGCAATGGCTTTAATTTCTCGTTTCTGTAAATTCGCCACCTGATCTTTCATCAAAGCAATCAAAGGCGAAACCACCAAACAAATACCTTCCTGCATCATTGCCGGAACCTGAAAACAAATCGATTTTCCGCCGCCCGTTGGTAAAAGGGCAAAAGTATCCTGACCGTCCAAAACCGCTTCAATAATCTCCTTTTGTAACGGTCTAAAACTGTCGTGTTTCCAGTATTTTAAAAGAATTTCTTGCGCTTCTGGCATTGGTCATGTTTTAAAGTTAAAAAATTTAGAAATCAGTTTCTAGTTTTACAACTTTAAACATGTGCCTAAATTTTATCTAAGATATAAAGAATTCTGTTTTCAACCGTATCTTTAGGTACTTCAATTAAGTTGTAGCCGTATTTTTTATAGGTATCAACAAGATGTTTCTGAATTGTTTGTGCTTGTTCAAAATTCTCATAGCGCTCTGTGTCGCTCTCGTAAATTTCTTCCCAAGGTGGTAAAATAAAAGTTTTAGAATATTTAAAATCCTCACAAGCCTTTATGAAACTCTCCGGATAATCGTCGCCAATATAATCCATGTAAGCCACAACATCAGGAATTCCGCGGTCTATGAAAACTACATTTTCCGGTTCTTCAAGAGCGTTTTCGAATTGCTTTATGCGTCCTTCCAATAACATTTCACTAAACAATAAAGGTTGTTCCAGAAACAATTGGTCGATACCACGTTGTTGTGCTTCGAGCGTAACTTGTCTTGAAATTTCAGGGTAACAGCAGTAGCCACGAGCTACCAATTCGTTGATAAGAGTAGATTTTCCCGTTCCCGGGCCACCAATGAGAACTATGATTTGTTTTTGCACTTTCTAAAAATAAAGCGCAAATTTACCTAAACTTATTGGTATTTAAAAAGATTATTTTGCTTTGAGCGAATGATTTCGCAATTTTTACAATTATTATGGTGTCGGATTGAAATCCAACGTTGCAAAATAAACCATTTCTACGGAATTGAAACCAAAAAAGAATCATAGGTTCGGCAAATATTATGTGCTGGATTGAAATCCAGCTCTACAAAATAAATTGTTCCTCCGGAACTAAACTAAGAAAGAGCCATAGGCTCAACCAATATTGTAGGGCTGGACTTTAGTCCAGTTTGTATAAAAAGATATAAATTCCAGCGGAATGTCATATTTATAGAAAGTTATGACGTTAAAACCAGCGAGTTTAAGATTTGTTTTGGCTTTGGCCGAATTATTTACGGATCACTCACAAAACAAATATTTACTAGAACTCACATTCTTTTTCCCTGAAGGAATAATAATATGAGATTCAAATTTCTTTCCTTTCAAAACATCATTTACAAAATCCAGAACATATTGTTGTCCTTGGTGGAAAAGATAACCTGAAAATTCATGTCCGCCACCGCAAAACGTAATCAATTCAATATCTTTATGTAAATCGTTCATGTGATTGTAAACGGCATAAGATCCAAAAAGAATCAGCCAACCCGGAGCGTTTGTTAGACACGAACGGTGAGAACCTGCTGCATACGGAACCGTCGCATCATTATTTCCGTGCGCTAATAACATAGGAATCGCTTTTTCTTTCGTAATCAAATTAATATCCTGAATAGCACCCGAGCCTCCAATGAAACCAACGTATTTAAAACTTTCAGGCAAATTACTTTTGTATAAATTCATCAGTTTATAATCCCAAAATGAAGCATGAAAACCAATTTCGGCTCCGGCACTAATTCCGGAAATGAATATTTTTGAAGAATCAAGATTGTATTTGTTTGCGTTTTCGATCAAGAAAGAGGTTGCCTGCCACATATCGCTCGCACCAATTTGGATTGCTTTTATTTTTTCAGTCAAAGTTCCTTTACAGCCAAAATCTTTTCCTTTCATATATAGACTGTATGAAATATTTGCAACTGCGTAACCGTTTTTTGCCATAAACATTCCAAAGTCTTTTTCGCTCATTCTTTCTCCTCCGGAAAATCCACCTCCAAAAGCAAAAATGATCAACGGAGTTTTTTCGTTAGTTTTCTTTTGAGGTAAATACAAATCCAGATCCAGTTTGATTGTATCATTTTGAAAATACGTCATCGTTTTGACTTCCTGAGCCTGAATGTTGTTGAAAATGAGAATTGTAAAAAGGAAGATGACGTAATTTTTCATTAGAATATGTTTTTAATCTCTCGATCCTCGGAGTTTTGGGAGCAAAGTTTTTCAAATATAAAAGTTCGCCACGAATTTCACGAATTTTCGCTAATGTTTAACTTTATAAAAATCAGTAGATGAAATAATTTGTGAAATTAGATTTTAAGAGATATTAATTAGTGCAAATTTGTGAATCCCGATAGCTATCGGGAGTGGCGAAAAAAAAGCTGTTTTTTCAACGAAAAATTTCTAATTTCTAAAATCTGAAATCTGAAATCAAAACCGTATATTTGCGTTTATTTTTAATTACGAATGGAAAACGATAAAGAAAAAGAAACCGCCGAATTTTACGAAAGATTAAAGGTCGAGTTGGATAACTCAAATACTTGGCCAGCAGAATATTTGTATAAATTTATAATGCCTTCGGTAGGCGATAATGTCGAGCGAGTTGAAAAAGCTTTTGATAGTATGGGTGCGGTTATCAAAACAACAAAATCTAAAACAGGTAAATTTACCAGTGTTTCTGTAGATGTTACCATGCATAGTGCTGACGAAGTGATTAGCAAATACAAGGAAGTCTCTACAATAGAAGGTATAGTTTCATTATAACTTATGGTCGAAAAATATAAAAAAGAAGTCGCGAATGATGTTGTTTTTAATTTAGAATACAATTCTGAAAGACAACGTTTACTTATTCCGGAATACGGTCGTCATTTGCAAAAATTGATCGATCAGGCAACCATTATTGAAGATGCTGAAACGCGCAATAAAGCTGCGAAATACATCATTCAGGTTATGGGAAGTCTGAATCCGCATTTGCGTGATGTGCCGGATTTTCAACACAAATTATGGGATCAGCTTTTCATAATGTCTGATTTTAAATTAGATGTAGAATCGCCATATCCAATTCCTTCAAGAGATGTATTGCAATTAAAACCAGATGTTTTGCAATATCCTCAGAACTTTCCAAAATACAGATTTTACGGTAATAACATCAAATACATGATCGATGTTGCCAATAAATGGGAAGATGGCGAAATGAAAAATGCATTGGTATTGGTGATTGCCAACCACATGAAAAAGTCTTATTTAAGCTGGAACAAAGACACCGTTAAAGACGATGTGATTTTTGAACACTTGTATGAATTGTCAGGAGGTAAAATCAATTTGTTGCAAAGTACAGAAGAGCTTTTAAACACAACTGACTTATTGCGTACCAACAAACGTATGTCGAATAAAATTACGCCAGCCGGACAACCAAAAATTCAAAGCAATAAAAATAATAAAGGACCGGGAAAACCAAAGCCTTTTCAGAAAAATAACAATCAAAAGTAGGAAAAGTTACTAAGTGACTAAGTTGCTAAGGTTTTTCTCTTGGAAACTTAGAACCTCATTAACTCAGAACCTTTTAAAAAACAATCAGAAATACAAAAAAGTTGCTAAGCATATAAGTGACCAAGTTGCTAAGCTTTTATTTATAAAAGAAAAAAACTTAGAACCTTAGAACCTCAGTAACTCAGAACCTTAAAAAGAATATATGGGAATTTTTAAAATCGAAGGAGGAATACCTTTAAAAGGAGAAATCACTCCGCAAGGAGCAAAAAACGAGGCATTACAAATTTTATGTGCTGTGCTTTTAACGGGTGATAAAGTGAGAATTAATAATATTCCCGATATTATTGACATCAACAAATTAATCACTTTGTTGGGTAATTTAGGAGTAAAAATTCAACGCAATGAGCCGGGGTCGATTACGTTTCAGGCAGATGAAGTTAATGTTGGATATTTAGAAACCGAAGCTTTCAAAAAAGAAGGTGGAGCGCTTCGTGGTTCTATTATGATTGTTGGGCCATTATTGGCACGTTTCGGAAAAGGATATATTCCAAAACCGGGAGGAGATAAAATTGGTCGTCGTAGATTAGATACACACTTTGAAGGTTTTATTAACCTTGGAGCAAAATTCAGATACAATAGAGAAGACCACTTTTACGGAGTAGAATCTCCAGAAGGCGGACTTACAGGAACAGACATGTTGCTTGATGAAGCATCAGTTACCGGAACAGCAAACATTGTAATGGCTGCAGTTTTGGCAAAAGGAACAACAACAGTTTACAATGCAGCTTGCGAGCCTTACTTGCAACAATTGTGTAAAATGTTGAACTCTATGGGAGCTAAAATCACAGGAGTTGGTTCGAACTTATTGACTATCGAAGGTGTTGAAAGCCTTGGAGGTTGCGAGCACAGAATCTTGCCTGATATGATCGAAATTGGTTCTTGGATTGGTCTTGCGGCTATGACAAAAAGCGAAATTACGATCAAAAATGTAAGCTGGGAAAATTTAGGTTTGATTCCAAATACATTTAGAAAATTAGGTATTACGATCGAAAAACGTGGTGATGATATTTATATTCCTGCTCACAAAGACGGGTACGAAGTAAAAACAGATATTGATGGTTCTATTTTAACCATTGCCGATGCACCTTGGCCAGGATTTACACCTGACTTATTGAGTATTGTTTTGGTTGTGGCAACACAAGCAAAAGGTGATGTTTTGATTCACCAAAAAATGTTCGAAAGCCGTTTGTTTTTCGTAGATAAACTAATCGATATGGGAGCAAAAATCATGTTATGTGATCCGCACAGAGCTGTGGTTATGGGACATAATTTCGAATCTCAATTAAAAGCGACAACAATGTCATCTCCGGATATTCGTGCGGGAATCTCATTATTAATTGCAGCACTTTCAGCAAAAGGAACAAGTACAATCCAAAATATCGAACAAATTGACCGTGGATACGAGCGTATCGACGAGCGTTTAAGAGCAATTGGTGCGAAAATCGTGAGAGCGTAAAAAAATATTTGCCACTCCCGATAGCTATCGGGAGTGGCGAAAAAAAAATAGTCTAAATGACAGATGAACAAAAAGCTGTAAAAGCTACTATCTTTAGTATAGTTGGAAACACCTGCTTAGCCTTGATAAAAGGTTTGGCAGGTTTTTTTGGCAATTCATATGCCTTAATTGCAGACGCAATAGAATCAACAGCCGACATATTTTCGTCTTGTTTGGTTTTGTTTGGAATCAAGTATTCTAACAAACCTCCTGATGAAAATCATCCTTATGGACATGGTCGCGCCGAGCCTTTGATTACTTTTTTGGTAGTTGGATTCTTAATTACTTCGGCAACTATTATTGGGTATGAAAGTATTGCAAACATCCAGACTTCGCATGATTTGCCTAAATCCTGGACTTTATATGTCTTGGGTGCTATAATTATCTGGAAAGAGTATTCGTATCGATTGGTAATGAGACGAAGTAAAGAAACAAATAGTTCTGCTCTTGCAGCAGATGCCTGGCACCATCGTAGTGACGCGATTACATCTGTAGCAGCGTTTATCGGGATTTCGATTGCGCTAATTATGGGAAAAGGTTATGAGTCAGCAGATGACTGGGCGGCGCTTTTTGCTGCTTTTTTTATCTTATACAATAGTTATAAAATTTTCAGACCGGCTCTTGGCGAAATCATGGATGAAAATCTAAATGATGATTTGGTCGAAGAAATTAGAGTTGTTGCCTTAACAGTCGAAGGTATTTTAGGAACCGAGAAATGTTTTATCCGTAAAGCCGGAATGAAATACCATGTAGATCTTCACGCTATAGTTTCAGCTGGAATCTCAGTAAAAGAAGGACATGAGTTGTCGCATAAACTTCAAGATACTTTAAAAGAAGAAATACCTCAATTAGGAAATGTTCTGATTCATATAGAACCAGATGATTATCATTGAGGAAGGTTCTAAGGTGCTAAGATTCTAAGTCTCTAAGGTTTTTTAATGATATAAAACCACAAAATCCGTTTATTCTAAAAGAGTAAACGGATTTTTTATTTGGGCGTTTTCGCCGCGGCGAACGGGTTGTTATGTAATTTGAAGTTTTTATGGTTTTTTTTGTCACTTCGACGGAGGAGAAGTCACATAAAGAAACTCACGTAATGTGATTTCTCCTCCGTCGAAATGACAATATTGTAGAAATGAATTGAGTTATTCGAAATGATGATTTAGAATCTTAGAAACTCAGAACCTTAGCAGCTTAATCCAAAACATTCAAAATCTTCAATCCAAACACAACACCATTTTGTTGAATTCCGCCTTGATAAGAATGAACATAATCTACCCGAAACATTTTAAATTTCCCAAAACCTAAGTTATCTAAACCAACTGTGAATTCAGAGTATGGTTTTCTATCCGGAATTGCTAAGGAATGAAATCCAAGATTCATAGTAGATTTTAAAAGATTCAATAACGGAATTTTATTCATAATAAATCCCGTGTCATTGTGCTCTAAATGCATTTCAAAATAACTGTCGTTTGTGCTGTTGGCGTAGTATGGCATCAGATTAAAAACATTCAAATAACGGTCACTTGTGCCTATATGAGTTTGGTTTCCGTTAAAATGTCTGTAGTCGATAAACGAAATATTCTCGGCATTAAAGAACTTCCCACCTCTAAAATTCATTCCCAGGATTCCTTTATTCCCTAATGATAAATCGTATTGTACAGAAGCGCCAATTCGCTCAAACTCGTATATCTTTTCGCTCGCGGCAAACGCTTTTTCAAAAGCTAAGAATACAGTTGGATATTTATCATTTTTAAAATTAAATCTTCCGTCAGGACGAGAAATATATTTGTTTCCAAAATTAATTCGAGCTATTAAAGTCGTTTTAAACAAATGATGCTGATCAAAACCTGGAGTTACAAAATCATTTGGTGCCAACGGATTGTTTGACGAGTAAATATCATCTCTTTTAAAGAACGAATAATCTGTTGTATTAAAAAGAGGTTTTCGTTGTTCATAAGCAACTTTTGCATTCAGATTTATTCCATTTGCAACATCTTGAGAATAGTTGATTTGAGCAAATTCTAAATTATATAACTTCATGTAATTGTCTTTAAAAAACAAAGAACTTATAGAATTGATAAATTTACTTATTGGTTCTGCACTATTAAATTGAACAACTTTTGTTCCTCCCGAAGCCGAGATTGTAGCATAATTTGTATTGTTGAATTTATGACTAAATTCGCCTGTAACACGAAAACGCTCATCAGAAAAACCATAATTAAAGGTTGTACTTATAGAAGTGCTTTTTCCTTTTTCTTCATTCCATTTTTTAAATGAAAAACCAGAGTCCAGATTAAAACCTTGTACGGTATTAAAACTTAAAGACGAAAGATTTAGCAATCCTTTATATTCAAAAGAATGTTTCTCAAAAGTATTCTTGTATTCATAACCCATTATGACATCGAATACTTTAAACTTATTGTTTTTAGCGTCGATTGAATCTGTATATTTCTGAGATTTTTTAATGGTTTGTAAACTGTCTTTTTTAGTATAATCGTTGCTTTCCTCAATGGTCAAAGGAATTGGTCGGATTTCATTCCAGAAAGCGTCATCTTTTTTATTTGCATCCGTTTCGAAAGCTACAATTTCATTTCCGAAAGTTTTCTTCTCAAAAGAAGTCGGAAATTCATAATTCGAATAAACATAATTGAATTTTCCGGAGAACTTTACCCCAAAAACACCGGCATTAAAAGCAAGAGTTTGAGCGTTTTTTGACCAGATTTTATTTTTTATATTATAACTAAAACTCTGTTTTAGATTCATTACCTCGGTGAATTCGTTTTTCATTCGGTAACCCTTTATGTCTACATCTACGGCATAAATGGCAAAACTATCATCAACGATATAAATGTAGCCTTCAAAAACAGGTTCTTTATCACGTTTTGGCGTTACTTTTATTTTGTAAATCTGCTGATTGTTATCATCAAAAAATGAGCCTTCGAGTTTATATTTGTAGTAATTGAAAGCATTATCAGCAATAGGAGAGATGATATTAATGTTGAATTCTAGCGTATTGTCATAGAAATCATAGGTCGATAAAGTGGCTGTATTATAACTAAAGCCTTTATTATTTCCTGAAATTCTGGAAGCAATAATTTTCTCTTTTAGTTTGCTAGGTTTTTCAAAAGAAATCTTCGAGATCGTTTCTGATAAATACAAAATACCAGTTCCTGTTGAGTCTAAGTTTGAAGCCATATCGTCGCCAATATCCACTTTCATTCCCATTATTTTCTTCGGAAGATCTTTTATTTTGAACATTCCTTTCGAATAAAAATCAGCGGTATAACGTGCTGTTTTTTCAGAATTGTTCTTTTTATTTGCGATTGCACTTTTTATAATGGCGTTCGCAGGATTGTTTTTAGGATCAATAACGACCTCATTCAATGCAAAACTTTCTTCCTGCATTGTGATGTTTAAGGTAACCGTTTTTGAATCTGAAGAAACAGTTGATTTTTGAGTTTTAAACCCTAAATATTGAAAGACTATTTTGTTTTTGCCAATCTCCTTTACGTTGAGCTGATATTTTCCCTGCTCATTAGAAGTTGTTCCGGTGTATGTGTTTTCTTCAAAAACAGATACAAAAGGAAGCGGGTTTCCTTTATCGTCGGTTATGGTTCCTTTGATCTGTGCAAAGTTTGAAATCGAAAAAAATAAAAAGGCAAATAAAGTATAGTTTCTCATGAAAGTTTTTTCTCTCACAAAAATAGAATAAGTAAAAAACGAGCCTATTAATAATTTGTTAAATATCTAATTACAAGAATGCCTGAATCGCCAAATCATAGCTTTTTAGTCCAAAGCCCAGAATAACGCCTTTTGCATTTCCGGACAAATACGATTGATGTCTGAAGCTTTCGCGAGCATAAGTGTTCGAAATATGAACTTCGATTACCGGAGTTGTAACTGCTTTTATTGCATCGCCCAAACCAATAGAAGTGTGAGTGTAGGCGCCGGCGTTTAAAATAATACCATCAAATGTAAAACCAACTTCCTGAATTTTTCCAATCAATTCGCCCTCAATATTACTTTGGTAATAAGAAAGCTCGACGTTTGGAAATTTTTGCTTCAACGTTTCAAAGTAATCTTCAAAGGTTTGACTTCCGTAAACTTCTGGTTCTCTTTTTCCTAGAAGATTCAAATTGGGTCCGTTGATTATAGCGATTTTCATAAATGATTAAATTATATTAAAGTGTTTTGAATCTGTTTTACATTTCACAGAAGCATTTCACAAGAAGTGTAAAAATAAAAAAACCGTTCTAATTATTAGAACGGTTTTTAGAAAAGTATGTGATATATTTTTTAGAACAAGAATCCTGCAGAAAGTTGAACTACTGAGTTTCTAATATCAGCATTAGAAGAAACATCTGTTAATCCTAAACTATAGCGACCTTGTACAAATATACTTTTAGTGATTTTTAATCCTAAACCTGCGTTAATAGCAAAATCAAAAGTTTTAGCATCTTCGAAATCTACTTTGTTTTTTTGGCTTAGTAAAAATGAAGCTTGTGGTCCAACTTCTAAGCTTAATGATTTTGTCATATAGATTTTAGCCATTACAGGAATAGATAAATATGCTAATTCATTTTTGAAATCTTCCTGAGCATCAGCAAATTTGTAAGTTGCTCCTTGAGTAGAATATAAAAGCTCTGGTTGTATAGCGAATTTTTCTAATAATTTAATTTCTGCAAGAACACCTACGTGATAGCTGGTGATACCTTCTTTGTCAAATGCAACTCCTTGAAGACTTGCATCTCCAGGCTGACTTGCAAAGTTTACCCCTGCTTTAACTCCAAATTGTACTAATTGTGCTTGTATTGTAGCTGATGTTGCAATGAACAAAACAGCTGCTAAAATTATCTTTTTCATAAAAGTGTTTTTAAAATTTGGTATTTTTTAAATATTATCTATTTGTCAAAACTACAGAATTAAGAATTTATTGTTTTATATTTTAGTTTAAATAATTACTAAATTTCCCATGTTTTTTGTTTTTTACGAGATAAGAAGCTCTTTTTAAGAAAGTTGCCAGTGTTTTATTTTGCTGTGAAACTTTCATTTTTAGTACGAATAATATTTCAAATATATTTTTAAAGCGTTTTATTTTGGTAGGTTTAATTTTATGTTTTTTGGTTTTACTTTAGTTAGAAAGCAAACAAAAAATGATATATTCAGTCGTTTATATTGGGCTTAAATAGGTTTAACAATTAGTCATCGTTTTGTTTTATAAGAGTTTTGTTTCAATTACCACTTTATTTGTTAAAATAAAAATTAATTTTTATTAAGGATATTTTTATATTTGATGAATTATAACCCTTAAACAAATTGTAATGAAAAGAATTATTTTAGCTGCAATGGCAGTAATGGTATTTGGCTTTGCTAATGCGCAAAAAACTAGTTTTGGAGTAAAAGGAGGTCTTAACCTAACATCTTTTGCCGGAGGAAATTATTATGATGCTAAATCTTTAGTAGGTTTTCAAGTTGGTGGTTTTGCTGAGATTAAAGTTATTGAAAGATTAGCTATACAACCAGAGGTTTTGTTCTCTACGCAAGGTGCTAAATTTGATGGTGGTCCAGATGGTGATTTTGATTCTAAATTGAATTATATAAATATTCCTGTTTTGGCTAAATTTTTTATTACAAAGCAGTTTACTGTAGAGGCAGGTCCACAATTAGGATTTTTAGTTTCTGCTAAAGAAGATGGCCATGATGCAAAAGATTTTTATAAATCTGTAGATACAGGATTTAATTTCGGTGCAGGATATAATTTTACAGAAAATGTTTCTGTGAATCTTCGTTATACTGTAGGTTTATCAAATATTGCAGATTATAATACTGAAGATTTTGATCAGTATTATGATAGTCCAAAAAATAGCGTTTTAGCTTTGACATTAGGATATAAATTCTAATTTCTTGTCAAAAAATATTTTAAACCTTCCCTTAATCAGGAAGGTTTTTTTATGCCTAAAAATTGTTTTACTTTGTAGATATGAATTGGAACCGATATATAAAAGACTATCAATCGTATTTGCGAATTGAAAGAGGTTTGTCTAAAAATACAATCGAAAACTATGGTTTTGATATTGAGCGATTGTGTCTTTTTTTAGAGATAAATCAAATCGAAGTTTCGCCTTTAAAAATTACCGACGAAACCGTTCAGCAATTTATATATTCGGTATCTAAAGAAGTGAATCCGCGCTCGCAAGCGCGTATGATATCTGGACTTAAAAGTTTCTTTAATTATTTGGTTTTTGAAGATTATAGAAATGATAATCCGCTGGAATTAATCGAAACACCCAAAACAGGCCGAAAATTACCGGATACTTTATCTGTTAAAGAAATTGATGCACTTATCGCAGTAATAGATTTGAGTAAGAATGAAGGCGAACGAAATCGTGCGATGCTGGAAACTTTATATGGTTGCGGGCTTCGGGTTTCAGAATTGATTTCACTCAAAATATCTGATTTATTTTTTGATGAAGGATTTATAAAAATTACCGGAAAAGGAAATAAAGAACGCTTTGTTCCTATTGGAAAATTGACTCAGAAATACATACAAATCTATCAAAAGGAAGTCAGGGTAAATCTGGATATTAAAAAAGGCTTTGAAGATACTTTGTTTTTAAATCGAAGAGGAAACCAATTGACACGCGCAATGGTTTTTACGATTATAAAAGATCTGGCTGTAAAAATTGGCTTGCATAAAAGTATTAGTCCGCATACTTTGCGACATTCTTTTGCGACACATTTACTCGAAAATGGCGCCGATTTAAGATCAATTCAGTTAATGTTAGGTCATGAATCCATTACAACTACTGAAATTTATGTGCATTTAGACAGAAGTTTTTTAAAAGAAGTGATGCATTCTTTTCATCCAAGGAAATAAATTTTTTGGCAGAGCCCTGATTTTTACATCAAAAATTAATATATTGTAATACATTTTCTACTAAAGGCAGATAAGATCGACAAACGGCACTCTTTTTGTTTTTAAAGGTTATTTTGATCATTCAATCAAATAAATAAGTAATATATGGTTTTTGATTTATATGAAAATGAGGATTGCTTAAAGGTGAATAATTTTTATAAAAAATTGTTTGCCGAAATGCCCGATTTACTATTCCAATTTGTGGTCGACAAGGATAATAATTATTCTTTTCCTTTGGTCAGTAAATCGGCTGATGAAATTTTTGAGCTTACGATTAATGAATTTAATAATGATATCAAATTAATTATTTACGATCGAATTTTTCTTCAGGATCGTGAAATGTTTTTTCAAACTTTAGTTAAAGCACGTAAAGAAGTAAAACCTTGGTGTGTTGAATTTAGGGCTGTTTTGCCTAAGAAAGGTTTACGCTGGTTTAAAATTTCTGCTAAAACAGAGAAATCTGATGATGGCAGGGTTAGTTTTTTCGGGCATGTTTCGGATATTACTGATTTAAAAGACAAAGAAGAAAAATTGCGTATTTCCGAAGAGCGTTTTCAGTTTGCACTTGATGCTTCTACAGCCGGAATCTGGGATTGGGATATGGTTACCAATAATGTTTTTTATTCGTCTTTATCACTAAAAATACTAGAATTAGATTCGACAGATATTTTTGATGATCCTGAACGCTGGGATAAAATTGTACATCCAGATGATCTTCCAAAATACTATTCAGACATACAAGAACATTTTGATAATAAGATTCCTTATTATGAAAATTACCATCGTGTAATGACTTCCAGTGGTAACTATAAATGGATTTTAGACCGTGGAAAAGTAATTAAGAGAGATGAAAACGGAAAACCATTGCGTGTTATCGGAACTCATACAGATGTTTCTTTGCAAAAAGAAAAAGAATTAGAACTTATAAAAACAATGAAATTGTATGGTGATCAAAATAGTAGATTGCTGAATTTTTCACATATCGTTTCGCATAATTTAAATACGCAGGCAGGAAATATAAAATCGATTTTAGACTTTATTGATGCCGATGGAGATAAGGAAACGGTGAGTGAAATGTTAGAACATTTGAGAACTGTTTCTAATGATTTGAATGAAACGATTTCTAATTTAACACAAATTGTAAAAACGCAGAGTAATATTAATATTGCCGTTGTTCCTTTGAAGCTTTGTGAATATATAGAGAAAACAATTTCGACAATCAAAGGTTACGACAAGCAGGCAAAGGTTACAATCGTGAACAACGTTCCTCAATATTTGACTATTAATTTTAATCCGGCTTACTTAGAGAGTGTTTTGTTAAACTTCACTACAAACGCTATAAAGTATGCTCATCCTGATCGTGACCCAGTAATAGTTTTTGATTTTTCGATAGAACCAGAAGGCTATAAATCGCTAAAAATCACAGATAATGGTTTAGGGATAGATTTGGCAGTTTATGGGGATTTATTATTCGGAATGTATAAAACGTTTCATAAGCATCAGGAAGCTCGCGGAATTGGCTTGTATATTACCAGAAATCAAATTGAGGCAATGAAAGGAAGTATTTCTGTTGAAAGTGAAGTAGGAGTGGGAACGAGTTTTAAAATTGTATTTAATGATATGTAAATTCAAAACATTGTATAAATAAGAAAGGCTATCGTAACGATAGCCTTTTTATTTATAATGAAAAGAGATTACTTAGCGATATTAACCGCTCTGGTTTCTCTAATTACAGTAACTTTTACCTGACCTGGATAAGTCATTTCGGTTTGGATTTTCTGAGAAATTTCGAAAGATAAGTTTGCAGCATTATCATCAGAAACTTTTTCGCTTTCTACAATTACACGAAGTTCTCTACCAGCCTGGATTGCGTATGCATTTTTTACACCGCTAAATCCGTAAGCTACTTCTTCAAGATCTTTCAAACGTTGAATGTATGAATCCAGAACCTGACGTCTTGCACCTGGTCTTGCACCTGAAATAGCATCACAAACCTGAACGATTGGAGAAAGTAATGATTTCATTTCGATCTCGTCGTGGTGAGCTCCAATTGCGTTACAAACTTCTTCTTTTTCGCCATATTTCTCCGCCCATTGCATACCTAACAATGCGTGTGGTAAATCACTTTCAGTATCCGGCACTTTACCAATATCATGAAGTAAACCTGCTCTTTTAGCCAGTTTTACATTCAGGCCTAATTCGGCAGCCATGATACCACAAAGTTTAGAAACCTCTCTTGAGTGTTGCAATAAGTTTTGTCCGTAAGAAGAACGGTATTTCATTCTACCTACAACTTTAATTAATTCTGGGTGTAAACCGTGAATTCCTAAGTCAATAACAGTACGTTTACCAACTTCGATAATTTCGTCATCGATTTGTTTAGCTGTTTTAGCAACAACTTCTTCAATTCTGGCTGGGTGAATACGTCCGTCAGTTACTAATTTGTGCAATGCCAAACGAGCAATTTCTCTACGAACAGGATCAAAACAAGAAAGGATAATTGCTTCAGGCGTATCATCAACAATGATTTCTACTCCCGTTGCAGCTTCAAGCGCTCTAATGTTACGACCTTCACGGCCAATAATTCTACCTTTTACATCATCAGATTCAATGTTGAAAACAGAAACGCAATTTTCAACCGCTTCCTCAGTTCCAACTCTTTGAATAGTGTTGATGATAATTTTCTTAGCTTCTTGTTGTGCAGTAAGTTTTGCCTCTTCAATAGTATCTTGAATATGAGACATTGCTTTACTTTTAGCTTCAGCTTTTAAACCTTCAACCAATTGCTCTTTTGCTTCTTCAGCAGAAAGGCCTGAAATTACTTCAAGTTGTTGCAATTGACTTTTGTGCAGTTTGTCAACTTCAGCTTGTTTTTTGTCTAAAAGCTCAATTTTGTTATTGTACTCCTGAGTTTTAGATTCAAAATCGTCATTTACTTTTTTAGCTTTCGAAAGTTCATTCGAAATCTGAGATTCTTTGTCGCGTACTCTTTTTTCTACTTCAGCTACTTTTTTGTCTCTAGCTAAAATAACTTGTTCGTGTTCTGATTTTAATTCGATAAAACGCTCTTTTGCTTGTAGAATCTTATCTTTCTTGATATTTTCTGCTTCTAAATTGGCATCTTTTAAAATTGAGGATGCTTCTTTCTTTGCGTTTTTAATTAAATTAGAAATATTGCTTTTTTCGATGATTTTAGCGATTGCAAAACCTGCTGCAATCCCTACAATACCTGAAATAATGATCGTTATTATGTCCATGTTTGTTAAAATTTATATATAAAAAAGCCTACATTAATTGCTTGAATAAACTCGTAAAGACAAGTTTTGAGCTAACTCACTGTTCAAGTTTCCAAGCCGAAGCATGGCATACTATAGTAGCGACGATTTGCTCATTCTAAATTGTTAGTGTTGAGTTTACCAATTGTGAACTAATGTAGGCAGTATCTTAGTTTCTGTAAAGAACGTTTAATTTTCGAGATATTGATCTAATAGCGAATTTAATCTTTTAATTCTTTCGATAGTTTCTTCGCCATCGATTGCATTATCAATTTGTTTTTGTTCTACCTGTGATGCAAATTGCAAGGCACACATAGCCAGGACATCTTGTTTGTCACGTACCGCGTAACTTTCTTCGAATTGCTTGATCATAGCATCAATTTTCTTAGAAGCACTTCTAAGCCCTTCTTCCTGAGTTGGTTCTACCGTTAAAGGGTAAACTCTGTCTGCGATTGATATTTTAATTCTAAGCTTTCCGTCCATGTGTTTCTAATCTGATAGTTGTGCTATACAGTAATCAATTTCGCGAATTAATGAATTT
Source organism: Flavobacterium sp. JAS (assembly GCF_020991455.1). Lineage (GTDB taxonomy): Bacteria > Bacteroidota > Bacteroidia > Flavobacteriales > Flavobacteriaceae > Flavobacterium. The sequence goes on from NZ_JAJMOX010000014.1 coordinate 90,631, forward strand.
ATTTTAAGCTTTGTCTCTCTCTTGTTATTGTCGCTGCCGAGCAACGAATTGGCTATCTTAAGTGTCTCGTATTGCTTCTTCAAAGCTTCCATTTCTTCAGATTGTTTCTGGATAATTTGCGCAGCTTTGGCTAGTTCTAATCGTAAAACCTGATTGTTTTGTTCTAAAGCCTTTGATTTCTCAAAAAGCTTTTCGACTTTATATTCAAGAGTATCAATTATTTCTGCAATTACACTCATTATAAATCCTATTCATTACTTAATCCTACAAAGTTAGTATTCCTTTTTATTAATGCAATTTTTTATCGATTTTTTTGCATTAAAAATAGACAAATAAATGAAATTCAATTAATTGTATTTTTGTAGCTTTTTACTCGGTTTTTGCTTCTTATTTTTTTACCTTAGCAAAAATGTTGTTTATGAGATTTTCACTACTTGCCCTGCTTTTTTGTAATTCTATTTTTGCTCAAACCCAATATCCGAAGAATGATTTCCGTCCGCCACTTGATATCCCAATGCAGCTTTCCGGCAATTTTGGTGAGCTGAGACCCAATCACTTTCACGCAGGTTTCGATTTAAAAACCAATCAAAGAGAAGGACTGAGTGTGCATGCAATTGCTGACGGATATGTTTCGAGAATAAAAATTTCGACTTTTGGAAACGGTAAATGTATTTATATTACACATCCAAATGGGTACACTTCGGTTTACGGACATTTGCAAACAGCTGTGGGTGAAATTCAGGATTATGTAAAAAAAACACATTATAAGGAGAAAGCTTACGAAATCGAAATGCTTCTAAAACCTAACGAATTGCCAGTTACAAAAGGACAAATAATTGGGCTTTCCGGAAATACGGGTTCATCAGAAGGACCGCATTTGCATTTTGAAATTCGCGATACAAAAACAGAATTTGTTATTAATCCAATATTTTTTGGGTTTGATAAAAACATAAAAGACACTAAAAAACCAACAATCTCGAGCGTATATGTTTATCCGTTAGATAATTCGACGGTAAACCAGTCTAAGCAGCCTTTGCTTTTGAATGTAGCATTGCAAAAAGATGGAACGTATTTAGCAAGTAAAGTAAAAGCGAATGGAAAAATTGGTTTTGGAATAGTTGCTGTAGATTTTGATGATATCTCATTTAATAAAAACGGAGTTTTTAATGTTTCTACTTTTTTCAACGGAAATCAAAACTTCAATTATCAGTTCAATACGTATTCGTTTGACGAAATGCGTTACGTAAATGCGTTGATCGATTATGGTAAATATAAAAAATCAGGTCAGCGAGTTCAAAAACTTTTTATGAAAACGCCTTTTGCTTTAAGCATAATAAAAACAGATTCGCTTCGTGGTATTATTCCGGTCGAGCCGAATTTAGCTTCGACATATAGAATTGAAGTTTCAGATTATTTTGGTAATTTAAGGTCAATTACGGTTCCGGTTGAATATGATACAGCAACACCAATTGTAAAGGAAGAACCTGTAACCTCTAAATATTTCATTAAAGTCAATAAAGATTCTAATTTCGAAAAAGATAATATGTCGGTATTTTTCCCTGTGGGAACTTTTTACGACGATTTTAATTTGAATTTTGATGTAAAAAACAACCGTATTTATATTCACGATGACACCGTTCCTGTTCATTCGAATTTTACAATTACAATAAATGATAGTTCTTATCCGGAAGCATTAAAAGATAAACTTTTTATAGGAAGATTTAGCGGGAACGGTTCCAGTTATAATGGTACAATTAGAAAAGGTGATGTGTATACAGCTAAGTCAAAAACTTTAGGACAATTTGGGTTGGTTTTAGATACTATTGCACCAACGATTAAGATCTTAAAGCCAATTCAGGATAAATGGATCAGTGATGTTAAGAAAATTGATTTTATTATAAATGATTCCTCATCAGGAATTAAATCATACAACGGATATTTAAACGGGAATTGGATTTTGTTTGAATATGAAAATAAAACGAAGAAAATCACACATACTTTTGATGATACAATGCTTGCCGAAGGCGCAAATGATTTAAAAATAGAAGTAATTGATAATGTGGGTAATTCTGTTATCTTTGAAACTCATTTTTTTAGAAGCCAACAAAAATAAAATCAAAACGTTTGAATAATAACAGGGTAATATTCGTTTTTCTTTTTTTATGCATTACTTGCATTTCATTTGCTCAAAATGCTCATGTTAAAGGTGTTATTTTAGATAATCAAAAACATCCTGTTGGCGATGTAAATATTACCTCATTGGGGAATACAACACAATCAGATTCAAATGGTTTTTTTGAAATCGATGTTCCTTCGAACAAAAAAACTTCTCTAATCTTTACTCACGTTTCTTTAAAAATGATGAGTTTGACAGTGAGTTTAAAACCAAATGAAATTTTTGTTTTTAATCCTGTAATGAGTAATTCTGAAGAACAAATGGGCGAAGTTTTTGTTTCTTCCAAAAATAAAAAACGAGTTCAGGGAATTGCAAACATTGATGTCGCAACGATTAAGAAAATTCCGGGTGCAAATGCCGGAATCGAAAATATTCTGAAAACATTACCAGGCGTAAATTCAAATAACGAACTAAGTACACAATATGCAGTTCGCGGCGGAAATTATGATGAAAACTTAGTTTATGTAAATGAAATTGAAGTATATCGTCCGTTTTTAATTCGTTCGGGTCAGCAAGAAGGATTGAGTTTTACCAATACCGATTTAGTTCAGAATGTTGATTTTTCGGCTGGAGGATTTCAGGCTAAATTTGGGGATAAATTATCTTCCGTTTTAGATATTACGTATAGAAAACCAACTCAGTTTGGCGCATCTTTAGAAGCAAGTTTACTTGGCGGAAGCGTTTCTGTTGATGCTGTTTCTAAAAACAAAAAATGGTCAGCAGTTACAGGGGTTCGTTATAGAAATAATAGTTTGTTGGTCAATAGTCAGGATACACAAACAAATTACACACCAACGTTTGCCGATATTCAGACGAATATTAATTATGATATTTCTCAAAAATGGCAAATTAGCTTTTTAGGGAATATTTCAGAAAATAAATATTTGTATCAGCCTTTAACACGTGAGACAAAATTTGGAACAATCGATCAGCCAATGGCTCTTTCGGTATATTATGAAGGGAAGGAGAGGGATAAGTACGATACTTATTTTGGTGCTTTGAAAACAACTTATAAAGTTTCGCCAACTTTTACGTTAAAACTTATTGGTTCATTATTTCATACCACAGAGCAAGAACATTTTGATATTTTGGCACAATATCGTCTTGGAAACGTTGGAGAAGAAGATACTTCGCAAGTTGATTTTACCAGAGGAATTGGTTCGCAATTAAGCCATGCCCGAAATGATTTGGATGCTTTAATCGCAAATGCAGAAGTTAAAGGGTTTAAAGAATGGTTAAATGACAGTCAATTAGAATTTGGACTTAAATATACCAGAGAATCTATAAGAGACAGAGTTGTAGAATGGGAAGCGATTGATTCAGCTGGGTTTTCTATAAATCCACCACTTGTTATTTTACCACAAAATAATCAACCATATCAGCCTTATACAGGACCATTATTGCCTTATCAGGATGTGCGTGCAACAAATTATAATACTATAAACAGATTTTCGGGATATGCACAATACAATAAAAAGTCAGAAATAGGATCGAGTCAGATTTGGTATAATTTAGGAGCACGTTTCCAGAGTTGGAGTGTTTCCGGAGCAGCTGTTGAAGGAAAAAATCAAATTGTTTTTAGTCCACGAGCACAATTTGCCATAAAACCGGATTGGGATATGGATATGGTTTTTAGACTTTCGGGAGGATTGTATTATCAACCGCCTTTTTACAGAGAACTTCGAGATTTGGAAGGTGTTGTGAACCCAAATGTGAAAGCGCAGGAATCTGTTCATATTGTTTTGAGTAATGATTACAATTTCAAAATGTGGAATCGCCCTTTTAAATGGGTGACGGAACTTTATTATAAATCACTTTCAGATGTAAATGTATATTCGATCGATAACGTCCGAATTCGTTATGTAGCCAATAATAATGCAATAGCGTATGCACAAGGATTAGATTTTAGATTGAATGGGGAATTTGTGCCGGGAACAGAATCATGGATTAGTTTTGGTTATTTGAAAACCGAAGAAAACTATGAAGGAAAGGGATATATTGCAAGACCTACAGATCAGCGTTTGAAATTTGCGATGTTGTTTCAGGATTATATGCCAAATATCCCGAGTGTAAAATTATATCTGAATTTAGTTTATAATACTGGTTTGCCGGGTGGAGCGCCAGCTTATTCAGATCCGTATTTGTACCAAAACAGATTAAACGATTATCGTAGGGTTGATGTTGGTTTTGCTAAAGTTTTTGTGGATAGCAGTACTAAAGTTGCAAAAGCAAACTGGTTAAAAAACTTCAAAGAATTATCTGTTGGCTTGGAGATTTTTAATCTTTTCAATAATCAAAACGCAATTACCAATACTTGGGTTCGCGATGTATATTCTAAAAATCAATATGCGATTCCAAATTATATGACTTCGAGAGTTTTTAATGTGAAGTTGAATGCGAGGTTGTAAATGTTATGATGGTTTTTTTGCAATAAAAAAGGAACTATCTGCGTTGAAAAATAGATATCGCTTTACATTTAGTAAAATTCAATAAAAGTAGATAATACAATCAAAAATACTATATTTGATATTCTAATATAATTTGCAGACATGAAAAATTCCTTAAAATATATAGCCTTAGCAATCATCGGAACATTAGTGAGTTGTAAAGATGAAGTTCAGAAACCGAAAGTGATTTATGGCACTGCAAATAAAGGAAGTGTCGTATCAAAAACGGATTCAACACAAATAGAAGTGGCTGATTTGCCTATTCAAATGGAGGGAACGAATTATTTAATTCATCCTGTTGGAGATTTACGCGTTTTTGAAAGAGGAACAAAAGCACGCTACGGATCTTCGAGTGTGAATGATGTGAGTTTTACGATTTCAAATCTAGGAGAATATGAAATTACGGGTTATTTACAAAACTTGAAATTTCAAAAAGTAGATTCAGACTCTATTCGTCCTTTATCTGATAAGCCAGTTTTAATTTTAACGGCGACTTATTTAAAAACAGTTGCAGATAAAACTCAGAATAAAGTTATGGTTTATACTTTGACCGATTCTGATACTAATAAAGACGGAAAAATTGATACTGGAGATATCAAAACATTGTATTTAAGTAATATTAGTGGAGAGAATTTCACCAAAGTATCAGAAGATCTTCAGGAGTTAGTAGATTGGAGTTTAATTGAATCTAAGAACCGTATATACTTTAGAACAATCGAAGACACGAATCAAAACGGACAATTCGATAAAAATGATGTTTTACATTATAACTACATTGATTTAGCTTCGAAAAAATGGGAAGTTAAAAGTTATAAACCGATCTAGATTTTAGATTGCTGATTTTAGATTTTAGATTGAAAATTTGAATTTTGACTCCAATCTGATTTAAAAGAAAACCATTTAGAAATTAATTTTTAAATGGTTTTTTTGTGTTTATTAATCAACGGATTTTAATCCGTTGCTACAATATAAATTATTCCAAAGGAATTGAGGAAAAGAACCGTAGGTTCGGTCAGTTTTGTAGAGCTGGACTTTAGTCCAGTTTACAATGTTTAATTTGTGAATTCACAGCAGAAAAATCTAAATCAAAATATCGCTTTCCAAGTCTGATTTTTCAATTTCGATTCCAAAGCCTAAGCGATCTACTAAATCAATTACGAGTTTTTTATACCAGTTCTCTGATTTGGGATGAATGTATATCTTTTCGATTAATTGATTAATATCGACATTGATTTTTAATCCATCATTCAGTTTGATATTGCTTTTTGAAGTGTCTGTAATAATGCGAACTTCACGCTCGTACTGAAAACTTTTTCGTTTAAATAGAAACGGAAAAAATAAATCATCAAACGGAATGTATTCTTTTTTGTAGTCGATATAGTTAACCTCGCCAATATATTGATCAAAATTATTCTCAGGTTTCAGGGCTTTTTGCAATCTCCCAATAGTAGACTGAATAGCTAATCCTTCACTGTTTTGAGTGAATATCTGCCACATGGCAAATGATTCATATTCGTTAATATGCCAGCTGCTTACAGCAACTTGCTCACGATGTATCTTGTAATAATTTAAAAAGTCGGGATTGTCGGTGGCTAATTTTTTAATCTCCTCAAAGGTAGGTTCGCTAAAAGTGCCTTCGTACTGATCTTCAAATTTATCAGAACGTGACATAAATAGTTTCTTCGAAAGTAATAAATCCAGGAATTTAGAGAGATCTAAGTACTTCCAAACAACTGTATCTGGATCATCAGGAAGTTTTATGGTCGGATTATTACGATACATCTTTTATAGATTTAGGGTTTATTCTAAAAAAAAAGCCACAGATTACAGTGATTAAAAGGGTTTATTTCATTGTTTAAAAAAAAAGAACCTATGTTAATCTGTGTAATCTGTGGCTAAAATAATTTTATTTATTTACGATTCAAAAGATTGCATCGTTACCAATTTGTTATAAGTACCATTGTGAGCAATTAATTCATCGTGAGTTCCTTGCTCTACGATTTTTCCTTTTTGCATCACCACAATCACATCTGCTTTTTGAATTGTCGAAAGTCTGTGAGCAATTACAATCGAAGTTCTGTTTTGCATCATGTTTTCAAGAGCAACCTGAACAAATTTTTCGCTTTCCGTATCCAATGCTGATGTTGCTTCATCCAAAATCATAATAGGAGGATTCTTCAATACCGCACGAGCAATCGATAAACGTTGTTTTTGACCACCAGAAAGTTTGTTTCCGCTGTCACCAATGTTGGTATAGATTCCTAAAGGCAATTCTTTTACAAACTCAAAAGCATTGGCAATTTTTAAAGCTTCGATAATTTCGTCATCCGTAGCGTCTAATTTTCCTAAAGCAATATTCGCTTTAATAGTATCATTAAATAAAATACTGTCTTGAGTAACCAATCCCATCAAGCTACGAAGCGATTGTAAATTCATGTCTTTGATGTTAATTCCGTCAATCGAAATTGTTCCGTCATTCACATCATAAAAACGTGTCAACAAGTTCGCGATCGTACTTTTTCCACTTCCGGATTGTCCAACAAGAGCAACAGTTTGACCTTTTTTAATTTGAAGAGAAAAATCTTTTAAAACCGTTTCATCCTCATATTTAAAGTTAATGTTTTTTATGTTTATATCGTTATCAAAAGTTGTTTTTTCTATTGCATCTACTTTTGATGTAATGGTATTTTCTTGCTCTAAAATTTCAAGAACACGTTCCGCTGCGGCATTTCCTCTTTTTACTCCGTAAGAAGCTTTAGAGATTGCTTTTGCAGGTGTCAGAATGTTATAGGCTAATCCCATATAAGCAATAAATGAAGGGCCGTCAAGCGTTTTTTCAATTAAGACCATTTGGCCTCCGTACCAAAGTAATATTGCAATTACAGTGATTCCCATAAACTCACTTGCAGGAGAAGCTAAGTTCTGACGATTTCCAATACTATTTGATAGTTTGAAGAAACGCTCTGTAGAATTTTGAAAAATAGTATTAAAGTAGTTTTCAGAATTATATCCTTTTACAACTTTCAAACCTCCAATTGTTTCTTCAATAGTCGATAAGAACGAACCTTGTTCCTGCTGTGCTTTGCTGGATTGTTTTTTTAATTGTTTTCCGATCAATGAAATAATATATCCGGATACAGGAATGAAAATAAACACAAACAAGGTAAGTTTAGCACTAATGATTAACATAGCTGCTATTGTAAAAATAATAGTTAAAGGTTCTTTTACAATAAGTTCTAAGATCGCTAAAAATGAAGTTTGAACCTCGTTTACGTCAGCAGAAATTCTGGAGATAACATCTCCTTTTCTTTTTTCAGAATAAAAAGCCAAAGGCAATTCCAGTGTTTTTTTATACAACGCATTTCGCATGTCTCTTAATACACCATTTCGTAAAAAGTTTATAAAAAACATAGCCAGATAATCGGCCAAATTTTTCAATAAAAATATCGAAATAATTAGAGCTACCATTACCGAAAGGATAAGCCCTGGGTTTGTAGGATCTGTATGTGTTGTGATATAATAGCTTAAATAATTTTCTCCATATTCTTTTATATGGGTAATTCCCTCGTAAACTGGCATTACAGTATTCTTCTTCGTTTTATCAAATAAAACCTGAAGCATAGGAATCAATGCCATGAAAGAAAGTGTGCTAAAAAGGGCATACAAAACATTAAAAAAGATGTTTAGGAACGCATATTTTTTATACGGATATATGAAAGGAACTATTTTTTTAAAATTACTCATTTATTTGTGGATGTTATTTTACCATTAAAACCCGATAGTTTATTTGAAACAATCGGGTTTATTTTAAAAAAGTATTTGTATTATGTTTATTTCAATTGCATTCCTGCAATGATATTTTGAGTTTTTTTGTCTAAGAAACTTTCTGCAGCGTCAAAATTTTCAACTGAATCTAATTCTGCATTTACACTAATGTAGAATTTAATTTTTGGTTCCGTTCCACTTGGTCTTGCGCAAATTTTAGAACCATCTTCAGTATAATAAATCAACACATTCGATTTCGGAATATCCATTGTAGATTCTTCGCCAGACAATAAATTTAGTGCAATTGACGATTGGTAATCTTCAACCATAATAACTCTTTGTCCGCTGATTTCTTTCAAAGGATTTTCACGTAAATCAATCATCATCTGATTAATTTCCTGTAAACCTTCCATTCCTTTTTTAGTCAAAGAAACCAAGTATTCTTTATAGAAGCCATTTTCAACATAAAGTTGTAAAAGCTCTTTGTAAACACTGCTTCCTGCAGCTTTTGCCTGAGCAGCAACTTCACATATTAATAAGGTAGCTGCAACAGCATCTTTGTCTCTCACAGCGTCGCCAACCATAAAACCAAAGCTTTCTTCACCACCTCCAATAAATTCAAGTTCAGGGAAATCTTTAATCATTTTAGCAATCCATTTAAAGCCAGTCAAACCAACTTTACATTCAACGCCATAGCTTGTTGCTAATTCCATCATCATTGGAGTAGAAACAATTGTAGAACCTACGAATTGTTTACCATTGATTTTTTCTGCTTTTTTCCATTGTTTCAATAAGAAAGAAGTCATTAAAATCATGGTTTGATTTCCGTTAAGCAAAATCATTTTGCCATCGTTATTTCTAACCGCAACACCAAGACGATCACAATCAGGATCAGTTCCAACAACGATATCAGAGTTTGTTTTATCTGCCAAAGCCAAAGCCATGGTCAAAGCTTCCGGTTCTTCGGGATTTGGAGATTTAACTGTTGGGAAATTCCCGTCAGGAATCGCTTGTTCAGGAACAATATGTACATTTTTGTAACCTGCTTGCGATAAAGTATCAGGAACAGATTTTATAGAAGTTCCGTGCAACGAAGTAAAAACAATCTGTAAATTGTCTTTGGCAGCAGCGGGAGTATTAAAACTTGCGTTTTCTATAGATGATTTTACAAAAGCTTTGTCAATTTCAGTATCGATATATTGAATCAGGCTTTCGTTAGCGTTAAATTTAATTTTATCGTAACCTAAATTTTCGATTACGTCAATAATTGCAGCATCTTGAGGAGGAACAATTTGTCCGCCATCTTCCCAATATACTTTGTATCCGTTGTATTCCGGTGGATTGTGAGAAGCAGTTAATACAATTCCGCATTGACAGCCTAAATATTTAAGTGCAAATGATAATTCAGGAGTAGGGCGTAAATCCGAGAATAAATAAACATGAATTCCGTTTGCAGAGAAAACATCAGCAACAACTTTTGCTAATGTATTGCTATTGTGACGGCAATCGTAAGCAATAACAACTTTTAAAGGCTGATTTGGAAAAACTTCATGCATATAATCAGACAAGCCTTGCGTGTTTTTTCCAAGCGTATATTTGTTGATTCTATTGTTACCAACGCCCATAACACCGCGCATTCCGCCAGTTCCAAATTCCAGATTTTTATAAAAACTTTCTTCAAGTTCCTTCGGCGAAGTTGTTATTAATTCCTTAACCGCCGCTTGTGTTTCATTGTCAAATGTAGGGGTTAACCATTCGTTTACAGCATTCAAAATATTAGGTGCTATATTCATCATTCGTATATTTTTATATTTAAAATAATAATTTTCAGGAGCTATTTCCTGCTGTCCGTTATATCTTTTGTTGTTCCCGATAGCTATCGGGACCACCACAAAAGGATGCCACTCCCATCAGGGCTAGGGCTTCACGTTAAAAATTAACCTCTCGGGAAACCTTATAACGTGCTTCATTGCTTTTAGTTCTCAAAATAATCTCTCCAAGAAAACCTGCTAAGAATAATTGAGTTCCTAAAATCATGGTTGTCAAAGCAATAAAAAACCATGGATTGCTGGTTATTAAGCTATATTTCATTCCGTTGTACATGTGGTACAATTTTGAAACTCCAATATAACCCGCCAATAAAAATCCGATAATAAACATTAAAGAACCCATTGCTCCAAACAAGTGCATTGGTCTTTTTCCGAATCTTGATAAAAACCAAATAGTAATCAAATCCAGAAAACCGTTTATAAAACGTTCCATTCCAAATTTGGTTTCACCATATTTGCGCGCCTGGTGAATTACCACTTTTTCGCCAATTTTATTAAAACCGGCATTTTTTGCCAAAACCGGAATGTATCGGTGCATTTCGCCCGAAACTTCAATGTTTTTGACAACAGTATTTTTATACGCTTTTAATCCGCAGTTAAAATCGTTCAATTCAACTCCCGAAGTTTTTCTGGCAGCCCAATTAAATAATTTTGAAGGAAGATTTTTTGCTACAACAGAGTCGTAACGTTTCTTTTTCCAACCAGAAACCAAATCAAATTTCTGAGCCGTAATCATTTCGTATAATCCAGGAATCTCATCCGGACTATCTTGCAAATCGGCATCCATAGTAATAATCACATCGCCTTTTGCTTTGGCAAAACCAGCGTGTAAAGCTTGTGATTTTCCAAAGTTCTTCATGAAACGAATCCCTTTTACATTAGGATTTTCGTTAGAAAAACTTTCGATAATATTCCAAGAATCATCCGTACTTCCATCATCTACAAAAATGATTTCATAAGAGTAATTATTAGATTGCATCACTTTAATAATCCACGTGTAGAGTTCTTTCAGTGATTCCTCTTCGTTTAGAAGCGGTATAAGTATAGATAAATTCATTTATAATTTTTATTCTTGAGTAGTTTTGCTTTTGAAAAATGCTGCTAAAATTAGCCCTAAAATAGAGTACCCAACAATGCTGAAAACTAATGCTTTTAGTTGTTCTAAAGTTGAAAAAGGATTGCTTTCTTTCATTTTAGCTAATGCTTCGTTTATGGCAGATGCTGGTGTTCCAAATTTTTGTAATGTTTCAGCCATATACTTTACTAGCAAGTCGAGTATTGTATTTTTTGCTTCCGGATCAATTACATTAAATAATACGATGCTAAACAAAGTAGAAATTGCAACAGCAATTATGGTAGTTATAAAAAAAGTGGTAAAGGCATCTTTAAATGAGAAAAAACCGATCTCTTTTTTTGTTTTTATAAGTAATAAAATTCCAACTACTAAATAAATAACAAATGACAGACCACCAATCCAGCCAGAAACAAACAATTTTAGATCAATGGCATATATGGTTGCCGTGATTAACGCCAGAATAATACCTAAGGTAATTCCGTATGTAACTCCATTCTTTTTTATAACTTCATTAATCATATTTCTATATGTTTTAAAATTAATCCACAAATATAGCAATTCCCAATATAATGAGAGGTAAAAAAAGCTTTTTGAATTTAACTAAAAAAAAGTGTGTTAAAGATTTGTATATTAAAAAAGAATTGTAAATTTGCAGACTCAAAATAATTAAAATTTTAAACAAAAAAAGAGTATCCTTTGTTTACACCTTTTTCTAACCATGGAAAAGCTTCAAAATGAAAATGCTCTAAATAATAAATAAAAGAAAAAGATGAAAAAAGGAATTCACCCAGAAAATTACAGATTAGTTGCATTTAAAGACATGTCAAATGATGACGTTTTTATCACTAAATCTACTGCAGATACAAAAGAAACAATTGAAGTTGACGGAGTTGAGTATCCAGTTGTAAAAATGGAGATTTCTAGAACATCTCACCCTTTTTATACTGGTAAATCTAAACTTATCGATACTGCAGGACGTATTGACAAGTTCAAAACTAAATATGCAAAACACGTTAAAAACTAATAACTGTTTTTATTTATACAAAAGCCTTCCAATCGGAAGGCTTTTTTTATGGAATTGTAAAATTTAACCGCAAAGTGCGCAAAGATTTTTGCCTGGTATTATGTTCAGAAAACACAAAGTTCGCAAAGCTAAATCTATACAAAGCTTTGCGAACTTTACTTTTTATAAAAACTTGATAATAAAAACTTTGCGCACTTTGCGGTTAAATGACCATCAATATAAAAATATGTTAACCCAAAAAGCAATTATTTTCTCATTTTGAATAAGAGTACTTTTAATCAAACCCATAAAATATTTGTAACTTTGAACTCGATAACCAAATCGAGATTTTAACAAGTACCAAATTTTTTTATTTATGAATTACATTCTTTTTGACGGTCCCGTCCGGAATGCTTTATTACCTTTTACGTTTACAAGACCTGTTGCTGATATCTTAATTGGAATCATGACGATTCGTCAAAAATGGGAAGCGCGCTTAGGTTCAACTATAACTACTATTACTGAAGATTACTTATCTGCTAAATTCCCTATGGTGGAAATGGAAGAAAATGTAATGATAAATGCTGCGTATTTACCAAATGACGTGTTGGCAGAATTGGTTTCTGATTTAAAAGAAAACCAGGCTATTTTTAAAGGTGATGATGTAATCGCTTTTTTTACAACAGAAAATCAGGATGAAGTTGATTTTGATTCTTACGAAATCATTCAATACAATGACGAGTGCTTAACGGTTGAACATACCTGGGATATTTTTTCTAAAAATGACGCTGCAATTCGTGAAGACTTCGCTTATTTAACTGAAGACAGAAAATCGCAAGCAATTCCAAAAAGTGTAAATGTCATTGCACCGGAAAATATATTTATCGAAGAAGGTGCAAAACTGGAGTTTGTTACTTTGAATGCTTCGAATGGACCTATATATATAGGTAAGAATTCCGAAATTATGGAAGGAACCGTAATTCGTGGCCCTTTTGCTTTATGCGAAAATGCACAAGTAAAACTAAATGCCAAAGTTTACGGAGCAACAACAGTTGGTCCGGGATCAAGAATTGGAGGAGAAGTTAAAAACTCGGTGCTTTTTGCGAATTCAAACAAAGGACATGACGGATTTTTAGGAGATTCTGTTCTGGGCGAATGGTGTAACATTGGTGCAGACAGTAACAATTCGAACCTGAAAAACAATTACGAAGAAGTAAAATTATGGAGTTACGAAACTGAAGGTTTTGCTAAAACCGGACTTCAGTTTTGTGGTTTGATGATGGGAGATCACAGTAAATGCGGAATCAATACGATGTTTAATACCGGAACTGTAGTTGGTGTGAGCGCTAATATTTTTGGAAGCGGTTTTCCTCGCAATTTTGTTCCAAGTTTTTCTTGGGGCGGGGCAGCGGGCTTTACAACTTATGTAACCAAAAAAGCTTTTGAAACTGCGAAATTAGTTATGGGAAGACGAAACATAGAATTCGACGAAATAGAATCTTCAATCTTAGAACATATTTTTGAGGAAACTAAAAAGTGGAGAAAAGACTAGTTTAATTAGGTAATTAGTCAATTTGATAATTTAGTAAACCCGACAGTTCTTTTGTAAGTTGTCGGGTTTTGTATTTTAAAATTAAATGCTATTTATCAATCTTTTTAAAATCTCCTTTTAAACTGAATTTTAATTCTAAACCATTGGTTAGTTTTGTCTCATAATCAGAAGTTCCTATTTCTATTTTGGTTATTTTTTCTTTAGGAAAATTTGTTTTTACATAAGTTGCGATTTTCTTTGGGATAATAGAGCTAGGGATTTTAGAGTTTTTACCGTCAACTTCTTTCCAGTTTCCTTTTTTATCAAATTCGATTTCAAGTTTGTTGTCATACTGAACTTTATATTCTGTAGAAAGGATTTCTTTGTCCTCTAGTATGTAGCTGGGTTTTTTCGATCCAAAGTGAGTCTTTAAAAAAGTTTGTGCATTTGCCGGTAAAGCTTCTTTTTTAATTACAGTTTTTTGCGCATTTGCAGAAAGTCCAAATATTAACCCTGCAATTAAGCTGGCTGCCAAGTTTAATTTCGTTCTCATATTTTTCTGATTTTTTGAATTCTTATAAAGATATAAATAAAATTTGTAAATATGTAGGAATAATTATATGTTTTTAAAAAACTGAACTTGCAGTAATCTAAATTATATTGTCTAATACTCTAATTAATCTATCTTTGCACCACGAAAAAAAAATGGGTTGACAGCAAAACGATTAACCGATTAAACAAATTCACAGAAAGTAATGATTACAGTTAACGATATTTCGGTTCAGTTTGGTGGAACTACATTATTTAGCGATGTTTCTTTTGCTATAAATGAAAATGATAAAATTGCCCTTATGGGTAAAAATGGTGCGGGAAAATCGACACTTTTAAAAATAATTGCAGGTCAAAGCAAACCTTCTACCGGAAGTATTTCGACTCCAAAAGATGCAGTTGTAGCTTATTTGCCTCAGCATTTGTTAACTAAAGATGGTTCTACTGTAATGGAAGAAGCATCAAAAGCTTTTGGTGAGATTTTTAAAATGAAAGCTGAAATTGACGAAATCAACGAACAATTAACGGTTCGTACAGATTATGAAAGTGACGCTTACATGAAATTGATCGAAAGAGTTTCTGACTTAAGCGAAAAATTTTATGCAATTGAAGAAGTGAACTATGAAGCCGAAGTTGAAAAGATTTTAGTTGGTTTAGGTTTTGAGCGTGAAGATTTTACACGTCAGACTTCTGAGTTTTCAGGAGGATGGAGAATGCGTATCGAATTGGCTAAAATTCTTTTGCAAAAACCAGATTTGATTTTACTGGATGAGCCAACCAACCACATGGATATTGAAAGTATTCAGTGGTTAGAAGATTTCTTGATTAATTCGGCGAAAGCGGTTGTGGTAATTTCTCACGATAGAGCATTCGTAGATAATATTACCAATCGTACTATTGAGGTTACAATGGGAAGAATTTACGATTATAAAGCAAAGTATTCTCATTACTTAGAATTAAGAAAAGATCGTCGTGTACACCAACAAAAGGCATACGATGAGCAACAAAAAATGATTGCAGATAACAGAGCTTTTATTGATCGTTTTAAAGGAACATTCTCTAAAACTGATGCCGTTCAATCGCGTGTTAAAATGTTGGAGAAATTGGTAATTGTGCAAGTTGATGAAGTAGATAACTCGGCATTGAAATTAAAATTTCCACCGGCAGCACGTTCTGGACAATATCCTGTTGTGGTAAAAGAGTTATCTAAAAAATACGGAGATCATGTTGTTTTTAAAGACGCTAATATCGTAATCGAAAGAGGTGAGAAAGTTGCCTTTGTAGGTAAAAATGGTGAAGGAAAATCGACTATGATCAAAGCGATCATGAAAGAAATTGGTATCGATGAAGGAAGTGTTGAAATTGGACACAATTCTCAAATTGGATATTTTGCTCAAAACCAAGCTTCTTTGTTAGATGAAAATGCAACTATTTTTGAAACAATTGATGCAATCGCTGTTGGAGATATTCGTACTCAGATTAAAAATATCCTTGGGGCATTTATGTTTCAGGGTGATGATATTACCAAGAAAGTAAAAGTGCTTTCTGGAGGAGAAAAAACTCGTTTGGCAATGATTAAATTATTACTAGAGCCTGTTAACTTATTGATTCTGGATGAGCCTTCTAATCACTTAGACATGAAAACCAAAGATATTATTAAAGATGCTTTGCGAGATTTTGACGGAACTTTAATCTTAGTTTCTCACGATCGTGATTTCCTTGACGGACTAGCAACTAAAGTTTTTGAGTTTGGAAACAAACGTGTGAAAGAGCATTTTGAAGATGTCGCTGGATTCCTGGCACACAAGAAAATGGATTCTATGAGAGAAATCGAAAAGTAATTTTCGACCTTTATAAATCAAAAAGCACAAGTTTATTCTTGTGCTTTTTTTTATGGCAATTTTTATTTCTGTTACTTGAGGAAAAAGTAGATGAATTTTGTAAGATGGTTTGCTGAAGAATTGTGTTTTTTAAAACCACTATTTACAAATTTTAAGAATATAACTCTTATATTGTTTGTTCTTCGATAGGTGAAAAGTAAGGGCTAGTTTTGTTCTTTGATTAATTTGTGTTTGAAAAACAGAAAGTTATCTAAATTTATGGCAATGCGTTAGACTTTGTCTGTTTTTTCATACCTTAGTAAATGTATTTATAAATTAACTCAATTTTAACATGAAAAAAGCCTTTTTGTTTTTTGCAGTATTGATGACTAATTTAATAAGCCTGTCCCTGTTTGCTCAAACAGATAATGAACCTGTAGCTTTAGGTTTGCCAGGAGATAATCTTAATTTATTTGCAGTTTTGGATGTTTTTCAGAAATCTAAAACCCTAGAGGAGTTTGAAAAAGTGTTAAACGAACAAGACAGCAATGTCAATAATTTAGATTTAAATAATGATGGAGAGATTGATTATATTGAAATAGTAAGTCAAAACGACGGAAGTATCCATTCGATTGTTCTTCAGGTTGCTGTTAGTGCCAGAGAAAAACAAGATGTTGCAGTTATTGAAGTAGATCGGGATAAAAAGAACAATGTACACGTTCAGATAATAGGGGATGAAGATTTATATGGTAAAAATTATATTGTAGAGCCATCAGATACAGTATCGGGAACACCTAATCCCGGTTATAAAGGAGATGGGACTGTAATTGTGAATAATAATACAACCAATAATTATAATACAACAAGTCCAAGTTATGTAAGTGTAAGTGTGTGGCCAGTTGTATTGTATTTGTTTTCTCCTGTATATGTTGTGTACAGATCTCCTTGGTATTGGGGATATTACCCTCCGTACTGGCGTCCGTGGCGTCCTGTTTACTATCATGATTATTGGGGGTATCATGGGCATTATTATTATAGAAACTCATATTATAGAAGAACAGCTTCTATAAGAAATCCTAGATATTATAATAATTATACTAACAGAAGAAACACATCAGTATTAGTTAGGGACAATAGAACTAGTGGACGTTATAATACAACTTATAACGGAAGGGACTATAAAAGGCCAGCTCCTGTAACATCTACAAGGCCAACTACTACCAGACCGGTAACACGTCCGACAAATCCGTCGACCAGACCGGGTACAACCAGACCAGTAACCCGTCCTACAAATCCGTCGACGAAACCAGGTACGACCAGACCAGTTACACGTCCGACAAATCCAACTAATCCATCAACGCGACCTGCTGTAAAACCAACACAACCTACAACACGTCCGACTCAACCAACAACACGTCCGGTAACTCCAGTGACTCGTCCGACTCAGCCAACAACAAGACCTGCTACGACCCGTCCGGCAACCAACTCTTCGGGAAATAGAAGTACCGCTGCGCCAAGGGCAGGGAGAACTTCTGGAAATTAGTGTAAGTTTTTGGTGCAGGTTTGATGCAGACTTAATTTTTTATTTATGAAGATATGAGTAAAATTTTACTAGTAAGAATTATTTTTTTCCTTTTTAT
Organism: Flavobacterium sp. JAS; assembly: GCF_020991455.1. Classification (GTDB taxonomy): domain Bacteria; phylum Bacteroidota; class Bacteroidia; order Flavobacteriales; family Flavobacteriaceae; genus Flavobacterium. The sequence goes on from NZ_JAJMOX010000014.1 coordinate 108,466, forward strand.
AATGCCTTTTTTAGCAAAGGCGCAAACACCAGCAGCTCCTGTAGCTCCGGTGGTACCTGAAAGTACAGTTAAATATCCTCAATTTCAATTCAAAGGATTGTTTCAGGCGCGATATCTACAAGTGTTAGAAGATCGTGTTGATGTTATGGGTGTTCAGCATTCTACAGGTGATGTTGTTCAAAGTTCGTTTGATATTAAAAGAATGCGTGTTGGTCTTAATGCTAAATTAAGTGAAGCTACAGAAGTTGTAATTTTAGTAAACCTTGCTGATTTTAAATCAGATCCAAAAGGAAAAGTTTTGGAGAATGCTTATGCAAAATATACTTTCAATAAATATTTTGCTGTAACAGGAGGTCAATTCCGACCTGCTTTTGGTATTGAAGAACTTGTTCCTGTAGACATCATTAAATCATTTGATTTCTCAAATCAATATTATGAATTTGGAAAAAATGGCTGGACCAGTTTTCAAATAGGAGCGTCTGCAACAGGAGCTTTTGATCTTGGAAAAATCCCCGTTAATTATGCTGTTTCTATGTTAAACGGAAATGGGAAAGATCAGGAAATGGATAAAGATAATGGAAAACAATACTCTACCAGATTGGTTTTTGGGTTGTCAAAAGAACATAAAATCAATTTAGGATTAAATGGTGGTGTCGGAAAGGTTTTTAAACAAGATGTTTTTGCTTTAGGTGCAGATATTACAAGTGATTTTAAGCTTACGGATAAATTTACTTTTGATTTGCAAATAGAATATAAACAAGGTACAAACCATAATTTGTATTTTTCTTTACCAGTCGCAACAAGAACTCCAAATGTTTCAGATTATCAAATGCGCGGAATTTATTTCCTGCCTAATTTGCGGTATTTAATTGATTATAAAAAACTAACTTCATTAGAATTGTCCTGTCGATACGAAAGATTTGATCCGAGTTATAAAATTGATTCTAATGTGAGACAAACTTATACGCCAATGATTAGTCTTGAGTTTGGTAAAGCTTATACGGGGCGTATCGAAATGGGGATGGAAATAGATCGTTTTGATAAAAACATTCCGGATACATCAATGTATAATGACAACTTATTTATAATTCAGTTTCAGTGCAGACTATAATTTAATCTAATTTTTATTGTTATGAAAGAAGTAAAAATTCCTCAAACTCTGATTACACTTGTTGTTGGAATAGCAATTTGGTTTATTCCTGCGCCAGATGGTGTAGTAATTGAAGCTTGGCATTTGTTTGCCATTTTTGTGGCAACAATTTTAGGAATTATTTTGAAAGCGGCACCAATGGGAACCATGTGTATGATTGCAATTGCACTTACTGCATTCTCACAAGTTTTGGCACCTGGTGAAGCTGGAAAATCAATAACATTAGCTTTAAAAGGTTTTGGAGATAAAGTAATCTGGCTTATTGGGATTTCGTTTTTTATAGCAAGAGGTTTTATTAAAACAGGTTTGGGAAATAGAATTGCTTTCTTGTTTATTCGAATATTTGGTAAAAGCTCGCTTGGACTAGCTTATGGCTTAGGATTGGCCGATTTAGTTTTGGCTCCTGCCGTGCCAAGTAATACGGCTAGAGGAGGAGGGATCATTTATCCGATTATGAAGTCGATGTCAATGAGTTTTGGTTCAATGCCGGATCAGCCGGAAACACATCGCAAATTAGGTTCATATCTTACTTTAAGCAGTTATAATGCCAATTTAATTGCTTCGTCTATGTTTTTGACCGGAACAGCGAGTAATCCAATGTGTCAAAAATTTGCACTTAATTTAGGGATAAAAATTACCTGGATTTCGTGGGCAACAGCAGCTATAGTTCCGGGGTTGGTGGCGTTTTTTGTGATTCCTTTTGTATTGTATAAAATCTATCCGCCAGAATTGAAGAAAACAGGCGATGCTCCTCAGATTGCAGCTCAGAAACTGAAAGAAATGGGACCAATAACACGTGACGAATGGATGATGTTGTTGACTTTCTTTATCTTGTTGTTTCTTTGGATGACAGGCGATTTGTTTTCTATTGATGCAACTACTACAGCGTTTATTGGTTTGGTTATTTTGCTTTTGACTTCAGTATTAACTTGGGATGATGTAAAATCTGAAAAAGGGGCATGGGATACTATTGTCTGGTTCTCGGTTTTAGTAATGATGGCAAGTTCGCTAAACGAATTAGGATTTATTAGTTGGTTTAGCGGTTTGGTAAAAGCTCAGATTGGTGGATTAAGTTGGCAAATGGCTTTCCCGATTATTATTTTGGTGTACTTTTTTAGTCATTATCTTTTTGCAAGTGCAACGGCTCACGTGGCGGCAATGTATGCAGCTTTATTGGGAGTTGGTGTTTCACTTGGAATTCCGGGATTACTTCTGGCTTTTATGCTTGGTTTCGTTGGTTCGCTTTATGGAACTTTAACGCATTATGGACACGGGCCTGCACCAGTTTTCTTCGGAAGTGGTTATGTCGACCTAAAAAGCTGGTGGGTCAAAGGATTGATAACCGGATTGGTTATGCTCTTTATCTATATGGTAATAGGAGGATTGTGGCTCCGATTAATTGGTGATTTTTAAATTCTAATTCCAGGAGGGAGTAATTCTTTATACTCGGGATTTTTTTTGATAAATAATACAATTCTAGGATGAATAGGCATTAATTTAAATTTCTTTTCAACGACAATTTCCATGATGTTTTTAAGTAAAGTATCAACTGTAGTTTGATTGTCAAAACCTTCGGGACTGTTGATTTTGGTTAGGAAAATTTTCTTTTCCTGAAAAGAATATTCAACAGAAAGTAATCCTTCGGGGACTATGGTCTCAAATTGTCTTGCAAAAGTGTTGTCTTTGATTTCCATAGTTTCAATAGGTTCCATATTAGTCATGTTTTGGGGGGATTGGATTAAAAAATAATAGAAAAAGAACGGTGATAACATTATATAAATAATCTATGGAAGATTTTTAAATAATGGTCATAATAACTACAAAGGTAATCATTTGATTTTCAATATAAAATTATTTTTTGCAGCCGTAATGTAGTCTTAACTTATGTGCGGTTGAAATTTTATTTGATTTAAAGCATAATTGTGGTGTGGGATTTGTAGAGTATATTACTAAAAAAAGTAATTTTAGCTTGAAATTAAAATCTGTAACCATAATTCTTTTTCTGTCAAATGAGTAAAATTCCTGTTTATTTTATGCCTGGTCTGGCGGCTAGTCCGGCTATTTTTGAAAGAATCAAATTAGACGAATCTGTTTTTGAGATGTGTTTGCTGGAATGGGAAATTCCGCAGCCAAAAGAATCTTTGTCTGATTATGCACTGCGAATATCTAAAAATATCAAACACGAAAATCCGGTTTTGATTGGAGTTTCGTTTGGAGGAATCTTGGTTCAGGAAATTGCAAAACATATTCAAACCCGAAAAGTAATAATTATTTCGAGTGTTAGAAGTAATACCGAATTCCCAAGAAGAATGAAAATCGGGAAAACTACAAAAGCCTACAAGCTGATTCCGATGAAGTTAATTTTGAATATCGAAAATCTTGCTAAGTATTCTTTTGGCGAGAAAATAAATAAGCGTATTAAATTATATGAGAAGTTTCTGGCTGTCCGCGATCTCAATTATTTGCAATGGGCAGTAGAATCTGTTATTTTATGGGATCGTGATCAGGTTGATTCAAATGTCGTTCATATTCATGGAGATCAGGACGATGTTTTTCCTATAAAGTATATTAATAGTTGCATCGTAGTAAAAGGTGGAACTCATATTATGATTCTGAATAAATACAAATGGCTGAATGAGAATTTGCCTTCTATTATTTTAGAAGAATAAATTCCAATTTTTTAAATTCCAAATTCCAATTGTTTATTGGTTAAGACCTTTGTCAAAGTTTTGAACTTTGACAAAGGTTTATACACAAAGTAATAAACGCAATCTTGTCATTTCGAGCGAAGGGAGAAATCACAAACTGTATGCAAAAAAAATCCCAAACACCATTAATTGGAATTTGGGATTTTAAATATTGTAATTTAAAGAAGTTTAGATTTTCTTCATTTGTTCTTTCATCATTGTGATTTGCTCTTTCAGCATTCCTTGTTTGTCTAATTTTTTAGCTTCGTTTAATAAATTAGTCGCTTCAAGTTTTCTTCTGCGTGACATTGCAACTCCGGCAAGGTTTAATTTTGCAACTGCTAAGTCCATATCCATTGATAGTCCAAGTTCTATTGCTTTCTTGAAATGTTTCTCGGCTTGGTTGATATTTGTCTGAGATAACATGATTCCGTGTAGGTAATTAAAATATCCTTGTTGTTTTCTAACTAAAGCAGCTTCCGGGTTTTTGATATATGCCAGCCATTTTTTAGCACCTTCGAAGTCTTGTTTTCTTAATTTAAGGAAAGCTAAAAGGATAAATTCGTTTTTAAAGTAAAGAAATATTGGAATTGCAGTCAGTAATAAAAGGAAAATTCCATTCCCGATATTACTTTCTGTAAATTGCCAAACGCCAGCAACTACAAGAAATCCGGCCAAAATAAGTTTAATATTTTTGTGAAACATAATAGATGTATATTTGTGATTGCAAATATAGTAAAATGAATTAAAAATATTTTTATTAAAGTACTTGCCAGAAAAAAAAGTCTTTGTATATTTGCACTCGGTTTTGGAATAACGATATCCAAAACAGAAAAACAGATAATAGACACCATTTTAAAGATACAAAGCAATGAGCAAAAGAACATTTCAACCATCGAAAAGAAAAAGAAGAAATAAGCACGGATTTATGGACAGAATGGCTTCTGCGAATGGAAGAAAAGTTCTGGCGCGTAGAAGAGCTAAAGGAAGACATAAATTAACTGTTTCTAGCGAGCCTAGACACAAAAAATAATGTTTGTATAAACATACATAAGGCGATTACTTTTTTAGTATCGCCTTTTTTTATACCTTGTCGGTAAAAAAAGATGCAACATTCTAGTTTAGAATACACTACGAATGTTTTTTAAAGTACTTTATATAACTACACAATACAAATAAAATGCCTAAAGACACATCAATAAAATCAGTTTTAATAATAGGATCAGGTCCTATTGTTATTGGACAAGCTTGCGAATTCGATTATGCAGGATCTCAATCTGCACGTTCGATTCGTGAAGAAGGAATTGAAGTTATCTTGATAAACTCAAATCCAGCGACTATTATGACTGACCCAACAATGGCCGATCATGTATACTTGAAACCTTTAACTACAAAATCGATTATTGAAATTCTGAAAGAACATCCACAAATTGACGCTGTTTTGCCTACAATGGGTGGACAAACGGCTTTGAACTTGTGTTTGGAAGCTGAAGAAAAAGGAATCTGGCAGGATTTTGGAGTAAAATTAATTGGAGTTGACGTAAACGCGATTAATATTACAGAAGACAGAGAGCAGTTTAAACAACTTTTAGAAAGAATTAATGTACCAACTGCGCCTGCAAAAACTGCTACTTCATATTTAGAAGGAAAAGAAATTGCTCAGGAATTTGGTTTTCCACTTGTAATTCGTCCTTCGTTTACACTTGGAGGAACGGGAGCTGCAATTGTTTATAAAAAAGAAGATTTTGATGAGCTTTTAACTCGCGGTCTTGAAGCTTCGCCAATACATGAAGTTTTGATTGACAAAGCTTTGATGGGATGGAAAGAATATGAGTTAGAACTTTTAAGAGATAAAAATGATAATGTTGTAATCATTTGTTCGATCGAAAATATGGACCCAATGGGAATTCATACGGGAGATTCGATCACGGTTGCGCCGGCAATGACATTATCTGATACAACATTCCAAAAATTACGTGACTATGCCATCTTAATGATGAGAAGTATCGGAAATTTTGCTGGAGGTTGTAACGTACAATTCGCAGTTTCGCCAGACGAAAAAGAAGATATCGTAGCAATCGAGATTAATCCTCGTGTGTCTCGTTCATCTGCTTTAGCATCAAAAGCAACAGGTTATCCAATTGCTAAAATTGCTTCTAAACTGGCTTTAGGATACAACTTAGATGAATTGCAAAATCAAATTACAAAATCTACTTCGGCTCTTTTTGAACCAACTTTAGATTATGTAATCGTAAAAATACCACGTTGGAACTTTGATAAATTCGAAGGTGCTGACAGAACTTTAGGTCTTCAGATGAAATCTGTTGGTGAGGTAATGGGAATTGGACGTTCGTTCCAGGAAGCGTTACATAAAGCAACTCAATCTTTAGAAATTAAAAGAAATGGGTTAGGAGCTGACGGGAAAGGATATAAAAACTACGAACAAATTATCGAGAAACTAACTTTTGCAAGTTGGGATCGTGTTTTTGTAATTTATGATGCAATCGCAATGGGAATTCCGTTGAGCCGTATTCATGAAATCACAAAAATAGACATGTGGTTCTTAAAACAATACGAAGAGCTTTATACTCTTGAGAAAGAAATTTCGAACTATAAAATCGATAATCTTCCTAAAGAACTTTTACTTGAAGCGAAACAAAAAGGTTTTGCTGACAGACAAATCGCTCACATGATGAATTGTCTGGAAAGTGAAGTACATACTTTGCGTATGGACAAAAATATTAACCGTGTGTTTAAACTGGTTGATACTTGTGCTGCGGAGTTTAAAGCAAAAACACCTTATTATTACTCAACTTTTGAGGCTGAAATCGAAAAAGCAAACGGCGAGCGTTATGTAGATAACGAAAGCATTGTGACTGAGAAAAAGAAAATTATCGTTCTTGGTTCAGGACCAAACAGAATTGGACAAGGAATTGAGTTTGATTATTCTTGTGTGCACGGAGTTTTGGCTGCTAAAGAATGTGGTTACGAAACAATCATGATTAACTGTAATCCTGAAACGGTTTCTACAGATTTTGATACAGCTGATAAATTATACTTCGAGCCAGTTTTCTGGGAACATATTTATGACATCATTCAGCATGAAAAACCAGAAGGTGTTATTGTACAGTTAGGTGGACAAACAGCTTTGAAATTAGCTGAAAAATTATCTAAATACGGAGTAAAAATCATCGGAACTAGTTTTGATGCACTTGATTTAGCTGAAGACAGAGGACGTTTCTCAGATTTATTGAGAGAATTACATATTCCTTTCCCACAATTTGGGATCGCTGAAACGGCTGACGAAGCTTCTGCTCTTGCAGATACTCTTGACTTCCCATTATTGATTCGTCCTTCTTATGTATTAGGAGGTCAGGGAATGAAAATCGTAATCAACAAGAAAGAACTTGAAGAGCACGTTATCAACTTATTGAAAACGATTCCAGGAAATAAATTGCTTTTAGATCACTACTTAGCCGGAGCAATCGAAGCTGAGGCTGATGCAATTTGTGATGCTGATGGTAATGTTTATATCATCGGAATTATGGAACACATCGAACCTTGCGGAGTTCACTCTGGAGATAGTAACGCAACTTTGCCTCCTTTTAACTTAGGAGAATTCGTAATGCAACAGATAAAAGATCATACTTATAAAATTGCAAGAGCTCTTAAAACAGTAGGTTTAATCAACATTCAGTTTGCGATTAAAGATGATACGGTTTATATTATCGAGGCGAATCCTAGAGCTTCGAGAACGGTACCGTTTATTGCAAAAGCATACGGAGAACCTTATGTAAACTATGCTACAAAAGTAATGTTAGGTCATAATAAAGTAACTGACTTTGATTTTAATCCGCAATTAAAAGGATACGCGATCAAACAACCGGTTTTCTCTTTCAGTAAATTCCACAATGTAAACAAAGCATTAGGGCCTGAAATGAAATCAACTGGAGAAAGTATCTTATTCATTGATGACTTAAAAGACGATCAATTCTACGAATTGTACTCAAGAAGAAAAATGTATTTGAGTAAATAATCTCAAATCCTGATATAAAAAAGCTCCATGAAAATGGAGCTTTTTTTATGGCTTTTTTTAAGTTGTATTTGATAATGAAATATTTACCTATATTTGATAAGGACCTACCTAACTCCGTAATTTTTATTGTAACTAATTCTAAAGGAAAAATATGAAATCATTTTCTGTCTATCTCTTATTGTTTATTATTGTTTTTAAAGTTGATGTCTTTGGACAAAAAAAAATAAATGAAAAGTTCAAAAAAGAAACAATCAGTAGAATTGATTTATTGTTAAAAGAGAATTATGTTTTTCCAGATCAGGCAGAGTTGATAAGTAGTTACTTAAACAAAAGTTTAAAGGAAGGGAAATTTAAGAAATATGAATTGCTTGATTCATTCGCGATTGGCTTAACTAAAGAAATTAGGATTGTTAATAATGATAAACATTTGGGTGTTTGGCCAGCTTTTGTTCCTGTAAAAGAACAGGAAGTCTCAAATAATGACTATCAGATTTATTTAAAAAATTATACAGATACTCGTAAACAAGCCAACGGTTTTAAAGAGGTTAAAATAATTGATGGAAATATTGGTTATCTAAACATCGATTTTTTTCTTGCGGAAACGAATAATACGATTGATGCTTATATGAGTCTTTTAGCTAATACAGATGCTGTAATTATTGATTTACAGGATAATGGCGGCGGTAATCCTAAAACAGTAAATTACTTATGCAGTTATTTTTTGGAGAGTAATTTATTGATTAACACGCTTTATTTTAGACAGGGAAATCGAAAGGAGGAAGTTATTACTCATGAAATAAATGGAAAGAAAATGATTGATGTTCCTTTATTTATAATTACTGGCCCAAAAGCTTTTTCAGGAGCTGAGGAATTTAGTTATAATATGCAAACCCAAAAAAGAGCAACATTAGTTGGAGAAACCACAGGAGGAGCTGCAAATCCGGGGGATGTTTTCAAGGTAAATTCAGATTTAGAAATTTTTATTCCGACAGGAACAGGTACAAATCCGATAACAAAAACAAATTGGGAGGGAATTGGTGTTATCCCGGAAATTAAAACTTCAGCTGAAATGGCCTATTCTAAAACTGTTGAATTAGCGAGTCAGGCTGCAGAAATATATAGAAATAAGAAAGCATCCGAATCAAAAAAATTATATGCTGAATTAGAAGGGATTCTTGATAAACCAACTCAATCCTATTCAGAAAGTGATATTGCAAAAATAGACCAACAAATACTCCAGATTTTTACCAAAGGGAAGGATTTGAATTTATTTAGCGAAGGTGAGATTAATTTCTTCGGTTCTCAAAACATCAAAAAAAATCCTATTATCGCAGAGTCTATATTTAAAAGTAATACTGCTTTATATTCTAAATCTCCAATGACTTATTTAGCTTATGGTGATATTCTTGAACTCAATGACAAGAAAAATCTAGCTTTGACAAACTTCGAGAAATCAATAGCATTAGCAGAAGAACAAAAAGCGCCATATTTAGAAGGGTTAAAAATGCGATATGAAAAGGCAAAAAGCAATAAATAAAAAAAGCTCCATGAAAATGGAGCTTTTTTGTTTAGTATTGTTGGTTTCTAATAAGCAAAATCATATTTGTAATTAAAAGTACCTGCTGTAACTTTTGTTGTAACGGGATTAGAAGCGCTTACCGGTTTTGAGTAATCGTCTACACAATTAAAAGAAAAAGTTCCTGTTACTGTTTTGGCGGTTAAGTCAACTGAAGTAATAGACAAACTGCCTTCTACTACATATTGAGATTTTCCTTTGCTATTAAGAGAAACTTCAATTTGTGTTTTTGAAGCATCAAAAGTAGTTGATGTTATAGGATAAGTACCAACTTTAAGATCGCTTCTTTTAATGTAAAGTCTAATTTCATCTATTACATTTCTTCGACCTACTATTTGAATATAGTCGGTAGCAGGATAATAATCAAATAATGGCTTAGTAGCATAATTTGAGTTATATGGATTGTTTACTTCCCATACAGTCTCATCGACTTTTGCAGTCATTGCAAATTTTGAAGTTGGTGCAGTAAGGTCTTTCGGATTGTCTTCGCTGCTATTGTCGCTTGAGCAGCTGCTTAAAATAATAATTAAAAGAAGTAATAAGAATTTTGGTGTTTTCATCGGTTGAAATTAAGGTTCAAATTAGAAGTAAATGTAGGTGAAATTAGGTTAATTTAAGCAGGGAAAAAAGACGTATTTTAAAAAAAAATATCAATTATTAATCAGGAAAAAACTGAAAAGTATTAATGAAAAAAGCTCCATGAAAATGGAGCTTTTTTGTAATGTATAAATTTATACTGTCAATTTATTGAATGTTACTCATTTGAAGAGAACGACATATTATCTCTTGTGTTTTTTTGTACTGAAATAGCGCCAAATAGAGCTAGTAAAAAGGCAAATGCATAAAAACCTTTTTCGCTTGGTAAAATAGTAGCGTTCCAAAGTCCAACAGTCAACAGTACAATTGATAACAGTGTTCCAAACCAGCAAATTCCATAATAAATATCAGTTACCGGAAGATTTTCAAGTCGGTCTCTGACACTTTTTTGTAATGAAACCACAGCAAAAAGGCCAAACATTAAAACTGTAAAATAATATCCTTTTTCGTTTAATAACATTTCGGCTCTTGCAAGTCCAACAATAAAACCTACTGTTCCAGCTCCAAGAGCTACCCAAGATGCCGCTATAAAGGCATTCGATGTTTTTTGTACCATATTTAATTTAATAATCTTGTTTTGGTTAAGTAACAAATATAATTAAATTAGATTCTGATTATAATAAATCGCGATAAATATTATTAAGTATAATCTTGTAAATTGTTAAATAAAAAAAGCTCCATAATTGGAGCTTTTTTTGAATCTAAAGTAAGATGAATTACTTATTGTTAATCAATTGCTGCAAAGGCTTCAATTGTTCCATGTCTATTTTTGATTGTTGTAAAACAGACATTAAAGTCATAATGTTATTCGGATTCATATTTTTTCCTAAAACACGAACCACTGCAAAACCATTTTCTTTTCTGTTGGCAAAAACTACAAACTCTTCAATATTATCATCTGTGCCAACATAGCTTATAGATGCACCGTCTTTACCAGAACCAAATGTCATTAATTTTTGATATTTAGGATCTTTTAGAATTGTTTTAACTTTAGCTCTTTCTGTTTCAAATTGAGCCTGATTTTTGTCATTGGCTTTGAAAGCCAGGATATTCATTTTGTCAAACGAATTCAAAGCTTCATTTTGGTCTGAAGATAATTTTGCCTTATCAACATTGAGGATATTAGGCGAAATATCAAGCGCAATAAAATCTTTGTTATCGGTATTTTCAACAAAATACTTTTGTAATGAAGGTTCAGAATTACAACTTACTAAGGTTAGTAATACTAAAAGGGCTGAGGTAAAGACGCTGATTTTCATATTATTTTTTACCTTTTGAGGCTTTTTTTAGATCAGAACCACCTGGAAGCTGCATTTTATCCGTTAGAACTGAGATTTCGTTGATATCAAAATTACCTGTTAATGACAATAAAACAGTTTCGTCACCTTTAGCACCGTCAATAAACATTAGTAATTCTTTTACTTGTGAATCTGTTGCTCCAGATTTTACAGAAATTCTTACGTTTCTTCCACCATCGTTTACTCGCATTAATTCTTCTAAACCAGCAGATTTAACATATTTATCAGCAGAAGCTTTCATGTCGGCTTCAATTTTTGGATTCTTAGTTGTAAATACTTTTAAGTAGTCTAATTTTTTGATCAGATTAATGTATTGCTGAGTTTCTTTATCAGAACCATCAGTTTTTACTTTACTCATTAAATCAAACATTTTTTTGTTTACAATTACAGATGTTACATCGTCCTGACCATCAAATTTGTCAAAAGCGCCTTGTGCATAAAAAGCTTGTGTAACGAATGCGAAAACTAGTGTTATGATGAAATTTTTCATTTTTGATTGAATTTTAATTATTGTTTAAAAATTTTGTTTTTTGATTGCTCGTATTCTTTAATGTAACCTACACTTTCAATACCTACATTAACATTGTTTGACAATAGTGCCAAAGCTTTTTGCGTTGCTGCAAGTGCTTCTTCAGGATTGTCATAGGTTCCTAATTCTGATTGCGCTACAACCGGAGGTGTAGTTTTTTGGCTCACAAAATAAAAGGTTCCAATTCCTAGTAAGAGAACAGCCGAAGCAGCAATTGATAACCACGCCACATTTTGTTTTTTAGTTTGTAGTGGAATCTCTTGCGTCGATTTTTGTTCTTTTACCTGAGAGAAATAACCAAACATTGGTTTATACTGCTCCAAATGCTGCGCAACATTCGACGAAGAAAAGTATTCTTTTAATTCTTTTTCTTCAGCAATAGAAGTTTCTCCCTGAAAGTATTTTTCTAATATATTTTCTATTTTATCTAATTCCATAACTGTGTGTATTAACCATTGATTCTCGTATTTTTTTTCTCGCTCTCGAAAGTGCTACCCGAATAGCTGTTTCATTCATGTTGACAATTTTCGCAATTTCATCAAATTCATATTGCTCAACATCACGAAGCTGAATTAATATTTGAAGTTGTTCGGGCAACTGATTTATAATTTTTTCTACCCACTCAAGACTATCAGAATCTTCTAATTTTTTATCTAATTGAGGTTCGCGATCTGTAAAATTATTATGTACTATTTTAAGATTCCCTGCTCTTTTTGATTTTAATTGATCCAGACAATAATTTTTGGTCATTGTCATTGCGACAGCTTCTATATTATTGTAAGCATCCAAATTGTCTTTTTTATTCCATAATTTTACCATTACTTCCTGAGTAGCATCTTCAGCTTCTTCGGTACTGGTGAGTAATCGTTTTGCCAGACGAAAAACTTTGTCTTTAAAAGGATTTACTAATTCTATAAACACAATCTGGTTCATAAATGGTTGTTTTTTTTGGTTTTTGGTCGTTTTGTAATTTATCTGTTTCTATCAATGATTTTGGACTATTTTAAGGTCTTTTCATTTTATAAATCCAAAGATTACTCGTTAGCTTATATAGTCAAGACGAGGCACTATTATTTTTGTTACAACCCAATTTAAATTTTTTTATCAAAAAAATGAAATAAACTTATTATAGTTAAAACTAAAGATACTATTTTTACGTTACTACTACATAGATATCACTACATGAAAACAATTTTAAAGAGCCTATTACTATTATTTCTGCTTGCATTTTCTTTACAATCTTGCGAAGATCAAGATGATGTAGCTGCTCCTGCTGATTTGCAGATCAATAATTTTATCTGGAAAGGATTAAATCAGTATTATTTATGGCAGGCAGATGTGCCTAATTTAGCCGATGATCACTTTGGTAGTCAAGAAGCTTTAAATTCATTTTTAAGAGGATATTCTAGTCCTGAAAGTTTATTTCAGGATTTATTGAATAAACCAATTAGTAAATTCCCAAAAGGTCAGGCAATTGATCGTTTTAGCTGGATTGTTGATGATTATACTGTTTTGGAGCAAGAACTTCAGGGGACTTCGAAGGATAACGGTATGGATTTTAGATTGAGTTATAAGCCAGGAAGCACAACAGAACTTGTGGGGTTTGTTCGTTATGTTATTCCAAATTCTGATGCGGCAGCAAAAGGTATGAAACGTGGTGATCTTTTTACAGGTATTAACGGAACCCAATTGACAGTTTCAAACTATCAATCACTTTTAGGTACTGATAGCTACACACTTAATCTTGCCACTTATGATGGTGCTACCTTTACTTCAAATGGTAACACTGTTTCTTTAGTAAAAACAACTTTAGATGAAAATCCTATTTTTATTAATAAAGTGATTACTTCAGGAAGTCATAAAATTGGATATTTAATGTATAACGGGTTTTATGGCAATTATGATGCACAACTTAATGCTGCTTTCGCTGATTTAAAAGCGCAGGGTGTAACTGATTTTGTTTTGGATTTAAGATATAATGGAGGAGGTTCTATACAAACAGCAACTCGTTTGGCAAGTATGCTTACAGGGCAGTTTACGGATAAAATTTTTGCAAAGATAAAATGGAATGCAAAAGTAAATGCTTTTTATGAAAGTGAAGATGCAGAATCTCTGAATGACAGGTTTGTAGATAAAATGGATGGAGCAGCGATTAATAGCTTGAATTTGAGCAAAATCTATATTATTACTACTGGTGGGACAGCATCTGCAAGTGAATTAGTTATAAATGGTTTGGTACCTTATATTTCTGTAGTTCAAATAGGCGAGACGACTGTTGGTAAAAACGTAGGTTCGATTACAGTATATGACTCACCAACTTTTGGAAAAACAAATAGAAATCCAAATCATAAATATGCAATGCAGCCTTTGGTTTTGAAAATTGTAAATGCTGTAGATTTTGGAGAATATACTGATGGTTTAAAACCAAATTATGAGCAAAAAGAACTTATTGGTAATATGGGAGTTTTAGGAGATCCATCGGAACCATTGTTAAGTATTGCAATTTCAAATATTACTGGTTCGACTGCGAAAAGAGTACAAAGTGATGAAAAAGCATTACAAGCGTTTACAGATTCTAAAGCTATGAACGGAATTAAGAATCAAATGTATCTTGAAAAAGCTCCCGAAGGACTTTTAAGATCATTAAAATAAAAAAAAGGCTTTCAGAAATGAAAGCCTTTTTTGGGTTAAAGTCCAAAAACAAATTCTAAAATTAATCGTTAAAGTAAAAACCATTTGGTCCAACACCAACGTTTAATTCTTTTTGTAAAGTTCCGCTTAAGCTGTAGATATAAGCTTTACTGTCTGCTTTAAAATCTCCACTATCAGCAATATAAATATGATTATTATTAACTGCAAATCCATATAAATATCCAACAGAAGTAGTTACAATTGCAGTTGTTGAAGCTGCTGTTGCAGTAGTGCTTATTGCATAAACTGCACCACCAACTGTATAATAAATTTTGCTATCAAAGATGTCCATAAATCCTGCTCCGTCTAAAGCTGTTGGGAAAGTGATTTTAGAAGTAGTTTTATCAGCAATTTTCACTTTTACAATTTCGCTTGAATTTCCAAAACCTCCTTTTAAAATGTATAAAACTCCATTTTCTTCTTCAATAGAATCAGCATTCAGGCCAATTTGTACAGGAGCATCCAGTTTTTTCGTAGCGATATCAACAACTAATAATTTATCGTTATAAGAATCAGTGATATAAAGTTTTCCGTCTTTCAATACGACTCTGTTAGCAGTGGAATTTAAATCTATTTTTGATTCAAAAGTGTTAGTTGCCAAGTTAATTACAGCAACATAATCATCTGTATTTCCCGTTGCTGCATTTTCGTATGAATACGTATTTGCATTTGTTACATAAGCTTTTCCGTCTTTTACAACACCGTATCTTGGGTTTTTAAGTCCAGTATCTACCTTTGCAATTAGTTTAAAAGTATATCTGTTAACTACATTGATAACATTTGAACCACCAGCAATAATATAAGCTCTGTCGCCATCAAAAAAGATGTTTTGGGCATATTTTCCAAGTAAATCAGTTCCGTTAACTGCAGTATAAACATCTTTGGTAAAAGTACTAAAATCGTCACTAGAAAAAGAAACAGAACCTTGTCCGGCACTTCCTTCATTCAGGACAAAAAAACCATTATCATAAACACCTTTTGGTTCGTTGTCGTTGTCATCGTTCGAACAAGAAACGAATAACGAAACGCTAAGCGCTATTAAAAATAATTTACTAAACTTCATCATATTAAAAATTTAAGGTTAAATACATATTAAAATTGCGACCCGGCATAGGTCTGTCTTCTAAACTTTCATACTCCTCATTAAAGAGATTCAGCACCTGAATGCCAAGTTTGAAGGTTTTTAAGAATTTAAAATCATAATCAATCCCGATGTTTGAAACGGTATAATCATTTATAATTTCTTTTGGATCATTGTCGGCTCTTGTATAAACAAAGCCATTGTACAAAAACTGATAATAAGCAGAAATTCTATTTCTTGAATAAGAAACTGCCCCTGTTACTTTATTAAAAGGCACAAAAAAGAGTTGTTTTTTTGTTGCATCGTCTTTAGAAACCGTATAAGCGTAAGTTGCATTCGCTGCAAAGTAATTTTTACCGTATTGTTTTTTCCAGCCCAATAAAGTTTCTGTTCCGTAGCTGTTTACGTTGTCAGTATTTTTTGGTGACCAGATACCATTACTGCCAGGAACCCATTGTAGCAAATCCTTTATTTTCATGTAATAAACGGTTTGAGTCAATGAGATATTTTTGAAGGTAAAAACGTTTCCTATTTCTGCCTGATACGAACTTTCAGGCTTTAAATCCGGATTTCCACCTTGTTCCCAATACAAATCATTAAAGGTTGGAATTCTGAAATTTCGGGATAAATTCAATTTCAAATTGTACAATTTGCCAAATTGATACGAGGATCCTAAAGAAAATAAAAGCGGAGATTCATAATTGTCTGTAAACTCTTTTCGGATTCCGAATTCATTTTTCCAATCTGACGAAAGATCTTGTTTTACCAAAATAGCAGCAGAACTAATTTCTCTAACATGATTTCCAAAACCACTTCCGTAACCTTTTGTTCTGTTGTAATCCAGAACTCCATTTATTTGTGTCGATTTGAAAATCTTGTAGCCTAAATCAACTTTGGTAATCAGGCTTTCCGTTTTTCCGTAAGTATAGTTATTGTTTGAATTGTCAGGAAAATACTGATAGTTTTCGAAGATATAGGCCGTTTTGAAATTGGTCGTAAACTTGCCAAAATCACCATCATACTCTAATAAGTTTCTATTGAAACCATTTATGTACTTGGATTTGGTTTCTGATTCTGAAATTAAAGAAGTATTTCGATCCGTATTTGAAGTCTGACTGTATAATTTTAAACTGTTTTTAGCGTCGAATTTATAACCAACATTCGCGCTCATTGTTATAACATCGTATTGACCGTTTTGGTTCCAGCGTTGTTCGCCTTTCCAGTTATACTTATTTATATACTTATAATCATTTGTCGAACTGTTTTTAGAAAAGCCAATTTGTGCACTCCATTTTTCGTTCGAAATGTTGGTTTTATAGTTGATTCCGATAGTATTGAAACTTCCATAATCAAGTTTTAAATTAGTCTCAAATCGATTATAAAATGCCAAATCGTTGTTTAAGTGTACAGTTCCTCCAACGGCACCACTTCCATAAATAACACTTCCTCCGCCAGCTTTTACGCTTATAGAATTATAATCAGAACCTGAAATTGTATTAAAATCAGTGCTTCCGTTCATTTGAGAATTAATATTGATTCCGTTCCAGATTACGGCCGTTTGAGATGAAGTAGTTCCTCTAAAAGATACCGTTGAGAGCATTCCACGTCCGTATTCTTTGAAGTAAATTGTTGAATTGAAGTTTAAAAGATCAGTTAATAAAGCCTCATTTTTATTAATAACCGAATCATTGAGTTTTAAAACCGACTGTGAATTGGAGTATTTTTTAAGATTTGCATCAGATACCAGAACTTCTTTCAGTTTAGTAATAGAGTCGTTCTGCGCCGAAATAATTTGGCACAATAAAAGAAAACAAAAAGCAAAACGTTTTTTTAAAGTCATAATTTCTACACTCTTTTTCCCGAGAGCTCGATATTCGTTACAAAGGCAGGTCTCCTGGCTCGCGTCTTGTTGTTTACCTTCCCATTCGCCGGGGCGAGCAGTGGTTTTGTAGTAACAACAAGCATCCTGTTCAGGATTAAGCTTACAGTTGCGGGTACAGCTCAAGATTTATACTTGATTCCCTTTTAATGTGTTTTTTTAATAAAAATACAACCTTAAATTTCGTGCAAAGATAAAGTTAAAATTATTGAATTTTCAAATTTGTTTTAGCTTTTCGAGAAAAATCTAAACAAAACGAGGTTTAGAGCCTACTTTTCAGATATAAATCTTACAAATCTATTTGAACACGAATTTCACGAATTGCCACGAATTTATACCAATTTGTTACCCGAGACTGAAAGTCGAACAGGTGAAACAAATTAGTATTGTTTCTAGATTTGTGTACTGATGGTAGATTTAGAATTTTATTTTAATGACCTGACCAAAGTCTACTTTGTTGTTAAAAGCATCCTTGAGAGGTAATGAAGTATGATGACATAAGAGACTTCTTATAACCCCGGCATGGGCTATGATAACAATAGGATCTGCTATTTTTTTTGAAGTTAGATTGGATAAAAAATCGGCAACTCTTTTATGTAATTCAACAAAAGATTCTCCGTTTGAAACCTTAATGTTGACAAAATCTTCCATCCACGGATTGAGTTCTTCCGGTGAGATATCATTCCAGGTTTTCATTTCCCAATCACCAAAATTCATTTCCATTAATCGTTCTTCTTTTTCAAACGAAATGGTTTTAATATTCTTCTTGATGTATTCTGCTAAAATTACACAGCGCTTTAAAGGGCTTGAAAAAATAATTGCTTCTGCGGGCAATTGCGAAAGAATATTTTCAAAAATTAAATCAAAAGGTTCAACCAGATTTACATCAGATTGTCCGTAACAGATACCTTTTTCGCAAACAGTCTCAGTGTGTCTAACTAGATAAATTTCCATATCAAAAGAATACTTAAATAATAAACCACTTCACAAACTTGTTGCGTTGCACCAAGGCAATCTCCGGTATAACCACCAATCCATTTTTGGAAATAACGTGCCAAAAAATAACGCATTATAAAAACAGGAATAAGTGCCAAAAGAAATTTATATTGGAAATAAGAGAAAATGAATAACGGAATTAATCCGAAGAAAAACGATCCTAAAATTTCTTTCCAAGTATGTTTTTTAGCAATAGGTTTACTTTTGCTCGAAGCATCATCACGAGAATATTCATGTGTGAAAATGATTGAAATAGCTGCTAAACGACTTAAAGCATGAGCAGAAATAAATAAAAGAAAAATAAGAAGATAAGAGTTTTCATTTGCGAAAAGCGAAATAGATTCTGAAAGCAATTTGAATTTCAGTAAAAAAAGTAAAACCAAACCAATTGCTCCATAAGCACCAATGGCGCTGTCTTTCATAATCATCAGGATTTTTTCTTTGGTCCAGCCTCCGCCAAAACCATCACAAACATCAGCGAATCCATCTTCGTGAAAAGCTCCGGTTGTCAATATAGAAGCGATAATAGCTAAGATTACAGCGCTTTCTGTTGAAAGAAAAAGTGAAAAAAGATAAAATGCTAAAAAAGAAATGCTGCCAACAATCCAACCAATGAAAGGGAAATATCGTGTTGCTTTATTCAAATAATCAGGATCGTGTTTAATGTTTTTCGGACATGGAATTCTGGTGTAAAACATTAAACAGGTAAAGAAAATATGTAGTTCTTTTTTCATTTAAAGAGATCTTTTTTTATATTTTAAGAAAATATTCTAGTTAGTTTTGTCATTTCGACGAAGGAGAAATCCTCGCAAGAAACTCGACAAAGATTGGCTTTTAGGAATGGAGCTACTTGCGAGGATTTCTCCTTCGTCGAAATGACACATTGGTGAAAAACATTGTCTTTCTGATGACAAATATAGAAAGTTTACTTCCTACTAACCCCAGCACTTTCAAAACTAGCCATTTCATTTAAAAAAGCCTCGGCAGATTTTAAAATCGGGAAAGCAACAGCACAGCCAGTTCCTTCACCCAAACGCAAATCTAGGTTTAAAATTGGTTTTGCTTCTAAATAATTTAATAATTTTTGATGCGCTTTTTCGGCAGAACAATGACAGAAAACGGCATTTTTATGAATATCAGGATTCATCTTTGAAGCAATTAAAAATGCAACGCTACAAATAAAACCGTCTACCAAAATGAGCATTTTGTTCTCAAATGCAGTTAACATTCCGCTTGCCATTTGAATAATTTCAAAACCTCCAAAATAAGCCAATTGTTGTTTTAATTCGGCTTGACCGGAATAATTTTCAATCGCTTTTTTAAGTAAATCATGTTTCTGACGAAGTTTCTCGTCTTCAACACCGGTTCCTTTTCCTACGCATTCTTCAATAGAAAAACCGGTTATAAGACTCATTAAAACCGAAGCTGTCGATGTATTTCCAATTCCCATTTCGCCAAAACCAATGCAGTTAGAACCTGTTTTAGCAATATCTTCAACGATAGATTTTCCTTTTTCGAAGCACAATTCCAATTCCGATTCACTCATTGCCGGAATATGCAAGAAAGACTGAGTTCCTTTTGCTATTTTAGCATGAATTAGATTTGCATTTGTGGGAAAATCATAATTGACACCGGCATCAACAATCGATAGCTGAATATTATTTTGATTGCAAAAGACATTTATCGCTGCACCACCTTCTAGGAAATTACCAACCATTTGCCGGGTCACATCTTGCGGATAAGCACTCACGCCATGATTGGCAATACCGTGATCAGCTGCAAAAACAACAATGTTTGGATTTATTATTTTGGGGTTTAAAGTTTCAAAAACCGTTGCCATCTGAAAAGCTAAGGTTTCCAGAGTTCCCAAAGCGCCAATAGGTTTGGTTTTAGAATCTATCTTGTCCTGTAGAAGTGTACTGAAACCATTCTGACTTTCAGCGGAAGCTTTAAATTTTAATTCAAAATCTAAAACAGGATTCACAGTAATATTTTTAATTTCTGTACAATCCGGAACTGCCGATTTTTGTTTCCAATGCAATTGTTGTAACATGGGCTGATTATCATAATTCGTAGCGGGTTTTCCGATACAGAAATAGCCCAAAGGTTCAATATTTTCGGGTAAATCAAGAATCTTTTTAAACTGATAATAATTCAAAATCGAAACCCAACCCATTCCATAACCTTGTTCTGTAAGTGATAGCCAAATATTCTGTGCCGCACAAACCGAACTAAATTTGACAGCTTCATTACTGCCAACTGTCCCAATCGTAAACTGATTTAAAACGGCGCGGTCGTAAGCAATAATAAGTCCAATTGGAGCTTCTTCTATTGCTTCTAATTTCAATGATTTATAATGTTCTTTTTGTTCCGGATTATCGGTAAGTTCCTCCGCTTTTTTATTATAATCTAAAAACAGATTTTTTACAGCATTTTTAACCTCAGGAGATTTTATGATATAATATCTTGTAGCATCCGTCAGTCCAACAGATGGTGCCCAATGTCCAGCTTGTAAGGCTTTCTCGATTACTTCATCAGGAACCTCATCAGTTGTAAAGTGTCGGGTATCACGGCGAGATTTTAATATATCATCTAAGTAACTCATGTTATTTAAGTTTCAATTTTTTAAATTCCAAATTCCAATTCTATTAGAATTTAAATATTTAAGTAAAGGTAAAGTATCGCTTTGGAATTTGGAATTTAAAATTTGGAATTTGATCCCTTGATTTTGACCGGAATTCCAGAAACCATCAACACAACCTCATCGGCATTTGAGGCAAGAAACTGATTCATCCAGCCTTGCAATTCGGTAAATTTTCTTCCAATATGAGTTTCAGCATGAACGCCCATTCCAATTTCGTTGGTTACGATAATCAAAGTTGCATTTTCCTGGCTGGCGATCGAAAGAAATTCTTTTTTAGCTTCTTCTAAACTTAGGGCAACATCATTTTTATGATCAATAAAAAAGTTCGTTAACCATAATGTTACGCAATCAATTAAAGCAACTTTTCCGTTAAAATCAATTTCGCTTAAATGTTTTTCTTTCTCAATATTTGTCCAACGCTCATCGCGTTCCTGCTGATGTCTGTCTATTCTGTTCTGGAAATCGGCATCCCATTTTCTGGCCGTCGCCACATACATTGGAGAATCTGAAAGTTGTAAGGCTAAATTTTGAGCATAACTGCTTTTTCCTGATCGTTCTCCTCCGGTAATTAAGTAAATCATTTTTTTTGAATTATGAGTTTTGAATTATAAGTTATGAGTTTTGAATAAAATTTCAAGTTACATATTGGGTAACTTATAATTCAAAACTTATAATTCATAATTATTTAGTAAGGGCAATGACGACAATCATTTCCGCAGCAGGTTCCTCTTTTTAAGTGAAACCAGGCTTTAAAAACGTAATTTCCGTTTTCGATATAATAGTCAATTCCTTCGATTAGTTTTTCTTGTTTTGGTAAAGATATTGCTTTATTTTTAAGTGCTTTTTGAGGGGTCATTGTTTCTATATACGCATCAATTTTGTCTTCACAAGCTTCTTTAAAGCATGTTGGACAAAGGCAATCTCCTCCTTCTGCGAGGTTGAAAATAGGAGGGAAGTCATTACACCAACACTTGTTTTCGGTTGATGTATCTCCACAACTAAAAGGAGAATCACAACTCGAGCAAACTTTTGTTTTTGTGGTATTCATACGGGTAAGATGGTGTTATTTGGGTTTTGTAAGAATAAAGGTAAACAAAAAAAATAGAAATTGCCTTACCTTTGTCGCTATTGAAAATGTAAATTTTGAAAATGCAAAGATTCAAATTACATGCCATAACAAAGAAAAATAAAGCCAAATTCCTTAAAAAAATAATAAAGCCTATATATGAGACATTTACTACCTAAATTTATTTTTATTTTATCTTTTTTTCTTCTCGTTGGATGTAAAAAGAATGAAACTACGGAAATTACTAAACCCGAAATCGCAAAAAATAGTATTGAATATGCTTCCGGACTTTCTATCGTAAAGCACGAAGGTTACTCGGTTGTAACAGTTTTAGAACCTTGGCCAAATGCGAATGCAAAGTTTACTTATGTCTTAAAAGAGAAAGATGCAAAAGTTCCTGATAGCTTGCAAAAATATAATACAATCAAAGTTCCTTTAGAGTCAATTGTGGTGACTTCGACCACTAATATTCCATTTCTTGAAATGTTGGAAGTCGAAAATAAATTGGTTGGTTTTCCACATACCGATTATATTTCTTCGGAAAAAACAAGAGTATTAATCGATAAAGGTTCGGTTAAGAATGTTGGTCAGAATGAAAAATTAAACGTCGAGCAATTAATAGAACTATCACCGGATCTTATTGTAACCTTTGGAGTTGATAATAACAATCCGATGTTGGAGAATTTGAAAAAAAGCGGACTAAATGTTTTTATTCAAGCCGATTGGATGGAGCAATCTCCACTAGGAAAAGCAGAATGGATTAAACTTTACGGAGCTTTGTTTGGGAAGGAAGATAAAGCGAAAGAGTTGTTTGATAAAATTGTTTTGAGTTATGATCAGGCTAAGAAATTAGTAGCAGATAAGCCATCAACTTCAACTGTTTTGTATGGTTCTATGTATGAGGACGTTTGGTACGTTGCCAAGGGAAATAGTTGGGTAGCTCAATTTATGAAAGATGCTCAGGCAAATTATTTATGGGCTGATTTAAAAGGATCAGGAAGCGAAGGTCTGTCTTTCGAAAAAGTACTTGTTAAGGCAAAAGCGGCGAATTTCTGGATTGCTTCGGGCTCATTTAAAACCTTAGATGAATTTGGAAAAAGTAATCCGCATTATACTGAATTTGATGCTTACAAATCTAAGAATGTATATAGTTTTGAAGGTAAATTTGGAGCAACAGGTGGAACCATTTATTATGAGTTGGCACCAAGTCGCCCGGATTT
Organism: Flavobacterium sp. JAS; assembly: GCF_020991455.1. Lineage (GTDB taxonomy): Bacteria > Bacteroidota > Bacteroidia > Flavobacteriales > Flavobacteriaceae > Flavobacterium. The sequence continues at coordinate 131,916 of NZ_JAJMOX010000014.1, forward strand.
AGTGCTGAAAGATTATATCAAGATTTTTCATCCGGATGTATTGCCAAGTTATGAGTTTACTTTTGCATCTAAATTAAATTAAGAGCATTGGTAAATAAAAAACGAAATATAATCCTGTTTTCCGTACTTGGTTTAGTGCTTCTGTTTATGTTTTTTCTGGACATTAGTTTGGGGTCGGTTACGATTCCGTTTAAGGAAGTTTATACCAGTATCACAGGAGGTCAGGCAAGTAAATCAACTTGGGAATATATCATTATTAATTATCGTTTACCAAAAGCAATTACAGCAGTTTTAGTTGGGGTTGGCTTGTCAGTAAGCGGATTGTTAATGCAAACATTGTTTAGAAACCCATTGGCAGGACCCGATGTTTTAGGGTTAAGCTCGGGAGCAATTTTGGCGGTGGCGATTGTAATTTTAGGTGCCGGTTTATTGCCGCCATTTTTAAATTCAATCTTATTATCACCATACGGGATCGTCTTGGCGTCGACATTAGGCAGTGTAGCAGTTTTAATGTTGGTTTTGTTAGTAGCACAACATTTGCGAAATACTATGGCAATTTTAATTGTAGGACTTATGTTTGCTAGTTTTACAAATGCCATTGTTGGGGTTTTGACCTATTTTAGTTCGGCCGAACAATTGCAGAAATTCACTTTCTGGTCGTTAGGAAGTTTGGGAAATCTTTCCTGGACTTCTATTTCAATTCTGGCAATTTGTGTTGGTCTTGGTTTGCTTTTGAGTGCGAGTAGTATAAAACCATTAAATGCATTGTTACTAGGTGAAAATTACGCTAAGAGTATGGGCTTAAATTACAAGAAAGCTAGACTTGTCATTATTTTTGCAACGAGTATTTTGGCCGGAAGTATTACAGCTTTTGCAGGCCCTGTAGCTTTTATAGGCCTTGCAGTTCCGCATATTGCAAAGCTCACTTTTCAAACCAGTAATCACGCTATTTTATATTGGAGCACTTTTTTCTATGGTGGAATAATCATGTTGTTTTGTGATATGGCATCTCAATTACCGGGGTTAGATACCACATTGCCAATCAATGCAATCACTTCTATAATTGGTGCACCAGTTGTGGTTTGGCTGTTAATGCGAAAAAGAAATTTTCAGTAAAAACTTACAAATATTTCGTGTCTTAGTTTTTTAACACCTAGAAGCATAGATTTAAAGGATCTACAAAAGGCGTTTCACTTTTTTAAACAATCATAGATGGTGAACGTTAAGTTTCTTTTTTAATTAAAAATTAATGGTTACTCAAAAATATTTAGATGAATTAAGCTACGAATTAATCGGAGCTCGTATTGAAGTCCACAAAGCAATTGGTAAAGGATTATTAGAAAGTATTTATCACGAATGTTTAAAGGAAGAACTGATATATAGAAAGATAAATTTTGTTACCGAAATGAAAGTGCCTTTGCTATATCGAAATAAGGAGTTAAATGCAGATCTTAGATGTGATCTGTTTATTGAAAATTGTTTTGTTGCGGAATTAAAATCTGTTTCGGAAATAAGTGGAATACATGAGGCTCAACTTTTAACCTATATGAAACTCTTAAAAGCTCCAAAAGGAATAATAGTTAACTTTAATTGTTTTAACATTTTTAAAGAAGGTCAAAAAACATTTGTTAACGAACATTATAAATTATTGCCAAAGTTTTAGCATCATAAGCTATGTGATAATTTACAAGTAAATTTTAAAATTACCTTTCTGAAAAAAGAAAAAACTATGTTTCTATGTGTTTAAAAAATATACTGCAATGAGTAAAATCCTAAAAACTTCAAATTTAAGTATTGGCTATAAGTCCAAGAAAGAAACTGTGACTATAGCTCAGGGTTTGAACTTGAATCTAAGCTCCGGAAAACTCATTTCCTTAATTGGAGCAAACGGAATCGGGAAATCGACTTTGTTGAGAACCATTACTGGAATTCAACATCCTTTGGCAGGAAATGTTTTTTTGAATGATAAAAATATAAGCACTTACAAGCCTTTAGATTTAGCACAAAATTTAAGTTTGGTTTTAACAGAAAAATTACCACCAAGTAATTTATCAGTTTTTGAGTTAGTGGCTTTGGGTCGTCAGCCTTATACAAACTGGATTGGCACTTTGACTCCAGCTGATATCGAAAAAGTTCAGGAAGCATTAGCATTAACTCAAATTGAACATTTAGCTCAAAAAAGGCATTTCGAAATTAGCGACGGACAATTACAAAAGGTTTTAATTGCTAGAGCTTTGGCACAAGATACACCGTTAATTATTTTGGATGAACCTACAACGCATCTTGATTTATTGCACAAAGTGTCATTGTTTAAATTGTTGAAGAAGTTAACACAGGAAACTCAAAAATGTATCTTGTTCTCAACACATGATATTGATTTGGCCATACAATTAAGCGATGAAATGATTATTATGACGCCAGATTTAGTAGTTCAGGACGAACCTTGTAATTTAATTTCAAAAGGCAGTTTCGCCACTTTATTCAAAGACGAACATATTATTTTTGATGCCGAAAAAGGGAAGTTTGTGATTACTTAAGAATTATTCTTTTCAAAACGAACCCGATAAACATGAAGTAAATTTTCTAATTCATCAAATTTAATTGTTAACTCACCAATATCTACAAGTTCGTTGTTAAACGCGAGATAATTTGTAGAGCTTTTTCCACTTGTTTTTGTGAATACTTTGTCATTATGTATTCTATTCCACGGAATTAGTTTTTCGTTTTTTAACTTAATTCCCTTGTCATTAATTATAACTTGAGGTTCATTGTCTCTAAGTTTTTTAATTTGATCGTAAGTTAGATATAAACCAAAAAAGAAAAGGAGTGAAGGAACATAATCTCCGTTCCAAAGAAAATATAATCCAATACAAATCATTCCTAAACTTATAATTAAAACAAAAATTAAAGAAGTTTTCGAATAATAAATGATCGTTTGTTTAGGTACACTAAGATCATCTTTATAAATATCCTTTTCAAGAAATTTTTTTTCTAATGATTTTAGTTTTGTTTTTTGCTGTAGAGTTTTAAATTCAGTTTTTTCAAACCAACTATCACTTTCCCAAATTAGTCTTTGATCAATTGCTTTTTGTTTTAACTCGTGAACATTTCGTACATTTTCAAATGCCCAAATTTTCCATTTATTCACAAAATAACTCCAAGTTAACCAACCACAAAGAAAGCCGATGATGAAACCTATTGGAATAACCCATCCAGGAATAATTTCTTTTGCGTTTAGAATGAAACTTAGTATGATAATCCCAAAAATAATCAGCATTGGTAAGTGAACAAGTCTGATTTTTCCTTTTTGCAAGGCTTCATTTACAGTAACTATTTTCTCCATCTTAAACCTTCAATCCAATCTGTCTCTTAGCTTCACCAACTACAAAAGCAACGGAATTAGCAATATTAAAGCTTCGGATTAATTTTGACATCGGAATGGTTAGATGATTTTCAAAACGAGCTAAAACTTCTTTACTTAAGCCAACGCTTTCTTTTCCGAAAACCAACCAGTCTCCGTCTTGAAAATCAGTTTCAAGATAAGATCTATCTGCATGAGAACTCATTAAAAAAACACGTGACTGATCAGGAATCTGCGCAATCCATTCTTCTATATTTTGATATTCAGTTACGTCAAGATGCACCCAATAATCCAAACCCGAACGTTTCAGGTTTTTATCATTAATCACAAATCCGAAAGGATGAATTAAGTGTAATCTACTTTCTGTACCTACACATAATCGTCCAATATTTCCAGTATTATTAGGTATTTCAGGTTCTACAAGAACAACGTTTAGCATTATTTTTTGAGTTATGAATTATAAGTTATGAATTATGAGTTTGCAATAATTATCTAATTCTCATATTGGCACATTATCTAATTTAAAATCGGAAACTTCAAGAACTTCTCCCGCTTTTAAGTTTTGCAAATATACATTTCCTATACGCACACGAACTAATCTTAAAGTCGGAAAACCAACTGCCGCAGTCATTTTTCGAACCTGACGAAACTTTCCTTCATTTACAGTTATTGAAGCCCATGAGGTTGGTCCATGGCGTTCGTCTCGTATTTTTTTGGCTCTTGGTCCAAAATCAGGAATTTCGGTTACAATAAAAGCAGAGCATGGTTTGGTTTTATATTTTCCGCCATCGAAACCAATTTCGACACCATTTTGCAATTGTTCAATGGCTTCTAGAGTAATAACACCATCAACCTGAACATAATATTCTTTATCTACTTTTTTGCTTCTTATTTGTTCGCTTACTTTTCCGTCAGTAGTTAATAAAAGCAATCCTTCTGAATCTTCATCCAAACGGCCAATCGCCATCGTTCCTTCGGGGAAATCATATAATTCGCCCAAAAGCTTTTTCTTTCTTTTTAGCTCATATATAAATTGACTCAGATAGCCGTAAGGTTTAAAAAGAATAAAATGTTGATGCATGCCGTATTTTTAGACTGCAAAGATAGTTTTGTTTCAGAAAGTAAATAATTCTAAGGTGTATTTATTACTGTTTTGAAGCTTTCATTTTCTTTAGCCATGCAAAAAAGAACCAGATTACGGTTATACCAAATATAACAAGCAATGGCGTATAATAATCTTTGAAAAAATTATGAAAATAGCTTCCTATTAAAATATATGCAGACGCTATACATAGTTTTATTGGAATAAATTCTGCGTTTGACCAACTTGTTTTTATGTTGAAAAAGTTCATTGTAAGTGAGTTTAGAATTCTCCTAAAGTTACAATTTTGATGAGTATTTTGCAATCATAAAAAAGAAGTTATAGTTGGCCCTAATCGAAATAAAGAAATTGCAGATAGCGCAAGAAATGTAGAGAAAAATGAAGAAGTTTCAAATAATATTAAACGACCAATCTGTTTTTTTAGTTATTTCGTTGTTGTTTTCGGAATTAGAAAAGTTTATTTATTTGTGAAATGTTTTATTTTTACTGACAGTAATTAAAATAATATCTTACAATTACTTCATGTTTTTATAATATTCTATTAACTTTAAAGACTATAAATTTGATTTCTAAAAACTCTATTTTTAATTATATGAAGAACATTTACGCTGCACGCCATCTGATGGCTTTTTTAAGTTTTTTTTGCTTTTCGGTAAATCTTTTTGCCCAGACAATGCCTGCACCGCAAGCGTTGCCTTATACACAGAATTTTGATGGATTAACTGATAAGCCAACTACTTATCCGGATGGATTTCAAGGATGGACAGCTGCTGGATCGCCTGGGTCAACTTTTAAAACAAATGCTGCTTTAACTGATAAAACTATGACAGCTATTATGTCTAGTTCTGCACCTACTGCTGCAACTGGAACTGGAGACATATATAACTATACCGGGAAAATTGGTTTTCTGAATACGGGTACTTTAGATTTTACTATAGGTTTTGCTTTTAATACTACAGGTTATTCGGCAATACAGATTAAATATGATGCGATGACAATTCGTAATCCTTATGGATTGCCTGGAAGTCCGGTGTCAAGTCGTAAAAACGAAATGGTTTTACAATATCGTGTTGGGACAACTAATGCATTTATTACTTTGCCAGAAACCACATATATTAATAATACAGTACAACAAGTAACTGCAACTACAAGTCCTCAGAACTTGATAACAATAAGAGCTACATTACCCTCCGAATGTGATAATCAGCCTATAGTTCAAGTACGATGGATTTCCAGACAAGAGTCGGGAGCAGGTTCAAGACCATCATTTGCAATAGACAATATTGTTATTGGAAGTGATAATATTGCACCTGTAAGTCAGGCAGGTTATCCAAAAGCAGATAATATCACAACTGCTAGTTTTGATTTTTCTGATAAATTAAATGAAACAGGAAAAACATATTATGTATTATTGCCTTCAGGAAGCACAACGCCAACTATTGCTCAGGTAAAAGCGGGTCTTGATGCTAATGATACTGCAGCTTTGCAAGCAGGATTTTTGGATGTTACAGATCAATCTCAGGTATATGTAAAAAGTTTTACAGGATTGAGTATTAATACAGCATATTCGGTTTTCTCTGTTTCTGAAGATTCTTATGGAAACATACAAACCAATGTTGCTAAAGTTGATGTTACAACTGCAAATGTTGTAGTTCCGTCTTTATCAACAACAGTTTCTTCACTTGATTTAGGATTTTCTGAGGCAAGTTTTAATTCTGATAGTTTTAGTTATCAAATTCAGGCTTCAAATCTTTCAGATAATGTTGTAGCGACTTCTTCTTCGACCAATTTTACTTTATCTAAAGATAACAGCACTTTTGGATCTTCGGTAACATTTACGGCTGTCGAATTAGCTGTAAATCAAATTGTTTATGTTCATTTTACGCCAAATGCAGTGGGTAATTTTTCTGCTGAAATCACTCATGAATCAACTGGAGCAACCGCTAAAATTGTTACGTTATCAGGAATAGGAATTAATCCATACGTTCAGGGATTTAACGATGCAGGTGTTTTAACAAATAGTGGCTGGACACAATCTAATGTGGCAGGAACAGTAAATAAATGGGCCTATACAACTGTTGCAAGAAATGTAAATTCAGGAACTGGTGCCGTTTTAATGAATGGATTTTCTGAAAGTGGAGCTAGTAAAGACTGGTTAGTTTCGCCTAGATTACGTTTGAATAACTTTACTCAATTGCCATTATTGTCTTTTTATTCCCGTAAGTTTTATGCAGGACCAGAATTGAAATTAATGGTTTCTGTTGATTATGATGGAAAAGGTAATCCGGAAAATGCTACATGGACAGCGATAAACGGAAGCTTTCCAACAACTACAGGAACTTATGTTCAATCTCAATATATAGATTTAAGCGCTTATAAAACAGATCATACTTATGTTGCCTGGGTTTATGAAACTACCGCTTCAGGAACTAATAATGCTGCCGAATGGTCATTGGATGATATTGCGATTACTAATGAAACCGGTTATGTAGTTTCAAACCCTGTTTTAGATTTTGGAGAAGTGGCTCAAAATAGTATTTCTACAAGTCAGTCATTTATATTTAAAGCCATTGGTTACAATGATATTACACTTACTGCACCTGCAAATTATCAGATTTCGTTAGATAATAGTGTATTCCAGTCGAGTGTCGCTGTTACTGAAGCTGATGCGCTAGCAGGAAAAACAGTTTATGTAAGATTTACACCTACTGTAAAAGAATTAAGTATTTTAGGTAAGATAGCTGTAATGGGAACTTCGTTAAATAAAGAAATAGGATCTCTTAAAGGTTCTTCTTTACTAAAAGCTGATACTTTTGATGTGGTAACGTATAACTTAGAGTTTTTTGCTTCTGATGTAAAAGGAAGTGACGGAGTAGAATTTGGACCAACAGATGATGATGTGCAAATTGAAAATGTTGCCAAAGTAATGAACAAGCTAAATGCGGATGTATATGTAGTTCAGGAAGTATCTAATGATGCTGCTTTGGATGAGTTAATTACGAAATTAAATATTAACGGAAAAACATTCGAAAAAACAATTTCGCCATCATGGTCTTATTCTTTTGATGCACCATCACCAACTTTTCCTCCTCAAAAATTGGTAGTACTTTACAATACACAAACCGCTACTGTAAAAAATACCCGTGTTATGTTTAAGGATTTTTATGATAAAGTCCGTAACGGATCAGTAACTCTGGCGGATTATCCAGACGATCAAAAAAGCTTTTTCGCTTCAGGACGTTTGCCTTATATGGTGCAAATCGAAACCAATGTTGGTGGAGTAAAAAAGCTTATTAATTTGGTAGATATTCATGCTCGTGCTAATAGCGGATCAGATATGTCTAAATACAATATGCGTAAATACGATATTAAAGTTTTGGCTGATAGTTTGAATACATATTATTCAAAAGCAAATTTGATGATTTTAGGAGACTTTAATGATGATGTGAAAAAATCAGTTGTAGGCACAAATAATCCGTCTACATATCAGGTAATGGTTGATGATGTTACTAATTTTAATGCTCTTACTTTAGATATTAGTAAAGCAGGTGCTTATAGTTTTTTAAGTTCAGGTGGATTTTTAGATCATATCATTATATCTAATGAATTAACAGATCAATACATTCCAAATTCAACTGCTGTTTATGATCCTAGAGCTGATATTACAAATTATACGAATACGACTTCAGATCACGGACCTGTGATTGCTCGTTTTGCATTGAAAGCAGATGTTTTATCAACGATTGATTTTGAAGCTAAGAATGGTTATGTTATTAAAGCTTACCCTAATCCGGCAACAGATCAACTGAATGTTGTGGTAAAAACTGAAGGAAATAAGAATTTGAAATTAAGACTTTACGATCTTCAGGGTCGCTTGATTGGAAATTCTGTAGATATTAGCGGAGGGCAGGAAAAAAATACAACTGTAGTTCCAATAAATAATTTACAATCGGGGATTTATATTTATACTTTAACCGAAAATAATAAGGTAATCTTTAGTGATAAGGTTATAAAAAAATAAATAAAATAGAATGTATTAAAAAGGCATCCACTTCGGCGGATGCCTTTTTTATTTAGGATTGAATTAATCTTGTAAAGGTTTCAAAATCTATTTCAGGACTTATTTCATAGAAATAGCGCAATTGCCATTGCTGTGTTTTTTTGGCTTGCGGACTTATAGCTTCATCCCACGGCGGATAAACACGTGTTGCTCGTTTCCCTTCTTTTGTTTTTGTGGAGAATATTCCTTTTTCCAGTAAAATGGCTTTCGGGAAAATAAATTGCCCAAAACGATTTTCTTTTCTTGCGCTAATGATTACAAAATCAATTTCGTCAGAAAAATCAAAAGGCTCTATTATTTCGGATTTGTTCCGTTTCCATAAAGTTACAAACTGACCAATTTTTATTGGAGTGATTTTGGCTTCCCGATAGCAAATATATTTTTTGTCTAAGTAAAACTGATAGGCATTATACTCAGCACTTTCAGGCACGGGAACAGGTTCTGAACAATCAAAATCAAAATAATCATAGACCAATTCTTTGGCTAAATTCAAATCCTTAGGGATAGATTTTTGATTTAACCACTGATTTTTAAGTATCATTTTGAGAAGATGGGTTTAAAGTTTGTTTTTAAAAGGACTGCATTTTTTGTCGTAAAAAGGCAAATATTCCTTAGAATGTAACATTCAATCCAAAATTCAATCCCCATTGGAATTGGTTAAAAGATTGATTGTTCAAGGGATTAAGGTAATAATTTATAGCAGGTTCTGCAAAAATATTTGTTTTTTTATAAATACGATATTGCAAAGTACTGCTTAAAGTAGAGCCATAAACATAGTCATTTGCATTGACATTATCCCCAATTGAGTTACCATCAAGTGATACATTGTTAGAAATCAGCTTTCCTACAAATCCTCCTGTATTTAAACTAATGCTTGCTTTATTTTTAGTAAATACCGCATAGGAAACCTCTAATGGCATTTCGATGTATTTAAGGCTTTGATCTATATTTCCACTTTGTAAATTTTCGCTCTGAATATCATTCATTTTTAAGGCATCAGTAGTGCTATTTGAAACAAAAACATAATTTGAGTTGTTCGTTATTTGCGCAGGTGTAACAGATGCGTTAGCATTATAATACCCCGCAGGAGCAAATGAAGCCATATTTTTTGAGTTTATATAAGAAACATTTGCGATGCTTTGACCTAGTTCATTAATTTTAAAACCGGAGCCTACAGCCCATTTATTGGTGATTTTATATTTTGTTTTAACACCATAAGTGCTACCTTGTTTAGAATCGTTTGAGTAACCTAATGTTTTATCGTTTTTGTGGTTCTCAGAATTTGCAATACCAGCAAAAACTTCTACAGCCCATTTTTCGGCATTAGAAACAGGTTTGTTTTTTTTCTCTTTTTTAGTTTCCGGTGTTACCGCTACGATATCTTTTTCCAGATTTTGAAGTTCTGCCAATTGAACAGAATCTACTTTACTAAGTGAATTACCAGATTTTGAATTGCTCTTTTCATTGCTGGCAATAATAGTTTTTTTAGAATAATCTATTGCTTCTACTTTTTGAGTTTCCGCTTTTTGAATCGTTTTATTATTACTATTTGATGCGTTTTGATTGTTATTCAAAGTTGGGTTTGATGAATAAAAAGCAATATTACTGCTGTTTTTTGCAGTTGTTTTATCTTCAAAAATAGAATTTGACAATTGATTTTTTGAGTTTGAATTAAATCCATTTGTTTTTCCTGAATTAAATGTCTTCTCAGAAAGAATCTTATCCGTAGCTGTCTTTTTAGTATTGGGAAGTTGGTATTTTGAAACAGAATTAAAAGAATCTCCTTTTCCTGTTACAAAAATTTGCTCGGCTACAGCCTGATTCGCTTTTCTTTTTTCAATATTTGATTTAGGAAGTCTATTGTTGTCTTTTGATTTATTTTCAGAATCAGCATGAGCTACTGCAGTTTCCGGTTTTTGATAAATGGTATTTGATGGATTGATTGTGTTTTTTGATGATGATGATTCTCCTTCAGATGCATTTGAATTTTTCTCTATTTCATTTTTGTCCCTTTGATCTTTTTTAAGATCATTTTTTTCAAGATCATTTTTCCGTGTATTATTTTCCGGAGTAGCTATAACAGTATTATTTAAGTCATTCTTATTCTCTCCATTTTTTTCTTCAATAACAACTTTATTAGCATCGGAAGCGCCGTTATTTAAGTTTTTGATTTCTGAATTAGAAGTGAAATGTAAAACAGAAGGAAGCAACAAACCTAATAGTAGGCATGCCGCAGCCGACCACCAAAGAATAGCTCTTTTTTTCTTTTTAGGTTTGTCTAATTTTTCTTCAATTTGCCCCCATAGTTCAGGCGGCGGAACACTTGAAAAGTCCTCCATTGATGAAAAAATATCTTCTATATTTTGCTTTTTCATGCTATTTTAAAATTTTTTATGCTCAAAATTCTTTTCTGCAAAATGTGCTTGGCTCTATTTAAATTTGATTTTGATGTTCCTTCAGAGATTTTTAATAATTCGGCGATTTCCTTGTGTTTCATTTTTTCAAAAACATACAAGTTAAAAACTGTCCTGTACTGATCTGGTAAATCCCGAATGTATTCTAAGAGTTTTTCTTGTTCGATTGGGATTGCTTCTAATTCTTCCTCTTCGACAAAATCAGTATCAGGGTCAAAAACATCCAAGAAGAAACTTTCTTTTTTCTTTTTATTTAAAGTTTCAATCAGTTTATTGATGAAAATACGTTTTAGCCAGCCTTCAAAACTTCCTTCAAATTTATATTGGCCAATTTTCTGAAAGACAATTACAAATGCTTCCTGAAATACATCTTTGGCATCGTCTTCGTTTTTCATATATTTCAGGCAAATACCGTATAGAACAGGAGAGAACAACTGATAAATTTTCAGTTGTCCTTCTCTGTCATTTTTCAGGCAAAGCTTGATGTATTTTTCTAAATCGTCTTTCAAGAAGTGGTTAAATTTGGTTTTGCAAAAATAGTTTTTATAAGCTTACAAAACTATCTTTTATAAATAGTACGAGCTGCGTCTTGATTATTGCTTACGATTGTTAGATTTTGATTGTCAAGCTTTTCTATGATGTAAGTCTTGCCTTCAAAGCTAATTAAGTCATGTTCTGACTGATCAAAAATGCCAATTCCCTTTTCTATTTGATAAGTACTGTTTCTAATCTCTATATCATTTTTATAAGTGATTACTCTTCCTTCTGGAGTAAAAACTATTTTTTTATTAAAACCAATAGTTTTTGGAGTTGAGGTATACGGATTATTAGCCCCGCCAATAGATTTTTCCCAGGTCCATGTATTTACGATAGAACCAGAATTTAACGATGTCGATTCTAATGAATATGCACTAGAGAAAAGACAAAGTACAATAAGAAATAAGAAAGTTTTTTTCATAATCTGATTATTTTAAGCCTGCGATTTTATCTTTAATTGCTTTTTTGAAAAGTTTGATTTCAGTTCCCTGATCTGTAGTATCGTTATTGTCGATATAAATTCTGGTAATCTTTATACCTTGGCGAAGTTCAAAATATACACCACCCTGATCAGCTGAATCTGGAGATCCGTATGTTTTAGTTTGCCCCTGAATACTTAAAATTTCAGACGGAACATTTTTTAAAAGCGCTGTATAATCACCTCTTTTAGTTGTTGAAGTATATCTGTATTGATTAAAATCATATCCTCCGGCAACTACATTCTGAAATTTCAGAATATTAAAATCGTTTATTTGAAAGAAGCTTTGACAATCAGCTCCGGTACATTTGTTATTAAAACTTCCAATTACAATATTGTCAGGGCTCTCTGTTGTTTTGTTAAAAACAATTGGTTTCGAAGTTTTAGGAATCAAAATAAAATCTGAAGGATAAGTTGCAGCAGATGATATTGTTTCACCAGGTAAAGGTGCTTTTTCGTAATAATTGATAACCAGTTGACATTTGTTTTCAATGATCGAAGTAATTTTAATGGTATAACCACTCGTAGGTTTTAATCCGGAGAAAATTCCAACCAAAAAGTTTTTAGTAAAATCGATTGTTGGATTACTTGAGTTTGGGCAGGTATTGTCATGTTTTTTAAAATACTGCTCCATTTTTTCTTGTGAAATTGTTACAAGAGCCGCAGGAGTAGTTTGGTTTGTTACCATGCTATAGTTGCAGTAAAAAGGATATCCTGTGAACGAAACATCAGAATATGTTCCGCAGTCTACATTTGTATTATCATCATTACTAAGAGAACAGGCGCTAAATCCAAAAGCTATAAACAAGCTTAGCATTATTTTTTTCATCATTATTTTATTAGGTTATAATTGGTAGATGAACTTCTTTTAAAAAGGTTGCGTAAAAAAGTATTTTTTTATTTGATTTTTTTTCAAAGTTTAAGTGATTTAGAATCAGTACTAATTTGTAAAAATTTAATTTTAAAAATTAAGTACTACGTATTATTGCTTACTTTTACTTTAAAAATAAACTTAAGTATGTTTGATTTTCTTCCACTTTTACTGGCCTTTGTTATTGCATTATTTCTTGGAATTTACTTAGGGAAATTGTTGTTTTCTGCCAGAGCGCAATCAGAAAGAGTGAGTTTAGAAGAGCGATTAAACGCAAATACAAATCAGCTGCAGTTACAAAAAGAGCAATTTGAGAACGAAAGAAATAACTTTCAGAAGCAGTTTCAATTAACGAATTCAGAGAAAGAAAATATTCGGACAGAAAAAGACAGTTTAGCAATTCAGCTTTCAAAAAAAGAAGTTGATTTCGAAAATTTATGGGAACGTCATAAAGAGCAGAAAAATGAAATCACAGAACTTCAGGAGAAATTCACCAAAGAGTTTGAAAACTTAGCCAATAAAATTCTCGAAGAAAAGTCGGCTAAATTTACCGAACAAAATAGTGAAAATATGAAAAGTATCTTGCTGCCATTGCAGGATAAAATTCAGGGTTTTGAGAAAAAAGTCGAGCAAACTCATAAAGAAAGTATCGATTATCACGCCGCTTTACGTCAGCAGATTGTTGGGTTAAGCGAAATGAATGCGCAAATGAGCAAAGAAACCTTAAACCTTACCAAAGCTTTGAAAGGTGATAGTAAAATGCAGGGCAATTGGGGCGAATTGGTTCTGGAGCGTGTTCTGGAAAAATCAGGTTTAGAAAAAGGCAGAGAGTATGAAGTTCAGCAAAGTTTTACCAATAACGAAGGAAACAGAGTATTGCCGGATGTTGTAATTAATTTACCGGATGGCAAAAAGATGATTGTCGATTCTAAGGTTTCTCTGGTTGCTTATGAAAAATGGATTAATGAAGAATCAGAAATTCTCAAAGCAGATTTTCTAAAAGAACATGTAAGTTCAATTAAAAGGCATGTTGAACAACTAGGAAGTAAAAATTATCATGATTTATACCAAATAGAAAGTCCGGATTTTGTTTTGCTTTTTATTCCAATAGAACCCGCATTTGCCATAGCTTTAAACGAAGATTCTACCTTATATAATAAAGCATTTGATCGAAATATTGTAATCGTTACACCAACAACTTTATTGGCAACTTTAAGGACGATTGATAGTATGTGGACGAATCAAAAACAACAGGAAAACGCTTTTGAAATTGCTCGACAAGCCGGAGCATTGTATGATAAATTTGAAGGCTTTGTGAGTGATTTATTAAGAATTGGAACTAAAATAAAAGATACTAAAACGGAATACGAAAATGCCATGAACAAACTAGTTGATGGTAGAGGAAATCTGATTTCGAGTGTCGAAAAATTAAAGAAAATGGGAGCAAAGGCTAAAAAAGCACTTCCTGAAAATATTATTGCCAGAGCTTCAAATTCAGATGAAAATCAATCTTTAAACTAAGATCCTATGAAAAGAATTTTATTAATAATTGCTGCACTTTGTGTTCTTATTTTTACCATTTATTTTGCCTTTATCTATTTTGTACCTTATAGTGAAGGTTATCGCTCAGGCGAATTGATTAGAATGAGTCATAAAGGTGTAATAATGAAAACCTGGGAAGGAGAGTTAAGCCAAGGCGTTTCTAGTTCGCAAATATTTAGATTTTCAGTATTAGACAGTGATCAAAAAGTAATAGATCAATTGAATGAATTAGAAGGTCAATACGTAAAATTGACTTATGTTGAAAGATATAAAACATTTAGCTGGTGGGGAGATTCTCGTTTTTTCATCACCGCAGTTCGAAAAGAAACTTCCCCATTTAAATATAAATAAACAATTATGGCCGCAGATTTTAAACCCGTTTCCTCATCAAAAATTAGTATTTCAGAATTAATGTTACCGTCGCACACTAACTTTAGTGGTAAAATTCACGGAGGATATATTTTACAATTGTTAGATCAGATTGCTTTTGCTTCGGCCTCAAAATTTAGTGGTAATTATTGCGTTACGGCTTCGGTTGATACGGTGAATTTTTTAAAACCTATTGAAGTTGGAGAACTGGTTACCATGAAAGCTTCTGTAAATTATGTGGGAAGAAGTTCGATGGTCGTAGGTATTCGTGTAGAAGCCGAGAATATTCAAACCGGAGCGATTAAACATTGTAACTCTTCTTATTTTACAATGGTTGCTAAAGATAAGGAAGGGAAAAGCGTACAGGTTCCCGGATTAATTTTATCGAATCTGGAAGAGGTTAGACGTTTTAGAAAAGCAATTAAGCATATTGAAGTTAGAAAAGAAGTAGAGGATCATGAAAAAATTGCTAACGTTAATTCTATCGAAGATTTAGCAAGTTTAGACAAATACAATGTATTGCTGGAAATTAGTTAGAGTAATCTATTAAATAAAAGAGAAATGGTAAAGTTTGGATATACAATTCTATATGTAGAAGATGTCGAAAAATCTATTGTGTTTTATGAAAATGCATTTGGTTTTTCGAGAAAATTTATCGCACCTGGAAACGATTACGGAGAATTAAGTACCGGAGAAACAACCATTTCGTTTGCCTCAAAAACATTAGCAAAGCAAAATTTAAAAGAAGGTTTCCTGGAAAGTAAAATCGAAGAGAAGCCTTTTGCAATAGAAATTGGTTTTATAACTGACAATGTTGAAGAGTTGGTGAAAAAGGCAATTTCTTTTGGTGCAATCTTAGTAACAGAACCAAAACAAAAACCATGGGGACAAATTGTAGCTTATGTTCGGGATCTAGATGGTTTTTTAATTGAGATATGTACAGAAGTGCAAGGATAATAGCTTGAAATATTTTGTCCCAAACGGACAATATTTAGCATTACAAAACAACAACTTGTAAAGTCATTTTTCATTTCACAAATGACATTTCACCCCATAAAACATTTCACAAACATTTAGGATTAAAAGGAAACCATATTCCTTAAAATTTCGTAACTTTAAGTATAATGATTGGGTTACTGTTTTTCACGGAGTACTGCCATTCTATTTTTTTTAAATGTTATATTAAGTCCAGTTTTTTTCTCTTCTTAAAATAAAAAAATACGAATGACATAATTGTTTAATTATTGACGATTATGAAAAAAACTACTTTACTTATTTTGCTATTTACCGCTTATTCCGTTATTGCGCAGGAAAAATTCTTTACTAACACAGGAACAGTAAACTTTGAAGCATCAGTTCCGTTTTTTGAAGAAGTAAAAGCCGTAAACAGACAGGTTGCAATCCTTTTAGAACCTAGAACAAGTACATTTGTTTGTACCGTTATTATCAAAGATTTTCGTTTTAAATTAGACCTGATGCAGGAACATTTTAATGAAAATTATTTGGAAAGCCATCGATATCCTAAAGCTGTTTTTAAAGGCAAAATTCAAAAATTTGATTTAAAGGATGTATCAGAAGTTGAAAAAGAATATCAAGTAAAAGGAAAGCTTATAATGCACGGAAAAACTAAGGAAGTCATTGTAAGTGCTTTAATCAAAAAAGTTGGTGACGGAATTCAAATTATATCCGATTTTCCCATTTCGATGTCTGATTTCAATATTCAAATTCCAAACAGAATAGCTGCTAAAGTTTCTCAAACAGTCAATACAGAATTAATTGGGATTGTGAGAACAAACGAGTCTATGTATCTGACTTTAAAATAAAGTTTAATCCAAACAATTTAAAAGCACTTGTTCTAAATTGGTAAATTGAAATTGAAAACCTGTTTTTTGAATTTTTTCAGAAGAAACTCGTTGACCTTTTAAGACTGCCTCGCTCATTTCGCCTAAAACAATTTTAAGTAGGAACGAAGGGATTTTTGGGAGCCAGATTTTATATCCGTACAAATTAGCCAGTGTTTTTGAAAACGTTTGGTTTGTTGTATTGTCGGTTACGCAGGCATTATAAGCTCCGTGCATTTCTGGATCTGTTAATGCTTTCAAGTAAATCTGACATAAATCCTGAATATGAATCCAG
Source organism: Flavobacterium sp. JAS (assembly GCF_020991455.1). Lineage (GTDB taxonomy): Bacteria > Bacteroidota > Bacteroidia > Flavobacteriales > Flavobacteriaceae > Flavobacterium. Next base: position 148,786 of record NZ_JAJMOX010000014.1, read on the forward strand.
GGAAGATATTGTTTTCCTGTACCTAGAATCATACCAAAACCAGCTTTAAAATTGGGGCTCATTTTTTTTAAAAAACCTTCGTTTTTTCCTAATACAATTCCAGTTCTAATTTTAACCGTTCTAATACCTAAAGAACTAATTTTATCTACCGTTTGTTCCCATTCCTGGCAAGTAACTCCCAAAAAATCATTTGCCGGAGTGGTAGCTTCGGTACAAATTTCCGGACTGGTAATAGCGCCATAAATCCCAACGGCCGAAGAAGAAATAAAACCATCTAATGTTTTATTGTTTTTCTTTAAAATAGAGAAGATTAAGTCGATTGGTTTTAGGCGGCTTTCCAGAATAACTTTTTTGCGACTTTTAGTCCATTTTTTTTCAACGATACCTTCTCCTGCTAAATGAATAATATAGTCAGCTTGCAAAATGGCTTCCTCGTTGATATAATCAGTCTTTAAATTCCATTTGTAATAAGTGATCAAAGAGGTGTTTTCTCTGGCAGACCGGCTCAAAATAGATACTGTAAAACCATTATCTAAGAGTGTGTCAGTTAGATGTTTTCCTATAAAACCAGTGCCTCCGGTTATTAAAACATTTTTCGCCATAATAGTTTATAATATATTTAACAGTGCATTATGTTTAAGGCAAAGTAAAGGTACTTAAACATTGCTTACCTTTAAGGCAAATTCTAAATTTTAATGAAATGGCAACTAAAAATAAGACAATTACAAGAGATGATATTGTTTCAAAATATATGGATGAGGTTTTAGAAAAAGGGCAAAAACCAAAGTCGGTTTATCATTTTGCAAAAGAAAATGATTTTACAGAGGCCGAATTTTATGTGTTTTTTGGAACCTTAGAAGGTTTAGAAAAAGAGATTTTCAGACTCTTTTTAGTCAATACAATCGATTTGTTGCATAAAAATGCAGATTATCAGGAATACGATATGAAGAACAAAATGCTGAGCTTTTATTTTACCTTCTTTGAGATTCTGACAGCCAATAGAAGTTATGTTCTTCAGGCATTAAAAATTGATAAAAATCCAATTAGAAATTTAGTGCAATTAACCTCGCTTCGTGAAGGATTTAAAGAATATGTTTCTGAAATCCTGACGGATGATTATAGACTTGAACAAGAAAAACTTCAAAAATTTCAAGAAAAAGCCATTCAGGAATCAGCTTGGCTGCAATTGATGATGACCATAAAATTCTGGATGCACGATGAATCAGCGGCTTTTGAAAAAACCGATATTTTTATCGAAAAATCAGTAAATGCCTCATTCGAATTAATGAATGTTGCGCCAATGAATCATCTTTTAGATTTTGGAAAATTCCTGTTTAAAGAAAAAATATACAGCAAACAATGAAAACGATCGATTATATACCAACGTCAAAAATAGAAAGAGCCAGTAAATTGGTGCAAACCGGTGCAAAAGTAGGCGTAAACTACATAAAGCATTATGCCGAAAAAATGGTAAATTCAGATTTGACCCGTGATAAACTAAATGAAAATAATGCCGAAGATATTTACGATGGTTTAAAGAGTCTAAAAGGAAGCGCGCTAAAAGTGGCTCAAATGCTAAGTATGGACAAGAACTTCTTGCCTCAGGCTTATGTTGAGAAATTTTCTTTATCACAATTCTCAGTTCCGCCACTTTCGGCACCATTGGTTCTAAAAACCTTCAAAACCAATTTTGGTAAAACACCTTATGAAATATTTGACGAATTCAATGCCAATTCTGTAAATGCAGCTAGTATTGGTCAGGTGCATTTGGCAACTAAAAACGGCAAAAAACTAGCCGTAAAAATCCAATATCCGGGAGTTGCCAACAGTATTTCGTCAGATTTGGCTTTGGTAAAACCTATCGCAATTAGAATGTTTAATCTTCAGGGAAAAGACTCGGATAAATATTTTAAAGAAGTAGAAGATAAACTTATCGAAGAAACTAATTATTTACTCGAACTTCAACAAAGTCAGGAAGTCGTTGCAGCTTGCAGTAAAATAGAAAACATAGTGTTCCCGAATTATTATCCGGAGTTTTCATCAGAGAAAATAATCACGATGGATTGGATGACCGGAATTCATCTTTCGGAGTTTACAGCTAAAAGCACAGATCGTGAAGTGGGCGATAAACTTGGTCAGGCGCTTTGGGATTTTTATATGTATCAAATTCATGTTTTGAGAAAAGTGCACGCAGATCCACATCCCGGAAACTTTCTGGTAGACGATCAAAACCGTTTGATTGCTTTGGATTTTGGTTGTATGAAACAAATTCCAGCTGAGTTTTATGAGCCCTATTTCGAATTGATCAATAAAAATGTCATCACAGATCAAACACTTTTCAATCAAAAATTGTTCGAATTAGAGATTCTTCGTCCGGACGATTCGCCTTCTGAAATTGAATATTTTACGGAGATGTTTCATGATTTATTATCACTTTTCACGAAACCTTTTCAAGGCGAAACTTTCGATTTTGCAGATGAAACTTTCTTTGAAAGCATTGCCAAATTAGGAGAGCGTTTTTCTAACGATACCAATCTCAAAAAAATGAACGGAAATCGTGGTTCTAAACACTTCATTTATATGAATAGAACCTTCTTTGGCTTGTATAATTTGATGTTTGATTTAAAAGCTAAAATTAAAGTAGAGAATTATTTGAAGTATTAGAGTTGTTTCAAGTTTCAGGTTATGCAACCTGAAACTTGAAACAAAATAAAACTATTTTAAAATTCCCGCCTTATAAGTCTCAATCGCACGATCTCTTGCAAAAGCATGATCAATCATTGGTTCGTTATAACCTAAATCAAACTCAGGAATCCATTTACGGATGTAGATTCCTTTCTCGTCAAATTTCTTTTGTTGAATCTCAGGATTAAAAACTCTAAAATACGGTGCAGCATCACAACCTGTTCCAGCGGCCCATTGCCAGTTTCCAACATTTGAAGCCAATTCGAAATCCAATAATTTTTCGGCAAAATAAGCTTCGCCCCATTGCCAGTTAATCAACAAATGTTTGCATAAAAAACTTGCCACAACCATGCGAACACGATTGTGCATATAACCCGTTTCATTCAGTTGGCGCATTCCGGCATCAACCATTGGATAACCTGTAGTTCCGGAGCACCAGCGTTTAAAATCGTCTTCGTTATTACGCCATTGAATGCCATCATAAGCCGATTTGAAGTTGTGATTCACCACTTTTGGAAAACTAAATAGTATCTGAATAAAAAACTCTCGCCAGATTAATTCACTCAAAAAGGTTTGGTTTTTGGTATTTGCCCAATTCACTAATTTCCGAATACTAACGGTTCCGAAACGTAAATGTGGCGAAAGATAGGAGGTGCTGTCTAAAGCCGGAAAATCTCGTGTTTCTTTATAATTGGCAATTTGAGTTAAATTATGCGGAAGTACTTTTATGGCACTTCTTTCAAAACCAATTTCTGATAAATCAGGAAATGGGAATTGCTGCTTGATAAAGTTCTTTAATAATGGTTTGGTGTCATATTCCGGAACTTGTCCCATAAGATGATATTTCTCGAGCCATTTATTTTTATAGGGTGTATAAATAGTGTAGGGAAGTCCGTCTGATTTTGTGATTTCTTTTTCTTCAAAAATGACGTGATCTTTAAACGAAAAGACTTCAATATTGTTTTGCTTTGCTAATTCCTGAATCGCTGCGTCACGCTTAATCGCGAATGGTTCATAATCTTTATTTAAGAAGATTTGTTGAATATCGAATTCTTCGAAAAGTAATTTCCAAACATCTAAAGTTTTTCCTTTTTTGATTAAAATTGATGAATTAGTTGCACGAAGTTCTTGGTTTACTTTCTCTAGTGAATCGTAGATAAAAGTCACTCGTGCATCATTTTTTGGAAGATTTTCCAGAATATCTTCATCAAAAATAAAAAGCGGAATTACTGGATAATCAGATTGCAAAGCTTGAAATAATGCAGTATTATCATCTAAACGTAAATCACGTCGGAACCAGAAAAAAGTAACTTTTTGTTTTGTCATTGTTGGAAATTCTTTGTTTTGTCTTTTGCCTGATACAAATAAACGGGAACGTAAAACCTGTTCGCCACGGCGAAAATGCCCAAATTATTTATATTTTATAATATTTAAAAGGGACGAATAACATTCCGAAACATTCTCCATCTTCCTTTCCTAAATGCTTGTGGTGTATTTTATGTGCTTTTCGTAAACCAATCAGGTATTTATTTTTAGTGTTTTTGAACCATTTAAAACGCTGGTGAATCAATACATCGTGAATTAAAAAGTAACACAAACCATAAAAAGTTATGCCACAGGCAATGAAAAACAAATAGTTGAATCTGCCCTCAACGCCAAAATAAAAAAGAATTATACTTGGAGTTGCAAAAATGACAAAGAAAATGTCGTTGCGCTCAAATGTGTGTTCGTATTTGGGTTTGTGATGATCTGCGTGAAAATACCACATTAATCCATGCATGATATACTTGTGCGTGAGCCAGGTAACACATTCCATGAAGAGAAAAACACTTAAAAAGATTAGAAAAGAAATCATTTTGTATATTTTGAAATATTAAAGTTATTGTTCGGGTTTGTTATTTCTCCTCTGTCGAAATGATAAAAACCGAGGAGAAATTATTAAACCAGTTTTAGTTTGTAAGTTACAAAAGATTGTGCCAAAAGCCCAGCTTTAGTATAATTTGAAACTCTGATTCTTGAACTTCCAATTTCGTAATAAGGTGTGTTTTTGAGTTTTGTCAATAGCTTTTTATAATAGATAAAAGCAGTATAAACGCCAAATTTTGCTTCTATAGGGAGTTTTACAATTCCTTGATAAGCGATTCTGAAATCTTCCTCAATTTCATTAATGATGGCTGTTTTAGTATTTTCATCAAAAGAATTTAGATTAACGCCTGGGAAATAATTTCGGTTCAAAACCAAATTATCATCTTTTAGATCTCTCAGGAAATTTACTTTTTGAAAAGCTGATCCTAGTCGCATTGCTTCGTTTTTTAGCTGCTCATACTTTTGATTGTTTCCTTTTACGAAAACTTTAAGGCACATTAAACCCACAACATCGGCAGAGCCATAAATATAATCTTCGTATTCGGTTTGTGTATTGTAATTTGATTTGATAAGATCGAGTTTCATGCTTTTTAAAAATGCCTGAACAAGATCGTCTGTAATGTCGTATTGTTTTACAGTGTGTTGAAACGAGTTTAGAATTGGGTTTAAACTAATGCCAGCTTTAATGGCTTTGTAATATTCTTTTTCGAAATCATTGATGAGGTTTTCTTTGTCATAATCTTGAAAAGAATCGACAATTTCGTCAGCAAAACGTACGAATCCGTAGATGCTGTAAATCGCTTCACGAATGTTTGGTGACAACATTTTGACTGCTAACGAAAATGAAGTGCTGTAGCTTTGAGTAACTAATTTACTGCATTTGAAAGAAACGGTGTCGAATAGTGATTTCATTTTTTAGGATCTAAAAGATTTTTGAATTAACTCAGCTACTAGTTTTCCTGATATTAAGGCTGGCGGAACTCCTGGTCCAGGAACGGTTAATTGTCCTGTAAAATATAAATTCCTGACTTTTTTGCTCTTTAGCTTTGGTCTTAAAAAAGCGGTTTGTAATAATGTATTGGCCATTCCGTATGCATTTCCTTTGTATGCGTTGTAATCAGTGACAAAATCGTTCTTGCAAAATGATCTTTTAAAGATAATGTTATTTTTAATTTTTTGCTGTGTAAGCTTTTCAAAACGATCAATTATCTTTTCAAAATATTCTTCGCGAAGTGCTTGTGTGTCTTTTATTCCGGGTGCTAACGGAATCAGGAAAAATCCACTCTCCATTCCTTCCGGTGCTGCAGATGCGTCTGTCTTTGATGGAAAATTGGCGTAAAACAAAGGTGCTTCAGGCCATTTAGGATTGTCATAAATATCAATGGCATGCTGGTTAAAATCGACATCAAAAAATAAAGCATGATGCGAAATGTTTTCTATTTTTTTATCAAATCCGATGAAAAATAGAAGGGAAGATGGTGCAAAAACACGGCTTTCCCAATATTTCTCAGAATAGACCCGATGTTCATTGTTTAATAAAGTTTCGGTATGATGATAATCAGCACCGCTTAAAACAATATCTGCTTTTATATGTTTTCCGTCAATAATAATTCCGGTTGCAGTTTTATGCTCAACAACTATTTTTTCTATTGGAGAATTGGTTTTTATTGTAACGCCAAGTTCTAAAGCTAGTTTTTCGATTGCCCGAACAACATCAAACATTCCAGTTTTTGGATGCCATGTTCCTAATCCAAAATCGGCATAATTCATAAAATTATAAAAGGAAGGTGTTTTAGAAGGTTTGGAGCCTAAAAACAAAACTGGAAATTCGAGAATCTGAATTAGTTTTTCGTTTTTGAATTTCTTGCGAATATCATTGCTTACATTGCTGAAAAACTGGGAGAGTTTTAAAGTAGTTTCAAGGGTGATTAATTCAAGTGGAGAAATTCCTGGACGATAAACTAAGTCTTTAATAGCAATGTCATAATTGCTTTTGGCTTGTTTAATGAAAGTTTCTAATTTTTTGCCGCTTCCTTTTTCAATAGTTTCAAAAGTGGTTTTTATGGCTTCTAAATTATCACAGATATTGATAAAGTCGTCAACACCAAAATAAACCCGATAAGCTGGATCTAGCTTTATAAGTTCGTAATAATCGGCTGTTTTTTTGTCGAAATCCTGAAAGAAACGTTCGAAAACATCGGGCATCCAATACCAGCTAGGTCCCATATCAAAGGTAAAACCGTCTTTCTTGAATTGTCTCGCCCGCCCGCCAATAGTATCGTTTTTTTCATAAATAGTTATCATGTTTCCTTGTTTTGCCAAGTAACACGAAGCAGCTAATGCTGAGAAGCCGGACCCTATTATTGCTATAGTTTTTTTCATTTGTTTAACAAATATACAAAAACTTTAAACAAAATATTATAACATGCTAATTGTTTCGTCCATGGTATCGAAAATGCGGATTCTTTCGGGTAAATTTTTCTGATCAATGTGCTCGGTCATGTTGCCCATAAGCCAAATTTCATTGCTTTCCTGTAGTAATTTTTGTCCCATCGATTTCACATATTGATTGATCACATTGCGATCTGGCTGAACCGTCATGAAAGATACAAATGTAATATTCTCAAAATGTCGGGTTAAATCCTGTAGATTTTCGATTGGCATACTTTCTCCTAAATATATGGCTTTGTAGCCTTTAGATAAAATTTCATATTGAAGATAGAGTAATCCTATTTTATGAATTTCGTTTAAAGGTAAAGAGAGTACAAAAATCCGATCTGTTTTGGTTGGTTTTTGTATTTGAAGGCTTTCGGTGTAAATTAATATTTTTTGTTTAATCAAATGACTCATAAAGTGTTCATTTGCTGGAGTTATGGTTTCAGATTGCCATAATAATCCCAGTTCTTTTAATAAAGGAAGAAAATGATCTTTGAAAACTTCTTTGAAGCTTTTTTCAGAAATCAACCAATCAAAAGTATTGAAGAATAATTCCTGGTCAAAATTCATCATCGCCATTTTGAATGACGTGATGGCGTAGTTTTGAGAATTTTTCTTAGAAATGATTTCGCGTACTAATTGCGGAATTTTTTCTTCAGGATACGTGGCAATTTTAGAAATTTTATAACCGTATTCGTGTAGTAATGTGATATTTAAAAGCTTCTGTAGATTTTGTAAATTATAAAGTCTGATATTAGTATCTGTTCGCATTGGTTCTAAGATGTTATATCTTTTCTCCCAGATGCGAATAGTGTGTGCTTTTATTCCAGATAAGTTTTCCAGATCTTTAATACTGAAGACCGTTCTTATGTTGTTTACCATTATAATACCATTTGATAAACAAAAATAGAATAAAAACTTTAAAACTTGATTAAAATGATAGATTATTAGAGGGTTATCCTTTCATATTGGTTAAGTTTGTCTAAATGTAGGATCGTTTTAGAGTTATCTTTGCTTCTGTTGTACATGGTTTCGAATTTTGCTCCATATATTATTTCATTAAATGTATAGGAGGTTCTTGCGGCAACAGTATTGCTGAACATGTCATCAAAAGTGGTGATGAAAACTAATATTTCACCATGTGTCTTTTTAAAATCTTCTTCGGTAAAATTATACAACGGACTTTTTTCTGTTATAGGATGTACTAATGTCCAACTTAATGAAAGGGCATTTATTCGATCTAATTCTAATTCCAGATTGTAAAATTTGTTTGTTTTTTCTCCGTTTTCTTCAAAGCTCAGTCCTAAAGTAATTTTGGCTGTAGCATCTGTAAAATTGGTGTTTTTAAAGGGAACAAGCCGAATCATTAATCCTTTATCTTTTCCGTAAGGAGAAATCAAAGCATGATGTGAAAATTTTAAAAATGCTGTTGGTTTGCTAAATCTTCCAAAGAATAAACCGGTTGCAATGGCAAAGCTTAATAGGCCAATTAAAGCTTCGGCAGCAGAAAGTGCGCTGGTCATAAATCCGGTTGGGCTAATATGGCCGTAACCAACGGTGGTGAAAGTTTGTGCACTAAAAAAATAAGCTTGTCCAAATTGAGTCAATACACTTTGTGATTGTGCAATTCCGTTAAGGTGCTCAATTCCTATTGCATAATAAATAATCGCAAAAATAAAGTTGATTGCGATATAAAAGGTAAACAAGATGAGCATGAATTTCCAGTTTGGCATGTCGATCATGGTGTGATACCAGCTAATGCGATTGAGTAAATGCATGCCTCTTTTTTCGATATTCGGAGTTCCATTTTTGTTTACAAATCTTCCTCCGTAACTGCCGGCATTGCTGCCAAATCCTGAATTTTTATCTGTCTCGACGTTGTGGTTTATTTTTCTTAAAAGTGCCATTATGGTTTGGTTTATAGCGCAAATGTAAGGATATCTTTAATATGAAGTTATAGTGCTGTTTTTAATGAAAAAAGCAGTCTGAAAAATTAAATTTACAGACTGTTTTTGTATTGATGTTTCAAGTGACTTTGTATTATCTACAAAAAGTAGCTTTGTTTTTTATGGCACTTTGGCTTCCTAGCTCGATTGCTTTTGAAAAGTCTTTACAAGAATTCTTTTTGTCTCCTATTTTGTTATACGCTAAGCCTCTTAAATTGTAAGCGATATAATCTTTTGGGTTTAAACCCAAAGAAGAAGTGCAGTCTTCTATTGCTTGGTTGTAGTTTAGCAATTTGTAGTTTACGTTGGCACGGCCGGTAAGAGCATCTGCATTCATGTTGTCCAGTTCGATTGTTTTGTTGAAATCGGCTAGAGCACCTTTTAGATCGTTTAATTTTACTTTTGCAACACCGCGATTTTGATAAGCCTCAACAAATTTTGGGCTCATGTTGATCGCTTTTGTGTAATCGCTAATAGCGCCTTTTGTGTTTCCGGCTTCGGCCTTTTTTAAGGCTTTGTCAAAATAAGCCGTTGCAGATTGTGCCCATGTAGAGCAGCTGACCATAATAAATAATAGAGGTAATAATTTTTTCATAAACCAATTTGGGATTAGTTAGTAGGTTAATAATTCGGAAACGAATTTAAGAAAGTTTTATTTTGTAAGAGAAATTTTGTTGTGAAATAATCGTAATTTATTTTACTGGGGTTTTGATGGAAAATAGAGAAGAAAACTAGATCTTATAACTTCATTGAATTAAAACGATATCACTAAATAATTTTCTTAACTCCCGGGATTAATAGAATAAGTGAACCAAGTACAAAACTACCTAAAACTATTAATGGTGCTGCTACAAGAAGTTTTATTGCAGGATCAACAGCCCAGTTTCTTGCCGCTAAGGTGAATGCGACAATTACTAACGGATGAAAAATATAAACGGCAAAACTGCTACGTGATAATTTAATAAGAAGTTTTGAGGAAGTATTCCAGCTTCTTTTTCCTTTAATTAGTAATACTGTTAGTATAGAAATACCAATCCATTGTTCCCAGACTGCATATAATAATGCCTGCCAGTGAAAACCTCCAGAAAACCAAGATGAAGGACTGTTTAGTTTAAATTTGATTATAAGGAATACGGGGAAAAATAATAAACATAGTAAAGCTGATCTTTTGAGTTGTTTGCCTATTTTGTCTGAAAGCTGTTCAAACCAATTGTTTTTGGCCGCCAGTAATCCAATAATAAATAGGGCAATATATTGCGAAAAATGCCCAGGCTGGAAACCTATTGGTTCAAGAACCCATCCTACTGGAAATAGAATTCTGACTAGAAAACTAATAATTCCTAGTGCTACTGCAAATAATAAGATTGTTTTTGAATTTGGTGCTGTTAATGGTTTTTCTAAGCTAGTATTAAATATTTTTTTAGCTGCAGCATAAATTAGAGAGAAAAGTAACAATGCGGCCAGAAACCATGTAACTCCTAAATCGATCCAACTATCATAGCCTCTTAAATAATCAAGATAGTTAATATGCTGCGCTTTGGCAAAATAGTAAACAAGATAAGAGATGAAGGGTGAAAGAATAAAAGAGTTGAATAGTATTGGAGTTCCTAATCTAATAAGACGGTCTTTGATAAATTTTGAGATTCCTTTTCTGGAGTAAGAAGAACCCGTAAAGTATGCGGCTAGCATAAAGAAATAGCCCATAAAAAAGGACTGATTAATGCTTATAAACATTGTCATGGGAATTCTTGCTCCTAGTAGTTTAGTTTGTTCAGTGTAATACCAGCCTTCAGAAGTGCTATAAGCGATAAAAGTGTGATGAAGGACCACTAATATGGTTAATAGAACTTTAATGTTGTCTATGTATAATAATTTGTTTTGAGAATCAGAACTCTGATTTTGGGTCGCAGTTGCAGTTGACATAATAAATTGGTTTAGCGTTATTGATGGCAAACGTACAACAGTAAAAGGCAGTGATGGCAAGGCTTGTTACTGGCAACTAGCTTTTGTGATGAACAACTAGCTTAGGCAATATATTTACTGCGAAGCTCTTGGTAATAGTTGTTGAAACTGTCGATTTGTTTTCTGGAAACAGGAATCTTTATGTTGGTTTCATTAAATGATAATAGGTAGCCTTGGGAGTTTCCGGATACTTTTTCAACCTTGAACATGTTTACTAAATAGGTTCTGTGACATCTAAAAAAGTGTGGGTAATCTGTTATTTGGGTTTCAAATTGTGTTAAAGAAATTCTCTTTACTTCTGTGGTGATTTGGTTGCCATTTGATTTTGTTAACTCAATATAATTACCGTCCGCTTTTGCGAAAAGTAATTGATCAATGTTTAAGTTGAAGTTGTCTTGCTTTACCTGTGTATTAATAAAAATATTGGATTTCAGGATTTTTCTTTCTGGTTCAACTGCCAGCGGAATAAACTGAAGAACAAATGGGGATCCTTTTTTTGATTCAAAATAAAAGCTGGATAATCTTAGAAAAAAATAAAAAAATATTCCCGCAACAAAGCAGTTTCTAATTTCTTCAAGAAAATAGTTCCACGACGAGTTGTTTGGGTTGTTATAAAGAAAATCACGCATTAAAAAGCTCGATGTGCCTATTAAAACTAATAGTATTCCAATTTGAATGTATTCTTTGAGTAAAGTCCATTTAATTTGGTTTTTAGCTTTTCTGAAATTCAATATTCCAAAATAAGTTAGTAGAACCAGCGCTGGGGTTAAGGCATGGAAAAAGCAAATGAGTAAATAATGCATCCTGAGTTCCGGATCATAAACTCCAAATGGTTTGAATAATAAAAGAAATGCAAGAATAATTAGAAATACAATAACCGAACTTTTGATTAGATTTTGAGATTGATATCGTTGCGGATATTCAATTTCTTTTGTCAAATGTTCTATGTTGATGTACAATTTCATGATTATTTTTTTTTCGGGATTAAAAATAAGAAAAAATAATAGGTTTGGTGTTTATTGTTTGAGGGGTATTATGAGTGGTAAGGGGCGATTTTATATTTAGTAGGGCTAATAAAATTAAAAAGCGGAAACCTTTATAAATAAAGATTTCCGCTTGTGTATGACTTCCTTGGTATAAAATCTAAACCTTTTACTTTAAGTTTTTAAGTGACGTGACAGAAGCGTGAAAAGAAAAGTATTTGATTTTCAAAGTTTGTTATGAAAATTGAATCTCTTAATTATGCAATTGATTTTTGAGAGCATACAACTTGCTTCTAAGATTTTTTAACATTAGAGGATCAGAAACTTTGCCTCGAACCCTGGTTAAAAAAATGGGTTCTCCAATAGTCATCTTTAGAACATGTCCTTGTTTGTTAAAGAGTTCCGAAATCAGTTTTGAAGTTTGCAACATAGGGTGAATTGATTTTAACATACTGAAGAAAAAACCATTATTTCCATGAAAATATATAGGTAAAATAGGAACGTCTGCCTTGCAGATAATTTTGCCTACCACAGGATGCCACTCCGGATCTGTGATTTCACTCGTCTTAAAATTATAAGATGAAACTTCTCCCGCGGGAAATATTGCGACAGGAATGCCTTCTGATAAAGCTTTGAGTGTCATTTTTAATCCAGTGATACTTGCAGAATTTTGTATATTTTCAAATGGATTTACCGCAATAATGCATTTTTCAAGATTTGGAATTTCCTTTAATAAAAAGTTCCCCATATACATTGTGTCAGGACGTATTTTTGCGATTGTACTTAATAAGGCTAATGATTCGATACCTCCATAGGGATGATTTGCAATAACTATAAAAGCTCCTTCACGAGGAATGTTTAGTAACTCGGCAGCGTCAAATTGGACTTTTACACCAATTTTCATTAAGACATAATTAGCAAAATCTGCACCCTCAAGATTACCTGCTTCTTTTACAATAGTATTTAAATTGTCAATTTTCATTACTTTCATTAAATAAGAAGGTAATCCTGGGATAGGAATTTTTGAAAGGCCAGCAGCTTCGGTAAACTTTTCTTTGGATATCAATGTCATATATTATAGTTCATTAGGGTTGAATGCGGAAACTAATAAAAAACCTAAAAGGAAGAAAACTAGCAATAGGTTAATGTTTATTAGTGAAATTTTGTTATTATAACGTTATGACTTGAAACAGGGATTTGGAGTTATGAAAAGGAAAGATGGTCAGTCATTTGCATATTCTTTATCGCAATCGTGGGTAAAGATACTCTGATTTTATATGTGAACATTGAATATATAAATAAAACAATGTTAAAGGGAAAGGATATTTGTGTGATATCCAAATTTTGAACATGATTACATATTCTCCATATGGCTTAAAATGAAAAAAGGTCAGATAAATTAATATCTGACCTTTTTTTGTGACCCGACTGGGGCTCGAACCCAGGACCCCATCATTAAAAGTGATGTGCTCTACCAACTGAGCTATCGAGTCATTCTTTTCTTGAACGCGGGTGCAAATATAAGGAGTTATTTTTTATATATCACTACCTTTTTTTAAGTTAATTTAATGTAAAAGGATTGTTTTGAATTAATGAATTGAAATAGAGGTAGAAACAAAAGAAAATAAAATACGTTTTATGTGTTTTTAATTTTTAGAGGCCTTGATGGTATGGAATTCGAGCCTTTTGTTAGAGGAATTGTAGGTTTTAAGTGAGGTCTATTAGTCTTATATTTTATGGAGCTCTTTAATTTGAAATTCTTTGACTTGTGTAAACGAATTGCAGGAAACCGAAAGAGAAGGAATTCTATAAAAAAAAGAAAGGTGATCCTCGAATTGACGTTTTCAGAAATCGAGATGTGTATAAAATTGACGTCTGTTTTGTAGTCTTCCATAAAAAAAGCCTGAGAATATAGATTCTCAGGCTTTTTCTTTTTTAGTGACCACGGTGGGATTTGAACCCACACGCCCTTACGAGCACCACCCCCTCAAGATGGCAAGTCTACCGTTTCTCCACGTGGCCTAAAATAAAAAAGGTCAAGTAAATTAATACTCGACCTTTTGTGACCCGACTGGGGCTCGAACCCAGGACCCCATCATTAAAAGTGATGTGCTCTACCAACTGAGCTATCGAGTCATTGCGATCAAGGAAAGTATTTTGTTAAATCACAAATTTTGTGACCCGACTGGGGCTCGAACCCAGGACCCCATCATTAAAAGTGATGTGCTCTACCAACTGAGCTATCGAGTCATATTCTTTCCTTGAATGCGGGTGCAAATATAAGGAGTTATTTTTGATATTTGCAAGCTATTTTATTATAAATTTGTCTTTTTTTACTCAAAATTTACAACACCTTAATTTTTAGGTTCTTATTAAAATGAAAAAGATTATATTATTAGGATATATGGGTTGCGGAAAGTCAACAATTGCTCAAAATTTGTCAAAAACTACAAATATTCCGTTTCTTGATTTAGATAAATGCATCGAAAAAAAAACAAATTTATCGATAAATGAGATTTTTGAACAACATGGAGAGATCTATTTTAGAAAATTAGAGCATGAAATGTTCGTAGAATTACTTCAATCTTCAGAAAATAGTATAATTGGTTTAGGTGGAGGGACGCCTTGTTATGCCAATAATCATGAATTATTAAAAAGAGATGATGTTACTTCTATATATTTAAAGGCTTCTATAGAGACTTTATATAATAGATTGGTACATAACAAAAGCAAACGTCCGCTAATTGCCGATATGAATGAGGAAGAAATGAGAGAGTTTATTGCAAAGCATTTGTTCGACAGAAGTTTTTATTACAACCATGCGCAACATAAAGTTACAGTTGATGATAAAACTGTCGAAGAAACGGTTGAAGATATTTTAGAGATCTTAGCTTAAAAAGGCATAATCGCCACCATTCTCGTCAAAAACTACCTGAACATGCTCTAACAAAGAGGTTGATAATGAAATTCCTTTAAAATCGGCCTTTACTGGGTATTTTTTGTGATTTCTGTCTACAAGCACTGCTGTTTTGAATTTCTTAAGCGGAACGTCTAAGAAATGACGAACAGCATAAATGAGAGTTGTGCCTGAATTTAAAACGTCATCCACAAGAACTAATCCTTTGTTTTCGTATTCAGATGCGGTCAAAGAGGTTTGTATTGGCAACTGTGGATTTTGTTTGTCAACTTTAACTTCACAAAGTGATACTTTAAGTGACGAAATGCTGCTTAAAGCTACAGCAATTTTTTGGGCAAAAACAGATCCATTAGACGCGATTCCGGCAATCACAATTTCTTCTTCATCTACAAACGTTTCGTAAATTTGGTATGCAATACGTTTTATTTTGTGTTCGATTTCCTGATTGGTTAAGATGATGTTTTTGCTCATGATTTATTTTTTTGCTAAAGTACAAATTTTAAATTCCAATAAAAAAAATCCAAATTCCAATCTTAAAAAAAAGAAATTCCAATGTTGAGGTTTGTTTTTGTCTTTTTTTGGAATTTGGAATTTAAAAATTGAAATTTATTCTGTTTCTTCATCAATTATATCGTTTCCATATTCGTCAATATCTCTTCGGTCTTTTTTGGTAGGTCTTCCGGTACCGCTTTTGCGATAATGTTCTTTAGAAAGTTTTAATAGTTCTAAATGTGCGTAAACTTCTGGCGGAGTTTCATTTTTTCTGTATATATCCACAAGTTTTGCTCCAACGCGACTTTCCGGAATATCGAGTACGGTTATAATTTGTGTAATCTGATCTTTTCTAAAAGTAATTTTATCCGTAGGAAAAACTTCTTTAGAGGGCTTGGCAACTTGCCCATTTACAGTGATATGGTTTTTTTTGCAGGCTTCAGTTACCATGTTTCTGGTCTTGTAATAACGCACGCACCATAAGTATTTGTCTATTCTCATAATTTTTCTAAAATCGAAGTTAAATTCTTTACAAAAATAAATCAATATTGTATCTTGCGCACTTAAAAAATTAACAATAATGAATAAATTTAAATATTATTTTATTTTATTGCTTGCGGGTATTTCTTTGGTTTCTTGCTCTAAAAAAGATGATGATGAACCGGTTGTAGTTCCTCTTAGGGATTATAAGACACAGTATGATGTTGATAACGCAAATATTGAAGAGTATTTAAAAACAAATTATATAACGGTGAATGCCGATATGGATGTTACAATTTCGTTAATAACTGATCCATCTACACAGCCTTCTATTATGTCTTATTTAAACAGCGATTCGTTTCCTAAGTTGCTTTTAAGAGATATAGATTTACACGGAATTGCATATAAAATGTATTATTTGGTTTTAAGAGAAGGTGTTGGTACTTCGCCAATGAATACAGATGGTGTAGTTGCTGCGTATAGAGGGGAATATTTATCACGTATTGAAAAAACAGTGACAGTACCATCACATTTAACGACAACATTTTTTGAGCAGGTTTTATATCCAAATTCGGCTTTTGATTTGTATGGTGCTATAATGGGCTGGAGTGAAATTTTTCCTCAATTTAAAACTGGAACAACTTCTGTTAATGCTGATGGAAGTAATAAATATGAAAATTTTGGAGCTGGAGTGTTGTTTATTCCTTCTGGATTGGGTTACTATGCATCACCACCTGCTTCGAGTACAATTCCTGTTTATTCTCCTTTAATCTTTAGTTTTAAACTGTATGATTTTAAAAGATTAGATCATGAGTATGTTATTTCTAATGGTGCTATAGTTGGAACTCCTGATGGTGTCTTGGATATTAATGAAGATATTGATGGTGATGGTTATGTTCGTGATTATAGAAATACTACTCTATATCCTAATAAACCAGTTAATCCTGATGATACGGATGGAGATGGTATTCCTGACTTTTTGGATAGTGATGATGATGGAGATGGATATACAACCAGATTTGAAATTACAAAACCAAGTGGTGCTCCAGTTACAGGGGTAAGTTTGTACTATCCTTGGGATCCTGTTGTAGACAATCCGGCAACGCCAAATACAAATGAATCAGAAACTTTTGGTATCCCTAGAAAACCTACAGGTGAACTTACAGATCCAGCTAAACCGGAATCTATTGATAATCCGCGAAAATTTGTGGATGATGATTATGCAGCTGCAGGAAGAAAGAGAATACATGTCGATAATACATATCCTTATCAAAAAAAATAAGTCTTAGTTGATTTGATTTATATAAAACCTCGAAAGTGATTTCGAGGTTTTTTTATGTCTAAGTTTTGAGCTTACTTTTGTTTAGTTGAAATTTAAAAGTATTTAGTGTTGAAGTTTTAATTTTATATGACTTCAATAAAAACAAAAAACCTCGAAAATTGCTTTTCGAGGTTTTTTTATAAGTAAGAAAATATAAAAATTATTTTCTTTTGATTACTCTTTCTACAGCTTCAACAATTGCTTGATTGTTTAATTTGTATTTGTCCATTAATTGCTCTGGAGTTCCAGATTCACCAAAACTATCGTTTACAGCTACAAACTCTTGTGGAGCTGGGTTATTTAAAGCTAATACTCTTGAAACGCTTTCTCCAAGACCTCCAAGAATGTTATGTTCTTCTGCAGTTACCACACATTTGGTTTTAGCCAATGATTTAAGAATAGCTTCTTCGTCAAGTGGTTTGATAGTGTGAATGTTGATTACTTCCGCAGAGATTCCTTTTGCTTCTAATGCTTCAGCAGCAATAAGAGCTTCCCAAACTAAGTGTCCTGTTGCTACGATTGTAACATCAGTTCCTTCGTTTAATGAAATTGCTTTTCCAATTACGAAAGGCTCGTCAGCAGGAGTGAAGTTAGGCACAACCGGACGTCCAAAACGTAAATAAGCAGGACCATGATGATCTGCTAATGCTAATGTAGCTGCTTTAGTCTGATTGTAATCACAAGTGTTGATTACAGTCATTCCTGGCAACATTTTCATTAAACCAATATCTTCTAAGATTTGGTGAGTTGCTCCATCTTCACCAAGTGTTAAACCTGCGTGAGAAGCACAAATTTTTACGTTTTTATCAGAATAAGCAACAGATTGACGAATTTGATCGTAAACTCTTCCTGTAGAGAAGTTAGCAAAAGTTCCTGTAAAAGGAATTTTTCCTCCAATAGTTAAACCAGCTGCAATACCAATCATATTTGCTTCTGCGATACCAATTTGGAAAAAACGCTCTGGGTGATTTTTCTTAAAATCATCAAATTTTAATGATCCAATTAAATCAGCACAAAGTGCTACAACATTTTCGTTTTTTTGACCTAGTTCAGTCATTCCCGCTCCAAAACCCGAACGAGTATCTTTACTTCCTGTATTTGTATATTTTTTCATTTTATTTTTTTTGCTGTACGCAATAGGCTGTAGGCAATAGGCAAATAGCTTACTGCTTAAAGCTTAAAGCTAGTTTTTAATAATCTGCTAAAGTTGAGATGTTTTGAGCTAAAGCACTTGCCAACTGATCGTTGTTTGGTGCTTTACCATGCCAAGCATGAGTGTGCATCATAAAGTCTACACCATTACCCATTTCAGTATGTAGTAAAATACAAACTGGTTTACCTTTTCCTGTTCTTGATTTAGCATCTGTTAGACCAGCAAGAATAGCGTCGATATTGTTTCCTTCTTTAATTTCAAGAACGTCCCAGTCAAAAGCTTCGAATTTTGCACGGATGCTTCCCATTGGTAAAACTTCATCAGTAGTACCGTCAATTTGTTTTCCGTTAAGGTCAATAGTTGCAATAATGTTGTCTACTTTTTTAGCAGAAGCATACATGATAGCCTCCCAGTTTTGACCTTCTTGCAATTCACCGTCTCCGTGTAAAGAAAAGATCAAGTGATTGTCTTCATTTAATTTTTTAGCTTGCGCCGCTCCAAGAGCTACAGATAAACCTTGTCCTAATGAACCAGAAGCTATACGAACTCCAGGCAATCCTTCATGAGTAGTTGGATGTCCTTGCAAACGAGAATTTAATAATCTAAAAGTTGCAAGTTCTGAAATAGGGAAATAACCGCTACGTGCTAAAACGCTATAAAAGACAGGAGAGATGTGACCATTTGAAAGGAAGAAAAGATCTTCTCCAATTCCGTTCATATCAAAACCTTCTTTGCGCTCCATAATGTTTTGGTAAAGAGTCACCAAAAATTCAGTACAACCTAGTGAACCACCTGGGTGACCTGAGTTGACAGCATGTACCATTCGAAGAATATCTCTTCTTACTTGGATAGTTAAATCGCTTAATTGTTGTGTGTTAGGCTTCATTTTATATGTAAAAGTTAAACTGGTGCAAAAGTAATCGTTATTTTGCGGGCTGACAAATGATTTTTTGCTTTAGTTTGCCGTAATTGTTAAATTGCGACTGTTTTTTTGTTGATCCTAGAAAAAAAATAGATATTGGTTTTGATTTTTTAAACATGGAGTCTTTATCAGACTTATTTTTGATGAAAATTTAAAAATAAAAAAAGCCCCAAATTGAGACTTTTGTTTTTCTTAGTGATTTTGATAAGCTTATTCTGTGTCGCCTTCGCTGTAAAAATTGTTTTCTTCATCTTCAGATCCAATCTCTTCTTGTTCGTCATCAAGCTCTGAACCTGGGACGTCTAAATCATTTCCAAGTTTATCACTATTTTGTTTCCATTCATGATCGCTTGGCGTGATTGTTTTTTCTGATGAGATTTCCTCCAGATCGATGTCTTTCAATTTGTCTTCCTTATTGTAAATATCTTCGTTTGCAGGATAATCTAAATTTTCAAGATTTCTCTCGATTTGATCTTCTTTTATAGGATTGTTATCTTCTGAATTTATCATGATTTCTACTTTTTTAAATGGATACTAAAGTTATGGAATTATTGAGTTCAGATTGTTATATGTTTCAAATACAAAGTTTTACTATTCACATAATAAAATAAGTAATTGTCTCATTTTCTAATTGACACATTGTCTAATTGCAAGAATCTCTTTCCAGGTTATCAATTGAATATTGTTTTCATGAAGTTTTGTTTTGCATTCCTGACTTGTAAAAAAATCAAAATCTATCTGGCGCCATTCTGAACCAAAATTTGGGTGATTTATCGTGATGCCTTGCATTTCTCGATCATCAAAAGCGGGATGAAGCAGGAAAACATTAAAACCGGGTTTTATGGTATCTAAAGCTTTTTCGTAAGATCTTCTAAGTTCTCCTTTTTCGAAATCAGCAAAATAGCCAATCAGAAGGTTATCAGCTAAAAGGGTGTTTTCATAATCATATTTTTCGTCAGATAAACTTATCGATTCTACAAATTGTCTGTTGATGAAAACGGGTAGATTGTATGTTTTTCCCAGTTCTTTATAGATTTCTAAAATTTCAGGAGTAACGCCAACACTGCACATGTGCGAGTCGAGATGTGTGGGTTGGATTCCGAATTGTAATGCTCTTTCGATTTGAGCGGTGAGTTCTTTTTTTACTTCGGATGGTTTTGCGTTGTTTTTAAAGTCGGCTCTGGTTTTGTAGAAGTAACCGTTTTTATCAACTAGACTTGGAACTTCATTAATAGGAAGAACTGGACCAAATTTATAATTTTCCCATTCACAGGTTAGCGTAAGATGTATGCCGCAATCGAATTGTGGATTGTTTTTGGCGAATGTTGCCATTTCGAAAAACCATGCGCACGGTACCATTATACTATAGGAGTTTACAGATCCGTTTTGAAGTGCTTTTATGGTTGCTTGATTTTCGGAATGTGATAATCCGGCATCGTCGGCATGGATAATTAATAGTTTGGCGTTTTCAGGATATCCTAGTTTTTGAGCTAAGTTCATTTTTGATTTTTTTGTGGTGAATTAATGGCACACGGATCTAAACGGATTTTTTATTATACTGATGCCTTTACTTTGCGGAGCTTCGGCTCCGCTTAGCCTGATAATATGTTTATTCAAATTTAAAGATTTCTTGTTGAACTGTCATGTCTTTTTTTTGCGTTAGGGATAGAAGCGGCATCCTTTTGTGACACCTTTGAGGTCTTAATTAACAATGATAATTACTGGAACAAAAGATATAGCGGATAGCCCGACCGGAGGGAACGCCCAAAATATTTAAAATTCCAACTATTTAAAATTCCAAATTCCAAACTTTAAGACAGGTAAAAATCATTGTCTAATTTTCTAATTGCCAAATTATCTAATTAAAAATCTCTGAAATTAGCTTATCTTTGCCGACTGAAAAAAGAAACAGATGAAGTTTGATTTATTACAAAAAGATCCGCAATCTAAAGCTAGAGCGGGAAGTATTACTACAGATCACGGCGTAATTGAAACGCCTATTTTTATGCCTGTTGGTACGGTGGCTTCTGTAAAAGGTGTACACCAACGTGAGCTAAAAGACGATATTAATCCGGATATTATTCTTGGAAATACATACCATTTATATTTACGTCCTCAAACCGAAATTCTTGAAAAAGCGGGTGGATTGCATAAATTCATGAATTGGGATCGTAATATTTTGACTGATTCTGGTGGATATCAGGTTTATTCTCTTTCGAATAATAGAAAAATTAAGGAAGAAGGAGTGAAGTTTAAATCGCATATTGATGGTTCATATCACTTTTTTTCACCAGAAAGTGTAATGGAAATTCAACGTACAATTGGGGCCGATATTATTATGGCTTTTGATGAATGTACGCCTTATCCTTGCGATTACAGGTATGCACAACGTTCGATGCACATGACGCACCGTTGGTTGGATCGTTGTATCAATCACCTTGACAAAGTGCCTTATAAATATGGTTACGAACAAACATTTTTTCCAATTGTTCAGGGAAGTACTTATAAAGATTTACGTCAGCAATCGGCTGAATATATTGCGAATTCAGGACAACAAGGAAATGCTATTGGTGGTTTGTCAGTAGGAGAACCAGCAGAAGAAATGTACGCAATGACTGAGGTTGTTTGTGAAATTTTACCGGAGGATAAGCCAAGATATTTGATGGGAGTTGGAACTCCGATTAATATTCTTGAAAATATTGCGTTAGGTATTGATATGTTCGATTGTGTGATGCCTACTCGTAATGCCAGAAATGGTATGTTGTTTACGGCAAACGGAACAATTAATATTAAGAATAAAAAGTGGGAAGCTGATTTTTCTCCAGTTGATGAAATGGGACATACTTTTGTAGATACTGAATATACAAAGGCTTATTTGCGTCACTTATTTGCAGCTAACGAATATTTAGGAAAACAAATTGCTACGATTCATAACCTTGGTTTTTATATGTGGTTGGTTCGTGAAGCCAGAAAACATATCTTAGCAGGAGATTTTAGACCATGGAAAGAAATGATGGTTAAAAATATGAGTCAAAGACTATAAAAAAGTTTCAAGTTTTTTTAGTTTCAGGTTTCATGTTCGGTATAGAACTTGAAACCTGAAACCTGAAACCTGAGCGTTAAAATTGAAACGAACAATCTATGCTAACGATAATAGATAAGTATATTTTAAAAAGATATTTAGCCACTTTTTCGGTGATGATCTTATTATTTATTCCGATTGGAATTGTAATTGACGTCTCTGAGAAGGTGAATAAAATGCTGGAAAATAAGATTCCGTTTACGCAAATTGCGATTTATTACTACAACTTTACCATTTATTTTGCGAACTCATTATTTCCGATATTTTTGTTTTTATCGGTTATTTGGTTTACTTCAAAATTGGCAAATAACACAGAAATTATTGCTATTTTAAGTTCGGGTATTTCATTTACGCGTTTTTTACGACCTTATATTATTGGTGCATCTATTGTTTCGGTTTTTGTGCTTTTGATGGGATTTTTTATTGTTCCCGCGGCAAGTGAAGGCTTTAATAATTTTAGATATACCTATTTAAAAGGTGGTGGTAAAGAAGCGATGCGTGGCGAAAGTACAAACGTGTACAGACAACTTAATGATCATGATTTTATTTTTGTAAATAGTTTTAATGAGGAGTCTAAAACGGCTTTTAATTTTTCGTTGGAACATTTTGAAAAAGATAAGTTGACCTATAAAATTACTGCAAGCCGTATTAAATGGGATCCGAAAGCTAAAACCTATATTCTGTACGATTATACTAAAAGAACAATTGGAGAATTGGGTGATAAAATTGAAAAAGTACCCGAAAAAAAGGTGCCTTTTAAATTTGAATTGGCCGATTTAACTCCTGTGGTTTATATTGCAGAAACACTGTCTCTTGGAAAATTAATAGACTTTATTGATAAAGAAAGAAAAAGAGGTTCCGGAAATATTAATACCTATTTAGTTGTACTTTATAAAAAATACAGCGTACCGGTCTCGGCTTTTATTTTAACAATTATTGCTGTAGCAGTTTCGTCAATGAAACGACGCGGTGGTATGGGAACGAATCTTGCTATTGGAATTGCAATTGCGTTTTCTTTTGTATTCTTTGATAAAATATTCGGTACTCTTGCCGAAAAATCTACATTCTCACCTTTATTAGCTGTTTGGTTCCCGAATATTGTTTTCGGAATTCTGGCAGTTTACTTATTACGTAATGCGAAACGATAATTTAAAAAGTTATTTAAATCTTCATTTAATTGTTTTTATCTGGGGTTTCACAGCCATTTTGGGCGCTTTAATCACTATTGATGCCGAAAATTTAGTTTGGTTCAGAATGCTTTTAGCAGGTATTTTTTTGGCCGGATTTATAGTTTATAAAAAACAATCTTTTGTAATCTCTGTTCAGTCTTTTGCCAAATTGATTTTTGTTGGATTGCTGATTGCGCTGCATTGGATTTTCTTTTTTAGAGCAATTCACGTTTCGAATGTTTCGATAACACTTTCGATATTTTCATTAGGAGCTTTTTTTGCATCCTTATTAGAGCCGCTTTTTTATGGCAGAAAGATATTATTCTATGAAGTTTTCTTCGGATTAATTATTATTGCCGGTTTAGCACTTATTATGCAAGTCGAAGTTAAATATCTGCACGGGATGTATTATGCCCTGGCAGCTATTATTTTAGGCGTTTTGTTTACTTTAATGAATGGTAAGTTGATTACAGAACATGATCCGTCCGTTATTACATTTTATGAGTTTGGTGCCGGAGTTTTCTTTATTTCTATTTATTTTTTAGTGCAGGGAAAATTTACTGCCGACTTTTTTACAATGTCATTAAACAACTGGATTTTGTTGCTTGTTTTAGCGTCCATTTGTACGGCTTATGCTTTTACGGCATCAGTAAAAGTTATGCAGAAATTAACACCTTATACGGTGATGTTAACGACTAATTTAGAGCCTGTTTACGGAATTGTTCTGGCTTATTTTATTCTTGGAGGAAAAGAAAAAATGAGTACAGAATTTTATATTGGAGCCTTTATAATTGTTATTACAGTTATTTTAAACGGCGTTTTTAAACATTATAAAAATAAGAAAGAACTGTAATAGTTTACTTATTTTTAAATCACAATTTGATACTTTACTAACAATTAACTGTGCCAATGATATAATATTTTTATATTTGCGGTTCGATTTACAAACAAAATTCAAAAATCCATGGAATATTTAGATTTTGAGCTTCCAATCAAAGAACTTGAAGAACAGTTAGAAAAGTGTGTTATTATTGGAAAAGAATCTGATGTTGATGTAACACCAACCTGCAAGGAAATCAACAAGAAATTAGAGCAAACTAAGAAAGAAATATACAAAAACCTTACGGCTTGGCAGCGCGTTCAGTTGTCAAGACATCCAAATAGACCTTATACTCTAGATTATATTAGAGCAATTTGCGGAGAAACATTTTTAGAACTTCACGGAGACAGAAATTTTAAAGATGATAAAGCTATGGTTGGCGGACTTGGAAAAATAAACGGGCAGTCGTTTATGATTGTAGGTCAGCAAAAAGGTTTTAATACAAAAACACGCCAATACCGTAATTTTGGTATGGCAAACCCTGAAGGATATCGTAAAGCTTTGCGTTTAATGAAAATGGCAGAGAAATTTGGTATTCCGGTTTTAACTTTAGTAGATACCCCGGGTGCATATCCAGGACTTGAAGCTGAAGAAAGAGGGCAGGGAGAAGCTATTGCGAGAAACATTTTTGAAATGGTTCGTTTACAAGTGCCAATCATTACCATTATTGTTGGTGAAGGTGCTTCTGGAGGAGCTTTAGGAATAGGTGTTGGAGACAAAGTTTATATGTTAGAGAATACCTGGTATTCTGTAATCTCTCCAGAATCTTGTTCTTCGATTTTATGGAAAAGCTGGGAGTACAAAGAACGTGCTGCTGATGCTTTGAAATTGACTTCATCAGATATGAAAAAACAAAAATTAGTTGATGATGTTATTCCGGAACCACTAGGCGGAGCACACTATGACCGCGAAACTACTTTTAAAACGGTTGCCGAATACATTACCAAAGGATATAATGAATTGAAAGACTTATCAACAGCCGACCTGATTGCCCAAAGAATGGACAAATACAGTAAAATGGGCGAGTATAAAGAGTAAATTCTTACAAGATTAATTAAAATCCGAAGCCTTACAGTTTCGGATTTTTTTTTGGTTATGAACAAAAAAAACTTATTTATAAACAATTAATAGTTATAACTCGATAGCGATCTTTTTTTAAATTTCGCTACTTTCGTCCTATGGAAAATTTCAAAAATATAAACCCTGTAAAGGTAAATAAACCCTCAATTATTAGTTTAGAAAAAGGAAAACTTCCTCCGCAAGTTCTTGATTTAGAAGAAGCTGTGCTTGGGGCAATGATGATTGATAAAAAAGGAGTTGATGATGTAATTGATATTTTGCAAGGGGATGCTTTTTATAAAGAGGCGCATAAATTTATTTTTGAAGCAATTGTTCAGCTTTTTACAGAAACACAGCCAATTGACTTGTTGACGGTTTCGACTCAGCTGAAAAAAAATGGAAAATTAGAATTAGCCGGAGGAGATTTTTATTTAATTCAGCTTACGCAAAAAATTGCATCTTCGGCACATATCGAATTTCACTCGCGTATCATTCTTCAAAAGTTTATTCAAAGAAGTTTGATTCGTATTTCTACTGAAATTATCGAAGCGTCTTATGATGAAACTGCCGATGTTTTTGATTTGCTTGATCAAGCCGAATCAAAACTATATGAAGTAACACAAGGAAATATTAAACGTAGTTCTGAAACTGCTCAGAGTTTAGTACTTCAGGCTAAAAAGAAAATTGAAGAAATTGCAAAACAAGAAGGTTTAAGTGGTGTTGAAACTGGTTTTCATAATCTGGATAAACTAACTTCGGGATGGCAACCCAGCGATTTAATTATTATCGCGGCGAGACCTGCGATGGGAAAAACTGCCTTTGTACTTTCAATGGCGAGAAATATCGCCATTCAGTACGGACATGGAGTAGCTTTGTTCTCTCTGGAGATGGCATCGGTTCAGTTGATTACAAGGTTAATTTCGTCAGAAACAGGATTGTCGTCAGAGAAATTACGTACCGGTAAACTAGAACCTCACGAATGGGAAATGTTGAGTACCAAGGTTAAAAACTTAGAAAAAGCTCCTTTGTTTATTGATGATACACCGTCACTTTCTATTTTTGATTTAAGAGCAAAATGTCGTCGTTTAGTTTCACAACACGGTATCAAGATTATAATTATCGATTATTTGCAGTTGATGACTGCCGGAGGAAATAATAAAGGAGGAGGAAACCGTGAGCAGGAAATCTCAACAATTTCCCGAAACTTAAAAGCTTTGGCAAAAGAGCTTAACGTTCCGGTAATTGCACTTTCGCAGTTATCACGTGCCGTTGAAACGCGTGGATCAAGTAAACGTCCGTTACTATCGGATCTTCGTGAATCTGGAGCGATTGAGCAGGATGCTGATATTGTTTCGTTTTTATATCGTCCTGAATATTACAAAATTGAAGAATGGGATGATGATGAAGCATCTCCTACTGCAGGTCAGGCTGAGATTATGATTGCTAAACACCGTAATGGTGGTATTGAAAACATTCGATTGAAATTTATAGGACACCTTGGTAAGTTTGATAACCTTGATGATTTTTCAGGTAGTTATGACGATTTACCGTCAAAAATGAATCATGAAGAAAATCCATTTATAACTAAAAATCTGCCATCTGCAAATGAAGCTTTTGGAAGCAATTTGAACGATGACGATGATGATAGCGATGTTCCGTTTTAAGAAAATATATTAAAAACCAAAATGTAAAGAAATCTTTATGAGTTATTACTTGTAAAGATTTTTTTTTATTCAGTGCACCTTTTTCCCATTTACAATTTTAGATAATAGTATCTCTTATATAAAATTATTTCGGTAGTTTAGCAGAACCATTAACAAACTAAGTCTTATTAACTAATTAAAATTGTAAACTATGAATGAAGAAACCTTTCCAAATCCTATTCAAATACCATTGGCCACGGCTCAAGAATGGGAAAAGAGATATGAGGATGATAACACTGTTGACGCTATTAAAATAAAAGCTTTTCTGATTCCAAGAGAGTCTTTAGAGAAAGTATTGGAATTGAAAACTGAAGCGGTTTATGCCTATCTAGGTATTAATGACCAGAATGAAAAAACGTTACTTTTTGTAGGAGCAGAAAAAGATTTGAAAACAGGTAAATATGTAAATGTTTATGGACCACCAGCATCAGAAGCTAATGCAGAAGACGGAGATGTTGTTTATGACGGTGTTCGTCCGAGTCCTCCATATTAATCTGTAAAAAAGTGGATGATTTTTTTATCTATTCTGTTTATGTAGTTTTATTATTAAATCTAATATTATACTCATATAGCTTTTTCCGAAAGGAAAAAGCTAATGTTTTTTTTCTTTCTTATTTAGCTTTTTCATTTGTAATACAAATTTCTATGGAAGTGATGTATCACCTCAAGATGAATAATCTATTTGCGGTTAATGTGTTTTTTATAGGACAGACAATATTATTAGGGTTGTTCTATAATTCATTGCTGAAAATAAAAAAACAAAAACTATTTGTAAGAGTTTCTCTTATAGCTTGTTTACTAACATTAGGAGTGCAATTTTTGATAGATTCAAGTCAGTTTTTAAAGTTTAATTTGTTTGAAATTACCTTGACATCTTTGCTTATTGTTGCTTATGCGCTACTTCATCTTTATAACATGCTTACAGAAAGTAAAAGGTATTATTACATTAGTGTTGGTATTATAATTTACTTATTAGGTAGCACCGTTTTATTTTTGATTGGAAATCTTACTCCAGAACTTAGTATGGACGTTAAATATTTAACCTGGATGTTAAATGCTTTTTTATCTTTAGTTTATCAGTTTTTTATTTTATATGATTGGATAAAAAGTTTTTCAAAAAAAGCTTTGTTAACTTAATTAGTAATATTGTAATTAAGAATATCTCGATATGAAAAATTCGATTCCCGAAAAAGAACTTATTGCTATAATATTATATATCTCACTTTTTTTTATAGTTGTCGCAGTTGGATTGATTATATTCTTTTATTTCTCAAGAAAGAAGATAATTCAAAAAGAACTTGAAAAAAAGGATTTAATATTACAATATCAAAAAGATCAATTGCACGCTATTATTGTCACTCAGGAGGAAGAACGTAAAAGAATTGCGCAAGACCTTCATGATGATATTAGTTCTAAACTTAATATCGTTTCGCTGAACAGTCATTTACTCACTTCTCCAAATCTGACAGACTCTGAAACGATAGAGATTACCAATAATATTATTGCCTTAACAGCCAAAGCGCTCGAGAATTCCAGAAAAATTGCTCACAATTTATTCCCTCCTGTTTTTGAAAAATTTGGATTAAGTGCAGGAGTTGAAGAATTATGTGAAGAATTTGAAAGCAGTAAAGCGATAAAAACATATTATAAAAATGAAATTGATTTTGATGAGAGAGAGATTGATCGTCATTTGCATGTTTTTAGAATTTTGCAGGAATTAATGAATAATTCACTACGTCACGGTAAGGCTTCTGAAATTTGGATTGCGTTTAGTACTATAAATGGCATTGACACTTGTAATTATGAAGACAATGGTGTTGGATTTGATAGTAAAAGCGTTGAAAATCAGAAAGGTTTAGGTATGAAAAATATTGATAGCCGTGTCTCGTTCTTAAACGGAACAATCAAAATAAACTCTGAAGTAGGTAAAGGGATGGCCGTAATATTTACTTTTTAACTTAAATTCGAATAATAAATGTGTTTTTGACGCAATATAATACGGGATTACGTATTATATTGGTTCATATTTTGTAATTTCGGCATACCAAACGACCAAAAACAAAAAAAATGAGTGCCGCTATTAAAATTGCTTTAGTCGATGACGAAGTTTTGTTCCGTAAAGGGATTTCTTTTTTGTTGCAAAGAGAAGATAATATCGAGATCGTTTTTGAAGCCTCAAATGGCGAAGATCTTATTTCTCAGTTAGAAGAGATCGAAACAAAACCGGATATTATTATCATGGATTTGAAAATGCCTGTATTAAATGGCGTTGAAGCGACAAAAATTATCAGGAAGTTATTTCCCGAAATTAAAATTGTAGCTTTAACAAGCTATGATACAAAGTCATTTATTGCCAATATGATTCAGGTTGGTGCAGTTGCATATTTGATAAAGAATGCAACTCCAAAAGATTTAATCCGGACTATCAATGAAGTTCATAGAAAAGGATTTCACTACAATGAAAATGTGTTAAAGACAATTCAGGAAACAATTGTTTCTACTAAAAACATAAAAGGCAATTTAGAAACTAGTTTTCTTTCGCCCCGCGAAATAGAAATTCTTCAGCTTATTTGTCAGCAAAAAACAACTTCAGAAATTGCTGAGCATCTTTATTTAAGTCCAAGAACAGTTGAAGGACATAGAAATAATTTATTGCTTAAAACCGAATCTAGAAATATTGCCGGGTTAGTGGTGTATGCTATACAAAACGAAATTGCAGATCTAAGACTTTAATTTCTTAGCTCGTCAGAAATTGGATTGATAATACATAGTATAAAATAATTGTCAGTGCCAGTAAACATAAACCTATTTTCTGCATTACATTTAATCCTTTTGGTTGGTTATTACTATCATTAAACTTCATGTTTCCGGTTTTTCATTGGTTAGGTTGATGATTTGGGATAGCAAATTTAAGCAGAAATAATTTTCGAAGTACAGGTGTTTTTACCCGTTTTTGTAACCTAAATGAAACGATTAGATAATTGGATTCTGTATTTAACGTTTGAACCTGTTATAAAACCTGAGATCTGTTGTGTTTTTTGACGCTTCCTTTATATCTTTACTAAAATAATTTTCTAATGAATAAGAGTTTAGTTTATATTTTCATATTTCTACTTTCATTTACAGCAAAAGCTTCGTTTATCTTACTTCCGATGGATGAAACAACTCAGCAGAATCATCTAAAAGCATACGGAATTACCTATTGGTGTTTAAGTAAAGATTATAAAGCAAGTTGGTTGCTTAATTATCGTGGGGGCTCATTTTTGCTTCCGGATGTTGCCGAGATTAGAAAAGAATGTCAGATTCGTGGCGTTAGTTTTGAGGTTCTTTCAGACAGTGAAGAAGTTTCAATTTTAGAAGAAATTTCGAGTCCGTCACAAAATATGGAATCTGTTATTCTTGAAAAAGCGCCTAAAATTGCTGTTTATACTCCAAAAGGAAAACAACCATGGGATGACGCTGTAACATTAGTGTTGACTTATGCCGAAATTCCTTTTACACCAATTTATGACGAAGAAGTTTTAAGTGATCAGTTGTTACTCTACGATTGGCTGCACTTGCATCATGAAGATTTTACGGGACAATACGGAAAATTTTATGCAGCCTATAAAAATACACCTTGGTATATTGATCAGAAAAAAGATGCTGAAGCTTTGGCTACAAAATTAGGTTATGCTAAAGTGTCGCAGGAAAAAGGGGCTGTTGCCAAAAAAATTAGAGATTTTGTAATAGGTGGCGGATTCATGTTTGCCATGTGTTCAGCAACAGATAGTTTTGATATTGCATTAGCTGCTGATGGAGTTGATATTTGCGAAGCGATGTTTGATGGCGACGCGAGTGATTCAAACTATCAGTCAAAATTAAATTATTCAAATTCGTTTGCCTTTAAAGATTTTACTCTGGAAAGAAAACCGGAAGTTTATGAGTTCTCTGATATTGATATGACATCAAAACGCCGAATTGCTGTTGAAAAAGATTATTTTACACTAATGGAATTTTCTGCAAAATGGGATCCAATCCCTAGTATGTTATGTCAAAATCATACTCAGTTAGTTAAAGGTTTCATGGGACAAACAACATCATTTGATACGGCATTGATAAAATCAAATGTTTTAGTAATGGGAACTTGCGAAATAAATGGTGAGTCGAGATATATTCATGGAGAAAAAGGAAAAGGAATGTTTACTTTTTTTGGTGGCCATGATCCCGAAGATTTTCAACATCAGGTTGGAGATCCGCCAACGGTTTTAGATTTACACCCAAATTCTCCAGGCTACAGATTAATTCTTAACAATGTTTTGTTTCCTGCTGCAAGAAAGAAAAAACTCAAAACATAGTTTAATTCAAAGAAAATTCAAACCATATTGGTATGTGATCTGATATTTTTCGGGCTTCTTTTAATGAAGCGAATTTTTTATGAAATGAAATTATACCAGAATTAATATACTTTGTAGTTTCTGATTTATAGAATATATTGTCAAATTCTGATGCTAAACAATTATCAGCATTACATTTCTGTTTTAATGTAGTTTTTTGATTCTGTAAAATAGGAGTGTACCCCTTTTTTTTCAACGGATTAAATACAGTATGTGACTGTGGACAATTAAAATCTCCAAGAAAAACTAAATTTAGATCTGGATATTGCTGTGGTAAAAATTTAAAGTACTTAATTTCTGTTTCAGGCTGTTTACTCTTGGTAATAGCGTGAAAACTTACCAGAGTAATTAGTTTTTTATTAATTTCAAAAGTGGCAAAATAAGGCTCACGATCAATTTCTAAATAGTATTTTTTTTCTAGCCAGGTATTTCCTTTTAGTTTTATTTTAGAAGTTTTCCAGATAAATGCGTAGCGTTCTGTTTTGTAACTGCTGCTGCTAGTTGGATTACTAATACTATAATCCCATTTTGAACCTTTTTCGTTTAAGATTGCGGTAAGCTTTGCAACTGCCTGAGCACCGCCATAACCAGCTACAACTTCCTGAATAGCTATAATATCGTAGTTATTTATAGTACTGGCAATGAAATTTAATTCAGATTCGGATTTTGACTTTCCAAAGTTTTCTAAATTCCAAGAAAGAATTTTAGTTTGTGAAAAAGAGAAACAATAAAAAAATAAGAGAATAAATCTAAGAGTATTTTTCATGCAGAATTTTAAAAATCAAATATAAGCATTTCAAAATTTGGCAATAGTTTCTTTTATTTCAATTGCTATTGTTTTTTTTCCAACACAAAAAAAGATTTAAAAGAAGTTTTAATGTTTTTTAAATCTGTTTTTTAAAGCGGTTGAAATAATTATGATCTGCAAAACAAGAAGGGCCGGAATAAAAATAATTTTCCAGTCTACTTCGATCCATCCTGTTTTTTCTGAAATGAAAGCAAAACTCATTGAAAGTGCAATACAAAGAAGCATGGTTTTCATAATAATCTTGTTATTAGTTGTATTAATTTTTGAAATAAAATTAACTCTATATCTGGCTTTCATAAGGTAGTCAATTGATTCAGTACAAATCTATTATTATAAAAAAACATTTCCTTACGGGAAACCGTAAAAGCGCTAAAATTTAAACTAAGCCAAAATCTTTAGCAATAGCAATTAAATGAACATTATTGTTGGCCTTAAAATATATCTTTAGTTTATTGATTCTTTTTTCAATACTACTTGTTCCATTTGGAGTTATACAAGAAGCCTTAAACTCATTTGAGATACTTTCTAAAATATGTCCTTGTGATAGAAGCTTTAAAATTGAAATGTCGTAAGATTCAATTTCGATCAAAGCTTTATCATTAAAACTAAATGATAAATCAGAAGAAAGTATTTTTTCTTCGTTTCTATAAGTTCCTTCAATTGCTTTTCTTAGCTCTTCAATACTATTTCTTCCTTTAGAAACATAAGCATTAATTCCTAAGTCATTAAAAAGAGATTTTATTCGGTATGATTTATCTTCAATCGAAAAAACTATTTTTTTTAATTTAGGCTGAACTTCGTTTATTGCTTTTATCAAATCTTCGCCACTTGTAAGGTGAGTTTTTCTATGATCTGTTTTAAAAGACAAATCGCTTATCAGTAAATCATAAGGTTCATTGTCTATCAATGCTTTTTTTGCTTTTAATAAGCCATCGTCACAATACTTCACATGATGAATTGTTGGGATTTTAAGGTCTTCAAGTACTTGTATAACGGCGATACTTATACTATCTAAATCTTCGGCAACTAAAACTTTTTTGAACATATTATATTTTCTTTAAATGGGGAAAGTGAAACTTAACTTAAATCCTTTTTCATAATCAGGGTCAAAAATAATAGTTCCATTTATAGTTTTAATACGGTTTTCCACATTTTGTAGTCCATTTTTAAAAATTAAATCATTTTTATTGATTCCAACGCCGTTATCATTGTAGATGACGATAAGATTTTTTTCTTTTAATTTGAATGTAGTGCTTACTAAAGTTGCCTGACTGTGCTGTTTCATGTTTAAAAACAATTCTTGTAAGATTCGATACAGGATTATTTTTTTGTTTGTTTCGACTTTATCCCAAGAAATCGTATCAAAACCATTTAGTAAAATATTAATTTTTGGAGTTTTAAATCCAGAAATCATTTCCTTTAATGCTACGATGTAATTTTTATCTGTTGTGATTTTACTGTTTTCTTTCGAAATGTTTCTTGTTCGCAGGTAAATATTCTCTAAATTATTTAGCAAGTGCTCTCTGTTTTCGTCTATCTTCAAATCTTTGATTTCTGCGAAAGCAATAGTTTGGTAAACATCATTAGCCAATTCATCATGTAATTTTTTAGATATTCGGAGTTCACTTTTTAAGACAGCATCATTTTTTTCTTTTCTTCCTTTTGAATTTAAATGATAACATAGAAATGTGACCAATCCCAGAATAAATAGGATTATAATATATGAAATGATAATTCGTTTTTTTTGTCTTTCCAGCTGAAGCTCGTTTTCTGCTTTTTGTGCTTTAAGTCTAAGGTTTTCTTCTTTATCTTTTTTAGAAAGATATTGAATATTCATAAACTGATTTTTTGCAGTTTGCCTTGCAATCGTAATACTGTCTACTAATTTAATATAAGTTAATGAATGTCGTTTTAAATCATTTGCCTCGCTATGTTTAATTAAAAGAGCTAAGGTTTCGACCCTTTCTGTAACATTCTTTATTTTTGACGCATGTTCGTAAGCTTTTTTTATATATTTCAAAGATAAATTAGGATCAGTTTTTTCAAAAATTGAAGAAAGGTTTTTATAGGTTGTCACTAATCCTTCTTGAGTTTCTGGTTTTAATCTAATTTTTAATGCTTCATAGAAATAATTTTGGGCTTTTTTAGAATTTCCCAGTTTGTAATAGCAAAAACCTAAATTATTTATTGCGAAAGAATAGTTATTATGGTTAATGGCGTCATATTTAGATACATTTTTTTGTGAGGCTAGTATCTTGAATATTTTCATCGCCTCTTTGTATTTCTTCTGATTGATATAAATTGCACCTAGATTGTTTAGAGCAATATATTTTCTCCAGGCGCTTGTGTTCAATGACAGCGCTTTATTGAAGTATAAAGTCGCATTAGTATTATCATAGTTGTTCATGTAGTTAAGTCCCAATAGATTATATACTATCCATGAATATCTTGGGTTTTTGATATGTTTTATATAAGGCAATGCTTCTGTAGCACTAGCTTCACTAGCAATATAATTTCCTTGTTCAAATTGAAGTTGAGAGATACAAGATAGTGCGTAAACATAATCTATAGTATTTTTATTTGGGTCGCAAAGTTTTTTGGCTTTATTGAAAAAGTAAATCGCACTATCTTTTTTATTGGTATCAAAATAGACATCTGCTATATCAGATAGTCTTTTTATTTCTGCACTATTATCTTTTTTTTTGATTTTTACTAAGCTACTATCATTTTTATAAGATTGAAACAATATCAAAGAACCTCCTAATAGTAGAAATTGTACTATTAGAAGATATTTTAGGATTGTCTTGTTTGGAATAAAATGTAATTGTCTTTTCATAATTAAACAGGAAATTTAATAAAGACTTTAAATCCTTTACCTGGAGAAGATTCGATGACAATTTCTCCTTTAATTGCTGAAATTCTGTTTTCAACATTATGTAGCCCATTTTTTAAATTCATTTCGCTTGTGTCAATACCCTTTCCGTTATCGGTATAATTTACGACAATACTTTTCTCGGTTGTTTTAAAATTGATTCCAACCAAAGTTGCTTCACTATGTTTTCTCATGTTTACAAGCAATTCTTGTAAGACCCTGTAAACGGTTATTTTTTTGCTTTTTTCGATTTCATTCCACAAAATAGTTTCTGTACCATTCAGTAATATATTTATGTTTGAAGATTTAAATCCCGAAATCATTTCTTTTAATGCAATGACATATTTTTCATCAGTTGCGATTTCACTATTCTCTTTTGAAATATCCCTCGTTCTGGAATAAATTGCATCGAGATTTTTTAATAATTGATCTTTATTTTCATCTAGTTCAAGATCTGTATTTTTGACAAAAGACAGCGTTTGATAAATATCATTTGCTAGCTCATCGTGAAGTTTTTTTGATATTTGTATTTCGCTTTTATAGATAGCTTCTTTTTTTTCTTTTTTTCCTTTAGAGGTTAGATAGAGATATAAAAACGCCATAAATCCTAAAACAAATAGGATAGTTATGGACAAAATAATATTTCGGCTTTTTTGCTTTTCTAATTGTAATTCATTTTCAGCTTTTTGAGCTTTCAGCTGTAAGTTTTCTTCTTTGTCTTTGTTGAAATTGTACTTTATATTGGTAAATTGATTTTTAGCTTTTTTCCTGCTGATAATTATACTGTCAATTATATTTATATAATCAGATGAATATTGCCTTAGATTATTTCCATTTGATGTTTTTATTAGGAGAGCTAGACAATTTGCTTTAGTAGAAGCTGAATTACCAATAAGCGCTTGCTGATAAGATTTTTTCGCATATTCGAGCGCTAATTTTGGATTCTTTTTTTTATAAAATATTGAAAGATATTCGTAAACAATTACTAGCCTAGAATCGTCTTTCAGCTTAATACTAGTTTTTAGACTTTTTAGGTAAAGATCTAGAGCCTCAGATTTACCGAGATTAAAATAGCAAAAACCTAAAAGGTTTAAAATGTATGCATAGTGCTTGTCACTATCATTAGGTTCTTTTTTATAAACAGCTTTTTTTGAAGCTAATATTTCAAGTAAATCCGCAGCCTTTTGATATTTTTTTTCTTGGAAATAAACAAGTACTATGTCGGTCAATATGATTGATTTTTTATAGGGTGTTCCAGGAAGTTCCAATGCTTTTTTGTGATATAATATTGCATTTTTATAATCATAAGTTGCATAATAGTTGAAGGCAATATAACTATAAACATTACGTACAATTCGTGGTGTTTTTACAAATCTTAAATATGGAAGCGTCTTTGTTAAGTTTGTTTCACTTGATATATAATCACCATAATATGTCTGCATATTTGCCATGATTGATACTATATAAACATAATCTTCACAGTTCGTTTTTGGATTACAAAGTAACTGTGCTTTGTTATAGTATACAAATGCACTATCCCATTTATTTGTGTCATAAAATTTATCTCCTATATCTATAAGTTGTTTTATTTTTATGGAATTGTCTTTTTTCTGGGACTCTGATTGTCTCTCAATTTTGTTTGATTTCAATAAAAATATAATACCACCTAATAATATAGTAAGTATTACGATGAGATATTTCAAAATCGTTTTGGTATTAAAAAAATAAAGAGACTCTCTCATTATGATAAAGGAAATTTAATAAAGACTTTAAATCCCTTATCAGGAGCAGAATCAATATCAATTTCTCCTTTAATTGCTAAAACTCTATTTTCAACATTATGCAATCCATTTTTAAATGTTATGGCGTTAAGGTCAATACCTTTTCCATTATCGGTATAAGTAATAATTACACTTTTATCAGTTTTCTTAAAAGTAATGTCAACTAAGGTTGCATTACTGTATTTCTTCATATTTACAAGTAATTCCTGTAATACTCTGTAAACTGTTATCTTTTTATTTTTTTCAATTTCATTCCATGTAATATTTTCTATACCATTTACTAGAAGGCTAATATTAGTGGTATTGAATCCGGAAATCATCTCTTTTAAATAGAAAACATATTTTTCATTAATTATAATCGGGTTGTTTTCTTTTGAAATATCTCTTGTTCTGGAATAAATAATATCGAGATTATTCAATAATTGCTCTTTGTTTTCTGCTAATGAAAGGTTTTTACTCTCGGCAAAAGCCATAGTATGGTATATGTCATTGGCAAGTTCATCATGTAATTTTTTCGCAATACGCGTTTCACTTTTATAAGTAGCCTCAATTTTTTCTCGCTTTCCTCTAGAAGTTAAGTAGAAATAGAGAACTAAAATCAAACTTAAACTTAGTACTATAATGATATACGATATGATATTTCTGGTTTTTTGCCTTTCTAATTGTAATTCATTTACTGCTCTGTGTGTCTTAAGTTTTAAATTTTCGTCTTTTTCTTTTTTAGAATCATACTTAATTCTGGCAAATTGGTTTTTGGCTTTTTGTCTTATTTCAAAAACACTGTCTACCAGATTAACATAAATTACAGAGTACTTCTTTAGCTCTTTGTCAGAACTATTGGTGATTATTAGCTTCAACGAAGACAGCCTTTCATCAACATTATTTTTGGCACTGAATTTTTCATAGCTTAGAAGCATATATTTTTTTGCCAAAGACGGATTGCTTTTTTCGTAAAACTTTGCAAAATGGGTATAACTTTTTCCTAAATCGAGAGGCGTGTTTGCCTTTTTTTTGATTTCCAGACCTTTGTTAAAATAGTAAAGAGCCTTTTTTAAATTGTTTATTTTAAAATAACAAAATCCGATATGGTCTAAAGCTTTACCTTGAAATTGATTATCATTAACAACTTCTTTTTTTACTATTAACGAAAGGAACATTTGAAGAGACTCCTCGTATTTCCCTTCTTCCATTAAGATAACTGCAATATTGTTTTGCGCAGCTAAATTTCTCCACTCTTCTGTTTTTAATTGTAAAGCTTTTTGATTGTATAATATTGCATTCTTGTAGTCGTACGTGTTTAAGAAATTGATACTCTGAATTATATACGTGCTCCAAATTTGAGAAACCTTTTTTACAGATTTTAAGCAGGGAAGTGCTTCTGTAATGGTAGTTTCGCTGCCAGCATAATCTCCTTGAATCTGCTGAATTTCTGCCATGCGGTTTAATGCAGTTACATAATTATCGGTATCTGTTACCGGATTGCAAATAAATTTGGCTTTATTATAGTAGTAAAAAGCACTATCTAATTTGTTATTGCCGTTAAATAAAGTATCAGCGGTAGCAATTAGCTTTTCAACCTTGCCTTTTGTGTTTGTGGATTTAGTTATTTTACAATCTTTTTTTTGGCAAGATAAAAGAATGAGAAAGGTAAAAATTATATATATGGATGTGCGCATTCTGGGTGGTATCATATGCCAAAAATAAAGAATTTAACTTCTTAAAAAAGAGTATAAATACGGTATTTTGCGTATTTGTGTAATTCTTTAATTTTGTGCTGTAAATCAGACATATGCGCAAGATAGCCCTCGTTTTAGAGGGCTATCTTGTGAATTTATTGCAACTCAGGGGTGGCATTATACTGCTCTCAATCCTGTCGTTATTGCTAATCTATTCCATGAATTAATAGTGATGATCAAAAGAATAATTTCGGCAAGGTATTTTTCGTCAAAAAGATTAGCAGCATTTTGATAAACTTCGTCAGAAACATGATTACTGATTAGAGTAACTTGTTCGGTCAAAGCTAAGATCGCTTTCTCTTCTTCAGTATAAACATCCGCTTCACGCCATGCATTTAGCAAGTAAATTTTTTGCTCAGTTATACCATGTTTTCTACCATCGATAGTATGCATGTTGATACAGTATGCACAACCATTTATTTGTGAAGCACGGATTTTAATTAGTTCTTTATGTACAGGTGTTAATGAAGTAGTCGAAATGTATTTTTCTAAATTCATTAAGGCTTGATAAGCTTCTGGGGCAACTGTTGGGATAACGATTCTTGGTTTCATTTTTCTTGTTTTTTAAAGTTTGATACAAAGTTGCGGCTTATCTGTTTTAAAAAACTTGAAGTACTTCAAGAAATACAGTTTATACTTTTCCGGCTCTTATTTTACTCATAAATTCTGCAGAAAAATCAAGATAGGAGGCAAGCATATATTGCGGAACACGCTGAACAAATTCGGGATTCAAACCATTAAAATGATGGTATCTTTCCTCTGCAGACATTGTAAACAAAAATTTAATTCGCATTTGAGCAGCTCCAAAGGATTTTTGAGAAACGATTCTAAAGTAACGTTCCAGTTTTGGAATCTGAATCAAAAGAGATTCAAGTACAGGTTTTTCAATAGCGATGACCTCGCAGTTCTCGACAGCCTGAATATAAAAATGGGAAGGAGTATTATTATGATAACTTAGATAATCAGTAATCCACCAGTTTTCAATCCCAAATTGAAGTGTTTGTTCACTTCCTTTATCGTTAATTATATATTGTCGCATGCATCCTGTAACTATAAAGTATGCGATATCACAAACCTCTCCTTCTTGTAATACAAGCGTTTTCTTTTTGATTGTAGATAAACTTAAACTCGATTCAAGAATATCAATCTCCGAAGGTTTGAGAGGTACAAATTTTTCTATATGATTAAAAAGAGATTCAAACATTTAATGCTATTTGATTTTATACAAATGTACTTTTTAAATTTAAATCTTAAAGATTAGAATTAGTTATAAAACAAAAAACCATCCGCCGCGGCGAATGGTTTTTCTATGATAAGTAAGTAATCTAAATTGAGTTTATAAAACGTTTATTTTACTTTATTAAGTATTGCTTTGAAAGCTTCAGGGTGGTTCATCGCTAAATCTGCAAGAACTTTACGGTTCAATTCGATTCCGTTAGCTTTTACTTTCCCCATGAATTGAGAATAAGACATTCCTTCCAATCTAGCTCCAGCGTTGATACGTTGAATCCATAATGCACGGAAATTTCTTTTGTTTTGTTTTCTATCGCGGTAAGCGTAGCACATTGCTTTCTCTACTGCATTCTTAGCAACTGTCCAAACGTTTTTACGTCTACCAAAGAAACCTTTGGCTTGCTTCATTATTTTTTTTCTTCTTGCTCTTTTAGCAACTGAATTTACCGATCTTGGCATAATTTTAATGTGTTTTTGTAGCAGGCGTCCTGAATTAAATCAAAGGAACTTAATGGCCATACTCCAAGGTTATATAAATATTTTTTAACCTAAAGAATTATTAGATAATTCTTAATTGTTGTTTAATGCTTTTCATATCTGTAGAGTGAACTAGCGCTGAGTGAGTCAAAGCTAATTTACGTTTTTTAGATTTTTTAGTCAAGATGTGACTTTTAAAAGCATGCTTTCTTTTAATCTTTCCAGAACCAGTAACTTTGAAACGTTTCTTGGCGCTAGATTTTGTTTTCATTTTAGGCATTTTTCCTAGTGTTTTAATTTATTCTTACTTACTTATATTTTGGTCTGAAAGTTTAAATGTCAAAAGTCAAAAGTCAGTTTATGACTTTCGACTTTAAGATTTGTAACTTTAAGACTTATTTCTTTTTCTTCGGAGCAATGAACATAATCATTCTCTTACCTTCCAAAACTGGCATAGCTTCTACTTTACCATGTTCTTCTAAATCTGTAGCCAAACGTAGTAATAAAATCTGTCCTTGATCTTTATAGATGATAGAACGACCTTTAAAGAATACGAATGCTTTTAATTTAGCACCTTCTTTCAGGAACTTTTCAGCATTTTTTCTTTTAAATTCATAATCATGCTCATCTGTCTGAGGACCAAAACGAATTTCTTTTACTACAACTTGCGTAGACTTAGCTTTTAAAACCTTATCACGTTTCTTTTGTTCATAAACAAATTTCTTGTAATCCATGATTTTACAAACTGGCGGCTCAGCGTTTGGCGAAATTTCAACCAAATCCAATTCAAATTGATCCGCTAATCGTAAAGCTTCGGCAAGCTTAAATACACCTGGTTCGATGTTCTCGCCTACTAATCTTACTTCTTGTACACCACGAATAAGGTTATTTATTCTGTGGGCATCCTTTTTTTCTACTCGAGGTTGGTAACCTCTGTTGCTTCTTATTGCTATGACTTTATAATTTAAGTTAAACTGTAAAAACTTTTAATGTCTTTTTTATTTCTTCGTTTACAATAGCGACAAATTCATCAATTGTAACTGTAATATTCCCTTTTCCTTCTTGCCCGTGACGACGGATCGAAATAGTTCCATTTTTCTCCTCTTCCTCACCTACAATAAGCATAAACGGTATTTTTTGCATTTCGGCATCTCTAATTTTCTTGCCAATAGTCTCGCTTCGGTTGTCAATTAGGGCGCGAATTTCGTGATTTTCTAGCAAATCTAAAACTTTTTTAGCATATATTTCGTATTTCTCGCTCAAAGACAAGATTATAGCCTGCTCAGGCATTAGCCAAAGTGGGAAATTTCCCGCAGTGTGTTCAAGTAAAATTGCTATAAAGCGTTCCATTGATCCAAAAGGAGCTCTGTGAATCATAACAGGGCGATGTAATTCATTATCAGCACCTTTGTAAGTCAATTCAAAACGCTCAGGTAAGTTATAATCTACTTGAATTGTTCCTAATTGCCATTGTCTTCCCAAGGCATCTTTTACCATAAAGTCAAGCTTCGGACCGTAAAAAGCAGCCTCGCCATATTCTATCACAGTATTTAGTCCTTTGTCAGCCGCAGCGTTGATAATTGCATTTTCAGCTTTCTCCCAATTTTCATCAGAACCAATATATTTATCTCTATTTTCCTTGTCTCTCAATGAAATCTGAGCAGTAAAGTTTTCAAAACCTAAAGAACCAAATACATAAAGAACCAAATCAATTACTTTTTTGAATTCCTCATCCAA
The DNA here is from genome assembly GCF_020991455.1 of Flavobacterium sp. JAS. Lineage (GTDB taxonomy): Bacteria > Bacteroidota > Bacteroidia > Flavobacteriales > Flavobacteriaceae > Flavobacterium. Next base: position 190,862 of record NZ_JAJMOX010000014.1, read on the forward strand.
TTGCTCTGGAGTACAAAAAATATGTGCATCATCCTGAGTAAACCCTCTTACACGAGTTAGACCATGTAATTCACCAGATTGCTCATACCTATATACAGTACCAAATTCAGCATAACGCTTAGGTAAATCTTTATACGACCAAGGTCTTACATTGTAGATCTCACAGTGGTGAGGACAGTTCATTGGTTTTAATAAAAATTCTTCACCTTCAGCAGGAGTGTTTATTGGTTGAAAACTATCAGCGCCATATTTTGCATAGTGACCAGAAGTAACATAAAGTTCCTTTTGCCCAATATGCGGAGTAACCACTTGCTCATATCCGGCTTTCTTTTGAGCTTTCTTCAAAAATTGCTCTAAACGATCTCTAAGTGCAGCACCTTTTGGCAACCATAAAGGTAAACCAGCGCCAACTTTTTGAGAGAAAGCAAATAATTCAAGTTCTTTGCCTAATTTACGGTGATCACGACGTTTTGCTTCTTCTAGAAGTTCAAGATATTCAGTTAAGTCCTTTTGTTTTGGGAAAGAAGTTCCGTAAACACGAGTCAACTGTTTGTTTTTCTCATCACCTCTCCAGTAAGCACCGGCAACACTCATAATTTTAAAAGCTTTGATGATACCAGTATTCGGAATGTGTCCACCTCTACACAAATCAGTAAAAGTAGCATGATCACAAAACGTGATAGTTCCGTCTTCAAGATTCGAAATCAATTCGGTCTTGTAAACATTGTCTTTGTATAGCTCTAAAGCATCAGCTTTGCTAACCGGACGCATTTTAAATTCATGTTTACCTCTTGAAATTTCAAGAACACGATCTTCAATCTTTTTAAAGTCAGCATCAGTAATCTTTTGGTCTTCAAAATCTACATCATAATAGAAACCGTTTGAAATTGCAGGTCCAAGAGTTAGTTTAATTCCAGGATACAATTCCTCAAGCGCTTGCGCCATTACGTGCGAAGTCGAATGCCAGAAAGCTTTTTTACCTTCCGCATCATTCCAAGTATATAAAATAAGACTACCGTCGGTCGTCAATGGAGTTTCGGTTTCAATTGTTGTACCATTAAAAGATGCCGAAATCACGTTTCTTGCAAATCCTTCACTAATGCTTTTCGCAACCTCCATCGGAGTTACGCCTGAAGCAAACTCTCTAATTGACCCATCGGGTAAAGTAATCTTAATCATTGTTTATAATTTTGTGAATGCAAATATAACGCATTACAGAAATACATACAATACATATGTTCATGTTTATACTATAATATGTAAGAGTAAATTTCATAATTGTCTTCAAGAGTATTTTCAATTATTATATATAAGAGTAAAATCACTTCATGAGGCCTGATAGTTTTAAAACCTGTGGGTTTATTTTTGTCCTTAATATATAAGGTGGAAATTCTACTATAATATATAAGAGTAATTCTGTGTCCAGTTGAGCGAAGTCGAAGCTTATATGGTTAAAGGTTGGGATTTAAGATTTAAGATTTGTGATTTGATTTTATAAGGAGCCATTTCCCGCTATCCACTACAATCTTTTGTGCCTCCCGATAGCTATCGGGACCGGTACAAAAGGATTTCCACTTCTATCGGGGCTAGGGCATAGGTTTGCAGAAGAAAATCAGAGAT
>NZ_JAJMOX010000015.1 GCF_020991455.1 Flavobacterium sp. JAS
GGCTACCGGAGCCTGACTTTGAGCATTATTTAGCCCTGCAGTATCGCTACATTGTATCGTTACATCAAGCGCAGCTGGAGCAGTTGTCCAGGCTGGGGCAGTAGTATCTTCGATAGTAATTACCTGAGTAAAAGTGGTACTGGCGTTAAGGCAAATATCTTTAGCTACCCAAGTATTGGTATAAGTTCCTGAATTTACACAAGAACCGGCAACAAAAGCACCGCTTGTTTTAGTGTAGGTTACTGTTCCGTTGCAATTATCAGTTGCTACAGGAGCCTGACTTTGTGCAGTTGCCAATCCAGCTGTATTACTGCATTGTAATGTTACATTTAGCGCAGTTGCAGCAGTAGTCCATGATGGCGGGGTAGTATCTTCAATAGTAATTACCTGAGTAAAGGTGGTGCTTGTGTTCAAACACACATCTTTAGCTTTCCAGGTATTGGTGTAAGTTCCTGAATTTGCACAAGAACCGGCAACAAAGCTACCACTGGTTTTAGTATAGGTTACTGTTCCGTTGCAATTATCTGTTGCTACGGGAGCCTGACTTTGTGCAGTTGCTAATCCAGCGGCATTGCTGCATTGTAGTGTTACATTTAGATCAGTTGCCGCAGTAGTCCATGCTGGTGGAGTAGTATCTTCGATAGTGATTACTTGCGTAAAGGTAGTGCTGGTGTTCAAACACAAGTCTTTAGCTTTCCAGGTATTGGTGTAAGTTCCTGAATTTACACAAGAACCTGCAACAAAACTACCACTGGTTTTAGTATAGGTTACTGTTCCGTTGCAATTATCCGTTGCCACAGGAGCCTGACTTTGTGCAGTTGCTAGTCCTGCTGTATCGCTACATTCTAGCGTTACATTTAAGGTAGTCGCTGCAGTAGTCCATGCTGGTGGAGTAGTATCTTCTATAGTAATTACCTGAGTAAAAGTGGTACTGGCGTTAAGGCAAACATCTTTAGCTATCCAAGTGTTGGTGTAAGTTCCTGAATTTATACAAGAACCTGCAACAAAACTACCACTGATTTTACTATAGGTTACCGTTCCGTTGCAATTATCTGTTGCTACAGGAGCCTGACTTTGTGCAGTTGCCAATCCGGCTGTATCGCTACATTGTAGTGTTACGTTTAATGCAGTTGGTGCAGTAGTCCATGCTGGCGGGGTAGTGTCTTCAATAGTAATTATTTGGGTAAAAGTTGTGCTGGTGTTTAAACATAGATCTTTAGCTTCCCAGGTATTGGTATAAGTTCCTGAATTAGCACAAGAACCGGCAACAAAACCACCGCTTATTTTATTATAAGATACTGCAGAGCAAGCATCTGTTGCTACAGGAGCCTGACTTTGTGCAGCTGCCAATCCGGCTGTATTGCTGCATTGTAATGTTACATTTAATGCGGTTGGTGCAGTAGTCCATGCTGGAGCGGTAGTGTCTACAACATTTATGGTTTGACTTACAGGAAGAGATGCGTTATCACAAGCGTCTTTTGCTGTCCAAGTTCTTGTTATAGAATAAGTGCCCGCACATGCCCCTGGTGTATTAACATCAACATAAGTTAATGAAGATACAGTGCCACTATTGTCTGTAGCTGTTGCTACAGCAAATATTGGAGTATCAGGACAATTAATTGTTGAAGGAGCCGGTAAAGGGTCGACGACAGGATTAGTTAAATCACCACTTGTTATGGTTACTGAAAGCTGTTTTGTACAGTTATTACTATCAGTAACGGTAACAGTGTAGGTTCCTGGTCCCACACCTGGTAAATCTTTCGTAACAGCGCCGGTATTCCACAAATAAGTGTAATTAGGAGTTCCGCCGGTTGGTGTCAGTGTTATAGTAGTTGTACCTCCGCTGCAACCAACATTTGGATGAGTTTCACTTAACATTAGTTCATCAGGCTCAATTATCGGTACGATATATGAATTTGAAATGTTTTGAGAATCCGTAACTGTTAGCTTAGCAGTATTGTTCGAAGTTGTATACGTGAAGGTAGGATTTGGCGATGTGGAGTCTGGTGCTCCGCCATCGTTTCTAAAATCCCAAGCAAAGGTATATGGAGTTAATCCTCCATTTGTTGTTGAAGTAAACGCAACTGTTGTATTTGTTCCCACTTTACACGCTTTGTATGTAAATTGAACAGCCAAAGGTTTAGAAATAACAAATGAATTTGTAAAATCACATTGAGAGTTGGAGTAGCTGCCACAATTGTAATTCGACCCGGGATCATTGTTAGGGCTCGTTTTCCAGGCGATTATAGAATTAGAAAGAACTAATTCATCTCCACAAGTCCAATTAAAAGGACCATATATTAACTTTTTGTTACTTCCGGGAACAATAGTTCCCAAAAGAACATTTAAAAATGTTGGTACTCCATTTATAATTAAATCTGTATTTAATCTTGCAAAGTGAATACTGGAATTTGAATTTGAAGAATAGTTAAGATAAATGTATACTTGCTGTACTTGTCCAATAGTACAGGTCGTATTAGTTATAGGGTCTCCATTTGCAGCAGAAAGACTCAAATATACATCCGTTAAGGTGTAGTTGTTCGATGTACAAGCATATCCACAGGTTCTTAAATCTACTTGTGAATATGAAAAATTGATATTAAATATTAGAACCAACGTTATAAAAACGCTTTTAATATTAATATTTTTAAAAAAAGAAGTAATGTTTTTCATAATCTCTATTTTTTAAACTTTAGTACTATTATTATGAGAATTTTATATTTTTTTTAATCAGTTTTTGTTTGACTAAAAAGTATCGGGCGAAAATGACCTGAAATCAATATTGTTGTTATCTTAAAAAATTAACATATTAATTACGATATCAAAATTATATCCTTTAGTTAGATTTGATTTCTTTTCTCTTTGAATTACTTAAAAACTCGTTGAATTGAAGTTTTTTTCAAATAGAATGGGCTAAAAAATCTCATATTTCAAAAATTTGATTTTTTTTGGAAGGAAAGTGTTTTGAGAAATAAATACATTGAAACGATTTAGTTTATTGATAATCAGATAATTAAGTGCTTATTTTAAAATATCGACAAAGAGCAAATATCATAGATTAAATACAATTTAAAGAATTGAGAGTAGAATTTTACGTACCAAAAATTCGCTTAATTTCACTTTAATTAAGGAGAATTTTAATGATTTTGAAGATAAAAGATGTTTGATTTTTGTTTTATTGGACAATTTACAAACCTCTTTTTGTAAAATTTCAGAAGATTTATGAAGTAGGGTTTTTTGCGAAATACTCAATTGAGGTTTTAATTTGAAGCAAAAAGAAAACTATTCTTTAAAATCCCTCATTATAATTTAGTAGGAAAGAAGTTTTTCTATTTAAAAAATATTCTATTGAACCATTAAGAGATTAAGAAAAATGAAGCCTTGCTTTTTAATCTTTTAATAGTGAGAAAGTAAAAAATAAATGCTAAAAAAAAATCTGCTCACCTGAGCGATAGCGAACAGGTCAAGCAAATTTTTATAAAATGAATATTAAAAGTCAAAGAGATGCAGAATAGGGCATCATAAGAATTTTAATTCTCGCAGAAAGCACCAATTTGTTTCAAATGTCTTTCTGTTTGGTATTTATTAAAGTTATCCCATTTTGGAGGGAAACTTGTTTTTTGTCCGCACATAGCATCCAGACAAACATTGTTGTCTTTGTACTTATCGTGTAAAACAGCTAGAATTTTAAAGAAAAATTCATCAAGCATTACGATAGCTTCAAACTCTGATTTTAGTGTGTCATAATTAGAATCTGCCGGATTTAGTATTTGTAATAAATCTAAAACTTCTTTCTTTTCCTCTTCATTAATTTCAGTTAAATAACCCATTTTTAAGGTTTTAAAAACCAAATTATTCCAAGCCACGCTGTCATGTCCCCATTGAACATCAGGTAAATTTAAAGAATGCTCGCAAATTAAAATGATAGAAAAAAGTACATCATTTAAGTATTCTGCCGGAAACTCATCAAAACTTCTGAATTCAAAACCACTTTGGTACATTTTTTCCTGATTGAAATCAAGACCCAATTCCGAAAGCATTTCATATTCCATGTCAGCTTCAATCTGATCTCGCCACCAAATGTTTTCTTCTTTTTCAAACTTTAGTAACTTTCTAAAATCATCAACTTTATAAGTCAAAATTTTACCTTTTGGCATTGCAGTATTGTATGTTCCCACGCCTATGTAACGAGACATAGCATTTCTCATAGAGCCCAGAGTAAACTTTTTGTCTAAACTGTATTTATCACTTATCACTCCCATAATATCCGGGCTTCCAAGAGTTGCGATAAAGAAAGGTTCAAACCATTGCAGCAAATAAATCGCATTGCTATGTGTTTTATTAAACTCATTATAATCGATAATCCTGCTGTCTTCAGTCAATGACGGTAAAGTAATATGAAAATGGTACGTTCCGTTATTAAACAAAACAAGATTTTCCTGATTGGTCATGAACATATTCAGACCATTATTATAATCCGGAAAACTTAATTTTCCGTCTAAAACAGCCGATTCATTGATTTTATCCAGGAACAATTTTTTAGTAGCTTTCAGTTCTTTGCAAGAATCGACTATTGTTCTGTTTTCAAAATATTTAGTTACAAATTCGATAGAATCACCATCAAAATGTACAGAACCCATTGTTTTGTTTCTTTGGGTAATCATACTTTGAATATTGTACGGTTGATCTTCAAGGAAAAGTTCCATAATAGATTTTCCAAGATAATCAGGATTTTCAATAGGTTGTGCCGTTACTTCGCCAGTTTCGGTATCAATTAATGGTTTAACGGGTGATAGTGTTTTGTGCTGATAGTTTATATCTAGTTTTTCAAGCGAATGACTGTTCATCATTCGGCTCACAGTGTAGTTTTCGTTAATGCCAAAAGCTTTTTTCAAAACAGAGGTTAAACTCTCTGGTTTGTAGCATTTTCTATAGTCAATGCTATATTTTTCAAAGCCAATTTTTTCTTGTATAAACTCACCAGAGACTATTAGGGATTCTTCAAATTGCATGTAGGTTTCGTTTTCTAATCCTATTCCCCAATAATATTTTTGTGTCTGATTGTCTTTCATTTATACTAATTGTCTTTTTTATGGTTAATTTAATTTTTTGAAATCATTGTTTTTGCTCGGAAACACGAAACTAATTTGTTAACAATCAGGGGCAAGAAATCTTTTAACGGATAAAGCATAATTGGTTGCATCCATTAAAAAAGTCTTGATTTACTTTTAAAATTGTATGAATTTATATTAGTTTCAGAAATTTTGCACTTGTATCGACTGAATGATTGATAAACCAGTAGAATTTTATAAGTAGGTTATAAAATTACTATTGATTGTAATTACTTTTATATCAATAATTTAAGAAGATGAATAGCCGAATGACAACTTTTACTATTCCTGTTTTTTCCAAGTTGCAAAAGTATGTTTTTATTATGTCATTTACAAATGCTTAATGCATTGAAAATCAATAAAGTTTTTAAGGGTTTAAACAATTTTAGGAATTGTTTTTATTTATTCATGGTAATAGAAGACGTGAGAGGAATATAACTCATCATTCCACCAGTCTTTTCTAACTTCTGAAAAGTAATTATAATTCAATTTTCCTGCTTGCGATTGTAGCGGATATACTACTTCGTCATTTTCGCGATACGCTTTATGCAAATCCGTTTCAGGAACGACAGGAACAATATGTCCGGAAAGTCCTTTTTCTCTTCTTTTGGCACAAATGATTCCAATTCCGCCATCAGCGTTTACTTTATTCTGAATTTCATCAACAGTAAACATTCTTTTCCATCCAAAACTGGCTCCCCATTCTAAAAACCAATCGTGTATAGCGCTGGAGTAAATGCGATCAACAGTTTGCTCAAAAACAGGTTCAACTTCTTCGCCCTTCAATACTTTTTCAAGAGATTCATCTGTCCACCAAACCGTTGGTAAATATACTTTAGAGAAATAGCAGTAATCATAAGAATAGACATTGCAATACGTATCTTCAACCGTTCTTTGATATCGAAGACTCGTTTCAACATCTAATTTTGCAATAAGTTTGTGAATACTTTCTTTTTTACTGGCAGTATCGGTCAAATCTCTAAACGGAATACTGGAATCCATAAGAGGTTTTTCCTTCATTTCTATAGAATTTAACTGCGATTCCTGATCAGGTAATAAATCGACTTTCTTTATTTGGTTATTCGGTATTGGATTATCACTCAAAGGTAATGATGCTACTGATATGGTATGTTTCTCCATCTTGACTGCTTAAAATTTATTGGCTTACTGCTATAAAAAAACGCTATTTACATAACGTTATTTTGTCAACCAAAAGTGTAAATATATTTTAAACTTTTTAAACAGCTCCATAAAAAGGTAAATTTTAGAAAACATTTATAATTAAATTTGTTGGTTTATTCCGAAGTTTTGACACAATTGAATCTAATCAAAAGTTTTTTAAGAACGTTTTTCTTCTTTTTTTGTGTTAGTTTGAAGATAGAGTTTTCGTTATCTTTGCGCTTCTAAAATTACCTCATGAATCCCTCTGTCAAAGCCATTCATCCAATCTATAATCTTCAATTTGGATTAGTCTGTTTAAGTTCGTTGCTTTTTTCTGCCAGTTTTAATATGTTAATTCCAGAACTTCCTGAATATTTGAGTAAGATGGGCGGGGCAGAGTATAAAGGATTGATTGTTGCACTTTTTACCTTAACAGCTGGGATTTCAAGGCCTTTTAGCGGTCGTTTGACGGACACTTTAGGAAGAGTTCCCGTTATGGCGGTAGGATCAATTGTTTGTTTTGTTTGTGGTATTCTTTATCCTGTTTTAGGAACAGTTTCCGGGTTTTTATTCTTGCGATTGATTCATGGATTTTCTACAGGATTTAAACCTACAGCAACGGCAGCTTACGTGGCAGATATTGTTCCAAGAGAACGTTGGGGAGAAGCTTTGGGCTTGCACGGACTTTGCTTTTCTATAGGAATGGCTTTGGGACCTGCCATTGGAAGTACGATCAAAATATATTCTTCTATGAACATGCTTTTTTATGCATCTTCGGTTTTTGCTCTTATGTCTATTGTAATTTTAATGAATATGAAGGAAACTTTAAAATACAAACAGCGTTTTAGTCTGCGTATTTTAAAGATTTCAAGAAAAGATATTATTGCTATAGAAGTTTTACCAGCTGCGATTGTAACGTTTCTGTCTTATATGGCTTATGGCGTGATTTTGACCTTAATTCCAGATTGGAGTCAGTATTTAGGCATTACCAATAAAGGTTTGTTTTTTATGGTTTTTACAATTACTTCGGTAATGATTCGTTTTGGAGCCGGAAAAGCCTCTGACAAATATGGTCGTTTGCATATAATCGCAATTGGATTATTCTTTTTGATTATATCGCTAATTATTGTTGGATTCTCTACCTCAATTAGCGGACTTTTAGTAGGTGCAGCGCTTTATGGAGTTTCTACCGGAATTGTTTCGCCAGCTTTAAATGCATGGACGGTTGATATGAGTTTCGCTGATCATCGCGGTAAAGCCATGGCAACGATGTACATTGCACTTGAAGCCGGAATTGGTCTTGGCGCACTTATAGCAGGCTGGATGTATCAGGATGTGATTGCAAAAATACCGATGCTTATGTACGCCAGTGCCGTAATGGTTTTCCTGGCCTTAGGTTATGTTGCGATGCGTTTGCGAAAAGGTGAAAAAAACGTGATTGATTCTGAGTCTTAGATTTTAGATCCATTCTCCCGCAGTATTATAATCATTTGGTAAATAGGTAAGGTATTGAACCATTCTTGGAGTTTTTCCTCTGTTTGGTGTAGCGCAATGTGGTAATGTATTGTTCCAGATTATAAAATCGCCGGTATTACCAGTAATAGCTTTTGGCTGTAATGTAGCAATAGCTTTATCTCTGGGGTTTTCATTTGACTTAAGACTATCAAGCCATTGATTAATTTGGTTATGAAATCCCGGAACGCAATGAAATGCGCCGTCGTTAACGCCACAATCCGTGAGATAGAGTAGTCCCTGAAGTCCAAATTTTATAGGCTGTTTTAAACTGGTATCCCAATGAAGCGGACTTCCTAAAAAAATAAAATTATCAGTTTCAGGCGGGTTAAAACTTACTTTGTCAATAGTTTTGTATATTTTATCAGTGTTGTAAAGCTGTTCATAAGCTTTTTTTATTCTTGGAGAAAATCTGTTTTTATTTAAGGTTTCATGATCCGAAAAATTAAGCATTAATCCTTTTTGATCCGGATGTCTGTTGTACCACGTTTCTTTTTTGTTGGGATCCATTTTTAAATACTCCCAAATAGCTTGTTGAGTATCTTCGCAGTCTTTTTTCGAGACAGCATTTTTTATAATAACATAACCATTTTTATCCCAAAATTGAAGATCTTCCTCTGAGAGAACATTAGCTGTAAAATCGTGGGATTCGGTATTTTCTATTTTCTTTTTATTATTAATCCAGGTTTTGAAAGTTTCAAAATCGGGTTTCTCAAAATATAGAAACTGTAGTGTATCTTCCATACCAATACCCAATTGATACAAAGCTTTTATTTCTTCATTCCAGGTTTGGGTAGTTTCCCCAGAAGAAATATTGGAAGGATACAAAGCACGGTTCCAGAGTTTTTCAAGAATAATTAGAGGTTCTCCCATTTAAATAGATTTTAAGAATCAGTTAATTCAAAAATAAATCATTTACGGTTTTCTGTTTAAAGTATAAATACCTGATTTAGGATTCGAATAAAGTATTAAAAATGGTTCTGCTCTTTATTATTTCTTAAAGTATAAGTCACCAGATTTTTTACTTTTTCATGCGTATTATTGTAATTTTTATCTTCAAATTCAAAATTCATTTTCTTAAGCATTGCTACAGAATTGATATTGTCAGAGGATGGAAATGCCGTAATTATTTTTGCTTGTATTTCTTCAAACGCATATTCTATGACTTTTTTAATAGCTTCGCCCATTATTCCTTTACCTTGAAATTCACTCAGCATTTCATAGCCAATTTCAACAATTTCATTTTCAAGATCAAAATTCCACAAACAAATAGAACCAATCAGATCATTGCTTTCTTTTAGGTTTATGACCCAATAAATGCATTCATTTTGTTCCCTTAAATTTTGCATTTTGATGATGTAATCTTGTGCTTTTTGTAAAGTTGATGAATTATCTCTTCCAACAAATGCGTTTACAATTTCATCAGAATGTAGTTTATGGATCAAATTGGCATCAGTATTTTCAATGTTTCGCAATATTAACCGATCTGTTTGGAGTTGTGGGAAATTTTTAAAATCTAATACCATTCTTTAAATTTATTTGCATTACAATTATTCGACTAAAAAACTCAATCATTCGATTTGTTTTAGGATAGGAAAATTAAATAATAAATAACAGATACTTGCCATATTTCATAATATAATAAACCTAAAAAGAATTATTGACAGAATTTAACTTATTTTTCATTGAAAATCAGTTTGTTAGTATTGATTTACTAATTGATTAGTAAAAATACTAACTAATTAGTTTGTCTACTAACTAATTAGTAGTATCTTCGTAAAAAGATTTAACCATGATAAAATTAGCCAAACGAGAAGAACAAATCATGCAAGTGTTTTGGGATTTAGACAAAGCCTTTATAAGAGATATAATCCCATTGTTGCCAGATCCAAAACCACATTACAACAGTGTGGCAACAATAGTAAAGATTCTAAAAGACAAAGGATTCCTGAATAGTGAAACGGCAGGGAATATGCATTGTTTTTTTCCGATAATCAGTAGAGAAGAATACCAACAATTTGCCTTGAAGGATATTGTTAGCCAGTATTTTGATAATTCGTACCCACGAATGCTTGCTTTTTTTGCAAAAGAGCAAAAGCTTACAGAAAATGATTTGGATGAAATAGTTGATATCATTAAAAAAGGAAAAGTATGATACCTTATATCTTATATACAGCGCTTATTCTTGCAGCATGTTTCGTATTTTATAAACTGCTTCTGCAAAAAGAGACATTCTTTCATCTCAACAGATATATTTTGTTATCTTGTATGATACTGGCTTTTATTTTGCCATTGGTTCCAATTCCTCAGCAATTATCATTAAGAAAGGCAGCTGTAGAAAAACCTGTTGAGGCTGCTAAAATTCCGGTTAGTAAAATTGAACCTGTACAATCTAAAGTTCAAGCCGTTGAGCCAACAATTGTTGAACAAACCAATGAAACTTTTAATCTTGAATCTGCGGTTCAATGGCTGGTTTATTTGTATTGGTTTGGCGTAATAGTTTTTGCTCTTAACTTTTTGATGCAAGTAGTTTTATTGCTTTACAGGGCCTATTCAAAATCAGTTATTCAGGACGGAAAATTCCGTATTATCGAAATAACAGACGATAAAGCTCCGTGTTCATTTGCTAATAATATTTTTATCAATCCGGAGAAATATGAGTGGGAAACGTATAATCAAATTTTGCTGCATGAAAAAATTCATATCGAGCAAAAACATACTATAGACCTTCTGCTTGCTGAGATGGTTCTTATTTTTCAATGGTTCAATCCGTTTGCCTGGCAATGGAGAAAAGCTTTAGAAATTAACCTTGAATTTTTGACAGACGATCAAATGTTACAACAGGATAATGTCGAAAAAGAAAGCTACCAGTTTAGTTTACTAAAAGTAGCTGCGCCCCAATTCCCTTTGAGTCTTACAACCAACTATAATCAATCATTATTAAAAAAACGAATCATCATGATGAACTCAAAAAAATCAAACGTGCATACCACTTGGAAATATTTTTTCCTATTGCCATTATTGGTGTTGTTTGCCTGCCTTTTTAATCAACCGGCAGCGCAAAGTCAAACTCTTAGTTCTAACGAAGAGCCAAAAGAGAACCTGGATATTAAAAGCGAAATGAAAACAGAAGGGGACTGGTTTGCCACAATCAAAGGCAATACTGTAGAGATTCACTTCAAAAATAATGAAAGGGACAATTCTTCAAGTACTTTTCAATTAAGCGAACTGGCAAATATTCCAAGAGATAAGCAAGGTACATTTACGCTAGAGCGTGAAGCGGGAACAATGTCTTTTAACGGAAAATTTGAAGGTGATAAAGGTATGGGAACCTATAAATTTATACCTAATGCAGCTTATAGCGCAGCAATGTTAAAAGAAGGAGTTGTGGTTAAAAAAGACATTGATCTTATTGTTTTCTTTATGATCAATATCAAAGTTTCTTATGTGCAAATGCTGAAGAAAAACGGTTATACTGATATTGACAAAGACCAGCTGATTCCTCTTGCTGCCTTAGATATAAATGAGGCTTATATTACCTCTATCAAACAAGCGATTCCGGATATTGATTTAGACAATCTGGTTCCTTTTAAATCATTAGGTATAGACAAAGCTTTTATCGAAGAAATACGCAAAGCAGGTTATAAAGATGTTAGTCCGGGTAAACTTATAGCGTTGAAATCTCAGGGTATTGATGGAAAATATATTACTGATGTTCGCAATTCTACTAAAGGAGACAAGACAGATAACAATAAAGATTCTGATGATGATGACGATATCATTGCTTTTAAGTCTTTGAATGTTGATCAGGAATTTATTAATTCTTTCAAAAAATTAGGCTACAATAACATTTCAAACAGTGATTTGATTGCTATGAAATCCCTAAATGTAACTCCTGAATATATAAGTGGTTTTCAAAAAGCGGGATATAAAGATATTCAGGTAGACGATTTTATCGCAATGAAATCTCTAAATGTAACACCTGAATATGTAACCGAGTTTCAAAAAGCAGGATATAAAAATATTAGCGCAAGCGATTTGGTTGCCTTGAAATCACAAAACATTACACCGGATTTAATGCAACAATACAAAGAACTTGGTTTTAATGATTTAGCAATAGACGATATTATTGGAGCTAAAGCAACGGGAACTACACCATCTTTCATCAAATCAATGAGAGGTAAAGGACACGATTTTAAAAACATAGAAAAGTATATCGAATTAAAAGCTGTTCTTGGTAATTAATCACAACCTGAAATAATCCGAGTTGTAAGACTAAAAAAAGCCCAAACCGAAAAGGAATGGGCTTTTTTATTCCTAATTATTTAAATCAAAAAAATACAATTATATCCCCGCAAACTGCTTCGGGTCATAAAAAAACTTTTCTTTCTTTATAAGTTCACCTTCCCAGTTTTGATAGGCAATTTCTTCAATTTCAGAAATGCGTCCATCTTTCCACTCAAAACGGAAATACCACTGAATAACAACATAATCTTCATTGATAAAATAAGGGCGAATGCATTTGGATACTAATGATTTGACTTTTGCCAGCGTATTTTTTTCGTTAGCAATAAGAAAATCCCGACCAACTCTAGGTTCAGATTGATTTTCTTGCATTGAAGCATCAATAGTATAAAATTTTTCGATTGCTTTATCGTGCTCGTTGGATTCGACCATTGCGATAAATTGTTCTATTGTTTCTAATTTAGGCATGAGTTCTGGCTTTTAGATTTTGAATAGTTGCTATATATCTATGTTCAAAAATAGATTGATCGACCGGCACGACAACCGATTGAAATAGTTTCATTAAATCATCAGAATGATTTGCTGCTTTTTTGGTCTGAACGTTATATGGAATAAACTTTATCCATAGAATAGCCTTTAATTCTGTTTCGTTTTCATTCCACATTTTCATTTCTACCAGCAGAAGATTATCGGTATATTGAATCAATTGCGACTCAATTAATACGGTTTCCATTGTAAAGGCTGGTTTTATATAACTGATTTGATTAGAGGCAACAACCCAACTAAGTCCTGTTGCGTGCATATATTTAAACACATCAAGATCGTAATGTTCCGCAATTTGATCCTCACGTGTATTAAGGAAGTATTCTAAATACTTGGAGTTGTTTAAATGATTAAAAGGATCACAATCCTGAAATCTTACTTTTCTTTTTGTTTTTAATACTTTTTCCATTTTGATAATAAATTACATCAAATACCGATCGGTATTTGATAGGTTAAAAAATTTTTCTTTCTACTTCCTGATGCTTTCTATTAGTGTACTGTCTATAAAGTCCATCGCACTATCTATATAAGATTGGTCATTATGGGTAAATGCCAGAAGCGAACTTCCTTCGATAAGCGACAATATTGTTTTTGCGTATTTAACAGGATCAGTATTGGGTTGAATTTCATTATTCATAATACCATCCGTAATAATATTAGTTAAACCCAAAGTAAATTTTTGAGATAAATTTTGTGCCGCTTCGAATAATAACGGATTGATAAATTTGGTATCAACTCCAACTCGTAACATAGGACATCCACCTCTGTCTTTGACTAAATCATAATAACTGCGCTGATAGTTTGTTATGGCATATAACTTATTTAGAGAACCTTCTTTAGTGGCAACAATTTTGAATAAAGGCGTTATTGCCAGACTTATATTGAGTTGAAATGATTGTAATGCTAAATCCTCCTTATTAGAAAAATTGCAATAAATAGCCCCTTTTGTGAGACCGGTTGCTTTTGTTATATCGGTTAGACTAGTGCCAATGTATCCCTGTTTATTGAAAATAGGGGCTACTTTATCCAGTATGAATTCAGAAGTATTCATGATTTTTCTGTTTGAAATAATTAAAATCATAACAAATATAAACATAAATACCGATCGGTATTTGAGAAATTTTACTTAATATTTTAAAAATTAGAAGAAATTATTACTTAGGCTAATTAATATGGAAGAGTGTGGATATCAAAATGATAAAATCGTATCATTTTGATATGTATATAGGTATGTAATAAATATCTCGATTGTATTGTAAGTATAATATAAACAGGCTATTACACTTGTTACTTGAGTAGAATAACAGTTGTGGTATGTCGTTTGAATATTGTGTTTTGTATTTCCAATAATCAATTATGAAAACCGAACATTCTATTATAGATTTTTCAGACAAAGATTTTCCTTTGCCTGACCCATTCTCGAACAAAATATCATTAGAACAAAAATGTGAAATTTCCGAAGAATTACTCGATTTTACGATTGAGGTCGCTAACGTCAATCATTTTTTTTGGGTAAAAGAAATTTGCGACGTCACATTATCTTCTGCTATAGCGCGGGGAACTGGTATTTCGGGACGTTCTGCTGAATCACTCGAATTAAAAATGAAAAATGGAGAAGCCATAATTGCTTTTGCATCAGACGGAACATGGGCAGGTTTCTCTTTTATTTCTTCGTGGGAAAATGGTAAATATGTTTCTAATTCCGGATTGATAGTCGCGCCTCAATTCAGACATACAGGTCTTGCAAAAAAAATTAAAAGAAAAATTTTCGAACTGAGCTGTCAAAAATATCCCGAGGCGAGTATATTCAGTTTGACTACAGGATTGGCAGTGATGAAAATGAACCACGAACTTGGTTTTGAACCCGTTACTTATTCAGAACTAACAAAGGATGAGGTTTTCTGGGAGAGCTGTAAGTCTTGTATCAATTGTCCTATTTTAATGAGCAAAGACAGAAAAAACTGTTTGTGTACAGCAATGTTATATAATCCGAAGAATGCGTAAGTGATTTGTATTAATTTGTAAAGTGTATTCCCTACGGGCATTGTCATTAAGTTAAGAAAAAATCCAATGGAGCAATTTGTTAAAGAGAATATCTCATCGCTTTGTTTCTGTTCCATCGGAACATTTCATCGGTAGTAGCCCAATAAATACGGCGTTTTTTTACGTTCCATAGGAACGTTTGATTTTATAAATAATATTGGTAAAAACAAATACAGATTAGATATACAATTTCTCAAGCGTCCCAATGGGACGATGTTTCTCACGATGCATTTTTTTTCTACCGATGAGGTGTTCCGATGGAACACAATCTAAAATATCTTAACTTAATGACATTGCCCGCAGGGATTACACAGATTTAAGTATTCTTAATAAATTTATTAAGCACAATTTTAAAAAGTTCTGTTTCTGCTTTTTCCAGCCATTCAAAAGCCAGCATATCGCGTGTAATTATTTCGGCGCCATTTTGTTGCATTCTTTGTAGCGCTCTTTCTTTGTCTGTTGGATTTCGGGTTCCAACGACTGAATCAAGTATAAAAACCTCATAATCCAGTTCTAAAAGATCTAAAACCGTTTGTTGTACACAAATATGAGCTTCGGTTCCGGCTATAACAATCTGCTTTCTTCCTTTTTGAATATTCTCCAGAAGATTTCCTTCACGAACTGCCGAAAAATAAGTCTTTGTTACAATTTCAGTTTCTTCAAATTTTTCTCTGATTATAATTGGTGTGGTTCCAATTTTCTCCGGACAATGTTCGGTTAAAAGTATTGGAATACCAATTAATTTGGCCAAATCAATTGTCCAGATAACGCTTTTCATAACCTCTTCATTTTCATGAATCTTCGGCAGCAGCCTTTCTTGAACATCTATGACAAGTAATGTAGAATTTGATGGTAAAATCTTCATAAGTTCTCATTTTAGGTGACACAATTCTAGAATTTGATAATCGACAATACATTCAAATTTACTAAAAAAGGGAATTGCTTTGCTCAAAGAAACAAGTCAATTTGTTAATTGATATTTACAGTGAGTTGGCATTAATTTTTGGGCCTTTTTACGAAAAGCTAGTTTTTGTTATATATCACAAAAGTTAATAAAAATTAGCGAAATGTAGCGATAAATAAAACATGTTTATTGTTGTAGATAATTGTAAATTACCATGTTGTGAGTTTGGCTTAATGATTGCTTTGAGTTTTTCGAGATCGCAAAATTAAGTGCATAATTACGCTGATTTATTCTAAGAATATCAGAGTAGTAATTAGAACTTAATAGTATTAAATCGTAATTGACCATACTTTATTACTCATTAAATATTCAATCTTATGACAAAATCAATAATTCTTATTCACGGAAATTTTGTAAATAATCTAACCTGGGAGAAATGGAAAACTCACTACGAACAAAAAGGTTATACGGTTTACACACCAGCCAATCCGGGTCACGAAGGAGTTCCTGCAGATTTAAGAAATCAAGTCCATCCTGCACTTACTAAAACAGGTTTTATAGATGTGGTTAATAATATCCAGGAACTAATTAAAAGTTTGCCCGAAAAACCATTAGTTATAGGGCATTCTATGGCAGGAATGGCAGCAATGAAATTGTTAGAACTAGATAAAGTTGCGGCAGCGGTAAGTATAGACGGTGCACCGCCAAAGAATGTGTTTCCGCCATTTGCAACTTTAAAAGCCGTGATTCCTGCGTTTGGTTTCTTTTCTGGCAAAGACTATTTTATGGGGAGTAGGGAATGGTATAATAGATGTTTTTTCAATACATTACCCGAAGGAGAAAGAGCCAAAGCTTTTGATAGTATTGCAGTACCCGAAAGTTTTAAAGTAAGCAGAGAATTAGTCCTGAATTCTTTTTCTAACATTGATTTTAAAAAACCGCATGAACCAATTTTATTTATTGGCGGCGGAAGCGATAATATATTTCCACCGGCTCTCACAACAACATTAGCACATAAATATACAGATGAAAATAGCCGTGCCGACTTGAAGATTTTTCAGGGAAAAAGTCACTTCATCTGTGGAGAAAAAGGTTGGGAAGTGGTAGCAGATTATATTTTAGATTGGTATGAGGAACTATAAGCTTTTTGCCAAACGACTTTAGAAATTTAGAATATAAAGTATAAGAACAAGTTCAATTTTTAATCATTAATAAACCTATTAAAAGAAATCAAAATGAGCAAGATTACAGTAAAAGACGGAACAGAAATTTATTACAAAGATTTGGGAACAGGGCAACCAATTTTCTTTCATCACGGTTGGCCATTGTCTGCAGACGATTGGGATGCACAAATCATTTTTTTCTTAGAAAAAGGATATAGAGTAATAGCACATGACAGACGCGGACACGGAAGGTCTACACAGACCTATACAGGGAATGAAATGGATACTTACGCAGCTGATGTAGACGAACTAACAACGTTTTTAGGTTTAAAAGATGCTATACATATCGGGCATTCAACCGGAGGCGGAGAAGCTATTAGATATGCTGCAAAATACGGAAAAAACAAGGTATCAAAAGTGATTCTTATAAGTGCTGTGACGCCTTATATGATTGTAGATGCTAATAATCCGGAAGGAGTTCCATTGGCAGTTTTTGATGATATTCGTTTTAACACAGCTAATAACAGACAACAATTCTATCACGATATTACTTTTCCGTTTTACGGATATAATAGAGAAGGGGCCGATATAAAGAAAGGAATTCAGGACAATTGGTGGCGTCAGGGAATGATGGGCGGTATTAAAGCTCATGTTGATTGTATAAAAGCATTCTCGGAAACTGATTTTACCGAAGATTTAAAAAGTGTCGACGTGCCTGTGCTTGTCTTACATGGAGAAGACGATCAAATCGTTCCGTACAAAACTACCGCTTTAAGAGCAGCAGCGCTTGTAAAAAACGGAAAACTGATTACTTATCCGGGTCTGCCTCACGGAATGCCAACAACTCATGCACCAACTGTTAACGCAGATATTTTAGCATTTATTAAATCTTAAAAATTTGATTTTAATTAACAGAAAATCAGTGCTGTTTAATTTTATAGTAAAAGAAACCTCTTTCGTAAAAAAGAGGTTTTTTGTTTTTTAGAATAGTGCCAAAACCATTTCTGATTTTGAGGATACAATTTTTTAAAGTATAATTTTCTGTTAAATAATTTTAGAATAAAATTAATTTCTGTTCTTTGTACCTTAAGATTTATTAAGAAAATGATTAAGGAAGTCTTAAGGCGATCCATTTTATAATGCAATATTATAAAAGACATGGAGTTTAGACTAATTATCATATTTACGTTATGGACAATAGAAAGTTTATATTAAGTTTAAAAAAAGGTAATGAAGCTTCTTTCAAGGAAGCTTATTTAAACTATTATGATAAACTGGTAAATATTGCCAAACGATTTAATTTTACAGTTCTGACTCCGCAGGACTTTGTTCAGGAAACTTTTCTAAGATTATATAATAAAAGAGAACTACTCAATGAAGATGTTTTATTAGATAAACAATTGTTCGTCATCTGCAAGAACATTATCATTAATCATCTTAATAGAGAAAATAAAATAGTACAACTTGATCCTTTACATGTTGTAATGGAGGAGGAGGATACCGAAACTGAAGTTTTTGAGGAAAGACAAGAAAAACTATATAATTTCATAAATCTGCTTCCGGAACAGCAACAAAAAATTTATACACTACATAAACTGGAAAACCTTAGCTATAAGGAGATTGCAGCAATGACAGATCTTTCTGAAAAGACAATTGCCAATCATATTTACCTCGCCAGTAAATTTATTCGAAAAAAAATCGAAAACCATTAGGAACTTTTGTGATCTCGTTTGTTATATATAAAAACAGAATCATAAAATGAATATTGAGGCTTATAAAACGGATATTACAACCAAGGAAGATGCAAGGTTTATTGTAGCCCTGCTTCAATTTGTTATTTCTGATTGTATCATGAATTTTGATTTAGAAGATTCTAATCATGTTCTAAGAATCGAAACCAACAGAGAAATTAAAGAAATGGTGTATGGTGTTTTTAATAAGCAAGGATTTTATTGTCAGAAACTTTAACGCTCCAAAGATATGAATGATAAAAAAATAGAAGACGAATTAAAAAAGATCTGGGATGAAGTTCCCATTTCGCATTCGGATAGTGAAAAAGAAGCTTCGTGGGAAGAATTTCAATCGAAAGCCTTTTCTCCAAAGAAGCCTAAATTTAAAGTTTGGCGTTATGCAGCGGCGGCGGCAGTTTTAATTTTTACCCTTATCGGAACCGGGATTTATTTTACCAAAGGTCCTATAGAGCAAAATATTATGGTTGCTTCAACTGTAATTGAAAATACAACTTCAAAAATAAAAACAGTTTTCCTGCCGGATAGTTCTAAGGTTGAATTAAGTCCGAATTCTAAACTTACATACGCCAATAATTTTACAACTAACAGAAAGATTGAAATTGATGGAGAAGGATATTTTAAAGTTCAAAAAGATAAAAAACATCCTTTCCAGGTTTTTTGTAAAGAAACCACAACAACCGTTTTAGGAACTTCTTTTACTGTAAAAGGAAATACAGAAAACGGAGTGAGTGTATCACTTTTTGAAGGAAGCGTTGAAATGAGTGTAAAAAATCAGGACAAAAAATGGATACTTGTTCCGGGTGAAACTTTTACCTATGCAAACAATACTGCTGCGGTAACAGAATTCGAGAGATTTACTGATTTTGAAAATGAAAAACTAACAGTTCTTAGTGATTATATTAAAACGAACTATGGTTATAAAATGACATTTCCGCAGGAATATATCAACCAGCGAATTACGGTTCGAATCAATAAAAAAGAAGATTTAAAAATAATTATCCAATTAATATCCGAAATGTATAACCTAAACTTTGAAATAAATGAAGAATTAAAAGTAATTACTTTTCAATAGAAAAGAAAAGGATGCACTAGCCGCGAAACTAAACATCCTCCTCATGGTCAGGATAGTATGAAGCTATCCTATTTAATAATATTCAAAAATACAAAATTTCATGAAGCATATAATTTCAGCGTGCTTTTTTTTACTCAGTTTAGGCGTGTTTTCTCAAAACGTAACCGTAACTGTTGATAAAACGGTAACATTAAAAGAATTCTTTAAACAAATTGAAAATCAAACCGATTTCAAGTTTGCTTTTACAGACCAAATTAATACCAATCAGAAGTATTTTACCCATAAAAAAACATATAAGAATATTGACATAAAGGAACTTATTCATGAGTTAAATAAGAGCGGGTCGGTTCAGTTTTCAATTGTTGGGAGTAATATTTTTGTAAAACAAAAAACAGCCAAGGCACCTAAAAAAAAAAATAAACTGACCGGACAGGTTTTTGACGATAACAATGAGCCTATTATTGGAGCCAATGTTTTTATTAAAGAAACCGAAACAGGCATTACAACAGACAGAAACGGAATGTTTTCTGTAGATCTGGATAAAGGCACTTATACCGTTGCGATTAGTTATATTGGCTTAAAGAATAAAGAAACACAAATTACCGTTTCTGACGATGCAAGGATAAATTTTACTATGGACGCAGACAGTCAGGAACTGGAGCAGGTAATTATAACCACAAACAAAGCCGTTGATGTAAAGAATACTCAAATGAGTGTTAGCAAACTTTCAATGGCAGAGATCAAAAGAATTCCAGCTGCTATGGGCGAGCCGGATCCTTTAAAATCGTTATTGACATTGCCCGGAGTTACAAATGCAGGAGAAGCTTCGTCAGGGTTTAATGTACGTGGTGGTGCGGCCGATCAGAATTTGATTCTTTTGGATGGCGCTCCCGTATATGGTGATTCTCACATGTTTGGATTCTTCTCTATTTTTAACGCAGATATGATAAGTGGAATAGAATTATACAAAGGAGGGATTCCGTCTAAATTTGGCGGACGCGTTTCGTCTGTTCTTGATGTAACACAGCAAACAGGTGATTTTGAAGATTATAAAGTAAACGGAGGTATTGGGTTAATATCGAGCCGATTATTAGTTCAGGGACCAATCGAGAAAGGAAAAGGTTCATTTATCGTTGCCGGACGTGCTTCTTATGCTCATTTATTCTTGAAACTGGCTGATAATAATAATTCGGCCCTGTTCTATGATCTTAATGCTAAAGCTAATTACCGTTTAGGAGCGAATAACTCCATTGCTTTTTCGGGATATTTTGGGAATGATGTTTTTGATATTGATAATCGTTTTACCAGCACATTTGGAAATACTATGGGAACCTTGAGCTGGAAACATAAATTTTCGGATAATTTAAATACCAATTTATCCGTTTTCTATAGCGATTATAGATTTAATCTTGGCTTGCCTACAGAATTTTTTAAATGGAACAATAACATCCAGACTTCCGGACTTAAGTATGCATGGAATCATACTGTATCAGATAAGTTAAAACTAAATTACGGAATCGACGGTCAATATTACAATTTCAATCCCGGAACGGTACAACCAACGAGATCTGATTCTCAGTTTAATTACAAACAGCTGGATAAAAAATATGCCTTTGAATCGTCTATTTATCTGGACTTCGAACATCAGATTACAGAAAAACTGAATTTAAGATATGGACTTCGATACAGTATGTTTTATCGTTTAGGAGGTGAGGAAATAAGCACGTATCAAAATGGGCAAGCGGTTGTTTATAATCCTTTATACAAAATTTATGAAGAAGGAACTCCAACGGGAACAATATCTTATAAAAGCGGAGAAACGATCAGTAAATTTGATAATCTGGAGCCACGTGCGGCATTGTCTTACGCTTTTGACGACAATACTTCTGTAAAAGCAAGTTACAACAGAATGGCGCAATACATTCATATGTTGTCTAACACGCAGTCACCTTTGCCAATGACAATCTGGACACCAAGCGGACCTTTTACAAAACCACAGATTCTGGATCAGTATGCGGTAGGATATTTTAAGAATTTCAAAGACAAAGAATATTCTTTTGAAGGAGAATTATTTTATAAGAAAATCCAAAACCGTATCGATTATATCGACGGAGCAGATATATTGGCCAATAATAACGTAGAGCAGGTAATCCTGAATGGTAAAGCGAGATCTTACGGTATGGAATTATCGCTAAGAAAGAATACCGGACGTTTTACAGGATGGGTTTCATACACTTTATCAAGAGCCGAACAAAAAACGCCGGGAAGAACGCCGGAAGAACCGGGAATTGCAAATGGTGATTGGTATTTGTCAGGATACGATAAACTGCACAATTTGAGTATTGTAGGAAGTTATGAATACAATCCTAAATGGTCCTTTAATGCTAATTTTACTTTGCAATCAGGTCAGCCAGTAACGTATGCAAATGGTTATTATGAATTTGGTGGCATTAATATTCCTAATTTTTCTTTGAGAAACGAAAACAGACTTCCGCTATTTCATCACTTAGATTTAGCAGCAACATATACGCCAAAACCAGACAAAAAGAAAGGATGGCAAAGCTATTGGGTATTTAGTCTTTATAATGTTTACAACAGAAAAAATGCCGCTTCGATTACGTTTGCAACAAACGATGATACAGGAGATAACGAAACCAGAAGACTGTCTATTTTTGGTGTAGTTCCTGGTATTTCTTATAATTTTAAATTTTAATGAATATGCAAAGTATTAATAAGTATACTTTTAAAAGTAAAGCACTGTTTTTTTTAAGCCTTCTTTCGGTCTTGTTTTTTGCATCTTGTGAAGATGTTGTAAAACTAGATCTAGAAAATGGACCAACAAAATTAGTTGTCGATGCCGAAATTATTTGGCAAAAAGGAACAACCGGAAATGTACAAGTTATAAAAGTCAGTAAAACGGCACCGTATTATAATAACACCACACCAAAAGTTTCAGGAGCACAAGTAAAAGTTGAAAATAGCAATGGAGATATTTTTACTTTTAATGAAACAGAACCGGGTTCTTATGTCTGTAATAATTTTGTTCCTGTTCTAAATATGGAATATACACTGTCTGTAACTGCTGAAGGACAAAGCTTTAAAGCAGTTGAAAAACTGACATCTGTAGCACCAATTGACAGAGTAGAACAAGAAATTCATAAAGATGGAGTTGGAGATGAGACAATTGAGATCGTATATTATTTTAAAGATCCTGCTGATCAAACGAATTATTATCTGGCTGATTTTAAAAGTGATTTCCTATTGTATCCGGAATATATACTTACAGATGATGAATTATATAATGGAAATGAAATAAACAACCGATTCACAAATGATGACGACAAAATAGTACCTGGAAAAACTATTGACATTACACATCGTGGTATTTCTAAAAATTTCTATAATTATATGAAATTAATTTTAGAAATATACGGAGGAAGTCCTTTCTCAATTCCTCCGGGAAATATTAGAGGAAATATTGTAAATACAACTGACCCAAATAATTTTGCTTTCGGTTATTTCAGACTTTGCGAAGCCGATAAAGTATCTTATTTGGTAAAATAAAAAATTATTGGACGTTGATTTGTAATTGCATCTGGCATATAAGTATTTATGTCAGATGTTTTTTTTGAGTTACATTATTTCAAAATAAGTACTTATAAATTGTTGGTCTTCATTTCTTTGAAGTAACTCTATTTCTATTTTATTCGAATTGTATTGCTGGCCTCTGTAAATCCATCTGAAAATGTTAGGGTAAAGATTCTTGTCGACAATACTTCTCTGATTTATAATTTTTTCTTCTTTCAAATCATAAACAAAACTAAGATTAGAAAATGCCTGAATAATTTGAATTTGAGTCGGATTAATAAAATACGCCCATTCAATGTCAACGTGTTCATCAAACTTTATTCTTTTCTTTTCTAAAGTTGCCAAATCCGTAACCACTAAACTTCTTTTATTAATCATCAAATGAAAATCAGGATAAAAAAAGCTGCCAACTAAAGAATCCAAAATCATAGTTTTATCATCTCTGTAATAAGTATCTAAATTTGTTTTGTAATAAGTAGAAGTGTTTATTAAAAAAGAACCGAGAGTGCAAATGAAACCAAAACTTTTAGTTGGATGTTCAATTTCGATTTTTTCATCAATAAAACATTGAATTATCTTTTCTCCAAAAAGCTCTTGCGTTCTGTCAAAGTCATCAATTAAAACAGCATGATAAACAATCATTTGCCCGGCACTTCGTTCTTCCCAACCACGGTACTTTAGTTGTATTCTATTGGTTGTGTTTTTAATTGAACTTAGGCTTTCAATTTTTTTGAGTTGTATCATATTGTAATAGCAGAACTGGTTTTGTTATTATAAAATTTATTACTTAGAAGTGATTTTTTATTTTTGAAGTACTTGATTATTTCAAATGTAAAGTTATTTTTGATTAAAAAAAAACACTCAGTACAAATTTGAACTGAGTGTTTTTCTAAGCTATAAAAGTAAAATTTAAACAATAAGCTTTCTTCTAAATTACCATTTTATATGCATACTTCCCCAAGAGAACCCTGCACCAAAAGCGGTTACTATAATATTATCTCCTTTTTTGAAGTCGTTTTTAAAATCCCATAAACATAAAGGAATCGTTGCTGCCGTAGTATTTCCGTATCGCTGAATGTTTATCTTAAACTTGTCGATACCAATTCCGATATCTTCACTTACCGCCTGAATAATTCTCAGGTTAGCCTGATGTGGTATTACCCAGTCCACCATTTCCGGAGTCAGAGAAGCTTTTTCCATTAATTCCTTAGAAGTTCCGCTCATGTTTTTAACAGCTTGTTTAAAAACAGTTCTTCCTTCTTGCTGTACAAAATGCTGTTTGTTATGAATCGTTTCTTCAGATGTCGAAAGTAGAGAACCACCGGCACGTACCGTAAGATATTCAGCTCCTGTTCCGTCAGTTCTAAAAATGTTTTGTTGTATGCCTCGTCCTTCTGTATTTGGTCGTAAAAGTACCGCACCGGCACCGTCACCAAATAAAATACAACTGTTTCTATCTTCATAATTAACGATAGAACTCATTTTATCTGCACCAATTACGATTACATTTTTGTATCTGCCGCTTTCAATGAAACTTGCGCCAACTGAAAGAGCGTATAAAAAACCGCTGCAAGCAGAATTAAGGTCAAATCCCCAAGCGTTTTTCAAGCCTGCTTTTTCGCATACTAAGCTAGCTGCCGGAGTTAAAATACGGTCTGGCGTAGAGGTTGCTAGAATAACACAATCAACATCCAGAGGATCTATTGCGTAGTTTTTCATTAAATCTTTAACTGCAAAAGCTGCCATATCTGAAGTAGCCAATGTAGGATCATCAAGTATTCTTCTTTCTTTTATACCCGTGCGTGAAGTAATCCACTCATCTGAGGTATCAACCATTTTTTCTAAATCAGTATTGCTTAATACCGTTTCCGGTACATATCCTCCAATAGCAATAATGGAAGCGTTAATTGTATTCATTTATTTTAATGTTTCTCTATTGTGTGTTTTTCTTATTTTGGTTCCCTTTTACCTGGCTTATTTTCTTAAAGTCAGCTAAAGAACCTGCGGAGTAAAATGAAGTTCTGTTTTTTCTTTAATCAAAGTCATTTTTAATATTGTTTTTTTAAAGTCAGGACAGTGGGGGAATCATTTCACGATAGCAATCAAGCCTATTTTACCGCGAACAAAAAATTGTCTGACTCATAAATTTGAACCTAGGTAATTTTTGGTGCAAAGATAGAAATGAACTCGAAGTAAACCTAAATTTATTTGTCTGTACAAGGGTTTTACAGTATTAAAATATTGTTAAACATGCAAAAAATCAAACTGAATTATGTTTTGTACACCATTTTAGCTCTGTTACATCCATATAAATTTGGAATTTTATAAAATTTAAATCTCAATATTTTGGTTTAAAGAAATTGCCTACATCAAATGAGAATTTAAAAATAAAGTGACTGTTTTTATTTTTGTGGTATTAATCGTATAGCATTAAAGAAAATATTTTTAAAGTAATGGAGTATTAACGATTTTAAATTTTGGGAACACTTAAATTGAAAAGTATTGTTATTTCTACAATTTTAGTCGAGTTTAAGAATGAGATAAAGAAACAGAACCTAATTTCTTGTTTAACGTCTAATTATATTTATTGAATAATTTTATTATGTTTGCTCAGAATACATTACTCAAAAACAGAATACATTGTCAAATTCGGACTTAAATCACGATATTATCTTAATAAATCGCTTACGTGGCGGTGATGAGTCGGCTTTGACAGAATTGTACAACAAATTTTGGCAATCTTTATTTGTTTCTTCTTATAATGTATTGAAAGATAAAGAATTGTGTGAAGATATTATTCAGGATATTTTCATGAATATATGGCACAATCGCGAAAAACTTGAAATAAACATTTCTTTAAAAGGCTATATGTATGCCTGCGCCAGATATCAGGTTTTTAATCAGTTTAGGAAAAATAAAGACAAAATTCATGTAGAGCTTTTTGAGGATATTGATAAACGTTTTCAGCACGCAACTCCCGAAACTTTATTGATGCACGAAGAGCTGGTGCAACAAATAAACGCCATAATTGAAACCCTTCCTGAGAAATGCCAACAGGTTTACAAACTCAGCAGAGAGGAGCAATTATCGCATAAAGAAATTGCCGAACGGTTAAGTATTTCTAAAAAAACCGTCGAAAACCACATTACAAAAGCACTTCATGTCATCCGATTTTCTATGGGAAGCACTGCGAGTGTGGCAATGGTTTTATGGCTTTCAAAATACCTCTTCAAATAGAAATGTATTATTCTAAACTATAGGCCATTATTTGATTTTACAAAATAAAACTTTTCCTATTTTTTAGATGCTTTTCATAAAAAATATAAAATATTTCAAAAAAAAATCCATTTCGACTAGGGGGTACAAGTCATTTTGTACACTTACTAGTATTACTCCCCGATTAATATATTAAAAGAAAATGAAAAGAGAAGAATTTTTGGTGTTACTAAATAAATATCTTTCTGGTGAAACCAATGCAGAGGAGAATAAATTATTGCTGAATTATTACGAAAGCTTTCAAACAAGTTCAGAGTGGGATTTGGCTTTGGGATCAAAAGAAGAATTGGAAAGTAAAATGAGAAATAGGATCCAAAATGCTTTAGCTTCAGAAGAAGTAAAAGTAATACCGATTCATAAACCATTCTACTCCAAAAATATTTTCAGAATCGCTGCGGCGGCAGTTGTACTATTGTTTGTTTCAATTTCGATATTATTCAATACAAATGCATTTGATAAACAAAATAATTCAGTTGTAATCAACAAAAAGATTATGATTGGCAGTGATAAGGCAACTTTAACTCTTGAAGACGGATCTGTAATCGCTTTAGAAAAAGGAAAAGCCTACAATTCAGGAAGTGTTAGCAGTAACGGAGAGAAATTAATTTATAATTCTAAGAATAATAAAAGCACAATTGCCAGTAACTATTTAACGATTCCAAGAGGAGGACAGTTTTTTGTACAATTGGCAGATAGCACAAAAGTTTGGCTGAACTCAGAATCACAATTAAAATATCCGGTAGAATTTGTTGATGGAGAAACGAGACAAGTAGAATTGGTTTACGGAGAAGCTTATTTTGAAGTTTCGCCAAGTACGAAACACAAAGGCGCAAAATTCAAAGTAAAAACACAAATGCAAAATGTAGAGGTTATAGGAACTCAGTTTAACATTAAAGCATATAAAGATGAAACGAATATTTATACCACTTTAGTAGAAGGAAAAGTGGCTATTAGCAATGCACAAAACAAACAATTTTTAGTGCCAAGCCAGCAATCGAAAATAAGTCGAACCGATGATAATATAAAAATTGAAACCGTAGATGTTTACAACGAAACATCGTGGCGAAAAGGGCTTTTTGTATTTAAAGGAATGCCGTTAAAAGATATTGCAAAAGTCTTATCACGCTGGTATGACGTTGATATCGAGTTTGCTGATCCTGCTTTAGGAAATGTAAAATTTAACGGAGTATTGAATAAGGATCAAAAACTGGAAGACATATTAACCACTATAAAGAATATTAATTTTATTAATGCCTATGAGATAAAAAAACACAAAGTGATAATAAAATAAAAAGAAAAGGGATTGAAGTTTAGACTTCCGACGGTACCGCGCTTCATCCCTTTTTTGAGATTAATCAATTAATCGATTTTAACAACCAACCAACCAATTAACATGTAAATTTATGAAATTTAAATTAACCGGAGTCTTTTTCTATTTTAGAAAAAGGCTAATTATTAACATTATGAGAACTTTCATTTTCTTGTTTTGCACCGCAATTTTTGGTTTTACACCAGGAAATATGTTTTCTCAAAACTTAAAAGTTGTGATTCCCGCTGATAAAACGGTGACTGTAGACGAAGTTTTTGATATTATCAAACAACAAACAAACTACACCTTTATTTATCAGGAAGATTTATTTAAAAAATTACCCAAAGTACATTTAAAGAAAGGAAAAATCAGAGTAAACGAATTACTTGAAGCCAGTTTTCCCAAAAAAGATTTTGATTTTAGCTTTACCAATGGCAATACGATTTTAGTAAAAGAAAATCGAGTAGAGAAAGTATACGTTTTGCAACAGGCAAAACCTATTGAAATTACCGGTACGGTAACCAATGCCAAAAAAGAACCCCTGCCGGGAGTTAACGTAAAAGTCAAAGGAACAAACGCAACCGCACAAACTGATTTTGACGGAAAATATACGATTATAGCCCCAAACGACGGGATTTTACTGTTCAGTTATATTGGGCACAGATCAGAAATTATTGCTGTAAATAATAAAAAAGTAATCAACATAACCCTTACGGAAGAAACAAGGCAGTTAGACGGAGTTGTAGTAAATACGGGGGTTACAGTTCGTAAAAAAGAACTTATTACTGGAGCAGTAACCATATACAGAGGTGAAGAATTAAGACAAGTTTCGACCCAAAACGTAGTTCAGGCTTTAAAATCTTTAGATCCGTCATTTATCGTTTTAAACAACAATTTAGTTGGGTCAAACCCGAATATTTTGCCAACAATTGAGGTTAGAGGGCAAACTAGTTTAACAGCGAATCAGGTTGACAGTCAGTTTAGAGACGACCCTAATCAGCCGTTGTTTATTTTAGATGGATTTCCTACGACTTTACAACAAGTAGTTGATTTGGATATTAATAGAATTGCGAGCATAACATTATTGAAAGATGCAGCTTCGACGGCCTTATACGGGTCTCGTTCTGCAAACGGAGTTGTGGTTATAGAAACCAACAAACCAATACCAGGAAGATTACAGTTTTCGTATGTCTATAATTCTTCTTATGAATTGGCAGATTTAGGGGTTTATCATTTAATGAATGCCGACCAGAAATTAGAATTCGAAAGACTTTCAGGAGCTTTCCAAACTTCTGCCGGTACAAGTGCAGCGGTACAATACCAGTGGGATCAGGAGTATAATAAACGTTTAGCCGCTGTACGTCGCGGAGTAAACACCTATTGGTTAAATGAACCGATTCAAATGGGAATAACTTCCGGACACAGTTTGTCTTTTGGAGGAGGATCTGAAGAATTTAGATTTAATATCGCAGGAAACTACAAAACGCTAACCGGAACAATGAAAGGTTCTGAGCACAATACCTGGGGATACAATACAACCTTAAACTATAGAAAAAATAAACTAAGCATTAATAATAACTTCTTTGTTTCGGGCGGAAACAATCAGGAATCCCCATACGGTTCTTTTGAAATTTGGGCAAAAGCCAGTCCATATTATCCAAAGATGAATGAAAACGGTGTGATAACACGTTATCTTGACGGAACATCTTTGCCAATTCCGTCAAACGAACCTACAATTGTTAATCACGCACCCAATCCGCTTTACAATGTGTTTTTGCCAAGTTATGATAAAGGAAATGACTTTAATTTCACCAATAACTTTGCTATAAATTATGATGTAAACGCACATATTAAAACGACCGGCGCAATATCTGTTTCCAGAAATAGTGGTATAGGAACTGTATTTGTATCTCCGGATGAC
This sequence comes from Flavobacterium sp. JAS, assembly GCF_020991455.1. Taxonomy (GTDB): domain Bacteria; phylum Bacteroidota; class Bacteroidia; order Flavobacteriales; family Flavobacteriaceae; genus Flavobacterium. The sequence goes on from NZ_JAJMOX010000015.1 coordinate 29,600, forward strand.
ACCAGTTTTATCACTAAGATTGCTACAGAAAAAGGAACTTATACGAGAAATGAAGCCATAACTAATAAATGGAATGCAAACCTTGGAGGAACATATTCTAATGTTTTCAATAATGTGCACTCTTTCAATTATACTATTAGAGCAACGGCTCAGGAAACCAAAAACAACTCTTATTTATCAGCTTTAAGAGGATTTCCAATTGGAGTAGCGGGAAATCCTTCATTTGCTTTTGGATATGAACCAAACGAAAAACCGAAAGTTTTCACAGAATTAATTCGAAGCGTTGATTTAACCAACCAAATCAACTACGCTTACGACCGCAGATTTCTATTTGATTTTACACAAACGATTTCAGGTGCGACAAATTTCGGAACCAACAAAAAATATTCACCTTATTGGGGTGTAGGTATTGGCTGGAATTTGAATAATGAATTTAAAATGAAAGAAGAGATTGTTAACATTTTAAAATTACGTGCGAATCTTGGTCAGACCGGAAACCAGAATTTAGTAGGTTTTGCTTCTTATGATGTATATGCTTATAATGCTAATACCAACGTTTTTGGTGCAGGATTAGGGATTTCTCAAATAGCAAATCCTAATCTGGAAGCTCAAAAAACAAAGGATTTATCTTTAGGATTAGATTTAGGAATGTTCAGAAACAGATTAACAGCAACATTTGGCGCTTATCGTCGCAGAACTTCGCCTCAAATTGTAGCCATAGATCTAGCAGCTTCTACAGGAGTAAATGCTTACCCTTTAAATTTGGGTTATTTGACCACTGAGGGATTAGAGATTAAAATAAACTACAACTTTATTTACGACCTGAGAAACAATTTTGTTTGGGGAGTAGGTTTAATGTCGGCCTCCGGAGATAATAAATTGGGAGGTTTCAATAATGCGTTAACTTCTTTGAATGATGCAGCGCAAAAAACAAGCAGCTTAACCAGATACTATGATGGAGCAAGCAGTAACGATCTTTGGGCAGTACCTTCTTTAGGAATTGACCCGGCAACAGGTAAAGAAATTTTCCTGAAGAAAAACGGACAAACTACTTTTATTTTAGATAAAAAAGATGAAGTAGTAATGGGAAATTCAAGAGAAACCGCTACAGGAGTTATTTCGACAAACCTAACTTATCAAGGTTTTAGTTTTGGATTATTCGTGCGTTACAGCTTTGGTGCAGACCGATTTAACTCAGCATTATACGATAAAGTTGAGAACATTTCTAAAGATAATATTTTTGATAATCAAGACGCCAGAGCCTTTACAGATCGTTGGACAACACCAGGACAAATGGCACAATTTAAAGCTATTGGTTTAACAAATGCGACACCAATTTCATCAAGGTTTATCCAGAAAGACGATTATATTTCAGGAGAATCTGTTCGTTTTGGATACAGAGTAACCGATAGAGTATGGTTAAAAAGAGCAGGACTAACCGCATTAGGATTTAATGCATTGGCCAATGAATTTTTTAGAATTTCTACTATAAAAGCAGAACGTGGTATCGATTATCCTTTTTCAAGAATCTATTCACTTAGTTTAAACTTATCATTTTAATCCTTATGAAAAAGTACTTATATAAAATTGCATTTACCATTCTTGTATCCCTTACAGCCATTGGTTGTAGTGATTTTTTGGATGTAGTGCCACAAGACAAAATTTTAGAAGACCAAACCTATAGTTCAGAGGCAGGAGTTCAAAATGTACACAACGGATTGTACCTTCAATTAGCGTCAGAGGACTTGTATGGCAGACAATTGACGATGGATGCTGTAGAAATTTTAGGACAGCAATACAACATTTCTTCCTCCCATAGTCAAAATAGAATGGCTACTTATGCTTACGCCGAAAAAACGCCAAAAGCAACCATGTCAGGTATTTGGGAAAAAGCGTACACGACAATTTTATCGACCAATAAATTCTTAGAAAGTATAGACGAACATACAGGAGCAATCCCGGCAGAAAAAGCAAATCTGTTAAAAGGAGAAGCTATTGCGATACGTGCTATGCTTCATTTTGATATGCTGCGCCTGTTTGGACCAATTTATAAAGTTGCGTCCTCAGATCCTGCAATACCGTATTATGATGTATTTGTAACGACAAATAATCCAATCTTACCGGCAAAAGATGTTATTGCAAAAATCCTTGCAGATTTAGATACTGCTTTAGGTTTATTAGCAAATGACCCTATACTTATAGTTGGAAGATACGATACCGCAAAAACCTTTGATGGTAACCCGTATTATGCTTCAAACCGTGGGCAAAGAATGAATTATTTAGCTGTAAAATGTTTAAAAGCTCGTGTTCTCTTGTATTCAGGTGATAAAGTTGGAGCATCAGCAGTAGCAAATGAACTGATTACTTTTGCAAAAACAACCCCATTTTTTCCGTGGACACCATTTTTAGAAGCTACAAATGCGTCTAATCCTGATAGAACTTTTTCTTCAGAAAATTTCTTTTCCCTAAGTGATTATACTTTATACACCAAACAAAAAGACCTGTTTGATTCGAGTTTGGAGGATAGCAGAATATACGCTCCATTATTGAACCGATTAACGGCCGTTTTTGAATCTAATGATAATGATTACAGAAGTTTGCCAAGTTGGAAAATTCCAATTGTGGGAGGAAAAACAATGAAAACCTTTTTTAAATATGAGGATGTAGCTAATAAAACCAAATTGTTCCGTTTACAGATTCCGATGTTTAAACTTTCAGAGATGTATTTAATAGCGGCAGAAACAGCAACGGTTCCTGCTGATGGAATTGCTTTTTTGAATACATTGCGTTTCAACAGAGGTTTAGTAAATCTGGGAACAAATGCAGTATTAACAACAGAAGTTACAAAAGAATACAGAAAAGAATTTATAGGCGAAGGGCAATTGTTTTTTTATTATAAAAGAATCAATTCGGCAACAATTCCTAACGGTTCAGCCGCATCAGGAAATATTTCGATGGGACCACTTCAATATGTTGTGCCGTTACCGGATTCTGAGATTAATTTTCAATAATTTAAAAAAGTAAAGATGAAAAAAATATTGATTTTAAGTAGTATTCTTTTATCCATTTTAGGATTTACGTCATGCAGTCAGGAAGAAATAGAAACCTATAAAGATACCGATAATATCTATTTTTCGCCTTCAGTATTCCCAATTCCCGTAAGTGCAGTAAATATATTAACCGATAGTGTAGGATTAAGTTTTGGTTTAGAGAATCCGTCAATCATCGAAAAAACATATAAAATTCCGATAAGAGTACAAGGAAAACTAAGCGATACAGACCGAAAAGTAAAAGTAACCATTGATCCCGCAAGTACAGCTATTGAAGGAACGCATTTTACGCTTCCTGAAAATATTGTTATGCATGCCGGACATGAAGTCGATACTATTGCAGTAAAGATTCGCAGAACTCCGGACATGAAAGACAAAAGCATGCTTTTGGTTTTAAACTTAGAAGAAAACGAAGCCTTTACTACAAAAATGAAAAGCAAAGTGATAAATGTTTTGACTCAAAAAAAGATGAGTTTTATTAGTTTCAAATTGACTTTTGATGATAAACTGACAATGCCTCCGGGATGGTTCGCTCCATTTTTGGGCGTTTTTACAGCCAAAAAGTTCTTTTTAATGTGTGATTTAATGCATTTAGAACCGTCGATGTTCAATCAGAAACTGGGATCGACCGGATTATCACTTCCAGATGTACAGTATTATCAAAATTTTATGAAACGCTATCTTCTCGATCAAAAAGCGCAGGGTAATACAATTTATGAAGAGGACGGAACTGAAATGTTTATTCCTTGATAATCATTCATTTTTAATATAAAACACATACAACGATGTCAAAAAATATAAAAATATTATGTACGCTGTTACTGCTGCTGCTTTTGAGCTGGAGCTGCGCCAACGATGAAGGTACTTATAACTATAATGCCATAAACGAAATAAAAGTAACCGGAATAGCACAAACCTACACCACTTATACAGGAGAACATTTTAAGATTGAACCCAATTTAAGCCCAACAATAGACGATGGCAGCGATCCGGTTCGTTATGCATACGAATGGGTTGCCGTAAATCCTGCAAAACTTGCATCAGAATCCAGAACGCTTATTGCAACAACAAAAAACTTTGATGGTATATTAAAGTTACCGCCTGCAAAATATGCTGTTTATTATTTTATTAAAGATAAAGTAACAGGAGTAAAATGGCAGCAGCCAGCTTTTGAATTAAACGTAGTTTCGTCTATTTATGAAGGCTGGATGGTCATTGGTGATGTCGACGGAAAAGCACGTTTAGACATGGTATCGATTATTCCAAATGTAGCGACTCCACGTATTATTACAGATGTTCTGGATGCGTCAGGATCAGCCTTAAAGTTAGCCGGAAAAGCGGTTAGTGTAGATTGTTTTAATCAGCCATTTGTTACACCGCTGATGTACGGAATTTATGTAACAGCTTCAGAAAGCGGAACAGCCAGACTAGATCAGGATTCATTTTCATGGGTGCCGTCTCAAAATATTGCCTACGAAACAGTTGGAGGTGCGCTTCCTAACAATTTTGGGGTAGATTTTATGAAATCTGCCACACCAGGCGAAAATTTTCTTTACAGTAATGGTGATATCTATTTTTATTTTAGAATTTATCAGATAAAATACGGTCTTCCTCAAAACAAAGTAGATACAGAAACTAAAACTTTTTATGCAGCACCATTTATTGCAGAAAACCAGGGATCATTAGGAACTCCAGTTTTTTATGATAAAGACGCAAGACGTTTTTTACGTTATAGCACTACTAAAGGAAGTTGTTCTATAATGCCTCCGGTGGTTGGTTCATCGAGTGTGCTGGATTGGAATAATACCAATTGCGATTTGGTTTTTATGGCATCAACAGCTTTTAATCAGGGAGAAAATTTTGCGGTGTTAAAAAACCTTACAACCGGTAAATATCATTTGCTTCGATTCAACAGAGAATTGGTGCAAGTTTATTACAAAGAAATTCTAAATGCACCAGATTTTGACAAAGCAACAAAATTTGCTGTAAGTCCCGATTCCGGATATTTGTTTTATGCTGTTGGCGGAAAATTGTATGAATACGATAACGGAACCCAAACGGCTAAGCTAATGTTAGACAAAGGATCTGAAGAAATTACTTTTATAGATTTTAACAACAGATCAAAAACTTTTTCTAAAAGTTTAATTGTAGGCAGTTATAACGGAACAGTTGGAAAGATGGAATTATTTACAGTTCCTCCTGTAAACGGCGCCTTAGTTTTGGATCAAACCTATAACGGTTTGTGCAAAATTGTTGATGTTGCCTATCGTTCAAGATAATTAATAACCTTAAATACTAAAAAGCCGAATGAATTTTAAACATTCATTCGGTTTAAAAACCACACACATTTATGAAACTCATTTTTAAAATTGCAAGCGCATTTTTGCTGCTTGCCGGGACTTCTGTTGCCTTAAACGCACAAACGCAAGCTACGGATGAAAGTTGGGAAAAGACTAAAAAACAAGCCGTTGCCGAAAAGAAATTAATTTTTGTAGACCTTTATTTTACGGGTTGCATGCCTTGTGCACAAATGGACAAAGAAGTATTTCCGGATCCTAAAGTTACAGCTTTGCTAAGCGCAGATTTTGTGACATTCAAATCTGATATTATGAAAGAAGAAATTGGCAAAAAGTTATGTATGAAATATGGCGTAACGGGTTTTCCAACCTTCTTATTTGTAAATTCTGATGGAAAAATTATTGATATAGCGGCAGGATTTCAATCTGTAGATCAATTTACTACATTACTTCAAAACGCGAAAGAAGCGGCTAAAAAAGGAAATTTCAAAAAATACAGCCCGGAAATTAAGGAGAAAGATTATCCCGAGTTTTACCAACAAGCTTATATGGCAGGCAAAAGAAATGTTACTTTTGAAGTTGTTGATGCATACTTAAAAGCGCAGCCATCTTTATTAGAAGAAGTTCCTTTTGTAATCATCTCCGGACTTAGAATTGGAAGAGAATACGATGATTTTTTCTTCAAAAATATAAAAACACTTTTCAAAGATTACGGGAGATCAAGCGTAAACGGTCAGCTATTTTACATTTTGCAGCGTAAGAAAAAAGAGTTTGAAAAAAGCAATGATTTAGTGGGATTCAAAAAAGTATTAGAAAGCTCAAAAGAATATTATACATCAGATGAATGGACGAGATACGAGGGTATTTTACTGAAAGATTTTGGTACAGCAAAGACATCGGACAACCCGTATACATTACAAAAATAACCCAAAATGAAAAAGATATTGATGCTATGGATATCGTTTACTGGTTTGTGTGCAAATGCGCAAAAAAGTACCATTCCACAAGTTATAAAAGCCTTTGGAAAATCATTTCAAAACAAAGATTACAACAGTTTAAAAAACCTTTTGGCGCCTGAATTTACTGTTGGTGTTGGCGATTCGTCTTCAAATGAATTCTATTTAAACGGGATTTTTAATGCTTTTCCGGCGTTGGATTCTTTACAGGTGGGGAAATCTACTGTGGTTAAAAATGAAACCAGAGTTGCGGTAGATTTTTGCTTTAAGGGAAAAGAAAAAAAAGCATCAGAAATCGTTTTTAACAAAGAAAACAAAATTCTATATGTGGCATTTTTTGACAAATTGTACAGAGTCGACCGAAATGCAGCCGTTCAAAAAGTGGCGAGTATTCCGTTTGAAATGATAGAAAATGCAATCGCCATAAAAATAAAACTGAATAAATCTGATCGCGAATTTTTAATGCTTTTTGATACCGGAGCAGACGGAATGGCTTTAAATCCTGACAGCGCTTACAAAGCTGGAGTTGTGGTTACAAGTAATAAATCAACATCAGTAGTTGGCGGAAGTCAGCAAGTACAATATTCAGCAAACAATACGATTTACATTGGCAATCAGACAATACCAAATCAAGGATTGGTTATTTTTCCAAAAAGCAGTGTTTATGACGGATTGTTTGGAGCAAATTTACTTCGCAATTATATCACAAAAGTCAACTTCGATACCCATACAATTGACCTTTATAATTTTGGAAGTTATGTTTATGATGGCAAAGCAAAACCATTTGTTTTTGATTATAAAACAGGTCTGCCGGTTGTAAAATTGAGTTTGACTTTTGAAGATAAAAAAACAGTAGAAGGCAATTTTACTTTTGATACCGGAGCCGGTTACGATTTGATTGCTTACGGACCTTTCAACCATAAAAACGATTTGCAAAAAAGTTTGAAAACCGAATACGTATCAACAAATCATAGTCTGGGGAAACAAACCCAAATTATTGGCGGAACAATTCCGAATATTTCTATCAACGGAAACAATTTTCCAGACGTAACAATTGCGTTGCAGGAATATCAGGAAGACAATAAAAGTTGGGCTTCCGCCGATGGTTCATTGGGAATTGATTTAATAAAACGATTCAATTTTACGATCGATTTATTGCACAAAACCATGTATCTGGAACCTAATAAAAGCTTTAAGAAAACATCTTCTTTTTATTTATCAGGACTTGATTTGGATTTTGATGAACAGAATAACTTAATCATAAAAAGAATAATAAATTCTGAAAACGAAGAATTAAAAAGTATAAAACCGGGTGCCAAAATAACTCAGATTAACGATTTTGAAAGTACAGATTTACGCAACCCTGAAAATATTAAAAAACTAAAAACCTCTAAAGAAACCAAAGATTTTATCATAGAACAAAACGAACAGTCCCTTAGAATATCACTTTAAACAGCAATCAAAAAACAAAAGACATCATGAAAAAATACACTATCTATCTCCTTCTAATTGCCATTTTTATCGGGCAATTTGGTTTTGCTTCAGGCAATTCTGAATACGCAATGATTACAGGAAAACTTTCGATTATCGAAAATAAAATCAAAGAAGTTAATATTCTAAATGTTGTAGAAGGGCAGGCGGCAATTGCAGCAACCGCAAAAGTAAACGCTTCAGGCGAATTTGGGTTTATGCTTCCAATTACAACTGCGGGATTTTATTATGTTGATTACGGGCAATTTAAAGGCAGAAATCAATTAATTCGCTTGTATTTAGAACCAAAAACAGACTTAAATCTAGATATCAATAAAGACAATTATGTTTTAAGCGGTAAAAATGTAGGTCAGAATGCTTTGGTTCAAAAAGCAAATGAAATCTACAATGAATTTGCTGTTTTTGCAAGACTTGGAGGCAATGTAACCTACGTAGATTTTTATCCTTGGCTTGACGGAGGATTAGCAAAGGCAGATGCCTTTAGCAAAACCATTAAAACCAAAGACGCAACATTTAATAAATTATTAAAACTGGCAGTTGCTACAGATGTTGAAGAATTAACCTATACGTTTTTTAGAATGCCAAGAACTGCATTTCCGGACAAAAAAGATACTCCGGCAGTGATAAAAACATGGCAAACCGACAAAAAATTTACAGATCCTGATTTGCTTAAATTGGCAAACGGCGTTTCATTAATGTCAAATTATTTCTTTTATATTTATGTAAATGGAGCCGAAACTCCAAAACGTATAGACTATGCAGAAACCATCACACACATTACAGATCCGGGTTTAAAAGACGCTTATGTGCGTGACGCAATTGCAACATCGCGCATGAAAATCGAAGAATACGAAAAAATAGCGCCGCTTCTTAAACCTTATCTAATCTCAGAAAACAGCAAAACATTTATCTTAGAATATGAAAAAGTGCTTCATAAAAATGTAGGTCAAAAAGGATTAGAATTCACTTATAATGACATTGAAGGAAAACCGGTTTCATTCTCAGATTTTAAAGGAAAATACGTGTACATCGATTTATGGGCAACCTGGTGCGGGCCTTGTAAAGCAGAAATTCCACACATGAAAAAAATCGAAGAAGACTATCACGGAAAAAATATTGTATTTGTAAGCCTTTCTTTAGACAAATTAAAAGACAATCAAAAATGGAAAGACTTCGTTAAAAAAGAACAATTAAAAGGCATCCAAATCATGGCAGATAAAGATTTCGAATCAGATGTAGCCAAGAATTATGACGTCAATGCCATTCCGAGATTTTTATTATTTGATCCCAAAGGAAATATCATCAACTCAGATGCATTGCGCCCATCAAATCCTGAATTGAGAGAGCAATTAGATAAATTATTAAAAGTATAAGTAACCTATTTGTGGTAACTATTTAAACACATAGTGACATAGATTTAAATTAAAAGTTTAAGATGTTTTTAAAAAATCAAGATTTTATCACATAGGGCTATATGTGTTCATATAAGTGAAACGCCTTTTACGTGTATCGATAAACTATGTTTCTATGTGTTTAAATACTTATCAACTAGATAAAAAGAAAAATAATATGTTTTATAAACAAAAGTCTACACTTGTTTTTTTATTTGTAATTGGATTATTTCAGGCAAGTGCTCAGAATTTCAAGGCAAATGACCCAATTGCAATCAATCAGAAAATAAAAAAAGGAGTATTGCCAAACGGCATGACGTATTACATTTATCCAACAACGGTAAATAAAAATACAGCAAGTTATTACATCATTCAAAACGTAGGTTCAATTCTCGAAAATGATCAACAAAAAGGTTTGGCGCATTTTCTGGAACACATGGCGTTTAACGGAACCAAACATTTTGAAGGAAAAGGAATCCTGAATACACTTCAGAAGCAAGGAGCTGTTTTTGGTAAAAATATCAATGCGTACACAAGCACAGATGAAACCGTTTACAACCTCGATAATATTCCGTCGCAAGATGGCGGAGTAGTAGATACGTGTTTATTGGTTTTGCACGATTGGTCTAACTTTTTGTCTTTAACCAACGAAGAAATTGATGCTGAGCGCGGCGTAATTACGGAGGAATGGCGTACAAGACAAAATGCAGGACAACGCATTTACGATCAGCTTTCGCCATATTACTACAACAACTGTTTGTACGCAGACCGCAAACCAATTGGTGATATGGAAATTGTCAAAAACTTTAAATATCAGGTTTTAAAAGATTTTTATAAAGATTGGTACCGTCCGGATTTGCAGGCAATCGCCATTGTAGGAGATATCAATGCTAACGAAATCGAAGAAAAAATCAAGAAGCTTTTTGCAGATATTCCAACACCTGTAAACCCTAAAAAGCGTTTTGAAATCGCAATTCCGGATAATGATAAAGCAACTTTTAAATTGGCATTAGACAAAGAAATTTCTTCTTCGAGTATCATTTATATGATTCGTCACAAAGCTGAAAAACCAACCGGAACTTTCGCTGATTTAGAAAAATCAACCCAACGCAGCATTGCCTTTTCACTGATCAATAACAGATTGGCCGAAATGGCACAAAAAGAAGATTGTCCGTTTAAAGGTGCACAAATTGGGTATCAAAATTACAGCCGTTTAAACGATATTTTATTTGCTAGTGTTTCGCCAAAGCCCAATCAGCAACAAGCCGCTTTTACAGCAGTAATGAACGAATGGGTTCGTGCTTCTAAATTTGGTTTTTCTAAAGGAGAAATCGAAAGAGCAGTTGCAGAAGACATTTCAGGTTATGAAAACTACCTTGAAAAGATAAACGAGATTTCGCATAAAAGCGTCATCGGGATGGTGAAAAATGATTATTTGAAACATGAAATCATTAGTGATCCTACAGCTGAATTTGAAATGGAAAAAGCGATTCTGAAAAATTTAGATACAGCAATTCTTCAGAAACAATTAAACGAATTATACACTGCAAACAATAGAGTTGTTGGTGTTACAGGAGTAGAAAACGAAAATAATCTGAATGAAGAACAAGCTTTTGATATTATCGCTAAAGCGGAAAACAACCCAACCTTAAAACCGTATGTAGACACTTTTGTCGCTACAACACTTATGGGTGATATCGTTTTGAAGCCCGGGAAAATTGTATCAGAACAGAAAACGGCAGCGATCGACGCAACAACTTATGTGTTGAGTAATGGCGTAAAAGTGCATTACAAATTCGCTGATAAAAACAAAAAAGAAGTATCACTAATAGCTGAAAGTTTTGGTGGAGCTTCGCTATACGAGCCCGCAGATATTCCGTCTGTAGATGGCGCTACAACTTTGGCGATGATGTCAGGTGTTGGATCACTTTCGAATACAGATTTAGAAAAAGTTCTGAAAGGAAAAACAGCATCAGCAAATGTGTCTATTTATAATTTGACCGAAAAGATTCAGGCTAATACAAACGTAAAAGATATAGAAACCATGATGCAATTGGTTTATTTACGCTTTATGAAACCAAGATTTGATCCTGAAATGTATGCTTTGACAAAACAAAGAAAACAGAATTCTTTGAAGAATAAAGAGAAAAATATCAACTCAAAAATGTCTGATAGTCTGACGTATGCAGTTTATGGAAAAAACAACCCAAAAATACGTTTAATGGACCAGCAATATATTGATGATTTGTCTTTTGATAAAATGAAATCAATCTATCTGGAACGTTTTGCTGACATTGCTAATTTTGAATTTTATATCGTTGGAGATGTTACTCCTGAGGTTTTGAAGCCTTTATTAGAAAAATATATCGCAAGTATTACTGGAATTAAAAGAAACGAAAAATTTAAGGATAATACCGTTAAATGGGTTTCGAATAAAATTCAAAAGGATGTTTTTCTAAAAATGGAAACACCAAAAAGTTCGGTAAAAATCAAATACACAGAGGATTTTGCTTATAATCAGAAAAATGTAATCGCAGCTTCATTTCTTGGCGATATCCTGACTTTGAGATATACGGAAAGTTTACGTGAAAAAGAGGGCGGAACTTATGGTGCTCAAGTGGGAGCAAGTGTTGTCAAACTGCCAAAACCGACCGCTTCTCTTGCTATTGCATTTGATTGTGATGCTAACAAAGTCGATCATTTATTGCCTATTGTATATCAGGAAATGGACAAGATTAAAAAAGGAGAAATTGTAAAGGAAGATTTAGAAAAAACTAGAACCAACTATATCAAAGTAAAGAAAGATCAACAAGATTTTAATTTTAATAGTATGGATTTGATTTATAATTATTTCCAAAATAATTTAAATATGGATGACCCAAAAAATTATTTGGATATTGTCAATGGAATCACAGCAAAGGATATTCAGGATTTTGCCAATTCTTTCCTCAATAAAGCAGATTCATACGAAGTTGTTTTTAAACCGCAATTATAGTTTTTCAAAAGGTTTTTCACAAAAGTGTTTAATTATTATTCCCTATGAATCATTATTTTGAATTAGTAAGCAAATAAATTTTTATAGCGGATTATAAGGAGGGTTGTTTTTTGCTATTCAGCCCTCTTTTTTAAAATTTTATTTCATGAACAAGAACATATTTTTAGTGAGTATTATGCTATTGTTTTCAATAATGGCAAAAGCTCAAATTTATAATCCCATCAAGTGGAAACCGAGTGTACAAAAAATATCGGATACTGAATATGAATTGAATATCAAAGCAATTATAGACAATGGCTGGCATTTATACAGTCAGAACGTTGCTGACGGAGGACCAATTCCAACTCATTTTACTTTTCCCAAGAGTCCCGATTTTCAATTACTTGGAGATGTAAAAGAAGAAAAAGGGAAAACGGTTCAGGACCCCGTTTTTAAAATGCCAATTAAGTTTTTTGAAAAAGAAACGACATTTAAACAGCGTATTAAAATCATTGGTTCAAAACCATTTAAAATCAAAAGTGAAGCGGAGTTTATGGTTTGTAATGACGAAAATTGTTTACCGCCAAGTACCGAAGAAATGGAGTTTAATGTTAGCCCGAATACAAGCGTTATTGCAGAAAAAGCGGTAGAAAAAACAGCCACGAATATCGTTGTAAAAGATTCAATAATAGTTGCAGAAACTAAAGAAACTGCCCAGGATGAAGTTCATTCTAAAGAAATTGCAACGCTACAAAAAGAGTTTAGAAAACCACATAAAAGTGGTGATTCAAAAAGTTTTTTAGGCATTTTTATACTTGCATTTTTATCAGGATTCGCAGCTTTGCTAACGCCTTGCGTTTTCCCTATGATTCCAATGACGGTAAGTTATTTTACCAAGCAAAGTAAAACCAAAGCAGCCGGAATTAGAAATGCTATGATTTATGGGTTTTCAATTGTGGTTATTTATGTGTTATTGGGCTCAATTGTAACGGCTGTTTTTGGTGCCGATTCTTTGAATGCACTTTCTACAAATGTGTGGTTCAACATCATTTTCTTTATTCTATTGATTGTTTTTGCCTGTTCATTTTTAGGCGCTTTCGAAATAATGTTACCAAATGCCATAGCCAACAAAGTAGATTCACAAGCCGATAAAGGGGGGCTTTTAGGTATCTTCTTTATGGCTTTGGCTTTGGCTATTGTATCCTTTTCCTGCACAGGCCCAATTGTTGGGACTTTATTGGTCGAAGCCGCTTCCAAAGGCGGAATCGCACCAATTGTTGGAATGTTAGGATTTTCAATCGCCATTGCATTGCCATTTTCTTTATTTGCGGCTTTTCCGGGTTGGCTAAATGCGTTGCCTAAATCTGGCGGATGGCTAAATACAGTTAAAGTAGTTCTTGGTTTTTTAGAATTGGCTTTAGCCTTTAAATTTTTATCCAATGCCGATTTGGTGCTGCAATTGCATTGGTTGGAAAGAGAAGTTTTTCTAACAATCTGGATTGCCATTTTTGGAGTTTTATCGTTTTATTTATTTGGAAAAATAACTTTGCCACACGATGCTCCATTAAATTATATTTCGGTTGGGCGACTGACTTTCGGGGTATTAGTTTTGAGTTTTACCATTTACCTGATTCCGGGACTTTTTGGAGCACCTCTTAAATTAATCAGCGGATTCCCGCCACCATTACATTACAGCGAATCGCCTGACGGATTTGGAGCTTCTAAAAGTACGGCCGAAATAAAGTCTGCTTTGCCCGAAGGAGCCGAATATGGCGCACAGAATATCATCACTTTTCATGATTATGACAAAGGAATGGAATTTGCAAAAAAAGCCGGAAAACCTGTTTTATTAGATTTTACAGGATATGCCTGCGTCAATTGCAGAAAAATGGAAGAACTCGTTTGGTCTGATCTTAAAGTATTAGGAGCTTTAAAAAACGATCTGATTCTGATTTCGCTGTATGTTGATGACAAAAAAGAATTGCCTGAAAATGAGCAATATGTTTCGGAAACAACGGGTAAGAAAATTAAAACCATTGGTAACAAATGGAGCGATTTACAAATTAAAACTTATAAGGCAAATGCACAGCCTTTTTATGTAGTTGTAGATCATAATAAGACAAAATTAAACGAGCCTTCAGCGTACAATCCTGACGTTGAAAATTATTACAATTGGTTAAATACAGGAATTAAAAACTTTAAATACAAGCTGTTTAAGCGTAGATTGAAAGTTGTTTAGAAAAAAGAAGAAAGAAGTGCTAAATTGAATTATTTGGCACTTTTTTTAGTTTTAGATCTTGATTAAAGGTTCTGTCGTATTTTAAAAGATTAAGTTTACTTAAACCTATTTCTAATTTACGGATAGTAGTCTTTCTTTAGAATTTTATCTTTAAATTTGAATAGCAAGTAAAATATAAAAATCAAGTATGAGTCAATCGCAAAATGTCACTGATTATCCAAATAATAATACCATTTTCATGGTATGGAAATTTAAAAATGAGGCTAATATAAAGTCTGTATTTGAGAAACTTTGTGCATTAGTAAGCAATTTAAATAATTCGTATACCATAAGAATCCCCGACGGACGAACCAGCTGTGTAATGGGTGTTGGACATGATGCCTGGATAAAGCTTGGTTTACCAACGCCTTTACCTAAGGAATTAGTGAATTTTGAACCCATTGTTGGCGTAAAACATACTGCAAAATCTACTGCCGGTGATCTTCATTTTCATTTAAGAGCCCAAAATGCAGCGATTTGTTTTGATATGGCAATGGCTATTTCGAAGGTTTTAGAAGCTGTAGCAGAATGCCTTGAAGAAGTTCACGGATTCAGGTATTGGGATGGTCGTTCTATCATTGGTTTTGTAGACGGTACCGAAAATCCGATAGGCGAGGAACGAGATTTTTTTGGTGTAATAGGAGACGAAGATCCTGCATACAAAGGAGGAAGTTATTTGTTTGTTCAGAAATACTTTCACAACATGAAAAACTGGGAAAACCTGTCTACCGAAGATCAGGAAAAAGTAATTGGAAGATCTAAAATGAACGATATAGAAATGGCTGATGATGTGAAACCAACAAATTCTCATAGCGCTCTTACCGCCATTACAGACGAAAATGGTAATGATCTTAAAATTGTAAGAGATAATATGCCTTTTGGAAATCCTTCAAAAGGAGAAGTCGGAACGTACTTTATTGCTTATGCGAGTAAATTTAGCACTACAAAAAAGATGCTTGAAAACATGTTCATAGGAAACCCAGCAGGTAATTATGATCGAATTTTAGATTTTAGTACAGCACAAACCGGAACATTGTTTTTTGTACCTACGTTAGATTTATTAGATGACTACTCCGCTGATGCTTAAATTGTTTTAAGAATTAAGGAGCAACAAAATAAAAAGATGAACAACTAACCAAGCAAATTTATGGAGATTGAAACCACGATCACGATCATAGAAGAAAATGTTCATCACTTTTTATTAGATCTGAAAAAAGAAGGACAAGGAGAAGAGGAGGCAGGCTTAATTATCCAGAAGTATATAAAAGAAGGGAAAATAAGCGATGAAGAAGAAAATATCCTTAAAACACAACTTTGTGATTCGTTCAAGATAATTGGTATTGGTATTCCTTTTTTATTGATTCCGGGAGCTTCTGTTTTAATGCCAATATTGATAAAAGTAGCCAGTAAATATAACATTGAATTGATGCCTTCAGCATTTAATAATCCAGAGTAAAATAATACGGTGGGCATAAAATTTTAACACATAGAAACATAGACTTTTGATCTTCACATACTTTGACGCTGGCTCATCTGTATTTTGTTTTTTTGTTAAATCACGCACAATCCCGATAGCCATCGGGATTGCGCGTGATTAATTTTATTCTCTAAAAGCTTAATTTAATGACATTACTTATAATTATACCCGTACAATCAAATTACAATTGATTTATTCGGTCATAAATTGTGCTATCGTGTTTTTTAATTTTAATCTTCACATATTTTGATGCGGGCATATTACTGTCCTTAACCACATTGTTAACCGAAACAAGAACGTTTGTTTCAGGAAAGTAAGTAACTGTATTTCTCTCCGGTATTTGATACGAAACAATGATAAATAAAGGCGCAATTCGTTCGATATCGTCATCATAATTAAACAAATCGACCTTGTCGCCAGATTTAAAACCTGCTTGTTCAATATCTTTTTGATTCATGAATATTACCCTGCGTTCGTTTTTTATACCACGATAGCGATCGTCAAGCCCATAGATTGTGGTATTAAACTGGTCGTGTGTTCGGGTTGTGGCCATCATATACTCGTCAGGAGCAAGTTCGTTGTTTGGTACAGCCGTTAATGTAAAAGGTGCGCGATCTCCAAAATTTTTGGTGATAAATTGTCCCTCTCGTGCGGCATTAGGCAAATAAAAGCCTCCTTTTTGACGCACTTTTGTATTATAATTTTCAAAACCCGGAATACATTTTTCGATATCATCTCTCACAGCATCATAACTATCATGATAACGCTGCCAGTTAATCACTGATTTGCTTCCTAATGTTGCCATTGCCATTTTACAGACAATTTGCGTTTCATTAATAAGATTATCAGATACCGGTTTAAGCATTCCTTTTGAGGATTGTACAACCCCCATCGAATTCTCTGTAGTTATAAACTGAATTTCACCATTCACCATATCAATATCGCTTCGGGATAATGTAGGCAAAATGAGGGCTTCCTGTCCATGAATCAAGTGTGTACGGTTGAGTTTAGTAGAGACGCAAACCGTTAAATTAAGTTTTCTTAAAGCAGTGGCAGTGTAGGTTGTGTCTGGCGTTGCGGATAAAAAATTACCTCCCATACAAAACAATAATTTTATTTTTTCTTCCTGCATAGCTTTAATGGCCCGTACAACATCATAACCGTGTTTACGAGGCGGATTAAAACCATAAAATGCCTGCAGACGATCCAATTGTTCGTCAGTAGGTTTTTCATCAATCATCATGGTTCTGTTTCCCTGCACATTACTGTGACCACGAACTGGGCAAGCTCCTGCTCCGGGTTTTCCAATACTTCCTTTGAGTAATAAAATATTGAGAATTTCCCTGATCATTTCGACGCCGTTTGGCTGTTGTGTAAGTCCCATTCCCCAACAAACTATAATTCGTTTTTTGAAGGCTAATATTTCGGCAGCTTCATAAATTACTTCTTTTGAAACACCTGAAAGCAGGGCAAGATCATCCAGATTATAATCTTCAAACTGTTTCAGAAATGCATCATATCCAGTTGTTTTTTCTTTGATGAAGTCGTAATCAAAGACTTTTCCGGGATTTTTCTTTTCAAATTCAATTAGTATAATTTCGAGAGCTTTTAGCAAAGCCATATCCCCGTTTATTTTTACAGGCAAATAAAGATCTGCCAGTTTAACACCGCTTCCAATAACGCCACTTATTTCCTGCGGATTTCTAAATCCCATTAAACCTGCTTCGGGCAAAGGATTAATAGCAATAATTTTTGCACCGTTCTTTTTACCTCTCGATAGTGCGCTCATCATTCTGGGTGCATTGGTTCCCGGGTTTTGCCCAATAATTACGATCACATCGGTATCATAAAAATCATCGAGTGTTACAGTACCTTTTCCAATTCCAATTGTTGGTCTTAAAGCAGATCCGGAAGTTTCGTGGCACATATTTGAGCAATCCGGCATATTATTAGTACCGTATTCTTTTGCAAAAAGCTGATACAGAAAAGAGGTTTCATTACCTGTTCTTCCCGAGGTATAAAAAGCCGCCTGATCCGGAGATTCCAGTGCGTTAAGATGTTCGGCTATTTTTTTGAAGGCATCATCCCAACTTATGGGCTCGTAATGTGTCCCATTTTTAGGCAAATACATCGGATCAGTCAGTCGTCCCATTTTGCCAATCTGATAATCATCTAATTTAGCAAGATCATAAACGGAATTTTCTTTAAAAAACTCGGCTGTAACTTTTTTGGTAGTTGCTTCTTCTGCCAATGCTTTAGCACCATTTTCGCAATATTCGCCAAGCGGAGAACGTTCATCATCAGGATCAGGCCACGCACAACTTGGACAGTCAAAACCACCAACCTGATTCATCTTAAATAGCGCTTGTGTTCCTCTAACAAGAGTTTTTTCTTCGATAAGATCACTAAAAGCCGCCATAACAGCAGGAATACCTGCAGCCCAATCTTCGACTTTTGTTAATTTCAGGTCTAAAAGTCTGTATGGATTTTCGGCGTCAGGTAGTTTTTTATTATCCGTATTTTTGTCGTGTTGATCCTCTTTCATGGCTTTTTTATTTAATTAGCACGTTAACAGAATGATGATTTTTGTTCTTTTTTAATTCTTAATCGGTTTAATCCTGATAAGAAGTTTGTATGACTACATCGTCACAAGAATTGTAGATATTGAATCGATCTTCTTTGAGAAAACCTAAAAGTGTCATATTAAATTCGACGGCTAATTCTACCGCAAGACTTGATGGAGCACCAATTGCCGCAACAACTGATATACCTGCCATAGCCGCTTTTTGAATTAGCTCAAAACTGGCTCTTCCGCTAAGAAGCAAAATATGTTTGTTTAATGACAACAGGTCAGATGTCAAAGCAGCACCAATTAATTTATCCAGAGCATTATGTCTTCCTACATCTTCCTGTAAAAGGATAAGATCTCCTTCAGCGGAAAATAAACCAGAAGCATGAATACCGCCTGTACTGGCAAAATCACTTTGAGCTATTCTTAATTTTTGAGGCAATTGATATAATACATCCAAAGAAATATTTAACCTTGGTCTGTTTATAGTACTAAATGAACTAACGGTTTTTATAGATTCGATAGAACCTTTTCCGCAAACGCCACAACTGGAAGTGGTATAAAAATTTCGGTCCGCTTGCATTAAATGAGGAACAAAGTCTTCTTTAAGTTCGACCTGAATACTGTTTTTCTTTTGTTTTGTGCATCCTGTTTGTAAATGGCTGACCTCTTTTACAACTTGGTAAGATGAAATGATTCCTTCAGTAAATAAAAAACCTACTGCAAGTTCCGGATCATTGCCGGGAGTGCGCATTGTTACCGATATGTTTTTTTGTATCCTTTGATTTTCAGATCCGTATAGGATTTTGATTTCCAAAGGTTCTTCGACAGAAAGAATATCTGATACTGCCGAACTTTTAAAACCAGCGACTTTTTCAATTAGTACTTCCTTAACGGAAACTAATTCCAGATTATTCATTTCCATGTAAGTTGATTATAAAAAGAGAAGTAAATTTAAGAAAATAAATGATTAAAAAAGATATCTTACTTCTTATAATTGAATGCTATACGGAACAAATATTAGGAGTCTTTTTTCTTCAAAATTCTTCCTCTGGGTTCGTCACCTTCATGAAGTACAATATCAGAATGTAGAAACTGTGCGGCTTCTGCTGAATCTTTTACTTTGGTAGCGCTGCGTTCTAACATTTCTGATTCATACTCTGTTAAAACACTTTTCCGTATTCCAATTTCCCTCCATTGAGAGGAAGGTCTGCAGCCTCTTACTATTTTTCGAGCCAGTTTCAAAGCATCCAGCAACGCCTGATTTGCACCCTGTCCTTTAAACGGACTCATTGGATGTGCTGCATCGCCAATTAGCGTTGTTTTTCCGGCTTTCTCCAATAATTCTGATTGTAGTAATTCGCGGTCATATACAGGATATCCTGAAATTTGAGCTTCCTGAGTTGCTGATAAAATCTGTGGAATAGGATCATGCCATTGTGTTCTGCGACAAGCTTCTTCTTTGAGTGCCTTAGGGCCTTTGGCGCTTAAGGCTTTAGCTTCTTCTTCGGACATTGGAAAACTAAGCTGCCACATCACAGAATCTGCTGTGTAAGGCATTATATAAATTCGCTCATTGCCATTGGCAGTTTGAAAAACAGTAGCGGAATCGAGTAAAGAATTGTCAAGATTTTCAAGAGCATTCAAGGGACAAATTCCTAAGATTACGATACAATCCAGATAACGCAAAGGAGAAATATCCTCACCAATTATTAATTTTCGTACCGTGCTTCGAATGCCGTCTGCACCAACTATAAGATCGGCTTTGGTGGTTTTTACTTCACCATTTACCTGAAAGTTTAATTCGACACCTTTATCTCCAAGATCTTTAAAATCGATTAATTGATGTCCCCATTGTACAGCATCGTGTCCGCCAAGCTGTTCAAGTAATGCTAAGCGCAAAGATTGACGTGCAATATGCATATTAGAACGTTTTGTAGAGGTCTTCTCTTCGGATTGTATCCATTTTCTGATTCCCCATTCTCCAATTACTTTTCCCTCGGTAGTATGAACCAAATGTCTTGTCGAAATAACACGATCTTTCAGTGAAAAAATACCCAATCCTTCGATGGCTTTACTAGCCTGTTGCAAAGTAAGTCCATAACCCTGAGATCTGGCATCAAAACTAGTATCGCGTTCATAAATCGTAAAAGGAATTTTTCGGTGTAAACAAGCTATAGCCAGAGCTGTACCGCCAATTCCACCACCAATAATAGCAACGTGTGGATAGTTTTCATTGTCGGCAACAGGAGGTTCTGCAGCAGGAATCAATCCGGAAGCGGAACATTTTAAACAGATATGCTGATGTCCTTTTGGAGGAACAGGAGGTATTCCTTCACCATTGGTTTGTTCAAATTGCTCTAAGGCTTTCTGATAGCGAAGTCGTGCTTTATTGGTAATTCCCCGACTTTTTTTACCGCGTCCCAGACAGTCTTCGCAAATCGTCCAGTTTGTTTCTTTATTTTCTACTTTTTTCACTTCGATTTTTTACTTGATATTGACTTGTATCCTGGCTGGATAAATCAATCATTATTAGAGATTGATTCAATGGGATAAAAAGACATAAAAAAATGCTGGATTTTTAGCTTTAGCATTCTTTATGAATGATTGCAAAAATACAATTTTCAAACCATTTTAGGTGAGATTTAAAGAAATTGGATAGGAGTGATGGCTTTCACGCAGATTTAAAAAGATTTAAGCAGATCTGCACAGATTATAATTAAAATAAATCTGCTCCCGATAGCTATTGGGCGCAAAATCGCAAAGTTTATCCCATTTTCTTTGTGGCAGTTAAAATATGCGGTGAATTTCAACAAGAGTTTTTCACGCAGATTTAAAAAGATTTAAGCAGATCTACGCAGATTATAATTAAAATAAATCTGCTAAAATCTGTATAATCTGCGTGAAACAAAATCTTTTTAATCTGTACATCCCGATAGCTATCGGGAGTGGCAAAAAAACTTGGCGATTTTGCGTCTCCTGCGAAAAAAAGATTAAGTATAATTCGCTAAAAAAAGCTTAATTTAATGACATTGTACATAGAAACATTAATAATACATCCAACAGGATATTAGTTAAGCATAAAAATTATCTAGACTGATAATTCAAATAAACTTACTGCTGCATTATGATAATGTTCTGGCAGTTCGCTGGTGTCTTTTAAGTCAAATAAACCTAAAAAATCGAAACCTAGTTTTTTATAATGGCTAATCAATCCTAAATTTTCACCTACAGTATCTAATCGGATGAATTTTTTGTTGTTTTCCTGAGCGTATTCTTTAGCCCATTTTATGATAATAGCGACTAAGTTTTGTCCTCTAAAGGATGGATTTGTAGCGATACGATGAATGTATATTGAAAAGTTATTGTCTTTATCTTCCCAAATTTGCGGATCATTATAGGTTAATGTCCAGATACAGGCTATTTCATTATCAATAACAATTTTATACTGGCGTTTTTCATTAATGTCGGTTTCAATAAGATTGTGACTGAATACTGGCCAGATTGTGGATAATTTTATTTTTTGATATTGTCGTGCTACTTCATAAAGTTCAGCAATTTTTTCAATATCGGCTAGGGTACAATTTGTTATCTGCATTGTTATAAAATTTAGTTTAAAGAGTGTTTTTAATATAGGATGCTAAGTCTTTTTCTGCGGTATTATTGCTTTGTTCAAGTTCCTGTATAATTCTTTTTCTTTCAATTTCTGATTTGTTCTGACTGAGTTTTTTTTGTCCTTGTAAATCAGAGACTTCAAGTTCAAAAGCAACTATGCCTTTTATCATTCCTTTTTTGAATTTATCAGAAAGAGTGTTCCATTGTTTCATATAATCTTTATCATAGAACTGGATCATTTGTTCTAAGGCTTTAATTTTAGAATCTTCATCTGTTATGATTTTTGCTTTTCCGTAAGCGTGTACCGTGATATAATCCCAGGTAGGAACACTTTGTTCCTTATCATAATGCGAAGGAGAAATATAAGCATGAGGTTCAGAAAAAATTACCAAAGACGTATTTGCTTCGATGTATTTAGTTTGTTCATTAGCTGCTGCAAAATGGGCGCTTAATATTAATTTACCGGAGCGTTCATCAATTATAAAAGGCAGTTGTGTCGCAATCGGAACATTGTCTTTGTTTGTAATTATGGTTGCAAAACTGTATTGTTTCATAAAAGCAATTTTATCAGTTTCGCTTTCGAATTTAAACATATTAGGTATAAACATATTGTATTATTTTAGAGTTAATTGTAGCTTTTGGCTGGTTCTGCTTTTTTGGAGAACTTCTTAGTTCCGGCTACGCAAAGCACAACGCCTGCGGTAACTCCTAACATGCCAATACTCACTTTTTCGTGTAATAATGTTGAGGCTAATGCCAAGCCAAAAAGCGGCTGCAGTAATTGTAATTGCCCTACAGTTGCGATTCCGCCTTGAGCAAGTCCGCGATACCAGAATATAAAACCAATGAACATACTAAATAGCGAAACGTAGCCTAAACTTATCCACGCAGTTGTTTTTATTTCTGAAAACGATTCCGGCTGAAGCAAAAAAGTGAGGGGAATCATAAGAGGCAAGGACAACACAAGCGACCAGGAAATTACCTGCCATCCGCCTAATGTTTTTGAAAGTTTTGCGCCTTCGGCATATCCAAGTCCGCATAAAATAACTGCTAATAACATAAAGAGATCACCAATTGGCGAAGCAGTGAGTCCTTGAGAAATGGCAAATCCAACTACTATAAGACTTCCAATAACAGAGAAGAGCCAAAATATTCGGGGCGGACGTTCTCCACCTCTGATTATGCCAAATATAGCGGTACATAAAGGCAAGATTCCCACGAAAACTATCGAGTGGGCAGAAGTAATATATTGTAACGCCAAAGCTGAGAGTAGAGGAAAACCGATCACGACGCCTAATGAAACAATAATTAACGGGAATATTTGTTTTTGCGTTGGTCGTTTTTCTTTAGAAAGTACTAAAAGACAAAGGGCAAGCAAACCCGCAATAGCTGCTCGGGCAACGGTTAAAAATTGTGGATTAAAATCTGAAACGGCAATTCGGGTTGCTGGCAAAGATCCGCTGAATATTACTACACCAATAAAGCCGTTTATCCATCCGCCTGATGTGTTTTCTACTGAATTATTAATGTTGGTGTTTTTCATGGTTTAATTTATATCTGAACAAAATTATGAAGGAGTAAAAATTAAGCACAGTATCAATTTTGTATATTTGCATGGATACAGTTTAAAATGTAAATAATGAGTAAGACCTTTAAGTATATTGAAATTGCAAACGGAATTGCATTTCAAATTAGAAATGGAGTTTTAAAATCAGGGGATAAATTGCCATCTGTAAGAGCATTGTGTCAGGATCATGGCATTAGTATGAATACGGCAAAACGGGTTTTTTGGGAATTGGAAGCACAATCTTTAGTAGAATCAAGACCGCAATCGGGATTTCTGGTGAGCAAGTTAACGTACTTAAATTTACCGCTGTCAGAAGTAAGTAGTCCTTCTCTTGTAGCAAATAATAATGAACCTGATGAGTTGATTACCAAAGTTTATTCAAACATGGGACGTGAAGATCTTACGTTGTTTTCTATTGGTATTCCTTCGGGAAATTTATTGCCGGTTGCCAAGTTAAAAAAGGAGATTGTTTATGCTACCCGTGAATTAAAAGAGGGTGGTACCGAATATGAACCTTTGCAGGGCAATGTTAAATTAAGAAGGATGGTTGCTGTAAGATCTCTGGCGTGGGGCGGAAATTTACATGAAAATGATCTGATCACTACAAGTGGAGGAATGAATTCTTTGTCTTTTTGTTTAATGGCTTTAGGAAAACCAGGGGACACGATTGCAATAGAAAGTCCTTGTTATCCGGGTATTTTGCAACTTGCCATTAGTTTAGGGTTAAAAGTGTTAGAATTACCGACACATCCAACAAAAGGAATAGAACTGGAGGTATTAAAAGCAGTTGTTTCAAAAATCAATCTTTGTTTGTTGATTCCAAATTTTAATACGCCTTTAGGAAGTTGCATGTCTGATGAAAACAAAAAAGAGGTTGTAAGAATCCTGTCAAAGAATAATATACCTCTAATTGAAGATGATATTTATGGCGATTTGTATTTTGGTTCACAGCGCCCAAAATGCTGTAAATCTTTTGATACTGATGGTAACGTTTTGTGGTGTAGTTCTGTATCCAAGACTTTAGCACCGGGATTTCGTGTTGGTTGGATTGCTCCGGGAAAATACAAAGACAAAATATTGAAATTAAAACTCGTACATTCCATATCTTCGACTTCTATTATTCAGGAAGCAGTTGGTAATTTCTTAAAAACAGGAAGATATGAAAATCATTTGAATCACCTTCGTCGGACCTTACAGCAAAACTATCAAAATTATGTTGAGGCAATAGCGGAATATTTTCCGGAAGGAACCAAAACGAGCCGGCCACAAGGGGGACTTGCGATTTGGGTGGAGTTTAATAAAAATATTGATACTGTTGAATTGTATGATTTGGCTATAAAACACGGCATAAGTATTTCTCCGGGTCGAATGTTTACTTTACAAAATCAGTTTGAAAATTGTATGCGCCTTAGTATTGGTTTACCATGGACGGACGAACTTAGGTTAAAACTGAAAGAATTGGGAGATTTGGCAAAAACACTTTCATAAATTATTTAGGTACTATTTTTTGCCTTCTATTGCTAGAAAAAAGAACTTATCATTGTTATACTAAGCGAACTAACAATTTTTTCCAATGTTTGATTTGGATGAATAAGAAGAAAGTCTCTTAGATTTTGAATATTAGTTAGGTTGTGTTAAGATGCTGTAAAAGAGTGGTGTAAGTGGTTATTTTGTAATTTTTGATAAAAGTTAAGACGTAAAAAAAAATATGAGTTGATTTTTTATAGATTTGTAGAATCTATGTACTCCCAAAAAATAGTTGGGAAACAAATGTAAAATCTAAAGACAATGAAATCTGTTAACTCAATATTTTTATTTTTCATTTTTAGTTGTTCTGCCACTTATGCACAATTGAGTTCTGATCAAATATTTGACAGCTTTAAACAAGGAGAACGTACAAATTGTTCATCGATTGCTTTAATTAAAGCTTCTTTAAATATTTATGGATTAGACAACCTTTTTGTGACTGAAAAATTAAACGACAGTTTGCAAAAAATAACACTAAAAAATAACGCTTCCTTTAATCTGAAAAAAGAAGAGTTAGATAAAGCGAAATTTTCTGCCGGTTTTGTATTTATAAAAGACAATTGTGAGAGCGAAGAAATTACTGAATATGCAATATTAGCTTATGCTGTGATGGCAAAATACAAGCAGATTGTTGATAATGAATCTACTTTTGCCAGAGCATTAGAAGATTTAGAAGATGGCGAAGTATATACCCCAACAATTTATAAATATTTAGGATTCGAAAAAGGCAAACAGATAGAAAAGCTAAAGCGAGAATCAGGAAATGAATTTTGTGGAGTAGTTGCATGGTCAACAGCACATGCCGTTTTTGTTTGCGAAGAGTTTATGGATTATTATGGTAATAAAAAGAGTATATGGATAAAAAAATATCCAGGACGTTTTAGAATAATCAAATCGGAAGAAGGAAAAAACAGCTATAAAACTTCGGGGCTTTCTAAAGATACCCTTACTTATGATGGCGCGATAGAATAGTACAAAACCAATTGTTAAATTTTTTTCAAAAAAAAGAAATCAATAAAGTTGTAATTTAAGTTAATTTATATATTTTTGTTTCATTAACAACCCCAACTACATTATGAAAATTAAGAGTAAGATTATTATACTAAGTGCCCTTTTCTTTTTGACAACTGGCGCTATTTCAGCACAGGCAAAAAATGCTCCAAGAAGTATCATCAGTACAACAGCTTTAATTCGCAAATACCATGATCAAAAAGAATTGAGCGGTATGCAAAAAGGAGAATTGTTAGAATTATACATTGAGCGTATTAAAGTATTAGTGAAAACTCTTCCTTATATTGCTTTGGTTACAAAACCAGGTGTTACTATGGCAGACTTAGGTATTCCGGACGATAGTGAACACAAAAAAGTATTAGATACTCAGGCAGAAGGTACTACAATTTTCTTAGATACAACAGTTGATTTTCAAAGAAAAATGATGCCATATTCTGATAAAGGAAATTTAATTGCAGCAATTTTATTTTACGAAAGTACATTGAAATCATTACATGAATTCAATGATTTGAACTAATTGAAATAGAAGTAATAGATCATATATAAAAAGCCCATTTCTCACGAAATGGGCTTTTTGTTTGTATGAAGAAGGCAAAGAAAGCCTAAATCTCGATTTCATTTCCCATTAACGGAACACTGCATTTATAACCATAATGCTTCTGAATTTTAATACGTAGCTCATCAGCCGGTAGATTTTCGCCATGCACTAAATAGACACATTTGGGAGTGTTTTTAAGAGCCGAAAGCCAGTTTAAGAGATCTTGCTGGTCTCCATGTGCGGAAAGTCCTTCGATTTGGAATATTTTAGCCCTTACATTATAGTAGTTTCCATATATTTTAATTTCGTCTGCTCCTTCAAGAAGTCTTCTTCCACGTGTGCCTTCTGCCTGATAGCCAACAAAAATAACCGTTGTATTTTCAATGCCAATATAATGTTCAAAATAGGATAATACGCGTCCGCCTGTCACCATACCACTTGCAGCAATGACCACTTTGGGCTGTGGATTTGAGATAATACGTGCTGTTTCTTCAAAATTAGAGACAATAGTAAACATTTTAGACATTTGATGGCAATCATCGATCGAAAGTTTGTGCCATTGCATATTTTCTAAAAATACATGAAATGCATTTACTCCCATTGGAGTATCGAGTATGTAGGGAATATCTGGGATTTTGCCTTCGGTTTTTAACTGCCATAATAAATACATTATCGATTGTGCTCTCTCTACGGCAAAGCCGGGAATAATCACGGTTCCTTTCTGTTTTATAGTATTGTTTATATGCGTTTCCAGTTCTTTCTTTACATCTAAATCAGGATGAAGTCGGTCTCCATAAGTGCTTTCCAAAAAGAGATAATCTGCCATAGTGGGTTTTGTTGGCGGAAACATCAATACATCGTCATCTCGCCCTATATCGCCTGAGAAAACTAACGTTTTACCCTCGAGAGTTAGTGTAATACTGCAGGCACCTATGATATGTCCAGCATTTTCAAAAACAGCTGTGATATCATCTGTGATTGCTACAGATGTATTTGGCGGGATAATTTTAAAAAACGGAGTAACAGCCTCAGCTTGCTGTACTGTATAGAGTGGCTCCGGGTGCGTATGTTTAGAATAAGATTCTTCGTTAGCTCTATTGGCTTCTTCTTCCTGAATTTTAGCACTATCCAAAAGAACCAATTTGGCTATTGATTTGGTTGGACCGGTACAGTATATTTTACCATTAAATCCTTGAGAAACGAGTAGGGGCAGCCAGCCGCAATGATCCAGGTGGCCGTGCGTAAGAAGGACACAGTCTATTGTAGAGGGTAAAATAGGCAATGGATCCCAGTTGAGTTCTCTAAGTGCTTTAAGACCCTGAAAAAGACCACAATCAATCAATATTCTAAAGCCGTTAGTTTCGATGAGGGTTTTTGAACCTGTTACAGTTCCAGCACCTCCTATAAATTTTATTTTCATTTTAAAAATGTTTACAAAGTTGTGAAGCTTCTTTTAGTATATTTTTAATCCGATTATTGCTAAGTCCGATTTTATACAGACTTTGCGAATCGTGAAGAAGATCTTTGACAAGTATTTGATCCAGAATAAGCAATTTTTCTTTTTCAACCATTGATAGTGTTGTAAGACAGGTAATGGGGTAAAGAGAGCCTTTGTCTATTTTATCTTTGAGATTGTTATTCTGTGGATAATCCCAGCTTAAAAGAGAAATTCCGCTGCAATTAGCAAAATCCTGTGCATCTTTTGTAAAACGATTGTTGGTTACTATAATGCAGGAACTAATACTTTCATTATTAGAAAAAATGAGGTGTTGTCTTGCTCTTAGGTCGTTAAAACGAGAAAGAATATACATGGGTACTTTTACATCTGTAGAAGCTTCCCGACTGCCGTGAAACTTACATTCGACCATAGATATCATGTTGTTTTTCAAGATTGCTATGTCAACTTCATGCGATACACACTTTCCTAGCAGCGTTAAATTTATTTTCGTTTTAAATCCATCAGCTTCATACAATCTTGCAATGTATTTTTCAAAGAAAAACCCTGCCGGGCCAAGCAATTGTAAAGCAAGCCTGATGTTGTAACGTGCCGCATGTCCATTTGATGCTTTTTTCAAAAAATCAAAGGCCAGTTTGTATATTTCTTTTGTAGTTATACCGTCATATATTCGCTTTTCTATTTCTGCCAGAGATTCATTTATAAGATCATTACTCGCTCCTGATTTTTCAAGAGAAAGTTTTAGTTTTTCTTTATCGAAAGGTACTTTATGGCCCGAATGTTTCGTTATTTTCATAATAGACAATGAGTTTTACCAGTTGATTTCGTTTAATTTAAAAGAAAAATAGGTTATACCATCAAATAATATTGAATTACATTTGTTGTATCTAATGATGCAAACTTTCTTTATCAGGGCACTGTAATTTGTTCAAGCGGTATGCGGCAGGAATAGCATTTTATTTGGCAATGCTAAGTTTTAAAATTCCATTTTTGTGATAATGAATCTTATTTAGTTGAAACATTTTTCAAGAAGTAAAAAAGAGCAACTAAAGGAATAATCTGTTTATTGTACTAACAAATTTCGGAAAATGTTTTTGATTATTAATGTTTTATGTACTTGAATTTGTATAATAGTGTGAAAACTAAATTCTTATTTTTCGTTAGTTTCTCTTTTTTGCCAAGGAAATCTTCCTTCAATTTCTACTTCAAGTGATAAGCTTAAAAATGTTCTTATTAATACAATTACAGCTAACGAAAGTACACGATCCATTGTTGGTTCGGTAACTACGGTTCCAATGATATCGCCGGCAACCAATATTTCTAATCCTAATAAAATGGCTTTACCAAGTTCTTGTCTCAATATTATATAAGAACGGGTAACTGTTCCTTGCAAAGCCAAAATAAATTTACCCATTGCTAATAGTATTCCTATGATTATTGTAATGATACCGGCTATTTCTATAGCTTTTGCGACATATTCAATATATAGTTTTATTTCTTCCATTTTTCTATAATTAGCTGCTTATACAAATTTAGGCATTTTCAGGACTAAACTCTAATGAGACTTTTTATCAATATAAAGGGTTTTCATTTATTTTAAATGTAATGAGCCTACTTAATTTTCGCTTTGAATTATAAAATACCGCTCAAATTTTAAGTTGAATGGTGATTTTTTTTGTTTAATCTCAAACTAATTTACTGATTTTAAGTTTTAAAGGTAAAAAAAAGATACTTTATTTTTCTTACATCTAATAAAAACAAAAATTAACAAAAGTTGTTGAGCCCAGTCAATAAGTGCTTTTACGTGTGCTCGATAACACTAATTTTATGTGCACGAGCACATTTTTTTAATTTTCATTTTTTTATTAAAAAATAATATATATATTCGTCATCAAATTGTGAATTATATTGTCTTATTTTTAAATTAAAAATGCTAAAAGTACTTTTTTAGCATCATTTTTTATTTTTTTTAAGAAATAACTGTGCCTTCAGCACAGCTGTTTTTTCGCGATTTTATAATAGAAAAGTAAAACAGAATAAACCATCATTTTTTGATGGAAAAACGACTCTCAAAAAGTAGGATAATAATAAAAAGAATGAAGAAGAAATTACTAAATAATTGTTTCATTGTCAAACGTATAAAAATATAATATGGAAGAAATAATTCAGACCGTATTTAAAGATTTTTATCTGGACAAACCAATCCTTGGTTATACAACCATACATAGTGGCTTGATTAATAGTACCTATAAAATTGAGACTGCAGATGCAGATTATATTTTGCAGAAAATGAATCAGGTTGTATTTCCAAACATAAAAGCTTTATTGAATAATAAGATAAAAACCACTCGTTATCTAAACGCAAACGGATTTCCTACTTTGACATTTATTGAAAATAGAGAAGGACGGTTTTATTCCAAACACGGCGAAGCGATTTGGCAGCTTTCAACTTACATTCCGTCAGTGGTTTTGGATCGAATTGATTCGAATGCTGTAGCGAGTCAGGTAGGTACTTATTTGGCTAAGTTTCATACAGCATTGCTCAATTTTCCGGTTTCGGATTTAGAATATACAATTCCGGATTTTCATAATACGATAAAAAGGTTTCATGATTTTGAGCAAAGTATAAAAAAAGCTTCGACAGAAAGACTATCAAAAGCAGAAGCATCAATTGAGTTCTTAAAATCTAATTTCGAAAATATAGAAGACGTTGCCACGGCTATAAATACGGGTATAATACCAATGCGGGTAGTGCACAATGATACCAAGATTATGAATATGCTTTTTGATGAAAATGGAAATATTCTGTGCATCATTGATTTTGATACGGTAATGCCGGGAAGTATTTTTCATGATATTGGCGATGCATTAAGAACAGGTACCAACACTTCTACAGAAGAAGAAAAGGATTTGTCTAAAGTGCGTTTCGATATCGAAATATATGAAGCTTTTATGAAGGCTTATATTGATCAAGCGGCTTCTTTCATGTCAGAAGAAGAAGCGAAAAACATTCATTTAAGTTTACCATTAATTCTTTTTGAGCAAGCCTGCCGTTTTCTGGGCGATTATTTAAACAATGATAGTTATTACACTACAACATACGAAGATCAGAATCTGGTGAGAGCCAAAACGCAAATTAAACTTATGGATAGTGTACAGTTGTATTTGAAAATGAAAATTAACGCATAACAATGGCAAGCCCATTAAAATTAAATAGTTTCAAATGAAAAAAAGTCTTTTTACCTTGTTTTTATTCCTTTTGTTAGCGGTAAACGCAACAGGTCAAACTAAACACACATTTGCTATTACTGATGGTAATTTTGTTTTAGACGGTAAACCAGTTCAGATTCATAGTGGCGAGATGCATTATGCACGTATTCCTAAACCATATTGGCGTCATCGATTAAAAATGATGAAAGCCATGGGACTGAATGCTGTGGCAACTTATGTCTTTTGGAATTATCATGAAACAGCACCTGGTGTTTGGGATTTTAAAACAGGTAACAAAGATATTGCAGAGTACATCAAAATTGCACAAGAGGAAGGACTGTACGTTATTCTGCGTCCGGGGCCATACGTTTGTGCCGAATGGGAATTTGGAGGATATCCATGGTTCTTGCAAAAAGTTCCGGGAATGGTTATTCGAGGTAATAATCCGCAATACTTGGCAGCGACAAAATCTTATTTTACAGCACTTTATGGTCAGGTAAAGAAACTATTAATTACGAATGGCGGGCCTATAATTATGGTTCAGGGTGAAAATGAATTTGGATCTTATGTGGCGCAGCGTAAGGATATACCTTTAGAAGAGCATAAGAAATATAGCGCTGCAGTTTTTCAGCAATTAAAAGACGCAGGTTTCAATGTGCCCTTTTTTACTTCTGATGGAAGCTGGCTGTTTGAAGGAGGTGCACTTCCTGGGGCTTTACCAACTGCAAATGGAGAAGATGATGTTACCAAATTAAAAGAAGTTGTCAATAAATACAATGGCGGAAAAGGACCGTATATGGTTGCCGAATTTTATCCGGGTTGGTTAGATCATTGGGCAGAGGAATTTCCGAAAGTTTCTACAGAAAGTGTTGTAAAACAAACTCAGAAATATCTTGATGGCGGTGTTTCTTTCAATTATTACATGGTTCACGGAGGAACTAATTTTGGTTTTACTTCTGGAGCAAATTATGATGGAAACCATGATATTCAGCCAGATTTAACAACTTATGATTACGATGCACCAATAAGCGAAGCAGGCTGGGGAACAGAAAAATACAATGCTTTACGTATGCTATTAAAAAATCCTAAAACGCCGGAAGTTCCTGCAAAGATTCCGGTAATTACAATTCCGAACATCCAATTAACAAAAGCAGTAAGTCTGGAATATTTCAAGAGTAAAGTAAAACCGGTTACTGCAGATTCTCCTTTGACTTTTGAAGATTTAAACCAAGGTCATGGCTATGTTTGGTATAGCAAAAAATTCAAACAGCCTATTAGCGGAAAATTAGAACTAAAAGGACTTCGTGATTATGCAATTGTTTATGTAAACGGAGTAAAAGTGGCCGAATTGAATCGTTATTATAAAAAATACGACTGCATGATTGATGTGCCTTTTAACGCCACTTTGGATATTATTGTAGAAAATATGGGACGTATTAATTATGGTGCCGATATCATAAACAGTACTAAAGGAATTATTTCGCCGGTAATCATTAACGGACAAACCATCACCGGAGATTGGAATATGTATTCATTGCCAATGGATGTTGTGCCTAATTTAGCAGATGCCAAGAACACGGCTAAAGTTGGACTTCCTACTGTTTATCAGGGAACTTTTAACCTGAGTAAAACGGGTGATGCTTTCCTTGACATGCGTGACTGGGGCAAAGGAATAATTTTTATTAACGGAATCAATATCGGTCGTTATTGGAGTGTTGGGCCGCAACAAACTTTATACGTGCCGGGATGCTGGTTAAAAGAAGGTGTTAATGAGATTGTGATTTTCGAACAAAAAAATGACAAGATTCAAACATCGGTAGGAACTTTAGAAAACCCAATATTAGAAAGTTTGCAACCTGAAAAAGGCTAAGCAAACGCCAAAAAAGCCTGTTGCAGTCAAAAAAGCTGCTACAGGCTGATAATCATAATAATACATTTTTTTTCAATTGAGATTTTTACAAGGTTAAGCCACATTGGTTTAATTCTAGCTCTTTCTATGCTTTTTTTTAAATAAATACCGCAAAATATTTCAAAATAAAGGGACGCTTTTTGTCCTCATTTTACCCTTTTTAAAATTAAAACTTAACCGATTTTGATTTTAAAAAACAGGATTGAAAACCCATTCATAAAGAATGAACCGGAAGTTATTTTACGAATGAAACTTTATGAATGCTGCATAAGTAACCAATTTATTAACCAATAAAAAACCAATTTTATGAAAAACCTGTTAGGCCCGGCAAATACCGGGATGTTAACGAAACAAAAGAAGCTATTTCTTCGGATGAAAAAGAGATCGATCTTTTTTTGTGTGACCTTATTCAGTATCTCCTCTTTTGGACATACTTTATTACATGCTCTCCATTTAAACAAAACCAATTTGATGGAGTATTCTGAGAATTCAAAAACAGAAAAGGATTTAGTTTTTCTAACAATCGACAATATCATAACCGGAAAAATTTCAGGAGAACTGGGCGAAAATTTATCAGGTGCTATTATTAAAGTAAAAGGGTCAACCACGCAGGCCATTACTACAGCCGACGGGAGTTTCTCTATTGCTGCAAAAGAAGGGGATGTTCTTATAATCTCTTTTGTTGGTTATGAAGGCAAACAGATAGTTGTAGGCAGTCAGAAAAATTATAATATTAAACTTAAATCGGCACAAAATGATTTGAGTGATGTTGTAATTATTGGATATCAAAAAGTACATAAAAAAAATGTCAATGCTGCAGTATCTACTATTAGCAGTAAAGATTTGCAGGATATTCCGGTAATCAGTGTTTCTTCTATCATTGGTAGTTTGGCCACAGGAATACAAACTCCTACACAAACGGGAGCTCCCGGAGGAAGAGGGTCTTTAGTTATCCGTGGGAACTCTAATTTATCCGGTTCTGGATACAGCAGTCCGCTTTATGTAATTGACGGAGTACAGACTTCACTGGAAGATTTAGCAGGATATAATACTTCTAATACAGACTTTTTAGCTTCCCTGAATCCAAATGATATTGAAAAAATAGATTTCCTGAAAGATGCTTCTGCCGCTGCGATTTACGGATCACGCGGAGCAAATGGGGTTATTATCATTACGACGAAAAAAGGTGGCGCTTTGGATAAACCCGAGTTTACTTTTTCATTAAACACAGGAATATCTCCAATTCCTAATTTAGTGCCAATGAATATTGGATCTGCTGAAAGAAATGCCAAAATGGCGATGCTTTATAAATGGTGGAAGTCTGATGATGTGCAGACATCCCATGTGCCAATGGTTTTATCTGATAGTTTGAATCCGGCGTTTAATAATAAAGTTGATTATCAGGGATTATTTTATAGAACCGGAATTTCTAATAAATATAATTTAAGCATGAGAGGCGGAAGCGAAACTACAAACTATAGATTGTCGTTAGGTTATGATAATGTAGAGGGAGTTATTCAAAACTCAGGTTTTAAACGTTATACTTTTTCTGGGAATGTTAATTCTAAAGTAGGTCAGAATTTTGACAATCAATTTAGAGTGAATTTAGTACAAACCGATAATCAAACGGGTCAGGGAAATCCCGATGGTGGAAAATTTCAGTTTAACAATACCTTACCAACGGATCCTTCTGATTTAAATTCTTCTTTGTTTTATGTTTCTGATGCTAAAACAAAAGCGCTAAAAGGAGAACTTTCCGAAAAACTAAACACTGACGAAACCGTACAAATGACTTTGTCAGATTTTATGAAATATGATTTCACTAGTGCTTTTTCGGTTAATGCTCAGTTTAATTATGTGTATAGTTCTGAAAAGAAAAATTATTATGAGCCTTCGACAGTCCGTGAAGAGGGAGATGGTTTTGCAAGTTATGCGTTGTATAACCGTAAAAATTTATCATCGGATCTTTATGTCAACTATTATAAAAAATTTGGAATCCATACCGTTACAGCTGTATTAGGTCAAAAAACAGATTATAATAAATACGAAGATATGTTTATTTATGCCAAAGGATTTGGTGTAGATGCTATTAAGGTTATCAACGACCGATATACTCAAAATCAGATTAACGGTTATACAAGTATAGAATCAAATGCTCTGTTGTCTTATTTTGGTCGTTTAGGGTATCGTTATAAAGATCGCTTTATGATTGATGTGGCTTTTAGTAGAGATGGTTCTTCTCGTTTTGGAGAAGATGTTCGATATGCTAATTTCTCTTCTGCCGCAGTAGGCTGGATATTTTCTGATGAACCTTTTATCAAAAATCTAGGTTTAAACTTTTTGAGCTATGGAAAATTCAGAGCCAGTTACGGTGTAAATGGAAACGAAATTGATGAGAATTTTTTAAGATACGGATCCTACAAATTAGGATACGGTGGAAATCCATCTTCATTATGGTCTAACCTGATGAATGTTTCTACTTACGGAGGTACAACAGGAGTTGTGACAGATTACAATACTATCGGAAATCCGAATCTTTCCTGGGTAAGTTCGAAACAATGGGATATTGGTTTTGATCTGGATTTGTTTAACAATCGTATCAATGTAACTTTTGATGCTTATAATAAGAAAACAGAAAATTTATTATTCGAAACACTTTTTCCTGCTTATTCAGGATTCAATCAGGCAAAGTCAAATGTGGCTGGAGTAATGAATTATGGTTGGGAATCAATGGTTAAATTCCAAATATTCTCAAGTACAAATCCTTGGAAACTGGAAATAAGCACGGGAGTTAGTCAAAACAAAAACTTCGTAACGAAGCTTCCTAACGGAAACAAAGATTACTACGGATATGATGTAGATACAGATAGAAATTATGGATATGTAGTTGGAATGCCATTAATTCTTCCTGTACAATTCAAAAATGAGTATATCATTGATGATTTGAGTCAGTTACCTGTAAATCCATATACAGGTGAAGTACTACACGGTAAGTCGGCTTGGGGCACTATTGCACCTGGTACACCAATCTGGAAAGATTACAACGGCGATTATCTGTTAGATGAAGCGGGCGATTATAAATTAGATACTTCATTTAAACCAACACCGGATTTTACAGGTTTATTCAATTTAAACTTAAAATACAAAGGATGGTATTTACAAGCTTACAGCCAATTCTCATTTGGTTCTGATATTATAGATTCGTCAACACAAAAATATTTAGATAATTATGACAGAGGCGATGATTGGGCTGTTAAAGGACTGCAAGATTTAAGTAATCTCTCTTTTTGGGAGAATCCGGGAGACGGTGCAGCGGGAGTACATTATCCGGCTTTATATCCGGCACGACCAAATACTACGCCGTATTATAGATTTAGAAGCGGTCAGTCTCTGTGGAAAGAAAGTGGTGATTATTGGAAAATAACAAACGCCTCTATTGGATACACAATTGATAAAAGCCGTATTCTGGAACAAATACATATTTCTCGTGTACGTATTTATGGTTCGATTATTAACCCGTACCAATGGCAGCGTTCTAAAGTAGTGGCAGATGCTTCTCAGGTAGATGAAATGGGATATACTCTTAGAAATAGCTATCCACAAACAAAAACAATCTCATTTGGATTGGATGTTAAATTTTAATTGACTCGAAAATGAAAAAATATACACATAGTAAAATAATAGCCTTAATGCTTGTTTTGTGCAGCACTTTTGGCTGTACAGATATGCTGGACCAGGAACCATTAGGACTTGCAACGCCACAAAATTTCTGGGTTTCTCAAGAGAATGTTGAATCTGCTGTAGCAGGAGATTATGCTTTACTTAAAGAGGCTTTGATGACAGATTCGAACTTTATGTTATGGGGAGAGTTTACGGGAATGACTTTTATGGACAGTGAAAACTGGATTGTTGATTACATCGAAGGAAACGGAAATTACGTTTTAGCGTATCGTGATGCATCCCGCAATTGGAAAGGATTTTACAGAGCAGCAAACTGGGCACTTTCAATCGAGAAACACGTTAGTGAAATGCCGGACAGCAAATTCAAATCAAAAGCGGAGAAAGACAGACTAATAGGAGAAGCCGCTTTTATAAGATCATTAGCTTATTTCTACATCGCCCGTATTTGGGGTGATGCACCTATTGTAGACGAAGTTATAGAAACATCAGATCAATTGATTAAAGACGGTAATATCGTTACAAAACCGAGAGAAAACGAACTAAAAGTATTGGATGTTTCTTTGGCTGCGGCCAATAAAGCAATTGGTTTATTAAAATATTCTTCTCCAGGCGCTTCAAAATGGGCTATTACGGCCAATAAAGCAAGTGCCGAGGCCTTAAAAGCACATATTGCTCTTTGGTACGCGAGCAGAGATCAGGACAATATTACTATGATTAATCAGGCGCTTGCAGCTGCCAATTCTGTAATTTCTAATAGTAATGCGTCGCTTATTGATTATGTAAATGAAGGTGTAGATGGGTTTAATGATATGTGCATTGGTCAATCAAAAACGGGGCTTTTCGAGATTAATGTTAGTGCCACGATGAATGAATCGTACCGCGTTAGCGATGAAGATGCATACGTTACAGGATTAACATTAACGAATCCTTTTTTCAAAGATCCAAATGGTAATGCGCCAATTATAAGCGAAGATTTTTATGGTAAGGAAATGATGAATTCTGACAGTGATCGTGATAATGATATCCGTAAAACGTTATTTTTTAGTGATTTTGATTCTTCCGAACAATCTTCTTTACTTAAATATTCTCAAACCGCTAAAGACGGGCAAGCATCAGATTCATACGCAAGATTTTCAGAGTCTAATATTTTAGTTTTCAGATTGGCAGATGTCTATCTTCTTAGAGCAGAAGCGAATATGAAATTAGGAAATGGTGCTGCCGCTGTTGCTGATATTAATATGATCAGATCTAAAGCTAACGTACCCGATTATACCGGAGCTACTGACCGTACATCATTAACGAAAGCCATATTTGATGAACGCGCTATTGAGTTGGTTGGAGAAGGACAATCAGGTTTTGACAGAATAAGACTGAATTACTTTTCGGGAGTAAGCTGGATGACCCCTGGCAGAATTTCACATGATGGTTGCTTTTGGCCAGTTGATCCATCAATGATTTCAATTAACCCAGCCCTTATTCAAACCGATTACTGGAAAGGCAAACTGTAATTTATTTAATAATCTTTAAAGAACATAAACATGAAATATATATATGTATTAATAGTACTATTTAGCTTGACTTCCTGTTCAAACGATGACTATCTAATAGACGGAGGTTTGGCCAACCAAAATGTTGGAGTGTCTACTTATGATTTTCTAAAATCAAATAAACAATTAGACACTTTGGCTATTTTAATTCAAAAAGCAGATATGATTGATGTGGTCAATGCTAAATCAACCACGCTCTTCGCTCCAAATAACTTGTCTATTAAAAAATATATTCTTTATATGAAAGACATAGAGGAGAATCAGAATTATGGTATTAACGATATTCCTGTTGCCGATTTGAAAGAAATGCTGGGCGCGTATATTTTTAACGAAAGCCTGGATCGCAGCAAATTGGTAAAAGAAGGAAAAGTTTATACAGCACATAACGGAGAGGAAAGATTACTTTCTCTCGAGCCTGTAGAAGATTATAAAGACCAACTGGATGAGTTTCCGGAATATGTGTATTACACTGTTAAAGGTGGTGACGATTGGGATCCAACAGATGCTGTTGATGATGATGTTAAAACGGTAGTTAGAACTTCTAATTTAATTTCTACAAACGGAGTAATTCATGTTCTTCAAGGATCGCATCATTTTTCAAATTACATAGATTAAGTTCTTGTTTTAAATGAACGACATCTATTATAAAAAAACATCAATATGAAAAAAATAATTTATCTATTTGGGATTGCACTATTTGTGTTGTCCTGTGAGCAGCCCGAAGTGGGTTATATCAGTGATAATATACATTCACTACAAGACACGATAACGGTTCCTCGTGGCGTCTTTTTTTCTTCGGCTCCACCGGCAGTCGAAGGATCAACATATCCGTTAGAATGGGCAATTACCAGTATTACGGATAAGGACGGAAAACCAACCACTGAACTAGAAGATAAACATGAGATCTTAACCTGGACGGCTCCATTTGATCCTACTACAGACACTACGCTGGAGTTAGCAATGAAAAAATTAAAGTTGAGTCCGCAGCCCTCGATTATAATGAATCCGGTAAGTGGAGAGTTTGTTTTTACACAAGCTTCGAAAGCAGTTGTTAACGATAATTTTATCGTTAATGTAAATGCAAAAAATGTTCGAGGAGAACGTCAATTAGACAAGTTTACACGTGTAAAAATGGGACCTTTCGTACCTATAGAGTTCAAAACCGAGATTCGATCAAGACTACAATTGGGTAGAGGAGCTGGTGTTTATGATACCGGATATACCTATTCTATAGTTAATGATAATGATCCAAAAGTGCCGGGTGTATTAGACGGGACAGATCCTTATGTTACCATTGTAAAAATAAGTGATGAGCCTAAATTGGCAGTAAAAGTAAAAATGATTATTACAGATAGTCATGGTACACCTCTTGATCCTAATAAAGTTGTTTTTAACTATGGAGGAGGATCTGAGCCTTTGCAGAATTATCATGATAATACCATAGGAACAGTCTTGGATTCTGAAAGTACCACTTTTGGTTTACCGGCTCCGCCATTCCCGCAATATGCCAGAAACTATACCGGAAATGATGCCTATTTAATGTATTATTTAACCACTGCTGATGCTTTTACAGTAGACAAAGACGCCTTTGAAGCAGACAATGGAGTAAGGGATTGGAGTAAATATCTTGACCCTTCTACAGGGCAAATCCGCAATAGAGCCTATATACGATGGGGAATGAAGATTAATGATTCAGGTACATGGGAAATTAAAATGAAAATCCCGTACACAACGAAGAAATAACTTTTTTATATATAAATAGATTTTTTTTAACCTCAAAACAATAAAATTATGAGACGAATTAAAGAAAGAATTGGATTTATGTTACTTGTATTAATAACTGGTGGTTTGTATTCTTGTAATAAAGAAGAGATAACTGCCAACGATCAAAATAGTTTGGTAAAAAATGAAAG
Source organism: Flavobacterium sp. JAS (assembly GCF_020991455.1). Taxonomy (GTDB): domain Bacteria; phylum Bacteroidota; class Bacteroidia; order Flavobacteriales; family Flavobacteriaceae; genus Flavobacterium. Next base: position 70,057 of record NZ_JAJMOX010000015.1, read on the forward strand.
TACCAGTAAACCAGCGGCAGCTTATACGGTTTCTATGGGAGGCAATGCCTATGTTACAAACCTGGCGGCAGGCGGCACAGAAAATGTTACGGCTACTTCTTTGGCTGGCTGGACAAATCCCAATAGTATTTTTAGTGCTTATTTTAGACTGGGACTTACGGGGGCTTTAACAGTAAAAGTAAAAGCCAAAGTTCCGTCTGGGAATAGTACCATTAAAGTCACGATAAACGGAACTTCTTATAATGTAAACGTAACCGGAAAAAATTACGCAACGTACAACGTAGCAACTGTTAATATTAGCAGTGTTGGTTATGTAAAAGTAGATTTTCAAGGCGTTAGTAAAACAGGAAGCAACTACGCTGAGGTTTCTGATTTGGTAATTAGCGGTGCTGCAACAGCTTCAGATGTATTGTATGCAAATGATCCAGCTAATTATTATTGGTCAAGAAGAGGCCCGTCAGTTCATTTGAGTTACGATGCGGGAACACCTACTTCAAACAATGAATGGAATTATAATGAAGTAACTATTCCTGTGGGAGAAGATAAAATAGGTTCTTACTTTATGGCTAATGGTTTTGGAGAAGGTTATTTTGGAATCCAGGTTAATTCAGCAACAGAAAGACGAATTCTGTTTTCTGTCTGGGATCCATCTGTAGGCAAAACAACATTAGTGCGCAAAGGCCCAAATGTAGTTGATAATGCTTTTGGAGGAGAAGGCACTGGCGGACAAAGTTATTTGGTTTACAACTGGGTTGCCGGAAATACCTATAAGTTTCTTACTCAGGCTAAGCCAGACGGAACAGGAGCGACTGTTTATTCAGCATGGTTTTTTGCTCCTGAAGCAGGAAGCTGGAAATTTATTGCAACATGGAAAAGACCTAATACAGTTACTTATCTAACGGGATTTTATTCTTTCCTTGAAAATTTTGACCCGGAACAAGGATATCTTGGCAGAAAAGTACTTTTTAATAATCAGTGGGTTCGCACTGTAGAAGGCACTTGGATAGAAAGAACCACGGCAGAATTTACAATTGATGCCACTGGCGACAACAAACAGCGAATGGATTATGCAGGAGGAATACAAAACGGAAGTTTTTATCTTCAAAACGGTGGTTTCTTCCCTGTGTATGTTGCTAAATATACAAAGTTTACAAGAACGGCCACAGGAAATCAACCAACGGTTAATCTTACGACATTGCCTTAATTGTAGTTTTTATTTGTAGAATTTTTTACCAATGAATTGGTTTTTGATTAGTTGAAAAGACTTCATTAGGGCCTCTCTAATGGAGTTTTTTTGAACTAATCTATCGATTAAAGTAGGCAGGATTTTTATTTGTAAAAAGTATAAATCTAATTTTTTAAAAACTTAAAAATGGATTACAAACATTATCTGATTCTTATAAGTCTTTTTTTAGTCTCACCCCGAGCATTAACACAATCGAAAATGACAAAGTCAGATTCGATTTTTTTAGTAGAAAAAATAACATTTGAATCGGTTATTTCAAAAGAAATAACAACCTATAAAACACCCAAATGCCCTGAAGGTTTTAGTTTGCAATTGATAGGTTCAGATAACCTTTCGATAATAACTAAATCAGGAACTGTTTTTACTCCGTTGAATGATATGATGGTTAATCTATTGTTCAAAGCGGTTAAAATTGAGAATGGTTCGTCTATGGAAATTCCGTGGGTTGTAAACGTAGAAGGAACTTTTAATAATCAGGGAAAGAATGCAAAACCTTTTGTGATTCCGTCATTACGAGAATGGCATGGAGAGGAAGGAAATTTTATATTGACCTCAAAATCAAGAATTATAGTTGATGCAAAATATGCAGAAACACTTCTGCAAGCGGCAAAAACCTTTCAGGACGATCTAGATAAAGCCTATAATTTAAAGCTAAAAGTTAGTATAGGTAATCCAAAAGCAGGAGATATTTTTATTTCCCTTAATGGGAAAAAGGAAGAATTAGGAACAGAAGGTTATTCACTTTCCATTCGTGATTATGTTGCTATTAATGCTGCTCAATACAAAGGAGCATTTTGGGGAACACGCACCATTTTGCAAATACTAGAACAAGACACAAAACATTGCACTTTGCCTAAAGGAATTTCAAGGGATTATCCAAAATATGAAGTAAGAGGTTTTTTATTGGATGTGGGAAGAAAATATTTCAAGATAGATTTTTTGAGAGATTACGTAAAGTTGATGTCCTATTATAAAATGAGTGATTTTCAGATACATTTAAGCGATAATGCATTTGCAAAACATTTTGACAATGACTGGGATAAAACCTATAGCGGATTTAGACTGGAAAATGAACGATATCCAAATCTACCCACAAAGGGCGAATTTTACACCAAGAAAGAATTTATCGATTTACAAGTATTGGCCGAGAGTTACGGAATAAACATTATTCCGGAGATTGACGTTCCTGCTCATTCATTGGCTATTTCTAAAGCATTTCCGCAAATTGCGAGCAAAAAATATGGAAAAGATCATCTTGACATAAAAAATCCGGAGACTTACACTATTGTAGAAAATATATTTAAAGAATATTTGGAAGGTAAAAATCCGGTATTTCGTTTTAAGGAAGTACATATTGGTACTGATGAATATGCCAAAGAAGAGGCAGAACCCTTTAGAAAATTCACAGATCATTTTATAAAATATGTACAAAGTTTTGGCAAAGATGTCAGGGTTTGGGGAGCCTTAACACATGCTCAGGGTGTAACTCCAGTTACTTCAAAAGGTGTAACCATGAATGCCTGGTATAATGGTTATGCTGATCCTTTGAAAATGAAAGAATTGGGATATCCGCTAATCAGTACGCCGGATGGGTATCTTTATATTGTGCCAGCTGCGGGGTATTATTACGATTATTTAGATTTGAAATATTTATATGAAAAATGGGAACCTGTAGCAATTGGTGATATAGTTTTTAAAATGGGAGATCCTTTTATTCGAGGCGGTATGTTTGCCGTGTGGAATGATGTGGCAAACAACGGAATTACCACTCAGGATGTTACTGACAGAGTTTTTCCTGCAATTCAGGTATTAAGCGAAAAAATGTGGAGCGGAACAAATCAAAAGGTAAATTTTAATGATTTTTCGGGTAAGGTTAAATTTATCAATGAAGGTCCGGGATTGAATTTGAGAGGGAAAATTTTGAGTAAAGATCCTTTGGTTGTAAACTATGAAATGAAAGGGAACGACAAAGAAGTAAAAAAAATAGTCGATGTAAGTTACGTAAAGGATGGAGCCAGAAAAGTACTAAATTTTAAGAATAGTAGCAGTCAGGTGAAACTTCCTTACAAGGAAATTGGGTATAATTATACAGTTGTTTTTAAAGTGAAACCTTCTGAAAACAATGCTGACAATGCGGTTCTTTTTCAATCGGATCATGCGGTTGTGAAATTAAAACAAGGAAACACTTCTAATCTTGGTTTTTCTCACGAAGGTAAAGATTATGATTTTGGAGTTGCAATTCCGGAAAAGGAGTGGAGCAGCATTGCGGTTTCGGGAGATAATAACTCGACTACATTGTATATAAATGGCAAGTTGGTTAAAAAACTGGAAAGAGAAGGAATTCCATTCGGGAACAAAAAGGATACGATTTGGATTATGAAAACACTGTTTTTTCCACTGGATAAAATTGGGGATAGCAAGAATTCTTTTATCGGAAAAATGAAAAACCTAAAAGTATTCAATCAAATCTTATCAGAAGCTGAAATTAAAGCTATAAAAGAAGACGAATAATAGCATATGAAAAGAGTTAACTAACACATTTTAAAGGGTATGTGAGTAATAAGGATTACCTTTGTAAATAATAATAAAAGGCATAAAGAAGCCTGTTTCATAAGAAATAGGCTTTTGAGCCTTTGATCTGTTTTAAACAATGAAGCGACAATATCATTAACTAGTGCAGCCATTTCACTATTTAAAATCATTACTGTTTATGTTAAAAAATAATTTAAAAATTACTCATTTTGTTTTACTGATGAGTTTGCTTAATTTTTTATTTTTTCATTTTCCATTTTTCACCTTCGTTTTTAATAATGTCGATTATAAAAGCTCAAGCAGTATTACCATTGTAGTTAGCTTAATTATTCTAATGTTGGTTTTGAATGCTTTTGTTTTTTATCTGATTTTTTTTGCATCACGTTTTGTTGGAAAAACTTTATTGGTTTTATTCTTTATGATCAATGCAATTGCAGTTTACTTTGTAAATACTTATGGCGTTATAATAGACGAAAGTATGATTGGTAATATACTTAATACCAATAGTGAAGAATCTGCCAGTTTTTTTTCCATCAAATTAATACTATATATAATTCTGCTAGGCGTTATTCCTGCCATTTATATTATTAAAGCTAAAATTATAAATGTAACAGTAAAGAAATTTTTAATTACCTCTTCACTTACTCTTTTATTTATCCTAACTTTAATATTTGCTAATGCCAGTAATTGGTTGTGGATTGATAAAAATTCAAAAACATTAGGAGGACTTGCAATGCCTTGGTCTTACACCGTAAATACAGCTCTTTTTTATATTCATCAATATAAAAAGAATGAAAAAGAAATTTTATTACCCAGTGCTACCATAAAAGATAATAAGAAATCAGTTGTAGTTTTGGTCATAGGAGAGTCTGCAAGAAGCCAGAATTTTTCTTTATATGGATACAAGAAAAACACGAATCCTTTGCTTTCCAAAACACCAGATCTATTTCATTTTGAAGCGACTTCTGGTGCTACTTATACTACTGCCGGTGTAAAATGCATTTTAGAACATACACATACAGATGATTTATATGAAGTTTTACCTAATTATTTATACAGAAACAATGTAGATGTTATTTGGAGAACTACAAACTGGGGAGAACCGCCAATTCATATAAAAGAATATCAAAATAGAGATGTTTTAAAACAAAATTGTAAAGGCGAAGGATGTAATTATGATGAGGTTCTCCTGATCGGATTAAAAGAGCGAATATTAGCCAGTAAAAAGAATAAAATATTAATAGTATTGCATACCAGTACAAGTCACGGACCTACTTATAGCAAGAAATATCCAGCTCGATTTGAGACTTTTAAACCCGTTTGTAATAGCGTTGAATTAGGAAAATGTTCTCAAACAGAGCTAATCAACGCTTATGACAATACGATTGTTTACACAGACTATATCTTATATCATGTAATTGAGGATTTAAAGGCATTAAAAGAATTTAATAGTGCAATGATTTTTGTTTCGGATCATGGAGAATCTTTGGGCGAAAATAATCTATATATGCATGGATTACCTTTAAGTATTGCTCCTAAAGAACAATATGAAATTCCTTTTATAGTTTGGACGTCGGACGGTTCAAAACAGCTCAAGCCTAATAAAGTACTATCACAGAACAATGTGTTTCACAGTGTTTTAAATTTCTTAAGCGTGCAAAGTCCAATTTATGATGAGAAAATGAACATCTTTAAATAATTAATTTTCGGATAGTAATTTTTGATGCCAATTAAAAGATGAAAGTCTGCAATTTGTGCCGTTAGGCACTAAATGTTGGTAGCTAATTTAGGTACAAAAGATAACAGCGTGCCGTAGGTACGCAACAAAAAGATGCCTATTGCGTACCTATGGCACGCTAAATTTATTCCAATTCATGTTTTCTACCAACATTTAGTGCCTAACGGCACAGTTCGCACTATCAATATGTAGTTTTGAAGGTATTTTTCTGGTATTAGTATTTAGTAAATAATGCCATATTTTAATTCTTGATAAACATACATTCATAATGTTTTAAAGTTTGTATTTTGTGGCGTTAGGGGCAAAATGTTGGTAGAATGGTTTTTAACAAAAAAAAAGGTTTATACTTTTCAGCATAAACCTTTAATATAGATTGTAAAAACGATTCCTTAATTTGTTCCGGCAGCACTTTTATCTACCAGAAATAATAATTCACCAGAAACGGGTTTAATCAGTTGCATTGGGTAAGTTGCAGGATTATATGCTCCAGTTGTTACTTCCTTTAATGCAGGTGCTTTTTTCTCTCCAAAAGCTACTACAATAATCTTTTCGGCTTTGTTTATTAATGGTGCAGTAAGGGTAATACGGTGCATTTTTTGAGGTTCAAGATAGTAGGCAGAAACCCATTTAGTTTGTTCTTCCAACACAGGTTGACCAGGAAAAAGCGAAGCTGTATGTCCGTCGTCTCCCATTCCTAATAAGATAAGATCGAATTTTCCTTCCTCTCCCAATACTTTTCGAATAGATTGCTCGTAGGTAACTGCATAATCTTCTGGTGTAACACCATCTTTGTACATTTCAAAAATATTTTCGGACGGAATAGGAACGTGGCTTAGCAATGCGGCATAAGACATTTTTGCATTGCTGAGGTCATCATTAAGAGGAACCCAACGTTCGTCTCCCCAGAATATAAAAACTTTACTCCAGTCTATTTTAGTTTTGTAATCATCAGAAGCTAATAATTTGTAAATCCCTGCAGGAGATGAACCTCCTGTAAGTACAGCGGTGAATTTATCTTTTTCGGCAATTGCTTTCTGTGCTAATGTTACAAAAAGATCTGCCGCCGCGGTATTAATTTCTTCTGTATTATTGTATATCTGTATCATCTAAGATTTCTTCGGTTATTTTATTTTGTGTGTTCGGAATCCATGCATGTCCCTGACGAGCCAATAATTCGTTAGCTTCTTCAGGTCCCCAGCTTCCAGCTTTATAGTTAGGAAAATTGGTTGGTGCTGTAGTTTTCCATACCTGCTGAATAGTGTCAATAGCATCCCATGCTTGTTCTACCTGATCCCAACGCATAAATAGGGTAGGATCTCCTGCTAAAGCGTCAGCTATAAGCGTTTCATAAGCTTCAGGTGACATTGTCGAGCAGGCAAAATAATCAAATATCATTTCTGCCGGTCTTAAAGAAAGCGACAGACCTGGTTTTTTGGTCATAAACTGCAGCTTGATATCCATTGCAGGCTGAATATTGATAATAAGTCTGTTTGGTGTCATACCTTGTTTTCCATAAGAAAATGCAGAATGCGGAACCGGTTTAAACTGTATAATGATAGAAGACTGCTTTTCTTCCATTCTTTTTCCTGTGCGCAGATAAAACGGAATTCCCTGCCATCTCCAGTTGTCCAGATAAATTTTCATTGCCACATAGGTTTCTGTAGTAGAATCTGGAGCAATTCCTTTGTCCTGACGGTATCCGGGAACTGGATTTCCTTTTATTTCACCTGCATCATATTGCCCTCTGACAACGTAGTGATCCACTTCATCCGGCTTGATGCGGCGAATAGATTTTAAAACATCTGCCTTACGGTTACGAATATCATCTGCTTCTAATGAGGCCGGCGCCTCCATAGCGGTCATACATAAAATTTGAAGCAAATGGTTCTGAATCATATCTTTCAATGCACCAACACCTTCATAGAATCCGCCGCGTTCTTCAACGCCAACTTCTTCTGCAACTGTAATCTGGACAAAATCAATAAAATTACGGCTCCATAAAGGTTCAAACATCGAATTTCCAAAACGGAAAGCAAGGATATTTTGAACAGTTTCTTTACCTAAATAATGATCGATTCTGTAAATCTGTTCTTCTTTAAAAGTCTGCGAAAGCATCGCATTAAGCCCAATAGCAGAAGTTTTATCGTAACCAAAAGGTTTCTCGATAATAATACGGTCTTGTTTTGGATTTTCGGCAAGGCCAATTTTCTTGATATTACTTGAGATTGTAGTAATGAAAGAAGGCGTAATCGAAAGGTAAAAAAGACGATTGGCACGTTCTCCAAAGGACTCATCGATATTGTTTATCTTTTCATTTAAACTTTGATAAGATTCTTCTTTGTCGATATCAAGACTATGATACGTTATGTGGGAAAGAAATTTTTGAGTTTCAGGATCAGAAAGACCTTTTTTTCTTGAAAAAGTATTTAGATTTTCTAAGACATAGCTGCGAAATTCTTCATCGCTTTTTTCGGCTCTTCCAAGCGCGATAATCTGAAACTTGTCTGACATACGGCCATCAAGATACAGATTTTGAAATGCGGGAAAGAGCTTTCTCTTTGCCAGGTCTCCGGTTCCTCCAAAAATCACAATGACTGTTGGATTTATATTTTTGAACTTACTCATTTGTGTGTGTTGTGTTGCTTATAGTTCTTTATTCAGACCATTGTGTGTGGAAAACTCCAGTGGTATCAATACGTTCGTAGGTATGAGCACCAAAATAATCGCGCTGTGCCTGAATTAGATTTGTTGGTAGATTTGCAGATCTGTAGGCGTCAAAATAGGCCAATGAATTCATAAGTCCGGCTACAGGTAATCCTTGTTGAACAGCAAATTGAATTACGGTTCTTATTCCGGCTTGGTTATCGGTTAATTTTGAAGCGATTCCAGCATCTAAAAGTAAGTTTGGTAAATCTGATTTTGCAGCAAATGCTTTTCTAAAATCTTCTAAAGCATTCGCACGAATAATACATCCTCCGCGCCATATTTTGGCAACAGTTTCTAAATTTAATCCGTAATTGTATTCTTTGGAAGCTGTGTGAAGCTGCGCTAATCCCTGTGCATAAGTCACGACAATAGAAAAGTATAATGCCGATTTTAATGCCGAAATTGCTTCACTTGCATTTACATCGGTTGGATTAGTATTCCAAACTAATTTAGTAGCGGCTTCAATCCTTTCCGGTTTAGTTTTAGACATATCGCGCATAAAAACTGCTGCATCGATAGTTGGAACCGGCACTTGCAAATCCATTGCGTTTTGAGAAGTCCATTTTCCTGTTCCTTTAGATTTTGCCCAATCTGAGATTTTATTGATGAGTTTGCTTCCGTCTGCATCTTTTTCTTTCAGGATTTTTCCGGTAATTTCGATCAGATACGATTTAAGATCAGTGGTTTGATTCCATTCTTCAAAAGTTTTCTGAATCGTGTCTTCATCCAGATTATAACCTCTTTTCATCAGGTCATAAATTTCAGAAATCAATTGCATGATTCCGTATTCGATACCGTTATGAACCATTTTTACGTAGTTTCCGGCAGATCCGTTTCCTAAATATTCAACACAAGGTTCTCCATCAACTTTTGCTGCAATAGCTTCAAAAATAGGACGAAGTCTCTCGTATGCTTTCTGATCTCCACCAGGCATCATAGCAGGACCAAATCTCGCTCCTTTTTCTCCACCGGAAATTCCCATTCCAAAGAAATGAATTCCCTTAGCAGATAATTCCAGAAATCTTCTGTCTGTATCGGTGAAATAAGTGTTACCACCATCGATTATAATATCTCCTTTATCTAAATGAGGAAGTAAACTTGCTATTGCGCTGTCAACAGGTTTTCCTGCCGGAACCAGCAGCATAATAGCTCTTGGTTTTTGTATAAGCTCTACAAAATGCTTAACATCTGTTGTTGCTTCAATTGTATGGTCAGAGTCTGCTTCTTGTTGAAGAGAATTGACTTTTTCAGTATCTAAATCTAAACCTGCTGCCGCAAAGTTATGGCTCGCAATATTTAAAAGTAAGTTACGACCCATTACGCCGAGCCCTACAATTCCAAAATCAAATTTGTTCATAGTTTTCAATTAACTAAAATTATTAGAAAGATGCTTTTTTCAGAAAAAATGTAAGAGAAAAAAAGGTAATACTTTTTCAATCAGTTTTTTGCAGAAAAATAAAGTTTGTTTTAATCTTACATTTTAAGATCTACTGTGCTAAGTTAAATAAAAATGATGAAACATTATAGGATAAATGGTCCTCTTTAAGGCTTTATTATATATAAAAATAATATTCAAGTTCGTTAAAAACACCTTTAAATTCATCTGTTTTTATTTCTTATAAAAGTACTTAGATAATGGGTTATTTTGAGATAATGACATCAGTAATTTCTATTTTGATATCATTATAATTAATTCAATTTATCAACCGGAATAAAATCAAATTTCAAATATCATATTGTTACTTTTTTTATATCTTTCAAAAGATAAATTATAATTACTGTAAAATTTAGACATGGATCAACGACATATAAGAAACAGGCTTTATATTAGCCCTGAAGAACAAGAATTAATAAAGAATACTCCCATATTATTAGGCGGGGCAGGTATAGGCAGTGTTATTGCCGAATGTTTATTAAGACTGGGTTTCGAAACTCTGACCATAATCGATGGCGATGTTGTTGAATTATCAAATTTAAACAGACAAAATTATACCGAAAAAGATATTTCAAAACCTAAGGTAGAAGCGCTTAAAGAAAGATTACTTGCGATTAATAGTGAAGCTAAAATTACAACTCATAATTGTTTTTTAACACCGGAAAATGTCGAAGATTATATAAAAGATCACAAAGTTGCTATAAACGCTTTAGATTTTACTTCTGATGTTCCGCTTTTGTTTGACTCTATTTGCCAGAAAAAAAAGATACCGGTTTTGCATCCGTATAATTTAGGATGGGGAGCATTAGTATTAGTTATTTCAGATGATGAAGGATTAGATGCATTAAGAAAACCGGACGAAAAATTTAGCGAAATTAATGTCGTCAATTATGTTTTAGAATATATGAGGTATTGGGAAAATCCGCAGGACTGGCTGGAAAAAATTCTAGGGGAATATATAAATGAAAACAAAAATCTTTCGCCTCCGCAACTTTCTATTGCTTCCTGGTTAGTGGCTGGAATATGCAGTAATATTGCGTTTGATATCTGTATCAATAAACGCATAAAAGTATTTCCGGAGTTTTATTTAACGACGATCAGATAGAAAAAAACATGAAATCTAAAACCTTAATCTAAAGAGATTATTTTTTAGATTAATTTATTACTGGTTACAAAAGCAATTGCTTCTGAAATATTCGTTACTTCTAATTTTTGAAAAAGATTTCTTCTGTGAAATTTTACCGTATCCGGCGAAATAAATAGCGCTTCGGCAATTTCATTTATAGTAAAACCCCTGGTCGAAAACTGTAAAATTTCTTTGTCTCTTTTAGATAAAGCAATTCTTTTGGAATCTTCCCAATGATTCAGTTCAAGATTATACTTTTGAACCGTGTTTTCTCCGTTTTTGTGTATTTTGATATTACCCGCCTTACGTTCAGATGATAATGAAATAATACATATTGCTTTCCATATTTTTCCACTTGATGTTAAAAAAACAGGAGTGAGTTTTTGATTGATTAAAATTAATTTTCCTTCCTGATTTCTTAAATGAAAATCATAAGATATGGTATAATGAGGGCGCTCTTCTAAGGGCGTTTTTTCATAAAAATCAAATCCAATAGTATTAATTTTTAATAATAATTCTAAATCGGCTTCAGGAACATGCTTAAAATAAAAAGAATAGCCCATTTCAAGCACTTCTTGTGCTGTATTGCCGCATAAAAATAATGGGTTATCAGAAACAAACTCAAACCCTTGTATTAAATAATCTATAACGTAAAGACTTGTATATGTTGCTCTTGCAAATGCCTTAATAGGTTCTAAATAATCAAATCTTTTTGACCTTTCTTCATCTGTCATACCATAAATGATATTTCTGGAATCAAAAAAAGAGTTTAAATCCTGTTCTTTCATTTGGATAATTTTAATCAAATTTAATTTAATTTTTTTGTTATGTGTGATAATAATCACACAGATCTTTAAAAAAAAATGTTTTACTGTAACTTGCTGATTATTAATGGTTAGTTTTTTAGCTTAAGCTAACTATAGCGTTTTCTTTTAAAACGGATAAAACCATTATTTGCTCAAAAGGGATCGATCAATCCATCTTTATAAAATTAATTTCTTTCTTTATAATTTATAGCTTAAAAACAATATTACCCTAAAGTACAATTTATTTCAGGTAGCTTAATACTACTATTTAGTGTAGTTATAGTGCGGTTTTCTACAATTAGCTTTGATGATAACCAAAAGCAAATGGACTACCATGACTATTAACCAGAATTACCTTGAAAGATTAGAATTAAATCAATTAACAGAATTAGCCAAGTTTGTAGTAGAAGAAAACTTTAATCATCATTGCGAAAATGTAAGTACCGAAAAGGTTAACACAGATACACAAGAAGTTTATAATGAAGAATTAAATTATTTTAAAGATTCTGAAATTTTTGTGGCCAAAGATTTCTCAGGAAATATTCAAGGATCGATTAGAGTAATTAAATGGGATTATGAGATGAAGCTTCCGCTTCAGAAAATTTTTGATATTAATCCTTTAAGTGTTTTAGATCTTTCAGAAAAATTATCTTCAGTTTGGCACATTGGGCGATTTGCGACCAAAAGAAACATAAAAGATAAGACACTATTTAGAAGACTAATGGTGTGTGCAATTGCCCCTTTATGCGAGCAAAAAAAAGGTATTGCTTTTGCAGAGTGCGATAGCAAACTGCTACGAATTATGAATTTGCTTGGCATACAAGCCGAAGTTATAGGAAGCTCTATTAATTATCTGGGTTCTGAAACGATACCAATAGCAATGAGTTATGATGGTTTGAAAAAGTTTTACTCTGATAATAAATTTTTAATAACATCTGATAACATTGATAATATGCCTAATAAAACATTTCGAAATAAAGAATGTGAATACTCTTTACTAACAGCTTAAAAGATTATGTGTATGATAATTAATCAGTTCTCTGCAAATAAGTTATAGATTAATAATCTTGATAAGCACGAAGTAAAATTTTAATTTTAAGAATAAATAAAATGATTTTAACAGAAGAACAAAAAAAAGGTCAGGATGTGTTTTTTAGGATAATTACGGAAGCCTGGGAAAACGATGATTTTAAAAAATCATTAATTACTAACCCCGAAGAAACATTAGAAAAATTTTTTGGGAGAAGTTTGCCAAACGGAAGAAAAATTAAAGTAACAGATCAGTCTGATCCAGAATATTTATACATCAATATTCCTATAAAACTAAAGCATAGTGATCAGGAATTAAACGCAAAAAAAAAAGCAAATTAAACAGAGTAAATTCAAATGATTCTGTTATTACAGACTACGAAAGTTTGTATAATTCTTTGCAAAACATATATAGATAGCATTTTTATAAAATAGGTGTTAGAAAAAGTTTCTATACTAGAAAATGAGATCGATTAATTAAAGTTACCCGACCCAAATCACAAATTATGGATGGCTTCTTTACCAGCTGGCTAAACGTCAAATTTCGTAATAATAATGAATAATACACTTACACTCGAGCGAATTGATCAAGTTGTATCAATTGATTTATCTTATGAACTTAAAACTTATTTGTTTAATAAATTTTCGTTAAACGATGACTATGAGGTATCTACTATTGTCGAAGATGAGGGAATTCAATTTTGGAAAGAAACGATATTTAATTTTTCTGGCAGAAAAGACATCTTTGGCATATTAAAAGAATGTTATTCACAATTGAATTTTTTGATTGAAAAAGAAAGAGATAAATTAGACCTCTATATCGATGTTGTTTTAAGAGGAAAAATGAATGATATAAAATTAGAGGATTATCAAAAATTAGAAGATTCAAAAAACATTAGTTTTGAAGTTCATGAAAGCATCGCAGGCAAAATCCCGGTTTTAATCATACCTCACAAAGAAGATTTTGTAAAAATAGTACGGTCTTTAGTCTATAAAAACAATCCGGTAGCCATTCCTTCATCAATGGGAGCCGTATTATTGAATGGTCTTAACAATTCGAAACGATTAAATATGATCAAAAAAAACTGGTTGCAAAATAATCCCTTAGGAGACTGGAACACAGAATTTTTAGACAATGTAATGCCCAATAAATCTTTATACAAAGATAAAATGATCATTTTAAGCACAAAACCTTACAGTGACGTAAAGGCGAATCAGTTAGGACTGACAGAGGATTTATGGAATTTATATTCAGTTTCTATTCGAAAAGAACATGAATTTACGCATTTGTATACGCTTAAAAAATACGGACAGGCCACCAATAATTTGCACGATGAGTTAATAGCCGATTACATTGGTATTATTAAAACAACATGGAATTATAATAAAATGTGGATGTTAACCTTTATGGGTTTAGAAAATTATCCTCATTATAGAGAAGGAGCCAGATTAGAAAATTATCTAAAAGACAGTAAATTATCTTCGGATGATTTTAGACAATTGATTAAAATTGTAAAAAACGCTATCGAAAACATCGCTATTTTTGATAAATGTGTGGGAAAACTAAAATCGACTAGAGATCAAATGTGCAGAATAGATGCACTTTGCGAAATAGGATTAATCGATTTGGCATCTGCAAAAGGTGCCGAGTTATTGATTGAGATTTATTTTGAAAATTTTCATCGCGAATTATTTTAAATCCTATTCTTTTAAAGATTTTAAAAAAGCTCATTTCTTAGGAAATGGGCTTTTTTTAGTTTTTAATGCTTGGTAAATAAATCTCTTATTGATGAAAGAAATTATACAGGTAAAGAACTCAAAAAAAACAAATTCAATTTTACATTATAAATTATAAAAAAATAGAATATCATTATTAATGATGTTAAATTTTTTAATATTCTTATTTTTAAAGCCTTAAATTACGGACTTCTCATCTATATTTATTCTTGATTTTTTATTTGATGATAGAGTGTATTTTGTTGATTATTAGCTTGTTGGATTGATTGAGGCCTTGTGTAAATCTTGATTTTTATCCCATCTTTTTTTAAACTTCTTTTTTAGGTCTAGTTTCGTTATGTCCTTTTTGTAGGAACTAACTATTTAAAAAACCTAAAACTATGAGAAACAAATTACACACTATTTTTTTTAAAGGAGACAAATATTGCCACATCATGTGGATTTTTTTTATCCTCTTAACCGCAAATTTGTATGCACAGCGAGGTTATTATGATGCACCGTACAAAAGATATGAAGCAAACTTAGGGCAATTGTCTAATGGCGCTACGGTTACTTCAAAATCATACATTCAGTCAGATCTTCAATCGGAAGCGACAGATCAGCAGTGCATAAATATGTCTGCTACCAATGCTACAGTGCAATGGACACTTACCGAAGCGGCGGACGGACTTGTAATTCGATATAGTGTTCCTGACGGGCAATCAGGTACTGTTGGCGTGTATAACGGAAGCACAAAAATTACAACACTAACTTTGACTTCAACCTGGTCTTGGGAATATTTGTGGAGTAACGGAAATCCAAATAATAACGGAATTACAAATCAAAATCCAAGAATGCGATTTGATGAAGTGCGTTATAAACTTCCGGCTAAAATAGCCGCTTCGGGAACATTAAAATTGGTGAGAGAATCAGGGAATGTTTATGTGGATTTTGCAGAAATGGAACCAGTCGCTACAGCCGTTACAGCTCCGGCAGGCTCAGTGACTTATACCGGAAACGGAAGCGATCTTCAAACTTTTATTGATGCAAATGGCGGTAAAAAAATATTCGTTCCAAGTGGGGTTTATAACGTTAATAGAGAATTGTATTTTGGTGTTGCCAATACTTCACTAGTAGGTGCCGGAATGTGGTATACTCAAATTAATTTTACCAACACAAGCAGCTTAAATGGTGGATTGCGTGCTAATGCGGCAGGTATTTCATTTACGGATCTTTATTTAACAACAAATTCAGCATCCAGAAGTAATTCTTATAAAGCTATAAATGGTGTTTTTACGTCTGCATCAACAGTAAGAAATATTTGGGCTGAACATTTTGAATGCGGCGCCTGGATTGCACAATATAATACCGGAGGTCCCGCAATTGCCGATGGATTTACGCTGTCTCATTGTCGTTTTAGAAATAATTATGCTGATGGAATAAATCTTTGCAAAGGAACTGCAAACTCTATTGTAGAGCATTGTAACTTTAGAAATAATGGCGATGATGATCAGGCAATCTGGTCTGCCGATGGACTGGAATGTATCAATAATACTTTTAGATATAATACGTCTGAAAACTGTTGGCGTGCCTGTGGTCTGGCGATTTATGGCGGAAAAAATAACAAAGCTTACAATTTGATTATAAAAGACAATTTAGAAGCGGGTATCAGAGTGAGTAATAATTTTCCGGGAGCACCATTTAACAATGATGGAATGCACGAAATTCACGATATTACCATAACAGCATGCGGAACTTTTAATGATACTTATAATAATCCGGTTGCTGCGGTAGATATTTTTAGTGCTACTAATGCCGGAAGTCAGGTTAAAAATGTGCAGCTTTATAGTATTGACATTTTAGATTCAAGAAACGATGCTATTTCTATTAGTAAACGATCCGGAGATGGTATTTATAATCTTTCGTTTAAGGACATTACAGTTAACGGAACTGGTAAAGAATATCCAAACAATAATGCACTTAACAGAAATTGGGGCAGAGGATATTTTGTGCTTATAGCAGGTTCTCCAGCTGGAAACGGAACATATTGCAACATGAATTATTCCAATAGAGGCGGTAATGCAACAATAAATGAAGAAATCAGTGCAATTGGTACATTTTCGTGGACGCAAAGTTCTAACTGCTCTAGTACATCAGTTCCTGTTACAGGCGTAAGGGTTACACCTGCAACAGCTACTTTAGGCGTTGGAGCAACACAGCAATTAACCTCAACTGTTGCCCCGGCAAATGCGACCAACAAAACGGTGACTTATAGTTCTAATAACACTGGTATTGCAACGGTAAACGGATCAGGTTTGGTTACTGCAATTGCTGCGGGATCAGCAACCATTACGGTGACAACTCAGGATGGTGCAAAAACTGCAACTGCTGTAATCACAGTAAGTTCATCAAATGTGGCGGTAACAAGTGTAAGTTTAAGTCCAACAACAGCGACTTTAAGCGTTGGTGGAACACAACAATTGACACCAACAATTCTTCCGTCGAATGCAACGAACAAAGCGGTTAGTTATACTTCAAACAATACGGGCGTTGCAACGGTTAATACTTCAGGTTTAGTAACGGCAGTTGCTAACGGATCAGCAATAATTACAGTAACAACGGCTGACGGAAATAAAACGAGTACCGCTACAATTACGGTTAACACGGCAACTGGAAGTTACTTTACCATTAAAAACAAATGGACTAACAATTATTTGTATGATGCCGGTGCCAATGTAGGTTACGGCGCAACTGTTGCCAATAATAATTACAAATGGGAAAAAGTAGCTGTTGATGCCACTTATTTTATATTAAAAAACGTAGGTACGGGAGATGTAATGCATATTGAAAATTTGACAGGAGCGGTGCAATGTACTACTGCAGGATCTGATTGGTGGAGCGCACAATGGTCAACCGAGAATGTTGATGCTACATGGGTGCGAATTAAAAACAGATGGCAGACAGGGAACATGATTCATATTGAAAATCTAAATGGTTCTGCTCAGTATGCAGGAGCCCAAAACAGTTGGGAAAGTGCTCAATGGCAATTTCAAACGGTTTCTACATCAAAAAAGATTAATGTTACAGAACCAGAAGTAACGGCGAAAAGTAATTCGTTGGTTAGTATTTATCCAAATCCTTCAATTGACAAAGAATTTAATATTGCTTTACCGGAATTAAAAGTGGGCGATACGGCAACAATAACAGTAACAGATAGCAACGGAAGAAAGGTTTTGGTAAAGAAACTCAATACGTCTGCAAAAGTTAATCATGACTTGGCTTCTGGAATATATGTTGTTACAATAAGCTCTAATGATTTTAATGTTTCCAAAAAACTGATTGTTAAGTAATTTATTAAGATATGATGAAATATAATATTCGGATTTTATATTGAAGATTATAAATTAAAAACCTCCAAAGTCATTTGATTTTGGAGGTTTCTTGATTTGGTATTCTTTTATAAGGATCAAATATTTAGAATGGTCATATTTGACTTGGATATTCTTTTAGCTCTTGCAATGTTTTCCAATCGATAGATTTAATTTCTTTTGCTTTTTGTTTGAGATTTTCAATTCCCAGATTGGCTAACCAGGTTTCTACTTTTTCATCAATTTCAAAAAAATCAAAATTTACCGATTCTTTTGAATCTACTTTATCCCGAATTCCAATTGCAGGATAATATTGTCCTGAAAAGTTACAAAATGAGACCAGAAAAACCTCAATATCATCACGATCAATATTTAAAATAGTTGGAATTTTACCTCGAAGGTATTCGAAACACGATACTATGAGATCATAATCCGAATTTAGTTGGTCATAAATATTGGGCTCAATTGACATAAAAGCTTTTCTGTTATTCTCCTTAAATTTCATACTTATAATTTGTTCCCGTTTTCCTCGTTTTTTGTATTTTTCAAATAATCCATTTTTAATGACCTTTCAATAAATTGATACTAACCGTAGCAATATCAGCTTCAGGAAATCTTTTAAAAATTGATTTATCCGGAAACAATCCTGCCTCGGCAGCAACATTATTAAAGACATCTATTTCAACAATATACTGATCAGAAAAACCATGGGTGGCATCGTAGGCTGTTGCAGGAGTTTTGCCTAAATTATTGGCAGCAAGTTTTGGATTTATGGTATGCAATTCAATCAAGAGTAAACCAAATTTACGCACATACGGCGACCATCTTTGTAAATGTTCCAGAAGATTATCTTCAACAAGGTTGTTGCTGATTCTTTTTCCTCTGGAAGCAAATGCACCTGTAGATTTACTGATTCGGTCTTGGTGAATGTGCTCCGGATCTTTCCAAATTCGATTGTGATCTAGAAAAGTCCTCACGTTAAGTAAATCTTTCAGATCAATATTATAATTTTCTTTTAAGTCATCCGAGAGTAAATCCGGGCGTCCAATGTCTCCCCAGATTACTTTTGCCCAAATATCTGCTTTGATAAGATTAGCTCTGGTTACTTTCAAGGCAGCTTGGTTATAATCGGCTCCAACCAGAAATAATGGATACTCATCGAGCATTTTTCCTCGTAAAGTTTGCCTGTCTATGACTTCAAAAATATGTTGCAGAAAAGCACCATTACCGCAACCCATATCAAGGATTCCTTTTGGCTGCTCTTCAATTGGCAGGTTAAAAAGTTTAACGATAATTTCGTCTACGACTTTAAAATAAGTGTCGTGAGCGCCACCGCTTCCCCAAACATTCATTTCGCGATCAACGTGAATTTCGTTTTCGCCATCAGCTATCATTCTTAATGCGGCTGGATCACCAAAAATTAATTCTTCAATTTTGGCAAATGTTGGTAAATAAGAAACTGTAACGCCATAAGCGCTGGCTCTTTTTGCGAAAAACAAACCGTCTTCAGTAAATTGATAATTGCCTTTTTTTTCCAGAAACCATCCAAGATGCACAAAAAAGTCTAGTATTTTTTTAAAATTTTCAGGAGATTTATGAAACTCTTCCGGCTTGAAAGAAGTCTCCATAAAATACTTGTGAAACATTCCTTTCATGGCCAAACGCACTATGGTTGGCCCAATTAAATAACCTTCTATATGTTTTAAAATCTGATCCTGAATTGTATTTGTCAGCGAATTATCAGAAGGTTTAATTCCGTAATTTTTTTTATATTTTTCAAAAATAACATTCAGTTTTTCAAACGGTTCATCTTCGAAAAGGCGTGAATGAAACTGAATCGAAAACTGAAGCAAATCAACAACATCTTCATAGAGATGAAACAATGAAAAGGCTATTGCTGTCTTTTCATTTACTGAAATCCTAATTTCCTGTGTATGATTATCGACTTCATAATCTAAAAAACCTTGAGAAGCCAAAATCCTCAAACCAACATTCAGATAGCCTTCATTTGCTTTAGAAGTAGTTGTAAGCTCTGTTAATTGTACTTGCTTTTTGTTTAGGATAAATTCTAAAACTGCTTTGTTTCTCAATGCTATTGCCACTGGCGCCACTGCTAAGCCGTCAAGATGTCTAAAAATGGAACCCCGGAGTTGTGATTTATCTGTCATAAGAAAAGAATGATGGTTTGTTAAAAATAGTGATTTTTTTTTAACTTTTTTAGCTCAGGTGATATCTGTTTTATCACATTCGAATACTAAGATTTATCTATAACGGGTTATTAATACGGATCAAGAGTTGAAAGTCTACAATTTGTGCCTTTAGGTACTAAATATTGGTAGAAAACATCAATTAGGATGCATTTAGTGTGCCGTAGGTACACAACAAAACGATAATCATTGCGTACCTACGGCACGCTAGCGAATTTGGAACTGAATGACTACCTATATTTAGTACCTAAAGGCACATTTCAAACCTTGATTAGCATCATTAACTATTTTATAAAAAAATAAGGCTCAACTTTAGTTAAAAAGTCGAGCCTTATTATTATAAAACAGGTGTGCCTATTTTAAGGCAGCATCTGTTTTTAAAGATTTATTTCGAGATTCCGAACATCATTACCAGTTTATCACCAAGGTAGAAATTCAATGTTTGTTCAGCAACATCAAAGCGTAAGTCATTATTACTTAAATAAGACAATATTTTTTGTTCGGTTTTATTAGCTTCTTTATCTAAACAAGCTCTTCTGGTAGATGCCATACCGCCAAATTTAATATGGTCATTATTGCTAACAGAGTATGTTCCGAAAAAGTTGTTGCAACCAGAGTTTCCATTAACTTTATTTCCTTTGCGATCAAATTTAATAAATGCTGATCCATAATCTTGCCCTACATTTTCAAGCATTATTAGTTTCCAGTTATTTTTTTCAATAAAACTCCAAACATCATTTTGAGTAGGGATGGAGAATTCCATAATAGTTTTATTTTTCAGGTTTTTAAACTGAACCGTATTATTTTTCTTTACAATTTTAAATTTGTTGTCTTTCATAACATCAAGAAAATCCTGCTCTAATTTCATAGTTTCCTGATCACAAGCTTTTAGATTACCAAAAGGCAAATTGGTCTGAATTTGATATTTTGAAGGAAGTTCGGTGTATTTTACATTGAAGTTATTACATCCGCTTTTTCCACTAATTGTTTGTGTATTTGAATCAATCGTGATATAAACATTCCCTGTATTGATCTTTTTACCATTTAAATTGGTTAATATCATTTTAGTATTATAAATTCCTTTAACAGAAGTCGCAGGCGTTTTAGAAACAATACTTTTTAAGGTGTATTTATAAGAAGAAGCATCTGCCGGAATACTACCTTGTTTTTTTGTTTTAACAACCATAATTTCATATCGGTTGTCTTTTTCAAAATTAAAACCTTCTATATGATGATAGAATAGTTGCCAATCTTTATCATTATTGTACTTTACCATTAAGCATTCCATAGGAGCAACACCCGTGCATGGCACTTTGTTTTCTTTGACAAACATTTTTAAAGTTTCCTGTCCATACGATAGTGTTGATAATAGAAATACCATAAAAACACCTACACTCTTAATTTTTCTCATTTTGTTCATTTTTTAATACTTCTTGAAGTATTTGATTATTCAATTTTCTTTTCGTTTGCATTAACTGTGCCATTCAAAAAACAAAATATTTTTTTGAGATAATTTTAACGTTGATGAAAAGCAAAATATAGGCATAAATCAGACTATAAACGATCTGTAATAATGTAGAAAAATGATCAGATTTCAGGCATTTATTCAATGAAAATGCGGCTTGTTTTATTAATAAGAGGTTTTGAAAATGCTTGCCACTTGGAGTCTGACCTCTCTAATTTAGAAAAATTCTTACACAATAGGAAATGTATAGGTTACTATTAACTGTCTTGTTTGTAGTAATTTAAGGTTTTACTAAAATTTTAATTAACATTTTTTTTGCAAAAAGAACAATTAAAATTTTCGGATTAATATTTTTAATATATTTTTGTTCTATCAAACTAGTAGAGTTTAAATTAGATTGATGCAAAAAAGAGTAAAGATTATCAAGAGTATTTCATTTTTGAATAGATAAGAATCCTTTGGTAGCTTATTTCTTACGTTCACCTTTAAAAATTCTCCAATATTTAATTCTATATAAATTTTAATAAGATGGATTCTTAGTTTCAAGGTTGAAATCGTGTAAAGACTAAATTCAAATAATAATAATCTAAAATAAAGTAAAAATGAAAAAACGAATGCATAGCTGATAAAAAAAAACCATTCCTGTTGCAGCAGAAATGGTGAAGCTTAAAGAAATTGTACATCTCTATAAGGAAAGCGAGAGTGGAGTGAATCCGTTTTCGGCTCACCTTATTTATTAAACTAAAACAAAGTAATGAAAAAAAAATTAAATAGATATATAGGATTATGTATTTTGTTGATTTCCATAGGGGTTAAAGCTCAGGAAACAAAACCTTTAATACAATCTAAACTCGAAGGAATAGTAATTGATGCCGTTACAAAAGAGCCTGTTATTGGCGCTTCAATAAATATTAAAGGTACTACACACGGGGTTGTAACAGATTTTGATGGGAAATTTTATTTCCAGACAGGGCAAAAATTTCCTTACACATTAATAGTAAGTTTTTTAGGGTATAAAAGATTGGAAACTGTAGTGGATAAAAATTCAGTTGTCCTTGAACTTACCCAGGAACAAAATGCGTTGTCAGAGGTAGTGGTTACGGCATTAGGTATTTCAAAAGAAAAGAAATCTTTAGGATACACCACTCAGGCGCTTAAGGGCAAGGAGTTGTCAGACACAAAAGAAACAAACTTTTTAAATAGTCTTAGCGGTAAATTGGCGGGAGTACGTATCACCAATTCTCAGGGTGATATGGGATCTTCACGTATTATTATTCGTGGTGAAACTTCTATTGGTGGAAATAACCAGCCATTATTTGTGGTAGATGGAGTTCCAGTTGATAACTCGCAATTAGGGAGTGTTGGTGGAGCTACCCGTGATTTCAAAAATGCAATTGCCGATATAAATCCTCAGGATATTGAAACATTAACGGTGCTGAAAGGTCCAAATGCTGCAGCTCTCTACGGATCACGTGCGGCGCATGGTGTGGTTTTGATCACTACAAAATCAGGAAAAAATCAAAAGGGACTTGGTATAAGCTTCAGTTCAGGTATAACAATCTCTCAGGTTGCAACATTACCAAGTTTTCAAAATTCATTTGGACAAGGATCAAACGGAAAGTTCAGCTACGTAGATGGTAAAGGTGGAGGAGTTAATGATGGAGTTGATGAAAGCTGGGGACCTAAATTAGACGGACGCCTTATTCCTCAATTTTATTCAAATGGAGTAGCAGTGCCTTTTGTGGCTCATCCTGACAATGTGAAGGATTTCTTTAATACTGGCCTTACTTATGACAATAGTATTTCTGTAGCCAAATCAGATGATAAATCAGATTTCCGTTTAGGAGTAAACAATCAAAAACAAACAGGAGTAGTGCCTAATAGTGAAGTAAACAAAACAAACTTTAGTATTAACACTAATTATCAAATATCTAAGGGTATAAAAGTAGGTGTAAATGCCAACTATATTGTTACCGATGCTCCAGCTTTACCAGGTGGTCCATCAGGTAACCGTGCTGCGGGTGTAATGCTTCAGTTTCTTTGGTTCGGACGTCAGGTTGATACTGAACAGCTTAGAAATAACAGAGATGTTAACTGGAACAACAGCTACTACAGCAATCCGTATTGGAATGCGTATTATAATACTACAAGCCAGCAACGTAACCGTATAATAGGTGATGTTCATCTGGATGCTAAACTTGCTGAAGGTCTTAATTTTAAATTCCGTACCGGAGTTGATTATTACAACGACCGCAGAAAATATGAGATTAAATATGGTACAAACGGAACTCCTTTTGGATCTTATGCTGAAGATGCTTATACCGTAAACGAACAAAACACGGAAGGTATTTTTACCTATACCAAAAAACTAAACGATGATTTTAGTTTGGATGCTCTTGCCGGATTCAATATTCGCAATCACAGCGATGCAAACAATTATCAAAAAGCACCACGTTTGGCCGTACCTGATTTATATAATTTGACCAATTCAAGAGACCCGTTAACGTCGTCAAACTCATTATCAAGATTGAGAGTATATAGTGCATACGCTTCGGCTCAGGTAGGGTATAAAAACTATGCTTATTTAAATCTTACAGCTCGTAATGACTGGTCATCGACATTGCCAAGCAGTAACCGCTCTTATTTCTATCCATCTATTAATGGTAGTTTAATATTATCAGAAGCTTTGAATTTGAAAAGCAATACACTTGATTTCTTAAAGTTACGTGGTGGCTGGTCTGAAGTTGGTAATGACGCAGATCCTTATCAATTGTCTACGGTTTACAATTATCAAACTGCATTCGACGGAAATCCAATTCAAACTTCTTCGCAAAAGAAATTGAATGAGAACCTGAAACCGGAAACCACACGCTCTACTGAAGTTGGTTTAGAAGCTTCTTTCTGGAAAAACAGACTGCATTTTGATGCTGCTTATTATGACACGAATAGTCTTGATCAAATTTTGGAAATAAAAACAACTACTGCGAGCGGTTATAATTCACAATTAATCAATGCAGGTAAAATAAACAACCACGGTATAGAAATTCAGTTGGATGGAAATCCTATTCAAACGGACGACTTCAAATGGAATGTAGGTGTTAATTATTCAAAGAATGTTAGTAAAGTAGAAATTCTTGATTATGACAAACAAATTCAAAACTATACAATTGGTACTTCAGGAGGTGTTGATGTATTGGCATCTGTAGGTCAAGCTTACGGAGCGCTTTACGGAACAGCTTACCTGCGCGACGCAAGCGGAAATATAGTAGTAGGAGCTAATGGATTACCAAAAGCCGATCCAACAAAGAAAGTATTAGGACATTATACACCTGATTATTTAGCTGGTATTACAAATACATTGACGTATAAAAACATTGAACTTTCATTTCTTGTTGATGCCAGTGTAGGTGGAGAACTTTTCTCAGGAACAAACAGAACTGGTAATTATACTGGTGTATTAGCTCAGACTCTTCCGGGTCGTGATGCTGCCAATGGCGGATTAAGTTACTACAATGTAGGTACTACGAAAACATTACTTCCTGCAGGTGCAAGTGCCCCGGGTGGTGCAACAGTATATGATGATGGAATAATCTTTAAAGGAGTATATGCTGATGGAACTCCGAATACTTCAATACTTAGTGCACAGGAATATTACAAAGCATCATACAATATTAGTGAAGCTTATATTTACAGTTCAACTTTTGTAAAACTAAGAGAGGTAAAATTAGCTTACAACTTCAATAAGTCATTTGTTAAGAAGCTGGGATTGGCAGGAGCAAGTGTTACTGCAGTAGGTCGTAACCTGTTCTTTATCTATAAAGATGCGCCAAATATTGATCCTGAAACGGCTTTCAATACTGGTAATGCGCAAGGGTTGGAGAGTTTAGCTTTGCCAACGACCAGAAGTTTCAGCTTTAATGTTAATCTTAAATTTTAAAAACACAAAATCATGCTAAAAAAAATATTATATATAACTGTATTTGCATTGTCACTGACTTCGTGCAGTGATGCTCTGGATGAAATTAATAACAATCCAAATGCAACAGAAACACCATTAGCGCCTTACCTGTTAACAGGAACATTAAAGCAGGGTGCTGATTTATATTGGGGGGCAACAAATAATTTTGACTCGTCTTTGTTATTTGTTCAGCATTGGGCTAAAATTCAATATACAGAGCCAGACAGATATGATGTATCTAACACGTCTTTCACTTCTTTGTGGAATACGGGATATGCAACCTTAATTACAGATTTGAATACGATTATTAATTTCCCACAAGAGCAGGCAAACTCAAATTACAAAGGGATTGCATTGACCTTGCGTTCATGGACATTTTTATTGTTGACAGATGCTTATGGAAGTATTCCTTATAAAGAAGCAGGTCTAAAAGTGACGCCTGCATATAACACTCAAAAGGAAGTTTATACCGGATTACTGGAAGATTTAAAACAAGCTCAGTCTTTACTTGGTACAACAAATGGAACTGTAACGGGTGATTTGTCTTATAAAGGTGATATTTTAAAATGGAAAAAACTAGTGAATTCGCTTCGTTTGCGTATAGCATTAAGAATTTCTGATAAAGAACCTGCATTAGCTAAGCAAGCTGCAATTGATGCAACAACAGATGCTGCAGGAGTATTGAGCAGCAATAGCGATACTTTTCAGTTTGTTTACACTAGCTCGCCTCAACAAAATCCAGCTTCGGCATGGTTTGAAACACGAGATGATTATCGTATTTCGAAAACATTAGTTGATAAATTATATGAATTAGCAGATCCGCGTTTACCAGTTTATGCTCAGTTACCATCTGATGCAAGCGTAGGTAAATATGTTGGAGGAGCTAATGGATTATCAAATAGTGATGCCAATAGTCAGGGTTTTGCTAAAACGTCAAAACCAGGTAAATACTTCTTAACTTCAGCATCACCGGCCGTAATTGTTTCTTATTCTGAAACTTTATTCAATCTTTCGGAAGCAGTAGCCCGCGGTTATATTGCGGGAGATGCAGAGCAGCTTTATAAAAATGCCATTACAGCATCGTTTAATCAATTTGGAATTACTGATGCAACAACTATTTCTAATTACCTTAATCAGGCAACCGTAAAATATGATGCAACAAATTATGCCAAATCGATAGGTACACAAAAATGGATCGCATTCTTTGGACAAGGCCTTGACGCTTTCGCGGAGTGGAGAAGACTTGATTATCCAGTATTGAAAGCCGGCCCGGCTACGGTTTTAGATGGACAGATACCTTCGCGTTTCTTCTATCCGGGTACAGAACAATCGTTAAACGGAACTAGCTATCAGGCTGCAATAACTGTTCAGGGAAAAGACCTGCTTACTACAAAATTATGGTTTGATGCAAAATAAACCAGATTCTGGAAAGGATACTGAAAACTTTAGTGCTCACTTTGTGAGTGGCTCGTAAAAAAAATAAAAAAGCTAAATCGAAAGATTTAGCTTTTTTTGTTATACCTGAGAAATAAGTATGTTTTCAGAACAAATCTGTAAGGATTAATGTGATTTTTATAAAGGAAATTAAATTCAATTATTTTTTTTCGTATTGCCAAAATCTGCCTTTTCCTTCTGCTATCCATTCTAGTGATTGCTCTATTCGTTTTTGTCTTGTAGTGTCTGTTTTAGCGTCGATTATCCAAACTAAATAGTCTTTACGATATGAATCTGATTTCGATTCCCAAACCTCTTTTGCTTTTTTATTGGCGTTAAGCGCTTCGACTAAATACTCCGGCGTTTCAATCACTTTTGGTTTGTCAGAAACTGTTTTTTCTTTTTTGATTCCTTGCTCATTAATTGTCATCGCTTCCTTAATTAGCGAAATCAAAATATTCTTTGATGGTAATTCGGAAACAGATTTCAATTTATCCATATAACCAAATTTCTTTCCTGCTTTTACACTTTCTGCGATTTCTTTGTTTTTTATGAATTCTGCTTTGTATAGGCTGAATGAGCAATGATTTTTGAAACCTGCAATCATACATAAATGGTCGCCTTTGTAAGCGTAATGAGGTGTTCCCCACTTAATATCTTCTGCTGCATCTGGACAGGTTTCGTGAATAATTTGTCGCAAATATTCAAGAATTGGCTTTGCAAAATCTTCTGATTTTGCGATATATTCATCTACTTTTGAATTTAATGGTATCATTTTAGTTTAGCTTTAATAGTGGAATTTTTTTGGTTTTGTAGCGTCTAAAGATAATTCCTATTTTTAAGTTTTTCAAAATTATTTATTAATTCAAGTTGCTGGTTAATAAAGTGTAGTCTCTACGGACAATGTCATTAAGTTAAGATATTTTAGATTAAAAATTAACGATTTAATATTTATGATTTTGCGTTTAAAATATACGGTCATCAGTTTTTCGAGGTTTCAGACTTTTAAAATCAAAAATACTTAGCCAAAACAATCTGATGAGATATTGTCAACAAGAATTTGTTCCATCGGAACATCTCATAGGTAGAAAAAAAATAGATCGTGAGAAATATCGTCCTGTAAGGACGTTTGACAAATTGTGTGTCTAATCTGTATGTTTTTTTGTTATTATTTATAAAATCAAACGTTCCTACGGAACGTAAAAAATGCCGTATTTATTTGACTACCGATGAGATGTTCCCATGGAACAAAAAAAAACATGAATAAACTGATTTTTATCAATATATAATCTCTCCGAGATATTTTTTTGTTACTTCGTTAGGGGCACAAACTAGGGAAGGAAAGAAGAAGATGTAGGAAAGATTGCAGGATAAATGAGACTTGTATAAAAGTTAAAAAAAGGCTAATACTATTTGTATAAAGCCGTTGACAAAATTGGAAAATATTTTTTTATATCTAATTGATTCTTTTTCAGATTTGTACTGTTAAAAATAGTATATTTACGTCTAACTAATAATTTTAATATGCAAGAAGGTACAGTAAAATTCTTCAATGAAGAAAAAGGTTTTGGATTTATTACACCAAAAAATGGTGGAAATGAAGTTTTTGTTCATGTTTCTGGTTTATCAGAAAACATACGCGAGAACGATGAAGTACGTTACGACATAGCAGAAGGTAAAAAAGGCCCAAACGCTGTAAACGTAGTAGTAGCCTAATATATTGGGAGAAAGAATATAAAGCACCTGCCAACGGCTGGCGCTTTATATTTTTAAAAACACAGTCAATGCCGATATATTGCCTACTTGCAATTGGCTTAAGCGATTTTAGTATTGAAATGCTGAAGAATTTGTTTAGGCGCTGCAATAACTTCTCTGCGGGCATAGTCAAACCATTCTACTTCTTTAGTAACTTCTGCACAGCACTCGTTTTTTGAGTTGAAAAAGCAGCTTTTAATATTAATTTTGTCGTCTATATAACAATGTTTCATCTCAACAAAAAATTGTTCAGTAAACATTAGATTTTTATAACAAACCAATACATGATTTCCTTCCTGAAGTCCCAGATGCAAAGTTTTGAGTTTCTCTTTTGTAAAGCCGTTATTAAACAAAAAATGATATAATAATCGAAGCGTGTATGAAACATACGCATTACTTTCCATTACCATTAAATCATCGACGTCTTCTCCGGCAACAACATAATTTTTGCAGATCATTTTAAATTTAGTTTTGGGTTATTAAAAAAAGAAGTCAGTTTAGCATGAAACTGACCTCATAACATTGGTCATGTTTAATGATCTTCTCAATCAAAAAATATCAAGTTAGCCAATAGTATCGGGGAATTCCTATTATCTAAACATTTGATGTTTTGAAAACGATCATTTAACCAATAAAAAATTGTAGCTGATTTTTATTTTATCAGCAATTTTTTTTCTGACCAGACTTGGTATTTCTATATCAAAATCTTCGGGTTTTACTTCAAATGAGCCAACAATAGCAGCGCCGTTGGCAGCTTTCGAAATTTTCAGGATTATGGTCACTGGCTTTGTTTTTCCGTGAATGGTAAGATCTCCTTTTAAAGTAAAATTACTAGGTGTATTTGTAATTTTAGAAATATCAAAATCTTGTATTTTAGCTTTTAAAGTGGCCTTTGAAAATTTTTCAGATTCCATATAATTTTCATTGAAATGCTCTTCCATTAAAGCAACCTTAAATCGGAACCCTTTTATAAGAACCAAAGCAGCAAAATCTCCGGTTGACTGCTCTAAAACGGCAGATACACTTTTATTTTCGGCAGCAACTTCTTCATACGAAGGCATAGAAGCCTGAAATTTTATATTCCCTGTTTTTGTGATTAATTTTTGCGCATATCCTTCTGTATTTGCAGCAAAAAACAACAGTAATAAAAACAAATTAAAAAATGATTTTTTCATAGTAATTAATTCTCTTTTAGTCCGTCTGTGTTCCATTTTACGATCAAATCAATATTGGCCTGAGACATTCTACCTCCTTGAGGCATAAGTCCTTGTTGACCATTTTGCAATTGAATTCGGCTTAATAAACCTGCACTTTCAACTGCACTTTTTACTTGTGCATAAGTAGTTAATGGTCTAAAAGAAGCAGATCCGCCACTGGAGTGACAACCAGCACAACTGGCATCTATAATTGATTTTACATTTTTAGTATAAGTAATTGCTACAACAGGATCTGTTCCTGGATTGGTTCCTGGATTGGTTCCTGTTTTTGGTGGCGTTTCAATATCCTGATAAGTATCAGAATCACTACAGCTCGTAAGTGCAGCCAGTAAAATTGTAAGTGCTATTATTTTTTTCATAATTTGTTGTTTATAGTTATTAAAATACTCTGTATAAGTTAAATCCAAAAAAGAAATCTCCTTTGCCCCAATTCCCTGCAGCATTAGTAAGGTATCCGCTCTCGCTCATAGATTGCGAATTGGTAAATATTAGTTGAAAAACATGTCCTCCGGTTTCGATATCCAAACCTACAGACAATGGATCTTTGTAAAAGCTTGGGGCATCAAAATTGTGCATGTATTCTAAGTTAACAGATAATCTTTTGGTGATTTTATAACGGCCACCTCCTCCAAAAGAAAACTGATTATCTCTTTCTATATCTGGATTATAAAGGTTTTTGTGTACAAATGAAGGCACTAATTCCAATGATAATTTTTCACTAACTTTTCTCGATATTAACAGCTGTTGTACGTATGTCATACGATGCTTAAATTCTAAGCCGGGATATTGATCTTTTTCTAAAAATGTATTAATATCCGCAACACTATAACCAACAATGTCCACAGGAAAGCTGTCGTCTTGTCTCATCATTCGGTATTTCAGGCCGGTTTCATACATTTTGTTTAAGGTATGTCTGGACAGACTAACAGATAACCAATCTGTAACTCCATAAATACCGCCTAATTTTGTAGTTGCATTATCAAGACCAAAAAAACTATCAAAACCATCTTTAACAGAGCCAAAACGATGTGAGACTACAAAATAGAATTCTTTTTTTGCAGCCATTTTTGTCGTTTGTAACGTTACAAGTTGCAGTGCTTTAAAAGTAGCTGTAGAGTAGTTTGGATCTACCTGAGTTGAATCAAGACCCTTGAGCAAATCGTCTTGTGAATATGACATAGTTGCCAAAAAAAGACATATTGGGACTAAAAATTTCTTCATAAATTGATTAATTATTTTGTTTAATAATGGTGCATTGGTCTAGTTTAACTTCTTGAAATAGTTCGTCATAACCAATACATTTGCCCTTAACTTTTACTTGCTTATTTATAAGTTTGTCTTTTGTTTTTTGAGTAAACAGACAAAAAACAGTATTTTCGAGTATGATTACAGAATCAGTTTCTTTTGTTACGTTTCCTGTGATTTCAACAGTTTTATTGAGATATCGCAAATTTGCTTTATCTGGATTTGAGTTATAATCTGTAATTAGTTTTGTTGCGGCTATACTGAAATCCGGCACCTCTGATTCTATATGGCGGGCTTCCTTAAAGAGAAATCCGTAATAAAAATAAATGCCCCCAGAAACCAGTAGCAACAGGGCCGCAATTACAATTGCTATTTTTTTTCTTTTCATATTTATGCTTTAATTTCAAATAGAAATAATTCTCTTTCATTTAGAATATTAAATCTTTCTAAGTGCGTTTTTAATTGAATATTGATCTGATAATTCACTTTTCATCAACCAAATAAAGGTATGTTAGCAGCCGTTTTTTTTTGATTTAGGGCATAGGTCATCCCTTTCAGAAACAAGTACATAATTTATAATTACATATTTGCTGCTGATTTTTGTGATCAAAATTCTGATTGTTGTTTAATTCATATTGATCTATGAATTAGTAGTGTATTAGAATACCACTTTTATTATTTCAAATTAGCCCAATGAAAATTGGACTAATTTGAAATTTTATAAGTCTTATATTGCAAGTGGTATGTCTTTTACAGGCACTGGCCAAACACCCGGGCTAGGAAAACTAATTCCTTTATTAGAACCTCTTACGCTGGCATCTTGTCCAAAATAATACAGAGGCCAACCGTTGTAAGTCAGTTGAGATTTACCAAATACTGTAATAACAGCAAATTTAGATTTGTCAAGAATAGAAGGAACAACAATTTTGTCTGTTTCATATATTGGCCAAACAGCATTGTTAGAAAAATCTGCTTTTGTGAAATTGTTTTTATTGAAATTATCATTTTTGAAAGTATACAGTGTTATTCCTTTAGCATCTGTAAAGTAGGTAGTTAAGCCATCTCCAACAGTGTAATCTGATTTGTAATTTTTACCGTCATGTCCTACAAGCTGGCTTTTTACAATCATAATAGAATAATCCGGTTTGGCAATGAACCAAACACCGCCAACTCCATCTCCAGTTGTTTTTCCGGCAGCTTCTGGTGTATTCACTCCTCCGTTACCATATCCATCACCTCCAGAAACTGGTGCATAATAATACAACGGCCAGCCTTTATAGGTAACTTGTTTTTTACCAGATGCAGTGGTTACTGTAGAGAAATCTGATAATGTTAATCCTGTACCTAATTTATCGGCAGTTAAATTATCTACTACAAAAGCAGGCCATAAAGCTTCACATCCGCCTGTACAAGATACCTGTCCGTTTGCATCTGTCGAGAAAAAATACAAAGATCTTCCGCTTTTATCAGTAAGATAAGAGCCTAATGTTGCACTTGTAGAAAGATTAACTTCTGTTTTTAATACCGGAGGAGCAGGAGTGCCAGTGTCATTGTTATTATCACTACTACAGCTTACAAAAAATGTTGTTGTAGCAAGAGCAACTAAGGCGAGTTTAATTTGTTTTAATTTCATGGTTATTTAATTAAATTAATATTGAAATGGGAAAAAAGTACTTTACAGAAGAGGTAAAGTGTTTTATTGGAATAGTTATATAGGAGGGAACTACATAAGCTTTTTATGAGCATTCCCTTCAATAATCCTGTTGGTTATTGTTACGAACTGTCATAAAAAAAGCCACCTTGATGGTATAGTATTAAGTTGTTTAATGGAATCATTTTTTTCTTTTAATAGGATTCAATAGTAAAACAGCTTTGATGCAGATTACCCTACCAAAGAATTGTTATTTTATGAAAAAAAAGATAAAAAAGAAGTACAAGAGTTTTTACATCCCTTGTATAGAGAGTGTTAGAATGAAACTCTAAAACTCATGTTTGGGGTTCTTTGCAACGAGAATGTTTCAACTTCCTCTATAGAATTTGTTAAGGAGCTTATTCTATAGTATTCGCTGATTTCATTTTTTCTGTTTAGAATATTCAGGATTGATATTCCTAATTTGTATTGAATTCCTTGCGTGGTTTCCCACTTGTAAGTAGAGGAAATATTGACCTGCGAAAAAATATGCACATTGGTACTGTTTGGTTTATTGTAAACTAATACAGGATTCGAAAGATCGATCTTAGAAACGTCCGGAGATGTTTTTGGCCTTCCAGAAGACCATTTTGTTCCCAAAGCGATTTTAAAATTGTTTTTTTCATAAATCCCAGCCCATGATACTGTATGAGTTAACTCAAAGTTGTTGGGAAAACTTGGAAATTCATAATTGGTAAAATGATAGTTGTTGTTGTTATAAGTATAACTCAACCAGGTCAGAAAGTAATTCAGCTTTTTTTGAACCAGAACTTCTGTTCCTACAATTTCGTAATCGCCAGTTGTTCTCACAAACTCTAGTTGGTTCTGAAAACCTTGGCTGGAGGTTGTAATTCCGGTTACTTTTTTATAAAAATTTTCTACATCCAGCAGCCAGTCGTTCTTTTGATAGAATAAATTTAAAGATATTTGTCGGCTTTTTTGAATAGGAATTGTTGTGTTATTCGAGATAATCCAGCGTCTTTTTTCGATGCCAAAATAATCTTTTTGCAAATCAATAATTTGTTGGGAATTTTGACTTTTTAGCTCGCCCAGAAGCTCTAAATTTAAGTTTTTACTGATCCCATAATTAAATTGAATTCGGGGTTCTACAATAATTTTTTTGAATTTTTCAATATAATTAATTCGGGCTCCAGCTTTAAAGTATATTCTGGAAAGCGTATCGTTGTATTTTCCTTCCAAAATTAAGGCATGGGTTCTTAGTACGTCTTTAACTTTACGATAGAAATCCGGATTACTTACCTGTTCAAAATTTGTAATACCAATTTCATTAAACTGATAACCATCGTTAAAAGTAAATCTAGAGTTAAGGATGTGGTTATTCTCTAAATTAATTCCATTATTGTTAACTACATTTTCTTGAGTAACAATTTGATCTCCCATGGTGGTCTTTTGGTTGGCCAAAAGTTTATAAGAAGAGTTGTAAATATTAATTTTAGTTGTGTTAGAATTGTTCCACTTTCTTTTCCATGACAAATTTCCGCCATAATTTTCTTGTCGTAAAATATTATTCTCCGATTTATTCATGTCATATACAGTCGCACTTTGAAAAACCGTCAGTTTATCCTTTATGGTAATTAAATCAAGTACTATTTGGTCTTTGCTTCCAATTTTTTGGGCATATTTAAGAGTTGCATCATAAAAACCAAACTTTTTATCGCTTTGATAATCGACATTCTGTTTTTCTGAAAAATCAGTGATTGTAGTGTTTTGAAATACTTTATTGAAATATTCTTTATAAGTAGGCGTTTCTACAAAATCAGTAATAGATTTGCGCGCTGAAATTTCGACATAACTCTTTTTCGTAAGATTGTATTTGGCATAAATATCGGCATTGATCATATTTATTCCTGCACTAAAAGAATTTTTTTCGGCTGTTTCGGGAGTAGAAGAAATAGCCACTACACTAGAGACACTTTCTCCGTAAAAGGCAGAACTTCCATTTTTATAAATAGAAATGGTATGGGCCAAATTGGGATTGAAGACCGATATTAAACCAAAGAAATGCCCCGTCTGGAACATTCGTATTCCATTCCAAAGAAACAAGTTTTGGTCGTGTGTGCCACCGCGAACATTAATACTGGATACACTTTCATCCAGACTATTGACACCTGGAATTTGCTGCATTGTTTGTAAAGCATCAGGTTCAATAAGACCAGGTAGAATACCAAATTTTTTGGGTTTAATTTCAAAGGATCCATCATTGTTTTTTGAAATCCCTGAAGCCAGGATCGCATTAGCTTTAATTTCCTGAAGTTCTGTAATTTCAGGTTCTAATAGTATTTGGAGACAATTGCCTGAGTTTTGATTACCCGCCACAATTCTTTTGGTTGTGAACCCAACGTGACTAATCAAAAATACAGTTGCATCTTCTTTTTTGAACTCAAAATAACCGTTTGAATCAGTTGTAACCTGGGTTTTATTACTGAGATTAATATTGGCGTTTTCAATAGGTTTTTTATCCGTACTGGAAAAAATGTATCCACAAATCATCTTAGATTCCGGATCTTTTTTATAAATATTAATGAATCTGTTTCCTATATTTTCAAAAGACAGATTGGTGTTTTGCGCAAGATATTGCAGTTTTTGATCTAGAGAAAGTGTTTTTTTTGGAGGATTTAATTGCAGTCCGACAATATTATCTTCAGTATAATTAAAACTAACCTGATACTGCTGTTCAATATCAATTATGATTTTTTTAAAAGACATAGGTTTTCCTTTGTCCTGAGCAAAAATATTCAGGACAAGGAAAAATATAAAAAACAAAAAATGAAATTGTTTGGGGAGCAACATTTATTTTTCGTCAAAAATTATTTTATTTTTCGAGACTTTCTTGGCTTCTAAATGATAAGTTGTACTAATAATTTGCAAGGCAATATCTAGGTTTTTAGCGGGTAATTTCCCTGTAAATAATGAGATCGTATCTTTTGTTTTTAATTCGATTTTAATATTATATTGTCTTTCAACTTCGTCTAACAGGTTTTGGATATTTTCTTTATAAAAAGATATCTGATTTTCTGTCCATTCCGGTTTCAAGGAGCGTATTGTCATTTTAATTTGTTTCCCGTTTTCAAAACTAACGCCTTGTCCGTGAGTTAATAAAATTTGAGTATTTGCATAATTTACCTTAACACGTCCTTCATAACACACGACATCAAACCTGTTTTTTCGGGCTCTAACGTTAAACTGAGTTCCTAAAACCGATACTTTTCCAAGACTGGTCTGCACTTCAAATCGGTGGCCTTTTGCTACCCTGAAATAAGCTTCACCTTTTAGTTCCAGATGCCTGTTGTTGTCCCAGTCCCATTTTTTATAGTTTATTTCAGAACCGGAATTTAGCACGACCTGAGAATTATCAGGCAATGAAAAAGTGGTCTTTTCGCCATAATTTGCTGTTTCAGTTTGAGCTACAAAGAATTTCAGCGCAAAGGTAATTCCAAGGAATAAAACAAATAGGGCTGCAGCTTTGAACACCCACTTTTTGTATAGCGGAACTACTTTTGGAACTACTTTTTTCTGACTCAGAATACTAGATAACATAGCATTTTCATCCAAATCATCTACTTCTAAATGATCTGTATAATTTTTTATCTTTTGGTATTTTTCAAAATCGGGACTTGCTTCAAATTCAGCTAATTCATCCGGAGATAAATCATTGTTGAGCCATTTTGCTAATAAGCGATTTTTTTTCATTGTACTAGTATTATATATTAAAACAAGTGGAACTAAATTTACCCTACTTTTATAAATCAATTTCTTTTCGAAGGCTTACCAAAGCCAAATGAATGCGTTTTTCGACCGCCTTTACGCTAATGTTTAACTCCGTGGCAATTTCGCTGTATTTTTTTCCGTCTATTCGATGCATCAAAAAGGCAATACGCTGTTTTTCGTTTAAGTTTTCGATAGCCTTCAAAAGTTTCGACTGAAATTGTTTTTCTTCCAAAAGATATTCCGGATTTTCATTTGTTTTATCTATACCCGTGAAGTTTTTTTCATATCTCAAAACAACTTTTTGATGTGCAATTTCGTTGAGACTGCTATTGTTTGCAATCGTATAGATATATGATTTTGCTTTTTCCAGTGGTACCGAGGCACAGTTTTGCCAAAGTTTTACAAATGCTTCCTGAGTTAGATCTTCTGCCTGATCGATATTGCCAAATTTGTAAAAAAGAAAATTCCGAAGTGCTTTTACATGACTTTTGAAAAAAGACGAAAAGATTATTTCGTCGCAAGTATTTGATTGGTTTTGATTTGGCATTTGAATTTTTCAATTTGTACCTGACAAAAGTATTTGTTTTTATTTTAAGTAGGGTAAAAGCAAAGCTGATTGTTTTATAGAAGTATAAAATGCTATTACCTTTTGATGATTTAGTACAGAAGAAGGAACCGAAACCTTTGATGCCGAATTTATTAAAAAACAGATTCTTTAAATTTTATTACCTTTGTAAAAATATAAATATGTTACCCTTAAAAAAATATTTATCACTAATAGTTTTCTTGTTCTTATTGTCTTGCCAAAGCGAGATGGATGAGCAAGGTAGTAATACACAGGGAACAATTACAAGTGTTTCTCCTCTTACGTCTTATCTGCAAAGGGTTGCAATGGTAAAAACAGTGCAGGATAATGTGATTGACGGATCCAGTTATTGTACGATAAAGTTACCTTATACCGTTACTGTTAATAATACGCAAATCGCAGTTAATACCACCGCAGATTATCAAAAAGTAGCAGACAACATCAATGCAAATACTTATGATGATGATGTTGTAAAAATTAATTTTCCGGTAACAATGGTGTATTATAACTACATCGAAAAAAATATTCCCAACGAAGCTGATTTTAATTCTTTAATTGATTATTGGAATCTTTATCCTGATCTTTTATCCAAAATCAACGGACTAAATATCAATTATCCTATTACAATTAATATTTATAACAGTGCCAATCAAATTGCAAGTTCTGTATCGATTATAAGTGATCAGGCATTTTTTAATTTTATAAAAAATTTGAGTGCCAGCCAGTATATTTCCTTAAAATATCCAATTTCTATAGCAGATTACAATAATCAGACAAAATCAATTACAAGTAATTTAGAGTTCGAAAATGCTATCAAATATGCTATTGATTCCTGTCCTGAAAATAACATTGTATCACTTGATTTTACAGCAGCAATAACAAATGGTTCTTGGGGAATACCTTATTATTTTGATGATTCAGAAAAAACTTCCTCTTATAGCGGATATTCATTTGTTTTTAAAAGTGACAAATCTGTGGTTGCAACAAAAGGGGCAATTACTGAAACCGGTCAATGGGATAGTACAATACAGTATGGTGTTCGAGAACTGCAACTAACTTTTAGTTCAGAATTACTGGGTAAATTAAATAGTAATTGGAAGTTATTTGAGTTTAATAACTCGCAAATACGATTACGCAATGTAAGTAATACTACTGATTATCTTTATTTTGAGAAAAAATAAATTCTGATTATACTAAATTGAAATCTATTATTTTAGAATGAATAACGAAAGAAATCTTAAGGCGGTAGCTTATGGAGAGGTTCTTTGGGACGTTTTTGCCAATGAAAAAAAGATTGGAGGCGCTCCATTGAATGTGGCTTTACATACGAAAACATTCGGATGCGAAGTGGCGATTCGTTTCTCGCAGCTTTAATTACCTGTTTAATTACCGGAAAAGCACCACAATATGCTATCGATTTTGCATGTGTAGTTGGAGCATTAGTAGCTGAAGCGCCGGGAGCAAACCCTGAGATTTCGCATTCTAAAATTGAAAATTTAATATCAGGAATTAAAATTTAATTTTTTTTTAGATCAAGAACAATAAAATAACTGCTGTGCCAACAGCAGGGCTTTGTTACACCTGGATATAAATTCCATTTTTGAGTTTTCAGAATTCTTAAATTTAGCAATGCAAAAGAGCAATTGTTGTTCAATATCTATTATTCTCCATACCTTATATTTCAAACTTAAATTTTAAAAACTAACAACTGGAAAATCCAATTATTTATTATGTGGATTATCTTAATAAAAGTTTGGCATTATGTTATTTTTTGTATAATTTGGTAAAGACTTTGTTAACGATTTTTCTAAAAACATGAATTTTTAATAAACTTAAGACCAAAGTTTTTACACCTCCTCAATTACTGATGTGAGGTTATGTTTCTTATAACCTACAATTAAAAGAAAATAAAACAACAATCCCAAATTGAAAAACAATGAACCAAGTAATTGAAGAGTACCAACAATCTAAGCATATTCAGGATTTTCTTTTGATAATTAAACGAAAATCAGATGATTTAATTAATTATTTTCTGATCGGTTTTTTTATTGTAGGCTTGCTTCTTGCTTTTTACTATGATACATGGCAAATTGGAATAGGAGTTGGAGGTTTATTATTGATTGCGTATTATTCCACAAAAATTGTCCTGCCCAAATCAAATTTGTACCAATACGTACTCAGTGTTGTATTGGGGATTTTTATGGCGCAGTTTATTTATCAGATGCATGGTATGTTCGAAATGCATTTTGTGGCATTTATTGCAAGTGCAATGCTTATCACTTATCAGAACTGGAAACTACAAATACCACTTATGCTGGTTGTTACAATTCATCATGCACTGTTTGGTTATTTTCAATACATTGGTTTTGATAAAATCTATTTTTCTCAGTTAGATTATATGTCCCTACAAACCTTTATTATTCACATGATACTCGCAGGTGTTATTTTTTCTATTTGCGGATTATGGGCATATCAATTTAAAAAATACAGCGAGGCACATATTGAACTCATTTTTAATAAACGTGAAATCGAAAATCAGGAATTGAGAACGGCGAATTACGAGCTGGATCGTTTTGTTTACAGCACATCACATGATTTGCGTGCGCCGCTAAATTCGATGCTTGGTCTTATTGAAATTGCTAAAGATGACACTCATGAAGAACTGACGCTTGAGCATCTTAAAATGCTGAACAGAAGTGCGAAAAAACTAGATGGTTTTATTTGTGATATTCTTGATTACTCCAGAAATTCTCGTATGGAGGTCGCTATAGAGCAGATTAATTTTACTGATCTTTTGAATGATGTTACCCAGAATCTAAAATTCATAGGCGACAATAACAGAATGGTTGAATTTAAAATTGAAATTACCGGACAAACTTCTATTTACTCTGATAAAAATCGTCTTATTACCATTTTTAGCAATCTTGTTTCAAATGCTATTCGATATCAAAATCCCAAAATTTCAAATCCTTTTGTGAGTATTAAAGTAGATACATCGCAAACCGAAACCAGAATTGAAATTCAGGACAATGGTATAGGTGTCGATAAAGAATCTCAGGTGAAAATATTTAATATGTTTTATCGTGTATCGCATGAATCGGTTGGATCAGGACTGGGGTTATATATAGTAAAAGAAGCTGTTAGTAAACTTAATGGCGAAATAAAAGTTCAATCTGAAATAGGTACAGGTGCCACCTTTATAATTAAAATTCCAAACCAGGAAACCAACACACCAAAACAATAAACCAAATCTTAATCATGGATCAAGAAACTACAAAACCAACCTTCAAAAAAATCTTAGTAATAGACGATAATCCTACAGATCGTTATATTGCAAAGCGAATGGCTGAAAAATATCATTTTGCCGAAGAAATAATTCTACAAGAATCTGCTCTTGAAGCTCTTGATTATATTAAATCATTAGAAAATACACCCGAATTACTCCCACAATTTATCTTTTTAGATATCAATATGCCCGGAATGAATGGATATGAATTTCTGGAAGAGTATAGAAAACTTTCTGAAGCTATTAGAACAAAATGCATTATTTTAATGATTACTACATCCATACATCCGGATGATTTTATGCGTGCAGAGAATAACCCTTTTGTATTTCGATTTCTTAACAAACCTCTCGATAAAGAAAAGTTTAGATTCATTGAGGATGAGTTTTCATCAAAAAAGTAATATGTGTTACAGTTGTACTAATAGTTTTAAAACCGGTTGCTTGTTTTTTTCTAGGCGTGGGACTTTTCTTATATTAAGTATTATCTTAAATGTTATCGCAGAATTTTCGTTTCTATAGAGAATAAAATCAATAAGAATATCGTTAAAAATTAAAAACGATGTTATGGGCTTATTTGATTTTATGATAGGGGAAATTGCTATGGATTTAGGAACAGCAAATACCTTAATTATTTACAATGGAAAAATAGTAGTAGACAGTCCATCAATTGTAGCCAGAGATATTAGAAACGGAAAAATTATCGCTGTAGGCAAAGAGGCTAGTTTAATGCAAGGAAAGACGCATGAAAATATTAAAACGGTTAGACCACTTAAAGATGGAGTTATTGCAGATTTTGATGCTTCAGAGAAAATGATCAGCTGGTTTATAAAAAATATACCGGAATTAAATAAAGGTTTTTTTTCTAGGGCGCTCCGAATGGTGGTTTGTATCCCCAGCGGTATTACTGCAGTCGAAATGAGAGCCGTAAAAGAGTCTTGTGAACGTGTGAACGGGAAAGAAGTTTATTTAATTCACGAGCCCATGGCAGCAGCTATTGGAATTGGTTTAGATGTGATGCAGCCCAAAGGAAATATTATAGTTGATATTGGTGGAGGAACTACAGAAATTGCGGTTATTGCCCTTGGCGGGATAGTTTGTGATAAATCCATAAAAATTGCCGGGGACGTGTTTACGAGTGATGTATTGTATTATATGCGAACTCATCATAATTTATATATTGGAGAGGCTACAGCAGAGCGAATAAAAATTGATGTGGGTGCCGCATTGGAAGAACTAGAAGACGCTCCTGATGATATAACAGTTCGCGGAAGAGACTTGCTTACTGGTAAACCTAAAGAGGTTAAGATTAGCTATAAGGAAATTGCAAGAGCTATAGATAAATCAATACAGAGAATTGAAGACGCGATTATGGTAACGCTTTCGTTGACGCCACCAGAATTGGCTGCTGATATTTATAATACCGGATTGTATCTCGCTGGAGGAGGAGCAATGCTGCGAGGTCTTGATAAAAGAATATCGCAGAAAACGGATTTACCAGTTTATATTGCCGAAGATCCTTTAAGAGCTGTGGTTATAGGTACTGGTGTTGTTTTAAAAGATATACCTAAGTATAAAATGTTGCTAATAAAATAAATTTCTTGTCGTAGATAAGGTTAGGTCTGCTGACAACAACTTACATTATAAATAAATGTAAGTTGTTGTTAGTTAGACCCTTTTTTGTTTTGTCATATTTAATATTTGTACAGTTTATAATTTTTAATTTCCTGACCAATTAAGAGATAGTGTATAATAGAACTGGGACTTGTATTATATTTGTAGTTACAGCAGGAAAAGTTATTATATAAAATCAATAATACTTAAAACAAATTCCTCTTGTATTTATCCTGTGGTAATCAATATCTTTATGAGAAAAGAACACCTTGAAGTAATAGAAAAGTTATCCGCTCACTCCATTAATTACTTGGTAGTTGGCGGCTGGGCAATTCTATTTAATGGATTTAAAAGACTTCCAAATGATTTAGATATTTGGATTGATAACAAAAAGGAAAATATTGAAAGATTACAAAAATCAGCAATCTTATCTGATACAATAATTGACGATAATTTTTACATTAAAATTGTAAAGAATAATTGCAAGATAGAAATGATATCTCATATGAATGGCCTTAATTTTAAGGACAGTTTTGAGAATAAAAAAATGATAGTTATTAGTAATAATGCCATAAACTATCTAAATATAGAAGACATCATAACCAATAAAAAATTTTTAAAAAGAAAAAAAGACCTAATTGATTTAAACCGAATTTTATGCCAGTAACACTTAA
This sequence comes from Flavobacterium sp. JAS, assembly GCF_020991455.1. Lineage (GTDB taxonomy): Bacteria > Bacteroidota > Bacteroidia > Flavobacteriales > Flavobacteriaceae > Flavobacterium. The sequence continues at coordinate 112,616 of NZ_JAJMOX010000015.1, forward strand.
TTTACAATTACCACAAAAAGAATTTTATGTTTTTAAAAATGATTTGGAAAGCATAAATTCGATTGCAGATTTTATTATAGCCGGAGAAAACAGTTACTGGGATCAGTACAATGAGTTATACAAGGATAATAATTATCTCTTTGAATTGTCTTGGGAACTTTATGACTTAATAACCAATGAGAGTATACAGTTAAAGCAATTTTATGGGGAGAAGGAGATAGAAAAATTTCCTTTTAATTTTTATCATCAAAAATCAAATCCTGAAGATCGCAGGGTGTTTTTATCTTCATGGGAAAATACAATAAATCCATTTCTGTTAAACGATTTTTTAAATAAAATTATACCAAGTCCCATTTACAATACGCTAAATGAGGAAACTAAAACTCAGATAAGTAAGATTGTTACGCTTACTGAAATAGCAATGAAATACGCCATCAGAATAAGCATAACTACAGATCCTGATTAAAACAGTGAGAAGTGCTTAACTTATAGTATTGCTATGAAAAATGAGATTGAAAATATGCTTACTGATTATGGGCTTTTGGGAGAGAAAAGTATTTTACCCATGCTAAGTGATTTCCAGGAGGAACAAGAGATTAGGGATTATTGTTGGGAAGTGCTGAATTCCTATCCGAGTCTAAAAAAAGAAACGTGGTTTATAGGATTGGAAGGAGGAGACTATATTTACAGTTTTGAAGGTAACTACATTTTTATTACCGATGATATTTGGAGTTTCGATCTAGTCGCCAAACAAGCTGTATTGGAATTACTTGCAGAAAAGATTAAAATATTAAAAATGAGCAGAGCCTAAAGTTGTATTTTAGATTACTTCTGGAAATATTTCATTGAGTCGGAAATTTAAATAAAAAAGACTTGTTTAAAATTTAAATTTATCTAACCATTATTCCATATATGGACAAAATAAGAACAGTAATTATAGAAGACGAGCCAGCGATAAGAAAAGAACTGGAGTGGTTGGTTTTACAAGAAGAATCCCTCAAGTTAGAAGCGATTACAGGTTCAGTAAAAGAGTCGTTGCAAATCATAGAAAATATAAAACCAGATTTAGTATTGATGGATATTCAACTAACAGATGGTAACGCTTTTGATATATTAAATCAAATACAGGAGCCAGGTTTTCATATTATTTTTATCACCGCCTATAATCATTTTGCCATAAAAGCTATTAAATACGGAGCATTGGATTATCTTCTAAAACCAATTGATGGCAATGAATTTTCAATTGCAATACAAAAAGTCAATAAAGTTAAAAGTACTGATTATCTGAATCAGCTTAATGTTTTGAAAGAGTATAGCGCTGTGAAATCTGTAGAGATGAATTCCAGTATTTGTATCACATCTTTAGATTGTATGCAGATAATACGCCTAAATGAAATTATATATCTATCAGGTGAGGGATCTTATACTCAAATTCATCTGGAGAATAAAAAAATAGTTACAGCTTCGAAACCTTTAAAATACTACGAAGATATCTTGCCGGATGCTTATTTTATAAAAACACACCAGTCCTATATCGTTAATAAAAACTTCATTGATAAATACATGAAAACAGGGATAATAATCATGAAAAACAATTCTGAAATTCCTGTTGCTACGCGCAGAAAAGAGTTTGTTATGGATCATTTAAATCCTTTGAGATAATGAATAAAATTGTGCTTTTTTTGCTGCTGTTTGTAATTTCCTGTCAGAGGCAATCCGAGAAAGTAATAGTCAATCCGGAAAAAATCTTAGAAAATTTACAAGTAATAAGTGATAGTCTGGATCAAAATCCTCAAATCGACAAACTTGCATTTTGGTCTGGTAAGCTCCAACAAAAAGATTTCTCAAAAACAGGTTCGGCTCAGGCTTTTATACATTATAATCTGGCTAAAAATCTGGTAAAAAGCAATATAGACAGTTCCAAAAATCACATCAATATTGCTTTAAATTTGATAGAAAAGGAAAAAGGATTCAATGTACTTAAATTTACCATTTACAACGGAGCCGGTTTAATAGCAGAACATGAAGGCAAATTTTACCAGTCGGTATATTATTTCAATAAGTCGGCTGCAATAATTATGAATGACGATTCGCTAAAATGCAAACCATTAGCAAAAGTGATCTGCTTACTTAGTGCGGCTCAGGACAATACTAAAATTAGCCAATACCCAAAGTCAATTGAACAAAACCAGCTTGCTTTAAAAATTTTAAAAGAGCAGCCTGATGATAATTTTAAATATAATTTCAGAGCATATTCGCAGTTGTTTACCGCCTGTGAAGAAAGTAATTTTTATAAGACAGACTCGCTTCTTTTTTATATTAAAAAGCTCAAGCAGATTTCTGTAAAAACAAACGACCCAATGCAAATTAGGTTTACTAATGAGCATATAGCACATTATTACTTACTCAGCAATCAGTATAATACAGCAATACAGCATTACAATTTAGTAAAACAATATGATAAGGAAAGTGTATTGGCCGATCCTGAAAGTCCAGTTGCGATTAAAAATCTTTACACTACTATAGCCAATCTTATTGACTTGCATGTTCAAACAAAAGAATTTCCTGAAGCAGAAGATTTAATTAAGCAGGCTGATAAAATTGAAGATCAGCATTTACAGCTATTATCTTATTATGAAAAATGCCTTAATAAGAAGGCTAAAATGCATTATTATTTTGCTAAAGGAGATAATAAGAAAGCACAGAACGAAGCAAACCAGATATTGGAACTTAAAGATAATATTCTTAGAAATTCAGGTATTCAGGCTACGGAAGAAATGGCAACTATTTATGAGCTGCAAGCAAAAGACAAGTCTATTTATGGACTAAATAAAACCATTGATTATACTACAAATCGTCTTGAACGAAATAAACTGTTGCTGTTGATTGTTGGATTATTGGCACTGTTAGCAGTTTCGTGGGGAATTTTGCTTTATTTTTTCCAAAGACAAAAAAGACAAAAGCAGGAAAAGGAGAAAATTTTATTGCAGCAACAATTGCTCAGAACTCAAATGGAACCTCATTTTATTTTCAATACTTTATCGGCATTGCAAAGTTTTATCAGGTTTGATGAAAAGGAAAAATCAATAAAATATTTAAATCAATTTAGCAAACTGCTAAGAAGTAGTTTAGAATTGAGCCGCAAAAATTACGTGCCTCTCGACCATGAACTCGAAGCAATAGAAAACTACCTGAGTCTCCAGCAAATGCGTTTCGAATATACGTTTGCCTACGAAATAGTACTACCTGATACGGATGCTTCGGCCTTATTAATCCCTCCAATGCTGATTCAGCCTTTTGTTGAAAATGCAATAATTCACGGTATCGGAAATCAATCAGATAAAGGATTTGTAAGGTTAGAAATTGTGGACAAGGAAAATCAAATACTGGTCAAAATTACAGATAACGGAAAAGGATATCAGGACCAATCCAATATAGATGTTAATCATCAGTCTTTATCGGGGGCTATAGCCAGAGAACGTTTGGAGATTTTAGCCAAAGAAAATAAAATAAAGACCAGCATAGAAATTATTTCTAATGAAAATGGGACTATCGTTTTACTCACGCTTCCTATAAAAAATCAAAGGTACTAATACGGATTTATAAAGAATCTTTGCGAATATCGAATTCCATCAGGCGGATTTATATCGGTTCAAATTTATGTACATTTATTTTTCAAATTTGTATTGATATCTGAAGTAGTAAAAGTTATTGGTTTAATTTTTTACCTGAGTTTTTTGCAGAGTAAAAACAATATTGACAAACTACAAAAAAAATTATAAGGATTATGAATTCAAAATATCTCATTTTTGTTTTGTTACTGATTGTTTCATGCAAAGAATCTAAAAAAACAGAACCGTTATTAGTGCAACAAAAGAAGAATACTAATAGTAAAGAAAACTTAAATACTCCTAAAGAAGAAAAACTTAAAAAGGATAGCAAAATTGTAGAGATTGGCTATCAGGAAAAACTAGAGAGCCTGCCACACTTTGAATTGGATAGCATTGACGAAACAGAGTATAAGAGAATCCCTTTGAGTACTAGTTTTAAAAAAACTATAATTGAGAGCAATAATGATTTTTTTTATATTCAGGGAGCAAATAAAAAATATGAATTCAAAAAATATAGAGATTACAAAGGCGAAGAAAGCTGGAGTGGTTTTGAATACTTGGGTTGCTGTACTAGTTTAAATCTCGTTGCCATACGAGAATCCAGTACTGCAGAGCATTTGGGTTTTTCCGAAAACGAATTATTGGATACATCAAACGATTTTCAATATAAGATCATTTCCCTTGGGGATGGGAGTGGTTCAGTTCCAGAGCTTTCGCCAGATGGCAAATTTATGGTTTATTTCCAAAATCCGGAGTACGAATCAGGAACGCTTTCTATTGTGATTTTAAAAATTAATGACAAAATTGATCCTACTAGATTTTTAACCGAATATAAAAGCAGTTTTTCAAAAAGCGGAGATTCCATTGAGGAAATTAAATGGGCAAGTAATCGTGTGTTTTATATAAAAACTTTCAAATCAGTTGGGTTTAATGAGAATGGACAGGAGTTAAGAGATTACTTTTATTACAAAGGCGAAATTTAAGTAACAATCCAGTTAATAAGTAATATGCAAAAAAGGATCTCAATGAAAAAAACAATTATTTCTATTTTTTTTACACTGGCAATGCTAAGTTGTAAAAATAGTAATGATAAAAATATTTCTTCAGAAGCAATTGGTACAGATAGCCTGAATAATGCAGCAGTTCAAAAAGATATTATGCTTAATGATGAAAAGAATGTTGAAAAAAATGAATCATTTACAATAGATTGTGGTTCAGGCTGTGCAATGATTTATTATGAAGTTTTCAGAAAAAATAATAAAAATTTAGTCGAAATAAGATATAAAGTTACCCAGTACATCAATGAGAAAATAGAAGACGAATATTTAGAAACATATATTTTTGAAAGTGATAAAAATAGAAATTTGAGTGGTATTTATTTGAATAAGAACAAGGAAAATATCTTAAATGATAATAGCTCTCTATTAAGAGATAAATTATTAGAAATAAGTGGCAAATTATATCATAAAAAAGTATCAAGTCAACCAGATTTTAAAGAAACCGGATTTGTTTCAGGTAATAAGCCTTATAATTTAATGGCGGTGCCTTTTGACTTAAAAAATTATGCAGACAACTTACCAAATCAAATTAAAAATAGTTATTCCCCTACAGCTAAAACTAAAAAGTATTTAGTCTCAATAGGTTATGATGCAGAAAGTTATAAATGCTTTTTTATTAAAAATGATAATAGCTCGACAGAGTTAATTGTTTCCGTTTCAAGAGGTGAATCCGAATATTTTCTGTTACTTAAAGCGAATAAGGATACGTTTTTATCTTATAAAGAAATAGGAAATATAGGAGGTGAAGAAGCAAGATGTTTTAAAATTGATAAAAACTATAATGTGGTTTCTTATTGATGCAAAGAGAGTTCAAATCGGTTTTTTGGAAACAAAGGCAATTTCACTGCCATTTTTGAAAACTAAAAAAATAGCAAATGAAAAAAGTAAGTAAAAAATTAGCATTCAACACAATAGTGATGGCAGCGTTATTATCATTAGCGAGCTTTAAAAGTATCAGACAGACTAAAGACAAATCTACAGCGGCTATGTATTATAGTAGCGATCAGGAAATCACTGGTGTTTATGTTCTGACATCTTGCGAAAATTCCAGATTTAAGATTAAAATTGAAAAGAAAGCAGGAGTGTATTCATTTTTAATTTTTGATAAGAGTAAAATAATATCAAAAGGCAAAGTTATAAAGCAAAAAACTGATGATGTCCTCTATCTGACTTTTGGAAAAATTGGGGGAACATACAATGCAAATAAAATTCAAATTCAGAATTATGGAAATTCAATGAATGAATATGTACATTTTACACAATGTGATGAAAAGTATCTGTCATTTATAAAATCAGAATAATAAAATCAGATTCAACTGAAAGCCATTTGAAAAAAAATGAAGAAAAACATCATAAGCTACATCCTTATTTTATTCTTTTTGAGTACAACAATCCATTGTAAAACAAAAAAATCAAACGAGGAAAAAGAGAAAATACTTCAAAAGACAATAGTTTCATCAGAAGAAAAAATTAAAGGATATTTTAATAATGATGATCTCGAGGATTATATCATTAGGGATAAAACGCAGCCAGAAAAAAACACCCTTACTATTTTTATAAATAACGGCAAGAACTATGTAAAAAAAGGAATAATTGAAGTATTTAACGATGATTTTGAAACGGTAGAAAACCCTCTTCAAAACTTATTTATTTCAAATCCTCAAAAAGGGCAGATATTGGTTGGAGCATCTTGTTGTGGGTCGTTTAAAACAACGGAGTCAACTTATTACAAATTTTTTAAAGAAATTGACAGCTGGATCCTTTATAAAACCACAATTGCAACAATAGATTCTGATTTTCTTCCGCTTATAGATGTCACCTATAACGATTTTACTTATTCAGTTGATGGGAAAAACAGAAAAAATGAGGACTTAAGAATACAAGAACTAAAATTATTCAAAGAGCAAAATGAGACAAAATTCAATGCTTTATTCGACAAATACAAGAAGTCTAACGATACAAAAATGATTGCCAAAGAAAGCGGTAGCTTAAATTTTGACGACCTGGCAGAGATGGTCCTGAACGTACCTATAAACAAAATCAATATCACGAAGTACAATGATCTGGCTTATTATTTATTGCGTACTAAAGACGGTAAGGCTTCCTCTGTTTTTTTATTGAAAATAATTATAAAAAAGGAACCCTCCAGAATAGTGGCATATTTGAATATAGCTGATGGATATTGGGATATGGAACAATTTGAGCGTGCAAAAGAATCCTATAAAAAATACGATTCTTTAATCAGGGAAAGCGGTAAGGACATAAGTATAATTCCCGCACGGGTAAAAGAAAGAATTAAATAATCATAAAGATGAAAAAGCAGTTTTTTTTAGCAATTATTTTACTGGTTACGGTAATGACGGGATGCAAAAACAATGAAAGCTCAACTAGAGGTTTAAGTCAGAACGGGCTCCACAACGATTCTGCTGTAGACAAATCACATAGTAAAAAAGTAGTGCACGATACTGTTCAATTGTCGGTAAAAGCAAAGATCAAAGAAAATTATTTGGTGAACCTGCCTTTCAATTTTGAAGAGAAAGACAAGCTGTCTGCCAGCAATGAGTTAAAATTCAAGGAAGTATACCCAGTTTTAAAAGGAGATAAACTCGAAATAGTCAAGAAAATAATTTATGACGCCAATGAAGACAACCCTGATGAGGTTTTTCAGATCAATAACGGCACAATCATTTTTGATACCTATGTTTATTGTACCTATGGTGATTCTGATGCACAAACACTGATAAATGTAAAGAATGGTAAAATCATCTCAATAGAATCGATTGGTTATGCAATGCCGGAAAATGAAACTTACCAGTCCTTTGTAATCAACAAAGACTTGTCAATAGTTGTTTACGATATTAACTATGCAGACAGATCGAAAAAAATACTCGAAAAATATCAAATCAATACTGATGGATCAATTTCCAAAAGAAAATAGCTAGAGTTCAAATCAAATGAATGCTACAAAAAAGCATATAGAAAAATCTAAACACAATTCATCAATGAGAAGCAATCCCTTTATTACTGTTATTCTATTGTTTTGTATAGAAATAGTCTTATATATTTATATAGATTACATCGATTTGATAGTGCCTTCTTCAGAATACGCAGGTTTGATTATGCCCTTTTTTTGCTTTATGGTTCCTGCAATTACGTTTTTGATTTGGGTTTTTGTTAAAGATATGGCATATAAAAAGGAATTTAGACAGTTTTTAGTATTCCTCGTGATTGTTTCAATTATCATATTTGGTGCATTGTCTTTTTTAACTGCTTTAGGAGGAGCATATCAACATTAAAAGAGTATGAAAAAAACAAAATTAGATTATATCAACATCTTCTTAGTTGTAATTTTGGGATTACTAGTTATTCTCAATTTTGCAGTAAGATTTATAAATAAAGAGCAGGACAAGATGCTTTGGAATGCAGAAATTCATAGTTCAGCAGAACAAAATTCTTCATCAGAGAATTTAAATAGCGTCAAAATTGTAGAGGCCGTTTTTTATAATAATTTCAACCATTCCACAAGCGGTATTGATTCAGAATCAGATTGGGTAACAAATGCTAAGAGTGAAAATTCTGTTCATTTCAAAATCTGGGAAAAAGAACTTTTACCCGATTCTCTCAGCTTGAAATACTTCTCGATAGATGAACGTAAATTTTATCTGCTTACAACTCCGCTTCCATATAAAAAAATGAAAGACTTGGTTAAAGGAAAGGAGAATACTCCTGTTTTAATTTTAGAAATACGGCCGAAAGGGAAGGTTCTTTTGAAAATGATCCAAAGTGAAGAGGAAAAAACTGAACCCCAATTTGTTGAAGAATTTATTTCTAAAGAAACTACAGGAAATTTAGATATGCTGGTATACGAAGTATCTTTAGGTGAAAAGTACAATCGTTACGAAGGTATTGAGAATATTACCGATTATTCAGACTTACTTCAAAACCAATTTAAATGGTCTGTCCAGATTGAAAAGCAAGAACAAGCTGTACTAACAAGTATTTATGCATATTCTTTTATAGAGAATAGAATAGAGATCTCAGAAGATAATGATGTAGCAGTAGCTCGAAGTATTCCAAAAATATTTTACATTTATTGGAAAAATAAAAAAGAATATAATATTCAGTATGAATTGTCCCCGGTTGAAGTTTTAAATGCTTTCCGAAAACTAAACCAAACGAATACATCAGATCCCATAACCTTGAGATTTAAAGTATATAAAAAAGCATATATCCAATGCGAAATTTCTAAAAATGGTATCGTCATACCTTTAAAAGATTTATATCCTGAGTAACCATAAAGGAAGTTAGGCAGCTAATTTATAAGATAACTTTTTTTTTAAATTAAATTGAAAAGTGATGTATGCCCTGTTGGGCTTAAATATTGAAAATTGTTTTTTCACAAAAATTTATCATAATGCCGAAATAAGAAACTCACTTCTTCTGTTCATTTGGTGTTCTTCTTCGGTACAAGGCACATC
>NZ_JAJMOX010000016.1 GCF_020991455.1 Flavobacterium sp. JAS
AGACGAAGCCAAAATTGGTTCTGCAGGATTGGTCATGGCTATTGTTGGCGGTGCATTAATGCCTGTTTTACAAGGCAGTATCCTGGATTGGGGCGGCCCGGGATTTTCAGATGTTCACCTTTTAGGATTCATTCCTGAGGTGAATTTTTCATTTATTTTGCCTTTAATTTGTTTGGCTGTAGTGGCCAATTATGGTCGGGCCACTTTAAAAAAATAGTTCCAAATAAACTTGTAATAAAAAGTTTTTCTTTTTTTAATATTAAGCAATACGAAAGAAGTTTTTTTTTATATCATTATTTTTTTTTTACAATTAGCAAAATTGCGGTTCTCATTGATGACGACAAGTTTCGACTACCAATGGGTTCTGCAATTTTGTTGTTAGTGTATCGCGAGAATTTTACAATTTATAATGTTAAAGATTACTTCCTTAATAAATTCCAATGAACTTGATACTCTAACCAACTTTAAAAAATTGTAGTTGGGTTACAGAGACTATCATGGAAAGGTATAATGAAAATAAAAAAATCCTTATTCTTTGTGTAAATCAATGTAAGGATTTTTTTGTTTTCATTGAATCCGTCTGCTGCTAATATTTAATTCTCTGTATTTTTCTTTCTGTTTTATTAGATATTGAATTATCAGATAATGAGATCTATTTTTTTGTTATTGAAAAATATATATATGGATTTTGTTTGTTATTATAAAAAATGTCATATATTTACCAACCAGACCAAACCAAACCAGTTTGTGCTAGATTAAATTTTGATAAGCTATATATCTAAGGTTTTTCAATTGTACTGTTACACTAGTTTTACGCAGGATTGGTTTTGGGAGCAGGGCTTTAAATAGTTAGTAAACAAAGGAGATTGCTCTTAATAAATTTGGGAGAATCTAAAAGAATTCAAAAAATAAATTACATGTTAAAAGAAGATTTTAGTGAAGTTTCAAGAAGGAATAAAACCATCAGTACTAAATCAGATCTGGTTGTTGTAGGTGGTGGATTGGCAGGTGTATGTTGTGCCATAGCTGCTGCCCGCGATGGAATTTCGGTGACATTAGTCCAGGATAGGCCTGTACTGGGAGGCAACGCATCGAGTGAAGTGCGATTATGGACCCTGGGAGCTACGTCCCACATGGGCAATAATAATAGATGGGCTCGGGAAGGTGGAATAATTGACGAGATTTTGGTGGAGAACCTGTATCGAAATAAGGAAGGGAATACTTTGATTTTTGATACCATATTGCTGGAAAAAGTGATTAATGAAAAGAATATTACTCTTTTATTGAATACTTCTGTATATGAGGTTAAGAAATCAAATGCGGCCACAATTAGTCAGGTCATTGGTTTTTGCAGTCAAAATTCAACAACTTACATCTTAAATGCTGGCCTCTTTTGTGACGCTTCCGGGGATGGAATTGTTGGATTTCAGGCAGGTGCTGCTTTTAGAATGGGAGCAGAAAGTGAAGCGGAATTTGGTGAGAAATTTGCGCCGGATATCTCTTATGGAGAATTATTGGGGCATACTATTTATTTTTACAGCAAAAATGTGGGTGTTCCGGTAAAATATGTGGCTCCAGAATTTGCTTTGAAGGATATAACAGATATTCCGCGTTATAAGGATATTAGTGATAAAGATTACGGTTGCAGATTATGGTGGTTAGAATATGGTGGCAGAAAAGATACCATACATGAATCGGAAGATATAAAACTCGAATTATGGAAAGTAGTATATGGGGTTTGGGATTATATTAAAAACTCGGGTGAATTTCCTGATGCTGAAAACTTAACCCTGGAGTGGGTAGGGACAATTCCTGGTAAACGTGAAAGCAGGCGTTTTGAAGGATTGTATATGATAAAGCAACAAGATATAGTGGAACAAAGGTTGTTTGAAGATGCTGTTTCGTTTGGAGGATGGGCGGTTGATTTACATCCTGCTGATGGTGTTTATGATTCTCAGCCGGGTTGTACACAATATCATTCAAAAGGCGTGTATCAGATTCCAATGCGCTCGATGATAAGTAAAAACATTACAAATTTATTTTTGGCAGGAAGGATCATAAGTGCAACACATGTAGCTTTTGGTTCTACAAGAGTTATGGCTACTTGTGCACTGGGGGCTCAGGCAGTTGGCCTTGGGGCAGCGCAGTGTATTAAAAATAATATATTACCAGCTGATTTAATTGAGGGCGATCAAATAAAACTGCTCCAGCAAACTTTAAGTTTAAATGGTCAGAGCATACCTGAAATCCCAATAAATCAAGAACAGAATTTAGCGAGTAAAGCACAAATAGAAGTTTCCAGTGAATTGGTTTTAGATTCTTTGAGACCAAAGAGAGAATGGAGAAATTTAGATATTAGTGTAGCTCAGCTATTACCTTTAGAATCGAACAAAAGATATAATTTTAAGTTTGACTTTTCAGCAATAGAGGATACAACTATCACTGTTCAGCTAAGAACATCCGAGCGTACAGGTTACTATTCACCGGATACCATATTAGAGAGTAAAGATATAAAACTCTCAGCAGGGGATCAGGAAGTATCGTTTGATTTTGACACTGTACTGGAAAAAGATCAATATGCTTTTATCACTTTTCTAAAAAATGCAAACGTTTATTATAGAACATCGGCAGATCGATTAACAGGGATACTTTCTTTATTTAATGGTAAAAATAAGGCGGTTAATAATAATGGAAAACAAGATCCTCCAAGTAATTCCGGTTTAGATGCCTTTGAATTCTGGATACCAATGAGGCGTCCTAATGGAGAAAATTTAGCATTTTCTATCGAGCCTGCTTTAAAGGCTTTTTCAAAAGAAAATGTAGTAAATGGTTTTGTCAGGCCTTATTTAAAACCCAATGCATGGGTTGCCGATTTCTCAGATCAAAATCCTTTACTTTCACTTAGTTGGGATTCGGTGCAGACCATCAGTGAGATAAAATTGTTTTTTGATACGGATTATGATCATCCCATGGAGTCTTCTCTTATGGGGCATCCGGAAGATGTAATTCCGTTTTGTGCAAGAAATATTAAAGTCTTTGATATGCATGGAAATGTTTTATATACCCTTTCAAATAATTATCAGACTATAGTTACTCATAAGTTTGATTTACCAATCTCAACTTATGGTTTAATTATAGAAATAGAACCTCTCTCAGAGACTACTCCGGTAGCACTCTTTGAAATTCAAATATTTTAATGCAAAAGATTTAATTACTAACTAACTCAACCAAATAAAAATGAATAAACTTAAGTTACTGTTTTTGGCACTATTTATTTGCCAAATTGGATTCTCGCAACAATCTTCTGTTTCAGGAGTTGTTTTGGATCAGAATAAATTGCCTATTGTAGGGGCTAGTGTTTTAGTTAAAGGCACAAAGAAAGGTACGTCAACGGATTTTGATGGAAATTTTTCTATCAATTTAGGACAAGGAGAAAAAATTATTCAAATTTCGTCTATTGGATTTGTTACACAAGAATTTAATGTTACAGCAAATTCTAAAATAAGTGCAATACTTAAGGACGACGTTTCAAAATTGAATGAAGTTGTAGTGGTGGGTTACGGTACCCAGAAGGTAAAGGATATAACAGGTTCTGTGTCGGTGTTGGACGGGGCTGCGATAGAAGCTAAAAAAACAGTGCAAGTCTCAACTGCTTTACAAGGGGCAATACCAGGTGTTTTTGTTTCAAGGAGCTCTGGCAGGCCTGGTTCATCAGCAACCATCTTAATTAGAGGAGTTACGTCCTTGGGTGATTCTTCTCCTTTGGTATTGATAGATGGAGTACCAGGTGGAATTGATGATGTTAATGCTGACGATATTCAAAGTATGTCTGTTTTGAAAGATGCGGCCGCGGCGGCTATCTATGGATCCAGAGCTGCAGCGGGAGTAATATTGATCACGACCAAACGAGCTAAGGATGGTAAGGCAACTTTATCCTATAGTGTAGATTCGGGGTTTCAAATACTAGGGAAGCTGCCCGAATTTGCTGATGCGACAACCTATATGGCCTACAATAATCAAATGAGAATTAACGACGGGCAGACCCCTACCTATACACAGGATTATATTGATAATTATTACAAAAACAACGCCTTGAATCCTGATGCCTATCCCAATACAAATTGGAATAAGACTTTTTTCAAAACTAGTGCATTACAAACAAGGCACAGTTTGTCGATGTCAATCGGATCAGAGAAACTCAAATCAAACGCATCTATTAATTGGATTGAGCAAGCATCACTCACACCCAATAACAATTACAAAAGATTAAATTTAAGATTAAATAACAATTATGCCTTTACAGAAAAAGTATCAGGAATTTTTGATATTAATTATAAAAGATCAATTAAAAGAAGTCCTGCGCAAGCAACTGATGATATTTATGGTGTATACAGAATAGCGCCTATATGGGATGACTATTATCAGGATGGTCGTTATGCCCCGGGAAGAAGTGGCGAAAATCCAGTGGCAACAGCAATTGAAGGAGGAAATGTAGACGGGACGTTTAATGTTTTGGGGGCTAGAATGGGACTTGAATTTGAACCTATAAAAAGATTGAAATTAAGAGCAATTGTAGCTCCAACTATTGGTTTTGACAGAGAGACAAATTTTACAAAAATTGTTCAATATACCGATGTTTTAGATCCTACTCAGGTTATTGCTACTTCAGCACAAACTGTAAATACACTTAGAGAAGAGAGTAATAACAGTGAGACGCTAAATATCCAGGCAACTGCAAATTATGATTTTAAATTTAAAGAGAATAAATTTGAATTTTTAGCTGGTTTTGAAGATAACAGAAATAAAACAGAAGGATTAACGCTAGGAAGAGATGGCTATTTATTTCCTGACTATACTTTAATAGATTCAGGTTCACAAGCAATTCAAACTACAAAGGGTTATGCCTCCGAAACGGCTCTTAGATCTTATTTTGGAAGGATAGCTTATAATTTTAAAGATAAATATCATCTTCAAATTAATGGACGTTATGATGGATCATCTCGTTTTGCCGCTGATTATCGTTGGGGATTTTTTCCATCAGTTGCCGGTGGATGGACAGTATCTGAAGAGCCCTTTGCTAAAAAGATTTTAGGGGATACTTATTTAAAAATTAGGGGATCCTGGGGTAAGTTAGGAAATCAAAAAATAAGTAATAATAGTTATCCTTATATTTCATCAGTTACTTTAGGTAACAACTTGTTCTATGATAATGGAGTGATTAAGACTTTAACAACAGGTGATATCAGGACTTTAAATATGGAAGACTTATCATGGGAAACAACGGAGTCCTATAATTTAGGTCTTGATTTAAAATTATTTCGAGACAGATTAGGCATTACTGCCGAAGGTTATAAGAAAAACACACATGATTTATTGAGGTCTATTCCAATTCTTTCTTACATAGGTTTAAATGCATCACCACAGAATGTTGCAGAAATAGAGACATACGGATGGGATTTAGGATTAAGCTGGAGAGATAAAGTAGGTGAACTCAAATATCATATAGAAGCTAATGTGTCTGATAGTAAAACCGATGTAGTGGATTTAAAAGGAACAAAAGATTTAGGTGATAAAGCATTACTTGAAGGTCAGGAATTTGAAGTGTATTATGGATATAAATCTTTAGGATTTTTAAGTCAGCAAGATTTAGATAATAAAGTTGCACTAGTTAGCGGAACGGAAAAACCCGGTGATATGCGCTATGAGGACATAAGTGGTCCCATGGGAGTTCCTGATGGGAAAATAACGGGAGATGATAAGGTACCTTTGAAAAGTTCTACCCCGCATTACGTTTACGGAGGAACTATTGGTATTGATTATAAAAATTTTGATTTTAATGCTTCATTTCAAGGTGTTGGAAAACAAACACGTTATTATACAAGTTTTATGGTGAGGCCTTTTTTAGCTAGCACAGGTAATGTTCCAATAGATGTAGTTGGAAATACATGGACCCCTGATAATCCTAATGCAAAATATCCCCGCTTAACAGATCAGAATGCAAGTGCCAATTACAGATTATCAGATTATTGGTTAAGGACAGCTAGCTATTTTAGAATTTCAAATATAACCATAGGTTATACGCTACCTAAAGAGGTGATCAAAAATATTGGGTTGTCCAGTATTAGGCTTTATGCAACAGGCACCGATGTATTTCTTTCAACAAAATTCCCAAAAGGCTTTGATCCTGAGATTAAGGAAGTTGAATCACCAATTACCAGTACTTATTTATTAGGATTAGATGTTAAATTTTAAAACAGACTTAAAATGAAAAAATATATAAATAAACTAGTTGTTCTAGTTGTAATTCTGGCAGTAGTTTCTTGTGATAATTTAGATCGTTTTCCTTTAGATAACCCTAGTTCAAAGACTTTTTTCTCGAATCAATTGGAAATGGAAACTGCCGTAAACAGATTGTATACATCAATATTTTTTGAAAAGGATAATGAGCGATGGGGAGATAACGAATGGAACCGTTCACTAAATGGAAATACTTTTTTAGCAGGTACCAACACCTCACAAACCTTTGACTTTTCTAATGGTTGGTCAAATTCATATACTGCAGTAAACAGAGCTAATGTAATATTAGAGAACATAGATAACCCAAAGGATTATAAAGCAGGTGTTAGGAATCGTATTGAGGGAGAAGCAAAGTTTACAAGGGCATATAACTATGCCTTGCTTGCTATTAGGTTTAAAGATGTACCCCTTATAACCAAGACAATTTCTACTGATGAAGCTTTGAATGTTGTTCAATCTCCACAGGCTGAGGTCCTTGATTTTGTATTTAAAGATTTAGATGATGCTATTGGTTTATTACCTGAGTCCTATTCTGGTGTACAACGAATCACTAAAGGAGCTGCCTTAGCACTAAAGGCAAGAATTGCACTTTATACAAAACGTTATGCAGAAGCTGCTGCTGCAGCAAAACAAATTATGGATGCCAAAAAATACGCACTATATCCATCGTACAGGGATTTATTTTTAGCAGCGGGGCAAACCAGTAAAGAGATTGTATTTAGTCTACCGCGTTCGTTAACATTTGCTGTGACGTATAATATTCAATATGATATTTCAAGATTGACGGGTGGGTACGCATCAAATATTCCAATGATCTCTTTGGTGGATAGTTTTGAGTGCACTGATGGATTGACAATTGACAAATCCCCTTTATATAATGTAGCAAAACCATTTGATAACAGGGATCCCCGATTAAGGGCTTCACTGGTAGTTCCAGGAGATCCATGGCTAGGGTACGTTTATAACAGCAGACCAAGTGCGACACAAACCATAAGATTGTCAGATAATAAATTAATCAGTAATCAGGATAGTCCATCGGTTAATACTTTTCCAAGTTATACGGGTTTATTAAAAAAGAAAGGAATTCCAAATGACCCTGCCATTAATTGGAAAAGTCAGGACCTTGATTATGTTCTTATTCGCTATGCAGAGGTATTATTAACCTACGCAGAGGCAAAAATAGAATTAAATGAAATAGATCAAACAGTTTTAGACGCAATCAACGCAGTTAGGGCCAGAGCATATGGTGTAGCTATAGGTAATACGTCAGGTTACCCTGCACTTACCACCACTAATCAATCTGAATTAAGACGATATCTTAGAAGAGAAAGACGTGTTGAATTTTGTTTTGAAGGCTTACGTTATCGTGATATTCTGCGTTGGGGAATTGCAAATGAAGTCTTTAATAAAAGTTTATACGGTTATCCGAAAACTGAAACTGCGGGATGGCCTATTGGGGGGACTCCAACATTTGATGCAAATGATATCCCAAATTACTCTGCATTTGCATCTAATTTGAATGTCATATATACTACCTTTTTTGACCCTGAAAAGCACTATTTATGGGCAATACCATATGGAGAATTTACTATTAATAATACATTAAAGCAGAACCCTAAATACTAGTTTAAATTTAGGTACTAAAAGACCTGTTCCTTATAAGGAACAGGTCTTACAACTACTTAGAGCGCTTTTAAATTAAAAGAGATGAGTTTATTTTTAACATTGGATTACTTTTTTAAGTCCACTATGATTTTGGTGCAGCGCCGCAATCTTAGGGCAATACAGCTGTAAAGAATTTGACAAAAAAGCATACACGATACTCTGTGTTATGCTTGAAGAATTTGGAGGGTAAGCCCACAAGTAAAGGTTGAATGGATGATGTGCAGCGGCCTTTTAAAAATAAGGGCAGCCAGAGAAAGTATCTGAAACAAAATACACAGAAAACCATAATAAATGAAATGAAAAAAATAATAATCGTAATAAGTTTTTTATTTTCCAGCATTAGTTTTAATGCTCAAACTTATGTGAATTATGCTGAAGGAAAATCTATTGAAACTACAACTAAAAATAATAAAGATCTAGCGCTTTTGGTTGATGGTAATCTTTCGACAGGTTCTTTGATGTTTAACCCTAAGGGTAAGCCATATGTTATTGAGTTAAATTTAACAGCTGAATTTAAAATAGGAGGGGTACATCTTTATATGGATGATAAAGGAATCTTGCCGATTCGTAATTTTCAAATTCAATATAAAAGCGGTACAGAATGGTTCGATATTCCCGAGGCAGTTATAAAAGATAATTTCAGCAGTGAAAAAAGCATTGTTTTTAATTATCCTATATCTATGAGTGCTATCCGTATCGTTACTTCTAACGAAAGTACTTTTGGATTACTTGAATGGCAGGTTTGGGGGACTGATGTTCCTAAAATGCCTTATCAGATTAAAAAAGAGATCTCAAAACCTTTTCTTGCAAGCAAGCATTGGATTTGTGTGAACCAAATGGGCTATAATTTAGGTGCACCAAAAAGATTCACCGTACCAACTGCCAAAACAAATTTATTATTTTCTATCTATGAAACTAAATCAGGCAAACTTGTTTACCAAGGAATAGTAAATAATAAGACAGGAGATTTTTCAGATTTTAACCCCAAAGAATCCACTAAGAAAGAATACTATATCGAATTAGGGGGTGATGGTTTAGGCAAGGCAAAATCTTATGCGTTTGCCATAGGAAGACATTTACTTCAAAATATGTCTTATCAACCGGCTGTTGACTTTTTTAATGATTCCAGAAGTATTATGGGGAGTCATCCTTCGGCATATGGAGGGACCCCGTGGAGAGATGGGACTTATTATACTGATGAAGTCCCTTCAATGATTCTTATGTATCTTTCCAACCCTGTTTTTTTTGATAAGATGCCCGTTACGATGAATTGGAAAGCTGAAAAAGAAAAGGCACTTTCCAAGGACTTTACCTATATTTCTGCTTATAAAGATGATAATCCTATGGAAAAAGTAATAGGATATTATTCAAAGTTGCCACCATTAAAAAACGCTAGTACTCCTGATATTATTCAGTGTATTCGATATGGGATAGGATGGAATTTAATTAATCCTGTAAGTGAGGATCCCTCAGGTGATCCTTTAGGTAAAGAATTGCATAGTCAAACAATTGAACAGTTTGCTTATTTTTTATATGGGTATCCTGCATACAAAAAATATATTGGAGAAGAATTTTATAAAATTGTTTTAGATTCGACTGTAAAATGGTGGTATGAATCAGGTCTGTTTAATGTGATTACAGAAGTAGGTGATCCAAAAGGACGTCATGCGCCGGGGCATTCTATTATGCCAAATTTGATGATGTATGAAGTAGCTAAGAGAGAAAATTTAGCCAATGCGGATTATTATTTAAAAGCCGCTCAGGTACAAACCCAGTGGATGATTAAAAATGCTGATTGGAGTAACCCTGCTTTTACAAAAGGCCAGCGCATGAGTGAGCATAAAACCATAAACGGTTTAGCACACTTTTTATATCATTATCCGGAATTGGCTCCAGAGGGATTAAAACAAAAATTAGTGGATTGGGCCCAGCAGGCAGTGTTACTTTCTGATAATATGTGGGACTTTAGAAAATTTGACCAGAGTACCTGGACCCTTCCTGGTTACAATGAAGCCGGTAATGTTATCGGATTTCCTGCATGTGCTTTATCTGTGGCGATGGTCTTAGACAATGGGGAGCTCAAGGACAGATTAGTTGAATTAGCGTATGCTCATTATGATAATTTTATGGGGAGAAACCCACAAAACTCAAGTGCTGCAAACCATCCCCATTTAGGGTTCAAGGGACTTGATAGTGCATGGCCTTTTCCAGATAAAAGAACAGATGTTTGCGCGAGGCTTGAACTCACCCGCGGTTCATTAAGTTCCTTGCCGGGCTCGGAAATGTATCCTTTTAATCCAGTGGGGCGCCCCAGACATGGGGAAGGCTGGACAGCCTATAATTCGTGTTGGAATTTGAGTATTGCTTATTTAAATTTTTTCGAAAATGTATCAGATCCCTCTGTTTTATCTAAAATAGATCCATAAAGTAGCCAATACGTTTTTGCTCAACTAGTAATTAGTTGTAAAAATGAATTTGGTTGTACAAGATCAAAGATGATGAGGTAGTTTCAAAAATAGGCAAAACATATAGGTACCCAAGGGAAGTTTTCTAAACATAAAACAATATTTTTAAAGTTAAGGCTTCCCAGTAAAGGTTATCAGCAAATAAATTGATTAATTAAGAAAAATTATGGTTATACAGAACAGTTTAGGAGTTAAAATTATAACTATGAAATTCATTACAGGCATTTTTTTTTCCTTATTGAGTTTATCGGCCTTCGGGCAGTTAGATCCTTCTTCAAATTATCGGGAAAAACTTTCCCTGGATAACGGATGGAGGTTTCATTTGGGAGACATACCTTTTCCGGAGGTTAAAGGCCATCAGAAAAGCTATTCAAATGCCAAAGCAGGAAAGGCGGGAGGTGCCGCGGCAACAGATTATGATGATACCGATTGGAGGACTCTTAACCTGCCTCACGACTGGGCAGTAGAAGGCTCGTTTGATTCGATAGCCAATCTTGCTCAGGGCTATCGAAAACGTGGGATCGGATGGTACCGTCGCAGTTTTAAAATAGACCCGAAAGACAAGGGTAAAAACCTTGAACTTCAGTTTGACGGCATAGCAACTCATTGTACAGTCTGGTTTAATGGGATTGTGGTACACCGCAACTGGTCCGGATATTCTTCCTTTTATATTGATATATCGGATATGGCCAAGTATGGAGATGCCTTGAATAACATTGCAATCAGGGTGGATGCTATTGATCAGGAAGGCTGGTGGTACGAGGGCGCAGGAATTTACCGTCACACCTGGCTTGTCAAACGCTCTCCATTGCATATTGCCACTGATGGTGTATTTGCCCATCCTGTTAAAAAAACAGCGGTAGAATGGGAAATACCTGTGGAGGTAACACTTGCTAATAGTGGTGAGTTGCGTTCTGATGCGCGTGTTATTTCAACTCTTTTTGACCCACATGGAAATAAGATAGTAAGTGAGCAGAGAGTCATCAATGCGGCTTCGCTAGATAAAACTATAGTTCATCTGAACCTTAAGACCAGCAATCCTAAATTATGGTCCGTGGAGCAGCCAACATTGTATCGTGTGCAGACACTGGTGGAGCAAAACGGGCATGTAACTGATACTTTGTCCACTTCTTGTGGATTTAGAACTATACGTTTTGATGCAGATTCCGGTTTTTACCTTAATGAAAAGCCTGTTAAGCTCCAAGGGGTATGCAATCATCAGGATCATGCCGGTGTAGGAGTTGCTGTTCCTAATTCATTATGGGAGTTCCGTTTAAGGAAGCTTAAAGAAATGGGAGCAAATGCTTATCGCTGTGCCCATAATCCGCCCTCAGCGGAGTTTTTAGATGCCTGTGACAGGATGGGTATTTTGGTGATGGATGAAAATAGAAATTTCAATTCTTCACCTGAGTACATGGGGCAACTGACCTGGATGGTACGTCGTGACAGGAACCATCCCAGTATCATTTTGTGGTCTATTTTTAATGAGGAGCCCATGCAGGGAACAGAAATAGGTTATAAAATGGGACGCCGGATGAGCGCCGAAGTAAAGAGATTAGACAGCACACGACCTGTAACTGCGGCGATGAATGGAGGACTTTTTGAACCTGTTAATATCTCACAGGCCGTTGATGTGGTGGGTTTTAATTATCAGACCAATAATTACGATCGCTTTCACAAGGAGAATCCCAAAATGATGCTTACCAGTTCAGAAGATGCTTCTGCCCTTATGGTAAGGGGCAGTTACATCACAGACGCCGCAAAGCATACTTTAGATTCTTATGACACCCAAAAGCCAGTCTGGGGATCTACACACCGAAGAGCCTGGAGGGTCATAGCCGAGAGGCCTTTTATGGCAGGATGTTTTATCTGGACCGGTTTTGATTATCATGGCGAGCCCACCCCTTATGACTGGCCTACAACAGGCTCCAGTTTTGGTATTATGGACTTATGTGGTTTTCCAAAAGCTGCTTATTATATCCATCAGGCGCAGTGGATTAAGGATAAACCGATACTTCATTTGGTGCCGCATTGGAATTGGGAAGTAAAAGAGGGAACTCCTGTTAAAGTTATGGCCATGAGTAATGCTGAAAAAGTAAAACTGATCCTGAACGGTAAAGTAATTGGGGAGCAAGAGGTAGATAAATATGAAATGAACAGTTGGGAAGTCCCTTATAAGCCCGGAAAATTAGAAGCTATAGGGTATGTAAAGGGAAAGGAAGTTTCCCATTTTAGTGTAGAGACTACTGGGCAGCCCGTGCAGATCAAATTAACTGCGGATCGCAGTAAGATAAAGGGAGACGGCTGGGACGCTGTTCCTGTAAAAGTTGAAGTTTTAGACCATAAAGGACGGCCGGTACAAACGGCAAATCTGCCTATAGAATTTGAAGTGCAGGGTGAGGGTACTATTATCGGACTAGGGAACGGCGACCCTAATTCACATGAAATGGAAAAGGGCAACAAAAGGAGTTTATTCAATGGTCTTGCCCAGGTTATTTTGCAGAGCAAAGCCGCAGGAAATGGTGAATTACTATTAAAGGCCAACTCTAAGGGCTTAAAATCAGGTATAGTTAAAATAGACATTGAACCTGTGAAAAACATACCGTCTGTTGCAGTGGAGAAACCCTCTATGGTATTGGACAAGTGGCTTCTATCGCCAATAAGTGCCGTTAAGCCGGATCCAAACATGGTACTTGCCTCCAATGACATGAACAGCTGGCAACCGGTCGGCGCGGGGAATCCACGCGTTTTTCCAAATGGAAATTTTGCGGTTTTCCGTGCCAGTTTTACGCCATATCTTGCCCAGCAGAATAACGGGGGCAGTATAATTTTAAAAAACTTAACCGGCAAAGCCGAAGTTTGGCTCGATAAAAAATTATTGGCGGTAAAAAACGGGGAAGACCTGAGTGATTTTTCAGTGCAGTTTCCCGCAGGGAAAGGAAAAAGAGAGCTGAGTATACTTATTGAAACAAGCTTTGGGAAACCTGCCGGTTTAGGAGGCTTGGTTACTATTGAATAAAATATTGAACAGTTTGCTGGCAAGCCAGGGAACAGCAGCCAAAAAAATAAAATTAAACCAATGGCTTTATTAAGCCAAAAAAATATATTCTGATGAAAAATATAGCAATATTAGCGGTGAGTGTTTTAACATTTTCCACAGTAAATAAAACTTATGCCCAGCATAATTCAATTACATCTCTTGATACCCTTTCAATTGATCATACCGATAAGGCAGGTAGCTACCAGCTTATGTTTGAAGATAATTTTTCGAAAGCCGGAAAAATCAATGCTAAAGATTGGTTATACCGCAACAATGTAAAAATGGGAGGGGTGAGCTGGCCGCAGAATGTAGTGCAGGGAAAGGCTACCGACGGTAGCGGGGAAGATTGTCTGCTCATTAAATTTACTTATGATGGTTCCAAAGCTGAAGGACAGCAGTATTTAGGTGGTGGGGTAGTATCGGCCCACAATTTTGGATATGGATATTACGAGGCCAGGGTAAAGCTCTACGGTGGCAGTAAAGAATTGGCGGGTTTACATCAGTCATTTTGGTCTATGGGCCTAACTGGTACAAACGAAGCAGAAGGTAAGGGCGTAAGAGACCATTTAACTTCTACAGGGGTTATCCCAAAAGAGAACAGA
Organism: Flavobacterium sp. JAS; assembly: GCF_020991455.1. Classification (GTDB taxonomy): domain Bacteria; phylum Bacteroidota; class Bacteroidia; order Flavobacteriales; family Flavobacteriaceae; genus Flavobacterium. The sequence continues at coordinate 14,070 of NZ_JAJMOX010000016.1, forward strand.
GTGCTTGAAATTGATGGGTTTGAGCATAATTCATTGAATGATAAACTTGCCCAGAATTATCACATTTACACGCCTACCCATAAAAGCAAGGCCCCGGAACCGGAAAGCACCCATAGAGATTTATCAAAATGGATCACTATGGCCTACGAGTGGTTACCCGATAGAATTAATTTTTATTGTGACGGCAAATATATTTCAACAAAACATTTGGACAGTATCTGGAAGGTATATGCTCCTCAAAATTTATGGCTTACTGCTTTACCTGTTGATGTTGCCGCGTGGGGTGGTTTGAAAAAACCAGCAGAAAACGCGGCAATGCAGGTAGATTATGTACGCTACTATGCTAAAGTTTTACCTGGTGTCAACCGTATTGGTAATGGTAGTTTTGATTATGGTAAGGCAAAGAATACTTATCCTATTGCGTGGATTGTTGATCCAAAAAAAGATAGTAATGCAGTGACTGTGGTCTCAGACAGTATTTCTTCCCAATCCGGTAAGGGTTATCTGTTTTTTAAAGCAGATAAAGCGTATAAAGCTTCGGTAAGGCAAACAGTAGCATTTATACCTGATGGAAACTATACTTTTGGTGCATGGATTAAAAGCTCGGGTGGACAAAAAGACGCCTCTATTATTGTAAAAACCGGAAATAAAGAGCAGGTCATTGCCCTGAGAGAAAGTGCCAACTGGGAAAAAGTTGTAATTCCTATGGTTAAGGTTGTAAATAATCAGGCGGTTATTGAGATCAGATGTACCGGTGATGCGGGGCAATGGTTAGTGGTTGATAACGTAAGTTTTACTAATTTTTAGCTTGAAGTTTAAAAATAAAAATAGCAATATGCGAAGCACCCGGTAGTTTGGTGTATTTAGAAAAAGAATCACCAATAAGATTCAAAAAAACTATCAGTTTATGTTACTTCATTAAAAAAAATATCAATTTATGCGTGTATTCAAACATTTATATTTTCTGGTTTTTATCATTATACTAGGGGGACCTGCTTTATTAAAAGGCCAGTCCGTTAAAAATACCCCTTTAACACTCTGGTACAATCAGCCCGCCAATAATTGGGGTGAGGCTTTGCCCTTAGGCAACGGGACTATCGGTGCGATGGTTTCTGGCGGGGTCCAGAGGGAACACCTTTATCTAAATGAATCCAGTGTATGGTCTGGTGAGTATCATTTCAATGAGAATAAAGAAATGCCTGAAAAGATTAAAGAGATCAGGCAGTTATTATTTGAAGGGAATTATAAGAAGGCCGAAGAACTGGTGGCTAAATATTGTACCACACCCAATGACCCGCGTTATGGGAGTTACCAGCCCCTGGGAGATTTATATTTGAATTTTAAAGATGTTGACGGGGAGGTAAAGAATTACAGAAGGACTTTAGACCTGAATAATGCCACCAGTACTGTTGAATTTACCTCAGGTAATGCCACTTTTAAAAGGGAAAGTTTTATCAGCGCCCCTGAAAATGTAATGGTGATAAAGCTAACTTGTGATAAAAAGCAAAAAATTAGCTTTGATCTGGCATTAAGCCGTGAAAAAGGTGCCACTACCACCTTTAAAGGGAAAGACGGCCTGCTTATGCAGGGAACAAATGATTTTGGCGGCTCCACTTTTAGCAGTGCCTTAAAGATTATAACCGTTAAGGGATCTATTGCTACTGTAGATGGTAAGCTCAGTGTGAGTAATGCGGATGAAGTTTTAATCCTGTTTACTGCCAGTACTGATTTCTGGGGTAAAGATCCCACCGAGCAATGTGAAAAAACTATTGCCGCGGCGGCCAAAAAAAGTTATAAGCAAATGCGAGCCGATCATATTAAGGATTACCGTTATTACTTTGATCGTGTAAGTATTGATCTTGGCTCATCTATAAATAATGCTCTTCCTATGGGCGAACGTGTTAAAAAAGCTAAGGATAGCAACGATAATGAGCTTTGCGCTTTGTTTTTTCAGTATGGAAGGTATCTATTGATTTCCAGTTCCCGTCCAGGTGGCCTGCCTGCGAATTTGCAGGGTATCTGGAACAAAGACTTTAAGCCTGCCTGGTTTTCTGATTTCACTGTTAATATTAATTTTGAAATGAATTACTGGCCGGCAGAAGTCACTAATTTATCTGAGCTAACCCAGCCGATGTTCAGTCAGATAGAGCGTATGTACCCGGCAGGGAAAAAGTCTGCCAGGGAACGTTATGGTATGCCTGGCTGGGAAATGTCTACCCGAAGTACCCCTTGGGGAGTCAATGAGCTTAGAGCAAGTCCGAGTTTGTTGTTTCAAGATGGTGCAGCCTGGCTATGCACGCATTTATGGGAGCATTATTTGTACACCAATGATAAAGAATTTTTGAAAAAATATTATCCTATTATCAAAGACGCAGCGCTATTTTATGACAGTTTTCTAATTAAGGACCCAAAGAGCGGCTGGCTCGTGTCAGGGCCTTCAACATCACCCGAAAATAGGTTTAAGGGGCCTGATGGTAAAAGCTATTCAGTAGATATGGGCACTACCATGAGTACTCAAATTGTCTATGACATATTTACTATCAGTGCCAAGGCTGCCCAGGTGCTGGATGTAGACAAGGAGTTTGCTGAAAATATCACGCAGAAACGCTCAGCGCTGGCTCCAATGCGAGTGGGGTCAAAAGGTCAACTATTAGAGTGGATGCAGGAATATGAGGAAACTGAACCACAACACAGGCATGTATCGCATTTATATGGATTATTCCCAAGCAATCAGATTTCGCCAGCTACTACACCTGAATTATCAGAGGCTGCTAAGAAGAGCTTAACGGTTAGGGGAGATGGGGGAACAGGCTGGAGCAAAGCCTGGAAAGTTTGCTTTTGGGCGAGGTTACTTGATGGGGACCATGCCTATAAAATGCTGATGGAAACTTTTAATGAAAGTACACTCCCCAATTTATTTAATAATCATCCGCCTTTTCAAATTGATGGAAATTTGGGAAATACGGCCGGAATTGCGGAGATGCTAATGCAGAGTCAAAACGGGGAAATCGTTCTACTACCAGCATTACCCACACAATGGAAAGCGGGAAGTATTAAAGGCCTGGTGGGCCGTGGTGGTTTTATTGTTGATCTTTCCTGGGAAAATAACAAGCTGGTAAAAGGCACTATTTTTTCTAAAAATGGTGGGGAATGCAGGGTTAGCTACAGCGGCCAAACCGTGAGGTTCAACACCGTTAAAAATCAACAATATGAGTTGGATCAAAGTTTAATATCTCAGATTAAATAAGACCGGACCCAATTAATTATGAGTATGGCAGGGCCTGTTTATGTGACAAATGATTTCCTGTTATGGAAAGCTTTAAAGGGGACTGAGGGAATAATTCTGCTTTTAAAGTTTTTTTTAATCTTTAAAAGCGGAATTAATTTACAGCAATAAACCAATTACAAGGATGCAGCTTTAATCTTCCCCAGTTTTTGTTTGCATAATATACCTTACCTGAATCTTATTTAAATTAATATTTATGATTTATTACAAGTTACAAATTAGCCTTGTACTGATTTTTATCATTTTAATAGTGGTTTCTTATTTGTTAAACAATAGTAACAAGCGTGGTAAAGAAATGCTGATTATAAAAGAAGAGGACTTTGAAGCCTTAGAGAAACAGAAAAAAACAGAAAGGGCGAAATTTGAAAATGATATTGAGCAGAAAGAAAACCAGCTACGGATTATTATGCTACAAGTACTCAAAAAAAATGAATTGTTAAACGAAATTAAAGCAAAAATTGAAGAAAAGGACCCTTTGTCCAACCAGCAATTATTAAAAATGTTGAATCAACATTTTGAACAAAATAAGAGATGTAGTGATTTTGATCTTTGCTACGAGAGCATTAATAAAAATTTTTACATGCGAATAAAAGAAAACTATTCAGAAATTAATTCTAATGACTTAAAAATTTGCGCTCTTATAAAACTTAATATGTCAATCAAAGAAATGTCCTCTATCCTGAATATTTCTCCTGATAGTGTAAAAACGGCACGTTACCGTTTACGTAAAAAACTACAGCTCACCACTGAGCAAAACCTCAGTGATTTTATTCTTTCCATTTAAAAGCATTACTTTATCTTAATTATTATGGACCTGCAGGATGCAAACCTTAAGCCCGGAACCCCTTTTTATACTGCATTTATAATTGTTGTTTCCCCATTGCAATATTTACAATAAGCATGGCTGCGATTTTAAGTTCCTGGCTCAATTAAAAATAATTTGTTTACTAAATGTCTACCTAAATTATCTCTTCGTCTACTTTTTGTTTACTTCTTTTTTAATGTTCAAATTACGATTTAAGATAGTTTTGCGGCAGCTTCTTTTAATGATTTTATGTCAAATTACTTATTCAGCAGGCAGCTAAAAACCAGTTGTACAAATTTCATAATTAACTCCTTGCCGGGTAAAAGAGAAAATAATTAAACCAAATGAGAATACCAATTAAGACTAATTTAGAAATCTTTCCGTGTGGTGATAACAATGTAAAATTGAAAACTTTTAATGGGGGCATAAGAATTAAAAGATTTGTAAAAAGAGCTATAAGAAAAAGCAATCTTAGTACAAATGTAAAAGTAATGGGACAGTGTATAATGGGCTTTATTGTAATTATGGCAATTTTTTCTTTTGAATCATTTGTGTTTTCCAAACCCCAAAATCAAAATCTACTTATTGGTAAATGGATATGGAGAGAGTCCATACATATTGATAATAGGAGTTATTTGTCTACTCCAAAATTGATGGGATTTCGAAGGAGTATTGTTTTTACCAATGATGGAAATGTTATTACCTACAAAAATGATACAGAAATTAGAGTTAGCAAATATGAACTTAGCAGAGGGACCAGCATTTTTGATCAGCAAGTACACGACCTGCTTACTTATGATGGCGGAACTTATGTTATTGAAGAGCTTACTAATAAATATTTAGTCTTAACAAAAAATTCTAGTGACGGTTATCGTTCCAGGTTTTATAGATAGGAGAATCAAAAAAGTCAGGGAAGGTGATTTTTCTGCCTGGAAGACTCTTTGCTCTATTTTTGGCTCTTGAATTTTAAAGATGATTTATTTTCCAAACTTTAGAAAAAAGCAAGCAGTATTGTTTTTTCTGTAAAGTTCTTTTAATAAAACAATTGAGGTTAACTGATTAATGGATTACAAGTACATCTAAAATATCCTGATTCAAAATAATTAAAATAAAAAATATGAACTAAAAAAATCTGATAAAAAACGGGTGGGTTTAGAAGGGTATTAACCTTTTGAGCACTGCTTAATTTTTACCTGCTATTTATAGTGCAAATGGAACTGAATAGGCCCACAATTCAAATTCTACACCTTATAAATATTTAAGAATAATCCCCAAATCGATAAACTTAACTAATTATGAATTTACACCATAGAAGATATCTTTCTTGCCTGGTCATTTCCAGAATAGCTATAATTATTTTCTTTACGTCTGCTTACACCATAAATGCCCAATGTACAGTACAAACAATAAATAACGATTTTGAGTTACCTGTAGTGTCTCAAAGTGCTGCGTTCCTCAATCAGAGGGAGGTCCCCGGATGGAGAACAACGGCCCCTGACGGTATTATCGAATTCTGGAAAAATGGATCTCTGGGAGGTTTCGCCTATTCAGGGGAACAATATATTGAGCTAAACGCATTTTCTGCCTCGGGCTTATATCAGGATTTTGATTCTTCAAGAAATACTGTTTTTAATTATTCCTTTGCACACAGAGGCAGGGTGGGAACCGATAAAATGGTTGTAAGGGCAGGTCCCCCAGCAGGTCCTTATACCATAATCAATACAGTTTCTACGGGGAATTTACAATGGAAATTGTATAGTGGAAGTTACACAGCCCCAAAGGGGCAAAAGAGTACACGATTTATTTTTGAGGCTGTTTCAACAGCTAGTGGTGACCCGACAGTAGGTAATTTTCTGGATGCTATCAATTTTTCGGGTAAAATAGCTGCGCCAACTATCACGGGGGAGCAAACAATCTGCGCAGGTACTTCAGCTTCTCTTACAGCTTTAGGACAAGCCAATTCCACTGTGAATTGGTATGATAAAAACGGGGGTTTAATTCATAGCGGCTCAACATTTGTATCACCACCTTTACTTAATGATACCAGCTACAGCGTTGAACAAGTTAATGCCTTAGGGTGTAAAAGCGATTTAGAAATTGTAAAGATTAATGTCACTTCTAAGGCTAAAATTGAAGTTGCACTATCAGGTGCTACCTCAATTTGTTCGGGTGAATTTGCAGATATATCTTTTAAAAGTACAAGTCCCGATGTAAATTACCAGTGGACTGTTACACAAACGGGTGTCAGTGGAGCCATTGCAGGCTCTGGAAATCGTATTAATGAGCTGCTAAAAGCCACCTCTACGACAGTAGGAATTGCAAAATATAGTATTGTTCCGATCCTAAAGGGATGTATGGGAGAACCTATTATTGTAGAGATAAAAGTAAATCCCTTAGAGCAGGCAGTTGAAACTTCTGAGATGAGAATTTGCAGTAAAGAATCTGTTAAAATTAATTTATCATCCTATTTAAAGGGAACGGTTTTTACCTGGAGGGCAGTTTCGAGTAATGTCAGAGGCGCGTCAGAGGGCAGTGGAGGTTTTATTGATCAGATCCTGGAGGCTTCCACTATAGATCAGGGTAGTGTTCTATATACTGTTACTACAGAGAATCAAGGTTGTGGAGGTGAAATGCTTGTTCTCAAAGTAGTAGTGGATCCCCTGGCAGAAGTGGTTTTAAATGATGGGACTATATGCAGGAATCCATCCACGGGGGAAGTCATTAAAACGTACCCTTTGGAGAGTAACTTAAGCAGCGCTGACTATGAATTTGAGTGGTACTACAATTCAATAAAAATAGATAATGCGGTATCCGATACATTTGATGCTGATAAAGAAGGAGCGTATAGTGTTATTGCAACAAATAGAAAAACCGGATGTATATCTTCTCCAGCCGGGGCTAAAGTAGAATCGTTTTCAAGCTCCGGGGCAGACCTGGAATTGTCAATTAAACAAATCCCGGGTTTTTCGGATTATAACTCAAGGGTCTTAATTACAACAAAGGGGGGCAGTGGTAGGTATCAATATCAATTGGATAATGATGATTTTCTAGGTTCCAACGAATTTTATAATGTAAAGCCAGGTGCCCATACTATTACAGTGAGGGACCCTAATGGCTGCGTGAATATCAGCAAGAGATTTTTTGTGATTTGGTACCCTACTTTTTTTACCCCTAATGGTGATGGTTTTAATGACACCTGGAATATCTATGGTTTGGAAGATCAGTCGCTTTTTAATGTGAATATATTTGACCGCTACGGAAAATTATTGAAACAACTTACGTCCAAAGATCAGGGGTGGAACGGGCTATACAATGGAACTGATTTACCCTCGAGTGATTATTGGTTCTCAGGGGAATACATAGATGAAGGAGTTACAAATAAATTCAAAGCCCATTTTTCTTTAAAGAGATAATACCCCAAATTTCAAGAAAATAAAGGTTTTAGAATGCTGCTATATATTTTAGTTTTAATGGAAGGTGCCCGGGTTTTACCAGCAAATGCAGACTGCTTCTATTTTGCTTAAATATCTTATAGGCCAAAATAACTTAAAAAAAACCTACTTTTTATGTACTATAAAAAAATACTGTTTTTGTTTTTATTATTTGTTTTTTCCTTTGCCTATTCTCAGGAAGGAATTCCCGTTTATTCGGATTATTTGTCTGATAATTATTATTTGATACATCCTTCGATGGCAGGAGCAGCAAATTGCGCAAAATTAAGATTAACAGCCCGCAGGCAATGGCTTGGTGAGGAAGATGCTCCTTCACTTCAAACTTTGAGTTTTAATGGCAGGATCAGTGATCGTTCAGGGGCCGGTATTATACTTTTTAATGATAAAAACGGGTACCATTCCCAAAAAGGGGTAAAACTTACTTATGCCTATCATATTCTTTTTTCCAGGGATGAAATAGATTTAAACCAACTTTCATTTGGTGTCAATGCCGGAATCATTGAAAATCAGCTCGATCAAAGTACCTTTCAAACTTTTGATCCGGTTATTTCCGGGGATATTACAAAAGATTCTTATTTTAATTTGGATTTTGGACTCTCGTACAATTATCTTGATTCTTATGCCCATTTTACAGTCCAGAGTGCCCTGGAAACAAGGCGTGAGTTGTATAGCGAAGTAGAGAGTGATAATCTCAGGAAATATCTTTTGAGTGTGGGGCACATTTTTGGAAACCCGGAAAAGTTATTATGGGAGCCTTCGGTACTTTTTCAACTCTATGATAAAACAAAGGAAAGAAAGATTGATTTGAATCTAAAGGTTTTTAAAAACATAAACATTGGCAGTATATGGGCCGCAATATCCTACCGAAAAAGCGTAGACAATACCAAAAACAATGATCTTACTGCTTCTCAAAACCTGCAGTATATAACCCCTATTTTAGGGATTAATGCTAAGAATTTTATGTTTGCTTATACTTATTCTCAAATTATTGGAAATGTAAAGTTTGACAGCAGCCCCTACCATCAAATTACATTAGGACTAAATCTATTTTGCAGAGAAAAGCGGTACGATTGCTACTGTCCTGCCATTAATCCTTAAAAAAGCAGAATAGATGGCAGCGACGGAGCACTTTGAAGAAGAGCCAAAGTAAACAGGGGTACGCCATCAATGAAAAGAATAAAAAAAATATAATTATGGAAAAAATAAGAATTATAGAAAAGACATGGTTAACCGATAGTAAACTTTCTAATAATCCTGGAGCTGTTTTACAAGCAGAAGCAGAGAATTATTTTCTTGTACATTCTCGTGTTATCCAATTGCAGAGAGTGAATGGAATCACAACCTGTATATAAGGCAAAATGCACCTTGGTAAGTGCATTTATTTGTTAATTAGATAGTTTGTTTTTTGTTTTTAGTATTTGACAAATGATTGATTCTATTTTATCGGTCATTTGTCATTACTTGTATTTTTTAGCAATAAATTAATTCAGTAAAGACCGTTCTGTCTATAAGGTATGATTGCCTTACGCAGATTCCCTGTAAAGCAGGCAAGATAAATAACATAAGGAAGCCCAATCACTCTATTGGCCGGTTTTTAAAATCTTATCCTCTATGAGAAGATTTCAAAAACTTTTAAATAACTGCTTTTTATTTAAATCCGGTCAGAGTAGGGAGAAACAAAAAATCAAGATTTTGCAAACACGCACCATTAAAGCAACAATAGTAGTTAAAGCGCCATTACCGATGGTGTTTACTACTTTTTTTAAGTTTGATTTTCTGCAGATATTCAATGAATTGTGGTTTGTTCCCAATTTTAAGTATCTAATTTTAGCCCAGCATGATTTTAGACCCGGTCAGCAGCACACGATCTACTTTGATAACGGAGCTACTGCTCTGGTAAGGCTTAAAACATTTTTGCCTGAATTGTGTTTTTCGTCAGAGGTATATAATTTTGTCTGCCATCTCAGTGGATTACAGTCTATAGAATATGTCTTTTGTTTTTCTGAGGACCTGCCCGATGACCATCGCAGGGTTGCCTGTGAGTACCATTTCAAATTTAGATGGAGATTAAGAGCCTTTCTTTTTGAGATTTTCGTCAGAGGGACTATTGAGAAGAATCTTGAAAAGGCTTTAGAGCAGAGAGCAAAAGCATTAAGGTATTAAGGGAAAATAATTTCTGATGTACTATAGTCTCAGGGCGATGCCAAGCGGAAAAACCGAAATTTCTTCGGTTTTTCCGCTTTTAGCATTTTTGTGCTTCTTGCTTTTTTATTCGGGAGCGAATTTGATACAGGTTTTTTCTCATCAGACCCACAATGACTTTATGATGTTTTGAGCTCTTGTTTTTCATGCCACGGCTTTGGATGATTTGCATTTTGGAGAGAGAAACTTCTATGGTCTCGACAGCTTTGTTCTCTACAGAGGCGCAGAAGAGCAGGGAATCTGTCTTTTTGAAATATTCATTGGTAAATACACAATGTTTTAAACTGTCGCCTTGCTCCATAAAATCAGACACCTTTTCAAGTACTGAAATAGTGATAGCGTCCTCTTTGAAGCAAAGCCCGAAAAACGGTTTTTTTTGCTGGGCGTACAAAAGCTGAGCCTCATGGATTTGCGCCCTGATTTCTTTGAGGTGCTTTTTTCTCTGCAAGTCCCGTTTTCTCTGAACGAGTCTGTCATGTTCGGCATTTAGATCCACAGGACAGAGTTGCAGTGGCGAGCTGATGTCTTTTTTAAACCATCGTAAGAGTTCAAGATAGTCTTCCCAGATACCAATGTCGGCGGGGCTGTAGTTCTGTTTGAGACATACCTTTACAGCCTGCCAGTTATGGCGAATCTTTTGATGCGGGGATTCGAGGTAATAGCAGAGCCATGAAGCCTGCGCGGATTTCAGCAGGGTTTCAGCGCAGGAATCCTTTAGCAGTGCGCTAAGGAATACCTGCGGTGCGATAGTGTAAAAACGGGCTTTAAACCCATTTCTTTTTACAACAGGCAGTACTTTACTCTTTGGATAAACCCTGTAGGGCTTGATGCGGAATTTTGGCGAATTTTGAAAATCTTTCGGGCGGATTTCAAGGCAGGTGTAATACTGCCACGCATCATAGGCATAGGAAAAGGGATTGGTACTAAGGGACATCGTGCGTACTTCGCCTTTTGGGTCAATGAAGTGTTGCATGACCTCGGTATGTGAGTAGGTAGGGAGGCAGTTTTTTTTCATGTGTTTGTGCGAGCATAGGATGCGCACGACCTGAAAATCCCCCATTGTAGTTACCATGGCACTGTACTCGATTTCCCTGAAATGCACCTGATTGTGTCCCTGCATTTTGAGTTTCCCCCTGCAGGCGGTACATTTTGTAAATTTTGCAGACCCTTTGACACACTGTGGTTTCCAAGAGTGCCCGCAGTCCAGACAGTGAAATTTTCCCCTTGAGAGTACGCCCCATTTGAGAAAAATGTTTTTTTCTGCCCAAGAATGCATTTCAGTAGGGATTGGGGCAATAGACCCGCTGAGGGTTGTGATGTGTTTTTCGGTGGTTGTTTGTGGTTTCATAAGTCAAAGAGTGTTAAGGTGGAGGGTACGGCTTTCGGGGTGGGTACTGCCACAGGGGTTTGGGCGTTAGAGGGCTCAGCTACAGGGGTAAATAAATCAGCCTTTACAGGCTGATTTACGACCGCTTTAAAGTGTATCTGCGCAGGGGCAGAGATGGTGTCATCGGTATAATATTTGACTGCCATGTCAAAGATTTCCTGCTCTGCAAAGGCGCATAAGCCCGTTTTTTTTACCTCACCACCGATGTAATCCATACAGTTTTGGATATTCTTGCTGTCTTTGGCAAGGCATTGCGCAAAGGCAGGATCGGTCACTGCTTTTTGGCTGAGATAATTCTCGATGATGGTTTTAAATTGCTCAGAAGCTTTCATAAGGGAAGGTTTAAAGATTTAAAAGGTGTTCACTCAAAACTGTTGGTGTAGATGTCATAACAGTACTCTTCAAAGCAGAGCCAGCACATAAAAGTGTAATGCGGGCTATCATATCGGTTCTCAATAGGGGTTCCAAAGGCATCTTCGAGCTCTTTTCGGATATCCTGCAAATCATCGATATGTTCGATGTAAAAAGCTTTACAATCGGAGTGATAAATAAAATCACTTATCATCCCGCTTACACAGCCCCCATTTTGCAGGTCTTCCAAAAAGGATTTTAATTGCTCTTTCTTGCGTCCGTTGTAGCCGTCCAAATGGCTCAGGATTATTTCGTTAAAGGCGTTGCTTACTTCATACTCACGGTAAGCTGATTTTTCTAAGGCTTTCATACTACTTTTTTTTTGGCGTTTATAAATTTTAAATTCGATTCAAGGGATTAAAACGGAAGGTCGTCGGGCTCGTCCTTGGTGTTTTGTGCTATTTTCGGATGTGAAGCCCCAGGGTGGTTTTGTTCTTTTTTGGCAAAGACCAAAATTTTGAGATTGCTCGTGTGAAAGGTCAGACTGCCCAATGCTTTCCCGTCAGAGGATAAGTAGACACTGAGCCCTATACGCCCGAAAAGCTGAACAAGCGCACCTTTTCGAAGCCAATTAGCGGATTTGGGGTTCAGCCAATAGGAGCAGTCGATATAGGTCACAACTTCTTTATACTCACTGCTTCCTTTGGGTTTGTAGCTGTCATTTATGGCGATAGAGAAATTAACGACTTGTTTGTCATCTGTAATTTTGTGCACGGTGGCATCTTTTGTAAGGCGTCCTGTGATTTCCATGATTTCTAAATTTTAGGGTTATTGTTATTTTAAATTTCTATTCCCATGCCCCTCAAAAATTATTTTCAAAAGAAAAAACGGGAAAAAAGAAAGCAAGAATTCAGTGTGCATTAGAGGATCCGCAGTGCTATAAGTCCCGAAGGGTTGCGAAGGGCAGCGGAGCAATTATGCGCACGGAGGATACGCTGCACACTATCTTAGCTGTCTTTTATGCCGTTTCGAGTGAAAATTTAATTTCATAACATTTTTTAAAAAGAGTATTTATACGCGCATGAGATTGATTTAAAAATGTAATTTTGGTAAGATTTTAACTGTTTAATTACGTGCAAGATGCTAACCCTAAATCAACTACATATGATAAAAAAAATACTATCTCTTATAATTATGTTTTATTGTTATGCATTACAGGCGCAAAAGTCTTCCCCTGTAATGGGAGATGCGGCAATTTTGCTGGATCTTCTAAAGAAAGATTACAGCAGTGTGAACCCTGATATTAAACTTGAAGAGATAAATACAGACAGGGAAAAAGTAATCGGGATCTTTAAATCCTATTTAAGGGATGATCAAAAAAATGGTCTCATAGCTACCGATTTTAGTAATAAGCTGGAATCAGACAAAAAAGAGTACACCGAAAGCCTGCAGTCCTATAACGCAGTGCTTAAAACTTCCATTACAGCCAATAAAGAGTACAATCTAACGACTTTAGAGGGGGAGTTAAAAACGATATATAATAAGTTATTAACCTGCAAAAGCAGCTATTATACCAGTAAATATTACAGCGATATTGACCAACTCGGAAAGATACAAGTATTGTATGATACTGTTGATAATGATACATTGGTAACCAATGACAATCCTTATTTAGTGGCAGTTATTGAATTGTTTGAAACAAAATATGAAAATGTGGAATTGAACATGCTTGATAATTTTGCCCAAAACAATTATAATTCTTCGATTCAAAAATCGCTCCCTTTTATTGGAGGTGATCTGGCTTTTGAAACACTGATAGACGGATTGAGCCGTTTTTTGGCAAAGCGTATCAAGCAAGAATTGACCGTATATGCCATTGATAAAATAAAAAAGTACCTCAATGATCCCAAACCGGAGAATTACAGTCAGGAGTTAGTGGTAGTACTGCCCAAAACAACCAATTATTTAAAACGCTTTGATGCCAATCAATTAATGAGTTTTACCAATGAACTCAAACAGCTTATTGAGGAAGATTTGAACAATATACTGATCAATGCACAGGGGCTTCGTGATCTTCCAAAAATTAAGAAGTATACAGCAGGCCATCCGGATCTGGAATTTGCATTTGACGGGCTTGAGGTCTTATCCCAGCTCTCAAAGGTTAAAACTCCCGTTGACTATTTTGAACTGCTAGAGAAAAGCAGGGGACTTGCAGGGTGGCGGGATGATGCCACTAAAAACCCGGAAAAATACGATATTGCCCAGGGAATCCGATTGGCTTCTATGCTGGCTTATAGTTTAACTGTAGTGGAGAATGGAGAGCAAAGATTTGCCAGTATTGACTTCCTTTCCAATTATGGCTCAGATGCCAAGTTTTATTTTATGTATTTTGGTTTTCTGCACCAACAGAATCAGAAGTATTTTAAGATTAATTTCAGCAATAATATAGTACTTAATGTTAGAGGGCTTATGGATCTCATGCCGGTTTCGGATATTGAAAACGGTACGAAAGATTTTAACTTCATACGCGATAATATTACCAGCGTTGCACAGTATGCCGAAAAGATCCATACAACGGCGCAGTCCATTAAGAAAAAGAATAAAAATAATGAAGAAATAAAGTATGAAGAGATTCATGATTTTGTGGATGAGATTATTGAATTTACACAGCAGGTTATTGTCACGGCAGATGTACTACTGAAAAAGGACTATAAGTTTATAGTGCTGCCTGAGGGTGCAGCTGATTTCGATTTTAAAGCGAAGCTTAATCCTTATTTTACAGTGGCTTCCACAGGTAATGACCTTGTTTTTGATCTGCATCAGAAGAAGTATTCCAATGCTATTATTAAAGCTGTGGAAATCCCGCTTCTTTTAAATCGGAAAAACACTAAACTCAGCAGTGATCTTCTTGATATCAAGTATCTGGTAGAACAGCAAAATGATTTAGTACTGCTTGGAAAAGTATTTAATCCAACAGTTACTCCAGAACAGCTCAAAGCGCTAAAAAGCCCATTGAAAATACTAAGTCTTAAAAAGTCAGATAACGGAAAGTTAAAAAATATTTCAATGTCACTTGATACACTTATTAATGCAATAGCTGATAAAACTTATGATGCTAAAAGGGATGCTCTAGGTGAAAATATAAAGCTGGCTTTAAAGGAAAACAAAGATGAGCTGCTGGATTATTTTGGTGTAGATTTAAAAAAAATAAAAAAGCAGATCACTGCTTATCTGCAGGAAAAGAACCAGTCCAGGGCCGTACGGGATCAGTTTGTGAAAGTAATTGACAGTTATGCAGGTGCCTTGTTCTCGCAGGTTGTTTTGCATGAACCGGACAACACGGGTTCAAGTACGGAACTAAAAGATCTGTTTATAGCTTTTGCTCCTGACTTTATTAACAGTAATGACATTTTAAAGGATGGACAGGCCTTGAAAATTATTAATTTTTTAAATGACATTTCACTTGCCGCTACTCCGGAAGATGTAGAGAAAGCCATTGATGCTTTTGCACTTCCTGTAGGGAGTTCTTCTTTAAAAGAAAGAGCAACAAGTTATTATGCTATTAATTCCTTTCCCGGAATTATAGGAGGTTTTGAATTTTCAGATCAGCAGCCAAGGGCCGAAACAATTGGTTTTACGGCGCCTGTGGGGCTTTATTTCCAGCCTTGGGGGGCATTTAAAAAAGGGGGGAGCCTGGGTATTTTTCTGCCTATTATTGATATTGCTGCTCCGGTACGCCTTCGTTTGGATAGTAATAATGATACCCAAACCCTGCCTGAATTTGATTTTAAGGATATCTTCTCGCCCGGAGTTTATCTGATCTATGGATTTAGAAATTCTCCAATAGCGCTAAATCTGGGAATGCAGTATGGTCCTAAATTACGCGATATACCTGTTGGAGACGGCAGTGTTGAATCAGTGGATTCTTATCGAGTAAATGTGGGAGTTACCATTGATATTCCCCTGCTGACCTTATCGGGAAAATACAAAAATTAAGATGAGAGCTGTTTTTATACTGTTTTTTATCTGCTTTTCAATGTGGGCGCAGGACAAGGACCCTGCCAAGGTATCGACTGAAAGAAGTAAACTGCAGACTGACAAAGCACTTTTTAACAGTGATGCTACAAAAAAAGGCCTTGATGAATCTTATATACAGATTATGCAGACCGGTGATGCTCTCTTGAAGCAGGATTTTGATTTAGCCGCTAAAAAACTGTTGCTTGAGGATCAACAAAAAGGTTTAGTTGATGCCGGTTCAAAAGAAGCTAATAACGCAACAGTCGTTATCACTGAGAAGGTACTAGACAGTTCTGCCGTCGAATCGAAAATTGAAGCTGAAATTTCAGTGAAAAGACTCTACGGCCCATCCCAGTTTGACAGCCGAATAGAGCTCCTAGAGTTGGACGTAAATACAAATTGGCAGTTAGAGCTTCTCAATAAGAGCCGATCCGTTGCCATGATAGTGGAAAAAGAGAATCTTCACCAACTGGCGAAAGAAGTCTATGTACTTGATGTTTCCCATACACTGGGAGATTTATATGGATTGTGCCCCAATGAAGCATTTTACAGACAGCCCTCGGCAGGGGTGGGAACCTGTTTTATTTTTAGTAAAAACACTATGCTGACAGCCGCTCACGTTTTGGAAAGGCCCATTACGGATTATGTTATTGTCTTTGGATATAAGCTTCTGGTTTCCAGTACTAGTGTTCCGGATTATTATTTTGACAAAAATGATATTTACTTTCCACAAGAAGTTCTAAAGTGGGACGATGAGCTGGATGTCATAGAATTTAAAGTAGACCGGGATTTTGACAGGCCAGTTTTAGAATGGGAAAACTCTTCGAGAATTAAAGCTGAAACTAGTGAGATCTATATGATTGGACATCCAAGTGGTCTGCCGACAAAAGTGGCCTTAAATGCAGGTATTGAAGAGAATAGCCATCCCTTATATTATTATACTTCATTAGACAGCTTTCAGGGAAATTCGGGATCACCTGTTTTTAACCTGCAGACCAATAAAATAATAGGAATTTTGGTTGCGGGAGAAATTGATTATAAATTTAATGGAAATTGTTATTACAGTTCAATCTGTAAACTTCCTTACTGTAAAGGTGAAAAAGTCATTAGAATTGAAGAAGTGACTGGGAGATTTTAAAAGCCTTTTTTTTCAGAAACAAGGCCAAGAGATCCTATTACCAGAGAGCAAGAGCAAAACATCCAATTTAAGGATGAAATTCCATACTATTGATTTGACTTTTTTTTCGATTCAATACTGAACAATCAGATTGCGGAATCAAACAATCAGTATTCTTATTTATCGCGCTATAAAAGCTAACGATTTCAAAGTGGACAAGAAGAGTCTTTAGGGGCACGATGGGCGTGGTGCTCATTATTGTGACTGTTCTTTTAGTTCTTTCGGGTGAAAATGAATTATCAAAAAAAAGATAAGTTTCTTACTTATTTTAATTAACATTGTTGTGTAAACAAAAATGTTTATTTTTGCTTTATGAAAACAATACTTGATACCATAAAAGGAATTCATCCGGGCTTTGTACTGGAGCGTGAACTCGAGAAACGGGATCTGGCCAAGGGCCAGTTTGCGATTTCCATGGGAGAATTTCCACAGACACTCACGGCAATCACCAAGGGCAAGCGCAGGATGAATACCCCCCTGGCGATGAAGATTGAGAAGTTACTTGGGATAGAGGAGGGGTATTTTATGGTCTTGCAGGTGTATTATGATATAGAGCAGGAGAAGAAGAAAGAATACCAGCAAGAGAACAAAAGCCATGCAAAGCCTGACTTTACAAAGCTTAGAAAAGTACTGTTTTGGGATACGGATATGGAGAAGATAGACTGGCAAAAACAAAAAAAAGCGGTTATCCAAAGAATTTTTGAACGCGGCAACGAGGAAGAAAAAAAAGAGATTGCACAATTTTATGGCCATGATACAGTTAATACCATTTTAAACAAATAAAGTTATGCCCTTACATTTCAATACCGTTACCCCGCTTTTGAAAAGCATATTGGAAGATTTGATGCAGGCTGAAGAGTTCAGGGCTTTTCGTCTGGTTGGTGGTACGGCGCTCAGCCTGTATTACGGGCACAGGATGTCTGTGGATATTGACCTTTTTAGTGATGCGGATTATGGGAGCCTTGATTTTAAGGCCATGGATGACTACTTAAAGGCACATTATTTTTATGTAGACTCACTCGATATATCCCCAATAGGGATGGGCAAGTCCTATTATGTGGGAAGAAGCGCAGAGGAGAGTGTAAAACTCGACCTTTATTACACCGACCCTTTTATAGAAGAGGTTCAGGGCTTCAACGGCATCAGACTGGCGAGCAAGGGAGAGATCACGGCCATGAAACTTGATGTGGTGCAAAGAGGGGGTAGAAAAAAGGATTTCTGGGATATTGACCAACTAAAAGACGATTTTACCATAAAGGAGATGTTCGAACTACACCAGAAAAGGCATCCCTATATCCATGACAAGAAACTTTTAAAGAAGCAATTTACGGATTTCAGCAATGCCGATGGTGACTTCGAACCGCTCTGTCTCAGAGGAAGGCACTGGGAACTTATAAAGCTTGATATGATTGATTTTATCGGCACGTTGAATCATTGATTTTCATTTTACAGTTTGACTTATAAAGAAGATAAAACCCCCTAAAATAATAATTTTAGGGGGTTTTGCCTTTGAGGGTTTGCAGCACCTGCTATCGAAAAAAATATATGGAAAAGTTTTTATAAAAAAAGGGACGGTTCCAGGATTACAGGACTATTTTTCTTTGAATCTAATTTTAAAAAAATCCTTATTCCCGGATCAATGAAAGACCGGCCCTTTCTTTTATTGAATCCTTGGTTTGCTCGCAGTAAGTCTTGGTGTCTTTGTTTGTCTTTCGGATAAATGTTTTGTAAGGCGCTGGTATATTGTATAGTATAATTGGTTTTTCGCTATCGAAAAAAAAGATTTTGCTTGTTATTGTAAAAAAGATTTATATATTTACCAACCAAACCAAACCAAACTAGTCAAATTGTTTTAAACTTTAATTTGCCGTGTATTTTGTTCTATTGATTGTTTTGTTATAATGTTTTGTATTTATCGAAATCGATGATGCAAAGGTTTGAGATAGAAGAAGTGACATGGGAGAGTTCAAAAGGAAATTCGTAATAAATGTTTAGAAATATTAAACATTTATTTTAAATCTAAATTAACCAATAGTAAAAACTTGTTGATTAATCTGAACCAAGGTAAATTATGTTCCAATTGTTATTCAAATTTCAAAGCATTTTTAATTGCTATAGAAGCAAATAGAATAGATGAAATTCATTTAAATGAGTCTTAGGGGCATACATTCCAGCGCAGTAGCAACCGTTAGAAAGTAAACCAAATATATACAAATGAAAATAAGATCAATTTTGCAAAGTATTGCACTTTTTTGTTTGCTGTTTTTTATTAACCCATTTGTAATGGCGCAAATAAAACATTTGAAAGTGAGTGGAGTATATCCGCATCTTGCCACTTTTAATGAAAGCTGGACACTGCCCGGATCCCGTAAGAACATCGGTGGGGATGGAGGCGAAAATGGTATTGGTGCAATCATTCCCTGGGCGGGACAATTATGGATGGTCACCTATTCGCCTCATATGCCAAATGGTAGTTCAGATAAACTTTACAGTATTACTAAAGATTTGCAGGTTACTATTTATCCCCAGAGCATTGGAGGAACTCCGGCAAATCGAATGATCCATAAGGAATCAAACCAATTAATAACCAGTAATTATTTTATAGATAACAAAGGAAAGGTAAGAGTAATTCCATTTTCAATAATGCCGGGGAGAATGACAGCAAATGCCCGTCATTTGACAGATCCCGCTAACATGGTTTATTTTTATGATATGGAAGGGATGCTCTATGAGGTGAATGTGCATAGCCTAGCTGTAAAGAAGTTGTTCCACAAACCGGTACCTGGTTGGCATGGAAAAGGGGCTTATACCGCTCAAAAACAATTGGTGGTTGCCAATAATGGAGAAGAGCCTGTCTTTAAGCTAAAAAAAGAAGATCTGCAAGCTGGTGATTTGCCAAAAAGTGCTGAGGACAAAGGTGTTTTAGCAAGTTGGAATGGAAAAGAATGGAAAATTATAGAACGTAAACAATTCACAGATGTAACTGGTCCGGGTGGTATTTATGGTTCACCAAATGATAAAAGCCCGTTGTGGAGCATAGGCTGGGATAAGCGTTCTGTAATATTAAAATTACTGGATGATGGCCAATGGTACACTTACAGGTTACCAAAAGCGGCCCATACTTACGATCACCGTGGAGGATGGTATACAGAATGGCCTCGTATAAGAGAAGTGGGTAATGGAAAGATGCTGATGGATATGCATGGGATGATGTACGATTTTCCAAAAACCTTTTCCAGAGATAACAGTGCAGGCATTACTGCGATAAACACGCACCTGCGTTATATTCCCGATTTTTGTTACTGGAACAATCAATTGGTAATTTCGACCGACGAAACCACAGTACTTGGGAATCCATTGGCAGGTCGTTCACAATCCAATTTATGGTTTGGGCAATGGAATGATTTGAAAAACTGGGGTACTCCAACAGGATGGGGTGGGCCTTGGGAGAATGACCAAGTGAAAGCAAATGAGGAGTCAGAAAGCTTTTTAGTTAACGGGTTTGATCAAAAGGTACTGCATTTAGAAGCGGATAAGACTACGAGTATAACGCTGCAAATTGACAGAACAGGAAACAATAAATGGGAAGATTATAAAGTTATTAAAGTTCTGGCAAACCAATACCAATATTTTGTTTTTCCAGCTGATTTTAAAGCAACCTGGATTCGTTTCAAAACAACTCTTGATTGCACAGCAACAGCGTTTATGCACTTTACCAGTAAAGCTAAAAATGCAGATCCAGCACTGTTTAAGACCCTTGAAAGCATAGAAGGGAATGGTGTAATCAACGCTAACATCATCCGTCCCTCGGATTTCAACAAAAACTTGCAGGTACTAAATACCAACGGAAATAAGTACACCGAAGTTGACGAAAAATTGAACACGGTACTCAACACAATAGACAGCACAAGCCAGTTGCTTAGGCTGGGTGAATTTAAGAGAGATTATCTAACGGACGATGCGTCAGTGATCATAAAAGACCATACCGGAACTTTTCGTTTACCAAAAGGCTCAGCAGTTTATGAGAACTTCATATACCGCGATAAAAGAGAGGTAGAGTCAGAGCGGTTCATGAACAATATTACGGGAACTTTCTATGAAACGGGCAGGGAATCAGGATATCTTGCCATCAGGCCGATTACTACTCACAATAAAAAGATTGTAGATTTCTGTACCTGGAGAGGTTTATTGGTGTTAAGCGGAACCAAAAAAGACAGCAAAACAGACGGTCATTATTTCGGTGATAAGAACAACGGTTTATGGTATGGTGCCATAGATGATTTGTGGAAATTAGGCAAAGCAGTCGGTGAGGGAGGAGTTTGGAAAAATACCAATGTGATGGCTAATGAAAAATCATTACCCTATTTGATGACAGGCTATGATCAAAAATCTGTTCAATTGACAAGTGATAAAGAAGTTGATATTACATTGGAAGTTGATTTTGATTTAACCGGTTTTCATAATTACCAAACTTTTCATGTGCCTGCGGGAAAAACAGTCGTATATCAGTTTGCGAAAGGCTTCAGTGCACACTGGATAAGAGCAGTTTCCAATAAAGCCTGTAAGGCCACAGTTTGGTTTACTTACCAATAGAAACAAAGATAAGATACATCGAGATCTTATGTTGGTCAATATTTAATTCAATCCAAAGTGCAGAATTAATGTTGGGTGAATATGGATCGACATATAAGATGAATGCCGTAGAGCAAATGGTTATTTTGAATAATTTCCAGGGAGATGATCAGCAGGGGACATTTTTACTTCAGCAATTTAATATGACCTATAATATTGGGTATGAAATTTACATTGTTGGAATGATAATACAAGTACATATACTAGTTCTGTTTTGTTATTATCTAAATAAATAGGATTTTGCTTGTTATTGTAAAAAACGTTTATATGACTAACAACCAAACCAGACCTAATCTATTAAACTTTAATTTGCTGTGTATTTTGTTCTATTGACTGTTTTGTTTTACTAGTTTTTGCAGTATTGGTATAGCTAGGAGGACTTTAAAATGTTTTAAAAAAAAATTGAAGGGGACTTTTATAAACCAGACAATCCTTAAAAAAGATATTCACTAGAAAAATTAGACGCAAAAGAACGTTTTAGTGAAGTTTCAACAATAAATAAAACTAGAAGTATTAAATAGGACGTAGCCGTAGATGGTGGGATGGCAGCAGGTTTGTGTTTTGCTCTGGTTGGGGCTGGAAATGGAATTTCTGTGCGATTACCATGATCAAAATTTAGCATTTCATATGAACAAATCCGTGCTAATTTAACTATCGGGATTGTAGGTTCTTTCCTGAAGATAAATGATATATGCTCGCTATGGAAAGCTTGAAAAGACTGTTGGAATGCTTCTGGTTTTTTTCGTTTTTTCAAATCTTTAAAGACAGCTTTACTTTATAGCAATTTTTCAATACGATATAATCACATTACTAACTTAAACCACAAACCCATGAAATCAAGAATTTTATCTTTGACCGTTGTTTGGTCTTTTTACATCCTACTAGTGCTGACTTTATTTTGTCTGCCAGAACAGTTGTTTGCTCAGCCGCCAGCGGGCTATACCCTGGCATTTGAAGATAACTTCAACGACAATTTGCTTAATATCACCAACTGGTATTACCGCGCTTTCTCCAAACCAACCAAGGGATATAATATGAAAGAAAACGTATCTGTGGAAACAGCTGAAGGGACTGGGTACCTGAGAATCAATTTCAAAAAAGATGCAGATGTAGATAATGACGGACTACTGGATTTTACCGGTGGCGGTATTATTTCCAAAAAACCTTTCGGATATGGGTATTTTGAAACCCGTATAAAATTCTATAATGATACAAGGGGGCTGCACCAATCCTTCTGGACCCATGGAATGGGTAAATATGCCTACAGCTCAGGGGAAGACGGCTATACGGAAAGCGCTAAAAATGATAACGTGCCCACTGAGAATTGGCTTTCGGAAATAGATGGTATCGAGTTGGATTCTAAATATCAATTTGGCATTACCAACTTTCATTTTAACCTGCCTCCCTGCAATTGTCCAAGGGAAGTCGGTACTAAACCACATCGTAATCACTCCGGGGACTACATGAACCTGTCGAATTGGATAACAGTAGGATTTGAGTGGTCACCGGGTATGGTAGTGTATTATGTGGATGGGATAGAGAGGCAACGGTTCTCCTATACCACTCCCGGATTTTCACCTGTAGAGCTCTGGCTCACTGCACTGGGTGGTTATGGAAGTGACCTCAGTACAGCACCTCTTGCGGGAGCGGCAATGAAAGTGGATTATTTCAGGTACTACAATAAACCTACCTGGGGCAACCTGCTGGGTAATTTTAGTTTCGAATTCGGCAAACAAAACGAGGAACCAGTGAAAAACTGGATCGTGAACGATGGTGTTTATGACAACGAATTAACTGATGGTGCCAGGGTGGTGTATGATGGAACAGCTCAGGAGGGTGAGGGCTATCTGGCACAGGACTTTAAGGCCAATGGAGCTGCACTTACAGTGAAACAGAATTTAGCTTACATCCCCAACGGCTCTTATAAAATGACTGCCTTTGTAAAACGTTCACCCGGAGCAGGTTCTGCCAATATGCGGGTACTAAACTATGGAAGTGCCAAGGCGGTAGCTATTCCGGTAACCAATACCTGGACAGCCGTAAGTATAGACAATATAGAGATAACTACTAATAAAATAACAGCCGGCTTTACCACACAGAATGGAACTGCGGGGGGAGGTATTATGGTAGACAGGGTGGAACTTCTGAACAAGAGTTTTGGCGAGCCTGCGACCTCTTCCCTTATCGTGGACAATGGGGATCCCGGTTACTTAGAATCCGGGACCTGGAATGACAGCGTCCTTACCGGTTATAATGCTACCAATACACGCCAGAGTTCCTCTGCTGGTGCGTATGCAAAATGGACGCCCAATATCCCGGTTGCCGATAACTATGATGTATACCTGTACAGGATTGTGAATTCAGCTTCAGATGGTAATTCCAAACTCACAGTAAACTACGCCGGAGGTGAGGCCACCTTATTTATCAATGATACATTAACTACAAAGAGCCAGTCGAGTTGGGTATTTATTGGTACTTATCCATTTGATCAAGGGAATGCCGGTTATGTGCAAAAAACCAAAAGTGCAGGTGGGGCCATGACCAGAGGCGATGCGGTTGCTTTTGTCAAGCCCGGTTCACCTTTATCGGCGCTAATTCCTGAGCAAACTCAGGCCAAGCAACTAGCATCCCAAGCTATTGTTTATCCAAATCCGGTCACTGCAAACAGTTTCAACCTAAGTTATGAACTAAAAGAGCCAACAGATATAAGTGTCAAAATTTATTCTTTAAGTGGTTCTTTGGTGAGTGAGCAAAATTTTAAAAGTACCCAAACAGGTCCCCAGCGACAGAATATACCATTTAACAGCCCACCGGGCAATTATATATTAAACCTGTATTACGGAAGTGAAGTGATCAAAACAATTTTAATAAAAAAATAGGCCCGATGAAGAAAATTTAGTTTTGAATCCGGCAAAGAAAACAAGGAGTCAGTCAAGAACTGAATTGTGCAGGCTGGTGTTTGTGAAAACTAATTCACTGATGGTGGCAGGTTGTTATAGCTCAGTAGCTTGAGGGATACTGTTTTCACAGCAATACTTCCTTAATTAAATCACTAACTGGAGAAAATTAAAAGATTTTTAATCAAACTTAAAGGCCTTGTTTTGCTTTCAATTGTACCTTCGTTCAAAAATAAAAATACCCGTTACAAGAGAAAACATGAGGATTAAATGATAAAAAATATAAGAACCCTCAATATTATTATTTATGCTTTAGTACTATTTTTTGGAAATATATACCAGCATTTCGTTCTTGTACTTTTGTTTTTTTACCTGCATTTATTGGTGATTTTATTATTTGTAATCCTAGAGATAAGGTATGCAGTGCTAACAAGAACAAATTTTTTAGAACACATTTTTACAAACTGGCTTGTATTTTTAGGTTTTTTAATTTTAACCTATGATATCGTTAAAATATTTGTGCCCAAGATCTAGTACGACCTTGTTTGGATGAAAGGAATCGCAGCCAGGGTCGGTTGGATTTACTCCTAACAATTAAAGAAAAAGAATAAGCTCCGCTGATAAAAAAGTGGTAGTTTATTCTTTTTTTATTTATAGGATATATTAAAAGGTTAGTGCGAGAATTGTTTGGGTATATTTTTTAGGTTTAAGGCACACTTTGAGCACCACATCACGGAATTAAATCCATAATTCCTGTTAGGACCTATCCACTATGGTTGTTCTTGTGATGAATCTTTTTGCAATACAGCTGTCCTATGTAATATTTGTAGGTTAGTTTGCAGAAATATAACCGGTAAACATTTAAAAAGAACACACAAATTACTAAGGCTATTGCGGGCACTTGTCTCAAAAAATAGTAATTTTAATTCAAAAACAGCTTTTCCTTAAACTATTCCTGAACAATGCTAAAAAAAATTACGCCACTTTTCTTTCTGTTTTTTTTCTGTCCAACGTTTAGCAATGCGCAAAAAGGGTCCCTGGACAAAACATTCAAATATTTCTTAGAGGAAGGTCACCTATCTTTCTGCCAGCCTAAAGGTTACTTTGGAGTTGATTCGGTACAAAATTACGACCCCTCGCCAATATATCTGCAATCTCTATTACTTTATAGCATTAAGAAGAATAAAAATGATATCATAATTGCTTTTTCACTGATAAAAGTTAGGAAACCAAACGAATTGTTAAAAAAAATGTTTCCTAAATCTGAAGAAATCAATGACCTAATGCCTTATTTGGTCACAGAGGCAGATTCGTCTGTATCAATCCCCATAAAAATTGATGATACCAATCTGAAGAAATTAAATGCTGATAATGGATATATCTATAACATGAAAATAATATATCCTTATCTGGAAAAATATACCTATTGCAAAAAACTACTTATCCATAAAGACAATTTTTATCGCGCCGAAGTATTGTATTTCTACACCAAAAAAGAAATAGACAATGTTGATGGTATTATTCAAGAAACCTCTAAGATGCTTCAATTTAAAAACTAAATATCAAAAAAACTCGTGATTATTGGAGTGATTTAAGAAGTGTCAAATTTGCAGAGCAATGCAATTCAGAAATAAGAGATTATTTATTTAAAATTTCATCTGTCAATAATACGCAGAAAAACTTACTTTTTAGGCATATGATTGAGAATGGCCTGATTTTAAATTTGAATAAAAAAAAATGACGGGTTCTTGTTTCCTAACGGCAATTTAGAAGGTGTTTATGTCGATTCCCGTATAATTAACTCGGTCTTTAAGACTTTCGTCACAGCCTTCCAGTCGTTAACATCCCTGTTGATCTGTTCAATCAATAACTCTATGGCAGTACGGCCGATTTCTGAAAGAGGTTGAGCAACAGTTGTTAAACTCGGAGCAATCAAGGCTGATGCATAGTCGTTGCTAAAGCCCACAACAGCAATTTCTTGTGGAATCTTTAACCCTCTTTTTTTGATAATTTGTATAGCCTCAATAGCAGTTGGGTCATTCACTGCAAAAATAGCATCCGGGGGACTTTCAAGATTAAGCAGATGATTTACATAGATTTTAACTTTAGAAATTTCAAGGTCATAAGAGATGATCAGCTCCTGGTCAATAGGTATGTCGTATTTTTTCAAGGCAGCTTTATAGCCATCGAGCCTATGGCCACTAACCCGCAATGAGAGAGGACCTGCCAGGTGCGCAATCCTTTTTCTCCCGCTTTTGATAAGGTATTCGACGGCGTTAAAAGCACCTTCATAATCATCTACTATCACTTTTGGTACTGACATTTCGCTACAGACTCTGTTAAAGAATACAATAGGAATACCCTTTCTTTCAAATATTTTTAGGTGATCATAATTTTGGGTCTCCTTTGTTAGGGAGATCAAAATACCGTCAACCTGGTTGGCCAGCATTACTTTTGTATTAGCAACTTCGGTTTGATATGATTCGTTAGATTGGCTGAAAACAGTATTGTAGCCAGCTTGCCTGGCGGCTTCCTGCGCCCCAATGATGACCTGGGGAAAATAAGAACTTGAAAACTCGGGAACAATAATGCCTATGTTATATGTTTTTTTACTGTTAAGACTAATTGCAAGCATATTTTTCTGATAATCGAGCTTTTTTGCAAGCTCAAGTACAGCATCTTTTGTGTGCTTGCTTACATTAGGATGTCCTGTTAAAACCCTAGAAACGGTCGATTTTGACAGATTAAGTTCTCTGGCAATATCCATGATGGTTACTTGGTGGTTCTTCATTTTATTGGGTTGGTTGGTAAAGTATATATAAATGTAATGCTTTTTTATTGTATGGGAAAATACGTTGGGAATCTTCCCATAAAACTCAAAAAATCTCAAAAAATATGGAAATTTCTTGTACTCCAATGATTACATTTTCCCATCGGCCCTTTTTTTTGAATTCTATATTGGCTTTCTTTTGAGTTGGATATGGTTCATTATTAAAATAAATTGGGTTGTTCATTATATGTTGTCATGGCATTTATAAAATTAATGAGATCTTTTTGTTTGTAGGAGTCCAAAACTCTTGCTCTTCTTTATTAATTTTAGAAAGGCTTTTAAAATTTTTGAAGTTATTTTTTAGAATCCCTGCATAATTTCAGGGACAAAAACAGAGCTCTGGACCAATGCGGTATAAAAAAATGAGCAGTGAAATATCTTTAAAAACCCGCTAAACTTTTTGCTGCAATAAAGTTATCCACTGCGTGTTATTGATGCCACCAATATGCCAGAAAAAGTGGGATCATTTTTGTGAGTTGAATGTTAGTGGGGATAAAAACAAAAAACCTGCAAATTTAGAACTTGCAGGTTTTTGTTGCTTATCAAGCTTTTAGAAATAAACATTTCTTAATCTCACAGAGAGTGGGGATTCAAACTCTAATTTAAAGATTGGATTTTTAGTTTTTAACTCAATTGTATCTCCTTATTCAAGTTGACATAATACTCTGACTTATCCTATCAGCATGTGGGTCAACTCTGTAGTGCTTTTAAGTCTGTTTATCCATATGTGATTGGGTCTTGCGGCCTTCAAGGTGAAGCAAATGGAAGCAATATGGATGAATATCTTTAGTTTTGGGATTATAAATAATTTAGATTGGTCTTTTTAGTATCATCACATCACATTAGATCAAACCGCACCACTAATCAATAACCATCGTTTTGGCTAAGGTTGGGGTTATTGGTTCTTTCAGATTCAGGAATAGGCCAAAACATAATCTTTTCGTTGATATAACCATAATTTGCGATAGGCTGATTAAATTGGGTAGAGAGCTGTTGACGGAGTTTTTCCGGCATGATTCCCCATCGCTTCAGATCATACCATCGCTGGGCCTCAAAGGTGAATTCCCTGCGTCTTTCTAAACGCAGTTTTTCACGCAGGTCATTCTGGTCGGTGTAAGCAAGGTTTGTCAGCACGGGAACTGCAGGTGCTGCTGATGTTCCACCGTGTGCCCTGCGTATCTGATTCATTTGTTCCATGGCAATGTCCATATTGGCTGCGCCGCCCATTTCGATCAGCGCTTCAGCATACATCAGAAGTACATCGGAATAGCGCAACCAATGAAAATCGTCTGCGTTGTCAGTATAACCAGTGTTGATCTGATCGTTATATTTAGTAACACGATAGGTTGAATTGATCGATACGAGTCTACGAGCGTCGGCCCATTCGAATACACCACTTGGTATAATGGTAAAGATCTGTCCTGGTTGGAAGCGGGTTATATTGGTGCTGTAGGAGCTGATACTGAAGTCCCATTTAAAATCTGGTGCCGTGGCTGTGTTGCGAATTGAGCAATAGAAAGGGGATACCCTAAAGCCCACAGCTGTCGCTGTTGTGTTCACCGGATCCGAAATCTGATTGTATAACATTTCAATCTTTCCGTCTACCTCATATAGTTTCACCTGAAAGCTGATATTATTGGCAAGCGTAGTTCCTGTTTTCCATCGCCAGTTGCGCCATTCGACAGTGAGCACGCGGTTGGGAGCGCTACCTGTGGTCGCATAAGATGCCACGCCTCCAGAACCATTGAGGTTATCCATAAGCGGACCTATTATCGGATCTTTGACTGAACTTAGATTAGATGCCAGGTTAGACCTGTTGATAAAGCTAATAAATCCATTGCTGCTCATATAAAACTTGTCATACCTGCTTCCGCCGTAGTTATAGGAAAAACCGATCGGAAGGGCCAGTGAAATAGCATCGTCAACTTGCACCGAAGGTACTGTTGTACCACCACTGAGATTGTTGTAGGTGGTGGTACCGGCACTAAAGAGAAAAGGGACATAATCGGTAGATGCTGTTATTAATGAAGAGGAAAGGTAGTTTGATTTCATTCTGGTATAGGCCTGTAGGCTTGCCGGAAAACCTGATGCGCCTTTTATATAAAAAATCCGTTCTTTATCAGCTGCTTTCACCGCTTCATCGGCACTGAAGATATTAGCGTAATTAGGATTTATATCCAGATTATATGTGTCCTTGTTGTCGATTACTTCTTTGAGCTTATCTGCCGCTAACTGGTATTTAGAAATATCTTTCAGCGGAAAGCCCGCCATAGTAAGGTATACTTTACCCATAAGTGTCTTGGCTGCAGCCTGTGTTACCCGGCCACCATTGACCGAACTGTAGGGATAATTAGCATCTAAATTTTCCTCGGCATATTTCAAATCGTCTACTATTTGTTTATATACATCTTGCGAAGCTGCCCGGGTGGGCTGCAGGTTGTTTTTGGTAACATCTGCCGGTTCGAGTACCAGCGGTACATCGCCGAATAACTGTACGAGCCTAAAATAGTAAAATGCCCTTAAGAATTGCGCCTCAGCCCTAGTGCGGCGCAGTATTTGGTCGGATATCTTTGAAGTTTTACTAGCATAGAAAAGTAGGCTGTTGGCCCTGTTGATTACCCGGTAGGCACCGGCCCATGTGCGTTGAATATAGGCATGTCTGGCATCATAGGATACGTCATCCAGTGCAAACCTTTCTGAAGTTATTGATCCCCCTAGGGTCGCGTCATCGGAAATAATTTCAACTGATGAAATTGGCCACATCTGGCCGTCATTAACATCGGCCCTCATACCCTGGTATATGCCATTGACAGCAGCAACCAGATCGGCATCTGTCTGATAAAATTTTTCGGTGCTGACTAGTCCGTCGGTTTTTTCTTCGAGGAATTCTTCGCAGGATGTGCATAAAAACACAACATAAAGTACTAAAAATATATTTTTTTTCATTGTCTGATTTTTAGAGAAATATTAAAAATTAGCATTCAATCCAAATCTGAAGCCTCTGCCCACAGGTGTAGTACCCTGATCTATACCGCGAGCGAGACCTGATCCTGAACTGACCTCAGGGTTATAGCCGGAATATTTGGTAATGGTGAACAGGTTTTGGACATTTACATAGGTCTTAAGTGAAGATATTCCCAATACTTTGAGCCACTTCTGGGGTAAAAGGTATGAAAGTGTGATGTCGCGGCACCTTAAGAAGGAACCATCCTCAATATAATAGTCTGTGGACTCTCTAGGGTCCAGCACGGTACCTGCCACTTGTACCTGCGTAGTCTCGTTGTTTGCTCTCACTCTTTGAGCTTCTTCAGGACTCATATCGGGGGTAATAATGCGATATCGCTTGTCAAATATAGCTTTGGGCAAGTTATTTTTACCAGCCAATGAGTTGTTGGTTATTTCATAGTAATTAAAAATTTTGTTGCCTACAGAATAACTGAAGAATGCCACCAATTCCAGGTTTTTATACGATAATTTTGTATTGAAACCACCGAAAAATTTTGGAATTGCGCTCCCTAGATTGACTTTGTCGTCATTGTTCAGGACTCCGTCATTGTTTAGGTCGGCATATCTGCGGGCACCTTCTTTTACGTTCACCTGAAAGGTTGCTGGTTTGGTAAGAATTGTCTGGTCTGTCCAGACACCAATACTTTTATAGCCGAAAAACTGCCCTATTGGCTTACCTGGTTGCAGCCTGTATAGATACGAACTGCCTGCCACTTGATTTAGATCAAGAAATTCGTCGTCAGCTCCTGATAATTTCTCTACCGTGTTCCTGTTAAAAGCGATGTTGGCGTCTACCGACCAACTCAGATCTTTTTTGTTAATAATTTTTCCGCCCAATGTAAATTCAAGTCCCTCATTGCTAATGGAAGCAACATTTTTTGTGTAAGTAGAGTAACCAGTAGTGAGCGGTGGCGTTACGTTAAACAGTAAGCCGTCTGTATACTTTCTATATACCTCAACTGTTAAGGATAAACGGTCTTTAAAAAGAGAGATATCGGCACCCAGATTGAGAGATGAAGTTTTTTCCCATTGAAGTTCAGGGTTAGCTAAGCGATTGGGAGCAAAACCCACGTTGATCTGATTGCCAAATACAACACTTGCCACACCCAGTGTAGAAATGGTTGAATAGGAATTGATTCCCTGATTGCCTACTAAGCCCCAGCTGCTCCTTAGCTTAAATTCACTGATCATGGGAAGTCTGTTTTTGAACCATTTTTGCTGATCGATACGCCAGGCACCGCTCAAAGAAGGGAAAAACGCATATTTTTCTTTATCAACAAATTTTGAGGACCCATCGTACCTTCCTGAAAAGCTTAAATAATACAATGTCTTATAATTGTATGAACCCCGGAAAATAGCTGATACCAATTGATTTGCCGTATAGCTGCTATTGGGTACGTCAGGGGTATTACCAGACTGAATGGAATTAAAAGTTGTGAGGTTTGAAGTAAAACCAGATGAAGCTGCTGTTTGGGTTTTAGATACAAATTCTTCAGCAGAACCTACAAGGACGGCGGAGAGGTTATGATTTTTACCAAAGCGCTTATTATAGTTTGCCTGCATTTGGTATAAGATGCTGTTATTTTGAGAATTACCTAAACTTGCAATCCCTACCAGGGTGGATCCCGCCGGTCTTATTGTCGTAGGTATGTAATTTTGCAATAGGGAATTGAATGTAGTGATACCAACTAACCCACTCAATTTTAAATCGTTTGTCAGTTTATAAGATAGCCCAAAATTGGCCAGTAGTTGAGATGAGGTATTCACATTTTTAGTGCCTTGTTCTCCTGAAAAACTCAGTGGGTTCCGGATAGTAGAGGTTGCAGTGAGTACGGTAGCTGTGGTAAACCTAGGGTTGTAATAAACGGTCCTCCCGGTGTCAGGATCGTAGTACTGGGCGGTGCCTGCTCCATACATATAATCCGAAACATAATTATAGCCTCCATCCGGATTGATTAGCGGAGATGTAGGCGCCCAGGTAAGGGCTGCAGAGGTAAGAGTTGCCGAAGGCTGTCCGTTACGAATGGTACTCGAATAATTTGCTATTGCCGTAAAAGTAAGTTTAGGACTTATTTTTCCTTCATAGTTAAGTTTTCCATTATATCGTTTTAGGGAAGTAGAAGGAAGTACACCTTCTTGTAGATAATATTGTCCAGAAAAATAAATTTTATTGATATTGTCTCCTCCCGAAAGGCTTAGATTTACGTCCGTGGTAGGAGCGGTTTGCAGCAGCTCTTTTTGGTGGTCGTAAGATTTAAGGGATTCAATTTCTGATGGGAGATAAGGTTGAAGCGTGGCTGCACTATAAGTACCAATCGAACGTCTGTAAGCCCATGCTTCATTTACTAATGTAGCGTAATCTTGTGCTTTCAACATTTCTATTTTCTTTGATCTGTTTACATAAGAGCGGTTAGCGTTTACCGCTATTTTTAATTTGCCTATCTGTCCAGATTTTGTAGTGATCAATACTACCCCGTTTGAACCACGGGACCCATAAATAGCGGTCGCTGCAGCATCTTTTAAGATATCGATACTTGCGATGTCATTGGGATTGATCATGCTAAGCGGGTTTGAACTTCCGTAGGCAGATAAGCTGCTTTGCCCGTTATTGAGACCTTCAATATCCGGACTGTTCATAGGCACGCCGTCTATAACGTACAAGGGTTGTGTGGAAAAGCTCAGTGAACTGGCGCCTCGGATCTCGATACTGATACCTCCCCCAGGATCGGCACTGTTCTCTATGACATTTACCCCAGCGGCCCGTCCGCCGATAAGTTGTTGAAAATTAGAATATCCACCTTCAGTACTGTTTTCTGTATCGACTTTTACAGTGGATGTTGCTATCTCGGATTTCTTTTTGCTCTCATATCCGATTACAATTACCTCGTCCATCTTGTTGCTATCGGTTTCTAAAGAAACAATGAGGGGTTGGGGGATATTTGCAATGCTGTATTCTTTTGGTTTAAAACCGAGATAGGTAATTCTGAGTTTGCTCTGTGCGTTTGTGTATTCAATCTCAAATTGTCCATCAAGACCCGATGTTACAGCTTTATTCTCAGGTATCACCTGTATCTGTGCACCGGGTAAGGGTTGTCCGAGATCATCGTTTATTGTTCCGCTGATCTTTTTTTGTTTTTGGGCCAGTAACTCGGCCCCGTAGAACATGGTAATGATCAAAATTATGCTTTTTAATCTCATATTTTTTGGTTTAATAATTAGTTTGGTGAAATTATAAAAGAAGCTCATTTCTCGGTGTACTATAACGATGTATTTCTTCTGCAACCGTTCCCAATATTTGGGAACGCTCCCAATGAAAATCCCGGTTGTAAATTGACATGGGGGAGGATCTAAGTTCTATTTTTGAAACAATTGTCATAGCAACAGATGAATTCACCAGATTACCTAGCATTTGAGGTTTTTGTTGATTTTGAATTAAATGAAACTTTTAAACTAACCACATATGAACAGAATTAGAATTGGAAAAAGATTATTGTCGGGCATTACCCTGATTATGTTATTGCCCATTGGAGAGGTATTGGCCCAGGAGGCAGGAAAAAAGGATATTACACATAGTAAGTCCCTCTCTGGGGCTTTAGCCGGATATCAATTGGCTTACGAAGACGATTTTAACGGGAATTCGTTAAATAAAGCCGATTGGTTTTACAGGCATGGCAACAAGAAACTCGGCGGTGGATTTAACCGAAGTGAAAATGTATCGATAGTGAGTAAAGATGGTGTGGGATACCTGGATATCGCCTACAAAAAAGATACCGACTACAATAACGATGGTGTAGCAGATCTCAGTGGAGGAGGGGTAATCTCTACCAAAGCTTTTGGCTACGGATATTATGAAGCGAGGATAAAGTTTTACAAAGGGTCAAAAGGCCTGCATGAATCCTTTTGGAACCATGGACTTGCATTGAATGTAAACGATACTGGGGATATGATTTTTAGCGAAGCAGTAAAACGCGATCTGAGACCCACAGACAATGTGGCCATTGAGATAGACGCCATTGAGCTGGATTCTTACATGAATCTTGGCAAAACCAATTACTGGTTTAACAAAAAAGCCTGTGATTGTACCTCCGAGTCGACCGCAGCAGCATTTAATAGGTTCGATGCCTCCTATATGGATTTGGACCAATGGATCAATGTTGGTTTCGAATGGCTGCCTGGCATGGTAAAATACTATATTAACGGAGTAGAGCGTTACCGTTATAGTTTCACTACTCCTTCCTACGCCGCGATGGAAGTGTGGTTAACTGCACTTGCCAATACACTTTGGTTCAAAGGTGAACCATTGCCCGATGCCAGTATGAAAGTAGATTATTTCAGGTATTACCATAAGCCCACCTATGCCAATTTAATTGGTAACAATAGTTTTGAGTTTGATGGCGCAGCTACTGAAACCGTGAGGAACTGGATAATCTATGATGGTATTTATGATAATGAAAAAACCGATGGTTGCAGGGTGGTATACGATGGGACGGCTTATGAGGGTAAAGGCTACCTGCAACAGGATGGTAAATCGTCAGTGCCCTATATCGCTTCAAAGTACCAACTGGATTATATTCCTAATAGCACTTATAAGTTAACTGCGTGGATTAAAAGGTCTGCGGGAATGCAGAAGGCTACTATGGAGGTTTTGCAGCCCGGGGCGAAGACGCTTAGTGTAAATATCCCGCCAGCGACCCAATGGACAAAGATAACCCTTGAAAACATTACAGTGGGGTCGAACACTGCAACTGTTGTATTTAACACTACAGGGGCAGACGGTGAATGGCTTAAAATAGATAAAGTTGAATTATTTGATATGACTGTAAAGAACCCGGTAAAACAATGGCCGCTAATCGTACAGGAATTGGAAGACGGCTACAGTGAATCGGGCCCATTTAGGGGAAGTTTCAATTTTAGTCCGCATGAAGGCGGTATTTGGGGCAATGCAGTTAAAGGTTATAACAGCAGTTCTATACGTATGTCCAACGGTGATGCAGGGCTTTTTGCGCAATGGTCACCAGTTATACCGGCCAAGGGCAACTATGATGTATATATCTACAAGCCGGTTTCAAAAGATGCCGATAGCAATGCTAAAATCGAGATAAAATATGATGGTGGGACGACTGTCAAGTATCTGGACTATACAGCAGGGCAGGCTGGGTGGGTATTTTTAGGTAACTATAAATTCACTGAAGGCAAAACCAACTACATCCGAAATTACGTCAATACAAAAGACAAAAAAATATTAGCCGATGCAATTGCCGTGACACCGACCGGTGAGAAGGCACCTACATTAGAGTGAAGATAAAGGTGGTGCGCCACCTTTTATTTTGCTGAGAAATTAAAAAGATCCCTAGATTGTCGCTATGCGAATTATTGACCCTTCGTGTGGAGCGAAATACTGCCCGGTAAACTTAAGGTTGTATCGAAAAACAGATTTTGCCCGCACGATTTTTTGTTCAGAAGTCTGAGTTGTACTTAAGACCTCACCTGTAGGCACATAAAAGAAAAGGACAAACCAGGGGGAATTAAGCCAATACGATTTAAATTCTTAAATATGGTTACAATAAAACAATCAACGGGGATTGCAGTATCATAAGCGCACTGACCCTATACACCAGCATTATGAAAATGAACGATACTTATCTGCTACCCTATTGGAAAGCTTCTTTAAAACAATGGTGCAGCCTTAAAAATCGTGAAAGCAATTTTATGTAAAGGTTATAGCTGAAAATGGTGATTATCCAGCAGTACAATATTCAATTGCAAATCAGTTGAATGAAATCGGCAGTGATTTTCTAGATTTTAATTTGGTAGAAAAAAACAGCAATTCCAATAATATACTTGCAAAAATTTCCGGAAAGGCCCCGGGGCAATGGTTCTATGGCTATTTCGGATTTTGAAAAGAATACAGGTTAGAAGTTTACCAATAATATAAATGTTCTAGCTCAAGTAACTGTTTAACACCATCCATTGAATGGCCTGTCAGTTACTATGTTGGATTTTTATACTAGCTTCAGCCTGAACCATATGCATTTGCGAGATGAAGTTCGATAAGCATTTTTGGGTCAAAGTTCTATAATTTGAAAATTTTGATTAAATCGTATTACAAGATTAAGCAAATAAGCTTTACTTTCTACAGTGCTTTCCCAAAGGAAAGTAAAGGGAACAATTTATCATGATGAAAAAGAATTACTAATCTTAAAAGAGTAAAAAAAAGAGTCACCTGATTTGTTGGAGTAAGAGTTGTCCAGGTTTAATATCCGTTTTGAAGATTTGCTTTTAGATTGGATTTTTTAGATATATAAATGGTACTGTGGAATAATTCACTTCAATGAAACTTGAACAGTTTTTCTTGAAAACAGAGGTGTTTAAATTTTTTAAGAAATGGAAATAAAGTTTATCGGACTGCAAAAAAAAAAGCCTGAGGAATTAATACTGCTCAGGCTTTTGGTTAAAATTTGGGGCAAGGATATGGACAATTGAACGGCTTAATTTTTTGTTGCAAAAAAAGTATCCACTGCATTTATAATTGACTACAATGGTGAGATTCTTTTAAGGAGTTATATGTCATCTCTTACCAGAATAAAGAAAAATGAATTAGAATCACCTTTTGCATCCATAACGCCTAATAAAGTGTCCTCATCAATTTTTTTAAAAATATCATTAATGGGCAAATTGTCGTAAATCATGGTAGCTGAAATTTTATCTCTGTATTGTGTCATACGAAGACGTGCTTTATATTCGGTTGTTTCTATTTCTTCTCTAAAGTCACCAACTTTTCCTTCAACAGAAGGGTGATCCGCGCTCAATTTTGCTAGTTTGACAGGATCGGCAAAAAATGTATCCGTTCCATATGATGTATAGAAAACTAAGGGACTGACGTTTTGGGCGTCTTCAAAAATTTTTCCATACCATCCAGCTGCTTCTAAAGACCCATCTTGTGGATGGCCTGTATTTAATGAGTATCCCTTCCAATGACCAATTAATAATTCTATTGTTGCGGACTCAAGCTCGTCAAAAATTCGAAATGCATTTTCAGTGGTTGTTTTTCCAGTTTGTAATACTTGATTTAATGTTTCCATGAAGTTGAAATTTGAATTATAAAGACAAATTTCTGATTATTAAGGATAACGATTGTGATACAAAAGTAGTCAATGATGAAACGTTTTAACGATTTATCTCTTTGATCAAGTTGCAAACCTAAACCCGGCAGGCTTTGTTTTTACTGAATTTCTGATTTTGAAAAACATCATCTGCTAAGATTCTGCCACCACGCGTGAGCATCTTACTTATCATCTGGTTGCTAAAATTACCAGTTTTACGGCGCTAGATTCAAAGCGAATGCTTCAAATATTTTATATGAAGAATCGCAAAATTAATACTAATTCTAGTATTGTTATATTTGCTAGTAGACCAGAAAATAGAGAGACAAATTGCAAAACAGTACCCTCAAGAAGAAATTTACATTGATAAGATTCCAGAGAATGTAGAAAGGGAATATTACCTATATATTCTTGACTATTATAACTGGGATGAACCTACGTTGCTTTTTAGCTAACATATAACAGCTAATCGAACAAAAGATTGTAGCGGATAGCCCTTACGCAAATACTATAAACATCGAAAATATTACCCCACAATTTTCTTTCGGTGTACAATTTCCCAATCTGTAAGATTGCTGATTATGGTTTGTAGTCAATTGCCGTGTTCCGTAAGTTCATATTGAACCGTTATAGGTTGTATATCTAAAACGGTTCGTTTTGCCAACTGGTTTATTTCCAATTCCTTTAATTCCTTGCTCAACATCCTGTTTGAAATTCCTTCTATGTCATTCAATATATCAGCCCCCCCTTTGTTGTAACAGCTAATAGAAGATGATCGATA
Organism: Flavobacterium sp. JAS; assembly: GCF_020991455.1. GTDB lineage: Bacteria > Bacteroidota > Bacteroidia > Flavobacteriales > Flavobacteriaceae > Flavobacterium. Next base: position 51,996 of record NZ_JAJMOX010000016.1, read on the forward strand.
TTTTCCATTTACCGTCCATTGTCAAGTTTCGATTTTATCTGACATAATTTACTCTACTGGTAATCAGTCTCTTTCGGTATTGGAACTATTTCATATTTTAAATTCCATTCTTTTATGTTTTCTAAGATTGGCAAAAAAGCCAGGCCTTTTTCAGACAACTTATATTCTACCCTCGGTGGTAGTTCCTTGTAGGCCAATCTTTCCAATAGTCCATCTTCTTCCAACTCTTTTAACTGTTCAGTTAGTACTTTCCTTGAAATGTGTGGTATTATGGCATCTAATTGACCAAAACGAATAGTACGGGTCCCCATCACATTTATAATGATCGGCTTCCATTTATTACCAATCGTGCCAATCGCCCTCGTAAAGGGACAATTTGAATTACAAAACTTTTCGTCTCTCATATTTTTAAATTTTGTAGTTACCTAATAGTAACCAGAATAAACTATAATAGTTACAAATATAAACTATTGATAGTATCTTTGTGAAATAAATTGAATAATAATTGAATAATAATTGAATAATAATTGAATAATGACTAAATTAGAAAACAAAGTAGTAGTTATTACAGGTGGTAATAGTGGAATTGGGTTGGGCATTGCCCAAGAATTTAAAAAAGAAGGTGCAAAAGGAGTTATTGTTGGTAGAAATCAGGAAACTTTAGATAGTGCTGTGTTACAACTTGGCGATAATTTTTTAGCCATAAATGCAGATGTAACCAACGTTGCCGACCTGGAAAGAATATTTAAAGAAACATCTGAAAAGTTTGGGAAAATAGATGTGATTGTAGCCAATGCGGGCGCTGCAACTTTAGGAACTGTGGCAGATCTTGGCGAAGCCGACTATGACAAAGCGATGAATCTAAATCTTAAAAGTGTTTACTTCACTGTTAATAAAGCTCTGCCTTTTATGAATGATGGTAGCTCTATTATTCTTATCGGGTCGATTGCGGCTCATCGTTCATACCCCTCATTTGGGCTTTATGGTGCTGCAAAAGCAGCTGTAATCTTTTTTGCAAAAGCATTTTCAAATGATCTTTTAGGCAGAAAAATTAGAGCAAATGTAATAACACCAGGTACAACAGATACACCAGCATTTGAGAAGTTTGTTCCCGCAGAACAAATTGAAGCTGTAAAAAAACACTTTGCAAGTGAAATACCGATAGGCAGGATTGGGCAATCATCCGACATAGGTAAAACAGCGGTATTTCTAGCTTCTGATGATTCTTCGTTTATCCTTGGTGCTGAAATCCTTGTTGATGGCGGTACGACATATTTAGCTAAGTAAATAATTGAACCATATGTCTCGTCCTAAAAAAGCGATACAGATTATTACATAAAAATAATTAATAAAACAGTTGCAAGAACGTTCTTGCAACTGTTTTTTGTTTTATAAGTTCTCATTTGGATTTTATCTTGAGAATGCATCTGATTTGGTGTTAACATGTGATTAGAGTAATGTGGTCTGAGTTCATTATAAATATGGATTGATTCCTTTATTATTAGGTTTGTGATTTTTCTTTTTTGATGATACTTATCAATCATAAATTCTTGTTTTAAAATTCCATTAATTCTTTCTGCTATTGCATTTTCATAGGGATCCGAGTTTTGTGTCATACTACATAGTACTTTGTTTTTGATAAGCTCTTTTTGATATTCATTAGCACAATATTGCAAGCCTCTATCAGAATGATAAATTAGAGTTAGCGCATTATGCGTTCTTTGCTTAAGAGCCATTTTTAGAGCCTTTAAACTACTTTGAGTATTGAGATTCTCAGCAACATAATATCCCATTATCTTCTTTGAATAAGCATCAGTGATTAAGCTTCGATAACACGGATTGTCTCTTTTTCCGATATATGTAATATCAGAATCCCAAACCTGTTCAGGACGATTTATTTCTAAGTCTAAAATTCGATTTTCATGCTTTCTAAAACGGTGATTTCGTCTGGCCGATTCAAAACTTTTAAAACCTAATCCGTTTTGTATGCGCCACTTGATAAAACGATGGTCCTGTTCGACAATATTGTTGAGATATTTACACTGTCGGATTTTAATCTTTGAGAACGAACGCTTATTATAGACTTTAATAGCGGCAGTATTAGAACCACTTTTATCAATGTTTATATCTTGGCTGGCAGTTATTACTAATTGGTTTAATTAGAAATGACTGAGCGCTCGTTCTCTGTCTTTTTCTAGTCAAAAGAAAGTCTACCGTATTGCCTAATTTATCTACTGCTCTATATAAATAACACCAAATACCTTTACCTTTTACTTTGATATAGGTTTCATCCAATCTCCAACTTCTATCTACTTTACCCTTTCTCTTTTTTATCTTTGACTCAAGCAAAGGTGTAAACTTATAAACCCAACGCTGAATAGTAGCATGATCAACAGAAACTCCCCGCATTTCCATGATCTCTTCAACATCCCGATAGCTTAATGCAAACCTAAGCTTAAAACATACGGCCTGCAGTAAAATAGACTTCGGATAGCAATGACCTTTCGTATTTATGAGTTTAAGAATTTAAAAAAAGGTAAAGATAAAACTTAGTTTTAGATGCGACAGAACCAAAAATGTTTAAGTAATATATTGTTTGATAGTTGTTTACTTTTTTGAAATACTATTTAACATAGCGATACTCTTTTTTTAGGCCTAATTTTTTAATAGCCTCTTCTCCAGGTTTTGGTGTTTTATCTCCATCCATATAATATTCGGAATCATCCCAATTAAAGTTTTTGTTAGTTTCTCTAGGATCACTTGATTGAATAAGATAATTTAATAGTTTTTTAGAGAGCGTTGATTTTATGTTTTGGTATTCAGTCAATTGAGAGATGTTCTTCATCTGATAAGGATCTTTCTTAAGGTCATAGAGTTCTTCTGCAGGTCGTTTTCCAAAGGCTAATTCAAAAAGTGGTTTTACTGTAATATCTTCTTTTTTCTCTAGCATAAATAATTTTGTAGGGCAAGGGTATTGCAACATATGTGAATCAACATCACCATATAAAGGAGGGTCACCTGCAGGCCATCTTTCTGGTTCATAGTTTTTAATATATAGATAGTCTTTAGTTCTAATAGCTCTACCGGGATATCCTTTTCCATCTTTACGCACAAATGCATGACGTTCTCGGCCCATAACCATGAAGTCTCTATTATTTTCCACATTTTTGTTTTTATCAGAATATAAAATTTTGGCTAAACTTTTAGCATTCATCTCCTTTGGAATATCAATTCCAGACAACTCTAGAAATGTTGGAGCTAAATCATTTAAACTAACAAAGTCATTAATAACCCTATCCCCTTTAAAGTGATTTGGCCATAAAATTATTAGTGGGATCTTAGTACCAGAATCATAAAGATTTGCTAAACCCCTCGGCATTTGCCAACCATTATCACTGCATATGATCACAATGGTATTATCCAGTTCTCCCATTTCTTTTACAAGAGCAATATAAGAGGCAACTTCTTTGTCAAATGATTGAATTTCATTGTAATAATCTGCGATATCTTTCCTTACTTCTTTAGTATCTGGAAGGTATGGAGGAACTTTTATTTTGTTTAAATCAATACCGGACTCTTTCCATCCATTTTTTCTAAATGGTCTATGAGGATTTCGACTACTATACCAAAATATCCATGGCTTTCCTTTTTGAATCTCGTTATAAAATTCTTCAAATGAATTAAATTCTTCTCCACCAGGGTTGTGCTCCCATCCTGTTGCTTCTGCGTTTCCAGGTCCCCAACCTTTTCCTTCTATTCCAACATGGTATCCAGCATTTTTCATTATTTCAGTGTATACTTTTACTTTAGGAAAGCTACTCCAAAGGTTTGCAGCATCCCCCAATCGCCAAGCATCTTGTCCTGTTAACATTGCTGCTCTAGCAGGAGAACATGAAGGAGAATTACAAAAAGCATTAGCAAATAGAACGCCCTCTTTAGCTGCTTTATCTATATTGGGAGTTTTCAATAAATCATTCCCATAGCAGCCTAGGTCGTTATAAGATTGATTATCAGACATTAAAATTAAAAAATTTGGCCTTGTATTTATTTTTGCAGAATTATTTTTGGTTTCTTTATTTTTACAACAAACTAGTAGTAATGAGCATAATAGAATTTGAATGTAATTGGTGTACGAATGCATAATTATTTTTTATTAAATTTATCTTTATGAGTTTAAAATCTATACAATAGGAGAAGCAGGGACAGATTTCTTAGAATTATTAATTCTGGATAAAAATGTTTTATTTTTCACTAACGGATTAGCCCAAATTCCTATTCCCAAAATATATGATAGTGTTAAAAAGTTAAAAAACATTCCTATTTTAAGAGAGAATAAATCACTAAGATATCCAACTATAAAGGGAGCGATAGCACCTCCAACTATTCCTGTACAAAGAATACCTGTTAATGAACCGTGATTGTGTTTTACGGAATTTAACGCAAGTGAAACTATTATAGACCACATAACAGATGCAAAAAAACCTACGGCTGGAAACGCTAAAAGGGAAATTTCTTTTGAACCAAAAAGAGCCATGGCCAATGAGATAAAAGCCATTACCGAAAATGTTTTAAGTACCAATTTACTATCAACAAATTTTAACAATATTAAGCCTAGAAAACAACCTAAAGTTAATAGTCCCCAGAAATTCCCAACAGTCTCAGCTCCAATAGTTTCAGGATTTACTTGATGATAAGTTTCTAAGAATTGCGATATCCAAAAAGAGACACCTTGTTCAAAACCAACATAACAGAAAATACCTATGAAATAAGCGATAATTATTTTGTTTTTTATCAGTTCTTTGATTATTCGCCAATCTTCAGTTTTCTCATCTTCTTTTAGTTCTACTTTCGGGAATTTACAAGTGAAAATAATTACGACCATTATTAAAGAGATGCAGGCGAATAGTACATAAATTGAGACCCAACTCATATCTTTTGGAACAAGTGAATTTAATATCGCTTTAATATTTAACAATTCTGTGTCTTCATTTTTTTTTTCTACTAAATAGGAGTAAAAATATGGGCCAGCTACACCTGCAGCACCAAAGAAAAGTTGTCCAAGTACCGAATAAAATGCAAAATTTTCCTCTCTTCCGGCAGTTCTTAACAAAGGATTTATTGCTACTTGCAACATAGCCATTCCTGTGCCAATTAGAAATAAAGAACCTAAAAACACTACAAAAGTAGGGATGAAAGCAAAGGCCGTTGCACCAATGAATGAAAGAACAAAAGCAAACAAAAGCACTTTTTTTTCTTTATATTTTTCAACTAATATTCCTGCAGGAATTGACATAATACCATAGGCTGAAAAAAAGGCAAGTGTCATAAAACCTAAGGAGGAGAATTCTAAGTTAAAACTTCCCTTAATTGCTGGATTGAGTGCTCCAAGTATATTGGTCAAGAAGGATATTACAAAAAAAATCAATAACACTAGTGCTATTAAGAGGCTTCTGTTTTTCATAGTTTTAATTTTAATCAATCAAGTTTTTTTTGTTTCAGTGTACTTTAAACTATTAAGAGCGGCTCCAATTAGTCCAGCATTATTACCTAAAGTTGCTAGTACTATTTCGACACCTTCGAGACATTCTTTGATAGCATATTTTTTTATATGTGTTCTTATCTTTTCTAAAAAATCAATATTAGATTCAGTTATACCCCCACCAATGATAATTCTTTTAGGATTGAATATATTCACGTATCCGGCGAGTCCCATTGCGATATATTCGGTGAAAATATTTACAGTTTCTAATGCAATTATATTTCCTTTATTATATTCATTTGCAATATATTTTCCATTTATTTCTAACGATAAGTCGGTAATCCCTAATTTTGATTTATATAGCTTAACAAGTCCTGTTGTTGAGGCTAGATCTTCCCAGTAATAATGTTGATTTCCAATTATAATTGGTATTACACCAAGTTCACCACCTAAACCATTATGGCCCTGAAATAAATTACCATTAATAAATATAGCTCCCCCAATTCCCGTTCCTAAGGTGATATAAATGTTAGTCTCATTATCTTTGAAAGAAAGTTCATATTCACCCATAGCCATTGCGTCTGCATCATTACAAACCTTTGTTAGAATTCCAAAACGATTAAAAATGATTTCCCCCAAGGGAATATTATTCCAATCTTTTATATTCTCGGCTCCTCCAAGTATAACATTATTATTGTTTATTAATCCCGGACTACCCACTCCAATTGATAGAATATTAAGTTTCAGTGAATCGGCAATACCTATGCAATCTCTAATAATCTCTAAAATATTATTTATAACTTTTTTTTTTGAGGTTTTAGCATTTGTAGGTTTATTTGAAGCCCAAATAAGTTTACCACTCGTATCAATCAAACCATACTTAATTATCGTTCCCCCGATATCGACTCCTATTGAACTATTTTTCATTTTTAAATCAATAATTATTGTTTTTTTATTTAAGCCTTTGCAAATGTGTACTCCGATGGATATACGATGGCATATTTATTTGGCAAAAATATTTGTTTATTTAGAAGATCATATAAATTCATGTTACACTCTTAAGGGGTATATGTTACCTATGTTAATTTCTTATTTCTAATTAGTAACAATAAAAACATTGAAAATAATTTTCAGGGAATTTATTTTCTAAATAAAACTTATATGTTTTTATTTAGAGTTAAGAAAGGTTTTAAGGATAGAGTAATTAAATATCATATGTTACATTTTTAGAGGTTATATGTTACATCCTGATGTTTGTTTTTGGTGGGTGAGTTTTAATGTTTATTTTTAAAAATTAGAAATTTTATTATTCAGTCTTATGTGCGGAATTTATTTGAGTGAAACTTATGAACATACAATTTTCAAATTTTACAATTTGAAGCGTTTCTGGATGAACTGCACTTTTTTATGCCTATTATTTTTTGTTGTCAATAATGTTTCTGGTCAATCTGAAGCAAATAATATAGCATTTAATTATTTGTCAATTAAAGACGGGCTGTCTCAAAACAGTGTTATGACAATTTTTAAAGATAGCAAAGGGATAATGTGGTTTGGAACCAGAGATGGAATTAATAGATATGATGGATATTCATTTGAGGTCTTTAGGCACGATTCGAAAGATTCAACCAGTATTAGTAATAATTCTATTAGAGCTATTTCCGAAGACTTATCTGGAAGACTTTGGATAGGTACAGCCCATGGACTAAACGTTTTTGATCCATCAACGGGAGAATTTAAAGCTTACTTTAATGTGAATAATAAAAAGCATTCTCTTTCAAATGATGCAGTACTATCTATTTTATGCGCTAAAAATGGTGATTTGTGGATTGGTACTGAAAATGGACTTAATCTTAAAAAGAGAAATGATGAAAAGTTTATAAAATTTTTGAATAATCCAAAGTCTCTTAGTACAATTAGTGATAATCATGTTTATACGCTTTTTCAAGATAGTAAAGGTGGTATTTGGGCTGGAACTAGATTTGGAGGCTTAAATAAATATAATAATATTGATGGTAGTTTTGAAAAATTCAAATACAGTCCAAAAATAAAAAATTCTATAAGTAGTAATTTTATAACTTGTATAGCGGAGGATAAAGATGGGTTGATTTGGGTGGGGACATCTATGGGATTAAATGTTATGAAAAAAGATAAATCATTTGATCATTTTTATCATAATATGGAGAATTCAAGTTCTGTATCAAATAATATGATTAGAGCACTAACCTTTGACAATTTGGGGAATTTATGGATTGCAACTTATCAAGGTTTAAGCTATTTAGAAATTAAAAAGAAGCATTTTCAAGTTTACAAGCATGTTGATGGGGGGTATAATAGTTTAAGTCATAACTCGATACGATCACTTTTATTTGATAAAAATGGATATTTGTGGGTTGGGACTTATTTTGCAGGTGTTAATATTTTTAATAGTAATTCTTCTAAATTCTCTTATTTTAGTTATAATCCAATGAATAAGAATAGTTTAGGTTTTAATATTGTTGGCGCAATGTGTGAGGATGATAAAGGGAACATATATTTAGGTACTGAAGGTGGTGGCCTTTTTTATTTTGATAAATACAATCATTCTTTTTCATCCAAAAACATCTTTTTTGGAAAAAAGATTAATTTTTATACCATTAAATCTATTCTGTTTGATTCAAAAAAAAGATTATGGATTGGCACATACGAAGATGGTTTATATATGGTTGACTTAAATAAAGGGAAATATAAATCTTTCAAAGAAACACCAAATAATAGCGAAGGATTATGGGATAATACAATATTGTGTATGTTAGAAGATAGAAATGGTAATATTTGGGTAGGAACAAATCAAGGGCTTAACTTATATAATTCTACAAATAATATTATAACTAAAAAACATATTACAAACTCTTCTTCGGATTCATTTCAAGATTCAATTATAAACTGTTTGTACGAAGATGAAGAAAAAACAATTTGGATTGGAACGAACTCAAATGGATTAATTAAATATATAGATGGATCTATTAAATATTATGTTCTTGATTCCAAAGATAACAATAGCATAAATAGTAATCATATATATAGTATTTCTCAAGATTCGGAAAAAAGATTATGGATTGGAACTTATGGTGGGGGACTAAATTTAATGAACAGAAAAAATGAAACTTTTAAAAGTTTTACTATAGCAGATGGCTTGTTAAATAATATCGTATATGGATTGGTAGAGGACGTATATAATAAATTATGGATTTCAACACCAAGTGGTATGTCAAGTTTTGATTATAAATTAAAATTATTTAAAAACTATACTGCTAATAAAGGGCTTCCTATAGAAGAATTTAATGAACATTCTATTCTAAAGCATACAGATGGAACGATTTATCTTGGAGGCTTTAACGGATTAATGTCGTTTAAGCCAAAAGAAATGAAAAATAATTTTTATCGGCCTCAAATTGTATTAACAAAACTTAAATTATTTAACAAAATCATTAAGCCTAATGATGAAAGTGGTCTATTAAAAACCTCTTTAGATAAATCAAAAGAGTTAATATTTAGCAGTAGAGATAATGTTTTTACTATAGAGTACACGGCTTTTAACTATCCTTTAACTGGGCAAAACAAGTATGCTTATAAATTAGAAGGATTTGAGGATAAATGGAACTATGTAGGAGATATGAGATCCGCAACATATACAAATTTAGATGCTGGAAGTTATGTCTTTAAAGTTAAGGTTTCCAATGGTAATGACGCTTGGAGCGATAATATAGTTTCAATAAATGTTATAAAAAAACCTCCTTTTTGGAAGACATTTTATGCTTATTTTATTTATTTGGTTTTTTTCGTATTTGTTTTTTATACAATTAGAAGATACATTTTAGTTAAATTGCATTTAGAGAATAGTTTGAAATTAAAAAAGTTGGAGCATAAGGAATTAGAGAAACTTACCAAATTAAAACTGAACTTTTTTACCAATATATCTCATGATTTTAGAACACCGCTAACTCTAATAGATGGCCCTTTACAAGAAATTTTAAAAAGTTCGAAAAATACACCGATGCATGATCAATTATTATTGATAAAAAAAAATGTATCTTTTATGTTACGTTTAATAGATCAATTAATGGATTTTAAAAAAATAGAAAGTGCAAAAATACCGCTGAATCTGTTGAGTGAACCATTGGTGCCATTTGTTAAGGAAGTCGTTTATTCTTTTGAGGAATTTGCTAAAACACAAAATATTAAATATGTATTTACAAGTAGGTTTCCAGATAAAAAGATTTTGTTTGATAAGTCTAAATTAGAAAAGGTATTGTATAATGTGTTGTCAAATGCTTTTAAGTTTACACCTGAAAAAGGTGAAATAAAGGTAGAGCTATATGCTGTAAATCAAAATAAATTTGGTCCTAACTATAAATTTGAAATTACTGAATACATAGAAATAAGGGTAATGAACACAGGTTCATCAATAAATGAGAAAAATATAGATAAAATATTTAAACGTTTTTATCAAGAGAAAAATCGTAATGTATATAGCCCGTCAGGAACTGGTATTGGATTGACTGTAGCTAAAGGACTTATGGAGTTGCACAAAGGTTATATTAATGTAAAAAGTGAAAAGGATAAAGTTGTGGAGTTTTTTATAGGTTTGCCATTGAACGATGTATACACTTCAGAAGAGAAAATAAACGAAATTCAATACTATAAGGATCAAAAAGATATAAATGAGATATCTAAAATATCTAAAACAAAAAAGTCATTAACTCATCAATATAATATAATGATAGTTGAAGATAATCACGATTTACTAAATTTTCTTGAACAGTCTCTTGCAACTGATTATAATGTGATTACTGCAAAAGATGGAAAGATGGCTTTGGACTTAATTGATGATAAAAATCATCCATCTATAATTATTTCAGATATCATGATGCCAAATATGTCCGGTTTAGAGTTGTGCAGGGTATTAAAATTTAATTCAAAAACGAGTCATATACCTATTATTTTACTTACAGCAAGAAGCTCAAAACTAATAGAACTTGACGGGTATGAAACCGGTGCAGATGATTTTATTTCAAAACCATTTAACATGGATTTATTAAAGTCAAAAATAAAAAGCATACTTAGTTCTAGAGAACGAATTGTTAATCATTCTAGAAAAGAAATTTTGTTGAATGAATCTGAAATAAACAGAACAAGTTCTGATGAAGCTTTTTTAAATAAGGTGTGTAATTATATACGTGATAATATTGAGGATCCTAATCTTAACGTGAATAATATTGGAGAATTTATTGGGATTAGTAGAGTTCATTTTTTTAGAAAAATTAAAGCAATAACTGGAAAATCCCCAGTAGTATTTATTAGAGATTTTAGATTATCTACTGCAGCAAAACTTCTAGAGTTGGATAATTACAATGTAAATGAAGTGTGTTATAAGGTTGGTTTTCAGGATATTGGTTATTTTAGAAGATGTTTTAAGAAAAAGTATAATCTTTCTGCAATTGAATTTTCTAAAAGAACAAAAAATGAAAATATTAACTAATAATTAGGTTCTCTTTTAGTGAGACAGTGTCTCCAAAAGTGTGTAAGTTGAAAAGTTGAGGCTTCGATTTTTATAATCGCAGCCTTTTTTCAAATCTAAGGTTAATTGGTTTAAAAACGATTCACAAATTTTGAATAGGCACCGACCATTTTTTAGTTGCTTATCTTAAGGCCAAATATACAGATTTCAGCACTGCATCATCATTTGGAATGACATTTTATTTTTAGTTTATTTTCGGATTTTACTATTAAGGTTTTCGATTAAATTTGTAAGTAAATGATTTTTTCTGATTTTAAATGGGAAGTAAAAAAAGACCGTTAGTTCGTCCCAGTTATCACACTATGATTTGATGTTGTGAGAATATTTACTTCCCCATTTATTTGCAAAATCGTTTAAGGATAGTTCTGTGGCTTGTGTTGTTGTAAGTATCTTTCATATCGGTATAAATTGCTTTTTATCCTTCCAAACAGCGTATTTATAAGCATCTCTAATGTGATGGACTGCACATATTTGTGTTTGAGATTCAGCAAAGACACTTCTTATTGTTCGGGTAAAACCGTTCAAGTATAGATAGCTGTAATAGTGATATCCTCAACGCGAGCTTTTAATCCGTTAAAACAATCATCCAAAAAGGATTGTTTTCATTCTTAACGAGCCACCCCTAAAACTTCTTTTTTTTTTTATTCTCGATATTGAGTCCTGCTGCTAAATAGATGATTTTATGGATGACTTTTAAGCCTTCTTTGTCTTTACAAACTAGCCATCCGTCCAAACAATTAAATAAAGATCTTGAAGGGGGCTGTCTTGCCAAGTAATTACTTCATTGGTAATTGTGTTGGTAATTCGAGATATAGGTATAGATGACATTTCACATTCATGCAATTCCTTGAGTTGTTCTTCAATATCACTAATAGTCATTTTTTTAGCATAAGGTGAGATGATCATATTCTCGATACCCTGGGTTATATTCTCTTTTGGGAATAGGGGATAAAGGAAGAATATCTGTCGCGAGGAACTTTAATTTCTTGTTAACTAAAAGAAGACTTTATGCTTTTAGTTCTGCGTCCATTGCGATAATTACCCTAGGTAGTTTTATCATGCTTTTGATTGACTAAATGAGCATCAAGTTCGGCTTCAGGCATGTAATGGGTGCCTATGTTAAATATAGTGCACAAGTGTGACTTTGCCATTTATTGAGGAGTGTTTCTAATTCAAATTATTTTTTTTAAATCATTTGTTTTGGCAATTACTTATATTTTTTTTGATTTGAAAAAAAATAGCTTTAATAATGGTACAAATGACTCCTTTTTATGTAACATAAAACCGAAAATTCGGATATGTAATATTTAAATTTACATCAACTTGTTTAAGGATTACTTGTCTTGAGAAAATCAAAGACAAATACAAAAAAGTTATTTAGCACTACTAGCTTTGTGAGTATATTGTTAGCTTATAGCAATGTTTAAATTATAGAAGATTTGAAATGGAAAGTATGGTTAAGGTTTCGATAGAGATTTCTCTTTTTGAAAACCTTGGACATTAATTAATATTAATAAAATTCTGCTTCGAAAAGAATAATTTACTATTCCTAATTTGCCCATTTGTAGTTTTTTATGGATAAAACTAGCAAGACGAGAAAGCCAGTGAGCTTAGCGTTAAAACTTGGAGAGGATACGTGTAATAGTTTGTAGTTAATGCACGTTAGGAGCTTAAGTGAAGCGTTACTCTTTATACTAGATACTCTTCAAAATGGATGATAATTAGAGAGATGTTTTTCGTGGAATATGACTAAATAAGAAAGCGTAGTTAATAATATATTTAAATTTAATAGAATTCTAAAGATGATTAAACTTACTAGACAATTGTTTTTTTTGATTTTTTTTACAATAATTTTTATCTCATGTGTTAAAGCCCAGTCTGGAAAAACAAATAATGATAGTGATATTTTGTGGCTTAAAAAAGGTTTGGAAGTGTCAAAAAAACAGCTTAAATTGGCGGCCAATTTCTATAAACCTGGCCAAAACCCAAGATCTATTTGGCCAGATAATACCAATAGACTTGCTTCTGTTAAAGATTGGACATGTGGCTTTTTTCCAGGTTCACTTTGGTATATGTATGAAATAACCTCTGATGATTTTTTCAAAGAAAAGGCAGAAAAATATACTGATGCCTTAGAAGAAGTTCAGTATTTTACAGATACTCATGATCTTGGTTTTATGCTCTATTGTTCATATGGAAACGGATATCGATTAACCAATAATTCAAGTTATAAGAAGGTTTTATTGAAGGGATCTGAATCATTAGCAACAAGGTTTTCAAAAACTGTAGGTTGTATAAAGTCGTGGGATTTCGGTAATTATGATTTTCCGGTTATAATCGACAATATGATAAATTTGGAATTGCTTATGTGGGCTTCACAAGAGAAAGGTGATAATTTGTTTAGAGACATAGCAGTATCACATGCTGATAAAACATTAGCGAATCATTTTCGAAAAGATAATAGTTCTTATCATTTGATTGATTATGATTCTAAAACGGGAAATGTAAAACGAAAAATGACCCATCAAGGATATTTAGATGAATCCGCATGGGCGCGTGGACAAGCTTGGGGACTTTATGGTTATGTAATGATGTACACTAAAACACATAAAAAAGAGTATTTGGATCAAACCATAAAAATAGCAGACTTTATTATGAATCATCCACGGTTACCCGAGGACAAAATACCCTTTTGGGATTTTGATGCCCCTCATATACCTCATGCTAGAAGAGATGTTTCTGCAGCAACTGTTAATGCTAGTGCTTTGTTGGAGTTAAGTAAGATAACAAATAATAACAACTACTTTTTATTTGCCGAAAGTACCCTGAAGACACTTTCAAATGATAACTATTTGTCTAAACCAGGTGAGAACTCTTTTTTTGTGTTAAAGCATAGTGTAGGTAATTTCCCTAACTATTCTGAGATAGATACGCCTTTAAATTACGCTGATTATTATTATTTGGAGGCCTTAATACGATACGCCAATATCAAGGGGATAGATTTAGGGAAAATATAATTTTTAAAGAATAAATCGAGTATTTAAATGTGATTAATTAGTGTTAACAAGTAAATGCTTGTTAATTTTTGCTTGAAAATAAATATATAAAAATGAATAAAATTTTAATCTTTCAATTTTTTGCTTTAATAGGTGTAAGCTCATTTGGACAATCTTTACCTCAAGACAGACCTAATATTCTTTGTTTGGTGATAGAAGACAGAAGTCCTTATCAATTCGGTTGTTATGGGAGTAAGGACATTAAAACCCCAACAATAGATGGTTTAGCTGAAAAAGGAATTTTATATACTAATGCGAGTTCAAATGCTCCACATTGTTCGCCTGCTAGGTCGACTTTAATCACGGGTTGTTATGCAACGACCTTTGGTATGGATGTACATAGAGAAACATATATAACACCTCAGAATATATTTTTCCCTCAATTGTTAAGAGATGCAGGCTACTTTTGCACAAATAATAGTAAGACAGATTATAATACCACAGTCAACAACGATAAACTTTGGGATGAGTCAAGTTCAAAAGCTACGTATATGAGTAAAGATCGCAAGTCTAACCAACCATTTTTTGCAGTATTCAATACAGAGGCAACTCATATGGGGTTAGTTAGGACAATAACAACTGAAGATAGGCCAGATTTTAAAAAATTTGGTATTGATGAAAATAATATTTTTTTACCTAAACATGTTCCTGATTTACCTGAAGTAAGGTCGGATGAAGCATATCAATTGAAAGCTTCTCAAGAGGCTGATTCTTGGGTAAAAGCCCATTTAGAAAAACTTAAATCGGAAGGATTGACAGAAAATACTATTGTTTTGTTCTACAGTGACCATGGTGGATGTTTACCTAGAGGAAAAGGATTTCCTTTTGAAAGTGGTTTACGCATTCCGTTGGTTATATACGTGCCATCAAAATGGCAAAAAGAACTTAATGTTAAGGAGGGGTTGGTTGTGACTAAAAATGTTTCATTTGTTGATTTTGCACCAACATTCCTAAGTCTTGCAGGAGTAAAAACACCTAAATTTATGCAAGGAAAAGCTTTTTTGGGGACGTTTGAAAAAACTCCTGAAAAATTGCAATATGGTTTTAGAACCAATCAGGAAAATTATCATTATGATCCAAGTCGAACAGTAAGTGATGGACATTTCAAATATATAAGAAATTATATTCCCTACAAACCTTTTTGCCTTCGAAATCTTTATCAGTGGGGTATGCCTGCTAATTTAGCGTGGGATGAATACGTCATGTCTGGTGAATGTAAAAATCCCGATTGGTTGTTGCCTTACAAACCTAAATCAAATGAAATGTTATTTGATTTAGAAAAAGATCCTTGGGAACTAAATAATTTATCTAAAAATCCAGAATATAAATCAAAACTATCTTATTTCAGAAAACAAGTTTCAAAACACATTAGAGCTTCCAAGGATTTAGGTTTTTGTCCTAGGGAAATGCGGAAAACAAAGAAAAATGGACTCTTTAATTGGGTAGAGGAAACTCATTTTCCTTTAGGAAACCTTTATAATGCAGCTGAATTGGCTAGTAGTGCTACTCTAGAGGATTTGCCAGAGTTATTAAAGTTGCTTGAAAGCCCACACGATGAGCTTAGATATTGGGGGGTAGTAGGGTTTTGTACTTTAGGATCACAAAAAATGTTAAAAGAAGTTCCTGATGACCTAAGAAAAATGTTGAATGATAAAGAGCCTGAAGTAGTTTCAATGGCAGCCGAAGCTTTTTGTTATTTGGGTGAATTTGATTTAGGGGTGAATAAATTAGTAAACTTATTGAAGGAAAATTATGACCCAGCTTATTCCTCATTAGAAACACTCACATGGTATCCAAAACAAAAAGAGATGCTTATAAAATATATTTCAACTTTTCAAAAAATTGCTGCCGAACATGCCAACGAGGGAAATGATAGAATGGAGCTTGGTGTAAAAGTAAGATCAATACTTGTAAATTTAGGAGCTTTACCATTAAGTGAACTTTATAGTAAAAAAGATATTGAAGAGGGAATTAAAAAAAATAAAGCAGGGAGAAAGTTTCTTTATCCAAGTGATATTTTTACCAATTAAAATTTTATACATCATTATGCAAAACTTATTTATGATATTAATGAAGTATTTAGGTTTGAACAAAAAATGTGGTCTCTTTATTTTACTTTTTAGTATTTCGGTTTGTTGTTTTTCTTTTCAAAAATTAAATCGAGATATCAATAATAATGATTTAAAAGAAATTGAAGAACATAATCCCTTACCAGAGACTATTTATGAGGAATGGCGCATATCTCCAAAACCAGCTAATGATGTAATTGTTGGACAAAATCCGACTGCATTACTTTGGAAATCTGAAAAACATTGGAATAATAAAGAGGTAACTTATAAGGTTTATTTAAGTCAAGACAAAAATTTCTCAAAAGAAAACACATTTGTAAGCTCTGAGCAAAAATATTGTTTTTTTAATCCCCACAAAAAGTTGGCTTCTGGAAAATGGTTTTGGAGATATGATATTATTGATGAAGATGTAATAATTGTAGGTAAGGTTAATTCATTTATTGTAGATCAAAATTCAATGATTTTTGAAACTCCCAATATAACAGAACTTCTTTCAAGAATTCCTAAAAGCCATCCGCGGATTATCAATCAAGGTAAAAATATTGATTCGATAAGGCTGAAGGCAAAAAGCCATCGTATCTATAAAACATTAATTGATTTAGGTTTGAAGGTCATGAAATCTGAGATATATAGAGGTCCTGTGGATGATCCCGATCCCGCAAAAGGCAAGGCTATTTCTATAATTACTAGTAAGGAAATAGGTTATTTTAACAGATTGTTAGAGGCATATGTATTGTCGGGAGATAAAAACATGTTAGACAATTTGTTGGAACGGACTGAGGTTTTTTTAGGATGGCCTACAGATGATCTTTTAGGGTCCCAAGTACTTATGTCACTTTCTACGGGATATGACGTGCTTTATGATGAGTTGTCTGATGTGTTTAAAAAAAAGATGCTAGCAGTTATAAAGAATCAACTTGTTCATGGATTGAAAAAATGGCCCGGTTTAATGGAAACGAGACAAGTTGAGAACCATTTTTGGCAAATGGAAGTAGCGGGGAATTTTACAGCGGCTTTAGCTACCATCAAAGATTTAGATGAAAGTCGTGAAATGCTTGAATACATGTATGAATTGTTTTTGGCGCGTTTTCCAAATTTGGCTAATCAAGAAGGAGGTTGGGCTGAAGGTATTGGCTATTTTGGAGTAAATAAAAGCTCTATTATTGATATGCCTTTACTATTAAAAAAGGTGTGTGGTGTTGATATATTTAAAATGAATTGGTATAAAAATTTAGCAGATTATTATATCTATTTTGCTCCAGTTGGGGGGCGTATTTCTGGATTTGGTGACATGCATGATAGGGTAGTAGACGGAAATGTGGGACACTCTATGATGATGATAGTGGGGTATGAAAACGAAGATAAAAAAGCATTATACAGGTTAGGGGCTTTATTAACCTGGAATAAAACAACCAATGAGAAAGAAAACTGGTTTGAAGATAAATTAGAATCTATTGAGCCTTGGTACCAAATCATTAACAGTATACAGTTGGATTCAACAATAGTAGAAAAACCAAAGAAAATGCCTTCTTCTAAGTTATTTAAAGGTGTTGGTATAGCTGCTTTACATACTAATGTTTTAGAGAGTGAAGTGAATACAGCTGTTTATTTTAGGTCTTCTCCGTTTGGGGCTAAAGGGCATATGCATGCTAATCAAAATTGTTTTAATTTATCAAGAAAAGGAGAACCTGTTTTTTATTCAACAGGTTATTATACAACGTTTGCAGATCCTCATTCTTTGACTTCTTACAGACATACAAGAGCTCATAATGACATATTGGTTAATGGTATGGGGCAAGCTTTTGGTCATGAAGGATATGGGTGGATAAAACGATTTATAGATGGAAAACGAATTTCATACGTATGTGGTGACGCTAGTAAAGCATATCGTCCAATAGTTGATAAACAGTTTATTGAACTTAATATGCAAAATGGTATAAACCCAGATGAACTAAAGTCTGGGTTTGGAGATGCCAAATTAAAAACATTTGAACGTCATCTTATTTTCGTAAAGCCAAACATAGTTATAACTTATGACGTACTTGAATCGGAAAATGAATCAGATTGGAGTTTGCTTCTTCATTGCATGAAAGAGCCTAAAGAGATTACTGATAATTCATTAAAATTAGTATTGGATAAAAGCTATGTTGAAGCATCTGTTTTTGGGAGTTCAGCAACTAAATTATTAATTACAGATCAGTTTTATTCCCCTGCTATTGATATAAAAAAGAAATATAAAAGTCTTCCGAATCAATATCATATAACTTCTAAAACGATAGAAAAAACAAAAAAAATGCGTTTTTTAACTATAATTAGGTTAGGAGATAAAAGCAGTGAAATATCCAATTTTAAAGTAGTAAATGAATCTGTTTTTCAGTTGGGAGATATTGTATTAAAAGCAGAGCTTAATGTTGATAAATCCCCATCAATTTCTATAATAACAGATCAAGATGCTTTTTATATTAATAAATTACCAGAAGGTACTTATGAAAATAAGGTAGTTTTAATTGAAAAGAATGGTTCGAAAAAAAAGATGTATTGAAATTTATGGCTGTATGCCTATCAAGTATTTAGACAAAATAGAGAATTCAAAAGAATAAATAATACAACCTTAATTTAAAACAACAGAAGGAAAAACTAATATAAAAAACTACAGATTAGTAGTCATTTAGACAACAATTGAGCGGTCATTAAAAAGACTTAAAAAGACTTAAAAATTCATTTTTGAAAGCCCAAATCTCGCCAAAGTAACTATAGGTGTTTTGGAACGAGTAGCCCAAATTAGGTCTTATTGTAAAAATTGTAAAATGCTAATTGTGAATACCTTTAAAAAAATAACTCATGAAATTCATCAAACTAATTGTGGGACTTGCTTTAATCTTGCCCTTAGCTCTTTTGGCACAAACAAAAGCCGCTTTTAGCATCCAAAACAATTCGGCTTTAGATCGAAATGAAGCTGTGGTGACTATAAAATGGGAGGCTGTTTTATCTTGTTATCCTCAAATAGATACCACTAACTTTATAGTAATTAATTCAGTTACAAAAAAACAAGTTCCTTTCCAGTTAGAACATCACGGACATACTGCCATTCAAAATTTATTGGTACAAATTGATGTTAAAGCAAAAACGACACTTTCTCTTTTAATACAAAAAGGAAAACCAGAAACTTTTGCTACAAAAACCTACGCTCGTTATGTACCAGAACGTATGGATGATTTTGCCTGGGAAAACGATAAAATTGCCTTTCGTGCTTATGGAAAAGCATTGGAAAAAGCAGAAGGGAATGCTTATGGCTATGATGTATGGGTAAAACGAAACAGCAAAATGATTCTTAACGAACGCTATAAACGGGCAGACTATCACACAGACCATGGCGATGGATTAGATTATTATCATGTTGGTTTTACATTGGGTGCAGGAAATATGGCTCCGTACATAAGTGATACCATCCGTTATTCAGGGAATTATAGTAAATGGAAAGTTTTGGACAACGGTCCTTTGCGCTCCTCATTTCAATTGAGTTTTGACAATTGGAATGCCGGGGGAATAAAAGTGAGCGCTACAAAAACCATTTCTTTAGATGCCGGTTCACAGCTTAATCGCATCGAAAACGTCTATAGTTTTGATGGTAATAAACCAATGCCTGTTGTAGTAGGAATTATCAGAAGACCCGAAGCCGGATTTATCTCACTAAACGAGCAGCAAGGCATTATTGGCTATTGGGAACCTACTTTTGGGAAAGATGGCACTACAGGAGTGGGTTCTATATTGACTACAGCCGTTACCAACATGACAGTTGATGCCACTCAAATATTAGCCAAAACAACTATTCAAAACAACGAACCTATTGTTTACTACACTGGGGCGGCCTGGGATAAGGCAGGCAAATTTACCAATGCAAAAGAATGGTTTAACTATCTGAATAATTTTTATCAGCAAATAAAAAATCCTTTAATCATAAAGGACAAATAATGATTAATTCTAACTCCACTATTCCCTTTTAATTCAAAAGAAAAAACAACTTTAACTATAAAAATATGTCAACAATTGAATGTACAATAACTCAGAATCAACGAAGCAGGGCTTTAATACCGATGCTTATTTTAACCAGCTTATTGTTTATTTTGGGATTCTTAATCTGGCTGAATGGACCGCTAATCCCTTTCTTTAAATTAGCGACCTCTTCACAGGCTTTTTTTGTAGCTTTTGCTTTTTACATCGCTTATTTAGTTATGGCAATTCCATGGTCTTGGTAATCGAAAAAGTAGGCTATAAAAACGGAATTTCTTTAGGCTTGATTGCCATTTAGCCGGCATTATAGCTCCTCTGGTATTGACAACTTTAGTATTGTCAAATATGAAGGACTATACTGCCGATAAGATTGCAGCTCTTGATAGTGTTGCTAAATCAGCGGCATTGGATACACTAGACCTGCAGTTGCAAATTCCTTATCTGTATATGGGATTAATCATGTTTATTTTAGCAATACTGGTTAAACTATCTCCGTTACCTGAAATCGATTTAGACTAAGATGGAGTTGTAGAACATCTAAGCATTTTTAAACAAATTCTAAATGTCTTTCAATTTTCCCAACTGGTTTTGGGCGTAATTACTCTAATGTTATATCTGTCTGCCTAAGTTTTGGCGGGAGATTCAATTGGTGGATTTGGGAAACAATTAGGCGTTTACGGTGAAGATGGTAACTTCTATTTGAAACTAACTTCATTTACCATGATTGCAATGGTAGTGGGATACATTTTAGGAATTAGACTTATTCGATAATACGTTTATCAGGTTCAGGCATGAAAAGCATCGAGTATTTTAGGTTTGATTCTGGTATTTTAATTGTTAGTATTTCTTCGTATATAATGGTTCAATTACTGGGAATTCCTGTTTTATTTCTGGTAATTATTCTGGTGGGACTTATGGGACTTTCTAATACATTATGCTGGCCTGCCATTTGGCCAATGGCCTTACAGGATTTAGGCGGTTATACCAAAAAAAAGCCAGTTCCATATTGATTATGGAAATCATTGGAGGAGCGATTTTTCCATTAATTTATGGTTCCCTGGCAGAAACAATCAATCTGGCTAATAAAGCAGATGGTGTTGCAAAAACAGCAAAAAGCGGAAACCAAATTGCCTATTTAATGTTGTTACCAACTTATTTAATGATTCTGTTTTATGCCTTTAAAGGACATAAATAGAAGTTGGCCAAGAAAATAATTCAGATTAAAAATATACAATAAACTAAAATAATTCAAAAAACGATGAAAAGTACAATAGACAAAGCAACAGGGTTTGAAAAACGATTTGAGAATATCAATACGGTAGTTTTCCAAAATTCAACTAGCGCCTCTAAAGCTGTAGCTCAAGAAATTGCAGCACTTATTAAATCAAAACAAAAAAATAACGAATCTTGTATATTAGGATTGGCAACAGGTTCTTCTCCAAAAGGATTGTATGCTGAATTAGTGCGTCTTCACAAAGAAGAAGGACTAAGCTTTAAAAATGTAATTACCTTCAACTTAGATGAATATTACCCAATGGAACAGGATTCTATAAATAGCTATGTGCGATTTATGAAAGAATTGCTATTGGATCAGGTGGATATTTTACCTGAGCATTATAATATCCCTGATGGAACTTTGACAAAAGAGCAAATCGCGGGTTATTGTGCTGATTATGAAGCTAAGATTGAAGCTTTAGGTGGGATTGATTTGCAAATTCTTGGAATTGGAGGAAACGGTCACATCGGATTCAACGAATCTGGTTCTTTGCAAAATTCAAAAACAAGATTAGTAGCCTTAGATCATATTACCAGAGTGGCAGCAAGTGGTGATTTCTCAGGATTGAGCAACACACCAAGAACTGCCATCACCTTAGGTGTTAAAAAAATAATGGAAGCCAAACAAGTAATCTTGATGGCTTGGGGGGAAGGAAAATCAAACATCATTCAAAAATCGGTTGAAGGTGAAGTAACCAATCAGATTCCTGCTTCTTTTTTGCAGGAACACAACAATGCTGTTTTTGTTTTGGATAAAGAAGCGTCTTCAAAATTGACCAGAATTAACAGACCTTGGCTTGTTGAAAAAATTGTTTGGAAAGCCAATTTAATCAGAAAAGCAGTTTTAGGCTTGGCATTGGATTTGCAAAAACCAATTTTGATGCTTACTGATGCAGATTATATTGAAAACGGAATGAGCGACTTATTAGCCGATTCAGGTCCTGCTTACGACATCAACATCAAAATTTTCAACAAATTACAAAATACCATCACAGGATGGCCTGGTGGAAAACCGAATGCGGATGACAGCAACAGACCTGAAAGAGCAGAACCGGCAAGAAAAAGAGTATTACTTTTTAGCCCACATCCCGATGATGATATCATCAGTATGGGAGGAACTTTTATGAGATTGCAGGAACAAGGTCATGAAGTACACGTAGCTTACCAAACTTCAGGGAATATTGCCGTTGCCGATGATGAAGCTTTGCGTTTTGCCAGTTTTGTAGTTGATTATAATAGGAAATTTGGAATAAAAAACATTGAGGCCGAAGAAATTTATAAAAAAGCATTAAGTTTTTTAAAGAATAAAAAAGCGAGTGAAATTGATATTACTGAAGTTCGTTATATCAAAGGATTGATTCGAAAAGGAGAAGCGCGTGCTACGAGTCATTTTGTGGGACTGCCCGATGCACAAATTCACTTTATGGAACTTCCTTTCTATGAAACAGGAGCTATCGAGAAAAAACCATTAGGGAAAGACGATATCCAAATTACGATGGATCTTATCGAAAAAGTAAAACCGCACCAAATCTATGCAGCAGGAGACCTAGCCGATCCACACGGAACGCACAAAGTATGCCTGGACGCTATTTTTGAAGCAGTGAAAGAATTGAAACCAAAAGATTTTATGAAAGACTGCTGGGTTTGGTTATACCGTGGAGCTTGGCAGGAATGGGGAATTGATGAGATTGAAATGGCTATACCTATGAGCCCAGATCAGGTTTTATTTAAAAGACATGGAATTTTCAAACACCAGTCTCAAAAAGATGGTGTAGTATTCCAAGGATCTGATGCCAGAGAATTTTGGCAAAGAGCCGAAGACAGAAATGGTGAAACGGCCCAATTATACAATCAATTAGGATTGGCACATTATGCGGCTATGGAAGCATTTGTGAGATGGAAATTTTAATTTTTTTTAATTTGTTGTAGTGAAAATGAAAAAAGAAGCCATCTCGAAACATAATTTGAGGCGGTTTTTTCATTTCTGTTAATTTGGTTTAATTTTTTCTTTTGTTTATAATCAGTTGTTCTTTACCAGAAACTTTTTTTCTTAAATTGTGTCGTAAAAACATTAATCCGAATTCTAATAATACTTTTTGGAGTCTTTTTATGAAAGTCGTCTAAATCCATTGTGGTGTTTGAATAGAGTGAACACTGATTCTACATTGGCGGTGCGTTCTTTTCTTTTCTTTTCTTTTCTTTTCTTTTCTTTTCTTTTCTTTTCTTTTCTTTTCTTTTCTGGATTCCCGTTTCAGTTAGCAAATTCTCTGGATATGTAAATAGAAACTGCACATTAGGTAAGTCATAGTTTTATGATTACAAGAGTATCCAATAACACCAAGTTAAGCTATTTTTATAATTTGCAAACAATTTTTATATCACATGATGTTAGTTAAAATAATAAATGTTTAAAATATAGAATATTAAAGTCCTATTTCGATTAAATTTTTTATATTTTATTCTTTGGAAACTCAGGAATAGCTCCCGTTCTGCACCTAAGTTCAGTTTGTTCTGGATCCTCCCCAAGTTCTTTTAGTAATGTAGTATTGAGTATTTTTATTCTGTTTATATTTTTATTATTATTAGCTAAATTATTTAAGGTCTGTTTTTAAATTGTATAATTCAATTTCAGGCCCATGATCTTTATCTGCTCGTGTATGGTAAACATATTTCCAATCCCCTTTTCTAATCATTGCAATTCCAGAGGGAATATAACCTGTATAATATTCACCAATAGACATGGATAAGACGGTTCGTCTAAGCATTGAAGCATTGAATTTCCATCCCAATTGTCCGGTGTTTTAGCTCCTGCTATATCCAAGCTATAGTTTGAACTAAATCAACGGAACCTTATGCTTTAACGTTTTACCCACCTTTCCAGCTATTTGCCCAACTTATGATTAAAGGGACTTTAGCTGAAGAATCATATAAAGAATTTTTCCACCAAAGACTATGTTCTCCTAAGTTTTCTCCATGGCCTGAAGTGTAAATAATTACTGTATCATCTGAGAAAGATGCATACTTTTATCACTTTTAATAATTCGCCTCCTTTTTGATCTCCCCATTCTACACGTGCATAATATGAATTTCTTACTTGCTTTACAATTTCATCTGGTACATTTTCGAATTTACGTATGTTACGGAGGTGTTTATAATTGAGTGGTAAATTCTCTACATAACCTTTAGGTACTTCTGGCATTGGAATTTTTCCCTTGTATTTATTAATCAATTCCCTTGTTGCTTGAAGTGGATAATGTGGTGTGATAAAACCTACTATTAAAAAAAAGGTTTATCGTGGGTAAAACGTTGCTTAATAAATGACATTGTATCATCGCAACGTTCCACATCTACAAAAGTCTCCATATCTTCGTCTGATGCCCCAATGAATGAAAATTCATCTCCTAATCCATTAAAATTGTCTTCAAAGAAATCTTTGAAATCCTTTTTCTTGGTTTAAAAGGAACCATATTTTTTTTCCTTCGTTAGGAGAAATGATTCCTCTTGCTTCAGTGTAATTGGACAAACCGTAATTATTTCCGTTATATTTCATATCACCAACTAAAATGGCATCATAACCGTTTGGCAAAGAGTTCTTGGAAGAGAAGGAAACCATTAGGACATCCAATTGTATTATTCCATACATTATGATAAGAGACATATTTACCAAAAGTTAACGTCTGTCTTGCTAGGACACAAATTGGAGAACTTGTGTAATGATTGTCAATTAAGAAACCACTTTCAGCCAAATTATCTAGATTGGGAGTATCGCCCTATGGATCTCCAGCACAGCCAAGAATTCCTGCATTTTGTTCATCACTAATTATCATAATGATATTAGGCTTCTTACTTTTTGGTTTTGAATTTAGTTTTTGATAGGGAGTGTTATTAAAACTCATTAAGTGCTGCATAGTTACAATGCCTAAAATAAGGGTGAATTTATATTTAAATAATTTTTCATTTTAAACAAGTTTTAAATATTCATTTGAACGGTAATTATGCTACTATTTAAGTATAATCTTAAACACCACAGCTAGATTATTCATTTCTATATCAGGAATAGTAATGTATAAGCAGGAATCGGTTTCTTCTACTTTGGCATCAACATTTGTTTGAAGTTCGATTACTTTTTGTATTTTACTTCCTAGAGGATATCTGTGTGGTGCAATTTCTCTAATTTTTATACGCTTTCCAACTTCAGGTTTACCAAGCATAATTAAATATACTGATTTACCATCTTTTGATTGGGTAAAACGATAGTCATTAGAAGTGTATACATTGGTGGTAGACATTCCTCCGTGGTTTCCAGTTGAGCTTCCCGTTGGTCCACCGCCATGTATAAGCCAAGGCCTGGTGTTATATATAGCTTCTCCATTACCCTTTAACCACATGCCCATTTCTTCTAATACTTTTTCTTGATCATTTGGAATGGATCCATCTGCTCTTGGTGAGGCATTTAGTAATAAAACACCATTTTTACTTACAATATCTATTAAAGAATGCAGAACCATTGATGTTGGTTTAATTTTGAGGTCATCGGTATAAGACCATGAACCAAAAGACATAGTATCATCTGTCATCCATGCAGGTTTATAAATTTCCGTATGCCCACCTTTTTCAATATCGTGAATTCCTACATCAATTGGTAAATCATACTGTTTATAAACTATACCAACTTCTTGTTTTGTATCTAAGGCATGGTTAAAGTAATATGCACAAAACTTTTGACGATATTGCTCTGGAATAAGATTTAACCAAGAATCAAAGTAAACAATATCTGGAGAATAGCTGTTAACAACTTCTTTTAGTTTTTCTAACCAGTACTCATCGAATTCAGCTTCATTAAGATTACCATATAGTAAGCGCAATTTAGGGTCGTTTGAAGATGTATGCCACTCTTTGTTATAAATAAAATGGCTATCATATCCTCCTCCATTGTCAGGCATAGCATTGCGTTGCATATTGCGTTCATGATGAAAACTTGTAAAAAATTTCAATCCTTGTTTTGTTATTTCATCTTTAAGTTCTTTGGTAATATCTCTTTTAGGTCCCATATCTTTCGAATTCCACGGATTTACTTTAGAAGCCCACATTGAAAAACCGTCATGATGTTCAGCAACTGGCCCTCCAAATTTTGCTCCAGCTGTTTTTATTAATTCAGCCCATTTAACTGCGTTGAATTTTTCAGCTTTAAACATAGGAATAAAATTATGGTATCCAAATTCAGATTGATCTCCAAAATTTTCTTTATGGTATTTAAAAGCGGGATCAGTTTTGTCATACATACTTCTAGGATACCATTCGGAGAATTTTTCCGGAACCGTAAATACTCCCCATGTGAAATATATGCCAAATTTGGCATCATACAACCATTCTGGCATAGATTTGTGTTTGGAAAGAGATTCCCAGTTTTCAGTATAGCTATTACTTTTTTGAGAAGCTTCTTTAACGTCTTTTCGTGTTTCTTTATGTATTGAGCAACTAAATGAAGAAGCTAAGATGATGATTGATGTAGTAAATAATATTTTTCTTTTAACTTTTAATACCATGCTATTATAATTTTATTTTAATGTTACTGCCCATGTAAAGGCATGTTTTCCTGTTGGTTTTGTGTTTTTGGTGTTAATTTCTAGCCCTGATTTAGATTGGTTCCATAGTATTTTTTGATTGGAAGCTAGTAATCTAACTGCTTTTATATCTTTATTCAAATATTTTGATTCGGTTCCCATAGATTTAATAATTAACTTCCCTTTCGGCCAACCCAAAGCATGAACGTATAGAGTTTTACCATCCTTAGATTGTGTAAACCTCAAATCTTTACTAGTGAAGATTTTTGCTTCTTTAGATGTATTTCCCATATCCTCAGCAAGGCCTCTACCTTGGTCGTACAAATTAGGTCCTTCTCCATGAATAACCCATGGTCTTGTAGCATAGATGCCTTCACCATTTGCTTTTAGAAAATCACCAATAGCATAGAATATCTTTTTTTGATCATCTGGAATTGTTCCGTCAGATTTAGGACTAGCGTTTAAAAGTAAGATACCATTCTTGCTAACAATATCAATTAGTTCATGAATAAATTCATGTTCTGGTTTCAATTTAATTCCCTCTACCCAACTCCAAGAATATGTGGATAAAGCATCATCAGTTTGCCATAATTTAGGGGTAGTTTTTTCTTGTTTGCCTCGTTCAACATCTAGCACAGCAACACCTTCAGGAAGATCATTGTTTTTACGAGTTATTATGACATCTTTTTCCCATTCCTTTTCTTTGTTGTAGTAATATGAAGCCATTTTTAATTTATAAGCATCAGGAATATCTTTTAATTCAAAATCAAACCAAATTTGATCTGGCTTATAATTATTGACAACTTCTTTAATTTTTTCAAACCATATTTTATATGAAAGTTGTGGATTTAATTGACCATATAAATCTGCATATTCTGGATTTCCAGTATCTAAACTGTCTTGTTTGGTAAAATATAAACCACTAGCGTTATAGGAATGGTGGAAACTAGTAATTACTTTCATATTACGTTTTCTTATGGCTATTACTAACTCCCCCACAATATCTCTTTTTGGCCCCATTTCTTTTGCATTCCATCTATTTATTTTACTGTCCCACATAGAAAAACCATCATGGTGTTCAGCTACTGGACCTGCAAACTTTGCCCCAGCTCTTTGGTAAATGTCAGCCCATTCATCAGCATTAAAATTTTTACAAGTAAATAACGGGATAAAATCTTTATAGCCAAAATTTTTCATAGAACCATATTTCTTCCAATGGTGATCTTTTACACGTTGATATTTGTCCTTTGCATAAGAATACATTTTCCTGGGGTACCATTCATTTTCATAAGCAGGAACCGTATAAGGCCCTAGATGAGCATATATTCCAAATTTAGCATCTTTATACCACTCTGGGATATTTTGTGTAGATAAAGACTGCCAATTTGATTCAAAGTTTTTGAAATGTAATTTGGAAGTATTGATTTTTTTAGTTTCTTTTTTTTGTCCATAGTTGTAGGAAGTAAATAGCAATAAAAAAATGGACATAATTTTAAAATATGGTTTCATTTTGGTGTTTTTCATAATTGTAAATATGTGTGTTCAGATAATTAATTGTGTTTCTTTACGTTTAAAAAAATAAGATAATTGAAACTGTTTTTATAAGAATTTACAGGTAAAATATTATTTAGAATTGTTGCTGTTTTACAAAGTTTTAATTTGAAAAAACCAGAAAAAATTAAATCGACTATTATCAAATTCTAACCTCTGTTCAATTATATAAAATAGGATAAGATTGATAAATTGATTGTTTAGAATCTCTTTAGTTTTTTTGTTAAAATTATAGTGAAGTTTGTTGTTTTTTCAATCTAAATGATACAAATTAACAAGCTATTTGTTTCAATTAATTGATTTGATTATTGCTTTGTTTCAGCTAGTTTAAGTGAAAACACGATGTTACAAATAACTCTTTAATAAGTAACATTTAAACCTTTATAAAAGAATTTTAGATCAATAAATTTACAGTATTGAAATAAGTTGTTAAGATTTTTTTTTTGCTACTTTTTTAAGAACTTTTTTATGAATATGATTTTAAATCATGTAAATTAATATTGTTGAGTAATTTGGAAAAACCGGTCAATTTGACCACCTAATTCCGGAGTAAATTGACCACCCGTTCCGGAGCAAACTGACCACCTAATTCCGGAGCAAATTAAACACCAATTAAATATTAACCAAAAACTAACCAAAAAAATGAATAGTCAAAAAATAAGATGTTTAAAACTCTTTTGCATAATTTTTATTATGTGTTCTGGGTTTACAATAATGGCTCAAGAACTAGTTTGTACTGGGCAAGTTGTTGATAGTGAAAAATTTCCGTTGCCTGGTACTACGGTTTCAGAAAAAGGAACTACTAATGCTACTATCACTGACATTGATGGAAAATTTAAAATAACAATTAAAAATGGTGATTTAGCAGTTTTGAAATTTACTCATATGGGGATGGCTCCTGTAGGAATTAAATTAAATGGACAAAAAGTATTGAATGTTACAATGAAGGTATCTTCTGATAATGCTTTAGATGAAGTTGTTGTTGTAGGTTATGGTAAAGTTAAAAGAAAAGATGTAACCGGAGCAATTGGGTCAGTAAGCGGGGAAGAAATTAGTCAGGTTCCCGTAACTAACGTAATTGAGGCTTTAAAAGGAAGGATTGCTGGTTTAGTTGTATCCAGTTCTTCTGGGGCTCAGGATTCAGAAATATCTGTGCGGATTCGTGGTGGTATTTCAATAACTCAAGATAATTCCCCTCTTTATATAGTAGATGGGTTTCCTATGGAGAATGGTTTTGTTGGGATCAATCCTAACGATGTAAAAAGTGTAGATGTTCTAAAGGATGCATCTGCAACTGCAATTTATGGTTCGAGAGGTGCTAATGGAGTTATTATAATTACAACTAAAGAAGGAACTGTAGGTATTGGTACTATTACTTACGATACTTATATTGGTGTAAAAAAAATATCAAATAGAACTCCGGTGCTTTCTCCTTTAGAATTTGTATTGTACGACTATGAGAAGTCATTAGGCGGTGCTGATTGGTTGGAAGTATATGGTCCAATAGAAGATTTACAAAAAAATTATGCTGGTAGAAAAGGTGTCAACTGGCAGGATCTACTTTATGATGGGAAGACTGCGATTAATCAAATGCAAAGAATAGGTTTTAGTGGGGGGTCAAAAGAAAATAAGTATTTTATATCTTATACTTATAATAATGATGGAAATATTGTACCTGATAGTGGTTATAGCACGCACTCAATTCGTCTTAACTCAAGTCAAAAAATAAGTGAAAAACTAACTATTGGAACAAATATTACTTTTTTCTCTGATAAGTTAAGGGGTGTTGGTCCTTTTAATGAAACAGGTAAAGCGTTAAATCAATTAATTCAATTTAGACCAACAGCCGGAATAAACTATTCAGATGAAGATCTTATATTAAATGATATTGATCCTATTAATGATATTGGCGAAAGTGTTGAACTAAATCCTTTGGCAGATGTTAAAACTAATATTCGTAATAGAGCAAAGAAAAATTATAGTTTTGGCTTTAATCTAAATTATGTTTTAAATAATAATTTCTCTTATACATTTAATTTTGGATTTAGTGGTAAGCAAACTGAATCGAGTACATTTTTCACATCTCGATCTGCACAAGCAAAGTTAAGTAATGGCCCATATGGAAGTCTAAGTCTTAGTACAGATGATAATTATTTTGGAAACCAAACACTTACTTACAAAAAAACAATAGGAAAAGAGCATAGTTTGGATATACTTATTGGACAAGAAATAAGAGTTGAAAAGAGTAAGTTATTAAGTGTTTCAGCTGGAGGTTTTCCAGATGATAATTTTGGTGTAGACTATTTTAATTTGGCTACAATTCCTAATTTACCAACAAGTGGAAAGTTCTCTAATAAATTAATTTCTTTCTTTGGGAGAGCAAATTATAAGTTTTCTAATAAATATATATTGACTGCAACCATGCGTGCGGATGGGTCTACTAAATTTGGAGCTAATAATAAATGGGGATATTTTCCATCTGTTGCTGTTGCATGGCTGGCTGGAAATGAAAAATTTATTGATAATTTAAATGTTTTCTCGGATTTAAAATTCCGCTTATCCTATGGGGCTTCTGGAAATAATAGAATTGATAATTATCGTTCATTGTCTTTATATAGCGCTGGATGGACACCAATCGATAATGGAGTAAACGCAAGTTTTAGTCCTTCATTAGCAAATCCAGGTCTAAAATGGGAAACAAACTTATCAACAAATCTTGGGATGGACGTTAGTTTTTTTAAAAATAGACTAAATGCAACATTCGATTTATATAATATAGTTACCAAAGACCTACTTCTTGAGACAAGAATACCTTTAAGTTCTGGTTATGAAACAGCGTTAAAAAATGTTGGGTCAACTCAAAGTCGCGGATTGGAAATTGGAATACAAAGTTTCAATATTAAGAATAAAAACTTTACTTGGACAACCAATTTTAATATTGCCTTTAATAAAACTAAAATTTTAGAATTAGCGAACTCTGACCGATGGGAAATTTCGTCTGGTTCTGGGGGTAATGGAACAGGTACGGATTTTATCATAGAAAAAGGAGGTAGTGTTGGTAAAATGTGGGGTCTTCAATATGATGGTCTTTATACTACTGATGATTTTGCATGGGATGGAGTTAATTCTAAATGGGTTTTGAATGATGGAATACCAGTTAGTAAATTTTATGTACCACAACCAGGAGTGACAAAGTATAAAGATATAAGTGGTGCTAATGGTCTGCCTGATGGGAAAATAGACGAGTTAGATAAAACTTTTATAGGGAATGCTAATCCTGATTTCACAGGAGGTCTAATGAATACATTTACATATAAAAATTGGGATTTGTCATTTTTTTGGGAGTTTAAATATGGGGGTGATGTTTATAATGCTAATTTATACCAACTTATTCGCAATACTAGAAATAAAAGTACTACAAAAGATGTATTTGATAAGCAGTATAGAATTGTAGATTTTCAGGGAAATAATCTTTTAGATACGGGAAATATAGATGCACTAAAAGCTATTAATGCAAATGCTAAATTGCCTTCACAAAGAGCATCATCTGTTCCTTTTGATAGTTATATGGTAGAGGATGGGTCTTACGCCCGTTTAGGTCAATTGACATTAGGATATAGGTTTAGCAAAGAAGTACTGAAACAATTAAAACTAAATCAATTTAGGCTGTATGCAACAGTATATAATCCTTTGACAATTACAAAATATTCCGGTTATGATCCTGAAGTAAGTATGAATAGCAATGGAGGTATAACTCCAGGAATTGATAGAGGTAGTCACCCACGATCAGAGTCATATGTGTTTGGGTTAAGTGTATCCTTTTAATTAACGTTTTAATATTTGAATTATGAAAAACAATATAAAAATTAACTTAAATTTTATTAAAGCTATTTTTCTAAAAAGAAGTTTGGTAGTAAAAGTAATTTTAGTATTCTTATTAAGTTTTGTTTCTTGTACAGACTTTCTTGAAGAAAAACCAATTACCGCATATTCAGCTGATCAATTTTATGATTCGACAGAAAAGTTAAATTCGGCAGTGCTAGGTATATACGATGTTCTTTCATCTAGAGAGCTTTTTGGGACCAATATTGTCCTGTTAGGAGCTGATACAGACATAGAAATATTAAGAGGTACTACTGTAAATGGAGCAGCAGGTACGATTGAAGAGGTAGGGCATTACAATACTCAAAATAAAAGTACGATTGTTGAAAGTTTATGGGCGAAATTTTATGATGCAGTTAATAGATCAAATGCTGTAATTAGTAATGCTTCTAAAATGCCTTCATCAAATGCAGATGAACAAAAACGTATAAAAAAGTACATAGCCGAAGCAAAAGCATTAAGAGCTTTTCTATACACCAATATTGTAATAAGTTGGGGTGATGCACCTTTAAGAACGGTTGCATCTGATCTTTCTCAAAATTTGTCTTTAGAACGTTCACCTAAGTCTAAAATCTATGCTCAAATAGTGAAGGATTTTGAAGATGCAATTCCAGATCTTCCTTGGCATGATGATGTAAATGCTGATAAAGGGAGAATCAATAAAGGTGCTGCAATGGCCTTATATACCCGCGCACTATTATTTGCGGGTGGATATTCTTTATATCAGGATGGAACTGTAAAAAGAGCTGATAATTACTTGGAATATTATGAGAAGGCTGAGATAATTAGCAAAGAGCTCATTAGTTCAGGTAAACATGTTCTTAATCCGAGCTACGAAAATATTTTTAGAAACCTTTGTGGTAATATTATCGAGCCAAGTGAATCGATGTTTGAAATTGATTTTGGATACCTTGCAGGACAAGGTAGCCATGCAGGGACCATAGGGGGTAGTTCTACAGGTGTTGCGATTGCTGGTCATTCAGCTTCGTATAATGTGGCTCCTAAAATGTTTACACATTATTACATGTACAATAAATTTGGTGTAAATGATTTGAGAAGAAGAGTTAGTATAGCAGATTATAAGCTTAATGGTCCTAATTTTACAGAAGTACCTATTTCCGTAAAAAGTTCTTCTACTTGGTCGTGTGCAAAATGGAGAAGAAATTGGCATACATCAGTACCTACTAATTTTACATTAACAGATGTTAATTATGTAGTTATTCGCTACTCAGAAGTATTGTTAATGCGTGCAGAAATACTTAATGAATTGAATAATGGCCCAACACCTGAATCTATTGAATTAGTGAATAAAGTGAGAAGACGAGGGTATGGTACAAATAATATAGGAACTAATGCTGATGTACCATTAAATTTCACGACTGATTATACTACTTTCCTTAATTTTATTACCGAAGAATATGCACGTGAATTCTATGGTGAGGGTAATAGAAAATTTCATTTAATACGTTGGAATTTATTGGGTAAACGTATTGCCGAGATGGCTGCTATTTTTGGAGATCCAGCCACAAAAGACTTTCATGGTTTAAGAGTGTACTTAGCAGGAAATTTGTTTACTGCAGGTAAACACGAACTTTATCCTATTCCTTATCGAGATATTGTTGAAAGCAACGGAGCTTTAATACAAAATCCTGGATATTCTGATTTTTAATTAAATAAACATAAATAAACATAAATAAAGTTATGATTAAAGTTAGTTGGTTGTTGTTTTTTATAATCATTCCAATCTTTTGTAGTGGTAATGATTTTAGAATTGGTAATGCAGAAGTCACTGTTAGTATTTTTAATAATGTAGTTTCCATAGAATCAAAAACGGTCGAAGAATTTAAAACTTGCAAATTTGAATTAACGGGTCAAATTGATTCTGTTAAAAAAGTGTTAATTAAAGATAGAATTTGGGGAGAAGGAGAGAGATTGTCTATATATCATGATAAAATATTTGAAACAACGTTGACATTGTATTCAAATAATCCATTTCTTCATGCTACTACAATCGTTAGTAATAGATCGAACAAAATTATTGAGTTTTCAAAATTTTCTGTTGCGACTATTTTGATTCCAGTTAAGGCTAACTTTAAGCAGCTTAAAACTTTAGGAACAGGTGGATTAAAACCTATTGAAAGTGCAGAAGGAAGTTTTACATATAGTTTACTGACTAATCCAGAAAACCAAAATGCAGTTTTAACAGCTTGGTTAACACAGCTTCAGGGAATTGGGACTGTAGAACCACAGCTAGTTAAGCAAGATAATAATTTAACATATAAAATAGGCGTAAATCTTGATTTTGGATATTACAAAGTCAATCCAGGGGAAGATAGAGGAACCGATATAATGCTACTTGGTTTTTTTGAGGATGGTCGCAAAGGATTAGAGTTATATGGGAGTCATTTAGCTAAAGTATATGATATAAAACTACCACCAAAACCTAATGTGTATTGTACATGGTATCATCGAGATCTTAACGGTTCTGGTGCTTCTACAGAAAAGGATATTCAAACCAATGCGATTTTTGCAGCAAAGAATTTAGCTCCATTTGGATTGGATACTTTTCAGATTGATGACCACTGGCAAAGTTCAATGATTGATAGTTTAACTGCTAAAAATATAAAATTAGGAAAAGGTCCCATTAAATCTTTTTCTAAAAGCAATTTTAACTATCCTTTGGGCATGGCAAATACAGCTAAAAATTTGAATCAACAAGGATTTACTTCTGGTATTTGGTTTATGCCTTTTGCTGGAGATGTGCGTAATCCCTATTTTGATAAAGAAATATTTGCTAAAAATTCAGAAACGGGATTGCCATATGAAGTAAAAAATTGGTCAGGAACATGTATTGACGCTACTAGCCCTAAGGGAGAATTATTTTTACGAGAACGATTTAAAAGGATTTATGATTGGGGATATCGCTATTTTAAAATTGATGGATTGCACACTGGAGCTCCAAGTGAGAATATTTATGTGAACCGTGCTTATGAAGGTAAACCAATTTTTGGAAAGGCAAAAATTTATAATCAGGATATGACTTTTGTTCAGGCATTTAGAAGAGGAATATCGATTTTAAGAGAAGAAGCTCCTAAAACATTTTTATTAGGTTGTACTGTTACTCAAAATATGCTTTCATTTGGAGCATCTTTCGGAATGGTTGATGCTATGCGTGTTGGACCAGACAATGATTCAGCGAGAAAGGGTGTTTGGAGCAATGTAACCAAAGGAGCTCACTACTCAGGTAATCTATATTTTTTGAATAATAAAGTTTGGTACAATGATCCCGATCCTTGTTATGTTAGAGAAAGCAACCCAATAGAGAAAGCTAGATGGATGGTTTCTTGGCAGGCTATTAGTGGCGTTATGGGAACGTCAAGTATGCAATATTCTGAATTATCGAAAGAGAGACTAGATTTGTTAAAACGTGCATTGCCTACTCATGACTATAATGCATATCCTGTAGATATTCTTGAAAATGAAAATCCCAATATTTGGATTGTTAATAATAATCGTATGAATGTTATTGGGCTTTTTAATTGGAAAGAGAAAGAAGAAACAACTATTAATTATAACATGAAAAAAATGGGGTTAGACCCTAATATTTCTTATGAAGCATTTGATTTCTGGGATAACAAATATTTAGGAACAATTAAAGGGAGCTTGAAGTCTATTTTAAAACCAGCTTCCTGCCAAGTATTGGCTGTAAAGCCAGTTAAAAATAATCCACAGGTTATAAGTACTTCAAGACACATAACACAGGGGCTTATGGATGTAATTACAGAGAAATGGGAGGAGTCTACAAAAACTCTTTTAGGAACAAGTAAAGTTGTGGAAAATGATATATATGAATTGAGGATAGTTTTGCCCAAAGGGTTTTCGGCCCCTAAAAATGCAATGTGTAATGGACGAAAAATGGATGCTAAGGTAGATGGAAGTATAGTTCGTATCTCCTTTATTCCCACCAAAACAGATGAAGTGAATTGGAAAATAATTTTTTAATGATTAAGATCAATATGTCAAATAATAAGCGTTTTTATTACTCTAAGATAAGACGGTCTGCTTTGTTAATATTGTTTACAAGTAGTTCATTTTTTGCCTTAGGTCAGTCTATTGTATCTTCAGAGCAAACTATAGATAAATTCTCTATTTATGAAAGTATATTAGAAAAACCAATACCAGAGGGTTTGGTGGATGAAAATTCTCCTTGGTTACATTTTAGAATTCCATTGCCAGCGGTTACAAAGAAAGGTGGGCAAAGCGAACTTGGGCATCGGTTTTATTATTTCCTGTTATCTCAGGATCCTACCTTTACCCGAAATGTTATTAAAAGTAAACCTAAGCGCTGGTCATTTTTTAACCCTTACCGTATACTTGAGAACGGCGTCTGGTACTGGAAGTTTGGATATGCTATGGATACTGCTCCCGAAAAAATTACCTGGTCTACAAAAAACTATTCTTTTACCATTACTGGGAATGAGCGAAAAGTTGTCCCACCTTCAGCAGAGCAGGTCTTAAATCGTGTTACACAAACCAAGGGGCCTCATGTGGTTTTATTAAAGGAAGAAATAGGCAAGTTATTGCCAGAACAGTTTCCGGAAATCAAGGAGGAAATGATAAACAATTTTAATAAATTATTGGAAAAGCGGCCTGAAGTTAAAATTGTTGTAGATGAAAGTTCTTATCCAGACCGCTTAGGAACTAACGACGCTGCAAAAAAACATCGTTTTTTTCAACTGGCAACATTTAAGCAGTATAGTGCCCTATCACAAAGAATAGAGTCTCTACTTCGCGCTTATTTGTTAACTGGACGAGATGAGTTTAAAAAAGTTGGACTAGATGAGTTCTATAAGCTGGATCATGAATATCATACCACCATGATTAAATACGGTAAACATCCTGGATATCCGGACGATTTTGTGTTGGAAGCTCATGTAAAACTAATGACACTTATACTGGATGCTTTTGCTGGTGATTTAACTGATGAGTGGCGTAATAAAATTGTTGATCTTCTATTTAAAGTTAAAAAAGAAGGTTATCTGAGTTTTGATAAACAACTTGAATTTTCTGAACACATTGCGTATAAGGCGCATTTGTGGCAGGCTGGTGTTCAAACACTACTGATGAGTGCAATTGTTTTGAGTCCCTATAAGGAAGAGGCTAAAACATGGCTTGAATATGTCTACGAACTATGGCTTTACCGCAATCCTGCTGCTAGCCGGAATGATGGCGGCTGGCATGAAGGAAATGGCTATTTTGGAGCCAATGAACGTCAGTTATTGTTTACTCCAATGGTAATGGGCAAACTGATGGATTATGATTATTTTTCACATCCATGGTATCAGAACGTTGCTAAGTATTTATCATATTCGAATCCGGTTGGAAATCCCGGGCTTGCATTCGGAGATGGTAATGGCTATGGAGGATCAGAACAACTAAGCCTTATTGAAGGTTTAGCTTATTTACATCCAGAAAATTATTGGAATTTGTGGCGATTAAAATCAACTAAAATTTTAGATAATAAATGGTTTATTGATAAAGTTGGAGAAAATGAAGCAGCTTGGTCTCTCTTATCCATCTGGCAACACAATAAGAAACCCGACTTAGAAAATGTTAAACCACCGGAAAAATTGGCGGAAGTATTCCCTGACTTAGGTTATGTGGGTATGCACAGTGATTTGAGTGATCCATCAAAAAATATGTTGGTAAACTTTTTGTCTTCTCCATTCGGACAACTTAACCATGGTCATCCTGCACAGAATGCTTTTAACGTTGCCTATGGAGGTGAACCTTTGTTCTGGAGAACTGGCTATTATAATTCCCTGGACAAACATAAAGTTTACGA
Source organism: Flavobacterium sp. JAS (assembly GCF_020991455.1). Taxonomy (GTDB): domain Bacteria; phylum Bacteroidota; class Bacteroidia; order Flavobacteriales; family Flavobacteriaceae; genus Flavobacterium. Next base: position 90,285 of record NZ_JAJMOX010000016.1, read on the forward strand.
TTTTAAGAATTCCAGAGCGCATAATACTATTCTGGCAGACGGAATGGGGCAATCCTGCGATATTTCTGGATATGGGTGGATTCCGCGTTTTGTAAGTGGGATAGATATTTCATATGTTCTTGGAGATGCTTCAAATGCTTATACAGGAGTTTTCAATTTGTCTGAGAAATTTCAAAAGGACGAAGGTTTTGTGATATCACCTGAAAATGGATTTGGAAATCCTGGAGTAGAAAAATTTAGAAGGCACGTAGCCATGCTCCGACCTGGTTATGTTATTATTTATGATGAACTGGAGGCCAAACAGCCGATAAACTGGACATTTCGTTTAAATGCCATTCAGAATATGACCAAGATGGCAGATAATGTTGTTGCAACGAGTAATTCATCTGCTACAGCTACCGCCAGTTTCTTTTGTAAAGAAGCTTTTGATACGCAGGTCACCGATCAGTTTTTTGGCGGTCCTGCTGTTGACTGGAGAAACAGACAGGGTAAAGATTCTAAAAATTATCCTGATCAGTGGCACAGCTCTATCACTACAAAAAATAAACTTAAAGCCACACGGTTCATTACAATTATTGAGGTGGAGCCGGGCACTGGCAAGTTGTTGAAATCAAGTAGTTTACAATACAGAGGTACTGATCTGGTGACCTTTGATTTAAAGGGGTATATGGTTGCTGCACAGTTAAATCCGGATCAGCCATCTTATCTCGAAGTGAAAAGTAAGAATGGAAAATGCGCATTGGTAACAGGGCAGGCTGCCGAAAAAGTAACTCTTGGTACCGAGACCAGAACAGCAAAAATCAAAGGGAGTACACTATTTATAGAGCAAGATAAAACAGGAAAACAGGTTTTTACTGAAAAAATTGACCAGTTGCCCGATGTACTGATTTATGGGAATACTTATTAATGCAATAAAAGAATATATGATGAATGATAGTTTATTTAAGATCAGGTTTAAACAGGTACACTTAATCACTGTGGTACTGTTGGTATTACTGATGGATTGTAGTATTACAAGAGCGGCGGTTTTGTCTACCGACACGAAAGAATCAATACAATTAATAGCAGCTAAAGAACTTTTGGAGAGAGTGGTTCCTGGTATTTCCGAACAGTTTATTCTTCAGATAATTCCCTCTGATAATGGTAAAGATGTGTTTGAACTGGAATCAAGGAGTGGAAAAATTGTCTTGTCAGGAAACAATGGAATAAGCATTGCGAGCGCATTCAATTATTATCTGAAAAATTACTGTAATTGCCTGTATTCACTCTGGGGAGATCAGATGAAGGTGCCAAAAAATTTACCTGCAGTTTTAAAAAAGGTACGTGTATTTAATGAAAAAGAGTTTCGTCATTTCTTCAATTATTGTACTACCAATTACAGCGGAACCTGGTGGAACTGGAATGATTGGCAAAAAATTATTGATTTTCTGGCAATGAACGGAATCAATATGCCATTGAATATTATCGGTACGGAAGCAGTATGGTACCATACGCTGATTGATATGGGGTTTACAGATATAGAGGCACGAGAGTATTTAGCAGCTCCAGTTTATTTAAATTGGCAGTGGATGGGAAACCTTGAAGGTTCAGGGGGACCACTTCCTAAATCATGGATCGATAGTCATGAAAAATTAGGACGTCAGATTTTGGAACGTGAACAATCACTGGGGATGACACCCATAGTTCATGGTTTTTCAGGAGTAGTACCTCGTATTTTCAAGAAGAAATTCCCGGATGCTAAAATAGATATGAAGCCGGAATGGGGAAGAGGTTCTTTTATTGGGACAGCAACACTTGATCCCATGGATCCTTTATTCCCGAAAATAGCAAAAAAGTATTTGACACAATTGGTCAATCGCATTGGCAGTAGTCATTTATACATTACTGATCCTTTTCACGAAAGTAATCCACCAGTAGAAGGGGATGAATATTTACAAGATGTAGCCAAATCGATTGACAAAGTTTTATTGGAAGTTGATCCCAAAGCAGTTTGGGTAACACAAGACTGGACACTGCGCCCACAGATTATTAAATCAATTCCGAAAGACCGGCTGATAATTATGTCGTTAACAGGTGGGAAATGTGATGAGTATAAGGATTGGGGCTATCGTTTTACTTTAGGGCAGTTAAATGGCTTTGGAGGAGAAACTTTTTTACATGGACCTTTGACAACTGCGGTTGAAAACGATTTCGCTAAAATGAAGGCAAAATCGCCAAATTGTGTTGGAACGGGTCTATGGATGGAGGGGATTGAAGGTGATCCAGCAAATTATCATTTGATGCTGGATTTGAACTGGGAAAACGGAGCCATTGATTTGCAAAAATGGATTGCTGGCTATTCCAGTAGAAGGTATGGAGCCATATCAGCATCAGTTGAAAAATCAAATAATGAATTGATAAACTCCGCATACAAAAGGGGCAGTAAAGCATTTAGTTCAATCATAGCTTCAAGACCTGCAGTTTTTCCTGTAAAAACGGGACCTGCATCAAGAACCTATGAAATTTCTGGTGGACTGGACAAATATGTAATGGCTTGGATGTATCTGCTGGAAGAAAAAGACAGGTTTGCTGGCTCAAAGGGTTATCAATATGACGTTGTTGATCTTGGGCGTCAGGTCCTATCTTTTTTAGCGCAATATTACCAGCGTGACATTGCCATTCATTTATACCGTAAAGATCTGGCAAATTTCAGAAAATCACGCGACCGCTTTTTGACGCTTATTGATGATATGGATAGACTACTGGGAACAAATGAACATTTTTTATTTGGAAAATGGGTGTCCGATGCGCGTAGCTGGGGTACCACCAAAGAAGAGTCTGATTATTACGCTAAATATGCCGCTATTCATCCAACACTCTGGGGGCAGGACAATCCTAATTATTCACGTCCAAACTGGTCCGACTATGGTTGGCGAGAATGGAATGGATTGGTTGGAACCTATTATAAGCATCGTTGGGAATTTTTTCTTAAAGCGGTTGAAAAGGAACTGGAAAAAGGAAATATCTATCAGGAATGCCCTCGTGATAAGTGGGGAAGACTGGAATTCCGTGGAGATAAAACCCTGAATGAACTTGCTGACTGGGAGTGGGCATATGGAGAAAAATTGCCAGAAATGATTGCGAAACCACAAGGGGATGCTGTAGTGGTAGCTGCTGAAATTTTTGAAAAATATAAAAAGGTCTTATTGAGTTTGCCTCCGGTGGGGCCTGAATTCGGAAAACTCTTTAAAGAAGGAACTATAAACAAAGAAAGAACAATCGTTCCAATAGATGCAAAGATCAAAGAAGCAATAAATAAACAACCTTACATTAACTAAATTATGAGAACTTTTTTTTTAAATATATTATTTTTTATAAGCCTGACATGTCTTGCACAGCAGGCGTCAAAATCCCAAGCACATTATACCGAGGATTGGGAATCACTTGGTAAGCATACTGCTACACCGGAGTGGTTTCGCGATGCTAAATTTGGGATTTACTTTCATTGGGGAGTTTATTCTGTTCCAGCTTATCACAATGAATGGTATCCCAGAAATATGCATATTATAGGTGAAAAAGCTAACAAACATCATATTGAAACTTATGGGGATCCTACAAAATTTGGATATCATGATTTTATTCCCATGTTCAAGGCTGAAAATTTTGACGCCAACCGATGGGCCATTTTGTTTAAAAAAGCAGGCGCCCGCTTCGCAGGGCCCGTAGCTGAACATCACGATGGATTTTCGATGTGGAAGTCGAAAGTGAATCCCTGGAATGCTGCCGAAATGGGGCCTAAGCGTGACATTGTTGGCGAAATGGAAAAAGCCATTAAAGGCAATGGTATGAAGTTTATCACTACTTTTCATCATGCCCGTCAATGGAATCAGACTACAGGAGCACGTTCTGAACAATTTTACAATGACCTGAGAAAAAATTATCCGGCACTGCTTAAAGATGATAAGCAAAAGCTGCTTTATGGCGAAATGCCGTGGGAAACTTTCCAAAAATTTTGGTTTGATAAGCTGGTCGAGGTTATAGATACATATAACCCCGATTTGATGTGGTTTGATACAGATTTGGACAGGGTAGGTGAATCTATGTTGAAAAAATATTGTGCTTACTATTTTAACCATACACAGAAAACCGGGCAGGAAGTATCAATTTTTTATAAACATAATGATCTGCCCACTACGGTTGGTGTACTTGATTATGAAAAGGGGCGTGCTGATGTTCTGGCTGAACTACCTTGGCTTACTGATGCATCGGTGACTAAATCGAGTTGGGGATTTACAGATAGGGTGGTTGGCAAAGACCGGATATACAGTGGTAAGGCAATGATTCATACCTTAATTGATATTGTAAGTAAGAACGGTCAGTTGCTGTTGAATATCGCACCGATGGCCGATGGTACTATCCCGAAAGAACAGGAGGAAACTTTACTAGAAATGGGCGATTGGTTGGGACAGTACGGCGAAGCAATATACAGCACTAGGCCTTTTGTTGTGTTTGGAGAAGGACCAACCAAGTTCGGAAAAGCTAACCCGGAAGGCAGTGCTAAAGACATTCGTTTTACACGTTCAAAAGATGGAAAAACACTCTTTGTTATTTTTATGGGCTGGCCAGGGAAGAATGTCCCTGTTCAAATCGACTCACTTAAAGATGCAAAAATAGACATTTCAAAAATTCAATTGCTTGGTGCTAAAGATCCTGTTAAATGGCAGCAAACATCCCAGGGCTTATCCGTAACCTTATCGGCTGATCCACCGCGATTGGGAGAAACAGCAACAGTTTTAAAGCTAAGCTTGAAATAAGTTTAAAATAAATGAAGTGATATGAAATATTCAAGATCAAATAAATTAGCGATCAATTGGAAAGCCAGTTTCTTTATGTTATCTGTCTTTCTGATGCTGAGTATTTTAAATGCACAAGACAAGGGACGAAGACCAAATTTTATCCAGATTCTAACTGAAATGAATGGTTTTTAGCCCAAATTGTTGCCGGACAGTTTAAAAAGTGGTTGGAAGAAGTAAGGGATAAAGATACGCCTTTTTTTATAACTATATGGTTTCACGTACCGCATAGACCAATCAATAGTGATCCCAAGTTTCTTGAGCTGTATAAAAAGACAAAAGCGAAATCTGATTCAAGTATGGTTCAGTATTTAGTTAAGGTACCCCAACTTTATGAGGCTATAGGTACTATTGTAAAATCGTTGAAGGAGGCTTGAGCATATGAAAACACAATTATCTGTTATGCCAGTGATAACGGTTCTGAAGGTGGAAATGAATATGGAACATTTAATACTTCATACAGCCCTTATGCTGGTAGTAGATACCGTGGTCAAACAGGCGGTTTATCAGGTCGTAAAAGGTTTACACATGAGGGAGTAGTAAGGGTTCCAGGAGTTATAAGCTGGCCTGAAGGTTTGAAAAGAAATGGAGTTAAACCTGGAAATGTTTTTGGAGAACCAATAATTGGATCTGATATTTTTCCAACATACCTTGAATTAGCGGGAATTGATATTCCTAAAAAGGACAAACAGCATGGGGTTTCAATTGCTCCTCTTATTAAAGGTGAACCTTTTAAAAGATCAAAGCCATTGCAATGGCGTAACCAAGATGTTATCAGGATGCGAGATGGCATTTGGAAAATGATCGTAGATCCTTCAAGGAAGTCTTTGTGCTCTTTATAATCTTAACATTGACAAACGTGAAACTACTGACTTGGCAAAATATGAACCAGAAGTGTTTGAAAGAAAGCGCTTGTGGAATACGATAAAGATTTACTTAGCGAAGGGCCAGATTGGAATAAAAAAGATGCTAAAATGAAAAAGTATATACCTGATTAGATTATGATAAATTACTGTTTTAATATTTTGTTTTTGTTTTGTTTTATAGGCACAGCCCAGGGACAAGTTGTAGAGGTTAAAAGCAAACCGGATGAGCAGATCGGAGCTTGTGAACAATTAATATATCGGGTTACACCTTCAGTTGCTCAACATTTTAAATCTGAAATTATACCAGCCGATAATGGGTTTGATGTATTTGAAGTTGAATCTGTAAAAGGAAAAATAGTACTGCGGGGTAACAATGGAGTTAGCCTTGCCAGTGCTTATAATTACTATTTGAAGGAGTATTGCAGGTGCTTGTACTCGCTCTGGGGTAATCAAATGAGGCTTCCGGATTTACTTCCTGAAGTACCTGAAAAAGTGAGAATTGTAAATTCCAGAAAAATCAGACACTTCTTCAATTACTGTACCTATAACTATTCTGGTACATGGTGGAATTGGAAGGATTGGGAAAAGGTGATCGATTTCTTAGCAATGAATGGTATTAATATGCCGCTTTCAACTGTAGGTGTTGAGGCCGTATGGTATCATACGCTCATTGAACTGGGACTTTCAGATGATCAGGCCCGCACATTTCTGGCTTCGCCGGTTTATTTAAGCTGGCAGTGGATGAGTAATCTGGAAGGTACCAGCGGTCCCCTTCCAAAATCTTGGATTGATAGCCACGAGAAGTTGGGAAGACAAATTATGGATCGTGAGATTTCGCTGGGAATGACTCCGGTTGTTCATGGGTTTTCCGGACATGTGCCTGTTGTTTTTAAAGAAGTCTTTCCTGATGCACGGATTAGTATTAAACCAGGCTGGGCTAAAGAAGCATTTAAAGGGGCGGCACAGCTTGATCCGCTCGATCCATTGTTTAGTAAAGTTGGTAAAGTCTACTTGCGTAATCAGATTGAGCGCCTTGGAAGCACACACTATTATATGACAGATCCTTTTCATGAGGGGCATCCTCCTGTTGAAGGAAAGAAGTACTTGCAGGATGTTGGCAGGGCAATCAGTCGACTACTTTCAGAAGTTGATAATAAGGCAATATGGATGATGCAGGACTGGTCACTACGGGAAGATATCGTTACGGCTGTTGATAAAGATAAGCTGATTATAATGAACTTGGCATATAGCCCGCAAAAAATCGCTAAGTATGCAAATCTGGGTTATCGGTTTACAGTTGGGCAGCTGAATAATTTTGGAGGGCGTACATTTATGCATGCTGATCTGCCCGATCAGGCAGGTAATATTCCTTCAAAAGTTATTGCCGAAAACAAAAATTGTGTTGGTAGTGGAATGTGGATGGAAGGAATAGGAGACAATCCTGTAAATTATCATCTCTGCCTTGAGATGAATTGGCAAAATGGAAAGGTTGATTTGAGTGAATGGCTTAAAGACTGGTCTGAACGTCGTTATGGAGGTGTCTCTACAAAGGCCACCCAGGCATGGCAATCACTAATGTCAAATGTTTATGCCATAGGTGGACGCGGATTCGGATCAATAGTTGCTGCGCGTCCTGCAATCAAAAGCCCTAAGTCGGGACCAAATCGGGGACCTGGAATTGATTATGATCCGAAGATACTGGTAAATGCATGGAATTTACTATTATCTGAAAATAAAGAACTGAAATCATCTGCCGCTTACCGTTATGACATCGTAGATTTCGGACGGCAGGTATTATCCAATCTCGCCTTATTTAAACAGCGCGAAATGGCACTGGCCTATATTCGGAAGGATAAGTTACTGTTTGAAAAAACTTCAATGAATTTTTTAGTATTGCTTTCAGATTTAGATAGATTATTGGGGGCTGAGGAGGCTTTTGTATTCGGAAAAATGTTGAAAGATGCGGAGCGATGGGGGGTAAATACAGAGGAAAGCAATTATTATCGTCGTTCTGCGGCAGCACTTCCTACCATATGGGGTAGTGATACAGCTGAGCCCACACTTTTTGATTATGGATGGAGAGAATGGAGTGGATTGACAGGTACATTCTATAGTAAGCGATGGGAGATCTTTATTAAAGAATTGAAAATTAGTTTGGATAAAGGTGTGGATTACAAGGATCCTGAAAATCATGTGTGGGGAAGACCTGCATTCCGAGCGGATGGAGTGCTGTCCAAAATCGCTGATTTTGAAATGGAATATGTTGCAAATCCACCTCAGGCTATTAAAACCACATCAACGGGTGATGGAGTAGAAATAGCGATTGAACTTTTTAATAAATATAAAAATGAACTGATGGCCCAACCAGATAAGTCTCCAGTTGAATGGGGGAAAATGACAAAAGTTGAGTATGATATGGGGAATTAATCTTGTAAGTAAAACAAGGTAAACATATAAAATAACATTTAAGCAAAACGAACCAATGAGAAGAAACTTATTAAGTTTAAAGAGTACTTTAATAATCATCCTATTTAGTTTCATTTTTATTTCAGCCAAAGTGGTTAGTTCTATTAGAAATGAACCCGATGAAAAGGTTTTGCCAGGCGAAATCTATTTGAAAGCAAAGGCCATACATCCTTTTTTTAGAATTGACGCATTTCCTGCCAATATGGAAGTTGATGTTAATCCTCCATCATTTTTATGGCCTTCAAGTCGACAGGAATTTACTGAGCCATTGAAATCGTATGATTTTCAGCTTAGTCAGGACCGTTCGTTTGCTCAGGTTGTTGAAGAAACAATTGGACAAAGCCCATCGTTTTACTTGGCCAAAAAGCAGTTGGCTGATGGCACTTGGTACTGGCGTTACCGTGAAACAGGCAAGGATTGGCTAGGACCTTATAGCATTACTGTTGGAGTGGGTTCTCGAAAAGATTACCGTCCATCTGCGAGCGCTTTTGTAAATGCTGTGAAAGGTGACAGGCCTCGCATGATTATTCGTAAAGAGCGCCTTCCGTATGCCCGTATTGCATTTAAACAAAATGGGATTACCGACCAGATTTTGAAGCAGGCCGAAAGCTATTTTGGGGTCGAACTTCCAAAGAATGAATGGGGCGGAAAATTTCACAAAAACGGTAAACAGATATTCACGGGTGGTAAATTTCCAGACGGTCATGTTAAGTCTATGATAACTGCTCCGGTGTGGACGGGTGCAATTGAGAGCCTTTGCAAATCGTACCTATTAACGGGAGAAGACCGCTATGCAATTGAAGCCTTACGGTGGGGAGAAAAAGTGCTTTCTTTCGACCTGCTTACCCCAAACAACCTTACTTATGATGGCAATCCGGTTCCCGATGGTTTCGATTTTGCCATGTACCTTAATGCAGTTTCCAGTATTTACGATTGCCTTTATGATCGGATGTCGGTTGATCAGCGGAATGATTACCGTAAGAATCTAGCAGAACGGCTTCGTATTTATTATGAATATTATTGCAATAGATTGGAAAATAGGTGCATCGATAATCACTCCTGGCAGATAAGCTTGGCCTCTTTTGTGCGCGCAGCCATTACGGCCAAAGGCGATATTCCTGAAGCCGATAAATACCTAGCCTATGCCTATGAAATATGGGCAACTATCGATCCGGAGCAGAGCCGCACCGACGGAGGATGGTTTGGTGGTGGTTATGTAGGGGTGAATATCGATGTATGGACCGAAGTGCCCGCTTATTTCAAGCTTTATACTGGTTATAATTTTTATGATACTCCTTTTTACCGAAATCATGCCTATTATTTCCTATACAGGCAGTCGCCAGGCTCGATGGAGGATGGATTCTCGGGCGATGGTTATGGTGGAGAAGGTAAAGGGGTAGGCGATAAATTAAAACTTTGGCTTGGTGTTTTGGATGCCGATCTCGATCTACCAGTAGCTGGTTGGCTAGCTTGGGATACTTCTTTAAGAAATAACAATAAGTGGAATACTTTTGCGTGGGTCAGACAGGTTGAGGGAATGCCTCTAAGCAGGAACGGAAATAGGGAACTGCCTGGAAACCTTCCACAGTCGCGCGATTTTCGCGATATAGGTGTTGTAAACATGCACAGGGATTTGTTACACCCCGAAAACGATCTGCATGTAGCATTGCGATCTTCACCTTTCGGAACATTTGGTCACAACTTAGCCAGCCATAATTCGTTCAATGTTATATATAAGGGAGATTTTTTGTTTGTACCCTATGGACATCGGTTTGGCGGGGCAAAAAATAATGCGGCCTGTTACCGAAATACCCGTGGTTTTAATAGCGTGTTGATTGATGGCAAAGGGCAGCCTTTCAGTCCCGAGGCTTATGGGTGGATTCCTCGGTTCCTCGATGGAGATAAAATCACTTATGCCTGTGGCGATGCTTCAAATGCCTACCGTTCCGAACCATTCGAACGGGAGGGCAATGCTTTCAAAGCGGCCGGATTAAATATTGATGACCATATTTCGAACGGGGTATTGAAGCGTTTCCGCCGACATGTAGTATTCCTCAGGCCATCCCTTATTCTGGTTTACGATGAACTGGAAGCAAAAAAAACTGTTCGTTGGGATTGGGTGCTTCATTGTCGTTACAATATGAAAGCTACTGGTTCGGTGCTGAAAGTTGATGGAGTTGATGCTGAAGTGGATGTGCGGGGAAGTATCCCGATGGTTACTGAAGTAAAAGATAAACCCATGTTTATGCCAATTAATGTGGATGGTCGTGGTGGCGAAAAGGCTGGAGCACCATACCCGATAAAAGGAACATATGCCTGGGTATCCTCCAGTTCAAAAACAGATAAGATTCGAATCCTGTCGTTCGTTCAGGTAGGTAATGTTAAAAAAATTGAAGAGACATCAAAAGGGGTTTACCGTTGTGGTGACTGGAAAATTGAAAGTGAGATGAATCCTTTACAAATGGCAAACCTGAAAATTACAAATACCGATGGTTCAGCTTCCTTTTTACTAAAAAAAGAAGGAACAGGTGAATCTGTGATTAAAGAAACCTTGAAAGGAAAGATTAAAGAGATCAAGACAGTGGACGAATTGCCTTACCATGCTAGAGGGTTAAAACAGGTTTCTAATATTAAGAACAGTAAATAGTAATACTAAAAGATATTAATTATATAACAAACAATCAGAAAATGAAAAATAAACAAAAACTATCTCAACGGCTATATCATAGTTGGTTGATTGTCTTTATAATTTGTTTTTCGGTAAATGTCAGTGGTTTTTCTAATGACAGAACACCGGGGGGAAATGAAAAACCACAAACCTTAGAGAATAGATTTCTTAAAAGAAAAATTGGAGTCGTATCAGGAGTATTAAAGACAATTGATCTTTATAATAAAGTAGCTGACAAAGTACTTTTACCAACTACCGTAGATGAATTTGTGATGAGGCTTTCAAAAGATGCTTCTAAACAATCGGAAGATAATTATCTGAAGTCAGCTGATTTCAATGTCATTAGTTTAAATGGTAATAATCAGGAAATTATTGCTGAGCTTGAAAATAAGCAGTTCCAGATGAATGTTAAAATTCACTATACTTTAGATCCCGACAAATTTTATGGTCATAAATATCTTGAAATTACTTCGGGACAAAAGTGTATTATTGAATTACTAGATATTGAGTCTATCTCATTTGAGGATGCATATCAGCCTTATAAAGCAAAGGACATGATGTGGACTACAACTAAGTTCCTGCCGGCATTGGGTCAGCCATTATATACGACTGGTTCTGCAAGTTTCTGGGGAGTAGAATTTCCTGCATCGTGGAATCGCGTGGAAGGTAAGACTATCCATTGTGGGTATCAAGCGGCAATTGAACTTCAGCCAGGTAAAAAATATACAAGTTATAAGGCTGTTTTTGGTGTTGGAGATGATCCGAAGTTTATCAAAGACACCTTTCTTGACTATATTGATCAGATAAGAGCGGTTCCATTCGGATTGCATGTACAATATAATTCGTGGTTTGATTTTGGAGGTTCAATTTCTCAGCAGAAATTTTTAGAATCTTTAGAAAAACTGCATCATGAATTGGTAGAAAAGCGCGGTTGTAAACCTTTGGATGTATATGTAGTTGATGATGCCTGGCAAAATTCCCGCCCACCCAGATCTCCACTTGATGACTGGAGTACAGGAATGTATAAGGTAAATGAAAAGCTTTTTGATCCTGAAATGAAAACTGTACGTGAAGAGATTGAGAAAAGAGGATCTAAGATGGGGCTTTGGGCTAGTCCCGCCTGTTTGTTTGGTGCAACAGCAAACCTTGATGTACTTGAGGAAAAAGGATTTGAGGTATTGGTAGGTAAAAAACAGGGTAAATCTGGGAAGATCGCTAAATCTATGTCTATGACAGGTGAAAAATACATGAATTTGCTTGAAGAAGCTTTGCTTCGTATGGTAAAGATGGGGGCGGTTTATTTTAAATTTGATGGTATATTTGGTCATTTGGGTACCCGTTTCTTTGAAGTAGTACCAGGCAGAGGAACCCCAGTGATGTCGGATCTGTTGCCTGAAGGCGTTACTGCTGATGATCCGCGTTTGAACGATCCTAAGTTTGACGAGATGAAACGCTATTATATAACCAGAGGAACAGAGCGACTCATCAGCATTTATCAGAAGATGCGTGCAATTAATCCAGAGATTCGTATATTGAATCATAATGGCACTACGATTAGTCCATGGTGGTTTATGACCATCGATGTGCTGAGCCTAGTAAACGAACAGGACGGAGCACAAGGGACTAACCGCAATGAACAAATGTGTTACCGCGACGCAATTTATTATCAGACTACAGTTACCGATAATAACCAGATTCCTCTTAACTCTGTTTTTAACCATGAACCCGCTAAGGATGGTAAGCGTTTTGGTGATGCGGATAAACAGGCCTTTCAGAATTACTTCATGATGGCCATATCCAGAGGGACGGCAATGGTAGAATTATATGTCCAAACAAAAACATTGCTTCCTGAGGACTATGATGTCATCGCAGATGGCTTGAAATGGTTATATAAAATAAATCCGGCATTTAAAAAATCAAGGATGCATGGTGGAAATCCATTAGGCACACATACATTTAACGAATCAAATGTAGCCCTGAAAGATACAAAAATCGATACTGAGGCTAATGTCTACGGTTATACTGGTTGGACAAAAGATCTGGGCTACGTGTCTATCCATAACCCTAAAGCGACTAAAGAAACATACACCTTTAAACTTGACCGAAGTTTTGGGCTTATGCCAGACACTAAAGCTACATTCAGATTAAGTTCGCCAATGTCTGAAAATTTAAAAGGATTGAAAAAGGATTGGAAATATGGAGATGTAGTAACAATTGAATTAAAACCAAAAGAAGTGATGATTCTTGACTTTCAAAAATAAGGCTTCGAAAATGAGATAATTAACAAATTAATTTGATTAATGGAATGAACAAAATTAAGAGTTACAGTTTGACTTGCATGTCCGTAATAAGCTTGTTTAACGAACAATTCTACGCTCAATTAAAAGAAGCTAGTTATTAATATACATAATGAATTTATTAATGTTGATTATAATAATAACAAAAAGATTCTAAAAATAAAAGATTCAGCAAATATTTTTTTTTGAAGCACAGATTTTAGATGATAAGGATTGTAACATAAAAATATTGAACGATCATTCATTTCCAAATACTAGGTAAAGCTTTATCAATAGAAGTTACTTCTAATGGAAGTAAAACATTTATAATAAGTGTATTGTCTAAAAATCCGTTCGTTTATATTGAGACTATAATTACCAATAAAACTGATAAAGATATAAATATAGAAAAATTAGATATTCTGAAAGCGAAGGTATTAAGGGGAATTAGTGCGAACGAACTAGATGCTTTTTGGTACTGGTGGATTAACTCGTCTAAATGAACAACCAAATATGCGCACTAGGCATAAAAGTACTAAACCATAAGAAAGAAGGAAGTTTAAGCTCTCCTGGTGGCAGTAGTTATATGTTTTTATCGGTAACCAATCCAGAAACTCGTCAGGGTGTAGTGGGAGGATGGATTTCGTCTGATCGAGGAAGTGTCATCAGTGTAATACAAAGCCAAAAATAGTGAGTTAAAAAATGGACACAGTTACGACAGAGCTTTTTAAAGATTATTAGTTTGAACTGCTTTGAAGTTTAGTGCAGCATTATAGATTTAAACAAGTGAAATTCAGAATCAAATATTTTTTTATTAAACTAACCCACTGTAAATCTATGTTTAAGCTTGTTTGATTGGGTAAAATATAGGACTACTAAACGAGCTTTTAAAATCCATACATCACTTGATTTTGATAGGTTGTTGATTAAAAAAAACAAATTTATAGCCTTGGTAAAACTAAAGGATAACCCGTAAAGACATTCCTTTTTTGAACTCTAATATAGAAACCTCTAATAAAATTAAAAAACACCAATATTGGTAGCAATTAACTACGCTTTATGTTACATATGTCTTCATTTTTTTACTTTATTAAGTGTGAAATTGCCCAAAAAACATAGTTTATAATAAAATCAATTTATGAAAAAAAATATCTTTAAATGTATTGTAATCATTGGATTATTTGTATTAAGTACAAAAGTAAGTGCTCAACAAGCAATATCAACTTCAGGAGAAAGTTTTTCTAATGAAAACGGTTTTGTAAGTTTTACCATTGGTCAGGTAGTTTTCGAGTCAATAGACAACTCAGGTCAGGGAGTTCAGCAACCTCCTCGAGAAGTAGTTTTGTCGACAACTGAATTAGAATTAGAAATAGTAGCATTTCCTAATCCAATGGCAGACATCCTTTGTTTAAATATAACCGATGGTGATTTTGCAGGGTATACATACCAATTGGCAGGTATTGATGGTAAAAAAATTATTGAAGGTAAGTTAAGCGGATTAACTTCTGAGATTCATGTAGGGAATTTAAGTACCTCACTATATCTTTTAAATATTACTAAAGAGGGAAAATTAATTAAATCAATTAAACTAATTAAAAACTAAAAAATGAAAACTAAAATTATTCTTTCGTTGATTCATATTTTTTTATTCATTGGATTTGGGCATGCTCAAGTACCTAATAAGATGAGTTATCAAGCAGTTATACGTGATGCCAAAGGAACTTTAATGAGTGAAAAAAAGATAGGAATGGAGATTACTATTGTAAAAGGAACGAACCCCGAAGTAGCTGTTTATACTGAAACACATAGTGGTCTTACAGATAAAAATGGACTGTTAACGTTGATTATAGGTTCAGGCACTACTTCAGCACGTCTAAATGATTTTAATGCTATTGATTGGTCAAATGGCGAATACTTTACAAAATTTTCAATTGATTTAAAAGGAGGTAAGAATTACAGTATGTGGTCTACTACTACACTTATGAGTGTTCCTTATGCTTTTCATGCAAAGACAGCTGAGTCTATAGCAGGTGTAGGGGCCAATTCAGATCATTATCTAGGTCAAGTTTTTGAAGGAGGAATCATTTTTCACATTGATTCTACAGGTAAACATGGTTTAATTGTTAGTATGACTGATTTAGCAATAGCTGAAACATGGAGT
The DNA here is from genome assembly GCF_020991455.1 of Flavobacterium sp. JAS. Taxonomy (GTDB): domain Bacteria; phylum Bacteroidota; class Bacteroidia; order Flavobacteriales; family Flavobacteriaceae; genus Flavobacterium. The sequence continues at coordinate 105,554 of NZ_JAJMOX010000016.1, forward strand.
AATAAACCAAAAGAGGATGTAGGAGATACTGCCCGAAGTAGTTGGAATGGTAATGCTAATACAACAGCTATTGCAGGCAAGGGAGGCACAAGCGCAGCATTACTTTGTCAAAATTATTCGAATGAAGATTATGGAACTGGTCAGTTTTCTGATTGGTATTTACCGAGTATAAATGAACTTGAAAAATTATGGCTCAATATTTACGATGTGCAAAAAACATTAAGTACAGACAAAAAAGAGAATACTAAAGAACTTACTAGAGATTATTACTGGTCATCCACAGAGAATAACCGATATACGGGATGGGGATTCAATTTCTACAATGGCAACTCCTATGCAAATATCAAATTTAGTAATGGTAAAATACGAGCTGTTAGAGCATTTTAAATGATAAAGAATTATACATGTAATAAATTTAACAACGTGAGCCAAATATCTGTAACTAAAAATAACTCAAGGCCTATTAATGGTGTGAGCACCGGGAATTGTTTTATGAAAGTTGAGATTGAGGATGTCATAGAAACCTTTAAAATTCTAAAAATGAAAAGAAGCCTAATATTTTTATTTCTTATATTTAATTCTATTGGTGTATTTGCTCAGGCTGAGCTTCCTATGGATTTGCCATATATAATGGGTGATGTTTCAGTGCCCCAGCCTCAAGGTATTGTTGACGAAAATCCGGTATGGTTGCATGTTAATATACCTATTTTAGATGGTACTGAAAGTACAAATCAAGAAAAAAAAGCTAAAATAGAGAGGTTAAAATTTCAAAGGAGATTTTATTTTAAACTATCCAAAAGTTCAAGTTTTACTGGTAAAGTGTACGAAAGTGGTCCAAAGCGTTATGGATTTTATTCACCATACGAACAATTGTCGGAGGGAACTTGGTATTGGAAATATGGAATTGCAGATCCAGATACACCTGATCGGCCAGTGTGGAATTCAGCTGTTTACTCATTTGTCATTACGGGTAAAGAAAGACTGATTCCAATTCCTCCAAAGCCAGAAGAAGTTTTAAATGCTATTATTAGTCGTTCTCCACCAGTGGGTTTATTATTTAATGATGAGTTCACTAAATTAGTTCCAACAAAAGAATGGCCAGAGTTAGCTAATTTTATATTAATAAAGGCAGAGGATAATTACAATAATGATGTCCCAATGACCTACACTGTTAGTGAACAGGACGCTATTAATGAAGGGTATGTTGATGCAAATGGTAAACCCAATGCCGAACTACTATTTTATAGAAAACTTAATTTTGCGCTTTTTGGGCAGAAAACGAGGTATATTAGAGACTTAATGTCAGCTTATTTGTTGATTGGTGATATTAAATACCGAGATAGATTGATTGAAAAAATTGCGGAGTTAACGGTTTTTTATGAAAGTACTAGTTTTTATTTCCCTTCAATAAATGCTACAATACCAGTAAAAAACCAATGGGGATCAACGCCACAAGACCTAAAAAAGGAGTTTATTGATCTTATGCCAGAAGCACTTACTGAAAATGAAAAGGAAACTATTATAGATGAAGTATATCCTGTTACAAGAATTACACCAGAAAAGGCAGAATATATAGAGAATACAGGTTTTGACCAACATCTATGGCAGGAAATGGATACATCAATTCTTGAAACATTAATATATGCTAGATATTCACAACAAGCGCGTGAAGAATTTAAATATTTATATGAAATATGGCTATATAGAGCTCCTGTATTAAGCAGAACTGATGGAGCATCTCAGGATGGCGATGGTTATTTGGGTGTACATGATGATTACTTGACATTTATTCCTTATTTATTTTATAAGTTAACGGGGCATAATTATTATAAAGGAATTAAATGGTTTGAGAACCTAGGGAAATATTTACATTATACAAACCCTTTTGCTACTAATCCAACTGGTTTTACCGATGGTGATGGTCCAGCGGCCACCATGCCATCTACTATGGAAGCTATGGCTTATATGGTTCCTGAAAATAATTGGAATTTATTAAGACATAAAATAGTAGGTAGGCTTGATTATAAAAATTTTAATGCAAATTTCGGCAAAAAAACATCAGCTTATTCATTACTTTCCATGTGGAAAAATATAGCAAAACCAGATCTTTCTAAAGCCATTATTCCAGACACTTTAGCCGCAGAGTTTAGCGATTTTGGTGAAGTTGGGATGCATACGACTTTTTTAAACAAGAATGAAAATTTTCAAGTAACCTTGCATTCGTCTCCTTACGGTTCAATGTCGCATACACATCCTGCACAAAATGCTTTTAATATGGCATTAGGTGGTCAAGATATGTTTTGGAAGGTAGGATTTTACAACGGAGGAGGTCCTCATAATGTTTTAAATTATAAAGCGTCTCGAGCCCATAATACCATAATGGCAGATAGTTTGGGACAAGGGTTTCATACTAGTGCCTATGGATGGATTCCAAGATTTGTAACCGGTAAAAAAATCAGTTATGCTTTGGGAGATGCCAGCAATGCTTACAATGGTGCTAACTGGTATGTAGATGAAATGGGAAGATATCAAAATAGTGAGGGAAAGGATGAAGTTACTCGTGAGTCCAAGCCGGTAAATAGGGTGTATCATACACGTGAATTTGGGTTTGGCAATCCTGGAGTTACAAGATTTAGAAGGCATTTGGTCATGTTACGTCCAAATTATGTGTTGATATATGATGAATTAGAAGCCGAAACAGCAATTTCATGGCAGTTTAATTTACACTCTCGAAGGTTCATGAAACAACTGGGCAATGGTAGGTTAATGGGAGTTAATGATTTTGGTGCAACATCGGCTAAGCTTTTTTGTACAGCACCAATTATTACGAGTTTGGATTCAAAATGGTTAACGAATTCGAAAGAACCTGGTTTTGTTCAACCGCCCAAAAATAAATATTGGTTATTGAAACCTTGGGATGATGAAAATAAATTAGAAAAGCCAATTCCTAATCATTATCATGCGACAATTGGTACCGCAGGGAAACATAAAAAAATGAGATTCCTTACCGTTTTTGAGGTGCATAGTGGGAAAAATAACACTTTTGTTCCAACGGAACTGCAATATACAGGTACAGACTTGGTTACTATTCAGGCAAGCGGTTATACTATTAAGGCACAGTTAAATGCAGAAAAGCCGTCCTTTTTAGAAGTTAAGAATTTGGATGAAAGTGCCGTTTTAATAACAGGTCAGGGAGCCAATGAAGTGATTGTAAATGGGCGAGTGAATAAAACGAGTGTACCTGGTGCAACATTGTTAATTGAAAATGGTGTTATACAAGAAGATAAGGACAAGTATCCTGATGCTCTCATTTACGGTAATAAATATTAATCAATTGTTTATTAATTTGTATTGACCTTATTTGTGCATCCTTAATGGGGTTCTCTACATTTTTTATGTAATAGTATTAAACCATTTGATTTTTATTAAACAATTTAATCAATCCATATTGTGTTGTTATTCATTAAATAAATCTGGAATTGGTGGAGTACTTTGTTGTGCTGGAGCGATTGTATTACAAGGATTGCCATGATTAATCTCATTGGTTTGTATTTCGTTTTTTATGTCAATCATGTTCCCGACTGTTTATGGAATAACTTTAAAAAAAATATGGGAGATGAAGCCGAAATTGGTTCAACTGGTTTAGTGATGGCTATCGTGGGTGGTGCTTTAATGCCTGTTTTACAAGGTAGCATTCTAGATTGAGGAGGTGCTGGATTCTCTGATGTGAAAATTTCAGAATTCATTCCTGAGGTTAATTTTTCTTTTATCTCAACTTTAATATGTTTGTCTGTAGTTACTTTTTATGGCTACAACACTTTTCAACTGTCAAAAAAATAAAAAAATGAATACAAGACGTCATTGCTTTTCATGTGATTTAAAAGATGATTATCAACTAATTGCTGAATACAAAGCATACCATGCGACTGGAAAAGCATGGCCAGAAATTACCAAAAGCATTAAAGATGCTGGAATTATAGATATGCAAATTTACCTTATCGGAAACCGCATGTTTATGATTATGGAAGTAAACGATACTTTTGATCCAATTAAAAAATCTGAAATGGATGCTACTAATCCGAAAGTGAAAGAATGGGAAAACTTGATGGGGCAATTTCAACAAGAACTACCATGGGCAAAAGTTGGGGAAAAATGGGTTTCCCTAGAAAAAATATTTCAACTAGTTTAACACTTTAAATATGCCAAAATAAAAATAGCTATCTGAAAACGAGAGTCATTTTTATATGACATCGAAAAAAAAGGTAATGTATCAGATCTGTTGGCGAACCCGATTATAGAGGGCCATCAGAGAGGATGGAAAGTCTTTAAAATCTGAACAAAACTCTTAATGGAAGTAAAGATTTGATCTTATCTCAGAGCCATATAAGCAAATTACCAGTATGGCATCCTTGCATCCATTAGCATGGTTATTATTGAAATTTAGAGGAATATATAGTATTTCGATTAATAGAAAATAGTACTGAGGTTTTTTTGTTTTAACTCAGTAGTGGTGGCTGCATTTTGATAGTTTTTAATGGCGCCGTTTAATTTCGGGGCGAAAGTAGGCGCCCCGATTTTATTGAAAAAACTACTGCTGTTAGTGTGTTAATTATAATTTTAAAGATATATGAATAATTACCCCATAGTTATGTTTTTTTCTTTCCATTGTCTTGCTGTGCCATTGGATTTTAAATACGTAATGTATTAATCTCTCTAAGATTGTGTCTTATATGGTTTTCTTAAATAAATTTTATCCAATCCTGTGAAAAGGATCCTGGAAGTAATGATAATAATGTCCTTATTATGGAAGTATTCTGTGCTTATCTTAATGATCATTAATGGACAATGTTTGGCGATCTGGCAGGAGGACCGGCATAGAAAAATAATCGGTTTGGTTTTTAATCTCTTTAGAATACAGGGAGTTAAGGTCAGAAATAGAAGCGGAATGGCACAAGGGATGGGGCCTAAAAAGATCATCCGTTTGACAGACCATACCTTTTAGTGCCACAGTCAAATGAAATTACCAGGCAGATTGTGGAAACAGCGCCAAGAATCTAAAAATTTTTACATATGAAATATATTGTTTGCGAAC
>NZ_JAJMOX010000017.1 GCF_020991455.1 Flavobacterium sp. JAS
ATCACAACCGCCACTTACGCTAAAGCCTTGTTTGAAGGTTTCGAAAGCAGCATTTACCGCAGCCTGATCGGCATAAGCACAAGCTGAAGCAGTGAATGGATCTGGTGATACCGGAACTACTGCCGCTGGAGCGGTGATAGTGAAAGTAGCTGAGCATGATTTCTGTAATCCGCAAGCATCAGTAACATTGTAATTTACAGTTACAGTTCCGCCGCATAAAGCTGGAGGAGTCAAATTCTCCAATCCTGTAATTGTTAAAGTTCCGTTACCTCCTGAAGCTGAAAATCCTTGTTTAAAGATTTCGAAAGCAGCATTAACTGCAGCCTGATCAGCATAAGTACAAGAGCTTTTTATATTATCCGGAGGACAAACTATATCAATAGGTGTTGGCGGAGTACTTGTAATAGTTACTGAATCTTCTGCCGAACATCCATTTATTGGGTCGGTGACTGTTAAAGTATAAGTCCCCGCTTTATCAATCGTTGGTGTTAGAGTCGTACCGTCTGAAACAATGTGTCCGTCTAATGTACTCCATAAATATGTAGCATTAGGCGTACTTGATGAGCCTGACAATTTTATCGACGTTATCAAACAAGTTAAGGCTTTATCGTTTCCTGCATTAACATTTGGCGGTACTTTATTTTCAAGAACCGTGACGGTTTTTTTAGCAAAACAGCCTTCTAAATTAGTATAAGCATATACGGTATAAATTCCCTTAACAGATACAACAGGTGCATTTCCCGCTATAAATGGTCCATCGACAATACCATCAGGTGAAGGTCCGTACCATTTAATAGTAGCATTTGCAGGAGTTGGTGTTGCTGTTAAAGTTGCTGTTGGATTATTACAGGTTAAAGGATTACTAACATTGCCTACTACGGCTACATCAGTAATATTTCCGAATAAAAATGGTCCTGAAAAATCTTTTAATTCTGAAGTAAATGAAGATGAAGATCTTGTTTTTACTAAAAGTGAGCCTAATAAATTTGAGCAAGGACTTTGGTTAATATTTCTACTATCTAATCCTAATGCTGTCAAATTAAGTCCAAACTCTGTAAACTGCAAAGCTTCGTAATCATTTTGAAAAGAAGCTTGTGAGCCTCTTAAAGTTCCCCATGGTGGCCCTAGTGTAGAAGCAGTTACATTAACAACTGCAAAAACATTCATATTTATACCTCCACCTTTTGCATTTATTTCTGCATATCCGTAAGGAGGCGCACCATTACCCTGGTCAAAAACACCGGTTAGATCAAAAGGTCTGTTAGGTTTTGAATTAAAAGCTGCTACATCAGCACTAGACATCCAAACTCTTACACTGGCAATTGGTTTTGTACCACCATTTTCAAAATCAATGGCGACAATTACATCCCCCGGAACAAGTATTTTTCCGGTGCCGTCAAAAGTCCATGCTGTGTGTCCTGACTGGCCACCTGTACCAACTAAAGCACTACCGTTAAAAGTAACTTCTGTTCTGAAAAATTCAAAATCAAAATGTGAATTCCCATCAGAGGAAATTTTAGATGCTCCTCCATATCCCCATAAAACTCCATTAGGATTAATTGCTAATGCGGCCGGAGATAAATCTCTTTTTAGGTAGCCGTATACATCAACAATATCATCTTTTTGAGGAATACTACCCGAACCTAAAGACCAAGTAGCAGGATTATCACCATTTTTGTTAGAATTTCCAGAAAAAGTATTAGAATCGCTGTTACTTTGAGTAGAATTTCCATCACGCCCGTAAACAGCATCAATCCACAAAAAATTACCAACCATGGTATTTTTTGGTTTCGACATTCTTTTTTCAAATGTAAAATTATTATTCGATTGGATTGATGTTTTTAACCCTGCCGCATTGCTCTGATCAATAACATTTTCACCGGTTCCATTAGCAAAAGCTGAGCTAAAAAACCAGTCATCATAAATACCAGAAACCGTAGGGGGAACCAAAAATTGTTCTTTGTTTGCATAAACATCAGCATCAATACCAAAATTAGCTTTTACAGCTGCTCCTGATACGGCTTGCGAATACAAATAAGGGTGGAAAGCAAATAGCATAAAAAATACCAATAAGCAAAACGGATACTTTTTGTGCATACTAATTTTCATCAAATTAAAATTTGGGAAAATTAGACTAATAAAAGAACAACGAAAGATTTTACACAATTCATGGTGTGTAATCTTCATGTGATAAAAAATAGTTTTTTTCATAATAATAGTATTTAAAATACCATTACATTAGTAAAAACCAGGAAGTTTACAGATTTGGAAATTACATGAAAAATAATTAACCATCTTCAAAAAGTTATGAAGTACAAAATCTAAAAACTCTTTTAAAAAGAATTGACCCTCAGAAAAAAATCTGACTTTAACGATCATGGGGAAAAAACATTTGTTAAAATTAGTTAATAACATAAATGCTCTCACTTAAAAGGAAGTATAATCGATATTATTCAAATAAAATCGACGAACGGAATGCAACAATAAGAAAAGTAGTATTTAATGTTTTTAAATAAATAAAAATCAGGCCTATCTATTTTTCGAAAATGAAAAATATAGACCTGATTTTTATGAATATCACAAAAAAGCGACTTTATATTAAACTAATAAAAGCCTTACTAATTAAAAAAATATTAATTTCGTAATTACTTCGTTTTAGGTTTAAACAATATTTTGCTAAAAAATAATACATGATAAGGCAAAGAATTTTCCCAATAATCCCAGGTATGTGCTCCTGGACGTTCGGTATAATCATGTTCTACTTTATTATATACTAATCTTCGGTGTAACTCTCTGTTAGATTCTATTAAAAAATCATCTACACCACAATCTATAATTAAAGGTAATTTGTTTGCTTTGATTTTATCTAGCATATTCATAACCGCATATTGTGCATACATTTCTGAGCTATCACTTTTATCTCCAAAAACGGGCTGCATTAATTTCACTACTTGCCCTGAAGATTCACGATTAAGCATTGTGCTCATATCAACGGCACCACTCATGCTTCCGGCAGCACAAAATAAATCAGGATGTTTTGCCGACAAATACAAAGCGCCATGACCACCCATAGAAAGTCCTGTAATGACTCTTCCACTTCTGTTGCTTATTGTTCGGTATGTTTTATCTACTTTTTGAACTACTTCCTGCGTGATAAAGGTTTCGAACTGACTTCCTTTATTCACAGGACTATCCAGATAAAAACTAAAAGTTTCACCTTCAGGCATCACAATAATAATATTGTATTGATCTGCTAAATTCTGAACTGTTTTTTTATTCGGCGTATTTTTTAACCAATCGCTAAAATGTCCATAAGCTCCATGTAACAAATACATTACGGGATAAGTGGTTTTGCTTTTAGCATACGAATTTGGCAATACAACAGCGGCTTTGTAGGTTTTGCCCATCGCTGTACTGGCAACTTGTAAAGTATCTACTTTTGCAGCATAACTCATAGACGAGGCACACAAAAGAACCGTAAATACTAAGATTTTAAAGTTTTTCATATTTATATTTTTCGATTAAGGAGTGTAAATATACCTTTTTTTCGAATTAATTATATGAAAAATCCGACCAGTTTTTTACTGCTCGGATTATGAGTTTGTGATATTATTTCTGCCATGGATTGCACAGATTAAAAGATTTTTTTCTCTACGGTAAATGTTTGCCACGAACTGAATACTGGATATTTTTTTGCCACAGATTATGTGGATTAGAAGAATTTTTATTTGTGGTAAATGTTCGCCACGAATTTCACTAATTTTCGCTAATTTAATTCGTGTTAATTTGTGACCCGAGCGATAGCGAACAGGCGAAGCAAATTCGTGGTGAAAACCCGTAAAATCCGTGGGCAGCTATCTTAGCTAATAATAATCTTATGCTCAAGACGATATTGCGAAGCGCTTTTACCCGTATATTGTTTGAAAGATTTACTAAAGTGACTGAAATTATTAAAACCGCTTTCGTAACAAACCTCATTAATACTCATTGGTTTTTCGGCCAGAAGCTTGGAGGCGTGAACCAATCGATATTCGTTTACAAATTCGGTAAAAGTTTTATTTGAAATCTTTTTGAAATAACGGCAGAATGAAGGCGTGGTCATACTCACCAGATTCGAAACCTCATCTATTGCTATAGATTCCTGAAAGTGATCTTTTACGTAATTAAAAATCACATTGATTCTGTCACTATCCTGCGTTTGCAATTCCAGCGAAAAACCGTCGGCGTTAAGCACTGTATAATCTTGTGAGGAATCTAACTCGTCGAGAATACTCAAGAGTGTCAGCAAGCGTTCAAACGGAAGCTGATGTTCCATCATTTCGATTTTCTTGCCTATATGTTTTTTAGTTTCTCCGCCAAAAGCAATTCCAACTTTGGCCTGATTAAAAATATTCTGAACCTTTTTCATTTCGGGAGCGATAAAAAAATCATTTCCCAAAAACTCTGGTTTAATATGAATAACGGTTTCGTTTTTGTTTCCCGTTTGTTCGTTCGTAAAACCACAATGTGGCAAATTAGCACCTATTAAAATCAAATCACCATTCGTATAATAAGAAACATGGCTTCCTATTTGTCTCTTCCCTGCTCCACCGTTTATAAAAACCAATTCAATCTCCGGATGATAATGCCATAAGTGAGCTTTACTATTAGTCTTTTCGGCGTGTTTAGTGTAGGTAAAAGAACTTCCGTAGGAGTTTGATATCACTTCAAGAGCTGGGGCGACTGTTTTCATGATACTATCTTTAAAATATAATAGCAAATTTAACAAAAAAACCTATAATAATTTAAAATTTAACCTATATCGGTTTCGTAAATGAGAATACAGCACGAAAAACAGTAAAATTCTAAAGCTGAAAATCGTGATTATTCGATTATTTTTTCAAGACCCATATTTTTATCCTTGATTTTTTCAATATATCGCATTTAAACAAAGATTTTATAAGTATATGCTAATTTTTGTAAGAATATTGGATAATTCAAAAAAGGTTAATAAATTTGAAAAAGTTAAAAAATAACAACCTAATTAACTAAAATACCTAATATAATTCAAAATTTAACCTATAACGCTTTCGTAAATGAGAATATAGCATCGAAATAGGAAAACACAGTTGTGAAAAAATAAGAGCTCCTGAAGTAATTTAGCATCAGAAAATTAGAAGTAAAAATTTAAAAACGAATAGCCATGAAAAAGATCTTAAAATTAAGCTTAGTATGTGCAGTGCTTTTTACAGGAATGAGTACTTATGCAATTGATGGGAATGATAATGGGAATAACGATTTTAATCTTCATGTATTAAAAGCGAATGGTAAACTAATTACGTTTGCTATGAATCAGGTTAAAAAAGCAAACCTGACAATTTACGATAAAGATGGTACTGTACTATATTCTGAATCAGCTTCAGGTAAAGACGGAATCTTAAGAACTTTTAGCTTAGAAGAATTTCCAGCTGGAACTTATTACTTAGAAGTTGAAGACAATGCAAAAAAAGTAAGACACGAAATTACTATTACTGATGAAACTTCGGTTTTATCATCAAAAGCAGTTTCATCAGTTTATAAAGCAGGAGTTTCTGCTAAAAATACAAGCGTAGCAGTACGCTAGAAAAGTTTATACTCGCATACAGTATAAAAATGAGGTTAGATAGTTAGTAAAGTTTAAAAACTGTATAGTTTTAGAAACAGCTCTTTGTGGTTATTGAGCTGTTTTTTTTTGCTTTATACTTTTTTAGTTTAACAACAAAGTTTTTTTGCCTTGGATTGTGGATTTTAACCGCAAAGCGCGCAAAGTTTTTTTATTCTGGATTGCGCATAGGAAACACAAAGTTCGCAAAGCTTTATCAACACAAAGCTTTGCGAACTTTGCGTTTATGTAAAAACTCGCGTATAAAAAAAATCTTTGCGTACTTTGCGGTTAAACTTTACCACCCACTTTTTATAAGAACCAAACACAAAGCTTTGCGAACTTTGCGTTTATGTAAAATCTCACATATAAAAAAACCTTCGCGCACTTTGCGGTTAAATTCTCAAGCACATTCTTTTGTAAGAAATGTAGATAAATTTACATTATCTTAATTCAAGTAAAACGTTGAAAAATAATAATCAAATTAACAAATACGATAAATATAATTCAAATTTTAACCTACAACGGTTTCGTAAATGAGAATATAGCATCGAAATCGGCAAATAGAGTTGTGAGAATATGTTTATTTGATAAGTAATTTAGCATCAGAGAATTAGAACTATTAATCTAAAAATTAAATACCATGAAAAAGATTTTAAAATTGAGTTTAGTATGTGCTGTACTTTTCACCGGAATGAGTACTTATGCAATCGACGGGAATGAAGATTTTAATCTTCACGTAATTAAAACGAATGGGAAAGTGATTACGTTCGCTCTGAATCAGGTAAAAAAAGCCAGTTTAACAATTTACGACAAAGATGGTAATCTAATTTATTCTGAATCTGCTTCAGGTAAAGACGGAATTTTGAGAACTTTTAGTTTAGAAGAATTTCCTGAAGGAACTTACTTCTTAGAAGTTGAGGATAATGTAAAAAAAGTGAGACATGAAATTACAATAACTGACGGTACTACGGTTTTGTCTAAAAAAGCAGTTTCATCAGTTTACAAAGCAGGTTTTTCTGCTAAAAATACAAGTATTGCCGTGCGCTAAAAAGTTTACGCACATAAAAAGTCTAAATGTGAGATTAGACGTTGTGAAAAATTAAAATAATAGTCTTCAAAAAACAGCTCCTTTGACGTTAATGAGCTGTTTTTTTATGCTCTTTTTTTACCGACTCTTTGCAAACCATTTTTTTTTGGAAAACTATTCTTAATAATTTCAAAAGTCTGGTTTTTACGGGATTAAAAAATTGCTTTTAAAAACATCAACGAGCCCAGTAATTACGTACATATTTCAGTAAAAACACTGAAACGTCTTTAATTCAACAATTTACACTTATAAAAAAATGTTTTTTTTGCATAAAATTAAATTTTAATTTTTAGTTTTGGGCTTGCCTCAAATACTAATAAACAATTAAAAAAGACATGACAAAATTTATCAAAATGGGCTTAGTTGTTGCCGTATTTTTAACAACTATTTTTACTTATGCAATTGATGGAAAAGGTGATTATATTTTGAATATAAAAACCGGAAATGGAAAAGTGGTTAGTTTTACTTTGAACACCGTTGAAAAATCAATTTTCTCAATCTATGATGAAAACAATAATTTAGTTTACAAAGGAGATTCTGCTGCAGACAAATTAGAGATTTCAAAAACAATAAGCTTAGAAGGTTTTCCTTCTGGAACTTATGTATTAGAAGTAAAAGAAAACAGTAAAGTTGTAAAACACGAAATTAAAGTTGCAGCTAAAAAAGAAAAAGCAGTTAAACTTGACGAAACGGTAAACGAAAGTCCTGGTTTCCGTCGTTAATTTTTTTTGCCCTAAAAAAAATTAAAAGCATCAGCCACGGCTGATGCTTTTTTTATGTGCTTTCTTTCCTGCGCAAATCACTTCCAAATTGAACCAGTCTCCAGAAAACATCGCAATCTGATGGAACCGGAATTTTTTGACTATCATTTTTTAAACTCTCCTGATAAATAGATGAATGTAAAATAGCATAGCAGTAATCTAATACATCTATTGTTGTAAAGCTTTGTCTAAATTCCGGGCGCAGTTCTTCACTATTTGCAAAACATACATTGCCTTCGCTTTCTTTTTCATTTACAAACAATAAATCTAAGTTTTTGGCTATTTGCTTCATAAATTCAGGGTTTATGAAAATAGAGTTATCAGCTACTTTTTTAAAAAGAACAAAATATATTCCATTACGCTCTATTGCAGTCTTTATAATAAGATTTTCCAATGCTACATTATCCAAATGTTCACTTATGCCTTCTGCAAGATACAAAGTATTGATTTTATTTAGATATTGCTGAATTGTCATGATGATTTTAGCTTAAGAAATATAAAGTTATGTCATATATTTAATATAAGTACACCGCATCTATAAAACGTTTTTTACCAGATAAAAGTTCCTAATTTGTTGCATCAGTTTTTTTAGGATAATTAGCTTCAGCCCTAAAAAAAACACTCGATTATCTTTTTATATCATTGATTTATATACATTTGCAAAACAAAAGCACCATTTTCAATAAACAAATGAAATTTTCTTACGTTATAAATTATTCAATATCAATAAAGGAAAAAAAATGAGTAGCCCTAACATTTTTTTAAACTAAAACCTATGCAAAAAAAAATAGTTCTTTTAGCACTGCTGACATTTTTTTCATTTCGCATTTCTGCGCAAGATGAAAAAAACTATGTAACCGATAAAGTAAGTAAAAAATACGCTTATGTTAATGTAATAGCGACCTACGAAAGAGTTGCTGCAAAAGGCTATAAATCAGTAGAGTTATTTCAAAAATTAGGAAATTCTTCTTACTCTGATTGTAAACTGGAAAAAGCGGCAATATGGTACGGTGAATTGTTTGCCTTAACATCTGATTTAGACCCTGTATATTATTATCGTTATGCCGACGCTTTACAATTCATCTGTCAAAATGAAAAAGCTGATGCCATACTTGCAAAATTGAAACTCAAGCCTAAAGGATCCTAAAAAAGTAAAGTCAAAATAAAGTAGCGGAGTTAATGATTGCTGTGGGAGGTCAGGAGACTTCGCACAGCAATTGTGAAAACTTAGCGGAGCGTGGGTTCACGGGCGAGACGCTCGCACCAGCAGTGGCTGGCAGGTATAATTTTTCCATTCGTATGTTTCTCTTTTGCGTTTTAATTAACACCTAAAAAACAGTTAAAAACGATATGAATCTTTATAACTCACCGAACCTTCATAAATACAAACACTATCAACTTCTACAGGTTTATGGTATCCGAGAGGTCGATTATGTTTTAAGATATGGTTAATGTTGACATTTCCGTTAGTTTAGTTTATATGTTTTTTTTTAGTAAATTTTAATTTTTTAACAGGAAATTCATGAATTATTAAACATACAATAAAATATGAAAGTTTTAAAAATAGCCAGTAAATAATTTACAAAAAAACAAAACAACTCAACAATTCTATTAAGGTTTTCCATAATTCAAAACATATAAAAACTCTATTAAACAAAAAACCTCCCATTTCTGAGAGGTTTTTCCATAAATATAAAATCGTAAAATCTACATATTCCTTCTATACTGCCCGCCAACTTCAAACAATGCCGAAGTAATCTGACCAAGCGAACAAACCTTTGTAGCTTCCATTAAATGGTCGAATAAGTTTTCGTTTTTAATAGCGGCTTCTTGCAGTTTGCTTAAATGCTCGTTTACTTTTGCTTCGTGAAACTGGTGTAAGTTATCCAGCATCGTAATTTGATATTGTTTTTCTTCTTCGGTGGCGCGAATTACTTCTGCCGGAATTACCGTTGGAGAACCTTTTGAACTTAGGAAAGTATTTACACCCACAATTGGGAAATCTCCGTTGTGTTTTAAGGTTTCGTAATACAAACTTTCTTCCTGAATTTTAGAACGTTGGTACATTGTTTCCATTGCTCCAAGAACTCCGCCACGTTCTGTGATTCGGTCGAATTCTTGCAGAACGGCTGCTTCAACTAAATCTGTTAATTCTTCGATTATGAATGAACCCTGAATTGGATTTTCGTTTTTAGCTAACCCTAATTCTTTATTAATAATCAACTGAATCGCCATGGCACGACGCACAGATTCTTCGGTTGGTGTTGTAATTGCTTCGTCATAAGCATTGGTGTGCAATGAATTACAGTTATCGTAAATCGCATACAAAGCTTGTAAAGTGGTTCTAATATCGTTAAAATCAATTTCCTGAGCGTGTAACGAACGTCCGGAAGTCTGAATATGATATTTTAGCATTTGTGCTCTTTCGTTGGCTCCGTATTTGTTTTTCATGGCTTTTGCCCAAATTTTACGTGCCACACGGCCAATAACCGAATATTCAGGATCTACTCCGTTTGAGAAGAAGAATGATAAATTAGGCCCAAAATCGTTGATGCTCATTCCGCGGCTTAGATAATATTCCACGTAAGTGAAACCATTAGAAAGCGTAAATGCCAATTGCGTAATTGGGTTCGCTCCTGCCTCGGCAATATGATATCCTGAAATCGAAACCGAATAGAAATTACGAACATTTTTGGTAATAAAATATTCCTGAACGTCCCCCATTAATCTTAAAGCAAATTCGGTCGAGAAAATACAAGTGTTTTGCGCCTGATCTTCTTTTAAAATATCTGCCTGAACCGTTCCACGAACTTGTGATAATGTTTTGGTTTTAATTTCATTATAAACTTCCAAAGGCAAAACCTGATCTCCGGTAACGCCCAAAAGCATTAAACCTAAACCATTGTTTCCTTCTGGTAAATCGCCTTGATATTTAGGGCGTTCCGTTCCTTTTTCTTTGTATATTTTGTTGATTTTAGCTTCAACTTCTTTCTCTAAATCGTTGGCTTTGATGTAATATTCACATTGCTGATCGATCGCCGCATTCATAAAGAAACCTAACAACATTGGCGCTGGCCCGTTGATGGTCATACTTACAGATGTTAAGGCATGAACCAAATCAAAACCTGAATACAACTTTTTAGCATCATCCAAACAACAAATCGAAACTCCTGCGTTTCCAATTTTTCCATAAATATCAGGACGAATATCTGGGTCGTTTCCGTATAAAGTCACACTGTCGAAAGCTGTCGAAAGTCGTTTTGCCGGCAATCCTGCACTTACATAATGAAAACGTTTGTTGGTTCTTTCTGGTCCGCCCTCGCCCGCAAACATTCTTGACGGATCTTCGCCTTCACGTTTAAACGGATATAATCCTGAAGCAAAAGGAAATTCTCCAGGAACATTTTCCTGTAAATTCCAACGTAAAATATCGCCCCAAGCTTCGTATTTAGGCAAAGCAATTTTCGGAATCTGCAAATGCGATAAACTCTCTGTATGTGTAGCGATTTTAATTTCTTTATCACGAACTTTAAACGAGTAAACCGGATTTTTGTATTTGTTTACTTTCTCATCCCAATTCAGGATAATTTCCCAATTATAAGGATCTAGATCCATTTTTACTTTATCAAACTGATTTAGTAAAAGGTTTAAGAAAATACGATTCTCGTCGTGTGCTTCGGTTGCGCTTGGTAAAACAGCCGAATCATCAATTCCTGCTTTATTAATTTGCGGAACTTTTCCAGAAACAGATTCTATCGTTTTAAAGATTCCGTATAGTTTTTGAGCTACTTTTTGCTGCGAAAGTGCGATTTCATCATAAGATCTGTTATTCTCAGCGATTTCAGATAAATAACGTGTTCTGTGTGGAGGAATCACGAAGATTTTCTCGCTCATTTCGCGTGTAATTTCAAAAGTCGATTTTAGATCTGAAGCTGTTTTTTCGACAATTTTATCCATAATCGCTTTATAAAGCGTATTCATTCCCGGATCGTTAAACTGCGAAGCAATTGTTCCGAAAACCGGCATTTCATCAGGGTTTTTATCCCATAAATTATGATTGCGCTGGTATTGTTTTTTAACGTCACGAATCGCGTCTAATGCTCCTCTTTTGTCAAATTTATTTAAAGCTACCAAATCAGCAAAATCAAGCATATCGATTTTCTCCAATTGTGTTGCTGCACCAAATTCAGGCGTCATTACATATAAGGATACATCTGAGTGATCCATAATCTCCGTATCTGATTGTCCGATTCCCGAAGTTTCAAGGATAATCAAATCGTATTTTGCGGCTTTTAAAACCTGAATCGCTTCGGCAACATATTTAGATAATGCCAAATTAGATTGACGTGTTGCCAATGAACGCATATAAACACGTGGATTATTAATCGCATTCATTCTAATTCTGTCTCCTAAAAGTGCTCCTCCTGTTTTACGTTTTGAAGGATCGACAGAAATTAATCCGATTGTTTTCTCTGGAAAATCAATTAAAAAACGACGAACTAACTCGTCTACCAAAGATGATTTTCCGGCTCCACCTGTTCCTGTAATTCCAAGAACCGGAATTTTAGAATTGGCATTATTGGTATGAATTTGATCAAAAACTGGTTTTGCTATTTCTGGGAAATTCTCTGCTGCCGAAATCAAACGTGCAATTGCGGTTGGAATTTTGTTTTCGATATGATCAATTTCTCCGTTTAGTTTATCTCCAATTGGATAATCTGCACGTTCTACCAAATCATTGATCATTCCTTGTAAACCCAAAGAACGCCCATCATCCGGAGAATAAATTCTGGTAATTCCATATTCATGTAATTGTGAAATTTCGCTTGGCAGAATTACTCCGCCTCCGCCTCCAAAAATCTTGATATGTCCTGCTCCTTTTTCGTGAAGCAAATCATACATATATTTAAAGTATTCATTATGTCCTCCTTGATAAGATGTCATGGCAATAGCATTTGCATCTTCCTGAATAGCTGTATTTACAACTTCTTCTACACTACGATCGTGACCTAAATGTATTACCTCAACTCCAGTTGACTGAATAATACGGCGCATAATATTGATGGCAGCATCATGTCCGTCAAAAAGTGAAGCAGCGGTTACAATTCTTACTTTATTTTTAGGATTATATGGTATTTGTTGTTCCATTTTATGAATATGATAATTTTAAGGGAGCAATTTACAAAATATTTTAATATTTGATCACTTCGATAGCTTTATGTTAACAAAAAAAGGAATGTTTTTTTTCATACCAAGGGTAACAATCTAAACCATTAGTTGATATATACATATAAAACCTACAAACATGGCAATTTCGCAACATTTAAACACAATGCAACAACTTATGTAACAACATGATAGAGTAATTTAGCACAGAACAAAAACCCCAAATTTTTGCCAAAACTAATTTATCTAAAGTAGTAACGTAAAAATTTAAAAAATGAAAACATTATATTCCACCAGCCTAATTTTTGTCTTTAGTTTTTTTATCTTTTCCTTTAATCGAATCGAAAAAAATGACTCCGGAACAGTAAAAACTTTGACAAACAGTTATAATCACACCACAGATGATTATTCTGATCCATTGGTAGATAACAACGTTCAAAATGCTTTCTTTAAAACATATAATGATTTAAAAAAACAACAAAACGATGTAATCTCTATTTATAAGAATAAATCTTATGAAACTTTATTAGATACTCTGATCAAACCTAAACGATTGGAAAAAAATGATGAAGTACTTTTTAATCAATATTACAAACTTCAAAATGCTCTAAAAAAATATCAAAAAATAGAAAAAGAAAATAACTGGAAACCAATAACTTTCGCAAGTCCTTATAAAGACATTCGACCAGACGAAAAATCGATCACTGTTGCACAAATCAGAAACCGATTATTTGTAATGGGAGATTTGAAAAATGACTCTAAAAGTGATTTTTATGATCAGGAATTAATGGATGGTGTAATGAAATACAAATTGAGAAACGGGTTAAAACCTAATTACATTATTAATGAAGATCATATTAAAGATTTAAACACTCCTATTGCAGACAAAATCAAAACATTAATGATCAACATGGAACGTTGCCGCTGGATTTCGCCTCAACTTTTAAAAGACAAAGAATATATCATGGTTAATGTACCATCGTTTGAATTGGTTTATGTAAAAAATGGTAAAATCGAATTGGTTTCTAAAGTGTTTGTTGGTTCTCCATTGACTGAAACAACAATTTTTAACGGCAATATTGAGAAAATAGTTTTTAGCCCTTATTGGACAGTACCTCAAAGTATTGTGGACAATGAATTGAAATCAAAAATTGCTGCTGATGAAAATTATTTGACAGAACATAATATGGAGATCATAAATGGTCAGGTGAGACAAAAACCGGGTCCGGAAAATTCATTAGGGTTAGTAAAATTTATTTTCCCAAATCCAGATGATATTTACATGCACGATACACCTGCCAAAACATTATTTGATTTTGAAAAAAGAACTTTTAGCCACGGTTGTGTGAATGTAAGTAAAGCTAAAGAATTAGCAATTGCAATGCTAAAAGATTATCCTGAATGGACAGAAGAGAGAATAAACAAAGCCATGGACGGTACTGAGGAAACTACTTTTAAATTGCCCAACAAAGTGCCTATCTATATTTGTTACTTTACTTCGTGGGTAAACGAATCTGGTGAGGTGAGCTTCTTTCAGGATGTTTATGACAAAGATGGCGATTTGAATAAAGTTCTTTTTCCTGAAAATGCTGTAGCTGATAAGTAATATAAATTGAGAATATTAATCTCGTAAGAGCTGTACAAAGTCATTCTTTTTGTACAGCTTTTTTTTTGTCTTATTCTCACCTATTAAAACAACCTTAACTTATTAATTTTAAATCTTTTAAAGGATAAAAAAAACACCAAAACTGAAAGAACTTTGTATCATAATAATACCACTAATTTCTAATTAAAATTAATTATCATGAAAACAGAGAATATCGAAGGATTAACACTTTTTGAAATAAATCTATTGATTCAACAAGGCGGAAGATTTGTAATGTTTCCAAATCTGATGACCAAATTAAAAAGTTCAACTATCTATTTTGTTCGTCCTGAGGAAAAAATAATAAAATATGCATTACGACATTTTTTAAGAATTTCTTAAATGGTTGGCGCTCATTACCTCTAAGACCTTTTTACATCTCAAAATCTATATTTTATTTAGCGATTGGCGGTAGAGATTATACACACAATATATTAGCCGACTTAAAGCAAATCAACCCTGTTTACAATCCTAATTTATACTGCTTGCAATACGTATAAATTTCACATACTTAAAATCAAAGCGAAAATAGAATTAGTTCTGTTTTCGCTTTTTTTATTTATTGAATAAAAAACAATGTCTTAAAATACCAATTTTAAATCTTTTCAAATCCGTTTTTTAAATCGGTTAAAAAGATATTTGCAGGCATTTTCATTCAAGCATTTGAAAATACCTTTAATTAAGAATAATGAAAAAACAGCTTGTAATTTTTAGTATTGTAATAATTTTACTTTCTTCCTGTAATAATTTTACTTCTACTGAAAATAATACCTCAAATGAAAAAAACATTCCGCGACCTACACCTCCAAAAACCAGCGGACCCCCACACATATTGTTTATAGGAAACAGCCAGACAGAATATTTTGTAAGCGCCCCTATATTATTTAAAGAATTTTGCGACGCCAACAATCAACCAATGAATGTTGATCAATTAATTACCGTTGGAGTTTCGCTGCAAAAAGTTTATGAAACAAATAAAACAGAGGCAAATCAAATTTTTTCTAATAAAGATAAGGATGGTAATTATTTCGATTATGCAATTATACAGGAATCAACTGCCATAGCTTTATCTGAAATCGGGAACTATAAAGCCAATGTCAAAATGATTGTTGAAAAAATACATAAAAACAGTCCAGATGTTGCAATCTATATTTACCAAGGAATATCGCCCTTAGCTTATACAGATTCTGATTTTATAATGTCTCATAATACAATACGCAAAAATGCGATTTCGATTGCGGCATTTATAAAAAATGCCGGTTTGTTGAGAGTAGGCGATGCTATTAAAGATGCTTATGATGGTAAAAATGGTTATAATTATTTGGTTGAGAATAAAGACAATCTACGTTACGGGAAACATACACTTCATCTTATAAACGACGGTGGATTTATGCAGGCAAATTTGCTATATGCTACTATTTTTGACAAAAAACCAATTATTCCTAAAAAACTTCTGCTAATTACCGGAACAGGATATTACGATTCTTTGAGAAAACAAGAAGTTACTACGGCCATTAGCAACCCAAATGCTCTGCAGGAAATAGCCTTCGATAATAAATAGTCTAATTTTATCACATTTTATACAAAATCATCTTACGAAATAAGATGATTTTGTATTTATAATACTCTTATCTTATTAAAAAATATGTACTTTTAAATTCAAATTTTAACACAAAACATATATCGCCTTTAATCTAAAACTATGGAAGATTCAAACGAATTAATTGTTAGAAAAAGTTGGTGGGACAGAAACTGGAAATGGTTTGTTCCAACAGGATGTTTAAGTCTTTTGGTACTTTTAGGTTTATTTATAGCTGGAATTTTCTTTGGTATAACTTCTATGCTAAAAGGATCAGATTCGTACAAATTTGCTATGAACGAAGCACAACATAATAAGATCGTAATTGAAAAACTAGGAAGTCCTATAGAGGATGACGGAATTGCTTCGGGCAGTATTAGTTCAACTAATAATATGGAAAGCTGCGACTTACAAATTCCGATAAAAGGACCTAAAGGAAAAGGAACTCTATTTATTGTTGGTACTAAAAGAGGAACCTGGAAATACAACGAAATGAGCCTTTATATTGAAGCTTCTAAAGAAAAAATTGATTTATTAAAGAAGTAATTCTATTTTTAGATTGCTGAAATTTCCTGTTATTGATAAAATCTTTGTCGAAGTTTAAAACTTTGACAAAGATAAAAACCTTCCCAAATTTTATATGAAATCATTCCTTTTTGTGTGTTTCTGCCTTTTTAAAACTATTTGCATTTCGGCACAATCTCAAAATAAATACGCACAGTACACTAATAAAATTGTGCAATTTTCAAAACCCGTAAAAGTTTTAAACAACCACATTGATGCAACCGGAAGCGGTTCTATCGAATTTACAAATGCAAAGAAACAAGTACTTCGGTTTCGTGTTATGAATCACAAATTGCAAGTACTACATGGTGAGATTGCTTTTCAGCTTTTCTATTACAATAATAATTTTTTAGAAAGGGTCGAAACTTTTGATACAAACGGAAGTTTAGCCGGCGAAAGAGAATCAAATAATGAAGCCGCAGTCGTCTTTATTATTGAAAAACCACGTTTGTACTTAAAGAAAAAGAAACTAATTGACGCTGCCGAAGGAAACATCAGCCTAAAAGATGACAGCAACGAAAAAATTATAAGAGTACAATTCTACGATCACAACAATCTTCTAATACCAGAAATGCACTATACCTATATTTCAAGCAAAACATATTGGAATCAAAATATTAGGATGAATTGGCCGTAAACAAGGTCCTGAGGTTCTAAGTTGCTAAGATTTTAAGTTACATAAATCAATTATAATTTTGCTGTTTTGAGCAATTACTCAGCACTAAATAATGTATAATAAAATAAAAAAATGGCTAAAGAACCGTTCGCAGCAACACTAACATTACTCTGGATTGGAGGCTTTTTCTTTTGGATGATAAAAGGCTTTAAAGGAAAATTAGCAGATCAATATAACGAAGAATTTAATAATCGAAATATCTGGACCGGTTATACAATTACATTAATTTTTACAGGGATAATCGTTTATTTCATTATCCGAAACGAACTTTAATATACCAAACAAACAGGCAAATATCTTAATTTAAGAAGTTTATTAAACAATTGTTTCTTTTTAATTAAAACATCGTTTTTAAACTAAATTTAATGTCCATATTCATATATTTGGCAAAAATAAACCTATGAAAAAAATTACATTATTCTTGTTGCTAACTATAATTGGCAGTAGTTCTTATGCTCAGAAAGCAGACACAAATAAGAAAAAAGTTAAAATTAGTATCCCAAAGTCGGAGTTTTTCAAAAACATCAAAACGTATAACATTATCGTTCAGGGAGATGATACCTGGAATGCAACTTATGCCGATAAGGACACAAAAACGTATGAGCAAAATGTTCCTAAAAACACTATCGAAGATTACACTAAAAAAGATGTAACAAACCCAGATATCCGTGTATTAATGGGGTACAAAGGCGCAACTTATAAAAAAGCCGACAATGGCACATACCTTTTAGATGGAGATTTCAAATATTTAGTTTTAGGTAAAAACAATGAAATTATATACGAAAAAGGAACAAACGCTAAGATGTATTCCGCTGCTTATGTTAATGGAAAACCAAATCAAAGTTTAGCTAGTGATTTGAATAATATTGGTTATAAATATCTTACTGATAATAATATTCTTGCTGCTGAAAAGGAGTTCTCTTTAAACTATGGTTTATTTGAGAAAGCTGAAGAGTTCAGTGAACTAGTTGAATATAATACTAAAACTGATGAGTTTTTAAACAAAATAGCAAGTAGTTCTTTAGATTCATCATACTTAACAGATTTAGAAAAATTCTACTTGGGTTATGTAGGTAAAGAATATAAAAAAATGAAGCCTAAAGATTATAATAAAGTAATTTATTTAAATTTAGCTTTAACACAAATGTTTCTTCCAAATTTCGAAAAGTCATTAGAATATCTTGAAACTGCTAAACAAGGTGCAGGTATGATGAGTATGTGGCCAGGTGATACCGAGGCAAACATAAGAAGTTTGATGACTATTAATCAACAAAAGTTTACAGCTAAAGTTGAAAATCCTACGTTTGATTCTGCTTATTATATTTATATTAACGGAACTGTATCTCAAAACGGAAAAACGCTGGCTGGAAAATTAAAAACAGATCGTTTTACCAACAATGCTGAAGGAAGTATCATGCAATCAAACAATCCTACAGAAGCTAAAGTTTGGGTTTATAAAGATAATGGAGATGTTGATTTTGTTATTGTTAATGATAAAACAACCATTGCAAATGACAAAGGTCTGGAGTTGAAATTTATTTCATATAACAACTCTTTTATTTTAGTTGAAAAAACAGGCGATTCATGCTTTAAAAAATACGAATCTAATTCAACAGATGTTTATTGCGAGAAAGATGGCAAATTTGAAGTAAAAAAATAAATTTCTTTCTTTTTAAGAATACAAAAATCAAAAGAGATTCAGCTTATGTTGAATCTCTTTTTTTTATTAGTAATTGTAAAACCAAAAAGCTCTCCTTTAGGCCCGATAGAAGTGGAAATCTTTTTGCTTTTTCCTTTAAAAAGCAAAAGATTACTTCACCTAATACTTATTTTATTTGGAGTTCAGTGAACTTCGTTTGAAACGAATAGCTGGATTAGGTCCTAAAAAAAACTTAGAACCTTAGTAACTCAGAGGCTTAGAGACTAAAAAAAACAAATTGTTAATTATGAAACAAATTGTTTATGCTCCTAAAATAAAATTGTGGCTTTGTTTTTGAATAAGTAGTATTTTTGAAACTTATATAAAAACCTACTCAATGAAAAAGATTTTAATTTTAGCCCTTGTTTTTTCTCTTAGCTCTTGTGCTCAGGTACAACAAACCCTAAATCAACTACCTCAACTGTCTTCGCAAATTCCAGGATTGGGTGGCGTTGATATCGCATCTGGATTAAAAGAAGCTCTTAATAAAGGTATTACGCAACAGGTAAGTAAATTAACCGCAGTTGATGGTTTCTATAAAAATGAAGCCGTAAAAATATTAATGCCTGCCGAATTACAAAAAGTAGATGCTACTTTACGTAAAATTGGTCTTAGTTCTCTTGCCGATGAAGGTATTAAAGTGCTAAATCGTGCGGCTGAAGATGCAGTGAAAGAAGCAACCCCGATATTTGTTTCGGCGGTTAAGAATATGTCGTTTACAGATGCTAAAAATATCCTTTTAGGAAATGACAGCGCTGCAACTAGTTATTTGCAAAATAGCACTACTACAGCTTTATACGGAAAATTTAATCCAGTTATTAAAAATTCTTTTGCAAAAGTGGGTGCCGATGTAGTTTGGACAAACATTATAAACAAATACAACACGATTCCGTTAGTTAAAAAAGTAAATCCAGATTTAACTGATTATACTACAAATCAAGCTTTGGCAGGAGTTTTTAAAATGATTGCTGTTGAAGAAAAAGATATCCGAAATAATATTAGCGCAAGAACAACACCTTTGTTAAAAAGTGTGTTTGCAATGCAGGACGGAAAATAATTTTTTTGAAGGCTCAAAGGCTCAGAGTTACAAAGGTTCAAAGCAACCTTTGTCGCTTTGAACCTTTGCAACTTTGTAACTAACCAAAATAAACCAAAATGCAAAAAATTACCATTCTGATTCACTGTAAAGACCAAAAAGGAATTATCGCAGCCGTGACTACTTTTATTGCAAAGGTAGAAGGAAACATTATCTACATTGATCAGCATGTTGATGTGGAGCAAAATGTATTTTTTATGCGATTAGAATGTGAATTAACCAATCATAATGTTACTATCGAAAGCTTTAAAGCCGATTTTGACCAGACGATCGCAACTCAATTTAATATGTCCTGGGATTTGTACAATCAGGAGCAAAAACCAAAAATGGCATTGTTTGTATCTAAATACGATCATTGCTTATTTGATATTTTAGGACGTTACAGCGCTGATGAATTAAATGTTGAAATTCCGGTGATTATCAGTAATCACAACGATTTAAGATCTATTGCCGAACGTTTTGATATTCCGTTTCACTGTGTGCCTTTTACCAAAGACAATAAAGAAGAAGGTGAAGCCAAACAAATTGAATTACTAAAAAGATATCATATCAATTTTATTGTTTTGGCGCGTTATATGCAAATTATTACACCAAAATTGATTTCACTTTACGAGAATAAAATTATCAATATTCATCACTCGTTCTTGCCGGCTTTTCCGGGAGCAAAACCATATCATTCGGCTTTTAAACGTGGCGTAAAAATTATTGGAGCAACAAGCCATTATGTTACCGAAGAATTAGACGAAGGTCCGATTATCGAACAGGATATTGCTCGTGTTTCGCACATACATTCGGTAGATGATTTTATTATGAAAGGACGTGATTTAGAACGTATTGTTCTGGCTCGAGCCATAAAATTACACGCCGAACGTAAAACTATGGTTTATAGTAATAAAACAGTTGTTTTTTCATAGGTTCAAAGAGTCAAAGTACCAAAGGTTCAAAGGTCAATCATAAAATAAAACAAAACCCGACAGATTTAATCTGCCGGGTTTTGTTTTAATATCAAGTAAAAGACTTTGAGCCTTTTATTTAACTAAATCGAATCTATCCAAATTCATTACTTTAGTCCATGCTGCAACGAAATCTTTTACAAATTTTTCTTTGGCATCATTACTTCCGTAAACCTCTGCTATAGCTCGAAGTTCTGAGTTAGAACCAAATATAAGATCTGCACGGGTTGCTGTCCATTTTGTTTCTCCTGTTGCACGATTATATCCTTCAAAAACTTCTCCGGTTTCGTTAGTTGCTTTCCAGGTAATACCCAAATCTAATAAGTTAACAAAGAAATCATTACTCAATGTTCCTGCTTTTGCAGTAAGCACACCATGCTTAGAACCGTCGTAATTAGCATTCAATACTCTCAAACCTCCAATCAAGACCGTCATTTCAGGTGTTGTAAGGGTTAATAATTGAGCTTTGTCTACCAAAAGTTCTTCTGTTATTGCAGTTGTTTTAGCGCTTTTATAGTTTCTAAATCCATCCGCTTTTGGCTCTAACGCTTCAAACGAATGTACATCTGTTTGTTCTAAGAGTGCATCACCTCTTCCTTGTGTAAAAGGAACCTCTATATTTAATCCGGCATTCGATGCTGCTTTCTCGATCGCTGCTGATCCTCCCAAAACAATTAAATCTGCTATAGAAACTGATTTTCCTGAATTGTTAAATTCCTTTTGTATCGCTTCTAAAGTTGCCAATACATTTTTTAATTGATTTGAAGAATTGACTTCCCAACTGATTTGAGGTTCAAAACGAATACGAGCCCCATTAGCTCCTCCACGTTTATCAGAACCACGGAATGTAGAAGCTGAAGCCCATGCAGTATGCACTAATTGTGAGATCGAAAGACCGCTTGAAAGGATTTTATCCTTTAAAACAGCAATATCATTTTGGCTTAATTCATTTTTACCAGCAGGAATCGGATCTTGCCAGATCAATACTTCACTTGGAACTTCAGGTCCTAAGTAACGTACAATTGGCCCCATATCTCTGTGAGTTAGTTTGAACCACGCTCTGGCAAAAGCATCAGCAAATTTGTCAAAATTTTGCATATAGTCTCTTGAAATTGGTTCATAAATAGGATCCAATTTCATTGCCATATCTGCCGTTGTCATCATTGGAGTATGTTTTTTCGTAGGATCAAATGCATCTTCTACGATTGTAGCACTTTCATCAGTTGGTGTCCATTGATGTGCTCCTGCAGGGCTTTTAGTCAATTTCCAATCATATTTAAACAATGTTTCAAAATAACCATTGTCCCAAGTTGTCGGATTTGGTTTCCATGCACCTTCAAGACCACTTGTAATAGCATCTTTACCTACTCCGGTTCCAAAACTACTTTTCCATCCTAACCCCATTTGTTCGATGCTTGCACCTTCAGGCTCTGCTCCTACTAATGCTGCATCTCCTGCTCCGTGCGCTTTACCAAAAGTGTGTCCACCCGCTGTTAAAGCCACGGTTTCTTCGTCATTCATAGCCATACGGGCAAAAGTCTCTCTGATATCTCTACCAGATCCTAGTGGATCAGGATTTCCGTTTGGTCCTTCAGGATTTACATAAATTAATCCCATTTGCACTGCTGCAAGAGGATTATCAAGTTCACGCTCTCCTTTATATCTTGTATCACCAAGCCATGTTGTTTCATTTCCCCAATTAACATCTTGTTCTGGCTCCCAAACATCTTCTCTACCACCTGCAAATCCAAAAGTTTTGAATCCCATAGATTCTAAAGCGCAGTTACCGGTTAAGATCATCAAATCTGCCCACGAAATTTTATTCCCGTATTTTTGTTTAATTGGCCAAAGTAAAAAACGTGCTTTATCTAAATTACCATTGTCAGGCCAGCTATTAAGAGGTGCAAAACGCTGATTCCCTGAACTCGCGCCTCCGCGACCATCAGATATACGGTAAGTTCCGGCACTGTGCCATGCCATACGTATAAACATAGGGCCATAATGACCATAATCAGCCGGCCACCAGTCCTGAGAGTTTGTCATTAAATCAAAAAGATCTTTTTTGACTTCATTTAAGTCTAAAGTTTTAAACGCAGCAGCATAATTAAAACCTTTTTCCATAGGATCTGACAAACTAGAATGTTGACGCAATATGTTTAAGTTTAAACGATTTGGCCACCAATCTTTATTAGATGTTCCTGTACCAGCAGTTTCTTTCATTTGTCCATTGTGATAAGGACATTTACTTTCGTTTGAATCACTCATTTCTTTTGTTTTTTTATTAATAAAGTTAACGGTTCTCTAGCAAATGCTAATTTTTTAAGAAATCACATATTACTGATATTTAACACTTTATCAAATATACAAACTTATCTTTACGATATTCATAAACAAAATTGATTGTTATTATATTTTAATAACTAAAAATTATTTAACGTTACATAAAGCTCAGAACAGCGATTTAAAGAATCTTAACTTATGTCCAACAAAGTAATAACAAAACCTTAACAGCTAAACATTCATATATGTTGGATCTTTGTAGTGTAATAAACTGGTTATTTATTATTTTGGTTTTGGTTAGTTAAATGATGCCGGCTTCTTCGAGATGCCGGCATTTTTTTTGCTCTTTTGTTTCAGGTTTTTTTTGTTTCAAGTTTCAAGTTTGTTGGATTGTGTATTTAACCGCAAAGTGCGCAAAGTTTTTTATATACTGTATGTTCAGAAAACGCAAAGTTCGCAAAGCTAAATCAACATAAAGCTTTGCGAACTTCGCATTTTTATAAAACCACACTCATAAAAAAACCTTGCGCACTTTGCGGTTAAATTATGTTCAAAGTAAAGCAACCTGAAACCTGAAACAAAGAAAACTTGAAACTAAAACTAAAACTAAAACTAACTTTTAAGTCGCTCTTGTAATATTTTAAAATATGGGAAAGCCTTTAATAGGCGGCTTCCGTGCCAGGAGAACATTTCGCCATCTACAAAGATGGTTTTGGCGTGATGTGTAAAACGTCCAATTTCGAAAGCATCTTCTTCTTTAAAAGGATAAGGTTCTGACGAAAGGAAAACCAAATCTGGATCGCCTTCTAAACGCATTTTTTTAAGATCTACTTCAGGATAACGGCCTTTATCGGCGTAGATATTCTGAAAATGATTCAGTTTTAATAACTCATTAATATAAGTATCATCGCCTGCAACCATATATGGATTTTTCCAAATGAAGTAAGCTGCTTTTTTAACTGAAATATCCTGAATGTATTTTTTGAAATCGCTTAAAGCGAAAGTCAGTTTGTCATTCCACTTTTGAGCTTCGGTTCGGCAATTGAAAAGCTGTCCGAAATCAGAAATCATCTGAAAATTATCTTCGATCGAAATGATGTTTGTTACCCAAACCAGACAAATGGTGCTTAACTGTTCGACAATCTCCGGAGTGTTTTCTTCTTTATTGCAGATAATAATATCTGGCTGTAGTAATTTTATTTTTTCGAAATGAATTTTCTTAGTTCCTCCAACAACTTTTTTAGTCGATTTAAAATGATATGGATGCACGCAAAACTTTGTGATTCCGATGATTTTTTCTTCTAAACCTAAATCATACAATAATTCAGTTTGCGAAGGCACTAAAGAGATTATGCGCTTTGGAGCACTCTCAAAAGAATGTAAAGTACCAAGCTGATCAATTAGTTGTTTCATTTGTTTTTTGTTTCAGGTTTTCTTTGTTTCAAGCTTCAAGTTTATTGGATTGTGTGGTTTTGTAAAAACACAAAGTTCGCAAAGCTTTATGTTGATTCTAACTTTGTGAACTTTGTGTTTTCTGAACATATTGTTACATAAAAAAAACTTTTTGTTACATAAAAAAAACTTTGCGCACTTTGCGGTTAAATTATGTTCAAAGTCAAGCAACTTGAAACTTTAAACCTGAAACTTAGAATTTATAATCTCTTCCATTTCTTTTTGAACCGTCAATGCTTCTTCTCTGGCTTTTTCGGCAAAATCAGTTCCTTTTGAGGCGTAGATTATCGCTCTCGCTGAGTTTACTAACAAACCAACTTTATCATTCATTCCGTATTTACATACTTCTGATAAACTTCCGCCTTGAGCGCCAATTCCGGGAACTAGTAAGAAACTGTCCGGAACAATTTTTCTGATATCTGCAAAATATTCGGCTTTTGTAGCGCCAACAACATACATTAAGTTATGGCTATTTTTCCATGTTTTAGAAGTTTCTAAAACTTGTTTGTATAATTCTTTTCCGTTTGTAATTAAGGTTTGAAAATCAAAAGCACCTTCGTTAGACGTCAATGCTAACATGATGGTATGTTTATTTTCGAAAGCCAAAAACGGCTCAACGGAATCTTTTCCCATATAGGGAGCAACAGTAACACTATCAAAACTCAAATCTTCAAAAAAAGCTTTTGCATACATGCTCGAAGTATTTCCGATATCACCACGTTTTGCATCTGCAATGGTAAATATTTCCGGAAAATTCTCATTGATATAATTGATTGTTTTTTGAAGTGAAATCCATCCTTTTATACCATAAGCTTCAAAAAAAGCAGTATTTGGTTTGTATCCCACTGCCAAATCGTGCGTTGCATCAATTATCGCTTTATTGAACTCGAAAATAGGATCTTCGGTTTCTAATAAATGTTGCGGAATTTTGGTTAGATCGGGATCCAATCCAACGCATAAAAAGGATTTTTTTAAAAGGATTTGTTCGTGTAGTTGTTGTGTTGTCATATTGTATTTTACTAGTGCGGCAAAATTACAAATAATATTATTGGATTTTTACCCCAAAGCATGCAAAGTTTTTTCATTAGAACTGTGTTACACAAAGTTCGCAAAGCTTTGCGTCCCGAGGCTTCGGGCAATGTCATTAAGTTAAGCTTTCTTTTAGCAAATTATGCTTAATCTTTTTCTTGCAATCCCGATAGCTATCGGGAGCAAAATTGCCAAGTTTTTTTGCCACAGATTAAAAAGATTTTGTTTCACGCAGATTATGCAGATTTTAGCAGATTTTTTTTAATTACAATCTGCTAAAATCTTTTTAAATCTGCGTGAAAGACTCTTGTTGAAGTTCACGGCGTATTTTAACTGCCAAAAATAAAATGGGGGTAAATTTGGTGATTTTTCTCCCGATAGCTATCGGGATTGCGAGAGATTTATTCTCATAGCTTTGTGGATTTTCTCTTAACTTAATGACATTGGGCTTCGGGATGTCATTTCATTAAACTGTGAAAAAAAACATTGCGTGCTTTGCTGTTGATTATTTTCTTTCAGGTTATATTTTATCTGTGTTATCAAGCTGTTCAGATATTAATTTTTCACTTCTACCTTCTAACTTTTTACAAATAACATTGAATTCATGTAACATCTTTGGCAAATTATATAAGAAAAAAGGAAACTCTCTTTTCTAACTTTGAGAATGAACCTTAAATCAGGAAATTATGAGTCTGCATATCGGAATAACACCAAAAAACTTAAAAAAGAGTACTGCCATATTAGCCACGATTTTATCTAATGAAATGACCTTATATGTAAAAACCAGAAAGTTTCACTGGAATATCTCCGGAAATAGCTTTATGGAATTACATAAATTGTTTGAAGATCAATACCGAGTTCTGGAAGCTAATATCGATGAAGTTGCAGAACGCATTAGTCAGCTTGGCGAGAAAGCGATTGGGACCATGAAAGAATTTATAGAAAATTCGACTCTAAAGGAATCTCCCAAAGAATATGCTTCGCAAAAACAAATGCTTGAGGAACTTCTTGAAAATCATGAACAATTGGTAACCGAGTTTAGAGCCTATATTCCAGTTTTTGAAAATGATAATAATGATATTGGTTCAGCAGATTTTGTGACAGGCTTATTGCAGGAACATGAAAAAATGGCCTGGGTTTTACGCCGCTATCAGGTTTGACAAAAACGAAATGTGAATTATGCAACACTTAACGAAATATATATAACGCAAAACAGGCTAAGATTTTGCAACTTTACAATACTAATAATTGCATAACGAAAAAGGTATAAATAGTACCTAAATAAAAAGAAACTGGGATGAGTTAAAAGGAAAATTGAAATGAAAATGCGTAACTCTGACAGATGATGATTTGGTGTTTGCTGAAGGAAAGGTAGACGAAACGTACGGAAGACTTCAGCAAAAGTTGGGAATAGCAAAAGAAGAATTTCATCAAATCCTATCAGATTTACAAATCCTTGACAACTCAAACAGGGAATACCGTCTAATAAAATATATTAGACGGTATTTTTTTGAGAATTTTACTTATTTTTTTAGTGTTTATGCAACTCTGGCAAGCATTATAAGCCATAACCACGAATAAATTAATTATCTTTAACCAAATTTCTTTAAAATGAAACTATTTATAAAGTTCGACATAAATACCATTTGCACTCTTTATTTAAAACACAACCTGGATCAACAAAATATAAGTTTTACAAGTCTGGGATTTGGTGAGATTGAAGTTGCCGACAATCTTGATGCGGATGCGCTTGAAACTTTAAAAAATAATTTAAGTCCTTGTGGTTTTGAAATTGTCGAAAATCAAAAAAGTGTATTGGTTCAAAAAATAAAAGATGCTATAATTGAGTTAGTATTTATGGATGACAGTAATAATTATAAAAGTTCTGTTTTTCTGGCCGAGAAACTCAATCATAGTTATGGTTATTTATCGAATGTTTTTTCGGAAGTAACCTACTCTTCTATTGAAAATTTTATCATTTTACAGAAAATCGAAAGAGCAAAACAATTAATTATTATCAATGAAATGAGTTTAACCGAAATTGCGTTTTTACTAAACTATTCGAGTGTTGCACATTTGAGTACGCAGTTTAAAAATACAACCGGAATAACGCCATCGGCCTTTCAGAGAATAATTAAAAAGCGCAGAGAGAATTTAAAATAAAAATCAAATACCACGCAAAATGCAAAAACACGCATTATATATTTTATTGGCTGACGACGATGAAGATGATCGCCTTTTTTTTAAAGATGCATTTGAAGAAATCAAAATACAAACTAACCTAAATTTTGTACACGACGGAATGCAGTTAATGGATCATTTGATGGATTCTGATAATAAGTTACCGGATATTTTGTTTTTGGATTTGAATATGCCTAAAAAAACAGGTAAAGAATGTTTAATTGAAATAAAAAAAACAGAACGTCTTAAAGATCTCATTATTGCAATTTATTCTACTTCAGCATCTGAAGAAGATATTGAAGACACCTTTGTTCAGGGAGCCAATATTTACATTAAAAAACCAAGTGATTTTAATGCGCTGAAAAAAATAATTAATGAAGTCGTGACTGTAAACTGGCACTATCATACCTCAGGGTTAAATCGTGATAATTTCCTGCTCCGACTAAAATAATAGAATACCAATGAAATGGATACCAAATTTTAATTCTTCAAACTCATTGAGAGTTATTTTTGTAATCGCAGTTTTCATTTTGTTATTTCTATCTTCCATTGCTTACAAACACAATCAGGATTTGAACGAATCCAGTAAGTTGGTAATGCATACATATGAAATAAACATACAACTGGAGCGATTAATGTCGGCGGTTAAGGATGCAGAGACGGGTCAGCGTGGCTATATTATTACACGCAATGCCCGCTTTTTAGCGCCTTATATTTATTCGCGCGAAAAAGTAAACACTTCATTTATTACCCTAAAAAAATTAACTGCAGATAACCCAAAGCAGCGGCAAAATCTTGAAAATCTATTCAAGCTGATTATTCAGCGTTTTGTTTCTTTTGAAAATTGCCTAAAATACAGCGATCCCAAAACTTATGACAAACGAAAACTAGACAATCATATGTTTGGCGGCCGAATCCTGATGGAAAACATTCGTTTTAAGGTTGATGAAATGAACGACATCGAAAAAAACTACCTGACCAAAAGATTAAAAATCTACGATGCAGAAATTTCTTTAAGTCCACTTTTTTCTATTTCATTGTTTCTGGTTGCATTATGTTTCATTTTACTGGCTTACAGACAAATTAGCCGTGATTTTGAACGTTTGAAAGTCGTCAATAAAAGAATTTTAATCTCAAACGGACTTATTGCCGAGTCTGAAGCCATTGGAAAATTCAGCACCTGGCAATGGGATCTGGATACTAATAAAATAGATTATTCAGACAATCAATTTCGTTTATTAGGTTATGAACCTAAAGCTTTTGTTCCTGTAAAAGAAACTTTTCTGGATTTTGTTCATCCTGATGATAAACAAACCGTTTCTAACTCTATGGAAGGAATTTTAAACAATAAACAATTGCCTTTTGTTTATTATAAAATTATACTTCCTAGTCATGAAATCAGATACTTTAAAACTACCGGAAAATTAGTAACCGATCAACAGGGAAGTAAAATTCTACTTGGAATTAATTTTGATATTACCGATGAACATTTGCTTAACATAGAACTTCAGGAACGAAACAAAGAGCTAGAAAAAAGCAATAAAGAGCTGGCTTCTTTCAACCATGTTGCAAGTCACGATTTGCAGGAACCACTTAGAAAAATCCAGACTTTTATCTCCAGAGTTTCAGATGCTGATAAAGCTATGGTATCGCAAAGCACCAGAGATTATCTTGCAAGAATTGAAATTTCGGCCAAAAGAATGCGTGTTTTAATTGATGATTTGCTTTTGTTTTCGAGAACCAATACAACCAAAAAAGAGTATATCAAAACCAACTTAAATGAATTGATCGAAAATGCCGAATCTGAATTAACTGAAATTATTGAGGATAAAAAAGCGGTTATTACAGTTTCAAAATTGCCAAAATTGGCTGTTATTCCGTATCAAATCGAGCAGCTTTTCATCAACCTGATTGGAAACTCTTTAAAATACAATCGGCCAAATGTTGCTCCTGAAATTACAATAGAAAGCGTAAAAGTACTCTCTGCCGATTATCCGGACTTATTAGAACAGGATGTGAAGAAATTTCATAAAATAACTTTTACAGATAACGGAATGGGGTTTGATTCTCAATTCAAAGAAACCATTTTTGTATTATTCCAACGTCTGCATTCGAAAACAGATTACCCCGGAACCGGGATTGGCCTTGCCATTTGTAAGAAAATCGTAGACAATCACAAAGGTCATATTATAGCCGACAGCATGCCTGACAAGGGTTCTGTTTTTACCGTTTTTCTTCCAGATTAAAACTTTTAAGCAACACATAATAAGCGTTATATAAATCCATTATGGGAATTATATAACGTTTCTTTTTTATGCTGTAAAGCAAAATCTTAGTTTCATTGCCATCTTTGTAATGTAATACTTTATGAAGTAATAATGAAAACAATTCCCCCCTTGAAAGCTACAATTTTTAGAGCTGTTTTTTTATTGATAATCGTAATCTGTGTGTCATCATGCAAGAAAAACACTCCAATAGAAACATCTCTAAAAAATGAAACTTTTACAAAAAATGAAAAAGAAGAAATCGAAGCCTTTTTTTTTATAGCAACGGCAAATGTGAGTAAATCTATTATTTCGAAAAGTCAAATTGCACAACAAAAAAGTTCAGATATCAACATACAGGAATTAAGTGAAAAAATTGAGTTTCAGCAAAGCAATTTACTTGAGGAAGTAAATAAAATGGCCAATAAAAAGCTAATTATTATTACCGAAATAAATCCAACGCACAAAAGAGATTTATATGATCTTATTGATGCAGCAGATATTGGTTTTAAAAAAGCATACTTGAACTCAATGGCTCAATCCTTAAACGAACAAATTAATTTGCTTGAATCGATATCTAAGGAAACCAATGATAAAACAATTTTAAAGTTAGTATTACAATATCTGCCTGGACAATACCAGCTCTTGCGTGAAACAGAGCAAATCAACAGAGAATATATCTAAACGCCGTACAATCAATATTGATTTATATTATAATTACAGATTAACAGTTATTGAAAAACAAAGAAATGTCTCAGAGACAGTTTACTTTTTCTGAGATTTAACTATCATATAATTACAATAATCCATTAAAATCAAATATTATGAAAACGAGTAACACCATTTTAGGAATTTTAGGAGCAGCTGCTGCAGGAGCATTTTTAGGGGTTTTATTTGCACCGGATAAAGGATCAAATACCCGAAAAAAAATCTCAGATAAGTCAAAAGATTACGGAGACAAAGTAAAAACCAAATTTGACGGAATTGTGAGCACAATTACTTCTAACGGCAAAGGAATTCTTGAAGAAGGAAAAGCAAAATTCAATGAGGTTAAAGAGGACTTCAACTCTATTAAAGATGAAGCAAAGACCGTAAAAACGAACTACTAAAAGTGACCATTTTAAACCATAAATACCCTCAATCATGGAATCAAATGCAACAACAAACGAGAACTTAAATCTTTACGATAAAGCCGAAAATTATACCAAAACGAGTTTAGAATTAATTAAACTAAAAACGGTATCGACATCGGCTGATGTTTTATCGACATTAACATCAAAGATCGTTGTTGGCGCTGTTGTTGCATTTTTTACCTTATTCCTTAATATCGGGATTAGTTTATGGCTTGGTGAAGTACTTGGAGCGTATTACTACGGTTTTTTTATCATGGCGCTATTCTATTTAATTGTTGCCATTGTGATGCACAAAACGCAGCACAAACTGATCAAAACCCCTATTGGAAATATGATTATTTCCAGTATTCTAAAAGAAACTAAAAAAGACATCAAAGCTGATTTAAATTAATTGATAAACCGTTGAGTGTAAATTAATAAAATTTCATTTAACACATAGAAACATAGATTTTTATGTGTAAAAAGAATGTAAAAAAGAAATATATTTCTTTCACATAGCCTAACTCTATGCCTTTAAATAAGTGAAACGCCTTTTTTGAAAGTACAAAATCTATGTTTCTATGTGTTAAAATTAATTTACCTCCAAATCATTAATTTATAAACCAAAAAAGACTGTTATGGAAACTGTTTACACTATCGATTCATTAAATCAGATGATTGAACAACTGGAAATCCGACAGGACGCCGAATGGTGCGCTATTAAAGACGAAATTGATGAAATCAAAGATAATTTAAAACCTCTGAATCTCATTAGAAACACAGTCGAGGAAATCAACGAAACTGTAGGTTTTAAAAGCAATCTGGCACAATCTGCTATTAGCATCGGGATTGGTTATCTCGCCAAAAGATTTGTGGTTGGAAAAAGCGATTCAACATTCAAAAACATCTTCGGATCACTATTGCAGCTTGTCGTAACCAATTTAGTTTCGAAACCACATGAGCCCTCAAAAGAGGAGCCATAACAACAAGAACATCAAAAGAGTAATTGTCTAACTAAAATTTAAATATTATGGAAAAGTTTAGCCAAATAGTATTAAAGAACAGTGTGTACATGTACTCTAATCTATATAAATGTTTTGAATTCACAAGAGTATTTCTAGGTATCTAACTCGCTTTATACGTTTCGTAAACAAACGGTTAAACAGTTAATATCCTTCATTATATATTTTAAGGTTCAAAGGTACAGAGGCTCAAAGGTACAAAGGTGCTGGGTTATCAGATTTTGAACTTTATAAAAAAAAGACTGTTTCACAAGTGAAACAGTCTTTTTTAATTTTAAGTAAGATCGCAGATTTAAACCTTTGCGCCTTTGTATCTTTGAACCTCTGTATCTTTTTCTTTAGAAAACCTCCGAAGCTTCCTTCAATTTCTCCATATTGTTAACCAATTGAAGCTCGGCAACAATTTTTTGGATATCACCATTCATGATGTTTCCTAGATCGTAAAGTGTCAAACCAACTCTGTGATCTGTTACACGACCCTGAGCGTAGTTGTACGTACGAATCTTAGCAGATCTGTCACCAGAACTAACCTGAGAAGTACGTTTTGTAGCATCTTCAGCTTCTTTCTTAGCCAATTCTTGTTCGTATAAACGAGAACGTAAAACGTTCAACGCCTTATCTTTATTTTTATGCTGTGATTTCTGATCCTGACATTGCGCCACTAATCCGGTTGGAATGTGCGTTAAACGTACAGCAGATTTCGTAGTATTTACAGATTGTCCTCCAGGTCCAGACGAACAGAAGAAATCAACACGAACATCATTCATATCAATTTGCACATCAAACTCCTCAGCTTCCGGTAAAACCATTACTGTAGCAGCCGATGTATGCACACGACCTTGAGTTTCTGTCTGAGGAACACGTTGTACACGGTGCACACCAGCTTCAAACTTCAAAGTTCCGTAAACATCTTCACCCGAAACCTCAAAAATAACCTCTTTGAAACCTCCCGAAGTTCCTTCGTTCATATCAACAACCGAAGTTCTCCAACCTTGGTTCTCACAATATTTAGTATACATTCTAAATAAATCTCCTGCAAAAATACTCGCTTCATCTCCACCCGTTCCGGCACGAATCTCGACCATTACGTTTTTAGCATCTTCAGGATCTTTAGGGATCAACATAAACTTGATTTCTTCCTCAAGTTCAGGCAATCTTTCTTTTGCTTCATCAAGTTGCATTTTGGCCATTTCGGTCATATCTGCATCACTTCCGTCAGCAATAATTTCGTTTGCCTCATCTATATTAGCCATCAAAAGCACATATTCATCACGCTTTTCAGCCAATGCTTTCAAGTTTTTGTACTCTTGATTCAATTGCACATAACGTTTCTGATCAGAAATAACATCCGGCTGGATAATTAAATCTGAAATCTCGTCAAAACGTTGTTTTACTATTTGAAGTCTATCTAACATTTTCTAATTCCTTTTATTGGAGTGCAAATTTACGAAATTTTTGTTTAAAATTCTATCATTAACTTTTTGTGTTTTTTAAGGCTGATTTTGAGCGGAATTTTGATAGTTTTTGGATCCCGATAATTATCAGAACAGCCTATTTGTTATATCTTTTTTGGAGCTGTTTCCTGCTATTCGCTACAATCTTTTGTTCCGCTAAAGCTTCACAAAAGGATTTCCACTTCTATCAGGGCTAGGGTATTGATTTTCAAAATTGAGTTTATGGTTTTCCGTAAAGTTATTGAATTAAAATAAGTTAAATTTGAGAAAAAATCAACCCAATTTACTGTTGGAATATAACAAATTAGTAATTTTCAAAGAAATGAAAAAAGCAAATATTTTAAATAGACTCAACGAAATAACAAAATCATATTCCTTTTTTTTTGTATTAGCTACTATTGTTATTCGAGATTTTAGTGGGCCAATTGATACATTGTTTTCTAAAAATAACAAAGATCATTTGAATCATAATGAGTTTTCATTTTTAATTGGCTTATGGATTAAAAACATAGATTTTAACAATAAAAATGAATTAAAAGAAGAAGAAATATTCCCGGAAACTTACGATTTAATGGAGAAGCTTCATTATACATTTTTTAATGATTTCAAATTTAACCCCGAATCAATTCCAG
Source organism: Flavobacterium sp. JAS (assembly GCF_020991455.1). Classification (GTDB taxonomy): domain Bacteria; phylum Bacteroidota; class Bacteroidia; order Flavobacteriales; family Flavobacteriaceae; genus Flavobacterium. The sequence goes on from NZ_JAJMOX010000017.1 coordinate 34,276, forward strand.
ACTTTAAAGAACATTTTTCGAAAGCAAGAATATTGCAAGAAACAATGTTTTATGCTGGAACTGGAGCTTACGACAAACAATATAAAGAATTAGTAACTGAAAAATACAAATATGATGTTGAATGGCTACAAAATGAAAAAGGTTTTAATTTAAATTCCCTTCCACAGTTCTATGATAATATTAAAAATGTTCTTCAAGAAAAATTAAACAATAGAAGATTTAAAAAAAACCTTTCGCATCGTGAAATGGCAATTCAGGTATTTTGCCTTAATAAAGAAGAAATAGTAAAACAAAATAAGGATTTTGAGATTATCTTAAATCATTTTCAAATTGACTTAACTGAAGCAAACAACAAGCAATTTAATGATTTAGGTGATTTTAATTTATTCTCAGAAAAACCTATACTCAAAATTAAGGATAATTTATATTTTATTCCAAGCACTTTTGCTTTATCAGAATCAATGTATGAAAGCTTATATTATTGGATGCTGGCAGATAAAAAGTATTTAGATACTGCATTAAAAAATAGAGGGAATGTAGCGGAAGAAATTACAAAAAATATTCTAGAACCTGTTTTTGGTTCTAAAAACATTTATCAAAATATAATAATTAACAGAACAAAAAATGAGCAAGTTACTGATATAGATATGCTTGCAATATTAAATGACACGGCAATAATCTTTCAGATCAAATCAAAAAAATTGACTTCCCTTTCTAAAAAAGGGAACATGGATTCAATAAAAAATGATTTTAAAAAAGCCATACAAGATGCTTATGACCAAGCAATTTTAAGTAGAAAATGCTTAGAAAATTTCCAAAATTATAAGTTTCCTTTTCAAGATGACGATTTTAAAAATCGATTACCTAAAATTTAAAATTTTCTTATAGTTACAGTTGTATTAGATGATTATCCAGCAATAACACACCAAGTCCATGTTTTATTAGAAAATAATTCAGAAGAACTACCTGTCGCAATAAATATTTTTGATTTAGCATTAATTGCAAAATATCTCTCAAAACCCGAAAAATTTACTGATTATATTAGTAAAAGAACAAAATATAGTAACTATTTTAAGGCTACTAATGAAATGGGATTTTTAGGTTTTCATTTAGACCAAGGATTAAAGAAATATGATGGCGATCTTGTTTATCTAGATGAAAGTTGGGCAAAATCTATTGACAAAAAGTATTATAAAGAAGTTTACAAAGATAGAGAAGAAAAAACTCAATCAAAAAAAATTCAAAGAAATGATCCTTGTTATTGTAGTAGTGGTTTGAAATATAAAAAATGTCATGGCAAATTATAAATTCTACTTTAAAAACTTAATAATTAAGAATTTTAAGAATAAACATTAAAATAAATCAATGAAAATAGAAAGAAATGAAAAATGCATTTGTGGTAGTGGAAGAAAGAATAAAGTCTGTTGCAATTTAAAAGAAATAGAAGACGAAAGCATTACCGAAAAACTATATGAAATTTCTGAAAAAACACTATCCTATAATGAAGATTTATTAATTAAGTCAATTAATGAATTAGAGTCCTTCCTATCTTATTCTCATTTATCAAACGATAATAAAACACAGATAAGATTAAATCTTACTGGTGCTTACCAAAGAAGAGGGCTACATAACAAAGCTTTAAAACTAATTTCAGAAATTCAAGAAGAAAAAGGAAAACTAAAATCTGAATCTCATTTACATAACTATCTCATCCAATTAAAGGCCAAATCTCTTTCTGCAATTGAAGATTTTGAAGAAGCGACAATTGAATTAGATAAAGTAATTGAAAATCTTCTTTCTGCTAAGGACAATAAGGAAGGGGCGGGTTTCTTTTTAGTGGAAGCTAGTAAAATATATATAAATGGTGGAAAAATTGAAACAGCTCAAAAATGCTTGGACAAATCAATATTTATCCTAAAAGATGATGAAAAAGAAATTGAACATTTTGAACGAGCAAAGGCCAACAAAGCTATTCTAATGCTTCATAGTACGGTTGACAGTACAATAAATGAGGGTGTTAAATTACTTCAGGAAAACATCTACACAAAGAGTGAAATTGGAGATTTAGAAGGGCTTGGTACTAATTATTGCAACCTTGGATTACATTACTGGAGAAATGATGAATTCAAAAGCGCTATAGCATACCTTAGAAAAGATTTATGGATAACCCGGAAAATTGGAGATTTACATGGTGTCGCGATTAGCTTAAGAAATTTGACATCTTTATATATAATTCTTAAACAATACAAAAGAGCAAAAAAATTAGCCCGTGAATCTATTGAAATTGGCGAAAAAATTAATGACAAAGCTATTGTTGATCATGCGAAATTTCAATTTAACCAAGCAATTGAATATGCTAAACAAGCAGGAATTGCAAAAGAATCATTTGGTGAAAAATGTTTGTGTATTTGCAAAAGTGGTAAAAAATTCGACGACTGTTGTGGAGAAGCTGATCACGAACCAATTGATTTTCCTTTTCGCTTCGAAGGAATGTCAGAAGAAATTAAAGAACTAAATAATGAACAGACTTCCCGATTAGACTTCATTTTTAGAGATAGTGATATGGCAAAAACACGTTTGTCGTGGCAAAATATTGAAATTAAAAATGGATGGTATAAGTTATCGGAATTACCAGATATGGCAAATATGTACTTGCTATCTGCAAAAAACATACTAGAAAAAATAAATGAAAACGATGACAATTTTCACAATCCTCTTTCTTGTTTAATACTCTCCGTATCGGCACTAGAGGCCTATATTAATCAAGTAGCTTATTTTTTAGATGACATAAAAAATTATCCAGAATCAAACCTTCATAATATCCCAAATGAATTTAATAATGGAGTTCTTGATTTTCAGCGAAACACAGAATTAACACTCAAATGGACAATATTAGGCACATGCATTTGCGAAGAAAAATGGACCCCTAGTCAAGATACCTGGAATAACTTCAAGTCTTTAATTTCAATCAGAAATGAATTTATTCATTTCAAATCATCGGAATATGAACAGATTATTCCTTCTCCTAAAACCGCACATCCGATATTAAAAAAATTACCCAAAGAAGTAGAAACCAGAAAAGTATTTCATTCATGGCCAATGAGAATATTGACTCCCAGCTTAGCCGAATGGTCAATTAAGACCGCAGATGAAATGATAGAGTATTTCAAAAAACAATACAAAGAAAAAAGAATTAAAAGTGCATAATTCTCCGATAGCACGAACGTGCCTCTTGTGAACATAAGCCATGTCAATAAAATACTCTACAGGCACAACCGAGACGCTCGCGCTAGCCAAAAAAATAAACAATAAATTTTAAAGCTACACAAACTTGTCTTTGCGTAGCTTTTTTTATAAAGTACAGACCAGATAAAAGTCTTCTCAATATTTACAAGTCGGCTAAAAAGAAGCATATCAAATCAATTGATAATGAAATAATTAATCAAACATCAGAAAAGGCAAAACTCTTTTTCAAGTAAAACTACTCGCTCAGAATTGAATTGATCTATTTAACTTTACATTGATCGTAGCAAATGGCTTGAACAACTAAAACTTAAATAATGATGGAGGATACAGAAGAATCTTTAGATAATATTCCAAAATCTCAATCGGAAGATTATTTTCAACCAGAAAATATAACAACTAACCCTGATCAAGAAAGCGAAAATATGGAAGTTCATCATCACACCCACCCTGCCCACGGAAAGAAAAAATGGAACGATTATTTCTGGGAGTTTTTAATGCTTTTTCTAGCGGTTTTCTGCGGTTTTTTAGCAGAGTATTATTTAGAACATCGAATTGAAGCTGACAGAGAAGAAGTGTATATTAACTCTCTGATTGAAGACCTGCAAAAGGATAGCACAAATTTGGCTTTCGTTATAAAAGAATTTCAATCTGTAGATAAAAGCTTTGATACCATTTTAAAAATGTATCCCAAGATTTCGACGGGCTACAATGAAACACTACATAGAAATCTTTGGGATGTTAGCTCTTATTATCCCGATTTTGTTTATTCTGACAGAACAATGCAACAACTGAAAAACTCTGGTGCGATGCGACTTATACAAAATAAAAAAGTAGCTGACGGAATTCTAAATTATGATTCAGAAGTAAGAGATCTTACTAATATTGATGTACCATTTGTAATCGTTGAGCTTGAAAATTCGAAACAAATAAGGCGTGAGTTGTTTGACCGGCAAGATTTAGAAATAGACTGGAAAACCAAATCAATAGCAGAAATGGAAAACGGAACTAAAAATTATCTTTTAACAGAAGATAAGGCATTACTGGGGCAATATAACAATACTCTCAGAGACCTTAAACATCAATACAAAATGATAATGAAAAAAGAAATGGCATTAAACAACGATGCAAATAAACTAATTGCATTAATAAAAACAGAATACCATATTAAATAGGTATCAATTCAATTATTTAAAATTTAATTTAAAATCATACTTATGACTGAAAATCTAAAAACAACATTAATAGCTGGTTTTTTTACTTTGGTTGGAGCAATTGGAGGAACTTTTATATCTGGTTTATCACAAATAGAACTTGCAGAAAGAAAATTTAATTCAGACTTAATAATGAAAGCCTTAGAGTCAAATTCTCCCGAAGAAAGACTAGCATCTTTAAATTTACTTCTTGAAACAAATCTTCTAAAAGATAATGAAATAAAAGAAGGAGTTGCAAACTATACAAAAGCACATAAAAATAAACCTTTTTCAATTCCTCAAATCAAAAATTCAAATCAATTTGAAACTCCTACAATTCCAAATTCCCGAATTTATCTTCTTTGCGGAAGTGAATCTAAGAAAAGTCTTTTGTCCCAGTATAAACAAGAATTAGAATCTGCAGGATTTCAAATTTTAGGATCAAAATTAATTAATGATCCAGGAAGACCTATATCTGAAGAGGTTAGATATTTTAATAGCGCTGATACAAAACAGGCAGAAAAAATTGCAGAAGTTCTAAAATTCAAATTATCTCTTCCAGAACTTAAAGCAAAACTATATTCAGATCAATCAGCAAAACCTGGATATATTGAAATTTGGTTTGGAAAGTAATGGCTGACAAACGGAAACGACAAAGGCAAATCTGAATATATAGAAATCGAATAAAGAACATATACCAAGCGAGACGATAAATTTTCATCAATAAAAATAACAAAATAATGAGAAAAACCATAACAAAACAACATACAGTAAATCAGTATCTTATAAATTAATTTATATATTTGATAAGTTCCAAAAATCTATTTTTTTGATTATTTTTTCTAACACTACTACTAATGAAAGAACTTATTAAAATTGGCCGTCTTTTTTATGGTATCGGCATCATTGCTTTAGGAATTCATCAACTTGTTATCAAAAATTTTCGTTCAGAAATTTTATCTCCATTTCCTGCCTGGGCTCATAACAATATTATCTTGCCCATTCTTACCGGAATAGCTTTAATATTTGCCGGAATTATCATTTCGGGAGTATTTAAAATTAAATTTATTGACACAAAAAAAGTATGTCTTTATTTAGGTTTTTGTTTTCTTGCTGCTGTCATCACTTCTCACTTACCTTATATTATAATGCTTAGCGCAGATAAAACTCCAGATTTTCAAGTTTGGATAAATGCCATCGAAGAATTAACCTATAGCGGTGGTGCATTTGTACTGGCAGGATCATTTACAGAGAATAGCTCTGCAAGAGACGAAAAGAATTTCACCTCATTATTAGAAAAACTTATTCCGTCTGGACGAATTTTTTATTCAATTCTTATAATACTATTTGGATTGAGTCATTTTCTTTTTGCTAACTTTCTCTCTACAATGGTTCCAAAATGGTTACCAGCGCCAATGTTTTGGACTTATTTTTTTGGTGTTGCCCTTGTCATTTCCGGCATATCAATTATTTCCAAAATAGTAATAAAACCAATTGCGCTTCTTTTAGCATTTACGCTTTTATTGTTTTTTCTATTCTTTCATATTCCTGATGCCATTGCAAATCCATCAGCAGGCGGCGGAAATGAAATTGTACGTGCATTTGTTGCGTTGCTTTTCTGTGGTATTGCATTAGTAATCGCATTAACAAATGATCGTAAAACACAACTTTAGCTGAAATAATATAGAATGTTATTTTACGGAAATTAAGCAACAGCACATTCAATCTTTTTTTGTTCGATCATCTGCATATCAATTATTTTTTGAGCAACAGTTCCTCTTTCAAATAATCGAATGAATTTAAAAACGGCACTAACAAAATAGCCCGGGTTCGAAACTAATCGGGCAATTTCTGTTATTCTTTCATCTCTTTGCTGTATGCAGGTTTCTCTTTGATTTTCTGGAACTGCCACAAATTCATTGGCAAATTTCCAGGCTCCGTCTCTGGCGGTTTCCATGCTAAAATCAATAAAAAAGTTGTCTATTTTACCCGTTAGTTTTAGTATCCTCGTGAGCGTTGGCCAAATCTTGATTAAGCATTTCTCAACATCTGCTACCAGATTGCTAAGAATGGTGTTTATTTGGTCAAAATCAGATTTTAAGCTCGCAATATCCTCTACAGTGCTCACTTGGGCTGAGGCTATTCCTAAATCAAGATTCACATGCGCATTAATTCCGAGTAGTAAATGCTGCACAACTATTGGCCAGAATTTTTCGGCTTGTTCAAAAGCGAATCCCCAACATTCTGATGGTTTTTCTTTGGCTTTATATTGGTAATAAGCTTTCAGATATCGATTGGCAAAAATAACATCCAGTTTTTCCATTCGTTCTCCATTTTGAAAAGAACCATCCTGAATGCCTTCTTTTACTTTTACCGTAACTTCACGATATAGTGCCGCAAACAATCCCAGAGCACTTTGTTCTACTTTTGATTTTTCTATTATTTCATCCAAAAACTGAATTACTTCGTCTATAGTAGTTGCTTGTTTCATACTCATTTATAATTGGTTATGGATAAAATTAAGAAGAACGAATATAATTATTTTAATTTTTTAAAATGCACTTTTTGAAGCAATTATCTTGTTATTATTTTATTTTAAGATCAAAGACTGATTAGCATAAAAATTGTCGTCTTCTGCTTCAAAAAAAAAAACCTTTCTGAAAAAATTATAAATTTGATAAAGGCTTACTTCTTTTATCAAATCGTTATAAAATTTAACAAATATTTACACATTATCTTACGGCTTTCCGTAAGGTTTATGAATTAAAACTCAGTAAGTTTGAACCTGTTTAAGGCACTTCTGTCAATCTTAAAACCATTTTAAATCAATTTTAAAGAATTAATAACCTAACCCATGAAATTAATACTTGCCGTTTTACTTTTTATTTTAAACCTGACATTATCTGCACAATCGAACAATTTTGCCGGTGATTATACTCGTTCACTTAGCGAAGACACAAAAAATACAACTGAATATAAATTGACCTTAAACCAAGACGGAACATTCCTATTTCATTACTACACAAAGATACAAGGCGGAATTCCTCCCGAAATAAACAAATACGGAAAAGGAAAATGGAGTGCAAAAAACAATATGATTACTTTTTCTTCAAATAAAAAAGAAGACATTGACGAAAAATATACTTTAGATTTTAATAATTCTACTGCGAGATTTGTGACCAAAAACCCAAGAGACAAAACAGATCAGATCGTTAAAACAAGGCTTACGTTTCTGGAGTCTGGAATTCGCTGGATGCAAAAGATTGATATTTTTAAGATATAAATAACCAATTATCATCTCGTTATGAAAATAACCCAGATAATTTCAGTTTAAAAAAACAACCACAAAGTACTTTGTAATTAAAAGTAAATTTATACTTTTGAGTATTCAAATAGGTTATTTAATCTTAAATTATACTCAAATGGGAACAAAAACATTTAGAGTTGTGACTTCCATATCAATGGTACTAGCAGTTACAGCAGCAATTCTCAGTATTATTGGTGTTCCAATCACTGGTTTTTATCCAGCGATTATTGTGTTTGTGTTAGTAGCTTTAATTGCAATTGCTTCTAAGTTTTATGCTGTAAAAATTAGTAACAGGTCGAGTGATTTTCAGAGAAATTATTACACAATTAGCACCATTATCAATTTGCTGATAATTCTGGTCGTATTATGGATGACATTTGTGATCGTGCATGATCGTGTTCTTCATGACTGTTGCTAATTTTAATGGGAAGGTAAATTATATACAAACCTTAAAAAAACTTTGCAACTCTGCGACTTCGCGAGATTAAACAAAACATTCTTCAGAAAAAAACTTCGAGTCATAACGTCTTAGTGGCAAAAAATTTCGATACCAAATTCTAAATCCTTAATTTCGCCTTTAAATAACGAAGGAGAAAAATGAAGGTCTGTATTGCCGAAAAACCAAGTGTAGCACGAGAAATCGCATCCGTTTTGGGAGCCAATACCAAGCACGATGGATATTATGAAGGCAACGGATACGCCGTGACCTATACTTTTGGGCATTTATGTACCTTAAAAGAACCTAACGATTACAAACCACACTGGAAAAGCTGGGATTTGAACAATTTACCCATGCTTCCTGAAAAATTCGAAACCAAAGTCGTTGAAAATTCAGGAATTCAGAAGCAATTTAAAATCGTAAAAAGTCTGTTCGACAAAGCCGAAGTGGTTATAAACTGCGGGGATGCCGGGCAAGAAGGAGAACTTATTCAGCGTTGGGTGATGAACGAAGCGCATTACAAAGGCGAAGTTCAGCGTTTATGGATTTCGTCCCTAACGACAGAAGCCATAAAAGAAGGTTTTGAAAACTTAAAACCGTCTGCCAACTACGACAATTTATTCTACGCCGGATTTTCAAGAGCCATTGGCGACTGGTTATTAGGTATGAATGCCACACGTTTGTACACTGTAAAACATGGCGGTTACAAACAAGTATTGTCTATCGGTCGTGTGCAAACACCAACATTGGCAATGGTGGTTGATCGTTGGAAAGAAATCGAAAACTTTAAACCTCAGCCCTATTGGGAATTACAGACTCTGTACAGAGAAACACTTTTTAGTTATGAAGAAGGTCGTTTTCTAAAAAAGGAAGATGGAGAACTTTTGTCGAATAAAGTCAAAGAAAGTGAATTTGAAATTGTTTCGGTCGAAAAAAAGAACGGAAACGAGTTTGCTCCTAAACTATTTGATTTAACAGGTTTACAAGTATATTGCAATACAAAGTTTGGATTTTCGGCAGATGAAACGCTTAAAATTGTACAAACCTTGTACGAGCAAAAAGTTGTTACCTATCCCAGAGTTGATACAACGTTTTTACCAAACGATATTTACCCGAAAGTCCCAGGGATTTTGCAAAAATTAACGCATTATGCCGAATTAACACAACCTCTTTTAGGTAAAAAAATAAAAAAATCCCCCAAGGTTTTTAACGATAAAAAAGTAACGGATCACCACGCTATTATTCCAACCGGAATAGAAGCCAATTTGCAGTACAATCAACAGCAAGTTTACGACATTATTACCAGACGTTTTATTGCCGTATTTTATGATGATTGTTTGGTTGCCAATACTACAGTAATTGGAAAAGCTGCCGAAGTGCACTTTAAAACCACCGGAAAAGAGATCTTAAAAAAGGGATTCCGTGTTGTTTTTGAAGACCCGAATGCCAAAGAAAAAGAAGCCGATATATTACCAAGTTTTGTTGTGGGAGAAAAAGGTCCGCATGAACCCTCTTTTTTAGAAAAAGAAACAAAACCACCCAATCAGTTTACAGAAGCGACTTTACTTCGTGCGATGGAAACCGCAGGAAAACAAGTAGACGATGAAGATTTGCGCGAATTGATGAAAGAAAACGGTATTGGACGTCCGTCAACACGTGCGAATATTATTGAAACACTTTTTAAGCGTCAATACATTGTTCGAAATAAAAAACAGGTTTTACCAACACCAACGGGGATTCAATTGATTGATACAATTCAAAACGAATTAATCAAATCAGCCGAACTTACAGGTTCTTGGGAAAAACAATTGAAAGATATTGAAAAAGGTACTTTTACCGCAGGAGCCTTTATCAAAAATATGAAGCGGATGGTCGAGGCTTTGGTTACCGAAGTACGAAGTGAAACCAGACACGCTAATATTTCGCATGCCACTGCCACTCAAAAAGAAATTGTAAAAGTAGAGAAAAAGAAAGCTGCCGGAATCTTGGCAGAAACCTGTCCGAAATGTCAAAAAGCAACTCTTATAAAAGGGAAATCGGCTTATGGCTGTGGTAATTACAAATCAGGTTGTGATTTTGTATTGCCTTATACTTTTGCAGAGAAAAAAATAACGGAGAGTCAGTATTTAAGATTGGTTCAAAAAGGATCGACAGTCAATATAAAAGGCTTTAAAATCGAGGACAGAACCGTTGAGGGCTTGATTCGCTTTGAAGAAAATTACAAACTCAAATTAGAACCAAAGAAAGCAACTCCAAAAGTAAAATCAGATGCAGCTTCGGATGCACTAACATGTCCGAAATGTAAAAAAGGCACCATCATGAAAGGAAAAACTGCTTATGGCTGTGGCGATTATAAATTAGGCTGTGATTTCAAAGTCACTTTTGACGATGTGAGAGCCAAATTAAAAGATCAAAAACCGACTAAAGAACTGGTTTATTCCATTCTACAAGAAAGCGTATAGATTTTTTTTACCACTCCCGATAGCTATCGGGATTCACTAATTAGCGCGAATTTTTATTTCACACAGATTCTGCAGATTAAGGCAGATTTAATTTTGATATAGATTATATAAATCTGCGAACATATGCTTAAATCTTTTTAAATCTGCGTGAAAAAAAATCATTTTAATCCTTTTAATCTGTGGCAAGTTTTTTTTCATACTTTAGTACTTCAAATTAACACCAAATATCAAACTATATGTTTCAGAAAATTACTCTTTTAATACTTTTAACAGCCGTTGTTTCTTGTCAAAAAAAGGAATCTGTTGAGAAAGATAAAATCAAAATAGCCGATTGGCTTATTGGGAACTGGGAAAATACTTCGCCAGACGGAGTACTTTCCGAAAACTGGATCAAACTAAACGACAGTACTTTTAGCGCTGCATCTTATTTTATAAAAGAAAAAGATACTATTCATCTTGAGAACATCGTTCTTGCTCAAAAAGGCGAAACGCTGACTTATCTTGCGACTGTAAAAGGTCAGAATGATGATAAACCAGTGGCTTTTCCTTCAACTTCTGAATCTGACAAACAATTGGTTTTCGAAAATCCAAAACACGATTATCCTCAAAAAATCACTTATACAAAAGGTGCTAATAACACTTTGACTGCTGAAATTTCCGGGAATTTACAAGGGAAAATGACTACGGAAAGATTTATTATGACGAAAAAATAATGATCTCTCGCAAAGACTCAAAAGCGCAAAGGTTTTTAGCTTTTTTCTAACTGTGCGCAACTGGACTGAAGTCCAGCTCTACAAAATTTGCCGAACCGATTGTTCTTTTTTGTTGATTTTAGAATTCCGAAGGAATGGATTATACTGTAGCAACAGATTTCAATCCGTTGAAATTTAATTTATAATTTGGTTTAAAAGCTTTCTAATTATCTGCAAAAAAAACCTAAAAACCTTTGCGCTTTTGCTCCCGATAGTCATCGGGATTGCGAGAAACGAACATTCGTCTCTTAGAGTCTTTACAACAAACGTCCTCAGAAAAAAAACTTAGAACCTTAGCAACTCAGCATCTTAGTAGCTTAAAAAAAACTACTCGTTCTCCCCTATTTTATTCACCATAAAAATCATCAGAATACCTAAAAGCGCCATTACAAAAAATGCCCATTTCATACTTAGATATTCAGAGATAAACCCAACCATTGGCGGAACAAGTAAAAAACCCAGATAACCAATTGTTGAAATAGAAGTTAAAGCAGAACCACTGCTTAGTTTTGATGATCTTCCGGCGATACTAAACACTAACGGAACGACACAGGAAACTCCAAATCCAATTAAAACATAACCAAAAATAGTTGGATAAACGTATGGCATGACAAAACAAATACCAAATCCTAAGGTGATCAAAATACCGCTGTAAAGCAAAATTCGTTTTGTTCCAAATTTCATTACGCCATAATCTCCAAACAAACGCCCTAAAGTTACCGCAGTTGCAAAAAATACAAATGCCGCGCTGGTTAGTTTGGGAGAAGCTTTCAAAATATTCTTAAAATAAATACCACTCCAATCGTACATGGTATTTTCGCAAGCCATAGAAACAAAACAGATCAAAGCAAACTTTATTAGATTTTTTTCCGGCATCGAAAAGAACTTCTTCTTAACCGGTTCAGGCTCATTATGAATACTTACAGGATAAAAACAAGCTGTAAGTCCCATTAGAAAAATACTTACTCCCAGCAAATGATAAACAGGCGTAATATTCTGTGTAACCATTATGTAACCAAAACCTGCTCCGGAAAAAACTGCAATACTCCAAACTGCATGAAAACGCGTTATGATTGATTTGGGATATAACTTTTGAACCTCCAGAGATTGTGCATTAATAGATAAATTAAAAATATTGCGGGAAGCTCCAAACATTAAAAGTATAATAACTAACTGCCATACAAATGCAGCCAAACCAGGCAACGACAAAGCAATATTAAACATGATTGCTCCTAACAACATAATATAACGGCTGCTATATTTATTTAACAACATTCCTGTAAAAGGCATTGTTAACATTAAACCTATTGGAAATGCAAATAAAACAGCACCAAATTCAGCTTCAGACAAATGCAATTGCGCTTGGATGTGTGGAATTCGGGATACCCAGGAAGAGTATCCAAATCCGGAGATGAAAAAAAATACAGTATTGGCTAAACGGAATCCTTTTGGCGAATTTTGCATTTTTTTTAAGAAGGGTAAAATCATGTAGTAACTCTGTTTAATGCTGCAAAATTAAGCTTTTAAAGGCAATCTATTTCAAGATTGTTCTTTCTAATTTCTAAGTCCGCTTTACAACGTCAAAAATCATTATTAGTATTTATTCTAAATAAATATTGTTTAAATAATATTAAACTTTACATTTGTGATAGTAAACATTAACTCTTTAATTTAATACTATGAAATCTAAAATTTTAAAATCTATAACATTTTCACTTCTAATGTTAGTTGTTAGTCCTGCCCTATTTGCTCATGCTCTTTGGATCGAAACTAAAGCAACCGGTACTAAAGGTAAAGCACAGGAAATCTCTGTTTTCTTTGGAGAATTTTCAGATAACGACATTACTGCTTCTGCTAAATGGTTCTCTGATTTAAAAGACTTTTCATTAGTAGTAATCAGTCCTTCAAACAAAGAAACGAAACTTTCTGCAACAGCTTTAGAAAATAAATATCAGGCTTTTTTCACACCAGATGAAGACGGTGTTTATACAGTAGTAATGCACCATACGGTAAAAGATGTTTACGGAACAATGAAATTGGACTATAACTCAAGTGCTACCGTTACGGTTGGTAATCCTGCAAAAGGAAACGAAGCATCAGTAAATTCAAATGTTATCAGCTTATTTTCTAAAGATGCAACAACTGCAAAACAAAAAGCTAAAATTAATGTAAATGCATTATACGAAGCTAAAGTAGCCAAAAAACAAAAAATGAAAGTAATTGCCCCAAACGGTTGGGAAAAAGAATTATGGAGTAATGAAAACGGAGAAATTTCGTTTACACCAATCTGGCCAGGAAACTATATGGTAGAATTTGCTTATACCGAAAAAGCTGCCGGAGAACATAATGGTAAAAAATATGACGAAATCTGGAAAATGGCTACTTATTTAATTACTGTAAAATAGATTGTTTTCTACCTCCTTCAACAAACCTTGCTTCTTTACAGCAAGGTTTTTTTTGTTTTTGTTTAAAAAAAATCAACTTTAACCAACAACAAAAACCATTTTACATATTAATTTTCCTGCAAATATATTTCACAAATAATTAACATATAAATAGTTACAACATTAGCCATAATTAATCTAAATAAACTTTGCGAGAGAAGATCTACCTATTTATATTTGCAAAAATTATTTTTACTTATTCTTAATAAACAACATGAAATATATTTTACTCTTCGGATTTTCATTTTTAAGTTTAGCCTCTTATAGTCAAAACTATGCAAGTTCAGAAAGCGGTTCGGCTGTAAACGACACTGTAAGAAACAAAAAAGGAGAAATTCTTAATGAAGTAATTGTTACTAAAAGCAAAGAACCAAAACCAGTAACAGCAGTTCGTTCAGGATTAAAACCAATGGATAATCCACAAACAATACAAGTTATTGGTGCTGAAATTATTGAGCAACAACAAGCAATCAGATTAAGCGAAGTAGTAAAAAATGCAAATGGTGTTTACGTAAGTTCAGCCCGTGGTGGTGCTCAGGAATCTTTTTTCTCAAGAGGATACGACATGTCAGCCAATAATATGTTTAAAAACGGATTTCGCTATAATGCTGGTTCTATCCCAGATGTTTCTGGTTTAGAGAAAGTAGAATTTCTAAAAGGAGGGTCAGCCTTATTATTTGGAAATGTTGCGCCAGGTGGAATCTTAAATCTTGTAACCAAAACACCATCGTTTAAAAAAGGCGGTGAAATATCAATGCAAATGGGTAGTTATGCTTTTTATAAGCCATCTATCGATTTTTATGGTCCTTTAACTAAATCTATTGCTTTTAGAATTAATGGATCATATGAAAACTCTGAAAGCTTTAGAGATGTAGTAAAAAACGAACGTTTATACATAAATCCATCTTTACTTTTTGATGTAAGCAAAAAAACACAAATTACTCTTCAAGGAGATTATTTAACAGCAGACTGGACTCCGGATTTTGGAACTGGAATCATAGGAAAACAAATTTTAGACTTGCCACGTAATGCTTTTTACGGATCTCTTTGGTCTAATGGTAATACAAAATCTGCCAGCGCATCCGCATTATTAAATCATGACTTCAATAAAAACTGGAAACTTAATTTTAATAGTTCATTCCAGACTTACAACAGAACCCAAAAATCAACAGCACAATTGTCTAATTTAGATGATACTAAAATATACCCAACACCTGGCTACTGGAATAGAGGATTAACTCAAGGGAAAAACTTAGAGCAAATTCTTGGAGACCAATTAAGCCTGCAAGGAAACTTTAGTACCGGATCTGTAAAACATCAGATATATACAGGTGTAGATTGGGAAAATTCATTTGCAACTGCTTATACTTATGCTTTTAACGAAAAAGCAGTTAAGGTAAATGGTAAATATGATCCGAATCTTTATGATACTATCTATCTTTTTGATTTCGATCCTTCGACACAAAGAAATGATATTCCGAATGCAAGAGCTACTCAAATCGCAAAAACGGAAACCAATCGTTTTGGTGCCTATTTTCAAGACTTGATTTCTATTACAGATAAATTCAAGGTTTTAGCTGGTGTTCGTTGGTCTTGGCAAGAAGCTGAAGTAACAACTTACAAAGAAACCCTTGCTAGCGGAGTTCAAACCGTAAGCCCGGAAAAAACAACACCCGTTGTTGGTAGTAAAAAACTAGATAATGCTTTTTCTCCAAAATTTGGATTAATTTACCAACCAACAAAAGAAATCTCTTTGTTTGGTAGCTACTCAAGTTCATTTACACCAAATACAGGAACAACTGCAGATTTAAAACCAATTGCTCCATCGATTATTGATCAATATGAAGCAGGAATTAAAACAGATTTCTTACGCGGACTTTTTAGTGCAAACTTTACGGTTTATCAAATTACGAACAGTAATTTAGCACAAACAGCCGAATTTAAAGCAGACGGAACAACTCCAAATATTGACACTAACGTAAAAGTCTTAAGCGGGGAAACTAAAAGTAAAGGTATTGAAATTGATATTACAGCAAGACCAACTGAAGGTTTAAACATTATTGCAGGTTACAGTTATAATGATATGCGCTATACACAAACATCTGGATTAAACGGAAGTTTTATAGAAGGTGATCGTTTAGCAAGAACTCCCGCAAACACAGCAAATTTAAGTTTCTTCTACACGCTGCAAGATGGTTTCTTTAAAGGAGTTTCTGTTGGAGCAATCGGAAATTATATTGGAAAAAGAACTGGAGGTTGGAACAATCAATACGATTCTACTAAACCAAACGGAATCTGGGATAGAGAAATCCCTTTAGAAGGTTACACAACAATAGACGTGTCAGCTGGTTATACTTGGAAAAAAATCTCAATCTTATGTAGATTATCAAATATTACAAATGAATTGAACTATACTGTTCACGAAAATTACAGTGTGAATCCAATTGCACCTCGTCAGATTATGACAAGCTTAAGATACAAATTCTAAAAATTTGAATTAGATTTTAATCAACCAAAGCTTTTTCTGTTTCTTTCTTTTGAAAAGCAGAAGAAGCTTTGATCTTTATAAAAAACCTCATTTAGTGATAAATGAGGTTTTTTGTTTTGACTAAAAAGAAGTAAAAACAGAATTACTAATGACATAGGGTTGTCACCAGATGTAATTTACTTTGTAATCTAAACATCCAAAAAATGAATAAATTAGATTTAACAAAGACAGATAAGATATATTATACTGCCAAAGCTAAGCCTCAAATAATACATATCGAAAAAGCACATTATTTATCAATTGTGGGCAAAGGTGATCCTTCAGGTGAAGCATTTGCAGATAATATTCAGGCGTTGTATCCAACAGCTTATGCGATAAAATTTATGTGCAAAACATTAAATAATGATTTTGTTGTTCCAAAGCTTGAAGCTTTATGGAGTTTTGATGAAGAAAAATACAATAATATATCTATTGATGAAGCACCATTAAAAATTCCAAGAAGCGAATGGAATTACAGACTCATGATTAGAATGCCAGATTTTGTTACCAAAGAACAAGTTGAAACTGCTATTGATATTGCCATCAAAAAACAAATAAAACAAGCAGACACAATTGAATTTTATGAAATGACAGAAGGCAAAGTAATACAAATTCTTCATATTGGACCTTTTGCCAATGAGCCCGAAACGCTTAAACAAATTCAGGAGTTTTCTAAGAACAATAATTTGCAAAAAAACGGAATGCATCATGAAATCTATTTATCTGATTTCCGAAAAACGCCTCCCGAAAAATTGAAAACAATATTAAGAGAACCCGTAAAATAAAACTTAATTAAATGCAAAAATCCCAATACTAGTTTTAGTATTGGGATTTTTTATTTTTAAAAGTAAATCTGATTCTTATTTCAAACCAGCAATACTTTGCTCGATTGTAGCAATTTTTGCTAATGCATCAGCTTCTTTTTGCTTTTCGTTTGCCAGAACTTTCTCTGGTGCTCCGGCAACAAATTTCTCATTCGACAATTTTGCCTGAACAGATTTTAAGAAACCTTGTGTGTAAACCAACTCTGCGGTCAGTTTTGAGATTTCGGCTTCAACATCAATATTTCCTCCTGAAATTGGAATGAAATATTCATTTGATTTTACACGGAAAGATAATGCACCTTCAACTTTAGCTGAAACATATTCGAAAGCTGATATATTACCTAATTTCGTTACGATTGTATCAAAATATGTCGAAATGTTCTCGCTGTTGATTGCTTTCAATTCGATTGCATCTTTAAACGGAATATTTTTATCTTTTCTAATGGTTCTAATTCCTGAAATTACTTCAATTGTATTTTCAAAATCAGTAATCAAACTTGCGTTGAATAGTTTCAATTCTGGCCAAGTCGAAACAATTAAAGCTTCTTCCGGAGTTCTGTCAGCAATTAAATGCCAAATTTCCTCAGTTAAGAAAGGCATAAACGGATGAAGTAATTTCAAGTTACTTTCTAACATTTCGATTGCTTTATCAAACGTTGCTTTATTAATTGGTTGTTGATATGCCGGTTTAATCATCTCTAAAAACCAAGAACAGAAATCATCCCAAACCAATTTATAAATCGCCATTAAAGAATCTGAAATTCTGTATTTCTCAAAATTATCTTCAATGTCAACTAAAGTTTGTTGCAACTTCGCTTCGTACCATTCGATCGCTACTTTTGATGATTCCGGTTGTGGAATAGTATCTGAAACTTCCCAACCTTTAATCAATCTAACAGCATTCCATATTTTATTAGTAAATGATTTTCCTTGAAGACATAATTCTTCATCAAACATAATGTCATTTCCTGCAGAAGCACTCAAAAGTAATCCTACACGAACTCCATCTGCACCAAATTTTTCGATCAAGTCTAAAGGATCAGGAGAATTTCCTAATGACTTAGACATTTTACGACGTTGTTTATCACGAACTAAACCCGTTAAATATACATTTGTAAATGGTTTTTCACCAGCATATTCGTAACCTGCAATAATCATTCTGGCAACCCAGAAAAACAAAATATCCGGACCTGTTACCAAGTCATTTGTTGGATAATAATATTTATAATCTGCACTTTCCGGATCCATTATTCCACCAAAAACTGACATCGGCCACAGCCAAGAAGAAAACCAAGTATCTAATGCATCAACATCTTGTTTTAAGTCAGATGTTGTTAGTGAATTGTTAGATGTTCTTTCTTGTGCTAATTTTAATGCATCTTCGATGTTTTCTGCAACTACGAAATCTTCTTTTCCATCGCCATAATAATAAGCCGGAATTTGTTGTCCCCACCACAACTGACGAGAGATATTCCAATCACGGATATTATTTAACCAATGTGCATAAGTGTTTTCAAAACGTTTTGGATGCAATTTAATATCTCCATCAACCAAAACAGATTGGATTGCAGGTTTTACTAAATCTTCCATTTTCAAAAACCATTGATCTGATAATCTTGGTTCGATTACCGCTTTGGTTCTTTCAGATGTTCCAACTTTATTCAAATGGATTTCAGTTTTTGCCAAAGCTCCCATTTCTTCTAATTCTTTTGCAATTTCGGTACGAACCACAAAGCGATCTTTTCCTTGATAATGTAATCCGAAGCTATTTAGCGTAGCATCTTCATTAAAAATATCAACGATTTCAAGATTGTGCTTCTCTCCTAGCGTTTTGTCATTCATATCGTGCGCCGGAGTCACTTTTAAACATCCGGTTCCGAATTCTACATCTACATACTCATCTTCGATAATCGGAATTACACGACCACAAATAGGAACGATTGCTTTTTTACCTTTTAAATGGGTAAAACGCTCATCGTTTGGATTAATACAGATTGCAGTATCTCCAAAAATAGTTTCAGGACGTGTTGTGGCAATGGTCAAAAATTCCTCAGTTCCTTCAATTTTATATTTTAAGAAAAATAATTTTCCTTGTTGTTCTTCATAAATAACTTCTTCGTCAGATAAAGTTGTTTTTGCTTCAGGATCCCAGTTTACCATTCGATATCCTCTATAGATTAATCCTTTATTATATAAATCAACAAATGACTTAATTACAGAAGCAGACATATCAGGATCCATCGTAAATTTGGTTCTTTCCCAATCGCAAGAAGCACCTAATTTTTTAAGCTGATCAAGGATTACGCCACCATATTTATCTGTCCATTCCCAAGCATGTGCTAAAAATTCTTCGCGAGTTAAATCATTTTTATTGATTCCCTCTGCTTTTAATTTAGCTACAACTTTTGCTTCAGTCGCAATCGATGCGTGATCCGTTCCCGGAACCCAACAAGCATTGAAACCCTTAAGACGTGCTCTACGAATTAAAACATCCTGAATTGTATTGTTCAACATATGCCCCATGTGCAAGACTCCTGTCACGTTTGGCGGCGGAATTACAATTGTATAAGGTGTTCTATGATCTGGCTCTGAATGAAAATAATTGTTTTTCATCCAGTAATCATACCATTTATTCTCGATCGTCTTAGCGTCAAACTGTGCTGGAATTGTCATTTTATCGTGGATATGTTTAATTGTTGGTTTAACCGTTTAATTGTTAATTTGTTTAATCGTTGATTTGTTATGTTTTTAAACCAATTAAACGATTAAACAGTTAAACAAATAAACAGTAAAAAAAAACTGGTTCAATTTTTGTAATTATAACTGACAGCAAAAGTAAATAATTAAAGACACTATAAAAAGCGAAATAAAAATTTGTGTATTAATTAAAACAAAGTATATTTACTTACAATTTAAAATAATTTCAAATGAAAAATGTTGCCACTTTTATTGTAATCGCATTGTTTTGTACAATTGGTTATGCGCAAAACGGCCCAAAAATTGAATTTGCCGCCCTAGACAACACAATCGATTATGGAAAAATTTCTAAGGGTGATAATGGAGTTCGCTCTTTTGAATTTACAAACACAGGAGATGCACCACTATTAATTACTGCTGCAGAATCTACTGTAAGCTCAATTGTCGTTACAAAACCTGCCGCAGCTATTTTGCCAGGAAAAAAAGGAAAAATTGATGTAAAATACAATATGATTTCCGGTCCTATTCGTAAAACAATTACTGTTGAAACCAATGCTGTAAACTATCCTGACGGTAGAGTTGCCTTAAAAATTAAAGGAGAAGTTTTATAAAAACAATAAAATCTAAAAAATAATAAAAGCCGTTTCTTATTAAAGAAACGGCTTTTTTTTATGAATACAATTCTGGATTAAACCCGACAGGTTTTAAAAACCTGTCGGGTTTGTCTAGAATATGATAAAAGTTAGATTGTCTAACTTTTATTTACCAGTACATTCAACTGTTGCAAATTTATATTTTACGTTTACAAAATCAATTGGTTTATCTTTTACTAAATAAGTAACACCCATAGTGGTTTGCATCGTTCCGTTTCCTAGAATAAGTTGTTTGTCACGTTTTAAAAATGCCATTGGGTTTTTGAACTTTGTATCTTTATTGGCAGTATCAACAAAAGTATAATCTATAAATAAAGTATCACCTTTAAATTCTCCTGCTACTTCACCGGTTCTTACCGGCGCTTTAGCAACTTTCATTATCATATCTCCAGATACCTTTCCGTTTTTTAATGTATTTACTTTTAAATCAATTGTGTCTTTTTCATATATCGCTTTATAACATTGAACACTTACAACTTTTTCTCCATCAGCTTTTGCAGCTTCAAGTTCTTTCTTTTTTTCATCGTTTTTACAACTTTGGAATCCAATGCAAGCTATAAGCAAGCAAAATATAACTGGTTTTTTCATAATTAAATATTTTAAGTTCATTGTTATTTTATAAAATTAAATAAAAAAGAAGCCAAAAAAAAGGCTTCTTTTTAAAATTATATTTTTTCTTATTTCTAACAGATTTAAATCGGCTTATCTATAATTTCTTAATGACAAATTCGCTTCTTCTGTTTAATTCGTGCTCTTCTTCTGAACAGGAATCATCTGTTTTACATTTTATAATTGGCACAGATTCTCCGTAACCTTTGGCAGTAACTCTGCTTGCATTTATCCCAGACTGAATAATAAATTCTCTGGTCGAATTAGCTCTTTTTTGCGACAAGTCTTCATTAAATTTAGCATTTCCGCGCGAATCTGTATGCGAACCAATTTCGATAACCATTCCCGGATATTTATTCATCAAAGCTACAACTCTGCCTAAAACTACTTTAGATTCTTTACGGATGTACCACATATTGTAATCAAAATAAATAGGGTCTGTTTTGATTATTAATCTGTCCTTATTATCTTTTACAACATCTTTTTCCTGCTTTAAAATCTCAGCAACTTTTTCTTTCTTCTTAACTTCTGCCGCTTCCGCTAAAGCAATAGCAGCCAAAGCTTCTTTTTTCTTATTTTCCTCTTCTATAATAATCTCTTGTTTTCTTTTATTTTCTGCATTTTGCTTTTCTTCCAATTTAATTGCTTCTAAAGATTTAAGCGCCAATGAACCGTCGTTAGTTTGATATCTTACTTTTCCTATCACCAAAGTTTTCGATTCATTTGTGTATTTTTCTTTAAATGCCACAACTGTATAAGCACTTTCGCAAGCAACAGTAAAACTAAATTTCCCGTCTGAAGTTGTAGTAAATGTGCTTAATGTCTTTTTATCTGAATCTTGCAATATTACAGTCGCATTTTCAAGAACCAAATTGGTATTAATATCTGTAATTGTTCCTGCAATAAACTGCTTACAATCTTCTACAATTAAATCTTTTGTTTCTTTAAACGAATAAATATCGTCATTTCCTTTTCCGCCTTCTCTATTGGATGCAAAATATCCTTCTTTGGTATCTGAATCAATATTAAAGGCAAAATCATCCAAATTAGAATTCAAAGGCAAACCAATATTAACCGCTTTTGTATGTTCATTTCCTTTAGTTTCTGAAACAAAAACATCAAGTGATCCGTAACCCAAATGTCCATCTGAAGAAAAATAAAGTTTATTATCTGCCGAAACAAAAGGGAATTGTTCTCTTTTATCTGTATTTACTTCCGGACCTAAATTTCGCGGCGTATCAAACGCTCCTTTATTTACATTTACCGAATAGATATCAAACGAGCCTAAACTTCCAGGCATATCTGATGCAAAGTACAATACTTTTTCATCTGGACTTAGAGCAGGATGTTCTACAGAATAATTTGGACTATTGAAAGGTAATGAAACTATATTTTTCCATTTTCCGTCAACCAATTCGGCTTTAAAAATTTGAAGATTAGAAATTTTCTGATCGTTCTTTTTCCTTCTTCCTTTCTTAGAATTATTTCGCGTAAAGTAAATCGTTTTTCCATCTTTTGTAAAAATAGCATTCGATTCGTGCATTCCGGTTTTTAATTCATCAGCAAAATAACTAATATCTGCATCGGTAGAATTAATGTTTTGAAGTGGCACTTTTACAATATTCAAATAGGTTTCATTATCCCATTTAAATTTTTTATCAAATAATCCTGGTTTTAGCTTTACTCCGGCAAACACTAAATTGTCTTTATATTTTACAGCACCAAATTCAGAATTTGGAGTATTTATAGCCAGATTTTTAATCTCAAATCGTTTCCCAATTGCTGACACATTTTCTAATGTTTTAATCTCATTTTCGAAATTAGCAACATCTTCAGTTTTACCGGATTTACTGTAATATTCTCTTAAAACAGCATTTGCATCATCATAACTATTTGTAGCTTTTAGCGCCTGAGCATATCTAAAATAATAGTCCCGACTTAAATCGTTACTATAACTTTTAATTAAAAGTCTATAATAACGTTGTGCTTTTATCAGATCATTGGTATAATAATAAGAGTCTGCCAGATTTTTAATAACTTCCTGAGAAGGTTTTTCTTCGGCAAGCTTTCCATATAATGTAATGGCTTCTGCATAATATGTTTTATCAAAAAAACGTTTGGCTCTAACCAAATCATTATCCTGAGCATTTATAAACTGTATTGAAAATACGAATATAATAACGAGTAGTTTTTTCATATTTTTCATCTTAAAAGAATCTTGGCGATTTATCATATCCTTTTCCTAATAAATCTAAATCAAAAAGCAGCATAATTTCATGCGTTCCCGAATTAAACTGTCCTAAATTTGAAAGTGTATAATCATAAGCATAACCAACTCTCAAAGATGGTGTAACATTGATATTTACTAAAGCACTCACAGCATCGTCTATTCTATAAGCTGCACCAAGTTCAAACTTGTTATTATAGAGAACATTCGCCGTTAAATCTACAGAAACTGGCGCTCCTTTTACAAATTTCGCCATGAATGCAGGTTTTACCTTCCACATATCATTGACCTGAAAAACATATCCCGCAGTTAAGAAAGTATGAATCGCTTCTTCTCCAAAAGCATTAATACCTGACTTTTCTTCGATGTATTTTGATTTCAATAAATTTGGTGCTGATATTCCGGCATAAAAATTATCTCTAAAATAATAAACTCCAACTCCAATATTAGGTTTAGTAGCATTAATATCCTGAGTGAAAGCTATATCTGTAGCTGCATTTCCGGATTGTAGCTGGAATCCGTTAAAATTACTTTGCATTGACGAAAATCCGGCTTTTAGTCCTAATGAAAGCTTGTTTTTACCTCCTAAATTTAAAACATAAGCAAAGTCAGCATAAACATTATTTTCTTTTTTAGCGCCGTCTCCAATATCATCTGAGACCAATGATAGGCCAACTTCAATCTTTTCAGATAAAGCTGTATGTCCAAAAAAGGTAAAAGTTTTTGGTGCTCCGTATGCTCCAACCCATTGTGTTCTGTACAAACCACCAAAATTCATCATTAAAGGAGTTCCGGTTGCATATGCAGGGTTAACCACACTCATATTATACATATAATGGGTATATTCTGGGTCCTGCTGTGCCGAAGCGGGTAGTATATAGAGGAGAAAAAGTATAAAAAGTATTATTTTTTTCATTTGAAAATTATATTAAATAATGTAAAAAAGAATTATCGATTTAAATAAAGTCGTCCTTGCTTAGGAGGTTTATTGTCTTTATTAAATTGGATAACATAAAAATAAACTCCATTTGGCGCCACTCCACCGTTAAGCCCTTTGTTCTCGTAATTTATTCCGTCCCAGCCTGGTTTATCTTTTCCACCTTTATACATTCCGTTTCCGTATCTGTTAAAAATCTCGATGGTATAATTCGGATATAAAAATTCAATATTTGTAATTTCAAACAAATCGTTCACGCCATCTCCATTGGGAGAAAATCCATCAGGAATAAAGAAAGGATATTGAGGAGAATCGCATTCGATTAAAGAAACTGTTACCGGAGTACTTTGTTCAGAATAACAGTTTGTCGTTGTCGATAAATCAAACCCATAATAAATAGTTCTATTGACCAGAGGAGTTGACGAAGGCAATAAATTTCCATTATTAGGAGCATCATACCAAACCACTGTCGAAGGTGAACTTGTTTTATTAGATAAATCTAAAATTGTAGGATTATCTACTCCGCAAAAGTCAGCAACATCATTTAATACAGGTGCCGGAGTATCATTTAGGGCAACAGTAATCATCGTTGGATCAGATATACATCTTAATGTAGTCTGTCTTAAATAATAGTTTTCTGCTTTTAAAACATAAGTACTTGCAAGAGGTGTTGTTGCTGTTGCAGAATCATACCAGGTGTATTGAGCTCCTTTTGGTTCTAAGTTAGCAATGGTAGCACCATCAACTTTACAAAACTCCTGATTATTTGCAGCAGGGGCAACGGGAATTGAATTTACAGAAAAAACATCTGACACACCACTTACATCAATACTACAACCAGTGATATTATTAGTCAACTTTATAATCGAAATTGTTGTAACTCCTGTATTAATAATAAAATTGGCAGGAATTGCAAAACTGGCATTACCATTCGAAGTGGTTAACACCACCGTTTGTACTGTAGCGGTATTACTTCCAAAAAGTATATATGATAAGGTAACATCTGTTAAGGTTCCTAATCCTGAAACTGATGCTGTAACTTGTTCTCCAAAACAAACATCGGCGACTTGCATTCTCAAACTTGTGGCATTTGGCAGCGGATTTATTAAGATATTACCTTTTAAGTTTGCACTATTTACACATTGTGAAATTACATGAGTAATTGCAGTAATAGTAACAACTGAAGTTCCACTTTTTTGATTTAATATTCCCGGAACAATAAAATCATTTGAAACACCACCGACAAAGGTTAATCTTGCAATTTGCGATGAAGCATTGTTGGCTCCTGTAAGATTGTAAACAATATCATATTCACCATCTGCAAGTTTTACAGCATCTGTGATCTGGATAGTTCCATCCTCATTTTGACAAACAGTTGCAGGAGTTATTTTAGCACCCGCTAAATCCGGAATTGGATAAACAATTAATTCATCTGACAGGTTATTTATAATGTTAGTGCATTTCTTTAAACTATTTACAGCAACTATGCTTACAATATCAACCTTAAAACGACCAACCGTCTGAAAGTAACTTGAACTAATTGGGAATATAAGAACTCCGTTTATAAAGTTTGCTACTATTGTTTCTCTTCGAGCTCTTGGTCCCGAAACATCAAACGTAACATAATAAGCTCCATTTGGGATAACTGCGTTTCCTCTTGTAATAGTTACTGAATATTGCGCTGTTAAAAGTTCTGTTTCACAAATATCTGAATTTACCTGAACAATTGCACCAGTAAAATCAAGTTTGCTTTCAAGATAAATTTGAATAATAGTTTGTGCATCTGGACAGATTGTATTTGAAGAAGCAACTACGTAACTAAAAAAAAATCCGCCACTCCCAAATTTATTATGTATATTTTGTATATCAATAAAATGATCGTCATTAGAAGTTAGTTCTCCGGTATTATTCAAATCAAACCAAATTCCATTAGTATCTTCTCCTGACAGTGCATCAAACAGATCATAATTATTATAGGAGGTTAAATCATCGTCTCCACACAAAATTAAGTTATTTCCCAATCCTGATTTGGGTGCTTTTTCCACAGTCACTACAACTATTGATGACATTGCCGGACAAGTGCCTATAGCTGGCATAGTATATGTAAATTGGAAATTTCCTTCTAAATTTTCTACGTTAAATATTGAAGATGGCATATTTTGACCAGTAGTATCATTGTGCCATTTGCCATTCGATTGTGGTCCTAGACTGAGTCCGCTAAAGGCATTAAAAAGATTATAATTCCTCATATCACTACAGACTGTCACATTGGGAGAACTAACTCCTGAATAACCTCCGATAGTAACTTGTACTATAGCCGAATCATCTGTACAACCACTAACACCACTAACTGTGTATCTATAACGATAAACACCGCTCCTGCGAATAGCTTGTGCATTCAAAATACCAGTAGTAGCGTTAAGCCCTCCTGAATTGTCTACATCTGCCCAAACTCCACCGGAAACTGGTGTACCATTTAATTTTGCAAACAAATTGATTGTTTGATTGGCATTATTTGGAATATCACAAACTGTAAATACGTTATCATCGCCTGCACATTGTGCATGAATTATAGAAGGAAAAATTGATAAAAAAACAAAAATTAAAAAAATTTGTAAGAAATTATTGTAATTTTTAACCATAAACTAGTATTTTTGCATAAACTTAATAAAATATTAACGCTCGTTGGTCAAAAAAAATAATTTAACAGTTAATTTTTCACAAAATTCAAGCATACTACAAAAATATTACTGATAATCATTATTTTAATTCAAAAGAATGAATTTATTTTAATCGAATTTTTATAATTCATCTTCTAATTTAAATCTGAATTTAAGAACCAAACTATTCCTTTCGATCTCCAAATTAATCCAAAGATCATCTTCAGATTTTAATAGATTATTAATCTGTTGTAAGGTATATTTATAAGGTTTTATATTATTAATACTAACAATAACATCGCCTTTTTGTAACCCGCATTTCTCTGCCGGAGATTCTTTACGAACATTTACTATTTCATAAATTGGCTTTAATAAAAATTTATATCTAAAATCCCCATCTCTCTTTGCATTTGTTTCCATTTCACTTGCTGAATTAGCAACTTGTATAGTTTCTAAATGCACCGTTTCCTGAACCCATTGCAATCCATTATGTTGAAGTACAATACCGCTTTTGTTATAAGTAAAAGGCTCAGAAAATTTACTGTTTTTTTTAAGATATACTTTTTTATCTGCATAATCCAGAACAACTGTAAAACGTTTTAAAACCTCACCTCCTACCGAGCCAATTCGACCCGGAACCATTTTAACATTACGAACAGATACTGAATCCGGAAAAGAAACAATTGGTCTTTTAAAACTAAATTCATCTATGGTAAACTTATCGATTTTAGCTCGGTGCCCTTCGATATCGCCACTAAAACCTTTTCCTAAAAAGTCGGGGAAGTTCTTTTTGGGCAATTTGATTTTCTTATTTTCAAAAATCCAAAACGCATCGCTATTTCCAATATCAATCAGAAGTTTTGCCGGAATTTCGACATCATCTACAGTGGCTGTAGTATTAATATAAGGCTTAGATCTCTCAATAGTTATTGGTATTGATTTAAACTTTTTTTCCAGCTTATTTTTAAACTCTTCATTATTAAAATGAACAATAATCTTCTTTTTCTGATAATTAACTTCTATTAAATTATTTTTAAAAAACTTATATCCAATGATGCCGTTTACAGGAATCCCAATATGCGATGATAAATTAAACCCCTGATCCAAAATAATAAAAACCATATGGTTATTAGATCTTAAACCATGTGTTTCTAATGTATTATTTGTTGATTTTAACCCTTCGATTTCCTGTTCACTTCCTAACCCTCTCAGTTTTATTTTTTCGACATTATTAAAACTCACCTCTTGTTTTTCCTCCATACTAAACAAGATAGTTTCTTCGACTCCTGAATCTAACAAGAAATTCAACTCGACTCCGTTTACTTTTATCGGAATAAAAATGAGATTATTAATCAATTTAAAAGGAATAGTAACCTTCTTACTATTGTTTTGAATTAAAAAGTCTCCTTGAGCATTTGCTAAGAAAGATGCCAAAAGCCCAAAAAACAACATGAAATATTTTCTCATTGATAATTTTTTATTATAAAATTAGTAAATATATTGATAATTGTTACATTTTTACAAGTCCCTTTAATGTTTACGTTAAATTCGAAAAAAAAATGCAAATTTGCACTTCAATAATTAAGCTCATGCCAACAATTTCACTCAAAGGCAGAAACATGCCCGAATCACCGATACGTAAACTTGCTCCTTATGCAGATCTTGCAAAACAAAAAGGACATAAAGTGTATCATTTAAACATTGGTCAACCGGATATCAAGACACCCGAGGTGGCCATCGAGGCGGTAAAAAATATTGATTTAACTATTATAGAATACAGTCCGTCAGCCGGATATGAAAGTTATAGAAAAAAATTAGCAAAATTTTACCAACGTCAAAATGTAAATGTAAACTCAGAAGACATCATTGTTACTACAGGTGGTTCTGAAGCCTTATTATTTGCACTAGCCACAATTACAGATCCGGGAGATGAAATCATTATTCCTGAGCCTTTTTATGCCAATTACCATGCATTTGCGTCATCAACCAGTGCAACGGTAATTCCTGTTATTTCAACAATCGAAAGTGCTTTTGCATTGCCAAGCATTGAAACTGTCGAAAAACTAATTACACCCAAAACAAAAGCTATTCTAATTTGTAATCCTGGTAATCCAACAGGCTATTTATATTCAGAATCAGAAATTAAACAACTGGCAGGCTTAATCAAAAAGCATGATTTGTATTTAATCGCTGACGAAGTTTATCGTGAATTTTTGTACGATGGAGATGATGTTCATTATTCTGTAATGAATCTTGAAGATGTACAGCAAAACGTAATCATGGTTGACTCTGTTTCAAAACGTTACAGCATGTGTGGCGCAAGAATTGGATGTTTGGTTACTAAAAACAAAGATGTTTTGGCAACTGTAATGAAATTTGCGCAGGCACGTTTAAGTCCGCCTACAATTGAACAAATTGCATGCGAAGCTGCAATAGATACTCCGCAAAGTTATTTTGACGAAGTAATTTCAGAATATAAAGAACGTCGCAATACTTTAATTACCGAATTAAATAAAATTGAAGGCGTTATCGTGACTAAACCAAAGGGCGCTTTTTACTGTATTGCTCAATTACCAATTGACAATTCAGAAGATTTTGCTCAATGGCTTTTAGAAAGTTACGATCTTAACGGAGAAACTGTAATGGTTGCTCCTGCTGCCGGTTTTTACTCGACGCCAGGAATGGGGCTTAATCAGGTAAGAATTGCTTATGTCCTGAATAAAAAAGATTTAATTACTGCTGTAAACATATTAAAAGAAGCTCTTTTGGTCTACAACAGAAAATAATACTAAAAAGAATTAAACCATCAAAAGACAATAACACGCTATGTTATTGTCTTTTGTGCTTTAAAAAATCAACAATTTGGTTTTAATTTAAATTATATCAAAAAAGGAGTAATTAAATAGTAAAAACGATAGAAAAGGTTTGCTTTTTATTAATTATCTTTACCGCCTTAAAAAGAAATACCCATACTAATAGTAGTTTTTAATGACAAATAACGAAGATTTTTTAGACGAAATAGGAGACAATCATTTTAGTAGTAATGCGAAAAACCCTTTAAGACAGGATGCTTTTGACTTAACTGATGATGAAAAAATAGAAAAAATAAAAAAAGATGTTGAAAACATTCTGCAAACACTTGGAATGGATTTGACTGATGACAGCATAAAAGGTACTCCAAACCGAGTAGCTAAAATGTTTGTAAAGGAGATTTTTGGTGGTTTAAACCCTTCAAGACAGCCAAAAGCTTCAACTTTTGAAAATAACTACAAATACGGTGAAATGCTTGTAGAGAAAAACATTACTGTTTATTCTACCTGCGAGCACCATTTACTGCCAATTATCGGCAGAGCGCACGTAGCTTATATTTCTAACGGAAGAGTTATTGGTTTATCTAAAATGAACCGAATTGTAGAATATTATGCCAAAAGACCTCAGGTTCAAGAGCGTTTGACAATGCAGATTGTTCAGGAACTACAAAAAGCTTTAGGTACTGAAGATGTTGCCTGCGTTATTGATGCAAAACATCTTTGTGTTAACTCAAGAGGAATCAAAGATATCGAAAGCAGCACTGTAACTTCTGAATTTGGTGGTAAATTTAAAGATCCCCAAATAAAAAGAGAGCTTTTAGATTACATTAAATTAGATACTCAGTTCTAGTTTAATCGGGAAAACGTTAATTTGTTTAATCGCTTCATTGCAAGTCTTATATTTTCGATTAAGCGATTAAACAAATCAACAATTAAACAACAAAACATGTATACTTTTTCATTTGAAAAGTTAGAAGTTTGGCAAAACTCAAGAATGTTTATTTTGGATATTTATAAATTAACTAGTAAATTTCCATCAAATGAATTGTTCGGAATAACTTCTCAAATAAAAAGGAGCTCTTCATCAATTGCCACAAATATTACGGAAGGAACTTCGAGAAACTCGAATAAAGACAAAGCTCATTTTTTAACGATCTCCTATTCATCAGCAATGGAAACTTTAAATCATTTAATTATTTCAAAAGATTTAAATTATGTATCAGAAGATAAATATCTAGGATGCAGAGAGAAAACTGAAAAAATTAGCAATCAGATAAATAGTTTAAAAAAATACTATCTTTCTAAAGAATTACATAGTTAATAAAAACAATTAAACGTTTGCACGATTAAACAAATCAACAATTAAACGATTAAACAGTAAGAGAAAATATGCCACTATACACAAGTCAACATCTAAAAATATACAATTCACTTTCGGGTGAAAAAGAAAATTTCAACCCAATTCATGAAGGAAATGTTGGAATGTATGTTTGTGGACCTACAGTTTACAGCAATGTGCACTTAGGAAATGTGAGAACATTTATGTCTTTTGACGTGATATTCAGGTATTTTTTACATCTTGATTATAAGGTTCGTTACGTGCGAAATATTACTGATGTTGGACATATTGTTGATGATGTGGATGAAGGTGAAGATAAAATTGCAAAAAAAGCACGTTTAGAACAGCTGGAGCCGATGGAAGTGGTACAACGCTACACGGTAGATTTTCATGATATTCTAAAATCATTTAATTTCTTACCTCCAAGCATTGAGCCAACCGCTACTGGACATATTATTGAGCAAATTGAAATCATCAAAAAAATTATTGATAACAGAATTGGTTATGTAGCCAACGGATCTGTATATTTTGATGTTGTAAAATATAACGAAACCAACAATTACGGAGTTTTAAGTGGCCGAAATATCGAAGATATGTTAGCCAATACCCGTGATCTTGATGGCCAATCAGACAAAAGAAACCCACAGGATTTTGCACTTTGGAAAAAAGCAGAACCGGAACATATCATGAGATGGCCTTCACCTTGGAGCGATGGTTTTCCGGGTTGGCATCTTGAATGTACAGCTATGAGCACCAAATATCTTGGGAATCATTTTGACATTCACGGAGGTGGAATGGATTTAAAATTCCCGCACCACGAATGTGAAATCGCGCAAAACGAAGCTTGTACAGGTCAATCTCCGGTAAATTACTGGATGCACGCCAACATGCTTACTCTGAACGGTAAAAAAATGGCAAAATCTACTGGAAACAACATTTTACCTGGTGAGATTTTAAGCGGAAATAACAATATTCTAAGTAAAGCTTTTTCTGCCTCTGTAACACGTTTTTTCATGTTACAAGCACATTATAGAAGTATTTTAGATTTTTCTGATGACGCAATTGTCGCTGCCGAAAAAGGTTATAAAAGATTAATGGAGGCCGTTGATGCTTTACCAACTATTACCGCAAGTGCAACAAGCTCTATAAATATCAATTCCTGGAAACAATTGTGCTACGATGCCATGAATGACGATTTTAATACTCCTATTTTAATCGCGCAATTATTTGAGGCTGTTCGTTTCATCAATTTATTGAAAGAAGGAAAAGAAATAATTTCTGCAGAAGATCTAAAAACATTTACAGAAGCAGTAAATGCTTTTGTTTTTGACGTTTTAGGTCTAAGCGATGAGAAAGCAGCTGATGGAAATAACGATAAATTAGAAGGTGTTGTAAACATGCTTATCGGAATGAGAAATCAGGCCAGAGCAGATAAAAACTTTGCGCTTTCTGACCAAATTCGTGATCAGTTGATTGCTTTAGGCATTCAGTTGAAAGACGGAAAAGAAGGCACAAGCTTCACTGTATAATCAATTCATTTTCTAATAAATCATGAAAGTAATTACTCCATTTGTTTTATTAGTGCGCTTTTATCAAACTGCAATTTCACCCTTTACACCGGCATCTTGCAGATTCGAGCCAACATGCTCGAGTTATATGATTGAAGCATTGCAAAAACATGGATTATTTTATGGAGGTTACTTAGGAATGAAACGTATTTTGAGTTGCCATCCTTGGGGAAGAACAGGCTACGATCCGGTTCCTGAGAAGAAATGTTCACACAAACATTAACTTTTTATAAAGAGCATCTCTACTTTAAATATTTATTTTTACAACCAATAAAAAAATACAATACTACATGACACACGCCTTAAACATTGTTTGGAACCCTTCAGAAGGAATCGATTTAGGATTTTTTATGATTCGTTATTATAGCTTAATGTTCGTAATTGCTTTTGGTTTAGGATGGTTCATAATGAAAAAAATCTTCGAACGTGAAAATGAATCAATAGAAAAACTAGATTCATTATTTGTTTGGACCGTTTTAGCAACTTTAATAGGTGCACGTTTAGGACATGTTTTCTTTTATGATTGGGAGTACTTTAGAAATCATTTACTAGAAATATTTTTACCGGTTAAATTCGAACCAAAATTTGAATTTACAGGCTTTCAAGGCTTAGCTAGTCATGGTGCTGCAATCGCAATCATTGTTGCAATGTATTACTATAGCAAAATGATCTTAAAACGTCCTTTATTATGGATTTTAGATCGTGTTGTTATTCCTGTAGCTAGTGGTGCAATTTTTGTTCGTTTAGGAAATTTTTTCAATTCTGAAATCATTGGACACGAAACTAAATCTGCATTCGGAATTCGTTTTTTACACGATCAATTCAGTAAAGGCGAAGCCGTAGAAAAAACAGGAATCGCAAATCCTAAAGATGCTTATACTGCAATTGCAACAGATCCTAAATTTGCTAATTTATTAGCAGAGGTCCCA
This sequence comes from Flavobacterium sp. JAS, assembly GCF_020991455.1. Classification (GTDB taxonomy): domain Bacteria; phylum Bacteroidota; class Bacteroidia; order Flavobacteriales; family Flavobacteriaceae; genus Flavobacterium. The sequence goes on from NZ_JAJMOX010000017.1 coordinate 67,896, forward strand.
GCAAAACATCCAACACAATTATACGAAGGAATCAGCTACATCTTTGTTTTTGCAATTTTATATTTCTTATACTGGAAAACAAATGCAAGACTTAAATCAGGATATCTTTTTGGATTGTTCTTAGTTCTTTTATTTGCAGTACGTTTTGTTGTAGAATTTGTAAAAGAAAGTCAAGGCGGAATCGAAGAAGAATTAGGGCTTTTCTCAACTGGACAATGGCTTAGTATTCCGTTTATTATTATTGGTCTTTTCTTTATCTTTAGAGCACAAAAAAATCCTTTGGCAGCTTCTTAAAAAAAGGACCCAAAATACAAAACGCCCAATTATCATTGAGATATTGGGCGTTTTTTTTATAAGCGATACGAAATACCTATTTCAATATTTTTAGTATTATAACCCGCATTTTCGCTATTTATCCCCGCATTCGAAACATGTCGGGCACTTGGACGTATATCAAACCTAAATTGATTTACATTTGCTGAAACACCAAGTGCCAAAACATCTGCAAAAGCAAATCCATTAGACATTCGTTCTGTTTCCCTATCTGTGATCATTGGCCCAATACTTCCTAAAACATATATTGAAAATACTTTATCAATTGGCTTTCTTATTAAAAATCCAAGATTTAAAACATACTCATGAATGTCTTTCAATTTTGTATACTCTTCTCTTTTGTGAATATAATCATGTGTTTCAGGCTTTACAAAGTATAAATTAAGCAATTGATGCGTACCAAAGTTAACTTCAGGCTGAACCAGAATTTCATACTGAAAATGTTTCGTTTCTTTTAGCCTGTAATACAATTGAACTTTATAGAAATGATTCGTAAAAGTATAGTTCCTGTTATTAAACTCACTGCCAAAACCGTAATCAAATCCAATTGCAATTTTACTCTTTTTATCTTGTGCAAAAACTGCATTTACACTTAATATAAACAATAGAAGAAATAGTATTTTTTTAATCATAAATAAACTTTTACAGCTTTAAATATAGCACAAAAAAAAGATCCAACTTTCGTTGAATCTTTTTAATATAATTTAAGCAATTAATTATGCTTTATTGTGTTTGTCTTCGATTGTATGTTTATCATCTTTAGAAATCGTATCAACCAATACTGGTGTAGCGATAAATAATGAAGAATAAGTACCTACAACAATACCAATTAACATTGCAAAGATAAATCCTCTAATAGACTCTCCACCAAAGATAAACATCGTCAATAATACAATGATCATCATTAATGACGTATTCAACGTTCTTGATAATGTAGTATTAATAGAAGCGTTTACGATATCTTCAAAACTACCTTTACGGTTTCCAATAATAAACTCTCTAATTCTGTCAAATACAATTACAGTATCATTCATAGAGTAACCAATTACGGTAAGGATTGCAGCAATAAAGTGCTGATCCATTTCCATGTGGAAAGGCATGAATTTATAACATAAAGAGTAGATTCCCAATACAAAGATTACGTCATGCGCAACAGCTGCAATCGCACCTAATGAATATTGCCATTTACGGAAAGAGATCATTAAGTATAAGAAAATAACTGCCATCGCACCAAGAACTGCCCAGTAAGAGTTAGTTTTGATATCTTCAGAGATAGAAGCTCCAACTTTAGAAGATTGTAAAACTCCAACTTTTTTACCGTCAAATGTGTTAGTGAATTTCTCATAAGTAACATTAGGGAAATATTTCGCCAATGCATCATATAATTTTTTGTTCACTTCTTCGTCAACAGCAACACCGTCTTCTTTAATTTTATATTTAGTTGTGATTTTCAATTGATCATCATCACCTAAAATTTTAGCTTCAACCGGAGTTCCAAAAGCAGCAGATAATTCATCTGATACTACAGTAGCATCGATTGGTTTTTCAAATTTAACCTGGAATGTTCTTCCTCCAACAAAATCAACACCTTCATCTAATCCGTTTACGAAGAAGATAGAAACTAAACTTACAACAACTACAATAGAAGAGAAGATATAAGTGAATTTTTTGATTTTAATAAAGTCAAAGTGAAAATTAGTAAACCAGTTTTTAGTAATGTTTGTAGAGAAAGTTAAATCTCCTTTTCCAGCAATATTTCTATCGATGAAAATTCTAGCAATAAAGATTGACGTAAACAATGAAGTTACGATACCAATAAGTAATGTTAAAGCGAAACCTTTAATTGGTCCTGTTCCAAAAATAAACAAGATAGCACCAGTTAAAACGTGAGTAACGTTTGCATCAATAATAGAACGCATTGCTCCGTGCCATCCGTAAGAAGCTACAACAGCCTCAGATAATGATTTACCTTCACGTAATTCTTCTTTTGCTCTTTCAAATATAATAATGTTCGCATCTACCGCCGTACCCAATGTTAATACGATACCTGCAATACCTGGCAATGTAAGTACAAAACCAAAACTTGCCATAATTCCAAACAAGAAAAGTAAGTTTAATAATAATGCAAGGTTAGCATACCAACCCGCTTTACCATAATAGAATACCATCCATAAACAAACTAATAAAAATCCAATTACAGATGACATAGTACCTGCATCAATAGCAGCCTGACCTAAAGATGGTCCTACAACTGTTGATTGAATAATATCTGCAGAAGCCGGTAATTTACCTGCATTCAAAATGTTAGCTAAATCTTTAGTTTCAGCAACGTCAAAAGAACCTGTAATTTCAGATCTTCCACCAGCAATTGGTCCACTAGTTACTCCAGGAGCAGAGTAAACTACGTTATCCAAAACAATAGCAATATAACTTTTTTGAGAAAAAGCTCTTCCTGTTAATTCTTCCCAGATTTTTGCACCTTGACTGTTCATTTGCATAGAAACAGCTGGTTTTCCTAATTGGTCAAAAGTATCTTTTGCGTCAGTTACAACACCACCAGCCATAGCAGGAGTATTATCTCTGTTTCCTTTTAAAGCATATAATTCTACAGCTTCAATATCTTTTTGTTTAGCATCTTTAATAGTAGTTGGTTTACTCCAAACAAATTTTGCATTGTGTTGGTCAGCAGCCAATAAGATTCTAATATCTTGTCTTTTTAAGTATCCATTGATAATTGCAGTATCTTTTGGAGCGAAGTAACCTAAAACCGGTCCACCACCTTGACCAATCATTTTGTCAAATAATGGATTGTTTCCTTTTTTAGTATCAACAGAATCTTTAGCATCAGTTAATAAAGCATTCAATGAATCTTTAGCAACAGTTTTAGTTTCTGTTTTTTTGATTTCAGTCTTTTTAAGTGCTTCGTTAGCAGCAACTAAAAAGTTTCCAACTTCTTCAATTTTATAAGTTTCCCAAAACTCTAATTGAGCTTTTCCACCTAATAATTTTTTAATTCTATCAACATCTTTAGCACCTGGAAGCTCTACTAAGATTCTTCCTGTTTCTCCTAATTTTTGGATGTTTGGTTGTGTAACACCAAATTTGTCGATACGCTCTCTTAATACTTTGTAAGCACTTTCAACAGACTCATCAACTTTTCTTTTGATTACTTTTTGAACTTGTGAATCTGACATTTGAAAATCAATTCCACCTTCACCTTGTAAACCTCTGTTTGCAAAAATATCTGGCGAAGCTAATTTTGTAGTTCCTCCGTTTGAATTTGCTTCAAAAGCTTCAAAAAACTTATTTAAATAGGTTTTGTTTCCTTCTAAATTTGCACTTGCATCAGCTAATGATTTATTAAATACCGGATTTTTAGAATTGTTTGCTAATCCTTTTAAAACGTCTTTAATAGAAATTTGAAGAATCACGTTGATTCCTCCTTCTAAGTCAAGACCTTTATTTAGTTGTTTGTTTTTTACTTCATTATAAGTAAAATCCGTGAAACCAAGATTGTAAACTTTTACTTTACCAATAGAATCTAAATATTTTAGCTCTTTATCAGGATTATCTCCTGCAAAAGCTTTAGCCTCACTTTTGACACTGTTTGCCACATAAGTGAACGAAAGTTGGTAAATACTTACCAATGCAAATAGAATTGCGAAAAATTTAATAAGTCCTTTATTCTGCATTATTACTAAAAATTAATTATGTTTTATTGTTTGTTTTTTGTTTTAAAGTCCCATAAAATAAGCCCTGACATGAGTTTTTAAAACTAAAAAATCGAGATCACGAATTACAACATTTTTTTTAAACCGAGCAAATATATAATTAACGAAAACATTAACCAATTTATTTATTAATTAATCTTAAAAAAAAGACTGCAAAAGTGCAGTCTTCTCCTTTTTTTTCGAAAATCGTTATACTAAAATCGATTTTAAAGCATCATTCATACTACGAACTGCATCTGCACTTTTAGCAAATAAAGCTTTTTCCTGATCGTTTAATTTGATGTCTAAAATTTCCTCAATCCCGTTTTTACCTATTATACAAGGCACTCCTATACATATATCGCTTTGTCCATACTCACCTTCTACAAAAACTGAACAAGCAATCATTTTCTTTTGATCGTTTAAGATACTGTCAACTAAATACGCCACAGAAGCTCCTGGCGCATACCAGGCAGATGTTCCTAAAAGACCTGTAAGTGTTGCTCCTCCTACCATTGTATCGGCAGCCACTTTTTGTAAAGCTTCTTCTGAAAGAAATTCTGTTACAGGAATTCCGTTATATGATGCCAAACGTGTTAAAGGAATCATAGTTGTATCACCATGCCCACCGATAACCATTGCAGAGATATCATTTGCAGGTTTATCAAGAGCTAATGATAGATATGTTCTAAAACGAGAACTATCTAACGCTCCACCCATACCAATAATTCTGTTTTTTGGTAATCCTGTAGCTTTTAAAGCTAAGTATGTCATAGTATCCATTGGATTAGAAACTACAACTATTATAGTATTTGGAGAATGTTTCAGTACATTTTCAGCAACTGTTTTTACAATTCCTGCATTTATACCTATTAATTCTTCGCGAGTCATCCCTGGCTTTCTCGGAATTCCTGATGTAATAACTACTACATCACTTCCGGCAGTTTTAGAATAATCGTTGGTTACACCAGATACTTTGGTATTAAAACCAGTATTTGTTGCACATTGCATAATATCCAACGCTTTCCCTTCGGCAAAACCTTCTTTAATATCCAACAACACTACTTCGCTTGCAATTCCTCTATAAGAAATAACATCTGCACATGTAGCTCCAACATTTCCTGCTCCTACAATGGTAACTTTCATATTTTATACTTTATCGGTTATTAATTAATTCGTTTATTTTATAAATCGACAATTCGCTTAATTGTTTAGTAAATTTAAACAATTAAACGAATTGTAGTATTAAATTTTATTATGCATCGATGTTTGCGTAAACAGCATTTTTCTCGATAAATTCTCTACGTGGCGGTACCTCATCTCCCATTAACATTGAGAAAACTCTATCGGCTTCAGCCAAACTATCAATAGTTACCTGACGTAAAGTTCTGAAGCTTGGATCCATTGTAGTTTCCCACAATTGCTCTGCGTTCATCTCTCCAAGACCTTTATAACGTTGGATAGCTGCACTTCCTCCCATTCTCTCATTCGCCTGATCACGTTGAACGTCATTCCATGCGTATTCTTTTTTGTTTCCTTTTTTAACTAAGTATAAAGGTGGCGCTGCGATGTAAACGTGACCTTCTTCGATCAATTCTTTCATGAAACGGAAGAAGAACGTTAATATTAAGGTAGAAATGTGACTACCATCGACATCGGCATCACACATGATGATTACTTTATGATATCTAAGTTTTTCAAGATTTAATGCTTTACTGTCTTCTGCTGTACCAACGGTAACTCCTAAAGCAGTAAAGATGTTACGAATCTCTTCGTTTTCGAATACTTTGTGGTGCATCGCTTTTTCAACGTTCAAAATCTTACCACGTAATGGTAAAATCGCCTGAAAGTTACGATCACGACCTTGTTTTGCTGTTCCACCAGCCGAGTCTCCCTCGACAAGGTAAACCTCACATCTTGCAGGATCCTGCTCAGAACAATCTGAAAGTTTTCCTGGCAATCCACCGCCACCCATAACGGTTTTACGTTGTACCATTTCACGTGCTTTTTTAGCAGCGTGACGTGCCTGAGCAGCCAGAATTACTTTTTGAATAATGATACGGGCATCATTTGGATTTTCTTCCAAATAATTCTCTAACATTTCTCCAACAGCCTGAGAAACCGGAGAAACTACTTCTCTGTTTCCTAATTTTGTTTTGGTTTGTCCTTCGAATTGTGGTTCTGCAACTTTTACCGAAATAATAGCTGTTAATCCTTCACGGAAGTCATCTCCCGCAATTTCGAATTTCAATTTATCCAACATTCCGGATGCATCAGCGTATTTTTTAAGGGTTCTTGTTAAACCACTTCTAAAACCTTGTAAATGCGTTCCTCCTTCGTGTGTATTAATATTATTTACGTAAGAAAAAATATTCTCTGTATAACTTGTATTATAAATTAAGGCAACCTCAACCGGAATTTCTCCTTTTTCGTTATCCATGCTAATAACGTGAGAAATAATTGGCTCACGGTTACCATCTAAGTAACGAATGTATTCTTTAAGACCTTCGTCAGAATGAAATACTTCAACTTTAAATTCGCCTTTGTCATCTACTTCTCTCTTATCAGTAAATGTAATTGTGATTCCTTTGTTTAAGAAAGAAAGCTCACGCATACGAGCTGATAACGTATCATAAGAAAACTCTGTAGTTTGAGTAAAGATCGTATCATCAGGATAGAAAGTCTGACGTGTACCTCTTTTATCAGTTTCTCCAATTTGTTTAACCGGATATAATGATTTTCCTCTTTCATATTCTTGCTCATAGATTTTACCGTCTCTAAAAACAGTAGATTTCATATGAATAGAAAGTGCATTTACAACCGAAACCCCAACACCGTGTAAACCTCCTGAAACTTTATAAGAATCTTTGTCAAATTTACCTCCGGCACCAATTTTAGTCATTACTACCTCAAGTGCCGAAACACCTTCTTTTTTATGTAAATCAACTGGAATACCACGACCGTTATCTTCAACTGTTACTGAACCATCTTCGTTAATTGCAACACCAATAGTATCACAATGTCCGCCCATCGCCTCATCAATAGAGTTATCAACAACCTCATAAACCAAATGATGTAGCCCTCGAACTCCCACATCTCCAATATACATCGATGGACGCATTCTTACGTGCTCCATTCCTTCTAATGCCTGAATACTATCTGCTGAATAATTGTTCTTCTTGATTTCTTCGCTCATATAATTTATTCTAAAAAATGTAATTATTGTCTAACACGCAAATATATAAAAACGCAAATTATATATCCGTTAAAATACGACTTAAAGCAGTTAAGTTATCAACACAATTGGCTAAAAAACCAAAAAATAAATCCCAAATTCCAAAAATTAGTCTCTTTATTAAATAAACTCCAATTTTTTCAAATTCCAATTTTTTAAATTCCAAATTCCAAAAGCTTCAAATGATCCAAAAAAAATCCGAAATAACAGTTTAATGTTATTTCGGATTCTATAATTTACTCCAAATTGGAATTTGGAATTTAAAAAATTGGAATTTTACAACTTATGATTTCTTATTAAAATCTCCTGCATAAATTGAAGTCATTTTTTCTAAACTAAGGTATTTTCTCAATACAGCATTTACGTCTTCTACTTTTAAAGCTTTTACTTTAGCTTCAAGATCATCGTAATCCTCTAAAGGAATTCCGTATTGAAGATAGCTGTTTGTCAAATTAATCAACATCATATCGTTTCCTAATCTTGTTTTTCTTTCGTTAAGCCAGCTGCCTAAATTTGATTTTAATTCTTCGGCTGTAAATCCGTCTTTTAATGCTTTTGCAATTTCTTCTTTAGTTGCTGCTTCAACTGCACCTTTTTTCGTTGGATTCAAGAAAGCATAATACTCCCAAAAAGCAACATCGTTAGTGACTGGCACATTAATAAACGAACCCGCTCCATAACTAATTCCTTCTTTTTCTCTTAATCTCATTGGGATTCTTGCACTTAAAAATCCACCGCTTCCTAAAATTTCATTTGCCATAACAAATGCAGGATAATCAGGGCTTTTCACATTCATTTTAAAAGCGATTTTTCCAGTTGCTACCGCATTTTCTTTATCCGGAGTAACATAATCTTTATCTAGCTTTTTAGTTTCTGAGAAAGTTGGCAAAGCAAGAACATATTTAGACTTAGAATTCCATTTTCCAAAAGTATTTTCAAGAATTTGTCCTGTTTCTTTAGCGTCTAAATCTCCAACAATAGTTCCTAATCCGTTATTTCCTCCAAAAATATTGGTATAAAAATCAACGATTTCAGATTGTTTTATTTTCTTGTAAGCCTCAATTTGTTCCTGAGTTGTTGATGTATAAAAAATACTTTCTTTTGGGTAATTTGATGTTAGTCTTGAAATCTCAATAAATGCAATTGACCTAGGATCGTTAAGATTTGACTCCAGATAAGTATTATACTCACTTATTGTTTTTGTAAGCTCGTTTTCAGGAAAAGTAGAATTAACTAACAAATCTCCTAAAATATCCATTACTCCTTTAAAACTTTCTTTGTATGTATTAATACTAATCGATAAAGTCTGACCTGAATAATCAAAATACAAACTTGATTTTAACTGATCTAATTGGTCACTAATTTGCTCTTTTGTTCTGGTTTTTGTACCCGTTTTCATTAATTGAGCAAGAATAGATCCTACATCTTCTTTACCTGCCAAATCCTTTTCATTACTTACCGGAAACTGAAAAGTTGCCTGAACTTTTCCTCCTTTAATTTCCTTTTTGATTAGTCCATATTTTGCGCCATTACTCAACTTACCTTCTACAAAATTTTGTTTTAAATTTTTAATAGAAGCCTCAAATGAAGCAGCTTCTTTTTCTAAAGCTTTTCCTTTGTAATCTTTCGTTAAAGCTACTATTTGCTCATCAGTATATTCAACAGGTTTTACTCTTTGCTCATCTTTAGACGGAATAAATACTCCAACCGTTCTATTGTTACTTCTAAAATATTTGTCAGCAACTCTCTGAATATCTTCTTTAGTCAAATTTTCGACCGCATCTCTATACATAAAACCTAATCTGTAATCTCCAGCTCCAACAATTTCAGTAAGATTTATTGCAAACGAAATAGTATTGTTTTTTATACCATCAAGTTGTTTTATAATTTTTGCCTTAGCTCTGGTTACATCTTCGTCAGTATATTTAGTCGATGCAATTTTATCCAACTCTGCTCTCACTAAATCTCTAGTTGCTTTAATGTCTTTATCATTTGGAACCGCAACTCCAAAATACACATAACTAGCATCTCTTGTCGTTGGCTGCCAATAATAAATACTCGACACTTTTTGAGTCTCAATTAATGATTTATACAAATATCCAGATGGATCTGAAGTTAGAATTTCTCCCAAAGCATCAATCGCAGCATAATCCTTGTCTACATAAGCCGCCGTATGATACAAAGCACCTACATTTTTACTGTCTCCGGCTCTGTTAAGCTCCACAAATTTCTCGCCATCTTGTGCAGGTTCAACTGTATAAGTCTTATCCAGAACTCTTTTAGGTTTTGGAATAGCTCCAAAATATTGCCCAACATATTGTAACGCTTTTTGCTCATCAAACTTACCAGCAATTATCAAAGTTGAATTATCCGGTTGATAATATTTTTCATAAAAAACTCTAAGCGTACTTGCTTTCACTCTTTCTATATCTTCTTTACTTCCAATAGTGCTTTTCCCGTAATTGTGCCACAAATAAGCCGAAGAAAGTATTCTTTCCTGCAAAACACGATCGGGATTATTCTCTCCAATTTCAAATTCGTTTCTTACCACAGAAAACTCTTTTGATAAATCCGCTTGCAAAATAGTCGCGTTTATCATACGATCTGCTTCCATTTCGATACTCCATTTTAGATTTTCATCATTTGATGGAAAAACTTCGTAGTAATTAGTTCGGTCAAGCCAAGTTGTTCCGTTAGCATTTCCGCCTTTATCAGAAAGCATTTTTTTAATATCTCCTAAATTCTTGGTACTTTTAAAAAGCATGTGCTCTAACAAATGCGCCATACCTTTCTCGCCATAACCTTCATTTCTTGAACCCACATTGTAAACAATATTTACAACCATATTGCTTTGAGAAGCATCTGGAATCAAAAGGACTTTTAGTCCGTTATTCAAAGTATATTCCTTAACACCTTCTACGTTTTTAATGTATTTGGGTGCTTCAGATTTTTGTGCATAAACTGAACTCAATGAAGCCAATGAGCAGTAAAAAATTCCACTTAGCAATAAGTTTCTCATAAATAATAGTTAATGGATTAGTTAATTTTTGGTAATCAAATATAGTATTTTTCTTAAACACGATACATCAATATTAACTTACTTTTAGTAATTTACGACAAACCTCAATTGCAAAATTAGCCTCATAAAAAAATCCGAAACGACATTATAAATGCTGTTTCGGATCTTATCTTTTATTATTCGAATTCCCAGTAGAATTCAAACATTGGAATTTGGAATTTTAATATATTGGAATTTCTCTACTTTAAACTGTCATTCCTGATTTTACAGTTTCAAAATTTCCTTCTTTGTGAGCCGCGTTTGCTCTTCCGCTTGGATCTTGATTTTCCTGCCATTTCGGAATCCATTTACGAACCGTTTGCGCAGCGCTAATTTGTGGATAATATTTATGAAAAATAGATCTGTACAAATACGCTTCTTTTGTTGTTGGAGAATTATACGGAAATTCAGCACTTGCTCCCGCCAACTGTTCGTCTGAAATTTGAGTTGAACAATGTTCCATCAATTCATCAATCCAATTGTATCCAACACCATCAGAAAACTGTTCTTTTTGACGCCATAAAACATCCTCTGGTAAATAAGGGTTTTCAGGCGTATCGAATGCTTTTCTTAAAATATATTTTTCGATACCTTCATAAGTTTTTGGTTGCTTTTCTTCTGGTTTGATACGAATAGTAGCATCCAGAAACGCAGTATCCAAAAACGGGACTCTAGTCTCTATACCATTTGCCATTGTAGATTTATCTGCACGCAATAAATCGGCTGTAAATAATTTTTGAACTCTTTCGATTGTTTCTTTCTGAAATTCTTCTGTCGATGGTGCATTTCTAAAATACAAATGACCTCCAAAAACTTCGTCAGCTCCTTCGCCGGAAAGAATTACCTTAATCCCTTTTTCAGCAATTGCTTTTGATAACAAATACATTGGCACGCTGGCTCTAACCGAAATTATATCGTAAGTCTCTATATCGTAGATTATCTTTTCTAAAAGCTCAATTCCTTCTTTAACAGAAAAATGAATTTCATGATGCTCCGTACCCAAAAATTCAGCAGCTCTTCTTGCCGCTTTCGCATCTGGCGCATCAGCATCTAAAGCAATTGAAAACGAATGAAGTGTTTTTCCGCTATCTTTCAACAAACGCGAAGAAACCGCAGAAATCAATGAAGAATCCAAACCTCCTGAAAGTAAAACTCCAACAGGCACTTCACTCATTAAACGCTTACCAACAGCTTCTGTAAATGTATCTCTGATCGAATCTAAATTAAGATCTTTTGTAGCATTTTCATAATCCTCATATTCCGGTTGGTAATATTTTACAAATCCTTTTTTTGGTGTATAATAATGTCCCGGAGGAAAAGTTGAAAATGTTTTACATTGATCCGCGATCGGTTTCATTTCAGACGAAAAATAGATTCTTCCTCTTTCATCCAAACCATAATACAAAGGTTTTACCCCAATCGGGTCACGTCCTGCAATATAGTTGTCGCCATCTATAACTACAAAAGCAAAATCTCCATCAAGCATATTGCAAAAATCGTTTCCAAATTCTTCGTACAAATGCACGATCACTTCTGAATCTGATTTTGTTCTAAAAGTATGATCTTTAAGGACCGTATCTTTTAATTCCTGATAATTATAGATTTCACCATCATGCACCATCCAGGCTTTTTTAGTTCCCTGAATAGGCTGTCTACCAGACTTCAAATCAATAATCGACAAACTTTCATGACTGATTATGCTGCCATTTTCCATAATTTGCAAATCATTTTCATCAGGACCGCGATGTGACATTCTTTTAGAAAGCTCTTTTACGAGTTGCGGGTCTTTTCCTTTACCAATAACGGCTAATAATCCAGACATACTATTCTATTTTTTATTTATTCTGTTTTCCAGACACGTCCCAAATGACATGTATCAGGTATAAAAATCATTGTAATTTGCAGGAAATTAAAAATAAAATTCTGCTTCCTTCTCTTAACTGCTTTATAATCAAAGCAATTTAGCGTTAATTCGACGAATGTCAAATATAAAAAAGTAAAGTTAAATAATTACCGAAAAATCTTTTTAAGTAACTGAAATTATATAATTTAACAATTTAAGACAAGAAAAACGTCCTCAACCGAGAACGTTCTTCTGCAATTAATATATACTAATTCTAATAATTCAACTTCTATACTTTAGCGTAAGCGTCATCATGAACACTTGCCACAGCTCTTCCTGATGGATCGTTCATGTTTTTGAAAGCCTCATCCCACTCCAAAGCAATTTTTGTACTACAAGCCACACTTGCTTCCTGAGGTACACATAATGCTGCTGCATCGCTTGGGAAATGTTCTGCAAAAATTGAACGATAATAATATTCTTCTTTAGAAGTTGGTGTTTGCAACGGGAATTTAAATCTAGCATTTGCCAATTGTTCGTCCGAAACTTCTTTGGCTACCACTTCTTTCAAAGTATCAATCCAGCTGTATCCAACTCCATCTGAGAATTGCTCTTTTTGTCTCCATGCTACACTTTCCGGCAACATATCTTCGAATGCTTTACGAACTACCCATTTTTCCATCGGGTGTTCTTTGTTGATCATCTTATCTTGCGGGTTGATTCTCATCGCCACATCCATAAATTCTTTATCTAAGAACGGAACACGACCTTCAATTCCCCAAGCAGCTAAACTTTTGTTCGCACGTAAACAATCGTACATGTGTAGTTTTCCTAATTTACGAACGTTTTCTTCGTGAAATTCTCTTGCGTTTGGTGCTTTGTGGAAGTATAAATAACCTCCAAATAACTCATCGGCACCTTCACCAGAAAGAACCATTTTGATTCCCATTGACTTAATAACTCTCGCCATTAACCACATTGGAGTCGAAGCTCTAACTGTAGTAACGTCATAAGTTTCTAAGTTATAAATTACATCACGAACAGCATCTAAACCTTCCTGAATTGTGAATTTAATTTCGTGGTGAATTGTTCCAATATGTTTTGCAACAACCTGAGCAGCTGCTAAATCAGGAGAACCTTCAAGTCCTACTGAAAAAGAGTGCAATTGCGGATACCATGCATCTGTTGTATCATCTGACTCAATACGTTTTTGCGCAAATTTTTTGGCTACAGCCGAAGTAATAGAGGAATCTAAACCTCCCGAAAGTAAAACTCCATAAGGAACATCACTCATTAATTGTCTGTGAACCGCAGCTTCAAGCGCTTTTTTGATTTCAGGAATACTTGTTTCGTTATCTTTTACAGCATCATATTCTGTCCAGTCTCTTTTGTACCATTGTACAAATTCGCCGTCTTTGCTTGTCATATAATGTCCTGGAGGAAACAATTGAATTTTAGTACAATATCCTTCCAAAGCTTTCAATTCAGAAGCTACATAAAAAGTTCCATGCTGATCCCAACCAATGTATAATGGAATAATTCCCATGTGGTCACGAGCGATAAAATACTCATCTTTCTCAACATCATAAATTGCGAATCCGAAGATTCCGTTCATTTCATCTATAAAGTGAGGTCCTTTTTCTTTGTAAAGTGCCAAGATAACTTCGCAGTCACTTTCCGTTTGAAAGTTATATTTTCCTTCAAATTGTTTACGCAATTCTCTGTGGTTGTAAATTTCACCATTCGCAGCCAAAACCAATTTTTTATCTTCTGTAAATAAAGGTTGTTTTCCTGAAGCTGGATCTACAATTGCCAAACGCTCATGAGATAAAATTGCTTTATCATTGCTATAAATTCCGCTCCAGTCCGGTCCACGGTGACGAATGATTTTTGACATCTCTAATACTTGAGGTCTTAAGGTTTCGGCTTTTTGTTTTAGATCAAAGGCACATACGATTCCACACATAACTATATATTTTTATTTTAAATTTTAATTTGATAAGGCAAAGATGCAGTAATGGTTACAATTGAAAAACACAAAACACTATTTCAGTTATAATTTAAAACCACAAATCAACATTTACATATAAAATGTAAAATTTTAGCATAAAAAAAAGCCTGAAACTTAAAAATTTCAATTTTGGGCTCAAACAAAGCAAGAATCGTAAGGTTTTAAAGAAATCTTTGAGTTAAAATTTGAATTATTTCAAAATCAATAGAAGATTCCTAAAGAGAAGAATAAAAGCTGTTCAGAAATTGTAGTTTTCTCCAATCTTGTCATTTAGTTGAGCACATTTCCTCACTCTGTTTGTCATCCCGAGGAACGAGGGATCTCCGCAAGCAGCTCGACAAAGATTGACGATTTTGATTGTGGAGTTCCTTGTGGAGATCC
>NZ_JAJMOX010000018.1 GCF_020991455.1 Flavobacterium sp. JAS
ATTTACAGAAGTGGAAGAAGTAATGCTTCCGCTATTGGCTGAAGAAGAACAGAAATCATGACCCGTTAGTATCAAGGCTGTTGGAAAATTCCCAACAGTAAGAGTAGCTGAGTCACTATTTACTGGAGTACAACTACCACTTGTTAAAACTGCACGATACAAGTTACCGCTCATTGAGACAGTTACACCATTTAATGTTAATGTTGCATTTGTTTCGGTTGCAAGGTCACCCCAATTTGCACCTCCGTTTGTACTAACCTGCCATTGTATCGTAGGAGCAGGATTGCCTCCAGTATATGAAACTGAAAACGATGCGTTTTCTCCAACACATTTTGTTTGATTAGAAGGTTGAGAAGTTATTGTGGGCGCAACACAACATACTCCCGCCGTTATTCCAGACTTAATTTCAGAATCTGAATTTTGAGGACTGGAGGAGTCCGTCACCGTTAGTCTTATATAATATGGATTGTTATTTCCAGGTGAAAATTGTGGATTTATTTCTGTAGAAAATTGTGTCCAACTAGACCCATCTGTTGAATACTCCCAAACATAAGAATAACTATTATTACCTCCCGTTGTAGTACTTGCAAAGCTTATTGTTCCAAATGCAGTTCCTCCTGGACAACTAGCTTGAGAAGTAAAGTTTGTAACTAACGGAGTAATAATAATAAAATCAGGGTATGTTTTACACTTGGATGTAGTGGCTCCAGAACAATCAACCGTACATGTAGTACCACTAGCACTATTCCAACCCGTGAATGCGTTAGTCAACATAAGAGCGTCGCCGCATGTCCAACTAAAAGGAGTTGGATCGACAGCAATTGTGGTAACATGGGAGTCAACTGGTATATCAAAACAATATGCAAAATTCGTAGTAATGCCACTAGAAGAAGATATGGTTCCAGTCAAATAGATACCGCTTCTAGATGAACTAGTAGTATTAGTTATACTTACGGCGAGATATACATTTACAAGACTACCGGGAGATGAGCAGGATGCTGTAGTCAAAGGAGTTCCAGCTAAATCAGACGCAAGATAAATTTTATTAAGGGTAAAATCTCCAGAAACACAATTAGTTCCCCAACAAGCTCTGGTTAGTGGTGCTGGATCAGCTGTAGTTATTTGACCAGATGCAGTTAGAGATAAAATACTAAAAAACAGTAAATAGAAATTACGATTAAATACTTTTACAAATCCTAAACTATTATATAATAAAAAAAACGTTGCAAAAAAAGCTAAAGCCTTTACCTTTATTTTACCTAATTCTTTGAAAGATTCAAGAATGCCATAATCCTCCAATTTTAAAAATCTTAATCTAAAAACCCTGTTTTTCGGCAAAAAACTATCTCTTATTTTGTTTGATAAAACCCCGAAAAACGTCAGAAGTATATTATTTTCCATAATAATAAAGTTTTAAAACCATAATTATTAAGAAGTAGGAAATTAGCAGACTGAGAAGGAAATCTTAGAGATAAACGCAACACCTTCACAAATAAATTCATGAAGTACTCCATCATCAAAAGGATATTTTATTTTGGGGGAATAAACAAACTTTTATCAACCAAATGAGGGCTTTAAAAAGATAAAAACCTTACTTTAAAATTAATAAATAAGTACATGTAGGAAAAAGCAGCAAGCTTACTGATCTGAGGCACTAAAACTTACTGTAAAACAACACCTTCATCAATAAATTCATGAAGAACGCCATCGTCAAAAGGATATTCTATTGTGGGGAGCAATAACTAAATTATTTTTTTACCAGTCCACTATTTTACAAAATAGCTTTAAATTTAATTATTAATTTTTGTATATCAAAGTTAATCAACTCGCTAGATATTCTTAGAAAAACAATAACAAACCTGATAAAAAACAGATATATCCGATAAAAAACATACTAATTCAGAAATTATTGTTTTTTTTTATTCAACCTTATATATACGATTAAACATGGCCTTACTTTTTACAAATATTCTTAAAAACTATGAACAAAAACCATGTAAACAGATAGAAATGTCGTACAGAAAATATTAAAGTAGCCGTTAAAAATACATTTTCAGGCATTAGGCCACAATCACTCCTCTAATCTTCATTATTTCTTCAACATCCCGGTAACTAAGTGTAAATCTTAATTTGAAATATACCGCCTGAAGAATAATAGATTTTGGATAACAATAACCTTTGATATTCATTATTTTTTGAATTAAAAAAAAAGGCAAAGGTAAAATTTAACTCCAGATGCGATAGAACCAAAAAAATAACCACTTGATCAAGTGGTTATTTTTTTTAAACAATTTAAAAAGGTTATAATTCTAAAATTTCTCCGTCTTTTAAACGACGAATAATGATTTCCTGATCCTTGCCTGAATTATCCAAAGCATTTTCAATATCAGGAAACTGTTTATATAATGGTGGATTAAAAAACTGGGCATAATGCATTGGAATTAATTGTTTTGACCCCAAAATGCGTGTCGCACTTACGGCCTGCACCGGAGTCATTGTTCCGAACATTTCAATTGCCGGAGTGACTTGCGGAACTGCTCCTACTACTCCGTTTACTGGCAAAAATGTAGCATCAAATGGTCCATATTTTTTAGCAACCTGCCACCAATAGCCATGCCAGTTGGTATCACCACCATGAAAAATTGTGTTTTTACCATCGCTGATTACATAAGAAATCTGATCATCACCAATCCAGTCTACAGCAGGAACAGCCGTAATTGTAAAATCACCTATGATAAAAGTTTCATGCAATTTGGCAATTTTTGCTCCAATATTAATTTTTAAAGCTTCAAGATAAACAGGTTCAGGCCCCCAAAGTTCTCCATTGTTTGATAAAAGTTCTTTTAAAAAGGGTTTATCAAAATGATCCTGATGAATGTGTGTAATCAGAGCATGCGCTTTTCCTGTTTTAGGTTCAGGAACAGGAAATATTGGGAATTTTGGTGTTCCTAAAAACGGCTCCATATTAGCAACATTTTGCAAAGGATCAATATACAATGTTGTTGTAGGGCTCTCTATCATTAAGCCGGCCCAGGAAAGTCTTGTAATTTTCATTTGAATAAAATTTAAAAGTTTTTTATCTAATTCAAAGTAAAGGCAAATGTCTCTGACTTTGTGCAATTTTTTTTGTTCCGTAGAAATTATAAACCTGATAGAAGTCTCCCGACTTTTTTCTGTTAGTTCTTATTGTTATCTTAGATTTTTTTACATTCAGGAAAAATATTCTAAGAAAATTAGTTTTAAAGTCAGAGACATTTGCAGCTTTTCATGAGAACACTTCGGAGAACGCGGGCTTTTTATTTAGTCATTTTTCAATTTCGAGTAAATATCTATACTTAAATATTTCCCTTCTTTTATTTCACAATCTCGCATTGTCCCTTCAAATTTGAAGTTAAGTCTTTCTACAGCTTTTTTACAGTTTATATTTTCACTATCAACAAATCCTTCAATTCTATATTTAAGTCGAGTTTGTTAAATCCGTAATCACACATCAAAGGAAACGCCTCTTGCATAAAACCTTGTCTCCAAAATTCGGGTAATAGCCAAAATCCAATTTCGGCTTTTTTATGTTCTTTATTCAAGTTATTAAATCCTCCTGCTCCATAAAAAATACTATTGTCAAGAGAACAAATAGCCCACCAAATTCCCGTCTCATTTTGTTCCAAATTTCTATACCAAATCATTTGCTCTTCAGTAGCTTCTAAAGAGTCGAAACTAATTCCATAATATTTAATTACTTTAGGATTTGAAAGCCCTTTATAAATATTTTGAATGTCGGCTGGTGTTATTTGTCTAAATATAAGTCTTTGCGTTTTTAAGGATGGGAAATAAAGTGATTCCATTTTTAAGTTTCTTGTTTTTGTGCGGCTTGTATTAGCCTAACAGCTAACGTTCTGACTAAATTAAGACTATTATGACAATTTGCAAAATCATAATAAATATAAAATAACCATTCCACTTAGTAAATTCAGTATTTTGATATATAAGAATCTTATTTCAATAACATTCTTTCCGTAATTGTTCTATTTGAGGAAGTTTCAATTCCGGTAACTTCGGCATACTTTACATTTGGCAACCAAAAAGAACCTCCTTCAATGCGCACAAATATTTTTTCTACTTGTATTCTTTTCTGATTTACACTTACAAAAACATGATATTTTTGATCTGAATCTATCTTTTTCAAGGTTAAGGGTAGCTTTTTATACGATACAAATTGAAGCTCAAACTCCTCATTATTTAGGGTTTTACTTTCTATTCCGTATGCGAATTTGCGTTGCATATAATTCAAATCTTTTTTTTCTCCTTTCTCTGCATATCGAATCCAATAGGCTTTTATAGGATTGCTTTTGTCTATTTTTCCATTTTCCTGGTAGTTTATGGCATAAATAGCCGTGTTTATATTTGGGTCGCGCTGAATGTAAAATAGCATATTATCTATATTCTTAGGCGTTGGGAAATTTAATGGTGACGGATTTTTGGATTGTGCCAATAGATTCCCAGAAATTATATTTACTAAGATCGTTATAACGATTAGTGATTTTTTAAAATATTTAAATGATAATTTATTCATAAGCGAAATTCTTATATAACTCGTTGGTTTAGATTATTTTAACACATAGAGACATAGATTTAGAACGCTTAAAAAAGGCGTTTCACTTGTTTAAAACAAACATAGCTATGTGTAAAGAAACTAGTTTCTTTTTTTTATATTCTTTTTACGCATCTAAAACCTATGTCTCTATGTGTTAAATTACTTTTTTTTTGAATTACACTCAATGGATTAATTTGATTCGGTTACATTGTGTTTATCGTTTGCTCTAAAAACCCAATATTTAATTAGTGGATAATTAAATCCATAAGAAACAAAACTATCCGTGATTAATCTTCCGATTCTATAATCAATTTGAAATACTTTCTGCAAAATAAGTGTACCAAATGATTTTAAGGAAATGCTTCCCAATACAACTAACGCAAATTTGAAAAGCTGACGATTGATGTGGTTGCTATAACCACATTGATTTTTAAATACCCAAAATCTATTGATGCTAAAATTGATAATTGCGCCAACAGTTCCGGAGATTAGAATAGAAAAGGTAAAATGCAATTTGAATACTTCTGTTAATAAAACCATTAAGCCATAATCGGTAATTCCACCTACAAATGCCGCAACTTGTGCCCGTAGAAAAGTAAAAATGGATTTTTTACTGAACATATCAGTCTTGGTTTTTATCTTTTAAATCGCCCAACTTTAAAAGTTTTAAGCTATCTATAGTATTAATTATAAATAAAATAACAGTGATTAAGCCAGCCAAATATGTAATTGATCCCTGAACTAAAACCTCTATGATTAAAATTAATGCAATAATAAATCTAAGTTCTGTTGGGCCAACAAAGCCAGAATCTATACTGTATTCATTTGTAATTTTGTAGCGTAACTGGCTGATGATTATAGACCAGCCATACAATGCGACAAAAGCAAAGGCTACTATTTGTGTGCCATTTTTAGCATAAATGTAGTAGCCTAAGCCTATAAGTACAATACCTATCCAATCGGCAATAATATCGAGTGCAAAACCATACCAACGGCGTGGAATATTTCTATAATAAGCCAATCTTCCGTCTAAGGAATCGCCTAACCAATTTATAGACAAACCGATAATACCCAAAAGCAAATACCAGTTTACTAAATAATTACCTAAAACAAAAGCTAAAAAAACAAATCCCGAACCAAGTATCCCCATTAAGGTGAGTAAGTTTGGCGAAATAAATTTAGGTACTTTTGGAAGCAAAAATACAATCGTTGACTGTTCTGCTCTTTTTAAAATATTAGTACGTTTACGGTCAGAAAATGTTCGTTGTACAATTGCACTATGATCTTCAACCTGTGTTTCTTTTCCCATTAATAGCGCAATATTTGTAAACCTGATAGTACAGCCAGTTCTACTTTTATAATTTTAAATTTTATTTTTCTTTGCGTATTTTTAAAAAAATCGGTGGTTCTTTTTAGCTTACCTGATCTAACCAGATAACTAAATGCGAGGACAATCAGCATATTATTTAACAATACCTGCAAAACGTTGATAGAAAACAGTTGGACTATTCTCATTTTTAGGAGCATATTTTCCTGCTATAATTGGAATATAAATAACTCTCCTTCTACTCTCTTCACCACGGATAGATGATTCTGCAACTCTGTGCCACAAACGGCCATCATGAATAGTTAAATCTCCAGCTTCCGGATTAATGGAAACCTCTTGTGGATCGGCTTTATTATCTAAAAAGTATTTTTTACGAAAAAGCATTTGATAAACACTTTGCTTGTGAGTACCCGGAATGATTTTAAGACCGCCGTTTTCGGGTTGTAAAGTGCTTAAGTGGATACCCACATTTAGCATCGGGTTTAATTTTGCACCATAAAAAATATCTCTCAAACCATCTGTATGCCAGCCCATTTTAGTAAACTTACTTTCTGGCCCATTGATATAATGATTGAAAACCATTCCGTCTTTTTCTTCAGTACCTAATCTTGCACCCTCGCCTGCCAATGGTAGTAATCCATTAAATCTTGGATCAAGTAAAAGACCGCTTAAAGTTTGATGATGTTGATTGATAAAAGCAAAACGTTGTACAATAGGAGAACCATCTAAATCTTTTCCATATTTAATTGGAACACCATTTACTTTTTGAAGATCATTGTCAATCCATTTTTGCTGCACTTGTTTTGACGCATCAATAATCGATGAAACAGCTTCCGGATTTATAAATTTTTTGAAATGGATGAAACCATGTTCGTTAAAAAACGCAATTTGCTCATTAGTTAATTGCTCAGTAAGGGTAAAGGTTTTATAAGAAGATACCATGATAATATAGATTTAAAAAATGAAAGAATAATAGTTTGAATTTTATCTAAAAGACAGCAACAACAGCAATATAATAGCATGTTTGAGTGCATTCGACCTTTAGGAAAATTAAACATATTTTTTCTTTTATTTGACATACCCTATAGAATTAGTAGAATTTAATACAAACATAATATAATTTTTCTTTTGCAAAGAATATTTTTTTTATTTTTTTTTCGAAAAAATTAAATTTTATAAATTCCAGCTGCAGTTTTTTCGATAAATGCCTTTGGTAGTATACGATTGGCATAAACCGAAATGATATTTGTAAAACCCGGAATAACTTCTGATTTTTTGTTGAACATGGCTTTTACTGCAATTTTTGCAACTTCATCAGGCTGCATATTAAACTTTTCAGCCATTTTGCTAAAAGCGCTTAAACCAGCTCTTGCAGCAAAACCAGTATCAACCGGGCCCGGACTAAAACAGGTAACTGAAATTGAAGTTTGGGCAAGTTCGAAACGCAAGGCACGGGTAAACGATAAAACAAAAGCCTTTGTAGCTGAATAAACAGCTAGCGTAGGTACAGCCTGGTATGCAGCAGTACTCGATATATTTAAAATGTAGGCTTGTTTTTCTTGTGAAAGTATGGGTATTAATAAATGCGAAAGTTCTACAACTACATTCATGTTAAGTTGCATCATGCCCAGCTGATCGGTTAGGGAAGACTGGCTGAAATCGCCCCACACCCCATAACCAGCATTGTTAACTAAAATGCCAACCGGATAGTTATTCCTTTTTATCCAATCGGTTACTTTTAGCGATGCATCATTTGTCGAAAGATCAATTGATAAAATAAAAGCGTTGATGCCGTATTTAACTTGAAGATCATCAGATAGTGTTTTTAATTCCTCGTTACTTCTTGCAACAAGCAATAATGGATAACCTTGTTTAGCCAATTCATAAGCAATAGCTTTTCCAATGCCTTTGCTGGCGCCAGTTATTAAGGCATACGGTTTAGTTTTTTCGCTCATTTTATTAATTTAATCATCAAATATAAAGATTAATTGTAAACCGTTGGGTGTGCAACGTACATAATGGTTATCCTCTTCCACCCTATCCTCAGGGATTTATTGCATTCTGCATCCTTTAAGCAGGCAGGTTGTTGCCTAAGCTAATTATCCAACCCTAATTACTTATTTTATAATACCCTATCAATTCCCAACAGTACATCCAAAGCAAAGTACTAAAGACATCTAAAGACAGGCACTACTTGTAGTAAGCCAATCTCATTAAATCTTCCATAAAAATGGATAGAGAATTGTCTCTTGAGTACTCGTTTATTAGGTTTACTAACAACCAATATTTACACAACAAACCTTACAGAATAGAACAATACCAATCTAATTTTAAATGATTCAAACCATTTTATGGCTATTATAAACCAGTTATAAGCAATATAGTGTAACTTTAATATAAAATACTGATATTATGGAAACTAACAACACACAATTCGATCCTGTCAAGTATAAAACCACAACCCGGGAACAATGGCAAGAAGCCGCCAATGCATGGTACAGATGGAGTAATACGCTTCATCAGTGGCTTGGGCCTTCAACTGACAGAATGCTCGAGCTTGCTGATATTTCTAAAGGAAACCACGTTCTAGATATCGCTGCCGGAGCTGGGGAACAATCCATTGCAACTGCAAAGAAAGTTGGAATATCTGGTTATGTTTTGGCTACCGACATTTCTCCAAATATTCTCGAGTATGCAAAAAAAATGGTCAGTGAAAATGGCTTAAATAATGTTGAAACAAGGGTAATGGATGGTGAAAATCTGGAACTGGATGATGCATCATTTGATGCTGTAATTTCAAGGGTTGGTTTGATCTATTTTCCCAATCAGCAAAAAGCATTGAAAGAAATTTTAAGGGTACTAAAACCCGGTGGAAAAGTAGCAGTAATAGTTTATTCAACCCCAGAAAAAAATAAATTTTTCTCTATCCCTGTTTCCATTATTCGAAACCGCGCTAAATTGCCTCCACCACTATTAGGTCAACCTGGCCCTTTTAGTTTAGGTTCTGAAGGTGTTATAGAGAAAGCATTTAGTGATGCCGGATTTATTAATGTAAGATCTGAGCTTGTTGATTCACCATTACATTTATCTTCTGCCGCTGAATGTGTACAGTTTGAAAAAGAATCTTTTGGCGCCTTGCATCAAATGTTAAGCAGTTTATCAGATACGGAGAAAGAATCTGTATGGCTTGAGATCGAGAATGAACTTAAAAGTTTTGAATCCGATAACCGTTTTATTGGCCCTTGTGAAATGATTGTGGCAATGGGAGAAAAAAAAATGAATTATTAATTCTTAGTAGTCTTTTATAAATTCAAGAACTTAAAAAATAAAATCATGCGAAACATCTTCTTTTTATTTTGTTCAATTTTAATTTGCTGTTCATGCAATCGGGATGCAAAAAACAAAACCACTAAAGCCAGTAGAATAACCACTAATTACAACTGCAGCATGCCCGAAGTTTCAGACAAAAGTTGGTACTCATCAGGTAAAAAAGCACCTTTGTTTAGAGGGCTAGATGGATTTAATTTTCTAATATCTACAAAAAATACAGAAGTCCAAAAATATTTCAATCAAGGATTAATGCTTTCCTTTGGGTTTAATCATGCCGAAGCAGCGCGTTCTTTTTTTGAGATTACACGTCAGGAACCTCAGTGCGCGATGGGATGGTGGGGTTATGCCTATGTTCTTGGCCCAAATTACAATGCCGGCATGGAAAAAGATAATTTTACACGGGCTTTCGACGCTGTAAAAAAAGCAAAAGTATATTCGGCATCTTGTACTGAAAAAGAAAAAGATTTGATTGATGCTTTAACACATCGCTATTCTAAAGACACGACAATTGTACGATCCGTACTTGATTCATCTTATGCTGCCGCCATGCGAAAAGTACATAAAAAATACCCTAAAGATGTTATGATAGGTGCTCTTTTTGCAGAATCCTTAATGGATCAACATCCCTGGGATTTATGGAATAAAGACGGAAAACCGCGGCCTTGGACACCAGAAATAATAACAGTTCTCAAAGAATGCATGATAATAGAACCAAAACATGCTGGCGCAAACCATCTTTATATACATGCTGAAGAAATGTCTCAACACCCTGAAAATGCAGAAATCAGTGCCGATTTACTTTGTAATTTAGTTCCAGGTTCTGGACATTTGGTACATATGCCATCGCATATTTATATAAGAACCGGACGTTACCATGATGGTGTCACTGCTAATCAAAAAGCAGTTGAAATTGACAGCCTGTACATTGATGCATGCCATGCTCAGGGAGCATATCCCCTTGCCTATTATCCACATAACTATCATTTTCTTTCGGCTTGTGCCACACTAAGCGGAGAAAGTAAACTTGCCATAAAAGGAGCATTTGCGACGGCTAATCATGCCCATAAAAAACTACTTCGCGACCCTGCATGGTCCACTTTACAACATTATTACGCTATACCTTGGTATGTTCAGGTAAAACTTGGTTTATGGCAAGAGATCCTAAATGCTCCTCCGCCTGAAAAAGAGTTAAAATACCCATCAGTAATTTGGCATTATGCACAAGGAATGGCAATGTTATCTAAAAGTCAAACAGTCGAAGCAAAAAAACACCTTGCCTCTATGAGAGAAATAATGACCGATCCTAAAATAAAAGATTTGACAATTTGGGGTATCAACAGCGTATATGATTTATGTGAAATTGCCTCGAAAACTTTGGAAGGAGAAATTTATGCCAAAGAAAAAAAATATAATCAGGCAATTCTACTTTTGAAAGAAGCTGTAGCAAAAGAAGATGCCCTAAATTATAATGAGCCGCCAGATTGGTTTTTTTCTGTACGTCATCATTTAGGTGCTGTTTTGATTAGTGCAGGAAAATATAAAGATGCTGTAAAAATATATGAGGATGATTTAAAAAACTTCCCCAATAACGGCTGGGCATTGAAAGGACTCATTAATGCTTTCGAAAAGTTAGATGACAAGAAAAAATCTAAAGAAGTAACAATTCGCTTTAATAATGCCTGGAAATATGCTGATATTAAAATTACTTCTTCAAGAATATTGTAAAAATAAATTCCGATAAAAAGAGATGAGTATTACAAAAATAATCTGTCAAAAACTGTCAAAGTGAGCTAGTTAATTTTAAATTACTCACAGTAAGTGAATTCTAAAAACTAGTTAGCTATAATTATTTTTTAAAGGTGCAATTTAAATCATGTAAATAAATTATCTAATTATATTTAGTGTTTGTCTTTCATTGGCTTTATGAATTTGGTTTGGATGTGCTGTTGGGGGATTGATAGAAAAATTTATTTAGTTTTAAATGATTTTGCGATAAAATACGCCAATCTCTTCAAATCTTCCATAAAATTTCTAGAAATTTGCCCCGTTGAGGTCACAAAACTAAAATCCCATTTCATTACGAAATGGGATTTTTTTATGTTTTTTCTATGCCAATTTAATTAGTTTCAGCCTGTAAATACTAACAATTTAGAAACCTTATTGAGTTTTCTTACTTCTATCTTAATAAAAGTTTACTTAATGAAATTTGAAGAAAGCCATACTATCTCTTTATTTGGATTAAAGCAATAAAAGCTAAAATGGATTCACACCGCCTAAGGCGTGAGCGCCATTCCAGAATATCCAATTGATTTTATTCTTTTAAAATCTCCTCGTAACTGCCACTTGGTGATGGGCAGCTTAAGGTTCAATCTTTCAGATGCGGATAATCTGTGTATCCGTGCTCACTTCCACCGTACATTGTCGCGTGATCAAGTTGATTAAACTCTGCATTTAATTCAAATCTTCTTGGCAGATCAGGATTGGCAAGAAAAAGTGAACCATACGCAATTATTTTAGCAATTCCTTTTTCAAGTTCTGCCTCCCCGGTTTCCTTATTGAACCCTGCATTTGCAATTACCAGATGTTTGCTTATACTTCCAAAAGTTTCCACTGCGTTTTTAGGATAGTTTGGATGATTATCCAGCGGCAGCATCCCATTCATAACATGAATATATGACAGTGGTAATGCATTCAAGGCTTCTATTAATGGTTTGAATTGTGCCTCAGGATCACTGTTCTCAATATTATTGTAATAAACAGTTGGCGATAGCTTTATACCAACTTTATCGCTTCCGATAGCAGCAACTAATTCATGCATTACTTCCAGCACAAAACGGTTCCTGTTCTCTACACTCCCACCATAATCATCAGTTCTAAGGTTTGCACTTTCAGATAAAAATTGGTTAGGCAGATATCCAAATGCGGCATGCAGTTCGATACCATCAAAACCCGCTTCGATTGCATTTTTGGCGGCCTGACCGTAATCTTTTACAATCTGTTTGATCTCTAATATAGTCAGCTCCTGAGGAGTTTCATAATCTTTCATTCCCTGAGAAGTGAAATGCTGCTGCCCTTTTATTCCAATCGCCGATGGTGCTACAGGAAGTTTTCCGTCTCTATCCACTGAATGTCCGACACGACCGGTATGCCAAAGCTGCGCATAGATTACTCCTCCGTTATCATGAACTGACTTGGTTACTTTCTTCCATGCATCGATTTGCTCTTGATTATAGAGGCTTGGTGTCAGTGGACTGCCCAAAGCCTGCTCCGAAATATTTATAGCCTCGGTCAGCAACAATCCGGCGCTCGCACGCTGTGTGTAATACAATACAGTCAGGTCTGATACTACACCTGCGCTGTTAGCTCTGCTGCGGGTCATAGGCGCCATCGCCATTGCATTTTTTAATGTTTGTTTTCCTAATGTTACCTTTTCTAGTAATTTCATAGTGTATTATTTTTTAATATTAGATGTACAGTGTACTTTATCATGTTGAAAATATCTTTCTTTAGATCAATCCTTTGTCACGGCAGTATTCTCTTACGCTTTGCTCAGGAGTTGGCAGCTCGCCGAAAAGTTCTTTTTGCCTTTGCGGATTTGTGCTTATGTAAATACCTTTATCGATCCACTTTATCATTTCAACCATGTCTTTAATGTTGTCATTAAAACGTGCCACTAACGGAAGAATAAATTTCAGTACGAATGCAGGGATAACCGGCTCAGTTTTAATTTCTTTTTTAAGAACACTTGAAAAGGCTGCTGCCAGTATCTGCTCGTTTACTGGTCTGTCCCAACCAACATCTATGAAAGTGTTCAATTCTGAATTGGATAAAACAACTGCAGCCAAAGCTGTATATCTGGCTAATTGTGGTGTGTAAATAATTCCATAGCTTCCGCTTAGGAAAGTTGGCAGTATTCCTTTTTTGATTTTATTGATTATAAAATCAGGCGTCTGATCAAGAAATGCACCTGGCCTGAGCGCTATAAAAGGCTGATTTTTCTTTTTAAGATATTGCTCGATCAGGTATTTATTGTGAAAGTGAGGTACCGATCTCGCCTTATCAGATTCAAGAATAGAGATTAGCACGAAACGGGGAATGCCTGCTTCCTTGGTCGCATCAACCAAATTTTGATAACCGATTGTATCTGTTGCTGCACTGTCACTTTTTTTACGACGTGTATAACCTGCTGCGCTGGCAACTATTACATCAAAACCATGCTTAGGAGAAAGAGCCTGCCTTAAAGAGGCCGCATCCATCATATCTCCCACTACAAAATTTTTAACTCCCATTTTGGTAAGTTCACTTCTATTGCTACTGGCTCTAACCATAGCAGTAACTTCTGCTCCCTGCACAAGCAACTCTTTCACAATCTGACTGCCCAGAAATCCTGTTGCCCCGGCAACGATTACTTTTTTAGTATTCATTTTTATATGTTTAAATTATTAATACTGTTATTCAACCAAAAGAACAACCTTACCATTCACACCTCCGGCCGCCAAAAAATTCTGTGCTGTTGCTGCATGCTCCAGTTTAAATGTTTTCGAAACAATCGGAACAAATTTACCAGCCTCTATAAGGTCAATCCCCTGCTTTAAATTTTCCGGCGATATATCCGAAGCTACAAAATAGGCCATCACATTGTACTGTCCCGCCAGATCCTGTGATGGCTGTGTGGCGATACTGAGGAGCTTTCCCCCTGGCTTTAAAACCTGAAAAAGCTTTACCTGAGCGTCACCCCCGGCTGTATCTGCTACCAAGTCAATATCTTTAGCTATAGTAGCTATATCATTTAATTTATAATCGATCACTTCGTCAGCACCTAGTTTTTTTGCCAAAGCCACACCTTCACCTGACGCTGTAGCAATAACATATGCACCAGCAGCTTTTGCCATCTGTACCATGGCACCGCCAACAGCGCCGCCACCACCCTGGATTAAAACTTTTTGACCTTTTTCTAATTTTCCTTCTGAAAACAGGACAGATTGTGCTGTGCCTATGTTGACACCTATTGAAGCTGCTTCTTCAAAGGACAAATCCTCAGGTTTAAGCAAAACGAAATTCTCGTTCGCAGTCACATATTGCGCATATGAATTTTTCTTTGTAAAGGCGATCACCTCATCACCTAACTTAAATTTTGTAACGCCCGCGCCAACTGCAGCAATTATTCCTGAAGCTTCACCGCCAGGTACAAAGGGCATCTCAACGGGACGGATCTGCTTCATAAATCCCATGCGTATTTTCATATCTATTGGATTTATACCTACTGCCTTAACCTTGATTAAAACGTCATTTTCACTTTGTATCAAAGGAATTGGAACTTCAACCTGTTCGATAACATCTGAACTTCCATAAGTTCTGTATTGGATTGCTTTCATTATTTTAATTATAAATTGAATAAATAGTGTAGTCTTCTTTTTTAAAGAATACAATGTGCTGCTGTCAAAATGATTGAGGAAAATATTTTTTCGAAATAGTCAACAAAGCCGCTTTCTGGTTATGAGTGCCATCACCAGATACTTTATTAATTTTCAGAAGCCTTAGGTAATGTGGATAAATATCTTTCTCATTTTGTCATGCTTAATTACATGGACAAATTTAAAAGCTATTCAATAGGTAAAATAACCATAAAAGACACAAAAATAGTCCTATCCGACAGTTATAAATTTATAGAAAAGAATTTTCATGAAGTGTATGAGAATTTTTTAGGCGTGATACCATACTGCTTCTCGAACAGTCTGCTGAAGTGGCTAAGGTTAGAAAATCCTAGTTCGTAGCCAACCTCTGAAACGGAATGTTTTGCCTGTTTTAGTAAAAAAGCAGCTTCTTCCATTCTTGCCTTTTGGTAATAATTATAGATTGTATCTCCAAAGGTCTGCTTAAAGAGCTGTTTAAGTTTTGTCTCGCTCATTGAAGCAATAGTAGCTAATTGATTCAAAACAGGTGGTGTGCTGAGGTCTTTCAATATTTCGTTGCGAACATTCAGTAGCTTCTCTGCATCGTTACTATTTATACTTTTAAAAGTTGTATTCTCCCTAAGTGACAGCTTACTGAAAAGCAGATACATTAATTCCTGTACCTTAATTTGGACATAGAAATTATTCATAGAGTTATTCATATCAACAGATACAATATTTTTCAAAAGCAATTGCATTTCAGTATCCAGGTTTTCGAAAAAAAGAAATGAGGCATTTTCCGCTGTGATAGTTTTTATCGTGCTATTGGGGTTTTCAATAGATAGAATGGCACGCAGTCTATCAGCAGCAATCGCGACTACGACATATTGAATACTAATGTTGGCCGGAAAATGTATTTCTGTCCTCAAGTCATTTGTAGATAACAGTATGGAAGCATCATTCTTTTGAGAAAATGGTATATTCTCTTCATCCTCATATTTTACTTCAAGATCCTGTATGGTATTATAAAAGAAAAAAGTGCGCACACTGCTTGTCTCTGGAGAGGGATTCCGCTTGATAATTAAATCTTCCTTTAATGTATAACGATGTATCGTTAATTTAAAATCGCTTCCAAATCCAACTTTACGCACATAGCCTTCTCCCAATGAATTTGGGATTTCCATGAAATTATCTCTTACAGTACCATTAATATGTTTTGCAAAAAATGTAATAAAATCAAAACCGAAAGCTGTTGTAAATTCGAAGATCATTTCAGTAAAATATATTTAATTACTAAATTACTGCAAAACTGCAATAAAAAGATTTCACAGATCTGTTTTTTATACAATAACTTGAAAAAATATCTATACTAATGCGACTGGAGCTGCCTCCCATATTGCCGCAAAAGGTTAAGGCGGTTTTTAAAGATATTTCACCTTCTAACTTTTGTGACGGAATCGTGGCACAGGTATTTTGAACAATTAAAAATTTAGTAAATTATTGACAATGAGGTCTAGGTTCCTATTATATAAGCTATCATATCAAAAAAAATTAGATACAAATTTTACACCAATCCTCAACAGGACATCCAAACCAAATTTACAAAGTCAATGAAAGACAGATACTAAATATAATACGCCAATCTCTTCAAATTTTCCATAAAATGATGCGAAATTTGTCCCGTCGAGGTCACTCTACGGGACAAAAGATAAAAATTATCTTTTGTCCCGTTTTTTTTATGCTTTATTTTAACTCAATATTAATCAAACAAATAGATTCTACAATTTTGTTCACTCTAGCGATTTGTATTTTATTTTCTTGAATCGGGAAATTTTCAGGATAAATTAAACTAATCAGGCTTCTTTTATCTGATAAATCCCCATGAATATCCAGATTATAGAACCTCTTATTCTAGTTCTTAAAAGAGTTTATGAAAGTCCATATTTGCAACAATTACGGACTCAAATATCATAAAACTATTGAAATTACAAATAAAAAAAGAAGGTCATTAACGACCTTCTTCTAGACTAAAGTTTATTTTATTTTTAAATTAATTCTCACCCCAGCCGTATCTTATACGAAATACACCAGAACTGTTAACGGTGTTAATAGTAATATTTGTTCCGCTTCCTCCTCTGGTAAATAAACTATAAGAATCTCCATCTCTTAGACCTGGCCAATATACACTGGCAATATTGTCTGTTCTACATACATCACTGGTGGCCACAATATAGGCAATTTCATTATCAGACTGATTACCATTTTGATAATCTTTCCCTGAGTTCATTGTAGCCCCAAATTCAGTTATCACTGTACGACTACCATAACTTCCTATTCGGCTGCGCCAGTCGGCTCTCCACTGGGTCACAGTTCTAGTAGCCCAAAAAGCATAATTATGCAATCCAAGCAAACAGCCATTAAAACGAGTATCTGCTCCAACTCCGGTAACATTTTCCGAATATCCTGTTCCGCCCAAGATTATTCGTCCTTTTGGAACACTCGGATAAGTAGAAAGAAACTGAGCATAAATAGTTGTTAGCTGAGCTAAAGAATATCCGTGAGGCTCATTAAACGGTTCAAAATATACATTGGCGTTACCTTGATATTTATTTACAACTGTAGTCCACATCGTCCAAAAAGCTGTCGTATTATCAATCATACCATCTTTTGATGATGAAGATTCCCAACAGGCAATAATTACTTTCCATCCCTTACTGGTCGCCTTATCTATCACACCTTGATAACTAGCCCACCAACTCTCTGAAACTGAAGGCGGATTAATTGGAATACGTATCGTATTTACTCCATTTATTTTACTTGCAAAACCATTTAATACTGCATCTGTTTTTGCCACAACTGTAGCATAATTATCACCCGCTTCTAAACCTGATGGAATAACCCAGCCATCTACAAAATTATCTCGCCCGTCTGCCCAATTTAGTCCCGCAATCGATGCGGCTCCAACTTTAGCAGTAGAGGTATTATTTTCGATGACGGCTTCTTTTTCTACCGCACTTGTCTGATTAACTTCAATAACTTCATCTTTTGAACATGCACATACAATGATGCTTAACATCAGTAAATATCTTTTTTTCATTGATATAAGATTGTTAAATTAATATTTTGAATATTGTTCCTACTAGGGGGTGTTATGCATTATAAAATTTATTTTTAATGTATTTTGGGTAATCGTCAAAAAATGCAATTACAATAATTAGAATCTTCTTTGCTTTTTTTCTTCTAAGATTAATTGAGATTCTATTTGCAATATAAAAGCATTTCCCCACCATTAATCATAAGGTCTGTTCATCGGTTTATGGTTTTTAGTTAGTAAATAAGTATCGCATGATAATAATGTATTATTCGTAACGATAACACAAAGTAATGCTTATCCTACATGTTTAAACAGGGACAAATTGGAAAAAATAGGTGGTCATAATGGTAATTTGATATTTTTTTAAGATAAATAAAATTTAATACACAATAAAATATATTATTTTTTACGTACTAAATAATTATCAAATCATCAGTTATTATATCAAGGTAGTATAAAAACAAGTATTTAAATTATAATTTTAAACTTCTCGAAAAGTCAAATCAGGACTAAGATGTTTGATTAGGTTCTTTTTCGGAAGAAACAAACTCTCCTTTTTCGCTAACAATCTGATTTCCCCATTTAGTAATAGCTTCTAAAACAGGAGTAAAACTTTTACCCAAATCAGTTAAGCTGTAAACAACTTTAATAGGCGGTTTTTTGCCGTATACTTTTCTTGACACAAGACCGTCTTTCTCTAATTGTTTTAATTGTAAACTCAAAGTCATTTCAGTGACAGACGGTATTTCTTTACGAAGTTCGCTATATCTTTTTGGCTCATCTTTTAGATGATAAAGGATCACAGCTTTCCATTTTCCACCCACTAAATCCATTGTAAGGCTTACGGTACAAGGGTAAGTTTTTTCATTTAGTTTTACAAAATCACCAAGACACTCTGTTCTCATATTTCAAGTTTTTGAACCTATCCATTTTGATAGTTATTGCAAAAGTAATCTCCTAAAATTAGTTTTGCAACTATAATAATTATAGTTTATAAATTTACTAAATAAAAAAA
This sequence comes from Flavobacterium sp. JAS, assembly GCF_020991455.1. Classification (GTDB taxonomy): domain Bacteria; phylum Bacteroidota; class Bacteroidia; order Flavobacteriales; family Flavobacteriaceae; genus Flavobacterium. The sequence goes on from NZ_JAJMOX010000018.1 coordinate 18,751, forward strand.
AATGGCATCAAATTTAAAAGAGAATCAGAGCGAAACAAAGGATGATAGACCACTGATCACTATTGTTGGGGTTTTGGGTAAGCAAGGTCTTAGTGTTGCCCGCAGCCTGTTAGGAAGCGGACGTTATCGAGTACAGGGCATTACCCGACGTATTAATTCACCAGAAGCGATTAATTTGGCTAAACAAGGGCTCGAACTTGTGAGTTTACCACTTGACCTTGGATATAAGAAAGATTATGTAAAAGCTTTTCGTGGTTCAGATGGCGTTTTTATGATGACACCCAGTATTGCTCCGCCTGCAACTCACGAGATGGAACTAGGCAAAGAATTAGCAGATGCTGCCGTTGAGGCAGAAGTACGGCATATTGTATTTAGCAGTTTGGAAAATGTGGATAAAATTACATCAGGGAAAAAGTTCGCTCCCCATTTTACTGACAAAGCCAAAGTCGAAGAATATATTCGGACACTCCCTATCACAAGTTCATTTATTTACATGTCTTTCTTTTATACCAATCTGATAGAATTTTATACACCTGTTATGAAAGGCGATACACTTGTATTTCCGATTTATTTGCCAAAGGATTTCCGTGCGCCATTTGTTGATCCTCTTACTGCAACAGGCCCCGCTGTTTTGGAAATTTTCTCAAATCCAAGTAAGTATGCGGGCAAATCATTGCCTGTGATTGGGGACATTATCTCACCGCAGGAAATGGTGGATACGTTTATTGAAGTAACAGGTAAAAAGGCTATTTACAGTTCTGCATTTTCACAAGAGGAATTAATTAAGCATTTCCCCGAATTTGGTTCAAATGAAACTTTAGTACGTGAGATTATAGGGATGGCAGAGTATGCCGTTGAATATGGGTATTTCAGAAAAGAACATAACCTGACGTGGAGCAGGCAAACAAATCCCAATACACTCACTTGGGAACAGTTTTTACGTACTACTGGCTGGAAAGGAGAAAAGCTTTCGTACTGACCGTTGAAAATATTATGGTAGGATTTTCAATAAAAAAGAAAATTAATCGTGTTCTATTATTACAAACAATGCTATTTGGTTGCATTTCATGAAAATGAATCAATTAAAGAAATTGAAATAAAAATAATAAGTCTTTAGCATGAAATGAAAAAACTTCCAAAATCAATAACGTTTTTTTTTATTTTGAGAAAAACAAAACCATAGCGATATTCTCGCTATGGTTTTGTTTTTGGTATGTTTCATTCTGCTTTTATTTTAGAAGCCACATGACAGCGTTAATATCATCTGTTCCTCCGTATTGTCTGGCTAATGCTGCTTTTACGTTTTCGGAGTTGTTATCAAATTCTCCTTGAGGATATTTCCATCTCAACGGAATTTTTCCACCGTTTTTATTAGCCGGACCAACATTAAAAGCAGGAATTCCTGTTCTTCTGAAATTGAAGTAAGCTTCTCTTTCAGAATTTTGAAAAAAGGCTACGTACTTCTGCGTTAAGATTTGTTCTAAACCGTTTGCATTATTTCCTTTATAAGCCACATTTGGACTAGCTAAGAAAGTTGTAAGATCTGTACTGCTTACCCCGTAAAAATCCATTGAAGCTTTTATTCCTTTGTTATAAAAATCTGCAGCATCACCAGCAAGCCATCCTCTGTTTATGGCTTCTGCAATGATAAACTGTTGTTCTGCATAACCAATTAAGGTATAAGATTCTCCAACATAAGAGCTGTAATATCTTTTTTCGCTAGGATAAGACAATTTTCCCTGATCTGATGCTACTTGCATTGGCCCTTGCTCATCGCCTGTATTGGCACCTTTATAAGCATTGATGTTTTGAGGATCTGCGCTGTTAAAATAAAAAGCAGCAGGGTCTGCAACTTTATATATCCTTGGATCATTATTTGCTTTTAAGATGTTCAAATAAGTTCCGCCCATAATATTTCTGTTTCTGTTACGACCAAAATTTCCTGGATTTAATGGGAAATTGTTTAAGTTTTCATCTGAAAAATTTCGTTTCATATCATCCTCAATTCCTGTCATTAAAGGGTATTTAGACGGATTTTCGATCATTTGCTTCAATTCATTGGCAACGTTTATTTCATCTGTTTTTTTGCTTAAGCTTATTAATACTCTTAAATGAAAAACATTGATTGCTTTTTGCCATTTGTCCAGATCTCCATTGTATAGAAAATCGCCTTCAACATTACCGGTTCCAACTTCGGCCTTTGCTGCTGTAATTTGATCGTTAGCCTCATTTAGAAGTTTTAGAACTTCAATGTACACGTCTTTCTGAGTATCGTATTTTGGCTGTGTAACAGGTGTGCTGCTATTTGCTTTTAATGCTTCTGACATTGGAATATCTCCCACTCTTTTTGACATATAGTCGAAGAAATAAGCCTTGAAAAACTTTGATAATGCACCGTATTTATTTTTAGTATCCAGTTTTGCAACTTCTTTGTCCATTGCCTTAACATTCGATAAAGTGGTATAACGCAAAGAATCTGATTTCCAGTTATAATCCTGTTCTCCATAATAATCAAACGATATTGCCCAAAACTGATTGTCTCTTTGTGCACCCGACCACGGCCCTTCTTCATCAAGATTATTCATTCCTCTTAAAGTCTCAGTTAAAAGCATTGAAGGGGGGACACTCGTAGCTTTGTTTGGATCATCGGCTAAATTGTCAAAATTCGTACAAGATCCTGCAATAAAAAGCATTGCAACAATCAACATAACTTTATATAGTTTTATTGTTTTCATTTTTACTGGTATTAAAATTTTAAGTTTAAGTTGATACCATAACTTTTTACGGTTGGAGTTTGAAGCGGCGATTCGCTCTCGTTTAAAAACTGATCTAAATCGATGTTTTTGTGTTTAGAGAAATAAAGTAAATCTCTGCCAACTAACGAGATAGAAGCATTTTCTATAAACGATTGTTTTGTGAAAGAGGCTGGCAAAGTATACGTTAAGCTTATTTCTCTTAGCTTAAAGAAAGTTTTATCGATAATATTGGCTGCATAATTACCGTGATATGATTTTGCATAATCCTGATAATACATTTTAGTCGTATTTTGAGCAAAAGTTCTAGTATCGCTAATCGTGTTTCCTTGTCCGTCTGTAATCAATTCTCCACCTGTTATTACCACAGCGTCTGTTATATATGATTTTACACCAATAACATCATTGGCACGTTCTGGAGTATTACTGTCTTCATGTCTACCACTTTGCCACATTTTTTGGTTTACATAGTTTTCAATTTTACCTCCGTATCTTCCGTCAAAAGTAAAATTAAGCGCTACATTTTTGTAACTCACATTATTTGTGATACCCATTGACCAGTCTGGAGCTTTGTAACCCACTTTTGTCTGATACGGATTTATAAGCGGTTTTCCGTCATTTCCTACGATAAGTTTACCGTCATTTGTTCTCATGAAATCATTAATATAAAAAGCATCTACTCGCTCTCCTATTTTAATTCTTCCGTTGTTCTCTATTCCTTTATAAACTTCTTTCAGGTATTCTTTATAAGTTGACCAGTTCACGTTAAAATCCCAGTTGAAAGAATTGCTTTTTATAGGTTTTACAAATAATGAAACTTCAATACCTTTTGTTTTTGTAGTAATTCCGTTTTGCTTACTTCCTTTATATCCTGAAGTCTCTGAGTATTTTAAGTCAAAAATCTGCGGTCCGTTTGTATTTTCGTAATAGGTAACATCAAAACCAAATCTGTTTTTAAGCATTCTGGTTTCCATACCAAATTCTACTGATGAGTTAAAGGCAGGCTCTAAATTTTTATTCGATAAAATTTCAGAAACATAAGCTGCATTATACGTTTTTCCTCCTACTGTAAAAGGATCTCTAAGCTTGTAAGTGTCTAAATTGCTGTAGATATCCAGTGATCCGCCCACTTTTGCATAAGAGGTTCTTACTTTTAAGAAATCTACTAACGGAATTTTTACTACTTCGCTTAAAACAGCACTTAAACCAACTGATGGATAAAAGAAAGTATTGTTTTGCGATGGAAGTCTTGAATCTGTATCAAACCTTCCTGTTGCGCCTAAGAATAAAAATGATTTATAAGACAAATCCATAGAACCATACCAGCTGTAAGTCTGAAAATGATTGTTGAAATTTGTAGGCTGTACCGGAGTTTGAGAATTGCTTAAATTGTATAATCCCGGTATGATCAAATAATTTGTAGAAGCAGTAGAATTACGGGCTTTATCAATATTAATGTTAGCACCAAGAGTTGCTTTTACCTCAAAATTGTTGATTGTTTTGTGGTAATTTACCATTAAATCAGAATAATTTTTGAATCCGTAGTTGTATTCTTCTTTATAATCTCCCTGCGCTTTTTCTCTGTTATAAGTAGTCATCGAATACGGGAATTTTTCATTTTCAAACAAATTCGTTACAGCCATATTGGTTCTTATCATCATATCAAAGTCACTGCTAAATTTGTGATTAAGGCTTATTTGTCCTGAATAATCATTTTTATAATATCCTCTTAACCATTCGTAAGCCATGAAATAAGGATTATTATAACGAGTATATTCAAAATTCTTTTGTTGAATGCCTTCTTTTCCTTTCTGCCAATAGTCTCTTAAATCTCTAATGTCATAATCAGCACCTCCCCATATTAGCATATTATAGATGTAACTATTAGGTCCATATTGCACATTTGGATTGTTTGGAGAAGTTTGAAAGCTAAAATTAGAACTTGCATCGACCCACGTGTTGTCGCTTAGGTTGTATCTTCCGCTTAAATTAAAATTGTAGATATTTAATTTTGTATTTGGGTTGACTCCTTCCTGATAGGTATTTGAAAGTGAAAATCTTATATTTCCTTTTTCGAAGTTTGAGGCGAGTGCTAAGTTATTGGTCGTTAAAAGACCGGTTTCCATGAAATTTTTAAAATTGTCTTTTCCTCTAGCTACCCACGGAGTTGCAATTAATTTTCCGTTAGCGTCTAATGGACTATCGTATTGCGTAATTAACTGACCGTCAAATCTTGGGCCCCATTGATCATAATCAGCATCATTGATACCGCCACCTTTACCATCGACAAAAGCATAATTTCCGTAAGAACCCGGACCATAAGCATTTTGTGTTTTTGGTATCGCATTGTAACCTCCCTGAAACATGGTGTTATGATTAAATTCTACTACATAATTTTTTTTATTTTGTGTGCCTCTTTTTGTAGTAATCTGAATAGCACCGTTTCCTCCAACAGATCCGTAAAGTGCAGCAGCATTTGCTCCTTTCAATACATTTATACTCTGGATATCATCAGGACTTATATTCCAGGTATCAGTACCCAAAGGCACACCATCTACTACAATTAAAGGCTTTTTACCTCTCAGGTACAAGTTCGGACTGCTAAAAAACTCTGGCGATGCTGCCACTACCAATCCAGAAACTTTACCCGATAGAGAATTCATAACATTCGCATCTCTTCCTTTGGTTAAATCGCCCTGCACTTCCTGAACTGAATAACTTAATTTTTTCTTTTCTTTTTTAATACCAAGAGCAGTTACAACAACTTCATCTAAATTTTGAGAATCTGGTTTTAAAAAAATCATATCTGATTTTTTGCTTCGCGGATTAAAATTAATTGTTACATATCCCATATAAGAAATGACAAGCTGCTCATTACCTTTTGGTAATTCAATTTCAAAACTTCCATTAAGATCTGTTGTAACTACAGAAGTTGTTCCTTTAATAAGGACCGATACTCCAGGTAATGGTTCATTTAGTTCATCTAGTACTTTTCCTTTAAAAGTAGAAGTTTGGGCAACGATTAACGATGATACGAACATCATCAATAAGATCATTAAAGTTTTGACTTTTTTCATCGGCTGATTAAATAATTACTATTAGTAAATTTTCAAGCCACAAATGTGATGTGAAATTTACCATTAGTAAACTTTTTGATTTTAAGAAATCTTTAACAAGCCTTTATTGTTTTATCAAATTAATGTTAAATATGTAAAAATCATGTATCAAACACTGATTTTCAATTTAAATTGCCACTAGGTTTTTTGTTTTATGGCACTTTTAATATTTATAAAAATACTCAAAAGTTTTTTGGCAAAATCGTAGCACATTCTTATTTTCAAAATTAGAAATCCAGTATTGATGGGAGATACAGCAGTTTGGTTCAAAATATATTATACGCTGTTTTTATTTTAGTTCTTTTTTTTCGTTAACAGATCGAGTCCTGTTCCCGTACATGGAATTTACCAATCATTAAATATTTATAAAATAAAACTTATCAAACAATTAAAAAAAATCTATTTCATCTCGAAATAGGCTTTTCATTTTAAAATTTTGGTGTAAATTTACACCAAAGTAAAATTTAATTATTATGACACGCCAAAGTATATCATTAACTGCTCCTAATGAAGAGTGGTTGAAAAATCAGGTTAACACAGAAGAGTTTAGTAGTAAAAGTGAAGCTATTAATTATTTGATTAAGCAAGCTCGTTCACAAGAAGAATATTATGAGTTTGTGAGAGCTAAAATAGATAAAGGAGAAAAAAGTGGTTTTGCAAAAAAACAAACTAGAGAAGAAATGTTAGCAGAATTTAAAAAAGATTTGCCTAATGTATAGCTATTATTTAAGTAGCGAAGCCAAAGAAGATTTAAGAAGAATTTATTATTATGGTGTTAGTAAGTTTGACATCAATCAAGGGGATGACTATTTTAATATGTTTTATGATTGTTTTGATAAAATAGAAAGCAATCCTTTTTTATTTCCATCAGCCGACCACATTAAAAAAGGATACCGTTATTGTGTTTGTGGTGTTGATACTATTTACTATCAAATCAATGGAGATAAACGGATAGAGATTATTACCATTATTGGAAGGCAAGACTTTTAGTAGCAGTTAAATTTAGTTTTTCGTAATAAAAATAATTTAGATAATTATATACTTGAATACACTAACTAAAAAAAGATTCAAAGCTTAGTTTCTAATTAGGGTATATCCAATGGAGTTAATAATAATATGATATTCACAAACTCAAATTAATTAAAAAATTTATTGGAACATTCAAGTATATATAAGCCATTTTAGAATTTAAAAGAAGGCGAAGGTAAAACTTAACTACATATGCGACAGAACCCTACAGATCAACTAGTACAAAAATATTACTCTTAAGACTGCAAAACAACTTACTATAGCGGTAGTATAACATGAAACTCTGCTCCTACATTTTCTTCTGCTTTCGAGAAGATAATCCCTTTATGATTTTCCACAATTTTTTTACCAATAGACAACCCAATACCGGTACCTGTGTAAATCTCATTATTATGAAGTCGTTGAAAAATTGTAAAAATTTTGTTTTTGTATTGTTCGTCAAAACCAATACCATTGTCCTTAATAACTATTTCACAATAAGACGAAGCTGGGTCTAAAGATGGATACTTTTTAATCTGTGCTGCTGTAAGTTTACGTGAATTTATCTCTATTTTAGATACCGAACCATCATTTTTGCAAAACTTGAGAGCATTGCTAATCAAATTATAAAAAAGCTGATTCATTTGCAACGGAATAGCATTGATAACAGGTAATTTTCCGAGTTTAATATTAAGTTTTCGCTCCTCAATCAGTAATTCAAAATCAAAAAGAATATTCTCAAGGATTACATTTAAATCTGTACTGACAAATTGTGCATCTAGATTATTAAGATACGAATAGGCTAGTAAATCTTTGATAAGTGTATTCATTCTTATCGATGATTTACTGATTTTCTCAAGCATATTAAGCGCTTCATCCGAAATTTTCTCATCCATTCCTAAGATTCGGCTAATAAACATTAATATCTTACGTAAAGGTTCTTGTAAATCATGACTTGCCACATAGGCATATTCTTGTAATTGAACATTGGCATAATGCAAATCTTTAACAGAAGCCTCCAGTTCAATATTAGCACTTAACAAATCGGCGGTACGCTCCTGAACTTTAGCCTCAAAACCATCTGAGAGTACCTGCAATCTTTTTTCAATAATTCTTCGCTCTGTAATATCTTCAATCGCCAGCAAAATTAATTGTTCTTTACTGGTTTCATTGGTTACTTGTCTGGCGTTAAGCAGCATTATACTTTCTCCATAAGGCAAAAGATTTACTGATATCTGATAATCGTCAAGCTGTGTTTTCTCTGGAAGTACCTTTTCAAGCATCGCACGCATGGGGATATTATCAAAAAGATGGTTTTGAATTTCATAAATTAGTTTACCTGTAGCTTCTTCTTTCTCAATATTATATTTTTTTGAGAAAGCCCTGTTGATATTTTTTATTCTTAGATTGGTATCCAGAACTACAATAGGTTCCCGAAGTGTAGCCACAATAGCTTCAGTATAATTTTTTGAAATATTTATTTGCTGTTGTTTATTTAAAAGTTCCTGATTTATTTGCAAAAGCTCTTCGTTACTGGACTGTAATTCTTCTTTAGAAGTCTCCAATTCTTCATTAAGACTTTGTAGCTCTTCGCTCCCACTTAATAATTCTTCATTGGCACTTTGTAATTCTTCTTTAGATGTTTCCTGCTCTTCGCTAATGGCATTTACGTCATCGTGGATTTTTGCCAGTTCCCTTTCGAGTTGCGATACTCTTCTTAGATTGATATTATCATGCAATTCCTCGGCAGTAAATTCATTTGAGAATATATTTTGCTTTTGAATGATCGTCTTGTAAAATACTACTAAAAAATAAGGTTCTAAAGTATCTGGTAGAGGTTGCACTTCAATCGTAATTTCACTTATATCCCCTTTATTTTTAATCTGAATCCCCTCTTTTATAATAAGTGATGAGATGTCTTTTGCTTTATGAAATGCATTACGAAGCTCAAAAGCGAGCCCGTCACGTGCCATTTTTAGAAGATTAAAGGTTGGTTTTCCCTGCGAAAGTTCAATAAATTCTGCAATAGAACCGTTAATATGTACAATATCCATTTGGTCATTTACGATGACACTCGCTGGTGTATATTTCGAAAGCAAAACTGATTCGGCACTTTTTCTGAAATCTTCTTTAATAACTTCTTTCCTTTGAATATCTGTTCGTGAATTTGTAGACTTATCATTTGATCCCATACCTGAATGTACAAACCTGCCTGAAACTTGTTTACGTGAATAAATTTTACCTGCTTTTTCAAATGGCTGAAAAAGCTCACCGGCAGGAACGGCGGTTTCAGATTTTCCTAAAAGTAAAAAACCATTCTCTTTTAAGGCATAATGAAAAGTAGTGAGTGATTTTCTTTGTAAAAATGAATCCATATAAATAAATACATTTCTACAGCTAATTAAATCCATTTTTGCAAAGGGAGGGTCGGTCAAAAAATTATGAACTGCAAAAATGCACAAATCTCTTATCTGTCTTTTAATTTTATACCCATTTGTATTTACTGTAAAATATTTGGTTAGAATCGTTTCAGATACGTTTTTCATCTGAGCTTTTCTATAAAATCCAATTCTTGCTTTTGCAATAGCTACTTCTGAAATATCAGAAGCAAAAATCTGAATCTCTTTTCCTTCGAGATTTTCTCCTAAAAATTCATGAAGCGAAATAGCCAGCGAGTAAGCCTCTTCGCCAGTAGAACATCCCGCGATCCATACTCGTATTGCGCAACCTTCGGTTACTCTTTTACTTAATAATGGATATACTTTCTCTCGCAAGGTTTGAAATATTTTAGTATCTCTAAAAAACTCCGTCACTGGTATCAGCATATCATTAAATAAATCTTCGGGTGCTAATTTATCCCCTTGCAATACTTTAAGATAATCCCTTAGATTAATGATTTTGTTTAATGCCATTCTTCTGGCAATACGTCTGCGAATGGTAGTTTGCTTATAATAACTAAAATCAACTCCACTATGATGATGAAGAATTTTAATTATTTCTTTAAATATTTGTTCATCATTTGCATTACTATTATTCCTGGCTTTAGATATCTCAACGAGTTTTTCTACTATTTTAGTTGGAGACATGACATAATCAACAACATTTGCATTAATAGCATTTTGTGGCATTTCATTATTAGAAGCATCGAGGTTTTGTGCAAAAGTAACTCCACCGTATTTTTTTATTGCTCTTAAACCAACTGTTCCATCAGATCCATTTCCTGAGAGTAATACACCATAAGCCAGATCAAAATGAACTTCTGCTAATGAGGTAAAAAAAATGTCTATTGCCTGATTTTTTGTGTCTTTTATGCGAGGTCTTAATTTTAAAACGCCATCAAAAGAAGTAAGCATTTTATTTTCAGGGATTACATAAATGGTGTTCGGAGCCAAATGAATATCATCACTGATTTCATTAATTGGAATTTTGGCAACACCTGAAAGAAGTTCTGTAAGCATACTATCATGCATAGGATGTAAATGCTGAACGATGACGTAAGCCATATCAGAATTATCCGGAATTGCATCTATAAACTCCTTAAAGGCTTCAAGACCTCCAGCCGAAGCACCAATACCTACAATAGGAAAGTCTTGGCGTGTAGCCAACGGCAGGATGTTTTTTTTCGTAAGCATGATTTCTTTTGTTTGCATTTAATAGTACAATTTGAAGTAAATCAATACGTCACTATCAAAAGTTATTGTAATACAAATGCGTAGTCTTTTTTAATCTAAATTGTAATAATAAAAGATTCAATCTGAGAATTACTCAATTTTCCATTCCAATCCATTTCAATTACCTTTTTTAATAATTTCTTTAAATCATCAAAAGAGATAGGTTTTACTACGTAGGCGTTGGCACCTAAACCAAAAGTACTTTTTATACTATCTGAAGTTGCTGAGGTTGAGTAAATAGCAATGACCGGAATATTTTTAAACTGTACATCCTCTCGAATTTGTTGCAAAGTTTCAAAACCCGACATTACCGGCATATTAAGATCTAAAAAAATAATATCCGGAACATGAAGATTTTTATCGTAAAGACGATTTAAAAGCTCTAAACCATTTTTACAAAATTCGACGGGAAAATTGAGTTGAAGATCAGCTATTGCATCAGCAAAAAAATCTCTATCATCTTCATCATCATCCGTTAATAAAACCCTTATATTCTGTCTATTATTCATTAGTAATTTACCATTTACTTCAAATGTACGTTTTATATAGACATTGAGAGACAAACAAAGTGATTTATTCGTTTTGTTTTAATAAGATTATTTTTATATTTAAAAAAGAACAATTTAAATACGTAGTATCATTGATAATAATAATTCTATTTCAATGACAGCTATTTTTGGAAAATTAAAAATTAAATAGTCTTTTAGCTACTTAAAATCTTTAAAATAGATATAATTATTCTTTAAAAAAAAGCTTTTCCCAGCTGCAGTAAAATCAATAAGATTGGCTTATAATTATTATATCCGTTTTAAAGTCATTTATCTGTTACCGCCACCCATATAATGAATCGTTAAATGGAGTAAAAGAGCTCTGGAAATACGCATTATCGGAATTTGTAATGCCAAACAAATAACTATAAATAACCCTATTACTATTTCAAACGAAAGCGCATAAGTTTCTTTTAAAATAAACCCGAAAAAAATCAGGGGCACGAGTAAAACTAACACTATTGGATAACTTATCCATAATGAAGCCGAATAAAACCCTGGCTCAATTCTGAAATCCTGATGACAATGTGAGCATCTCTCTGGCATTTTTAAAATGGATTTAAACACAAAAAGCCCTGGATTGGTAAATAAATTCCCTTTATAACATCGTGGACATTTTAGTGAAAAAATGTTATACAATTTTGTTGTTTTTTTCATCGATAAGATAATTATTATAATTTAATCCAAACAATCCTAATAGTCGGATTGCCTGGATTAAGCAACTAATGAAACATACTACATATTATCAACCACAGCCTGACCAAATTCCGAACACTTAACCAGAGTCGCTTCTTCCATTAAACGCTCAAAATCATACGTTACGGTTTTATTGCGAATAGCCCCCTTTAAACCTTTTACAATAAGATCGGCAGCATCCTGCCATCCCATATATTCGAGCATCATTACCCCTGAAAGGATTTCAGAAGATGGATTTACTTTATCCAGATCTTTATACTTAGGAGCCGTACCGTGGGTAGCTTCAAAAATAGAAACTCCTGTCACGTAATTAATGTTGGCTCCTGGTGCTATTCCAATTCCTCCCACTATAGCTGCCAAGGCATCTGAAATGTAATCCCCATTAAGATTTAGTGTAGCAATCACATCATATTGTTCAGGTCTTAGGATAATTTGCTGTAAAAACGCATCTGCTATTACATCTTTTATAATCACCTTATGTCCGTATTTTTCCATTACCAGCCATGGGCCTCCCTCATACTCTTTGGCCCCAAATTCTTCTCTGGCCAGCTCATATCCCCATTCTTTAAATTGTCCTTCGGTAAATTTCATGATATTTCCCTTGTGTACAATAGTCACAGAATCTTTCCTGAAATCAATGGCGTGTTTGAAAGCCGCTCTGATAAGCCGCTGGCTTCCTTCTTTGGAAACTGGTTTTATTCCAATGGATACCGTATTGGGAAATCTAATGTTTTTAACCCCCATCTCACCAATAAGAAAATCTTTTACCTTCTCGAGTTCTGGTGTTCCTGCCATCCATTCTATACCGGCGTAAATATCTTCTGTATTTTCTCTAAAAATAATCATATCCACTTTTTCGGGTGCTTTAACCGGAGAAGGAACTCCTTTAAACCATTTTACAGGTCTGACACAGACATATAAATCCAATTTTTGTCTCAGAGCAACATTCAGTGATCTCATCCCACCGCCAACAGGAGTGGTTAATGGCCCTTTAATGGCAACTAAAAATTCCTCAATATCTCTAACGGTTTGATCCGGAAGCCAATTTCCTGTTTTTTCAAAAGCCTTTTCACCAGCATATACTTCCTTCCACTGGATCTTTCTACTCTGACCATATGCCTTTTGAACCGCAGCATCAAAAACTAATCTCGAAGCTTTCCAAATATCCTCCCCTATACCATCTCCTTCAATAAAAGGAATTATAGGGTGAGAAGGCACAATAAGCCTTCCGTTTTGAATACTTATTTTATTTTCGTTCATCATTTTGTAAATTTTTGAAAAAAAGTTTCACGCAGACTTTCCTTGATTCAACATAATTTTCGTTACTTAACCTCTACTATTTTCTTTTCCTTTTTTTTTAAAAGAATATACAAAGTAGTTTTACAAATATATAACAAATGTTATATATTTAATTAATAAATGTTATATTTGTTTTATGATAGATTTCTTTTCTCAATTTGATTTCCAAAGCAATCTGCTTTTTGAGAACCTGACTGAATCAGAAAATCAGGCAATTCAAAACGTTATGGAACCCCTTAGTATTAAAAAAGGAAGTATGCTTTTTTTTGAAGGCGGCATACCTACAGGTATTTATCAAATAAAAAGTGGTAAAGCCAAAAAATTCAAACGCGGTTTTACCGGTGATGAGCAAATATTTTATATCTATACACAAGATGATGTACTGGGATATCACGCCTTGCTTGGACAAGAAAGATATCAAGACTCCTGTGAAGCTCTGGAAGACTCAAAAGTGAACTTTATTGCCAAGGAGGACTTTTTGACACTGCTCAAAGAAATTCCTGCTTTACAGCAAACACTTATTAAAAACATAGGTCATGAATTTGGTGTACTGGCAAACCTTATTACCGTATTGGCGCAAAAGAATCAAAATGCGCGACTGGCTCTATTTTTACTGCTTTTAGAAAACAGATTCAATCGAAATTCTACAATAATGAAAGGCATTGACTTAACACGTGATGACCTGGCTAACCTTATCGGAACATCACAAGAAAGCCTGGGCAGAAGCCTTAAACAGTTTAAAGAACAAGGCTGTATTGAAATAGATAAAAGAAATATTTATATTAAAGACAAAAAGCAATTAGAACAATTGCTGCAAGTAAAAATAGACTGATTTTTACTTGCAGTACCGTTAAACCTGATACCATACACTAAAACTATTTGCTTTTAAACTGTATTATACGCCTTCTGTACTTCCTTTCCAATAAAACAGCATTAAACCTGATTCTGTCATATAAGAGTCCCAAAAGCAAAGCCATGACTCCAATTAATAAAACTTGTAATCCCATATTCGAATAAAAAATTCCACCTGTTATTCCGCCTACAAAGAAAAAACTGATAATGGTCATTCGTAGTTTTATCGATACAAACAGCTTTTCTCTAAAGGAATCTTCATGATAAAAAAACAGTTGGGACAATTCGATTCCCAGATCTGTAAAAAGCCCTGTTAGGTGTGTTGTTCTTACAGTAGCATTAGATATTTTTGTTACCAAAGAATTCTGTAAACCCATTGCAAACAATAAGGTATAGGCTATAAAATCAGGGTTCTGTGTAATTAAATGGTCTCCAAAGACAGCAATCCCGAACAAAATTATGCTTTCAATTGCTGTTGGAATTACATAACTGTATTTTTCATTTCTTCGCAAGAGAAACTCTACCAGTAAACTTGAAAAAAAAGATCCCAGAAAAAAGAAGAAAATATATAAAAAGTAAATAAATCCCTGCTTGAAATTAAGTTTAAAAATCTCATCTACAAAAAAAGCAAAGTGCCCTGTAACATTGGTTGTTAATTTTTGAACTGCTAAAAAACCCGCTACATTTACCAGTCCGGCCACAAACGATAATAAAGAGGCAATTTTAAGATTATGTCTTAGATTCCTTTTGTTTCCCTGATGTTTGAACATTGTGTTTTAGTATTTTATAATCCTTAAATTATAATTATTCTTGAACTATAAGATCCGCCTTACACTAAGTTAAGATAAAAACCATCAGCAAAAAATGGGATCACAGATAAACGATCTATTGGTCTCAATTATTAGCCAAAAATGTAATAGTATCTGTTAGATTTTCTTTATTGATAAATGCTGCAATAAACTCTCATACTTCACCAGTGTTTCAAAAAAATTGATATAGAATTTATCACCCTGATACAAAATACGTATAATTTGAATATATCTCTTAGAAATTAAAATTTAATTTATAGTTGGGTTTGTTGGTTCTGTCGCATCTGTGAGAATCAAATATAAGAGTTTAAGTAATTTAAAAGCTAACCCGCCAATTTACAGAATAATTTAAACATTCAAAAATGGTTTGTAAATTGTTCAGAAAAGGTCACAAAACTAAAATCCAATTTCTTACTAAATGGGATTTTTTTTATATCTTTTCTGTTTGCATATCCAAAATTTTATATCTAAATTACTAGAATGAAAACAGATACAGATGTAATAATTGTTGGTGGCGGACTTGCCGGATTGACAGCGGCTATTGATCTATCTCAAAAAGGATTAAAAGTAATACTAATCGAGAAATCAGACTATCCCAAGCATAAAGTCTGCGGAGAGTATATTTCTAATGAGATTCTGCCCTATTTGTTATCACTTGGTGTAGATGTTTCAGAACTGCATCCCACCAATATCTCTAAGTTTGAATTTACATCAAGTAATGGAAAAATTGTAACTGCAAAACTTCCGTTAGGAGGCTTTGGCATTAGCCGCTATGTGCTTGACAATTTTTTATACCAAAAAGCATTAGCAAACAATTGCGCCATTATTAAAGAAAACGTTACTGATCTTTCTTTTTGCAATGATGTCTTTACAATTACCACTCCAAACCAAATTTTATCGGCCAAAATTGTATTGGGTGCTTTTGGTAAACGGTCTAACATCGATCAGGTTTTAGCCCGTAATTTTATCTCTAAAAAATCACCTTGGCTGGCTGTTAAGGCGCATTATTCAGGTGATTTAGATAATAATCTTGTTGCTTTACATAACTTTAATGGTGGTTATTGTGGTGTTTCTAAAGTAGAGAATGACATTATAAATATTTGTTATCTGGCTGATTATGCCACCTTTAAACAATATAAAAACATAGAGGATTATCAGCAGAATATTCTCTATAAAAACAAGCACTTAAAATCTGTTTTTGAAAATAGTAAACTTCTTTTTGATAAACCAATAACCATAAGTCAGATCTCTTTTGATAAAAAGCAACCTGTAGAAAACCATTTATTAATGATTGGTGATACAGCCGGGCTAATTCATCCGCTTTGTGGCAACGGAATGGCTATGGCGATTCACAGTGCAAAAATAGCGTCAGAATTAATAATTGATTATTATTCAGGCAAAATAATCTCACGCGAATTATTAGAAAGAGCCTATACAAATCAATGGAATAAACATTTTAGCAAGAGATTATTTATGGGCAGGATTCTGGCGAGAATCTTAACCAATAAAACCATTACTAATATACTTGTTGCAATAGTAGCATCTTTTCCGGGATTAATGTCAAGGATAATTAAACAAACTCACGGTAAATCTTTAGCAATCAATTAAATGGGAATAAGCACTAAATTTAGGACATTAGATCCAGAAATAATGGATGATTTTTCTCTTGAAGGGAAAGAATTACAAGGTGCATTGGATCAAATTGCCAATATCAATCAGTTGTTAGGAGGTAATAAACTTACCCTTCACGGTATAAAAACATTATTAAAGAAATCCAATACTCATAAAACAATAGTAATTGCGGATACAGGTTGTGGCAATGGAGATATGTTGCGCATGCTGGCAAAATACGGTCAAAGGAACAATCTTAATTTTAAACTTATAGGTATAGATGCAAATACCTTTACAATAAATTATGCTAAAAAACTCTCAACTGAATACCCAAATATTGAGTATGTATGTGTGGATATTTTTAGCGATGAGTTTACCGCTATTAAATATGATATTGTTTTATGTACTCTTACCCTACACCATTTTACAAATGAGGAAATATTAAATTTAATCACTATCTTTAATAATAATGCCCAAGTTGGTATTATCATTAACGATTTGCATCGCAGTAAATTAGCGTATCGGCTTTTTAAAATGATTAGTATTGTTTTTAATCTAAATAAAATGTCACGCGAGGATGGACTTGTATCTATTTTGAGAGGATTTAAGAAAAAAGAATTAGAAAGCTTTTCAAATAAAGTAAATTTAAAAAACTATACCATAAACTGGAAATGGGCTTTTCGTTATCAGTGGGTAATCGCCAAAACATGAGTGTAAAAATCATAACTGTTGCCAAGCAACTACCAAAATATTCACGTACAACGGCAGAAATACTCCCAATGTTGAGAGGATGGCTGCACGGACAAGACGAGCGCTTTATCAAAAAAGTAAAAAAAATATTCGAAGGTGCAGCTGTAGACAAACGCTACTCTATCATGGATCCTGCTGAAGTCTTTACCGCGACCTCTTTTGAAGACAAAAATGATATTTATAGTCGGGAAGTAATTATTCTGGGCGAACAAGTATTAGAGAAAGCACTAGCCAAAACAAACTGGGACCCACAAACACTGGACTATATTATCACGGTAAGTTGTACAGGAATTATGATACCGTCATTAGATGCTTATCTTATCAATAAAATGAAATTAAGACAAGACATCGTACGCCTTCCGGTAACCGAAATGGGCTGTGCCGCTGGAATATCGGGTATTATATACGCTAAAAACTTTCTTAAGGCTAATCCCGAAAAACGTGCTGCAGTAATAGCAATTGAATCGCCTACAGCAACATTTCAGCTGAATGATTTTTCGATGCCAAATATTGTAAGCGCTGCTATTTTTGGCGATGGTGCTGCCTGCTGTCTTTTATCATCGTATGAAGAAGATAATGGCCCTGAGATACTCGACGAACAAATGTATCATTTTTATGATGCAGAACATATGATGGGATTTAAACTCACCAATACAGGTTTACAAATGGTATTAGACATTGAAGTTCCCGATACTATTGCATCACATTTTGGAGATATTATTCATCCTTTTCTACAAAAAAACAATTTAGAAATTCAAGATATCGACCATATGATATTTCATCCCGGTGGAAAAAAAATAGTCACAACAGTAGAATCACTTTTCTTGGGATTAGGCAAAAATATTGACGACACTAAAGAAGTTCTCAAACAATATGGTAATATGTCGAGCGCTACCGTTTTGTACGTTCTAGAACGTATTATGGACAACAATCCAAAGTTGGGAGAAAAAGGATTGATGCTTAGTTTTGGTCCGGGATTTTCGGCACAACGGGTTTTGTTACAATGGTAATTTTTAAATAAATAAAATATGAAATTGACCGATATTATAGCGCAGCTGCCTTACACCAAACCATTTTTATTTGTAGATGAATTGTTGCATGTAGATGAAAATAGTGTTAGCGGAACCTATACTTTTAATGAAGATCTTGATTTTTATAAAGGCCATTTTAAAGATAACCCTGTAACTCCAGGCGTAATCCTGACCGAAACCATGGCACAGATTGGTATGGTTTGCCTTGGAATTTATTTATTGGGTGATAAATTTAATAAAGATACCGTGATAGCTTTTACATCGGCAGATATGCAGTTTTTAAAACCCGTATATCCTAATGAAAAAGTAACGGTAACTGCTCAAAAATCATTTTTCAGATTTGGTAAACTCAAGTGTGATGTAATTATGAAAAACGAAGCCGGTCAGGAAGTTTGCAAAGGCATTTTAGCAGGTATGATTACTACAAAATTATGAGCAAAAGAATTGTAATAACAGGTTTAGGTGTTGTGGCTCCAAACGGAGTGGGAATTCCTGCGTTTACCAGAGCTATAAAAAATGGAGAATCAGGAATTCGGTATGATGCGCAATTGCAGGAATTACAATTTTCTTGTCAAATAGCTGGTAAACCACAATTAACGGAGGAACTTATTTCTCAATATTTTACAGAACTTGAATTACGGGGTTTCAATAGTACCGGTATTTTATATGGTGTTATTGCAGGTATGGAAGCCTGGAAAAATGCCGGACTATCCATAGAACTAAATGAGGAACCCGATTGGGACAGCGGAACTATTTTTGGATCGGGCACTTCCGGCATCGATAAATTTCGCGAAAGCATTTATAAAATAGACGAATTACAAGTTCGAAAACTTGGCAGCACTGTTGTAGCACAAACCATGAACAGTGGTGTAAGCGCTTATCTTGGCGGCAAACTAGGTTTAGGGAATCAAGTTACCACAAATTCGTCAGCCTGTACAACTGGTACAGAAGCAATTTTAATGGCTTACGACCGCATACAATCCGGACAAGCGAAACGAATACTGGCCGGAAGTACTAGTGATAGCGGGCCTTATATTTGGGGCGGATTTGATGCTTTACGTGTTTGCAGTTCTAAATATAATGATAATCCGGAAAATGGCTCTCGCCCAATGAGTGCCTCCGCAGCAGGATTTGTACCAGGTAGTGGTGCCGGAGCATTGGTTATAGAAGATTTAGAAACTGCTCTGGAAAGAGGTGCCACCATTTATGCCGAAATATTAGGCGGAAATGTAAACTCCGGCGGACAGCGCGGAAACGGTAGTATGACAGCACCAAATAGTATTGCTGTACAACGATGTATTAGTAGTGCTATTCATAATTCCAGTATTTCAGCAAATGATATTGATGCCATAAACGGTCATCTTACTGCAACTACAAAAGATAGTCTCGAAATCGAAAACTGGACTAAAGCACTAGGAAGAAGTGGCACTGATTTTCCATATATCAACTCTTTAAAAAGCATGACCGGTCATTGTCTGGGCGCTGCCGGAAGTGTTGAAAGTATTGCTGCAGTTTTACAGCTTCATGAAGGTTTTGTATTTGGAAACACAAACTGTAATGATCTTCACCCTGAAATAACTGCACTTATTGATCCCTTAAAAGTGCCTCTAAAAACAATTAACAGCAACCCAAATATAATTGCCAAAGCAAGTTTTGGTTTTGGTGATGTAAATGCTTGTATCATCTTTAAAAAATTTCAAAAATAATACTATGAACAAAGAAGAACTTATATCTAAACTAAAATTGATCATAAAGCCGTATACAACAAATACTGAAGCTTATGACAATCTTACAGAAAACACTGATTTCATTAATGATCTTGCTATTAATTCAGCTAATCTAGTAGATATTGTACTTGATATCGAAGAAACTTTTAACATTGTAATTGATAATACAGATATGGAACGTATGCTTAATGTTAAAGCTGCGGTAGAAATTATAGAGACAAAACTTACCGAAAAATGATCGGGAACGATGTCATAGATATCATTCAATCTCGCTGTGAAAGCAATTGGCAGCGCAAAGGTTTCATACAAAAACTCTTTACTGCCAGCGAGCAATTAATGATCTCAAATGCATTAGATCCTGAAATCATGGTCTGGTTGTTTTGGAGTATGAAAGAAGCTGCTTATAAAATTTACAACAGGCAAACAAAACAAAGAGAATATATTCCTAAAAAGTTAGTTTGTTCTATAGTATCACAAGACAACAATTATATTATCGGGAAAGTGAATTATGCCCAAAATATTTATCATACTAAAACAATTCTCTTACAAGAAGGCATCCATACTTTAGCAGCTAATTCTTTAGATGACTTAAAAAATGTAATTGAGATCCAAAAAAAAGGCATTATTAAAGACAATAATGGTATTCCACACTTATATAATTCTCTATCTAATACATTTCAGGATGTTTCTATTAGTCATCACGGCAGATTTGAAAAAGTGGTAACATTAGATCTTGGAGTTCCTGCCTTTTTTTGACACAAAATGCTACTCTTTTTTTGTACCAAAATCATTAGCATATTAAATTATAAATAGTTGCAAATTAAGAACAACCAAAAAAACTCCTTAATTTTTAAGGAGTTTTTTTTATGTTTATATCTAATCTGAAACACTATTATAATAACAAGCTTTCATTGAAACAAGCAATAAATCAAAAATGATTGATTTTTAATTTTGCTATTGATTTCCGCTAATTATCTCATTTCTGTTTTTGTTGCGATTGTGGATTATCTCGATGTTGTTGCTGTTGTCTTGCTTGTTGTTGTTGTTGTTGTTGCTGTTGTCTTCCCTGCTGTTCTCTTGCTTGCTGTTGTTGTTGTCTTCCCTGCTGTTCTCTTCCCTGCTGTTGTTGCTGTTGTTCTCTTGCTTGCTGTTGCTGTTGTTGCTGTTGTTGTCTTCCCTGCTGTTCTCTTGCTTGCTGTTGCTGTTGTTGTTTCACTTGTTGATCATTGCGTTGTCGTTGCTGATCATTGCGTTGCTGTTGTTTCACTGGTTGATCATTTTGTTGTCGTTGCTGATCATTGCGTTGCTGTTGAGGTTGCTGCTGTCTTACTGGTTGATTTTCTCTCTGCGGCTGAGTTCTGGCATTTCTTTGCACATCAGGTTTCACATCTTTCAATTGCGTCACTTTAGACGGAGCTGGTTCTCGTCCGGTAGTTCTGTTTTTTTCTACCTGTGGTCTATAGAGCTGCAATTCTTTCTTGTTTAGATTCTGACCTGGACTCTTTCTTTCTCTTAGAGTTACTGAGGAAATTGTTCTACCGGTTCTTTTTTGCACCTCAGTTCTATCAGGTCCTGCATTGTATCTAACCCGGGTTGCATTGTCACTCCTCATATTATTAATTACTGTCGAATTCTTAATGATTGTAACATTATTTGAAGAAGAAACATAATGATTATAAATGTCCGTTCTTCCAAAATCTCTGTCTCTTACACATGTCCAATAATTATAAGGCAGACGATAACCACTGCCATAGGCAATAGTGATGCTAATACCTGGTCCTATAGGTGCCCATCCATAATAGCCTTCGGATCTTCTCCAGATCACCCATGCTGGACTCCACTCATAACCCGGGACCCATATCCATCCATAATAAGAATCATAGTACCAACGCCCATAATGAAAAGGCGCCCATCCCCATGAATAATTAGAAACCCAAGTCCAACCTACATTGGTAAATACCCAATGACCGTTAGTTCTATAAGGGATAAAAGCAGAGGACATACCGGGAACCCAAGCGTATCCATATTCAGGGCTATTAATCCAGTCTCCGTATGGACTTAAATCATCATAAAAGATCTGGAAATTGATGGATACCTGTGCAGTTGCTCTTTGAGGTGCTATCAAAATAACTAAATTGACAGCAAGGAGCAGAATAAAAAATTTAGCCGTTGCTTTCATAATAGTAATTGTTTAATTATCAGTTGATTTAAAAAACACAACTAATATCGTATCTCATTAAAGGTAAGCATTTTATAACCAAAAAATGTTAAGTAATTTTTAAAATAAGCGACTTCATAGATGACTCACTTTTCTAATAAAAACAACCATGATATTCGATCAAACTAAAGCCAATTTTTAACATAAAAACCAAATGCAACTCAGTCCATATTAACTATTTTTGATTGTCATAAAATAATCAGTACTGAACAAAAATAGAATTATGAAAAACAATTGGATTAATCATCCTATACTATTGAAAGGAGATCAAATTGAACTACTTCCTTTGGAAAAAGAACATTTAAAAGATTTATTTCTTGCCGCATCTAACAAAGAAATATGGGAACTCACATCTGTAGACTATTCAGTTGAAGAAATATTTTATCCAAATTTCAATAATGCAATCAATGATAGAGAAAAAGGAACTGTGTACCCTTTTGTTATAGTTCATAAACAATCAAACAAAATTATTGGCACTACAAGACTTCTTGAAATATATCCCAATGACAGAAAAGTTGAAATAGGAGTTACCTGGATAATGAAAGAATATTGGGGGACAACTGTAAATCTGGAGTGCAAATTATTATTACTTAACTATTGTTTTGAGACTTTAAAAAGTAACAGAGTTCAATTTAGAGCAAAAGATAATAATTTACGCTCAAGAAAAGCAATTGAAAAAATTGGAGGCGTTTTTGAAGGAATTTTGAGAAAAGATAAAATAGAACCAAATGGAATACCTAGAAATACTGCTTTTTATAGTATTCTGGATAATGATTGGGAAAATGTAAGACAAAGTATTAAAAAACAAATTGAGATAAAAGCCAGCCACTCTGATTACAATTATTAATTGACCTTCTGTTGGCACTAAAAACAAAACCATAGTATCAAAAAAGGCATTGAAAATCAACTATATGTTGACAATCAATGCCTGGTAATGAATGATGTAGTAAAAACTACTTATTTTTTTGTTTTAAAAACTTTATAACATACAAAAAGAATACCCAACCAAATAGGAATTAATTCTACGGATAACTTCATATTAGTCATCCACATGATGGATAAAATACCCAATAAAAACACAAAACAGATGTAATTACTTAACGGATAAAACAATGAAGCAAACTTCGTTTTTACGTTTTCCTTGTCTTTCGAACGTCTAAATCTTAGATGCGTATACGAAATCATAACCCAGTTAATCACTAAACAAGACACCACTAAGGACATTAAAATACTAAAGGCCTCTTCTGGAATTACTTTATTTACTAAAATACAGATAGCTGCAAAGCATGAAGAAATTAAAATGGCATTAATTGGTACCGATTGTTTGTTTAGCTTCATTAAAAACTTAGGAGCATTGCCTTGATCTGCTAAACCATATAACATACGTGAGTTGCTATATACACTACTATTATATACGGATAAAGCTGCGGTTAATACAATTAAATTAAGCACATTGGCAATAAGGCTTGTAAAAAATATTTTGTTGCCAAACAACTCAAATTCCATTCCGTTTAAATTTTGAAAAACCATTACAAATGGACTACTATCTGTCGTAATTTGTCGCCAAGGTGACAAAGCAAATAAAATTACCAATGCACCAACATAAAATATAAGGATTCTATAGATGACCTGATTTGTTGCTTTTGGAATGTTTTTTTCCGGATTTTCTGCCTCAGCAGCGGTAATTCCAATGAGTTCTAAACCACCAAAGGAGAACATAATTAAAGCCATTGCCGTTAGTAAACCTTGAAAATCACCAGTTGAAGTCTTTTCAAAGAAACCTTTTGGAAAGAAACCTCCATCGTTATATAAGTTATGAATTGTAGCATGTTCTCCTCCTGTACCACTTATTAGCAAATAAGTACCAAAGAGGATCATTGCAATAATTGCGACAACTTTAATGATTGAAAACCAAAATTCAGTTTCTCCGTAAACTTTTACAGAGGCAAAATTCAAAGCATTAATAACCAGGAAGAAAAATAAACTGGATGCCCACAGCGGAATTTCAGGCCACCAAAACTGCACATAAACCCCAATGGCTGTAAGTTCAGCCATACTAACCAAAATATATAAAATCCAATAATTCCAGCCTGATGCAAAACCTGCAAAAGAACCACAATACTTATAGGCAAAGTGACTAAAGCTTCCTGATACAGGTTCTTCGACAACCATTTCGCCAAGTTGTCTCATAATAAAAAAAGCGATAATTCCGGCAACAGCATATCCTAAAATAACCGATGGCCCTGCTAATACAGCCGCTGGACCAATACCTAGGAAAAGACCTGTTCCTATTGATCCGCCTAAGGCAATTAACTGAATGTGGCGGTTAGTCAGCCCACGTTTAAGCTGATTCTCTCGTGCGTCTTCCTGTATTTCTTTCACAAATTAGATTTTTAAAGGAGTAGAATGTACTCACAAATGTATAAACAGCGAAGATAAGTTAAAAAAGGAATCGTACAAAACATGCGTTATGCTAAAGGGATATTTTATTTCGTTACAGGATGTCAAGACTTGAAAAATTATTCAATAAATAGTCATTTATGTAAGATATATAATTTCACAAAGAGACTCGAAAGTCTCTTTATTTTGTTTTGGAACATTATTAAGCATGTTATTTGGATTTGCCAAATCATCCTAAATGCAAAACCAACTTCCTATTAAGCCATTCATCCAAATCGCTTGTAGTAGCTTTTAACGGTAGTTATTTTTACTCATTGACAATTTTTCCGTCAACGTAAGTTTGTTTTTTTATCATTTTTCCATTTTCATCATACCAAATACAAACTCCGTTTCGTTGATCATTTTTATAATATTGTTCAGCTTGAAGATTTCCATTTTCGTAGTATATAGTTGCTTTTCCATTTTTTTTTCCCGAAGAATAATTTGCATTTATTTGAACATTACCACTAGGATACCATTGCATATAAATTCCATTAATGAGTCCCGCTTTATAAAGTTTAATGTTTTTAATTTGACCATTCTCATACCAACTTTCGGCTTTCTCGGGTTTACCAATCAACCAAATTGTTCTTTCTTCTAGTTTTCCATTTTCATAAAAAAATTTAAATAAACCATTTTGTAAGCCATTGTTCCAATGTGAAATTTCTTTAATTTGGCCGTTTCTGTACCAGGTTTTAACTTCACCGTGTGTTTTCCCGTTTAGATGATAATTAATATCTGATATTTGTCCATTATCATAATACCAACGGTACCAACCAGTTCCATGTATAAGCTTTTTAGTCCACTCGATTTTATCGTTGTCATAATATTTCGTCCATTCGTTACCAATCTTATGATTTTCGACATTTCCCTTTTCTAGAATTTTTCCGTTCTGAAGATATGAAATGTAAGGTCCATCATTAATGTAATAATGAAGTAAAGTATCAGCTTTAAGGATTTCATATTCTATAAGATTATTATTGAGATCATAATCATATATTATGTCAATACGCTTACCGTTTTTCAGTTTACCTTTTTGATAAATATTCCCATTATTATAAAATGATGTAAAATTTCCATCTTTTATTGTTGTTTCATGTCCAACGGGAACCCAAGATGCTTCACCAGTCTTTGTGTCCATCCAATATACCCAATTTTCATTTCTTTTGTCTTTATCGTTGATGTCAGTATTATTACAGCCATAAATTAAAATTGAAATAAATATTATAATTAGTTTTTTTGTCATATGGTTTTCATCCTAGGTATAATTACCGCTAACGTTCTAGTACTCCAGCGGGTTTAGAGCTAAATTAATTCCTATTTCCGGATTTGCCAAATCATCCCAAATACAAAACTAACTTTCCATTAAGTCAATTGCACAAATCAGTTGTAGCAACTGTTACTAGCAGACTTTATTCATACATTAATTTTTCTAAGTACTCATCTTTTTTATTTTCCCATTCTGTATTTTGATTATCTTCTGGAATTTCAAACATATTTAGAAATCTGTCGATCTCTATTTTTTTCCTTTTGAAATATTCAATAGCAATTTCTATTTCACTAAAGAATTCTGTGTGAAACATTAGTCCATAAATTCCAAATGTAATTGCAAAGGGAATACTTCCACCATTGGCTTCAATCGTTATTCTCGCACCATTTATATTCTCTTGATCGTTTAAAATCTTACCTCCCTCAGAACCTTTCTTTCCAATTGAATTTCCATTGTTGTATTTGATCCAATTTTCGGTTAATTCAATTTCGACATTCAGAAATTCTTCTGATGTTGATTTTCTGAATATTCTTTTGATAAGTTCTTTCACTTTCGTTTTTTAAATTTGCTAATAACGTTCTGTTAATACAAGCCAATTGTCCAAATCCGTTGTAGTAACTGTTGGCAGATGGCTTTTATATTTTATTGTTTTCATCTTTCTTTACTGCTAATTCTTTTTGCTCCTTAGCAACTTCTTCGACCCAATCTTTTTTATTTGAATCGTTAATTGCTAAATCATAATGTTTTATTGCTTCGTCAAAATTTCCAATTCTTCTTTCCATTTCAGCAATTAAATAATTAATGTTTGCAATTACTGATTTGTCTTCATATTCATTTTTATCTAAAGCAGAAATCAAATAATCTTTAGCTTTTGATTGGAGTTCTTTTCTAAATTCAACTTGTTTATCATTGCTACGTAATAAATACGAACCTGTAACATAGCAAAAGGCAATTTCTTTATTTGATTTCTTTTGCAATTCTTTAATTTCGCCTGCAATCAAACATTGTTTTGCATCATCAATTTTCGTGTTATCAAATTTTGTTAGATATTCTTTAATCTTGATTTTTTCTTCTTCACTTATTTTTTCTTTGAAATCATCAATATAACCCGAAAAATGACATTTCGGACAAGTATTTATTAGTTCTTCGTAATGATCTCCAATTGCACCTTGCTTTTGAAAATCTTTAAAAGAACCAAAAGTTGTCATACTCATTGTTACACAAAATGTTACGTTTTTTCCATCTATTGGACATTTTACAGTTTCATTTTCACAAGTATGCGCATTTGCAAAATTTTGTCCTACTAAAATGATTACTACTATTAAAATTAAATTTTTCATGTTTACTTTATATTATTGAAGGTCTATTTTTTAAGCTGTCTGCCAACGTTCTGGGACTACAGCGGGTATGGGACTAAAATTAAGCCATTCTTAAGATTTGCCAAATCATCCTAGATACAAAACCAACTTTCTACTTGTTCAAATTCGTTGTAGTGGCTATTAGCAGTTTTATCTTTATGAAATCCAGGTTTCTTTAACTTTAGCAATAATCCATTTTCCTTTTATTTTTTTTATGACTACTGAATATCCTAAGCCACATTTTCCGCCGCAACTATAACTGACTTCTAAAATACCTGATTCTTTTTTAGCATCAAATTTAATATGAGAAAAAGACATAGCGCCAGCAAATTTCGGATATTTAGATTCCCAATTTATATACTCTTCAACTTTTGGAAGTTCAGTAAAATGCTTAAAAATAAATTTTTTATTGTTGTATTTTTCTATGTTAGTTTGGCTGTTTATTATGCCCTCATTTCCAATTACAATTACAAGATTTAGTGTGTCTTTTTTCAGTGCTGTCCTTTTTATTTCACACTCTATATCTCTTTGCTTGTGTCCAATTGAATCTAATCCTATCCACTTACCCTTTTTGTCATAGATAGGTTTTCCTTGTTCTGGAAAACAGGTATAAAGCCTTTTGTCGATGTAAGTTGAATCTACAATCTTTACGAATACTTCGTCAAAGACGCTTTGCTCAAATTCCAATTCAGAGACTTTTTTTTCACATCCAAAAAAGATGAAAGTCAAAAATATAATTATGATATTTAGTTGCTTCATTTTTGATACAATACTAAATAAAAAAAAGAAATAGGCATTACGGTTTCCCATAAATTCAGAATTATTTTTGTTCACCTGATCAAGATTGTGGGTGCGAAGTCAGGAGATATTCGCACAGCTTTCCAAAAGGACTCTTCGGTGATGGACTTAATTCGGTTTTCAAAGATTAAAAAAATCTTCCCTCAACTACATTGTTCCAACAATTCCCTTAACAAATCAACAACAACCGATATTCACCTTCATTTTCTATTGGAGCTCTATGAATACAGGGCAGCACTTGTTGTTTTGGATGATCTACGGCAAGTCGCCAAAGATGTCCCAATCCTAAATTAATAGGCTCTGCATCCGCATGTGTCTGATAATGTAAATCAAAATAATTTTCTTTTAAAAAATCTTCGAATTCTTCCGATGACCCATCATGCAGCTCTTTTAGCTTTGTTCGGATTTCTGGAATTAGAATTTTTTGCTCCGCCTGCGAATTAGAAACAATATCACTTGCTGCTCCGTGATAGGTACATAAATAAGTATCAGTTGCAATGGGCGAACGATCAACATGAAACGAATACACATCTGTCGATATGAAATCAAATTCATCATCACGCTCATAACACTTCAGCAAATTAAGCGATGGCGAAGCTCCAAAATCAGTTAATAATTGTAAATCATTTAAGATTATTTCCCTTGCTATACTCCCCTTTTCAGATAGTTGGAGTGCGATTAGATCTTCAGGAGAAACTTCAGTTACATTTTCTTTTAGACATAATTTGGTCACAATCTCGTTAAAATCGCCACCCAAATTTCTGTACCAGCATAGCGCATTCATTTCTCCCTTGAAATCGGTATGCACAAGCTCAGAGAAAGTAGATACTGTTCCAATTTGGCTGCTGTCAGAAAATGTATTGCTCATAGTATAATATTACGAAGCCAGTTACTTCGTGCGTTGCAAAATTATGTAATAGTAATCAGTTGCGGCATTTTTATCGCTATAAACTTTTGTAGCTACTATCTTTTTTACCGCAAAAAGTTAAGGCAGTCTCTTTTTACTTTAAGTAAATAAATTACAAATTATCTAATCCTGTTTTATTGCAAAATCATTTTAAAACTAAATAAAACAATCGTCCATACTTTTACACTTTATTTACCAAAAAACTTATATACAACACTTTACCCTTCTGAACTTTCTCCTCTTTCAAAAAAACAATATTCTATCTTCGAAAAAAAAATTACTTTTTTTCTTCATTATTCAAAACTATATCGTAATATTGCAATATAAATATAAAACGATGGGAGCTACAAAAACAGATCATTTTACAGACAATCAAAACGAACTTGCGGTTTTAGCTAAGGCTTTGGGTCATCCAGCCCGAATCGCTATTATGGAATATCTACTAAAAGTAGATACCTGTATCTGCGGAGATATAGTTAACGAATTGCCGCTATCTCAGCCAACGGTATCCCAGCATCTTAAAGAACTTAAAAATGCTGGTTTAATAAAAGGAAGCATTGACGGTAACTCTATTTGTTACTGTATCAATGAACCGGGATTAGAAAAAATAAAAGGTTTTTTCGAACATATCACTGCTCATTTAGAAAAAAAGAGAAACGAATGCTGTTAAAGTAACCAATATGAAAATCAGAAAACTATTAGATACGGATTGGTCGTAGTGGTAAGCACATAAAAAAAACTAAAACACAGAAATTATGAAACTTTCAGAAATTAAAGAAGTACTAAAAACAGTTGAAGCTGTAAATTTTGAATTGCCAAACGGAAATTTTGTTCCTGAATATTTCCATGTAACAGAAGTTGGTCTGATCACAAAAAACTTCATTGATTGCGGTGGAACAGTAAGAAAAGAAACTGTTGTAAACTTTCAGCTTTGGGATGCTAATGATTATGAGCATAGATTGAAACCACAAAAACTGATTCATATTATTGAACTTTCAGAAAAGGTTCTTGGTATCGAAGATCATGAAATTGAAGTTGAATATCAAGATACTACCATTGGTAAATATGATTTAGATTTTAATGGTGAAAATTTTATTCTATTAAACAAACAGACTGCTTGTCTTGCTCAGGAACAATGCGGAATACCTTCAGATAAATCGAAAATAAAATTATCTCAGTTAAATGCTGATAGTGCAAATTCATGTACACCTGGTTCAGGTTGTTGTTAATTTTTAAATGACAATTAAACATCTATTCTAAATACCCGACAAAAACTATGTTATTTACTGAAATTAAAAACACCATTAACTCATTTGATTTTAATCAGATCTCTGAAGAACGCAAAACTATCCTGCAGCCATTAGTAGATTATATTCAGAATAAAGTCGATAACAAACTCCAGATTAGACTTAATCTTATCTGTACTCATAATTCCAGAAGAAGCCACTTGTCTCAGGTTTGGGCGCAAACTGCTGCTGCACATTATAAGGTACAAAATGTTACCTGTTATTCAGGAGGTACAGAAGCTACTGCCCTTTTTCCAATGGTGGCTGAAACCCTGCAAGGCTCCGGATTTAAAGTTAAAACTATTTCAGAAGGTCAAAACCCTGTTTATTCTATAAAATTTGCTGCAAATGAACTACCCGTTATTGGCTTTTCTAAAACCTATGATGATGACTTTAATCCTGAGAGTGAATTTGTTGCTATAATGACTTGTTCACAGGCTGATGGAGGTTGTCCTTTTATTGCCGGGGCAGAAAAGCGTGTACCTATTACTTTTGAAGATCCAAAGGTTTCAGACGGCACGCCTCAGCAAAAGGAAGTTTACAAGGAACGTAGCCTTCAAATTGGAACTGAAATGTTTTATGTATTCTCACAAATCAAATAATAAAAATGTCAGTAAATAACTGTGCGCCTGCTGTGGGACGTAAGAAATTAGGTTTCCTGGATCGATTTTTAACGCTCTGGATTTTTCTGGCTATGGCTCTTGGTGTGGCGATAGGATATTTCATTCCGTCGAGTGGTAATTTTATAAATTCATTCTCAAGCGGAACAACTAATATTCCCTTAGCTGTGGGACTTATTCTTATGATGTACCCGCCACTTGCCAAAGTGAAATACGAGCAGATGGGACAGGTTTTTAGAAACACAAAAATCCTGGGTGCTTCTCTATTTTTAAATTGGATTGTTGGTCCTATTTTAATGTTTTCTTTGGCTCTGCTCTTTTTAAATGGTTATCCCGAATATATGATTGGTGTCATTTTGATAGGTTTGGCGCGCTGTATTGCAATGGTTGTGGTTTGGAATGATTTGGCTGACGGAAACAGGGAATATGCTGCAGGTCTTATTGCTCTTAATAGCATTTTTCAGGTTTTACTTTACAGCGTATATGCTTATATCTTTATAACGATTCTTCCTCCTTATTTCGGCTATAATGGATTTGAAGTTAACATAAGTATTGGTCAGATCGCCGAAAGTGTGGGGATATATTTGGGAATTCCTTTTGCACTAGGAATTGTAAGCCGCTATACCCTAATTGCAATAAAAGGAACTGAATGGTTTGAGACTAAATATGTACCGTTTATTTCTCCCATTACACTAATATCATTACTTTTTACTATCATAGTGATGTTCAGCCTTAAGGGAGAGTTGATTGTTCAGATTCCTATGGATGTTGTGCGCATTGCAATTCCATTGGTAATATACTTTATCATCATGTTTATCATTAGTTTTTTTGTTGGAAAATACTTTGGTGCTGACTATTCAAAAGCAACAGCAATAGCTTTTACGGCAACAGGAAACAATTTTGAGCTGGCTATAGCAGTAGCGATTGGCGTCTTTGGAATAAACAGCGGTCAGGCATTTGCAGGAGTTATTGGTCCTTTGGTAGAAGTACCCGCCTTAATTGCACTTGTAAACGTAGCTTTTTGGTTTAGAAAAAAATACTATAGTTTTCAAACCTTATAAAAATATTCATATCTGAGGTCTGTTTTATTTTTATAAATTTACGCTATGAAACAAGCCGAAAGCGTTAGCGATTTTTATAAACGACTTCCTAGCCATGCACCAGCACGTGTACCACTTAATAATGCGGGCATCGGACATATTAATATATTCAGCAGAGATAGCTGCGCGGTAGTAAGTCCTTACAGCCGCCGGGATTTTTATAAAGTTTCCCTGATTATTGGCAAGGGTAAAATTTATTATGCCGATAAATGGATACAGATCGACCAACCAGCACTACTTTTTTCCAATCCTGTAGTACCATATTCCTGGGAAGCAGAGTCTGAACAGCAATCAGGCTGGTATTGCTTGTTTACTGAAGATTTTATTCAGCATAGCGAACGCCTGGGCAGTTTACAGGATTCCCCTTTATTCAAAATTGGCTGCAACCCTATATTCTTTCCCGATGCTATTCAATTGAAGGAACTTTCGTCTCTATATATGAAGATGCAGGCCGAAATGCTCTCCACTTATCCACATAAGTATGATGTACTTCGCAGCTATCTGCACCTGATAATTCATGAGGCCATGAAAAATAATCCTGCAACCAATTTTCATACCTACACTAATGCTTCATCAAGGGTTTGTACTTTATTTTTGGAATTGCTCGAAAGACAGTTTCCAATTGATTCGCCAGCACTTGTACTCAAACTGAAAACTCCTGCAGATTATGCTGCTGCCTTATCGGTTCACATCAATCACCTTAATCGTGCGGTAAAACAAGTAAGCGGTAAGACGACAACTGAGCATATCACTGCACGCATTATAAAAGAGGCAAAGGCATTATTACGACATACTAACTGGAACATAGCCGATATTGCCTACAGCCTTGGCTTTGAATATCCTTCCTATTTTACTCTTTTTTTTAAAAAGCATACAGGTCTGACACCCTCACAGCTGAGGTAGTCTGTTTGAATATTATAACTATCAGTTTGATCATTATAAATTCTACTGAGTTTGCTAATCTAAATTTGTTGAAACAAAATAAGATATAAAATGAAATACAGAAAACTTGGAAAAACTGACGAACGCCTATCTGCACTTGGTTTGGGGTGCATGGGTATGAGCTTCGCTTACGGACCTACAGATGATAAAGAAAGTTTAGCTACGCTGGAAAAAGCCCTTGATCTGGGAATCAACTTTTGGGACACAGCCGATATGTACGCTAATGGCGCCAATGAAGAACTTATATCAAAGGTACTGGTACCCAACCGCGATAAGATATTTATCGCAACGAAATTCGGATTCCGTTTTAAAGACGGTATTGCAGGACCCAGCAGTGCAGTTGGTACCTACTTTGACGGTTCGCCTGCCTGGATGAAAGTTGCAGTCGAAAACAGTCTGAAACGTCTGAAAACAGACACTATTGATCTATATTATGTACACCGTGTTGATCCAAATATTCCAATTGAGGAAACTGTTGGTGCAATGTCAGATTTGGTAAAAGAAGGAAAGGTACGTTATCTTGGTCTGAGTGAGGCCTCACCAGCCTCGATCCGCAAGGCGCATGCTGTACATCCAATTGCTGCTCTCCAAAGTGAGTATTCGTTACTAACCAGAGATGTTGAAACAGAGATATTACAAACTACCCGTGAACTTGGAATCTCACTGGTGCCCTATTCTCCCTTAGCCCGAGGTTTGGTTACTAATGAGCTTAATGTAGACACTTTTGCCGATAATGATTTTAGAAGAACCTTACCGCGCTACCAACAAGAGAATATAAATAACAACAATATTCTAGTGCGTGAGTTTGCTGCAATGGCCCAGAATAAAGAATGCACGCCGGCACAGCTAGCCCTTGCATGGGTATTAGCTCAGGGTGATGATATTATCCCAATACCAGGCACCAAAAAAAGAAAATACCTGCAAGAGAATGCAATGGCAGTTGACGTCAACATAACAAATGACGATCTGATGACAATTGACAAACTCCTTAAGCAATATCCTATCATAGGCGATCGATATAGTGAAGAGGCTATGAAAATGGTCAATCATTAAAATAGCAAGGTCCTAATAAACAAGCCTCCAAAATCAAATGACTTTGGAGGCTTGTATTTTTTTTGTGGTACTCTTGATTACTCTTGGAGTAAAATCCATAACTTCAATATTGTAAAACTAGTTTTCCCGCAGCTTTCTTCCAATCAAGCCATGACACTATCAATTGCTGTTGAAGTTCATTATATACTAATTCTAAATTTTGCAATTGAATCTCTTTATCGTTTAGTTCATTAAACGATATTTGATCAAACTTATATCGTTCTTGGTAAACCATTACAATCTCCTGAGTGAGCCGGGTATTTTCATACACCGTTTTTAACTGTTGCAAGACATTATTATAAGCAATAGTAGCATTCAACGCATTGTATTTATTTTTATTAATATCCTCTATGATTTGGTTATCATTTTGTTCTTGCTCAAATTTTAATTGCTCTATTCTTTTTGCTGTATTTTCACCAAAGAAAAGAGGTAATTTTAATGATACTCCAATATAACTATTTCCGTACCAGCTATCTTGCTGAAAAGGATTCATATTTGCCGTAAACTGATCTGCTCCTAAATAACCGTTGATATTAATCATTGGACTGTGTTTTGCTCTTTCCAGTTTCTTTTTATTTTCTAAAATTTCATTTTGTGTTTTCAAAATTTCTATTTGGGGTAATGTATGAATTAGATCTTCATCAAGATCAGTAATATTTCCATCCATATTATACTTTTCTAATACGATTGAAGCAGCAAGTAAAGATTCATTTCCAGTAATATATAAAAGGTATTGCTTTAAAACCAAAACATTATTTACAGCATTATGATATTTTTGTACAGCATTATTGTGCGTTACCTTAGCATCGTTTGCATCAACTTTCAAAACTCTTTTATTACTGTATTTTTGGTTTATAGTATTCATACTTAAAGCCGTGCGGGCAGTATCACCAATAGCTTCTTTTACTTGCTGTTGCCCTACCAATGTATTAAAATAGGCCTTTGAGACTTCGTAAGTAAGCTCTATCCTAGCCTCTTTTTCATTTAAGTTTGCTAGTTTTTCTTGTAACTTAGACTCAGTAATTAACTTTGAAATAGAGATATCCAGTAAAGGCTGTTGCAACAAAACACCAGCATTTTGGGTATAATTGGCCCCTAATTTTATGGGAATCATAACATCTGAGGAGACTCCAGAATTAAATGCATTTGCAGGTAAAACACTTGTGGCAATAATAGGATTATACTGGTAGTTGTAATTTAATGATACTCTGGGCAAATACTTTGCATTTAACTCTTTTGTTTTTAACTGATTGATTTTTGATTCTGTTGCCAACGAAGCCAGTAATTTTCTGTTCTTTTGTGCTTCTTCGATTGCTTTACTTAATGTCCATACCGGGCTTTGTGCATTCATTTTAAAAAGACAAAACAGTATAAGACATCCTATAAAACCTATATTCATTGAATTATTCTTCATCATAATAACTTTTTAGCCTCTAAATACTGAAGCGGGTTCTACATTTTTTATTCTTCTAATAGCGAACACGGCTCCAAAAAGCGAAATAGAAAAAGTAACAATTAGAATCAAGAAGAGTATTATTGGGCTAAAATCTATCAATATTCCAGTTTGATACATTCCGTTTTTAAAACCCATTAAGAAAACAAGGGCAACGATAAATCCAACAATAGCAAATAAAGTAGCCTGAGTAAGTATCAGATTTCTAATATAAGAATCGGTAGCACCTATTGCTTTTAAAGTTCCATAATCCTTAATCCTGTCAAGTGCCGACGAATACATCGTAAGACCAATAATAAAGAAACCTGCAATAATGGCAAACCCAACCAGAGATCCTGTGCTGGCGCCTAAACCTGTAGAAGCCAAAACACTCTTTATAGTCGATGAGCTTAAAGATGATGTACGCCAGGCTCTTACTCCATAAACTGAATTATTGATTTGAGCAACAACACGATCTACGTCTTCCCCATCTTTTACATTTACCATTAAAGCACTTATATTAGTCGAAGAAATATTACCATAATATCTTGCCCTATCTACTGTAGTGTACATTAAATAACCGCCCCAACCTCGTATTCCTTTAGTTTGTAGCGTAATAACGGCTCTTTTCCCGTTTATTTCAAAATAGGTTCCAACATTTGACGAACCTCCAAAATTACTTCGATCAAAGTAATCAGCAGATACGCCTGCCTCTTGCAGTAAATCCGGTAGTTTCCCCTGTATTATTTTCGAGCTATCCGGGCCCGCTTTAAAATAAGGATATTCGCTCCCGATAATGTTTACAATAGCGCTGGTTCCATTAGGAAATTTTGCTTTACTATTTGTTACAACAATAGGAAATGCTTCTTTAACTCCTGCCAAACTCTTAATTTCTTTTTCTTTTCTCCTGTCTATCAAACTAAGTTGATTAGCATCAGTCGTTTTATTATCAACAACCCAAATATCTGTTGTTGTATTTTTTACCAACACACTCATTAATCCTGTCAAAAAATTGAATGTTCCTATTTGCTGACCAATAAGAAAAGTGCTTATTACAATTCCAACAACCACACCTATGCTTTTAGTTTTATCAAAACGAATAAACTTCCAGGCAGTTTTAATAATAGATTTCATGTCTTGTTCATTTGTTCTTAATTGATGGTTTCAATAACACATTCAATTCGGGAATTGATTAAGTATTGCGTTTGGTTTGCCAATAGGATTTTTATTTCCCTAACTCTTCTATCTTCCTGATCACCTGCTTTTTCAGAAAAAAGCGATTTGCGTTTAAGTGCAGATGAAGCAAAGATTACAACACCCGAACCGACAGTTTTATTAGAACCAATTTGACGAATAATTGCTTTTTGTCCTTTTTTAATTTTATCTGCAAACAGCTCATCAATTTCACAAGTAGCAACCAATTTGCTTTTCGGAATAAAATCTGCAAATGCTTGGTTTGGCGACAATGCGGCTCCTTTTGTTGCATTCATTGTCATAATTTGCCCATCGCTTAATGCTTTTATCCAATACTGTTGTAATTCCTTATTTGAAACTTCTAACTCTTGTTTAACTTCTTCAAGTCTGGAATTTTCCATCATAACCCGACTTTGTAGTTGCTCCACATTGGCTTGAAAAATTTTCGTTTCTGTTTCCAGATTATCAACATTTTGTCTTGTTTCTGCTCCATTTTCATGTAAGTTTTTCAATCGCTGTAACTCTATTTGTTTGTTAACCAGGTTTATTTTGTTCTCCTTTAATTTTAGTTGTGCAATATTTATTTCGATTCTTTGTGTTTCAATTCTACTCTTAATTTGTACTTTTTTGGCATCTTGAACAGAATGATCCAATTCGATAATTAAATCACCTTTGGCAATTATATCATTTTCCTTTTTATGAATAGCAACGACAATACCGCCTACTTCTGTTGCCAATGAAGACAATTTTTCATCAGGTTCTATCCGTCCGAGTCCCACAATACCCGATGAAATAACTTCTTTTAGAGCCGATACCTGATCCGGTTTTTTTTCTTCTTTCTTACTACAACTACTAAAAATTAAGGCTATTAGATAAATTATGGTATATTTCATTCTTTATAATTTTATTAATGATTCTCTAAAAAAGTTACATTTTCATTCTCGGTTGCGATTCCATTATCTACATAAATAATTCTATCTGCAAATTGTTTAAGTCGCATATCATGTGTAACCACAATTACACTCTTACCATTTTGGGCAAGTGCTTTTAATTCATCCATTACCAAACCAACACTCTTAATGTCTAATGCAGCCGTTGGTTCGTCACAAAGCATAATTGGTGGATTTGTTACCAATGCCCGTGCAATAGAAACTCGTTGTTGCTGACCACCACTCAGCATTTTTGGCAAGTTTTTCATTCTATCTTTCATCCCTACCAATTCCAGTGCTTTTTCGGCTTTTATTTTTGCTTCAGTATCACTTAAATTCATAAGTTGCAACGGCATCATTACATTTTCTAAAGAGTTAAGTGGTGCCAAAAGGTTAAAACTTTGAAACACGAAACCAATTTTGCTCAACCTCAAAGTCGATAATTGTTTAGCCGAAAGTGTATTTACTTGCTGACCATCTATAAAAACATTTCCTTTTGTTGGATAAATGACACAACCTAATAAGGACAACAATGTGGTTTTTCCTGAACCCGAAGGCCCTATTATTAATGTGAGTTCACCAGTTTTAAACTGAACAGTTGTGGGTCTTAAAGCAGTAATCAATGTATCACCTGTTTGATATTCTTTGCATGCACCTCTTACTTCTGCAATAACTCTATTTTTCAAAGCTGCCTCTTTCATAATTTAATGTCATGATTAAAGTTTAGGTTTTTCTTAAAGTCGTTTTCAAATTCCTAATAGAGGTCTATTGTAATTGTAGCGTCATTTTTCAAAACATAAATTGAGCAATCATTGAATGTTGGCGCTCCTCCATCCGGCTTAAAATTGGTACTGTTTCCTACTGGCTCTTTGGGCATTCCAAACCAATTACTGTTTAACTTTCCATTACTATCTAAATCCTGAAAAGCGGTAATCGCATAAGTTCCTCTTGGCAAATCAATTTGAAATTTTAAACTTTCCTGGTTTGCCTTTTGATTTTTAGTCAAATACACTTTTTTAAGAAAGTTCTCTTTTTTGTCATATACATTCAGTACTATAGCACCTTTACCCTTTTGAATATTAGCCACTTCAACATTCATTTTTACCTGTTGTGCATTAACAAAATACGATACCATTAATACCATACCACTTAGAATCATTTTTTTCATTTTCTCTTT
Organism: Flavobacterium sp. JAS; assembly: GCF_020991455.1. GTDB lineage: Bacteria > Bacteroidota > Bacteroidia > Flavobacteriales > Flavobacteriaceae > Flavobacterium. The sequence continues at coordinate 57,384 of NZ_JAJMOX010000018.1, forward strand.
TTTTAAATTATTATTGAATTGTTTTTTTAGATTTTTATTTTCCAAAACGGTAGGTTAGCATCATTTTTACATAAGGCATTTCTTTTGCTTTGTAGTTACTAATGGTATCATTGTTAGAATTATACAATGTGTACTTATTTGCAAAACCAAGCCCTCCTTGCAACTGAAACCAAAAAACATCAAAAAGACGTTGGTTAATTTGTACCCCACCATGAATAGCCGAAAATTGAGCATAATCAACCTCTGCTCCCTCATAGTTCTTGTAGTTTTGTAAATTATGAAGCGTCCAGTCTATTGATCCTGCGATACCAACTTGTGTACTGTTGCCAAGATTTCGAAAAACATTCACTCTTGGCCAGTATACCTGAGCAAACCATTTACCGTTATTACTTTTATAATCTACAGATATAGCAGGTGTTATTAAAAACTTACCAAAAGCGTACATAATATGTGGACCAATTCCAATTTCAAGATTTGATTTTTCTCCAAATTTTCTTGAAACTCCAAAAATGCCATCCAGTACCATGTCATTCATCGAAAAAGAACTTTTAAAATCTGAAGCAACAGTAGGTATGAAAATTCCAAAAGCGGCCCATCTTTTTCCAAAAGGATGACGTACTACAATGGTAGGTTTGATCTCCTGTATTTTTGTGATATGACTCGGACTATTCTCTATTTCTTTATCGAATGTAAAGTCTAAAACACGATAGTTGACTACGCCAAGAATACGAGTTTTTCCAATTTTAAAAGATGGTATTGGCAGCCAAAAATCGTAAGTATTATATTTGAATTTATTCCCATAATATGGATCTACGGAAGATAAATTCTTAAAGTTGCTTTTTCCGTTTACGGTAACGCCAATCCCAGCGCCATCGGTTATTAATTGAGCATAAAATTTATTTGGAAGACAAATAAACAAGGTTAGCAAAACCAAGGATAGTACTTTTTTCAAAATAACATTTATTAAATTTAAACACACGAGCTGTATTAGCCCTCTAAGATTTTCTTAAGGCAAAGGTGTGGTTAAAACAATAATTGTTGTTAGGATTTAGTTTGCCGTTACTCGGACAAATCGTGCATAAGTGAGTTTCGGTACTGTGAAGGAGTTGTACCGGTTATTTTTTTAAAAAGCCGTCCAAAATAAGATGGGTCTTCATAATTCAATTCAAAAGCAATTTCTGAAATATCTTTAGTCAAATCTTGCAAAAGAATCTGACTTTGCAGGATACTAACATTGTTGATCCATTCTTTTGGTGCTATTCCGGTAGTTTCCTTAATGCACCTATTGAGATAGTTTACAGAAATTTTTAATTTATCGGCATAAAAGGATACCGATTTATCCTGACTATGGTATTTATAAACCAATTCTTTAAAAGAAAAAGTGATTTCATTACCACGGTGTACCGTTTTATTAAGCTCTTTATTTGAAGAAATAATTTTTTGAAAGGCAGCTTGCATAAGCGAATAACAAATTTCGATATTAGAATTCTCATCCCGAAATTCCTGACCTAATAAGCAAAACAAAGAATTAAGCCAAATACTTGTTTCTTTTGGCAATTTGATAACCGAATTAGTAGCGAAAATCTGTATCAACTCCTGTTTAGATAAAATATGATTCAGGACACTTTCTTCAAATAAAATGAAATGACCGGTTATAACCAGATCAATTTCTTTCATTGCCGTAATATGACCTTGTTTTATAAACAAAACATCATCCTCGGTTATGGTTATTATCTCATTATCGACTTGTTGTTTTGCACTCCCTTTAGTAACATGAACGATAAAATTATAATCAGGTCTGAAAAGCGGAGTTGGAATTTGAATATACTCTGTTGTCGTATTTAAATCATATATCTGCAAGGGTGTTTTTAAGAAATCAAAATCTAAAGAAGCATCAGACATAAATTGTTTTGGAAATTCTTCTGATGATATAATTTTAATAGTCTTACTCATGTTGCAAACTTAAGTATTTAATTGTAAATGGTAGTATCTCCATATCTGAGTGCTTTGTATTTTGTTGAATATATGGCCATTAGTTTTATCTCATCAGCTTTGTTCTCTTAAAAAACATCAAAAACCATTTCAAAAGGAAGAAGATTTATGAATTTATTATTCTATCTGATAAAGAATAACTTATAAAAAATGAACATTGAACTAGGGGATTAATAGTTTTTTTGATACTTACTATATAATTAATTCAAGTTGCTAGTTTAAAAATTCAACAAATAAGTTGGTTGTAAAAAAAGTATAATCCCTATGGGATATTTCTGTGGTGTGTCTTTCGTTAATTCTACCAATATTTAACTCCTAACGGAGTAATAAAAAATATCTCGGAGAGATTACATATTGGTAGTGATCAATTTATTTTACCATTTTTTTGTCCCGTAGGGACTACACTTATTAACTAGCAACTTGAATTAATTATCCAAATACTATACATCAACTCTAATCCAGTACCATTTTTGAGAAAGGAATTAAATATTTTAATAATTGATGACCACCCACTTATTACAGAAGCTTACAAAAGAATTTTTTTCGATAATAATAATTACGAAATAAACTCGCACATTGTTAAATCTTATGGTGAAGCTCTGGTAATTTTAAACGGCAGTAACTTTGATGTGGTTTTTATTGACTTTGAATTATCCGCTTCAAATGATGGTTTCCATATTTCAGGAGAAAGGCTAACTATTTTAATAAGAAGTAAGTTTCCTAAGATGAAAATTATAGTGGAAATATCTGAAAGTAAAGCAAGGCTGTTTTCTATTTTTCCATTCTACGATAATCCCGGTTTCGTTGTAAGTTGGCAATGTCTGGCTTACAACGTCATTTAGATTTCTTACCAAAAAAAAAATCGTGAGTTTTTTTTAGAGATTTATTAGTAATAGGATCTTTCAATTTACTAGCGAATATCACTTGCAGACCAGTTGTATCAGCTTCTTTATCTGAGAAAAAAACCTGCACACCTCCCCTATCAACTTTGGAAGCATTTTTATTTTTTAATATGCCTAAATAAAGAAACTGATTGTCTTTTTTAAAAGCATAATACAATTGATTTTCTTTGTCGTACTGCATTTTTTTAGTATCACCCCATTCACTAAGATCACTATCAACAACAACTTGCGCTTTTAGTGAAACTGAAAATAACAAAAGAATGTTGTAGAAAAATAGTATAAAATGATTGTATTGCTTCATTTTTTTATCTTTTTAACGGATAAATAAGGGGTTTGTGATTAATTTTTAAGATATGTTAGTTGCAAATCTTGAAAACAGTAATAGATTCTTTACAAATATATATGCTCTCTACAAATCTCTGTTGTGGTAAAACCGCAAAAATTTATGTAATTAAGATGTTGTTTTTTACAAAAAGTAAAGGATATACAAATTATTCTATCTTCACTCCTAACCTTTATAAGTAAACTATACTCTATTTAAAGTTCTTAATAATATATAGTAATTGCATCCCATAATTCAAGTAATCTCATTTAAAAAAAACAAATGAGCTGCTTTATGGTTACTCAGGATATAAATCTTTTAAAAGTATGACGATACCATTTTTAGAATTATCTACTGAGATCTCTATTCTATCGCCTTTAAAAGATCATCAGTTTTGTGCTTTTTAACTTTGCCTTTTGAAATTATTTCAACTTTTAAATTATAACTCACTCATTTGTAACTTGATAAATGATGTAAACTTATATGTTCATTGTAAAGGGTAAAACTACTTTAATTTCTTATCACCACTACCCAGCCAAGTCCCATTTTATCTATGAAAAAAGCATTTCATCGATATTTTATCTCGATCAAAGAAAAGTTCAATTGTTGTAAAATCAAACTATTACCTATAAATCAAAAATGCTTTTTTAAATAAATTTTACTCCATAAAAAAATCCAATTAAAGAAATTCACTATTTATTTTCTCTTTTTTTTATCTAAAAATGTCGTTTCAACGAGTTTTTAGGTTGTTGAAAGAAAAATACTAGCTATTAAAAACAGAACATATAAATTTGAATATGTTAAAAAAATAAAAATTTCATAAATTTTTAAAATAAAAAACTATGAAAACAAAAATTACTCTATTCCTGTAGATTTTTTAATTCTGCTAGTTTCAACATTAAATAGTTATTCACAAACAAATCCAAGGGTTAGCTTTGGTGAATCAAGAGCTTTTAAATATTCAGATTGTCTTTCAAAAGAAGATAACAACCTCAAATTTTCCATTGATTAATTTAACAAGAAATTAATTACTGATTTATTTAAATAATAAAGATTATGAAAAAAATTACTTTTATTCCGTTTTTAACTTTTTTACTATTGTTGTTTTCTACAGTAATTGGTTACTCACAAAATACTAATGTTACATTTGATAATACTAATGCTTCATTAACAACAGCTCCAGCTTGTTCCTTTTCGCAATGTAATGCTCAGGATGTAAATTTTGGAGATGTCTATTTAGGTGATAATGTAGGAAATGTGGCTACTTTGGCTTATATTACAAATCCTGTAAATGGATTGTATATTTGGGTTACTGTTTCATCTAACAGTTCCAAATATGATTTGTTATTTCAATTTGACTATCTGGTTGGAGGTGTTCGAAAAAATTTCGATAACACTAATTTTGTTGGTGCTGCAACAGATAGATTAACGATTAAAATTAGAGGGAGTATAATTACAGCCGGTTCCAAATACAGAATGGCTCAAATTACAAACTATACCGCAGGTCAATCCCTTGAATTAAAAAATATTTATTTAAGCTGGGAAACAAGTGGGCAAGCCATTTCGCCTGCTCAAAGTCTTTCTTTGATTACTTGTAATCCTCCTAAATGCAGCAGTGCGCTTTCAAGTGGGATAATTATAAGAACACCTTTGTTCGCCGATTTTTCTATTAATAAAAATTGTGATGGAGGTACTTATCAAAAAGTAGTTTATACCAGTACTTCAACAGGAGTTCAGCCAAACACTAATTATAGCTGGTCATTTCCGGGAGCTGCAACAATCTCTCCAGTTAGTTTAACAACAATAGGACCATATACTGTGACTTATTCATCGGCTGGTCCGCATACTGTTAGTTTGACCGTTTCAGATCCAACAAATCAGGTTGTCCCAAATACAAAAACAGTTAATAATATAACTTTAGTAGCGTGTTGTACTGCACCAGTTATAACACCAATAACTGGTACTAGTATATGCAGTGAAGGTACTTTTACAGTGACACCAGCAAATGGAACTAACGGAACAGTCCCAGCTGGCACGACCTATAGTTGGGCAGCTCCAAGTGTAATTGGAATTTCGGGAACTGCAGCAGGAAGTAATGCAGCTAATATCAGCGGTACATTGACCAATACAACCAATGCTCCAATAAATGTTGTTTACACTGTAACTCCAACATCGGGAATCTGTACAGGAAGTACTTTTACCGTAACAGTAACCGTGAATCCTAAACCAGCATTGACCAATATAACGGCCTCTACTATATGCAGCGGAGGCACTTTTACTGTAACACCAGTAAATGGAACTAACGGAACAGTCCCATCTGGTACCACCTATAGCTGGGCTGCTCCAATTGTAATTGGAATTTCAGGAACAGCAGCAGGAAGTAATGCAGCTAATATCAGCGGTACATTGACCAATACAACCAATGCTCCAATAAATGTTGTATACACTGTAACTCCAACATCGGGGACTTGTACAGGAAGTACTTTTACGGTAACAGTGACAGTGAATCCATTACCAACAGCAACTATTACCGGTACCATAGCGGTATGTAAAGATGCGACAGCTCCAAATGTAACTTTCACAGGAGCAGCGGGAACCACTCCATATACTTTTACTTATAACATCAATGGGGGCAATAATTTAACAGTAAGCACAATCGCGGGAAATTCTGTAACGGTAACCGTACCTACTGCAGCCTCTGGCACATTTGTTTATAATTTAGTAAGTGTTCAAGATTCAAGTTCAACTACTTGCTCACAAGCACAGACCGGAACAGCAACCATTACAGTAAATCCGTTACCGATATGTTCTATCATTGGTTCGAATGGTCCACTTTGTCCATCTACAACTGGTAATAGTTATTCAGCACCGGCTGGAATGAGTAATTATAGTTGGTCTGTGTCAGGAAATGCTACAATTCCTGGCAATACATCATCGCAAACCGTTTTGGTGACTACCGGAGCCGGTTGTGGAGCATCATTTACACTAACCTTAAATATTACAGACAATAATGGATGTCAATCAACATGTTCTCAAACAGTTAACGTGCAAGATACAACAGCCCCTACTTGGACAACCGCTCCGGCTGCGCTTGATGTAACCCTGGAATGCAGCGATGCCCAAGGACTAACAACTGCGCAAGCTAACGCCCCTGTGGCAACTGATAATTGCGGTGGACTAATAACTTATGATAAAGTAAGTGGCAGTTTTGTGGCTGGTTCTTGTGTTAATTCAGGAACGTATACCAATACCTGGACTGCA
>NZ_JAJMOX010000019.1 GCF_020991455.1 Flavobacterium sp. JAS
ATACTCCTCCAGTGAAACTTCCGTTCGATACACTTTGGAAAGCACTCCTCCTAGTGATATAAATACTTCCTTGTATTTTTTATCAGGGTCATTGGATTTATTTACCGACAGCACTAGGGCTTTTTCCTTTTCAGTGAGACCGAGCAGTTCTTGAATCTGATCAAACTTATTTTGATACTTACTTTGATCCAGCAAGATCTTACAGTCACTATTATTGATAATCGCCTGCTTCACAACTGGTGAAGAAATAATATCTTCAACCTCCTGGGTTACTACAATCGCTTCTCCAAAGAACTTCCTCACGGTCTTAAACAAGTACTTAAGGTATTCCGCCATTCCCTCTCTGGCTATAGCTTTCCAAGCCTCTTCTATCAATATCATTTTACGGATACCTTTAAGCTTTCGCATTTTACTGATAAACACTTCCATGATGATTATTGTCACAACCGGAAAGAGTATAGGGTGATCTTTGATATTATCCAATTCAAAAACTATAAACCGCTCTTTTAAAAGGTCTAGATTTTCGGTCGCATTTAGCAGATAATCAAACTCACCGTTCTTGTAATAAGGACGGAGCACGTAGAGAAAATTATTGACATCAAAGTCTTTTTCTTTTACCTTATCACTTTCCAATATGGGAACAAAGTCATCTTTCAAAAATTCATAAAAGGTGTTGAAACAGGGAAAAATATCTTTATTAATCTCCAATTTCTCATAATACAATTGAAGTGAATTGGACAAGGCCACGTACTCACTTCTATTAAAAGTTTCGTCATCTTTTTTCCACAGCGCCAACAGCAATGTTTTAATACTTTCCTTTTTCTCAGTATCAAGACTATCGCCTTCACTGATGTAAAAAGGATTAAATCTGATGGGATTCTTTTCATCATAAGTAAAATAGTAGCCGCCAACCATATCACATAACCCCTTGTAACTGTGCCCGACATCTACAAGTACGATGTGCGTTCCTTGCTCATAATAGCTCCGCACCATATGATTGGTAAAAAAAGATTTCCCGCTTCCCGATGGCCCCAGTATAAACTTATTACGGTTGGTACAGATGCCCATCTTCATTGGTTCATCACTGATATCAACATGAACCGGTTTTCCTGTCAGCCTATCCCCTAGCCGGATTCCCATGGGACTCAGAGAAGATCTGTAACCTGTTTCCATATTTAAAAAACAGACAGCCTGCTCTGTGAACGTATCAAAGGTGTCATTCATTGGGAAGTCTGCAGCGTTTCCCGGTATTCCTGCCCAATAAATTTGTGGAGCCCCTACAGTTTCCTGTTTCGCAGCAGAATCCATTTGAGCGAGCGCAGATGATATTTTGTTCTTGATATCCTTTAATTCTTCCAGGTCTGAAGTCCATGCCAAGACATTAAAATGAGCTTTAACTGGCAGTCTCTGCTGAGAGATAGCCTCATTTAAAAAATCGTTTGTGGCATCACGGGCTATCATATTTTCCCTGCTGTAAGCAGATAATGACTGTAATCTCAGTCTTTTGCTTTCGAGTTTTTGAATGGTCTTCTGCGCGTCTTCAATAAATATGTACTGGTTATAGATATGATTACACGATAATAACTGTCCAAGAGTCGAGGCAAATCCCACACTGAATTTTGTTTTATCTGTGGAATACCTGTCATAATTGATTCTTGACCCGCAAAGAGCTGGCAAGTCAGCTGCATCACCCAAGGTAAATAATTGACAATGCTTGTCTCCTATCTGTAGTCCTTCATTAAATTTAATGTCCTGATATACAAATGAGGTTTCACTTTCAGATAAAAAACAATATTTCTCCACAAGTCCAATATTTCTGCTCTGGCTTTTAAGTTTGTCGTTTCTTAAGCGGGTAAGTTTTACAAAACCGCTGTCTTCCATAATTCTCTTAAACTGGCCTGTGCAGTCAAGAAAGTCCTGAAGCAATTGTTTTTTCAGGGTTTCTTCAGGGGCTATTGAACTCCTGATCAGATTAGAAAACAGGGAACTGGAGTTTTTTCTTCCAGTCGGTTTTTTAGTGATTATAATATAGCAAGAATGATCCAAAAACGGTCTTTCGTTAAAAAACCGTTCACTACTTCTTGTTAAAAAACTGCTGTCATCCCTTGTAAAATCGGCCTTATATTGACTCTCCATAAACCAGTCCTGCTTGTGGAAAACACAAAACTTGGGAAGTATTTTAATTGCCTTAATCCAGGATTGATGAAACGCTTCATATTCCTGATCCGACATTGTGAAAATTTCAGGAAGTTCTGCCTTAAAAACTACCGTTACATCCCCTTGTTTGGACAAGATACAGTCGTGCTGAACATCCATAATTGGTAAAACATCATCTATCACTTTCTCCATCTCTTCTCAATTTTACCGTTAACCTTACTTAACTATCAGTTAATAAAAATTCTTCTGCTGTAGACCTTTACATTCTTTGGAATCTGTTTTTTGGCTATGGCTTTCATCATGCCATGTTCTCCAAACTGATGGCTCATTTTGTAAATTTTGATAACCATAACAGTTCCTGTAATGCCGATAATTGCAACACAGATTAGAGAAGGAATTCCAATAAAAAAAAGAATTGCAAAAACAATCATAAGCCCCACAACTCCTCCACCTAAGTACCATATGTACTGAGCTTTAAGACCTTTAAATTCAATAGATTGATTAATTCCTTTGTTGATTTGGTATACGCTGTTGCTCATTTTCTTAGTGTTACTATTTGCTACTTAAACACCGAAGAAAGATTTAATAACAGTCGCCACAACAACTAAAAAGACACAGCTCCCAAACCAGGCAGCAGCAACTTTTCCGGTATCAGGATCACCGGCATTCCATTTCTGGTACACTTTTACAGCGCCAATTAGACCAAGTAAAGCACCAACAGCATACATAAGCTCTGTACCCGCATCAAAATAACTCCTGACTTTTTGATTGGCTTCATTAATTCCGGCCACTCCATCCTGTGTATACCCATCAAACTGAATTAATAACAACAATAATAAAGTTCCTTTTGATAACATTCTAACTTTCGAAAAACGCTTTAAATTCCAATTCCATATTTTCATCACACATCATTTTAAAGTTTAAATTTTTCTTCAATAAAAAGTGGAGGAATACCGCAATTACAGCTCTATTTCCTTGTCACATTAAGCCATACCGCACCAGAGAGAAAAGGGAATATTCCTCCACTATATTTTTTAAGTAATCTCCTCCCAAAGACTATCTGCTACTTCATAAGTTAAAAGCAGATTTGGATGCATCGCAGATTCCGAGACAAGAATTTTATTTATATTCTCACGTAAAGAAGAAATCTTTACAAAAGGATATTCTGCCAGCAGTAATCTTAAATAATTTTGAAACTCTTCTTTAGATAAATTTCTTTCAAAACTTTCTTTAATTGCTTTTACGATGTGTTCAGATAATTCTTCAGCATCTTCTAACGTGTCAAATGAAGAGAAGAAATTTGCTTTTAAATTATCATCACCTGTAGAATTGTAAGTAATCCGCTTTTTTGTTTTTCTAAAATTTAGAAATTTAATTTGTTGTTTGCCTGAGATGATTTGCAGAAGTTCAAAATAATAGTATTTAAATCCCATAACAAGATACCAAATCATCAATAGTACTGTTACTGCAATTATATAATTGCTCCATGAAATATTCGTAAACATAGCCTTTTCATTTAATCGTTCAACATCCTTTTCATCCTATGTATAAATCATTAAAAAGTACTTAATGATTTATTTTACAAGTCAAAGTAACGAATTGAAATGTCTTGCTACAAGTCCAACTTTTGTTGTACCCCAAGTTGTACCTCTTATTTTAAAATACGATATAATCTTATTTTAAAAACTATTCTTTATTACAAATAATTTTTATTAATAAAGACTAGGGTTATGTAATTTCTTATATTCGCAAAACTAAAATTCAACTTATGATGTAAAGCCTTACCAATTTGGTACATTGCCCTAAATTGAGTTGAATAATTAATTAATTTAGATTCATGAAAACATCGGAAAAAGAGAAATTTACTTTAGTAGAACAATTAAAATTCTCTAGAAATTTAAGTTTTTATTTTATTGGAATATCCATTATCGGATTTGTAATTTTAATGGCACCTTTTATTCTTGATTTGTCAAACATTTCAAAATATGGAAATGTTGGTGATGCCGTGGGGGGATTATTAAATCCTGTTGTTGGAATTGGAGTAGGTTTTTTAACTTTTATGGCATTTATTGTTCAATACCAAGCAAATCAGCAGGTCAGAGATCAATTTGAACAACAAAGCGAGATAGATTATAGACAAAATTTTGAATCTACTTTTTTTAATCTATTATCTCTACATCATCAAATTGTTCAAAATTTTGATTTTGATCCACAATCGTTAAAACTTGATACAAATCTTATTAATTACATAAGTAAATATGATAGGTTTGATAACATTACAGCAGTAATAAATTCATCTCAAACCCTAGGATCTAGAGATGTTTTTAAATTTTCTCTAGAATTATTACATCAGCTATTACAAGATGATATCAATCTACTTGTTCCTCTTCATAAAAATAAAACGCAAGATAGAGTATTGATAAATCTCATTAAGCATCAAAATCGTCAAATTAATCTGGAATTTAATGCAATAAATAACTTTATAAAGGATACTATAATAAGCGATTCAAAAAGCGTAACTACAAGATTTCAATCAATTTATGATTTTGTATATTTTAAATTCAATAGTGACTATGGACACTATTACAGAAATTTATATAGAATGGTTAAGATGGTTGATGAAAGAAAATTTTCAAAAGATGCAACTATCGATTTTGAAATTAAATATTCGTATACAAGTATCTTAAGAGCTCAACTTTCCGATAATGAGATAGCTTGGCTATACTTTAATTGTATCTCTGATAAAGGAATTGAAAAATTCAAACCTCTACTTGAGAAATATTCCTTTTTTAAAATCATTAATAGAAATGCAATTGTATACAAATTGTATTCAAGACTTTATAATCAACAAGCGTTTAGAAAAATTAATAATAGTTCCCCTGCTTAAAATCCTTTTATATGTTTGATCATACGTTCTAAGGCTTTAATTGCAATTTCCTTGTCTCTTTCTTCCGCTACGTAAGATTTGCTACGCATTGCATCGTACGACAAATCTTTTTTCTGTGGTGTTGAAAGATGAGGAACAATTGTTTTGAAAATATAATTCATCGATTTTGCTTTAATTATTCTTGATTCGTCTGCAGCTCTTATTACTAAAGCCATCTGGTCGGTTGATAAAATACATTCAACTTTATTGTCCTTTAGTACACTAACAGAAAAATCAGCGCTTTTAAAAATCTCCTTGTCTTCGAAGGATAAATCTATTCTTCGCTCTAAATAACCTATCTCGTGCTTAAACCAGTTATTTAAAACATATTTAATATTGTGCTGGCTCGGATCAAACGTGACTTTTTCATTCGATATTAACTGGCTGAATTCTTTATAATGAAATAACAACCGATTCAATTTGTCATTCGAATTCCCTTGCGTACTAGTATCAGCAATAATTTGATCAATGTAATAATTGATATAGATTGGGCAATTGAAATTTTGTGCTATTAATAACTCATGCAGGCCAGAATTGAAATTACTCCTTTCACCGGAATCAGAAACTGTATCCAATTTTTTTAAAAGGTCCTTGAGATAAAAGATTTGTCTATATGTAATTTTACGTCCTGTATTAGATTGTATTTTTTTTGACAGTACATCAACTATAATTGCTATTATCCTAATATCAGAGTTATCAATAAACTTCCTATTTTTAAGTTTGTTTAATTTCAACGAAAGTTCTTTTCTATAGACTATTAAACATGTGACAGGTACTCTCTCGTCAAGACTTAAATAGTTCGAATAACGATTTTCTACGAAGGAAAGCATTTCATCCAAACTGCTGATTATGGTAGTAATAATCTTAGAGATAGAATCTGATTTAAACATTTCATCCTGCTGACTTTCGATTATAGTATCTAGAAGGAATATTATTGTGGAATGATATTTACGCACCAAAAGACGTATCTCACTCTTTTTATGTAGAGAAAAAAATTCTTTTTTAAGCTGAAGCTGAACTTTTTGCGATTCTATCAAAACATTTTCTGATATAAGAGATAAATCTCTTTCTGAAAGCAATTGGATATTTGCTTTTTTTGAATTAAAAGTTTCTAATATCAAAATATCCAGCCATTCTAAAGGATATATACTATTCATCATTCTATTGTTTTAATTTACACTTAATGCAGCGAAAACTAACGATGTCTAAATTTCTCGAGAGAATTCGAACGATATTCAGAAGGTGAAATAGAAGTATGTTTTTTGAAAAATTTACTAAAAGTATATACGCTGCTAAATTCCAATTCTTCAGCAATATCAGCAATTGATGTTTGTGGATCTTCAAGAAGATTTCTGGCTTCTATGATAATGGCATCTCCTATTATTTTTTTTGCAGTTCTTCCGGTTATCTGTTTTACAACTTTATTTAAATATCCTGAGGTAACAAATAAAGATCCAGCATAAAACTTTACGCTGTGCTGTTTAATGCAGTGAATAGTTACCACAGTTAAAAATTCCATAGTAAGACTTTCTTTTCTGGAGAAATTTTGCACTAAATCATTGCTGTATTTGGTGTAAATTAATCTCAGTTCATATAGAAATAAATTAAAACTGATACGTTGTAATTCAGTATCAAATACCTTCTGCTCTATATCTTTAACTACAAGATGAATAAGCTTATAAATAAGGGATAGGACTAAAAAGTCCTTTTCCTCTAATTTAATTCTCATTGTTGATTTTGCAATCAAAAAGTAAATAGATTCAACTAATTCTTTTTTTAAACAATTTTTAAATGCAAAATCTAGTGTGAAAGAAATTAAAAACAGCTGTAATTTATCATGAACTTCCAATAGTGTACAAAAAGAGTTTTTAGGAATAATCATTAAATCTCTTGCCGTTAATTCCTGTGTAATTTCTTTAAACTGAATTTTGAACTTACCCGATTTTATTAAAAGAATAGAGAAATTATTGACTATAAAAGATTCTTGAGCCGCTGTTTTTATCACATATTTTTTGATGATATGAATGTCTAAACCTTCAATGGGCAAGTCCTTTAGTTCAATATTTATTAAATCTTTGATCATGATTCACAATTCAAAAAACATTGGTTACATTAATTTTTCTATCGTCACTATAATGGAACTTTCATATGGTAGAAAAAACTAGCTCTGCTTTTAGAAAAATTCTTTAATTAAATTTCTTTATCTAATAACCCAATTAAGACCTAAGATTTTAAAATCAAAATCCATAATGACTACAATATCTTCTAAATAATTTTTTGAATTACTGCTATGACAGAAATAATAGATCTCTGACCAGGCTCAAAAAATGGTGGCGTTTTTCTATTTCCTACTGATGTTTCCCAGTCTTTATCTTTACGTTTAGCTTCATTTTGAAATGAGTATAATGAGACGGTAGAAACTGCAAGAATACTTTCTTTTTCATGATCAGTCAAAACTGTATTTTTTAATACCTCCTCTTCAAAGAATACTAGATAACTTGAAATTTCCTTAAAATCTTTTCCTTGAAGATTAATTAAATTTTGAATGAAGGTTTCAAGCTGAACTTTGGCTTCCATACCTAGCAATGAATTTCCTAATAACGTAGACAATTCATTTATAGGCTTATTGTTAATTCTAAGTATCTGTTGATACGTTATAGACTCCGCTTTATTTGACGCTACATATTGATCTAAAATAAATTGAATCATACTAGATAATTCTTCCACCGAATCCGGATATTTATTCTTGTTCAAATATGCTACAAGAGCGTCATTGTACTTTTTACTTGCTGTATTATTCTCAATAGAGATTAAATGTTCCTGTGATACAATAGATTTGCTATTTATATTTTCAGATGATGTATTATCATTTTCCGTTGAACAAGAAATGAACAGACAGAAAAAAACGATTACTAATAAATTTTTCATGATTTAAGATTGATTGAATGTGAATGATAAATAATACTCAGTTCAATTCGCCTGGGCTAGCAGAACTTTCATTTAGTACGATACTAATTTTTTTGCTTTTGAATTCAGGACAAATCTAAAAGCCGTATTATTTAAAAACAAGCCATTTATTATGGATTTTATAATTTTAGCATATGAATTTTACGAAAATCCATATGCTATTTTCTTACAAAAAGATACTGGTTTTCAATTGTTTATATTAAATTTGAAAGGCTCTTTTTATCAGTATTTTATCGCATTATTCTAAAATATCGCTACGGTATCCTAAATCATAATATGCTATATCATCAAAAAAAAATATTTTTAATAATCTGCTTTCTCTTGGCATTTCAAACATTTGCCCAGAAGAAAGCTTTTATCATTCCAGATACAATTGAAAATAAAGATTTTGATTATATTTTTGATAGAATCGAAGAATCTCAGAGAGATCCTGAAATCCAGGCACTCTATCTAAAATCATTTCTTTACAAAGCTAAATCTGAGAAAAATTCAGAAGAAATTACTAATGGGTATAAAAATTATCTGCATTACTCCAAGGACAACTTAAAACTTGTTTATGCAGACAGTATGATTTATACGGCCAGGATAACTGCAAACAAAGCCTTAATTGGTTCTGCCTATTTATCTAAGGGAATAGTTTTCTATGGAATGAAAAAACACAAATATGCTTTAGATAATTATTTGATCGCTAATAAATTCATTTCACAAACAGATGATCACTATCTGATACACAAGGTAAAATACAATATCGCTAGCATAAAATACTATTTAGGCTATTACAATGAAGCAATTTCATTGTTTAGAGAATGTATTGATTACTTCAAGAAAGATGACGTTAGGCCCTATCTTAATTCAATACACTTACTGGGACTTTGCTATAATAGAATAGGTAATTATGGATTATGTACTGAAATGAACCGAAAGGGTCTTGCAGAAGGTAAAAGGCTTTCCTGTGATGAAATGAATATTTATTTTATTCACTCCGAAGGAATCAACCAGTATTTCAAATCCAATTATCGAAAAGCTATCGAAGAAATTAACTATATTATAAAAAACATTAAAGAGGCAGAGGATTATAGCAATGAATCTGTGGGTTATTTCTATATAGGTGCCAGTTACTGGAAACTCTCTAAGCCAGATCAGGCTATATTTTATTTTATGAAAGTTGACCAAATTCTTGAAGATAAGGATTATATCCGAGCTGACTTAATTCAAAATTATAAATTGTTAATTGAGTACTACAAGTCAAAAAAAGACTTGGAAAAACAGCTTTATTATAGTAAAAGACTTCTTAAAGCTGATAGCATTCTAGACAATCAATATCGATACTTAAGCAAGAGAATTCTCAAGGATTATGACAGCCAGAAAATGCTTATGGAAATGAAAAAAATGGAACATTCACTTGAGTTGAGAAAATATAATGACTTGATTTTCGTGCTAATTCTTATCACACTTCTTTTAGGTATAGGGTTTCTTTTTTACCGATACAATAAAAATAAAAATAAGTACCGAAAAAACTTCCTGGAGTTAATGAATCGAAATGAAGAAACTAAAGCAGAGCCGAAAGCTAATACTAATAGTATTGAAGATATAAATCAGGATACTGTTTCCATTCTTTTAAAAAAACTCGAGAAATTTGAAAGAGAAAAAAGATATCTTGAAAAAAACATGACACTGCCCAAACTTGCTGTTCTATTCAAGACAAATATCAATTATCTCTATAAAATAATATATCACTTTAGAGGTAAAAAATTCACTGATTATATTAATGACCTAAAAATAGATTATTTAATTTATTTGATGAAACAAGATAAGAGGTATCGTAAATATAACAATAAAGCTCTCGCTGAAGAAGTTGGTTTTAGCACTACCCAACGTTTTGCGAATGCTTTTTATGCCAGAACAGGTATATCTACCTCCTATTTTATTAAAAACATTAAGAAAAATTCAGAGACAAATGAACAATAAAGCTTTTCACTTTATTACTGCTAAAAATAATAGGAAAAGGATAAATTTTAAAAATTAACCTTTTAAAAGTAATAAGAAATCACATGAAAATTTACTTAATATTTAGTGTCCTATTTTAAAATTAACTCATAAAATACCTTTGTTTCTTAATTAAAAAAAAAGAAGTATGAGTTTAAATTTTATTAAGATTCAAATTGAATCTCAGAAAAAATGCATTGGCAATTATATCAAGCATAATGCTATTAGGTACTGTAAAGACACAATTAAATCCGGTGAACTAGATCGATTTCATATCAAAGAAGTTCAAAAACTGTTGCTAAAAATAGAAGCCGTTGAAGACCCTTGGAATTGGAATGGAATTCCTAAATCTAAAGAATCTCTGGATGTTATTAGATTATTAGAAGAATTAGAACAAATTATTATTTAAAACAAAGGGATACAAATTGTATCCCTTTGTTTTAAAAATCTAGTTTTAGTTTTAATAATTGAATGTAAATCTACAAACTCCTTTACTAATTTACTTTAAATTCTTATCTTAACATATTTCCAATAGTTAGCAATAAACTTATTATAGAAATGATTAAAGGCCAAAATCTTGTTTTGGCCAAATATTTTGATACTTTTAAATCGTATTGAGCCTTCAATTCAACTCTGTCTTGCACTTTTTTCTCGTGTTCTAAATACTTGATCCAGCCTCTATAATTTACAATAACATTCCTCCCAAATTTAGTCAGAAATAATGTTGATTTTTTAGTTTTCAAATGATTTATCAATCCAAATTCTTCAATCATTATTTCAATATGATTTACATATAATTTATATTCCTCATTGGATTGAAAATGATCTGCAGATGCTATTATGTAATAATCTGATTTATAAACTTCAATCAGCAAACTTTCAATCTTTTGATGTTCTATTTTCATTTATTTTATCTTTATTAAACAAATATTACATCTACAAAAATTTCTATATTTTTATAAACCCACTTTCATTAAGATTCTTTTCAGAAATATAATCATAATTTTTAGTGTTATTTAATATGTAACCACTGTATCCAGATGCTTTTAATAATAGTATCGAAATAAGTTTTTGTAGCTTTAAACTAATATGAAACAACTCCCTAAATTCATATTCATAATGTAAGTTAACATCTGAAAAATCATCTCCATGTAAAAATTTATTCCTATGAATTATTATTAAATCTTCTTCTTCTTTAGTTAATTTATAACCATATAAAGAAAAGGGTTCAGAAAGTTTTTGGTTATTAGTTCCCTTGTTATAATTATAAAATTTATTTATAATCCTTTCAAATGTGGCATCATATGCCTTTTTTTCTGCAACTAATAAATTAGATGGCTTATTATCTCGCTTAATTTTATTTATACCTTTTACAATTAATTTAATTTGGCCCTTAATCTCCTTTTCTATTTTTTCATTATCTATTAATTTTTCAACTACAGAATTATTACCAAATAATGCTTTTGTAATATTTTCTAACGCAACGTATAAAATAGGAATTTTCATTTCAAGCGTTGTGGAATTATTATTTACAAATAGTATAACTGATCGTAATATCCCTCCTTTTGTCTCTATAAGCTCACATAGTTTAGAAAAATTTTCATGTGGAAATTCAACCATATATTTTCTTAAGGGGTCATTTGTAATTATTTTTCCAACCTCATTTTTTTTACTTTTACTTTCTATTCTGAACTTTTGAACACTATATGGATTGGTTGTATGAATTAGAAAACCATCATATTTTCCTCCACCTAGAATTAGCGTTTTTAAACTTTTTGGAGTTATTAATTTATTATTCGAATATGAAAATACATATGCGATTTCGCCATAGTACTTTCCTTTTAAAAATGCATATGATAACAAAATAGAATTAACAAATCTCATAAAATCATTAAACAATAGTATATCAAGGGAATCAATTACAAAATAATTTTTTTTTTCTTTTTTGAAGGTGTAGAAATCAAAATTAGCGCCAGATATCCTCAACTTCATTAAGGTTTCAAAATAACTTTTATTATCTATCTTAAATGACCATCCTGTAAAATTACCAAAAAGTCTTACTTCGTTTGGTAAAGGGATTATTGCTCTATAAAATCTATCTTTAGCGTAGAATGATTTTTTTTCTGTCGACAGAGATGATATTTCTGATACAACAACTTTTTTTAATCTTTTCCCAATAAAATTTGCTTTCTCAAAATCTGGAATGGAAATATGAGTTGGAATTACATCTTTACCTTCCGTATAAATCTTAAGATTACCATTATTTAATATTAATTCGGAATGTTTTCGAATTTTAAGTTCATCATGATGTTGGGTGCCAATTGGAACAATTGTTTTATATTTCAAAATATACCTTTCTCCATTAAATTCAAATAACGCAGGTCTAGAATTGAGTGCATGATTTTTTGATTTTCCAACTTGGAGTATTACTCTTTTTTTTACATCGAATTTATCAATTAATAAAAAGGAGTTATTGAGATATTTATCAATCATAGACATTTTATATTATTATAGTCCTTAGCTCTTTACATTAATGCTTAGCTATTTTATATTTAGTACTCAAGTATAATGTTTTTTTATATGTTAGAATACATTTGATCAAATTGATTTCTAATTACTCCCTCAACTTTTAATTCCGCTAAAAGATTTGTAAAATCATTCTCGATATCTTCAAATAATTTTCTTGGATTTATTCGAATATCCATTGTGCCTTGAAAGCGAATACTTTCCTCAAACTCGTAATTTATTATTATTTTCCCCTTAACCATTCCGTTATGAAATAAACCATTCCTAGCCTCATCATATAACGTTTTAAGCTCACCATCTGAAAATTCATTGGGGTACATTTTTTTTAAAGCTGATATAAAAAACTCTTTGCTTTTGTTTTTGCTGCTCTCGCCTCTTCGATATTGTTCTACGCCTTCAAGATATGATAAGCAAATCATTAAGACAATAAAGCCTCGATTCTCAATCGGAATTAACGCAGCAGCAGGGTTTAAAAACCATTCTCTCACTTGCTGTTCGTAAATTATGATTTTGTGATCAAGATTTGTAGGATCTAAATGTTCATTTGTTCTTTCATCAATGATAATAGGAGCATAATTTTCATCAAGCCATCCTATAATATTCGGTGCAATTTTTATCGGTTCTTGAAATCGCAATTTTTTCGACATATTTTCTTTATAATTTTTAAAAACCCTTTTATTTTATTGAATGTGAAGCAACAGCATATTTTAATGGCAAATTAGTTTTTTATAAATAAAATGAGCACAGTATAAATACCTGTTTGATTATTATTGATTTTAAAAAAAGATAAAAATCAAAATTATAGCTAGGCTTAAAAATATTATTATAAAAGATGTTACCATCAGAATTTTTTCGATCAATGTAATTACCCAAGCTTGTTCGTAATTTTTAAATTGCTGCAGACCTGCAACTCCTCTCCTATTAAATCTACGTCTAATAATGACATAACGAATCACTATAAATAAAATTAAAAGAGTAACTGCTAGAATAAAAGTTATTAATTCAGATTTATCAATGCCCATATTTTTAAAATTAGATTAAGGTATATTTAAACTAGCCTTCATGTTAACAATATGATATATACTTATTCAAAAATTATTGTCTAATACAAATCTCATTTCAGGAAAACCATTAACGGTTTGCTATTTTTTGTCTAAGTCGAAATTTTTTCCACCAGCCGATATTTAAATTCATTATGACTGCATAAATAATTTTATCTCGTTCTTGTCTCCTCATTTCACGATCATTTTCGTTCTCAATTGACACATGTGCAATTTCGAAATCAATTTCTTCGCGCATTTGAATTGCTTTACGAATTCTTGGATAATCGCGAAGGAGTCGAATGGTTTGATCTTGATTTTTTAATGAATCCAAACGATTACTTTTAATAAATACTTTGTTTTTATCATAAAAAGGTAAATAATCAATCATGCCATCAATCCATTCAATACTAACTGCTAAAGGCAAATAGCCATTTTCAAAATAAAAAAGTTCTTCACTGACAAATTCTATATATTCAGCAGATTTATCACTTTGTGAGCCACTACATTTTATAATTTCTTTAAAATTAGAAACACACTTTTCCATAGTTGTGAAGTGAATTTGTTTCTTTGAAGAAATATATGTAGCCCACAATCCTAATAAGGAAACTGTTGTAACACCATAAGAAATAGTTTCTACAAAGTCCTTAAAATTGTTTATTCCAAATTCCATTTTTCTATTTTTTCGTTTAAAATTCCAAACTACAGTTATACTGTACTTTTAGTATTAATTACATATTCTATTCTTGTCACACCATCTAGGGAAACCTCTTCTT
This sequence comes from Flavobacterium sp. JAS, assembly GCF_020991455.1. GTDB lineage: Bacteria > Bacteroidota > Bacteroidia > Flavobacteriales > Flavobacteriaceae > Flavobacterium. Next base: position 14,379 of record NZ_JAJMOX010000019.1, read on the forward strand.
CAGACATAATATTTTTTTCAAGACCTGTCGAAATTATTAATCTAGAAAAATCATTATAGCCTATTTTCTTTACTAAATCTTTTAAACTGAAATTTCCTAATTCAAATGTGTTAAACATTTCTGCTAGAGCATTGTTAAGTGATGACTTATTCTTACGGATTGGTTTGTCGTTTATCCAATTATATATCAAACTTTCAAATTCGTTTCTAGTGATTTTTGTAGATTTATCATTACGGTATAGTAATATACTATTAAAGATCTCGTAATAGTTCGCTTTGTCATTTAAAAAATCCTTTAATTCTTCTAACGAATCTTTAATTCTTTCAGCTTTAGAATTTAAGAAAATATAATATGCTCCTATTGCAAATGTCATGAAACCAAATAAAGCCACTGCTTCAACATCTTTCGCTGAAGATGTTTTTATAATAGGTAAAATATTACTTGATAATAGTGCTAATGTACCTGTAATAGCAGCAACAAGCTTAGCTTCGGACTGCAGTTTTTTATATTTACTACCGTACTTTCTGGAAACTTTATTGAAAATTGCGTCAGTTTGTAATTTATACTCGTTTTGTTTAGTTGTTTGTGCCCGATCAACATTCATAATTTCGACGACTTGTTTCACTAAGGAGATGTTGTTTTCCATTTGTTCAAAATATTGTATTACTATATCACGAGCATTATTAATAACTGCTGCTTCATTATGATTTTCATCTGCAGCTCTGGGATGAAATTTTTTAATTAGATTTCTATGCGCTTCTTTTACTTCTTCTTTTGAACTATTTTGCGATAAGTTCAAAATTTCGAATGCTTCTTTTATGTTCATTATGTTGTCTAAGGTTTTTTAAATGGATGGACTTGTCTTCGGAAAATCGAAGCACAAAAGCAAAAGTTTATAATAAAGTTCATTTAAAAATGGTTTATGAATTTTACACTTCAGCTAGTTTAATGAATAACTATTGTTACAGTCACTAAGTTTTCTGTTTTTTATTTCGTTTCATTCGTTAATCCGTAAAATCATGTCAGCGATTCTCTTTGTCTCATTATACGAAAATATTGGTTTAAAATATTTCACATAACTATTAAGCTCGTTGACAGTCAGAACCTTTACATACTGAAATTCCTCTTTTGGTTTTGTGTTAGTCAAAGCAATGAGATTTTTGATTGGTACTTTTTTATCACCCCAGTGATGCTTGTCTAAACCTATATGATAATTACTCTTCTCATTATTTAGCAAATAAAATAATGCAAAGCTTGTCCTTTTAACTTGCGCTACAGGTGAACGTAAGCTGAAATTTTCTAATGACTTTTCACTCCAATTCTTTGTCTCAATAACAAATATTCCAGATGGACCTACTAGTATATGGTCAATTTGAACAGACTTTATATAATCATTTTCTTTTCTATTATAGATTGCAGGTGAAAATGAAACTGCAAAGTCATTAATCAAAAAATATTCATCAGATAGAGATTCCAATGTCTTAACTACTTTTTGTTCTCCTATTGCGCCATAAATATAACTATTGAGCTCATCTATTGCTGATTTTTTTCTTTCAAGCTCTGATAAAGGATAATGAGCACTTTGCTCTACTGCTTCACTAAAATATGAAGTTATAAATTGATAACGATCGCTTTTGACTTGATAATCTTTAACAAGTTTGCTTATTGACATTTCTACTTCAATTTCAAAATTATTCTCTCTGCTTTTTATTTTTCTTTTATAGTTCCAATGTATTAAAGCGCTAGATAGTTTTTGAAAAAAATTTGTTGAAGCACGGTTTGTTGAATTGTTCAATTGTTGTTTCAGCTTATCAATTACTTTGACCAACATCTCAATCGATACCTCCCTTTGAGTTTCAATTGCGATGTCTAAATTAGGCAAATCTACATTGAGCATGTTTTTTTCTTCTTCAATCAGATTCTCGTGTTGAGAAATTAATTGCTCTCGTAAAATTGTATACGACTTTTGAAAATCAATGACCTCCTTTAATGACTTAAATTCATAGATGTTGTTTTGCTCTAAATGTAACTTTAAAGTCATTAGTGAACCAATTTTATTATATGTCTTGCACATTCTTTCTGTCGCTTATTAACTTTTGATTCTAAAAACTTATTATTGACTCGCAACTCATCTGATGCTTAATCGGTTTTTCGGCTAACTTAAGGCTAATCTCCTATTCTGCCTAGTTGTCCCAAATACAAAAAACATCTGTCCAGTAATCTAATTGCCCAAATCCGCAGTATCTGTTAACAGTTGTCATAATTCTTCTAAAGTTATAATTCTTCCAATATATTCAATATTCAATTCATGGATAGCGATCGGAATCTTTTTTAATCCCAAAAAATTTGAGATTTTAAATCTATGCCGACCATCAGAAATAGAGAATTGCTTATTAGTAGAGCCATTCAATGTTAATGTTAATGGATCAACATAGTCATTATTTAGCCATCTTTTTAATGTCGATACGACTCTGTAGTCACTTGCTATGTCATCGACAAATAATTTCGTAAGATCAAAATCACAGAATTCAACATTAACTAACAGATCCTCAATGCTGACGTTGAAAATTTTATAATCACCAAATTCAGGATGTTGTGAATAATCTCTAATTTTGTCTGTATGTTTTCCACAGGCCCATTTAGGTTCTATCTTTCTTAATTTTTCGATTTTAATTTTTCGAAACTCTGAAACTTCTACTTCGAATTCCTCTTTACTTGCAAGTCTTATTTCCATGATTATTGCTAAAGGCCCGCTACCACGCCGGTTATAAAATAAAATTTATCATTTTTTTGTATTTGCCAACTAATACGAAAACAAGCCAGACTTTCATTAAGTCAATCTTACAAATAAATAGCTGTTACCGGCTGGCATGTTCATCAATTTCCCAAAATCTACTATTTGTTTCATCGTTTACAAAGTCACAGATTTTATTTAATACTATTAAAAGAGATTCGTCAGTTTCATTTGTTCTGTGAAATCCAATAATCTTCTTTTGTTCAATATCATTTGTTATAAAAGCTATAGCTTTTAATTCCAAAAAACTTTCATCTTTCAATATTCCATTTTTTTTAAGTTTTTCTCCAATGTTAGGTTTTCCTTCAAATTCAATCCAAGTGTAAGTTGGATCACCTATTTCACCAAAAGCAACATTCCAAAGAATTCCACTATTTAGTTCACCATATTGAAATCCCCTGGTAATAGGCAAACCTTGATTTAAAGAAGCAGGAACTAATAATTGTGTCGTGTCAATTATCAATATTCCATTAGAGCCGAGGTAATTTATTTGCTTTGGTTTATATAAAGAAATTACTTTAGAAATAATTTCCTCAATTATTGATTTTATATCAAAATGACCAAAATTACTACCTTTTTTAAAAGGAGAAATTGAAACTGGATCACCAAAGAAAAGCCCTCTATGTGAATTTTTTATTTGTTTCTCTAACTTTACATTACTTTCAAAACTGTCTTTTTGAATTTCAATATAATTATTATTGCCGTCAGCAAAATTTAAAGTCTTTAAATCTGAAAAAATAAATGAATCTTTTGAAGAGATTTTAAAATCAGGAGTTTTATTCCCCTTTTCTTCTTTAATAAATTCAACGCTAACATCAGTTTTATTATTAATCAATTCAAACACTATTAATTCGTTATATGAATTGAAAATATCTTGATATTTTTTTGTGTATTCAAAAGTCAATCCTTTTAAATTATTACTAATATTTTTTAGTTTTCTTCTATAGTTCTCATCAATTAGTGCTTTTGCTTCAAAATGTTGTACAATTTCAATATCAATTAAACTGAGTATTGGGTTTAAAGTAATTGCATTAGTTTCTCTTTTTAGCTGAAATATTTGTTCCGATATTTTCATTTTATCGCATTTTCTTTAAGGTTGTATATAAACGTTTCGCCTTTAACTGAAAGTAGGAAATCAAAGTGAACTGAATTCTATAATGAAGATAAAATTTCTTTGTTAAAATATATCTACTGCTGATAACTGCGTGATTGCAGTTACAAGTTGTTATGTGAAGCTACTCCTTTTCTTTGTCTCTAAAATAGAATCCAATAATTGCACCAACTATACCACTTAATATTGAGGCGACGGTTGTTAAAATCTTTAAAACGTCATCTATTGGTAAACAAAGAAGCCACCAACCAATTATGATTATAATTGTCAATAGTCCTATATAACTATAAAGAGCTATATAAGCTATTCTTGTTCGTGTTTTTTCTCTCTGGATTTCAACTCCTGGTAAAGAGTTTACGGGATTTGATGATACAGCCATATTTATCTAGTTGTAATTCTTGTCCCTATTTCTATCTGATCTAGATTCATAGACTGTGGCGTTTGAACATGAAAATAATATTCTAGCACGTTTTCATCTTTAGGATAATTTATCTGCGTTTCGGTTGAAGATGCGTATCTATTATTTTCCAACCAAAAACTTTCTTTGACCAAAGCTACTCTTTTAGTACGCCAAATTTGTTCTAGAATCCCTAGTCCTTGCGAAATGACATCTCCTTCAGTTAAACCTTGATTCTTCATTTCTTCAACGAATTTTTCTGCTAGACCAGTTAATTTAATTGTTACAGTTTTTGCCATATGAGTAATTTTTATGTTGTAAATTATTTATAAATATCTCGATTCTCGCATAACTTACTGTAGCACAGTATATTTTACAATGAATTGATCCCATTCTTCCGATTTCCCAAGTCATCCTAAATACAAAACCAACATTCAATTAGGCAAATTGTCCAAATCCCTTGTAGCTGTTGTAATCGTTTTCTATTCATTTTTAAATTTGTCAAAAAAATAGTCGTTTCCACAAGGACATTCTGACAATAAGCTATCCTGATAGAAATTAATATAGGATTGCACAGCATTAATTGCTCTAATAAAGTCAAAATCTAGGATTTCTTTATAAGTTCCTTTATAACCAGTATTAGTTTTTTCCGCTGGTTTTAGATGTATAATATCATTTCGTAATTGTATTAACTTATCTATGGTTTTATTGTGTTTTTTATTTCTTGCTTGCTTGAAATCGATAAGTTTAATTTTTGGAACAACGTTATAAAGTTTGTAACTAACTGTAGGAAAAATTTTGTTTCCAGTTTTATCTATAAACAAATAATCTTCTGGAATTATTCTATTTGCAAAGCTTTCCAATGACGCCTGAAGATTTATTATACAATTAATGGCTGGCTGAAAAAAATCTCCTGACAAATTTAAATCTAAATTCCTCCCAGTTTCACCCGCTTTTGATGACTCTTCCAAAAGCTTAATCTTATAATGTTGTAGTCGTCCATAGGACATAACAGCATTTGAGAAGAAAATTGTAATTGGATCCACTTCGGGAAGTATAAGTTTTTTGTTTTGATAGATATAATCATAGCCATAAAGTACTTTACTATCCAGCATTATCATAATATCAAAATTTTCGTGCTCGGCCAATTTATTTGAACTCACATATTCTTGGCTATAAGTATTACTTTCTTCTGGAATACTTGCTGCATCCAATTTAGATGGATTAAAATCTATTTTAAATTCTTTTGAAGGTTTGAGTCTTACGTGTGACATCTGGTCGGATTTTGTTCTGAAAATGTTTATTACAATATGATTTTAAATAGCTTCATGCTATTTATAAGCTTTAATACCAAACTTACATAACCACTTTCATTTTCTTTTACGGTTTTCCATAATTGTACGCTTGAAGTGGCAAATTAGTTTTTTAATGAGTAAATATACCCCGTATAAATACGTGTTTTTATAATTTTAACTACATAAAAAAAAGATCGCAAGCATCATATTTATTCTTTGATTTTAAAGTACAATTTATTCACCCAACTTTTTAATTAAATTCCAGAGAGAAATTCAACTTTCTTACAATACCAAAGTTTTGCGACTTTGAAGAATTACTTTTTCATATCTTTAATTTTTAAATAAAAAAATAAATGAATAACTCCAGAGGCTTACTATATCCGGCACTACATAAATTTTATAGCGCATTAAACAGTTTGGAAAAGTTTGAAAAAGGTACAAACTTCTTCGATAATATAAGTTATCTGGATAATTTCTTTTCAGAATATAGAAATATCACCTTTGTGCTACAAAAATCTTTGGCCAAAACAGAGTTCATGTCTACATACGAAAACTTACGCGATCAACACCTAGTTAATGGTGTCGGTAAATGGTTTGTAGAAAAGAGGAACGAAGTACTTAAGCAACAACCTTTTAATTTGGAAAAAAGGATTATAATTACTATTTATTCTGGTAAGACTACATTGTCACTTCCTGAATTAATCTTTACCATCGATAATGATATAAAAATTTCGACTATAGTTGAGTCGCTTCGTACAAAATTTATAAGTTTTGGTCAATTAGAAGTGATGTTTTCGGCAGAATTTTTATTTTATGAGTATGGTCATAGTGAAGATTTGTATGATAATTTGATTTTTGGTATAAATCAAATGAAACTCTTCTTAGCTGACATGAAAAAATCAATCAATGAGGATTGCAAATTATCTAATGAACTCGAAAGGAAAATAAACAAGATGAATTTCTATCGAGTACCTAAAGATTTGCTTTTCATTGATGATTATGTATTCTATTGTAAAAAAGAATATTTTGAGAAAGCTTCAAGGGTTGCTATGTGGCCAGGCTCTAGTCAGACAAGAGTTCCAATTGAAAATCTAAATAAAACGTACCCTGGTGGCGACCTATTTAGTAAATTTGAACTGATGCATTTGGTATTTTTTCAAATGCAAAAAACGCTACTACCGACTTGCCTAATTTTATATAGTGATGAAACATTTGAATTAGATACTTTTGGATTTTCAATTAAAACTACTGTATATAGAAAGTTTAATGAAATAGCTAGACGCATCGATGCAGATAAAATAATTAATGTTCTTTTTGTTACAGAAATGTATACATACGATTTAAATGATATAAATAACCTAACCAGTCGTGAAAGGGTAAAACATGCTAAAAGCGAGATATTAGCATTTTATATGATTAATAATCATTTAGAAATTAAGTCCCATCAATATGACAAAGTCCAAATTGAAGATTTTAAATATATTGCTTCAATAATGTCTGCAAAATCTAGCGAACAAAAATTACCCAGATTTATGAATCCAGTTATGCAAGAGTTTACTCGTTTAAAATCAAAATCTAAATAAATTTAAGTTGGGTGATGCGTTATCAATTACTGAATTCACACGTATTTTCTGTTATATCCGCTAACGTTCCGGCAATACAGCGGGTTTTGAGCCATATTAAGCCTTATTCTCGGATTTACTAAATCATTCAAATATAAAAGCATTTTTCAGTACGCCAGTTATCAAAATCCGTTATAGCTGTTAGTGGTAGTTTTTTTTTAAACGTTATTCCAAAATGTTTTTGTCCATTTAATTCGAGTATTTTATTAATATCTTTTTTATTTGTTTCTACTTCTTGACTTTCGAACGAAAACTCTAGGTTTTCCATTTGTATCGGATATGTTGAATGTTGATTTACTATCAATCTATGTTTTGGGAGGTAAAAAATATTCCCTACGTTTACATCACTTACAAATACAGCACATACTTTTGTGAATTTTGGTTCGATAGAATTGAAACTATTTGTATTATAAAATGCCCAATCTACATCATATTTTAAATTAAAATTGAAATCAAGATTTAAGCATATTATGAATGGTTTATTTAATACACCATATCTTCTGGCTTTACTTTTAAAATTTTTAAGAATTTTATCTGAACCCTCACTTGCATCTTTTATGGTAACGGGAGAAAACTGAAATCCAATAGGCCCAATATCTTCTTTATTTTTAACAGCCTCTGATTTAATAAAAAGTGATAAAATTATAAGTAAATTATCATCTTCATATTTCAAATGTTTAGTTAGTAAAGTATTTTTTTCTCGAATTTCAATGTCAGCTGGATTTATTTTATTCAGTTCACTTTCAAATGCCTTCCGTAGTTTTCCAACTTTGGGAAAGTTATCCTTTTTAAATTCAAGTTTTTCCAATCCCAACCAAAAAATTGGGGAGTTCATTTTATTAAGTTCATTAATAAATTGTGCTTTAAAATTTTCATGTTTAACTTCTAACTCTGATAAGGAAGATACTGTTGTTGCTTCAATATAAAATTGTTCTTCCCCCCTTCTTGCTAAAAAATCTGGCTTCTTGCTTGAATTTTCTAGTAAAGGATGTGGTTCAAGAATATAGCCCTGACGAAAAAAAGTTTCGTGCACAAATAATTCATAAAAAGCATCGTTAAAACTATTTTTGAAATTTTGTTTAAGTTCTATTTTATTAACTTCTGGATAATTTTCGAACCACTTATTTAATAGTTCTCTAATCTTGGCAATATTAGCTTACTGATTATCATTATAATAATCAAATATATTATCTCCGAATGAAGCTCGGCGATAATCGTCACGTACTTTATCTTCAAATAATTTCATATTAAACGATTAGTTCTTTTTGCACATTTCTAAAGTTATTACTACCGTTCTGGCACTTGGCGAGCTTGGAATAAAGATGCGGAATTTTCGGTTAAACACAAATTTTCCACATACAACCCCTCTATAAATTCAGTCTAAAACTCCAATCTCGCCAAACGGCTGTTAGCTGCGGTCTTATCATAGAGATATAATTTCGGTAACCAATTCTTGAATACTTTTACTTTCAGGCTTTCTCTTTTCTAAGAAATGCTTCATCGCTTTAAAACATTCATCCATATTAGTAAGATGAGTATCTGTAAAAGTGATAGTTGTAATGCCAAACTGTTGAAAATATTCATTTCTTTTTTGCATTTCCTTACTCCATTTTACAGCTAAGTCTTTATTCATTTCGGTTTGTGTTTTCGTTTTTATTCCTGAAACCGCCATATGAGTAGATTGTGGGCTAAGTTCAAAACCAATACGCTGTCCTGTATGGCAATTCAAAATTGTGAAATCTAATCGAAATTTGTGTTTCTTTTTTAAGCCGTCGTATCTAAATTCAGGAATCAATATTGGTTCTAATAAGGAATTTCGTGAAGCTCTGATATAATTACAATAAAAATCAAAAATTTGCTTTTCATAAATGGAATTTGAAACTCGTTTCAATATTGATTGATAGAAAGTTAAAAAATCTTCTACATCTCGAAATGTTAAAACCATATTATTTTCAGGGTCAACAAGCCCTGTTTGTAGAACATGGCCAATAGTCCAGTAACCAAATTCAACTTTTCTTATTCTACCTGGTTTATTCTCCCAATAACCTTCAACTAAACGTGGAGCTATGAGTAATCCCCAAAATATAATTTCGTTTCCAAACCAGATTGACCATAAATTTTCTTGTGGTTTTTGTTTAGTGCGTACTTTATAATGTCTATAAAAATCTCTTTCTAAGAAAAGAAGTATATATTCTCTAATAGCATCAACTTTGAAGATCTTCTGCATCATATGTCCTCTTCCACTACCAATTAAATCTTTCAGTCCTGATAACCAACTGGAAATATAATCTTCATGTGTTGGCCAGGTTCCTTGAACCATATCTAAAGATTCTGACTTAGCAAGGCTAATAGTTCCATGAAAGGAATGCAATGTAGCTTCAAAACCTTTAATATATGAAAATTGTTTCAAGACACTTTCTTGACGTTTGTTTAATTCTTCTGTTATCTCGTTTTCTATTTTCTCAAAATACTTTGAATCGTTTATGTTTTTTGAAATCACGGGTAGTTATAAAATTATGATGGTTAAAGATTGGTGTTAAGATTATTGCGAACATTCTGGTTTTAGAATGGTTTTTGGATTAAGCAAAGCCCATTATTTACAAACCCAACTTCCCCTTTAGCCTATTGTCCAAATCCGTTGCATTATGTATTTCTTGATAATACCTTTTAGCTATACCATTCTGTTTTAATTTCGTCAATATTCATATCTTTCCATTTCTCTTTCCATAGTTCCCAATAAGGTATGTCATTAGATGAAGGTTCATTTGTGCATCTGTCGATTTGAACGATAGAAGGTAAAATAATTGATTCTCCAACAAGTAAAGCTTCTCCTTGTTTCAATGATGGCATTGTATCAATTAGAGTACCTAAAGTGTCTGGTAGAAGTTTTTTTACATAGCCTTGGTCAACAGGATTTGTTAAACGCATAGCAATAAAGTTATTGCATTGTGAAAATATTGTTTCTGAAATTTCAGATGGTCTTTGACTTGCAAGAAGTAAAGTGATTCCATATTTTCTACCTTCTTTTGCAATTCGCTCAATTGATTTTTTTGAGGAACGATATTTAACTAAATCACTGTTGGGAACATATTTATGGGCTTCCTCGTAAACAAGTAAAATAGGAATGTCATTATTTACTTTTTCATTTGGGTCTTTTGCATTTCTCAGTCTTTTGTAGAAATAACCATATTCAAAGACCATTCTTGAAATAAGGGAAACTGTAATACTTAAAACCTCAAAAGGAACACCGCTTAAGTCAATAACTGTAACGTTAGCATTTTTACCTTTTTGATAACCAATTAATTGATTTAGTGTTTCTTCAAATGATATTTTTTTCGAATTTTCTCCTAGTAAAAACGATAAACGATTGTCATTAATTTTATTTTCTAATCTATTTACAAAGTTGGTTAATTTTCCATACAAACTACCCTGAGTAGTTTTTTCTTGACCTTTTTTTGCTCCTGAAGCATATTCTTCTCCAGTTCCAATTGTTTCTGTATTTTTTTCAATTGCATATTTTAGAACATTATCAATGTCAAAAAATAGAGGTGAATCAAAATGAATTTTGCTTTTTTCAGTTTCCGAACCGCTAAAGTGCTTAATTCTGTCAGCTACTATAGCTTCTTTAAAAATAAATTTTTGATTATGGTCATTTGCTTCTGTATCCAAAAAAAACTCCTCTAATTCTTCACTATTTAATAGCCAATATGGTAACACCAAATTTTTTATGTCTATAAAATTTGCTGTTGGAAACGCTGACTTATATTCAGAATGAATATCAAATATGATAACGTGCGAGTTATTAATTGAAAATTCTCCGCTTTTTTCTGAAACAGCTTTTTGAATAATTGTAGATAGCGTGTGAGATTTTCCAGAGCCTGTTGAACCCACTATTGCAACGTGTTTATTAAAGAATTTATTTCCGTTTACTGATATTCGTATGTTGTGATTTGAGGATAACGAAGCAAAAGTAAATTTCTCATTAGGGGCAATAGATTGTTCGTATATCTTTTTAATTTCTTCTTCTGTTGCTGGTTCTACTTTTTTTGGAGGAATTGCTAAAGAATCTCCACCTCTAATAAACATTCCATTTTTTATCATTCCTAATGGAAGTGCTTCAATTGCATAATCTCTTTTTCCTGAGTCATTTACAATAATTGAAAAGTTTTCAATTATTGACATTAATATAGCATTTTCATTATCTGAAATTTTAAGGTATGAACCCACTTGCAAAACCTCTCCTGCTAATCTAAAGTCTTCAAGGTTGTCAACAACAATTTTTATTTTATCGGGGTAAACTGCAACTACCTCTGCATTTACTTTTTTAACTTCGTCTGCCATTTTTATATGATTTTTTTGATGTCGGTTAACAGTGAAAATTGAATATGAGTTTGTTTAACACTTGGATATGAAACATTAAAAAAGGGATTGGAATTGTAGAACTGATAAATCTCTTTAGTTTTGTTGATTTCTTTTACGGTTAAATCAATGTACTCTAATTTATTGAGTATTTTAATTTTAATGGAATTACTATTATTTGCTGATTTAGAAATTGATTTCGGATTAAATTCCGAACCATCAAAATCAAATCCATCAATAAAAATGAAGCCTTCTGAAAAAAGTTCTTTTTTTAAATCAAGTAACTCTTGTGGAAGAATATTATGTAGGTAAATGTAAGGACAAAATGGGTGCGGTTCTCTTGCTGAAAGTTTCGACCATTTTCTTGAAACTGTAAAGATTAAATCTTTTAATTCTGCTCTTACATAATTTGTAGTCGGTACTTCAATAATAAAAAATCGTTCAAAACTTGAGATGTTTAAATCTGTGAAATATTGAATTCTTAATTCCGCAAATAATTTTGCTTCTCCTTTATACGTAATGAACCATTCATTAAATAATACTCTCTTGAAATTGATTCTTTTTAAAAATTCCGACTTGCTTATTTCTCTTTGTACGATATTACTTGTAACTGCAATATCTTTTATTACTTTGAGAGCATTGTTATAGAAAAAATGTTCTGCTTCAAAAGCCTTACATCCAAAATGATTCATCAATAATGTCAATATTTTTGAAACCTGTGATTGATATTCTAAAGCTGAAATATCTATTTCAAGTAAAGAAATGAAATCATCTAATTCTACATCAGTTAAATTTAACTCTAAATGATGGTAACGTTTTATTTTGTTTTCGGTATAAGTTAGAAAATGGTCTTTTAGAAAAGTTGAATTTATTGGAAGGGTTAACTTTGTTTGACCAGATTGAAAAAAACCATAAAGTTTGTAATTTATTCTTTTTTTCGTTCCATTTTTTACTTCCTTATAGTGATTAAGCATAAGCTTTATTGGTTTTGCAATTACCGAATGATTGTACTCAGTTTTCGCGTAATACTTACATTGAACCGCGGTTTCTTCTGTTGCAGTGTTTATATCCACGTCTTCAATTCCCTCAACAATGATGGTATCGGAATCTTGACTTAATTCTAATAATTTTACTATTGCATAATCAAATTGATAGAAGTAACCTTTTATTGTATCAATTGCTGTTCTATCGGCCATATATGTTCAAATGTTTTCTGTTGTTTCCCTCTATTTTTTGGCATTTCACCCAGATCTTATATTCATGCCACAGAATATCTTAATACAAAACAATATCAGATGGTTTTATGCCATTTTCCAATTTTGAATATCAAACTTAGAAAACCCTTTTCAAGTTCTTTTACGGTTTTCCATAATTATCCCTTGAAATGGCAAATTAGTTTTTTAATAAATAGAGAGACCCCGTATAAATACGTGTTTTTGCAATTTCAAGTAAATAAAAAAAAGATGCCTAAGCATCTTTTTTTATTAATTACTCCTCAACTTGATATTTTTTTATATCAAATTCGAAATCAAATAATTCCTTAGGATGCACTTGCAAAGCACTAGCAAACTTCATTAAAGTTTTTAAAGTTAAATTTCGTTTACCGCTTTCATATTTACTAACCTCGGCAGAATCGATACCTGTCAAAAATTCAATATCCTGTTGTGTTTGGTTATTTTTTAATCTTATTTCAGAAATTTGTCTTCCAATATACTTTTGTAAATCTGCATTTAATTCCATTTCAATATGTTTTCAAGCAATTTCAGTTTTATTGATAAAAATATTATTGGGATATATGCCAGTATTTAAAAAATATTTTTATATTTGTTTCCTATTCAGGAATGAATTGTATTTTTGCGATCCTTCATATAAAATATTTGAAGCATTCGCTTTGAATCTCGGCTCAAAACTTGGCAGTTTAAACCACGAGAAGATAAGTAAAGATGCTCACGTCTATTGGCGTGGGCTCACTTATTCGTGGTGGTCATGCCAAGTACCAGAGACGTTTAAGATGAGTACCACGCCTTTTTTTGCTCAAAACTCTCTTATTATTCTTAGCGATATTCCTTCTTTTTTTGTTTTAAGTTTCGTAATAAAGTCGAACCTTTAAAAGCTTATGTCTGTGAATTAAAAAAATCCTCCTTATGCTAATTAAGTCGTCTACTTAATACATAAAAAATGGCCCTCTACTTCGTCGCCAAACAACCATAGAGGACCATAGTCAATCAAACCATCGTTTAACTAACCAATCCAATATTATGAATAATTTTTCATTTTACAAGGATGGGAAAGATCTTTATTGCCTATTTTTTTTGGGCTTACTCTTATCTTTTTCATCTGTTTATGCCAAAAAAACTTTTAGGTATAACTCGTCCCTTTTCCAACAGCATCAAATTCAAGGAACTATAACCGATGGCACAAGTCCATTGCCTGGTGTTACTATTGCTATAAAAAGCAAAACTAATTCTACAGCTATTTCAGATTATAATGGTCAATATAGTCTTTCTGCATCACCTCAGGATACTTTGATAGTCTCATTTAATGGTTTTAAAACCTTAATAGTACCTGTCAAAGGCCGTAAAAAAGTGGATGTACAATTAGTATACGATACCACGACCCTTCAGGAAGTTCGTGTCAATGCAGGTTACTACTCAGTAAAAGAGAGCGAGCGTACCGGAAGTATTGCTAAAATATCGGCAAAAGACATCGAGAAACAGCCCGTTACCAACGTACTGGCCACCATGCAGGGACGCATGGCCGGAGTGGATATCATTCAGGATTCAGGAACACCCGGTGGCGGTTTTCAGATAAAAATACGGGGAATAAACAGTCTTCGTGAAGAAGGTAATCAGCCATTATATATCATTGATGGGGTACCTTATTCTTCCGATATCATTGGGTACAGCAATACCACAACAGGCATTCCAACTCCTACAAGCCCTCTTAACAATATCAATCCCTCTGACATTGAAAGTGTCGAGGTTTTAAAAGATGCCGACGCCACTGCCATTTATGGCTCACGAGGAGCCAATGGTGTTGTGCTGATTACCACTAAAAAAGGAGTATCAGGAAAAACCCGTGTAACAGTCACCGCATCCTCAGGATTGGGAAAGGTTACCAAAATGATGAATCTGATGGATACTCCCCAATATCTGGAAATGAGAAGACAGGGATTTGCCAATGATGGTATTACTTCTTATCCAGCTTCAGATTATGATATCAATGGGACTTGGGATCAAAACAGGTATACCGACTGGCAGAAAGAACTCTTAGGGGGAACCTCAGTTATGACCAACCTTCAGACATCACTATCAGGAGGTTCGGATTTAACCCAGTATCTTCTTAGTGGCACCTACCGTACAGAAACAACTGTCTTACCTGGTGATTTTGGATATGATAAGGGCGCTGTTCATTTTAACATGAACCATGGCAGTGAAGACAGAAAATTTAAACTTACTTTTTCAACAGGATACACCTTTCAAAATAATGAACAGGCAGCCACAGATCTGACCCGTACTGCCAGAAACCTTGCTCCAAATGCTCCGGCCCTATATAATCCTGACGGGAGTCTGAACTTCGAAAACAGTACTTTTCAAAATCCTCTTGCGGCGCTTAGGGCTATAACTACAGCCAAAACAAATGATCTTGTAGCCAACAGTGTAATTAGTTATGAAATAAAACCACATTGGGAACTTAAAATCAATCTGGGCTTCACGGATCTAAAAAATACAGAACAACGATTATTGCCTTCTACCATGTATGATCCTGCTTATAAAATTGGCAGTAGCAGATCGTCAATGTATTCGAATCTTACCTCCAGACAATCCTGGATTATCGAACCTCAGCTTCGCTGGAACCATGAATTTAAAAGCAGTAAACTCGATGTTTTGATTGGTGCTACGGCGCAGCAGCAGAACTCCTCGAGATTATATCAATATGGCCGTGGTTTTACAAGCAATAGTCTCATTACTGATATTGCATCGGCTACAACAAAATCAATTTTCATAAGCGATCAAACCATTTATAAATATGAGGCCTTCTTTAGTAGAATTAATTACAATTGGGATGAGAAATACATTTTGAATCTTACCGCCAGAAGGGACGGTTCTAGTCGATTTGGTCCGGGAAAACAGTTTGCTGTTTTTGCAGCGGCAGGCGGTGCCTGGCTGTTCTCAAAAGAAAACTTTTTAAAAGAAAGCTCTATTCTGAGTTTTGGAAAACTCCGTGCCAGCTATGGAAGTACCGGAAGTGACCAAATCGGAGATTACCAATATTTAGACACCTATGTGTCTTCAGGACAAAGTTACAACGGCATCATCGGTATGGATCCTACCCGTCTTTATAATCCAAATTTCAGTTGGGAAATCAATAAAAAACTCGAAGCAGCAATTGAAACAGGTTTTTTCAGGGATCGTATTTTCCTTACCGCTGCATGGTATCAAAACAGATCTTCAAACCAGCTCGTAGGAATTCCGCTTCCCGGTACCACAGGATTCAGTTCCATAAATGCCAACCTTGACGCAACGGTTCAGAATTCAGGTTTCGAATTTACCCTTCGTACTGTAAATTTTAATGCAGGAGCTTTCAAATGGTCTACAAACTTTAATATATCACTTGCCAAAAACAAACTGATTTCCTTTCCCGGACTCGAAGGATCTACCTACTCCAACAACTATGTAATAGGACAATCTACAAACATTGTGAAAGTTTACCAATACAAGGGGATTAATCCACAAACCGGATTATATGAAGTTGAAGATGTAAATAAAGATGGTCAAATTACTTCTTTAGAAGACAAAAAAACAATCGCTGATC
The DNA here is from genome assembly GCF_020991455.1 of Flavobacterium sp. JAS. Classification (GTDB taxonomy): domain Bacteria; phylum Bacteroidota; class Bacteroidia; order Flavobacteriales; family Flavobacteriaceae; genus Flavobacterium. Next base: position 30,772 of record NZ_JAJMOX010000019.1, read on the forward strand.
TGACACCAAAATATTTTGGAGGTTTGGAAAACCAGCTTCAATACAAAAACTTTCATCTTGACTTTCTCTTTCAATTTGTAAAACAGCAGAGTTACAATTACACTTCAAATGTACCTGGAGGCAGTCCGGTAAATCAACCCTCAGACATGACCAGTGCATGGACACATGCAGGTGATAATGCAACTTTCCAAATCAATACCTCCGGACAAAATTCAGATGCTGTAAATGCCTACTACAATTACATTGACAGCAATGCAGGTATTGTCGATGCATCTTACGTGAGGCTAAAAAATATTGCCCTGAGTTACGATCTTCCCTTAAAGGCAATAAAGGGCGTTAATTGCAAGGTCTTCTTACAGGGACAAAACCTGCTGACTTTCACACCTTACAAAGGTGGTGATCCCGAATTTAAATATACCGGTTATCTGCCTCCTCTAAAAGTATTTACAGCAGGGATACAACTCACATTTTAACCCTAACACTTAAAGCCATGAAAAATATACTTAAAATACCACCGGTTCTCTCTTTTAGAGATAAACAAAGGTTGCTTTATCAGTTCTTATTGCTTACACTATGTACATTGGGCTCCTGCAATGACTTTGTAGATGTAGACATTCCAAAATCCCAGCTAACAGCCAAGGCGGTTTTTGAAGATGTCGCAACAGCCAATGCTGCGATGGCCGGATTATATACCAAAATGCGAAACAACGGAATCCTTGCAGGAGATGCAACGGGTATCTCTTGCTATCTGGGTTTGTACGCCGATGAATTCGACTATTATCAGCAAAATGCCGTGAGCAATTTTTTCAACAACTCTTTATTTGCGGCAGACTTGGGGGTAAATGATATGTGGAATCAAAGCTACAACCAGATCTATTCTGCCAATTCTGTAATTGAAGGATTAAATAAATCCAATTCCATATCGGAAATCGATAAAAAACAGCCTCTTGGAGAAGCGCTTTTTATAAGGGCCCTGCTCCATTTCTATCTAGTAAATCTCTATGGGGATATTCCATACATAACCACAACAGATTATTTACAGAACAGCCGGGTTTCAAAATTACCTGCAGACCAAGTCTATCAAAATATCATAAAGGATCTGGAACAATCCATTGTATTGCTCTCAGAGAATTATACCTCGACTGATCGCATTCGTCCCAATAAAGGCACAGCCAATGCTCTTCTGGCAAGGGTATATCTCTATATGAAATCATATCCCGAGGCTTCCAATGCTGCATCTGCTGTAATTAATAATCCGCTTTATGTCAGAGAAAATGACCTTGATAAAATATTTCTTAAAACAAGCGCTACCACTATCTGGCAGTTTATGCCCTCAGTAGCCGGAGCAAATACATCAGAAGGAAGCCTCTATATTTTTACCGCGGGACCTCCTTCTATTGTAGCCCTTAAACCTGACTTCATAAGTGCTTTTGAGGCCAATGACCAGAGAAAAACACACTGGATTACACAGGTTACAAACGATGGAGAAACATGGTATTATGCTTCCAAATACAAACAGGAATCCAGTACACCAACTTCGGTGGAATACTCCATTTTGTTTCGACTCTCAGAGCAATATCTAATCCGCGCAGAAGCCAGAGCCTATCAGGGAGATTTAATTGGAGCCAAGGAAGATTTAAATACCATTAGAAACACCGCCGGACTTCCCAATACTACTGCCATAAGTGCAGAAGAAATTATTAAGGATGTACTCAACCAGCGTCGTTTTGAACTTTTTACTGAATTTGGACAACGTTTTTTTGATTTGAAACGAACAGGAAAACTAGATGAAACGTTATCTGCTTCTAAGCCCGGTTGGAATACAACAGACAGTCTCTGGCCAATTCCTGCTCTGGAACTAAATGCCAATCCAAATTTAAAACCACAGAATCAAGGATAGTAAATTACACGTTATGACCAATCTCTTTTTAATAAAAAGAAGCATTAACGTTTCCATTTTGAATTGGTTGCTTTTGCTGTTAACCTGCCCTTTTATGGGGCAGGCGCAGCAAAAAAAACAGCTTCAAGAAAGCGACTATATCAAATGGGGGACTTTAAATGTAAAGGCTCTTTCTGATGACGCAAACTGGGTCAGTTATCAAATGTCATATGAAAACCATCTCGATACTTTGTTTGTGCAGAACACTTATACAAACAAAACCTTTGCTTTTGTCGGCGCTCAGGATGCTCACTTTACAGGGAAAAACACATTCACGTTTTTACAGCCTGAATCCCGCTTAAAAATTCTTACCCTTAAAACAGGCAAACTCAAAACATTTGAAAATGTTAAGCGTTATGAACACGCATTAGACGGAAAGTACATCCTTACTTTTGATCAGGATTATGCCAAGAAAAGTCTTTTGAAAATTAGAAATGATAAGGGAGATATAATAGACAGTCTGGCTAACATTTCAGAGTACCGCTTAAGTTCCTCAAAAAAAGCACTGCTCTATACAAGCACAGTAAAAAAACAAATTGAAGTGGGGATAATCCATTTTCAGCCTTACTCCAGATCTATTATATCAAAAGACAGTATTGGCAAATTCTGCAATTTAGTTTGGCAGAATAACGCCGAATCAATTGCATTTCTGCATGAAACAGATTCCGTTTCAAAAGTGATCGATCTTAATTATTTCAGGATTACCGACAAGAAACTTTTTTCTTTTGATTATACTTCCCAAATAGGAACTCCAGAGAATCGAACTGTATTTGAAAATACTTCATTATCGATTTCTCCTGACGGGAAAAAAGTCTTTTTTATGGAGATTCAAAAAAAGGATTCCAAGAGAAAAAAAGATTCAAAAACAGTAGAAGTCTGGAATGGAAATGATAAATGGCTCTTTATAGACAAACAGCGTATCGAAAGTAAAATGGGGAATAGAAATCTGGCGCTCTGGTATCCTGAGACTAATCGATATTCAATAATAAATAATGATGAACTGTCCAATTTTATACTGACCAGTAAGCAGGATTATGCTGTTCTTTATGATCAAAACGCATACGGTCTGCAGTCCAAATATTATGACGAAGTGGACTACTATCTAAAAGATCTGAAAAATGATACCCAGAACCTGATTCTAAAAAAACAATCTTGTGATCCCAATCAAATAGGATTTGATCCACTGAGTAACAAAATACTTTATTATAAAGAGAAAAATTGGTGGATTTATAATCCTTTACAAAATACTTATATCAATCTTACAGATAAGATTACAACTTCATGGGATAACAACACAGAACCTTCCGCTCCACACCAGTTTATGGCCTATGGAAACCCTGGCTGGAGCTCGGATGGGAATAATGTTTTACTCTACGATGCTTATGATATCTGGCTTTCAGCAATAGACGGTTCTAAATGTATCCGGCTCACTCGTGGCCGTGAGCAAAATATCATATACAGAATTGCATCCTGTGAATTCAATAACAGCTCACTGATCAGTTATAACGAAAGACTGCAGGCATCTTTTGATATGTCAAAAGATCTGATCCTCTCTCTTGAGAATACAGAAAACCACTCAACTGGTTATTGCCTTTTAAATCCTGATTCTGATGTCAAACTAATTGATTATGGCTCTTATGATGTAAGTGAAATACAAAGAAGCACCAATAACTCTTATCTGTACAAAAAACAAACCTATGATCAGTCGCCATGGCTGGAAATCAAAAGAAAAACAGATGGTAAACCTGCTGTTTTATTTGCTTCCAACAAACAGCAAAAAAACTATTTCTTTGGTAAATCCGAGTTACTCTATTACAAGAGTCTCAGAGGAGAAAAATTAAAAGCAGCGCTCTTTTTTCCTGCTGATATTGATCCTTTAAAAAAATACCCAATGGTGGTCTATATCTACGATAACATGTCTGATGAAATCCACAAATATGTCAATCCATCTTTACAAAACAGTGAAGGCTTTAACATCACCAACTATACTCTTAACGGCTACTTTGTATTGTTGCCCGATATCCAATATGAATTAGGAAAACCAGGTATGTCGGCCTTGGCCTGCGTGACTACAGCAGTAGAAACTGCCACAGAAAAAAAATATATCGACAAGAGTAAAATTGGTTTGTTTGGACATTCCTTCGGAGGCTATGAATGTAATTTCATCATTTCGCAAAGCAATCTTTTTGCAGCTGCTGTATCAGGAGCGGGAGTCAGTGATGTTATCGGAGCTTATTTCAATATCAGCAGAAATGGCATTTTTCAGTCTGACATGTGGCGTTACGAAAGTCAACAGTGGCGTATTGGAAAATCACTATACGATGATAAGGAAAGTTATTCTAGAAATTCTCCCATTTTAAATGCTCAAAATGTAAAAACACCACTACTTTTATGGACAGGTAAAAACGATCGGATTATTCCATGGAATCAAAGTGTTTCCTATTATTTAGCCCTTAGAAAACTGCGTACTAAAAGCATTATGCTGGTCTATCCGAGTGAGGATCATTCACTTGAAAATCCGGACAATCAAATTGATCTTACCAATCGGATGATGCAATGGTTTGACTACTTTTTAAAAGATGATCTCAGACCTACTTGGATTACCAAAGGAGTATCTCTATAACTAAAAAAAATAATGCAGTTTCTACTTATAGAAACTGCATTACATTTTACGATTAATTTGATTCGTTTAATTGCGGTGCAATTGCATGGTACATGAATCAGCAGATTCTTTTCCAAAAGCTGTAAAGCTGCTGCTTAGACAAGTTGGACCTGCTCCCGGGCTACAGTTAACCTGTACTGCCTGGCAGTCATCCACTGCCGGATTGTGAATATAGGCGGTAATTAAAACATCCGCTTTACTCTCTTTTGCAGTATTGGTGCTAACAGCACCGGCGCTAGCCAAAACAAATGCAGCCACAGGCAGTACAAGTGCTTTAAAAATTGTAGTTTTCATAATCTTAAAATTTAAATTAATAAAATTTGATCTACTCTTTTCTACAGGTTTTCGATCATAACTCCTGCTACCGGCCGGTATCTTTTAAACTCATTATAAGTCACTTTTAAATTTTGATTTAAGGTTTTTTCCATATCCATATTTAAGTAGATAATGTCCCGAAATAATATACATGGCAGATCCGGTTGCAAAAAAATTATTCATGCGCAAACCTTCTTCATCATACACATAAAAACTCAGTACATAACGCTGTTTTACGATATCATAGACGTCGACAGCCGTAGCATGTTTCCATACGTCATTTCCTTCATACCTGCCTCTGAGCAGAGAATTTACAAAAAGCAGATTATCACAAAGTGTAGTATGGCGATTGACCATATATGGAGGCGCTGCAAGTTTAGTGTCTCCCGATTGTTTTAATTTTACCAATTTGAGTTTTGCTCTGCTGGTAGTATCAATAGTATTAGACCTATATTGAAGTTTTAAATTCTCATCCGCTGCAATATATTCGTTACGGTAATAATAAACATAGATAAGTTTACGTAATGATCTGCTGTATTGCATTGTTCCATCGGTATCAAAAATTCCATCAATCTGTTTCTCTAATAAATGCGGATTATATTTTATCTCTGAACTTGCATAGTCTTTACTTAGTCCCAAAATATTTTCTCCTGTATACTGTTTTTGAGCTCTTACAAATGCCTGCTTATTATCATTGAAAATGATGTCAGAAAATCGAAATTTACCAGTACTTACCACCTTTGCCTTCCATGCAGAAATAAGCCCTATGTAAATTACCGGAACACTCCCGTCAATTACATAAAAATAAGGAGGATTCAGACGAACTTCAACAGCCCTAAATTTGAAATTCTCACGATCGAGTGAAATCGTATGGCTTCTTTTATTTTTAAAATCGGAATCCACTTCTAAGATTTGAAGCGGAGCCAGACGATTGGCTAAATATATTTTATCTTTATGGTTACCAATAATATAATAAGAGGAATTCCTTAAGTCAATTCGGTCAATTTTTGCTGCACTGGCATTGGGGAAACGTCTAATAAATGGATTTTCTTTTTCCATAATATCTTCAGAAAAAAGAAACACTGCTGTTATAAAAATGACACCAGATAAAACAGCAGTTGCTATTGGAATTACAAGACGATTATTTTTGGTTTTGAGTTTTATAGCGGCAATGGCCAAGAAAATAAATCCGAGATTAAAAATTAAATGCGCCCTCCATCCCAACTTTTCTAAAATGCCTCCACAGGAACAGGGAACAAAAGAACTAAAATTTAGAATAATTACAATATATGCAGTAAACATACTCATCAAAACTAATGCGCCCCATAGCCCCAAATACCTTAATCTGGGAATGCTTATTAAAGTTGCCATAACAAGTTCTAAAACAATTACACTAATTGAGAAAAAATCAGCATAAAGGCTTAGAATAGGAGATTGTCCAAGTTGAGTCTGAAAATTCTCAAAGTCTAATAGTTTGCTCATTGCCGCATAGACAAACAATAGAATGTACAATAGACAAATCAGTTCGGTAATAATACTTTTAAAATTCAATTGAAATTTCATAGTCGAAAAGTTTATGTGTCTACAAAGCCTTTAATAGAATTGGAAAAATTCATTAACAAATGTAAACACCCTACCTTTCAAAACTAATATCAAAAACAAGCCAAAATTTGTCAAAAACAAGCCTTTTTTGTAAATGGTGTTTTACAAAAAAATGCTTTATAAATACCTTGTATCTATAAAGCACCTTGTTGCATTTTCTTTTTTTTAATTAAGATTTAATGGCCTCGCTCAGAGTAATTAATTTTTGATTGAGCTCTACTAGTCCTGCTTTCTGTAGACATTCCTCAGAAAGGTTTTTGAGCTCTGAAAAGCCCTCCTCTCCTATGCTTCCCAGCAGGATTGAACCATCCTTTTCATTTGTAAGTCCATCAGAGATAATATGACTTAATAGCAATACATTTTTTCGTGAAATTTTCAAATCAATCTTCACTACCTCAACCATGCCAGGGATACTCAAAACAGTATCAAAAACCTTGGCAACATCATTTTTTGTAATCATAATTCACGTGATTTAATTAATAATAATCTCCTGTAAAAATAAAACCTTCCCTTCAATTTACCCCATTCAAAATATAGCGGGGATTGGTCAGCACTTGCGACTTTTATAATTTAGTGCTCAGTTTAAGCTCTGCTCTGCTCCATTACAATTGGTATTACTTATGGATTATTCCTGATAATCTAATGTGATAAATGATTTGACCATGTTAGAAGAGTATAATTTCTTAGACAGAAACTCAAAGATTGCCACGTTCCTGCAATCTGCAAGATGTCCGGTTGTATCACAACCGATATCTTGCCGCCTCTTTACTCGGAACTCGTAGGCGGTGAAACCTCAAGGAAAATTGTTATTGAAAATGAAAAGTGAACATAATGAAAGAGCAAAACAAAAACAGGATCCGATGGATACATCTGAGATTAACCAATGCTGAATATGAAATACTGCAAAAGCATTTTGCCAAATCAACTTGTCTTAAACTGAGCGATTTTGCCAGAAAAAATCTCCTGCAGAAGCCCATTGTCATGAAATACAGAAATGAGTCTATGGATGACTTGCTCACTGAATTGATACAACTCAAAGCAGAGTTAAATGCTATTGGAAACAACTTTAACCAGGCTGTTAAAAAGCTTCATACACTGGTGCAGATTCCTGAATTTAAACAATGGATTAGGGTGTATGAACTCGAGAAAAAAGTCCTTTTTAATTCCATTGATCAAATAAAAAATCACATTAAAATTCTCTCGGAAAAATGGTTGCAGTTATAAATACAGGACGCTCTGTACGAAGTATTCTTCAGTATAATGAAAACAAAGTTTCTCTTGGTATTGCCCAATGCATAGGAGAAGGGAATTATCCCATAGACGTGGATCTGATGACTGTCGATTTTAAATTAAAGCTACTGTTAAAACAATTGGAATTAAATCAAAATGTCACCCGAAACAGTGTACATATATCGCTCAATTTTGATCCTGTTGAAACTTTCCTTTCCAAAGAAAAACTCATGGAAATTGCTTCTGTTTATATGACTAAAATTGGTTTTGGCCTGCAGCCCTATCTGGTCTACCAGCATCACGATGCCGGGCATCCGCACATCCATATTGTATCGATCAAGGTACAGGCTGACGGCAAACGAATTGACATGCAGAATATTGGTCGTAACGAGTCCGAAACGGCCCGAAAAGAAATTGAAAAGGCATTTGGTCTTGTTCAGGCAGATGGCAGAAATAAAACACAAAAGACAGAACTCAAAGCTGTAAATACTAGTAAAGTCCAATACGGCAGAGCTGAAACTAAAAAAGCAATAACAGGCATTTTAAACGCAGTAGTTCCTGCCTATAAATTTACCACAATTGGAGAGTTAAATGCTATTCTTAATTTGTATAACGTATCGGCTGAACGTGGCAAGGAAGACTCCAAAATGTTTCTGAACAGAGGACTCGTCTACAGGATAATTGATAAGGATAAAAAACCGATAGGGCTTCCAATTAAAGCCAGCAGTTTTTACAGCAAGCCAACACTTCAGAATCTGGAGAAAAAATTTGCAGTAAATAAAACAGCACGCGCTTTGGATCTTAAAAGGATCAGGAATGAAATCAATCTTGCTTTTTTAAACAGTAAAAGAACATCCTTTTCACAGCTCGAAACGATACTGCAGAAAAAAGGTATTACCATGGTTTGCAGAAAAAATGAACAGGGACTCTTATTTGGAATTACCTATGTAGACCACCTCACAAAATGTGCTTGCAATGGAAGTGTTTTAGGCAAAGAATATGCCGCAAAAGCCATACAGGAACGCTGTGAGAAGCCGCACTCGAATAAAAAAGAATCTATTATAAAACCAGACCTGTTCAAAAGCAAAGAAGAGATTCTTCAGAATAAAGCCAATGATGACACAAATGATAAACTCCTCAATAATTTATCATCTGATAATGGACTAAAAGAACTCATCGAGTCCATACTTAAATATGAATACATAGGAAACTACATGCCGGGGCAATTAAAAGGCAAACGAAAAAAAAGAAAGAGAAAAGCACAATCCGACAATCAATAAAAATAAAACCATGGCCATGCAGACAGGAGAAAATGATCAGGCGCTTAGAAAAATTTTAGATATGACAAGGCTCATTAGCATTATATTGTTAAGCTTGCATTTCTATTATGTGTGTTATACTGCTTTTAAAGAGTGGCAGCTGGTAAGTGTTTTTAGTGATGCAGTTTTACGCAACATTTACAATACGGGCCTATTGAATAATTTTCATAAATGTAAATTTTTTGCATTGGTTTTTTTAATTATTTCACTACTGGGAGCCAAAGGACGTAAAGATGAAAAACTCAATCACAAAACAGCCCTGGCTTACATCACAACCGGCATATTAATTTATTTTATTAGTTATCTTTCTTTATATCTGAAAACTGGCATAACCTTTAGCGCCTCAATATATATCGCAACAACCTCCGTTGGTTTTCTATTGATACTCTCAGGAGGAACTTTGCTTTCCCGAATTATAAAAAACAGGCTCAGCTCCAAAGATATTTTCAATAAACAAAATGAAACCTTCCCCCAGGAAGAAAGGCTCCTGGAAAATGAATACTCCATTAATTTTCCCGCTAGATATCATTTAAAAGATAAAGTCAGAAACAGCTGGATCAACATCATCAATCCCTTTCGTTCGCTGCTGGTTTCAGGAAGTCCCGGATCTGGAAAATCTTATTTCGTTATCCGTCATGTGATTACCCAGCATATTCAAAAAAAGTTCAGCATGTTTGTATACGATTTTAAATTCGCTGATTTAACCATTATAGCTTATAATGCCTGGCTAAAATACAAACACCTCTATGATGTTGAACCTAAATTTTATATCATCAACTTCGATGACCTGAATCGTACACACAGATGCAATCCATTGGATCCTAATGCTATGACTGACATAACCGACGCTACTGAATCAGCAAGGACTATTCTAATGGGACTTAACAAAGAATGGATCAAACGCCAGGGAGACTTTTTTGTAGAGTCTCCTATCAACTTTTTATCGGCCGTCATCTGGTATCTCAGGCGTTACAAAGAGGGTGAATTCTGTACCCTTCCCCATGTAATTGAACTTATGCAGTTGGAGTATGATATTTTATTTACACTGCTTCGAACCGAAAAGGAAATTGAAGTACTGATAAATCCATTTATAAATGCTTATCTAAACGAAGCTACTGACCAATTAGAGGGGCAAATTGCAACTGCCAAAATTGCAATGGCAAGACTTTCTTCCCCTTCACTGTATTATGTTTTATCGGGAAATGACTTTACTTTGGACATCAATAATCCAGAAGAACCAAAGATTGTTTGTATGGGAAACAACCCTCAGAAAATCCAAATTTATGGCGCCGTTTTATCCTTGTATGTCAACAGGCTCGTAAAGCTCGTTAACAAAAAAGGGAAAATGAAATCCAGTTTAATCTTTGATGAGTTCCCAACCATTTATCTCAACAACATGGACAGCCTCATAGCCACAGCCAGAAGTAATAAAGTAGCAACCTGTCTGGGCATACAAGACTTTAGTCAGCTCAGAAAAGACTATGGACGCGAGCAGGCTGATGTAATAATAAACATCACGGGAAACATCATAAGCGGTCAGGTTACCGGAGATACTTCCAAACAATTGTCCGAGCGTTTCGGTAAAATAATGCAGGATCGTGAAAGTATATCCATCAACAGCGGAGATACATCCATCAGCCGCTCCAAACAACTGGAATCCGCTATACCTCCTTCCAAAATTTCGGCTTTGAGTTCCGGTGAATTTGTAGGTATGGTAGCCGATAATCCGGACTGTAAAATTGAACTTAAAACCTTTCACTCAGAGATTGTAAACGATCACGAGGCTATTCGAAAAGAGGAAGAAAACTACAAAGAAATCCCTGCTGTACGTAAATTGGATAATGCCATGATCCAACGAAATTACCTGCAGATCAAACAGGATATTCAGGACATTGTTCATGCTGAAATGGAACGTCTTTTGGAAGATCCCTCCCTTTCTTTTTTAATATTAAAGAAATAAAAGCATAAATTTCTGATCGATTCTAAATGAAGTTTAATCTATTAACTGCTTTAGTTTCACTAACAATTCCATAAACCATAAATTCTCGTGACGATAATTAAGCTGGTTCACATGAGGTAACAAAAAAAGGTATCTTAAAATTAAGGTATCTTTTTTATAATAAAATGTAATATCTAATATTACTAACCCTAAAACACTACCCATACTTTCAGGGCCGAGACCATGATTCACAATCACACTAATGAACATGTAAATATGATCAATTTTTCCAGCCATTAATACTATCACTCTTTGCAATATACCGCAGCGTAGCACTACTTGTTATTGAGGTGATACAGTGTGATATTTTTTTTAGACCAATTGTATTAATAAAATAAGTGCTTACGCAAAATTGAAAGGTTTTTAATCAAATTTAAAATCAAATTCTAAAATTTCAGAATACTTTAGTCATCCTAAATCTTTTATTAAAGTTTAAAGAAAATAATCAAGAAATAACTGGTAAAAAAACAGCTTATTGATTTAGAATAATTATACAGAAAAATGAAATATATATTTTTTTTATTACTTAAATCCTCTTCTTATATGGCAATGGGCTACCTGCTATATACATTATACAATTGGAATTTAGAAAAATTTAGAAAAGGCAATAAAGAATCCATTTTTTATAAAGCAAAGATTATAAGTACGAAGATATCATTATACTGTATACTTTTTGTCCTGTTTTTGTTTACAATAAGCTCTTTATGGGAAGCAATAGAATTACTCATCAATCGGAAGTGATAATACTTTTGCAGCAGGAACGGCTTCAGGAGATTTGTTTAGATCCACTATTCGGGATTTGTAGCAGCTGGGCTATTTTAACAATGAAGCATCGCGAAGAACTGTCGCATTAATATTAAACAATTCCAGGGTAACTTTATTCAAGTCAAGTTCCATTCCATATGACTTTAAAAAAAATTGTTTTAGAGGAGCAAACCGATGAAAATGGAAAGAATACTGATGAAAAAATTAACTGCAATTAAAATGAAAAATATAAAACATGTATTATGCTCAATAATTCTGGTGTCTGTGGCTTGCAGACCAGGAAGGTTTTAAATAATTAAAAATCTCAAAATGATACTGCTGTTAATGAAGGCAATGCGAAATTTAAAACCATGAAACAATTAATTATAGCAATAGCAGGGATGCTTGCAGCTTCATGCTCAACAACAAAAACAGAACAGCAGATAGTGAAGGATTTTGCTAAGGAAAAAAATCTTAAAAACATACCGTATGCCAATGCATCTTATCTTATTAAGGAAGCTGGTTCAGACGAAAATGTCTTAAACATTTGCGAGCAGGCTTACTCAGATAAAAATCTTCCCTTAAATAAGAAAAGAATTGATTTTTCCCCTGCCAGTACTAAAAACTGGCCAATAGATGCTCAAGAGATCAGCACATTGAAGTCTGTTTATAAAAAAGATAATCAGCCTTACTATTGGAGCACAAAAAACCTCGGATCATTTGATATTCCCATTATTGAAAAAGAGGAACTGCTCGCGAAAATTCATGACGGAACCGTATCAATAAGCGCAACTGGCCATATTATATCCAAACCTATTCTGAGTTTGAACAAACAGTACGCCATTTTAAAATACTCCTCCCTATTTTATACCGGAGGTGAAACCGAATGTATCTATATAATGGAGAAAAAGCAGGTCAAATGGACCATCATATTAACGCTGGTTAAAAACTACGACTACGATCCTTCCTAACAGGCCTGTTTTATTTTCCCATGCGGAAAATGAAAATTTTACAGAAAACCTCAAAAATGGAATCAGGCAGAAAAATATGTTCCTGATTTCATTTTGATTACAGGGGACAATTATGAATAAACTGTAAAGTATTATAAAATTTTAAGCTGTTTGTTTTACTTATGGTTCTTTAGAGAATTCCAAGTCTAAGCATATAGAGAAACAATACCTGTTTATAAAATCTATTTTATTTTTTGCCAACTCATTTTATTTTACTTTCACTGCCTTAATAAGTCTCGCATTTCTTCTGTCTGCTCTGGCATTCTGAAGCGACAGCACCGCCCATATGGCTGCGGGAATCCATCCGATCAGCGTAATCTGTAGTATAAGACACAAAAGGGCGGTCAGAAGTTTTCCTCTCAGAAGAAAGGACAGTGAAGGAAAGAATATAGCAATTAAGGTCATCATAGTTTTTGGGTCTTATATTACAGTTAAAAGCAGAAAAATTTAAATCATCTCAAAATCATTAGACGTCACTCCGGTCATTTTGTTTCAAAAGAATAATAGAAAATGTAATTAAGAATCCAATACGACCTGATTCTACTTAATTTTTTTTTCCAGGGCCAGTTTGGCAATATTTTTATCATCGCTGCTATTGGATTTCCCTGCAGATTTGTCACTACAAGTTCCCATCCTTCATTATTGAGGTTACTTAATAAATAAGACGCTCCAAAGCCTGATTATTCAAATTAATTACGGTTTTTAAGACTTGATTATTTTTAAATCAGAAGGATTATATTTTCTTGCTATTGTAATAATTGAAATTGCTCTGCATTATAACTAGATGTTTTAATCACTCTTACTTCAACCTTCACTTGATGGGTCTGCTCTGTATCTCTTTGGTGTTGTGTTAGTTCCTCAAGAGCTTTTGTATAATCATTGGTCCAATCACCTTTATAATCTTTTTCCGTACAAATCACTCTGTATTGCTTAGTAACAGTTAGATCAATGTTTTTAAATTTTGTTTTTTTCATAATTGTTATAGATTAAAATTAAAATTAAGAGGCAGTACAAATCTTAATCCTACTTCATTACTCTCAAAAGCATTGATTTCAGTATTGTTACTTGCTATATCTTTAAAAGTGTAATACAATTCGGCATTAATGATGTTCTCCTTATCTTTATTTTTAAAGGAAAAGACAATCCCGGCACCGGCATCATAATTGGGTTTCATAATTTTATTGAAACTTGATTTTTCATACGCATGAACTCCAAAAATACTTTTAGAATTAAAAAAATAATAGTAGTCCGCCACTAGGTCAATCTGATTAATGTATTTAACGTAATCTCCTTCATAAGCAGTGTACTTCTCATTGATTTCCCTAACACTATTTCCATTGGCACCAATTTGAGTTGTATTATTTACATCAACATCATCCAATAGTAAAAAGTTACTCTTGTTTTCATAAGCTATTCCCACACTGTAAAATTGGGAGTTATCATTTTGACTGTATCTGTAATTGTTAAATAATATACTGCCGCCATAACTGACATAGTTTTTATCCGTAATTTGTTCTTCATACGGATTTGCCCTATTAACTAGTTTGAAAGCATCATTCCTTACTTTAGCCGATATTGAAATCCATTTTTGATGGGTCGCCGATAATTTTAATTTTTTGAATTCTTCTTTATATTTTGCGCTATAAACATTTCCTATCTCCGCTTCTTTTAATAATAAGCTTTTCAGTAAAGAGGGCTTTATTCTGACTACCGCTTTTAAACTATCAATAAATGTTTTAGTATCATCCATTAAACTTTTATTTAAGCCTTCTGTATCATTATTGATAATTTTATCTTTTGATTTAGCCATCAGAGCGTCAATACCAGCTTTTGTTTTGTCATAAACTGATTTATCAATTAAATCAATTGCAGTTTTATTAGTGAGCAAATATTTTAAAAGACTCTCTAGATTAGTTATTCTCTGATTGGCTAAATTTTTTTCATAGTCATTAAAATCATCCATATAAAAACTGTACTCAATTTTTGAAGGCTTAATTCGAATGTTGTACTGGGCTTCAATATTAATGTTAGTATTGAATTTATTATTCTTAAATACTGATGATACACCTTCTGTAATTCCCCCTTTAAATTTAAGATTCCAAATATTGTTTTTCTGGTCAAAAAACGAAGGGGTAAATGATACTTCCGTTTTTCCAATGTCAATGCCGGCAAATGATGAAATGGAACTATTATCCTGTCCTGTATTAAAAAGAATAAAATAACGGTCAATCAGTTTATTAATGTTGTCGTTTTCAAATTTCACTCTACTAGTACTGTCATAAAAAATTGTATCGGTTTGACAATAGAGATTGTTAACAATCATAAATAATATCAATAGTAGTTTTTTTTTCATATGTTTTAGGTTTAATAAGAATTAATATATAATACAACCATTTGAACTACACTAAATTACTTATTTATTTAACAGGATTATACATGGGTATCATTTAAATTAATTGGATTATATAGTGCTGTCATAATTTTGTTTTTAAATAATTAAATCAAAGCCAAAAATAGTCTGGTTTGGTTTGGTTGGTAAATATATATTTTTTTTTTTACAATAACAAGCAAAATCCTATTTTTTCTTAGAACAAAAAACAGCATACTATCCAGCAATACAGCTACTTACAAAACATTTATCTGAAAAGAAAACACAGACAAGCACAAAAGATGTCTTTTAATAATGTTCATCTTATAATGTATTTATCAAACTATTTCTTGGATGATTTAGAAAAACGTACCCGATTAGGCAGATAATTTATGGATTCAACTTCTCTTAAGGTAAAAGACCAATATTAGGAAAGCACCGGCCTTTTTTAACTAATTAAATAAGGGCAAATGCATTAGAATAAAGACACGGAGCAATCCTCAAAGGGATCGTAAATTTCTAAATATAACTGGGATATCGGTGCTGCAGTTAGTATAAATTATTACTTTCAGCAGTCTTGTCCTTAAACAATTCATGCTTTCAGCTATACCCAGTCGTATATATATTCTTGTTGCAATACTAGTTATAACTAAACCTTATCAAAACTTATTCTCTATAAAGTCTATAGACTTTATAAATTTAAAAATATAAATTACATTTGTGGTGTTAGATTTAAAGGCAGACAATCGTAACCTACCTTAAATCTACAAGGTGGCACACCATTCATCTCTATGATGGATGGCGGAGATAAAATTTATAACGTTTTATGAGAATGGGGGTTATTACAAACTCTGTAATGTTAAAAATGATGTTTCGCAAAAAAAAAAATATTTTATATGTAAATACGGTTAAGGCAAGCGCATTAAAGATCGAATTGGATTTTTTTTTAAAGAGACAAACGACGAGCTTCCTTCACTGAATTCTAAAAATCAATCCAAATAATGAAAAAATTAAACTCTTTAATCTTTTTGATGTTTTTTGTCAATTTGCTTTTTGCACAAAAAAAGCCCAATATTATCGTATTTATGGTGGATGATATGGGCTGGCAGGATACTTCTGTGCCTTTCGCAGATCAAATAACCGAACTCAATAAACGTTATCATACACCCAATATGGAGCGCTTGGCAGCACAAGGCGTGAAATTTACCAACGCGTACTCGAATTCAGTCTGTACCCCAACACGGGTGAGCTTTCTAACGGGTATGAGTGCAGCGCGGCACAGGGTAACAAATTGGACTGCGCCTGAAAAAGACAGATCGACAGATTTTAAGGATGATTTATTTGAACCACTTGACTGGAATATTAATGGCTTAAGCGAGAAGAATAACGTGCCGAATACTGTGTATGCCACACCTTTAGCTCAATTGCTTAACGATGCAGGTTATTTTACCATCCATGTAGGTAAGGCGCACTGGGGATCGCTCGGTACCTCCGGATCAAATCCACGCAATTTAGGTTTTAGTGTTAATATAGCAGGAAGTTCTATTGGGCATCCTCAGAGCTATTATGGTGAAGAAAACTACGGCAATGTGGTAGGTCAGAAGCTGGCTTTCAATGCTGTTCCCGGACTTGGGGAATATTATGGAACTGATACCTTTCTTACTGAAGCTCTCACAATAGAAGCTATTAAAGCCATAAGTGAGCCCATTAAACACAAGCAGCCATTTTTCCTTTATCTCGCACATTATGCTGTACATACACCAATTCAAGGCGATAAGCGATTTTTAGGGAAATACTTAGAGTCAGGGATAGATAGCACTGAGGCAAATTATGCCAGTTTGATAGAGGGCATGGATAAAAGTTTAGGTGATTTGATCAATGCATTAGAGCAAAAGAAGGTAAGTGAAAATACTGTCATCATCTTTATGTCGGATAATGGCGGTTTAAGTTTAGTTCCACCCCGCGGGGGCGAAAAATACACTCATAATCTTCCTTTAAGAGCAGGTAAAGGCTCATTATATGAAGGCGGAATCAGGGAGCCGATGATAGTTAAATGGCCTGGCAAAGTTAAGGCCGGAGTGACTTCCAACCAGCCTGTGCATATTGTCGATTTCTTTCCTACTATACTAGAACTGGCAGATATCAAAAATGCTCCGACAATTCAACACGTAGATGGTAAAAGTTTTTTATTCAATTTAAAAGAAACTTCAAAAATTGATTCCACACGGGCACTGATTTGGCATTTCCCGAATCGATGGACGAGCGATGAATCCAACGCATTTAGTTATGCAAGTGCGATACGATTAGGGGATTGGAAGTTAATTTACCTGATGAAGCATCAAAAACTGGAACTTTATAATTTAAAGAACGATCTGGGCGAACGTGTGGATCTATCACAGCGCTATCCTGAGAAAGTCAAAGAACTTGCAGTTAAATTAACAAATCAGCTTAAAGAATCAAACGCCCAAATGCCGGCTTACAAAAGTAATGGTAAAAAGGTTTTATGGCCGGATGAGGTGATCAAGTAAGTCATGAGGTGAATAGTGGTTTTAAGCAGCCAGCGTAAAGTTGACATGCATCATTACATTAATTTCTTGAAAGAATTTATTTAAATATCGGATAAGCTAAAAGAATAACGAAATGACAATTATGAAAAAATATTATTTCATAAAATTTCTTGCTTAGAAAAGTATCTAGTCAACCCGTAAAAACAAATCAAAACACTTAGTATTAATAACTTGTAAATAAATATCATAAAAAAAGAATGCGCTTTTGAGTCTGATATCTTATTATTTGGAGATAGCCGCAGCCAGCTGGCGAAATCTTTGGCTGTTAGAAAGACGACCAGGTCAACACCTGTTTCTGGTCCTTTTTGTTTGTTTTTTTTGATCTTGCATGCATATTCTTGCCTTACTTCTGAATCCTGGGTTCATTTATTCCACCTTATCATTTAGCAAGCTTTCGATCTGAAGATCACACTCGGTGATCTTCAGATCAAAGGAGGTTTACACCTCTTAGCTTTGCTTAAGCTCAGTCAAGTACTCTTGCGGCCAATCACCTGAGTGTGCCGGGGCTATTTCATTTAAAATCAAATCCATGTTCACATCACCTGCTGTAACAAGCGCAGTCTGTGCTCTGCCACGAAAAGCATTGCCGTGATGTGCTGCTGATCCCAGATTTTCTTTTAACCTATAGGCTTCGACTATACGCCCACCAGTCTTCCAGTTTGCCTCTATATTCTACGTATGGTAGCGATTATTGAGTTCGGTAATATGATATGCAAAAGACAATGACAGAGAAGGATCATGCCGGCCTATTTCATCCACCATAAATACAATCACATGAGCGCGTTTTTTACTAAATAAAGCGATGGAAATCACTACCAGTGCGCCAAATAAACTTATTTTTTTGTTTTATCAAATGAGTAATTGGGGTTTTCTATTGGTAATTTAGCATTAGTTTCTTTAAGGAAACCATCTAAATCAATTTTTAACCTAGTTGCAATGGCATCGTTACTTTTTATTATATTGTTACTCTCTGAAACATCCTTTTTTACATTATACAATTCATAATATCCCCCATTCTCATAGAATTTTATAAGTTTTAGATCGCCATCCATAACTGCACTATACGGACTTCCACCCTGATTTCCATAATGTGGGTAATGCCAAAACAACTTCCGTTTAGAAACCTTCTCTCCTTTTAACACTGGTAAAAGACTTTTTCCATCAATATGCGCTTTAGGCTGTAAAGGTAAGCCGGCAGCCTGCAATATCGTCGGATAAAAATCGGTAGATACCACCACGTCATCAGTTGTTGAACCAGGTTTCGTAACTCCCGGCCAGCGAATAATCAAAGGCTCTCTAATGCCACCTTCATACGCCCATCCTTTTCCGGCTTTCAATGGCAAGTTACTAGTTGGAGAGCCCTCTGAGGTTGATAAACCACCATTATCAGAAGTAAATATTATTAATGTCTCCTCGTAGACACCCGTTTCTTTAAGTGTATTTACAATCTTACCAACAGCTTGATCTAAAGCCTCAACCATTGCCGCATAAACAACTTGTGAATGGTTCGCTCTTACCTCCCTATCCTTAGTTTTGTCATATACATCTTTGCCGATTATTTCAAATTCATCCTTTAATTGCAAGCTATCCTTTTTGCGTTGATATTTTGCTATCAGAGCCTCTTTGGCTAACAATGGTGTGTGTACCAAATAAAAGGAATGGAACACAAAAAAAGGATGATCTGCCCCTTTCTGACTTTTAATATAAGCCGAGGTCTCATCAGATAAGCGTTCAGGTAAATACTCTCCTGCTGGTCCATCCGTTAAACGAGGGTTTGTATAAGGTGCAAAATATCCTTTTCCTGGATTTCCTTTGTCAACCCCGCCTTGATTTATATCAAAACCTTGATTTTCTGGCCAGAACCCTTCAGGCCCAAGATGCCATTTCCCCGCGAAAAACGTATTGTAGCTGCCTTTTTTTAATGCTTCTGCTATAGTAACTTCATCCAATGCCAGTCGATCAGTATACGCTGCAGGAAGCAATTCCGTATTGCGATCCCAAGCCTTTAACATTGGCGCACCAATCCAATCTGTAACGCCGGTTCTTACAGGAAACTTTCCCGTCATAATCGACGCTCTGGTAGGACTGCATACCGGGCATGCAGCATAGGCTCGCTTAAAGGTTTTCGAATCTTTCGCCAAAGCATCAATATTTGGTGTTTCATAGAATTTACTCCCTGCATATCCCAAATCTTGCCATCCTAAATCATCTACAAGGAAAAATAACACGTTTAATTTTTTTTTATCGGGTTTAGGCAACTGGGCTTGTGCCGCCACAGTAGTCAGACATGTAAAAATAATACTGACTACAAACCTGTTCTTAAGTAACTTCATAACTTTAGCATTTACTATTAAAATTAATAACCAGGATTCTGATCATTAGGACTCAGCTCCGGATTATTATCAATTTCCTGTACCGGAATAGGAAACAACAAAAAGTAATCGGGTATGGCAATGCCCTTTGCTTCCAGGATTACCTGTTTCACTGTTTTTGTTCTGACAAGGTCAAACCATCTTTTACCTTCCAACATAAACTCATAAGCTCTTTCTCTCAATACCAACTCCCTAAATGATTGCGCTGAAGGCGCAGTTAACGAAGTAAAATCTACCGGAGATGGCATATTAGGAATATAACCATATCCCCTTCTATGTACCATATTTAAACGCTCAATAGCCAGTGTTGTAGGCCCATTATTAGCCTGACTTGCAGCCTCAGCATAAATAAGCAGAGCATCTGAATAACGATATATCGGGTAGTCGTTACCATGTGAAGGCGCAAATCCGGGATCCTTAAATTTACCGAAACGAATAGGCTGAGTAACTTGATTCTGCACGATTACTCCTTTTCTGTCAGGATAAGAAGTATACAGATTAAAACCATATCTCAAGTCGTTTTTATCCCAGTTCTTTAACAATGGAGCATTTGGATAAGCGTACTCAGAACCATAGCCCGAAGAAGAGTACGAACTGTCTGGCATCGCATAGAACAAAGCAATATTACTTCCTGAAGAAGACCTGGAAAACTTGATAGAAAAGACGTCTTCTGTAGATGTAACTGAAGTAGGTCCAAAAATCTGTTCAAATCCTGCAGAGCTTGTAACCTGAACCAATGAATAAGCACCTGAAAGAATTACTTCATTAGCCTTATCTCTCGCTTCGGGCCATTTTTCAATATTGAGATAAATGTCGGCCAGCATTGTCTTAGCGGCCCACTTGCTTGGCTTCCCGGCTAGCGGCTGCTTATCAGGCAAGTTATTCTCAGCAAATTGCAGATCTTTTATGATCAAATTATAAACTTCTTCTACTGATGCTCTTTTAGCGCTAATTTCATTTACATTCTCTAATGGTTCGGTACGTATCGGCACGCCTCCCCAGCTTCTAACCAGATTCCTGTACGCTAATGCACGTAAAAATGAGGCTTCTCCCAGTAACGCATTTCTTTCCGTAGCATCCATTGGAATATTGGGTACATTTTTCAATACAATATTTGCGTTTCTAATCGCCACATAAAAGGATTGATATTGACCATCCGTGGTAGAGATCATTGGTCCCGCATATTGTGCAAAAGCAATTAAATATCCCCTGCCAGAACCATAGTCCTCTATAGAAGTAAATTGCGCGCCATACCTGTCACCATAAATTCTAAAGGGATTATAAATTGCATTTACAGCCGATATGGCCTCTTCTCTGGTTTTATAATATGTAGAACTGACAAGCCTGTCAGTTGGTGTTTCTTCTAATGATTCTTCACATGATGCACCTAACATTAATAAAACAGAAAGTGCAAGTATTTTTATATTTGAGTTCATAATATTCCCATTAAAATTTAGCATTAATACCGAAAGTGTACATTTTTGTGTTAGGGTATCCAGATTGATCAATACCCAAAGAAATAGAATTAGACCCTCCTCTTGTATTGACTTCAGGATCATAACCCGAATATTTAGTTATTGTAAATACATTCTGGCAACTTAGATATACATGTACATTTTTAATCCATTTATTACCATTAGTAAATGCCGGAAGGGTATAACCGATTTGAACATTCCTTAGACGAAGAAATGAGGCGTCTTCAATATATCTGTCTGAAGCTTTAAAAATATTGGTAGCACTTAATTTAGGATATTTCGCATTAGGATTAGGATTGCTTGCCGACCAATGGTCTGTATATACTTCTTTGAGCTGATTCTCTCCCCACCAGAAACTATTCCCTTGTGCGGCCAGATTCATGTTAAAAAGATCTCCTCCTTGCACACCTTGCAACTGAAAATTCAGATCAAAATTTTTATAGCTCATACTTGAACCTATATTGTAGGTAAAATCAGGATTTGGGTTCCCAATAATAGTCCTATCGGCCGCGGTAATACCACTTACCCCATCAATATCTTTATATTTAATTGCACCTTTGGCATCAAGTCCATCTTCTAAATAACCATAAAAAACACCTACTGGTTGCCCCACTCTTACCAAACTCACGGCAACTTCCAGCGGCTGAGGTAACTCCGCTCCAAAAACATCTCTTCCAGCAGAAAGTGCTACGACTTGATTACTGTTTTTAGAAAAATTCACGTTTACTTCCCATTTAAAAGAGTTATCAAATACTACAGCATTAACCCCCAATTCGACCCCATAATTTCTGATTTTACCAATGTTGCGGACACTGCTTGAATATCCTACTGAAATTGGAAGCGGAGCATTGGCTAATAGATCTTTAGTATCTTTTCGATAATAATCTGCCGTAAAACTTAATCTGTTGTTAAAAAAACCGAAGTCTAAACCGATATTAGATTGCGTAGTAGTTTCCCATTTAAGATCAGGATTCGCATAATTTCCGGCACCTGGTGCAAAACCGGTATATAATTGATCATTAAATATAACAGGATAAGAACTCAGTGTATTTATAGTTTGGTAGGGACTAACAGCAGTACTTCCTGTTTGTCCCCATGTTAAACGAAATTTAAGATCCGAAAAAACCTTTAAATTATCTATAAATTTCTCATTTATAGCTCTCCAGGCAAAAGCAGCTGAAGGGAAATATCCCCATTTATTATCTTTTCCAAATCTTGATGAACCATCTGTCCTGATACTAGCTGTAAATAAATATTTATCTTTAAATATATAATTAGCCCTGGCTAAATAAGAAATCAAATCCCATCTTGTTGAGCCACTTTGAGGAGTACCGGGAACACTCGCTGATTGTATATTCTCTGTTCCCAAAGCATCAGTTGAAAATCCTGTGGCATTCCCTGTACTAAAACTTTTAATTCTATTGGTTTGATAAGTAAAACCTGCTAAGACAGTTAAATTATGCTGTTCATTGAATTTATACGAATAAGTAGCTGTGTTTTCATTTAGAATATTTAAGTTTGAAACCTCTGTAATATTGGCCTGTCCAGTAGGGGTAACAAAAATGATACTAGGCGAATAGATATCTTCTCTTGATGTACTACTTTCAACACCTAATGATGATCGAATAGATAGGCCTTTAATAGGTTTATAAGTAATTGCCGTTCCAACCAGTACGTACTTGGTATTTATTTTATCCTTTCTTTCTAAAGCCAGTGCCAATGGATTGACTAAAGAATTAGGACTAAATGGGTAAGCCATCAAATTAGTATACTCCCCTTTGGCGTTAAGAGGAGATAATGTTGGTGGAGCTCCCAATAATCCATTTATGATACTGCTACCTTTGGAACCATTATCGCTATTTACTGCAGACTGGTCTGAGTTCGTTAAAACTGCATTGTAGTTTACACTAACTTTATCGCTCACTTTCTGATTCATATTTGCCCGAATAGACTGACGACGCAGATCTGACCCTACTAATATTCCATCCTGACTTAAACTATTACCGGAGATTGCGTATTGTGTGACTTCATTACCTCCAGTAATACTAACAGAAGTATTTGTCATTAGCGCATCTCTAAAAAGTTCATCCTGCCAGTCAGTTCCTTCTCCGAAATCATTAATCTGTGCTTGGGTAAAGTACGGTGCTATACCATCATTAAAGGCACGTTCATTGGCTGTCTGCGCAAACTCTCTTGCGTTCATCAACTCTAGCTTTTTTCTTAGTTTCTGAACAGAGGTATAGGTTTCAAAGCTAACTTCTGTTTTTCCTGATTTTCCTTTTTTTGTAGTAATCAGAACAACTCCATTAGCCCCTCTGGAACCATAAATTGCTGATGCCGATGCATCTTTAAGTATTTCAATCGACTGAATATCATTTGGGTTTAATGCGTTCGGGCTCCCGGCTAGGGCAAAACCATCTATTACATAAAGTGGTTCATTACTTCCCAACAATGAGTTCCCTCCACGAATCCTTACACTCACTGTACCTCCCGGTGCTCCAGAGTTCTGTACTACGCTTACACCTGCAGTTTTACCCTGAAGACCAGCTACAGCGTCAGTTACAGGATAAACATTCAGATCTGCTCCGGTAACAGTTGATATAGAGCCCGTCAAATCTTTTTTTCTCTGTGTTCCATAACCCACCACAACGACATCATTCAATTCATTTTTTAATTGCTCTAATTCCACCGTCATAGGACTTCCTTTTACAACTACTTCCTTCGATTTATATCCGGTATAGGTGATAACGATTGTATAAGGAAAACTTTGTCCTGTAACTAAATCGAATTCTCCATTTGAATTCGCTATTGTAGAGTTGGTTACCCCTTTAATCTGCACTGTAGCACTGGGCAATGTCTCCTTGGTTGTTGAATCTATAACTTTCCCATGTAGTCTGGAGTTGACCACAGGTTGGTTTTGTGAATAACTAACTGAAGGTACTGTGAGACCTAAAGCAAGTATCAATCGCAAATACGTCGGAAAACTATAAGAAATTACCGCATAAGCAATGCGGCAGTAAGTCGAAATCAAGATATTTGACTTCACTTTGATAAAATATAACATATATTTGTTAAGGTTAAATTAGTAACATTTGAAGCAGGCTCAACGCTAAATTAGATCCTGTTTCATTGAATTTATCCGGGGGAGGTACGCAATACCTCCCTTTTTTGTTCCAATAAATTATATTGAAAAAATAAGTTCTTAATAACATGTTACTACGGGGGTTGCGCTAAATCAGCGAACTTCTTTACTAAATTGCGGGTACTTTTTTTCACATTATTTATTATTTGTGGCAAATATAATCTAAAAAACATAAAGTCTACAAAACCGATAGAATTTATGTGGTTACCTTTTGTTAACCTGCAAAATGGAAAATTTAAACGATTTTGCAACCCAATGAGAGTATAGCGGTTTGCGTAATGAGGAGTTTGAATATTTTCATAGACTTTCTGCGCTCGTAATACAAGGCTCAGTACAGCGCCTTCAAGCAGACGAAAAGCCTTAAACTCTTCTGCCTGCATCAAATCTTCAAATATGTGTTTGAGAAGCGGGGTGCCAATATCTTAGCAGATGGCGTTTCTTAAAATCAGAAATTCAGTAAAACAAGGTCTGCCGGGTTTAGGTTTGCAACTTTATCAAAGAGATAAATCGTTAAAACGTTTCATCATTGACTACTTTTGTATCACAATCGTTATCCTAAATAATCAGAAATTTGTCTTTATAATTCAAATTTTAACTTCATGGAAACATTAAATCAAGTATTACAAACTGGAAAAACAACCACTGAAAATGCCTTTCGAATTTTTGACGAGCTTGAGCCTGCAACAATAGAATTATTAATTGGTCATTGGAAGGGATACTCATTAAATACAGACCATCCACAAGATGGCTCTTTAGAAGCAGCTGGATGGTATGGAAAAATTTTTGAAGACGCCCAAAACGTCAGTCCCTTAGTTTTCTATACATCATATGGAACGGATACATTTTTTGCCGATCCTGTCAAGCTAGCAAAGTTAGCTGCAGATTACCCTTCTGTTCAAGGAAAAGTTGGTGACTTTAGAGAAGAAATAGAAACAACCGAATATAAAGCACATCTTCGTATGAC
The DNA here is from genome assembly GCF_020991455.1 of Flavobacterium sp. JAS. Taxonomy (GTDB): domain Bacteria; phylum Bacteroidota; class Bacteroidia; order Flavobacteriales; family Flavobacteriaceae; genus Flavobacterium. Next base: position 56,480 of record NZ_JAJMOX010000019.1, read on the forward strand.
ACAATACAGAGATAAAATTTCAGCTACCATGATTTACGACAATTTGCCCATTAATGATATATTTAAAAAAATTGATGAGGACACTTTATTGGGCGTTATGGATGCAAAAGGTGATCCTAATTCATTTTTCTTTATTCTGGTAAGAGACGACATATAACTCCTTAAAGGAATCTCACTATTGTAGTCAATTATAAATGCAGTGGGTACTTTTTTTCCAACAAAAAATTAAGCCGTTCAATTGTCCATATCCTTGCCCCAAATTTTAACCAGAAGCCTGAGCAGTATTAATTTCTCAGGCTTTTCTTTGCGGTCCAATAAACTTTATTTCCATTTCTTAAAAAATTTTAACACTTCTGTTTTCAAGAAAAAATGCTCAAGTTTCATTGAAGTGAATTAGTACCATTTATATACCTAAAAACTCCAATCTAAAAGCAATTCTTCAAAACGGATATTAAACCTGTACAACTCTTACTCCAACAGAAAAGTTGACTCTTGTTTTTACTCTTTTAAAATAAGCGGTTCTCTTCATATTAATTTAATCTTTAAACTGAAGGTTAAATTCGTTATTGACTATATATGAGATAATATATAATATACATTACTATTTTAACTCAACTAAGTCTAAAGCCAAATAACAAAGGCTTTAATCCTTAAAAAAAGCTCAATAATGACACAACTGAGTCTTGTTTGTTTTTCACTTTAGAAAACACAGACCATAAAGGAGGCACCAAACTTAAATCCTCCTTTTATGGCTGCCAGGGATAAAACTATTTAAACAATTCCTTGATTTAAAAGGAACCAACAATCTAACAACAATAGAAATTATCCCTATATAATAGTTGAAATCTTAACCTTGCAAAAACCCGCAATACACCCTTTTATTGAATTTTTTATATACGATTAATTGGAATTATTTCTTAGACTCACCCTGCCATAATTTGCCACTACAGCCAAACAAATTAAAGGTAAAATAAATGAAAAATTCACCTCAGGAATGAATCCTAAAAGGTGAACATCTGAAAATCCCGGGCCGCCCCAATCCAAAATACTTCCTTGTAAAACCGGCATTAATGCACCGCCAACAATAGCCATGACCAATCCTGCAGAACCAATTTTGGCTTCGTCC
>NZ_JAJMOX010000002.1 GCF_020991455.1 Flavobacterium sp. JAS
GTTTCTATAGAAACAGGGTTTTTTGTTTTATAAATTTTTGGGGGTTTAACCGCAAAGCATGCTAGGGAGCAGGGTTATGATAATGTATTATGCTTCAATGATTGAAACCGTTGGCAATGTATTCTAGTGATGTCTGTTTTTTTGGTGTTGGAATTTGGAATTCAAAAATTGGAATTTCTTTATAATTATATCGTTTCTTTTTATTCTAAAGCGCGTTAGGGATGGAAGCGATGTCCTTTTGTGATACTCAAAACTTCTCGAAATACTGAAACCTCTATCACAAAAGATTTAGCGGACAGCGCGATCCGGAGAGAAAGGCTATTAATTGCATTTTTACAAATGTTTTATTTAAAGTTTTAAAGAGTATTTGCTTCTTATTCATATTGGAATTTTTTGTTGTTCTATAGAAGAATTAATAGATAGTTTTATTGCTTTTGAATATGTGAAGAATGCAAACGTAAAAATATTTTTCTTTTTATATGTTTTAAAATATACTTTTTAGTATATTTGTACTCTAAATTAATTTTACGATGCTTACAAAGGCTGAAAGAACTAAACAATTCATATTAGAAACAGCGGTACCTCTTTATAATGAAAAAGGTATTTCAGGAGTAAATATTGATGATGTTCTCGAAGCTACAAAACTTACGAAAGGATGTCTTTATGGCCATTTTGAAAATAAAGAAGATTTGTCTGAACAAGTGGTTGAGTTGGCTCTTAAAATGGTTTCTGATAAAATTAGAGCTGCAGTTTACAACGGAAAAACGATAAAAGATAAGATATTTGCCTTTTTAGATTTTTATAAAAATCCTATAGAAACTTATATTTCTGGAGGATGCCCGATATTTAATACAGCTGTGGAAGCCGATGATAATTATCCTTTTATAAAGGAAAAAGTTGCCAAAGTGTTTAAAAGTGGTCAACAAGAATTGATTGCTTTACTTCAGGAAGGAATTAATAATGGCGAGTTTTCTAATACTCTTGATCCTGCAGTTTTTGCCTTTAAATTGGTGGCTTCGGTCGAAGGTGGAATAGTAATGTGTAGAGTGATGGATACTGCAAAGCCAATGCAGGGACTTGTTAAAAGCTTAAAAAATGAGTTAGAACAATATTCTATCTAATTTTTTTTGGGAATAAAATAGACTAAAAAGTCTAAAAAAAAATCTGGAAGATTGGCACTTTTGCCAAATAGTCAAAGAAATTAAAACTAGAAATTTTAATAAAAAAATAATGAATATAAAAGGTAAAACAATATTAATTACTGGAGGCGCTTCTGGTATTGGTTTAGAATCGGCAAAACAGTTTTTGGGCGAGGGGGCAAATGTTATTATCACAGGTAGAAATCAAACAAAATTAGATGCTGCAAAAAGAATACTTCCCTTGGTTACTATTATTCAAAGTGATGTTGAAAATCCCGAAGATTCAAAAGTGCTTTTTGAGAAGGTTGTTGCTTTGGGCGGAATCGATATTTTATACAATAATGCTGGAGTTGGAAGCCCGGCACTTAATTTGGGAATTGCAAATGAGCAAATTTTAAGGAATGCGATCTATGAAATGAACGTGAATTATTTTGGCGTTATTAGATTGAATACCCTTTTTATAGACATGCTGAAATCAAGGAAGGAAAGTGCTATAATAAATACAACATCTATTTTAAGTTTAGTGCCGGCTTTAGAAGAACCAACTTACGCAGCAACGAAAACTGCTTTGAGCTTTTATACCCGAATACTTAGAAAGAATCTTGAGATATTAAATAGTGGCGTAAAAGTGTTTGAGCTACTTCCTCCGGTTGTAGCAACAGAGATGACTGCTAAAAGAAATGATAAGAAAATAACTCCCGAACAACTGGTAAAAGCACTTATTTCCGGAGTTAAAAAAGATCAATTTACGATTCGGGTAGGAGACACAAAACTATTATATATCGTTAGCAGGTTTTTCCCAAAACTGGCTTTCAATTTGGTAAATCCTAAAAAGATATATGCAAGCTTAAAGTATTAATGGAATTCTAAAATAGTAATAATGAAAGCATTTATAATTAATAAATACAGTAAGAAAGGGAGTTTGCAATTTACTGAAATACCATTACCGGAATTAAAAGACAATGATGTTCTGGTTGAAGTTTATGCTGCAGGAGTGAATCTTTTAGATTCCAAAATAAAGGCGGGTGAATTTAAACTCATTTTGCCTTATAAGCTTCCATTAGTTCTGGGGCATGATGTAGCAGGAGTAATTACAAAGATCGGGAAAAATGTAAAAAAGTTTAAAGTTGGCGATGAAATTTATGCCAGACCAGCAGATCATAGGATAGGAACATTTGCCCAATTTATTGCTATAAATGAAAAAGATGTTGCACATAAACCTAAGAATCTTTCTATGGAGGAAGCAGCATCTATTCCGCTAGTGGCTTTAACAGCATGGCAGGCTTTAGTGGAAATTGGAAAAATCAAAAAAGAACAAAAAGTATTTATTCAGGCGGGTTCAGGAGGAGTAGGGACTATTGCAATTCAGCTAGCTAAATATTTAGGTGCTAGAGTTGCCACTACCGCAAGTGCCAAAAGTTTTGATTTACTTCATGAACTTGGGGCCGATCTTATTATTGATTATAAGAATAGTGATTTTGAAAATCTGTTGAGTAATTATGATGTGGTGCTAAATAGCCGGGATAAAAAAACGCTCGAAAAATCATTACGTATATTAAAACCCGGAGGTAAACTTATTTCTATTTCTGGACCGCCAACACCAGATTTTGCTAAAGAAATTAAAGCGCCATGGTTTGTAAAAATAATTCTTTCTCTAATAAGTTCAGGCATTCGAAAAAAAGCAAAAAGTAATAATATTGATTATTCGTTTTTATTTATGAAAGCTGATGGTGAGCAGCTAAGTAAAATTACAACACTCATTGAGTCAGGAACAATTAAGCCGGTTCTGGATAAGGTTTTCCCTTTTGAAAAAACAAACGAAGCCATATCGTATATAGAAAGCGGCCGGGCAAAAGGAAAAGTAGTTATCAAGATAAAATAATTTTTTTAGCATATTGATCCTCACTTTCAATTTAAAATGAGCACCTAATTTACGAAATAGTTATAAATGAAATTTTTTTGATTTTCATTCATTGTGGCCCTATGAAGTAATTTAAATGAAAATCAATTATGATTTAAATTCGGAGGTGGGACTTAACTGATTTAGACCAGAACCGAATGCTTGTTTTGAATTGGGAGCGGGTGATTAATAAAAAATCGCTATGTACTTATGTAAAAGCATGGTAGGAGTTGTAGCCCTTGTATCGACTCATGTGGATGAAGATGCACATTTTCCCGCAACGGATCAAGACGGAAATCTTTCTGCCACCGGGGCTATGCATCAAATGATTGTGACTAAGGATTTTAGTACAGAGCGTAAACTGGCTAATTTTTTATATGGAGGTTTTACTCATCATATTGCTCATCATCTTTTTCCGGGAGTAGGGCATACCTATTATCCTTATATTACGCAGTACGTTCCCATTTTAGGATGTTGAAAAATAAAGGAATACAAGAAAATATCATGATGAGAGGAGAGATTTAGAGAATCAATAACATTCCTTAAAATGGTTTTGTTTATATTTACTCCACACAATAAAACTTTGCAATGAAAATCAACCTAGGTACATATTCTGCGTCATTATTATTATTATTATTTCTTGGATTTTTTCTCTCTGTTGCTTCTGTAAATGCACAAAACGAAGTTCACACAACTGAAATAAAACAAGAAATTGCTGATACCACTTTTGTAAATTTGAAAGATTACAGTCAGGATTTTATTTATGACATGAAGTACGCAACTGAAGATAATTTTTTGAAAGCCAAGGTTTATGATTGTGCCGAATGTATGTTGCGTTATAAAACGGTAAAAGCGTTAATTACGGCCAATAAAGAATTTATGAAACAAGGATGTAAAATAAAACTATTCGACTGTTATAGACCTTTGTCTATTCAGAAAAAAATGTGGGAGATTGTTTCAAACCCTGAGTATGTAGCCGATCCAAAAAAAGGCTCCATCCACAATAGAGGAGGAGCCGTAGATATTACTTTAGTCAATGATAAAGGAGAAGAAATCGAAATGGGAACTCCTTTTGATTTTTTCGGGATTCAGGCAAGTCATAATTATAAAAAATTCCCTGTATCAGTACGAGCAAACAGAAAGTATCTCAAAAGTATAATGATACAAAGTGGTTTTAACTCATTTGATTCTGAGTGGTGGCATTATAATTTAAAAACAGGTTTAAATGATAAAGTTTCCAATCAAAAGTGGGATTGCAATTAATTATTCAACACATCTGATGTTGTCCATAAAATAAGTATTGGGGTGGAAAACTTTTCCATTTAATTCAGATGTTAATTCGCTTTTTACAATATAATCTTCAACATCTGTTAAGTATTTTATTCTCATAATAGAAACTGGAGACTTTTTTAGTTCTTCAAAATTATCTTTCATAAACATAAAAATTCCAGTTTGAATACGGTTATCAAAACCTTTGTCATCGCGAACCAGAGTTCCGCAATTTTCCTGGTCAATGTGAAGTAAAGTCACGATTTTACCGTTTTCTAATTGTAAAAATACTTTTGAGTTTTTGTCAAAGCAATTTGCTTTTATAAAGTCTTTGCTTTTTTGAATCAATTGCAGGTTTAAGGTTGGTAAACCATCTGTTTGAGCCAATGAAAAGAAAACATAACTAATTTTACCTGCAAAGTTTTTCTCGCTAATTAAGTATTCGTTAGTTATTTTATAAGTACCAATTGAGTCGGTTACATTGGTACTGTATTCACATGGTTTTTGGGCAAATGCAGTAAGGGTTAATAGAAAAAAAGTTAGTGTAATTAGTTGTTTCATTTTTAAGTTATTTTTCTGCAAATTAAAACTATTTTGTTATCATTTTTATCTGTTGTAAAAAAACAATACAAATTTCCGCCATTTTTTATTTTCCATTTTTTTCGAATGTTTTCTACCGTGTCCGGAAAGTTTCTTGTGGTAAGGTTTGCCTGCTGATTTGCGAGCTCATTTTTCATCTCATTTTTGCTGTACGGAATGACTTTTTCAATTTCAAAAGTTCTTCCCGGAAAATCAATTAACGCATCTGAGGTGTATAAATGAGAATGTTTATGCAATTTATTGATTTCGAAAATAGCACTTACTTGATCAAAACCACCAGATTTCATAATGGCTGAATTAGGTTCGTAAAGATATTTTTGAGGAAGATGATAAAACGGAAAAACAGAATTGCCCAAAAGAAATTCAAAAGTTTCCGTTTTCTCTTTTAAAATATTGGCAGTCTTGATTGTAATCTCGCCCGAATAATGATTGTGAATTTCAAAAAGCAATTCTTTTACTTCATTTTCAAGAGCAATAATATGGATGTTTTTAACGAATTTTAATTCTGATAAACCAGCAGAAATATCCAGTAAAGGAGCCGTTTTTATTAAAATAGAATCTGTTTTTTCGAAATAAAAATCTAAAGATTCCGGCACATTTGGCAAGCAATCTTTCAGCATAAAGACTTTGCCTTTTGCATCATTCCGGCGGGAAGGATCAATATAAATCCAATCCCATTTTTGGTTTGATTCTTTTAAAATATTAGCTGAATCATCGGCATAACAAACACAATTTTCAACTTTAAGCTGTTCAAAATTATGTTTTACAATTGCCGATAAATCTTCGTTTATTTCGCAGTGCGCAATAGTTTTGAATTTTTTAGAAAAGTAATAATCGTCAACACCAAAACCTCCGGTAAGATCAATTAAAGTTTTACCCGAAATTAAAGAAGCTTTATAAGCAGCCGTTTTTTCAGAAGAGGTTTGTTCAACAGAAATTTTACTCGGATAAATAATAGTATCAGCAACAAACCAAGTTGGTAATTTGTCTTTTGCTTTTGATTTGGCTTCAATTTGATTTAAAATTAAAATCCAGTCTACTTCAGGAAATGGATTTTTCTGAAGTGCTAATTTTGTAATCGATGCACCACTATTTTGAGTTATAAAATCCTGAATATTCTGGCTTAAAATAGAAGTGTTCAATGTTTAAATTCTTTCGGTTAATACGGAGACAATTTTGTTGTCAGGAAAAAATTCTTTCAAAATTACTTTCACCATTGTAAATACAGGAATTGCGATAATCATTCCGACAATCCCAAAAGTAATTCCGCTGATTAAAGTAACCAAGAATATTTCTAACGGGTGCGAATTTACACTTTTTGACGAAATTATTGGCTGACTGATGTTATTATCAATAGCCTGAACCAGTAAAAATCCAATGATTACATATATAGTAGTAGGAAGAATTTCTGATCTGAAATCGCTGCCAATTAAACTAATCATTGTTAAGAGTCCAGCTAATATGGTTCCAATAATAGGTCCTATATATGGAATGATGTTTAGAATGGCACATAAAAAAGCAATAACGAAGGCGTTTTTATTTCCAAAAATCATTAAAACAATAAAATAGAGAATAAACACAACCGTTAATTGAAGTAATAAGCCAATGAAATAGCGCGTTAAAAAGTGGTTTATTTTAGTAATCGAGTTTAAAATTTTGTCTTCGTTGGTATCAGGAAGAATTTTTCGTGCACTTACTTTAAAAGCATCCTGATCTTTAATAAAGAAAAAAGTAATAAAAAAAACAGATACCAATCCCATACCCATATTGGCCATAAAACCTAGGATAGAGTTTAAAAAAGAGGTAAAATAACTAAAATCCAGCAGAGAAGTCACCTTTGGATTTTTTAAAACTTTATTAAAATCTACATGCTGGATATTGAAATAAGTTTCTATACTTCTTTCACTTTCAATAAATTGCTTCTGTAAATTATCTGTATCTAATAAGGATAAATTGTTGGCTTGAGAAATGATTAACGGAACAAATAATAAAATAAAACCAACCATTGCCAGTATAAAAATAATCAGGGCAGTAGTTGCAGCGAGAGAATTGCCAAATTTTAATCTATTTTTTAAAAATTGAACTAACGGATTAGCTATCAAACATAGTATCAAAGAAATGCATAAGTAAACAATTACGGTTTGTATCTCATATAAAAAATACAAAATGGCGGCAATAACTAAGATTGTTGCAAGAGCTCTTAAGATTCCGTTAGAAATAATTTTAGATGTTATCATATTTCGATTTTAGATTATAAATATAGGAAAAAGCTTTTAAAATTTTCATGGAAACAAAAAAAAGCGAGATGAATACATCTCGCTTTTAAGTTTGCTATTTTGCTTTTCTTTTTTAGATTCCAAAAGCAGCTCTTGGTCCTCCTGAAAGGAAAATTGCAGCCATTCTGCTTTTTTGACCGTTTGAGAACATGTACATTGCATTATCGTCAACATAATCCATGTAATTCATTGTCATTTCTACAGGAGTTCCTGCACAAGTACTGTAATGAGGGTAAGCAGGTACACCATAGTTTTCAGCATTGTGAGTCGGAGTATCAGATACTAAATCGCTTCCGCAAGTTGCATCTCCCCAGATGTGACGTAAATTCATCCAGTGACCTACTTCGTGTGTAGCAGTTCTTCCTAAATTGTAAGGAGCAGCACCAGCACCAGATAAACCAAAATATTTAGAATCGATTACAACTCCGTCAGTTGCAGAAGCACCTCCAGGAAATTGTGCATATCCTAAAATTCCACCACCAATAGTACAAGCCCATAGGTTTAGTTTTGTAGTTGGCGAAGTTGGAGCCAAACCACCTTTTGATGTTTTTTTCATGGCATCAGCTGTTCCCCATGAAGTTTTTGTAGTCGATTTTCTGATGATTTGGTCTAAAACAAATGTAATTCCAACATTCGCTTTAACGCCAGAAAAAAGAGCAGGTACGCTGTTGAAATCTGAATTTAATGCATTAAAATCTTTATTAAGGACATCAATCTGAGATTGAATTTGAGCATCAGAAATGTTTTCAGTAGCAGTTCTGTACAATACATTTACTACAACCGGAATTTCGACTTTGCCATTTACAAGTCTACTAGTTAACATCTTTTTTTCTGTAAATGCTTCAATTTCATTCATTCTGATCGCTAACATCGGATCAGCTTTTAATTGTGCCTCTAATACTTCTTGTGTGGCGCATCCACGTCGAGCTGTAGCGCTTGCTTCTGAGCCAGCTGCTTCAGATTGGTCATTTTGACAAGAAAACAGCACTAACGCTGTGAATGCGGTAATAAGAACTTTTTTCATAATAATTTGGATTTTTGTTATAAAAAATTAAATTTGGTTAATTATGTGACAATTTTATAACAAAAAGATATTGTACCAAAATTTTTTTACTAAATTATTTTTAGGAAATTTTGCAAACCCTTGTATAATCTAGTTCCTACAAAAAAGTTAAAGTTATTTTTAAGATGTTTTTTCTTACTTATTGTTTTTAAACGCACTTTAACGATGTTATTTGCCTTTAGTCGAGGGTTTTGAATATTCCTGTTAAATACTATCCAGAATCGGTTCAGATTTTTAGTTAATTGTTTTGTAATATTTTAACAAAAACTCAGAAAGCAGTAATCTCGTACAATGCTATACTTGCAGCTTGTACAACATTCATACTTGAGTTTTTTCCGAACATATTTATGTGCACAATTTGGTTCGAAATTTTTAAAAGTTCATCCGAAATTCCATCAATTTCACTTCCTATTAAAAGTGCAATTTTTTGATTGTCAGGAATAACAACTTCTTTTAGCGGTTTACTATTGCTTGCAATTTCCAAAGCAATAATCTCAAAGTTATTTTGAAGTAAGTAATCAACAAGCTCGCTCGTTTCTTCGATTACTGTATGAGGCACATGAAGATGTGTGCTTCTTGAAGTTTTGTTTATTTTACGAGGTGTCAGCGGAATGTCTTTTCCTAAAAAGATGATATTCTCTACCCCAAAAGCTTCACTAATTCTAAAAAGAGAACCAATATTCTGTTGAAAATAAATATGATCACAAACTAATGTTATCGGAAATGTTTTTCGTTCAAATTGATTTTCTTGGTGAGTAAGCTGCACTTTCTAAAGTTTAATTGGTAAAAATATAATTGATAATGTTAGCGCCCATTTTCAAGGCTTTTTCTCTAACGGCCAGAGGATCATTATGAACTTCAGCATCTTCCCATCCGTCACCTAAATCACATTCATAAGTATATAGTAATACAAGTTTATTTTCTACAAAAATTCCAAAAGCCTGCGCCCGCGTTCCGTCATGTTCATGAATTTTTGGTAATCCGTTTGGAAAAGGAAAGGGTTTCTGGAAAATTGGATGATTTGCCGGAAGTTCTACCAGATTATTATTTGGGAATATTTTTTTTATTTCTTTTCGAATATATTGATCCATTCCATAATTGTCATCAATATGAAGAAACCCGCCACTATATAAGTAATTTCTAAGATTACTTATATCAGAATCGCTAAAAACTACATTTCCGTGTCCGGTCATGTGCACAAAAGGATATGAAAGTAAATCTGGATTACTTGGTTCAACTGTAGACGGTTTTGTTTTTATTCGGGTATTAATATTGGCATTACAGAATTTAATCAAATTAGGTAAAGATGTTGGGTTTGCGTACCAATCACCGCCGCCGCTGTATTTTAGTAAAGCAATTTCCTGCGAAAATACTGAGGCGGAAACCAATAAAAACAAAAGAAATATTTTTTTCATACCAATTTTTTTTTTGTCATTGTAGCAGACGTTTTTTTTGTCATCTCGACAGAGGAGAGATTACACTAGGAACTCCGGATAGTATATCGTCAATCTTTGTAGAGTTACGAGTGTGATCTCTCGTTCCTCGAGATGACAAAACTAGACCTTTTATTAGCTTTTAATTAGGCGTTTCATTAAAAAAGACAACACTATGACAGGCTACAACGGCAGCAGTTTCAGTTCGCAAACGGGTATTTCCTAACGTAACGGGTTGAAAATTATTTTCTAAAGCCAATGCAATTTCTTTTTCAGAAAAATCTCCTTCAGGACCAATTAAAAGTGTTATGTTTTCATTTGGCTTTAAAACATCTTTCAAAGATTTTTTATCAGTTTCTTCGCAATGTGCTATTAATTGTAAACCTTCATTTTTTTGTTTAATGAACTCTTTAAACGAAATCGCCTCATTTAATTTTGGTAAATAAGTTTCATTAGATTGTTTCATTGCAGAGAGAATAATCTTTTCAAAACGTTCTAAGTTAATCACCTTTCGCTCAGAACGATCACAGATTATTGGCGTAATTTCCTGAATTCCAATTTCGGTAGCTTTTTCTAAAAACCACTCAAAACGATCGTTCATTTTGGTTGGAGCAACCGCAAGATGCAAACGAAATTTAGGCTGAGGAGTTTTTTTTATCGAAAGTACTTCAACAATACATTTGTTATCTGAAGCCAGCGTGATTTCAGTTTCAAATAATAATCCCAAACCATTTGTAACGTGTAGAATATCCGAATCTTTCTTTCGTAAAACCTTTATAATATGGCGGCTTTCTTCTTTATCAAAAAAGAAGGTTTCAGTTGTTTCGTCGATATCAGGATTGTAAAATAATTGCATAATTTAAAATTGAATTCGCGCTTTCGAAACTACAGCTGAAGTTTCGAAACGACTTGATAAATATTTTTGATACCCTACAATTCCAATCATTGCGGCGTTATCTGTTGTGTATTCGAATTTTGGAACAAAAGTTTTCCAGCCGTATTTGGCTTCACTTTCTTTGAGTCGGGTTCTGATTCCTGAGTTTGCCGAAACTCCGCCACCAATAGCAATTTGCTTGATTCCGGTTTCTTTTACAGCTAATTTCAGTTTATCCATCAAAATTTCGATAATTGTATATTGAATAGAAGCGCAAATATCATTCAGGTTTTCTTCGATGAAATTTGGGTTTTTTAATTTTTCTTTCTGAATAAAATATAAAATTGCGGTTTTTAAACCTGAGAAACTAAAATCTAATCCGGGAACTTTAGGTTTTGTAAAAGCAAAAGCTTTTGGATTTCCTAATTTCGCATATTTATCAATTAATGGCCCGCCAGGATAAGGAAGTCCAAGGATTTTGGCACTTTTATCAAAAGCTTCTCCAACTGCATCATCAGTGGTTTCTCCGATAATTTCCATATCAAAAAAGCCATTTACTTTCACAATTTGAGTATGACCACCACTAATTGTTAAGGCTAAAAACGGAAATTCAGGTTTATCAAAACCTTCTTCGTCAATAAAATGAGCCAAAATATGGGCATGCATATGATTAACCGCAATTAGCGGAATTTTTAGGGCTAATGATAACGATTTGCTAAAAGAACTTCCCACTAACAAAGATCCCATTAAACCCGGACCTTGTGTAAACGCAATGGCAGTTAACTGTTCTTTTTGTACATTTGCTTTACGAAGTGCCGCATCAATTACAGGAACAATATTTTGTTGATGTGCTCTTGAAGCTAATTCAGGAACGACACCACCATATTGATTGTGAATTAGCTGATTGGCCACAACATTTGACAGTACTTTATCGTTATGTAAAACCGCGGCGGCAGTATCATCGCATGAACTTTCGATGGCAAGAATAAAAACCTCTGAATTTTGCATATAAAGGCACAAATTTTGAATTATATTTGACAAATCAAATTTTTAATTTTCTTTGACTGTAAGGAGAAGCCAAAATTAAAGAATTTTTATCAAAAACAGTCGTTCTTTGTCTGTTCAAAGCAAATTTAAAAGAAAACTAAAATAAAAGCAGCTATCAAAAAAGTACAGAAAATAGTATCCAGGACCCTAATTGGGTTAATCTTACTTTTGTTAGCACTCGCTATCATCTTGTCTTTGCCTGTGGTTCAGACAAAAATTGCCAATTATATTACAGAATCTCTGAACAAAGATTTTAATGTTAATATTAGTGTCGAAAGGACCGCAATAAATATTTTTGGTGGTGTTAAGTTAAAAAAAGTTCTAATCTTAGATCATCACAAAAAAACAATGATCTATTCAGATATTGTTACAACTGATATTTTGGCCTTGAAAAGGCTGCTTGATGGGGATTTGATTTTTGGGGATCTCCGATTAACAGGTTTAATTTTTAATTTAAAAACCTATAAGAACGAGCACGAAAACAATCTTAACATTTTTATTAAAGAATTTGAAAAAGGTCCAAAATCTCCAAAAACAAGCAAGCATTTTTTATTAACTGCTAAAAATGCATACATCGACAAAGGTGCTTTTTCTGTGGTTGACGAAAATAAAACGACACCAAAATTTCTTGATTTTAAAAAGCTGAACGCTTATATCAGCGATTTTAAATTATACGGTCCGGATGTTAATACAATGATTCACAGATTTTCTTTTTTGGATCACCGTGGTTTGTATGTTTCAAATTTTGCCGGGAAATTCAGTTATACCAAAAAACAAATCAAAGTAGAAAATCTGGCTATAAAAACCAAAAGATCATCGATTTATGGTAAAGCAATTTTGAATTATAAAATCGAAGATTTCTTAGATTTTACAGATAAAGTAAAGTTTAATGTGGCACTAGATTCGGCTTCGATTGCTTCAAATGATATTCGTTATTTTTATGACGGACTAGGGAAAAATCAACATTTTAAAGTTAGAACCAAGATAAGAGGAACGCTGAATAATCTTAATTTAAGACATCTTAAACTTAGCGATACCAATGGTTCGATAATTGCGGGAACGATTAATTTTAGAAACCTTTTAGGAAGCAAAACTCAAAAGTTTTCTATGGAAGGAAAGTTTGATAAACTGATTTCCAGTTATGACAATCTGGTTGTTTTATTGCCAGGTGTTTTAGGAAAAAAACTTCCAAAGGAGCTCCAGCGTATCGGGAAGTTTAATATTGTTGGAAAAGCAAAAGTCTCAACAACAGATTTAGAGACCGAGTTTAAGATGATAACTGATTTAGGAAATGGTCAGGCCAATATACACATGAATAATATGGACTTTATTGATAGAGCCTCTTATTCAGGAAATATTATTTTGGATAATTTTAATATTGGAGCTTTATTGAATCGTAAAGATATTGGAAGAACAACTCTGGATTTAGATGTTGATGGTGTTGGTTTTACAGAGAAATATCTAAATACGATTGTAAAAGGTGATATCGCAAAATTAGATTATAATAAATATACCTATAATAATATTGTTGTAAACGGTAATTTTAAATTACCTTATTATAAAGGGCAACTTTCTATAAATGATCCAAATTTGAGTTTGACATTTGATGGTTTGGTCGATTTGAGTAAAAGAGAAAGTAAATATGATTTTCATATAAATGTTGAAAATGCCGATTTACGAAAATTGAAATTCGTTAGCGATTCGATTTCTAGTTTTACAGGAGACGCAGTTGTTGAACTTACCGGAAACTCAATTGAGAATCTTCAGGGGAATGTATATATTAAGGATGCTGTTTATCAAAATCCAAAATCTACCTATGCTTTTGATGAAGTAACAATCAGTTCTAATTTTGATGCAGATCGATTGCGAACCATTACCATTAATTCTACAGACGTTATAAACGGGAAAATTGTAGGTAAATTTCAGTTTGCACAATTAGATAAATTGGTTATGAATTCGGTAGGAAGTTTATATACCAACTATAAACCTTATAAAGTTAAGAAAGGCCAGTTTTTGAATTTCAATTTCCATGTCTACGATAAGGTTGTCGAAATGTTGTATCCGGAAATCAATATTGATTCGTCGACTGTAATGCGTGGTAAAATAGATTCAGATCTTGAGGAGTTTAAGTTTAAATTTAAATCTCAAAAGATTACTGCGGCAAAAAACACCTTTGATAATATCCGAATTAATATTGACAATAAAAATACACTTTATAATGCTTATATCGAACTAGACAGTATTAAGACTCCTTATTATAAGGTACGTGATTTTAGTTTGATTAATGTTACTGCAAAAGATACGCTTTTTGTTCGTTCAGAGTTTAAGGGTGGAGATAAAGGCGAAGATTATTATAATCTGAATTTATTTCATACGATAGATAAAAACAAAAATAATATCGTTGGTATTAAGAAATCTGAGATGAAGTTTAAAGACTATTTATGGTATTTAAATGAAGATGAAGAAAAAGATAACCAAATTGTTTTTGATCAGTTTTTTAAAAATTTCACAATAGATAATATTGTTCTCTCACACGAGAATCAAAAGATTGATTTGAACGGATTCATAAAAGGAAAGGACTATAAAGATATTGTCCTCAATTTTGAAGATGTTGATATAAATAAGATTACGCCATTTAATTCCAAGTTTGTTTTTAATGGTAACCTAAATGGTCAGGTAAATTATAAGCAGAATAAAAGTGTTTATCAGCCAACGGCATCTATTGTTATCGATCATCTCAATTTGAATAAAATAGACTTAGGAACGCTGAATTTTGATATTGCTGGTGATGAAAGCTTTAAAAAGTTTACGGTAAATTCCTCGATCCAAAATGGTTTTACAGAATCATTTAAAGCTAATGGAACTTTTGCAATCGAAAATAAAGAAACTCTTCTGGATCTGAGTTTAAAACTCGAAGGATTTAATCTGGCAACTTTAGGGGCTGTGGGCGGCGACGTTTTATCAAATATAAGAGGAAGCGTTTCCGGAAATGCTGCTGTTGTAGGTAATCTTAAAAAACCTGAAATAAATGGTCGTTTGTATGTAGAAAAGGCCGGAATGACAATTCCGTACCTAAATACTGATTATGAGTTGAGTGATCGAACGGTTATTGATTTGACCGACGAAAAGTTTCTGTTTAGAAACAATCAATTAACAGATACCAAATACGGAACCAAAGGATTGTTAAACGGAAGTATTGAACATCATAATTTTGGAGACTGGAAACTGGATCTTACCATAACTTCTAAACGATTGGTGGCGCTGGATACAAAAGATAGTGAAGATGCGGCTTATTTTGGAACTGCATTTATAAATGGTACCGCAAGTATAAAAGGTCCAACCAACAGCCTATTTATTAAAGTAGCTGCGAAATCTGAGAAAGGTACCGAAGTTAAAATACCTATTAATAATGCGCAGAGTGTTGGAGAAAGTAGCTGGATTCATTTTGTAACACCACAAGAGAAATACAATCTGGCAAATGGTATTGTCGAGAAAACCAGAAATTATAACGGACTTGAATTAGAATTTGATTTTGATATTACACCAGATGCCGAAGTGGAAGTAATCCTCGATAGAAATTCCGGACATGGTATGAAAGGAAAAGGTTATGGATCGTTATTGTTTAAGATCAATACACTGGGTAAGTTTAATATGTGGGGAGATTTCCAGGCATACGAAGGAACTTATAACTTTAAATATGGAGGTTTAATCGATAAAAAATTCTCAGTTAAAAAAGGAGGATCTATTATTTGGGAAGGAAACCCGATGAAGGCACAGCTGAATTTAGAAGCAGTTTATAAAACATCGGCAAATCCTGCTGTGTTATTAGATAATACTTCTTCCTTCAATAAAAAAGTGCCAGTAGAAGTTGTTATTGGGTTAAGAGGAGATTTAACAAGTCCGGATCCTAATTTTGATATTCAATTTCCTTCAGTTAGTAATGTTCTTAAATCTGAGATACAATATAAGTTAGACGATAAGGATATTCGTCAGACACAGGCACTGTATTTATTATCCACAGGTTCTTTTATGAGTACAGACGGATTTAGTCAGGGCGATTTATCCGGAACATTAACAGAGACGGCCTCTAGTTTGTTAGGAGGTATTATAAAATCGGATAATGATAAAGTTAATATCGATTTGAATTATATTTCTGCTGATAAAAGATTGGGTCAGGAGGCAGATGGACAGTTTGTGGCTAATATATCATCTCAGGTAAACGAAAGGATTACCATCAATGGTAAATTAGGAGTTCCGGTAGGAGGTGTAAACGAATCTGCAATTGTGGGTGATATCGAAATTTTATATAGAGTAAATGAAGATGGGTCTATGAACCTGCGTTTGTTTAACAAAGAGAATGATATCAATTATGTAGGGCAGGGAATTGGTTATACACAAGGTGTTGGTATTTCGTATGAAGTAGATTTTGACACCTTTAGCGAATTGGTAAATAAAATATTCAAGGACCATAAACTTGAAAAAGCTATAAAAAACTCTAATAATGATTTACAGGATTCTAATTTAAATCCAGATTTTGTGAATTTCTCTAATAAAAAGGATGCTGAGAAAAACAAAAAGAAAACAGAGAAAAAAGAAGAAGAGAAGAAACCACCTCCACAAAACAATAACGAAGGTTTAATTCCTGATAATGACTTTTAAATCATTTTGTTAAATATATGTTTATAAAAAACCATTCGTTGTTGCGAATGGTTTTTTTATGCTAAATTTAGAGGTCCAAAAGGAAATTTAGAATTTGTAAAAACTCTGATTTTTATAACACTTCATTAATGTATTGTTAATTTTAAACATTTAATTAAAATAAGAGCCTTTTATTATTTTAAATGAAATTTTTGTTATCGAAAAACTTATTAACGAAAACGTTTGAATTTAACATATTTTATTAATTTATGACAATTACCACCTATAAAGTGGTGAATGTTTGCTAATTTTACACTTTAATACTTAAATAATGCCAAAAACAATAAAAAAAGTTGGTGTTCTAACTTCAGGAGGAGACTCACCAGGAATGAATGCCGCAATACGATCAGTTGTTCGAACATGTGCTTATCATAATATAGAATGCATAGGAATTTATAGAGGGTATCAAGGAATGATCGAAGGTGATTTCAAAGAAATGGGCCCTCGAAGCGTAAATAATATAGTAAACAAAGGTGGAACGATCTTAAAATCGGCTCGTTCTGTTGAGTTTAGAACCCCGGAAGGTAGAAAGAAAGCTCATGAGAATCTTTTGAAAGCAGGAATTGATGCTCTTGTTGTCATTGGAGGAGACGGAAGTTTTACCGGAGGTTTAATTTTTAATGCGGAATATGATTTCCCGATAATGGGAATCCCGGGTACAATTGATAATGATATTTTTGGTACAACTCATACATTAGGATATGATACTGCCTTAAATACTGTTGTAGATTGTATCGATAAAATTAGAGACACTGCAAGTTCTCATAACCGTCTGTTTTTTGTAGAGGTTATGGGTAGAGATGCCGGTCATATTGCTTTAAATGCCGGAATTGGTGCTGGTGCCGAAGAAATTCTTATCCCTGAAGAAGATTTAGGTTTAGACAGATTGCTGGACTCTCTTCAAAAAAGTAAAGCTTCAGGAAAATCATCAAGTATAGTTGTTATCGCCGAAGGGGATAAAATTGGTAAAAACGTATTCGAATTAAAAGATTACGTTGAAGCTAACTTGCCTGAATACGACGTAAGAGTTTCTGTTTTAGGACACATGCAGCGTGGTGGATCTCCATCTTGTTTTGACCGTGTTTTGGCAAGCCGTTTAGGTGTAAAAGCTGTAGAATCTTTAATTGAAGGTAAATCAAATTATATGGTTGGTTTGCGTGAAGATAAAGTGGCTTTGACTCCATTAGAGCAAGCAATTAAAGGTAAATCTGAAATTGATAGAGAATTGTTGAGAGTGTCAGACATTATGTCGACATAACATACATATAAAAGTTTAAAAAAGGAATGAAGTTTATTGTGAGGAAATTAGACTTTAAATTAGTGTAATAAAAACAAAAGCAAAAATTAAGTAAAATGTCAAAAGTAAAATTAGGAATAAACGGATTTGGACGTATTGGAAGAATCGTTTTTAGAGAAACTTTCAATAGAGATAATGTAGAAGTGGTAGCAATCAATGATTTGCTAGATGTAGATCACTTAGCTTACTTATTAAAATATGATTCAGTTCACGGTCGTTTTAACGGAACTGTAGAAGTAAAAGAAGGAAAACTTTATGTAAACGGAAGAAACATCCGTATCACTGCAGAAAGAAACCCTGCTGATTTGAAATGGAATGAAGTAGATGTTGATGTAGTTGCTGAATGTACTGGTATTTTTACAACTATCGAAACTGCAAATGAGCACATTAAAGGTGGTGCTAAAAAAGTAATTATTTCTGCTCCGTCTGCAGATGCTCCAATGTTTGTAATGGGAGTAAACCATGAAACAGCAAAAGCTACTGATTTAGTAGTTTCTAACGCTTCTTGTACTACTAACTGTTTAGCTCCTTTAGCTAAAGTTATTCACGATAATTTCGAAATTGTTGAAGGTTTAATGACTACTGTTCACGCAACAACTTCAACTCAAATGACTGCTGATGGTCCTTCTAGAAAAGACTGGAGAGGTGGACGTGCTGCTAGCATCAACATCATTCCTTCTTCAACTGGAGCTGCTAAAGCTGTTGGAAAAGTAATTCCTGCTTTGAATGGAAAATTAACTGGAATGTCTTTCCGTGTTCCTACTGCTGACGTTTCTGTAGTAGATTTAACTGTAAAGGTAGCTAAAGAGACTTCTTATGAAGAAATTATGGCTGTTTTGAAAAATGCTTCTGAAACTACAATGAAAGGTATCTTAGGATATACTGAAGATGCAGTTGTTTCTCAGGATTTTATTTCTGATAAAAGAACTTCAATCATTGATGCTGGTGCAGGAATTGGTTTAAATTCAACTTTCTTCAAATTGGTATCTTGGTACGATAATGAGTACGGATACTCTAGTAAATTAATTGATTTGTCTGTGCATATTGCAGGTTTAAAATAATAATATATAATTTTGCAAGATCCCGTTATTTTATAGTAACGGGATTTTCTTATTTTGTTACTTCTTTAATTAATGTGTAAAATACACTTTTAAATTAATTAAAAAGCAACTAATCCAAAAACTGAATAAAATGAAATTAATAGTTGATAGTGGGTCTACTAAAGCCGATTGGATTGCAATTGATGATAATGGAAAAGTATTATTTACCACGCAAACTCTAGGATTAAATCCTGAAATTCTTGATGGTCCTGAAATTATAGAAAGATTAAATGATCGTTTTGATATTTTACAAAACAAAAAAAATGCTTCACATTTGTTCTTTTACGGAGCAGGTTGTGGAACAGACAGAATGAAACAATCTTTATCACAAATCTTTCAGGCGTATTTTTCTAATGCAATTGTAGAAGTTCATGAGGATACTTACGCTGCTGTTTATGCAACTACTCCAAAAGGAGAAGAGGCAATTGTGAGTATATTAGGAACGGGATCTAACTGCAGTTATTTTGATGGAAAAGTTTTGCATCAAAAAGTACAATCTTTAGGGTATATTGCCATGGATGATTGTAGTGGTAATGTTTTTGGAAAAGAATTAATCAGAAAATATTATTTTAATAAAATGCCTAAGGAATTAGCAGTTGAATTTGAAAAAGAATACAACCTGGATCCTGATTTTATTAAAAATAAATTATACAAAGAACCAAATCCAAATGCGTATTTGGCGACTTTTGCAAAGTTCCTGATCAAACATAAAGACACTGAATTTTGTAGAAAAATTATCTTCAAAGGGATGAAATCTTTTGTTAAGAATTACATCAAACAATTTGATAATTGTAAAGAAGTTCCGGTTCATTTTGTTGGTTCAATTGCTTTTTATTTAAAAGACGAATTACAAGAAACATTTAATAAATATGAACTTCAATTAGGGAATGTTTTAAGAAGACCTATTGACGGATTAATTGCTTATCATGTTGCTAATCAATAAATAAAATTAAATGATTGAAATTGCTATTATAGCTCACGACGGTAAGAAGGCAGATATGGTTCAGTTTTTAAATAAAAATAAGACACTTCTCCTTAAAGAAAATATTAAGCTGATAGCTACAGGAACTACCGGAAGCAAGGCTGTAAATGCCGGTTTTAAGGTAAAAAGAATGCTTTCAGGACCAATGGGAGGTGATGCACAAATTGCTGCGCGTGTAGCCGAAGGTAAAACGCAAATGGTTTTCTTTTTCAAAGATCCGTTGGCAAGCCACGCTCATGAAGTCGACATTAATATGCTTATTCGCGTGTGTGATGTACATAATGTGCCTTTAGCAACAAATGAAGCTTCTGCTCAATTGTTATTAAATGCTGTTGCATTAGAGCTTTAGGATTTTAATTCATTTCGATTATATAAGAAACCGTTTCCATTACCGAAACGGTTTTTTTATTGCCTGTAAAATAGTAATAATGACTTATTTTGTAGTCTTTTTTACTGTTTTTCTAAATATTTGATATTCATTATCTTATGTTTAATCTGTTTTGCTTTTTTAAAGTAAATTTGATTAGTATAATTATTGTTAAATCATGAAAAAACAAACTTTAATTGCAATAATTGCTCATGATAATAAAAAAGCAGATATGATTCAGTTTTTAATTAAAAACGGAATTACACTGCGACATGATAAAGTAAAACTTATTGCAACAGGAATATTAGGGAAAAATGCTGAGAAATCGGGGTTTAAAATAAAAAAGATGCTTCCGTGTTCAATGGGTGGGGATGCTCAAATTGCTTCTAAAGTAGCAGAGGGAAAGATTAATGTCGTTTTTATGTTTACAGATCCATTAGTGACCAATGCTCATGAAGTCGATATTAAGATGCTTGTCAGGATGTGCGATGTTCATAATGTGCCGCTGGCAACAAATGAAGCAACGGCACAATTATTTTTAAATGCTATTGTACAGCGATTATAGATATTTCTACATTTACATTTTTTGGCAAACATGCTACCTGAACAGTTTCACGTGCAGGAGCCGTTTTTTCATTAAAATAAGATCCGTAAACAGCATTTATAGCAGCAAAATTATTCATATCCATAATGAATATAGTTGCTTTTACTACGTTTTCAAAAGTCATACCTGCCGCTTCTAAAATAGCTGTAATGTTTTCCATTACTTGTTTGGTTTCATCATTGATGTTCTCAGTAACAAGTTCTCCAGAAGCCGGATTTATAGCAATTTGGCCAGAAGCATAAAGTGTATTTCCTGATAATACGGCTTGATTGTAAGGTCCAATTGGTGCTGGAGCTTTTTCAGTAAAGATGATTTTTTTCATAATAAATTTATTGATTTAAGGAATTATCGATTTGAGGTACTTCGTTTATTCCATTTAATATCACTAAGCATTCCGGATTTAATTCCAATGAAGAAGTTCCAGTTTGAGTTTGTCCCTAACGGAGACCAGTTAAAGGCCATTCTCCAGCTCAATAAATCTCTTTCAAAACGGAATTGAGTAAAGGTAACTCCCTTTTGTACAAAATCGTAACCGGTAGAAACTCCACCTTTCCATTTTGGAGTAATATCCATGTTGACGGACACCATAACAGAGTTTCCGGAGATTTTATTTTCTCTTTTAATATTTGTATACGTTAAGGAATAGGCAAGAGTCATGTCCCATGGAATTTTCGATTTAAAAAACTCGCTAATTACATCTTTATCATCATCTTTTTCATTTGCAAATTGGCTATTTCTACTGTCTGTTAAATCAGTATTGGTACCAAACAAGTCATCATTTCGACCACCATTACGCTGACTTTGCGTGTTTTTTTCGTCTTTGTCGGTACCTTTGTTTGAGAACGAGTAATTTAAGGTTAGATTGGCATTTGTCATTCTAAATAAACTTCCTCCATTGTCGATATTATACATGTCGATCCTGTCGTTATTGCTGTTTAAAGCATAAGGATCTAATGTGGCTCCAAAATTAACATTCATCTTGTTTTGGAAAAGCTGTGTTCCACCACTAATAAGTAAGGGTTGCCAAGCTAAAATATCTTTACCATTTGCATTAAAATTATAATTTGTGCTAAGGTTTAAGTTGTTTAATAACATTACTTTTTTAGGTTCAGTCTTTGTGCTGTCCCTGTCTCTTACTTTGGCCTCAAAAGTGTTGCTTAAAGCAAAAGCGACAATGTTTGAGTTTTCTTTCCCGGGAGCACCATAAACACCTCCTGCAAATCGTGTGTATTGGTCTGTAAGTCTTCCTGAAGCATCTACAGCATAAGTGTCGTAGTATTTTTCGAAACTTGGTGTGTAAGAGTAGCTAATTGTAGGACGCATTACGTGGCGAATCGATTGGATTCTTTTGTCACTTCCAAAATTAAAAGTTCCATAGATAGTTGTACCTAAACTTGAGGTGAAATTGTATGTTCTAAAAGAGTCAAATCCGTTCACAACTTTATCTACAACTTTGCCCTGATCAGTATCATAATTTTTGTTAATGGTTTTAGTAACCCATGTTTCCTGATAATTAGTAGCTGCTTGTGCACTAAAATATTTGAACAATTTAAAGTTTGTACTTAACGGAATAGTATGCTGCATCCCAATTTGAGCATCTCTAAACATTTGAGGTTTAAAAAACAAGGAATCAGTAGTTGTAATATTGTTTTTACCGCTTAAGTTGTATTGTAAGTTAATGTTTTTTATAAGTCCTTTCTTTACGCCGTTTTTCCCAACAAAAGGATAAACACGATCAACACTTGCCTGTAAAGTTGGTAAAGTCATTGTAATAACTTCAGTTTGCGTGTTTTGTTGATGCGTTGCTGATAATGAAAAACGAGCTTGCGGAATAGTATTGAAAGTTTTGCTATAGGATATAGAAGAACTTAAAGTATTGTTCAGATTCGAACCAATATTAGCCTGATTGATAGATTGCTTAAAGTATTTACTACTACCCATATTCACCGATGCAGAAAAGCTAGAGTTAGGGCTTGATTTAGTATCTCTTGAATGCGACCACTGAATGTTGTAAATATTCTGTTTACTATAATCCGGATAACCACGCTCACTGTTAATTAAATTTTCGAAACGAATGTTAACATTTCCTCTGTACTTATATCTTTTGGCATACGCCGATTCAAATCGCATGGCGTAACTACCATTAGTATAATAATCGGCTAAAACGGTTAAATCATAATTTTCGCTTAACGCAAAATAGTACCCCATATTCTGAAGTGAAAATCCTCTTGTGTTTGAGTCATTGTAACTTGGAATAATGATACCCGAAACACTTTTTTCCTGGCTCATTGGAAAATAAGCAAAAGGTAATGCAAGGGGAGTTGGTACATCAGCAATAACCATATTAGTTAAACCTGTGATTACTTTTTTACCAGGTATAAATTTTACCTTATTAGTTTGAAAATAATATTCGGGATTGTCAATATCTTTTGCTGTTGTAAAACGGGCACCTTTTAAGAAGTAAACAGAGTCGTTTTCTTTTTTAGTAACAGCAGCTTTTATTTTAAATTCACCTTGTTCGGTTCTTGAATTGAAAATTAAAGCTTTTTTGGTTTTAAAATTAAAACGGATAGAATCAGGCTGAACTTCGCTTGCTCCTTGTTTAAAGTTTGGATATTGTGATAAAACCCCGGCAGAATCTTTTATTCTTCCGGCATAAACTTCATCTTTTTCATAATTTAAAACAATGATACCAGATTTTAATTCGACATCCTTATAGTATAATTCGGCTTCATTATATAAAGTAATCAGTTTCTTCTTCTGATCAATTTTGGCGTAATCTTTAGCTCTGTACTTTACTTTACCGTCAAGAAAAGTCTTTTTAGGTCTAACAGTATCCAGTTTTATAGTATCTGTAACAGTAGTTGTAGATTTATCTGTAACATTAGTTACTGGCTTATCTGTTTGTTTTACAGTTGTTAATGGCTTTTTTTTGTTTTTTATCTCTTGCGAATATAATTTACCACTTCCTAATGTTAGGAAAAATGATAATAAAACGATATTAAATAAGTTTGTATGCAAAGGTTTAAATGCTATTTTTGTAAAATTATGGCTTGTTTTTTGACATGTCAAACTTACATATAATTTTTTGGCAAAAATAATCAATTGTAAAAATTATAGCAGTTGCGTTTTATTAAAATTAACTTTTAGATTTATGAATAGATTTAACAAAATTAAGGTAATATTTACTTTTTTTCTAACGATAATATCATTTTGTGCTTACAGTCAGGCAAATGTTTTTAAGGTAACTCTTGATGCTGGACATGGTGATCACGACTTTGGAGCAGTTTATAGCGGACGAATTGAAAAAAATATTGCTTTGGCTATTGTTCTAAAAGTTGGAAAAATATTAGAACTTAACCCAAATGTTAATGTTATTTATACTCGTAAAACAGATGTTTTTATTGATTTGGTAGAAAGAGCCAACATTGCAAACCGTGCAAACTCTAATATTTTTGTGTCTATACACTGTAATGCAAATAAAAATACGGCAGCAGACGGAACCGAAACTTATGTAATGGGTTTGAGTAAAACAGCCTCGAATCTTGAAGCAGCGAAAAAAGAGAACTCGGTAATTACTTTAGAAAAAGATTATAAACGTAAATATGAAGGTTTCGATCCAAATTCGCCGGAATCTATGATCGGGATAACTTTAATGCAGGAAGAATATTTAGATAATAGTATTTCACTGGCAAGTAAAATAGAGGACAATTTTGAGAAACTTGGTAAAAAAATAAGACAAGGCGGAGTTAAACAAGCACCATTTATGGTATTGCATAAAGCCTATATGCCTAGAGTATTAGTAGAAACAGGGTTTGTTTCGAATCCGGAAGAAGGAAATGTTTTAAATTCAGAAGAAGGTCAGAATGATATTGCAAAAGCTATTGCCGAAGCCATTTTAAGTTATAAAAGAGAATACTTTGGTTCAGGCGCTCCTGAAATTATAGAAGCCAGACCTGCAAGAGACACTACTCCTACAAAACCTAAAGCGGTTGAAACGACTGCAGTGAAAAACGTTCAAAAAGGAACCTTCTTTAAAGTGCAACTTATCGCCAGTATCAAAAAGACACCATTGGAACCTAAAAATTTTAAGGGACTGAAAAATGTAACGATACTGTATGAAAATAATATTTACAAATATTTCTATCAGGAAACTTCAGATTATGAAGCTGCCAAAAAATATTTGCAAGAAGCTAAAGACAAAGGATATGGCGCAGCTTTTTTAATTGCAAATAAAGATGGAGAGAAAATCAGTATTCAAGACGCAATTAAATAATAGTCTTAAGTTCGAATATTTATATTATTTTTGTACAAACACTTAGAATTTTGAAACTAACAAGAGAAATTAAAACGGCTATCTTAGTCATCGCGTCAATTTTATTATTTATTTGGGGCTATAGTTTTTTAAAAGGCAGAGACCTTTTTACAAATTACAAAACATTATATGTAGAATACGATAATGTTGAAGATCTGTCATCGTCAGCGCCCGTTACCATAAACGGATTAACTATTGGTAAAGTAAATAAAATCACAATCAATGAAGTAACGGGGAAATTATTAGTTGAACTTCAATTAAAAACAGATTTTCCAATTTCAAAAACAAGTAAGGCATCTTTGTATTCTCCAAGTTTGATTGGAGGGAAACAAATCAAGATTGTTCCTAATCTTGCTGATAAAGATCCAGCTGTTGATGGACAAACTTTAGTACCTGCTGTTGAGTTGGGATTAACAGAGTCTTTAGGAGGTAAGATTGAGCCTATTCAGCAAAAATTAGATTTAATGCTAGCCAATATTAATACATTGGTTTCAGGATTAAACAATGTTTTGGACAAACAGGGTCAGGAAAACTTAAAAAAATCATTGGCAGAATTGAGCCAGACAATGGAGCAATTTCATAAAGCTTCCGGAAGTCTTAATTCTATTTTAGATACTAATAAGGGACAAATTAATGGCGTTGTAACTAACTTCAATAAAATGTCTAGTAACTTCAATAAGATATCAGATTCTTTAAACAAAGCCGACTTAGGAAAAACAGTTAAAAACCTAAACCAAACTTTGGCTAAAGTTGATAATCTTATGAGTAACCTAAACTCAGGAAAAGGTACTGCTGGTAAATTATTAAATGATGAGGCTTTGTATAACAACTTGTCTAAAACTTCAAAAGAGTTAGAGTTATTATTGCAGGACGTTCGTCTTTACCCAACACGTTATGTAAATGTTTCTCTTTTTGGAAAGAAAAACAAACCATACGTAGCACCAACAACAGAAGAGGCTAATACAACTACAACTACTAAAAATTAATTAGAATGAGTTATTTAGATAATATTTTGTTCGCTATACTGCTAATTGTAGGTTTCGGTTTTTTTGCATCGAGCGTAAAAAAAATCATCCGAAACATTAATTTAGGAGTTGATGTAAATCGAAAAGATAATTCTAAAGCACGTTGGAAAAACATGGCATTGATTGCTCTTGGGCAATCAAAAATGGTGAGACGCCCTGTAGCTGGAATACTTCATATTTTTGTATATGTAGGTTTTATAATTATTAATATCGAATTACTCGAGATTATTATTGATGGTTTATTTGGAACACATAGAGTTTTTGCACCTTTTTTGGGTGTAATTTATGATGTTTTAATAGCTTCATTCGAAATATTAGCACTACTTGTAATCTTTGCTGTAACAGTTTTTTGGATTAGAAGGAATGTGGTAAGATTAAAACGTTTTGCTAATCCGGATTTAAAAGGATTTCCTAAAAGTGACGCAAACTACATTTTGTATTTTGAAACAGTTTTGATGCTTCTGTTTTTGTTCATGGATGCTTCTGATTTGCATTTGCAAAATGTTCCGGGAGGATTTTCTCATTTTCACAGAGCAGGAAGTTTTCCAATAAGTCAGTTTATTGCGCCAATGTTTAACGGAATGTCAAATGAGTTGGTTGCCATATTGTTTGAAGTTTTTTGGTGGTTGCATATCGCTGGTATTTTGGTTTTCATGAACTATTTATATTTCTCAAAACACTTACATATTCTTTTAGCTTTCCCGAATACTTATTTTGCAAACTTAAATCAGGAAGGACAGTTTGATAATTTAGAATCAGTTACAAAAGAGGTTAAGTTAATGATGGATCCAAATGCTGATCCGTTTGCAGCTGCTCCGGTTGATGAAAATGCTGTTCCAAGTAAATTTGGAGCAAGTGATGTTCAGGATCTAAACTGGGTACAATTATTAAATGCTTACACTTGTACAGAGTGCGGCCGTTGTACATCATCATGTCCGGCGAACCAAACCGGTAAAAAATTGTCTCCTCGTAAAATTATGATGGATACAAGAGATCGTTTACAAGAAGTAGGAAAAAATATTGATGCCAACAAAGGTGTTTTTGTTCCGGATAATAAAACATTATTAAACGATTATATTACTCCAGAAGAATTGTGGGCATGTACTTCATGTAATGCTTGTGTTGAGGAATGTCCTGTAAATATCAGCCCGTTGTCTATTATTATGGATATGCGCCGTTATTTGGTTATGGAACAAAGTGCTGCTCCAATGTCATTGAATGCTATGATGACAAATATTGAGAATAATGGAGCGCCTTGGCAATACAATCAACAAGATAGATTGAACTGGAAAAACGAAAACTAAAACCGTTTAATTGGTTATTTGTTTAACCGTTTAATGGATTAATAAAATAAATTTCTGTGTTAATGTTAGCGAAAGGGTTATTGCAAGAGAGCGATTAATCAAATTAACAATTAACCGATTTAACAACAAAAGAAGATGTCAGAAAATTTAGTAGTGCCAACAATGGCTGAAATGCTAGCCCAAGGAACACAACCGGAAGTTTTATTTTGGGTTGGTTGTGCAGGGAGTTTTGATGATAGAGCAAAGAAAATTACAAAAGCATTTGTGCGAATTTTAAATCGTACCAATGTTTCATTTGCAGTGTTAGGTACTGAAGAGAGTTGTACTGGAGATCCTGCAAAACGTGCCGGAAATGAGTTTTTGTTTCAAATGCAAGCCATGATGAATATCGAGGTTTTGAATGCGTATGAAGCTAAAAAAATCGTAACGGCTTGTCCGCATTGTTTTAATACTTTAAAAAACGAGTATCCTGAATTAGGAGGTCAATATGAAGTAATTCATCATACAGAGTTTTTAAAGTCATTAATAGATGATGGAAGATTGACTGTTGAAGGTGGACAGTTTAAAGGAAAACGCATTACTTTTCATGATCCTTGCTATTTAGGAAGAGCAAATAAAGTATACGAAGCTCCAAGAGATTTGATTCAGAAATTAGACGTTGAATTAGTCGAAATGAAACGTTCTAAAGCAAATGGTTTATGTTGTGGAGCAGGTGGAGCACAAATGTTTAAAGATGCTGAGCCAGGAAACAAAGAAATAAATGTTGAGAGAACAGAAGATGCTCTTGAAACTAAACCAGATATTATTGCTGCTGGTTGTCCATTTTGTAACACTATGTTAACCGACGGTATCAAACATCAGGAAAAAGAAGGACAAGTTAAAGTGATGGACATTGCGGAGTTAATTGCGAATGCTCAGGATTTGTAATATGAGGAAAATATTTTTATTAGTTGTTTTGCTTTGTAATGCAGTATCTTATTCTCAAGATGTTTTAGAAGTTATTGCAAAAGAAACTTGTCAATGCTTAGAAACTAAAAAGGCCAAAGAACCTAATTTATCTGCTGCAGATTTTAAAACTGAAGTGGGGGTATGCATGATTAAGAGTTATACAGATCATATGTCGGAATTTAAACCTTCGGAGAAAGTAGATTTTGCAGATGAAGAAGGTATGGGTAAGTTAGGAGAAAATGTAGCTATGAAAATGTTGCAAGTATGTCCTAACATGATTATAGAATTAGGAAGGGGTACTATAGATGAAGGGAAAGAAGCTAAGAAGGAAGATTCTTTTCTTTTAGGGGAAGTAATTGATGTCAAATGGGAGCAATTTGTAACTTTGCAATTGAAAGATCAGACTGGCAGAAATTATAATTTTCTTTTATTAGATTCTTTTGACACGGCTCCGTTGCTGACTAATAATGAAATTAAGAAAAAAGATAAGCTTAAAGTGAGTTACACTGAGATTGAATTATTTGATTCAAAAACCAAAGAATTCAGGTATTTTAAAATTCTCACAAAAATAGAGAAACAGTAATCTTTAAGGTTCGTAAAGAGGTAAGGTTTGTAACCTGAAACTTGAAACCTGAAACAAAAAAAAACTAAAAAGAAAAAAATAAAATGTATATACCTTTTGAAAATTTGCCTGGTGAATCCAGAATTTGGATTTATCAATCGAACAGAAAATTTTCTGAGGAAGAATTTTCTGAAATAGAAACTGACCTGAAAGCTTTTGTTGAAGGTTGGGCAGCACACGGAACAAGCTTAGAAGCTTCATACCTGCTAAAATACAACCGATTTATTATTTTGGCTGTAAATCAGGATGTGCAAGCAGCTACAGGATGTTCTATCGATAGTTCAGTAGAGTTTATTCAGAGTTTAGAGAAAAAATACAACGTTGATTTATTGGATAAAATGAACGTGACTTTTAAACTTGGTGAACATATTGCACACAAACCTTTAATTGATTTTAAGAAAATGGTTAAAGATAAATCGGTTTCTGAGAATACGATTGTTTTTAATAATCTTGTAAATAATATCGAAGAGTTTAATGAATCTTGGGAAGTTCCTGCTGCTGATAGTTGGCATAGCAGATTTTTTTAAGAGATATTTATAAATATATTTGAAAGGCATGAAATTTAGATTTTGTGCCTTTTTTTGTTTTAAAAAGGTTTGAGTTTGTTTCAAGTTTCAGGTTTTTGCCCAAGTTTGTCATTTCTTGGAGTGGAAATCTTTGTCAAAGTTTTAAACTTTGACAAAGGTGAATTGCGACAAAAGGGACTGGTTTTTATCCCGAGGTTTGGGGAAGAAAGGTCTTATAGAAATAAAAACTTCTAATCTAGCCCCGATGGGAGTGATATGCTTTTATGGTGGGGTTCACCATAAAAGATATAGCGGACAGCGGGACGGGAGTTTCTTTTGAAAATGAGTTTTCTGCTCCTGAAAATAATGATGAATTATAAGTTATGAATTATGAGTTTGTTTGGAAATCTTGAGATTTCTATTTGATCTACCATAAATTAAAAATTCAGTAATCTTGGGGTTTAAGTTAGCCTAGAATTCTAAGTTAGTCTAACAAACTAATAACCTGAAAACTAATATTCACAAAAATCTAACAATCTAAAAGTTTAATTAAAAGCTATTTTTGAGTACTTTCGTAGGACTAAATTTAATACATGAAAATAGCAATAGTTTGTTATCCGACATTTGGTGGTAGTGGTGTAGTTGCTACGGAATTAGGCCTTGAATTAGCCAGACGCGGACACGAAATCCATTTTATTACTTATAGTCAACCGGTTAGGTTGGCACTTTTAAATCCTAATGTTCATTATCACGAAGTAAACGTTCCTGAATATCCTCTTTTCCATTATCAGCCGTATGAGTTGGCATTGTCAAGCAAATTGGTTGATATGGTGAAATTATATAAAATTGAAGTACTTCATGTGCATTATGCAATTCCTCACGCGTATGCGGGTTATATGGCCAAGCAAATGCTAAAGAATGAAGGAATTAATCTTCCGATGATTACAACGCTTCACGGAACAGATATTACGCTGGTTGGGAATCACCCGTTTTATAAACCTGCGGTAACGTTTAGTATTAATAAATCAGATTATGTGACTTCGGTTTCTCAGAGTTTGAAAGATGATACTTTGAAGTTGTTTAAAATCAAGAACAAGATTAGGGTAATTCCGAATTTTATTGAATTGGATAAAGTTCGAAAAGATCCGCAACAGCCCTGTCATCGTTATGTAATGGCAAAGGAAAATGAGCGTATCATTACACATATCAGTAACTTTAGAAAAGTAAAACGTATTCCGGATATTATTAAGATTTTCTATAATATTCAGAAAGTAATGCCGGCTAAATTAATGATGGTTGGCGATGGTCCGGAAAAAGAAAAAGCAGAGGCTTTATGTATGGAATTGGGAATTTACGATAAGGTAATTTTCTTTGGAAATAGTAATGAAATTGATAAGATTTTATGTCTGACAGATTTGTTTTTACTTCCGTCAGAAACAGAAAGTTTTGGTTTGGCCGCTTTGGAAGCTATGGCGTGCGGAGTTCCTGTAATATCAAGTAATTCTGGTGGTTTGCCTGAAGTTAATTTTGATGGTTATTCTGGATATTTGAGCAACGTTGGAGATGTGGAGGAAATGGCCGCAAATGCAATTAAAATACTGGAAAGCGACGAGGTTTTAAATCAGTTTAAAGCTAATGCTTTAGAAGTAGCCAAGAAGTTTGATATCAAAAACATTCTGCCTAAATATGAGGCTTTATATCAAAGAGCAATCGATGATTATAAAACGGAGAAACACCAATCTTAAAAGTAAACGTAAATGAAAAAAGTAATTTCGGTTTTAGCAATTTTTGCCTTGGTCTCTTGTGGAGTAAAAAAGACATCAGATTCAAAGGTTTTGTATGAAGTTTTAACAGAGCAATCTGACGGTGGTGGAAATATCAAATTTTTTGAGATTTTGACCGAACCTAATGAAATCAAAATGTTAGAAAACGATCCGCTTTTGGCTCATAAAATGAATCAGACTGATATTGGTAATTCGAATTATGTTATTCTGAATATGGGAGAGAAAAATACCGGTGGATATTCTATTGGTGTTGAAAAAGTAGAGGAAACAGATAAAAACATCATCATTACTGTAAAAGAAAATAATCCTGCCCCGGATGCAATGGTGACGCAGGTAATTACATATCCTTATACAGTTGTGAAAATACATTCTAAGAAAGATATTATTATCAAATAGTGTTTATAAGCAAAACGTTAGATGTGAGTCTGAGAATGACTTCGATTTCGCTCACTCTTGTTAATACATAAAAAAACCTGTCGTTATGAAGCGACAGGTTTTCTTTTACAATTATTTTTTATTTTTATTTAGAATCTAAATTTAACGCCTAATCCTACGTCAAATCCAAAATTATCGTCATTGTAATATCCAGAACCAATTTCAGGTCTGGCATCTAATGAAAGTGTAATTGGTGCTTCGCTAAATCTATATTCTATACCAATGTCTCCAGCAGCAAATACATAAGTTCCGCTATCGTTATATTTGTAATTGTTATTATAATAATCGTGATCCCAAGCTGCTAATCCTCCACCAACACCAGCATACCAGTTAAAACCACCGTCGATATTCCAAACCCATTGATAAAGTGCTACTCCTTTAATTGCATCTACATCACTGCTGTTTCTCCAGCCTAAATCAAATTCAAGTCTATTTTTTTGGCTTAAACCTAATTGATATGATACTTCCCCGCCAAAACCGTTATTGTCTCCTAAACGGATTCCTAAAGCGTTTTTAGAAATTTCTTGTGATTGAGCCGTTAACGCTAACCCTAATAGCATAATGGCAGATAAAATTATTTTTTTCATAAAATTGGTTATTAATTTTCTTCAAATGTAAGGTGTGATACCATTCTCAAACGTATAAAATTATTTGAAATTGTTATATAATTCACATTTCTGAAACTAACGAAATTTTATGAAAATAGTGTTATCTATTATAAACAGACTGATTTAGGGATTATAGTGTTATTTGTTTAGGATAATTGAAGAAATTAATTGAGAACTCAAAATGTCTTCCATTTCAAAAAGATTTTCTTCTTCGCTAAAATTACTTTCGGCGTACGAATACAATTTCCAACGTTTCTTGTGGTATTCTAGTGCGGTTAAATTCTCTACCCAGTCGCCTGAATTTAGATATAAAGTAGAGCCGTGTTTGTTTTCTTTGGTAATGATTTTTGGTTCGTGAATATGTCCGCAAATTACATAATCATATTTTTTTTCTATGGCCAGATCTGTAGCAGTAGTTTCAAAATCGGATATGAATTTTACCGCTTTTTTTACGCTGGCTTTTATTTTTTTAGAAAACGAATAAGGTTCTCTTCCTAATTTAGCCAAACACCAATTTGCAAAACGATTGCTTAGAATTAGATAATCGTAACCCAAACCGCCCAATTTTGCAATCCATTTAGAGTGCTGAACAGAAGCGTCAAAAACGTCTCCATGAAAAATCCATGCTTTTTTGTCGTCTAATTCTAAAACTAATTTATCGACCAAAGCAAAATTTCCCATATTCATATCACTGAATTTTCGAAGAATTTCATCGTGGTTTCCAGTAATATAATACACTTTCGTACCTTTAGATGCCATCCCGATTACGCGTTGAATGACTCTTAAGTGCGCTTTTGGGAAATAGGATTTTCTAAATTGCCAAGCATCAATAATATCGCCGTTTAAGACTAATGTTTTGGGTTTAATGCTTGATAGGTAGTTGTTTAGTTCTTTAGCGTGACTTCCGTAAGTTCCCAAATGGACATCTGAAAGGATGACCAATTCAACATTTCGTTTTTTCAATTTTTCGTTTTTTGAAGTTTAGCAAATAAAAGAAACTCTAACCGGATTTGTTTTATCAAAAGGTTACCAATTTGGCTACAATTTTAATAAATTGTGATTTTTAAAGGCTACAGCCTTTACTTAATAATACTAATTTTAAATTTTTTAATTTAATTCATAAAACTTACATTTGCTCAAAACAAATTACAATGGCAGGAAATAGCTACGGCACCCTATATAAAGTTACTACATTTGGTGAATCTCATGGTGAAGCTTTAGGCGGAATTATTGATGGATGTCCATCAGGAATAGAACTTGATCTGGAAGCAATTGAAGTTGAAATGTCCCGCAGAAAACCAGGACAGTCAGCAATTGTAACACAAAGAAAAGAACCAGATGCAGTTCAGTTTTTATCCGGTATTTTTGAAGGTAAAACTACAGGAACTCCAATTGGTTTTATTATTCCGAATACCAATCAAAAATCAGATGATTACTCGCATATAAAAGATAATTACAGACCAAGTCATGCTGATTATGTTTATGATCAAAAATATGGTTTTCGTGATTATCGCGGTGGCGGAAGAAGCTCGGCAAGAGAAACTGCTAGTAGAGTAGTAGCAGGTGCAATTGCAAAACAAATGTTGCCAGAGATTAAAATTAACGCTTACGTTTCTTCAGTTGGTCCAATTCATTTGGATACCCCATACCAAGATTTAGATTTTTCAAAAATAGAAAGTAATCCTGTTCGTTGTCCTGATGAAAAATCAGCAGCGATTATGGAAGAATATATTCGTGATATCCGCAAACAAGGAGATACTGTTGGAGGAATTGTTTCCTGCGTAATTCAAAACGTTCCGGTTGGTTTAGGCGAACCTGTTTTTGATAAATTGCATGCCGAATTAGGAAAAGCAATGCTTTCTATAAATGCTGTAAAAGGTTTTGAATACGGAAGCGGATTTTCAGGTTCTGAAATGAAAGGAAGCGAACACAATGATTTATACAATCCTGACGGAACTACAAAAACAAATCTTTCGGGAGGAATTCAGGGAGGAATAAGCAACGGAATGGATATTTATTTTAGAGTAGCTTTTAAACCTGTTGCGACTATCATGCAAACTCAGGATTCGTTAGATAATAAAGGAAATATTACACCAATGACCGGAAAAGGGCGTCATGATCCGTGTGTAGTACCTCGCGCAGTGCCAATTGTTGAAGCAATGGCAGCGATTGTTTTGGCTGATTTTTATTTAATCAACAAAACATATTAATAAAAGTTAAGACAGTGAGGGTCTTAATATTTTAATCTAAAAAAACAAATTAATGCAAGTTACAGAAACCAAAAAAAAATCATTTCTTTCAGGACTAACAGGGCAAATTATCGTTGCAATGATTCTTGGAGCAGCTTTAGGAATTATATTGCACAATTCGATTTCGCCAGAAGCGGCACAATCGTTTAGTGCTAAAATAAAAATGCTCGCGACGATCTTTATCCGATTAGTGCAAATGATTATTTCACCTTTAGTTTTTACCACTCTGGTAGTTGGAATCGCTAAATTAGGAGATATCAAAACAGTTGGAAGAGTAGGAGGAAAAGCTTTAGGATGGTTTTTTACAGCTTCTTTTATATCCTTATTAATTGGATTGTTTTACGTTAATATTTTAGAGCCTGGAGTGGGTATTAAGTTACATGTCGATATGGCAACAGCTTCTGAGGTAACAGGTAAAACAACGTCATTGTCTTTTGAGAATTTTGTGGAGCATATTGTTCCTAAAAGTATTTTTGAAGCAATGGCAACTAATGAGATCCTGCAGATTGTGATATTTTCAATCTTTTTTGGATTGGCAGCAGCTTCATTAGGCAGTACTGTAAAACCGGTTATCAATGCTTTGGATAAAACATCTCATATTGTTTTGAAAATGGTAAATTATGTAATGAACTTCGCTCCAATTGGAGTTTTTGGAGCCATTGCGGGAGTATTTGCTATTAGAGATGCAGAGGAATTAGTTATTACATATTTTAAATTTTTCGGATCGTTCTTAATCGGAATAAGCACTTTGTGGGTGGTTTTGATTGCAGTAGGTTATATTTTCTTAAAAGGAAGAATGACAGAATTATTAAGACGTATTATTGGGCCATTGGCAATTGCTTTTGGAACAACCAGTAGTGAAGCTGTTTTTCCTAAATTAACAGAAGAGTTGGAAGATTTTGGAGTAAAAGA
Organism: Flavobacterium sp. JAS; assembly: GCF_020991455.1. GTDB lineage: Bacteria > Bacteroidota > Bacteroidia > Flavobacteriales > Flavobacteriaceae > Flavobacterium. The sequence continues at coordinate 35,358 of NZ_JAJMOX010000002.1, forward strand.
TAAAATTGTATCGTTTATGTTGCCCCTTGGGTATTCATTTAATCTGGACGGAAGTATGATGTACATGACTTTTGCCAGTATTTTTATTGCTCAGTTTTATGGTGTGCATTTAGACTTAGGTACGCAAATGGTAATGCTTTTGGTTTTAATGCTTACAAGTAAAGGAATTGCAGGTGTACCAAGAGCAAGTTTGGTAGTTGTGGCAGCAACTTGCGGAATGTTCAAAATTCCTGTAGAAGGAATTGCCTTAATCTTGCCAATTGACCATTTTTGTGATATGTTCAGAAGTGCTACAAATGTATTAGGAAATGCTTTAGCAACATCAGTTGTTGGACAATGGGAAGATGATAAAGAGACTGAAACTACTCCTGAAAATGTATAATAAAATGTTTTTTTGTAAGAGAGAATATTAACATTTGTTGAGATTTATATAAATAAAGAAAAGCTGTATTTTTACTGGAAATACAGCTTTTTTTTATTTTTAAATGTATATTTGATAAAATTCCACTATTAATGCCCCAGATACGGATTTTTTTGTTTTTACTCGTATTCCTGAATTGTTTCAATAATTCAGCAATTGGGCAATCCGAACCTATATCTGAAGCAAAAACGGATAAACTTGTAAAGCAGGCATTGGCTAATTTTAGGGAGTCAAATTTCGAAAAATCATTAATTATCTCCAGAGTTGCATTAAATGCGGCATCAAACATTAAAGACCCTTCTTTAATTTCTCGCTCCTATACTATTATTGCAGCAAATTATAATGAATTAGGTGAAGTTGATAAAGCGATTTTCTTCTATAATAAAAGTTTGTATTATGCGAATAAAACAAACAATGATACTATAAAGTATAATCTCTATAATAATTTAGGGAATGTATATTGTTTTGAAAAAAAACAGTTTGATAAAGGAATTGGCTATTATAAAAAATCAATAGCATACGGCTTGAAAATCAATGATTTAAATCAAGTTTATTTTACAAACGTAAATATTGCATGGGCTTATTTTGATATTAATAAATACGACCAAGGGGATCTTTTTCTGAAATATATAAATACTAATAATAAAAAATACGGCGACAAATCTACTGATGTTATAGTAAATATGCTTAACGGTATGTATTCGAGTTATCGTAAAGATTATGAAGCAGCAAATGAATTTTTTCTAAAAGCTATTGAGGCAGGAAAAAAGACTGAGGAAAAATCAGATTTGGCATACGCGCATTTAGAGTACTCAAAGTTTTTAAATAAGATCGATAAGCCCAGAGAAGCCTACAAAAACCTTACTTCCTACAATAAAGTTACCGAAGATTTATATAATGAGGAAAAACTTAAAAAAGCCTCTATTGCCGGATTTAGCCTCGAATTAGACGAGTATAAAAGACAGATCGATAAAATAGAAAACGAAAAAGTCGAACAATATCACAGTCTGAAAAAATCAAGAATAATTGTTATTCTGTTTATACTGATTTCTCTTATTTTGCTTTTTCTGATTATTACATTAGTTAAAAATATCAGATTTAAGAAAAAACACAATTTAGAGCTTCTTAAAGCTAAAGAAATTGCCGAAGAAGCCTCGTTACTCAAAACACAATTTATTTCGACTATAAGTCATGAATTGCGTACTCCGTTGTATGGCGTGGTGGGTATAACAAATATGCTTCTCGAAGAGCATAAAGAATTATCGCAAAGCCAGCATCTGAGTGCTTTGAAATTTTCTGCCAGGTATTTATTATCTTTAGTAAATGATATTCTTCAAATTAATAAAATAGAAGAAAATAAGGTTGTTCTGGAGACTTTGACCTTTAATATTTCGGATGAAATAACAATGATAAAAAATTCTCTTTCCTTTTTATCTCAGAAAAACAATAATAAAATCAATGTATCAATTGACCCTAATATTCCGGAGTATTTAATTGGAGATAAGTTGAGATTGGCTCAGATTCTAATGAACTTAGTGAGTAATGCATTGAAATTTACCAAAGATGGTGAAGTTGAAATTATTGTAAATCTGGATAGAATAGAAGGGAAGATATACTTTTTAGATTTCCTTATAAAGGACAATGGTGTTGGAATTGCTGTTGTGGATCAGGGAAAAATCTTTGAGAAATTTGTTCAGGTTGGAAGAAAAGACGAAGATTATCAAGGAACAGGACTAGGACTGAGTATTGTGAAAAAATTATTAGGCCTCTTTGGAAGTACAATAACTTTGGTAAGTGATATTGGTGAAGGAACTTCTTTTGCGTTTATAATTCCGTTTGAATACGATCCTGAGAAAACAAAAAATATTATTGAAGAAATTGAAGTCGATCTAACCTCAAATGAAGTGTTTAAAATTTTAATTGTCGAAGATAATCTTATTAATCAGTTGGTGACCAAGAAGATTATTGAAAAAAACAATTACATCTGCAAAGTTGTCGACGATGGTTTTGGCGCGCTTAGGATTTTAGAAAGCGAAGAGTTTGATCTTATTTTAATGGATATAAATATGCCACTAATGAATGGATTTGAAACCACTAAAAGAATTCGTTTGCAAGGTATAAAAACGCCAGTTGTTGCTCTTACTGCTTTTGATAAAGACGAAATAACAGATGAAGCAATTTCGTCAGGAATAAACGATATTATTATAAAACCATTTGAACCGGTTAAGTTATTTAAAATTATAAATTACTTAATAAGTGAAGCAAAAAACGCTGGTTAATACCAGCGTTTTTTATTTTGTTTAGAAGCATTTGATTTTCTCGATTTGTGAGCACCACCGCTTCGGTTTGAGTTTTTAGGTTTCTCAGCCGATGCTTCAGGACTTCCGGAATGCCATTGATACGGATGATCTGTGATGACTTTTACATCAACTTTTATTAATTTTTGAATGTCTTTCCAGTAAGGCTCTTCGTCTTTACTACAAAAAGAAATTGCAACACCTCCATTTCCGGCGCGTCCTGTACGTCCAATTCTATGAACATAAGTTTCAGGAATATTAGGTAAATCAAAGTTAATTACAAATGGCAATTGGTCGATATCAATACCTCTTGCTGCAATATCTGTAGCCACAAGAACACCAACTTCTTTATTTTTGAAAGCATCTAAAACGCGTTGTCTTGCATTTTGAGATTTGTCTCCGTGAATTGCTTCTGCCGGAATATCTTTTTTGCGAAGTGCCTTTACAACATTATCTGCGCCATGTTTAGTTCTTGAGAAAACTAAAACATTTGATAGATCTTCGTTTTTTATTAAATGATATAATAAATTTCTTTTTTCTGTTTTTTCAACAAAATAAACACGTTGCTCTACATTTTCGGCTGTCGATGAAACAGGAGAAACTTCTACTTTAGCAGGATCCTGCAAAAACATTTCGGCCAATTCACGAATTGCAATTGGCATTGTTGCTGAAAATAATAACGTTTGACGGTTTTTAGGAGTTAGTTTTACGATCTTTTTTACATCGTTTATAAAACCCATATCCAGCATTTGATCCGCTTCATCCAGAACCAAAGTATGTAAATGATCTAAATCAAGAAAACCTTGTTTTTGTAAATCAAGCAATCTTCCTGGCGTTGCAACTAGAATATCAACACCTTTTTTTAGTGTATCTACTTGTGGATTTTGCGAAACTCCTCCAAAGATGGTCAGCTGTGTTAAGTTGGTATATTTTGCATAAGTGTCAAAACTTTGACCAATTTGTACCGCTAATTCACGTGTTGGAGTTACTATAAGAGCACGAATTTGTTTGGCTTTTTTAGTAGAACCAACAATTCGGTGTAATTGATGTATGATTGGAATGGCAAAAGCAGCCGTTTTTCCCGTACCTGTTTGCGCACAGCCAATTAAATCTCTTCCTGCCAGAACAATCGGAATAGATTGTTCCTGAATAGGAGTAGGATTTAGGTAGCCTTCTTCAAATACGGCTTTTTGTATACTTTTTGAAAGTGATAAATCTTCGAATAACATATCTTAGGTATTAAGAATTTAGTTTTAAGTACTAAAATTCTGTGCAAAGATAGGTTTATTCAGTTAATCCTTTATTTGAATCTTGTTTTATTTGGCAAAAGGGTTAATTCCCAGTCGTTAATATTTATAGAAATTTTTCTTTTTCGTTATTGGCTTTAATAAAATCTGTTATTAAATAACCAATCAATTTACCAATTAAATTATTATTTGGAGAATCGGCAAGATCAGGTGCGCCTTCGCAAATATGTAAATAAGTAGCGTTTCTATGTTGTCCAAAAAACGATATAAACTGTCTTAATTCTTCAACAGAAAATCCGCTGATTGTCATAGCGCTGCTGGCTATGTTTGGAATTGCATCTAAATCAATTTCGATTCCAAAAGAATCTGTCCTGATAAATTCTAGAGCCAAAGCCATTTCTCTGCTAAAATCTTTTTCCTTGCGAATATTCACACTGTCATAAGTATTATAACGAACGCGATCTTCTAATTTTTTGATGATATCAAGAACACTTTTTGAAGTATAATTTTCGTGCAGACCAAAGATGAAATATTTTTTCAGGAACCCTTCTTCATAGGCATACGAGAAACCATTACCACTGTGACGTCCTTCGAGAATTCTAAAATCAGAATGAGCATCAAAATTAATAGCATTTATTGGTTTTCCTTTGGCCAAAGCCGAACCTTTAATATTTCCGTAAGCATTATTATGACCTCCGCCAATAATTATAGGAGTTTTCCCCGCTTTTACAATAGTAAAAATAATATGCGAAACTTCTTTGTCAATTTTTTCAACTAACTGACTTAGTTTTGACCGGTCGTCAATGTCGTTGAAATCAAGATTTTCGACGTCTCGCATTTCTTCAAGAACATTAACTTGTCCTAAAATAATAATCTGACTGCCTTTTGAAAAACGATTGTGCTGAATATTTGCGATACTTTTAATGGCGCTTTCCCATGCAGAAGCCGCTCCGGGTCTGCCGAAGTTAGCGCGTACGCCAATGTCTTCGGGGATTCCCAAAAGCACATATTTAGCTTCACTTTCTTTTAAAAACTTGAGTTTGTCTGCTCCTTTAGGAATGACAATCATTTTCTCTCCGAATTTTATTTCACCACTTCGGTGATTTGTGATTTTCGCTAAATCATTTACAGTAAAAGGAATTACTTTCTCCATGAAAAAAAAATATTTTCCAAAAATAATATAATTGTAACAACTTACGTTATTACCTTATATTAATTCTTAAATTTGTTTTAAAGAAAATTATTTAAATATGGAAAACCCAAAGAACAACAACTCGAGTCTAAAGGCGATAATCGCAGTTTTAGCAGTCCTACTAATTGGTAGCTTAGTGTATATTTTTAAATTGTCTTCTGATACAGAGGTGGTTAAGACAGAACTTACATCGACCATGACAGAAAAAGAATCTGTTATGAAAGACTTGCAAGAATTGAAAGCAACTTATGATGCTGCAATTGCTGAAAACACTTCTATGTCTGATGAGTTAATTCAGGAAAGAGATAAAGTAGTAGCTTTGATGGATGATTTGAATAAATCAAAAGGCGATGTGTCTAAATACAGATCACAAGTTCAGGCTATGCAAGGTAAAATGAAAACTCTTGTAGCTGAAAATGACGAATTAAAAAAACAAAACGGTGTTTTGACAGTTCAAAGAGACAGTACAGTTACTGTTTTAGGTGAATCTAAAAAATACAATGAAGTATTAGTTGGTCAAAACGAAGAATTAGCTAAAACAGTTGAAAAAGGCGCTAAATTATCAGTTTTAAACACAAAAACTGCTGCTTACAAATTAAAAAGCTCAGGAAAACAAATCGAAACAGATAAGGCAAGCCGTGCTGATGTTTTAAAAGTTAGTTTTACAATTGCTGAAAACCAAATCGCTAAATCAGGAGATAAAACGTATTATGTACAAGTTATCGATTCTAAAAACAATGTTTTAGGCGAAAAGAAAACAGAGACTTTTGGAGACAATACTTTAACTTACAGTTTTAAAACTACTGTTAAATACGAAAATAAAACTGTTAATGTTAGTGAAGATTTACCAGGTAAAGATTTTGCTAAAGGAGCTTATTTTATCAATGTTTTTGACAATGATGAATTAGTTTCTAAAACAAGTTTTAACTTGAGATAATTAAGTAGTCGAAAAGTAGAATACCACTAAAATATTAAAGGTCTGTGAAGTTTTTCATAGACCTTTTTTTATTAAATTAAAATCACATTAATTTAGTATCTACTTCCTTTTTCTAGTTTGTTGCTGTTCTAGCTTTTTTTGAATTTTCTCCTGTTTTTTTGCTTTTAAATCTGTCGTTGGAGCTTTCTTAGCCATGATCTTCTTGTTTAATTATTAAAAAAATAGTTTAAACCTGATCCTATAATTTATCTTATAATAAATAAAAACTTTATAAAGCGAGTAGCAACATCCAATGTAGATTGGAAAAGCATGTAAAAAAAAGTTTTATAGGATTTTATTAAGCACACTCGCAATGCTTAATAATTCGGGAAGATTTTTAATTTTAATAAAGAAGACAATTGTGAAATGTTCTTGTTGGTACACAAGCTCATATTGGTATTTGAAGCATTTTGCTTCAAACCAAATTTACTTATACCTACACTGAGAACTAAAATTTTCATATCTAAAAATCTGAGTTGTAAACATACTACCTTATTTTGAAGATAATTAGTTTTTGTAAGATTTTTATGTTTATTTTAACTATTGTAGGAATCAGTAAATCTGGTTCTTATTTTTTATATAATTTTACCGTTTACAAAAACGCTTTCGATTAAATTACTGCCAAATGCGTAAGGAATTTGATAATAAGACGAAATTGGTTTTGTTAGGATTAGATTAGCCTTTTTACCTTTCGTAATACTTCCGTGTGTTTCTGAGATTCCCATTGCATAAGCGCCATTAATAGTCGCCGCATTTATGGCTTCTTCGGGTGTCATTTTCATTTTGATACAAGCTGTTGCAACTACAAAATTCATATTTCCTGATGGAGTAGAACCAGGGTTGAAATCAGTAGCTAAAGCTAATGGTAAACCTGCTTTTATCATTTCGCGTGCTGGAGTGTACGGAATGCTCAAGAAATAAGAACAAGATGGTAATGCTACAGGCATTGTTTCAGTACCTTTTAAAGCTTCGATATCTTCGGGGTTCATAATTTCAAGATGATCGACAGAAAGGGCGTTAAATTTAATTCCGGCTTGTATTCCTCCAATAGAATTGAATTGATTTACGTGAATTTTTGGCTTTAAACCGAATTTAATTCCTGCCTCCATTATTTTCTCTGTTTCTTCAACAGAAAAATAGCCTGTTTCGCAAAATACATCCACAAAATCAGCTAGTTTGTCTTTGGCTATTTCAGGCAACATTTTAGTTATGATTTCGTCAATATAACCCGCTTTGTTTTCTTTGTAATGCAATGGAAAAGCATGTGCGCCCAGAAAAGTTGCTTTTATTGTAATGGGATAATTTTCAGCCAGTTTTTTAATAACACGAAGCATTTTTAATTCACCTTCGATTGTTAATCCGTAACCTGATTTAATTTCCACAGCTCCGGTTCCTAAATGCATAACCTCTTCCAGGCGAAGTTTTGACTGCTCATAAATTTCTTCTTCTGAAGTTTCGTTTAGTTTTTTAGCCGAATTTAAGATTCCGCCACCGCGATTAGCGATTTCTTCATAAGAAAAACCATTGATTCGATCCACAAATTCCTGTTCACGATTACCGGCGTAAACAATATGTGTGTGGCTGTCGCACCAAGATGGCAAAACAATTTTACCCGTTGCATCGATAATTTTGTCTGCTTTAATTCCAGGTAGATTATCCATAGATCCAAAATCTGCAATTAGATCATCTTTTAGAACTAAAAATGCATTTTTGATGGTTGGAAGTTCTGCCATTTCGGCTCCTGAAACTTTAGAAATTGAAGTTTCACGTATTTGAAGCAGTTCTTTTATGTTTGTTATAAGAGTTGTCATTGTTTTGATTTTATTATATAAAGGTATTTTAAAAGACAAATTTCACAAATTATCACGAAGTAATTTGTGAAATCTGTGAAATTCGTATTTATAGATTGGAATTTAGAATTTAAAATATTGGAATTTAGTTCTTAGATTTACTCTGAAACTGTTATTTCGAACATTTTTTCCCAATATTTACCAGTTACAAATATGGTTTTTGTTGTAGGATTATAAGCAATTCCATTTAAAACTTCTGCTTGTGGATGTTTTATGAATTTACGTAAATCTGACATATTTAAAATTCCTTCAACAGCTCCCGAAGTTGGGTTTACTACTGCAATTGCATCTTTTTGCCAAACATTAGCATAAAATTTTCCATTAATATATTCCAATTCATTAAGAACTTTAATTTTTGAAGTTCCTGAATAAACATTGATATAATCAATTAGCTTTTGGTTGCTTGGATCCATTTTCCAGATTTTTTCGGTTCCATCTGAGCGGTAAATGTATTTTCCGTCATTTGTCATTCCCCAACCTTCAATTTCTTTATCGTATTTAAAAGTTTTTTCAAGTTTTAATGTTTTGGCATCATATATAAAACCTGTGTTTTCCTGCCAGCTTAATTGAAACAATTTGTCATTAATAAAAGTGATTCCTTCTCCAAAATACTGTTTAGGAAGATCTACTTGTTTAATAACCTTTCCGGTTTTATAGTCAACAGATCTAAAATATGAATCTGCTTTTTGACCAGTACTTTCAAACAAAACACCGTCATGAAATTCTAAACCTTCTGTAAAAGCTGCTGTATCGTGAGGGTAAGTGTTTACGATTTTGTATTTTAATAATTTCGGCTCAACGTTTGAAACCAGCTCAACGCGTTTAGTTGCATCTGAAGAATCTGATCCAAAATAGACAGTTGCTTTTAAGTACTGATAACCTAATTTTTGATCTTTTAATTCAAATTTGAATTTTTCAGCACCTTTTGTACTACCTACTTTTTTGTCGTTTATAAAGTAGGCAACGCTGTCAATCTCTTTCGAATTTGGGTTTAAAATTCCGATAGAAATTGATTCTTGTGGTAAAAAATGTGCTGGAAAAGCAGAATCATCGATATTAAATAAAGAATTTTCACCTTTATTTTTATCTCCACATCCAATTAATGTGATTCCTAATAAAATGACAGCTAGGAAGTTATGTTTTTTCATAGTTTAAAATTTGAATAAGCCAATATACAACGATAATTTTATAGCAACAAAGCTCTTGCAAAAATATAAAAAGATTGTATATTTGCACCGGCAAGTCCTACACGACCAGCTCCTGCAGACTCCCCCAGGATGGGAACATAGCAAGGGTACGTGGTTGAGCGGTGCGATGTAGGTCGCTTGCCATTTTTTATTTTATCGTCCCAAGCTATCGGGATTTTTTTTAGAATTAATGCAAAAATAGTCTTCCTTATGGAGGATTTTTTTATTTTTGGACCTTTCGTGAGTTAGAAGTTTATCTCTTTATTGCAGCTCACGACATTTTACTACTAACATTTAACATCTAACTTAATAATGAGCAAAGTCGTTTTAATTACCGGAGGATCCTCAGGGATTGGAAAATCAATTGGAGAATTTTTACATAAAAAAGGGTTTGTTGTTTATGGAACCAGCAGAAATCCTGAAAAAATTTTGAATTCTGTTTTTCCACTTGTAGCTTTAGATGTTCGAAATGTTGAATCTATAAAGTTGGCGGTAGCTAAGATTATTGCAACTTCAGGAAGATTAGATGTTGTAATTAATAATGCAGGTGTTGGTATTACGGGACCATTAGAAGAAATTCCGATGGAGGAAATCAAGAATAATTTTGAAACTAATTTTTTTGGACCAATTGAAGTTATGAAAGCCGTTTTGCCACAAATGCGCGAACAAAAATCTGGCTTGATTATTAATATTACTTCGATTGCTGGTTATATGGGCTTGCCATATCGAAGTGTTTACTCGGCATCAAAAGGAGCTTTAGAACTAATTACAGAGGCTTTGCGTATGGAGGTTAAATCTTTTGGAATTGAAATTACAAATATAGCGCCTGGTGATTTTGCTACTAATATCGCTTCAGGACGTTATCATGCGCCTGTTATACAAGGTTCTGCTTATGAAAAAGTTTACGGAGATACGCTTGCAACGATGAATGATCATGTTGATGCGGGAAGTAATCCAAATGAAATGGCTGAGTTTGTTTATAAAATAATGCAGGAAAAAAAGCCTAACGTTCACTATAAAGTTGGTGCTTTTATGCAGAAGTTTTCAATTGTCTTAAAGCGTGCTCTTCCTGATAAAGTGTATGAAAAAATGTTAATGAATCATTATAAACTGTAAAAAAAGATGTGGAAGTAATAGCTTGATTTCGAAATTTGTAATTTTTTAATTGATTTTTGAAATTTGGACTGTTATTGGTGTCGATTTTGTAATTTTGCACCGGATTTGGCGTAATGAACTCGCCTAAAATATGAACACAATTAAATAGATATAATTATGAAATTTTTTATTGACACAGCTAATTTAGCTCAAATTAAAGAAGCACAAGCTTTAGGTGTTTTAGATGGTGTAACAACTAACCCGTCTTTGATGGCAAAAGAAGGTATCACTGGAAAAAATAACATTTTGAAGCATTATGTTGACATCTGTAATCTTGTTGAAGGTGATGTAAGTGCTGAAGTAAATGCGCTTGATTATGACGGAATGATTAAAGAAGGTGAGGAGCTGGCTGAATTACATGAGCAAATCGTGGTAAAATTGCCAATGACTAAGGAAGGTGTTATGGCTGCAAAATATTTTTCGGATAAAGGAATTAAAACAAACGTTACACTTGTGTTTTCTGCTGGTCAGGCTTTATTGGCTGCAAAAGCTGGAGCAACTTATGTTTCACCTTTTATTGGTCGTTTAGATGATGTTTCAACTGATGGTTTAGCATTGATTGAAGAGATTAGATTGATTTTTGATAACTACGGTTATGAAACTCAAATCTTAGCGGCTTCTGTGCGTCATACAATGCATATTGTAAACTGTGCTAAAATTGGTGCTGATGTTATGACTGGACCTCTTTCTGCAATTTACGGATTGTTGAAACACCCATTAACTGATATTGGACTTGCTCAGTTTGTTGCTGATTTCGAAAAAGGAAATAAATAAGTTATCCTTCTAATATAATTTAAATCGCCATTTTCGTCAGAAACATGGCGTTTTTTTTTACTTTTATGTATCTAAAAAAGAAGTACATATGAGAAAAGTTATCCTGATTCTGGCATTTTTGGTAATTAATATTTCAGTAAATGCACAAGCCAAAGTATTAACATCGGTAAATGAAGCTGGTGATGTAGCCACTTTTGAATTGGATTGTTCTATGCAATTTCAGACTCTTGCCAAAGGTTTGCGTTACAATATTACGCGCCATGAGTTTAAAGGGCCAGAAATGAAAAATTCTTATCGTTTATTATTAGTAATGGATGGTTTTTATTCTAAAACTTTAAATAATTCGATGACTATTTCGGCTGTACTAAGTGATGGAACAGTTATAGAAGCCAAAAAGATAATCGAAGATGATGGTTTTTTTGACGGCGCCTGTACATTGAAAATTAAAGATCCAAAAGCACTTTTAGAGGCTAATATTGACAAAGTTATCATTCATGCTGATAAAGATGTAGTGTATACATTATCAGAAAAAAATAAAGCTGCTTTTAAGAAAAATCTAAATGCAATTATAACGGCAAAATAAAATTTCAAAAAAAGCAATAAAAAAATTCCAAATTTCAATCGGTAAAATTGGAATTTGGAATTTTTTATTTGGAATTTTTTTATAAAGGTTTAGTGGCCTCCAGCGCCACCTTCAACGTGGCTAATTCCTTGTCTTTTTAAGATTTTAGGACAATAGAAACCGTAGAATCCTAAATATGCAAAACCAATAAGTGGTACGATATAAGAGAAATGTGTCCATGTAATACCAAATATTCCTTCTGGGCTAGTAAGGTCGATATCACAGATACTTCCCTGAACTAAAGGAATAACTCCTCCTCCAAGAATCATCATAATCAAGAAAGACGATGCTTTTCCTGTGTTTTTTCCTAAACCTGCAATCGCTAAATCGAAGATAGAAGGCCACATGATAGATAAGAATAAACCTCCGGAGATAAAGAAGAATTTAGCAATAGACGGATCTGGATAAACTAATCCTGCAAACATCATTACTAAACCTGAGATTCCGAAAAGCATTAAAGTTTTTCCGGCATTTTTACCACCAACAAAACTTATTGCAATAAACAATAAAATCCAGATTGGGTAAATATAGAAAGAAGAAACGTCGTGTGCAGCAAATATATTAGCGACAATAATTACTCCAAATGCAATTGCAGGAACAATAAATTTAAGTGCTGTATTTACTAAGTTTGAAGTATTGAAAACGTTAACTCCACCATTCCAGCGACCAATCATTAAACTTCCCCAGTAAAGGGCAATAAATGGCGCAATAGCATCTTCTAAAACATTTCCGAATTCAGAAGTGTGTAGTAAAGCTGGTAAGTTACTAATGATAGTAACCTCAGTTCCAACATAAATAAAGATTCCTAACATTCCTAGATACAATTGTGGGTAATCAAGAATGTTGAATTTTTCGTGTGCAACTTTAACTACTTCTTCCTCTTCTTTTGCAGGATCTTCGATTTTAGAGAAGTACATGAAAATTGCTACTGCAATAAATGCAAGACCTAAAATTATAAAAGGTAGTTTGATATCTTCTAATGAAAGAGATGTTTTTTTGTCGTCTCCCATTCCAAACAAAGCGATTCCTAAAAGAATAGCTCCAATTGTTGTTCCAAAAGAGTTTATTCCTCCCGCAAGTGTTAAACGGTGAGCTCCGGTTTGTGGGCTTCCCATTTTAATAGCTAAAGGATTTGCTACGATTTGTTGAATTGAGAAACCTAAAGCTATTGTAAATAAAGCAGTTAAGAAGAATGGAAAACTTTCCATTGTTGCTGCTGGAATAAATAAAAATGATCCAAAAGCTGATAAAAGTAATCCGGCAGAAAGTGTTTTTTTGTATCCGAATCTTTGTAAAATGTCTACTTTTAAGGATATTATGAAGAAAATAATTGAGCCTACAAAATAAGAAACATAAAACGCCCAAGCTACTAATTGTGATTGCACTTGAGATAAAGTAAATACTTTTTTGAATACTGGAATAAGGATATCATTGGCTGAACCAACAAAACCCCAAAAGAAGAAAACAATTATCAAAGAGATAAACTGTCCCCATTTGGTTTGAACATTTTCTGAACTCATAATTTAAGAGGTTAATTTTTTATTTTATTGTTTTTTGAAGACCGTAAATATATTTGTTAAGTATATCAAAAAAAAATAAAATGACACAAATAATGTTAAATTTAAACGAACGACGTTATTTTTTCAACAATGTGTTAATTTTTACCGAGTTAGAAAATGAAGTTATTAAGGGGGATTTATTCTAAAATTCTGTTTTTTACCTCTTTACTATAATTTCTGCCAATAGGGATGGTGTATGATTGAATTTGGATTCGGTTTCCCTCTATAGATTTTACCTTATTTAGGGCAATTACGTACGATTTGTGAATTCGCAAGAAGCGATCGGCAGGTAATTCTTCAGATAATGAGGTTAAAGATTTGTGTGTAATATAGGTTTTATCAGGAGTTACAACTTTTATATATTCCTTCATTCCTTCGACAAATAAAATTTCTTCAATATTAATTTTCATCATTTTTTTATCGACTTTTATAAAAATATGAGAATCTCCTTTGGTGGTTTCTACTTTAATATTGTTTTTTAAATTGTATTCGGTTGTGATTTTATTAATACATTTTATAAATCTTGGCAGCGGAATAGGTTTTACTAAATAATCTAAAACATCAAGATCATAACTCTCGGCAGCAAATTCTCTAAAGGCAGTTGTAATAATGACTTTGGTTTTGTTTTCGATTAAACTAATCAATTCAAATCCTGTCATCATAGGCATATTAATGTCCAGAAAAACTGCATCGACAGTGGTACTGTTTATAAAATCGAGCGCTTCGAGAGAATTGTTAAATGTACCAATTACTTCAAAATCTGTAAAATTAGCAAAGTAATTCTGCAGGACTTTGATAGCTAATGGCTCATCATCAATCAAAACGCATTTAATCTTCATCATTAATAGGTATTTGCAAACGGATTATATAGTAATTGAATTTAGTGGTATGTTTGAGACTGAAATCATTTTTATAAATTAATTTTAATCGTTTTTTGGTATTGACTAATCCAATTCCTCCTTTTTGATTAAGATTTTGTGAAATTACAAAATTATTTAAGATTTCAAAATCTAACATTTTATTGTCAATAACTTTACAGTTTATCTTTATTTTTAAGTTATGATTGTTTAAACTCCCATGTTTAAAGGCGTTCTCGACCAAAGAAATGAAAATTAGCGGAGGCACAACAATATCATCAATATTAGATTCTAAGTTTATCGTAACTTCTACATTTTCAAAACGTAACTTCTCAATTTCGATGTAATTTTGAATATAATCGATCTCTTTTATTAAGGGAACAAATTTGGTTCCTTTTACATCATATAACACATATTCCATCAAATTTGATAGTTTTATAATTACATCAGGAACCTTATTGGAAGATTCTAATGATAATGCATAAAGATTATTTAAGGTATTGAAGAAAAAATGTGGCTGAATTTGATTTTCAAGATACTTTAACTTGATTTTAAACTGATTTTCTCTTAACGATCTGTTTCTTTCTCGCTCGCGCAGCCAGGTCAAAGTCAGATAAACAGAAGAGGCCATAGCAAGAACATACAATTCACCAATGCAAACGGCTACAATATGATTGATCTCAAAAGGGTGATATTCTCTGTTGGCTTCCGGCCAAATATTCTCGGATATTATATAATAGGTAAGAGCTGTTTTTAATAAATAGATGCCAAAAAGACTTACCAGTAATGAAAATGTATAAGTAATATATTTCTGCTTTAATACATATCTGGGTACTAAAACAAAAAGATTAAAATAAACTAAAGGTATGTGCAGTGAGAACTCAATTAAGTTTGATTTGAAGGAATAGGGATAGTCATTAAAGTAGGCTCCCCATCTTAAAAAGTTAAGAGTGAAGTAAGTACTCCAGAACCAAATATGATTTTGAAGTTTAATGTCAAATTTTAACTTTCGAATTTCGCTCAACTTATTGTGTTGGTTATTGGTTTGTCTGGTTTCTTCCCCGTAAATAAAATGCAACTTTAAACAATTAGTTGCTTAATCGCAATTCTTTTGAATATTATTTTGAAAAAAAAGATAATTAATGTGTTTTTTCTACTGTAAAACGTTTTCGTAAAACATATTATTGATTGTTTTGTGTCGTTGGTTTAAAAATTGGAACCGTTTGTATAATAATTTTTTTTTAACACTACGTTAACAATAAATTTACAACTTAACCAAAAAAACCATGTTAAAATGAAACAAATTATGTTAATCTTTATGATTGCATTTACGGCGCAAGTCTCTCTTGCTCAGGTAAAAACAATCAAAGGTTTGGTAAGCGATCAGAACGGATTGCCGTTGCCAGGAGTAACTATTGTTATTCAGGGCACAAAAACAGCAACCCAGAGTGATTATGACGGAATCTATACGGTACAAGCATCTGCAGGAGATGTACTTGTTTTTTCGTATATCGGTATTAAAACTAAAGCTGTAACTGTGGCCGGTTCAGCTACAATAAATGTCGTGCTTACAGAAGATGCGCAAAACTTAAATGAAGTTGTAGTTACCGCATTAGGTATCAAAAGACAAAAGAAAGAGCTGGGTTATGCCGTTCAGGATGTTAAAGGAGATCAATTAAATAAAGTAATTACTACCAATGTAACTACGGCACTCTCAGGTCGAGTAGCCGGAGTTGATGTTTCGATACCTGCAACAGGAGTTGCCGGTAGCACCAGAGTAATTATTAGAGGTATATCAAGTATAGGCGAGAGTAACCAACCACTTTATATTGTAGATGGTGTGCCTATTGATAATTCAGGTTTGAATAATGATACTGCCGCAACCAGTAAATGGTTTGACGGACGTGATAACGGGGATGGAATATCTGGAATCAACCCCAATAACATCGAAAGTCTTACAGTGTTAAAAGGTGCTGCAGCTGCAGCTTTATATGGTTCAAGAGCTTTGAATGGTGTAATCTTAATTACCACTAAAAAAGGAACTAGAGGAAAACTTCAGGTTGAACTAACAAGTGGGGTGAGTTTTGACCGCGTCTTGGCTAAATATTCTGATTTTCAAAATGAATATGGTACAGGGTCAAATGGCGTCTTGCCAAATCCTGCTCAAGCTCCTACAGAGATTTATAATAACACTACAAATGCATGGGGACCTAAATTCTCTGAAAGTATTGGTAAAACAGTTACAATATTTGATGGTTCTGTAAGACCTTATCAAAGAGTTGACAATAATATTCAGGATTTTTTCAGAACTGGATTTACCACAACAAACGGAATTGCTGTTACTGGTGGAAATGAAAATGCCTTTGTGCGTTTTGGATATAATAATCTAAACAATGACGATGTTATTCCGGGTTCAGGTTTAGAGAGAAACGATGCAAGTTTGAATGCAACATTAAGATCAGATAAATTTACTTTGGATGCTAACGTAAATTATATTGCTGAAAATACAGAAAACAGACCAGGTTTAGGAGATTCTCCTAATAACGTTGGATATTCATTAAGCGGTTTAGCGCCAAATATTGATCAGGCTTGGTTGAAAAACTATAAAAATGAAGAAACAGGTCAAATCTATCCTTGGAATAATAATATTTACTTATTGAATCCCTATTTTACCACAGAAGAAAATCACAACTCCTCTAAGAAAAATCGTTTTATAGGAAATGTTACCGGAACGTATCAACTAAAAAAATGGGTAGGATTAACCTTAAGAACCGGACTTGATACTTATGCTTTTAGTGCCAAGGATTTTATGGCTGCCGGAAGTACATGGCCGGGAAGAGATGAAGGTTATCTTGGTTTAAATAATATTAATGTGTCTGAAATGAACACCGATTTAATTGCAACTTTTAACGGAATTAAATTGGCGACAGATTTTACTTTCTCTGGAATTTTAGGAGCTGGTAGAAGAGATTTTAGAAGAGAACAAAATTCAAGAACCGGAACTAAAATTATTGAACCGGGAACTGAATACATCAGCAACTTTGTAAATCAAACGGAAAATGCTCCTGTAGAGACTAAAACCAGAACAAACTCTGTGTATGGTTCTGCAAAGTTTGATTATAAAGGATATTTGTATGCAGAGTTTACAGGCAGAAATGACTGGTTTAGTGTGATAAACAAAGATGCTTTTTACCCGGCAGCTTCGCTAGGTTTTGTATTCTCTGATGCTTTTGGTATTCAAAGTGATTCATTCTCTTATGGAAAATTCAGAGCTTCATGGGCAGAAGTTTCGAATGCACCGGGAGCTTATAAAAATGCTTTAAATTATACCACATTTGCTTCTTATAATGGGCAAAGTGTTGTGAATATTAAAAATAGCGCTGCACCAAATCCTGATTTAACGTATCAATCAAAAACAGGAGTTGAGTTTGGACTTGAAACGGCTTTTTTTAAAAACCGATTAAAAGCTGATATTACCGTATATCGTGAAGATACATCAGATCAAACTCTTGATTTGCCTTCATCAGCAACATCTGGTTATGAATTTGTTTCTGTAAATGCCGGAAAATTACGTAACGAAGGTATTGAGTTGTTTATATCTGGTACTCCAATAAAAACCAAAGATTTTGAATGGGGAATTGATTTGAATTTTTCAAAAAACAAAAACTCAATTATTTCTTTGCATCCGGATATTAGTACTTATACTATTTCTGAAGCACGTTGGGCTGGAGCTGCTATTGTAGCACAAGTTGGAGGTCAGTACGGAACTATTATGGGTAAAGATTTCTTAAGAAATGAAGCTGGAGAAAAAGTAGTTGGAGCAAATGGTTTACCATTGTTTACAGATGATAAAGTAGCATTAGGAAAAGGTCTTCCGGACTGGGCTGCGGGTTTAACTAATAGATTTACTTATAAAGGAATCACACTTCAGTTTTTATTAGATATGAAATTTGGAATGGATGTTTATTCTATGACCAATTCAGTTGCTGCAACAAAAGGGCTTTTAGATGTAACTACAGAGGGAAGAGATGCTTATAATCACGCAAGAGCTGAGGCTGTTGCTAATGATCCTAACTTTAGCCAGTCTTCATGGGTTCCTACTGCAGGTTATGTTGCAGAAGGTGTTGTCAATACAGGAACAGCAGCTAATCCGGTTTATGTAAAAAATACAACTCCGGTGAATCCTCAGGATTATTGGAATACAGTATTCAATAATACCCCGGCACCATTTATTTATGATGCTTCTTATGTTAAATTAAGAGAGGTTAGTATTGGATATTCAATACCAAAAAGTGTTTTTGGCGGAGCAAAAATCAATTCAGTCTACATTTCTGCATTCGCAAGAAATTTATTGACTTTTAATAAAGATCTTCCAAACGTTGACCCAGAGTCTATGTACACTTCCGGAAACGGGCAAGGTTTCGAATATGGTTCATTACCATTTAGACAATCGTATGGTTTTAATATTAAAGTTGCATTCTAAAAAAAAGAAATTATGAAATTTAAAAAGATAACTATAGCCATACTCATATTGTTTACTGCAGTAGGCTGTACCGAAAATTTTGACTCACTGGAGAAAGATCCGGTGGCATTGTCTGCAAATCCGGCAGGACAACTTACGTTTACCCAATTGTGTATGTCAGGCGATGGCTTTTACCAATGGAGAGCCAATTTGATTTATTCAGGAGGTTTTGTGCAACATTATGCCGGCGCCTGGAATGTTACTGAATTTGGAAGCAAATTCAAGAAAGATGACGGATATGCGACTGCTTTATGGAGAAATGGTTATTCTAATGAATTGAAAAATGTAATAGATATTCTGGAAAAGACAAGTAATGATCCTAAAGCTGTAAATATGAATGCAGTTGCAAAAATTATGAGAGTAATGGTTGCCCAGCGTATAACAGATCTTTATGGTGATATTCCTTATTCTGAGGCTGGATTAGGTTTCTCAAAAGGAATTGTAACACCTAAATACGATAAACAGGAAGATATATATGCGTCATTTTTTAAAGATTTGGATGAGGCTTACAATCAGTTAAATGCTGGTGGAGGAGCTGTAAAAGGAGATCTGTTTTATAATGGAGATATTTCTAAATGGAAAAAACTGGCCAATACCTTAAGATTACGTTTAGGAATGAGAATTTCTGAAGTAAAACCTGCTGAGGCCGAAAAACAAGTAAAAGCTGCTTTGCAAAACGGTGTTTTTGAAAGTAATCTTGACAATTGTGTTATGAAACATTTAGATGCTACTTTTAATGATGATCCGGCTGCTATTGATTTTAGAGGAAATGGATTGGCTTATGCTTTTAATGGTAATGAAGGCGGAGATCATTTTAGTACTTTAGTTATAAACTATTTAAGAGATAATGGAGATCCAAGACTACCAATGTTAGCAACACCTAAAACAACTAGTAGTATTGTTAGTGGAGCGCCGTTGCAACCAGGAGAAACTCCATATGAAGGTGTAAAACCAGGACTTTTTCAATGGGAAGTTCCAACAGGTTCAAGTTCTACTTCTGGAATTCAATCTTATTACAAGAAAAAAACAACGCCATTTTTACATGTAAGTTATTCAGAAACACAATTACTATTAGCCGAAGCAGCTTTTAGAGGCTGGGTTTCGGGTTCTGCAGCAGATTACTATAAAAAAGGAGTAGAAGCAGGTATTAAACAATTAGAAATTTATGGAGCTCCTGGGGCAAGTGTAGCTGATATTAATACTTATCTAAATGCTAAACCTTTGGTAGCTGGCACAGAAAAAGAACAAATTGCAACGCAACTTTGGATTACCTATATATTCAATAGTATTGAAGCTTATTCAAACTGGAGAAGAACCGGATTTCCACATT
This sequence comes from Flavobacterium sp. JAS, assembly GCF_020991455.1. Taxonomy (GTDB): domain Bacteria; phylum Bacteroidota; class Bacteroidia; order Flavobacteriales; family Flavobacteriaceae; genus Flavobacterium. Next base: position 55,347 of record NZ_JAJMOX010000002.1, read on the forward strand.
TGATTCCAATAACAAATCCTGATTCTGAAACAAACGGAGTTACACCAACTCGTTTGTATTATCCTAATGATGAAATGCAGAAAAATGAAACCAATTATTTAGAAGCATTGTCCCGAATGGGGGGAACCAACGATTGGTTGAATAAAGTTTGGTGGGACGCAAACTAAATAGTAATCCCAAAACAAAAAGTCTGCCCTTTATAAGGCAGACTTTTTTTATACTTCTTTTTAGATGTAAAAATAAAAACCAGTAATGGGGAATGCCTTTTTTTTCTTTACTATTCTAGAGATCTGGTTTTTATAATGTTTTGTTAAAATTAAATTTTAATTACCAAAAAACAGCTGCTTTACAAGGTAATTATCAGCTAATTACTTACTTATATGGGACTGAGCATTTGTTAACTAATTCTCTTATTTTTTTAATTTAAAAACATATATAAGTGAAAAACATTAGAATATGTCAACATGAAAACGTTTTCGCAAAACGTATTATTGATTGTTTTATGTCGTTTGTTTAAAATTTAAAGTCGTTCGTATAAATTATTTTTTTTAACAATCCCTTAAGAATAAATTTACACCATAACTAACAAAATAAATAAACATGAAAAAAATTTTCTTAATCTTTATGATTGTTTTTACGGCGCAAGTTTCGCTTGCACAAGTAAAAAATATCAAAGGTGTGATTACAGATTCTGCGGGGATGCCATTGCCAGGTGCATCTGTTGCTGTACAAGGAGGTCAAAAAGGTGCTTCTACCGATTTTGATGGTTTGTATACAATTGAAGTACAAAAAGGGCAAACATTAGTTTTTACTTATGTTGGTCTTGAAACACAAAGTATAGTTGTAGGAGATGCTGCTACAATTAATGTGAAAATGCAACAAGCAGCATCTAATGCTCTTAACGAAGTTGTTGTAACTTCATTAGGTCTTAAAAGATCAAAAAAGACTTTGACTTATGCTGCTCAAGAGGTTAAAGGTGAAGAGGTAACAAGAGTTAAAGATGCCAACTTAATGAACAGTTTATCTGGTAAAGTTGCAGGTTTAATTGTTGGTAAAAGCTCTGCAGGAGCTGGTGGTGCTGTAAAAGTAACTATTCGTGGTAACTCATCTGCTACAAACAATCAGCCATTATATGTTGTTGACGGAATTCCATTATTGAACTCTACTTCTGCTATGTCAAATCAAGTTTTTGGTGATACAGCTGGAGGTAACAGAGATGGTGGAGATGCAATCTCAATGATGAACCCTGATGATATTGAATCTATGACAGTTCTTAAAGGAGCTTCTGCTTCTGCTTTATATGGTTCTCAAGGTGCAAATGGTGTTATCTTAATAACAACTAAAAAAGGTAAAGAAGGAAAAGTAACAGCAAATTATAATGCAAGTGTATTTGTAGATAATGTAGTTTCTTTACCTGATTTTCAAACTAATTACGGTGCAGATCCAGCATCTGATAAATCTTGGGGTGCTGCAAAAAAATCTTCTGATCATGTTAAAGGTTTTTATAACACTGGTTTAACAATGATTAACTCTATCTCAGTAAATGGTGGTAGTGATAAAGCAACAACTAGCCTTACTTATGCAAATACTAAGGTTGATGGAGTAATACCAACAAACGAGTTTAAGAAAAATAACATTGCGCTTCGTCAAAGTGTTAAATTGTTTGATGATAAAGTAACTGTTGATGCTGCATTATCTTATGCTGAACAAAAAATTGATAATAAGCCAACAAATGGATTATATTTCAATCCATTAACAGGAGCATATTTGTTTCCAAGAGGTAATGATTTTAATGATTACTATAACAATTATGAAGTTTTTGATCCTGCTAGAAACTTAATGGTTCAAAGATGGCCATCAGCTACAGCTGATATTATTCAAAACCCAGGCTGGATTTTAAACAGAAATGCTTCTATCGATAAAAATCAATCATTAATTAGTTCTGCTGCGGTTACATACAAAGCAAACAACTGGTTAAGTATTAAAGCAAGAGGAGGTTATAACAGATTGTACAACACATTTGATAAAAGAATGTATGCTGGTACAAATGAAACATTGGCTCCGTCTACAGGTAGATATATTTACTCAGATAGTGAAAGTTCTCAACTATATGGTGATTTAATTGCTACTATTAATACAAAATTCAACGATGATTTTTCTTTTAGTGCTAACCTTGGTACAAGTTTAACAAAGTCTACAATTAACGATGCTTATGTAAGCGATTCAGGTCAAAAAAATGGGTTAGTTAATGCAAACTGGTTTAATACTGGTAACTTTGTATCTGCTGAAAGAAATGCACACACTATTGGTGGTAAAAAAGAAGTTCAGTCAGTTTTTGCAAGTGCAACTTTTGGTTACAAAGACATGCTTTACCTTGATGTAACAGGAAGAAATGACTGGTCATCTACTTTAGTAAATACAGATAACTTAAGCTTCTTTTATCCTTCTGTAGGTTTATCAGCTATTTTAAGCCAAATGGTATCATTCCCGGAAGCTATTAGCTATGCTAAAGTAAGAGGTTCTTTCGCTCAGGTTGGTAATGATGTTTCTCCTTTCTTAACTACTCCAATAAACACTTTGGTTGGTGGTATCGTTACAGCTCCAAATGTTGGTCCTAAGCCAGGAACTTCTTTGAAACCGGAAATGCAAAATTCTTATGAATTTGGTACAGAGTGGAGATTCTTAAATAATAGAATTGGATTTGATTTTACTTACTATAGAAATGAAACTAAAAACCAATTAATTACTTCTCCTGCTCCAATTCCTAACACTACAGGATATCTTAATTATGCATTTAATGCTGGAAGTATCGAGAATAAAGGTTTTGAGATTTCTGTAACAGGTAAAGCAATTGTAAGTGAGAACTTTACTTGGGATCTTGGATTGAACTATGCTTCAAACAAAAACGAAGTACTTGATTTAGGTACAGGTGCAAATGGTGATGTTAATACAGTTATTTTAACTAATGGAGATCCAAATAGCTACAGATATATTTTAAAAGTTGGAAAACCATTTGGTGAAATTCAAGGAAAAGATATTGTAAGAAATGCTCAAGGTCAAATCTTACTTGATAAAGACGGTCGTATTCAAAAAACGGATTGGGTTGACATGGGAAGTTCAAATCCTGATTTTATGTTAGGTTTCTCAAATGCATTCAGATACAAAAAATTAACTTTAAATGTACTTATTGACGGTAGATTTGGTGGTAATGTAATGAGTATGACAGAAGCGATGTTAGATGCTTATGGTGTATCTAAAGCTAGTGGTGATGCAAGAGACGCTGGAGGTGTTAAAATAAATGCAGTAAAACCTGATGGAACTGCAGTAACTTCAATGAAAGCTCAGGATTACTATAGCCAGGTAGGAGATAGAGCTGGTGCAACAGGAGAATATATGTACAAAGCTACAAATGTGAAATTAGGAGAACTTTCTTTAGGATATACTTTTGATTTCAGTAAACAAACAATTTTCAAAACAGTGAATGTTGCTCTTGTTGGTAAAAACTTATTTTTCTTCTACAAAGATGCTCCGTTTGATCCAAACGTAACATTAAGTTCTGGAGAAGGATTACAAGGTGTTGATATTTTTGGTGCTCCATCAACAAGAAGTATTGGTGTTAATTTAAATTTAACTTTCTAAATAATATAATAAAAGGACAAAACCTTTTGGTTGTTGTAAGATATCTTGTTTGTTGATTGAATGTAAATAGTGTAAAACAACAAACAATTAAACCCTAAATGGGTCGGCTTATAAATCAATAAAAATGATTTTAATTAACGATAAAAATTCACAGATGAAAAATAAATTATTAATATTTGGTTCAGCTTTGGCTCTTTTACTAAGCAGCTGTACAAGTAACTTCGAGGATATAAATACCAACGAGACTGGTTTTACCAATGATCAATTAGAACAAGATTTTAATCAAGTAAAAGCACCTCTTAAGACAATGCAAAGAGGAATGTATATCTTGGTTGCAGATGACTGGCAAGGAGATATTCAGTTTAACTTAAATGCAGATATCTTTTCAGGATATATGGGAACTCCTCATGATTTTGAAGGAAATAGTAATAATTCAACCTATGCTTTAGTAGATGGTTGGAATGGTGCTGAATGGGTTCAGAAGTATCAAAGAGAGATGGTTAATGCTTATAATCTTGAGAAATTAACAAAAACTAAATACCCTCAGTTTTATGCTTGGTCTTTGATCTTAAAAGTATATGCAATGCACAAAACCACTGATTATTACGGACCAATCGTATATTCAGGTTTTGGAAATGCTGACGGAACAACTCCTTACGATTCTCAAAAAGCAGTTTATGATCAATTTTTTACAGAGTTAAAAACTGCGATTGATATCTTAACTCCAAAAGCTGCTGATGCTTCGGCTACGTTTTTCCCTTCAGGAGATGCAACAGACGGAACTACAGCTGGTGGAAATATTCAAAAATGGGTAAAATTTGCTAACTCTTTAAGATTACGTTTAGCAATGCGTATTTCTAATATTGATCCTGTAAAAGCAAAAGCTGAAGGTGAAGCTGCATTGGCTGGTTTAGGAGTAATCACTTCTAATGCTGATAATATGGCTTATTTAGCGGAACACCCTGTTAAAACATATACAGGTCCTTGGGCAGATATCAATGCAGGTGGAGCAATTACTTCTATCATGAATGGTTATAATGACCCAAGAAGAGCAACTTTCTTCCATACAGGTACTGGAGGTATTTACCAAGGTATCAGAATGGGAACTGTAGTTGATGCTAACTATAGAACTGCTAAAGCAGATTTATTCTCTAAAGTTGGACCTATTGTAGAAAATAACCAAATTCCTTGGTTTACTGCAGCTGAATCTCACTTCTTGAAAGCTGAAGCTGCATTAAAAGGATGGAATGTTGGTGGATCTGCTCAATCATTCTATGAGTCAGGAATTGCAACTTCTTTTGCACAATTAGGTGCAGGTAGTGCTTCTGATTATATTAATGATGATACTGCAATGCCAGCTGATTTTACTGATCCATTAAACGCTGCTAATAATATTACTGCGAAAAACTTAGTAACAGTAAAATGGTCTGATGCTGCATCTAACGAAGTGAAATTGCAAAAAATTATTACTCAAAAATGGATTGCAATATTCCCTGACGGACAAGAGGCTTGGGCTGAGACTAGAAGAACTGGTTACCCTAAATTGTTCTTACCTGCAAATAACTTTTCAGGAGGAAAAATTCCAGATGGTACATTCGTAAGAAGATTGAATTTCTATGTAAATGAGAAAACTGCTAATCCAACCGGTTATGCGCAAGGAGTTAGCCTTTTAGGAGGTGTTGATACTGGAGCAACTAGACTTTGGTGGGATACTGGAGTGAACAAATTCTAATAAAAAATAAAGAATTAAAAGAATTTAAGTTTGGTTAGTAGATGGTATAAGCAATGCAAATTGCTTATACCATTTCAAAAACCAAAATTGTAAATAGAAAAAAAAAGAAAAGAAATGAAAAGTGCTTTAGAAATAAAACCTGATATCAGCTATAAAAGCGCGGGGAAATTTGAAGAAACTCGATTTGAAAAAATCCATAACGAAATCTTCAAAAATTCTGTAGAAGCTTCAGTAATTGTAGCGCAGGAAATTGCGCAATTAATTAGATCTAAACAAGAAAAAGGTAAATCTTGCGTATTAGGTTTAGCAACAGGTTCTTCTCCTATAAAAGTATATGAGGAATTAGTGAGAATGCACAGAGAAGAAGGATTAAGTTTTAGCAATGTAATTACTTTCAATTTGGATGAATATTATCCAATGACCAAAGAGAACAACCAGAGCTACCATTATTTCATGCATCAGCATCTTTTTAATCATATTGATATCAATCCGGATAATGTTAATATTCCTGATGGAACTGTACATATTGATGAATTAAATCAATATTGCATTGACTATGAAATGAATATTAAAAATGCAGGAGGACTTGATTTTCAATTATTAGGTATTGGTCGTACAGGTCACGTAGGTTTTAACGAACCGGGATCACACATCAACTCTGGAACCAGAATTATTACACTGGATCATATTACAAGAGTAGATGCTTCATCAGATTTTAATGGTATAGATAACGTTCCTAAAAGAGCGATTACCATGGGAGTTTCTACGATCTTGAGATCTAAAAGAATCGTACTGATGGCTTGGGGACAAAACAAAGCCGATATCATCAAAAGAACTATTCAAGGTGATATCAGTTCAGAAGTTCCTGCGACATTTTTACAAAATCATCCTAATGCGACTTTCGTATTAGACCAGTCTGCAGCCTCAGAATTAACACGTTTTAAAACGCCTTGGTTAGTTGGAGAATGCATTTGGAATCAGGAATTAAAAAGCAAAGCGATTGTTTGGTTGTGCCAAAAAACAAAACAATCTATATTAAAATTAACAGACCGTGATTACAACAATAACGGAATGTCAGATCTTTTGGCGCAAGAAGGTTCTGCTTATGATTTGAACATTAATATGTTCAACGTATTGCAGCATACCATCACAGGATGGCCAGGTGGAAAACCAAATACTGACGATTCACACCGTCCGGAAAGAGCAAATCCTGCAAAAAAACGAGTGATTCTTTTTAGTCCACATCCAGACGATGATGTGATCTCTATGGGAGGAACTTTTTCAAAATTGATAAAACAAGGTCATGATGTACACGTTGTATATCAAACCTCCGGAAATATTGCTGTTACAGACGACGAGGCTCTAAAATTTGCCGAAGTTGCCAAAGATTTTATTGGTGAAGCCGGAAGCGGAATCAACTTTAAATCTGTAATTGAGTTTTTGAATAGTAAATCAGAAAATCAAATCGATTCGTTGGAAGTTCGAAAATTAAAAGGACTTATCAGACGAAGAGAGTCTTATGCAGCGACAAGATACATTGGTTTAAAAGATGAGAATACACACTTTTTAGATCTTCCGTTTTACGAAACAGGACAAGTGAAGAAAAATCCGTTAGGACCTGAAGATATTGCCATTGTAAAAGATATTATTGCACAAATAAAACCACATCAGGTATTTGCTGCAGGAGATCTGGCAGATCCACACGGAACACACGAAGTTTGTCTAAACGCGATCTTTGCAGCCATGAAAGAACTAAAACCAGAGAAATACATGGACGACTGCTGGTTATGGTTATACAGAGGCGCTTGGCACGAATGGGACATTCACGAAATTGATATGGCAGTTCCGCTTTCTCCATCAGAAGTATTGTTGAAACGTCATGCAATTTTGTACCACCAATCTCAAAAAGACCGAGTAATGTTTCAAGGAAATGACTCAAGAGAATTCTGGGTTAGAGCCGAAGACCGTAACAAGAATACAGCCATTTTATATGATGAATTAGGATTGGCAGAATACGAAGCAATTGAAGCTTTCAAACGTTTTGATTACTAGAGTTGTTTTTTAGATTCGGTTTGGAGCGAATCAAATTCAAAATTCAGATTGATTTCATAGCGATTAGTGAGGTTCAATAGAGAGATCATTCTGAGTTTTGTTTCTATTATCTATTATTAATGTTGTCTTTAGAATAACATCTTTTCAAAAACAGTAAAAATGAAATATTTATTAGTCCTACTATTAGCAGGTGTAACCTCTAGTGCTCAAATTCAAAAAGAGCAGCTAAATCTTATGCCTTGGCCTCAAAGTGTTGTTGTAAACGATGGGAATTTTGCTTTAAATAAAAATTTTAAAGTAAACATTACCGGAAACCCTAACCCACGTATTTTTAGTGGAGTAACTCGCTTTTTGCGTCGCTTAGACGGTAGAACTGGTATCTTTTTTCAACAAGGTTTTATTACAAAATTAAATGAAGTTCCAACAGCCGAGCTTCAGATTAACTGTACTAAAAGCGGAAAAATTGGTTTATATGAAGACGAAAGTTATCATTTAGACATCAAACAAAATCAAATTACAATAAATGCAACAAGCGATTTAGGCGCACTACATGGTCTTGAAACGTTATTGCAAATGTTGCAGAATAATAGTAACTCATTTTATTTCCCGATCTCACAAATATCTGATTTTCCAAGATTTACATGGAGAGGTTTGATGATTGATGTTGCAAGGCATTTTCAGCCAATTGATGTTGTCAAAAGAAATATTGACGGATTGGCAGCAATGAAAATGAACGTTTTTCACTGGCATTTGGTTGATGATCAAGGTTGGAGAATCGAAATGAAAAAACATAAGAAGCTTATAGATGTAGCTTCAGATGGAATGTATTACACACAAGAGGAAATTAAAAATATCGTAAAATATGCTGATGAGCGCGGTATTTTGGTAGTTCCTGAAATAGATGTTCCCGGTCATGGATCTGCAATTTTAACGGCTTACCCGGAAATTGGAAGTAAGGTGATTACATTGACAGGAGGAACTTCTGAAAAAAATATTCAAGGTACAGCAATTGCTACCTATGGAATTGAAAGAAATGCGGGTATTTTTTCGCCAACATTAGATCCTTCAAATCCTAAAACATATCAATTATTAAGTGAAATTTTTGATGAGGTTTGTCCCTTATTTCCAGGAGCTTATTTTCATATCGGAGGAGATGAAAATGAAGGAAAAGATTGGGATGCAAATCCAAAAATTCAAGAGTTCATGAAGAAAAATAAGTTAGCTAACAATCATGAGTTACAGACTTATTTTACCATGCAATTAGTTCCGATGCTTAAAAAACACGGTAAACAATTAATGGGATGGGAAGAAATTTTGACTAAAAACATGTCAAAAGACGCTATTATTCATTCTTGGAGAGGTCCAAATGAAGGAATGGTTGCCGGACAATCTTTAGTAGATGCAGTAAAAAAAGGATATAAAACAGTTTTGTCAAACGGATATTATATCGATTTAATGTATCCGGTTGCAAGTCATTATTTAAATGACCCAATGCCAAAAGGAGCCAATTTAACTGCAGAAGAAAAAGCAAGAATTTTAGGTGGAGAAGCTACAATGTGGACAGAACTTGCAACTTCAACAACAATAGATTCAAGATTGTGGCCTAGAACAGCTGCAATTGCCGAGAGACTTTGGTCAGCTGAGGATATTACAGATTTAGCAAGTATGCGCAAACGTCTTGATGTAGTATCATTTAGATTAGAAGAATTAGGATTAACACACATTCGTAACAAAGCGGTGATCTTGAGAAATATCTCAAACAATCAAAACATAAAATCGCTTAATGAATTTGCAAATGTTTGTGAACCGTTAAAAGGATACACACGTAATAAAGGCGGAACAGAATACCAAATGTACTCACCGTTTACACTTTTTGCAGATGCTTGCGGGCCGGATGCTAAAGAATCTTTAGCTTTTGATGACGCAGTAACTCAGTATTTAGCAAATAAAACGCCCGAGAATAAAGAAAAAGTTGCAGCATTTTTTAATAAATGGATTGCAGTAAATAAAGGATTAATTGAGTTAAGCGCAAATGCACCTTTAGTACAGCCAATTTTGCCTTTGTCGAAAAAATTAAATGATGCATCACAAGAATTATTACTTGTATTGGATAATAAATCAACTTTAAAAGCAGATGATTTAAAAAACCTGATAGAGCAATGTAATACAAAAGATCACGCAGATGTTGAATTGTCAGTATATGCAAGTCTTAAGAAATTGATATAAAGAGAAAGTTTGGTTTGAATTAGTGTTTAGTAAGTTTAAGTTACCATGATTATTTAGTAATTTTTTTATCTCTACTAGAATTTTCTAGTAGAGATAATTATGGTAAACCTGAAGGAAATCGCTATAAAAACCTGTTAAAAAGAATATAAGTATAAGAATTATAGAAACCAAATAGTAACCATTAAAACCAAATAAAGAAGAAGAATAGAATTAAAAACATGACAAAACCAAATAGAGCATAAAACTAGATAGACCCCGAATTTATCTTTTGTATTTAAACTAATTTTTAAAATTAAATAAATATCAATCACTACTATTCACTAATGATTATGGATAAAATCAGTAATAGTAATATTTATTTTTAGAAGTAATATGAATTAATTTCCAGTTGATTGCAATCTTTTTTTTGCAATTGGTTGAATCCCAATTGTTGCATTTTATATACAGAGTTGCGGTATGTAATTTATTGTGATTGGAATATTTCTTTTTATTAACCAATATTAATTTAATTATGAAACATTATTACAGATTGCTTTTTTTGTTACTGTTTCCCTTACTCGCGTTAGCCCAACCAGCTCACGGTAAAAAAGTAGTAGGGTACTATGCGCAATGGGCCATTTATGCCCGGGATTTTAATATTCCCAAGATAGACGGAAGTAAATTGACGCATTTGAATTATTCTTTTTATGGAACAACTTTCGATCCTGCACATCCGGAGAATACAAAGTTGTTATGTTTGGATTCATATGCTGATTTTGAGCATATGGAAGGTGGAATTCCATGGGATGCTCCTGTAAAAGGAAACTTTTATGACTTAATGAAACTTAAGGAAAAGTATCCGCATCTTAAAATTTTAATTTCTGTTGGAGGATGGACAAAAGGTCAGGATCTTTCTCCAATTGCAGCAAGTCCAGTTGCAAGAGCTGCTTTAGCTACAGATATGGCAAACTTTATTACCAAATATCCATTTATTGATGGATTCGATATTGACTGGGAATATCCTCTTTCTGGAGGAACAGACGGTACCGAGGTGATTAACGGAGCACCAATTCCTCCGCAAAAGTACAGCCCGGATGACAACAAAAATTTAGTGTATTTATTGAAAGCAATGCGTCAGGCAATGCCAAATAAATTAATCTCGATTGCTGCCGGAAACAATGTTCGAAATGTTGCCAAACAATATTTAGGGCCATCAAACAGAGCGCAATACGGAATGACAGAAGATATTTCGACTTATTGTGATTACATCACGTATTTTGGATATGATTTTGGTGGAAACTGGTATGATAAAACATGCTACAATGCACCTTTATATGCCAGCGGAAACACAAATGATCCACTTTATGGCGCAACACAATCAGAATCATTAGACGAATTAACAAATCAATATTTGAACGTTGTTGGTTTTCCTGCGAATAAATTAATCATGGGATTACCTTTCTACGGAAAGAAATTTGATCACGTTGCCAATAACGGAACCAATCCAAATTTTCCAGGATTATTCGTTTCAGCTCCAAGAGATGTTGTTGCAGGATGTACAAATCCGCAAAATCCAACAGGAACTTGGGACGGTCCAGCCGCTTGTGAAAAATCAGGAAGTATCGAAATTTGCGATCTTGTTGGAAATCCAGTTACGAATTCTCACGCTTATTTAGATCCAACTACAATGCAGGTTACACCAACTGCAGCAGCTGCAGGATGGGTAAGGTATTTTGACAATACAACAAAAGTTCCTTATTTGTACAATGCCACTTTAAAACAGTTTATCTCTTATGAAGATAAACAATCAATGGATTTAAAAGTACAATATATTAAATCGAAAAATCTTGCCGGAGGTATGGTTTGGGAATTATCTCAGGATACAAGAGGTTCTATTGCAAATTCATTATTGAATCAGGTTGATACTTCATTTGGAAGCGTAGTTCCTGGAACAGTAAGTATTGCAGGTTCTGTAAAAAACGGAGCAGCTTTAGTTCCGGATGTAACTGTTGAATTGCGTAATGCAAGTAATGTAGTATTGCAAACTGTGGTTTCTACAGGAGGTAATTTTTCATTCAGCAACCTGACTTCAGGACAAAATTATATTCTTACAGCGTTAAAAGCTGCTTATACTTTTACGCCTGTAACTTTGACAAATGTTACTACTAATCAAACAGGAGTAATCATTAACGGATCTCAGCCTACATATACAGTAAGCGGAACAGTTCTTAATGGAGCAACAGGAGTTTCTGGTGTAACAGTTACGGCAACTTCAGGAGCAACAGTTTTAACTGCGACTTCAAATGCAAGCGGAGTTTACAGCGTTGCAGGTTTAACAGCCGGACTTAACTTTACCCTTACAGCTGCAAAAACAGGATTCTCTTATACGCCAACTTCAACAGTTTATAATGCAATAAGTGCAAATCAAACGTTGAACTTTGCTCAAGGTGCGCCAATTGTATACTATACAGTAAGCGGAACAGTTCTTAACGGAACAACTCCGGTTTCAGGAGTTACAGTTATAGCAACTTCAACAGGAGGAACTTTTACTGCAACAACAAATTCAAGCGGAGTTTATACAATTGCTAATTTACCATCAGGCGGAAATTACACTGTAACTGCAGCTTTAGCAGGACAAACATACACTCCGGCTTCAACAGTTTACACGAATCTAACGGCCAACAAAACATTAAACTTTGCTCAGGATGTTATTGTAACTCCAACAAATAAAATCAGCGGAACAGTTAAAAATGGTACGGTACTGGTTGCTGGAGCAAAAGTAGAAATCGTTTTACCTTGGACAGATAGCACACACAACTGGAAAAGCGTTCTTGCAACAACAGATGCACAAGGAAAATATAGCTTTGATAATTCAGTTGTAGCTGGATATACTACAATTCTAAGTTTAAAATTAAACTCTTGGGAAAACGGAGAAACAGCTTATTTTCCAAATAATCTGGCAAACTTTGCAGTTCCTGCAAATCCAACAGTTTATAACTTTAATACAAGCTCTACTGCAAAAGCAGCACAAGTTCAGGCAAACTTAATTAGCGGAACAGTTAAAAACGGAACAACTCCGGTTGCTGGAGCAAAAGTAGAAATCGTTTTACCTTGGACAGATAGTACACATAACTGGAAAAGTGTTTTAGCAACAACAGATGCATCAGGAAATTATACTTTCGATAATGCAGTTGTAGCAGGTTATACACAAATTTTAAGTTTGAAATTAAATGCGTGGGAAAATGGTGATGTAACTTACTACCCAAATAACTTAGCCAACTTTGCAGTTCCAACAACTTCAACAGTTTATAATTTTAACAGACAAGCGGTGGTTACGACTAAGCCAGTGGTTACCATTACAGCGCCAACAGCTTCGGCGATTGCTATAAATTTAGGATCAGCAATTAATTTTGTTGCAAGTGTTGGATTAAGTGCTGCTGATGCCACTACAATCTCATCTGTTGTATTTAGTTTAGATGGACAAACCTTGAGTGCTACCAATTCTTCTGGAACTTATACATCGGTTTGGACACCAGCAGCAAATCAGTTTTCGCTTAGTCATACCTTAACCGTTACGGCTACTGCATCAAACGGAACAACAGATGCAAAAACATATAGTTTTACATTAACTTGTTCAGGTGCAAACTGTCCTAATTCATTGCCTGTAATTACTTGGAATTCACCATCGAATACTACAGTAAACCAAAGTACTTTTCAGGTTGTGCCAATTTCGGTTACAGCTGTTGATAGTAACGGATCAGTTTCAGGTGTTACTATTACAATAAATGGAGGTACATTTAACATGACAGCAGGTACAAATAATACTTATACGTATAATTTTACACCATCTGGATATCAGGATTATCCAGTTGTAATCAAAGCAACCGATAATCAATCTGGTGTAACTACATTAAACAATACCATTAAAATTGCTCCGGTAAGCACAAATAGATTCATTCCGCTTCCATCTAAAATTATTTTAGGATATGCACATTCTTGGGAAAATACTGGTGCTCCATTTTTATATTTTTCTCAAATGGTGGGAAGTAAGTTTAACGTAGTTGATTATTCTTTCGTAGAAACCGTTAATCGTGATGGTTATACACCAATATTAACTACAAATGATACTAGATATTTGACCAATGGTGTTTTCAATAAGCAATTGTTGAAAAATGATATAAAATCCTTAAGAGATAGCGGCGTTCCTGTTATTGTTTCTATTGGAGGTCAAAATGGTCATGTTGTTTTGGACAATGTAACTCAAAAAAATATTTTTGTTAATGGTCTGAAAGCAATTATTGACGAGTATCAATTTGATGGAGTTGATATTGATTTTGAAGGCGGATCGATGAATTTTAATGCAGGAGGTTTAAGAGATATTTCTTATGCGGGTATTTCTGCTTATCCAAGATTAAAAAACGTAGTAGATGCTTTCAAAGAATTAAAAGCTTACTATGGCCCTGGATTTTTATTAACTGCAGCTCCGGAAACACAATACGTACAAGGAGGATATTCTACCTATACAGATACTTTTGGTTCTTTCTTACCAATCATTCAAAACTTGCGTAATGATTTGGATTTGTTAGCAGTACAATTGTATAATACAGGTGGAGAAAACGGATTAGATGGTCAATATTATGGTTCAGCTAAAAAAGCAAACATGGTAACAGCCCTAACTGATATGATAATAAAAGGGTATAACATTGCTACAACAGGAATGCATTTTGATGGTTTACCAGCCTCAAAAGTTCTTATTGCATTACCAGCTTGTCCAAGTGCAGCAGGAAGCGGTTATTTAACACCGACAGAAGGAATTAGTGCTATGCATTATTTAAGAACCGGAACCACTTTTACAGGAAGAACATACACTATGCAGCCAGGCGGACCGTATCCTTCTTTAAGAGGTTTAATGACTTGGTCTGTAAACTGGGATGCATCTTCTTGTGGTAATTCATCTGAATTATCTAAAGCCTATGCCGCTTATTTTGCTTCACAATCAACAGCAAAAACATTAGCGCTTGATGCTGTTCCTTCAAAAAGCAGTGCAACGATAGCGTATTTTAAAAACAATGCATTATCAGTTACAAATGACACCGAAGAGATCGCTCAGGTTGATGTATTTAACATCCTTGGACAAACTTTAGTAAGTCATAAAAATATTCAGAATAATAAAGAAATTCTGCTGCAAGATCAAAGTTTCTCAACGAAACAATTGTTCTTAGTTGTTGTAACAAACAAAGCAGGAAAAACAAAATCTTTCAAAGTAATGAACTTCTTAAACTAGGTTTATTACAATGAATAAAAAAATAGAAATAAAACATTGGAACGGTTAAAATTGAGTTTGGTTATTTATTTTTTAATCTAATTTTTATTTCGAATAAATGCATCGAACTCAGGTGATTTGTTATTTGGTTTTCACCTGAAGGAGAGCATTCTAAGCCTGGCAATTTAATTGCCAGGTTTTTTTTATTAATGCATATTGCCCAACGAAAAATTGGCAGCACAGGTACCAAAACCAATTATAAAAGCTATAACGGAGTATAGAATAATTTTTAATGAAACTTTTTTATCGTCTGATATAAATATCAAACGACCTATTCCAACTAAAAAAGCAATCACACTTATAAAAGCAGTCAAACCTCCCGCTAAAACTAAAAACTCTCCCATATAAAATTTAAATTATAGATTACTCATAATGACTACGCATGTTCCAAATCCTATTACAACAATGATTATAGGAATCAACAAAAGTGTTAAAAAAAACTTTTTGTTTTCTTTGCTAAAAATTAAACCAACAAGGCCAATTAAAAACATCGCCAACAGAATAAATCCCAAAAACACTAAACTCTCCATATCCATATTTTAATAGTTTTATTAAACATTTAATTTTTCTCTTATTTTTTCAATTTTGTTATCTCTGTAGAATAAATTCATAGTTTCAAACGGAATAATTTTCATTTTATCACTTACAATATGAACACATGATTTTTTAACCGCCCTAACATCAAAATCATGAGCATCCATAAAATTCATAATCAAAATTCGAAATAAGTTATTATAATTTAAGGTGTCTGATTGAACTCTTGGCAAACAACACATTAATTCATTAAATTCACCTTCGGCACAATCTACAGAAATACCTGTGCTGAATAAATTGAGCATATGTGTTTTTAGTTTTTCGTCGTGCTCAAAAACGATTGTGTTTTTCGAATTATTCAACAGGTCTTCCGGATTAATCAAATGGGTCATAGGAAAAACTTCTCCATCAATTTTTAGTGCATAAGCCATACATAAAGCGTCTGGATTGCAAGGAACAGGAATTAAATCCTGTGGAGTAAAAAGAGGAGCTTGTTCGTAAATTTTTCTACGGACTTCTGTAAGGGTTATTCTTCCTGAAATATCATCGTAATTATCATTTCTGCCGGCAACTTGTGTAGGCTGAAAAGTAACACCACGAACACATTTTTGTTGTAAAGCATACTCTATTATTTTACCAATTTCATCGTCATTTTCTCCTTTTTGAAGTGTGATAACCAAGGTTGTCGAAATATTAAAATGATTTAGATGTTCGATAGCTTTTTTGCGTACTTCGGTTAAATCTTCACCACGTAATTTTTCCAATACTTCGGGTTTAAAACTGTCAAATTGCAAATAAATTTCAAAATCGGGCATATAGGTAGCAAGTGTCTCCACAAATTTGATGTCTTTTGCAATTCTAATACCGTTTGTATTTACCATCAAATGTTTGATAGGTTTACTTTTGGCAATATCTAAAATTTTAAAAAACTCAGGATGCACAGTTGGTTCTCCTCCTGAAATCTGGACTACATCCGGTTCACCTTCGTTTGCTACAACAGTATCAAACATTTTTTCAATTTCTTCTAATGTGCGATGTCTGCCGTAGTTTGGAGCTGAGCTGGCGTAACAAGTAGGGCAGGCTAAATTACAACGATCTGTAACTTCAATAATCGTCAAACAGGAATGCTGTTCGTGATCTGTACATAGTCCGCAGTCATACGGACAACCATAATGCACTTTTGTATTGAATTTTAAAGGCATTTCAGATTGTTTATTGTAATTACGAAGTTGCTTATAATAGTTAACATCATCTGCAATCATCGACTTTAACTCGCCATGTGTTTTGCAATGTTTTAACATCCAGACTTTATCATCCTGAAAAACAATTTTAGTGTCTACAAGGGCTAAACAATGAGGACAAAGGCTTTTAGTGTAATCGTAAAATATGTAATCACGAGTTTTCATTCTATTATATTTAAAGTGAAGAAATAAGATTTTCTTTGTATTGATAAGCAAATATTCGGCAGAGAAACTTCCAATAATAAATAAAAATTAAAATCGAACTCCATTGTATACTGCTTAAATTAAGAAATAAAGGTTGGTATGGTTTTAAAAATTCTACTAAAAATCGAAATAAAAAATATAAAACCATAAAGAGTTTAAATCGATCTCCATTAATCAAATTTTTATTTTTTATACTTTGAAATAAAACAAAAAGAAAAATCATAAATAACATTTCATACAAAGCAACAGGATGTCTTTGCAGGCCGTCACCTAAATTCATTCCTGTAAAAAAGGTAGTTTCGTTGCCATAAGTTGGCTCTGCAATTCCCATGGAAAAACACCCAATTCTGCCAATAAATAATGCTACAATAATTGGAATAACATATAAATCTCCCGAAGCGATTTTTACTCCAATTATTTTTTTTATTATTTCAACGCCAAATAACCCTCCCAAAAATCCTCCTGCAACTGTTTTGTTTTGATATAACGTTAAAAAAGTCTGATGGGTAATTGATGACGGAGTTTCTAATAAAGCAATAAATCTTGATCCTATTAAAGCACCAATCATAGCACCAATCATTATAATTAAACGATTAATATCTGATATAGGGTCTTGTGTTCTTTTCTTCAGAAAATAATAGATTCTTATGCCAATAAAAAAAGCTAAAGTTTCAAATATAAAATGCCAGTAAAAGGTTTTTTCAAAGATTTCAAATTGAAAAGGGAATATCATTTTTAATCAGAATTTTAGCTAATATAGGTAAATCTAGGTGAATGTTTTTAAAATAAATTTAAGTATTTTTGAAATCCCAATTATCGTATAAAATATTCATGAAGAAGTCAATCATTTTTCTAATAACATTTCTAGTTTCCACTACAATTTTCAGCCAAACCAAATTCGGAAATTCGGAAGTTGATCCAAGCCAAGTTCAAAATAAATTCAGTGATTGGTGGACGTATCAAAGCAAAAATATCATGCTTTCCAGAGATTACGTAGCACTTGATACAGATTCAAATGAAATTTCAAAAGAAGCCTTTCTAAATGAATTAACAAACGGAAATTACATTCCAATCCGACTAAAGGCCGAGGATTCAATTTACTATTATAAACTGTTTAAAATTCAGCCAAATTCAGATACAAGTATAAAAGCCACCATAAATCAGGAAGCTTTTGATGCCTTAAAGAATTTTGAAATGGAAGGAAAACCTTTTCCTAAATTCTCGTTTAAAGACCTAAACGGAAATCTGGTTTCAAACGAAACTATGAAAGGGAAAATAATAGTCATAAAATGCTGGTATATTCATTGTGCCGCCTGCATTAAAGAATTTCCCGAAGTAAATCACTTAACAGAAAAATACAAAGACCGAAAAGACATACTTTTCATAAGTCTAGCCGAAGATACTCCAGAACAATTAAAAGTATTTTTAGCAAGAAAACCATTGTCATATTCCGTTATTCCAAACATGAAAACGTATATGAACGAAACCTTGAATTTAAATGCCTTTCCAACGCATTTTATACTTAACAAAGAAGGTTCGATCGCAAAAGTTTTAAATAACTATAAAAGTCTGGAAGTCGCTTTAGAGAAAGAAAGTAAGCTATAGTTCTTTTTAACCATATAAGTCATATGAGTGATTATAAGCTTAGTTTAAGTATTATAAAACTTATATGATTTAATTTTTTAGCCAAAGTAAGTTATTAAGTTTGGCTTAAATGAACTTATATGACTTATATGGTAAAAAATAAACGCCCACAATAAAAAAACTTAGCACCTTAGCACCTTTGCAACTTAGAACCTTTTTCACTACTTTTGCACCAAATTAATTAAAAAGACATTCATGTTAACAGTCAATAATTTATCAGTTCAATTTGGCAAACGAATTTTGTTTGACGAAGTAAATACCACATTCACACACGGAAATATTTATGGAGTTATTGGAGCCAATGGTGCTGGAAAATCTACTTTTCTAAAAATCATTTCGGGCGATATCGACCCAACTTCCGGACACATTCATTTAGAGCCGGGAAAACGTATGTCGGTTTTGAACCAAAATCACAATATGTTCGACGAGCATACTGTTTTGGAAACCGTTTTGATGGGGAATAAAGTGCTGTATGCTGTTAAAAAAGAAATGGATGAACTTTATTTAGATTACAACGATAAAAACGCAGACAGAATTGGAGAACTTCAGGTTCAGTTTGAAGAAATGAACGGTTGGAATGCAGATTCTGATGCCGCTTCGATGTTATCGAACTTAGGAATCAACGAAGAACACCATTATACTTTAATGGGTGATCTTGAGGGAAAAATTAAAGTACGTGTGCTTTTGGCGCAGGCACTTTTTGGAAACCCGGATTTGCTTATTATGGATGAGCCTACCAACGATTTGGATTTTGAAACCATCTCTTGGTTAGAAAACTTCCTGGCAAATTATGAAAATACAGTAATTGTAGTATCTCACGACCGTCACTTTTTAGATTCGGTTTGTACACATATTTCTGATATTGATTTTGGAAAAATAAATCACTATTCAGGAAACTATACTTTCTGGTACGAGTCTAGCCAATTGGCAGCAAAACAACGTGCACAGCAAAACAAAAAAGCAGAAGAAAAGAAACAGGAATTAGAAGAATTTATTCGTCGTTTTAGTGCGAACGTTGCAAAATCAAAACAAGCAACTTCTCGTAAAAAGATGATTTCTAAATTAAATATTTCAGACATCAAGCCTTCAAGCCGTCGTTATCCAGCGATTATTTTTGATCAGGATCGTGAAGCAGGAGATCAGATTTTGAATGTTGAAAATTTAGAAGCTTCAGTAGAAGGTGATCTTTTGTTTAAAGGAGTAAACCTGAATATGGCAAAAGGCGATAAAATCGTTCTTTTCTCTAAAGATTCACGTGCTACAACAGCTTTCTACGAAATTTTAAACGGTCAGCAAAATGCTGATGCAGGAACTTTTGATTGGGGAATAACAACAAATCAGGCTTATTTACCGGCAGAAAATCATTCATTCTTTGAAAACGATTTGACATTGGTAGATTGGTTACGTCAATACGCAAAAACAGAAGAAGAGCGCGATGAGGTATTTATTAGAGGATTCTTAGGGAAAATGATTTTCTCAGGGGAAGAAGCTCTAAAAACTAGCCGCGTTTTATCAGGAGGAGAAAAAGTACGTTGTATGTTATCAAGAATGATGATGGAGCGTGCAAATATCCTGATGCTTGACGAGCCAACAAATCACTTAGATTTGGAGTCTATTACGGCTTTCAACAACTCATTAAAAAACTTCAAAGGTTCAGTAATTTTCACAACGCATGACCACGAGTTTGCACAAACTGTTGGTAATAGAGTAGTAGAGCTTACACCAAACGGAGCAATTGATCGTTATATGACATTTGATGAATATCTGGATGATGAAAAAGTTCAGGAATTAAGAAAGAAAATGTACAATTTGTAATATTCAATTTATAATAAGAAGAAATCCCGATCGCTTTGTGATCGGGATTTTTTTATGTTTACTTATTGCCGAATATCTTGGCGAAGATGAAAATAATAATCGCAACTATAAAGATGACGATAAAGATTCCGAATCCCATTCCGGCTTTAAAAATATCTCCTATAACTTCGCAACTTGTAAATGAAAATAGTATAACAAATACCATTAACAAACGTGTAATTATCTTTTGCATGATTTTGCTGTTTTAAGTTTTGTAATAAGAATCCAGTATTCTAATTATTGTAGATTAAAATTACTTCAAACAACAAAAAAGGTGTTATACAATTTTATGGGAAAGTTCTATGATTTTGATTAGCCACCAGCTTGAGAATATAAAAGACATTCAAAAAGAACCGAAGGTTCGACCTATATATTGTAGGGCTGGATTTTAATCCAGTCTACGTATGGAGATAAATAGTTAGATCATTTCAATAAGCTGAATCTTATTGCCGCAAGTATCATCCAAAATCGCAATTTTCACATTCCCCATTTCGGTTGGAATCATGCTAAATTCAACACCAAGACTAATCAATCTTTCATATTCTTCTTGAAGATTATCAACATTAAATTGCGTGTAGGGAATTCCGGCTTCAAACAATGCCTTTTGATATGTTTTTGAAGGTTCAAAATGATTTGGTGATGGTTCTAATAAAACTTCAACTCCATTTGGTTCGTCTTTAGAAACTACCGTTAACCATCTGTTGCCTTCGCCTAAAGGAACATCATGTTTTTTAATAAAACCTAATTTTGTAGTATAAAATTGTAATGCCTTTTCCTGATCTTGGACTGGGATTCCTATGACTTTTACTTTCATTTTTAATGGTTTTAAAATGGATTATTTTTTCTTCCATATTCATTTTTTATATCTATCAATTGAAGTTCCATACAATTGTCTAAAGTTAGAAAATGAATTGATTTTGAAATTTTTCCATTTTGATATTCTTTAAATAAATCTTTCCAAATTTTAGGATAAAATACGGCTAAAGAAAAGAATATTAAACAAGGAAAAGTAAAATTACCATTTCCAATTAAATATGCTTGCATTTTGATCTCATCTTTCATTGTCATTTCATATTCTAAAACGATGTGTTTTAGATCATGATTTTCAAATTTTGGAATTAATCTATATTGTTTACTGTCCAACATTTCTGCCACTTCACGACCAACGGTTCCGTGTTTTAGAGTTCTTAAATGATCTAGTTTAGTAGCTAAATAATCTTTTCTATGAATGAGTTCTAAAAACCATATAATTCCTCCTGTTATTTTTAGTTTTTTCAATTGGTTAATTAAGTTGGTCATATTCTGGTAATAGGTTTTTGTAATAAATATTTTGATGCAATTAATAATCCCTTCTATCTAATAATAGTTTTCTATTTATTGATTCTTCTATTGATTCCAGATGAAGGCTTTCATAAGTATTCTCAAGATCTTCTCCATAATGTTTATTCCAGGGAGGAGTACTATTTAGATTAGCACTTAGATATGTATTGATATTATTTAATAGAAATTCGCGATTTGAAATTGATATATTACAATTTTCTATGCGCTCATTTTCTTCTCTATTAACGAGAATATTATACAACTTCCCTAAATTAATTTTAAAATTATTTTTGCCTAATACCTCAATTGTAAATTCAATATCAGATAAATCCGGATCAATCGATAAATTAAAAATTGGCGTTATGTCATCGTATGGTTCTCCCCAGTCAAATTTCTTTTCTTCAATATAACAATGAGGAAATGTGCTTTTGTCTATGTAAATCATTTATTTTTTAAAGCCATATTGAAACGACATTAAATATGTCTTTCTAGTTTTTTCTCCATCCAATAATTTTGCAATCACAATATTTTTTTTTATTTCATTAAGATTTTTTAGAAATTGTTCTTTTAAGTAATTTTCAAAAACTTTGTCACCATCCTGTATATTTTTTAGATTCTCAATTTTTCCATTTTCTGAAACTTCAAAATATAAATGGGCATAGCATCTTTTGATATTGTTTTTTTTAGCAATTGGTTGGAAATCTTTATCAAAACTCTTTTCAATTTTTTCATAGACTTGATTATAAGATGTTTTTAGTTCTTTAGCATTGATATAATCATTATAATCTGAGAGATTATAAGTATCTGGAAAATATCGATATTGAAACAAAATTTTATTGTTTACAATTTTAATAGATATTACTAAAGGAATAATTGATTCTATAGGCTGGTTTTTATAATCAACAGCAGGTGAAACGAGTTTGTAATTATCTTTAATTACTTGAGCTAGTGATTGTAAGGTTTCAGTCGCTTTGTTTTTATACTGATCGATTAGCACTGGATCGAATCCTGTATATTCTGATATTTTAAAATCAATCATTTCACCAGTTTGAGAATATTTTACTTCACATATAGTTTGGAAATAATTTAGTCTACCCGGATTTATTGAATCATACTTGATAGGGTTAGTACTATCAAAATGCTTATTGATAGTATGGTTTAAATTTTCGTCTAAGCATCTAATGTTTTTGTTTTTATTATTAAAATCATCAGTTAAGCATTTATTTAGGTGAATAATATTTTTAATATTATTGTAGTATTTAGAATAGTCTTGAGCATGTATTAACTGCATTGTACAAAGTGAAATGAATATTAAAGTATATCTTTTCATGATTTTATTATTGAAAAAGTTAAGTATTGATAATTTATGCTAAAATATGTTTTTAATAGCAAAATGATATACTAGATTTTTTTGTTTATTAAAATAAGACTAGATCAATCAAAAAATATATTTGCCAATCTCAATTTCCCACTCAAAATCAAAAATAAATATTTCCCTTCCCAACACCCCAACAAATAAATTCTGATTTCGTATATTTGCCCAACCAAACATTACACTTAATTATGAGCCAAAAAGTATTACTTAATTCAAAAGAAGTTACTATCATACTCCATCGTTTGGCTTGTCAGTTAATCGAAAAACATCTTGATTTCTCCGATACGATTTTAGTCGGGATTCAGCCAAGAGGCGTTTTTTTAGCTGAACGTTTAAAACAAATATTAGAAAACGAATACAAGGTTCCCGAAATTTCTTTGGGATATCTGGACATCACTTTTTTTAGAGATGATTTTCGTCGTACTGATAAACCGCTGGAAGCCAATAAAACACAAATAAATTTTATAGTCGAAGACAAGAAAGTCATTTTTATAGATGACGTTTTGTTTACGGGACGAAGCATTCGTTCTGCTTTAACCGCAATTCAATCTTTTGGGCGACCATCAGAAATCGAATTGTTGGTGTTAATCGACAGACGTTTTAGCCGTAATTTACCAATTCAACCCGATTATCGCGGTCGTCAGGTAGATGCTATTAATGGCGAAAAAGTAAAAGTAAGCTGGATAGAAAATGAAGGTGAAGACGTTGTTCATCTGGTAACGAATTAGTTGAATCGTTAAATCGGTTAATTGTTTAATCGCAAAAAAAAACAAAACGATTAAACAATTTTAACAAATCAACAATTAAACAATAAAGATGACAGAGAACAAAACGTTTATTTATGAATCAATTTTTAATCAGATCAGAATGGGATTTCATTCTATTGATGAGATTCAGGAAAATATTACAGAAGAAATCGAAGACAATGAATTTGAAGACGAAATCTCAGAGGAATGGGCTTTTGATACTATAAAAGAAGAATACCAAAAGTTACTTTCAGAAAGTAAACAATGGAAAAGTCCAACAGATACTGAAAGACTAATAAATGCGTTTGATGAATTATGTGATGATAATATCGTTGCGCTTCACAAAGCAGGTTACACCACAACCGATGGTGAATATGAAGTAGTTGAGGTTGAAAGAGAATTGCAGGAAAATGAAATAGAGTCTGATGGTTATTGTTTTTATCACGAACAAGATTTAGCAAGAGCAATCGCTATTGAAAATCCAAGCTTGTATATTGCTTTTCAGAAAGTAGATAATTCTGATGATGCAGTTACTATAGAAGTTGGAAAAAGAGTTGCCGAAGTTTTAATAAACAACGATTTTAAAATAAAGTGGGATGGTTCTGCAAGAACTAAAATTGAAATCCCGGGTTTTAAATGGCAGAAGATTTTCAATGAAGATGACAGAGATCTGCAGGATTACAGCGAGGTTGTAGACAGAATGGTTCAATAAAGCAACTTTTTTTAAGCAGCATTAAAAAACTGAATATTTCGAAAATTCAGGAATTTGAAAAATAAATATTAAAGAAACAAAAATGAAAGAATTAAGCGTAAATCACTTATTAGGAATTAAATACATCAACGAGAATGATATTAACCTAATTTTTGAAACTGCCGATCATTTTAAAGAAGTCATTAACCGACCTATTAAAAAAGTTCCTTCATTACGAGATATTACGATTGCTAACATTTTTTTCGAAAACAGTACCAGAACAAAACTTTCTTTCGAGTTAGCACAAAAACGATTATCTGCAGATGTTATTAGTTTTTCCGCAGCACAATCATCTGTTAAAAAAGGAGAAACTTTAATTGATACTGTAAACAATATTCTATCTATGAAAGTAGATATGGTAGTAATGCGCCACTCCAATCCCGGAGCGGCTTATTTTTTATCTAAAAATGTCAAAGCAAGTATTGTAAATGCCGGAGACGGAGCACACGAACATCCAACTCAGGCCTTGTTAGACAGTTATTCGATCAGAGAAAAATTGGGAGATGTAGCCAGAAAAAAAGTAGTTATTGTAGGTGATATTCTGCATTCAAGAGTAGCCTTATCCAATATATATGCTTTGAAAATGCAAGGCGCTGAAGTTAAGGTTTGCGGACCAAAAACATTGATTCCAAGATATATTGAATCTCTAGGAGTTACGGTTGAACCCAATTTACGAAAAGCATTAGAATGGTGTGACGTTGCAAACATGCTTCGCGTTCAGAACGAACGTATGGATGTAAACTTCTTTCCATCAACACGTGAATACGCACAACAATATGGAGTTGATAAACCTTTATTAGATTCTCTTGGAAAAGAAATCGTAATCATGCACCCGGGACCAATCAATAGAGGAGTAGAGATTACGTCTGAAGTTGCAGATTCTGATCATTCAGTGATTTTGAATCAGGTCGAAAATGGTGTAGCGATCAGAATGGCTGTAATTTATCTTTTAGCCAGTAAGATTCAGTAATTTTAGATTGTTTCAGGTTTCAGGTTTCACGTTGTGGGACGTTCAGCTTGACAAACTTGAAACTTGAAACTTGAAACCTGAAACTTGAAACTTTGAAACTAAAATTAAAAACAAAAAACTTCGTACCTTAGCTCTCGAAAATAGAGCCTATATATTATAAAATGAAAGTAGATCAAAAAGGACATACCGTTACGATTAAAGATACCCAGGGAGATTTTAATTCTTTTTTGGAGAAAGTGACGCAGCAGTTTAAAACCTTTGAAAAACAAAATATTATAATTGATTTATCAGCAGATCCAGGATTGACTGAGAAAGATCTGAAACTTTTTTTACCTCTTTCCAAACAACAAAAAAAGGCTAAAAAATCATTTATAATTGTAGTTTCTGATCTTGACTTTAATGCTATTTCTGATAAATTAATCGTTGTTCCTTCACTTTTGGAAGCACACGATATTATCGACATGGAAGAAATCGAAAGAGACCTCGGATTTTAAGAAATTGGTTAATTGTTTATTTGTTTAACTGTTTAATCGATATTTTTATCTGATTTTTAATCTTTGGCGATTAAACGATTCACCAAATAAACGAATAAACATAAAATTGAAATTAACGATACTTGGCTGTTATGCCGCAACTCCTAGAACGATTACCAACCCAACAGCGCAGGTTTTAGAGATTAAAAACAGAATGTTTTTGATTGATTGCGGAGAAGGAACTCAAGTGCAATTGCGTAAAAACAAGATTAAATTCTCAAAGATTAATCACATTTTTATTTCGCATTTACACGGAGATCACTTTTTTGGTCTGATTGGGACTATTTCAACTTTTGCACTTTTAGGACGTACTACCGATTTACATATTTATGGTCCAAAAGGAATCAAAGAAATCATTACGTTACAATTAAGATTATCTAATTCATGGACAACGTATGAGTTGTTTTATCATGAATTGGAATCTAAAGAAAGTGAAGTTATTTTTGAAGATAGCAAAGTTATTGTAAAAACGATTCCGTTGAAACATCGCGTTTACACCAACGGATTTTTGTTTCAGGAAAAACCAGGAGACAGAAAACTAAATGTTGATGCTGTTCAGCAATACAATATTCACACGGCATATTATCAAAAAATAAAAGGGGGAGGAAATGTTACTCTTGATGACGGAACTGTAATTGAGAATGAGAAATTATCCTTTGACCCCATTCCTGCATTGAGTTATGCTTTTTGCTCAGATACAGTTTATCACGAGAATATTATCCCGATTATAAAAGATGTTGATGTTTTGTATCACGAATCTACTTTTTTGGAATCGGAAGCTGCTTTGGCTTTAAAAACATTGCATTCTACTGCAATAGAAGCCGCAAAGATTGCTTTAAAAGCAAATGCTAAACATTTGGTTTTAGGACATTACTCTACAAGATATGACGGAATTGAGCGTTTTAAAGAAGAAGCAGAAACTATTTTTCCAAGTGTTTTATTAGGGAATGATGGCGTTTCTTTTGATTTTGGAAGAGACTAAGTAACTAAGTTTCTGAGTTGCTAAGTTTAAAAAATCAAAAGGGCAGAGATCTAAAATCTAAAATCAACAATCTAAAATCAGCAATCATGAATGATTTAAGTAATTATAGAAAGTCTTACGAGAAAAGCGAATTATTAGAAACTAATATTCCTGAGGATCCAATTAATCTTTTTAACCGATGGTTTCATGAGGTCGAAGATTTTGGCGCGAGTGGAGAAGTAAACGCTATGACGGTTTCGACAATTGGTTTGGATGGTTTCCCGAAATCGAGAGTTGTTTTACTAAAGAAATTCTCTGAAGAAGGTTTTATTTTTTATACCAATTATGATTCTGAAAAAGGAAAAGCTATTGCCGCAAATCCTCATGTTTGTTTGTCTTTTTTTTGGCAGGAAATGGAACGTCAGGTAATCATTAAAGGAACTGCTGAGAGAACTTCTGAAAACATTTCAGACGGTTATTTTGACTCTCGTCCTGACGGAAGTAAACTTGGAGCGATTGTTTCTCATCAGAGTGAAGTGATTCCGTCAAGAGCATTTTTGGAAGAAAACTTAAAGAAACTGGAAGCCGAATTTGAAGGAAAACCAATTCCGAGACCTGAAAACTGGGGTGGATTTTTAGTAACTCCTTTTGAGGTAGAATTTTGGCAGGGAAGACCTAATAGATTGCACGACAGAATTCGTTATACGAGTCAATCTGATTTTTCATGGAAGATTGAGCGATTATCTTCTTAGTTGTAGGAAAATTATATTATATAGTAAAATAAACATGTAGTTCATCGATTAATTTTGTAGTTTACCGATAAATTAAATAAGTTTGATTTAAGAAACCAAACGATTTATCTAAAAATAAATTTAAAGAATTTGCCCCAACATTTACTTTAAAGTTTTAAAAACTGCTATTGATTATGAAGAAGATTATGCGCACCATGTTGTTCATTGTAACGCTTGTTACGATGAACGCATGTTCTGCCGACACTGCAGAAGGAAAAGAAAATAATACTTCAACTGAAAAAGCAGTAACGAGCTATACTTATAATGACTCTGAGCTCGAAACAATGCAATTAATAAACAATTACCGAGTAAGTATTGGTTTAAATGCATTAGAAAAAATCAATCATATTTCTTATGAATGCGAAGAGCATAATAAATACATGATCGAAACCAATACTGTTAATCATGACGGTTTTGTTTCGCGCTCAAATGATATTATGACTGTGCTTGGAGCTAAGTTTGTTGGAGAAAATGTAGCGTATAATTATAGAACTTCTGACGCTGTACTAAAAGCTTGGTTAGAAAGCCCTGGACACAAAGAAAATATAGAAGGAAATTATACGCATTTTGGAATATCGGTAACTATAGATCCTAAAACAGGATATAAATATTATACAAATATATTCGCAAGAATGTAGAAAAATTTTGGACTGGTTGGTTTTTATTTGTCGTTGTAATTCGAAGAGTTGCAACGACTTTTTTTTGTGCAAAAGTTTATAAATTCCAAATAGAAAATTCCAAATTCCAATAATAGAATGAATATCATTGGAATTTGGAATTTAAAAATATTGGATTTTAACTTTTTTATAGTGCAGTAATAATAAATTCGCTGCGTCTGTTTTCCTGATGTTCAGCTTCTGTACATGAAACATCATCGGCGCATTTGTTTACAAGCTGAGTTTCTCCAAAGCCTTTAGCGAGTAATCTGTTACGTGCTATGCCGTTTTTAATCAGCCATTGCACGGTAGATTTTGCTCTTCGATTAGACAAAACTTCATTGTATTTAAAGGATGCACGACTATCTGTGTGCGAGCGAATTTCTAATTTCATAGAAGGATTATCGTTTAATACGATCAATATTTTCTCTAAATCCAGAGCAGCTTCGGTTCGAATATTTGATTTATCTAAGTCAAAATAAATCCTTTTTATTTTAAAGCATTTTCCTAAATCATCGCCAATTGTTACTTTACAAAGTAACGGATCTAGAGCAATTGGCAGACTGGTTTTTCCGGTTAGTTTTCCAATTGTTATAGTAATTTCTTTAGTTGAATAATCTTGTTTTTCGGCTCGGACATTATAGCTTTTGCCGCATTCGACAGGAAAATAATAAAGTCCTGCAGAATCGGTAATAACAGTATTTTTAGGAATCGTTGAGCCGCCTTCGTATAGAGTAACCTTTGCATCAGGTAAAACTGCTCCCGTTTTTGAATCGGTGATATTTCCGTTTAGTTCCTGAATGCATTTTATTTTTTTTGTTTCTATAAATTTATAGATATCGTCAGAACCCAGACCACCATCTTTATTAGAACTAAAATAGCCTAGCCTCGAAACCGGATCAATAATATATGCAAAATCATCTTTAGGAGAGTTTATATCAGCACCCAGATTCTGAATCCCGCTAATAGTTCCATTATCTTCAAGCTGTCCCACAAACACATCGAGACCACCTAAACCGGGGTGTCCATCAGAGGCAAAATAAATCTCCTGTTCATTTGTAATATATGGGAAAGTTTCTTTTCCCTCGGTATTAATTGTTTTTCCCAGATTTTCGGGTTTACCATAACCTCCGCCGCTGTTTATACTAACTCTATAGATATCAGATTGTCCTAGCGTTCCGGGCATATCAGACGCAAAATAAAGTGTTTTTTCATCAGGACTAAGTGCAGGATGTGCTGTACTGTAATTGTCGCTATCAAACGGAAGCTCTGTTATATTACCCCATTTTCCATTATTTTTCAGCGTCGCTTTGTAGATTTTTACAAGAGTAATTTTATTTTCATCTTTTCCTTTTTTGCCATTTACATAGTTATTTCTTGTAAAGTAAATTGTTGTACCATCTTTTGTAAAAACAGGAGTAGCTTCGTGAAATTTACTGTTCAGGGCGCTTTTGAATTTACGCACCTTAGACGCACCATTGTTTGTGGTATCAATATCGGCATCATAAAGATTTGTAAAGTATTCGCCCGTCCATTTATGTTTTCGTTGAGAAAAATTGCCGGTATCTCTTGCAGAGGCAAAGTATAATTTGTTGTTGTACACAAATGAACCATAATCAGAGTATTTACTATTTACACCGGCATCTTCAATTTTATAACGGCCCGTATTTGCTTTAATCTGATCCAGATAGTTTACATCTTCTTTATATAGTTTTCCTCTGTGATCGCTTTTATATTTGGCATTAAATTCATCCAGAATTTTGTT
The DNA here is from genome assembly GCF_020991455.1 of Flavobacterium sp. JAS. Lineage (GTDB taxonomy): Bacteria > Bacteroidota > Bacteroidia > Flavobacteriales > Flavobacteriaceae > Flavobacterium. The sequence goes on from NZ_JAJMOX010000002.1 coordinate 85,643, forward strand.
TGCTTTATCAGTTTGTCCGGTTGATTTTAGAGACTGGGCATATCTGTAATAATACTCAGGTTCAGGGTTTGTATTCATTGCAAATAACTCACCATACCATTTTGCAGCTCCATCAAAATCAGAATTGAAATAGTAGGAATTGCCAAGTTTCTCAAACATTTCCTGAGATTTGTATCCTTTTAAGGCTACTTTCTCGTAGGTTTTTATGGCATCAATATAGGCGTAGTTATCGTATTTTTTATCGGCAGAATTTACTTTCGATTGTTGAGCATAACAGTTAAATGAAAAAGTACTTATGATTGTTAGACAAAGGAGCGTATAATTTTTCATAATAATCATTTTTAGAAGAAACGTGGAGTCGTGATTTTACCAAAGTTTTTGAAGATTTCATAGCGAAGGAAAATTTCGTGCGAGCCTGAATTATAGTTCTTCAAATTGGTTGTTTCGTTATCATATCCGTATCCAACATACAAGCCGTCAGTAATTTGAAATCCAACCATGGCGCTTATAGCTGCGCTCCACCTGTAGGCGACGCCAATTGTAAATTTTTCAAAAAACATAAAGTTTGCTGATAAATCTACTTGAAGAGGAGCGCCCTCGACCATTTTTGTTAGTACTGCGGGTTTAAATTTTAAATCATAAGAGAGATCAAAAACATATCCTGCCATTAAGTAATAGTTTATTTTGTCTTTGTAGATCGCTACATCATTATCATCATAGCGATTAGTTTCTATAAAATTCGGTACAGATAAACCAATATATGCATTATCCGAATGCCAATAAACTCCAGCTCCAATATTAGGAGAAAACTCATTGTCTAAATTTTGAAACTGAGGATCGTTTGGATTTTCGATGTTTAATTTGCTAACGTCCAGATTAAAAATATCAGCGGTACCTTTAATACCAAAAGAAAGTTTCCAGGTTTCAGAAGTTTTTATGGTATAAGATACATCTGCAGAAATCTGATTTTCATTTGTTGGACCAATTTTATCGTTCACCAGCGAAAGTCCGATTCCTAAATTACTATTATTGATTGGAGTATTAACAGAGACAGTATTGGTTTTTGGAGCTCCGTCAAGTCCTACCCATTGATCACGATGCAGGGCAAAAATACTTAGAGCGCCACGAGAACCGGCATAAGCAGGATTTATATTTATTGTGTTGTACATATACTGGGTAAATTGTGCATCTTGTTGGGCATATCCTGTAATTGTGACAAACATGATGACGAAGAAAAATAATTTTGTTCTCATAAGTAGATATTTATTATTTTAATTATTACTCTTGGATTTTTGAATGAAGAAACTTCAAAAAAGTAAATGTATTCGCTTATTCAAAAATAAGGATTTTTTTATTAATTATTCTTTAATGCCTTATAAAAGAATTTGTTAGGAAATATTTGTTTGCGGTAAATTCTTTCGATAAATCTAAATGTTCTTCTTTTTTATCTGTATTGATTGCACTATTTCCGTTTAAGAATGTGTATTTAATTTTATCGAAATAAAACTTTGCTACGAGTCTGTCCAAGCGTTTTTCTTTCTAAAACTTTCATTTATTGTTAACAGAAATAAAAAATGGGAGAGTATTAGAATTTCTTTTGTAAATTAGAACTTAAATAAAAGATTAGCCTCCATAAGGAGGTTTCTAAACCTTAGGCTTATGAAAAATTTAATTTTAATACGGCATGCAAAATCAAGTTGGGAAGCTCCTTTAAAAGATTTCGATAGACCTTTGATGAAGAAAGGGATTTTGGATGCTCATGATGTATCAACACATATTTCAAAATTTCTGCCAAAAACATATATAATATGGAGTAGTCCTGCTGCTCGAGCCACAGAAACTGCACTTATTTTTGCTCAAAATATTTCATATCCTATTGAAAGTATCGTTTATAAAGACGACCTTTATACCTTTGATGAAAGACAACTCGAGAAGGTTATTAAATCATGTGATAATAGTTTAGATAGCGTTATTCTTTTTGGACATAACGAGGCTATTACAAATTTTGTTAATAAATTTGGGGATGTTTTTATCGAAAATGTTCCTACTTCCGGCTTTGTGTCATTACAATTTGATGCAGAAAGTTGGGACAACATTAATAAAGGTAAAACCCATAAAACAATTTTCCCCAAAGATTTAAAATAAATTACCAGTGTACGAACAGAAATATATCGATAGAGAAAAAAGTTGGTTAGCGTTTAATGCAAGAGTACTTCAGGAAGCTGCAGATAATACAGTTCCACTTTTAGACAGGTTGCGTTTTGTTGGAATTTTTTCCAATAATTTAGATGAATTTTTTAGAGTTCGTTATGCTGCGATTAGAAGGTTGAGTCTTTCTGGAATTTCCGGCGAAAAATATTTAGGAGGAGTTTCTGCTCATCAATTAATCAAGGATATTACCGAGATTGTTATTCAGCAGCAATCAGAAAGTTTACGTATTTTAAGTAATATCGAAGCAGAACTTGAAGCCGAAAATATATTTATCATAAACGAAGATCAAATTACAAAAGATCAGGAAAGTTATTTAAAAGACTTTTTCGTTCAAAAATTAAGTCCGGAATTGGTAACGATTATTTTGAATGATCTGGCCGAATTTCCTGTTCTTAAAGATACATTAGGTTATTTGGCAGTTCGTCTCGAAATGAATTTAAACAATGAAATTCGCTACGCCGTTATCGAAATTCCTAAAACAATAAACAGGTTTGTTGTCCTGCCATCAAATGATGAAAAACAATATGTCATTCTTATAGATGATGTTATCCGTTATAATCTGGGAAATATTTTTAATATTTTCGATTATAAAAGTGTCTCTGCACACATGATCAAAATCACGCGTGATGCGCAATTGGATATTGATAGTGATTTGAGCAAAAGTATGCTGGAGAAAATTGCAACATCAGTAAAAGACAGACGAATAGGAGAACCGGTTCGTTTTATTTATGACAATTTAATTGAAGAAGATACACTGGAGTTTTTCCTGGATAAAATGAAAATCGTAGAAACAGACAGTATAATTCCCGGCGGAAGATATCACAATCGCCGTGATTATATGAGTTTTCCAAATTTAGGAAGATACGATTTGCTGTATAAACCAAATGAGCCATTACCAATTCCTGGTTTGGGTTTAGGCGGAAGTATTCTGGAAAAAATCAATAAAAAAGATTATTTATTACACGCACCATATCAGTCATTTTCTTATTTGACAAAGTTCTTGCGTGAAGCCGCTTTAGATCCAAAAGTTACAAGTATAAAAATTACCCTGTATCGTTTGGCAAAGAATTCGCAAATCATTAGTTCTTTGATTAATGCTGCTAAAAATGGTAAAAAAGTAACGGTTCAAATCGAACTTCAGGCGCGTTTTGACGAAGCTACAAACATCTCGTATGCAGAGCAAATGCAAACCGAAGGAATCGATCTTATCTTTGGAATAAAAGGCTTAAAAGTTCACAGTAAAATATGTGTAATAGAAAGAGTTGAAGACGCAAAAACACGTCGATACGGATTTATTTCGACAGGAAATTTCAATGAAGCAACCGCTAAAATTTATACAGATGTTACGCTTTTTACCTGCCATCAGGGAATTTTGAAAGACATTTCTAAAATATTCGAATTTTTCGATATCAATTATAGAGTACACAGATACAAGCATTTAATAGTATCACCACATTATACCCGATCGAAATTCGTTAAATTAATTGATCGTGAGATTCTGCACGCATTAGCAGGTAGAAAAACACATATCAAATTAAAAATGAATAGCTTATCAGATTTTAAAATGATCGATAAATTATATGAGGCTAGTAATGCCGGAGTAAAAATTCAGCTTCAGGTAAGAGGAATTTGTTCGTTGATTCCCGGAATTCCCGGAATGAGCGAAAACATAGAAGCCATTAGTATCGTTGATAACTATCTGGAACATTCAAGAGTTTATATTTTTGGAAATGCCGGTTTAACCGAAGTTTACATTTCGTCTGCCGACTTTATGACCAGAAACCTTGACGGAAGAGTTGAGGTAACTTGCCCAATTTATGATCTTGAAATCAAGAAAGAACTAATAGATAATTTCAACATCGCATGGAAAGGGAATGTAAAAGTGAGATATCATTCCTATAAATTAGATAATAAGTATAAGCCTCGTAATCATCATGCCCCATTTAGAGCGCAGTTGGAAACCTACAAATATTATCAAAATAAAATCGAGGTAATCGAAGAGGTGGTACAGCGAACAAATTAAAAACAAATAATAAAATTTCAAATCATAAAGTGAGTATGATTAATATAAGGAAATATGCAGCAATAGATATTGGTTCAAATGCCATGAGATTACTAATATCCAATGTTGTAGAACAAGAGGGTAAAGAACCGCAATTTAATAAAAGTTCCCTTGTTCGTGTGCCAATTCGTTTGGGACAAGATGCCTTTACTGTAGGAGAAATTTCAGATGAAAATATAGATCGAATGGTTGATGCCATGAAAGCATTCAGTCTTTTGATGAAAGTACATAAAGTAGAACGTTATATGGCATTTGCTACTTCGGCAATGCGTGAAGCTTATAATGCCAAAGAAGTTGTCGCTTTGATTAAGAAAAAAGCCGACATTAAAATTGAAATTATTGATGGTAAAAAAGAAGCGGCAATTATTGCTTCAACAGATTTACATCATTTATTGAAAACAGATGAAACGTATCTTTTTGTAGATGTTGGAGGCGGAAGCACGGAATTTACATTATTCTCTGATGGAAAAATGATCAACTCAAGATCTTTCAAAGCAGGAACAGTTCGTTTGTTGAATGATATGGTTTGTGATGTGGTTTGGGATGAAATCGAAAAATGGATTAAAACAAACACCGCAGATTATGATGAAGTAACTTTGATTGGTTCTGGAGGAAATATCAATAAGTTGTTTAAAATGTCTGGAAAACAACAGGAAAAACCGCTTTCATACATTTATATCAATTCGCAGTATGCATTCTTGAATTCATTAACTTACGAACAAAGAATCGCCGAATTAGGTTTAAATTCTGACCGTGCCGACGTAATTATTCATGCAACCAGAATTTATCTGAATGCCATGAAATGGAGTGGAGCGCGCCAAATCTACGTTCCTAAAATCGGACTTTCGGATGGAATCGTAAAAGCAATGTATTACGGAAAAATATAATTTTTGCTCAATTATTTTCGCCACGAATTCACGAATTAGTACTGATTTTTTAAGCGCAAAGTTTGAAATATTAATTCGTGAATTCGTGGCGAAAAAAAACAGATAAGTAATTTGTAAAATGAATAAAACTAGACTTGAAGCCTTTAGCGATGGTGTTTTGGCAATCATCATAACCATAATGATTCTGGAAATCAAAGTGCCTCATGGAGTTGAGTTTGCCAATTTAAAACCACTAATTCCAAAGTTTTTAAGTTATATTCTAAGTTTTGTTTATGTTGGAATTTACTGGAATAATCATCATTATTTAATTCACAGTCTGACCAAAATCAACGGAAAAATTCTTTGGGCAAATCTGCATTTACTTTTTTGGCTGTCTTTAATTCCGGTTGCAACGGGATGGATGGGAGAAAATAATTTCGCAAAGGCGTCCATGACTTTATATGGCGTGGTTTTGTTATTATGCTCGTTAGCTTATTTTATTTTGCAGCGAACTATAATTGTTAATGAAGGAGAAAACTCCTTACTAGCCAAAGTTATCGGCAGGGATTTAAAAGGACACACATCATCTGTTTTATATATCGTAGGAATAGTCTTTTCGTTTTTCAACGAATGGATTTCAGGAGCCGCTTATTTTGCAGTTGCATTGTTATGGCTAATTCCCGATAAAAGAATTGAAAAAGTTTTTGCATCAAAAGATTAATTTCGATGACGACACTTATTTAATGCATAAGGATCTATGTTTCTATGTGTTAGAATGTTTTTAAATTTAAATTACGATCCTATAAATGAAATCCGTTTTTCAATCTATTCAAAAGTTGCCTCAAAACGAATTAGATCAATTAGATGATTTAATTACTTTTCGAACACTCAAAAAAGGAGAACTTTTATTGAAAGAAAATGAGGTATGTAATGAAATTGTTTTTATCAAAAAAGGAATTTTAAGATCCTATTTTTTCAATCATCAAGGAGACGAAATCACCAATTGTTTCACTTTCGAAAACGAATTTATGGCTTCCTTTTCTAGTTTTATAACCCAAAATGTTGCCGAAGAAAATATTCAGGCTTTGGCCGATACAGAATTACAGGTTTTAAATCGTGAAGGTTTAGAGAAGTTGTATGAACTAGGAGTTCATTGGCAGGAAATAGGTCGTAAATTGACAGAAAAGGAATTTGTAACACTTCAGAAACGAATGGTCTCTTTTCAAAAATTATCTGGTACACAGCGTTATGAAGAGCTTTATCAAAATCATAAAAAATACCTTCAATTAATCCCGCTTCAATATTTGGCGTCCTATTTAGGTGTTACACCAAGGCATTTAAGCCGAATCAGAAAAGCAATTTTATAGGACATTTGTCTGGTTTCTGAGAAATATTTGCTCATTATTTTTGCTGAAAATAATATTACAATAATGAGAAAAAATATTTTAATAATTGGAGGAACAGGATTAGTAGGTAAAGTCATATTACGTATTCTTAAGGAAAGAAATCCTGACTATAACTTATTTGTTGGGAGTCGTAAATTAAGCAATCAAAGAAATAGTTTAGTTGTTGATGTTGCTAATCCTAAGACTTTTAGTGCTATCTTAGAGAATGAAATTGGTTTGATTGTAATGTCTACAAAAGATGATACCAATGAAATTCTGCAATTTGCAATACAAAATAATATTGATTATGTTGATATTACAAAGCCAACTCCCGATTTGACCGTCGCATATGATTTAGCTAAAGGGTATAAACAAAATATTAATAGCCGAATTGTTTTTAGTTCTGGCTGGATGGGTGGCATTGTGGGTAGTTTGGTTGATTTCGTAGAAAGTGATAAGTCTAAAATTCAAGAAATAAATCTTTATATTTATTATTCGGTAAAAGATTTGGCAGGGAAAAGCTCAGCAAATTTTTTGGCGCAAAATATATGTAAACCCTTTATTGTTTATGAGAATAATAAAGCTAAAAATGTCAAGCATTTTTTGAATTCAGAAAAATTTGATTTTTCATTCGGAATAGGAAAAAGGCAAGTTTATAATTTAGATGTTCCCGATTTATTCATTTTAAACCAGGTGGAGAAAATACCAACCGTTTGGGTAAAAATGACTTATAATTCTAAATTTATTACCCGTTTAATGGGGTATTTTCAATCCTTTAAAATTTTTAATATCATGTCTTTAAAGGAAAGGCAGCTATTGTTTGGTTCAAGTGGAAATGGTGATCAGACCATTTTTGAAATTATTATTAAAACCCAGCAAAAAACAAAGAAAATTAGTTTGCAAAGTGTGAAGGGTCAAGCCGAATTAACAGCATTATCGACAGTTTTGCATATAGAGAAAATGTTAAGTAAAACAGTATCAGATGGAATTTATTTTAGCCATCAAATGCATTCATCTCAGGAAGTTTACGAGGCATTAGAAAGTTATCATGCTATTAATATTAAAATAAACTAGTTGAATATGAAAAAAATACTGATTATAAACGGACATCCAAATCCGTCAAGCTTTAATTTTGGAATAGCCGATTCTTATTTAAAAGGTGTAATTGCTTCCGGAGCAGAAGTAGACACAATAACGATTGCAGATTTAAAATTCAATCCGAATTTGCAATTTGGTTATCAAAAGCGTACAGAATTAGAACCTGATTTATTAGAATCGTGGCAGAAAATTAAAAAAGCAGATCATCTCGTTTGGATTCATCCCGTTTGGTGGGGTGGACTTCCGGCAATCACAAAAGGATTTATAGATCGCTTATTTTTGCCAGGAATGGCTTTTCAATATCGTGAAAATTCGGTTTGGTGGGATAAATTACTAACAGGAAAAACAGCTCATATTATTACAACTTTAGATCAGCCAGGCTGGTATTACAGATTGTTCTATGCGCGGCCAAGCGTTAATCAATTAACGAAATCTACTTTACAATTCTGCGGAATAAAACCCGTAAAAGTCAGTTACATCGGAATCATAAAAACAGCAGATGGTCTTCAAAGAGCAAAATGGCTTGAGAAAATTTATGATTTTGGACTGAAAAATAAATAAAATGTAGTATTGATAAATTTTCGCCACGAATTCACGAATTTTTTATTCTCAAAGATTAACAAAAAAATTCGTGAATTCGTGGCGTTTTTTTTAAGAAGTTAAATCCAATCCAAATGTAGAACGCAAAAGATCAAGATTTGGGTTGATTTCCATCAAACGATTGTATCGATCCTGATCGTTTAAGCTTCGTTTGATTTCGACCGCTTCATTTACGTTAACTTGAATTGTGATATCGTGATTGTGTAAATGTCCTTTTAAATGTCCTAAAAGCCCGTGTATCTGGCTTTCGAAATCTAATTTAGAGCCTTCATTAGGTAATTCAAGTGTAATGGTAGTTCCGTCAAGAGTTGGGTCGTTAATTAATAATAACGCTTCCATAATTTTGAAACCTTTGTCGCCCAAACGCTGCGCATATTTATTCCATTGCACTAACATTTCGGTTTCTGTAAACTCTTCAGTAGGCAGTACAGAAGAAGGTTTGACATACGATTTAGTGCTTGCTTCCAGTTCTTTTTTCTTGCGAATACTGGATAATGAAAAAGCCGAAATTTTAGGTTCGTTACTTGTTTCAGGTTTTGGAGCTTGAGGAGTTTCTTCTTTTGAAGTTTTGGCAGTTTCAGTTTCTGTTGGACTTACTGCATTTTCAACTTTTGAAGTTGGATTTACAGTTTCAGCACTTTCGACTTTGGACTTTGGACTTTGGACTTCAACTATAGAGTAACCTCCATTTTTATAATAAGTAGGCGGAATTATGAATTGCTCAACTTTTTTTTTTCTCCATCAAAATTGATAGAGGCCAATTGCATCAAACATAATTCAACCAAAAGGCGTTGATTTTGACTTAATTTATACTTTAAATCACAGTCATTTGCAATGTCGATTCCTTTTAATAAAAAGTCCTGAGAACATTTCTGAGCCTGAACACCATACATTTGTTGCGCTTGTTCACCCACTTCAAGTAAAGCGATTGTAGCAGGAGTTTTGCTTACCAGTAAATCTCTGAAATGCGAGGCCAGACCAGCTATAAAATGATGTCCGTCAAAACCTTTTGCAAGAATATCATTGTAAGCCAATAAAAGATCCGGAATCTTATTTTCTAAAAGTAAATCAGTAATGCTAATGTAAGTTTCGTAATCTAAAACGTTAAGGTTTTCGGTTACAGCCTGACGCGTTAAATTAGTTCCGCAATACGAAACCACACGGTCAAAGATAGATAAAGCGTCACGCATTGCACCATCAGCCTTTTGGGCAATAATGTGCAAAGCATCATCTTCAAAATTGATTCCCTGACTTGTTGCAACTTCTGCCAAATGTTCTTTAGCGTCTTTTACGGTAATTCTTTTGAAATCAAATATCTGACAACGAGATAAAATCGTTGGAATAATCTTGTGTTTCTCTGTTGTTGCTAAGATAAAAATAGCATGTTTTGGCGGTTCTTCTAATGTTTTCAAAAAAGCATTAAAAGCAGCCGAAGACAACATATGAACCTCGTCAATAATATACACTTTGTATTGCCCGGTTTGTGGCGGGATACGAACCTGATCAATAAGGTTACGAATGTCATCAACCGAGTTGTTTGAAGCCGCATCTAACTCAAAAACGTTAAAAGCAAAATCTTCGTTAGGATCGTCATATCCGGGCTGATTTATTTTACGAGCCAAAATACGCGCACAAGTTGTTTTTCCAACTCCACGAGGTCCTGTGAATAAAAGAGCAGAAGCAAGGTGATTGCTGTCAATTGCATTCAACAAAGTGTTGGTAATGGCTTTCTGACCTACAACATCCTTAAAGGTCTGCGGGCGATATTTACGAGCCGATACTACAAATTGTTCCATATTCTTTTTATTCGATAGCAAATATAGTCCGAAAATTGCCAAATCACAAATCTGAAATTGATAAATATTAGAACGAATTTTGAGTGTTTTGAATATGAGAAAGTAAGAAGTTTAAATTAACAATTTTTAATATTAGCGATCTTAAATTAAACGCTGATAAAACAGATTCACTAAAGCGAAAAAGCTAATTTAGACAAACTTTTTGTGTGTTTGCCTTCCTGAGCGAAGTCGAAGGATGGTAATTAAAATCGAAAATCAAAGCCCTTGCGAGGAAAGACGCAATCGCACCATGCTGAAAAAATCAATGATTATGAAAAGATTTAATTCAGAAAACTATAATTTTAATTTATATTTTTGTTAGAGTATAAGCCTTTTGTTATCAGTGTTATAAATGAAATAGAGAATTGAAAACCTTAATTAACGATCCTATATGAAACTATTTTTATTGACTTTATTATTAATCACAACTTCAATTGTAAAATCGCAAAATACGACTCAATCAAGTCCTGTTTATCAATTGCGTATTTATGAAATTTTCGAAAACAACAAGAAAGAATTTCATGAGCGATTTCGTGATCATGCAATGCGTATCATGAAAAAATATAACTTTAAAATTATTTCTATTTACGAATCAAAATCAGATAAGAAAACGGAGTTTGTTTATTTTTTAGAATGGCCGAATGAAGCAGTAATGAAAAAAGCTTGGGAAGGATTTAAAGCTGATAAAGAATGGATTGATGTTAAGAAACAATACACCGAAAAATATGGGGATGTAGTAGGAAATGTTGAAGATCGGGTTTTGACAAAGGTTGATTATTCTCCGAATTAAAGATCCTTACTTATCTTTAGTATTTTTCATTTTTGTACCCGTTAACGTGAACGTCCCGCTCGTGAACGCAATCTAAATTAATTACAGAGAATAAAACAATCTAAAAATGAAAACTCCAATTACAACCGTCAATGAAACCGAAGGTCATAAATTAAAAATAGCCGGAGGTAATTACCGAATCATAATCTCAGGAAAACAAACTAATGGAGAATACGCTGTAATCGAAATGTCGGTTCCTCCGGGAGCGGGACCAAATCCTCATGAGCATCCTGATTTTGCAGAAACGTTTTTTGTTTTGGAAGGCGAAGTTTCTTTTAAATCAGAATTAGGGAGTTATGTGGCTAAGAAAAACTCTTTTGTCAATATCCCGAAAGGCGGAATTGTTCACGGATTTAAAAATCTAAGTGATAAACCTGCTAGACTTTTATGCACGGTAACTCCAGCGGGATTGGATGATTTGTTTGAAGAAATGGCAAATTATATGGAAAGCGCTGCTTCAAGTAGTGAATTGGAGAAAAAGGAAAACATAAATGCTATATTTAAGAAGTATGGACAAACACTTTATCCTGAGAATTATTTGGAATAATTAATTGTTTTACGCTTTTAATAATTTTAAATAAACTTGAAATACGCTCATGGAAAGAAATACCTCTAAAGAAGAAGAGAATCGTTTAGTAATACTGAAAGATGCAATTCAGGAAGGAATTAACAGTGGTAGAGCTGAAAATTTTGATCCAAATAAATATCTTGAAAGTTTAAGAGCAACGAAAAGCCAAAAATCAAAAAGTCTTAAATAGCAAAATTCAGGACTTTTTTTATGTGCTTATTTTAAGAAATTAATAAGATTTAAAATTGTAGGATTATTTTGTAATATTTTATTGATTTATTCGTTAACTTAGAAGATTAATTAATTTAAAAAATATCATTATGAAAGTTAAATCAATTTTATTAGGTCTGTGTCTTGCTTTTTCATTAGTAGCCTGTGGTCCTAAAGATGCAGATATTCAAAAAGAAATCGCTGCAAAAATGGGTGATATGCCCGGAATGGAAGTTACTGTAAAAGATGGTGTTGCTACTATCTCTGGTATTTGTAAAGATGCTGCTTGTAAACAAAGCTGTGAGAGCATTGCTAAAGGAATTAAAGGAGTAAAATCTGTGGTGAATAATTGCGAGATTGCTGCTCCGGAACCTGTGGCTGTTACTCCGGCTCCAGTTGAAATTAACCCTGATGCTGTTTTAACTACTTCTGTAAATGGTGTGGTGAAAGCATATAGCGGAGTGACTGCTACAGTTGCAAATGGTGTAGTAACACTTACAGGAGTGATCAAAAAAGAGCAATTACCAGCTTTGATTCAAAGTGTGCAGGAATTGAAACCGAAAAAAGTTGAAAATAAGTTAACTATAAAATAAGAGCGTTATGAGTTTACTGGATAAATACAAAGAGTTGACAGATTTAGCTACTAACTTAGGTACGGCTAATTTGCAGGTAAGAGAGCAGGATAATGTGCTATATGTTGATGGTACAGCAAAATCGGCAGAAGATAAAGAAAGACTTTGGGATGCTTACGGAAAGATCGATCCTGAATTTAGATCGGCTGATGTGGTAATGAATATTGCAGTTGCCGAAGGAACAACAGTTGATTATACTGTTGTAGGTGGTGATTCTCTATCAAAAATAGGAAAAGCACACGGGGTTTCATGGCAGGCAATTTTTGAAGCCAATAAAGATATTATTAAAAATCCTGACTTGATTCAACCGGGATGGAAGTTAAAAATACCAACAGCGTAATTTAGTTTATGTACTGTTTTTAAAAGTCTGTCATTTTATGATGGACTTTTTTTTGGTTTGGGGTTGGGATTGGCACGCGGATGACGCAGATTTAAACGGGTTTTCGCTGGTTTTTTATGTCATTGCGAGGAACGAAGCAATCTCATTTGCTGAATCACTTTGCGTTTGTAGTAGTGAGGTTGCTTCGTTCCTCTCAATGACTTAGATTGTGGTTAATTGCTTTGAAAACATAAAATTTCTGTATGAAACCTAAAGCCCTAGCCCTGATAGAAGCGAAAATCCTTTTGTGGCGGTCCCGATAGCTATCGGGAGCAACAAAAGATTGAAGCGGATAGCAGGAAATAGCTCCTTAAAAATCACCTTCCCTTTATGCTTAGTTCGAATAAAAATTTTGCGGTTTCCTGATCAGAGTCGGCGGAGAAACCTGCTACATAAACGCCCTTTTTGCCTGAACTCGATTTAATTCCGTATACAACTGCCTCATCGCCTGGGTCCGAATCCCCCTCGTATCGATACACATGAACAATTTCAAATTTTTCAGGATTTTTTTTAATCAGATCCGAGTTTAGATTAAAATCACATGTAAATCCTTTTTCATTCAATTGATCTAAAGCTTTTGAAACAGTTGCGTAATGATACATTCTAATCATAATAATTGAATTTTAAAATTATGGATTTTAAAGATAACTAATTTAAAATTAAAAAGTTATGAAAATGAGGGTAAAATCTAAAATTTAAAATCATTATTCTTAGTTGATAAATCGTTACTTTTGCGCCGCAGACCGCCTTATCGTCGCTCAATTTATTGGGGGGAGGAAAGTCCGGACACCAGAGAGAAGCATAGCGGGTAACGCCCGTCGGCGTTAGAAATGACGCAAGGACAAGTGCAACAGAAAGTATGTACAGGTAATGCTGTAGTGAAACCAGGTAAACTCTATGCGGTGAAATACCAAGTATATCAGCATTTAAGGGCTTCTCGTCCGTTGTTGAAGGGTAGGTAGCTTGAGTCCCGCAGTAATGCGGGATCTAGATAAATGATAAGGCTCTGATTTATCAGAGACAGAATCCGGCTTATAGGTCTGCATTTTTTATATATTTGTGATGTCTCTAATCTATTTTCATGAATATAACTTCTCCTAATGCTGCAGGGAAACCTAAGCAAAGTACTTTTAAAACTGTAATTACCAATCTTACTTTTTGGGTTTTGATTGCTATTATCGCCGGAATATTACTCGGACATTTTTCGCCTGAAAATGGTGTGAAAATGGAAATTTTAGGAGCAAAATTTATTGCACTAATCAAACTTTTTATCGGACCAATTATTTTTCTGACCATTGTTTTGGGAATTTCCGGAATGGGAAATCTTAAAAAAGTAGGTCGAATTGGTGTAAAAGCGCTCGGATATTTTGAAGTAGTTTCGACAGTGGCACTCGCTATTGGTGTTGGCGTTGCTTATCTTTTTAAACCCGGAAAAATTGATAAATCGGCATTGACTCTTGGAGATGCCAGCCAATATACAAAAGGCGGGGCGGAACATTTTTCGTGGGTGCAGTTTTTCTTTTCAAATTTTACATTACAAGTTTTATTAGCTGCAATTATTTGTGGTATTGCATTGAATTTTTATAAAAAGAGAGAACAGACAATTCTGGTTTTAGAACGCTTTTCGAAAGTCGTTTTCACAGGTTTGAAATACGTCATGTATCTGGCTCCAATTGGCGCTTTTGGCGGAATGGCTTTCACAATTGGTAAATTTGGATTGCAAACCTTGATTCCACTTGGGAAATTAATGTTATGTGTCTATCTGACAATGGCTTTGTTTGTGTTTTTAGTTTTGGGAAGTATCCTGAGATATTATAAAATCAGTATTCTTTCGGTTTTAAAATACATAAAAGAAGAACTTTTATTGGTTCTTGGAACTTCGTCTTCTGAAGCCGCTTTGCCAAGTATTATGGTGAAACTGGAGCAGATGGGCTGCAGTAAATCTGTTGTAGGGTTGGTGATTCCAACGGGCTATTCTTTTAATCTCGACGGAACTTCGATTTATTTGTCAATGTCGGTGATATTTTTGGCACAATTGTATGATGTACATTTGAGTTTTTTCGAAATACTGAGCGTAATCGGAATCCTGATGGTGACGTCAAAAGGTGCAGCAGGAGTGACCGGAAGCGGATTTATAGTTCTGGCGTCAACTTTGACGGCTTTGCATAAAATTCCGGTCGAAGGTTTGGCCTTTTTATTGGGAGTGGATAAATTTATGAGCGAAGCCCGAGCCATAACAAATTTGATTGGAAACACGGTAGCAACAATTATAATTTCGAAAACAGAACGTGATTTTACGGAGCTGAATTTAGAGCCTGTTTTGGAGGAATAATTTGATTTACGAGATGGCACGCGGATGACACTGATTCGCTAAAGCGAAAACGCGGATTTAAACGGATTTTTTTATCATTGTGTTGCATAATTAACATTGTGACTTAGAGCCTTTGTGGCAAAAGAAATATTATGAAAAGAATTGGAATTTTAGGACTAGGCGGAGTTGGCGGTTATTTTGGCGGACTTTTGGCAAAAGCGTATTATAAATCAGATGCGGTTGAAATTGTTTTTATTGCGCGTGGAGAAACTCAAAAGGTAATTGCTCAGGACGGATTAAAAATAGTTACAGATGAAAGTGAACTTATTGTTCGTCCAAAACTGGTTTCGAATAATCCAGAGGAAATTGGTGAATTAGATTATTTAATTTGCGCTACCAAAACTTATGATATTGAAGAAAGTTTGCTTTCGCTGAAAAATTGTATCGTTCCTAAAACGGTTATTCTTCCACTATATAATGGCGTTGATGCGCCAGAACGTATTCAGAAATTATTTCCTGAAAATGAGATTTTAGAAGGTTGTGTTTATATTGTTTCGATGATTTTTTCGCCAGGAACAATCCGAAAAATAGGATTTTTTGAAAAGTTATTTTTTGGTTCTAAAACCGCTTCAAAATCAAAATTAGAAGAATTACAAGGTATCTTTCAAAAGGCAAAAATCGAAAGTTATTGTGTTGAAAATATCGAAGAAACAGTTTGGGAGAAATTCATTTTTATTTCGGCGTTAGCTTCTGTAACTTCTTATTTGAATGAGAATATAGGTGAGATTTTAAGTAACGCAGATTCTAAAAAACTTTATGTTGAATTATTGCATGAAATTGCCGCTGTTGCGAAAGCTAAAGGGCTGAAATTGCCAGATGATATTGTAGCGCAAACCATTTTAAAATTAGAAAAATCACCAAAAGAAGCGACCTCGTCTATGCACAGAGATTTACTGGCAGGCAAAAATACAGAGGCAATTTCGTTGACGCAATTTGTGGTAAAAGAAGGTGCTAAATATAATGTAGAAACACCTTTTTATAAAAAGATTGCAAGTGTTTTGTTGTCAGAATAAATTATGATTCGTCTTTTGTGGTACGTACTAAACTGATTCCGGATATGAAGAATACGATACCAAGAATGCCGTAAATAATTAGGGATTTAATATCTCTAGTTCCTCCGGATGTGCCAGCGAATATTACGGCTGTATAAATAAGACCAACTATACCAAGAATGGTTAGCAAGCCTCCAAAAAATCTTTTTAGGTTCATGATTTCTAGTTTTAAAAGGTTCATAACAAAGCTATTAGGTAATCTGTTGAAACCGTTATACAATTGTGTATAAAACTTATATCATTTACAGTGTTAAAAGATTGTTTTAGTACGATTTGTATGATTTAAATGTTATTTTTGGCGCAACCAATTTAACAACCAAAATGAAAAAAAATTATCTGTTCTTATTTTTAATGACCCTTTTGTTTAATGGGGTTTATGCACAAGATGAAGCGGTAACTTCTGTTAGAAAAAATCAATTTAAGATTAATATGCTCTTTCCGGGATTCGTTTACGAACATGGTTTTTCGACCAAAAACACCTTGTATTCAGAGGCATGTTTAGGAGCGGGTTATCGTTACAGTAGCTATTATGATGAATCAAATGTGTATCTTTTTCCTATGATTAACGAACAACTTCGTCATTATTATAATTTAGAAAAAAGAGCTGCCAAAGGAAAAAGAACAGCATATAACTCAGGAAACTTTGTTGCTGCGTCGGCTTATTATAATTTTCAATCCATCTCTACGAATAGTAGATATGGTAATTATGCGCCTTCATTTACAATAGCAGCACTTTGGGGATTTCAACGCACTTACAAAGGAAGATTTAATCTGGAATTCAATGTTGGACCCGGAGTTAATTTCGATAAATATGATACTGAATTTTCTCCAATTGTTAACTTTACAATAGGTTGGGTAATAGGGAAGTAATTCTAAAAAAAAATATACAGAAAAACCTTGATTCGTCAAGGTTTTTCTATTTTAAATTCTAAGCCAATATTACGAACGCTTTCAATGCTAATTTTTGGATCTGAATTAAAATATTTTCTAAGCCTGCTGATAAAAACATCCATACTTCGTCCGGAGAAATAATCGTCTTTTTTCCAGATGGACATTAAAATTTGATCCCTTTTTAATAACTGGTTATGATTCAGATATAAATACTCAATAAGAGAAGCTTCCATTTCTGTGAGCTGCTGGACATGATTTTTATTATTGAGAGTTAATCTTTCATTATCAAAAATATAAGAACCAATTTCAATTATATTATTTCCGTCGAGAGTTCTCTTTTGTTCGATTCTCTTTAGAATATTCTGCAAGCGTAGAATCAGTTCGTCGACTTCAAAAGGTTTTATGATATAGTCGTCTGCACCTAGTTTTAAGCCAATGATTTTGTCTTCTTTTAACTTTCTTGCCGTTAGAAAAATAAAAGGAATCTCAGGGTTGATTGTGATTATTTTTTCGGCCAATGAAAATCCGTCCATTTTTGGCATCATAACGTCAAAAACACAAATATCAAAAGTTTGGTTTTTAAAATAGTCTAAAGCTATTTCTCCATTTTCTGCCCAGATAACTTCAAATTGATGCAGTTCTAAATATTGTTTTAAAATTGCAGCAAAATCAAAATCGTCTTCGGCTAAAAGTAGTTTTTTCAAAATATGGTAATTAAACTTTTAATAAAATAGTAAACTGAGTTCCTTTTCCTAAATCACTCACAACGCTAACAGAACCCTGATGCGCTTTTATAATTTGATTGACATAGTACAATCCTAAACCTAAGCCTTTTGTATTGTGAAGATTTCCTTGTTCTACGCGATAGAATTTTTCGAAAAGAAGTGATTGTTTGTTTTTTTCAATTCCAATTCCGTCATCTTCAATACTAATTGAAAATTGATTTTGTACTATTCTTGTTTTTATCGTAATCGTATTGGAACCATATTTTACAGCATTTTCCAAAACATTTAAAAAAGCGGTTGTCAGATGGAATTTATCCAAAACTAAAACTGTTTTCTGCGTTTGAAAATCAGTTTGAAGATTGATTTTTGGAAATGTAATTTTAAAATCATTTATAATTGAAAAAAGAAAATTTTCGGTTTCTATTTTTTCTTTTTGTAATTCAATTTCGTTTTCTGCAAGCGAATTTGCCATAACCTGATCAATCAAATTTTGTAAACGATTGTTCTGGCGTGAAATCGTATTGACAATCGAATTGAAATTATCATCATTATCACGAATGTTTTTTTGCTCCAGAATTTTGGTAGAAATCCCTAAAGTTGCCAAAGGTGTTTTAAGCTCGTGTGTAATATTATTGATAAAATCGGTTTTTACATCGCTTACTTTTTTCTGTTTGATCAAAGCTTTAATCGCAATAATAAAAAGCGTTATAAGCGTTAAAATCGATAACAAAGACAAAATCAAAACAAACATCATTCGTCTTAGAATAATCATTTCCCAGTCGATTACAGAAACATACATTGAATCTTCGGTCAATAATTTATAATCCTCATTGGCGTACGTTCCGTTTGTGGTTCCAACATAACTTCGAACCAAAAAAGCATGATTTAAAGAAATCAGATTTCCATATAATTTGTTTTGTATAAAAGGCTTTTCAGAGAAAATAGTATCTGCCTTTTTTGTGTTTTGATACAAAATAAATTTATTCAGGACAATGGCAAAATCAATTTTAAGATTGGGTAAATCTCTTTCAAATTTACGCTTGATTTTCTGTGTCAATATATCTTGAAATTCATTGTCGAGAACACCATTTTTAATGTCAAGTTTGGTCTTTTTTCCTTTAATATAATTCTCTGATAAACTTTTATAAAGAGCTTCTTTTTTAGAAACAATTACTGAATCTATATCACTGTAATTATTGGAGATCTGAGCGATTTCATTCTTGATTTCAGTATGAAACTGCGCCACTTTATAATCGTAAGTCGTTTTTACCAAATAACATTGAACCGTTGACAAAACGATCAAAGCGATGACAGAAAACGCGATTAATAAATTGATTCTTTGTTTCATTGTTTTTATGGCTCGCGGATGACGCGGATTAAACGGGTTTACACGGATTTTTTTATTTTTCACCCACATCTAAAAATGATTTAAGCAGATAAAAATAGAATCTGTGCAAACCAGTTTAATCCGTAAAATCCGTGGGCAAATTTTCAAGTCAAAAATAATGCTTTTATAGAACAAAAAGCACGTTAACTCCGCATTAACCTTCAATTAACCTACAGAACTCTTTTTTCGAAGCACTTTTGCAGTGTTTCAATCTAAAATCAATCAAAAAATGAATGTTTATTTGCCTTTAAAGCTTATTCTAATTGTACTCTTATTTTGTTTTTCTCTTATCGGAAATGCTCAAACGAAAACTCCCAAAGACAGTATTTCTAATAAATTAAATGAAGTTGTTATCGCTCAGAATAAAAAAACTTTTACCAATACAAACGGAAATATCAAAGTTGATGTTGCCAATTCGATTTACAGTTCAATCCCTAATTCGGTTGATTTGCTGGCAAAATTACCAACAGTTCAAATAAGCTCAGACAAAGAAAGTATTACAGTTGTTGGAAAAGGAAGTCCGTTGATTTATATCGACAATCAAAAAGTGGGAATGAACGATTTGAATGCTTTGGCTGTTGCCGATATTAAAAGCATCGAAATCATTCAGAATCCATCTTCAAAATATGAAGCAGAAGGACGTTCTGTAATTTTGATAACCAGAAAATTTAGTAAAAAAGATAGTTTTAAAACTGAGATTTCTGAGGTGGCTTCTTTCAAAAAGAATTATAATAATTATCTGGGATTTAATTCTACTTTCAAAAAAAATAAACTGGAGTTGAAAGCTAATTTTAACTACAACCGACTGAATCCGTGGGAAAGTCATAGTATCGATTATCAAATTCCAACGGCAGATATTGCGTCTAAATATGATGTCTCGGCCGAAACCACACGAAATCAATATGTTTTTGGTGCAGGTTTGTTTTACAAAATAAATGAAGACGATTATTTTTCGTTTAGTGTCAATAGCAAGTTACAATCAGATACTTTTCCGATTAATACAATAACAAATAATAAGAATAAAGATGTTGTAAATAACGTCGTAACTTTTACAGATAATGATAGTAAAAAGAATTTTGTAAACTCCTTTTTAAATTATCAGAAGAAAATAAAACCAATTGATACACAGGTTTTTGCAGGTTTGCAATATTCTAATTTTGATCAATCATTGTATACCGATGTAAGTAATAATTTTAATGATACCCAATTTGAACAAGCACAAATCAGAGATCAAAAATTTAAAATTGATTATTTTTCAGGAAGAATTGATGTAGAGAAAAAGTTTAAAAACGAAATGAAATTTGAGTTTGGAGGATTGTATTCTGCTGCAAAATCTAAATCTGATGTGGCTATTTTTTATACCGAAACCAATCAAAATGAATTAAGCAATTACGACTTTAAAGAGGAAAATTTATCTGGATATACTCAATTGTCAGGCAAGATTAAAAAAGTTGATTTCTCTCTTGGTTTTAGGGTGGAGAACTCAAATATAGTCGGGAAGTTCAGAACTGATGCCGAACCGTTACTCGAAATAAATTATACCAATTTTTTCCCGAAAGCACAGTTTACATTTCCAATAGATAGTACAAAAAGTATTTCTGTAAATTATGCCAGAAGTATTTCAAGGCCAAATTATTCCTCATTAAGTCAGGGAGCAACTTATATAAATCCTTATTTTTTATATGCCCGAAATATCAATTTAGGTCCAACATTTATTAACGAAATTTCAAGTACTTTTCAATATCATGACAAGTCGGTCAAACTTAGTTATTACGAGGCTAAAGATCCTGTTTACAATAGTTTTTCTTTTGATGATCAAACTAATATAATGACTTTTAAAGATATCAATTTTGATAAAAGCTCCGGATTTTCAGTTGATTTTACGCTGCCGTTTACCTATAAGTTTTGGACAACAACCAATTCTTTGATTTTTATTTTAGAAAAAGTTGAAGATAAATCTGCAGAATTTCTGGCTTCAAAACCATATTCTTATTATAGTTCAAATAACGAATTTAAACTTCCAAAAGAGTATTCATTTGTTTTAAACTTTTGGGGATTAACAAAACAATATACTGGGGTTTTTGAGACAAATCCCAGATTTATAGTGGACGCGGCGGTTTCAAAAACCTTCTTCAAGAATTGGAATTGTACTTTAAGCTGCAATAATATTTTTAAAAATAATATTGAGACCGAAAAATTCACCATCAATAATGTAAATTCTAAAGCAAGATATGTTGTCGATAATCATTTGGTTTCAATAGCCATAAAATACTCTTTTGGAAAGGTAAAAGAAACCGAATTTAAAGAGAAAAACAACGATGAAAATCAGAACAGAGTTAATTAGTTAAAACAAAAAATCCCTTGAAATTTTCAAGGGATTTTTTTATGATATAAAAGGGAAATTATCCTTCGTCTTCTTCTGTTACTTTATTGGATGAATCGTCCGGAAGTTCTTCATCGTCATCTGTCGAGTTCAGTTCGAAGAAACTAAAGAAAGAACCACCGTAACTTTTCTGGAAAGAAAAATTACTTAAATGTTCCATTTTGGTATATTTCGAATGCTCGATAATCATCATTCCGTCTTCGTGAAGCAAGTCTCTTTCAAAAACCGTTAAAACAATTTTTTCAAAAGCCGCCTGATCTAATCCGTAAGGAGGATCGGCAAAAATAATATCGTATGATGTTTTACAGTTTTCCAGAAACTTGTACACATCACTTTTTGTAGCAGCAATATTAAAATCATATTCTGAAGCTACTTGTTTGACAAATTTTACGCATCCAAAATCTCCGTCAACAGAGGTAATTGGCGCACTTCCGCGTGAAGCGAATTCGTAACTAATATTGCCGGTTCCTGCAAATAAGTCTAAAACCTTTAAGCCTTCAAAACTAAAATGATTATTCAAAACATTAAATAATGCCTCTTTACTCATGTCAGTCGTTGGTCTTACAGGAAGGTTTTTTGGCGGAAAAATTCGGCGTCCTTTGTATTTTCCTGAAATGATTCTCATGATTGAAATAAGATATAATGTTTTTGATTTTGTGCAGTTGAAAAGCTGTTCCTTTGCTGTAAAGTGTCGACATTCATAAATGATATATGGCGAATGTACTTGTATGCAATGGCATAAAATGGGTCATTTTCGTCTATTGTGCCTAATAATTCCAGAGGGAAAATTTCTGGATTTAAATTCAATTGTTCGGCAGTAAATAGAATATAATAAATGAAATCTTCGGGAGTTTGATATTCAAAAGAATTGAATAACAATAACTTCTGATTTTGTACTACGATAATTTCAAAATGATCCGGATTGAAATTGACAACCATTTTTTTCTCATCATGATTTCGCGAAGCGTCAAGTATTTTTTCCACCAAAATACTGTTGGCATGTTTGTAATCGAAAGTACCAAACTGGTCAATAAAAAAGTTGTTTATATTCACGTACGGAATATAAACTGAGTTCATGTGGTAATTTGAAATCTGATCGTAAGCAAAAAAATCAGTTTCAAAAACCTTTGTATTGTATTGCAAATAGCTGCCAAGATAGTTTTCGTCAAACAAAGGCGTTGGTACAAACGTCGAAAGATTATTGTTGTGAATGACTAAAACTTCGTCGTAGGTATCTTTTAACTCCGGATTATTTTTGAAAGCATCGCCAAAAAGCTCTTCAATTTTGTTCGCTTTATGAAAAGAATCAAACTGAATTTCTTTTAGAGAAGTTATCGTATTATTTAAAGTGTCAAAACAACAAAATGACAATCCAGTCAGGGAAACCTGAATAGAAAGCTTTTTGTATTTTTTTGAAGTGATATTAGTATTTTGCAATGACATATTGATTTACAATTCGTTACCTGTTTTACAAGAAAGAATTTAAGGCGACCACAAACTTACAAATTAAAAAGCAACAATTATAATTGCAATTTCGAAAAACAATTTTAATTAGGCTTTAAAATATGGTTAAGAAAAAGTTTTCGACCTGTTCTTTTACCATATAAGTGATGTAAAAAAAAGAAATTCCAATTTTTTTAAATTCTAAACTCCAATAAATCCTTTTTTATCATCGTCTTTGCTTTAGCGAATCAGTTTAATTTGCATCAGTTTGTTTTTTTTGATATTTGAAGTTGTCACTGTATTGGAATTTGGAATTTAAAAATTTGGAATTTTATAAATTGACATTGCCATTTAAAAGCCCGTACTTTGTATCTCAATTTTACCTTATGAATTCATCACTGTTTTACGGCGTTTTACAAAAAAAGTTTCCATTTGCACCAACTTACAAACAGGACATTTTTTTTCAGAAAATCGCTATTTTCTTAACGGATACACATAACGATACCATTTTTGTATTAAAAGGATATGCGGGAACTGGAAAAACAACCGTGATTTCGACTATTGTAAATAATCTGGGTGACATCAATAAAAAGTTTGTTTTGCTGGCACCAACAGGTCGTGCGGCAAAAGTAATTGCCAATTATTCGAATACTCCAGCTTTTACGATTCATAAAAAAATATATTTCCCTAAAAAATCGGCTGGTGGAGGCGTAGCTTTTACCAAGCAATTGAACAAACATAAAAACACCATTTTCATTGTCGATGAGGCTTCGATGATTTCAGACAGTAATTCGGATTCTAAATTGTATGATAATGGATCGCTTCTGGATGATTTGATTCAGTATGTATATTCGGGAACCAATTGCAAGATGATTCTTTTGGGAGATACCGCTCAGTTGCCACCTGTAAATTTAGACATAAGTCCAGCGCTTGATACACAGACTTTAGCGATTCATTATAATAAAGAAATCGAGCATATAGAACTTGACGAGGTAATGCGTCAGGAGGAAAGTTCAGGGATTTTATTTAACGCAACAGAACTGCGTGAATTACTAAAAGAAAGTTTTATTACCGAGTTTAAATTCAATGTCAAAAAGTTCAAAGATATTGTTCGTTTAACGGATGGTTACGATATTCAGGATGCTATTAATTCGGCGTACAGCAATTATAGTATTGAAGATACAGCGTTTATTGTTCGTTCGAATAAAAGAGCGAATCAGTATAATGAACAAATCAGAACTAGGATTTTGTTTAAAGAAAGTGAACTTTCTGTGGGCGATTTCCTGATGGTGGTTAAGAATAATTATTTCTGGTTAAAAGAAACTGACGAAGCCGGATTTATCGCCAATGGTGATATTATCGAGGTTCTGGAGCTCTTTGGAATCAAAGAATTATACGGATTTAATTTTGCAAAAGTAAAAATCAGAATGGTCGATTATCCGGAGCAAAAGCCTTTTGAAACCGTTTTGTTATTAGATACCATAAAGAGCGAGTCTCCATCTTTAACGTACGAAGAATCAAATCGTTTGTACGAAGAAGTGATGAAGGATTATGAGAATGAAACCACGAAATACAAGAAGTTCCAGAAGGTAAAAGAGAATGAGTATTTTAATGGTTTACAAGTGAAATTCTCGTACGCCATTACCTGTCATAAATCGCAAGGAGGGCAGTGGAACACGGTTTTTATCGAACAGCCGTACTTACCAAACGGAATCGATCGTGATTACATTCGTTGGCTTTACACGGCTATGACGCGTGCCAAAAATAAGTTATATTTGATAGGATTTAAAGACGAGAGTTTTGTGGAATAAAATTTTTTCGCCACGAATTTTACGAATTTTATTAGAATAATTTGTGAATTCGTGGCGAAAAAAAAACTTAAGCAAATGACAACACTAAACGATTTACATTCGATTTCGTCTACGTTTTCGAATACTGATAAAATGCCGGTTTTGTTTTTAGGACACGGCAGCCCGATGAATGCTATCGAAGAAAATCAGTTTGTGGCTGGTTTCCGAAATCTGGCTAAAACTCTGCCGCAGCCAAATGCTATTTTGTGTATTTCGGCACATTGGTTTACCAATGGAACCAAAGTAACCGCAATGCAAATGCCAAGAACTATTCATGATTTTGGAGGATTTCCGCAAGCATTATTTGACGTGCAATATCCCGCAAAAGGAAGTCCAGAACTGGCTGTAGAAACTAAAAAAATATTAGAACCTGTTCAGGTTGATTTAGATGAACATTGGGGTTTAGACCATGGTGCCTGGAGTGTAATAAAACATTTATATCCAGAGGCAAATGTTCCGGTAATTCAGTTGAGTATTGATTACACCAAATCAGGACAATATCATTTTGAGCTGGCGCAGAAGTTACAATCATTGCGACGAAAAGGAGTTTTAATTATCGGAAGCGGGAATATCGTTCATAATTTACGTTTGGTCGATTTCAGAAATTTTGACAAAGATAATTACGGTTTCGATTGGGCAATTGAAGCGAGAGAAACCATCAATAATTATTTATTAGACGAGAATTTCCAGCCTTTAATTGATTTCGAAAAAATGAACAAAGCAATACAACTCGCGATTCCAACTCCAGATCACTATTTGCCTTTGCTTTATACTTTAGGTTTAAAAGAAAAATCAGAAGAACTGACTTTGTTCAACGATAAATTACTAGCCGGTTCTTTGAGTATGACCTCAGTAAAAATCATGTAATATAACTTTGCGAATCTCTGTGAAACCTTTGTGAGTCTCTGTGGAAGAGTTATAACACAAAGTTGCGCGAAGATTTCACAGAGATTCACGAAGATTTTTATTTGCCTTTCTCTAAGTTATAAGCATATAAATAACCGTCAGCACTTCCAAAAAAGATTGTATTGTTGTTTATAAATGGCGATGATACAATTGAGCCTAATTGATAAAATTGATCCATCACTTTTTTGTTGTTTTCATAAAGAGAAAGATCCTCGTTTTGTCCTGTATATCCAAAATCTAACAAATCGTTTTTTAATGTTGAAGAAGCAAATTGCTTGCGATTATCAGTGCTTATAAAATTGGTTTTTTTACCATTAGAAAGTAAATCCAAAGAGAAGAAATTACCAGTAAAATCGCCAAAATAAATCGTATTTCCTGCAATTGCCGGAGATGTATAAATATAACCATTGGTTTTAAATTTGTATTTTTCGGCTCCGGTTTTGGCATCCAAAGCCAATAAAGCGTAACTATCTGATGTTCCTACATAAACGGTGTTATTTTTTATAACGGCGGAACTTAATATCCAGGATTTTTCGGCATCATATTTCCAGATTAGTTTTCCGGTTTTAGCATCTAAGGCAAAAAAGAACGGATCTCTGGCTCCAAAATAAACTTTTCCATCAGAAACCGCAACAGACGATTGAATGCCTTTAAAACCCATTTTTGTTCCTGTTGGGAAATTCCATAGTTCTTTACCTGTTTCAATGTTCAAAGCATATAATGTTGCATCCCAACCTCCAATATAAACTTTATCCTGATCGATTACAGGAGTTCCGTGAATTGGTCCGTTGGTTTTGAATTTCCATTTTAAAGCGCCTGTTTTGGCATCAACTGAATAAACATTTCCATCACTGCTGCCAAATAAAACTACTACTGATCTTCCTTTTTCATACACAACAGGAGATGATAAGTAAAAATCCCATAGATCATCCATATATTGTGTGTCTGGTTTCATTCCGTCTATACCGTTTGCGCCTAGCCAGTGTTCTCCGCCGGTTTTAAATTTCCAGATTAGCTTTCCATTTTCTGTATTTATGGCGTAATAATTTCCGTCGAAACTGCCAAAATAAAGAATGTTTTCAAAAGTACTTAACGAACTGTGAATTGCTCCGTCAGTTTTGAACTTCCATTTTGTTTCTCCTGATTTTTCATCAAGGGCATAAAGAAATCCATCTTCACTACCAATATAAACTACGCCATTTTTTACCAGTGGCGAAGCAAAAATTTTACCTTCGGTTTTGTGTTTCCATTTCAAATCGCCAAGTGGCTGATATCCTTTTCCGTCATAAATGGGATTCGAAAAGGCATTAATTATTTTGGGATTATTTTTTTGGCTTAAAGCCGAATTGATAAAAAAGAAATTCAATAAAAGCAGAATCAGAACTGACGGTTTTTTCATGATGTTTTTTCTTATAAATATACTATAATTTTAAAATGATGGCAATCATATTGTAAAGTTCTGTTCTGATTATTTTTTTAAACTTAATTTCGAATGGTTACATTTGTTTGACGTTTAAAAAATAGTATAAAATGAAAATAATAGCTGTAATTCCGGCGAGATATGCATCAACACGTTTTCCTGCTAAATTGATGCAGGATTTGGGTGGAAAAACCGTGATTTTAAGAACTTATGAAGCAACTGTTGCTACAAAATTGTTTGATGATGTTTTTGTCGTAACCGATTCTGATTTAATATTTGATGAAATTGTAAATCACGGCGGAAAAGCCATTATGAGCATCAAAGAGCACGAATCCGGAAGTGATCGAATTGCAGAAGCTATTGCAAATTTAGAGGTTGATATCGTGGTAAATGTGCAAGGCGATGAACCTTTTACAGAAGCTGGACCATTAGAGCAGGTTTTATCTGTTTTTAAAAATGATGAAGAGCACAAAATAGATTTGGCTTCGTTAATGCGTGAAATTACAAATGAAGACGAAATCAACAATCCTAATAATGTAAAGGTTGTAGTTGATCAATCGCAGTTTGCGTTGTATTTTTCGCGTTCAGTAATTCCTTATCCAAGAGATAAAAATGTTGGTGTGCGTTATTTTCAACACATCGGAATTTATGCTTTTAGAAAACAGGCTTTGTTAGACTTTTATAGTTTGCCAATGAAATCTCTAGAAGCTTCTGAGAAGTTAGAGCAACTACGTTATTTAGAATTTGGCAAACGTATTAAAATGGTTGAAACCACTCATGTTGGAATCGGAATTGATACTGCTGAAGATTTAGAGAAGGCTAGGGCTATTTTGGGGGGGTAGTTTGTGGGTAATGGCATGCGGATGACACGGATTTAAAAGGATTTGTTCCTCGCAAAGACAAACACAATACAAAAAAAAGCTTATAAACAATTGTCTATAAGCTTTTTTTGTATTTTAACCGAACTGAATTCTTAGTATAAACTTGGATATTTAGACGGATTAACTTCGTTCATCATTGAATAAACTTTCTCGAAAATATCTTCGGCAGAAGGTTTAGAGAAGTAGTCACCATCAGTTCCGTATGCTGGTCTGTGTTCTTTTGCAGCAAGAGTTTGCGGTTTACTATCTAGATAGTTATAAGCATTTTGCTCTTCCAGAATTTGTTGTAAAATAAATGCTGAAGCTCCTCCAGGAACATCTTCGTCGATTACTAAAAGACGATTTGTTTTGGTAATACTTTTTACAATATCCTTATTAACATCAAACGGAAGTAGGGACTGAATATCAATTACTTCGCAATCAATTCCTAAATCTAGTAATTCTGTTGCTGCTTGTTCTACTAATCTTAATGTTGATCCGTAAGAAACTAAAGTAATATCTGAACCTTCTTTTAGAGTTTCAACCACACCAATTGGTGTTTTGAATTCTCCAAAATTAATCGGTGTTTTTTCTTTTAAACGGTATCCATTCAAACATTCGATTACTAAAGCTGGTTCATCAGTCTCTAAAAGAGCGTTGTAGAATCCTGCGGCTTGCGTCATGTTTCTAGGAACCAGAACGTGAATTCCGCGGATAGCGTTGATAATCATTCCCATTGGAGAACCAGAATGCCAGATACCTTCTAGACGGTGTCCGCGGGTTCTGATAATTAATGGTGCTTTTTGTTTTCCAACAGTTCTATATTGAAGTGTAGCCAAATCATCACTCATGATTTGAATGGCGTACAATAAATAATCTAAATACTGAATCTCAGCAATTGGGCGTAAACCTCTTAAGGCCATCCCAATTCCTTGTCCAAGAATAGTTGCTTCACGAATACCAACATCGGCAACACGAAGTTCACCGTATTTTTCCTGCATACCTTCAAGGCCTTGGTTTACGTCACCAATATTTCCTACGTCTTCTCCAAAGATCAAGGTTTCAGGATATTTAGTGAACAAAGCGTCAAAGTTGTCACGCAAAATCATACGTCCGTCTGAATCCGGTTTTGCGTTTTCAGCATATTCCGGAAGTACTTTCTGAACTGAGAATACATTTTTATCAGAATCAGAATATAAATTACTGCTGAATCTTCCTTGTGTAATTCCTATGTAATTTGTGATCCAGTTTGATAGTAAAACTTTACTGTTTGGAACTTCGATAAAACGTAAAATCTTTCTTGCGATAACAAGCATTTCCTTTTTTAGAGGTGATTTTATAGCGCTTAATTCCGAAATATATTTTCTTATTTTTTCTTTATGATTGATGCTTGCCTCGGCAATTTGCTCCAATAATACCAAAAGATTTTTTTGATCTTCAATAATTGGATCTATAAAAGAATTCCATGCTTCTTTTTTAGCTTCAAGAACTTCTTTTTTCAATTCAAAATCAATTTCAGCCAGTTCTTCAGGAGATGCAATATTGATGGCGATCATCCATAAACGCATCTGACGAATACAGTCAAAATCTTTTTCCCAAGCCAGTCTTTCTGCGTTTTTGTAACGTTCGTGAGAACCTGAAGTTGAGTGTCCTTGTGGCTGTGTTAATTCGTTTACGTGAATTAAAACAGGAATATGCTCTTCACGCGCAATTGCACCGGCTCTTTCGTAAGTAGAAACCAATTCGGCATAATCCCAGCCTTTAACTCTAAAAATGTCATAACCTTTAGCGTCTTCGTCGCGTTGGTATCCTTTTAGAATTTCAGAGATGTTTTCTTTAGTAGTTTGATGTTTAGCGTGAACCGAAATTCCGTATTCATCATCCCAAACACTCATAACCATCGGAACTTGTAAAACTCCGGCAGCATTTATGGTTTCAAAAAACAAACCTTCAGAGGTACTTGCGTTTCCTATAGTTCCCCAGGCAACTTCATTTCCATTTACAGAGAATTTGTCTTTGGTTGTGATACCATCAACATTTCTGTAAATTTTTGAAGCCTGAGCCAATCCCAATAATCTTGGCATTTGTCCTGCTGTTGGAGATATATCTGCGCTTGAATTTTTTTGTTTTGTTAGGTCTTTCCAGGATCCGTCTTGGTTTAAACTGTGCGTTACAAAGTGTCCGCCCATTTGTCTTCCTGCAGACATTGGATCAAAATCTAAATCAGTATGACCGTATAAACCTGCGAAAAATTGTTTTGGAGTCAATTCGCCAATTGCCATCATAAAAGTTTGATCGCGATAGTATCCGGAACGGAAATCTCCGTTTTTAAAGGCCTTTGCCATAGCAAGCTGTGGCACCTCTTTTCCGTCTCCAAATATTCCAAATTTGGCTTTCCCGGTTAATACTTCTTTACGACCTAATAAACTACATTCGCGGCTTGTCACTGCAATTCTGTAGTCATTCAATACCTCAGTTTTGAAATCTTCAAATGTTAATGTAGTATTGTTTTTTTCTTTTATCATAATCTTGAAGAGTCATGTTTAGACTGCGAAATTACTTAAAAACAATCAATAATCATAATTCTTTAAAATAAATATAATTCAATTATTTGTATTTAAATTCAAAAAACTACGTACTTTTTTTATGGTATTTTTATATAAAATTTGATTTTAATGATAATTACGCATGTTTTTATTTAAAATTCATTCGATTAGAACCATTTTCTGGTGAAAAGATTGACTAATGTTTTTGGTGATAAAGTCATTACGAATCGTATTTTTTCGTCATAATTTTTTTGCGAAATCTCCCAACCATTATTTGAATAAACCGGAAAATAGAGTTCAAAGTAGTCAGGAACCAGATTTAAACGTATACCACTATCATAAACAAATTTCTCACTTTGATGTTTATTTTTCATAAAACCAATATCACCATACAATTCAATCCAATTCCAGATCGAATAACTTGCATTCAAAGTTGTCATCCATTGATTGGCATATCCTGGTGCTATTTTTGACTTAAAACCTCCTTCGGCCATAATAAATTGCTGACTAAAGAAACCGGTACTTTCGGATCTTCCATAAAAATTATGATCAAACAAATAATCCGTTGGTCTGTCCAGGCTAAAACTAAAATAATCTGAGTTTGTTGTGTTGTATAAAAAGCTTCCGGCGTATAATCTTAAATTTAATTTATGATTGTTCTCAAACAATCTTCTGTATTCAATTTCTCCAGCTAGTTTTCCAAAATCTCCTGCAAACTGAACTTCATTCATATAACTAAAATGATTGATTAATTCGGTTTTTGTATTAGAATAACGTGCATTGAAAACCGAATAATTTGGTTTTGAATTATCTGTTATATATGTACTCGCTTCACGATTTACAATAACCTGACGAAACATGATCAACTGTTTTCTATTGTCTCTAAAGTTTTCTTCACGAATTCGAAACTGAACCATTGGGTTTAATCTCAAATAAGTGGCATCAGGAGCATAGTGAAAATAATTTTGACTTATTGAATATCTTACATTATACAAAGTGCTGTTTCTATAATATTCGCTCCACGAAAATGCTGAAGAACCAGAAAATGTTCCCGCATTTATAGAATAAGCAGGCGTAATATCGAACGTAAAAGGTTTGTCGAGAATGGTTTTATTGTGAAAACGAATTCCCGGTGTTAAACCGTCGTATAAATTATAAGTAAGTGTAGGAATGTATAAAATCTGATTGTAATATGGATCTTCTAAATCTTTGGCAAAATTAAATTTTATCGGACGATTTGTTATCACTAAACTTTTCAATGATTTCCAGTTGTTTCTCTGGTTGTATTCCGGAACTTCATTATCGTAGTTTATAACTATTTTGTCAGCATTTTTTCGATCAAATTTATAAATCGAGTCATTATTTTTTGGTTCAATCCATTTTTTGAATACGACTTCATTTTTCTTAATTCCGTAAATCGGAATCGGAACAAAATTATCCGTTTTATTTTTTACTTGAAACTGTACACTGTCTTTAGTTCTTGAAACATTCGTGAACTTATAATCGATAATATCGCGCGAATCTATAATAGTATTGAAAAACCAATCAATCTTTTTCGGACTATTTTTGATCAGTATTTTTTCAAAATCACATCGATTCGTTTGTTCTTTTTTGTTCAGATTATAGAATTCCTGCACACTTTTGGGAACAATATTATGGTTTAAATAATCATCCAGATAACTCAAACTTAAACCAGCGCGATATTTGCTGGCAATTTGTTCGTTGAATTTTATCAAAGTATTTTTTGGGTCACCAAGTGGCTGATCCAGATTTTTTCTGGCCATTAACATATAATAATAGCTGTATTGCTCGTTAAAAGTCAGATTGGTAATGTTATAACTGTCAAAGAGTTTCATCTCTGAAAGTCGTCCAAGCATCTTTTGATCCAAATGATTTTCTTCCATGTATTTCATCATGGCATAAATCTGAATTCCGTCATAAACCCAATTGTCTTTTCGGGGATCTAAACGCAAACTGGTCTTTAGATAATTGTTCAGATACGTTTTCAAAAAGGTAATTTCGAATATAAAATCATCAGAAAACGGACTTATAAACGACGGTAATTGGTTTAATCCATAAAAAGGATTCCTGTCATAATCTGCCTGAGAAACCGTTATTCTTTCATGCGGATATTTCCCGATGAAATCATCTGCAAAATTAGAAACTCTATTGATGATAAGTGCTCTTTGAATCTCGTCCAGTTTCTTGGTTTTTAAATCCGAAAGCACTTCTACAACGCCATTAGTATAGCTTCTGAAACTGTTTTGCTTTTCGATAAAAAAGTTAAAATCTGTTCTGTTATTTCCAGCAAAAAAATAAGTGCTAAAAGTAGTATTAGAACTATCTTTTGAAACCGAATTTAAATCGGTTGTAATTGCGTAATTGCTCGGGATTTTTACCTCGACTTCATAATCAGTGCCTGCATTGGCAATATCATCCAGATTGAAATTGTTGTTTTTTATAAAGCTGTGATTTTCAAATCTCGAAGGGCTTAAAAACCAATTTTTTAAACTCATTCCGCCATTTTGATCATAGCCATAATGCGTGAATTTATTGCTCGGAATTTTAGAGATATAAGTAATATGCAAGTCTGTTTTTTCGCCTGGAAGTAATTTACGACTTAGTTTAACCACAATAAAATCAGGGTTTTTATCGGTTCTTTCCCATTCGAGCGCCATATTATCAGAATCTGTAAGATTCAAAATCGTAGTATTTCCTCTTTCTGCAGGTTTAGCCAAATGAAAACCTCTATAGAATTCATCCGAAAAACGTTTGGCCAGCGGCGTATTTTTATCCGAGAAAGCATTATTCCAATCGTTCAGAACAATCGAATTCAATGTATCGTTTGAGGTATTGTAATATACGATATCCTGTTTAACATTCAAGGTTTTAAGTTCGAGATTAACCGCCACTTCCATCTTAGATTGATGTTGTGCGTATTGTTTTATCGAGCTTAATAAAACGAAAACAAATAATATAATTCTATAAATTGATTTCAAGGATATTTCAGATGTTTATGGATATAACTTAAGTTACGAGCTTATACTTGTTTTGGTTTTTTGTAAAAATAGCATAAAAAAAGCTGTTTTAAAAACAGCTTTCAATTTTTACGGTATTTAGTACAATTTAGCCATATAACAAATAAAAGAAAATTTCAACTTTTAATCCCGAAGCCTCGGGACCAAATTCCAAAAAATCCGTTTTTATCAGCGTTTTTGCTTTAACAAATCAGTTTAATCTGCGTCAACTTATATTTTCTTATATAATTTATATGGTGAAAAATATATTAGAAATTCGGACTTAAATCGTATTTTTTGTAGAATTTATCCAGAACATCAACGACTTCATCCTCAGTGTCTACTATTTTAAATAAGTTCAGATCTTCAGGACTTACTGTGTGCATTTTTTCAACCAAAACAGTTTTTACCCAGTCGATCAATCCAGACCAAAATTCAACACCAACCAGAATAATTGGGAATTTTCCAATTTTCTTAGTCTGAATCAAAGTAATCGCCTCAAACATTTCGTCTAGCGTTCCAAAACCTCCAGGCATAACCACAAAACCTTGCGAATATTTAACGAACATTACTTTTCTCACAAAGAAATAATCGAAATTCAGGTTTTTATCGTGATCGATATAAGGGTTAAAATGCTGCTCAAATGGCAATTCGATATTCAATCCAACCGAAGTTCCGCCACCTAAATGCGCACCTTTATTACCAGCTTCCATAATTCCGGGACCACCTCCTGTGATTACACCGTAACCTGCCTTACTGATTTTATAGGCAATTTTTTCAGCCAATAAATAATATTTATCCTCTGGTTTTGTTCTTGCCGAACCAAAAATAGATACACACGGACCAATACGTCCCATGCTTTCATATCCATTTACAAATTCAGCCATGATTTTAAAAATCGCCCAGCTGTCATTGGTTCTGATTTCATTCCACGTTTTTTGTTTTAAACGGTCCTGAATTACTTTGTCCTCATCATTATCAAAATCTTCTAATCTCATTTTAGGTATTTTAATTATTTATATTTTTATTTCTAGCTGTGTCGTTTTAATTATTGTCATCCTTATTATAGTTAAAATAAGGAGCTATTTCCTGCTGTCCACTATATCTTTTATGGTGAACCCCACCATAAAAGGATGCCGTTTCCATCAGGGCTAGGGCATCAGTTTCCAATTGAATCATTATTTCTCGCCCAAAAAAGCATTGTCAAAGTTTGAAATTTTGACAAAAAGGCTAGCTAAATTAAGGCTTTTTTTGAGAATTGTTACAAAAATGCTGATTTATTAATTTAATTGTAACGTTTAAAATAGAAGTATTCTTGTGTTGTTATTCATTATCAACAGATTGGGAGTGTGTAATGAATTGTTTTATTTTCGAACGGAATAATTAGTCACTTTATATTTTTTGAATATTCTTATTTCTTAGTTAAAATGTATAAAATCAGTGTATCTATTTATATTATATTTTGTTTTAAATTTTTGTAATTCTGTATAATCCAATAATGGTATAATTATACTTTCATCTTTAATTCTCTTGGATACATATAATTTTGGTAAAATTATTTTTTCAAAATAATCCCATAATAAATTAAACTCTTTAGGAGTATCAATGTAAAATAGATGTTTATGAGTTACGTCTTGAAAAGCAAATGATATATAATTTTCAATTCCGTGATATTTACCATCTTCATCCTTCCATTTACCCTTAAATGCAATTATGTTTATTTTTATGTTTTCTAAATCATTCCAATTGTATGAAACATATTCTTCATCTTCCCAAATTTCTACTTCATGCTCACTAAAACATATGAATTTGTTTTTTTGAATTATTTTTAAGGTTGTGAATTTATAATCTGTAAAATGATTAAATGTCATCATTCCAAAAAAACCGAATGGTAGACTTAGGCAATAGAATCCTTGTGAGGTGAAAATACCGTAAGAAAATGGAATAAAGATAAAAGCAATTAAAAACA
The DNA here is from genome assembly GCF_020991455.1 of Flavobacterium sp. JAS. Taxonomy (GTDB): domain Bacteria; phylum Bacteroidota; class Bacteroidia; order Flavobacteriales; family Flavobacteriaceae; genus Flavobacterium. Next base: position 121,138 of record NZ_JAJMOX010000002.1, read on the forward strand.
AGCTTAAAAACTGTTCTGATTTTGTTGGATTTGCATGAATTACAAGTGGAAACGTTAATTTATCAGTCATTAAAAAATCTGTTTTTTATTTCTTCATTTTTATGCGTTTCAAATCTTTGTCAAAGTTTTAAACTTTGATAAAGATGTTCTGATTCTAATTCTCTAGTTCCTTTTTCAAAAACTTAGCTGTATAGCTTTTTTTGTTTTTTGCTACTTCTTCAGGAGTTCCTTTGGCGATTAATTGTCCTCCGCCTTTTCCGCCTTCAGGACCAATATCTATAATATAATCGGCAAGTTTAATCACGTCCATATTATGTTCGATAACTAAGATTGTATTTCCTTTATCGACCAATTTGTTAATTACATCCATTAAAACTCTGATATCTTCAAAATGCAGTCCGGTTGTAGGTTCATCTAAGATATAAAACGTATTTCCGGTATCTTTTTTAGACAATTCTCCTGCAAGTTTAATACGTTGCGCTTCGCCACCGGAAAGCGTTGTGCTTTGCTGACCAAGTGTAATATAGCCTAAACCAACATCCTGAATAGTTTTTACTTTTCTGTAGATCTTCGGAATCATTTCAAAAAACGGAACCGCTTCATCAACGGTCATATTCAATACATCCGAAATTGATTTTCCTTTGTAACGAATCTCTAAAGTTTCTCTGTTAAAACGTTTTCCCTGACAAGTTTCGCATTCAACGTAAACATCCGGTAAAAAGTTCATTTCAATAGTTCTAACACCAGAACCTTCGCAGGTTTCGCAACGTCCGCCTTTTACATTGAAGCTAAAACGTCCCGCTTTATAACCACGAATCATACTTTCAGAAGTCATTGTAAACAGGTTTCTAATTTCGGTGAAAACCTCCGTATAAGTCGCCGGATTTGAACGAGGCGTTCTTCCAATCGGACTTTGGTCAATATCAATTACTTTGTCAATATGTTCTAAACCTTCAATCTTTTTATAAGGCTGTGGTTTTTTTACGCCATTAAAATAATAAGCATTCAAAATAGGGTAGAGCGTTTCGTTTATCAAAGTCGATTTTCCACTTCCTGAAACTCCTGTAACGCAAATCAATTGTCCTAAAGGCAATTCGATCGAAACATTTTTTAAGTTGTTTCCTGTTGCTCCAGTAAGTTTTAAGAATTTTTGATTTCCCTTACGGCGCTCTTTTGGAATCTCTAATTTCATTGTACCGTTTAAATATTGAGCGGTAATTGTGTTAGATTTTAGAGTTTCTGCCGGAGTTCCAATACTGATGATTTCTCCGCCATATTTCCCCGCTTTCGGACCTATATCAATTACATAATCGGCGCGTTCGATCATGTCTTTGTCGTGTTCAACGACAATAACCGAGTTTCCTATATCACGTAGTTGCTCTAAAGAATGAATTAGTTTTTCATTGTCTCTTTGGTGCAAACCAATACTTGGCTCATCCAGAATATATAAAACACCCACTAATTGCGAACCAATTTGTGTGGCTAAACGAATACGCTGTGCTTCACCGCCCGAAAGTGATTTTGAACTTCGGCTTAAAGCCAAATAATTCAAACCAACATTCATCAGGAAGTTCAAACGGTCTTTTATTTCTTTAACCACTTCTGATGCAATCAAAAGTTGTTTGTCTGTTAAATGCGAATTTAAATCCTGAAACCAAGTTGTTAAATCAGAAATATCCATATCACATAATTCGGTGATATTTTTTCCATTTACTCTAAAAAACTGAGCTTCTTTTTTCAAACGGGAACCTTCGCAAACCGGACAGTTAATCTCGTCCATAAAATCTTTTGCCCAACGTTTTATGGTTGTTGATGCACTTTCGTCATATTGATTTTTGATGAAATGTGAAATCCCTTCAAAATCTATTTTATAGTCGCGCGTAACGCCTAAATCTTTTGAGTTTACAGTAAATTTTTCTTTTCCACCATGTAAAATCATGTTCATGGCTTCTTCGGGAATCTTCTCGATTGGATCTGTCAGTTTGAAGCCGAATTTCTCTCCAATAACTTCTAATTGTTTAAAAATCCAAGACGATTTATATTCGCCAAGTGGAGCAAAACCGCCTGCCTTTATCGATAATTTAGGATTCGGAATAATCTTTTTGACATTGATTTCATGAACCGTTCCTAATCCATTACAATGCGGGCAAGCTCCTTTTGGAGAGTTGAAAGAGAATAAATTAGGTTCTGGATTTTGATAGGAAATTCCCGTTGTAGGACACATTAAATTTCTACTGAAATAACGTACTTCGTTTGTATCCTGATCTAAAATCATCAAAACATTTTCGCCATGATGCATTGCTGTATTGATACTTTCGGCCAATCGTTTTTGATTGTCTTCGGTATTTTCGATCAGCATTCTGTCAACTACAATTTCAATGTCGTGAGTTTTGTAACGGTCTAATTTCATTCCTGAAACTAAATCCTGAACTTCGCCATTCACACGAACTTTCAAAAATCCTTGTTTGGTAATTTGTTGGAATAACTCGGCATAATGCCCTTTTCTGGCTCTAATAATTGGAGCCAAAATATTGATACGTTTTCCGTTGAAATCCTGAATAATCAAATCTTTAATTTGATCATCAGAATAAGAAACCATTTTCTCGCCGGTGTTGTAACTGTAAGCATCGGCACCACGAGCGTAAAGAAGTCTCAGGAAATCATATATTTCAGTAATAGTTCCAACGGTAGAACGCGGACTTTTACTGGTTGTTTTTTGTTCAATTGCGATAACAGGTGAGAGTCCGTCAATTTTGTCGACATCGGGACGTTCTAAACCGCCAAGAAACTGTCTGGCATAAGCAGAGAAAGTTTCCACATAACGACGTTGTCCTTCGGCATAAATGGTATCAAACGCCAACGATGATTTTCCCGAACCTGAAAGACCGGTAATTACAACCAGTTTTTCACGCGGAATGGAAATATCGATATTTTTCAGATTATGAACTCTTGCACCAAGAACTTCAATAGTATTGTCTTTTTCTAACATAAATTCGAGCAAAACGCAAAGTTACCACTTTGATTTGTTCTTTTAGTACTAGAGAACAAAACTTTATGTTACAAATAGTAACAAATTTTTAGTTTGAATTAAGATGATTTACTTTTAAAATTTCATTAAATTTTTCCTCTTTTCCATTCTTTTTCATATCAGCATAAATCATCTGAATTATTTTTTCGGCATCAGTTCTATAGGGAGATTTTTGTTCAACATACAAGTTATAAGCTTTGCACATGTTGTCAAGTCCTTTTTCGTTATCATTTAAATGAAGTGCATAGATTTGTCCAATTCCGTAAAAAACTTCTGGATTATTAGGTTCTATTTTTGCTATTTTTTCATAAGTTTTTACCGCGTTTTTATATTCTTTTTTATAAGAATAAACAACTGCAATATTTTGCAATGGCATTAATCCATTGGGGTCTATTTTAAGTGACTTCTCGTAAGATTCAAGTGCTAAATCGTATTGTTCCAAACGTCTGTAACATATTCCCATATTATCATATGCAAATGCAAAATTTGGATCAATTTTGACTGCCTTTTTGTAATATTCTATAGCTCCTTTATAATTTTCTTTTTTAGTTTCATCAATAGCTGAATTGTAATAATCTAATGCTTTTTTATTGGATGACATTGAATTGTTATTTACCAGATTATTGGCTGCAACTTTATCCTTTAAAACAGAACAATTATCCATTAGGTATTTCTCCATTTTATAGTATATGTCTTTGTATTCTTTTGAATTTTTGTCAAAATTCATCGTAATTTTGATCTCTTTTTTTTCGTCTGTTGGATTTGATAAATCAATACTGGTAAATTTTTCGGCTAATTGGTAAGCTCCAACTTTATCATCAATACATGAGCTAATATTAGCGGTGATAGAATCTTTAATTCGATCGTAAGTTGGTATTGAATCAATACATGAGCAAGCCTGATCAGTTAGTTCTTTGAATAATTTTTTAGTGTCAATTTTTTCGTTAGTAGTATCTGACCCTTGTGAGTGAATTTTTGTAAATCCTAAAATTAGCAATAGACTAAAAAAAAAATTTTTTTTCATTTTTTGGGTTTGGTTTATTGGTTGGTAGTATCTAAGATAATAATTTACTAATTACTAAGCTTACTCAATTGTCATAGAACGCAACTTAGTTCTATAGGCTTCAAGTGCTATAGATTTTGAAATGAAACCGTAATATTTATCATTTCGGATAACCGGTAGAAAGGCTGTTTTTGATTTTTCGAATTTACTCATTACAATTTCCATACTATCAAAAGAAGAAATAGTGGCAGCGGGAGTTTTCATGACATCTTTGATCACCGTATATTTTACACGATAAGTGTTAAAAATAATTTCGCGGATATCATTAAAATGAACTATACCAACCAATTCTTTTTCATTGTTTACGACAGCAAAAACAACTTGATTGGAGTGCGAAATCAAATCGACTAACTTGCTTAAATTATCATCAGGATGTACCGTTAAATAATCGCATTGAATTATGGTATCGATATCTAATGTAGAGAGAATGTTTGAATCTTTATTGCTTGTAAAAGCATGACCTTTTTTAGCCAGACCTTTTACATCGAGAGAATATTTTTCGAAACGTTTAGAAATTGCAAAACTTATAGAGGAAACAATCATAAGCGGAATCATCAGACTGTAACCTCCGGTAATTTCGGCAATTAAGAAGATTGCAGTAAGTGGCGCATGAAATAATCCGCTCAAAATACCAGCCATTCCCACCATTGTGAAGTTAGTTATTGGCAATTTTGCTAAACCAATTAGTGTGATGAATTTCGAGAAGAAGTATCCCAAATAAGATCCTAAAAATAGGGAAGGAGCAAAGTTACCTCCGTTTCCGCCACTTCCAATTGTTAGCCCCGAAGCAAATACTTTTACCATCATGGTACAACCCACAAAAAGTAGTAAAACCCATTGATTGTTTCTGAAATCTCCAAACAAAGTATTGTCTAAGATTTTCCCCGGATCTGATTCAGATAAGGTTTTGATACTTTCATAACCTTCCCCAAAAAGCGTTGGAAAAATAAAAATCAGCAATGCTAATAATGAAGAACCAATTAAAGCTTTTTTGTAGGCTCCCATTTTCAGATTAGCAAAATAATGTTCTATTCTTTGAAAGTTGCGGGCATAATAAACGGCCATAAAACCGGTTAATAATCCTAGAAGCACGTAAAATGGAATATTGTGATAATTAAAAGCTTCTTGTTTTTTGAAGGATAATAAAATCGTTTCGTCCAGAACAATAGCAGAAACCAAAGCTCCGGTGGCTGCCGAAATCATAATAGGAGTAAAGGCAGAAATACTAACATCTACCAATAAAACTTCAATAGCAAATAGAACTCCGGCAATTGGTGCGTTAAAAGCTGCGGAAATTCCTGCCGCAACACCACAACCAATAAGTAAAGTTCGGTCTTTATAAGGTAATTTATAATTTTGAGCAAAGTTTGATCCAAATGCGGCTCCTGTAACCACAATTGGGCTTTCCAAACCTGCAGAACCTCCTAAACCAACAGTTAAGGAACTCGTTACAATTTGAGCATACATTTGTTTTCTCGGAATGATACTGGCTTTTTTTGCAACAGCATATAAAATTTGAGAAGTTCCTTTTTCTATACTTCCGTTTAAAACTCTTTTGATGACAAAAACAGTAAGTGTAATACCAATAATTGGTAAAATACTGTTGATGAAACTTAATTTTAAGATTGCATTAATAGATGTTGCAAAAGAGAAAACACTATGGGCAAAAGTTTTCAAAACAATTACAGCCAAAGAACAAGAAATACCAATTAAAACACTTGATAAAAAAATAAATTGCTTTGGTGTCATCAATGATTGTCCCAAAGCGATAACGCTTTCTAGTTTTCTAAAATATTTTTTTAGCATTCTGTTTGTAAAAAGTTAGGGAAACTACAAATTTAGCTCATAGTATTCGATTTTGTGTTGTTTTTACAGAAAAATCTGTTTTTAATTTAAAATCCAACTGCTGTGTCATCTCCACGAAAATCGGCACCGCCTTCAAGATTTTTGTTTGGCAGAACCAAAATACAATCTAATTTACCAATAACCGGTGTCGTTTTTTCGTTGATTAAATATCCTTTTGTTTTTAGCTTATCAATAGTAGTAGTGTCAAAAGCATTTGGCTCAAAAGTAATTAAATCAGGCAGCCATTGGTGGTGAAAACGTGGTGCATTTACCGCTTCCTGCATGCTTAAATTGTACTCGTAAACATTTAGAATTGCCTGTAAAACAGTTGTGATAATAGTTGAACCTCCAGGAGAACCTACAACCATAAACAAGTTTCCGTTTTTCTCCACAATAGTTGGAGTCATTGAACTTAACATTCTCTTTTTTGGAGCAATACTGTTGGCTTCATTTCCTACTAAACCAAACATATTTGGAGATCCCGGTTTTGCACTAAAATCGTCCATTTCGTTGTTTAAAAAGAAACCCAATTCATCACAATAATATTTAGATCCAAAACCGTCATTTATTGTCGTCGTTGCCGCAACAGCATTCCCTTGTGCGTCGACGATCGAATAATGTGTAGTTTCGGTGCTTTCATTATAAGTTACTTTTCCTTCTTTTATATCCGATGATAAACTGGCTTTGTTTACATCAAAACTTGACATTCTCTCTTTTAAATAAGAATCGGCCAATAAAGCGTTGATCGGAATTTTTACAAAATCAGGATCGCCTAAAAACTGACTTCTGTCGGCGTAAGCTCTTCTTTCTGCTTCAACAATTACCTGAATCGATTCTTCAGAATTATGTCCCATTTTTGATAAATCATAAGGAGCAATCATTTTCATGATTTGCGCCAGACAGATTCCGCCACTGCTTGGAGGCGACATCGAAGTTATTTTTAAATCTTTATAATTAAACTGTAATGGTTTTCTCCATTTCGCTTCATAAGTAGCTAAATCTTTAAGGGTAATAATTCCGCCTCTTTTTTGAAGATAATCTACTAAAATTTTAGCTGTTTTACCTTTATAGAACTCGTCTTGTCCGTTTTTTAGAATACGTTTCAAAGTATTGGCTAAAGCGGGATATTTAATAGTGTCATTTTCTTTAAATTTTCCAGCCATAAGCGTATTTGGTCCGTTGGCTTTGACAATAGCATCATGATAATTTTCGAGTTGCTTTTGTTGTTTTTGAGTCACAATTACACCTCTTTCCGCAAGAGCGATAACGGGTTTTAAAATTTCGGACATTGGTAATGAACCTAGTTTTTTATGAACAGCAAAAACTCCGGCCACAGTTCCCGGAACGCCAATTGCCAAAGGTGTTTCGGTGCTTTTTCCTTTTATTACATTTCCGTCTTTATCCAGAAACATGTCTTTTGTTGCTGCCAACGGAGCTTTCTCACGATAGTCTAAAGAGCCAACTTCACCATTAGCTTTTCGGTAGACCATAAATCCGCCGCCGCCAATATTTCCTGCATACGGAAAAGCAACTGCAAGTGCCAATTCGGTGGCAACCATAGCGTCAAAAGCATTTCCGCCTTTTTTCATAATGTCGGCTCCAATTTTTGAAGCTTCCTGACGTGCCGAAACGACCATGGCTTTTGTTGCGACTAAACCAGTTGGTTTAACAACTTGCTGAGCAGAACAATAAAAAGAAATAAAGCTGAGTAAAAGGGTAATTTTTTTCATAAGAGAGTATTGTAGTATTATTTTATAGAATCTGTAAGATCCTATAATGAAAGTAATTTTTGATTGGCTTGCTGTTTTATATCTTCAAAGAAAAGACCAAATTCGTGTTCAAATTCCGGATAGAATTCTTTGAGTTCCTGAGTGGCAAATTGCATTTTGGATTGATTTTTTGATCTTCGGTCCATTTGTGTTAAAATATGCTGAATGCCGTCTACACTATGATAACTCCAAAGCCAGTTTTCCCGAATCATAGTTGGCATTAAGTCCTGTGTTCTTTCTGTAAGAATTGAATAGTTTTCATGCAAAGCTCTGTAAAATCGATTAACAAAACGATCCAATTTTTCATCGGAATATTTTTCCCAGTTTTTGGCTAAAAAGTGGTCATACAGAATATCTACAATTACACCGGCATAATGATGGTATTTGTCATGTAAACGCTTGGTACTTTGTCTAAAAATATCATGAGAATCGGTATAAGTATCAATAAAACGATGTAAAACAATTCCTTTTTGGACATCTTCAGGAAAATGTTCAAATTGTTTTCCGCGAATTCCATCGGCCATAAAATTGCCAATTTTTATCAGATCATTTTCACCGGAAAGATATATATGGGCTAGGAAATTCATTTTTTTTGTGAGTTGCTAAGGTTCTTTTTTTAGAGGTGCTAAGTATCTGAGATGCTAAGTAGCTAAGTTTTTTAGTTATTATACCTAAGCTTTTGACCTAAGTTTCTAAGTTCTCTCTTGTAAAAGTATGAAAACTTTTTTAGATGAGTTTTACAATAAGACTTTGCAGTATAAACTTAACATTTTAGTTTATTTAAAATCTTAGAACCTTAGGAACTTAGCCACTCAGTAACTTTTTTTAAAATTCTTAGCAACTTAGCAACTTAGAACCTCAGTAACTTTTTTATATTTGTAACTGGTAACCATAACTCACAAAAATGACTTTAATAAAATCAATTTCAGGTATACGAGGAACAATCGGTGGAAAAGTAGGAGATAACCTGACTCCAGTTGATGCTGTAAAATTTGCATCGGCATATGGTACTTTTCTGAAAAACAATACTTCAAAAGAAAAATTAACGGTTGTAATTGGTCGCGATGCCAGAATCTCCGGACCAATGATTCACAATCTTGTTGTAAATACTTTAGTAGGTTTAGGAATTAATGTAATTGATCTTGGACTTTCTACAACACCAACTGTTGAAGTTGCTGTGCCTTTGGAAAAAGCAGATGGCGGAATTATCTTGACTGCTTCTCACAATCCAAAACAATGGAATGCTTTGAAGTTGCTAAATGAAAAAGGGGAGTTTTTAAGCGGTGCAGAAGGAGCAAAAATTCTTGAAATTGCAGAAGCTGAAGCTTTCGATTTCTCTGATGTGGATAGTTTAGGCGAAATCACGATAAATGATGCTTATATGGATATTCATATCGACGAGGTTTTAAATTTACCTTTAGTAGATGTTGAAGCTGTAAAAGCGGCGAAATTTAAAGTTGTTGTTGATGGTGTAAATTCTTCTGGAGGAATTATTATTCCAAAATTATTAGAATTAATGGGCGTTGAAGTAGTAAAATTATATTGCGAACCAAACGGACATTTTCCTCACAATCCAGAACCTTTAAAAGAACATTTAACGGACATTTCAGAATTGGTTGTTAAAGAAAAAGCGCACTTAGGAGTTGTTGTTGATCCGGATGTTGATCGTTTGGCTTTTATTTGCGAAGACGGAGAAATGTTTGGCGAAGAGTATACTTTGGTGGCTTGCGCCGATTATGTTTTGAGTAAAACTCCAGGAAATACAGTTTCGAATATGTCATCGTCTCGTGCTTTGCGTGATGTAACTGTTGCTCACGGCGGGAAATACGAAGCAAGCGCAGTTGGAGAAGTGAATGTTGTGGAGTTAATGAAAAAAAATAACGCTATTATTGGTGGTGAAGGAAACGGTGGAATTATTTATCCGGAATCTCATTACGGACGTGATAGTTTAGTGGGAGTTGCTTTATTTCTAACGCATTTGGCAAATAAAAAAATGTCAGTTTCGGCATTGAGAGCTTCATATCCTGAATATTATATGAGCAAAAACAAAATTGAATTAACGCCTCAAATTGATGTTGATGCGATTTTGGTTGCAATGACTGAAAAGTATAAAAACGAAGATATTACAACTATTGATGGTGTAAAAATTGATTTTGCTACAGAATGGGTTCATTTAAGAAAATCAAACACAGAACCAATTATCCGAATCTATACGGAAGCTCCTTCTCAGGAAAAAGCAGATGTTTTGGCTCTTCGAATTATTGATGAAATAAAAGCAATTGCTGGAATTTAACTTTTAGCAATTTAGCATAAAAAAACACCTTTTTCATTTATTTGAAAAAGGTGTTTTTTATTTAAAACGGTCTTAATATTTAACCGCAAAGTGCACAAAGGTTTATTATTTTGGATTGCGCATAGTAAACGCAAAGTTCACAAAGCTTTGTGCACTTTGTGGTAAAATTTAAATCTTAATTTTTAATAATCTTAATTGATTTTTTAATTGAACCATAAGTAGCAGTTACGATATAAACTCCACTCGAAAGTTTGTCTCCAATTTTAATATCTTCATTGGTATAATAAGAATCTGAAGAAAAGCAAATTGTTCCTTTCATGTCGACAATTTTTAATGTCAACGGTTCTGTATCTGCAGATTTTATATGAAGTACAGATTGGCTTTTAATAGGATTAGGATAAACTGTGAAGAAATCTTTTTCGAGCTTTGGATCGTTTACGCCCAAATTCGCTGCAGTAACATCAATATAATTAAAATTCATATCGTTTGATTTGAATTTAATCTTCAAATAAACTTCTCCCTGAGGCAATGTGACTCCGTTTACTGTTTTATCAGCAAAGGTTTGATATCCGCCAGTTGCAGGAAAAGTTTCGTCAGTTTTTACAATTACATCATTTACAAGAATATCAAATTTCCCTGGATTTGTAGGCGACGCTACTCTAAAAGTCAGATTATAAGTTCCGGCATTAGCAACATTTAGCAGGAACTCGTTCCAATCTCCATTGTCTATAAGAGATACATTTTGAGCGGTTCCAGAGTCTGTTGTGTTTTGTAAACCTGTACCTTTTCTGCGATAATGTTTGTTGGCAGTAATTCTTCCAGGTACATTTATTTTTTTAGAAGTATAAGAAACATTTATATATTCAGTACCAATTGGTTTTAAAACACCGCTTTTAGGATCTAATAATTGTCCTTCAAGCATATCTGTCCATGTAGGATTGACTCTTCCAGTAAACCATGAATAGCGATAAATGTCCGGATCGTTTTCAAAACTAGTTACAATGTCTTTCATAAACGCTGTTTTTTCGGCAGCAGTCTGAATCACTCTGTTTGCAAATTCAGTTACCCAAATTGGGCGATTGTATTTTTTTAAAAGTCCTGTTACACCAATAACAGAACCTGAAGAGCTATCATAAGTATGAAAAGCAATATAGTCGACTTTGCAATTTGGGCATAAGGCAAAAAACTGATCATGCCACGCGGTCGGGCTGCTATAACCACCATAATTATTGTTCGGGTCATTAAAAGCAGGTGATGCACTAACTATTTCTAAATTTTTGGCTGCTGCTATTTTTTCAATATTTTTCCATGCGTTTACGACTTCCTGAGGTGTTAATCTGGCACCATCGTTAAAGTTAGGTTCATTAAAAGCCAGTAAATATTTAGCGCCGGGTTTTATCCTGTTTATAAAAGCTTGTACATCTGCATCGTTTACCTGATTCCACGCCATCGGAACATATTCTACGCTAATAGATTCATAATTTGTATTTGTATCATTTTCGGGCAAAGAACCCCAGTTGTACCACCATGAAACTCCGGGTTTTAAAGCTAATAAATCTGCCGTTGAGTTATTGCCGTAAGCAATTCCACGTTTTGGACTCTGGGCAAAGGAGACATTTGTGAGGTGTAATATTAAAAAAGTAAAAAGTAGGTTTTTTATCATAACAGATGATTTTGTGTGGGGTTTTGGGAGATAAATTTGTTAACTCCAAATTTATACTGTTTGTGTAATTTTTCATTTTGATTGCATCAGAAAAAAATATTACAAAAACCCATCAAAATCAGTTTTTAGGAGATAAAATAGCGTGTTTAATAGTTTTGAAAGCTTTTCTAAATAAAAAGTCCAAAGAAGTATGTTACTTTTTTGGACTTTAATCTTTTATTATAGAATTATTATTGAACGCGATGTTTCCATCTTTTATGCGTCCACAAATAATACTCCGGAGCTTCAAGAATTTGTTTTTCTACTTCTCTTAAGTATATTTCGGTAATTTCAAAATTCTCGTATTCTTTAGGATTGTCTGCAATAGGTACAATTGTAGCTTCATAGTAACCACGTCCAACCTTTTTTACTTTTATAAAAATAACACTTAGGTCGTATTTTTTAGCAAGCATTTCGGCTCCTGTGTGTACAGGAACTTCAATTCCCATGAATTTCATTGAGTGAAAAATTCGATCTAATTTAGGCGACTGATCACTGGCCAACCCGTAAAGGCTTAAAATTCCGTTACGCTGATTTTGCGCCATCAACGGAATCGCTTTTCTGGTCTCCACCAATTCGGCGTCGTATTTACCTCTAATTCTTCGAACTAATTTATCAAAATAAGGATTTGCAATCTTTTTATAAACCCCCACACCATTAAATAACATTCTTTTGTTAAGAGTCAAAAGCCATTCCCAGCTTGCATAATGCGAAGCGACCAAAATTACACTCTTGCCTTTTCTTTCATATTCATGAAAAAGATCCATATTAGTAATGGTAAATCTTCTTTCCATTTCTTCCGGCGAAATACTCATGGTTTTAATCATTTCCAGGAACATATCACACATGTGCTGATAGAATTTCTTTTCGATATCTTTTCTTTCAGCATCACTTAAATGTGGCAAAGTAAGAGCTAAGTTCTGGCGAACCACTTTTTTGCGGTAACCTACAACGCGATAAATTAGAAAATATACGAAATCGGAAAACCAATAAAACAATCGAAACGGAAGTATAGAGATAAGCCAAAGAAACGGGTAGGCTAATATATAAGCGAGAAATTGCATGTAACTTTTTTTTGCAAATATAAAGTAAAAATGGATAACCAGTGATATTTTGGATTGGCGCTAACATATGTTTAAGAATGACTATATTTACAATTCACAATAAATGTTTTTTATGAATACCATTTTGATTGGAATTATAGTTGCCAATGTTTTGATTAGTTACAAAGGTTTTAATGATCTTTCTTTTTTTAGAAAATACGAATTTCATGTAGGAAGTATTCGTTCAGGAGAGCAAATCAGAATGCTTTCGTCAGGGTTTTTGCATGTAGATATGATGCACTTGATCTTTAATATGCTGACACTGTGGTTTTTTGCGCCGGTTGTAATGCAATGGTTGGGAGTTTTTTCTTTCGTTTTGGTTTATTTTGGAAGTTTAATCTTCGGGAGTTTACTAACAATGTTGTTTCATAAAAATGATTATAGCTATCGTGCAGTTGGAGCTTCGGGAGCGGTTACAGGAGTTTTATACTCTGCAATATTGCTTCAACCGGATATGATGTTGGGAATTTTCTTTGTGATTCCAATACCGGCCTATTTATTCGGAATTTTATATTTATTGTATTCAATTTATGGAATGCGTGCCAAAAACGATAATATTGGACATACGGCACATTTTGGAGGTGCTATGGGTGGTTATTTGATAACTTTGTTAAAAGAACCTTCATTATTTGTTGATCATACTTTAATGGTTATTCTTTTAGCAATTCCTATTTTTATACTTTTTGTAATGGCAAAATTGGGGAAGCTGTAATACTGGCACAACTTTTGAAAAGTCATTATCAAATAACTTAAATATAACAAAAATGAAGAAAGTAGTATTATTTTTAACAATCATGTTTATGACTATGTCTTACGCTCAAGAAACCAAACAAATTCCTCAAATCAATGTAAATGGTGAAGGAAAAGTAAAAGTAGCACCTGATCAAGTTTGTATTTCGGCAACTGTTGAAACAAAAGGGAATAATGCTAAAGATGTAAAAAAGCAAAATGACGAAAAAATGGATGCTGTTTTAAAATTCATTAAAAAAATGAATGTTCCTACAGCAGACTTTAAAACGAAACAAGTTGCTCTTAATCCACAATACGATTACGAAAAAAAGAAAACCAGTTACAACGCTACTCAAACTGTTGAAATCGTATTAAAAGATTTATCTAAATACGATGAATTAATGGAAGGTTTGGTTCAACAAGGAATCAATCGTATCGATAGAGTTTCTTTTGAAACTTCTAAATTAGCTCAACTTGAGACAGAAGCTCGCAAATTGGCTATTAAAGATGCTAAATTAAAAGCAGAAGATTACGTTTCAGTTTTGGGACAAAAAGTTGGTAAAGCTTATACAATTTCTGATAATACTCAGGTTTATCACCCACAACCAATGTATGCTGGTATGAAATCTATGGCGATGGATTCAGCCGGAGCTTCAAACGAAACTTTAGCAATTGGTGAGATCGAAGTTACAGCAAACGTAAGTGTTAGTTTTATTTTAGACTAAATACCCGATAAATTTCAATATTAAAAATTCCAAATTCCAATTTCACGATTGGGATTTGGATTTTTTTGTTTTGTTATTTTAGTAAAAAGCGAAATAATGCTGATTATAATGACTTAAGTTTTGTAGTAAACTTCGTTTGGGTAATGATTCGTAAAAATGAAATAAAAAAGATAGTTTTAAATTTTACATATTGATTGATTTCTTAAATTTGTATATGCACCAAAAACCTTTTTATCATGCCTATAATTGAACAATCAGAATATGATTTGCCTTCTATTATTCATCGCAACAGGCATATTTCTACTATTTATGCTGCTTTGTTTAAAAGGTTTGACGCTCCGGGATACACGAGAGAGAAAATCGAGTTAAGTGACGGAGATTTTATCAATATCGATTTTATTCTAAATGATTCTAAAAAGGCAGTTATTTTATGTCATGGTTTAGAAGGAGATTCCCGCAGAACCTACAATAATAGCTGTGCGGCTTATTTTCAGCAGAAAGGTTTTTCAGTTTTTGCCTGGAATAATCGCACTTGCGGAGGAGAAATGAACCGTCTTCCCAGGCTTTATCATCACGGTGCAGTTGATGATCTGGAGGCAGTAGTGCAGTTTGTTTTGCAAAAAGGATTCAAAGATGTTTATATGATTGGATATTCAATGGGAGGAGTTCAGCTATTGAATTATTTAGGCTGGACAAAAATCGATAAGCGCATAAAGGCAGCAGTCTCGATTTCAACACCAACCCATATCGCCACAAGTGCAGCGGTACTTAAACAAGGCTTTAACAGAGTTTATTTAAAGAATTTTACAATAGATATTAAAAAAAAGCTGAAATACAAAGCGGCGCAGTTTCCTGATTTTATAAACCGTGATCTGATTGATGAAATTACATCTTTTGATGAAGTTGATCAGTATTTTACAGCACCATTGCATGGCTTTGCCAGCCGGGATGACTATTATCAACGCGTCTCTCCGGAATTTTCTCTTAAAGATATTACCACTCCTGTTTTAATTATTAATTCTCTTGATGATCCTTTTTTAAGTGAAAGATGTTATCCCAGAGCGATAGCGCAAGACAGCGAGTATGTTTATCTGGAAACTCCAATGTATGGTGGACACTGCGCTTTTCCGTTGCGCAATTCAATGCATTCCTATGCAGAGAAAAGAGCTTATAAGTTTTTTAAATCCTATAGTTCTGTAGAGATTTTTAAGGTTTAGTAATTGAATATGGAATTTTCAATACTAATGAACACAGAAAAAAGGGTAAATTAGAAAAAACTTATCACATGAGAAAGATCTCGATAATGAAAGTTAAAGATATTTTTTTTAATTTGAAGAATTTAAAATTCGTTGTTTTACCTGATCCATATAAGATCTGCCAATGGCGTATCTAAGACCTTCAATTTCTATACTATTTCCTTCAACAGCGTCAATCTTATCAATGGCTATAGTATAGGATCTATGTATTCTTAGGAAGTTTTTTTCAGGCAGTAAATCTGTAAAGCTTGATAATGTGCTATGTATAATGTATTTGCCCGTTAGGGTGCTTATTTTTAAATAATCTTTTAGGCTTTCTATGACAAGAATTTCATTTAAGAAAACCTTCTTCATTCTTTTTTTGTCAATTTTTATAAAAATAAAAGGATTTTCTGTACTGCTTTCCTGAGATGAATTGTTTTTATTTTCAAGCCTTTTACTTACCTTATTTAGCGTTTTCATCAGCCTCGGAAATTCGATAGGTTTTACCAGATAATCTAAAACATCTAATTCGTAAGTCTGTATTGCAAATTCGCTGTATGCGCTGGTAATAATAACTAAAGGTGGATTTTCGAGACTTTTTATAAAATTGATTCCATCAAGAACAGGCATGTTAATGTCAAGAAAAATTACATCAACATTGTTGCTTTTTAAAAATAGTAATCCTTCTATTGGATTCGTAAAAGTGTTTATTACCTCAAAATTTTCAATTGGCTCTAAAAATTTTTTAATAACATTGATTGCCAATGGCTCATCATCTATAATCAAACAAGTTGTTTTCATTTTGTAATTATTATTTTTTGAGCGAAATAATTTAGTGGCAAATCAAAAAAAAGATAAGTTATATTAAGAAACTTTAATCACAAGCTTAGCCACAAAAATATTCTTTTTATTTTTAAAAGAAAGATTGTAGTCCTTTTTATTGTAACCTAACTCAAGTCTTTTTTTAACGTTTTCTATACCTATGCCACTTGACTTGTTAAAATTGTCTTTGTGGTCTGTAATTTCTGGCGTTGGGTTTGACACCGTAAAATGAAGAAAATCATCTTTTACCTTAAAACTAATATTGATGATAACTTTTCCGGTGTTTTTGTTTACGCCATGTTTAAACGCATTTTCAATAAATGTCAATAATATTATAGGAGATATTTCCTTATCATGAATATCTCCGGAAATAGACATATTAATTTCTAAGCGATCATTATTTCTGATTCTCTCAAGATCAAGATAATTCTCAATGCAGAGTATTTCGTTTTCTAAAGTTTGTCTTTTATTTTTTGTTTCATATAGCATGTAACGCATTAATTCAGAAAGTTTTAGAACAACTTTTGGTGTTTTGTTTGATTTCTCTACAGATAAAGAATAAATATTATTGAGTGTATTAAAGAGAAAATGCGGAGAAATTTGAGATTTTAAGAAAAGCAATTCTGTTTCTAATTGAGATTTTTCAAGATCAGTTACTCTTTTTTGTTCTTTCAGGAAATCTAAAGTTATCTTAATTGCGGTAACAAAAGTGATCACATAAAGCTCACCGATCATCATATCGATGGTATAGTTTAGTGTTAGTTTATCGATGGTTTGAGGTCCTTCAGGCCAAACCTTATGACTGATCAATAAGTAAGTAAGATTGAATTTAATGATAACCATTATAAATATCGACGATAAAACAGCGAGTATGTATAGAAGATATTTTTTTCGATAAACCAGATAGGGCATAAACACCAAAATATTTAAATAACATAATGTCATGTGAATCGGAAAACCTAATAGATTAGTTTTGAGTGAATAACCATAATCATTAAAATAGATTCCCCAACGAAATGTGTTAAATAAAAAGTAAGTAAGCCAAAAAAAGATATGATACTGTAATGGTACACGATAAAGTTTGCCAGAATTGAAATTCATAATAATAGTGTTTTTTGTGACTTTTTTTGATGTTTATCTTAGTTTATATGTCGTCTGTCTAAATTAGTTTTAATAAAAATCAAATTTGTTTAAGTTTAAAGCTAAATTAAGGTTGTTTAATGAGGAGAATTTTAGCTTTTTTATTTCACTAGCAATTCTGATTGCAAGTTGTAAAATAAAAAGGTATGAAAATAATAGTCAGCAAGATTTTTTAAGACCAAAAAACAACTTCTTGAAATTAATTTTCAAACAAAATAAATTATGTTAACAAAAAAACAATATCAGATTATAAATAAGTTTTTCTTGAAAATTCTAAAATCAATTTAGGATTTACGTCATCATAAACTAGCAGCTTTTCCTTAATATACACTGGTAAAAATTAGGAATAGCATTCTGTATTTATCGATTTTGACTTTGTTATTGACCGAAACAAAGCGCTGAAAACAGAAATTACAATTTAACTAACCAATAAATAAATAATAAAATTAATGAATATCATTGACGTATCAATCATCGTAGTTTATATTCTACTATCAGTAGGTATTGGAATCTGGATTTCAAGAAAAGCATCAAAAGGATTAGATGATTATTTCCTTGGCGGAAAAACAATCAAATGGTATTTTTTAGGTTTGAGCAACGGATCAGGAATGTTTGATGTTTCGGGAACTTCCTGGATGATTGGAGTGCTGTTTTTATACGGAGTAAAAAGTTTCATGTTTATGTGGCTTTGGCCTATTTGGAATCAGATTTTTGTGATGATGTTCCTGGCCGTCTGGATCAGAAGATCAAAAGTAATGACAGGTTCTGAATGGATTTTAACCCGTTTTGGAAATGACAAAGCCGGAAGAGCATCTCATATTATTGTAGCAATTTTTGCTATTATTTCCACAATTGGTTTTATTGCCTATTTTTTTGAAGGAATTGGGAAATTTATAACCATCATTCTTCCCTGGGATTTAACGCTTCATTACGGAGATTTAATTTTACTGACCTCTGAGCGATCTTATGCTTTAATAATCATATTTTTAACTACAATTTATACAGTCAAAGGAGGTATGTTTTCTGTTGTTGCGACAGAGGTTGTACAATATTTGATCATGATTGTAGCCAGCGTTCTAATTGCCGGTTATGCGTTTATAAATTATACCGATATTCAGATTAATGCTGTAATTACCGAAGAATGGAAAAATGTTTTCTTCGGATGGCAATTTGAAACCCAATGGAGCGAAAAGTTTCAGACCTTCAATAATTTAATTGATTCTGAAGGTTACAAAATGTTTGGCGCTTTTATAGGAATGACATTATTCAAAGGTTTCTTCGCCAGTGTTGCAGGCCCAACGCCGAGTTATGATTTGCAAAGAATTCTTTCTACAAAATCAGTAAAAGAAGCCGCATACATGAGTGGTTTTACCAACCTGATTTTGTTCATTCCAAGATATTTATTAATTACAGGAATTGTCGTAATTGCTTTGGTAAATATAGCACCGGAACTGAATGCCAATACAGGTTTAACAGGAGCCGATTTAGAATTGTTAATGCCCAAGGTGGTTAATTTATATCTTCCCGTTGGGATAAAAGGGCTTTTACTGGCAGGTTTATTGGCGGCATTTATGTCCGGATTCTCCGCTTTTGTAAACGCGGGACCAGCCTATATTGTAAATGATATTTATAAAAAATACTTCAAACCGGTTGCAACAAATGCACATTATATAAAAGTTAGTCAGATTTCATCTTTTGTGGTTGTTGGTTTGGGTGTTTTTATGGGATTCTTTGCAGATTCCATTAATTCCTTAACCTTATGGATTACAAGTGCCTTGTACGGCGGTTATGTCGCTGCCAATTTTTTAAAATGGATTTGGTGGAGATTTAACGGTTGGGGTTATTTTTGGGGAATGTTTGCCGGATTAATTGTGGCTTCATTACAATTTATTTTAGGGCAAAATAAAGGAAACTTAACAGAAGGATCATTTTTATATGAGTTATCACAAGTGCAGGCAATTTATCTGTTTCCTGTAATATTTGGTTTTTCAATTTTGGGATGTCTTTTGGGAACTTTCTTAAGTAAACCAACAGATATAGAAGTTTTAAAATCCTTTTATGCAAACGTAAGACCTTGGGGTTGGTGGAAACCAGTTGCCAATTTATTAAAAGCAGAAGATCAAACTTTCGAAAAAAATAATGATTTCTGGAAAGATATGTTAAATTGTGCAATCGGAATTGTATGGCAGTCCAGTATGATTTTGCTTCCGATATTTTTTGTCATCAGAGATTATCCAAAGGCAATTATAGCTTTAATCGTCTTTTTAGTGACAACAACAATATTGAAATTTACCTGGTTAGATAAAGTTCGAAAAATAGAAGATTAATTAGATAATTTGTCAATTAGAAAATTAGATAATAGAAAAATATTAAACGCATAGGACATAGATTTCAATTGTTAAAAGAAACTAGTTTCCCACACATAGCTATGTTTTTTTGAACAAGTTAAACACCTTTTTAGGTTTTCAACAACTATGTTTCTATGTGTTTTTTTTTTTTTAAACAAAAAAACAAAAAATAATAAAAAACATGACTACAATTCCTTGGCAAGACAGACCCGTAAATAGTAATGATGTAATGTGGAGATATTCTGAAAATCCTATTATAGAAAGATACGCTATACCATCGTCAAACAGTATTTTTAACAGTGCTGTTGTTCCACTTGGCGATGGATTTGCGGGCGTTTTCAGATGTGATAACAAAGCGGTTCAAATGAATATTTTTGCCGGTTTTAGTAAAAACGGAATCGATTGGGACATTAATCATGAGCCAATTGTAATGCAGTCGGGCAATACCGAAATGATCGAATCAGCATACAAATATGATCCTCGCGTTGTTTTTATCGAAGATCGTTATTGGATTACTTGGTGTAATGGTTATAATGGACCAACAATTGGTATTGGTTACACATTTGATTTTAAGGAATTTTTTCAATGCGAAAATGCCTTTTTACCTTTCAATAGAAATGGAGTTTTATTTCCAGAGAAAATAAACGGAAAATACGCGATGTTAAGCCGTCCAAGTGATAATGGTCATACGCCTTTTGGAGATATTTGGATCAGTTATAGTCCGGATATGAAATATTGGGGAGAACATCGTTTAGTAATGAAACCAACTCCTTTTGAAGACAGTGCCTGGCAATGTACCAAAATTGGAGCAGGACCAATTCCGATTCTTACAGACGAAGGCTGGTTAATGTTATATCACGGTGTAATTAATACTTGTAATGGTTTCCGTTATGCAATGGGAGCAGCTATTCTGGATACAGCTGCGCCAGATCAGGTAAAATACAGAACACAGCCTTATTTATTAGGCCCGGCAGAACTTTACGAGCAAGTAGGAGATGTACCAAATGTGGTTTTCCCTTGTGCTGCTTTACATAGTATTGAAGAAGATAAATTAGCCGTTTATTATGGCGCGGCCGATACAGTTGTGGCTATAGCATTTGGGAAATTAAGTGAAGTAGTTCAGTTTACAAAAGATAATAGTTTATAGAAAAGATGAGTTTAAAATTAAAAGGATTAACAGTCGCTTTAGGATTTCTGTCAATAATAGGATATTCACAATCAAAAAATACGATTGTGCCTAAAACTTATGTGGCCGCTAAAACTACAACGCCAATTGTAATTGATGGAGATCAATCTGACGTTTCCTGGAATAAAGTAGATTGGACTGATCTTTTTGAAGATATCGAAAATGATGTAAAACCCAAATATGCAACCAAAGTAAAAATGCTCTGGGATGAAAACAATTTTTATATATTGGCAAAAATGGAAGAGCCGCATGTTTGGGCAAATTTAAAACAACGCGATACCATTATTTTTTATAACAATGACTTTGAAGTTTTTATAGATCCCGACAGCGATACTTTTAACTATTACGAATTAGAAATAAACGCCTTGAACACTGCTTGGGATCTATTCTTATCAAAACCGTATAGAGAAGAGGATAAAGTTGTTTTAAATGACTGGAATATTCCGGGTCTAAAATCGGCTGTAAAAATCAACGGAACACTAAACAATCCTAATGATACTGATGAAGGCTGGGTATTAGAAATGGCGATTCCGTGGGCATCTTATAAAACATCTTATTTTGACCAAAATGTTCCCGTAGATAAATTCTGGAGGGTCAATTTTTCGAGAGTAAACTGGCAGCACGATATTAAAAATGGCAGTTACGAACGTAAAAAAGATGCGCAAGGAAAGTTTTTGCCGGAGTACAATTGGGTTTGGTCGCCAATGGGCGTAATCGATATGCATGAGCCTGAAAAATGGGGGTATGTTTATTTTTCTTCTAAAGAAGGAAAAGACAGTTTTACAATTCCACAGGATGAAAAAGTAAAATGGGAATTGTACAGTCTTTACAGAGCGCAAAAAGGATATTATCAGAAAAATAAAAAATGGGCAAAATCTATAACAGATCTTACCAAGAAACCAATTAATGTTGAGGGTAAAATTTTAAATCCAATAGTAGAAAACCACTCGTCAGGATATAATATTTCAGTAAAAAGTCCTTTTTCTAATCAAACCTTTATTATAAGGCAAGACGGTAAAATAATATCAAAATAAACCACTATGAAACTACCAAAACTATTACTTTTTTTACTTGCATTTAGTATTTTTTCATGTAGTAAAAAAGAAGGACAAACCACTTTTAAATTTGGAGTATGGACAACGGCCGATGCTAAAAAGTCGGATGCAGATTATACAAAAGAATTCAAAAAATATAAAGACGGAGGAATCGATGAGGTATTAATAAATACGGGAACAGATCCAAAACTTTTAAAAAGACTAGTTCCTTTAGCCACAAAAGAAGGTTTAAAAGTGCATGCCTGGATTATGGCCATGAACAGACCCGGAGATTCAATTGCTTTACAGCATCCGGATTGGTATCAGGTGAGTAAAGAGGGAAAATCTTGCTTTGATAATCGACCTTATGTAGATTATTATCAGTGGTTATGTCCCACAAGAAAAGAGTCTAGAAATCACGTTTTAGGTTTGGTTGAAGAATTGGCAAAAGTAGAGGGAATCGAAAGTGTTCATTTAGATTATATTCGTTTCCCGGACATTTTTTTACCAATAAGTTTATTGCCAAAATACAATTTAGTTCAGGACGTAGAATTGCCTCAATTCGACTTTTGTTATTGTGACGAATGTGTTAAAGCGTTCGAGAAAATCCATCATAAAAATCCAAAAACAAGCCACAATACTTCTATCGATATGGAGTGGAAAAACTTCAGACTAAATGCGATACAAGCCGTAGTTAATGATGCTTATAAAATTGCGCACAAACACAATAAACAACTTACAGCAGCAGTATTTCCTTATCCTGAAATGGCAGATCACATGGTGCGCCAGCGTTGGGATAAATGGAATATTGATGAGGTATATCCAATGATTTATCACAGTTTTTATGATGAAGAAATTGACTGGGTTGGTTACGCTACAAAACAAGGTGTTGCTGATTTAGAAGGAAAACAAACTAAAATAAATACCGGTATTTATGTTCCGGGATTAAAATCAGATAAAGAATTAAAAGAAGCTATTTTATTGGCAAAAGAAAATGGAGCTGTTGGAGTTTCTTTTTTTGATGGAAATGCGTTGTCTGAAAGTAATTTAAAAACAATTAGAGAAACAAAAGCCAGTTTAAAGTAGAGCAAATATCTCTTATAAGATTCAACTATCCAGGAGTGGTTATTACAAATATTAATCTGGATTGAGAAAGAAAAGTAACTTTAAATACTTCGAATATAAACCATAATACTATTATGGTTTTGTTTGTTTTTGGTAAGTTATACCAATCAATAGTTGAAACGTGCCGTTAGACACTAAATATTGGTAGAAAACCAAAGCGATCATTAGCAATTTAAAATTTTATCATTTTTAAAATAATAAAGCATGAGAATACTAAAACCAATTGTTATCGTACTTTTTTTGACTGTTTTAAGTAATGTTTACAGCCAAAAAGGATATACAGAAAAGGATATTCAAATAATTCCCAAACCAAAGCAATTAGTTATTAAACCAGGAAAATTTCAGTTTTCTGCAGCGACCGTATTTGTTGTAAATGGTGATTCCCAAAAAGAAATTGCTACAGTTTTAATACACAAATTTGAAACCGCAGCTGGATTTCGCCCTGAAATTTCAAGTAAGATTCCGAAAAAGAATTATATCCAATTTAAAGCCGATCCAACTTTAAATAAAGAAGCTTATATAGTAGATGTAAATGAAAAAAACATCACAATTATGGCAAAAGGAAATGCAGGTTTTATTTACGCCTTAGAAAGCATCCGACAATTACTTCCTGAAGCTATTGAAAGTAAAAGTATGATAACATCTGCAAAATGGGAGATTCCCAATGTTACCATTACTGATGAACCTCGTTTTCAATGGAGAGGATTAATGTTGGATTTATCGCGTCATTTTTTTGATAAAAACTACGTAATCGAAACCATCGATCGTTTGGCAATGCTTAAAATGAATGTTTTGCATTTGCATTTGGTTGATGATCAGGGTTGGAGGATAGTGATAAAAAAACACCCAAAACTTACCGAAGTTGGAGCCTGGAGAGTAGATCAGGAAAATGCGGCCTGGAATGCAAGACTTGTTACAAATCCAGATGAAAAAGGAACTTACGGAGGTTTTTTAACTCAGGAAGAATTAAAAGAAATAGTAAAATATGCAGCAGCAAAAAACATAGAAATTATTCCCGAAATCGAAATGCCGGCGCACGTAAGTTCTGCCATTGCAGCTTATCCTGAACTGGCTTGTTTTAATCAGAGAATTGGAGTTCCGTCAGGCGGATTATGGCCAATTACAGATATTTATTGTGCCGGAAAAGAAACTACTTTTGAGTTTTTGCAGAATGTAATAGATGAAGTCATCACTATTTTTCCTTCAAAATACATTCATATTGGTGGCGATGAAGCAACCAAAACCAATTGGGAAAAATGCCCTAATTGCCAAAAAAGAATGAAAGATGAAGGACTGAAAGATGCACATGAATTACAGAGTTATTTTGTGAAAAGAATGGAGAAATACATCAACTCCAAAGGCAAGAAAATAATTGGCTGGGACGAAATACTCGAAGGCGGTTTAGCTCCCGATGCCACTGTCATGAGCTGGAGAGGAACAAAAGGCGGAACTGAGGCAGCAAAGCAAGGTCATGACGTAATCATGTCGCCGGAATCTCCTTGTTATTTTAATTTTTATCAAGGGCCGCAAAACGAAGAACCATTGGCTTTTGATGCTTATAATCCATTAAATAAAGTTTACGAATTTGATCCTGTTGTAGATACAATGACGCCAGAGGAAGCCAAGCATGTTTTAGGCGGACAAGCAAATTTATGGGCAGAACATATTGCAAATCCAAAAGCATCAGAGTATATGATTTTTCCAAGATTAGCGGCTTTATCTGAAGTTTTATGGAGTTCAAAAGAAAATCGCAATTGGAATAATTTTACCACCAGATTACCTTCTTTATTGAAACGTTACGATTATTTAGGCATCAATTATGCCAAAAGCGCTTATTTGGTTATGGCTTCTGCTGTGGCCGATTTAGACAAAAAAGTGATTAATGTGACTCTTAAAAATGAATTTCAAAATCCTGATATTCGTTATGTTTTAGGAGATAAAAACATAGATCATCAAGCAATAAAATATGTAAATCCTATTCCGTTTAAGGAGACAACAATTCTAAAAGCTTCTTTGTTTCAAAATGATAAACCTGTTGGAAAAACATTTACAGATACAATTGTATTTCATAAAGCAGTTGGACATAAGGTGAGTTATTTAACGCCATATAGCGAGAGTTATAAAGGGGATGGTCCTTTTGGAATGGTAAATACAATTAGAGGTTCTAAAAATTTTCATGATGGTCAATGGCAGGCATGGCTGGTCAATGATATGGAAATTGTTATCGATCTTGAAAAAGAACAAAGTATAGAAAAAATAACCATTGGAACTTTAGAAAGTCAGGGGGCAGGGATTTATTTTCCAACACAACTAAAAGTTTTAGTATCTAAGGATAGTATTAATTATAAAGAAGTTGGAAAAATTATGCGTCCATTTGCTGGTAATGTAAATTCTGAGTTGAAAGAATTTAAAATCAATTTCGAAAAACGAGATGCAAGATTTATAAAAGTAATCGCAACTAATTTAAGAAAGAGCCCAAGAGGTGACAGTTCGTGGTTGTTTGTAGACGAGATTTTAGTGAATTAAACCAATTGAGTGAACTTTGTCAAAGTTCTAAATTTTGACAAAGTTTGGCGCATGTATATTATAACCAAAAACCAAAAAAAGAGTAAATATGAAAAGAGGAATATTTATAATCGCAATTTTATTTTCAGTTCAAATGTTTTCTCAAGCCATTTATGAAGATGAGCGCTATGTACCGGAAACAGATCCATTAGTGCTGAAAAATTTGGAAGAATGGCAAGGTAAAAAGTTTGGTTTATTAATGCATTGGGGAACTTATAGTCAATGGGGAATTGTAGAATCCTGGTCAATTTGTCCGGAAGATTATGGATGGTGCGAACGCAAAAAAGGAAGCAATCCGGGTAATTACAATCAATATGTAAAAGAATACGAAGGCTTGAAAAAAACGTTCAATCCAGTAAATTTTGATCCTGAAAAATGGGCAAAAGCGGCAAAAGCAGCCGGAATGAAATACATGGTTTTTACCACAAAACATCATGACGGATTTTCTATGTTCGATTCAAAATACACAGATTATAAGGTAACAGATAAGGAATGTGCTTTTAGTACTAATCCGAAAGCCAATATTGCAAAAGAAGTTTTTAATGCTTTTAGAAAAGAAAATTTATCAGTAGGTGCTTATTTTTCTAAACCAGACTGGCATAACGAAAACTATTGGGATCCTTATTTTCCTCCTTTTGACAGAAATGTAAATTATGATCCGTCATTATATCCTGAAAAATGGCAGAAGTATGTTGATTTTACACAGAACCAAATTTTAGAATTATTGACAGATTATGGTAAAGTTGATATTCTATGGTTAGATGGTGGATGGGTAAAGAAAAGAGATCAACAAAATATTAATGAGAATTATAAAGAGAAGTTTGCCGAGAACGTATCTAAAAACGGGTTTATAAAACATAGAGTTGTTGACCAGGATATTAAAATGGATGAATTGGTTGTAAAAGCACGTCAAAAACAACCTGGATTAATAGTTGTCGACAGAGCAGTTCACGGGAAAAACCAAAATTATTTAACTCCTGAAAACCGTGTTCCTGAGAAAACATTGCCTTATCCTTGGGAGTCTTGTATTACTTCAGGCGGTGGATGGTCTTATACTCCTGATGCTAAATATTTGACAGGCAGAGAAGGTATTCACATGCTTATTGATGTTGTAGCCAAAGGCGGAAATCTATTATTGAATGTTGCTCCAAGTCCTGAAGGAGATTGGCAACAAGGAGCTTATGATTTATTGGCAGCTTATGGCGATTGGATGAAAGTAAATAGTACAGCGATTTATAATACAAAACCAATTGCTCCTTACAAAGAAAATAATATTTGTATGACTCAAAATAAAGCAGGAAACGTATTTTTGTTTTATTTAGCAAAACAAGGAGAAGATAAAATAGCATCAGAGATTATTGTAAAATCTATTACTCCTAAAAAAGGAACAAAAATTACGATATTAGGTTCCAAAACACAATTGAAATGGACTAAATTTGCACAAGGATTTAAAGTGACAATTCCGGAAAGCTTAAGAAATAATTTGCCATGTAAGGAAGCCTGGACTTTAAAGATTGAAGCCATTAAAACATAGGAAATTAATTATGATTTTTAATATGAGAATAACATTACAAACAGCATGTATTTTTTGCATGCTGTTTTTTAGCATAAATACTTTTGCACAACAGCCCGCAGATTTTGTAAATCCATTTATTGGGACTTCAAATTATGGTGCTGCCTTTCCGGGGCCAATTGCACCAAGAGGGATGGCAAGTATTAGTCCGTTTAATGTAGCGGGACCTCAAAATCGGCCTTTAGAAAAAGACAGCCAATGGTTGTCTAATCCTTATGTAAATGAAAATACATTTTTAACAGGATTTAGTCAGGTGAATTTAAGTGGTGTTGGCTGTCCTGATTTAGGCGTGATTTTACTAATGCCAACAACCGGAGAGGTCGAAACCAATCATTTAAAATATGGTTCAACTTATTCTAAAGAAGTTGCCAAAACAGCTTATTACAGCGTAGATATTGATAAATATAAAGTTAAGGGAGAATTTACGGCTTCGAAGCGAGTAGGAGTAAGCAGATTCACTTTTCCTAAAGGAAAATCTAATATTTTATTGAATCTTGGTTTAGGATTAACAAACGAAGAAGGCGCTATGGTAAAAGTAGTTTCTTCAACAGAAATAGAAGGAATGCGTTCTGTGGGTTCGTTTTGTTATAATAGCCCTGAAGATGCTTATCCGGTTTATTTTGTAGCAAAATTTTCTAAACCGGCAGATCATTATGGAGTTTGGAAAAAAACACCAAAATACGAAGGCGTAGAAGCACAATGGATGGGCTACAATGGTAAAACCAGAATGATGAAAAATACCATTAAAACAGTCGTTGGAGATAGCATCGGAACTTATTTTACCTACCAATTTAATAAAAAAGAAACAGTTGAGGTTAAAATTGGAGTTTCGTATGTAAGTATCGAAAATGCCCGTGAGAATTTAGAAAAAGAAACAGGAGATAAACCATTTGACACCGTTTATAAAGAAACGTATGACGAATGGAACAAGGAGCTTTCTAAAATTTTAGTCGAAGGTGGCTCCTATCAGGATAAAGTTATTTTTTATACAGCATTGTATCATACTTTAATTCATCCTAATACTTTAAATGATATTAATGGAGAATATCCCCGAATAAAAAGAACCAAGATCGGAAAAACCGCAGACACGCGTTATACGGTATTTTCTTTGTGGGACACGTACCGAAACATGCATCCTTTAACGTCTTTGGTTTATCCTAAGCAACAATCGGATATGATAAAAAGCATGTTGGAAATGTATGATGAAAACAGCTGGTTGCCAAAATGGGAATTGAATTCGACAGAAACATTTACAATGGTTGGAGATCCTGCAAGTATAGTTATTGTAGATGCCTGTTTAAAAGGAATTCAGGATTTTGATATTTACAAAGCCTACCATGCAATGTTAAAAGGTGCAGATCAAGTTGAGGATAATCCATTGCGTCCAGGACTTAAAGAATATCTCGACAAAGGATATTTATCAACCAATTACCCTGGACCTGTTTCTACAACGTTAGAATATAATACTTCAGATTATGCGATTTCACTTTTAGCCAAGGCTTTGGGTGAAAAAGAAGATTATAAGCGTTTTACCAAACGTTCCTTATCGTACCGAAAATTATATGACAAAGATTTAAAATTACTTCGACCAAGAACAGCTACCGACAATTGGTACGAACCTTTTGATCCTATAGCAGGAGCTAATTTTCAGGCAAATGTTGGGTTTATCGAAGGAAATGCGTGGCAATATGCTTTTATGGTTCCACATGATATCAGGGGATTGATAAAATTAATGGGGGGTGATAAACCTTTCTCTGATCAATTGCAAAAAGTTTTTGACATCAAACAGTTTGATATGGCAAACGAGCCGGATATTGCTTATCCTTATTTATTCAATTATATAAAAGGTGAGGAGTGGAAGAGTCAGGAAATGGTGAAGAAATTAGTGAGAGAACATTTCAAAAATGAACCAAAGGGATTACCAGGAAATGATGATACAGGAACCATGTCGGCCTGGCTGGTGTATTCTATGATGGGATTTTATCCAATATCACCTGGAGATCCAATTTATACCATTACAACACCAATGTTTGATAAAATAACGATTCAATTAGATCCAAGATATTACAAGAAAGAAAATATCGTAATTCAACGAGAAATCAATACTGACGGGAAAATCAAAGACATTCAGTTAAATGGGAAAAGCCTGAATAGTTTCTTTATGTCACATGATGATTTTGTAAACGGAACAACGCTGAAAGTGATTCAGGAATAGGAAGAATAGAGAGAAAAGAGTAAAGATTATAGAGAAAAGACAATAAAAAAAATGCCATTCGCTGCAGCGAATGGCATTTTTTTTATTGTAATCTATCTGAAAAAAGACAGGATTATTTTGTTTTTACCCCAATTTCAGCAACAGAAATATATCTTCCATCCACACTGGTTTTCCCAACAAATTTAAGATATCTGGCTTTCGCCGATGTTCTTAATGTGATGTTTTGCTCAACAGGATTACTTTTTATATTGGCAAATTCACCTTCGGCAACAGTTCTCCAGTTTATACCGTCAGTACTTATTTCCCATTGGTAGTTTTTCACAATTCCGCCCGTTCCGTTATGACGTGGCAAATAGGATAAAGATGTGATTTCCATTTCTTGCCCCATATCAATAACCATGAATTGTGGTAAAGGTGTTAAGGATGTATTATCAGCGGTACTCCAAAAAGTTTCGGCATTTTCATCAATAGCATTTATGGCTTGTTCCTTTTGTTCATTTTCAAAAGAGGCGGTAACTATTTTCCAGTTTTTTTTGTAAAGATTGAAGGATTGAATTGCAGTTTCACCAGATTTCATATCTGTTCCAAAAGATTTGACTCTTAGATCACCTGAGGTTAAAAATGGAAATGGGTTTACATAAATTGGAGATGTTACAGTAGGTTCTGTTCCGTCAATTGTATAGCGAATTTGATTTACAGTTGTTTCGGTAGTGATCGAAATATTTCCGTCTTTGTCTCTTTTAATTTTTGGAATTGGCAATAGTTCTGGCTCGCTAAAAACACCAACATCGCTTAAAGCAATACAAACGGGAGATTCTTTAATAGAAATTCTCAATTTTGAAGTTGTGATATAATTTGGCAAACGTATTAATCGGTTAGCGCCAATACTGGTTGCTTCGCCTACTTTTTTCCATATTCCAGCGATAAAAGCATCAATTTCGATTTTTTCAATGCGCTGGCCTAATTTGATATTTTCTCTTAAACGAATGATATTAAAGGTTTGTTCCTTATGCCATTCTAAAGTTAGGGCCGCTTTTTTTACTTCATCACTGGTTGCCCAGTACGAATAGCGATCATTATCAGTAAGATTTTTAGTTCCGAAAAATATTTGATTTTCACCTCGAACTTCCGAAGCAGTAATCACGGCCGATTGTGCAAGATTATCAGCAAACAGTTTTTTTAAAAAAGCGCCAAAATCTTTCAAAGACTTAACATCATTTTGGTGCAATAAACCCTCTGTATTTGGTGCAATTCCAATATCCATACCAGCGCCTCTTCCAACAGATTTCAAGTAAATTTCAAATAACTCCGAAACTGATTTTACATTATTGTCTTCATTGGCATGATAAAACCAGCCATTTCTAAGAGGTACATCGCATTCAGCCGGTTTCCAGAATTTACCATTTCGTGTTCCGCTCTGAGCTTTATCCGAATCAGTTTCTCCGGGAACAGCTATCGTTTTGCCCGCTATTGGTTCTGGTGTAAAAGTTTCCCAAGAAGTTTCATTTGCAAAACCTCTTTCATTTCCTACCCAGCGTACATCACCATTATCAGCAAAAATAGCAGCTCCGGGTTGTAGTTCGCGAGATATTCCCCAAGTAGTATCCCAGCCGTAATAGGTAGATCGGTCTATATTTCTTTTTTCATTTTTACCACCATAATAACCATCTCCGCCATTTGCACCATCAAACCAGGTAATGAATAGATTGCCATAATTAGAATACAATTCTTTTAACTGATTGCGGTATTTTTCTACATATTCAGGTTTTCCATAATCTTCATTATTTCGATCCCAAGGCGAACAATAAAGACCGAATTTCATTCCGGCCTTGCGCGCAGCAACTTCAAATTCTTTCACCATATCGCCTTTTCCATCACGAAAAGGACTTGCGCTAATGTTGTAAGAAGTTGTTTTGGTTGGCCATAAACAAAATCCGTCATGATGTTTGGCCACAAAAATTACCCCTTTAAAACCGCCATCTTTAGCAGCATTCACAATTTGACTCGCATCAAATTTCGCAGGATTGAAAATTTTAGGATTGGCATCTCCATATCCCCATTCTTTATTCTGAAAAGTCGTTGGCGTAAAATGCACCAAAACATATTGTTCCAATTCCTGCCACTGCAATTGCGGTTCAGTTGGTAAAGCTCCATAAGGAGCTGGTGGACCAATTTTCTGCGCCGTCATTGACAAAAAGATGAAACATCCTAAAATGGTTAATAATTGTTTTTTCATTGTTTATTAGAATGAATTATTTACTTAATTTAATTACCACCGCTTCCTGATTGGCTAGAGAAGTTCTCAGCTCTTGTGGAATGGTAACGATAATTCCGCCGTCTGTTTTTTTACTGGTCAATTTTTGTTTATTGGCTAATAAAGTGACTTTTAAATTGTCTTTTGTGTTGGTTTTGATGATTATTTCGGCAGGCAATTCTTTTTCGTCTTTTGCAGGCATGTAAATTCCGTAAATTGCATTTCCTTTTTGAGTATAACCCACTTTTCCATCTAAATATGGAGCAACAGGTTTAGTGTCATAAATAGCTTCGCCGTTTACAGATAACCATTTCCCTACGTTGGCTAAAGTTGTTTCAATTTTAGGATCAAATTCTCCTTTAGCATCGGGTCCAACTCCCAGTAATAGGTTTCCGCCTTTTACCACAATATTAGTCATTAATTGTATTACTTCTTTAGATGATTTATAGTGATCATTTGGTACCCATCCCCAAGCTCCGCCAAGAGTAATACAACTTTCCCAAGGCACGGCTAAAGGTTTTTCAGGTGTTTTTTGCTCAGGCGTCAAATAATTTTCATATTCGCTGGGAACCCAACGATCTACAACCAACATTCCAGGTTGTTTTTTGCGAGCCGTTTCCGAAATTAATTTCATATTGATATCCATATCATAAGGATATTTGCAAAATTCTTCTACTTTTTTGTTAATGGTAGAAAGCGGTCGTACCCAACATCCGTCAAGCCAAAGAATATCAACTTTTCCGTAATTGGTAGTCAGTTCGTTCAACTGATCTTGTGTGTATTGTACATAACTTTGCCATCTCTCTGGAAATTTTTTGATGTCATAAGTAGGGTTTCTGTCTTTTGGCGGATAATAAGACCACCAAAAGGTTTCTGTACTCCAGTCTGGTTTTGAGTAATAAACACCCACTGCCAATCCTTCTTTTCTTGAAGCATCTAAGACGTCTTTTAATACATCCGCTTTTGGATTTTTAGCATAAGGCAATTCCGGATTGGTAATTTTAAAATCGGTATATTTTGAATCATACATGCAGAATCCATCATGATGTTTAGAGGTGAAAATCATATATTTTGCACCCGCATTTTTGAACATTTTCGCCCATTTTTCAGAATTCAGATTCGTAGGATTCAATTTGTATTTTGTATTTCTATAATCAGTAGCGTATTTATAATAATCGTCGTAACCGTCTCTGGTTACCCAATCCTCCGGAGCCAACCCCCACGATTCTACGGTTCCCAACTGCGTATAAAGTCCCATATGGATTAATACACCAAATTTGTAACCTTGCCATTTTTCAAGATTTGCTTTTACCAATGGATCTTTTGGTGCAACATAGCCAGCTTCTTCTGATTTGTTAGCTTCCATGCTAAAATCACCTTGTGCATGAGCAGAAAACGTAACGATGCAGACAAATGTCGTAAATATTAACTTGAATTTATTTTTCATTTTGGTTTTTTGTTAAGTCCTTTTTTTGCTTTAGTGATCAACTATTTTATATAAAACTCAGGATTAATCAATCTGTTTCCGGTTTGGTCATAAACAGCATAGTTAAAACCGCTCTGAACACAATAAGAACCATAATCGCCTTTTTTATTTAAAGCAATAAATCCAACCTGAATATCTTTTAAATTTTTATTTCTGTTTTTCATCAGTTTCACGACTCTCAAAACAGCTTCTTCACACGCTTTTTGAGGAGATTTCCCTTGACGCATCAATTCAACAACCAAGTGACTTCCTGAGATTCTAATTACTTCTTCACCATGACCAGTTGCGGTTGCGGCTCCAATTTCGTTGTCAACATACAAACCAGCGCCGATTATTGGAGAATCTCCTAAACGTCCGTGCATTTTGAACGCCATTCCACTTGTAGTACAAGCTCCAGAAAGATTTCCATCAGCATCTAAAGCGATCATTCCGATAGTGTCGTGATTTTCGATATTAGCAATTGGTTTATATTCAGAAGTTTTTAACCATTCTTTCCACTCTTTTTCAGAATCAGGAACCAGTAGATTTTCTTTTGGAAAACCTTGTGATAACGCAAATTGAAGCGCTCCATCGCCAACTAACATAACGTGAGGCGTTTTTTCCATCACAGCACGCGCAACAGAAATAGGGTGTTTAATAAATTCAAGACAACCCACAGAACCAATATTTGACATTTCGTCCATGATGCAAGCATCTAATGTTACCCGGCCGTCTCTATCGGGTCTTCCGCCATAACCTACACTTCTTTCTGTTGGATCACCTTCCGGGATTTTTACTCCTGCCTCTACAGCATCTAAGGCACGACCTCCTTTTTTCAATACTTCCCAGGCAGCTTCATTGGCCTTCAGACCAAAATTCCAGGTAGAAAGCACAATAGGTTTTCTTATTTTTCCATCAGAAAGGTTGTCAACATGATCTTCATTCTCTTCTGGTTTCCCAGTGAAAGAACTTAATGCTACAGCAACCGAGGCCATTGCAGTTGTTTTTAGAAAATTTCTACGATTTGTCATATCCTTTTTATTTTAAATCGATTCTTATATTTTTAAACTATTTCATTGTTAAGCCTTGTAAAGTAAGCTGGCAGCTCCTAATAAAGCAGTAGTTTCATTGTCAGTTGAGATTACCAGTTCAATTTCAATTCCTGCATTTTTTACTTTTTCTCTAAAAATATTCAGAAATAAGTCTTCTGCGTTTGATACTTTTCCTCCAATAAACAACATATTAGCATTAAAGCTTTTTAACCACGGAAGTACAATCTCGGCCAGATCTTCTCCAAATTTATGAAAAGCTTGTATTGCTTTTTGATCTCCATCAATTGCCAAAAGGTATAATTCAAGACCGTTGTTCAATTGAATACCGCTTAATTTTTGATAATTAGAAAGTAATCCTCTTAGTGATACAGAATCTTCAGCCATACCATTTTTGTAGGGAAGATTCCAGATTTCACCATTTTCAGGAACATTATTGCCAGTGCTTACAATTTTTCCATTTTCGATAAAACAAGCACCAAGGCCTGTTCCTAAGGTAATTGCCATTACTTTTTTAGGAAGGTTTTTTATGTTTTTGTAAAGTTCACCTTTTCCAAAACTTTTAGCATCATTTTCGAAAACAATAGGGAAGTCCAGATCAAAATCGAAACGCTCTCTTAGTAGATCTTTTATATTCAGTCCATAAAAATTATCGTATTTATCCTGATCTTTAATCCAGCAGGTTCCATTTTCGTAATCAAATGGTCCGGGAACAGCCAAGGCGATTCCGGATAATTTTTCCACTTGAGATTTCCCCCATAAAGTACGAATAGCATTTTCCCAATAATCCATTACCTCTTTACAAGGTAAATTAGAATCGAAAGAAACCTTAAAAAAGGAGTTTTCAAAAACTTTCATCTCACTTAGATCAACAATTGCGGTCGTAATATGCGAACCTCCAACATCCATTGCTATTGCAAATCTTTTTTCCATCTTTTTATTATTTATCCTTTTATTATTTTTTATGTTGTAGCCTAATTATGATTGTAGCTAAAAGAATATGTTTTATTTATTAAACTAATGTTATTTGTTTTATCGTTTTTACTTTTGATGTTAAAAGTATGTGTTTTTGTTTAATTGCTAAATCGTATTAGTAATTTAATATCGACCACTCTGTTTTGAGTAAAAAAGGATGATTTTTAGTCTTTATAGCTGTTTTTTGCTCAATTATAGACGATTTTTTGCTTTTTAAGGATAAAAATTCTAATGTTTTGGTAGTTCAGTCATTAGCAAATAAATGACTTATTTCCCACTTTTTTTAGCTATTTTGATCTTAATAAAACGATTTAGTTCCCTGCTAAACATTTTTTGTTATTTTTGTTTTTTTAGGAAATATAAAATTATATTTAAATCAATTTAGTAATTACTTCAATTTTATCATTATTTAATTATTAATTATCATTAGTATTCTTAAAATGAAAATTGTAAAAACAAATATCGCTTCTTACACGAATACATCACTGTCTATATTTTCTCGTGAAGAATCTTTCTTTCAATCTCCTTTTCATTCGCATCCGGAATTTGAGTTGGTTTATATTTTAGAGAGTCATGGAAAACGAATTATCGGAAATTCAGTCGAATCGTTTGAGGCTGGTGATATGGTTTTTCTTGGAGATAATATTCCGCATGTTTGGCTTAATGATGAAATTTTTTACAAAGGAATTAATAGTTTAAAAGCTAAGGCGATGGTGATTTATTTTAGCAGAGATCTTTTTGGAAACTCGTTTTTTGAGTTACCGGAAGCTCAGGAGGTTAAAAAATTTCTTGCTCAGGCCGTAAAAGGAGTGTCGATTAGCGGGCAGACAAACGCATTGGTTTCGAAAAAAATGGAAAAATTGCTCAAAAAGAAAGGTTTTGAAGTTATCATGGGACTCATTGAAATTTTGTTTCTTTTGTCGAAAAGCAAAGACCTGAGGTATATTAATGATGACTCGTATGTCTCAGTTAGTGAGGATAATAAAAACGACCGACTTGCTGAGGTTTTTCAATATGTGAAGTCGAATTATAAAGAGGAAATATCGCTTGATGAAATCTCTAAAATTGCGAATCTGACACCTACATCTTTTTGTAGAATGTTTAAAGCTAAAACCAAAAAACCTTTTGTAGAATATCTCAATGAAATCAGAGTGTCAAATGCTTGTAAGTATCTTATTGAAACTGATTTGGGTATTTCGGAAATTGCCTATGAATGTGGCTATAAAACAGCTTCAAACTTCAATAAGCTGTTCAAAAAATTAATGGGAACAACTCCTAAAGAATATAGAAAAAAAGCTATAGTGTAAACTTTGTGCTTCTTTTTTGCAAATTAATATTTGCTGTGACTACCAATATTTAGTGCCTGGCGGTATATTTCGATTCTTGATTGGGATATATCACTAATATTATTAATAGTATAAAAGCTGTGATTTGGAACTTTTTTTTATTGAATCTGTTTTATTTCTTATAAATTACAGCTAAGTTTTTTAGAGTCTTTATTCTATAAATTAGATTTATTTTTTATAATTGATTAAAATAATACTAAAATAGCTACTTATTTTGTTATTTTTTGTGAAATTATATGTAAAGATAATAAATGCTTAATTAATGATAATTTTGAACTAAAATAAAACGTAATAATGCAATAATTTTATTTTTTTAAGATTGTATTAAAAAAGTGTACTCGTCAACATAAAACGATTTAGTAAAAGTGCCTGTTTTAATTAAAGTTAAGAGGTATTGAGTTCTTAATAATGAGGTATTATATAAAAGCAGAAAACGAAAAGATATCAATAGTTTCATCTGAGTCTTTAGTTTGAATTGTTTTTTAATTGATAATCAATAGTTTTAGGTTTTTAAATCTAAAACTTTAAATAAAATAATATGGTAACTCAAAAATATTGTCTTGCATTAGATTTGAATGAAGACCCAATATTAATGGCTGAGTACAAGAAATATCATGAAAAGATTTGGCCGGAAATCACAGAAAGTATTACCAATTCGGGGATTGAAAATCTTGATATTTATTGTATTGGTAATAGAATGTTTATGATTATCGAGGCCAATGAAACTTTTACTTTTCAAAGAAAAGGAGAGATGGATGCTAATAATCTAGTGGTTCAGAAATGGGAAGAACTGATGTGGAAATATCAAAAAGCGCTTCCTTGGGCAAAAGAGGGTGAAAAATGGATGCTGATGGATAAAATATTTGATTTACATGAAAATAGATAGCCATCAACATTTTTGGAAATATCATCCTGTAAAAGATGCCTGGATCAATGAAGAAATGAAAGTGATCAAACGAGATTTTTTGCCCTCGGATTTAGAACCATTATTATTAGAAAATCATTTTGAAGGATGTGTAGCTGTTCAGGCGGATCAGAGTGAAGATGAAACTCACTTTCTTTTGGATTTAGCCAAAGACAATAATTTCATCAAAGGTATTGTAGGTTGGGTTGATTTGTGTGCTGAAAATATCGAAGATCGTTTGGAATATTATAACAAATATGAAAAGCTAAAAGGATTCAGACATATCATTCAGGCAGAAGCGGGTATTGATTTTATGTTGATGGAAAATTTTCAGAACGGAATTTCAAAATTAGGAAAATACAATTTCACGTATGATATTTTGGTTTTTCCAAAACATTTAGAGAATGTAGCAAAACTAGTGGCAAAATTTCCGGAACAAAAATTTGTTATAGATCATTTGGCGAAACCGGATTTCAAAAATAAGGATTTCAGCGAGTGGGAAAGAGGGATTAGAACCATTGCACAATATCCTAACGTCATGTGTAAGGTTTCCGGTTTAGCCACCGAAGCCGACTGGAATAATTGGACAGCTACTGATTTTACCTATTGTTTAGATGTGGTTACTGAGGTATTTGGAATTGATCGACTAATGTTTGGCAGTGATTGGCCAGTGAGTTTACTCGCAGCATCTTATGCCGAATCATGTGAGATTGTAGAGCAGTATTTTTCGAAATTTTTAAAAGTAGATCAAGATAAATTCTGGAGTAAAAATGCAAGTAATTTTTATCATTTAAAAGAGTAATTATTAAACTCATCTGTGTTTTAGAAAAAAAATAACTATCCAACTTAAATAGAGAGCAAATGAATCTTAACCTTAATGACAAAATAATTATCGTAACCGGTGGAGCAAAAGGAATAGGACTTGGGATCTGTAAAGTTTTGGCCTCTGAAGGAGCAATTCCTGTGATTGTAGGAAGAGCTGATGCCGATAATCAAATTGCAATTAAAGAAATAGAAGCTGAAGGAGGAAAAGCATTATCAGTCGTGGCCGAATTGACTAATCCAGAGGCTTGCAAAATTGCCGTAAATCAAGTAATTGAGCTTTGTGGTCGTATAGATGGATTAATCAATAATGCGGGTGTCAATGATGGTGTTGGACTAGAAAGTGGGGATTACGAAAAATTTATGGCATCGATTCATAAAAATTTAGTTCATTATTATTTAATGGCCCAATATGCTTTGCCTGAGTTGAAAAAAACAAAAGGTGCAATTGTAAATATTGGTTCAAAAACTGCCGATACCGGACAAGGAAACACTTCGGCTTATGCAGCTTCAAACGGTGGACGTAATGCTTTAACCCGCGAATGGGCTGTTGAATTATTGAAATACGGAATACGTGTAAATTCGGTTATAGTGGCAGAATGTTACACGCCATTATATGATGTCTGGATTAAAACACTCGAAAATCCAGAGCAAAAATTAAAAGAAATCACGGCCAGAATTCCGTTCGAAAATAGAATGACAACTGCAGAGGAAATCGCCAATATGGCTGTCTTTTTATTGTCTGACAAATCAAGTCATACAACAGGTCAGTTGATTTATGTAGATGGAGGATATACACATTTAGACCGTTCCCTGTAGTTAAACAGAAGCTGAAATTCAGAATCATGATGTTCAAAATAACCAAGGAACAAATTAAAATAGTAATAAATAGAGATGAATATTGAATAAAAGATAATTGACCGCAATGCCGTTCGTTTTGCGAACAGAACCAAACCAAACCAAACCAGAATAATTACATAAGATGAACCAGAATAAAAAGATATTTTCACTGAACAATAGACTTGTTTTACTATTCTTCTTTTTGATGATTGGACTATCTGCATTTTCGCAGAATACGGCCATAGTGAGAATGGGCTCGACCGATACTCAGTCATTTGATGATAATTGGCTTTTTTCAAGATACGGATCTCAGGCTGATGGATTGGTTAAAGAAGAGCCGAAAAACTTAGAAGCTGTTTCTATAAGTGAAGCCAATTGGGAAAAATTAAATTTACCACATGATTGGGCTATCAAAGGGCCTTTTAGAATTGAATTAAGAGGAGAAACCGGGAAATTACCATGGAAAGGAATAGGTTGGTACCGCAAACATTTTACTGTTCCCGCTTCAGACTCTGGCAAAGAGATTTTTGTTGATTTTGATGGTGCTATGGCCAATGCCAAAATTTATTTGAATGGAAATTATGTGGGAACCTGGCCTTATGGTTACAATTCTTTCCGAATGAATTTGACTCCATTTTTAAAATTTGGACAGGAAAATATTTTAGCCGTTCGTTTAGATACTGAAAACTGGGATTCTCGTTGGTATCCCGGAGCAGGAATCTATCGCCATGTTTGGTTGGTAAAAACCAATTCGGTACATGTTGGGCATTGGGGAACTTATGTAACAACTCCAAATGTTACCAAAGAAACAGCTAATATCAGAGTATTGGTAAAAGTTGACAATGCAACAAATAAAAACGTAAAAGCAGTTGTTACAACCGACTTATACGAAATGGACATCAATAACACGCCCAAAGTAAAAGTAGGTTCCTTAATTCCTTCAACTATTGAAATCAAAGCCAACGGAACGGAAGAAGCAGAAACACATTCGGTTTTAAACAATCCTAAATTATGGGATTTAAAAACGCCAAATCGTTATGTGGCGCAAACTAAAGTTAGTGTTGACGGAAAAGTAGTGGATACTTATAACACTCCTTTTGGTGTTCGAACTATCGAATTTACACCAAGAAACGGATTTCTTTTAAACGGAAAAAGAGTCGAAATCTTCGGGACTTGTAACCATCATGATTTAGGTGCTTTAGGAGCTGCTATCAATACTTCGGCATTGAAAAGGCAATTGGTGATGCTAAAAGAAATGGGGTGTAATTCTTTGCGTACTTCTCATAATCCTCCTGCTCCGGAATTGTTAGAATTGGCAGATAAAATGGGATTCCTGGTTTGGGATGAAGCTTTCGACGCATGGAAAATTGGTAAGAAAAAATTAGATTACAACGTGATTTTTGATGAGTGGCATGAAAAAGATTTAGC
This sequence comes from Flavobacterium sp. JAS, assembly GCF_020991455.1. Lineage (GTDB taxonomy): Bacteria > Bacteroidota > Bacteroidia > Flavobacteriales > Flavobacteriaceae > Flavobacterium. The sequence continues at coordinate 161,724 of NZ_JAJMOX010000002.1, forward strand.
AGCATTAGTACATAGAGACAGAAATAATCCTTCGGTATTTATTTGGTCCATTGGGAATGAAGTTCCAGATCAGCAAAACGTAAAACTGACCAAAGAATTGGCATATATTATGCGTCGGGAAGATCCAACACGCCCAGTTTCAAATGGATATAATGATCCAGATGGAGGAAGAGGCTCTGGAGCGGCCGTTGCACTGGATATTATGGGAGTGAATTACTTTTTCGACCAACAGCCAAAATGGGATGTTGATCCAAGATATGCAAATAAACCAACACTTGGCAGTGAAACAGCTTCAACTGTAAGTTCTCGAGGAGAATATTTCTTTGACGATAAATACAACAAAATGTCTTGGCAAATTTCGTCTTACGATGATGCATTCCCGGGATGGGGTTGTTCGCCTGATACGCAATTTCGTACCAATGCAAAGTATCCGCATTTATTAGGAGAATATGTTTGGACAGGTTTTGACTATTTAGGAGAACCAACACCTTACAATTCAGATGAAACAAACTTATTGAATTTTAGAACTGATCCTTCAAAACAAGCAGAATTAGAAGCGAAATTGGCAGAATTGCAAAAAAGTAATCCACCATCAAGAAGTAGTTATTTCGGAATTATCGATTTGGCTGGTTTCCCCAAAGACCGCTATTATATTTACAAATCACATTGGAGACCAGATGTTCCAACAGCTCATATTTTGCCACATTGGAATTGGAGCGAACGTGTTGGGAAAATAGTTCCGGTACACGTTTACACTTCGGGAGATGAGGGAGAGTTGTTTCTTAACGGAAAAAGTCTCGGAAGAAAGAAAATGACAGCAGGAAAAGATTTCCGTTTGACTTGGGATGATGTGATTTATACTCCCGGCGAACTAAAAGTTGTCTGTTACAAAAATGGTAAAAATTGGGCGACTGATATTGTTAAAACTACTGGAACGGCAACAAAATTAAAAATGTCAGCAGATAGAACAGAAGCCCTTGCAGACGATGTTGATTTGGTTTTTGTAACGGTTGATGTTACTGATTCTAATGGTTTGATGGTTCCTCGTGCAAACCCATTAGTTAAATTTTCGATTGAAGGTGCTGGAGAAATCGTAGCAACTGATAATGGAGATGCAACGAGTTTTGTGCCTTTTCAAAGTGCCGAAAGACCTGCTTATAACGGAAAAGTTTTAGTAATAGTTAAAGCGAAAAAAGGAGAAAAAGGACAATTTACGGTAAAAGCGCAAAGTGAAGGATTACAATCGGCAGCAACGACGATCAGAATAAAATAATAAATATTAAAAAAAACAGAAATGATTAAGAAAATAATTTTAGCAGCTTTAGTCGTTGGAACTACTATCACAGGTTTTGCGCAGAACAAAATTGCTGCAAAAGATATCGCTGAAAAAATGAAATGGTTTGAAGATGCTAAATTAGGAATCTTCATTCATGCGGGAATTTATTCAGTTGCTGATGTTTCTGAATCCTGGAGTTTTCACAACGGAAAAATTTCTGTTGAGGATTATATGAAACAACAAAAAAGCTATACTTTGAGTAAATATGATCCTGCTGCTTGGGCAGATATGATCAAAGATTCAGGGGCAAAATATGCGGTAATTACAACAAAACATCATGATGGTGTGGCGATGTATGATACCAAATTAGGAAAATTGAGTTCGGTAAAAACCTGTGCAGCTAAAAAAGATATGGTGAAACCCTTTTTTGAAGAATTGCGTAAAAGAGATATTAAATGTGGCGCTTATTTTTCCTTAATCGACTGGACACACAATGATTATCCCGGTTTTTTGAAAGATAAATCACGTTATGATATCAAAAAAGAACCAGCTCGTTGGGAACGTTTCCAAAAGTTTTACCAAGGACAAATCAAAGAAATTTCAGATTGGTATAATCCGGATTTGTGGTGGTTCGATGGGGATTGGGAGCATAGTGCAGAGGAATGGCAAGCCGAAAAAACACGTAAGATATTGTTAGACAGAAACCCAAATACAATTATCAACGGACGTTTGCAAGGATATGGAGATTATGATACTCCTGAACAAAATTTTCCTGTGGTGCGTCCTGCGTTCAAATGGTGGGAGTTATGTATGACGATGAACGAAAACTGGGGATATCGTGTGAGTGATACGAATTGGAAAACACCTTATGAAATCATCACAATTTTTGTGGATGCGGTTTCAAACGGAGGAAATTTATTATTAGACATAGGACCTAAACCTGACGGAACATATCCTGAAACCGTTGTTTCTACCCTGAAAGAGCTTGGTGATTGGAACAGAAGAAACGGTGAAGGGATTTTTGGAACTATTCCGGGAATTCCATTGGGACATTTCTATGGGCCAACTACACTTTCTAAAGATTCAAAAACGCTTTATTTATTTGTTCATGGAAAAACTTCCGGAGAACTGATGCTAAAAGGGCTTGATAATAAAATTACGGATATTACTGTTTTGGGATCAAATACAAAGCTGACTCATAAAGTAGTTGGGAAGATTTCCTGGAGTGCTGTTCCGGGACTAGTTTACATTAATTTACCAGAGAATGTTGCAGATAAATATGTGACTTGTATTAAAGTTACATTAGACGCGCCAATTAAATTATACAGAGGCCAGGGTGGTTTTCTGACTAACTAATTGAGCTTAAAAATATCATTTTAAAGTCTTTATTCTGATACGTTATTTTAAAAACTAAAGAAAAACTAAAGAAAAATTAGATAAATAATTAGTCAGCTTTTGTTTTTTTTTGTTGCGAAAAAAATAATTGTAAAAAAACAATTACATTTTTCAAAATTGATAAAAAAACGTGTAATAGAAGTGAAAATGATTTGTCTAATGAGTTTCAAAATAAAGAAAAAATAAGAAATGATTCTTGATGGAAATTTTGAAACGAAACGGAAAGATAATTTATTAGATAAATTTTAGTTAACATATATTTATGTTAAACTTATGGTAGTTTTTAAGGTTTTTGAGTGTCTTTTTTTACGATTTTAATTTTTCTCAAATTTAGAGCTGTTTTTGCTGTTTGACAGAAAAACATTACTCATTTATTTGGGGCTATCTATTTTGTTTACAGACTATTGTGTGGAAATTTTGCGTTATTATTTTTAACTGTTAAAAATAATAATTGTTGCTAAAAAAAACACTAAAACGTTTTTGTAAATCGTTTTATTAAATATATATTTGTCAATAACAAATTAACTTAATTTTAAGATTATATTAACTTTTAATGAAAAAAAAGATCACTATTAAAGATATCGCCAAAGCAGCAAATGTATCGGTTACTACCGTTTCGTTTGTTTTGAATGATAAAGGGGAGAAGATGGGGATCAGTAAAGAAGTGATCAAGAAAGTTTTCAAGGTTACTGAAGAAATGAAGTTCAAACTTAATATGATCGCGAGTAGTTTGAGGACTGGTAAAACAAGATCTATAGGGCTTATTGTTGAAGATATTTCAAATCATTTTTTTGCTGATTTGGCAAGAGTAATTGAGAGAGAGGCAATAGGTTTAAATTATAGAGTATTTTATTGTAGTACTGGCGGAAATGATGATCGGGCGGTTGAGTTAGTTAATAGTTTATTACAGGCTAATGTTGATGGTTTTATTATAACGCCTACTGAGAATATGAAAACAACTATCGATCGATTGTTAGAGCTTCAATGTCCGGTTGTTTTACTTGATAGGTATTTTGAAGGACAAGAAGTGAGCCATGTAGTTCTGGATAATTTTGAAGCAGCACAAAGGGCTACTAATTATTTTTTGGAAAAAGGATTCAAAAAAATTGCATTCGTGACAAATGCCTCGCAGTTGATTCAGATGGATTTGAGAAAACAAGGATACATTAGTTTGTTGAAAGAAAAAGGGCTGTATGATGAGACTAAAATTCTTGATTTGGAATATAAAATCAGTGAAGAGCAACGAATAGAAAAGATCTCTGAATTCTTGAGCAGTAATGCAGAAATTGACGCTGTTTTGTTTGGAGCAAATTATTTATTGCTTGCAGGCTTGCAGTCATTTAGAAGATTAGGGCTAAAAATTCCTAGTGATAAAGCAGTAATTAGTTTTGATGATCATGACAGTTTTAGGTTGCATTCTCCTTCTATAACTGTTTTATCTCAGCCAATTGAAGAGATAGGAAAAAAAACTGTACTGTTATTGATGAAGCAAATGAATGACGGGACTAACTATAAAATTGAGAAAGAAAAGAAAAAAGGCAGTCTAACTATAAGAGAATCAGTATAGGAATTTTATTCCTTTTTTTTCAAACAAAACACTAAAACGATATAGTTGAATTTTAAAATACCCCAGAGAATTAAACAAATTATTAAATAAATAAAAAAGCTTATGATGTAAAAGAAATAGAGAGATGTTAAACGGGAAACTTAACTATTACCGAATCCTTGATAAGGGAAATTAGGTAATAAAAAATAAAGGTTTTAGTATTCATTTTTTTAAGAAATCAAACCTTTTATTTAAACAAATTACAAACCAAACCAAACCAATATTAATTATGAGAAAGCTGTTATATGAATCGCTGTTAGTTTTTCTAACAGTATTGTGCTTCCAAGGTGTGAATGCGCAAGAAAAAACAATCTCCGGAGTAATTACAGATAATGCAAATATGCCTGTTCCATCTGTTATTGTTAAAGAAAAAGGAACAAAACAAGAAACTGCTACAGATGAAAATGGAGCATTTACGATTTCGGTGAGAGAAGGAGCTACCCTTGTCGTAAGTTCGATAGGGTTTAAAACAACAGAACTGAAAGCTGTTGATGGAATGAAAGTAAAATTAGCAAGTGCTACTAACGAACTTGATGGTGTTACAGTTACTGCTTTGGGACAATCTAAAAAGAACAAATCAATTGGGTACGCTACAAGTATAATCAAATCAGATGCATTAGTCAAAACGGCTTCGCCTACTATTGCTAATGGTTTGTACGGTAAAGCACCGGGTGTACGTATTTCTTCTACTCCAGGTGGAGCCGGAGCAATCAATATCCAGATTCGTGGTATAAACTCGATAACGGGTAGAAATCAGCCGCTTATTATTTTGGATGGTGTGCCTATTCGTGATGGAGAGGTTAACAATAATGATTATTGGAACCAACAACGTGTAAAAAATAATGGTTTAGCTGATATTAACCCTGAAGATATTGAGAATATTTCGATTCTTAAAGGAGCTTCTGCTGCTGCATTATATGGTTCTGAGGCTGTAAATGGAGTTGTATTGATTACTTCTAAATCTGGTAGAGGAAAAAAAGGTTTAGGTATTGATTTTAGTACGAGTTACTCAGGAAATCAAATTGCATACTTGCCAAGATTTCAGTACGAAAGAGGACCGGGTTGGACAAATGCTAATTATTCAACAGGATATTTAGCTCCAGACGGTTTTGCTCATTATGATGTAGATGGTGATGGTACTAATGAAACCAGAGGAGTTTCAAATAGTGGTAATAACTTTGGTCCTTGGTTTGACGGTAAGCCTGTTATGACTTGGGATGGAGTAATTCGTCCGTATTCTGCTCAAAGAGATGGATACAAAAATATGTTCCAAAATTCATGGGACTCGACAACAAACTTTGCGCTTACAAATAGTACTGAAAACAGTAGTATTCGTTTTTCTTACACACGTATTGAATCAGAAGCATTAAGTATGGGTAACAATAACAAAAAGAATAATTTTAACGTAAATGCCTCATTCAAAACAGGTAAGTTGAAAACAGATGTTATTGTGAGTTATATGAATCAAAATTTACAAAACCGTACTTTTGCTATGGATCGTTTGGTAAATAACTTTACTGGTATGCTTAGCCCATTTGATAATGGTGATTGGTACAAAGCTAAATACAAAACTAGTTTAGGATACAAATACGTTATTGGTAAAGATACTCAAAGCTTAACTCCTGGTGAAAATATTTACCGTAATGGTTTCAGATCAGATATTGCTGATTATTTTTGGAACACAGGTGCTAAACAGCAAGACGAGATTACAAACCGTTTAATAGCAAGTGTTACTGAAACGCTTTCGATCACCAAAGATTTAACATTACGTGGTCGTGTTTCGACTGATTTAACTGCAGTAAATATTGAAAATAAAAATCCGGTAGAAGTACCTTTGATTTATGAATTTGGGAACGAGGGAGATCGTTCAGGTTCTTTTATGATGGAGGGGCAGGATTATAATATTCTTTATGGTGATTTATTAGCGACTTACAACAAAAAAATCAATGAGGATTTCGGCGTAAATGCTGTTCTTGGTTATTCTGGTACAAAAGAAACTTATAGAACATTATCTCGTTCTACTAGAGGTGGTTTAAGTGTTGAAGGATGGTACGATATGAAATCGTCTATAGGTATAGCGACTAGTGACTCAAAAAGAGAAGAGACTATAAAAGATGCTGTTTTTGGAACTTTAAGTGGTAGCTTCAGAAATTATTTGTTCGTTGAAGGAACTATCAGAAGAGACCGTACTTCTACAATGAACCCAAATAATAATGCCTTTACTTATCCGTCAGTAAATTCAAGTTTTGTATTATCAGATGCGGTAAAATTGCCAGAGTTTATCAGTTATGCAAAAATGCGTGGTTCTTGGGGTATCGTGGGTAACTATCCGGATCGTTACAGAGCAAATGTGGCATTCATACAAAACACATTGGGAACTCAGGGAACTTCAAATCCAGTGTTGATTACAAATTCTCAAGACAAGTATGGAAATGAAGGAATCAAGCCTGAAATGAAAAATGAATACGAGCTTGGTTTCGAAACTAAATTCTTCGACAGAAGATTAGGATTAGATTTTTCTTATTATAACGCAAAAGTTAAAGATCAAATTCTTGATTTGACCTTGGCACCAACTACAGGAGCAAGTCAAATATTAGCTAACGTGGGAGAATTGAGTAATAAAGGATTTGAAGTTGCTTTGACAGGTTCTCCTTTTAGAACAGAGAATTTTTCTTGGGATGTAACTTTAAACTGGGCAAAAAACATCAACAAAATTGTAAAATTGGCTAACGGTGCAAGTGAATTATTGCATGCTGACTATGATGGATCTGCTGCTCAATTAAAATCTGTAGTAGGTGATCCAATGGGAGGCATTTATGCGCACCCTGTTAAAACTGATGCTAGTGGTAAGGATATGGTTGACTCTGATGGATTCTTAATGCTTGATGGAGATAAATGGGTAAAATACGGAAGTGCTATGCCTAAAGGTGTGGGAGGTTTATTGAATTCATTTACATATAAAAGTTTCACATTAGATGTAAATATCGATTATTCTTATGGAGGTTATTTGATGCCAACAGGGATTAACTGGATGAAAGCAAGAGGATTGACAGAAGAAACATTGAATTATAGTACAAATGAGCGTGGTGGTTTAACGTATTACATGGAAAATGGTAAAGGAGTTCAGGTTCCTAATACTGCAACTGCCGGACCAGGAGGCCAAACATTATACCGCGATGGTATGTTAATGAACGGTGTAACTGCAGATGGCGCGCCAAATACAAATGTGATTTCTCAGGCAGGTTATTATAACATGACTTACAACTGGGGAGGTCCTCAATACAGCAGCTCACGTTATGAATTGTATATTCAGAAAAATGACTATGTTAAATTGAGAGAGGTATCTCTTGCGTTTAATGTGCCAGCGGCATATGCCAGTAAATTAGGAGCTACTAAATTGAGTTTGTCTTTCTTCGGTCGTAATTTGTTTTATATCTACAGAACAATTAAAGATATGGATGCTGAGGCAACAACTTCAGGATCCAGATGGGATAAAAACGTAAACAATGCTGGATTAGCTCCATCAACAAGAAGTTACGGAGTAATGTTGAGAGCATCTTTCTAATTGGATAAATTATAATTAAAAAACAGACAACATGAGAAAATTATTATATATATCATTTGCGACGGCAGCAATTTTTTTAGGCTCTTGTTCAGAGAGTGATTTTGCAGATGCATATAGAGATCCAGAAACAGTAACAACTACAACTGTACCTAAACAGTTTGCTGGTTTCATGAAAATTAACTTTGAGGATGTAATCCCATCGTATTGGAATTATTTTACCGTAATAAGAACGACTTCTTTAAGTTATACTCAGGCTCATGGGTTTGTCAATTCGGCAGGTCGTTATGTTGTCGGAGAAGCTGGAAAAGACAGATGGAACAGGTATTACAAATTTATTGCCCAATATAGAGAGTTGGAAAAAGTGATGGCTACTTTATCTCCTGCTGACCAGGCAGCGAATAGAATCTACACAATCACTTCAACGATTTATTTGTATGATCATACGGCAAAAATGATTGATAACTTTGGAGATATTCCTTTCTCTGAAGCAGGTAAAATTAGTTTCACAGGTGGTAATTATGGAGAAGCAGCAGCTAAGTATGATAATCAAACAGAGCTTTACATTAAAATGTTAGACGATTTGAAAGCTTTTTCTACTGAATTGAATTCAATTACTTTGGCTACCGGAGTAGAAACAGTATTTAAAAATCAAGACCTGATTAATAAAGGAAACCTGGAAAGTTGGAAGAACTATTGTAATTCTTTGCGTTTAAAATTATTGAACAGAGTTTCTGCAGTTTCTACTTTTTCAGCAAGAGCCAATACAGAAATGGCAGAAATCATTGCCGGAGGAAAAATTGTAGATGAAAATTCAGAGAATATTGCATTCAGAGTATATACTCAGGATGTTGATTTAGATACTTCAGGTTTCTTTGATGCTTTAGAATCAGGAAACAACAACATTGCTCCAAAACCAATGATTGATCACATGAATGCCAATAGTGATCCACGTGAACCTTGGTTGTTTGAAAAAGGAGCAAGTGCAACAGCTTATGTGGGACTTGATCCGGCACTGTCTTCTGGAGTTCAGGATCAACTAATTGCTGATACTGAAATAGCAATTTATAATAGATCTGTAATTAGTAAAAACAAATGGTTGCCAGGAACATTGATAAATGCTGCCGAAGTAAACCTAATTCTTGCAGAGTACTATTCAAGAAATGGAAGTGCTGCTACAGCAAAAGTATATTTCGAGAAAGCAATCAGACAATCTATTGAATATTATGTAAGATTAGGAGATAAAGCTGATGTTTTAACATGGAAACCAACTACAGAGCCAACAACTGCTGAAATTGAGGCTTATATCCTTAAAATTAACTTTGCCGGAGCTGTAACAGCTGCTGATCAATTGAAGTTAATTGCTTTCCAAAAGTATATTCACTATAATGTAATGCAGGCTGATGAAACGTGGGCCGAACAAAGAAGATTAAAACTTCCAGCATTTAATTTCATGGATGATGAGACAAGCTCTATTAGAAAGACTCCACCAACACGTTGGACATATCCAAATTCAGAAAGAGTTTATAATACCGATAATTACAATGCGGTGAAGGATAAAGACGACCTGGGTACTAAAATTTTCTGGGACGTAAAATAATTTCATTTTTAAGTTAAATTTTGGTTAGTAATGAGAAAACCCCAAAGTCAATGTATAGTTGGCGATGGGGTTTTCTTTATAATAAATGGACGTGCTAGTTATTTATGCAATGAAGAGTTGAAATGTGCCGTTAGGTACTAAATATTGATAGAAATTTCATTTTTAATATTTTGTTAGTAAGGAGAAAACCTTAAAGTCGATATATAATTGACGATGGGGTTTTCTTTATAATAAATGGATGTGCTAGTTATTTATGCAATGAAGAATTGAAATGTGCCTTTAGGCACTAAATATCGGTAGTCATATCGGTTCGAAATTCGTTGGCGTGCCATAGGTACGTAACAAAATGATAACTATTGCGTACCTACGGCACGCTAAATTTATTCTAAATCATGTTTTCTACCAATATTTAGTGCCTAACGGCACAAATTGCTTTCAACTCTTGATTGGTATTATTTGTTATATAGTATAAAAAAATCGGCAAGCTTGCAGTTAATTTTACCGCAGTCTGCCGATTTTTATTTTAAAAGAGATTTTCAATAATTGCTCAAAACAGCTATTAGAAATAATCTTAAAGTATTTTAGTTTTGCTTGATAAAAGTTAAGGACTGATCATAGTTAGCAATAGAGGTTAAAGCATTGTAAATATATCGACAAACCATAACAGCTCCTTCACTGTTAATCAAAGACGTATCGTCTTCAGGTGTATGGTATTGAGGATGTCCGCCAGTGTGTAATCCTATAACCGAAATGTCGTTTTTGTAAAATGTAACATGATCAGAACCACCAACATCTCCAGCAAAAACAAGTGGATTTAGCCCGCTGCCTTCGCCTAATTTTTTCATCAGCTCAACTCCTCCCGGAAAAGTACCGGCACCACCCATATACAGTTCTTTTTTATCATTTAATCTTCCTACCATATCCATGTTGATCATTACTTTAACAGCATTTTTATCTACAGGCAGGTGACTGACAAAATATTTTGAACCCAATAAACCTTCTTCTTCACCGCTGAAAGAAATAAAAATAATGCTTCTTTTAGGAGCAATTTTATGATGATGAAGTTCTTCCAAAATAGACAAAAGAGCCGAAACCCCCGAGGCATTATCATCAGCTCCGTTATGAATTGCAATGGTGTATTTTTCCTTGCTGCCAGAACCTTTTCCGCCCCATCCCCAATGGTCATAATGTGCTCCAATTACAATGAATTCTTTTTTTAGATTTTCATCAGAACCCTCTATGTAACCTACAACGTTTTGAGTCGATACACTGTCCGATTTCATTTTGTTGATATCCGGTTTTATAAATATTTTAAAGGGCTGATAATAATTGTTGTTAAATTTTTTCAACCCGAATTTTTTAAAATATTTTTTGATGTAAGCTGCTGCTTCGTTATTTCCTTTTGTTCCTGCAAGACGGCCTTCTAATTTATCGGATGCTAAATAAGTATCGTGTTTAAGGAATTTTTCGGCTGAAAATGTCGATTGCGCGTTTCCTTGTTCACAAGTAATAAAAGCAACAAAAGAGAGGAAAAGAATTTTATGAAACATATTATAGATAATTAATTTATGATATTTACTGTATTTGCATTTCAATTATAGTATCGATTGAATCTAATTTGATGCCATCCAAATACACAAAAGTTCCTTCGGGTTGTTGTTTGAATTTTAGTTCTTTTTTGCTGTCCATCAAATAGCATTTTTTGATTTTTTGTTTCATCTCAGGGATAAAAATATAATTGTTCTCTTTTGGTGTTTTGATGATGTGTGCAAACCAGGTTTTGTCTTTAGCAGTAAATACCCCCCAATTTTGCTGCGGCATTACATTCCCTCTTGTCCCGTAAATGCTGTTTCCGTTTTGATCCATCCAAGTCCCCATTTCTTTCAAAGTTTGAACAAATTCCGGTTGGATTGATCCGTTAGCCATTGGACCAACATTCAAAAGGAAATTAGCATTCAAACTAGCCGCATTAATCATGTAATGAAGCAAATCTTTGGTCGATTTGTAATTTCTGTCATTGATATTAAATCCCCATGAATTGTTCATCGTTTCGCAGGTTTCCAAAGGCAATTGAGAAACAGATTGACCTCCAAATCCAGAAGTATTTCCACCGGGTAAATCTTTTTCAAAAGCTTGAAAATCTTCGCCTTGAATAGGTGTCAGATGATGATTGTTTGAAATCAGGCAATTGGGTTGAAGTGAGTGAATCAATTTGTAAATTTCATCGTAATGCCAATTTACTTTTGATGTCAATGTTTTATCAGTATCGTTGTCCAATTGATCCCAATGTCCGTCAAACCAAATTCCTCCAATTTCTCCGTAATTGGTCAGCAATTCGGTTAATTGTCCTTTCATAAAACGAATATAGCTGTCCCAATCGCTTTTTTGTGTTCTGCCTGTTCCTTTTCCTGTTTTCCCTGTCTCGTATTGATAATCGGTTCTTGTCCAGTCTAAAAGGGAATAATAGCAGAATAATTTGATTCCTTCTTTATGACATTCATCTGCCAATTCTTTTAATAAATCTCTTTTAAAATGTGTATTTGTAATTTTCCAATCGGATAATTTGGTGTCAAAATTGCTAAAACCATCGTGGTGACGCGTGGTAAAAGTGATGTATTTCATTCCGGCAGCTTTCGCAATTCCAACCCATTTCTTGGCATCAAAATCTTGCGGATTAAATACATTAATCAATCTTCCGTATTCGGTTACTTTAATGTTTTGGTTGTTCATAATCCATTCGCCATTACCAAGAACACTATAAGGCCCAAAGTGAATGAACATCCCAAATTTGTCATCTTGAAACTCTTTTCTGTTTTTTAGATTTCCTTCAGTAGGGGTGTAGGTTTGCGCTATTATTGCTGTGTAGCTCATCGCGAAAAACAGCAGGAAAAGTGTGGTTTTTTTCATGTTTTTTTAAGTTAGGTGGTTTGATAGTAAAGTTTTAATAGTGAAAATCAAAACTAAATAAGGATTTAGAATAATGACAATATATTTAGTAAAAGCCATAATTCATTTGCACTTAAATAGTTTACGTTTTTTTTAATTTTTAAATATATAAAGACTTCCGTTTAATCAATAAGTCGATATTATCTAAGTTTAACTATCAATTACCTTTCTCCAATCAAAAATCCTGAAACATTCCACGCACTGCTGCTGGTTCCTTCTGGTTTTCCAAGAGGAATTGCTACACGAATGGTATGTTTTCCAGACGAAAGATTTCCTAAATCAATAAGATTTGGATTGGTCGTTGTTCCCGGACACCAGTTAGAACGACTTAAATCTGATGAGGATAATCCATTGCCAAAATTCCCCGATGCAGGATTACTCAATCGGTATGAACCGCAATCAGTGCGCCACGGTGTGAATCCAAAAACTTCTTTTCCGTCAATAAAAATGGTATTCTTTTTTTGTAAAAATTCATCGCCGTTTTTCCAGCCTCCGTGTCCGGTTGTAGTGTAACTCAATTTGAAATTTTTATAACCTTCGGGTACTTCAAAAGTCATTTCCAGACCTTTTTCGTTATCAAACATGGTTGCGTATTCCTGTCCGGCCATTTCCATAACATTGACCGTATTGAAAAGAGGTAGAATAAAATCGCCTTTCGGATTGTTATCTTCACCTTCGTGAATCGAAATATTCAAACTGGCCTTATGTCCACCCGCATCATAATTACCAATAAACATTCCTATATATACTTCTTGATTACTTAGTTTAGGCTGTAGTAATGAAATGTCCTGACGGTAGAAAACACTATCCTGCCAAACCTTATTTTTTAGTTGTAAATAGTTGAAATGCTTCACGCCAAAAGGAGTGAAAAAGCGCATCATTTCCAGCAAAGGAGTATATTCGTTGGTTGCCACAACACCTTGGTATTTTTTACCATTTCCGTTTTCATAAACAGGTAACTTTTGAACTCCATTTTTTAATCCGTCCAGAAAAGAAGTTTTTTTATCAGTTGGAATCATAAAAACCGAACCCGTTCTATCGTAAGCATCACCATTGGATTGTTGGGTAACATCGACATAAATACCACTTCCTTTTTTTATTTCAGGAAATTTTACTTTTCGCACAATTATAGTTCCGCTGGCAAATCTGAAAATGCTATCATTTGATTTTGCATCGCCTGCAAAATGAATTTGTTCTTTATTGAAAACTGAGATATTCACAAAACGACTTTTCCATAAACGATCTTTATAAGTCAATTGATCAACTTCAGGAACTTTTGGTAATGCTAAAATTGTCGGGATTGTTTTTAAAATCTCAACTTTTGTAGCTGTTAAAGCGCTGTTCCCGTTACGAATCGTTTCTAAAACTAAACCTAAGTCTTGTCCCAAAACACTTGGTCCGCCTTTGATTCCTAATTCATTGGTGTACCAAATTTCTATTTTATTTGAGTTTACGATCGTTATTGCTTTTTTGCAGGTGAAATTCAGGATTTTTTTGGTTTCATCGGTGAATTCAATTTTTTGTTTTCCTAAAGCCTCAGCATCGTGAGTGAGAATCGATTTGTTTGCCTTTAAGTTGGCCAATTGCGAAATGGTTTTAGAATTAAAATCAACAAAAGTCTGCTCGAAGGGAAAATCTGCTTTTTGCTGCATGATTTTATCCGTTGTGATCAAACTCAAATCCTTAGAAGCATATAAAAATAAAGGATCCTGGTTCGGGATTACTTTTCCGTTAGAACTTCTTTGGTAGGTAACTTTAATGGCTTTAGGTGTCATTTGAGCAAAAGACAAAGAGATTATACAAAAGGTAAAGAATGTAAATAAGGTTTTTTTCATGTTGTGGTATTTTTTGGTTGATCAGCACTTCGGTTGTAATCTTGACAATGCTGACAAGTAGTTAGTTAGGTAAACTAAAAATTAGAGGTTAATTTACTAAATCGATTTTGTAAAAAACAAATATAGCTAATTAACACTGAATTTGAAAGTCTCAGAAAGTAACAAATTAAGATTTTTTTTTGAAAGACAACAGGAACATACTAAAGTTTTTTAGTGGATAAAACATCTTTTTTTTGCTTCATTGTCTGATAATCAGTCAATTTGCTATATCGTTTTAGTAAGAAATATTATCAACTAAAAATGTTTAGTAATCAGTATGTTACATTTTTTTTTGAAATAATTTTGTTCGTAAAAAAAAACGATTACATTTGTCATATGTATGAACATATGAACAAAATACCGTTATTAGATCACGACAGTAAAATTCCCTTGCACAAACAAGTAGAGGAATTATTACGTGAACTAATCAAACATCCTGATTTTAAAAGCGGGGAGTTATTTCCAAAAGAAGTTGATTTGGCCAAGCGTTGGGGAATTTCCCGTAACACATTGCGTCAGGCGATTGCCATTTTGGTAAACGAAAAATTATTAGTTCGAAAGAAAGGTTCCGGAACAAGAGTTTCTCAAAGTAGAATCACAACCAATCTGAACAATTGGATGAGTTTTACTCACGAAATGGAAGATATGGGATTGGAATTTAAAAATCTTTCGCTAAACGTAGAAATGGTTCAGGCCAGCGCTAAAATAGCCAAGCATTTGCAAATTAATGAAGGAGATCAAGTGCTGCTTTTACAACGTACACGAAGTATTGACGATAGTCCGATGGTGTATTTTGAATCTTATTTTCATCCGCGAATAGGTCTTTCTATCGATGAAAATTTTGAGGCTCCTTTATACGAAATCCTGGGTAATAAGTACAATGTAGTTCCGGTGTATTCTCAGGAAGAACTTAAAGCCATTGCTGCGAGTAAACGTATTGCTGGTCTTTTGAAAATCGAAAAAGACCAACCTGTTCTGGAAAGAAAGAGGGTAGTTCTTGATACGGCAAGAAAACCAATTGAGTACAACATTTGTTATTACAGAAATGACTGGTTTACGTACACAATAGAGATAAAACGCACCATTTAAAAAATGAAAAAAATAGGAATTGATGTAGGCGGAAGTCATGTTACGGTAAGTGTTATAGAAAATAATAATATCGAAAGACAACCGCAGTTAATGTTAAGAAAAGAAATCAATTCTGAAGAAAAACCGACCGTTATTGTTGCGGCAATTGCGAGTTGTATAAACGAAATTTTAAACAGCGGCGATATTGTTGATGCCGTGGGAATTGCTTTTCCGGGACCTTTTAATTATGAGAAAGGAGTTAGCCAAATCTTGAATGTTGGCGGAAAGTTTGAAACTACTTTTGGTCTGCATATCCAACAAGCACTGAAAAATTCTACAGGTTTGAATAACGTTCCTTTTGTTTTTGCTAATGATGCAGATTGCTTTGCAGAAGGCGCCTATTTTCGTCACAAATTAAATAGCAAGAGAACCGTTTTCCTGACTTTAGGAACCGGATTTGGATCGGCTTTTATGGTAGATGGCGATTTGGTTAAAAGTCATTTGGATATTCCGGAAACGGATGTTTTTTACAATCAGCCTTTTTTAGACACAATTGCCGATGAGTGTTTTTCGACCCGTTGGCTCTTAGCAGAATACAAACGTATTTCAGGGAAAAGTATCCAATCAGTAAAAGCAATCGCTGATTTAAACAACGAGATATCGAGAGCAGTTTTTATCAATTTTGGAACTAATATGGGAACATTTCTTTTTCCCTGGTTAGAAAAATTTGGTTGTGAAGAACTGGTAATCGGAGGAAATATTTCAAGAGCCAAAGCTTTATTTATGCCCCCTTTAACAGAGAAATTAAATGCATTAAAAACAAAATTAAATATTGTTTTCTGTGATAATGCTGAACAAAGTATTTTGAAAGGAGCAACAATTATTGCAGGAAAAAAACACAAATTACAAATGGAGAAAACAATTGAATCTAAAAGAAAAACCACACAACCTTTATTGCCGGTAAATGCAGTTGTAAAAGCCAATGCAGAATATAATGTTTTCCCGTCTTTAAAGACTAATTCTGAAATTTTCGTTGGATTTAAATCTTTGGGAAATGCTATTGCAAAACAAAAAACGGTAATTATAGATGGCTTTGGCGGTGTTCTTTGGGAAAATTTTAGAAATCATTTGAATTTGGTTTTAACCGAGAAAAAACTGAATGTGCTTTGGTATGATATCGATTCTTGTTTGAAATCATCTTTAGAAATTGAAGCAATGATTAAACCAAATCTAAACGGAGATGATCCGGTTTTTGGTAAAAGATATTTGGGTGAACTTTCTGATTTTTTCGATACGGATAAATTGAATTTATTACAACCGGACACTACTGCTGATATTTGTATTGTTTATGGGACAGGAGCATCTCTAGCCAATTGGACAGGAAAATTGATTTATGTAGATGTTCCAAAAAATGAAATTCAATACAGAATGAGAGCGGGTTCGACCAAAAATATTGGTTGTACTGATCCTTTGGTATATTCGCAGATTTATAAAAGAATGTATTTTATCGAATGGCCGGTTCTAAATGCACACAAAGAACTTTTGTTGCCAAAAATAGATTTTATTGTAGATGAACAGCGTATAGATGAAATTACCTGGATGCAGGGAAGTGATTTTAGAAGCGCATTAGATTTGATGCTAGAAAGTCCGTTGCGTGCCCGTCCTTGGTTTGAAGCCGGGGTTTGGGGTGGTCAATGGATGAAGGAACATATCAATGATTTGAATCAGGACGAAGTTAATTATGCCTGGTCTTTTGAATTAATTACACCTGAGAACGGAATTGTCTTGGAAGGAAATAATCACTTATTAGAAGTTTCTTTTGATTATTTAATGTTTCAGGACAACAAGAAAGTATTAGGAAAAGCGGCTAATCGTTTCGGAAATGATTTTCCAATTCGTTTTGACTATTTGGATACTTTCGATGGAGGAAATCTTTCTGTGCAATGTCATCCGCGTCCGGAGTATATCAAAGAAAATTTTGGTGAAAAATTTACTCAGGATGAAACCTATTATATTTTAGATTGTGCTGATGATGCCGATGTTTATTTAGGATTTACAGAAGACATCAATCCAGAAGAATTTAAAAATGCTTTGATCGAATCTCAAGAGAAATCAGAAGCCATAGATATTGAAAAATATGTGTTAAAACACAAAGCTAAAAAACATGATTTATTCCTGATTCCAAACGGAACCATTCATGCATCAGGAATCAATAATATGGTTTTAGAAATAAGCAGTACACCTTATATTTTTACTTTCAAAATGTACGATTGGGTTCGCCCGGGATTAGATGGAAAACCACGTCCGATCAATGTAGAACACGGATTCAAGAATGTTCATTTTGACAGAAAAGGAGAAAGAATTGTAGAAGAATTCATTTCAAAACAAACCGTTGTGAAAGAATTTGAAAACGGTAGAAAAGTAAGTTTACCCACGCATGAAGATCATTTTTATGCCGTTGATCGTTACGAATTTACAGGCGAGATCGAAATTGAAACCCTCGGGCAATGTCATATTTGTATGTTAGTTGAAGGTGATATTGCACAAGTAGCCGCAGGGCAAAATAGTCAAAAGTTCAAATATGCTGAAACTTTTGTAATTCCGGCAAATATTCCCAAATACAAAATCAATCACAAAATCAATAAAAAAGCATTTGTTGTGGTTTCGTATGTAAAAGATAGCTGGTGTTAAAACCATAAAAGCAACAAATTAAATGAACCACCCATGTTGCCTTTAACCTTGTGCAAACCCCAATATAGATTTGCATGTACTATTAAAAACTAAAAACTATTATGAAAAGAAAAGGAACAAAATATTTTATATTTCTCATAACGCTTATAGCAGCGTTGGGAGGTTTTTTATTCGGTTTTGATATGGCCGTTGTAAGCGGAATTATCGAACCATTAAAATTACAATACGGATTATCAGCTGCACAGGAAGGATTATTTGTTTCTTGTGCTTTATTAGGTTGTATTGTTGGTGTTGGTTTTTCAGGTTATCTCAGTGATAAAATCGGAAGAAAAAAAGTATTGGCAATCTCGGCTGTATTATTTTTAATAAGTGCCATAGGTTTTGCATTTTCTGAGGCCTATCCTGTATTGATTTTATTTCGTGTTTTGGCAGGTATGGGCGTTGGTGTGGCTTCAAATGTGTCACCGCTTTATATCTCAGAAGTTGCTCCTTCGCATAAGCGCGGACAATTAGTAGTGTTTTATCAACTTGCCATTACCATAGGTATTTTAGCGGCTTATATCAGTAATTTATTTTTACAAAGATATGCTTCCTCACATGCAGGAGAAGGAAATGGATTGATACATTGGTTGTTTGTCGAAAATGTTTGGCGTGGGATGTTTCTCGTAGGTGTTATTCCGGCAGCGGGATTCTGTTTGTTATTAATGATAGTTCCAGAGAGTCCGCGTTGGTTGGTACAATACGGAAAAAATGAAGAAGCTTTAGGTATTCTTACCAAAATAAACGGAGAAGATGCAGCAAGATTAGAGCTGGATTCTATTAAAGAAATGGCCAGTCAAAAATCGGGTGGTTATAAAGAATTATTGCGTTTGCCACTGCGTAAATTATTGACATTGGCCATGGTACTTACTGCTTTGTCGCAATTTAGCGGTATTAATGGTGTTATTTTTTATGGCCCAACTATTTTAAAATCGGCAGGTATTGTTACTAGTGATGCATTGTTTTATCAGGTAATATTAGGGTCGGCAAATATGCTTTTTACCTTTATAGCAATCTTTAAAGTTGATAGTTGGGGGCGTAGACCTTTGTATTTAATAGGTTCCTTGTGTGCCGCTTTTGCATTGGCATTGACAGGCTTTTGCTTCCTGATGAATATAACAGGCTGGTTCATGTTATTTAGCATCATTTTATTTCTTTTATTTTTTGCCTTTTCACTTGGCCCATTAAAATTTGTAATCTCAACAGAAATATTCCCAACACATATTAGAGGAACAGCTTTGTCAATGTGTATCATGACGATGTGGGTTTCTGATTGGGTTGTGAACTTGTTGTTTCCCATCTTGAGAGACGGATTAGGAATTGCAGCTACCTTCTTTATTTTCTCTTTCTTTTGTATCCTTTCTTTTGGATATGCTAAAAAGAAATTGTTTGAAACTAAAGGAAAAAGTTTAGAAGAAATCGAAAGAGCCTGGAATTTGGATCTAAAGTCAAACCCCGGTAAATTATAGAATATGAATTTAATAAAACGAAACATCAAACAGTTATCCTTAGTCTTTTTGCTGATCTTGTTAACACAATCAAGTTTTGCTCAAAAGGAAGTTCCTTATTTTGGAAAAATCAATTGGATTAATGGTTTTGCAAAAGAAATTACGGGTGAAAATATTACGTATAATTCGGCTTTTCAGGATTATGCGACGGTGGCACTTCTAACCAGAAATACAGACGGAAATAAGACAATAGAGTGGGAAACATCTCTTGTTCCTAATAAAATAAAAGGGGATTATGTTTATTTCAGTTGGGTGGCAGGACATTCTACCGGATCAAGCAGTGGCGATCGAAATTACGATTTGTACGTTGACGGAAAAAAGATTCTGGCTTTTACAACGTTACCTAAAAATCAAAATCCAAACTGGATCTTCAAAGCAGATGACGGATCAGCATTAGCATTTCAACAAATTAAGCTTGATGGTGCAAATGATTCACAAGGGTATGCTTTTTTGCGTCTTCCGGTGAGTAAAGTAAAATCAGGACAGGCAATTCGAATCAAAATCGTTGGTCAAAAACAAAACAGTAATGATTGGTTTATGACTTTCAAATTTGCATTTGAAGAAAATGTAAAAGTTGTTCCGATGCCTTTTCTTCTAAAAAATGGAACGCAGCCTATTGTTGTTACTGTTTTACATTTTGGAAAAGACGAACCGGTAAAAGTAAAAATCAATGGTAAACAAGAATATAGTTATATCGCCAAAGACGGAATGAACAGTTTTGATGTTCCAATTGCGGCAGTTAATAAAGAAGAAAAAATTAAAGTTGAAGCAAGTGTAAACAATAAAATTTTTGTTGATGATTATTTTGTTGTAAAACCGGTTGTCTATAGAGAACTTCACTTATTGCATCATTCTCATACTGATATTGGATATTCTGATTTACAGCCTGAGATTCTGAAAATTCACAATAAAAATATTGATGATGCTCTTGCCATGATTGAAAAAACAAAATCATATCCCGAAGAAGCAAAATTCAAATGGAATATTGAGTCTATTTGGGCAGTTGAAAATTATCTAAAAGTAGCTTCTCCAACGCAAAAAGAGAAGTTTGTTGTAGCTGTAAAAAATGGAGATATTTTTCTTTCGGCTTTGTATGTAAATATGCTTACAGGAATGAGTCAGGCCGAAGAAATGTTTCATTACACAGATTATGCAGCCAAACTGCGCAAGGAATTTGGTTTTAAGATTAATAGTGCCATGATTTCAGATGTGCCTGGTTTTGCGTGGTCTACGGTAACGGCACTTTCAAAAGGAGGCGTAAAATATTTCTCAATTGGTTCTAATTTTATGGGACTAGACCATCCTTACAGAGGAGACAGAGCAGGGCATTTTCTGAAAAATTGGGGAGACAAACCAGTTTGGTGGACATCACCTTCAGGAGAGGAAAAAATCTTATTTTGGGCTGGAGCCAAAGGGTATTCGTCATGGCATGGAATGCAAGCGGGCAACATTTATGAAAGAGGACCAAAAAAGATTGCAGATTATTTAAACGAATTAACGGAGAATAATTATCCATATGACATGGTACAATGGCGTTTTAACATTGTGGCGGACAATGGCCCGATTGAACCTAATAGTTCTGATTTTGTAAAAAACTGGAATGAAAAATATGCTTCTCCAAAACTGATTCTCAATACTACAGAGAAAATGTTTGAAGCTTTTGAGAAAAAATATGGCGATAAAATCCCAACTGTAAAAGGAGATTTGACTCCGTATTGGGAAGATGGCGCACTTTCGACTGCTAAAGAAGAAGGGCAAAACAGAGTAAATAGTTTGCGTCTGCAACAATTGACTACGCTTTACACGATGTTGAATCCTAAAGAGTACAACGAACAAAATTTCTACGAGGCTTGGAGAAATATCATCATGTTTCACGAACATACCTGGGGAGCGCACAATAGCATTACAGCTCCTGATGCTCCTTTTGTAACAGAACAATGGCGTATTAAAAGACAATTTATGCTCGATGCAGATACTCAGATTAATGCATTAGAGAAAGATTTGTTTGAAAAGATGAGCAATTCTCAATCTAAAAAAATAGCTGTTTTTAATACTTCTTCCTGGAAAAGAACCGGACTAGTGACTTTTCAAACAAATCTTGAGGGAAAGTCAATTAAAGATGCAAGCGGGAATATTTTGCCTTTGCAAAAATTGAGTAACGGAAAGTATGCATTTATAGCAAAAGAAGTTCCTGCTTTTGGAACTGCTATTTATGAAATAACAAACAAAGTGGCGCCAGTTTTGACAAGCAAATTTGTTTTGGGTGAAAATTCTTTATCAAACGGAAAAATTGAATTTAGCTGGGACAAAAACAATGGAAGTATCACGAATCTGAAAGCTATTTCGGATTTTAATTACGCTGGAGATTTTAAGAAACAAGGGCTAAACAGTTATTGGTACGTACCGGGATTAAATCCTGAAGAAGTACAAACCAATGGAAACGTTGGGGTTAAAATTATCGAAAAAGGCCCGGTTATGACAACAGTTTCGATTACTTCTGATGCGCCTGGAGCCAATAAATTAGAGCGTATTCTTTCGCTTTACAACGGAAGTGATGAAGTATTAATTCAGAATGTTTTAGATAAAAAAGCCATTAGAACAAAAGAAGGTGTTCATTTTGGATATCCATTTAGTGCACAATTTACCAAAACGACTCTTGATGCGGGTTATGGCTCGATGGAATTTTTGAAAGACCAATTGGCAGGATCAAATATGGATTATTTGTACGGAAGAAGATGGGTTGATGTTTCTGCCGGAGACAAAGGAATTCAGTGGATGTTATTGGAATCACCTTTGGTTGAACCAAACAGTCTCATCGATGAGCGAAAAGAAGTTGTACCGAACCATAAAGAATGGAAAAAATCAGAGAAACCAACGGCGACCTGGTTCAGTTATGCGATGAACAATTATTGGCATACCAATTATAAAGCGGATCAGGAAGGAATTGTAAATTTCAAATACGCACTTCGTCCACATGCTCGAGTAAATGATGTTGATATGGAAAAAGCAGCAGCCGAGTTTACACAACCTTTGATTGGAATGACTATTAATGAAGATGTAAAATTGCCTTCAAATCTTTTTGAATTGACCAATTCTAAAATTGTGGTCACAAGTTTGACACCAAATGAAGATGGGACAATATTGATGCGTTTATTCAATCCGGAGAAATCTGTAGAACAAACTAAATTTATTTGGAAATCTTTAATTCCACAATCTATTATTGACGTATCAACAGGCGATAAAAAATCAAATTCATCTGAAATCAATATGGTTGGAAGTGGAGTTTCGGAGTTTTTATTGAAAATGTAAAAATTGATTAAAACAGAAAAAATTAATCTTAAACAGCATAAACAGCTATATGAAAACCATTTTTAAAATAGTATTACTTTTTATAATGTCGATTTTACTTTTTTCTTGTTCAGAGAAAAAAGACGATTTCAATCCTGCTTCTTGGGTCGATCCGCAAATTGGTTCGGTACACGGGCGTTGGTTTTTTTACACGCCGGCTTCTTTGCCTTTTGGTATGGCAAAATTGGCTCCGCATACCAATGCTTATGGAAGTATGGGAAGTTGGGGACCCTGTGGATACGACGATCGTCATAACTCGATTGAAGGTTTTGGACATTTTCATGAATTTCAAATTGGAGGTTTGGTAGCCATGCCGGTAACAGGAAAATTGCAAACAATACCGGGAACTTTAGAAAAACCAGAAACAGGTTACCGATCTACTTTTGACAAAAAAGACGAACACGCTGAACCGGGTTATTATTCTGTTTTCTTAAAAGAATATGGAATTAAAGCTGAGTTGACAGCCACTGAAAGAGTTGGTTTTCACCGATACACTTTTCCAGAGTCTGCTGCATCACGTATTATTTTCGACATCGGACATCGTCAGGGCGAAAGCAGTGGTGTGACTGATGCTACAATGAAACTTTCAGGAAAAAATACTTTAGAAGGAAGTATAGAAACTTATCCGGAGTATTTAAAATTCTGTGATCCTGACAAACGTGTGAAAATGTATTTTGTAATTCAATTGGGTAAAACGCCAAAATCGTATGGTTCATTTATAGACGATAAAACTTCCGATAATCAAGCAGAAACTAAAGGAATCGGAAACGGAATGTACGTGAATTTTGATACTAAAAAAGGGGAAGTTCTCGAAATGCAAGTGGGACTTTCTTATACGAGTATCGAAAATGCAAAACTGAATTTGAAAACCGAAGCAACCGGACAAACTTTTGACGCAGTAAAAGAAACCGCTCACAAAAAATGGAATGAGAAATTAGGACGAATTAAAGTCGAAACCAAAGACAGTATCAACAAAGTAAAATTCTACACAGGCTTATATCATGCGCTTTTAGGACGCGGATTAGCGAGCGATGCTAACGGAAGTTATCCCAGACACGATGGTAAAATTGGTCATATTCCATTGAATGAAAATGGAAAACCAAAATACAATCATTATAACACAGATGGAATTTGGGGCGGATTCTGGAATTTGAGTCAACTTTGGGCCTTGGCTTACCCGGATTATTTGAGCGAATATATTCAGTCGAATATTGATTTTGCCAAAGAAACAGGTTGGTTACACGACGGAGTAGCTGCAGGAGCACATTCTAATGGTGTACAAACCAATTGTTTTGGTTTAATGATTGCTTCGACTTATAACTGTGGTATTCGTGATTTTAATGTAGAAGAAGCCTACCAGATTGCCTATAAAAATGAAACGGGGTATAGCAATCGACCGTTTGGCTCAGGAAAATACGATTTGGCATACTTTGTAAAAGAAGGCTATATTCCTTCTAAAGATACGCTGCTGGCTAATGGATGGACGTTTAATTTTGGTGCCTCGCATACGCTGGAATTTGCTTATACATCTTATGGTGTTTCTCAATTTGCCAAAGCTTTAGGTAAAAAGAAGGATTATGAAAAACTGATCAAACAGGCTGGAAATTGGAAAAATATATTTGATCCGGAAACCAAATTCATTCGTCCGAGATATGAAAACGGCAAATTCATCGAAAATTTTAATCCAATGCAAGCCTGGAGAGGATTTCAGGAGGCAAATGGTTATCAATATACCTGGTATGTTCCTCAAGATCCTGCGGGATTAATCAAAGTTTTAGGCTTGGATTTGTTCAACAAACGTTTGGAAACCACATTTGAAGAAAGCCAAAAATCGACTTTTGGCGGTGGAAAAGGAATTGATAGTTTCTCTGGATTAGAAATGCTTTATAATCATGGAAATCAGCCCTGTTTGCATCATGCGTTCTTGTTTAATTATTCTGGAAAACCATGGTTAACGCAAAAATGGTCGCGTGCGATTTGCGATGAATTCTACGGTGCAGAACCACTTCATGGCTACGGATTTGGTCAGGATGAAGATCAGGGACAATTGGGAGCTTGGTTTGTGATGGCCTCAATGGGATTGTTCGATGTTCAGGGACATGCGGCCATGAATCCAACTTTTCAATTTGGAAGCCCATTGTTTGATAAAGTGACCATCAAATTGAATAAAAAATATTATAAAGGGGATGAATTAGTGATTGAAACCAAAAACAATTCGAAGAAAAACAAATATATCCAAGCAGCTTCTTTCAACGGAGAAAAAATTGAAAATGCCTGGATTGATCGCAAAAAACTAACCAACGGAGGAACTTTAATTTTTGATATGGGAGCAAATCCAAACAAAAAATGGGGCATAAAAACACCACCACCATCGATGAGTACAAACAAATAAATTGATATCGGATCTGTTGGGTTTTTATAATCTTTCTGATAGCTATAAAAGGTTAAAAATTAAATCGGAGTCAATTTACAGATTTCAAAAAAAATAATATTTATCTACAGATGAGAAAAATTCTTTCTTCAATAGCGGCTCTTGTATTTGCATGTACTGCTATAGCGCAACAAAAAACAGTAATTGACAAAAAATTATCGGAGCAAATTAAAAATGATCAGTACATGCCTTTTGTGAAAAACAAGGCTTTAGCAGTAATGAAAACCGGTGTTAATGCCGGAGATGGTTATCGCGAAGTATGGATTCGCGATTATAATACCTTTATTGAGCTAGCGGCACAAGTTTCTAAAAAAGAAGATATAAAAGAGAATCTTTTAGTGTTTTTTAGAATGCAGGGCGAGGATGGAAACATTATTGATGGGTACACGCCTAAAGAACAAATTGGAGCAGGAGAAACTGATTTCTCTTATTCAAAATTAGAACCAAGATATGCCGCTCATAAAAATACGGTAGAAACAGATCAGGAAACTTCATTAGTACAAGCGGTTTATAAATACATTCAATTAACAGGTGATAAATCTATTTTGGCAGAAAAAGTAGGAGATAAAACCGTTGCAAAAAGACTAGAATGGGCAATGGATTTCCTGATGAAAAATCGCTTCAGTCAGAAATATGGTTTAATTACCGGAGCAACAACTGCAGATTGGGGAGATGTGCAACCAGAGGAAGGTTACGGTGTAGATGTTGATGGAAATACACATGTTGCCTGCGATATTTATGACAATGCCATGTTTATTGTAGCTTTGAATAACATAATGGAAATGATTCCGGCGACTAAAACGAAATGGAATAAAATTAAAACAGATGTAGCAAAAAATACCCGCACTTACCTTTGGGATGCTAAAAATCAAAAATATATTCCGCACTTGTATTTGAACGGATCGCCTTTTCCAGCTGATTTTGACGAGAATAATATTTTCTATTTTGGAGGTACAACCGTTGCAATGGAAGCTGGATTGTTGACTAAAAAAGAAGTAAAAGCTTCGTTAGACGAGATGGTAAAAAGAGTAAAAGAGGCCGGAGCACCTTCTATTGGTTTAACGCTTTACCCTCCTTATCCTAATGGTTTTTTTATAAACAAAATCATGAATCCAATTTACAGTTATCAAAACGGAGGAGACTGGACCTGGTTTGGAGCCAGAACGATTCAGCAATTAATTAAATACGGTTATGTTGAAGAAGCTTACAGAGAAGTACAACCAATGTTGAAACGTGTGAAAGATAATAATGGTTTCTTCGAATGGTATTCTGTAAAAAATGAACCAAGAGGTTCAGGCACTTTCAGAGGCGAAGCAGGTGTTTTATATACTGCGATTGTAATGTTCGAAAATTTCAATAAATAACAGCATTTAAATAGAGGTGAAGTTGATTAAATAGTAAATCAACTTCGCTTTTTTATAACAAAGATTTGGTTTTTAGAATACTGTAACTTTATATTATATCCTTTGAATCCTGGTAAAATTTTGATGGGGATAGTATTTGTAGAAAAACCAATGTTTTTTCTTTCCCATACAGGAGATGTTTCATAAGAAGCGTCTTTTTTTTTTAGAAGCTAGGGAAAGGCAATTAATAATTAAATAAAGATAATATCGAAGTAATATATAAACGCAAGTCATTATATCTTTCAATTTCTAAAAAGAATACGAATTTGATAGAAAATAGGCAAGAATGACTTTTGTCTGTTTAAGAATAGTTATTTTTAAAGTCTTGCTATTTTTTAGTTTTAATAGTAAGCTATTTTAGTGATAATCTAATTAAAATGCATCAGTAATGAATTGTTTAAGAAGCTACAGGTTTGTAATAATTTTTTGTTTTGGCGTGAGCATGCTGCAAGGCCAGCAAAAAGCACTTCCTTATAAAAATCAAAATCTATCAATCGATAAAAGAGTAGAGGATTTATTGAAACAATTGACTACCGAGGAGAAAATTTCCTTGTTAGGATTTGAAAGCAAAGCTGTGAAACGATTGGATATCCCACAATACAATTGGTGGAATGAATCTTTGCACGGAGTAGCAAGAGCAGGAAAAGCGACTGTTTTTCCGCAAGCTATTGCAATGGCAGCTTCTTTTAATGATAATTTATTGAATGAAGTAGCCAATTCCATTTCTACCGAAGCCAGAGCCAAGAATAATATGGCTATTGCCAAAGATCGCCGTTTGCAATATATGGGATTGAATTTTTGGTCACCAAATATCAATATTTTCAGAGATCCTCGTTGGGGAAGAGGGCAGGAAACTTATGGTGAAGACCCTTTTCTTACCGGAAAAATGGGAACGGCTTATGTCAAAGGATTACAGGGAACCGATCCAAGATATATGAAAACTGCAGCTTGCGCCAAACATTTTGCCGTGCATAGCGGACCCGAGAAAACAAGACATTCTATTGATGTTATTGTAGATGAAAAAGATCTCAGAGAAACCTATTTATACGCTTTCAAAAAACTTGTTGATGCTAAAGTTGAAACAGTAATGTGCGCTTACAATAGAGTAAACTCAGAGCCTTGTTGCACTGGAAAAACATTATTAACCGATATTTTACGTAAAGAATGGAAATTCGGAGGGCATGTTGTTACTGATTGTTGGGCATTACAAGATATTTACGACAGTCATAAAACCTTACCAAACAGTGTAACTGTTGCCGCAGCCGCAATCAAAGGTGGCGTGAATATGGATTGCAGCGGATTGTTGCAAAAAGATGCCATCAATGCCCTGAATCAGAAATTGATTACTACTAAAGATATCGATAATGCATTGGCTCCAACATTGCGCACACAGTTCAAATTAGGATTTTATGATAAAGCCGAGGATAATCCGTATCGCAAATATGGGATAGACAGTATAGCGAATACATATCACAGAAGTCTTAGCCGAAAAATGGCAGAGCAAAGTATGGTTTTATTGAAAAATGGAGAAGTAGGTGAGAATAAAACAAAGTTACTGCCTTTGAAAAAAGAGAATTATAAATCGCTGATGGTGGTGGGACCAAACGCTGCTTCATTAGATGCCTTGTTAGGGAATTACCACGGAATTACAGATAAAGCTGTAAATTTTGTTGAAGGAATTGCCGGCGCTGTTGATCCCGACACTCGTATAGAATACGATATGGGCTGCGATTTTACCGATACAACCAATTTTGGTGGGGTCTGGGCAGCTTCTATGGCCGATTTGACCATTGCTGTAATTGGTTTTACACCCGTTTATGAAGGTGAAGAAGGTGATGCTTTTCTCGCTGATGGTAAAGGTGATAGAAAAAATATGGATTTACCCGCTTCGCATATTGCGTACATCAAGGCACTTCGAAAAGGAAGTAAAAACCCTATTGTAGCGGTAATTACCGGCGGTAGTGCCGTTGATATTTCGGCAATTGAACCTTATGTTGATGCGATTGTTTTTGCCTGGTATCCAGGTGAACAAGGCGGAACGGCTTTGGCCAATCTTCTTTTTGGAAAAGTATCTCCCTCAGGACATTTACCAGTTAGTTTTTATAAATCTTTCAGCGATTTGCCAGATTACAGTAGTTATGCAATGGCCGGGAGAACCTACCGCTATTTTGATAAAGAAGTACAATATCCTTTTGGTTTTGGATTAAGCTATACCACTTTTGGATACAATTGGATTCAAAAACCAGAGAATATCAAATCGACTTCTGATAAAATTTCAATGCAAATTAAAATCGAAAACACAGGAAATTATGATGGTGATGAAGTGGCTCAGGTGTATGTTGAATATCCAAATGTAGACAGAATGCCGTTGAAAGAATTGAAGGCTTTTAAACGTGTGTCAATTTCAAAAGGAAATTCTCAAACTCTTACTTTGGAAATTCCATTAACAGAACTTCAAAAATGGGATGATACTAAAAAACAGTTTAAAATCTACGAAGGAAAATACAACCTGAAAATTGGTTCGAATTCGAGAGATACTATGTTGGAAACGAGTTTTGAAATTGTGAAGTAGGAGAATTGAGAATAAAAATAGAATAAAGAGGCAAGAGGCAAGATTTTATCGCTTTGCTCTTTTATAAAATAATAGAAGAAAATGAATAAAAAATTTAAATCAGCATTTTTTGCAATTTTAGGGGTTTGTACGCTGCAATTACATAGTCAGGTTTCTAAGCAAAATTTGACGCAATATGTAGATCCTTTTATTGGGACGGGATTTCACGGACATGTCTTCATGGGAGCAAATGTGCCTTTTGGAGCGGTTCAATTAGGGCCTGTCAATATTTCACAAGGTTGGGATTGGTGCTCGGGTTATCATTATTCTGATCCAACTATTATTGGATTCTCGCACACGCATTTAAGCGGAACCGGAATTGGTGATCTTGGCGATTTTCTTTTTATGCCCGCAGTTGGTAAAATCAATTTGAAAAAAGGAAGTGCCAAAGACATGGAAAACGGATATATTTCAGGTTTTGATCATAAAGATGAAGTGGCAAAACCAGGGTATTATTCGGTTATTTTGAAGAAAAACGGAATCAAAGCCGAAATGACTGCTTCTGAAAGAGTGGGTTTCCAGAAATATACTTTTCCGGCTTCAGATAAATCACATATCATCTTAGATTTGGTTGAAGGAATCGGTTGGGATAAAGCCGTAGATACTTACATCAGAGTAAAAAATGATACTTTGATAGAAGGCTATCGTTTTTCGAAAGGTTGGGCTGCTGATCAAAGAATTTATTTTGCAGCGATTTTGT
Organism: Flavobacterium sp. JAS; assembly: GCF_020991455.1. Taxonomy (GTDB): domain Bacteria; phylum Bacteroidota; class Bacteroidia; order Flavobacteriales; family Flavobacteriaceae; genus Flavobacterium. Next base: position 191,782 of record NZ_JAJMOX010000002.1, read on the forward strand.
CAAAACCAGCTAAGAAAATCCAATTGTATAACAATACCAAAGAGATGATTAATAAAGTCGTTTTGGGTGATAGTGCAAAAGCGGTACTTCAGTTTTCGACTTCAAAAGATGAGGTAATTAAAATTAAAGTAGGAATTTCGGCAGTAAGTACTGAGAATGCTTTAATGAATATCAAAAAAGAAATTCCAGGTTGGAACTTCGAAAAAGTAGTAACAGAGGCAGATGAAAAATGGAATAAAGAGTTGAATAAGATTTCGGTAAAATCGAGTGATTTTGCCAAAATGAAAACTTTCTACACTGCTTTATATCATACAATGATTGCGCCTTCTACTTATAATGACAGCAATGGCGATTATTATGGTTCGGATAAACAAGTGCATAAAGCAGCTGGATTTACGAATTTGACTACTTTTTCATTATGGGATACTTATAGAGGTGCAAATCCTTTGTTTAGCTTGACACAAACCGAAAAAGTTTCAGATATTATCAATTCAATGTTGGCGATTTATCAGGAAACAGGACATCTTCCGGTTTGGCATTTAATGGGCAATGAGACCTATTGCATGCCTGGAAACAGTGCCATTCAGATTGTTGCCGATGCGTATTTAAAAGGTATTAAAGGAATTGACGGTGAATTGGCTTTCGAAGCTGTAAAAGCAACTGCCATGCAGGACGATCGCGGATTAAATTTCGTAAAAAAAATAGGCTACATTCCGGCAGATAGTTTGAGAGAATCAGTAGCAATTGGGATGGAATATGCAATCTCTGATGGTGCAATTGCGATGATGGCTAAGAAAATGGGTAAAGCTGAAGATTATAATTATTTCTATAACCGCTCAAAAGCTTATCAGAAATATTACGACGCTTCGACCACTTTTGTGCGTGGAAAAGTGAGCGATACACAATGGAGAACACCTTTTGATCCGTTTAAATCGGCGCACATGAAAGATGATTTTGCCGAAGGAAATGCATGGCAATATACCTGGTTAGTGCCTCATGATGTTGAAGGATTGATTGCAATGTTAGGAGGAGAAAAACCTTTTACAAAAAAACTGGATAATTTGTTTGTTGTGAAAGGCGATATGGGAGCTGAGGCTTCAAGTGATATTACAGGTTTGATTGGGCAGTATGCGCATGGAAACGAGCCAAGTCATCATATTACATATCTATATAATTTCGTTGGACAACCTTGGAAAACTGCTGAAAAAGTACGCTATATCGTAGATAATTTATATAGTGACAAACCAGACGGATTATGCGGAAACGAAGACGTAGGACAAATGTCGGCTTGGTATGTTTGGAGCGCAATGGGAATGTATTGTGTAAATCCATTCAATGGGATTTATGTTTTTGGCAGTCCAACTATGGATGAATCAGTATTGAATTTGGTTGATGGAAAAAGCTTTACGGTGAAAGCTGTAAACAATAGCCAGAAAAACATTTATATCCAAAAAGCAACTTTAAATGGAAAAGCGTATGCCAAAAGTTATATCCTTCATTCAGACATTATGAAAGGCGGAGAATTGATTTTTACAATGGGAGAAAAACCGTCTAAAACCTGGGGAGTTTCTCCTAAAGACAGACCATATTCTGTAAAATAATTTTTCTAATCACAAAACCATAAAATGAAAAGAAGAGAATTATTAAAATATATTGGTTTAACTGCAGGAACGGTCGCTTTGAGCGGTTCGGCATCTATAATCACTGCTGCTAAAAAAAACACTAAATCTAAAAGAGTGTTACGTATTGCACATATCACCGATGTACACATCCGACCGGAAGAAAACGCACCGGATCGATTTGAAAAATGTTTAGAGGAAATAAAGAAACACAAAGTCGATTTTTTTCTAAATGGAGGAGATACCATTTTTGCGGCAGACTACGATAATATTACAAGAGACAGAGTAAATGAATTATGGAAAGTCTGGAGCGAAACAACCAAAGCAATAAGCGATTTTGAAATGCACAGCTGTCTTGGAAATCATGATATGTGGTGGGCAGCTCCGGATAAACAGGATTCAATGTATGGAAAAGATTATGTAGTGAAGCAACTCGGGATTCCAAATCGATATTACAGTTTTGACAAAAAAGGATGGCATTTTGTAATATTAGACAGTAATAACGGTGGAGGTTCATTAGACGAAGAACAACGTTTGTGGTTAGAAAAAGATTTGCAGGCTATTGCTGCAGGTACACCGGTTGTTTGTATGAGTCATTTCCCTATTCTGGCCGTATGTACGCATGTTGATGGAGGAAACCACACCGATTCTAAATACATCAGCGACCTTTTCTATAAACATAAAGACAAAAAAATCACTTGTATAAGTGGGCACATTCATTTGCTTGACGAGGCTGTATATAATAATGTACATTATTACTGCAATGGCGCATTGAGCGGTTTTTGGTGGGAGCCGGGTGATAAAGACTCTGCAGGAAAAAGCTTTTATAAGCAAACGCCTCCAGGTTATGCCATTATAGATTTGTTTGAAGACGGTTCTGTTAAGAATCAATATTTCCCCCATTCTTTTTAAATAACATAGAACTCGGAATTTTTAATCATTACCAGGCTGGATTTATATATTTAATTCAAGTTGCCAATTTAAAATATAAATAATGAAAAATACGATTGTACTTTTATCCTTGCTTTTCATTGTAAGTAAGGGACTATCCCAAAAATTGCCTGGAAGTGATCAGGCTATTAAGACCTCTACAGTTTTTAAAATAGGAGAAAATGATTTTCTGTTAAATGGAAAACCATATGTAATTAGATGTGGTGAAATGCATTTTGCGCGTATTGCTAAAGAATATTGGGTACATCGTTTGAAGATGGCCAAAGCAATGGGGTTGAATACCGTTTGTGCTTATTTGTTTTGGAATACTCATGAACCAGAACCAGGGCAATTTAATTGGTCTGGAATGGCTGATGCAGCTGAGTTTTGTAAGCTGGCTCAAAAGGAAGGTCTTTTTGTAATCCTTCGCCCTGGGCCATATTCTTGCGCAGAATGGGAGTTTGGAGGTTTTCCATGGTGGTTGCTTAAAAAGAAAGATATAAAGTTACGTACACAAGATCCGTATTATTTAGAACGTTGTCGTTTATACCTCAATCAGGTAGGGAAAGTTTTAGCACCTTTACAAGTGACCAACGGAGGCCCAATTATTATGACTCAAGTAGAGAATGAATATGGTTCTTATGGAGATGACAAGGAGTATATTGGTAAGATTCGCGATTATTTGGTCGAAGCTGGTTTTAATGTTCCTCTTTTTACTTGCGATGGACCTTCTCAATTAAAAAAAGATGTTCGCGAGGATATTTTTAGCGTGGTGAATTTTGGAGGTAATCCTGAATCTGGTTTTAAAGCACTACGGGATATCCGCCCAAAAGGACCTTTGATGTGTGGAGAATATTATCCGGGTTGGTTTGATTCATGGGGGACTAAACATCATACGGGTTCTGTTGACCATGTGGTAAAAGAAATCGGGTATATGTTAGACCAAAAAGCATCTTTTAGTATCTATATGGCGCACGGTGGTACTACTTTTGGACAATGGACAGGAGCTAATAGTCCGCCTTATTTGCCACAAACCTCTAGTTATGATTATGATGCGCCAATTAGCGAAGCAGGCTGGGATACCGATAAATTTTATGCGCTTCGAAAACTTTTTTCGGGCTATTTACAAGAAGGTGAAACCTTACCAGCAGTGCCAGCAAGAAATAAAGTAATAAAGATTCCAGCATTTTCTACTACAGAAATCGCCCCATTATTCTCTAATTTGCCTGCATTTGTTTCTGATACAAAGGTGAAAAATATGGAAGAATATGATCAGGGATATGGAAGTATTCTCTATCGTACAAAATTATCAGCAGCAGCGGCATCAACTTTAAATATCAAAGAAGTGCATGATTTTGCTTTGGTATTTATAAATGGAAAAAAAATTGCCACACTTGATCGAAGAAAAAATGAAAATAGTTGCAAGTTACCGGCTACAAAAGCAGGTGATGTTTTAGATATTTTGATAGAGGCCATGGGGCGTGTGAATTACGGAGAGGGAATGCACGACCGAAAAGGAATAACGGATAAAGTCATAATTAGTGATTCTAATGGAAAATCAACAGAATTAATCAATTGGCAAGTGTATCCAATGGCATTGAGTAATGATGGACCTCCTCAATATCTGAAATTTAAATCAGGTAAAACCAATATGCCTTCTTATTACAAAGGAGTATTTACTGTTAAAGAAATTGGAGATACTTTTTTGGATGTAAGTACTTGGGGTAAAGGTCTTGTTTGGATAAACGGACATTGTTTAGGCAGATTTTGGAATATTGGACCTACTCAAACAATGTATGTTCCGGCGCCTTGGTTGAAAAAAGGTTCTAATGAAATTACTATTCTGGACTATGTAGGGCCTGCAAAAAATAGTTTGATGGGATTAGAACTGCCTAAATTGGATGATTTAGCTATAAAAATGAAAATTGAAAAACACCGCAAGGAAAATCAGACGCTGCAATTAGGGGATAATATTCTTGTATATCAAGGTGGATTTAAAGATGGAATCGAATGGCAAACGGTTAAATTTAACAGTACTAAAGGAAGGTATTTTTGTATAGAAAGTTTGAGTTCACAAAAAAAAGATGATCCTTATACTACTATAGCCGAGTTATATCTTTTAGATGAAAAAGGAAAAGAGTTACCTCGTAATAAATGGAAAATTCTTTATGCAGATAGTGAAGAGATAGATGGCGATGATGGAAAAGCAGATAATGTTTTTGATCTTCAGAGTACTTCTATTTGGCATACAGAATGGAGCGAGAATTCCCCCAAACATCCTCATCAATTGGTGATCGATCTTGGAGAATCAGTAAATTGCAGTGGTTTGAAATATCTGCCTCGCCAAGATAATGCTAATGGAAGAATCAAAGATTTTAAATTGTATTTGAGTGGAAAAGCTTTTTCGGGTTTATAAATCGTTAAAAAGGTTGGGATCAGATCCAAAGAATAGAAAACAGAGATAAAATGATCTGACTAAGATGAACTTTACCTTTTGTAGTTGGTTTTGGGTGATACTATCAATAGAGTATTTTAATTAGTTTCTTGTCTTTAGGAACTTTAGCCAAGATTTATAATACGGAATCTACTTTTAGGGCTTTCAGTTTTTTTAAAACTGGAAGCTTTATTGCTTTAATAAAAACGATAAAGCACTATATTTAATTCGATAGCAACAACTTCAATTTTGATAAAGCGTTGTTTTCATAATTTATATTATTTTAAACAAAGATAATTACTAATTAAACAAGGGTAATATTGAATTAATAAATATATTTTAAGCTTTGTATTTTTATAATCGTAAAAAAGCATGAATTTAATAAAAAACATATGGCATTAACAACTCAAATAGATATCCAAAAGAATGTTAGTTCTAAAGAAAATAAAAAGTGGCTGTTTCCCTTTATATTGGTGACCAGTTTGTTTTTTTTCTGGGGATTTGTACACAATTTAGATCCAATACTTATTCCGCATTTAAGAAAAGCATTTAATCTTACCGATCTGGAATCTTCTTTGATTGACTCATCTGTTTTTATAGCCTATTTTGTTATGGCTTTGCCAGCGGGTTATATCATGAGAAAGTATGGTTATAAATCGGGTATCATGATAGGATTAGTGCTGTTTGGTATTGGTTCAATTTTGTTTGTGCCAGCTGCCAATTCATTACAATATATTTATTTTTTGGGTGCTTTGTTTGTTATAGCCTGTGGACTTACTTTTTTAGAAACGGCTGCCAATCCTTATGTAACCATATTGGGGCCATCTGAAACAGCGACCAAAAGACTAAACTTTTCACAATCGTTTAATGGACTGGCGGCTTTTATTGCCCCTGCATACATTGGTCCGATGATTTTATCGGGAAAAAATTTAACTCAGGCTCAAATGGATGCAATGACGCCTGCTGCATTACACGCTCATATTTTAGAAGAAGCGGCAAGTGTAAAAATGCCTTATTTGATATTAGGACTGATTATTTTATCAGTAGCTGTAGTTTTTTATTTTACCAATATGCCCGATGTAAAAGACGAAGATAAAGAAGGGGCAGACGGAGCTAGTTTTGCCGGAGCTTTGAAATCAATGCGATTGCGATGGGGAATTTTAGCACAATTCTTTTATGTTGGAGCGCAGGTTTGCGTGGGAAGTTTTTTTATCAAAATGGCCACTACTTCGGCAGGTTTAGATGAAGATATCGCTGCCAAATATTTAGGTTTTTATGGTCTTGCATTTATGCTGGGTCGTTTCGCAGGAACATTCTTCATGCAATATGTACAACCAAGAAAATTATTAATCATTTATGCAATGATAAATATTCTATTGTCAATATTAGCGATAGTAGGGACAGGAATGCTAGTGGTCTATACCTTAATAGCAATTGCATTTTTTATGAGTATCATGTTTCCAACTATTTTTTCAATGGGAATTGACGGACTTGGACATAATACCAAAATAGGATCTTCATTGATCGTAATGTCAATAGTTGGAGGAGCTTTACTTCCTCCGGTTTTAGGATTTATTTCAGATGTTACAGGAAGTATTCAAAATGGTTATGTAGTTCCTCTGACTTGTTTTTCAGTAATACTATTGTTCGCATTTAATGGACATAAAACAAATAAAGCATAATTCTATTTATATAAGATGTTAGAAAACGCAGTTAAAAGATTGGTGATAAAAATGCACCCGCAAGATAATGTACTGGTAGCTTTAGCCGATTTACCAAAAGGAGAAAGTGTAATTTTTGAAAAAGAGAATTATATCCTGCAAGATACCATTAAGGCAAAACATAAATTTTATATTGATGATTTGAAAGCGGGAGCTGAGATAATCATGTATGGTGTTCTGGTTGGAAAAGTGCAAAATGATGTTGCAAAAGGCAGCCTAATGACAACAGATAATCTTAAACATGCAGCAGAACCGTATCAGTATCGTGATGTTGATTTTGAATGGAAAGCACCAGATGTTTCAAAGTATAAAGACAGAACTTTTAAAGGATATAAAAGAAGCGATGGTCGTTTTGGAACTGCCAATTATTGGCTGTTTGTACCAACAGTATTTTGTGAGAACAGAAATCTTGATGTAATACGTGAAGCCCTGCATAATGAATTAGGGTATTCCGTGAGTGATAAATACACCCAATATACTCATAGTTTACTTGAAGCATTTAAAAAAGGAGAAAATCTGGACACCATAAATGTTCAATTGACTCCAGATGCAATTGCGAACCGCATCTTTAAAAATGTAGACGGGATTAAATTCCTAAATCATCAAGGAGGTTGTGGAGGCACGCGTCAGGATGCTTCTACATTGAGCGCTTTATTGGCTTCGTACGCAAATCATCCAAATGTGGCGGGTATAACAGTTTTGAGTTTAGGATGCCAACATTTGCAAGTACAGGATTTTACAAATGATGTCAAAAAACAAGATCCATCTTTTGATAAACCGATATTTATTTTTGAGCAACAACAGTCAAAAAGTGAAGAACAATTGATTGCCGATGCCATTAAAAAGACATTTGAAGGATTAATTGAAATAAACAAACAAGAAAGAATTCCGGCACCATTAAGCGAATTATGTCTGGGAGTTAAATGCGGAGGAAGTGATGGTTTTAGCGGGGTTTCGGCTAATCCGGCTGTAGGTTATACTTCAGATTTATTGGTAGCTTTGGGAGGTAAAGTATTACTGGCAGAATTTCCGGAATTATGCGGAGTAGAACAAAATTTAATTGATCGTTGTATATCAGAACCAGTTGCCCAAAAATTTATTGATTTAATGCAGTCTTATGATGCTTTGGCTCATAAAGTAGGTTCAGGATTTCACATGAATCCATCGCCGGGAAATATCAAAGACGGATTAATAACCGATGCTATAAAAAGCGCCGGAGCAGCTAAAAAAGGAGGGACAGCACCAGTAGTTGATGTATTAGATTATACAGAACCGGCAACAAAAGCAGGTTTGAGTTTGGTTTGTACACCAGGAAATGATGTGGAAGCAACAACAGGTAAAGCGGCATCCGGAGCAACCTTAATATTGTTTACCACGGGATTAGGAACTCCAACAGGTAACCCGGTTTGTCCTGTTATTAAAGTGGCTACAAATTCTATTTTGGCAAAAAAAATGAGCGATATTATTGATATCGACTGTGGTCCGATTATTAGCGGTGAAAAGTCAATCGAAGAAATGGGTGAAGATATTTTGGAATATTGCATTAAAGCAGCCAGTGGAGAAATTATTCCAAAAGCAGTTTTATTAAACCAAGATGATTTTATTCCGTGGAAACGAGGCGTTTCTCTATAATTTTAAAATTTTAAACAAAAACAGATGTTTTCATTACAAAATAAAAAAGCGGTTGTTACCGGTGGTGGCAGCGGAATTGGGAAAGCCATTTCGGTTTTATTTGCCAAACAAGGAGCTGAGGTACATATTATTGAATTAACCCAAGAAAGCGCCCAAAGGGCTGTTGAAGAAATAAAAGCAAATGGAGGAAAAGTATTTTCGCATGCTTGTAATGTTGCCAATCAACAAGAAGTATTGTCTACATTTGAAAAAATTGGAAATATTAATATTTTGGTAAACAATGCAGGAATTGCTCATGTTGGAAAAGTAGATACTACTCCTGAAGCAGATTTTGACCGAATTATGAATGTGAATGTAAAAGGAGTTTACAATTGTTTACATGCTTCTATACCACATTTTAGAAATACAGGCGGAGGAGTTATTTTAAATATGGCCTCGATTGCTGCATGGGTGGGGATTCCTGATCGATTTGCTTATTCTACGGCAAAAGGAGCTGTAATGGCAATGACATTATCGATAGCAAGAGATTATATGATCGAAAATATCCGTTGTAATTCTGTTTCTCCAGCGCGTGTGCATACACCTTTTGTAGATGGATTCATTGCCAAGAATTATCCGGGTCAGGAAGCAGAAATGTTCGAAAAATTATCAAAGTCACAACCTATCGGACGTATGGCAAAACCAGATGAAGTTGCAGCTTTGGCTTTGTTTTTATGCAGCGATGAATCTGGTTTTGTTACCGGTTGCGATTATCCTATTGATGGAGGTTTTATTAAATTAAATAACTAATTTATAATGAAGGTTGCCTTATTCATACCCTGCTATATAGACCAGTTTTACCCTAATGTGGGTATTGCTACCTTGCAGGTATTAGAAAAGTTAGGTTGCGATGTCACTTTTCCCCTGCAGCAAACTTGCTGTGGTCAGCCTATGGCTAATAGTGGTTTTGCAAGTTTGAGTAAGGGTTGCGATATAAATTTTGTTAAAAATTTCTCTGGATTTGATTATATAGTTGCGCCTTCAGGGAGTTGCGTTTTGCATGTAAAAGAGCATTTGCAGGATGATAAAAATCCGCAAGAAGCATTACAGATTCGTAGTACTATTTATGAACTCACCGAATTTTTAACCGATATCTTAAAAGTAAAAAGTATTAAAGCCAGTTTTCCTTATAAAGTCGGGATGCACAATAGTTGCCACGGACAAAGAGGATTGCATCTTTCTTCAATGACAGAAACAATGCTGCCTGAATTCTCTAAGCCGGAACAATTATTAAAAATGGTCGAAGGTATTGAGTTGAGTAAACCAAAACGAAATGATGAATGTTGTGGTTTTGGAGGTACCTTTTGCGTGTTTGAAGAGGCAGTAAGCGTAAAAATGGGTAAGGACAGAATAAAAGAGCACGACAATAACGAGGTAGATTATATTACCGCAGGAGATACCAGTTGCCTGATGCATCTTGAGGGTATATTAAAACGACAAGGAAGTAAAGTAAAGACCATTCATATTGCTGAAATATTGAATAGTTTATTATAAAAAAATGCAATTAGTCTTTAGTAAAGAGTAGAATAAATTTAAAAGCATGAAGGTAAAACACGCTGCATTAGCGCAAAAGTTTATAGCTGACGAGCCTAGAACCGACTGGCACGACGAAACTTTGTGGTTTGTTCGTGAGAAGCGCGATAAGGCCGCTCATGGTTTACCGGAATGGGAGCAATTAAGAGAATGGGCTTCGCAGATAAAGAACAACACACTTTCAAATCTTTCTAATTATTTAAAAGAATTTGAAGAAAAAGCTACAGCAAATGGCATAAAAGTGCATTGGGCTTCAGACGCTAAAGAACACAATGAGATAATTCATAAAATTATCAAAAAACACGGGATTCAGAAAATTGTCAAGAGCAAGAGTATGTTAACCGAAGAGTGTCATTTGAATGAATATTTACAGCATAACGCAATAGAAGTGGTTGATACTGATCTGGGAGAACGTATTGTTCAATTCAGAAAAGAACCGCCAAGTCATATTGTGTTGCCGGCCATTCACTTAAAAAAAGAAGATGTAAGTGCTACTTTTCATGAGCATTTGCAAACTGAAAAAGGAAATAATGATCCACAATATTTAACCGAAGCTGCAAGACAACACCTGCGTAACAAGTTTATAGAGTCAGAGTTAGCCATTACCGGAGTCAATTTTGCCATTGCTGAAACGGGAGGTTTTGTAGTTTGTACCAATGAAGGAAATGCCGATATGGGAGCTCATACAGCGCCTGTACACATTGCTTGTATGGGCTTTGAAAAATTAATTCCAAAAGCAGAGCATTTAGCTGTCTTTTTGAGATTATTGGCCAGAAGCGCCACAGGTCAGCCTATTACAACCTACTCGAGTCATTTTCATAAACCAAGATCAAATCAGGAAATGCATATTGTGATTGTAGATAATGGCCGCAGCAAACAATTGGGAAGGGAAGATTTTAGAAATTCATTAAAATGCATCCGTTGCGCGGCATGTTTTAACACTTGTCCGGTATACCGAAGAAGTGGCGGACATAGTTATCATACTGCTGTTGCGGGACCAATTGGTTCTATTTTAAATCCAAATTTAGATATGAAAGCCAATGCCGATTTGCCTTTTGCATCGACCCTGTGTGGTAGTTGCAGCAATGTATGTCCGGTTAAAATCAATATTCATGAGCAGTTATGGAAATGGAGACAAGTAATTGTTGCTGAAGGGTATGTAACAGCCAGTAAAAAAATAGGCATGAAGGGAATGAGTTTCGTATTCTCGAATCCTAAAGTGTATCGTGCGATGGGAAAAATGGGAAAAGGTGTGATGCATTTGTTTCCTTTTATGGTAAATAATAAATTAAATCTTTGGTTCAAACAAAGAGAAATGCCAGTAGCTCCCAAGGAATCTTTCAGGGATTGGTATTTAAAGAATGGGAAAAACCAAAAATAAAACATTGGCTAATAAGAGAATATGAGTGCAAGAGAAAATATATTGAATGCCATAGCAATGAATCAGCCTGAACTGGTCGAGCTTCCTGTTATAGATATTGCAGCTGTTATTGACTATGATAATGCTTATGCGCAGTTTAAAACGGTATTGGAAAGCATTGGCGGTAAAGTAGAATTGATCTCGGATATAGCTGTACTAAAAGAGCAATTAATCGGGGATAAAACAAACGGAAGTTTTGTAATAAATACTATAGCCGCACTTGGAGATGTAGATAAACAAGTAGCTTTTTTGCCAGCATTTGAATTAGAAAAAGTTGAAAAAGCGTATGTTGAAGGTGCCCTTGGAGTGGCAGAAAATGGCGCCGTTTGGGTTTATGAAAGCCAAATGATAAATAGACTTGTTCCTTTTATATGCCAGCATTTGATTTTGGTGATTGAGAAAAAAAACATTGTAAATACGTTACATCAGGCGTATGAAAAACTAGAGGTATCAAGAGAAGGATTTGGAGCTTTTATAGCCGGACCTTCTAAAACTGCCGATATAGAACAGTCATTGGTAATAGGAGCACATGGGGCAAGAAGTGCTACAATTTATGTAATTGAATAAGCGACAAGGATAATGTTGTCTGAAAAAATAAGAGAAGTATAATATAATAAAAGTAATAAAATGAAACTAATACGATTTGGAGAAGCCGGTAAAGAAAAGCCAGGTATTTTAATAGGAGAAAAAAGATTTGATGTCTCTTCAATAGTAACGGATTATAACGAAACATTTTTTGAAGAAAACGGATTAGAGAAATTAAAAAAAGCATTAGAAAGCAATCCAACTTTACCTGAAGTTGATTCGAATGTACGTTTAGGTTCTCCCGTGGCCAGACCTTCAAAAATAATTTGCATTGGTTTAAATTATGTAGATCATTGTTTAGAAACCAATGCACCAATTCCGGCCGAGCCAATTATCTTTTTTAAATCAACTACATCTTTATGTGGCCCAAATGATGATTTGATAATCCCTAAGAACAGTGAAAAAACAGATTGGGAAATCGAGTTGGCTTTTATAGTGGGTAAAAAAGCAAGTTATGTAGAAGAAGCTGATGCTTTAGATTATGTTGCCGGGTATGCTTTACTTAATGATTATAGCGAAAGAGCTTTTCAAATAGAACGCGGAGGACAATGGGCAAAAGGAAAAGGATGTGATACATTCGCTCCGCTTGGACCTTTTTTGGCTACTCAGGATGAAATTGCAGATGTGAACAATATACCAATGTGGTTAACAGTAAACGGGAAAAAATTTCAAAACAGTAATACCTCTAATTTGGTATTCAAAATTCCTTTTTTAGTGCATTATTTAAGCCAGTTTATGACTTTGCTTCCAGGTGATATCATCAGCACAGGAACTCCTCCGGGTGTTGGTTTAGGAATTAAACCAGAGCCTATTTACATCAAAGCAGGAGATGTAATCGAATTAGGAATGGATGGTTTAGGCAGCAGTAAACAACATGCAGTAGCTTACACAAAATAGATTAAGATACTACAGGAAATATTGAATATAAAGTTTAACAATAATGTTATAACCAATAAATCTCCCGCAAAGGCGTGAAGTCGCAAAGCATAAACACAATTATTGTCTTCTTTGTGGAAATGACAAAACATTCGTGCCTCTGCGAGATTAATTTTATAAAAAGCTTAACTTAATAACATCAAGTTTCAGAAATATGTTTTTAAGTAAATCTGTTACGAATTTTTCTTAAAGTGTTATCGTACACATTGTATTTTTTTTTAGTTTTAACAATAATTAATAAAATAGTAAACATGATAAAGTCATTTTTCTTTTCACTTCTTTTATGCAGTACATTGTCGTTTGCGCAGGAAGTAAATATCATTCCCCAGCCAGTAGAAGTGGTTAGAAACACCGGAAATTTTGTAATTAATTCACAAACAAGCCTGGTTGTTACCAATAAAGAGGATAATGCTACGGCTGCTTTTTTGAATGGTTATTTGTTTAATTATTATGGATTTAAATTGGCTGTTGTAAAAAAAGCAGATAAAAATTCCATTAAATTAATAAGTCAAAAGAATATTGATGGACTTAAAGGTGAAGGCTATAGGTTCAAATCAGATAAAAATGGTGTTGAAATTAATGGTAATTCTCCCATGGGAACTTTTTACGGAATGCAAACTCTTATTCAATTATTGCCTGTAGAAAAAAGTAATAGTCTTGCAATTGCAGCTGTAGCTATAAAAGATCAACCCCGTTTTGCTTACAGAGGAGCAATGTTGGATGTTGGGCGTCATTTTTTCTCGGTTGAATTTGTTAAAAAATACATCGATTATTTAGCCTTGCATAAAATGAATTATTTTCATTGGCATTTAACAGAAGATCAAGGTTGGAGAATTGAGATCAAAAAATACCCAAAACTTACTGAAATTGGTTCTAAAAGAAATGGAAGCATTATTGGCAGTTATCCTGGTAAAGGAAGCGATAATACACCAGAAGGAGGTTTTTATACTCAGGAAGAAGTAAAAGATATTGTAAAATATGCCTCGGATCGTTTTATAACGGTTATTCCGGAAATTGAAATGCCAGGACACAGCAGCGCCGCTATTGCTGCTTATCCGCAGTTGAGTTGTTTTCCAGAGGAGAAAACGAATCTTCCCGATAATATGATCTCTGATAAGAGCAAGCAGGAAATGGCAAAGGGAAGAAATAAAATTGTTCAGGAAACCTGGGGAGTTCATACCGATGTGTTTGTTCCATCAGAATATACTTTTAAATTTCTGGAGGATGTTCTCGATGAGGTGATCGCTTTATTTCCATCAAAATACATTCATGTGGGTGGAGACGAATCTCCTAAAGATGCTTGGAAAAGAAGTGCGTTTTGTCAGCAAATGATAAAAGATAAAAATTTGAAGGATGAACATGGTCTTCAAAGTTATTTCATCCAGCGCATGGAAAAATATATTAATAAAAAAGGAAGAACCTTAATAGGTTGGGACGAAATATTAGAAGGAGGTCTTGCACCAAATGCTATTGTGATGAGCTGGAGAGGCGAAGAAGGAGGCATTGCGGCCGCAAAGGAAAATCATCAGGTAATTATGACTCCGGGAAGTCATGTTTATTTAGATCATTCTCAAACTAAGAACGAAAAAGAAGTTACAATTGGAGGTTATTTGCCAATAGAAACAGTGTATAGTTATGAGCCAATTCCTAAAGAGCTGAATGAGCAGCAAGCAAAATATGTATTGGGAGCTCAAGGTAATGTTTGGACAGAATATATGGCTAATCCTGCCAAAGTAGAATATATGATATTCCCTCGTCTCAGTGCTTTAAGCGAAGTATTGTGGTCTTCAAAAGAAAGTAAGAACTGGACTGAATTTCAAACAAAAATTGAAACGATGAAAAAGCGATATACGATTTGGGGAGCTAACTATTTTACTGGGCAATAATTGGTAATCAGAACTTTTATTATTGCATAAAGGTGATTTACAAAAATTATATAACAAATAATTCTGTAGGGAAGAGGTTGGTCGAAAATAATAGAAAAATTTTAACATGATACAAAAAAAAGAATCGAAGACCTATTAATTGATTCTAACTAGCTGTTTTTGAGTTGTAAAGAAGTAACTTTATGTTTTAATAATTTAAAATGTAAAACTTATGAAAGCTAAAGATTTGACCATTATTCTGGTTCACGGTGCTTGGGGTGATGGTTCGCATTGGCAACATGTTATTCCTGCATTGGTAAAAGAAGGTTACAAAGTACGTAGCGTTCAAAACCCTTTAACCTCTTTGCAAGATGATATAACAAAAACAAAAGATTTAATTGATGCGCAAGACGGGAAAGTTCTATTAGTAGGACATTCTTATGGAGGGGCGGTAATTTCAGGGGCAGGACAACATGAAAAAGTTGTAGGCTTAGTATTCATTGCTGCATTTGCACCCGATACAGGCGAGAGCCTAGGGGCTCTTTTAGGGCGTAGAGCAGGTTCAGGTGGGGCTAGTATTTATCCGGATTCAAAAGGTTTTTTATGGATTAAGTACGATGAGTTCCACAAATCATTCTGCCAGGATTTAGACGAAAATAGTGCCTTGATAATGTCTTTATCTCAAAGGCCTATACATGGACAATGTTTTGGAGATCAAGCAGGTGAACCCGCATGGAAAACACAGCCAAGTTGGTACCAGATTTCGAATCAGGATAATATGATTCCTCCAGAAACGCAGAAAGAAATGGCAGAGAGAATGAGTCCCAAGAAAATTATTCAATTCGATTCCGGTCATGCCTCTTTGGCATCACATCCAAAAGAAGTAACAGCATTAATTTTAGAAGCAGCTGCAACTCTTTAAAATATTTTAAAACCGCTGATACTTTCGTTAGCGGTTTTTTTTAGTCTTTTGTTTTGCATTACAATTTTAAGGTTTAATTATTAAAATATTTGTGCTTTATTTTTCTTACAATTGTAAAAAAAGGAAAATATTTACAAAGATGGTCACTATTGGTAGTTGTAGGTATTTAGTGTGTTCGAACACATATTTTAATGTGTTCGAACACACTTTTTTTGTTTTCCCTTTTTTTATTAATAAAAAATTATATAGTTTAGTAATATAATTGTTGCTAATTGTGTTATTTTATTTAATTAAATATGGTTTTAGTGTTGTTTTGTTGATGTTTTTTAATTGTTTTAAGAAAAAAACTAGTGATTAAGTGTTGTTGGTTTTTTGTTACTCTTAAAATAGAAGCATAAATAGGCATCTATCATACTGAATGTACTAACTATATTTTTAAATTATTTGAGTCTAATGAATATGAATTTATCATTAGCGTGGTTGGCTATGTCCTGGCTAGAAATTAAAACTTTGAGAATTAGTTATTGCTGGTACGTTAAAATACAGGAACATAGAAAAAAACATCTTGAATGTCAGTTTGTTATATTAATTTTCAGATGGTTGATTTAGTGAAAGTTAATAAAATATATTTTTTGTCATGTGCTTAAAGAATAATATTAATAATTAACAAATTTTAAAACTATGAGATCAACTACTTTTTTTTCTTGGCCTTTAAGGGCTATGTTTTTCTTTTTATCCATTCTTATATCTTGTCAGGATGATACCATTACCCAAAGCCCACAATTGTCTGAATCGGCTATAAAGTTAGCCAAGACCGCTAAGGTAAGCGGAGAAAACGCAGCCCCATCAGAACACATCTTTTTTTCTTTTCCATCTGATGCCATTGTTAAACTACACAGAATAAAAATTACCCAATCGGCCAACGCAGAATATTTCTCGGTGCACAATTATTCAGGAGGTTATGCAGGCTTGCAACAAACACCCGACACCTCTTTTGGAACACCTAATATCCTGATTTCTTCCTTATGGGATCCTAATACTGCCGGAGGAGTTTTCTCTGAAGTAGCCTATACCGGCACTGGTACTATAAGTAGTAGATTTGGTGGTGAAGGTGATGGATACAAAACCATTAATCCTTACCAATGGACACTTAACACTTGGTATAATATAGCTTTAAGAGCGTGGAAATTAAATGGAAAACTATACATCGGTACTTTTATCCAAAATCAAACTACCGGAATTTGGTTTCATACCTCCACACTAGCCGTCCCTGATAGAACCACTTTCTTAGGCTCAGGTAATGATGCCTTTTTAGAAAACTGGACAGGAGCTGATACTGCTTATGATGGCAGATATATTAGAAAAGCCTTTTTTAAAGATTGTTGGAATTTAAGCACAAACAATACATGGGAAAAGCACACCAGCAGAAATTTCAGTGCTAATGCCGGTGATGAAGGCAGAAACGGAATATACGACAGGGCTTTTAATTCTGGCTATGATGCTACAGAAGATGCTTATTTTATGGAGCATGGTGGTAATGTTCAGCCTAGTGCCGGATTTGGCACAGGACGTACATTGGCGCTTCCAGCACAAAGCAATCAAGGTACTGCCCCTAGTTTAACCATTGCCGAGGTTCAATCTGCCACAGCCACTAGCAGCGGTAGTGCAGTAACTGTAAACTGGACAAACAATCAAACTAAAAGCCCACAGTTTTCTTCGAAAATAGAATTACTTGATCCATCAGGAGCCGTTGTGAGTACCGTAAACGAAGTGCTACCTCAAAAAAGGTCTGCCACTATTGCCAGTACACTAGGTACAGGAACTTACTCGGTAAAAATTACCATTACAGATATTTTCAATCAAAACTCTACTCCTTTAATCGTACCGGTTACGGCTAATTCTGGCCCAATAGCAGGTACATGGTATAAAATTAAAAACGCTTCGAGTGGTCTTTATCTGGCTCTTGAGAATAACAGTACTGCCAACAGTGCTTTTCTTGTGCAAAGTACCAGCGCCACAGGAAATGGACAAAAGTGGAAATTTAATACGCAGGGAACTGCTTATGTAATTATTAATGCCAATAGTAACAAGGCGCTTGATATATCAGGCGGCACACAAACATTAGGTGGAAATATAATTCAATATACCATCACAAATGGCACAAATCAGCAATGGAACCTGATTCCGGCCGGATCCAACAAATATGTAATTCAAAGTAATTTATCGAATCATTATGTACTGGATAATCCCGGAAGCAGTACCACAAGCGGTACCAAGATTGTTCAATACAGCATTAATGGCGCTACAGGAACTCTAAATCAACAATGGATACTGGAAGCTCAATAAATCAAAAAAAGCAAAAGAGATGGCCTATAACCATCTCTTTTGTTTTTAGCAATCTTTATGTGATATAATAGGAGGTACTTTATTTAGTTGATTGGAAATTCAGACCTGAAAGCTGCCCATTTGCAACTCCTTTTTTTTGTATGAGTACTTTGAATTTCTGCCCCATATCCATTAGCAGGGTATGGGTTAGTAAAATTTCTTTTCTGATTGAGTCCTGATCAAAAGAGACAGATTTTCTAAGAAGTTCTTTAAATCCCAGTGCCAATAGAAAATCAGCATGATTTGTGAGTCCGCAACATACAAGCCCATTTTTTAAGCCCCAGTGACAAAGTGCTGAAAAATTAACATGTGATGTGATATCTTGATTTCCAATGTCCCGGTAAGGATTCTCATTTATCGTATGCTTGTTATAACATACAATGGTGCCACAACTTTTTTCTTTACCATATAAACCCGATGATAGATTACCATAATCGATAGTAATGATAAAGCCTTTCTTTAAAGCCGAAGCAATCTCTTGTATCCACTCAGTGGCTTGCAAGTTTATTTCTGTGCGAAATCCTTTTGGCAATACCACACCCAGTTCATCGAGATAATCCCTGAGTTCTTTTGTGGCAGGTTTAAGCAATTCTATAAAACCATCTTTATAATCCACAAAAATTTCCTTTAGTTCCTCTTGCATGAGTACTTGATGTACAGCAAAATTATCTATCAATTCATTAGAGAGGATACAGCCAGTAAATTTAGGGATATCACTGATGGAATTATACCAATTTACTTTTTCATGTAGGTACGCTTTTTCTTTTTGGCGCATCTGAGGGCTTTTTTCTATAATGCAGTATTGCAGCTTGTCATAAAACCCGGGATTGTTTTTAAGATAATCCAGGATGTCATGGCAAAGTTTTCCCGTGCCGGCCCCATATTCAACAATGGTAAATGCTTCTTTTTGTGTTATTTCCCACATTTCTTCAAGTTGGCGCCCTATGATAGCTCCAAAGAGAGGGGTAAGGTTGGAGCTTGTATAATAATCGCCTTCGGTTCCTATTTTATCCCTTTGAGAAGTGTAATATCCCAACTTGGGGTAATAAAGTGCCATTTCCATGAAATCACAGAAAGAAATAGGGCCTTTATTTCGAATTTTTTCTACTATGATTTCTCTTAGTTGCATCTTATTAAAATGATTTATCGATCCTTAGGGTAAAACGAATATTAAAGCTATAAAAAAGAGATTATGGGAGTTTACATCTTATTATAATTTTTTTTATAATATTATAACGTGATTTTGTTTGTAACTGTTGTGTAATGAGTGTTTTATTAGTAATTTTGTTAATAATATTGTCCTGAACTTAATTGTTTCAATCAACCTTCAATATCCTTTTTCATTCAAATGAGAAAGCTCAATATTTACTGAAACTATCGCCGAGATTATTTTTGAATTAATAATGGAAATTTTATAATCTTATAATGGAATAGTAGAATTTTTGATCTCCATTTTTATTTAACTTAATACAAATTAAAAAAGGGCTGTCATGAAAATACCTAAAGAACTAATTAACGGATTTTATATCTTTTTGGGAATCGCTGTTTTCTTTTTATTAATGGAATTTTTAGGTCTTTCTCATCTATTTTATCTACGATTGTTAAACGTACTTTTCATTTTGTACGGTGCCAACAGAACCTTAAAAATGAATATTGCAGAGGGCAAAACCATTTTTGTTTCCAATGCAGTATCTGCAACGGTAACTTCTTTTTCGGGGGTTGTCTTTAGTATAATAGGACTGATTATTTATAGTTATGCAAAAGGCGGGGATGCCTATGTTAAAACATTATCAAGAACTTTTATGTTTGGAGGAAATCCCTCTGTACCCACTTATGCGATTTGCTTGTTTTTTGAAGGAATAGTTTCTTGCGTAATTGTCACGTTGTTATTGATGCTAGGTTTGAATAGCAAATTCAAAGCTGATTAAATACAAGCTGTTTTTATAAATATTGAAAGTACCGTAAAACAAAAAACAGCTTCTACTATTTTTGAAGTAAAATTTTAAATTAATTTGTTTAAAATTAATGCTGTAATTTATGTTTTAAATAATCAAAGTTTTATGATTTATCAATAAAACAAACTGGATCTAATATTTTTTAGACCCGGTTTGTTTAAATGGTTTTATTTATATTTAATGTTAATGCTAATAATATCAGATGTCATATTGGTAGTTCTGGTATAATGGCCATAACGAATTTCTAAGGTATTCCAGTGTTTCAGGCCAAAAACGCCATTAAGAGGCGTAAATTTCATTCCCATTCCAAAGAAACTGCTGTCAAACTTAGATAAATCATAGTTACTGGTGTAATATTGATCAGCAGCAGTATGCTCTTGGTATGGTTTAAAGTATTTTGTTCCTGTTTGGGTATAATACCTGTAAAATGGACTCAATGAGAATGCCTGGGTTAATTTTACCGGTATTTCAAGATCAGCAGTATGTGCTTTTAGACTCCAGTCATCAGTATAATATCTGTAATAAGCTCTAATAATTATATTGTCTCCTAAAAAGTAGCTGGCCCTGATTCCTAGTGGAATTTTTAGTCTGGTATCCGGCATTTTTTCCTGATGTACTGATCCATCAGCAAAATAAACCCTGTGAAAAGGAAGACTTAAATAACCATTTTGGCTGATAACATCTCCTACAAGCATTACTTGCAGATTTTTGTTTATAACCTGAGAGTAACTTAAGGTTCCTGCAAAAGTATTTCGGTTGGCACTGCCGTAGCCTTCCTGACCTGGCGGGCGAAGTTCAACGGGCTCTATTAATTTTAATTGATCAATAAAGGTTTGAAACCTGGCAGTAAATTCACCATTTTTATTTTTTGTTTTCTGAGAGAAACTAAGATTCCCTCCAAAAGATTGATAATCGAACTCGGTTGATGATGAAACGCCAATTCCCAGTGTTCTGCCTTTTTCTTCATTTTCTCTAAAATAAGTCAGAGACGGATAAAAGCGATTGTCTGAAGAGGAAGCAGACGAATTGGCACTAAGATCAATCATATCTGAAGATGCAGAAGTATAATGGTCAATACCAGCCTCGATATCAAAAGTATGTTTGATTCCTGTTTGGCCATATTTTACCAGTTTAACATCTATGGTATTGGCAATATCTGTCAAATGCTCAGAACCAATTCCTCCGGTAACAGCAGAGTTATTTCCATCCTGACTGTAGTAACTTGAGACTAAATTTACTTCTTCGAGTTTTAATTTTTTGCTTTTGTAACTGGTTGAATCAGTAGGAACATTTTGTGCTCTTACCTGAAATAGTGCCAATAAAGCAAATCCTGTAATGAATATTCTTTTCATTTTATAATCTGATGAAAATTAATTGCAACCACAGCCACCGCCGCTTTTTCCTGCATTTGCTCCGGAAGCTCCTTCTCGGTAGGATTGAAAACTTAGTTCTGTCTTTTCTATTTTTCTGTTAGAAAGTACCATTTCAGAATCATTGATTTTTCCTTTTTGGTATTCTTTAACCGAAGTGCATGAGGTGAGCATAATGCCTGTAAAAGCAATGCTGCCTAACAGTACGAGATTTTGATGCTTTGGCTTTTTCATTTCAGACGAATGTTTTTTGAAGTGTAAATTTTGTTGTTGTCGTCAATTATAATACAATATAAATCGGGTATTTGATCTATTAAATACAAACCTGCCTTGATTCCCATTACAGCAATTGGAGTTGCCATGGCATCGGCAAATTCGGCATTTGAGGCTATGATAGTCACGCTTTTAATGCCTGTTATAGGCAGTCCTGTTTTTGGATCGATGGTATGCGAATATTTTTTTTCGTTTATTGTGACGAATTTCTCGTAATTTCCCGAAGTAGCCACGGCCTTGTTGGATATTTCCATATAAGAGAATGCTGCATTTGGAGAGTCCGGATCAGCCACACCAATGGTCCATTTTGTACCATTTGGCTGTAATCCCCAAGCCGAAAGATCGCCACTGGCATTAATAATACCACTTTGTACATTATTTTTTAGCAGTAGTTGTTTTGCCATTTCCGCTGCATATCCTTTTCCTATTCCGCCAAAACCAATTCGCATTCCTTTTTCCTTTAAAAATATAGTAGTATCTTCTTTGTCCAGAATAATGTTTCTATAGTCAATTAAATGAACCATTTTTTTTGCTGTGAGTGCATCAGGAAGACTGGTCATTGTTTTGTCGAAATTCCAAAGACTTTTGTCAAGACTTCCATAAGAAATGTCAAATGCTCCCTGAGTGATTCTTGAAATTCCAATGCATCTTTCAATGAGACTAAAAACTTCCTTATCTACTTTTACAGGTTTAATACCAGCATTTTCATTAATTAGATTAGTTTGACTGTCTTCTTTATAAGTAGTAAGCAGTTTTTCGATTCTTCTGATTTCTTCAATGGCAAGATTGATATTCTCATTTCCTAGTTTCTCATTGTGGGCCACAACTGTAATGGTAAAGTTGTTTCCCATGAGTTTAAGGGATTGCGAATATTTCTGAGTCTTAAGTATGTTATTTTTGGCTTTCACAAATTGCTTTGATTTCTGCCGTCCACTCTTCAGGTGTAGTTTCGGGTCTTCCATGCCAGGTTTTGAGTACTTTTCCCTTGGCATCCAGAAGAAGGGTAAGCGGAAAACTTCCTTCTTTGTTATAAATTTCGGCTAAATCTTCATTACGTTTTACCTGCTGGGGTGTACCAATGTTTTTCTTTTTTCTTGGAAAATCAGCATTTACCAGAATTAAATTTGAGTTGGCCATATCAGCGAATACCTGACTTTCCAAATAATCCCTGCGAAGAACAATACAAGGACCACACCAATCTGAACCGGAGAAGTTCAGTAGAATTAATTCGTGTTTTTCCTTTGCAATTTTTTTTGCATTGTTAAAGTCAGATTCCCAATTTATAGGAAGTACTGTCAATAAAAGGAACAAAGTAATTAGTTTCATTTTTAAAGTCCTGTTTTTAGATCTTTACGAAATAACGAATTGTTGTTTGTCTTATTTTTTTAATTTGCTTAAGATTACATTAATTTTTTTATCGAATGAAAAACAAATTAGCTCTTAGTTAGTTTGAACTCCAAAGAGATAACCTACAAGTGCAGAAGCCCCCATTGCAAAGGTTCCCCAAATACAAATTCGCAATACCGCTTTTATTGTATGTGAACCTCCGGCTTTAGCGGCCAATACTCCGGAGAGAGCCAAAAAGAGAATCGAAAAACCATATTGGAAAAATATCATTTCTTTTATGGGGGCGAAAATAGCTACCAAAAGAGGCAGTAAACCTCCAATAATAAATGATGTAGCTGATGCAAAAGCAGCCGTTAGAGGATTGGCCTGTGTAATTTCATTAATGCCTAATTCATCTCGTGCATGAGTTTCCAGCGCATTATGTGCTGTTAATTGGGTAGCAACTTCTTTGGCCAGTTCACGATTTAGTCCTCTTTGAATATAAATATCGATTAATTCTTCTAGTTCCTCATCAGGCATGTTATCAAGGGCATAGCTTTCTCTTTTTAAATCAGCTGACTCTATATCAGACTGAGAGCTCACTGATACATATTCACCGGCAGCCATAGATAAGGCGCCCGCGACCAGGCCAGCTACTGCAGCTAGTAAAATAGGCTCTCTGGAAGTACTTGCTGCGGCAACTCCAATAACTAAACTTGTGGTGGATAGAATTCCATCGTTTGCCCCTAATACTGCGGCCCTTAGCCATCCGCTTCTGTTTATATAATGCTTTTCGATTTCCATACGCGTATCCTAAAAGTTTCAAAGAATGCTGTTGTTTTTAATTATTGAACCTATCAGTTTTTCTATCTAGGTCTTTAAGAATCGCTTTAAAAGTCTTACATACATATAAAATTACTTCAAAATATCATAAGTAATCAATATGAAGGTATTAGAATGATTCTAAATTTTATAGTATTTAATTTTTTTGGGGTTTATTTGAAAATCAGGTAGTAAAATTTTGGACAAATGATAAAATAATCTCGTTGAAATGCAATAACTATCGTTTAAAAGTAGATATGTAGGATTTTTTTTGTAGTTTGGTAGGAGTAAAAACTTAAATGGCTGAAGATGAAATCATTTAAAATTTTCTTAGTTGAAGACGACCCTTTTTTTGGAGAGACTTTAAAATACCACTTAAAATTAAATCCTGATTTTGAAGTGTTTTTATTTAAGAATGGGAAGGAATGTTTGGACAACCTGTTTGAGAATCCCAATATCATTTGTTTGGATTTTGGTCTGCCGGATATAACCGGCGATTTGTTGCTTAAAAAAATCCATCAGACAAATAATAAAATTCCAATTATTGTTATAAGCGGTCAGGAAGAAATTGAGGTGGCTGTCAATTTTTTGAAATCAGGAGCCAGAGATTATATTGTAAAGAATACTTATACCAAAGAGTTGCTTTGGAATTCGATTATTAAAATCAGGGAAAATTTAAGTCTTATTGATGAGGTAGAGGAATTAAAAGAAAAGTTAGAGCAGAAATTTAGCTTTGAGAAGACCATATTAGGGCAAAGTGCGGCAATAAAAGCTGTTTTAAATAAAATTAATAAATCATTAACCACAAACATAAATGTGTCTATTACCGGAGAGACTGGTACCGGTAAAGAAATGGTAGCTAAGGCTATACATTATAACTCTGATCGAAAACACAAACCATTTGTAGCTTTAAATATGGCGGCCATTCCAAAGGAATTGATTGAGAGTGAGTTTTTTGGTCATGAAAAGGGAGCTTTCACCGGAGCGATTCAAAGATTGATTGGTAAATTTGAACAGGCAGATGGAGGCACAATTTTTCTGGACGAAATTGCTGAACTGGATTTAAACCTTCAAAGTAAATTGCTTCGGGCATTGCAAGAAAGAGAAGTTACAAGACTTGGAGGAAAAGGAGTTATTAAGTTTAATGTACGGCTGATAATTGCCACTCACAAAGATTTAAAAGAAGAGGTAAAAAAAGGAACCTTCAGAGAAGATCTTTATTATAGAATTGTAGGACTTCCTATAGAACTGCCGCCTTTAAGAGAAAGAGGTCACGATGTTTTACTCCTTGCAAAGCATTTTATTGATCTTTTTACAAAAGAAAACAAATTGAAAACAATTAGTATTTCAAAAGAGGCTAAAGATAAATTACTCAAGTACAAATTTCCCGGAAATATAAGAGAGCTTAAATCCATCATAGAGCTAGCTTGTGTAATGTGCGAGAACAATGAAATTGGTGTTGAAGATTTAACTTTTGCCAGTATAAAAGACAGTGATTTTTTCTTGTCTGAGGATAAAACTTTAAAAGAGTTTACCTCTGAAATTATATTGCATTACTTAAGAAAAAATAATGAAGACGTTATCAAAACAGCCAAGCAATTAGACATTGGAAAATCTACGATTTATAACTTAATTCAATCGAGTCAAACTAAAAAAAATGATTTAAATGAAAGTAGCTACAGTTTTATTTGAAAACAATTCTTTTGTGCGAGAATTCAATAATGATAATTTAGATTTCAATGATTTGGACTTAGTTTTAGGTTTTGGTTCAAGAGATTTATTATCAGATCAGAAGGTTTTTGATCAGTTAAAAAAGAAATTTCCAGATGCACAGTTGATTTTGTGCTCTTCAGCGGGTGAGATTTATGAAAATGAAGTTTTAGATAATACGATATCTCTCACTGCAATTAAATTTTCTTCAACTCTAATCAAAACTTACGAGGTTGATATAACTGCTTTTGAGGATAGTTTTCAGGCGGGGTCTTCTCTAATTGGTAAATTTGATCAGGAGAATTTAAAATTGGTTCTAATACTCTCAGATGGTGGCAAAGTAAACGGAAGTGAGTTAGTCAATGGAATGAATGCGGTTAAAAAAGAAGAGGTATTAATTGTGGGAGGGCTCGCTGGTGACGGCTCACGATTTGAAAAAACTGTTGTAGGATTGAATACAGCTCCAATACAGGGTAAAATTATAGGTATTGGTTTTTATGGCGAAAAATTACTTGTATCTCATGGATCTTTAGGAGGGTGGGAAAGTTTTGGATTAGAGCGAATAGTGACCAAATCTGAAAGCAATGTTTTATACGAAATTGATGGAAAGAATGTATTGGATCTCTATAAAATTTATTTAGGAAAATATGCTGAAGAATTGCCGGGCTCTGCATTACTTTTTCCCTTGTCAATTAAGATTGACGGAGTTGACGAGCCAATTGTAAGAACCATTTTATCAATAGATGAAACGAATCAAACCATGACCTTTGCAGGTGATGTGCCAAAAGGCAGTAAGGTGCGTTTTATGAAAGCCAATTTTGACAGATTAATAGATGCCGCAAGCGGAGCAGCATCCTCTTGTTTAGAGGTAAATAGTTTTAATCCAAAACTGGCTCTTTTAATTAGTTGTGTTGGACGAAAATTAATCCTGGGAACCAGAATAGACGAGGAAGTGGAAGCTGTTTCTTATATTTTTGGTGACAAAACAATTCTTTCTGGTTTTTACTCCTATGGAGAGATCTCACCCCTCAAACCATTTGGCGATTGTATCCTTCACAACCAAACAATGACTATTACCTGTATTAATGAAATCGATTAGTTATGGATATTCATAAACTTTTGCAAAGACAAATTACTAAAAATATACCTCTGAGTCTTCAGGATGATCCTTCATTTCAATTGTTTATAAAAACGGTTAATGACTCTTATTTATCCTTTGAGAGAGACAAGGATTTAATGGATCATTCATTTAAAGAGAGTGAAAAAGAATACAACGAGGTTAATGAGAATTTAAAAAAAGAATATGAATTAAAACAACAGTCTATTTTAAATCTCTATGAAAGTCTTACAGAGTTAGATCATGGTTATGGATCAATAAACGAAGAGGAAAAAAATGATCTTCTTTTTATCTCAAAATATGTAGGGGAACAAATTACCAAAAGAAAAGAAACTGAAAAAAAATTATTTGAAACCGTCCAATTCTTAAAGACATTATTAGGGAATTTACAATCAGGAATTTTAGTTGTAGACAATAACGATACTATTTTATTTGTTAATCAGTATTTATGCGATATACGCAATATCAATGCTTCTCCAGATGAAATGATTGGTAAAAAAACAAATGAATATATAAATGAGGCTAAAGCATTGTTTAAAGACAGTTCTACTTATAAAAAAAGGATAAATGAAGTTTTATTAAAAAAAGAAATTGTAATTGGTGAAGTACTTGAAACGGTAGATAATCGTTTTTTTGAAAGAGATTATATTCCTATTTTTGTTGAAAATCAATGTATTGGACATCTTTGGAAATCTACGGATGTGACACAAAGAATTAAAAGTAAAAATCTATTAAAACAAAGTGAAGAGCGTAATCGTATTATAATGAATTCTTCATTTAATGCTATTATCACCATTGATATTACCGGAAAAATAACTTTTTGGAATAAACAGGCCGAAATTATTTTTGGCTGGAGAAAGGAAGAGGTTTTGGGTAAAACATTAAATGAAACTATAATTCCTAAACGACATCAAAAAGGACATCGGGAAGGGCTTGAATATTATACAGAGACGGGCAGGGGTAGAGGGCCTGTTTTAAACAAGCAAATAGAGCTCCCGGCAGTTAATAATATGGGACATGAATTTCCTGTGGAAATTTCAATTATACCCATAGAACAAAATGGGGAAGTATTTTTTTGCTCCTTTATTCAGGATATTTCAGAGCGAAAAAAAGTTGAAACTAAACTAAGGTTTCAGGAAGAAAAATATCGAAATATTATTGCCAACATGAATTTAGGACTTATCGAAGTGGATAAGAATGAAATAATTCGATACGCAAATCAAAGTTTTGCCAATATCTCAGGATTTGAAATTGATGAACTCATTGGCTCGAATCCTTCCAAGACCTTTGTACTTGGAAAAAATATCGAAAAGTTAAAAGCTAAGAATAAATTGCGTGAGCAGGGAATTTCTGATGTGTATCAAATGCCTGTTAAAAATAAAAGAGGGGAGTTAAGATGGTGGGCTATTGGAGGAGCACCCAATTATGATGATAAAGGGAATCTGGTTGGTTCTATTGGGATTCATCTTGATATTACCGAGCAGAAACAGATGGAGGAAGAACTGGAGAATGAGAAAATTAAGGCTCAGCAAGCCTCAAAAGCTAAAGAGATTTTTTTAGCCAATATGAGTCATGAAATACGTACGCCACTTAATGGTATAATTGGTTTCTTGCGCGAATTGGAAAGACAGCAACTTACTGATTTGCAAAAAAAGTATGTAGAGAATAGTACCGTAGCTTCAAAACATTTACTATCGATCATTAATAATATACTGGATATATCTAAAATTGAGGCTGGGGAGATGTCTCTTGAAGAAGAAGATTTTATTTTTAAAGACGTAATTAATAATGTAGTTGCAGTTCTTGAGCCCCTTGCCAAGAAAAAAGGCCTAAAGCTTATCTCGCAGATCTCACAAGATATTAATGCTGTTTTAAAAGGAGATTTTTTAAGATTAGAGCAAGTTTTATTTAATCTGGTTGGTAATTCTTTGAAGTTTACAAATAAAGGAAAAATATATTTGAAATGTGAAATTGTAAAAGATACCAAAACCTTTCAGAGACTGCAAATTTCTGTACTGGATACCGGAATTGGAATGGAGCAAGGTTTTGCAGATATTATCTTTAATAAATTTTCTCAAGAGGATAAAGCCATAACCAGAAAATTTGGAGGCACAGGCTTAGGAATGGCCATTACTCGGGAATTGATTCAATTGATGAAAGGTGAGATTAAGGTTCAGAGCGAGAAAGGCGTGGGGACCACAGTTAGTTTTATATTAAACTTTGAAAAAGGAGATATCAATAATGTTAAAAAAGTTCAAGATGAGATTAATGTTGATATCTCAGGAATTACTGTTTTATTAGTAGAAGATAATATTATCAACAGGATGGTTGCTATTAATTCTCTGAATTATTTTAATTGTCAGGTAACTGAAGCTACAAACGGTTTAGAAGCGATTGAAATTTTAAAAAACAAGAAATTTGATATTATCCTGATGGATGTTCAAATGCCTGAAATGGGCGGTATTGAAGCCACTATAAAAATACGGGAAGAGTTGCAACTACAAACGCCAATAATTGCCCTTACTGCCAATGCCTTTAAAAGTGAAGTAGAAAAATGTAAAAATGCCGGTATGGATGATTATATTACCAAACCTTTTGAAGAATTTGATTTGGTAGAAACCATTTCAAGATTTACCAATAAAGAATTTAATAATATAGATAAGCCTGTTCTTCAGAGCAATGAGAAACTCTACGATTTAGAGATCTTGCAAAAAATTAGTAGAGGCAATTCAGAATTTGTATCAAAAATGATTCTAATTTTTATCGATCAGATACAGGAAATACTTCCAAAGGCCGAAGCAGCGATGCGTTCAGATAATTTTTTATTGGTGAATCAACTTATTCATAAGATCAAGCCGAGTATCGAAAGCATGGGAATAGTAGGTATTAAAGATGAAATTAATATTCTGGAGAAAATCACAAAAGAAGCACCTGTTAAGGAAAAGATCACCCATTTATTTTTTCAAATAAAACAAACCTTGCTTATAGTTGTTGAGCAGTTGCAAGAAGAAATTTTAGATTAATTTTCCAAAAAATGGAAAACTTTCTACTTTTTGGAAAATCACACTTATTTGTAAAGGTGTAAGTTGTTTGTTTATAGGTGTTTGTTTTTTTGGCTCGACTATGGATTACCTGTTATCAGATATAAATAGGATAATATGGATAATCAACCTCAATTTAAATTTTTCATAGTAGATGAGGATATTTTTTGTGCTAATGTATACAAACAATACCTGATGAATATGAACTTTACGGATATTACCTATTATACAAATACTAGAGATTGTATTGATAATTTACATCAAAATCCGGATATCATTTTTCTGTATCATAACCTAGAGGATATTAATGGATTTGAAGTGCTTAAAAAAATCAAGCAATATAATCCTGATATATATGTGATTATAATCTCTGGAGGAGAAAACACTAAAACTACAGTTGACGCTTTAAGGTTTGGCGCTTTTGATTATGTAATAAAAGCAAATGATATTTATGAAAAAATAGGCTTAATTATAGAAAAAATAATTAGTGTCAAGGAACAATTAAAGACAAATTATCCGGGATTTATTAAACGTTTACTGTTGATTTTTTGATCAAATTAGCCAAAGAGAATTCCTGTTGTTTAACTTCATTGTTATTATATTTAAGGATTAATATTAATTAATTTTTACTTTTTTACAAACTCTAACGCTTTTTCAAGAATTTCATCTCTTCCTTCCTGAATGCCTTTAATAGTGGGATGAACAACAACGTCAACTTTTATTCCCACTCTTTGAGTTTCACCTCCGTCTGGATAAAACACACCTAATCCGGTGATCAATGATTTATAGCCCAAAAATTCATTATAGGAAACATTACCATCCGCTCCGGAAGTCTGACAGCCTATTGTCGTTACATTATCACCTGTCTGTAATAACATAGTTGCATATTCTGATGCACTTTGAGTACTTTCATTAACTAAAACAACAACTTTACCAGCATAATAGTGATTTTTTTTAGGCGGAATTGTCTCGGTTGGTTCCCAAATAAACCTTCCAGGATAAGAAAGATCTGGTTTTATAATTTTTGCGTACTCTTTTTTAGTTTGAATCAATCTTCTTGCTATCATAAAGGGGGTAAACTTCATATATTCTCTATAATCAATAATAATTGCTTTTGTTGATTTAAGATCTAACATCATTTTATCAACGTCCTTCATTTCCAAATAACTCATATCAACATATGCGATATTATTATCTAAAATTTTATATTTTTCCTTATTTTTAGGGAATTCACCTCTTAAAACTTTTATCTCATAGCGTCCAAAGTTTTTAATAATCTCGTTATCCCCACGTTTAATAGTTAATTTTATAGAATCTGTTACTCCAGTCGTTACAAAAAAGCCACTGTGAGAATCCTTCACCTTATTATTAGATCCTCTAATATACATTTGATTAGCTGTAATTATTTTTTTCACATCTATTCCTTCTGCTTTTTCTATAACATCTCCAATTTTTAAATCATTTTGTTTTGCTAATGAATCTTTAAAAAAGCTAGTAATTACTAATTTATTTTCCACCATATTGAAAAATGCCGGACTATATTTTCTTCCAAAAAAATCAGAAATAGGATCTGTGTAAAAAGTTGCATGAGAGTCGTCAAGCTTGACAGTCGTTTCCAGCATTGCTAAATGATATTCAGTCGTATTTTTGGCATTCTTAAACTTTGGGATCATCTCACTTAGAACTTCATCCCAATTTTTATCAGTTTTATATTTATAGGGATAAAAATATTCAACAACATTCCAATATCTAAACAAACTTAACAATCGATGATTTTCATCTGGAAACTCAAAATTTTCATATTTTGGTTCATTGATTATTTCTACATTATCAGCTTTTCCGGTAGAGACATAATGATTTTTCCCTTGAAATCTATTGTCTTCTATTTGTTTTAATTTTTTTGAAAGTTCATTAGAAAATACTTCAGTATTTTGTGTCCAGGAAAGATTGAAATTTTTATCAAAATATTCTTTAGACTTAACATCTTTGCAGGAACGACATGTTTTGATTTCTCCCAGAGAGTCAATCCAGTCTATGTAGATTTTAGATATAGCTTCGTTACTTGTTGCTTTTTCAATTTTAAGAATAATAGTCAGTAATTGTTCATCCCAATTAAAATTTCCTTTAGCGACATTAGGATGATAGTATTTAAGAAATCCCCATACTTTACAAAGATTAGATAAGTTTTTTATTTCATTTTTATCTAACGTTGAAGACACGATATCTTGGCTATATACTAATTGCAAATTGCAAATCAGGACAGATAATAATAGGATATATTTTTTATTTAATAATCCGTAACTTGTTTTAACATTAATCATACTGATTTAGTTTATACTTGTAAAAATGAACATTTTTTCCCCAAAAGTATGAGGTACGTATCTAAAAACTTAGATAAAAATACGCAAGTTTTAGTATTAAATTACCTTAATATTATTACTGAAAGTGTATTAGTGTTTAATGACGATTTTGCTCCGTTCAAGTTGTTTTCAATAGAAATGAGTGTCGAGAACAGACAAATTAGATCTAAAAAACTATCTCACAATTAAGAGATAATTCTTTTGATTCTAACATATGATTTATTCATTTGAAATGTAATTTAGAGGTATTTCACCATAATATCTTAATAACATAGCAGAATAAGATCATCGTTTTATAAGGTGGAGGATTTTAAATGGTTTAGGTTTTAAAAATTTTGAATCTGCAAAGAGAACTCTAAGCGGTATCGAGGTTGTTCATATATTGCAAAAGAACCTAAAATAATAAATAAGCTTTTTTTTGTGAAATTATAAGCTAAATATTTATAAAATTAGCTTATAATTGTGATTTCTTCTAAAAACTAAAACGAATTTTATTTTGAAGTATTTTATTCTCTATTTTATATTGGTATTTGGTTTTCCTGCCATTGGTTATTCGCAAGATTATCCAATTAAATTTCTTAATATGTCCAATGGGTTATCTAATAATTCTGTAAACTCAGTATTTCAGGATAGCGACGGTTATATGTGGTTTGGTACCTATGATGGACTAAATAGATATGATGGATATGATTTTAAAGTGTATCGAAATAGACCTAATGATAAAAAATCATTGTTGTTTAATACGATTTCTAATATCGAAGGAGATTCAAAAAAAAATATTTGGGTTGGAGGGGCAAACGGAGTTTGCATTTATGATAAGACCAATGCCACGTTTCATCCGGTTGAGTATGTTTTATCTAATAATAAGCCAAAAGTATTAAGAGATATTATTCGTCAGATACAAGCTGTTTCTAATGATCGAGTATTGGTTGCTTCGCAAAACTTAGGTTTGATTGTTTTCGAAAATGGATTCTTTACAGGCAAAAGTATACCTCTGGCAGGGTTGAATAATAATGTGATTAAGTATAATTATGATGCAGCAGTTCTTGAAGATGCCGTTGCAAAAGGGTTTTGCTGGGTATATGTAAGAAATGTTGGGATTTGTAAATACAGTTATGATTCAAAAAGATTAAAGGTTGTGTTTCCTTTATCGATAGAGGTTAAATGTATGAAGCTTTCTTTAGATGGTGATCTTTGGATGGGAACAGATGAAGGTTTTTATTTGTTTGATACTAAATCTGGTTTGCTTTCAGATAATTATTTTTTAGACAAATGTACCGTTACTCATATTTTTATAGATCAAAAAAAGGAGCTGTGGTTAACTACAGATGGTTGTGGTATTTATAAAGTTGTTGGAAAAAGTAAAAAAGCCATTGCCTATAATTCTACAAGAGATAATGAGCTGCTAAAAAGTAATTCAATCATGAGTTTGTATCAAGATGCAGCCGGAAACAAATGGATTGGTACTTTGCGTGGAGGAATCAGTATGATTGGCGGCAATCTTAATTACTTTAAGCATATTAAATACAAGGCCAAGGGTAATGATCCTGCAGAAAATTTTATTTTGTCATTTTGTGAAGATGAAAAGAAAAATATATGGGTTGGTACTGATGGCGCAGGACTGAAGTATTGGGACAGAAAAAATAATAAGTATACAATCTATAGTAGTACTGCTAACACAGCAAATAAAATTTCTAATAATTTTATTACAAGTATAATTAGAGATACTAATAATGAAATTTGGTTATCAACCTGGGCTGGTGGTGTAGATCGCATTAATCCGGCAAACAACACAATAAAACATTTTTCATGTTTTAATCCGCTTACAAAGCAAATAGAGAAAAATATATGGTTTGTTTATAAGGATTCTCAAGGAGATATATGGGCGAGTGCTACTAACGAGGGATTCTTGTATCTTTTTGATAGAGCTACTAATGCTTTTGTGCTCTTTAATAAAGGAATTGATAATTTGCAATGTCTTACACAGACCAGTGATGGTAAACTTTGGGGAGGCAATTATACCTCATTGTTTGTGATAGAAAAAGACACTAGAAGATATCATAAGATGAGTATTGGAAGGCCTATTAGGTGTGTACTTGAGGATAAAAATAAAAACCTGTGGGTAGGCACTCAAGAAGGGGGATTATTATTGTTTGATCGAAAAACAAACACCTATAAGAGACTCACTACTGATGATGGTTTGCCTTCGAATACGATTTTAAGATTGCTCGAAGATAAAGAGGGGAATTTATGGATGAGTACTTACAATGGTATTTGCAAATTTGATAGTAAAAGAAAAATATTCAGGAATTATTCTGTAAACGATGGGCTACAAAGCAATCAGTTTAGTTTTAATGCGGGATTGAAATTATCCACTGGAGAATTTCTCTTTGGAGGAATAAACGGATTTAATATTTTTTTTCCTGAAGCAATTAAAGATTCTGATCACAAGAATAATCTATTGCTGACGAATCTTTACCTAAACAATCAACCTATTGAAGAAAGTAAAAATGAATTGATTACAGAATGGGATTCAGGTAAAATTAAAAAGATAAAACTGCCTTACGATCAAACCACTTTGTCAATAGAATTTGTGGCATTGGATTATAATAATGCCGATAAAATTAAATATGCTTACTATCTGGATGGTTGGGACAATCGATGGAATTATGTTGGGCAGGTACGAAAAGCAAATTATTCGAGATTGCCGGAAGGAAAATACATTTTTAAAGTAAAAACTACCAATTTTAAAGGCGGCTGGAATAAAGAAGAAACTCTTATTACTGTTGTGGTTCTTCCACCTTGGTACAGAACTTGGTGGGCCTACACTTTGTATTTGTTAGCAGGTATCGGAGTTGTTTTTGCTTATATAAGGTATAATAAAAACAAGGAAGAACTAAAGTATAAAGTAAAAATTGCTGAATTAGAAGGTAAGAAAGAAAAGGAAATTGCTGAGAAGCAATCTTCAATGTTTACTTATATCTCGCATGAGTTCCGTACACCGCTTTCCCTTATTATAAATCCGCTAAAAAAAGCAGTTCAAAAAGAAAGTGTCCAAAATGGCTCTTCAGGGAGCGATTTAGCGATTGCACATAGAAATGCACGAAGACTTCTGAGTTTGGTAGATCAGTTATTGCTTTTTCGTAAAGCCGAAAATGGCGCGGATTCCCTTAGATTGTCAACTATTAATGTAAATAGTCTTTGTAATGAGGTGTATCAATGTTTTGTAACTCAAGCAAAAGATAAGAACATCAAGTACGATTTTAGTGTGCCCGATTATACCATTGAAATCATTGGAGATTATGAGAAAATTGAAATTTCCTTATTTAATTTAATGTCTAATGCTTTTAAGTATACTTCAAAAGGAGGCGAAATTAAGCTAAAACTTACCGAAAATGATTCTGAAGTTGTCCTTGAAATTGCTGATAATGGTAAGGGAATCGAAGAAAAAAACATGGAGGTTATATTCGAAAAATTCAAGCAAATAAATTCCAAAGTATCTGTCGGAACTGGTTTTGGAATTGGACTTTACATTGTAAAGTATTTTGTTGAAAAACATAAAGGAACTGTAAGTTGTACTAGTGAAATTGGAAAAGGAAGTGTATTTAAATTGACATTCTTAAAAGGAGGAAATCATTTTGAAGATGCTGAAATTACCAATACCGCTCCTAAAAGAAGTCAATTACTTAATGAGCTACTTGCTGATGAAATGGATGAGGATAATAATTCGTTTTCAGCTACTGTTTCAGAAAATGATTTTCAGAAAATAATGCTTACGGATAAGCGTACCGTTTTAATTATTGATGATAATGCTGAAATAAGAAACTATTTGATCAAATTGTTTTCTGATGTCTATATCGTTTATAGCGCAGAAAATGGAGAAGAAGGTCTAAAATTGACTAAAATACACATGCCGGATCTAGTAATCAGTGATATTGCGATGGAGGAATTAGATGGTTTGGAGTTGTGTAGAAAAATAAAAGAAAATAATGCATTGTCTCATATTCCGGTTATTTTATTAACGGCATCAAAAAATCCCGAAACACATCTTCAGGGAATAAGCGATGGAGCTGATGATTATATTACCAAACCATTTGACGACGATATGCTTGTGGCGCGCGTAGAATCTTTATTAAAGAATAGAAGTAATCTGCGTAAATACTTTCTAGACAGTATAACACTTAAAGAAAACAATCAGAAAGTTCCGGTTGAATATCAGGAAATGTTAAAGAAATGCATTGATATTGTGGAGTCAAATATTCATAAAAGAGATTTTAAAATCAAAAATTTTGCACTCGAAATGGGAATGAGCCACAGTATGTTGTATACTAAAATCAAAATCATTTCCGGACAAACCTTAAACTCCTTTATTCGTTCTGTTCGCCTTAGAAGAGCAGCGATGTTGATGCTAACAAAAGATATTAATATTACTCAGGCAAGTGCCGAAGTTGGTTTTGAAGATCCTAAGTATTTCAGGCAGCAATTTGTAAAGCTTTTTGGAATGACACCTTCTGAATACATTAAAAAATACAAGAATTCTTTTAATGCTGATACCAATATTGTCAAATAACTTTTCGTGTATTCTGCTTTCATGCGTATTTATCGTCATTTTAGGAATTATGTCTATATAATCACTGATGCAATACTGCCCCTATTTAAGCGAGTATTTATTACATTCAAATACAGAGTCTTCAATTTAATTCCAGCAATTATTTCTATTGTTTTTTTTGGATCATTCCTCCTTAGGAAGGTTTCGCTGTATGAATTGAGTCTGTTGTTAAATTCCAAGTCTACTTTTGGTTTTTGTTAAATGAATTTGTGCGGTTTATATGTTTTTAATGGAAATAAAGTGTTTGAATTGTTTATTTGATAATTATTAGTAATGTAAAAAAATCGAAGTATTTTTCTGTAGTCTTGATTTTTTTTGCTTAAAAAAGAATAATCACGAATTTAACCTCCTTTTTTCTTGAATTTACCCCCCTTAAATGCTTTTGACTCAACATTACTTTGCACTTATAAATACAACGGATACAATTGAAAAAACACTTTTAGAAAAGCAATAGAAAAGAGTGTCTTATAAGTGTAATTTATTTCACAATGAAGTATAAACGTTTTTTATAACATGGAAATAGTACTAAAAAGAGATAATGATGAGAATCATTAATTGTGCAAACTTCCTTTAAATGATTACCCGTAATTCACTTGATAAATGAAATAAAATAAAGTGCAATTTAGATGAATTAAAACCCTCAATGTAATTCATCATCAAAAGGACCACTGTTTTTTTTCTTTATACAGAGAATGATATAATAACTATTAACCAAACCAATTTTTAAACTATGAATTTATGAAAAAAAAGAATGTAAATCGAATGAAAAACTTAAGGTCTTTCATTAAATCTAAGCTCGCTTTGTCGATTTTTACCTTGATTGCATGTGCAAGTATGCAAGCACAAAATGTAATTACAGGAACACTTCGAGACAGTAAAACAGCACAAAAAATCCCTGGTGTTACAGTGACAGTGAAAGGAACTGCGAACGCAACTATAACCGATTTTGATGGGACTTATAAATTAAATGTAACCAATCCAAAAGAAAAATTAGTTTTCTCATACATTGGCTATACGACCATTGAGGAAGCAATAAATGGCAGAGCTGTTATAGATGTTTCATTAAATGAAGAAAGTAATGCATTAAATGAAGTTGTTATAATCGGGTATGGTACTGTGAAAAAAAGCAGTACTACCGGTGCTATAAGCAGTTTAAAAGCAAAACAACTAGATGCTCAGAGTAATACTAACCTGGGTAGTGCTATTCAGGGTAAGGTTGCCGGAGTTTCTGTAGAATCAGCTGGAGGAAGTCCAGGTGCTGGTACCAGAATTCAAATAAGGGGAGCGGGTTCATTAAACAATAATACGCCATTGATTTTGGTAGATGATATTCAAGTGGCGTCAATGAACAGCTTAAGTCCAAATGATATTGAATCAATTGAAGTTTTAAAAGATGCTGCTGCTGCCGCAATTTATGGTTCAAGAGCTGCAAATGGGGTTGTTATTATTACAACTAAGAGCGGGAAAAAAGGAGATATCAAGGTTTCTTTGGATGTATTTGGAGGTTATGCTACTGTAGCAAAACAATTAAATTTATTGAATCAGGAAGAGTGGTCAAAAGTAAGTAATGCAGCATATGCAGCAGCTGGAAAAGCCCCGTTACCTATTTCTCTTAATCCTGAAGTTGGTGGAGCAGGAGTAAATTATCAAGATGCAATCTACAGAGCTGCACCTATTCAAAATTACTCTTTAGGATTTTCTGGAGGATCAGATAATTTAAAATATAGTATGTCTTTAAATTACTTTAATCAAGATGGTGTCGTAAAAGAAACAAATTACGACCGTTTTAACATGAGAGTAAAATCTGATTATAAAAAAGGGATCTTTAAAATTGGAGAAACAATTTTGTTAACCAAAGAAAAAAGAAAAGAATTACCAGGTGTACCTGGACAAGGAAGTAATGTTGTTGGATCTGCTATTACAATGATTCCTGGTTTTGCAGTTTATAACCAAGATGCTGTTGGAGGATATGGTGGAGCTTCTGGTCCTGTAACGGATATCTTTAACCCAATAGCTGCATTGAATCTTCTTGACGTAACAAGTGATACGTATCAAGCCTTAATAAACACGTATCTTGAAGCTAACTTTTTTGATGGTTTAAAATACAAGTTAAGTATTGGAGCAACTGTATCAGATTACGTAAGAGATAATTATACACCACGTTATGAGGTAGGTGGCTTCTTTAAAAACTTAGATAACGATTTAACTCATTTGGATCAATTTAATCTGTACACTCAGGTAGAAAACACATTGAATTATACAAAAACTTTTGGAAAACATTATGTAAATGCTTTGGCGGGATATACGGTATATAATAATACTTTCAAATCGGTAACGAGTTCTGTTAGCGGAATACCTGATGGTATCCATACACTTTCAGGAGCAGTTCAACCGGCAGCAAGTGGTTTTAATACAGAAAACAATTTGGTTTCTTATTTAGGGCGTGTAATATACTCTTATGATAGTAAATATACTTTGTCAGCTACCATCAGACGTGACGGATCATCTCGATTTAGTGAACACAACAAGTGGGGTAATTTCCCTTCTGTTTCAGGAGCGTGGAGCATCGGTAAAGAGACGTTTTTCACTAATCTAAAAACGCCAATAACTGACTTGAAATTACGTGCAAGTTATGGTGTGTTAGGAAATCAGGAAATTGGAGATTATCAATACTTAGGATTAATTACTTCAGGAATCAGTTATGGCGCAGGAGAGCCAAATACATTATGGAGTGGTAATATTCAGACAAATTATCCGGCAGTTGGGTTAAAATGGGAATCAACAGCAACATCAGATTTTGGTTTAGATCTGGATTTATGGAACGGAAAGGTGCAATATACATTTGACTATTTCAAAAAACAAACATCAGATTTGCTTTTAAGAGTTCCAATTCCACTATCTGTTGGATCAAGTGATAACCCTTATACGAATGCTGGAAACGTATCGAATAAAGGATATGAAATGAGTTTAACGTACAATGATAAAATTGGAGATTTCAACTTCAATATAACAGGTAATTTCTCAAGTATTAAAAATAATGTAGATGAGCTTAGCACAGGAAGTCAGGTAATCGAAGGTGGTAAAGGTTCTTTTCACGGTGCTCCGGTAACATATAGTAAGGTCGGGTATCCAATTTATTCCTTTTTTCTAGTGGATAGTGATGGATTATTTAGATCTCAGGCAGAAATTGATGCTTACAAAAAAGATGGAAAACCTATTCAGCCAAATGCACAAGTTGGAGATGTTAGATATGTAGATTATAATGGTGATGGTGAAATTAACGGAGAGGATAGACAATACAAAGGAAGCGCTTTTCCTAAGTTTGAGTATGGAATGAGATTGCAGGGAGATTGGAAAGGAATTGACTTTACTCTTGCTCTACAAGGAACTCATGGAAACAAACTTTATAATGGGAATAGAACAGATCTTGAAACAGTAAGAGCTAATATTAACTATTCTAGCGCCACATTAGATTCTTATACTTTTAATCCAAATTCAAATTTCCCAAGATTAGATATTGATGACAAAAACAATAATGGAGCAGATTATTCTGATCGCTTTCTTGAAGACGGGTCTTATCTTAGAATCAAAACTGTTCAGGTTGGATATACAATACCAAATAGCATAACAAAACAAGTATCTATCGATAGATGTAGAATTTACTTTGCAGGAGATAACCTTTATACTTTTACTAAATATACAGGTTATAACCCAGATGTATCTGCAGACGCATTGGGAGGAAGAGGAATTGATTATAAATCATATCCATTAAGCAAGACTATACTTTTTGGTCTGCAAATTAACTTTTAAATCGATAAAAATGAAAAAGAAATCTATCCTATTATATTTAGTGACGGGACTTGCAATGCTAAGTTCATGTGATACTAATCTTGACTTAGAAAACCCAAGTCAATTAACAACGACATCTTTTTGGAAAACTCCTGAAGATCTTGAATCTGGATTAGCAACAGTTTACAATACCCTTGTAGACAATAATAATGCAGGTTATTGGGAAATACAAGCCATGCAACTTAAAGAGAACAGAACAGAAAATTTTGTTGCAAGAAATGATGTGCAGGATCGTTATGCAGTTTCTATGTATAAAAATGATGCCGGTACGAATCTTACGGGAGATATATTTAAAGCCCTTTATATTGGGATTTTCCGTGCCAATCAAGTAATTACTTATGCACCACAAATTAAAAACATTACTGAAGTTAAAAGAGAGCAATTAGTGGCAGAAGCTACGTTTCTAAGAGGTTTGAATTATTTCAATTTGGTTAATGAGTACGGAAGTGTGCCTATAACAACAGATCTGGTACAAACTCAATCAGATTATTTTAAGTCAAAATCTACTGAAGCCGAAGTTTGGAATCAAGTAATAGCTGACTTTCAATTTGCAGCCAATAGTGCTTTGCCAGAAAATTATCCTGCAACCCTTAAAGGGAGAGTGACAAA
Source organism: Flavobacterium sp. JAS (assembly GCF_020991455.1). Lineage (GTDB taxonomy): Bacteria > Bacteroidota > Bacteroidia > Flavobacteriales > Flavobacteriaceae > Flavobacterium. The sequence goes on from NZ_JAJMOX010000002.1 coordinate 232,844, forward strand.
AAATGCGGCAATTGCCTTTTTGGGTAAAACCTATTTGTACATGAAAGATTGGGCAAAAGCCGAAGAGCAATTTAGTAAATTAGTAAGTAATGAAGGTACAAATGGGTATGGACTACTTGATAATTATTCTGAATTATTTGATGGTAAACATGAAAATAGCAAGGAATCTGTTTTTGAAATTCAGTTTAGCAAAGTAGGAGGTTCTACTATTTGGGGAGGAACACCAGCAGAAAGAACCAGAGCAACAACTATGGCACAGGAATGTGCCCCTGGTGAAGTAGGTGGATGGAATGAATTATTACCTACCACGGTATTGTTAAATGCAATGACGCAGGAGAAGACCGTAAGTGGTGAATTTGACCCAAGAGCTCTGGCAACTTTAGCCTGGAATTATCCTGGTTGTATTTATTATAATTCAGATTTTGCATCGAAGTTTGGAGCAAATGCTATTTGGATTAGAAAAAATCAAAATTGGTGGAATAATGATGAAGGGGATTGGAAATCTGAATTGAATGAATATGCAATGCGTTATGCAGATGTTCTTTTAATGCTTGCAGAAGCCAAAACAATGCAAGGAAAAGTTCCTGAGGCTATACCACTGGTGAAAAGAATTAGAGATCGAGCAAAATTGCCTGATATCTCGATGACAGGCTGGACTCAAGATCAAATGATGGCCGAAATTATGCACCAAAGAAATGTTGAATTTGCTCGCGAAGGGCTACACTTCTTCGATTTAAGAAGATGGGGAACTTTAGAAACAGTAATCAAAACAAGTCAGGTAGGCGGATACCAGCTTTTTACACCTAAATTCTCGTATTATCCAATTCCACAAAGCGAATTGAATAATAACCCCAATATGACCCAAAATGCACCTTGGTAAGTGATTTTTGTTTAATTAGTTAGTTTTTGTAAGTGTTTGACAAATGATTGATGGTTAGCAATCATTTGTCATCACTTATAATTTATTAGAATAGATTTTATATGAAAAAAAATAAATTTTTAGCCTTTATTGCCGTGGTTTCGTCATTAGTTGTCAATGCGCAAACACCAACAAGTAATGATTGGGAAAACCCGGCTATATTTCAAATAAATCGAGAACCTGCCCGAGCAGCATTCTTGCCGTATGCCGATGAAGCTTCTGCTATTGCAGATGACTATACTCGCTCTCCCTGGTTTTTAACTTTAGATGGGAAATGGAAATTTAATTGGTCGCCTACACCGGATCAAAGACCAAAAGATTTCTTTAAAACCGACTTTAATACCACCAACTGGAAAGAAATTACGGTTCCTTCCAACTGGGAATTAATGGGGTATGGAATTCCTATTTACACCAATATCATCTATCCATTTGTCAAAAATCCGCCTTTTATTGCTCATACAGATAATCCTGTGGGGTCTTACCGACGTACTTTCGAATTGCCGGAAAATTGGAACGAACGACGTGTTTATCTTCACTTTGAAGCAGGAACTTCGGCGATGTATATTTGGGTAAATGGAGAAAAAGTTGGCTATAGCGAGAATACTAAAAGTCCAACTGAGTTTGATATTACAAAATACGTAAAAGCGGGTAAAAATCAGGTAGCTGTTGAGGTGTATCGTTGGAGCGATGGTTCGTATTTAGAAGATCAGGATTTTTGGCGTTTGTCCGGGATTGATCGCGATGTCTACCTTTATAGCACCTCTAATACTCGTATAGCAGATTTCTTTGCACGTCCTGATCTTGATGCATCTTATAAAAACGGAAGTTTGTCAGTGGATGTTAAGTTAAAGAATATGAATAATGTGGCTAAAAACAATCAGTCAGTTGAAGCTAAATTAGTTGATGCAACAGGAAAGGAAGTCTTTAGAAAAACCATAAAAATAAATTTAGGAGCTAATTCAATTGAATCAGGAACAGTTACCCAAAATGTTACTGCACCTAAATTATGGAGTAATGAAAAGCCAAATTTATATACTTTACTATTGACATTAAAGGATGAAAACGGAAAGTTTATTGAAACCGTTTCTACACAAATCGGGTTTAGAAAAGTAGAATTAAAAAATGGTCAGTTATTGGTAAATGGCATTCGAATTATGGTTCATGGAGTAAACATTCACGAACATAATTCTAAGACGGGACATTATCAGGATAAAGAAACCATGATGAAGGATATCAGGTTAATGAAACAATTGAACATTAATGCAGTACGCTGTAGTCATTATCCAAATAACTTATTATGGGTAAAATTATGTAATAAATATGGTTTGTTTTTAGTCGATGAGGCTAATATTGAATCGCACGCGATGGGAGCTGAATTACAAGGTTCTTTTGATAAGACAAAACATCCTGCTTATCTCCCGGAGTGGAAAGCAGCCCATCTGGATCGTATTTACAGCTTAGTGGAACGGGATAAAAATCAGCCTTCGGTTATTCTTTGGTCTTTAGGGAATGAATGTGGAAACGGACCTGTTTTTCATGAGGCTTATAAATGGGTAAAAAATAGAGATAAAACCCGATTGGTTCAATTTGAGCAAGCTGGTGAGCAGGAGAATACAGATGTAGTTTGTCCGATGTATCCAAGTATAGATTACATGAAAGAATATGCCAGTCGAAAGGATGTAAAACGCCCCTTTATTATGTGTGAATACGCGCACTCTATGGGAAATGGAAATGGTAATTTTCAAGAATATTGGGATATTATACATGGCAGTAGTAATATGCAAGGAGGATTTATCTGGGATTGGGTTGATCAAGGTTTTGAAATGACAGATGAAGTGGGGCGAAAATATTGGGCCTTTGGTGGCGATATGGGAAGTCAAAATTATACAAATGATGAAAATGGTTGCAGTGATGGATTAGTTTGGCCAGATCGTACGCCTCATCCAGGTGCTTTTGAAGTAAAAAAAGTTTATCAGGACATTCTCTTTAAAGCTATTGATTTGAATAAAGGAATTATCCAGGTAGAAAATGGATTTGGTTACACAAATCTTGATAAGTATCTTTTTAGATATGAAGTTTTAGAAAACGGATCGATTGTCAAAACAGGAACTGTAGCTATAGATCTAAAACCACTATCGAAGAAAAACATTCAACTTGGATTACCAAAATTAGAATCAAAAGACGGAGTTGAATATCTATTGAATATTTATGCTTACACCACTGAAGGTACTGAAGTTTTGCCGCAAAATTTTGAAGTAGCCCGAGAACAGTTTTCCCTTAGTGAGAGTAAATATTTTGTGAAAGCAGCGGACAAAGGAACAAAATCTATTGTTAAAGAAAATAAAGATACTATTGTACTTAACGCAGCTGGTGTTGAGGTAACGATAAATAAGAACACTGGATTAATTCAAGATTATAAGTCTAATGGAGAACGTTATTTTAATGAATTACCAATTCCTAATTTTTGGCGTGCACCAACTGATAATGACTTTGGAAATAACATGCCGGTGATAAGTAATGTGTGGAGAACTACAGGAAGAGTTAGTAGTTTGAATTCTATTGAAGTTAAAGAAGAGGCAGGCAAAACAATTGTGATAGCAAATCTTTTTCTAAAAGATGTTTCGTCAACTTATACCATTACATACACGATGAATTCAGATGGGAGTTTAACGATGCTAAACTCATTTAAAGCGGGAAATAATCCATTGCCTGAAATGCCTCGTTTTGGAATGATATTTACTCTAAAAAATGAACTGGATAATTTTAATTATTATGGAAGAGGACCTTGGGAAAACTATCAGGATAGAAACACATCTTCTTTCAAAGGAATTTACCAAAGTAAAGTGGCAGATCAATATGTTCCCTATACACGTCCTCAGGAAAACGGATACAAAACCGATGTTCGTTGGTTAACACTTACAGATAATTCAGGAAACGGAATTGAAATAGAAGGGTTACAGGCTTTAAGTGTGAGTGTGTTACAGAATTATCCTGAAGATTTTGATCCGGGTTTGACAAAAAAGTACCGTCATATTAGTGATATTACACCACGAAATGAAGTTGTAGTTTGCGTTGATTTAGCCCAAAGAGGTGTTGGTGGAGATACTAGTTGGGGTGCTTTACCACACGAGCAATATCAATTGAAGAACAAAGAATATAGTTATGGTTTTGTTATTAAACCTAAAAAGAAATAAAAGTAATTTAAACATTTCACTTCTATTTTTACAAAGCTAGAAATAGGAGTGAAATAAATAAGAGGATTTAAGTATAAACTGTTTAGTACGGAAAATCCCAGATTATAAATTAACAAGAATAACAAAAGAAATTAATTATGAGAAAAATGTGGTTCAATAATATGCTATTGGTTTTAGTATTAATTATTAGTAGCTGTAAAAATGTTTCGATTGAAAAAGGAGAATTGTGTTCTGTGAAAGTGTCAGGAGTTGAGTTTACGAAATCGCTTAATGATGCTAAGGCTACTGCAACTGTTGAGGATGGTAAATTGGTACTTAAAAGCAATGCGAAATGTGATAATTTTAACGATCCTAACGGGAAATTATCAAACAATACAGCACCTGTATTACTGACAAAAGTGCAGAATTACAAGCCGTTTACATTTTCGGCTAAAGTTACTCCCGCTTTTAAAGATAAATACGATGCCGGAACTATGTACATTTATTTAAACCAAAATTGTTGGTTTAAATTTGCCTTTGAAAGGGATGAGCGCTCGCGTACTCGTGCCGTTACTGTGCGAACCAATGAGACATCAGATGACAACAATCATGATATAATTGATAAAACAAGTATTTATATGAAGATTTCATCAGACACAAAGACTGTTGGGTTTTATTATTCAGTTGATAAAAAAAACTGGCAATTAGTACGTGTATTTCGTAATGACTATCCTGCAGAATTATGGTTAGGTTTTAGTACTCAATCACCAGTAGGTAAAGGAACGACTGCAACTTTTGAAGATTGTTCTTTGACCCAAAGTAGTGTTACGGATTTTAGAATGGGAATTTGATAAAGCCCAGTTAAAAAAATAATGCTTGCATAAATAGTTTTATTAAGGTTGAATTTTATTTCATAAACTTCGAAAATCAAGTGCCTTTCTTTTTAGACCTTTATCAAGTTAGGATTCATCAAAAGAGGTTGTTTTCAATATTGAAAACAACCTCTTTTTCTTTAGTGTAGTCGAATAGTAAATAAGCTCATAATTATTTATCTTATTTAGGATGCGCCATAATGTGTTTACTTAATCAAGTTTGCTAAAATTTTCCAGTAATTAGTAGAATAATAAAAAGTGTAATGAAATGAATGTGTTTCTATTCGATGATTTGTTTTGAGGTAAGTTTAAAACCTACAATGATAAGCCATATAAATCCGATGAATCGTGTAAGTGGAATGAAAAACAGGAGTTTCATTGATAGTAAACTCAACGAGCTCAGCAGTCCACATAATGCTAATGCTAAGCCCCAATATACTAACCACTTTGGTAAAAGTTTAGTGAACAAAGCAGTTATTGAAACACCTGCGAAGAAAATCCCAAGAGGTAGTGAATAACCAACTCCACCTATTGCATAGGTTAGATAATACAATACACGAATGATTGACGCATCTTGTGCTATATCAGGATAAGCCATTACCCAAAGAATGAGAGAAGATAAAAAAATATTTGCCGTTGCAATCAGACCACCCAATAGGGCAATGTAAGGTCCGGTTGTTTTTACTCCATGAAAAAGAAGTCGGCTTACAACACTTACCACATAAAGCCCTAAGGGAACTGCTGCAATAAATTGAAAAAATGCACACATTTGCACGGCATGAGGATAACCGCGAAAATATGCCGTTATGATTTCAGCAGTTTCCCAAGGAGCTGGGAAATGTGGGATTTTGGGCGAAAATGAAATTACAAATGATAGTCCAGCAATGAATTGAATCGTAAATGCAATTGCCATAATTATTAATGGAGGACTTTTGTGATTGAGTTGTTTGATATTTTCCATTGTGATTTTGTTTTGATAAATTAATTTTATTTTTTACTTGTTGTAGGATGTCAAAATAGCTTCACATTCTGATTTTCCCCATCTTGGAAATGTTGTTGTTGATGGTTTGTTTTCCAATTGTTTCATTGCCAAATCAAGGAACACTTTTGCTTTGTCTTTGTCACCTCCCCACAATTTTGGGGTATAATATTTCTCCCATGCTGCCAAATAATTTGCTCTGGGATTTTCGGAATTAAATTGTAGTGCTTTTTGAATGTATTCTTTTGCAATAGGCCCGTACTTTTTCCCGTTTGACATAGGGCTGATAAAAACCCTTGCACGATTTACCATACTTAACACACAATACACTTCGGATAATTCAATTTTATTTTTTGCCATGTCTAGCATTGCTTCTGTTTTTTTAATTTGTTGCTCAGCAAGGTTTGCAAATGGTTCTATTTTATCAGCGTTTTGTTGATAGAGCCAACTGATTTTTGCATTGCAAAATGCGGCGTAATAATACGGTAGCCATTCTGTTTTTTTAGAATCAGCAAGTCGGGTAAAATCGTTTGCTAATACCTGATAGTCACCTACTGCTTTAGCGTTGTCTAACTTAGAAACATTAGTTTCCATCTGTTTTGTAAAAGTGCTATCCTGTGCGATAGCTGCAAATTGCACGGATGTAACTGTTGCGATAATTAAGAGTAATTTTTTCATTTTTTTTAATTTAGTTTATTTATTATAGATTATAGATTATAGATTTTCGTTGATGAAATCTTTGGTTCGGTTGACTCCGAAGCTCATGAAGATACCTATGAAATAAGTTCGTGTTGCAGGGAGTGTTATCGGAATTTTGTTGTTTCCGGTGTAACTGTAGTTGTAACCGAGCACTGGATTTGAACCCAGAATATTATTGATGCTGGCAGAAATAACAGTGAAGTCGCGGTTTTTGCCTTTCTTGAAAAAAGAAGTGAGGTATGCGATGCTAAGATTTAATGATTGATAAGGGTCGGTTGTGCCTCGATCAAAAATTTTAGGTTGGTGGGAAGTGTTCTCGTAACGAATGTTATAATATGGTCTGCCCGTTGCAACTGAATACGCTAGATTGAAGCTTGTATTTAATTTTTCGAAAAATCTTTTTGTAACAATGGAAACTGTATGGGGTGTTGTAAAGTTTGGATTGATGGAAGAGGGATAATTGAGAAACTCTCTTTTGGTATCAAGAAAAGTGTAGGTAATCCAATAGTCAAAATCTTTGAAAGTTTTTTTATCTCTGAAAAATAATTCAATTCCTCTGGCGTAACCTGTACCGTCATTGTTTAAAATGGGATATGTTTTTACTAATTTATCATACACTTTGTAATATGCTTCTACACGGAACAAACGGTTATTTGCTTTCTTTGTGTAGTTAATAATGTAATGCGTGGCAAGAGTGAAATCAAGTTTTTTGTATTGCTCAAAAAATATTGCAGTGCTTAAAGGAGCGATTTGATTTTGAAATAAAATTCTGTAATCGGATTTTTGATAGAAAAGGCCGTAGGCGAAATTTATTTGCCCTTGATCATTAAACCTGTAAGCAACACTTAATCTTGGTGCAATGCTTGATTTGTTGAATAAAGAACAATACTCATATCGCATACCAATTTTTGCTGCAATATTTTTTGCTAAATAAATATCGCCTTCTGCAAATACTGCCGTGAGATTGTCAACAATGTTTTTTGTGGTGTCGCTATAAGTGAATTTATCATGGAGATAAAATTGCTCTGCACCAAAACGTAACGCCTGATTGTGAGGGAAAAATTTTGTCAAAACAATTTTGCCATTTGCAAAATGTGATAACACCTCTATAGTATTGTTCTTATAGTTGTAAGGAAATCTGGGGATGAAAATTTGTTGGTTACTGCTGTTTAAAAGTTTATTGATAATGTTGTCGTTACTGAAATTGTAGGTTGCTCCAACATTGATTTTCCAACCATTAGTTAAGGGTGTTCGAAAACTTAAATTGTTGAAACTGTTTTTTGCTTTTATCTGAAAACTTGTTTTCAGGTTTGTACTGTCAATGTCGGTGTTTCGCAAACCAACATTGTTGAGAGTGTAGTTGGAATAAAATTTCAGCATCCCTTCTTTGCCGATTTTCATTCTGAAATTTGCATCGCCACTGATGTATTCAGGTCCGTGGAAATAGTCGGGCTTCTGTGTGATTAATCTTGTATAAGCAAAATAGTTGACATACCGCGAATTGATGCCGTAACTAACTTTATTGTTTTTAGAAAGTTGCTGAAATCCAGCCACACCCAAGATTGGTGATGCGCCAATTATAGAAGATGATTGTTCAGGTAAATCAACACTTTCTAAAATCAATGCTCCACTTAATGCCTCACCATATAATGCAGAGTAGCCACCTGTACTGAAATTAATTCCTTTGAATAAGAAAGGTGAAAGGCGAGCTGGTTGAATGATTCCAGGGACACTTGAAAAGTTTGGGTTCTTGAAGAGTGTTCCATCAATAAATTGTTTTGTTTCATCGCTTGTTCCCCCACGAACAAATAAACCCTCTTGTTCGGCAACTTGCTGTGTGCCGGGCAAAGTCCGCAATGCGTTTGCAATATCACCATTGTTTCCTGCGGTAGTTACCACATCGATGGGATTTAGTTTTGCTCCTTTTGCTTTGTCACTTGCCTCAAAAGTTCCTGCCGAAACAACCACTTCTTCCAATGTGGTTTGGTCAACTTCCAAAATAATATAGAGAGTGATTTTAGTATTTTCAATGGTGATGGGTTGTTGGTAGGTTTTGAAATTGATGTAGGAGGCAGAAAAAATCTGCGAACCTTTTTCAGAGGTTATGAAACTGAAATTGCCTAATGAATCTGTTGAACTTCCGCTTGCTGTTTCTTTAAGAAACACACTTGCGAATTCAATGGGCTCACCATTTTTACTTTTTACAGTTCCTGAAATGGTTACTTGTGAAAAAGTTTGTGCGGTGAAAAACAAGAATAAAGTAGGGAGTAATAAAATTATACTTTTATTCTTTAATATTGTTTGTGATACAAACCAAATGGATAAAAAATATATTCCTGTCATAGATGCAAGTATTTTTTTATTGTTTCAACATATTGTTCAAATGCTTTTTCCCCTTTTGCAGTGAGTTTGCAAATGGTTTGAGGATAGTTCCCCTTGTATGTTTTTTCCACTTCAATATATTCAGCTTCGCTCAATTTTTTTATTTGATGGCTTAAATTTCCTTGAGTTGTTTTTGTGATTTCCATTAAATGTTTAAAGTCGGCCTGCTTTACTTTAATCAATGCAGAAACAATTGCCAAGCGGACAGGAACATTTAATATGGAGTCAAGTTCATTATACATTTTACGCCTTATGATTTTGTGAATTTTAATAAATACCCAGGGATTATATACCCAAAAATGATTGCCACACCGTGAAGTAAAACTTTGTAATCTTCTGCAATAAAAACACTGGCAACTGATGCGACAAAAAATAAAATGCCGCCAATAATTAAGGGTTGAAATTTCATTACAAGCCCTGATACCAATGTTCCGATAGCCGCAATGAGTAAAGTGTATGTGAATGGTGGATTGAATTGGTAAACATTAATGAACACTACTGTAAAAAAGGAGAGGCCTAATACCATCCACATTTTATAAAGAAAGTTGCTTAGATAAGATATGGTAGTGTTGGAAACATTTTTACGGTAATAGATAATTGTTGTGATAATTCCTATTATTGCTAAAAATGGAAATGGTAAAAAATAATACTTGCTTGATGTGTATTGATGCAAAAAGAAAAAAGAAAAACTTGCGATGGAGATCAGCCAACCCCAAAGCAGAAAAGGAAAACTGTTTTGTTTTATATTTTCTTTTGTCATTGCAATTGCCTCTGAGATGAGTTGCAAGCTTTCTTGTGGCGTTAGTGATTTTTCTTGTGTTATCATAATAACTTTTTTAGAATGGACTTGACAAATTTAATATAGTTTGCAATACAAACCAAATTTTAATGAAAATATTTGCTAATGTGTCAGATATGTTGGTGGTCAATTATTCTATCTAACATTTACAGATAATTTGTTAGTACCTGCGATGCTGATTCAGCCTTTTGTTGAAAATGCAATAATTCGTGGTATGGGTAATTATACTGATAAGGGCTTTATAAAACTCGAAATTGTTTTGAAGAAAAACCAATTGCTTGTAAAAATTACAGCTAATGGGAAAGGTTATCAAAATACCTCAAATACAGATGGCAATCATCAATTTTTATCGGGGTTATAGCCTAAGAGCGTTTGGAGATTTTAGCGCGGAAAAATAAGATAAAAACCAACATAGAAATTTTTGTAATGAGAGCGGAACCATCATTTTACTTAGACTTTCTGTAAAAAACCTTGGTATTAAAACGAATTTATAAAAGATCTTTACGAATATCAAATTATTTCTGGCTAATTTATATCTGCTTAAACTCACATTATCTTTTTTTTTAAATTTGTATTATAACATATGGCTGATGGAAGTGCAGAATTCAACGGCAGTTTTTCAATTGAACCTTAGTCATACTATTATCAACTTTTGTATTTCGATTTGAATTGATAGAATTAGTGTTTCCCGCCCAAAGTCAAAGCACCCAAATGTTCCCACAAACTCTAAAGCCAAGATTTCAAAATGAAATATATAATACTATTACTTTGTGTTTTATTTTTTACATGTAGTGAAAAATCGAAAAAGCAACCTATAGAATTTAATGAAAAAGTGATAGATTTCGCTATTGAAAATTGCAATGATCAATTTATTGAACTTCCAAATTTATACGATTCGTTGCCGAGAGGAATTGTACCAGAAGAGGAAGATGAAAAACTCATATTGGCTCAGATTCTGAAAAGAAAAGGCTTTGAAATTACAAATTGGGGACGCGGAAATCATCCATTGGGGCCAAGAATAGTTGTATTTAATTTCAAGAAAGATCACTGTAAATGTGAAGTCCAGAAGATATATTATTCGACTGATGCTTTGCCTTTAGAAATTTATAAAATAACGGAAAGAATTAAATGTAAAAAGCAACCAAAGACAAACTAAAACAGACTTATTTTTTTTAATTTTTATCATTTGATATATCAGGCTAACCCAAATTACGATGAAATATACAGCCCTTTTATTCAGCCTTGTTTTTTGCCTATTTCCCTTCAAAGATTTCGACATACAATGGGTTGAGAATCTTGATGGCGATTTTTCTTTTTCACCAAAACAGAGCCTAAAATGTGAAGCTTGGTGCTATGAGTACGCAGGTGCTACCGCAATCAACGCAAAACGATGGAGTAAAGACACTATTGAATGTTATACTCTGGCAAATACTGCTACCCATTGTACGTTAAATTTTTATATTATCAATAATGTCATCAGCAATCCAAGAATTGAATTAAATAGCATTGCAAGTGGAAAACGAATCTATATCTGTAATGAAGGAAATATAAAAATTGACAAAAAAGCGATGCAAAAAGGAATTTTAAAAGCCGAATTCGATATGAAATTTGATCATCTGGAAAATCCAGATAAATTAATGTTTTGGAAGGGAAAAATCTATACCAAAATAAAATAATCACAAATCAGAAAATGAAAAATATTTTAGTTCTACTTTTTCTTTTAATTGTACTTTTAATACAAAAAAACATTGGTGATATATCCGATTGTGGCGTGAACTATAAGCGTTATTTCAAAGAAGACAACAAACAAGAAAAGTTTCTGGATGAACTATATAATGAACTTAAAAAGATTAATTTTAAATAAATGAAAAAACTAGTATTACCACTTGCAATTTTACCGTTTATGATTTCTTGCAAGGGACAAGAAAAAATAGATTTATCAAAATTAAATCTAAACGAACCAACAGAGAAAGTAATAAATTATGATGAGGATTTGCTTGTTGGAGTTGAAACTATAGAATATCCGTTTTGCCTATTATTAGAGGTTGAAAATTCTGAGAAATATAGTTTTGAAGGAATTGATTTGAAAGGACAAAAAATCATTTTCCAAATCAACGCTGAAAAACTCAAAACAGATAGTATCTCGAGATTTGGGGGTGCTCATATTGATTTAAAGCCAGTCAAAAATGAAAAGGAATTGAAGAGCACTTTAAGAAGTTTTAATGCAGAGAATAAAATTTATGGGATAAGAATAGAAATGAAAACCCCAGGCTTAAAATCGGAGATTTTAAAGAAAATTGAATTAAAATTTGGTAAGGGTACAAAAAATCCAAATACAGATAAGGGGTTATATTGGAACCTGAAAAAGCAAAACAGATATATTTTCTTCTCACCCGATTATGACAGACTTATTATTCTAAACAGCACCAATTTATCGAAAACTTGTTATTGGGACACTTTCAACGGGCTTATTGATCTTGGAGGTTGTGATAATGAAAAATACACGCAAGAATTGATAAAAAACGCGACAAAGCCAGAAGATGTTAAAGATAAGCCAATCCTGAAAATTGATAAAAACTGGAATGTAAACCATTTTATTGTTGGAAAATCAACTGAAGAAGATTTTGTAGAATCTCAAACCAACAAAAATTTTGAACGAATGGAAGAAATTAATGGAAGTACTGGAGATATAAATCAAATTATGTATCAAAATGAATATCACGATTTTTATTTTTATTTATCCGCTAATAAAATTAGTCCTGAAAATAGAAAAGAAAATATAATTGTAGCCTATGCAATAAACGACTTTAGAAAAGTGGAGATTTCATTTGAAAATGGTTTGAAAGTAGGTATGAAATTCGAGGATGTGGTCAAATTATTCGACAAGAAATCAATCATTGACTATGAAGATTTAAAATTCGCAAACTATATTGAAATAAAAAATGGACTTTATAAAACAACTTTGAACTTTGACGAGAAAAGGCTGTTTTCAGGAATGTTTGTAAAATAATATAAATCAGGTATCAAAATTGTTTCTCTTGGTAAGTGGGATGTGATTGTTTTGTTTAGAGTTTAGGTAAAAAACCAGATTTATTAATACAGATTTAAAAAAGAGTTACACGAATATCTAATTATCTCGGGCGAATTTATATCAACTTGAATTCATATCTTTTTTTTATTAAAATTTGTATGGGGAAGATTTAATTCGTCAGGCAAAAAATATTTGGTAAAAACAGCTCCTAGAGGTTCACAGTTTTCTATAATTTTAAAAATAAAACCGAGCTAAGATCAGCAATTTTGCCCAACGATAAGGGGTATGAAATAAATGGAAAAATTCAGAAAAAATAGTATATTCAAATTCAAGAGAAATTTAATGGGTATTGTATCATGCCTATTATTGCTTACGGCCTGTTCTAAAAAATTACTGACCTATAATCCGGAACCTGAGTCCGAGGTTTATCAGATTAACAATAAAGAAGAGGCTACATTGGTATTTTTTGATTCTGGAAAAACTGGTGGGCTAGAAAAACATTTAGCTATATACAACCGATTTGCAGAAGCTTTTGATACAATTCAAGAGGTACATATACTGCGTATTGATCAAAAGTATGTTATCGAATTTAAAAACTATGGTTATTACTATTTTAATAACAAGGGCACCAAACCCAAATCCGGAATGATATTATCCAATGGTGTTGATAAACCCATTATTGAATCCAATCCAGATAATTATATCAAAGCCTACCAGTCTTATTTTAAAGTTCCATTTAATGATAAAGTATATTATTCTAAATTAAGAAAAACTGAGATCGCAGAACGTCAGAAAGAATCACAAAAAAAATTAAAAGCAAGATTTAAAATTGATCAGAACTATGCCGATAATTTGATAAAGAATTCGAACATTTCCTATTACCCCAGAAAACCGGCCTCTTTAAGCTGTACAAACGGAAAGGTAATTGCCACCATTTTTGAAGATACTCTAAAAACTAAAAAAAGTATTATGCAGGAGGAAAGCATCTATGACCAAAGAGGATTAATAAAAAAATATGCCACTTTTATAAACGAAGCATTATTTTCAGAAGATGAATATTTTAGAAATTCAAATGGTTTGATTGATAGTATTGTACGAAGAAATGAAAAAGGAATGAAGTCCAAAGATGTTTTTAAGTATGCAAAAAATCATTTTAATATCATTTCTGTAGATCAAAAAAGCACAATGGTTTCAAACGTTTATCATTTAAACGATAAATTTCAGTGCATAGAGATAGAAACAATAAACCAGAGTGGAGATGTAGTTTTAACTTCTGTTTTAAAGTACGATGATTTGGGGCGAATTATTAAAGAAACTTCAAAGGATCAAACCATTGAATATGAGTACAAAAATCAAAAAGAAGATTTTTATTCCACAATGAAAATTTACAATACTACAGAGAATAAACTATTTAGTGAGAATATAAGATACGAAGAGGGAAATAAAATCATTTTTATATCAAAAAATAAAGATACAGTTTTGTCCAAAACGATTTCATTAAATAATTCTAATGGCTGTACAAAGAGGGTTTGCAATTATGATTCGAATAACAAATTGATTAATGTCTTTGAATATTTTTATGAGAATTAATTCTTTGCAATCCGGGCAATCAACCAGAATAAGGAGCTTACAATTGAAGCTTTTTTTAAACGATTTAACCAATCTAATGGTGATAATGTTGTTGTTTTTATTGACAAGTTGCTCAGAGATTAACACCACAAATACAAAAGAAATTTATAAATATTGGGCAGGAAAAAATCCACCGTCTGACATTAAACTATTGCAAGGACACTATTGGGAATCCGGTCACTGGTCGGGTGAATACATCATGTACCTTAAATTCAAATCAACCGATAAGTGGTGGAATACATTTATAAAGAAAAACCACCTGTTAATCGACAAAACCAATTGGATTATGCCAACTGATGCGCCAAGTTGGTTTAAACCTTCAGCCAATTTAGATAGGTATAACAATGATGATGATTTTGACCAAGGTTCAAGATATTTTCGCGATCCACTGACCCAAGTTTGCTACGTTTATGAAATTCAATTATAAAATAAACCAATTATGAGGCTTCTGTTTTTTATGCTTCTTGCCTTTACTTCCTTAAGAGGTGTGGGACAAGATAAAATCCAAAAAGAAATCAATTATATCCACAGTTTACGCAAAGAACCCGATAGAATTATAGTCGAATTAGGCAACAAGCCACAATTGTGTTTTATACCTGTGAAAAATAATCCTAATTATGCCAAATACAACGCATTAGTACAACCCTATAACAAAAAGGAAAATTTATTCGAGATAGGAATCCAAGAGCTTACCGGTACTATAAAATCACTTAAGGTTTTAAGTAAAAATGAGGCCACAGAATACGAATTTCTTAAACCTTATTTCCCTGTTGGCGTTGCAGCAGTTTCAGCCAGTGAGATGCCTGGGAAGTATTATGATACTGCTCTTGAACTTTATAACCAACAGCAATACCAAGAGGCCATTTCAACCATCGATAAGGCAATAGTAATAAACACTCAAGATCCGCAATATCATCAATTAAAAGCCCTTTGCCTGTCTCATTTGATGCAATATAAGGAATCCTCAGATGAAGTAAGGTATGCCCTTGAAATGGATAGAGCCAATGCTGAGCTGTATGAGATAATGGCAAATAATTATTATTTTTTGAAAGACAATGAAAATGCGGTTAAGAACTATGAAAAAGCAATTGAATATGAAAGAGAAAACATTTCGAGGATTTATCACAATTATATAAGATGTTTAATTGAAATACCCAATGCGCAAAGAGCTATAAAAGTTTACAAACTCTATCAATACCGAAGCTATAATTTGACTCAATATGCAGATGCTACAGGGAATTTAGAAAACGACTTAGAATTTTACGCCGCACAGGCTTATCAGCAAATAGAAGATTGGAAAACGGCTCTTGAAATTTACGACAGGTTAATTGTCATAAGTCCTGATGTTTATGGTTATCGCGCACAAAGAGGAAGACTTTACCAGCAAAAAGGAGATTTTTTACCAGCAATCAAAGATTTTGAAATAGCACTAAAACTAGATGCAAACCAGACTATTTTATGGACCAATCTGGCACAAATATATCAGGAACTTGGTGAATATAAAAAGGCAGAAACTGCCTATAATGAATATCTAAGCAAAAACACTCATGATGCTGTACAACTCAGTAATTATGGCTACCTATTATTGGATGAAGAACATTACAAAGAGGCGCAGGCCAAATTTGAAGCCTCTTTTAAAATAGATGAAAAAAGCTTAGATACCCACATCGGACGGATACTTGTAGCTCATCTGCTGGGCAATGCCAAAGAAAAGAAACAGCTTATTGCCAATGCAAAATCACAATTTCCCCAAGTTAAGATCAATACAGCAACCTTAAAGACACTCATGAAAACGGGGAATTATTACTATTCTGAAAAAATGATAACCATTTGGGAAGATGCAATTGATTAAGGTTACTCTACATTTATTTATGCTTTTAGCTTTCTCTAATGTCTATTTTTCAGGAGATATGCCACGATTTTGCCAAAGAAGTGGAATTATCGTTTTCGAGCTATTTAATCTTTTTTGTCTACTTCAAAATTTGCTAATTCTTTGTTGATCTCTTCTAGTAATTGCTGTTCAGTTGGAAGATATAAATGATACTGGCTTGCAATAATACTTTTGTTGCTTTCTGGTAATGTGAATTTAACTACACCATCATTTTTATTAGCACAAAGTAGTATTCCAATTGTAGGATTTTCATTTTCATTTTTCTCGATTCGATCATAGTAGTTAACATACATCTGTAGCTGACCGATATCCTGGTGAGTAAGCTTATGTGTTTTGATTTCTATTAAAACAAAACATTGGAGTAATCTATTATAAAAAACCAAATCTACAAAAAACTCATCTCCATCGATATGAATTCTTTTTTGCCTTGCAACAAAGGAAAAGCCGTTCCCAATTTCTAATAAGAATTCTTGAAGATGCGTTATAATGGCCTGTTCAAGATCTTTTTCATAATAAGCAGCTTCACGCTTTAAGCCTAAGAATTCCAAATACATTGGGTCTTTTATAATCTCTCGTGCATCTGAAGGTAATTTTTCTTTTTTAGCAACAGCCAGTACACTTTCTTTATCACTGCTCATTAAAAGGCGTTCATATAAACTGCTGTTTATTTGACGTTCCAATTGTCTGGATGTCCAATTATTTTTTACACTTTCAGCGATATAGAATTCTCTTTTTTCTTGGGTATCAATTGACAATAAGAGTTTATACTGTGTCCAGCTCAATTGCGTCCGCAGTGCGGACGCAATTGGAAAAGTTCTGTAAAATTGACGATACCGCTCCAATTGTCTGACTGAAAATCCACTGCCATACTCAGGTTGTAATTCTTCTGCGAGATATCTAATTAAGTAAACTCCGTAATCAGCTCTCTCTTTTCCATGCTGTTCTTCCTCAAAAATACGTTTTCCAATTGTCCAATACATTTTGGTTCTTTCATTATCAACAGCCCTAATTGCGCGCTCTTTAGAGGTCGCAATTATTGCCTTTATATCAGGAATTATGGATTGGTTTTGTAGCATTTTAAAAATGTAAGAATGTTAGCTTTATGATATATACAAACATACAAAAAGTAATAAAAAATATGATAGAGCAAATCAAGGAGAACCGATAAGAAGGTCGCAGAACCTATTTTGTAACAGGATGCTGATTTTGAAATTCTTCGATTGTGAGATTTCCCAGGGTTGAATGTCTTCTATGAATGTTATAAAAATTTTCTATATACTCAAAAAGAGGATCTTTTGCTTGTTCTTTTGTTTCATATTTATTCCAATAAATTAACTCTGCTTTCAATGTTTTGAAAAAAATTGCGAGTGTTCTTATAAAGATTGATAAGTACTGTAAAGTAAAAAAATATAAATCCTTGGGATTTTATTTCGACAGCTATAGAGGTTGAATTTTGGGCATAAAAAAAGTCCTAATTTTCATTAGGACTTTTAGTGGGGAGAGCAGGATTCGGACCTTAAGCTAGGAACCCGCGTATATACTGCATTTTATTTTTTTTTACCTAGTGCGCCACGATGTTGCCACGAAAATAAAAACGTCATTTTTTTGAATTCACAAACTGTGTAAATTGTTGTATGTCAAGTGTTTGTGATTTGTTTTGTTGAGTTTTATAATTCATTTTGATCAATAAATCAAAATTACTCTATTTTTTGATAAAAATAACTGCTTTTTTGATAATTATCAGATTTTTTTAAGCCAAGTAATGCTTAGATTTTGAAGTTGCTTTTTTGTCTGTTCAATCTACTTGTATTCTATCTCGAAATAATTGAGAATTGATTTATAATTATCCTGTGCAGTAAGACAGGTATCCATCAAATATTCCTTTACGTTACTCCACTCCTGAAGTCCTCTATAATAAAAAAGTTTAAGCTGTTCATCAATGATAAAAGGAACAATATTGTTTGCAAGACATTCCTTGAAAATAATTAACCGTCCCACACGACCGTTTCCATCTTGAAAGGGATGTATGATTTCAAATTTATGATGAAAATCAATGATGTCTTCTATAGTTTTATTTTTAATAGTATGATAAGTATGGATAAGTTCTTTCATTTTTTGAGCAACTTGACCAGGGGGACAAGTCTCATTACCTCCAACTTCATTCGGCATTTTTTTGTATTCACCAACATTAAACCAATCTTTTGCACTATCTGAAGTACCAGATTTTAATAAAAAATGAAGTTCTTTAATAATGGTGTCGTTAAGCTTAGTATTTGCCTTTTCAATGATAAAATCTATGCAGCGAAAATGATTTGAGGTTTCAATAATGTCATCTATATTTACACTTTCTTTAGAAGCACCAATTGTATTGGTTTCAAAAATATATCTTGTCTGATCATGTGTAAGTCTACTTCCTTCAATTTTATTTGAATTATAGGTTAAATCAATCTGAGTACGGTGATAGATACCACCTTTCAATTTCATATCCTTTTGCTCTTTCAAACTGTTCAGTAAAATATTCTTACTTACTTTTTTATTTCCTTTTCGAGGAATTACTGCATCTTCAGGAATATTCCAAGTTTTACCCGTTAGGAAAGCTCCTTTTAATTTACCCAATGCACAATAATTGCGAACCGTCCTTTCCGACAGTTCCAGTTTTTTTGCAAATTCTACTACTGAAAGATATTTCATGGTTTAAATAAGGTTCCGTTATCGGCAAATGTATGTAAAAAATTAACATAAAAATGATTAGTTTGCCGATAACGAAAAAGTGAAATTAAATCATTTAAATATTTGAATATGATTTTTTAATATTGTCAAGATAGAGTACTTTAAGTTTTTGTGGCAAATAAGAGGGCAATTCCACCCCCAAATGTGCCACGATTCTGCCACAAATTTCAAATTGTTATTTTTTTTAACTCGTAATTCATTGTTTAATAACGTGTTGTAATCTGTGGTTAATTGCATAGCAAATACAAATTTTTATGACATCACTAACAAAACATTTTTAAGTTATTTATGTGATGAAGAAATTTAAGATTAACCTTTGAATATAGATTGGTTTTTACCAATTTTTAAAGCTAATCAATCCTAAATTAGCTAGTGAACACAAATTTTTCCATTTTTAAGGTGCTTATTATACAAATTTTTAAAGCTAATCAGCACTACAATAACTACTCCACACAAATTTTTGCATTTATAAAGCGCTTATTTTACAAAAAATTAAACACTATATGGCTTATTTTAGGATTTGTTCTTCCACATTTATTTGTTTATTATGCCTTTTCTTGTGTCAAGTAAAAGTTGGAAAAAACTTGACAATTGATGTATAATTGCATATCTTTGCAGTTATTATGACAGTAGCAGATAAAATAGAACGTAAAGTAAAACAGATTGCGCCGGGAGAGGTATTTGGATATGCTGCACTTGGTCTTTCTGCTGATGAATTAATGGCAGGAGCAAAAGCGCTTGGCAGACTGACTTCTAGAGGTATAGTTAAAAGAGCAAGAAAGGGATATTATTATAAACCCAAAATAAGTGTGTTCGGCGAACAGAAACCCAGGGAAGAAGCGCTGCTGGGATTGTATTTGTATGAGGACAGTAGACAGACTGCTTATGTTACGGGCACAAGGCTTTATAATAGGTTGGGGCTGACTACACAGGTTACAAATGCAGTGCGTGTTGCCTCTCAGAGCAGGCAGATAAAAGGACGTGCTGGGAGTATGGCTGTAAAACCTGCGAAGAGTTATGTTAAGGTTACACCTGATAAGATTCGTTATCTTGAGATTCTGGATGTTATGAAAGATTTTAATTCTATTCCAGATATGCAGGCCAAAGACGGACTTACCTATTTAAAAAAAGAAATAGGTCGTTTAAAAAATGATGAGATTAAAAAGCTGGTTTCTTACGGGATTTCATATCCTCCAAAAGTAAGAGCGCTGCTTGGAGCGGTGCTGGAAGATATAAAGGATTTCGGAGACTTAAAGAAGCTAAAGGCATCAATTAATCCAGCAAGCCGTTACCAGTATGGGATTACTGCGGAATTACTGCCTACTATTAATTACTGGAACATAGGATAATGAATTTACATTTAGATAAAGACAGTTTTGAAGGAGCCATTGTAATTGCGGCGGAGATTTTAAAGTTTCAGAGATTTTAATAGAGAAAGATTACTGGGTTACATATGCACTGAAAGAGCTGTTTTCGTCTGCAGTAAAAGACAATATTGTTTTTAAAGGCGGAACATCCCTTTCCAAATGTTATAAAATTATTCACAGGTTCTCTGAAGACATTGATCTCATAATTATAAAAGAGCCTGGTGATTCTGGCAACGCATTAAAAAATAAACTAAAAGAAGTAACGAATATAACAGATGATTCGATATTAAATCCTGTTGAGGATCATCCCGGTACAAATAAAAAAGGGAGCATTCGTAAAATAGTATATTCTTTTCCCAAGCTGGGCATGCAAGGGCAGTATGGTGAGGTTGGAGAATTTATTGCGGTTGAGGTTTCTCATATGGGAAGTTCTGAGCCCCGCCAGACCACATATATCTGCAGCTTGATAGCAGAATATATTAAACAAAGCCAGACTCCTGAACTTATTGAAAGATTCGGGCTTGAGGATTTTCAAGTTACGGCGCTGGGAATTGAACGCACGTTCTGCGAAAAAATTATCAGTCTGGTACGTTTTTCACATACGGAAAACCCCATTGAAGAATTGTCTAAAAAGGTGCGCCACACTTATGATCTTCATCTGCTGTTAAAGCAGGACAAAATTAAAGAATTCACTGCTTCAAAAGAATTTGACCAAATGCTGCTGCAGGTCGGACTCGATGATGATAAGGCCATTCCTAACAATAAAGACTGGCTATATGTGCACCTTGGAGACGCACTATTATTTAAAAGTACTGCAGCTGTTTGGGAACAATTAAAGAAAATTTATACTTCTTCGTTTAAAGAAATGGTGACTGGTGAACTTCCAAAGGAGGGTGAAGTTTTGGAGACTCTGATGTTTCTATCTGGGAGAATTCAGAAAATGGATTGGCCGATAACAAAAGAATATTTCAGAAAAAATTAAGCGCTGGCAAACATTTATTATTCAAAGATTTGAAAAAAATGAATTGTCTGAGTGATTTATTTTAAACAAAAAAACTAAACTGATTTACTTTAAAAAGGTAAAAAACCTTATTTGTTAGAAATGATATTGAATCTCTAAATTTCATATTTTCAAATTGACTCAAGTTTAAGTTTTGCAAACCACAAGATTTTATCGTAAAATTAATTGGTGTACCCACAATTTTAAAATCTAGCGAAGGAACATTGTCTCCTGTAGATTCGTAATAAATAGGCGGTTCAGCTAGTTTCGCTTTAATTTCAATTAAGTCTTTACTTTCAATTATGTTGGGTTTAGCAAAAATGAAATATGTATATCCCAAATAGAATAATACCATAAATATCCACGAAAAAGTTGCTTTATTATTTTTTTTCATTCGTTTTTTACACGATTTTTGTCCTTATGCTCGCTAACGTCAGTTTGTCTCAAAACCTCCATTTTTTATTATTTTGAACGTAAATATAGCTGATTTAAACTACAAAAATAACTTCCTGTAAAAACTCAATCTGTTGATTGTTTTGAACGAGTACCCTTTTACTTGTATAAACTAAATCAAAGCGTTTGCAATGTGGCTTTTTAGATACTTACTACTTAATAAAACGTATTAAGAACCTTTTTTTTATTAGCCCGCGTTACAAACGCTACAATTATCTTTTAAATATTATGTAGGCACTCGTTGCATACGAGCACCAGAGGGAATAAAAAAATCACTAACCGAATACTCCGTTGATCTGCGATAACACCCAACTGAAACCTCCGCCTGCCAAATTCACATAACAGGTTTGTCCACTGAATGCAATAATAGTTCTACCCGCAGGAGCAGTCACCTGAAAATTTTGTGGATCAACTACATTGGGATTAATGGTGGCGGGATAACTTGTGCCGTTGATGGTGATTTGAACTACCACATTTTGTCCGTACCAGTATCCTGTTACGTAACTGAAAGCGGTGAGGCCATTTGTGAGATTGATCGGATTATTCCCATTGCCGCCATCACCACCGTGTTGTAATAGTTGTACCACATACGAGCCGTCGCTGCTGGCATTGGTACATTGGATGGCATCCACAACATCTCCGCTACGGATAACGATACTTTGGATAATAGTAGGAGTAGTTTGCGCATTCAAGATGGCTCCATCGTCGAACACAACCACATCCGGTTGGCCGGTCAGGTATGGCCGCATCAATAGTTGTTGACTTTGCTCGAAAGGCCAGTTGGAAGAATCAAGCCGCCAACTCATCATAGTTTGGTAGGGGTATTGCTTACTCTGGTACTGAATCCCAGCAGCGTATTGCTGAGAAGCATAAAGCGCAGTGACACCACTTTCTAAATAAGCACCGAATCCCAATAGATCGGCATTGATACCGTGTGCAATAAATACGCTAGGATCGCTAACCCAGTAACTTTGCAAATTGAACACATCCACATTGGCATTCACAGCATCCGCATTCAGGTTGTTGACATTACCGGACTGGTTAGAACTCGCCGAAATGGCCAGATAATAGGTATCCCCGAAAGCCTTACCCAATGCGTTGAGCCAGTGGCCACATTGCTTATGAGAGAGTTGGCTCGTGGGCTGTTCCCAATCAATGTCGAAACCATTGAGGTCATTGTTAGCCAGAAAGTTGGCAACATTGGTCGCAAAAGTGGTCAGCAGGGCGGGGTTGTTGATGATCGTTTGGAGATCGTTGGTGATTTCTTGGGTATAGGCCAGTAAAGCAAATATGGTGATGTCCGGGTTTTGTGCACGGGCATCTAAAACCTGTTGTGCAAGATATGTGTTACTGGTTTGCAGGGTGGGACTGCTAGGGTTACTCATATCCACGCCAAACCAGCCGATGCTCAGGTAATCAAGGGTGCTGTATATCCTGTTGAGCTTAATAGAACTAAAATTGCTGTTGGGTGAGCTGTAGGTCGCGTTTGCTGGATGTAGCTCATTAGTCAGCCACGCACCGATGGCGCCGGTAAAGTTTTTTTTGCTTTTCATGTGATTAGAATTTTAGAGTTTTCTACCTAGTTTTTAATTTCTTTATTAAAAATACCAACTAATAGGCTTTTATAATGTAAAAAATGTAATGAGTACGATTTTCTAATGTATGAGTAAGCATAATCTTGGAATAAGATGCAGTCAATTATTGTAAACGATTTAGAAGAAGAATTAAAGGTTAAGAATCAAAACACAAAATTAGATTATAAAATAAACACAAATTTGTCTTATGGATTTTTAAAAAACCGAATTTTAGAATTGCTTTTAAAGAAGGGTTCTGTCGCATCTAAAGCTAAGTTTTATCTTTGCCTTTTTAAATTCTTAAACTCATGAATACTAAAGGTCATTGCTATCCGAAGTCTATTATACTGCAGGCCGTATATTTTAAGCTTAGGTTTACATTAAGCTATCGGGATCTTGAAGAGATCATGAAAAAGCGAGGAGTTTCTGCTCGTCATGCCACCATTGAGCGCTGGGTTTATAAGTTTACACCTTTGCTTGAGTCAGAGATGAAGAAGAGAAAAGTCAGAGTGGGGGCGAGTTGGAGATTGGATGAAACCTATATCAAAGTAAAAGGTATTTGGTGTTATTTATATCGAGCGGTAGATAAATTAGGCAATACAGTAGACTTTCTTTTGACCAGAAAAAAACAGAGAATGAGTGCTCAGTCATTTCTAATTAAAGCAATTAGTAATAACTACAAGCCAAGAGTAATAAATATTGATAAAAGTGGTTCTAATAATGCCGCTATCAAAGTCTATAACAAGCGTTCATTCTCAAAGGTTAAAATTCGGCAGTGTAAATATCTCAACAATATTGTAGAACAGGACCATCGATTTATAAAATGGAGGATACAAAACGGGTTAGGCTTTAAAAGCTTTGAATCAGCACGACGAACATTGAGTGGAATTGAAGTTGTGCATATGCTGAGAAAGAATCAGATGATTGGACATGGTACAACTATGTTTAAATCATTCTGTAAATTGGCGGGCTAACTTTTAAATTACTTCAATTCTTATATTTGATTCTGGCATATGCGACAGAACCCAAAAGTACGTTTTTATAACATGCAATGACAAATTTTGAATTCGTTAATTGATGGGGGCTGGACAAAAGCTTTATTGAATCCGGTTAAAAATATATTTTTTGTTTCTGAAAAGAATATATCTCGGGAGGATTAAATAATTGCTCTTTTCTGTCTGTGTTTTTAATTAGACGAACTTTATCCTTGTTAGTGTGAGTCGCTATCTAATATCCGTATCTCGTGTCAATGGTGAGTTTTTAGTTTTGTCTATGTTTTATCTCACTCACATAAAGTTAATCATATTCGCAGATTTCTGCTTTGTCGGTAAACTGCTTTAAAATGTTTTCAAATTCTTTTAAATTATGAAATTCATTGGTTTCATAAGCATTGTATAACATATAGTTTATACTTTCCTTCTCAATATAAGATGCTAAAGCTATATACCTTTCTAGGGTAAAAGTTTCTACCAATTTAATATGTTTAATGGTTGTCCAATATCTTAATTTGTCTCCAAGTATTTCGATTCCGTCGACATTTATTTTTATCAACGGCTTTTCCTTTTCTATGTTAATTAAATTTACAATTCTTGTCCATATTCCCCAAGCAAAAAAAATACTGAGTAATAAAAGCACTATAAAAAACCAGAGATTTTCAGATGTCCAATAATCATAAGATTCAAAATAAAGACCCATTGCCCAGATTGTAGGGACGCAAAAAAACAGAAACCTGACAAAAATAGAAAAATACAGAGATGTTGCTGCGGGCTTGTCTTTATATATAATTATACTATTGTCAACTTTTTTATTCAATTTATTACTTGCATTTAGTGTTTTAATTGGAAAAATTGGTAAGACAGACCATATACTTCCGGTAAAATTTGACCAGTAGTTTCGCAATGTATTGACCAACATTCTTTAATTTTGATCGATCATAATAATTTGGCATTAATTAAAGTCTCATTTGTTATTAGTGAGTCTCTAATGTTTTTGTTTGTCATAGTATGAAGTTCTACCAAATATACGATAAATTTAAATCGAATTATTATGGCCACTTGATTTGACAGATAATGGTCAACGATACTGAGATTTCCAATTGATATCTAAACCTTATTAAGTAGTACCAAAAAAACATAAAAAGCCAATTTCTTAAGAAATGGGCTTTTTAGCATTAGCCGCTTATTTTATATCTGTTACATTCATAATCCAATTTGTTATTAAATCTTTTACTTGTTCTATTTATTGGAATTTATTTCCAAACATATTAATTCCTTTGATTCCCCATCCATGATCTCCCTGAGGAAATATAAATAAACTTGAATCTATCCCTTTGTTTCTAAGTGCTTCATAATACATTATGCTATTAATGGGAGAAACAATGGTATCATCATTACTTGTCAATATAAATGTAGGTGGCGTATTTACAGATACTTGGTTTTTACAAGAAAGGGCTTCGATATCCTGGACAGATGGTTGATTGCCTAAAAGATTTTCCCTAGTATTTATCTGTGTATTGTTGCCCATGGTAATAACTGGATAAAAGAAAATGGAGAAGCCTAAGAGTATAGTATTTATATGGAAAAAGTTAGTGAATTAGTTTCACTATAGGGTGAAATATTTCTAAAAAACCGCCTTAACTTTTTGTGGCAAAAAAGGTATCCACTCCAAATATCATGTGCCACGAATTTGCTATCAAAATTTTCACTGTTTTAAAAATATTGAAAGTTTAACTTGTTTTAAAAAGGTGTTATAATTCTTTATTGTTTCAAATATAAAATACAATTTTTTTATAAAATAATGATAAAGTATAAAATTGAAATTGTTTAAATGGCTTTGAGTAATTTGAAAGAATTTTGCAATAATCTTTTATAGTACTTGTTATTTGGTCATAAGAAAAATTGGTTTCAAGTTCTAATATGAAACAAAGTTTTAAATTACAAGTCATCAAATAGCTTTAATTTTAGATTATCTTATGGATTAGCATATTATAAAATTAATTAGTTACTTTTTTATGCTTAAATGAGCCGGAAAAATGTTAAAAAATTATGCCAAAAACAGAATGCACTAACGAAATTGTTTTTAATTATTTAAAATTTGAATTATTATGAAAAAGATTCTTCCCTTTTTATTTATTATTTTTTTAATGACAATAGCTTGTAAAAAAGAGCAGTCTATTGAAAAAGCAGATGCGAAAACAGCTAATATTTCTGCAGATTCAGTCACAGCAATTGTTAAAGAAGCGTGGATATATGGTTATCCTATGTTTTATAATTATAAAACTATCTATGCGAATGCTATAGATAAAAATGCAAAAGAATTTGTTGGCGGTTTTAATAAATTTAGAAGTGTTGCAATGAGTGCAACTCCTGCAGATACTTTAGTAGTAACCATAAATAATGATACACCATATTCTATGGCTACACTTAATGTGTCAGATGAGCCGGTTATTCTTCAGGTGCCAAAAATTGAAAATGACAGATATTATGTAATGCAGTTTATAGATCTTTACACTTTTAATTTTGAATATATAGGTTCCCGTGCAACTGGGAATGAACCAGGTAAATATCTTATCGCTGGTCCAGACTGGAAAGGTAATACTCCGAAAGGGATTGATAAAGTTTTACATTCCGAAACAAACTTAATTTTTTTGGTAGGACGGACACAACTTCATAACCCGCAAGATGTGCCAAATCTTAAAAAAATACAAGCGCAATACAAACTAATTCCATTGCACAATTATACACAGCAAGCTTCTCCACCAGCAAAAAAATATAATATGCCACTTCCTGTCTGGAAAGAAGATGACTATAATTCTCCTGAATTTATTAATGTTTTAAATGCTTTATTACAATATACAAGTGAAGACAGTAGTGAAAAACAGCTAAGAGAGCGTTTTGCAAAAATTGGTATTGTGCCAGGAGTGCCCTACGATAGTTCTAGATATTCACCAGAAACAATAAAGGCAATTGAAAAAGGAATTGCCGAAGCTAAAAATGAGCTAGAATCTGAGGTTGATAAAGTAACAGACGCCGGAAGTCTTTTTGGTACACGTGCTTCCCTTAAAAACAACTATCTCAATCGTGCTATAGCTGCTGCTGCAGGGCTTTATGGAAACACAAAAGAAGAGGCTGTATATACTGGCAGTTCTACTGATAAAGATAATCAGCCATTGTTAGGAAGTAATAAGTATATATTGCGTTTTTCTAAAAATCAACTTCCTAAGGCAAAATACTTTTGGAGTATAACTATGTATAATCTGCCAAAACGTTTTCTAGTACCAAATCCCATTGCAAGATATTCTATTGGAAATAAAACACAGGGACTAAAATATGAATCAAATGGAGATTTGATTTTTTACTTACAGGCATCTTCGCCTGGAAAAAGTAAAGAAAGCAATTGGCTTCCAACTCCAAAAAGTGAAAAATTTATGTTTGTAATGAGAATCTATGGACCCCAGCCAGATGTAATTAATAACTCATGGAAAATACCTTTAGTGGAAAAAATAAAGTAGTAAACATTGGGCTACACGATCTACGCGTTTATACTGGTTGCTAAATAGGGGGGAGCTTACGACAAAATCCAAAGTACAAATTATATTGATGGTGTTGACCAGACTTCTTTTTTACTTTCTTATTAATGGAATATCTAATAAAAATGCTGTATTTATGTATTCTGAAAGCTGTATAGCTTTGCGCCGGTAGGAATATAAACTGCATATGAAAGTATTTAACACTTCGGTACCAAGAAAATATGGGTCAAAGTGTAGTTGAAAATGTCGGCATGAGTCCATGGATATATAATTTGTATAATTCTCCAAAAGAAGATTTGAGTTCCGAACATCGTTATTTTTGATGAGGACTGCCGGGCATGATGGACTTATTAATGCACAGATGTCTTCTTATCAAAAATATACAATGAAATATATTGGTTTGAAAAAACCTGGCTCTGAATAATTATTTTATTGAAAGTTTTCTTAAAATAATGTATCAAATGATTCGTAAGCAGATTCTTTAGGAACTATAATTATAAAAACCTTGAAAGTCAATTAGCTTTTGAGGTTTTTTTATTCAATAAAAGTGAATGATCTTGCTGGCTTCTAAAAGTTTCGAACCTAAATTCGTTAGACCTTGATTTTGCTAAATTCCCAGTTTTAAAAAATACCATGTGCCACGATTCTGCCACAAAACTTATCTTTAAAAACCGCCTTAAACTTTAGTGGCAAAAAAGGTATCCACTCCAAACCTTGTGTGCCATGATTTTGCCACGAAACTTAAACGGCCAGTTTTTTACTATTTTTAAGCTAACTTGTTTGAAATTAATACTGTAATTCTTGTTTTCAATAGTCAAACTTAACTAATTTAGTAATAAAATTAAAAACTTATTTCAATATTTTAGCAGTTTAAAGATAATGGTCATAAGTTTAATTTAAAAGCATTCGTAAAAAATAGGAGATTTAGAATACATTATTTTTTTAATTTTTCTGATATATTTTTAAGATAGAAAACATTAACTTTTTGCAGTAAGTAGATAGTAGCTTAAGCCTCAAAATAATTATTTTTTGAGAGTGTATTTCGGTCAAAACCAAAGTTTGAATCTGGTTGTTATTTAATTGTCAAATGATATATATAATATGATGGAGTGCTTTTCTGATAGCAAAACAACTAATTCGAACAACCGATTGTGTGAGAAAGAAACTTTCAGACAAAGAAATATCTTCTAAGAAATGTTTGAAAAATAATTGATTATTAAAAGAGGTTAAATGTTTATGATATACTAAATGCGCGGAGAATCAATTGTAATATAATTAAAATAATTACATTTACTTATTATACGATAGTAAGTAATGGAAGAACATAAACACGTAACGATATATGATATTGCCGAGAAGCTTAATCTTGCGACATCGACAATTTCTAGAGCTTTAAAAGATCATCATACTATTAGTGATAAGACAATTAAAAAAGTAAAGCAAACAGCCAAGGAAATGGGTTTTGTCCCAAATACTCTGGCTGCGGGTTTAAGGGGGAATAAATCAAGAACTATTGGTGTTTTAATCCCAACGATAACCCAACCCTTTTTGTCTTCTTTGATTAGTGGTATTGAAATTGCGGCTCAAAAATCTGAATATTCGGTACTTATTATGCAATCGCATGATTCATACGAGACAGAGGTAGATTTGGCTAAATCCTTATACAGTAATAGGGTAAGTGGAGTTATCTGTTCTCTGGCAATGGAAACGAAGGATACTTCTCATTTTCAGCAATTTTCCAATAATAATATTCCTCTTGTATTTGTTGATAGGGTTCCAAGAGATTATGATACTTTTCGTGTTGTAATTAATAATTACCTGGCGGGTTACAAGGCAACAAAACACCTGATAGAGCAAGGGTGCAGGAGAATTGCACACTTAACTGCCGGATCTGAATTTGGGACTCTTTACAATGAGCGAAAAAGAGGGTATGTTGATGCTTTATTAGAGCATGAACTTTTAGTAGACGAAGATCTGATTATAAGCCTAAAAGAAATGACTTATGAAGATGGGGTAAAGGCTTGTAATAAATTATTTGATTTAAAATCCCGTCCTGATGGTCTTTTTGCACCCGGAGATATTCTTGCTGTAAGCGCAGTTCAAACGGCTAAAAAAAGAGGCATTAAAATACCTGAAGATTTTGCAGTAATAGGATTTAATAATGATCCAATCTCGGAAATCATTGAGCCTAATATCTCTACTATCACGCATCCTGCCGAGAAAATGGGTAAAGCAGCTGCTGAATTAATTATTAAAAATTTAAAATCTGCTAAAGAAGAAGTGGATGCTAAAGAAATAACATTTTTAAATACACAAGTCCTTATACGTGAATCTTCCAAGCGGATTTAGGATTTATTTAAAACTATTTTATAACCTGTTAATGTTAGTATTAACAGGTTATTTTTTGCTGTAAAATCCTGTATCTAATTCTCTATTGATAATTCAATGACTGAATTGAAAGAACGAAATATGAAAATAAATCGTTTTTTATTTTTTTATTGGCATATTTTTGTATTTTAGCACAACCGATTGCAATTTGTTTAATATTCTTAATAGTATAATTTTTTAGCATTTTTTTTGCTAAATAATAATATTTTTAGCTTAATCTACAATTTGCATTTGAAAAATAAAATTTAAAAATCGCAGCTAATAAAATGACGCAAATAGAAAAGACTTTTTTCAAATCCATTTTACTCCTTTTTGCAGTTTGTTGGTCCGGTTCGGCTCAAAAGGATTATAAATTATGGTTGCAATACAATATAATTACTGACCCAGACTTAGCGAGAGAATACCTTTCCAATATTCAGGGAATTGTTTCTTTTGGCAATTCAGAGACTATAAAAATTGCCTGTGCAGAATTACAATTAGGTTTGGGTGAGATCTTAGGGAAGAAATTTGAAAACAAACCAATAACTGAGGAAGGTCGTAATATTATTATCGGTTCTAAAGAGTCGCTTGGTCCGGAAATTCAAAAAGAAATCGGGAGTTTTGATCTAATAAATAAAGAAGGTTTCATTATTAAATCAGTTTCCTTAAAAAATAAGAAACAAATTATTATTACCGGAAAAAGTGATGTTGGGGTTTTATACGGCGTTTACAGCTTTCTGAGGTTAATTCAAATCAATAAATCGATTGAAAATTTGAATATTATTGATTCACCAAAGATAAATATCAGAATATTAAATCATTGGGATAATTTGGACAGAACTGTTGAGCGTGGTTATGCTGGTTTTTCGTTATGGAATTGGCAAAAGTTACCTGGTTTTATCGATCAGCGATATATAGATTATGCCAGAGCAAATGCCTCAATCGGGATTAACGGAACAGTTTTGACCAACGTAAATGCAAATGCGTTGATCTTAACTTCGCAATATTTAGAGAAGGTAGAAGCTTTAGCTAATGTATTTCGTCCTTATGGAATAAAAGTATATTTAACTGCCCGTTTTTCGGCACCTATAGAAATTGGCGGTTTAAAAACAGCCGATCCAAAAGACGTCCAAGTAGCCAATTGGTGGAAAGAGAAAGCAAAAGAGATTTATAAAAGAATTCCGGATTTTGGAGGATTTCTGGTAAAAGCAAATTCTGAAGGACAACCCGGACCTCAAAATTACGGAAGAGATCATGTTGACGGAGCCAATATGTTAGCCGATGCCGTAGCGCCTTTTGGAGGTGTAATTATGTGGAGAGCATTTGTATATTCTGAACATGATGTAAATGACAGGGCTAAACAAGCTTACGCTGAATTTCAGCCGTATGACGGGAAATTTAAAGACAATGTAATTGTTCAGGTAAAAAATGGCGCAATAGATTTTCAGCCCAGAGAACCTTTTCATCCTTTATTTGGCGCAATGCCAAAAACGCCGATAATGATGGAATTTCAAATCACGCAGGAATATTTAGGTTTTAGTACACACTTGGTTTTTCTGCCAAAATTATTTCAGGAAGTTTTAGAATCAGATACCTATCAAAAGGGGAAAGGTTCAACGGTTGCCCAAGTAATTGACGGATCTTTAAGTCCCAGGAAACTTACCGGAATTGCTGGGGTTTCAAATATAGGCAATGATCTCAACTGGACCGGACATCCTTTTGCACAGGCAAATTGGTACGGCTTTGGGAGATTAGCATGGGATCCGTACTTAGATTCGGATGTAATTGCTGATGAATGGTTGCGATGTACTTTTTCGAACAATGAAAACTTGATTAAACCAGTTAAGGAAATAATGATGAAGTCAAGAGAAGCGGTTGTAAATTATATGACGCCACTTGGGTTACATCATATTATGGACACAGGGCATCATTATGGTCCGGGACCTTGGGTTTCTAATTTATCCAGACCAGAATGGAATCCAACTTATTATCACAAAGCTGATAAAAACGGAATTGGTTTTGACAGATCAAAAACAGGAACAAATGCCACAAGTCAATATGCATCAGAAGTAGAGAAGGTTTTTGATAATCTCGAAACGTGCCCTGAACAGGATTTATTATGGTTTCACCATGTTTCGTGGGATTACAAATTAAAAAATGGTCAGACACTCTGGAACGGTTTGGCTTTAAAATACCAAGAAGGTGTAAATCAGGTTCAGGAAATGCAAAATACCTGGAATAAAACAGAAAAATATCTTGACAGCGAACGTTTTAAAGAAGTGCAAATGTTACTGGAAATTCAATACAAAGAAGCAAAATGGTGGCGAGATGCCTGCTTGCTATATTTTCAGCAATATTCGGGTAAAGAATTACCGGTTGGAGTAGAAAAACCAACGCAAACTTTAGAGTATTTCAAATCATTAAAATTTCCGTTTGCACCTGGAAATTAATTATATAAAAGAAAGTAATATGAACACAAAAACCGCAATTGTAACCGGAGGAAATTCAGGTTTGGGTTTTGCAACAGCGAAGAAATTATGTGATAGCGGAATCACAACGTATATCATTGGAAGATCAAAAGAAAAGACAGAAGAAGCTTGTGCAGAAATTGGTCCAAATGCAATTCCGGTTTTATTTGATTTGAATGATATCGCGGGAATTCCTGCCATCATTACAAGCATAACAAAAAATAATCCAATCGATATTTTGGTGAATAATGCTGGAATTAATTTAAAGAAAGAGTTTTTGGATGTAACCGATGAAGATTTTCTATCGATAATCCATACTAATTTGCTGAGTGTTTTTGCTGTGAGTAAAGCTGTAGTAAAAAACATGAAAGAAAATAATGGAGGAAATATTGTCAATATTAGTTCAATGGCGTCGCAATACGGAATCCCAAAAGTAATTGCGTATTCGGCAAGTAAAGGCGCAATAGAATCTATGACAAGAGCGATGGCTGTAGAATTGGCTCCCTTTGGCATTCGTGTCAATTGTGTGGCTCCGGGTTTTATCAAAACAAAAATGTCGGCAAAAGCTTTAGACAGTGATCCCGAACGAAAAAATAAAGTGCTCTCGCGAACTCCAATGGGAATTTTAGGAGAACCTTCGGATATTGCAGATGCAGTTTTTTATTTTGCGTCAAGCGAATCTAAATTTACAACCGGAACTATTTTGCCGGTTGATGGCGGAAATAGTATTGGTTTTTAATCAAAAACAATACATATCATGATAAAAATGCAACAAACCATGCGTTGGTTTGGTCCTCAGGATTCTGTAAAATTAATAGATATTAAACAAGCCGGAGCAATGGGAATTGTAACGGCTTTGCATCAAATTCCGGTTGGAGCTATTTGGACAATTGCCGATATTAAAGAAAGACAGGGAATCATTAAAAAGGCAGGATTGGAATGGACAGTTGTAGAGAGTTTACCGGTTCACGAAGAGATTAAAAGAGCAAGCGGAAACTATTTGCAATACATCGAAAATTATAAAATCAGTATAAAGAATCTTTCGGATTGTGGCATTAAAGTAATCACCTATAATTTTATGCCCATTTTAGATTGGGTTCGAACAGATCATGATTTTGTAAATGAAGATGGAAGTAAAGCTTTGTTATACAATCAGGAAGCGTTTACTTACTTTGATGTTTATCTTTTA
This sequence comes from Flavobacterium sp. JAS, assembly GCF_020991455.1. Lineage (GTDB taxonomy): Bacteria > Bacteroidota > Bacteroidia > Flavobacteriales > Flavobacteriaceae > Flavobacterium. The sequence goes on from NZ_JAJMOX010000002.1 coordinate 266,894, forward strand.
AAAAGACCAAATGCTGAAAACGATTATGCTGAAGTTGAGAAGGAAAATGCACTGAGATTTGGTAACAAACTTTCTGAAGATGAAAAAGCATTATTGTTCAAAAATGTGTTATTAGGACTTCCGGGAAGTAAAATCAATTTTACGGCAGAACAAATTCTTTCGTTATTAGATAATTATGCTGATATAAGTAATGAAAAACTAAGAGAAAACCTGATTTATTTTTTATCAGAAGTAGCTCCAATTGCGCAGGAATTAGGTTCAAAATTAGCGATTCATCCTGACGATCCTCCATTTTCGGTTTTGGGATTGCCAAGAATTGTTTCTACGGAAAATGATATTAAAGCAATTTTTGAAGCAGTTCCTTTACACTCAAATGGATTGTGTTATTGTACCGGTTCTTTAGGCGCAAATCCTGAAAATAATCTGGAAAAAATTATAGATAATCATGGAGACCGAATTCACTTTTTGCATCTTCGAAATACTTTGCGCGAAAGTGAAACTATTTTCAGGGAATCGGAACATTTAAAAGGTGATACAAAAATGGAAGTTATTGTAGAAAAACTACTTGTTTTAATGAACAAAACAAAAGTGAGTTTACCCATGCGTCCCGATCACGGTTTTTTGCATGCTGTTGATGAAACAAAAGAAACTTATCCTGGCTATTCTCTGATAGGAAGATTAAAAGGATTAGCCGAATTAAGAGGTCTCGAAATTGGAATTGCTTATAAGCTGAAAGAGTTGCTGCAAAACGATTAAATAGAGTAATAAAAATAAACTATTAACCTTATAACCAGAAAAATGAAATTAATTAATCACCATCTGTTGCTTTTGTCTGTCATAATTTTAAGCAGCTGTAATGCAAAAAAAGAAGTAAAAGCCATTTCCTTAAAAGACAGCTATAAAAATGATTTCTATATAGGAACAGCTTTAAGTAAAGATCAGATTGAAGAAAAAAACACCAAGGAAGATTCTTTGATTAAAAAGGAGTTTAATGCGATAACGGCAGAGAATATTATGAAATCGATGTTTATACATCCTGCAAAAGACAAATACGATTTTACATTATCGGATAAGTTTGTAGCCTACGGCGAGAAGAATAAAATGTTTATTCACGGTCACACCTTGATCTGGCACAGCCAATTGGCACCTTGGATGGGAAAAATTAAAGATAGTACCGAAATGAAAGCTTTTATGAAAGATCATATCACCACAATTGTATCTAAATACAAAGGTAGAGTTGATTCCTGGGATGTGGTTAATGAGGCTTTAAATGAAGACGGAACTTTAAGAAAATCGATTTTTTTAAATACACTTGGAGAAAAATACCTTGTTGATGCTTTCAAATTAGCCGCCGCCGCAGATCCAAAAGTTGATTTATATTACAATGATTATAATAATGAAGAGCCGGCAAAAAGAGAAGGAAATATTAATTTAATCAAAAAGATCAAAGCAGGTGGAGGAAAAATTGACGGAGTAGGTATTCAGGCACATTGGAAATTGAATTATCCATCATTAGATGAAATTGAGAAAAGTATTTTAGCCTATTCTGCCCTTGGTGTTAAAGTTGCATTCACGGAACTTGATATTTCGGTATTGCCAAATCCAAAAGATTTAAATGGCGCTGATGTTAATCAGAATTTTGAAGGGGATACTAAAATGAACCCTTATCCTAAAATACTTCCGGATTCTGTGCAGGTTAAACTAGCGGAACGTTATGTTTCAATCTTTAAATTATTTTTAAAACACAAAGACAAAATTAGCCGTGTAACATTTTGGGGAGTTCATGATGGGCAATCATGGTTAAACGACTGGCCTATAAAAGGCAGAACAAATTATCCGTTATTGTTCGATAAAGACCTGAAACCCAAGAAAGCGTACTACGACGTAATAAAGCAGAATGATATAAAATAATAAAAAATGATGCTTAAAAACGTTTTTTATTAATAAATACACAACCGAATGTGTTAATTGATTATATTCATTTAATAGTTTATAACGCAGTTGTTTATTCTGATTTTTTGTATAATTTTACACAACCGATTGTTTAAAGAAATATTCGATTTTTTAGTACTAATTATCTATTCCGAATTTAGAAAAACAAAATCTAATTTCAAGCCAAAATAACCACATAAATAATGAATTACATTTCACAAAAATTATCCATTAAAGAAAAAATCGGCTATAGTTTAGGAGACCTTGCTGCAAATTTAGTTTTCCAGACTTTGATGACCTATCTGGCTTATTTCTATACTGATATTTATGGATTGTCTCCCACGCATTCTTCTATTATTATGCTCGTTGTAGGACTAATTGCAGCTTTCATTTTTAATCCTATTATTGGTATACTGGCAGACAGGACCATTACAAAATGGGGAAAATTCAGACCATGGATATTAATAACAGCCATACCACTAGGTGTTATTGCATTACTGGCTTTTACAACACCAAATTTCTCTTATCAGGGAAAAGTAATTTATGCCGTTGTAACCTATACTTTATTACTGCTTTTTTATGCCAGTAACAATTTACCCTATTCGGCTTTAAGCGGAGTAATTACGGGCGATATGAAAGAAAGAAACAGTTTGTCTTCTTATCGTTTTGTAGCGGTAATGTTTGCCCAATTTTTTGTTCAGGTTTTCATGCTCGGAATTATCAAAAGTGCCGGAAACGGAGACAAGGCTATTGGTATCGAAAAAGTAATGACCGTTTTAGCAATCATTGGTACAATTATGCTGCTCATCACATTTTTAACAACAAAAGAGCGCATTATTCCAAAACCGGAGCAAAAATCCAGTGTTCGTGAAGACCTGAGTGATTTAATGAAAAACAAGCCTTGGGTAATCATGCTAAGTCTTACAACATTAGTATTTATCACTTTGGCCATGAAAGGAGGATCTTATGTGTACTATTTTGAAAATTATGTAGATAAAAAACAGCTGGCACTTTTTATACAGCCCATCTTAGAAGTGCTGTCGAAAATAGGATTAAATCATTTTGGGAATGATCCCGTTTCTGCAGGTTTTGGATTGTTTAATGCAGGCGGAATTATCTTTATGATCGTCGGAATTACTTTGTCTAAAAACCTGGCTGATAAATATGGCAAGAGAAATATATTTGGTTTGTTTTTATTCATTTCGACCTTATTTATTCTCGCCTTTTATTTCTTTTCGCCAAGAGCCATTGGCTTTATCTTTTTCTCTCAGATTTTACACGGATTTTTCTACGGAATCACAATTCCGCTTCTCTGGGCAATGATTGCAGATGTTGCTGATTATTCAGAATGGCTGAATAAGCGTCGCGCTACAGCCATTATTTTTTCGGCTATGATGGTAGGTTTAAAAGCGGGTTTAAGTATTGGCGGTTCATTGACAACCTTGTTTTTAGGATATTTTCACTATGTGCCAAATTCTCTAATCCAAACAGATTTTGCTATAAACGGAATCAAATTATTGGTCAGCGTTTTTCCTGCAATACCTTTTTTAACTGGTGTTGCCCTGTTATTTTTCTATAAAATTGATAAAAAAACAGAAGTACAAATAGAGGCCGATTTAAAAGAAAGAAGAACTTAATTATTTTATATAAAACAAAAAAAAGACTATGCCTGAAGATAGTATTGAAGAAATTAATTTCGAGCAAATTAATAAAGAAGCCATTTCACAACCCTTAGTATCCCATATTTATACAGCAGATCCATCTGCACATGTATTTAATGGTAAAATTTATATTTACCCATCACACGACATCGATGCCGGTATTCCTTTTAATGATAATGGAGATCATTTTGGTATGGAAGATTATCATGTGTTTTCAATGGAAAATATCAATTCAGAAACTTTGGACAATGGTGTGGCATTGCATGTAAACGATGTGCCGTGGGCAGAAAAACAAATGTGGGCACCTGACGCAGCTTGTAAAAACGGAAAATATTATTTGTATTTTCCTGCCAAACGTGCTGACGGAATTTTCCAGATTGGAGTGGCAAGCAGCGATTCACCTATTGGCCCTTTTTTACCGGAGTCTGAGCCTATTAAAGGAAGTTATAGTATTGATCCTGCTGTTTTTGAGGACGATAACGGAGAGCATTATATTTATTTTGGAGGTATTTGGGGAGGACAACTTCAAAAATACAGAAACAATAAGTATGATAAGAATTATGAAGAACCAACGGATAATGAGCCTGCTTTAGGCCCAATAGTAGCGTTATTGACGCAGGATATGTTGGGATTTGCCGAAGAGCCAAAAGAAATTAAAATTTTGGATGAAAACGGTGAGGTACTAATGGCTGGAAATAATGCCAAACGTTTTTTTGAAGCTTCCTGGGTACATAAGTATAACGGGAAATATTATTTTTCATATTCTACAGGCGACACTCATTTTATTTGTTACGCCACAGGAGATAGTCCATATGGGCCGTTTACTTATCAGGGCCGAATCTTAAATCCGGTAGTTGGCTGGACTTCGCATCATTCTATTTGTAAAGTGGAGGAGGAGTGGTATTTATTTTATCATGATTCGAGTTTGTCAAAAGGGATAACTCATTTAAGGAGTATGAAAGTAACCAAAATCGATTATCGCGAAGATGGAAAAATTGTTACCATAGATCCCTATGGAATACGAAGAGCAATAGACTAAGGTCTTTGTCAATTGAAAACAATAATAGTTTAAAATTTATTTTCTATGGAAAAGGGAGATGAAAGAGCTAAAAAAATCACTAAACAATATAGTACTAAAAAAATCGAAATTGATTGCGTAATATTTAATTTTGATCATAACAGTCTTGAGGTTTTATTAGTAAAGCAGGAAGATAATGAAGGAGTTGTAACTTGGGGACTGACCAGTGATTACATAAAAAAAGGGGAAACAATATTGAGTACAGCTCATAATATTTTGAAGAATTATACAGGCGGTGATCATTTTTTCTTAGAGCAGTTAAAAGCGTTTAGTTATAAGCCATCACCTTCATTACAAGAAGATATTTCGATTGCCTATTATGCCTTGGTAAAGCAGGATAATCAGATCAAGGATTCCTATAATTCTGATGTCAAGTGGATTGGTATTAATGAAATTATCGGTTTAAACGACAAGCATAAAATAATATTAGATTTTAGTTTAAAAGAATTGCGGGCAAGTATTTGCAAAAGCGCCATAGGATTTAATTTACTGCCGGAGAAATTTACGTTACTACAGGTCATAAATCTTTATGAAGAGATTTTGGGAATCGAAATAAACAAATCAAATTTTAGAAGAAAGCTTTTGCAGACAGGAATCGTACATGATTCAAACGAAAAAGAAGAAGATGTTTCGCACAGAGCGGCAAGGTTTTACAGTCTGAATTTGCAGAATCATGAATTATTATCGTACAATGAATTCAATTTTAATTTTTAAAGTATTGTTTATGATTGCGATATTCTTCTGCAAAAATAGTGTTTTGTCGGGTTTATAGTAACGATTGCGTGAGGGGATAGAAGTCAATGTGATTAAGTTAAGCTTTTATAAACTAAAATTTAATCTCGCAAAGACGCAAATCGCAAAGCTTAAACACAATATTGTCATTTCTGTAATGACAAAATCTTTGCCAAATTATTACAATTTCAATTGTATTATATGGTGTTATTTGCCTACAAATTTAATTTAAGAAAATCATTATAAGTTATGTATTATATAGGATATGATATAGGGAGCTCTTCGGTCAAGGTTGCCTTGGTTGAAGCTGCTACAGGAAAAAAAATAATCGTTTTGCACGAACCGCAAAACGAAATGGAAATTGTGTCATTGCATCCGGACTGGGCAGAACAGGATCCTGAAATTTGGTGGCAGTACATTTGCGTGGCAACAAAAAGAGCGATTCGGGAAGCTAATATCGAAGCGTCTAAAATTCAGGGAATTGGTATTTCTTATCAAATGCACGGATTGGTTATTGTGGATAAAGACGGAAATGCACTTAGAAATTCTATTATTTGGTGCGACAGTCGTGCCGTTGAAATTGGTAATACGGCTTTCGCCGAAATTGGACCCGAAAAATGCTCAGAGCACTTGTTGAACTCTCCGGGAAATTTTACGGCTTCAAAACTCAAATGGGTAAAAGAAAACGAACCTGAAATTTATAATCAGGTATATAAATATATGCTGCCGGGAGATTATATCGCATATAAACTTACGGGAGATATTACAACGACAAAAAATGGTTTGTCCGAGGGAATGCTTTGGGATTATAAAGAAAACAAAGTGGCCAACTGGCTGTTGGATTATTACGGAATCGATCAATCATTGACGCCGGATATTGTGGAGAATTTTACCAATCAAGGCGTTTTAAACGAAAAAGCATCAAAAGAAACAGGACTTCCTGTAGGTATTTCTGTGGTATACAGAGCGGGAGATCAGCCTAATAATGCTTTGTCATTAAATGTATTGAATCCTGGTGAAGTTGCTGCAACGGGCGGAACTTCGGGAGTTTTTTATGCTGTAAGCGATATGTCTACGGGTAATAAAACAAATAGAGTAAACAATTTTGTTCACGTTAATTACGAATTGGAAACACCAAGAATTGGAAAATTATTAAATATTAACGGAGCCGGAATTCAGTACCGTTGGCTGCGAAACAATATGGGTGATGAAACCTATGAATCAATGAACCGAAAAGCATCTAAAATTGCCATTGGATCTGATGGAGTGGTGGTGATTCCCTTTGGAAATGGTTCCGAGCGTATGTTTAACAATAAAAACATTGGAACACACTTTTTAAATCTCAACTTGAATATTCACAATAGTATGCATTTGTTCAGGGCTTCTCTTGAAGGAATTGCTTTTTCGTTTGTGTATGGAATGGAATGTTTGAAAGAGGACAATGCGACAATAAATGTAATTAGAGCCGGAAATGATAATTTATTCCGCTCTGAGATTTTCTCTAATACAGTGGCAACATTAATTGGTCATGAAATCGAAATTTACAATACAACCGGAGCCGTTGGCGCAGCAAGAGCAGTTGGTTTAAAAGATGGTGATTACAATAAATTTGGATCAAGTATTACAACTAACGATCACGTAATGACTTTTTTACCATTAAAAAACAAAGAGCCTTATGACAAGGCGTATCAAAAATGGAAACAAGAATTAGAATTTATATTAACACGTAAAAAATAAAAAAATGATAGTTTTAGGAAATAAAGAATACTACAAAGGTATTGGTCAAATTAAATTTGAAGGCAAGGAATCTGATAATCCATTAGCATTTAAATATTACAATCCGGATCAGGTTGTTGCCGGAAAAACAATGCGTGAGCATTTTAGATTTGCTATTGCATACTGGCATACTTTCTGCGGACAAGGGAGTGATCCGTTTGGTCCGGGAACGCAAAATTTTGCCTGGGATCAATCTTCAGATCCAATTCAGGCAGCGAAAGATAAAGCTGATGCCGCTTTTGAGTTTATCAGCAAAATGGGATTTGATTATTTCTGTTTTCACGATTATGATTTAGTAGCCGAAGGACCAACGTTTGCAGAATCGGAAAGACGTTTGGCAACCATTACCGAATATCTAAAACAGAAAAAAACAGCCTCTGGAATTAAATTGCTTTGGGGAACATCAAACTGTTTTTCGAATCCAAGATTTATGAATGGTGCAGCTACAAATCCTGATTTTAATGTAGTGGCAAGAGCCGGAGGTCAGGTAAAATTGGCTTTGGACGCAACGATTGCTTTAGATGGGGAAAATTACGTATTCTGGGGTGGACGTGAAGGTTATATGTCTTTATTGAACACAGATATGGGAAGAGAATTAGATCATATGGCACAATTTTTAACCATGTCCAGAGATTATGCAAGATCGCAAGGTTTTAAAGGAACTTTTTTCATTGAGCCAAAACCAATGGAACCATCAAAACATCAATACGATTTTGATTCGGCAACAGCAATTGGATTCTTAAAAGAATATGGTTTAGATAAAGATTTCAAAATCAATATCGAAGTAAACCACGCAACATTGGCGCAACATACTTTTCAGCATGAACTGGAAGTGGCTGCAAAAGCCGGAATGTTAGGGAGTATTGATGCCAACAGAGGAGATTATCAAAACGGTTGGGATACAGACCAATTCCCAAATAACATTCAGGAAACTACAGAAGCGATGCTGGTTTTCTTGAAAGCTGGCGGATTACAAGGCGGAGGGGTAAACTTCGATGCTAAAATCAGAAGAAATTCTACAGATATCGAAGATGTTTTCCTGGCTCACATTGGTGGTGCTGATACTTTTGCAAGAGCATTATTGACTGCAGATAAAATTATTACTTCTTCTGCGTATGAAAAATTAAGAAAAGAAAGATACAGTTCATTTGATGCAGGAAAAGGAAAAGACTTTGCTGATGGGAAATTAAACCTTAAAGATTTGTATGATATTGCCAACCAAAATGGGGAGTTATCATTGCAAAGCGGTAAACAGGAATTGTTTGAGAATATTATCAATCAGTATATTTAATAATAGATATGTGATAGTTGTAGAAAGTTAATTTCTGAAACAACTATCTGATAAACATTTTGCGCACATCTTTGTCAAAGTTTAAAACTTTGACAAAGATGTGCGCAATAATTAACCAAATTAAAACCCAAAAGCATGAAATTTTTTATAGATACTGCCAATTTACAAGACATTAAAGAAGCACAGGAATTAGGCGTTTTAGATGGTGTAACAACAAACCCATCCTTAATGGCAAAAGAAGGTATTACTGGAAAAGATAATATTTTGAAACATTATCTGGATATTTGTACTATTGTAGACGGAGATGTTTCGGCAGAAGTTGTTTCAACAGATTTTGAAGGAATGGTAAGAGAAGGTGAAGAACTCGCTGCATTACATCTGCAAATTGTGGTTAAGTTACCCATGATTGCAGATGGAGTAAAGGCTTGTAAATATTTTTCGTCAAAAGGAATCAAAACCAATGTAACATTGGTTTTTTCGGCGGGGCAAGCCTTACTGGCAGCCAAAGCAGGGGCAACTTATGTTTCTCCTTTTTTAGGAAGACTAGACGATATCTCAACTGACGGAATGCATCTAATTGAGGAGATTAGGGAAATTTATGATAACTATGAATACAAAACCCAAATTCTCTCCGCTTCGATAAGACATACCATGCATATTGTAAATTGTGCAAAAGTAGGTTCAGATGTTATGACCGGACCGCTTTCTGCAATTAAAGGGCTGCTAAAACATCCATTAACCGATATTGGGCTTAATCAATTTATTGAAGATGCCAAAAAAATGAAGCTATAATATTCTTATTATTAGTTTAATAAATCAAGGTTACTGGTTTTTAAATCATTTTTATAACTGCAAAAGCTTCTTTTAAATTCAATTTAAAAGAAGCTTTTCTGTTTTTAATAACAACCGATTGTTTTATGACTTTTTTGGTTGTTTTTTTTACAAAAGAAAGCAAGGTTAAATGCTTATTAATGGCATATATAAGGCTTTGTTATCCTGTTTATCTCTTTTTTAACAATATTTTTACTTTAAAAAAGAACTATTTTGTGATAACAGCTTATTCAGTTTTATTTTTATGTTTTTTTTAATTAAATGTAAATAATACCTCAGAATTACTAAAATTGCAATTAAAATTAATTCAGTTGATAGGTATTGTTTACTATTTTAAGTTATTAATTGCGCAAAATATTTTTTAAAGTACTTTTTTTTATGAAATATTTAAAATAATAATAAACAACCGATTGTGTATTAACTCCTTTTTTTTATATTTGTTATAAATACACTTATTAACTAAACCAAAATTAAATTTTAACTATCTAACATTAATTTTTATGACTAACTTTTTTGTTACAAGTAAAACGAAGCATCTAAAAGGCTTTTGTTTTTTGATATTAATGTTTGCGATATCACTCCATTTGAGTGCGCAGACAAAAGTTACCGGAACTGTATCGGATGCCAATGGCCCAATTCCGGGAGCTAACATAAATTTAAAAGGAACAAAAAATGGTGTAAGTACAAGTTTTGACGGTACTTATTCTATGAATGTGCCTTCTAATGGAGTTCTTGTTTTCAGCTTTATAGGTTTAAAAAACAAAGAAATAAACGTAAACGGACAAACCCAGATTAATGTAAAACTCGAAGAAGATACAGGTACTCTAAAAGAAGTAGTTGTTATTGGGTATGGAACGCAAAGAAAAGAAGCCGTAACAGGATCTGTAGCATCTATTGGAGGCAAGGAATTAAATGAAGTACCTGCTGCCAACGTAACTCAGGCATTACAAGGAAGACTTGCCGGTGTAGATTTAACACAAACTTCTACAAAACCGGGAGCAGCAATGCAGATACGCATACGCGGAACCAGATCTTTAACCGGAAGCAATGATCCTTTAATTGTTTTGGATGGAGTTCCGTTTGCAGGTTCTATAGGAGATATAAATCCTGTTGATATCAAATCTGTCGATGTTTTAAAAGATGCTTCTGCAACTGCTATTTATGGTTCGCGTGGTGCAAATGGGGTAATATTAATTACAAGTAATAAAGGACGTAAAAATCAAAAAGCTACATTTAATTATAATGGATTCAGTGGTATCAAGCAAGTTTTTGGTAAATACGATATGATGGATGGTGCTAAGTTTGCAGCACTTCGTGATTATTCAACTTTATATACAGATGGAATTGATGAATCAAGAGGCACAAATACAGACTGGCAGAATTCGCTTTACGGAGCAGGTGAAATGATTAGTCATGACGTTAGTGTTTCCGGAGGAACGGAGAACGGAGCTTATAATGCAGGTTTAGGTTATTACAAAGAAGAGTCTGTACTGCCGGGCCAAAAATATGAACGCTTTAGTATTAGAGCAGGTTTAGATCAGCAGTTGGGAGGTGCTTTTCGTATAGGATTTAATACAAATAGTAACTATGCTGTGACCAATGGAGATAACATAGGTACAGGGACTATTCTGGCAACCTCTCCATTAGCCAATCCTTATAATCCGGATGGATCTTTAAAAAGAACCGTTAGAATGGGAGCAGATGAGAACTGGGTTTACACCAGAGAGTCCATTAATAATTTAGGAGAATCCTATGTTAATCAAACCAGAGCTTTTAGTTCTTATAATAATATTTTTGCCGAGGTGAAAATACCAGGAGTACAAGGTTTGAAATATCGTATGAACACTGGGTTAAATTTACGTTTGTCTAATAGTGGGTATTATGAAGGACAAGGAGTATTTGATGTAAATCCTACTACGATCTCTAATGCATCCATTAGTAACACATTATCAACACAATGGCTTATTGAAAACCTGATAACATACGATAAAACTTTTGCAGAAAAACATACTTTAAATTTTGTTGGATTATATTCAAACGAGCAGTTTACAGGAAATACTTCGCAAGTATCAAGAAACGGAATTACTTCGGATGCATTTCAATTTTACAACTTAGGACAAAGTGAAGAGGAAGCTGTTATAAATCCTGCAAATCAGGATTATACACAATGGGGTTTAAGTTCTTATATGGCCAGAGCAATGTACTCATACGATAATAAATATTTTATTTCGGGAACAATTCGTTCAGATGGTTCATCAAGATTAGCAAAAGGAAATAAATGGGTAACGTATCCGGCTGTTTCTGCGGGATGGACAATTTCAAATGAATCCTTTGTAAAAAAACTTTCATGGATTAATTTACTAAAAGTACGTGCAGGATATGGAGAAACTTCTAATCAGGCTGTAGATCCGTATCAAACTTTGGGAGCTTTAAGTACAAGACCTTATAATTTTGGAACTACAAATTCTACAGGCGTATATGTTACAACATTGCCTAATCCTAATTTAGGATGGGAATATTCGACAACATGGAATTACGGATTGGATTTTGCATTTCTTAATAATCGTTTATCAGGTACGATCGAATATTACAAAACAAATACAAAAGATTTACTGCAAAGAGTAGGCTTACCGGCAACATCAGGAGTGAGCAGTTATGTTGCCAATGTTGGTGAGACTGAAAACAAGGGATATGAAATATCTTTGAACGGTGTTATTCTCGATAATCCAAAAGGATTGAGCTGGACAGTTGGAGTTAATTTATATGCTAACCAAAATAAGTTAGTTAAACTTGCCTCGGGATCTCAAAGAGATGAAGCCAACTCTTGGTTTGTAGGTTACAATATCAATTCTATTTATGATTATCAAAAAGTAGGCATCTGGCAAGAAGGTGATCCATACATGTCTACATATGAACCTGGACCAACAGGTATCAACCAGCAGGGAACAGTAGTAGGATCTATCAAAGTTAAATATACAGGAGATTACAATCCGGATGGTTCACCAACACGTGCCATTAATGCAAGTGACAGACAAATAATAGAAACTGATCCGGACTTTCAAGGAGGCTTTAATACCAGTTTAACCTATAAAGGTTTCGATTTTTCTGCTGTTGGAGCATTTAAAAGCGGAGGGATATTAGTCAGTACACTTTATGGAGGTAATAGTTATTTAAATCTTCTAAATGGTAGAAGAAGTAATGTCGATGTAGATTACTGGACACCGGATAACAGAGATGCGGAATTTCCAAATCCACGAGGTATCAGAAGCGGAGATAACCCAAAATATATGTCAACAATGGGCTATTTTGATGCATCTTACGTAAAAATCAGAGCCTTAACACTTGGATACACTTTAGATCAGCAATTCATGAAAAGTTTAGGTATTGAAAAACTAAGACTTTATTTTACGGCTCAGAATCCTTTTGTATTCTTTTCTCCTTATCACAAAAAGTCTGGAATGGATCCTGAAACAAATTCTTTTGGAGATGAAAATCAGGCAGTAAATTCATACCAACGCAGGTTTTTGGTTATTGGAACAAATACACCTTCGACCAGAAATTTTTTATTCGGACTTAATTTAACATTTTAATCAAGAAGAACTATGAAACGATATATTTTTAAAAATTTAATTATAGGATCAGTAGTTTTGTTCTCCTTTGCAGGCTGCTCTGATATTTTAGAAGAAAAACCACATGATTTTTATGAACCTGGCTATTTTAAAACAGAACAGGGAGTTTTACAGGGCTTAACCTCGCATTATGCTCATTTACGTTGGATATATGGGCAGGCTTATTATTACAATTCTGTTCAGACAGGTACAGATGAAAATACTTATGGACAACAAGCCGACGGAAATTTCAAAGATCATGATTTATCCGGAGTTGGAGTCATTAATGCCACCTCGAGCAGAGCCGATGTAGTATGGAACAATTCATATAACGATATCAATACCGCAAGCGGAATTATCGAAAATGGCGCAGCAGTAGGTGTAGCAAGTAGTTTAATTGCCGAATCTAAATTTTTCAGGGCTTTTGATTATTTTTTATTAGTACAGAATTTTGGAGGTGTTCCTTTAGATTTAGGAACAGGAGACCTGAAATTTAATAGTAAACCGTCAAGATCTTCAAAACGAAATACGGTAACAGAGGTATACACAAAAGCTATTTTTCCGGATTTAGTAGCAGCAGTAAATGAATTGCCTAATACTCCAAGATTAACAGGTACGGCAACTAAAACTTTAGCCCGTTTAATCTTATCAAAAGCTTATCTGACATATGCATGGTGGTTAGAAAATCCAAACAATATCCCTACATATCCTGATACGCCAAGAACAGATCCTGACGGACACAATGCACAATGGTATTTTCAACAGGCGTATAATATAGCTTTAGAGGGAATTAATAATCCGGGATCGTATGCATTATTGCCTTATTATTATGATGTAAACTTAGGATCTAATGATCGTAATAAAGAATTAATGCTTTATGCAGATCATACAGAGGAAAGCGAATATTATAATGGAGCAAGTCTTACTTACGGCAGCGGAGGATCACCGGATAACTTTGCAGGCTGGATGGGAACATGGAATTATACGGCTATAAGAAGTAAAAATGCTTCCGGAGCTGCGGTTTCTACTGTGCAGCGTGCGGCTGATCAATTCTTAGGACGTCCGTGGGTAAGAATGGTACCGCCTATTGAAGTTTTTACAAACACTTTTGCAGACAAAGCAAACGATTCAAGATATGACGGAACATTTGCAACTGTTTATCGTGGAAACTGGAATTTACTTGGAACAGGATTAACCGACGTAGCAACATTGTATAATGCTAACGGATTACCGGTAAAACCAGGCGATGCTATTGTAACTTTTCTTAATGATGAACCCGCAACACCAATTACATATCCTGCCGGAGCAGGCGATAACGGTGTGGGTGCCGGAGTTTTACCAGGCAGATCTGATTATGTAATTTCTCCATCGGGAATAAGCAGGATAGTATATCCTGGTTTATGGAAACAAGGGCCATACCGTACTGATAATGCCGGAGGATTAGGACAGCCAAATGCAGGAAGTACAAGACCATATCCGGTGGCTAAATTTTCAGAACTTTATTTTGTTGCGGCAGAAGCTGCAGTAAAAGGAGCAACCGGGGCTGTATCAGCAAGAGATCTTATCAATGTGATAAGAGCCCGTGCAGGAAAATGGCGCTGGGATAATAATGGTAAAGTGGCAAAAACGGCAGACAATAGCGCTTTGTTAACAAGTACAACTCCTGCCATAATTGATATCAATTACATTCTGGCAGAACGTTCCCGTGAATACTATGGCGAGGGTTATCGTTGGTATGATTTAGTAAGAACTCAAAAATGGAATGAACTTGCCGGAAAATATACAATTGGCGGATCAAATTACGGACAGCATACACCACAGGTGGTTACAAGAACTATAGAACCCCATCATTATCTGCGCCCTATTCCGCAAGGACAATTAGACGGTATGGAAATGTCAGATGCAGATAAGAAAGCCTACCAGAATCCGGGCTATTAATCTTTTTTCAAAAGCAAATTTGATCCTATTATAAGTGTTGATTTTACAGAGTAGCCTTATAAGTTGGTTTTTTCACGTTTGCTTAGTTTGAAGCCGAGGGGTAATTCCTTCGGCTTTTAAATATTTTAAATTATAACCTAACATTTTCAAAGAGATGTTAATAATAAATGAGCTAGTACAAATGAAATATCGACAACTATTTTTTTTATTACCATTATTATTCCTTTTTTCGTTTAAAGGAACACAGGTTAAAGATAGCCTTATAAAAAGGCAAACTCAAAAAGCACCTGTTTTTTCTAATGTTGTTTATCAGGGAGATGATAATATTTATAAAAATAATCCATTAAAACCAGATGAGTTTTATTCTCCGGTTTTACAGGGATGTTATCCTGATCCTGCAATTACCAGAAAAGGAGACGATTATTTTATGGTATGTTCTTCATTTGCCATGTTTCCGGGAGTGCCCATTTTTCATTCTAAAGATTTAGTGAATTGGACAGACCTTGGCGGGGTATTAAATAAAGTTTCCGAATTTAATCCGCATGATACAGGAATTAGCGCCGGAGTTTACGCACCAGGTATAACCTATAATCCTCACAATGACACTTTCTACATGATTGTAACAGCATTTTCAGGAGGTCTGGGCAATATTATAGTAAAAACAAAAGATCCTATGAAAGGTTGGGGAAGCCCAATAAAATTAGGTTTTGAAGGAATTGATCCATGTATATTTTTTGATGATAACGGAAAAGGATATATAGTTCATAATGATGCTCCGGATAACGGAAAAGAACTGTATCAGGGACACCGTGTTATTAAAATTTGGGAATATGATCTTGTAAAAGATCAGGTAATTCAGGGTACGGATAAAATTATAGTAGATGCAGGTGTAGATCTTTCTAAAAAACCAATCTGGATAGAAGCGCCTCATTTATATAAAAAAGACGGTCATTATTATCTAATGTGTGCCGAAGGAGGTACTGGAGGAAATCATAGTGAAGTTATTTTTATCAGTGACAATCCCAAAGGGCCTTTTAAGCCGGCATCAAATAACCCGATTCTTACTCAAAGATATTTTCCTCAAAACAGAACCAATAAAGTAGATTGGGCCGGGCATGCAGATTTAGTTCAGGGACCTGATAATAAATATTACGGAGTATTTCTGGGTGTCCGTCCTAATGATAAAGACAGAGTAAATACAGGCCGTGAAACTTTTATGCTGCCTGTAGACTGGTCAGGAACTTTTCCGGTGTTTGAAAACGGATTAGTGCCTTTGGAGCCAAAAATAAAAATGCCAAAAGGAGTTAGTGAAAACAAAACGGGTAAAGACGGCTTTTTTCCAAATGGTAATTTTACGTTTACTGAAAATTTTACCTCTGATAAATTAGATTACAGATGGATAGGACTTAGAGGACCAAGAGAAAACTTTATTACTGTAACTAAAAAAGGACTTCAGATTAATCCTTTCGAAGTAAATATTAAAGAAGTCAAACCCACTTCGACACTTTTTTACAGACAAATGCACAACACGTTTTCTTTTGCATCAACAATAGATTATAAACCCGAATCTGAAAAGGATCTGGCTGGAATTGTATGCTTGCAGAACGAGCGTTTTAATTATGTTTTTGGTATAACAAAAAAAGGAAAAGATACCTACATCCTGTTGGAAAGAACAGAAAAAGGACAATCAAAAATCATTGCAAGTGCCAAAATTGAAATCAAAAAGCCAGTGCGTTTACAGGTAAAAGCAGTGGGAGACAGTTACGAATTTAGTTATGCGCTAAACGATGCTGATTTTAAAAATTTAGGCGAAAGCGTTTCAGGAGATATACTTTCAACAAATATGGCAGGAGGTTTTACAGGAGCATTGGTAGGATTGTATGCAACTGCAGCAAATGATGCCCAGCCACAATAATAAGTTGCAGCATAAAATACCAAGTAGTCAATAATTATTAAAACGTTAAACATGCAAAAGCAATATTTTAAAGGACTGTTTTTTATGCACCTCTTCTTTTTGGGATGTATATTTAATCAGTCATCCCTAATAGCACAAAGCAAATCAAACAATGAGAATTGGGTTGGTACATGGGCTTGTGCGCAGATGCAGGTAGAACCAAATAATATGCCTCCTGCCCCGGGTCTTTCAGAAAACACACTTCGGCAAATTATTAGAGTTTCTATAGGAGGAAAACATATAAGATTGCGTTTTTCTAATATCTTTAGTGATCAGCCAACAGTTTTGAAATCGGTTAGCGTTGCAAATGTTGTCAATGCGCCAATTATTGATCTAAAAACTCAAAAAACACTTAGCTTTAATGGAAATTCTGAAATAACAATAAATCCGGAGCAAGAAGTATTTTCGGATGCTTTTGCTTTTGATTTGCAGCCAGGTCAGCTTCTGGCGATTACAATTCATTATGGAGCGACTTCAGTAAAAACATCCGGACATCCGGGCTCACGTACCACTTCTTACATTCTTCAGGGAGATAATATCCAAAATGAAACTTTTGATGGCGCCATAAAAACAGATCACTGGTATTCGATTATGGGATTAGATGTCATTGCCAATAAATCTTCTGCGACAATAGTTTGTTTAGGAAACTCCATTACAGACGGTCGGGGATCTGGCACTAATAAACAAAATCGATGGACAGATATCTTATCTGCAAGATTATTGGCAAATAAAAAAACACAACATATAGGAGTTTTGAATCTAGGAATTGGAGGAAATTGCGTTGTAAAAGGCGGATTAGGTCCTACTGCATTGAATCGTTTTGATAGAGATGCGCTTTCGCAAAAAGGCGTAAAATGGCTTGTAATTCTGGAAGGAATCAATGATATTGGAGGTATTAAAAATCCTGAAGATGTGCCTGTTAAAGCTCAGGGACTTATTGAAGCTTACAAAGTGATGATCGATAAAGCACATGCAAAAGGAATTAAAGTGTACGGTTGTACTATTTTACCCTTTGAGAAATCATTTTATGATGCACCACACAAACAAGAAGCCCGTGATATTGTAAATGCATGGATTCGAAACAGTAAAGCCTTTGATGCTGTAATTGATTTTGATAAAGCAATGGTTTCAGAAGAAGGTTCAAAAACTATTTTGTCAAACATGCATGATGGTGATTTTTTGCATCCAAACGAAGCAGGTTATCTCAGAATGGGAGAAGCGATAGATCTCAGTTTATTTAAATAATAGTTTCCTTTTTTTAATTGTTTACCTGTTTCAATCCAGATTTTAAATGATTTTTTGATAATAAAAATAACGATAAAATGAAATCAATAATTAAGTTTTTCGCATTTATTTTTCTTCTTTCAATAGTGCAAAAAGGGTATTCTCAAGATGCTGATTTTCATATTTATTTGAGCCTTGGCCAATCAAATATGGAAGGATATGCTAAAATAGAACCACAGGATAAAGTGGGTGTCGATGATAGGTTTCAGGTTTTACAAGCAGTCAATTGTCCTGAACTTAAACGCACAATGGGAACTTGGTATACTGCCATACCGCCCTTATGCCGCTGTAATACCGGACTAACACCAGTGGATTATTTTGGACGTAATATGGTTGCCAATCTTCCAAAAAATATAAAAGTGGGCGTTATCAATGTAGCGGTTGGAGGCTGTAAAATTGAACTTTTTGATAAAGACAAGTCAGCAGAATATATTGCAACAGCACCAGACTGGATGAAAGGCATACTTAAAGAATACAACGAAAATCCATATCAACGACTTGTGGAGTTGGCAAAAATAGCACAAAAGAAAGGAATCATTAAAGGAATTCTGCTGCATCAGGGAGAATCGAATACTGGCGACACACTTTGGCCAAAAAAGGTGAAAATTGTGTATGATAATTTAATGAAAGATCTGAATCTGGATCCTAAAAAAGTGCCCTTACTTTCAGGAGAAACCGTAAACGAAGACCAAAACGGTAAATGTGGAAGCATGAATAAAATTATTGCCACACTGCCAAAAACAATAGAAAATACGTATGTAATTTCATCTAAAGGATGCACTGCCGAACCTGATTTTTTACATTTTAATGCACCAGGTTACAGAGAATTAGGAAGACGTTATGCCGGGAAAATGCTTTCTCTTTTGGGATATAAATTCTCAGAAGGCAAAGCGCCTTTCATAGTACAGGCTCCGCTTGGTTTTGATCAATTAAATACTAGTATACCAGCAGGAAAAATAGAAAGCATTAGTTATGAATCTAAAACAGTAGGGACGATTAGAAAAGTTACTGTTTATACGCCTCCGGGATTCAATAAAAAGAAAAAATATCCTGTATTATATCTTTTACACGGAATAGGCGGAGATGAAAAAGAATGGCTCAACGGCGGAAGTCCACAGATTATTTTAGATAATCTTTATGCCGAAGGAAAAATTGAACCCATGATTGTTGTAATGCCAAACGGCAGGGCAATGAAAGATGACAGTGCAACCGGAAACATAATGGCACCGGATAAAGTACAGGCATTTGCTACTTTCGAAAAAGATTTATTAAATGATCTGATTCCTTT
Organism: Flavobacterium sp. JAS; assembly: GCF_020991455.1. Classification (GTDB taxonomy): domain Bacteria; phylum Bacteroidota; class Bacteroidia; order Flavobacteriales; family Flavobacteriaceae; genus Flavobacterium. The sequence goes on from NZ_JAJMOX010000002.1 coordinate 286,267, forward strand.
TATAGAAAAAAAATATCCAATTTACAAAGACAGGGAACACCGTGCCATTGCCGGTTTGTCTATGGGCGGCGGACAATCCCTAAATTTTGGATTAGGGAATTTAGACAAATTTGCATGGGTAGGTGCTTTCTCGGCTGCACCAAATACTAAGGAGCCCGAAGAACTGCTTCATAATCCTGAAGAAGCAAAAAAGAAATTAAAACTGCTTTGGATTTCCTGTGGAGATAATGACTGGCTTATTGAGAACAGTAAAAGAACTCACGATTATTTATACAAAAATGATGTGCCGCATATTTATTACATCGAACCCGGAGTTCATGATTTTAAAGTGTGGAAAAACGGTTTATATATGTTTTCACAGTTTTTATTTAAAACAGTTGATCAGTCTGTTTTTTCGGCGTACACGCTTTTAGGCAATCCTGCACAAACCAATATCCGTAATGCAAAATATCCTCAAATATTACCCGATAACAGAGTAATTTTTAAAGTCACAACTCCCCAAGCTTCAAAAGTGCAAATCGATTTGGGCAGGAAATATGATCTGACTAGAGACTCAGAAGGATTTTGGACTGTAACTACAGATGTGATAAACAAAGGATTTAATTATTATTCCCTGCTGATTGATGGCGTAGCTGTTGCTGATCCTGCCAGCCAAACTTTCTATGGAATGGGGCGTATGGCAAGCGGTATTGAAATTCCAAATAAAGAAGGAGATTTTTATGCTTTAAAAGATGTTCCGCATGGTGAGATTCGAATAAATAAATATTTTTCAAAGGCAACTAATTCGTGGCGTGAAATGTATGTTTACACACCACCGGGTTATGAAAATTCTACAGAAAAATATCCGGTTTTATATCTGTTACATGGCGGAGGTGAAGATCAAACCGGTTGGGCAACTCAGGGGAAGGCTAATTTAATTTTAGACAATTTAATTGCCGAAAATAAAGCAAATCCAATGATAATTGCCATGCTTGACGGCAATATGGGAAATACAGGAGGAGTTGCTGGTTTTAATGAAAATGCACTTAAAGCTTTTGAAAACGAATTAAAAACAGGAGCAATACCTTTTGTAGAAAACCATTTTAAAGTTGCGAAAGATTCTAAAAACAGAGCTTTAGCCGGATTATCAATGGGAGGATTGCAAACACTTTATACCGGTGTCAAAAATTCAGATATGTTTTCTTATATCGGTGTATTTAGTTCAGGGTGGTGGGCAAATAATCCCGTTTTATCAGAACCTCAGTACGAGTTTATGAAAAATAATGTTGCGACGATCAATTCTAATATCAAAGAATTTTGGATTTCGATGGGTGGTAAAGAAGATATTGCTTTTGAAAATTGTAAAATAATGCGGAGCAAGTTTGACCAATTTGGAATAAAATATAAATACAGTGAATATTCAGGCGGACATACCTGGCCGGTTTGGCGACACGATTTATTTATGTTCGCGCCATTATTGTTTCAGCAGAAATAAAGATTTTAAAATAGTAATTGAATTTCATAATAAATAAAGTTCATGAATACATTTTCAAAATATATCCTCACATTTCTTATCGCTTTTAGTTGTACTTTTTTAAAAGCGCAGTCGTTTATTACAACTCAAAAAGGGGACAATGTTGTTGTCCTGAAAGAGAAATCTTTCCATCTTTCCTTTTTGGTTAGTGACGGAACAGATGCAGGTATTTTACGAGCAATTGGTAATTTACAAACTGATTTTGAGAAAGTAACGGGCGAGAAACCTGTTGTTTTTAATCAGAAACCAAATTCTTCGGAACCGCTTATTATCATTGGAACAATTGGAACCAATTCTGTAGTTGATGATTTAATAAAAGAAAATAAAATCGATGGAAAATTGCTCAAAGGCAAAAATGAAAAATTTATTATTCAGAACATAAAAAATCCCTTTAAAGGAGTTGAAGAAGCTATTGTTATTGCCGGAAGTGACAAACGCGGAACAATTTATGGAATTTACGAATTATCCAAACAAATTGGTGTTTCACCCTGGTATTATTGGGCTGATGTTCCTGTAGAAAAAAAAGAGAGTATTTATTTTGTAAAAGGAATATACACTGAGGGAGAACCTGCAGTGCAATACAGAGGAATTTTTATCAACGACGAAGCTCCCGCATTAAGCGGTTGGGCAAAAGCAACATTTGGCGGATTTAACAGTAAATTTTATGAAAAAGTTTTTGAATTACTGCTTCGGCTAAAAGCCAATTATATCTGGCCGGCGATGTGGGGAAATGCTTTTTATGATGATGATTCGGCGAGTGGACCTTTGGCGAATGAAATGGGAATTGTAATCGGTACATCACATCACGAACCAATGGCTTTGGCACAAACAGACTGGCATCGGTATATTAAAAAAAATAACCTCCCTAATGTTTGGGATTATTCTAAGAATAAAACTGTTTTAGATGCATTTTGGAAAGGCGGAATTGAACGCAGTAAAAATTGGGAAAAAGTCGTAACCGTAGGAATGCGCGGCGACGGCGATGAAGCCATGAGCGAAGGAACCAACATAAGTCTGCTGGAAAATATCGTAAAAGAACAACGCAAAATTATTGCTGCCGTAACCAAAAAAAAACCTGAAAAAACACCTCAGGTTTGGGCTTTGTATAAAGAAGTGCAGGATTATTACGATCAGGGAATGCGTGTTCCTGATGATGTTATTTTATTGTTCTGCGATGACAATTGGGGAAATGTGCGTAAACTTCCGAACCTTTCGAAACCCTTTCATAAAGGCGGTTACGGAATGTATTATCACTTTGATTATGTTGGAGGACCAAGAAATTCGAAGTGGATTAATATTAGTCCCATGCAAAGAGTTTGGGAACAGATGAATCTGAGCTACGAACATGGTGTCGATAAAATCTGGATTGTCAATGTGGGAGATCTAAAACCAATGGAATTCCCCATTAGTTTCTTTCTGGAAATGGCATGGAATCCTAACGAGTTCAATTCGCAGAATCTTTTTGAGTTTACCCAGAAATGGGCAACGGATCAATTTGGAACAAAACACGCCAAAGAGATTGCGAGATTATTAAATACCTATCCAAAATTCAACCGAAGAGTTACACCCGAAATGCTGGACAGTAAAACCTACAGTCTTGAAAATTACAATGAATTTCAAACCGTAGTCAATGATTACAAGAACCTGGCACTTGATGCGTATCGAATTTACAATGATCTTCCCGAACAATACAAAGATGCCTATTTTCAATTGGTTTTATATCCTATAGATGCCTGCAGCAATCTTTATGAAATGTATTTTGCACAGGCAAATAACAAAAAACTGGCTTCAGAAAAAAACATTTTAGCCAATGGTTTTGCAGATCAGGTAAAAAGCAATTTTGCAAGAGATTCCATTCTTCAAAATAAATACAATAATGAAATTTCGGGCGGAAAATGGACTCATATAATGGATCAGATGAGAATTGGATATAAAGCCTGGCACGATACTCCTAAAAACATTTTACCGGAAATTAGTTATGTGTCAGATAAAGATCAGATCATAAAAAAGGTATTCGCAGAAAAAGAAGGTTATGTCGCCATCGAAGCAGAGCATTTTTTGAAGTTAAATAACTCAAAGAATATTCATTGGCAGGTAATTCCTGATTTTGGAAAAACAAAAAGCGGTATCACCACTTTTCCGCAAAATAAATCTCCGGACCAGAATGAGAATATTTATGTTGAATATGAAATTGATTTTGTTTCCACAGGAGAATTTGATGTGGAACTGCTTTTGGCTCCTACACTTAATTTTAACGGCAACAAGGGACTTCGTTATGAAATTTCTTTTGATGGAGAAAAACCGCAAACCATAAATTTTAACGGACAATACCGTGGCGAATTAGGAAAATGGCAGGCAGAACACCTGATACATTCCACTACAAAACTTACGATTTCGAAAGCAGGAAAACATGTCTTACGTTTGCGTGTTTTAGATCCCGGAATTGTGTTGCAAAAGATTTTGATTAATACAGGAGGATTAAAACCTTCTTATTTAGGACCACCGGAAAGTCAAATGAGTACAGAGTAGAATCTTAAATAACCATAATGAAAATATACTTAATTAACATATTGCTATTTCTGGGATTTGCATTATCGGCACAGGAAAATAAGGCGCAGAATCCAATCATTTTTGCCGATGTTCCGGATATGTCTATCATTCGGGTAAATGATAGTTATTATATGACCAGCACGACAATGCACATGAATCCGGGTGTTCCAATTATGAAATCTAAGGATTTAGTCAATTGGAAAATAATCAATTATGCCTATCAAACATTAGAAAATGATAATGAGAAACTAAATCTGGACAATGGAAAAAATGATTACGGAAGAGGTTCATGGGCGAGCAGTCTGCGGTATCACAATGGTATTTATTATGTAAGCACTTTTTCGGGCACAACGAACAAAACCTATATTTTTTCTACAAAAGATATTGAAAAAGGGGACTGGAAAAAGACCGTTTTAAACAATTCGTATCACGATCATTCTATCTTTTTTGATGATGACGGAAAAGCTTATATGGTTTGGGGAGCAGGAAAACTACAGATTGTAGAGTTAAAAGCAGATTTATCAGATGTAAAAGAAGAAACAAAAAGAGTTTTAATAGAAAATGCGAGCGCTCCTGCCGGAAACAATATCATGCTGCAGTCAGAAGGTTCACAGCTTTTTAAAATTAAAGGAAAATATTATCTGTTTAATATCCTCTGGCCAAAAGACGGAATGCGTACTGTAATTATACACAGAGCCGATAAAATTTCGGGCCCGTGGGAAGGAAAAATTGGGTTGCAGGATTTGGGCGTGGCACAAGGAGGATTAATTGACATGCTAGATGGAAAATGGTTTTCGTATCTGTTCAGGGATTTTGGTGGCGTAGGACGAATCCCTTATTTAATTCCGGTTAAATGGGAAAATGACTGGCCAATATTAGGCGAAAATGGTAAAGTAACCGAATATCTGGATTTACCGCAAAGCAAAGGTATAATCCCGGGAATTGTAAACTCAGATGATTTTAATCGGAAGAAAAACGACAGAGATTTGCCTTTAGTCTGGCAATGGAATCATAATCCTGATAATTCGCTTTGGTCTTTAAAAGAAAGAAAAGGCTATTTGAGATTAAAAACAGGAAGAATAGACAGTAGTTTTCTTCAGGCGAAAAATACTTTAACACAAAGAACCTTTGGCCCTGAAAGTACAGGAACTATCCTAATTGACGTATCTAAAATGAAAGAAGGCGATTTTGCAGGACTTTCGTTATTACAAAAACAGTATGGACTTGTAGGCGTAAAAGCGGAAAGGGATTCGAAAAAAATTGTAATGATTGAAGCTCTTAAGGATATTCCAACAGAAATAGAAAGTATTCCTTTAATGCAGGATAAAGTGTATTTCAAGGCAGAATGCAATTTTAAAGACAAAGCCGATACTGGAAGATTTTTTTACAGCCTTGATGGTAAAAAATGGAATAAAATAGGAAACGCAATACAACTACCGTATACGCTTCCCCATTTTATGGGGTATCGATTTGGCTTGTTTAATTATGCAACAAAAAATGTGGGAGGTTTTGTTGATTTCGATTATTTGCATATTGAGGATCAAATTTCAAAAAATAATTAGTTTACGATTTTATCGTTGCAAAATATTCATCATATATCAATTCAGAAAAATCATGAAAAATAGTTATCTGTTTATAATAAGTTTAATTACTATATGGAGTGTAAACGCACAGCAATATCGTTTTAAAGATGCATCTCTGAGTTCAAAAGAACGTGCTGAAGATTTAATTTCACGATTAACGCTTGAAGAAAAAGCAGCATTAATGTGTGACCAAAGTGATCCGATACCCAGACTTGGAATTAAGAAATTCAATTGGTGGAGTGAAGCTTTGCATGGTTATGCCAACAATGATAATGTTACTGTTTTTCCTGAACCCATAGGCATGGCAGCATCATTTGACGATCAGTTGTTATACACTGTTTTTAATGCCGTTTCTGATGAAGCCCGCGCTAAATACAATCAATGGATTAAAAATGGTAATGAAAACAAGCGATTTTTGAGTCTTTCGGTCTGGACACCTAACGTCAATATTTTCAGAGATCCGCGTTGGGGACGAGGTCAGGAAACGTATGGAGAAGATCCTTACCTGACTTCCAGAATGGGAATCTCAGTTGTTAAAGGACTTCAAGGTCCTGCTGATGCTAAATACCGCAAACTTTTAGCCTGTGCCAAACATTTTGCCGTTCATTCGGGACCGGAATGGAGCAGACACGAATTGAATTTGAACAATGTAGATCCCCGTGAATTATACGAAACCTACCTGCCGGCCTTTAAAGCATTAGTGCAGGATGCTGATGTGCGTCAGGTTATGTGTGCTTATCAGCGATTGGATGATGAACCTTGCTGCAGTAATACGAGATTATTACAACGTATTTTGCGTGAGGAGTGGGGGTATAAATATATGGTGGTTTCAGATTGTGGAGCCGTTACAGATTTTTATACCACACATAAAGTTTCGTCAGATGCAACACATGCAGCATCAAAAGCCGTCCTTGCAGGAACCGATGTGGAATGTGTCTGGGAAAAATATCCTTTTAAAAATTTACCCCAAGCCGTTGAGAAAGACCTGATAAAAGAAGCCGATATTAATAAAAGCCTGCTCCGTGTTTTAACCGGACGTTTTGATTTAGGCGAAATGGATGACGACGCCATTGTGCCTTGGGCTCAAATTCCGGCATCGGTGCTTAATAGTAAGGAACATCAGCAATTAGCACTCGAAATGGCTCAAAAGTCTATGACGCTTTTGCAAAATAAAAACAACATTCTTCCTTTAAATAAAAACATAAACAAGGTCGCAGTTATAGGTCCAAATGCAGATAATGAACCAATGTTATGGGGAAATTATAACGGAACACCGGTTAAAACAATTACCATAAAAAGCGGTATACAATCAAAAATTGCCGAAAATAAAATGGTTTATGACAAAGCCTGCGATTTGGTCGAAGATAAAGTAAATCAAAGTTATTTTGACCAGATTTCATTTGAAGGCAAAAAAGGAATGAAAGCCACGTATTGGAATAATCCAAACAGAGAAGGGAATAGTGTTGTAACGCAGCAAATTTTAAATCCGATAAAGATGACTACTGCCGGACAGCACGAATTTGCTTCGGGAGTGAAACTGGAAGGATTTTCGGCAAAATATGAAACTGAATTTCTGGCGAAAGAAAACGACAGTCTTGTTTTTAAAACCGGAGCCACAGGAGCTTTTGAATTATTAGTTAACGGAAAATCCATAGCAAAATATACCAACTGGCGCACTGTTCCGGGAAAAATTGCTTTTGCAGTTGAGGCTGGTAAAAAATATCAAATTGAAATCCTCTATGCACAGTCAAACAATTGGCAGGCCAATCTTGAATTCGATTTTGGAAAAGAACACGATATAAATTTCGGAGCATTAATTCAAAAATTAAAAGGCATCGATACTGTCGTTTTCGTTGGCGGACTTTCGACACTTCTTGAAGGAGAAGAAATGCCGGTTTCTTTTCCAGGTTTTAAAGGCGGCGACAGAACCAATATTGAACTTCCTACCGTTCAGAGAAAATGTTTGCAGGAACTGAAAGCAGCAGGAAAAAAAGTAGTTTTTGTAAACTGCTCCGGTTCTGCAATTGCGTTAACGCCAGAAACAGCAAGTTGTGATGCCATTTTGCAAGCGTGGTATCCGGGAGAATCCGGAGGTCAGGCTGTCGCCGATGTTCTTTTTGGAGATTACAATCCTGGGGGAAAATTGCCGGTTTCATTTTATAAAAACTCAGACATCTTAGGAGATTTTGAAGATTATTCGATGAAAGGGCGTACATATAGATATACAACCAATGTTTTGTTTTCGTTTGGTTTTGGTTTAAGCTATTCTAAATTCCAAATTGGTACAGCAAATCTGAGTAAGACGAAGATAAAATCGAATGAAAATACACAACTAAATTTTCTAATAAAGAACATCAGCAATCGAGAAGGAACAGAGATCGTGCAGGTATATGTTCGAAAAGTTAATGATAAAGATGGTCCTTTAAAATCATTGAAAGCTTTTAAACGAATCAATTTAAAAGCGGGCGAAAAGCAGGATGTAACTATTGATTTACCTGCCGCTTCATTTGAATTTTACGATGCCAGTAGAAGAGGAATAAATATAACTTCGGGTGAATATGAAGTGTATTACGGTACCAGTTCAGATGCAAAAGATTTAAAAATGACGAAGGTATTTGTGCAATAATTTTTATGACAGTCCGCTAAGGATACCAAGTATGTTTTTTTGCCACAAATTACACGAATTTTTATTTTGAAACTACTTCATAGATTTACATAGATTTTTTAATCTGTACAATCAAATAATTCGGGGTAATTCGAGAAATTAGTGGCAAACCTTTTTATCATAGATTTTCATTGGTATTATTTAAGAAATCTGTGACTAGTTTTTTGCTTGGTATTAGCCACGGATAGTCATGATAATTATTTCATCTTTTACAAATAAAAACAAACCAATTAACCTAAGTCTGTTATGAATTTTAAATATATAATATGTTTATGTCTGTTTAGTTTTTTTAAACTTAATGCACAATCAATTGTAAATAGTCCTGATGGAAAACTTAAAGTTTCTGTTTCGATTTCAGGCGGAATGCCTTTCTACAGTATTTCATACAATGAAAAAAAGTTTCTGGAAAATTCTCCGCTTGGTTTAAAAACCAATGCAGGGGATTTTACAACAGGATTAAATTTAAAACCTGATGTGGCTCAAAATAAAATTGAGGAACAATATGAGCTTCCTAATATCAAGCAGCGCAATGTGCATTATAAGGCTAATGAAGCCGTGTTTTCTTTTATCAAAGAAAATAAACCTGCTATTGATGTAGTATTTTGGGTGAGTAATAACAATGTCGCTTTTAAATATAAAATACATCCACAAAACGAAACCCGCTCCTGTGTAGTACAGGAAGAAGCATCTGGTTTTATTCTGCCGGAGGGAACAACTACATTTCTTTGTCCGCAAAGCAAGCCAATGACGGGATTTGCCAGAACTGCCCCAAGTTATGAAACATCCTATACATTAGATGGTTCAATGAGCAAAAATGGTATGGGAGAAGGCTATACATTTCCGTGTCTTTTTAAAGTAAATAATAATGTCTGGGTTTTAATATCAGAGACAGGCGTAGATGGTAATTATTGTGGCAGCAGACTGATTGGTCATGAAAAAGGATTATATACGATTGGTTTTCCAATGGCGGGAGAAAATAATGGAAACGGAACAACCGCTCCCGGAATATCGCTTCCCGGCGAAACGCCATGGCGAACTATTACAGTAGGCGAAACACTGGCTCCGGTTGTAGCAACCACAATTCCGTTTGATTTGGTTAAACCAAAATTCAAAGCTTCACAAGAATATAAATATACCAAAGGTTCCTGGAGCTGGATTATAAAAATGGACAACAACACTACTTTTCCGGTACAAAAACAATACATCGATTTTAGTGCTGCAATGGGATATGAAACCATTTTGGTTGATGCACTTTGGGATACACAAATAGGCAAAGATAAAATTGGAGAACTGGCTGAATATGGTGCTGGAAAAGGCGTTGGATTGTATTTGTGGTACAACTCTAATGGCTATTGGAATGATGCGCCTCAGGGCCCAAGAGGAATGATGGACAATTCAACAATTCGTCGTCAGGAAATGGCGTGGATGAAAAGCATTGGTGTAAAAGGAATAAAAGTAGATTTTTTTGGCGGAGACAAACAAGTCACCATGAAGTTGTATGAAGATATCCTGAGAGATGCGAATGATTTTGGGTTAATGGTTATTTTTCACGGTTGTACATTACCAAGAGGATGGGAACGTATGTATCCAAATTTTGCCGCTAGTGAGGCTGTTTTGGCAAGCGAAAATATGCATTTTGGTCAAGGAAGCTGTGACAACGAAGCCACTAATGCCGCGACACATACTTTTATTAGAAACGCGGTAGGAAGTATGGATTTTGGCGGAAGCGCCTTGAATAAATTTTATAATAGTGATAATATTCCCAATAAAGGTTCAAAACGAATGACCTCTGATGTTTTTGCTTTAGCGACAGCGGTACTTTTTCAAAGCGGTGTACAGCATTTTGCATTGGCACCCAATAATTTAACCGATGCTCCGGCATGGGCGATCGATTTTATGAAAAAAGTTCCAACTACCTGGGATGAAGTTCGGTTTTTAGAAGGTTATCCGGGTAAATACGCAGTAATTGCCCGTCGAAAAGGAACAAAGTGGTATATAGCAGGCGTGAATGCACAAAAAGAAACACTGAAAATTAAAACGAAATTGTCAATGATTGCTTCAGGAACTGCAGTAAAATGTTACTCTGATGATGAACATTTAAACGGAAAAACAGAAACAATAAAACTTAAAAATAATCAGGAAATTGAGATTAAAATTCCCTGCAACGGCGGAATAGTTTTATTGAATGAATAGCAAAATAAGTTTCGATTAAAAGAGCATATATTTATTTTAATTTACTAACCATTGTAGAATGTCCCCAAAAAAATATCTTAGAGTTCTTGTTATCTTATTTTTTACAATAAATAGTTTGTTTTCTCAAAATACATTTGAAGACTATCAATTTAGGCTATTAAATAAGGAGACTTCAAAAAGTGGCATATATACCATTACACAGGATCAGTCAGGTTTTTTGTGGATTGGTACCAATGGTGCAGGTTTATTTAAATACGATGGAATAAGTTATGTGGCTTATGAGCAAAATTCTAAACTCCCTAATTCGATCAATAGTAATCTTATTTATGTTACTTATGTAGACACTCACAATAGGTTATGGATAGGTACAGATGAAGGATTATGTCTTTACAATCGAAATTTAAATACTTTTGAAAGTATTGACATTCAGAAAAAAATAAAAAAAGAAACTGTAATTTCTGTAAAGAGTATTATAGAAGACAACAATGGGAATCTTTTTTTGGGAACGTTTAATAGTGATTTGCTGAAACTAAATATTAAATCCCGTGAAATTACCAAGATTAAGACAAATGTTTCAAATACAGAAAATTACCTTGTCAATTGCCTGGTAAAAGATAAAAAAGGGACTATTTATCTGGGGACTAACTTTGGTCTAAAAGCAGTTGATCCTATAAAAAATGAGATTAAAGAATTAAACATTGGCAAAAACAATGAAATACTTTCTTTAAATATTGTTTCCATGTTTATAGACAGCACGCAAAATCTCTGGATTGGCAATGGATTTAAAGGACTTGTAAAGGTCGATTTAAATTCTAAAGTTAAAGAAGCTGCATACTATCCTATTACCAGAAAAAGAATTATGTCAATACTGGCAACAGATTATAAGACAATTCTTTGCGCCACAGAAAATGATGGTTTAATCATTGTAAACGATCAGGGTATTGTTCAAAAAAAATACGCAAACAGTAAATACAATAATCGAAGTTTAGGTTCAAATTCTGTTTGGTCTTTATTTTTAGATAAAGAAAATAGAATTTGGCTGGGGTATTACAATAAAGGCTTAGGTGTTTTTGATAAAATAAACAGCAAAGTAAGTATTATCGAGAGTTTGCCCGGAAATTCACAGTCCTTACAAACCAATTGTGTTACCGGTATTGCCAAAGATCATCAAGATCAGTTGTGGATTTCTATGGAAGGCGGAGGAGTTGATGTTTACAATACAATAACTAAAAGTTTTAAGCATATTACCAAGTCTGACCCAAGTTTTTATTGGGGATTAACCAATGATAATATAACAAATGTATTTATTGATAAAAAGCAAAACATCTGGTTATCAAGCTGGAATGAAGGAGTTTTTATTTTAAAAAAAGGTAGCAATAAGTTTATTAACTACAGCACAAAAAACACTCCCGGTTTGGCATCAGACAATATCATGAGTATTGCTGAAGATTCCAGAGGTGTAATCTGGATTGGGACTTTTTCAAAAGGACTGCATTATTACACTGCTTCAGATGGTCAATTTCATCATTGTAATTCTAAACCATTTTATGAAAGTGGAATAATAAATTCAGACATTAGAAAGGTAATGACAGATTCAGATGATGCTGTCTGGGTGGGTTCAACAACAGGTTTGTACAAGGTTAATACAAAAGATTTTCTTTCTTTTTCAGTAACATCTTTTCGGGATAAAATGTCTGAAAAGCTTAAAAATCATAAAAGTATACATACTATCAATACCTTATATGAGTCCAAAAACAAAGAAATTTGGATTGGTACTGATGGAGCCGGATTATTTAGCTATAATAAAAAAACAGCCAACATAAAATGGTATATAAACTTCAAAGGTCTGAACGAAAAGTCCATTTCATCTATTGTAGAATCAAATGACGGATGTATTTGGTTAAGCGGAAAAAAAGGAATTACCAAACTTGATTTAAAAAACAATACTACTGCAAATTACTCTATCTACGACGGTTTATTGGGAAATGATTTTAATAACAATGCTGTCCTGAAAGACGAAAAAGGATTGCTTTATTTTGGAAGTTATGAAGGTTTAAATTATTTTAATCCTCCCAGTTTGGTTAAAAGTAAAAAACAGCTGCCGGTTTACTTAACAGATCTGAAACTTTTTAATAAATCAGTAGGTCCGCTTGAAAAAAACTCACCCTTAATAAAAGTAATATCACAGACAAAAAAGATAATTCTTAAGCATGATCAGTCTGTATTTACAATTGATTTTATTGCTGTAAATTATTCTTTTCCTGCCAGAAATGAATTTGCTTATTACTTAGAAGGATTTGAAGATTCATGGAATTACGTGGGCAGTAAACGGTCGGCGACCTATACTAACTTAGCACCGGGAAAGTATGTCTTTAAGCTGAAAGCTTCCGAAAAAAATGGAGTCTGGAATCAAAATCCGCTGGAATTAGAAATTGAAATTTTACCACCTTGGTGGAAAACACCTTTTGCTTATCTGTTTTATTCTCTGTTACTATTAGCGGCAATTTATTTTGCCAATCAATACTATCAAAATCGTTTTAAACAAAAACAAATGATAGAATTTGAACAGAAAAAAGCAATTCAAATTGAAAAATTAAACAATAAAAAATTACAATTTTTCACCAATATCTCGCATGAATTCAGAACGCCGCTTACTTTAATTTTAAACCCGTTAGGTGATATATTGAAGAACAATAATCTGGATTTACCAGAGAATGTATTGAGTAAATTACAGACTATTCAAAAAAGTTCAGACAGACTTTCAAGATTAATCAATGAGCTGATGGATTTCAATCAGCTGCAATTTAATAAAATGCCTTTAAAAGTACAACTGATTGAAGTAGTAGGTTTTACAAAGGAAATTGTTAGTTATTTTGATGAAGAAGCCTTAAGTCGGGGAATTCAATTGCATTATGAATCAAATAAAAAAACATTAAAAGATTGGGTTGACCCTAAAATGTTCGAGAAAATTATTTTTAACGTCATTTCAAATGCCTTTAAGGTTACTCCTGATAAGGGAAAAATAACAATAAAAATTGCGGTCAACGAAGAATTAGTTCATTTCCCTTTGATAAATTCAACCAATACAAATCCTTCTTTTGAAGTTATTGTTGAAGATACAGGTTCGGGATTGGATAAAAAGGATATTAAGAAAATTTTTGACCGTTTTTATCAGGTAAATAATTTGAATAAAGCCTATTATGGAAGTACCGGAATAGGATTGGAGGTTGTTCGCGGATTTGTAGAATTGCACAAAGGAAAGATTGAAGTAGAGAGTCAATTGGGGGTTGGAACTACTTTTAAACTGCTATTTCCACTAGGAAAGGAATTCTTTAATGAAAACGAAGTAATGCCGGAGGAATTTAAAAAGGAGAAAAAAATAAGTTTCACACCAATTGCCGAAAAATCTGTCATTGAACCATCAGATGATGAGGAGAAACAAGATAGAGTTTATACTATTTTGATTGTTGAAGATAATGCTGAATTGCGAAATTATTTAAAAAATGAACTCAAAAAAGAGTACAAAGTTTTAACAGCAGAAAATGGTCAGGTGGGTTTGGAATTAGCTTTACAAAAACTGCCTGATTTGATTTTAACAGATGTTATTATGCCAGTTATGAATGGATTAGAACTGTGTGCAAGTATTAAAGCAGATTTAAAAACCAGTCATATTCCGTTGATGATGTTGTCTGCAAAAGCATTGATAAATGACAGATTAGAAGGTATTGATTCTGGTGCAGATATGTATTTGAGCAAACCGTTTGATATGGATATTCTACGATCCAGCTTAATTCAGCTCATAAAAAGCAGACAGATTATGTTTAATAAATTTTATAACGGAATTACTCCAAAAGCAAAAGAAAAAACAACGACTTTGGATAATGAATTTATAAAAAATGTTCTGAATTACATTAATCAAAACATTAGTGAATATGAGTTGAGTGTTGAGGTTCTGGCTTCAAACGTGTTTTTAAGCAGAAGCCAATTATACCGAAAAATAAAAACACTAACAGGGGTAACCGTAAATGAATTTATACGTAATGTTCGTTTAGAAAAAGCAAAAGAGCTAATAGAGTTAGGGAATGATAATATGTCTGAGATTAGTATTAAAGTTGGTTTTAGTTCACCTTCTTATTTTACAAAATGTTATAAAGAAAAATTCGGATATCTGCCCACACACAATAAAAAGCAATAGTGCTATTGAAAAGTCCTTGAGAATTGAATATTAGAGTTTCAGTTTGAGAGCGTCTGAATAAAAAAAACAGAAAAGAGGCTGTTTCACTTACTGGTGAGACGGCCTCTTTTTTTTGTTTTAATAAATAATCGATTTCAGAAATACAGTCAGGATCAAATTATTGAAAATAGAATGAATTAACATTAAAAATCACTTTTAGATAATTATTAAAAAGCTATAAATCATGTTTTTTTTTATTTCATACTCAAAAAACCGACAGCAATATTAGGAATCCCTTATTTGGGTGTTTTGTGTTTAAATATTTGATAAATAAGTAATTATGTGTTTTTTGAAGGTTTCGTGCTACAAATTTGATAGTTTTTGCAACATTTTTAATATGTAAAATTTATGTTAACCTTATATTTTTGGATTCAAAGAAAATCAAATAATCTAAGAAGTAAGTATTAACATTTTTTAAAAAATTACCGCATGAAATGAAAACTAAAATTATTTATTGTATGCCTTTTTTAATTCAATTGAAAGGATCGAAAATAGCCTTTAAGCTAATTTGAGAATCAAAACGATAAATAAACTTTACAACCAAACAACTATTTAAACTAATCAAAAAACCACTAAAAATGATTTTAAAATTTAGAATTGCAATAATCACATTGCTAATAATCTGCAGTCAGAATTTGATTGCACAAACAAAGACGGTACAGGGGGTAATTACCGATCCTTCAGGATTTCCTTTGCCCGGTGCCAGCGTTAATGTAGAAGGTTCAAAAAACAGTGCATCAACAGATTTTGACGGTAAATACTCTTTAAAAGGAGTTAACGCTACAGATAAAATAACGTTCTCTTATGTAGGCTTGGTTCCGCAAACAATTACTGTTGGTACCAGAGAAAGAATTGATGTTGTATTAGCACTGTCTACACAAAGCTTAAATGAAGTTGTAGTAGCTTATGGTACTCAAAAAAGAACCAAGGTTACGGGAGCAATTTCGACCGTAAGTTCAAAAGATATTGCTGCGGTTCCTATTACTAATGCAGAATCGGCTTTGCAAGGACGTGCGGCAGGTGTTACTGTTGTAAATGGTGCGCCGGGTTCAAGTCCTACTGTTAGTATTCGTGGTTTATCTACAATGGGTAACAGTGCTCCATTATACGTAATTGATGGGGTTTTAACAGGTAATCTTTCAGGTTTAAGTCCTAATGATATTGAGAGTATTTCAGTTTTAAAAGATGCTTCTACTACGGCATTATACGGTTCAAAAGCTTTTAATGGGGTTATTGTGGTTACTACTAAAAAAGGAAAAAAAGGTCCGGGGCAGCTAAATTTTAGTACATATGTAGGTGGACAAACGGTTACAAAAAGATATGATGTATTAAATACACAGCAATATTTGCAATATGCCAAAGACTTAGGAAGTGATTTAACAGCAAGAGCTGCTGAATTTGGAAATATAAATACCAACTGGCAGGATCAGATTTTTCAAACCGGTCTAATGCAGGATTATAATTTAAGTTTTTCAAATGGTACAGAGACTTCTACAAGCCGTTATTCTGCTGAATATATGAAACAAGAAGGTGCTATTGTTAACACTGGTTTTGAACGTTATTCTTTTAGATCTAATAATACGCAGGATATTGGAAAACTAAGAGTTGGAAGCAATATAGGTGTATCTTTTAGCACTACTAATCCGGAGCGTAGTTCAGGAGGTAGAACATTATTAGAGCATGCTATTAAAATGGCGCCTTATTTCCCTATTTACAATTCAAATAATTTAGGCGGATACCAAGGCCCTAGTGCAATTGATGGTAACGATGCCGAAAATCCTGTACGTGTAGCCAATTTGGGTTATCAAAAAATTAATGGATTATCTATAATTGGAAACATCTTTGCAGAATTGGAACTTTACAAAGGTTTAAAATTCAGATCACAAGTTTCCTTAGATTATTATACAAGTAAGGATCACACTTTTGTTCCAAGTTTTCAGGATGGTTCTTATCATAAACAAGCATTTTCGACAACAAATGAAACAAATGGACAAGGCCAGACTATTGTCTTTGATAACAGTTTAACCTATAAAACTACTATTGCAGGAAAACATAATCTTGAGGTATTAGGAGTTATTACTAAAATTGATGGAAAATCGCAAACTCTTGCAGCAGGAAGCCGTTACAGTATTTCAGACGAAATCGATCAGTTGCGATATAATGAAGGTAGTTTAGGTTCAGCCAATTATGTAGAAAAAAATATTGGTTATATCGCTCGTATCAATTATGATTATAATGATAAATATTTGCTTGCGGTTTCAGGACGTAGAGACGCGTCGTCTCGTTTTGGAGCCAATAACCGTTGGGGTAATTTCTACTCAGTTGCTGTAGGTTGGAACATAGCCAAAGAAGATTTTATGGCAAATTCTATTTTCAGTACATTAAAACTTAGAGCAAGTACAGGAACAACAGGAAATGACAGGATAGATAACTATCAATATAGTGCAACATTAATTGCAAATTATAATTATCCAATTGGCGGAGCAAATGCACCAGGTGTATCTTTAGGAGTTGCTTCAAATCCAGATTTGAAATGGGAGTCAAAACTAGACAGAAATATAGGTGTAGATTTTGCTTTATTTGACGATAAATTCACAGGTACTTTAGAATATTTCAACAATAAAAGTAGCGATATTCTTTTTGCGGTGCCCCTTCCTGCTTCTGTAGGATCGGCTGGTGGCGGAACTCAAATTCAAAATGTTGCTGATGTAAAAGTACACGGATTCGAAATATCATTAGGTTACAATGACAGAAAAGGAGATTTTACATGGTCTGCAGTAGCTAATTTAGGAACAAGTAAAAACGAAGTAACCGGTTTAGCACCGGGAGTAACAAGTGTTTTAGGTGGTCCAACAGCCAGAGCAGGTCTTGAAAGCTTTTCGAGATTAGAAGTAGGTCAGCCGTTATTCTATTTTTATGGATATCAAACCAATGGAATTTATCAAAATCAGGCAGAAGTTGATGCTGTTTTCGGACCAGGTCAAACAACGATCAAACCGGGAGATATTAAAATTGTTGACCGCGATGGCAATAAGATAATTAATTCAGATGATAAAACAAATATTGGGAATCCATATCCGGATTTTACTTATGGTTTAAATCTTAGTGCAGCTTACAAAAATTTCGATTTTAACTGCTTTATATCAGGAGTTCAAGGAAACGATATTTACAACGCAAATACTTTTGATCTAGTTGGTATGAATCGTTTGTTTAATGCCAGTACTGCTGTATTAGACAGAGCAATTGTTGTAAATGGTGTTGTCACAAATCCATCTGCTACTTTACCAAGAGCGCAAGGTGCAGATATCAACTGGTCGTCTGCAAACCAGCGTTATATTGAAGATGGATCGTATACAAGACTAAAAAATATAGCCTTAGGTTATACATTTTCCGGAGATGCATTTAAGACTTATTTCTCAAAAATAAGATTCTATGTAAGCGGGCAAAACTTAATTACAGTTACAAAATATGACGGTTTAGACCCTGAGATCGCACGTGCAGACGCTAATGCAAATTCTGCAGGTATTGATTTAGGAAGATATCCACAACCAAAATCTGTGATTTTTGGACTTGATGTTACATTTTAATTTATAAAAGATAATGAGAAAAATAAAATATATACTTATAGTGCTGTCCGGAGTTTTAACTATAACTTCATGTGACACTGGTGAATTAGAATTGACTAATCCCAACACTTTATCGCCTGAAACTTTCTTTAAAAGTGAAGCACAGGTGCAGTCCTCTATAAATGCATCCTATGCAGGTCTACAGACAAGAGGACTTTACGGAAGAAATTTTTCTTTTGCAATGGATCTTATGGCTCATGATGCTTTAGGAAACCCACAATTAGAAGGAAACAAAAAGCCATTCCAGGATTTTTCTTTTAATGGAGGAAATGATATTATTCAATATTATTGGGAAGCCTGTTACATAGGGATATCCAGAGCTAATTTTGTGCTGGATAATGAGCCGAAAATAAATGCTCTTCCAAATTCTGTTTTATCGCAAGAGAAAAAGAACAAATATTTAGGGGAAGCTCATTTTTTAAGAGCCTATTATTATTTTCTTTTAGTGAAACGATTTGGAGATCTACCAATTTATAAAACAGGGACTATTATTGGCAAAGGAAGAAGCCCTAAGGCAGAAGTTTATGCCTTGATTGAAGAGGATCTTGTATTTGCGTCTAAAAATCTTTTGCCTAGAGCAACAGAAGCAGCAGGGAGAGCTAATAAAGAAGCAGCTTACGCTTATCTCGGAAAAGTATTGTTATACGAAAAAAAATATGATGAGGCCTTGGTTGCTTTTAATAGCGTTACCGGATTCAGCCTTGAAGATAAAGGCAGTTTTTACAACAACTTTATGGCAGAAACAGAACACGGTAAAGAATCCATTTTTGAAATTGAATTTGACGAGAAAAACGGAACAGGTGATCAATGGGGTGCAGTTGGTGATAGCCAGGGAACTGGTTTTGAAGAGTCTACGCTTAGAGGACAGGAATACGGTAACCTAAGCTGGTATAACGTGTATCCGTCAGACGATTTATTAGATTCGTATGAAGTAGGCGATGACCGTTTCGGAGATACTTTTTATGTACCAGGTTCAACTTATTTAAAAGGAACCAAGGTAATGATAGCAAGTAATTTTACGACCTCTGCAGGTATTAGAAGAGCGGGCTGGAAAAAATATCAAAACTATTACATTAGAGAAGATGAAGCGACACGTTCAAGTATTAATTTCAAAGTGATGCGTTACGCAGATGTACTGCTTATGAAAGCCGAATGTGAAAACCAAAGAGCAGGAGGATCACAAACTACAGCAATTGCATATATTAAAGAAGTTAGAGACAGAGCCAATTTAGCAACTAACATTACGGCTACAAAAGATGCTGTTTTTAAAGCAATTGTTCATGAACGTAAAGTAGAGTTTGCTGGTGAGCAAAGCCGTTTTGATGATATTATGAGATGGGGTAACGCCAGTACTGAATTAGCAGGTACTGGTTTTCAAGCTGGTAAAAGTGAGTTATGGCCAATACCAAATAGAGAAACATCATCTAATCCTAATATAAAACCAAGTGATAATAATCCTGGTTACTAAAAAATTAAATTTTGGTAGTTTGAGTTAAGTTAGTAATTTGGCAAACAGCGCATTTTTAATGCGCTGTTTGTTGTTTTAGTAAGTACAGAATCCTTTCTTTTTCACAAGTCGTATCTACATTCTAAAGATTAAAGTCTACATTCTAAAATCGATAATCTACAATCTACAATCCACAATCCCTTAGCATTCTCTTCTTTCCTTTAAATCTGTTTCAATCTGAATTTCCATTTTTTTATCTATGCTGTAAAAACACAATAAAACTGCACTGATAATGAATATAAAGCCAGGATAAATACTTACCGAAAGTTTGATTCCTTCTACGGCTGCCGGTATCTGACTGACTTCTTCGGCTACATAGCCATATTTAGATAAAAAAGCCGCACCTAATGCGCCACCAATGCTTATCCCTATTTTCAGCCCGAAAATCATTACCGAAAAAACAGTTGCAGTCGCTCTACGGTTGTTTATCCATTCACTGTAATCCGCCACATCCGCAATCATAGTCCACAATAAAGGAATCGTTATTCCGTAAATAAACCCATGTAGTAGTTGGGTCAAAAAAACAAGTGCAATAGCTGTTCTATTATAAAAATTAAATAGCAGCAGACTTAGAGCAGATAGAAAAATAAAAGTGATGTAAATATTTCTTTTACCAAAGGAATCTGCAAGAAGCTTTGAAAACATAATTCCAAAAATCATAAAAATAATACCTCCGGCATTGAAAAGACTAAATGCAGAAGTGGGAGCATCTTTTGGCCATTGGAAACTGACAAATCCCATCGATGTCAATAAACTATTCAGATGATCAATAAATGCAGTAAACCCAATATCATTCAAAAAAATAGTTTGTGCAACAGGATCTAAATAATACTTAAAATAGAAAACATACATTCCCCCTTTTAAAGACAAGGTTATAAATACCAGAACGGTAACCAGCAACATAACCAGCCAGGGTCCGTTTTTCGATAAATCAATAAAATCCTGCTTAACGGAAGATTCCTGATTCTTTGCGGGTATAATTCTTTCCTTGGTAGTAAAAAAAGTGATTAATAAACAAATAACTCCCGTAATAGCAAATAAAATCATTGTATTTTGAAATCCAACTGCTTTATCACCATGTCCCAGTATTAAAACAAATGGCAATAGAAGTGATTGAATTATAAATTGAGCAATCATTACCGCTACAAAACGATAGGAAGAAAGGCTGTTTCTCTCTTTCATATTACCCGTTAAAACACCACCTAAGGCAACATATGGCAAATTGTTTGCCGAATAAATGAGCACCAGAAAAAAGTAAGTCAGCAAAGCATAAATTGTTTTGCCGTTTTGGCTAAAATTTGGAGTTAAAAAAGAGATAACAGCAGCAATTCCAAAAGGCACTGCCGTCCATAATATCCATGGTCTGAATTTTCCCCATTGAGTTTGGGTTCTATCAGCAATTACCCCCATAATAATATTAAAAAAGGCTCCAATAAAACCACCGGTAAAGATAATAACACTTGCTGTGCCGGCAGGGATTTTATAGACATCCGTGTAAAAAAAAGCAAGGAAAGTCAACAGAGTCTGGAAAATCAGATTTGCAGCAAAATCACCTAAACCATAACCTATTTTTTCTACTATAGAAAGCTTTTGCGATGTATTGCTTATAAATATACCTGCTGTTTTTTCTTTACTTTTTACCATCGTGCTTATTGAGAATTATTTTTTAGAGCTCTTTTATCAAAAAGCCAGTAATTCTCTTGGCTTCCTGTTTTCAATAAAAATGCTAAAGGTAAAAATAGCTCGAAAGTTGAAATAATGATTGTCAATTTTGAAGCTATTAATAACATATTTGAAGCATCGTTTTTTGTTTCAGTCGTTGTCAGGAGAAGCGTTCATGTCTTAAAAAGTGGTTTTTATTTTTTTATTGGTTACCACTTGTTTTAATATATAGTTAAGCAACCAGTTGTTTTGTATGTCTATTTTATTAGTCTATATTGGGGATGTTTGAAAGTAAATAACACTCATTATTTGTGATAATTGTAAAACTAATTCTATGTTCTTTTTCGATTGTTTTATAAAATTCGGAACTATATATTTTTTAAAATTCTTATTTTTAGTTGTATAAAAAGTTTTTTAGTGATTTTGATTATTTTTTGGCTCTAAATATATGTATAATCTATTTTATTGGGATTATATTTTATAATTAATAAAATAAATAACACAATCGGTTGTTTTTTTAATTGTTTTTATTGTTAAATTAGCAGTAAAAAACCTACTCAAAGTGAGATAGGATATTTATTAATTAAACTATTTAACCATTAAACCATTTAACTTATGAAAAGAATTCAAAAATTACTTATTCTATTTTTAGTGTTTATTCCCCTGGTACAATTATTTGCATGGCCAGGAATGCCATTGCCTCCTCTGCATATTGAAGGCAAAAATTTAAAGGATCCTTGCGGAAAAAACGTTTTGCTACATGGTGTTGCCATTACTCCCAGTCCCTGGTTTAATGGTTGCTCTTATAATCAATGTCGTTGGGATAATTATAATGTTCAAGGTTGTCTAAATTATAATAATGCCGTTATGGATGCGCTCACGGATACAAATAACGGATGGAAATTAAATTATATAAGACTTCATATTGACCCTTATTGGACCAATACACCAGGTTGCTCAGCAGCAGAAAATGATATCTCATGCTTTGATTACAATAGATTGGTAACTTATGTAAATCAAGTTATAGTCCCTTTAATTAATCATGCCAGAAGCAGAGGACTCTATGTTGTTCTTCGTCCTCCTGGCGTATGTCCTAATCGAATTGCTTATGGGGACAATTACCATATTTATTTAAGAAAGGTATGGCAATATCTGTCGAACCATCCAAATTTAAAGAATGTAGATAATGTTATGTTCGAAATAGCCAATGAACCTGTAGAGATACTTGGGACAAATGGAAATTGGGGTGCAACGGGTGATGAGCATTTTGCCGCTTTACACAATTACTTTCAGGATTTAGTAAATATAATTAAGGGGAATGGCGCAAATAATGTTTGCTGGATACCAGGAACAGGATATCAATCTCATTACCAGGGATATCCAAACCATTTGATAACAGGAGGTAATATAGGTTATGCTGTTCATGTTTATCCGGGATATTGGGGTGCTAATGCAGAAAACACCACTAGTTTTAACAATGCGTGGAATGCTAACGTACAGCCAATTGCTAACGTAGCACCTATTATGATAACAGAAACAGATTGGTCTCCTACTGGTGCCGAAACATGGGGTACCGGTACGACAAGCGGTTTTGGTCTTAATCTGAAAGGCAGAATTGACGCTGCCGGAAATTGTAGTTGGAATTTACTTGCACCGGAAGGATTGATAACCAAAGCAGATCCATATAATGTTACAACTGCTTTCAATAACGATTGGGAGTCTTGTGGTGCACCAGTTAAGCAGTGGTTCTCTGCATATGCAAATAGTAATATACCATCACAAATCTGTAGTAGTGCTTCACTGGTAAACAATGGTGTTTATGAAATTGAATTTAAAACAAATTCAAATAAAGTAATAGATCTTAAATATGGGACTAATGCAAATGGCACTGTAATTCGCCCTTGGGATAGATCAGGGGCAACAGCACAACAATGGATCGCTATTGATGCCGGAAATGGCTATTGGCGTTTTAAATCAAATGCAAGTTCTACAGGACGTGTAATAGATCTTGATAGCGCAGATCCAACAAATGGAAAATCAATAAGACTTTGGGATAGTTATAGTAATGATGCTCAAAAATGGTTAGTAACCGATATGGGTAATGGTTATTATAGCATAAAATCAGCCATAGATACATCAAAAGGATGGGACATTTCTAATTGTAATATGGATGGTACAGCAAATCTTCAACTTTGGGATTATTACGGGACTTCATGCCAATTATTTAAGTTCAATAAAATAGGAAATACTTCAAAAAGTGTAGATGAGAAAAATATTTTAACAAATAATGTTGAAATAGGTACCGGTGTCCAAGTATATCCTAATCCATCAAAGGGTGGAGAGTTTAATATTTATTTCGCTTCACAATCAGATGAAAATTATTCTCTAACGATATACTCAATAGGCGGCGAGGTATTATATGAAACAAAAAATCTAAAATCTAATACTAATCAAGTTATTAGAACTAAACTTGCCAGAGGTATATATATGGCAATGATTTCTCAAAATTCAACTACAACAACCAAAAAGATAGTAATTGAATAGCCTATTCTAAAATAATACATATAGATGTTTAGATTAACTTTATAATTTTATTGATCATTATTTATTCATTGCAAAACCACTACTTTAAATTAAAGTAGTGGTTTTATTTTTCACTCCAAACTTAACAACCAGCCTGTAACTTTACAGTCAAACAGGTTAAGATACACTTAGCCTTTCTTAGGGCAAATCATTAATTTAACAAATAGAATGACATATGGTGATGAATTGTTTTTATTTCTAAACATAGCTCTTAAACAATTCATCAGCTCAGATGCTGGTTGCTTGGCTTAATGTATTAAATCTAAATTATGCATACATTCTTTGAAAGTCTATTTTTATTTTAATCATCCATATTTCTGTCTTCTCTTTATTAAGAATTTTTTCGCCATAAACCCAGATAATTTAGATGATATATCGATTTTAATTTGATCAATGCAACAAATGAGTTAGTTCTTTGATACAAATGAGTACTATGATAAAATCAAGTTTTAAGGACATTTACAGGGATAATTTTTTATTGCATGACTGAAGCTGAACACTATTTTTTAATGGAAGTCTTATTGAGATCAATTAGTTTTCTATTCTCAAATTGAATCTGGTTACAATACTACCTGAGGAGAAGAAAGTAAGCAGGATAAAAGTTTTCAGCAGCTGAAGGCAAGTTTGTAGATAAAGACATTCCTATTCTTTTAGGCGAATATGGAGCCTACAGTAGAAAAAGGGACACCCCCATGTTCCGCATAATATTTTACTTTTAAATAAAAAGATACTAACCAATAACCAATAATTCACATGAAAAAACTCTTTTTACTAAGCTGTATTTTTATTGTTTGTCAGAATGTTTCTTCACAAAATAAAGCTACAGAAGTAACATTGGTAAAAACAGAAAATAAAACTATTATCAATAAGCATATTTATGGTCATTTTGCAGAACATTTAGGCAAATGTATTTACGGAGGACTTTATGTTGGAGAAGACAGTAATATTTCGAATACAAAAGGAGTTCGTAATTATATATTTAGCCATAACTATACACGTAATAAAACAGTTAAAGCAAGGGAAAATACTTTCAGTTTCTTAATTATAATGGAATAACAGTTTTAAAAAACAAAAAAATATAAATCAATTAAATTATTATAAATGAAAAAAGTATTTATGATGTTTGTATTGCTAATGCTGTCTATAGGCACATTTGCACAGTCTTTTCAAAAGACGCCACTGGGAATAAAAACTTCTTTAAATGGTAATGATGTAGAATTACAATTTTATTCACCTTCCATCGTCAGGGTTATTAAAGTTCCTAAAGGCAAAGTATTTTTAAAAGAAAGTCTTTCAGTTGTATTGTCGCCTTCAAAAACGACATTTGAAACGCAGCAAAAAGGTAGTGTAGTCACATTAAAGTCTAATAAAATAAATGTTACGCTGGATATTACAAACGGTACCGTTGTGTTTTCTACAGTTTCTGGACAGAATCTGTTAAAAGAAAAGAGTAATGGAACAAAATTTACGCCATTTGATGATACGGGCATACCCAGTTATAATGTTTACCAGTCTTTTATTCTTGATCATGATGAGCCTATTTACGGACTTGGGCAACATCAGGGTGGAATCCTAAATCAAAGAAATCACCAATACCATCTTGAGCAGGGTAATGTAGAAGATGCCGTACCATTTTTTCAGTCTGTAAAAGGCTACGGACTTTTCTGGGATAATTATTCTCCAACAGAATTTACTGATAATGTTAATGATACTTCCTTTAAATCACAGGTTGGTGATGGTGTAGATTACTATTTTATGTATGGTGGCAGTGCTGATGGGGTAATAACTGATATGCGTGAACTTACTGGAAAGGTTCCTATGTTTCCCTTGTGGACATATGGTTTTTGGCAAAGTAAGGAACGATACAAAAGTCAGGATGAACTTGTAAGTGTCGTAAAAAAATATCGTGAATTGGGTGTGCCACTTGACGGAATTATTCAGGACTGGCAATATTGGGGCAATAATTATCTGTGGAATGCCATGGATTTTTTAAACTCCGAGTTTCCTGATGGTAAAAAAATGGTAGAGGATGTACATGCACAAAATGCACATCTGATAATTTCGATTTGGGCTTCTTTTGGTCCAAAATCTAAGCCTTATCTTGATATGGATAAAAAAGGTATGCTCTTTAATATTACCACCTGGCCGGAATCAGGTTTAGAAAAGTGGCCTCCCAATATGGATTATCCTTCCGGGGTTCGGGTATATGATGCCTACAATCCTGAAGCGCGCAATATTTACTGGAAATATGCCAACGAAGGATTATTTAGCAAAGGTATAGACGGCTGGTGGATGGATTCTACAGAACCTGACCATCTAAGTATTAAACCTGAGGATTATGATACCAAAACATTTCTGGGTTCTTTTCGTAAAGTACGTAATGCTTTCCCCTTGATGACTGTTGGAGGAGTTTACGACCACCAGCGTATGACCACATCAGACAAGCGTGTATTTATTCTTACCCGATCTGCATTTGCAGGGCAGCAGCGTTATGGTGCTAATACATGGTCCGGTGATACAGGATCCAGCTGGGAAACGCTGCAAAATCAGATACCTGCCGGATTAAATTTTTCTCTAACGGGTATACCGCATTGGAACTCTGACATTGGAGGTTTTTTTGCAGGAGCTTATAATAAAGGTAAATATCAGGGGTTTGGTGCTAAAAATCCGCAGTTTCAGGAATTGTATGTCCGTTGGATTCAGTTCGGGACTTTTAATCCAATGATGCGCTCACATGGAACAGATATTCCAAGAGAAATCTATCAGTTTGGAAAAAAAGGTGAACCTGTATTTGATGCCATTGATAAATTTATAAATCTCCGATACACATTGCTTCCTTATATCTATTCTGCTTCCTGGGATGTAAGTGCAAACCAGTCTACTTTTATGCGTGCTCTGTTTATGGATTTTGTAAACGATAAAAAAAGTTGGAATATCAATAACGAATATATGTTCGGAAAGTCTATTTTGGTAGCGCCCGTGGTAAAACCTCAATATACTTCCGAAACCTTAGTA
The DNA here is from genome assembly GCF_020991455.1 of Flavobacterium sp. JAS. Taxonomy (GTDB): domain Bacteria; phylum Bacteroidota; class Bacteroidia; order Flavobacteriales; family Flavobacteriaceae; genus Flavobacterium. The sequence goes on from NZ_JAJMOX010000002.1 coordinate 313,398, forward strand.
AAAGTCAATGAACAAAGCGGATGGAACAAACAGGACGAAAAAGTTGGAGGAAATGAAATTGCGCCAGACTTTAGTGCTGAAAAATCGGCACAGGTATATCTCCCGTCTGGAACTTCGTGGTATGACTTTTGGACCAATGAAAAACTTAACGGAGGACAGGAAATTAAAAAGAAAACTACTATTGATATTATGCCGCTCTACATTAGGGAGGGAACTATACTGCCTGTAGGTCCCAAGGTTCAATATGCGACTGAAAAAAAATGGGATAACCTGGAAATACGAATATATCCTGGTGCTGATGGTGTATTTGTACTGTACGAAGATGAGCTTGATAACTACAACTATGAAAAGGGGAAATACACAGAAATAGAGTTTTTATGGAATGATACTACAAAAAAACTTACGATCGCTAATCGTAAGGGCGCTTATTCAGGAATGCTACAAAACAGAAAATTTAATATTGTATTACCTTCTGGTATAAGTAAGAGTGTCTCATATAATGGCAAAAAAATAGAAATAAAACTTTAAATAAAAAAAATAGGTATACTATAAAACGAATCTAAAAGCCTGTAAATATAGGTTTTTAGATTCGTTTTTTCTGATTTTCATTTTTCATGCTTCGCACGCAACGAAACCCTTCTATTATGCCCTTTTATTTGCCCAAATTAGAGATGAACGCCGTTTGATTTTTTTTAGTAACGCTGTAGATTTCAGCTTTTTGTTCTGGTAAGGCGTGATTTATTAAACAATAACAATTATGAATAGATCAATACTATTATTGACAGTCTCTTTATCTTTTTTGAGTACTTTGGCTCAAAATAAGGTTGAAAAATGGCGTATTTATGAGATCATATTTAATAGTGACTCAAAAGGTAATCCTTTCACTGATGTACAACTAAGTGCTAAATTTACAAATGGTGAGAATATAAAAATAGTTTCAGGTTTTTATGATGGAAATGGGATATATAAAATTCGTTTTATGCCACAAGCCACAGGTGCCTGGACTTATATCACATCAAGTAATTTAAAGTCACTTAATAATAAAAAAGGTAAATTTAAATGTTTTTCAAACACCGATAGCAATCACGGACAAGTAGTAGTGAAAGATACTTTTAATTTTGCTTACTCAGACAATAAACCATATTATCCTTTTGGTACGACCTGTTATGCATGGGTTCATCAAGGAGATAGTCTCGCCAAATCAACATTGAAAACCCTTGCTAATGGATATTTCAACAAAATGCGTATGTGTATTTTTTCTAAAGACTACGATTGGAATAAAAATGAGCCACTCTTGTATCCTTTTAAAGGAAAGTCGTTAACTGATTGGGATTACACGAAATTTAACCCTGCGTATTTTCAGAATATCGAGAAAAGGATAACGCAATTGGATTCACTTGGTATTGAAGCCGATTTAATTGTTTTTCATCCTTACGACCGTTGGGGGTTTCAAAAAATGGACAGAAAAACCGATGATTTATATATCAATTATATTATTGCCCGCTTTGCTGCCTATAAAAACGTATGGTGGAGTCTGGCTAATGAATATGATTATGTGAAATCCAAGAAGACAGACGATTGGAATCATTTTATTCAGTTATTTGCCGAAAAAGACCCATACAATCACTTGCGTTCAATACACAATGGATCTAATCTCTATGACCACGAAAACCCCTTGATCACACATGTGAGCATACAAAATGAAGACACCTATAAAGCAAAGGAATTAAGAACAAAATATAAAAAAACCAATAATTTACGATGAATGCCGGTACGAAGGAAATATTAATTGGCCGTGGGGGAATTTATCAGCTCAGGAGATGGTGAACAAATTTTGGCGTGGCGTTATAAATGGTGGCTTTGTTGGGCATGGAGTATTTTTTCCTTGTTTTTACCATACTCATAAAGTTAGTGAGTATTAATTTTTTGTCTCAAATCAGGTAATACATATTATAACTTTCCTCTGAACTTCAAGTTAGACCGCCTTAACTTTTTGTGGCAAATTTGGAGGCAACTCCAAAAAAAAACATTCCGACTTATCAAGTGAAATTAATTCAAAAGCAAAGGACGGGGTGAAATTGTTTCTATATCATTAAATGAATAGAAATTAAAATGTTAGTATATTCTAAAGAACGACTTAAAACTTTAAAAAAAATAAATCATTTTATTATGTGAAGTATTTTAATTTAGAAGAATTTTAGAATCCTGATATACCTTTTGGAATTACTTTTTTGATGTTTCCTTTGCGGTCAAAATTTAAACTGTCTATGCAAAGTTGTCTTAAAACATAATCCTTTTTTTGCGGAAATATGCGATGGTATAATATATAATCCTGACTTTTTACATTAAATACGGTATGATGTCCTGGTCCAATTGTCGTACTATCTTTTGAAGTTGTTAAAATTGGGCTGTTGACACCTTCTTTCCATGGACCAAAAGGAGTTTTACCAGTTGAATATCGTACTTTATAAGTTGCATTTGTTGCTTTTCCTTCAGAATACATTAAGTAATAAGTATTGTTTTTCTTTAACATAAAAGGAGCTTCAAAATAATTTGGCGGCGTAATATCTTGTGGAGTACCATCAAAAGTTACACCGTCATTTTTTAGCTTTACCATGAAGCATTTTCCGTTTACCCAATTCAGTCCAGAACCCCAGTACAAATAAATCTGACCATTGTCGTCTATGAAACATTCGGCATCGATCATATGATAGCCTTCAAAAAGATTTTTTTTAATTAAAGGAGAATTATCTGCTTTTGCATTCTTCCAGGGACCAAGAGGATTATCTGCAACACCTGCCCAAACTTCGCTTCCCACCGAGACATACATAAAATATTTTCCGTTTTTAGTTTTAACTACAGATGGCGCCCAGACCATTGCATCGCCGGAAGTAGCACTTGTACAAGCTATTTTTGTAGGCCAGTTGAGGTGTTTTTGATCGAATGTCTTAAAATCTTTGGTAGCTAAAACGGCCAATTCAGTACTTCCCCACGGATCTATTGTAGCATAAATATAAAAAGTATCTTTAACTCTAACAATACTTGGATCTGCAAAATAACCCTCACTTATTGGATTTGATAATAAAGATTTTACTTTTTTTTGAGCTAAAAACGGATTAGAAAATAAGAGTAAAAAGAAGAAAATTAGTGCTTTCATATACTGTTTTTTTTGATTGTTTTTGTCAAAATTATGTCTGTTATAAACGGAATAGAATTAGAATACCGGGTATTATTTGGCTTAAGAATATTTTTTTTTCAGTTTTAAAAGTACTAATAAAATCTATATTTTACTTTTTATTCTTCTAATCAATGACAAACAAAAGTCATTTTGAAAGTAAAATTTCCGTTTTATACTGTATTTGCAGGAAAGGTTAATATGTCTATGGTTTTGAATGATGCGTCCATTTGAACAGTACGTTATTTAGATACTTTTGTGTATTATAATAAGCTTGTTTTTTGTTTTTAAAATTTGATTGGGCACTTCTAAATAAGTTGAATATTAGTATTTGCTTATGATAGGAAAGTGCTCAATTGATCATTATAGAATTTAGAAAGAAGCCTGATAAAATACATTTACTAACCACAAACGAACCATTAAAATGAGTAGTAAGAACAAAAATATTAGTTGTATTAAGGAATTAAAACAGCATACAAAATGATAAAGGAGATCTTTAATAATAGAATAATAAAAAGGGTAGTTTCTATTGTTCTTTTCTTGCTCTTTGTAACAAACGGATATTGTAAAAACGAGACAGATACCCAAACCGTATCAAGAGTACTGGAAAGGCTTATTGGAAAACGAGCGAATGAGTTTGACTTTTTTATTGTTGAAAAGAAAGAGATAAATGAAGCTGATTGGTTTGAAGTAGAATCTACAGAAAATCATGTAAAAATTAAAGCGACCTCTAATACGGCGCTTTGTTATGCAACGTATAGTTTTCTAAAAGAAATAGGAGCAGTTTTAGTCAGTTGGGAAGGAAACAGAATTGATTTACCTAAAAGTTGGCCAAAGTATTCAAAAAAGGAATCAACACCATTTAAATATAGAGAATATTTAAATGCTTGTACTTTTGGTTATACCACTCCTTGGTGGGATTGGAAACGATGGGAACAAGAAATTGACTGGATGGCACTTCATGGTATTAATCTGCCAACGGCAATGGAAGGACAAGAAGCGGTTTGGCAGGAATTATGGAAAGAATATGGATTGACTCGCAGTCAATTAGAAGCTCACTTTACAGGACCAGCTTTTTTGCCATGGCAGAGAATGGGAAATATAAATAGTCTGGAGGGACCTTTGCCTCAGGAATGGATTACTAAAAAGAGTACTATTCAAAAACAAATATTGCAACGAATGAAAGCTTTGGGTATGCATCCTGTAGTACCTGCTTTTAGTGGTTACGTACCTAAAGTATTTGCGGAGCAACACCCTAATTCAAAAATAACAGAATTGAAATCCTGGTCCGGAGGAGGTTTTGAGAGTACCTATTTGTTAGATTCAAAAGATCCATTGTTTAAAGAATTAGGAAAACGTTTTATAGAAATTTATACTAAATTTTACGGACCAGCTGATTTTTATTTAGCCGATTCTTTTAACGAAATAACCCCGCCAGTTTCTAAAGATCACAAATATGAAGAACTTTCAGATTATGGCAATACAATATTCGAAACTATTAATGAGGCCTCACCCGGAGCCACCTGGGTTATGCAGGGTTGGCTTTTTGGAGATAATAAAGAATTTTGGACAAAAGAAGCAACTAAAGCATTTTTAAGTAAAGTGCCTGACGACAGAATGATAATTCAGGATTATGCAAATGACAGGTATAAAGTATGGGAAAACCAGGAAGCCTTTTACGGAAAACAATGGACTTATGGTTATGTACATAATTATGGAGGATCAAATCCGGTTTATGGAGATTTGAATTTCTACAAAAATGAATTGACGAGTTTATTAAAAAATAACAACAAAGGAAATGTTGTGGGGTACGGAGTAATGCCTGAGGGCTTAAACAATAACTCGATTGTTTACGAATACATTTATGATCTTGCGTGGACACAAGGAAAAGAACCTGTAAACGATTGGCTCCAGAAATATTTGAATGCCAGATACGGAAAAACAACAACTGTAGCTGTATTTCAAGCCTGGCAATTGCTTATTGAATCAGTATATAGCACTAAATATTGGGAAACTCGTTGGTGGAATGATAAAGCCGGAGCTTATTTGTTTTTTAAACGGCCTACATTAAAAATAACAGAGTTTAAAGGAAATCCCGGAGACAAAGAAAAACTAAAACAGGCTATAGACATTTTGAATAGAGAATCTAAAAATTTTGACAAGAAGAGTCTTTACTTTTATGATTTACTAGACGTTTCCAGACATTATTACTCACTTTGTATTGATGATTTATTGACAGAGTGCGTTAGCGCTTATCAGTTAAAAGACATCAAAAAAGGAGATGAACTATTTAAAACAATAGAAAAACAGGCTTTAGACATAGACAATATAATTTCCGGACAACCTTTAAATAATTTGAGTTATTGGCTAAAATCGGCTTGGGATTATGGAAGTTCTGCTGATGAATCAAAATTGTATTTAAAAAATGCAAAAATGTTAATAACGCTTTGGGGCGGAGAAGGTCATTTGAATGATTATGCGTCCAGATCATGGCGCGGTATGTACAAAGGATTCTATTGGCCAAGATGGAAAATGTTTTTAGAAGCACAACGAGAATCAGCAATCAATAATACTCCTTTTGATGAATTGAAAGTAACAGGATCAATAAAGCAATGGGAAATAAAATGGTGTGAAAGTAAAGAATTGCAGTAGAGCAAAGCATATATTAAATTTCGGGTAGTATCTCACTAACTGAATAAGTAAAAAACGATGAGGATTTGAAACTTCATCGTTTTTTTGTTTTAAACCTTATATGATCTTACAAAGAAAGAAGAATTATTAGCAGATGAATTCTTAAAGCAATACAAAACAATTGGAACAGTGTTATTTTATATTTAACATTAAAAGAATATCACGGATAGTCATATAAAGCAAATAAACAAGGAATGGGTAAATGCTAATCTATAATCCGAAATTAAACCTCAACAAGTTCTTAACAATATCCTAAAAAAGAGATCAGTTTTAATTTAAAATTCAAATCATATTGTTTTTAAACCACGAACTTTTTAAAATAGTGTCAGGTTTTTAGGATATAAAAACATGAAAATAATTTTTTAATGCCTTGTATTTATTGGGTTTATTCAAAAAATCCATGTTTCTGAATAACCTGTCCATTTCTTAACATTTCTTTAATATTATTTTCGCTTTACTATATTAACCAATTAACCAAATTATAATTATGGAAAAACTTAAGCTTTTATTACTAATCTTTTTTCTTAGCCTCTCAATTAACTCGTGGGCACAAAAAACAGAAATATCAGGTGTTATTTTGGATGAAAAAGGTATGCCGTTACCTGCGGCCAATGTACTTGAAAGTGGTACTTCGAACAATGTTGTAACAGATTTTGATGGAAAATTCAAAATGAACGTTTCAAACAAAAATGCTGTATTGATAGCTTCATACCTAGGTTTTGATGAACAACGTATTAAATTAGATGGCTCTAAAACGAATTACACTATTAAATTAACTTCAGGTTCTACAAATCTGGAACAAGTTGTAGTGGTAGGTTATGGAAAAGGCTCTCGTAAAAATTTAACAACCGCAGTCGCTTCTATAAAAGGAGATCAATTGAACAGAGGGGTAATTAGTGATGTTGGTCAAATGCTGCAAGGTAAAGTCTCGGGTCTTAATGTCTCAACAAGTGGAGATCCAACGAAACAATCTTCGGTAGTTTTACGTGGAGTATCGACATTAAATAGCTCGCAAGGACCATTTTATGTGGTAGATGGTATTCCGGGCGTTGATATTTCGGTTATTGCTTCAGATGATATTCTTACTATCGATGTTTTAAAAGATGCTGCTGCAACAGCCATTTATGGTAACCGTGCTGCAAATGGAGTAATTATGGTTACTACAAAAAAAGGAAGTAAAGACAGAACTCAAATTACGTATAGCAATTATTTTGGTATTGAGAATGTTTCCAGACAGCTTAACATGATGGATTCAAATCAATTAAGAGCATTCACAGCCAAGAATAATCTAAGTTTTGCTCCTGAAAATGATAAAGGAGCAAATACAGATTGGCAAAAAGCAATTCTTAGAAATTCAGGAGCACAATCAAGCAGTCATAACCTTTCGTTAAGCGGGGGTGGTGAACATGGTAATTATTTTGCAAGTGTAACAGCTGTAAACAAAGAAGGAGTTCTTTTGAGCAGTGATTTTTCAAGAATAATTGCACGTTTAGCCATTGAGCAATTTGCTTTTGATGATCACTTAAAAATTGGTATTAATGTAACGAACTCTAATAGTAAGTATACGAATGTTCCGCAGCGTAACACGGCACTTTTACAGTCGGTTAGTCATCTTCCTGTTTCTCCGGTTACAAACCCGGACGGATCTTATTTTGAAAACTTTATTCAAACCACTTATTTCAATCCCGTTGCTTTGATTAATCATGGAGATGATGATACGAAAACCAATAATTTTGTGGGTAGCATTACGGCAGAATTAAAACTTCCTTACGGATTCTCTTATAATTTAAATTTATCGTATCAACAATTAAATTCATTACACGGAGAGTTTTATGATAGTTATTATCAAAAATACAATAGTGCCACTTTCTACAATAATCCAGATCCACCTCTTACAAAACAATTAGTAAATTTTGGTGTAAACGGATCAGCATTAAGAAATTCTTACCAAAACAGTAATACCATAGTAGAGAGTTTTTTAAACTGGGATAAAACTTTTGGCAATCACAAAATTAAGGCAGTAATTGGTTATTCATGGCAGGAAGATGTTCTTGGAGACGGATTTCAGGCTACGGCGACTAATTTTCCTGTAGATAATGTGAGTTATAATAACCTTGCGTTAAGTAATTATACTTCTGTTAATGGTTATGTTGTGAATTTTGGTGACAGTAAAGCCTATCAAAAAAGACGTTTGATTTCTCAATTTGCACGTTTAAATTACAACTACAAAGACAAATACCTTTTGCAGGGAACAATTAGAAGAGACGGAGGTTCAGTATTTGGAACTAATAATCAATGGGGATACTTTCCTTCAGTAGGTGGTGCCTGGAGAATTGATAAAGAAGAATTTATGAAAAATCAAAATGTTTTTACCGATTTAAAACTTCGTGGAAGTTGGGGACAAACAGGGAACTCTTCTGGATTTAATGCTTACACATCTCAAATTATTTCGGGAAGCCTTGGAACATTCTATTATAACGGACAACAAATTGGAGCTTATGGACCAAATCAGGCGGCTAACCCGGATTTGAAATGGGAAAAAACAGCTACTGCCAATCTAGGGGTTGATTTTACCATATTAAAAGGAAGAGTATCTGGTTCTGTTGATGTATATGAAAAGAAAACAACAGATATGATTTTTAACTATGCCGTTAATCCGGTATTAGTACCAGTAGGAACAATTGTCGCCAATGGCGGAAATATGTCAAACCGCGGTGTTGAAGCTTCTTTGATTATTAATGCTATTAAAACTAAAAATTTCAGCTGGTCAACTACTTTGAACGGGTCAACAAACAAGAATGAAATAACAAAATTAAGAAACCCATTATTTATTGGAGGAGATTCAATACGCAGAGTGCAGCCAGATGGTGGAGGTCAGACAGGAAGTACATTACAAATTTTTAAAGAAGGCAAACCACTAGGACAATTCTTTACACTTCAATATGCTGGAAAAAATGCAAACGGGGTTTCTCAATACGTTGCTAAAGACGGAAGTTTAACAACTAATCCTGCGATTGGTACTGACTATCATTATGCAGGAAGTGCACAGCCTAAATTTCTGTTAGGATGGGATAATAATTTTACATACAAGAATTTTGATTTGAACATCTTTTTCAGAGGTGTATTTGGAAACAAAATTTTCAACGCTACCCGTGCAGATTTATTCAGACCGAGTACCGCAATGACAACCAATATTCTGGTAGATGCTCAAAATGAATCGCCCAATGATTTAAATGCCTATAAATATTCAACGCGTTTTATAGAAGATGGAAGTTACATTCGACTGGACAACTTGACGTTAGGTTATAATTTTGGAAAAGTGGGTAAATACATCAAAAAGATTCGTATTTACGAAACAGTAAATAATCTGTTTGTAATTACTAAATATACAGGGATTGATCCGGAAGTAGAACAAGGAGGAACTGCACCAGGTGTAGATTCAAATAACTTTTACCCAAAAACCAGAACCTTTTTGTTTGGTTTAAATGTGATATTCTAAAATTAAATTATAAAAAATTATGAAAAATATAGTAAAATATTTAGGACTCCCAATACTTATGGTTGGTTTTTTGTGGTCTTGTGACAATCTTGATGTGCCTATTACAACGCAGCTTACACCAGATGTTTTTCCTCAAAATTCAACACAATATATCCAGACAGCAGGTCCGGTGTATGCCGCTTTTCGCGGAGAATTTTCATTCTCTTACTGGTTTACACAATCGTTAAGTACAGATGAATCTATTATGCCGGCAAGAGGAGGTAACTGGTACGATAACCAGGGTTATAGAATGCTGCATTACCATGACTGGACAGCAGATAATGGTAATATTTCAAGTCTTTGGGATTGGTCATCAAAAGTGATAGGAACAAGTAATCAGGCAGTTTCTATTTTAGAAAAAACAATGCCCGAAGGTGCTGATAAAGCTACAATGATTGCAGAATTAAAAACCATGCGCGCTATCTCTTATTTTATTATGATGGACAGCTACGGAAATGTGCCATTGGATACCGTTTACGGAGATTTTTCTGCTCATCCTAAATCAGATCGAAAAGTTGTTTTCAATTTTATCGAAAGAGAATTAAAAAAAGCGCTTCCTAATTTAAATCCAGCCGCTGGAATTACAACTTACGGAAGACCAAATAAGCAAACAGCAAATGCTTTACTTGCAAAATTGTATTTGAATGCTGATGTTTATACCGGAACTCCACGTTACAATGATTGTATTGCAGCTTGCGACGGTGTTATTAATTCCGGATTGTACGCCATTGAACCAAGAACTACATATCTTCAGATGTTTTATCCCACAAACGGACCACTAATGAAAGAGTTTATTTTTGCGGTTCCTTACGATCCTTCGGCAGTGACTGTTGGGTATAATGGTCAAATGTATCATGCTCGTTATGATGTTCCGCGTTCTGAAAGAGCCAAGTTTGGTATTCCTTTTACGCCAAGTGCACCCAGAAGTACCTTGCCTGAATTCTATGCCTATTTTGATGATGTAAATGATATTCGTAACAAGCAATGGTTAACAGGTTTGCAATTTATGAATGATGGTGTTACTCCTGTAATGGTTAACACAACCAAAAAAGGATACGATCAGTTCTACACAGGATCAGACGGTAGCGCAGCTTACTCGTATCAGGTAAATTTAACACCGAATATTGTTCTTCGTCAGAACCCTGCTTTATTTGATTGTGGAAATGATGAAATTGCATGGAACATGGGATATAGAAATATTAAATTTTATCCTGATGCCACTTCAACAAGCCGTAATCAAAATAATGACGTGCCATTTTTACGTTATTCAGATGTGATCCTGATGAAAGCAGAAGCAATTCTTCGCGGAGGAAATGAAACTTTAGGACAATCAGCCTTATCATTGGTAAATATGGTTCGTGCTAACAGATCAACTTCTGCTCCTTGGAGTGGTGTAACGCTGGAAGATCTTTATAAAGAAAGAGCTCGCGAATTTGCTCAAGAAGCATGGCATAGAAATGATATGATCCGATTTGGTAAATACGAAGGACAATGGGGATTCAAAACAAATTCAGATGTCTATCGTCGTATTTTTCCAATTCCAACCAACGCTTTGGTTCTAAATCCTGCTCTAACCCAGAATGACGGATACTAGAAAAAGCAAATTGTAAATAGATTTTAATTTTAAAAAGGAGAAGAAGATTAAAATTTCTTCTCCTTTTTATCTAAAAGTTGATTTTGATTTTCAAGTCAATTTTCAACTCACGTATTTACACTTTTACATGTTAGAATAAACAAGTATATATCCCTGCCAATAAATAGAATAAAATGAAACTGGATAAAATTTATAAAATAGGACGTATCGGAATAAGTCTTTTTCTTATTTTTTTAGTGTCGTGTAAAACCGAAAAAAATACTTCTGTAAAAAAGAAGACATTAGTAGATATGGTGTATCCTTTACTTGATACCGAAAATTCAAGATGGTTTTTCTTTTCATCGGCAAGTCGTCCGTTTGGTATGGTAAATTTAAGTCCGGATACAGAAATTAATGGTGATTGGGGAGGCGGATACAAGTATAATACAGATACAATAAAAGGTTTTAGCCATATTCATGAATGGCAAATGTCTGGACTTTCTGTAATGCCTTTAACAATTTCTAAAGAAAATAAAGAAAAAATTTTCACAGATTTTTATTCTAAATTCAGTCATGAAACCGAAAAAATAACACCTGGTTATCATAGTCTAATATTAGACAGATATCAAATAACATCTGAATTAACCAGTACAAAAAGAGTAGGATTTCATAGATATACCTTTCCGAAAAACGCACAAAAAGCAATCCTTTTTAACCTAAATACAATTTTAGGTCCCTGCGATAATACAAAAGGAGTTCTGGAAAAAAATAACGATTATGAACTTTCAGGATCATTAGTCCTGAGTACTAATTTCCGACGTCCAAAACCATTAACGGTATTTTTTAAAATTAAGCTAAATGAACCCATTACTTCACTAGAACGCAATAATGCTACAGGCAATTATTTAGTAAATTTGGGTAAAACAGATAAAAAAGTATTGATGAAAGTGGGTATTTCGTATACATCTGTAGAAAATGCTTCTGTTAATATGCAAGAGGAATTACCCCATTGGGATTTTGATCAAATAGTTACCCAGTCAAAAACCGAATGGAATAATTTGTTGGGCAGAATAAAAATAGAAGGAGGAACCGAAACAGATCAAAGACGATTTTACACAGATCTTTGGCACGCTTTGCAAGGAAGAAAAATGATTAGTGATGCAAATGGCGCCTATCCTGATAACACAGGAGAAAAATTTAGAATAGGACAATTACCCCTAAAGGCAGATGGAAAATCAAAATTCAATCAATACAACTCGGACTCGTTTTGGGGAGCCCAGTGGACGATAAATACACTTTGGGGTCTTGTTTATCCGGAGATAATGGAAGAATTTGTAAATTCATTAATGCAATATTATAAAGATGGAGGCATGATTCCGCGTGGACCATCCGGAGGCAATGATACCTTTGTGATGACCGGAGCTTCGACCACACCTTTTATCGTTACAGCCATTCAAAAAGGAATAGTAAAAGATGATTTAGAATTTATTTATACAGCCCTTAAAAAAAACCATGTTTTAAATGGTATTATGGGAAAAGCAGGCTATGAACACAATACAAATAGCGGAGGAGGATTAAAATATTATTTAGAAAAAGGTTATGTACCTTATCCGCTTCCTGAAGGTGAATTTGGAAGTCATCAGGATGGTGCCAGTCAAACACTGGAATATGCTTATCAGGATTGGACTTTAGCACAGTTGGCCAAGAAATTAAATCATATAGAAGATTATAACTATTTTATGGGAAGGTCTAAAAATTATCAAAATATTTTTGACAAAACAACCGGATGGATGCGCCCTAAAAACGTAGATGGAAAATGGCTTGAAAACTTTGATCCCTATAAATATGAAAATGGTTTTATAGAATCTAATGGTGCACAGTCAACATGGTTTGTGCCTCATGATATCGATGGTTTAGTAGAGTTAATTGGCGGAAAAGAAAAAGCAGCAGCAAAATTAAATACGCAATTTGAAACGGCTCAAAAATTAAAATTTACTTCAGGAACTTCACATGATGCCGAATTACATCCTGAGTTCAGCCGTATTCCCATAAATTTTGGCAATCAGCCTTCTATACAAACATCTTATATTTTTAATGTATTAGACAGACCGGATTTAACACAGTATTGGACCAGAAATGTAGTGAAAGAAACCTTTAGTGGGTTATCTACAAATACAGGTTACAACGGAGACGAAGATCAGGGTTTAATGGGAAGTTTGAATGTATTACTAAAAATTGGGTTATTTCAAATGAATGGAGGTACAGATGAAAATCCTCAATATCAGATAGGAAGCCCTTTATTCAATAAAATCTCAATTCAGTTAAATTCAAAGTATTATAAAGGCAAAAATTTTGTTATAAATGCTCATAATAACAGTGCAGAAAATATTTATATAAACGAAATAAAATACAACAATACCGCAGTACAAAATTTTATTATTTCGCATCAAGATATTACAGACGGCGGAGAATTAAATTTAGAAATGTCTAGTGTGCCAAAGCATTAAAAATGTTTTCTAAAAAATAAAAAATGCAAATGAGAATACATAATAAGGTTATCATATTTTTAGGAATAGCATTATTTACTATTAAAAATAATGCGCAAAGTGAGCTTCATAAGTACGTAGATCCAATGATTGGTTCAGAGGGCGTTGGCAGAGTTTTTATTGGTCCTTCGTGTCCCTACGGAATGGTAAAACCAAGTCCGGACTGTACATCAAGTCCCAATAGCGGTTGGCTGCCAGTACCAAAAGAAGTTACCGGATTTAGTCAGGTTCATGTAAGCGGAACCGGAGGCGGACCTAAATACGGAAACATTCAGATTATGCCCTTTTCCGGAACTTTAGATAAATTAGATCAAACATCGTATCGAGCAGAAGAAAACGTAAAATTGGGGTATTATGAAACCATTTTCAAAGAGAATAATATTAAAACTGAAATAACAACAGGTGAAAAAGTTTCTTTTTATCGTATTACATATCCCAAAAATACCTCAAAAGAGTTAAAGATTGATCCGGGTTTTTTCTTAGGAGAAGAAGCAATACCAAACGCCAGAGAAGCCCAGCAATTTGTAGGTTCTCAAATAGAAATTGTATCCGATACCGAAGTTCGTGGCTATAGCAGAATTAGAGGCGGATGGAATAACGGTCGTGCTTATACCGTTTATTTTTGGGCAGTTTTTGATCAGCCAATTGCGAAATATGTTACTTATAAAGACGGAAAATTTTACAACAATCAGTCTTCTCAATTTGATTCAGGAAAAAAAACAGCAGCCTTACTTTCTTTCGGAAAAGACGGCAAACAGGAATTAAATATTAAAATTGGAATCTCTTTTTTAAGTGAATTAAAAGCAAAAAATAATATCGAAGCAGAAATTCCGCATTGGGATTTTAATACCGTTTTAGCTTCCCTGGAAAATAAATGGGAACAATTATTAAGCCGCATAAAACTTTCTGCGGATACATCAGATGAGTATCAAAAAATGTTTTATACCGGTTTGTATCACACCATGATTATGCCCGTAAACCGAACAGGAGAAAATCCGTTATGGACAAATGACGAACCATATTATGACGATTTTTATTGTATTTGGGATACATTTAGAAGTTCAAGTCCTTTGATTACATTAATAGATCCTAAACGTCAGGTCGAAATTGTTAATGCGTTATTAAACATTTACAAAAATGAAGGGTATTTGCCCGAAGGCCGAAGCGGTAATGATAACGGACGTACACAAGGCGGTTCTAATGCTTCTGTCGTACTTGCCGATGCTTTTGTAAAAAATCTAAAAGGGATAGATTATGAAGTGGCTTTACGAGCTATGATTAAAGATGCCACAGTGCCTCCCGGCGGAAATGAAGAGAAAGAGGGCAGAGGTGGATTAATGGAATATTTACGATTAGGCTATGTGCCGTATGGTATAGATCGCGCAGGAAACAGAACCATTGATTATTCGTATAACGATTATAATATTGCCACTTTAGCCAAAGGATTGAATCATATAGAGATATACAATCAATACATAAAACAAGCCGACAACTGGCAAAATTTATGGCGCTCTGATTATGAAAATACGGGTTCTAAAGGATTTATTATGCCAAAAGATGCAGCAGGAAATTGGCTGGATGATGTTGTTTTTGGAGAATCAAAAATTCAGAAACCAACCTTTAAATATACGCCTGTTATTATTGAATCTCCTTGGTATGTCTGCCATTGGTGCGTGTTTTTTTATGAAGGAAATTCTTGGGAGTATTCATTAAGTATTCCTCATGATGTTCCGGAGTTGGTTCGTAAATCAGGAGGAGAAGTCGCTTTTAAAAACAGACTGGATACTTTTTTTGACACCAAATTATATAACGTAGCTAACGAACCTTCTTTTTTAACGCCTTGTTTGTACCATTGGATAGGAAAACCTTATTTAAGCAGTGACAGAATCAAAGCCATTATTAAAGATAATTTCAATACCTCGCATGAAGGTTTACCCGGTAATGATGATTCAGGAGCAATGTCTTCCTGGCTGACGTTTCACATGATGGGATTGTACCCAAATGCCGGACAGCCATATTATTTATTAAATACACCCTTAATTAAAGAAACTACTTTGCAGTTACAAGAAGGTAAAATTTTTAAGATTACCATAAAAAAAGGGAGTGATAAAAACAAATATATAAAATCAGCATTATTAAACGGAAAACCATACAATAAAGCCTGGATTTTACATGATGATATTGCTAAAGGCGGCGAATTGATTTTTGAAATGGATTCAAAACCTTCGGCTTGGGGAACAACTATTTTACCACCAACAAAATAAATATACAACAGATGAAAAAGGCACTATTAATTCTTCTTTTGTTTACCATACATCAAATAGGAATAGCACAAAACTACATTCCATTGATTAAAAATAATACAGAATTAAGTTATATCTGTAAACTGCACGGGCAGACAAGAACGCTAAGGCTTACCACTAAAATGGCTGGCGATACACTGGTGTTAAATTTAGATACAAGAGGAGTAAAAAGCAGCATTCGAACGTTGCCGGAAGCATTAAAAAACGGAACAGCATTAAGTTACAATCAGGGAGAATATGCGCCGGTTTTAAACTTGAAACCAACAGAAACTTTTTTTATGATTTCGCAGTCAGCTTATCGCGATTTACTAAAAAACAACAAGTTTATTTACAACAATACAACGTATGTTTTAGATAAAAATGCCCCTAAAAATAGTGTTGAATTGGAAGGGAAATTACTAGATACTTTGCACGTGATTGCTCAAATTGATGAAACAGAAATGTGGATTATAAAAAATCCGGATTTTCCTTTAATCTGTAAAATGACTAAAAACCCATTAGGAATAAATTTTACATTAGTAAAAGTAGTCGACAAGTAATTTATTGTTATAATAAAAGGAGCAATTGGCATATAGTTTTTTATAAATAAACCTTTTATCAGGTTGAATTCGTTAAGAAATAACAGTATGAAAAAGCAAATTAGCCGTGGAGAATTTATTAGATTATCAGGTTTAACATTGGCAGGAGCTTTAGTTAGTGATGCCATTTTTGCCAATGATTTATTTTTAAAGAACAATACTTCTAAAGAGGATATTCAATTAATGAAAAAGCTCATTTTAAACAATGATGCCACTGTTAGAAAAATCCTCAACAAAGTACCTCTTGACCCCACAATCAGACTGAGCAGTTTTCGCGATATAGCCAATTCCATTGCAACAATGACGGCTTCGATAGCTAATTCCGGATCTGAATATTATAAATCGAAAGTTTTGGCTGAAAAACTGAATCAGGCAATAGATATTTTATTAAAAGAACAATATAGCGATGGCACATTAGATGCTGGGGGCAACAGACAATCTCCTCCCGATACTGCTTTTGTCTTAGAATATATTTGTGTTGCAGCTTTTATTTTAAAAAATAACAAACAAAGCGATTTAGCGTCTTTGAAAGATAAATTTAAAAAGTTTATTTTGAATGCGGGCGAGGCTATGGTAACAGGAGGTGTTCATACTCCAAATCACAGATGGGTTATTTGTGCGGCATTAGCCAATATTAATTCCCTGTATCCGGATACCAGATATGTTAAAAGAATTGATCAATGGCTGGCAGAAGGTATTTATATTAATAAAGATGGACATTATTCTGAACGAAGCGGGATTTACTCTGCCGTAATTGACAGAGCATTAATTACGATGGCAAGAACACTCAATAGACCGGAATTATTAGATCTAGTGTACCAAAATCTAACCACTTATCTTTATTATACAGAGCAAAATGGGGATTTGGTTACAGTTGATTCTAAAAGACAGGATCAGTTTATGACTTTAAAAGTAACGAAGTTTTATTTACAGTATCGATACATGGCAATCCGTACCAATAGTGCAATGTTTGCGTATATGGTCAATCTCATTGAAAATCTACCGGATTTTACAACCGATATCTTATCAGATTCGTTAGCTTTTTTTATGGAAAATGAAGAACTTCAGAAACAAATTCCTGTTGAAGGTAAAGTTGAAAATGATTTTGAAAAGTTTTTTGCAGCCTCCAATCTGGCAAGAATCAGGCGCGGAAAAACTTCTGTAACACTATTTGGAGGTAACGATCAGCCGGTTCAGATTGTTTCCGGAAGATCTTCAAATCCTAATTTTCTAATGTATAGAAAACAAGATGCTATACTGAAATACATGCGACTGTCTACTTCCTTTTTTAGAATGGGATATTTTAGCAGCGATGGTATTGTAAAAGAAGGAAATAAATACATCCTCAAGGAAACCAAAGAAGCAGATTATTATCAGCCGCTTGCCGAAGAATTTCGCAGATCAGATGGGAATTATAAATTATCTGAATCGCCAGACGGTCGATTTTGGAATAAAATGGATTTTGATTCGAGAACCAAAAGCAATGTAAAAAAGCAAATTACCATAATTGAAATCACGGAAGAAAATGGAGCGCTGAGTTTAGATTTTAAAGTGGACGGTCCTCCCAATGTTGAAGTAACAATTGAAATGTGTTTTAATGAAGAAAGCATCGTTAAAGGAGCAGAAATAGAAGAAAAAAAGAACTATTTTCTTAGATCTGGATTCGGAGAAGTTGCTACGGGAGAAGATACCATACAATTTGGACCTGGAAAGTGCGAACATCTAAACATAGAAAATTTAGATAGTGAAGAATACACCTACCACAAAGGCAGCTTGCATACAAACGGTGTACATGTTTATATTACAGGATTTACACCCTTTACGCATAAAATGACTATTGGTTAACTGTAATTAATTCTAGTACATACCACAACAAAAAATAATTATTTACCGGATTCTATGCCATTAAAAAATAATCTTTATCTGCTACTTTTAGTAATGCTGGTTTCTTGTAAAACAGAGCAGCAACCTGTTGCAAAAAAAGTACAAATTGCTTTTATTGCCGATGTTCATTTACAGGATATTTTCGGAAAATTTCATGATAATAATTACAAAGGCATCAAAAATCCGGTAACGGGTGAGTATGCTAATATTAGAACGATGAGTTCTCAATTACACTCTACCAGAATTTTCAACGAAAATTATTTTGCCTTTTTAGAAGCTTTAAATGACATCTCAAAAAGAGGAATTAAACAAGTCGTACTTCCGGGTGATTTTAGTGATGACGGACAACCGGTTCATGTCAGGGGATTAAAAAAAATACTTAACAAATACACAAAGAAACACGGCATATCGTTTTTTGTAACGACTGGAAATCATGATGTAGTAAGACCTTTTTCTCAAGAAGCCATTAAAACAGATTTTTTAGGCAAAGGAGGTAAAGAACAAATTATTAGCAGTTCTAAAAATAATCTGCCCGAAGACAAAGATCAATTAGAACCCATAATCACATCCGATATAAAAAACTGGGGTTATAAAGAGACCTTAAATGAAATGGCTGGTTTCGGGTTTTTTCCAAAGAAAAATGATTTGTATTGGGAAACTCCTTTTTCGACCTATACTTACGAAAGCTATAATTTTGACAAAGCTTTAAAAGAGTCCGGATTACAAAATAGAACGTATGCTGTTGTAAACACCAATTTATCACTTCCGGACGCTAGTTATTTGGTTGAACCCATCAAAGGCGTTTGGCTTTTGGCAATAGACGCCAATGTATATGTTCCTAACAAAAAATTATCTGGAGCACAGGACAATCCTAATGATTTTTCCGGAGCCAGCATTGGTTACAACAATGTGCTTATTTATAAAAAACATTTAATAGACTGGATAAAAAAGGTTTCGGCAGAAGCCAGACAAAAAGGAAAAATATTAATTGCTTTTAGTCATTATCCAATGGTTGATTTTAATAATGATGCCTCACCGGAATTAAAATTGCTGTTTGGTCCCCATAAAATGCAATTAGACAGAGTGCCGGATGAAGAAGTTGCGCGGACATTTGCCGATGCAGGAATTCAAATTCATTTTGGCGGACACATGCATATTAACGATACAGGAGTAAGAATTACAGCAAGTGGTAATACTTTGTTTAATATTCAAACACCTTCATTGGCTGCCTATAAGCCAGCATATAAAATACTGACGATTCGTTCTAATTCAGAAGTTGAGGTAGAAACGATCGTAGTGGGTTCCGTTTCAAAGTTTAACAGCTTGTTTCCTTTTTATGAAGAAGAATACGCTCATTTACAAGATATAAAAAGCCCTGATATTTGGAACAAAGATATTTTGAAAGCTAAAGATTATGAAGATTTTACACGATGGCATTTAAAAGAACTAGTTCGTCTGCGTTTTTTGCCTGAAGATTTTCCGGTTCAATTTTTGGCGGCTATTATAAAACTTTCCGGTAAAGATTTAGTACAAATCAATGCGAACATTCCAGAAGTCGAACAAGAGCTATTGTCGAATCATTTAACGATTCAGGATTTTGAATCCTGGACTGGTTTTGATATGATATTCGATTTTTACAGATTAAAAAACGCAGATGAATTAGCCATTCCGGAAATAGGTAAAAACAGATTAAAACAATATGAAATGGTCTGTAAACAATTGCAAAAATCGAGTAATAAGAATTTAGTCCTTTGGTCAGAAATAGTATTGAAAACGATGAATGGGCAACCGGCAAATCATTTTAAAATTAACTTAAATACCAATCAGATTGATCGAATAGAACCTTAAAAAGATAATAATTATTTAATCAAAAACAGTACATTGCAGTTATAATTCATTTTATGAAACAAAATCCTTTTATAGTATTCCTTTGTTTAGCCACATTTTATTATTCACATTCACAGAATATAAAATTTACGCATTATAATGACAACAACGGTTTGTCACATAACTCTGTGAGGCATATTGTGCAGGATAAAAAAGGATTTTTATGGTTTGGTACTTTTTTTGGATTGAATCGTTTTGACGGGTATCAGTTTAAAAACTACATGAGTTCGTCTCCCGGTAATAATAAATTGTACAATGATGATATTACTGCATTAGAATTAGATGAATCATCAAATCAGTTATGGATAGGTACCAGAAAAGGTTTGACGCTTTTTAAAATGGATACGCATGTTTTTGTCACTTTTTTGCCTAAAAAAAATGACCAGAACAGTTTGCCCGAAGGAGAAATCAGATCGGTATATGTTGATAAATTCAAAAGAGTTTGGGTAGGGACTAAAAATCAGGGAGTTTATATGTTTTTTTTGAAAGAAAACAGATTCGAAAAAATTCCGATTAAAGGTTTTGATTATGTAAAAGAAATTTTTGAAGACAGAAAAGGAAATATTTGGGTAGGCAGTTATGATAAAGGATCAGTTGCCAAAATAACCTTAGACAGTAAAGGAACAATCGTAAAAATGAATAATTATACGCTTTCTGTTCCTTATTCTAACGAAAAAAACCCATACATTAATTTTATTTATGAAGATGCTAAAGCCGATATTTTTGTAGGAACACGCAGAGGGCTTTACAAATTAGATACAAAAAAGGATGAATTTGTAAATTTATATATCGAAAACAAAGAAATCAGAGGCAATTTGGGGCCGTACTTTTTATCAGTTGCTCAGGCTCCAGATGGTAAATACTGGGTTGGAACTCTTGGTGGATTATTGGTTTGTAAGCAATTGGAAGACATTCAAAAAGGAGATTACAAATGGTATTATTCAGTACTTTCAGATGACACTTCGATCGTTGATAATTTGATTTCGGCTTTATACTTTGATCGTGCAGGAGTTTTATGGATTGGGACAGAAGACGGCCTTGACAAGTTTGATCCGTACGAAAACCAATTTGTACTCAATAAAGACATCTCTCGTTACATAGGCAATCAGGCACCACGTATAAGGGGATTTTCTAAAACATACGACGGAAAAGTAATTGTGGCGACTAGTCATAACGGACTTTTTATTTCAAGCGCAAAAGGTTTTGTGCCGTTGTACAATAAATCGATTGATATATCGAGTATCTATTCTGAAGATGGTAAAATTTTTTATTGCGGACTTTGGGATGGTAAAATGATGGTGTATAACTACAGCGCTAACTCATCAAAAGAAATTAATCTGGGTTTTGATACATCGCCAATATTTGCTTTTAATAAAATTGGTGAGCAATCGATGATGATAGGTTCATTTGGAGAAGGAGCCGTTATATTAAACACAAAAACGTTAGAAGTACAGGCTTCGAAAGGAAAATTATTACCGGGCTTTCAGATAAATGCCATAGAAAAAGATACTCAAAACAATGTATGGTTTGCTACAGAAACAGGTGTTGTGAAATATAATGCGGGATCAGGTAAAATAGAAACTTACAAATCACTTTCAAAAAAAGAAAATGGTATACCTAATGAGGATAATGTTAGTGATATCATGATCGACAAAAAAGGTAAAATATGGGCGTCTACGCGTTTTGGATTATGCTTGTTCGATTCTAAAAAGAACACTTTTTCAACCATAAAAAACTTCAAAGAAATCTCCGGTACATGGATTACCGATATGCTATCAGACGCAAACGGAAATTTATGGCTAAATATCAATAATAATAGTATTGCCTGGGTAAAATCAGATTTAAAAGATATTAATATTTACCATGTAAACAGTGGTAATAGACTGGATGTTTTTAGTTCAAGCGGTTTCTTTAATTTTAATAATTCAACTATTTTTCTTGGAGGTAAAAATGGTATTATTTCTTTTTCTCCACAAACAATGAAAAGAAATAATTGGTCGCCTGAACCGGTTATTTCCGAATTTAAAATTCAGAATGAAGAAATATTTCCTGAAATGGAAATTAATGGAGATATTCCGCTTTCAAAGGATCTGAACTATGGAAAAAAGGTAGAACTCAACTATAAAAACCGAAATTTTTCACTACAGTTTTCGACTCCGTCATTTGCTAACGAAAAACTGAATAAGTTTCAGTATATGCTGGAAGGCTTTGATAAAAATTGGATTACAGCCAATAGTAACTCAAGAACTGTTCAGTATACCAATCTTTTTCCGGGCAATTATGTATTCAAAATAAAATCCAGCAATAGCGACGGTCATTGGAGCAAGGTGGTTTCTTATCAAATAAAAATCCTTCCGCCTTTTTGGTTAACACCACTATCATTTTTATTATTCTTTGCACTTCTTGTTCTTATTTTTTATTTTATCAGAAGAGAAATTAAAAACCGTATCCGCTTAAAACAGGAATTGCTTACCGAAAAAGTAAACAGGGAACATGATATTAAGCTAAATAATGAAAAACTGCGATTTTTTACGAATATTTCGCATGAGTTAAGGACTCCGTTGACACTTATTTTAGGTCCCGCCAAGCAATTATTGGATGAAAATAATAATGCAACCGATTATGAAAAAAGCAGGTACAATCTAATCTATCAAAACGCCAGCAGGCTTTTAAATCTGGTAAATCAGGTACTCGATTTTAGAAAAGCACAGTCAGGAGAATTAAAACTTAAAGTTTCAAAAACAGATATTCTGACCTATTCTAAAAACATTTTTGATTCCTTTAAGGAAATGGCGTACAACAAGAAAATTAAATTGAATTTTATTGCTGAGGTTGAAGATATTAAGGGCTGGGTAGATAATGATAAATATGATAAAATTCTTTACAATCTCTTGTCTAATGCGTTGAAGTTTACCAACAAATATGGTAATGTAGATTTATTTATCAGATTAAAAAACAGTACTGAAGAAATTTTAATTCTGGAAGTTATCGATGACGGAATTGGAATTCCTTTGAAAAGTCAGGAAAAAATCTTCAAACGCTTTTATCAGGCGACCAATAGTAAAGCAAATAACACAGGATCAGGTATTGGTTTGTCCTTAGTAAAATCGTTAGTTGCGCTTCATAAAGGATCTATATCCGTAGAAAGTACATTGGGTAAAGGAAGTACATTTACGGTTGAAATTCCTATAGACCGCATTTCTTACGAGAGTAAGGAAGTATTTGAATATGCTTTAAAAAATGACAATTTAAGCATGCTAATTCCGGAAAAACCGGTAAAAAAAATAATTCAGAGCATAGATTTAAAAGAGAAAATATTGGTTATTGAAGATAATATTGAACTCAGAAAATATTTGGTCGATTATCTATCCGATTATTATAAAGTTTACGATGCCGAAAATGGAGAAGAAGGTCTGAAAATTTGCCGACAAATTAAACCAATCTTATGTATTGCAGATGTTATGATGCCGGTCATGGACGGACTCGAATTTTGTAAAGAACTAAAAAGCGATGAGTTTATTAGCCATATACCTGTTGTTTTATTAACGGCACTTGCAGAAAACGTCGATAAGGTTAAAGGATATGAAACAGGAGCCGACGGTTATTTAGTAAAACCCTTTGAACCTTCGTTATTAAAAACGGTAATTGAAAATATTATTAAATCAAGATCAGATTTAAAATTAAAATTCTCTGGTGAAGTAGAAAGTAAAATAAGTTTACTGACCCATTCTCCAATTGATGAGGAATTCATGGAAAAAATAACCGGTTTAATAAATGATAATCTGGGCGAGTTAGATTTATCGACAGAATTCTTATGTGATAAACTAGGCGTGAGTTCTTCTAAATTATACAGAAAAATTAAAGAACTAACAGATTTGGCTCCTAATGAATTTATTAGAACTATACGTTTAAAAAAATCAGCAGAACTTTTAAAAACCAAAAAATATAATGTTTCTGAAGTTACTAATCTGGTAGGATTCAATGATCCCTTATATTTTAGCAGATGTTTTAAAAAACAATTTGGTTTTCCTCCAAGTAAGCTCATTAATTAAATTCCAATAAAAAAATCCCAAATTCCAATTGTTCAAAGAGTTGGAATTTGGGATTTTTTTATTGGAATTTATACTTTACGATTATTTGTTGTAAAAATCATATTAAATTAAGATTTATCCATGTTTTTGATGTATTAATCCATTTTGATTTCTATATGTAATTCTATTTTTGTCTTATAACTTTTAATTTTAAATCTAATGAAAAAGCCAATAGACACTGATAATCCATTACATAATTTGGATGAATGGGAAGATGATTTATTACTACGATATCCAGACCCATCTGAACCTGTAAAAGAAAAAGAAGAGTTTAGAAATTATGTCGATTCAGAAAGAGTAGAAACCGTTAAAGAGTTTTATAGAATCAATCATACCTATCAAACCTATGATTTTGTATGCAGTAAAGAAGAAGAATTTCTACAATTTAATAAAAAAGAAATGTCAATTTGGGAAGCAGTTGACTTTTTAAATACCCTTGTTGATGATAGTGATCCGGATATCGATTTAGACCAAACTCAGCATCTTTTGCAAACTTCTGAAGCAATTAGAGCAGATGGTCATCCTGATTGGTTTGTGTTAACAGGTTTTATACACGATCTGGGAAAAATTTTATGTTTGTTTGGAGAACCACAGTGGGCAGTTGTCGGTGATACTTTTCCTGTTGGCTGTTCGTATTCAGATCAAATAGTATATTCAGAATTTTTTAAAGAAAATCCGGATTATACAGATGAGAGATTCAACACGAAACTTGGTGTTTATACTCAAAATTGTGGGCTCGATAAAGTAAAAATGAGTTGGGGACATGACGAATATCTGTATCAAATCATGAAAGACTACTTACCGGAACCGGCTTTGTATATGATCAGATATCATTCGTTTTACTCCCAACATAAAGAGAATGCCTACGCACATTTAATGAATGAAAAAGACATAGAAATGTTTGACTGGGTAAGAAAATTTAATCCTTATGATTTATATACAAAAGCACCTGTTAAGCCAGATGTCAAAGCGTTACTGCCGTATTATAAAGAATTAGTCGCCAAATATTTACCGGAAAAATTGAAGTTTTAAATAGAGCTTCTTTTGATTTGTACTTCTTTCTTTATGAAAGAGAATTAAACTAAAAATAAATGCAGAAAATCAAAACCAGAAAATTTTTATTGTTCCTCTTCCTAATCTGTGGTATAACTGTTTTAGGACAAGAAAAAACAGATAAGAATGATTGGGAAAATCCACAGGTTTTCCAGATTAATAGAGAACCCACACGAGCAGCATTTCTTCCTTATGCAGATGAAAAGTCGGCAATAAGTGATAATTATGCGAACTCACCCTGGTATTTTTCTTTGAATGGAAAATGGAAATTTTCCTGGTCTCCAACACCGGATC
This sequence comes from Flavobacterium sp. JAS, assembly GCF_020991455.1. GTDB lineage: Bacteria > Bacteroidota > Bacteroidia > Flavobacteriales > Flavobacteriaceae > Flavobacterium. The sequence goes on from NZ_JAJMOX010000002.1 coordinate 339,011, forward strand.
AGCGACCAAAGGATTTTTATAAAGCAGATTACAGTACTTTGAATTGGAAAGAATTACAAGTGCCATCAAACTGGGAATTGAATGGTTATGGTATTCCAATTTATACCAACATTACGTATCCTTTCGAAAGGAATCCGCCTTTTATCAATCATTCAGATAATCCGGTGGGATCTTATAAAAGAGATTTTGTTTTACCGGAAAATTGGAATAATCGTCATGTCTATCTTCATTTTGAAGCAGGAACATCAGCGATGTATATCTGGGTAAACGGAGTAAAAGTAGGGTACACAGAGAACACGAAAAGTCCGGCAGAATTTGATATTACAAAATATGTAAAATCGGGAAAAAATGATGTTGCTGTAGAGGTTTACAGATGGAGTGATGGTTCTTATCTTGAAGATCAGGATATGTGGAGACTTTCCGGGATTGATAGAAATGTTTATTTGTATAGTACTAATGATATTCGTATTGCGGATTTTTTTGCAAAACCTGATTTAGATTCAAAATACAAAAACGGAAGCCTGAATGTAGAAGTTAATTTAAAAAATCTGACTTCAGTTGCTATAAACAATCAAACAGTAGAAGCAAAACTGGTTGATTCTTTTGGAAAAAATGTTTTTACTAAAGACTTAAAAGTAAATTTTGAAGCCAATAAAACCCAAACCATCAATTTTACCCAAAATGTTTCCAGTCCGAAATTATGGAGCAGCGAAACCCCTAATCTCTATATTTTGCTTTTGACTTTAAAAAATGAAAAAGGGGTTATAATAGAAAGCGTTTCTACTCAAATTGGGTTCAGAAAAGTAGAGTTAAAAGGCGGACAATTATTGGTAAACGGAGTACGACTAATGGTTCATGGCGTAAACATTCACGAGCATAATCCAGTAACGGGACATTATCAGGACGAAGCAACCATGATGAAAGACATCAAGATGATGAAACAGCTGAATATCAATTCGGTACGTTGCAGTCATTATCCCAATAATATCTTATGGGTAAAATTGTGTAATAAATATGGTTTGTTTTTGGTTGATGAAGCCAATATAGAAAGTCACGGAATGGGAGTTGAGGGACAGCCTCTTATTTATATGAATCCAAAAACTAATCCGGGTCATCTTCTGGAATGGAGAGAAGCACATCTGGACAGAATTTATAGTCTTGTTGAAAGAGATAAAAATGCTCCATCGGTAATTCTTTGGTCATTAGGTAATGAAAGTGCCAACGGACCTGTTTTTCATGATGCTTACAAATGGATCAAAAAGAGAGACAACACCCGATTGGTGCAGTTTGAGCAGGCAAAAGAAAACGAAAATACAGATATCGTTTGCCCTATGTATCCAACGATTGCTTACATGAAAGAATATGCGGCACGCAAAGAAGTGGCACGTCCATTTATAATGTGTGAGTACTCGCATGCAATGGGAAACAGCAGCGGCAACTTTCAGGAATATTGGGATATTATTCGCGGCAGCAAAAATATGCAGGGTGGTTTTATTTGGGATTGGGTAGATCAGGGATTTGAAATAAAAGATGAAGCAGGCCGTAAATATTGGTCTTATGGAGGCGACATGGGAAGTCAGAATTATACAAATGATGAAAATTTTTGCCATAACGGATTGGTTTGGCCAGACAGAACTCCGCATCCAGGTGCTTTTGAAGTAAAAAAAGTATATCAGGATATTTTGTTTGAAGCTATCGATGCTAAAAATGGAATTATCGAAATCATAAACGATTTTGGATTTACAAATTTAAATCAATACAACTTTAAATATCAGGTTTTAGAAAACGGAAAAAGTATAAAAGAAGGAACAATTGAGGTTAATTTAAATCCGAAATCAAAAAAACAATTCAAACTTGATTTGCCAAAATTACAGTCAAAACCAGGAGTAGAATATTTATTGAATGTTTTTGCCTATACCAAAACCGGATCAGAATTACTACCCCAGAATTTTGAAATCGCCAAAGAACAATTTGTTTTAGAGAGCGACAATTATTTTGAGAAAACGGCATCTTCTTCATCCAATATTCAGGACGAAAAAGACGAATTTATTTGGAGTGCTGCCAAAGTAACAGTCAAGATAAGTAAGACGACCGGGCTAATTACTTATTATAGTTTAAACGGAGAAGAATGCTTCAAACAATACCCGGAACCAAATTTTTGGAGAGCGCCAACAGATAATGATTTTGGAAATAAAATGCAGATTAAATCTAATGTTTGGAGAACGGCAGGTAAAAATAGCACTTTAGAAAATATTCAGACAATTGATGAAAATGGCAAGAAATATATTGTTGCAAAACTGAAACTTAACGATGTTTTTTCGGATTACACCATTAAGTATTCTTTGAGTAATGACGGGGCTTTAGAGATTATTCCATCCTATAAAAAAGGGAATAATCCAGTGCCGGAAATGCCTCGTTTTGGAATGATTTTCGTTCTTAAAAATACATTGGAGAATCTTGACTATTACGGAAGAGGGCCATTAGAAAATTATCCGGATAGAAATACAGCTGCTTTAAAAGGAATTTATAAAAGTACAGTAGCAGACCAATATGTTCCTTATACACGTCCGCAGGAAAATGGGTATAAAACAGATGTTCGTTGGTTTAAACTTTCAGATAATGGAGGTAAAGGACTTGAAATAAAAGGATTGCAGCCTTTAGGAATAAGTGCGCTGAACAATTATCCAGGTGATTTTGATCCCGGATTATCAAAAAAGAATATGCACCTGAGCGATATTACACCCAGAAAAGAAGTTGTTGTTTGTGTTGATTTAACCCAACGAGGACTTGGCGGCGATAATAGTTGGGGATTACCACCGCATGAGCAATATCTATTGAAACAAAGCGAATACAGTTATGGATTTGTCATAAAACCAATCGAATAGGATAACCTTAAAAATTTAACACATAGAAACATAGTTTTAGTAAACTTAAAAAAGACGTTTCACTCATTAAAGTTCACATAGCAACTATGTGTGAAGAAACGAGTTTCTTTTTTATTCTCTTTTAGGAAAAAGTAAAATCTATGTTTCTATGTGTTAAATAATTATACACGCTAAAAAGTTTCAAATAAAAAATATCATTTATAATTATTGATACTCTTCTGGAGAAATCAATAACTGAATATGCTTTTAAATAAGTGCAATTATGAGTAATACGACTGAAAATGGAAGATTAATTTCTTTGGATGTGCTAAGAGGGTTTGTTATGTTTTGGATTATGAGCGGCGAACATATCATACATGCATTGGCTAAAGCCGCACCAATTCCTGTTTTTATATGGATGTCATCACAATTGCATCATACAGACTGGAATGGCATTACGTTTTATGATATGATATTTCCTGTATTTCTATTTGTTGCAGGGGTTTCGATGCCTTATTCTTTCGATAAAAAAATGATTAATGCCGGTGTAAAAACCCCAATGGAATTACCAGCCAAGGAAAAACAAAAAATATACCTCTCAATGCTAAAAAGAACGTGTATTTTACTATTTCTGGGACTGGTTGTAAATGGATTATTACGGTTTGATGGCTATGATCAAACTCGTTTTGCCAGTGTATTGGGACGTATAGGACTTGCCTGTTTTTTTGCAGGCATGATCTATTTAAATTTTGATTTAAAAAAACAGCTGCTTTGGTTTGCAGGTATTTTGTTTGGTTATTACTTAGTTTTGAAGTTAGTGCCAGTTCCTAATTTTGGAGCTGGTATTTTAACTAAAGAAGGATCCTTTACGAGTTATATTGACCAACAATTTTTGCCAGGAAGATTGCACAGTAAAGTATATGATCCCGAAGGTTTGTTTTCGACTATACCGGCTATTGCTACAGCTTTGCTAGGCGTGTTTCTGGGAACTTTTTTGAAACACAGGGTAAATGATTCGATAAAGAGCAAAATAATAATTATGATCATTTCAGCAATTGTTTTGATAGGCATAGGAATGATCTGGAATTATGATTTCCCTATCAATAAACGCTTGTGGTCAAGCTCTTTTGTTTGTTATGTGGGAGGATTCAGTATTTTGTTATTTACCTTTTTTTATTTGATAATCGATGTATTGGGTTTTCGGGAATGGGCATTTCCATTAATTATAATTGGTTCAAATTCAATTTTGATTTATATGGCTTCTGAGGGTTTGGTAAATTTTGGCTATACCGCAACATTTGTATTTGGAGGCATCATTAAATTATTTCCAGTCCTTTGGCAACCTGTTTTTACCGCTTTATCAGTAACGCTCATACAACTGCTTTTACTTTATTTTCTATACAAAAGAAGATGGTTTTTGAAAATTTAAGAGCAGCCTGACTAAACATTTTAACTTACTAACTAACCACAAAACCAACCCAATTATGAACACACTACAAACGGCAGATTATGTTGTTTTTCTTATTTACTTTATTATAGTTGCATCATATGGAATGTACATTTACAGAAGTAAGAAAAATGCAACGACCAGTTCTAACGAATATTTTTTAGCCGAAGGTTCGCTTACCTGGTGGGCAATTGGAGCATCATTGATAGCCTCTAATATTTCAGCAGAACATTTTATTGGCATGAGTGGTTCAGGTTTTGCTATCGGACTTGCTATTGCTTCTTATGAATGGATGTCTGCTGCTACCTTAATTATAGTGGCCATGTTTATTTTACCTATTTATCTTAAAAACAAGATATTTACAATGCCACAATTTTTGGCAAAAAGATATAATGATACCGTAAGTACTATAATGGCAATAATTTGGTTGCTGATATATGTATTTGTAAATCTTACTTCTATTATTTATTTGGGTGCTTTGGCTATTTCTTCGATAGCCCCCATTAGCTTTCAATTTTGTGTTATAGGACTGAGTTTGTTTTCTATTATTGTCACTTTAGGCGGCATGAAAGTAATAGGATATACAGATATGTTTCAGGTTATAGTATTGATTCTTGGAGGTTTGGTCACAACTTATTTGTCCTTGACCTTATTATCAGAACATTTTGGTTTTGGCAAAGATATCCTTAAAGGCTTGTCGATTTTAAAAGATGAAGCACCTGGTCATCTGAAAATGATACTTGATAAATCGAACCCGCATTATGCTGAACTACCGGGAATGTCTGTTATAATAGGTGGTATGCTGATCAATAATCTGGCATATTGGGGCTGCAATCAGTACATTGTTCAAAGAGCTTTAGGGGCTGATTTAAAAACAGCTCGTAAAGGAATTTTGTTTGCTGCATTTTTAAAACTATTAGTTCCTATAATTGCAGTTCTACCAGGTATTGCCATGTACGTCATGCATCAAAACGGAATGTTTCAGCATGAAATGGTCGATGCAACCGGAGTTTTAAAACCGGATCATGCCTATCCAACCTTGATGAATTTGTTACCCGCAGGATTAAAAGGAGTTGCGTTAGCGGCTTTAACAGCAGCAATTGTAGCCTCATTGGCAGGTAAAGCCAATAGTATTTCTACAATTTTTTCTTTAGACATTTATAAAAAATACTTTAACAAAAAGGCAACAGAAAGAAAATTGGTACTTACCGGAAGATGGTGTGTCATAGTTGCAGTGTTTATTGCTGCTCTTGTAGCACCGGCATTAAAATCATTAGACCAGGCATATCAGTTCATACAAGAATATGTTGGTTTCTTTTCGCCGGGAGTTTTGGCTATTTTTTTATTGGGAATGTTTTGGAAAAAGACAACTCCCTCAGCCGGACTTGCGGGTGCATTGCTAACAGTACCTATTGCAGCAGTATTAAAATTCCTGCCTGTCTGGACAAATGGCACTTTTCCTGATTATCCATTTTTAGACAGAATGACCATTGCTTTCTTTTTAATTGTATTTATGATGATCGCAATAAGCCTCTTAAAACCTGAATCTCAACAAGAGCAGGAAACCTTAAAAATCGAAGTCGATACATCAATGTTCAAAGTTTCCTCAGAGTTTATTATTGGATCATTTATTATTAGCGGCATATTAATAGCGCTATATACTGTCTTTTGGTAATTTTTAATTAATAAGCAAATACGATTATGAATAATAATAACAACAAAATTTCAAAGTGTAGTATCATTTTATTTTTTCTTTTACAGCTAAGTTTTAATGTTGAAATGTATGCCGGTAAACGAAAAGATTATCAGGTTACTGCTTTTGGAGCTGTGGCTGATGGCAAAACATTAAACACAATAGCAATTCAAAAAGCAATAGATGCAGCCAATAAAAATAAGGGGGGAAGAGTTATTTTTTCAAAAGGGAAATTTTTATCAGGAAGTATTGTATTAAAAACGGATGTAACATTATTCTTTGAAGAAGGAGCAGTATTGTTAGGTAGTACAAACCCTGATGATTATCCTAAGTATGAAGGAATCAGAGCATTGGTTTTGGCCCATTCCTCAAAAAATATTGCTATAACCGGAAAAGGAGCCATAGACGGTCAGGGAAGAGAACTCGCACTCGCCATAGATAGTTTGCATCATACCGGAGTAAAAATTGATCCTAGCTACAATTACAGGAGACTAAGACCAAATGACGGAAGAGGAAAATTAGTTTCATTCGTGAAATGTGATTCTATCACAATGACCGATTTTACACTAAAAAACAGCTCAGGCTGGGTGCAGTGTTTTGAGCAATGCAGCAATATTATAATCGATTATGTAAAAGTAGATAGCAGAGCTTACTGGAACAATGACGGAATTGACATTGATGGATGTGAAAATGTGAGAATAACAAATTGTGATATCAATTCTGCTGATGATGGTATTTGTTTAAAATCAGAATCTCCGGGATTGCAAAACAATAATATTTATATCGCAAACTGCACCGTTAGATCAAGTGCTAATGCTGTTAAGTTTGGTACAGGTTCATACGGAAGTTTCAAAAATGTAACAATAGAAAATATTAAGGTTTTTGATACTTTCAGATCAGCAATTGCGATAGAATCTGTAGATGGAGCCGAAATTGAAAACATTACTGTTTCGAATATAATAGCTGTCAATACTGGAAATGCAATCCTAATTCGGTTAGGTCATAGAAATGGCGAAAAACCGGGTTATATTAAAAATGTATCCATTAAAAACGTAAAAGCACAAATCCCTTTTGGGCGTCCGGATATTGATTATGATTTACGCGGCCCGGAAGTAGATTATTTTCATAATCCTTTTCCAGCGTCGATTGCCGGAATTCCGGGACATTCTATCGAAAATGTAACGTTAGAAAACATTGAAATTACGTATCCCGGAAGAGCCTCTAAAGGAATGGCATATTTGCCTTTAAGCAGATTAAAAGACATACTCGAAAATATAAAAGGATATCCGGAATTTACCATGTTTGGAGAACTGCCTTCCTGGGGATTTTATGTTCGTCACGTAAACGGAATCGAAATGAAGAATATAAAACTAATTCTTGAAAAAGAAGATTTTCGTCCGGCCTTTGTTTTTGATGATGTAACCAAATTAGTTATGAAAGACATTGATGTTCCATCAGATAAAACAAATCAAATTATTTTTAAAGACGTCCCATCACCCAATCTTGATTCAGCAGCTTTAAAAAGAAAGAACGAACCACAACAAAACACATTTGAACTGCCCGTTAAGTAATTGATATTCGAAGCAGATTTATTAAAATTTTAAATAAAAAAAGAAAATCAATGATGAAGAAGCCTATACTTACTTTGATTATTTTTTGCCTGTCACTTAGTGTAGCAGCGCAAAAAATATATGACGTTAAAAAATATGGTGCTAAAGGAGACGGAAAAACCAATGATGCTATTGCGATTCAAAAAGCAATCGATGCTTGCAGTATTACTGGCGGGCAAGTACTAATACCAGCGCCCTTTACATTTCTCACGGGACCTTTTAATGTAAAATCGAATGTGGATTTGCACATTGAAGGCGGTGCCAGAATTTTAGCAAGTCCAGATGAAAAATTATATGCAGAAAGTGCTTTTCGTGAAAATAAAGGAGAAGGTACAATCTGGATTGGAGGTAAAAATATTGAGAATTTTACTATCAGTGGAAATGGTAAAATTGACGGAAACGGTATTTCGTTTATGGGAGCCGAAGAAGAAGATGCTTATGTGTTAAAACCCTTTAATGTATTAGATCCGCGTCCGCATGTTTTAACTATTATAGGAGGAAAAAATATCCGAATAAAAGATGTTCATATCGGGAATTCGGCCTATTGGACCATTCATCTGGTGGGTTGTAATGATGTTGTCATTAGCGGAATTACATTGTTAAACAGCTTAAAAGTTCGTAACAGCGATGGTATTGACTTAGATCATTCAAAAAATGTTCGTATAAGCGACTGTTATATCGAAAGTGGAGACGATTGCATTTGTCTAAAAAACAGACGAGAATTTGAAGAGTTTGGCGCCTGCGAAAACATAACTGTTACAAATTGCACCATGACCAGCAGCAGTTGCGCCATCAAGATTGGTTCAGAAAACATGGATGCAATCAGGCAAGTGGTATTCAATAATTGTATTATTAAAAATAGCAATCGTGGGGTAGGAATTCAAAATAGGGATGAAGGAACGGTGAGCGACGTTATTTTTTCTAACATGATTATCGAAGGACGTTTGACATCTGATACCTGGTGGGGAAAAGCTGAACCTATTTATGTAACGGCTTATAGTCGTGCAAGCGGAAACCATAAAGATGCAAACTGGCGTTTTCCAAAAGGAGCAACCGAAGGGAAAGTGGGCGCAATAAGTAATATTTATTTTTCTAATATTCAATGTACGAGTGAAAATGGAGTATATGTTAGTGCAGAATCAAAAGATAAAATAAACAACGTTGTCTTTGATAATGTTAGTGTTTTTATTGATAAAACAACCAGCAATCAGGGAGGTGTTTATGATCGACGTCCGTCTAAATTAGAAGGTTTTGTTAAAGGAAGTACTTCAGGCTTTTATTTTGATAATGCGCAACGAATAAAAGTACAAAGCTGTTCAGTGTTATGGGGAAAAAACAAACCAGATTATTTTGCCTACGCCATAGAAAGTAAAAACGTAGATGCATTGATAATAAGTAATTTGGAAGGGCAATCGGCTTTTCCGGATGAATTAGAAGCAGTAAAAAAATGATATTGATATGAAAAACAAACCGGTTTCTATTAAGAATATTGCTGATGAACTAAAGATTTCCATAACAACGGTTTCTTTTGTATTGAATGGAAAAGCAAAAGAAAAACACATTTCTAAAGAGTTAACGCAAAGGGTTTTAGATTATGCAAAACAAATAAACTACAGACCAAATCAAATTGCACAAAGCCTTAGAACAGGGAAATCAAAAATTTTGGTTTTTATGGTAGAAGATATTTCAAATAGTTTCTTTTCTAAATTAGCTCGAATTTTTGAAGATATTTCATTTGATAAAGGATATAAAGTCATTTTTTGCAGCAACGAAAATAACGATGAAAAATCAAAAGAATTGATTGAATTATTTAATTTTCGTCAAGTTGATGGGTTTATTATTGTCCCTTCTTCAGGAATAAAGGAAACTATAGAAAGCTTAATAAAAGATAATAAACCGGTTATTTTATTAGATCGTTTTTTTGAAGGTTTAGATTGTAATAGTGTTAGTATAGATAATCAACAGGCTTCTTATGATGCAACCTTACATTTGGTAAATAATCAATTTAAGAATATTGGTTTTGTGACTACAGATTCCAATCAAACGCAAATGAAAGATCGATTGTCAGGATATCATAGAGCAATTGATGATAGAGGTTTGAAATCAAACGTTTTACAAATCCCTTACAATGAAATTTTTAAAGGAAAAGGAAAAAAGCATATTGAAAAATTTCTGAATGATCATAATCACTTGGATGCTATTTTTTTTGGAACCAATTATCTTGCACAAAACGGATTAGAAGTTTTTAAAGAAAGTAGTCGTAATTTATTAAATGAATTTGGCATTGTTGCATTCGATGATAATGATATGTTTAAGCTATGTTCAACTTCAATTAGTTGTGTTGCCCAGCCGCTATTCGAAATTAGTTCTAAACTAATGGAATTGATGTTTCTGCTTTTGAAGAAAAATGAGATTGGAGAAAATACTCAAAAAATAGTGCTAAAAACAGAACTTATTATTCGGGAGTCTTCATTAAGGAGACAGCCTTAACTTATTGTGGCAAATAAAAGAGCAACTCCATGATAATTTGTGCACCGATTCTGCCACTGTAACTTTGGGCGTTTTTATAAAGATTGAAAAATGCCTTAAAAGCAAAAAACCTGCGAATCCTAGGATTTGCAGGTTTTACCACGTTTTTTGCGGGTTTTTGAAAAGATTGAAAAAGTGACCTTTTTACTTCTTTTACCCTTTTGGTGGGGAGAGCAGGATTCGAACCTTAAGCTGGGAACCTGCATATTTCCTACGTTTTTATTTTTTTCGACCTAGTGTGCCCCGATGTTGCCACAAAACTTGAAACGCTAATTTGTAGTTTCTTCTGAGTGACTAACTTGTTTAAAATGAATGTTATAATTCGTGTTTTTAAAAACCAAAAGTATGCAATTCTTTTTGTAAAAGGAAAAAAATTAACAGCCTTAAGTTTTTGTGACAAAAAAGGTATCCATTCCATTATTGAAAATAAATTTAACAGCGTCAAATTTTTGCTATTGGAGATTAAGGATTTTTTTTACTTTTTTCGATGCATTTCTAGAGAAAGAACTTAACTTCTATGGCAAAAAAGGTAGCAACTTTAATAAATCATTTTAAGTACTTAAAATCTTATAATATGAGGTTATTTTAATAAATCAGAAGGATAATAATAATTACTCACTTTTATTGGAAATTCATCATTTTTCAGCATTTGTGTATATACCCTCCCTGCAGCTACTGTAGCTCCGGTATTTTCCTTGCTCGGATAAGTCATACTGGAACTATGAGAAAAACCTACCATATGGGCCATTTCGTGTATGGTGATAAAAGAAGGATCCACAGTTAAATAATCATGTAAAACATGATTGGCCACACCATAGGTAGAACCACCTCCTAATCCTGAAACATTAACAACAACTCCACAATTCATCATAGGCATATCAATCATTTTCTGTAGAGCCGCCTTTTTTTGATCCACAGTCATTAGCATACCATCATTATCGTAAATGGGTTCATCAGCAAATGCCTTCATTGTATTATCTGAGACGATAAGGTAAGCCATATTAATTATAAAACCTGAAAATCTCCTGATGTCTTTTGCATCAATATTTTCTTTCCAGTTGTTATTTGGGTCATCACTTGGATCAAAGTCATGGTATTTTATTTTCCATTTTAATTTAGCCAACGATTTAAGTTTTTTTATCAATTCCGTTTCACCAGTAAAATCAAATGATACTTTACTAATGGGAATTCCAGTTACTTTATACTGGGTAAGATTAACTTCATTATTGTTGGTATCAAGGAAAGCTGTGGTACCCTCCATAAAAGGATACTTTATCTCCTGTACAGCATGAGCCCTGATTTTATTTATTTTCAAAAGTTTTATAGGCTTTGCCTGACCTTCAATTGTTAATAGAATAGTTGCACTTTCTATATCAACAGGTGCAAAGTTGGCTATTTCTATCGTCGTTTCATTAATCGCCTTTACTCGTAACACTTTTCCTACCTCATAACGTCTGGATTCAGATGTCATTGTTTCGAGTGGCTCGCCGTCCTTAAACATGAGCTTTGAGTTACTGTCGCTGTCAAATGAATAGGCAACTGTTGAAACAGAAGAAATATTATCTTTTTCACAACTAAAAAATACAATGCAAAGTGTAAGCATTAATAAGACATTTTTTTTCATAGTAATAAATTTGGGTTTAAATAATTATTTTTTACTCTTTTAAAGTTAAGATTCCGAAAGATGAAGCAATATGAAAATTTGGTGTTTCCGTATTAGGATTTACCCACGTTATCCAGACCGGTTCATAGCTGTCGTTTTTGTTAGGAGAATATTTTGCTCGAAAAATTCCTGTTTCTATTTTGTTGTTTTTGATTAATTTAAAATCTTTTAAGGATTGAATAGAAATTGAACCTTCGACGGTGAAAGAATCCTCATTTACAGAAGATTTAACCAGTATGTCACCTTTTGGCCAATTCCAGTTAAAATCGAAATTCTTGTTTGGATAAGCAATAAAATCCATTATTCGGGCCTCCGAATCTATTTCCAGACAATAGTAGGGATTTAGGGTATTGTCAGGTCTAAAAAAAAGCTCGACTCTGTCTGAATTATTAATGCTCTCAAAGCTGTCATTCTGTTTTTCTATGTGAATTGATGTGTCAAAAACAGTAAAGGAAAAAAATAATTTTTCAGTATCCCAAAGCGCCTTGAATGTGATTTTTGATGATTTTTCACTATCCCATGGAGAAGAGAAATCAGTTAATGTTAGAGCCTTATTCCATAAATTATCATCTTCTTTTCCAGTGATAATCAATTGATTTTTTTCGATTAAATTTACCGTGTATTCTTTTGTTTCAGGAATCATTCTATCTTGTATTTATTATTCGTTTACTACTGGTTTACATTTTTTTACTTTGCGATTTTAAAACTTTTGTATTAAAAAAAGATCTTATTTTAAACCAGTGATTTTTTGGGTCACACTACTTCCTGTATTGACTCCGGTTGGCATTTGAAAAGTCATTTGAGATATTTTATGGTGTTTTGATACATTCACATTAATTTCTTTCGGATTCTCTGACTCGCAGTACGGATTGGCAACTGAAATTTCGTTTGTTTTTTCTTTCCAAATTAAAGCGCAAGGTTTATCTACAGTAATTGATTCTCCTTCTGAAATTTTAAGTGTTCCCGGTTGATAAAACATTATCTCAACAATATTCAGGTTTTGGTGTCTGATAGCCTGAATTTGTTCATTGTTTGATAGAACCGAAACAGGAATTTTTTTTGAATATTTCGCGGCCTCTTTAGACGATTGAAGACTCGGTTTTACAAGGTAAGCGTAACTTTTATTCGCTGGATTAATCCCATGATTTATATTAGCGCTAAACAAATTCGAATCATTTGCCAAAATATAATTTGAATTGGGTTCGAGATTAAAATACCCAATGTTTCCATTCAATATCCAATCCGGATCTATGATTGTTGTTGAAGTATTTAGATCTGCAATTTCTCCCTTTACAGAATATTGTGCTTTACCACTTGAATTGCATTGATTTAAAGTAGTATAAACGGGAGCTTTTCCATTAGTTTGATTAATTCCTGCACCCAGACAAACGAACTCGTCATCGAAGTAAAACCATGATTTATGGGCCGTAATTCCGTGACGTTCCAGGATCATTCCACACGCTCCATAAGTATTGTCGCTTACTCCACCAGCATATGAATTTCCGTTTCCGGCATTTTCACCCCAATTCGGAATAGGCAAGGGAGCAATATCTTGTTCGGCAGTGATTCCGGGAAATTGTCTGTTGTTAAAAACTTTAAAGTATTGACCATTGTATTCTTTTCCTGTTACGAAAATATAATTTGTACCATTGCCAGAATAATAATTATACTCTCCATCACCGTTTCCTGCTTCGGCACCTACAGTTCGGGTAGAGGACATGCGGGTGCTGGACATGTAATTTTCGCGGCGATTTATCATGTAGTCAAAGCGCCAGAACATTCGGTTTCCGCTTAAACTGTTTTCGCCTTTTATTCTGTCGTAAACCTTTTTTATTTCGGCTTTTCGTGGCGTATTGAGATTTAAAAATCGTTTGGTCATACTTTCAAATTGAGCACAGTACTTGTCAGAACTATTGAATCTTCCAGCCTGATTTGGGTCGTAATTCTTGCTAAAAAAAATCCACTGTATTCCTTTAATATAAAAGTCCTCAAGCAACGAAATGCCTGGAGAATTGTATGCTGTATTATTGCAGAATTCAAGATAATAAAGTGCAGAATTTATATACTCTTTACCGTAATTGCCTAAATACAATTGTCTTCCATTTCCGGAATGCTGCCCATACATATAATCTGCCTCAATGCCCTCTTGTTTGTGCATAGAAAGTAGATTTGTCATTTTTGCTTTATAATCAAGCATTTGTTCCTTGTTTTCTGTCATTACTGAGGCTGCCATTGCGCCCATAATGATGTCACATCCGTTTGCTCCGGTCATCCTTTCGGCATTGGCATTTTCATAACTCCAGCGCAGGTATTTTATAGTATTGTCAAACAGGATTTTGTCTGCTTTTAGCTCATCACGCATTAGTATTACACTTTTAGTAACTTCTTTAGGATAAGCGATGTATCGAAACCACCAGTTACTTGGGCTTTGGTTTGTTTCTATCCAAAATTTTAGACCTAAAAGATATTTTGCTTTGACATCGGGGTTGCTAAAATACTTGTTTTGAGGATTTTTATAGGCTGCCGCCAAAGTTGCCAGCATGATTGGATGGCTTCTTGGAGAGTCATCTTTTGTTTTATAATCGATACCGTCGAAACTTCCATCCGAAGTCATTTTTTTTAATATTGTTTCGACAGAACTTGCACTGGGATTTGACAAATACTCGTTATACATTCGGTTGTAAATTGTAATAAAATCGGATGTATTAGCGGCAACAGTATTTGTAAAAACGATAAAGAAAATGAGCCACAGTTTGATTTTTTTCATAAAATTAGATGTGTATATTTTAATTTATTCATTAGTAATATATTGTAAAAAAACGTTGAAAAGGATTTATAGTCTAAATTAACTTATAAAATGGTTTAAATTTTAGGTAAAATAGTTTAAGAATATCTGTTTTCAAAAATGATTTTTAAAACTTCACAATCGGATTGACGAAGAAAAGTTCCTTATTAATAGAGCAATGATTAAGTAAAATAGTTGTACTTAACCATTGCTTTAATTTATTTATAAAAATCAATTTTTCAATTGCAATTGTTACTTTATTTCTTGATGAATTTATAAGTTTTATTTACTCTGTTTATCTGTAAAAGGTAGGTGCCAGTAGGTAAAGTACCCACATAAATTGTACTTGTTACATTCTTAAATTCCCGAACAATTTCTCCTGCTAAATTTAGGATAAGAATGTTTAGTTTCTCATTTTGCTCGGGAGTTATAATATTCAAATAATCTGTTGCAGGATTTGGATACAAACGAATTTCTTCCGTATTAAATTCAGGTAAATCATTTGTTTTTGTATTTAAAGTGCTTGCGTTATCATTAATAGTTGATTTTTGCTCATTCAGTCCAACAGCAGTAGTTGACCAGGTACCAATTTCTTGATACGTTGCAGTAGTTGTACGTGCAACATTAGTTCCTGCATTACCTGCAGATGGATCAAGTAAAAAGCCACTACGGAGATTGAAAAAGCTTCCGGCAGGTCCTTCAGGTGTTGATTTGGACATTCTGCTAAAGCCTTTAGTGGTGCTATTCACTGAATCTGCATTATACCAGAACTTTACTCCAAAGTCACTACCACTTCCTGCACGACGAACAGAAATTTTTAATTGTAATAAATCATTTGGTGTATAAACAACATTGCTAACATTCAATGGTACAAGAAATTTTGTGCTATTGTTCATTGTGTTTCCTGAAACTTGTTGTGCTAATAATGTCCCGGATCCAATTAAAGAACCATTGAGATACAATTCTGCAAGCAGGTCAATTTTACGGCCATTATTGTCACTATTGGTCACTCCTACAAAAAGGGTTATATCTCCAAATGAACTTGTACGATATTGTACTGTCATTGTTTGATCTACAGCTGAGGCAGCATCATAAATGTTGTTTCCTTCTTGTGCAGCTGTAATTGTGCTAGTACCTTTACCGACAATAGTTACTGTGCTGCCGCTAATTGTTGCCACGGCAGTATTAGAACTGGTATAAGTAATGGGTAAACCAGATGAAGCTGTAGCTGTTAAATCAAATGCAGAATCGCTGGCCGTTTTTGTTGGTATTGCATCAAAACTAATAGTTTGGGAGACAGGGTTTACGGTTAGTATTTGTTCGACGACTGGTGCAACGCCATAAATGTCATTACCCACTTGAGAAGCCTTTATAGTACTGGTGCCCTTACCAACAATAGTTACGGTATTACCACTTATTGTTGCCACGGCAGTATTAGAACTGGTATAACTAACCAATAAGCCAGATGAAGCGGCAGCTGTTAAATCAAATGCTGAATTATTAGCTGTTTTTGTAGGGATTGCATCAAAACTAATGGTTTGTGGGGTAAGCTCCACGGTTAATGTTTGTTCTACCGTTGTCGCAGCGGCATAAGTATCATCACCAACTTGAGAAGCTGCGATAATACTGGTTCCTTTACCAACAATAGTTACGGTATTACCACTTATTGTAGCCACGGAAGTATTAGAACTGACATAGCTCACTGGTAAACCTGATGAAGCTGCAGCAGTTAAATTAAATGCCGGATCAGAAGTTGTTTTTGTCGGTATTGTATCAAACGTAATGGTCTGTGGAGTGAGAACGCGTGATAACGAAATTTCTACCGGTAATCCATCTACAGTTGTAAAAGTAATTGTGGTTTGGCCGTTTGCTGTACCTGTAATACTTGCATTAGCATTAGGTTGTGAAATTTGCCAGTTTGTGCCTTTTATTGTAATATTTATTTGTTTGCTTACAGATGGAGTATATTCTCTATAAGCAAATCCCAAATTAGGATTGTTTACTGCTATTTTAAGGTTTTTTTGTGTCGAATCATATTGTGACATCACTAAACAAGGATAATCTGCACCTGTTAATTGACCCGAATTGTCAATTCCTGAAAGTGCTTCAAAGAAAGCATACCCAAAAATAGAATTCGAAGTTGGGGTTGGTTTGTATTCTACGATGTGAGCACTATTATCTTTGCGGTGTACCGTATAAGGTTTGTTACCAGCAGTTATCTGACTGTCTAAATTGGTCATGTCTGTGCTTGTGGCTTGAGGTATACAAACATATTCGTATCCTTTGTTTGAAGGAGCAGTTCCATGATCAATATATCCTATAGCATAGTTTCCTATTGGATTAGAAGAGATATTTTGTGAAGCGATTGGTATATTGTGTTGTGGAGTTTGTTGGTCTGCTCTTGTTAATTTAATAGTTCCGCTTCCTGCTAATACATAAAAACCGGTACTGAAGTTGTCCACAATCCAGTGGTTGTTAGTGTCTGCATAGGAATTGTCATAGGAGCTTCCCTGCAATAAATTGCTATCTACGTTTACGTCTTCTTTTCCTGTTGTTGCCTTACGTTGATACAAGGTTGTCAATGTGTTATTTGTTGCATCGTTATTACCGATATTAGAACCAAGACAAATCAACATGTTGTCAAATGTAAATACGGATTTTTTGAAAATAAAAGTTGGGTTATGGTTATCTACAGCTGAATAGGTATTGGGACCCCACGCTCTACCTTGTGCCTCCTGAAAATCCATGGCAAACATTCCGTAAGTACCATGAATTGCTTTTAGATAGTTACTGTTTTTATTTATAAAACTCAAAGAGCCCACAAATTTTTTCTGTTGTCTTTCGTCTATACTGGTTTTCTCGGCATGAAGTTTATCCCATGGAAGTCTGATAACCGTGGTACCAGGGGTATAATTCCAGTTCCAGGTAGTTACATCATATCCGTTTCCTGTGAGGGCATCCCCAGGATAAACAATATTAACGGCGCCGTAACTTTGATAACGTCCAAAACGGTTTGCATCTGCATAAGTCTCTGTGCCAAACATATTGTCATTGAATCCCTTACATATTGCCAGCCATCCGTTTTTACGGTAAATGCCTGCCATACTATGATTGAACTGGAAATATCCTTCGTTGAATGGAGCTACAGTACTATTGTCAAATTGTGATGTATAGTTATTGGTTGGTCCCCATACGCGATTATAAAAGGTAGCCATAACAGGATCTGATTTACCAGTTCCCAGAATACTTCCTCCCGCCACCGCCATATTACGGAAATCATATCTGCTAATGGTGGTAGCGACTTCTTCGGGTTTTCTTCCTGTCATAGTCAGGAATCGGGTAGTTGCATCATTGGTAAACATAAGTTGGGACATAAGTGCGTCTCTATAGCGTAGATAACCTGCAGTACTTACTTCAAAGGAAGTTCCTTTCAAATCATATATTATATTTGCTGCATAGCTAAAATCATACGTATAGGATGGATAGGATGCCCAATGATGAAATCCTGAACCGTCCGGTTTCATCCCATCATAAGTTCCTGGGGTATAGGTAGTAAAATTATCCATCATACGTTTAAATGCCGTCATGTAACGGAAACGCTCATCGGCAGAGTCTATCCATTTTACATAGGCCATAGTAACAACTCCAGAGTTTCCTACGTGATCTATATTAATGCCTCCCACATAGTTTGATTCCCAAATGTGGTCAAAATCATTTTGTTGATACAGTACGTTTTCGAACAAGCTTTTTACGTATGAGTTGTCTTTGATACTAGGTATAAGTATGGCAGGTTGTGCAAAATTTCTATAGGAATATTGGTTAAGGTCTATAGGTAATGTTCCTTTACATACACGGTCTGATACCAGCCACACCGTGTTAAGGGCTTTGGTGTATATATTGTTTGTGTCTTCTGGATGGAACTTAAGATATTGAGCAAAGGTTTTTAAAAATGACACCTGATCATAGCTAGTAACATTTACCGTCGAAGTGATGTTATATCCGTTTACTGTGATACCAAGTGCATTATAACTTGCGATGGCGCTGTTAAGTGCAGTAGTTGTTGGTTCTGTAGTACCCAGATAAGAATCGGAATAACGTTGGTATATGGTTTCTATTTCTGTTTCTACCGTTTCGTTAGAGGGAACCAGTGGCAGGTCAGGAGTTAGGTTAAGAGAGCATTGAGGTGTTGGTGGCGGTGATGTTAATACCTGATATTGTACTTTCCCGGTAGGATAGCTCACAGCAGCGGTATAGCCATTTGGAGTTTGAATTGTAGAAAAGCTTCCAGTAAAGCTTCCGGTATATGTTTCAAAATAAAATGAATCATTAGCAGAAGGACCATACGAGTTTGTGAGATCAACTTTTAGTGTTGTTGAGGTTCCTATATTAGTGTTTCCAGTTACGCTTAATTGATCATAATCGGTACCGGGAGTTGTTGCTCCTTTAGTTTGTACACGCATAGTTCCATTGTCATTCAATGTAAAATTAGCGCTTATCGATAGGATTCTCGTGGTTTTATCACCGGTGTTAGTGCCAAATTGCAATGAATTTACTGTAAGATTTCCGTTTACATATACGTTTCCTGCCGCTGTTGCTAAGAAAGCGTTATCAATATTAAGTTGATTAAGTACCGCCGCGGAAGGGTCAAAATTAATTACAGTTGTATTGTTTGCATCGCTAGAAAGTAATCCTGTAGTTCCCGATATAGTAAGAGTAGAGGAGGTAGCACCTTTTAGTAAATTGTATAGATTTACTCCTCCTTGCTTGATGGAAGATACCTGAAGGTTAAAACCGGCAAGATCAAGGATAACAGGATTGGCTTGTGTGGCATTTACGAATAAAACAGGACTGTAGAACTTGCAGTTTCCTGACAATGCACGACTTTTCGAAAGTACGAGACCAATACTTTGACTGGCTTTATTGATGACACCTGTATTGAGTTGGGTTAGATTGATGGTTTTTCCAATGCCTCCCAAATATACGCCTCTAGTACTGGCATTATCATGAATTGCTGTTGTTCCAACGACATCTCCGTTTGCGTTGAAAAAATTACTTCCAGATGTTGGTTGTAATGTTTTTATCGTTCCGTTCCAGGTAAGGAGGCCGTTAATATTGATCGTACTAGCCGTCGCATTATTGTTATGGATGATTTTTCCTCCTGTATTAATGGTTAAAGCAGTAATGTTTATACTAGCAGTAATGGTGGCTGTACCGCCATTTAAAACAATGAGGTTGTCTGTTGCGGCAATGGTTACTGTTGTTAATCCGGTAATTCCGTCCGGATTGGTAGTCCAGTTGGCATTAACCGCTCCAGTATTTCCTGCCAGTGTTGCGGCTGCCGATGCGGTGTAATAATCCGTAGCAAAGGCTCTTGGAATGAAGCTGCAGAAAAGCAGCAACATACAAAAGAGATGTAGTTTTGTTTTCATAATTATTTTGTTAGATAGTTAATTGTGGTTTTATACAAAGCTATTTTTATATAGATTCTTATAGGGGAATAATATTCCTTTTTTAGGTTAAAAACTTCCTTATTTAGCTGGTTTATAGCTGGTTTTTCTGTTTTATTTATTTTTGTGAGGTTCGCTTCTCATCAAAAAACGGAGATTAATTTTTAATCTTATTATAATTTCAAGTAGAGGAATTATAAATGACAGAAAAACAAAAAAACCGTCTCAGTTTGAAACGGTTTTTTTGGGTATCAGGGAATTGCTTTAGGAGATAACTTAAAAATGAAAGTTGTTTTAAAGCAAATACTCTAATAAAATCAATGTCTTCCTAAAAAGATAATATTTAAATTACAATTCTATTTTCTTAAACGTAGGAACTAAAAAGTGCATAATACTCCATCCTAATAAGTATGCAGCGCCACAAATAATAAACATGATAAAATAACCTGTTCCTATTTGACCGATACTTTCATAATATACAAATAGTTTTTTCTGAACCAATGCCGATAATAAGATACCGCCCAAACCTCCAAACATTCCTCCAATTCCTGTTACTGAGCCAATAGCTCTATTAGGAAACATATCAGATACAGTGGTAAAAATATTAGCACTCCATGCCTGATGTGCAGCAGCAGCTATTCCGATAACAATTATGGCATACCACATATTGATGTTGCCTAAATACTGTGAAAAAATCACAGGAGTTACACAAAAAGCGTAGATTAACATACTGGTTTTTCGTGCTTTAAATACTGGCATTCCTTTGTTTATTAAATTCATAGGTAACCATCCTCCACAAATACTGCCAAAACTCGCAATTGCATATACCAGGGCAACCGGTAAAGCAACCTGAGTACCTTTTAAACCGTATTGTTTATCAAGGAAATCAGGCAGCCAAAATAAGTAAAACCACCAAATAGGGTCGGTTAATAGTTTTCCTATTGCAAACGCCCAAGTTTGTTTGTATTGGATTAAAACTTTCCAGGAGATTGGTTCTAATACTTCTTTTTCTGCAGAATCTACTTCTTTTGTTGTACCGGATTCTCCTGTTTCAGGTTGTGTTATATAATTGTATTCTGCCTGAGCAAGTCTTTTTTGTTTTGAGGGAATTTCATAATAAATAAACCATAGGACCAGCCACACAAAACCGATGGCTCCAGTGATGACAAAAGCCCATTGCCAACCCCAGTTTTCAGCAATAAAAGGTACCGAAATAGGCGCAACAATTGCTCCAATATTACTGCCAGAGTTAAAAATTCCAGTAGCAAGAGCACGTTCTTTTTTAGGAAACCACTCTGCCACAGTTTTAATCGCTGCCGGGAAGTTACCTGCTTCAGTTACCCCAAGAAAGATTCGGGCAACGCTGAAACCCATTGTGCCTGTTGCCAAAGCGTGTGCAATTGCCGAGATACTCCATAAGCATGTTGATAATGCGTAACCAATTTTTGTCCCTAATTTATCAATAACTTTTCCGGCGAAAAGCATACCAAAGGCGTACGAAAATTTAAAGGCAATTTCAATATTGGTATAATTTATTACAGCGTCTTCATCACTCCATTGAAATGCAGCCGTGAGATACGGTTTAAGTAAGCTAATAACTGCTCTGTCTAAATAATTTACAGTAGTTGCAAAAAAGATTAAGGCACAAATAGTCCATCTGTATTTGCCTATGTTTTGATTAGTCATTATTTTTTTATTTAATTTATTCTTAGCTGTTTTGGAATAAAGAAATTGCTGTTTAATTTATCTGCAAGATTGAATTAGCAGATTGGCTTTCTTTATATAATCTGTCAGGGCTTCAAAATTGCCTTCATTAATTAAGTTGGTTTGCAATAGTTTGCTTCCCATACCTACAGCAACAACTCCGGCTCCAAACCAGGATTTTAGATTTTTTTCTTCAGGTTCAACACCTCCGGTTGGCATAAAGAGCAGATCAGGAAAAATGTCTTTTATCGTTTGAATATAAGAAGGTCCCACCAGGTTTCCCGGGAAAATTTTCACTAAAGAGGCTCCCAAAAGTTCGGCCTCATGAATTTCAGTTGGCGTTAGACAACCAGGTATCCAAGCTAGATTTTGTTCCCGAACGATTGCAGCTACTTCGGCAGAAACAATAGGGCTAACGATAAAATCAGCTCCCGCATCCAGGAATCTTTTTGCAGTTTCAGCCGTTTTTATGGTGCCGATACCCAATAATAAATCAGGCATTTCTTGTTGCGTTACTGTTTTTAATGCCTGAAAGTTAATTAAAGCATTTTCTCCGCGATTGGTATATTCCAAAATACGAACTCCGGCTGAATACAAAGAGCGCAAAATAGCTATACTTACCTCTTTATCTTCATGGTAGTACAAAGGCAATAATCCCGACTCTGTGATTTGTTTAATGACATTTTCTTTTTTATTCATTTTGATCTATTAATTGTTGGATTTCTTCTACGCTGGATGTAGTGGCATCGCCCATTATAAATAATTTTTGGTAGGCTGCTCTTGCAGCAAA
Source organism: Flavobacterium sp. JAS (assembly GCF_020991455.1). Classification (GTDB taxonomy): domain Bacteria; phylum Bacteroidota; class Bacteroidia; order Flavobacteriales; family Flavobacteriaceae; genus Flavobacterium. The sequence continues at coordinate 361,543 of NZ_JAJMOX010000002.1, forward strand.
TTCAACTATTTGTTGGGGTTTGTTTTTTTGCAATATTCCATAAATAAGCCCTGCCATAAAACAATCACCAGTTCCCACTTTGTCTACCGTTTTTGCTGCAAACAAAGTTTCACTTTTATAGATGTTTTTTTCTTGATATAAAGTCGTAAAATATTTTACACCTTCAAGTTTATTAAAACGAAAAGTGTTGGCAATGGTATGACAATTAGGATATTTTGCCGAGATTTCTTTTGAAGTGTTTTTGGCTTGCTCCACTAAATCAGTGTCGCTTCCCGAAGCTATTAATTGTTGGTTTATGGTAATGCCTAACATCTTTTCGGCAGCCCAGATATTACCCATTATAACATGGGCATAAGTTGCCAGTTTAGGAATTACTGCTATAGGTTCGACACCATATTTCCATAGTTTTTCCCTGAAATTTAAATCCAAAGAAATTGTTATTCCTTTTTTAGAAGCTACAATCAACGCTTCCTCACAAAGTTTTGCAATGTCAGGATTTAGCGCAGGTGATATGGCGGTAAAATGAAACCATGACACACCTTCAAAAATTTCTTCCCAATTGATGGTGGATGGTTTTAATTCTGAAAATGAAGAATATTTCCGGTCATATATCACACCAGCATTTTTTACATCCGAACCCTGACTCAAATAATAGGACCCAATTCTTTCTCCGGATTTAATAACAGAACTTGTGTCTACTCCCATTTTTTTATAATAATCCAAAATTGTATTCGATAAAAAGTTATCGGGCAAGGCGGTGCAGTAGGCTACAGGCGTATTCCATTTGGCTAAAGCCAAAGCTACATTACTTTCTGCGCCTCCAATGTAGGCGCTCATATCCTGTTGATGCGGGAAATTTTCCCCCATGCTATATCTCAAAAGTATTTCTCCAAAACAAAGTACTTTTCCCATAATCAAAACATTTTTAATTAAAGACCGCCAAACTATCGAGTTTGGCGGTCTTGTTTTTTATAAGATATTAATCCTCGTTTGATGGTTTTCCAATTGTAGCAAGTATTCCTCCATCAACATAAAGAATATGTCCGTTTACAAAATCACTGGCTTTTGAAGACAAGAAGATTGCCGCACCTTGCAAATCATTTGGATCACCCCAACGAGCTGCAGGAGTTCTGCTGATAATAAAATCATTAAACGGATGTCCATCTACTCTAATAGGAGCCGTTTGGCTGGTAGCAAAATATCCAGGACCAATTCCGTTAGTCTGAATGTTAAATTTAGCCCACTCAGTAGCCATATTTTTAGTTAGCATTTTAAGTCCTCCTTTTGCGGCAGCATAAGCACTTACAGAATCTCTACCCAATTCGCTCATCATAGAGCAAATGTTTATGATTTTTCCTCCGCCACGCTGAATCATTCCTTTGGCAACATTTTTTGAAACAATAAAAGGACTAATTAAGTCTACATTTATTACCGCTGCAAAATCTTCAACTTCCATTTCAATAATTGGAGTTCTTTTTATAATTCCGGCGTTGTTAATTAGAATATCGATTGGACCAACTTCGGCTTCGATTTTGTTTATGTTTTCAATTACAGCAGCTTCATCGGTTACATCAAATATGTATCCATAGGCTTGAATTCCTTCCGCTTTATATTCTGCGACAGCATTGGCAACCGCCTCTGTTGATGAACGATCATTTACTACAATTTTGGCACCTGCATGCCCAAGTCCTTTAGCCATCGCCATTCCCAGACCGTGTACTCCGCCTGTTACAAGCGCTGTTTTTCCAGTTAAATCAAATAAGTTTATTGACATTTTTTTTGTTTTTATTAATAGTTATTCTATTTTTTTAAAAAATTGTTTTATTTCTTGCTACTACCCAAAATTTAAAATAATGAGTATTATTTTACCGTTACAACTAAAGGCTCGTTTATCTGCTGATAAAAATTATTCAAATAGTCCTGCCATTGTTTTGCATTGGTAATTTTTCCTGCTTTATCCCAGGCTGCACCGGCGTAATAAAGGATTGGAACATTATTTCTCACTTGGGTTTTGGCCAAAATTTGCATGTTGTTTACCATCATATTGCTTACAGGTGTGGTTAATATGATTCCAACACCAGTTGTGCCGTCCTGACCATGAGTTGGCTCCCAGTAACTCGTAATACCTTGTTGTTCGTTTAATGTGATAGTACCGTTTTCAGGTCTTTTGATTATTCCTACGACAACCGGTAATGGTTTTTCGCTGTCAAAAGAATAAACATTCTCGATTCTGTTAAGTTGAGAACCAGCATCCAGAGAAATTGTTTTTGTGGCTTTAACGTTTATTCCCCCTGCATTCCAGGTAACAAATGTTAATTGAAAAGTGCTGCGTAAAGGCCCGTTGTCAAGAACTTTCCATTCACGATAATTTGCAGAATAATAAATAGAATCGTTTACATAAGGCGCCATATTTCCTGCGCCCAATGAAAAACCTACGTGATAATAATCCATTCCATCTCCGTGATCTATATGATATTCATTTCGCTTATATCTTTCGTTGATTATGAGTTTATCGGTACGTTTAACCCACACATCCAAACCATAGGCATCCTCTTTTGATTTTTCTATTGCTTTACCGTAAGTACGAAAAGCAATTTTGTCATTTTCCCACGCAAAATCATCTTTGCGTTCCGGCACATAACGGCAATACGTTTTTGCAGCGAAAGCTTCTGGTTTTCCTTTTTGTATTAGAAGATTCAACGATGATTTGGCTTTGACATCAACTTGTACCAGCAAATTTTGAATTGTAGGAAGTCCGCAATGTTCTAATTGAAAAGGAATTTGCTTTTTGGTCGCGGCATTAAGAACTACAAAATTGGAAGTATCTATTTGAGGAAAATTTGATAGAACAGTTTTCCACGAAATAGCTACTACAGCTGCTTTTCGTTCTAGAGCAGAATTGTTTTGGATGGAAAAAGTTACTTTTGTTTGTGCTAAAATGCTTAATGGTAATAAAATAACAAGACAAATAAAGCGTTTTATAGTTTTCATGATGATTTTATTTTAAGTCGTTAATTGCACAATGATCCATATCTCCGTAATCTAAATTTTCGCCCGCCATACCCCAAATAAAAGTATAGTTAGAAGTTCCTGCGCCCGAGTGGATAGACCAATTTGGAGAGATTACAGCCTGTTCGTCCTGCATCCAAATGTGTCTGGTTTCCTGTGGTTCTCCCATGAAGTGACAAACACTCTGATTTTCAGGAATCTCAAAATAGAAATAAGCTTCCATGCGTCTGTCGTGGGTATGAGCCGGCATGGTGTTCCATACGCTGCCTATTTTTAGTTCGGTCATTCCCATTTGAACCTGACAAGTATGTACAACACTGTTGACAATTAATTTGTTAATGATACGATGATTGGCTGTTTCTAATGATCCTAGTTCAACAACTTCTGCATCAGCTTTTGTTATTTTTTTTGATGGGTAAGCACAGTGAGCAGGTGCAGAGTTTAAATAGAATTTTGCAGGATTGTTACTGTCTGTCGATTCAAAGAAAATTTCTTTAATTCCTTTTCCAAGATACAAGGCTTCTTTATATCCAATTTCAAATTTTTCACTATCAGCGATTACAATTCCTTTTCCACCTACATTTATAATACCGATTTCTCTTCTTTCGAGGAAATATTTGGCTTTAAGATTCTCAGGATTGGGCATTGCTAATTTGTGTTGTACTGGCATTGCTCCACCAACTATAAATCGGTCAAAATGAGATAAGGTGAGATTAACCTGATCGCTAGTAAAAAGGTTTTCTATTAAAAAATTTTCGCGTAATGTTTCAGTATTCATTTGTTTTGCTTCATTTGGACTTACTGCAAAACGGCTTTCAAAATTAGAGTTCATAAATTTATTTTTTATATTTTTAGTGTTTCAGTTTAGGCTATTAACATTCCTAAAACCTTTGAAACATAAGTTTTTTGAATCCTCATCTGGATAATTCCAGGTATTACTTCTGCCTGCTTTTATTGATCAATTGGTAGGTACTTCTGGATCTTGCCAATCTCTCCCCAAAGAGTAGTAAAGACCCAGTTTTATACCCCCATTTTTACATGCTGCGGCTAATTCTTTGATTGGGTCACGGGCAAATTTTGTTTTCTGTACAATATTATAATCACTGATCTATTTCAGTCTTTTTATCTTGAGGATACAGAATAATAGAACATAAAAGAAAAAGAGTGACAATGATTTTTCTTTTTTCATTTGTAAAGTTTTATTGTTTAGTCTAGTATAAATTTGTCTCCGGTTTTTTGTAACCATTGATTTAAAACAGGCTTTAACTTTATTACCATTTCATGGTTTGGATTGTAAATGTTATGCATTTCAAAAGGGTCTGCTTTCAAATCAAACAGAACATATTCTGCTTTTTCTTTTTTTCTCACATAAGCAAATTTGTAATCAGTGGTGCGAATCCCTCTAAACCCGGAATTAATTTTTGCATTATTACTTAAAATTGCACCCAGTATAAATTGCTCTGAAGGTTTTGCTCCAGTTCCATTAAGGTAATATTGGGCGTAACTTTTGCCGTCTATTTCTTTTGGAGTTTTGTCTTTTAGTCCCATTAAATCCAAAAGAGTAGGGTAGATGTCCGGAATGCTTCCTAAAAATTGATTGTCTTTGCGGGGTAAAATATGCCCTTTCCAATACACGATAAACGGAATTCTTAAAGACTCTTCGTAAATATTATTTTTTGAAGTTTCATTGTGTTTACCTAAACAGTTTCCGTGATCAGACATGATAAGTACAATGGTGTTGTCGTCTAATTTTTGATCTTTTAGTCCTTGAATGATTCTGCCAATTTGATCATCGACTCCAGTTACATTGGCATAATAGTAACGAACGTCTTTTCTGTAATCATCTCCATATTTTGTTCCCGCAGCCGGAATGTTCGGATCTTTTATCAACGATTCCAAAGGCACATCTTTGTATAAATCATAATAATTTTGAGGAACCAATTGATATTCGGAGTGGGGTGGATTCATCGAAACAACCAATGAAAAAGGAGCACCTGCCTTGCGAAGTTTTCCATCTTGATTTTTCAGGTAAGCCAAAGCTTTGTCGGCTTCGTGTATAGGTCCCCATTGGTTTACATATTGAAAATTATCTCTTGTGGCATTGGTGTCCCAATACATAGGTTTATTGTGTACATCGTAGGTTCCGTAAGCATACCAATAATCAAAACCATGTCTTCTCTCTGGCGAAGTCCATTCGTTCCATGCCATATCTCCAATGTTGTTTGAAGTTGGAACATAAGGTTTATATGGAGAATCCAGATGCCATTTTCCAATGTAACCATTAGAATATCCGTTGGCTTTTAAAACATCCGACCAGCAAACGGCCTCTTTTTGTAATTCTACACCATCCGGCGCTGACTTTGAATTGACATTGCTGTAAACATGATTTTTAATTGGGTATTGTCCTGTCATAAGCATGGCTCTTGCCGGAGAACACACAGGAAAATTACTTACCATTTGTTCCAGAACTAAGCTCTCTTTGGCAAATTTGTCCAGCTGAGGTGTTTTTACAGGTTCTTTCCCTTCAAAACCAACTGCCTGACCTCGCCATTGATCTGCTATGATAACCAATAAATTGGGTTTTGTTTTTTGTTTAAGTGCAGTTTGGGCATTGGTTAAAGTACCTATTATTAGTACTCCAAACACCATTATTGAGCGGTTAAATGTAGTTTTCATTTTAATGGTTTTATCTATTTGAAAATTAGCATTAAAGTGTTTTAAGCCATTCAGGTAGTTTTTTTAGTCTTAGCTGTAATTGAGCTTCATAAAGAGAAACGGGTTCTACAGATTGACCAAAAGATTCTGACTGACCTAACTGCTCCATTTTAAAAGTTGTACCCTTGCTTGTATAGCCCACAATTATGGGATTAGGCATTTTAAACCATTCGTACACTTTTGATGGAGGCCAAAATTCGAAATCTTTTTTAGGTTCGTTGGTTTGTTTATAATTCCAAAGTACTAAACCCTGCATGTGATTGGGCATGTTTTCTAATGCTCCGCCCGCTCGGTCATTGAGCAAACCGCCTTCAACGCCATCAAGCAATGTATTTCTTGGCTGGCTTGAATGTGATTCAAAACATGTCGTAGACGGATAAGTACATTTCCAAATTACAGTATTCATAGATCCGTGTGAAGAACCAAAGGAATGCCATTGTGACGCCTCGTCTACACAATTAGCAATGAGCACATTGGTAGAGCCGTTAGAGTTTATAGCCTGATGTCCTGCATTACCGTCAATTTTACAATTTAAGACTGATATGTTAGCACTTTGCGCAATTGTTGCCGCGGAACTGCAATCTGTAAAACGACAATTTTTCATCCATGAATTGGTACTTCTTCTAAAATTAAACATGCTAAAACCGCTATCGTCTTTCCAGGAACGATGATGCACAAATTTTTCTTTCCAGTTACCAACAAATGCGATATCTTCTATTCCAACTTCTTCACTGTTGGCGAATTTATAAACGTCCCATTTGTATTTTGGATCTACTCTATAAGAGATCGGTGCGTACAGAATTAGTTTCTTGTTTTTTATCTTTTTAATTTGATAAAAAACTTTAACATCAATTCCTTTCTCAAGAAGATAAGTCCATTCGGGTTCAACTTTATTATCTTTTAATTCTGATGCAATTAAGTCTTTATCGTTGTTTAATAATCTTAAAACAATCCAATCTCCTTCGTTTAGTCCTTCAGTTGTATTTAATTTTAAGGTAAAATCACCAATAGCTGCTGCTGCAGTAACTTGTCCTATTTTTTTATCAGAACCGCCGCTGTCAAAAATAAATAATGGTGGAACAGTCCACATTTTAGCAGGATCAGCAGGCGGAAGGACGTTTTTCATATATAGCTCAGTTCCATTTGAATCAGAGCCGCTTCCTCTGAAAACAATGTGCCCCTTTTTTGAAATTATAGAAGTAGGGGCATCATCATTTTCATTCACCAAAAACCTCCCTTTCGGGAAAAAAACAATTCCGGAACCATTTTCATTTGCTGCTTCAATGGCTTTTTGTATGGCTATTTTATCTGAAATAGTATCATTGGGCTTTGCGCCAAAAGAAGTAACATCAAAAACTTTATAATTAGTAACATTAGGAATTCCTTTTTCTCCCTGATGATAACCAACATAAGAGAAATCAGGCAGGGCTTTCCTGTTTTTTTTATAGTCCTGAAATATTTTGGATTCTTTTTGAGCAGAAACAGACGTAATAGCCAACAAAATCAAAATAATAATTAACCCTTTTTGAAGCTGTATTTTATTGTAATTGTTCATTTTAATAGATTTTAATTAAGATATCAAACATTACTTTTATCTTTTAACAAAAATGTATTTAACACATAGAAACCTAAAGTTAGAGAATATGTTTCTATGTGTTGAAAATCAATATGCTATAAGTTTATAAATACCATTTCTTGTATCGTAATAATGCCTCTAAAAAATAATAATCAGCATAAGTAAGGGGTACATCTATCTCGCTGTCATGTGGAATTGATCCCACACTATGCATTAAAATATAGCCGCCATTAGTTCCTGCTTCAGCTCTGTATTTGGGAGTTGATAATGATTTTAAAATAGTTTCGGCCACACTTACATATTCCTTTTTTTCTTTTCCGGACGTATATTGTCCAAGTTCTAATAATGCTGATGCATATACTGAGGCTGCCGAAACATCTCGCAATGCATTTGGGATTCCTGGTGCATCAAAGTCCCAATATGGAATCTTGTCACTGGGTAAATTTGGATTGTTCAATATAAATTTAGCAACACCTTGCGCTTGTTTTAAATAAGTTGGATTTTTAGTAAATCGATACATCATGGTATAACCATATAGAGCCCATCCTTGCCCGCGGCTCCAGGCACTTTCATCTGCAGCTCCCTGAGCAGTAACTTTTTTAAGAACTTCTCCTGTGTCCAGATTGTAATCCAGTACATGATAACTGCTGTAATCAGGTCTGAAATGATTTTTGATAGTAGTGTTGGCGTGGGCTTCTGCAATATTGGCAAAAGACTTATCGTGGCTGTTTTTACTAGACCATTCCAACATTTCAAGATTCATCATATTGTCGATGATTACCGGTCCCATGAAATTTTTCTTTTTTAATCCGCCATCTGTAATTTCCCATGATTGAATTACTTTGGCATTTGGACGGTAACGCGTCGACAATGATTTTGATGACTCAATAATTACATCTTTATAGGCAGGATCTTTTAAAAGACGATAAGCATTACCATAACTGCAATACATCATAAAGCCTAAATCATGGTTTTTAGTGAATGTTTTAACCGGTTCCAAAATCGCAAGACGTTTTTTTGCAGTGCTTAAAATTATTGGGTCCTTGGTGTATTCATAGATATATAATAAAGTTCCCGGATAAAAACCGCTGCACCACCAGTAAACATCACTGCTAACATTATGATTTTTCTCAAATGTTTTTGGCATAGAGTCCAAAGGAGTGTTTTTTTCTAAAAGCTGATATTGTTTTTGGGCAAATTCAAAGTTTTCTGAAATTAATTTTTTCATGGCTGTATTATTCTTTGATTTTTGAGCCAAAGCATAAAGACTAGAAAAGCATAGGAAGATAAGAATGAGTTTTTTCATTTTTTAAGGCATTAGATTGTATTTCGCCGAAAGTATATTGTTTCGAACGAGAGAGAAAAAATTATAAATAACCCGGGTAAGGGAGGTGTTACCCGGGCTTTTTTGAGGATTACCAACCTTTATTCTGTACCATCAGGGTGTTTGATGCTATTTCTAAAGAAGGAATAGGATATAGCACATTTTTTTCAGAAACGTTTTTTCCTCCTAAGCCTCCATACTGCTGATTTCCAGAAGTCAATGGGCCGGTTGTAGGAGCTGCTGCCATATCTGTAGCTACTGCATTCATAGTAGTAACAAATTTATTCCAGCGGATTAAATCTGAACGACGTGTTCCTTCAAAACATAATTCACGCATACGCTCATCTTCAATAAACAACTGAAAAGAAGCCTTAGAAGCTGCTGCTGTTGTTGTTGCTGCATCTGATAATGGATAAGGTGCTGAAACATTAGTTTGTCCGTAACCTCTGCGGCGTACTTTGTTGACAGCCTCAACAGCATTAGGAGTTGGTCCGTTTACCTGATTTTCAGCTTCTGCATACATTAAGAGCACATCGGCATATCTCAAAACCGGATAATTGATTGTTGTATAATTTTTATTTTTTGGAGTCAGCGTTTCATATTCTCTTCTCCATTTTGCACAATCTCTGCCATATTGAATTGTTTTGGCAAGTGCGGCTCTGGCTCCGGTACTGTTATTAAGGGTATAAGTTGTTAATACCCAGTCACGACGCAAGTCATTTCCTGTTGGGTCATAACTTCTGAATAATTTTCCTGTTCCTTTTAAGAAACCATAACAATGTCCCATTGAAGCTACCAGAGGACTGGTAGCAGCTGGTGAAAATGTAATACCAATATCATTTCCTAAACGACCACCTTCAACATTCCCATCAGTACGATTTCCTGTAAACTCAATTTCCCACATAGACTCGTTTGTGTCATAAGCATCCTCACCTGCATTTATAAATATTTGACGGTATGCATTATTACTAACATTAGTAGCAATTGATGGGTTAAAAGTATTATAGTAAGTTGCAGGTTGTCCAGTTGGTGCAGTAGTCTTAAAACTAACATTTAATTGATGTTGTCCTGAATCGATTACTTTCTTAGACCAGGCTAATGCATCTGCATATTTTGGAGTATCCATCAAAGGATAACCTGCCATTTGCAAACATACCCTTGCAAGGATTCCCTGAACTACTGTTTTATAAATACGGCTTGCAGTTAATGGTTTAGTTGGACTAACTTTTGCTTCGGCCTCTGTCATATCTTTCAATATTTGAGCATAAATCTCAGCAGAAGGTGTTTTGGCTAACGATGCCTGATTTGGGCTTGTGGTTGGTGTCAATCTTAATGGCACATCACCAAATTTGCTTACCAATAAAAAGTAATAATACCCTCTTAAAAACAATGCTTCACCTAATATAACTTGTCGTTTATCCTGGTCCATTTTTGGCAAATCGATATGTGCTATCAAATCATTAGCCCTGTTAATTCCGTTATAGAGTTCGTACCACATATTCGAAACGTTTGCATCAGTGGCATCAAAGCTATAAACAGATGCTCCTGATACTTGAGTGTTTCGGGCATAATATCCTTCATCTGTACAAACTTCTAAGTTGAAAAATAGCTGATTGCCATATAAAGTTTCCTGACCTAATGGATCATATACTCCGGCTAAAGCCGAAGTTAAACCTGCTTCATCAGTATAATATTGCTCGATAGCAATTTTCTGAATAGGTTCTGTATCTAAAAAATTCTCACAAGAACTGGTGGTAAAGGCCGCCAATACTAATAATATATATATCTTTTTCATTTTTAAAGTAAATTAATGTTGTTAAAAAGTAATGTTTGTAGCAAAAAATACAGTACGAGCACGAGGATAAGCAGAGAAATCGAACCCTGGAGTTAGTGCAGAGTTGTAAGTGTTTACCTCTGGATCTGTTCCGGAATATTTCGTCCAAGTGAATATATTCTGTGCTGACAGTGCAAATCTTAATGATTTAAGGTGCATTTTTTTAACAAACTTTTGGTCGAAATTATAACCTATCGCAGCTGATTTTAATCTCAAATAAGAGCCATCTTCAACATAATAAGAGGAGTATCCAACTGCAGATCCAACCAAACCTCTTGTTCTGAAAACATCCGAATTTGGATTTGATGCAGACCAACGATCTTCATAGCTTGCAAATTGGTTTAAACCTTCCTGACCTTTTTGATTTCCTTCAAATAGAATGCGATTTGCATTTAAAATATCGTTACCATACGACCATTGGAAAAAGATGTTTAAGTCAAAATTTTTGTAAGTGAAATTATTGCTAAATCCACCCGTATGAACCGGCAAACCATTCCCAATTTTAGTATAATCACTTTTGTTTATAGTTCCGTCACCATTTTGATCTTTGTATTTAACATCACCTGGCTGAATATTTGCTCTTGTATTTCCATTAGTGGCGATTTCCGGTTTTAAAGCATAAACAGTTGCACCACTGCCATTAACTGAAGTATTAAAATCATCATATTTATAAGTTCCTGAATATTCAAAACCATACATATCACCTAAAGATTCTCCTTTTTTTGCAACATAAGTACTAACAGTATTCCAGTTAAAATCCCAAGGAATAATAGTTTCTAATTTGTCTTGTCCTTCGGCTAAGGCTAAGAGTTCATTTTTATTGAAAGCAATATTAAAACTGCTGGTCCATGTAAAATTATCAGTAACAATATTTTTAGTTACTAAACTTAATTCCAAACCTCTATTTCGTACACTACCAATGTTTTTATATGCTGTAGTGAATCCTGTAGATAAAGGAAGTTGTGCTTTAAGTAATAAATCTTTAGTTGTTTTTTGATAAACATCTGCAGTGAAAGTAATTCTTTGATTAAAGAAACCTAAATCAATACCTGCATCAACCTGCTCTGTAGTTTCCCACTTCAGGTCAGAGTTTCCAAGTTTTGTAGCTGCAACTCCAACAACATAATTCTTGTCAAAAGTATAGGTGCCAAATAAAGGATTTGCCGGATTGTAGTAGGTGGTAAGATAATCAAAATCTCCTACACGGTTGTTACCGGTTTGTCCATAACTCAAACGTATTTTACCCTCTGATAATTTTTTAAAATTTTTCAGGAATTTTTCTTCATTAAATTTCCAGGAAACTGCAGCCGACGGGAAATATCCCCAATGGTTTTTAGAAGGAAATTTAGAAGATCCATCTGCTCTGAAAGAAGCTGTAACCATATATTTAGAATCATAATTATAATTTACTCTGCCTAAAAATGAGCTCATTGTCCAAACTGATTCACTTGGATCTATCCTTAGTTGAGTCCCCTGATCGAACCCATCAAACATCAAGTCTTCGTTTGTTAACTGATTGGCAGCTCTACCGTTAGACCAGGTTTTTTGTTTTTGAGCAGTAAATCCTCCTAAAGCAGTAAGTTTCGATTTTGCCCCCAATTGTTTATCCCAGGTAAGGGTATTTTCATTCAGCCAATTGTTGTAATTGTTGTGCATCATTTTTCCGTTTACCCCATTTGGATTACCAGGACGTCCGTAAGCTGTTTTTGAGTTATAGAACTCATCTTTATTGGAATGATTTTCAATAAAACCATATGTAGTTCTAAATTTTAAATCTTTGGTAAATTGATATTCAAGATATCCATTGGCAGCAATATTTTTAGTAGTGGTTACATTATAAGTATTCTCAAGATTTAAAACAGGATTTACTCTGTAATCATTAGCTGTATCAATATTTGGATCCATAAAAATATCCTCAGGATTCCCAACGTTAGGTGTGTACGGACGAGATCCCCAAACAGAAGTCATAAGGTTAGAAGTACCACTACCACCAGAAATTGTTTGGGTAGGATCAAGACCTGTTTGTTTCAGGTAGCTATAATTTGAGTTAACCCCGATTTTTAACTTATTAGTAATTTTATAATCAACATTTGCACGACCTTGGTATCTTAAGTAATTTGAATTTAATAATATACCATCCTGATCAGTATATGATCCGGATAATGAGTATCTTAATTTCTTGGTTCCTCCGGAAACAGAAATATCATTATTTTGAAACAAAGCAGTACGGGTAACCAAATCCTGCCAATCTGTACTTCCTACATTTCTATAATCTTCAAGTGTTTTTCCCGGACCGGTAAGATAAATTTCAGTTGGAGTTTTTGTTTGTCCTTGTGCGCTGGTAAGATTAGGATTGTTTTCTAATTGATATTTTACGAATTCATACGTATTCATTACATCCATTTTGTTAGCAACATGCTGAATACCAATGGAGCTTGAAAAAGCAAAAACAGGTTTTCCTTCTTTACCTTTTTTAGTTTGAATAACAATAACACCATTTGCTCCTCTGGAACCATAAATAGCGGTAGCCGATGCATCTTTTAAAACCTCAATAGACTCTATATCACTTGGATTGATTATGTTATTATTTGGATCTTCAATTAAGAAACCATCAATCACATACAATGGGCTATTTGCTTGTGTAACAGAGTTGTTTCCTCTAATTACGATATTAGTGCCAGAACCTGGTCTACCATCTGATGAGGTTACCTGAACTCCGGCAACACGACCCGCTAAAGCTTCGTCGAAAGAACGAACAGGAGATTTCTTAAAATCAGACATAGATACACTTGAAACAGATCCGGTTAAATCTTTTCTTTTTACAGATCCGTATCCTATGACAACAATCTCATCCAGATTACTGGTTGTAGACTTTAAAGTAACATTTAATGAGGTTTTATTTCCCACTGTAACTGTAGCTGTTTCAAAACCCATATAAGAAAAAGTTAATTGATCTTTTGAATCGGCTTTGATTTTATATTGACCGCTATAATCAGTTACTGTGGCTTCCTTGGTTCCTTTTACAAGGATAGTAACACCAGGAAGGGGATCTTTTTTATCATCCTGTACAATACCGGATATCATTTTGCTTTGCGCCTGAGCAAAAACTGGAGCTATTAGTACGAACATACCAACAAATAAATGTCTAAGCGCTTTATTAAAAGGCTGGTATTTCAAATTCAGTTTTTTCATAATTAATTCTGAGTTATTGGTTAAAAGTTAGTTTAGTTTACACACATTTAAAAAATTATAAAAACAGAAAAAAGGCAACAAATGAAATATCAATTATTAAAAAGTACACTATAATTGTATACAAGTTATAGAAAAACTGCTTAAGTTGTTTAATAAAATGTTAACGGTAGTGTTTTGCTAAATCACTTAATTACTGCTGTTTATTGATTTCAAATTTATTTCGAAATCGTTTTCTTTAAGGAGATAATCCTCCTTTTGATGAGGAAAATATTCCTTTTAGTACCTTTTTCGGCTTAAAAAGCCTTTATTGTTTTGTTTTTAATATCTTTTGTTTATTGACTTATTATTTTTGTTTCCTTTCCGGAGTTTTTGTTATTTGTAACAACTTCGAAGCCAGCATTTCTGTCTTTACAGGTATATAGTTTGCTAAATTGTTTTCTTCTTTTGGATCTTTGCTTAAATCATAGAGTTGAGGCGTTTGTTGCAGCCCCGATGCTACATTTTTATTAACCAGCCATTGCGGAGCGATTTTGCTTTGTGGCGCAATGTATTTCCAATTATCTTCTCTAATACTCATGGTAAAAGCTTCTTCTATCATATAGGTGCGTCCTTTATTGCTTTTTCCCATTAATACATCAAGCATATCGAAACTATCTACGGCTGTCTCTTTATTTTGGATTTTTACCCCAATTAATTTTGCAAATGAGGCAAATAAATCCACCTGACTCAATAACGCCTCGCTTTTAGCAGGCTTTATTTTATTTGGCCAATACATGATCGTTGGTACGCGTGTACCTGCTTCGTAAGCACTGTATTTTCCTCCTTTAAATTGTCCCGAAGGTTTGTGACTGCCTATATTTGTGACTGATTTATCTGCATAGCCATCATCTAAAACAGGTCCGTTATCACTACTAAAAAAGATAATAGTGTTTTTTTCTATGCTTAATTCTTTGAGTTTTTTTACAATCTGACCCGTCATCCAATCCATTTGTACAATTGCATCACCGCGAGGGCCCATATTTGTTTTACCCACAAATCTTGCATTTGGAGCTCTGGGTACATGAATATCAGGTAAAGAAAAATATAGAAAAAATGATTTATCCCTTTGTTTGCTTATAAAATCCGTAGCTTTTTTGGCTAACACATTTGCAAACTCTTCGTCTTTCCAATACGCTTTATGTCCACCGCTCATAAAACCAATTCGGCTTATTCCATTTATTAAAGTGCCGCTGTGTTGAGGATCAGCCCATAATTTTAAAATCTCTTCATTTTCTAAACCAATAGGATCGGTTCCAATTCTCTTATCATAACTAACTGTTATAGGATCATTTGGATCCAGATTAGCAACTTTATGGTTTTCAACAAATACGGTAGGTACTCTGTCTGGAGTTGCCGGAATTATGAAACTATAATCGAATCCAAGTTCTAATGGTCCGGGTTTAATCTCCGTATTCCAGTCCAGATTGCCATTTCCCAGGCCTAAATTCCATTTGCCGATAACTGCTGTGGTATAACCACCCTTTTTAAAGATATCAGCTATGGTTTCTTGTTCTGGTTTTATAATTAAGGGTGCATCTCCGTTTAGTATATTAACATTGTTTCTAAAAGCATAACTTCCTGTAAGTAGAGCAAACCTTGATGAGGTACAGGTCGAAGCAGCACAATGTGCATCCGTAAACTGTATACCACCAGTAGCTAAAGAATCTACATTTGGGGTTGTTACTGCTGTTGCTCCATAACAGCTTAAATCACCATAACCTAAATCGTCAACATAAATAAAAACGACATTAGGTTTTTTAGCAGTTTCATTTTTCTTTACATGCGAACATGAGGAGAATGCCATTACCGATAATGTATAATATGTAAGATATATTCTTCTCATGTTGCACTTTCTATATGGACTTGCCAATATTCAAAAATCTATACTTGTCACTGTTTCTGATTTCAAATCTAGTACGACATCGTTTTCGGAAGAGGTAATTTTCTCCTTTTTTAGGTTAAAATCTTCCTTTTGACTTGATTTAGGGCTTCTGAGGCTGTTTTTTCATGAATTCTCTTGTTTAATTTTGCATCATAAAAAGAGAAGGAGTAAATTTGTACTTGTTAAAATTTATTCTTTCTCAAAATTATTTGAGAATATCATATTTATAAAGTCTTAAAAAAACACATAAAACAATTAAAATATTAATTAAATAAATTTTATTGTTTCCAGACTTGCAGATTTTCTATTACTTTTGACAGCCATTTATAATCAAATTGATGAATTTGTAATGGTATTATTTAACAATTACCCCGCACTTCGTAATTGCAAATTTGGTCACTACAGCAGTATCTTAGGTACTACATTTTATAAACCTTAAAAATCATTTAATGACTTTTAGAAATCGTAACCTGGTGTTTCTGTTTTTGGGGATTTGTTTCCTGAGTTTATTGTTTTCCGCTTCAAAAGGCTTTGCGCAATCTAAGCCATTATCATTTAATCGCCTGGATGTTAGTAATGGTCTTTCTAATAACTCGGTTTTATCTATCAACCAAGATTCAACAGGATACATCTGGTTGGGAACGAAATATGGTTTAAACCGTTTTGATGGCCGAACATTTAAAATTTTCAAAAAGGATCCTGAAAGCAAAACCAGTATATCTTCAAATGGTTTTATCAGAAAGCTAACATTAGATAACCATAATAATTTGTGGGTTGCATCTAGCGGATTGGATTTGTACCATCCCGAAGATAATTCCTTTGAATCTTTTATACCACAAGGCGAAGATATTTTAAAGGTATTACAAGACGCTAAGGGTAATTTATGGATAGGGTCGTTAACACAGCTTAAATTTAAAGCTGCAAATAGTAAAAAAATCATTCCTATTCAAATAGCAAAAGGCACTAGCTTACAAGTTTCCGAACTTTTTGAAGACAATAAAAAGCATATTTGGGTTGGAACCTCTGCGGGTTTATTTGAATTATTCTTCGCACACAAAAAACTAGTTGTAAAAAGACATTTTGGCTCCTTGTTTAAAAATGGTGCTACTGCCGATCAAATTACCAGTATTGTACAGGATGAAAGTTTAAAATACTGGATTGGTACAAAAAGCAACGGTATTTATGTTTTTGATAAAAAAACATCAGAGCTAAGTCATTTTATAAAAAATAGTAATGACAAAAATTCATTGGTAAATAATAATGTCCGTAAAATTATATGCCATAAAAATGGATCACTCTGGATAGGAACTCAGGATGGTTTGTCTATTTTGAATCCCTACACTCATCTCTTTATCAATTACCAACACGATTCTACAAATCCACACAGCTTAAGCCAAAACTCGATTCATGACATTTTTCAGGATAAAGATGGTTCTGTTTGGATAGGTACATTTTTTGGAGGAGTTAATGTGGTTTATTCTGTAAATACACCTTTCACTATTTACCAAAATAATACCGAAAAAAACAGTATCAGCAGCAATGTAATTAGTGCAATTCTTGAAGACAACAAAAATAATTTGTGGTTAGGTACAGAAGCTGGAGGATTAAATTATTTTAACAGGAGTAACCAACAATTTAGCTCCTATAAAAACAGTATTACCAATAAAAATAGTTTAAGCTCTAATTTAGTTAAAGCCATTGCCATTGATAAAGACCAAAACTTATGGATAGGTACGGCTTTAGGAGGTTTAAATTTTTTTAACCCCAAAACTTCCGATTTTACGGTTTATAAACGGAATACCAAGAGCAGCAATAGTATCGCTTCAGATAATATTAACTGCTTAATGCTTAGTAAGCAAAATAAATTATTTATAGGAACAGAAATAGGCCTTAATATTTATGATATTGCGCTGCAAAAATTTAGCTTTTACGCCACTAATGCAAATAAAGTATTTGTGGAAAAACAAATTACCACATTATTTGAAGACAAAAAAGGTATTGTTTGGATAGGCACACCTATTGGGATTCATATTTACAAAGGCTCAAAACTGCTTTATAAAAAAATCAAAGACAGCACAAACAAACCATTTAATTACAATGTTAACTGCTTTCATGAAGATAGTCAGGGTAATATGTGGGTTGGCACTTATCATAGCGGTTTAGCGATACTTAATTTAAAAGATAATACTTTTAAAATTTTCAATATTAGTGATGGCTTACCCAGCGATAATATATTGGGTATTACAGAAGATAACGATACCAATTTATGGATAAGCACCGATAATGGTCTGGTAAAATACAATCGTGGTTTAAATGCTTTCAGAAGTTTTAATATTCTAGATGGACTACCTGATATTCAGTTTAATACCAATTCTTTTTTAAAAGACAGTCAGGGAAGAATGTTTTTTGGAACCTATAATGGCTTAGTTAGTTTTTTGCCTAATAACATAGAGAAAAATACTGCAGCACCGGATGTCGTGCTGTCAAACCTTAAATTATTTAATATACCTGTTAGAATTAATGATGAAACGGGGCTTTTAAACCAAGATATTAATGTTACCAATACCTTAACTTTTAATCATAATCAAAATATTTTTACCATTGAATTTTCGGCATTAAACTTCATAAAATCAAGTAAAAATAAGTACGCATACAAACTTGATGGTTTTGAAAAAAGCTGGAATTATGTAGATATTCCAACAGCAACCTATACTAATTTACCAGCGGGGAAATATCAATTTATGATCAAAGCCGCTAATAATGATGGTATTTGGAACAAGAATTCAAAGAAAATTAATATAGAGGTGCTTCCACCGCTCTGGAAAACCTGGTGGGCTTATTTAATCTATTTTATAACAACTTCTGTAATAGCTTACTATATCATTCAGTTTTTTAATGCCAGAGCAACCCTTAAGCAAGAGCTTTATTTAGAGCAATTAGAAGCTGAGCATCAGCAAAAAAGCTATCAAATGAAGTTGGATTTTTTTACTAATGTGTCGCATGAAATCAGGACACCATTAACCCTTATTTTAGGGCCTATTGAAAAATTAGAGCAACTAACAACAACAAACACACCAGCTAATAAATATGCGCTGAGTATAAAAAAGAATACAGAACGCCTGTATCGATTGGTAAATGAATTATTAGATTTCAGAAAAGCAGATTCAGGGAACTTACGCATGTATTTCTTCGAAGAAAATATTGTGAGTTCTTTAAAAGAAATCTTTGATTATTTTCAAACGCTTGCCGAATCAAAAAATATTCAATACACTTTTAAAAGCAGTCATCCTCAAATTTTGGTTTATTTTGATAAGGACCAAATGGAAAAAGTGTTTTTTAACTTGCTTTCAAATGCTTTCAAGTTTACTCAAAACCAAGGTAAAATATCCTTGGAAATTGTCTTAAAAAACCAACAGGTAAAGATTACTGTAACAGATAACGGCAAAGGAATCGCAATCGATAATATTGACGATATTTTCAATAACTTTTATCAGGCAGATCAAAGTATGGGTACAGGTATTGGTTTGGCACTTTCAAAAAACTTGATAGAACTTCATAAAGGTAAAATAAAAGTAAAAAGTAAACCAAGTAAAGCAAACAAAACAGGAAAAACCACTTTTACAGTAGCATTGCCACTGGGGAAAAAACATTTAAATGAGATTGATATTGTTTCTGCGTCAGAGATTGAAAGCCCAATTTATCAGGAAGTTGACGATTATACACCTGAAGGTTTAATTGACAACCCTGAAGTTATTAGTAATAAAAACAAAGAGGCGCATATTTTAATTGTGGAAGATAACGATGAAGTTAGGGATTTTATCAAGCAATCTTTAGAAAATCAATATAATGTTCATGTAAGTGAAAATGGGTTAGAGGGTTGGAAAAATGCTATTCAGACCCTTCCGGATTTAATTATTAGCGATGTAATGATGCCTATAATGGATGGTTTGGAACTTTGCAGAAAATTAAAAACAGATGTCCGTACTTCTCATATACCTGTAATTATGCTGACAGCTAAGTCGGCTCCAATACATCAGATACATGGTCTGCAACATGGTGCTGATGCCTATGTTACCAAACCTTTTAGTGATCAGATTTTGCAATTGAATATACGTAACCTCTTGTCTTTAAAAGGGGCAATGCAAAAAAAGTACAGCGAACAATTACTAAAATTACCGATTATAACAAGTACAGAAGCATCGCAGGATGAAAAATTCTTGCAGAAACTGCATCAGATCATCGAAAACAATATTGCCAATACCAATTTAGATCTAGCCTTTATTACTTCGGAAATTGGAATGAGTAAATCTGTTTTGTACAAGAAATTTAGTGCTCTTACTAACTTGTCCTTAAATGAATTTATTAAAACGCAACGTTTAAAACATGCTGTCGAGTTTTTTCAAAAAGGAGAAACTTCTATTGTATCGGTTGCTATACAAGTTGGTTTTAATGATGCCAAATATTTTAGTCGCGAATTCAAAAAGATGTATGGCATTACTCCTAATGATTATATTAAAAATAAAGGGGAGGGTTTAATTTAATCCTCCTGTGTTGTGCATTGACGGTTTTGCCACAAAACTTTTGAGTGTTTTTACAAAGATTGAAAAGTGTCTTAAAAATAAAAAAACTGCCGATCTTAGGATTTGCAGGTTTACGGGTTTTTGAAAATAAAAAAAAGTCCTAATTTTCATTAGGACTTTTAGTGGGGAGAGCAGGATTCGAACCTGCGAAGTTCACACAGCAGATTTACAGTCTGCCCTCGTTGGCCGCTTGAGTATCTCCCCGATCTCAGCATTGATGCGCTTTGTTGTTCTAAGCGGTTGCAAATATAGGAACGTTTTTCATGTTTACAAACAAAAAAGGAACTTAATTTTAAGTTATTTTTAAATTAATTTTTAATTCGTTGGAATTGAATAAAATAAAAAATACCCAATTGAAATGTTTTTTCAATTTATTTTAAAATATAAGATTATTCTTAGGCGCGTTGTTCGATTTTTGTTTTCTGTTTTTAGCCTCTTGCGCCTTGAAGAGCCAATTTTACTGATGTATTACGCATAAAGTTTATTCGATATATTTCAAGGTCGTTTTGAAATATATAAGCTTCTCTAAAAAAAATAATTTAGAGGCTTGTATTGAGAATGTATGTTATGGTGTAAAACAAAAAAAATCTCCACTAGGGAGATTTTTTGTTTTATTCTGAAAATTGGTCTTATTTGGCCAAAAGTTCTAATATTTTTGCTCTTAATTCAGGGCCTCTTAAGTCTTGTGCAACTACTTTTCCTGTTGCATCAAGTATAAAGGTTGCTGGAATAGATTGAACACCGTATTGAGCCGCAATTGGCTCTTCCCAAAATTTTAGGTTTGAAACTTGTGTCCAGGTTAAACCATCTTTAGCGATAGCTTCTTTCCAGGCTGCTGCTTCTTTATCTAAAGAAACACCAACAATATTTAATCCTTTTGAGTGTAGTTCTTTATAAATGGCTACAACATTAGGATTTTCCTTTCTGCATGGTCCGCACCATGAAGCCCAAAAGTCTACAATAGTTACTTTACCTAAACTTTCTTTAAGTGAAACTACTTTTCCTTGTGGATTAGGAGCTGAAAAATCTGATCTTCATTTAGCGCTACCAACAGGAGGAGCTGACGCACCAACTGCAGGCATTTTTGCTTGACCTATTTTAGTTTTAATGTCTTTTCCAGGAGTAGTATTTTTTACAGACTCATCTAAAGCATTGTATAAACTTTCAGTTTTTTTGATATCAGCACTTGGATCAGCTATCATACTTTGAATAATCAAAGCAGAGATATATGATTTTGGGTGACTTTCAGCATAAGCTAAATATTTCTTTTTAGAGTTTGCCTGAACTTCAGTTTGAATTTCCATGTATTGTTTCATCAAACCATTGATAACTGCTGTATCTTGAGCTTGTTGAGCAGCTTGCATTTTTTGAGTATTTTTTTTCTGGAAATCAATTAAACTTTTTTGAGTTTTTGTTAGATCTTCATTGAATTTTACATACTCATCATTGTTGTAAGTTCCAGAAACTTTAGATTTATGGATACTGTCTTTATCAATTGCAACGGTGATTTCTCCAGTTTCTAAGATAAAAGGTAGAGGTGCATTAGAACCTTGAACAATTAATGCGTGAAAAGCTGGTTCAGTTACTTTTCCTTTTATTTCGAATTTTCCGTTTTCAACTTTTACTGTATCAAGAGCTACCGTCATTTTTGTTGTTGGATCTTGACCTTGAAGAATGATAGTTTTTCCGTTTTCGATTCCTTTAGCAGTTCCGGTAATTAGATATTCTCCGTCTTTAACTTTGCTGCATGACATAATCGCTACAGAAGCGGTAAGTAAAAAAAGTATTTTTTTCATTTATAAAATAATTAGTTAATTGATTTGTGCAACAAAAGTATCTAAAAATCTAAAACTTAAAGAATTTTGTAACCTAAAATTTTGTTATAGTTTTTTTGGCTCTAATAAGCCTGTAGTCAGCGTGTTTACTGGCTTATTTTGGTTTAAAACTCTCACTTGTATTATTATTATGAATCTAAATAATCATTTTTTTAATTTTTAGGCATAAAAAAAGCACTCTGTTTCCAGAATGCTTGTAAGTATATTATAGTATAAAACTATTCTTGATTTGTTTTCTTTCTCCAAGTAAAAGAGTTCAAAATGTGTCTTTTTGCGAATCTTCCAGGAGAGTCAGCATTTACCATTTTCACGTAAGTAGCTTTAGGAACACTAATGTATTCGTAAACACTTCCGTTAGAGAAATCAATAATTAAACGACCTTCAACAAATTTATAATCAGTAATTGTTGCAGTTGAGATAGTCTCAGTATATTCAGGTAAATTAGCTTTAATTGTTTCAGGATTAATACTTACCAAAAAGTGATAAGCCTCAATAATAGCTTTACTTTTTTCTTCTGCAGCTTTTAAACCAGCATCATCACCTTGAAATTTATCAGGATGAGATTCTTTCATCGCATTACGGTAAATGGTTTTTAAATCTTTTAACTCTGCGGTTTTCTCTACGTTTAGTAACTTACGGTATTCAACTATTTTTTTCATAAATAAAAGGTAACTTCTTGTCTATTAGTTTGAAATGAGTGTTTTTTACTTCAAAACGACAATTTTTTTGCAAAGGTACACTTTTTTTTAACTTTTTACTTTTGATAGAAAAAATATTCGGAAAATTTGTAAAATGTTAGAAGTTAGATCTTAAAGGTTTAAAAATTCTATCTGGATTGTAGCGAACTAATTTAACGGCAAAGCGCGCAAAGTTTTTCACCTATTAAGTAATTCATAAAAACGCAAAGCTCGCAAAGCTTAGTATTGAACCAGCTTTGCGAACTTTGTAGAAAAACTTTCGCTCATTTCAACCTGAGACAAAGAAAATCTGAAACAAACCTTACTTATCCTCAGGTTTCTGATTCGCTTTATGAAAGTTTTTTGATTTTTTTGGATATTTATCGTAGCTAATATCGCTTGGATTCTCAATTACAGATTTAATGGTAATTAATTCGCCTACAGTATGGTTTGTATGTGCGATTTTATAATCTAAAAGATACTCACCACAGAAATAATTATTGTTTTCATCCTTCTCCATGATCCCGGTATAAACTCCTTTTTGCAGCATTTTTTCTTGTGAACCTTTAGACATGACTTTATTTATTTAAAATTGATGGTACAAAGTTAATCAATTTATCTTTGTTTTAGGGAGTTCGGGACAATCTCAGTATATTTGCACATGCAAAAAAACTTCAAACCACATCCTAATTCGTTCAAAAATACTTTTTGTGTATTTCATGAAGTACTCTCAAATGAGATTGAAGGTTTAAAGAAACAGTTTGAAAGCAAAGCCGGAAGTACTTATTATTATACAGAAGCGGGAATGTACAGGGTTTCGAATCATTGGGGAAGATTAGCCAATAGCAAATGGCGTTTAGTAACAATGGAACCCGAAACTCCGTCAAAAACAAAAACAGGTTTTGCTCCCTGGAATGAATTTTACCCTGATAATGCCGAAGAAAAACTATATTATATAGAAGCCGATTTTGACAGAAATATGGTAACGTATCAGCACAAAAAAAATCCGAATTACGATCAGAAAGCAATTCTAAGAACTAGTTTTGAAACCACAAAACGGATTAAACAAATCAGGAATTTGCAACAATTGACTTCCTGGGCAAAACATTTTGATTATGATGATATTGCCGATTTGCGAAAGCAGATTATTACTGAATTGATTTACACAGAGAAAACTTTAGACGAAATTAAAAGAGAAATATAATGGGACGCAACAACGAGAGGAATATCAAAAAGCACAACGACAAATTGCACAAAGCCCAAAATAAAGTAAAGCAGGCTGAAATTGCACGTAAAGAAAAGCTAAAAGAAATTATCAAGAAGTTTAACGAGGACAAAGCGCAGGAATAAAAAGATTTCAAGTTTTTTTAGTTTCATGTTTCAAGTTATGCTCAGCAACTTGAAACCTGAAACTTGAAACAAAAATAACAATACATATAGATATGAAATTCGAAGATTTAAAAGTAAGTGTGCAGGAAATTATTGATCTAATTGCTGCAAAAAACGACAGAGAAGCCAATAATAAATTGCTTGAAGTAAATGAAATATTAGACGAGATGCTGGATCACGCCGAAGAAGATGAAGATTTAAGAGAAATTAGTCGTTATCAGGTATTATTGAATCAATTGCATGTTAAGATTAATGGCGAAGAGCAAGTAGATGGAGAGTAAAAAATGCTTTTGCGATACGGGTTTATTGTTTGAAAATTGCTGCGGATTGTATCTTAAAAACAATCAAAAAGCGCCAACAGCATTGGCTTTGATGCGTTCGAGATATTCGGCATACGCCACTTATAATGCTGATTATCTTTTGCAAACGACTCATGTTTCTGAAAGGCAATATTATTCAAAAGCCGAAATCCTGAAATGGGCAACAAGCAATAAATGGCAAAAATTAGAGATTTTGAGTTTTACCGAAAATACGGTAGAATTTAAAGCCCATTTTTTAGATGCAAATCAAAAACCGCAAACGCATTACGAATTTTCTACTTTTAAATTCGAAGATAATGCGTGGTACTATCTTGATGGAAAGTTTGAATAATTGATAGGTTTTTTCGCTAATTCAACTCTTTTTGTTTCAATATTTTAACTAAAAATTAATAAACGTTTCTTTTTTCGTAATTCTAAAATAGTGTAATTTTAGAATTATGAAAAACGAATTTAAAAAAGGTTTTTATTTTAAGTCGTACGAAGCCCCATTTCAGTCTCCGTTTGAAAAACTTTTTGGCATTTTTAAAGAGTTAATCACCCATACTTCGGGTGATTTTGATGAAGCTATAGACTGGCTTCGGGAGTTAGATAAAGAATATAAACTTACGGATGAGAACTACACAATCGATGATTTTATCGAAGATTTAAAAAAGAAAGGTTACATAAAAGACGAAGTCAAACCCGATGGAAGCGGAGGCTTTGGAATCACTGCTAAAACAGAACGTGCCATCAGGCAGCAAGCTTTAGATCAAATTTTCGGAAATTTAAAACGTTCGGGAAACGGAAATCACAAAATCAAACATGCCGGAAATGGCGATGAACACACAGGAGAATTCCGCGAGTTTAATTTTGGAGACGGTTTAGAACGAATTTCGCTGACAGAAAGTTTACGAAATGCACAAATCAATAACGGTGTAGAGAGTTTCATGCTCACCGAAAATGATTTGGTTGTCGAAGAAACACAATACAAAGCTCAAATGAGTACTGTTTTGATGATCGACATCAGTCATAGTATGATTTTATACGGCGAAGACCGAATCACGCCTGCCAAAAAAGTTGCAATGGCTTTGGCCGAATTAATCACAACTCGTTATCCAAAAGACACACTTGATATTTTAGTTTTCGGAAACGATGCCTGGACGATCCCAATTAAGGATTTGCCGTATTTGCAAGTTGGTCCATATCATACCAATACAGTTGCGGGACTTCAATTAGCAATGGATATTTTGCGTAGAAAGCGAAATACCAACAAGCAAATTTTCATGATTACCGACGGAAAACCGAGTTGCGTTCGCGAGCGTGACGGTTCCTATTATATGAATAGTAACGGACTTGATGAATATATCGTTGATAAAT
Organism: Flavobacterium sp. JAS; assembly: GCF_020991455.1. Lineage (GTDB taxonomy): Bacteria > Bacteroidota > Bacteroidia > Flavobacteriales > Flavobacteriaceae > Flavobacterium. Next base: position 387,271 of record NZ_JAJMOX010000002.1, read on the forward strand.
GTTATACACAAGCACAACAAGCCAGAAAATTACACATTCCGATAACGACATTTATGATTGCAAATGACCCTTATTTGCAACGTTTTGTCAATCATTTTACAGAAGCAAATCAAGGAAAAGCATTTTATACCGGACTTAAAGGTTTGGGTGAAATGATTTTTGAAGATTATGAAACGAATAGGAAGAAGAGGGTTCGTTAATTTAGGTTCAAAGTTGCAAAGGTTCATAGGGACAAAGGTTTTTACGTTATGTCCCGTGGATGAATTTTATACATAATGTATATTGTAGAGACACACAGCAGTGCGCCTCCCGCAAAGAAATGACACAATCATTGTCATTAAAAACAAATTAAATAATAAAACAGCTATTTCAATAAAAATGGAAATAAATACTATAAAAACATTAGGTCAATTAAAAGCCTCGGGATATAAAAGCATCAGTATCAAGGACGAATTACGAAATAACCTTCGTGAGAAAATCAAATCGGGAAAACCTGTTTTTGAAGGTGTTCATGGTTTCGAAAATACCGTGATTCCAGAATTAGAACGTGCTATTTTATCGCGTCATAACATCAATTTATTAGGACTTCGCGGACAGGCAAAAACACGTTTGGCGCGCAAAATGGTCGAATTATTAGACGAATATATTCCGTTTGTAACCGATTCTGAGATTAATGACGATCCGTTAAATCCGATTTCGCGTTTTGCCAGAGATATTATTGCCGAAAAAGGTGATGAAACTCCAATTTCATGGTTGCACAGAAACGAGCGTTTCTTCGAGAAATTAGCAACGCCAGATGTAACCGTTGCCGATTTAATCGGAGACGTTGATCCAATAAAAGCCGCAAATCTAAAATTATCTTACGCTGATGATCGTGTAATTCACTTTGGGATGATTCCAAGAGCGAACCGTTCTATTTTTGTCATCAACGAATTGCCGGATTTACAAGCCAGAATTCAGGTGGCGTTGTTTAATATTTTGCAGGAAGGGGATATTCAAATTAGAGGATTTAAATTGAGAATGCCACTAGATATGCAATTTATATTTACGGCAAATCCAGAAGATTATACCAATCGTGGTAGTATTGTAACGCCATTAAAAGACAGAATTGGTTCTCAAATCCTGACACATTATCCTCAGAGTGTTGCTATTGCCAGAACAATTACAGAGCAAGAAGCAAAACTGGATGAAACACAACACAAACTCGTTCATGTGCCAAGTTTGGCTAAAGATATCTTAGAGCAAATAAGTTTTGAAGCCCGTGAGAGCGAGTACATCGATAATAAAAGCGGTGTGAGTGCCAGAATGAGTATTACCGCTTTTGAGAATTTAATGAGCACCGCTGAACGCCGTGCTTTGAAAGCCGGAGTTGATAAAACTACTTTGCGTTTGTCTGATTTCATTGGAATCATTCCGGCCATTACCGGAAAAGTAGAATTGGTTTACGAAGGAGAGCAGGAGGGAGCCGCTGCAGTGGCGCAGAACTTAATTGGTTCAGCAATCAGAACTTTATTTCCAACGCTTTTGCCTAAGATTGAAAAATTGGAAAAACCAGGAGAAAAAACACCATATTCAGATTTGATTGAATGGTTTTTTGCCGAAAGCGGTTTCGAATTATTAGACGACGCTTCAGACGCTGAATACAAAAGCATTCTGGATGAAGTAACTCCGTTAGATGTTTTGTTAAAGAAATACCAGCCACAATTGGATAAAAACGACCAATATTTCTTCAAAGAATTTGTTTTATGGGGATTGGTTGAATATAAAAAACTAAGCAAAGATCGCTTTGCACAAGGGCATCAGTTTAAAGATATGTACGGAAGTTATATTAGTAAATTGTAATTTAAACGCCTTTTATGTCAAAACCCGACAGGTTTTTAAAATCTGTCGGGTTTTTTATTTATTGAAAACAAACCCATTACCATTTTAATTTCATCTACCTTGCTCCGTTGGCTGTATTTGCAGTTTTCCCAAACAAAAAATGGAAGATGGTTTCGAAGATTTGATTGCGAGTTATATTGAGAACAAAGTAGGAATATCAGAACATTTTTTAACCCCTGAATTGGCCAATCATTTAAAGCAGAATTTACTCGATTTAAACCAGAAAAGTTTATTGATGGCTGCCGGAATTGGTAATTCGGAGAAACTCAGTTATGATGGCGCGATTAGAAGTGATTCTATCTATTGGCTGGATAAAAAGCACAACAATGTCTTTGAAAATAAGTTTTTCGATAAAATCGATGCTTTTATATTGTATCTCAATGAAAGTTGTTACACCGGAATTACTGGTTATGAATTTCATTATTCCTTATACGAAACGGGTGATTTTTATTTGAAACATTTAGATCAGTTCAAAAATAATCCAAGCCGAAAGTATTCAATGATTAGTTATCTCAATAGTAATTGGAAAGAATCTGATGGAGGAGAACTTATGATTCATCAGGAAAACAACAATCAAAAAATCTCTCCAACACAGGGGAAAACGGTATTCTTTAAAAGTAATGAATTAGTTCATGAGGTTTTGGTTACACAAAATACCCGAATGAGTATTACAGGTTGGCTTAAGAGTGATTAAAATGTTTTTTTTGAAAGTGTAAAACGGATAAAGCTTATTTTTGCATTCAAAATTTAAACCTATGCTGTTTCTTGTTTTAAGTATTCTCTGTAGTGTAATTGTTGGCGTAATTTTCAAAATAACCCGAAAATATAACGGGAATCCAACTCAAATAGTCACCTTCAATTATGTATTTGCACTAACACTTTGCTATTTTACTTTTAGCCCGGATTTAACCCAAGTTAACCAGAAAGCACCTTGGAATTTATATATTGCAATTGGCGTTTTATTGCCTATAGTTTTTCTGTTTTTAGTAGCTTCTATAAAACATATGGGAATCGTAAAAACGGACGCAGCTCAACGATTATCCTTATTTATCCCAATTTTGGCGGCTTGGTTCATCTTCAAAGAAGAATTCAACTCTTATAAAGTAATCGGACTTGTAATTGGTTTTCTGGCGCTTTTATTGATCTTAAGAAAACAATCTGAAAACGCAGAGAACAAATGGATTTATCCTGCAGTGGTTTTACTGGGTTTTGGAATTATTGATATCCTTTTCAAGCAAATTGCTTTATATACTACTTTGCCTTATACGACATCTTTGTTTGTAGTTTTTTGTATTTCCTTGGGAGTTGCAGCTCTGATAAGTATTTATGAAATTGGAATTAAAAACGTCAAATTAGAGCCTAAAAATATTCTTTTTGGAGCTTTAGTCGGAATTTTTAATTTCGGAAATATTCTGTTTTACTTAAAAGCACATAAGGCTTTCGCCGAAAATCCATCGACTGTTTTTGCCGGAATGAACATGGGAGTTATTATCTTGGGAAGTCTTGTTGGATTACTTTTTTTTAAAGAAAAACTGTCCAAAATCAACTTTGCAGGTATCTTTTTAGCCTTAATTTCTATTATTTTGATTGTTATTTCACAATTTAACTAATTTTTTTTAGAAGCTTAAATCCTTAATTTACAGTTCTTTTTAGAATATGTTTGTATTCTTTGTAAAATAAACTCGACTAATTCTATAGAATTTATAAATATATTTATAAATTTGCAATAACAATGGAAAACTGTAGTCGATATATCATCCCGTTTATGTACAGCACAAAGATGTGCTGCATGATGAATCATGTGATGAAATGGCGTTAATAGAGAAAGTACACTTGTTAGTTATTTTTTTTTTAGCCTTTCATGCACCATGAAAGGCTTTTTTTAGAATTAGTAAAAAATTGAGGATATGAGATCAAATAGAAATACCAATATAATGATGCAATGTTGTCTAATTAAAATTCCATGTTGGCGAATGCAATAATTATGGATAAATAAATACTTTTTGAAAACGATTCTAAAAGTGTTTTAAATAGACAAAATTCTTAATCACACAAACCCAAATTAAAAGATATATATTATGAGTGCAGAAATTATAAAACAGAATCCCTTTCAATCTATGATTGATCGTTTTAATATCGCAGCGGATATTCTGAACCTTGATGAATCCATCAGGCAAAAATTGCAACGTCCGGAAAAACAAATCGTTGTTAATTTTGCCATTACTTTAGATAATGGAACAATTCAAAACTTTGAAGGATATCGCGTGATTCACAATACAGCATTAGGACCATCAAAAGGAGGAATCCGTTATGATACCTCGGTAAATCTGGATGAAGTAAAAGCCTTAGCAGCCTGGATGACCTGGAAATCAGCGGTAACAGGAATTCCCTTTGGAGGAGCAAAAGGCGGAATCATTTGTGACCCAAGAACACTTTCTAAAACAGAATTAGAAAAAATTACCAGAGCTTATACCAAAACATTAGCGGATATTTTTGGACCTGAAAAAGACGTTCCGGCGCCGGATATGGGAACAGGCCCAGATGAGATGGGATGGTTAATGGATGAGTTTTCAATAGTTCACGGCAAAACAATTCATGCCGTAGTGACTGGAAAACATTTACATTCCGGAGGCTCTTTAGGCAGAGTAGAAGCAACAGGAAGAGGCGTAAGTATTATTACATTACTGGCACTTCAAAAATTAAGACTAAGACCTGCCAGATCTACGGTGGCTATTCAGGGATTTGGAAATGTTGGATTGCATTCGGCTTTATTTTTATTCGAAAAAGGATTAAAAGTTGTGGCCGTAAGTGATGTTTCGGAAGCTTTCTATAATCCGGAAGGACTTAATATTCCGGAGTTGATTTTGTATTATAATCTCAATAATAAAAGCATAAAAGGATATCCGAACTCGGTTGCTATAAAACACGAAGATTTATTGCTTTTGGATGTTGATGTATTAATTCCTGCTGCAAAAGAAGATGTAATTACGCAAAAGAACGCAAATGATATTCGTGCCAAAATTATAGTTGAAGGTGCAAACGGACCAGTTTCATCAGATGCTGATAAAATATTGCATGATAATAATGTTTTGGTTATTCCTGATATTTTAGCAAATGCCGGGGGTGTTACCGTTTCGTATTTCGAATGGCTTCAGAATTCACTTTTAGAATCGTGGAGAATTCACCAAATCAATACACGTTTGGAAGATATTTTAGAAAAAGGTTTCGAAACCGTTTTTAGAATTGCACTTAAGCATAATGTGACGCCACGAATTGCAGCTTATATTATTGCTTTACAAAAAGTAGCCGATACGCAATCTGTTAAAGAAGTGGCATTGGAAGCTCCAAAGTACAGACAAAATTAGAATTGGCTTTCTAAAGGGATGAAGATAATTTTCATTGGTTATTATTCTGAAAAGATAAACGATAAGCAATGGAAATGTCTTTTTCTTAGTTTTAAAATGAATCGAATAAAAGTTTTTTAGAAATCAAAAAAAGTAATTTTTAAAAATGGAACATATTAATTTTCTTGCCTTTGCAATGCCTGCTTTTTTCTTGTTTTTATTTCTGGAATATAAATTGGCTCAACGAAAAGAAAGACCGGAAATTTTCAATTACGAAAGTTCTGTTTCAAATATTAGTATTGGTATTGCCGAAAGATTAATCAACTTATTTATTGCGGCCAGTTTTTATCAATTGTATTATTTTATATATAACAATTATCGAATTTTTGACATCCCAAGTAATGCTTTTGTGTGGATTGGATTAATTCTCGCCACAGATTTTGTTTGGTATTGGTACCACAGATTGGGGCACGAAGTCAATTTTTTCTGGGCAGCGCATATTGTGCATCATCATAGCGAAGAATTTAATTTTACGGCAGCAGCCAGAATTACGACTTTTCAGGCGATTGTCAGAACCGGATTTTGGTGTGTCTTGCCTTTTGTAGGTTTTCATCCCGCGATGGTAATTACAATGCTCATTGTTCATGGTGCGTATTCTTTTTTTACGCATACACAGCTTATAGGAAAGATAAAATGGTTGGAATATGTTTTTGTAACGCCCTCGGTTCATGGAATTCATCATGCTTCTGATGAGAAATATTTAGATAAAAACTACGGTGATATGTTCACTTTTTGGGATCGTATTTTTGGAACTTTCCAGGAAGAAGAAGAAAGACCCAAATATGGATTAACGCATCCGCTAAAAAGCTATAGTTTTTTGTGGCAACACTTTCATTATTACTTTGAAATTTATGAATTATGGAAACGCTCAAAAGGTTTTAAAGCCAGATGGAAAGCTGTTTTTGGAAGTCCCGCGCATATGGATCAGGATATTCGTCCAACATTAGAAAAACGCTTTTTACAGGATAAAGCTAATCCCCATCAAAGATTGAGGTTTAGGAATTACCTTTATATACAATTGGGAATCTCTACTTTGGTGTTAACTATTTTTACCTATTATTTTGACCTTTTAAGTGTTTTGGATAAGGTTTTTGTGCTTTCTATAATTTTGATAACACTTATTAATTGCGGCGCTTTATTAGAACAACGAAAATGGATGTATTATCTCGAGTATGCTCGTATTTTTATGATCACAACTTATTTTTTATACGAAGAAAATATGATAACATTTTTCTTTGTTCCGTTGGCAATTATGATTTTTGCCGAGCAATTATTCTCCCTGGGAAAAAGATATCAAAACGTGATACTTCAATTAGAAACTTCAGAATAAACTATAAAAAGAAAGCGCCACGAATTCACGAATTTTTCTTCATGCAGATGCAAAAATAATTCGTGAATTCGTGGCGTTTTTTTTCTTTTTTGCCATAGATTAAAATGATTTTTCTAATCTGTGTCAATCTGTTTTAACCCGTCCAATTCGTGGGCAAAAAATCATATAGTTTTAATTGCCATAATCTTCTCTTCAAAAGTATCTTTAAAATCTGATTTGCTTTTGATTCTGGTTTTATACGTATAAATTGTAGCTACAGAAAGTTCCAGAAATTCTGCCATTTGGCTGCTGTCCTGAATTCCTAATCGGTATAAAGCAAAAATGCGGAGTTCAGTATTTAAAAGTTCTCCTTTTTTGACAATACATTTGTGATCGTTCGGGAATAAATGGTTAAAATCATTCACAAAAGTAGGGAATAGCTTCAGGAAGATTTCATCAAATTGATGGAAAAGATTCTCGCGTTCTTCCTTTACATTATAACGTTTCAAACTTGCAATAACTTCATCTGTTTTCTTGGTGATGATTTTATGCAGCGTACTTTTCTGAATATGATCGATTTTATTAATAAAGGCCGAAGTTGCCTTGATAAAATACGTAATATATTCTTCTTTAATAGCATTTGCTTCGCTCAAACTGATATTCATTTCCTGAAGTTGTGCATAAGACGAAGCCATTATTTTTCGGGCTTTATTTCTTTCTTTTAATTGTTTGAAAATAATAATCGAAAACAAAACAATAATTAACGTCAAGATTGTTAATAGAATAATGATCTTTTCGAGTTTATCATTTTTGTCTTTTACATTATTCAGCTGTGCTTTTTCGATAATGGGTAATATAGAAGAGATTTCAATTTTACGATGTCTTGCATTATAAAACGTTGCATCATCCATAGCAATATTAATATACTCATTTGCTTTGTCGAGATAACCCATTTTAAAGAGTTCATTGGCAAGATTTCTAAGGGCAACGGTTTCTTTTGTCGCATTTTTAACATCGGCAATAGCGGCGAGTGCCAGATATTGAATGGCTTTTTTGGTATAACCTCTTTCGGAATAAATATAACCCAGACTAGAAGTTGCAATACCATAATAATCCGGCGGCAAATCATAATTATTAATCCAATAGCTAAACGCAAATTCGGCGCCACGCCAATCCTGCTGTTTTAAACGTTTTAAACTTTCGGCTGCCCAGTATTCATTGGTATTGGTACCGATGAGCTCCAATGCTTTTTTCAGGAAATGATTTCCTTGCTGTACATAATGGATATTAAAACGCTTATCACCATTATAATCGGACAGATCGTAATAGGCGCGGGCTTTGATGGAATAATATTCAAATTTGTGCTTTTGATCGAGTTTTTTGTCGTCAATGATATTTAAGGTATCTATAGCTTCTTTAAAAAGGCCCGAAGAAAGCAGTACAAAACCTTCTTTAATTCGGCTTTTGGCCAAATATTGTGGGTTTTTTAAAACGATGGCTTTTATTTTAGCTTCTTCAAGATAGTAATAAGCAGAGTCATATTTAAAGGATTTATACTCTTCAAATAATGCCATATAGGTATTGTACAACTGCTCGTTGTTTTGACTTACCGTAAATTTTGAAACATTTCTTTTTAATGCTTCAATTTTATGATATTTCTGTTTTAAGTACACCTCTTTTTTGAGTAGTACTTTATCTAATTCTTCTAGAACAGGATTTGTCTCTTTGGCTGTTAGAGAAAAACCCGCAATGAAAAAATATAGAATTAATATTCTTTGCATGGTTTGGGTTGGTTTAGGGGAATTTTTGGATTCTTTTTGAGCTAGTTCGTTTTTAATTCAAATTTAGTTTAAGAGTTGATGATTAGCAACTTTTAAAATGAGCAACTTCTTCTTAAAATACATCTAAAAAGGAAGTTAAGCACGAGAAAATGGTTTTGAAATGTTAAAAGCGGTTTAATAACTTGCAATTATACAATAAAAAGCTAATAAATATATGTATAGTTGAAAAAATATATAATTTAATTTCCATATTGTCATTTTTGCCATTGATTTTGTGCTTTTTTCATCTATACAGCATCTTGATTTTTGTAAATCTATTTAAAATTTAATCTATTGATTTTTAATAAGTTAGTATTTGTTTTCTCTGAATTTTATCTTGATTTTTCACGGATTTTTTTTTTTAGATTTATTTAACATCTAGTTTCGTGCTGTCCTTTTAAAGGGATAAAAAACTAACAAAAACCACAATTGTATGAGATGTAAAAGTATTTATTGGTTAGCTGTTATTATGTGTTTATTTGCCATTGGCTGTGACAATACAGATGACGGAAGCTACGTTGACCCGATTACCATTTATGAGAAAGTAAATGGAAACTGGGGATTAACAAATTTGAAAATGGTTGATGAATTTGCCAAGGCAAATAAGATCGAACCAAACGAACAAAACTTGAGTACCTGGTTTAACTACGAAGATTTTAAAATCAAATTTAACGTAGATGAAAATGAAAATCCTACAAGTTATGAAGTTACAGGCAATGTTCCTCCATTATTTGCTGCAAAAGGATTTTGGCAATTAAGCACAGCTTTTCAACAAACAACCGGAGGTGGTCCTGCAAAAATCTATTTGTATAGTGATGCTGGAAAAACTCAAAAAACAGATGAACTTGTATTGACTTCTGTTCCGGGTAAAAATGGAGAAATGGAGTTTCAATTGATACACTCCTCAGGAGGTAGCCCGTTCGTTTCTTATGTATTCAAATTAAATGCTATTAATTAAAAAGTAATATGAAAAAAATTATATATACAATTTTACTTGCCCTTTTGATGGCCCCTAATTTTATCAAAGCGCAAGAAGCTGCGGGATCTGTAGGTGCAATGTCATCGTTTCCGGTAGTGTACAAATATGATGAAAAAGTTACCTGGTATTTTGATCTTTCAGGAACCACATTTGCAGAAACCGAAGATCTTTATATCTGGATTTGGTCACCTTCTGAGCCAGATGCAGGAAACTGGGAAAACTCTTCAGATTTTGCAAAACTGCATTATGAAGGCAACAAAGTTTGGAGTTTTACTTTAACTCCAACAACCTATTTTTCTAAAACCCCGGATGAAATTGCAGCAAGCGCCGGATTTTGGTTTCGTTTAAAAAACAAAAATGGATCGAAACAAAGCGAGGTGGCAAATGTGCCATACACTGATTTTTCATCATTTTACACCGCAAATGAGCTGATCAGAGCTTATCCAACAAAACCAACACTTGATAAAGGAGTAAGTATTTTGTTTAATGCTAATCTGGCTCCGGGATTTGCAGGGGCAACAAGTGTACACATGCATAGCGGATTGAACGACTGGGATCTTAAACAAGAATACCAATCATGGTTACCGGATATTGTTGAAAAAACAAAACTGAAAGATCTAGGAAACGGTTTTTATAAAATGGATTTGGTTCCAAAAACATATTACAATGCGCCGGATGGTTACGAGATGAAAAATTTAGTTTTTCTGATGGTAAAAGACGATTGGGCAGGAACAATTCCGGATCAGGTTTTATACGCAGGAGCTTATGTACCACCACCGCCACCGGTTTTTGGATTTTTTCCATTACAAATCAGTCAGAAAGATTTTCTGGGTATGTCAAGAAAAAATAATGAATCTGGTGTAAACAAATTAATCTACACCATTACTGCCGGAAGTAAAATAATTACCGGAGAATTTACAGGTGGAACGGCTGAGATAAAGGGATTTGTCAATTTGGTTACAGAACTTAATGGTATTGCGAATTTAACTGAGATTCATGTTTTGGTAAAAGACAATAAAGACAAAACGATTTCGGATACGACGATGCCTCTTAAAACTTTAGACAAATAATTCACTATCAAATTAAAACATCAATTCTAATGAAGAATAGTAAAAATAAAAAAATAGTCCTACAGCAAATGTGGACTACTAAATCGCTGGTATTCATGATTTTCATGCTTTTTCTTTCGGCAGGAATGTTTGCTCAGGGAAAAAAACATGTGTCAGGAACCGTTTATGACAATACTGGAAATGTATTGCCTGGAGCTTCAGTTTTAGAAACTGGAACCAGAAATGCCACTACTACAGATTTTGACGGAAAATTTGTGCTGGATATAGCCCTAGGAGGTTCTATTGAAGTTTCTTTTATTGGATCAACCACTCAAAAAGTTCAAATTACTGAAACTACAAAAGCAAACATAGAGGTTCGTTTACAAAACGATGGTTATCAGCTTGCAGAGGTTCAGGTAGTTTCTGTTGGATATGGAACTCAAAAGAAATCAGATTTAACGGGTGCTATTTCTTCGCTTAAAGCGGATGATTTAGTAAAAGGAACAATCTCTTCTACAGAACAGGTTTTACAGGGAAAAGTTGCAGGATTGGCTATAATTCGTCCTTCGGGAGATCCTGCTGCGGGTTCTACAATACGATTGCGTGGAGGAACTTCGCTTACAGCAAGCAACAGCCCACTTATTGTTGTTGACGGTATTGCAGGTGTAGATATCAATGTGGTTCAACCATCAGATATTAAATCTATAGACGTATTAAAAGATGCTTCGGCGACAGCCATCTACGGATCAAGAGGAGCAAATGGAGTTATTATCATTACAACAAAATCAGGAACAAAAGGTGTTTCTGTAGTTTACGGCGGTTTATCAAGCATTGGGTATGTGGCAGACAATTTAGATCTTTTATCAGCAAATCAATGGAGAGGCTATGTTCGCAGTACTGGAAACAAAGATGCAATTGATTATGGCGGAAATACAAACTGGCAAAAAGCAATTGAGCAAACGGCAATTTCGCAATCACATACTTTGAGTATTAATTCAGGAAAAGCAGATAGCGGTTTTAGAACTTCACTTTCGTACTTGAACAATGAAGGAGTTATCAAAACTACAGGATTGGAAAGATTAAGCGGAAACGTAAGTGCTTACCAATATCTTGGAGATAACAAAGACGTGAAATTTGACATGGGTTTATTTGCCAATGTTGACAAATGGCATCCTTTGGATTATAGAATTTTTGAACGCTCTTATAATTTAAATCCAACAATTCCCGTATATGATGCTAACGGAAAGTTTACATCTGTAGCGGGAACTATCTACGAGAATCCTGTTGAGATTTTAACCAATAGAACAGTTGACAATGAAAGACACAGATTGTTAGGGTATTTTAAAACGGAGATTAAATTCCTGAATGATTTTACCGCTGTAGGTAATATTTCATACGAACATAACGCCGTAAAAGGAAGTACTTATAAACCAAGCTACGCCGTTATGGAAGGTATAACTGAAGATGGTTATGCTCAAAAAACATATGCAGAATATGCCAATGCGCAAGGTGAACTTTATGTGAATTACAATAAAGTAATTGACAAACACATCATTGGAGCTCTTGCAGGATATTCGTATTTAGAGAATATTTATGAAGGTTTTGGAGCGCAACGCAGCGGTTTTGTTACAGATGCTTTTAGCTACAACAATTTAGGAGCAGGTTACAATTATCGTTTGGGAGATGTGTATTCTTATAAAGGAAAATCAAATTTAGTGTCGTTTTACGCTCGTGCAAATTATTCTTATGACAGCAAATATTTGTTGACTGCAACAGTAAGACGTGATGGTTCAAGCCGTTTTGGAGACAACAATAAATGGGGAACTTTCCCATCTGCATCTGCGGCATGGAAAATTTCCAGCGAAGAGTTTATGAGTTCTACAAAAGGTTGGTTAGACAATTTGAAACTAAGAGTTGGTTATGGAGTTACGGGTAATCAGGACGGGATTGGTGAGTACAAGTCGCTTTCTATTTTAGGAGTTGGAAACGACAGTTACTACGATCCGGTTACAGGAACCTGGAGTTTGGCTTATTCTCCAAAACAAAACCCAAATCCTGATTTGAAATGGGAATCTACAAAACAATTAAACATTGGTATAGACTTTAGTTTATTTAATAGAATTACAGGCTCATTGGAATATTATTCTAAAAACACAGACGATTTATTATACACTTACGAAGTGCCGCAACCTCCTTATTTAGTGGGAACAATGCTAGCAAACGTTGGAGAGATGTCTAATAAAGGAGTGGAACTTACTTTGAATGCAGATATCATTAAAGGAGATAAATTTTCTTGGAATGCTAATTTAACATTAGGACACAACGTTCAGAAAATCGAAAAATTATCAAATCCAACGTATAAAACAGATGTTATCTACAGCGGATCATTACACGGATTAGCAGGTATGTCAGGACAATATTCTCAAATTATTGCCGAAAGGTATCCAGTTGGAACTTTCTGGGGATTCAGAAATGCGGGACTTGATGAAAATGGTAAAATTCAGTACTATAATGCAGCGGGAGCTGTAGTTGCTGAAAGTGCTTTGGTAGATGCTGATAAAACAGATTTAGGAAATATTCAACCGGATTTGACTATGGGTATTGGAATGAATTTTACTTACGGAAATTTTGATCTTGGTATTTCAGGATACGGAATGTTCGGTCAAAAAGCATTAAACGCTACAAACATGATGCTCAACGATCCTAACAGATTACCAACTTTCAACGTGCCGGATGATTTCTTAAACACAGGAATTACATCAGCTCCAAAATATTCAGATTACTGGATCGAAGATGCTTCATTCTTTAGACTTCAGACACTTTCAGTTGGCTATACAATGCCATTAAGATCTAAATCTTCGAAATTGAGAGTGTATCTTATGGGAGAAAATCTTTTTGTAATTACTAGTTACAAAGGAGTTGATCCCGAGATTGGTTTAAACGCTCAGGATGGCGCTGATCAAACAGGTTTAGCAGCGCCGGGAATCGATAAGTATAACAACTACCCGAGACCAACGACGATTTCTGTAGGATTAAATTTCACGTTTAATAATTAAGCGAATTAACTCAAAAATATAAAAAATGAAAATCAAAATAACAGCAGCACTATTCATTAGCATGCTTTTTACGATATCATGTACCAATTTAAATGAGGATTTATATGATAAGGTAGAAGATGGGAATTTTGGAAATACTCCAAAAGAAGTAGATGCATTAGTTGGTGGAGCCTATTCTTCATTAAGAGGATTTGCCGATGGAATATCCAATAACTATCCAACTTCTGAGTACGTATTTTTTTTAGAAGAAACGGTTTCAGATGAAGCTACAATTCCAACAAGAGGTACAAACTGGTATGATGGCGGGCAATATCAGGAAGCTCAAAAACATACCTGGAAACCGGACAATCGTTTGATTCTTTCGGCTTGGCGTTACAATTACACCGGAATCGCTAAAATCAATTCGATTATTTATCAGGTTGATAAATCGGCATTGACAGCTGCGGCGAAAGCTCCGATTTATGCCGAATTAAAAGCATTAAGAGCCTATTACTATTATAATCTTTTGGATTTATTTGGAAATGTACCAATTGTGACGGATTTTCAAGATACTTCTCTGCCATCAAATTCAACTAGAAAACAAGTATATGATTTCGTTGAAAAAGAATTGACAGATGCAATTCCGCATTTAACCGGAAATGTAGTGTATTCTAAAATGACAAAAAATGTTGCTTATTCTATATTGGCCAGATTGTATCTTAACTCTGAAGCTTTTATTGGAACAGCACGTTGGCAAGATTGTATCAGCATGTGTCAGAAGATTACAGGTTATACATTAACACCTGATTTCTTTGCCAATTTTGCTACAGAAAATCAAAAATCAACAGAGATTATTTTTGCTATTCCTTACGATTCAAAAGCAGGAACAGTAGGTAATTATATGAACTCAATGTCTTGTCATTACTTGCATAAATTGACAATCTCAGCATCAGGAAATGATTATCCATGGAGCGCAAACGGAATGTGTGCACAACCGGGAGTTTACTCCGCTTTTGCAGATACAGACAAAAGAAAGAAATGTATGGTTGCAGGCGATCAGATTAGTGTAGCAACAGGACAAGTTATTTTAATGGATAATGGAGAGCCATTAACCTACACAGAAGAAGTTACAAGTGTTGCCGATGCTAAAGAAAATCAAGGAGTCCGTTTAGGAAAATACGAAATGAAAGCTGGAGAACAATGGGAGCGCGATCATGATTTTGTTTTAATTCGTTATGCCGAAATCTTAATGATGCAAGCCGAATGTTACGTTCGTTTAGGATCTCCGGATTTAGCAAAACCATTTTTACAACAAGTAACAGCGCGTGCCGGAGAAGAAATGCCTGCAACAATAGATCTTCACTTTATCGATCAGGAATTGCTTAAGGAATTCACTTTTGAAGGAAGAAGAAGAACAGACAATATTCGTTTTGGAACATTCTTCGATCCATGGTGGGAAAAAGGACCAACGGAGAAATACAGAGCAATATTTCCAATTCCCAGTACGGTGATGACAACAAACAAAAACCTGGTTCAGAACCCTGGGTATCCTGTAAATTAGGTTCTGGAATGTCAGTCTTCCATGTTGGTTAGTCGTGGAAGGCTGACATATTCATATTTTTTTTAGCCAAAGACTTCAAAATCAAAGGCAAAAAAAAATAACCACAACAATCATAAAACAAATATTATCTCAATATGAAAAGATATATCACATTATTGTTTTTTGGGATCATGAACATTTTGGTTACCAGTTGCAGCAGCGGCGATGACAAAGGTCCAGATAAACCTACAGAACCAGAAACACTTGCACCTGTTGCCATTGAAAAAACAAACAGCACCAAAATTTACGTTCATTATATGCCTTGGTTTGAAACCAATGAAAGTAGTGCCGATAAAAAATGGGGATATCACTGGACAATGGCAAACAAAAATCCAAACATAGTAGGAGCAAACGGCCGCAGAGAAATCGCATCCTATTATTATCCACTAATTGGTCCATACCATTCGGGTGATAAAAATGTGATTGAAAATCATTTATTATTGATGAAATATTCTGGAATTGACGGAGTTTTGATCGATTGGTATGGTACTTATGATGTCAATGATTATAGAATGGTTAAAGAAAACACAGAGCAATTAATTGCAATGTTAAGCAAAGTTGGTCTGGAATACGCCATTGTTTATGAAGACAGAGTTACAAAAAATGTGGTTGATGCCGGAAAAGCAATCTCTGTAACCGCTGCCGCAAAAACCGACTTGGCGTACATGCAAAACAATTATTTTGACGATAAAAATTATATCAAAATAAACACAAAACCATTGTTGCTTAATTTTGGTCCAATAATATTGCAAACACCGGCCGAGTGGACAAACGTTTTTAATACCTTAACTACAAAACCTACTTTTTTAACCCTTTGGGATCAATCTGTAGATGCTGGAGACAATGCTTCGGGCGAATATGCGTGGGTATTTAAAAACAGCACTTATTTGACCAATTTTTATACCAATACAAAACCAAAACTTTCTGTTGCAATGGGAAGTGCTTATCCCGGTTTTAAAGATTTTTATGCCGAAGGTGGTGGTGGTTCCGCCATTGGCTGGACAATAGAACCAAACAATGGAGCCACACTTGATGAAACACTTTCTTTGGCTAAAAATGCAAACTTAAACTACCTGCAACTCATTACATGGAATGACTTTGGAGAAGGAACAATGTTCGAACCAACAGTAGAATTTGGATACAGTTATATCGAAAAAGTAAAAACATTTACCGGTGTAAAAAATACCCAAACGGTTTTTCCCGATATCAGTAAACTTTACAACCTGCGAGTAGAAAAAAAGGGTAGTGCCGATGCCCAGAAAAAATTAGATCAGGCTTTTAATTACTTTGTTTCAATGCAGCCCGCAAAAGCAAAAGAGTTAATAAATGAAATTAAATAAGAGTTGTAATTAATACAATTAAATAATGAAAAACATAAAATATAGATACTGTCTAATTGCTTTAGCGTCAATATTAATTTACGCTTGCACGGCTGGTACTAAAAAAACATACAAAATAAGTTCTCCGGGAAAAAACACCGAATTAGTTTTCGAATTAACCGCTTCAGGTCAGCCTGAATATCGTTTTACCTCTGGTGGAAAATCCGTAATAGAACCTTCTTTAATGGGATTTGAATTTCAGGGAGTCCCAAAAATGACCGAAGGTTTTGAAGTGGTTTCCACCCAAGAAAAAACGTCAGACGAAACTTGGGAACAACCTTGGGGAGAATTCAGAAAAGTAAGAGATCACCACAACGAGTTAATTGTTCATCTCAAAGAATCAAAAGGCGAGGAGCGTTTAGTAGATATTATTTTCAGGGTTTTTGACGATGGAGTTGGTTTTAGATACTTTTTTCCAAAACAGTCCCATTTAGGAAAAGTGAAAATCACTAATGAAATTACGCAATTCACCTTCAAATCTGAGAATGACGTTTGGTGGATTCCCGTGCACCGTGAAAACAGCTATTATGAAAGCACGTATCGCAAAACAGCAGTGAGCAAAACAGATACGATAAACACACCTGCAACTTTTGAAACAAAAGAGAAGTTGTATGTAGCCATTCACGAAGCCAATTTGACTGATTTTGCCTCAATGACACTTTTAAAAACAAATAATAAACAATACAAAAGCGAATTGGTGCCTTGGGCTGATGGTGTAAAAGTATATGCCCAAACTCCTTTTAATACACCTTGGAGAACTATTGTTGTGGGTAAAACTCCGGGAGAAGTGGCAACTTCGACTATTATGCTGAATTTGAATGATCCTTCAAAAGTTGAAGATCTTTCTTGGATTACACCTTCAAAATATATTGGAATCTGGTGGGGAATGCACCTAGAGAAATATACTTGGGGACAAGGACCAAAACATGGGGCGACAACTAAGAATACAAAAGAATACATTGATTTTGCTGCGAAAAACAATTTTGACGGCGTTCTGGTGGAAGGCTGGAATGAGGGCTGGGACGGCGACTGGACTGCCGATGGAGCTGCCTTTAGTTATACTAAAGCATATCCCGATTTTAATTTGGATGAAATTACAAAGTATGCCGCTATTAAAAATGTTCGTTTAATAGGACATCATGAAACGGCAGGTGCCACAAAAAATTATGAAAGCCAATTGGAAGATGCTTTTAAACTGTATCACAAAATGGGCGTGAATACCGTAAAAACGGGCTATGTAAATAAATATTTAGACAAAAAAGAATGGCACGACAGCCAGTACGGAGCGCGTCATTACAGAAAAGTAATGGAAACGGCTGCGAAATATCATATCATGATCGACAATCACGAACCTATAAAAGGAACGGGATTACAGCGTACATACCCGAACTTTATGTCTCAGGAAGGCGGACGTGGACAGGAATACAACGCTTGGTCTGTTGATGGCGGAAATACTCCGGAACATTTAACAACTTTACCTTTTACAAGAATGCTTTCTGGACCCTTTGATTACACACCAGGTAATTTCAATTTTGATTATAAAACGCCTTCAAGAGCGAGAGTTTTAACAACTTTGGCAAACCAATTAGCTTTATATGTAATCATTTACAGTCCGTTGCAAATGGCGTCTGACTTGCCTGAAAACTACGAAGGAAAACCTGAATTTGAGTTTGTAAAAGAAGTGCCTTGCAATTGGTCAGATACCAAAGTTCTGGATTCTAAAATTGGAGAATACACCACAATTGCCCGTAAAGACTGGGACGGCAAAAACTGGTATTTGGGATCTATCACCAATAGCGATTCCAGAGATCTTAAAGTTGGTTTATCTTTCCTGGATGCCGCAAAAGACTACGAAGCCGAAATTTATGCAGATGGAGCAGGAGCAAACTATAAAACAAATCCTTATCCGGTTGCAATTTCAAAACAAAAAGTAAATAGTAAAACAATACTGAATATTAAATTGGCAGCTGGAGGAGGAACAGCTATAAAATTTTCTCCAATCGAGAAATAAGTTAGTAAGGTTTATTTTGAATTAAGTTTGGTTTTGAGCAATGAACCCGATATCTTTTTGAAGGTATCGGGTTTGTTATTTTGGTTTTTTGCCATGTAAGTTCATGGGATGACAAGATTGTGGAAATTAAAAACTTATGATTTCCTATGGGAACTTATATGGTTTAATTATTTTTTAATGTTTATAAAACTTAACATGATTACCAAAAGCATAAACAGCGGTAATAGTTGGCCCGTTGTAGCCCCATTTCAGGTATCCGTTTAATCTTTCTCTGACGGTGTCTACTTTAAAGTTTAGACCAGTATAGCCTGCTGTTAAGCTGAAGTTTTTATGGACATTATAAGAAAGAGCTAAATTATAACTTACTATTCGGCCATCGATGTTGTCAATTTGTACTGCCAGATAATTTGCATTTACATACAAGCCAAAACGTTTTGCTAAAACAAATTCTCCCCAAATTCCAATATCTGGTAGCGGAGCAGTGAAATTGAAACTATCGTTATATTCTAAAACAGCCTGATTGGCGTCTACTCTCATACCTAAATCAGCAAAAAGTACGTGCGCACCAATTAATAAACCGGCTTCGTATTTTGGCTTAGACAAAAAAGCATAACCGTATGCAATTCTTGCAATCTGAACATCAAAAAGAGCAGTTACTCTTGTATTGATATTATAAGTATGCTCACCAAAATCAATTTGTCTTTCAAGAGTTTTAGTAGAACTTCTGTTCAAAGCAAAGAATTCAAAACCTAATCTGGATCTTCTGGAAATACGCCATTCAAATGTTCCCATAAAAGAAGAACTTGATTTTGAGAAACCTAAATCATCTTCGAGATCTATTTCTGTTCCGCGATTTCCGTTATTGGTTCCAACCTGAATTTGTGTATTATTAACAGGAAAAAAGGCTCCCGCAGTTACTTTAAAACGTCTACCGTGCCAAGGCAAATCTTCAGGGTCAGAGTTCTGGAATTCATCTGAATTACTGTTTTGTAAAACAGGCAAAGTGGTCTCTGCAGAGATTTCACCAGTATTTTGTGCATGAGCTGAAAACCAAAAAAGGAAAATAATCAATAAAGAAAATAATTTTTTCATGAGATTTATTATTAAATTTTGGTAGTTAATTTTAACACTTAAAGTTAACAAAAAAAATCATTCATTTTATTTTTTTGATTTTATTATTTTAATAATTCATCTGACAGTCAGTGTAGTATGTGTTTTTTAAAGCATAGAGGTACGTAGGGTCAGAGGTACAAAGGGACAAAAGTTTAATGTTTTTTAACATAATGATGCACAGCAGTGTCTCTAATTGGTGGCATGCCCAAATTATTGTTATAAAGGGGCATAGGTTTAAAGAGTTTTGCGTCTTGAAAAAGATTAAATGGCAGTTTAGACGCACAGCAGAGCACCTTTAGGGAAATGAAACTTAGAACCTTAGCAACTCAGAATCTTAGAATCTAAAAAATCTAAACTCTGTTATAATCTGCTTTCCAGTGTATGATTGCTTTTTTTATGGAGTCACCTGAGAGGTTGTTTTTGAGCGCATCTTCCAGAAGTGGTAAAAACTCATTGTCGGGGGCAAATCTAAAGGCAAATATTTGGTCGTCAGTGAATTTATATTCGATTTCTTCAAATCGTTTTCCGGTTAAGGTGAAGTAGCGATAACGGATTTCTAATTTGATAATTCGGTTTTGCAAAGTGAGTGCATAATGTTGGCGCAGCATATAGGCCAAGCAGAATAAAAACGCAAAACCAACACTAATAAACGACCAAATAAGACTGTCGTTTGTTGTAATTGCAAAATAAATACTGGCAATTAAAAACAAGGCCAGAGCTGGATAATAGACAAAATGATGTGGGGTGTAAAACCGTATATGATTGTAATAGGTTTGAATTTTCATAATTACTATGTTTTTGGTTTATACTTAAAAAAACAAAGCTACCCTAAAATAGAATAGCTTTCCTCAAAAATAAACTAACATAACCAATGTTTCCTCTATAATTAAACTTTTTACAGTTTTCTTAGTAATATCCGTATTTTGAAAGCCTCATTTTTCTCCTAAATTCATTCTTAACTGGCTTTTGTTTTGTTAGGGTAAAATTATTTTAGAAGAGGAAGTTTGGTGTTATATTTTAAGTCAGAAATGTTATATGATTTCAACTATGATTTATTGGCTATTTTAAAGTGAGGAAATAATCTTCCATTGGTCTAGTTTAGACTCAAATGTTATACTGGCGTTTGCCGGACTTGTAGAAGGCAGGGTGATAAGCTGATATGATTTTTCTAAAGACACATACTTTTTGAAGAAAGCCGCGGCTTTTTGTCCGTTGAATATAATGGCTTTTATGTTAGAATGTTGCTTTAAAAACGTTTCGAAATCATTTGCGATTTCGTTCTTGATTGCGCTGTCAAGGCTTCCAACTCGTTCACAATATTGAAGAACATCCCACAAGGCGATATTGTTTTTCTGCAAAAGTGCTTTTCTCATTTCATAATCTCTCGAGAAATCTTCTTGCAGAATTGTAAACATAAATTTCCAGAAATTATTTTGATTGTGTCCGTAATACTGATTTATTTCTAATGATTTTGTTCCAGGCATTGTACCTAGAATTAAAATCTTAGCATCATTATTAGTTATAGGCTGGAAAGAGAAACTTTTCATGTTTTTGAGTTAAAAAATATTTTGTTTGAGTTAAAGTAATCATTTATAGGTAATTATAAAACAAAAGCAGAGAATTATATAACATTTTTAAGGTAGGTAAGATCGAACTTTGAAATATGATTTTTGAATACAAGAATACTACTTCCTGAGCAAAAAACATCATGAGCGATTATAGAATTTTAAATATAGACAAAATGAAAATAGTTACTATACATACAGAGAAAATTCAAAATATATTTGAAGAATTAAATAACAGCTTTGACGGAAATATGACTTATGATTTAGAGGAATATAGGATTGAAGTGGACAGTCATTTTGCAAAAGGAACAATTATAGGCGCTTCTTTCAATGACACTATTTCATATATGCAATTTGATATGATCTTTTTGAAGAATGTTTGCATAGATTTTTTAAAGATTAAATCTTCGCCGGTTTATTTTGCTTATTGTTCAGAGGGAAATCTCTCGCATAGTTTTGGATTTATGGGCGATGAGAGAAAATTTAAAACTTTTCAAACTGCGATTGTAACTTCGAAACAAAATCAGGATAATGTTTTGTTTTTTGAAAAGGAAAAAAAAACAAGATTTACTTTAATCATTGTTGGAACTCGGGTTGGGGAACAAAATAAAATGAATTCTTTGAATCAAAAAGTCAAAGATATTTTTTTTGGGAATCACACTGCCAGGGATTTCTTTTATATCGGGACGTACAATTTAAAAATTGCCGAAAAAATTGAACAATTAAACGCTATCACACAAACCGGAATTGTTAGAAATTTACTAAAAGAAGGAATTTTAAGAATCATTCTGGCAATGGAGATTCAGCAATATATAGACGATTTAGGCGCTTTATCAAAAGATACAAATGGTTTGTCTCAAAAAGAAATGGAAGAAATCAAAGAACTTTCAGAAACCATAAAAGCCAATCCCGAGGAAACCTTTACGATTAAATCGTTGAGCAAAATGGCTGGATTATCTCCAAATAAACTACAAGAAGGTTTTAAAATGATTCACAACAGAACTGTAAACGATTACATCACGCACATGCGGGTTCTTAAAGCCGAAATTCTCATCAGAACCTCAGACCTGAATATTTCCGAAATTGTGTATTGCATTGGCTTCACAAGCAGAAGTTATTTCTCTAAAATCTTCAAGCAAAAATTCAATTGCAGTCCAAAAGAATATAAATTCAATCTGAATCCGCTTACTATTACGGCTTAGTTAAGTCTCTGAGTTGCTGAGGTTCTGAGTTGCTAAGTTTTTTTGATGTAAATATTTTTTAACAAAGTCCCCAGTACATAAGATAATTAAACAGTTTCAAAAAAAAACTTAGATTCTTAGTGACTTAGAACCTTAGTTTCTAAAAAATAACTATATTTGCATAACTGATTATGTAATTAATTATATATGGAATTTTTTGACAAAGTAGGTAAGGTGGCTTTAGGAAGCCGATTACGTTTAATGACAGCAATGATAACCGATGATGCTGCTAAAATATATGAATCGTATGGTATGAATTTTATGCCAAAATGGTTTCCGGTTTTTTATACACTTATAGAAGAAAGGGAAATAACCATTACAGAAATTGCTAACGAAATAGGACATTCGCAGCCATCAGTGAGCAAAATTATTCAGGAAATGATTGTTGCTGGTTTGGTCGAAGAGAATTTAAAAAGCAATGATAAACGTAGGAATATTGTTGATCTGACTAAACAGGGAAGGGAATTTTCGAAAGAATTAAAACTCCAACTCAAAGATGTCGAAGCTGCCGTTGATGGTTTAATTGCCGAATCAAGTCATAACCTTTGGGCTGCACTTGAGGAATGGGAATTTTTACTGAATCAGAAAAGTTTGTTTAAACGAGTAAACGAACAAAAAAAGTTACGTGAAAGCCAGGATGTGAAAATCGTACCATTTGAACCTAAGTATCAGGAAGCTTTCAGGGAATTAAATGTTGAATGGATTTCGACTTATTTCGAAATGGAAGAGGCTGACTATAAAGCTTTGGATAATCCGCAGGAATATATCCTGAATAAAGGCGGCAAAATTTATGTGGCTTTGTATCGTAACGAACCTGTTGGTGTTTGTGCATTGATAAAAACCAAGGATTCAGATTATGATTTTGAAATGGCAAAAATGGCTGTTTCACCAAAAGCACAAGGCAAAAACATTGGCTTCTTACTTGGTCAGGCAATTGTAAACGGTGCCAGAGAAGAAGGAGCAAAAAAAATATATCTGGAAAGTAATACAATCTTAAAACCGGCAATTAATTTATATTATAAACTGGGCTTCCAGAAAGTTTATGGCCTGGCAACACCTTATAAACGTTGTAATATTCAGATGGAGTTGGTTTTGAATTAAGCTGCTAAGGTTCTAAGTTGCTAAGGCGCTAAGAAAAAAACTTAGTAACTTAGAACCTCAAAAAAGAATCATCTCCCAAACCTATAATACTCCAAATCCTGATTTTTTTTATCGTCTATAGAATCAAGAATAGAATTCATTCCTAAAACACTAAAGGTGATTCCATTTCCTCCAAAACCCAGAACGTAATGTTCATTTTTTCTTGGATCCGGTTTTCCAAAATAAGGTAAACCATCTTTTGTTTCTCCAAAAGTTCCCGCCCAGGAATAATCTATCTTGAAATTGATAAGTGGAAATTTTCTTTTAAATTGTTTTAGCAAATACTGCTCTTTTTTAGGCAATAATTTATCGCGTTTATTGGCATCTTTAAATTCTTCATCACCCCCGCCAATGATAATGCGGTTGTCGGCCGTTGCCCTAAAATACAGATAAGGGTTTGAGGTATTCCAAAATATAGCATTTTTAAAAGCCGTTGGTAAATCAGGCAGACTCTCGGAGGTAATTACGTAAGTGCTTTTTAGATCTACTACTTTTTCAGTGAGTGTTTCGGTGCTTTCGTAACCGCTGCAATGTATGATGTGATCTGTTGTAATGGTAAATTTGTTTTCGGTACGAGCAACACATTTTTCTTTTTGATGTTCAATGCCAATAATATTGGTTCGGTCAAAAATCTGCATTCCGTTTTGGTGGCAGAAGTGCAATAAATCGTGTGCGAGTTTATACGGATCCATTACTGCGGCCGTTTTTGATTCAATTGCAGCCAGAGCATTTAATCCCATTTCTTTCAAATTAAATCGGCTTAACCAGGTCACGTCAAATTCGGATTGCTGGCGCGCTTCAAATTCGTGTTTCAGGAACGAAATGTCTTTTTTAAGCGAAGTAAAGTAGATACTTTTTTTGAATTCAAATTGGCAATCACTTTTTATGGTATCAATTATATTTCTTAAATCAAAAATGGCTTTTTTTCCATTTTTATAACTGTCAACAGCACAACCTTTCCCTCTTAATTCAATGAGTTTATGCAGTGCGACATCAATTTCATATTGAAGCAAAGCTGTACTTGCAGCAGTACTTCCGTTACAAATGTCACGACGATCAACAAGCACTATCTTTTTTCCTTCGTTAATTAATTTATAGGCAATTAAAGCTCCCGTTATTCCTCCGCCAATGATTAAAATCTCCGTATCAATATCTTTGTCAATTGACGGATAACTATTTAACATGGCGTTTTTTAAAGGCCAGAAAGTTTCGGTAGAGCGTAGTTTCATTTTTTAGTGATATTTCTGGTACGTGATTTAGTTCTGTTTTTGTCCTTACGCTCATGTTGTTCATGTGCTTCAGCGATAGAATGCGAATTTCTGATACTTTCGTCTTTTTTGGCAAGTTCACTCAGTCTGTGATAATACTTCTGAACGATAATCATTTCTTCCTCAGTCATACTTTCAATATCGACCAGGCTATTACTAGAATACTCGTTTGAGGCAACTAATTCATTTAGCTTTAGTTGAATAGCAAGAGAATCTTTGTTTTGTGCTTTCTGAATCAAAAAAACCATCAAAAAAGTAATAATTGTAGTTCCTGTATTAATAACCAATTGCCAGGTTTCGGAGTAATCAAAGAAAGGACCGGAAATTGCCCAGACTATAACGATCAAAAAAGCGCCAATAAAAGCAGGAGTGCTTCCGGCAGCTTTAGAAACGTTAGTAGCAAATCTTTCGAAAGCACTACTTTGTTTTGTTTTTTTAGTTTTCATTTGAGTTTAACTTTTTGTTTGCTTACTTTTTCTTCCCGAATAACTTTATTGTTTTTTTCGTCATACAGGGCATCATCAATTTTTTGGCCTGTTTTACTGAAAATTTTAATTTTTGGATCTTCATGTGTTCCGGTAATAACGATAGGAAAACCAATAATGCCAAATGGCGGCAATCCTAATCGCATTCGTAAATCTAAAAGCCCATCAAAACTTGTTGTTCCTTTTATCGTTGGCTTGAAACTAGCGACACTAAAGGTGAAAGGTTCTATATGAATTAAATTATTATCGATAGTTGAATTTATTTGAATTCCTTTCAGGTTAGGATCGTCCAGAGTTTTTTGTCCGGTTTTGGAACTAATTCCGTCAAATAATTTTAATCCTTTAACTTTTACATCACGAAGGTTTAATGTTCCCCCACCTTCAAGAGATTCATAAATTGGTCCCATATTTCCGTTTAAATCACCTTTGACTTTATAATCTACAGAAATAATTCCCTGTGCTTTTTCAGCGACAGTTACCATATTATGAAACATAGGAATTTCTTTGTAAGCTCTTTGAACGCTGAAGTCTTTGGCTGTAAAATGAGCATCAAAATGTGCGGATGTTGGCGATTCATCTTTATAAGAAGCATTGATTCCTAAGAGACAATCGATGATATTAAAAGTGGCATTTTCTAAATAAAAACCTTCTTTTGTAATGCCAACTTTACCATTAAGATTGTTTAAAACTAATCCGTTATATTCAACTTTGTCTGCATTTGCGGTTAGTGCTACATTTAAGTTTTTGGGCACAATGACAACACCGCTCATTTTTGGATGATCTTCTTTGGCGTATTCTACTTCCAGATTTCGATTGGTATTTTCGCCTTTTTTAAGGGCCATAAATTCATCAACATTTATCAGTTTAGATTTCATGTTGAAATTTCCACTCAAAGTTCCGTGTGATTCCAGGAAATAATTAATAGTATTTAGTAAATATCCGTTTATGGCAAAATCAGATTTTCCATAAGAAGCATCAAATTTTTCAAACCACATTTTCTCATTCTGAAAACGGAAATTTCCTTGTTTGATAAAGAAGGATTTGGGAAAAAGTTCTGAGGTTGCTTTGATGTTTTTTAATACAATTGTGCCTTTATTATCGAGTTTATCGTATTGTCCTTTTGTGGCATAATTTTGTTTTCCCTTAAGGGAAAGATCTGCTTTTGCATAACCGGTCACATCAAGTCCTTTTTTGGAGAAAACCTGATAAATACGACCAATATTCAATTCGCCTTTTATTTTTGCATTGTAAGCCAAATCACTAAAATCTGATAAAGTGGCGTTTACATACATCGGATTTCCTTCAAAAACAAAAGAAGCAGGAGCAACGGCAACAATCAAATCCTTAAATGTTCCGGCTTTGTTTAACACATTGGCAACAAAAGTAATATCGGTAATTGGGTTAGGATATGAGTCCGTTTTTAACCAGCCGTTATGCAGTGCAATTCCGCCAATCGTTTTAGGAAAAAGTTTTTTTGAAGTACTAAAAACACCTCTTGCCTGAATATTTATTTTCAGGATTCCTTTTAATTCAATAGTACTCAAACCTAATGCAGCGTCAACTGTTGCAAGATCTAATGCACCTTTTACACTGGCATCGACCGTCATTTCGTTAAAACCTTTACTATGTAAATAAGCGATAAAATAATCTTTTTCGCCTACTTTAAATTTAAAAGTTTTAAGATTAATTAAAAGTTTTTCGACGTCAAGCGAAGGTAAAATTGCATTGAGATTCATCTGAAAACCTGTTAATGGAGCAGGAGCATTTTGATAATTTATGGCACCTTTATCAATTTTCAGATTAAAAGCCAAATCCGGTTTTTGATTTTTGGCGACATTATAATCGCCTTTAAAAGTAAAAAGCAAATCACTATTTCCGGAGATTTCAGTTTCATCCATCCACGTTAAATATTCAGGAGGCATTACTGATAATAAATCTTTTACGGTTGTATTTTCAGATGCTGCTTTGATATTTATTTTATATCCGTCTCTTAAAATGGTAAGTAAACCCGTAAATTTTAGCGGAAGTTTATTGATTCTCAACTCATTTTTTTGAAGAATAAACGAAAGCGCATGTGTATTAATTCGGGTAATCAAATCAGCACGAACTTCTTTTTTTCTAAGATATGCCGTTCTATTATAATAAAAATCGACATTATCGATTCGGGCATCTGTATTTAAGTCAAAAATATCTTCGCTTAGATTTCCTCTTCCGACATAATTAAAGCCTTTTGCATCGATAAGAATTTTAGCGGATCGATCGTTGTATTTTACATGACAATCTTCTAAGTCTATTCGCTCTAACCGAATTGCAGTTCCTTGGTCAGGTTGATTTGGATCGTTTGGTTTTTTATCGCGATCTTCGGGAGCAACATAAATATTGTAATTGGCTTCTCCCTTTTGACTGACCATTATATTGATTAAAGCTTTAGAAACATATAGTTTATTAATCTTTACTTCGTTGTCAAAAATTAGCCTTTTAAGATTAATTCCAAAAGCAACTTGTTCTGCTTTTAGCAAAGTATCATTTCGAAATGGTGCCGAACCTGTAAGGGATAAATTGTCAAGCGAAACTGTTAGTGAAGGAAAATGTGTAAAAAATGATAATCTCGATTTCGAAAAGTCCATTTTGGTATCTAATCTTTCATTGGCAATTTTCTTTACTTCAGACGCAACAGTTCCTGGAAATAACAATGGAATCAAAAATAGTAATAGTAAGATACTCGCCACTGTGATTGCGGTTATTTTTAGAGTTCTAAGGGCTATATTTTTATAAGATACTGGCATATAGAAATCTTTTTAATTTTTGTAGTAATTTATTTATATAGATATATTATTTTAACAAATAGAATCATAGTTATGTAAAGGGATAAAGGCGTTTCACTCAATTATAAAGCACATAGCGTAACCACCATGTATTGAGTAATATTTTACATCTTACAATTCACATTTCACTAATTGCATTTCACGATTTAGCTTTTTCTGCGTCTTCTTCTTTTTGTTTTTCCTGTTTTTTATCGTCTTCTTTGGCTTTGTTTTCCTTAGCTTTTGCGTCTTTCTCTTCCTTTTTCTCTTCTTTAGCTTTTTGCTGTTCTTCTTTTTTTCTTTCCTTTTCTTTCTCTTTTTTCTTGAAGTATCCTCTAAACAAAAAGTTACTTTTGGCGGCTTGCATATTATCACTAAAACCTTTGGTTCCGCTTTCTAGATTTGATAACGTGTTCGTAACGCTGTTTGCCATTTTATCATCACGAACCAATCTTGCTAAAGCCCCGTTTCCGTTATTCATAGAATGACTAAAAATGGCCAGCTCTTGAGAAATTACCCCTACATTGTCGACGCTTTTTTTGATGCTTTTCATAAGATCTTGCATTTCAATTCCGTCAGCAGAAGCGATGGCTCCATTATCTTGGATGATTTTTTGGGATTTTACGCCGGGAGAAATAGTC
Source organism: Flavobacterium sp. JAS (assembly GCF_020991455.1). Taxonomy (GTDB): domain Bacteria; phylum Bacteroidota; class Bacteroidia; order Flavobacteriales; family Flavobacteriaceae; genus Flavobacterium. Next base: position 415,995 of record NZ_JAJMOX010000002.1, read on the forward strand.
AAAACTTTGTCACCCATTAATCCGTCAGAACCAATGCTGGCGCGTGCATCTGTTTTAATAAATTCGCGAACTTCATCTTTCAATACCATCGAAACCACAACCGATGAATCGTTTATTAACCTGATTTCTTCGATCGTTCCGACATTAATTCCTGAAAAACGAACTTTATTGCCCACTTCTAAACCACTAACGGTTTTAAATCGTGACGAGATGTGAAAGGTTGACCCAAATAGATTTTTTTGCTTTCCGATGAAGTAAAATGCCGTAATGAAAAGCAGTAAACCTACTGATACAAACATTCCTAATTTCCAAGTATATCCAGATTGCTTCTCCATGATTTCTAATATTTATTTTGCTTTATTTAAAAAATGAGCGTACCCATTGGTCTTCGTCTTTTTCCAGTTCTTGATAGGTTCCTTCGGCGTGTATTACGCCATCTTTCAAAACCATTATTCGATCGGCAGTTAATTTGGCGCAGGCCATATCATGGGTGATAATGATCGAAGTTGTTTTGCGTTTGTGTTTGATATCGAGAATCAATTCGCTTATTTCCCGAGAGGTTATTGTGTCTAATCCTGTGGTTGGTTCATCGTAGAGAATGATTTCGGGTTTAAGTATTAAAGTTCTGGCTAAGCCAATTCTTTTTTTCATTCCGCCCGAGAGTTCAGAGGGCATTTTGTCAATTGCGTCGCTCAATCCCACATTATCCAAGGCTTCAATTATTTCATTTTCGACTTCTCCAGGTGTCAAATCTCGTTTGTGTTTCTTTAAGGTAAATGCCAAATTTTCTCTCACCGACATTGAATCGTACAAAGCGCCACTTTGGAACAAAAATCCAATTCGGACTCTGATTTGATTCAGTTCAGATTTTTTTAGATTCAATATATTTTCGCCAAAAACTTTTATCTCGCCTTTGTCCGGTTCGATCAGACCCACAATACATTTTATCGCTACAGATTTTCCTGATCCGGAACGTCCTAAAATCACTAAATCTTCTCCTTTATTTACGGTAAGGTTTACGCCTTTTAAAACTTCATTATCAGCACCAAAAGTTTTGTGCAAATCTTTAATCTCAATGATCGCAGTTTTGCTTTTCTCTTTTGTTTTAAGTTCTATATTTTCTTTTTCTTTAATCATCTTAGAAGAATAAATCGGTTATTTGAACAGCGACCATATCCAGAATAAAAATGGCTAAAGATGCTGTTACAACTGCAGAGTTTGCTGCTTTACCCACGCTTTCGGTTCCGTTTGAGGCATTAAAACCTTTATAACATCCAATCATTCCAATAAAAAAACCAAAGAAGAATGTTTTAATGGTAGCGGGAATCAGATCCAGAAATTCTAATTTTTGCAGGATCTGGGTCAGATAACGATAAAAGTTTATATCACCATGAATATTAATACCAACATATCCGCCAATTATTCCAACGGCATCAGCAAAAAATACTAAAAGAGGAACCATTAAAGTACAGGCTAAAATGCGTGTTACAACTAAATAGTTATAGGGATTTATAGCCGAGACTTCCATGGCATCAATTTGCTCAGTTACTTTCATCGAACCTAATTCGGCGCCAATTCCGGACGAAATTTTTCCCGCACAAATCAAAGCTGTAATTACCGGTGCAATTTCTCTAATTAAAGAAAGTGCCACCATTCCAGGCAGCCACGATTCAGCCCCAAATTTGACTAAAGTTGGTCGTGATTGCAACGTCAATACCAAACCCATAATAAAACCGGTTATAGCCACAAGTGGGAGCGATTTATAACCTATCACATAACATTGTTTCAAGAACTCTTTTGCCTCGTAAGGAGGTATAAAAACTTCCTTAAAAAACTGCTTTGCAAACAAGGTTGCATTTCCAATTTCTGTGAATGTATTTTTTAGAGTGAGAATCAAAATACTATATTTTAAGTTAAATCTATTCCTTGAAAACCAGTTGTTTACTAAGTATTATTTCTTCTGATTGTTAAGTATAAATGTACTCAGGAAGTACGGAAAAAATCTTACACAACTTTTTTTGAAGTTTATATAATTAACATAGTAAGTACACAATAATCAGGATATTGTAACGTTTGGCGAAAAATGTTAAAAAAACAAGATTTGGTAAGATGACACACGGATGAGGCAGATTTAAACAGGTTTGGACTGATTTTGTTTTTTTGTGATTTCTGTTTACGGAAATTGATCGGAAAGGATAAAAACAAAAAATCCCTTCGTTAAAAGGGATTTTCTGGGTTTAATAGTATTTTGGTCAGTCTATTATCGTTTGATTCTTTATGAATTTATGGCAACACCACTTCTGTTTTTTAGTAACGGAATCACTTTAGATTCTGATAGTTTGAAGTTTTCCATTAATAATCGGGCCGTTAAGTAACATATTGTAGATTCGGCACCTTGATTTAAGTTTACATTTTCTTTTTCAAGTCCGTCATAACCTCCGCCACTTACCGGATTATACATGATCTGATTCAAATGATTTTTTCCTAAAAACCAGTTAAAGGCAATCTTCATTTTGTTTTTATATTCCGGAGTATGAAAAGCATTATAGAATGAATTTAAGGTTTGAATGGTATAAGAAACATCGATTGGCTGTTCTCCAAATTGATGCGGTTCTGAGTCTTTATGATACCAGCCATTATTTGAGATGACTTTGAAATCTTTATCGATGAACATTTTCGACATTAAGAAATCCAATGAATCTAAAGCTACTTTTTTATAAACAGGTTTGTTAGTCACTAAATAGGCATACAACATTGATTCGGGCAAAATACCGTTTGCGTAGGTTAGGTAATTTTCAAACCATTTCCAGTTTTCAGAAGCATGAGCTTCATAATTTGCAAGCAGTTTAGCATTGAGTTTATTGATAATTGCCGCTACATACAAATTGGGTACGGCCGAATGATAGAGATACAAACCTTTTGTTGCAAACCCAATAGAACGTGGCGATTGAATGTTTTCGGCCCATTTTAAGGAGTTTAATAAACATTTTGTAGCTTTTTTTGAAATTGTGTCCGGAAGAATAGCTGCATTTGAGATTACGGTTCCTAAAGCCCAAATTGCTCTTGCGTTTGAATCTTCGAGATTTACTTCGGCATTTTGCTCTATATGTTCACGATTTTCCTGATCGACATAATTGATAAAATTGCCTTTTGGTTTTTGACATCGCTCAATAAAATCCAAATAAATTAAAATATATGGAAGATCATCTTTGTCCTGCGTTAGTTTATAATGCATGCAAAAAGCAATCAATGCTCTGGCATTATCGTCTAATGTATAACCGGACGCAAGATCAGGAACTGAGATTTTGCTGAATTGAATAATACCCAAATCAGTTGTTAGTTTTTTGATATGTTTTAATTGAATTGCAGGATAGCTGAATTTAATTTCTGCGGGTTTTTCAATAAGATTTTTATATGTATTGATATGAATAATGGCTACGTTTTCCCAAGATGAAGCTCTGGTTTTTCTAAAGGCATTGATTCCCATTTCGTGTCTTAAATTCTCATCAGAGATTAATTTAAGTGTAGCTTTGGCAAATTGATCTGCGTTTCCAATATCAACCAGAAAGCCGCAATCTGAAGTTAAAACTTCCCGAGTATGCGGAATTTTTGAAGCTACCATTGGACAAGCACAGCTCATTGCATACGAAAATGTGCCGCTTACAGCCTGATTTGGATCTTTAGAGGTAAATAAATAAATATCAGTTGCTTTTAAATAATCCAGAAGTTCATTGGTATCAAGATATTGGTTTATAAATTGAACGTTGTCTTTTAGATTCAAATCTTTAACCATAGTTTCTAATTTGTCACGATAAGCATCAACACCGTCAACGATAAGATTTGGATGTGTTTTTCCGATAATTAAATACAAAACAGTCGGTTCTTTTTTGATGATTTTGGATAGTGCCTGTAAGCCGGTTTCGATATTTTTACCTTCACCCAAAAGTCCAAAAGTTGAAAGTACAAGACGATCCTGAAAACCAAATTTTTCTTTGGCCTGCGCCGGTGTCTCATAAATAACAATATGGGTACCGTGCGGAACACAGGTAATAATAGATTCCTGAATTCCATAATCGTTTGTGAGAATTTCTTTTGACTGATTGGTCATTACAAAAACCGAGTTGCTGTAGGATAAAAGCAATTTTACAAAAGTTCTTAATTCATTATTAGGATTGGGAATAACGCTGTGAAAAGTAAAGGTCACAGGTTTTTTTATTGCATTTAAAAACCCTAATAAATAGTCTCCATAATTTCCTTCAAATAAGCCAAATTCGTGTTGAATGTGAACTAATTTTACAGCAATATCTTTATTGATTTGTTCAGCAACACGAGCATATTCCTCTTTATTTGTAGTATTTAAAGTATAGGCTTGTGTTGGTTTTTCTTTAGGTTTATTAACCAATTCGCAAATTTCGCAAGTAATTGATTTACCATAAACATCAGTAATTCCTTTAACTGTATCTTGAGTATAAGTTGCTATACCACATTGAGTTGGTGGAAATGTAGATAGAAAAACTATTTTTGATTTATTTGATATCATTTTCATGGGGTACTGTTTTAGTTCGTTTAGTTAAAGTTCAATAAAACCACCACAATTTTTTTATCGGCGGTACCGTAATAAATTTTTTAAAAGATTCTTAAAAATAGCTGATCTCATATAATCATAGTTTTCATTATATATTTAGCTGGCTTATAATAGGTTTTGATAGGCTTTAAATTTTTTATCTAAAATTACTTTATCAATCAAATGACGATTAATCCAATCGATCAAAAAGTTAACTCAAAAGGATTTATATGGAAATTTTGAAACAAAAAGAGGGAATTATAAAATTAGTTTAAAAATTTGATTTATAGTTTATTGCGATAAAAATTTAACGTTTTGAGTTAAAAATTGTGATAAGGATAAAGGAACTTTGAGTAACAAACAAATTAGGCTTTAAGGAAGTCTTTATTATAAATTTAAAATTCAATATCATGTTACGTTGGACAGTCACATTTATAATTTTGGCTATAGTAGCCGGAATTTTTGGTTTTGGCGGAATTGCTGCCGGAGCCGCTAGTATTGCAAAAGTTTTATTCTTTATATTTTTGGTATTATTTGTTATTTCATTAGTAAGAGGAAGAACAAAAGTTTAGCAATAAGTTTTAATCAGGTAAAAAAAAAGCGAAACCAAATATCATGGTTTCGCTTTTTGGTTTCATGTTTTCTTTGTTTCAAGTTTTAAACTCTTGACAGAGGCCGAAACCTGAAAATACTATTTCTGCAAAGAATAATGTTTTCTGGTTATAAAAGCAATCGGAATTCCGATACAGAAAATCAGAATTAAGATCGATAGTATTAAAGGAAAATCTAAATGTTTTTCAGGCAATACCGGAAACACAACGGGCAAGACAACCAGATTCATAGCAATCCAGACAAAAATGCCGTAAAAGATTCCTGATAATAAGGTATTCTTTTTTAAGGAGGAGAAGTATGGATAAATTGTAAAATAGAATGCGGCAAAAATAAAAGCTATAAAGTAGTGCAATAACAATCCGTATAAGGCCATTTGTGCACCGCCACTGTAGGCTTCTTTTTTAAAGATTCCGCTTGCAATAGATTGCAGAATTTTTATTGGTGTTGTTTTTTGAAATAACAGGGCATAGAAAAAAAATGCAGCAAGAATATCCAATGTTCCAGCAATTAAACCCGATAAAAATATAGTTCCTGATTTTGATGTCATATATATGTTTTATGATTTGGCTACCTGTTTAAAAATATTGTTTAATTGTTTAGTATGTCTTTGAATATGAATAAGAGCAAAACTAATCCATTCGAAGATAGTAAATTTACCAAACCCAGGCAATTCAAAATCAAGACAAGTTAGGGTTAAATCCATAGTTTCTGCTGCATGTAACAAATCAGATTCTATATGATGGAAAGTCGAACTTAAAGAATCTTTATTATAATCAATGGCAGCAGGTTTTAAGAAATCAGGGGAATCCATTTTAATATCAAAATTCAAAAATAATGCCTTAATATCTTTGACTTTTTCATCGTATTTTCTATCAGTTTCTTGAGTTCTTCCCGAGAATAATTTGGGATAACCAGAGCAGGCAAGAATAAGATGCTGGGCAGTTTGTCCGGCGCTCCAACAATCATTGCCCGGAATAATATTAAATTCTTCCTGCGAAAATAAAAAGAGTATCGCATTTAGATTTTTAAATGTTTCAATTATATCTTTTTGAATTGCTTCTTTCATTTTTTTGATTTAGAAATTAGATTTGTTATTCGACAACAGATGTTATCCACCAAACATTTCCACAAGGATCTGTTACCCCGCATGTTCTTCCATAATCCTGAGTACTTAACCCCATTAAACTTATGGCCCCATTATCTAATGCTTTTTGATAGGTTTTGTCTGCATTAGGAACATAAACAAATAAGTTAGAGGTCTGTTCACTCCAGTCTTTAGTTTGATCAGTAACCATAATAGTACTTCCGTTAATGATAATTTCGGCATGCATAATGGTGCCGTCTTCGCGTAAAACTTCTGTACTTGTCTTTTCTGAATCGAAGACTCTCTGGGTAAATTCAATAAATTTTGAAGCTCCATTTAGAATTAAATAGGGCATTATAGTTTGATGATTAGCCGGTAAATTCATTTTGTAAAATTTGAGATTGATAGTATTTCAAAAATACAATAAAATATTTAAAATTTTGATAATCAATTATTTGTGTTCTTTGAGAAAGATTATAAAAGTACTTCGCAATGATAACCGTAAGAGTCAAGAAGTTCTATTATTTTTTGATTTGAAAAAGAAGAAGCATTAATTCGTAGAATTTTATCGCAATCTTCCAGATCAAAATTGATCACGCTATTAGGGAAATGCTCAAGAAGTTTCCCCACAATCATTTTAGATTGTTCCACTTCCTGAACATTTGTTTTAAAAACTTCTATCATCACTGTGAAAGTTTATAGGGCGATATTTTTATATCGCTCAATTTTATGATAATATATATAGGAAATCGCCAGAATCACTAAAAATATTAGTGGAAAAAACGATTGAAAATTAACTCCGTCAATTGCAAAATGGCTGATTGATGCAAATATAAAATCGAAACCAAATCCGGCGTAAGCCCATTCTTTTACGTTTTTTGGAATTGATGGAATCACCAAGACTAAAACTCCAAGAATTTTAAAAACAACCAAGGCATTTCCAAAATATTCAGGGTATCCTAAATGTCTGATTCCTTCTTTTGCCTCCTGACTTTGTGAAAATAATGCCGGCATTACGCCTTCGAACAAGAAAATAATAATTGTAGTAATCCAAAAAATGATTTTTGCTTTTTTCATGATTTTGTTATTTTTAAATAGTTATTAGTTAATGTATTACAAACTTACTAATCTTATTTTTCTGATAGAATACTTATTTACGACTATTTTAGGGGCATTTTGGACAAGATTGGGGGATTTTGGAATTTAGACTTTAGATTGGAGATTATAGAAGAAAGATTATAGAAGAAAGATTTTTTTTGCGATAAAGTAATCTCAAAGTACGTCCTTGCGAGGAACGAAGCAATCTCACTACTAAAAGTAACCAGTTGTCTGATCCAACAAGTGAAATTGCTTCGTTCCTCGCAAGGACAGAAATGCGTGAAAAACAAAAAAGGAAGAAAAATAAAAGAAATAATCAGCGAAAACCCGTTTAACCCGCGTCATCCGCGTGCCATAACTAAGCCTTTAAAATATAATTTTTAATCACAAACAAATCTTCAAAACCCAATCTGGTATAAATGTCCTTTCCCATTACTGAGGCTTGTAGTAAAGCATAATTAGCATTTAGATCTATAGAAAGATTAAGCGCAAATTTCATGATTTCTTCGGCGAAACCTTTTCTGCGCATTTCCGGGATTACACCAACGCCGTGAATTCCGATAGTATTCTGAGTTTGGAAAAGCATAAAAGTTCCTATTGGCTGATTTTCTAAAGAAACCAAATAGAAATGAACATCATTATGATTTTGAATCAGGATTTCTTTGCTAATCACGTAACCAAAAGCATTTGGATATAAATCTGTCCAAATTTTGGCATCTTGTTCTGTAGAAACTCTTTTAAAAGTAAGATTATGTTCAAGGGTGAATTTTGGATCTAATTTTAGCGCCATTGCTACTTGTTCGGTCTTAATTTCAAAACCATAAGCGTCTAAAATTTCATAAGATTTTGTTCCGAAGATATTCCAATACGGTAAAACCAAACCTGAATTATTCTGCATAGTTTTTATAATATCTGGTAAATCTTTTTTAGAAATATCACTGCGAAACCATAATTTATTAGGCCAGCCCGAATTTTCGATTTTACAATATTCTAGAGTTTCATTTTTATGATAAGATAGAAAAGGAGCGCCAACGGTTTTCCATAAACCGGTAAGATTGTTTATGTTGTCTTCGATTAAGTTTATATTTTTCATTTGGATATTAATTATGAGAATATAACACAAAGGTAGTTTTAGCTTTTATCAGAAACCTTTACATATGTTGATTTACAAATCTTTTTGAAGATCTTTTCTAATTCTACTTAATTGGGTTGGAGTAATCCCTAAATGTGAAGCAATATGCAACAGCGGAATTCTCTCTGAAATATCAGGATGTTTCGATAAAAGATGCAAATATCTTTCGGTCGCATTTTCCATAACTAATGAAATTTCGCGCTGTTCTTTTTCGATTACCCAGTTTTTCTCTAAATAGGCGATATAATAGTTTTTAAGATCATTGTTTTGGTCAATGAGTGTTCTGTATTTTTTGTAGTTAAGATTAATTAAAACAGCATCTTCGAGCGCTTCAATTGTAAAATTAGAAGGAGTTTGTTGCAATAAAGAAGCTTTTGAGCCTGCAAAATCCCCATCTAGAAAGATATTCTTGTTATAAATATTCCCGGCAGCATCCGTTATAAAAGCTCGCAAAGCACCTTTGGCTATAAAATGAATTTCTTTCGCAATTTGTCCGTTTCTCAAAAGTATTTCCCCTTTTTTGATCGATTGAAATTCGGCTATATTTTCGATTAATTGCCAGGAAGCTTCTGAAATAGGAGCATAGCTTTCGAATTTTAGTTTTAAATCGTTGAGGTATTTGGTTTGATTGATTGACATTTTATTCAAAGCTAATTCTTAAACTATTTTGTATTCTGGCTTTATAGCCTTTATAAGTTCCAGGTTTCCAATTATTATAATCTTTTTTTAAGGTTTTCAAAGCTAGATTAATTAAATCGTTTTTGTACTTCTCGTTGATGCCATTTTCATTTACCCAGTTAGATGCTTCTAAGTGAGTTATTGTTCCATCTTTTTCAACGATAAAACCAATGTCAATAAATAGATAATGGCTACTTTTTTTATTTACTGGTAAATCAGTTTTTATTGTTGTATCACTATCATTTTCTATTATAATATTTTGAGTCAATATTCTTGGTTTTTCTATATCTTTTAAATCATAAATACTTATGATTTTATTATTTAAGTTAATATTTTTAATTAATATTTTTTCGGCATCATTTTCTATTTCTGATTTATAATTTTCACCATATTTTGCTTTCATTTTTAAATCGATATATTCACGATAACATCCTTCTGTTTGTCCTTCATATTTTACACAACTAATATCCTGAATTCCTAATTTAAATTTTTTCTTTTTTAGAACTTCTTTAATTTCTTCTTCATAAGGTTTAAAATCACATCCAAAACAAATGGTTTGCACATAAACACCATCATATTTTGCGAGATCACTTTTTGCTCTATCAATTTCATTATTGCATAGACTATCAGATTTTGGTACATTCTGAATGTATTTGGTATAATCTAATCTTGGTGGTAGTCTGACTATGGTTGTATCTAAATTTAATTTATTAGTTGCTTCTTCATTTGATTTTTTCTCACAGCCAATTGCGAAGAGTAAAATGACAAAAAAAATGAAGTTGTATTTTTTCATAAAAGCTATTAATAAGAGAGTAATTCTTGTTAGTAAATATATGAAATTATAGAAACGATTTAAATAAAGAAATTCTCTATGTGGAGTTTCTGTACGTTTCTTCGACTTCGCTCAGGATGACATAAATTATGAGTAAAAAAATGAGAGCAATAAAACCCGTATAAATCCGCATTTTCGCATAGCGAATCCGTGTTATCCGCGTGCCATAATAAATAGTATAAAAAAAACGCTGCAAAACCTAAGTCTCACAGCGTTTTCATCTCAAAAAATAAATAATTAACGGGTATTATTTCCAACCACCGCCCAATGCACGATATAACTCGGTATTGGCAGAAAGTTGGGCTCTTTTTATGTCTGCCAGTTCTAACTCGCTTTGCAATAAATTGGATTGCGCAGATAGAACTTCAAGGTATTCAGCCATACCATTTTTGAATAACAAATTGGCATTTTTAATGGCTTGTTGCAACGTTTTTACACGTTCTTTCAAGAAAGATTCCTGTTGTTGTAATTTCTCTACTTTTACCAAAGCATCCGAAACTTCGCTAACGGCAACCAAAACAGATTGTCTGAAACTTAAAACCGCTTTTTCTCTTTCAGCAACAGCGATATTGTATTGTGTTCTTACTTTTTTATTGTTTAATAAAGGCTGAGTCAAACCTCCGGCAACGGTCCCGAACAATGAAGCCGGAATGTTAAACCAATTGCTTGTTTCGAAGGAGTTTACTCCGCCTTGAGCGGTAATTCTAAGGGCTGGATACAAATCAGCTTTTGAGATTCCTACGTTTGCGTTGGCAACTTTAAGGGCTAATTCGGCACTTTTTACATCTGGTCTTCTGCTTACTAATGAAGACGGAATCCCGATTGCACTGTTGTTTTTAACTTCAAGTGTGCTTAAACGAACGCTTCTTGTTTTTGAATTTGGAAAAGATCCTGTCAAAACGCTCAAAGCATTTTCCTGAATAGCAATATTTTGTTCTAACAACGGAATCAATTGCGCCGCGTTTAATTTCTGTGCTTCAGATTGTTGAATCGCTAATGAAGTTACCTGACCTGCATCGTATTTTAATTTGATAATGTTGGTTGTACTATCGTTGAGTTTCAAGTTTTGTTTTGCAATTTCTAATTGTGCATCCAACATCAAAAGATTATAATATCCTTTTGAAACATTAGCTACTATTGTAGTTTGCAATGCTTTTTTAACTTCTTCTGATTGAAGATAACCTGCAAAAGCTCCTTTTTTCTGATTTTTGATTTTCCCCCAAATGTCTGCTTCCCAAGAAAGTGTTGCTCCGGCAGAGTAATCGTCAATATGATTTTGACCTAAAGCCTGACCTAAATTCTTTCCTGTAAAACTATTGTCTGACGGATTGCTGCTACTTGCAGTTACTAATAAATTAACCTGAGGTACATTTCCCCATTTTGATTGTGTGAATCTGTATTGTGCAATTTCGATGTTTTTTTCGGCAATCTGCAAATCATTGTTCCTTGCTACCGCGCTATCGATGAGTTGAATAATATCTTTTTCGGTATAGAAGTTTTTCCACTCCACATCAGCAATACTCGTAGTATCTTTTGAAACCGATACACTCCTGAAATTTTCAGGAAATGCATCTTTTGGAGTTTCAATATCCTTGGAAACCTTACAGGATATTATTGTGGTGATCAAAATAGCGACCATCACGATTTTGGTTATATAATTTTTCATTTTATGTTTTGTCATTAAATTTCTGTACAAGTATCTTTTCTATTATCAAGATCTTTTGAGATTTTATAGGATATGTATCCAATGCCGGCAATAATGGCTATAAGGATTGTCGTTATATAATTTTCCATTCTTATTTTTCTTCGTTATGAATTACGGCTACTGGTTTTCCAGAAACCTTTTCTTGTAAATATTGGAATACGATAAATAAAACCGGGATGATTAACAACCCTAGAATTACTCCTGAAACCATACCTCCGGCGGCACCAATACTAATAGAGTGGTTACCTTGTGCTGAGGGTCCTGTGGCGCTCATCATCGGGATTAATCCCACAACAAAGGCTAGTGAGGTCATAATAATTGGTCTTAAACGTAGTTTGGCTGCATCTATCGATGCTTTGGCTAACGCCTGACCTGATTTTCGTTTTTGGACGGCAAACTCGACAATCAAAATCGCGTTCTTGGCGAGTAGTCCAATCAACATTACCAGTGCAACTTGTACATAAATGTTGTTTTCGATTCCGGTAAGGCCGATGGCAACAAATACTCCAAAAATACCTGCAGGAATTGATAAGATTACGGCCAATGGCAAAATGTAACTTTCATACTGTGCAGCAAGTAAGAAATAGACGAATATCAAACACAGTAAGAAAATCGTTGCTGATTGACCTCCAGAAGAAATCTCTTCGCGAGTTTGTCCTGAAAATTCAAAACTATAACCTGCAGGCAATTGTTGTGCAGCAACTTCTTCGATTGCTTTAATGGCATCTCCGGAACTGAATCCAGGTTTTGGAATTGCATTAATCGAAATCGAATTAAACAAGTTGTATCTCGAAGCGGTTTCTGAACCATAAATACGGCTTAGTTTTACCAGGGTATTTATTGGCACCATTTCGCCTGTTTTGTTTTTTACAAAAACTCTGTCAATTGATGACGGATCAGCTCTGTCAGCAATATCTGCCTGAACAACAACTCTGTAATATTTACCAAATCTATTAAAGTCTGACGCTTGTGCACTACCAAAATAGGTTTGCATGGTTTGTAAAATGTCTTTTACATTCACTCCTAATTGATTTGCTTTTTCATCGTTGATATCCAATTGTAATTGAGGATAATCGGCTTTGAAAGAGGTAAATGCTACTGCAATTTCCGGACGTTTCATCAATTCTCCGATGAAGTTTTGTGAAATTCCACTAAACTTATCCAGTTTTCCTCCTGTTTTATCCTGTAGCACTAAATCTAATGCTTCAACGTTACTAAATCCGGGAACGGTTGGGAAACTAAATACGAAGAAACTTCCGCCTGTAATAGCGCCTAATTTTCCTTGAACATCAGCCATTATTTTGTTGATGTCTTTAATTTCTCCACGCTCTTCATTTGGCTTAAGCAATACAAAGACAACTGCAGAAGAAGGACTTGTAGAGTTGGTCAATAAGTTGAAACCTGAAATTGCGGTTACAAATCGTGATGCATCTAAACCTCTTAAAGTATTTTCTGCCTGAGTCATTACTTTTTGAGTTCCGTCAAGAGATGTTCCTGAAGGAGTGTTTACTGCAATTGCAATAAATCCTTGATCTTCAGTTGGAATAAATCCTGCAGGAGTTGTTTTAACCATCACAATTGTTGCGAAAGTAATTAAAGCCAATCCACCTAAACTAACCCATTTGTTACGGATTAAGAATTTTAAACCTCCAACGTAACGGTTGGTTAAGGAATCAAAACTTTTATTGAATCCGTTGAAGAATTTTTCTTTAAACCCTTTTTTCTCATGAGAAGTATCTCCCTGATCACCGTGATTATCTTTTAAGAATAAGGCGGCTAGGGCAGGGCTTAATGTTAAGGCATTTACTGCCGAAATTACAATTGCAATTGCCATTGTAAAGGCAAACTGACGATAGAAAACTCCCGTAGAGCCTTCCATAAAACCAACCGGCAGGAATACAGCAGCCATTACCAGCGTAATCGAGATAATAGCACCCGTTATTTCGTGCATTGCTTCATGGGTTGCTACTTTTGGAGACAAGTGTTTATGCTCCATTTTAGCATGCACGGCCTCGACGACCACAATCGCATCATCTACCACAATACCAATCGCCAGAATTAATGCGAAAAGTGTTAGAAGGTTGATCGAGAATCCGAATAACTGCATGAAGAAGAACGTTCCTAAAATTGCTACAGGTACAGCAATAGCCGGGATTAATGTTGATCTGAAATCTTGCAGGAATATAAATACTACGATAAATACTAATATAAATGCTTCGATTAAAGTATGCTCAACTTGTTCTATAGATTGATCCAGAGATACTTTTGTACTATAGAAAATGTTATGTTTAATTCCTTTAGGGAAATCTTTTGAGGCTTTCACCATCAATTTGTTGATCGCAATCTGAATATCATTGGAGTTAGAACCTGCTAACTGAATTACACCAATTACAACTCCTTTTTTACCATTTAAACGTGTTAAACTGTTGTAGGAGTAAGCGCCAAGTTCGACTCTCGCAACATCTTTTAGGCGAAGTACTGAACCATCTGCATTAGAACGTATAGCAATATTTTCATATTCTTCTGGTTTGGTTAATTTTCCTTTGTATTTAATTACATATTCAAAAACTTCTGTACTTCTTTCTCCAAATTTACCCGGAGCAGCTTCCAAACTTTTGTCCTGGATCGCACTCATGATTTCGTTTGGCGTTATTTTGTAAGTCGACATTTGTGTTGGATTCAACCAAACACGCATAGAGTAATCTTTTACACCTCCAAAAATACTTGCCGATCCAACTCCGGGAATACGTTTGATCTCCGGAATAATATTGATCTGAGCATAATTGGCAACAAAAGTCTGATCGTATTTTGACTCATCATCGGTATACATACCAATGGCCATGATAAAACTATTTTGTTGTTTTGCAGTAGTTACACCTTGTTGTACAACCTCTGCCGGTAATTGGCTTGTTGCCTGAGCAACTCTGTTTTGAACGTTAACGGCCGCCTGATCTGCATTAGTTCCTAATTTAAAGAAAACTGTAATGGCAAGCGATCCGTCGTTACTGGCTGTAGAGCTCATGTAAGTCATGTTCTCAACACCGTTTATTGACTCTTCTAGTGATGGTGCCACAGAACGTAAAACCGTTTCTGCGTTTGCTCCCGGATAAACCGCCGTTACCAAAACCGATGGCGGCGCAATATCAGGAAACTGTTGTAAGGGCAACTTCGTAAGACCAAGTATACCTAATATTACCAATAAAATGGAAATAACGGTTGCCAGTACAGGTCTTTGTATAAATATTTTGAACATTTTCGTAAAAATTATTTTTTAGTAATTATTTGGGCAACTTTTGTATTTGATGCTTTTTCAGGCTGAATTACTTGTCCTTCCTGAAGTTTATCGATACCGCTTAATACAATTTGGTCACCAGATTTTACACCATCTTTAATTAAGTAGTTTGTACCACTTTTTCCAATAACGGTAATTGGCATTTTGTTTACTTTATTTTCTTTACCAACGGTGAAAACAAAAACTTTATCTTGCATTTCAACCGTAGCCGATTGTGGAACTAAAATCGCATCGTCATGTTGAAGACCTAAACGAATTTTTCCTGTGTTTCCTGAACGTAAAGTTCCGCCAGCATTTGGGAAAGTAGCTCTTAAAGTAATCGCTCCGGTAGTTTTATCAAATTGACCGTCTACCATATCAATTTTTCCAGTTTGAGTATAAGCGTTATTGTCTGCAAGGATTAAAGTTACTGGAGGTAATTTTTTTAGTTTATCACCAAGACTGCTTCCTGCATATTGTGCTTTAAAGTTGATAAAGTCAGTTTCACTTAAAGAGAAATAAGCAAAAACTTCATGAACATCAGATAAGTTAGTCAAAGGCTCAAGATCTGTAGCAGAAACTAAACTTCCTTGTTTTTTAGGCAATCTTCCAATGTAACCACTAACAGGGGCTGTTACATTTGTATATCCTAAATTAATTTTAGCAGATCCTACCATTGCTTTTGCTTGTTCGATATTTGCAGCAGCAATTTTTTGAGAAGCTTTAGCCGTTTTTAATTGATAATCAGAAACTACTTTGTTTTGTACAAGAGGCGTTAATTTATCAACTTCTAACTGAGCGTTAATTAAAGCTGCTTCGTAAGCATGAAGACTTGCCAAAGCATTGTTTAATTGCTCACGGAAAGGACGTTCGTTTATTTTAAATAAAGTTTGACCTTTAGATACGTAAGCACCTTCGTCTACAAAAACTCTTTCAAGGTTTCCACTTACCTGAGGGCGAATTTCAACATCAACTGTTCCTTGTATAGAGGCAGGATATTCAGCATCTGTAGTAGTGTTTTCGCTTGTGATGGCTAAAACAGGTAATAATGGCGGAGCCGGAGCTGCCGGAGCTTGTGATTTATCTGCACAACTGCTTAGCACGAGTGCCAGAATAAAACTGGTTATAATTACATTTTTCATCTTAATATTGGTTTTAATTTGTTGGACATTCTTTTGTATTAATTTCTGTGGTATTGTGGCATTTCCGGTGTTCATATTTAATTATATTAAATTATCTAACATTGTTAAGCTTTTAAGCGCAAAATTCTAAATAATGAGTTGTCCAATTCTATTTCAAAAATTGGCATTAAACTATTTATCACTGTTAAGTAAAATGAGAAAAAAAGACTTTCTAAAATTACTCTATTAAATTATTTATCACTGTTAAGTAAAACAATGTAAAAATACTTTATTATTAGCTATTAAATCATTTATCACTGTTAAGTAATAATGAAATTTTTTTATTGTATTGATTTTATGATACCACCAATGGCATCTTTCAGAATTTGTGCATTTATGGTTTCCATAATATCACTTTTGTTTATGATATTAATAGCAATCAAGCCGTGAATAACAGAAAAGAAAGTAAAATATTTTTGTTTTATTATATCTTCACTTGGGTTACTGTTTTTCATAATTTCAGCAATCACTGCAGTGAATAGTTTATAAGGTGCTTCGGCAGCAGAACATTTTTGAGAGCAGCAGTTCATTTGCACACCAAACATCACCTGATACATTTCGGTATCCGTAAAGGCAAAATCCCAATAAGCCATCCACATGGCTTCTAATTGATCTTCTGGTTTTTCAAATTTCGCTTTGGCAGCCTGAAGCTCTTTGGCTAATTTTAGAAAACCTTTACCAGTCAATTCATTTAAAATAGCATCTTTGTTCGAGAAGTATTCATAAATAATGGGAGCGGTGTATTCAATCTTATCAGCAATTTTTCGCATACTCAGACCTTGCCATCCTTCTTCTTTAACGATAGTATAAGCAGCCTCAAGAATGTTACTTCTTGTCTCTTCTTTTTGTCTTAAAATACGATCTTTACTTGCCATTTTTAATAAGTATTAAATAATCTAACACTGTTAGGCAAATGTATGGCGGTTTTTCTGATTATGAAATATTTTTGCCATAATATTTTCTTATTGTTGTATAGACAAGTGTTGAAAACCGTTGAAAGCCCTTATTTGTCTGGCACTTTAGTAGCTATTTATTTTTTAAGAAGCAGATCATTTTCGTGTTTCAAGACCATTTGTCCCGCTGTCCAATATATCTTTTATGGCAAACCCTGCCATAAAAGGATGCCATTTCCATCTGGGCTAAGCGATAAAATCTATTTTTCATTAGATTTTAAAACAAAAAATGTAAAATCCATCTTATTGATTATATTAAACCACGCGTTAAACCGGATTAAAATCCGGCCCTACAATATTGATCAAGCTTCCAGCTCTTTTTCAAAGCATTTAATGATCACGCAAATAGATTTTAAAATTCCGAAGGAATGACAAATATTGTAGAGCTGGACTTTAGTCCAGTTTAAATTAAATAATTTTTGCGTTTACACCATTATAAAACGGAGTTTCAATTCCGAATTTATTTGCATTTTCAATAACATAATCGACCAAGAATTTTTTCTCGGTTTGATTGTTGTTTTCAAAATCCAATTGTAAAGAGGATTTCGATTCAAACGGGAATTTAGTCAATAAATCTTTCGAAGTTTCAATATCTTCTTTTGTCAAAATGATATTGTTTTCGCTGGCAAGCGATCGAATTTCAATCATCATATTCTCGAGAATATACATTAAGTTTTGATCTTCCAAAAGTTGTCCAAAAGTAACTTTATAAGCAGAAGTTATTGCCGCAACAGGCGCAACGAATAGATATTTCTTCCACAATATTTGATTGATGTTCTCGACATAAGTAATATCCAAACCGCCATCTGCTAACCAATCAATTACTTGTTTATTATCTTTTCCTCCAACGAAAATTTTCCCCGGTCCACCAACATGCTGAATATGTCCGGGCTTTTTTACATTGGATGCTACATAAATGCAGCCTTCCATAATCTGACCAACTTCAGGTAAAGTTTCTCTGATAATCTCTTTAGCATTTACCACATTTTGCAAAGTAATTATAATCGTTTCAGCATTTATGCAATCTTTATAAGTGTTTAATATATCGCTTATAGAATAGGATTTAGAAGTAAGAATTAATACATCCAGAATTCCAATTTCTGTTGGATTATCAGATACTAAATCCGGAAATATTGTTTCTTTTTCACCTTTAGATTCAAATAATAAACCGTTGTTTTGTATGGCAGTTTTAGTTTCGCCTCTGCAAATAAAGATGATTTTGGCAGCACTGTTTTTATATTTTTTAGCCAGTGGAGCACCAACAAATCCGCCGATTCCACCAATCCCTAAAATTCCTATTTTTATTGTATCTGAGTTCATATTGTGTATTTGAGATTTTAATTTATAGATGCAAAGTAAATAGGTTCACGATCATTAATTGATGTAAAAATATAGGTTATATTTGTAAAAATTAAGGATTATGAAAGACACTTTTTTTATTTACAAAGATTTTGAGATTTATTCTGTCGAAGAATTAACATGGAAGAAAGAAGTGCACCGACATAATTTTTTCGAACTATTATATATTGAATACGGAACCGGAAATCATATCCTGAATTCGATTCCTCATAACTATAAAGAGCACGATATTTATTTGCTTACGCCAAAAGATTATCATTCGTTTAAAACATTAGAGCCTACAAAGTTTCATTGCCTTCGTTTTCTGCCTAATTTTTTTTCGAACAAAAAAGAAATTGAAGAAATTGAAAAGCTGTTTTATTACCACAATCAAACTAGTGGAAATTTGATTTTTCTCGAAGATGATAAAACTTTCTGCGAAATGGTTATTCTAAAAATTCTTGATGAAGTAGCCAAACCAAAAGGTCAAAACGAAATCATAATCAAAAGTTTGATGCTATCACTGATTCATATAATTAGAAGAAACGCCACACTATATGAAAGCGATGTAAATCTAAAAACTACTGAGGTTTTAAAGATTGATACTATTTTAAGTTACATTAGGTCGAATATTGCCAATCCGCATTTGCTAAAGAAAAAAGAAATGGCCAGTTATTTTAATGTTTCGATCAATTACATTGGCGAGTATTTTAAAACCCATCTAAACATTACTTTAAGAGATTATATCGAGCAAACGAAACTCAAAGTTGTAACAGAGAAACTAAGTAAAAGCAATCTGACTTTTTCAGAAATCAGTAATGATTTAGGTTTTATTGATAGCAGTCATTTTAATAAATTCATCATGCGCAGTACCGGAAGTTCACCTTCAGAATTTAAAAAATCATTAAGTATTTCTTAGTAGGAGTTGTTTTTACTACCAAGAAATACCTTTTGAATATTATTTTACAAAATCCATTTCTACATGCTCAATTCCCGCATCCAGGAAATAATTATCAGTTTGTCTGAATCCGTTTTTAATATAGAACGAACTTGCATTTACTTGTGCGTATAGATAAATTTTCTTTTCGGTTTTTAAATCGGCTAATATTTTTTGCAGAATTGCTTCACCAATTCGTTGTCCACGATAGCTACTCAATACTGCAATTCTCTCAATTTTAGCACCTTTTTCCATTTTTCTATATCGCGCAGCTCCAGCAGGTAAACCATCAACTGTTGCCAAATAATGAATCGCCTGATCATCATCCATAGATTCGCGTTCTTGGGATACGTTTTGTTCTTCTACAAAAACTTTTCTTCTGATGGTAAATGCAATTTCGATTTGCTTTGAATCTTCAATTCTTTCAATTTTAATCGTGTTTCCTAATGTGTTTTGGGGAGTATTGTTTTCCATTTGTTGTTTTTTTTGCATTTCAAACGCTATGAAGTTTAATAATATCAGTGCGTGAGAACAATTTTACGCAAATTTACGTAGTTAACTACATATATTCAAAACGAAATTTAAAATTTATGATTTATTTATATTCTTAAGCTTTCACTATAGAGCGTTTTTAATTTTTGGAGCAGAGCAATTTGGTTTTTTAAGAACAGTTGTCCGCTGTCCATTATATCTTTTTTAGGGCAAAGAAAAATTGCCCTAAAAAAAGATGCCTCCCGAAGTCTCGGAACCATCAGGGCTTGGTGAGAGCTTTAGTAATTTTAATAACCTTATATTAAAGCAATAAATTAAAAACGATAAAGATGTACAAAATCATAGTGTATTTGTACAATTCTAAGAATCGTCGTTGTGCGTATCTTTGTAATATAAGTTTAAATCAAAAGATAAAAAAGATGAAAGCAATAGGATTTAAAACCTCATTATCAATAGAAAAGGAAGATAGTTTTATTGAATTTGAAACTCCAAAACCAATTTCGGGACCACAGGATTTATTAGTTAAAATTCAGGCTGTTTCAGTGAATCCTGTAGATTTTAAAATACGCCAGAACAGCGCCAAAGATGCCGTTCTTGAAACACCAAAAATTATAGGTTGGGATGCCGTAGGAATTGTTGAAGCCATTGGCGAGAACGCAAGTTTGTTTAAAGCGGGCGATGAAGTTTTTTACGCCGGAGATCTTACCAAACAAGGCAGTAATGCCCAATATCAAATTATTGACGAACGAATTGTTGGCCATAAACCAAAGTCAATCTCTGTAGAACAAGCCGCTGCAATGCCATTAACAGGATTAACAGCCTGGGAAATATTATTCGATAGAATTCGTATCGATCCTGAAAAAGATAAAGGCAAAACTATTTTGATAATTGGCGGAGCAGGAGGAGTAGGATCAATTGCCATTCAGCTGGCTAAGAAAATTGCGGGATTAACTGTAATTGCCACAGCTTCACGTCCTGAATCTATCGAATGGTGTAAAGAACAAGGTGCTGATTTTGTCGTAAACCATAAAAATTTAATAGAAGAAGTTCGTAATGCAGGTTTTCAGCAGGTTGATTTTATTTTAGATTTTGTCGATGTAAATCAATATTGGGATGCGTTTGTAGAGTTGATAAAACCTCAGGGACATATTGGTTCTATAAGTGATCCTGTAGAAAGTGTAAATCTTCGTCAGTTAAAAGGTAAAAGCGCCAGTTTCCATTGGGAATTAATGTTTACGCGTTCTATGTTTCAAACAGAGGACATGATCGAGCAACATCATATTTTGAACCAATTAGCCAATTTACTGGATAACGGAACAATTCAATCTACCTTAAAAACAACATTGAATGGTTTTACGGCTGCAAATTTCAAAGAAGCACATCAGTTGTTAGAATCCGGAAAAACAATTGGTAAGATTGCGATTAAGTTTTAAAATAAAAAACGAACAAATGATAAAAGTCTTTAAAAACGTTGGTTCTTAAAGACTTTTATAATTTTAATCTAGTTATCATTACTTCAAAATAACCACTTCTTCGGGAATATTAAATAATAAAGTGCAGCCCGTTTTTGAGAACACAGAATGCGAACTTCCTGGTGGCATGTATAAATAATCCCCTTTTTTTAATTCATCTTTTCCAGAGCGAACCTCACCATCGAGAACAAAGATTTCTTCTCCGGCAGGATGAACGTGATTTGGATACGAAGCTCCGGGTTCGAATTTTAATAAAAACGTAGGGGGCCTTTTTGTTGCTTGATCAAAACGTAGAATTTTAACATAAATCCCTTCGGTTTTAATTCCTTCCTCTTTAAGAGGTTTCCAATCTATTTCGCTGCTTTTTGTGATTTGTCTTTCCATTTTTTCTGATTTTTAATTTGTTTTATTTTTCGAAATTATTTCATCTAAACTCCATCTGTATTTCTCTGTAGTTGCCAAAAGAAAAGCAGCCATAGAAAACACAAATACCGAATAATCCAGTGGATCTTTTACCCCAAAAGAATACGTCATGGCAAGGGCAAACACAAAAGTCAAAATTGCGGCCGCTACTGAAACTATTTTTGTTTGATAACCAATAAATAGGAGTAAACCCAAAAGTGATTCGGCAATAGTTGCAAGGATTGCGATTGTGGGAATAGCGTTTTTTGGAGCAAAAGAATTTACTTTTGCGGTATAATCCAGAAAGTTTTCCCAGCCTGAAGAATGACTTCCCCAGAATCCTAACCGACTTGAAACGGCCGATAGAAATCCTGTTGCTAAGGCAATTCGCAAAAGCAAAACTGCATAATCCTGATATCTTTTCATACACTAATTTGTTAGTAATTATTATGATACAAAGATGTTGCAAGTAGGCTTGCTAAAGAATAGAGAATCTTAGAAAAAGCATGTAATTATGAAGAAACTACTTTTTCTTTATACGATTTTGGAGAAGTATTGGTGTGTTTCTTAAAGAAGTTTGAGAAATAAAAAGGATCATTAAAACCTAAGGCATAACCAACTTCTTTTACCGATAGTTTCTCGTAGGTAAAAAGACGTTTAGCTTCAGAAATAATCAATCCAAAAATTACGTTTTGAGCTGTTTTATTGGTGTGTAATTTCGAAAGTTCGTTTAGTTTTGATTCGGTAGTTCCAATTAAAACCGCAATTTCGTTTACCGAAAGATTCTTTTGGAAATTTTTTAAAACTGCATCGAGAAAATGAAGAAACACAGCATCTGGTTTGTAGATTTCGTCGCCACGATTAATTTTGGTGCGATTGATTTCAATTAGTATTAATTCAATTCGGCTGTGAATTGAAATCTGATATTGGTAAGGAGTTTCAATGAGTTCTTTTTTAATCTCTTCTAATTGCTGTACTATAAGCTTTGGATTATCAACCCTAATCATTTCATTCATTGCAAAATGACAGAACAATCCGTTATGGAAAATTAATTCCATGTCGTTATCATCTTTGCAGAAGAAATCATAAGTAAATTCCAAAATATAGCCCTTTGCGTTTTGTATGTTTTGAAAATAATGAATCTGTCCCGAAGTGATGGTAATGACAGAATTTTCAGTCAATATAAATTCATTTTCATCTACAGAAATAGTCGTTGAACCCGAGGTGCAAAAGATTAAAACGTATTTTAAAACACGTCTGGGATTCTCTAAATCTGTAGCTTGGTCAAATGGTTTTATATCAATCATAATAAAAAAACTTAATCAAAAATAAGATTTTTTTGTGAATCTAGGAAGTTAGTTTTCAATGTTGATTTTTGAGAAGTTTTTTACTTTAGTTGTAAAGAGAATCTGTTGAGTTTTGTTGGATTAAAAAAAAACCGTAAAGTCAGAAGACTTTACGGAGTGGGTTATTTGATGTATTTTAAATTATTGGACTAATGATTCACCATTAGCTTTACATTATTTATTTGACCATTTGAGAGCGTTGCTTTAATGTAATAAATTCCTGTAGATAAATTACTTACATCATATTTGATTTCGTTTTTTAAGTCTTTATTTAATTGTTCATGAATTTTTTTCCCTGTTAAATCCCATAATTCAAATTTAGTAATTTCAAAATGATCAAGAGATTTGAGATTTACTAATTTATTTGCAGGATTTGGATAAAGAGTTATTCTTTTTAGATCACTACTTTCAGGATTGAAATGATCGGAGATACCTAACGAGGAATCTTTTATCTTAGTGATGTAAAGTTCATTTCCACTAAAATCATTATTCGCTTGAAGATATAAATGATTAGTAGTAGATCCTAATTCAGATATAGAATTATATCCTTCAAAATTTGGACCATTTACAACATTTATATCTAGATCTAGTGGTTTGCTCATATTGTTATTGATAAACCATATTTTATGAGGAAACATTTCGGCTAGATACAATAAATTGTTATTATAGCAAGTTAAATTTCTTATTGCTAAAAAATCTGCGGTATCTGATCCAGCTATTTTTTCAGTTATTTTACCATTAGTTCTCCACAATTCTTTTTCGGTTCTATAAAAGTCCTGAACAGGAAAATACAGATAATCTCCACATGCTAAAAACTCATTAATATTGAGATCAGGCATTATTGGATGATTTGCTCCATCAAATAATAAAATTGTACCAGCAATAGTTCCATCTGTTTTGTAAACGGCTTTTCTATAGCTATCAGGATTTCTGGCAACAAAATAGAGTTCATTATTAAAAGTTGTGGTGATTCGAATATCACTATCTATATTGTCTCCAAAAGATTTTAAATGTTTTGTTCCAGATGCAGTTCCATCAGAGACCCATAAATCATGTGGGCCATATGATGTGCCGGATGTTTCTGCAAAAAGGAATAATTTATTGTTGGCGGCTCTTAAAACTCTAATATCGTTTAAACTTATTATTTTAACAGTCCCGAATTGAGTTCCATCGGTTTTCCATAAACTTGAACCACTATTATCTTTAGCAATAAAATAGATTACATTATTTAGTAAAGTAAAGTTTCCGGGATAACTACCATCGTTTAAAGCTCCACTTTCTGCTTTTATATTTTTTATCATATAAGTCCCGGATTCCGTTCCATCACTTCTCCATAATTCAAAACCATTTATTCCATCATTAGCATTAAAATACAAAATGTCATTAATTACGGTAAATGACTGTTTGTCATTATAATTTTGCATGCTGCTGTTTTTACCTGGATTAATGTCTTTTACCATAACTGTACCACTTTCAGTTCCATCGCTTTTCCATAATTCGTAGCCATGAGTATCATCAACTGCACTAAAAAATAAAGTTCCATTTATTGCTTTCATTTCAGAAAGGTTATCAATGGCATCGTAACCTGGGTTTATATCTTTAACTAATTGAGTGCCAGAAATAGTCCCGTCGCTTTTATATAACTGATTTCCATATTCTTTCCCACGAGCTCTAAAAAATACATTCCCATTAACATCGGTAAATTTAGATGGGCTGCTGCTATTGGAATAATTAAGATCTGCAAAAAAAGATGTTCCAGCTACTGTTCCATCGGTACTCCATAGTTCAATTCCATTTGTTTCATTTTCACCAGTAAAAATTGTAATATTATTAATTGTGACAAAACTTTGTACGAATCCTGTGTTATTACTAGCTTTAACATTTGCCAACTCTAATGTACCATTTGCAGTGCCATCACTAGACCAAATTTTTCTTTCCGAATAATTAGTAGTGGATGCATAAAACAAAAGTTTATTGTTTATTTTATCAACATAAAAATTTTCTAGGCTTGACGATGCCCCCCCATTATTAATATCCTTTAATAAAATTGTGCCATTTGATGTCCCATCGGTTTTCCATATTTCGAAACCATGGATGTCATCGCTTGCAGTAAAGTAGATTTCATTATTAAATTTGATGAATATACTATTATATTGTATGCTGCTGTTCGTTGTGTTATTAATGTCACGAATCATAGAAGTTCCAGATTCTGTTCCGTCACTTTTCCATATTTCAGAACCATTAATTCCATCATTAGCTTCAAAGATTATCAAATTATTTAAGACAGCCCCTTTTAAAGAATACGAGCTGGAATTGAAACCTGTTTTTATATCTTTTACCATTACAGTTCCAGATTCAGTCCCATTACTTTTCCATAATTCAAAGCCTTTTATTCCGTCATTTGCGAAAAAATAAAAATTATCATTCATAATTAAGAACTGATTTATATTCGAGAATGAAGAATAATTTTGATTAATTTTAATTATCATTTTAGTTTCAGATTCAGTTCCATCCGTTTTCCATAATTGAAATCCATTTACTCCATCATTTGCTGTAAAATATAGATTATCTTTAAAAACAAATAAATTACCTGGGCTACTACTTCCATTAGGATTTATATCTTTTATTATGTGAGTCCCGGATTCCGTACCATCACTGGTCCATAGTTCAGATCCATTGGTGTCGGTAGTAGCGACAAAATATAATTTTCCATTAAAATTTAATAAACCTGCCGGTCCATAATACTCATCATTATTATTTGGTCTTATGTCTTTTACTATTACAGTTCCAGATTCAGTCCCGTCACTTTTCCATAGTTCGGTTCCATGTATACCATCAGAAGCAGTAAAGTATAGAATGTCATTAATGAAAACTAATGAGCTTGGGTTCGAAGAATTTTGCCCGGATTTAATATCCTTAATTAATCTTGTTCCTTCTTTTGTACCATCAGAGTACCATAATTCTTGGCCAAATTTTTTATAGTAACCATCTGTGGCTGTAAAATAAAATCCGGACTTAGCAGTTGTGAGATTCTGAGGATTACTATCTTCTTGGAAGTTTAGTTCTACTAAAGTAGCATCTATAGTTTGAGCAGTTGTAAAATTAAAAAGAGCGATGATAAGAATAAGAGTAAAATTGTATTTCATTTAGTTTTTTAAGTGTATTAAATGTTTTTGTTGTTTTTAATCTATTAAAATTTTTGTTTTAGATATTTTTTCAGCAAACGAATATATGAATTAAATGGATAGATTTATTGAAGTGTTAATTGATTAATCAAGTTTTATAAATGTTAGTTTTTTTCTAATTCTAGTTTGAAAGTTTTATAACCTTTGCAGAATTATTATTGTTTAACCCAATTTCACACTATAAAAAATGACGACACTTTATTTGCTATCGTCATTTTATAGAAATTTTTATTTATTTAGTCTTGTAATGTAAATCTGTGCTTAATATAACTTTGAAACGAAAATTTTTTAAATTTTCCACTAAAATGACTTCTAAATTGTACATACTTTTCTGTATTTCCGTTAAAGAGCATATAAAGGATTAATAATAGCAATAATTTTAGATTTTTAATTGTATATTGTCTCTTACAAATTATTTTCGAACTAAAGTTTCTAATAGTTTTTCTAAGTTATAGATTGACATTGTAAAACCTTCTTTGAAACCCATTTCAATCATTTTCTCCAAACGTTCAAGCGATTCGTTAAAAATGGTAATACTTACTTTTGTCACGCCATTTTGTTCGCTAAAAGTATGATCCCAATCAGAACCTGGCATTTCGCGATTTTCGTTTTCATCAGCAAAAGTGTTGTACATTTTAAAATTAGTTTTTGGCGTAATGGAAGTATATTCCTGAACCGACCAGCGCTCTTGTCCTTCGGGACTTACCATGGCGTAGAATCGTCGTCCGCCAACTTCAAAATTCATGTGCTTTGTTTTAGACGACCATGGTTTTGGTGCAACCCATTGATCCAGAAGTTCCGGTTTAGTAAATGCATCCCAAACCAGCGGTAGTTCTGCGGCAAATTCTCTTGTTATGAATACCGTTTTTGTGGCTTTGTCAACGGTAAAATCAAATTGCAAATCATTTTTCATTTGTTCTGTTTTTTCATTGTTAATAATAATTTATCAAGCTGATTAAATTTGGTTTCCCAAATTTTTCTAAATTGGTTAATCCATTTGTCGATCTCTTTCATTTTTTCAATTTCAAGTGAATAATAAATTTCTCTGCCCTGCTGTTCTTGTTTTACCAGATCGCATTCTACAAGTATACGAAGGTGTTTAGAAACAGATTGTCGGGTAGTATTAAAGTTCTCTGCAATGGCATTTGGAGTCATTGCCTGTACTGCGATTAAGGCAATAATGGACCGCCTTGTTGGGTCGGCTATTGCCTGAAAAATGTCTCGTCTCATAATGTTTTAGTTTTAATTACGAAGCCAATCGGTTGCAAATATACATGCAACTATTTGGTTTCGCAAATTTTTTGATGATTATTTTTAGAAATAATGCTATAAAGTTTCTAGTATACAGGGTTTTATAGTTGTTTTATTTCCGATTTAACGTCTTTGTGAGATTAATTCACAAGCTTTGAAACAATACTTATCGAGTCTATGCGACACTATAAAAACAAAAAAGGACGATACTTTAAAAGCATCGTCCTTAAGGCAAATTTTGATTTACATTTTAAAACCAAACCTAATTTTAAAATGTCGCATTTAATAATTGCGTACAGTTTTTGGTAAACTACTATAGATAGCTAAACGCAGGTTATTCGTTTATGATATCGCCTTCTTTAGTTTCTTCACTGGCAATTTTCACCAGTTTATCTTTAAGGTTTAAATCTCCGAAGATTTCAATTTTATCGTCAATTTCTCTTCCTTTTTTTACATCAACTCTTGTTGCTTTATGGTTTACTACTTTAATCACAAACATACCTTCGGCAGAACTCACCAAAGCCGATTTTGGAACTACAAATGTGCTGTCTTTTGCGTTAAGCGGTAAAAGAACTTCGGCTACCATTCCTGGGAGTAAATTTCCTTTTGTGTTGTGTACGTCCATTTCTACACGTTCAGAACGAAGTTTTAGATCTAAAGCTCCTGACATTCTTGTAATTGTAGCTTTGAAAGTTTCCGGTAATGATTTTACGTTAAAACTCATTTGGTCGCCATTGTGTAAATATCCAGTGTACAATTCCGGCACAGAAACTGCCAAACGCAATTTATCTTGTTGCTGAATGGTTAATAAAGGCAAATCTGAACCTTTTCCTGCCGGACCAACAAATGTTCCTAAATTGACATTTCTAGAGGCTACAACTCCGTCAAAAGGAGCACGGATTTCAAGATAACCTCTTATAATCGAGACTTCTTTGTGCGCCGCAATTGCAGCCTGGTATTGCGCGTAATCAGAGTTTTTCTTTCCGCTTGCCATTTCTAAATCATTTTTAGAAATAGTTCCTTCCACTTTGCTGGTTTCGTACAAACGGTTGTAAGTGCTTTTACTTGTTGCATAAATAGCTTCCATCGATTTTAATCTTGATTCGGCGCCAGCTAGTTGCGAGCTGATTTCAGGCGCTTCCAAAACAATCAAAAGCTGTCCTTTTTTTACTTTTGTACCAATATCTACTTTTAGTAATTTTACAAAACTGCTTACTTTAGCATATAAATCTACTTGTTGAAAACCAGTTAATTCAGCTGGTAAACGCAACTCTGTAGATAGTTTTTCTTTCTCTAAAAGAAACGTTTCTGTTTTAGGTTCTAGTTCAGCAACAGGAGCTTCTTCTTTCTTAGAATTACAACCGGTTAGAAAAAATACGGCTACAAACAATAATGCGGTCGATTGTATAATTTTATTTTTCATTTTTTGGATTTAATGATGAGATATAATGGATGCTTTCTTCGTCCTCAGGATCTAAAGAAACAGATTGTGTTGTTGTTTTTTCTTGTGCCCATGCAAAAATTAATGGCAGGATAAGCAATACTGCAAAGGTGGAGAATAATAATCCACCAATTACGGCTCTACCAAGGGGAGAAACCTGATCGCCACCTTCGCCATGACCAATTGCCATTGGCAACATTCCGGCAATCATCGCTACAGAAGTCATGATAATCGGACGAAGACGTAACGCCGCTGCTTCACGCGCCGATTCTAAGGCGTTTCCGTTTCGTTTTCGAAGCTGCTCAGCATTGGTAACCAATAAAACGGCATTGGCAATGGATACCCCAACCGACATAATGATCCCCATATAGGATTGTAAGTTTAGCGTCGAACCAGTAATTGTAAGCATTAATAAAGCTCCTAAAACTACGGCCGGAACGGTGGTTAAAATTACTAACGATACTTTGAACGACTGGAAATTAGCGGCTAACATTAAGAAGATTACAAAGATGGCAACCAATAAACCGACTTGTAAACTGCTTAATGTTTCTACCAATACTTTACTCATACCAATAGGAGTGATGAATAACCCACGCGGTAATTCTCCCAATGAGTTTATCGTTGCATCTACATCTTTTACTGCCGTCCCCAAATCGGTCTGGTTGATGTTTGCTGTAACGGTAATGTATGGCATAGCCCCTAAATTGTCATTTTCACCGCTTACATACGCTGGTGTAATTTTGGCAACGTCGCTCAAAACAGGACGAAGCGAGTTTTTTAATACCGGAATTTCTCCAATATCGGTTTTGCTTTTCATTTTGTTCAAAGGCACCTGTACCTGAACGTTGTATGATAATCCGGCTCTTTCGTCGACCCAGGTATTTTTCTCGGTATATCTTGAGGATGAGGTCGATGCTACAAGTGATCGTGATATGTCGTTCATGTCAACCCCTAGTTCGGCTGCGCGGGTTCTGTCGATATCAATATTCATGGCCGGATAATGAATTGGCTGACCAATTTGTACGTCTCTGAAATAAGAGATTTTCTTTAGTTTCTCAACAATTTGATTGGCATATAATTCATTTCGTTTTTTGTCTTTTCCGGCAATTCGAACTTCAATTGGAGTAGGTGATCCCTGACTTAGGACTTTATCTGTAAGTTCAATTGGCTCAAAAGAGAGTTTTACATCCGGAAGTGCTTTTTTAATTCGGGCTCTAAAGGCATCTTTAAAGTCATCCATATCTACGTGATATTCTTTTAAACTCACCTGAAACACCGCTTCATGCGAACCTGCCATGAACAAATAAATAGGGTTAATCGAGAACAGCGACGGGTGCTGACCCACATATACAGAAGAGATTCCGATATGTTCTTTACCCACCATTTTTTGCAATTCTTTCAAAACTACAATTGCTTTTTCTTCGGTACGTTCTAAACGAGTCCCATCAGGAGCACGCATTCTTAATTGAAACTGACTTGAGTTTACTTTGGGAAAAACATCTTTTCCAATGAAATTAATAAAGACAACCGCTAGAAGTGTAATTACAATTAGATACGTTAAACCTGCTGCTTTTTTATAAGGGAATAAACGATCCAGCGTTCGCATAAAACGAATTCTAAAACGCTCAAAAGCACCAATTTTTCCGTCGTTATTCGAATCTTCTTTTTCAATCATTACCTTTTTCTGTGTGATCAAATCTTTTTCAGATTCCGGCGTTAATCCGCAGGCGTTGAATTCTGCTTCGTCATCTGTAATGGTTGGAGCATGTTCGTGTTTCGGATGCGCTTTCATCAACCAGTTGGCCATTACGGGCACAAAAGTCTGAGACAGTAAAAACGAAATTACCATTGAAAAACCAATGGCTAAAGCCAAAGGTAAGAATAGTGCTCCGGGAATTCCGACCATGGTAAATGCCGGGGCAAATACAGCCAAAATACAAAGTAAGATCAATAATTTAGGCAAAGCAATTTCCTGACAAGCGTCCCAAATGGCCAGCGCCTTGGGTTTTCCCATGTCGAGATGCTGGTGAATGTTTTCGATTGTTACCGTACTCTCATCCACCAAAATTCCAATTGCCAAAGCCAATCCGCTTAAAGACATTAAGTTGATGGTTTGCCCGAATAATTTCAGAAATAAAACTCCCGAGATAATAGAAATAGGAATGGTTAAAATTACAATTAATGCTGCACGTCTGTCGCCAAGGAAAAGTAAAACCATTAATCCGGTTAAAACTGCTCCGATAATACCTTCGGTAATCAAACTCTTAACCGAATTAATTACATAAACCGATTGGTCAAATTCATAAGATAATTTTACGTCTTCAGGAAGTGTACTTTGAATTTTAGGAAGTTCCGCTTTTAATTTCTGGACCACATCCCAGGTCGATGCGTCTCCGGCTTTTGCAATACTAATATAAACCGAACGTTTTCCGTTTACCAAAGCATATCCAGCGGTAATATCAGCGCCGTCTTTTACAGTGGCAACATCGCCTAATTTTAAATTTTGAACGCTTCCTTTAAAGAGTGGAATATTTTCAAAATCTTTAACTTCTTTAATGGTGTTGTTGGTTGGGGTAATATAGTTGATATCGCCCATTCTAACATTTCCTGATGGAGCCGTTTGATTGTTGATACGAATGGCTTCTACAATTTGATCAGGAGTCATATTATGCGAACGCAATAAATCAGGATCTACGTTAACCTCAATAGTTCTTGGGCTTCCGCCAAAGGGAGCCGGAGAGAGTAAACCGGGAATCGAAGTAAACGAAGCACGAACATAAACGTTGGCCAAATCCTGCAATTCATTGTTTGATCTTATTTTACTGCTCAAAACCAATTGTCCAATTGGCAATGAAGAAGCATCAAAGCGAATAATAAATGGAGGCTGGGTTCCCGGAGGAAATGCCGCCTGAATCCTGTTCGAGAGTGAACTTAATTCGGCTGCAGCCTGCGCCATATTTGTGTTTTCATAATAGGTTAATTTCATGATCATTAACCCTTGGATATTTTTGGTTTCTACCGATTTTACACCGTTGGCAAAAGGTAAAATGTTGACGTAAGTCTTAGCAAAATAAGCCTCCATCTGGTCTGGTGTGTAACCTCCAAAAGGATGCGCAATATAGATAACCGGCAAGTTCATTTTAGGCAGGATATCTACCTTAATGTCCTTGATGGCACCAATTCCGAAGAAAAATAGACCCGCAACCAATACTAATATGGAGATGGGTTTGCGGAGTGCAAAACGTATTAAATTCATTAGGATCTATAATTAAAATTCATTTATAAATAAGTCAAAATTGCCCGTAGCGGCTACTTTTAGCAAATAGGATTGCCATACATTATTGTTGACAATATCACGGTCAATTTCGGCGCGATTTAGTGTATATAAGGTTTGGGTTATATCTGTTAAATCAGTCAGTCCGTTTTTGTACAAAGTTGATTTTTGTATGTACGCTCTTTTTGCAGCATCAACCTGAATTGGTGCTTCAGCAAAGTTGTCAAGGGTAATTTTTATTTTATCATCGGCCAATGCCAATTGTGACTTTAATTCTCTGTCAGCCTGATTGTATTCTTCTTGCAGACCTTGTGAAACAAATTTTTGAGCACTTACTTGTTTGCTTGCTCTAAAAGGAGTGGTAAGGTTCCAGCTAATTCCAATTCCGACTAAATAATTGGTACGATCCGGATTTACGCCATCCCAATAATTTCTGTTGAAAGAATTTTGATTGGTAACATAATCGCTATTAAACCCAGAAGCACGCGTTTGCAAAACACCAAAAGCGCTCATGGTTGGATAATAAAAACGCTTGTATAATTTCGTTTGTTGATTGCTGTAATCAATCTTCGTTTTATAATATTGAAGTAATGGATGCAGACTGTCTGAAGCGATTCCTGTCAGAATTTCTTTTGGAATTTGATTTACAAATAAAGTGTCTGTAACAAAATCCTGAGGAGCAACGCCCATCAAATCAACTAATTTGTTGTTTTGCTCTTTGACGAAATTCTTAGCCAGATTCAGCGCAATTTTAGCTTTAGAAACTTCCGCCGTAGCCAAAGTAGAATCTACGCCCGCCAACAATCCGTTTTTAACTCGTGCAACGGCAGTTTTCTTGAAAACCTCTGCACGGCTTAAATTCTTTTGCTGGGAAATTAGTAAACGCTGGCTTGCTAACAAGTTTAAATAAGCAGCAGAAATTTTAATTTCTTGTTGAAATTGTTCTTGTTTTAAATCGTTTTCTTTGGTTCGAACGTCGATTTTAGCCAAATTGATTTTCTCCTGAATTTTTCCGAAGGTGAAAAAATCCCAGTTCATATTGACTAAATACAATGCACCAAAGGCAGAGTTCCAGTTTTGTTCGGCTAGTGCAGGTCCGGAAGAAGCAGTTCCTAAACCATTAAAACCATAAAGAGCACCATTTTGCCCATTGATGGTTCCGTAATCTTGTTGCGCCGATAAATTAAGATTTGGCAGATAATCACGCTTGGATTGTTTGAGCGTTTCGCGCGATGCATTGGTGTAATTGCTTTTTGCCTTGATAGAACCGTAGTTTTCTAAACCTGTTTTAATAGCTTCTTTTAAAGACAAGGTTTGTGCATAACTACCGCTGGCAAAAATCAAGAAAACTAACAAAGTAATTTTTTTGAAGTACATAAAATTAGTGGTATGAATTTGATCTCCCAAAATTATTTCTCTTCTGCCGATAAAAGCCTTCTTAAATGATGTAATACGGTTATAAATGACCAATTGAATTTGTCATTTAATGGAAATAAAAACTAAAAATTTGTGGTTAATTTGTAAACTATTTAAGTTTTAAAAATGAATAAAAAATTCGATAACATACTAGACAACAAATGGTGGCAGGAAATTGCCGTTGTTGCCTTTTCATTTACAATCTATACATTAAAAAATGACTGGATGTTATTTAGTTCTTTTACATCCATTTTAATGGGCATTTTTTTCTACCTTATTCTCTATATGCATGCCCAATTCAACCGATTTTTTTTATTACCAATTCTTTTTAAAACCCAACGTCCTTTAACTTATATATTCTTAACGCTTTTTGGAGTATTTGTCTTTTCGCTCATCTTATATGAAATTACGAGGCTTGATATCTTTAGCAATTGCCGCTTGTATCAAAACTCGCATCAACGAAGTTATGTCTATCAATTGGCGAGTGTTTTAGGGACTTTGGTTTGTATTTTGAGCCCGATAATTGTTTTTAAATTCTATAGAATTAACAGAAAAAAAACCGAAGAAACGTTATTGTTTAACGAAATGCAGATGAATTCTTTGAAAGGACAACTCAATCCGCATTTTTTATTCAATACCTTTAATACACTTTACGGCATTAGTTTGGAGTTTCCTGAAAGAACGCCGGATTTGATTATGAAAGTTTCGCAATTAATGCGATATCAGCTCGAGAGTAATAGCAAAAAATGTGTATCGCTTGAAGACGAACTGGAGTTTATAAACAGTTATGTTCAGTTAGAGAAAGAACGTGTTGGTTATCGTTGTGAAATTACTTATGATTGCAAAATCGATAATGAAAATGCCTATAAGATTTCGCCAATGTTGTTGATTGCATTTATTGAAAATGCCTTTAAACACGGAACTTGCGCTATTGAAAAATGTTACGTTAGAATTTTTATTACCGTTGAAAAAGGACAATTACACCTTCATCTTGTAAATTCGATTCCGACTAAAAAAACAGATGTTGTTTCCACTAAAATAGGTTTAAAAAACACCATAGAACGCCTGAACCTGATTTACGGAAAAGACTACAAATTAGACATTCAGGACGATAAAAATACTTATATTGTAGATTTGAAATTGCAATTGAAAAAGTTTGTAGAATGAGAGAACCCAAAAAATGTATAATTGTAGATGATGAACCCGCAGCGCATTATGTGTTGGCGAATTATATCAAGCAAAATCCACAATTAGAGTTGGTTTTCCAAGGTTATAATGGCATCGAAGCAATGGATTACTTGCGGGATAATCCTGTTGATTTGATGTTTTTGGATATCAATATGCCAGAGATTTCAGGAATGGAGTTATTGAAGATTATTCCAACACATCCCAAAACGATTCTAACGACTGCTTATTCTGAATATGCACTTGAAAGTTATGATTATGGTGTGATAGATTATCTTTTGAAACCTATTTATTTTCCGAGATTCTTAAAAGCTGTTGACCGTTTTTTCGCTGCTGAAAGCGTAAAATTAAAAACAGAAGAAGCGATTGTAAATTCAGTTAGTGTTAAAGTCGATGGTTATTTTATGGACATCGAATTAGAGCAGCTTTTGTTTGCACAGAGTTTCGGAAATTATGTAAAAATACACACAATTAAGAGGACTTATCTGGCTTCGATAACCACAAGTGAATTAGAAAAATGCCTGCCAGAGAAGAATTTCATGCGTATTCATAAATCATATATAGTGGCGCTGGATAAAATTGATAGTACTGAAAAGGATTTTGTGATCATTAAAAATGAAAAGCTGCCAATAGGTATTACTTATAAGAGAGAATTGTCTGATAGATTAAAAAAATAAATTTATATTTAAAAGTTCTTTTTTCTTGTTAAAAATAATGTAATTTTAGTGAAATATTATTAATGTAAAATCGGACTTATGAAAAAAGCATTTTTAATTTTATTTCTTCTCTGCAGTTGCCTTTTAACAGCACAGAATCAAATTGCACCAAGTAGTGTAGTTACCCCACCAGAGAAAGTCTTGTTTACTTTTCAAAAAGAATATCCGGGAAAAGTTGCAGTCTGGGCGTTAAAATATGTTGGGGATGATGATGACGAAATCAGATATGAAGGAAAGTTTAAAACCAATGAAAATACAGAATCGTTAGCGGTTTATGATAATTTGGGAGTTTTAAAAGCTTTTGAAACACAAATTCCGCTAAGTATGCTTCCGCTAAAAGCTCAAGGGTATTTAAAGAAGAATTATCCGGCAAAAGCCATTCGTGAGGTTGCTATGGTTGTAGACGATAAAAACAAAATAACGTATGAAGTTGGAGTAGAAAAAGACTCAAAATTTTACGATGTTGTCTTTGATAAAAATGGCGGTTTTGACGTCATAGTTCAGAAAGATTAAAGAAGACTTACTAATTCAATATATTTGAAATGAGAAACCCGACCTGTTTATTTAAACTTGTCGGGTTTTGATTTATTTAGTATGTTGCAGGCATCCAAAAGCAGATAGATTTAACCTTTTTAAGAGAATTACCATTTAACTTTTTACAACTCGTAAGTATTATAACATCATTCCGCCAGAAACCTCTATGCGTTGCGCATTTACCCAACGCGCCTCTTGGGTGCATAAAAAAGCAACAACTCCGCCAATATCATCAGGTAAGCCAACTCTTGCTAAAGCGGTTAGAGAAGCTATCTGTTTGTTCATTTGCTCATTGTCACGAACAACTCCACCACCAAAATCAGTTTCGATTGCACCCGGAGCCACTACGTTTACTCTGATTTTTCTTTCGCCCAATTCCTTTGCCTGATATTTAGTCAACGTTTCAATAGCACCTTTCATAGAAGCATAAGCCGCATAACCTGGGAAAGAAAATCTCGCTAGACCAGTTGAAATATTGACAATTCCGCCGCCGTCATTCATTACATTAAGCGCTTTTTGCGTTAAAAAGAAAGGCCCTTTGAACTGAATATTAGTCAATTGATCAAACTCAGCTTCAGTTGTCCCAATGAATGAATTATGAATTCCGATTCCGGCATTGTTTACCAGAAAATCGAATTTATCGGTTTTAAAAGTGTCTTTTAAAGCCTCAGAAACACTTTTGAAAAAGCCATCAAATGTTCCCGAATCCGCAACGTTCAATTGAAGTGAAGCTGCTTTTTGTCCTAAACTTTCGATTTCTTTGACAACTGAATCAGCTTCTTCTTTTTTACTGTTGTAGGTAATAATTACATCGATTCCTTTTTTGGCAATTGCGATTGCCATATTTTTTCCTAAACCTCTGCTACCACCTGTAACAAGAGCTATTTTTGTATTTACTGCCATTTTAGTATGATCTTTATTGTTTGTTATCTGTGAAATGTTCGATGTGAGAATGTTAAATGTTAGATGTAAAAAGCAAAAAAGTAAGACATATTACTTCCCATATCTAACATTTCATATTTAAGAGTGCATTGCATTAAAATGATTTCTCAAATCTTCTGCGCTTGCATGTAATCTGGTTTCGCTGGTTCCGAAAGTAAGTTCATTTTTTGCGTCTTTTAATTGTTCAAAAATTGAAAGGATAAAATCACTCACACTTGGATGTGCGTCGTGTAAACCAATACCTCCAAGATCTGTGTTCAAGGCCGGAGGAATGATTTCGATTACTTCGATATTTTTCTCTTTTAATAAATGACGAAGTGTTAAGGTAAACGAACGGAAGAATGCTTTTGTAGCCGAATAAACCGGAACTTTTGCAAAAGGCGAAAATGCCAATCCCGATGTTACATTCATTACGGTAGTAAGCGATTTTAATTGAATAAATAATGAGGTTAAATGCAGTGGAGCTTCAATATTGGTAGCGATTTCGGTTTTTGCACTTTGGTAGAAATCAGCATCGTTAACCGAAACCCATTTTTGAATTCCTGCATTATTAATTAAAACATTCAAATCACTGTGATTTTCTGCAATCCATTTATAAAGCGCAACGCGTTGTGTTTCACTCGATAAGTCACATACTTTTGTAATTACAGTTGGAAACTTTGCTTTAACTTCTTGCAAAACAGATTCACGTCTGCCAACGATAATTACAGTATTGTTTTCTTGTATAAATCTTTCAGTAAGTCCAAGCCCGATACCGCTTGCGCCACCTGTTATTAAAATTTTGTTGTTTGATAAGTTCATCTTTTTCGATCTTTTAAATTGATAGTACAAAGGTAGGAGCGAAGTAGAAGTGGGGAGTTGTAAATATCAAACCGATGTTTGCAAAATTCAAATCACGAAAAAATAAATTCCAATTAATAAATTCCAAATTGAAAAATCTACAATCTAAAATTAACTTCGGAATGCTAAAGGCGTAAAGGAAGTTTGTTTTTTAAAGAAATTAGAGAAATGTGCCAATTCTTCAAAACCTAAAGAAAAAGCGATTTCAGAGATGTTCCAATCTGTTTGTTTTAAAAGGATTTTGGCCTCGTTAGTTAATCTGCTACTGATTAATTCGGTGGTTGTTTTTCCGGTGTTTTCTTTTAAAACTTTGTTTAAATGATTAACATGAACCGATAATCTTTCGGCAAAATCTTTGGCAGTTCTAAGCTCTAAACGTTGGTTTGGTGATTCTATTGGGAATTGCCTTTCTAGTAATTCAGCAAATAAAGAAGAAACTCTCGCAGCCGAATTATGTTTAGAATACAACGCCGTTATAGGCTGTAATTTTTGTCCAAAGTGAATTAATTCAGCAACATAATTCCGAATCAAATCATATTTATAAATATAATCGGAGTTGATTTCTTTTTGTATTTTGTTGAAAATCAATTCTGCTTCTGCAACTTCTTCATCGGTAAGCTGAAAAATAGGGTATCCGTCTGAAGCAAAAATAGGAAGTTCGTCCAGGTCAATTCCGCTTTTGTTTTTGGATAAAAATTCACTGGTAAACACACAAAACTGCCCAGACTGATTCATGTCTTGTGGCAGATAATTATAAGGAATTTTAGGTGTAGCAAATAAAAGCCCTTGTTTTTCAATTTCGATTATTTTATCGGCATATTCGGCTCTATTTTTACCCTTTATCAAACTTATTTTATAATAAGCCCGTCGGTCATAAGGCATATTAGGTTTCTCTTTTAGTCTTTCATAAAGTTCTTTTATATCAAAAACATTAAAGTGACCTATTTCTTTTTTGATGCCGTTGGGTAATAATGAACTTGGTTCGACAGTGGTACCTTTGGTGATATCTTCGTAAAATGAATCTAGTGATTTCATGAGAGAGGAATTGTAAAATTCAAATATACGAAAATTAAAAAGAATGTTTTTTTAGTTTCAGGTTTTCTTTGTTTCAGGTTTATAACGTTGTCTAAATTTAACCGCAAAGTGCGCTAGGATTTTAATTAAAGAATACTAGCTTATTTCTCAAAGTCGCAAGGACACAAAGTTTATTTTCTTTGCGCCTTAGCGAGATTAAATAAAAGCAACTTTGCGAACCTTGCATACAGCCCTGGCGTGCTTTGTGGTTAAAACAAACTTCCCTGAACAAGCTCAGGTTGAGGATTACTGCCAAAAGGAAAAGTATCAATTAAAAAAAACTGTTTCTTAATTGGATCAAATTCTCTTAGAACAATAGTATCACACAAAAAGTCCATATCGATTGTTGTAAAAAGTTTAGAAGCTATTTTAATACTTTCGGGCGTTAATCTTCGTCCGATAGAAATATGAGGGTCATTGCTTTTTGTTAGTTTTGAAAGTTGCAATGCATCCTGAGTTTTTTTCATGATGGGCTTTAAATTTGCTTTCGAATCTTCACTTGGAGCAATGAAAAAAGCGCCACTATCATAAGAATCATAATGATCTAAATATACCTGAAAAGGCATAAAAGTATCACAGATTTTAATGAGTTTCTGTTTGAATTTATCGATTTGAGATTCTTCAATTGTGAATTCGCAAATCGTGATATGTGCCACAGAATTCTTGCTGTTAAACCAACCAACTTTATCCGCTAAAAGTTCTTTCATTGTTTTGATCGAATCAATTGCAGCTTGCGAAGGATGAATCACAACGGAATATTTCTTTTCCATTTTTTAGATTGGTTTATTTGCTTAGAAAATAGTTTTACTTAACGTGTTGATCTATGTCTTTTTTGAAACGAATTTTCTTAGTAGTAAATAAATTAAAACAAGGAATAATATAATTCCTAAATAAAAAGATATAATAACTGCAAAATAAGATATATAATATATTAAAATTCCAAAAGGATTGTTATAAAGATCAAATTTATCGAGCAAAATAAATAAAAACCATGAAAGTAAAATCACGAACAGGCATCCTAAAAATAATTTGAATACACGCGTTATTTTCTTATCGTTCATCATTAATTACTGTTTTAAAATTGGGAGCGTAATAGAACTGTTTGTGTACCACTTTATTTTAAGAGGTTCTTTGGCGTCGGCGATTGTTTCAGAACTAACATCTTTACCGGAACCATAATTAACTTCCCAATTTGGATTTTTATTTGCACCCATTACAATTACAATTGAACTTCCTTTTTGTAGTTCTTTCGAAATGATAAAGGTTTGATTAATGTTGATCGTTTCAATTTTGTTTGGAGTCAATAATTGTCTTTTAGTTCTGTCTTTGGCAAGGCTGGCTCTTTGTATATTGTTGGTCAAAGCAAAATATTTACCATTAGCAGTTTTTTCGTAAAGCTGCACTTCCATATCGATATCTTTTTTGTTGGTGCTTATTTTTAAAGAAGCTTTTAATGAACCACTAATAATTAATGGTTCTGTGATAGGATCACTTTCAAAAACCAATAGCTGTTTTTCAGGTTTTAAAACAGAATCGATAACCCTTGGGAAACCATTTACATAATCATCAGTATAGATATTAATCTCAGAGCGATCTGTAAAATCAACAATCTGATCAAAAGAAGTCACTTTTTTGGAAGCTGTTTTTTGCAGTGAATATTTCTTATCGTTATTGGCCAGATAAAAAGTAAGATCCTGATTGTGCATTTTATCTAAAGAAGCAACGCTTTTCCATTTGTTTTTGCCCATGATTTCAAAATTTACTTTATCTTTTAAAATCTCCGGACGTTTAGCGTCTTTTAAAATATAATCAAACCATTGAAAAACAATCGCATTTATCGGAATTATAGCGGCTTCATCTATGGTGTATCCTCCTAATTCTTTTTTTGGAGATCTTTGCGATCCTCCGTGATCGTAAGGTCCAATGATTAGGTAATAATTGTCTGTTTTATTGTATTTCTGATATTGATTATAATAATACATTGCACCAAGCTGATCGTCATCGTAATATCCTGTCGTGCTTAAAATGGGAATATTTATATTGGCAAAAGCTTCTTTTTGAGGCGTCATATCTTGCCAATATTTATCATAAGCGGGATGATCTAACCATCTTTGAAACAGGGGTGAAGGATTACCTTCTATTTGATCTAAAGTTCTAAAACTACTTCCTGTTTTGTAATATTGGGCAAAAACTTCATCCCATTTTTTACTGTTTTGAAAATCATTGAAATCTGTTAATTTATTATTTGCTACAAAATGAATCCATCTTAAAGAGTAACTCATAAAGATACCATTTTGCATAGGAAAATCAATTCCTGCACCAACAGAAACCTGTGGTACAATTGTTTTTAAGGCAGGATGTACTTTTTTCATGGCACTCCATTGTGCAAATCCTAAATAACTTCCACCGTATAAACCTATTTTGCCATTACACCAGGATTGTTTACTTATCCAATCCAGAATATGATAAGCGTCATCGCCATCGTGTTCATAAGGTTCAATTTGATCATTACTTAAACGTTTACCTCTTGTATTAGCCACAAAACCTACATAACCCATATTGGCAATTTCTTTGCATTGACTTAATTCATTTCCGGCATAAATATTATATCTCATGACCACGGGTTGTGGCTCAGATACATTTTTCTTTTTAACCATAGTGCCAGAAACGGTGCTTCCGTTTGGTAATGTAATAATGATGTCTTTATCAATGATATAAGTGTCGGCCTCTATTTGTGCAATTATTTTGCTTGCAATAGAAAGTGTTTTGCTATATATAAAATATCGGGAATACTGTCTGCATAAAACTGCTGCATCTTCGATACTAATGCTATCATTTTCTTGAGCAACTTTTAATTTAGATTCGTAGTTGTTTTTTATTTCATCAAATTTTATTTCATAATAGCCTTCGGCCCAGGTTTTTCCATCGTTGTCTAAACTATTGTATAATTTGTAAAATTCAAAAGTATAGATGTTTTCAAAATCTGTTTTTGATTTTGGTTCTTTTGTAATTGTTCTGGCATAGGTTTTATAGATAAATCCCATCGGTCTGTTTACAATACTGTCACCCAATATTTCTTGTGAATAGGTGACAAAATTTTGTTGCATTGCTTTGTATTCTCCGGCAACAAATTGTATTCTTGCGTAGCTGTCTAAAAAAGTACCTTTATTATCGTTTTTGTAAACCGGTAATAGTTTTTTTGCTAATAAAGGCAAGCTTTTACTAAGTGTCAAGCTATCCTTATAGTTGCTTTTATCGAAATATATTTTTTGTGAAGTTCCTATTTGAAAGCAGAAACAGACTAATAGTGCAATGATACTTTTTTTCATGCCCGGAAATTTATTTTTGAGGTATTGGTTTAAATTTGTTTTCCCAAAAATACTATAAATTTCTTATTAATCGATCTGTCTTATTTTGAATTTAAATTCAAATAAAAAGGAATTGAATCTACGATTCTT
This sequence comes from Flavobacterium sp. JAS, assembly GCF_020991455.1. Classification (GTDB taxonomy): domain Bacteria; phylum Bacteroidota; class Bacteroidia; order Flavobacteriales; family Flavobacteriaceae; genus Flavobacterium. The sequence continues at coordinate 458,408 of NZ_JAJMOX010000002.1, forward strand.
TACAATTAGAATTTAAATTGTGCCGTTAAAGCTGCATAAAAATAATCTTTTCCTGTTCCAACTTCTTTTAAGAATGCTCCGGGATCAAACCAGCCAGTTTCTAATGTAAAGGATAGAAAAGCATTGGCAGTGTAATCTAAATTTGCAATTAATTGAGAACCGATAAAACGCTCAGTTGTATCTTTTCCCGAATACAATAATTGCATATTTGGCGCGTATAAGCCATCGCTTAAAGATTGTCTCCAGAAAATATCATAATCTAATCCGAGCCCTAATTTTTCAGTTAAAGTAAAATTAATCGAAGGATGAATATCAATTAAATTGGATGGACCAATTAAAGCGACTAATCCAAAATAAGCACCTCTTGGATATAAGGGATTAAAGGTTTGTAAATGATTATCATCTGAATGTTTATCTCCTGAGATAATTTCTGTTTTAAGTCCGATTTCGGGACTGAATTTTATATTTTCGAAAGTATAACAAGCAAAAGAGGAAAGTGTCCAGGCTGAGATTGTTTTCTGATTTAGGGTTCCGAATTGATATAATCCTTCGAAATCATATTTCCAGTTTCCTTTGTTTTTCCAAATTCTAGTTCCAATAGATTGTCTGTTTTCCTGGCCGATTGCATCGTCAAAAACGGCTCTTTTTTTCCATAAACCTAAATAATAGAAATCGATATTCTGAATAAATGGTACTTTATGAAGTACGGTATAATTTCCCCAGAATTGAGCATTTTCATTAAAACTATCATTAAAAGTTCCGGTTTTATTGGCAATTGGATGGGTGTAAAAAGCATCTGTTTGCCAGTTGTTGTTTTTATAAAATAATTTAAGGGCATCAAAAGCAAGTCGGCTGTTAGGACCTTCACGAACTGCTATTAAACGCTGCGAACCATATGACATTTCCTGTCTTCCGGAGCGTAATGTAAATCGTTGGTTTTGAGTTTTGATAAAATCAATATCTAAAAAAGCCTGATGAAAATCCAGTTGGTTTTCGTCAACGGGACTTGGATCAATCTTACTGTTGGCTAAACTGCTTTGCAATTCAACAAAAGTTCTGAAAATTCCCAAATGAACATCCCCATGAAGCAGATAACGGGAGAGTAAATATCCGTCGCCTTCATCCGAATCATCACCCCATTTATCATTTACCGTGTAGGTATATTGCAATCTTGCTTCACCGCCAATTGTAGCGTAATAGTTATCGTTTTTCCCTAAGGGAATATACTTGATTTTCTCGTACCAATTTCTGGTAGAATCCTTTAAATAGGTCAAATCATCGTCATATCGCAGCTTTTGAAAAACTGGTCTTTGCTGTGCATTTGCAGAAAAAATAATTCCCAAAAGCAACAATAATCGCAATGGCGTTTTCATAGCTTAGTTTTTTTGATATCCACCAAAATAGTTTACTGGGCTCCAATCCGGAATTGCTTTTGGAGTTGGCGCGGCAAATGTTCTAAAATCATTATCGGCATAAACAACTTTTCCGTTTACCACCGTAAGTTTCGATTCAATATTTAGGATTTTCTCTTCTGCGGTGTTGAAATAATCATCAGAAAGAATTGCAAAATCGGCAAGATTGTTTTCTTTTAGCATTCCACGATCTTTTTCTAAGTTAATTAATTGCGCGCTTCCGTAAGTGAATAGTTTTAAAGCCGTTGTTCTGTCCTGAATATTCTCGTCCAGCATGTATTTTGTACCGCCTAGTGTTTTCCCTGTTGTTAACCAATATAAACCAACCCACGGATTGTAACTGGCAACACGGGTTCCGTCGGTTCCCATTCCAACTTTGATTCCCATAGCAAGGATTTTCTTTAGCGGAACTGTATTTGCAGCTGCAGTTTTACCATATCTTTTGATAAAACTTTCTCCCTGATACGCCATTCTATGCTGAATTGCCAAACCTCCATTTAAAGCTTTTATGCGTTGTAAGTTTTCTACAGAAACGGTTTCTCCGTGATCGAAAAACCATAAAAGTCCATTTAGTGGTGTTTCTTTATTGATGTCTTCAATAACATTCAAAAAACGGCTAATACTTTCGTTATAAGTGGCATGAATTCTAAAAGGCCATTTGTTTTTAATCAATAATGATAAAACTTCTTTTAGCTGGCCTTCCATTGCCGGACTTAATTCTGGTCTTGGTTTATCGAAATTTTCAAAATCTCCTGCGCTCATCACCAAATTTTCTCCGGCACCTTGTGCATGATATTCTACTTTATCGGAATCATGATCGTCACAGCCCTCGCCAATTTCTACTGTGCTAACCCATTTTGAATAGTCATTTAATTCACTTCCGGCTTTTTGAGCAAATAAATAATACGGCATTCTAATTGTAAGTCCGTTGTCTTTGCACAAAGCGTTTGTTACGCCGTAGTCGCCTGGGAAGTTTTGAAATCCACCGCCGGCATCAATAATGGCTGTTACGCCAAGACGATTCATTTCGGTCATAAATTGCTTGGTTGAATTTACTTTTTCCTCAGGAGTTAATTCAGGTAATTTTGAAAGTGTTGAGTATAAAATAAAAGCATTTGGTTCCGCCACTAATAATCCCGTTGGGTTTCCGGCAGCATCTTTTTCTACAAGTCCGCCATTTGGATTTGGAGTATTAGCATCAATTTTTAAGGCTTCTAAACCAGCTTTATTCAAATAAGCGTGACCGTATAAATGAAGAACGAATGTAGGAACATCACCAGTTGCTTGGTTTATTTCTTCTAAAGTTGGTAGTCTTTTTTCTTCAAACTGATAGGCATTCCATCCGCCAACAACGCGAACCCATTGTCCTTTTGGTGTTCTTTGTGCTTGTTCTTTCAGCATTGCCAAAGCTCTTTTTAAGGAACGAACGCCGTCCCAGCGTAATTCGGTATTAAAGAATCTTCCGCCGCGGATTATATGCATGTGAGAATCAAATATTCCCGGAATAATCACTTTTCCTTTGGCATCGATTAGGGTTGTGTTTTTGTTTTTTAGTTTTAAAACATCGCTGTTTTTTCCGGTTTTCAGGATTTTTCCATCGGCCAGAGCCATAGCTTCAACAATTGTGTTTTTATCATCAAGGGTATGAATAAGTGCATGATGAACGATAAGTGTGGCACTTTTGCCTTGAGCGAAAATAGGGAGGGAGAGAATTAAAAGTAATGCTGGTAATATGGTTTTTAGTTTCATGATCTTGGTTTTATGAGTTTTGTAATAAAAAGGGCTGTGACTCCGCACAGCCCTTTAGGTAACCAATTAAGAGAAATCTATGAATTAGTGTTTAAGCATTTCGTGCGCATATTGAATACCTACGCCATAAGCACCACCATATTTTTTAGCAAGATCAGTAACGGCAACATAAGTTTCCTGACGTGCCCAATCACGTTGTAATTCTAGTAAATATTGTAATGAAGTTATTGGGTGAGCACCTGCCTGTACCATACGTGTAATAGCCATTTCGTGTGCTTCTTTAGAAACGTCAGCACTTGCATCTGTAATTACATACACATCATAACCTTCGCTGATTGCTGATAATGTTGGTCCAACGATACAAACGCTTGTCCATAAACCTCCAAAAACAATTTTCTTTTTGCCTTTTTCAGTGATTGCTTTGTAAGCAGGAACATCTTCCCAAGTGTTCATTGAGGTACGATCGATATAGTTTGAAGTTTTTTGTGGATAAAACTCTTCGATTTCACGGAAAACAGGTCCGCTAAATGATTTTTCGGCAACTGTTGTTACAATTGTTGGGACTTTAAAGATTTTTGAAGCTCCGGCCACTAAAGCGGTATTGTTGCGAAGTTGATCAATTGGCGTGCTTCCTACGGCAAATGCCATTTGGCTTTCATAATCAATAAGAACCAAAGTATGGTTTGTTGGATTTAATAATGCAGGACTTGGTTTTTGAGCAAAACCGATAAATGTTGCTACTACTAAAACTGTTGTTAAGATTAATTTTTTCATGATAATGTAAATTTGTGTGTTAATAAAAAGGTTTTTAAAATTTGTATTGAGTTTGATTTTCAGTTTATTGCGTTCAAAAGCAGTGCCTTGTTTGTAAGGCGTTGATTTATAACGAATTTTTAAAAAAAGGCAATAGTGATTTTAACGATATATCGTCAATGATTAGGCGATCTTCGTAATTGTGTTAATGAAATGGCATTGATGCGAAAAATTCTAGTACCTAAATTTTTCCTTTAAGATATAATCTGTGTTCTATTTCTGATTTTAGTAAACCACTTCCCCCGCCAAAATGCTCTATTACTTCGACATTGGGTTGCTGTTTTAAGCAGAAAATGGTAAACTCTTTTTCGAGATGATCTTCGATTCCGGAACTCAAAAGAACAATATCGATTTTGTGATTTTGAAAATATTCTTCCGCTAGCTTTTGATCACTAAAGCCAACTGCATTCCAATTTTCGTATGCATTTACCAATCTAAGTAAGATCTCCAAAATAGGCTGGTTTTTTCCGAGTATTAAGAATTCAAATGTTTTCATTGTTTTTTTTATTTTAAGTTTCTTAGTTGTCAAAAGAACTTCTAATTTACTTGACAAATTTATTAGTTATAAAACTAGTTCAACTTAATCTAGAATAAGAAATCTTAGCAACTTAGTATCTTAGACATTTAGCGACTTTAAAAAAGAACTTCTAATTTACTTGACAAATTTATTAGTTATAAAACTAGTTCAACTTAATCTAGAATAAGAAATCTTAACGACTTAGTATCTTAGAACCTTAGCGACTTTAAAAAAGAACTTCTAATTTACTTGACAAACTTATTAGTTATAAAACTAGTTCAACTTAACCTAGAATAAGAAATCTTAGTCCCGATAGGTTCGGGATAGTATCTTAGAAACTTAGCAACGATATAAAATAACAATAAATTAAAACCTTAATAACCTAGCGCCTTATTTCAGTGGCTTAAGGGCGGTATTCTAAAAAAAAGTTTTAGTAAAAAAGTATTTGTAAATTGATATAAAACAGTTGATTAGAGTTTTTGGGGAATGAAAAGCGATTTTTTTTTAGTAAAATGAGGAAACCCGTAATGAAGTCATCAAAGTTGCTTGTAGTTTTGCGCTATAGAAGTAAGAGAATATGATGATTTTGCCTTTTTAAACATCATATTTTATTCTATGATAAACTGTTTTTGGAGAAACATTTTTTTATTACAATGAAAATTGGGCGTATTCATTTGATCGTGGGTAGGTTTGTATAAATTTGCAAGAGTACAAGACCGTCTAATTTTTATTGGGTTTTTAGAGTTGGTTTTTTTTAACTGATTCTAAAAACCCTTTTTTTTTGGCTTAGTTTTTATAATGGTTGCTTTTTAACCACTCTTCAAGATCTCTGGTCCAGTATTTACTAGTATCGTTAACGCCTAAACCAAAACCGTGTCCGCCTTTTTCATATATATGCATTTCTGCAGAAACTCCATTGTTTTTAAGTGCTAGATAGTAATTAATTGAGTTTTCTGGTAAAACCACCGTATCGTCTGTAGCATGAATCAAAAATGTTGGCGGTGTTTGAGCGGTTACTTTCTTTTCGTTAGAAAAAGAATCGATTAATTCCTGTGATGGATTATTGCCCAATAAACTGGTTTGTGAGCCTTTGTGCGTAATATCATTTTGCATCGAAATTACAGGATAAATCAAAAGTGAGAAATCTGGTCTTGCACTTACTTTTGAGTTGGTTTCATATATTTTATCGTCATAATGAGTTGCAATAGTAGAAGCTAAATGTCCGCCAGCAGAGAATCCTAAGACGCCAATTTTATTTGGATCAATATTCCATTTTGCAGCATTTTGACGAACATAACGCACAGCTTCCTGCGCATCTTGTAAAGGACCAATGTTTTTATTCTTCATGATTAAATCGTTTGGTAATCTGTATTTTAATACAAATGCAGCAATCCCTAGACTATTGAACCATTGGGCTACTTTAGTTCCTTCTTTATCAATAGCTAAATGCTGATATCCTCCGCCGGGCAGAATAATCACAGCGCTTTGAATTGTCTTTTTTTCTTTTGGCAAAAAGATACTTAAAGTAGGTATTGTAACCTGACTTGTACTTTGCACTTTTGCGTTTTCGATCAATTCTTTTTCAGTATAATCTGTGGCTTTTATTTCTCCTGGAATTTTGCTCCAAAGTGGTATTACATTTTGTGCTTGTACCGAATTTATAAGTGCTAAGAATAGTATGGCAATTAGGAGTGCTTTTTTAGAAAGATGTTTTTTTGAAGTTTTCAATTTAAAAGTATTTAAGGTTGTTGTAATCGGGCTGTAATTTACTTTATAAAAGTTGATTTGAGTTGTTAAATCTTTAAAAAGTAGTATCAACTTTCGAATATAAAAAAATAGATTAAACCAAGCCCGAAAAAGATTTATTTAAGCGTAGTTTTTCGATAATATATTATAGTTTTTCATGAAACATACATTTAACAAATATATTGTTTAATATGTAATTATGGTTTAAGTTTTTTGTGTGATGTGTTTATTTATAGACTTAAATTAATTTTTTATACAAATTATTTGGAATATAAAGATTTAAAAGTATATTTGTGCAATCGATTACATTATTTGATTTTTTATTTGATTTGAATCTATTAGATTTAATGATTCCTTGAAGAAATAATGAAATTGAAAGGCCAAAAATTATAAATTTTATAATAAACCATTACCATGAACCAAACCGATGCAGTTATTATGAGCCAAACCACTAAAACTACAGGAAAGTACCGTTGGAGTATTTGCGCATTGCTATTTTTTGCAACCACAATCAATTATTTAGACAGACAAGTGCTTTCTTTGACGTGGAGCGATTTTATTGCGCCTGAATTTCATTGGACTAATAATGATTACGGAAATATCACAGCATTGTTTTCTATATTTTATGCAGTTTCTTTATTATTTGCCGGACGTTTTGTAGATTGGTTAGATACTAAAAAAGGATTTCTTTGGGCAATCGGTATTTGGTCTTTGGGAGCTTGTTTGCATGCATTTTGCGGTATTGCAACAGCTGGAATTATTACAGGAAACTGGTTTGTAGGTTTTCAAGGCGCTAAAGAAGCGATTCATCTGGTAAAAGATACCGCGATGGTGATTAATGTAAGTGTTACCTTGTTCATTTTTGCGCGATTTGTTTTGGCAATTGGTGAGGCGGGAAATTTTCCTGCGGCAATTAAAACAACAGCCGAATATTTTCCTAAAAAAGACAGAGCATTTTCAACTAGTATATTTAATGCCGGCGCTACTGTTGGTGCCTTGGCAGCACCAATATCAATACCATTTATCGCTGAAGCTTTTGGTTGGGAAATGGCATTTATTATCATCGGTGCGCTTGGTTTTGTCTGGATGGGATTTTGGGTTTTTATGTATGATAAACCAGAGAAGCATCCAAAAGTTAGCGCTGCCGAATTAGAGTATATTCAACAAGACGATATTGCTGATAGTAAATTAGTTGGATATATTGCGGAGACTAAAACCAAAGTTTCCTTAGTAGATTGTTTTAAATACAAACAAACCTGGGCTTTTGCTTTTGGTAAATTTATGACAGATGGTGTTTGGTGGTTCTTTTTGTTCTGGACTCCGGCCTATTTAAGCTCTGTTTACGGAATGGATTCTACACAAGCCGCTTTGCCTTTGTTTGTATTATATATGATCACTTTGCTTTCTATTATTGGTGGCTGGCTTCCAACTTATTTTGTCGAAAAGAAAGGAATGAATCCGTACGAAGGAAGAATGAGAGCAATGTTAATTTTTGCATTTTTCCCTTTATTAGCACTCGTTGCGCAGCCTTTAGGTCATTATAGTTATTGGCTTCCGGTAATTATAATTGGGATTGCAGGTGCGGCACATCAATCGTGGTCGGCAAATATTTTTACTACAGTTGGAGATATGTTTCCTAAAAAAGCAATTGCCACAATTACAGGAATTGGAGGTTTAGCCGGAGGTGTTGGTTCTACTTTAATCAACAAAGGTTCAGGATTATTATTCGATCACGCAAAACAAACCAATATGGCTTTCATGGGTTTTAAAGGAATTGAAGCCGGATACTTTATCATTTTCTCTATTTGCGCCGTTTGTTACTTAACAGGTTGGTGTGTCATGAAAACGTTGGTTCCAAAATACCGTCCAATCACAGATTTATAAGATTTTTATTTTTTTTGAGGAAACTAAAAGGTATTTTAAAATAAAAATCTAATTTTGTGCAATCGATTACATTAAAATAAAATTATGACAAAATATAGTTCAAGATACGCGTCAAGTCCGGAAGCTGTTAAAAAATATGATACTCAGGAATTAAGATCTGAATTCTTAATTGAGGATCTTATGCAGGAAGATGAAATTGTATTAACCTATTCGCATTACGACAGATATATTGCGGGATCTGCAGTTCCGGTAAAAGGTGATTTATTACTGGAAAGTATCGATCCGCTTAAAGCAAGTTATTTTCTGGAAAGAAGAGAAATAGGAATTATTAATGTTGGCGCGAAAGGTTCTGTTGTTGTCGAAGGAAAATCTTTCGAACTTGATTTCAAAGATGCTCTATACATCGGCAGCGGAAATAAAGAAGTAATTTTTAAAAGTGACGATCCCCAAAATCCTGCTAAATACTATATTAATTCCGCTCCGGCACATACAACGTATCCAACAGTAAAAGTGAGTTTGGCCCAGGCCAATAAATTACAACTGGGAACTATGGAAACGGCAAATCACAGAACCGTTAACCAAATGATTATTGGCAGTGTTGTTACTACTTGCCAATTGCAAATGGGAATGACAGAGTTAAAACCCGGAAGTGTTTGGAATACGATGCCGGCACACGTTCACGATCGTCGTATGGAAGTTTATTTTTATTTGGATATTCCCGAGAATCAGGCGGTTTGTCATTTTATGGGACAACCTCAGGAAACAAGACATATCTGGATGAACAATCATCAAGCGGTAATTTCTCCGCCTTGGTCGATTCACTCAGGTTCAGGAACCAGTAACTATACTTTTATCTGGGGAATGGCCGGTGAGAACTTGGATTACGGAGATATGGACGTTTGTAAAATCACAGATTTAAGATAAGAATCATGATAGATTTATTTGATATAAAAGGAAAAATAGCCCTTATCACAGGAAGTACGCACGGACTTGGAATGGCAATGGCAAAAGGTTTAGGTGAGGCTGGAGCCATAATTATCGTAAACGGAAACTCCTCTGAGCAAAAAATTGATGATGCTGTAAAAGAACTTCAAAGCGAAGGAATAAATGCTGTTGGTTATAAATTTAATGTAACCGATGAAAAAGAAGTGATTAGCGCCATTGAGAAAATTGAAAGTGAAGTTGGACCAATTGCGATCCTGATTAATAACGCAGGAATTATCAAAAGAATTCCGCTTATCGAAATGGAAGTTGCCGATTTTAAAGAAGTAATTGATATCGATTTGGTTTCTCCCTTTATCGTTTCAAAACATGTTGCCAAAGCAATGATCGAGAGACGACAAGGAAAAATCATCAACATTTGCTCGATGATGAGCGAATTAGGTAGAAATACCGTTGGCGCTTATGCTGCCGCAAAAGGCGGTCTTAAGATGCTGACCAAAAATATGGCAACAGAATGGGCAAAATACAACCTGCAGATCAACGCAATTGGTCCGGGATATTTTGCTACTGAACAAACAAAACCGATTAGAGTTGACGGACATCCGTTTAACGATTTTATAATCAGCAGAACTCCTGCCGCAAAATGGGGCGATCCGGGTGATTTAGCCGGAGCAGCAATATTTTTATCTTCAAAAGCTAGTGACTTTGTAAACGGTCATATTTTGTATGTCGATGGAGGAATTCTGGCCACAATTGGCAAACCATCAAACGAGGTATAAGTCTCAATTATAATAAAAAAAACATGAGCGCAAATCAAAGTTTTATAAACGATAATTTTTTACTTGAAAATAAATTCGCGGAAGAATTATATCATAACTATTCTAAGAATCAACCCATAATAGATTACCACAATCATTTGAGTCCGCAGTTTATTGCCCAGGATAAAATCTTTGACAACATCACGCAGGTTTGGATAAATGGAGATCACTACAAATGGCGCGCAATGCGTACTTTGGGGGTTAACGAACAATTTGTTACTGGAAACGGATCTGATAAAGACAAGTTTTTAAACTGGGGAAAAACCGTTCCGTATACGATGCGTAATCCTTTATATCATTGGACGCACTTAGAATTGGCGCGTTATTTTGATATCTATGATTTATTGAATGAAAAATCGGCAGAGAAAATATATATCGAAACTTCAGAAAAAATTAATTCTGAAGCTTATAGCACGCAAAACCTGCTTAAAAAAGTAAATGCTGAAGTGGTTTGTACCACCGAAGATCCAATTGATAGTTTGGAGTTTCATCAGAAACTGATAAAAAATCCAATTGGAATCAAAATGAGTACGGCTTTCAGACCTGATAAAGCCATCTTAATTTCTAATGATGGTTATAATGCATATCTGGACACATTAGGGGATGTGTCCGGAATTGCAATTAATACGTATGTCGATTTATGCAATGCATTAAAAAAGCGAGTGGAGTATTTCAATCAAAACGGTTGTAAACTTAGTGATCACGGTTTAGACCAGATTTACTTTGAAAATTTTACCCAGAGTGAAATCAATTCGATCTTCAAAAAGAAAAGAGAAAATCAAACGATAACCTCTGAAGAAGGGCTGAAATTTCAAAGTGCAATTTTATTGTTTTTATCCGAAACGTATCATGAATTTGGCTGGGTGCAACAATTTCATTTAGGCGCTTTGAGAAATAACAATGCGCGTATGCACAGAATTTTAGGTCCTGATACAGGTTGGGATTCTATTAGTGATTTTCCGCAGGCACAAAAATTATCGAGCTTTTTAAATGCACTAGACAGTAAAGATAAATTGACAAAAACGATCATTTACAATCTGAATCCGTCTGATAATGAAGTGATGGCGACGATGATTGGAAATTTCAATGACGGAAGTGTTAAAGGGAAAGTACAATTTGGTTCAGGATGGTGGTTTTTAGACCAGAAAGACGGAATGACAAAGCAATTAAATGCGCTTTCGAATATGGGTTTAATTAGCTGTTTCGTTGGAATGTTAACAGATTCTAGAAGCTTTTTATCTTTTCCAAGACACGAATATTTCAGACGTATTTTATGTAATCTTTTAGGAGACGAGATCAAACGTGGTGAACTTCCAAACGACATGGAATGGATAGGAAAAATGGTTCAGGATATTTCATACAACAACGCAAAAGAATATTTCAAATTTTAGTTAAGAAGAAAGAGGAAAGAAGAAAGAGGAAAGAATATAGAAGAAAGAAGAAAGAATTTTAGCATTGCTTAATTTTTTTAATCATTTAGAATCTGTGGCAAAAAAATATTTATATGAATAAAGTAGTTGCATTTGGAGAAATTATGTTGCGTCTTTCGACGGAAAGGCATTTGCGTTTTTCACAAGCTAAGGAATTTGGAGCTTCTTATGGAGGCGGGGAATTTAATGTTTGTGTGTCTTTGGCAAATTATGGTTTGAATGCAGAATTTGTAACAAGATTGCCTGAAAACGAAATTGGTTTTTCGGCTTTAAAAGAAATGCGAAAAATGAATGTCGAATCCAAAAACATCATTTATGGAGGCGAACGTTTAGGAATCTATTTTTTGGAAACCGGTGCAGGAACCCGTGGAAGTAATGTGGTTTACGACAGAGCGCACAGTTCAATGGCAACTATTGAAAAAGGAAATATTAACTGGGAAAAAGTTCTGGAAGGCGCCAACTGGTTTCACTGGAGTGGAATTACTCCGGCAATTTCTGAAACAGCTGCCGAAGCTTGTTTAGAAGCGATTAAAGTAGCTCATAAACTAGGAATCACGATTTCATGCGACTTAAATTACAGATCAAAATTGTGGCAATATGGCAAAACTCCAAGTGATGTTATGCCGGAAATGTTGAAATACAGCAATGTTATTTTGGGAGATATTGATACCGCTTATTTCATGTTGGGAATTCCGAAAGTAAACCCGAATTATCAGGATGAGAAATCGCTTCCGGTTTTGTACTCGAAGTTGTTTGATTTGATGCCGAATTTAAAAACGGTTGCGACGACTTTGCGTTATTCTGTAAGCGCCTCACATCAACGAATTGGTGGTGTTTTGTTTGACGGAAAAGCAATTTATCATGCTGTAGTTAAAGAAGTTACTCCGGTTGTAGATCGAGTAGGAAGTGGGGATGCATTTATGGGAGGATTGATTTACGGATTATTAGAATATCAAAATAACAACCAGAAAGCTTTAGATTTTGCAGTTGCGGCTTGTTGTTTAAAACATACAATTGCAGGTGATTATAATTTGGTAAGTTTAAAAGAAGTTGAAAATATGATTGATGGTAATTTGGCAGGATTAGTATCGAGATAATTAATAATATATGGCAAAATATTCAAGAATAGAAGTGGCTTTAACGATGAAGGAAAACGGAATGGTTCCGCTGTTTTTTCATTCAGATTTAGAAATTAGTAAAAAAGTACTGAAAGCGTGTTATGATGGTGGCGCTCGTTTAATGGAATTTACCAGCAGAGGCGATTTTGCACATGAAGTTTTTGGAGCTTTAAACAAATATGCTTTGGCCGAATTACCGGGAATGATCTTGGGAGTTGGTTCAATTACAGATGCTGGGGCAGCGTCATTGTATATGAGTTTGGGCGCTAATTTTATTGTAACGCCAGTTTTTAGAGAAGATATTGCAATTGCCTGTAATCGCCGTAAAGTATTATGGTCACCAGGATGCGGGACGCTAACAGAAATTGCCAGAGCAGAAGAATTAGGTTGCGAAATTGTAAAATTATTTCCCGGAGATATTTACGGTCCTGAATTTATAAAAGCTATAAAGGGTCCGTGTCCGTGGACGAATATTATGCCAACAGGCGGCGTTTTGCCAACGGTAGAAAGTTTAACTTCTTGGTTTAATGCCGGTGCGTATTGCGTGGGAATAGGATCGCAATTGATATCAAAAGATATTCTGGATAATAATGATTTTAAGGGATTAAAAACTAAAGTAAGTCAGGTTCTTGAGATCATAAATAATATTAAAAATAAATAAGGAGTAATCATGCCAATTCCTTATTTAATTGCGTTTTTTTTTAGATTTTAGATTGTAATTGAACATTACGCTTGAAAAAATAATACTTGTCATTCCTCACAGCAAGTTTCTATTTATCATAAACAAGTGTAATGTTTCTTTTACAAGTTAGAAATCCTTTGATAAAGAAACGAATAAGGTATTTATTGTGGTTATTTATAACACTTTAAAGAAATTATAATGGAAAAAATAAACAGATCAAACACGGAATTTTCAAAGAAACTTCCAATTAAAATAGTGCAATTTGGCGAAGGTAATTTCTTAAGAGCCTTTGTAGAATTTGCTTTTCAAAAATTAAATCAAAAAGCAGATTTTAATGCCGGAATTGCCCTTGTGCAGCCAATTGATAAAGGTTTGGTCAATATGATAAATGCTCAGGACGGTTTGTATACTTTGTTCATGAAAGGGGTGAAAAAGGGCGAAGAAATTCAGGAAAAAGAGTTAATCACCAATATTGTAAAAGCGGTTGATCCTTATGCTTCTTTTCAGGAATTTTTGGCTTTAGCCAAAGAAGAAGAGTTGGCTTTTATAATCTCAAATACAACAGAAGCCGGTATTGAATATATCGAATCTGATCGCGTAACAATGCAGCCGCCAGTTTCATTTCCTGCAAAATTAACCGTACTTTTATATGAAAGATTTAAGCATTTTAAAGGTGATAAATCAAAAGCGCTGACAATTATACCATGTGAGTTAATAAATTACAATTCAGATACTTTGAAGGAAATTGTTTTAAAGTATTGTGCAGATTGGAATCTGGAGGCTGATTTTAAATTATGGCTGATAAATGATTGTTCTTTCCACAATACTTTGGTGGATAGAATTGTACCGGGATATCCAAAAGATCAGATTGAAGAATATAACAGTCAGTTAGAATATAAAGATGATTTGATTGTAAGCGCCGAAAGTTTCTTTTTGTGGGTAATTGAAGGTGATGATAAACTCAAAGCGAAACTTCCGTTTGAAAAAACAGATTTGGATGTAAAAATAGTGGCTGATATGCAGCCTTATCGCACACGAAAAGTTCGAATTTTAAATGGAGCACATACTGCAATGGTTCCGTTTTCGTTGCTTTATGGAAATGAAACCGTTAAAGAAACTGTTGATAATGCCTTTACAGGAGAATTTGTAAACAAGGCAGTTTTTGAGGAAATTAATGAAACTTTAAACATGGATAAAGCGGAATTAACAAGTTTCGCCGAAGAAATATTAGACCGTTTTAGAAACCCGTTTATCAAGCATTTATTGTCTTCAATTGCTTTAAATTCAGTTTCGAAATTCAAAGTACGTGTATTGCCAAGTTTAACCCGATATGTTGACATTCATCATAAACTTCCAGTTCATTTAACCTTTGCGTTTGCATGTTTAATTCGTTTTTACAAAGGAACATGGAAAGGTGAAAATTTGCCTGTAAATGACAGTGAAGATATTACATCTTTTTTCGATGGACTTTGGACATCAGATGATTATACTAAAATAGCAAGACTTACTTTGCAGAATAAAAGTTTCTGGGATGAAGATTTAACAACGATTCCAGGATTGACAGATGCAATTGCAAAAGCGCTCGAAGAAATTGATGCAAATGGAGTAGAACAGGGCTTTGTCAATTTTCAAAAACAACTAAATTAAAGAACTTACATACGATAGTTATGACAACGCAAAAGAAATTAATAAAAGTTCATCCTACTGATAATGTTGCGGTAGCCTTAGTAAATCTTGAGGCCGGAGAGGTAATTAACTTTGAAGGAGAAGATATTGCTATTGAGACGGATGTAAAGATGAAACATAAAATCGCAATGGTTCCTTTTAATGTAGGAGACAGGATTATTATGTACGGTGTTTTGGTTGGAAAAGCCAGTGATAGAATTGAAAAAGGCGGTTTGCTTTCTACTTCAAATGTAAAACACGAAAGTGATAAAGTAACCGGTAAAACCGAAACTATTGGTTGGACCGCTCCAAATATCGACAAGTGGAAAGACAGAACTTTCCTGGGGTATCACAGAGAGGATGGTCAAGTTGGAACCGAGAATGTATGGTTGTTTTTTCCGTTAGTTTTCTGTGAAAACAGAAATATCGAAATCCTAAAAGATATTTTTGAGAAAGAATTAATGAAACCAAAAGAGAATGATTATCAATTGTTGCTGCGTTCTTTGGTGAAATCAGAAACTGGTGGCCACGGAAATGAAGCGGCTTCAAACGATGCTAATTTATTCAATAATATTGAAGTAAAATTCATCACGCATCAAGGTGGCTGTGGCGGAATTCGTCAGGATTCGCATAGTCTGGCTAAATTATTGGCGGGTTATGTAAACAACCCGAATGTTGCGGGCGCGACGGTTTTGAGTTTAGGCTGTCAGAATCTTCAAATTCAGATCTTTAAAGATGCATTAGACGAGATAAATCCGAACAGTAAAAAGCCAGTTCTAATTTACGATCAACAACAAATTGGTACGATTGAAACGATGTTAAGCAGTGTTGTAAAAGATACCTTCGAAGCGATTAAAAAAGCAAACGAACTCAAGAGAACTCCTGCGCCATTATCTAAACTGAAAATTGGTTTAGAATGTGGTGGTTCTGATGGATTCTCGGGAATTTCGGCAAATCCAACATTGGGAGTAACCTCAGATTTATTGGCTGCTTTGGGCGGAACTACAATACTTTCTGAATTTCCTGAATTATGCGGTGTGGAACAGGAGTTAGTAAATCGCTGTGTTGAAGATGAAGGAGGAGAACGTTTCCTGCAATTGATGAAATGGTATGAAAAAACCGTTGTCGATGCAGGTTCGGGATTTGATATGAATCCGTCTCCGGGAAATATTAAAGACGGTTTAATTACAGATGCCATGAAATCTGCTGGAGCGGCCAAAAAAGGTGGGACTTCACCAATTGTAGGTGTTTCGGATTATGGTGAATATATTACAAAACCGGGATTAAACTTGCTTTGTACGCCAGGAAATGATGTTGAATGTACGACTGCAATGGTAGGCTCAGGAGCAAATATGGTTTTGTTTACAACAGGACTTGGAACACCAACAGGAAATCCAATTGCGCCGGTTGTGAAGATTTCATCAAACTCTGATTTGGCTAAGAAAATGTCAGATATTATCGATATTGACACTGGAGGAATTATCACTGGCGAAAAATCAATAGATCAAATGGCAGACGAAATGTTAGAATTTATTATAGATGTTGCTAGCGGAACCATTAAAACCAAAGCAGCAATCCTAAACCAAAACGATTTTATTCCTTGGAAAAGAGGAGTTTCGTTATAAAAAGTTTACCATATAAATTATATAAGCTCATTTAACAATGAGCTTATTTTTTTTGCCATAGATAAAAAAGATTTTTTAGCCACGAATTCACGAATTATTCTAATTTATTATGCGCAATCATTCGTGAATTCGTGGCTATTTTTTTTTAGTGCAGTCTTATATTTGCTTATATAACTTATATGGTGAAAAACTTAAGAGGTAGTTCTTGAAGACGATTTGCGAATGTGTAATTCCGGAGCGAGTACTACCTTTTTTTCGATTTTGATTGTATTGGTTTTATCGACTTGTTCTAAGAAAACACGTGCTGACATTTTACCCATTTCAAGTGGAGACTGATCAACAGAAGTTATAGACAATTCCATGAATTTGGTAAAAGGTTCGTTACTGAAACCCGCTACACAAAAGTCTTTAGGAATACTGATATTGCGTTCTTTTAACTCCTGAATGGCACCTAAAGCCGCAAAATCACTCGCCGAAAATATAGCATCTGGCGGAGTTTCTAATTTTAATAAAGTATCAATAGCTTGTTTTCCGGCATCAACACTACTTTTAGTATGAATAACGTACTCTTCCTTAAAAGTCATTCCGTTATCCAGTAAAGCTTGTTTGTAACCTAAGAAACGATTTTTGAATATTTCAAGAGACTGATCTCCAGAGAAGTGAGCAATACAACGGCAACCTTCATCAATTAAATGTTTTGTTGTGATGTAGCCGCCTTTAAAATCATTGATTGTTACAGAGCTAACACCTTCAATATGTTTGCTTCTGTCAAAAAAGATTAGTGGAACATTTTTCTCTAAAACATTATGAAAAGCACCATCATTCTCGTTAGTCACATCTGTAACCGACATAATGATTCCGTCTACTTGGGCATCAATTAAAGTATATAGATTTTCATTTTCTCTTTTTGGATCTTCATGAGTCTGGCAAATAATAACCTGATAACCATGGGGATGAAGTTCTTCTTCAACGCCTCTAATTACAGAGGCAAAGAAGTTACTATCAATACGAGGAACAATTACACCTATATTGTTGCTACGACCGCTTTTTAAGGCTAAGGCAAGTTTGTTTTGCTTATAGTTCATCGATGCAGCGGTTTTTAGAACCAGCTCTCGTGTACTCTCTTTTATCTTGGGATTGTTATTTAAGGCTCTTGAAACAGTAGCAGCAGTGATATTTAATTTCTCGGCAATATCATAAATGGTTATTTTTTCGCTCATTCAAAAAGTGTTTCAAATTAATTGTTAGACAAAAATACATTTTTTTTTATTATCAAAATATAAAATGTTATCGATTACTATTATAGGCTAGCTAAAACGTTTTCTATCCTATTATGATAAATAATTAGGAACATTTTTATATTAAATGTAAATATAATTCATAATAAAAATTAAATATATAAATATTTTCGAAATAAATTTGCTGTATTAAAAAATTTTTCTACTTTCGTGTAATCGATTACATAAATATTAATTTTATGTTTGAAAAACCAAAAAACTAACTGCAAATGATTATAAATAAGTCTATAGCGTCAAAATCAGTTGTGATTTGTAGTTTGCTTGCAATGTTATTTTTTTCTTGTGGAAAACAAGTTTCTAATGTTTCTAAAGCTGATCCGTGGAAAAAAATGGATTTAATTGTAAAAAGCATTCCACAAACGCACTTTTTAGACAAGACTTATAATGTTATGGATTATGGCGCTGTAGCGGATGGGAAAACATCGAATACTGCCGTTTTTGAAAAAGCGATTAAAGCTTGTGCTGAAAATGGCGGTGGTAAAGTTCTTGTACCAAATGGAAAATACCTGACAGGACCTATACATCTGGAAAGTAATGTCAATTTACATCTGGATGATCAAGCGGAGATCCTCTTTAGTATCGATTCAAAAGAATATCCTTTAGTGCATACTTCATTTGAAGGAACAGAATTAATGAATCATTCGCCTCTTATTTATGTAAAAAATAAAACCAATGTTGCCATAACCGGAAAAGGAACATTAAACGGACAAGCAAATAATAGCAATTGGTGGATTTGGGCAGGAAGTAAAATGTACGGTTGGGAAAAAGGAATTCCTTCACAAAATGATCCTCTTAATCGTATTGCTTTAATTGAAATGGCTGAAAAAGGAATTTCGGTTTCTGACAGAGTTTTTGGAGAAGGACATTATTTACGCCCCAATTTTATTGAGTTTTTTCAGTGTAACACGGTTTTAGTAAAAGATATTACGGTGATTAATGCTCCGTTTTGGATTTTACATCCAATAAAGTCCAATAATGTAATTGTAGACGGAATAACAGTCAATAGCCACGGACCTAATAATGATGGTTGTGATCCTGAGTATTCTCAAAATGTAATCATCAGAAACTGCACTTTTAATACCGGAGATGATTGCATTGCTATAAAATCGGGCAGAGATGCAGACGGAAGACGAGTTGGGATTCCGAGTAAAAACATCATTGTTCAGAATTGTAAAATGATTGACGGTCACGGTGGCGTAGTGATGGGAAGCGAAATATCTGGGGGAGTAAACAATGTTTTTGTTGAAAATTGTGTAATGGACAGTCCAAATCTGGAAAGAGCCATCAGAATTAAAACCAACTCTAAACGTGGCGGAACCACAGAGGATATTTATGTTCGAAATCTTGAAGTTGGAACCGTAAAAGAATGTGTTTTGAGAGCCACTATGTTTTATGATGTATATGGCAGTCAGTTGGGAAATTTTATACCCGCAATCAAAAATATCAGCCTTGAAAATATAAAAGTAAAAAATGGTGGAAAATATGGAATTCTCGCCGATGGTTACAAAGAATCTCCTATAGAAAATATCACGTTTAAAGATGTCGTAATCGAAAAAGTAGACTCTGTTTACTCTTTAAAAAACGTAAAAAATATAAATTTTATAAGCACTTATATCAATGGAAAGAAAGTAGAATCGATTAAAAATTAAAAAAGAAAACTATCAATTAACCAAACCATTAACCTAACTATGAATATTAGACAATTATCAAAGAAAAAAATAAAATACAATCTTGTGTTTTTATTTTTCCTCAATTTCCTTTTGAGTACTACTATGAACGCTCAGTCGACGGTGGTAGAAGGAAAGATTACTGATGCTGCAGGATTATCACTTCCGGGAGTGAATATCCAGGAAAAAGGGACTAAAAACGGAACTTCGACAGATTTTGAAGGAAGTTTTAAAATAAATGTTACAAGTAATAAAGCAATTTTGGTGATAAGCTATTTGGGTTTTCAGACTCAGGAAGTTAGCATTGCAGGAAAATCTAAAGTAAACGTAAGTCTTTCAGAACAATCCAATTCGCTTAACGAAGTTGTGGTTGTAGGTTACGGATCTGTAAAAAAGACAGATTTGACCGGAGCTGTAAACACTTTATCAGCGGCAAAAATCACCGAAAGAAATGTTACCAACCCAATGGAAGCTATCCAGGGAGGTATTGCCGGGGTTCAGGTAACTTCAAACTCTGGACGTATTGGTGATGGTTTCAACGTTATTATTAGAGGAGCAAACTCTATTAATAAAGATGGATCTAAGCCACTTTTTGTTGTCGATGGCGTTCCAACAGATAATATCGACTTTTTGAATCCGCAGGATATTGCCAGAATGGACGTCTTGAAAGATGCTTCTTCGGCTGCAATTTACGGTTCAAGAGGAGGAAGCGGGGTTATCATTGTTACAACTAAAAGCGGTACAAATGCTAAAGCTGGAGTAACGGTTTCCTTTGACAGCTCTTATGGAAACAAACAGGCGGTGAGATTGCCTAAATTAATGAGCCCTGAAAAGTGGTGGTATTACCATCAATCAGCATTTTTAGCCACTACAATTTCAGGCACAAACCCAACTTATAATGATATCGATGCGACTGAATTGAATACTGCCGTAGGTCAGGCAGGAACCAATCCGGTTTTGTTTCAAAGAGTGGCAAATAATAAAAGTTACAATTGGCAGGATGCCGTTCTAAAAGGCGGAATGACTCGGAATAATTACCTGAATGTTTCGGGTCGTGCCGATAATGGTTTGTCTTATAACATAGGTCTTGGTGCACAAAAAGAAACCGGAGTTATTGATAATGAAGGTATCGATAAATACAACTTTAAAGCAGGTTTGAATCATAAAGTAAACGATAAAATTTCATTTGGAGTAAATCTTACCATGTCTAAAACCGACGAACAATTAGGAAGCGCAACTGCCATGCAGGAAGCTTTTAGACAAAATCCTTATACTTCGCCTTGGGCAATTGATGCTGCTGGAAACGAGATTGTCGGGACGTATGCACAACAGCCGGGAACATTAAGATATCCAAATGGAAATCTTGCAATCAATAAAACAGGTTCTTATAATCCGCTTTTAGAAATTGCAAATTCTGCCGATGAAATCAAAAGATTTACCACAATTGGTAATTTATTCGGAGAATATAAATTTACAAATTGGCTGTCTTTCAAAACGACTTTCTCAGCAGGTTCAATAAGTGCAAGAGAAGGAAGATCTCTTGGCGCTCAGACAGATTTTGGACTTAAAAACAAAAGTTTACCCTCTGGAGATGTGACCAATGTTCAAAACTTCAATTATACTTGGGACAATCAGTTTAATATCAATTATACTTTAAAAGAGAATCACGTTTTTAATGTTTTATTACTTCAGAGTTTTTATTCAAATACTACTGAAACTTATTTCCAATCTTCAAGAGAAAATCCTTTCGAAACAGGATTTTACAATTTGGGTTCAGGAGCACAGCCAACTTACAATTTAACACCTTCAGGATCTATTGCAATAATTCCCTCAGGAGTATTTATTCCATATTCTAAAAATACACTTGAATCTTATGCAGCTCGTTTAAACTATACTTACAAAGGACGTTATTTATTGACTGCATCGGTACGTTACGACGGTTCATCTGTTTTAGCTGACAGTAATAAATGGACAGCTTTCCCTTCTGTAGCTGTGGGTTGGAATATCAATCAGGAATCATTTTTGAAGAATGTATCTTTTATTTCTAATTTAAAATTAAGAGCAAGTGTTGGTTATACCGGAAACGATAACGTTGCGCCCTATTCAAGTTTAAGTGTTTTAAAAGTGCCAACTTATTATGATTTTAATGGTACTCCGGCAAACGGTTATACTTCTTCAAGCCTGGGAAATACAGATCTTACCTGGGAGAAAACAAGAGAGGTGAATTTAGGTTTAGACTTTGGATTTGCTAAAAACAGAATCTCAGGAAGTGTAGATGTTTACGATCGTTTATCAAAAGATTTATTGTTTCAACAAGCATTACCACTGGAAATTGGAGTTCCTACAATTACTTCAAATGTTGGGTCTATCAGCAATAAAGGTATTGAGGTTGCTTTAGTTACTAAAAATATTCAAACGAAAAATGTGTCTTGGGAAACCAGCTTTACTTTCACTAAAAACGTAAACAAATTAGAGTCTATTTATGGACAAGATAAGGTGGATGATGTTGGAAATAATTTATTTATTGGCGAGAACATTCACTCTTATTACAATTATGTTTTTGATGGCGTATGGCAGGAAAGTGAGGCTGCAAAAGCGCTTTCTTATGGTCAGAAACCTGGGGAAGCCAAAGTAAAAGATTTGAATAATGATGGTAAAATTGATGCTAATAATGACAGAGCAATTTTAGGAAATTACGATCCTAAATGGTCAGGAAGTTTTTCTACAACATTAAAAGTAAAACAATTTGATTTGTCTATGTCATTGATCACCAATCAGGGAATGACCGTATTTAGTGGTTTCCACGATAATTTTGCCGATGTTACAGATAGAGGTCGTCAAAAATTAGATCTTGATGATTGGTACATTCCAGCAAATGGAGCTGGTATTGCGCCTCAATATTCAAACACAAATCCACTGCCACGTGGAGCAGGAGTTTATTATGATACCAATAATGTTGCTTTTTACAAAAATGCATCATTTGTCAAAGTACAAAACATAGCGTTAGGATACAGTTTTGACAATGATTTAATAAATAAATTGAAACTTAAAAGCATGCGTTTATACATTAATGTATTGAATCCGTTTGTAATTACATCTTATGAAGGGTACGATCCGGAATGGGCAACTGCAGCTTTAGCAGTGAATCGTGTCTCGACAATGACAGTTCAAATGGGATTAAGTTTAAAATTTTAAATTAGAAAAAATGAAAAAATTAATAATAGCTACACTAATACTGACAACGACACTTAATTCTTGCTCCAATTATATTGAAGAAGACAATCGTTCCTACGGTTCTGCAGAGCAATACTTTTTGACTTCTGCAGGTTTTGAGTCTTTAATAAATACAAATTACGCGACATTAAAAGATATTTACGGAGGAGATCCGTGGTTGTTTGAAGCAGGAACAGATATGTATTCTGAAGGAAGAAATCAGGAACCGGAAGGACTTGCAAAATACTTGACCTTATCATCGTCATCTGCAGGAGTGGATCAATTGTACAGAACTTGTTATATCGCCATTCAGCAAGCCAATAAAGGATTGTATTATTCGACTATTACAGAGAAATCAAGTACACTCGATACCAGAATTGGAGAGCTTAAATTTTTAAGAGCAAACGCTTATTTTCTGCTGGTTCAGACTTATGGAGGAGTTCCGCTTGTTTTGGATAATATCAATACGGCAGTAACTTCATTTGACAGAAATACTGCTGAAGAAATATATACTCAGGTTTTAAAAGATCTTAACGAAGCGCTTGGGGCAGTAAGTACCGCAGCTTATACAGGCAGAGTTAATAAAAGAGCCGTTCAGGATTTATTGGCAAAAGTATATTTGACAAGAGGTTATGAAACTTTTGGAACTCCGGCTGATTTTACAACAGCTGCGGCATTGGCAGATCAGGTAATTGGCGGACAGGCATTAGCGGTGTCTTTTGATAATGTTGTAAAACCAGGGAACGAAATGAATACTGAAACGATCTTTTCAGTTCAGTTTTCGATCGCTTCAAATGCAACGGGAACTACAGCTTTAGGAAGTTCACAAAACTATTGGTTCAGTTCGTATTTAGGAGCTGCTGCGGCAGGAAATCCATATCCAAACAGAAGTTACACACTTTGTCCTACGGTTTATGCTTTGTCATTATATGAAAAAGGAGATAAACGTTGGGAAGGAACTTTTATGAACGAAATCTACAGCAGATATTATGATTATTACGATGTAGCGGATAAAACTGCTTTGAAAATTACAGATTTCTACGAGCCAAAATGGTTTACAACAGCCGACAGAGACGCGTGGAAATTAGCCAATACTGCAAGAATGGTAAACCCTGCAACTTTCAGATACCACAATTGGGGAACTTATTCCTCAGCAGCAGCTTCAGGAGGAGATTACAACCTTATTCCGGTTCGTAAATTCGATGATCCAAAAGCTCCTTACAGTGGCGCAACAAGTGCAAATTACAATACAACACCAATAACGCCAGCCACAAACAGAAGCAGCACGCGTGATTTCATTATATCAAGACTTGGAGAAACGTATCTAATTGCTGCCGAAGCTTATTTTAAAGCAGGAAATACAGGAACTGCACTAGCACGTTTAAACGAAGTAAGAAGAAGAGCAGGAGGCGGAGTAGCAGGAACAATTCCGGTGGTAAGCTCAATTGATATCAACACTATATTAGACGAAAGAGGTAGAGAATTATTGGGCGAATACCATCGTTGGTTTGACCTAAAACGTACAGGAACATTGGTGGAGAGAACCGTTTTATACAACCCAAAGGTGACAACAGCAAATGCTTTTGCAGGAAAAGATGGTAATCTTAAAATTTTAAGACCAATACCACAATCAGCATTAGATTTGAACAGAAGTAAAAATTATCCTCAAAACCCTGCATATTAGTAATTTTAAAATTTTTGAGATTGTTTTTTTTGAAGTAGTTAAAAAGGAGTTTGATCGCATATCAAACTCCTTTCTTAACTAATAATTGAAGTTTAACAGAATGAATAAAATAGTATTGTTTTTGGTATTGTATGCAACGGCGATTTCTGCACAAGACAAGTTTGCGGTCGATACTTCCTATACCATAGAGAGTACTTACAATAAACTAATTAAGCAGTATCCATTTATCACAATTGCTAAATCAGAAAAGAAGGAGAATGTTGCTGAAATTTATGATCTTGTTTATAATCAAAAGCAAAATAGAGCACTGCATTTAGATGCTTATTTTTATAAAAAAGAAAAACTAAATCCGGCTGTAATCATGATTCATGGCGGTGGATGGCGATCAGGAAATAAAAGTCAGATGCAGGTTATGGCACAGGAAATTGCGTCAAAAGGATATTCTTGTTTTGCAATTCAATACAGCTTATCGCTTGAGGCGAAATATCCAGAGGGGATTTATGATATTAAAAATGCCATTAAATTTATAAAAGATAATGCTAAAAAACTTCATGTAGATCCAAACAAAATTGCGATTTTAGGATGCTCTTCGGGAGGTCAAATGGCAGCTTTGATTGGTACAACAAATAAAGATTTAGCTTTTGAAGATGCGCTCAATACGAGTAAATCTTCATCAAAAGTAAATGCAATTATCGATATAGATGGAATTTTAGCCTTTAAACATCCCCAGTCAAAAGAAGCAGAAATGGCGTCATTTTGGTTAAAAGGGAGTTATGAAGAAAATTCGGAGAACTGGAAAAATGCTTCGGCTCTGAGCCATACCAATAAAAATACGCCGCCTATATTATTTATAAACAGTAGTTTTGATAGGTTTCATGCCGGAAGAGATGATATGATTACTATTTTAAATGAGAATGGAATTTATAACCAGGTAAAAACAATCGAAAACTCGCCACATTCTTTTTGGTTTTTCCAGCCTTGGTTTGATGAAATGATACAGTATACAACACAATTTTTAAACAAAATATTTAAATAAATTTATAAAATGAAAATAGTAATAACCCTATCAGCGGTATTGTTTTTTGGACTCTCAGCTTGTAAAGCACAAAATAAATACGATATTAAAACGGCTAAAACCTACGCCGAATTATCGGTAAAAACAGATGGAAAATGGGAAGGCAGAAAATACATTGGAGGAACTGTTTTTAAAAACGTTGATAAACTAAAATTGGCTCCGGAACATACAGATCATTCCTTTGATATTCGTTATGAAGGCCCGGGTTGGGAAAACAACAGAATTGGATATCGTTTGTATTTAGACTGGAGAAATGCCATTGATATTTTCGGAAAAAAGACATCAGCAATAGTTTTACCGCAAGTTGGGCAGGATAATTTTGATTCGTATCATGAAATGAGCCATTGGGGAGCTGATATTTTGAAAGCCGGAAAAGGAATCGGAATTGGGTCAATTGATCGTTATGTAAATAATGAAAAATTACACTTTCATCAGGTAGATTCAACTTTGGCAAATGTCGAGAATAAAGTAAATGAATCCAGGGTAAAAGTTCGTTATTACGGATGGAAAACAGCTTCTGATAAAATTGATTTCACTACAGAATTAACCATTAAACCGGATCAGCTTTATACAGAACATAAAATTCAGGCTTCAAAAGAAATTAAAGGAATCTGCACCGGAATTGTAAAACAAAAAAATGCAGAACTAATTAAAAAAGAAAGCAAGAATAAAAAATGGGCTTATCTGGCAACTTATGGCGAGCAGTCTTTAGTTCCGGATAAATTAGGAATGGCAATTTTTTATGAAACGAATGAAATTGAAAATGTTGCCGATACGGATTTAGATTATCTTATAGTATTTAAACCAACAACTAAAACACATTCTTTTTACTTTTTAGGCGCCTGGGAACAAGAGAAAAACGGAATTAAATCAAAAGAGGAATTTGTAAAGTACTTAGATGAAAAGCTGGAAGTACTGAACAAAAAAGGTAAAATGTAAATTTTGTTTTGCCACTCTCGATAGCTATCGGGAGTAGCAAAAAGAAACAAATAGATCCTATGCTAAAAAATCTTTCCATAAAATACACCAATTGGATAATTGTTTTGCTTCTCTTAAGCAGTAGTTTAATAATGGCTCAAAATAAACATGTCATTTCTAAAGATTTAAAGTGGTCTGAAAAAACAGCACTTTCTATTTTAAACAATTACCCAAAAGCCTGGCAAATTGATGGAAACCAAAAACCAAAATGGGATTATAAAATGGGCTTTTTATTGTTTTCTTTGGAGAAATTATATCAAAAAACAAATGAGCCAAGATACCTGAATTACATAAAAGAGTATGCCGATGAAATGATCGACAGTTCAGGGAATATTGAGAAGTATGACCAGAAAGAATACAATATTGATTATGTAAATCCGGGCAAAATTCTGTTTCATTTATATGATATAACAAAAGACAACCGCTATGAAAAAGTAATTGTTCAATTAAGAAAACAACTCGAGAACCAACCCAGAACAGAGAGTGGCGGATTTTGGCACAAACAAATTTATCCCAATCAAATGTGGATTGACGGACTCTATATGGCAGAACCTTTTTATACGCAATATACTCTGAGGTATGAAAATGGAAAAAGTCTGGATGATATTGCCAAACAATTCGAATTGGTTCAGAACCATTTAGTAGACAAAAAAACAGGTTTGGTTTATCAATGTTGGGATCAAAGCAAACAAATTGCATGGGCAAATCCTAAAACGGGAACATCGCCAACAATTTGGGGACGAGGAATTGGCTGGTATATGATGGCTTTAGTAGAAACATTAGATTATTATCCAAAATCACATCCAAAATACAAAACGTTAGTGGGTTATTTGAACCAGATCTCAAAAAGTGCAGTGCAATATAAAAGTTCTTCGGGATTATGGTATCAAGTGGCAGATAAACCGCAATTAAAGGGAAATTATTTGGAACCTTCGGCTTCAGCCATGATTATTTATGCTTTGGCAAAAGGCAGTGATAAAGGTTATTTAGCGTCAAATTATAAAAAAACGGCACAAAAATCATTTGATGCTTTTGTAAAAGAATTTGTGAAAGTTGGAGAAACGGGTGAAGTAAATATTCTAAAGGTATCACCAAGTGTTGGTCTGGGAGGAAAACCTTTTAGAGATGGTACAAACGAGTATTATATTAGCGGAAAAACAAAAGATAATGGTTCGCCGGCTTTAGCGGCATTTTTACTCAGTGCGCTTGAATTAGATAAGTAGAAATAAAAATATATTTGAAATGAAAAATAATAAAAAACAAGGTTATCTAGCAGCTGTTTTACTGATCTGCGCAATGACATTTACCAGTTGTAAAGTAACTTCGCAAGAACCTGCAAAGAGCAATATTGTTATTTCTAAAGATATGAAATGGTCCGATAGAATGGCTTTAACGATCATGAAACGTCATCCTGAAGCTTATATGATCGACGATGCGAAGACACCAAAATGGGATTACGTTCATGGTTTGGTTTTGCATTCCATTGAAGAATTGTATAAACAAAATCCAGATCCAAGATATGGGGTTTACATAAAAGGATATGTAGATTCTTTTGTTGAGAATGACGGAAGTATCAAAACGTATGATCTTGATAATTATAATATTGACATGGTGGTTTCCGGTCGTTTGCTTTTTAAGATTTACCAAACTACTAAAGAAGAAAAATACCTAAAAGCATTACAATTGTTGCGCAAACAATTGGCTGAACAACCCAGAACAGAGAGCGGCGGATTCTGGCACAAAAAAATCTATCCGAACCAAATGTGGTTAGATGGTTTGTATATGGGAGAACCATTTTATGCCCAGTACACAACAGCTTTCGAAAACGCAAAACAATTAGACGACGTTGCAAAACAATTCGAATTGATTCAAAAACACGCGACAGATCCAAAAACAGGATTATTGTATCACGCTTGGGATGAAAGCAAACAAATGGCCTGGGCAAATAAAGAAACCGGAACTTCGCCAAATTTCTGGTCAAGAGCGTTGGGATGGTACGTTATGGCCCTTGTGGATGTGTTGGATTATTTCCCAAAAGAGCATCCCAAACAAAAAGAACTTGTGGGATATTTGAATAGTGTTTCTGAAGCTTTGGCCAAATATCAGGATAAATCGGGTTTATGGTATCAGGTAACTGATAAAGGAAATAAGGAAGGAAATTATCTTGAAGCGTCTGGTTCATCGATGTTTGCTTATGCTTTTGCTAAAGGAGCAAACAAAGGATATTTACCTTCAAAATACAAAAAGTTAGCCAATAAAGCCTTTGAGGGTTTAACCAAAGAATTGATAAAAGTCGATGCAGATGGAGGAATTACCTTAACGCAAGCTTGCGCCGTAGCTGGTCTGGGCGGAAAACCATATCGTGATGGTTCTTATGAGTATTACGTTAAGGAAAGAAAAAAAGACAACGATCCTAAAGCAACCGGACCATTTATTTTGGCTGCTTTAGAATTGAATCGATAGAAATAGGATGTTAGTCCTGAAGACTCGGGATAAAACCTGTTGGGTTTAATTACCCAAAAAGTAGCCACAAAGTTTGTCATTTCGACGGAGGAGAAATCAGAGTAAAACAACCTACTAGAAAAATAATTGTCTAAAAAAATGAAAAACACAAAAGTCCTTTTCCTTTTATGGTCAGTATTTGTGATGCAAAATATTTTTGCTCAGGTTTGGGTACCCGATAATGGAGATGGAACTTATACAAATCCTATAATTCATGCCGATTATTCGGACCCTGATGTGGTTCGGGTGGGAGATGATTTTTATATGACGGCATCGTCTTTTAATTGCATTCCGGGATTACCTATTTTGCATTCTAAAGATTTGGTGAATTGGAAGATTATAGGGTATGCACTTAGCAAACAACCGCCATTTGAAACCTACAATAAAGTACAGCATGGAAATGGCCTTTGGGCTCCAAGTATTACTTTTCATAACAATGAATTTTACATTTATTACCCGGATCCTGACTTTGGAATTTATAGGATAAAAGCCAAAAAAGCCCAAGGACCTTGGTCAGAACCACTTTTGGTAAAAGCCGGAGTAGGACTAATAGATCCAAGTCCGTTATGGGATGATGATGGGAAAAATTATTTGGTTCATGCTTTTGCAGGAAGTCGGGCACAAATTAAAAGTCTCTTGGTTGTTTGCTCAATGAATGCTGATGGAACTGTTATCAATAATGATGAGGTAATGATAATTGACGGACATGAAAGTGAAGGGACTATTGAAGGACCAAAATTCTATAAACGAAATAAGTACTACTATATTTTTGCTCCTGCTGGCGGGGTTGCTACAGGATGGCAAACGGTTTTAAGATCAAAAAATGTCTTTGGTCCTTACCAAAAGAAGAAAGTTCTTGAACAGGGAAAAACAGCTATAAACGGTCCGCATCAAGGTGCCTGGGTGCAAACAAAAGCGGGTGAAGATTGGTTTATTCATTTTCAGGATAAAGGGGCTTATGGCAGAATTGTACATCTCGAGCCTATGAAATGGGTGAATGATTGGCCAATTATGGGAGAGGATTTCGATAAAAACGCAATTGGAGAACCCGTTACAAGATTCAAAAAGCCAAATGTAGGAGGGGAATATCCAACAGAAATTCCGGCAACATCAGATGAATTTAACGAACCTAAATTAGGCATGCAATGGCAATGGCAGGCAAATTCTCAAATTAATTGGGGATTTGTAACGAGTTTGGGATATTTGAATTTGTTTTGTTTGCCAACCATTAAGAACGATCAGAAGATATTTGATGCACCAAATTTAGTATTGCAAAAATTCCCTGCTGAAGAATTTTCCGCTACAGCCAAATTAACTTTCAATACGAGAATAAATGGCGAATCGACCGGACTTATAATCATGGGATTGGACTATAGTTATTTGTGCTTGAAGAATGAGAACGCAAAATTATATCT
Organism: Flavobacterium sp. JAS; assembly: GCF_020991455.1. Taxonomy (GTDB): domain Bacteria; phylum Bacteroidota; class Bacteroidia; order Flavobacteriales; family Flavobacteriaceae; genus Flavobacterium. The sequence goes on from NZ_JAJMOX010000002.1 coordinate 488,641, forward strand.
GAGTCAGAAAACAGGAACCTTCGATAAAAAAGTTTGGGAAACCCAGACAACACCAGTTTCGATAAAAGATAATATAATCTATCTCAGGGTAAAAGTTAAAAAAGGAGGTATTTGCAGTTTCTTTTATAGCTTAGACGATAAAAAATATCAATCTATAGGAAATGAATTTGTAGCCAAAGAAGGAAAATGGATTGGCGCTAAAGTTGGACTTTTTGCCTTGAGTGAAAAAACTACAAATGATTCTGGAAATGTTGCCGTGGATTGGTTTAGAGTAACAAACTAGTGAATAATAAAACAAAGTAAATTGGCAAAATGTTTTGGCACTTGGAAAAAGGAGCTAAAACATCAAGTTTAAAAACCTATTAAAATGATTCGAATAAAAAAATACATATCCCTGGTTGTATTTGGCATAAGTTTTATGGCAAATGCACAGAATACCTTTAAGAATTGGCCGGATATTATTCGTAAAAACGATGCGACCTGGTTTGCTTCGGCGCAAGCCAAAGATATTGCGGAGAATGTTTTGCTTTATCAAAGAAATATTGGAGGATGGCCAAAGAATATCCAGATGCAAAATCCACTTAGTGATACAGAGAAACAAAAACTTATTGCTTTAAAAAGTGATTTGCATGAGATTACAACAGATAACGGTGCAACTTGTCAGGAAATGCTTTTTATGTCTAAAATGTATGCACAGGTTAAGGATCAGAGATACAGAGATTCTTTTTTAAAAGGGTTAAATTATTTGTTTGAAGCCCAATACAAAAACGGTGGATGGCCTCAGTTTTACCCTCTTAAAAAAGGCTATTATACCCATATTACGTACAATGATGATTCGATGGTTCATATATTGAATATCATCAAACAAGTGAGTGAAGAAACTGATTTTTACAGTATTAAACCATCGAGGGAAATTGTTGAAAAAGCCAAAAAATCTTTTGATAAAGGAATTGATTGTATTCTAAAATCGCAATACAAACAAAATGGAGTTTTAACTGCTTGGTGTGCCCAACATGATGAGAATACTTTGGCTCCGGCCAAAGCACGAGCCTATGAATTACCTTCGCTAAGCGGAAAAGAATCGGCTAAAATTGTTTTGCTTTTAATGTCCATCGAGAAACCTTCTGCGGAGATCATTACAGCTGTTAAAAGTGCTCAGGCTTGGTTTGAAAAAACTAAAATTACAAATCTTGAAGAGAAACGAGTTTTAAATGACCAGGGAAAAATCATTGACAAAAAAATGATTGTCACCCAGAATGCTGCGCCAATTTGGGCAAGATTTATGGAGTTAGACACCAATGAACCCTTTTTTTGCGATCGTGACGGGATAAAGGAGAAAGCACTGGAGCAGATTGGGGCAGAACGTAGAAATGGATATGCCTGGTATAGTGATGAACCAAAAGAAGTTCTTAAAAAGTATCCTGCCTGGGCCATTAAAAATGGTGTAAAAGTCTCTTTAAAAGAAACCTCGGATAAAAAAAAAGATAATTTAATAAGAGTTGCTTTAGACGGTTCGGGAGATTTTACAAAAATTCAGGATGCTATAAATGCATGTCCGTCATTTCCGTATGAAAAAGTCACGGTTTTTATAAAAAACGGAATCTACAATGAAAAAGTTCGGATTCCCCAGTGGAACACCCATTTGGCTTTAATTGGAGAAAGTAAGGAGAATACCATTATTAGTTTTGATGATAATTTTTCAAGAATTAACTCAGGTAGAAACAGTACTTTTTTTACCTATACGATCTTAGTAGAAGGTGATGATTTTTCGGTTTCCAATTTAACCATTAAAAATGCTTCTGGGGATAACGGTCAGGCCATTGCACTGTCTTTGGTGGCAAATCGGGCTCAGGTTCTAAACTGTAATATTCTGGGAAATCAGGATACTTTGTACGTATCGGGAAAAGACGCAAAACAATACTTTAAAGAGTGTTATATCGAGGGTACAACCGATTTTATTTTTGGAAGTGCAACTGTTTTATTTGAAAATTGTGTGATTCACAGTCTTAAAAATTCCTATATCACAGCGGCTTCAACCCCTGAGGATACGGTCTTTGGATTTGTTTTTAAAAATTGCAAACTCACCGCAAATCCATCAACAACTGCAGTTTATTTAGGAAGACCCTGGCGTATTTATGCAAAAACGGTCTACATCAATTGCGATATGGGAAAACATATAAGGGCTGAAGGCTGGGAAAACTGGTCGAAACCCGAAGCAGAAAAAACTGCTTTTTACGCCGAGTATAATTGCAAAGGCGAAGGTTTTCAGCCTGCAAAAAGAGTTGCTTGGTCGCATCAGCTTCAAGAGAATCAAGTAGAGAAATATACAATCGAAAACATTCTAAAAGACTCAATTGCAAATTGGTATTCGAGGTAAAAAAAAGGATTCACGGATTAAAGGTGTTTAACCTGCTGAATTTTTGGGCTAAAAAATAGTAACAATTATGAATTTGAAATATTTAATTTTTCTGTTGATCTCCTGTATTTCTTTTGCTCAAAATAGTGATTTTCCCTCTGCAAGAGTAGATTCGATTGTCAATAGAATTCAGCTTCCCGTCTTTGGGTCTTATCAAATTAATGTGGCTCAATTAGGTGCAAAAGGAGATTCTATTACCAATAACAAATCCTATTTTGATAAAGCAATGGCCTTGTGTAAAAGCAATAATGGCGGAACTATTATTGTACCAAAAGGGGTTTATAAAATCAAGGGCCCAATTCATTTTGTAAGTAATGTAAATCTGAGAATTGAGAAAGGGGCAAAACTTAGCTTTAGTGATAATCCCAAGGACTATCTGCCAATGGTTTTAACCAGTTGGGAAGGAACAATGCTCTATAATTATAGCCCGTTAATTTACGCTTACAATTGTACTAATATTGCCATTACCGGCGAAGGAATTATTGATGGAGAAGGAGCTGGGACCTGGAAAGGTTTTAAAGCTAAGGAAGAGGCGGGGAAAAACAGAAGCCGCGAAATGAATCATAATAAGATTGCTTTAAAAGACAGAAAATTTGGAGAAGGTTACTTTTTACGCCCACAAATGATTCAGTTTTTTAATTGCAGGAATATTTTGGTTGAAAATATCCGCATTGAGAATTCACCTTTTTGGTGTTTGCATTTACTCAAATCGCAAAGTATCACCGTTCGCGGAATTAGTTATAAATCTTTAAATTATAACAATGACGGTATTGATCCCGAGTATGCAAAAGACGTTTTAATCGAGAATGTAACCTTTGATAATGGCGATGATAATGTGGCAATTAAGGCAGGAAGAGATCATGAAGGAAGAGCAAATTCGGCTACACCAAGTGAGCATATAGTAATTAGAAATTGTAATTTCAAAGGACTACATGGCGTTGTTATCGGAAGCGAAATGTCAGCGGGAGTTCAGAATGTTTATGTAGAGAATTGCAAAACAGTTGGCTATTTAAAAAGAGGAATCTATCTAAAGACCAATGCCGACAGAGGAGGTTTTATTAAAAATGTTTTTGTTCGAAATATAAAACTCGATACGGTAGAGGATTGTTTATATATCACGGCAAATTATCACGGTGAAGGAAATGGCTTTCAATCGGACATATCAAATATTCATTTTTCGAATATCACCTGTAATCAAGCCACAGAATCCGCAATTGTAATTCAAGGTTTTCAAGACAAGAAAATTCGCAATATCACCTTTAATAATATTGAAATTAAATCGGCAAAAAATGCCATTTCAAATCAAAATGCAGAGAATGTTTTAATGACAGATGTTTTTATCGGAGAAAAAGCAACAGTGCCCACAGCGGCGAAATAATTTTTTTTTCAGGTTTAAAGCTGTAAAAGGTTTTACCCAGAAGGCACAGCACTGTGTCTATTGCAGGGACAAAGCAATCTGAGAAAGTAATTCGAGATATCAGGAACAAAAAAATAGAAAATAAAAACAGTGTAAGGAGTTTAAAGATCTAAAATAATAAAATGAAACACTATGTATTAATCCTCTTCTTAATCAGCGCAAGCTGTTTTGCTCAAAACCCTACAATATATACCATTGGAGACTCAACAATGGCGAACAAAAAGGATCCCGAGCGCAATCCTGAGCATGGTTGGGCACAGGTACTTGGGTCATTTTTTAAAGAAAATATTACCCTTGAGAATAAGGCCGTAAATGGGCGAAGTACCAAAAGTTTCATCAATGAGAAACGTTGGGATTCCATTTATAAAAAGCTAAAAAAAGGAGATTATGTTTTTATTGAATTTGGGCATAATGATGAGAAAATCGAAGATTCAACCCGTTATACAAATCCACATACAGCATATCGTTACAATTTGATTCGGTTTGTAAAAGAAACCAGGGCAAAAGGCGCGACACCAATATTATTGAGCTCTATAGCCAGACGTAATTTTAATGAAAAAGGCGTTTTGGTACCAACCCATGGAGATTATCCTCTTGAAACCCGATTAGTAGCACAAGAGTATAAAGTGGCTTTTATCGATCTGGAATATTTTACAGAATTGCTCGAGGAATCTTATGGGCCCGAGAAATCAAAACAACTGCATTTGCACTTTAAAGCTGGTGAGAATAGTTATTATGAGAAAGACAAGGCAGATGACACACACCTTTCTTTAAAAGGAGCCACAGCAATTGCGCAGATTGTAATCAATCAAATAAAACTCTTAGAGGATCCTTTATTTGAAAGGCTTAAAAAGGGGATTAAATAGAAAAAAAACTTAAGGGATATGAATTTTTAAGAGTTTGTTTTTTTTATTCTCACCAGCAGGTCTTAATTGCTTATCATTGAGAAGAGCCAAATTGTATGGAGTATTTAACGAGTTGTCACTGATTATATTTTTTGTTTTATGATCGATATAGATAATCTGGGCAGTATCACCTGGGGAGTTTTTTTGTGTAACTACTGTGATGCCTTGTTTGTTGAGCTTTGCCTTTAAGTGGTTTAACGATAATGATTTGAGTTGGGATATTTCCACCATTTTTTTCAGATGTATTTTCTCTTCTATGTTCTTTAAGGCATTGGCTTTGAATTTGTTTTCCAAAAAAGACAAAGTAGGTTTGTTCTCTATAAGACTTGCCTTGATGGGTTTGCCAATTGGTTTGCCTTGTTTATCGAGAATTTTATAGAGTAAGCCCCTGGATAGAAATACCTTTGAATTCTCCATGCCTCGATCTGCCATAACATTGTATTGGCCTAAGATTGCATTGAGCTGGGAAAAATTGGTATAATTGTATTGTGCGAGAATATAATTCACAACATTGCTTATGGCCTTTTTAGATTCCATTTTCCCATAATGTACTTTTTCAATATGGATGGGCTGGAGATAGGATTCTTCTTTTTTTATTGATTCTGCCCTGATTAGCCCAAATGTTTTCTCAATTTCTTTTCTAGCGGGTTCTGATTTGTTGATGCCAATATTAAACAGATTGATACAGCTGCCGGTTTTCTCAATAGTGGTGGTAATCAGATGCAGGTGTTGGTGGCCAGCATCATAATGCTGGTATATTAAATAGGGTTGATTTCCAAAGCCTATTTTTTGCATATAAATGTGGGCAATTGTAATGAGTTTTTCTTTGGGGTGATTCTCCAATGGCGAGAAATTTATGGAAATATGAACCGTATTGCGTTTGGCGAGTTCATTTAATTGCGCCCGCTTGGCAAAGCGTTTAAATTTGATGGTAAAACTTATTTTATCTAGATCCACAGGAAAGTTGCCTGCTGCTATACATTGGGCAGAACCTATTTTAACTTTATTTTCATTATAGGCAAGTGTTTGACCTATTGTGGCATTAGTTTTTATGATTGTGACCATTGGTGTGTAATTTTTTCAATTTGTTTTTTAGTTTCTCCTATGATTTTGCACAGCTGATTGATCTGTAATTCTAAAGTCTCTAACGATGGGGTTAAGGGATCGATTTGCTCTTGCAAAGAGAGTTTATCTAAGAGCTCAACGAGGCTATCTCGGACACTGTTGATCTGATTGTTTAAAGGGACTATTTCTTCAATTAAATCCTCCAAAGACTGGTTTCTATAAATAATTGTAACGGGTTTACCCAATAGGAGCTTTCGAAGATATTCACTAAGACTATGGCAGGTGCTAGTTTTGTACTTGCGCTCTATTGTGTAATATTCGCCGTAGGTTAATCCCAGATAGACTGACCTGATTTTAGTCAAGTTATGGACATCTATTATTTTATGGTCACACTTAGGCATTTGTTTGATTTTAATACTAATTTAGAGATTTCTGTTTTTCTAGAAAATCATGCGCATATTTTTACTGTTAAGTCATTTAAGAAAGAGCAACGGGTATTCAAGAAAACCAAAGTGATTTTAGCCCCTGGTTTTCTATTATTTTCGTATGATCAGATAAGAGAGTTCGGGATCATTTGTAAGACGATTGATTTCCGAATAAATGATATCTTGAATGTCTTGTCTTATTTGCAGATAATTATTTTGCACCATTGTAGGATCAAGTTTGCGCACTATGGGAATGGCACTGTAATTATCAGTTTCTCTTTCAAGGGCGGTATGATCATTTAGAATCTCACAATGGAAAGCCTTAAGTTCAATTCTACAATTGGGATCATCAGCGATCAAACCAACGAATTCTCCTGAACTTAAAGAAGAAATTTTCGAAGCAGGAACCGCCAGTTCGAGTTGTTTGGAACGACTAATGGAGATATCGGAGCTATTTATTGAAATATTTTCCCTGTTCTGCATAATCTTGCCAAAGCGCTCGGATAATTGTTTGGCAGTATCACCGGTAACTTGCCCGCTGATGATGTTTCCTGTTATGTTCATAATTACATCTGCCTGTTCACGCCCATAGTCTTTTCTTAGTTGGCTAAAGTCTTGTAGTCCCAAGCAAGTTGCTACTTTATTGCTTCTGGCTGTGGCAATAAGACTATCGATATTATTGAGATATAGGGTAGGGAATTCATCAAAAACAAGGCTGCTTTTTTGTTTGCCTTTTTGGTTTACCAATTTAAGCAGACGGTTGACATAGAGCGATAATACAGCGCCGTAAATTTGTATTTTTTGCGGATTATTTCCCATACAGATTATTTTAGGCTCTTGAGTATTATTAATATCCAGGGTAAAATCATTTCCTGATAATACATAGTAGAGCTGGGGAGAAGAAAGCCTTGCCATGGCTACTTTTGCAGAGGCAATTTGCCCTTCGAGTTGCTCCATGACATCGTTGAGGTAGGCATTAATAAAGGGATTAATGAGTACCTGAATTTCTTTTTCTGTTCGAAGTAAGGTAAAGAGATCGTCGTAGTCTACCTGCATGAGTTCAATAACATGGGGAAGGGTGCAAAATTGCCCCTGTTTATATTTTCGGAGGTACCAGATAATGGCTGTTAAAAAATTAATGGGTGATTCTACAAAAAAATCTCCCTGTCTTTTGATCCATTCTCTATTGAGCCCGAGTAAAATTGTTCTGGCTGATTCGGCAGAATCTGTAATATCGATCATGGCTGAAGGCACTAAAGGATTGCAGCGATGTGAACGCGAGAGATCATCAAAGTTAATGCTAAAGAATTTAGGAGGGACCGCATAAGAGGATTTACACTCGAGCCATGTGTTGTAAGCAATGGTGGTGAGGTCATCGAATTTGAAATCGTAAACAAACATGGCAAAACCTTTTTTTATGTGCTGGGTTATAACATGGCGTATTACAAAATACGATTTACCCGAACCAGGAGTGCCTAGTACCATAAGGGCCCGAAATGGATTTATGATATTGATCCAGCTCTTTCGAATCTTATCCTTTAGATAGTATTGGGTGGGAAGGTTGATCGAGTATTCGTTTTCAATGAGTCTTTCTTCTTGGGGAAAGGTTTCGTTTTCTTTATTGAAGATATCATCGGAGTTTATTCTCTTGGTTATTATGCGCGATAGTAATGTTCCCCCTGTTAGTATTGACAGATATCCAATTAGTGTTAGTGAGATATAGCAGAAGGTAATGTAAGGGGAGGCTATTGTTAGATAAAATAAAAAACTACTGCTAAAGAAGACAAAGAGTCCAATGCATATATAGGAGAGGGCGGTTTTATAGTTGAGTTTTTCATTTTTTCTTCCTTTTACCCCCAAGAGCGAGATCAATAAAAAAACTAGAGAGAGGAGTTTGGATCGGTGAAAATGGGTAAAAAGACCCGTATGCTCAATATTGGCCAAGATCAGATTGCCAAATGTATTTGCAAGGCCCCATTGCAAGAAAGCCCCATAGGTGTAATAATAAAAATGGATCAACAGCACAAGGATACTAATGAGTCTTGTCAGGTCAAGTATTTTTCGAAGTGCTTGTTCGTTCTCTCCGGTTTGCATGATGATGATCCTTAAGTGTTAATAGACTATAAAAAGACTGCCGATTTGATGTACAATAAATTACAGACAAAGCGCTAAGAAGCGTTTTTTTTGCTAGAGTCTTGGCCTGTTTTTTATTTTTTTTAATTGGAGCTTCCCCTGGTTTACTACCCAAAGATTAAGGTCTTTATGGCCTTTGTATAAAAGGCTTTCATCTTTGTATTTCCTATCCCAACTTAAGGCGCGCTTCGTGGCGGTTTGTCCGGGCTGATCCCGATCGAGAAACAATCGGATTAATTGGTGTTTTTCCATGAACAAACGCGCTTTGTCTATAAAGGAAAGCGAATTGAGAATGATAAAATCCTGCTTTTTTGAAGCAGGGCTCCAATTGAGGGCCTTAAAGGATAAAAAGTCAAAAAAACCTTCAAAAACCAAAACTTCTTTAGCCTTAGAGTCATAACTGGTGAAGCCTTTGGGAGAAGCGCTGGCCTTGAAGTAGCGATTTCTGATTTCAAATCCTCCTAAATCATTTTTAAACCCAATACCGTAATAGGTATGATCATTTAGCCTATAATGGACCTCTTTGCAAAATTCAGCGGCAATTTCAAGAGGGATTTTTCGCTCTTCAAGGTATTTTAAAAGGGCATGAGATTGCAGTGGTATCTCGCGGAGAATTACCAGTTTTGAAGATTTGGATTCCAGCTGATTTTCGATGGGGAAAACCCGCGGGGGGCTCATCGCTAGAGCACCGGTGTAATTTTTGAGGAATTCGCCAAAGGAACATTGGAAAAAGAGCATTCCAAAATCAATTAGATTACCACCTCTTCCCATACCATGGTCGTACCACCTATTGATGCTGCGGTTGATTTTAAAAGACGCGGTATTTTCATTTCGCAAGGGAGAAAGATACCAATAATCCTCGCGCGATACTCTAGAGGGTTCAAATCCTAAGGAGGAAAGATAACAAACCATATCTATTGTCTTTATCTGGTCTATCGAAAGACTCTCGTTGCTGAAATTCATTGTCCTATTGTATCAAGTTCATCATTCAGGTTCAGATACGAATATAATAAGGAAAGAGGGGCTCTGCAATGCTGCGTATTTTTTGATGAGGTTCTTAGGGAGTAAAAATTCTACTGATCCACTATAGAAGAGTGTTTTAGTTTTTGGAGAATGCTAATTTGAATGTTAAAGCAGTTTTTTATAAAGGCTATTTTGTTTGGAAAACAATATCATAAGAAAATTCTTTAAAGTTATTTGTGATTTTTAATGCATAAATTAAATGTTACCAGAAGGTTAGCAAAAAGTTTTAAAAAAGATTGTAAAAAAATCAACAAAAAGGCTTGTAGATACGGATTAAGTGTGTACTTTTGCACCCGCTTTGAGAGACAAGCGAAAGAAATTAAAAGACACGTTCGTAGACATATTGAATTGACAGCCGTTTTAACAGAGATGTTAGAACAAAGAATAAAGAGTAAGATAATCGAGAGATTGAATAAAGAACCGATAGAGACTGATTCGAATAACAATACGATTTTAATTTATTAAGATCAACAATATACGATGAAGAGTTTGATCCTGGCTCAGGATGAACGCTAGCGGCAGGCTTAACACATGCAAGTCGAGGGGTATAGGTTTTCGGATCTAGAGACCGGCGCACGGGTGCGTAACGCGTATGCAATCTACCTTTTACAGAGGGATTACA
>NZ_JAJMOX010000020.1 GCF_020991455.1 Flavobacterium sp. JAS
GTACTCCTCTAGAGAAACTTCTGTTCGGTATACCCTGGAGAGCATTCCCCCTAGGGAAATAAAAACCTCTTTGTATTTCTTATCGGGATCATTGGCCTTATTCACTGAAAGCACCAGCGCTTTTTCTTTTTCAGTGAGCCCTAAGAGCTCCTGGATCTGATCAAACTTATTTTGATATTTGCTTTGATCCAGTAGAATCTTGCAGTCGCTGTTGTTGATAATGGCTTGTTTGACCACCGGAGAGGAGATAATATCCTCCACTTCCTGGGTCACCACTATGGCCTCTCCGAAGAATTTCCGTACAGTCTTAAAAAGATACTTCACATATTCGGCCCGGCCTTATGGGACATTCTTTTGGAGGCTATGAGTCTAATTTCATCATTACCCAGACTAATCTTTTTGCAGCAGCCATTTCAAGCGCTGGAAGTACTGACCTTACTAGTTTTTATTTTACCCTGGCTAAAAATTTTTACTTCCCCAATATGTATCGATTCACTGACGGCCAATGGAAAATAAGTCAGACTCCCTTTGATACCCCTGAACTCTATTACCGGAATTCTCCCATAACCTATGCCGATAAAGTTAATACACCGCTTTTAATGTGGAGCGGAAAAGAAGATTTTAACGTAGATCCACATCAGAGTATGGAGTTTTATTTTGCACTTCGCAGACTGGGCAAGAAATGTATCATGTTACTCTATCCTGAGGAGGGACACGCAATTTTAAAACCGGAAAATCAAAAAGATATGGGAGAGCGGGTTCAGCAGTGGTTTGCCTATTATCTTAAAGATGATTTATCGGCCCAATGGATAAGCGATGGTGTGAAATAATTAAAAATAAGTTTAAAAAGCAATGCAGTTCCGATTTGGAACTGCATTGCCATTTATTCACCCCAAACTATTTAATTTACAGGGCGAAACAACACTTGATTGCAATTACCCTGAGTAGTTTTACCAAATGCCTGAGGGCCACTATCGCCGTTAAGACGGCAAATTTGTGTTCCCTGAGTATCACAACTTACGGGAATGTTACAAGCGCCTTGCGCGTCAAGAGTAAATCCCATCTTAGGGGTAATACTACTAGCGCTGCTCTGCATTGACATGGTAGCAAATGCTCCGGCAATGCCCATGGCAATAACAGCCACCGGCATTACATTTTTTAATAAGGTTTTCATACTATTAAATATTAAATTAAAATCTTGATCTACTTTTTTCTACAGGTGTTCGATCTATTTCCTGACATCGGCCGATATACTTTAAATGCTGTTTGTTATTGTCGCATTTTTATTTCTTTTTTTATTATATCTCTGAGCTCGTAAACAGCCAGTTCATCCCCTATCAAAGCATACAAATGGGTATCGGTTACCTTAAAGGACTGCAGTTTTTTATTTTCAATGTTGTAAAGAGCAAAACTCAATACATAGGTGTTTTTGCTCAGGTCATAAACATCTATTATCTGGGCTTGTTTCCATAATTTTTGATCCTCAAAACGCCCCTGAATTTTGGAGTTTACAAACAACAGGTTTTTGTAAACAGTAAGATTTGCATTAACAATCAAAGGCGGCGCGGCCATTTTACGCTCTGTTTTGTCTTTGAGATACACCACCTTAATCTGGGCATGTGATATGGTATCGATGGTGTGTCCCCGAGCTATTAATTTTGCATTAGCGTCTGCCACTGTATATTCATTTCTGTAATAGTAGAGATAAACCATCTGTTTCATCTTCTCGTTATAGGCAAGCATGCCATCCGTATCAAAAACGCCGTCTAACTGTTGCTGCAAAAGGGAGGCGTTATAAATGATCTTGGGAGTCCTAAGTGCTTTATACGAGCTGAAGATATGCGCTGCATTTTTCCCGTTATTGGACCTGAAAAGTACAGCGGAGCTATCCACTGGTTCGGCTATTGTAAAGTAGTGGCAGCCCTTTATTTGGTTTGTAATTTTCCAATTGGTTGTCCTACCCCAAAAAATACAGGGAACCGTACCATCCATCAAATAAAAATAAGATCCTCTGACTATAATTTTTATCCTTTTAAAGGGGATATCCTTGGGATCAAAAGTGATTTTGAAAACCTCTTTGCGCCTTAGGGTTGTATCGAATACCGTAATATGAAGAGGATCGGTATAGTTGGCCAGATAGATCCGGTTGTTGGTATTTCCGGCAAAATAATAGGAATTAAATTGTAGGTTTATTGCTTTTTGGAGCATAACAGGGTGCTGGGGATAACGCCTGATAAACGGATTCTCATGATGCATGATCCGCTCTGAGAACAAAAACAAAAGCACCATGGTGAAGATACTGCAACCCATTAAAAATAAGATTGTTTTTATTGGGGTAAAGAATTTTGGCAAGACTTTCTTACCGGTAATATTCTTATCTTCCCATAGTATGGCCAAGATTGCCAGCAGCAGAAAAACAATATTGAAAATAAGATGGGTATTCCAGCTCATTTTCTCTAATATACCGCCACACGAACAGGGAACAAAAGAGCTGAAGTGCAGGATAATAAAAATATAGGCTATAAACATACTCATCAGGCTCAGGGCGCCCAAAAGACCAAAATAACGAAATCTGGGTATGATCAGAGCAGCCGATAACAGCAATTCAATTAGAGGAACCAGCCAGGATACCCAAGATGCAAATACACTCAAAAGGGGCGATTGTCCTATCTGGACCTGAAAATTCTCAAAATCCATGAGTTTGCTGCTGGCTGCGTAGACAAATAACAATACATATAAAAGAGAGACCGCTTCTATAAAAATACTTTTAAAACTGTTCTTTAATTTCATAATCAAAGTTTTTTACATCATTGCACCAAATCATTTTGTTTGATATTCAAACGAAGTAAATTTAGAGGAGTTCTATTTTACAGCTGCTATCAAAAACAAGCCAAAAGGTTTCTAAAACAGGCAATTTTCAAAATTCTTATCTTATACTAAAAAAAGGCTTTATACATACATCTATTTTAATTGGCATTTTTTCAGAAAATTCAATCTTACAAACCACCAGATAAATTTTTCATTTCATAGCAATTCGTTCGTATCCAACCTACTGAAAAGTACAGGAGAAACCCTTAAAATTCTAATGCTATAAAGTAGCTGCAGCCTTGACAAACATTCACATTTTGCTTACTTTTGTCTTATGAATCATGAAGAAATAAAACGCTATTTTGAAAGCACACCTCCGCCTCCTGAGGTGCAATGGAAACAATGGGCTAAAATTAGCGATACGCAGCTTTTCTTAAACAGTTGCTACATAGGCATACGCACTTTTAATGGCCCTTTGGAGATGTGTCCTGCCTGGTGGCACCTTAAGGACTTTTACCAGCACATTAAACGCAGCGCTCCCGAGAATATAGAAGAATAGCCGCAATAAAGCAGTACAGATATGACTTACAAGAGTCAAAAAAAGAAACCATTGCTGATGGTGATAAAACAAACTAGTTTCTTTAAATGCATATCATTCAAAAATAATGTACTTGTTTTTATATTATAAAGAAAGCCCATTAAGCAAATTACTCAATGGGCTTTATTCCTTTATAGGCTTATAGACAAATACTGAGTTTTAGAACTTCATATTTAGTTTATATCGGATGATATATAAACTAACGCACCAGGCAACTCAAATTATTACCGGTACACATTGTCTTAGCTTGCAGGATTTTCCATTTGACTGATAATCTTATTGACTTCACTCTCTGTTGATTTGAGTTTGGCCTGGCAAAAAGTAATAAGCTCAGAGGCTCTTTTGACCTTTGTGGCCAGTACATCAACTGAAATCGTTTCATTTTCTATTTCCTTTGCAATTGCTGCAAGCTCAGCATAGGCCATCTCATAAGTCAGTGTCTCTTCCATTGTATTTTGTTTTTTCTTTGACGGTAGTTTTAAAAATAGCATCAGAGAGTATCACATCCATTGTGTCTCCCACAGCTATAGTATCGGCATTACTGGTAATTTTATCATTTACTCTCACTATAGCGTAGCCCTTTTTAAGGATGTTCTCCGGAGACATCATCCTGATACTCGAGCTGTAATGTCCCAGATATCCTTTTTGATTGCGAAGATACTGATTTGTGAATGTTTTTAAATTACTGATGGTATTTCCAATATCATTAATTCTGTTGTAGAGAATAATCCGGGGCTTGCCTGAGATCTGATGTGAGAGATTCACCAACTGGCGGTGCTCTTGATACAGAATTGATTTGGAGCTGTTGATTGTGCTTTGATTAATTGAGCTTAAGGCATCTTTATGTCCCGATAGGAGCTTCCTTGCACTGTTGGAAAGGTTGCTTTTAATACTCGAAAGGTTTTGGTAATTCAGCAGAAAAAGCTGCTGCGATTTAATGACGATGTTTTTTTGCAGCGATAATATACTCTGCTCAAAACTGCGGTTATGCGCGATAATAAACTCGGCTGCCTTGGTTGGTGTCTTGGTCTGGGTATGGGCCATGAGATCGGTTATACTTACATTTTTTTGATGCCCTATTCCTGTGATCACCGGAATGGGAAACTTGGCCACAGCACGTCCGATGTTATAATTGTCAAAGATCAGAAAATCAGACTGCGCTCCTCCTCCTCTTGTAATGACAACGACATCATAGATTTTGCTAGAGCGATACACCTCAATTAGTTTCTCTAGAAACACTTTAGCATTATTATCTCCCTGAACAATGGTGGGATAATCATCGATCTGAAAAACATAACCAAAATCATTATTCTCGAGCGTATGCCTGAAATCTTCATGACCGGCGGAGTTACTCCCCGATAGCACTGCTACTCTTTGAATAACTGCCCTTAGTTTTAACTGATTGTTCCGCGTAATATACTGCTCCCCTTCTTTAACGATAAAAGTGTTCTCTTCCACGAGCCTTTTAAGGGTGGCATTGCGTTGCTGTTCTAAGATTCCAAGGGTGAAATTGGTATCTATATCCAGGACATTGAGTGAGAGTCCAAACAAGGGATGGTAGTCCACACTAACTAGAACCAGTACATTGATATTATTGGTAAAGCTCTGTCCTGTGTTTTTCTCAAAATCAGAAAGATGCATCGATCCTGTGCCCCAGGCTTTGCCTATAATTTTGGCAACAATACTATTGGAGGTAGTGCCTTTTTCCACCAGTTCAAAATAATGGATTTTTTTATCGGCTTTATAGGAATGATTGGTAATATCGGCCACCACCCAAAAAGTCTGCCCTTTAAAACGATCGGTCAAGGCATCGTTAATTTTACCGTTGAGCTCTGAGAGTTTGATATATTTTTCTGATCCCATAAAAGCAGTGAGCTAAAATATTTCTTTTTAAATCATCCTAAACTAAAAGGAGATTCAATAATTGTTTAAAAAAAATGGTTTGATGTCCTTTTTAAAAGACCTCACAAAATAATTATCGCACTGACCCTACAAGAGTAATGGTATCGGTAAGGTCATGACTGGAAATATAATCCAGTACAAAATCTTCCGCCTGTTTTTTACAATCAGAAGAAGTCGAAAAGGAATTCAGGTAAAAATCCTCATTCTCATCGGCAATATGGATGATCTCTGTGTAGCCTTTGGAAATTAAACTCCCTTTTAGTTTTAATACCTTGAGCTCACGACTATTATCAATTTCTTTCCTTACTCTAAGTTTTATAGTTTTCTCCATGGTGGTATTTCTTCTTGTGTTATCGCGTAAAATAATATACTTAAAAAAAAGCTAACTCTTACAACTTATCTGCTTTTTATTATGTTCCTATTTCTCACCCACTGCTTATCTTAAGATTTGCGATAAGTGAACTTCCCAAAATAGGCTTCTCCTCTAACATTATTTTACATCCTTAAAAATACTAAAAATCAAAATAGCATGATTTGGTAAAATCATAAAATTTTAAACAATTAAAAATTTGATTCCATTTTCATTCAAAACGCACTTGGATTGGCTATCTTTTTATGCCACAAAAGTTAAGGCTCTTAATCATTAAACAGTTTAAAAAAGGCATATTTTAAGTTTGTGGCAACATAGTGGCACAAGCTTTTTTTTAGAATTAAAATTGCAGTAATGATAAGGGATACAATAGTTAGGTTCGAGTATATTATAGTGTTTGTTCTTGATAGAAAACCAATAGATTAAATAGTTTGTACATTTTATATTAATTAGATTAATATAAATAGTTTTATTTTAAATTATTAAGCTCATTTTGTATTCGTTTATGCCTATCACTCCCTATTCCAGAACAATCAAACAAAGGTCTTTCATCCATCATTAAATAAAAATCTACTATTACTTCCTTTTTATTATATATATCAATATAATCTGTCTCAACTGCCAAATATGGATAGACCACCGCTTGCAGATAAAATGAATTTCCCTCTAGATTTCGGGTTCTAAAAGAATATTCCCCTTCTTCTGTGGTAAAAAATTTAAAACAACCATCAGTCAATTGTACCTTGCTAAGGGGTTTGCCTGTTTTTACATCAAAAACGTGCCCATGAATAGTTACACTTGTTCCATCCTTTATCAGAACCTCAACAGTTTCTGGTTTATTATTCAATTGACCTTTACCTATGCTCACAGTATATCCTCCTTTATTATTAGTCGGAATCAATTTTGTTTGCCCAAGAGAACATCCGGTGATAAAAAACAAACAAACAAATACTAAAACGATAAATTTATATTTTTTCATAATGCATAAATTAACATCCTGCTTTTTTACCTTTTTGAGGTTTAACATTATCCAAATCATCTTTACCTCTTAACTCAATTTCGATCGTATTTGATATTCTTTTTCTATCCGCTTCAGGCAATTTCATAAATGCATCAGTTTCTATTAGACCACCCCAAGCCATATCTTGATAAAATTGTTTATCCAATTTATAACCTTTACTAACACCGTAAGCCTCAAAAGCATCTGCAAAAGATTTCACAAAACTTCTTGCAATTTCTTCATGTTGTGTCGCATTTAAACCTCTATTGGTCTCGGATATCCATTCTTGAAACATTACAGGATAATCAGCAACGAGACCACGTGGATTACGTATGTAATATGTTGTCAAATAAGCATGAATCGACTCGTGCATCATTGTTCTTGCCCAAGATAACTCAGTTGCCTCAGGATAAGATGCAACATCAAACACTGTCTTAATGCCTGTTGTTGCATTATAAGACCCAGGTAGTGTATGTGCGGGAACATCTGGCTTTGTTGGTCCTGACTCCATGGTCCAATTATAATCAGACGATAAATTTCCAGTAAATTTTGTAATCAAATTACCTGGACTAGAACTAGTCTTTTTTAAATCACTTAGTATATTTTTTAAACAAGGTGGCAATTTGCTATCATCGATCTCATCATCAATTTCTTTGGAAACCTTTTTATTTATAGCAGCAAAATAAGCAATTCCCATTGCGGAACCATTATTCTGAGATCTCACAAATTGATAATCCATTCTGGTAACAGCGTCATTTGTTGGAGGAAGAATGGGCTTAACATAGCCTGGTATAATAACTTCATTCAATTTTATTGGTGGATCAATGGAATTGAGTTGCGTAAAATCATACCCAACCGAAACGACCCCTTCAACAATTTTAAAACCACTAAGCACCCGACCATCTAAATCTGTAGTATAAACAGACCCTGTAAAATCATTTGGATCAATAGGATCAATGGGATTTAATCCGCCTCCCCCGCCATCGGTTATATCTATTTCTGGCACTTGATGAAATAAAACTGTTTGCAACTCTCCGTCTATTTCTACTTGTAAGACTTCAGTATCAACACCTTCAAACTTTGTAGCAGCAAGAGCTAAATTAACTTTAGCATCAGTACCTTCTATATCAACTTGTTGCAATGATTCTAAGTTAATATCTAAACCAATATCATCACTATATCTTCTCGTTAGTCGATCACTGTTTAATTTTGTAAAAAAGTCAATGGAATTCTTTAATGATACTGTTTTAAAGACTCCAAATTCGGGATCTTGTCCTTGAATAGAATCATTGTTCTCATCATTCTGATTACTACAATTACACAGGAAAAAAACTAGTACGATAATAATACCAATTTTAAAAAATGGATTCGTTACTTCTTTCAATTCTATAAAATTTAAAAATTCGTATAAATATAACAAATTTTTAACAAGTTAATTACACCTATTCTTACTTATTTAAAAAATCAGGAAAAACAGCCAGATTAATCTAAAATGAATTCATTCTTTAAAATAAACTATCGATAGGTAGTTATAATACTGTCTGAAAAAGATTGGAGTTTTTGCGGCAAAATACTGGCACATGGATATTGGAGGGGATACCTATTTTGCCACAAAAAGTTAAGGCTCTCTATCATTACGATTTATCATCAATAAATTTTGATAGAAACTTATGCATATAAAAACTCTTGCATTGATTTTGCCTTACCTGTATTAACACATCGATAATCAATGCTTAGTTTAGAAATATTCAAATCTATAGGATAAAAAAATCGGAACACGATTACTCCTGTCCCGATTAAATTCAAGCATTTTTTTGACACTTAAAAAAAAAATCAAGCAGTGCCAAATGAGATTTCTATGCTATAGTATATTTTTTTTCTGTCACAGTACTGGTAGTTTCAGTTGTTACACTATCTACAAATCGCCACTGAGCTTCACAACCAGATAGTGTAAATTTAAGATAGGTATACCCTCGCTTATATAAATTTGCATATTCTAAATCATCTATCAGTACTGTAAACGCTTGTGCTAATTCTATCGCTTTTGCAGGGTCAGATGTAATTCCAAGATAAGCTTCCAGTCCTGGTGATGAAACAGAACTGCAGGCTATTTCAGTTCCAATATGATTTCCTTGCATATCGGTAAGTTTACCCATCCACGCATTATGAGTATCTCCGGCCAAAACCACAACATTTTTTCCAGAAAGCAAGCCATACAATTGTTCTCTTTCCGCAAAATAACCATCCCAGGCATCCAGATTATACGGCAGAGTCGTGGTAACTCTTGCAATTTCCTGAGCAGTTAAAGAAGGATCACTTTGTTTATGTCTGATTTTAATAACAACAAGCTCAGAGATTGCACCAATAAGAGCCTGCATGGTGGCCGGTTGTGCGCTTCCGAAATGATTCACTTCTGCCAGAACTTGGTTTAAAAGCAGCAGCAGCTCTGCGGGAATCAACATTTTTGTCATCAGAATCTGCTGGCCCAATACTTTCCATTTAGTAGTATCTGCACTAATCTGTGATCCCAGCCATGTCATTTGTTCGCTTCCAATTAATTTTCTGTTTGTGCTTAACAGATCCGTTCTGAATTTTGTCTGGTCAAAATTTCCGCCATTATCAATATAATCCGAATAACTCATCTGCTTATCTCTTGCTATAACTCTGGTATCCATCATATAAAGCGAAAGAATATTACCGAAATTAAAACTTCTGTAAATTCTAAGATCTTTTCCTGTTTTAAGCGGAATATATTCGCTGTAGGCCTGAAAAGCCGCCATTTTTCTCATCTGAAAATCTCCTTCGGTAGCCTGATGATTTTCTGCGCCGGATTTATAGGTATCGTTAGCAAACTCATGGTCATCCCAGACACATATAAAAGGTTTTTTCTGATGAAGAAGCTGAAGATTTTTATCTGTTCTATATTGTCTGTAGCGCTCTCTGTAATCGCTGAGGCTTGTAATCTCCCTGGCTGGTTTATGTTCTCTGCCCAGGGAGTTGGTAAATGGATTTGTTCCATACTGCCCCGGCGCATATTCGTAAATATAATCTCCAAGATGAACCACTACATCAGCATCTGAAGAGGCAATTGCTCCATACACATTGAAAAGTCCTGCTGGAAAATTAGAACACGAAACAACAGCCATCTTTACATCATTTACCATATCTGTTTTAGAGGGCAGTGTGCGTGTTTCTCCGGTAAGAGTTACTTGTTTGGTTTTGGCATTATAAAATCTATAATAATATTTTGTATTGGAGGTAATATTCTGAACATCTACCGCTATTGTAAAATCATTTATCGATGATGCCCCTGCCTGCCCTTTTCTTGTTACCTCAGAAAATCCGGCATCCCGACTTAGCTCCCAGGTTATTTCAGCGTCTGAACCTGCTGAATATCTTGTCCAGATAATCACTCCTGTTTCAGTCGGGTCAAAACTGGCTACTCCGGTCTCAAACCCTTCATTTTTCATTCCGTCTGGCGCACCGCTGTTATCGGTTTTATCATCCTCACTACAGCTTTCAATAAGTGGGGCGATGAAAACTCCTCCAGCGACCAATAAAGAATTTCTAAGAAACCTTCTCCTGCTTAAATCATTGTTATTTTCCATAAAAAAATTTTTATATCAAAAAAACAATATAATATTTAGGCATAAGTTATGGCATTTTTAAAATTACCGTACATTAATATTAACAATCCATTTACTATAATAATTTATTAATCTTTTTAAGATCTCTAAACTGGAACTTATTACTTTTTCTACAATATTAAAGCCTATACTATTTTCAAACTAATCAGAGATAAATCTATTTTTGATTCTTTTCAGGACAAATAGTAATAGGCCACTATACATCTTCAATTGATTATAGCTTCTTTCTAATTTGGCACAAAAACTAAGATATTTTTTTCATTAACAGGTTCGAGTCCTGTTCCCGCTACAGAGAATAACCCATCAAAATTTTGATGGGTTTTTTGTTTTTTACTATTTACCTCAAGCCTTGTAAATGTTGAGACTAACCCAAAAACAAGGTTTACTTTATTGGTTAGATATTGCCTGTTTTCAGCCCTAATTGACAATCCCTCAGGAAATACCAAGTTTTGAATCCTGATTTTACTCTCAATATCTCCCTCTCTCCAGTATTTACTGATGTTCGAGACTTTTTCTACTACCTTATCGATATGTCTGTTGTGGTTAGATATTTTTTTGGCATTAGAGTATATCTGGCTTTCAATCATCTTTAATTCGGTTTCAAACTGAAGCGCATATCTATTGTATTTATCATCTCCAAAATTTGTATTCTCAAAATAGCGTTTATCCAAATTCTCAATTTTAATTTCAATATCTTTTTTCTTTAGAAGTAAGCTTTTCGTTTCCTCTTTAGCCTCTGCGTTCACAGCATCAAAGAATTTATTTAACTGTATTTTAAAAGGCTCTACAAATTTTGAGTTTAATGTATACTTTGACAATAATCGTTCGAAAGAATCATTTAAACCTTCCATTTTTGATTTTTGAGTGGTCAGAGCATTAAAACTGGCATTTTTACATTTTTGGCATTTATAATAGTGTGTTTTCTTTTTTCGAACCTCATAACTTGTAAGTAGGCAACCACACTCACATCTTAAAAATCCTGTAAGGGGTCTAAACTCATTGACTTTAGTTTTACAATATTCTTTAACTGTAATTACGTGGTTTTCCGAAAGCATATTATCAACTTTCAGGAAATCTTCTTCACTAACTAACCCAGCCCAGTTTCCTTTCACTGGTTCTTCAATTAATGCATTAACTAAGATCCCGCAATAAAAAGGGTTGCGCCACATAGAGCTAATCCCCTGCTTTGAAATAATAAAATCCAGTTTTTCAAGTTTCTGTCTGATCACATAATCTCTTTCCCCTGAAAGTTTCCATTTCCATGCCTTTTTTAAAATCTCTCCTTCCTGATTGATTGTAATAGACTGCGTGTCCTGCATTAAGGCATAGTCACCTACTTTTCTCCCCCGCATTGTATAGCCTCTGGGAGCTTTGCCAAGCCAGTTCCCTGACCTTAGCAGTGCTTTCATGCCAGGAATTGTTTTTTCTAACCTGTCCATGTTTTCCCTTCTGGCATCCAAGAGCTTGCTGTAAATATCCAGTTTACTGTATTCATCATTGGTGCATAGCCCTGATGATGTCTCGATTAGATGAACACCCAGCTTATCAATTAGTTCGTGCACAATAGTTATAGCGTTGCCTCCTGTTCTGGAGAACCTACTGATAAATTTAATGGCAATTGCGAAAGGTTTCTGCTTTGAGCTTTTAACTTCTTCCAATAGTTTTGTAAACTCTTTTCTTGTGAAATCTCCCGAGGCGCTTTCATAAGTACCTCCAAGTATGTTCTTAAGTGTATAGCCATTCCTAGATGCGAACTGAACTATTTCACTGCGCTGTTCCTCCAGACTATTATTTACTAACTGTAGTTTTGAGCTTACCCTAGTGTAACCCCAAATTTCTTTTACCTCATCTTTTTGAGCTAGTTTTTCTTTTTGAAATTTTTTGAAATTTTCAATACTCATATTCTTAGTTTTAAAAATTATAAACTATTACTGCCAATTGAAACAGGCTTTCAATTATCTCCTGTCCTTCCGCTTCGGATATTGTTTCAAAACCTTTACAACTTCTTAATTCTTCAATAGTTAATTTTTGCTGATTCTTTACGGTTTTTCCTTTCTCATTACCAGAAACGCTCTCTCTTTGTTCGATCATTATATTTGTGCTCTCAGCATGTGGCTCTACTAACTCCCTGCCTATAATGGTTTTTCTTTTATCCGTTCTTTCATTTCTCATCGTGCACCTCCTGCTCTAAACTGTAAAAGACCGCTTTCACGATCCTTCCTAATTACACCTAATTATATTTATTTTAATAAATATAATTATGCATGTTTGAAGCTATGACGTTTATAGTGCCACTGGTACTCTTTGTCTTTTAAAGGCATAGTATCGAAAACGGAAATTGCAGGCTTACAGCAATTTCAATAATTAAAGCTTGGCTAGAACATAACCGAAAGGTATTTTTCGATAAACAGCAATTAATAAAATCTTACCGATGTATCTTATCAATTCTTTATATATGGCACAGTGAAAATCATGTTTCATACATTGGACGCGAATTAAACACGTCTGTAGACTTATATTTCTTGAAATTTCGCTGTTATGTCAAGGTTTTTTAATGTGCTTTTCTTCAAATTCCTCTGTGAGCTGTATTATCTTTTTGGATAAAACAGCTAATTCTATTGTCTGCTTTTCGAGTCTGTATAGATATGCCGAAGCTTTCTTTTCGGAAAATTTTTGATATAATATCTTTACAACCTGATTGTAATTTACCCCGACAGCCCTAAACTGGCTGTAAAAGGAGGTCAGGCGCATATAATAATCCATTGTCGCTTTATCGATCTTAACTGTTTTTATTCCTTTTTGAAAAACACACGCTGTAATAAAGTGTGCCATTACATGCATCCCTGATGTTTCAAAAAGAGTCAGAAAGCGGGCATTTTCTTCTGCAGTAAGACTGATGGAATAGCGGTGGACGGCGGGATCTGTTTTTGGAGGTCTTCCTCCTATGTTCCATTTCTTTTTTTCTTCACTCTCCATAACTTCTTATTTCAATTTCTTAAAAACCAATATAATATATACTCAGAGTTACAATTCAATTTGGAAGTGTTTGAAAGCAGGTGGAAGCATTTGTCTTATTTGTTCCTAGCTTAGTCTTAAACCTATAATATTGGAATTTTTTTTATCTATATTTTATCCAAAAAATAATAAAAAGAAACCGAAGGTATGACGGGCTTTTCAGTCTGGCAAAAAGACTTCGGCATAATGCCATGCTCGTTCCTCTCAAGACACCCTTCGGGACTTATTCCGATTCCTTTTGGCCTGTCTGAATCCCGTCCTTTGAGATTGCTTTCTTTTTCTTTTTTCATTTTTTCTGTTTTCTTTTGGAAAAATATTTTTTTTAAGGCACTGCTGGACTGGCTGAGCACCTGCTGACCTTTATGTATACATGCACGCTTGATTGCGTGACTGCTTGCCGGCTTGCAGGCAGGAATGCCAACCTGCATACATGCTTACCTGTGCACATGATTGCTTCATTGCTTGATTACTTGAATACCTTAAGACTTGCCTACCTGCATGAGTAAATAATAATATGCACAAGGTAGCCACTTTAAGTTTTAAGTCTAATCGAGTTAATTATTAATACACATATAATGAAACACTTAGCTAATATTATCTTTTATTATTTATAACTCAATGCCATTATATTTCTTAAATTCACATAAGTATAGAATTTGAAATTTAAGAAATGGAAAAACGTAAAATTTACGATCGCGATTTCATACTAAATGCAGTACAAATGGCACTTGAAACAAATCCTATTAAGGTGGCTAAAGAACTGGGCATAGCTACCACAAACATCTACAGATGGCAAGCTGAACTTCAAAAATACGGAACAGAAAGTTTCTGCGGGCGTGGATATTTTAGAACCCCCGAACAAAAAAAATCTTCTGAACTTAAAAGAAAGCTTAAAGAATTAGAACTTCAAATTGAAATTTTTAAGAGCGCAAGCAAATATATCCCTGAAGGGAAACCAATGATTTTTCATTTTATTAAAGACAATTTAAATAAATATCCGCTTTGGAAAATGTGTAAAGTTTTAGGCATAAAAGAATTTACATATTATAGATGGAGAGATAAATTATTTTCTCCCAAACAACTTCAAACAACTTTAATAGAGAAAGAAATAACTTCTATATTTTATGAATATAAAGGGCTGTATGGCAGTGGAAAAATTACTGCAGAATTACAAAGTCGAGGTTTTAAATTAAAAGAGTGTTCGGTATCACTTCATATGAAAAAACTCGGTCTTGTAAGTAAGCTTAGTAGCAGACATAAAACATCTGGCTCATCATTTATTCCCCATAATCCTTGTATCTTTCCTAATGTTCTAAATCGACAGTTTAAAGCTGACGAGCCTTCTCAGATTTGGATATCGGACATAACAAGCTTAGAAACAGTGGAGGGACTCTTATTCCTAACTATTATTATGGATTTATTTGACAGAAAAATTGTTGGATGGAATTTGAGTGAAGGGTTGACAATAAAGGAAACTTCTTTGCCTACTTGGGAAATGGCTATTCAAAATCGTAAAACAAAAAAGGAATTAGTATTTCATTCCGATAGATCCCCTCAATACGCTAATAAGATATTTACCCGTAAATTAAACACATATAAAAATATTACACGAAGTATGAGCAGGACACAGAATCATTTAGATAATGCTGTGGCTAAAAACTTTTTTATTTCCCTTAAATCTGAACTAGTTAATTTAAATATGCTTCTGACTAAACAACAAATGGAAGAAAAAATATCTGAATATATTGAAAATCTTCATTAAAGGATATTCTGCTGTAAATTATCAAACTTCTGACTATGAAAAAATACGAACGTACTTTCAAAGAAAATGCAGTTAAATTAAGTTATAAGCGAGGAAAGAGGCAAACTGCAAGCCTTGCAAGAGAGTTGGGAATAGCTCCAAGTTACTTATACCAATGGCGAAAAGACTTTGAAAAGTTTGGAACAGGAAGTTTTTGTGGATCGGGTCACCCTAAATTGACTCCTGAAAAAGCCATAATCACTGACCTTGAAAAGAAAATTAAAAATTCAAAAATTACACTCGAGATTTTAAGTAAAGGAACCAAATATGTTTCTCAAGGGAAAATAATGACTAAAAACTTTATCGAAGAAAATAAATATAAATTTTCAATTGCAAAAATGTTAACTGTATTAAACGTCTCAGAAACCACATATTATCGAACAAAAAAACAAGAACTTACTAATTCAGAAGCTCGAATAATTCTATTAAAACAAGAAATCATGAACATTTATTATGAATTCAAGAGAACATATGGATGTTTTAAAATTACAAAGGAACTACAAAGCAGAGGGTTTAAAATAAAAAACTCATCGGTAAAAAAGTACATGAGAATGTTGGGCTTGCGTAGAAAAGTTAAAAGAAAGTTTAAGTTAACCACTGATTCGCATCATAATTTATATGTTGTTCCAAATGTTTTAAATAGAGAATTTACAGTCAGTGAGCCTGCTAAAGCTTGGGTTTCAGACATAACATATATACAAACAACAAAAGGCTTTTTATATCTAACCATCGTTATGGATTTATTTGATAGAAAAATAGTAGGATGGATTATAAGCACCAAAATGAGCACCAAAGCAACAATTTTACCTGCTTGGAAAATGGCAGTTAAGAACAGGAAAATTACTAAAGATTTAATCTTCCATTCTGATAGAGGTGTTCAATATGCTAATAAAATTTTCGCTAGTACTTTAGACTCTTACAAGTGTGTAATACGTAGTATGAGTCGAAGGCAAAATCATAATGACAATGCCGTTTGTGAAAGTTTTTTCAGCTCTTTTAAAAGAGAATTAATTAACGGGAATAAACTCCTAACCAGGAAACAGATGAGAGCCGATGTATATGAATATATTGAAAATTGGTATAATAAAAAAAGAAGGCATTCATTTTTAGACCATAAAACAATCGAAGAATTTGATAGATTACATTTCATATAATCACATTGAATATTAATAATCCGGCATTGCATTGTTTGCATCGCAATAATAACTTATAACCATTACAATAAAAAAAGGGCATCAAGCCCTTTCAATTAAATCCATTCCTGAATAAGTTGTCACGGGACAACGGCAAGTTGTGTTTTGAGATGCTTGAAATGAATTCAGCATCTCAAAACAACTTGCCCTGCGGGGCTAGAAAACGTCTCCAAAGTCGCCGTTTTATTAAAATTATAAATGGACATAGATTAGTTCGTTGTGCTCTTTTTATTTTCTTTTAAATATTTCTTGTGGAGCATATCCAGTAAGTCACCTTCTTCCAATGGAATCAGCATTTCTATTATTCTCAACAGGCTGTAAACGTATCTTTCAACATGCCTCGGACTATTATTGGTACTGACTTCCATTCCGTCTAATGCCAGCATTCCTGCTTTGAGTAAATCCATAATCATACAAAACAGATCGGAATATCCCTGAACATTTATCTCTAGATTATGTATATCATTTCGCATTTTTGATGCAGGTTTAAGCATTATAAAGTAATGCTCCGGATTTTCAACCAGATCATTTAATTTGATTTTATTTTTTTTCATATCTATATATTTTATTAGTTAAATCAAGTATATATGCATTGATGCAGTAATTTCAGCATTCGGCATTCTCTTTAGATTCATTAACTTTTTTTATCCTTTCAAGCCCTCTTTCACGCATAAGCTCTCCCGCATCAAGCATTTTTATTAAATGGATATACGGAGTTGTAAGATCAATATTACCGTCTCCTTTGTACGGAGACAACGAAACGCTCACTATTTCAGAAAGGAAAAATTCAAACTCCTTAAGGCTTTTCTCTGCAAATGCCTTTCGAAATACGGTGAAAGGATTGTCATATTCCTGCTTTGTCAGTGAAGTGAGATGAAATACATTTTCTGTGCGGATTGACTCTTTCACTCTCCAATTACTGCTTTTTTTATACAGGCAGTAGTATGTTTTCAAAAATGAGCATATTGCTTTATAGAATATAAAAATCTCGCTTGGTCTATCATTACTGCAGATTTCTTCTTTAAAGCTGTACAGTACTGCTTGTGTTAAATTTCGTTTATAGTAGTCAAGATGTGCAAAATCAAAAAGGGCATCAGATGCTTCAAATGGATTTCCTGCCTCAAATCCAGCCCAGAACTTGGTCTCAAAGTTTTTTTTCTTCTTTTTCATGATTTAAAAAATTAGTTATCCTTTTGTTCATTTTTATTTTCGCTATTAATCTCTAAATAAAGCTTGTGCAGTTTATCAAGCCCTTCCGCTTCACTGCACGGCAGTAGCTGTATTGCAATTTCCAAAATACTCGTAAGATGAAAAGCGGGATCTTCGATCTGGCTGGAATTCTCAAGATCTGAATTCTCCAGCGTGTGAAGTGCTATCTTGAGCAGATCCTGTACTGTATAAATGAGTTTTATGTAGCTCGTAAATTTTATATCTGCATGATAAATACCTTCTTTCTCTCTCTGCGGGGTCAATGTTCTAAAATAAAAACTGCTTTTCAGTTCTTTGATAAAATCATCCGCCTTTTTATTTTCATTGGTTTCCATATTCTTTAAATATTTGTTTTGTTTGCTCAGCATACTGCTGATACATTGTTTTTACTTCACTCATAAGCCACTGCATTTTTTCATATGCTGATTCAACAATTTCTGCAGTTAACGGTTCAATTTCTTCTCCCCACTGAACAGCTTTTCGGGCAAGATCAAGCTTTCTTAAAACTTCTTTATCTTCTATGTTATCTAAATCAAAAGTTCCACCTAAGACACTATTAAACTTCGCAATACGCTCCTGCTGGTCTGAAATTTTTCCATCTATCACCCATTCACCCGTTAGAACCCATGAAGCATTAATAAAAACATATCGAAACTGCTCATGTATAACATACAATGCCATTAAATGATTCTCGTTTCCACGGTGGTATTTTAAGTCCCTGCCAATAGTATTGGCCTCTGATATCCACATTTGATAATTTGCAACAGTCTTTTTCAAAAGCCGTTTCATATTTATTTTTTTTATATCCAGAACAGGTTTTCCTACAGTGTTTCTATACACAAGATCTATTTCTTTACAATTGAAAATAAAAAATAAATTTCCTTTTCCGACTTCTCTCTTTATACACTCCCTGTCAAAAAAACAGAATGAAAAAGTATTGTAGTTTTCAATTACTTTCCATAAATGGAAGACAACATCGTCATAGTAATGGGGGCTTTTTTTGCTCACAACAATTGTCAGAATCCCTGTTTTTGATTCTACAGCAGAATCCGAAAAGTAAATACAATCAGCTTCTACAAACTCTACTAAGAGTTTCAATATTTTCTTGACTGTCCGATATTTGGGATGGTCTTTCTGTGTTAAAATATTATAATACATGATCTGTCTGTTTAAAGTTCAGCCGACATCAGCTTCTCAGTACGTCTTAATTCATCTTGTACAACACCTGTGCAGAAACCCGCAAAATCATTGTATCGATCCTGCAAAAGATTCATATCCAGTTCAGAAAAAGTATCTGCACCGCTGTATCTTAGCTGAGCATATGATCTGCTTAATATCGTAAACAGGTTTCTGTCCTGCTCTGTAACCCTCGGAAAGTAACTGCTTATTTTAGGATTAAAATGATCGCAGATTTCCAATAGATAAGAAAGGGAAAAATGATTTGGAGAATACCCCATAAACAAACGGATCATTCCAAGACAGATCTGTTCTGTCATAGTATGGAGCATCAAGCCTTTAAGGGGAGCGTAACATGCCCATTCATAATCTTCCTGCCATTTTTCCATATTGTTTACCACAATATTTCTGTAGCACAGGTATTCTTTTGCTGATGTTATACTGCGAACTGGAAGATCAGCAGATTCAAGAACAGCAGATTCTTTTTTAAACAAAGCCTTTCCATTTTTTACAACATTCAAAAAGAAATACTTCTGATCGCCTGTTGCACTCTTAAGCTCTGAAATATGGTGAATCAAAAGTGTTGCGGTGCACTGCTCTTTGGCTCTGCTTTTAATAATATCAGCCAGATCATGCACTGCATTTACTTTACTTTCTTTAACCAATACTAATAGATAAAGGTGTTTAACCCTTTTTTCCGCTGTTCCAAAACAATAAACCGCCTCAGTCTTAAGATAAGACGTAACGGTATCACTGACAATCTTTTCATAGTCGATTACTCCATCGTTTAAAGTATCTTTATTCAGTTTTGGTTCAATAAAAAAAATGGATTTTTCCTCGCAGTAAGAAAGCTGGTCTTGGAAGATCTTTTTAGTTTCTTTCAAGATGCGGTAAAGTTTCTTCTGTGTTTCTTTAACCCTTTCTTTCTTAATCTTTGTTTTGCCTCCATAAGGAAATTCAATCCTTGCTCTATCAAGCAAATCAGCAATTTCTTTATCCTTATCAAGATCAATATTGAACACCTGCTTCAAAACCGGTGCATACTCCTTTATCGTATTTAAGTGCTCTAGTGTATAATGATTCGAATGAGATTTTCCCATGACCAGTTCTCCTATGATGCCAAAAAGAAGGTTTACCGCCTGATGGATTGTATAGAGTGCCATATAATGG
The DNA here is from genome assembly GCF_020991455.1 of Flavobacterium sp. JAS. Taxonomy (GTDB): domain Bacteria; phylum Bacteroidota; class Bacteroidia; order Flavobacteriales; family Flavobacteriaceae; genus Flavobacterium. The sequence goes on from NZ_JAJMOX010000020.1 coordinate 19,890, forward strand.
TTATTTGTTCCTTCATAATGCTGGGAACCTCTTCTTAATGATTCTGCTTTGGCTAAAAGCCCGATGTTTTTCTTTACTGCTTTTTTAAGCAGAACAGATACGGCCGGAATATCATTTTTAATCTTAAAATCAAACTCCTCGTTTTTAAACAGACTTATGTTTGATAAATACCACTTTAAATAATACAGGCTCCCATTCTTTAAGCGATGCAGTACATCCCAGAGATTTATAATCACATAAGGAATGGATGGATATTTTTTCAAAACCTTATCTGCCCATTCATACATTTCCGATGCAATCTGCTGTGAATCTTCCCTTAAGATTATAGTAAGTATATAACCTCTTTTACCTGCGGTCTCTGCCTCATGCAGGGTGACCGCTGTAATGTCCATAAATGATTGGAGCTCTCTAACGGCATTCTCCAATTCTTTCTGATCTTGAAATTGAATTGCACTACTCATAATTTTAATTTTTTTAATTAATACTTGTGTGAAAAATTGTATTTTTGTTTAACACACAGGCAAGTAAGTGATTAGTCGTACTGTACCGTATCAATTTGTATTGTACCGTACAAGGCTATTCCTATATCATACAGGAGACTTACTTTTTTATTCTTAATTATTATCTTTGAGCTATGAGTACAGTAACAAAACCAAATCACATAGGGCGAAAAATCAGCCGTATTCGTGAACTAAAAGACATGAAACAAGAAGCTTTAGCCCAGGCTATGGGAACAAATCAGCAGGCTATTTCTATAATGGAAAACAGCGAAACAATAGAAGAAGAAAAACTTATTGAAGTAGCTAAGGCGCTAGGAGTGAGTGTGGAAGCAATAAAGAATTTTTCAGAAGAAGGGGTATTTAATTACTTTAATAATTTTTACGATAATAGCCAAGGTGCTAATTTTGGAAGCAACAATACATGTAATTTTAATCCATTAGATAAATTAATGGAGTCCGTAGACGAAAATAAAAAACTTTACGAAAGATTATTGAAAGCCGAGCAAGATAAAGTTGAATATTTGGAAAAACTACTAAAAGCGAAATAAGCTTTTATAAAAGATATATTAATTCCAAAAAGAGACTTTCGAGTCTCTTTTTTGTTGTCAAATATTTGCATACATTATAAAATAAAACACCATGAATAAAACTATAAAGCTTAGAGTAAAGAAAGAAATTGACAGGGAAAGTGAGCTTAAAGTATTAAAACTAAAAGGGGCATTAATTACTAAAGGTTATACAGAAATTATTCATATTGAAGATGAAAATGAAGATTTCTATGTGCACACTTTTTCAACTTCTACAGACCTAAAAAAAGAAGCAGAAAATTATATATTAGATTATATTTCTTCTCATAATGTAAATGATATTATTACATTACTCAGCACTGTTAAATAGTGTTTTTTTTTTTAAAACTTCAATTGATAGAGATAGAAATGAAATTTTTTTTGACTTATTACTAATTAATTTACATATAGCAATCTTGATATAATAATTATAAATAAAGGCTCAATGATAGAAGATTTAATTAAAAGAACACATACAGATGATTTTTATCAAAACTGCGATTTTAAACTTGAATCATTCAACTTCAAAACATCGGATAATACTGTGGAGATGATTTTTTCAATTAATCAAACCAGTTATGATATTCCAATCGAACATGAAGAGTGGAAAATAACTTGCAGAAACACTGAAAAATATTATGGTTTCTTTTGGAATATTCTCCTGCCATATACTAAATTAAAAATTTTAGATAAACATCCAGCATTACTCCTCTACAATCATAATGAATTGGAATGCGAAATAATTGGAGTACCTAAAGATATTAATCAATTTATTGCTGATATTTCAATGATACTTGAAAGAAAAACCGGAAATTGGATTACTGTCACAGACATCTTATGGAATAGTGAAGAGCATTATAAGCTTTTCAACAAAAGAAATATAAGTATACCCAAATCGATAGGCAAGCCTATCAAAGAAGTTTGCGTAAAACACAACCTTACATTTAAAGTTACCTATGAAGTAACTGGAGAAGACAAACGCTACGCACACAAGCAAAAAAGTAAAATTTTAATATTTGGAAACGAAGATGTAAGTCCAAACGATTTTTATCTGAAACAGCCATATGTAATCGCTGAAGATTTCATAGCTGAACGTATTAAATAAATAAATCATAAAAGGAATCTAGAACAACAGTATTTTGCAAAACTTTCCAAAAATATTATTGATTTCTTTTCAGAATAATCAAAATTGCCCTTTAGCAGAAAAGTAAAATACAAATTAAACTCTAATCTTATTGCGCCCTGGAAAATTCATTGATTATTACTTAAACAGTTTAAACGAAGTAAGAAAACAAAAATAAGAAGAGATAATTAAAAAGAACATTGTTTTTAGCTAGCTTTTTATTGAAAAATCAAATAAATTCAATACTTTTCAGCAAATTATAAGAGACTTAATGGCAATCAAAAAAACCGAATTATATCGTTCATTATGGGCGAGTTGTGATGAATTACGTGGAGGGATGGATGCATCCCAATATAAAGATTATGTACTCACAATGTTATTTGTGAAATATATTTCAGATAAATCAAAGAAAGATCATGATTTTGCAATTGAAATACCACAAGGTGCATCTTTTGATGATATGGTTAATTTAATTGGGAATCCTGAAATTGGAGACCGCATCAACAAAGAAGTCCTAAATAAAATAAAAGAATCTAATGGCTTAAATGATTTTCCCGATTTTAACGATGAAACCAAACTAGGCAAAGGAAAAGATTTGGTAGAAACTGTTTCAAACTTAGTTCGTATTTTTAACGACAATAGTTTAGATTTTTCCAAAAATTCTGCTGAAGGAGACGATATTCTAGGAGATGCTTATGAATATCTGATGCGTCATTTTGCTACGGAAAGTGGTAAAAGTAAAGGACAATTTTACACCCCTGCCGAAGTTTCCCGTATTTTAGCGAAAGTCATTGGTATTAACTTTAAAAATGCTACTACTCAAACTACTGCATATGATCCAACATGCGGATCGGGTTCATTGTTATTGAAAGTTGCTAATGAAGCGGGGAAATCGATTACTTTATATGGACAAGAAAAGGAAACGACTACTGCCAATCTGGCGACGATGAATATGATACTTCACGGCGCTGAAACCGCCGAAATAGTTGCTGACAATACACTAAGCAGACCTGCCTACAAAGAAGCGGATGGCAGTTTAAAGCGTTTCGACTACGTCGTAGCTAATCCTCCGTTTTCCTTGAAAAGTTGGAGCAATGGTGTAAATATTGAAAGTGATGAATACAATCGTTTCGAGCTCGGTGTACCTCCCGAAAAGAATGGTGATTATGCTTTTTTATTACACATAGTACAATCCTTGAAAGCTAATGGAAAAGCAGCTGTGGTTTTACCACACGGTGTCTTGTTTCGAGGAAATGCCGAAGGTGAAATTCGTAAGAATATCTTAAAGAAAGGTTTTATTAAAGGTATCATAGGTCTTCCTGCCAACTTATTTTACGGCACCGGTATTCCCGCTTGTATTATTGTGTTGGATAAAGAAAACTCCACACATCGTAAAGGTATTTTTATGATGGATGCGAGCAAAGGATTGATCAAAGACGGCAACAAAAACAGACTGCGTGAGCAGGATTTGCGAAAAATTACAGATGTATTTACTCAAATGATAGAAGTACCAAAGTACAGCCGTATGGTACCTATGAGTGAAATTGCAGATAAAAAAAACGATTACAACCTCAATATTCCGCGATATATTGATACGCAGGAAAATGAAGACATTCAGGATTTACTGGCACATTTAAAGGGTGGAATTCCAGTGCGGGATTTGGAAGCAATGCAAACCTATTGGAAAGCTTATCCGAATTTGAAAAACATATTATTTTCCCATTTACGTGATGGCTATGTACGGCTCAACGTGGCAACAGCAAATATTAAAACAACCATTTTTGGTCATGAAGAATTTAAGGCATTTAATACCACTTTAGATATAACTTATAATAACTGGCTAAATCACCAAATTAAAGCGTGGGAAAAATTAGACAAACATTGTATTGGTAAAGAGCTGATTGGCAAAATGAGCGAAAGTTTGTTGCAGGCTTTTGAAAGCAATGCTCTGGTACAAGCTTACGATTTGTACCAATACCTTATGGTATATTGGCAAGAAACTATGCAGGATGATGTGTATTCTGTATCCATGGACGGTTGGAAAGCCGGAAATGAATGGACACGTCGTGTAATAAAAGGTAAAAAAGATAAAGACGGAAAACCGGGAAAAGATAAAGAAATAACAGGATTGAGTGGTATAGAAGGCAGGTTGATTTCACCAGAATTAATAATTGAAGTTTATTTTAAAGAACTAAATAACTCACTTGCTGATCTAGAAAACCAATACACCCTAACGCAGGAAGCTTTGAATGAAATTGAAGAAGAGAATATGGAAGAAGATAGCATCTTTGGAGAACTGGATAAAATTAACCTAAAAAATGTAAAAAATCTTTACAAAGAACGAAAAGCTATCCACGCACCAAAAGAAGAACTAAACTACATTAAGAATTATATAGAATCGCAGGAGGCTTTAGCCGGAATTGGAAAACTAATTAAAATTGCAAAAGACAATTTAGAAGATAAAGTCATCGAAAAATATCCAGCCCTGACTGAAAACGAAATTAAAAACACTGTGATTCATCACAAATGGAAAACGTATTTATTGGGTACTATGCGACAGGAACAAAATAAGATTAGCCAAGGATTAACCCAACGTATCAATAGTTTGGCAGAACGGTATGAAAACACATTAGCGACCTCACAAATTGAATTGACACAATCTGAAGCCAAGGTACTAGAGCACCTACAAAAAATGGGATTAGTATGGTAAAGGAAGATTTAAAAAAGCAAACGGAGATGAGATTACTTCCAGAAGATTGGGAGTTGTTAAACTTAGAGGCAAACTTCACTTTAAAAGCGAGAATAGGCTGGCAAGGACTTACAACAGCTGAGTATCTTAATGATGGAGATTATGGATTAGTAACAGGAACTGATTTTAAGAACGGATATATAGATTGGGACAATTGTGTTTTTGTAGAAAAAATGCGATTTGACCAAGATAGAAATATTCAGTTAAAAAAAAATGATGTACTTGTTACAAAAGATGGTACAATCGGAAAAATAGCTTTCATAGATTTTCTGCCTAAACCAACAACTTTAAATAGTGGAGTCTTTGTAGTCAGACCCAAATCTAATAATATCAATAATAGATTTTTCTATTATATATTAATGTCATTTTATTTTGATGATTTTCTATTAAAAATTACAGCTGGTTCTACGATAATACATCTTTATCAGAAAGATTTTGTCAACTTTAATTTTGTATGTCCACCACTTCCCGAGCAAGAAGCAATAGCTGAAGTATTAAGTGATTGTGATGCATGGGTAGAAAGTTTAGAAAAAATAATTTCAAAAAAACGTCTTATTAAACAAGGCGCAATGCAGGAATTGCTAACGCCTAAAGAAAATTGGGAAGTAAAGAAGTTAGGTGAGGTTGCGCAATTTCTCAAAGGAAAAGGTTTGCCAAAATCAGAGTTAGATAGCAGTTTTGAGTATGATTGTATTCATTATGGAGAGTTGTTTACAAGATACAAAGAATTGATCGGAGATGTTTTTAGTCGAACTAATTCGAATATTAATGCTATTATGTCAAAACATAATGATGTTTTAATGCCTACATCTGATGTTACACCAAGAGGACTTGCAACAGCAAGCTGTATTAAAAAAGATGGAGTTATTTTAGGGGGGGATATTTTAATTATAAGATTCTTTATGGAAATCGATGGATTATATTTTTCATATTTCATCAGTAATAATAAAGAAGAGGTTTTAAAATTTGTTAGTGGCTCTACGGTTTATCATCTATACGGAAGTGAACTGTCTAATTTAAATTTTGAATTTCCGTTGCCCACCGAACAAACCCGCATAGCCACAATTTTATCGGATATGGATGCAGAAATCGATGCCTTAGAAAAAAAATTAAACAAAGCACGTCAAATTAAACAAGGAATGATGCAAGAATTACTGACTGGAAGAGTAAGACTGTTATAGAAGATAAGACCAAAGATAGAATTCTCTTAAGCACATGAACTATAGCCAAATCTTATAACGAGGTAGAATTGCTGATGAAAATTTTAAAATTACATTGTAATATATATTTATATCATATGGTGATAAATCTATTTAAATGACTACTTGCCTCACGCCAAAAAAGAACATTATCTTAATTCAAATAATAGTATAAAATTAATGAAGGTATTGAAATAGGATAAATGATATAGTAAAAGATAAGAAAACAAACAAAGTGTAATTAATTGCTAAAGAAGAACTTGTATGATTAACCCTATTGAACGAATAACACAGAATCGTATAGTCCAATTGTTTCAAAATCAATTGAGTTATGAATATTACGGCAATTGGGAAGACAGAACCAATAACAGCAATGTCGAAACTCAATATTTACATCGCTTTTTACGGAAGCAAGGTTACACAGAAATACTCGTTGAAAAAGCAATTAACGAGGTGTATCATTTGGCAAGTTCAAATGCAGGCAATTTGTACGATCGTAATCAAAAAATGTATAATCTACTACGATATGGCGTGAAAGCAAGGCCCGAATTAGGCGAGCAATTTGAAACCCTTTTCGTAATCGATTGGAAAAACTGGCAACAAAATGAATTTGCCATTGCCGAAGAAGTTACGTTGAATAACAAACAGCACAACCGCCGACCTGACATTGTTTTGTACATCAACGGTATTGCTATCGGTATTTTAGAACTAAAGCGAGGAACAGTAGATTTGGCTGAAAGTATTCGCCAGAATATATCCAATCAGAGGGAAATTTTTTCGCAGGGATTCTTCACTACTATTCAAGTTATTTTGGCTGGAAACAACACACAAGGTCTTCGGTACGGAACAATTGAAACACCCGAAAAATACTATTTAAGTTGGAAAGAGGATGAGCATGATAATGAAGGATATAAACTGGACAAATATATATTAAAGCTTTGTGAAAAATCCCGTGTCATAGATTTACTTTACAATGGAGTCATCTACGATGCCGGTGTAAAAAAATTACCTCGGCCTCATCAATATTTTGCTTTGAAAGAAGCACAGGATTTTGTGAAACGAAGAGAAGGCGGTATTATATGGCATACACAAGGTTCAGGCAAATCGCTTATGATGGTAATGCTGGGTAAATGGATTTTGGAAAATATACCAAATTCGCGTATTGTCATTTTAACCGACCGCACAGAACTAGATGATCAGATAGAACGAGTTTTTAATGATGTAGGTGAAAGCGATATAGCCAAAACTAAATCAGGCAAGGAACTGATGCAATATTTACAGGCTCCTAAACCGCGTTTAATTTGTTCTTTAATACACAAATTTGGTAACAGAGGTGATGGAGATTTTGATTCATTTATTAAAGAATTAAGAGAAAATCCTATACAAACACAAGGCGAAATATTTGTATTTGTAGACGAATGTCACCGAACACAAAGCGGTAAGCTAAATGATGCAATGAAAGCTATTTTAAACACTGCAGTATTCATTGGTTTTACTGGAACGCCATTATTGAAAGTAGATAAAAAAACTACGATGGATGTTTTTGGACGGTATATCCACACCTATAAATTTAATGAGGCTGTAGATGATGGCGTGGTAAAAGATTTAATGTATGAAGGAAGAAGCATTGAGCAAAATTTGACCTCACAAACAAAAGTAGATCAATGGTTTGATGCTAAAACAAGAGGCCTAAATGATTTTCAGCGTAATGAGCTGAAAAAAAAATGGGGCACAATGCAAAATGTATTGAGTTCTAAAGGACGAATGGAAAAAATAGTTGCCGATATTGTGGTTGATTTTAGTACCAAACCTCGTTTGGCAAGTCAGTCAGGAAATGCTATTTTAGTAGCGGGAAGCATTTACGAAGCCACGAAATATTATTCTCTTTTTCAGAATAATGAATTTAAAGGAAAATGCGCCATTGTAACTTCATACAATCCGAATATAAGTGAAATGTCGCTGGAAGATACAGGTGCGCAAACAGATACTGATAAAGAATTCATCTACAAGGTTTATATTGAACTGCTAAAAGATGTAAGCCCTAAAGGCAATAAATCTAAAACAGAAACATACGAAAGTGATGTTAAAGAATTATTTCGCAAGCAACCCGCAAGAATGAAACTGCTTATTGTAGTCTCAAAATTGTTGACCGGTTTTGATGCCCCGCCTTGCAGTTATATTTACATTGACAAAAAAATGCAGGATCATACCTTGTTCCAAGCTATTTGTAGGGTTAATCGCTTAGATACAGATGATAAAGATTACGGTTACATTGTAGATTACATGGAATTATTTGGTAATGTCACCGATGCTATTGATGTTTATACATCTGAGTTAGAAAGCGAAGGATTTACAAACGAAGATGTTTCTATACAATTAAAAGACCGCTTGAAGGTAGCATCTCACCGCTTAGAAATTGCCTTGGAAACACTTGAAGCATTGTGCGAAAATGTTCCATCACCGAAAGGAGATTTAAACTTTATTCAATATTTCTGCGGTAATACCGAAAAAGAGCAAGATTTAAAAGCCAACGAATATAAAAGAATGGCTTTGTACAAAGCCATTGTAGAATACATTAGGGCTTATACTAATATGACCACCGATTTTGAGCTGGCAGGATACAATGAAAAATCTATCAAACACTTTAAAGACCGTTTGGATTTCTATTTAAATGTGCGTGAAGTTATTCGTATAGCAAGTAATGAAACAATCGATTTAAAAGTTTATGAAGCCGATATGCGTTTTTTGTTGGATACTTATATCCGCGCAGAAGAATCTATACTAATTTCTCCGTTTGAGGATATTTCCTTGTTGGATTTGATGGAAACTGAAATGACTAAGGCTATTGATAATTTGCCTGCATCCATAAAAGGTAATCAAGAAGCTGTTGCCGAAGTGATTGAAAATAATGTTCGAAGCAAAATTGTTGAAGAACATTTATTGGATCCTAAATATTTTGACGAAATGTCCATACTTTTGACTGAGTTAATTGAAGCTAGAAAACGTGCGTCTATTATGTATCAGGAATATTTAGGGAAAATGGCCAGTTTGGTTCGAATGGTTAATAGAGGCAAGAAAGATGATGCTCCAAAGTCCCTTAACACTAAAGGAAAAGTAGCATTGTACCATACTTTAGATGGGAATGAACGATTAGCCTTAGCTTGTGAAGACGCTGTACAAAATGCTAAACAGGAAGGGTTTCGAGATAATGTAATGAAACAGCGTAAAGTCAAAAATGCAATAAAACGTGTTGTTGAAGATGATACTTTAGCTGAAAAAGTATACAAAATTATTGAACAACATAAAGAGGATTATTAAGTTGAATACACAGATTTTGAAAATAGGAACTTTAGAGATTGAGGTGAAATTCAAACCAATCAAAAATTTGCATTTAAGTGTTCATCCGCCGTATGGAAAAGTAACTGTGTCTTCTCCTGATTTTTTTGAATTGGAAAAAGTTAGAGTCTATCTTACAACAAAAATAGGTTGGATAAAACAAGAACAAAGGAAAATTTCAAGCCAAGAAAGAGAAGCTGAAAAATTATTCATTACAAGGGAAAGCCATCAGTTTTTAGGCAAACGTTATTTGCTGAAAATAAAAGAGTCTGAAAAAAATAAAATTGTTTTAAGACATAGTGTAATTGATTTATATACAAAACAAGTTGCAACTACTGATGCTAAAAAGAAAATACTATACAACTGGTACCGAAAAGAGTTAAGACTTCAACTCTCGACTCTTATTGATCTATATGCATCAATAATGAATTTAAATACTCCTGAATTCGGAATACGTACTATGAAAACCAAATGGGGAAGCTGTATTACTGAAAATAAAAAATTGTGGTTTAATATTGAGCTAGCTAAGAAACCTATAGATTGTATTGAATACATTGTTGTACATGAAATGGTTCATATTCTTGAGAGAAATCACAACAAAAATTTTATTTTAATGATGGACAAATATTTGCCTAACTGGCGCACACAGAAGAAAATTTTGAATGAATTACCACTTTAATATTTTGTAATTAAACATCAAACGATTTAAAGCAGAATTTTTCGTTTATATAATTTATTTTTTTTCAAAACAAGAATTAATCTCTTCATTTAATAATATGCAACTACCATTATCAACATATATTTCAGGGCGGAAAACAGTAGCTGATTGGAATACGATAAGAGCATCTCTGACTGACTTCAATAATATAAGTTTGTGGACAACTGTCTACAATGACTATTTTATTAGAAGGCTTGATGACCGTTATTTAAGCCCGATCAGATCAATAAAACAAGATGGATGTTATACAGGTGAGGGATTTTCCATAATGACAATTATCTGCTCACTTATTGAATTTTTAGAAACAACATATCAAGGAAAAAATTATAGATATAGGCGTACTGGAGACCCACCTCTAGGACAATATGAATATGGAGCAAGTACTCAAATTTTTATTGATTTTCTGATTAATAGAACTCCATTTAATATGCAGTTTAATAGACAAAATGCTGATGATTTTTATAAAAATATAAGATGTGGATTATTACACGAAGCAAGGACAAATGGTAATTGGACAATATGGGGTAATTCAGGTAATAGTATCTTAATAAAGAAAACATCCACAGTAACAATTATTTATAGAGACGACTTTCTTGAAGCTTTACTTAAACTTATTAACGTTGATTACAAATCTGAACTGCTCTCCTCAACCGAAAGAAAAGAAGCGTTTATTAGAAAATTTGATAATCTATGCGAAGAATAGTCACTGATTTATTAATATCATAATAGATTTGCAATACGCTTTATGGAAAGTTGAACTTAATCAACAAGTCCTTAAATATATTATTTAATTTCGTCACAAAGTTCAGGAATCGCTTGCGGGCGCTGGCAAAAAATTCCCCCATAAATGCAGGAAAAAATTCCTGCTTTATTGCGTTGCTTTTTGCGCTTGCTAAGCGATTCCCGGTAGATGTTCCATAATTAATTTAAAATATAGAAATTATGGAGACTTTAAATCAAAACTGGCAGAATGTATCTGAAATTGAACTGATCTACAGAACAAAAGTAAGATCCTCTGAAAGACCACAAATCAAATCTTCCAGAGATGCATACCAACTTGCTCTCTCAGCCTGGGATTGTAATAAAATAGAATTTTTTGAGCAATTTAAGGTATTGCTAATGAATAACGCTCATAAAGCACTTGGAATTTATGAAATCTCTTCTGGAGGAATTGCAGGCACTGTTGTAGACATTAGATTGATATTCTCCGCAGCTCTCAAGGCAAATGCTACATCACTTATGATGATTCACAATCATCCTTCAGGAAACCTTACCGCCTCCGAAGCCGATAAACATATAACTAGAAGAGTAAAAGAAGCCGGAAAACTTCTTGATATTTCATTACTAGACTCACTTATTATAACTAACGAATCTTACTATTCCTTTGCTGATGAAGGCGCTTTATAAGTGCCTTCATAAACAGGATATTAATTCATTCAAACAATAATGGTCTTTAAAAAGACATTTATACTAGTGCTCAATATTAATTTTTATTAAGAAAAATACCCATATTTATTATAGAAAATAGTACCTATTTTATTAAGAATTAATGATAAATTTAGATATAAACATCGTTAATTTCGGTTTCAATTATTTCATTTTCTATAAGTGTCAACGTGACAGAAGCTTTCACTCTTTCATAACGATTAATTGTATTAATATAATATCTGGGATTATCACCCCAACTCTCATAAGTTACGATGTTTAGTTCTAAATCAACATATCCGCTTACTAAGAAATTTACAATTAATTGATTATCCAACATTTCATAAACGGATAAATCATCATCATTGTCCGGGTCAAATCTCAATGCTTTGTAACTTTCACATTCTTCGCCAATTTTATTCTGAATTGTAGAAATAAAAATTCTTTTTTGATTACTGTTTAAGTAATCAACAACTAAATCACGTAAGTAATCATAGTCCAAATTGTCTGCAATCCAGTCATAACTTATAAGGTCAATTTTAGTAGAATGATTTTCTATAAACTCTTTTACAGTTTTAAAATAATTTATTTTTATGCCTAAAATATCACACTCTTCTTTTAAAGATTCGTTTAGGTTTGTTTTGTCGGCTGAAGCAAAATCATCCGTATTATTACTAATAAATGTTATTTGTTTTTCGTGACATGATTGACAATAATCTTTCATTGTGAGCCAAATTAATGTATCGCGAAAACCTTGGCCTTTTTCTCCAGCAGGTTTTATTCTTTTTATAGCTCTTTCAGATATTAACGGTAAAAAGTCATTATTATAAGGAATAATATTTCGCCCCCTAATTTTGAGTTTTTCAATTATATATTTTTCATAGTTGTCAGTCTCATTTACAACATTAAAGCTTTCACTTTTTATATGCTTATTATTATCAATAATTAATAAATTAAGATTGTTAATGTTTTTCGCAACTTCACTTTTTCTCTCTTGTAAAGTCCTTCCATAAAGTCCTTTAATTTCATCTAAAATAATTTGTGGAATTACGATTGATGAATGAGTTTTATCTAAATAATCTAAAATAACATCAAATTCTTTTGATCTTAAAGTTATATCGCTCCTAAAAATATTTGAATCAAGTATTATATCCATTCTGTTTCTTTAAATTACACTAATGTTCTGAAAATATAACGTTTGGGAATCAAATTTGACCCTATTTTAAATTTGCCAAATCATTCCAAATACAAACCATCTTTACATTAAGCCTATTTCCTAAATCCGTTGTAGTAGCAATTATCAGTAGACCTTAAAATATACAGTTCTTAAATTCAGTATAAAAAGAAGGTCTCTTATTTTTGAGGTCGACAAATACGGAATATGCGTCTTTATTTCGATAGCTTTTTAATCCTCGATTTTTAAAATATTCACTTATAATAATTCCTGAAGGAATTCCTACTGCGGGAACAATTATTTTTGTTGGATCTAAAAGTGCACCTATCGTACTTGCGCTAGCAATTGTCGTTATATTAAACTTCTTTGCATCATCAATTATTTTCATCCACTCAACTTCCGATCGTTTCACCTCTTCTTTTATTTTGTCATTAAAATGAAGAATTTTATCATCTGATAATTTGTCAAGTTCTGTTTGCTCTATGAAAGAACTGACTTCTCTCAATGCTTTTCTCATTCCTGAAATTCTGTTTTCTTCTCTAATATGTAAGGCAAAGGAAGTATCAACATTATCTAAATAAGTTAGGTCAAGCCCCGAGTATAGTGAGCCAAACTTAGTCCAAAATGGATTTGTCCCCCTAAATTCAAGTTGACGTTTTATACTAACTTGGCTTGTATAGGAAATTGCTCCTGTTAATTTGCAAATGGCGTCAATCATTTCAATGCTTCCTCCACTGTCATTTAAAGAAACGGATTCCATTTGATCTTCGCCAAAATCTACATACATCGGATGTTCCTTTTCCCTTCTTTTAAATGATAAAGCTAAGTTGGTAACTTCGTTAGTTGAGTAGCTGGGAAATGCTTTGGAAATTGTTACCTCTATAGCTTTTAGAGGTAATCCAAAAAATGACCGGCGCAATTTTTCATCGTTCATTTTATTTATATCCATTTTAAACTCAGGATCCGTCATAATTTCTGGATTTAATTCAACACGTCTGCGAGCCTCCTCTTTTAAAGTCGAGTAAGCTTCAGAATCAAAATTGAAGGGGTTCTCAATTAAATGAACGATCCCAGAGCGAACCCATTTTTGGAGAACTATATAAAAATATAAAGCATCTACGAACTCAAGCCTCCACAAGTGTGGTTTATAGATTGGATTATAATCAGGGGAAGTAATATTTGGATTTTGAAGCGGATGAAATATCAAAATTTCATCTGAGTATAATGAATACCGTGCAACATTATTAATAATCGAATTGCCGTCTGAATAGCCATGAAAAATTGAAGTAAGCTTCTGAGAAGGATTGTTTTTTGGCAACAATTCGTATCTATTTAAATTTGTAGAAAAGATTTGCCCAAATACATTATAGGTTTCGGCTATTTTTTCAATTGTTACTTCTTTAGCTAATTCTTGCCATGTCTTATATTTCTTAATTTTAAAAATACGATTTAGCTCGTCGTAAAATTTAATATTTAGTTGTCGGTTCGACTCGCTCATAAGTTAATTGTTTGTAGTAAATTTAATAACATTAGCCACAGAAACAAATATTCATGCTTTAAATTAGGTGTCATTAAAAGAAGTAGGGATAGCTTACTGCTAACGTTTTGGTGCTACAGCTGGTTTTCGACTAAATTCAATCCATTCTTTGATTTGCAAATCATCCCAAATACAAAACCATCTTTCCATTAAGCGTATTGCCTAAATCCGTCCTTGAACTTAGTCGCAAGTCTTTTTATTTTGAAATTATCTCTGATTCGAGATGTTTTTCATTCATCCAATTAACTTGTATAATTTGTCCTTCGTTTACTTTACTTTTTACATAATTTTCAAATTCTAATTTCAAATCGTTATAATTAGAAATTTTCGTGGATTTAGGAATAATTAATTTATCTAAAAACACCAATGCATTTTCTACTAAAAATATTGGTTGAATGTATCCAGTGTGAACAAACTGATTCGTCCATTTTTCTATCTCTAATATTGTATCTATTTCCATTGGAAGTTGAATTCTTTTATTATTTAGTTGATCGTTTTTAATAAATTCCCAAGCTATTTGCGTCTTTATCTTCTTTAATCTTTCTCCTTTATCGTCCGTGATAGAATTAAATCCCATTATTTTCTTTCCAGCGACTTCAATCATTAGTCTAATGGTAAATACTGTATACGAAAAGAAGTCTCTGTAATGAATTGAGTTGGTTCCAAAATGTTTAATGTGAAGTATTATTGTTCCGTTCTCAAATATATCTCTTGAAGAAGAGCCAATCGCTGAACCCATTCTATAATTCAATATATGATTATTATATTTTGATTCAGCATATTTAACCAATTCATAAACATCATATGAAAAAATAAATAATATGTCAGCAAAGTTATTTATCGAACTCTTACTAATTCCT
Organism: Flavobacterium sp. JAS; assembly: GCF_020991455.1. GTDB lineage: Bacteria > Bacteroidota > Bacteroidia > Flavobacteriales > Flavobacteriaceae > Flavobacterium. The sequence goes on from NZ_JAJMOX010000020.1 coordinate 35,077, forward strand.
ATATTAAATTTATTAACTATACCTGTTTCTATTCCTATTTTTATTCTTTCTAATGTTTTGAAAGATGAATAAAATTGTTTTTTAAATACAGTTTCAGATTTTTTATCTGGCCACTTTTTAAGAAAAATATCTACTGAAAGTTGTCTTTCAGTGAAAGTTCTATTTTTTAATACTTTTTTAAGCAAGTTTGAATAATAAATATAAAAATCACCAAATGCTTGAAGTTTTTCTTCTTCATTTAAATTATTATCTTTTATTATATTTGAAAATTTATTTATGTTCATCTTTTAATTAGAATTGCACCTAACGTTCTTACGCTACAAGCTTTTTGCGACTAAATTAAGCCCATAATTCGGATTTGTAAAATCTTCCAAATATAAAACCAATTTAAATTAAGCCTAATACCCAAATTGCTTATCGTCTTGCTAAAAGCAGTGTTTTATAAACTGTGAAGCCTTTAATTGTTCTTTATTATTGTCTTCATTTAATTTGTCAATTAGATTTTGCCATGTATTAATATTCTTATTTTTAAAATTCTGAAACGCATACTTGATAGCAGGAAGATTATTTAAATCATTATCGTCTACAGATATAATTTGTCCATCATCCATATACCCAAAGTACAAACCTATTTGAGTTTGCCATTGACCAGCTGGCTTAAAACCTAGCTTACTGTAAACATGTACAATATCTGTAAAACAACTTAAAGATATACTGTCATAAGACTGTTTTAGGTTATTCATCATGTTTTTTAAAATACCTTTGTTACGGTGAGAACTAGAAACTATTGTAGAAATAATTGCAATATCTTTCTGCTGATTTATTACATTCTGAAATAATATAAATCCTAGCAAATCTCCATTCAAATCTTCTGTAATTATTAAATTAGTTGATTTGGAGTCAAAAGTGCCAACTCGTGATAAATATATTTTACATTTTTCACTTTCTCTAACTTTCAGATATTCGTAGATTGGACTTTGTTTTTCAAAAACATTTATGCTTATTAAGTCAGCATCTTTTTCAACAAGATTTATAATTTGATTGATTTGCTTTTGAGTAATTTTAGAAATAATTTTCGTTGTCATTTGTTGCGACTAGTTATTGAATTCTCTTCTGGTTTTTTAACATTCCTTGTAACATTGCCGTGCTACACGCAGTTTGGGACTAAATTAAGCTCATTATTCGAATTTGCCTAATCTTCCAAATACAAATCAATATTTAAATTAAGCCAAATCGCCAAACTGCGTGTAGCGTGTGTTGGCAGTAATTATTTTCCTAATATCTGTTTAAAAAATTCTAATTCACTTCCATTTGGTAAATGTAAAGTTGTTAATTCCCCAGATTCTTTTATGGTACTTTTTAATATATATTCTGGAATTTTATGATCATTAGAATTTACAAAAAACATAAATTGTAAACTATCAATTAAAAAGATATATCCATTTAAACCACCTTTTGTTCTTATTCTTTTAGGTTGAGCTATTAAGTTCTCAAATTTATTTTCGGTTCTCATAAATGAAGTTATGACTATTGGATATTCCTCTTCTAAAGGTGTTATCTTTTCATAAATCATTTTTCTAATAATTTCTTCGTGTTTACTTCCAATACTAACTTCATTAAAAGTTGGTCTATCAGTTATACTTGCTCTCCATAATAGTGAAAGGAAAAATAATTTCATTTTTGTATAATCAATGTTGTTACAAATTGAATATTCTGCACCATCATCTGGATTTATGAAGTTTTCGCATTTTGGTGCAATCTCTGGATTTAAGTTTTCTCCATACAGAGTATCTTTTGCATAGTCTTCGTAAATCCCTCCTAAAATTCCGTTATCACAATCACCGCAAAGAATGTTTTTATCGTAATCTTCTTTTTGAATTTTTTTACTTTTAGTTTCTTTTGTATTCAAATTATAAGTTATGTCAAAAAAAGAGTGATTTTCGTCTTTCATTTTTTTGTACATAAATTTTGGGATTATATGTGCCTCAATTAACTTTTTATCTTTCTTACAAAGTTTGCAAATTCCCATAATATTGTTTTAAAAATTAAATTATGATGTTTTATAATCCCAAATGGCTCCCGAAGGAGCCATAACTAAAATTAGCGGAGAGAACGGGATTCGAACCCGTGGAAAGAATAAACGTTCACTTGTGTTTCAGACAAGCGCAATAAACCACTCTGCCATCTCCGAATAAATTTTCATTTAAACTTACTCGGAAATAGTTGATTGTAAATTTAAAATTTATTTTTAACATTTTCCATTTTGAGTACCTTATTTCTGTTCTGCCCGATAATTACTACCAATTCATTTATATATCTGACAAAACCACACAAAGCCATCCAAATTGGGTAGATATGTGTGATAAATTTCACATTATATCTTTTCAAATATATCTTTTTTTTTCACTATAAATTATTAAACACCTTTTATTTGATTGATGCTTTGGCATCAATATTACCTTCTATAAAAACAAAAGAAGAAAAAATTATGATGCGCACTCTAAAATATTGTAATAATCTTCAAAAAACTGGTTAGATAATTGAATGCTTCCCGCTAATTATTCAACAAGATATTTATCTATTTAAAAAATCAAGTCCAAAAATAAATTTTCAAAACAGCAGTAAAAATCACTAAACTTTTACTGAAGCAGATTGTTCTGCGGTTAAGTCTTTTCAGATGAGTTCTGAGTGTCAAATTCTTTCTTTCAATATGGTTTGTCCCGAAACGTTTTACTGAATGTAGTTTCTCTTCGATCAAATATCGATAGTTTTTCAATCTGTCCGTAAATATCTCTTTAGCTTCTGATAATTTTAGAGTTTCCAAAACACGACTCAGCGTTTTATTGGTTCGTTTCCCAACATTAAAACTGACAACTGTTTTAGTATTCCTTTCCAATGCATAAACCAGCCAGATATAATTTTTCTTGTGTCTGATATAAGTGCACAGTTCATCGACTTCATAAGTCTTGCCTTTGCTGATAATGGGTTTGATAATACTTCCGGCAATTGAAACAATTCTTTTCAATAATGTTGTGGCTGATATTTTTAATATTCTTGCTGTGCTTCTTATTCCTAACCCTTCTTTTGTAAACAACACTATCTCCTGATTGACATCCCTTTTGTAAGCATTATACCTATAGTCAATCTGTTGTCTTTTTTGACAAACACAACATTTATAACGCTGATTTCCGTTAGATTGAAATCCATTTTTTATGCATTTACCATTGCAAAAATTACATTTTATTTTCATGACCTAATTTGAAACACTAAGGTAAGGCAAAAGCATTTTAAGGCTTATTAAAAGACAAAAAAGAAAGAGACGACCTGTCGGTCGTCTCTTTTCTCTATTCACTAATTAAAATTATATGTTCTTTTTCAGTTAGTTAGGTGGTTACATTATAAAAACACCTAATCTGCAACACTACCAAAAAATACACTATTGATACATTCCCCTATCTACTGATAATACGTTTTCTTGCAAGAATTAATAGCTTTTTTAGTTTTCTTATCTATTAAAATACTATAATAATCATCTATATTTTTATTTGTCACATTTATCACTACCACTATATCATCCTCTTTTGGATAATGTTTAAAAACATATACATTACCTATTTTTCTATTTGAAATAAATAATTTTTTTAAGAATCCTATTTTTTTTAAAATAGGATAAGGAATATTTACTTTTACATTTTCCGTTTCTTCATAATTATCAACCTTTTTTAAAACCATACAAAAACTATAAGGCAGAGGTGAAGTCATTTCTAAATTACCATCAAAAACCAAGTACTTCAATTGATTATATGATTCAGATAATTCTTCAGCAAAATAATTTACCGCTATTTGCTCGTATGGTATTATTTCAATCTGTGCATTAACACTTATTGTGAAAAAAAATGTCAATATTAAATATGTACTTTTCATGTAATTGTTATTTAGCTCTTTTAATTGCTTCATTTTTCTTTCTATCAAAACTTTTTTGAGTCACTACACTTCCAGCTGTAAAATTCGCAGGAGCTGTACCTGAAATACCATTTATAGACCCTATTGCACCATTTCCTGTATTATCACCATACTGAGATGCCCCTAAACCAACTCTACTCAAAGTCTCTCCAACACTTCTTGTGGTAGCACTGCTACCTCCTGTTCTACTCATTAAACCAGAAGCATGTGACATTCCAAAATTATGTCCTACTTCATGCTTTCCAGTATCAGTCTTTCTTTCGGCATCACTCCTAACAACTGCATCATTACCACCTGTCAAACCTTGCTTTTTATCATCTCTTTTTAGAGAGATATGATCACTACTTGTTACAAGTGAATTAATTTCATTATTATTGGGATTTTTATCTCTTCCTTCTTGTGCTCTTTGGTAACCAGCTGTTAAAAAGTCTGAACCTTCAGTTGCAACAGCACTATCATCTACCTCAACGGTTACATCAAAATTAATCGAATAAGATTCTGCATCAACTCCTTCTCCAATAGCGTAAGCAAAATTACCACTTTGTTCATTCCAGTAGCTTGCTATATCATTCATCAAATTGCTATCATTACTATTAACAATATAGTGCGACTTTATTGATATAGTTTTTGTATCATGATTAATATAAATCCCAAAATCCATACCATCATAATCAACAAACATCAAAGGATTATTTCCCGCATACATATAAGGTGTTTTTTCAAAATAATTCTCCGCCAGCGGGTCAATATTCATCCACCTGCCAATGGCAGGGTCATAATTCCTTGCCCCATAGTCGTAAAGGTTCAGTGACAGCTCATCCTGAAGCTCTTTACCATTGTACTTATACTTATTACCTGTCGGTACATTATCATTATACCCTTTGTGTTTTAAACCAAAAGGATAATAATTATTCTCTTCAATAATTTCAAGAACTTGTGTCGTTGGGTTTTTGGCATAACTCAAACGTATGTTACCCAAATGATCTTTGTACTGAAACACGTATGAAAGCGCGCCGGCTGTATTTTTAACATAACCTTCTGCTGTCGGGAAAAACTCCAATACGGTATTCTTATACTGAAATCCATCTAGATAATTAGTATTAGTTGTAACGGTTCCTTCAGTTACAATTTTCTCTAATTTCTGCCCTGCTGCGTTGTAAATATACTCAATGCTTCCTGTTGTTCCAAATGTAATTTTCTTTGGTAAATTCAACTGGTTATAGGTAATGGCGGTAATGTTTTTGTTTTTATCGGTAATCATATTACCATTGGCATCATAAGTATAATCGTCGCCTGTTTTATTGAAGTCGTTAAAACCGCTCGTATTATTGGTATTGTCTGTTACTTTTCCTAATTGGTTTGAATTGGCGGGATAAGTATAAGCGAGATTATCTATTTCTATGATTCCTACCTGAGGATCAGTATCTCCTTTTCTGACCAAAGACATGATATTACCGTTTTTGTCATAGGTCAGGTTTTCGTCATAGGCATTTGTAGTTAACCCACTCTTTTCGTAAATAGCATTTTTTAATCGGTTTAGGTTGTCGTATTTGTATCCATAAGCCCTCTCAATATTGTCTGCTCCGGTTCTCCAGAATGTTTCAGAAATATTACCGTTATAAAGCGCAGTAACTCCCGTAATTCCTGCCTGAATCGTATTATAATTGATCTTGAAAGCAAATAAATCTTTTATTTCAGAACCCTGCTGCAGATTGGCTGTTTTATTAATTTCAGTTAACCAGCCTCTTATATTATAATTAAAATCTACTTTCTGCAGGGGAGCTCCTGTAGTATTACCTACATTTTTGCTTATCAATTGTCCTAATTCATCATAAGTGTTAGCAGCCATTAGTTGTATAGCTCCCCCGTTAATTTGATGGGTATGGGTCAATAAACGATCCTGAGGCGAATAGGTAAAATCTTCCCTTATCGTCATCTCTGTGCTCCCTGAGGTTCGTTTATGTTTAGAAATAGTGTATAAAGCCTTACCCGTAAAGTCAAGTTTACTGTCTGTAAAAGTATAGCCCCCCAAATGATTTTGGGTATAGGTTCGAACTGGCCTTGCATTATCACCATAGAAGGTTGTACTTGTTTCTCCTGCTATTGAAGCTGCTGTAGAAACTGCTCTGGTCCAGCTGCCTGTGGCTAAAGTTTTAACGTTTGTTAAAACTGTTTGTCCTTCTATCGTTGTCGGAGTAGGCTGAGCACCCGGAAAAACATAATCATCATAATAATTAACCGTTAAGAGTTTAAAACTGGTTGGTGCAATACTATTATTATAATTAGTAGCAATACCATCAATAGTCTTTGCGATTTTAGTTTCATATAAAACCGTGGCCAAATTTTGAGCATCCTGCAGCGTTTTTCGTGATGCAGAACTCGCAGCCTGATTATTCCAGCCTGTGTAAATGGGACGGCCCAAAGCATCGTATTTTGTAATCAGCCAGCCTATTGCGGCATCATCTTTAAATGGTGAGAATGCGGGGCCAGTCGCCACTGGGCGGTCTAATTTATCGTAGACTATAAACTCCCATTGTTTACCGGGCAATTTTTTCTCAACTAGTCGATTACGGTTATCGTATTTGTATTGGTAACATAAACTGTTCAGAACATTTACATCAATTGCTGCATCAGCTTTTGGCGGAATTACATAGGTGAGGTTTCCGTAATTATCATATACATAATAGGTATCATGTTTTACTCCTGCATCGTAGGTTCTTTTTAAAACGACTTGTCCTTCTTTGTTCTTGAATTCTACAGTTGAACCAGCCGTCTCTGTAGGACTAGCAGCTGTATTTTCATCATAAGTTATGTTTTTATACAGTTGCCCTGCAGTATAGAAAGTAGTTCCTGCGCCATTACCAAGTGCAATTTCATATTGCCCCGATGCCACTGTCCAGGTCGTAGTCACATAATACAATTTTACTTCGCTGGCAACATTTGTATTATAGCCTAATTTTATCGTATGACCACTTGCTAATGTCCAGTCGTTGCCTGGTGCTCCCTGCTGCAATACTCTATTGAGCGGGGAGGATTCTATATTTTTCTCACTAAACGGATTTGTATTTACAGCCCCATACTTAGTTTGATATTGTGCTATTACGTTTGTAAGCAATGTTGTCGGGTCAATGTAAGCACCGCTAGTCTGACTCGAAGCATATGGGAGATACTCTTTGGTCTGTCTGCCGAAACCATCGTACTCAATTGGTGTTACAAGGTCTTTACCTGAGGCAGACTGCTGATAACTTACTTGTTGTTTTGGTCTTCCAAGACCGTCAAAATAAGTGGTATTTTGAGCTGCCTGAGAAATTGTTGGCGCTGTTATTTTTGTCGCACTTGGTACTTTGTAAGTAACTGTTTTAATGTAATTTTCGGTTTGGGTCTGAGCTGTCATGAAAACTGGTACTAGAACAAATAGTATTGACAAACAAAAGATATGAGCGAAATTTTTTATAGTTTTTTTATACATTTTCTATTGCTATTTTTGCTTATTTACTTGTATTTCTCTTTATCACTTTTACTGATTCCTTTTTTACATTTGTTTTGATATTAACAATGTAAATTCCATCTGAATAACGGCTTAAATCTACAGGCACCGTTCTGTTAGAAATCGCAAATTCTTGCAAGACACGACCAGTCATATCAACCAAAGTGGCGGTTCCTTCAGTAAAATCATAGCCAATAATGACATTGGTATATGTCGATACCGGGTTAGGAACAGCTTCAATACTAGATTTAACTTTCTCAACTTTTGTTTTGTCTTTTAATTTAACCACCCAAAAATCATTACTGCCTATATTGGAGTTTTTATCTTTTGAAGAGCCTGAGTTTGAAGTACCAGCCATTAAGTAACCACCATCTCGGGTTTCGATTAACTTTCTTAGAATATCCTCTCCACTGCTGCCAACTGTTTTATTCCAAAGCTGTTCTCCTTTTTCGTCTATTTTAAGTGCTATGTAATCATTAATACCATCCTTCTCTTTGGCAACGCCAGCTTTTTTAGCCAGATTACCAACTAAAGATTGTGTGGTTTCTGATTTCGCATAACCGCCTATTAAATACGTATGGTCTGTATTTTCTACCAATGAAGTTAAAATATCTACGTTACCAAAATCATAGGTTTTACTCCAGTCCACGCTTCCTTCGTTATCTAATTTTAAAATCCAGAAATCAGTTCCATTTGCAACTATACCACCTTGCGGAGTAAGTGCATTGGTACTACTAGAATTTCCTCCTACAATATAGCCTCCATCAAAAGTTTGATGAATTACATAAGGCTGATCGTCTCCATCTGCGCCATAAGTATTCTGCCATTGAATTTCACCAAGATTATTTATTTTAATAATCCAATAGTCTCCGGCACCTGTATCATTATCTGTTTTATCGCCTGAAATTGGAGAGTTTGAATATCCTGCCAAAATATATCCATTATCAATAGTCTGTTCCATGCTTCTTAACAAGTCGGCATATTCTCCTCCATATGTTTTTTGCCATTCAATACTTCCTTCCTTACTGAGCTTTACAACCCAATAATCCATGTTTCCTCTACTTTTTTCTGATTTATTGAATAAATCAGCCTTAGTAGTGGTAGTTGATTTCCCTTCTGGTTTTGTGTTTGAAATCGGTGGAGGGTTGGAATTTGAAGAACCTCCTAATATATAACCTCCGTCTTTGGTTTGAAAAGCACATAATAATTCATCCTGACCATTCCCTCCAATAGTTCGTTGCCACTGCTCCTCTCCAGCGGCATCTAATTTTATGACCCAAAAATCAGTAATTCCTTTACAGGCTTCGCCTTTTTGAAAACCATTTCCAGAACTTGAAGTACCCGCCAAAATAAATCCGCCATCTTTAGTTCCTTTAATACTTTGGAGTAAATCAAACCCATTTCCACCAATGCTTTTTTGCCAGTCGAGTTCTCCTTTTTCATTCATTTTCCAAATCCAATAATCCAAATCTCCATGATTATCATCTTCTTTATTTCCGGTTTTATCAGATACGGAACTTCCAGCCAGAATAAATCCATAATCGGCTGTAGGTAGGGCATCATAAAGATAATCTGCATGTATTCCGCCATATGATTTTTCCCAAAGGATGTCTTGGGGATAAGTAAATAGTGGTAAGAAAAAGGGAAATAGTAAGTAAAGTTTTTTCATGCGAAATTTTGGTTATGATTTGGTAAAATATAATTTGTACGCAAATCTAAGCCAGACATTTGTTAAAAATTTACGTAAAACCACATTTAGGTATTAACATTCGAATTTTTACCAATAAATATGCTAAAAATTGATAGAAATCTATAGAAATATAACCATCAAAATCTAAATGATATTGATGGGTTTTTTAGTTGTTAAAAGTGAAATTCAGATACTATTTATACACTCAAAATTTTCATATCATTTATTAAATGGTTCAAGAATTGTCCCGTTAGGATATTAAGACAAAAGCTTCAGATTTCTCTGAAGCTTTTGTGTTTTAAGTTAAAAACGTGAAAAGTCGGGAGACTTTTATCAGGTTTGCAATTTCTAATACGTAAAAAAATGAGCAAAGGCAGAGACATTTGCAGTGTGAATTAGGAAACACTTTTCGGAGCAGGGGATATGATACTTAAGGTTATTATCAAGTTACATAATTCTTCAGGTAGTGTATTTTAAATTAGGATTCAGAAGTAGTAATTACTGTGACGTAGAAGAAATAGTGAAGAATAAGGGGATTATGGATTATGCCAAGATTTAAAGCTCTCCCTGGTTAAGCCAGCTATTAAAATTATTTCTAGCCCCAAAACACATGTTTTTGGTATTTTTAAAAAGTTAAAGTAAAAATGTGGAAAGCCGTAAACTTTAAACAAATGTCTGACTTAGATTTGCACGTAAATAAATTATACCAGACACTAATCAAATATTACTTATCAAGAATTTGACCTATTATTTACTCTCTTCTGCTCAATGTTTATTTAGCCTGAAAGAGAGGCTTTACGAAAATTATATCGAGTATTCCTGCTTACGATCTTTCTGTAACTCCGCAATACAATATGGACTTGTTCTTGCCGGAAGCACTGTATCTGATAAAATAGGAATGAAGAAATGATAGGTTTGCATTTATCTAATTGGAGTTCCTGTATTTATCAAGTAACTAGATATCAAACAATTAATAAAAATGAAATATGAAAAGTAAAAAAAACATAATAAATCTTCAAAGCAATGATCGGGATGTATTGTTATGTAACTTTCAAACACGTGACGCAGTTTGTATACATTACAATTGTGCATACAGATTTGGTTAATAGTAAAAAAAGGAAATAAATATAAATACTAAAATAGATGAGATTATATATTTTAACGTTATGTGGATTATTGAGTTTAAATGTTTTTTCACAATCCGCTAATGAAGTTCAATTACCCAATGTAATCCCTCCATCTCCAACACCATTTGAGCTTACAAAGTACGGAAATATTGAACTGAATGAGTCGAGCGGAGAAATAGCTGCTTCTATTGATTTGTACAATTACAAAGCAGGACGACTTACATTGCCTATTAGCATGAGTTATGCGGGAGCTGGTGTAAAAGTAGATCAACTCTGCAGTTGGACAGGTATTAATTGGAACCTAAGAGCGGGCGGTGTTATTTCAAGGACAGTGAGAGATAGAACTGATGAGTCTTCTACTCGTAGGTTTTATACTCAAGCACAGCTAGTTAATTTATCAACTACCACAGCCGGAATAGAAAATTTAACTACTATGCCTAATGATGGTTATGACACAGAGGTTGATATTTTTAGTTTTAATTTTGCTGGTTATTCAGGAAGTTTTTATTTAGATCAAAATTTACTGCCTAAGCTGGCTAACTATAATCAGGAGTTAAAAATAGAATTTATCACAAGTCCTATTCAAGATGTTGACAGTCAGCAAATTTTAATTACAGATCCCAATGGAGTCAAATATTATTTTGGAGGTACTGCAGGTACAGAAAGAACCCGATTAGATTTAAGCGGTACAAGCTTTAATACTTTGCAAAATCCAATTACAGCTTATTATTTAGTAAAAATAGTCAATCCCTTGTTGGACGAAATAAATTTGACATACCTGCAAGAGACTAGTGATTATAATGTCAAGATTGGTACCAATGAATCCTATAAAAAAATATATAAAGACGACCTTCCTGGATATCCTACTTTTTTAGAATTTTACTCTGGATTATCTACTTCAAGAACTAAAACATACAACGGAAAATATTTATCAAAAATTACCTGTAATCGATCTAATGAAGAAATTCATTTTTTATCTACAGAATATGGAAATGAGGACTATCATCGTATTTTAAATAATATTAAAATTACCCAAAATAAAGGTAATAACGTTTATGCTGATTTTAAAAATTACTCTCTGCAATACCTTTTTAAAAATGGAGCAGCAAACTCAACCCGTTTTTTTCTGCAGACCTTAACTTCTTTAAATGGTAATAATATAAAAGACCAACAGCATTCTTTTGAATACAACAACCCTAATGATATGCCAGATCGTTTGTCTTTTTCAAAAGACAATTTAGGTTATTTTAATGGTAAATCAAATAGTTCTGGTTTGCCAATAACAAATCATGAAACCTTTCAGAATGTGGGCGGTATAAATTTAGCGGATAGAAGCCCCAACTTTTTAAAGGCTGTCACTGGTTCCTTAGCTAAAATTAAATATCCAACAAGTGGTACTACTACTTTTGATTATGAGGGGATTCCGGCCAAAGAATATAATTATACTGTTAAATCTATAAGTGTTTACAATGATCTTTCTACTTTATATCCCAGTGCTTACCCTGTTCCCGATACACAATTAATAGCTTCGCATTACGCAGGATCCGGAGCCAATGAAACAATAAATTTAGATCAGAATGTGGTTTTTAAAATACACGCAACAGCTCAGGGTTCTTTAAATAATCAATATAAGGTACGTATTACAGTAAAAGAAGCTGAGGATATGGCTCCTGAGCAGACCCAGTCTTTCGATTTAGCATACCAGGTCTATAGTTATGACAAAGAATTTACCTTTAATTTTTTAAAGTACGGTACTTATAATATTAAAGTTGAATTAGTGGTTCCGTACGGGTCAACTTCTGCACCTGTAGATGTGGATGTTGACTATAAATACATATCTGATATTAAAGTTGTGGAGGGTGTAGGGGTTCGTGTGAAGAGAATTAAAAACGACCCTATTACAGGCCCAGGTATGATCAAAAGATATTATTATAATAAAGTAAATGATATTAACAAAACAGATGATATTCCATTTATAAATGATTTTTACGGTCCTAATATAGAATCTTTAGAATACACAAAGTATGAAGTGAGAAGCCCTGGAGGTGTTGGAGCATGGCCATACCCTATTCTTACTAGAGAGTATACTTTGTTTTCTGAATCCGTTAGGGATATTTTACCTGACAATCAAAAAACGTATCAATATGTAACTACCAGTTTTGGAGGAGATAATTTTGAAAATGGCGGTTTACAAAAAACGTATCGATCAATATCTGCCCAAAACCCTACCAATGCCTTCAACTTCTATCCACCCGATCAGCAAAATAATGTAATTAAGTTTTCTGGCAGCAGTACAGAAAACAAGGATATGTACAATGGGGAAGTAGTAGAAGAATTGACTTTTGTGAAAGACAACGGCGTATTAAAAATGAATAAAAAATCTTCTTCTTCTTTTCTTGAAGAAAGCCCGGATTTTATAATGAATTTAAATATAAAAAAAATATTCGACAATGTAGTTGGTCTTACTTCTCAAACACCTACAGAAGCTCTTCAACGAATTTATCATTTATATTTTGGTTTGTATAAAACTTTTGTCAATAAAAAACAATTGCAAAGTCAAGTAAATATTGATTATATAGACGCTGTGCCTGTAACCAATTTGGCCAATGCTGCTTCCTATAAACAAGTAAGTACTACCACTGATTATTCGTATCAGACAGGCCTGGTTGGATTACCTGTTATTATAAAAACTACTTCTAGTACCGGGGATGTTCTAAAAACAGAAAATCAATATTCAACTGCTTTAGGACATGTTAGTAGACACCAACTCTCTGAAATAGCCACAACATCTACTTATAATAACACTACATTGTTATCAACAAAAAAAACAATTTATAGTGATTTTGGCACACGCTATTTGCCTGCCAAAATCCAAACCTCAAAAGGAAATGGCGCTCTAGAAGATCGCGTCACCTTTCTACTTTATGATGATAAAGGTAATCCTATTGAGCTTTATAAAACTGACGGCACTCATATTGCTTATCTATGGGGATATAACAAAACGTTGCCGATCGCTAAATTTGAGAATACCACCTACGATAATATTCCTTCTATTGATATAGTGCAAACAGCTTCGGACTCAGGAAATGAAGCCAATTTAATTACAGCATTAAATACCATGCGGAATGATCCTAGATTTACTAATAACATTATGGTTACAACCATCACCTATCAACCCCTTATCGGCATTAGTACTATTACTGATCCTAAAGGAGATAAAACAACCTATACCTATGATTCTTTTGGAAGGCTTGAATTTGTAAAAGACAATGCAGGCAAAATCCTTTCGGAGAACCAATACAACTATAAACCATAAAGCCAAAAGGAACATGAAAAATAATTAACCATTATCTTGGTTTTATTCCACTTAAGGCAATTAGCCAAATGCAAATCGAGAATTACATAAAGTGCACTACTTGTAAAATTTCTGCAACGGTAAAGATAGTGAATACAACAGCTGTACAGACTACGTAAAATGTAGTCTATTTTGACGGATTACGAAGACTCATGCAATAAATGTTGAGATTTCTATTTATTATGACGGTACAATAATGGTAAAATCACGTAAAAATTAAAACAACCTTCGGGTTGTTTTTTTATTTTAAATTGTCTTAAATCGAAAAAAATGGGGTCAAACCAGACTAAGTGTTGCAGATGTGGTTGTAACATTCAAAACATGATAAAATATGGAAAGACAAAGGCTGGTAATTAAAGATATATTTGCAAGGTGTGCAGGAAACAAGAGTTGAAAATTATACTTATGGAGCTTATACTCCCCCCCCTCCGATGTCTTCTCATGAAAAGCTGCTAATTCTATGATAAAAAACAAATAATTATTAATAATTTAAGATGCAATTAGAAGATAATAGTCTTTAATAAATTGGTTAGATATTTGAATGTTTCCCGCTACTAGGAAAAAATTAAAAGCCGAGAAATATAGATTTCTCGGCTTTTTTTGTGGTTCGAAATGTCTTGTTTGAATTTCTTAAAAATTTAAACTCCTGCATTTGCAAGGGAACTTGGTTCGAGTCCTGTTAAGGATTTGATCATTTCAACCGCAAAACCAGCATTTCATTATGCTTATTACATTTTAGCTGTTAGCGGTAGTTGTTTTGTCAAGCTAATTCCATGTCAAATATTTTTTGTTCTTTTGTTTCAATAAAACCAATTCTATCATAAAACACATGAGTTTCTTTGCGAAGTGTATTACATCTTACTCTAATTTTATTGCTCTTTTTTGAACGAGCCCATTCGATTACTTTCGTAACTAATATTTTTCCAACCCCTTTTCTTCGGTAGTTTTCATCTACTACTAGACCTCCAATCTCCACAAAAGAATCGGACTCAACTCTAAGGGAATAAAAGCCATGAATCCAACCTACAATATTTTCATTATCGATAATTACATAAACGCAATTATCGATATTGTTTAAAATTTCAGAAATCCGATTCTGAATTTTTTCAATTGTTGTTTTATAACCTAATTGATTAGATAGTTCCGTTATAAATTCAACATCCTTTAGTTCCGCTTGTCTTAAAAATAGATTCATATTGGTTTTACAATTACTGCCAACTTATTTAAATATGTGACAAAACTACACAAAGCAACCCAAATTGAAGTAGACATGTACGATAAGTATTATACATTATTTATTTTCAAAAATAAAAGTTTTTCATTATAAATCATCAAGAGGACTCTTATTATGATAGATGTTTTTGACATTTACATGAATGTAGATATGCAAACAAAAAAGGAAAAAGATAAATTACATTTTTGTAATTAGTGTGTGTTTTTTTAAAAATTCAATAGTTTTATTTCAAATAGAGGGGCTTCTTATTATTCTTTAAAAAAAATTATCGGATTATTTCAAAATTAAATTTAAGATGCGCATTCAATAATACTATAATAACCCTCTCAAAAGTTGTGAATAACTTTATGATGCTTTACATAGGAGTAGCTGTTATACGGTGTTTTTATATTTGGTTGAATATTTCTATTAAAGCATATTTTACGGCTAACATATGTGCTGGTCTTTCGGTATCTCTATAACTTCCATCAATAACTGAAAATCTAAATATATCATTATTGTTTTTGTTGAAAATTGTAAAAATTTCAATAAATTTTATTATTTCTGGTTTGACATATTGTTCGAATCCTTTTGGCAATTTCTTTTCATCAACATCCCATTTATAGGTATGATAGTTTGTATTTATTGGGTTAAGTGCAACATTAAAACTTTCTATTGAATTTAACGTTTCTAAATCGTTTTCAATTTCTAGCTTTATTTTAATTTTGCCATATCGATCCGAGTTTGGTTTAAAAATCTCTTTTTCTCCGTATAAAGGAAGCTTAGATATATCTATCTCAGTTGAGAGTTTATCGCTTATTTTTTTGTAAAAATTCCCACTAATAATTTCTATCATTTAATTTTAAGTTTAAATAAATTGTGTTTTGTGGTAAAATATCGCATAACGTTCTGGCACTACAACGGGTTTGGAATTAAATTAAGCCTTATCTTCGGATTTGCCAAATCTTCCAAATACAAAACTAACTTTACATTAAGACAATTGCCCAAATCCGTTGTAGTAGCTGTTAGCAGACGTTATTTACTTATTTACAGGATATTTAAAATCTTCTAAACTGAAAATATCTTCTTCAAGTAAATCGGTTTCTAAAGTCCCCCATCTACTTCTATTTCCAAATCCAAAAAACCATTCATCAACTTCAATCAGCTTATCGTTATCTTCAAAGCTATCTTTCGCTGATTTTTTTGACTTCCAAAAGAAATTGTAAGTCCCCATAATTTCAGTTTCTAATTGAATTTTTGCGGTTTCAAAATCTAGTTGTCTTAATATATCTTCAAACTTTATAATGATATTCAATTTGTTTGTAAGTCGCACCAAATGATATTACTGGATCCTCATAATAAGTAGCCTTCGAAATGCCTTGTCCAAACATTTCAGTTCTAAACATCCATTCGTCATTTCCTAATGACTGAATCACTTTTCTGGCATCTATAAGATTATTATTGATGATGATTCTTCCGTGTACAATTGATTGAAATCCCATAGTTGTTGTTAATGTCTGCTAACTTGTATATATGTCTGATAAAATCCGACTTATCTACCCTAAAGTGGGTTGCTATGTCTGACAAATGTCAGTGTTTATTTGTTTTCAAAAATAGGATATTTACTTAACAATATTCAAACGAACTTATATTTGTTGAATCCTTTAGTACATATATGAGTGCAATTTCAATAGTATAAAACTTTATGTCAAGCTAATTCTTGTTTAAACTCTAATTAGTTCTACTTTCTGAGAATAAAATAAGAACTAAATAAGCAGACTTTTATTCTATTGATTCAATATTATAAATGACTAAGATCAAATTTAAACATGGAAATCAATATAAAATAATATTTATTTTTTTTTAAGTCATCCACAAAATGATTCGAAAATTGTCCTGTTAGGCTACTATAAAAAACTAAAACCTGAGAAATCTAGATTTTTCAGACTTTTTTTGGTTCGATAAATTTTGTTTAATTTTAAAAAGAACACAAACTATCAGTGTTTTTCAAGGAAAATTAGTTCGAGTCCCGTTAAGTTTTTTTGTAGTGCGATTGTGCAGACTAAGTTTCTGATACTAAAGCGGGTGTAAAAAAAATAGTCCTATTTTCAAATTGTCACCCAAGCGATAGCGAAAGGCGAAGCAAATCATTTCAAATATAAAACCAACTTCCCATTACGCCAATTGTCAAAATCTATTGTAGTTGTTAGCAGTACTTATTCAGCTTCTTGAATTAAATTTTCAATTTCGATTTTCAATTTTGGCAAATGATTAGTCAAAATGTACCAAATGTTTTCATCAGAAATATTATCATAAGCATGAATTACGTGATTTCTGAGGCCAATTATGGATTTTGCGTTTGTGATTTTATCATTGTAAGCGTTCTCACGAGTAACTATTGGGTTAATTGCTTCACCAATAATTTCAAGATTTCTTTCAACAGCTCTTTTGAGCATTATGTTATTTTTATATTTAAAAAAATCTTTTTCTTCGTTGTGGAAGAATTCATTTATTTCATCAATGGACATTTTTATATCAAATAACCATTTGAAAATTCTTTCATCCATAAATTAGTTCTTTTGAGTTATCGATTGATTTAATCAAGATTGGATTTTTCAAAGTTTGTTCTTCCAGTAAATCTACTTCACGACCAAACAAAGATTTGAGTTTCTCTTTAAAATTTATATAATTGTCAAAATAGAGTGATAATTCAATTGGTTTGAATTTAACTAGTAAATCAATATCACTTTTGTCATTAAAATTAGAATTTACTGCCGAACCAAATAGATACATTTTCTCCACATTGTATATTATGCAAAGCTTTTTTAAGTTATCTATATTCTTGTCAATTATTCCCATACCATAAATTTAGGTAAAAAAATCTTTTATACTCTGGATATGCAAACTAAAAGTGCATTAAAGGTTAAGCTAATTTTTTAATTTCACTAGTTAATGTATTAGATTCAATTTCTTCAAATCATCTTGACAATGGTTCGAGAATTGTCTCGTTAGGGCTACTTTTTTAATAATATATTTGTTGAAATCCCAGAGTATTGAAAATAAAAACACTAGACTTGTTCAAAAATATTCTTAAACTGATACAAAATTCTCTCTATCAATCGTAAATCTTCGGTTACAATTTCGGCGCTTCCTTTCATTTCCTGCTGAAATACAATTTGTTTTTTATAGGAAGTTTCGAG
>NZ_JAJMOX010000021.1 GCF_020991455.1 Flavobacterium sp. JAS
TTTCGCAAACAATATATTTCATATATGTAAAATTATTTATTCTATTCAGTCGTTTATGGGTACAAAAGCTTAAGATTGAAGTAATTAATTGTTAGGAAAATACCCAATGTTGATTATCTGCGAAGGCAGGGAATTCATTTGTTGTCCAGCCCGGTATAAATACCAAATTGAAAATATTTTGTGAAGTCCTAAACAAAAGCAGAACATTGAACCTCGGGCCCAAACCACTACCAATAAAATAATATATTAGGTCACCTTACAAGATCCGGCCCTGCTTTTGCAAATACTTTAGTTAGCGGTATTGTTCGCTGAGATTAAGACACAGTTATTCTCTCACTTTATTCTAAGTCGGCACAATAGAATAATTGATGAAATTCGTTATACTTAATCCATAAAAAAAATTTGGGCCAAAACAATGCCATACCAACAAAACTCTTTCTTCTTACACATCAATTAGATCATTCATTTTCCTGATCAATAAAAGTGAATACTATTTTGTATTTGTTGAAATTTTATATATTCCTCCAAATTTCAATAATAGCCATGCTATTGGATGCAAAAAAGCCATTATTAAAAACCACTGGGCATACCCTTGACCTTGTACTGCATTTAATACTGGATCTAATAGCATATCAAAAGCTTTGTCTAAAAAACCTGCTGGTTTATTAGATGGGCCTGTAACCATAGAAGCCACTATCATATTCATAATAATCCCGCCAACTGTACTACCAGCAGCTACAACACTAAATACAGTTCCTAATGAATGTTTAGGTACAATATCTACTACTAACGAGCTAATGTTAATTAGCCAGGCCAAAGCACCTATTACTGTTAATAAAGTTAATATTAATGACATATTCAAATCTGTTGCTGATGCTATAAAGGCTGACAAAGGCATCAGCAAAGCACATACCAACATAACCCACATTCTACTAGCAACAGGCATAACTCCTTTTTTTACAATTTTACCTGATATAAAGCCTCCCAGTAGGCTCCCAACTCCAGCTGCTGCGTAAATTACCCAGGTAATTTTCAATTGCTCTTGGGTAAGGTTTCTATCCGAACTTAAATATTTCGGGAACCAAAATTGGTAGAAATACCAAACTGGATCAGTAATTAAACGGGCCAATAATAAAAGCCACGTTCCTCTAAAAGAGAGCACTTGTTTCCAAGACCACGGATTTACACGTTCTGAACTTTCTCCATCTTCAGCTCGTGAAGCAGTTTGCAACATAGTCAATTCAGAGGTGGTGATTAACTTACTTTTTTCTGGTTGTCTGTAAATGATTAACCAAGGGATAAGCCATACCAAACCAGCTAATCCTGTTAGTATAAATGCTATACGCCAACCTTGGCCATTGCCTAACCAATTGGCTATATTAGGAATTATCTCTACATAATTATAAGTGGCTAATGGGATAACAATGTAAGGGGCAATAGTAGCCCCAACAGTAGCGCCCATAGTATACAAGCCTATTGCCAACGCCCTTTCTTTTGCCGGAAACCACTCCGAAACGGCCTTTGACGCTGCTGGCCAAATGCCGGCCTCACCTAAACCTAATCCAAATCTATAAAAACTTAGAGAGTTTACGCCACGTGCAGCAGCGGTAAGCATGTTGAATACCGACCACCATGCTACGAAGAAAAACAAACTGGCACGAGTACCAATTTTATCAGCAACTCGACCTGAAATCAAATAAGCGATAGTATAAGCTATTAAGAATATATTGATAACGTTGGCATATTCTTGATCATCCATATCCAAATCTAACTGTATAGTCGGAGCTAAAGCAGATAAGGTTTGCCTATCAACATAATTTAGAACGGCAGCAACAAATAATAATACAATAATCCACCAACGCATGCCTTTTATTTTCATATTTAATTTATTAATCAGTTAAATAATATTCTTTTTATTAATCCCTTTTTCAAGCAATACCGCATCAAAGGTCAAAGTATTTCTTTTTTCATTTCGATAGATGTTCTCTCCAAAATCCAGTTAATCATTCCTCCTGCTCCAGACCCTTAATTATTATTACCCAAGTGATATATAGCTCCCTAAATTCTAATAGTACTTCATTAGATATATTAGGTATATCTCGGCTAATGTCATCAACAATTTTATCTCAGGCAGTATCTATAACATATCCCAAACCTGCTAATCCTCCAGTTACAACTACCGATCTGATGTAGCAATCCTATCTCAATTATAAGAGTAGTCCCCCCCTCTATCGGCTGCAAAATTAAAGTCCGGTAACAAAACCGATCCTTAAAAAATATTACAATTGCACAAATATGTCAACCTGGATATATTGAAACGACAACTAGTCTGGTTTGGTTTGGTTGGTAAATATAGGACATTTTTTAGAATAACAAACAAAAACCGTATTTTTTTCAAATAACAAAAAACAGATCCTGCTAACCAGTACAGCAATATATAATCAAAAAGAAGAAGGTAAATACACCCAATAGGCACAAACAAAAGAGGGAATCAAAAAAAACCTTATCTTGATTTACGCCAAGGATAAGGATAATTTTAAAAAATAAACACAATGAAAATTTTCAAAGCAAACACGTAAAAAACAATAACTTAAAAGAACAAAAAATAACTCTATATTGAATCTCTTATAATAATTTCTGAAGGATTAACTTCTGTGACAGTTTCATTATTATTTATCACCTCAGCAGCTCGTTGTCCCATTCTAAAAAAATCAGTAGAAATAACAGTTATTCCTCCTTCTAAAACTTCCTTCAACTGTGTTTCATTATAAGATATTACACCAATCTCTTTTCCAAGATTGCAGCTGTTTTTTCTACAGAACTTAATAATTTTCACAAGATCATCATTTTTCTCACTAATTAAGATATACAAATTTCCTTTTTTAATCTCATCAATTTCGTTGTGATCAATAGTTGAATTTTTCACGCCAAAACGAGCACAGTATTTTTCAAAACCCTGCAGGACTGAAGTTCTATGTGGGGCTGTTGAAGGAGCAACCAAGCAAATTTCATCGTACTTCTTAATCTTATCAGAAACTTTCGAAAGCGACTCAAAAATGTCATTCTCAAAATTTTGATAAATTTGACTATGCTGCATTAAAACTCCTTGCTCTTTTTGATCAATTAGAATTAATTTGCCTTCTGGAATTAAATTGAGCACATCACTTACACCTTCATTAAAAAAAGTGCTAATCACAAAATGAGTATAAGAATTCAGATTTTCGACTATCAATGACTTGAAAACTTTTTTATTACCATGATGAAAAAAGATATCAACTTCAGAGTTTTTATCTAAATTAAATCTTAAACCATCATAGATTCTTTCTTTAAATGAAGTCATCTTATCTAACATAAAAAAAACTCTATATTGAATACTTGTATTTACCTTAGTAATAAAGTAACCTTTTCTATTAGACGAGGCAATAATTCCTTTTTCTGAAAGAATATTTAATGATTTAAAAACAGTTTCACGACTGAGTCCTAATTTATCTGAAATATTTTTAACAGAGGGAAGTCTATCATTAATTTGAGCATTTCCGGATGTTATATAATCAACAATAGTATCTACTAACTGTTTGTATTTCGGGATTTTAGATTCAGGATTAATTTCTAAATGTTCAAGCATAAACGATAATTAAAATAGTTGAAACAAATATAGACAAACGCATCAATAAATACCAGACCAGACTAGTTTTTTATATTACAAAATAAAGATACAACAATCATTAAATGTGAAATGCTTTACATACCTACATACATTAACACTCGTTTTAATATCCAAGTCTACTACCATTAAAGATATTCTCTACAATAGCCTTCATATTTTGGCAAGGGTTATTATAAGTTAAAAAAGAGGTCTTTAATTTATTTATCCTCTATAATTACTTTTCGATGTTTTATGCCCCAATCAGTAAGATTGTTATTATAGTTCCCAACGTTTTGCCATATTCCGTTAGATGGTATTGTACGGTTACAGGCTGAGTGTCTAAAACAGTACGGGTTATTAATTTGTTCAACTCCAGCTCGTTTTATTCCTTGCTCAGCATCTTATTTGAAATACCATTAGCATCAACTAAAAGATCAGAGAATCTTCTTTTGTTGTAATAGCAAATAGATGAAAAAATAGAAATTTTCCATTCAATGCAGCCATCGCATCATGGACACCCTTACTTTTTTTTATGTCCGATTTGACATTCTTTGTCACTCATGAGTTGCTTTGTTACTCAAATGTTACTGTTACTTTTTGTTACAAAGTGACTAAAATAAATTCAACTACACTAACTTCGTAAAATAAATAGCAAAATAATTAAAAAATGAATTTCACAAACAAAAATGTCATCATTACTGGTGGTAGTGCAGGAATTGGATTTGCAACCGCAAAAGAATTTATTGATGCTGGAGCAAATGTTTGGATTACAGGAAGAAATGCCGAAAATTTGGAAAAAGCGGCAATCGAAATCAATAGTACAAGATTGAAAACTGTAGTTTCAGACACTTCAAAACTTGAAGATATCTCTCTTTTGGAAAAAGCTTTTTCAGATAGCAACACTAAATTAGATGTTCTTTTTCTTAATGCAGGAGTAGCTAAATTTACACCAATTGCTCAGGTAACAGAAGCAGAATTTGACTTACAATTTAATACTAACGTCAAAGGTCACTTTTTTACTCTGCAAAAATTGCTTCCTTATTTAGTAGATGGCGCATCAGTCATATTTACCTCATCAACAACTGCAATATCGGCAAATTTAACAACTAGTGTATATTCTGCCACCAAAGGAGCATTAAATAAAATTGCTCATATTGCAGCAAATGAACTTGCAGGGAGAAAAATACGTGTAAACATTGTTAGCCCTGGGCCAGTGGTAACCCCTGGCTTAAATAGGGTCGCAACTGCTGAGGTAAAAGAGTACTTAGCTAATAATGCTTTTGCACTACAAAGATTAGGAGATCCATCTGAAATAGCAAGAACAGTATTATTCCTAGCTTCGGATTCAGCTAGTTTTATCACAGGAACTGATATTGTAGTTGACGGAGGATATATCAATTATGCGCTTAAATAAAACCATCACTTATTTCTTTATGAATAAGGTCGATTATTGGGAAATAAGATAAAAAACATACTTAATTGTATTATTTGACAAAATAGAGAAAGCACATTGCGATATACAAAATCCATTCTTGCAAATTATGGGTAAATGGAAACTTCATGACCAATTAGCAACAGAATATGATTTTTCAAATTCTATTATTCTTTGTAATCTAAATATTAGTCCTGACTATTTTCTTTATTAAGAAATATAAAAAAATAGCAAGTGCTCCTCTAGGTCCCTGTTCTTATAGTACTGTATGAAGTCCAATATTTATTGGGATTAAATCAAAGTTTGTGCAGCCGCTTCCTCCACTAGTTTCAAAAGAAACTTTAAAAGTCAAAAGCCTTTAAATTTCGATGTTTAAAGGCTTTTTCTTAGCAAAAAAGAAAACTAAAAGATGTGAATTTCCCAAGAATTCACTGTCATTAATAGTAGCAGCTCTCAAAATTTTTAAATCAATTTGAGTATTAACTTAAAAACTAAATATGATAAAGTAATTTTTATCAAAAATCGGACAAAGTAGATAAAAACGGCAAATTATCGATATTCTGGAATATATGGAGAGACTAAGGTAATACGATTTAATCAAAATTTTCAAATTATCAACGTTGACAGAAAAATACTTATCTAACTTCATCGCTAAAAAGAATATGATTCCCGAATATCAGGGAAATGGTTTTGAAATGAGTTACAAGTTGTGAGTTAGAATAGAGGTAAATCGTTAAAACGTTTCATTATTACCAACTTTTGTATCACAATCGCTATTCTCAATAAGCACAACTTTGTCCTTACTATTTATTAAAAATAAAATAATGGCAAAAACAATTTTTATAACAGGTGCATCCCGTGGATTCGGAAGGATTTGGACAGAGGCATTTTTAAGACGTGGCGATAATGTAGTTGCGGCTGTCCGCAACCCTGAAACATTAACCGAACTTGCAGAAGAATTCTCTTTAAATTTATTGGTTATAAAGCTTGATGTCACTGATAGAAGTGAAAGTTTTAAAGCAATTCAAACTGCCAAAAAACACTTCGGGACCATTGACGTCTTAATCAACAATGCCGGTTTTGGACACATTGGGGCGATAGAGGAACTAAATGAAAAAGATGTTAGGGCGCAATTTGAAACCAATGTACTGGGGTCATTAGGGACTATTCAGGCAGTTCTGCCAATTATGCGTGAGCAATACTCAGGACATATCATTCAACTTTCAAGTGCCCTGGGATTGAATACAATATCACTAATGGGGCTTTATAGTGCTACCAAGTTTGCAATAGAAGGTCTTACTGAAACTTTGGCCGGCGAAGTTCGTGGATTTGGTATTAATGTGACCATTGTAGAGCCAACTGGTTATTCCACAGATTTCTTCAAAGCAACTTCTCTTGCACTCAGCGAATCAATACCAGTTTACGACAGCATAAAAAAAGATTTTTATGACCTCAATATTGTGCAGAATTTCGGCAAACCCGCAGCAACTGCCAATGCCATTCTAAGCTTGGTGGATTCGGAAAATCCGCCATTAAGATTACTATTGGGCAAAAATGCTTATTCCTGGACAAAACAAACTTACGAAGAACGACTCAAAACATGGGAATTATGGCAAGATGTTGCTGTGGCAGCACATGGTCAATAAAAATTTAAAAAAATATCCGAATCTGGCTTTGCCCAGTTCTGTTTTAATAAAAAAACAAATGAAACATTTCAAAAAAATCAGCGATCTACATGAAGCACTCGATGTAAAACCTCCGGAGAACCCGCTTTTTAGTATGGCATATGGTGAAGGGGACACATGTACAGCTAAAAGTACTCTTGAATTTTCGTCCGAATTTTATATCATAGGATTTAAAAAGTTGAAATCCGGCAGTATGTTGTATGGGAAAACAAAGTATCATCATGAGCGTGGTTCAATGTTGTTCACAAAGCCCCATCAGAAAGTGGTTTTTAAAAATGTGGAATTACAGGAACATGGATTTCTAATTGTTATTCATGAAGATTTTTTACCTGGAACAGCTCTTTACAACGAAATCAAGAGATATAGCTATTTCAATTATGAGGTCAATGAGGGATTACATCTTTCGCCAGCAGAAGAGGATATCATCTGGAATCTGTATTTCAGCATTGAAAAAGAATACAATAATAATACTGACGAACTAAGCAAAGCCATTATTGTAAGTCATCTGGATGCAATGCTTAAATATGCACAGCGCTTTTATAAAAGGCAGTTTATAAACCGTACGCAGCTAATTGGTTCTACACTCACCAAGTTTAATGCTTTGCTGATTGCAAATTTTGAAGAAAGAAAAACAAAAAATATTGGACTGCCAACAGTATCACTAATGGCAGAGAAGCTAAATATATCTCCTCGATATTTAACTGATTTACTTAAGCAGGAAACAGGAAAGACCGCTCTAGAACTTATTCATCTTTTTTTGATGGGTGAGGCAAAAAACTTATTGACCCAAGGTGACCTGAACATTTCTGAGGTTTCCCATTTACTAGGCTTTGAAAACACAACCTATTTTTCTCGCTTGTTTAAAAAAGAAGTAGGCCGCACACCAAATGAATTCAAAGTAAACAGATTAAATTAATTTTAAAATATTATAAAATGATTCATAACTTTTTTACAAAAGCAAAAAAAATACTGATATTTTATCGGAAAAAAGAGAAAGACTTTTCGATAACATATTTTGCAAAAAAACTTTTCATTCC
The DNA here is from genome assembly GCF_020991455.1 of Flavobacterium sp. JAS. GTDB lineage: Bacteria > Bacteroidota > Bacteroidia > Flavobacteriales > Flavobacteriaceae > Flavobacterium. The sequence goes on from NZ_JAJMOX010000021.1 coordinate 7,801, forward strand.
CTTACACCCTTTAAGTCTTACCAAAAAAAAGCTAAAAAAACCGCACGGAATCATGTACACATAGCTCTTTTGTAGGTAGCGAGACATTGAAATACATAAACCAGCTATTTCATAAAAAATTGGACTGTCGCTTGTCTTTCACTAAGTCTGCGCATTTTGCTAACTTCTTTAAGAAACAAGAAAAAATTACGCTTTTGCAATATTGAAAATCAAAACAAATTTAATTTTTGCACTTGTATCTTTAATTTTTCTGAGATTTTCCCGATTTACTCATTGAATCTTTACCGTATCAAAAAATAAAATTATTGTAATTTCTAATTGGCAGATAAAAATAAACATTTAGCAGGTATTAAAAATACTTGCTTTCGAACTACAAAAACACAAGTTGCAGGAAATTAGCATTGTAAGTTATCACATTTTTCAATCACCGAAAGAACCTTAAAAACTTACATTGCCTGAAGAATATGTGTCGCTGAATGGTCTTGTTGCACTTGCATAACAAAAGTTACACACCAATAGTCAAATAACAACTACAACCGGTTCTTTCAAAAAGAGCAGGCGATACACACATTAAATTATAATTAATGAAAAAAGTAAAAATTTTAGTTTACTTATCAACAGTTACAGAGGTACCGTATAGGAAAGCAAATTCACAGGAAGCAGGTATTTTCTTAAACGAATTAGTTAAGCCTTTGATGCCATTATATGAAGCCGGACATCAAATTGATTTTATAAGTCGTCACGGCAAGACCTCTGCCATTGTTGACAAAGCCTCATTTAATTTAATCTGTTGGCGCTTTTCAAAAAAACAACGCGAAAAATCTCTTGATTTTTTAGAAAAACTCTATGAACTTGGTATGCTTAATCCTATGAAAGTTTCACGCGTATTAAAAAACCAACAATTGCTAAGCTCTTATGACGTTCTTTTCATTCCAGGTGGACAAACATCGATTACCGATGTATTGTATAAAAATTGGTCGAAAAACTTCCTATACAATAAAAAAACAGGAGAATTGTTACTTCATTTTCATCAAAACAATAAAATAACAGCTACTATCGGCCATGGAAGTGCGACTTTGGCAGCCGCACCCAGCATTGAAGGACGATGGATTTACAGCGGTTACAAAATGACATGTGTATCAATGTTAGCTCAACGATTGGTAGAAGATGTTTCATTTTTCAATTCAGGCGGACATATGTATGATTATCCCATTCCAATTCTTAGACGAAGAGGCGGTATTGTACAAAATCTATTATTAGGCAAATCGCTTGTAATTGAAGATCGAGAACTTATAACCGGACAAGATTCTACAAGTGCTGATGAACTTGGACGTAAACTAAAAAATAAAATCGATAAATATCTTTCGGGAAAAGTTTAGTCAAGTATATAAAAGCAAAAGTAATTTTAATTGCAGTTCGTAAATGGGAATGAGAAATAGACTGTAAAAAAACAATCACTAAAAAAAAGGTTTGCCTTTTTACATAGGGCGGATTTAACATTCGAAATAGAGTTGTTGCGTTAAAACTGATGCACAACAAAATGATTTGATAGAATATTTTAAAACCTTCGTGAATTTACAATGAATCCTGTGTACTTAGTTTGACTAAAAAACTAATTCCATCAACTAAGAAAGTGTAAAAATAAGTCAAGGCTCAAATCCTCTTTAAAAATCAAATATCAAATTAAAAATAAATTCATGGAGAAGATATATGTATTGTTGGGATTTATAATTGGAAAAGTGTTTAGATATAGAAACAGTGTGATCGTTCAAAACATGTCTCGTTCTTTTCCGGATGAATCATATAATGAAATTAAAAAGAAAAAAGAGGACTACTATCAAAATTTGGGCAGACTTCTCTTTGAGAACATTATCTGTGGTAGCGCTCCTCTTAAGGTCACAGAGAAGTCATTACAGTTGCTGAGTGATTTACAAAAAGAGAACAGACATATTATTTTATTATTAGGACATTACGGCAACTGGGAAGCAACAAATCAACTACATGATATTACAGGCTTAAAAGTTCAAGTATTATACAAACCTATAAAAAATATTTTTTTTAATAAGTTAATGATTAGAAGACGAACAAAACATGGAGTGAAATTAATAAATTATTCTAATAGTCTGCGAACTTTGGCGAGACAAAAAGACTGCCACTTAACCTTATTTATAGCCGATCAGTTTACTAATGGAAGAGGATTATCTGTCAATTTTTTAAATCAAAAAACCCATGTATTTAATGGGGCTGAGAATATTGCAAAATATCTTAATGCTTATGTAGGTTATGCTGAAATTATCCCAAACAGTAATTTTGGGTGGCAACTTTCTATAAACACAATATCAAATGCAGCAGGAAACTCTATAGAAGGCGATATATCACAATCCTATATAAAAGAACTTGAAAAAAGCATCAAAAAAGATCCTTCGTTATGGCTATGGTCGCATAAACGCTGGAAATAAGGTTCTGTCGCCTCTATTTTACTAAAACATATAAGTTGTTAATAGTATAAAGTTATGCTACTAAAGAACAAAATGATTTAAACATAGTTATCCCAAGGTCAATGATTTGACATTTTCTGAGCATGTGCACAACCTCAATTCCACTAAGAGTTCTCTTTGCATATTGAAAATTTTTAAAGCCTAAGCCATTTTGTATCCTCTATTTTATAAATCAATGATATAAGTACTAAGTTAGAATAGGGACAAATCGTTAAAACGTTTCATTATTGCCTACTTTTGTATCACAATCGTTGTCCTCAATAATCAGAACTTTGTCCTCAATTTAATTATTAAAAATAAATAATGACAAAAACAATTTTTATAACGGGTGCATCCCGTGAATTAAGAAAGATTTAGACAGAGGCATTCTTAAGACGTGACGATAAAATAGTTGTGGCTCTTCGCAATCCCGAAACATTAACAAAACTTATAAAAGAATTTTTATTTAACCTACTATTTATAAAGCCTGATGTTAATGATAGATGCGAAAGTTTTAAAGCAATTGAAACTGCAAAAAAAATACTTCGGCACCATTGACATATTAATCAATAATGCTGGCTTTGGACACATTGGGCGATAGAGAAACTAAATGAAAAAGATGTTAGGGCAGAATTTGAAACCAATGTACTCCGGTCATTATCATAACTCGATATTGATCAGAATTTAGCTAACCCTGCAGTAACTGTTAATGTTATTCTTAGCTTGGTGAATTCGGAAAATCCACCATTGAAAGATTAATTTCAGGTAAACCGCTTGCTCCTGGACAAAGCAAACTTACGTAGAACGGCTCAAAACATGGGAATCATGTCAGGATCTTTCGGTGGCAGCACATGGTTAATAAAAATTAAAAAAAAACGATCAGAATCTGGCTTTGCCGGCCTTTGATTTTAATAAAGACTACAAATGAAACATTTCAAAAAAATCAGTGATCTGCATCAAGCCATGGATATAAAACCTCCGGAGCACCCCCTTTTTAGTACGGCATATGGTGAAGGAGACAAATGTACATCTAAAAGTACTCTTGAATTTTCGTCCGAATTTTATATCATAGGATTTAAAAAGTTGAAATCCGGCAGCATGTTGTATGGAAAAACAAAATATCATCATGAGCGTGGTTCAATGTTGTTCATAAAGCCCCATCAGAAAGTGATTTTTAAAAATGTGGAATTACAGGAACATGGATTTCTAATTGTTATTCATGAAGATTTTTTACAAGGAACAGCACTTTACAACGAAATCAAAAAATATAGTTATTTTGATTATGAGGTCAATGAGGCATTATGTCTTTCACCTGCAGAAGAGAATATCATCTGGAATTTGTATTTCAGCATTGAAAAAGAATACAATAATAATACTGACGAACTAAGCAAAGCTATTATTGTAAGTCATCTGGATGCAATGCTTAAATATGCCCAGCGCTTCTATAAAAGACAGTTTATTAACCGCACGGAACTAAATGGGTCTACATTCACCAAATTCAATGCTTTGCTGGCTGCTAATTTTGAAGAAAGAAAAATAAAAAACATTGGATTGCCAACGGTATCTCTTATGGCAGAGAAGCTAAATATATCTCCTCGATATTTAACTGATTTACTTAAGCAGGAAACAGGAAAGACCGCTCTAGAACTTATACATCTTTTTTTAATGGGTGAAGCAAAAAACTTATTGATCCAAGGTGAGCTGAACATATCTGAAATTTCTCATTTGCTAGGTTTTGAAAACACAACCTACTTTTCTCGCCTGTTTAAAAAAGAAGTAGGCAGCACGCCAAACGAATTCAAAGTAAACAGATTAAATTAATAGATAAATCTTATGAAATGATTCGTAACTTTTTACAGAAGTAAAAAAAAAATAATGTTTTATCGGGAAAAAGAGGGAGATTTTTCAAGTAACATATTTTACAAAAAAACTTTACATTCTCAAAAGGTTGGTATAAGTAAAGAGCCATAAAAGAAGTACTTTTTAAAACTCTGCTTCATAAAAAATACAAAATTAAAGAAGACCTTATAATTAAAAACTTATGGCAGTTTTTTAATACTAGTCTCTACAACAATAAGAAAATATTATGACAAATTATTTCATAATCAGAAAAAACACCAAATATGTGCACAATAGTGTTACACAATTTAATACTTAAATAAAATGGCTAGTAAAGATCGTATTTTAAGACAAAAAGAAGAGACTAGAAGTAACATTCTTGAGGCTGCTTATGCTATCGTCAAAGAAGAAGGATGGCAAGGTCTGAGTATGCGAAAAATTGCTAATAAGATCGAATATACAGCTCCTATCATTTATGAATACTTCTCGAATAAAGAAGCTATCCTTAATGAACTGACCGGAAAAGGTTTTATCAAGTTAGCAAAAAAACTTCAGGAAGCCCGGGATAAATTCGAAAAACCGCAAGAACAATTAGAAGCCATGTGGATGGCATATTGGAATTTTGCTTTTACAGATACTGAAATGTATCAGGTGATGTTTGGAGTGCAAATGAATTGCTGTTCAAAGCAGTGTTCAGCACACGAAATACCCTACAAATTATTCACTTCGGTAATTGCTAAGATTACCCAAAAAAGTAATCCTACTGACGAAGTTATCAAACAAAAATATTTCACTTTCTTCTCTGCAATACATGGTTTGATTGCAATTAATATCATCAATAAAAGTGAAATAATGGAAACCATTAACAATCAAATCTTAAAAAATGCCATTGGAGGCATTATAAAATCAATACAATAAAAAAAAATTCACATTAACTTAACAGTAATAAATGATTTAACACCATTTCTTAAATAGATTTGAAATGTACAGTTATTAGAATTTTTTCGCAATTGCACTTAACAACGTTAGATAATTAAATATAGTTAAATATGAATACCGATAATGTCAGAATACCACAAAAATTAACTCAAAAGAATGTTCAACAAATTAAATCCAATACAAAAATGAAAAATGTAATTCTAACCAGTTTTATTCTGGCACTCGTGCTAAGCAGCTGTGCAGATAAGTCGCAAGCTCCTGCAGCTCCCGCTCCTCCCTTATTACCCGTTTTAGCTATTTCAAGCGAAAACACAACTACCGATACTGAGTATCCAGCTTCTATACAAGGAACTGTAGATGTAGAAATTCGGCCGCAAGTAAGCGGAAATCTTGAAAAAGTTTATGTAGACGAAGGTGCATATGTAACAAAAGGTCAAACTTTATTTAAAATCAACGAGCGTCCATTTCGTGAGCAATTAAACAATGCTTTGGCAAGTCTTCACGCCTATGAAGCTGCTTTAATCAACGCACAATTAGAAGTAGATAAATTAACGCCTTTGGTACAAAACAAAGTAGTTTCAGATTATCAATTAAAAACTGCTAAAGCTTCTCAAAAAATCGCTGCTGCCAACATCGAACAGGCAAAAGCCCAAGTAGGATCGGCTAAAATTAATTTAGGATATACTACTGTAACAGCTCCGGTGAGCGGTTACATTGGAAGATTACCTAAAAAACAAGGAAGTTTGGTTTCTGCAACGGATGTTGAGCCTTTAACAAACTTATCTGATGTTCATGAAGTTTATGCTTATTTCTCTTTAGGTGAAACTGATTTTATCAACTTTAAAGCACAATATACAGGAAACAGTTTAGGAGATAAACTAAAAAGACTACCGCCGGTAACTTTGATCTTAGCGGATAATACCGCTTATCCACAAACCGGAAAAATCGATATGGTAGATGGTCAATTCGATAAAACTACCGGAGCGATTACTTTAAGAGTGACTTTTCCTAATGCCGGCGGAACTTTGCGTTCAGGAAATACAGGAAAAATTCGTTTAGGTCTTCAACATGACGATGCTGTTTTGGTTCCGCAATCGGCTACTGTAGAAATGCAGGATAAAGTTTTTGTTTTTACAGTTAATAAAGAAAACAAAGTGACCAAAATACCTATCACGATTATTGGAAAAAGTGGAACTAATTATCTTATCAAAGATGGTGTAAAATCTGGCGACCAAATCGTGTTAAGCGGCATCGATAAACTTCAGGAAGGACAAGTAATCCAACCTCAAAAATCATCTCCTGCAAAAGTTACCCAAATAATTAACAAAAAATAATTTTTACGAAAATGTTCAAAATATTTATACAAAGACCTGTACTGGCAACTGTTATTTCCATTTTGTTGGTAATATTAGGTATACTTGGTCTTACGAAGTTGCCCTTACAACAGTTTCCTGATATTGCACCACCATCGGTTTTGGTAACGGCGACTTATCCGGGAGCTAACGCAGAAACGGTTTTACGTTCTGTTGCCCCCTCTCTGGAAGAGGCTATAAACGGTGTTGAGAACATGACTTATATGAGCTCTACAGCCAGTAACGACGGGTCTCTTGCTATCACGGTTTTCTTTAAACTAGGAACTAATGCAGATCAGGCTGCCGTTAACGTGCAAAACAGAGTTGCTCAGGCAACAAGCCAATTACCGGCAGAGGTGGTACAACAAGGTGTAACTACTGCTAAACAACAAAACAGTTTTATCATGGCCATTGGTATGTTTACCGAAGATGAGTCAAAATACGATCAGACTTTTGTTACCAATTATGCTCAAATTAATGTAATACCGGAAATTAAACGTATTCCCGGAGTTGGTGCTGTCACTCTTTTAGGTGGTGTACAAGATTACTCGATGCGTGTATGGTTAAATCCAACGCAAATGTCAACTTATAAAGTTACTCCTAACGAAGTAATGGCAGCGATTCAGGACAAAAGTTTAGAGGCTGCTCCAGGGAAATTTGGAGAAAGAAGTACAGAAGTTTTTGAATATATAATTAAATACAAAGGGAAATTAACCAAACCCGAAGATTATCAAAACATTGCCATTCGCTCTAATGCAGATGGTTCAGTACTTCGTCTTAAAGATGTAGCCAGAGTGGAGCTTGGTGCTTATTCTTATAACAGTTTAACACGTTTGAATGGTAAAAAAGGAGTTGTAATTGGTATTATCCAGTTAGCAGGTTCTAACTCTAATGATATTCAGGTTGCCATTAACAAATTAATGGTTAAGGCTTCTAAAGATTTCCCTACAGGAGTAAAACACAATATTTTCTATAGTACAAAAGTTTCTTTGGATCAATCGATTGAACAAGTTAAGCATACTTTAATTGAAGCGTTTATATTGGTATTCATCGTAGTATTTATATTCCTTCAGGATTTTAGATCAACCTTAATTCCGGCAATTGCGGTTCCTGTTGCAATTTTAGGAACGTTCTTTTTCATGCAGTTATTTGGATTCTCAATTAACTTATTGACCTTATTTGCTTTAATTTTAGCAATTGGTATTGTGGTCGATGATGCAATTGTCGTCGTCGAGGCTGTCCATGCTAAAATGGAACACAAACACTTATCTCCAAAAGTGGCAACACACGAAGCGATGCACGAAATAACGGGTGCAATTATTTCGATTACTTTGGTAATGGCTGCGGTATTCCTGCCGGTTGGTTTTATGGAAGGCTCAACAGGAGTTTTCTACCGTCAGTTTGCCTTTACAATGGCAATTGCAATTGTAATTTCAGCAGTAAACGCTTTGACTTTAAGTCCTGCCCTAGCCGCTTTGTTCTTAAAAGACAATCATGAAGCAAACGGAGATACACTATACGTAAAACAAGGGTTTAAAGAGAAATTCTTCAACGGATTCAATAGTAGTTTTGAGTCATTAACCAACCGTTATGTTGGAGGTTTGAATTTTTTAATACGTAGAAAATGGTTAAGCATTGGTGGTTTGGCTTTAATCACTGTAGCTACTATAGTAATGGTTAAAACAACTCCTGCAGGATTTATCCCAACTGAAGATCAAGGATTTATTGCCATTGCAGTAAACACACCATCAGGAACATCTCTTGACGGAACTCAAAAAGTAATGACTCAGGCTGAAAATACTTTAAGAAGTTTGGATGCATCACGATTTGTAACAGCAGTTTCAGGTTTTAACTTGTTGACCAATTCTACAAGCCCGTCTTCATCTATTGTTTTCGTATTGTTAAAACCTAATGAAGAGCGTGGTGATATTAAAAATATCGACGAAATTATGAATCTAATTCGTGGCAAATTAGGTGCTATTTCCGGTGGAAGTTTCTTTGTATTTAGTTTCCCAACCGTTCCCGGATTTAGTAACGTTGAAGCTTTAGATTTAGTACTTCAGGATAAAACCGGTGGTAAGTTGGATAAATTTAGTGGAATCTCTCAAAACTTCATCGGAGAATTAATGAAACGTCCGGAAATTGCAGTAGCATTTACCACTTTCAAAGCCGATTATCCTCAATTGCAATTGGATATCAATGATGAAAAAGCAGATCAATTAGGCGTTAAAGTAAAAGATATTCTGCAAACGATGCAAGCTTATTTTGGTAGTGCGCAAGCATCCGACTTTAACCGATTTGGTAAATATTACAGAGTTGTTGTTCAGGCAGATATTGCTGACAGAGCTGATCCATCATCGATCGACAGAGTTTTTGTGAAAAACAAAAATGGCGAAATGGTACCCATAAATACCTTGGTAAAACTAACCCGTATTTATGGTTCTGAAACCGCTTCGAGATACAACTTGTTTAATTCGATTTCGATTAATGCAATTCCGAAACCTGGATTTAGTTCCGGAGATGCAATTAAAGCAATCGAAGAAGTTGCAGCACAACAATTACCTGCGGGTTATGGTTTTGAGTTTTCAGGACAAACTCGTGAAGAGATTTCGTCCGGAGGTCAATCGGCAACGATTTTCTTACTGTGTTTGATATTCATCTATTTCTTACTTGCCGCACAGTATGAAAGTTACATTTTGCCTTTGGCCGTAATCTTATCTATCCCTGTAGGTATTTTTGGAGTATTCGTAGCTATTGGATTAACCGGAATCGAAAACAACATTTATGTACAAGTTGCATTGGTAATGTTAATTGGACTGCTCGCCAAGAATGCAATTTTGATTGTCGAGTTCGCCGTCCAAAAACGAAAATCAGGTCAGGAACTAGTAAGAGCCTCAATAGATGCAGCCAAACTACGTCTAAGACCAATTATCATGACCTCACTGGCCTTTATTGTGGGATTAATCCCGATGATGAGCGCCACAGGACCATCAGCTCAGGGTAACCACTCGATTAGTATTGGAGCTGCAGGAGGTATGATTTCAGGAGTAATACTTGGTTTATTTATTATACCTGTTTTATTTATCATCTTCCAGCATTTACAAGAAAAGGTTTCTGGAAAACCAGTAGCCGTAATTCATAACGAAGAAAAATAAAAATGGAAAATTATATAACAGCAATCCTTTTAGCCATCATTGCCGGCATTGGATACATATCCTATAAAATCTATAAAGATCTTGATAACAGAAAAGATACTTGTACAGAAATTTAATGACAACATATAAAATGAAAAAGTATATAACCAAAATCGTGATGATCGCCATTTTGATCACCACTATAATATCCTGTAAGGTTTCCAAGGATATTGAAACTCCAAAAGATGCATTTCCTGAAAATTTCAGGAGTGCATCGGTTTCAAAAGATACAACGAGTATTGGAGATTTGGAGTGGAAAAATTTCTTTACAGAAAAAGATATTATTCAATTGATCGATAGTGCAGTTGTCCGAAACAATGATTTGCAAATTGCTCAGAAAAACATCGAAATCGCACAATACAGATTCACACAATCAAAATGGGGAAATGTTCCGCAGGTTAATTTATCTGTAAGTGCCAGTACCAGTAATCCCTCTGACAATAGTTTTACAGGAAAGAATTTAGGCCAGGCATTAGGTCAAAATTACATTAATGATTACTCTGCCGGAGCTACACTTTCCTGGGAAGCGGACATTTGGGGAAAAATCCGCAATCAGAAAAAAGGCGCTTTTGCCGGATACCTTCAGTCAGAAGAAGTAAAAAAAGCATTGCAGACTACAATAGTTGCTAATGTTTCTAAAGGATATTACAATCTTTTGATGTTAGATGCGCAATTAGAAATTGCCAAACAGAACTATAAATTAAATGATAGTACAACAAATATTATCAAATTAAAATATGATGCTGGACAGGTAACTTCATTAGCGATTCAACAATCAGAAGCACAGAAATTAAACGCTGCGCAATTGATTCCGTTATTAGAACAAAACATTGCCATTCAGGAAAATGCTTTGAGTGTACTCACAGGGTCTTTTCCAAATTCAAAAACCAGAAGTGTTCGTTTGAGTACTATTGATGTCAAAAACAATAAAGCAGTCGGAATACCGTCTTCATTAGTAAGCAGAAGACCCGATGTTAAAAGCGCTGAATTAGCCCTTAAAATTGCCAATGCAAACGTAGGAATCACAAAAGCTGATTTATATCCAGCCCTTAGAATTACCGCTGAAGGCGGCGTAAATTCATTTGAAACCAACAATTGGTTCAATCTTCCCGCTTCATTGTTCGGGACTGTTGCCGGAGGTCTGACCCAACCATTACTGAACAATAAAAAGCTAAGAACACAATACAATATTTCCCTTGCCGAAAGAGAAAAAGCGGTTTTAAGTTTTAGACAATCTGTTTTGGTAGCCGTTAGTGAAGTTTCGGATGCTTTGGTAAAAGTAGAAAAACTGCAACAGCAGGAATCCTTTTTACAACAACGTGTACAAACCTTGCAGCAAGCCATTAAAAATGCCAATTTGTTATTCAAAAATGGTATGGCTGAATACCTTGAAGTGCTAACTGCGCAATCCAATTTATTGCAAAGCCAGTTAGAACTTGCAGACATAAAAAGAGCGCAACGTTCTGCCAGTACCGAGTTGTATCGTGCACTAGGCGGAGGTTGGAAATAATACCCATTAATTAATTATTTATTTTTTTTAAGTTGAAGACGCTGTGAGACTTTTAGTTTCATGGCGTTTTTTATAACCGTGCAATGCCCCCCCTGATCAACCCTTGCTGCCTTTAACTATTTGTACCTATGACAAAAAAACCATACGTGATGGACCGCATCACCTGGAGATGGTCTTAGTAACTATCAAATGAATTCGAACTTTGATCAAATAAGCGTGAATTAGACTCACATTGACCATAATCAGGCCTTTTTACCTGCTTCATTACTGATCTATATTTATTTTATTATATGAAACTTATCTGCATTTATACACTATTATTAACTTCTTTTTTGGGATATGCCCAATTTCCAGTTGAAAGAGATTCTATAGAAAAAATTATAACGAAGCTACCTGCTTTTTCAATCTATAAAGATAATTATTTTGTTACTGGCATAAATTTAGCAGAACGTCCAACAAGGAACACAATAGATGCCAAATTTCAGCTTAGCTTCAAGCACCGCTTATCTAATAAACCTTCAATTTTAGGTGCTTATCCTTATCTTACTTACACACAAAAATCTTTCTGGAAAGTATATAAAGCCTCTAGTCCCTTCGAAGAAAGTAATTATAATCCCGGATTAATGCTATTGAAACCTGTATTTCGGGAAAACCAATTTTTCGGTGTGCTAACATTTGCAATAGAACATGAATCTAATGGTCGTGACAGTATTTATTCCCGAAGTTTAAATACAGTATCTATAGAGTTTACAAGATTTTTTTCTCCCCAATTAATTGTAAGCGTAAAAGCATGGGTGCCTTTTTTGATTGATAATAATCCGTCTTTACCAAAATATATAGGTTATGGCGAAGCACATCTACAATGGGCCGTAAACAAAGACAGGTTGTTTTTTGATTTAACAGTAAGAAAAGGTGCTGACTGGGATTTTAAAGGAAGTATTAATACAGGAATCAGTTATCGATTAACAAAAAAAGCCAATCAGCTCATTACACTCCAGTGGTGGCAGGGCTACAGCGAGAGTCTTATCGATTTTAAATCCGAACGGGGAATGCTTCGTGTGGGATTTGTATTCAAGCCCACTCTTTACAGGTTTTACTAATCAGTGCTTTATAAAACCGCAAATACATCAATCCAGGCTATGAATTAACTTTTTATTAAAGAATTGTATAAACAACTTCGTTTTAGACTGACAATTAGCCTTGCCTTAATATCACATTATCTTTAGCTCTAAACTAAAATTTTAATACTTGAAGTTTTGAAAAGCAAATCACATGACATAATAAGCACCGCTTCAATGCTTTTTGCCAAAAATGGAATTAAGAAAACATCTATAGACCTGATCTGCCATCATTGTGGTATTTCTAAAAAAACATTCTACCAGTATTTCACGGACAAAGAAACTATTGTATATGATATTGTAAAAATGGCACTGCTAAATACAGAAAACCATATTGATAAACTCAAAAGTATAACACCTGACGCACCAACTCAGCTTATAAGTTTTTTTAATTTCATGCAGCGTAATACTACTGTATTTACGCCGATTTTCAGAAAAGACCTTGTGAAGTTTTATCCAAAAATACATCAATTGATTCTGGAATCAAAAACCAAAAAATGCCTCCCCTTTTTTATTCAAAACCTCAAGCAGGGCATTTTTGAAGGTTATTACAGGAAATCTCTTGACCCCGACATAACCGCAGCGCTTTACTTTAGACAATTAGATTTTGCTCTTGAAGACCAAATAATGTTATCGGATAGGTTTAAGTTTTTATCCTATATAAACAGGTTTTTTTTACATGGAATTCTCAGCCGAATCGGGCCAGAAATACTGCTTTCCCCGCCTTAGGAGCAATGTTTTGAACCATGGAGAAATAATCGCTTTAGAGTTAATACGATAGCAACATTTAATCTAACTTTTTTTTTATGACTTTATCCCGTTCAATAATTGCCGCTACCAATTTTTCTGGTAAGGCAAATAATGCAATTAGCTACGCTGCCGGATTCGCAAAAGCTACCGGTGCAAAACTTATTCTTTTTAATTCCTTTTCAATATCCATACATAGTGCAAATTCCAGAATCTCCGCCGAAGCAATACAGAAAGAGCTTGATGCGGCATCGCTGAGGCTCGAAACAATTGGCAGGGAACTGTCCCATTTGTTTGCCATTGAGGTAGATTGTTTCTGCAGTTATTCCTTTTTGGAAGAGCAGCTTCTTGCCTTAATTCACGATACCAACGCAGAACTTGTTATAATGGGAATGGCAGATTGCTCACTCCAACAGGATTTAATGGGTAATGCCACAACATCAATAATAAAGAATGTAAATATTCCAGTTTTGGCAGTTCCGATAAATGCCCGTTTTGTAAACTTAAAAAAAATACTTTTTGCTTTAGATCGTGAGGGTTTGTCTCCTATTCAAAGTTTAGGATGGTTTGCCCAGAAAGTAGAAGCACTAAAAACAGAAGTGGAAATTTTTGATCTTAATCAAAGGCTGCCAGAACTAATAAAGGAACAATACCTATTAGGTGTAGAGAATAAAAAATCAGATATGGCAATTAAGTTGGTTTACAAAAATATTCAATCAAATACAGTAATTAGGGAAATTAAACAGGAAATTGAAAATTACAATGCTGATCTTTTAGTAATTACCCCTCAAAAATATGGCTTTTGGGATTCTGTGATGCATATCATTAAAACCCGCATTATGGCTTCGGAGCTTGAGATACCTTTATTATCCCTCCCAAATTTTCAAACTGGTCCAGAAAAATATAAAGTATTAGAAAAATATAAATAATTTAAAATGAATGCAACTATCTATGAAAGCTGTGGGCGGATTTGGCCTTCATCGGTTCTAAATAATGAAACCACTTGCCAGACAGTAGATACAAGTGAAGACTGGATTGAAAAAGAACCGTAATAAAAGATAGGCATGGTCGATTGTGATAAGATATATCTGAACAATATTTTTAATTGCCTCTAAAATAATTTTAATCAAACAAAAACACATTTTTAGTTCTAAATAAAATCATCCTTACATCTTTTATTTACCCTATAAAAAAGTATTAATTAAATAAACATACTTTATTAAAATATTCTCAAGTAAAAACAATTGATTATAATTAATGTAGATAATTTCATAAAAATCCTTAACAAACCGATTAGGTAGTTGCATACTTACCGTACAAAGTGAAAGCTTCACCAAAATTATAATTAAGACTACGTAGCCTCGTAAAAATAACTTTCTAATTTATTATAAAGCCCTACGAGAACAATCACTGATAATAAAACTCGTTGGTTCATTTTAATTATTTTTTATTTGGCCTAAATATTGCAAATTTTTAGTTTTTCATTGTGTTTTTTCAACAATTAATCATTCGTACCAATCAGCTTATTTTCTGATTTAACAAATAAAAAACAACTTAATTCACAACCTTCACCCGCAAGATCACACTGGTTCTTTTGGCATTAGCTTCAGGATTAAAACCAACCTTCATCAGGAAATCTCCCGAATAAATCTTGGAGCTATCAATGGGTGACTGTGTTCCGGGATAAAGATTTACTTCTTCAATTCTATATTGTTTTTTTGGGTCGAGTCCCTGCATTTTAATAGGCAATCCAATTGTGGTATTGAATGTAGTGGCTACATAATAGTTGAACACAATTGCCTCCTCTTGATTCTCCTTTACATAAGCCATTGACGCTACTTTTTCCTCATGTGGATTTTGCAGCCTGTATTGATCGCCATGCCAAATGATATCTTTAATTCCATTATACAGCTTCACTGCATTTTGCGCATACAATAAATCATTAGCATCTAATTCATTTACACGAATGTCGAAACCCAGCTTGCCCATCATGGCAACATCTGTTCTAAACTTGATGGGTTGTTTACCCATATCCGTTACATGATTATCCACAGCAATAGAAGGGAAATAATACGAATATTCCCATTGCATAAATATTCTATCGAACGGATTGGTATTATCACTTGGCCAAAACTCTGTGAAGTACTGCAGCGCAGCATAATCAACTCTTGAGCCACCACCTGCACAAAGCATCATGGGTATTTTTTGATATTTGGCTCTTACTCTTTCCAATACTTTGTTTAAACCACGAACATATTCAATATAAAAGTGATCCTGGTTTTTTAAGAATGGTGAGTGGGCATTGTAGATAAGCGAATTACAATCCCATTTGATGAACGCCAATTCAGGCACTTCTTTGAACAATTGCTCCACAGTGTTGTACACAAAATCCTGAACCGCTGGATTAGTAAGATCAAGCACAAGTTGGTTGCGCATATAAAATTCTTTTACACCCGGTTGCCTGATGATCCAGTCAGGATTTTTTTCATACAATTCGCTTTTAGGATTCACCATTTCGGGTTCTATCCATATACCAAACTTTACGCCATGGGCAGTAGCTTCCTTCCCTATGGAGCTGATACCATTCTTGAGTTTTTGTTTATTATACTGCCAGTCACCCAGTCCTGCTGAGGCGCCGTTACGAGGATATTTATTACCGAACCACCCGTCGTCTAACAGAAAAACATCCACTCCTAGTTTCTTTGTATCTTTAGTGAGCTCGTTCAGCTTTTCGTCATTGAAGTCGAAATAAGTAGTTTCCCAATTGTTTAATATGGTTTGGCGTTGGCCACTGCCTTGCGCCAATTGATAGGTTCTGGCCCAGCGTTGCAGATTACGGCTGGCCCTGCCTTTACCTTCATCAGAATACGTGTAAACAAAACGTGGTGTGGTGAACTTCTCAGATGATTTTAATGTGTAGTTTGATGAAAAATTATTGATGCCTGCTGTTACCCGCAAATAGTATTCATCAAAGGTTTCAAAATCAATTTTAAAGTTACCAGACCATTCCAATGAACCGGCAATTACTTCACCTTCTGTTTCCTCTGCTGGCTTGTTGATGGATATCATAAAAGAGGATGAATGCAAAAGGTTGCTGCGTGTACCAAGCTTTGAATCGAGTGTGCGGATACCGTGCAGTAACTGCTGTTCTTCCGAGAGCATCTCCCGGCCCCAACCACTGTAATGATTTTTAAGGAAAAACTTTTTCCCCTGAAGCGTAAGGTTGGCAGAAGCATATTTATTCAACACAACATTACCCTTTTCCTTATGTTCTATTTCAGACCATTGCTCAATTACATCTTCTTTATAATAGGCCTTGTAAAATAAGGTAACCTGGAATTTGTACCTAGTATCTTTCAACACAATAGTGGTCAACGTCTGGTTATCATCAATTTTTTTTACTTCGTGACTCACATACTGCAACACTGCTGATTTATTCCCATCGCTGTGGGTTACAGACAAGGCAGGCTCCATCAGGTTAAGCGAGCCCGATGCCACATAAGCTTCCCGCTTGTTAAACAAATCATCATTACCCACCTTAAACTTATCCAGCGAATTGATGACAGCATATTCATCTGTATTTTTAAGTTTTTTCCCAAGGTAGGTAGCCAATAATGAGCTGTCTTTGTCTGTTTGCAGTACAAGAGCTGTATTTTCAGTTGATACCGTAATTACTTCCTGACTAGTAGCCTTCCCGATAAAAAGTATCATCACCACGAAACAGGTTTTAAAAAGTTTTGAATGCATTTTATGTGGATTTTATATTAATAAGTCGGGAAACTTTGATATTGAAATCAGCTTTTCCCATGGTCTTTCTATTTATATTTATTTGTGCTGTTTGGTTTGATAAAAAAACTGTTCCAAATTTCTTTTCTGCATGCATTTATCTTTCTTTTTATTTTATGCTTAAAAGGCAAAAGAAAAAGCTAATACAATAGATTACTAGCTAGTAATGGTTCTCTGGCATCTGTCGGGCACAAATCTATTATTAGTACTTAAAGTGCATTATGCTACTAAGGAACAAAATGATTTAAACGTAGTAATCCCAGAATTAATCATCTTTTCCTTTCCCAGCATGTATACAACACCTCTATTCCACATAACTTTCGCCTGGCAGATTCATTTTTTTTTAACCCCAATCCATTTAAAGTTCCCCACTTGATAAAACGATAATCTTATTCGACAATGTTCTTTGCAGCAGTCATCCGGATCACTATTTTAGAAAATGAACATTGATTATAAATTCTGATAGCGCCGATATTTGATCCGCTTTTTGTCAATGTTTCTGATTTCTGATTTGTAATTATTACCAATTGCTTTAATTTAAAGATCGGCATATTTAAAACAGGCATTGCACCAACTATTAATAAAAAATTTATACTCATATAGATCAGAAATGTATCCAAATCAAGTTTAGAAGTAGCATGACGTAGTAAAATATATAAACACCATAATCCCAGATAAAATGCTGGTAGGTTTAAATATAGTCGAACAGACCCTATAGTTATTGCTATAAGGGTAAAGATAATAAAAATAAGGAAAAGCAGACAAAGTGCATAATAGGAATCGAATACGGGATTGAAAAACCAATTAATATTCAAAAGACTTTCTACAATTATCATTAGAAGGATAATTTCAAATATGCTATCTAAACTCTTTATATATTTTATCATTTAATCCTTATGTTTTTTCTTGTGAGGGCGTATTTTAAAGAAAACGAAGGTATAAACGAATGTAAAACAAAGCTTTTAATTTTGATTAGAAATCTTTCAATTTTACATAAAATTAGAAACAATAAACAGACAGTAAAATTTTAATACCGGACCTGCAGTATTATCACAACTGGTTTATGAAGAGCTAAGTGGTGATTTTATAAATTTAATCCGTTAGTGAATTCTTCAATATTAAAAACACTTAAATATTTTTATTTTGAAGAAAATACGCAACATGCATTGTCTTATTTCAATCTTTCACAAGTAATTTAAATTTATGCAATAGAGGAAATTCGAAATCACAAACACCTCATACAATTTATACAAAGCTGAAGACAGCAATTATCCGCTCAAATGGAAATTTCATGAACAAAAATTATGTACGGTAAATAACTAATAACCGTAATATTTTGTCTAATTTACGTCCATTAATACTATTTTTAGCCTCTACTTTTTGAAAAAACCATTATCGAAATTGCCAAGTACGGAATATCTTTTAAGATGAAAAAATCTGTTATAGGAAAACCTTCAACCATCTTAAAAACTTCTGGAGTAGTAATCAAAAAACTCAAAGTTGTAACAAATATAACTCCCGATGCAAAACCAGCATACATTCCGACTTTTTTATAAAAAAAAGAAAGTAGTAAACCTATTCCAGTTAGAACTTCAAAAGTTCCTATAATATTAGAAACTGTTTGTACAGACATTACTTTATACATCCAACCCATTGCAAAATGGTTTTCGACTAAATCTTTTATAGCACTCGCTTCTATGGCTGTAAATTTAAAAAGCCCTACCCAAATCAAAATAATTACCGTCCCTATGACGCCAATTCCGTATGCAATTTGATTTAAATTCATCATAATATTAATTTTTATTTTATAATATTCAAAACAACACCTTCTTTTGTTGGTAATTGTCAGTTACTTGACATAAAAGAAAGAATCAATCAATTACTGTCAATTGTCTACGAAATTTAATACCAGCCTTTTTATCTTTTTTTATTTTAAATTTTTTAATACTGAAACAAGTAATTCCGCTGTTATCCGTTGTTTAAAATCAGGAGAAACATATTCAAAAAGTATCACGCTCTCAGTATTTAAAACAAAAACGGACGGCACTGGTAAAAAACTAGTATTGATCCCTTTAGAATGTACTTTAATTACCGTTTCGTACTTTTGCGGAGCTTCAAAAGCAATTCCCACTGCTTTTATGAGTTCTCCTTTTGAATCAGAAAGCAAGGTGTATTTTAAGTTGTCTTTTTCTTCAGTAATTTTCAAATTTTCAGCAGAATCAGGACTTACAGCAATAATTTGATACCCTAAATCCAGAATTTGTTTTTCGGACTCAGCCAGCGCCTGCAAATGAATATTGCAAAACGGACACCACCCCCCGCGATAAAAAACCAGAACTGTCTTTTTCTTTTTAAACAAATCTGAAATTTGTACATCTGTATTTTCAGACGATTTTAAAGTAATATTTGGAATCTTCTCTCCTATTAATAACGGAGCAATATCATTCTCAGATTTAGGAATCTCATTCTGGGCATTAGCAACCCATGTGAGGGTTACTACAAACATAAAAAGTAACTTTTTCATAGTGTATGGTTTTACATCTTTTTAGATGATGCAAAATTATTGTATTATGAAAAAGCAAAATGTCGGCTAATTTACATTTAGACTAAAATAATTGCAATTTAGTAATATCGCTAATGATAATTTCTTTTCTATTATAGCTTAAAAGATGATTCGCCTCCATTTCATTCAATAATTGCGCAGCAGTTTGTCTGGAAGTACAAATGACTTGGGCAATATCATTTTGGGTCAAATAATTTTCAATTACCACTGTATTTCCGTTTTGAATTCCCTCCTGCTCTGCCCAATCTTTCAGGAACTGATACAATCTGGTTTTGGCATCTTTTGAAATTAAATTGGCATAACTATTCTTGATACGCTTCATTTTCAAACCCACAAATTTCGTGTATGAGAGTGCCAATGTCGGATTTCTTAACAGCAAATTTTCAAAATCAGAAATTAAAAAACTGCAAATGGCAACATCATCTGAAAGAGCTTTTGCGCATTCTTCGACTTTATTATCCGCTTCTAAAGCCAATTCGCCGAATAAATCTCCTTTTTTTATAATGTCTTTTATAGTTTCATTGCCTTTATCATCAATAGTAACAATCTTAATATTGCCCTTTTTAAGTAAAAAAACCCGGGGCAAGTCCGAAGATGAAAAATAAATAATTTCGCCTTTTGATGCTTTTTTAAAACCTGTAATAACGCACAATTGCTTGATTTGTGAAGAGCTTAGTGTTCTAAATAATTTATGATCACGTAAGTACCAATATTTCAAATCTTCGTGCATAATTAATAATTCTTTACGTAAATATAGCCAAAACAAAAAATAATAATTTTCATCTTTAGACTATTTCTTTTATTTTTTAATGAATGTTCTTAAATATAAAGTTATGGTAAACATTTATTATTATTTTTTGCAAGACCCTAACATCCAGCAAGATCAAGATACAACGGATTTAGGTTCGAAACTTTTTTAACACTATACTTGTTTAATCTCAAAAAAATTCTCGCAGTGGTTTAATCCCTAATCTTTCATTGCATATATTATATAATTGGCTTTAATGTATCCGCATAAGGTTCCAAGATGTAAGATATTTTTATAGTATATGAATCAATTACGACGCTTTTAATTTGTTGATGTTGTCCGAGTTCCTTAAGTCTCTAGATAGAACTTTGGAAGTTAATCCAGAAATGCTCTCTTGAATTTCAGTAAAACGGCTGTTATCTATACTTACTAAAATTATGATAGACAATTTCCATTTTCCATCAATTACTTCCAGAGTTTCCCGTAACACTCACAGTATACTTTATTTTAGCACTCCCGCCATTTTGAGTTGAGTATTACTTTCCTATAATTTGTTTACGATGCTCAAGACCCCACATAGCTAGGTTTTTTATAACTATTTTTAAATTTTGACCATAATCGGTAAGTTCATATTCTACAGTTACTGGCCGAGTATCTAACACTGTCCGCTTAACAAGCTGATTTAATTCCATTTCTTTTAGCTCTCTACTCAGCATTTTACCTGATATACCTCTTACATCTTTTAAAAGGTCAGAATATCTTTTCTTATTAAAGCAAAGTGCAGCTACAATTGAAATTTTCCATTTGCCATTAAGAACATCCATAGCATCATGTACTGCCATAATTGTTTTTTTACAATCGTAATTATCATATTTTCTTGTCGTCATGTCTCAGTTGGTTACCTAAATGTTACTGTTACTTTTTATCAATAAGTGACAAATGTAAACAAATAAAATCGAATTTTGCAGTTCAATAATCTTAAATAAAAAATATGAATTTGTTAGAGAACTTAAAATGGCGCTACGCCACAAAAAAAATGAATGGAAATATAGTGCCACAAGAAAAACTAGACTATATCTTAGAAGCAACTCGACTAACTCCTTCATCATCTGGATTACAACCTTATCAATTATTTGTAATTAGTAATCGAGAAATACTAGAAAAGATAAGATCATTTGGATGGAATCAAAGTCAAATTACGGACTGTTCGCATTTAATAGTTTTTGCCGCCTGGGACGGCTATTCACTTAAAAGAATGAATAAGGTTTGGGACAGAACAATTGCAGAAAGAGGGTTGCCGGCTAATGCTATGGATGACTACAAAAAGACAGTTTGGGGTATGTATGAGCCCCTCAGCAACGAATGGCATAGTAACCATTCAGCCCATCAGGCTTACATAGCGTTGGGATTGGCAATGGTTGCCGCTGCGGAACAAAAAGTGGATGCAACACCAATGGAAGGCTTTATACCTGCTGAAATGGATAAGTTATTAGAACTAACTGAAAAGGGATTAAAAAGTGTCGTAATGCTGCCTATCGGGTATAGGGAAGAAGAAAACGATTGGCTCGTTAATCTTAAGAAAGTAAGGACTCCTAGAGAGGCGTTTATTACAGAGATTAAATAATATTTAACTATAAACCATCATCTAAATTTACCTAATTTAGTCAGTGAGACTATAATTTGGCTCGAGAATTACCTACTTAGGATAGCATATTACAAAAGCCTTTCAGTAAAAACAAGGTTACTGAAAGGCTTTTCTCTGAAATTAGGATAAAAGGTACTTCCCATACGAGGTATCTCAAAACGGGCAAAAAATTACTATTCCAATGGTCTCACATTATTTTGGTACAAAAAAGAGACTACTAGAATACTACTGTTGATTTCCGTTATATTGAAATCCGTTCTTTATGCATTTTCCATTACAAAAACTATATTTTATTTTTATGAGCTAATTTGATTCACTAAGACACAACTAAAGCGTTTTTTACGCTTTTTAAAAGCAAAAAAAAGAAGAGATAACCAGCTTCTTTTTATGAATCAGAATTTATAATTTTATAACCTAATCTTTTCAAGTTAATTATATCGTTGTTTTATAAAAAAAATCTGAAACACTTACCTATAGTATCTTTATCCATATTCTTAAACGAGTAAATAAATGAAAGATGTAACCTCTTTAATAGCTTATTTGTCAGGAAAACAAAAGAACTCATCTCTCGGTAACTTTTTTTCTGTGATTTATACCCCAATCCTTAAGCGCATAGATTATTGGCATCAATGTATCTGCATAAGGTTCCAATCCATAGATGATCCTAATTGGATAGTCATCAATAACTGTTCGTGATATCAATTTATGCTGCTCAAGCTCCTTAAGCTCTTTGGCTATTACTTTCGGTGTAATTCCAGAAATGCTTTTCTGGATATCCGTAAAGCGGCTATTTCCAAACCCTATAGAAATAATGATTGGTAACTTCCATTTGCCGTTAATCACATCAAGTGTATCCCTAACCGGTTTTATAGTATTTAAGCAGTCGAAGTACATATTGTTGTGTGCCATAATATTTTATCTTTTTAATTAAAAAGCTCTTTGTTAATCTCCTGCATTACCTCAGCAAAAAGTACTGTGGATTTTATACGATCCCCGATGTCAAAAATAATAGAAACTATCATAAGTTCATCTACCTTTGTCTCTTCCAGAAAGGATTTTACTTGCTTTTTAACCTTTACTTTATCTCCAATAAATGAAAACTTTAACATCTGGTGTACATTTGAATATTCAAAAATAGTCTTCAGTTCCTCTGTCATCTCTGTTGCTGGTTGTAGAGGTTGATTGTCTCCAATTAGCTTACCATAGTACATACGAATCAGTGAGGTAAATAATCTTTCCGCTTCCTCATCAGAATCGGCTACAATTACATTTATCCCGGCTATTGTATAAGGTTGATCTAAAACTGCGGAAGATTGAAATTCTTGCTCATAAATGTTCAGTGCATTATGTAAATGTGTTGGAGCAAAATGACTTGCAAATGCATAGGGCAACCCTTTTGCTGCTGCCAGATGTGCGCTTTCTGTACTTGATCCTAAAATATACAAGGGAACATCGGTACCTTCAGCAATAGCAACTCTTACTGGTGAAGTTCTGTTATCTTTTGAAAAGTAATTTTCAATTTTGCTCACCTCAGTTGGAAAGGATTGGACAGCCCGCATAAAATCAGACCGTATGGCCTGAGCTGTTGCCGTATCCGTACCTGCAGCCCTGCCCAACCCCAGATCAATACGTTCTGGATAAAGGTGCGCCAATGTACCGAACTGTTCAGCAATAATCAGTGGTGAATGATTTGGTAGCATGATACCACCTGAACCTACACGGATATGGGTTGTGTTTTCAGCTACATACCCGATAAGGATAGAAGTAGCGGTACTACCTACTGAATCTAAATTATGGTGCTCAGCAAACCAATATCGATGATAGTTATTCGCTTCTGCAACTTTTGCCAACTTGAGCGAATTGTTTAATGTTTCTTTAAAAGTGTTACCCTGCGATACAAATGCAGGTTCTAATACCGAATAAGCTATTTTATTTTTCATTATTGACTAAATTTTTCTGGGAATAAGACGACGAAGCCGTGAATGAAAGCCCAATTTGATTTGTCGCCATAGCAATGGCAGACATTAGAGTTGAACCATCGAACATGCGGAGATAATACGGGATATCATCCGGGCCAACATGGCTTTTATCTACTAAAAACAAGGTCTCGAATTTTGCGTCCTGGGCAAACTTGGCCTGTTGTATATAAAAATCAATGTTCTCACTGGCATCAGATGGCATTTCCCGATGCCGCCATGATGAGCGGTTCAATCCCTTACCAACGATAAGTACTCCTAGTTTTAATTTTCTATTTTTATCCATTATTGCGTTATTATCATATGTAAGAAAATCTTATTTTAAATAATAACAAAGTTATCGCAAACCTACTTACAATATGATAGCACTTTCCCAAAGGAAAGTGTTAATTCGCAAAAAAAGGACTTTCCTTTAAGAAAGACATATGCAAAAGAAAGCAAAAGCAATACACTGGAAAAATCAGTTTAATTGACCATTATATGTTAAAATGGAATGACCTCCTAAATTCGGTTCTAAATTTTATTGTCTATTTCGTAGAACTTCATATTAATATAATTACAAAATAGAGTCTGACTCACAATAATTTATACTAGATTTAATTCCAAATTATGATGATCACTTTAAATTGAATAACATTGGTCAACACATTCTAAAAGTAGTCGTCAAATTATGCTAAAAGACTCTGGTCTGAGCCGCCCATTTTTCCAATCTCACAATGCTATTATACTAAAACACCTAATCTGAAACACTCCCAAAATCAATTAAAATATGTTTAAATCATATTCATCTAACTTCTGCAACCACTGCTGTTATCTTTAGCAACAGCCTGCTCATTCCACAACAACTATCCTTTTGTTGTTTTTAGCTGTTTCTTTTCCCCAACTAGCAATCGCTTTAAGTAAGGGAATGAGTGTTTTTCCAAAATCTGTTAGCTCATAATCTACTTTCAAAGGTGGTTTGGTGGTGTGTACGGTGCGTATAATCAAACCGTCTTCTTCCAATTCTTTCAATTGCAAACTTATGGTTCGCTCCGTAACCATTGGCAATTCTTTTCTCAATTCATTGTAGCGTTTCTTTTCAATTAAATGAATAAGAATGACTGATTTCCATTTTCCACCTATATATTTCATAGTCAGACTGGTGCTACATGGATATTCTTTATCGTTTATGCAATACATTTTTTTATACTATCTATTTTGACCGTTATTGCAAAGATAACAAACTATACTTATGTTTGCAACGATAAAAAGTATAGTATAATTAAAATTTTAGAAATATGAGTTTTTTAAATCTTGCAAAGAGCAGGTATACCACAAAGAAGTACAATTCAAACGAAAAAATTACGGATGATAAAATCCAGCAGTTAAAAGAAATTTTACACTTAAGCCCATCATCTATCAACAGCCAACCCTGGAAATTTACTTTCGTTTCAGACGAAAAAATAAAAAGTAAACTGGCAGCTGTTTCTTATTTCAATGAACAGAAAATAAATGAAGCAAGTCATTTGGTAGTTTTTAGCGCTATTGACGACATTGGAAAATTTGAAACGCAAATTCATCAAAACCTGCCAGAAGGTGCTGTTGGTTATTACAATCAGTTTATAAAAACCGGTTCAGAAACAGCAATTAAATCGTGGCTACAGCATCAGGTATATTTATCTCTTGGTTTTTTTTTAAGTGCCTGTGCAAATATGGAAATTGACAGTACGCCCATGGAAGGGATTAAAAACGATGAATACAAAAGCATCTTAAAACTCGAAAATTATAAGCCATTATTTGCAGTTGCAATTGGCTATAGAAACCCCGAAGATGGCAATCAGCCAGCTGTTAAACCAAAAGAGCGTCTGCAGATGGAAAGCGTTATCGAATTTTTGTAGGCAATTATAAAGGACATTTTCATTTGAGGAACATTCCTTTTAAAAAAAATATTATGAGATTAATACCAATCATCGCCGTTTTAACTTTTTTATGCTTTGAAGCCCAAGCACAACAACATGATGTCATCTACCATTACTCGGTAATGGATGCAATGCGCAACGGCATTTATGAGGGGGAACACAACATTCAATATCTGACAGCCAAAGGCAATTTTGGACTTGGCACTTATAATCTTTTAGATGGAGAATTAATTGCCTTAGACGGTATTTTTTATCGCATTGCCTCCGATGGAAAAGTAGTGGAAGAAACCAACCGAAAATCTCCATTTTTTTCTTTGGCTCAGTTTAAAAAAGATACTGTAATTACCTTTTCTTTTAACGGAACGGCAGAACAACTGCAACAAAAACTCCTTACTTTATTGCCATCGCAGAATATGCCTTATGCCATTAAAATCAATTGCAGTTTTTCTGAAATTACCACAGGTGGCGCAGAAAAAATTGCATCAGCTGACACTACAGGCCTTGCGGTATTGATGAAAAACAGGCCCTTGTACAAAGCCAAAAATATTACGGGCACTTTGGTTGGCTTTTATAACCCGCCATACTTCAGCAGTATCGATCTTTCTCCGTTTCATTTTCATTTTATTGCCGATGATAAAACATATGGAGGGCATTTGGTAGCAGGCTTACTAAACGGAAACCTAATAGTATCACTTGATGAAAAAGACGGATATACGGTAGAACTGCTTAAAAACAACCAACGTTTTCGTAACACGAAGTTCAAAAGTAACGACAAAAAATCTTCTTATTAAAACATTAATTATTAAATTAAAACAGAATGAAATTTAAAACAAAAATTGCAACTCTTGCAATTACCTTCTCCACTATGTTGGTACAAGCGGTATGGGCACAAAAGCCCAATGAAATACAGCACATAAAATTTGAAGATGAAGGCTGGGAACAGATGGCGCCCCAACTGCAACGCAAATATGTATACGGCGAAAAAGGGATGCTGGCACTATTTAAAATGGACAAAGGAGCAAAAGTCCCTTTACATCATCACTCTAACGAGCAAACTTCCTACATTACCAAAGGCAGTGTCAAAGTAACAATGCAAGGTAAAGATTACACAGTAAAAGCAGGTGAAGTACTGATTATTCCGGCAAATATACCACACGAGTTTGAGTGTCTGGAAGACGGTACCCTCGACATTGATTTTTTTGCGCCGCCACGTACCGATTGGATTAATGGAACAGCTAATTATTTTGGAAACACTGCAACTGCACAACCCCAATTAGAATCCGTGGCAGCTATGGATATTCGTCCGGGCGATGTGGCCGTATCTGCTAATGGACGTGTGTTTGCCACCATTCATCCTCTGGGCAGTCAAAAAATGCAATTGGTAGAAATTATCAACGGTAAAGCTGTTGCCTACCCTAATGAAAGTTTTCAAAAAAACAACCAGCCCGCCACCAATGCCAAGTTTGATGCCATGTTGGGATTAATATTCGATAAAAAAGGCAGGCTCTGGGTAACTGATATGGGACTTGAATTAGGAAAAACCAGATTATGGTCATTTGACATCAACACCAATAAAGTCATTGAAAAAATAGAATTACCAGGTTCTATAGCACCTAAAGGTTCATTTTTACAAGATGTTGTCATTGACGAGAAAAATAATTGGGCTTATCTTGCCGATATTGCCAATCCGGGTATTATTGCTATTAACCTGAAAACAAAAAATGCCCGTCGCTTTAGTGGTCATCACACATTGGCGGCAGAAGATAAAGATATGGTTATAGAGGGCAAAGTAATAAACTTTGGCGGCAAACCTGCACGCGTGGCTATAGATCCCATCACTCTTTCGGCAGACAGGGAAACTCTTTTCTTTGGTGCTATGAACGGTACCAGCTGGTACAAAGTTCCGGCAAAGCTTTTTAGGGAAAACAAAAATGACAAAACCATTGGCGAAGCCATTACAATTGCTGGTAAAAAAACCTTTAGCGATGGCGCAATAACAGATGCAATGGGCAACCACTATTTTACTAATTTGCAGGAGCACGCCATTACAAAACTGGCAATCGACGGTACTTTAACCAATATTGTAAAAGACAATACACTTTTGCTTTGGCCAGATAACACTTACCTGGGTCCAGATAACTGGATGTATATTTCTGCCAACCAATTGAACACTACTCCTGCATTTACGGGTGGTGTCGACCAAGGGAAACCACCTTATTATATTTACAGATTTAAATTAAAATAATAACCATGAAAAATAATTATATAACTATGGCCGTACTAAAAGCCAAAAGCGGCAAGCGGGAAAAACTACGGGAGGAATTATTAAAACTCATCACTCCCACCCGTAAAGAAGAAGGATGTTTGGAGTATATTCTTTTTGAAGATAAAAATCAGGCCAGTACATTTTACATGCGCGAGGCGTTTAAAGATTACAAAGCTTTTGAAGCCCACGGAAACACAGCGCACTTCAAAAACTTTGCATCGCAAATAAACGAACTGATGCTTGAACCTATACAATTGATAGAATTAGAACAGGTTTCTAATTAATAAAAAACACAGAATTAGTCATACTTCCGTTATGCTATTATAAATTTTTAAGCTTTACACTACAAAGGGTAAGCCATAATGCCAGCCCTTTGTAGTTGTTTTTAATCCCGAATCCAATGGAGTGAATACCTTTTCTGCCACAAAAAGTTAATACCGTTTTTTTGAAATATACCAGTAAAGTTAGATCCGAAGTATTTACTATCTATTAATTTTACGACAAGTTAACACTCCACAACTTTGAAAAAGGCAAAAGACTAGGAAAAAGTGATCCAATAGATGCCCCACTTTTCAAGAAGATTGTTATCGCCCAACATCGAAAGACTTAAAGTTAAAGTTCAGGTGACCCTCCTCTACAATAAAATACTGAGAATTATACAAAGATTTTTAGTTTCTTCGTCTGAATCTAGTCACTTACGATTTTATTTCCTCATGCTTTCTTTGACTTTTTCTCTATGCATCTTCCCCCAGTTACTTAGCTCGTGTATTACACTTTTCAAGGTCTTACTATAATCAGTTACCTCATAAACAACACTAACTGGAATGGTCTGATGCACAGTACGCTTAACAAAATCATTTAATTCCAAATCTTTGAGTTCTTTTGCCAAAATCTTTGGAGATGTACCTTGAACTGCCCCCAAAAAGTTGGACGTATTAACAAAATTAATTTTTTTGTACGATATGCCCAATATCCGCTTCCCATTTTTCACTTGAGAAACTATACAAATGTGTGTTTTGTCATAATTGACGCCCGATTCTCCAGTTTTAACTTGCTAGTTTTTGGGGAGGACTCATAATTAAATTTTATTTTTTTCATAGCTATTTAAATTTAAAATAATATTTAGTATCACAACCTTTTAATTTGGGTTATTTTTATTTTGTCTAAGCTGAACAATTATGCTTAACATAAATGCGGCTGCCGAGCCTGTAAAGACCGAATAATCCAATGGAGTCTTAATGCTTATTGCAATTGTCATGGATAAGGCAAATAATAACAACAGGGCACTACTTGCCCTGGCTATCCAAATTGTTTTAAAATTGGTCAATAATAAAATACCCAAGGCAATTTCAAGACCGGTAGCAGTATAGGCCAGCAATGGGATCAGGCTGTACGGAGCATAAGGATTTAAGCTTTGGGTGTATGTAACAAAGCTTTGCCAGTTACCCCACGCCGAAACATTTTTAGGCCAGAGGCCAAATCGGTCAGCACTGGCAGATAAAAATCCTGCACTTAATGCAATCCGTAAAAACCATTCTGCTATTTTAATTTCTTTTTCTTTCATTTTTTCTTAATTAATTATTTTGTTAAAGTAATAAGCACTGATGATAGAATTTAAGCTTCGTGGCCTTAAAATATATGCACGCTCTTCCTATATTCGCTGCTAATTAAATAAATGAAAATTTGGTTGGCGTATTATATTTAGATAATATAATGCATATTCCTATGAAAGTGAGCAGTGTAAATGAAGTGTAAAGAGTATATCTCAATATGGGTTAAAATTACTAATTTAAATTATACAACTGCTGTGCTTTCTGATTTTTTCCTTCTCGATGATTCACCTAATAAATCTATTCTGAGTGAGTAATGTACCATTTCCACAATGGTTTGTTCAGCAATTATTTCATGCCAAGAAGCCACAGGCAATTGGGAGATAATAATAGTAGAGCGCTTGCGATGTCTGTCTTCAATAATCTCCATAAAATCTTGTCTTTTATGATTTTCCAATGATTGCAATCCAAAATCATCTAAAATAATCAGGTCTTGTTTTTCGATCCTATCAATTTCTTTGAGATGTTTTTTCGAATTCCTGCTGTTTGTCTTGATAAGATGGCTATGTAAACATAATTAGGAGTTTCTTTTTGTGGTTTTGTCATAATGCGCCGGTTTGAATTCACATGGAATTAGATGAAATATAGTTCAATTTGCTAAACTTGATTAATCCGCCGTCCAATATGATACAGCAGCGTAATTTATACTGTCCCATATTAATCTATTTTTTAAATAATTCCTCAATTTATTTACAGTTTCAAATTCAGCAGCTATGTATATGTATGTTTCATTTTCTTTTTTATCTCGCAGCATAGTTTTTGAAATACTTGCTAGATAACTTCCTTTTTCAGGATGCGGGTTATGCAACCATGTTATTTGAGTCCTTGCATTTGAAGGTAAAGGTATTTCATCTTTTACACCGTAGACTTCCAAAAGGATTTCCGCTTCCACACCATCGGGTAGTTGTTCTAAAATGCAGCTTATGACCGGAAGTGCTGTATGATCACCTATAAGTAAGTATCGGTCAGATTTTGGGACAAGTGGTTTTGTACCTTGTTTCATTCCGACTTTTAATTTGTCACCTACTTTCGCTCTAGAAGCCCAGCTTGATGCAGGCCCATAATCTTCATGCAAGACAAAGTCTATCTTTAACTCTCGGTTAAACAAGTCTATCTTTCGGTTGGTATAAGTTCTTACCTGCTCAATTGATTCTTCAACGGTATAACTTTTTTCTTCATCTGGAAAGTAAATACTATTAGTCCCTTTTGATGGTATGAACAGCTTATTATTAGAACCTTCTTTTACATTCTTAAGTTGTTCAACTAATCTTTCCGGAATATGAAAAGTAATTCTAATGTAATGTGGTGTTATTAATTCCTGTTTTTTTACTGTAAAAACAGCTATTATCTTATTGTTAATATCCATTCTCTTATATCATTAAGTTATTCAACAAGGGCACATTTCAGTAGGATTAAAACTGGACGACTTGGACTGAATAGTGGACGCACGGTCTCAAAATATGGCGAAATAGTTTGGCAATAGTGTACCGCTAAATTTTGGTTTAGAAACTTGCCCTGTTCGGCTCTATATATCGCTCATCTGAACGTTTTTTCGTAAACTAATTCATCAAGTAAAGGAAAAAGAGGCAGCATTAATTATTCATAATTCAATATTCCTTTATCAGTCAAGTTCCTGAAATAGATTACCAAGGTCGAGTTCTTTAATTAACATATTAATTGACCCGTCGGAGTCGTACGACCAAAGTTTCTTTGGTCTATCCCAGTAAAGTTCTACACCATTTCCGTCTGGATCATTCAGATAAAGGGCTTCCGAAACTCCCTTGTCACTCGCACCAGTCATCGGATACTTTGCCATTCGTATGCGATGACAGATTTTGGCAAGTTCTTTCCTTGTGGCATAAAGGATAGCGGTGTGGTATAGCCCGACACCCTTCATAGGGGGCATGGTGACCCAGTGCTATGCCAAGTATTGAGACCAATATGATGATGATAACCGCCTGCTGATAGAAAAGCGGCCTGTTTTCCATAGGTTGACGTCAGTTCAAAGCCTAATAAATCTTTATCAAAGTAAGAGACCAATCAAGGTCGACCACCTTTAGATGCACGTGCCCTATCCTTGTAGTTGCGGAAACTGCATATTTTTCTTTCATTGAGCAATGTAATTTCTTTAGTTTATTCAATCTATAAATAGCTCTCCCTCTATTTGATACTTAGATTCGTTAAGCTTTAGGCTAAATAATTTGATACCCTTTGAATTGAAAGTAGGCGATTAACTATAAACCTTTGCTATAAATTGACTTACAGAAGTTGATTTTCTATTTAAGAAATTGGACAAGGTATCATCATCTTTGTCCATTGTTTGTTGAGCTATAGCTGTACCCCACATAGTGAACATACCAATGTACATTTCGGGTACGCCAGCTTTTTCCATAATAGCTTTAAACTCATTAACATCTAAGGATGTGTACTTGACTTTTTTATTTAATACTTCAGAAATATTTTGAGCTATGGTATTAAAACCAATGGATTCGGAATTGGTTAATGAATAGGTTTTATTTTTATGATCCTCTGTGGTTAAAACATGGGCAGCAGCTTCGGCCAACTCTTCGCGAAGGACCCAGCTTGCTTTTCCTTCTCCTGCAGGAAACAAAATATTTTCAGTCTCGGCCACTTTATCGCCGACAAAAGCGAGTATCATTTCAGCATAAATAGCATTTTGAAGTATAGTGTAGTCAATTCCACTTTCTTTTAGATAGTTTTCAGACTCAACGTGAGAATTTTGGAAATCTGCTATGGCTGAATCCTCATATCCCGGTTTTCTAACAAAGGAGGTATATACAATGTGATTGACTTTTGCTTCCTTGGCTGCTTCTATTACATTTTTGTGATGTAACGTACGGTTTTCAATAGCCTCCCTATTATTGCTAGACACCAACAATAATTTATCTACTCCTCGAAAAGCCTTTACCATCGAATCGTGGTCGGTATAATCGCCTTCCTTAATATGTACTCCTTTTTGTTTTAAACTAATTGCTTTGTCAGAATCTCGGACTAAAACCGAAATTCCTGTAGGACATACTCCTTTTTTTAATAAATGTTCAATTACTTTTGAACCAAATTGACCGGTAGCTCCTGTTACTAATATCATATTTCTCTTTATTTAAATGTGTGTCAAAAATTATTTCAATCTATAATTTTTAATTGTTTTGAAGTTTATAGTGGCTTACGTATGAAGCAATTAAAATTGCAAGAAAAACAATTCCTGCGATAACCTTATCCGCAGGGTCGCCTACTGCATAATGTGCTATAGAAGCCGATACGAACATAATGGCGAACCCGATGTAAGCGGTCTCTTTTAACAATCTAACGGGCAGCCATAGTAAAACCGCACCGATAAGTTTTGTAATTCCCAATTCAATCCGAAAATAATCCGGAAACCCTAAATGCGCCATTGATGCTTTTACTTCAGGTTTGGTTAGGGTCTCAAACGCAATATATACCATCATAGCGGAAATAATTCCGGTTGTAATGTAATAACTGATTTTTGTTGCTTTCATTATTTTTATTTTTAAAAATTTGACATTACAAAATTATGTATATTTACTAACTAAAGTAGAGTACTTACTAAAATGTAAGTAGTAACCTTTTGGTTAGTAGATCCCGAAAAAAAGAATAATGACAAAGAATAAATTAGAGTATTCACCTGTACAATGTACAAACCGTCTATCAGCAACAGAGGACGCTATATACGTTCTTGGAGGTAGGTGGACCATACGGGTTATGATTGCGATTTTAGGCGGACATACAAGGTTCAACGAATTACAACGAGCCGTAAAAGGTATTTCCGCAAAAATGCTATCAAGCGAACTGAAAAAATTAGAGATAAACCATTTGGTGGAAAGAACTGTATTTGCGGACCAAACCCCTGTAATAGTAGAATATCTTCCTACTGATTACAGTCAATCGTTGAAAGATATTATTACTGCTTTGACTCAATGGGGCGAAAAGCACAAAACGAAAATCACGACCGATAATTAGAATAAACCAACATTTTGCAGCTAACTGTATATTTCGGGAAAAGTGGCTCTTCGTCACTTTTCCCGAAATATACACCTTAGGATTTGTTTTAGCTACAGTCATATTGCACAAGGTTTTCAGCAATCAAAATGAAAAATTTTCGAACTGGTATGCTTTCGGATTTCTATCAGGAATCTGTCTCATTGCTTTGTCTGTTAAGCCAAATATGGTATTCATTTATCTTATCATATTTTTGTTAGGCCTATCAAGCCAATTGTTTCGAAACTTCGGTAGAATACTTTTTCAGCAGCATACGACTGATCATTTAAGAGGTAAGGTCATGTCAATTATCATATCTGACAGCAGTGTTATTCACGAGCGAGACTCTCGCGCCAGCAGGGAAAAATCTACCATTCATACTTTATTTATTCTTAAATTTTAGTGTTGTGGTTTAACTAATTTTACATAAATTTAATGCAGTCACATTCTTAATTTTTAAGGAGAAATAATCGTTGGAGGAGATATTAAAATTAACTTGAAATTACTAAAAATGAATAACATTCAGGATTTAAATATTAAAAATGAGATATTACCTATATTTGATAATTCTTTAAATTCTTTCACAAAAAATAAGATTCTTTATTTATTGGAAACACCCTTAATAAGTGAAGATAAAATTATAGAAAGGCAAAATATTCTCAAGGCCTTCGGATCTAATATGAAGGTTTTGGAGAGCTATTCTTATACAGTGCTTTATTTAAACGAGGTTCACTTTTTCCTAAATAATTTTAAAGCAGTAAATCTCAAAGGGAGGAGTTTACTCTTTTCAGGTCCTAGTGATGATGAAATTCTTTTAAATAATAAATTGCATCAAATGTTATTATTTTTTAACAGGCTGGAATCTGTCTATTTTTCAAGAATTACTTTAAAAGATTTTCCTGAAATTTATAGAAAAGATTTAAATAGAATTCTATCCTTTCTTTCATTCTTTGACTTGAAACATTATGAGTTAATAATTAGAGAAAAGCGTTTAAGAAGAAAACATGTTAAAGAATTAATCAATAAAATTCTGAAATTAAAGCTTGAACAAAGGATCGAAGCCTTTTGGGAAGATTTATTTTTGTTTGAATCTTATTGTTCTATTAGTGTGGCAATAAAAAATAAAAATTTTTCGTTTCCGACTTTTAAAGAAAAAGAAATAAGTTTGAATGATTTCTATCATCCAATAATAAAAAATCCAATTAAAAATAACTTTACAGCTTTCAGTAACGTTATTGTATTAAATGGACCTAATATGTCGGGAAAGTCAACTTTTCTTAAATCCATTAGTCTATGTATATATTTAGGAAATCTCGGACTTGCCATTCCAGCATCAAAAGGAATAATTCCTTTTTGTAGTGATTTTTCAATTGTAATTACTAAGCGTGATAATATTTTAAGTGGCTACAGTCATTTTATGACAGAAATTATTAATCTAAAAGATGTTGTTCTACAAGCAGCTGAAGGAAAAAGATGTTTTGCTGTATTTGATGAACTCTTCAGTGGAACAAATGTTGAAGACGCTTTGGAAATTTGTAGAACAACAATAAATGGTGTTAGTAAGTATAATAATTCATATTTTTTTATTTCCACTCATATCCAGGAATTACGAGATATTACTAACAATAATATATCTACATTTTATTTAGATTGTGAATTGATTAATGATATGCCAACTTTTACCTATAAATTAAAAAAAGGATGGTCCAATATCAAAGTTGGCAGAATATTATTTGATAAAGAAGGATTGAATGAGCTTCTACACGTTTCTAAGGCGGTTAATAAATAGTTTATTATGAGGTTAAAATAAAATTCCAGTCCTTATAAATTCACTCAATTTTATGAACTTATCTTAACTAAAAAAGATCTAGATTTCTGCGCAGTTTTGCTCTAATGGGCCAATCCTCCAACTATTTTACTATTAATCTTAAATAAAATGAGTAAACATTAGATTATCTAATTGATGTCAAAATTCATTAAGTTGAAATTTTACTTTATCGAAGTTAATTTTGCAAACTAGATGTTATTTATTAATCTCCAATAACCGATCAATTTCCCTTTCTGTATTACCTACTATTATACCTTCATCTGTTTCAAAAAATCCTGAATATACTATTTTGTTGTTTTGAATTATTATGTAATAAGGAAAACTATTAAAGTTTAATTTTTCCATTGTTTCATTTTTTGAAACTGCAAAAAGTGTTGGAAATTTATAGTTCAATTTTTCAATTAGCTCTAGTGTACTGCTAAAGTTATCCTGCGGATATGGTACATGAACGGAATAGATCTGTACATCTTTATTGTCTTTGTATTTTAGGTACAGTCTTTCCAAATCCGGAAATTTCTCATAACATATACCACATTTTGTTGACCAAAAATCAAAAAGTATAATTTTGTCGTTTTCAATTTTAAATGATTTTCTATTATTATCAACAAATTTAATATTTGGAAATTGAGTTCCTTTTTTTATGTCTAAACTCAAACTGTACGATATTACGTTTGGCAAAATTAGGAAGGAAGTGATAACAGGAAAAATGAGTAATATTAAATAAAAAATATGTTTGCGCGAATGTAATAAACAAGTTATTACATAAAGAAGAGGTACCATTAATAAATAAATCCAAATTAATCTATATGAATAACCTTCGAAAAATAAAGATGGAACCCAGAGCAAAGTTATAAGAGGTAGTATAATGTTTATGAATCCAATAATTATTTTTGTTTTATTAATCTCTACATATAGATAAGTCACTATAATAGTAGCTATCTGTACAGTGAAGCTCATCCAGATATGATTTCCATCAAATATTATTAGGGACAAAATATAAACGAAGATCAGTAAGATTGACCAAATTAGATAATTGATTTTTTTACTTTTTGTAGCGAATTTATTCATTATAGTTTTACTTATTACTAAAATTATTTATTGCAGTTAAATAGTCATTTGCATGTAGTTTCATGTTTGATTATATTGTTCTAACACTTGACTCATCTCTTCCTTAATTTCCTCTATTGCAGTTGAATTTACTTTTACATCTTTACTTAATATCTCGCGAGCAACTTCTTTGGCTTTAATTTTCTGACCTGTTTTTTGATAAAGTTTGGCCAAGAGATATAATGGATAAAAACGATTTGGTGTCATGTAAATGGCCTTTTTATATGATTCTTCAGATTTTCTATAATTTCCCACAGATTGATAAGCATTTCCTAATGCAATTTCAATAATAGAATTTTTTAAATATTTTTTTGCAGTAATTAGTATTCCTATAGCTTTTTCATTTTGATTGTTTAATGTGCAGGTTTTTCCGTAATTCATAAGGAAATCACCATTTTTTCTAAAATGATGTGATACAGCCTCAAATTTTCTGCTACTTTCAGTAAAATTTTTATTATCATAATCTATCATAGCTATATTCCAAATTTTATAAGAATATTGTAATTTCCCCAAGTATAGCATGGTATGTAGACAAGCGATGAAGGTTATCGAAACTAACAGCTTTATATACAATCTTTGCGTGTTAGTTAATACTGTTATAGACTTTTCATAAAAAACATCTTTACTATCAATAGAAATAAATGCAAGACAAAATGTAAAAATCATTTTAATCGGCAAAATATGAGATGGATACGAAAATAAAGCGAGAACAATAATAGACGTAATTATCCCAGTCATAAAAATTTTAAATACGTGATGTTCTACAGAAGTACGTATATAAATGAGAATACTCAATACGAGAAGACTTAATCCAATTGCGCCATTTTCTACTACATATTGAATAAAATCATTGAAAGTATAATATATGTCATCTGATAATCTTTTTTCATCTTTTGTACTTACATTTTCTTGAAAGTATTGAGCTTGATAATCCATATAATATGCTTTAGAGTTTTCATATCCAATGCCTGTAAAAATATTATCTTTAATTATTCGGGTATTTATTTTCCATATAAAAATTCTTCCTCTAGTTGAGTCTGATTTTTTATTTGTTAATGAGAAATAGCATACAGATAATAAAATAAAAGAAATTACTAAGGCAATTGTTGTTTTTTTATTTTTTTTTAAATAAAAAATTTTTGAGCGAAAAATAATTATTGAACAGCCACAAATTATAGCGAGTATAGAGGCTTTGGAATTTATATATGTGTAAACAATCGTAATTATAGTTAATGCAATAATTGCAATAATTTTAATTAAAGTAATTAGCAATTTACTATAACTAGAATACTCCTTAGAAAGATGATCTTTAATTTTTTTTTGAAATAGTACAACTCCAAAACTAATAACAAAAATAATCCCTAAGAAACCACAATAGATGCCAGGATTTAAAAAATTTCCCGTTATAATAAAATTAAAGTTATATACATGTGCTGCCCCTTTAATTTGTAATAGTCCATAAAAGGCCTGGATTATTCCTGATAAAATTATTATTGCAATTAACAGAATAAGAAATGATATTTTGCAAGTTCTTAATATTAAATATAGGATTGATAAGCCAATAATTTCAAAAAAGCGAATGGAAAAACCGTAATCTGTTTGTATAAAAAATCTATTTATAATTATAAAGGCTAGTATAAGAAAAAGAGATATTTCTAATTTTTTTATTCTAAGACAAAAACTTTTTTGGTTAATTAAAAAAATAAATAATTGTATTACTAATAAAACAAGTAATAAATAATTAAAACTAAAAAATTTCGCTATTATAGTGGAATTGTAAAAGTCTAAATTTTCAACTACTGGAATGTAAAGAAATAATGCGCATAGGATGAGCATCTTAATGAAATTAAAAACTGCAATTAAATGTTTACTATTGTACAATTTTTTTTTTTAAATCTTTCTAACTTCAACGTGAAATCAAAGTTAGAAAGAATGATTAAATCTAATAAATTCTAAAAGTCATTTAATGACTAACTACACTTCCCTTTAAATAAAATGTATGAAAGCTTTGCTGGGTATTATCAGATGCGACAATTGATTTTGAGATTTTCCCAACATTATCTGCGATATACTGAATATTAATTTTAGCAAAACCATTTTTTTGTACCGAATCTTTTGTAAAAGTTGTAGTTGTACATCCGCAGCTAGTTCCGACAGTATCGATGATGAATTTTTCCTCTGATATATTTTTAATAAAGAATGTACAATTAACCGTATCGCCAATAGTAATTTTTCCGAAATTAAAAGTAGTATAACTTATTTTAATTTTTGATTGTTTAAATCGCTCCGAAGAATCATCTTTTTTAAGTTTACAATTTACTAAAAGCACCAACAATATAGATATGAAAAGGTATTTCATGTTAATTTTTTTATTTGATGTAATAATTTTGATTTGCTCGATTATTAGAATGCACACATTCCATTACACTCCCACAGCCCTAAAAAACCACATGCATTTGATTTAATTTCACAAGACGCTTCATTACATCTGTCAGCTCCCCATTGACATGTGAAAATTGCTCCTATATTGCAATCACAGTTTTCTTCAGAATTAGCTATTCGAGATGTAGACAACTGTTTTAAAGTAGTATTAGAATTAGGTGCTGATAATTTAAAGAAAATTATACCTAACTGTTCCTTAGTAAAGTCCTTTTTTGCCCTTTTTAGGAAATCTGGTGTATAGATATTTTTGAAATAAGCTTTTTCATCACTATCTTTATCTTCGAAAATTTTCTTAGTTATTTTATTTTTTAACTCTTCAATTAATTCTTGTTGTTCATCATTTAAAATTATTCCTTGAGATTTTAAATGCGTTCTATCATTTAGTAATTCATCATACTTATTAGACCAAAGGGAGTATTTTTCTTCACTCGATAGCAATACATAGGCTATTTTTTGATTTTCTTCATTTTTTTCACCTAGTACTTTAGAAATTTTAAGTTGAGATTTAATACTAACTGGTAAAGATTCAACTGTACTATCTTCTGAACAGCTAGTCATTAGACAAATAGTAAGCGTTAAAATCAAATT
The DNA here is from genome assembly GCF_020991455.1 of Flavobacterium sp. JAS. GTDB lineage: Bacteria > Bacteroidota > Bacteroidia > Flavobacteriales > Flavobacteriaceae > Flavobacterium. Next base: position 47,451 of record NZ_JAJMOX010000021.1, read on the forward strand.
TTTGGTTAAAAATTGTTTCATAATTTTTTTTTTAAGTTAATAATTGAAAATAGTTAATAATTGATAAAAAAATCTTAATAATTGAGAGGTGTTACTTGAAATAAACCACACACTATATAATAAATTTTGTGTTATTTTTTATTAAGGTTAATATTCTTTGTAATTTTCACCTTATTAAAAGTTTTGTTAATTCTTAAAATATTTGACTTGTTCCACAGTCTTTTTTCACTACTTATAATTATCAGATCCAAGCCAATATTGTCTTTTGTTTTTGTCAATAATAAATGCCTGCTCCTCTTTGCCAACTGTTTTGTTTTTGAGCCAAAGCAATGCATTTTCTGGAATTTTATACTTCAATAAGGTGTCTATTGCTACTTGAGTGCCCGCGCTTTTCCATTCTCTATCCCAATAAAATAATTCATAAGTTTCACCTATATTTATATGATTATTGTCATTTCTGGCTTGAAATGTAATGGAGTAGACTCTCGTCGGTTTTTTAAACTTAAGTCCTATTTCGAAATGTGCTAAACCTCCTGCAAATTGCAAGGAGTTTGTTTGATCAAAAATCTTGTCGTATTCACTGTTGGCAACATTGTTTTTAATAAATGTATCTCCTTTTAGCGGCTGATGATTTTCATCATAAAATATAAGTTTGGCTATATATTTTTTAGCATCTTGCGCATAAAAGCGGATATATTGAAATTTTTTATCTGTTTTCAACTTAATGTTCTTTCTCTGTGTGCTATTTAAATTTTCTATTTTGTAAAGAAAAGTTGGATTAGCAAAATTTGGGTTATTAGCGCCTTCAAAGACACCTCCCGTAAGATCGGTTATCCATTTGCGCTTATGATAAAGTCTGGGGGTACTAAGACTATTTTTTCTGGTCAAAATGACAGAAATCATAGTATCTGTATTCGGCTTATAAAAAGAAATTGCGCCATTTTTTTTTATAAAAAACGGATAATTTATAGGACTAATTTTATCGTTTTTCACACTAGCTGCCATATATAAAACATTGCAACCCATAGTCATAAAGCAAAAAGTTGAACCCTTAATTTCTCCAGAACAAACAGGTAGCCACTCTTTTTCTCTATCAAAAACAAATAAAACAGCTTGATTACTTGGTGCGTTAAATAAGTTTTTTACTTTAAGGTTTACTGTTTTAATATAATCAGCGGTGACATCCTGTTGATTGGGATAAAGAGTATCGTTATTCTTGAAAAAATAAGTTTCCCGCATTACTTTTGGTATGCTTTCATTTTTATATATTTCTTTTAGTTTATCATTCCGAGAAATAACGTCGGTGGCATATTCATCCTTTCCATACTTAACATACAGCCAAGAGTGCCCTCTTCTATTGTTTCCCCAATGTGGAATTTTGTCTATAGTACTCACGATTCCTAGGGATCGAAACACCTGAACTAAATAATTCGAGCCATCATCGCAAATTCCGAATCGGGTATTCTCAATTTGGCTAACACTTAACGGCTGAGGATAAAATTCGTCAATCTTTAAATTAATATGATAATTGAAATTTGCTTTTACTGAGTCTACTACTGATTGTAAAGAACGCCCATCAAGTAATTCTTTGAGTGCCCAATTATATTGCTGGGACAATTTTAAACGAGAATTTTCTTCAATGGGTTCGTTACGTGTTTTGTATGGCAAAATATAATTACAAAAATCATTAAAAGAGGCACGTCTATCCAAAGGTATTCTGTTCCAAGCTTTAAATGCTAATTCAATATTATTTATAAAGTGTTTTGAACTTATCAATTGACTGTCATAAACTAGTTTAGTAAAATACTCACTATTTATTTTGTGGACACTATCTTGGCAATTTTTAAAGTAGTCCATGCGGTTCTTATAATCTAAGTCACTTTTGTTAGGATATTTACCAATACTATCAAAAAAAACATCAAATCTCGGAAGTTTTTGATAAGAACTACGACCGGACATATTTTCTACAAGAAATAAGGCCGCTTTATATTTTAAGCTATCGGTTTGTTTTTCCTTATAAAATGCCAAGACTTTTTCTATTTCTTCCCTGTTATCTCCTGCTTCATTCAAAACATATTCTACTTTACTCAGAGAGTTGCCACAAGAGATTAAAATAAAATGTAAAGACCAAATTAAAGTTATTATTTTCATGAGATCATTTTTAGCAAAATTTATAGAATTATCGATTTGACTAAGTCGGATATTGATTTTTTCTTCAACACTATTATTTCCACAGTATCTTGGTCTGGTTTGGTTTGGTTCGGTTTGTAAATATAAGATATTTTTTATAATAACAAGCAAAACGCATATTTTTTTTAATTACATAAAAAGAGCAGAGTTAAGAAAGCTTCTTCAACACTCTTAAAAACATGTTGGGAAAGATTAAGAATTGAAGTAAAGGAAACAAATGAAATAGCCTTTAAATTATATATAAACGAAGTTCAACATTAAAAACTTTCGACATGAATCTCATTTTTTATGACTTGTTTTCATATAAATAAACAAGAATTAATTATTTTTACTAAAAAAAATATTTAAAATTAAATCTTATAATTTTGACTTAATTATTGGGTTAATATTTTCTTAAATGGGCTGTTTTTACATTTTAACAAAATTTTGTATTCCCATCAAAAAAGTAGTCTGATTTTTTTGCGATATTTTGCTAAAATTTGTACCCCATTTGTACCTAAAAATGGCTCAGGCCTTACAAATAATATATTGCTAATTTCTGCATCGGAAAATAGTATACAAAACAACAATAAACGAACGGGTTAGAATATTGGCAAACAATATTTTAACCCGTTTTTCAACTCCTCTTTTGGATAGTATCCTGATACGTCTGTTTTGTTTCTTCAAAAACAACAGCAATATTATTTGGTGTTTTTCTAACCTTTATATAATATTTTCAGGTTGCTTTAGCAATTGTGTTAGTAAATTCTCAAAATGGGTAAACATTCTTTCGATCAGATATTCCTCATAGATGTCTGTATTATAGGAAACCATTAAACTCAATCCCTCTGATTCGACGAAAGTAAAACTGATATCAAACTGAGCTGTTGCATTAGAAAATTCATAAGGTCCCATCTCAAGATCTCTGAGTTCTTCGCCTTTTAGATTATTCAATTGTCCCTGGTTTTGTAAAACAACCAAAATATCAAATAATGAAGAACGGCTTGGATCTCTTTGCAGATTTAACTTGCCTACCAAGGCATCAAATGGATAACTCTGATGTTCATAAGCTCCTAAAAGGGTATTTTTCTGAGCAGATACCAAATCTAAAAAACTGCCTCCTTGCTCAAATCTCGTGCGGATAGCAAGTGTATTTAAATATAATCCCAATTGATTCTCTAAATCAGGATGTTCCCTACCCGCTATTGGTGTTCCAACTATAATGTCATTCTGACCTGAATACTTATGCAATAAAGTATTGATTCCCGCCATAAGTGTCATAAACAAGGTAACATCCTGCGCTTTTGAGAATGCTTTTAATTCCTCTAAAAATGTTTTCGGAAAATGATGACTGATATTAGCCCCATTATAGGTCTGAACCAAAGGACGTGTCTTAAAACTCGGAAGATCCAAAACAGGTAATTCTCCTTCAAATTGATTTAACCAATAAGC
>NZ_JAJMOX010000022.1 GCF_020991455.1 Flavobacterium sp. JAS
GTATACGACTGAAGAGAGCGAAAAAGTAAAAGTGAATGCGTATGCCAAAAAGTATGACGGAGATATTAAAAAAGGGATCGCAGCTATGGCGTTTGATATGAGAAATGCAATTTAAATGACAAGGAAGAATGAAAACGAAAATGAAATTGATCACTTGCGTGCTTTGCTTTTTATTGGCGAGCACACCTGCCAGACCAGCCGAAACTACTGCTGCAATTCCAATACTCGAGATAGTAAAAGCCGTTACGAAAAAGGTAATAAAAGCCATTGATCTTGGAATCCAGAGGTTGCAGAATAAAACCATCTGGCTGCAGAATGCACAGAAACAGGTAGAGAATACACTCTCTAAATTAAAGCTTGATGAGATCTCAAATTGGACAAAAAAACAGAAAGACCTCTATAAAGGCTACTATGATGAACTTCAGAAAGTAAAATCTATCATTACCTATTATCAACGAATAAAAGAAATTACAGCCAAGCAAACAAAATTGATTCAAGAATATGAAAGAGCCTGGAACTTGTTTAAACAGGACAGCCATTTTAATGCTTCTGAGCTGGAGTATATGGAAAAGGTTTACGCTGGAATTCTGGAGGAGAGCATGAAAAATATTGATCAGATATTCTCCATCCTTGAATCTTTTACAACCCAAATGAGTGATCTTAAAAGACTGGAAATTATTAATAATGCAGCCGATGAGATAGATGCCAATTACGATGATCTCAAAATTTTTAATAAGCAGAATGTTCTTCTGAGCCTGCAGAGAGCCAAAACCGTCAATGATGCACAAAAAGTCAAACAATTTTACGGAATTCCGTAAACCAACAGAAAAAACATGAAAAAGATACTACTGGTACTCTGCATTATGGGGTTATGTTCTGGGGAAATTCAGGCTCAGGCCAAGCAGAGAAAGATGCTATTGCTGCAGATAGCCGCATTGCAGACTTATATTGGTTATGCTAAAAAAGGGTATACTGTTGTTAAAAACGGGCTGAATTTTATAGGAGATGTAAAGAAAGGCGAGGTCAACCTGCATGGAGATTATTTTAGTTCACTAAAGAAAGTGAATCCAAAAGTAAAGAATTATGTGAAAGTCGCGGAGATAATTTCTTTGCAAATCAAAATTTTAAAAGTTCATAAAAAGACTTTAGAGCTTCTTGGACAGGGTGACTTATTTCATGGAGATGAGCTGGATTATATAGAGAAAACTTTTGAGCATTTGATTGAGAACTGTAATGAAACCCTTGACCAGCTTTTTATAATTGGAACTGATACCAAACTTGAAATGACAGATGATCAGAGGCTAGAGCGCATTGATATTTTGTATAAAACAATGATGGAGGATTATTCTTTCTGTGAAAATTTTAGCCAAGAGATAAAAGTATTGTCATTGTCGAAGGCCAAAGATAAAAATGATGTCAAACAAAGCCAGATGTTACTTGGCTTATAATGAAATAAATCATGAAAAAGTTAGTATTAATTTTTGTTTTGTTCTTGCTGTTATGCGTCCCTTTTAAAACCCGAGCGCAGTCTCAGGAAATCCAGCAGTTGATTTTGAATATCGAAAAGCTCTCTCAGTTTAAGAAGATTCTCAGTGATATGAAAAAAGGCTATGATATTTTAAATGGCGGGTATAAAGCAGTAAAAGATCTGTCCGAAGGAAATTTTTCTCTTCACAAAACTTTTCTCGATGCGCTGATGCAGGTAAGTCCAGTGGTTAAAAATTATAAAAGAGTCGGAGATATTGTAAATTATCAACTGCTTCTTATGAAGGAAAGTAAAATTGCTCTTGGCCGCTTTAATACAAACAGCAGTTTTACAGTCCAGGAAATTAACTACTTTGAAAGAATATATTCCAACTTGTCAAGGCAAAGTCTTAGAAATATTGATGAGCTCACTACAATAGTTACAGCTGACAAACTAAGAATGTCGGACGATGAAAGATTGGAAGCTATTGATAAAATATACCTCGATATGCAGGAGAAAGTACTGTTTCTTAAGGCTTTTAATTCTTCTTCCAATGTTCTGGCGTTGCAGCGTGCTAAGGAGAAAAATGATGTAACTGCACTGCGTAATAATTATCAATTAAACAACTAATTCATCTCAATATGCTAAATCTAAGTAAGAGGACTGTTTTTGTAGTCCTGGGATCAATTATGCCTTTTTTAGGACAAGCGCAGGGAATCGGAGGTGAGATTGGCAGTTTGCATAGTGTGCTGGAACAGCTTTATGATGAGATGATGCCTTTGTGCACTAACCTGATTGGAGTAGGCCAGGGTATAGCCGGATTTGCAACGATTTGGTATATAGCCTCAAGGGTCTGGCGTCATATTGCTAATGCGGAGCCTATTGATTTTTATCCGCTTTTCCGACCCTTTGTGATTGGCTTCTGTGTTATGATTTTTCCATCAGTTCTTTATTTGATCAATGGGGTTATGAAACCAACCGTTACAGCTACAGGGGCTATGGTAGAAGGATCAAATAAAGCTATCGAAGTTCTTTTAAAGGAGAAAGAAAAAGCAGTAAAAGAAAGCGACCCATGGAAGATGTATGTTGGTGTTTTGGGAACAGGTGACAGGGATAAGTGGTACAAGTATACACATAGTGATTCGGATCCCGGAAAAGAAGGTATGCTGGAAGAAATAGGGAATGATGTCAAATTTGCAATGGAGAAGGCTTCGTATAGTTTTAGAAATTCTGTCAAGGAATGGGTGAGCGAAGTTCTGAGAATTCTTTTCGAGGCCTCTTCATTGTGTATTGATACGCTTAGGACTTTTCAATTGGTAGTGCTCTCAATATTGGGACCTCTTGTATTTGGAATTGCAGTTTTTGACGGTTTTCAACATACTTTAACTGTATGGCTGGCCAGATACATCAATATTTATCTCTGGCTTCCTGTAGCTAATATCTTTGGCAGTATCATAGGTAAAATTCAGGAGCAGATGCTCAAACTGGATATCTCGCAGATCAATACCTCCGGAGATACTTTTTTCAGTAGGACCGATATGGGATACCTTATTTTTATGATCATCGGTATTGTGGGGTATTTTACAGTACCATCTGTGGCAAACTATATTGTACATGCCGGCGGTGGTGGAGCCCTTGGCCAGAAGGTGACCAGCATTTTTGGCAGCTCTGCGTCTTCTGTAATTACAAGAACATCAGAAGGAGGAACAATGGTATTGGATGCTATGGGAAATGCTGCAGGCAGAATCTATCAAAGTATGTCTTCATCAGCAAGCAGTTCTCCATACTTCAAAGATAAAGAGAACTACATGAATGACAGACTTAAAGGGAATTCTAAATAATCTTTAAAAAACTATTTAATCATGTTTACCAAGATGAAAAATATTGATACAGCATTCCGCTATGTCAGGGGATTTACATTGCTTGTGATTGTCGGTTGTATTATTATCTGCTGTTATACGCTTTACAAAAGTTTTACAGCATTCACGGTAATGCAGGACAGGGTTTACATTTTGGTAAATGGTAAAGCATTGGAGGCCTATTCCTCAGATCGAAAAGATAATGTGCCTGTTGAGGCAAGAGATCATGTAAAAACATTTCACCAATTTTTCTTTACGCTCGATCCTGATGACAAAGTTATTAAGACCAATATAACCAAGGCTCTTTATTTGGCAGACGACTCGGCGAAAAGAGTGTATGATGATCTAAAGGAGAATGGCTATTATTCCGGTATTATATCCGGGAACATCAGCCAGACCGTTTTAATTGACAGCATTAATATCGATACTAATGAGTATCCGTATCATTTTAAATGTTATGCAAAGCAGAATATCATAAGGACTACCAGTATTTTAAATCGAAACCTAATTACAGAAGGAACACTCAGAAATGTATCCAGAAGCGATAATAACCCTCATGGTTTTTTGATAGAACGCTGGAATACTATTGAGAACAAAGATTTAGGAGTTGAAAACAGGAAATAATGCGGCTATTTAGAAAAAATAAGGAGATTCGAATAAGTCCAAAATATTATCTGCTCCTGCAGGATAAGTGGGCAAAAAAAATGAGCGTATTGACTTCGGATTTATCAAAGCAAAGTCTTGTTTTTTATCTGATCCTATTTATACTTATTAGCACAAGTATTAGTCTTTATAACGTCTACAGTGGTTTCTGCACTAAAGAAGATAAGAAAAGAGATGTAGAAATCAGCATTAATTCCAAACATTTAATTGTAACAAAGCCGTCATTGAATATGAAAAATAAAAATGTGTTATCAAAACAAGAATTTGAAAACATTACCAGCTTTAAGTTCTATTTAGACAGTCTTAAACAATCAAAAGAAGGAAAGAAAATCTACGACAGTATTACTAATTACAGACCCGGTCTTTTGGACAGCTTGGTATTTATTGAAAATTATTACAAAATGAATTAAAAAAAATAAACCAATGGAAAAGAAAACAATAACAATCAAAGAGCTTAAACAGCGCAAAATGCTGTTTGTGCTGCCAATTATAATACTCCCGTTTTTAACGATGTTATTTTGGACATTAGGTGGAGGCCGTGGTACAGCAGCTGTTAATATTACAGAGGATAAAAGAGGTTTTAATATCGCTCTTCCTGATCCTAAATTTAAGGAAGATTCAGAGCTGGATAAAATGAGCTATTATGATCAGGCAGCAATTGATTCTCTAAAATTAGAAGAGCAGATCAAAAAAGACCCCAATTATTCAGTTGCTGGATTCTCTCATGATTCTCTGTTGGTTTCAAACGAATTGGAAAGAGATCCTGTAATGTTTAGAAAAGGAAAAACGGCTTTAAATACAAGTTCTCTAAGAGGTGAGACTGAACAGAAAATGTATCAAAAATTAGAAGCGCTTCAAAAGGCAATTGCTGAACCTCCAAAATCCATAGACAATGATCAGGATATGAGCGAATTTGAATATAAAAATTCTACCGGCACTGCATCAGAAGAGTTGAAAAGCTTAGAACATATGATGTCCGCTATGAATACACCTTCAGAGCCGGATCCTGAACTCAAGCAGCTGGGTGGAATGCTGGAGAATATTTTAGATATTCAGCATCCCGAGCGTGTGCAGGAAAGATTAAGACAAACCTCCAAAAGTCAAAAGGGAAAAGTGTTTGCTGTCAATAAAAAAGTGGAGGCAGAACATATTAGCACACTGCAGGGGACAGGTATAAATCAGCCTGACAAAGTAAAATCCAATTCTTTTTATTCTTTGGATGAAACTGAGGTAAGTGATCAGGTCCAGAATGCGCTCGAAGCTGTAATTCATGAAACGCAGTCTATTGTAAACGGTTCCATAGTAAAGCTCAGATTATCCAGCGATGTTTTTATTAATGGAATCCTAATTCCGCGAAACAGTTTTGTTTTTGGAACCGCCTCCCTAAAAGGAGAGAGGCTGGAAGTTAAGATCAGCACAATAAAATTTAAGAGCTCGATTTTTCCAGTTGAACTCTCTGTTTATGATATAGATGGCATTAGCGGTATTTATATCCCTGGAACTATAAACAGAGATGTTGCAAAAGCCTCGGCTGATCGTTCCATGCAGAGTATCGGTATTGAAGGATTGAATGATTCATGGGGAGCACAGGCGGCAACAATGGGCGTCGAAGCAGCCAAAACCCTGCTGAGTAAAAAAGTAAAATTAATAAAAGTAGTGGTAAAAGCTGGCTATCAGGTGCTGCTATACGATGAGAAGGAAAAAAACTCCAAATAACGCTTAAATATTTGAAAGATGAAAAAGATTAAATCATGGTTAAACATTGGAATTTTGATCATTACTATTGCAGGATTTGCTCAGGAAAACCAAAGTATTAAAGATAATAATGTGCAGCTGAGTTATTCTAAAACCACTAGTATTGTATTTCCATACGCAGTCAAAAGTGTAGACAGAGGCAGTGGGGATATTTTGGTTCAAAAAGCAAAGGGAGTAGAGAATATCTTGTTATTAAAGGCAGGCAGACAAAATTTTGCGCAGACCAATTTGACGGTTGTAACTGCTGATGGAAAGCTGTATGGCTACGTTGTGAATTTCGATGAGTTGTGTCCCACTTTAAGTTTAACAGCAGGATTAATATCCAATTTTGACAAAGATGTGCTTTTTTCTGGAGAGAATGAAAATCAGAAAGAAATTGAGCAGTATGCCCACTTGGCTTTGTCAAAGAGGAAAAAAGTGTCTGGACTCAGTACAAGCAAATTTTCTATACAGATCAGGGTAAACGGGATATTCATACATCAGGATGTAATGTATTTCAGAGTACTGCTGGGAAATAATTCACGGATTAATTATGATGTAGACCAGCTGCGTTTTTTTATCAGGGATCAAAAAAAATCAAAACGTACCGCTTCTCAGGAATTGGAAATACTGCCGCTTTTTGCAACTTCTGATATTTCTAAAATCTCGGATCATTCGCAGTTATCTCTTGTTTTTGCGATACCCAAATTTACGATTCCGGAGAAAAAACTTTTTACACTTCAGTTAATCGAGAAAAACGGAGGCAGGCATCTTGAACTAAATATTAAAAACAGTGACCTGACTCGTTTGGAAATACTGTCAAACATATAATCAAATACTAATTTAAAATTAAAGATCATGAACGAGAAAAATGTAGAATACTTGAAAGATCAGCTAAAATACACAGGATTTGGTGATGCATTAGAAAATGTACTCGTAGAGAATATCCAAAAAGGAAATCCTGAGTTTAAATTGGACCATGAAGCAAAATATGGGACCGATACTGTTTTAACCTCATTAAACTTCAAAAAGTCAGAGCAGAGTGATATGTATTTTTTCAATTCCTATGATATGGATATTCAAAAAGAAGGCCAACCAGTTGAATTTTCGCAGACGTTTTATATTAACAGAGATAATAATATAACAGCCAAAGAAGCTTATAATTTAATGGAAGGTAGGGCAGTTAATAAGGACCTGAAAAATAAAGAGGGAGAAGTGTACAATTCTTGGCTGAAATTCGACTTCAAAGAAGCCGACGAACGAGGAAATTTCAAACTCAACCATTATCATCAGAATTATGGGTATGATCTTGAAGCAAGCCTTGCAAAGCACTCCATCAAGGAACTGGAGACTCCAAAGTACAAAGAAGATCTTATGAACTCACTCAAAAAGGGAAATATTCAATCCGTTACGTTTGTCATCGGAGGTGAGGAAAGAAAACAGTTTGTTGAAGCAAATCCGCATTTTAAAACAGTTAATGTTTATGATGGAAGCATGCAAAGAATCAATACCCGCGAGAGCAAAGATGAGAAACAAACCCAGTCTGAAGGGAAGTCTGTTCAGAAAGATGTGAAGCAAAAACAGGATTCGGATTCGGAATCTTCTGAATCGGAAACTAAAAAAAATAAGAATAAAAAAAAGCAGACAAACTCTATCTAAATGTTATGAATGATCTAAAACCCTTATCAGATTTCTTTTTAGCCATTGAGAATGATTTTCGGATCAGTACAACGCATATTGCAATGTATGCGGCATTACTGTATTACCGAAGAGATAAGGGTTTTATTAATCCCATACAGGTATTTAGACGTGACCTCACTCCAATTGCCAAAATTTCTTCACTTTATACCTATCATAAATGTATTCAGGAATTAAGTGATTACGGTTATATTAAATATGAGCCCTCATTCAAGAAGACTCAAGGGAGCAAGGTTTATTTTGTAGACTAAAATCAAAGTCAAATAACAATTAATATTTTGAATTATGAGACATTTTACATTCGACCAGTTGCCAGAGGCAGTATCCCACTTGTACGAAAAACTGGACAACATAGAAAAATATTTGGAGCAATTATCGAATGAATCTGTTCAGAAAGAAGAACTTATGACTATTTCGGCAGCCTCTAAAATGCTTAATCTTTCTGTTTCTACAATTTACAGCAAGGTCTGCCGCAGAGAAATACCAGTTAATAAACAAGGTAAACAATTATATTTTTATAAATCAGAGCTTCAGGAATGGATAAAATCAGGTAGGGTAAAGACAAGTCTTGAAATAGCAAAAGAAGTAAAACTTAATCATCATTCCAGATTAAAACCCTAATTTTTTTGTTTGTGCGATTGTTAATAATTTGAGATATCAGTGTTCTCTTTTAACAGAATAAAAATCAATTAATTTTTATCTTTGGTTAGATAATTAATCTTTTATAATTTAAAATATTTACTATGGATAAAGCTATAAAACTAAAAGTTCGCAAGGAATTAGATGCTAAACAGCAGTTGAATATCATTAAATTAAAAGGTAGTCTGATCTCAAAGGGCTACACCGAAATTATTCATATTCTGGATCAGGATGATGATTATCATATCAATTCTTTTGAAACTCCATCAGAAACCAATAATGAAGTACAGGAATACATAAGAGCTTTCATTGACAAAGAAAATTTAGCTGATACCATTACACTTTTCAGATAAAAAGAGTGTTTTTAAATTAAAGCTCTTAATAGAGACTTATTCTCTCCGAAGCTTCTCTTTTTCTTTCGTCCACTATTTTGGTATACACCTGGGTAGTCTGGATATTTTTATGACCAAGCATTTTTGATAATGTATAGATATCAGTGCCCGAATATAACTGTAGTGTTGCATAGGTATGTCTAAAGCAATGAAAAGTAATGTGCTTGGAGATACCAGCCTTTTTGATCCAAAGCGGAATCGTACGATCGAAGTCCCATTTCTTCAAATCTTTAAATACAAGTTGAGTTCCCTGCCCGGGTTCTCCAAGAAGCTCATACGCCTGTTGGGGTATTGGCAGTGTTTCCTGGCCATTTGTCTTTTTTTGCTTAAAGCGTATATAGAAACCGTCCCCTTCAATAAATTGTATTTCTGACCATTGCAGTTTTGATATATCGGAATATCTGAGTCCAGTTAAGATTGAAAATAAACTTACCGATTTTACTATTGGATTATTGCACTGGGTATTAAAGAGCTTTCTGGCTTCTTCTATAGTTAGAAAGTTTTTTTGTGACTCTTTCTCTGAGATACCCGGAATTGCTGCATTAATATCGGATCTTAATTTCCCTTCTTGATATGCTTTTTTGAGTGTTGCTTTGACTTTATTGAAATAACTAAGGGCAGAATTATTAGATAATTTTTTTCCATGATTTCTTTTACTTTGGGCTCTTAGCAAATACAGTCGAAATTCTTCAATTAATTGGACCGTAATTTTAGAAAACTCTATATCATTATGATTTATGAAATCTGAAAAATATCCAATTGAAATAATCCATATCTGATAATTATTACCATTTCTTTTCTCTGCCTCGTTTTTAAAGTAGTCAAGAAAAGATTCTGCAGCGATCTCTTGCAGCAAGAGCTGTTCTTTTTCAAATTCACTATAAATATTATCCTTATTATACTCGGTTTGTCTTCTTATTTTTATGAGTTCGGCAATTCTTAATGTCTCTTCATTCGATATTTTTTCAACCGCATTTTTTGGTTTTTCATGCAAGTAGAGTTTTAAAAATTCACGTCTGGTAAGTTGTTTGGTGTGCACGTGCTTTACCGGAGGATAAAAATCCAGGTATAAACTTTGCAAGCCTTTAGAAATAGGCTTTTTTCTAAGTGTTATATTAATTTTTTGTGCCATGATAATTACTTTTTAAATATTGTTTCAATATCAGCCTTGGCTACATAAGTAAATTTTCCTTTGGTAAATTTGTGGATGTTATTTCGCTTGATAATGTTATACAGCGCTCCATTTGAAATATTAAACTTTTGCTGAATCTCTGTAATGGTATAACAATCTGCTATCTCAGCATTTATTTTCTTTTCTTTAGGACGTATTATTATTTCACAATTCGATTCAATTAACTGAAATAGTGCATCAATTTCTGATCTTTTGATTACGGTCATTCTTTGCGAGAAATTATATGCTGCAATTTTATTTTCATTTATTAAACGGTATATAGTCATTGTGGAAAAACCCAGAAGCAAAGAAACCTCTTTGACAGTTAAAAATTCTTTGTCTTTAAGTTCAAGAATTGGTTTGCTTTTAATAGTTATTGTTTCAAGATTGCTAGTCGCAATTTTTTGCTGTCTTGTCCTTTTTTTGTAAGCTTTACTGCCGCAGGTTAAAGAACAAAACTTTGTCTTTGTTGTTTTTGCAGTAAATTCCTTTTCGCAAAACTGGCAGATTCTTGTAACTTGTATATTTGAGCTCATCTTTTTGGTAATTTGCCCCCAATTTTTTCTAAATAAGGATACTTAAGTATATTTAAGTCAACTTAAGCCCCATAATTTGTCCAATTTTCATTTCGTTTGTAATAAACTGATTTTGAGGTACAATGAAGGTACAAAAATATGCAAAAAATGATATTCCCTCCAAAAAAGAAAAGGGTATAAAAAAATGCTATAATGTTTATTTATAGCATTTTAACGTTTTATTTAGTAGTGTGTTTTGTATTGTTTTACCGTCTTATTTTCCGATGCAAAAATTAGCAAAGATATTCCCCAACAATTCATCGTTAGAGACCTGACCTGTAATCAACCCAAATTGATACAAAGCCTCGCGAATATCTAGTGCAATTAAGTCACTTGAAAGATTTGTTTCAAGACCATATTTTACTTTTTGAATTTCATCTAAAGCTTTAAGTAAAGAGTCGTAATGTCTTGTATTGGTAACAATTGTTTCATTGTTACGAAGAGCACCGGTATTTACAAAAGAAAGTAATTCATTCTTTAATTCATCAACACCAATTTTCTCTTTGGCAGAAATCAATAAAAGTTTTGCATTTAAATTTTCAAGCTTCGTTGTGATGTTTGAAACTTCGTCAGTAGACAATATATCTTTTTTATTTACTACAATCACCAAAGGTTTTAATGGATATTTGTTTTTGATTTGTTCAATTTCAGAAACAAACTCGGAACTTGAAACCTGAAATTTTAAACCATCAAATAAATAAATCACAACCTGAGCCTGATCAATTTTTTCGAAAGTTTTTTTGATTCCGATACTTTCTACAACATCTTTAGTTTCACGGATTCCGGCCGTGTCAATAAATCTGAAACCAATTCCGCCAATCACCAATTCATCTTCGATAGTATCACGAGTCGTTCCGGCAATGTCAGAAACAATAGCACGTTCTTCGTTTAATAAAGCATTTAGTAATGTTGATTTTCCAACGTTTGGTTCTCCGACAATAGCAACAGGAATTCCGTTTTTGATAACATTTCCAACGGCAAATGAATCGATTAAACGTTTTAAAACAAACTCAATTCTGTTTAATAATTCGTGAAATTGAGTTCTGTCGGCAAATTCTACATCTTCTTCCGCAAAATCCAACTCAAGTTCAATTAACGAAGCAAAATTTAAAAGTTCTTCGCGTAGTTTTGCAATTTCATTACTAAAACCACCACGCATTTGCTGCATGGCAATTTGGTGTGAAGCTTCATTATCTGACGAGATTAAGTCGGCAACAGCTTCTGCCTGCGATAAATCCAGTTTTCCGTTCAGGAAAGCTCTAAGCGTAAATTCACCTGCATCAGCCATTCGACAGCCTTTTCTCAATAATAACTGAATAATTTGCTGCTGAATATATGTAGATCCGTGACAAGAAATTTCGATCGTATTTTCGCCCGTATAAGAATTTGGTCCTTTAAAAACCGAAACTAAAACTTCATCAAGTGTTTTTGCATCATCAACAATATGACCCAAATGCAAAGTATGAGTTTTTTGCTTGGTTAAATCTTTGTCTTTGATGGATTTAAAAACCGAATTTCCGATAGTAATAGCGTTAGAACCTGAAATACGAATGATAGCAATAGCTCCAGCTCCGGACGGAGTAGCCAATGCAACTATAGAATCTTGATTTATCATTTTGCAAAGGTATAAAAAAGCCATAAAGATAACAACCTGAACTGAATCTGAAAATGAGAATTTTACCAATCTGAAATTTGTATTTTAAGAAATTATTAATTGTTAAAATACTGATAATTATCAGGTTGTTTTGTTTTTAGAATGATTAAATTTGAGTAAACAAACCTCTAATCTCAAATAAAATGAAAAAGATATTATTTCCAACAGATTTTTCTGAAGCAGCAACAAATGCTTTTGTTCATGCTTTAGAATTTGCTAAAATCGTTAATGCAGAACTTGTTTTGTTGCATACTTTTGAGATTCCTGTTTATGACAGTCAGTTTTTTCCTGAAAACTATGCTTCAATATATAGCTCGATCGAATTGGCAAAATTTGAAATGTTTAAGGATGAAATTCCAAAACTTAGAGCCATTGCTGCCGACCGAAAATTAGATGATATTGTAATAAAACACCGTTTAATGGATGGTGATTTGATTTTTAATCTAAAAAATGCAGTCGAAGAAGATAAGATCGATTTCGTTATAATGGGAACTTCAGGGGTTTCAGACTGGACAAAATTCTTTCTTGGATCAAACACAAGTTCTGTAATTTCAGAAGTTAAGGTGCCGGTTTTATGCATTCCGGCAGACGCAAAATTCAAGAAAATTAAAACAATTGCTTTTACAACCCGTTACCGCGAAAAAGATAAGGAAGAACTAAGAAAAGTATTGGCAATTGCAAGAAAAACAAATGCAAAAATAAAAAGCTTATACGTTAGAACTTCAAATTCAGATGTTTCAGATGCAACGATTAAAGAATGGGAAAAAGAATTTGCAAATGATAATGTCGAGTTTCTGGTATTACCAAGTGATGAAGTCAAAGAAACTATTCTTGATTTTATACTTTATAAAGACATTGATGTTCTGACCACTATAACACATAAAAGATCTTTCTTTGAGAGTATTTTTGAATCTAGTTTTTCAAAGAAAATTACCAAAGAAGTTTCTATACCTGTTTTAGTAATGCACGAAACCTAAAATCTAGTATCGTTGATGATAAATTTGTAAGTGTAAAACCTATATTTGTATTTCATTAAATTTTAAAAATGGAAGCATATCAAAATAAAGTCGAACACTATACCACACTTTTTAATAAAATCAATAAAAGATACAACAGCATAAGTATTCTACGTCTTTTAAGCGTTTTTCTTTGTTTGTTTTTACTGTTTTACTACTTAAAAACAAATGAAATTCTTTACGTAGTTTTTGCTTTTCTGTCTTTTATTGGTTTTATTTTTTTGATGAGAATTCATTCTAAATTGTCTTTTCAAAAAGAACTCACGACCGCCATTTTAAAAATCAATCAAAAGGAAATTACGTATTTAAAAAGAGAAAAAATCCCTTTTGAAAACGGCATAGAATTCAATGATTTTCACCATCCGTATGCTTACGATTTAGATATTTTTGGAGATCATTCCTTGTTCCAGAATATAAACAGAACAGCCACTTTTATCGGAAAAAAAATATTAGCAAATCAATTGTTGACGTTGTTGCCTAATGAAACAATTTTAGAAAATCAGGAAGCAATAAACGAGTTAAAAACTAAAATCGACTGGCGTCAGGATTTCCTGGCTCTAGCGATGATTAGTAATGATTCTAAAAATTCGTATGATTCTTTAATTCATTGGAATTCATTTAAAAATAATACATTACCTAAAGTTTTAGTTGCGGCTTCAATTATTCTTCCAACATTATTCTTCGGTTTTTTAATTGCTTATTTTGTTACTTCAAAAACGATTCTATTGTCTTATGTAACTTATATTTTTATAGCCAATATGATCGTGTTGGGGCAATCGTTTAAACGAATTCAATCTGAAATTGCTAAGGCAGACAATGTAGATAAAATCATTAAGCAATATAGTTTATTAGTTCAGAAAATTGAAACCGAAACGTTTCAATCTAAGAAGTTAATTGATCTACAGCAACAGCTTATTTTTAGAAACGCAACAGCAAGTAAACATTTAAAAGACCTTTCTGAGTTGTTTTCAAGAATGGATACCATTAACAATTTTGTTACTGCAATAGTCTTTAACGGAACATTCTTGTTTAATCTTCATGTTTTAAAAGCACTTTTAAAATGGAAAGATAATTATTCGACCGAACTAGAAAAATGGATAGATATAATAGGAGAATTTGAAGCTTTAAATAGTTTCGCAAATTTAGCCTATAATAATCCAGATTTTGTTTTTCCTGAGATTAATTCGGAGTATAAAATTGGGTTTTCAAATTTGAGCCATCCGTTACTGAATCCAGCGACTAGAGTAGGGAATGATACTCATTTTTATCCGGAATCATTCATGATTTTAACGGGTTCAAACATGTCCGGAAAAAGTACTTTTTTAAGAAGCTTAGGAATCAATATGGTTTTAGGTGGAGTAGGCTCAGTTATTTGTGCTTCAAAGGCTAATATTCATCCACTTCCAGTTTTGGTTTCAATGCGATTATCTGATTCTTTGGCGGATAGTGAATCCTATTTCTTCGCCGAAATTAAGCGTTTAAAACAAATTATGGACGCGTTGGAGGATCAGCCCGCTTTTGTTTTATTAGACGAAATTTTAAGAGGAACAAACTCTGACGACAAACGTAATGGAACAATCGAAGTAGTCAAAAAAATCATTGCTAAAAAAGCTGTTGGAGCTATCGCAACGCACGACATAGAAGTGTGTTTAACAACAAATGAATATCCGGAGATTTTAACCAATCAATGTTTTGAAGTCGAAATTAAAGACAACGAACTCCATTTTGATTATAAACTTAGAAAAGGAATCTGCCAAAATAAAAGCGCAACCTTCTTGATGCAGAAAATGGGAGTTATATGATTTTAGAGCGTAGATTTTAGATTGAAGAGGAAAGAAGCAAGAAGCAAGATTTTAGATTTTTACTTTGTGATTACTTTGCACTCTTCGACTTCACTCAGAGTGACAATCCAGATCAAAATCTAAAATCTTGCTTCTTGCTTCTTCGAATCTTGCTTCTTACATCTAAAGCTACTTCTGCATTTCCTTAATCGTATTCACAAAAGCCTCAACTGGCTGAGCTCCGGAAACCGCATATTTTCGATCAAAAACAAAAAACGGAACTCCTTGCACTCCAATTTGATTTGCTTCGTGTATGTCAGCATGAACGTCGTTTAAATAAAGATTTTCATTCTCTACAACTTCTTGTACTTCTTTTGAATCTAAACCTGCCTGAACGCCTAATTCTATTAAAGTTTGCGTGTCATTTAAATCTTTTCCATCAGTAAAATAGGCTTTGAAGAAAATCTCTTCCATTTCGTCGCCAAGTTTTTTTGACTTAGCCAAATGTATAATGCGATGTGCTGTTAAAGAATTCGAGATAATCGCTTTGTCAAAATGATAATCCAAACCGACGCTTTTTGCGCGTTCTACAACACCTTTATGCATTTCTATTGATTGATCAACCGAAATACCTTTTCGTTCAGCAAGAAACGTATAAACGTCTTTTTCTGATTGTGGTGTAATAGTTGGATCGAGTTGAAAACTTTTCCACTCAATTTCAAATTCTCCATTTGGAAACTCAGCTAAAGCTGTTTCCAGTTGTCTTTTTCCGATATAACAAAACGGACACATGATGTCCGACCAAATTTCTATTTTCATATTACAAAGTTAAAGAAAATGTTTCAAGTTTTTATTTGTTTCAGGTTTGTCTGTATTGTGCTTTTTTACCGCAAAGCTCGCAAAGATTTTTATATTCAGATTGTGTTTACAAACGCAAAGTTCGCAAAGCTTAATAACACAAAGCTTTGCGAACTTTGCGGTTAAATCTACACAAACCACAATCGCATTTCAACTTGAAACTTGAAACTTGAAACTTGAAACTTGAAACAAAAATTGACTCAAAATAAAAAACCGCAACTCTTTATCGGAGTTGCGGTTTCTAGGTATAAAAAATGGTTGGTTAATAGCGATATTTTTTTTTACAATGATATGTCTTTAATTTGAAACTAAAAAAAATCCCTGTAACAAAAATAACTTTTGATGTTAACTATTTAACATTACGGGCATTACCAACATTGTTACTGTTTCACCTTCTTCTAAACCATCTACAGGCGTAAGAATCCCTGCTCTGTTAGGCAATGACATCTCTAACATAATCATATCTGATTGTAAATTGGTCAACATTTCAGTTAAAAAACGAGAGTTGAAACCAATTTGAAGATCATCTCCTTGATAATCACAAGTCAATCTTTCTTCTGCTTTGTTTGAGTAGTCAATATCTTCTGCAGAAACATTTAATTCTGCTCCGGCGATTTTCAAACGAATTTGGTGTGTAGTTTTGTTGGAGAAAATCGCAACACGTTTAACTGAACTTAAAAATAAAGAACGGTCAATCATTAATTTGTTTGGATTTTCTTTTGGAATTACCGCTTCATAATTTGGGTATTTTCCATCAATTAAACGACACATTAAAATATAATTATCGAATGAGAAAGTCGCATTCGAATCGTTGTATTCAATTTTTACTTCAGCATCAGAAGATCCTAAGATACTTTTTAAGATATTCAAAGGTTTCTTTGGCATAATAAAATCTGCAACCTGAGATGCTTTTACATCTGTACGGGCATATTTTACTAGTTTATGAGCATCTGTTGCCACAAAAGTCAATCCTTCTGGTGAGAACTGGAAGAAAACACCTGACATTACCGGACGTAAATCGTCGTTTCCGGCAGCGAAAATAGTTTTGCTTACAGCAGTTGCCAAAACATCAGCAGGAACAAGCGTTACAGACGGATCTTCAAGATTAACCGCTTTTGGAAATTCTTCTCCCGCAGCATACGCTAATGCATATTTCCCTGAGTTTGAACTAATTTCAACTGTATTGTTATCCTCAACTGTAAAAGTTAAAGGCTGTTCTGGAAACGTTTTCAAAATTTCAAGCAAAAGTTTAGCTGGCACAGCAACGCTTCCTTTACTTTTAGAATCGATTGATAATGTAGCCGACATGGTAGTTTCAAGATCTGAAGCCGAAACTGTCAACGCATCATTGTCTAATTCAAATAAAAAGTTATCTAAAATAGGCAACGTATTATTACTGTTGATTACACTACCTAAAACTTGTAATTGTTTTAATAAGTACGAACTCGATACTATAAATTTCATCTCTTTTGTTTTATTTTTTTGCACTTTTTCTTAGTATTTCTTCAACTAAGATAGGTTTTACAAATATATCGTAAACAATCTTAGTTTCGCAATTTTTTTATTAACATCTATTTGCTGTATTTTCTTTTTCGCAAGTAAGTAAATACTATTCCAAAAACCAATAAAATTAGAATTGGAAGTCCGATAGTTATGAATTGCGTCATCGTATAATTTTCGTAAACCTTCTCTTTGTCTAATAATGGTAAGCTTACATCTTTACTTCTAATGTTAATAAGTCCCGTATCATCCAACAAATAATTGATACAATTCATCATAAAATCTTTGTTGTCATATAGATTTCCGGTACGTTGATCGTAACCTAATTCTACTGGCATCATGTTTTTGTCTAATTGATTTCTGGCCAGATCACCATCGGCAATTACAATCATTTTATTTGGTTTTCCTTTTGTCAAAAATGAATCTTCCTTGAAAGGTAAAACGCGATTCTCAAAAGCCGAATGGAAAGAACCTTCTAATAAAACAGAAAGTGGAATATTTCCTTTGTTTATATAATCCTGCGGAGAAGTTTTCTCGGTTACTATATTTAAATTTATTTCAACAGGTGATCCAATAGTTTTAGAATATTGAGAAGATTGCAATAACACGGTTTTCTTGATTCCGTTTTTTAAAGTATCAATCGGGCTGACAAAATCAAATTTAATTTGGCCTAAATTTTTCACTATCGGATTATTACTGATTGGTATAACAACAGGAGCAAATTTCCAAACAAAATCCTGATACTGAGTTGCACTTCCTTGTTCTCCAGTTGCCAGTTTTATTGGACTTCCTTGTTCGTCTTTTACCAAATCAGGATTAATTCTGAATCCGTATTTAAAGAACATATCATTTAAATTCAAATCTCTCGGATAAGCCAAAGTCGCTCCAGATTGATTGTACAAACTGTCCATATCAGCTGCAACCTGATCAATTAACCATAATGTTTTTCCTCCATTCATGATAAACTGATCTAAAACCTGCTTTTCTTCATCAGAAAAAGTTTCAGTTGGTTTTGAGATAATTGCTAAGTCATATTTCTTTAAAGCGTCTAAAGTTCCTGTTGGATTTTGAGCTACAGAATCTAATGTAAAAGGTCCGATGTAGTAGCTTTCGCGAATTTGCTGCAGCATTTTGGCAATGTGAACTTCGTTTAATTCTCCATTTCCTTTTATAATCGCTACTTTCTTTTGTCTGTCTTTAGAGATTTTATTAATGGCGTCAGCAATCGAATATTCTAAATGCTGAATCGATCCAATTACTTTTTGTGTGGTAGAAGCTCCCATAATGTTTTTCAACAAAGGAATATTAACTTCTTTATTGTTATAAACCGCAACTGCCCAAGGAAAAACCATTGCCTGTGACTGTTTTCCTTTGTCGTCAACAGTGATGTTTATTGGCGTAAGCCCTTTTTGGTAAAGAGATTTTACGACATCCATGTTTTCTTCTCCGTTTTCTAACGGATTCACGAATTCGAAAACAATATTGCTGTTATAAGCCTGAAATTCTTCCAGTAATTGTCTGGTTTCTTGTTGCAAACGCTTAAAATCTGCCGGCAAATCGCCTTGCATATAAATCTTAATCGATAACGGATTTTTAACCTGTTTTACAATTTGTAAAGAGGTTTCAGATAACGTATATCGCTTGTCTTTGGTTAAATCAAATCGGTGGAAAAATAAACTTCCCAATACATTTAAAACGATTAAAACAAAAACCGTAATACCTAACGTTTTGATATTTTGTTGAGTAGATGTTTTCATTATGCTTTAAAAGATTTTAATTGATAAACGGTAAAAGACAGAAATAATACTGTGATGCTCAAAAAATAAATAACATCACGTGTATCAATAACGCCTCGACTCATACTTTTAAAGTGATCCTGCATACCAAATGCCGAAACAATTGAAGATCCCGGAATCAATGAAGCTAATCCTTCAAACCCAAAATAAAAGATAAAACATAGAAAAACGGCAATTATGAAAGCTACAATTTGATTTTCTGATAGGGTAGAAGTAAAAATTCCGATTGCAGAATAAGCTGCAATCAGAAACAATAATCCGAAATAAGAACCAATTGTGCTTCCCATATCGATGTTTCCTTCTGGAGAACCTAAACCAGAAATTACTTTTACATATATAAAAGTTGGAATAATTGCCAAAACGATCAATAGTAGAGAGCCTAAAAATTTTCCGTTTACGATTTCCCAAATTGATAATGGTTTTGTCAAAAGTAATTCCAGTGTTCCTTGTTTTTTTTCGTCAGAGAAACTTCTCATTGTAACTGCTGGAATCAGGAAAATAAGAATCCACGGCGCTAAAGTGAAAAACGGAGTCAAATCGGCATAACCTGTATTCAATATGTTATAATCTCCTTCAAATACCCATAAAAATAGTCCGTTGCTAATTAAGAAAACAGCAATGACTAAATAGCCAATAGGAGATCCAAAAAAGGATTTTATTTCTCGTAAAATGATTGATTTCATTTATTTTTTGTTTAATCGTTTAATCGGTAATTTGTTTTTTTGTTTCAGGTTTCATGTTTCAAGTTGCTTTCCTTTGCGAACTTTGTGTTTTTTTAAACCTTGTAATATAATCTTTGTGTACTTTGCGGTTAAATCGTTCCAATTTTTAAGTCAAGCGCTAAACTTGAAACTTGAAACCTGAAACTTGAAACAATTTTTAAACTAAAGAAACAACTTTGTCCACACTCCACGCTTCCGGTTTTGCATTGAATAGTTTTTTTGTAAAACTCCAAACTGAATCAAAAAGCTCAGATTGTCTATAGTTTTCTAAATCTTCTTCAGTTTCCCAATAGCTGTAGGTGAAAAATATGCCTTTATCATTTTTATCCTGATACAACTCTAAAAAACGATTTCCGGGTGCATTTCGTATTTTGTGTTTAATGCTTTCGAAATTCTCCAGGAAATCCGGAATCTTTTCTTCGTGAAAACTCATCTTTACTATTCTAACAAACATGTTATTTTTTTGATTCAAATTGGGTGCAAATGTATTTTATTTTGATGGAATATTTAACTCAAAAATTTTATAGTAATTACATCACGATAATTCAATCCTAAAAGGCTATTTGCGGAGCCAACTTTTGAAGGATTACTCCTAAAAATGGCAATTTCGAGGAAACCGGCTTCATTAAAAATAGCTAGTTTCTCACCTTCATAAGTTTTAATCGGATATTTATCTGAAGTTGCAATTGAGGAATAATTTGGTAAAATTGTTTTGATACTTTTTGGTTTCATCACAATCTCGTACGGACGGCCTTTTGCTATTTCTGTAAACTGCTTTTTAGAGATATTAGTTACTACGTTTCCAAAATGATCAATGTAAATCACATAACCTTTTATCGAGGTTCCGTCGTTTGAAATCACAGGCTGTAACTCTGTAATTTGTTTGATCTCTGTGATTTCTTTTCCAATAACATTCAGTAAACCGCCTTTAGAAATATGGCTGGCTACTTTTATAAAAATATCCAAATCACTGAATTCACTCGGAAAACGATCATGTATATTGATGGAAACAATTTTTTGCGGAACAATTTTCTGCGTAAGCATGCTTAAAATACCATTATCGGCACAAATAAAGTAATGATCATTCCATTGCATAGCAATATGCTGATTCTCTTTATTGCGTTCAATATCAACACCAATTAGATGTACAGTTCCTTTTGGGAAACTCAAATAAGAGGCACCAATAACGTAACTTGCTTCGGCAGTGTTAAATGGATCAATGTCATGCGAAATGTCAACAATTGTAACTTCTGGATACTCAGATAATATTTTACCCTTTAGCGAACCAACAAAGTGGTCTTTTAAGCCGTAATCGGTAGTAAGGGTAATTATTGACATAATTTTGTTTATAACTATTGGTAGTATTTAAATCTAATTTTCATTAAATTTGAGAAATGCAAAGCTAATAATAGTAATTGCAAAAATGAAAGGCAAATTGTAATATTTAGTCATTGTTTTCAGTTTCAGTTTAAAGTTAATAAAAAAAGCAGATTGAAACGAAGTATAATGCCACTGAGACCAAAAACTGCCTGTGAAAAAGACCCGACAACCACTAATTTATAAAAACTGATTTATTTTTAATTTAAAACTATCTCATTTGAACGAAAGAATTATCGAGCTCATAGACATCGCTCCAAAAGACTTTTGGGGCGCTCAAGACACTCATCTTGAAATAATTAAAAAGTATTACCCAAAGCTTAAAATAGTAGCGAGAGGTACCACTTTGAAAGCATTTGGCGAAAAAGAAGTTTTAGATGAATTCGAAAAAAGATTTCAGAGGCTTATGCTTCATTTTACCCGATACAACAACATTGATGATAATGTAATTGAACGTGTAATTATGAGTGATGGTCAGGATGAAAGAAAATCTTACGATCATGACAAAATACTAGTTCATGGTGTTGGCGGTAAAATAATTAAAGCCATGACGCCTAACCAGCAATTATTGGTAGATACAATCAAAAAAAATGATATGGTATTTGCTGTTGGTCCCGCTGGAACCGGAAAAACTTATACTGGTGTTGCAATGGCGGTAAAAGCGCTTAAAGACAAGGAAGTAAAAAGGATTATACTAACGCGACCAGCGGTAGAAGCAGGAGAGAATCTTGGTTTTTTACCCGGCGATATGAAAGAAAAACTAGATCCTTATATGCAACCGCTTTATGATGCTTTGCGCGATATGCTGCCTAACGAAAAGCTCGAAGATTACATTTTAAAAGGAATTATACAAATTGCGCCATTAGCATTTATGCGTGGGCGTACGCTTGATAATGCCTTTGTAATTCTGGATGAAGCACAGAATACAACGCACTCGCAAATGAAAATGTTTTTGACCCGTATGGGAAAAAATGCCAAATTCATGATTACGGGTGATCCTGGACAGGTCGATTTACCACGAAGAACTATTTCTGGTCTTAAAGAAGCTATTTTAGTTTTGAAAGACGTTGACGGAATCGGAATTATTTATCTCGATGATAAAGATATCGTGCGTCACAGATTAGTGAAAAAGGTAATTGACGCTTATAAACAAATAGAAAATCACGATTAATTTTTTATAAAATGTCAGATGTAAATCGTGAAATGTGATTTGACATTTATTAATATTCGTTTTATACATATCTTTATAGAAATGTGTAAAACGAATATTTTTTTATAATTATACCAAATGAAACAACTAGATGATTTCTACTTAAAACAAGGGGAGCCTATAAAGGGGATTTTTTTGGCATTAAAAGAAATTATTCTAAAACAAGACAATAGCATCACTCATGTTCTAAAATACGGAATGCCTTTTTTCTGTTATAAAGGAAAAATGTTTTGTTATATGTGGATTCATAAAAAAAGCAAACAACCCTATATCGGGATTGTAGAAGGAAAGCATTTTGAAGAACATTTTTTGATTCAGGAAAATCGCTCCAGAATGAAAATTATGATGCTGGATATTGAAGAAGATTTGCCTTTGGAACAAATTGAAAAAATTATCCAAAAAGCTATAAATTTATATAAAACAGGAATAATTAAAGTTTAAAACATCTATAATGCAATATTTAATGAAATAGTTAAATTAATAATAAACTTCGCTTATTTGGGGCTTTTACGGTTTGTAATCTTTGCTCTTCTGAAGGTAAAGCTGTAAATTTGCACTTCATAAATACTTGATCTTTAATATGACTAAGCTTAAAAATATAAAAGTTGTAGTAAGTGACCTTGACGGAACTTTACTCAACCCACAACACAAAATTTCAGATTATACTAAATCAATTTTTCAGGAACTTCACAATCAAAACTATCTTATCATTGTAGCTACAGGGCGTCATCATCTTGATGCAATGGGCATTATCGAAAAACTGGAAGTTCCGGTTTATTTGGTAAGTTCAAACGGAGCGAGAATTCATTCACCGAAAAAAGAAGAGCTTTTTGCTTTCAACTTAGAAAGTGATGTTGTAAAAGCAGCACTAAATGTTGATATCGACCCAGAAATCACAGTCGTTTTATTCAAAGAAAATGTTTGGCAAACCAATAAATTAAGCGAAAAACTAAATGCTTTTCAAGCGGAGTTAAAATACCATCCAGAATTGGTAGATTATAAAACGCTGGAGGATTTTGGCGCAATTAAGATATTCTTTGCACATGATAATCACGAAAAATTAGTAAAGTTAAAAGATGCTATTTTAGCCAATTCTTCAGAAGATTTGCACCATGCTTTTAGTTTGCCAACTTGTTTAGAATTTATGGATAAATCGGTTGACAAAGCAGTTGCAATTCAGCGTGTTTTAGAAAAAGTAGGTTTTTCTCTGGAAGAAGCAATTTCGTTTGGTGATGGTTTTAATGATGTTCAGATGCTATCATCAACAGGAAAAGGTTTAATTATGGGAAATGCTCCCGCTTTATTAAAAGAAACGTTGCCTGATTTAGAAGTTATAAAAACCAATGCCGAAGATGGTGTAGCAAAATATATTGCTTCAAAAATCTTAAATAAAGAATTTGTTACTAGTTAATTGAATAAAAGATTCATCCAGAATAAAATCAAATCCCTGAAGAATTACTTCAGGGATTTTTTTGTTTTAATTTCTTTAAAATATAAAAATTATCACATTTCTCGATTTATCTCTTTCTTTTCGTTGCGTAACTCTGTGAAATAGTTTTAAATTTGCATTCATAAAAAACAACACAACTAAGGATAATGAGCAATACAATCACAACGACAAATTTTAATTTTCCGAATCAAAAATCAGTTTACCGCGGAAAAGTTAGAGAAGTTTATAATATCAATGATGAACTTTTAGTAATGGTAGCAACCGATAGACTTTCGGCTTTTGATGTGGTTTTACCAAAGGGAATTCCGTACAAAGGACAAATTTTGAATCAGATTGCAACAAAATTCATGGAGTTAACTCAGGATATTGTTCCAAATTGGTTGATTGCAACGCCAGATCCAAACGTAGCTGTTGGACATTTATGTGACCCTTTTAAAGTTGAGATGGTAATTCGTGGTTATGTTTCAGGACACGCCGCTCGTGAATATGCTGCGGGAAGAAGAGAAATCTGCGGAGTTACTATGGCTGAAGGTTTAAAAGAAAATGATAAATTCCCGGAACCTATTATTACGCCAACAACAAAAGCGGATAATGGTTCTCATGATGAAGATATTTCTCGTGAAGATATTTTAGCTAAAGGAATTGTTACAGAAGAAGATTATTTAGTTTTAGAAAAATATACTCGTGCTTTGTTTCAAAGAGGAACTGAAATTGCGGCAAGCCGTGGTTTAATTTTGGTTGATACTAAATATGAATTCGGAAAAACTAAAGAAGGTGTGATTGTTTTGATTGACGAAATTCATACACCAGATTCATCTCGTTATTTTTATGCTGACGGATATCAGGAAAGACAAGACAAAGGAGAGGAGCAAAAACAATTATCAAAAGAATTTGTACGTCGCTGGTTGATCGAAAATGGTTTCCAAGGTCAGGAAGGACAACAAATTCCGGATATGACAGATGCTTATATAGAATCAGTTTCTGAAAGATATATTGAATTATACGAGAATATTTTAGGAGAAAAATTTGTTAAAGCTGATATTGACAATATTGATCAACGTATTGAGAAAAATGTTGTAGCGTATCTTAGCTCAAAATAAGAATTTCATACTGAAGATTTCTTTTTGATAAAAAAGAATAGAATAATTTTAGCCACAGATTACAAGACAAAATTGATTTTTAGTAATCATTTTAATCCTGCAATCTGTGGCTAATTTTTTTATTTCTCCATTTGTGTTTTCAAATTCTCAAGACCTTTATCCAAATCTTTTCCTATCATTTGATCCATATTCATCATTGGCATCATAATATTCATCGGATAAGGAAAAACACCATTTATTCCCCATTTTACTTTAGTTTGATTTCCTGCAACTGCTTCTGTAGACATAAAACCTACAGCAGTATCTTCCATTGGTTTTTTAAAGCGCAAGGCAAAGTCTATACGTTTTCCTTCGGTTATCTTTGTGATTTCCTGCTCGCCAACACCAACTTCTTTTACACTACTTTCCCAAGCAGATATAGAACCTACAGTACCATCAGTTCCCTTATAAGTCGATTTCATTTTTGGGTCAATGTTTGCCCAAACACTAAACTGATTTTGGTTTTTTAAATATCTCACATAGTTAAAAACACTATCGACTGGTTTGTTTATTGTAATTTCTCGTTGTATCGCATAATCTTTTGGCATAAAATAGGCCGCAATTAAAACTATTGAGACAATTAAAATTAATACGATCAGAATTCTTTTAATGATTATCATACTTTGTGGTTTTAAGGTTATGACTTGATTTATGTATTAGTTAAGCATTTTTTATTCGCATTTTAAAGTAAAGTTAAAAAAGTAAAGGTTTGAATTTGTTGGTTTTAAAATTTTTTTGAGGATTTTTTTTATTTTTTTTTCATTTTAGTGTAACATTTTTGAATTTGCAGCGTCTATTATAAAAGCAAGTTGAAGTTCTGGAAACATTAAGTTTTAAAATGTAACCCATTTATTAACTGAATGTTAAGAATTAGTTAAAACACAGTACCTTGTAATACATATTACAAAAATTAAAGTACATTTACATAGAAATTAAAATCATCAATATCAATCAATTAATAATCAATCAACATGAAAAAATCAGTAATTATTTTAGGACTAGCCTTAGTAGCATTTGCAAATGTTTCAATGGCTTCAAATCACAAACCATCTGTGAAAAACGAAGTTGAATTTTCAGCTTATTTTGCTTCTCCATTAAATGTTGCAGTTAGCAAAGGAGATATCGAAATCGTGAAAAAATTTATTGAATATGGAGCTGATGTAAATCAGATATCTGAAGATATGACTCCATTAATGATCGCAGCACGTTACAATAAAGTTGAGATCTTGAAAGTGTTATTAGCAAGTGGTGCACGTCCAAACGAAAAAAATGATAAAGGTTATACAGCTTTAAAATATGCAGAAGTTTCTAAAGCAACAGAAGCCTTTAATATTTTGAAAGAATTAAAATAAACGTTTTAGACTAAAAGTTTAAAAGAGTTTGAGTTAGTATTTGAAACGACCTTCTTTGAGCAGAAGGTCGTTTTTACTTTAGTTTTTTTTTAAATTTAAGAATAAGCGATTTTAGAATTATAAAATCGTTCTAAAGACTTTAAAAATCAATATTCTTAATTTGATTATCCTGAATTTTCGAGAATATAATTAAGCCAACAATTGCTCCAATCGTTGCAAAAAGCATATCAGATTGTGTATCCCAAACATATCCCTGAGTTCCTAAAAATGCGTCTCCACCGTCGCCAGTTGCAAGAGAAACAAACCATTCTATAAATTCATACATTGCGCTGATTGCTAAACATATTGAAACAATAATAAAGTTGAAGAAACTTTTATTACTAATTACTTCTTTGCGTATAAAAAGTTCTCTGATAATCATTGCAGGAACTAACCCTTGAGCAAAATGACCTACTTTATCATAATTGTTTCTGCTTTGATGAAATAATTCTTTTATATAATCAAAAAAAGGAACCTCGGCATAGGTATAATGTCCACCGATGAAGAGAATAATACAATGTATTAATATCAAGGTGTAGGTGAAATTTGTAAATCGGAATTTTTTAAAAGTAAAAACCAAAATTAAGAAACCTATAATTGCCGGAATTACTTCAAGAAAACAAGTAAATCCTTCTTTTGGATTTATAATTGAGGCTAATAAAGAAATTGCAAAAATGGCGAGTAGAGAATAAATGTATTTCATAAATCAGATTTAACTTATATTGTACGCAAGATATCAAACTTGGAGGAAACGAAATCAAAAAAGCACCATTAAAATAATGATGCTTTTTCTTTTTAACCTAACCAAATTAATTTAACCAATTAATCAGTCCTAAATATTTTACTCAATTGGAACATGTTTTTTACGGTTGAATACCCAGAATAGAATTGGGAAAACCAACAATGTTAAAATCGTTGCTGTAACTAAACCTCCAATAATAACAATCGCCAATGGTTTTTGTGATTCAGAACCGATTCCGGTTGAGATTGCAGCAGGCATTAAACCTATCGAGGCCATTAAAGCGGTCATAACTACGGCTCTTGTTCTGGCTTTTACTCCCAAGAAAATAGATTCTTCAAGCGTTAATTTTGCCTTGAGATTATGATGAAATTCAGATATTAGGATAACCCCGTTCTGAATACAAATTCCGAGTAAGGCGATAAAACCAACTCCTGCCGAGATTCCAAAGTTCATTCCTGTAAGATGCAACGCAATAATTCCTCCAATTACTGCAAACGGTACATTGGCTAAAACCAATAATGAATCTTTAATATTTCCGAATAAAATAAACAATAGAACAAATATTCCTATTAAACTTATTGGAACAACCTGAGCCAAACGTGCACTGGCGCGAACTTGATTTTCAAATTCTCCTGTCCAGCCCGTTTTATAACCTGTTGGCATTTTTAGTTCGGACACTTTTTTCTGGGCTTCGGCAATTGTACTTCCTAAGTCACGGTCGCGAACAGAGAATTTTACCCCAATAAAACGTTTTGTATTATCTCTATAAATAAATGCTGGCCCTGTAACGGTTTTAATATCGCAAATTTCTTTTAATGGAATTTTTACACCGCTTATTGTTGGTACTTTAAGTTCAGCAAGATCGACTTCGTCTTTTCTATATTCTTTTAAGAAACGAACTCTTACATCAAATTTTTTCTCATCCTCATATTTTTGAGTTGCTGTTTTTCCTCCAAAAGCCAATTCCAAAACAGCCTGAGCATCACTTAAAGTAACTCCGTAAGCGGCCATTTTTTCTCTGTCTAAGATCACGCTGATTTCAGGCTGACCAACGTTTCTAAGAATCCCAACATCTTTTATCCCGGGAATATCCTTGATTTTGTTTAAAACTTCATTTGATAACTCATCTAGTTTATCCAGATCGTCCCCATATATTTTTACAGCATTCGAAGCTTTAAAACCAGCCACAGATTCGGCCACGTTATCAATAACCGGCTGCGAATAATTATAGGTAATACCTTGATGAACTTTTAGTTTTTGATCCATTTCGTTGATCAGTTCATCCATATTAATTTTTCGCGTCCATTCTGATTTAGGTTTTAAATCGACCTGAAGCTGAATAAAACCAAACCCGTTCGGATCAGTTCCGTCATTACTTCTACCAGTTTGTGATAATACATTTTTTACTTCAGGAAAGCTTTCAAGATCTTTTCGAATCATCGATGCTGTCTTCACACTCTCTGGAAGCGAGGTACTCATTGGTAATTCAGCTGTTACCCATAAAGCTCCTTCATTTAATTGAGGTAAAAATTCAGTTCCTAAAAAAGTAGCTGAAAAGAAAACTGCCACCAACAAAGCTACTGAAGCAATCAGTGTTTTTACTTTATGTTTGAATGTCCAGGCAAAACCTTTACCAACAATTCTATCCCAAAAATTCACAAAAGGATTGTTTTTCTCTTTCACATTTTTATTCAAAAGAATATGTGATAAAACAGGAACCAGTGTCAAAGTAAAAAGTAAAGCTCCCATTAAAGCAAAACCTAAAGTAAAAGCCAGAGGAGAGAACATTTTTCCTTCTACTTTCTGAAATGAAAATATTGGTAAAAGAGCCGTAATGATTATTAATTTAGAAAAGAAGATGGCTTTACCCATTTCAGTTCCCGTTTTTTTAATCAAACTACCTTTTGCAATTTTGTTGTAAGCGGTCATCCCTAGTTGATGCGCTCGGTGATCGAGTACGACAAACAAACCTTCGACCATAACAACCGCACCATCAATAATAATCCCGAAATCGACCGCACCTAAACTCAGTAGATTCGCGCTCATTCCCATCATTTTAAGGCATAAAAAAGCAAATAACAACGATAATGGAATAACGATCGAAACGGTAAAAGTTGTTCTCCAATCTGCCATGAAAAGAAATACGACACAAGTAACCAGAATAATTCCTTCGAATAAATTATGCATTACGGTTTCGGTCGTGAAATTCATCAAATTATCACGGTCGTAAAACGTTTCGATTTTTATATCCTTTGGAAGAACATTTTCATTCAAATCCTTTATTTTGTCTTTGATCAAAGCCAATGTTTCCTGAGCATTCTCGCCCTTACGCATTACAACAATCCCTTCGACTGCATCATCATTTTTACCAATTCCGGTTTGCCCAACTCTTGGCATTGAACTTTCGTAAACAGAAGCAACATTTTTAACCAAAATCGGATTTCCGTGCGCATCATCAACAATAATGTTTTCGATATCCGAAATTGATTTTAAAAGACCAACACCGCGAACCACAAAAGCCTGCCCGTTTTTTTCGATAATATCACCACCAACATTCAAGTTTCCTGCATTTACGGCATTATAAACCTGAAGTGGCGTGATGTTATATTTGGCAAGTTTTATAGGATCAACCCCAACTTCATAAGTTTTATCCTGACCTCCAAAAACATTCAAATCGGCAACACCAGGAACAGAGCGCAATTGTTTGTCAATAATCCAGTTTTGATACGTCAATAATTCTCTACTGTCTCTGCTATCACTTTTAACAATGTATCTGAAAATCTCCCCGGTTGGTCCGTAAGGCGGCTGAACATCAGGCTCGACGTCTTCAGGAAGAGAAACATTTTTTAATAAATTATTAACCTGCTGACGTGCAAACGTATCATCGACACCATCATCAAAGATAATTTTGATTACAGATAAACCAAACATGGTAATACTACGCACGCTGGTCTTTTTTTGTACCGAATTCATTGAGATCTCAATAGGAGAGGTCACAAAACGTTCTACTTCCTCGGCACTTTTACCATTCCATTGTGTAATGATGATAATTTGTGTATTCGTTACATCAGGAAAAGCGTCAATAGGCATATTTTTGAAAGAAATAAATCCGGCAACAGCCAATATTCCAACCCAAAAAAATGTGAAAGCTTTATTCTTAAGAGAAAAAGCAATAATATTTCGTATGAATTTGTTCATGTCTTAATCGTTTAAAGCGCGATAAATAAATAACTGATTGTTGGTAATAACTTTCTCATTTTCTTTTAAACCATTTGAAATATAGGTTGTGTCTCCAACAACTCTGTAAACTTCAACTTGTCTGGTTTCGATATTATGACGATCTTTAAACACCATTACAAAATTTTTGCTTTTGTCAAAAACAATTGCTTTACTTGGAATCGCAATCATTGTTTTATCTTCATTAAAAGATAATTTGATACTTGCATTCATATCAGGTTTCAACATATAACCCGGATTCTGTAATTTGATACGTGCCTGCATAGCTTTAGTTTCCGGATCAATTACATTGAAAATTTTATCAACTTTTCCTTTAAAAACTTTATCAGGATAACTTAAAGTTGTTACATCGGCATCGATTCCAAGTTTTACTTTATTAATATCCATTTCGTTAATATTTGCCATTGCCCAAACCTCGCTAATCTCGGCAATATCAAAGATGTTTTCAGAACGATCATTTCTCAAAAGCATATCCTGATTAATACTTTTCTGAATGATAAAACCACTAATAGGAGCTGTTACTTCGTAAATCGATCCTGCTTTAATATTGTATATTTTGTATGTTTCCTGAATTTTATTCAGCTGTGATTGCGCTTTATTTACTTCTGATTTTGCTTGAAGAACATCACTTTCAGAGTTTAACTTTCCGTCGAATAATTCCTGAGCAACTTTCAAACCGTTTTTTGCAACCAATAAATCACTTTTAGCATCAATAGATTGTTTTTCAAAATCTGCAATATCCGTACTTCTTATAGTTGCCAGGACTTGTCCTTTATTTACGTAATCTCCAAGTTCTACATTTACCTTTATTACGTTTCCTCCAACAAGCGGATAAACATCTATTGCTTTATTATTATCAGCAGTAATTTTTCCGTAAAAGCTTAATTGATTTTTTACAGGCTGGTTTTGTGCTTCCGCCATTGTGGTGGTTTTTAGCATTGCATCACTTAACGCAAAAGAGGTATTTGTGTCAGGGTTTTCAACTTCTTTCTTGCAGCTTGCAATTGATAGACTTACGATTGCAATTGCTATGATTAGTTTGTATTTCATCTTTATTTAGTTTTAAAATAAGTC
Source organism: Flavobacterium sp. JAS (assembly GCF_020991455.1). Lineage (GTDB taxonomy): Bacteria > Bacteroidota > Bacteroidia > Flavobacteriales > Flavobacteriaceae > Flavobacterium. The sequence continues at coordinate 31,144 of NZ_JAJMOX010000022.1, forward strand.
TTTATTGATTGTACTGTTTAATTCTTCGCCCGAAAGCACTACTTTTTTCTTTAATTCATTTACCTGAATCGATGCTTGATTATAGCTTTCCATAAAATCGGTAAATTCTAATAAACTGACGTTTCGTTTTTGAAAATTGGTCAGCATTCCGTTGTAAACAGCCTCAAAATCCGAATTGACAGTTGGTTTTATAACCACATAGTTTTTGCGGGATTCATCCCATTTATTCCAAGCCGAAGTAATATCAGTCTGCAATTGCAAATCAAAGTTTTGTTTGTCAACTTTAGATTGTTCCAGAATGGTTTGGGCGTATTTAATGTTTCCTTTATTTTTATTCCAAAGTGGTAACGGAATTCCAAGTGTCAAATTAGCTTCTTTATTAAAAGCGCCACTGCGTTGATCATAGTTTGCACCAACAGTAATGTCCGGAACAGAAAGCGATTTTTGCCATTTTACATTCAACGTGTTCGCGTCGATTTCTTTTTGTTTGGCTAAATAATCAGGACGATTAGTTATAGCATCAGTTTCAAAAGACTTTAAATCAAAAGGCATCGTTTTTAAGTATTTATTAAACTCTGCATCAGAAACATTTGGAATCACTGTTTCTGCTTCGTTCAGTAATAATTTCAAATTGGCCTGCTCTTCAATATTATCATTCACCACTTCCATGCGTTCATTTTTAAAATTGAGATACAAGGATTGCAAACGAACTAAATCTCTTAAAGGAAGATTTCCTTTTTGAACCTGAACAGAGTAGGAGTTAATCAAATCTTCAATATGCGCGATTTGTTTATCAGTAGTTTCAAGATTCTTGGTGTTGTAATAAACCGTATAAAAGCTTTTACGCAATTGTAGTTTTAAAGTTCTTAATAAATCATTAAACTGCAATTCAGCCAATTGTTCATTGGTTTGAGCCAGTTTTACCTCATTGCGTTTTTTTCCGCCCAGGTAAATCAACTGTTCAATACCAAATGCTTTTTGACCATCTTTTCCAATATCAAAATATTGATTCCTCTCAGGATTGTACGCATTTAATTCAGCAGAGATTGTTGGGTTGTCCCAAATGCGGGCTTGAATAGTTAGTGCTTTTGAAGCATCAATATTATATTGTGATGCCAACAAAAAAAGATTCTTTTTAAGAAACTGACTCTCACAGTCTTGAAGTGTAACTGTTTTTTGAGCCATAATTGCCTGATTGAATAATACAAGCAATAATAATGCACATAGTTTTCTCATTGTATCAAAATTTATTTGATACAAATATGCTATTAGTAGACTTTAAGACACCTTAAATTCTGCCTTAAAAATACCTTAAAATAAATTATAAATGAAAAAATAATTGAAATAAATTTGTGTTAATATCTGGAATACTGTAAGTTATGGTTGAGTTGTGCAGATTTAAAATACGGTGAACAATACGTAAACCCAGCCCAAAACCAGAGGTCCCTTTTGCATTTTCGCCACGCATAAAGGGCTGGAAGAGATTTTTTTGTTCTGTTTCATTTAAGGTTTTCCCAGTATTTAAAACCGAAACAATAAGATGTTCATTATCAGTGCTTATTTTTACTTTTGCCTGTTTATTGTTTGAGTAAACACAAGCATTTTTTAAAACATTACTCAAAGCAATTTCTAACAGATTTTTGTTTCCTTTGATTTCTAATGCAGTATCTAGATTGTCATTTTCTTCAATTTCAAATAAAATAACAAAATCCGGATAGCTTTTATTTAATTTTTCGATTGCCGAAAATAGAATTTCATCAATGCGATGAATCTCATTATTTTCGTAGTTTTTGTTATCAATTTTAGATAAAATAAGCAATGAATTGATTAATTCAGTAAGTTGATTTACATCTGATAAAATTGTTTTTAGAAACGATTTTCTTTCTGTAGAAGTTTTAGGATCAGCTACAACATTTTCTATTTGCGAAGTAATTCTTGATAGCGGAGTTCTGAGTTCGTGCGAAGCGTGCGCTGTAAATTCTTTTTGCTTTTGATATGACACCTCAATCCTGTCCATCATAAAGTTAAACTCATTTGCGATCAAATCAATTTCGTTTTTGTTGCTTTTTGATTCAATACGTGTATCGAGATTATTCTCGTTTATGTTTTTAATTTTCTGATGAAAAGCACTCAACGGATTCATAGCTTTTTTTACCATAAAAGAAGTTAAGACCCAGCAAATACAAGTAAAAAAGATATATGAAATGACTAAAGTATATCTTAAAAATAAGAGTTTTCTCTGGCCATAATCGTCAGTGGCAGATATTAAAGCATAAAAATCCCTGTCTTTAGTATCATAAAAAACACCATAAACTTCGTAGCTTCCTTGTTGTTTAAAAAAGGTTTTGTGTTTTTTAAGGTATTTTAAATCATCAACAGACCAATTGATTTTAGCATCATCAATACTGCTGTAGATAAGTTTATAGTTAGAATCGAAGACCAATGTCTTCTCGTCATATAATTTATTGATCGAATTTTGATCAATCATCTTTAAAAGCTGATCGTCAATTTGTTTTACATTAACCAAAAGTTTAATGTTCGAAAGTGCTTTTATTTCCAGTCGATCACGAAATTCTTCCTTTCTAAAATTAGAATACAAGACAAATATCAAAGTGGAAGCCAACCCAAAAAGGATTGTAAACAATAAACTAACTAATAATGATATTCGATTCTTTAATGTCATTCCTGATCACTTAAATAATATCCGTATCCAATTTTGGTCCGAATTAGTTTTGTTTCGTGGTCTTTATCGATTTTTTTTCTTAGAAAGTTAATATAAACCTCAATGGTATTCTGATTAGTTTCAATATGATAATCCCAAAGTTTATCAGCAATAAATTGTTTAGAAAGTATTTTTCCTTTGGCTTGAGCTAAAATATGAATCAGTTTAAACTCTTTTGGAGTAAGTTTAATCTCTTCACCAGAGCGATATACTTTCATGTCATCTTCTAAAATCTCCAAATCCTGAATCAGTATTTTTTTCTCTGTTTGTTGTGGAATATCTTTTCGTCTCAACAAAGAAGAACATCTGGCGTATAATTCTTCAAAATGAAAAGGTTTTACTAAATAATCATCCGCTCCATTATCAAAAGAAGCAAGTTTGTCCTCAATCTCGCTAAAAGCAGTAAGCATAATTATAGGAGTCTTTTTATCAACTTCCCTGATTCCTTTGCAAACTTCGATACCATTTATTCCGGGAACATTAATATCCAGAATGATTAAATCATATTCATAAGGAAGATATTTCTTCAATAGTAAAGAACCATCATAATAGGGGAAACACTCGAATTCTTTTGAAGTAAAGAATGCTGAGATTTCTTTAGATAAAGTAAAATCGTCCTCGAGTAGTAGTATTTTCATATTTTTTTAGAAATCAATTCGGTTATTTCTATAACCGAATTGATGTTTTAAATCTTGTTTTTATTTGAAATAAGAAAAAGTTTCATTGTTTTCAATCTTCAATAATGACTCATAAATCAATTTAATGACATTTTCGACATCATCTCTATGAACCATTTCTACCGTTGTATGCATATAACGCAAAGGCAATGAAATCAATGCCGATGCCACGCCGCCATTGCTATAAGCAAAAGCATCAGTATCAGTTCCCGTAGCTCTTGAAGTTGCATGACGCTGAAACGGAATTTTATTCTCTTCGGCAATATCAACAATCAAATCGCGTAATCTGTTTTGAACTGCCGGTGCATAAGCAATAACAGGACCTTTACCCATTTTAAGATCACCTTCAACTTTTTTATCAATCATTGGAGTAGTGGTATCATGGCAAACATCAGTCACAATAGCTACATTTGGTTTAATCGTTTGGGCGATCATCTCCGCTCCACGCAAACCAATCTCTTCCTGAACCGAATTTACAATATATAAACCAAAAGGCAATTCTTTTTTGTTTTCCTTTAATAAACGAGCTACTTCGGCAATCATAAATCCGCCCATTCTGTTATCAATTGCACGACAAACAAATTTGTTCTCGTTCAAAATCATAAATTCGTCAGGATATGTAATCACACAGCCTACATGAACGCCCATTGCCTCAACTTGTTCTTTGGTTTCGCAGCCTAAATCAATAAAAATATTGCTAATTTTTGGAGATTCTTCCTTATCACGTAATCTGGTATGAATTGCCGGCCATCCAAAAACACCCTTTACAATTCCTTTTTTAGTATGAATATGTACTCTTTTAGAAGGTGCGATCTGGTGATCAGAACCACCATTTCGAATTACATATAATAAACCATCATCAGTAATGTAGTTCACATACCATGAAATTTCGTCGGCATGACCTTCAATTACAACCTTAAAAGGCGCATCAGGATTAATAACCCCAACTGCCGTTCCGTAAGTATCAGTAATAAAAGTATCAACGTAAGGCTTTAAATAATTCATCCAAAGTTTTTGACCTTCACTTTCGTAACCTGTCGGTGAGGCGTTATTTAGGTAGCTTTCCAGGAAAGCAATGGAGGTATCTTTTAAGATAGATTCAGTACTCATAAAAATATTTTTTTGCTAATTTATAAATTTGGTATTAGAGTTGTATATAAATATATAATTTTACATTTAAATTATGACTCAATGAGATTTACCTACGTTATATTATTCTTTGTATTGATTTCGTTTACAAGCCAAGCCCAGGTTACACCAAAGCCAAATCAGGAAATGGGCTATGTTTTAACCGAAAATGATTCTATATTAAGTGATACAATTCAATTGCCGGAGATTATCATTTCTAAAGAAAAGTTAGATCCCGAAGCACAAAAGCAATTTTTGATTCTTCAAAACCGAGTTTATAAAGTGTATCCTTATGCTAAACTAGCTGCAGATCGTTTGACGGCGTTAAATCAAGGAATGGCACGTTTGAAAACCAATCGCGAAAAGAAAAAGTATTTTAAAATCGTTGAAGATTATCTTAATAATGAATTCGAAGAAAGATTAAAGAAATTGTCACGCAGACAAGGTCAGATTCTTGTCAAATTAATCAATAGACAAACAGGAATCACAACTTATGAATTGATCCGAACCTTAAAAAGCGGATTCAAAGCCTTTGTTTCTAATACAACTGCCAATTTGTTTGATATAAGTTTAAAAAAAGAATACAAGCCGTATGAAGTAAACGAAGACTATTTAATAGAAACCATACTTCAGCGTGCTTTCGACTCTGGTCGATTAATCAATCAGAAACCCGCCAATCCCGTAGATTATAATGATCTGATGAATTACTGGGAAGAAAAAGCCAAAACACAAGCTAAAAAATAATTACTCCTTATATAAGAGTAAAATTTCATAACACAACCCGATAGGTTTCCAAAACCTGTCGGGTTTATTTTTGTCTTTATATATTAAGGAGAAGTAATTTTGTCCAGCTGAGTGTCCCGAGGCTTCGGGAGAAGCAAGCTCAACATTAGAATTTGTAATTTAAGATTTGGAATTTCATAAAGATTAGGAGCTATTTCCTGCTATCCGTTCCAATCTTTTGTGCCGAACAAGGATTTCCACTTTTATCGGGGCTAGGGCATGGGTTTCCAGAAGAGAAATTTAATTCAAGAGAAAAACACACACCCAAAAGAGAAAACTTAGCATGTTTGCGTCTTTGCGCGAGATAAAAACCAGCAAAAAAGCAGCTCATAGACTTTTTAAACCCCAATAGCCCTAATAAAAAAGAAAAACAGTAACCTTCGCGCGGTGGTGTCTTGATGA
>NZ_JAJMOX010000023.1 GCF_020991455.1 Flavobacterium sp. JAS
TTCCTGCTGGGTTTCATCTTCTTTTTCGTGAATTTCAGATAATCTTGCCAAGGAAATCTTAGCATCTTGTACCTCCTGAACAAAGCCAATGAGCTGTGCAATAGGTCCATTTAAACTTCCAACAATTGAGCTGATTGCCAGCATCATCCCCAATGTTATGGAGCCATCAATAACCAATTTAGCCGAAAGAAATATGATAAAAATATTCTTTAACTCATTAATTACAGATGAACCAATGGTTTGGGTTTGTTCTAAAACTAATCCTTTTATCGAAACCCTAAAAAGTCTTGCCTGAACGTATTCCCAACCCCAGCGTTTTTGTTTTTCAGCATTATGGAGTTTGATTTCCTGCATTCCGTTAATAAGCTCCATAACTTTGCTTTGTTCCTGAGAAACTTCGGCAAATCGTTTGTAATCCAGAACTTCTCTTCGTTTTAAAAATAAAATAATCCAACCGAAATATAATATACTTCCCACAAAAAATACACAAAATATTTGAAGGTTATAATAGACCAGAACCCCACCCATTATGACCATATTGACAATAGAAAACAATACATTTAAAGAAGAAGTCGTTAAAATACGCTCAATGCGATGATGATCATTAATACGCTGCATAATATCACCCGTCATTCGAACATCAAAGAAAGAGATCGGTAAGTTCATTAATTTAATAAAGAAATCAGATATCAAGGATATTTTTATCCTGGTAGACAGATGTAATACTATCCAACTTCGGATAAGTTCCAATCCTATTCTTCCTGCAAAAAGAAATAATTGGGCAAAGAGAATTAGATAAACAAAATGAATATTCTGATTTTGAATCCCAATATCTACAATGCTTTGTGTTAAAAAAGGAAAAATAAGCTGCAACAAACTACTGGCTAATAATCCGATACTTAGTTGAATCAAAAATGATTTATATTGCAAAACATACTTTGACAACAAACTAAATCCTAATCCTTTTTTTTCTTCCTTGTCAAATTCTGATTGAAAAAATTTTGGAGAAGCTTCCACCATTAAAGCAATGCCTTCCTGAGTACTTTCATTAGCATTATTTCCTATCCAGAATTTAATAAAATCCTGTCTGTTGTACTGAATTAATCCAAAGGCTGGATCAGAAATGTAATAAGTGTCTTTTTTAATTTTATATAACACAACATAATGACTCTTGTGCCAATGCAATATACAAGGGAGTGAGAGTTCTTCGATCTTATTTAGACTTAGTTTTACACCTAAAGTTCTAAATCCTATTTTTTCTGCAGCAGCACTTAAAAGCAACATATTACTGCCCTCGCGCGTTGTTTCGCTATAATCTCTTAAATCTTGAATCTTAAGAGTTTTACCATAATGTTTGGCTATAATTTTCAGACAGGTAGGACCACAATCTTTTGAATCAGCTTGAATATAATTAGGGAATAAGTGGAATCTCTTTTTTATGCTAATGCTCTTAATTTTCAAAATTATTTACTATATTTAATTCTAGCTATTTTTGATTCATAATAAAACAATAGCATTTGATAGCTCACAAATTCATTTAGTCTATTTTTTGATTGAAATAATCGATTCATCGTCATATGTATATGACTTGAAATTAAATGATTAATCTCTATCGATGAGGTTAATTGCTCTTTAATTTTTTCTATAGCCGGTTTAATTGATGCTGATTTTTCCTCAATTAAAGTAAATAAATCATTATTGTTTGTTTTCTTAGAAAGAATTGCGTCAATTTCAGTTTTAAATTTGTGATATTTTAAACTTAATTGTTTTCTCATATTTTTATTAATACCAAATTCTTTCCCAAAAACAATTTGCAAATTTTCAACTAAATTTTTCTTTTCATTTAGTGATAAATTAAAGTCATCCATAAATGCATTAATTGCAAATAACCCCCACAACCACTGCAAATTAAGATTTACTCCATCTTCTAATATAGAAAGAGCATTTAAAATCATAATACTATCATGATAAAATATTAATTCTGATTGTTCAATAATAAAAGCTCCATATCGTTCAAGTTCTCTATCATAACTATCAATTTGTATTTTCCAAATTAAATCTATTTCTTTTAATTTTTTTAATTCTAAATTTATTCTGTTTATTATATTCTCGAAGTTATTTTTGCCACTAAAATGCAATCTTAATCGCAAGTGAAAATCTGGATCATAATACCTTATAAAAAACCATTGATCTACATTATTATCTTTAACTAAATTTTCCAATATAGGTTTTAAATGATTTATTAAAATGGAATCAGCAGTGATAATTCCAGTATATATTTTGTAATAAATCCATTCATCACCCACAACAAAGCTCCTTGTAATGTTTTTTGTCATAATTATTTAATTTTTTGAATTAAAAACCGAAAAAACAACTTCATTTACAAATCCCAAATCTTCACAATTTTTACTAGGACTTCCTTCATCAAATAGAAATTCCTCAAGAAAAATCACTTTATTTTTTTTTATTTCAGAAAAAAACATCTCTAAAGTTGAGGTATTAAATAGGTTAATTAATAATTTATTATCTCCATTTACCAAATACACGTATTGAGTTAGGTTTTTAGCACTGCAAAATTCTTTCATTTTATCAATCTGAATACTTTTATTTGTAGTTTCCATAATTTCATTTAAATCTGCGGTATTAATTTTCCATTTTGTAGTAGATAAAATTATGTCTTTATATAAAACTCTTGGAAAAAAATCAAGTTCTTCCTGAAGGATACCCCAATCAAATGAAAGAAATTTTCTTTTTCCATAAAACTGCATCTCGCATAAAAATCGGTAAATTGGCAGTGAACTATTGGAGTACTTATGCGCAGTGGTCAAACGAGGTAAAATTTCCTTTCCATATTTTTTTGATGATAATACAATTTTATCATCTCTTACAAAAACCATTATATCACTAATTTCTATTTGATTATCATTTGATTTAGAAGATTTTGATAGATATGGAATTTCATATTTTCTAAATGGCGGGCGCATTAATATATTTCCTAGTCTATCTTCAGGAAGGTGTACAACTTCGGCAATAATTTTTTCAGAATTAAAATTTTCTTCAAAACAGACAATTTCATCAACAAATTCATTCACATGTGAATCCCCATGACAAAATCGTCCAAGCAAATTTCCAGCACTTGAACCTATAAAAGCATTAACTGAAATTTGTAGTTCCCCATTTTTTGAAAAAAGTTGAGTGATTGTTGAGAATGTGTCTGGCAAATCGTCCCAAATATTTTCTAAAGTTGCAAATTCTTCCTCGTAAAGATGTATTTCATTGGTTTTATTCTGAAAAGCATTTATTGTTTTCTTTAATAATAAACTATGAAATGTTGTCCAAGTTATATTTTTTGTATTTGATTCGTTCTGAGATTCAAAAAAAATATCATCAATTAAAGGATTAACACTTCCTTTTTTACTATTAACTGGAAAACCAATTCCAATTTCTTCATCCAAAACTAAAGCTAAAGGAACCGCCTTAGTTTCGTATCGTTCAACAAATTTCTTCTTAAATTCTGTCAGCTCTTGATTTCCGTTGTAAAATGATATTTTATTTAACAATTTAAGGGCTTCCTGTACTTTTTCATTTATGCTCGAGTTTAAACAATTCGTTTTTGTCTTTAGAATTAAATCTGTCTGAAAGATATATTTTTCATTGAATGGAATCTTTAGAGACTTTAAAATCTCTATTATTTCAGAATAATGATCAATATCATTGCCATTTGCAGAATCAATAAAAATTAGTTTTTCTTTTATAATTTGAATTTCTTCCTTTATTTTATACGTATTTTTAATTTTTCCTAAAATATTCAAAAGTTGATCTAAATTTTCAATTCCAGAAACAGTTTGTTGAATTTCACTAACTAAAATTTGACTGTCAATCATATCATGTATAAATTCTACTGCCTCATTAAAATTTATATCACAAGAAATTATTTCACCTGCAAGCTCATTAATTTTCAGCCCTTTTTTAGCAGACAATACAATTTTATTTAAAAATTCAGAATTCTCCACTTCCACTATTTGGTGAGTTATGCCGCCATTTTTAACAAACTTGGTTTCTAAATATCGCAATTGATTATAAGTACTATATATGCTTGTATTTGGGAAAAATAATAATTGCTCTTTAATTTGAGGATCATCCTCTATTTGTTTGAATAACAAACCTGTCAGGTTCATATCTAAACGGGTATGCCTTTTATTTGACTTTTCATCAATTATAATTGAACTTTCTTTTTCATTTGTAATCCCTACACAGCTACCGGCAAATAAACCGAAAGGAGTCGCACGAGTGGAGAGTCTTGATAAATATTTTAAAAATGAAATTTTAATTTTATTTTTTTCTTTCTCATCCTTTATTTCATTTTTTGCTATTTTTTGCAATTCTTTAAATAATATTGGAGAAGCCAAATAAATAGCTTCCGAAATAATTGGTTTGGAGAATTCCCTTATTAACTCTTCTTCTGTTATGAACTCGTTCTTCGTTAACCCATAATAATAGTCTATAGGTAATAAAGGCGTTCTCAAAACATATTTCTCGAATGATTTATACATTATTTATTTTCAATAATTTTAATAGCCTCTTTTAAATACAATTCAGGGTCATAGTTTTTAGTACTTTCTTTTACAAAATAATCTATGTGCAAGCCTTTTCTTTGTACACCTTCCCCGTTTGGATAAAAACCACCTAATCCCGTAAAATTAAATTTTGTCTTGTCTGGCATAGTATATTCAACTATATTCATAACAGAACCTGCAGTTTGTTCGCCAATGGTCTGACAAGTTGGGGATTGCTGAATAGTCATTCCTATAAACTCTGCTTTACTTTGAGTTTTCCTATTTACAAGAAGTATAACCTTACCTTTATAATAATCAGCATTATTACTTCCTGTTTTGAAAGGATCCATTACTAATTTCATCGGAGATTCTCCATCGTATTCCCCATAAGAAGGGCTTTTTTCTATTGGGAAAAGAACTTTTAAAAATTCTTTTCTTTTAGGATATAGATATTCAGCCATGGTATTATTAGTAATATTTTCTGGATAATTTCTTAAATCTAAAATCAAGGCTCCAGTATTTGAAATTTGATTAAAAATATCTTTAAACTCTTTTGAAGTAATTTCGTTTAGGTTTATATAAGCAATTGAGGGTTTTATAAAAAACCACTTTTCTTTTTTGATATTTTCTAGAGAACTTGGTTCATTAGCAGTTTGTTCTTTATAAAGATGTATGAATTTATTAACTTTTGTTCCGTCCTTTTTAAGAACTTCAACATTAAGAGAATCTATGGTATTATAAAGCATTGTATAACTATATTGTTTTAAAAAACTTGGATTGGAAGATGAAATCAAATTTGACAATCTCTCATTTATACAAGTTGAAATATTTTTGCCTTCTATTTTGGTTATAACATCTCCTAAAACCAGTCCATCTTTTATTGCATTTTCTTTGTTACTTATCGAAGTAATAACCAGTGAATCGTTTATATTTTTAGCTTTAAAAAAAGGTTTGTATTTAAATATGGAATCAAAAACAACACGAGAACCATATTGTGCATGTGAGTCGTTTAATTTTGAAATCATTTTACATTTTACTATTTCAAAATCAAATTGCGTTTTACAAGCTATAAAATCAGCAGTCATATAATCTAGTATTGAAAGCCATTTTTCATCCGTCAAATATTTATTTACGTTCCAATATTCCATAGCATTCCAAAAGCTATAAAATAAAAGTAATCGATGACTTTTTATCCTATAATCAAAAATATCGAGCCCTTTTTCATTTTTAAAAGACAGCATCTTAGTCATCATATCGGCTGAAGCGTAATAATTATGAATGTTTTTGTTGTTTTTGATTTTTAAAAGAAAGTTGGTTAGTTCCTCCCCAAAAACGCCAGCATCTATCCAAGAATACCCCTTGTTTTTTAAAAACAAACCCTCTTCAGAATTGTTTTTTTCCTCTTTTAGGTTATTAGTTTTATAAGTCTTTACAAAATTCAATAACAAATCATTCATTTCAGATTGATTTGTTATGGGTTCCAGTTTTTGGCATAATTCAATAAATGAATTGTCCCAATTGTATTTTCCACTGCTAATTTCGGGATGGTGATATTTTAACAATCCCCAAACTAATCCTGCTTGTTTATATTTTTCAATAGAACCAATAGAATCGTGAGCACAGATACTTGTTGAAAAACATAAAAATAAAATCAATAAAATGAAAATATTTTTTTCTCTAAAAAAGGTAATGTGATTTTGCATAGTTTTTTTAAAATTTTAAAAAAAGGGTTTCTTCAGTAAGCGTTTGATTTTTTGTTATATAGCTTAAATACGAAAAAAGAACTCCGGACAAACCCTCCAGTAATGAAAAATTTTGCTCTTCTGTATCAACAATTGGAAAACTATATCCTATTTTAGGTATTTGATTGATGTCCTTGAATTTATATTTCAAAGTTTCTTCAATCCAATATTTTGATGCATTCAAAAAAATATTTTTCCCCGTTAGATTGTAGATGTTTTTAAAAATGATAGAATTTCCACTAGCGCCATGACAAAATCCAGCGTCACTTACTCCCGTTTGGGTTTCAAGTTTACGTTTTGCAACATTTTCTAACTTGTTTACAACATCTTTAATTATTTCTTTGTCATCTATTAATACGGCGATAATTAAAATAGTATTAAATACCCCCAGATCACCATAACACCAGGCTAATCTAGTATTTATTGCGGTGTATGTTTTGTTTTCAAAATCTTCGGCTCTAATCATACTAGGGAAATAGGAATAAATGATTTCATCTAATCTTTGTGTGTTTTGAAGATAAAAATTCAAATTCCCTTTTATTAGTTTTTCAACTTTTTGGCTAGTTGGATTTTTTGAAAATACTTTAGACAAAAAATACAAAACTGATGCATTTCCATGGGCAGTCCCCATGTCGATAACAGTTGTGAAAATTTTGTATTTTTCATATTTTTTCCAAAAAATTTGATCCTCTATTGTGAAACTATTTTCTTTTAAATAATCAACTATTTTATCAACTAAATTATAATTATCTCTTTCAAGAAAATAAATTCCTAAACCTATTAGACCATGTAGAATATCACGTTCATCATAAGACATAAATACATCTATTTGATTTTCTAAGATTTCATCCGTTTCACTTAAAAGTTCATCTATTTGAATCAATACTTCAAAATCTTCTTTTTTATCAGATGTAAAAAATTCACTTTTTTTTAATTTGATCAAAAAACAACCATATCCTGCTAATCCGTCGCAATAACTAGTCATTAATGTTTCACTATTTTCAATTATGTCAAAAGTTCGATTTAAATACTCCCTTATTTTGTGTTTCCCGATAAGTCTTGGATCAATAATGTAACAATCCAAAAGAACTAAAAGAATACCTGTAAGTCCTGATAATAAACCTAAATGATTGGAATTTCTTGATTTAGATATATTATCCCAATCTTGAACAAAATCTAAAATCTCAATTATTTCATTTTTAATAATTTGTTTTAATTTCATAAAATATTTTAAAAAAGGTCGAGATTAATCGACCTTTTAGATGATTCATTTAAAAATACTTTTTTCTCTAACTCTATGACTAAACCGGAGGTGGAAGAGTCGGGGTTGGACATGATACTAAACAAGTAGCACCAGTACCTAGAGAAGCAGGTTTACAACCTTGGTAATTACAACATGCAAAACCACTACAGTCAGAATAAGATGTTGTTCCTCCTCCATTAACAGACTGCATTTCATTGTCTGATAATACAGTGATAATTTTCTTTTTTAAAGTTAATTTTTTCATCATTATTTTTTAGATGATTAATAAATAGTTTTTTTAGATTTCTTACAAAATGTTAATTTCTAATTTCCACATGCATTTGGTAAAACAAACAACATCTTATAAGAGTAATCTTTATTAAAGTGAACAATAATTAACAAAATTATTTAATAATCATCAACATCCTTATGCGTTTTAATGCGAATTTAATGCGAATCTAATTATAAAAATGCCGATTATTATAGCAAGCATTATACGCCACTACTTACCCAGGAAAATACCGTGACAAATGTTATAGAAGACAGGGATTATAAAACCTAAATGAGGCCGCTTTCTAAAATATATTTATTGAGTATGAATTGTGTGCTCGAACACTTTTTTTTTACTTCTTCTTGTATTACATATATTTAATTCATATTATTGTAATATTATTCATCTTTTTTGTCTCGTAAACACTAAATACGTGAAAGTAAAAAATGATTTTTATCTGATTTATTTAAAATGTAACCAATGAAGAGTAAACTATTGAATGCAAGATTAAACAAAGGGTTTTCTCAAGAACAACTTGCAGATTTAATTGGTATGACACAGTCAAATTATTGTCGCAGAGAAAAAGGCTTAAAAAAAATATCAGATGCGGAGTGGATAAAAATAGCCAAAGAATTGAATGTGAAAAAAGAGGATATTTATGAAGTAGATATCCTCACAAAGAATGATTCCAATAGTAAAGATATTGTGTCTTGGAAATTATATCATTTCAATATTCCGGATTTTGTAATAGAACATATGGAGTTTTTAAAAAAAGAAAATAAAGAACTTCGTGAACAACTTAGAAAAGATGCATTGTAAATATTCAACGCTTAAAACCGACAATTCTTTTATTGCTTTCAATTACCTGCAAATTAAAATATTTCTAACTATACTTTTACCACATTGCTATGAACATCAAAACAAATTGAACAATCACCAAGTTAAATTCAGGCTTGTTTTAAGATTGTAGTTCAACATGTTTAAAAGTTGGGGATTTAAGCAAACCAGTTAGTTAATCTGAATAAGAAGAAATCTATATTTCTGACTCTTCTAAATTAACTCCAAAATGCTTTTATTTTTGAATTGAAAGATTCAACAGAATCATTTGTACTGTCTATTATCAAAGTAATTCAAAATTATCTGATAGTCAAAGGCTATACTATTGAGTTGGATGTTAATATTTATCTGTAATAAAACAAACATGTTAAAAAAACTAACAATTATTATTCCTTTTTTAAATGAAGGCATAGAAATAGAAAACACATTAAAAAGTATTCGTAAAACTGCAAAAAATAATGTTGATATAGTATTAATAAATGATAATTCTACGGACAAATTTGATTACCGTTCAACTGCAAGAAAGTATAATGCTGCTTACCATTTAAACTCGGAGCGCAAAGGAGTTGCTCAATCTAGAGATATTGGCGTTTCCTTGATCAACACTCCTTTTTTTTTATTGATTGATGGACATATGCGGTTTTATGATAATAATTGGTGGGCAGAGTTTATAAATAGTCTTGAAATTGATGATCGAGCGGTGTATTGTGGGAGCTGTTTACCCCTTAAGGAAAATGGAAAAACAATTAAGAAACACAAACTAAACAAATCCTTTGGTGCATTTATAAGTTTTGACCAATGCTATCCTTCTGAAATTTTGGACCCAAAATGGGTATCTACCGATACAGACATTAATAATCAAACTCCTGAAATACCTTGTATTTTGGGCGCATCTTATGCTTTATCGGTGAGATATTGGAATTATATAAAAGGACTAAATGGCTTAAGATATTACGGTAGCGATGAGACTTTTTTAAGTATGAAAATTTGGTTGGAAGGTGGCAAATGCATCTTACTGAAAAATATTGAAATCGGACATATTTTCAGAAACACAGCTCCTTATCTTATAACGCTTCCTGATATAATTTACAATAAACTCTTTATAGCCAAGACTCTTTTTCCAGAAAAATCTAAAAATATAGAATTAAAAATTAAAGAAAATTACCCAGGAGATTATCATTTGGTACAATCATTATTCGAAAAAGAAAAAGATAGAATTCAATTAGATGCTGATTACTATAAACAAATTTTTACCAGGGATTATTCTTATTTTTATAACATAAATAAAAATGCAAGCAATTTAAATTCTTTTAAAATCAAAGTAGATCAACAGTTGCGAAAAATTGCGAATTCTATTGTTGTAGAGAATAAAAGTATAGGTCTGCTAACTGGAGAAATGGGAGAGATCGTTTTTCTATATGAATATGCAAGCTACATCAATAGTCCTTTTTATGCTGACTTTGCTCATAATAAACTCTCAAGTTTGACCATTCGCCTTCAAAATGATATGTCAAATCTCAATTTAATAGACGGTGTTGCCGGTATAGGAATCGCTATTCAATATCTGATAAAAAATGACTTTATAGAAATTGATTTTGATAAATTATTCAAAAATATTGAAACTTCAATGAAAGAATTAATATCAAAAAATATTATGGACAATAAATTTGATTTCTTTTATGAATCTGCCGGAATTATATATTATTTTATTGCAAAAGGTATTAATATTTTAGACCAAGAATTACTCCTCAAATTTGCAAACTGTTTAGATAAAACAAAAGAGATAAAACAAAATATAATCTTAGGTAATTTATCTTTATTAATGTACGCTTTTGAGTACGACAAAAATAATAGCGATTTAAAAAAACTAATTCTTGAATACTCAAATTATATACAGAATTTAAATCCAAACAAACAATTATCAATAGAACCAGAAGGAGATTTATTTATTGCTTATACTTTATTGAGAGTTGCAAAGCTACTATCATTAAAAGTTTTAGAAATAGAAGCAACTAACAAAATATTAAGCACCTGCAATAGAAAAGATTCAATTTGTGAACACCTATACGATGCAAGTTTAATAAATGGTTCAGCGGGTGCCTCACTAATTTATCAATTATCATATTTATACACCAATCGCGTTGAGTTTAAGGAAGCTGCGGAATATTGGGCGACTGATGTTTTGATAAAAGAAATACCAGAGTTTGATATTTATTTACCATATAATACTGAAAATCAAAAGTATTCTAAAAGTCTAATTTGTGGGGTGTCTGGTATTGGTTTAAGTCTATTAGCATTAAATTCAACTGAGATGAAATATTGGAAATCTTGGTTTAAATTATAAACTAATTAAAAATGGTAATATATATTTTTGTCCATACCTGTCTATTAAATCAAACATTAGGCATTTTACAAGATACTTCCCTTTGCTTTTTATAATTCATATTAAGCTAAAAATAACCTTAGAAAAGTTAAAAGATTATATTTCTCCTCCAATGCATTCTTAGGCACATAAAACGTTATAAAAATCTTTCGTAAATTGGTTAGATAATTGAATGCTTCCCGCTACTAAGACAAAAGCTTCAGAGAAATCTGGAGCTTTTTTGTTTTTTTTCATTTGTTTAAACAATATTGGCAAAGTCAGAGACATTTGCGAGGACCTATTAAACATTGATCTTAAAACATGGGCTAGGAATGATACTGCTCTGATTGAAAAGACCTCCAAAATCAAATAACTTTGGAGGCCTTAAATTTTTGGTGGTCCTTACAAACCTGTTTACCAACCGTTTTATGCAGGATTTAAAAAAAATGGGCCATGACAAAAAGTATTAATTATTTAACAGATTCTTGATTTGTCATTCTATAAATGAATTCAAAATTAACAGCGTGCTCATCCCTTTAATCCATTATATAAGTTCGGTAACAGGTGAAAAAAGAAAACCCGTTTTCCTTATGAAAACGGGAATTCTGCATTATTAATAAATGTATATCTAATAAGAATATTAACCTCTGGTTAAATCTTTTTTTTATATTTTATGTGAAGCTATTTCTTCGCTTTTTTAGCCTTTTCTTCTATTTTTTTTTCTACACCTTTTTCAATTTGATCAATTGTAAAACTTGCCGGTGCCTGACTTGGCGGGTACTCGACAAATGTTTCAAGAAACACAGCCGCATGAAGTGTTAATTGTTCCATTAAAAACGGGTTTTTTACTCTAAAATCATCGTATTGATCAGAAACAATATCGGCTCTTTCATAAGGATCCATTCGTAAATTGAATAGTTTAGGAACTCTAAGAGGTGTAAAAGGTTCATACCAAACTTTAAAGCCTCCCGGAGCTCTCATCTCACGATATACAGCTTTCCAATTTCCATATCTAAAGGCCACTAATTCTGCATCATCATTAAAATAAGCAAATTCATTTCGATTACTTTTTGGAGTTTTTCCCGTAAGATAATCAAGTTGATTGTAACCGTCTAAATGTACTTTATAGCTCTTTCCTCCTACTGTTGTTCCTTTTAAAAGACGTTCTGTTATGTTTGTATCCCCTGCAGCGGCCAAAAGCGTTGGAAACCAATCAAGAGCAGCAAACATTTCAGTAGAGGTCGCCCCTGCTTTTATATTTCCTGGCCAGCGAATAAATGCCGGAACACGAAACGCTCCTTCCCAGTTAGAATCTTTTTCATTTCTAAAAGGAGTTGTTGCAGCATCCGGCCAGCTAAATTGATTTGGACCATTATCGGTACTAAAAATAACAATTGTATTTTCTGTAATTTTAAGATCATCCAAAGCCTTGAGTATTTTACCAACATTCATATCCATTTCGATCATACCGTCAGCATACTCGTTTCCAACCATTCCGCTTTGTCCTAACATAGATTCGCGTATATGGGTAAAAACATGCATACGTGTAAAATTCATCCAGGTAAAAAAAGGTTTGTTTCCTTGGGCTTGTTTTTTGATAAATTCTATACAAGCTGCTGTTGTCTCATCATCTATCGTTTCCATTCTTTTCTTAGTCAATGGACCTGTATCTTCTATTTTACCCCCGGCATAAGTATGAAGTACTCCACGGGGACTGCTGGTTTTAATAAATAATGGATCATCTTTTGGCCAAAGTGCTCTTTCAGGCTCTTCTTCTGCATTTAAATGATACAGATTACCAAAAAACTCATCAAAACCATGATTTGTTGGCAAATATTCATCACGATCACCTAAATGATTCTTTCCAAACTGCCCTGTGGTGTAACCTAATGGTTTTAATGCCTGAGCAATTGTAATATCACGATCCTGAAGACCTACCGCTACTCCGGGAAGACCCACTTTAGACAATCCTGTACGTTTGGCGCATTGTCCGGTAATTAGAGATGCTCTTCCTGCTGTACAGCTATTTTCAGCATAATAATCCGTAAACTTCATTCCTTCGGTTCCGAGTCTGTCAATATTAGGTGTTGTATAACCTACCACACCTAATCCATAAGCACTTATATTGGTCTGTCCCACATCATCTCCATAAATGATTAAAATATTGGGCTTTGATTTATTGTTTTGTGCTGTAGCAATTTTTGAAATTCCAACTAAAAATAAAAGGAGCAACACAAATTTCATTGTTCCTTTTAACCTGATTGACTTTTTTGGTAAATTCATTGGGCTTTTTTTAAAGTTATTAAAATACCTGTAAATTTATATATGCTCCTTATTTTAATAGTTATTTTATAAAAAAAACACGTTCCAAATTATAATTTGGAACGTGTTTTTCAGACACTATTTTAATAAATACATTTTTAAACTATCAATCTATTTATAAATATAAAAACCAACCCATATCGCGTATTGTCTTTAATAGTTTATTTTCAACTCTACTCTTCTGTTTTTCGCACGGCCTAAAGCAGTTTTGTTGCTGGCAATTGGTTTGCTTTCGCCATAACCAATTGCTGTCAATCTAGAGGCATCAATACCTTTTTTTATTAAATATTTTTTAACGGATTCCGTACGTTTTTGAGATAATTCTAAGTTGAATGCATCATTACCATTGCTGTCTGCATGTCCTTCGATAACCAATTTAGAAGATTGGTATTTATTAATTAAATTTACCACTTCGTCCAACTGAACTAAAGATGCAACTTTTAATTTTTCACTATTATTTTCGAAGAAAATTTTACTTCCTAAATAGGTAATTCTTTGTATGTCTTGTTTTGTAATTTCTGGACATCCTTTATTTTCGATAGTTCCTTTAACAGTAGGACAAGGATCATTTATATCAGCTATACCATCGCCATCAGAATCTGGACAGCCATTTAAACTTAATGGACCCGCAAGATCCGGACAACGGTCTAAATCATTTGAAACACCATCTTTGTCATTATCCATAGGACAACCCGTTTGGTCAACTTTGGTTTCTTTTTTAGTATCTGGACATTTATCCTTACTATCAGCCACACCATCATAATCAGAATCCGGACAACCTTTTAAAGCAACCGTTCCTGCAATATCCGGGCACGCATCTAAAGAATCAGCTACGCCATCTTTGTCTTTATCTTTGTCTAAAGGACACCCATTGGCATCTACTGATACACCGGCTGGAGTTCCAGGACAAGTATCATTACGATCCGAAATGCCATCATTATCAGCATCCTTTTTTTCTCCAATATTGAAAGTCAAACCAGCCATGTGTGATAAGTAAGCATCTTTTTTACCTTCAATGACACCATCTCTTCTGTCTCTATTGGAATAGCTAAAGGTTTCTTGTAGGTTAAGCATAATTCCAGGACTCAATCTGAAATTTAATCCACCCCCTGCAGTAGGCAAAGCATAGTCAATCCTATCTTGGTCAAAGTTCAAATCATTGTCAAACAACATAGCGCCAACACCTACAAATAGATAAGGTCTTACTAAGGATTCTGGAGCGGTTATATTAAATCTTAAATTTAATGCTACCGAAGTAAAATCACTCTTGAAACTTCTCGAGGGACCAAGGTTACCTATTATTCCTGTCGAGGGAGTATTGTAACCAACTGTTCCTTTTGAAGCAAGTAAATTTAAATCAAAATAACGATTTAAATAGCGCGATACAGATATCGCTCCAAAACCATAAAATGCTTTATTAGTTTTGTAGAAATTATTACCCAGATCCCCTTGATATTGTGTGATACCACTGTGAAGACCAATATTCCATTTTTTATCTTCAGTCTGTGCTTTTAAGGCTATTGTAAATGCCAAGCAGATACAAAGCAGTAAGATTTTTTTCATCTTGATTTAAATTTTATAATAATTAATACAAAGATGTCACAGATGAAATTGTTTAATGTTATAGAACTTTATCAATAAATTATATCATTCCTACATTTTAATTATTGTATTATTTAAAAAATAAACTATTAAAAAGCTAATTTGGATTAACCTGCTCTTGGAGGGAAGTTAATAAGAAGGTTTTAAAATACCAGATTTAATGTGGAGTCGATACCTTTTTGACCACAAAAAGTTAAGGAGGTTTTAAAGATATTAGCAGTCTAAGTTTTGTGGCAAAATCATGCCACTTTGTATTTTTTAAAGCCAGAAATTCAGCAAAACCAAGGCCAAAGAAGTTTAGGTTTGAATGTATTATAAATAACGCCAATACAAGACACCTTTACCTTGATGTTATCAAATATCGTTGCTCCACTAACTATTTTATCAAATTCAAAATGGCTTGACTAACTAAATCAGGATCTTTCAAAGCGTTATCTGTGTTACAAATCTACCTCATCATTAACCTAAGATTGCAAATTTCTACTTACTTGCAAACCTATTTTGTTCAATAACAGTTCTGATTACAAAGATATAAGTTTGATTTTTTTGACGAAACTCTATAAAAAAAACCGTCAGCAATTCAATGCTGACGGTCTCTTTTAGTAAATGAGTTGCAAAAAATTAGAAACTAAAACTTAATCTCGCAAAAACAAAGCGTCCGTTTTGACCAAATTGAGATACATTTCTGGAATATACAAATTGATTTTGATTGGATAAGTCGATAGCAGTTGCAGCCGGGGCATAGGTCACATTTCCACCTGCATCAACACCATTGGCTCTTCTTGCGGTTTGTGGCCCTAAATTTTTGTCCGGATAAATGTCAAGAATATTATTGGCACCAATTACGACTTTGGTAATAGCGGAAATTTTAAAACCAACAGAAAAATCAGTAATAATTTTACCTCCCCAAACAGGATGCTCATTTTCTACGGCTTTGCCATTTACAATAGTCGCCCCTACAAAACCATCACCATTTACATCGGCGACGTTTGGATCTGTAACTTCTCCAAAATAAACATTTCTCAAAAAGAAATCTAATTTTTTATAAGTAAGATTGTTAGTCAGGTTTACTTTTACTCTTGGTATCGCTTCTTCCAAATAAATTCTCGATGATTCAGAAAAATAAGTATTTACCTGACCTGCAGCTTCAAGGATTGGTGAGGCATGAATTTGGCCTACGTGACGGGTCTTGGAAAAAGTTCCTGATAAGTCATTTTTCAGAGTCATATTTTCATTTAAGTTAAGCTTGTTGGTAATCACAACATCGATTCCTTTTGATTCGGTATCGATGGCATTGGCAAAGAAAGTTGCCGCATTCGCACCCGCCTGATCATATAAAGGCTGCGTAACTGGTGTTGGAGTAAATTGATCTGTAAGTACAACTCTGTCGTCTATTTTTATGAAATAAGCATCGGCAGTTATGGTAATACTCGCAGAAGGAATTTTAGCCGTAAATCCGGCGCTGTAACTTGTAGATTCTTCCTGTTTCAGTTTAGGAATCCCTAGAAGTTCGGCAATTTTAGAATCATTACTGAAAGTTCCTACTTCAAAAGGAACACCTCCTGTAAATTGCGTAGCTGTTGATTCGTAATAAATTTGGTGTAAAGACGGCGCTCTAAATCCAGTTGAAAAAGCACCACGTAAATTGATATTGTCTGTTAATTTATAACGAGTTGCTATTTTATAATTGGTTGTATTTCCAAAATCAGAATAATTTTCAAAACGAACAGCGCCATTCAATAACCACTTATCTGTAATATCCCATTCTAAATCTGTGTAAAAAGCATAACTGTTTCTGTTTTCTTCTTTTGCATTTTCTGCTCTGTATCCCGGAAAAACCTGAGCTCCTCCAGGCCTTGCAGCGCCAAAGAAGTCAGTAACCCGAATATTGGCTGGAGTTGTTCCAGTAACGACATTTCCATTTATATCATATTGACTGTAAGAATCAGGAACTCCGGCATTAATTCCGTATGTTTCATAACGGTATTCAGCACCAAAAGCAACGTTTAGTGTGCCAAATTTTTTACTCATATCAAAATTGGTAGTGTTTTGGGTAAAACGCAAACCTCCAGCATCAAATTCATCGGGAGAGCCCTCTCTTAAGGTTGCATTTACGGTGTTTTCTATATTATAATCAAAGGCATTTCGACCATAGGTATTACTCAAATCAAAATTCCAATCTTTGAAAATGGTTCCTCTTAGCCCTGCCGCAGCAGAAAGATCATTTATTGTGGAATGAATCTCAGGTAAAAAACCATCTAAATACAAGCCTGTGTACGATCTGGATTGATTAGGTCTTCTGTAAAAGCCGGCAGATTCACCTTCTCTGTAACTGGTTCCTCCAAATACATAAACTTCCAATTTGTCATTTATAGGATAAGCAGCATTCAAAAAGAACTGAATACTTTCAAACGAAGACTGACCGATTCTCATATTAAAATTCTTTCTTTCAAGATTTCTATAGGCCAGTTCTCCATCGGTGGCATCAAAGTTTAAAGCGGTTTGCAATTGCGAAATAGTGGTCGCATTGCTGATGGCAGTTTGTTGTGCCCCTGTAAAGTAGCTTACTTGCGGCGCATATCCTTTTATTGTATTGATGATTTGAGTAGAATTGGGTGTGTTAGAAATATTCCCAAAAAGAGAATTGATATTAATTCCGTCTTCGGAAGCTCTTTGTTCAATAGCGTTATAAGCATTGTAAATTGTACCTGTTGCATCATCAGCCCTGCTTGTTGCATCGCGTAATTGTAAGCTTCCTGTTAAGTTAATAAAGCTTTTTTCTTTACCTAAATTTGTACCATAGTTTAGATCCAATTGATAATGGTTACCGTCATTACCGCCTCTGTGATCGTTCGCATTTCTGGAAAAATTACTTCCTGAAAAGAGATTGATATCGAGTTTTTTAGTGTCTTTTTTTATATTAAGATTGATCACGCCCGCAATCGCATCTGATCCATATTGAGCAGAAGCTCCATCTCTTAAAACTTCAATTTTTTCAAGGGCAAAAGACGGAATAGCATTCAGATCTGTCCCTACAGATCCTCTTCCCGGGGTCCCGTTAATGTTTACCAATGATGAAGTATGTCTTCTTTTTCCATTTAATAAAACCAATACCTGATCAGGACCTAAACCTCTTAATTGCGCAGGGTCAAGATGGTCAGTTCCATCAGCTACAGTTTGAGTATTGGAAGTAAACGAAGGCGCCACCATATTCAAAATCTGATTTAAATTGGTTTGTGCGCCTTGCGTAGCAATATCTTTCATTGCAATTACATCTATAGGAACGGCTGATTCTGTTACTGTTCTGGTAGGATTACGCGAGCCAATAACAACTACATCTTGCAGGGTTTCACCACTTCCTCCCGATAATGTAATATTTACAACAGCTCCGGTGACAGTTACGGTTTTTGTTTCTAAACCTACATACGAAAATTGCAGAACATCACCAATTTTGGCTTCAATAACATAATTTCCGTCAATATCGGTTACGGCTCCTTTTTTGGTACCGACTACCAAAACACTAACACCAGGTAAGGAAGCGCCAGTTTCGTCGGTAACTTTTCCTTTTACAAGATCAATTTCTTTGTTTTTAAAAGTTGAATTTCTGTTTTTTTTGCTGTCCGAATTCTCAGCGGCCATTACACTAACATCAGTCAAAATAACAACTAGAATAAATAAAGGAAAGGTTGCTTTTTTGAGTCGAAAGAACATTCTGTTTGTCAATAAATCGTTTTTCATAATTTTTATATTTGTTACTTATTTTAATCTTGAATAGAAAAACAAAAAAGGTGTATAAAGTATTTCTGAAAACTTTATAATTATAAAAAAATGAGAATTATATTTATTTTGGAAATCTATTTTAAAAGAACAAAAATTAAGAGCGACTTAAAAATAGTTTTCTTTTTCCAATATTTTAGGATTGTTTTTTTTTAACAATTCTTTGTACGTTATTCATGCTATTGTATTAGAACTACACTAAAAACAATACAGTTTCGAATTATAAAAGTATAATAAAATTCTTAATTTTTGTTAAAAAACTACATTATTTCAATAATTTAAAAGCAATCACTTGATTATGTTTTTTTTTAGAACTGCTTTGGATTAATTTCGGCGATCTGATCAAAATTTTAAGTACTTTAAGTTTTGTGGTAAAATCGTGGCACAGGGCACTTTTCAAAGCTAAAAATTAAGTACTAATGAGGGATATTACACCCAGGTTCGAATGTGCAGCTCTCTCTTTGTATATTTTAATTATTTTTTTCATTAACAGGTTCGAGTCCTATTCCCGCTAATTATTCAACAAGATATTTATCTATTTAAAAAATCAAGTCCAAAAATAAATCTTTAAAACAGCAGTAAAAACAACTAAACTTTTACTGAAACAGATTGTCCGTCTGTTTAATCTTTTAAGATGAGTTCTAAGTGTTAAATTTTTCCTTTCAATATGGTTTGTCCCAAAACGTTTTACCGAATGTAGTTTCTCATCAATCAGATACCTGTAGTTTTTTAATCTGTCCGTAAATATCTTCTTAGCTTCAGATAGTTTTAAAATTTCCAGAACACGGTTAAGCGTTTTATTGGTTCGTTTCCCAACATTAAAACTCACAACTGTTTTAGAATTCTTTTCCAAAGCATACACAAGCCAGATATAATTTTTCTTGTGTCTGATATAAGTGCACAGCTCATCGACTTCATAAGTTTTGCCTTTGCTGATAATTGGTTTGGTGATATTTCGGGCGATAAAAACGATTCTTTTTAATAATGTTGTCGTTGATATTTTCAATATTCTTGCCGTACTTCTTATTCCCAAACCTTCTTTAGTTAATTGAATGATATTCTGGTTTATATCTCCTTTATAAGCCAGATATGCATAATTTTCAACTCTGGTTTTCCCGCATACTCTGCAAATATATCTTTGATTGCCAGACTTTGTCTTTCCATACTTTATCATCTTTCGAATGTCATCAACACATCTGTAACACCTAGTCTGGTTTGACTCCATTTTTTTCGATTTAAGGCATTATAAAATAAAAAAACAGCCTAAAGGCTGTTTTAATTTTTAAGCGATATTAATATAAATATCTGATTTTCTGTAAATGTTAGATGCAATAATTAACCATCAACACATCTGATACATTACCAAAAACAAACAGGTTAGAAATCACTACACCTATTTACAAATATGAATTTAATGACATATTAAAAGGGCTGATTTTTCTTAATTGATGCGATGTACTGTGCATTACAATTAAACAATTTAGTAAATTGTGGAGCTCAATTCTGCAACCCCACTATGCGGTAATCATTAGCCGTGGCTTATTTCCAAACCACACAAGGGTAATATCTGAGTTTTCAAAAGTAAATCTTGGGATATTTTTATTCTAATAATTTCTTGACGTATTAAATTTTCTTATTTTTATATAGCCGGATAATTACAAAAGCCTGATAAAACTAAATACTATTAGTTGTTTGTTATAAATTTAATCTGACACAAAAAGATAAAACACTAAAAAAATATGTTAGTTAAAAACAATCATAAAGCTATTTTTTTCTTTTTAAAACATATCTGGATCGATATTGTTCTTATTATTATATACGCGTCCGTTATCACCACTATTGATCTCTATACCTATCTGCACATGATCACAGTACCTTTATCTATAACAACTGTTGCTGGTACAATTGTGGCATTACTTTTAGCATTTCGAACGGCACAATCCTATGACCGCTGGTGGGAAGCACGTAAGATATGGGGAGAAATCGTAAACGAATCAAGAACTCTTATCAGACAGGTTAAACAATTTTTCCCTAACCAGGATCCTGATAATATAATACCAGAATTTGCACAACGACAGATTATTTGGTGTTATGCCTTATCACAAAGCCTTCGTAAAGAACCCTTCTCTTTTAAAGTTCAATCCTATTTGGATTCTAAAAATATCAAAGCAAATAACATTCCATCTAAACTTTTGAATAAACATTCAGAGCATCTTAAGCAAGCATCTGAAAATCTTGGCCTTGATCCAATTAAACAAACACAGATAGACAGTACTATTAGCCGTCTAAATGATGCCATGGGAAAATGCGAAAGGATAAAAAATACAGTTTTTCCAAGATCATACAGCTCTTTAATACATGTTTTAATATATGTACTTGCTTCCATACTGCCTTTCGGACTAGAGGATGTTTTTCCTTTTACTGAAATTGCAATTGCCATTATCATTCCGGTAATTTTATTAGCTGTAGAAGAAACAGCTATAATCATGCAGAATCCATTTGAAAATATGCCTACCGATATTCCTATGACAGCGCTATCCAAAACCATTGAAAATAATATTATGGAAATTATCACTGATCAAAAAACTGAAATACCTGCAAATCCAAACTCGTTTTATATAAATTAGTGTCAATTTCGTTGAAAATTTAAACGCCTGTATTTTCAAGAAAATTTAGTTTGGGTCCGAATGATTTGAACATAGTTTGCCCACTCCATAAATAGTGCAAACTTGATAGTCCAATTTCTAAGGTGAAATGATTTTCAATTAAAAATTTAATCCCTACAATCCTTTCGCAAATTATTAAAGAGTAAAACTAGAGTGAGCCCCTTGGTGTTTCGGGCGAGGTTTAATTGATATTATTGCTCTTTAATTTTCATTCTATGTTCTGCACCCCAATCACTTAGCTCACTTAGCACGTTTTTTAAAGTTCGGCTGTACTCGGTCGCTTCATAAATTATGCTCACCGGAGTAGTTGGATACACGTTGCGTGTGACAAGAAAATTTAGTTCCAAATCTTTCAATTCATTTGCTAATACCTTAGGGGAAATACCCGTAATTTCCCTCTGAATCTCGTTAAAACGCTTTGATGATTGCACAAGGCAAAGAATCAAAGCCAGTTTCCATTTTCCATTAAGAACATACATCGCATCAATAACGTTTTTCAGAGATCCAGCGCACTCTTCCTTGGTGGGAAGTGTTTCATATTCAATTGTTTTCATCATAGCAAATATACAAACTTTCATAAAAGTAACCACTTTCCTTTAGGTAAGTACTAACTTTTATATACTTCCAAACGATAACTTTGCTTTTGATACTTTAAGAGAAATAAACCTTTGATCGTTAACAAAAAAGGAATCTATCTCAGAGTATAGAACTGATAAACTTAAAAAAATAAAACATTTATGAAACGCATTCTTCATCTAAAATCCAGTCTATTAGGCAAAAATTCCTACAGTATTAAACTGGGTAATGCTATTGTGGGGAAAATTCAAGAAAAATATCCTAAAAATGAACTTGAAGAATTAAACCTGGTCGAAATCGAAATACCACATCTTACACCTGCTGTACTTCGCACTTTTTTTATTCCAAGAGATCAACTAACTCAAGAAGAAAAAAAAGCTATCAGCTTATCTAATAAATTAGTTAAACAATTAATGGCTGCAGATATCATCGTTCTTGGTGCACCACTTATCAACTTTACGATCCATTCTTCACTAAAGGCATGGATTGACCATATTACCAGAGCAGGAATAACTTTTGGGTATGGTCAAGATGGTCGTCCAGTTGGAATGGTAACAGGAAAAAAAGTTTATGTAGCCATGGCCTCCGGCGGTATCTATTCAGAAGGACAAGGTAAAGCCAACGATTTTGTAGCTCCTTATTTGCACGCTTTCCTTGGATTTTTGGGTATGACAGATTTAACGGTTTTTCGTGCTGAAGGATTAAAAGTGCCTGGAATAAAAGAAACTGCAATGCTAAAAGCCATTGAAAGTATAAAGATTGATTAAAACATATAACACTCTTTTACAAGCCCTTTTGTGTTAAGGCTGAATCCTTAAAAAAAGCGCCGATTTCAGATGAGAACCGGCGCTTAAGGGATTAATTAAATCTTAAAAACTTCTAATATTAATAATAAATACCTCTATAAAACCTTATAGAGGTATTTACTAAAGATCCATTAACTTTTAGTTTTCTTTAAATTTAATCTCTACTCGAGTTCAAATGTTATTTTCAAGTTTACTCTAAACTCACTGACTTTTCCATCCGTTACAGCTACACTCTGCTCTTGAACGTAGGCCGAACGAATGTTTTTCAAAGATTTGGAGGCTTTGCTAACAGCTTTTTGAGTCGCATCTTCCCAACTAGTATCTGAACTAGCAAGAACTTCAATTACTTTCAATACTTTCATAGTTTCTTATTTTTTAAATGGATAATAAATTTAATCTTTTTCTTTTAAAATCAAACATTAAAAAAAACATAACTACCTTAACACAAAGATTATCAACAACTTTAAGACAAAGCACATTATATACTTGAATTGGAGCCACCACGTTTTTTTACTGCCTAAAAGGCCAATTGTATCTATTAATTTGTTTATCAACCGCCCACTTGTCTTAATGAGGCATCGCTATTGTGGAAACTCTCTTGAGAGTATATCACCGAGCATAAGTTTTTTTCTAAACCTTTCCTTATAATAGCTTAGAATCCATTAAGACAGGGTAACCCGCAAGCTTAAAATTGTACCTCATTGCCTACAGCTAATTGTGTAGATCTTCTTATTTACTTCCGTTTTTGTCAAAGAGCAAAACAAGCCAAAAATTGGTACGCCCACTGCCTTAGCTGCGGCAACTATTGTAAAAACTTTTTTATAGCCTGCTTTGATTTTTTGTGGCAAATTTGTAATTTAGTAGCCACCTATATCATTGATTATAACCCAAATATACGGCCATGGGAAAATTTGTGATTACTAAAAAAGAATGTGGCAAATTTCAGGTGTGCCTTAAATCCAATACAGGACAAGTTTTACTTACTTCACAAGAATTAAGAAGTAAAATCAGCTGCAGAAAGGCCATTGAGCAATTAAGAACCTATACCCAAGAGGTTGACAAATTCCATAAAAAAACAGCTACCGACTGGGAACTCTATTTCTACCTAAAGTCAACTAATGGAAGAACCATTGGCATTAGCAGTCGGTTTCCAAGTGCGCTCGCCCGCGATCAGGCAATCAAAATGATACAAAAACTCGCGCCAAATGCTTTTATAGAGGATCAGTGTTAAATACAGCAAGACTTTTACAGATTTTTCTTATACATTGATCATTATCACCTAACACCCTATCTTCTCCTGAATTTACTTGTAATCTGAGAGAAATACAGCAAGTAATAATCAAGATTTATCCACTTAGACAAATTTCTTAGCCTTTTATTAAAACCTGCCAAAATAATACTTAAATTACTTATATACAAACAAATAAATGAAAGCTATTATTTTTGTCATCCTGCTTTTCTTAACCTCTTTACCTGTTAGTGCACAGAAAGATGAGTTGTGCCTCCCACAGGCAAATATTGATTCTATGTCTTATGTCAAGCCGACCAAGGTAAGTATTGAACACTCAGATTATGCTCTGGTTGCCGGTGGTAGTAAGGGAATTGGTTACAGTATTGCCCAGGCTTTGGCAAAAAGGAAATTTAACCTAATCTTGATTGCTCGTCATCAGGATGCGCTGGATAAGGCAAAGGAAAGATTAGAAAAGGATTACAAGGTTCATGTTGAATTATTAAAACTAGATTTAGAGCACGAATCAACTGCCGATTCAATTGCCAGATGGTGTACAAGCAAAAATATCCACTTAAAAATGCTTTGCAATGTGGCCGGGTTAGGAGGGCCGAAGGATTATTTATCCCTGCCTCTTGATTCATTGCGGTATATGGTGCGCCTAAATGTGGAGTCGTGCATGGCCTTGACTCTTACCTTGTTGCCACTTCTAGAGAAAAACAAACCGTCTTATATACTCAATGTTGCAAGTATGGCCGGGCTTGCCCCTATTCCTACCAAAAACATGTATTCTGCAACTAAATCCGCGGTTATCTTTTTCAGTTACGCTTTGCGCGAACAATTAAGAAAAAAAGATATTAGTGTGAGTTGCCTGAGTCCTGGTCCAGTGTTTACCAAACCGGAGATTGTTCAATATACAAAGCAACAACTTGGCTGGTTTGGTATGAAGATGGCTGTATCGCCGGAAAGAGTTGGTGAAATTGCAGTTCGTGGTACCCTGCGCGGAAAAATGATGATCATCCCTGGAACTCTTGCAAAGATCAGTTCATTTTTTATTCGAATACTCCCCCGTAGATGGGTTGTATCCTTATATGGAACAGCAGCTACCGATTAAATACCGTCTCTGGGGAAAACTTCCCAATAGAGGATGATCTCTGAGGAATCCAAGCTGACTACCCCATAGTGCAAACAGCGCGACCCTTGTCCTTTAATACCAGTACTTTCATTTTGTTGTTTTTTCTTTTCAACTCATTGCTTCTCCTTTGTTGGTAAAGCTCTAGAAAGCTTCTGCTTTTGGAGTTATCTTGGCTTCCTAGCTCTTGGAATTGTAGTAGTGTTGGAAAAAATACAATAATAAATATAAAAAGCAGTGGCAACAAACCACATAAACAACTGTAAATTAAATAATTAAACCCTGTAATTATATAAAAAAACAAAATAAAATCCTTCTACCTTTAAGGCTACTAATAAAACAACTTATACTTTTCTTTTTTAAAGAAGAGCATAACTGAATTTAAAAATTTTCAAATTAGATAAATTAAAAAGTAAATCCTTAAACTAAAAATTATGGAAAATAATCAAAATAGGAACTATGATACAGAAAGTCATAATCCAGAAAATGAGCCTTGGACACCCTATGATCAAAAGCCAAATTTAGATAGTGATTTGATTGAGAATTTTGATCAAAAAAATGAAGAACAAGACAGCGATAAGGAACCTATCCCTTATCTGGACGAATTTGAAAATTCCTATTCTCTACAATCCAGTTCTAATCCTCAAAATGATGACGAGAATGACCGTGATGACGGTGATGATGATGATTTCGAAAATGAAGACATTGAAGAAGAGGATGACGATTTTCTAGAAAAAGATATCGATTATAAAGAAAAAATTGAAAGAGATTCTATTGATAAAGACCCTAATATATAAGTACTCTTCATTTGAGAATACAGCATTGTAAATAAACGAAATTTAAATAAAAACCGCCAATAGCGGTTTTTACTATAAAAAAATAGTAGTAAAAAAATATGCCTTCTGATCTTTACCATTCAATTCAAACGAGAACTTTATTCAGATCTCTCCCGTAGTATTGCTATACTTCTATTAGCCACCAACCATTTCACCACCATTTATATGGATAAATTGCCCTGTAACATAACTGCTGTCTTCACTTGCTAAATAAACATAGGCCGGAGCTACTTCACAGGGCTGACCAGCTCTCCCCATAGGAGTGTGTTTTCCAAAATCAGAAATATCATCGAAAGTTGCTATAATTAAAGGAGTCCAAATGGGTCCGGGAGCTACACCATTTACCCTTATTTTTCTATTTATCAGCATAGAAGATAAGGATCTGGTAAAACTTACAATAGCTCCTTTGGTACTGGCATAATCAGCCAAATGTTTACTGCCGCGGTAAGCTGTGACAGAGCTCGTGTTAATTATCGTATCACCTTCCTTAAGATATGGCAAAGCAAATTTTGTGATATAGAAATAAGAGTAAATATTAGTTTCAAAAGTAGTATGGAGCTGTATTGTAGTAATGTTTTCGAACTCTTTCTCTGGAAATTGTACTGCTGCATTATTTACTATAATATTTAAAGTCCCAAAGGTCTGAATACATTTTTTTATTACATTTTTACAAAATTGAACTTCTTTGAGATCCCCACTTATAATTAAACATCTTTGTCCCTCCTTTTCTATTAACTCTTTTGTTTTTTGAGCATCTTTATCTTCCTTTAAATATACAATGGCAACACTTGCCCCTTCTCGGGCAAAATGAACGGCCACGCTTCGGCCAATACCACTATCTCCTCCTGTTATTAAAGCAATCTTTCCTGAGAGCTTTCTGCTTCCCATATAGTTCTCACGCATAATTTCAGGCTCAGGAATCATTTTATGTTCTTCGCCTGGCAAATCTTGTTTTTGCTCGGGAAATATTTTTCTCTTGCCCATCTCCTTTATTTTAATTTGATAAAATCAATTCCATATAATACTGATCTCCCAAAAATTATCCTAATCTTTTTTTATACTTTAAATAAAAACATACAAAAAACAGCTTAATCCAAGCTATTTTCTAATCATAAACTCAAAAATATTTCAGGCTGTTTCAGCTAACATATTTTTATGTTACAACTATACTTGGAAATATACATTTTATGCTTATTTAAGAATATTTGTAAAAACATTTCTGCTGGATAACACAATAGTAAATCCAATATAAAATTTTAGTACAATTCAATTCAAATTTCATCATCTCTTTTAAAAAAAAGTTATATAATTTCATTTCAATATTTCATAATTATCAATTCATTCAAAATTGTTGTACTTAAGATATCATTTCTAAGAATTGATAAAAGGATTTTTTTCCTTTGCAACAATATCGTTTAAACGTATCTAGTCACAGAACAAGTTGCATCCTTGTTTGTTTATTAAATGGTTACTTTTACAAAGATATGAGTCAGAGACATTTTCCCGGCTTTTCATAAGGAACACTGTGGGGAGCAGCGGATGTGATTTCTTTCAAATTTCTGCAACAGAACCAAAAATCTGAATAATACGTTTTATATTTCTTAAATTTACTCCAATAACTCTAATGTTTAATTTCCAACTTCTAACAAAAAATGGATTTTCAGAATAATGAACTTTCAAAAATAGAATCATTAAAATCAAAAAAAATAACTTTTATAGCAAAGGCTATAGGAGTATTTCTTTTTGTGAGTACAATTTTAGGAATAATTAATTTAGAGGTAATGATTATTGAATCTGGAAAATTATCTTCTGGATTTAAAATTTCTTCTGTAGTGCTATCCGTAGTTCTTTTATCTTTTTTGGTATATTTCGTATTAAAGGATGTAATTATTACCCGAAAAAACAAAATTACCAAAGTAATAGTTGATCAAAATGGTTTGCATCATTATAAAAATGAAATAATTATTGAATCCCTAACTTTTGATTCTTTGTGCCCAAATCCTGATCTGAAAAATTATGATGTAGTTTTATCAGAGGGTGAAGATGTAGGTTATAATATTTGTGTATATTATTTCGATAATTCTACAAACACAATAATCTATAAAGCCATTATATTTAATACTCCCTTTTCAATACGCAATGCAAAAGAATTAAAAAGACATTTCATAAAGGGCATTTTAAAGTTCCGATCCGATTTGACAGTTTCACCAAAAGTTTTAGATTTATTAAATTTAGAGAATTCACAAAATTAAAAAATTTAGATTGTCTCGTCCGGAATTTGCCTTGCAAGATTTAACATTAATTTTAGATAATTATATATATTGGTTCATCCTTAGAAATCATTAAGGAGTTTGGCAGCAAGGAAAAATATTCTACCGCTGTTATGGAAATGATAAATAGAACTTTATAGAAAAGTGTAGACTTAATACCGCATAATAATGGTATTATAAATAGCTCTTCAAAATAATTTAGAAAACTTGAAATAAGCAATAATATGAACTTTGAACAATTAATTCAGCAAATAGAAACTGTACATATTGAAACTCAAAAAATTGCTATCCAACAGGTGAACAGTTTCTTGACTATCCGAAATATCTTAATTGGTTTTTATATTGTAGAATATGAGCAAAACGGATTAGATCGAGCTGATTATGGAGCCAATACAGTTAAGTTAATTGCTCAAAGATTAAAACACATTAAAGGGCTTTCGGTTGCTCAATTGTACCGATTTAGAGACTTATACAATACCTATCCACAGATTTTCTCAGCAGTGTTGATAAAATTGGAAGGTACAACAATGATCAGTGAAAACATTTTCTCGACACTGTCGAGAAAATTCGATTTGGTAAAAGAAAACGAACTTTCATTTGAACCTGAACTGTTATTGACCCGTCTGAGTTTTTCGCATTTTGTAGAATTATTAAATGCCGAGAACCCATTAAAACGTTCTTTTTATGAGGTACAAGCCATTAAAAACAATTGGAGTGCCAGAGAATTAGGCAGAGCCATGGATACCATGCTATTTGAAAGGATAGGCTTGTCCAAAAACAAAGAACAAGTACTGAAAAACTTTAAAACCGACACTGTTTTTTCGGTTGATGAAGTGGTTAAAAACCCTTATTTTCTTGAATTTATTGGACTTGAAGAGGAATACACCTATAGCGAAACCCAATTAGAAACCGCTATTATCAATCACTTGCAGGATTTCTTAACGGAACTAGGTAGAGGGTTTTGTTTTGAAGCAAGACAAAAAAGAATCACATTTGACAATAAACACCTTAAAATTGACCTGGTTTTTTATCATCGAATACTAAAATGTCACGTGCTAATTGACTTAAAAATTGGAGCCTTTGACCATGCCGATGCTGGACAAATGAATGTATATCTAAACTATTTCCGAAAAAATGAAATGACAGAAGGAGACAATCCCCCAGTAGGAATAATTTTGTGTGCCAATAAAAACGAAGCTCTGGTAGAGTACGCTACAACAGGATTAACAAACGAAATTTTTGTATCAAAATACCAAATACAATTGCCAAGCAAAGAAGTATTAGAAACATTCATCAAAAATGAATTAAAGAACAATTCATAGCTTTGAAATAGAAATAACGTCATACTGAGTCCTCTTCTTTAGATAATCCTTCAAAGTAGATAAACATAAAATGATCGGACGAAATTCCGGTCATTATTATTGCTTTATAACTTTCTTAAATTAAAATAGATTTCAATTCAAAGAAAGAAAGAAAGAAAGAAAGAAAGAAAGAAAGAAAGAAAGAAAGAAAGAAAGAAAGAAAGAAAATTTCT
>NZ_JAJMOX010000024.1 GCF_020991455.1 Flavobacterium sp. JAS
CTCCTGTTGCGTTTCATCTTCTTTTTCGTGAATTTCAGACAATCTTGCCAAGGAAATCTTAGCATCCTGAAGCTCTCTTACAAACTCAATAAGCTGAGTAATTGGTCCGTTTAAACTTCCAACAATTGAACTTATGGCAAGCATCATACCGAGTGTGATAGAACCATCAATTACTAGTTTTGCCGATAAGAATATGATAAAAATGTTCTTTAACTCATTAATTACAGATGAACCAATGGTTTGGGTTTGTTCTAAAATTAATCCTTTTATCGAAACCCTAAAAAGTCTTGCCTGCACGTATTCCCAACCCCAACGTTTTTGTTTTTCAGCATTATGGAGTTTGATTTCCTGCATTCCATTAATAAGCTCCATAACTTTACTTTGTTCCTGAGAAACTTCGGCAAATCGTTTGTAATCCAGAACTTCTCTTCGTTTTAAGAATAAAGTAATCCATCCGAAGTAGAAAATACTTCCAGCAAAAAACACAAAAAAGATCTGCAAATTAAAATACGCCAAAACGCCCCCCATCACAAACATGTTGATTACAGAAAACAAAACGTTTATTGATGAAGTAGTCAGGATTTTTTCGATTCTGCGGTGATCATTGATACGCTGCATGATATCGCCTGTCATTCGAACATCAAAAAACGAAATAGGCAGATTCATCAGTTTTATAAAGAAATCTGAAATGAGCGAAATATTGATTCTAGTCGAAAGGTGCAGTAATATCCAACTTCTGATAAGTTCTAAACCGGTTCTTCCGGCAAAAAGAAATAATTGCGCGAAGAGGATTAGATAAATAAAATGGATGTTTTGATTCTGAATCCCAATATCAACAATACTCTGGGTTAAAAACGGGAAGATTAATTGCAGCAAACTGCTGGCCAATAACCCGATGCTTAATTGAACCAAAAAGGATTTATATCTTAAAACATATTGCGACAGTAATTTGAATCCCAATCCATTACTATCTTCTTTATCAAATTCTGATTGAAAAAATTTTGGAGAAGCTTCTATCAATAAAGCAATTCCTTCTTCTGTAGTTTCATCGGCATTATTGCCAATCCAGAATTTAATAAAATCCTGTTTGTTGTACTGAATTAATCCAAAGGCCGGATCTGAAATGTAATAAGTGTCTTTTTTTATTTTATAAAGTACCACATAATGATTCTGATTCCAATGTAAAATACATGGCAATGGGGCTTCATCTAATCTATTAGCACTTATTTTTACACCAAGAGTTCTAAAACCAATTTTCTCTGCTGCATCGCTTAAAAAAAGCAAATTGCTTCCCTCACGAGTTGTTTCGCTAAAATCTCTCAACTCCTGAATGTTGATTGTCTTACCGTAATGTTTGGCTATAATTTTTAAACATGTTGGGCCGCAATCTTTAAAATCAGCTTGTTTGTAACTGGTGAATTTTTTCAACTACTTATCTTGTTAATTTTTCAACAATATACTATAAAAATTCTTAAAAAAGAGGCAGAGGAAAAACAATTTCTCTCTGCCTCTTTTAGCTATTTTTTTATCAATTTTAAATTTTCATTTAAAAACTTATTAAAACCTCTCTTTAAAGAGTTTACGCTAAATATTAAATGCAAAGATTTGGATCCTCTCTTCTGCAAGGTCCATTTTCATAAAATTGGCAAGTTCCAACTGGACAAGATCCTCCAGGTGGCGGAACCCACCCTCCATTAATTGATTTTTGTTCATCTTTACTAAGAATCTTAACTCCTGCTAAATTTTTTAAATTTTTCATAATTTGTTTTTTGATTCGTTATTACTTCAATCATTTCAAGACAGTTGAAGCATCTGTCTGTTAAAAAATTATCGTAGTATTTAATTACTATTTTATTCTATGAATATAAAAAAGACATAAGACGGCTTTTTTGTTCAAAATATGAAAATTAGTGATCCAGTAAACAACTTTCCTCAATAACTGATGCACAAGTTTCGCCCTCATCTGGATGTATAATACCCGCAAAAATACCTGTTCCGGGACAATAACAAGCCTCGATTCCGCGGCCACCGGCGCTAATATTTTTCTTCTCATTAACACTTAAAATTTCAACTCCTTCTAAATCTTTCAATTTTTTCATAATGTGTTTTTTTGATTTGTTATTACTTCAATCATTTCAAGACAG
The DNA here is from genome assembly GCF_020991455.1 of Flavobacterium sp. JAS. GTDB lineage: Bacteria > Bacteroidota > Bacteroidia > Flavobacteriales > Flavobacteriaceae > Flavobacterium. The sequence goes on from NZ_JAJMOX010000024.1 coordinate 2,145, forward strand.
TTGAAGCGTCTGTCTGTTAAAAAACTATCGTAGTATTTAATTACTATTTTATTCTATGAAAAAAAAAACAGAAAGAAAATAGTTTTCCTTTCTGTTAGTTATTTAAAAACGTTATTATCAGTAATCCAATTTCTGTAGGACATGGCACTGGCTAACCCTAACCAAATAAAATCAACTCAGTGACCAATTTTCCTAAGAATCCCAACACCAATCATCAATGTGGGGAATTTGCTCAATGTTCCACGATTGAGCGCCTACAAATTAAAAAAAACATGACTAAATTCTAAAAAAGGCTATATTGTAATTACTTCTAAAAAAGTTAAAAATTAGCAACAAAGGCGAACTGAATCGCAAATACCCGGCAAAGTATCTATAGGGCAACTTCCCCCAACCGGTATTAAAACACATCCCGCTTCAATTGCATAAATCCAACATTCAGGAATCCCTCCCTGCATTGTTTTTTGCTCACTTTTTGTTATTCTCTGAGCATTTTCCAGATTTAAAATTTTCTTTAACATTTTATGTTTTTTTAAATGTTATCTATTTCCTCCTCCTAGCAAGCATCTCCAACAATTGAACATTTATTATTCCCTAAGTAAACTGGGTTATAATAAGGGTTATAGTTCAAACAAACCGCTTGACTTGCCGTCCAAGTAACGTTTCCGCAAATTGGCTCAACAGGATAACCACCACCATTAATACTCTTTTTCTCAAAAATGCTTAATTCCTGAGCTCCTTCTAAGTTTAAAATGTTTTTTAACATAACTAATAGATTTAATAGTTGGGGTTATACTTCAATCATTTCAAGACATTTGAAGAGTCTGTCGGTATATTTATTTTATGCTGTTTTTTCAAAAACCTCTACTTCTTCAACAAAATCGTTCAAAAAGTATTTTAACTCGTTTAGTTCATACTCATTTGGAAATAACTTTTCATTTACAATTTTAACCGGTGTATAATTAAAATTATTCTTAGTACACCATTCGTATTGTTTATTTATTTCCTGAGTAATCATCATACTAACAGAATCTACGTGCCATTTTTTCATCCATTTCTTTAGGCTCATCTTTTTAATATGCCAGTCAGAAATGGCTTCAACTGTTTTTCCTGGTGTTGATCTGTTTATTGACAAAAGTCTTTCTACTATGATCTTATATTGATTATCACTGTTTTCGGGATTAATATTAAAAAGTACGTTCAAAAAAATCTTATCCGGAAATTTTAAGACCAAATCAAATGCTTCCTGAAACGTTTTATGACAGTGCCCACAACTAGGACTTATTATTATTGAAAGTTTTACAGCTGCATTTCTGTTTCCAAAATTCAATCCTCTTAAATCTTCAAACCCGTTAGGATTAGGCACTTTTACAGATAAAAAATTCAATAAAGAATAATTTCTTTTAAATTTTTTAAGTTCTTTTAGCGAATTTTCGTTATTCAGAATACTTTTGATCATTGATTTAATAACATACCAAGTTGGTATAAGAAGTATCAATGAAAAGAAAAAAGGAAAAACATTCTCAAAACTAAAACTCAATGTAAATAAATCTGATGAAAACCAAACAATGCTTTGTGAAAAGATCAAAAATGAAACTATCAGACACATTACACACCATTTTTGAATTTCAAATTTTTGAATCCAAATAGAAGAAACAATAACAGGAATCGCCAATAAGCTTAGAAAACCAATAAAGATTGCAGAATTTAAAGGCTGAATCAAAATTGATATGTAGCTCGCGCTAAAAAAGAGTAATGGCAAATCTGAAAAATTAATCCATTTGTTTTGACTTCCCTCGTTTGTATTTAGAACCGCATCACAAGAAGAGTTAGAACTTAAATTGCAAATTTTTGAAATAATACTGTTTTTAAAACCCAGTTTTTCCTGAATTATTAAAACACTAACTACTAATCCTAAAATTGATGTTACTAAAAAAATAAGGCTAAACCAATTATAGGTATTATAAAAAAATGATAATCCAGTTAAAAGCAAAAGAGGTAAAAAATATTTCAACCAATTGTATTCTATTTTTAAATTTTCTCTTGCTACTACATTATTAGGTTCGATAGCTACAATTACTCCATTCCAATCTAAAAGGAATTTTTCATAAGCCATTTTATAGTTTCTTTTTTTCATACTATTAATACGAACGAAATTTTTGGCTTTTTCTACCAATATAAGTTCTTCTTTAAAGTATGCTAAAAAATTTGAAGGCAAATCAACGATCTGCTCTTTTGAAACTCTTACCGCAGCATTCTCTATAGATAGTAAATCAAAAGAATCTGTTATTGCAAATAGACTTGGATAATTAGGATGAGAAAGAAACAGATCCTTAAACTCATTTTTAATTTCCGAGTATCTATTTATTTGGAGAAATTTTTGGACAAGTTTTAACATCTTTTCGATTGTTTTAAATCATAATTACAATACAAATATTGCTGTTTTTATTCAAAAAATAATCCTAAAAGCAGACATTTTATCAATTATACTACATACAATTTATAAATTATATAAGTCATAGTAAACATTACAAATAATTGATAATCAATGTTTTACATTGAAATATTTTTTGTAAAAAGTATCAAAACCCTATTCTCGATTAAGGGTTTTGCTTTTTACCTAGTTTTGATAAAGTAATAACCCTAACACATAAAAACATGGCAAATCAAGCATTAAAACTAGAAGATTTTGGAGCACAAAAGTTATCTAAAAATCAACAAAAAATTGTTCGCGGAGGAGATGGTGAAGCATGTCCACCACCTCAAGAATCAGATCCTGGAAAATCAGGAACTGGAAATAATGGTACATCTTAGACTTGCAAAATTATTTATTAATAAATTAAATATTATTCGCAAACTGAGCCGGAGATACTCCGGTTCGTTTGCGAAATGATTTTGCAAAAGAACCTGCATTTTTAAATCCTACACTTTCTGCAGTTGCCTGTGTAGATTTTTTTCGATATACATCGCAAGTAATCATTTTATTAATCGCATAATTAATTTTCAACTCATTACTATATTCTCCAAATGATTTTCCAAATCGTTTATTGACGACATAAGATAAGTAAGTTGTATTTGTTTTTATTTTTTTGGCAACATAAGCCAATGTAAAGTCGGTATTCAAGTATTCTAAGTTGCTTTCAAGATCCAAAAGCTTTTCGGTTATTTCATTTTCTTTAGCCAAATCAATACTTAAGCTGGTATTTTCAGTTTTTAATTCAACATTCTTATATTCAGGCAATGTTGTTTTGATATTAGAATCGTTTTCCTTTTCAATACTTGCCTTAAGTTCTTGTATTAAAGTGCTCATCTTTTTATTCGCCCTGTTTTTATCTCTGTTACTTTTTACCAATAAAGCAATAATTCCAAGAAACAAAAAAACATAAAAGGCTTTAAGACTGCTATTTAAAAAAAGATCTTTTTTGTAATTACTTTCAGCAGCAACCATTTCCTTGGTCAGATTATCTATTCCTTGTAATCCATTAACTTCTAATCGCTCTTTGTTTAGTTTTTTTTCATACTTTCTTTTTCTATCCAGATAAATTTGGGAATGTTTAAAAGCCTGCTCCGGATTTTTAAGAATAGTATAAATTTTAGACTGATAATAATTAGACTTTAAATAATCTAATTCATTTACATTACTTAAAAGCGCAAGTGAATCTGATTTCTTATAAAAAAAAAGTGCTTTATCATACTTTTTAAGTGTATAATAAACATCTGCTAAATTATAATTAGCAACGCACAAATTATCTTTCTGATTATTCTGTTTGGAAAGAAGTACAACCTCAGAATATACTTTTAAAGCATTTTTATAATCGGTTCTCCAATTATATATATTTCCTAAACTTAATTTTGCTGTAATTTTGTTTACAAGGAAATCATCAGAATAATCAATAGTTTTCTTATAAAAATACTCTGCAGAATCCAATAGGTATCTTCTACTTTTATTTGCCATAAAGTAACTCTCGTAAGTACTCCCCAGCCTAAGATTGATACTGCTTTTTCTATTTAAAAAATCTTCTTTAGGAAACAAATCTTTATTCTGACGAAGGAAATCATTAAGTTCTCTTTCATTTTTAATTGCTAATTTATAATTTCCAACTGCCTCATTAATCAAAGTAATATTAATTTTAAGTCTAACTAACTGATTAAAATCTTTAATTTGCATAGAAAGTTTAATTCCTCGTTGAAATTTTTCAAGTGCAGCTCTAAAATTTCTTCTATTATACTCTGCTCCCCCACCAAAATTCAATATGTAGGACTCCAATTGTATTTTATCCTGTGAATCAGGTACCTGACTGAGATAATAAAGTGCCTTTTTATATTTTTCTACAGACAATTCTGTCTTCCCTTTTATCTGCAATAAACTAGACATCGCTCCATTTGCAAAAGCTAAATGTTTGTTATTGTTCGATTTTTCCATTTGATTGGCATAAATAAGCGCACTATCAACACTTGCATTAAAATTTTGACGAATTTTGTATTTCAAAACCGTATACTCTTCTTCAGACATTACCTTTTTATTTTGGGATAATGAAGTATTGAGAACAGAAAAAAGTAAAAAACAGATAATCAGCCTCATTTAATTTATTGTTGGAATCTTAAAAATAAGTGATTCATTATTCCTAAACTAAATATTACTTGCAAACTGAGCTGGTGACACTCCGGTTCTTTTACGGAATGATTTTGCAAAAGAAACTGCATTTTTGAAACCTACACTCTCTGCAATAGCCTGCGTAGAGTATTTACGATACATATGATTGGTAATCATTTCGTTGATTACATAGTTAATTTTAAGTTCATTAGAGTATTCTCCAAATGACTTGCCAAATCGCTTATTCACAACATAAGACAAATAGGTTGTATTTGTTTTGATTTTTTTTGCTACGTAAGGCAACGTAAAATCGGCATTTAAGTATTCTAATTTGCTTTCCAGAGCCAATAACTTCTCGACTATTTTATTTTCTTTAGCTTCGTCAATACTTAAATTAACATTTTCTTTCTTGTGATGAATCTCTTCCGGTTCAAGCACTAGTTCTTCAACTACTTCCGGTTCAAACTCAGGATTATTTCGCTTCTCTATATTCGCTTTAAATTCTTCGATTAAAGCATTCATTTTTTTATGTGCTTTGTTTTTATCCCTGATGTTTTTTATCAGTAAAAACACAATTACAACAAAAAGAAGCACATAAACAACTTTTAATCCTCTATTCAAAAAAACATCATTTTTATATTTTTTCTCAATAGTAACCATTTCATCTGTTAGATTGCCAACTCCTTGTTTGTAGTTTACCTCTAATGCTTGGTCATTTAATTTTGTTTCAAATTTCTCATAATTATCCAGATAGATTTTAGAATGTTTATAAGCCAGCTCAGGTCTCTTTAATATATTATAAATTTTAGCCTGATAATAATTAGACTTCAAATAATCTATCTCGTTTATGTTTGTTAAAGCGGCAATTGAATCGCATTTTTTAAAAAAAACCAATGCTTTATCATATTTTTTAGTCGAATAATAGATGTCTGCCAAATTATAATTTGCAACACACAATAAATCTTTTTTATCATTTTGTTGTGATAAAAACACTACATCATAATACGTTTTCTCAGCATTTGTATAATCTCCTTTGAAATTGTAAACATTACCTAAACTTAACTTTGAACTAATTTTAGTATAAGGGTTATTTTTAGAATATGTAATTGCTTTTTTGTAAAAATATTCAGCTGAATCCAGCAGGTACTTTTTACCTTTATTCTTCATAAAGTAACTTTCATACGAACTGGCTAAATTGCTGTTTATAGCACTTTTTCTATTTAAAAAATCTTCCTTAGTAAATAAATCTTCATTCTTATCTACAAAACCGTCCAGTTGCCTTATATCTTTAATAGCTAATTGATAATTACCAACCGCTTCATTGATCATCGAGATGTTAATTTTGAATTTTACAATTTGGAGAACATCTCCTATTTCTGCAGAAAGCTTCATTCCTTTCTGGTATTGCTCGATTGCTTCGCTAAAATTTTCTCTTTTCCATTCTATTAGTCCTCCATAATTATATATATAGGATTTTAGTTTGATTTTTTCCTGTGAAGCCGGTACTTTTTCAAGAAAAGCAAGTGCTATTTTATACTTTTCCTTAGATTCTTTTGTTTTTCCCTTTAATTGAAACAAATAAGACATCGCTCCATTTGCAAAAGTTAAATGCTCATAATTCTTTGATTTAGCCATTTGGTAGGCATATACGAATGCACTATCGACATTTGTGTTAGAATTTAGTCGAATTTTATCCTGCAATAGCAAATACTCCTGTTCTGTCAAAGCATCTTTTTGTGCAAATGCGTTATTCAGAACAAAAAAAAGTAAAAAAGAGATGATCAGCCTCATTTAATTTGTTTTTGGAAACTCAAAAATAGCTTATAAATTATCAATAAACTACAATTAATTTGTGTTATTACTATTTTTCTTCTTTTTGTTGTAAAAAAATATAACAATTTAATGGTGTTTTGTTATATTTATATTGCGTAAATTTGTTTTTGCTAAATTATCAAAAAATGAAACCAGATTTATTTCAAGCCCCGGATTATTACAACCTTGACGATTTATTGACAGACGAACACAAATTGGTTCGCGAATCTGCACGTGCATGGGTCAAGAGAGAAGTTTCTCCTATTATAGAAGAATATGCTCAAAAGGCAGAATTCCCAAAACAAATCATAAAAGGACTTGGAGAAATTGGTGGTTTCGGACCTTATATTCCTCATGAATATGGCGGTGCTGGATTGGACCAAATTTCTTACGGTTTAATAATGCAGGAAATTGAAAGAGGAGATTCCGGAGTAAGATCTACTTCATCTGTTCAATCTTCGTTGGTAATGTATCCTATTTGGAAATACGGAAACGAAGAACAACGAATGAAATATTTACCAAAACTGGCAACAGGAGAATTCATGGGTTGTTTTGGTTTGACCGAACCAGATCATGGTTCTGATCCCGGAAGTATGATTACCAATTTTAAAGACATGGGAGATCATTATCTTTTAAACGGTGCCAAAATGTGGATTTCGAATGCACCTTTTGCTGATATTGCTATAGTTTGGGCAAAAGATGAAAATGGAAGAATTCACGGATTAATCGTAGAACGCGGCATGAAAGGTTTTACAACTCCCGAAACACATAATAAATGGTCGCTTCGTGCATCATCAACCGGAGAATTAATTTTTGATAATGTAAAAGTTCCTAAAGAAAATCTATTACCTAACAAATCAGGTTTAGGCGCGCCACTTGGCTGCTTAGATTCGGCACGTTATGGAATTGCATGGGGAGCAATTGGAGCAGCAATGGATTGCTATGATACTGCTTTGCGCTATGCAAAAGAAAGAATTCAGTTTGGGAAACCAATTGCAGGAACTCAATTGCAACAGAAAAAACTTGCAGAAATGATTACCGAAATCACAAAAGCACAATTATTAACCTGGCGTTTAGGTGTTTTGAGAAATGAAGGAAAAGCAACAACATCTCAAATTTCGATGGCCAAACGTAACAATGTCGACATGGCAATTCATATTGCACGTGAAGCCAGACAAATGCTGGGCGGAATGGGAATTACAGGCGAATATTCGATTATGCGCCACATGATGAATCTTGAAAGTGTGATCACTTATGAAGGAACTCACGACATTCATTTGCTAATTACGGGAATGGATGTAACTGGAATTCCAGCATTTAAATAGCGAACAACTATTAAAATATATACAAAAACAATATAAAAAGCTTCTTCTAACCGAGAAGCTTTTTATATTTGCAAAAAAATTACGCAAATGAATATTGAAACTATAAACAATAGCATTCAACCTCAAAAAGAGCAACTTTTACAGCATTCTTTATACAATAAAATTCAAAATATTGACGACTTACATAATTTCCTGGAAACTCACGTTTTTGCAGTTTGGGACTTTATGTCATTATTAAAAGCTTTACAAGCCAAACTTACTTGTACAACAACACCTTGGTTTGCTACAAAAAACCCTGAAACAAGATATTTAATCAACGAAATTGTTCTGGCCGAAGAAACAGATTTAAGTATCGACGGAAGAAGACAAAGCCATTATGAAATGTATCTTGAAGCAATGGTAGATTGTGGCGCTGATACTACCGGAATTAATACTTTTTTATCTGAAGTAAATTCATTGCACAATATTTTTGTTGCCATAAAACAAAGTTCATTACACCCTGATACAAAAGCATTTTTAGATTTTACTTTTAGAGTTATCGAACAAGGAAAACCACACGAAATTGCCGCAGCATTTACTTTTGGAAGAGAAGATTTGATTCCGAGTATGTTTACTGCAATCCTGAAAAACTTTCAAAAAAATCTTCCAGATACTGATTTAAGCAAATTGCTATATTATTTTGAAAGACATATCGAATTAGATGCTGACGAGCACGGACCAATGGCAATGCAAATGATCACCGATTTATGTGAAGATGATGCTCAAAAATGGAAAGAAGTTGAAGAAATTTCAATCCTTGCATTAGAAAAACGAATCGGGCTTTGGAATGCTATTGAAGAAGAAATTGTGATGAAAACAGAAATGGTGTAAAAACCAAAGCAAGTTATTTAACATAACTATTTGTTTAAAATGACCCGAAACTTAATTTACCCAAATTATGAAATCACATTTCAAACAAATAGTTACTATTGTTCTCTCTATATTTCTACTAAGCTGCAGTACTGACGAATCGTCTTCTGAAATACCTCCTCCTGTTACTCCTCCAACAACAGAAGTTCCAACTACACCAATTTCTGGCTCTATAAATTATCTGGCTTTAGGCGATAGTTATACCATTGGGCAAAGTGTTTGCGAAATTTGCCGATATCCGGAACAGCTAAAGGCAGCTTTAAAAACAACTTACCCTGCCACCAACTTTTCATTAAAAGTAATAGCCCAAACAGGCTGGACAACGTCAAACTTAATTTCGGCTATAAATAGTCAAAATCCAGATTCTAATTACGATTTAGTCACGCTTTTAATTGGTGTTAATAATCAATATCAGCACTTGGATTTTTCTGTGTACGAAAAAGAATTTCCACAATTGCTAAACAGAGCGATAGCGCTGGCAAAAGGCGATAATAAAAACGTACTTGTTCTTTCGATTCCTGATTACACTTATACTCCGTTTGCCTCAAATTATACCGACGAAAACCGAATGAAAATTTCAAGCGAAATAAACAGATACAACACTTTTGCTGAGAGTTACTGCATTACCAAAGACGTTAGTTTTATTTCTATTACAGATATTACACAACAAGGCTTAAGCAAACCTTATTTAGTTGCTTCAGATGGTTTACATCCTTCAGAGTCTGCTTATAAACTGTTTGTTGATCGCATTTTTTATAAAGTAAAAATGATTTTGCAGGATTAAGTTTTTATGTTTCTGCACAATCACTCAAAAACAGAGCTTTTACTATAAATTCCCTTTTTATTATCTTTACTGTCAGCAAACTACACAAGAAATGAAAATTGTAGATTTTATTCCAACAGAACAATTAAAACCATTTATCAAGACTTATCGAATTATCGAAAGTCAAGATGAATTGGTTAATCGGGTTTTGCCGGGTACTGCGCTTACGATTGCTTTTCGATGCAAAGGAGATGTCAATTATATTAAAGGAAATAACCATGATAGTTTACCTGTTTCTGCAATTTCGGGTATTCGAAAATCAGCGCGATTAATCAATTATTCCAAAAATACTACTACAGTTGTTGTTCATTTTAAAGAAGTTGGAGCCAAAGCATTTTTTAAAGAACCACTTCATGAATTATTTGAAGAAAGTGTTTCTTTAGACAACTTTTTTCCACAACAGAAAATTGCAATCATAGAAGAACTTTTAGCCGAGGCAAAAACCAATAATCAAAGAATCGCCGTAATCGAACAATTTCTATTATCAAGATTACACGATTACAAACCAGATGAATTAATCTCGACCGCAATTGCCATAATTCAATCTAAAAAAGGCATCATTAAAATAAAAGATCTGGCAGATACGCTATTTATCAGTCAGGATGCTTTCGAGAAAAGATTCCGAAAAACAATTGGTTCATCGCCCAAACAGTTTTGTTATGTGATTAGGATTAAATCGATTATTGATCAAAAACAAAACAATCAAAACCTTATTGAGCTTGCTTTTGATGCGGGATATTTTGACCAATCGCATTTCAACAAAGACTTCAAATTGTTTACAGGACAAACTCCGTCCGAATTTTTTAAATTTCCTTCTTTCTGGTAAATCAATGATTTTTTACAATTTATTGGTTCCTATAATCTTGAATTTTACCTCAACAAAAAATCAAGAATTATGAAAACACATCTTTTAATCGCAATTATTGTTTTGGCATTGTTTAGTTCTAAAACAAATGCGCAATCAGCAACAATTAATTCTCACTTAGAAACCAAAAAATCAGAAAACATGAAACAAATTTTTATCGATAAATTTATCGTTCCGGAAAAATCAAAACAAGAATTTTTAGAAAGAGTAAACATCAACAGAAACTTCATTAAAAACTTAAACGGATTTATAAAAGATGAGGCTTACGAACGTACCGACGAACACGGAAATTTCATTTTTATGACTATTGCCGTTTGGGAAAATGAAGCTGTTTTGAAAAAAGCAAAAGAAGCGGTTCAGTCTTCCTATAAAAAAGAAGGTTTTGATATTGCCGAAATGTTTGCAAGATTAAAAATCACGATGGATAGAAATATTTACAAAGAATCTGCAAAACCATAATCGGAAAAATATACTTAATTTTGTAAAAGCTGGCTTTTTAAGATTCAAACAATGCAAGTTTCACCATCAGAAGAATTATCGCCTTATATCAAACATTATCTTTTTTTAGATAATGCTGCAACTGATGTTCAAAAACTTCGATTGTTTTCTGATGGAAATACTGGCGTTGTATTTTCTTTTAAGAGTAAACTTATCTCTGAGATTAATAATTACAACGTAAAAAATTATCTTCCGAATTCTTTTTTGTACGGACAACTCAATGGTTTTAAAGACATTTATTCTAACGATGAAATCGCTTTAATCATTGTCGTTTTTCAGCCCAACGGGATTCATCAATTGTTAGGAATTCCTGCCAATGAGTTTCTGGATGCTATTGTTTCTATTGATGCTGTATTTGGAAAAAACGGAGAAATTCTACAAGATAAATTATCTGAACAAAGCAATAATCAAACAAGAATTGAACTTTTAAATCAGTTTTTCAGAAATCAGATTTCTAAAAAATCGCAAACAAATCAAGTCATTATAGATAGTTCTTTAGATTTTATAATTTCAAACAAAGGACATTTTTCTATAACACAATTGGTTAAATATACCGGTTATACCGAAAGACATTTGGAAAGAAAATTCAAGGAATCTATTGGGTTAAACCCGAAGAAATTTGGCAACGTTGTAAGACTACATCATTTTTTAAAACTATTAAAAGACAAACCTGCCGATGCAAATATCACAAGCATTTGTTATGATGCCGGATTCTCGGATCAATCACATTTGATAAAAGATTTTAGAAAACATACTGGAATATCTCCAACAGAATATTTGTACAATAGCGGAAAATTAACCAACAATCTTATCAAAACACTTCCTGCTACTTCACTTTAAAATGTCGGTTTTGTACAATTTATAGGTTTTTCCAAATGCTACTTTTGATTCCAATTAATAGCTTCAAAAAATGGAAAATCTAAAAATAGCCACCGCTCAGTTTGAGAATAAAAGTGGCGATAAAAAGTACAATTTGTCTGTGATCGAAACGCTTTCGCAAAAGGCTGCCAGTGAAGGTTGTGACGTGATTTCGTTTCATGAATGTTCGATTACCGGATATACATTTGCAAGGCATTTATCGAAAGAACAAATGTTGGATTTGGCAGAAGTTATTCCGACTGGAGAAAGTATTCTAAAACTTATCGAAATTGCCAAAAACAATGATATCGTAATTCTCGCCGGTCTTTTTGAAAAGGATCAAAACGACAATCTTTTCAAAGCTTATGTTTGTGTCGACAAAAATGGTTTGGTTGCAAAATATCGAAAACTTCATCCCTTCATAAACCTATACTTAACTCCCGGAGATCAATATTGCATCTTTGAAATTAAAGGTTGGAAATGCGGAATCCTAATTTGCTACGACAACAATATTATCGAAAATGTCAGAGCAACAACACTTCTGGGTGCTAATGTTATTTTTATGCCACACGTTACTATGTGTACACCTTCGACCCGACCTGGTGCTGGTTTTGTTGCACCTCAGCTTTGGGAAAATCGCGAAGCTGATCCAACTTCTTTAAGATTAGAATTTGACGGAATGAAAGGTCGTGACTGGTTAATGAAATGGTTGCCTGCAAGAGCTTATGACAACGCAATTTATGCCGTTTTCTCCAACCCGATTGGTATGGACGACGATCAATTAAAAAATGGCTGTTCGATGATTATTGATCCTTTTGGAGATATTTTGGCCGAATGCCGATCTTTTGATGACTCTTTTGCAACAGCAATAATTACTCCTGAAAAATGTATTCAGGCGGGAGGAAATCGCTATATAAAAGCTAGAAGGCCAGAATTATACCGGGATATTATTGGTCAAAACCACCAATCAGAACAAAATGTGGTTTGGTTAAATTCTGATGAAAAAAGTTAAAAGTATTACAATTCATCCCGTTTTAAGCCTCTGAAAATTTATCTTTACAGGATTGATTAATCTACAGAATACATCTCAATAATGGAATTTTTTAAAACTACAAATGAAGATATCGATGCTGTTTTCGATATTTATAATGAAGCAACATCATATCAAAAAACGGTCAACAATAAAAGCTGGAGAGGTTTTGAAAGAGCTCTTATAGAAACCGAAATTGCCGAAAATCGTCATTTTATAATCAAAGAAGGAGATGAGGTTGCCTGTACATTTGTACTTACTTTTAATGATTTAATTATCTGGAAAGAAGCCAGTGCAGATCCTGCTATTTATTTGCATCGTATTGCGACAAATCCAAAATTCAGAGGACAATCGTACGTAAAAAAAATCATTGAATGGGTTAAAATTTACGCGAAAGAAAACGGGAAATCATACATTAGACTTGACACACATAGCGGAAACGAAAGAATAAACAAATACTACACAAGTTGTGGTTTTGATTATAAAGGCATTAGCGTAATCGAATGGACAAATGAATTGCCGGAGCATTATAAAGAAGGTTCTTTTAGTTTGTTTGAGATTAAACTTTAGGTTTAGTTTGATTCTGAAAAGACAAAACCCTTATGAAAGAACTTCATAAGGGTTTTTTAATTCCGCAGAGAGGAAGGGATTCGAACCCTCGATACAGTTGCCCATATACTAGCTTTCCAGGCTAGCTCCTTAAACCACTCGGACACCTCTCTAAATTGGTTTGCAAATAACACAAAAAAAAATGAGTTAGAAAAACAAAATCGGACATTACTTTACATACTTTTTCTAAATTCTTCCATAAATAGTTTTACTGCCTTTTTTTGATACGCACCTTCAATCGTTAACATAAATGATTCTCTTTGTGTAGGAACTCCTGTAATGGCTATTGCTTTTAAATTATCCCAGCCTTTTAAGGCTTTTTCGGTTACAATTGTCACCCAGTCGCTTTCTTCAACCAATTGCAAAAGCGCATGAACAGCATTTAATTCGATCGAAACTTTTGGTTTCATATTGTTTTTTAAGAACAATTCATCTAAAAATTCTCTTGAACTAAACCCTCTTACAGGCAAAATAAGCGGATGATCTCCAATTTTTCTAAAAGAAATTTTATCTAAAACGGCTAACGGATGTGTTTTTGCAACTGCCATCACCAGATTTGAAGTAAATAATGGAATTTTCTGAATGGTTTCTTTTATTTCTTTAGAAGAGATTACCAAAACCAAGTCTAATTCGTTGTTCAATAATTTATGCTCTAAAGGTTCTGTTGAGCCATATTCGACGACGATTTTTAGATTCGGATATCTTTTTGCAAACAAATTGACAATTGGCAAAACCAAAAGTCCAAAAATATAAGTTACACCAATTCGCAATTCTCCACCAATCATTTCGTTCAAATCCTCAATGGCTTGTTTCCCACTCTGAACATTTTCGATGACTTGTTTGGCGTGAATCAGGAAAACGGAACCAGCTTCTGTAAGCTGAACTTTCTTTCCAATCCTAATAAACAAAGGCATTCCGAGTTCTTCTTCCAGTTTTTTTATTTGTTGTGACAACCCTGATTGGGTTACAAAACACAATTCGGCAGCTTTTGTAAAATGAAGTACTTCAGCTGTTTTTATAAAATATTCTAATTGGTAAATTTCCATATCGATAAGTTTTACTACTTATTATCAGTAAAATTATTAATTTTTCTAATGAAATCATAATCCCGAACTTTGTAAAAAAATATCAGGCATCATGTTTAAAGCGTTAAAATCAAAAAACTTCAAATTGTTCTTTTACGGGCAATCTGTTTCTGTAGTTGGAACATGGCTTCAAAAAACTGCCGTAAGTTGGATGGTTTACAGCGTTACGGGATCTGTTTTTTTACTTGGGTTAACCACATTTTTAAGTATGATTCCGTCTTTATTTCTGGCACCGTTAGCCGGAAGTATTATTGGACGTTATGACAGACACAAAGCCATGATTTTATTACAATCGTTGGCGATGTTTCAGGCTGGTGCTTTGGCTTTACTGATCTACTTAAAAATATACAATATCAATTTTATTCTTGCTCTAAGTCTTTTTCAGGGAATCATAAATTCTTTTGATATGACTTGTCGTCAAACTATGATGATTGATATTGTCGATAATAAAGATGATTTGCCAAATGCCGTTGCCTTAAACTCAACCTTAAACAATTTTGCCCGAATTGCAGGTCCTGCTCTGGCCGGAATTATTCTGCACAACTATGGTGAAGACATTTGTTTCATTGGAAACTTCTTGAGTTATATTCCGGTTTTGATTTCTTTATTGATGATGAAAATTACGCCGCACATTAAAGCAACCGATAAAATGAAAATGCTAGACGATTTTCTTGAAGGCTTGGATTATGTGAAAAAAGAAACCGAAATGGCCAAAATGCTCTTAATGCTTATGTGCAGTAGTTTATTCGTTATTTCTTTTAATACTTTAATGCCGGTTTTTGCCAAAGATATCTTTAGCGGAAACGCACAGACTTTTAGCTGGTTTGAAAGTGCTGCGGGAATTGGTTCAATTTTATCCGCTATTTATTTGGCCAATCTTAAAAAAGCCGATAATATGGGCAAAATAATGATCGCTGCGAGTTTATTATTAGGCTTTAGCATTATTATACTTGCTTATTCAAATAGTTTAACTGTAGCGCTTATTTGTATGGCTCTGAGTGGTCTGGGAATGATGGCGCAAACTTCATCTATAAACATTTACGTTCAAACGCAAAGTACTGTAAAGATGCGATCCAGAAGTATTAGTTATTATTTAATGGCATATCAGGGAATGATTCCCGTGGGAAGTTTGATTATCGGATACGTTTCACACATTATAGGAACTAGAGAAACGGTAGCAATTCAAGGTGTTATCTGTATTATTTCGGTAATTGTCTATGTCTATTACAAAAACCGCAGTTCTGAAGAGGAAATGGGAACTTGTCAGGTTCGTTATAAAGATTAAGAAAAATTAAAATTCCAATCTAGAAAGGAAATTCCAATCTTTTAAATTCCAAATTCCAATTATCTATCAATGATC
>NZ_JAJMOX010000025.1 GCF_020991455.1 Flavobacterium sp. JAS
AATACCCACGGGCTACTCCCGCGCCTGATATAAACAGCTTTCCGGGTGTTCCTA
Source organism: Flavobacterium sp. JAS (assembly GCF_020991455.1). Classification (GTDB taxonomy): domain Bacteria; phylum Bacteroidota; class Bacteroidia; order Flavobacteriales; family Flavobacteriaceae; genus Flavobacterium. The sequence continues at coordinate 55 of NZ_JAJMOX010000025.1, forward strand.
TTGGAACAATCTGCAGGGAATCATCTAAGATGTAAATCTGGGTGTTAGAAATAGGTTTACCGATAGGAATAACTCTTTTCTCTACAGCATTTCCTTTTGATTGATAAATAGATACACAAACGGCGCACTCTGTAGGACCATAAGCATTATAATATTCAATTCCTGATGCTGTAACTCTCAGGGCTGTACCGGGATCAGCTGATTCTCCGGCAGTAATAATACATCTTAGTCCTGAGATATCTTCACTGCTTAATAAAGCTAAATAACTCGGAAGAAAAGTTACAACGGTTGATTGTGTTTGTTTTAGAAATTGTACAAACTCTTCTTTATCCTTAATGGTTTCTTCACTCGGAATACACAAAGCAGCACCACTGTACAAACTCATCATAATCTCTGATATGGAAGCATCAAAAGCAACAGAAGCAAACCATACCATTTTATCAGCTTCGGTAATTTCAAAAGTCCTAATCTGGTCTAAAGACATGTTTATGGTACTGCTATGCTCAACCATTACTCCTTTAGGTTGTCCTGTGGAACCAGATGTGTAAATTACATATGCTATATCTTTGGCTGAAATAACTGCATTGATATTTTCGCAACCATTGAAATCTAAATCTACTGATCTTACAGCTAATGTATCGCAATTATCAATATCTAACTTGACATTATCAACTATTAGTAATTTTAAAGCACTGTCCTTTATCAAATAGTCAACTCTATCTTGGGGATAATTAGGATCTATTGGCAAATAAACTGCGCCTAACTTTAATATTGCCAGTAATGAAATGATTCCAAAATCAGATTTAGGTAAAAGAACACCAATTATGTCTCCATTATTTATAATATATTTAGAAGAAATATAATTGGCTAACTGATTGGCTTTTTCGTTTAATATAGAATAGGTTAATTCCGATTCTTCAAATACAACAGCAATTTTATTTGGCGTTTTAGCGACTTGCTCTTGAAATAAATCAACTATTGATTTATCATTCGGATAAATTACAGCAGTATTATTAAAATCTACTAATAATTGATACTTTTCTTTTTCAGACAGTAAACTATAATCCGATAAGTTACAAACAATATTGTTTTCTAAATTAACTACAAACTGCTCAAAATGTTTGACCAGATACTCAACAATTGTATTCTTTACAAAACCCTCCGCATAAGAAACGTTAATCTCTATATTTTCATTCTTATTTATTCTTACATTAAATGAAATACCATTACAACCTAAATTAGTTTCATTGTTAATCCCAATACCGTAATTAGATAAAATACTTAAATCGTTAAAACCTATCTTTTCGGATAAATCATCCTTATTATAGTCTGAATACTTTAATGTCTCTAAAAATTCATATTTTACTTTTTGAAGATATTCTTTAAATGATGTATTTAAATCTACGGGGAAACACATAAACAAAGACTTACCTTCATCATACTTTGACACAACGTAACCATCAAATTCACTAATTAATCTCCTTAGCAAAAAAGAATAAATTGCACTTATTAGAGTATATTGAGCGATTGGGTTTTTATTGGTAAGGGTATTAAAATAGTTTAGTTCCCTGGCATTAATAATGACACAAGGCAGATTATTTTGTTTCTGTTTGATCCCAAGAACTTCCTCTCTATTTAATGTTTTTTTCTTCCAATATTTTAAAGCCAAATTAACGTTACTTAACTCCGTATTCTTATCCATAAATTTAACATTCATATTTTCCAGCAACTACGCTGCGACCATTTTTTAAACAGAATTTCAAACTAATTAATGTAGTTTTTCAATTTCAATATTCCAGCCTGTGGCTAAGATGTGAGATAACTTTTGGGCTAATTAAAACCATAAGTGTTGCATAGGCCTGAGAAAATTTCTCCGGCCTTTTGTTGCAAGTCCATAAGTTGATTGATGTTTTAAATTATTACAAACAGATCAAGTTCGCTTGGAAAACATTGTGTTTTCTTACTTAAACACATTAATCATTTTTCTAAATCCAAATGATATCCCAGAACACACTCCCAATACTGGCATGACAAGAGATATTCCTTTAATTGGCCATAAACCACCGAAATAAAATCGACGAACGAAATAATTTGAAAAATCTCCAAATTTGTATAAAGGGCTTTTCCAACAATGCGCATAGGTAAATCCTACTTCTCCATCAACTGGAATAACTGCATGATGCCAATATGGAGGAATATATAAAGCGTCACCCTCCTCAACACAAGCAATGATTGGTTTTAAATCAATATTATCCAGGGTTTTTCCGGATAAATTAAGTTCTTCAATAAAGAATTCTGTTACCTTTTTTACATTTGGCATATCAGGAGGCAATAAAACTACTTTTTTTGTACCATTAATCTGACACATTAAAGTTTCATCAATCAAATGATGATGCCATGCAGTAGATGCTCTTCGGTACATAAAAAATCTTCTATGAGCGAATCCTCTTGGTTTTATCGTACTAGAAAGAAAAGAAAAACCCGGTATTTCTTTTATTAACTTTGAGAACTTATTGTCTTCTGTGATTGTTTCAGCTGGTATGCTAAAAATATAATCCTCATTTCTATGAAGTCGCTTTATCGCATCATGAAACGAAATATCCTCACTGTCTTTAAGAAGTCTTTCTCTGTCAATATGATTCATATGAGGAAATATTTTAATTTCAAAATCGTCACACACTGACAGCCAATAATCGGGGTCTTTGAATTTTTGTACTGCCGGCCAATTTTTTACAGCTCCTTTTACAAGGCATGGCTTGTTATATGATACCCAATTCTTATAAAAAATTTCTTCGGTTAACTCACTTGCATTAACAACCGGTACTTCACCGGCATGTTCAATTCCAGGGATAATTGAGAATAAATCATCCCCAAAACCATCAAATTTTGTTTTTACTTTAGGCTCTTCAACAGTATTTTCCATATCTATCATTTTTATGTTATTGTTATTAATATTTTAACTCTTTTGGGTAAATTATTTAATTTTTTACTTATCATACCTTTTTGATGTTCTCCTACAACTCAACGTAAACCTTACTTTAAAATATGCTGTTTGTAGAATAATCCCTCATGAATAATATTTACTTTTAGATCAATAAGGCAATTTAGAACTAAAGCAAATCTTACTCTTAAATGCGCAGAATCGAAATTCATTCTTTAAAATAAAAAGCCCCAATACTGGAAATAAATACCGATAAGAACTAATGAAAATAAAATTGTCGCGAGAATGCTTCTCTTTGAAATAACCTTAATTTTAAGTAAAAAATAGAATACTGAAATTATCGTAAATAGTAGAAATATCCATTGAATAACAAAGAGATACGCAAACTTATTTGGTATTCCAAAAGCAAGTATGAAAAAATTGTCACGAGCTGTACTGTCAAAAGCTAAAGCAAGACCAATAATAGCTAGCAAGCCCAAAGCAGAACTAATGATAAGTAAAATTTTCATTAATTTATTTTGAATACTATCTTTTCTGTTTCTAATAAGTGTGTAACAAAAATTTAAAATTGATATCAATAAAATAATGATCGCAATAAGAAAGGGAACAAAAAATAGTGGGTTAACTTCCTTTACACTATTAGCAAAGTTCGAAACCCCATCACTAACTTTTACATCTGTAACAAAATGAACTTTATTATGTAATTCAAATTCTTTTGTATCCGGTTTTTGTGCAGAATTTTTTACAAATCCATCTACAATATTAAATCCAATACCTGAAAAACTAGGTGCATGTCCGGAAATTGGAGCATTTACAAGAAAACCATTTTTGAATTTTTTTACTGTATTTTTTCCATTTGAAGCGGGAGTAATTGGATCAAATGCTCCGGAAAACACCAATACTGGAGCCGTTAATGTTGATAGATTAGATAAATCATTTAAAGTTGGCTTATCTTTTCCTAAATTCCACTTATCACATACTAAAAAGTCCGATTTATAAAAAGATAATCCACCTTTTAGTTTTTTATAATTAGCAGCATCTTTATCAAATGCCGAAATTGAATTATTAGGTATTGCCTCGTTACAGCTCACACAATAATACTGCCCATAATCTAAAACTAAAGCAGCTGAAAAAGCAGCTACTAAAGAACTCAAGGTATTTTTATTGCCTTTGTTAAATTCGGTAATTAATAAGGGTAATACCTCTATTAATTTCTCATTATATAACGCTTGTTGAATAGAAATTTTAAAATCCTCTACATTATAAGTGAACTTTCCGGTAGGGATTATTTTTTGACTTACATTAACGGTAATAGGATTTTTACTCAGCTTTTCCAGTGTTTCATAATAAGTCTCTTCTAAATTAGGATAATTTTTATTGCAATTAGGATCATTTTTACATGCATCAAAAACTTTTTCAAGACTATTCATGTAATTTGAGGTATTATGATTGTAATACTCTCTGATATCTGAAACTGAAGAATCTAAAATCAATGATTTTATATCCGCAGGAAAATCATTTGCATAAACCTGAGCTGTATAGGTGCCATAAGACACTCCATAAACATTCCAATTATTATATTTCAAAGCAGTTTTTAGAGCATTTAAGTCTTTACCGATTGATTTACTATTGTAGGCCTGCAGATCAATATCCCGACTTAACAGATCTTGTTGACAGGACGTCGCAGCGATAATTTTTTGCTGCTCATCTTGTGAAGCATTTTGGTTTTTTGCCAGTATTTCTAAAAATTTCTTTCCTAAATCAGGACAAAATTTAGGCAAAGAATAACCGGTACCTCTTATGTCCATTAAAACAATATCACCTCTTTTTCGTAAAGGATGTTGTAGCCACATCCAGATTGCACTAATACCACTAGCTCCTGGTCCTCCGGCAACAAATACAACAGGATTTGCATCTATATTTTTTGAGGTACATTTTAAAATTGCAACTGCAATTTTTATTTTTTTTCCGTCTGGCTTATCCCAATTTTCAGGAACATTTAAATACTTCCATTCTATAGTTTCTTGTGTCAGAATTTTATCCTCAGCAAAGAAAGACTTTGTTTTTTCAATTTTATAAGCATTGCTTTGAGAAAACAAACATGTTGGGAAAAAACAAAGCAACAAAATTAGTCTTAGTAAATTTTTCATTATTAATTAAATTATTGGATTTATATTATATTTTTTTATTGATATTTCACTGATATTTTCTTTTAGTGAGATATAACATTTATATTTTTTGTCTATTTCTATTTTCTTTAAAGAAAATTTTTCATCATTGATTGTAGTTGTATTATCTAAAATCTCAAATGATTCGAGAGGAATTGTCAACCCAGAACCATGCGCTTTTATGACAGCTTCTTTTTGAGTCCAGTAATCAAAGAAAGCTCTTTGCTTATTCTTTGAAAAAGTAATATTGTCCCATTCCGTTTTAGTCATCTGAAATCTAAAATCCTCTATTTTAATATCTGAGATCATTTCAATATCAATTCCTACTTCATGCTCGCTCCCAAATACACAAACCACAATTTCTCCGGAATGTGAGATATTAAACCGGATTGAATTATCTTCAAAATAAGGTTTGTTATATTTTGTATGTTGCATTACTTTATCGTAGGCATTATAATTGTATATTTCTTCAATGCCTTTAAACAATAATACTCTTCCTAAAAGCGATAATTGTGCGTCCTCCCATCTTCTATATCGTTTGATTTTCTCTTGATAATGGAGTGGGAATTTTGGTAAGTCATTTTTCAATAAACTTTCGTGATTTTCTTCAGATAAATAAGAATAGTAGACGTAAATCAAAATTGTAAGTGTTAAAAATTAAAATCAAAATCGAAGGGCATATTCTTTTCAAACTCTAATTTAAGATCTATTAAATCTATGTCTGTAAACGGGGACTCGCATATATCATTTAAAAGATTACTATACTTTTGAGCAATAATTTGAATTGTATCATCTTCAAATAAATCACAATTATAATCTATACTACAATTCAGTTTATTATCATTTTCAAACCAATTAAATGCAATAGGCATTCTGCTGTATTTGTGCTCAACCGGATATGAAACTAATTTAAAATCATTAAATGCGTCTATAGCATCAAATGACAATTCCGGATTCTGATAAACCAACATAACATCAAAGATAGATTGAGGTAATTTGTCAAAAGGAATGTCCTGATAATCAGATATCAATAATAAATCGTTTTGAGTACTCCTCAATATATCAATGAAAGTTTGCCCTGACTTTATTTGCGTTCTTAAAACAAGCGTCTTGACAAACATTCCAATCTGATCGTTTAAAGCTGGTATATTTCTTCCTGCGTTCACTGTGCCTATACAAATATCATGATGGTTGGAAATTTTAAAAATCAAAAAATTTAATGATGTCATTAGAACTGTGTATAATGTAACTTGCTGCTCAAGTGCTATTTTTTTTAGTTCTAAAGTTGTATCAGCAGTTAGTTCAAACTGAAATCTATTTGCATTTTGCTCGTTATTTTCTGTACCAAAGTCTCTTTCAAAAGAATCTTTATACTGATATTTTTCAAGGTATTTTTTCCAGAAGATCTCATTTTTAATGGCATTTAATTTCAAATCTTCATTAAACCATTCTGTATAGTCTTTAAATTGAAAACTTAATGTATTTTCTTTTGGTATTTCTATAGTGGCGTTTTCATCGTAATTGTTAATAAACTCTTTGACAAAAATTTCTAATGATAAACCATCCATGATAATATGATGCGTCGAAAAAAGCAGTATAAACTGACCAGTTTCTAACTGAAGAACCTGAACTCTGAGTAGTAAATCTGTTTCTAGTATAAACTCCTTATTACTGAATTGATTTATAGCTTCCGCAATATTTTCGGTTTTTAGTTTAATACTTGTAATTTCAAAACTGTCTGTATCTAAAGAATTAATCTTTTGATAAGGAATTCCATTGATTTCAATAAAATTAGTTTTCAGGACCTCATACTTACTAATTATAGTATTTACTGATTTTGCAATTTTATCCAAATCTACAATGCCTTCTATCCAATAAGCTGCTGACATATTGTAAGCTATTGACATGTTTTTTTGTTGGCATGCGAGCCAAATATTATTTTGTGAGGGTGTTAAACTATAAAAATCTTTAGATTCACATAATGGTATGGCAATACATAAATCCGGTTTAAGCTCCTGAAGATAACTTGACAATAGCTCAATTGTGGGATAATCAAAAATAGTTTTTACAGAAATAGTAAAAGAAAGCTCCTTCGCAATTAATCCTGCCAACTTAACTGCGTGTAATGAATGTCCTCCAAGTGCAAAGAAATTATCATTTACACTTATGGGCGCTTTGCTATTTAATATTTCTCTCCAATAGTGAGATAGTTTTTTTTCTAAAATGGAAACAGGAGCTTTAAAATCATCCTGATTTACATTTTGTTCAATCTCTCTCTCCAACAAAGATTTCCTGTCTATTTTTTTATTTGGAGTAAGCGGAAATTCTTCCAAAGTAATGATTGTATTAGGAATCATGTAGTAAGGAAGATTCATTTTCAATACTTTAATAACTTTTTCTGAATCAATTACGTCATTATTCATTAAAATATAAGCTACCAAAAAAGGATCTTGCTGATTCACTTTTTTAGCAATTACTACAGATTCTTTGATTCCTTCTATTTGATTTAATTGTGACTCTATATCTCCAAGTTCAATTCTATACCCACGTATTTTAACCTGATTATCATTTCTTCCTAAAAATTCTATTTCCCCTTTATCATTCCATTTACCAATATCTCCAGTTTCATATAATAAACCAGAGGCTTCAAATGGATTTTCTATAAATTTCTCCTTTGTTAATATTTCATTATTATAATATCCTTTTGCCAAACCATCACCTGCTATATAAATTGCGCCCGGAGTTCCTATTGGTTTAGGGCTTAAAAATTTATCTAAAATATAAAACTGTGTATTGTTTATTGGTTTTCCAATATTAGAAGATTCTTTTGGGTGTTCTATTTTTCGTAAACTGGACCAAATAGTAGTTTCAGTAGGCCCATACATATTCCAGATTTCTAAACTATTTTCAATTAACTTTTCTGCTAATGCTTCACTTAATAAATCTCCGCCACAAAGCACTTTTAACTTCTTACTTCCTTGCCAATCTGCATTAAACAGCATTTGGTAAAAGCTTGGTGTAGCTTGAATTATAGTTGGCTGTATCTCTTTTATTTTTTGAATAATCATAAAAGGATCCTTCAAAACTTCCTGAGTTGCAATATACAAAGTGGCTCCGGAAATTAAAGGAGCAAAAAACTCTAAAATCGAAATATCAAATGAATAAGTGGTAACCGAAAATAATATATCATTTGAACTAACTCCCGGTTTTTGTTGCATACTGCACAAAAAATTAAGCAATGATTGGTGTCCAATTTGAACACCTTTCGGATTTCCTGTGGAACCCGAAGTATAAATTATATATGCTGTATCATTAGAGCAAATTGTTGCGGATCGATCACCGCTAAATTTGTTAATATCTGCCAAAATATTTTCTAATGGCAATATTGTTACATCATCAGCTTTTTCTAATTCATAACCTTTTTCGTTAATAACGATTTTACTTTGACTATTATTGACAATATAATTTAAGCGTTCTTTTGGGAAGGAAGGATCTAAAGGAATATAAGATCTACCCGATTTTAATATCCCTAGCAGAACTATCACCATATTTGCAGACCGTTCTAATACAACGGCTACAGGTGATTTATCTTTATGTCCATAAACTTCAATAAGATATTGAGCTATTTGATTTGATAACTTATCAAGTTCTGCATAAGAATAAGATTTATAGTCATCCTTAATTGCTTCTTTATTTGGTGCTTTTTGTACTTGTGCTTCAAAAAAGTCTATTATTGTTTTGTCTTTCTGGTAATCAACGTTTGTATCATTGAATTGACTTAACAATTGATATTCTTCTTTTTTAGTTAAATAAGTTAATTCTTTTAGTTTTTTATCAGGACAATCTAAAACATGATGAACTAAATTTTCAAAATGCTCAGCAATCTGTGTTATACTAAAATCATCAAAATAATTCAGATTATAATCAAAATCAATTTTGACATCTTCCATCTCATCAAACTCTCTAATATAAATAGCTAAGGCTACACGCTCAGATTGATGGCTTAACGGAATTACTTTAGTTTGAGTATTTAAAAAATGGTTTGCATAATCTTGTTTTTCATAAGAAAGTGTGATATTGAATAATCTTTCTTTTTGATTGTACAATCCAAGTTCCTGAATGAGTTTTCCTAATGGTAAACGCTGATGGCGATAATCCTTTCGTAATTGATTTCTAATGTCAAGTATTAAATCTTGAAAAGTAGCATTAAAATCTAATCCAATTCTTAAAGGGGAAATCCCCATAAAAAGTCCGACTGTTTTTTTGTAAGCAGCTTTATTTCTGTTTAATACAGGCAAACCAATAGCGAAATCATTATTTTCATGTTTTCTTCCAAAATAAGAATACAGAATGCCCAAAATCAAATGAAAAGAGGAACATTTATAGCTCGAAGCTAACGCATTTAGCTTGTTATATACCTCTCTTTTTATAACTAATTCTTTACGACTGCTTTTATTGATTAGTGAAGATTCAATCTTCTTTTCAAACAAATTCTCCGGTAACGTTTTAAACTTTTTAGACCAATATTTTAAATCCAGATTAAATGATTCTGAGTTTTGATATTGAAAATCATCGATTGAAAAATCCTTATAACTAAAAGGATACATTGATTTTACTTCATTAAACTGAGAAATTTCATTATAGTTTCGAACTAATCTTTGAAACATTAATGAAGTTCCCCAACCATCAGTTATAATATGATGATAAACGGAAAATAAATAATACAGATTTTCATTAACTTTTATCAAGGTAAATACATGAAGAAGATTTTCTCCGGATAAATTAAAAGGCTTCATAAATTCCTTTTGCATATAACTAGTCGTTTGCCCAATCGAATCTGTGCAATCTGAAAAATCAACAAATCCTAATTCTGATTGATGTTCATCCAGTAATTTAATACTGATATTTTCTTCATTTTTTATAATGATACTTCTATAAGCATCATGCTGATTAATCAATTCAAAATATGCTTTTTTGAATATCTCAGGATTTACTTTTCCTTTAATTTCGATTTTTGCCCCAATATTATATATAGGGTCATTAGGAAACAATAATTGTTCGAAATAAATATCTTGTTGTGGTAATGTCAATTTCATTAAAATCTATTTTTACACTATTTCCATATTGAATCCAACTCTATATTATCAGTAATTTTTTTATCCATGATAATTTTACCGTAATCAAATTTTAAAATTCTGTCAGCATGTTTAAAATAAGTATCATCATGGGTAACTGCTATAATTGTTTTACCTTCTTCCTTTAATTTTGGCAATAGATTTTCATAAAAATATTTACGGAAATGAGGATCCTGATCTGCAGCCCATTCATCTAAAACTAAAATTGGTTTATCTTCTAACAAAGCGAGAATCAATGACATTCTTTTACTTTGCCCTTTAGAAAAGGATCGTCTTGCAGATTCTTCATCATCATCAACGACTACTTTATCCATTTTCATCAATTCCAATAACTCTTGATAATGTTTGTTATTTTTCAAAGTAAAATCATCATAGTTAAATGAAAATATATGATTTTCTGTAAAAACAGCTGCCATTGTATCTTGCAATTGTGCCTTTGAATTTACAATAGTATTATTCATCTGAATTTCTCCATTAGACGGTTCATACAGACCCGTCAACATATTAATAAAAGTACTTTTACCACTGCCGTTTCCTCCAACAATAAATATGGTCTCACCACTATTAATTGTCACATTAACAGGGCCAAGTATGAAATTTTTTTCTAATAATTCGTTTTGATGATTAAACTCTATATCACTAAATTTTAATGATGAAAATTCATGATAACCAGTTGCAACATAAGGCTCTGTGCTTTCATTCTTAAAATCATTTAAAAAATTTACAATCCTTCTATTAGCTACCATAAAACGAGTATATATACTCTGCAGGTTTATCAAATTATTGATTGGCCCATTGATAAACAGCAGTATAACTACATAAGATAATACATCCTCTTTTTTTAATAAATTAATAGCCGGTAATAAAAAAAGAATCACACCAATAACCATGTAAAGACCATATTGACTAATTAGGTTAATAGATAGAAAAATGTAATTTACTTTAAGGTCCAGCTCTTTTGCACTTCCTCTGTTTGGATTAAGATGATTATTTCTTAAATTATCTCTCCTTTTAGGATTAATTTTCAGCTCTTTAAATCCTTTTACAATATCTTGTACATATTTATAATATTCATCATTGTATTTTCTTAATATGGCTATTTTAGGTGACATCATATTCATCACTAAAAAATATATTCCCCCAATGCCAATGATTAATACCACTATCACTAGTGCTCCATAACCTGATAAGGTAAAGAGATATAACATACAAAGAAGCAGCATCAATATTGAATTAATAGATTGAGTAACTACGTCCGGAAGTAAAGAAAATACCCGTATATCTTCAATAGCTGTATAGAAACGATGTGATCCCATTTTTTCGAGGGTAATCAAAGGGGTATTTAAAAATTTGTCAAAAATTTTCCTTTCATTTTCATATAAAATCTTATACGAATACTGGTTTAATCTTTTTTGAAAAATAATATTCAATAAATAAGTATAAACTACAATTGACCCGAAGACAATTCCCATGTAATAACCTTGAAATTCAATATTACCTGAAATCACATTATTGATTATAAATAAAATTCCGAAACTCAGAATTGTGTTAGGTATTGAATATAAAATCAGAAATAGAATATTCTTTGCTGAAATTTTTAACATAATTAAATGGTTAGTTTCTGTGTAAGATTTTTAAAATATTGTGTAAAAAAAGTAGCATGCTTGAAAATAAAAAAATGATTTCCCTTCATCTGAGTTATAGAAATTTTTTCATTTGATTCCTCTTCCCAACCTTGCATTTCATCTTCGGTAGATTCTTCAGAACCATAGAAAACATCAATAGGAATATTCAGTTTATTTTTTTTCTGATATTTATATACTTCAACAATCGTAAGATCTGCCTTTAGAATAGGAGTAAAAAACTCGATTAATTCCTGATTATTGATTAATTCATCAGGAATACCACCAATTTTAACAACTTCATCCCAAAACAAATTATCTGGTAAGTGACAAAATAGATTTTCTCTTTTTGTAACTGGTGGTTTTCTTCCGCTCACAACTAATTTTGCAGGTTTTTGAAAGCCTAATTCTTCAATTTTTTGGCATAATAAATACCCTAGCAAAGCCCCCATACTATGCCCATAAATAATATAATCCTGATGTTGAGATATTTCAGATTTAACTTTTTGAAATAAATCCTCAATTAGCGAATCTATATCAGTAATCAGGTCTTCACCCATTCTAAATCCTCTGCCCGGATATTCTATAACAGTAAAGTTTTCGATGTTTTTGGCAATAATTTGAAAAGAGTGCTTGTTTCCTCCTGCAAAAGTGAATGCTATAATTTTCATTGGGCCGATAATTTTAATTTTGTTTGATTAAGTCTTTTATTTTTTTTTAGATATTACATCTCATTAAAGAGTTATATAGCAGTTAATTTTTCAGGATTATATTTAATATTATTAAAGGTGCAAAGAAGCTTTTCTTTCTCTTCTCCTGATAGATAATCAATAGCTGCGATAGGTTGGTGCGATTGTTCTAATAATTTTAAAAGCATAATTTTATAATGTTTCAGAAATTGCTCCATCAAATCATTATCATAAACATCACTATTATACTCTACTATACAAGAGAGCCTATCATCTATTTCTTCAAAATATAATGATAAATCAAACTTACTGCTGGCAACTCCATAATCTATTATGCTATCTGCTATATCATTAGTCAATGTAATGCTCTTCTTTTTATCGCCGTTATTTTGCAAAACAATTAAAACATCGAAAATGGCACTCCTGGAAAAATCTCGTTTTAAATCTAATTCTTCTACCAGACGATCAAATGGATATTTTTGATGTGTATAAGCATCTAAGGCTGTTTGTTTGACATTTGCATATAAATCATTAAAACTATCGTTCCCTTTTACCTCATTTCTCAATACAAGGGTATTTAAATAACATCCTATTTGATTTTCTAAATCAAAATGCTCTCTCCCCGCAATTGGACTTCCAATAATAATATCTTCCTGCCCTGTATATCTATAAATCATTGCCTTAACAGAAGCTACTAAACCCATGAATAATGTGCCTGAATTTTGCTGACAATAGTCTTTAAGTTTTGAACTTATTTCCTTAGATAAATACAATCCTAACATGCGTCCTTTATTAGTCTTTTCTGCCGGACGTTTATTAAAAGTTGGCAATTCTAATATTGATAATTCTCCTGAAAGCTTAGTTAGCCAGTAATCCCTGTGAAGTTGAGATGACTCTTCTTCCAATTGCTTTTTTTGCCAGGCAGCATAATCTTTATATTGAATTCTAAGATGTGGTAACTCTGGGTTTTCTCCTTTTTTAAATGCTTCATAACAAGTAAAAACATCTTTTATAAGTACATCATTAGACCAACCATCACTTATTATATGGTGAATATTATAATAAAAAACATATTTGTCATCTAATAATTGAATGAGTGATGCTCTTAATAAAGGTCCTTTCTCTAAATCAAATAATTTATAGGAATCTTGTTCGATATAACTCTTTACAAATTGTTCGTTTTCTTCTTTTCCTCTGAAATCTAAATAATTGATCTTAAAATCTAATTCCTCTTTAGATAATATCCATTGTCTGATTTCTCCGGAATCATCTACTTTAAATACCGTTCTTAAAATTTCGTGCCTGTCTACAACATGATAAATAGCTTTTTTAAAACTTTCTATATCATAATTCCCATTCAGTTCGATATAAGCCGGCATATTAAAAGCAGCTGATTCTTCTTCAAATTGACTTAATACCCAAAACCTTCTTTGAGAATCTGAAATTATATAACTTTCGTTGTCTTCTACTTTCTGAATTTCTACGTATTCATTTTTCTTAGAAGCCTTTATTAAATCCGAATGCGATTCTAATGTTTCGCTAATAAATAAATCTTTTAAAGACATTTTTACGTCGAACACCTTGTAATATTCACTTATTAATCTGGTAATCTTTAAACTATGTCCTCCTAATTCAAAAAAGCTATCTATTACTCCAACCTTTTCAATTCCTAATACTTGCTGCCATATTACAACCAGTTTTTCTTCTGTTTCATTTCTTGGTGCCAC
>NZ_JAJMOX010000026.1 GCF_020991455.1 Flavobacterium sp. JAS
AGAAAATACAATTTCGCAATATTCTGATGATTTAAAACAAGTAGTTGTTGAAGTAAAAGAAAACAACCAAGAGAAAGTATTGGTTGCCTATTTTGTGTCGACAACATATATAAATAAATCAGCGTTGCGCAGTTTTCTACAAGAAAAACTACCCGATTATATAGTTCCGATTTTTTATGTGGCATTAGAAAAACTACCATTAACCCCGAATGGAAAAGTAGATAGAAAAGCCCTTCCAAGTATTACTGGCGATGATATTATAAGAAAAGAATATGTAGCATCAACAAATCTAACAGAAAAGAAATTGGTAACCATTTGGCAAGAAATATTGGAAGTAGAAAAAGTTGGAATTACGGATGATTTTTTTGAGTTGGGAGGGAATAGTTTAAAAATTGTAAAGCTTTATGAACTTATTAAGAAAAATATCTCACGGGATATTAATGTTACTCATTTGTTTTCTATGACAACAATTAGATTGCAAGCGCAACACATAGATCAGTATTCCCCAGACTATACAAAAGAAGAAGAAATTATAGAAATTGATTTTTAAAAAAATATAAAAGAAGTGTACATGAAAGATATTGCAATTATTGGGTTTTCGGGTATTTTTCCTGATGCAGATTCTGTAAATGATTTTGCAGAAAATTTACTAAAAGGGAAATGCTCTATCAATGAAGTTTCAAAAAAAAGATTGTTTAATACATCAATATCTGATGAAATTGATTACTATAAAGCAGGATATTTAGAAGAAATTACTTTTTTTGATTATAAATTTTTTAATATTTCTTTAGGAGAAGCCGAAGAGATGACTCCTCATCAAAGATTATTACTTCAGGAAGCCTATAAAACTTTTGAAAATGCGGGTTATAGACTAAAAGACTTAAAAGGTTCAGATACATCCGTATATGTAGCAAATGCCAAGACAAATTATTTCTTATTAGCAGAAGAGTCAACTCCAACCTTAATAGCGGGAAATATTAACGCAATGCTTGCTAGTAGAGTCTCCAGGTTTTTTGATCTGAGAGGAGCAGCTATAAATGTGGATACTACATGTTCATCATCTTTAACAGCCATAACTCTTGCTTGTAAAGATATAATATTAGAAGAAACAGGTTTAGCATTAGTATGTGGTGTAAATATAAATGTTGTTCCTACTCTAAAAGATACTGAAATACTTCTTGGAGTTGAAGCTAAAAATGAAAGTTGTAATCCGTTTTCCGAAAATGCAGAAGGAACAATGGGAGGAGAAACTGTAACATGTGTTTTACTTAAATCTGTTGAACAAGCCGAAGCTGATGGAGATGTGATTTATGGTGTTATAAAAGGATTTGGTTTAAATCAAGATGGTGGTCAATCAGCAAGTATAATGGCACCAAGTAGTGATGGTCAGGCAAATGTGATCAATCTGGCCTTAAAAAAAGCAGGTCTGGCTCCCAAAGATATTACACTTATTGAAGCTCATGGAACGGGAACAAAGTTAGGCGATCCAATTGAAGTTGAAGGAATATCGCAAGTTTTTAGCCCTAGTCTTGAATACAATGAAAAAGTGTATGTCTCTGCAGTAAAGTCGAACATTGGACATACAGATAGTGCAGCAGGAATTGTTGGAGTTATTAAGGTATTACTTTCATTCAAAAACAATATTATATATCCGTCGATTAATGCACTTCCGCTAAATTCTTTTATAGACTTTGAAAAAGCTAAAGTGGCAGTAGTAACGAAACCCATTAGTTGGAATGAAGTAAAAAGAGCAAATAAAAAAAGAGCAGGTGTTAGTTCTTTTGGATTAATGGGAACTAATGCGCATTTAATTTTAGAATCATATGAAAAAGAAAATTCTTCTGTTCTTGAGACTGTCCGCGATCAATATGTTTTGTGCTTTAGTGCCAAAAGTAAAACGAGTTTAAGTAAATATTTGATGTCGTTTAAAAGTTATTTGAGCGATACTGAAGATAGTTTGCATAATATTTCATTTACATTAAATACTTGTAGAGAACTATATCAGTATAGATATTTAGTGACTGCTAAAAATAAAAAGCATTTATTAGAAATTCTTAATGACACTACAAGTGACCAGATAGCAGATAGCAGTATTGAAGATTTTAATGAAAATATATTAATATTTGATGATCAAATAGCTATAAGTGATGAAATATTGGAGGCCATACCTTATTACTTTGATTATAGGACTCTCTTATTAAGTGATGCACAAAAATCCTTGTTTGTTCAATATTTTAGTTATCAGTCTCTTTTAAAATCGGGAGTTTGTATTAAAGAGATAATTGGAATTGGAATTGGAAAAATTTTGTTAAAAGTATTGAAAAATGAAATATTATTTGACGAAGCGTTGAAGAGTATAGACAGTGTTTTACCAGACACCAAAAACAGCAATGAAGAATTAGAAGCGCGTGCAAAAAAATTAGTAAATAAGTATTCAAATGGACTAAAAATAATAGTTATAGGTTACGAAGGAAAATTAGCTAATGTTTTTAAGAGATTAACTAATAATAATTTATACTATAGTGCTATTGGATACGGCTTGTCTTTAAACAATAATCTAATAACATTGCTTAATTTTAATTCTAATGTTGATTCAGGTGATTACTATCAGAAAGGAAATTTTTGTAAAGTTGAACTACCATCCTATTGTTTTGAAGAAAAAAGATGTTGGATAAGAACTACGGATAATCCGTACAATCCTAAAGTCGCAAGATCAGAAAAAAACATAAATTTAGTAAATTATGAAGGCCTTTCGATTGTAGAGCAATTGGAAAAAATGTGGAGTGAAATTTTAAAAACTGAAATGCAAAAGGAGGATGATTTCTTTGATTTTGGAGGTCATTCTTTAAATGGGTTACAATTAATAAATAAGATTAATAAACACTTTTCACTAGACTTAAATATTGATACTTTATTTGAAAATGGTTCGTCTCAAGAGATGGCAGAATTCATAGAATTGAAAATAAAGAATAATAGCTTATCGGAAAAACAAGATGAAATTAAAAAGGTGCAACCACAAGACCTTTATGATGTATCCTATGCTCAAAAAAGACTGTGGTTACAAGCCAAAATGTCTGACAATGCTTCTAGCCTTAATGTTGCAATGTCTATTATAATTGAAGGAGAGTTAGATTATTTTAATTTGAATAAAGCTTATGAAATACTTATTCAAAGACATGAATCTCTAAGAACTTCATTTGTTTTGGCAGCAGATGAATTAAAACAAAAAATCTGCCCATTTGATGATATTGCAGAAATAGGTATAAAATATGAGATAAAAGAAAATCTATCTGAAGAAGCGCTAAATGCTTATATATTAAGTTTGGTAGAATTTCCTTTTGACCTGGATGATAATGGTTTGTTAACTCGTGCAACCTTAGTTAAAATTCATGAAAACAAATATATTTTCAATATTACATTACACCATTTAATTTGTGATGGTTGGTCACTTACCATTTTTCAAAAGGAATTCTTTCATATCTATAATGCGCTATGTTCCAAAGAAGAATTTTTGTTTGAACCATTAGAAATTCATTATAAAGATTACACTTCCTGGCAATTAGAAAAATCTAAAGAGATTTCTTTTAAAGAAAGTGAATCATTTTGGTTGAGTCAGTTTATAGAAAAAACTCAAGATTTAAGTTTGCAGTTCCAAAAGAACAGACCAAATGTAAAAACGTACAACGGAGATATTAATGCGTTTATAATTCCAGAGGCATTAACAAATTCGATAAAAGAACTTGTAAAAAAAGAAGGAATCACTCTGGCAATGTTTTTTGGAACAATTTTAAATTCATTTGTATCTCTATTATCAGGAGAAACGGATATAACTTTAGGATTGCCAATCACTAATAGGAATCTTACGCAATTAGAAAATCAAATCGGTCTTTATTTAAATACATTGGCTGTAAGATCTAGACTTGATGTAAAAGCATCTTTTAAAGATTTGCTAAAAGAAACTTCGAACAATTTTAAATCTGCATACAAACATCAGGATTATCCCTTTGAATTGTTGGTCGAAAAATTGCATTTGCAAAAAAATTATAGTCGTTCCCCGTTATTTGATATTGCGTTTACAGTTCAAAACTATTTGAATATAAATATTTTAGATGAATTGAAAAACTATAATGATAATTTAAATTTTCAAAATTTTGAGTTAAGCAATTATTCAAGTGCACAATTTGACTTACTCTTTAGATTTATTGACTCAGAAACTAAGTTATTTTATGAATTGGAGTATAATACAGATTTATTTGCAAAAGAAACAATTGTTAAGTATCACCATTTTATTCTCAATATTATACAACAATGTGTTGACAATAATGAATTAAAAATGGAGGACATTTCTTTAATCTCTAATAATGAAATTGAACAAATTAAAGCCACAATATTCGGATTCAACAACACAAAAGTAGATTATCCTGTAAATAAAACGGTTATAGATTTATTTGAAGAACAGGTTGAAAAAACGCCAAATAATGTGGCTGTACTATTTGAAGGGACGCAATTAACGTATCAAGAGCTAAATGAGCAATCCAATCAATTGGCTCATTATTTAAAAGAAAATTATGCAATCGAGCCTAATGATTTTATTGGGATCAAACTAAATAGAAGTGAGAGAATGGTTATTTCTATTTTAGGAATCTTGAAATCTGGTGGGGCGTATATTCCGTTGGATGTGAATTTTCCCCAGGAAAGAATAGATTTTATCACCATTGATGCCAGTTTGAAATTTTGTATTGATGAAAATGGATTTGAAAAATTTAGGAATGGCAAAGAATCTTACGATAAAACATCGCTTCAATTAAGCAATTTAGTTGACAGCTTGGCTTATTGTATGTATACTTCAGGTTCTACTGGTAATCCAAAAGGAGTTCTGATCCATCATGCGGCATTGTACAATAGGTTATTGTGGATGCTGTCGTATTTGAATGTTGGTGCGAAAGATGTCTTTCTTCAAAAAACACCTTACACTTTTGATATTTCGGTTTGGGAATTGATTTTACCTTTTATAACGGGAAGCTCGCTTGTTATAGCAAAGCCTGAAGGACATAAAGATGTCGATTATCTTCAGGAAATAATTAATGAAAAAAAGGTGTCAATAGTTCATTTTGTGCCTTCAATGTTAGGCGCTTTTCTGTTAGATGTTGATGCCGAAAAATGCAGTTCTATCGCGCATATTATCAGTGGTGGCGAAGAATTGCCCGCAATTATGGCCCACGATTGTAAAGAAAAATTCAAAAGAGCGCAACTACACAATTTTTATGGCCCAACCGAAGCGACTATTGAGGTAACTGCCATTAATTTGACTGAAATTAATGTGCTTGAACAAGGTGTAAGCATAGGAAAGCCCATTGCCAATACAAGCATTTATATTGTCAACAATTCGCTCGAATTGCTACCGGTTGGTATACCCGGAGAGTTGTTAATTTCCGGAATTCAGGTGGCCAGAGGCTATTTGAATCTTCCAGAACTTACAAAAGATCGTTTTATAGCCGATCCTTTTAGAGAAAATCACATGGTTTATCGTACAGGAGATATTGCAGAATGGTTGCCAGATGGTAGCATTCGATATATGGGAAGAGCGGACAATCAGGTAAAAATTCGAGGGAATAGAATTGAATTGGGCGAAATTGAAAATGCTATAATGTTATACGGTGACATACAGCAGTCAGTGACTGTGGTCAAAGAACTCAATAATGAAAAAGCACTAGTTGCTTATTATTTGCCAGAAAAAGGAAAAACAATAAGCAAATCAGAATTACGTACTTATCTTCAAGGAAAACTGCCGGAATATATGGTACCTGGATTTTATGTTTTGCTGGATGCTATACCTAAGACTTCAAGCGGTAAAGTGGATAGA
>NZ_JAJMOX010000027.1 GCF_020991455.1 Flavobacterium sp. JAS
CGTTAAAGAAAATTATTGTTGGAGGTGAATCTTTGCTTAGCCGACAAGTAGATGAAGTTCTAAAAGCAAATGATGCATTGACGATTTATAATGAATATGGTCCAACAGAGAGTACTGTTGGTTGTATGGTAAAAGTAATTTCCAGGGATAGTCCCATAACCATTGGAAAACCGATTTCTAACACCCAGATTTACATATTAGATGATTGTTTAAATCCTTTACCGGTAGGAGTTACCGGCAAGCTTTATATATCGGGCGCAGGTGTGGGGAGAGGATATCTGAATAAAGCCGAACTGACTCAGGAGAAATTTATCGAAAATCCTTTTATCAAGGGAGAAAGAATGTATGATACAGGCGATCTTGGGCGCTGGCTGGCTGACGGCAACCTTGAGTTTATAGGCAGAAAAGACCATCAGATTAAGATTCGTGGTTTCCGTATCGAACTAGGCGAGATAGAGAATGTCATTCTGCAGTATTCCCAGGATTTAAAACAAGTGGTAGTAGCGGCAAAAGATTCCAACGATGAGAAGGTACTGATTGTATATTTCACTACTGTAAATACCATTGATAAATCAGCATTAAGAAGTTTTCTACAGGAGCGACTCCCGGATTATATGGTTCCGGGCTTTTATGTAGAACTGGAGGAGTTACCTCTTACCCCAAATGGGAAGATTAATCATAAAGCCTTACCAGGAGTAGACGGAGAAGATCTAATTCGAAGAGAATACGTGGCTCCCAGAAATGAGACTGAGCAAAAACTGGTTGCCATATGGCAGGAAGTACTTGGAATTGAAAAAGTAGGAGTAACAGATAACTTCTTTGAATTAGGAGGAAATAGTTTAAAAGTAATGAGACTATTAAATACTATAGAGAAAACTTTTTTATTTAAAATGCCAGTATCTCAATTTTTTGATAATCCAAATATTGAGAGTTTTTCCTCTGTAATTAATGCACTAAAATTAAGTTCAAGTAATCAAAATAGAAAATCAATAAAAATATAATTAATGGAAAGTTTAGTTTTTTTAAAGCCCAATGTAGTTATTGAACCTTTAATTGAAAGATGGTATGCATGGTCTCATCTTATATCGCCGGGAACTGCAGCAATGAATGTAGTAAAAAGACATGTTGAAATAATGAATTCTTATCTTGAATCTCCAGAGTTGCATGATGAGGCTATTAAAAATCCAAAAATGTTAGGTGGTCCTTTTATGGATTACAAAGAGAATAGATCTGAGGATATTAAAAAATTACTAGAATCAACTTTTTTAAATCAAAAAGAATTAATAACTCTTTCGTTTGCAATTAGAAAATTGGTTTTAATGTTAAACAAAGAAGCAAAAGGGCAATCACTGGAAAGTTTATACGAAAATGTACCGGAAATCTTAAAAGGTTATGTAGAACTTATATATGATTTAAATGGAAACCCTTCATTTAGATTTTTTGAACATCTTTTATATAAGAGCAAGTTTTATAATAAAAACACTCAAAGTATAGCACTTTGGGTTACAAACAATGATTCACGACCTTTTTGTTTAAGCACACCAAGATTAGAAGAAGAAGATGTATTGCATTTAAACATACCTTTTGATAATGAATTTATAGATGAGTTGAGTAAAATGAAAAGAACACCTCGTCCTTATAATGAAATAAGAAAAATGTTAGGTGATTTAAATGAAGTTGAAGAGTCACTTTTCAAATCATTTTTCACTGAAGTTCCGTCTGTACCTTATGCTAAATATGAGGGGAATAATATTAGAATGAGATATTTTGGTCATGCATGTATATTAATCGAAACAAAAGATATAAGTATATTGGTAGATCCCTTAATTAGTTATTATGGATATCAGTCCAGTGTTGAACATTTTTCTGATTTTGAATTACCGGAAGTTATTGATTATGTTTTAATAACTCACAACCATCAGGATCATATCTTACTTGAAACTCTTCTGCCACTTAGACATAAAGTAAAAAACATAATTGTTCCGCGTTCCGGAGGAGGACACCTTCAGGATCCGTGTCTAAAATTAATGTTTAATAATATTGGCTTTAATAATGTAATCGAGATTGAAGAATTTTCAACGATCAGTTTTTCAGATTGTAGCATTACAGGAGTTCCTTTTACTGGAGAGCATAGTGATTTAGATATTAAAGCTAAAATTTGCTATCATGTTGATATCGCTGATTTTTCTTTATTATTTGTTGCAGATTCAAGGATTTTAGAAAAGAAGTTATATGAACATACACAAAAGCTAATTGGAAATGTGGATGTTGTTTTTCTGGGTATGGAATGTGATGGCGCCCCGTTAACCTGGTTATATGGCCCATTGGTTGTTAACGAACTATCAAAAGAACATGATCAATCGAGAAGATTAGCAGGATCTGATTTTAATAGAGGGATAAATTTGGTAAATATTTTTAATCCGTCAGAAATATACGTGTATGCTATGGGACAAGAACCTTGGTGTGAATTTATTAGTAGTATAAAATACACAGATGAATCTAATCCGATTGTTCAATCCAACCATTTAATTAATGAGTGTATTTCAAGAGGAATAATTGCTGAAAGGTTATTTGGTGAAAAGGAAATATTATATAATAAGAAAAAATAAAGGAATATGGGCAAGCTTATAGATTTGTTAGCTGAGTTGAAAAGTAACGCTATTGATGTTGTCTTGAAAGATGGTGAACTTGAGGTTTTCTATGATGGTGAAGATTTAGATCCGATTAGTTTAAAAAAAATAGTAGATAATAAACATGAATTAATACAATTCTTAAAGGGATTTGAAGGGGATGTAAAAACTTACGAATCAATTCCATCAATTCCATTAATGGAGAATTATCCGCTATCCTCATCTCAAAACAGATTGTGGTTAGTAAGCCAGCTTGAAGGCGGTAATTCGGCATATAATCTAATAGGTGTTTATGAAATTGAAGGATTATTAGATGTTGAATTAATTGAATCGACATTTAAATTTATAATAGAACGTCATGAATCTTTGAGAACTGCTTTTAAAGAAACAGAACAAGGAGAGGTAAGACAATTTATCATAGAAAATGAAAATATTGATTTCAAAATTGATTATGAAGATATTAGATCGACAAAGGGCTTAGATTTAAATACTATAATCAAAGAACAATGTGAGAAACCTTTTGACCTAGAACAAGGCGTTTTAATTAGAGTAAAGTTATTGCAGATAGCTGACTCTAAGTATGTTCTTAGCTTAGTTATGCATCATATTATTAGTGATGGGTGGTCAATGGAAATTTTAATTAAAGAGTTATTTACTTATTATAGTTCAGTAACTTTAGGAGAAACGTACCAATTTCAACCCTTACAAATACAATACAAAGATTATGCATTTTGGCAACAAGATCAATTAAAAGGAAGCCAGTTAGAGAAGCATAAAAGTTATTGGACAAATCAATTTACTGGTGAGATTCCTATATTAGATTTACCTGTTCAGTACCAGCGACCATCAGTAAAAACATATAATGGGAAAACTTTAGGTAAAGTTTTAAATACAAACAATGTTAAGAAATTAAAGGATTTAAGCCAATCGCAGGGAGGCACTTTGTTTATGGCGGCGTTATCTCTGGTAAAAGTTGTATTATATCGTTATACACAACAGCAGGATATTATTATAGGAAGCTCTTTAGCGGGCAGAGAACATGCTGATTTAGAGGGACAAATTGGTTTTTTTGTAAATACTTTACCACTAAGAACAATTCTTGAAAACGATGATAATTTTATCGGGTTATTAAACAAAGTTAAAGATGTGACTCTAGGTGCTTATCAATATTATATTTATCCTTTGGATGAATTGGTAGAGAATTTATCCTTAAAGCGCGATCCAAGCAGAAATCCTTTGTTTGATGTAATGGTAGATTTACAAAATGCATTTGGTGTAGGGAAAGAATATGATGAAAATCAAAGCATTAAAACATTTGATATAAAACCATATGAGGTAACTAACACCATAAGCAGGTTTGATTTACATTTTAATTTTTCAGAGAAACCTGAAGAACTGCATTTAGATATAACCTATAATACAGACATTTTTAGCAATGAATTTGTAGATCAGTTGTTAGGGCATTTAGAACAATTGTTGGCACAAATAGTGATTGATCCTTTGGTACCTTTAGCAGAGTTAAAGTATCTTAACCATGATGAAGAGCAACAGCTGCTGGTAGAATTTAATGATACGAAATCTGATTATCCTAGCGATAAAACAATCGTAGATTTATTTGAAGAACAGGTTAGAAAAACACCAAATAATGTAGCTGTTATTTTTGAAAATAATAAACTAACGTATCAGGAACTTAATGAAAAGTCGAATCAGTTGGCTTATTATTTAAGAGAAAATTATGTTATTAAACCAGATGATCTGGTGGGAGTAAAGCTGGCTAAAAGTGACAAAATGATTGTCGCTCTTTTAGGAGTATTGAAATCCGGAGCAGCATATC
>NZ_JAJMOX010000028.1 GCF_020991455.1 Flavobacterium sp. JAS
ATCTTATTCGATGGGGTTTTTTATTCTTATTTCATTAATTTGAATAAGGTACCTTAGCTCAGATGGTAGAGCAATGGACTGAAAATCCATGTGTCCCTGGTTCGATCCCTGGAGGTACCACATAATGCTCGGATGGTGAAATTGGTAGACACGCTGGACTTAAAATCCAGTGAACAGCAATGTTCGTGCGGGTTCAAGTCCCGCTCTGAGTACTAAAAACTTCAATTGGCTTTGCTAATTGAAGTTTTTTTTCGAAAAAAAATGGACGCATAGCTCAGCTGGATAGAGCACCTGCCTTCTAAGCAGGCGGTCGAAGGTTCGAATCCTTCTGCGTTCACAACAAAAGCCACTCAAATCGAGTGGCTTTTTTGTTTTGTACTAAATTGGTTTGTGAGTAGGGGCCCAGATGGATATAGTATCCCGATTTTCAATCGGTATGGTCCGAAGATTTAAACTCTTCTGCGTTCACAAGTAAAAAAAGGATCAGTTGCAAAAGTTGGGGATTAAGCAAAAAGATTAGATAATCTGAATGAAAAAAAGAAACCTACTTTACCTCAGATGGTATAGGGTTATAAAGAGGATTTTGTTATAGAAATATTTAAAACTTTTCAGAATCAACATCATTTATAAATTGAATAACCCCATTCATAAAAACCTTTTGATCGTCCCACATTGCTAAATGGCTCCCGTTTGGGCAGTATAAAAAACGTCCTTTTTGAACTAATTTGCTTTGTTCTTCCATTGCTTTTGGATCCATTGTATCGTATTTAGCTCCAATCATTAAGGTTGGGATTGTAATTTCATGTAAACGATTTTTAATATCCCATTTAGCTAAGCGACCGCTAATTCCAAATTCACTTGGCCCTTGCATTAAAGTGTAGATTTCTCCATTAATATGTTTAGTGGCACGATTTAATCCGTCTGGCCATTCGTTTAAGCGGCAAAGGTGTTTTTTGTAGAAATTAGGAATAAGTAGCTCCATATAACGAGGATTATTGAAGTCTTTTTTAGCTTCTAATGCTCTAATTTCGGCCAGAATTTCTGGTTTCATTTGTTTTGCCAATACTTCATCTGCATATTTTCCATATTCTGGTGCGCTGGCAACCATGTTTGAAATCAATAAACCTTTTAAATTTTGTTGATATTTTAATGCATATTCCATGGCAAGGATTCCGCCCCAAGAATTTCCTAAAACATAAAAATTGTCTTTATTTGCCCCAATTACTTTGCGTACTTGTTCTACTTCTTCAACAAAACGCTCAGTGGTCCATAATGTGCTATCTTTTGGTTGATCACTATAATAAGATCCTAGTTGATCATATTCATAAAATTCAAATTGTTCACGCTGAAAATAGGTTTCGAAACATTCCATGTATTCGTGTGTCATTGCTGGTCCGCCATGTAATAATAGTATTTTTATTTTCGGATTACTTCCAAATCGTTTTGTCCATACTTTAAATTCGCCGACTGGTGTTTTAATAGGAATCATTTTTACGCCAGCTGATTCTACTTCATTAGTCGAATTGTAAGTGAAATAATCTTTAAGAGATTCTGATTTAGTTTCATTTTTACAAGAAACCATTAGTAGAATTGCAGTTAAGAAGAGAATAGAACGCATATTTTTAGAATTTGATAGTTTGATTTAAAATTTCTTTTCAGATTAAAAATACGAATTTCTTTTATAGAAAGTATTTGTACGAACGAAGCTTTTTTTAGTGTAAATAATTTTATGATTATTTGATAAATGAGAAACGGTTTAAAAAGATAAAACCCTCAACATTGTTGAGGGTTTAAATATTGGCAAAGAAAGAGACTCCGTTGCTTTTGCCTTAATCTTAATGAATATGGCTTCACAGACTATTTAAAAACGAGATACAATTATAAGTAACTTTAATATGCCCTTTCAAAATTTTCAAAAAAGAATTAATTGATCTTAACCAAATGTGCTTCAATAGCAGCTCTGTCAGACTCATATTGTTCAGGAAGTTTTAAGTTTTTACCTAATTCTTCTAAACTTTCATCTACCATAAAACCTGGGTTTTCTGTAGCGATTTCAAATAAAACTCCTCCCGGTTCTCTAAAATAAAGAGAGTGGAAATAATTTCTGTCAATCTGCGGTGTAATAGACAATCCGTATGTTTCGATTTTTTCACGGAAGTGCATTAAAATTTCGTCATTTTGCACACGGAAAGCTACGTGGTGAACAGTTCCATTTGCATTTAAACCGCGTTTTTCATCAGCCAATTCTACCAAATCAACAATTGCAGCATTTTCTACAGCATCAGTTGCATAACGGTAACGATTTACATCTTGGGCGATCAATTTATAACCAAATATTTCGGTTAAAATTGCAGCAGTTGCTTTTATGCTGTTTAATGTTAAAGTGATATTATGGAAGCCTCTTGTAGCCACATCTGCTTTTACTTCATCTGTTTCCCAGGGTTTTCTGTTATCGTCTGTTTTAGATTCGATTAATTCTAATTTTAAACCATCCGGATCTAAGAAAGTAAGATATTTTTCACCGAATTTTTCAGCCGGTTTGTTGTAAATTACATTGTATTGTTCAAAACGTTTTTGCCAGAAATCAAGACTTCCTTTTGGTACTGAATATCCAATTTCTGTTGCCATTCCTGAACCTTTTCTTCCTTGTTGAATTCCTTCTCCCCAAGGGAAAAAAGTTAAGATGGTTCCGGCACTTCCAACTTCGTCTCCAAAGTAAAAATGATATGTTCCCGGATCATCAAAATTTACCGTTTTTTTAATGAAACGTAATCCTAATATGTTAGAGTAAAAGTTGAAATTACGTTTTGCGTCACCTGCAATTGCAGTAATATGGTGTAAGCCTAAAATTTTATTTTCCATGGTTTTTGTATATTAAATTTGTTATTGATTTTCTTATACAAATTTACGTCCGTTATACTTCTGCATCGATTAACCTAGATTAAGAAATAAAAAGCCGTTTCATTTTCAATCAATAACCAAATAATAGCCAGGGTGAATTGTTAGTATTTAAACCAAACCGGTTTTTATAAATATTGATTTTCGAAGTTTCGGTTCCATATTTTTTGTTTTGTGTCCTTTTCCTGTGGTGTCTTCTACCAATAGAATCGATCCTGTATTGAATATTCTTTTTTCTCCCAATGACGTTTCGATTTCTACGCCGCCATCTAATAAAACAATATATTGACGGTCCGGAGCATTATGAAAATCGTAATCATAAGAAGGTAGAACTTCTCTAAAAACAATCGACTTTACCGGTTCGTCATCAGATAAAAAACCGATATCGCCATTGTTTTTCAACGGAACTTCAAAGTCTTCAAAATGACTTTCGCCGTTTGTATCGCTGTAAACTCTAGTAATCTGAATCATTTTTTTGTAAAAACAAGTTCGTTAGCCAAATCAATTTCGTCCTGACTGATGGTATGTCCCATATTTTGGTAGATTTTTTTAGTTACAGATGCGCCCATTTTTTTAAGAAGTGCTTCTGTTTCATTCACTCTTTCAACAGGAACATGAAAATCAGGATCACTTGTTCCGATGAAAATCGGAGTATTTTCGAAGTTTCCGGCATAATGATTTTCATACACTTTATCACCGATGAGCCCGCCAGTAAAAGCCACAACGCCGCCGTATTTGGCAGCATTTCTGGCTGTAAATTCTAAAGCCAGACAAGCTCCTTGCGAAAATCCGAGAAAATAGATATTCTCTTTTTCGATTCCGTTTTGCTGAATTGCCACAACAACCTGATGAATAGCATCTAATGATTTTGAAAACGAAGGTTCATTCTCCTCAATTGGCACTAAAAACGAGTACGGATACCAGGTTCTGTTTTCTGCCTGAGGTGCCACCAATGCAAAATCATCAACCTTAAGATGTCTTGCAACCGAAAGAATATCATGAGCGCCTGCACCGCGTCCGTGAATCATAATCAAAGCCTTTTTAGCTTGATCTAATGATACACCGTCGGTTATAATTTCTGTATTCATAAGTTTTATTTTTTGAATTAATATTTTGGGTAATGCTAATTTTTCACGCAGATTTAGCAGATTTGAGCAGATTTTTTTTAAATCTATTTAATCTTTTATCCCGATAGTTATTGGGAGTGGCAAAAGTGGTTAAACAATCTTGTCATTTCGATGATAAAAATAATTTTCAGGACCTAATCCCGCTATCCGTTTCAAACGAAGTTCACTGAACTCCAATTAAAATAAGAATTAAGTGAAGTAATCTTTTGTGGTGGGGGGGCGGGGGGTCGGGGGGCCCCCCCCCCGCGGTTGGCCTCGGTCGGGGGGGGGGGC
>NZ_JAJMOX010000029.1 GCF_020991455.1 Flavobacterium sp. JAS
GACGACATCGTTTGTTATCCAAGTAATACTATAGAAATATACAATCGTTGGGGAATATTAGTATTTGAAACTCAAAACTATAATAACACAACAAATGCATTTGATGGTATTTCAAGAGGAAGAACAACCATTAGTCAATCAGATGGTCTTCCTTCAGGAACTTACTTTTATATTCTTAATTACACTTCCGTAGATGGAAACGGTGCAATTCAAACGAATAAAAAAGATGGATATCTATATCTTAGTAAGTAAGCACAATACCATCTTGATGATATAATTCATCTCTCATCAAGATGGTATTTAACTGAACTTTCGTGTTTTTAGATTCAGGAACAGCTTCAGTTTGTTTTTAGTAAGATTAAAAAATAATGGCAATAATAAAATAATAAACACCTACTATGAGAACAAAATTATTTTCTTTCGTTTTGATGTTTACAGCTATTCTAAGTTATGCACAACAAGATGCTCAATTTACACAATACATGTACAACACCATAAATATTAATCCAGCTTACGCCGGATCGCGAGGAGCCCTGAGTATTTTCGGTTTATACCGTACCCAATGGGTGGGACTTGACGGAGCTCCAGAAACTAGTACCTTTTCTGTCAATTCGCCAATAAATAACAGTAACTTAGGAATAGGTGCTTCACTGGTAAATGATAAAATTGGACCTACTAACGAAAACACTATTTCTGTTGATCTGTCTTACACAGTACAAACCTCAGCAGATTTTAAGCTTTCATTTGGTATTAAAGGAACCGCTAATTTATTTAATCTCGACATTAATAAATTAAATCCGGAGCTTCAGGGAGACCCACAATTTCAGGATCTAAGCAATAAGTTCTCTCCAAATGTAGGTGCCGGTGTATATTGGCATTCTGATAAAGCCTACATCGGGTTATCAGTTCCAAATTTTATCGAAACAAATCGCTACGATGATAACCAAGTAGCCATTTTTAAAGATAAAATCAATTATTACTTTATGGCTGGTTACGTATTTGATTTGGGTCCGGAAATAAAATTCAAACCCGCAGCACTTATCAAAATGGTACAAGGAGCACCATTACAGGCAGATATTTCAGCCAATTTCATGTTCATCGACAAAGTAGTCGTTGGGGTGGCTTACAGATGGAGTGCCGCGCTGAGTGCTATGGTAGGATTTCAGGTTACTGATGGTCTATATATAGGTTATGGTTATGATCGTGAAACCACTAACTTAAATAATTACAACTCAGGTTCGCACGAAATATTCCTGCGCTTCGAACTCTTCCAAAACAATGGTAAAATAACAACTCCACGTTTCTTCTAAAAAATATTTATCATGAAAAATTATATACTCCTTTGCTTAATAATAGTAAGTGCTTTTTCATCTAAGAGTTATTCACAAAAGAACAAGGTAGCTTCCGCAGATAAAAAGTACGATAACTATGCCTACATTGATGCTATTAAAACCTATGAAAGAGTAGCAGAAAAAGGATACAAATCAGAAGATATGTTCAGGAAATTAGCGAATTCCTTTTACTTTAATTCTCAATTTGATAAAGCCGCAAAATGGTATGGTGAATTATTTGCCATGAACCCAGAACAAGAACCAGAGTATTATTATCGATACGCCCAATCGCTAAAATCTACGGGAGACACAGCCAAAGCCAATCAAATGCTTGATTTATTCAATCAAAAATCAAAAAATGATAATAGAGCCAAGCTGTACCAGGAAAACAAAAATTATCTAGATGTTATTAAAGCCAATTCAGGAAGATATAATATCGAAGATGCGGGTATTAACAGTAAATATTCAGATTATGGAACTACATTTTATCAAAACAAACTTGTTTTCACTTCAGCCAGAGATACTGGTAACTTTAGTCAGAGAAAACACAAATGGACAGGCGAGCATTTTACAAATTTATATCAATCCGATCTCGATGAAAATTTTAATCCTAACGCTCCAAAAAAGTTTAAATCAAAAATAAACTCCAAATTCCATGAAGCAACACCCGTTTTTACAAAAGATGGAAAAACAGTTTATTTTACACGAAACAATTATCTTAACGGTAAAAAAGGAAAAAATGAAAGTAAAATTACTCTTGTAAAAATATACAAAGCCACTTTTGAAAAAAATGAATGGGGAAATATAACCGAAGTGCCTTTTGACAGTGATAGTTATACCACAGCACATCCGGCATTAAGCCCCGATGAGAAAACATTATATTTTGCATCAGATATGCCCGGAACAATTGGACAATCGGATATTTATAAAGTAAGTATTGATGCCAATGGTACATTTGGAACTCCCGTAAATTTGGGAGCACCAGTTAATACCGAAGGAAAAGAAACCTTTCCTTATGTAAACGATGAAAACGAAATTTATTTTTCATCAGATGGGCATCCCGGACTTGGAGGATTGGATGTATTTGCCGGAAAAATAGCTGACGATGGTACGATAAGCAACATTCAAAATGTTGGAGCTGATGTTAATTCTTCAAAAGATGATTTTGCTTATATAATCGATACCAAGTCCCGAAAAGGTTTCTTTACATCCAACAAAGATGGCGGAAGAGGTTCTGATGATATTTATAAATTCTTAGAAACCAAAAGACTCTATTGTGTTCAGGAATTGTATGGAGTTGTTACAGATCTGGCAACAGGCGAAATATTGCCCGATACTAAATTGACGCTATACGACAGCGGTTATAAAATGATAACTACTACCACTTCTGATCAAAACGGTAATTATAAATTCCCTGTTGAATGCGGTATGTCGTACGCAGTACGCGCCGAAAGAGATAAATATACAACCAAAGAAGTCACTGTAACCATTTTAAAAGAAAACGGAAGAACCAACTTACCAATAGCTTTAGAAAAAGCGGAATGTGTGGTAACTGTTGGAGATGATTTAGCAAAATGTTTTGGTATAAAAATGATCTATTTTGATCTGGATAAATCCGATATACGTATAGAAGCCGCAATAGATCTTGAAAAAATACTTGATGTATTAAATCAATATCCATCTATGAAGCTTGATATTCGTTCTCATACAGATAGTAGAGCATCACATAAATACAATGAAGCCTTATCTGACAGAAGAGCTAAATCTACCATACAATGGCTTATTAAAAACGGTATAGCTCCAAACAGATTAGCCGGTAAAGGATACGGTGAAACACAACTCGTAAACAAATGCTCGGAT
>NZ_JAJMOX010000003.1 GCF_020991455.1 Flavobacterium sp. JAS
TACCATTACTAAAGCTGATTTACTTAATGTTTCAAGTCCTCCAAATAAAACAGTTGCTTGTGGTGAAAATCCAGATGCTGCATTTGTGGCATGGATTGCTGGATTTAAATATACAGGAGGATGCTCTGGAAATGTTCAGGCTACAGATTTATCTCAATTTGTGAAACCTCAAATAGGGGTGCCATTAGTTATTGAATATGTTGTTTCGAACAATTGTGAAACGATTAAAAAAGTGTCAACATTTTTGATCACTCCGTGTACAACTCCAATTTGTACCTATACTCAAGGTGCTTATGGAAATATTGGAGGTATGTCATGTGCAGGAGGAGTTTCTTACACAACCAAAGCTCTTATTGCGAAATCATTAAGTACTTATCCAGGTGGAACAATGACAATTGGTTTAGTTGGAAAATCTGTTTTAGTATCTAATAATCCAGCTGATATTGATGGTGTTATAGCCTATTTACCTGGAGGAGGAGGAAGCAAAGTGTTGCCAAACGGAAATCCTCACATTAGTGCATTAACTGCTGACTATCTTAAAAATGGTAAAATCAATAATACCTTATTGGCTCAAACCATTACTTTAGGACTTAATTTAGGTATTGATAGTGAGTTGAGTAAATTCAAATTGCAAGCAGGTATATTAGCTGTTGCCCAGCCTGTTGGTGGTTGCGGATCTAAAACTCCAAAAGAACGTATTTGTAATCCTGACGGAACAGTAAGTAATGAATATAAATATTACACTATTTCGAACAGTGTAGTTAGTAAACTAGGAGGAGATAAAACAGTCTGGGACTTGTTTAACTTAGCCAATCAAGCGTTAGGAGGAGGAAATACCAATGGAGCTTCTCTTTCTGATATCGCAAGTTTGGTAGATTTGATAAACAATGCATTTGATGAATGTAGAATTGCAATAGGATACAACATTCCGCCACTTGCTTGTGTAGCTACTCAAGCACCTATAGTTGCTGAGACACCTACAACTACAGAAACACCTATAGTTGAAAGCAGTGGAAAAGAAAGCAAAAAACCTAGTTTTGATGCTTATCCCGTTCCATTTAAAAATTACATTACAATTCGTTATAACTTTAATTATGCGAGCGATGTCAAAATTGAATTGTTTGATATATCAGGAACTTTGTTATCTTCTAAAACAGATACAAATTCTTACTTAGACAAAGAATATACCTTAAATATTGATTTCTACGTAGGTAAATTCCAAGTTTATATTCTTAGAATTACGACTAATAAAGGCAGCAGTTCTAAAAAAATTATTTCTGCCGGTAATTAGATTAATTTATAAACCTTATTTAAAGCATCCGTTAAAAGCGGATGCTTTTTTTTGAAAATTATTTTTTTTGTTTCCCCTTTGATTACGGGTATTTTACGCGCGAAATGATTTAGTAAATGCAAATGAGATTAAAAAAGTTAGGAAAAAAATTATGTTTTTCTTTTTTTTGGTTTGGTTTTTGGAATACCTTTATAAATATAAAAAATATAAAAATTATGAAAAAGATACTTACCATTTTTGCAGTCGTTGGACTAATCGCGTTTTCTAGTTGTGAAGGACCAGAAGGACCAGAAGGACCTCCAGGATTTGATGCCCCACTTCCTTTTGTTACTGAAGCTACAATGGACTTTGTTAGTCCGAATTATGCAAATAATGTTGCGTTAAAAGGCATGCTATCAGGGGATAATGTTTTAGTATATGAATTAGTTAGTGCTTCAAATCAAGCTGATAAATGGGCATTATTACCTCAGATATATTATTTTAACAATGGCACAGAAACAGCTCAATATAATTTTAATTTTTCAAAAAATAATGTTACAATTTTTATTGATGGTAGTTTAAGTGATTTTTCTCTATTACCTGCTAGTTTTAGAATTGGCAAAACATTTAGAATTGTTATTATTCCAGGTGATGACGGAGTAAATGCAAAAAAAGTAAAAGCAGATTATTCGGATTATAATGCTGTTATTGCAAAATATAACATTGATGATAGTAATGTTAAAAATGTAAAATTATAATCATTCTTTATTAAACGTAAAAAAAAGGAAATCGCAAGATTTCCTTTTTTTTACGTTTAATATTTAATTTTTAATAAAAGTAAATTGTTCAGTATATGATCTTCCTGACCTATTATTTGAAACATTTATAAAATATATTCCGTTAACTAAATTTGAGACATTGATACTAATAAGGGTAGGGGTTATTTTTGTAAAATCATTTAAGTTTACAATATTACCTGTAATATTTACAATATTAATATTAGCGTCATTTAAATCGATTCCTCCAGTTCTGTTATATGTATTTTCAATGTTGATTATTGAAGTCGCTGGATTTGGATATATTTTAAGTGTTGATGTTGAATATACATTTGTAGAAGGGATTAAGCTTACTTCATTACTATAGTATGTTTCACCAGTGTAAATATTATCTGTTGCTATACGTCTGTAATTATAAGTCGGTACTGTAGGTTGGTTTCTACCAACACCGGGAACAAATTCAGGTGTCGACGGAAAGTAATCCTTTGACGTAGCATAAGGTATATTTGTCCAATTACTAAATTTCGCCCCTCTTTCTGTAACTGTTTGACTTTGCCATTGATAAAATAGATAAGTATTTTTATTAGAGACAGTAGTTGTTCCTGTAATAGTAGATGGTCTTTCAACAATATTTGAAGATGATACTTCTAAAGTTTGATCACAACATATTGTGTTATTGTCACGAATAGCTCTTAGTGATATTTTTAATGAATTACTAGCTATTTTTAAATTTTGATAAATAGCTATTCTTCTTAATAAATAAAAATTGTCTTTATCGCTGTTAGAGCGTGGTAAATATGACGAATTCAATGAAGGCGAAGATTGATTAGGAATTGTGATCCAGGAAGAACTGTCTTCTGTAGTACCGTTTGTTATGCGGTATTCCCATTCGTACTTATCAATCATAACATTTGTATCTCCTCTTTTTGGAACATAAAAAGGATCTTGAAGAATATTTAAATTTATAGATGAGTTATCACCAAAAATATCTTTTGGATTGGCATTATTAATTTCAGATGAACCGTCAGTGTTTATGGAAGCGTTAATGCGAATTTCATTTGGAGTTATTGGTGATGGAACAACAGTAATAGTCACAGAGTTACTTTTATTAGGAAACTGACCACCATAGTTATATCCTAAACTTCTTGTAACTGTAGATTTTCCAAGTTCGGTTATGTTGTCAATCTCTAAAGTACTACGGTTATTACTTATAAATCTAACACTGCCTAGTCCAGCAGCTTGCCAAGAAGAATTGATACCATAAGGTTCGTTTTGATAAGGATTAAGATAGGTAGTACCAGTTACTGGTGCAGGTTTTTCTCCAAGCCTAACCGTTTGGTCACAGCACAATGTATTTGTAATTTTTGTTGGGTTTGGCGCATCTGCAGGAGGGTTTAAATTGGTTCCTGTAGTCACGGTTGCATTTTTAATCACAGAAAGATAAGCACTCTTAAATACTGCTCCAGATGGGCTGTTCATGTTTTTATATTCGGCATAAATAAATCCTCCAGAGGTTTGAAAATCTGCCCAGTTTAAGTTTATCGTAAAACTTCGATTAGCAACTTTTGCGCCGCCAAAATATAACGCACCACCGTCGCCGCCAATAGCAACATTAGGACCTATGGCAACAGAATTCATGTAATAAATCTTTATAGTTCCCTGGTCGTCCACCGAGGCACCGTCAGGAATTTCAACTTTTACACCTAATGAAACAGAAGAGTAAGGAACAGAGGCAAGGTTAATTGGGCCTGCATTAACATTAGACCCGTTTACGGATGTTGGCGTGATTGTAACTTTTTGTGCAAACGAAATTGTAGTAGATAAGAATAGGAAAAGGAGATAGAAGTAATTTTTTCTCATGATAAAGGCTTTTAAATTATTTATAATAAAGTAAACATAGTTATAAATAATGTATAATCTTATTTTTAATAGTTAAATTGTAGTACTTATCTTATTATTTAACTATTGTTGAAGGTTTAAAACTTATCAAAAGCATAAAAAAAGGAGATCATTTAATCTCCTTTTTTTATGTATATATGTCAAGAAAACTATTCTTCGTTTGAATCTGTAAGTGTTTTTTCTTCTCCAAATTTCAATGAAACCAAAATTCCCACTAAAAGCGAAAGAGCAATAAATCCTAGAGAAGCCCATTCCGGAACGTGAATAAAATCATGAAGAATCATTTTTAATCCTACGAAAGCTAAAATAGCAACCAGACTGTATTCTAAGAAACTGAATTTTGCCAACATATTTGCCAGGAAGAAATACATAGAACGTAAACCTAAAATGGCAAAAATATTAGAACTAAATACTAAAAACGGATCTGATGTAATAGCAAGAATTGCCGGAACACTGTCTACCGCAAAAAGAACGTCCATAACTTCAATAACAATCAAGGCTACAAATAAAGGAGTCGCAGCTTTTTTGGCTGTTTTTGTACTAATGAAAAATTTCTCACCATCCGTTTCAGAGGTAATCGGAATGATTTTTCCAAGTGCTTTATAAACGAATGAATCTTTTGGATGAAAATCTTCTTCTTCACCTGAAAATAACATTTTCAAAGCTGTAAAAATTAAGAAAGCACCAAATAAATAAGTCGTCCATGTAAATTTATTGATAAGCATTACGCCAAAGAAAATCATTAATCCACGGAAAATGATTGCACCAAGGATTCCCCAGAATAAAACACGGTGTTGGTATTTTTGAGGTATTTTGAAAGAAGCGAAAATAATTGCAATTACAAAAATATTATCTACACTTAATGATAATTCGATTAAGTAACCGGTAATAAACTTCATTGAAGCTACGGCTGGTTTCAGCTGATCCGGATTTGCAATATAGTCTGTGGTGTAAAGCCAGTAAATTACTCCCGAAAACAAGAATGAAAGCGTTACCCAAATCAGGGTCCATTTACTTGCTTCTTTGGTACTAATAATATGTGGTGTTTTATTGAAAACACCCAAGTCTAAAGCAAGAATAATTACAACAGCTACTAAAAAGAAAATCCAAACCATTATGATAATTTTTAAATGATTTACAAAGATAGTTTTTGAAGTTTAACTTAAAAATTTATTAATAAAAATTACCTTAAAAATTTAGTGTTATAAACCCGACAGGTTTTTAAAACCTGTCGGGTTTGAATGCGCATAAAATCTTTGTCAAAGTTTAAAACTTTGACAAAGATCCCTACAAAAAGTTTGTCCACGCATTTTTTGCATCCCGATTTCTATGATAAAAACTATTTTTTCATTCGTTTTTTTCAACGGATTAATCCCGATAGCTATCGGGACGTTGCTACAATGTAAATCATTCCTTTGGAATTTTTTCTAGCAGTTCCATAGGAACAAAATATATTGTAGGGATGGATTTCAATCCATCATTCGCAATCAAAACTCAATCTTGTTATTCCGAGGAACGAGGAATCTCCGTAAGTAACTCCGCATAGTATTTCGCTAATCTTTGTAGAGTTACTTACGGAGATTCCTCGTTCGGAATGACAATGATTGTGGTTGTTTTTGTGTAAAGCCAAACCCGACAGGTTTTTAAAACCTTTCGGGTCTATTGACAATAAAAAAAGTGCCATCTGATCAGGATGGCACTTTTAAGTATATTATAAACTAAGAATTATAGCGCTGATTTTACAGTTTTGATAATTCTAGCAGCAATTTTGTATGGATCACCGTTTGAAGCTGGTCTTCTGTCTTCAAGGTATCCTTTCCATCCTTTTTGAACTGTATATAAAGGAATTCTGATTGAAGCTCCTCTATCAGATACTCCATAAGAGAAATCGTGAATAGAAGCAGTTTCATGTTTACCAGTTAAACGTTGGTCGTTGTAAGCTCCGTAAACTGCAATGTGTTCTGCAACAACAGGACGGAAAGCTTCACAGATTCTTTCGTAAGTTTCTTTAGAACCACATGTTCTTAAGATCTCGTTAGAGAAGTTAGCATGCATACCTGAACCATTCCAGTCTGTGTCACCAAGTGGTTTTGGGTGATATTCTATATAGTAACCATATTTTTCAGTCAAACGATCTAATAAGTAACGAGCAACCCAAATTTCGTCTCCGGCTTTTTTAGCACCTTTAGCAAATAATTGGAATTCCCATTGTCCGCAGGCAACCTCTTGGTTAATACCTTCAAAGTTAAGTCCGGCAGCGATACATAAGTCAGCATGCTCTTCTACTAATTTTCTTCCGTGAGTGTTTTTTCCACCTACAGAGCAGTAGTACATACCTTGTGGAGCAGGATATCCTCCAACAGGGAAACCTAATGGCAATAAAGTTTTAGTATCCATGATGAAATACTCTTGTTCGAAACCAAACCAAAAATCATCATTATCATCATCAATTGTAGCTCTACCGTTAGAAGGGTGTGGTGTTCCGTCAGCATACATAACTTCTGACATTACAATGTAACCGTTTATACGAGTTGGATCTGGATAAATCGCAACTGGAACTAATAGACAGTCTGAAGATCCACCTTCAGCTTGTTTTGTTGACGAACCATCAAATGACCAGTTTCCAAGTTCTTCTAATGTTCCTTTGAAATTTTCGTGCTCTTCAACTTTAGTTTTACTTCTAAGATTTTGAGTTGGTTCATATCCATCTAACCAAATGTACTCTAACTTAATTTTAGCCATAATAATATAAATTAATTTTTTTTGTTTTTTTCGTTGGGTCAAATATAGATTTATTTTTTTAGTCCTAAAAATTAGGGGGCTATTTTGTTTAGCAGAGTATTATTTTTTAGAGAAGCGCAATTTTGGTAGGGGTATATTTTATAAAAAGCAATTTTTAACACCATAAAAAAATAAATTCGTAATAAATACGATGGTTTTTTGAATTTCTGAGTTAAGAAATTATGAAAAAATGTTTATTTAATGAATAATACCAAGGTGTTTTGTTATATTTCTATAGTTAAGATTCATTATTCTTTGTAAAAAGCGTCTTCTGTTGAAAAATCGTCGCATAATTTTCTGAAATTTATCTTTTAAACAGGGGGTTTTATTCTTTATATTTGTTCTTCTTTTTTCAATAGAAATTATTACAAATTTTTAAACTTATATACATGTCAACATTACGTTTTCAAGCTTTACAAGAAGCTTCTACAAGAAAGCCGGTACATTTTGAAGAAATAGATAGAAAATCTAACATTTTTGGTTCAAATGTATTTAATGAAAAAGCAATGAAGCAATATTTAACTTCAGATGCTTTAAAAGGGGTAAGAGATGCGGTTCAACATGGAACTAAAATAGATAGAAAACTGGCAGATTATATTGCCATGGGAATGAAAGAATGGGCCCTTTCTAAAGGAGTTACACATTATACACACTGGTTTCAGCCTCTTACAGGAACAACTGCAGAAAAACACGATGCCTTTTTTGAAACTTCTTATGACGGAAGTGATCCTGTAGAAAAATTTGGCGGAGCACAATTAGTACAACAAGAACCGGATGCATCAAGTTTCCCAAATGGTGGAATCAGAAATACATTCGAAGCCAGAGGTTACACAGCGTGGGATCCAACTTCACCTGCCTTTATATATGGAACAACTTTATGTATCCCGACAGTTTTTATTGCCTATACAGGAGAAGCTTTAGATAATAAAATTCCGTTATTAAGAGCATTATCAGCAATGGATGAAGCTGCGACAGAAGTATGTAAATATTTTGATAAAAATGTAAAAAAAGTTACCGCTACTTTAGGATGGGAACAAGAATACTTTTTGATCGATAAAGCCTTGGCAAATTCACGTCCGGATTTAATGATGACCGGAAGAACATTATTAGGACATACATCTGCAAAAGGACAACAACTTGACGATCATTATTTCGGGTCTATCCCAACACGTGCTTTAACGTATATGAGAGATCTGGAACAAGAATGTATGTTGTTGGGAATTCCGGTAAAAACCCGTCACAATGAGGTTGCGCCAAATCAGTTTGAGTTAGCACCAATTTTTGAAGAAACAAATCTTGCCGTAGATCATAACTCCTTATTAATGGATGTGATGCAAAAAGTTGCGGAGCGTCATGATTTTAAAGTATTATTTCACGAAAAACCATTTAAAGGAGTAAACGGTTCCGGAAAACATAATAACTGGTCATTGGCAACAGATACAGGAGTTAATTTATTGAGTCCAAGTAAAACGCCAATGAGCAATTTACAGTTTCTTACTTTCTTTATCAATACCATAAAAGCCGTTAACGATTACGAAACTTTGTTAAGAGCTTCTATCGCAACAGCAAGTAACGATCACAGGTTAGGAGCAAACGAAGCGCCACCGGCAATTATTTCTGTTTTTATTGGAGCACAATTAACCAAAGTTTTATCTGAATTGGAAAGTGTTACTACCGGAAAATTATCTCCTGAAGAAAAAACAGACTTAAAACTAAATGTAGTTGGAAAAATTCCAGATGTACTTTTAGATAATACAGACAGAAACAGAACTTCGCCATTTGCCTTTACAGGAAATAAATTTGAGTTCAGGGCAGTAGGTTCAAACTCGAACTGTTCAAATTCAATGACTACTTTGAATGCTATTGTAGCCAAACAATTGAAAGATTTTAAAATAGAAGTAGATGCTTTAATTGAGTCGAAAGACATGAAAAAAGATGATGCAATCTTCAATGTTTTAAGGGAATACATTAAACAATCTAAAAAAATACTTTTTGAAGGAGACGGGTATAGTGATGCTTGGGAAAAAGAAGCAGCTAAAAGAGGTTTAAGTAATTTTAAAACTACTCCTGAAGCTATAAAAGCCAAAGTTTCTAAACAAGCATTTGACTTATTCGAAGAATTAGGGATTATGAATCATATTGAAGTTGAGGCACGTTACGAAATTGAATTAGAAGAATACACGAAGAAAATTCAGATTGAAGGAAGAATTTTAGGAGATATTTCAAGAAATCACGTAATTCCAACAGCAATTCGTTATCAAAATACTTTAATTGAAAACGTAAAAGGGCTAAAAGAAATCTTCGGGAAAGAATTTGAAACCATTGCAAAAGAGCAAATCGTTTTAATCAAAGAAATTTCAGGTCATATAGAAGGTATAAATTCTAAAGTATTGGCAATGACCAATGAAAGAAAAACGGCAAACAGTTTAACAGATGCGCAAAAAATGGCCGAAGCATATTGCAATAAAGTAAAACCATATTTTGAAGATATTCGAAATCACTGTGATAAATTAGAATTATTAGTAGACGACGAAAGTTGGACCTTAACTAAATACAGAGAATTGTTGTTTACCAAATAACATTCTCAAAATAATACTTTAAAGCCTGTCTCAAAAAAGACAGGTTTTTTTTGATTAACTTTAAATAAACAAGAATTATATAAAGTAGTATTTTTCTTCTTATTGTAAAATAAGATAAGGGCAGTTCATCGAGATAGTCTCACATTTTATCGAAAAGAAGCTAATGTGTTGAAAAATAAGTAAATATGTGTGATTTGGTTTACGATAAGTTTTCTAAATTTGAATATGAAAAAGGAGAAAATTAAGAACAAATCTTGTTTTCAAATTATTTTTTAGAATGACATACTTCTCCAAATTGTATAACCTACATCACAAGTTGTATTAGTAGCCAATTAAATATAAGCCTTCAAATGTTTAAAACAATTTAGTTACAGAAAAAACGACAGTATTCAAAAAACTGTCGTTTTTTTTGTGAATCACAGATTAGAAGAAAATATGATTTTAATTAGAATAAGTTCTAATTTTAAATAGTATAGTCCCAAGAATTAAAAAAAGGGATTATCTTTGCACCACATCAACACAAACTAAGTTTCATGAGTTCAGATTCTAGCAAAAGGTACGCACAAAGAGGTGTTTCGGCATCAAAAGAAGACGTACACAACGCC
Organism: Flavobacterium sp. JAS; assembly: GCF_020991455.1. Lineage (GTDB taxonomy): Bacteria > Bacteroidota > Bacteroidia > Flavobacteriales > Flavobacteriaceae > Flavobacterium. The sequence continues at coordinate 9,911 of NZ_JAJMOX010000003.1, forward strand.
ATAAAAAATATTGATAAAGGTTTATTTTCTCAAGCATTTTGTAAAATTGTTCCAGATTATCTAACCCAGGATGAGGAATATTGCTTGATTATGCACGCAGACGGAGCAGGTACAAAATCGTCATTAGCGTATATGTATTGGAAAGAAACAGGTGATATTTCAGTTTGGAAAGGAATCGCTCAGGATGCTTTAATCATGAACATCGACGATTTATTATGCGTTGGTGCAACAGATAATATCTTGCTTTCTTCTACAATTGGAAGAAATAAAAATTTAATTCCGGCCGAAGTTATTTCAGCAATCATCAACGGAACCGAAGAATTAATTAACGAATTAAAATCTTTTGGCGTAACAATTCATTCAACAGGAGGAGAAACTGCCGATGTTGGAGATGTAGTTCGCACCATAATTGTCGATTCTACCGTTACCGCTCGTATGAAACGCAGCGATGTAGTAGACAATGCAAATATTAAAGCAGGCGACGTAATTGTTGGTTTGACATCTTTTGGTCAGGCAACTTACGAAAAAAGCTATAATGGCGGAATGGGAAGTAACGGGTTAACATCTGCACGTCACGACGTTTTCGGGAAATATTTAGCTAAAAAATACCCTGAAAGTTACGATGCTCTTGTTCCCGAAGAATTAATCTACTCAGGTCAGGTAAATTTAACTGATGAAGTAGAGAACAGCCCAATAAATGCAGGTCAGTTAGTACTTTCTCCAACGAGAACTTACGCGCCAATTATCAAGAAAATTTTAGACACTTATACACCAAACGAAATTCACGGAATGGTGCATTGCAGTGGAGGAGCACAGACAAAAATTTTACATTTTGTTCAAAACCTGCACATTATAAAAGACAATTTATTCCCTGTTCCGCCATTGTTCAAGTTAATTCAGGAACAATCAAAAACAGACTGGAAAGAAATGTATCAGGTTTTCAATTGCGGTCACCGTATGGAAATTTACGTTCCTGAAAACATCGCACAAGATATTATTGCGATTTCAAAATCATTCAATGTCGACGCACAAATCGTAGGTAGAGTAGAAGCAGCCGATGCTAAAAAACTTACTATTACCAGCGAGTACGGAACATTCGAATATTAATTTTTTTAAGTTACAAAGGTTCAAAGGTTCTGAGTTGCAAAGGTTTTTTTATACTGGAGTTTCAACAGGACCTTTTTTATTAATAATTAGCTTTTTTAGGAGCTAATCCCGCTATCCGTTACAATCTTTTGTGTCCGCCGCAACGGACACAAAAGGATTTTCACTACTATCGGGGCTAAAAACATCAGGCTATGTACGAATTACTTTTTTGGAAATACTTAGAAGAAGTCTATTTAAACCATCATGAGGTTTACGAAGCCCTTGTCGAAAAAGAAGAAATTGAAGGTTTAGAAAAACTTCCTGTTGAAGTAATCATGAACCGAATCGCTTCTGTTTTTTCAGAATGGGAAAAAGTAGATGAAAACAGTTGGCAAAATACCAAAGGAAGAGGTGCCTTTCAAGTAATCCCAACCCCACAAAGCGTCAAAATCGACTGTTACGGAACCGAAGGTAAAACCATGAATAAACTAGTTGCGTTGATGGAAGAATTCAAATGCCCGTTATACGATCCGCAAGTTCCGGAGCGCTATGATGAAATGAGTGAGTAATTTTAAAATCAACTAAAAATCAACAAATAAGCCTCTAACTAATAGAGGCTTATTTGTTGATTTTTTTGTTCTTCTTTTTATTTTTTTCAAATATCTTTACAAAGCTTCTTTTGAAGAAATAGAAACATTTCATAGCAATCTCATCAGAATTTAAAAATGAATACAACATCTAATTTCAGTTTCTCAAACAACGTTATCCTCGAGGATGATTTGGTTTTATTACGTCCTATACAAGAATCAGACATCGAAAATTTATTAGAAATCTCCATCAACGAGCCAGAAACCTGGAAATATTCCTTAGTTGGTGCGGACGGAAAAGAAAATTTGGTAAAATATATCCAATCAGCAGTAAAAGCGAGAGAAGATAAAAGAGAATTTCCGTTTATAGTATTCGATAAAAAATCTCAAAAATACGCAGGATCAACACGTTTTTACGACATTCAGCTTGAATACAAAACGCTGCAATTAGGCTTTACCTGGTACGGATCAGCCTTTAGAGGAACCGGACTTAATAAACACTGCAAATTTTTATTATTGCAATTTGCCTTCGAAACCCTTGGAATGGAGCGTGTAGAATTCCGCGCCGATAATAATAACGAGCGCAGTGTCGCAGCCATGAAAAGCATCGGATGTAAAGTTGAAGGAGTTTTTCGCAACCACATGCCAACCAGAGACAGCGAAGTACGCCGTGATTCAATCGTTCTAAGTATTCTAAGGAATGAATGGTTTGATGAGGTAAAAGAGAATCTAAAGCAAAAGCTTTAGTAAAGAAAGAGCCAGAGGCTCGACATATATTGTAGGGCCGGATTTTAATCCGGTCTACGCAACGAGAATCCAATCTTTGTCGAGCTTCTCACGAGGATTTCTCCTGCGTCGAAATGACAAGATTGTGTTTAAGCTTTGTCTTTGCGAGATTAATTTTTATGACATTGTCTTAAAGCGTAGAAAAATTACAACAATAAAACATTCTCATGTAAGTATTTTTATATAAATTATACATCGAAGCTAATTCCAACATTTATCGTCTAATATCTTGCAGTTATAATCAAAAGTCTGCATCTAAAGTCTTTCTTCTAACATCTTGCCTCTAACATCTAACACCTATCCATCTTTCAACAACAACCCCTGTTCTTTTCTAATCTTAACCACCAATTGATCGACATAGGATTTTATTTTCTGCGGAAGCGTATTCCAATTTTGATCTTTTTTAAAACTTCTGCAATAGTCTAAGTCACATTCCACGGCACGAATTACATATTTTTTGTTTTTGTAAACCGTAATAATTTTAACCCGTTTTATTTCATCATTTTCATTTCTCGTTCCGTAAACGATTATGGGTTCAATATAACCATCGGCATCAAGATCTTTGGTACTGCAATATTTTGTCCAGAACCAGATATTAGTTTCCTTAGGTTCAGTAGATTCTAATACATCATTAATTCTCCATTTTTCTAGAAAACCGCCATGATCATTCATTGTAGAAATCGCCTGAATCTTAGTGTTCAAAGTATCTTTTTTAGAAATATTTTTTTGGTTTTCGCATAAAAGTAATTCATAAACTCCGCCTTTATCCTGATATTCAAATGCTTTATAGATAGGAAAATCAGAAACCCCGTCAAGTTCTTTTTGAATTATATCTTCCTTTGTCAATCTATAGCTGCTTACTTTTTGAGCAATTCCAAAAGTAGAATAGGAAAGTAATAGAACTAAAATATAATTTTTCATGAAGAGAAATGTGTTTTTTGAATAACTCAAAGATATTTAAAACCTTATTTAGCACAGATAAATTTACATTTTTAAAAGAGCATATTTTGTTGTATTTTTCTAACCTAAAAGTATTGATAAATCGTTTTAGTAAATAACCAATCTTATTTTAAACCAAAATAATAATTAAAAATAACCTGATGAATAGAATGAAATGTAAAAGTTTTCTTTTTGGCTTAACTGTTTTAATGCTTGGTTATGGAGCAAATGCACAAAAGAAAATAGAGAAACAAAATTTGATTCAGTATGTCGATCCAATGATTGGCACGGCCAAAATGGGACATACTTATCCTGGCGCAACAGTTCCCTTTGGGAGCGTGCAGTTGAGTCCAGAAACAGATACAATTGCTTACGGTTTAAACGGAAAATACAATGGAGAGGTCTATAAATATTGCGCAGGATATCAATACGAAGATAAAACGATTGTAGGTTTCAGTCACACGCATTTTAGCGGAACAGGGCATTCTGATCTTGGCGATTTTCTAATTATGCCAACAACCGGAAAACTGCAATTAAATCCCGGAGTAGCTTCAAAACCATTATCAGGTTATCGATCTGCGTTTTCTCATTCGACCGAAAAAGCAGAACCAGCTTATTACAGTGTTTTTCTGGAAGATCATAAAATTAAAGCCGAACTTACGGCAACAACGCGCGTGGGAATGCACCAATATAGTTTTCCAAAATCTAATGAAGCGCATATTATTCTTGATTTAACATCAGGAATTTATAATTACGATAAAAAGAACGTCTGGACATTTGTTCGTGTAGAAAATGATACTTTAATTACCGGATATCGCCAAACAAATGGTTGGGCGAGAACCAGAACGGTTTATTTTGCGATGTCTTTTAGCAAACCAATTAAAAGCTACGGACAAGCAGCACAGGAAAAAAGTGTCTACAGAGGTTTTTGGGGAAGATTTGATCAAACCAAAAATTTCCCGGAAATGGCAGGTCAAAACCTAAAATTGTTCTTTGATTTCAATACAGAAGAAGGAGAAAAAATCAAAATTAAAATAGCACTTTCGCCGGTAAGTTCTGCAGGAGCACTTGAAAACATGAAAAAAGAAGTTCCGGGTTGGGATTTCGAAAAAGTAAAAAAACAAAGTCAGGAAGTTTGGAACAAAGAATTGAATAAAATTCAGATTGAAACCATTCAAAAGGAAGATTTAGTCAATTTTTACACGGCAATGTATCATGCGTTTTTAGGTCCAACAGAATACATGGATTTAGACGGAAACTACAAAGGCTTGGATATGAATGTTCATAAAGCCGATAATTTTAAAAATTATACCAGTTATTCTTTATGGGATACCTACAGAGCTTTGCATCCGCTTTTTAATTTGGTTCAGCCAGCAAGAAACTCAGATATGATAAGTTCTATGTTGGCACATTCAGATCAAAGTGTGCATAAAATGCTGCCAATCTGGTCACATTATGCTAATGAAAACTGGTGTATGATAGGCTATCATTCTGTATCTGTGATTGCAGACGCTATTGTAAAAGGGAATGGAAATTTTGATAAAGAAAAAGCACTTCAGGCGTGTATAAACACAGCCAAAGTACCTTATTATGACGGATTGGAATATTATATGAAAATGGGTTATGTTCCGGAGGACAAAAATGGATCTTCGGTTTCTAAAACATTAGAATATGCTTATGACGATTGGGCAATTGCTCAGGCAGCTAAAAAGCTTGGTAAAACAGATATTTATAATGAATTTATCGAAAGATCTAAAAATTATAAAAATGTTTATGATGCTAAAACTGGTTTCATGCGTCCTAAATTAAACGACGGAACTTTCAAAAAAGAATTTGATCCGTTAGACACCCACGGACAGGGGTTTATTGAAGGAAATTCATGGAATTATAGTTTGTATGTTCCGCAAGATCCGACAGAAATGATTAAAATAATGGGAGGAAATGACAAATTTAATGTTCGTTTAGATTCATTATTCAGCATGCATTTACCGGACAAATATTTCGAGAATACAGAAGATATTACCAGAGATGGAATCATTGGAAATTATGTACACGGAAACGAACCTTCGCATCATGTTGTTTATTTGTATGATTGGACCAATTCGCCGTGGAAAGCGCAAGACAAGATCCGAATGATCCTGAAAAAAATGTACCGAAATGGTGCAGATGGCTTGGGTGGAAATGACGACTTTGGACAAATGAGTGCCTGGTATATTTTTAGCAGTTTAGGATTTTATCCTGTTGCACCGGGTTCTGATGAATATGCACTGGGAAGTCCGTTGGTTAAAAAAGCTGTTTTTAATTTAGAAAGCGAAAAAACTTTCGAAGTAGAAACGGTAAATCAATCTGATAAAAATGTGTTTGTGAGTAAAGTGCTTTTAAATGGAAAACAATTAGACAAACCTTTCTTAAAACATTCAGATGTTATTAATGGCGGAAAAATTACTTTTTATATGAGCGCTAAACCGAATAAGAAGAATTACCAGAATTAAATTTACCCACGGATTAGGCAGATAAAACGGGTTAACAAAGATTTTTCTGTAGTGTCACCCTGAGCGAAGTCGAAGGCTTTTGCAACGAAATGGGCTTCGCCTTCGCTCAGCCTGACAAACACACGTTTTAAATTCGAGATGATTCGTGCAATTCGTGGCGAAAAAATTAATAAAAACAGAATCATAACAGAGTTTCCAAAAACTTCACGAAATTTGCACCTCAAATAAAAGACACGTATTATGAAAATAAATCTAAAATCAGGAATTGATAAGTTGCTTTTCGGAATGAAGCAAAACGATGTAACGGCTGCTTTAGGAAAACCGGATAAAAATTATGTAGACGAAGACGACAACGTAATTTTTGTATACAACGCTCAAAAAATCAGATTGACATTTTATCAGGAAGAAGATATGAAATTGGGTTATTTAGTAGCTTCAAGCAATGATTTAGAAGTTTTTGGATTCAAGCTTCTCGGAAGAAAAATTGCTGATGTAAAGAAAGATTTAGCGACAAAAGGAATCACAAAATACAATCAGGAAACTTTTGATACTTTCGAAAACTATTTCAATGAAGACAATTGGTTTATTTTACAAACAGAATTTGATGAAGTTGTAAAATTTGAAGTTGGTGCAATCATCAATGATAAAGACGAATTTGACTGGAAATTTCCTGTAAAGAAATAATAACGTAGAAAACCTTTGTCAAAGTTTTAAACTTTGATAAAGGTCTACACGCAATAACATAAAAAAAACCGACAATCACTTGTCGGTTTTTTTTATGTCTCTAAAAAAGAATTATCCTTTTAACCATGCATTTTTAAGTTTCTCTTTTGAAGCATCTGTTACTTTAAAAGTTTCTGTTTCTTCGTATGGTAATTTCACAGTTCCTTTAATGGTTTCTTCTTTTCCAGCACGTTTGATTTGAAGAGTGATAGGATCATTTTCTTTCCAGTTTTCACTTTCGGTAATCAAATCATAAATATTGTCCAGGTTGTAAGTTTTTCCGTTGATAGCAGTGATAATGTCACCAGCTTTAAGATTTAAATTAGTGAAGAATACATTTAAATCAATATCAGCACGAACATTTATTGCTTTAGTCGCTTTGTCAACACTAATATATGGAGTTTGTCCTTTTAAGAAAACTGGTCCTGCTTTTTTCTCAGAAGCTTTACCAACACCAACTTTTGCCAAATAAAAATCATAAGGAATTGGAGTTGTTCCTGCCACATATTTGTTCAAAAATTCTCCAACTTCAGGATAAGTTAGTTGTGTAATTTTTGCAAAAAGCTCGTCATCATTAAATGGTTTCTCAACGCCATATTCGCTAGATAATTTATGCATTAAATCAAGAATTCCTCTTTCCCCGTTGCTTTTTTCTCTAATAATAATATCGATGCACATACCAATCAAAGCACCTTTTTGATATACATTTAAGTATTGGTCTTTATAAGGCTGTACTAGAACATTTTTACTCATTGTTGTAAATGACATAGTATCATTTAAACCTTTTGCCTGCTCGATTTTATCAGCAATACGAGTATAGAATTCAGCTTCGTTAATTAAACCTTGGTTGATTTGAAAAAGATTAGCAAAATATTCTGTTACACCTTCGTACATCCATAAATGCTCAGACATTTTTGGTGCGTTATAATCAAAAAACTGAATTTCTTTTGAGTGAATAGTTAATGGCGTTACAATATGGAAAAACTCGTGCGAAACAACATCTTTCATAGATTCTACCAACTTTTCTTTTGGCATAGATTCAGGTAAAACAACTGTAGTTGCAGTTGGGTGCTCTAAAGCTCCAAAACCGTGTGCGTCGTCTTTTGCCATAGATGATAAGTACAATAAAACGGTATATTTCTTATTAGCATTTACTTTTCCTAAAAAGTTTTTCTGAGCCGTCATCATTGTTTTCATTTCCGGAGTAATACTTTCTGCAGTAAATTTTCCTGTTGGAGAATAAACAGCGATTAAGATATCCATTCCGTTTACGTTAAATGTAGTATAATCCGGTTTTGAATACATAATTGGGTTCTCAACCAAAACAGCATAACGAGGCGTTGTAAAAACGTCACTTGTTTTGCTTGCATCTTCGTCAGTCATTGAAGTTGCTCCCCAAAGTGTTTCAGGATGTGTAATAGTAACTTTGTAAGGAACATCTAGCTTATCTTGAAAATAACCCACAAAACCATGTGTATTTACCATGAAATTGATTCCTGCATTGATGTTTGTTCCCGCTGGCGAAAACACGTCATCATTACCAAATCCGGTTCCTTTTTCAGTATCAAATGTATCGCCTACTAAATAAGTTATTTTTTTCAATGATTTTGCATTTGAAATTGACCAGGAATTATCGTCAATTCTTTTTACTGTTAATGCATTTCCTTTTGCGTCAAAAGCTTTAAAACCATCAGAGTATTTACCATAATTATCCGTAGAATAAGTACCCGGAACTGTTTTTGGAATACTATAAATAATTTCGTTAGTTTTTATTTGTGGAGGAGTAACCGTTACCAGAACTTTGTCGTCTTTTACGTCGACAAGATTAATATTGACATCTACGACATTGCTTTTTGCAGCACCCGAAGAGCTCCCTGTTTTACAGCTCCAAAGCGTTACGGCAAGAGCTAAGGTGTAAAGTATTTTTTTCATTTGAATAAGTTTAGTTATGTGTATTTGACTTACAAAAGGTAAAAAAGTTACATTAAATTAAAAATATAAAAAAAACTCCTGAAGAACAGGAGTTTTGTCTTAGTCTAGTTTGTTTTTTATATAATACTTACCGTCCAAATCTTCATCAAAATCATCTATTTTAACTGGTTTTGGTTTTGGTTTATTAGCAATGGCCTTCTTTTTCCACATCTCAAATTTTTCAAGAGGCATTTTCTTTTTCATGATTTCCAGAACTTCTTTTTCTGCTAATCCAAATTCTTTCTTTATGATTTCAAATGGATTTTTTTCTTCTAAAGCTAACGAAACAAGTTTTTCCGTTTGTTCCCAATTCAATTCTTTGCGGTTACTCTTTTTCATCACGTGAAAATTAATTCAAAATAGAGGTTAATGATTAATAGATTGATTTTCAATTTAAGTATCAATATTAATAAAAAAAATAATTAGTTGGTGAGTTCAAGTGCACTTTTTTTACTGTTTTTAACTGTTTTTTATGGATCTTGATTTTTGAAACGGGATTTTCAATAAGTTTTTCAGTTTATTATTTTCTTCAGGCATCATGTGAGTATCAACTCCATAAATTAATTTGTCTTTGGATAAGGTCGTGAAGGTGCCAAAAAGACGATCCCAAACCGAAAATATGTTTCCATAATTACTGTCTGTATAAGGAACAACATAATGGTGATGTACTTTGTGCATGTTGGGAGAAACGATAAAATAACTTAGGAAAACGTCTAATCTATTGGGCAGTGAAATATTGGCATGATTAAATTGTGTCGCAACGACAGATAAAGTCTGATATAAAAAGACCATCCACATTGGAGTTCCTACTATTAAGACCCCAAGAGTAGTAAATACAAAACGAATCACGCTTTCGCCCGGATGATGTCTGTTGGCAGTTGTAGTGTCGATCCAGGTATCAGTATGATGAACAATATGAAAACGCCACAGAAATTTTATTTTATGCTGGATGTAATGTGGTAAATAAGCCCCAATTAAATCCAATAAAAGCAATCCGATTAAAGTATAAAGTAAAATTGGAATTTCCGGTAGCCATTGTAAAATCCCAAAATGATTTTCGGTTGTCCAGAATGCTATTTTAATTAGAATAAAAGCCAGTAAAAAGTTAATAATAATGGTTGTCAATGTCAGGAAAAAATTAATTCCTGCATGATGCCATTTTTTATACTGCATCTGGAATAGGGGGAAAGTGTTTTCTATGATCCAAAAAAAAGTTATTCCTCCAACCAAAATTAAACTTCGATGTGAAGACGGAATTGTACTGAAATAAGCAATTACTTCATTCATAATAATTGGATTTAGATTTATAACCAAAATGTTCCTCTTATCCTAAAGGCTAAATTGCCATTACTCTAAAATAAGAAAGAGAAAATCAAATATAAATATATCAGATTTTCTCTTTCAAAATGAGGTTGACTATAAAGTAATTATGCTTTTTTTACCAGACTAATTATAAATAATAGCACCCAGGCACCTCCAACAGCTATAATAATTTGCCAAAGAAGTCCGCCACCGCCAATACCTAGTTTTCCGGCAATCCAGCCACCAACGATTCCGCCGATGATTCCAACAACGATATTACCAAGTAATCCAAAGCCAGCGCCTTTCCAGACCTGACCTGCCAGCCATCCTGAGATGGCTCCTATAAGTAAAAAATATAAAAATTCCATAATGTTAAGTTTATTAGTTATTATTTGATTTACAAAAGGTGATTAAGCTTCAGCGTGATTTTGCAATAATGTTTTATAGATAAATCCAGCGACAATGGCTCCTAAAATTGGTGCTAACCAAAACAACCAAACTTGAGATAAAGGCTCGCCCCCAACAAAAATAGCTTGTGATAATGATCTTGCAGGGTTTACTGAAGTATTAGTAATAGGAATACTGATTAAGTGAATTAAAGTCAAGGCTAAACCAATAGCAATTCCGGCAAATCTTCCGTTTGCAAATTTATCAGTAGCTCCAAGAATTACTAATAAAAAGAATAATGTCAGAACAAATTCAGCTATAAATGCAGATTGTAAAGAGTAACCATCAGGAGAGAATGCGCCAAAACCATTTGAAGCAAAAGCTCCGGCTTTAGTATTATCAATGACATTTCCTGCTTTACCTGACCAGATTATAAATAATGTTCCTGCAGCAGCAAGAGCACCAACGCATTGTGAGATGATGTAAGGCAAAAGATCTTTTGCCGGGAATCTTCCTCCAGCCCATAAACCAAAAGAAACAGCAGGATTAAAATGCCCGCCAGAGATATGTCCAACGGCATAGGCCATTGTTAGTACTGTTAAACCAAATGCCAAAGCAACACCAGCAAACCCAATTCCTAAATTAGGAATCCCGGCAGCAAAAAGTGCGCTTCCGCAACCTCCAAAAACGAGCCAATAGGTTCCGAAAAATTCTGCAAATAATTTTTTCATAATAAAAATAATTTTAATTAATACTTGATTGTTAAAGGGTATATTGGTATGCCCAAAAAATCAATACAATTTGTAAGGGCAAACGTACAAATAAAATCCATTTTGGCAAGCCGAAACTCGCTTTTTTATTTTGAAACATGTATAAATTAGCGGGGAATACAGCAATTAAGAGTGCAATAATGCCCCATGCTGCTAAATTAGTCGTAGGATGAAATAGCAGAAGTATGCCAAAGATTAGTTCGGCAGCTCCGCTTAAAATATTTATTAATTTGGGATTTTTAAAAACTGGCGGAATGATTTTGATATACATTGCCGGTTTTCTAAAATGGTTAAGTCCGGCAACTATATAAAGAAAAGCCATTAAATATAAATGCCAGGATAGATTCATGATATCTTATTGTTTATCACGAATTTATAAAAAAATTAACAATTATAACATTACAAGACGCTTTTTTTTCGTGTCTCGCAAATTAGGTTATTTTTTTCGCTTGAAATTTACATTCATAATAATTATGGCCAGAATGATTAATACAATCCCAACCCATTGAGAAAAGATAACTTCTTCGTTTAATAAAACATAAGCCATCATAACAGAAACAGGAAGTTCAAGAGCAGAAACAATACTTCCTAATCCAATTCCGGTTAACGGGAAACCTGCAGTCATTAACATAGGAGGAATAATAGTTCCGAATAAGGCTAATATAATTCCCCATTTCATGAAAATCTCAAAGTTAAAAGGTGTTATTTGAGTTGCAAAAGCAAATGAAAACACAATAATAGATCCGCCTAAAAGCATGTATAAGCTTCGTTGTGCAGATGAAATTCCGGTAGCAACACTATTTGCTGTAAACATAGTTGTAGTAAAAGATGCAGCCGCTAAAACTCCCCAAACAATTCCTCTCCAATCTAATGTTATATCGTTGTTGATAATATTAGTTGCCAAAACAGTACCAATAAGTACAATGATTACAGCAACGACTTTTTGTTTTGAAGGTAATTTTTTTTCTAAAATCATTTCAAGCAAAACACCCATCCAAACGGTTTGCATTAATAAAATAATTCCAATAGAAACCGGAATGTATTTTACAGCTAAATAATAGAACAAGCTTGTCATTCCTAGCGAAGTTCCTGCAAGCATCAGATTGAAAATATTTTTGGGAGTTGCTTTTACAACATTGTCTTTAAGCTTAATTTTCTGGAAAGTATTGATTAGCAAAACACCAATGATTCCTAATATAAATTGAGATGTTGTTACTTCGGCAGTAGAATATCCTTCGGAATAGGCCATCTTTACGAAAGTAGCTAACATTCCGTAAGTTGTTGCTCCAATTGCTACTAAAAATACTCCCTTTAATACGTTGTTTTGTGACATCTTAACTTGTTTAATTAAAAAAATAAAGCCGGCAAAGGTAAGCTATTTTGTTTAAGAATTGGTAGAAAAAGGATGTAAACATTATTATCAGTATGGTTGCGGGGTCGATTTCTAATGTAAAATTATGAATTTGATATAATTAGAGAATAGTTAAAATAAGAAACCCATCAAAATCTAAATTTTGATGGGTTTGATTTATATGAGATAAAATAAATTTGTTTTTATTTTACATTTGGCTGATTTTGATACAATTCGATTTCGAAAATCAAAGTCGCATTTGGCGGAATTACGCCTCCGGCGCCACTTGCCCCATAAGCTAAGTTTGATGGAAGAATAAAGGTTGCTTTCTCTCCGTCCGTCATCATATCTAATGCTTCGATAAAACCAGGAATCATCCCGTCTTTTTTACCGGCTGTAAAAGGAAAAGCTTTATAACCGCCTTGCGCATCTCTGCTAGCATCATATTTACCATAATCTTTTGCTACACTTGCCATGCTGCTGTCAAAAAGATTTCCGTCTTCAAAGTATCCTGCATAATGAAAATAAATTGTAGATCCTTCAGCAGGTTTTACACCATTTCCTTTTTTAGTAACGACATATTTTAAACCAGATGGAGTTGTTGTAGCGGTTGCTTTTGCACTTGCAAAAGAAGCAGCTTTTTGTGTAACCACTTTTTGACTTTCTGCTTTTTTACCTTCTTGTTTTTTTACGTCATCAGTGAAAACTTTTACAGCATCAAATTTCTTAGCTGCAGCACCTTTGCGTGTAATAGTGATTTTTGTAATAACATCGTCCTGAACAATCTTATTTACAACGTCCATTCCAGAAACTACGTGACCAAAAATAGTATGTTTTCCGTTAAGCCATTGTGTATCTTTATGTGTGATAAAAAATTGACTTCCATTTGTTGCAGGTCCTGAATTAGCCATTGCTAAAACTCCGCCTTTATCAAATTTTAACTCAGGAACGAACTCATCTTTAAATGAATATCCCGGATCTCCTGAACCATTTCCTTGTGGATCTCCACCCTGAATCATAAAATCGTTGATAACTCTATGAAATTTTAATCCATCATAAAAAGGTTTTCCTTTTAGTTTTTCAACTTTTACGTAAGGGTTTTTACCTTCTGCCAATGTAATAAAGTTTGCTACCGTTACAGGAGCTTTTACATATTCTAATGATAAAACAATATCACCTTTTGTAGTTGAGATTGTAGCAAAAATACCTTCATTAGGGTTTGTTGCAGGAGCAGCTTTTGTTGTTGCTGCAGGTTTTGGTTTTGCAACTGGTTTTTTTGTTGTTTGTGCCTGAATGTTTACAATTGCCAGGCAAAATAAAAATAGAAATTTAAATTTCATCGTGTTTCGAATTTAAGTCTGTAATAACGGTTTAAATATAGGAATATTATTACGGTTTCTCTAATAATTGAACTTCGAAAATAATATTTGCATTTGGAGGAATAACTCCACCAGCCCCAGTTGCTCCGTAAGCTAAATGTGACGGAATAAATAGAATTGCTTTATCTCCAAAAGAAAGTTGTTCAATTCCTTCGATAAACCCAGGAATCATACCATCTTTACGACCTGCCTGGAAAGGAATTGGCTGGTAACCGTGTTGTTCTGCTCTTGCACGATCAAACTTTCCAAATGCTTTATTAACATCTTCTACACTTGAATCAAACAAAGTTCCGTCTTCTAAGAAACCAGAATAGTGAATGTATATGTGAGTTCCTGCAGCAGGTTTTTTACCAGTTCCTTTTTCAGTAATTAAGTATTCTAAACCAGTACTTGTTTTTGTAGCTTTTGGTCTAACAGAAGCATAATAAGCTACTTTTTCTTTTTGAACTCCTGCATATTTACTTTTTTCTTTTGCGATTTCAGAAAAATAATCATGAAATACTTTTACAGCATCAAACTTCTTTGCAGCTTCACCATTTCTGATAATAGTTACAGCAACAACTTTATCGTCTTGTTTGATTTGATTTACAACTTCCTGACCTTTTTCAACCACATGACCAAAAATAGTATGTTTTCCGTCTAGCCAAGGCGTTTCAACGTGTGTGATAAAAAATTGACTGCTGTTTGTTCCCGGACCATTGTTTGCCATAGCCAAAACACCCGCTTTGTCAAATTTAAGATCAGTGATTTCATCTTTAAATTTATAACCTGTATCTCCAGAACCAGTTCCTTCAGGATCTCCGGTTTGAATCATGAAATCTTCAATAACTCTATGAAATTTTAATCCATCATAAAAAGGCTTTCCTTTTAGATATTCTTTAGTTACGAATTCATTTTTGCCTTCGGCTAAGGTTACAAAATTTGCAACCGTAATAGGAGCTTTTTTATAATCTAATTCAACAATAATATGTCCTTTATTAGTTTCAATGTCAGCATATAAACCGTCAGGTAAATTGCCGTGTTCGTCTTTACAAGAATAAAATGAGGTAACGGCTAATAGTAATAATAAAATACTTTTTTTCATTTTTAAAATGTTTTTTTATGGGTTTATTGTATCTTTTTTAACTGGATTTGCTGGTTTTACAGCTGTTGGTTTTGGCGTTGCAGGCTTTGGAGCTTGTCCTCCTGCTGTTTGTGCAGCTGCAGGTTGTCCCGCAGGAGTTGCTGTTTTTGGCGCCGCAGGATCCGGTACGAAATTTCGAAGTGTTACCGTGCAAATTAAAGACTGGTTAGTTCCAATTTTTTTATTATCTCCGTGATATCCGTAAGCAATATGAGACGGAAACAAGAAGGTCACTGTTTCATTTTTATGCATCAGTTTAATACCGTCGCGCAATCCCATCATGATGTCTTGTTTGTCTACATAATAAGTCTGCGGACCAAGATCTGCTTCTGAGTAAATAACATTGCCTTTTATATCTTTTACTTCTAAGTTGTAATAAGCAATATCTCCTTTTTTAGGTGTCGAAAGATCCGTTTGATTTCTTTCATCATAATAAAACCAATATCCTTTTCTAGTGGCAAAATATTTAGTTTTAGGATTGCTTTTGATTATTTTTTTGATAACCTTCTCTTCGTTAGCAATTATTTTTTTGTTACGATCAACTGATTTTTTCATGAAAGTACCTGAAGATCTTGAAATAGGTCTTCTGGCATCTTCATGTTGTTTACAGCTAACCAGTAAAACAGCAAAAAGTAGGGTGTAAATGCTTAGTTTTAGGTAGTTCATGGGGTTATATTTTTAGTTTAGTTACTAAATCTTCAAATTTTGCCAAAGTTTCTTGCATCGAAACATCAGATCTTCCTCCGGCAGCATTACTATGTCCGCCTCCGTTAAAATGGTCTCTTGCAAACTGATTCACATCAAATCCGCCTTGCGAGCGGAAAGAAATCTTGATGATTTTCTCGTCTTTATTTTCGATAAAAATAGCAGTAAACAGAATACCTTTTATACTTAAACCATAATTTACAATTCCTTCAGTATCACCTTTTATATAATTAAAAGAATCCAATTCGTCCTGAGTAAGCGAAGTATAAGAGGTTTTATGCTCTTCAAAAACTTTCATGTTTTGCAAAGCACGCCCCAATAATTGCAAACGGCTGTAAGAACTATTATCAAATAATAAAACCGGAATTAATGTGTTCTCAACGCCTAAATCAATTAATTCAGCTATGATTCGGTGTGTGTTTCCTGTTGTTCCCGGAAAACGAAACGAACCTGAATCCGTTAAAATTCCGGTATAAATACACGTTGCAATTGTTTTGTCCAGATCTTCTTTTTTGCCTAAAAATGAAATGAAGTTATAAACCATTTCGCAAGTTGACCCAAATGTGGTATCAGAATACATATAAGTAGCATAATCATCAGGCTTTTGATGATGATCAATCATGACAAACGGAGCGGTTAGTTTGGCTAAAGTATGTTCCATTTCGCCCGTGCGATGAAAAGCATTAAAATCGAGTGTAAAAATCAGCTCAGCTTCTTCTAATATCTTGGCGCAGTTTTCAGTATCTTTTTCGAATATTTTTACCGTTTCAGAGCCTGGTAACCAAGCTAAGAAATCAGGAAAATCATTAGGTGCAATCACCGTTGGCTGATGATTGTTTTTTAATAAAAAATGGTATAAACCTAAGGTCGAGCCCATAGCGTCTCCATCAGGACCTCTATGCGGTATTATGGCGATTTTCTTTGGGGTTGCGAGTAATAATTGTATCGCTTGAATATCTTGTATTTTCATAGTGTGCGAATTTACATTTTTTTAATGTAATGTTGAAATCATTTTACAGATTAACACACTTTTATGTTGGTTGTGAACTGTGAAATTATGTTGACTGTGAATTGAGAAATGTGGGATGCGATTTTTGGAATTTGGAATTTGTTTATTGAAATTTAAATCTATACGCAGATAAAACGGATTCGCTAAAGCGAAAACGCTGATTTAAACGGATTTTTTAATATTGAATAACGTTGTAAAGTTCCGAAGGAACGATAGTTTCAGTGATCAAGTTTGGAATTTGGAATTTAAAAAATTGGAATTTAATTATAGGTGTTCCAATTCCTCTTTTTGAAATTTCTGATACAACTTAAATTTAGCTCCCTTAACAATTTGCGCTTTATAAATTCCGACAGAACCTGAAGAAAAGTAAGCAATAATACACGCAATTGCAATAAAGAGACCAGGTTGAATCCCGAAAAGTTCCATGCCCATAATCGTGCAGGCAATAGGAGTGTGGGTTGCGCCCGAAAATACGGCAACAAATCCCAGTCCGGCTAAAAAGGCAATTGGCAACGGAATTATTAAGGATAAAGCACTTCCTAAAGTGGCACCAACAAAGAATAACGGAGTGACTTCACCACCTTTAAAACCTGCTCCTAAAGTAAAACCCGTAAACAGAATTTTAAGTAAAAAGTCATACCAGGGATTTGCATTCGAAAAAGAATCTATAATAACAGGAACACCTAATCCTGAGAATTTTGTGAGTCCAAAACCTGCAATGGCGATGGCAAGAACAATTCCGCCAATAAAAGGGCGTAACGGAGGATATTTTATGTTTTTTGAAAAAAGCGAACCCCAAAAATGAGTACTTCTTGAAAACAATAAAGCTGCAAAACCTGATAAAATTCCAATTATAATAACATAGCCTAAAGTCGAAATACTAATTTCAGGAACAACTGGAATGCTATAATGGGTATGTTTTACTTGCCAAAATTCTACCGTAAAATAAGCTGCATAAGCCACCAAAAAGGATAAAACAATACTTTTAAGATTGATTTTGCTGAAATATAAAACTTCAAGTGCAAAAATCGCACCCGCCAGCGGAGTTCCAAAAACCGATGCAAAACCGGCGCTGATTCCCAGTATGATCAGAATTTTTCTTTCGGAATTATCCAGTTTAAAAAGTTTGGTAAATTGATCCGCAATTGCTCCACCCATTTGTACTGCTGTACCTTCGCGACCTGCTGAACCTCCAAATAGATGCGTAAGTAAAGTTCCTAAAAGTACTAAAGGAGCCATTTTAAGCGGAATCAGTTTCTGAGGATTTTCGTATTCTTCCAGCAATAAATTATTGCCTTTTGCGACTGATTCTCCCCAGTAATAATAACTCAATCCCACCAATAATCCGCCGAAAGGCAAAAGCCAGATAATCCAATCGTGGTGAATTCTAAATTGAGTAACCCATTCCAGAGAAACTAAAAAAAATGCCGATGCAGATCCAGACAAAATACCTATCAAAACACAGATCAAAATCCATTTGAAAGTTGTCAGGAATATTTTTTTTAGTTTTTGAGGAGCCATTAATTATATAAAGAAAGTTTGCCACGAATTTCACGAATTTTCACGAATTAATTGCTTTTTAATTGAAGAAATTAAAAAAGAAATCTTTTCTAATTCTCTAGATTAGTAGAAAAAGTAATTCGTGAAAATTCGTGAAATTGGTGGCAAAAAAATATTACTGTATAACAGCTGTAAATTCAATTTCAACTAAATATTCAGGAGCAACCAATTTACTGATTTCATAAAAACCTGTAGTTGGTTTTACATCTTTAAAAAACGCTGAATGCGCTCTTGCTACATCTTCAAAAGTTGCAATATTGGTTGTAAAGATTCTTGTTCTGATGACATCTTTCATTCCAACACTCAAATCTTCTAATACTTTTTCAACACGTTCCAGGATGTTATAGGTTTGAGCATAAGCATCGTCGGCTTTTACTTTTTCACCATCAACAATAGCCACTGTTCCTGAAACTTCAATAATATTGCCAATTCTTACTGCACGACAATATCCCATTTTGTCCTCCCAAGGTGATCCTGTTAAGATGTTTTCTCTTTTCATTTTGTATGTTTTTTTGAATTGTTTTTAGCATTTTTAAAAACAAATTCCGGTTCGTTAATTGTGTTGCAATTTATAAAATATGGAGATGAAAAAGAACCAAATTTGGGCAAAATCATTTCAAAAATCATTCTTTTTTGTGATATTTTGAGTGATAGATTTAATTTTTTGCCACTCCCGATAGTTATCGGTTAATGTCATTAATTTAGCAAATTACGTTTTAATCTTTTTCTCGCAGAAACGCAAAATCGCCAAAAGTCGTTCACGCAGATTTAAATCTGCGTGAAACAAAATCTTTATTGCTCAATTTGATGATGTTCGTAAAGACGAAGTTTGTTTTGAGTTGTGGTAAGATTTTGCTGTAAAGCTTCAATTTTGTCCAATAAGTTTGCAATAACATCAATACCTTCAAGATTGATTTTTAAATCATAATGAAGGCGAATCATTTTTTCGACAGCAGGCAATTGTTCCGGCTGTAAATATTCATCTTCTTCCAGAACAATAATTTTTATCAGACCATAATTGTGCAACTCTGTTATAAAGGTGTTTTCAATTTCATGATACACGCAAAATTGTTTTATTTGAATTAAGTTTTTACTACTCATGATTTCTTAATTTAGCTAGTTCTTCGAATAATTCTTTTTCTTTTGTCGATAATTTGGTCGGAATTTTTAGAGTGTAAGTAATGTATAAATCTCCAAACTGATTTTCTTTTTTATAGATCGGAAAACCTTTTCCTTTTAGTTTAACCTTAGTTCCGGGCTGAGTTTCGGCAGGAACTTTAATTTTTACTTTTCCGTCAAAAGTATTCACGAAAATTTCACCGCCAAGAATTGCAGTGTATAAATTCAGATCGACATCGGCATATAAATTATTGCCTTCACGTTTAAAATCAGAATTGTTATCAACTAGAAAAGTAATGTACAAATCACCATTCGGACCACCGTTTGCGCCGGGAGCACCATGATTTGGGATCTTTATTATTTGTCCGTTTTCGACACCGGCCGGAATTGTAATTCGGATGTTTTTTCCGTTTACGGTTAAGTTTTGTTTGTGTGTTGTATAGGCTGATGTGAGGTCTAATTGCAATTCGGCATTAAAATCCTGACCTCTGTATTTAGCCTGACTTTTGGAACTTCTTCCCGCAGAACCATACATAGAATTGAAGAAATCAGAGAAATCACTTCCTGAAAAATCTCCTCCTTCAAAACCAGAATAACTTTGACCGCCGCCTTGCTGTTGTCTCGAATATTGTTGTTGATTAGGATCGTAACCTGCTTTTTCAAATTCATCGGCATGTTTCCAGTCTTTTCCATACTTATCGTATTTTTTGCGATTTTCAGGATTGCTTAAAACCTCATTAGCTTCATTTATTTCCTTGAATTTTTTCTCCGCTTCTTTATCATTCGGATTCAAATCTGGATGATATTTTCGAGCCATTTTCCGATAGGCTTTTTTGATTTCGGCTTCTGTGGCCGATTTTGTGATTTCTAATACTTTATAATAGTCTATATAATCCATAATGCCTCAATTTTAATAAAAGTGAATTAAGGTATTGAAGTTAGGAATAAGTTGGTAATAATCAAAATTTTATATTTTTTGAATTAGGATTTAGAATAAAATAACTAATTATTTTTAATATAAATCTTATAAAAAAAGTTTTTTGGTTATAGAAAATTGTCTATGTTTTCGATAAATAATGTAAACTATTATCTATTCTTTAAGGCAAGTAAAAAATGATAAAGAAATATAGTAACGGTAATATTTAATAGTTATGAGAAAATTATCTTTTTTAAAATCAACATTAAGTCTTGTTCTTTTATTATGCATGTCCATTTTATTGACAAGTTGCAGTTCAAGCAACGATAATGATTATACGTCATCAAATGGTACTGCGTTTAATGTGGCTGATTTTGCTTTAACAGTTACAAACAAGAAACTATATAATGATTATCTGGTAATTGATTTTGATATAAAAAACACTTCTAAAACATCCTATAGTGTTTATGGGCAAGGGAGACTTCTCAGTAAAGTTTACTGCTAAAACTACTGATGGGACAGTGTTTCAAAGTACTACATACGTACATTATGTCGAAGCCGGAGTTACCTATACAGATGATGTCCATCTTAATTATACGGTAGGCAAAACACTAGATCTTACTACATTGACCGCAGTTATTGTTAAAGACTAGTTTTTTTTTGTTATTTATTTTTCATTAGATCCGGCTTGTCAATGCAAGTCGGATTTTTTGTATTCTTAATACAATTGAGGTTAATGAAATTTAAAGAAAAATTCTCTTTTGGCAGGTTTTTTGATTCCAAAAATTAGCCTAATATATTGTTATAATAGTCTTAAAGTTGTAGCGCCTAATTAAATTATGCTATTTTTGTGATGCTATGCTCAGATTTTATAAAAACTATAAAAGCCGATTCGATAATACTTTTTCAATGAAGCACATTTTATTTTTCATACTATTTTTTACAGCTGTAACAGTATCAGCACAAACCGAATTTGGAACTAAATTCAAACCTATTGCTGCGCCAAAATTTGGTGCAAAACCTAAGAAAACACCTATTCATCAAATAAAAGATCCTCAGGCTGATAATAGTGATATTCCGAGTATTAAAACTCCAAATGTTTTTGATAATACGAGTATTACACCAAAATCTCAATTCCAGATTGGACAAGAAAAAAGCAAATTTACCATGTCTACAGAAACTGATTTTGCCAATCCCGGCGATCGTTATGTAGCCAAAATGGAAAAGGATTTAGATAAAGCTTTAAAAGATGCCGGCTTAAAAGAAGGCCGCGGAACATTGGTTAAGAAAAATATTTCGTTAGGAGAATTTAAAACCAAATCACAATACTTTATTGTAAAATTCAGAGATTTTGGAGCCATCGATGGCGATTTGGTAAAAGTATCTTCAAACGACCAGATTATTAAAGATCAATTATTTTTGGATTCTAATTTTAAAGATGTAAAAATTAATCTGGTAAATGGCTTTAATAAATTAGACTTCGAAGCCTTAAATATTGGTTCCCTAGGAGGAAATACTGCCGAAATCCAGGTCTACGATGACAAAGGACAATTAGTAACCAATGATTATTGGGACAATCTTGCCGCTGGATTTAAAGCCTCTATTATTGTTACGAAAGAGTAAAGTCAGGTTCAAAGCGACAAAGGTTCAAAGGAACAAAGTTGTTGGACTTTTTTAAAACCTCTGAGCCTTTGTCACTTTGAACCTTTGTGCCTTTTTTAGAACGGATCTGCAGTCACTTTAAACTTCATATCTGCTTTAACGGTTACGTCTTTTGTAAGTGATTCTTTTAGAGTAACCTGAGTTCTGATTTTGTATTTATCAGCTTTAATGTATTGATCCAGTCTTTTATCGGTACAAATTAAATCAATCGTATTTGTGTTTGAGTTGATATTATCCTGATAAGCCAATTCTATCTCGTCAGAATCTGTGGTTGAGATATACAAATGAATCGATTTTAAAAACGTAAATGTTTTGTCTGTAGGATTTGTAATTGCTAATTGAAGTGATTTCAGCTTTACATCTTTCACTAAACTAGCTTTGGTTTTGTTGTTCGAAAATTCAGCCGATGAATTTGTGGTAACGTCTGGTGTAACAATTTCAGAGGGTAAATTGATAGGTAAATTACTTTTTATCTGAATTGAAGTTTCATTGGAAATAGTAAAAGTCAATAAATCATCAACTGTATTGCAAGAGTTTAAAAACAATGATAAGAAAAGGATTAGGGCAATTGATTTTGATTTCATAATTTTTTTTAGGTTCAAAGGTTCAAAGGTACAAATGAACAAAAAAAGGGTTAATAAAAGCGAATAATTCTATTACTCTAAATTGAAATCGCTATTAATAATCAGTAATGATTTGATGGCATTCCCCCTGCAGCTAGCATAAGACACCAAAAACAGACCCCAAAAAGAGATAAAATTATAGTAACTGCAAAGTTAATTAAATAGGATTTCCGTATTTTCGGATCTATAGATTTTGGGTTCTTTGCTAATAGGAAGTATTGAATTATTAGATTGATTGTTAATAGTATTAAAATTGAATAATCATTGATGAACATGAGTGATGTTCCAATGCATAGTGTTATTATTGAATATAATATACCTAAAAGAATAATTTTTGCACGTTGGTTTTTAATTTTGAAGACGAGATAGAAAGCATAAATAAAATAAGATATTCCTCCGATTAATGCAAAATCATAATATTGATAACTGGCCATATAGTCATATACAATAGGAGGAATTATTACTACAATAAAAATAATTAGAATGTGAAAAGCTATTTTTTTAAGGGGTTTCTTAATATTCATTAGTTAAAAGAGAATTTATTAAATTTCTATAAATGTGGTAATTTTTTTTACGTTTTAATGAAAACATTCAGATTTTTTACGCTTGGTCTATTTTTGTTCTTTTGAATTTTTTTAATAAAACAAAAAAGAAAAGGAGCAATAAAAATGCAAATTTTAAAACCTCTGAACCTTTGCAACTTTACAACTTTGTACCTAGAAAATCGGAACTGTGAAAAAAAATATTTTTTTTTCACAGTTCCGATTTTTCAAATTCGAATATAAAAAGTATTTTTGCGCATGCAACACAACGTACTTATTTTAGATTTCGGATCGCAATATACTCAGCTTATTGCGCGTAGAGTTCGCGAATTAAATATATTCTGCGAAATTTTCCCTTACAATCACTTTCCAAGTGATTTATCACCTTATAAAGCCGTAATTTTAGGAGGAAGCCCATTTTCTGTTCGTGCAGAAGACGCTCCACATCCTGATTTATCTCAAATTCGAGGCAAACTTCCAATGTTGGCAGTTTGTTACGGAGCACAATACTTAGCACATTTTAGTGGAGGTGAAGTAGCAGCTTCGAACACCAGAGAATATGGTAGAGCTAATTTATCTTATATTAAAGAAGGGGAAACTTTCTTTAATGGAGTTTCAGAAAACAGTCAGGTTTGGATGAGTCATAGCGATAGTATCAAGGCTTTACCAACAAATGCTGTAAAATTGGCAAGCACGCATGACGTAGAATATGCTGCTTACAAAATTGAAGGTGAAACAACTTATGCAATTCAGTATCACCCAGAAGTTTTCCATTCTACAGATGGATCAAAAATGCTGAAAAACTTTTTAGTAGACATTGCCGAAGTTCCTCAAAATTTTACACCAAATGCTTTCGTAGAAGAAATGGTGGCAGAATTAAAAGAGAAATTAGGAAATGACAAAGTAGTTTTAGGATTGTCAGGCGGAGTAGATTCTACTGTAGCGGCAGTTTTATTACACCAGGCAATTGGTAAAAACCTATACTGTATTTTCGTAAATAACGGTTTACTTCGTAAAAACGAATTCCAAAACGTATTAGATCAATACAAAGGAATGGGATTGAACGTAAAAGGAGTAGATGCAGGAGATCGTTTCTTAGGCGAGTTAGCCGGAATCAGTGATCCTGAAACCAAACGTAAAACTATTGGTCGTGTATTTATCGAAGTTTTTGATGATGAATCACACTTAATCGAAGACGTAAAATGGTTGGCGCAAGGAACAATTTATCCTGACGTAATCGAATCTGTTTCGGTAAAAGGACCATCGGCAACTATTAAATCGCACCATAACGTAGGTGGATTGCCGGATTATATGAAATTAAAAATTGTAGAACCACTTAGAATGTTGTTTAAAGACGAGGTTCGTAGAGTTGGTGCTACTTTAGGAATAGATCCTGAATTATTAGGAAGACACCCTTTCCCGGGACCAGGATTATCAATCAGAATTTTGGGAGATATTACTCCTGAGAAAGTTCAGATTTTACAAGATGTTGATGCTGTTTTTATCGACGGATTAAAATCTTGGGGATTGTATGATAAAGTTTGGCAGGCTGGAGCAATTTTGCTTCCTGTAAATTCTGTTGGTGTGATGGGCGATGAGCGTACGTACGAAAAAGTAGTAGCGCTTAGAGCAGTTGAATCTACAGATGGTATGACTGCTGACTGGGTACATTTACCGTATGATTTCCTGATGAAAGTGTCAAATGACATTATTAATAAGGTAAAAGGCGTGAATCGCGTTGTTTACGATATAAGTTCAAAACCACCTGCAACAATTGAGTGGGAATAGTAATATTTTTCAATTTAAGGCGTTACATTTGTAACGCCTTAAATTTTTAAACCTACTATTTATGAGAGAACTTTTAACGATTTCTCTTGTCTTTATTTTGTCTTTTAACAAAATAATTGCACAAGATTCAATTATTGAACACAAAATTCAAAAAGGAGAAACCGCCTATTTTATTGCCCAAAAGTACAAGGTTTCTGTTGATGAAATTTACAAACTCAACCCTGAATCACAAAGCGGAATCCAAGACAATCAAGTTCTTAAAATCCCAGTCCATCCGACAGAAAAACAAAATTCAAACCAACAAATTACACACATTGTTGGTGCAAAAGAAACCCTTTTTGGCTTATCAAAACAATATAATGTTTCTGTAGAAGCCCTTCAAAATGCAAACCCAGTTCTTGCCAACGGACTTCAGATTGGTCAGGAATTAATTATTCCGCAGAATCCTGCAAATCTTCCTAAAACTGAAATTACAACTTCTTCAAAAGTTACGCATCAGGTCGTTGCTAAAGAATCTTTGTTTAGCATTGCGAGACAATACAATGTATCCGTTCAGGATTTAGAAAATCAGAATAAAGAAATTTTAGTCAACGGATTGCAGATTGGTCAGACAATTACAATTCCTAACAAAAGAAAAACATTGGACGGACGTGTTCGCGTGATTAATCAGGAAACTGTTTTTCATGTGGTTGAACCAAAGGAAACCAAATTTTCGATTGCCAAAAAATATGGAATTTCGATCGATCAATTAGAATCTCAAAATCCCGAAATTGTAAACGGATTAATAGTTGGCAATAAATTAGCCATTAATACCAAAGAAGTTAAACCAACAAACGAAAGCGAAGAATTGATGTTGGCTCTTGCCGAAAAACAAGTCGTAGTCGAAAAAACAAAAGCAAAAACGGTTGAACTTGAAGATCTAAAAGACAGATTGGTTGTTCAGAAAGAAATGAATCAGAAAATTATAAAAATTAATGATCTGAAAGTCAATCTGAACGAAATGAATGGTTCTAAAGAAAATTCGGTTGAGAAATTGCGTTTGGTTTTGGAAGCCAATAAAAATGTGCAGGATGTTTTAATGGCAAAACTAGATTCATTGGTAAATACAATGAACAGTGATTTGGTCGATTTGAAAAGAATGGATGTTTTGAATGTAAACGAATCGAAACGTCTGGAAAAACAATCGTATGAAAGCATTGAGAAAACCAGTGAATTATCGTCTCAATTAAAGAAAGAATTAGCGGAAAATCGAAAAGTTTACGCCGGATTAATGAACAAAGTAGAACAAATTGCTGTTGAAGAAAATCAGGTATATAAGAAAAAAATCCGCGAAAGCGAGAAAAACACCGCTTCGACTTCATTACAACAACGTCTTTCATTAGAAGAAATTAAGCGTTACAAAATAGAGCAGGAGCAAGGCGATGCACAAAACCAGCTTTTGATTGCTAAAATTGATTCTTTAGATACTCAGAAAAAAATTGAAGTAAAACGTCATATCAGCAAAGCTTCGTTTTATAGTATGGAAGCCCGAAAATTTGATGATAAACTGGCTTTGGTAAAATTGAAAAAATATCAGGATGAAGCAGTTAAAAATCAAAGAAAAACAACATCGGCGGAAGCTTCAAAAACAATTTCGCTGGAAGAGATGAAACGCGAATTAAAGGAAAATCCTCTTAAAAATGATAAGACGATAAAGGTTGAAGTTTTTGATAATCTTAAAGAAGTTTCAAACGGCTATTACTTAGTTTTAGGTATATTTACAGACGCAACGCTAAGAGATAAGCTCATTATGAAACTCATTGATTCTGGCGATTTTAACGCTAGTTTCTTCTTTAACATCAACAGTCTTTCGTATTATGTGTATTCGGATAAGTTCGAAAATATGGAAGAAGTGCTGTATAAATGCAAGAAAAAAGAAGAAGATGAGTTATATAAAGAGATCGTTATTGCTAAATTAGAAATTGATCTTAGAGAATAATTAGCGCAAAATTAACAAGTGACAAGAATCTTGTTTTGAAGAGAAATTAGTAACTTGTTTTTTTGAATTAGAAATTAAATTGTTTTAAGCCCTATTATGAAATATTATTCAACATTATTGTCTCTAGTTTTTTTTGTAACCTGTAATGCTTTTTCACAAGAAAAAGTCGTTAAATACACGGTTTCAAGTGGAGAATCGATAAACCAGATTGCCGTAAAATTTAAGGTTACGCCTTATGATATTTATGCACTAAATCCTGATGCCAGAAACGGAGTAAAACCAAATACGGTTTTATTGATCCCGACAAATGGTGCTAAAGCTGTTGCTAAAACAGAAGAAAAATCAGTTAAAAAAACTGCGGGTAAGAATCCAGGTACGCATGAGGTACAGCCTAAAGAAACGTTATTTGGAATTGAAAAAAAGTATGATATTACCGATGAAGCTTTAAAAGCAGCAAATCCTTTTTTAGTAAAAGATGGTTTGCAAATAGGACAAACATTGGTGATTCCTGCAAAAGGATCAACAGCAAAAACAGCGGCTACTGCTAGCAAAACAGTAAAATCTGTTGCGCAGGAAAAGTATGTATATCATGATGTTGTAGCAAAAGAGACTAAATTTTCGATAGCAAAAAAGTACGATACTACTATTGAAGATTTAGAAAAGCGTAATCCAGAAATTGTTTCGAGTTTGCCAGTTGGATACCGATTGACTATAAAAGGACATGCTCCTAAAACAGAAGCTCCTGTACAAACAGTGACAAATGTCGCTAAACCAGCCGAAACTAAAAAAGCGGCTGAAGCTTCTAAAAAAGCAACTTCTTATATGGAATATCAGGTAAAACCAAAAGAGACTTTTTATAGTTTAGGAAGAACTTTTCATATCTCTCAGGAAGAGTTAACGCAACTTAATCCTGCGCTTGCTGAAGGTGTAAAAGAAGGAATGGTTTTAAAAGTTCCTGCAGGATATTTGGCACCACAACCAATTATTGTTCAGGCACAACCTGTTGAAAAAGCAACGGAACAAGCAATCGACAGATCGACAGAAAATACAGCAGGTATTAAAGTTGTTGATAAAGTAAAATCTGAAACGGTTTCGGTTAATCCTGAAGTGGTGGAATTGACTAAAAAAAGAGGTCAGACCGAACGTAAAAAAGTAGTTTTATTATTGCCGTTTAATTTGGCAAAAATGCAAACTGATACTACAAGCATAGCCAACAGAATCAAAGGTGATAAGTTTTTGAATATGACACTTGATTTTTATTCAGGAGCAATGATGGCTATAGATTCGGCTAAAACTTTAAAATTACCTATTGATGTTGCGATTTATGACTCTCAGGAAACTAAAAGTTCTTCGAACATTTCGAGCTTAATCGCTCAGAATAAATTGCAGGATGCAGATGCTGTTGTCGGGCCATTTTATCAAAGTAATGCCGAAACTGCGGCTAACGCATTGCGTTCGTACAATGTTCCTGTGATTTCGCCATTATCAAAAGATTCATCGAATTCTATTGATAATTTGTATCAAACAATACCATCGAGTGATGTAGTTAGAAATGCGGTTTTTGATTATATGCGTTCTAAAAACGGAAATATTGTTGCTGTGGTAGACAAGAAAAAAGAATCTGTTGTTAACTACATCAAACAAAACCAAAAAGGAGTTGTTTTTGCTGCCTTGACAGAAACAGGAGGTTTGGATGTGGCTAATTTGAAGGGCCTATTATTGCCAAACAGAATGAATTATGTAGTTATGGAAACAGGTAATACAGCCATGGTTAAAACTACGATAAAAGCTTTGCTTGATGCACAAAAAACGTGTCAGGTGCAATTGGTAATTTTAGAACCAAACAGCACACTTGATACAGATGAAATTAGTTTTGATAACTTAATAAAATTGAAATTAATGTACCCTTCTGTAACAAGAGAAAGTGATGAACAGCCTGTTTTGATTTTTGAAAAACAATACCGATTGAAAAATAAAGTAAATCCTAATACTTATGCAACACGCGGATTTGATGTGACTTTTGATACAATGATGCGTTTGGTACAAGGAAAAACATATCAGGAAACAGCAGATTTAATGACAACAGAACAAGTTGACAATAAATTCCAGTTTTATAAAAAAGAAGATGGCGGACACGCAAACAAAGGTGTTTACATTTTATATTACGACACCGATTTAACTTTAAAAGTAGCAAATTAATGACATCAAAAGTAACCTATTTAGGAGATTTAAGAACAAGCTCAATTCATGTGCAATCAGGAAGCGAAATCATCTCTGATGCACCAGTAGATAATAACGGAAAAGGTGAAGCTTTTTCTCCAACAGATACAGTTGCTAATGCTTTAGCAAGCTGCATGATGACGATTATGGGAATCAAAGCGCGCGATTTGAGCGTAGATTTTATTGGATCAACTGCTGAAGTAACCAAAATAATGAATGCTGAACCAAGAAGAATTGGTGCAATCGAAATTGTGTTTGATATGCAAGGTGTTGAAGACGAGAAAAGCAGAACAATCCTGGAACGTGCCGGAATGACTTGTCCGGTATTTTTAAGTTTAAGTTCAGAAATTGAAAAACGAATTACTTTTAACTGGAAGTAATTTTGTAATGAATATTTAAAAAGCCATCAAGATATATTTTCTGATGGCTTTTTTATTTTTATAGGCTCTTGATTAATTAGGATTATTTTTTAAAACAAGCGATCCATTTTTCTTAAAAGTAAGCTCCAAAAAATCCTCTGAGAGTTGTTTTATTTTTACGGAATTTTTGGAATCGACAATCCAGTTTTTAAAAGGTATTTTTAGTTTTGTTTTTCCTCCTTGTTCCGCTACTATCTTAACTTGTTTTACCAATCCATTTTCTTTTGAAGCACTTATAATAAAGGCTCCTTCTGCTCTTAATTTATCATAGGAAATGTTCTTCCATAAAACGGGTACTGCAGGCATAATCTCTATAAAACCAGCGTAACTTTGCAATAGCATTTCTTGGAGGCCAGCGGCAAATGCAAAATTGCCTTCTAATGTAAATGGTCGGTATTGAAATTTTGAATAACCGGATTTGGTTTGGTCCCCATTTACATGAAAACTATTTTTAAGACAAAAAGCCTTAGCAAAAATTTCCAAATCCTTGGCAGCACCTTCACCATCTTTAGCCCTTGCTTTTATGTTTGCCATCCATGAATAAGAATATCCGCACCAGTAATCAGGTCCAATAGTATCTAACAACTTAATTGTATTTTTAATAAGAGCTTGGGATTTTTCTCCATCCTCCCATTTAATAAGTCCCAAGGGATGTATCGCCATCAAATGAGAAAAGTGACGATGCGAATTATTATAGGGTAATGTTGGTGTAATCATCATTTCATTATTTACGGAGATGGCATAATCGGGAAATTCATTCTGTATTTGTTTCCAATGAATTGCTTCTTGTTTTAGTCCCAGTTCTTCAGCCAATTCTGATGCTGCTTTAAAGGTAAAAGTCATAAGAGCTAAATCATAATTGGAATTTTGATTAAACCAGGCTGAAATGTCATTATCATTAGTCTCCGGGCTGGAACTAATAGGTAGTTTTCTGAAGCCTTTTTCATCTTTAACCGTTATTTGTTCCAAAAATTTTGCTACGTCTTTAATCCACGGATATGCTTTTTGTTCCAGGAATTTACGATCCATGCTATAACGCCATTGTAGATAATAATGATGTCCCAACCAAGCAGATACGGTAGGAGAGAGAGAATATTGTATCCATCCTCCCATTTCTGTACCATCCAGCGTTGTCACTCCGGGAACAGCCAGACCATCAACTCCAAAATACATTTTGGTATACCGTTTATAGTTGGCTTTATTTTTTTCTAAATGATCTATATACCCAGCGGCTTCTTCCAGATGGTTGCTACTATAAGAAGGCCAATAGCTTAATTGGGTATTCAGATCATGATGGTAATCACCTTTCCATGGAGGTAAACGACCATTATCTGCAGTCCAAACTGCTTGTAATGAGATTGGAGGAGCTCCTTTTCGAGCTGCAGAACCAAACTTGTATTGCTCTAAATACCATTGTTTTTCTAATAAAGAATCTGGTATTTGAATGGCTGACTGATTCCAGAATTTCGCCCACCATAAGGTGTGACTTTTTAAATCGGTATTATATCCTCGTTGTAATGCCTTTTTGATAATACTGGAAGCAAGAGGATTTATTTCTTTATTTGGATCTTGAGAAGAAATACTCCATACGCCTTCAATAGTAGTATTATTTATTTTTTTCCAGGTCAGACTTATCTGATATTTAAATCCTCCCCATCCTTCTTGTTCATACGAAATAGAGTTTCCTTCCTGCGTAACTTTCCCTTGTTTATATCCCAATCTGGCTAAATCATCTCCTCCAACGGGGTCTCCTGAGTTTGTTATTTCTCCTTGATATTTTGGCATTAATAAATGAGGTGTAAATTCCTCTTTTAGATTCTCAAAACGAAACCATCCAATAGGTTGAGTAGCATGTACAAATGTTTTTAAAATGGTCCCATTATCCCATTTTACCTCGCATATAGCATCTTTAAGGGAAAGTTTTACAGAGGTAACTGTTCCCCAATTTTGGATATCAAATTCTAAAGAACCGCCAGGTATTTTACTCGGAGCGGGTTCATTATCATAAGGGTCATCAAAATATTTTTGTACAATGTCGTATTCTTTCTTTTCGACTTGCTCTTCAACCCATTTATAACTAAATTCCTTAAGATGTAAATCTTTCATCGGTCGTATATCCCATAAATCGGCGCGATCTAATGACATCCGTAAATTATTCCCTTTTTGCCATACCAAAGCACCAATCATTCCATTTCCCAACGGAATGCCTTCATCCCATGTTGTTGCGAGAGTTTTAAAATTAAGCTCATATTGAGAAACAGGTTGGGTTTTGCCAGAAAATTGCTGTGCATTTACGGCACAAACCATTAATACAAATATTAGAAATGAAGAAATGTTTTTCATTTTTTGTTTTATTTCTTGTTCAAAAATGTCATAAAATAAGCAAGAGGGCACCATGACTTGCCCTCTTGCTTCCTTCAACTAACCAATAAATATTTATTCTGAAAATTCTAATTTTTGTAATTTGTTCCATCCGCCACGAGTGAAATCAGGAATTTCTACCGGAACAGAACCTTTATCCAATGATATTTCTGTTAAAGGCCCTAAACAAGACCACTCAGCTAAATCGTAAACATCCATATCAAGTGGAAGTCCTTTTTGTAAGCAGTGGATCAAACGATAATCCATTACGAAATCCATTCCGCCGTGACCGCCTACTTTTTTGGCTTGTTCTTCGATATTTTTCACAATCGGATGTTTGTATTTTTCCATCAAAGTTTTTTTAACTTCTTCAGGAACAAATGAATGTGCGCTTAATTTTTCGTGATTTGGTTTTACATCATCGCCTAATTCTTTACCATCTAAAGCATAACCTTCTAACGGATATTTGTTTGCAAAACCTTTCGTTCCGCTCAATTGATACATTCTGCTATAAGGGCGAGGAGAAGTCACATCATGCTGAATTTGAATTGTTTTTCCGTTTTCAGTACGAATCATTGTCATTGTATGATCTCCGTTTCTAAAATCTTTTATTTCCTGACCTGATTTTTCTTTGATATAAGCCGGATTTCCAACCGCTTTTGTATCCATAGAAACCAGAAAATTCATTTTGTCACCACGATGAATATTCAACGCCTGACAAGCTGGCCCCATTCCGTGAGTGGCGTAAACATCACCACGATGTTTGATGTTGTAATCCATTCTCCAGTTGTTCCAGTATTCACCCCAAAAAGGCTGAAGTCCGTGAATATAAGATCCTTCGGCATGCAGAATTTCGCCAAATAAACCTTGTTGCGCCATGTTTAATGTCGTCAGTTCGAAGAAATCATAAACGCAATTTTCAAGCTGCATACAATGTTTTCTGGTTTTTTCGGAGGTATCGATAAGATCCCAAATTTCTTTCATTGTTAAGGCTCCGGGAACTTCTATTGCAACGTGTTTACCATGTTTCATAGCCTGAACTCCAATTAAAGCGTGATGTTTCCAATCTGTGGCAACATAGACTAAATCTACATTTGGCAATGCTGTGACTTTTCTCCAGGCATTTTCGTCTCCAAAAAATTCCTGTGCTTTTGGAAGTCCCGCTTTGGTCAGAATTTCATTTGCCGATTGTGTGTTTTTTTCTAACATATCACAAAGCGCGACGATTTCGACACCGGGAATATGAGTCATACGTTCAACAGCTCCGGGACCGCGCATTCCAAGTCCGATAAAGGCAACGCGAACAGTTGGAATTGGATCTGTGGCCAAACGCAAAACATCTTGTTGATCTTTTGGACGTGAAGGAGTTTTGGTTTTAATCATTTGTGCCGATGCAATCGTTCCTCCGAACAAAACAAAAGCGACTAATATGAATTTTAAAAAATTGGTTTTCATAGTTAATTTGTTTTTTTTAATCAATTTATCAAGGTAAATTGTTGAAATTGATTTCTGGTTTTTTATTGTTTAATGGTCTGGTAAAAATGGTTTTAGGTGTTATGTAATCGTTAAAAAAACCTCCGTCTTTTAGATAAAATGAACCTTTGTCAAGTCCGCCTGCAAAA
Source organism: Flavobacterium sp. JAS (assembly GCF_020991455.1). GTDB lineage: Bacteria > Bacteroidota > Bacteroidia > Flavobacteriales > Flavobacteriaceae > Flavobacterium. Next base: position 43,331 of record NZ_JAJMOX010000003.1, read on the forward strand.
TCCATTCGATACTCTTTTGCGCCGGTATTATCTGTTGTAAAACGGGTTGAATTAATTTCTGTCCAGGTTCCTTTATCGTCGCAAATCCACTGATTGTTAAATAAAACTTTGCGTGATAAATCGCCTTGTTCCGGAACAAAATTTTCTAAAAACGAATGAAATCTTTTTAAATACGTATTGGTTTGTGGACGGTTAAAACTGGCAATTAAAAGCCATTTGTTCAACTCGGGAGCAAAAAAATAAGCGGTATAATTGGTGCTGTTGTTGTTTTGGGGAATTCCGTGAAGCAAGAATTTATAGGTTGTTCCTGATTTCCAACTGTATTGCAGATAACTTTGTCCGCCGGAACCTTCGCTTCCGAATTCGCCAGTATGAACATTTTCCCCTTTTTTAAGCATTTTGATTTTATGCGTTTCCGGAATACTTTTGGGATCATCGGTATTAAACGGACTCCAAACCGAAAATAAAATTCTTCTTTCGGTTGCCGAGTTTACCTGAATTCCAAAATAACCTTCTCCAAAACCGTTTGCCATGAAATAAGAACCTATTTTGTCTTCATTTTCCGGAACGGTAACTTCGTTATAATACCATTCGGCATTTGTAGTTTCAGGAACCTGATAGTTCAAATGTACAGATGGTCCGCGGCGTCCCCAATGGTAAAAATTTCCTTCGTCATTTGGGACATAAGCAATTTTACCATCATAATCTTCACTTGAAATTGTTAGACGATTAATAGACGGAAATTGATTTCCGGTTTTAGTGATTCCTTTTATTTTAATAGCAACATAACCTGCTTTGTCGATTTTCCAGTTTCCAACAGTTATTGCCTTTTTTGTAGTGTCGAATTTTACTTTTTTAGAAGTTCCGTTGATCAAAAATTCTAATTCTGATTTTCCAAAAACTTCAACAGATTCTTCAACGGTAATTCGAAATGTCCCAGCTTTATAAATTCTAAAATAAGCCGTAAAAATTTCCTTAGAATCTGTCCAGTTTTCGATGCCATTATCTGTTAGGGTATTGCTTCCGTCAATATGTTTAGAGCTGTAAGCGTTACCGCCAAGTGGCAGCGAGATTTCGTTTTTCGGATTTCCGATAGTTATCTTTTTTATCGAAGAATCGGCTTTAGCTACAGCAGAAAAAGGCACTAATACTGAAGCGAGAAATAAGTAAAATAAGTTTTTCATTTTATGGTTGATTAGTTTTTTTTGAATTACCTCTCTAATGAACCAAATTAGAGAGGCTTCAAAAACAAAAACCTAAAAAATTATGGGTTTGAGTCTGGTTGTTTTTATTTTAAATACTTGATTTTTTTTATGTTTTAATCTATTAATGAGCGACTTAAAATGATAGAAAGGCATGAATAAATTCGTGCTGAATTTTTATTGTTTAACGAAACTATCGAATATATTTTGATTAACCAAGAAAAAACATAAAAAATGTGCTCGAACACACTAAATTTGTGTTCTCGAGCACATAAAATAAGACAAATCATTTTTTTGATTTAAATGTGATGTATATTCTTTGTAAACTGCAAAGAGAATTTAATGCGATTTTGCTATTTCAACACTTAGTTCTGTATTCTTTAAGTTTAATTCTTTACGTTGCATTCCTTTCAAAAGAATGTTTTTTCCTAATACCTCTTTTCCGATTTTGTTTCCGCTAATTTCTACGTTTTTACAAGCTTCAATTCTAAAATTGTATTTTTCAGGATACCAAGGCGTGAAAGCAAAACTGCGTTTTATAATGTTGTTCTTAAAACTTAATCCATCTACAGAAACGGCATAAAGAATAGGGTAGTCTGATGGATTAAAACTATTGTTTTCGATTTTTATATTTTTATGAAAAGGCTGCAAGGCATTTGGCGCCGGAATTTCAGGATAAATACTGATAATGGCTTCACAAAACTGATAATAAGAGGAATTACAAGGAAACCTAAATTCATTGTTTTTGATGGTAATGTCTTTTACGGCACCACTTTCGAACCAATAATTAGCATCGCCGGCAATAAGAATTGCCGAACCGCTGGTTTCGAATACATTATTTTCGATAATTACTTTACCTGGAGTAGAGATCAAATACCCGCGCGCTCTGTTGCTGCCTACAAAACAATTGGTAATAGTAGCATTTGGAGTCCAGCTTAAATTCTCTAGGACAAAATTGGCATCTAGGTTAGCTGGAATTTTATCTTTGAATCTGATGATAAAATGATCTACATCCAAAGGTTCAAAACTAGAAACCGTGCCATAAAACAATGTATTCATTTCTTTCTTCTGAATAAAACCAACTTTATCTCCAGCAACTGCCCATAATAATCCGTGAGACATATCTTGCCCAAAGTTGCATTTTACCGCATAGTCGTCTATTTTTTGCATGACAGGCACATAAGTTCCGTGAATGTTGATAGGATCATCCATTAAGCCTTGTGCATCACAATTGTCTATTATGATTTCGCCTTTGCATCCCATAAAATGCAATCCATCATCGTGACCACTGAGATAACGATTCTTATGCGGATTCGGGATCATATTTACGTTTCTCATTTCTATGTTTTCGCAGTATTGAGATAAAATTCCCAATCCTGAAGTATGATAGACATTAATATTCTCGAGTTTGGTATTTTTACTATGAAATAAAAACATTCCGGCGTGATCACGAGTGCCGTGCCTTAGTATAAGGAAATTTCCAACTTTTGGAGTTTTGGTAAATTTCCCTTCCATTAATACCAATCCAGGTTTTATCTCGCTATATTTTACATTTTTTAGATCCCCTTTTACACAACCATTATCACCAGTGTTTGCGGGAATGATGTGGTTTTTATCAAATTCAATTAGCCAGGAACCCTCAGATAGCGCCCAGTTTTCTTTTGCATTTTCACCCACAAAAGTCAATCCTTTTTCATGGATTTTGTATGGAGATTGAGCAATATCAATTTTCATTAAAATATGATTTTCATCGGCTTCAATAACTTCACTTTCAGAAGTTAGCGTAACATCCCAATCAATATTTACATTTTTAATAGTGATGTTTTCTGCATTGTCTAAAGTAAAAGGCTGAATATGTTCATGATATACAAAATCAGATTGTTGTGCATCAATCAAAATGTTTTTTTTCTCTTTGATAAGGATTGCTAATTTTCGAGTGTCGGCATCATAAGTATTACTCTCGTAATAGGTTCTGTAATATTTAGCATCCGGATAGAAATCATAGCGGCCTTTTGGAAAAATGATTTGTACCGATTCGTTCCCCAATCCTTCAATGAGCTGATTAACTTTTGCGGTTAAATTTTCTTTAGTATTGGGAATAATCCCATAATCTTTTACATTTATTTTTTTGACCTTATTTTGTGCAGTACAAATGGTTAAAAGAGATAATAGGGTGTATGTTAAAAATATTTTTTTCATTTTATTTATATGTTTATTTCTAAAATATTGGACGTGAAAAAAGTAACGGAATATAACAAGGACTAAACTTAGTCTTTATTATATTCCGTATGTGATATTAACAGCAAAGATTTTTGCTAACTATTTTTGATTATTTAACCTTTTAATTAATGGTGTTACGTGTTTTTTAGTATCCTCGTCTAATGTAGATAATGCTTTGTCTGCCTCATCTGCAGAGTATTTTGATAATCCCGTTATTCCCGCAGCAATTACATTATAAGATTGGTTTTTAATACTTTCTTCCATTAGTCCTTTATAAGAAGCATCGCCAGTTCCGGCTAATTTTATAATCGCGGCAGCTCTGGCAGCTGTCTTTTTATCATTTTTGGCAATGTTAAGTAAAGATTTAATTGCAGCATCTTTGATTTGATTATCACTTAAATCAATTCCTTTGATACTCAGGATTCTTAAATCATCTTGTTGATCTTCAAGACCTGCCAAAAGTATCAATTGTGAATCATGACTTTTCTCTTTTGACGCAAATTTGATAGCTTCTATTCTGTTATAATAAGATGGAACATTTTTATATTGGAACAAATAATCCGCTACTTTTTTGTTTTCAATCACCTGACCAACTAAAATTTTATCAGGATCAAGATCAATAAAAGTTGGTTGTGCCGGTACATCAAAACTGAAACTTTGTTCTCTTTGATCAATCAAAATGTCTTTTCTGATTTTAGTTCCGTTTACATAAAAATCAACTTTTAATGGTAAGCTAAAAGTCTGAATTGAGCTTGCCTGAGTTTGTTTTACTGCAATTGTAGCTTTTCCGTTTGCATATCCGTATTCGACATTCAAAATAGGATTTCCTCCCTGATAATACCATTGGTTAAAATACGGGCTCCAGTCTTTTCCGGTAACTTCTTCCATTGCCAAACGCAATTGGTGAGATTCACCTGATTTGTATGCATTTGTAGTTAAGTAACGATTTAACGATTTGAAAAACGCTTCGTCACCCATTTGATTTTTTGCCGCATACAATATAATAGAGCCTTTTGAGTAACTGATATTGTCAAACATATCTTCTTTGTCTTTGTAATAAAAGCGGGCTAATGGCGGGCTTACTCCATCTTTTGAAGAACGTAAACAGTTTTGTAATTTTTCATAACGAGATCTGTCCTCAGCATCTTGTCCGGCATCGTGACCGTGCCAAAGTACCTCACCAAAAGTGGCAAAAGATTCGTTCATTGTTAAGTTAGACCATGATTCAGCCGTTACATAATCTCCAAACCATTGGTGAAAAAGTTCGTGAGCAATGGTGCTTTCCTGATTGTCATCTAATAATTCTCTTTCTGTTTTTTGTACATATTCACCATGCAAAGTAGCCGATGTATTTTCCATTGCACCAGAAACGTAATCTCTGGCTACGACTTGAGAATATTTTACCCATGGATATTCTACACCCAACATTTTGCCGTAAAACTTCATCATATCAGGAGTTTTTCCGAATATTTGTTTGGCATACGGCGCATATTTTGGCTCCAGATAGTAATTAACTTCTTTTCCGTTATAAGTATCTTTAAAAATTTTAAAATCTCCAACCGCCATCATAAACAAATATGGCGAATGTGGTACATCCATTTTCCAGGTATCGGTACGAGTTCCGTTTTTGTTAGCTTTTTGCGAAACTAATTTTCCATTTGATAACGAAACATATTTTGCATCAACTGTCATTGCAATTTCAGAAGTTGTTTTTTGGTTTGGTTTGTCAATCGTAGGAAACCATGCAGAAGAAGCTTCTGTCTCGCCTTGAGTCCAAATCTGGATTGGTTTGTCGTCTTTTCCGTCAGGATTTATAAAATACAATCCTTTTGCATCCGTAATAGCAGCACTTCCTTTTGCTTTTAATTCATCAGGTTTTGCGGTATAATCGATGTAAATGATATACTTTTCAGAACCTTTATACTTTCTGTCCAGCGTAATAAAAACCTGTTCGTTGTCATACGTGTATTTTAAAGGTATCTTTTTAGCTCCCTGAATTATAGCAATTTCTTTAAAATCCATTCCTTTGGCGTCAAGCGTAAGAGCATCAGTTTCGTAAAAATGCGGTTTTAAAGTCAGCCATTCTTTTCCGTACAAATAACGTTTTCCATAATCAAATGATACTTCGAGTTTTGTATGTAATAAGTCATGAACTTTTAGTGGTGTAACTCTGTAAGTGGTGATGTCTTCCTTATTTTGATCCGCATTTTGCGCCTCAATATTTTGTCCCATTATGGCAACAAGACTTAAAAGGGTATATTTTAGCAATTGTTTATTCATTTTTTGTATTTATGGTTATCGGGTTTAGTATATTTTAAAACTTTAAATTTAAAAATTAATCAGTTAAGGTAGTTATATCTAAAACTGGTTTTGGATAATTTTTCGATTTTATTTCTTTTTTACAATCCATTGCCATTTTTTCGGTCATATTGTATTGATATTTTCCGTAACAATCTCCTTCGAAATTGCCCACATAAAAGAATCCATAGGAATCAAAAAAGTCGGTTAAATCAACTTTACTGACTTCACATGCAGTTTTTATAAAATTGAGTTGGTAAACAGCCGGATTTTCATTGGCTTTTACTTTATTAGTATTGTTCGCTTGTTTTCTAAATGCTTCAAAAAGGTCTGGGTAAAAATCAGGATTCTTACCTGCTTTCTCGAAGTATAATTGCAGTTGCCAAAAAGGCACAAGCGGTTCAAAACTCCCACCCACTTTTAAATAACTTTCTTTTTTTTCGATAACTTTTTTTCTTGCAGAATCATAGTAGTTACCTTCTATAAGACGAGATTTAATCCCTAATGACTTGATAACATACATGGTGAAAACATTATTGCTTACTTCACAGAGTCCTCCCCAATTAAAATAGGGTTGGAGCTGATGTACATGACCGGTTTCGTGGCTAAATCCCCATGCCGGATCACCAGCTATTACTTTTGCCGGATCAAGTACCATTCCTAATGCATAACCTGATTTACCACCCATATAAGCTATTCCATCTTCGTCCCTAAACATATAGTAATTGTAGTTTACACGAGCCAATATCCTATTGTTTGGCACAAGATTGTATTTGATTAAACCCATAAGTCGATGTTGACGATGGATCAAAGTGTCATAACAATTTAGTAATTCTACCCCTTTGTTGTAAGCATATTTTTTTAAATCAGCTTTAGGATAAACGGTTTGAATATACTTTCCTCTGGCATCTATCATAGGATAAATAGTGTTGTCCAAAAGTTTATTCCAATCTTCATTTTTTTGTTTTCCCGAATCAAAAAATCCATTTATTTGGGCATCAATAAAATGAATTTTAATTGCGTTTTCTTTTTTAGGTTCTTCAGAATAATAATTAATGTAAGCCAAACCATCGAAGTCTTTAACCTCTATAATGTTTATACCATTTTTTAAAGGATATGTTTTTTTTTCAATTCCCCAATTAGGATCCTGATCGGGCGCAATTCCTGCAGGCGGCTGTCTGTTCCAATTAGGTATAACTAAATCGACAGTTTTATTTTTTGCAATATTCTCTACCAGAACTACGTGTTTACCTAAAGGTAAATAAATGCCAGTAATGTTTTCATATTTGCTGTAACCATCACCAATGGATAACTTTTTTCCTAAGGTTGTTGGCGATAAATAAGCTTTGTAAGTAGCTAATCTATAATTGAAATCATATTCACCCTTAAGCATTTGTATGGCTGCATCATGAATTTCTTTATTTTTAATCTTATCTAATTGTTCATATTTTATGCCCTTTTTTAATTTTGTAGCTAAATTATCTTTAAAAAAAGCTAAATCTTCTTTTAAGGAAACTGAGTCTATAGAACTTTGAGCATAATTATTAGAAAGGAAAAATAGAGTGCAAAGTAAAACCAGATGTTTCATTTAGTGTAGGTTTTTATTAACTGTAGTTAATTTGGTTAGTAATCGATTCTATATTCAACTGTTGGGTGTAATTCGTAAAAAATAATATTTAAACACATAGAAACATAGATTTTATGTTTTTGAAAAAAAGTAAATCAAAAAGAAACTCGTTTCTCACACATAGCTATGTGTGTTAATGCAAGTGAAACGCCTTTTTTGAGTTCAATAATCCTATGTTTCTATGTGTTAAAATAATTACAACCAGCGGGTTCTATATTCAGTTGCTTCTTATAATTTTTCTATAATTCTAACCTCACCATCTTTTTCATCTGCAGTTAAAATATCCGATTGTTTTTTGGTGTAAACTTCTAATGACCATTGAACAATCTTGTTTGTCGGATATAAATCTGCCTGACTTTTTAACCATTTTTCTGCTTCTTTTGCCGAAGAAGTTTTCTCGATCGCCCAAGCCGAAATCAATTGATTTGCCGGCAGGAAATTCATAACTGTATTGTCAATTTTCGGATTAAAAGCAGTGATTTTTTGTAGTGATTGTTTTGCTTTTTCGGTATCATCAAGGTTTGTGTAACATTGATAATCCAGCCAATTTTCTAATCTTTCGTCAATATCAACATCATACGGTTTGCCTACGCCCAGATTTTGAGGCCATAATTTTGCATCGGCAATAAATTGTAATGCTTTTTTGTATTGCTTGTTTTTCATTTCGGCTACAGCCTGCATTAATTTAGCTTCATGATACAATTGACGTCCAATTGTTGCGCCTTCAAACGGAAGAATTTCCAACTTGGTTAAAAAAGCATCTGCGACAGCATATTTTTTATTTAGCAATAATGTTTTGGCATACAACATTCCCATTAAATAATTTTCGGGATGTTTTTTATAAAAAGGTTCAGCAATTGCCAGCGCTTTGTCGTTTTGTTTTAAAGCGATATAATGTTCTGCCAGTAATTTAGGATATCTCCAACTTTGATTGTCCAGTTTAATTGCTTGTTGAAGGCTTGCAATTACCAATTGCGAATCGTCTTTGAACAAAGAAGCTTTAGCCGCATAAAAAGCCGGATCGTTTGGTTTTGCGCCACATTGCGTGAATAAGTCTTTTGCTTTTGAAAGATTATCACGATTCCATTCAACTAATCCTAAATGATATTTCAATTGCCATTGATCATTTTTCTGGATCAGTTTTTCGAGAATAATTGCCGTTTCTCCACGGAATGGAAAGCTAGTTCCCGGTTGAATTTTAGATAAATCAACAGCTTTGTTTTCTAAAAATGTTTTCCAGTATATAATTTCGGCACTTGGAGCCGCTAGCGAAAAGACTTTAAGCGCTTCATCCTTGCGGCCCAGATGCTGATACCAAATTCCTAGTTCTAGATAGGTTTGTTCTGGCATTTCGTTTTGTATAAGTGATGTGAAATGCAGTTTTGTGGCTTCTGAATTTTCCCAAAGGAATCGTTCGAAACCAGCAAAATGATTTAAGGGATCAACAGTATTAATTTTATTTAAGGTTTCGGTTGCTTTCTCAGCATTGTTTTGCAGACGATAAAGTACCACCAAAACTTGTAAACCTTCGAGATTGTATTGATTGTTTAGCAAACTTTTCTCAGCATATTCAATCGCTTTTGCCTGATCGTTTTCACTAAAGTAAATTTTGCTCAAAGCGGTGTAAGCGGGACTGCGGAATTCAACACCAGCCGCAGCAATATCAAAACCGTCTTTTGCATCCATTATATTTCCTAAATACAGATTTGCAAGTCCGTAATAATAATTGGCAGCAGGATCGTAAGTATCTATAGCTAATGCTTTACTTGCTGAAATTACAGCTTCTTTGTATTGCAATTTTCTAATTTGTAAAGAGGCCAAAGCAGATAGAGCAGGAGCATAGTTTGGATCTTTTTTAAGGCACATATTCAGGTTTTCTTCTGCTTTTACATAATCTTTAAAACTGATATAATTTTTTCCTTGCAGATATAGTCCATAAACCGAGTTGTTGTCGAAATCTTTAGGAACTTCTAATGGTCGAGCCAAATTGCCCTCTTCCGGAGCCGAATTCCAAACCAATTTATTTTCGCCAAGTGTCAATCTTAATTTGTTTTCGTTAACCGAAATCTGAATCGAATCTTTGAATACTTGTAAGGTGTTTACCGAAATATCTTTAGAATAGATTTTCTTATCGTTATCAAAAACTTCTAATTTTTCGTTTAGTTTTTGAAGCGGAGAAAAGTAGATTTTCAACCAGCCGTTTTCGTTTTTGACATTTACAGCTCCGTAATTATTGGCTTTTACAAAACCTTTAGTTTGTTTTACCGGAAACCAGTATTCTGTCCAGGAATCAGTTTGATAAGGCGCAAAAGAACGTTGTTTAAAAGGCGTTAAATTACTGCCTTCACTCGCCTGATTGAATAATCTTCCGCTTTGAACTTCTACATATTGTCCGTCAGTATCGGTCAATAATTTTTCCCAAATCATACCTTGTTGAGACAATCCCCAGATCCATATTTTCTTGCCGGGTTTGTCATCGTGATTGCCATATCGTCCCATCCCGAAATCTTCGTCATGGTAATATCCGCCAAAGAAATCATCGTATTTACCAAAAACGTGATACGATTTGTAACCGCCAAAATTATTGTTTTTATAGAAAGATAAATCTTTGCCGGTTTTTTTATCAAGTGGCCACGGATTATGTTCGCCGTTGTGACCAATATAACTTTGTCCCGGATAAATAAATTGTAAATTTTCTGAAGCTTTTATACCGGTATTCATCCACGTATAATAAGGTTGTTCTGCTTCGGTTGCGTTAAACCAAAATGAATTTGTAGTAAAATAAGCTTTGTCTTTTGGCAAATTGATATCCAATTTCCAAGAAGTACGTGTCAATAAATCCAAAACACCAATAACGCAACTTACACTTCCGTCAGGTCTTGTAATAGTTGTATAATCTACTGGAGTAGCGCAATTTGGCGTATGCCCAATAATTCCGTAATTCCCTTCAACACCGCCGCTTGTCCACGGACCGCGCATGGCAATATCTCTAAATTTGATGACATGATTGTTGTAAATAAAATCTTTTCCAGTTGATTTTTCTATAGCCGACCAAACTTTTCCGCCAATTTCAGGCAGAATCATTATTTTGATATAATCGTTTTCAAGTTCGATAACTTTCCATTCTTTCTGCACCGGTTTATCTGTAAAACCATCAAAACGAAAATACGGATAGACTTTTGTATCTGGTTTAGGAATAGGATCAGGATCTGAAAACGGATAGGTCGTGAATACTTTTTTGTATTCTTTTATAGTGGGTTTATTTTGTGCGTTGGCAAACAGGCTTCCAAAGAGTAGAATTGATAAGAAAGGTTTAAGTTTCATACTGGAGCTATTTTGTGGTTATTTGGTTAGTTAATTTGGTTGCTTTTTTTGAATTTAAAAGCAACCAAATTTAGTTTTTGTATTAATCATTTTTTTTAGGAGCTAATCCCGCTATCCGTTTCAATCTTTTGTTTCATTTCATTACACAAAAGGATTTCCACTTCTATCGGGGCTAGGGCAATCATTTTCATGATAATATTTTCGTAATCAAAACCCAATCTTGTCATTTCGAGGAACGAGAAATCCTCGCAAGAAACTCCGTTCCAACATTCTTTAATCTTTGTCGAGCTACTTGCGGAGATTTCTCGTTCCTCGAAATGACAAATACAACCGAAAATTGGATTTTAATCTGTGTTAATTTGTGAAATTCGTGTTATTTATTACTTAACAATTAGCAACCATCCTTTTCCTTTTGTTACAGGCAATTCATCTTTTGCAGTAAAAGTCTGTGCAGGTTGGAAATTAGCAACTTCCGGAGCTGTTATTGTTGCTTTTGCAGGATTGATTCCTAGTTTTTTCCAGTCGATTGTTAGTTTTACTTTTACATCAGTATCAGCCCAGCTTGCAATCGAAATTAATGTTGAACCATTCTTTTTGTAAACGGTTGCCAAAACTTTATCGTTGTTTGTTTTTACAGGACAGTTTTCGCTCCAGTATCCAATCATTTCACAACCTTTGATTCCAAAAGTATCCCATAATTTCCAGATTGGTCTTGGGTCTGCATTGTGGCTCCAAGGCATTCTGTTTGTCATTCCAAATACCATTCCTCTCCATGGATTTCCTCCGTCTTGAAGCATTTCGCCCATTAATCCAAAAGGAATTCCGCTTACTTCAGTTAAGAAAAAGTCAGGTTGGTTTTTCTCGTAATCAAAATATTCTCCAAACCAAAGTTTATTGATGTACGGAAAGTGCTCCATATATAGGTTGGCACTATTGTTAAATCCGTCGCTTTTATTGTATTGATTCGCACTGTGTAAATCAATAATTCCCGGGTGACCATCTTTGGTAAGAACTCTTTTTACACGTTTCATAGTAATTCTGTCAAAAGCAACATCATCAAGATAAATTCCGTCGATACCAACGTTTTGTGTTAACCAATTCATTCCTTCAACATAATAATTATGCCAACGGTTCATACCGCTATTTACGATTGCAGCGTCTTTAATTTCAGGTACAAACCAAGCTGCGATATAATCGTCACCAACATGTTCCTGCAACCATGAGAATCCACCGCCTTTTCCTGGAGAATAGATTTCGTGACCTAAACTTCTTAATGCAAAAGTTTCATAAGCTTTGTTCGAAACCTCTCTAACAGTGTTGTAAATCTTAACTTTTAATCCTTTTTCATGTGCTTCGTCGATATAACTTTTCATCTTTTTAAATTCGATAAAAGGATAATTGATATAAGGATTTATAGCATTTGCATGGTGAATATTGATTACCGTTGCGCCAGTTTTTGCAATGGTATCAATTGGAGAGTATTTATGGTAGAATTTAGTATCCCATTGAAAATCAGTGTCTATTTTGTGGAAAGGTGTGATCAATAAATTGAAGTTATAGTATAAAACATCGCCTTTTTTCATGCTGCGGGCTCCGCTGTAAGCATTTACTAAAACCGATTTTGGATTTGATGCAATCGTGATTCCACCTTTATTTTCGTTACCCCAGGAAGTTGGCAATAATAATGGTTTTTGCAAATAGAAATTGGTGTTCAACGGACGGCTGTATTTCTCGTCTCTTAATGAAAACTGCAATCCTGAATTTACATTTCCAATCCATGCACCATCTTGATTTTTATGGGCAACATCCCATTTCCAGTCGAAAGTTGCAGGACGATCTCCACCTTTTTGACCTAATCCCATCATGTATTTTGCAGATGTTGGCTGAATAGGCAATTGGAAATTAATATCATTAAAAGTAACATCTTCAAGAGCTGTAATTTTTACAGTGTAATGTAAAAAACCATCAAATTCAATTGAAGCATTTACATCCATTTGAACAGATTGAGAAGTAGAAACACTTTCCCAGGAAACAGTTCCGGCTTCTTTTTTCAAGAATTTAATTCCGGTATTTTTCCATTGTAAGGATTCTTTTCCTGAAGCATCAAGGAAATGAAATGCTAATGGAGCGCTCAAAATATCATTGGCTTTTGTACCAACTGATGTCATTTCCGGCATAAAATAAGTCTGAATTTGTGAAGGAAATCCGTTTGAACCTAAAACTAATTTTCTTCCTAATAATGAGATTTCAGAATCTTTTACAACAAGTGGCGTGTAAGGAGCGATTACGGTATTTTCCTGAGCTAAAGTAGAGTTTAACCATTTTAGACGTGTCATTTTCTCAGGAGAATCAATTCCTTCGTTTTTAGTCACTTCGTCAGTTACTTTTATTTGAAGTGTGATTACTGTAGATTTTCCATCAGCAATTACAGTAGCTTTTCCGGTATAATTTCCTGCTGCTGTGGTTTGAGGAACATCGATTCCGCACCACATTGCTTGTACTTTTCCTTTAGAAACAGAAACATTTGCAGTAAAAGGAGATCCATCATAACGAATTCCATCTGTATTGATACAACTTATATCCTTTGCTTCAATTATAGCTCCGTTAGAACTGATTAAATTTGAAAAAGTAACTTTTACATTCGCTAAATCCTGTAAAGCATAAACGCCCAACTGAAATGCCAAATATTCTCCTTTTAAAGCGGTATCTGCAAAAGTGCTTTGAACTCCTTTTTGAATCCATCTTTGTGGCAAATCATTTCTCATTCTAATAGAATATAATCTGTCTTCTGGGAAAACTAAGAATGAACTACCGCTGTTTTTTGCAACAATATCATTCGTTTCTGCCGCAGTCGCAATAACATCCATTGGATAAAAACTATTGAAAGCATTTACACTTTGAATTTCTTTAACAGTACAATTATCAGCTAAATTGGCTTTGATTTTTGCCAACCATTGTGCATCAGCTTTATCTTCTGGTTTTGCATAATTTCCTTTTAAATAATTGGCATCACCTTCATCGATATAAGGCATATAATACACATAATAAGTTCCTTTTCCTGAAACAGGTTCAAAGTAAATTGTACCTTTTTCTCTGTTGATATCAGCGGTTTTTATGTTTTGAATTTCTTTGCCTGAAGCATCTTGAACAATGATTCTTTTTAATTCCGGTTTTTCGTCTCTTCTGCGCCATTCGATTGTTGTTTTTGCAACATTATCTTTGCCGGTAAATTCGACTACAACACGGTGATTTCCTAACAAATTAGGATTCCAGCTATCATTGCCATCTGTATATTTTATTTGTTGTGCAGCCAATGGAATACTGAAAATGCAAAGACACATGATCAATATTCTAATTAAGATTTGTCTGTTTTTTAGGTTTGGTTTCATTGTTTTATTGTTCAGGTTTAAAAAGTATGCGTAGTTAATAAGTTAGTAAACGGCTTTCCATCCATTCTTTTTCCAGTAGGCAATAATGGGTTTGTAAGGGCCATATTTATGTTGTTCTTCGGTAAAGTTATCCTGAAAAGGGCTATGTGAGTAATCTATTGGTTTGCCCATTTTGTTAGGATAATCAAATGTTTTAGGGTTTGGTCTTTTATGAATTTCATCATCATTTACAAAAGCAGCAATATCCAATGCTTGTTGATCTGTTAAATATGGTTTTCCAATTGTAACCTTATCATACGGCATATTGCTTTTAAGCCATTGTGCTTGTTTGATAACTCTGTGCATACTTGAACCCGGCTGATATCCATATTCTCCCCAAAGCGGAGGGTAAGTATAACCTGATTTGTCGGCATTGTAAACTCCTTCGCCATTATTTCCGTGACAACGGGCACAATTTTCAACAAACAACGCTTTTCCTCTTTCAGGACTTGCTGCTACATCAGGAAATTCTATTTCTAAGTTTTTGGCTCCTTTAAATTGTCCGTCTTTAGGAACAAATTTACTGATCCATTTAAAGTACGATAAAAAAGCCACCATTTCTTTACTGTCAAGCGGAAGCGGTTTTCCGGAATGAGGTCTCATAATGCAATTGTTAACACGTTCAGCAAGTGTTAAGACTTTATTTTCACGTCCGCGATATTGTGGATAATTGTCGTGCGAAGACATTAAATTGAAAGCATGAGGTTTTGTACCGGCGTCCTGATGGCAATTGGTACAATTCATTTTGTTGCCTAAATATTTTCCTTTAATTCCGTTTGGACCAATATAATAAGCTGTTTTCATCATCAATTCTCTTCCATAACGAACGGATTCTCCAAATTGATCATCCGGAATTTTAGACGTATCAATTGTAATGTACGAATCATCATCGGCAGTTTTTGATGCCAATGTTTGAGAATTTGAAGTATTGCAAGAATTGAAAACAACAATTGGCAATGCTGAAAATATACCAATAAGAATTATTTTTTTCATGTCGTAAATTTTTTAATCTATATCATTATCCTGCAAAATTTTAAAATCCTTGTAGGCATCTCTTTTTCTTTAATTGAGAAGAAATGGTTTCATGTTTTCTTCTGGAATAAATTGTACGCGATAAGGAGGTATCTCAGACTCTAAAGCCCAAAGTAAAACTCCTTTTTTGTTGGTTAAAACCGTTATATGTCTTTTTGAACAACAAACTAATATGGCATCTTTATCAATCATATAAGCGCTTCCCATTCGGTCATTGTAAATATCTTTTGGAAGGTTTATATGGAAATCCAGTTTTGCAGATTTTCCTTTTTCATCTACTTTGAGTGTATAAACGGATGATTGTTTTTTGTCTACACCATTATCAAAAAACATCAAACTTCCTTCGGCATTAATGTGTGCGGCATGCGCTTGCGAGAAATTACTATCGGCAGACATTTTCATGTTTCCGCCTTTTCCTAATTTCCAGATTACTTTTCCGGTTTTTGAATCTACTTTCCAGATTTGACCGTTGTTGTAGAACGAAATCAGAAAGTTTCCGTCTGTATCATAATTCAGACTGTTGGCGTGCATCCAGTCTTTTTTGGTTTTCAATAATGCTTTGTCTTTCATTGGATCCAAGTCATCAAAAACGCTCCATTTCCAGAGTTGTTTTCCTTTTTTATCCAAAATAAGAATTCCGTCACCGTTGATTGTATCTTTTTGTTTTCCACCAATTTTAGTTAAATCGGTTATTCTGGCATCAACAAATAAAGTCACAATTTCGTTAGCCGATTTTTTAATAATTTCGTGATGAATAACTTGTTTAAAATCACCTTGTCCTTTTTTAATGTGTGTTAAAGTATCGCCTTGTAAATTGATTTCCAGAATCTCACTTCCGTAACTTGTTGGTTCGTCATTTTTTCCTAAAATAGAAAGTATCGTTTGTTCTTTGGTAAAATGAGTTACTTTAAATCCTGTTCCTTCAACGGTATGATACCATCTTAAATTTCCTTTATAATCAACAATATAAGCAACTCCGGGTGTTTCTCTTTTTGCCATTAGCATAAAGCCTTTTTTGAAATTTTGCGGTAAAAGCTCCGGTTTTGGGCAATTTGATTTAAACTGTTTTTGCAGCCATTCCGGTAATTTTCTGGATTTGAAAGTATACAGTTTACTTGTGTTTTTGTTTTCTCCCTGAACCGTAACTAATTGATAACTATAGTTGGTTTCGGGAGTAATATTGCAAAGTACTAATGAGTGTTTGAGACCTTTTTTTGAAATTGGAGACGTTATTTTGCTTTTTATTCCTTTTTTATCAGACCAATATTCTGCGTATACCTGAGCATCGTCCTTCGTAGTAACATCGATCTGAATCTTCAATTCGTTGTTGCTATGAGTCCCAATGTTGATAGTTGAGATAATATTACCCTGATTTTGAGAACAACTTGCCAGTGCAAGAAGTGCCAAAATAAAACTCCATTTTAATACTAATTTTTTGATCATCTGAAAGGTTTCTTTAGTGAAACAGAAAAGTACTTCTTTTGTTTAAAAAATCAAGAATAGACAGACCATTTTAACTGTCTATTCTTGATTATGTTTTACTTATTGTCTGTCGGAGTTACTTAAACTAGGATTAAGATCAACCTGACTTTGTGGATAAGTGTAATATTTGTTTTGTGGCATCTTAACTAGTGCCGATTCTCCAACTCTAAGATGGTAAGCATTTACAAGAACATCATATTTGTTCATTCTGATTAAATCGGCACGGCGTTTTCCTTCGTAGAAAAGTTCCCATCCTCTTTCTTGCAAAATAGCATCTCTTAATGAGGTTTGATTGTAATCGCCTAAAACCAATAGTTTAGCGTGCGATCTTGCTTTAACCTGATTGATAAGGTCGATAGCTTCGATGGTTGGACCACTAATTTCGTTTATTGCCTCAGCTCTGCTTAATAATACATCAGCATAACGAAGGATGTTTACACTGTGACCATCGTAATAAGTTGTAGTTTCATCATCAGCATATTTTCTGGTCGATACATCCGGCATGTAAAATTCTCCAGCTGGCGGTTCAGCACCCAATGAAGGTGCTTGTTTGTGCAATAGGTCATCAACGCCCATGAACTCTGGAAAGAAACATTTTTTTCTATCATCTTCATCACCAAAAGTATTGTAGAAATCCCAGTTAACCGTATAATATTGCCATCTGTTTTGAACAACAGGATGATCAATTGGCCCAAAGTGGTTCAATAATTCAGTTCCGTTAGTGTTAGCATCACTCAATGAAGAGAAAATATTTTCACTGCACCATTTGTTACTTTCTTTAAATAAACCTAAATATGAAGGATAAAGGCTGTATTCGCCAAGACTCATTACTTGTTGTGTAAACGTCACTACTTTTTGCCAGTCGTGGCTGCGCAAATATAATTTTGCTAATAAAGTAAGTGCTGCACCTTTTGTAGCACGACCTACATCATTAGATCCGTAGATTATATTTTCTTTATAATTAACAGGTAGAATAGTAGCGATTTCTGTAAGGTCTTTGATAATAAATTCATCAATTTTTTCTACAGATGTTGCTGGTGTTTGTTCCAGATAATTTGGATTTGCTATGTTGTCTTCGGTCATTAAAATAACCGGACCCCAAGAGTCTGTTAAATCCATATAAGCAGATGCTCTTAAAAATTTGGCTTCAGCAATAAACTGTGCTTTTTCAACTTCTGAAATTGAAGACATTTTTCCTATATAATAAATGGCATTATTAGCATTGGAAATTAATTTATACATCGCATTCCAGTCTTCAAGAAGTAAACCATTTGTAGAACTCCATGTCCCTAAAGACAATTGTCCCGGATCTCCACCGTATTGGCAGTGACCTAAATCTGTTGCAATATCTGTTAGTGCAAAATGTCGGGTTGCCCAGTACGAAAAGTTATCTCCTACAGAAGGTCCTTTTAATCTGCCATAAATAGAGTTAACGGCAGCAATAGCATCTGATTTAGTTTGATATCCATTTGAAGTGTTTAAATTGCTGTATACTGTAGGATCCAGATCCTCGTTGCAGGAATATTGTAAACCTGCAGCAAGTAAAAGCAATAATATTGTATATTTTTTCATTTTGATAAATTTAATGTTATTGAAAAAGCTATTAATGAATTGCTATTTTAATTCCTAATATAAACGTTCTCGAAGCCGGGAAAGAGTTGAAATCAATTCCTCCGCCAAGGTTTTGTGCTCTGGCATTGGCTGTGTGGCCATTTATTTCAGGATCATTTCCGGAATAATTTGTAATAGTCAATAGATTTTGGCCTATAGCGTATAATCTTATGCTGTCAATAAATTTGGTTGGTTTTAAAAGACTTTCCGGAATAGAATATCCAATCGATAAGTTTTTAAGACGCAAATAAGAAGCATCTTCAACAAATTTTGAATTTACGTAACTTCCGTATGAACTTTTGTAATAACCATCTCTTGGAATATCGGTATTTTCATTTGTACCGGCAACCCAACGATTCAAGGCATCTGTACTAGTGCTTGATTCTCCAACCATCTTAGTCATATTGTAAACAGAGTAGTCAAGAGCGCCTTGGAAAAAGACGTTCACATCAAAATTTCCAAATCTAAAATCATTATTAAAACCAACAAGATAATGTGGAGTTGAATTTCCTAAATAAGTTCTGTCCTTAGCTGTAATCGCACCGTCACCATCTAAATCTTCATATTTAGGATCTCCGGGTTTAGATAATGGCTGTGGAGCATAAGTTTCTCCTGTTTTTAATACTCCGGCATATTTAAATCCGTATAATAATCCCATTTCTTTTCCAGGTTCCAATCTTGTAAATTCACGACCAGAAACAGTACCACTTGGGTTAGAAGTATTAACACTGATTATTTTAACATTATCTGCAAGTGCAACAACCTCTTGTTTATTGTACGCAACATTTAAAGATGTTCTCCAGTAGAATTTATCAGTTTTGAAATTTTCACTGCTTATACCCAATTCGATTCCTTTATTATCAACTGTACCGGAGTTAAGTGTTTGGGTATTGAATCCCCACCATCCTCCAACAGGTACATCCAAAAGTGCATCTGTCGTTCTTTTCTTGTAAACATCAATTGTAGCAGTAAGTCTGTCGTTAAAGAACCCCATATCTAAACCAATGTTGGTTTGAGCTTGTTGTTCCCATTTTAAATCAGGATTCGATAAATTTTTTGGTTCATTACCGCCTACAAAAGAGCCATCAGCAATAGTGACATTCCAAGGAGCAAGATTAGCAAAATATAAATAATCTAATATTCCATCACTTCCTGTAATACCATAACTTACTCTTAGTTTTAGTTCTGAAAGAGCCTCTAGATTTTGCATAAATGCCTCTTTTGAGATTCTCCACGCAACTGCTCCAGATGGAAATGTACCGTATTTGTTATTTGGACCAAAACGAGAAGAACCGTCACGTCTAATTGTAAATGAAGCTAAATATTTATCGTCAAAAGAATAGCTTAACCTTCCAAAATACGAAGTAAGTTTTGTTTCTTGTTTTTGAGTTTCAGGCTTTAAATAAACAGAAGCACTTTCAAGATTGTAATACGTTAGTATATCATTCGCAAAACCAGAACCAGATGCTTTCATTCTTTCGTAAGTATCTTTTTGGTTTGATGTTCCAACCATTGCTGTAAAAGAATGCTGTTCTTTAATATTGAACTTATAAGTTAAATATTGTTCTGTAGTCCATCTAAAATAAGTTTTGTTTTCCTCAGATCCAGTACCGTTTAGTGCTGCTCCCGCAACAAGAGTTCGCGGAGTATATTTGCCCTGAATGTTTTCTTGCCATTCTGCACCAGCGCCAAAATGGTATGTTAAACCTTTGATGATTTCATAATCCAAAAACATGTTTCCATTGACTAACCTGTTGATGGTATGATCTGTTGGTTCCAGTAAAAGTGCCAAAGCGTTATCTTTTCCTTGATATTTGTAGTACGAACCGTCAGCATTATAAATAGGAATTGCCGGTGGTGCTGTCTGGATAGAAAACATTGGAGATAAAATATTGTCACCAAAATCACTGTTGTGACCTTCGCTTGCAGCACCATATACATTGGTTCCTACCGTTACTTTGTCACTAAATTTTTTCTCAGCTCCAATACGAACAGTATATCGTGTGAAATCAGTATTTTCTATTGCTCCGGTTTGTTTTAGATAATTCCCGGATAAGAAAAATTTAGATGTTTTATCGCTTCCGCTAAAAGTAAGCGTTCTGTTTAATACTTCACCCGGACGAGTGGCAGCATCAAACCAATTGGTATTAGCAATTGGGAAACTTGCTGGAAAAACTGCCGGTCTGCCATTTTCAGCAGCGATCGCATTTTGAATAGAGGCATATTGTTGCCCATTTAACAATGATGGTTCCTGAATAATGTTTTGAAAACCGTCTGAAATTTCACCTTCAATCTGCATTTTACCTGATTTACCTTTTTTGGTAGTAATCATAATAACTCCATTTCCTCCTCTTGAACCATAAATTGCTGTTGAAGCGGCATCTTTAAGAATCTGGATGCTTTCGATATCATTTGGGCTAATAGATGCTCCGGTGCTTGTAATAAATCCGTCGACTACATACAATGGAGCATTTGAGGTAGTAATTGAGTTTCCTCCTCTAATAACTATAGTTGGGCTGGTTCCAGGTGCATAACTATTTTGTTGTACCTGAACTCCTGATGCACGTCCTTGTAGCGCTTGTCCAACATTCGAAACGGTTCCACCTAAGTTCAAATTGTCTTTTCCAACAGAACTTACAGAACCGGTAAGATCTTTTTTCTTGGCTTTTCCGTATCCAATTACAATTTCCTCTAATTTTTGTCCTGCCTCTTTCATGACAATTTTTAGTGGAGCACTTCCTATTGTTACTTCCTGATCTTCCATACCAATATAAGTTATAATAAGTTTGGTCGCATTATCAGGAACTGTAATTGCAAAACTTCCGTCAACATCAGTCTGAACACCTTTAGTTGTTCCTTTCACTACTATGTTTGCACCTGGTAATGGAAGTCCGTTTTGATCCGTTACTTTACCTTTTACCGTTTTTTCAAAAAACAGCACAACGTTGTTTTTTGTTGATGTATTTATCGATGAAGCTGCTGAAGCCTGAAACGTTAAAGCTAATAAGGAAAGAATCGTGAGTTTAATTTCTTTATTGGATACATTTTTAATCCGAAAATCCCTTGGCTTTTTTTGGGTTAATAATTTCATACTAAAATTGGTTTTGGTTAATGATTAATTTGTTTTTTCTTGTTTGTAGGTTTTAGATTTCTTTTTTGATCTGAAAAATTTACTGTCTCTTTTTATTTGGTTTTAAATGGAGTTATTTTCTTTTTAAAACAGTCGTTTCATTTTTGCTTTAATTGAAGGCTGTTTTGCCGACTTTTCTTCCATTTTTGATGGCCAAAAACGCTTAATTTTTTTCTTAATTAACTTAGTTTTAAGATTAATACTTGACGAAACTATAGATTATATTTTTATAAAACAAGAAAAAACACAAAAAATGTGCTCGAACACACAAAATTTATGTTCTCGAGCACATAAAATTATGCAAAACGTTTTTTTTGACATAAAATGATGTGATTACTATAAAATGTTTTGGGAATAATAGCTCCTCTATATTTGAGGTTATTTTAGGTCAAATTGTTATTTATATGAATTATAAATATAGTTTTTGTGAAATCTTGTGAATTTCGTAATCTAGAGATCTAATTTATAATAATTAAACAGGCTTTTCTTATGGATTTATTTAACAGAAAAATTGATTTTAACTGATTTTATTTTATTAAAAAAGTAACTGCTTTTTTATGAACTTTTAAACTATATTAGTCCTTCTGAAAAACATCAAAAACGTGTGCCGCATTTTAGGGTATTTTCAATTTTTAGAAAAATAAAAAATTAACAAAATTTAAGAGTCAAAATTGTGAAAGAATATCAAGTAGTTTTAATATATAAAAATCAGAAAAGTTCGGCTGAAATTTTAGATTTGGCTTTGTGGGAAAAAGCAAATTGTTTAACTGATTTTTCTTCACCCTGGAAAAATGATTCTTTTTCTAAAATAGAATTCAGAGCACTTTGGGATCTTGAGAATCTCTTTTTTAATTTCAGGGTTTTTGATACCGCTATTTATATCGATAGAAAAGACGATAGTTTTGACAGTATTGGAAACTCTGATAGAGTAGAGCTTTTCTTTCGTGCAAACGATTCCTTAAACCCTTATTATTGCCTTGAAATGGACACTGCAGCCAGAATAATGGATTTTGAAGCACGACCAAATAAAGATTTCGATTTTAACTGGAAATGGCCTAAAAAGGATATAGAAGTAAAAGCTTCAAAAGATAAAACTTCATTTACAGTTGAAGGCCGAATTAGTATTCAGTCCTTAGATGATTTAAATTTAATTCAGAATAATACAATCGAAGCGGGAGTTTTTAGAGCAAAATTTTCTCTGGTCGAAAATCTGCAATACGACGCAATCTGGATTTCGTGGGTAAATCCAAATACCGATACGCCTAATTTTCACATCGCTTCTTCTTTCGGGAAATTTATTTTAATGAAATAGGTTTTTGGGAAAGGAGCAAAGGTACAGAGTAGCAAAGGAACAAAGGTTTTGCCCGCGGATTTTGCGGATTGAACGAGTTTTCGCTGGTTTTTTTGTACAAAATTTAATAAAAAATCTGTGTAAATCTGCTAAATCTGCGAGCAAGCTTTTATCACACAGGTAAAAAATAAATCTGCGAAAACTCGTTCAATCCGCAAAATCCGCGGGCCATTTATAAACTTAGCGTCTTTGTGCCTTCGTGGCAAACCAAACTAAGAAATGTAAAATGAAGCATTCTCCACATTAATAATATCAATAGGAAGTAAAATTGTTTCCGGAATATCTTTGCGGAATAAAAAATGCTCAACTAAAGTACTTACGCCAAGATAAGCTTGTCTTTTTTGATTTTGGTGAATTAAAAAATGAACCAATCCCTGGTTTAAGAAGTTTACATTCTTCTCGACCAAATCGTAACCAATAATCGCAATCTTTTTATCTTTTAAAGAAGATAGGATAGAAGCAATTTGATAGGCTTTTGAAGTTGTAATGAAAATTCCTTTCAAGTTTGGGTTCTCCTCCAGAAAAGCCGAAAACTTAGTTTCAACATTTGGATGTTTTAATTTTAGAGTTGTCAGTGAAAAGGCAGAGGTGTTTTTTTCGTTAAAGTAACTTCTGAAGCCTTTTTCCTTTTCCTGCATGTGAACAGCATTTTTAAGGCTTTCGTCAATATGTATAATTGCAATTTGACCATCGCTTAAAATCAGGTTCATTAAACTCGCAGCCACGCGACCACTTTTATACAAATCCTGTCCAACAAAACTTTTGATGGATTTACCTTCGATTTGATTGTTAAAAGTATTCACTATAATATTCAATTCGTCGTATTGTTTTAATACTTCGAGTGTTTCTTTATAGAAAAATGGAGCAAGCAAAACAGCGTCAGGAGATTTCTTGATAATGTTTTCGTTTGCATTTAAAAATGATTTAGTGCTTTCCGGATTAAAATAATGCGTTTCAATAACCACACTATAAGCTTTAAACTCCGTTATTGCTTCCTGAATTCCGTTTACACAAGGAAGCCAGTAAGAGTCAATTTCCGGATCCGGAAGTAAAACACAAATTCTGTAAATTTTTGTGTTTTTTAAATTTCGGGCAATTAAGTTCGGCTGATAGTCGATAACGTTCAGAACTTCGTTTATTTTATCTAAAGCTGCCGGAGATACTTTTCCTCTATTGTGCAAAACGCGGTCAACAGTTCCTTTAGAAACTCCAGCCATTTTTGCTATATCCTTAATTGTGTACTTTTTATCCATATAAGCAAATATAGAAACTTTGATTTAATTATTTTAAAAATCCTTTAATAATTATTTAGTGTGCTCGAGAACATTTATTTAGTGTGTTCGAGCACATTTTTTGTTTTTTTCTTGTTTTATAAAAATATAATCTATAGTTTCGTAGAATTAAAACCAGAAAACTAAAATAAATCTTTAATCAATTTACATTGTAATTTATTGTTTTACAGTGTTTTATTATATAAATTTCAAGTGAAAAAAATTACTTCATTAGCCCCAGGTCGAACATGTCTCTTTGGAGATCATCAAGATTATTTAGGATTGCCGGTTATAGCCTGTGCAATTGATCGAGATATTAAACTAACTGCCGAACAAAACGAAACCAATACATTTGTTCTGAATATGATTGATATTGACGAAATTCGTATCATTGATATTGATGCAACTTTCGATAAATTAGAGCCAAGAGATTATTTTGCCTCTTCATTGCGTGTACTACGCAGATATGGTTGTGTACCAAATGGAGGTTACAATATCACAATTACCGGAGATATTCCAATTAATTCTGGAACATCAAGTTCATCGGCGTTATTAATGGCGTGGATTCGGTTTTTAATTACCGCTTTTGGAGTTGATCATGAAGTAACACCAGAATTTATTTCGAAAATTGGGTACGAATCTGAGGTTTTAGAACACGGAGAACCAGGCGGAATGATGGACCATTTTAGTATTGGAGCTGGAAATATTGTTTATATAAATACAAAAGATCCTTTCTCATACAAAATTATCGGAACAGAATTAAAAGGTTTAATTACAGGAGTTTCCGGAGTTCCAAAAGAAACCATTGGATTGCTTGGTGAGGTAAAAGGAAATGCTTTAATGTCTATTGGAATTGTCAAGCAAAATTTCCCTGATTTTGATTTACATTCTTCTAAAATAGAAGATATAGATCGTTATAGAAACTGCTTGCCAGACCGATTGATTCCGTTTTTTGAAGCCGCTTTAAAAAATTATCACTATACCAAAGAAGCTTTAAAAGAGTTCGAAAAACCAGTTTTAGATCTTAAAAAAATAGGCGAATTAATGAATCTGCATCACGAAGTTTTGCGTGATTTATTAAAAATTACAGTTCCACGAATTGATGATATGATCAATGCGGCTTTGCGAGCTGGTGCTTACGGAGCTAAAATTGTAGGCTCAGGCGGCGGCGGAAGTATTGTTGTCATTGCAGATCCCAAAAAAGAAGATTTGGTAATCGAAGCTATTTTAAAAGCAGGAGCTCAGGAAGCTTATGCTGTATCTGTAGATCCGGGCGTTAGAGTTATTGAAAATATTGAAATTTAAAAAATAAGTATGCACAACAATTTAGTTATTCTTGCGGGTGGAGCATCTTCCCGCATGAAAAAAGAAGCAGTTTTAGATAATTTATCTCCTGAAGAAATTGCTCAGGCAAATGAAAGAAGTAAAGGTTTAATAGGTGTTGGCGCAAGCGGAAGACCTTTATTAGATTATCTTTTACTGAATGCTAAAAAAGCGGGATATAAAAACATCTACATTATTATTGGTGAACAAGGGGAGTTGTTTAAAGAGTTTTACGGAAGCCAGAATGTCAATAATGATTTTCACGGACTTACTATTTCATTTGCCGTACAATATATTCCCGAAGGTAGGGTAAAACCATTTGGTACTGCTGATGCTTTGTTTCAGGCCGTAGAACAATTTCCAGAGTTAAATTTTCAGCAATATTCTGTTTGTAACAGCGATAATTTATATTCGGCGGAAGCCTTACTGGCACTTAGAGAAACCAAAAGCTCAAATGCTTTTATTGCTTATGATCGTGACGCATTGGAATTCCCTTCTGAAAGAATTTCGCGTTTTGCTATTGCCAAATTGGATAAAAACAATCAGTTATTAGACATTTTAGAAAAACCTTCGGCAGATGTTTTAAACGATTATAAAGATGTTGAAGAGAAAATAAGAGTGAGTATGAATGCTTTTAAATTTAACGGAAGCACTTTATATACACATCTTAAAAATTGCCCGGTTCATCCTGAAAGAGATGAAAAAGAATTGCCAACAGTACTATTAAATTCGGTAAAAGAAAATCCAAAGACAACCTTGGGAATTCCGTTTTCAGAACACGTTCCGGATCTAACTGCAAAAGAAGATATTGCAGATGTAAAAGAGTATTTAAAGAAATATTATCCCGTTTTGGACTGGGACAACTAAAAAAAATTAACAAAAAATTGATATCTAATTTACGGATAAGTATAACTTATTAGACTATTTTTGTTTTGAAATTGCAAAAAAAATGCATTAATCTGTGTTTTAATTGCGATATATTTGCAAAAAAGTTGATGCTATTTTAGATTGAGAAAACCACTAATCTATTAACAATCAACCAAAAGTATTATGTCAAACATTGAAAGTGCATTACATATAGACAAGAGGAGTACTATTATTCCGATGATAATCTTAACTGCATTATTTTTTATTCTGGGTTTTGTAACCTGGTTAAACGGACCATTAATTCCATTTTTTCAATTGGCGTGTGAGTTGACCTCTTCTCAGGCTTATTTTGTAACTTTTGCTTTTTATATTGCCTATTTTGTAATGGCAGTTCCATCATCTTGGGTAATTGAAAAAGTAGGGTATAAAAATGGTATTTCATTAGGATTATTAATCATTGCAGCCGGAGCATTTATGTTCTATCCAGCAGCCGAAAGTAGAACTTTTTTATTATTTTTGATTGCTTTATTTGTAATGGGAACTGGTTTGGCAATTTTGCAGACAGCCTCGAATCCTTATGTAGTTGTTATTGGTCCAAGAGAAAGTGCTGCTGCGAGAATTAGTGTTTTAGGAATTGCCAATAAATTAGCCGGATTTGTAGCGCCACTGATATTGACAGCTTTGGTTTTGTCTAATATGCAGGAGTTTACAGCAGATAAAATTGCGTTGCTGGATTCAGTTTCAAAAACAAACGCTCTAAATTCACTTGCATTACAATTGCAAAGACCATATCTTTATATGGGATTGATTATTATGGTTTTGGCGTTGATGGTAAAGCTGTCGCCGCTTCCTGAAATCGATTTGGATGAAGACGGAAATGTAACGCATTTGAGTATTTTTAAGCAAATCAGAAACGCATTCAGACGTCCGCAATTGGTTTTAGGTGTAATTACTTTAATGTTGTATTTGGCTGCCGAAGTTTTAGCCGGAGATTCAATTGGAGGTTTCGGAAAAGAACTTGGAGTATATGGAACAGAAGGGAATTTTTATTTAAAATTAACCTCTTTCACAATGTCAGCAATGGTTGTGGGGTATATATTAGGAATCACATTAATACCTAAATATGTTTCGCAAGTTACAGCCTTGAAAGCGTCAGGAGTTTTGGGTTTAATTTTAGTATTGGCAATAGTTTTGATTTCGCCAAAAATAATGATTCAGTTGCCTGGAATTCCAAACTTGCCAGTTGTATTGCTTTTAGTAGCATTACTTGGTTTGGCAAATGCACTTTGTTGGCCCGCAATTTGGCCAATGGCATTAGAAGATTTAGGAGGATATACTAAAATTGCAAGCGCAATTTTGATCATGGGAATCATTGGAGGAGCTATTTTTCCTTTGTTTTACGGAATGATCACAGAAAATATTAACGCATCAAATATTGCAAACGGAACCGCAGCAATTTCAAAAAGCGGAAATCAGATTGCGTATTTAATGTTGTTGCCATCTTATTTAATGATTCTTTTTTATGCTGTAAAAGGTCATAAATACCGAAGTTGGAAAATTTAACTAGAGAAATTAAAAAAAAGACTATACCATGTTAAAAAGTAAAATCGACAAAGCAACGGGGTTCGAGAAACGATTCGAAAACATCAATACAGTTGTTTTTGAAAATTCAAATGATGCTTCAAAAGCGGTTGCTCAGGAAATTGCAGCTTTAATTCAATCCAAACAAAAAGAAAACAAGCCTTGTATTTTAGGTTTAGCAACCGGTTCTTCTCCAAAAGGATTATATGCAGAATTAGTACGTTTGCATAAAGAAGAAGGTTTAAGTTTTAAGAACGTAATTAGTTTTAATTTGGATGAATATTATCCAATGGAACCAAATTCTATCAACAGTTATGTTCGTTTTATGAAAGAATTACTGTTTGATCATGTCGATATTTTACCTGAAAACGCTCATGTTCCCGACGGACTTTTAACAAAAGAACAAATTGCAGATTATTGCCACGATTATGAAGCTAAAATCGAAGCTTTAGGCGGAATTGATCTTCAAATTCTTGGAATTGGTGGTAACGGACATATTGGTTTTAATGAGTCTGGATCGTTACAAAACTCTAAAACTCGTTTAGTAGCTTTAGATCACATTACGAGAGTTGCGGCAAGTAAAGATTTCTTCGGTTTAAGCAATACACCAAGAACAGCAATCACGCTTGGAGTAAAGAAAATTATGGAAGCAAAACAAGTTATTTTAATGGCTTGGGGAGAAGGAAAAGCAAATATTGTAAAAAAATCTGTAGAAGACGAAGTTACAAATCGCGTACCTGCTTCATTTTTGCAAGAGCATAATAATGCTGTTTTTATTTTAGATAAAGAAGCTTCTTCAAAACTAACCAGAATCAACAAACCTTGGTTGGTAGAAAAAGTAATCTGGACAGATAAATTAACCCGTAAAGCGGTTTTAGGATTGGCACTTCAGCTTAAAAAACCAATTTTAATGCTTACAGATGCAGATTATATCGAACACGGAATGAGCGATTTATTGGCAGATTCTGGTCCGGCTTACGATATCAATATTAAAATATTCAATAAATTGCAAAATACAATTACAGGTTGGCCAGGTGGAAAACCAAATTCAGATGATACAAATCGTCCGGAAAGAGCAGAGCCGGCAAGAAAACGTGTGTTGATTTTTAGCCCGCACCCTGATGATGATATCATTAGTATGGGAGGGACTTTCATGCGTTTGCAAGAGCAAGGACATGAAGTGCATGTAGCATACCAAACTTCTGGAAATATCGCTGTAGCGGATGATGAAGCATTGCGTTTTGCAAGATTCGTAATTGATTACAACGAGAAATTCGGAATCAAAAGTGCTGAAGCAGATAACATCTACCAAAAAGCAGCTACTTTTTTAATTAATAAAAAGAACAGCGAAATTGATATTCCTGAAGTGCGTTACATTAAAGGATTAATCAGAAAAGGAGAGGCGAGAGCAACAAGTCACTTTGTTGGTTTAACAGACGATCAGATTCATTTTATGGAATTACCTTTCTATGAAACGGGAACTATCGAGAAAAAGCCAATCGGAAAAGAAGATATTCAGTTGACGATGGATTTAATTGAAAAAATTAAACCACACCAAATCTACGCTGCAGGAGATTTAGCAGATCCACACGGAACGCATAAAGTTTGTCTGGATGCTATTTTTGAAGCTGTAAAAGCTTTAAAACCTAAATCATTTATGGATGATTGTTGGTTATGGTTGTACCGCGGGGCTTGGCAGGAATGGGGAATTGATGAAGTCGAAATGGCTGTACCAATGAGCCCGGATCAGGTTTTGGCTAAACGTCACGGAATCTTTAAACACCAATCTCAAAAAGACGGAGTTGTTTTTCAAGGAACCGATGCCAGAGAATTTTGGCAAAGAGCCGAAGACAGAAATGCTGAAACGGCTGCTTTGTATCAACAATTAGGTTTGGCAACGTATGCTGCGATGGAAGCTTTCGTAAGATGGCACTACTAAAAAGCTACTAAGATTCTTAGTTGCTAAGTCACTAAGATTATTTAGCATTTGAAAATATTCGCCACGAATTCACGAATTATATTTAAAACTAATTCGTGAATTTGTGGCGATTTTTTTTAATCTTTAGCAAAAAAATAAAAAATAAGAATAGCTTTGCATCAACAAGAAGCAAGAAAAAAGAATCAATCTATATTCTTTTCTCTTGCTTCTTTCTTCTTTAAAAAAAAATGGAACCAGACAAAAAACTTCTCATAAAATTAGCTCATACCAAAATGCCTTTCGGAAAATACGAAGGATGGTTTTTAATCGATTTACCAGAATATTATGTCGTTTGGTATCACAATAAAGGCTTTCCAAAAGGGGAATTAGGGCAGCAATTAGCGCTTGTTTACGAATTAAAATTAAACGGACTGGAAGAATTAATTCGGAACATTAAAAAACAATATCCAAAACCAAATTAAAAATAGTAAGAAAAATCTTTGGCGATATCGTTTTTTTTATTTAAGTTTGATATATAAAAATATTACAATTTTTAAAAACTAATTGATACCACAGAATTCAAGACTGAATTTATTAATGTGTACAAGTCAATATTTTGAAATTCTAATATTTGAAACATAAAAATATTATAATTTTTAAAAACAAATTGACACCACAGAATTCCAGCCTGAATTCGTAAATGTGTACAAGTCGATGTTTTAAAATTATAATATTTTTTTTTGGTTAAAACTTACCTCTATAAGAATTGATATTAGTTATTGATACCAAATAATCTCCTTGTTTTTGCATTTGTCCTTTTACTAAACGATATTTGAAAGATTATTTTATATTCAGTAATAAGAGTATTCTTCAAAAATAATCCTAATAAAAGCTTAAAATTATCGATTACAAAACCAAGTAATCGATCTAATTAAAAATTTGCAAATTATCTCATTCTCTAATTGATAAATTATCTAATTAAATTTGTACTTTTGCCAAGTTTTTTACACAACTACAATACAAACAACAACAGAATGAATCAAACAAAATATATTTTTGTTACAGGCGGTGTGACTTCTTCATTAGGAAAAGGAATTATCGCGGCATCTTTAGCAAAATTGTTACAAGGAAGAGGATACCGTACAACTATTCAAAAATTTGATCCGTACATAAATGTAGATCCAGGTACGTTAAATCCGTATGAGCACGGAGAATGTTATGTAACAGATGATGGTGCTGAAACAGATTTAGATTTAGGTCACTACGAGCGTTTCCTGAATGTTCCTACTTCTCAGGCAAATAACGTTACTACAGGAAGAGTTTATCTTTCGGTTATTGAAAAAGAAAGAAGAGGAGAGTTTTTAGGCAAAACAGTTCAGGTTGTTCCTCATATTACAAACGAAATCAAAGACAGAATGCAATTGCTGGGTAAATCTGGTGATTATGATATTGTTATTACTGAAATTGGTGGAACTGTTGGTGATATTGAATCATTACCTTATATAGAGTCTGTTCGTCAATTAGTTTGGGAATTAGGTGAAAATAACGGAATCGTTATTCATTTAACATTAGTTCCTTATTTGGCTGCTGCGGGTGAGTTAAAAACAAAACCAACACAGCACTCGGTAAAAACTTTGATGGAAAGCGGTATCAAAGCAGATATTTTGGTTTGTAGAACTGAGCACGAATTGTCTCAGGAATTACGTCAAAAACTTGCTTTGTTTTGCAATGTTAAAAAAGAAGCAGTTATTCAGTCAATTGATGCTTCAACAATATACGAAGTTCCAAATTTAATGCTTGAAGAAGGATTAGATGTTGTGGCTTTGAAAAAATTAGATTTACCTAAAAAAGCATCTCCGGATTTAAAGAACTGGAATACTTTCTTACGCAGATTAAAAAATCCAAAACATACTGTAAATATTGGTTTGATTGGAAAATATGTAGAAATGCAGGATTGTTACAAATCTATTTTAGAGGCGTTCATTCATGCAGGTGCTGCAAACGAAACCAAAGTAAATGTAATTTCTATTCATTCAGAGCATATTAATATTGATAATATTGCTGAGAAATTAAGTGGTCTGGATGGAGTTTTAGTAGCTCCTGGTTTTGGAGAAAGAGGTATTGAAGGAAAAATTGAAGCAGTTCGTTATGCACGTGAAAACAATATTCCATTCTTCGGAATTTGTTTAGGAATGCAAATGTCTGTTATTGAATATTCAAGAAATATTTTAGGTTATACTGATGCGAATTCTACTGAGATGAATGATAAAACGTCTCATCCGGTTGTGAATTTGATGGAAGAGCAAAAAACAATTACTGATAAAGGTGGAACAATGCGTCTTGGTGCTTGGAAATGTGATATTAAACCAAACACTTTAGCGTATAAAATTTACGGTCAAAAAACGATCTCAGAGCGTCACCGTCACCGTTATGAGTACAACAATAAATATGCTGATGAATTACAAAAAGCAGGTTTAAAAGCTTCTGGAGTAAATCCTGATACAGGTTTAGTAGAAATCGTAGAGCTTGAAAATCACCCGTTTTTCATTGGTGTTCAATACCACCCTGAATACAAAAGTACAGTGGCAAACCCACATCCAATTTTTGTAAACTTTGTGGCTGCTGCAGTAAATGCGCACAAAAAATAATAATTAATATTCTAAAGGATGTAACTTTTGAGTCAAACTCATTACTAATAGTCTTTAATGAATAACTTTTTTAAATTATAATGGAAGAAAAAAAATTTGATCTTAATTCAATCATTGGTTTTGTATTGATATTTGGAATTTTGATTTGGATTATGTACCAAAATCAGCCTTCTGATAAAGAGATTGCTGCTGAAAAAGCTAAAAAAGAATTAGTTGCTAAACAAGAAGCACAAGCTAAAGCGGATAAAACTAAAACAGCTGTTTTACCAATTGCTGCAGCTACAACTCCTGGCGATACAGTTCAATTGGCACAATTGCAAAAAACATTAGGTGGTTTTGCTTATTCAGCGACACTTCCTTCTGCAAAAGAAGCTTTCACAACTATCGAAAACGAAAAGATGATACTTAAAATCGCTAATAAAGGTGGTTATATAGTTGAAGCTAAGTTGAAAGAATTCAAAAGATTTGAGAAAAATTCTGGGCAATTAGTTGAATTGATTAAAGATAATAATGCGAATCTAAACATTCAATTACAAACTACAGATAACAGAACTTTAAATTCTAAAGATTTATTTTTTGAACCAACTTTGACAAAAAATGGTGCAGACCAAATTTTGACAATGCGTTTGAAAGCTGGTGCTAACGAATTCTTAGAATACAAATATGTATTGAAACCAAACGATTATTTAGTTGGTTTTGATATTCGTTCTCAAGGATTGAATAAAGTTTTAAATTCATCTAAGCCATTAGATTTAGTTTGGGATTTGAAAACGAACAGAAATGAAAAAAGTGTTTCTATCGAAAAACGTTTTGCTCAAATTGAATATGAATATGGTGATGAAAAATACAGTTCAGTAAGTCATGGTGTAGGAAAAGAAGATACTCCTGCAAAAGTGAGTTATGTAGCTTTTAAACAACACTTTTTCACCACTATTTTATCAACTGATAAACCATTTGAAAGATCTAAATTACAATCTGACGATTTAGTGAAAGATGAAAATATTGATACCACTTATATTAAACAATTTAAAGCAACTGTTCCTTTAGCTTTTTCTAATGGAGAGGTAGATTATAAAATGAGTTGGTATTTTGGACCAGCTGATTATAAAACTTTAAAAGCATACGATAAAAACTTCGAAAAAATTATTCCATTAGGTTGGGGAATTTTCGGATGGATTAACAAATGGATTTTCATTCCGTTATTCGGATTCTTGAGTTCTACTATTGGATTGTCATTAGGAATTGCGATTATCATTTTTACAATTATTATCAAATTGGCTATGTCGCCAATTACATATAAGTCTTTCTTGTCACAGGCTAAAATGAAAGTTTTACGTCCGGAGATTACAGAGTTGGGAGAAAAATTCAAAAAAGACCCAATGAAGAAACAACAAGAGACAATGAAGTTGTACAACAAAGCAGGAGTAAACCCAATGGCAGGATGTATCCCGGCATTGATTCAGCTTCCGTTTATGTATGCATCATTCCAGTTCTTCCCATCTGCTTTTGAGTTAAGACAAAAAGGTTTCCTTTGGGCAGACGATTTATCATCTTTTGATGCTGTTGTAAAATTACCATTCCACATTCCGTTGTATGGAGATCATATCAGTTTGTTCCCAATTATGGCAGCAATTGCGATTTTCTTCTACATGAAAATGACTTCTGGAGATCAGCAAATGGCTGCGCCTCAGCAAGAAGGTATGCCGGATATGGCGAAAATGATGAAAATCATGATTTATGTTTCGCCATTAATGATGTTAATTTTCTTCAATAGTTATGGTGCAGGTTTGAGTTTGTATAACTTTATTTCAAACTTAATTACAATTGGAATTATGTTTGTAATCAAAAATTATATTGTTGATACAGATAAAATTCATGCTCAAATTCAAGAGAATAAATTAAAAGAGCCTAAAAAACAAAGCAAGTTTCAACAACGTCTTCAGGAAGTTATGGAGCAACAAGAAGCTGCAAAAGGTAAAAAGAAATAAAAAGTAAAAAAATCTCGAGTCATCGGGATTTTTTTATATCTAAATTATACTTTATGAAAAGCATTTTCGTTAAAGTTTAAAATTGAATATAATATGATTTATAAAAAGATAATTATCGGATTACTTTTCTTAAACGCCTTAGCCGTTTCGGCGCAGGATTTTAATAAGCTGGACGCTAACGGAAAAAAAGACGGGGTTTGGAAAGGAACTTACGAAATTTCTAAACGTCCTCGTTATGAAGGAACTTTTAGCCACGGAAAAGAAACTGGTATATTTAAATATTTTGATGATACCAAAAAAGGCGATGTCGTTGCTACTCGTGATTTTAGTGCAAACAACGGAAGCGCTTATAATATTTTTTACGATCAGAATAAAAATATAGTAAGCGAAGGTAAAGTAGTTGGAAAGAATAATGAAGGGGAGTGGAAGTATTATCACAAATCTTCTAAAGTGGTTATGACTCTTGAGAATTACAAAAATGGTAAGTTAGAAGGCGCGAGAACTGTTTATTACCCCAACAGTAAAGTTGCCGAAGAAATGACGTATAAGAATGGTGTGAAAGAGGGTATTTATAAAAAATACGGACAGAATGGAACTCTTTTAGAACAAACTATTTATGCTAATGACCAATATAATGGTGATGCTATTTTTTATGATTCTGAAGGAGTAATTGCTTCTAAAGGAAAATTTTTAAATGGAAAAAAAGTCGGAAAATGGCAGTTTTACTTAAAAGGTAAATTTACAAAAGAGGTAAACATGAGCGATCCAAAAAGCAATTACCAAGCCGATTCAAAACCTAAAACTGAATAGATTTTTTGGTAAACTTATTTTTTAAATTAAAAAATACTAAGTTTATACGATAAATATAAAAATCTATGAAAGTTAAAGTCTTATTATTGTTCTTATTGATCTCAGGTGCGTATGCTCAAAATAAAGTTGATGCTGAAAAACTTGTAAATGAAGGTGTTATTCTTCATGATAAAGGAGATTACACTGGTGCAATAGATAAGTATAGTAAAGCTTTAGAAATAGATAAAGATAACTTATTGGCATTATCCGAAAAAGCAATGTCATTGAATTCAGCGGGTAAATATGATGAGTCAATAAACGTTTGTAAACTTGCTATTTTAAGTCATTCAAGTGATGATCTGAAAAATATATATGTTAGTTATGCTAA
Organism: Flavobacterium sp. JAS; assembly: GCF_020991455.1. Classification (GTDB taxonomy): domain Bacteria; phylum Bacteroidota; class Bacteroidia; order Flavobacteriales; family Flavobacteriaceae; genus Flavobacterium. Next base: position 78,809 of record NZ_JAJMOX010000003.1, read on the forward strand.
TTCATTAGATCATTTAAAGAAGACTGATGAAGCACTTAGGATTTATGAAGAAGGTATCCAAAAATATCCTAATTATTATCAATTGCAATTTAATAAAGGGATCTGTTATACGAATAGTAATAGGTATAGTGAGGCGATTTCTTGTTTTCAAAGAGCATTGCTTATCAATCCAAAACATGCAGGTTCTTTAAATGCTATCGGACTCTTGGAAATGGGCGATCATAGAATTCCTGCAATTTTAGCTTTTTCAAGATTTTTAATTGTGGAACCTCAAACATCCAGATCCAAAAAGAATCTTGAAAATTTAAAAAAAATATTGACGCAAGGAGTTAAACAAACGGATGAAAAATCGATTACGATAAATATTAATTCCAGTATGCTTCCTGATTCAACGGGTGTAAAGAAAGAGGATGATTTTTCTCAGGTAGATTTAATTTTGTCAATGGCTTCGGGTTTAGATTATGATAAAAAAAATATTAAAAAAACAGAAGTTGAAAATTTTATCCGAAAGTTTGAGGTAATTTGTGCATCACTGGAAGAAACTAAAAAGGATAATTTTGGTTTTTATTGGAAATTTTTTGCGCCATACTTCATTGAAATGAAAAATAAAAAACTTATTGAAGCTTTTGCCTATATTGCATATGTAGATTCAGATAGTGAAGATGTTGTGAAATGGCATAAAAAAAATCAAGCTGAACTTGATAAGTTTTATAATTGGTCAAAAGATTATAATTGGAAAAATAACCAGTAATGATAATTGGTGAAAAATCCTAAAATTAGTGGCAAACTTTTTTCTAAATTTGATTGACTTAATACTTTAGCCAAATGGATTTAAACGAGCTTTCTGGAAGATTTTTATTATTGTTTTTCTCAATTTTGATTTTGTATTTTTTCTCTAACAGAAAAGATAATGAAACCATAAATCCTCTGATGGTTATTGTTGGTCTGTGTACTTTCTCACTTTGTTATTTGTTTACAAAAATCGAGATTGGCGTTGGAATTGGGTTTGGGTTATTTGCTATTTTCTCTATTTTAAGATTTAGAACCCAGTCTTTTACAGTTAATGCGATTATCTTTCTTTTTGCCACAATCACACTTTCTATTTTAGATATTATGTATCCGTATGAAAAGATAGAAGTGCTTTTGTTTTTCCAATCTATTATCATCGGATTCTATATTATAGCCTCCGTTTTAGTCAATAAAAAAGCTTCTAAATATTTGAATATAGTAGATATGAAAATAACCTTAGAAAGTAATTTTTCTTTAGACAATAAAAACATTCGAGATTCTATTCAGCAAAAAATAAATATTGATGATTTTGATTTTAAAATCGTGAATATAAATACCGTTTCAAACGAAATCGATCTTCAGGTTTTCTATTGATTATTCATTAAAAGGTCGTACTTGTTTGACGTATAAATCTCTGTTTGCTCCAACAATCTTAAATTCTATATCAACTGGATGGTATCGGTTTTTTTTCCAATAGCGATACATTTTCTCTTCAATTTTAGAACTGACAAGAAAAAGCCTGCTCATTTCTTTTCGGCTTAACAAGGGCTCGTTATTGTTTAAGTTAGAGTTTGAGGTATAATCTACATCAAAGTCTGTATCATCAGTTCCTGAATTAAAATGATAAGCAACAAATTGCTCGCAGATTTCTCCTTTTTCGGGTTTTACCACAGAGTTTTCTCCTTTTTGAACATTAACAGTGATGCCAGAGAAATTTTCTCTAAAGATGTTTTTGGTTATTGCGACACCATTTGCCAGTTCGTCCGGAAAAGAGCGATGCACTAGAACTCCCATTGCAATATTATGCTGATCGATACCAAAAAGCTCTCTTTCATTATACGAAGCTTCATTCCAAACGCTTGCCCAAACTTGTTTAATAGCTTTTTCAAAAGTCTTTATGCTATCACCGAGAATTCCGGTTTTAGAATCATATAATCCAGCGCCATTAAAATCATCTAAATCTTCGGCATTAGTCGATGATCTAAATCTAAAATTCTTGAAAGCAGCATTTTTAAAGGTTTGGTTCAGTTTTGCAATTAATTCCGGATCTACAGGTTCTTTTTTAATTGCATCACGAATCTTTTTCAATTGTTTGTGAATCCAAACTGTTGAATCTTTATTGGGGTATTCTAAAAGCTCTGAAATTAGTGGCGAAATTGACTTTTTCTGAATGTGTTTTGTGTAAAAGTAAAACGGAATGGCGTGAGCATTTTCAGGAGTTTTAAATGAAATTTCTTTTGAAATAGCAATTAAATAAGCCATGTTTTGAGCTTTAGCACCAATGTAATTTATTCCCTTTTTCGGAATTACAGCTAAATCGACTAAATCAGTAATGCTATTATCAATGATTAATTTTTTCTTTTTGGTAATAGCTTTTTGCTCAATTTTTTTAGTGGTTTCTTTGATGTAAAAAGTATCAATTTCGATTTTTAGTTCTACTTTTTTCGAAAGTAATCTTTTGATATTATTATCCTGTAAAGCCGTTGTGTACGCCATTATCGGGATTTTTCTATTTTTACCTAAAAGCACTAAATGACTCAACGGAGTTTGTAATTCATTTACAATAATTCCTCTTACATTAGGTAAAATATCTGGTGTTCCGTCCAAAAGAATAATTTCATCAGGATTCGGTTTTATAGTTTCTAAGTCTTTGATTTTATATTGTTTCAGAATACCAACATTTGTTCCGGCAACCACTTCCTGATATTTAATTTCATTAAAAATATAATCAGATTTTATACAAGGAATTTTGAATTTACCTTGCTGAAACCATTCCATTTGAGTGGGATTATTTAGGTAGAATTTTAGATTTGAACCAATAAAAGTCGATTTTACGATTAAATTGTAAAATCGTTCAATTGATTCAATTGGCATGTGATCTGAAGCAGCTAATTCAAAAATCCATTTTTCGGTTCCTTTGATGTGATTTAGATTTCCCAATAAAAAATCTCTGTCTTTTGGAGTATCGCTATAGTTTTCATTATTAAAAACTTCCAAATCCTGGCTATAACCTAAATAACCGGTTACAAAATCATAATGCAAATGAATTAAGTTACTATTGAAGTAATACATCTTTTGCTTTTTTAGATCATAAATAACTTTTACAGATTCAATATTCGAAAATTTATCAGATAAAGGTTTGCCTCTAAATGCTTTATACGCTTCATAATTAGGTAATGATGAAGTGAATCTTTGCGCACTTAAAGCAGTTATGACGAATAGAAAAACCAGACTGTAAATATATTTTTGCATGACATTTTTATTGATAATTAAAAGTAATTAAAAAAAGCAATAAGTTTTATCTACTACAGCATTATATAAACTAATTAAAACTATTACGATTATCTAAAATATGGCTTATCTTTGCACCCTTGTAAAAATATAAACGATTTAGAATGAAACGTGTAGTTGTTGGACTTTCTGGTGGAGTAGATTCTAGTGTTGCTGCTTATTTATTGCAACAACAAGGATACGAAGTTATTGGGCTTTTTATGAAAAATTGGCACGATGATTCTGTTACTATTTCTAATGAATGTCCGTGGTTAGAGGATAGTAATGATGCTTTATTAGTAGCTGAAAAACTCGGAATACCGTTTCAAACTGTCGATTTAAGTGAAGAATACAAAGAAAAAATAGTTGATTATATGTTCAACGAATACGAAAAAGGAAGAACTCCAAATCCTGACGTACTTTGTAATCGCGAAATCAAATTTGATGTTTTCATGAAAATTGCTTTAAGTCTTGGGGCTGATTATGTGGCAACAGGACATTATTGTCAAAAAAATGAAATTGAAGTTGATGGAAAACCAGTTTACCAATTAATTGCCGGAGCTGATAATAATAAAGATCAATCGTATTTTTTATGTCAGTTGTCGCAAGAGCAATTGGCCAAATCATTATTTCCAATTGGTGCTTTAACAAAACCGGAAGTTCGCGAAATCGCTGCCGTAATGGATTTGGTAACTGCTGAAAAGAAAGATTCTCAAGGGTTATGTTTCATCGGAAAAGTTCGTTTACCGGAATTTCTGCAACAAAAATTGCAGCCAAAAGAAGGTAAAATTGTTCAGATTGATAAAAACGATCCTATCTATACGATCGAAAAACCAACTGGTTTATCAGTAGAAGAAGAACTGAAATTAGAAGCTAAAAAACGAGATTATCTTCCAACAATGGGTAAAGTAGTTGGAAAGCATCAAGGTGCTCATTATTTTACCATTGGACAAAGAAAAGGATTGAATGTAGGCGGAACAACAGATCCGTTATTTATCATTGCTACTGATGTTGAAACCAATACTATTTACACTGGTTTAACAAGTCAGCATCCTGGTTTATTTAAAAAAGCTTTATTTATCGAAAAATCTGAAGTACACTGGATCCGTACAGATTTGGCTTTAAAAGTGGGCGAAACTATGGAAGTTATGGCAAGAATTCGTTACCGTCAACCAATACAAAAAGCAACTTTACACCAATTTGAAGACGGAATGTACGTTAGTTTTGACGAACCACAATCTGCAATTACAGAAGGTCAGTTTGTGGCTTGGTATTTCGATAATGAATTAGTTGGTTCGGGAGTAATTTCTTAGCTTTATACTTTTTTACAAAGGGTTTCCCTTCTAAAAAAGTAAACTATGAAGCACTACTATACATTTCTTTTATTGGTTTTTTCGACTGTGATGTTTTCGCAAGAAGACGCTTGGGTATATTTTAAAGATAAACCAAATGCACAGCACTTTTTAGACAATCCGTCTGAAATGCTTTCTGCACGTGCTTTGCAACGAAGAACCAATCAAAATATCTCGTTAGATCTTACTGACGTTCCTGTGGAGCAAACTTATATCAATCAGGTAAAATCAGCTACAGGAATTGTTGTAATGGCACAATCTAAATGGCTGAATGTACTTCATATTCGAGGTACGCAAACGGATATTTTGGTTTTAAAAACACTTTCATTTGTCAATAAAGTAGTTTTTGCTAATAAAACTCTAAACACAACGGGTAAAAAAGTTTCTGAGAATAAAATAGCCCAGACAAATGATAAGCTCAAAACTACAATTGATTATGCTTACGGAAATTCAGCAAATCAAATTCAGATGCTTAATGGACAAGTTTTACACCAAAAAAATTATACCGGTTCAGGTAAGATAATTGCAGTTTTAGATGCAGGTTTTCCAGGTGTAAACACAGCTCAGCCTTTTCAGAATCTTATCACTAACAATCAAATTTTAGGTGGATATGATTTTGTAAACAGAAATGATAATTTTTATGCCGGGGATGATCATGGTACAAAAGTGCTTTCTACAATTGGCGGTTATAAAGAAAATGCTTTGGTAGGAACTGCTCCAAGTGCTTCATTTTATTTGTTTATTACAGAAAACGATGCCTCTGAGAATCCTGTAGAAGAGTCACTTTGGGTAGAAGCTGCCGAAAGAGCAGATTATTTTGGTGTAGATATAATTACGACTTCGCTAGGATATTTTGGGTTTGATAACGCCAATTATAGCCACACTTACAGTGATATGAACGGTACTACAAATTTTATTTCCCGCGGAGCTGAAATCGCTTTTAGTAAAGGAATAATCGTAGTCGCATCGGCAGGAAATGAAGGAAGTACTATCGAACCGCACATTGGCGCACCGGCTGATGCAGTTTCGGTTATAACAGTTGGTTCTGTTACGGCAGCAAAAGTAAAAGCTGGTTCCAGTTCTATTGGGCCAAGTTTTGATAACAGAATAAAACCCGATGTTATGGCACAAGGAGCACCGGCTGTTGTTTCTGATCCAAATGGAAATATTGGTACAGCAAGCGGTACTTCATTTTCATGTCCAATTATGGCAGGGATGATTGCGTGTTTGTGGCAGGCTTTTCCAACAAAAACAAATAAAGAAATTCGACAAATGATACTTCAGTCTTCTGATCGATATTCGGCACCAGATAATAATTATGGTTATGGAATTCCGAATTTTGGATCAACTTTAGGAGTTGAGAATTATCAAACCGCCCTTTCTGTTTTTTCAGTATATCCAAATCCGGCTCAAACAACAGTTTCGTTTGTATTTTCAGATGAGAATTATAACGCTTCGGTTACAATTTATTCGGTTTTAGGACAAAAGGTAATCGAAAAACAAATAACAAATCAAGATCCAATTCTTTCTGTGGCATCTTTACAAAGCGGACTTTATTTTTATGCTTTTGATGCCGAAGGTTTGCATAAAACAGGAAAGATAATTAAACAATAACAGCATTTTTGAATGAACAGAATTACGCAACTTTTCAATATTAAATATCCAATTATTCAAGGCGGAATGATTTGGAACAGTGGTTACAAATTAGCATCGGCGGTTAGTAATGCCGGAGGTCTGGGACTTATTGGAGCAGGATCAATGTATCCGGAAGTTTTAAGAGAACATATTCAGAAGTGCAAAAAAGCAACTGATAAACCGTTCGGGGTTAACATTCCGATGTTATATCCAAACATTGAAGAAATCATGAATATTGTGGTTGAAGAAGGCGTTAAAATCGTTTTTACTTCGGCAGGAAATCCCAAAACATGGACGTCTTTTTTAAAGGAAAAAGGAATTACAGTTGTCCATGTTGTTAGTAGCAGCGTTTTTGCCTTAAAAGCCCAAGAAGCGGGAGTTGACGCCATTGTTGCAGAAGGTTTTGAAGCGGGCGGACATAACGGACGCGATGAAACAACAACGCTGACTTTGATTCCGATGGTAAAAGAAAAAATTCAGATTCCAATTATTGCTGCGGGCGGAATCGCTACAGGAAGAGGAATGTTGGCCGTAATGGTTTTAGGTGCTGATGGTGCTCAGGTTGGAAGTCGTTTTGCGGCATCAATAGAATCATCTTCACACGATAATTTTAAACAAACTATTGTGAGTGTTAAAGAAGGTGGCACACAGCTAACATTAAAGGAATTGGCGCCAGTACGATTGATTAAAAACAAGTTTTATCAGGATGTTCAGACTTTATATGAAAGATGTCCTTCTAAAGAGGAGTTAGCCGAACTTTTAGGCAGAGCAAGAGCCAAAAGAGGAATGTTTGAGGGCGACCTTGAAGAAGGTGAACTTGAAATTGGTCAAATAGCCGGAATTATCCATGAAATTTTACCGGTAGAACAAATTATTAAACAAATGATGGCCGATTTTGAAATTGCTTCCAAAGAAATGGCTAAATTTGAGTTTTAATTATCTGCAAGAATACTATTATGAATACTATACGCACCTTTATTATATTTCTTTTTTTTGCCTTTGGATTGCAACAGGTTCAAGGTCAGTCTTATCAATTTAAGACTTCTGGATTTAGTGTCTTAGAGAAAAATGAAAAAGGAAAATGGGGTGAATGGTCTAATCTTGATTTGGTAAATCTCTCCGTGATTTTAGATACCAATAAACACCGAATCGTGGTGTATTCGCAGGAAATCCAACTTTTTAATATTGAAGATTATATCGAAAGAGAAGAAAACGATACTGATATCGTTTACTCTTTTATGTGTAAAGATAATGATGGAAAAGATTGTAAAGTTTCAATAATTACCCGTAAAAAGCAAGACTACCGCAAACAACTTTATATTAACTACGACGATCATATTATTGTGTATAATATTTTTAGTGTGTAGGTTTTTTTAGTGAAAGACCCATAAAATTGATAGCAACCCCGACAGATTTTCAAAACCTGTCGGGGTTTATTATTTAAAATAAAAAAGTCATCACGATTAAATTATAATTTTCAAAACATAAAAATAGTATCTTAGATCTTCAGTAAATCAATAACTTAAGATATGAGTCAGGAGTACATCAACTTAAAAAGAACAGCCAGAATTGCGGGTTTAATTTACTTATTTATTGCCATAACGGGTGTTTTTGGTATTATGTATGTGCCCATGCAATTAATTGATTTCGGTAATTTACCGCTCACGATTCGAACTATTTTGCGTCATGAGTTTTTGTTTCGTGCTGGTATTATGAGCAATTTGGTTTGCCAAACTTTATTTGTGTTTTTAGTCCTTCAGCTTTATAAATTATTTCAACATGTGAACAAACATTTGTCCAGAACTATGTTTGCATTAGTAATTGTTGGAGTTCCAATTGCGTTTCTAATTATTTTTAATCAATTGTTTGCCTTATTGTTATTGAAAGAGAATTTGACAAAAGGTTTTCCACCTGCTCAATTGCAATCATTAATAATGGCATTTATTAAAATGTATAATTACGGAAATGTAGTTATCGGAATCTTTTGGGGACTTTGGTTAATTCCTTTTGGGCAATTAGTATACAGATCCGGATTTATACCTAAAATTTTAGGAATATTATTAATTATTGGAGGATCTGCTTATGTGTTAGATGCTTTTACTTTTGTATTATTTCCCGCTTATCATTATTCAGTAACAGGAATAATTGTTGGATTAACCTCTTCTGTAGCCGAATTTGCAATGGTTTTTTGGTTATTGATAAAAGGAGTTAAAAAAATTGCAACTTAAAGTTTCGAAATAAATAAGAATCATATCGTCATGAAATAGCAAGCCCGACAGGTTTCAAAAACTTGTCGGGCTTACTATATAAAAACCTTAGTTACTTAGCGTCTCAGCGCCTTAATACCTCTTTTTAAGAATCAATATCCTTTATAAACTCATCATATTCGAGATAAAACATTTCAAGAGCATTCATTTTCTCAAAAAAGAAATCAAAAATAGCATCCCAATTATTGCGATTGCTGAAACCTACGCCTTGTTTTTCGATCCAAATTCGGCTTATGGTTTTACCACTTTCTAAAGTGTAGTTTTTTTCGAAAACCAAATCTTTGATAAATTCTTCTTCCAGAATGTTTTTTAAAGCTTCTATTTTTTCAAAGTAAGCTGTTCGTTTTTCGTCGCTTCGGTGTTCGATATCAATTAAAACCTGTGCTTTTTTATTGTCAACATAAAATTTAAAAGAGAAATCTTTAATCTTGGTATCATAAAGCACCCATTTGCGTGGATATTTTTCGGCGAAAGCCACCCAAAATTCTCTTTTTATTTTCTGCGATTCTTCTTTACTGTACATTTTTATGGCTTTGGTTTTTAGAAAACTTGTGGAACCGCGTTTTCTGGAGTATATTTATATTTTATTTGAAAGTACAAAAATAAACTTTGCTCATGGATTTTCAATATTTTTTACAATATGTTCCTAATTTAATTCCGATTGAACTTCCGGCAATTTCGGCACATATAAAAATGGCTCCAAAAGAAAGAATAGAGTCTTTAAAAAATATGGATTTCAAAGCCGAGAATCCAAGAATTGCTGCTGTGATGATGCTTTTTTATCCAAAGAATGGAAAAACTCATTTGGTTTTAATTGTCAGAAATGCTTATAACGGAGTTCATTCGTCACAAATTGCTTTTCCCGGAGGAAAGTATGAAGCTACTGATGCAGATTTTGCAGAAACAGCCTTAAGAGAAACACACGAAGAAGTAGGGGTAATGCCGAATAAAATAGAAATAATTAAGCATTTTTCTCCAATGTATATTCCGCCGAGTAATTTTTTAGTACATCCGTTTTTAGGAATTTCGAAAGAAGAACTCTCCTTTTATCCAGATGTCAGAGAAGTTGCTGATATTATAGAGTTGCCATTATCTGTTTTTTTGAATGACGAAATTATTATCGAAGCCACATTGTCAACTTCTTACGCCAATAATATTTTAGTTCCGGCATTTAACATTCAAAATCATATTGTTTGGGGAGCAACCGCAATGATTTTAAGTGAGTTGAGAGATGTCTTGAAATTGACTTTTGAAGAAAATTCGTAAAACATAAAATTAACAATTTGATATTCATTATAATAACAATTTATTTCCGAAATTGTTTTGAAGTATCGCTAAAAGAATAATTTTTGTATGTTTGCGTCCTAACAAAAAAATACAATAAACAGCTATGGGATTGTTTAAACGAAATCCTTTCGGACATATATTATTCATCAAAAAATGGTTAATCCGTGTTTTGGGTGCCATGACGCATAGAAGATATAGGGGTTTTAATGAATTGCAAATCGAAGGATCTGAAATTATTAAAACGCTTCCGGATACAAATGTTTTGTTTATTTCAAATCACCAGACTTATTTTGCCGATGTTGTAGCTATGTTTCATGTCTTTAACGCAAGTTTAAGCGGACGTCAAGATACTATTAAGAACATTGGTTATTTGTGGCAGCCAAAGATGAATATTTATTATGTCGCTGCCAAAGAGACCATGCAGGCCGGTTTATTGCCAAGAATTTTAGCTTATGTTGGTGCAATTACTGTCGAAAGAACCTGGCGTGCCAAAGGTGTAGATGTTACTGAAAAACGTGAGGTTAACCCAAATGACACTGAAAATATCAGAATTGCGCTAGAGGACGGCTGGGTAATTACATTTCCGCAAGGAACAACAAAATCATTTAAGCCTGTTCGAAAAGGAACTGCTCATATCATCAAACAACACAAACCAATTGTAATTCCTATTGTTATTGATGGCTTTCGCCGATCGTTTGACAAAAAGGGTTTGCGAATGAAGAAAAAAGGAATTCTACAATCATTCATCATCAAAGAACCTCTTGATATTGATTATGAAAACGATACTATTGAAGAAATCGTAGAAAAAGTAGAATACGCAATTGAGCAACATCCATCATTTTTAAAAGTAATTCCAGCCGAAGAAATTAAAGTAGAGGAAGAACTTAACGAAATGAGAAGATGGAGTTACAAAGCTTCAGAAAACGAACACTAAATTTTTTTGTTTCAGGTTTTATTGGTTTCAAGTTTCAAGAAAAAAACTTAGAACCTTAGTATCTCAGAATCTTAGCGCCTTAAATTAAAAATCTATCTTCTTCAACTCCTTATAATTTGCGTGTAATCTGCGTAATAAAGTTCCGTAAATAAGTCTGTAAAAACACCAGAACAGCCCAAAGAAACCTAAAATAACCAGGATTAAGATTCCAATTGTAACAAACATTGCTTTTCCGTTTATGGCTAATTTTTCTCTTAAAAATGCCATGTCCGGATTGTAAACAAATGCAATAAAGAAGCTTAAAATAGCTGTTATTACAATCATTCCCAGATTATACCACACATAATACTGAACCGTTTTTCGGGTTCTTAGAATAGCGCTCATTAAAGATTTTGTGGCTACAGTTGTCGAAATTGTTTTGTAGTTTTTGTAGAAAATGAAAACAAAAATCAATACAACAACATAATTGAAATAAGTCAAAAACTCAAGTGCCATCACGATTTCGGGATGATTTATTTTTTGTAAGACATCATCAGTATTGATGAAAAAGTTTGAAAAAGTCCAAAAGGAAACCTCCAAAATGCTAATAATCAAAATCCACTTCACGATCGAAGACGATTTTTTGTGAATCATTTTGTAGATCTCTGTTTCAGAAATTTGTTGAAAAGAATCCGAGTTCTTTTGCCAGTCTTTTTTTAGTAAATCCAGTTCTTTCATAATAATTTTTAAGGATTTAGTATTTTTTTAAGTTTCCCTTTAATTCTGTTCATTTTCACGCGCGCATTCACTTCGCTGATTCCTAAGGTTTCGGCTATTTCTTGATAATCTTTGTCTTCTAAATACATAAAAACTAATGCTTTTTCGATGTCATTAAGCTGATAAACGGCTTTATACATCAATTTAATCTGTTCTTCCTCTTCATAATTGTAATCGACATCCTTTACAAAATGCTGATGGCTTTCATATTCTACTGTCGATACGGTTCTTTTGGTTTTTCGGTATAGGGTTATGGCGGTATTTAAGGCAACGCGATACGTCCAGGTCGAAAATTTACTATCGCCTCTAAATTTAGGATATGCCTTCCATAATTGTATGGTAATCTCCTGAAACAAGTCTTTGTGAGCATCTTCGCCAGCAGTATATAATCTACAAATCTTGTGGATTATATTCTGATTTGCCTGCAATTGCGCAACAAATGACTGTTCTAGATTTTCGCTCATAATGTATTAGTAGTACTGAAAACAATTTTGTTACAGTGAAATGTTTTTTTTTAGCCACAAATTTCACAAATTCCCCAAATTATTTTTTAATTAACAATTGTAAGTTTATAAAGCAAAACTATTTACCAATAATAAAAATTAGCGAAAATTGGTGCAATTCGTGACAGACTTTTATAATTCTCGGGTTTTATAATAATTCACCATCAAATCTACAAATTTACTGTAACTATCCATACCATCTTTCTGATTGTTAGATTTTAAGAAATTATCATAAAATATCTCAAATCCGGTTTCGATAGGAGTTTGGTACTTTTTCCAGAAATCATAACTTTCCTGATAGTTTTTTAAGATTCCGCCATGAACAGATTTTTTCAATTGCTGAAATATCTTTTCGTTTTTGACTTTCCAAATGCTTAGACAATAATGTAAACTAAAACTATATCCGGAATACTTATAATACAGATTATCATTTTTTACAGAAGCCAAAACTCCAATGAAATTACATTCACTTTCACTGGCGAAACCCATTTGATGTGCCATTTCATGACAACTCGTAAGTGGAAAATTATACATTGGCAGCAAATCATTTACTTGAGCTTCATTTGTAAATGGATTCAGATAACCTCCAAAACCCATATAAGTCAAAGGCAGACTAAAAAGAGATTTTTTGATACTTAAGACTTCATATTTAAAAAACGAATGTTCCTGCGCAAGATTTCGATATCCATTTAAATTCATTTGGAAAGCTTGATTTTGCGAATATGGAAAAACTATTTTTGAGCTTTCTTTTTGAGTAATTTGAAACTGAATTTCGTTTGTTTTAACAATTAGTTTTTTTGTAAAAGCTAATAGCTCAGCGTCAGTATATTCTCTTTGGATCTTCATTTTTTCAAAAAGAGGTTCTCTGTAATAATTCAATGCCCAAAGCAAATGAAAGAAAAAATAAAATATGGAGAGACAACTTAAAACTCTCAAAAGATTATCTTGCCATTGCAGTTTCCATGTTTTTCGAATTTTCCAAAACCATCTTATAGCTAATACAATCAAAATGGAGTAAATACAATCTCCAACCGAAAAAGGGATTTTGCCTAAAAGTGTTCTCGAAAAGTAAGATATTTTTAAGTACAATCCGTTGCTGTAAAAACTTTCAATGAATTCCGGTAAAAATCGAAGAATCTTTAAAATGATAATCTGTATGAGAAATAATAAAGGTAAGATGTATTTTGATTTCACAGCATAAATTTTGGATACGTAAATATAGATACAATATTAAAAGATTGAAAAAGGTTTGCCACGAATTTCACTAATTTTCACTAATTTGAGTTGTTTTAATAGTTCGCAAAATTTTAAAATATTCGAGTAATCCAATTTTTAGATTCTTATAATTTGTGCTAATTCGTGCAATTCGTGGCAAAAACAACAACACATTCCCTTTAAACTTTGTAACTTTGGGACTCTTAATTGTTAAACTTCAAACAAAATATAATGAGTCAGGAAATAAGAAATCTGGAGCCTAAAGCGCTATGGAATAAGTTTGCGGATTTAAACGCAGTTCCGCGTCCGTCAAAGAAAGAAGAACGTGTGATCGAGTTCATGAAAAACTTTGGAAATAGCTTAGGTTTAGAAACTTTTGAAGACGAAATTCGAAATGTAATTATCCGTAAACCTGCAACTCCGGGAATGGAAAATCGTAAAGCAATCGTAATGCAGGGACACCTTGATATGGTACACCAAAAAAATGCAGATACCGTTTTTGATTTCGATACCCAAGGAATTGATATGTATGTAGATGGTGACTGGGTTCGTGCGCGTGGTACAACTCTTGGTGCTGATAACGGACTTGGAGTAGCAACAATTATGGCTATTTTAGAAAGTAAAGATATTCCGCATCCAGCAATTGAAGCTTTGTTTACAATCGACGAGGAAACTGGAATGACAGGGGCTTTAAACTTAAAAGGAGGAATTCTTCAAGGTCAGATTCTTTTGAATTTAGATACAGAAGAAGATGACGAAATTGATATAGGTTGTGCTGGTGGAATCGATGTAACGGCTACAAGAACTTATCATGAAGAAGAAGTTCCGGAAGGATCAGTTGGGCATATTATTGCCGTAAAAGGATTAAATGGCGGACATTCAGGAATGGATATCAACAAAGGTTTAGGAAACGCTAACAAAATCATGAACCGTTTATTATTTGATGCTTTTGAAAACTTTGGTTTACAAGTGTCAGAAATTAATGGTGGAAGTTTACGTAACGCGATTCCAAGAGAAAGTGTTGCAAAAGTTATTATTTCTGAAATGTTTGATGAAGCGTATATTTTTGATATGCAGGAAATCATCAACGATATTAAAACAGAATACAAAACGACTGAACCAAACCTTTCTATTGAAATCGTAAAATGCGATTTGCCTGCAAAAGTTATGGATTTAGGTGTTCAGGAAGGGATTATTCGTGCTATTTATGCTGCTCATAATGGAGTTTACAGAATGAGTGCTGACATGGATAATTTAGTTGAAACTTCAAACAACATTGCAAGAGTTATTGTAAAAGATGGTGAAATATCTGTTGGATGTTTGACACGTTCTTCTGTAGAAACTTCAAAATTTGATTTGGCAAATTCTCTTCGTTCTGCTTTCGAATTAGTAGGTTGTGAAGTAGAACTTTCAGGTTCTTATCCTGGTTGGACTCCAAATGTAAATTCTGAAATTTTAGATACTTTGGTTGGGATTTATGAGAAACAAAATAATGAGAAGCCAAAAGTTGTAGCTTGTCACGCTGGTTTAGAATGCGGAATTTTAGGAACAAATTATCCTGATATGGATATGATTTCTTTTGGACCAACTATTCACGGTGCGCACTCTCCAGACGAAAGAGCAAGTATTTCTTCGGCTCAAAAATACTGGAAATTTGTATTAGAGATTCTTTCGAATATACCAGTTAAATAAAGTAATCAGTTTTTAGTCACAGTTTTCAGTTTCTTTTTTTTGAGACTGAAAACTGCAACTGAAAATTAAAAATTAATCTCTTTTAGGAGAGTTTTTCTTTTCTCTCTTTTCCTCTTTCTTTTCTTTAGCCGTTTTTAACGGTTCTTTTTTTGTGGTTTTTTTTGCGTCTTGACTCTTTGCCATAATATTTTGATTTAGATAATTAATTTATTTTCAAGTAAATATAAGTCCTATTTTTGGTTTGTGTGTTAATTATTTTGCTGATAAACTTCAATTGAGTCCTTCGCAAGCCTTTCTTTTAGCCACAATTTCATCTTTTGCTGTGTTTGTAAATCAATACCTTTTTTGCTTTGATAAAGAATTACTGGAATTATTTTGGGTTTATTTGCTTCATTTTCAAGTGTGTAATTCCCAATTGCAAGAGAAGTTACTGTAGGGAACAATATTTTGGCTTCGGCGCTAATTTGATTATTATTAAATTGATATTTTGATAATTGAGTTCGAAGATTATTGATTACAATATCTTTTTGATCAACAATGCTTTGGTTATTATTGATTTGATTCATGATGTCTTTTCTCAGATTGACAGTATCTTGTCTGATAATTAATTTTGTGTTTGGTAAATCATAATAGGCTAGTCTTTTGTTAAGGTCGACAATTTCAGCATCACTGAATTTTTTGGCTAAAAAGGCCAATTCAATTCTTCTGGGATCTGTGCTATATCTGATTCTTTTGTAAATAATAGGATAATCGTTATCCAGAAATTCTTTTTGTATAAAAACTTCCGTTCTTGAAGTGTAACTTTTTTGAATATATAATTGATACGCAAAATAAATACTCGGAATAATTAAAAGTAAAATTAGAATTGTAACACCATATTTTACTCGCTTTTGGTGTTTTAGATCTAATTGTTTTGCAATAGGATAATTTAAATATTTTACGATTACAAAAGTGGCTATGCAAATAAAAACACAATTGATGGTATAAAGATATAATGCACCAAAAAAGTAAAGGTAATTTCCTAAAGCTAGCCCATATCCGGCTGTACAAAGTGGAGGCATCAAGGCAGTTGCAATGGCAACACCTGGAATAGGATTTCCTTTTTCGACACGAGTTACGGCAATCACACCCACTAAACCTCCAAAAAAGGCAATTAAAATATCGTAAATGTTTGGAGAAGTTCTGGCTAATAACTCTGATTGCGCTTCTTTAAAAGGGCTTATATAAAAATAAATTGCCGAAGTGGTTAAACTAACAACAGTTGCTATTAATAGATTTTTGACTGATTTTTTTACAAGTTCAAAATCATACATTCCTAAACCAAAACCCGCACCTACAATTGGTCCCATTAATGGCGAAATTAACATGGCACCAATAATTACAGCAGTCGAGTTTACATTTAAACCAACGGAGGCAATAATAATCGCACAAGCTAAAATCCAGATATTAGAACCTCTAAAAGATACAGCACTAGTGATGTTTTCTATCACTAATTTTTTATTTTCTTCACCTTTGTGAAGATCAATAAAATTTAGAATTTTTTGTGTGATATCAGTCATTGTATTCGGTATGATTATGTTTGGAATCTGAATTTTGATAGAAGTAGCAAAATCTAATTTAGTCAAAAAAAACGTGAAACCCTACATTTATTAAGGTAAGTGTTGAAATATATAAAGAACTAAAGCTTTATTATTTCTAAAAAGCATAAAAAAATCCTCAGCTTTGAGATTGAGGATTTGTGTATTTTGATTTGTTTGGAATGTTATTTTAAAAAATCTCCATCGATTATTAATAACTCAACTCTATTGGTAGTTATTGAACGATGAGAGCTTGCATTATCTGAAACGACATAAGTCATTCCTTTAGAAAGTTTAAACTTTTCTCCAGTTTCCAGTTCGCTAATTAATTCTCCTTCCAGACAATGTACAATATGTCCTTTTTGGCACCAGTGGTCGGCAATATAATTTTTAGAATAGGTAACTTTTCGAATACGTAAACCTTCTAATTGTAAGGTCTGCCAATATGCTGTTCCGGTTTCTCCGGTATGTTCTGTTTTGGCAATTAAGCTCCAGTCAATATTTTGAAAAGGTATTAAAGACATAGTTTGTGTTTTATTCAGTTAGTAATCAAATATAGCGAAAAAACAAAAAATCCTCAATTACTATTGTAAATGAGGATTTGTATATTTTGATTTAAGAGTAAAGTTTAATTCCTTTTTAGTACTTTATATTGTTCGTAACAACCGCTAATTGCGTCCATAATTTGTAAATCATTAGCTGTTTGTATAAAAGAATCAGAATAATTACAACGCTGTAAAATTTCAGGAATTTCGTCTTTGCTAATGCCTAAAAGTACCGAGATAGTTTCGCGATCATACTTTGATTCTAGTAGATTTCTAATCGTATCATCTTTCTTCATCTCCTTTAATTTCTTCAGTTCTTTTCCGTTTTTTCCAAAGAAACCATACAATACATCGGCAGGATTAAAGATAGATCCGAGAACTTTTCCAAAAGCATTTGGAGAATATTCACCCGCTTCATAACCTTGTGTAAGGCCAGAAATACTATAACGGTAATTCTCTTTGGTTGGAATTAATTTAGAATCGACTTCAAGATAACCAGTAAGGTTAAAAGGAGCAATGATTACTTCTTCAAGTGCAATTGCTTTTTCAGTAAGTTGAATTCGCGTTACTTTATTTTTTATCCAGTCATTGGTAACTCTAACACGTAAAGATTGAAAACCAAGTATAGAGAAATGAATAGTATCATTTGGCTGTACATCAATTTCAAAATATCCTTTAGCGTCAGACATAGCGCCCCGTACTTTGTTTGTATTGATAACATTTACGTTAGGAAGTGGTTGCTTGCTATTATCATTAATGATATAGCCTGAAACTCTTTGCGGGACTGTAGATTCTGCATCTTGCGCAAAACCAACGGCTGATAGTAGTGTGAAAAAGAAAACTGCGAAATATTTCATATCCTGATTTAAAGCACTAAAAGTAGTAAATAGGGATTAAATATTTTGCAGTCTTCGAATATAATTATAAGAAAATTAACAAAGGAAGGAGTGTTGCTTTTGGTATTTAAATAAAAAGGGATAAGAAAGATTGGATTACATTGTTGTGAATTAGAAAACTAATTCATAAAGCGTAAGGTTCTCGATATAAGAAAAAAATCCCAAATTCCAATTATGTCTGGAATTTGGGATTTTATATTTTAAGATATTAAAAAATTAATCTCTTCTTGGTCTTCTTGGTCTTGGTGAATCACCAAAGCTTTCAGAACGTCTTGGAGCTCTGTCTGAACCACCTTCGCTTCTTGGAGCTGAACTTCTAAAACCACCTTCTCTTTTTGGAGCAGATGAATTTCTGTCGCTTCTGAAACCACCTTCTCTAGGAGCAGAGTTTCTGTCGCTTCTAAAACCTCCACCACCAGAACCTTCACGTCTTGGTCCGAAACTTCCTCCACCAGAACCTTCACGTCTTGGGCCTCCAGAAGAACGTCCTCCACCGCTGCGTCCGTTATGGTCACGTCTTCCGCCACCATCATTTTTAGAAATTTCAACATTAATACGACGCCCTTCTAATTGTACGTTGTTTAATACTTCCATTACTTTATCAGTGTGCTCAGGATCAGTGTTAAAGAAAGAGAAACCTTCTTTTACATCTACTTTGAAAACGTCATCACGACCTAAGTCTAATGTTTCTTTCAAATAATCTTTTAGTGTCATCCAATCGAAGTTGTCTCTTGAACCGATGTTTACAAAATAACGAACTGCTCCGTTATTGTTGAACTCTCTTGGCTCAGAATCAGTTCTTTCGCGTCTTTCTCCAGATTGAGATGAAATATCTCTGTTCTTTTTGTAGTAAGCAATAAAACGGTTAAATTCTACTGAAACCATTTTCTTGATCAACTCTTCTTTAGATAAACCTTCAAGAACATTGTTGATTGCTGGTAAGTAGTTGTCAATTTCGTGATCAACCTCAGTATCTTTAATTTTGTTTGCTAAGTGCAATAATTGAATTTCGCAGATTTCGATTCCTGATGGAATAGTTTTCTCTTCAAATTTTTGTTTGATGATTCTTTCGATAGAAGAAATTTTACGCAACTCACTTTTTGTAACAATTACAATAGAAGTTCCTAATTTTCCAGCTCTACCAGTACGTCCAGAACGGTGATTGTATGTTTCAATTTCGTCAGGAAGTTGGTAATTTACTACGTGAGTAATATTATCAACGTCAATACCACGTGCAGCAACGTCAGTAGCAACAAGCATCTGAATTTGTCTTCCACGGAAAGATTTCATTACACCATCACGTTGCGCCTGAGATAAATCTCCGTGCAATGCAGCAGCGCTGTATCCATCTTCGATTAATTTTTCGGCAACAGCCTGAGTATCTCTTTTAGTACGACAGAAAACCACAGAGAAAATGTCTGGGTTTGCATCGGCTAAACGTTTTAAAGCTTCGTAACGGTCACGTGCATTTACTAAGTAAAATTCGTGAGAAACTGTTGCAGAACCTGAATTTTTAGCTCCAACTGTAATTTCGACCGGTTCGCTCATGAATTGCTTAGCAATTCTTGCAACCTCTTGTGGCATAGTTGCAGAGAACAACCATGTACTTTTTTGATCTGGAGTATCTGATAAAATAGATACGATATCCTCATAGAATCCCATGTTCAACATTTCGTCAGCCTCATCAAGAATACAGTAATCTATATTTTTAATGTTAACTAAACCTCTGTTAATCATGTCTTGCATTCTTCCCGGAGTAGCCACAATAATTTGTGCTCCTCTTTTAATGTCCCTAGCTTGCTCTGTAATACTAGCCCCGCCGTAAACTGCTACCACATTAATACCTTTCTCGTATTTTGCGTAGTTTTTAAGTTCGTTGGTAATCTGTAAACAAAGTTCTCGTGTTGGCGATAAAACTAATGCTTGTGTATTCCTGTTGTCAGCATCAATTTTTTGAATTAGCGGAAAACCGAAAGCTGCCGTTTTCCCTGTCCCTGTCTGAGCCAACGCAACCATATCTGTGTCTTTTTCCAATAATAGGGGAATCGCCTTTTCCTGTACCTCTGACGGATTTTCAAATCCTAGATCTAAAATCGCCTTCAGTAACGATTCATTCAATCCTAATTGTTCAAATTTATTCATATGTGTTTTTAAAATAGGGTGCAAAATTACTGTTAATTATTCAGATAAACTAATGCTATTTTAAGAATTATGTATTTGTTATGATTTGATTATCAAAAAGTTATGTTTAATGTAAAATGATTTTCACAACATATTGAAGAAATTTCCGCGAAAAAACGTCGTGAAATATAAAATTAGCACTCTAAAATGTTGTATTTTAAACAATTATTTTGTTGTGTTCAGAAAATCAATTAGTTGCTGAGTTGCTTTTCCGCGGTGCCCAATTTTATTTTTGATTTCCAAAGGTAATTCGGCAAAAGTTTCTGAATAATTTTCCGGTTGAAATATCGGATCATATCCAAAACCCTGACTTCCTGTTTTTTCCAAAATAATATTTCCTTTAACGATTCCGGTAAATAAATGTTGTTCTCCTTTTAGATTTAAAACAATTACGGTCTTGAACTGTGCGCTGCGATCAGATTTGTCTTTTAAAGCATCCAAAAGTTTATTCATATTATCATCAGCATTTTTTTGTTCGCCAGCATATCTTGCAGAGTATACGCCAGGTTCTCCGTTTAAAGTTGCTACTTCCAAACCTGTGTCATCAGCAAAACAATCGTAGCCATATTTTTCAGTTACATAATTGGCTTTCAAAATTGCATTTCCTTCAATAGTATCAGCAGTTTCTTCTATTTCTTCAAAACAGCCAATGTCTTCAAGACTTAATAATTGTATCGATCCGTTTAGGATACTTTGAATTTCTTTTATTTTATTTTGATTGTTTGATGCGAAAACGAGTTTCATAATATTGAATTTAAAGGTACGACTATTTTTGAAACACAAATTTAGAATTCTTATATTTGATAGTTGCCCAAAAAATAAAATAAATGGAGATATCCGCATTATACAAAAAAATAACCCCATTTGTAAAACCATACCGAAAAATGGTGATTGCAACTTTACTGCTTACCTTTTTGGGTTCGTTTGCCGCTCAGGTAAATGCTTTAATATTAAAGTATACCATTGACACTATCAGTAATTTGATGGTAGCACATGAACCACTTTCAAAGGGGTTTCATTTATTAGGTATAATAAGTATTGTTTTACTTTCTAAAGAACTGATTTATTCAGTAGTGCAATTTGGACAGAAATTTTATGGAGAAAAACTACGAATCTTTATAACCCGTGATATTTCTCAAACTATAGTAGAGAAAATTTTAAGTTACAGAATGGAGTTTTATACTTCGGGTGACAACGAAAGCGGAAAACTTCAGACCAGAATTGATTTAGGAATCAGCAGTTTGACAAAATTGGTTCAGAATTTTTTCATTGACATTCTGCCTTTGTTTGCTAACTCTCTCGTTGCTTTAGTGCTTATGTTTTACGCCAATGTTTATGTAGGTTTAGTGAGTTTGTGTATTATTCCAATTTATTTTTACGTAAGTCAATTACAGGCAGGTAAATTAAGTGGTTTCAGAAGAAGAATGCGCAATTATCGCGAAACAAAGAACAACGGAATCATCAGTTTAATTGAATCTATAACCGTTATCAAATCTTTTGTCAGAGAACCAATGGAAGCCAATCGTCATCAGAAAATTCAGTTTGAAATGACCGAAAATCAATTGGCGACCAGAAAAACCAGTTTCATTTTTGAGAGTATTAAAGGCTTTATTGAACAAATAGGAGTGGTAATTATCATTATTCTTACCGCTTATTTTGTGTTGAATAATACAATGACCATTGGCGCAATTATGTTTCATATTATGTTGTTTAATAATGTTTCGTCTCCAATAAGACAATTACACAGAATTTATGATGAAGTAAATGACGCTTTAATTTATTCAGAAGGTTTCTTCGATATTTTAGAATCGGAGAACGAAAAAGAAACTACCGGAGATTATATTCCAGAGAAAATAGTAGGGCTAATTGAAGTTAAAGATGTTGATTTCGCCTATCCAAATGGAACCAAAGCACTTTCGGACATTAATTTCACTATAAAACCAAATGAAACAACTGCTTTGGTCGGACTCAGCGGCGCTGGAAAAAGTACTGTTATCAATTTGTTGGATAAATTTTATTTGCCCTCTTCGGGGAAAATTTATTTAGACGGAGTTGATCTAAATGATTATGATACGGACTTTCTTCGAAAAAATATTGGACTCGTTTTGCAGAAGAATCACATTTTTAAAGGAACAATTGCGGAGAATATTCTCTATGGAAACCCTGATGCTACAGAGTCAGAAGTTATAGATGCGGCAAAACAAGCTTATATTCATGAGCAAGTAATGCAATTGCCAAAAGGATATGATTCTGATGCGCATTTACTTTCCGGAGGTCAACAACAGCGAATTGCAATTGCCAGATTGTTTCTGAAAAATCCGCCAATTATCTTTTTAGACGAACCCACAGCAAGTTTGGATGCCATTGCAACAGAGCAAATAAAGAAATCGCTGGATGCTATTAAAAAAGACAGAACGGTAATTATTATTTCGCACAGCATTTCTCAAATTATCGACGCTTCTCATATTATAGTTTTAGAAAAAGGAAAATGTATAGAACAAGGCGCGCACGATGAACTTTATGATAATAAGTCTGTGTATTATGAGATATTTACGGCAATGGCAAATAGTTTGAATATTGATAAAATTACTCAGACGCTTGATTAATTATACTTACGATACAAACGTCTACATCGAGATCTTTGTCAAAGTTTTAAACTTTGACAAAGATTTGCGCAAACTAAATCAAGAACAAAAAGAAAGAAAAATCCTAATTATTTATTAGCTTTGAATTTTTCGAAGCCAAAAAAGTAAAAATGGATATAAGATTACAAAACCTGGAACCCGATTGCTTTTATCATATTTATAATCGAGGAATCAACGGAGGTAAAATTTTTGAAGAGCAACAAAATTTTATATTTTTCATGAAACAGTTTTCAAATATATGACTAATGTTTGCAATGTATATGGTTATTGTTTAATGCCAAATCACTTTCATTTTGTTATTAAAGTAAAATCGGAAAAAGAATTACTTCTTTTTGCAAATGAAAAAGTTGGACATCATAAAAATCAGGGATTACATTCCGTTCAAAATTTAGTAAGCAAACAAATTAGTAGATTTATTAGTTCCTACACACAATCGTATAATAAAGTTCATAGAAGACATGGAGCTTTATTTGAATCCCCGTTTAAACGAAAGAAAATTGACAGTATTGAGTATTTGAAAAATGTCATAATATATGTAAATCAAAATCCTACAGATATAAACTTGAATTTTAGAAGCTATAAATTTTCATCATATTTAACGGTTTTGTCTTTATTAAAAACTAAATTGATGAGGGAGGAAGTGATTGAGTTGTTTCATGATCTAGAAAATTTTATTTACTGTCATGAGAGAATTATCGATTTTGAGATTTAGTTCCATTAGTTTATCAATTGGAAACGAATCTTTGTCAAAGTTTAAAACTTTGACAAAGATAGCTGTCGACAGATTTTTTTTTTGATAAAATTACGCAGACGCTTGATTAGTATATTTCAAAACAATTCGTTCAATACAAAAAACAAAGGCAATCCCTAAAGTATAGGCAAGAATATCACTCCATAGAAAACCTTGTCCAAGAGCATATCTGCCCAAAAGAGTTTTTCTAAGTTCTATCATCCAGTTTCCTTGATAAAGTTGTAAAAACTCGATGCTATAACATATTAATAAGGAAGTCATTATAACATATAAGGCTTTTTTGTCTGTAAATACAATTCGTACCAATAAATAAATCATAACAGCATACAGAAAATCACCAGTAATTAAAGGGACTTGTGGAATTTTCCTTGACAGAATTCCAAGGAAAATTGTCAATAAGAATAAAATGGAATAATAGATTCTGGATTTCTTCAAAATTTAACTTTGGTTGGTATCGTTAGTACTTTTTTGGGTAAACAAAAATACAAAGATTCGGATTGGTTGTTCTTATTTTATAAATTTATCGATTCTATAAACCCCATATTAAAATAACCACATGAATACTAGATTTACCACGCTGATTTTGACTTTATTTCTTTTAGGAAATATAGGTTATTCTCAAAAAGACAATTCATTTAATATTAAAAAACAGTTCGAATATTGTGCAAATCAGGCTTCTCAGACTTTAAAAGTAATTCCGAATGATGGAACTTCTCCAAGAAGTATTGCAACGGGAAGCAAAGAATGGAAATTTGTTGATTATAAAGATTGGACAAGTGGTTTCTGGCCGGGAGAATTGTGGTATTTATATGAAGCAACTGGAGATAAAAAATGGGAAAAAGACGCTGATAAATTCAGTCGGTTTCTAAAGCCATTGTCTGTCAGCAAAGCAAACGATCATGATTTAGGTTTTCAGATTTTTAATAGTTTTGGAAACGGATATCGATTGACTAAGAATCCGGCATACAAAGATGTTATCCTAAAAACAGCCGATACTTTGGCAACACTTTTTAACCCAAAAGTAGGAACGATTCAGTCGTGGCCACATAATAAAATGGGTGGGCACAATACGATTATCGATAATATGATGAACTTAGAATTGCTTTTCTGGGCTTCTAAAAACGGAGGAAATAAAAAGTTGTATGATATTGCAGTAAAACATGCCGAAACGACTATGAACAATCATTTCAGACCTGATTATTCCTCTTATCATGTTATAATTTACGATTATGAAACGGGTAAAAAAATAAAAGGGAGAACTGCACAAGGTTATAGCGATGACAGTATGTGGGCGAGAGGTCAGGCTTGGGCGATTTATGGTTTTACAATGGTTTATAGAGAAACAAAAGATCCTAAATTTCTTGATTTTGCTCATAAAGTAGCTCGTGTATATTTGGACAGATTAACAACGGATAATTTAATTCCGTATTGGGATTTTAATGCACCTGGGATTCCAAATGAACCAAGAGATGCTTCTGCGGCTGCGATTGTATCTTCGGCACTTATTGAATTAAGTTCTTATACAAAAGACGAAACTTTGAAAAACGAATATTTGACGAAATCTAAAAAAATGATTGTTTCACTTTCAGATCATTATCAAAGTCACGATGTTAATTCGGCTTTTTTACTTCATTCAACAGGACACAAACCTGGCGGAAGTGAAATTGATTGTTCTATAAATTACGCAGATTATTATTATCTTGAAGCACTTTTAAGACTTCAAAAACTAAAATAAATTTATAAAAATTATGATCAGGAAAATAAGCCAAATCTCTTTTGCAATTATGATTGTTTTAATGCTGGTAAGCTGTAAAAACACCAAACAAAAACTTCAGGAATATGTTACTTCATACAATAAAACTGCAGTAAATTTTAAACATGAAAATGTTACGCTTACAACCGCCAGAGGATATATAAACGATAATAAAATTGAATTGCGTTTTGAGACCAGTTTAGAAAAAAATGCATCGAATGAAGCTGCAGCTAATAAAGAATTTCCGAACTTGCTGAAAGAAATGATAAATAAAAATGAGATTCCTAAAGATCTAGTCGAGCAAGGTGTGCAATTTGATACTTATTTTTTAGCGAATGACAATACAGTTCTTATGAAACAAATAATTAATAAGGAAGTAATAGCTGAATTATTGAAATAACGAGAGTGTGATTTTAAACAGCATTTGGTAAAAATAGTTCTAATAAAAAAGCCTCTTTGTGAAATTTCAAAGAGGCTTTTTGTTATTAATGTTTAGTTACATTCGTTAAAATATCCGGGAAATAAGAATCGGATAAATTTCCAAATTCGTCACCACGCATAAAGATGTTAATGTCAACATCGGCAAAATTTTTCTTACCGGCTGCGGCCAAAAGTTCATTCGCAGCGTGCAAAGTATTTTTATGGAAATGATAAACGCGATCTGATTTATCGGTTACAACAAGACCTTTCATTAGCATTTTGTTTTGAGTAGCAACTCCTGTCGGACATTCGTTATTATGACAACGCAATGCCTGAATACAACCTAAGGAGAACATAAAACCACGAGCGCTATTGCACATGTCTGCACCCAAAGCAACGGCATGTAAAATAGAATATCCGGAAATAATTTTTCCGCTGCCAATAATGCGTATTTTATCGCGAATATTCAATCTGACCAATGTTTTGTTTACGAAGATTAAAGCCGGTTCAAAAGGCATTCCAACACCATCTGCAAATTCTAACGGAGCAGCTCCGGTACCTCCTTCGGCACCATCAACGGTTATGAAATCAGGAAAAATATCTTCGGCAATCATCTCGTGACAAATAGCTTCAAATTCGTTCGTATTACCAATACATAATTTAAATCCAATAGGTTTTCCGTTTGATAATTCACGCAATCGCGCAATAAAATGAATAAGTCCTTTGCTGTCTGAAAAAGCATGATGTCCGGGAGGAGAAAGAATCATCGTGTGTGGTTCGACACCTCTTATTTTTGCAATCTGTACGGTGTTTTTAGCCGCAGGAAGTACACCGCCATGACCCGGTTTTGCACCTTGCGAAAGCTTAATCTCAATCATTTTTACGTTAGGAAGATTGGCTTTTTCTGAGAATTTTTCAGGATCAAAATTTCCTTCAGCATTTCGGCATCCAAAATATCCTGTTCCAATTTGCCAGGTAATATCGCCACCACCGGCAAGATGAAACTCAGTTAGACCACCTTCTCCTGTATTTTGATAGAAATTTCCTTTTTTGGCACCAATGTTTATGGCGCGAACAGCATTTTCGCTTAGCGAACCAAAACTCATAGCCGAAACATTAAATAAAGAAGCAAGATATGGTTGTTTGCAATCTTTTCCTCCCACTAATACACGAGGTAATTCTTCATTAACTTTTGCCGGAAAAACAGAATGTTTTATTCCTTCGTAACTATCATGATTTAAGTTTTGCTGTGTTCCAAAAGGGGTACTTGAATCGATATTTTTAGCTCTTTGATAGACTAAAGAACGCTGATTTCTCGAAAAAGGTTTTCCGTCAGTAGATCTTTCAATAAAATATTGTTGAATTTCAGGAGCAATCATTTCAAACAAATATCTGAAATAACCCAAAACTGGGAAGTTTCTTAAAATAGCATGTTTAGTTTGAGTTGCATTGTAGATACCAACGACTAATAATATTGGTAGAATAATAACTAGTAAAAAACCGCGATCAGTATAATAATAAGTAACTGCAACAATTAGAAACAATAAGAATCCGTAGATAAAGAATTTTTTTCTCATGTTTTTAAAATTTAATATATAATAATTTGTAATTAATTGAATCGTAACCGAACGTAAACATGTTTGATTCCTTTTTTGTCTGATTCTCTTTCGTCGATTTCAAGAATATCTGTCAAAGATTTTAACATTGGCGTAAGCTTAGAAAAGCCATAATTTCGTGGGTCAAATTCGGGTTTTTTCTTAACGATTAAGTTTCCAACATCGCCTAAAAATGCCCAGCCATCGTCGTCTTCAATATCTTCAATAGTAGCTTCAATAAGTTCGATGGTTTGCTTGTCAATTTTATGCAATGCTTTTTCGGCGGGTTTTTCAACAGGTTTTTTGGCATCAGCGGTAGCAGCAACTTTTGGTTTTTTCTTCTGGATTGCACCATCCAAAACTTCAATATAGATAAACCTGTCGCAGGCAACTATAAAAGAGTTTGGTGTTTTCTTTTCGCCAATACCAATAACTTTCATGCCTGATTCTCGCAATCGAATGGCAAGTCGTGTAAAATCGCTGTCGCTCGAAACAATGCAAAATCCGTCTAGTTTACCGGAATAAAGCAAATCCATTGCGTCGATAATTAGAGCAGAATCTGAGGAATTTTTTCCAACAGTATAACTGTATTGTTGAATAGGAGTAATGGCATGTTCAAGTAAAACACCTTTCCATCCATTAGCGTTTGGTTTGGTCCAGTCTGCATAAATACGCTTTGTGGTTGGTGTTCCAAATTTTGTTATTTCTTCCATCATACCTTTTACGTTACTGTAAGGCACGTTGTCGGCATCAATAAGAACGGCTAATTTTAAATCTTTTGAGTTGCTTAAAGCCATTATTTAGGTGTTAGAATTTATGATTCATTTTTTTAAAATGCTTTTAAAATTACTAAAAATAAAACAATTCCAGTCTTTTCGCCTGAATTTATAACAGGTATAAATTATAAAACTTTATGATCAGCACCTTTATTTGTTGAGAAAAAAAGTACATGGAATATTGTTTGGTGTTAAAAAAATAGGAATCGACAATTTTGATCATAATCATTTTAAATAATTATGATACCATAGAATAAATATTTATTTTTGCACCCTGTATAAATTAAAATTATTACTTCAAAATATATTTATGGTAAAAGATTTATTCGAAAGAATTCAGAACAACAAAGGGCCATTAGGAAAATGGGCTTCACAAGCTGAGGGTTATTTTGTTTTCCCTAAATTAGAAGGTGAACTTGGTCCAAGAATGCAATTTGGTGGAAAAAATATTTTAAATTGGAGTTTGAATGACTATTTAGGTCTTGCAAATCATCCGGAGGTTCGTCAGGCTGATATTGATGCTGCAACTCAATACGGTGCAGCTTATCCAATGGGTGCTCGTATGATGTCTGGACATACTAAATACCACGAACAATTAGAAAATGAATTGGCTGAATTTGTAATGAAACCAGCAGCTTATTTATTGAATTTTGGTTATCAGGGAATGGTTTCTACTATTGATGCATTAGTTACTAAAAATGATATTATTGTTTATGATGTAGATTCTCATGCTTGTATTATTGATGGTGTTCGTTTGCACATGGGTAAGCGTTTTACATACAAACACAATGATCTTGAAAGTATGGAGAAAAACCTGCAACGTGCTACTAAAATGGCTACAGAAACTGGTGGTGGAATTTTGTTTATTACCGAAGGTGTTTTTGGAATGAGAGGACAACAAGGGAAATTAAAAGAAATTGTTGCCTTAAAAGAAAAATATAATTTCCGTTTATTAGTAGATGATGCACATGGTTTTGGTACTCTTGGTAAAACAGGAGCAGGAGCAGGTGAGGAGCAAGGAGTTCAGGACGGTATTGATGTCTACTTCTCTACATTTGCAAAATCAATGGCTAATATTGGAGCTTTTGTAGCTGCTGATCAGGATATTATCGATTATTTAAAATATAATTTACGTTCTCAGATGTTTGCAAAAGCATTGCCAATGATTCAAACAATTGGTTCTTTGAAACGTTTAGAGTTATTGCGTAATCACCCGGAATTGAAAGATAAACTTTGGGAGAATGTAAATGCATTACAAAACGGATTACGTTCTAGAAACTTCAATATTGGAGATACAAATACTTGTGTAACGCCGGTTTATTTGCAAGGAAGTGTTCCTGAAGCAATGGTAATGGTAAACGATTTAAGAGAAAACTACGGTATTTTCTTGTCGATTGTAATTTATCCTGTAATTCCAAAAGGAATTATTTTGTTGAGAATGATTCCAACAACTTCACATACTTTAGGTGATATTGATGAAACACTTACGGCATTTGAAGCAATTCGTGAAAAATTAGAAAACGGTACTTATAAAGAAATTGCAAGCAGAACTACAGTCGATTTAGACGCTTAATTTCTAGAGAATAGATTCCTTTATGGGAATTATGTAAAAAAATCCATTCGTTATGCGAATGGATTTTTTTTATTTAAGCTAAATTTATACTTCTAAACGATAGTAAAAAATAAGATTATGAAAAAAGTATTAGCAATGACCGTAATTATTTTAGTTGTTTTGGTTTCTTGTAAAAAGACAGAACCTGTACCTGAAATTGCTCCAGACCCTCCAAAAGAAGCTGAAAATGCAGAGCCTTCCGGAGATCAGTGTTTTGCTTTTGCAAACGATAGCAGTACTATTGAGTTAAGTTTTAATGTGAATTCGCATCAGGAGGTAAATGGAAAACTAAGCTATAAGCTGTATGGAAAAGATAAAAATGAAGGTACTTTGATAGGGAATATAAAAGGAGATACGTTAATTGCAGATTATACTTTTATGTCTGAAGGAATTTCATCTGTTAGAGAAGTAGCTTTTCTGCAAAAAGACGGAACTTATATAGAAGGCTATGGAGATATTACGGAAGCAAATGGCAAAGTAACTTTTAAGGATAAAAAGAAACTTAAGTTTGAGCCGAAAATGATTTTGACAAAAGTAGATTGTAAAGTAGAATAAATAAAAAATAAAACCCGACAGATTTTATAACTGTCGGGTTTCTTTTTTAAAGATATTTCAAATATGTTTTTCTTTGACAGTGAACTTTTGGGTCAAAGTTTTTCCATAATAAATGAATTGCTGTATTTTCTGCTAATTCCGGAGTTCTGATGCAATTTTTGATTCCTTTTTCAGAGAAAGTTTTAAAATATTCATCAAAGATAATTGCCGTAACACCTTTGTTTTGGTAATCAGGATGAACTCCGATAAGGTAAAAAACAACGTCTTTACTCTTTTTACGGGCTCTCAATAAATGTATGAATCCAAATGGAAATAACTTTCCTTTTGCTTTCTGTAAAGCTTCAGAAAAGCTTGGCATTACAATACTAAAAGCAACTAGATTATCATCTTTGTCAACCACAAACTTAATGTATTCCGGATTGATAAAACTGATGTATTTCTTTTTGAAATACTCTTTTTGAACATCTGTAATTGCTACAAACGAAGCTAAACTGGCATAAGAATCATTAAACAAATCAAACATTTTGTCAACATGTGGCATAATGTCTTTTGTTTTAGTGAACGTTAAAGCACGTAAACCGTATCTTTTCTTGATTAATTCCTGTGCTTTAAGGAAAAATTCCGGTTTAACATTAGAAAACGGAAAAATACTTTCGAGATATTCCTTCTCAACCTGAAAACCTAATTGTTCAAGATGAGTTACATAATACGGATTGTTGTACCATGTAATCATGGTTCCCATTTGGTCGTAACCTTCAGTAAGAACTCCAACTTTATCCAGATTCGAGAATCCCATCGGACCTTCAACATGCTCCAGGTTATGTTGTCTTCCCAGTTCATAAACTTTTTCTAATAAAGCTTTTGTAACTTCGATATCATCAATAACATCAAACCAGCCAAAACGAACTTTTCTTTTATGCTGATTATTAACTTCAGACCAATTTATGATAGCCGTAACACGACCAACAATTTCGTTGTTTTTGTATGCGATATAAAAATAAGCTTCGGCATTATCAAAAGCTGGATTTTTGGTTTTATCAAACGATTCTAATTCATCAGCAATAATAGGCGGAACCCAATACGGATTGTCTTTGTATAATGAAAACGGAAACTTAATATATTCGGTTAATTCTTTTTTGGTTTTGGCTTCTTTTATTGTAATCATTCAGTTGGTATTATAAAAAGTCTCTTTAGGAGAGATTGGTTGTTAAATTCTTATTCGTATTTAGACTTACGTTTTCTTTCTTGCTCCTGATAATCTGTTTCTTTTTTTTCTAGCTCGTTATCTTTGTTCTTTTTAGCTTTTTCATTGCTTTTGAATTCTACTTCTTTCTCTTTGTAGCGTCCGTCATAACGCCATGAAACTCCAACTCCTCCGTATAATACAGAAGGTGTGTTTTTGAAGTTTGTACTAATAGACGCATCAACCTGAAGATTAGAATTAATCAAATAAGCAGCTCCACCACGAATAATGGCATCACTATAGAAATCGCTTTTATAGCCCTGATTTTCGATAAAACCAGACCATTTATTATTAAAACCGTGTGTTAAAGTTAATACATAGCCATAACTAGGATAATCAGTACCAATATAATCGGCGATGATGTTGGTTACAAAAACCCATTTTCCGCCTCCAAAAAGATTTTGGGTAATCAATGCAACTTTTGGAGAAATAGCTGATTGAGGAGAAAAATAATATGGATTATCGGCGCCCACAAAATTAGCTCCTGCAAATATCGAAACTGCAGGGATTAATTCATGCCAGTTAAAGCTGTGATTGGCTTTGTAGCTATATATGTTTTCCACTCTTTTATAATTTTTATAAGGATCATAAATCAAATATTTGGCCCCTAAAACAGTTTGTCTAAAGTTGTTTTTTTTATAACTGGTAAAAGGAGTATCAAAATTTTCCATTTGATACTGAAGGTCAAGAATGAATTCCAGTTTTTCAAGAAATGCACCATAACGAAGCGTTAAATCTGTGCCAAAACCATTTGCGTCATAGTTTAATAAATCATGTTTTTCTTTGATTCCATAAATACCCAATTCTGCTTGAAATACGGTTTTCCCAACTGCGTATGCAGACATTGTTTCGCCGGGACGGTTAGAATTGATGATGTCAGTATATTGAGCAAAAAAAACTTGCGGTATAAAAAAAAGAGCTGTAATAAATAAGTTTTTAGTTTTTAACATAAATGTGTTTTTGGATTAAAAAGTAATAACGCATTTCAAATGTACTATATTTTATTATTTATTTAAGATTGATATTTTAATTTTAAACAATGGATTTATTAATTTTGGAAAAAATTATACGATTATGCAAGAAGCATCTTTTACAGGTTTAATAAAAGCCATATGCTATATGGTGGCATTTTATTATATTTTTAAATTTTTGGCTAAAATCTTTTTGCCGGTATTGGTGAAAAAAGCGGTTGAAAAAGCAGGGGAGAATTTTCAGAGACAACAACAATATAGTCAGGATAATACATGGCAAAAAACGCGTACAAACAATGATGAAATAATCATTAATACCGCTAATGCTAAAAATCCTCGCGAAACCAAAAAGGTTGGCGATTATGTTGATTACGAAGAAATAGATTAAGTTTGTGTCCTAGAAATATAGGATTCATCATTTAACCCAAATCAGCCTAAATTGAAAATAGTAAATAAGTTCTATCCGCATGCCCTTGTTATATTGGGCTTTATTCTCGTTTCTTTAATTTATTTTTATCCTGTTTTACAAGGAAAGCAAATCTACCAGTCTGATATTGCTCAATATACCGGAATGGCTAAAGAGCAAAATGATTTTAGAGCAACAGAGCATTCTGAACCTTATTGGACAAATTCTGGTTTTGGCGGTATGCCAACATATCAGTTAGGAGCAAATTATCCTAACGATTTTGTGGGGCATTTAGATGATGTTTTACGTTTCTTACCTCGCCCTGCAGATTATTTATTTTTATATTTCTTAGGTTTCTACGGATTGTTATTAGTTTTAAAAACAGATCCTTTAAAAGCATTTATAGGAGCCATCGCTTTTGGTTTCTCTACTTATTTAATCATTATTCTTGGTGTAGGACATAATGCAAAAGCGCATGCGATTGCTTATATGCCACTGGTTATTGCAGGATTTATAATGGTTTTTCAGAAAAAATATGTCTGGGGAGGTCTGCTCACCATGTTTGCGGTTGCATTAGAAGTTAATGCTAACCACTTTCAAATGACCTATTATTTATTGATTTTCTTATTGATACTTTCAGGTTATTATGTCTTTAATTTTATTAAAGCAAAAGAATATAAACCACTTTTAACTGCGATTGGAGTTTTGGGTGTAGCCGGAATTCTTGCAATTGGAGCAAATGCCACTAATTTGATGGCAACAAGCGAATATGCTAAATATAGTATTCGCGATAAAAGTGAATTAACTTTTAATCCTAACGGTTCTAAAAACACAACAACGGCAGCAATGACAACAGACTATATTACGGAGTATAGTTATGGAATTGCGGAAAGTCTGAACTTAATTGCACCAAGAATTTTTGGAGGTTCAAGTCATGAAAATGTTGGTACAGACAGTCGTATGTACTCTTTTATGGTAGAGCAAGGTGTGCCGGCAAGTCAGGCAGAAGATTTTGTTTCAGGAATGCCAACGTATTGGGGAGATCAGCCTATTGTTTCAGCTCCGGCTTATATAGGAGTTGTGGTTTTCTTTTTGGCAGTTCTGGCTTTATTCATTGACGAAAGAAAAATAAAATATGTATTTCTTACAGGAGCTTTATTTACATTAATGCTTTCCTGGGGGAAAAACTTTTCTGCTTTAACAGACTTTTTTATCGAATACGTTCCAATGTATGATAAATTTAGAGCAGTATCTTCTATTCAGGTTATATTAGAATTATGTTTCCCAGTACTTGCAGTAATGGGATTACAATCGTTTTTTAAAGCAAAAGACGAACCAAAATTACAGCAAAAAGCTTTAGTGCAAACAGGAGTTTTTGGTCTTGGAGTTTTATTGATTTTAGTAGTTGCTAAAAGCATGTTCCACTTTACAGGAATGAGTGACAGCAGTTACATGCAAGCGTATGGACCAGCTTTTGTGGATGCATTAAAAGAAGACAGAATGAGTCTTTATTCTGCTGATTTATTGCGTTCAGGCTTTTTTATTGTAGTTACTTTTGGAATTTTATGGTTGTTTGTTAAAAATAAATTAAGTCAGAATACAACTTTAATTGTAGTTGGTATTTTAATGATTTTTGATTTGTTTTTTGTAGATAAAAGATACGTTTCGGCAAAAGATTTTGTGAGCCCGGTTGAAATTGCAGCTCCTTTTCAGGAAACTCCTATTGATGCGAAAATTTTAGAAGATAAATCAATTTACCGAGTATTTGATGTACAAGGACAATTGCAAGGAAGATCTTCTTATTTTCATAAAACAATTGGAGGATATAGTGCTGTAAGACCAAGAAGAATGCAGCAATTAATGGATTATCAAATTTCAAAAGGTAATATTGGAGTACTTAATATGTTAAATGTTAAGTATGTAATTCAAGTGGATAAAGAAGGAAAAGAGTTTCCTGTTGCAAATCCCGCAGCTAACGGAAATGCTTGGTTTGTTAGTGCTGTAAAATTGGTAAATAAACCAGATGACGTCATGAAAGCTTTAGATCATATTGATACTAAAACTGTGGCAGTTTTTAATGTTCATGAACATGAAGGTAAATTTAAAAGTGCCCGAATGAAAAAAGATTGGGACACAACTGGAACTATTAAAGTAATAGAATACAAACCAAACTACATTAAATACGAATCTGATAACCAAAAAGACGGTTTGGCGGTATTCTCTGAAATGTATTATAAAAATGGATGGAATGCTTATATCGATGGTAAATTGACGGATCATTTCCCAGTTGATTATGTATTAAGAGCAATGGAGATTCCTGGAGAAAAAGTTCCCGGAGAAAAACACATAATCGAGTTTAAATTTGAACCTCAGGTTATCAAAACTGGAGGAACAATTGTTTTGGCAAGTTCTATTGGAATGTTTTTACTTTTAATTGGTGGGATTTATTTTGAGAGAAAGAAAGCTACAAGTAACCAGTAATCCGTTTTTAGTCTCAATTTAATTATGTTTCTGAAAGTTCTAAAAATTACCCTATTTGTCTTTTTAGATATTGCAGTATTTATTTTTTGTGGAGTTTATATGATGGGTTATGATGATTTTTATGATGAAAGTCAGGGAGAATATTTTAGCCTTTCAAGCATGCAAACAGAATATAAAGTGGTTTGGATTTTCTATAATTTTTGGATTGTTTTAAATTGTCTATTTTTATTATATATCTTATTTAGAACATTTAGGAAATCAACTATGAAATAACTTTTTAATGATTGTAATAACTTCTAAATTTGCACTTTTAAAACAGTAAACCCAATTTTCTTGGAACAAAAAAAACTCTTAATCATTACCTATTATTTTCCACCAGCTGGCGGACCAGGTGTTCAGCGTTGGTTGAAATTTGTAAAGTACTTGCCTGAATTTAATATTCAGCCAATTGTTTATGTTCCAGAGAATCCAACTTATCCAATAGTTGATAAAGGTTTGGTTAGTGAAGTTTCTGATCAGGTAATTGTTCTTAAAAATAAAATTTGGGAGCCTTATCAATTGGCTTCTATTTTTTCGAAAAACAAAACAAAGAAGATTAGCTCAGGAATTTTTCCGCATAAAAAGAAGCAGACTTTTTTAGATAAGACTTTTTTGTGGGTTCGAGGAAATCTTTTTATTCCCGATGCTCGCGTTTTTTGGGTAAAACCTTCAGTTTCTTATCTTGAAAAATACATCAAAGAAAATAATATTGATACTATTGTAACGTCGGGACCACCGCACAGTTTGCATTTAATAGGTTTAGAATTAAAAGAAAAACTAAATGTAAAATGGTTTGCTGATTTCCGTGATCCATGGACAACAATTGGTTATCATAAAGCTTTGCGTTTATCTGCTTACGCAGACAAAAAACACAAACAATTAGAGCATAAAGTTCTTAATGCTGCCGATACTATTATTGTAACCAGTAAAACTACAAAAGCCGAATTTCAGGCAATTACTAATAAGCCAATTTCGGTAATTACAAATGGTTATGATATCGAAAATGTCGAGAAACAGATTTTAGATGCCAAATTTACTTTGGCTCATATCGGATCGTTTTTATCGGATAGAAATCCTAGATTTTTATGGGAATGTCTGGTCGAATTATTGCAGGAAATTCCAGATTTTAAATCACATTTAGAAATTAAATTAATTGGTGCTGTTAGCCAGGAAGTGCTGGACGCTATTGCAGAATTTAATTTGAATGATTATTTGAACCTTCTGGGATATGTTTCGCACCATGAAGCAATTGCTCATCAAAAAAAATCACAGGTTTTACTTTTAATAGAGATAAATTCAGAAGATACCAAAAGTATTATTCCGGGTAAATTATTTGAATATATGGTCTCAAATCGCCCGATAATTGCGATAGGACCTGAGGGTTCTGATTTTGCCGATATTATAAAAGAAACTAATACAGGAGTATTTTTTGATTATTCTGAGAAAGCGAAGTTAAAAAGTGTAATTTTGGACTTTTATAATCAGTTTTTGGAAGGGAAATTACAATCTTATGGAGTTGGTTTACAACAATATTCAAGAAAAAACCTAACCAAGCAATTAGCACAATTGATTAACGAATAAAGGTAAAAATCTAAATTCTAAAATCAGAGCTCTACAATCTAAAATCAAAACATGGGTATTGTTTTAAATCAATCTTTCAAAAATACAATTATAACTTATATAGGTTTCGCTATCGGAGCCATTAATACACTTTATTTATACCCAATTTATTTAGGAGCAACTTATTATGGTTTAACTAACTATGTGACGTCTTGTGCTAATGTGATTATGCCTTTATTTGCGATTGGAATGCAAAACACTTTGGTTAAATTTTATTCACAATATCAAACGGATGAAGAAAAATCCCGTTTTTTATCCTTTACTGTCTTATTTCCTCTGCTATTAATAATTCCACTTTTACTGATTGGGCTTGTTTTTTATGATGAGATTCTGTTCTTTTTGTCAAAAAAGAATGCCATTGTAAAAAGTTATATATGGTTAATACCATTTATTGGACTATGTATGGCATATTTTGAAATTTTTTATGCTTGGCTGCGAGTAAATATGCACTCCGTTTTTGGAAACTTTGTTAAGGAAGTGGGTTTACGATTGTTTTCATTATTTCTATTAATAGGTGTTTACTACAATTGGCTTAGTGTGGAAGGTTTTGTGTATGCAACAGCAATTTTGTATTTTTTTGCATTCTTGATTACCATGCTATATGCATTTAGTATTCAAAAACCAACTTTTCAGTTTACAATACCAACAAATACAAAAGATATATTAGTATATACTTTTTATATTATTTTGTCTGGAAGTGTTGCTAATTTGCTTTTAGATGGCGATAAAATGATATTAAATCAATACATGCAGATTGAAAATATCGCTTTCTATTCTGTGGCAACTTATATTGCATTGGTAATCTCAGTTCCAAGTCGTGCCATGCACCAAATTGTATATCCAATCACTGCAAAATTAATGCATGAGAACAAACACGATGAGTTGAATCGGCTTTACAAAAAGACCTCTATAAACCTGCAGATGGTAGGTGGTTTTGTAATGCTTTGCATATTCGTAAATATTAATCAATTGTACGAGCTGGTTCCAAAAGAATACAGCGGAGGAATTGCGGTTGTATTCATGATTGGTTTGTCTAAATACTTTGATTTAATTTTAGGAAACAATAACGCTATCATTTTTAATACCAAATATTACCGCATGGTATTGTATTTAGGATTGATGCTGGTGGTATTGACTGTGGTTTTAAACATGATCTTTATTCCAATTTTTGGAATATTCGGATCAGCTTTTGCCACTTTATTGTCTATTACTTTATATAGTCTCGCAAAACTTCTTTTTGTGGTTAAAAAGCTTAATTTATATCCGTTTACTAAAGAAACGATCTCCTCGATGTTGTTAACATTTGTCTTGTTTTTAATGTTTTACTTTTGGGAGTTTCCATTTTTTCAGCTTATCAGCATTGCTTTAAAATCGATTTTGGTTACAATTTTGTACGTATATCTAAATTATAAGTTCAATATTTCTCCGGACATTAATAAAGTGATTGATACAATTTTGAAGAAGATTGGTATTAAAATTTAACACGATTTTATTGAGAAAATAAAAAGTAATTTAAATTCTAAGTTATTTTGTTTTTATATTTGTTATGAATACCAACTTATTCTAACAGAATATGAAAAAGAAAATACTTTGTTTTTTAGCCTTCTTTATTGTTTTATTTTCACCATTTGCCTTCGCGCAAAAAGACAGTACTCAAATTGCAAAACCGGAACTTAGTAAACTAAAAGGATATCCTGTACATCCTTTTAAAGACACACTTTTTTATGTCTATAATAAAGTTGGTTCTTTTTCTGCCGAGAACAGAGCAAATGCGATTACAGAAAAAATCAGAAAACTTTATGAAGATTCTTTTTTTGAGAAAGATTCAATTTCGGTAGTTCCTTCAGATATCTCACAGGATATCATGTATAAGAATGATTTTGTAATCATGTCGATTCTGGATATTGATGGCAAAGCCGAAAATCAAACCGCAACTTATATTGCCAATAGGAATTTGAATTTGATAAAAAGAGCAATCATTTATCAAAATGAAAATTATTCGATGCTTCCAAAAAGACTTGGATATACTGCATTATTGGTTCTGATTATTGGATTAGTTCTATATTTTGTTGGGAAGATCTTTAACCGAATAAAATTTTATATCCTAAAAAATAGCGATCGATATTTTAAAGGATTCACATATAATAATATCAGTATTCTTTCGCCGCAGAAACAGCAATTTCTATTAATGAAATTGTACGGTTTTATAAAAGCACTTACGCTCATTTTAATCGTTTATCTCTCGTTGCCTGTACTATTTAGTATTTTCCCGGCGACAGAAGCTTATACAACCACATTATTGAGTTGGATTCTTTCTCCGGCAAAACTCGCCGTTATGGGATTTGTTGGTTTCCTGCCAAGTTTGGTCACCATAATTGTTATTGTAGTTATATTTAAATACACTATAAGAGTAATCCGTTTCTTTTTTGATGAGATAAAGAAAGAGAACATTAAAATAGATGGTTTTTATAGTGATTGGGCTATGCCAACATTCAATATAATTCGTCTTTTAATGTTGGCTTTTATGGTAGTAATAATTTTTCCGTATTTGCCAGGATCAGATTCTCCAATTTTTAAAGGAGTTTCTGTATTTGTTGGGGTTTTATTCTCATTAGGTTCATCAAATGCAATTGCGAATATGGTTGCAGGATTGGTAATTACTTATATGCGTCCGTTTAAGATTGGCGACTTTATCAAAATTGGCGATGTAAGCGGGGAAGTTATCGAGAAAACAGCGTTGGTGACAAGAATCAGAACGCCTAAATTTGAAGACATTACAATCCCAAATGCTACTGTTTTATCAAGTACTTCTACAAACTATTCTTCAAACACAAAACAAGTTAATAACGGATTGTTAATTCATACAACCGTTACAATTGGTTATGACGTACCTTGGAAAGATATTTACAAAGCTTTGATAGATGCGGCATTAAAAACAGAAATGATTGAGCAGACTCCGGCTCCTTTTGTTTTACAAACAAGCTTAGATGATTTTTATGTCTCTTATCAGATTAACGTTTATACCAAAGAGCCAACGAAACAGCCTCGAATTTACTCTTCGTTACATCAGAATATTCAGGATTCATTTAATGCAGCGGGAATAGAAATTATGTCGCCACATTATAACGCATTACGTGACGGAAACACAACAACAATCCCAGCGAATTATTTGGATAAAGATTATGAATCACCAACTTTTAATATTAAAAATAAAGGTTAAGATATTGATAATTAGTTGTTGTTTTTGATTATTTAACAGTTGTTCATTTTGTGGTTTAATTTATTAAAATTAAATTTATATTGAAAAATTGAAAATGATTTTTTAATTCTTTTGAGTTTAATGCATTTTAAGATCGCTAAAAGTGAGTATTGTAGATCTTTTCATATTAGATAATTTTGCAATAAAATTAAAATGAAAATTAGTGTGGTAGAATTTGAATTAATTTTAGATTAATAATTATGAAGAACAATCAGCTCAGTCAGGAACAAAGCTTACAAGTGTTTTCTAATATGATATCGAATAAAATTCATAAGGGATTTACTCTTGAAGAAAGAAATGATCAATTTCTTTTTGCTGTTCTTTCAAAAGGTGGAAAAGCCGTCAATCACGGTTTAAATTTTATAATTTTTTGTTTAACGCTTGGATTATGGTCATTTGCGTGGTTATACCTTACTTTTGAAGCTTCAAAACAAAAGAAAATATTAATAGCTATTGATGAAGATGGTTTTCCGTTTGAAGAAAAGTGCTTAGTCGCTTAATAAAATTATTAATTCACAAAAATTAAAGCCCTAAATTAAATAACTACGATTTAATTTAGGGCTTTCTTATGGCATAGAACCTCAGCTACTTAGTACCTCAGAACCTTTTTATAATTTATCTTTCAAATACACTCCTGTAACTGATTTTTTCTCTTTTACAACATCTTCCGGAGTTCCAACAGCTAGTAAATGTCCGCCGTTTTCTCCGCCTTCAGGGCCTAAATCTATGATCCAGTCGGCACATTTTATTAAGTCTAGATTGTGCTCAATTACAATAATAGAATGTCCTTTATCAATTAAAGCATCAAATGAAGCTAGTAATTTTTTGATGTCATGAAAATGCAAACCAGTTGTAGGTTCGTCAAAAACAAATAAAGCTTTGTCTTTTGTTGCACCTTTTACTAAAAATGAAGCCAGTTTAATACGTTGTGCCTCACCACCGGAAAGAGTAGAAGAAGATTGTCCTAATTGTACATATCCCAAACCTACATCCTGTAGCGGTTGTAATTTCTGAGTGATTTTTGTCTGTTTATTTTTTTCGAAAAAGGCAATTGCATCATCAATTGTCATCGTCAAAATGTCGTTGATGTTTTGATTGTCAAAAGTAATTTCCAGAACTTCTTTTTTAAATCGCTTTCCTCCACAGGTTTCACAAGGCAGCGAAACATCGGCCATAAAAACCATTTCGACATTAATAGAACCTTCTCCTTTGCAAGTTTCACAACGGCCTCCATCAACGTTAAAAGAAAAATGTTTGGCCTGATAACCTCTTATTTTGGATAGTTTTTCTTTGGCATACAAATCACGAATATCATCATAAGCTTTGATATACGTTACAGGATTTGATCTTGAACTTCTACCAATTGGGTTTTGATCTACATACTCGATATGTTTTATTTGCGAAAAAGAACCTTTGATTTCACTAAACTGACCAGCTTTTTCAGCAGCATTTTCAAGCTTTTTCTGCATGGCAGGAAATAAAATCTTCTTGATCAAGGTACTTTTTCCACTTCCTGAAACTCCTGTAATTACAGTCAGAACATCTAAAGGAAAAGTAACATTGATATTTTTCAAGTTATTTTCTCTGGCACCAACAATATCAATATGATTTTTATATTTTCTTCTTTTCTTTGGAACAGAAATTTCTAAATCACCATTTAAGTATTTAGCCGTTAAAGAGTCTGATTTTAAGATTTCCGGATATGTTCCCTGAGCTACTAAATGACCTCCAAAAGTTCCTGCTTCAGGACCGATATCAATAATCATATCGGCAGCTTTCATAATATCCTCATCGTGCTCTACGACAATTACTGTATTGCCTAGGTCACGAAGCGAAAGCAAAACTTTAATCAATCGTTCAGAGTCTTTTGGGTGTAAACCAATACTTGGTTCATCAAGAATGTACATAGAACCCACCAAGCTGCTTCCTAATGAAGTCGCAAGGTTAATACGCTGCGATTCTCCTCCTGAAAGTGTAGCAGAATTTCTGTTTAAAGTCAGGTAATCCAAACCAACTTCTGTCAAAAAGGACAAACGATTGTTGATTTCGACCATTAAACGTTTCGCGATTTGCTGTTCGTAAACATTCAAATCGATATTTTTGAAAAAAGTAACCAAATGTTTAATTGGCAAATCAACTAAATCAGAAACTGTTTTGCTGTTGATTTTTACGTACGATGCTTCTTCACGTAAGCGTTTTCCGCGACAAGAATGGCATTTTGTTTTTCCGCGGTAACGTGATAGCATTACACGGTTTTGAATCTTATAATTTTTTTCTTCGAGTTCTTTAAAGAAAGCGTTTAAACCTTGAAAGTACTGATTTCCTTTCCAAAGTAAATCTTTTTGGTCATCTGAAAGTTCAAAATAAGGTTTATGAATTGGGAAATCGAATTTATAGGCGTGTTTTACCAACTCGTCTTTGTACCAACTCATACTTTCGCCACGCCAAGGATAAATAGCGCTTTCAAAAACGGATAAAGATGTATTTGGAACTACCAAATCAGAATCAATACCAATAATATTTCCGTAACCTTCGCAAACCGGACAAGCTCCATAAGGATTGTTGAAACTGAATAAATGTACGTTTGGCTCTAAAAATGTAATTCCGTCAAGCTCAAAATTATTAGAATAAGTAAATCTTTTATCAGAGTTTAATTCCTGTAAATAACAGATTCCTTTTCCTTCAAAGAAAGCTGTTTGAACTGCATCGGCCAAACGATTGTAGAATTCTTCTTCGTCTTTGACAACAATTCTGTCAATGATCAATAAAATATCTTTATTATCTAATTTATGAAGTTCTGTAGGTGTAAATTCATCTAAACGAACCATTTCGTTATCAACCAAAATACGGGAAAAACCTTGTTGTAAAAGTACTTTTAGTTTATCTTCTAATTGTCTTCCTTCTTCAAGATGAATAGGAGAAAGAAGCAGCCATTTACTGTCTAGTTCCAGATTTTTCACATCAGAAACAACATCGGTAATGGTATTTTTTTTAACTTCTAATCCTGAAACTGGCGAATACGTACGGCCAATTCTGGCAAACAAAAGTTTGATATAATCGTAGATTTCTGTTGAAGTTCCTACGGTCGAACGGGCATTTGTTGTGTTTACCTTTTGCTCAATTGCAATTGCCGGCGCAATACCTTTAATGTATTCCACTTTTGGTTTGTCTAAACGTCCCAAAAACTGACGTGCATACGATGATAAACTTTCTACATAACGACGTTGTCCTTCGGCGTATAAAGTATCGAATGCTAAACTTGATTTCCCTGATCCTGAAAGCCCCGTGATTACAACAAGTTTGTTTCGGGGAATCACCACATCTACATTTTTTAAATTATGTACTTGTGCTCCTTTAATTATAATATTATGTTTTGGGTCGAGTGTAGAAAGGTCGATTTGCATAAAAAAAGTCAATTTCTACAAAAGTAATCAATTTTGATTTGAGTTTTGTTAATCAGATTGTTCCAAATCTTAACTAATTTTTTGCCACTCCCGATAGCTATCGGGATTCACGGATTAAAATGATTTCTTGAGTTATTGATTGCGTAAAAAAGTTTGCCACGAATTCACGAATTTTCTCTAATTTTTTCGCCGCGTATTTCGTCAATTTAATTGGGATAAATTCGTGAATTCGTGGCAAAAAAACAGCTACAATATTAAATCCTTTTAATCTGTGGAATCTGTGGTATATTTTTAAGCGTTAGATGTTAAAAATAATTTTGCTGAACTTGTTATTTCAATATAAAATAAGCTATTTTAGAACTGTTTTTATAATAAATTAATACAATATCCCGATTTGAAAACTAAACTGTC
Organism: Flavobacterium sp. JAS; assembly: GCF_020991455.1. Classification (GTDB taxonomy): domain Bacteria; phylum Bacteroidota; class Bacteroidia; order Flavobacteriales; family Flavobacteriaceae; genus Flavobacterium. Next base: position 122,869 of record NZ_JAJMOX010000003.1, read on the forward strand.
TATACTGCTTTTTTTGATGAGTTTCTTACTGTTTTCGCAGGAGTTTCCGCCAATTATCAAATATTCATCTTCTGTTTATGGTGCCGGAAATCAGAGTTGGATGATTTCGCAGGACGATCAAAACTATTTGTATTTTGCCAATAATGATGGACTTTTAGAATATAACGGAACAACCTGGCAATTATATACGGCTCCAAATGAAACCATTATTCGATCTGTAAAAGTAATTGGAAACAAGATTTATACGGGCTGTTACATGAATTTTGGTTATTGGACCAGACAGACTAATGGCAAACTAAAATATACTTCGCTTAGTGATACTATCAAAAATAAAATACTGGACGACGAACAGTTTTGGAATATCCTGAAGTACGATCAGTGGATTTTGTTTCAATCTCTAAACCGAATTTATATTTATGACACTAAAACCGGAAAATTCAAAATCATTGCTCCTAAAAATGGTGTGATAAAGTCGTTTGCTCCTAAAAATGCAATTTATTTCCAGACCATAAAAGAAGGACTTTTTGAAATTGAAAGCGGAAAAGCAAAATTAGTTTCGGATAATCCTATTCTAAAAAAATTCACGATTGTCAATGTTTTTACAATGGACGACGGTTTGTTGATTCAGACACAATTGGATGGTATTTATAAATTGACCGGAAATACTTTAACGCGTTTCGCTACAGATGTCGATGCCGAATTAAAATCGAGTTTTGTCTATAGCAGCCAGCACCTTCAGGACGGAAGTTTTGCTTTGGGAACGGTTTCTAACGGAATTTTTATTTTGTCGGATACCGGAAAACTTAAATATCATATTTCGCAAAGCAAAGGCTTGAGTAATAATACAGCTTTATCACTTTTTGAAGACAAAGATCAGAATTTATGGGCGGGGCTTGATAACGGAATCAATTGTATTAATATTCAGTCGCCTGTGCACAGTTTTACGGATGATACAGGAGTTTTAGGAACCGTTTATGCATCGGCAACTTTTAATGGTTTGCTGTATGTGGGAACAAATCAGGGATTATTTTGTAAAAGTATCCAGAGTAATTCAGAATTTAAATTCATTAACGGAACAAAAGGTCAGGTTTGGTCGCTTTTTGTATATGATAATACGCTTTTTTGCGGTCACGATTCTGGTACTTTTATTGTTACAAATGATTCTGCCAGGAATATCTTTTCGGGATCCGGAACCTGGAAATTTGAATCTGTTCCGAATAATCGGAATCAATTGTTTCAGGGAAATTATTATGGAATTTCGGTTTTGGAGAAAGTAAATAATCAATGGGTTTTCAGGAATAAAGTGCAGGGTTTTGATTATTCGTCAAGATATTTTGAGGTTTCAAATAATCTGGATGTTTATGTAAGTCATGAATACAAAGGAATTTTTAGACTTAAACTGGATAAAACGCTCTTAAAAACAGATGGATTTTTCACTTATAAATCTCCCGGAAAAGGAAAGAATGCAAGTTTGACCAAATTTAACAATCAGATTTATTATGCTTATAAAGGTGGAATTTTTAAACTAAATACTGCAAGAAAACTATTCGAAAAAGACAATTTGCTAAGTTCTATTTTTGAAAAAGACGAATATACTTCGGGTAAATTAATTGTCGATAATTCGAATAAAATCTGGTTGTTTTCTAAAAATTATATTCATTATTTCTCGGCCAGTAAACTCAGTAACCAATTAAAGCAGAATGTAATTCCTATTCCGTCATCGCTAACGAATTCGATGCTGGGTTATGAAAATATTACGCAAATCTCAAAATCAACGTATTTAATTGGTACAACCGATGGATATTATACGTTGAATATTGACGATTTAAGTTTTAAAAATTATACGGTTTTCATTACTGATATTACCATAAACAAACAAAACGAAACTTTAAAGAATGTGGCTATTCAAAGTGAAGGGAACTTTCGCTCAAGCGAAAATAATATCACGTTGAATTATACCGTTCCGGAATACAACAAATATATCAATTCAGAATATCAATATTTGTTAGAAGGTTTTCAGAATGATTGGAGCGAATGGAGTACGAAAGCGACGGTGAATTTCAAAAATCTTTCGCCGGGAAAATATACGTTTAAAGTAAGAGCCAAATATGCTAATACAATTTTAGAAAATACTGCAACCTATACATTTGTGGTTTTAAAACCTTGGTATTCGACAAATCTGGCTTGGTTTATTTATTTTCTTTTAATGTTTGTGTTGGCTTATTTTATCAATAAAGCGTACACCAATTATTATAGAAAACAGGAAGCAAAATTAATTGAAGAGAATAATCTTTTGCTGGAAATTAAAGAACTGGAAAACGAACAGCAATTAATGAAACTCAGAAACGAACAATTGTCGCAGGATGTTGATAATAAAAATCGGGAATTGGCAGTTTCAACCATGAGTTTGAATAGTAAAAATGAATTGCTTGCTTTTATCAAAGATGATTTGAAAAAGACGACTCAAAATGACAGCAATAATATTAAATCAGTAATTAGTACCATTAATAAAAACATAACCGAAGAAGATTCCTGGAATGTCTTTAAAGAAGCGTTTGATAATGCCGATAAAGATTTCCTGAAAAGAATCAAACAACAACATCCGTTATTGACTCCAAACGATTTGCGTTTGTGTGCGTACCTGCGATTAAATCTTTCTTCAAAAGAAATTGCTCCTTTATTTAATATTTCGGTTCGAAGTGTTGAAATTAAAAGATATCGTTTGCGTAAAAAAATGGATTTGCAGCACGAAATTGGTTTGGTCGAATATATTCTGGCTGTATAGGAACTCAAAAAGTACTTCAAAAAAACTATACATTACCTCAACATTTGATATTTGGAGTGTTTTTGTTAAGGTAATGTTAATGATTTTTTCATTCTGAGATTATATGTAAATCAGTATATTTTTTGAGATATATTGAATTTTAGCATGATTTTTTTGTTATGTATGTTTTTTGTTGAGGTTAATTTTAACGTATTCTTAAGAGGATGCGATAATTTTAGCTTTCAATAAAAACTAACTAATTATGAAATCTAAATTATTACTAACCGTACTATTGCTGTTTACATCGTATGCGTTTTCGCAGTCTTTTGATGTAAACGGAACAGTACTAGATGGCTCAGGTTTAGCATTACCTGGCGTAAATGTAAAAGTTAAAAGCTCGTCGCAAAGTACAACCACAGACTTCGACGGATCTTTTAAATTATCAGGAGTTACAAAAGGAACCACACTTGTCTTTAGTTATATAGGTTTTAGAACCCAAGAAGTTGTGGTTTCGGCACCTAAAATAACGGTAAAAATGAGCGATGACGCAAAATCTCTTGAAGAAGTTGTAGTTATTGGTTACGGTAGCCAAAAGAAAAGAGAAGTTACAGGAGCAGTTTCTGTAGTAGACAGTAAAACGCTTGATATCTTGAAACCAGCAAGAATTGAGCAAGCATTACAAGGTACAATGTCGGGTGTAAATGTTACGACACAATCTGGAGCGCCGGGAGCGCCTTTGGATATTCGTATTCGTGGTATTGCTACAAATGGAGAAAACAGGCCTACAACTATTATTGATGGTTATGTGGGAGATTTGGGATTACTTAACCCAAATGATATCGAAACTATTACGGTTTTAAAAGATGCTCAGGCCGCTATCTACGGTACAATTGGAGCAAACGGAATTATTTTGGTGACAACCAAAATGGGTAAAAAGAATTCTAAAACAAAAGTTTCTTTTAACAGCTACACAGGATTTCAGTATACGTCAAGAAAATTACCAACGCTTAACGCGACTGAATATGCACTTTTATTAAACGAAAGTTATGCCAACGGCGGTAAAGCACTTCCTTACCCAAATGCAAGTGGTTTAGGAAATGGCACCAATTGGCAGGATCAGGTTTTTAAAGACGGAGTTCCAATCATTAGTAATGATTTGACAATTTCAGGCGGTGGAGAGAAAATTGCTTACTCAATAAGTGGTTCACATTTAGATCAGGAAGGAATTGTTGGCGGAGATAAATCCGGATTTTTAAGAAACACAGCAAGATTAGGTTTAACGGCTGATTTGAGTGATAAATTCAAATTGAAAACCAATGTAATCTATACTTATTTTACCAGAAATACATTGAACGAAAACGGACTTGGATCTGTTTTATTTAATGCCTTAAATGTTCCGGCAACTTTAAGTCCTTATGATGCAAAGGGCGATTTCGCTTTAGTACCAAATACAACAGGATTAGGAAACGAAATTATTAATCCGTTAGCGCAAATCGCAAATACTTATAATGATTACAATTATAAAAAACTGAACGGAAATTTTGGTTTGGATTATAAAATCTTCAAAGGATTCGTACTGTCAAGTTCTATAGGTTTTAATACTTCAAACAGCGAATCAAAAACGTTTGCCAAACAAATTAGCTACGGCGGAAAAGTTTTTGACGTACAAAGAAGTTCTGTTACGCAAGGTGCTGTAAATGATAATAATTATTCGTTTGACCTTTTTGGAACTTACACTGCAAAAATTGCAAATAGTCACAATATTGTCGGAACTCTTGGTACAACTATTTTTAAAGAATGGGGTAACGGACTTTTTGCAACTGGTTTTGATGTTCCAAATAATTCATGGGATTTTGCAGATATTTCTTTGACAAAAGGAGTTTCTGAAACTTTAACTAATAGCTCATACGTGTACGATCAAAGAAGATTATCTTATTTTGGAAGAGCACAATACGATTATAAAGGTAAATACTTATTATCGGCAATGTTGCGTCGCGATTCTTCGACCAAATTCGGCCCTGGAAACAAAGTGGGATATTTTCCTTCTTTCACAGGAGGTTGGGTAATCTCTGACGAAGGTTTCTTTGGAGAATCAAAAGCAATTAGCTTCTTGAAATTAAGAGCGAGTTATGGAACTTTAGGAAATGATCAAATTCCAAACTATGGTTATTTAGGACTTTTAAGTGGTGAAGCTACTTATGTTTTTGATGGCGCATTGGTAAACGGAACAGCAACGGGACAAGTACCAAATCCGGACTTGAAATGGGAAGAGGCCAGAAAATTTGATGTTGGTTTGGATATGAAATTTCTAAACGACAAATTATTCGTTGTTGCCGATTATTTTATAGACACCAGAAATGATTTATTGATTCCTAATATTCCGGTTTCAGGGATTACAGGCACAGGCGCTCCAGGTGCAAGTGCCCCAACTTTGAATGCGGGCTCAGTTAGAAATTCAGGATTAGAATTTTCGATAGATTATAAAGAGAAATTCTCAGATTCATTTTCAATGAGTGTAGGTTACAATGTGACTTTTCTTAAAAATGAAGTCTTAGAAGTAAATAACGGAACCGGTTTTATTGAAGGCGGAAATTTTGGAGTAGGACAACCTGCACCGTCACGCATGGAAGTAGGAAAACCATTAGGTTACTTTTATGGATATAAAACAGATGGAATTTTCCAGAACCAGGCCGAAGTTGACGCGCATCCGTCGCAACTGGCTTTAGGTGCAAATGCAGCTCCGGGCGATCTTCGTTATGTAGATTCAAATGGAGATGGTGTAATTGATACAAAAGATAAAACCAATATTGGAGATCCAATTCCAGAGGCTACAATGGGTTTCAATGTTCAATTAAACTATAAAAATCTTGATTTTGCACTTTACACATTTGCTTCAGTAGGTAATGATATGGTTCGTAATTACGAAAGAACATTATCAGATGCAAATCGTTTAGATTATGTATTAGACAGATGGACAGGACCGGGAACAAGCAATTCTACACCAAGAGTTACAACAGGTGCAACGGCAAATAATGTTTTTTCAGATTATTTTGTTGAGGATGCATCGTATTTAAGAATTCAAAACATTCAATTAGGATATACACTTAATCCAAGCATTTCTCAAAAAGCCGGAATTACAAAATTAAGACTTTACACAGGAGTAAATAATTTATACACATTTACCAAATACAAAGGCTTTGATCCGGGAGCTTCAAACGGAGCTCCAATTGGTGGAGGAATTGACTACGGATTTTATCCTATTCCGAGAACCTATTTATTGGGCTTAAACATTAATTTTTAATTTCAATTAAAATGAAAAAATATTTATTTACAACCATTATAATGCTAACTCTGTTCTCGACAATAAGTATTTCTTGTTCAGATGAGTTCGTAGATCCAAAAGTAGAATACTCTATAGATTCTGAAAATTATTTTAATTCAAAAGCAGATTACGATCAGGCATTAGTTGCAGCGTATGATTTGCTTCAGTCTTCTTATGTAAATGTTTTATTGGGCGAAATTGCTTCAGATAATACATTGGCAGGCGGAGAAAGCCCTACAGATGTTATAGGTTTTCAGCAAATAGACGATATGATTCATACTCAGACAAACAGCAATTTAAGAGACATCTGGAACTGGATGTTTGCAGGAGTTCAAAGAGCCAATTATATTCTTGAATTTAAGGATAAAACAAATTTTGAGGGAAAGACCCAGCTACTTGCAGAAACACGTTTTCTGAGAGCGTATTACCAGTTTGAGTTAGTGAAATGGTTTGGTGGAATCCCGATGAAAGGAGATGCTAGATTTAAAATTGGAGATGAAAAAACGGTGCCACGTGCAACAGTAGAAGAGGTGTATGCATCAATTGAAGCAGATTTAATTTTTGCTGCCGCTAATTTATCTCCAACAGCATCTCAAAAAGGACGTATTACTAAAGGTGCTGCTCAGGCATTATTAGGAAAAGCTTATTTATATCAAAATAAATTTGCACAAGCAGCTACAGCTTTTGACGGCGTAATTACTTCTGGAAAATATTCATTAGTTGCTGATTATAATGCCATGTTTGAATTAGACGGTGAAAACGGAACTGAATCTGTTTTTGAAGTACAATATACAGATGTTGAAGGAGCAGGTTTTGGATGTTTACAATGTAGTGAAGGTAACGTTGCAGTAGGTTTTAGCGGAGTAAGAAATTATTCCGGACCACTTTTTTCTTCAGGATTTAGTTTCAACGTTCCAACTAAAGAAGCCGCAGATGCTTTTGAAGTAGGTGACAAACGTAAAGATGTTGCCATATTAGACATCGCAGCTTTTGCCGCCGCAAATACAAATTATGATGGAGGAAAAGGAGTTTCATTTGGAAAAGGAAATGAAGACACAGGTTACTTCAACAGAAAATATTTACCAAGAAAAAGAAGCTCAGAAGCTCAGGGTGATTTGAATTTAACAAATCCAAACAATTACAGATCGATACGTTATGCTGATGTTTTATTAATGGCAGCAGAAGCGTATAACCGTGGCGGAATTGATGATGGAAAAGCAAGAACGTACTTAAACCAAGTAAGAAGACGTGCTTTTGGAGACAATAATCATGATATATCAGCTTCGGGAGCTGCGCTTACCGATTTTATTTGGGCAGAAAGAAGAGTTGAACTTTTAGGAGAAGGACATCGTTTCTTCGACTTAGTAAGAACCGGAAAAGCAGTTGGAAAAATAGCAGGTTTTACAGCAAATAAAAATGAGTTATTTCCGCTTCCAATTGAAGAAATTCAATTTGCAAACGGAAATTGGAAACAAAACCCTGGATATTAAAAAAACATTATTATGAAAAAATTACATTTTATTATAAGTCTTTTCGTTTTAACAATACTTCTGGGTTGTTCAAATGAAGATAATAGCAATATTGATTTAGACAGCGTGAGTGCGCCGTCTAACGTATCTGCTTTGACCACCGTAACGCAGGATAACACAGGTAAGGTTACTTTTTTACCTAAAGGAGAAGGCGTTACACAATACAAAATAAACTATGGAGACGGAAGTCCTGAATCTGATTATTTTGGATCTGGAGGCACTGCAACCCATACTTATAAAGAAGGCGTTTACCATGCAAAAATTAAAGCAACGGGAATCAACGGAAAAGTAACCGAAGTAGATCAGGAAGTTACCGTTTCGTTTTTAGCACCAACTAATTTACAAGTGACTTTGGCACATGTTGTAGGAGATAATTTGTCTGCTTCAGTTTCCGCAAAAGCGAACCTAGAAACTTTCTTCCAGGTGTATTTTGGCGAAACTCCAAATGAAATTCCGGTCAATTTTATGGAAGGCGAAACCATTAAGCATATGTATGCTAATGTGGGAGAGTACAAAGTAAAAGTAGTAGCATTAAGCGGAGGAGTTGCCAGTACAACATACGAAGAAACCATTATAATATCGAATCCGGTTTTATTACCGGTAGATTTTGAGTCTGCAACACTTAATTATGCCTTTACAAATTTTGGAGGAGCAAATACAGCTGTAGCCAATAATCCAAGTGTAAACGAAGATAATCCGAGTGCAAAAGTGGCCAAGTTAAATAAAAGTGCAGGTTCTGAAGTTTGGGCAGGTTCATTTATAGAATTAGGTGCGCCAATTGATTTTTCGACATTGAAAAAAATCAAACTTAAAGCATGGTCGCCAAAAGCAGGAATTGTGGTTAAAATGAAACTAGAGAATTTAGCAAATCCTGATATTAATACAGAAGTCGATGTAACCAATACGATCGCTAACGGTTGGGAAGAATTGACCTTTGATTTCTCAGCGGTTGATAATGCTAAAAATTATCAAAGACTGGTAGTATTCTTTGATTTCGGAAATAACGGTACCGGAGTTGATTATTATTTTGATGATATTCAATTGACGTCAGGTGTTGAAACTGTAAAATTGCCATTGACTTTTGAGTCTTCTGTATTGACTTATGCATTTACCAATTTTGGTGGAGCAAATTCAGTATTAGCAAATAATCCGGATAAAACAGGAATTAATACTTCGGCAAAAGTAGGTGCTTTAACAAAAGGAAATGGCTCAGAAGTTTGGGCAGGATCGTTCATCGAATTAGCAAGTCCGCTTAATTTTTCTACTTTCAAAAAGATCAAAATGAAAGTATGGTCGCCTCAGGCAGGAATTGTCGTTAAAATGAAGTTTGAAAACATGGCAGATAGTTCAATCAATAAAGAAGTAGATGCTACATCAACTGTTGCAAACGGATGGGAAGAGCTAACATTTGATTTTGACGGAGCTACAACAGCCAATCAATTTCAGCGTGTAGTAGTGTTCTTTGACTTTGGAGTTAACGGCACAGGAAAAACCTATTATTTTGATGACATTAAACAATCCAACTAAAAACACGAAATCATGAGTAAAAAAATAATTATAAATATAATAGCATTACTGACCATATTTTTGGCAGTAAGTTGCCAGAAAGATGATTATGCATTTGGCGATTTGTCAGCGCCATCAAATCTTAAAGTAACAGCTGAAATTGTAGGTAAAACTGCCACTACACCAGAGGGAGACGGTTCAGGAATGGTAAAGCTGGTAGCAACAGCAGATAATGCTATTTCGTATAAATATGTATTTAGCGACGGAACCTCAGAGAATTCCCCAAGTGGTGCGTTTACCAAACGTTTTACCAAAACAGGAGTAAATACTTATACCGTTACTATAATTGCAACCGGAAAAGCGGGTATTGCTACTAACACAACATTAGATGTTACTGTATTAAGTAATTTTAGCGATGACGAAGCCGTTCAGTTCTTAACAGCCGGAACTTCTAAAAAATGGTATTGGTCAGCCTCAGAGCCCGGACATTTAGGAGTAGGTCAAAATGATGCCGATGCTGCTAAAAACTTTTATCCAAACTATTATTCTGCGGGAGCTTTTGAAAAAGCAGGATCACCAACAAGCAGTTGTTTATACGAAAATGTATTGACATTCTCATTGGATGCAGGACAATTGAAATATGAATTAAACAATGGAGGAGCAACATTTTTTAATGCTGCTTTTAAAAGTGTAGGAGGAGGAAGCGGGCCAGACGATGCTTGTTTAACTTATGATGCAAGCGGAGTTAAAACGGTTTCATTAAGTCCGTCAGAATCTTTTGTGTCGAAAAATCCTGATCATGCCACACAAACCAGAGGAACAATGTTAAACTTCTCTGATGGTGGATTTATGGGGTATTATATTGGTCAGAGTTCATACGAAATCTTGTCGATTACAGCAAACAGAATGGTTGTTAGAGCTGTTATGGGTGGAAGTCCGGGACTGGCATGGTATCATATTTTTACCACAACAAAACCAACACAAAATCCGGTAACAGATTATACAAACCTTGTTTGGTCTGATGAATTCAATACCGATGGAGCGCCAGATGCAACAAAATGGGGTTATGATTTAGGAAAAGGAGATAATGGTTGGGGAAATAATGAAAAACAGAATTATACCAACTCAGCAACAAATGTCATAGTTCAAGGTGGAAACTTAAAAATCACGGCTAAGAAAGAAGCTTCAGGCGGAGCAGATTATTCTTCGGCACGATTAAAATCCGATGGTAAATTTTCATTCACTTACGGAAAAGTCGAAATAAAAGCCAAACTTCCAATAGGAGCAGGGACTTGGCCGGCACTCTGGATGCTAGGGCAAAATTATGCTACAAAACCATGGCCGGCTTGTGGTGAAATAGATATGATGGAACATGTGGGTAATAATCAGAACGTGATTTTAGCTACCCTTCATTATCCCGGACATTCAGGCGGACAAGGCAATACTGGTTCTAAAACAATTGCAAACGTTTCAACAGAATTTCATGTTTATAAAACAATTTGGACACCATCATCAGTCAAAATTTTTGTAGATGATGAGCTGATTCATTCAGTTCCTAATGACGGTTCTCTTCCATTTAATAGCGACTTTTTCTTAATTTTAAATGTTGCGATGGGAGGTAATCTGGGCGGTAATATTGATCCGGCTTTTTCACAATCTTCAATGGAAATTGATTATGTGAGAGTATATCAATAGAATACAAATTAATTAGTAAGAATGAAGCAAGAAGGTCAGTTTAAGGCTGGCCTTCTTAATTTTAGCAATTTAAAAATCAAAGTATGCAAAAAGTAATTGTATTGTTAATGATCACCAGTTTTGGCTTTGCTCAGGAAGTAAAACGAAAATTGGTATGGGAAGAAAATTTTAATAAAAAGGAAGTAAACGAATCGGTTTGGAATTTTGAAATAGGAGACGGTTGTCCTGATCTTTGTGGTTTCGGAAACAACGAAAGACAGATTTATACCAAAACAAATCACGAATTTAAAGATGGAAATTTAGTTATCGAAGCCCGAAAAGAAGGAAATAAATACACATCGACAAAAATAACTACAAAAGGAAAGAAAGAATTTTTATACGGCCGAATCGAAGCCAGAGCAAAATTGCCAATTGGTCATGGTTTATGGCCAGCCTTCTGGATGTTAGGTGCCAATATCGATGAGGTGAAATGGCCCAAAACTGGAGAAATAGATATTTTGGAATATATTGGCCGTGATCCACACATGGTATATACAACCTTGCATACACAAGACAGTCACGGAAATACAATTAATACTAAAAGAACCGCTTTTCCTAATATAGAAGAAGGATATCATGTATATGCGATTGAATGGACAAAAGACAAAATTGATTTTTTTGTTGATAAAAGCTTAGTTTATACTTTTAATCCCCAGGTTAAAAACGAAGACACATGGCCATTTGACAAACCATTTTATATTGTACTAAATTTAGCCATAGGGGGAAATTTTGGAGGCCCTGAAGTCGATGATAAAGTGCTTCCACAGAAATATTATATCGATTATGTACGTGTGTATCAATAAGAAAACAATAGTTTGAAAAGTTGTGATTTAGAACAGATGTAAATGACTTAAATATTTAATTGTGAGTTATTTACATCTATTTTTTAATGGCTTAAAGTACTTGCAATTTAAGGCGTTTTAGGTGCTTTTCAAGTGAAGCTTAAGTCTATTTTATAAAACTTAATAGTTTCTTGCTAATTAATGCTTCTTTTATTTGCTTTTTAAAACAATTATTTGTTAAATTTGGTCAAAATATTAACATAACTCAAAAAAGGATACGCCTATACAATAAAACTACTTTTTAGAAAAATTACTCCAAGATTTTAAAACAGAACTAAAAAAAGTAGTATTATGGCTGATCTGCACATTCCAGACGCTCTATTAGTAAAAAATTATGTCGAAGGCAATGAATCTGCTCTTGGTACATTAATAAAAAGACACGAATCTAAGATATATGGTTTTATATATTCTAAGATCTCTGATAGAGATATTTCAAATGATATTTTTCAAGATACTTTCATTAAGGTAATCAAAACCTTAAAAAGTAATTCTTATAATGAAGAAGGTAAATTTTTGCCTTGGGTGATGCGTATCTCTCACAATTTAATTGTAGATCACTTTCGCAAGACCAAAAAAATGCCAATGTATAGAGAAACCGAAGAGTTTTCGATTTTTTCTATTATGTCTGATGATTCCCTAACTATCGAAGGTAAAATGATTGTAGATCAGGTCGAAGTCGACTTAAAAAGGCTAATTGAAGAATTGCCGGATGATCAAAAAGAGGTATTGGTAATGCGTATGTATCAGGATATGAGTTTCAAAGAAATCTCAGAGCTGACAGATGTGAGCATTAACACAGCATTAGGAAGAATGCGTTATGCATTAATGAATTTGAGAAAAATAATCGACAAACATCAAATTATTTTGACCAACTAATACTATTTTGAGTATTAGCTCGTTATACTATTATAAAACATTTTGATGGTATGGCGAAAATTTACTCGAAAAAGGCATTAGCTTCTAAAAATTTAAAACCGAAGAAAGAAGTTATTTCTTTTTTGCTTAATTACTCACAAGCATTAACAATTGTGAAAATTGAAGATAAGAGTTTTGAAATTGTAGCTAATTAAACAGCCCACTACTTTGGTCGGATGTTTATTTCGAAAGAAAAACCAAATGGTCGTTTTGGTTGAAAGCTCACTATTTGTATGTAAATACAGGTAGTGAGTTTTTTTATGTATTAATCCTACGTTTTGTTATTTTTTACTTCAATAAAAATAATGTTCTAATTACTTGATAGTTTGATTGTTGAGTTCTGTTTTTGTCTTGTGGATGTTAAAATTTAATATTTTGTTTACATTTTGCTTATTTATTCAAGAATAATTTTTATTTTGGTTAAATAATAATTTTTTATTCAAGTAAATTAGTTAATTATAGATTTTTTCGTATTAAAAAATCAAAATACATGAAAATTTACTACTATTGAAATCAGAAAGTAAAAGTTTAACCAAAATAACCAGATCGTCTATGAAGAAAAATTACACTACTTTATTTTGTTTTGTTTGTTGTGCGTAATAATGTTGCGCAAAAAGTATGAAGACCAATAGTGTTTTTATACTAAGTATTTAGTATTAGGCAAAGAGAGAAACTTTGTTCTAATATTTTAAATATTATTTGTTCCACAATCGATTTAACCAACTAACAAAACCAAAAAAAATGAAAAAGAACCTTATGATACTATCATTCCTACTATTGATAAGTATCGGAGCATTTGCTCAAAAAGACCAGATAAAAGAGGCTCAAAGTTTATTTGATAAAGGAAAAAGCGAAGAAGCTATAACAATTTTAAATAAAACAGAATACCTTATTCTTAATGCGTCTGATGAAGATAAATCTGATTTTTACTTCTTAAAAGGAAATGTATTAAAAGATTTAGCTGGAAAAAATATCGACGCAGCTAATAATTTCACACTGGCATCACAGTCTTATCAGGATGTGTTTTTGTATGAAAACGAGTCAGGTAAGTTCAAATTTACGGTCAAAGCAAATATGGCTTTGAAAGAAATGAAATCCAGTCTTGTCAATGGCGCAATGGCAGATTTTAATGCAGGTAAATTCAAAGAAAGCGCAGAGAAAAGTTATAAAGTTTATCTGTTTGATAAAAAAGATACACTAAACTTGTATAATGCAGCATCTTCATCTGTAAATGCTAAAGATTTCGACTCGGCAATTAAATATTATGAAGCCTTAAAAAAGATTAATTTTTCCGGAAAAGGAGTTTTGTATTATGCCACAAACAAAAAAACAAAGGAAGAAGATGTTTTTGTTTCGCCAAAAGCAAGAGAATCAGCTATTCAGCAAGGACTATACGAAAAGCCTAGAACAGAGTCAATTCCTTCTAAAAAAATAGAGGTCAATAATAATTTAGCTTATTCTTATCTCGAAAAAAAGGATTACGCTAAAGCAGAATCGATCTATAATTACGTTTTAGAATTGAACCCTAATTATGTTGATGCTTATATTAATCTGGCTTACCTGAAGTTGCAGGTAAAAAAAGATTTAGCTGATGAAATATCAAATTTAGGAACTTCTCCTGCAGAAATGCAGAAATATGATAAGTTAAATGCCCGAAAAGATGATATTACCCGTAGTGCGATTCCGTATCTTAAAAAAGTTCTGACAATTGAACCTAAAAATTCAGATGCAACAAAAACACTTTTAGGTGTTTACAGATCTTTAGACATGACAAATGAATACAATGCACTAAAGAGCAGCATGTAAAAAAACAAGCAAAAAATAAGAAGAAGCTGCTAAATATTATTTTTTAGCAGCTTCTTCAATTATAGACTTTTTGCCAATAGTTTTGGTGATAATGTCTTTGTCTAAACTCCAGCCTCTCGCAGGCGAATATTCACGTCCGTACCAAATAATCTGAAGATGCAAATCGTTCCATATTTCTCTGGGGAATAATCTTTTAGCATCTTTTTCAGTTTGCACAACATTTTTCCCGTTCGAAAGATTCCATCGGTACATTAATCTGTGAATGTGAGTATCAACCGGAAAAGCAGGAACGCCAAAAGCCTGTGACATCACCACACTTGCCGTTTTATGTCCAACTGCGGGTAGTTCTTCAAGTGCCTCAAAACTCTGCGGAACTTCTCCGTTATGTTTATCAATCAAAATATGTGACAAACCATGAATTCCTTTCGATTTCATAGGAGACAAACCACAAGGTCGAATAATCTCTTTAATTTCCTCTACCGACATTTTAATCATATCATACGGATTATCAGCTTTTGCAAAAAGCAAAGGCGTAATTTGATTCACGCGAACATCCGTACATTGCGCCGAAAGTAAAACGGCAATCAGCAGTGTATAAGGATCTTTATGGTCTAATGGAATAGGTATAGTAGGATAGAGTTCTTTTAACGTATTTATAACAAATTGTACGCGAGCTTCTTTATTCATTTCCGTATTTTTAATCCTGTAAAAATAGCATAATTTTAATGATGTGCCTAATCCAGCTTTCCGTTACAACTCCTCATTGCGCTAGTAACATTTTTAAGTATTTACAAGAGTTTCCTCCGGTCGCTTTCTAAATGCAAAAAATGTAAACTACCACAATTCCGGGGTTTTCACTATAATCTGGGGCATGAGAACTATTAGTCTTTATTAATGTAGATATTTTAAATAATGAAAATTATAATGACGGTTATTTTTGTATTTGTTTCCCAATTTTGTTTGAGCCAAAATTGTAGTTGTAAAAAACTACCTAAATTGAATGAAATTATATCTTGTGAAAAAACAACTTTTAATAATGGAACAAAAATTTACCGTCAATTTAATTGTGATTCCTCTTGGCTTGTTTTTGAAAGTAAAGCAAGGAAAAAGAGAATACTTTTTTCTTTAGATAAAAATCTAATCGAATTAACAGAAAAATTAGGTTACACTAGTTGGGTCGAATATAAAAGTACCTTTATAATAGAAAACCGTTTAATTTCAGGTTGTTGTGATCCACCTGAATATGTGCTGTTTGATAAGAATAGTGGAAAAAAAATAGCAGAATTAGGTAGAGAAGTATTTCATAGTGAAATTCAAAAATATCCTTATTTTGTAACTATCGATAAAGAAAAATACAGTTTTTTAAGCTTTTTAAATTTGAATACTAATAAAATATTTAAAATTAATTTGCCGAAAGGAAGAATTGATCAGGCTTTAAAAAAATCAAACTATATTTTTGCGGAGTACTTATTTGAAAAGGGGGAAATTAAAAACGGTATTTTTGAAATTAAATATAAATACAAAACAAAAGAAACTAATAAGTGGTTGATTGAAAAAATTAAAGTCGATTTAAATCAATATGTCAATAAGTAATTAAATTTTAGAATCTAAATTAATTTATTCTAAAATCAACAATCTAAAAACCTAAATAAATGATAACATTAAAAGCCGGTGATAAAGCACCAAATTTTTCAGGAGTAGATCAAGATGGTAAAACACATAAATTGGCAGATTATGCCGGAAAAAAATTAGTAGTTTTCTTTTATCCAAAAGCAAGTACGCCAGGTTGTACAGCAGAAGCGTGTGATTTAAGGGATAATTTTGAGCGTTTTAAAGCTAATAATTACGAGCTTGTAGGTGTAAGTGCCGATAGTCAAAAAGCACAATTAAAATTTAAAGATAAATACGAATTTCCTTTTCCGTTATTGGCAGACGAAGACAAATCTGTAATCAATGCATTTGGTGTTTGGGGACCTAAAAAATTCATGGGAAGAGAATACGACGGAATCCACAGAACTACATTCGTAATCAACGAAAACGGAATCATCGATGAGGTAATCGAAAAAGTAAAAACAAAAGAACATGCAGCGCAGATATTGAAATAGTTTCAAGTTTTCTTTGTTTTAAGTTTCAAGTTTCAAGTTTTTTGCGTGAGAAATCTTTAGGTCTGGTTTGTAGCAAAATCTTTATCAAAGTTTAAAACTTTGACAAAAATATTAAGTAATATTTTTTAGTGTATAGTTTTGTGATTTTTCGTCCCTCGAAATGACAAGATTAGATGAAACTTGAAACAAAGGAAACCTGAAACAAAAAAACTTGAAACGTGAAACAAAAAAATCCCAAAAAAGAAAACTTTCTTTTTTGGGGATTTTTTTAATTCTAAGTATTTTGTTCCAATTCTTTTTGCGGATGATATCCAAAAAGGTGGTGTTCTTTTATAATTTCGGCAATACCGGAAGGAAGCATATGTTCCCAACCCGTTTTTCCTTGATTGATCATTTTTAAAACCTCACGAGAGAAAACCTCAAGATTATGCGGATCGTAATCAGCAATGTCAACCACTTTTCCGTTGAATTTAAAGAATTTGTATAATTCTTTCATTCTAGGATGTACTTTTAAGTTAGTTGAATTCATTAAAACGCCGTTGTCATCTAACATCGGATACAAGAAAACTTTCATATCTCTGTAGAATAATTTTCCAAAAGCTTCCAGAATTCCACCACTTAAATGACGATAGTATTTCTCGTCAAAAATGTCAACTAAATTGTTCACACCCATTGCTAATCCCATTCTTGCTTTGGTATAATTAGCAAAGTACTCCACAACTTTATAGTATTCCTGGAAATTTGAGATCATAACCGTTTGACCTAATGAACAAAGCAATTCGGCTCTATCCATAAAGTCACGCTCGTCAATTTCACCATCAGAACGTAAATTCGAAAGTGTAATTTCAAAAACGACTAAAGTATTGTCTTTTTCAACCTTATTTTCATCGAGAAACATCTTAAGCGATTTCTCGTACATGTCCATGTTTACCTTTGTAACCGGGCGAAAACTTCCTCTTAATGCAAGAAGATTCTTTTTGTATAAAATGGCGGCTGGCAAAATATTTTTCCCTTCAGGGTTAAACATTACCGCATCCGTCATTCCGTTTTTAACCAACTGTAAACTCATTAAACGATTATCAACATCAGCAAAACGAGGTCCTGAGAAGTTAATAGTGTCGATTTCTAATTGGTCTTTATCTAAGTGATCGTATAAATAACGAAGTAATCGTTTGGGATCGTTGTATTTGTAAAAAGCACCGTAAATTAAGTTTACACCTAAAATTCCAAGTGTTTCCTGTTGTAGTCTGGCGTCAGTTTCTTTAAAACGAATGTGCAGAATAATTTCGTTATAAGCTTCGTCTGGCTCGATTTGATATCTGATTCCAACCCAACCGTGACCTTTAAACTGTTTTGCAAAATCTATCGTAGCAACCGTATTTGCATAACTAAAGAAAAGTTTAGTAGGATGTTTTTCTCTGCTTAAACGCTCTTCAATTATTTGCCCTTCAAGAGTCAGCATTTTTTTTAATCGCTCTTCAGTAACATAACGGCCGTCAGTTTCAATACCGTAAATGGCATCACTAAAATCTTTGTCATAGGCAGACATTGCTTTTGCAATCGTTCCCGATGAACCGCCGGATCTGAAAAAATGTCTCACTGTTTCTTGTCCAGCTCCAATTTCTGCAAATGTTCCGTAAATATTCTCGTTTAAATTTATGCGTAAAGCTTTGTCTTTTATAGAAGGAATCTGTTCGATGACCTTGTCACCTTTGAGTTTTATTTCTGTACCCATTTTATTTTAAATAGATTTGTTACAAAGTTAGCAAATTAGGCTTCTAATGAAAGAGAAATAATCCTATTTTTGTAAAAAAAATAAGTTCAATTGAAGGTCTATTTTCTAGGTACTGGCACATCACAAGGTATTCCGATCATCGGAGTCGATCATCCCGTTTGTAAAAGCACTGACGCTAAGGATAAAAGGCTCAGAGTAGCCATTTGGATTACATGGAACGAGCATTCATACGTGATCGATTGCGGTCCTGATTTTAGGCAGCAAATGCTTTCGTGTGGCTGCCGACATATCGATGCTATACTATTTACACACGAACATGCAGACCATACTGCCGGTTTGGATGATATTCGTCCGTTTAATTTTCGTCAGGGCGAAATTCCTGTTTATGCACATCAAAGAGTAATTGATAATCTGAAGCGCCGTTTTGATTATGTTTTCGAAACCGTAAACAAATATCCCGGTGCTCCAAGTGTTAAAACCATTGAAGTAATCAATAATGAGCCATTTGCCGTTGGTGATAAAATGGCAATTCCTATAAATGTAATGCATGGAGATTTGCAGGTTTTTGGATATCGTATAGATGATTTCGCATATCTAACCGATGTTAAAACCATTGAAGAAGCAGAAATTAAGAAACTAAAAAATCTTAAGGTTTTGGTTGTAAATGCATTACGAGTAGAACCACACGATACACATTTTAATTTGCAGGAAGCACTTGATTTTATAAATTTGGTGCAGCCGGAAATCGCTTATTTAACGCATATTAGCCATGTTTTGGGCTTTCATGAAGAAGTGCAAAAGCAATTGCCAAAAAACGTTTTCCTGGCTTACGATAACTTAGAAATTACAATTTAATTATACCACAAAAATGAAAAAATCCTTAATGCTTTATCTTTTTATCCTGGCGATATTAATGAATGTTTTTACTTATATGTTTTACAGCAGAGAAGTAAAGTTTGAGCAAGAAAGATACGATAAAACAACTAAGAAACTAAGAGATAGCATCAATTTAGTAGCAACAAAACTGGCTGATGCCGATTATTTTTCTCTAGAACATAATGAAAATGCACAAAACTATTTTGATAATAGTGCTTCAGGCGGAAAAGTAATTTTATTCGAAAAATTGATTCCGGTTGTTACCGAAAAATTATTGGACCTGAATTCAAATCCAAGCGGAAATCCTTATACAGGACAAGATAAAATTGGTCCAAACAAGTTTATCATCAACAAAATAAAAATTCTAAACCACAGATGGATCATTGCTGATTATAGTAATGGGGAATTATGGGGAGAAGTCTTGTTAAAATATTTTGTTGATCAAGATGAAAAGATTACTTTTGAAGTAAATCAGACTTGGTTATATCAAAAATAGGATCGAATAAGTTCTATTTTTTACCATAATCAAATAAAAAATAGAACTTATGAAAAAGATATTTTTATTTTCGATTATTATTGGTCTTTCGTTTTCTTGCGGAAAAAAAGTTTCTCAGGAAAATAACACTACAAAAGAACCAAAACCACATTTAGTTGGAGGAGATTCTGACGCTCACGGATGTAAAGGTTCGGCAGGGTATAGCTGGTCTACACTTAAAAAAGAATGTATACGTATTTTTGAAGGAACAAAGTTGTCTCATACAGAGGAAACCGGAAAAACATACACTACTGCTGCCTTCGTGATTTTTGACGGAGATAAAGCTGAGCTTTTTCTAGACACACAGGAAGAATCAATCATTCTGGAAAGAAAAGCAGAAGGACAACCTTGGATCAAAGGCGATCTACAATTAATTCCCTGGAAAGGTTATGTCCTGAAAAAAGGAGATAAGATTATTTATACGGGAGAATAAATATAAAATAAACAAAGGCGAGAAATTACTTCTTGCCTTTGTTGTTTTATGATAGTAAATATTTTTGTTTTGAAAACAAATCGCATTAAATATGCTGCTTTATAAAATCGGAAGTAACTACCTGAGCGAATTCTTCGTTTAGACTTGCTAAAGCAGTTTGGTGAATTATTTCTGCAGAAAATTCTTCTCCGTTTAGACCTTTTTTGTTAAAAGTAGCTGTTGCATCAGAAATTAAATAAACTGTATAACCAAAATTGCCTGCCATTCTTGTAGTTGTCGAAACACAATGATCTGTTGTTAAGCCTGCAATCACAAGATTTGTGATTTTTGCATCATCAAGTAATTCTTTTAAGTTTGTTCCGATAAAAGCACTGTTTACGTTCTTTTTGATAATGATTTCATCTTCAATTGGTTTTACAATATCCTGAAATTCATTTCCTGGATTTGTTTCGTTTAAAATTGAATTTGGATTAGATGAACAATGCTGCACGTGAAAAATTGGTAATTTTTTAGTTCTCCAAATTTTCAAAAGCTCACCAGCTTTTTGTTCTGCATTTATATTATTACGGTCTCCGCCCCAATAAGCTATATCGTTAAATCCTTTTTGGATATCAATTAAAATTAACGCAGGATTATTAATTTTTGAAGTGCTCATATTTAAAGATTTTAAATTTTTAAAACGGAAACTGAGGCTGAATACTATAAACTACAAAGCCAGCCAATTCTTAAAATCAAAGAAATTTTGCGGAGCCACACCGTGACCAACCGGATATTCTTTATAAGTAATAGGGATATTTAGTTTTTCTAGGATTGCAGGTGTTTTTCGAGCCCAGTCAACTGGAATTACTTGGTCTACAGTTCCGTGAGATGCGAAAAATTTCAGCTTTTTGAAATCGTTTTTCTCGTAAGCTTCTTTTATGATTTCTTCATTAAAGTAACCACTCATAGCCACAACTCTCTGAACTTTTTCAGGATAAGAAAGCGCTACAGAATAGCTTAAAATAGAGCCTTGGCTAAAGCCAACTAAAGTAACATTATTAGCATCAATAGGATAATTGGCAACTAATTCGTCAATGAATTTTGCAATTAAATCACGGGAAGTTTTTGCTTGCTCGTTATCTGAAAATTTATTTTGATCAGCATCAAAATTTATGGCATACCAAGCGTAAGCTCCATATTGTAAATCATAAGGTGCTCTTGCCGAAATAATATAGTAATTATCAGGAAGTTCAGTAGCAAACGAGAATAAATCGGCTTCGTTACTGCCGTATCCGTGTAATAAAAGTAAAACAGGATTTTTATCTAAGATAACTTTTGGTTCTTGTATTTTATATTCTAAAGATAGATTCATTTTTTGAAATGTGAATTGTTGGTTTGATTAACCGATTAAATCTTTGTCAAAGTTTTGAACTTTGACAAAGTTATTGGAATTTAGAATTTATCCCGAGGCTTCGGGATTGGAATTTAAATTCTATCCAATAGACTTAAACCATTTTTGAAAAAGTCCTCCAACTAAAGGAATAGGTCTCATTTGCCCTTGTATAGCACTAAAGATTCCGTAAGTCCATAAAATAGAGATACAAATCCACATTGGGAAAGTAATCATAAAGCTGTCAAAGTTGCTTATAATCGCGCCAAAAGAAATAAAAGTAAGAGATAATCCTAAAGCCTGACGAATATGAAATGAAGCAAAAGTATTTTTATTTTCAGAGTTCATAGACATCGCGATTAAAACACCAATGATCAAAATATAACTGGTAATTGCGATTGGTTTTCCCTCTTCGATTGAATTATTCATTTTAATTATTTAGTAGATATAACAAGTTGATTTTGATTTAAAATTCCGTAAACAGAACCTTTTATTTCAGTTCCTATAAAGGCAGAATTTTTAGATTTTGAAAGAATATTTGCTTTTGTAAAAGTTGATTTCCCTTCCGGAGTAAAGAAAGTAAAGTTTGCTTTAGAACCTTCAGCAATTGAATTGTTTTCGATGCCAAATACCGCTTTTCCTAAAGTTAGTTTTTCGATTACAGTTTCAAGAGGTAAAACAGTTAATAAAGCTCCAAAAGTACTTTCTAATCCTATTGTTCCATTTTTAGCCATATCAAATTCCATTTTTTTGAATTCAATATCAATTGGATTATGGTCAGAAGTAATCATATCAATTGTTCCGTCAAGAACGGCGTTTACAAGAGCTGCTCTGTCAGATTCGTTTCTTAATGGAGGTGTTACTTTAAATCTCGTGTCAAAACCTTCCAGTTTTTCATCTGTAAGGACCAAATGATGTACTGCAACGCTACACGTTACTTGTAAACCTTTTGCTTTGGCTTCTTTAATTAATGCAACAGTTTTTGCTGTAGAAACAGTCGGAATGTGTAGTTTTCCTCCGGTGTATTCTAGTAAAAATAAGTTTCTGGCAATCTGTAATTCTTCTGCTAAATTCGGGATTCCTTTCAAACCTAATTTCGTAGAAACGATTCCTTCGTTTGCAACACCATTTCCTTTTATATTGGCATCTTGCGCGTACGTAATTACTAATCCGTCAAAATCCTGTACATATTGCAAAGCAATTTTCAGCAGATTAGCGTTGTCGATACTTTTGTTATAATCTCCAAAAGCTACAGCTCCGGTTTTCTTCATATCAAACAATTCGGCCATATCTTTTCCTTCGCTCGCTTTGGTTAAAGCTCCAATCGGGAAAAGTTGGGTTGCAAAACCATTCGCTTTATTTTTTACAAAATTTACCTGAGATTGGTTGTCAATAATAGGGAAGGAGTTGGGTTGTAAGGCAATTGCGGTAAAACCACTTTTGGCAGCAACATTTAATCCGTTTGCGATTGTTTCTCTGTCTTCGTATCCTGGTTCTCCAAGAGATACACTACTGTCAAACCAACCTTGCGAAAGATGTAAATTGTCGAATTTTACTACGGTTGTATCTTCAATATCAAGAATTGAAGTTCCTATTTTTTCTATTAAACCATCTGCAATTAAAAGATCAACGGTCTGGTTATGAAACGGACTTTTTGAATCGATAATTTTGGCGCTTCTGATGATTATTTTCATATGTAGATAAATTTATTTTGTACTTAAATCGTAAAATGATTTTTGTAAAAAGTAAGATACTCTAAAGAAACCTAAGTTTTACTTTACAAACTTTATGATTGCCATTTCTAATGCTAAAAATAACAGTGCAAAGATAACAAACCATTTCCAAATTTGGCTGTCTGTTCGCTCAGTTTGTAGTGTATTAAAAATGGTAGAAATGGTATCAGCAGTTTTAAAATCTGAAACCACATTTGTATTTACCTGACTTAAATCACTTTCGCTTCTTTTATAATTGAAACTCAGGTTTTCAACCCATTCTTTTTTATCAAAAATGCTATAATTTCCAGCTGTTTCTGGGAAATCATTAAAGGTTAGTTTTACTTTATTATTCAATATTTGCTGAATTGGAATAAAAGAATCATCATTTCCTTTTACTTCCAGTATAGCATCTTTCGTCAATAAAACATCTACAAAATAAGGCTGATTATTGCCAATTGTCAATGCATTTACACCAGTTTTTTGATTGTTTTGCCCCATTTTATAAAATAACGGAACAATTAAAGGAGATTGCTGGAAATTAGAATTTGTTGTATTTATTGGTGCCGAGAAAACAGTGATTCCCGAAACCGGATTTTGAATTGCAGTTACAAAAACACTTTGATCTTCATAAGACAAAACAGCAGGATAGGGGCTGGAAATTACAAATGAATTTGTTGTTTTTGGATATTGAAAATTGGTAATTTTATTCTCAAAAACACCTGAGAACAAAGGATGATCAAAGTTTATTTTGGTAATTAATTTGTTTTTATTTTCAAGAGAACCAAACTGAACTTTACCGAAATTGGCTAAGAAAGAATTCAAATTAGAAACAGAACTTTTTTCAGAAGGAATTACAGCCAGATTTCCGCCTTTAGTAACAAAAGCTTTCAAGGTAGTTTGTAAAGCTTGAGGAGTTTCAATTAATTCATTTAGGATAATAGTATTTTGCTTGTCCAGGCTATTATAATCTAAATTACTTATCGAGTAATTGTTATAATTGAATTCTGATGCAGTATAGATTCGGGATAAGAAATTACTTTTTTCAGGTTCGCCAATACTAATAACATTCGTTTTTTTTGTTTTTGAAATACTGAAATATAGTTTGTTATCATACGTCAAGCCATTGTCTTCAATGGTAACATAGCCATGAAAAGCTTCTTTTGGAATCGTAAAATTGATTTTCTTTTTCTTCGTATCAAAATTGATAATCGTTTTGGCAATTAATTTATTCTGATTGTACAACGCCATCGAAACGGGTTTAAAATCTTCGCCGTAAGTAGATAAATTAACGCCTATTTCGTAGAAGTTTTCTAAAGTCTGATTGATAAAAACGCTATCAATAGCAATGTTGTTTTTTTGCTCAGCTTCCGGAATTATGAAATAAGGTTTCTCTTCGGTATCAATGTTTTTAATGTCTTTTTCGGCTAAACCAACAGCATCAGTAATAATAACAATATCTTTTTTATGTGCCGATTTATGCGCTTTTATTTTAGCCATAATAGACGGAAGCTCAAAAGGAGTCGCGCTATAGTTTAGATTTTGTAAAGCACTTTTAGAAGATTTTATGTCTGTATTCCAATAATTTTCAGTGTTGGTTAAAAGAGAAAACTGAGTAGTTTCTGGCGTGTTTTCTAATAATTCCTGAATGGCACGTTTTAGTAATTCGCCTTTTTTCCCTTTTGCCTGCATACTAAACGAATTATCCAGAATGATGTACATTTCGTTTGAAGCATTTTTACTGTCTTTGGCTTCAAAAAAAGGTTGGGCAAAAGCCAAAATAATACAAGTCAGCAACAATAAAC
The DNA here is from genome assembly GCF_020991455.1 of Flavobacterium sp. JAS. Taxonomy (GTDB): domain Bacteria; phylum Bacteroidota; class Bacteroidia; order Flavobacteriales; family Flavobacteriaceae; genus Flavobacterium. The sequence goes on from NZ_JAJMOX010000003.1 coordinate 147,857, forward strand.
GAGTTGCTAATAAAAGCCTCTTTTTGATTTTTGAACTTTTTCGAGTCTGAACAGCGAGTTCTTTTAAGAATCGAACATTGGTGAAATAGGAGATTTTAAAACGTCGTAATTGAAATAAATGTACCAAAATTGGAACAATCAATAAAAACAGAAAGTATAGAATTTCGGGATGTTTAAAATGCATTCTGGCTTAGATTTACTTCACTACGTTTTGTAGATGCTGGTCAAAAATACAAATTTTTAGTCAAAAGATATAAGTAATGTAAGAGATTATGAGCAAACTCTAATTTAGACAAAAGTTAAATGAACTTATATGGCTTTTATGGTTTATAAGGCTGTGATGGGATTTGAAAAATGTAACTTTTGAGGTTTCATTTGTAACAAAAAATCCATTTGCGAATGATATTATTGAGTATTTTAGCCTATTCAAAAAAAACTCAAAAAACTATGAGAAGATTATATATACTGCTTTTTTCGGCTTTTACTTTTATAAATGTGCAAGCACAGAATAAATTCAATTTATTGGTTGGAACTTATACCAATACTTGTAAAAGTAACGGAATCTACGTTTATGAATTTGATGCTTCTTCGGGTGATTTTAAATTAAAGAACTCATCTGAAAATGTAATAAGTCCAAGTTATTTATCTGTTTCTGCAGATAATAAATTTATATATGCTGTAAACGAAAACGGAAAAGAAAGCGCAGTAAGTGCTTTTGGTTATGATTCAAAATCAGGAAAAGTTAGTTTTATAAATAAGAATAATGCTTTGGGTGCAGATCCTTGTCATTTGATTAATGATACTAAAAATGTACTTGTTGCCAATTATTCGGGCGGAAATATTGTGGTTTTTAAGAAAAAACCTGATGGAGGTATTACTGAAGTACAGCAATTAATTCAGCATGAAGGAAAAGGACCAAATGTTGCCCGTCAGGAAAAAGCGCATGTACACATGGTTGTTTTTTCGCCGGATAAAAAGTTTGTTTTGTCAAACGATTTAGGTTTGGATAAAATTTTTATTTATAAATACAATCCAAATTCGGCAAACGAAATGTTGACTTTAAAAGAGACTGTTGATGTAAAACCAGGAAGCGGTCCAAGGCACTTAACTTTTAGTAAAGACGGTAAATTCGTTTATCTGATTCAGGAACTAGACGGTACGTTGACGACTTTTAGTTATGATAAATCAGGAAGTTTAAAAGTAATCGCTGAAACAAGTATCCTTGCAAAAGATTTTAAAGGAGGTACAGGTGCAGCGGCTATAAAAATTTCGCCTGACGGAAACTTTTTATATGTAACAGATCGCGTAGATGCGAACAATATTTCGGTTTATAAAATCCTTAAAAACGGAAGCATTGAACTTGTTGAGCAACTTAGTACTTTAGGAAAAGGACCAAGAGATTTTGCAATTGATCCAACAGGAAGTTATCTTTTGGTAGGACATCAATACACTAATAATATAGTTGTTTTTAAAAGAGATAAAACAACAGGAAAACTTACTGATACAGGTAAGAAAATCGAACTTTGTTCACCAGTTGGGTTGGTTTTTACAAAGATTTAATTCAAAGGCTCAGAGGTTTCTTTTGGGACGTAAAAAATAAAAAGCTCGAAGATGTAAATTTAAGTTTATAACAACTTACTTACATCTTCGAGCTTTTTTTATACTTTGAACCTATGTTCCTTTGAACCTTTGTCCCTTAAAAAGATCTATTTATCCTTATCTTTTCTCTTCTTATCTCTCGTTTTCAACATGTTTCTATTAACAGATCCGTGAGTTTTCTTTTTTGTTTTAGAAGGTCCACCTAAGTTAACTTTCTTATTCTTTTTATCTTTTTCATGAAAAGCACCATCACCTTTTAGTGTCTGCTTTTTCATTAAAAATTTAATTGGTTGTTTGTCTTTTTCAGGTTCAATTAATTTAGTTGAAATTTCCACTTCTTCGGGGAAATCAGCAATTTCAAGTTCCTGATTCATTAAAACTTCTACTTCTACTTTAAATTCTTCTTCACGAGGCGTAATAAAACTAATTGCGGTTCCTGTAGCATCTGCACGACCTGTACGACCAATTCTGTGCATATACAATTCAGGAAACTCAGGAAGTTCAAAGTTAATAACGTGAGAGATGTTCGAAATATCCAAACCTCTCGCCATAATATCAGTAGTAATTAATCCGCGAAGATTTCCTTCCTGAAATTCAGCCATTGTACTCAAACGGTAATTTTGAGATTTATTAGAGTGAATTACTCCAAATTGTCCTTCAAAGTCTTCTTCAATTCGAGTATGAAGCATGTCTGAGATTTTTTTATTGTTCACAAAAACCAAAACACGTTCCATGCTTTCGTTTGTTTCTAATAAATGTTTTAACAGATTTACTTTTGTATTAAAGTTTGGAACATTATATGTGATTTGAGTAATGTTTTCAAGCGGAGTTCCCGAAGCTGCAAGTGTTACTTCTTCCGGAAAATCAAAAAAGTCATTCAAAACAGCATCAACTTCATCCGTCATTGTTGCAGAAAAAAGAATGTTTTGACGTTTGGTTTTCATCATCGCCAAAAGCGCTGTTAATTGCGTACGGAAACCAAGATTCAGCATTTCATCAAACTCATCAATAACTAATTTTTGAGTTTCATCAAAACGAATTACAGCATCAAGTGCTAAATCCATTGTACGCCCAGGTGTTCCAACTAAAATGTCGACACCTTCATAAACTGCTTTTTTTTGTGTATTAATATTTACTCCACCAAAAATACCAAGTGTACTAACTGACATGTATTTGGTAAGTTTTTCAACTTCTTCTACAACCTGAACAACTAATTCACGAGTTGGAACCAGAATTACAATTTTTGGTGTATTGGTTGGGGTAAATTTGTATAATTTTAAAAGTGGTAGTAGGTAGGCAAATGTTTTTCCGGTACCGGTTTGTGCAATTCCCATCATATCTCGCCCAGACATAATCACTGAAAAAGATTTTTCCTGAATAGGAGTTGGCGTAACAAATCCTAATTCGTCGATTGCTTTTTGTACTGATTTTGGGAGATTGAATTTTTCGAAAGTGCTCATTTGCATTAAATTTTGTGCAAATGTACATTAAAATGATGGTTAGAGCACTAGATTTTTCGAATCATCTAATAAAAAAGGAATCTAACATTCTAATTCTCAAACTCAAAATCCTTCAAAAACACCTAATCCAAAAAGTGCAAAATCATATTTAACAGGATCTTGTGCATCCATCTCTCTAAGTTTTAAATCTAATTCGGCTAATGCCTTACCGTCATTTTGCTTTCGCGTAAGCAAACCTAATTTTCTGGCTACATTTCCGGAATGTACATCTAACGGACATGATAATGCCGCTGGCGAAATGGTTTTCCAAATGCCTAAATCGACTCCTTTTGTATCCTGACGAACCATCCAGCGTAAATACATGTTTATTCTTTTTGCTGCCGAATTGTTTAAGGGATCTGAAATATGTTTTTGAGTGCGAGGCAAATGATCGATTTCGAAAAAGATCTTTTTGAATTCGCTGATGCTTTTTTGTAAACTGTCCGCTTCTTGATTTTTGGAAAAAACAGCTTCTAGACCATTATGATTTTTGTAAATATGGTGTAATCCTTTTATAAAACCTCCAAAATCTTTTCCGTTGAAGGTACGATGAACGAAGTTTTCCAGTCTTTCTAAATCTTCATCAGAATATGACATGACAAAATCGTAAGGCGTATTGCCCATTAATTCCATCATTTGATGCGAATTTTTGATGATCATTTTGCGATTTCCCCAAGCAATTGTAGCGCTTAAGAAACCGGCAATTTCAATGTCTTCTTTTTGGGTAAACAAATGCGGAATTTGTACAGGATCACTTTCGATGAAATCCTGATTGTTATATTGAATGACTTTTTCGTCAAGGAAATCTTTTAATTCTGATTTGGTCATAATTTAATGAAAGGTAATTGTTATCGTAAAGCCCTAGCCCTGATAGAAGCGGTATCCTTTTTCTGGCTTTTTCAGACAGAAAAAGATACAAGTGGATAGTGGGAAATAGTTCCTAATTACTAATTAAGCCATCAACCATAACCAGTTTTCTATCAGCCATATTAGCCAGCTCTTCGTTGTGGGTTACGATTACAAAAGTCTGCCCAAATTCGTCACGAAGCTGGAAGAATAATTGATGTAAATTCTCGGCAGAATGTGTGTCGAGATTTCCCGAAGGTTCATCGGCAAAAATAACATCCGGTTTATTAATTAACGCTCTTGCTACGGCAACACGTTGTTGTTCTCCGCCCGAAAGTTCGTTTGGTTTATGATTAATTCTATGAGATAATCCTAAAAAGTCTAATAGTTTTTTGGCTTCAGCTTCAGTTTCTGATGGTTTTTTGCCCGCAATATATGCCGGAATACAGACATTTTCTAAAGCCGTAAACTCAGGTAAAAGCTGATGAAACTGAAAGATGAATCCTAAATTTAAGTTTCTGAATTTTGATAACGCTTTATCATTAAATCCTAAAACATTCTGACCATTGATGGTTAAAGAACTTTCCGTTTCTGATTTTGAAGGTTTATCAAGTGTTCCTAAGATATGCAATAAAGTAGTTTTTCCGGCACCGGAAGCGCCAACAATCGAAACAATTTCTCCTTTTTTAATATGCAAATCAACTCCTTTTAAAACTTCAAGTTGGTCGTAGAATTTATGTATGTTTTTTGCGTGTATCATTTTGAAACTGTTTTTACAAAGAAACAAAGATTCTGTCGATATAAAAATGTGTTGTAACAGAAATTTAAGAAGAATGATATATAAATTAATATTGGTTTTTTTGTTTACATTTATGAGAAAGTATCTGAAAAATGAAATTAAAAATTGGAGTTTTAATATTGATAGTAATTGTTCTTGCAGTTTTTATCAATGCAAAAATATATTCTGATGATCGGTTTGTGGTCTATAAAGTGGATCTTAAAAAACAAGATTTAAAATTGTATTGGAAAAATGAGGCAGGGCAAAATTTTGGAAATATTCAAAGTTTAAAGACTTGGATAGAGGGAAATAGCTTATCACTAGACTTTGCAATGAATGCCGGAATGTATAAAAAAGACAATTCTCCGCAAGGTCTTTATCTTGAAAAGAAGAAGGTTTTGTCGCCATTAGATACGACTAAAGCGGAAGGGAATTTCTACTTGCAACCGAATGGAGTATTTTATTTAACAACGGGTAAAACAGCTGAAATTTGTACTACTGAAAAATTTCAGAATAATGGAAAAATAGAATATGCGACACAATCGGGACCAATGTTAGTTATCGATGGTAAAATTCATCCGGATTTTAAAGAAGGATCAGTTAATTTGAATATTCGAAATGGGGTTGGAATTTTACCAGATGGAAAGATAGTTTTTGTGTTGTCTAAAAAAGAAATTAATTTCTATGATTTCGCGAATTACTTTAAAAGTTTAGGATGTAAAAATGCCTTGTATTTGGATGGTTTTGTATCACGTGCTTATGTTCCATCAGAAAATTGGATTCAGACCGATGGCAATTTTGGTGTAATATTTGCAGTAACCGGAAAAAGAAAGATTAATCAAGGTGGTAATTAAATAATGAAATTGTTTTAGGAAATAATTTTGGTTAGTAAAATCTTTTTAAATTCGAATAATATCTAAATAAATGAAAATGCAAGATTTAGAAGTAACAAAAGATGACAGAACCAGAAAATTACTCTTAGGTTTACTTTTGGACGAAATTGGAATGATTTCGTTTACAATTCCGCTTTTGGGAGAATTCTCAGATGTCATTTGGGCGCCAGTTGCGGCTTTTATAATGACCAAAATGTATAAAGGAAGAGTAGGGAAAGTAGCGGGTGTTTTGACTTTTCTTGAAGAGATAATCCCTTTTACAGATGTGATTCCGTCATTTACACTGACGTGGATTTATACCTATTATTTTCAAAAATCAGATAGGGAAATTTAGTTTTTGAAGAGGAATCCAAGCCCCATATTTTTGAGCATTTTCTTTTCGAAATTCCAAAAGAAACGGAATTGCCCAAAAATAGTTCCTATTGCAACTAATAAAACCTGATAAATAGGGAAAATAATCAACAAACGGATTAAAGTAAACCATCCGCCAAAATCTTCTTTGGTGATGCCAAGCCATACACAAAAAGGTTTAGACAAGTACGCAGATGCCGATCCAGTAATGGCAAAAACGATAAGTATAATTATGGCTTGTACATTTGAGGTAATCCCCCAACGTTGCTTTAATTTATTCATGCTTTATTTATAACAATTACAAATATAAACAACATTATCGTATAGGAACATACCCTCCGAGTTTTTGTTTGTATGTATTTTGAAAATAAATCATATAGTTATAAATCAAGTAATTTACTTCGTATCCGTAATGAATAAATGGACTGTAATCAATTTGCATTTCGTATAAATTTGGGTTGTAACGTTGTGGTTGTGAAGCTCTGATATTCCACTCTGTCACATATAATTGATTTTTAGTCTCAAGATAGTTTAATCCATAATAATTTCTTGGAAGCGCTCTCGAGTTTAACCAAGTGCTGAAACCATTATCTATAATAATAACCTCATATTCGAGAGAATCATTGGCAATGCGCACGGTATCATTTACGCCACCATTTGATTTAGGCGAAGCCGATGCAACTGCTGTATTTTTTGAAGTTGTAGAACATGCAATTACTGTTAGTAGAACAATTAATATGTAAATACATTTTTTCATAACGCATAATTTCAGACCTAAATTTACGAAAAAAAGAGGAAAAAGTTTTATTATTTAACAGTTTTTAGGGAGGTTCAAAGGTTCATAGTGGCAAAGTTTCAAAGGTTTAGGGATGTTTCTTTCTTTAGGTAAATTAAAAAGCTGTTTACATTTATGTAAACAGCTTAGTATATTTTGTGGTTTTAAGAACTTTGTTCCTTTGTAACTTTGATCCTATGTCCCTTAAAACAAAAATCTATTTCCCGAACAGTTTTCCTAATATACCTCCAAAAAGGCCACCACTTTTTTGGCTTGATGCTAATGCCATTGCATCTGCAACATCTACCTTTCCGTCAGCGTTTTGATCCAGACCAAATTGCATTCCGTATTTAGAAATCGTATCCATAATCCCGGAAGCTTGTCCGCTGTTTCCTGAAATGGCTCCAATAATATCCGAAATCTGAAAACTACTATCGTTAGGATCTTTGGCTTTATTTACTAATGAATTTAAAATCTGCGGAATCATGCTTGCCGCAACACCAGAAGAAGCAGTACTGCTTAATCCAAATTTTTCGCCAAGGCTTCCTGTCAATTGTTGTGTTATTTGCTGCACAACTGGGTTCGAGCTGTCAATAGGAGATTTTCCACTAAATAGACTGGCAAGTTGCTCACCGCCACCTTCTGAAGCAATTTTTTGCAATCCTGCAAAAATAGAAGAACTTGTTTCGCTTATTACAGCTTCATTTTGCTCATTTGGAATAGCAGAATTGTTTACTACGGCATCACCTCCGTATTGTTGTACTAATTGCGTTAATTGTTCAAACATGATTTTTTAGAGTTTAAATTAGACGTCAAATTTATGCAAAAAGAAAGGGATTTACTACAAATACATAGTAAATCCCTCTAAAGTTAATCTATTTTTTTATTACTTAGCTTAACAAAGTAATAATTTGTGAAGCTAATTCTGTTCCAATTCTGTCTTGTGCCTCTCCAGTTGCAGCTCCAATGTGCGGAGTCAACGAGATTTTAGTGTGCATTAAGATTGCCATTTCTGGTTTTGGTTCGCTTTCAAAAACATCTAAACCTGCAAAAGCAACTTTTCCAGAATCTAATGCTTTTACTAAAGCTACTTCGTCAATAACACCACCACGAGCACAGTTTACGATTCCAACACCATCTTTCATGATTGCCAATTCTTTCTCTCCAATGATGTAACCATCCTGAGCAGGAACGTGCAATGTGATAAAATCAGCTTCTTTAAATAAAGACTCTAATGATTGAGAAACAATTGTAGTTGTGATAGACTGACCATCAAAAAACTCAACTTTAACATCTACAGTCGGAATAAACATATCTGCGGCGATAACCTTCATACCTAAACCAAGAGCCATTTTTGCTGTAGCTTGTCCGATACGACCAATACCAACAATACCTAAAGTTTTTCCTCTTAATTCAGTTCCGTTTGCGTAAGCTTTTTTCAAACCATCAAAGTTTGAATCCCCTTCAAGAGGCATATTTCTGTTAGAATCATGCAAGAAACGAACACCAGAAAACAAGTGTCCAAATACCAATTCAGCAACAGATTCTGATGATGAAGCAGGAGTATTAATTACATGAATTCCTTTGCTTTTTGCATAATCAACATCGATATTGTCCATACCAACACCACCACGACCAATAATTTTTAATCCCGGGCAGGCATCGATAATATCTTTACGAACTTTAGTTGCGCTACGCACTAAAACAACGTCTACATTATTTTCATTCACAAAATTAGCTACTTGTTCCTGAGCTACTTTTGTAGTTATAACTTCAAATCCACCTTTTTCTAAAGCCAGAATTCCACTTTTAGAAATTCCATCATTCGCTAATACTTTCATTTTAGTTTATGTGTTTTTTATTGGTTAATCGTTTTATCGTTAAATTGTTTAACCGATGAACCAACTATTATGTTTTTTTCTTTTTTGATTTAGGAGCTAATCCCGCTATTCGTTCCAATCTTTTTTGTTTTTAAAGAAAAAACAAAAAAAGGATTTCCACTTCTATCGGGGCTAGGGTTTCAGTATTCAATACAAATTTTCGATTAAACAGTTAATCAAATTAACGATTAACCGGAAAAACGATTAAACTTTAGATTCCAAAGCTTTCATTACATCAACCAATACCTGAACACTTTCGATAGGCATAGCGTTGTAAATAGAAGCTCTGTAACCACCAACAGAACGGTGTCCTGGCAATCCTGAAATTCCTGCTTCTTTCCATAAAGCATCAAACGTAGCTGTATGATCAGCATTGTTTAATAAGAAAGTAACATTCATCTTAGAACGATCTTCAACCGCTGCAGCACCTTTAAATAATGGGTTTCTGTCAATTTCAGTATAAAGTAAATCAGCTTTTGCGTCGTTTAATTTTTCAACAGCAGCAACTCCGCCTTTACTTTTGATCCATTGTAATGTTAATAATGAAACGTAAACCGCAAAAACAGGTGGAGTATTGTACATACTTTCTCCTTTAATATGTTTTGCGTAGTCTAACATACTTGGAATTGTTCTTCCGTTTTTCTCTAAAATTTCTTCTTTGATAACTACCAAAGTAGTTCCTGCAGGACCCATATTTTTTTGAGCTCCGGCGTAGATTAAATCAAATTTAGAGAAATCTAAATCGCGGGAAAAGATATCAGAACTCATATCGCAAACCACTGGAATGTTAGTTGCTGGGAATTCTTTCATTTGAGTTCCAAAAATGGTATTATTACTAGTGCAGTGAAAATAATCAGCATCACTAGGTATTTCGTATCCTTTTGGAATATGGTTGTAATTTTCTTCTTTTGAAGAACCTACGATAACAGTTTCGCCAAAAAGCTTAGCTTCTTTTATGGCGGCAGTTGCCCAGGTTCCTGAATCTAAATAAGCTGCTTTTCCGTTTTCTTTCATCAAGTTGTAAGGAGCCATCAAGAATGCTGTGCTTGCACCACCTTGTAAAAATAAGGCTTGATACCCTTTTCCCTGAAGCCCTAATAATTCTAAAGCAAGGGAACGAGCTTCTTCCATAACTGCAACGAAATCTTTGCTTCGGTGCGAAATTTCCAGAATAGAAAGTCCTGAATCATTAAAATCTAAAATTGCTTTTGATGCTTTCTCAAAAACTTCTTGAGGTAAGATACTTGGTCCTGCGCTGTAGTTGTGTTTTTTCATGGTTTTTGTTAATAGTCGGAAATTTTAAAGATGCAAATTTCGGCAATAGGAGCTGAAAAACCGATAAATTATTCGAAATAATTAAACATATTTTTACTTTGTTGTTAACAAAAACGTTATAGTATCTACGTTATCTGCATAATCCCACAATTGAGGATTTTGCGTTTGCCCGAATGGAATGCTATTTTCGATTAAATCATTACTCACGATACACTGAATTTGCTCAGCATCAGCTTTAAGGCGAGCTTGTAAATCTTCGATATTTTCATAAAATTCATAAAAAACACTCGAAATAGGAGAGGCGTAACTCGGATCTTCTTTTAGCGTTAAAAAGCCATTATCTAATAATTTGAAATTACTCATTAAAAATACGGCTTTGTTATAGTCGTAATTGTTAGCATATTTTTCATAATGAATAACATCCTGATATTTGAAAATAGCTTCAAAAAAGGCGTCAAATGTATATCCCTTCGGAACAAAAATCTTCGAAACATTACGGCATCCTAAACCAAAATATCTGAAAATATCTTCACCTAAAGCTTCTAAATCTTCATGAGTTTCTTTTCCGTTTAAAACGGCAGCCGAATTTCTGTTTTTTCGAATAATCGAAGGTTTGTCTTTAAAGTAATATTCAAAATAACGTGCTGTATTATTGCTTCCTGTCGCAATTACGGTATCGAAGTTTTCCAGTTTACCTTCCACGAAAGTGACTTTATCTTTTAAGCTTTCATCAACAGCAATTAAGTACTTGGCCAAAAAAGGCAATAAATGTTGGTCGTTTGATGATGTTTTTATTAAAGCTTTGTTTCCGGTAATTAAAACCGAAAGAAAATCGTGAAAACCTACTAACGGAATATTTCCGGCTAATATTAAAGCGACATTTTTTCCCGATTTGTCATCCTGAGAAAACTCTGATGAATACTGTGAAAGCCATTTGTCAATGTTTTCATCAGTTAAAGCGTCTGCCCATGATTTTATTGCAAAATACACTTGTTCAGGGGTGTACCAGCCATTATGAGATTGAGATAAATGTATCAGCTTTTCGAAATCATCAAAAAATAAATCGTTATGTAAAACATCCGATTTTTTAATTGTATCCTTTTCAGAAAATTGTTTTAAAAATTTTCCTAATTCAACAAAAATACTTTTTTTTGTTTCTAATGTCATAATGTTTGTTTATGAAGAGTTTTGATTGTAATTTTGCACAAAAATAAGCTATATTAAGTTACAAGACAAAGCAGAATAAAATCTTCGTATTATTATTATTTCTCAACTTGTAACTTTTAACTCGTAACCAAGAACAAAATGGCAATAATTATAACTGACGAATGCATAAACTGTGGGGCTTGTGAACCTGAGTGCCCAAATACAGCAATTTATGAAGGAGCTGATGATTGGAGATATAAAGACGGAACTAAACTTTCAGGAAAAATAATTTTACCTGACGGAACTGAAGTTGATGCAGATGATGCTCAAACTCCAATTTCTGACGAAGTGTATTATATCGTTCCAGGAAAATGTACAGAATGTAAAGGTTTTCATGATGAGCCTCAATGTGCTGCTGTATGTCCTGTTGATTGTTGTGTACCAGATGATAATCATGTAGAAGATGAAGAAACCTTGTTGAATAGACAGGCGTTTTTGCATGGCGAATAATTTCCGAAAGTTTGTAAAAAATAATTCTATAACATTCTCTTTTTTATTAATCTATACGGGGTTTATTTATCTGAAAGTTGCAAATTTTGAAAATTATAATTTTTATAACGGCAAAATAACAGGACTTACTAAAAGTGTTAGTTATCATACGGGTGGTCGTGGTTCAGTACTAATAGGTAGAATAATTCCCGAATTTGAATATTATGTAAATGGAGATACAATTAAATCTGCTCAGGGTGAATTAAAATTAGTTACTAATTTTAAATTAAACGAAAAAATTACCGTTCTGGTTGATAAAGAAGATAAGTATAAAACTAAAATATACAGTTTATTTTATTATTGGATTGATTTTAATGAATTAATTCTTTTTTTATTAGCTTTTCTATTTGTCCTTGGATATATTAAGAACTTCATATAAATAAGTAAAAAATCCTGAGTTTTGAACTCAGGATTTTTTTTTTGGAAAAACTTGAAAAGTGTTACTTATTTCATTGGTATTTAGTGATTTATTTAAGAAGTATTAGTTTTTTAGTAATATTTTAATACTTTAGTTGAAAATTTAATTACAGCCTATGAGGAGACTGCTACTTTTATTTATTGTGTTGTTCAATTTTAGTGCTTTTTCGCAAAGCGCTAAATATTCTATTGTTGTAAAGGATATAGAAACACAATTGCCTATCGAAAATGCAACAGTACTGATAATGAAAACCAGGCAGGTTTTGTTGAGCAATAAAGAAGGTAAGGTAACTTTCGAATTGAACGGTTCATCTAGTGTTCAGGTTTCGGAGATCAATTACGAAAAAGTGACACTTCGCTGGGGACCTTTAAAACCAGATATGTTTGTAGTTTATCTTAAAAATAACAACACTAATAATAAACTAGATGAAATTGTTGTCTCAAAAGAAAATCCATATAAAACACTTAACAGAATTGTTTCAAATTCGAGACAAAAATTAGCAGTATCCTATCGACTTAAAGTTTATGTAAGAGAGTTTTTTATGCTCGATAATAAATATTCTTATTACAATGATGGTTTGGTAAATTTTCAATTTGTAGCACGTCAAAAAAAGGTAAATACAACTTTGTTAGTAGAGCAAAACAGGTCTTATGGCTTGCTGGAAACTGATATAGGTGCTGATTTGAAAGGTTATAATTTGAATGTTATAATGGAAAATTATTCTAATTTCAAGTATTTTGACCCTCTTTTAGATTCAAAAACAAGAAAAGAATATGATTACATCACAAAAGGGCATCCAAAAAATAAGGACTATTATGTGATGAATGTTATGCCTTTGGATAAATCTAAAAAAGCAGTTGACAGTTTTGAAATCATTTATGATCCTGAGAAAAAGTTAATCATAGAGTTTAGTATCATCATTACTCCATCAAAACTTATCGAATTTGATATCCAGCCAGACGCTGGAACTAAGAATATTACAAGATCACAGATAAAAGTAAGTTATAGAGTTGATGGTTTGGATTATTTTTTATTGAGTTCTAATGAAGAAATCGCTTATGATTTGTATTTTAAAGACAAGACTAAAAAGAATATTCAGGTTCGCAATAACTTTGTTACCACAAAATTCAATAAACAAAATTTTACGTATAAGGAAAGTGACGTTTTTAAAGAAAAATCATTGTTTAACAAACAGAATAAAATCCTAACCAATTATTGGGACATATCAGGATTTACAGCCACTGAAGAAGAGAAAGGTATTATAGATTCATTGCAGTTTAAGTTGTAAAAATGTAAATTGTGAAAATGTGAAACGTAAATGTATCCGTTTTAGTAATAAAAAAATCCTGAACTATTAGTTCGGGATTTTTTTTAGGCTCTTTTTTTTGCGACAATTACATAAGTATCGTAAGCATAGGTTTTGCGGTCTATAGTTTTTATTATTTCGAAATTATTCAAATATAAAAACAGCTGTATTTCATTTAGTGTAAAAACTCTAACAGTCGAAAAATCATTTTCTATAATTTCTTTTGAACCATTTAAAAGAGTGTAATATTGAGCAGTCCATTCTAACATGAAATTTTCTAGAGCATTATTTGTGTCCCAATGACTTTCTCTAAAGTAATTTGCATTTTGGTATTCTGCTTCATGAATAATAATTGGATTTTCTTTGGTGAAAGGAATGAATCTATTCGCATCAATAAAATCAAAAATTATAACACCGTTATCATTTAGGTTTTTGTATAAAGAATCAAAAGTTCTATTAATATCGTCATTGGTAATTAAATAGCTTGTAGATCTTCCGGTGATTAAAATCGTATCAACTGCATTATCGAGTTTAAATTGGCGCATATCGCCTTGTGTAAAAGAGCAGTTTTTGTTTCTTTCTTTGGCAATTGCAATCATATCTTCACTATAATCAAGACCTTGATAGTTTTGATTATTTGCAGAGAATCGTTTAGCAAGGTTGCCAGTTCCACTTCCAATTTCGAGAATACTCAAGCCTTTATTTTCTTGAATTAGATTGTTGTAAAAAACATATTCTTCGTCATAATTGACAAATGTCTGGTACATTGCATCGTATATCGCGGCCATTTTGCCATCATATAAATTTGCCATCACAGTAGGTTTTATTATTATAAATGTATAAAAAAAGGGCTTATCTGATGTAAGCCCTTTTTAAAATTTTAATTATTACGGTTAAAATTTATAATTTAGAGATAAATTAAACATAGTTCCTAATTGACTGAAATGGAATCCATCATAAGTCATTTGAGAGTAACGTCCGTTAAAAGTAATTAGGTTGTATTGTTTTTTTGTTTGAACTGGATCCGCTAATATTGCGTCACCTGCAGCATTTTCTGATTTAAATTCCCACTCTGGTAAAACATTAAATAAGTTGTTTATGTTTAGAGCGAATGTTAATTTTTCAGTAGCATTAAAGTTGACACCTAAATCAGTAACAATTTTAGGAATAAATTCGGTTTTTAAATTGGCATCTAAACCATCTTGATTGAAGGTTGTTTTTCCAAAATAAGTATTGTTAAGAGAAAATCCAAATTTGCCAATTTCATAGTTACCGCCCAAGATCCATTTCGTTTTAGGTCTTGATGTAAAAGTCAAAGAAGTTAAGATATCTCCAAATGAATTGTTTGTTACAGGAGAAATTCTTTCGTTTTGGAAAGTGATATTTCCAGATAAATTAATACCTAATTTACCAGAACCGATACCAATATTGTTATAACCAGTAACTACATCTAAACCTGAAGTTCTTGAGTCAAAAGAGTTAGAAAACCAAGCTACATTACCAAATGGTGTATCTTGTCTGTCCCCTAATACAATTCTGTCTTCTACTTTAATGTTGTAATAATCTAAAGTAATATTAAAATCTTTAAAAGGTTTTGCACCAACTCCAATAGTTATGTTTGTTGATTTTTCAGGATCTAAAGAAGGAATTCCTAATTGACGTGCCTGAGGAGAAACGTTGTTGATAATTCCGCTTACTTGAATTCCTTGTCCTGCTACGAAAGAATATTGAGATTTTTGAGTATAAATTTGGTGTAAAGTTGGTGCTCTAAAGCCTGTTGATACAGATCCTCTTAAAGTGATTTTATCATCTAAGAATTTATATCTTGAACTTACTTTCCAAACCGTTGCTCCACCAAAATCACTATACTCTTCATGACGAACGGTTCCGTTTATTAAAAAGTCTTTTGTTACATCGTAAGCCAAATCGAAGTAAACCCCAACATTGTAACGATTCCATTTTCCTGAGTTTTCAGGTCTGTTTCCTGCAAAAGAGTCAGCTCCAGTTCCATCCCAAGAAGCTTTAATTCCTTCAAGAACTTCAAAATTTTCTGATCTAAATTCAGAACCAAATCCAATACTGATATGGTCTGAAACGATTTTAGAAATATCAATATTTCCAACCACATGATTAAACCCAGTTCCACCTGGTTTAAAAGAAATCGGGCTGTTTTCTCTATAAACATTTTGACCGTTTTCATCAACAATGTTTGATCTGTTTACAGAGTTATTTACAGTATAAAGTTGTTTGTTTCCTCCAATAGTTACACTCGCGTCAGTATTCCAGCCATTTCTAACATTTTTGAAACCTAAAGTACCATTATAATCTGTTAAGTCACCTTGAAAAGTTGGTACATATCCTTCGTAAATTCTATCAGCACCAGTACCTTTTCCGAAAAAATCAATAAGATAAGGATCGTCTGCTAGTGTTCTCCAATATGGAGTTCTGTAATTCGCAAAAGAGTTCACTTTTTTGTATACATAAGCAGCATTATAATACATTTTTGTATTGTCACTGATGTCATTTCCACCATTGATTAAGAATTTGGCAGCAGCCGTTTCTGGTGATCCATTAATGTTTCCAGCGTCAGGATATTTAGCAAGAAAAGCTTGAACATCTGCGATGTCAGCACCAAAATCTCCTGCATCTCCTGCAGCATCAACTTTTCCTGGTCTGTTGGCTAAATTTACTTTAGAAAAATCTATTGTATAATTTAAAAAACCTTTTTCGCCAACAGTTGTTCCGTTGTTTAAACTTACACCCAACATTTCGCCGTCACCTTCAGATGTAATTCCGCTTCTCACTGTCAAAGATCCATCAGTAGCGTTTTTCTTTAAGATGATGTTCATAACTCCGGCAATCGCGTCAGATCCGTATTGTGCAGAAGCACCATCACGAAGTATCTCAACTCTTTCGATCGCGTCAGTTGGAATAGCAGAAATATCAGCTCCCGTTTCTCCACGTCCTGGAGAAGTTTGTACATAAAGTAATGAACTTAAATTTTTACGTTTACCATTAATAAGGATTAATGTTCTGCTTGGTCCCATATTTCTAATCTCGTACGGATCCAGTAATGATGTCGCATCATTTACAGGAGTCTGTACAGTATTAAAGGACGGAATTTTATACTGCAAAGCCTTATCGAATGAGGCCTGGCCAGTAGAAGTTAAATCTTTGGCAGACAAAACATCAATAGGTAATGCGCTTGTGGTATTACTTCTTGCAGCTGTTCTGGAACCGGTTACTACTACTTCATCTAAGTTTTGACCGCTTTCTTCGGACAAAGAAACATCAATTACTGAAGTAGTAGCAATTCTGGTAACACTGCTATACCCCACGTAACTAAAAATTAAAGATGCTCCATCTTTTACGGTAATTTTGTAAGATCCATCCATATCGGTAGAAACACCGTTGTTAGTTCCTTTTTCTAAAATGTTAACACTAGGAAGAGGTGTTCCTGTGTTATCCTTGACCACACCCGTGATTTGCTTTTGCGCAAAAATGAATAACGAGTGAAATAGAAATAATAAGACTGCAATTTTTTTCATGTTAAAACTTGTTTTGGTTAAAAAATTTAATAGTGGTTTGTTAAAAGTTGAGATAAAAGTAAACTTATTTAACAAAAAATTAGTAAAAAGTTTTATTTTTTTTAAGAAAATTAGCGAAAAAATATATATCGTCATTTTTTGTTTAGTTACGAGGTATTAAATCTTATATTTGCAAAATTTTAAGGGCAAAATATATGATTTTGTCAAAATTTAATTTATCAGAAAAAACGATCATTCAAGAAGGTAATTATTTGATTTATAGATAATAAAATAAGGGTCTGAGAAGGGTGATACAGAGTAAAAAATAAATATTATCTACATATGAAAGCAGGAATTGTAGGATTACCAAATGTTGGAAAATCAACATTATTTAATTGTTTATCTAATGCAAAAGCGCAAAGTGCCAACTTTCCGTTTTGTACAATCGAACCTAATATTGGTGTTGTAAACGTTCCGGATCCAAGAATCAACAAATTAGAAGAATTGGTAAAACCAGAACGCGTACAAATGGCAACAGTTGATATCGTTGATATTGCAGGTTTGGTAAAAGGAGCAAGTAAAGGTGAAGGTCTTGGAAACCAATTTTTAGGAAACATTAGAGAGTGTAATGCTATTATTCACGTTTTGCGTTGTTTTGATAACGATAACATTGTTCACGTAGACGGGAATGTAAACCCAATTCGTGATAAAGAAACTATCGATATCGAGTTACAGTTGAAAGATCTAGAAACTGTTGAAAAACGTTTAGAAAAAGTAAACCGTGCTGCTAAAACCGGAAATAAAGAAGCGCAGACTGAAAAAGCACTTTTAGACCGAATCAGAGAGTCATTATTACAAGCTAAATCGGCTCGTACTGTTGTACCTCAAGGTAATGACGAAGAAGTTTTAATGGAATCTTTCCAATTAATTACAGCAAAACCAGTATTATACGTTTGTAATGTTGATGAAAACTCAGCGGTAAACGGAAACAAATATGTAGATCAGGTTCGTGAATTAGTTAAAGATGAAGATGCTGAAGTAATTATCCTTTCAGTAGGAGCAGAAGCAGATATTACAGAATTAGAAAGCTACGAAGAGCGTCAGGTTTTCCTTGAAGATATGGGATTAACAGAGCCGGGAGCATCAGTTTTAATTCGTGCGGCTTACAAATTATTAAAACAACAAACTTACTTTACCGCTGGTGTAAAAGAAGTTCGTGCCTGGACAATCAACATTGGTTCAACAGCGCCACAAGCAGCTGGAGTTATCCACACTGATTTCGAGAAAGGATTCATTCGTGCCGAAGTAATTTCATACGAAGATTACGTTCAATACGGTTCAGAAGCAAAAGCAAAAGAAGCAGGAAAATTCAAAGTCGAAGGAAAAGAATATGTTGTAAAAGATGGTGATGTAATGCACTTCCGTTTCAACGTTTAAATTTCTAGAGAATAGAATCAAGATTATAGAAACAAGACTAAAACTGCTGGAGAAATTCAGCAGTTTTTTTATGGTTTAAAAGCTAGCGTCACAAAGTTTGTCATTTCGACCAAAGGGAGAAATCACACAAGAAACTCTGTATAGAATTTTGCTAATCTTTGTCGACTAACTAGTGTGATTTCTCCCTTTGGTAGAAATGACAAAAAATGAGCATAACAAAAAATAAAATAAAAAAAATCCGTGTAGATCTGCGTTTTCGCGTTAGCGAATCCGTTTTATCCGCGTACCATTATTTTTTTTGGCTCAAAAATTGGTTACAACAAAAAAGACCATTTTATAAATCTAATAACAACCAACCAAATGCTAAAAAGAACTTTCAAATTTCTAGGCTGGACTATCCTCGGAATCATTACTTTTCTTGTTTTATATGTAATCTCTGTTTATCTGATTTCTAAAATCACCGTTAATTCAGATGTTGCACAAGTTGATGAAAAAGATGCAATTCCCATTTACATACTTTCAAACGGAGTTCACACTGATATTGTAGTTCCAATTACAACTGAAATTAAAGACTGGCGAAACGAAATCCAATTCAGCCAGACACAATCAAAAGATAGCTTAATGCAATTTGTAGCTTTTGGCTGGGGCGATAAAGGATTTTATTTGCATACACCAGAATGGTCCGATTTAAAAGCTAGTACCGCTTTAAAAGCGATCTTTGGCGTAAGCTCGTCGGCAATGCACACGACATTTTTCAAACAATTAAGAGAAGGTGAAAACTGCAAACGTATTCTGGTTTCAAAATCAGACTACCAAAAGCTAGTAACTTATATTTTAGAAAGCTTTAATAATCCAACAAACCCAGAATGGATTCAAGGTTATAGCTACGGAAAGAAAGATGCTTTTTATGAAGCCAAAGGAAGTTATAGCCTTTTTTATACCTGTAATACATGGGCAAACTGTGCTTTAAAGGCCGCTAATCAAAAAGCAAGTTTGTGGACGATTTATGATAAAGGGATTTTCTGTCATTATCAATAAAAGTAGTCATGAAAAAGATAGCTTTAATTCTCACTTTACTTATTGTTTTAACTTCATGTAAAAAAGCTGATGCAGCAGCAACAGAAATTTGTGATGGTTGTTTAACTTTCTATTTTCAAAATCCACAACCTGATAATGATTCAGAATTAACAAGCTTTCCTGCTAAGTTCAAAGGTTTATATATGAATAGCGATTCTATTTTTATTAGAATTGAAGAAGATAGGATTTTAAAGGAGTATTTTATAAAATTCAAAGTTCATAAACTAAAAATGGATTCTTTGCGATCCGAATATGACCTTGTTGGCGGAAAATTAATTACTAAGGATACTAAAGACAAATTTGATGTAAAAGTAGTAAGTGATTCGATAGAATTGTCTCGAAAAATTATAGATACATTATTTAGATTTTCACTTAATCAGAAAGCAAAACGTATCAATGGTCAATTAGTATTAAGCACAAGAGATTCTGTTTTTTGGAATATTCAAACTATAGCTCTAGAAAAAAATATTCTAAAAATTAAGCATATTTATTTAAAAGAAGATTTAAAAAAGTTAGATTCAGTAACAGTTATTAAAGGTAGAATGTTAGATTCAACTTCTTATCTAATAAAACCAACCCGACGTGAGTTTAAAGATATTTTAAAGATTAAAAATTTAGGAACAGATTTGCAATATGATAAGGTTTTAAAATGAAATGACTAAATAACAACATGGTAAAAATATAATATTTACGAAAAAAGCGACAATTGATTTTCTTTGATTTCTTCTTAAATTTGATAGAATCGCAAAAAATAGACTTGTGGAAAAGGAAAATATTTTATCAAAAATCTGGTATTTAATTAAAACGACCTTTTTAGAGTTCAATGATGACAATGCCATTAAACTAAGCGCTGCTTTATCTTATTATACCATATTTGCATTACCACCTTTATTAATTATAATTATTACGATTTGCGGTTTCTTTTTTGGAGAAGAAGCTGTAACTGGAGAACTTTACGGACAAATAAACCGTTTAGTTGGTAACGAGGCTGCAATCCAGATTCAGGACGCCATCAAAAACGTGCAATTATCAGATAATAATGTTTTTGTAACCGTTTTTGGAGTTGTAATGTTGTTGATTGGAGCTTCGGGAGTTTTTGCAGAGATTCAAAGCTCTATAAATTTTATCTGGGGCTTGCGAGCGAAACCCAATAAAGGCCTTAAAAAGTTCATTCAAAACAGAATCATGTCTTTTTCGATGATAGTTTCGGTAGGGTTTTTAATGTTGGTTAGTTTAATGTTGAACGCGACTTTAGATGTTTTAAATTCCAGGTTAAAGATATATTTGGCAGATAGTACCGTATATTTATTTTATGTTATAAATTTAGTTATTGTTTTAGGAAGTATCACATTGCTTTTTGCGATTATATTCCGAACTTTACCTGACGGAATCATAAAATGGAAAGACGCTTTTATTGGCGCCGTTTGTACAGCGGTTCTTTTTATGATTGGTAAATTTGCAATAGGATTTTATTTAGGAAATTCAACTATTGCGAGTGTTTATGGAGCGGCAGGATCCGTGATTATTATTTTGGTTTGGGTGTACTATTCAGCCATTATTTTATATTTCGGAGCTGAATTTACTAAAGTTTACGCCAAGTCGTTCGGAGGACAAATTGCTCCAAATGATTATTCAGTGGAAATAAAAAAGGAGATCTTCGAAATCCCCAAATGAGATATATGCAACAGATTAAATTCATTGCAATCAGTGGCAAAAAAAGCAGTCAACACAAAATAAAATAAATATGAAAATTGTAGCCTTTGGAGGAAGTAATAGCCAGCATTCAATCAATAAACATTTTGCAACTTATGCAGCAAGTTTATTTGAAAATGCTGAAGTCGAAGTTTTAGATTTGAATGATTTTGCTATGCCGTTATTTAGTGTCGATTTAGAAAAAGAAATCGGTCAGCATGAACTTGCAAAAGCATTTCTTAAAAAGATTGAAAGTGCGGATCTTTTGGTTGTTTCTTTGGCAGAAAACAATGGAAATTACTCTTCGGCATTCAAAAACCTTTTTGATTGGTGTTCCAGAATTATGAAAGAAATTTTTCAACAAAAATCAATGTTATTACTAGCGACTTCGCCTGGACCAAGAGGAGGAGCTTCGGTTTTAGAAATCGCCAATAATGCTTTACCAAGATACGGAGCGCAAATAAAAGCTACTTTTTCGTTACCAACTTTCAATGCTAATTTTAACTTAGAAGAAAATAAAATTTCAAATACGGAGTTAGATAAGGAATTAAAAGACATTATTAAGTCTAGTTTTTAAACCATGACAATAAAAAAGATTGCCTTTATATTTCTTTTCTTGAGTTTTATTTTTCCGTATTCGTCGTATTCTCAAAAATATGATGCGATTGATAAGATTGTACTGAAATATCCCAAACATTTTAGTTCTACAGAAAGTTTGGCAGAACGAATTCAAACAGATTTCACAACAGAACACGATAAAGCAAGGGCAATTTACAGTTGGATTGCTTTGAATATAAAGTACGACTATAAATCGTATCTGAACCCTCCAAAATCAATAAGATTTAGCTATAGAACCGAAGCTGAAAAGCAAAAACAGATAGAAGCATTAAAGGACAAAACCTGGCAAAAAGCATTTGATTCTCAAAAAGCAGTTTGCGAAGGTTTTACACTTTTATATCAGCGTTTAGCGTCTTTAGTCGGTTTGAAATCTGAAGTTATTCGTGGTGATTCTAAACGCTTATTAAGCGATATTGGCCGTCAAAATTCACAATCAAATCATGCCTGGAATACAGTTCAAATTGATAGAAAATGGATTTTGGTTGATGTTACCTGGGGACAAGGATATTATGACAGTAACAAAAGAGCGATGGTAAATTATTTTAATTCTGTTTATTTTGATACAGATCCCAAGTACTTTTTTGCAAAGCATTTTCCCGATTCCGGAGTTTATTTAAATGAAAAATTAAGCAAAGACGATTTCTTAAATGGACCTCTTATTTTTGATGCAACTATCGAAGGCGATTATGAAATCTTATTACCTAATTCTGGAATAATTGAAGCAAATGACGGAGATAAAATCATTTTTAGAATAAAAAATATTTCAAAAAAAGATCCCCTTTTTTATTTGAAAAAAGGTCAGCCTGCTAAAGTTGAAAATCCAAGAGAAGTAAGAGGAGCGTTAGAATTTCAAGTTGCTTACGATAAAAAAATGGGTTCATTTATTACTTTTTTTCTATATCAGAACAGCATTGCTTCTTTTAAAATAGTTCCAGAGTAAATATAATCGAGATGTTTATTTAAAGAACTTTCTTCTTTTATCGAATTGGCGTATCTTAGCAATTAGGGTTTTGAAAATTAATATAGAGTAGCCGGATTATGGAAACAACTTTCCTGAAATCAATATTAGATAATGATTTCTATAAATTTACGATGCAGCATACTGTAATAAAACTTTTTCCAAAGGCAAGAGTTCGTTATGGTTTTATAAATAGGGGTAAACATAGTTTTCCGCCAGGCTTTGGAGATTTACTACGGAAATCAGTTGATGCCATGGCCGATTTGCGATTAACAAAAGACGAAAAACTCTATTTGTCTCATCATTGTCCTTATTTAGATCCTACTTATTTTGATTTTTTGCATGGCTATATTTATGATCCGTCAGAAGTTCAAATCAGTCAGGAAGGTTCTGAATTAAAAGTTACTGTTGAGGGGTATTGGTATCGTACTATTTTGTGGGAAGTGCCTTTGATGGCATTAATTTCGGAACTTTTTTATAAATCCAATCATTTAATTCGTTTAAACGATAAGGCTGTAAAAGAGCTTACTAAAAACAAAATTGATAATTATAACAAGCTTGGAGTTGCAATTTTAGAATTTGGCACAAGACGCCGTCATTCTTATGATGTACATGTTTTGATAAACGAAACGTTGCGAACTTTTGGTTCTCAAAGTTTTATAGGAACTAGTAATGTACACTTTGCGATGGTCAATAACATGCGGCCTTTAGGAACACATGCACACGAATGGTTTATGTTTCATGCGGCGCAGTACGGGTTTAAAATGGCTAATTTTATGAGCCTTGAACATTGGACACAAGTTTATGGCGGAGATCTGGGTATTGCTTTAACAGACACTTATACTAGTGAAATTTTCTTCAGTCAGTTTGATAAAAAATACTCCAAACTTTTTGATGGAGTGCGTCATGATAGCGGAGATCCAATTGAGTTTGCACAAAAAGTAATTTCGCATTATACTAAAATGGGAATTGATCCGCAATCGAAAGTAATTGTTTTCTCAGATTCTTTGAATTATGATAAAGTAAAAAACATAAGTGATTTTTGTAAAGATAAAATCAAAATGTCATTTGGAATTGGAACCAATTTTACCAATGATGTAGGTTTGTCATCTATGAATATGGTTATAAAATTGACAGAAGTAAAAATGGAAAACAGACATTGGGAAGGAGTTGTGAAACTTTCTGACGAGAAAAATAAAAATACGGGAACTCCCGAAATGATTGATTTGGCGAAAGAAGTACTGGGAATCAAATAGTATTTTTTTGTTTAAAGGCTGATTTTTTATACTTTTAACGGTCGTATTATTTTAAAATCAATTTAAATAGGATTTAAAGCTGTTATTAATCGTAACAAAAAAAAAAATACGCTTTCATTTTTTGACTATAAATGGTACATTAGCCAAAAATCCAATTTACTTTATGCTAGAGCAAAATCAATATACCGAAGATAATATTCGATCACTCGATTGGAAAGAACATATCCGTATGCGTCCGGGGATGTATATCGGAAAATTGGGAGATGGATCTTCGCCGGATGATGGTATTTATATTCTGTTAAAAGAGGTTTTAGACAACTGTATCGATGAGTTCGTAATGGGCTCGGGGAAAACTATCGAAGTGACTATCAAGGATAAAACGGTTTCGGTTCGTGATTACGGACGTGGAATTCCGTTAGGAAAAGTAGTTGATGTAGTTTCAAAAATGAATACGGGAGGAAAGTACGATTCTAAAGCTTTCCAGAAATCAGTAGGTTTGAACGGTGTCGGAACAAAAGCCGTAAATGCACTTTCAAATTATTTCCGTGTAGAATCTGTTCGTGATGATAAACAAAAAGGAGCAGAATTTTCAGCAGGAAATCTGGTTCTTGAAGAAGATATAGTTGATACAACAAAGCGAAAAGGAACAAAAGTAACTTTTACGCCAGATGAAACCATCTTTAAAAATTACAAATTCCGTATGGAATATGTCATTAAAATGGTTAAAAACTATTGTTACCTAAACAATGGTTTGACAATTATTTTTAATGGGGAAAAATATATTTCTGAAAATGGTCTTAGAGATTTATTAGAAGAAACTATCAGCGAAGAAGATCTTGAATATCCAATTATTCACTTAAAAGATCATGACATTGAGATCGCTTTAACACACAGTAAAACGCAATATAGCGAAGAATATCACTCTTTTGTCAACGGTCAGAATACCACACAAGGAGGAACGCACTTAGCAGCTTACAGAGAAGCAATTGTAAAAACGATTCGTGAGTTTTACAACAAGAACTTTGAAGCTTCAGACGTTCGTAAATCGATTGTGAGTGCGATTAGTATCAAGGTTATGGAACCGGTTTTTGAGTCTCAGACCAAAACTAAATTAGGTTCGACAGATATGGGTTCTGATGACGGAACTCCGGCAGTTTCGGTTCGTACTTTTGTAAATGATTTTGTGAAGAACAAACTAGATAATTATTTACATAAAAACACGCCAACGGCAGAAGCTTTATTACGTAAAATTCTGCAAGCTGAACGCGAAAGAAAAGAATTGTCAGGAATTAGAAAACTGGCAACAGATCGTGCTAAAAAAGCCAATCTTCATAATAAAAAATTAAGAGATTGCCGCGCACATCTTCCGGATACTAAAAACCCAAGAAACTTAGAAAGTACACTTTTTATTACCGAGGGAGATTCGGCTTCCGGATCTATTACAAAGTCGCGTGACGTGAATACTCAGGCAGTTTTCAGTTTACGTGGTAAGCCTTTGAACTCCTACGGAATGAGCAAGAAAATTGTTTATGAAAATGAAGAATTCAACTTACTCCAGGCAGCTTTGGATATCGAAGACGGATTAGAAAAATTACGTTATAACAACATCGTAATCGCAACCGATGCCGATGTCGACGGAATGCACATTCGTTTGTTGTTGATTACATTTTTCCTTCAGTTTTTCCCTGAATTAATCAAGGAAGGACATTTGTATATCTTGCAAACACCACTTTTCAGGGTTCGAAATAAAAAAGAAACCATCTATTGTTATTCAGAAGAAGAAAGAAAAGATGCCATCGAAAAACTAAAACCAAAACCGGAAATCACCCGATTTAAAGGTTTGGGAGAGATTTCTCCAGATGAGTTCAAGAATTTTATTGGAGAAACGATTCGCCTTGACCCAATTATGATGGATAAAAATACTTCGATTGAGCAATTGTTATCTTTCTATATGGGGAAAAATACTCCGGACAGACAAGAGTTTATTATAAAGAATTTGAAAGTGGAGTTGGATGCAGTTGAGGCTGAAGTTTAGAAATTTAAAATAAATATGAAAAACTCAGTCACTGACTGGGGTTTTTGAGATATAAAATTCCGCGACAGTGTTGCGGAATTTATAATTTGAATTTCGTCGACAGTGTTGACGAAATTTATTCTTTTTAATTAGAAATGGAATAATTATATGAAGAGAATACTATTTTTGATTTTTATCTTAATTCTTATTTCTTGTAAAAAAGAAAAGATAGAAAGCCAATCATTTAGTAAAATGATTACAAAGAGAGATTTCCCTTTAAAGAATTATTCAAAAATTGAATTAGTTTCTTATTATAATAGAGTTTGTTGGGACACAAAATATAAAGGAGAATCTCAAACTTATAAGATATTAGTTGATAATTATAAATTAACTTTTGACAGTACAATGATTCAGGAGAGAGTTGTACTTAATAAGATTCAGGAGAAAGAACTTTTAAATCTAATAGTATGTGACACTTGTACTTTGGAACAAATTGAATCAGCGTGTTATAATCCAAGACACATGATTTTGTTTAGAGATGCTAAAAATAGAATTATTGCCTATAATGAGTTTTGCATAGAATGTAATGCTTCAAGCAATTCACTTAATCTTGATGGATTTCAAAAATACTGTTATTCTGATATGGGAGCATTATTTAAAAAGTTTGGAATTAAACTTTTTATAGAAGATAAAAATATAGATGAAGAGTTCATATTTTTTAAAAATAGAAGGATTTTAAAATAAAATTAAATCATAAACATACTGAAATAAATTCAGCATAAAAATGAAAGACGAAGAAGACGATAACATAATTCCAAACGACGACGAGAATAATTCAGATGAAAACCAAATTGATGACAATCAAGACGGCGACGATGAAATTATCAACGTAGATGCTAAACATTTTGAAGGACAGCATTTTTACGAAAATCAAGAAGAAGAAGGAGAAGACGTTATTACCAAAGTAACGGGCATGTACAAAGACTGGTTCCTTGATTATGCTTCGTATGTAATCCTTGAACGTGCAGTTCCGGCAATCGAAGATGGTTTTAAACCGGTTCAGCGTCGTATTATGCACTCGCTTAAAGAATTAGACGATGGTCGTTATAATAAAGTTGCCAATGTTGTAGGTCACACCATGCAGTATCACCCACACGGAGATGCGAGTATTGGTGATGCGATGGTGCAAATTGGTCAAAAAGATTTATTAATAGATTGCCAGGGAAACTGGGGAAATATCTTAACAGGTGACGGAGCTGCGGCTTCTCGTTACATCGAGGCACGTTTATCTAAATTTGCTTTGGAGGTTTTGTATTCTCCAAAAATTACCGATTGGGGTGTTTCGTACGATGGTCGTCGTGCAGAACCAAACAATCTTCCGGTAAAGTTTCCGTTGCTTTTGGCACAAGGAGCAGAAGGTATTGCGGTTGGTCTTTCGACTAAAGTTTTACCTCACAACTTCAATGAATTAATTGATGCTTCGATCAAGATTTTAAAAGGAAAAGCCTTTACATTATATCCTGATTTCATGACACAAGGTATTGCCGATGTGTCGAATTATAATGACGGACTTCGTGGCGGACGTGTGCGTGTGCGTGCTAAAATTGCACAATTAGACAAGAATACCTTGGTAATTACGCAAATTCCGTTTTCGACCAATACAACGACTTTGATTGATAGTATTTTGAAAGCCAATGATAAAGGTAAAATAAAAATCAAGAAAATCGAAGACAATACCGCTGCCGATGTTGAGATATTGATTCATCTTTTCCCAGGTGTTTCTCCAGATAAAACTATCGATGCTTTGTTTGCTTTTACAGCTTGCGAAACTTCTGTAGCACCTTTAGGGTGTGTTATTGAAGATAACAAGCCGTTGTTTATTGGAGTTTCTGAAATGTTGAAAATTTCGACACACAGAACAGTAGATTTACTTCGTCAGGAATTAGAAATTCAATTAGAAGAGTTAAAGAATAAATGGCATTTCTCTACTTTAGAGAAAATCTTCATTCGTGAAGAAATGTACATTGATTTCAAATTATATTCAGATAGAGAATCTCTTTATAAATATTTGTACGATCGTTTTGAGCCTTTCAAAAAATCATTCGTTAGAGAAATCAACGATGACGATTTGCAAAGACTGACTCAGATTCCTATGATTCGTATCACTCGTTTTGACTCTGATAAAGCCGATGATTTTATTGCTAAGTTAGAAGATGAAATGAAAGAAGTAGAGCACAATCTGGAGCATTTGACAGATTTTGCGATCGCTTATTTCACAAAATTAAAGGAGAAATACGGAAAAGGCCGCGAACGTCAAACAGAACTTCGTGTTTTTGATAATGTTGAGGCTACAAAAGTAGTTTTACGTAATACAAAACTTTACGTAAACCGCGAAGAAGGTTTTGTTGGAACGTCTCTTAAAAAAGATGAATATCTTACCGATTGTTCTGATATCGACGATGTAATTGTGTTTTTACGAGATGGTAAAATGCTTGTAACAAAGGTAGATGCCAAAACATTTGTAGGTAAAGATATAATTCACGTTGCGATTTTTGATAAGAGCGATAAACGTACAATTTACAACATGATTTACCGTGACGGAAAATCAGGACCATCTTATATTAAACGTTTTAATGTTTCAGGTGTAACGCGTGATAAACCTTATGATTTAACAAATGAGACGAATGGTTCACAAGTCGTTTATTTTTCACATAATCCAAATGGGGAAGCTGAGGTAATTACAATTTTATTGCGTCAGATTGGAACTATCAAGAAACTGAAATTTGATATCGATTTTGCCAAATTAGCAATTAAAGGCCGTGCGTCAAAAGGAAATTTGGTTACCAAGTATCCAATCAAGAAAATCGAATTAAAAGAGAAAGGAATTTCGACTTTATTGCCAAGAAAAGTTTGGTTTGATGATACTGTAAAACGTTTGAATGTTGATGCAAGAGGAGAATTATTGGGCGAATTTAAACCAAGTGATAAAATCTTAATCATTAATCAAACAGGTAAATTGAAGGTTATTATACCGGAATTATCGACTCATTTTGATGAAGATATGATTGTTTTGGAGAAATGGAATCCTAAGAAACCAATTTCGGCTATTTATTTTGATGGAGAAAAAGAACGTTATTATTTGAAACGTTTTCTTGTTGAAACAGAAAAAGAAGAAAGTTTCATTACAGAACATGCAAATTCGCAATTAGAGATTGTATCGACAGATTATCGTCCGGTGGCACAATTGGTTTTCGCAAAAGTAAAAGGAGTTCAAAAAGAAGATTTACATATAGATGTAGAGGATTTTATTGCGATTAAAGGCCTTAAAGCATTAGGAAATCAACTGACTACTGAAAAACTAAAACAAGTTAATCTTTTAGATCCGTTGCCTTATGAAGAACCCGTTGAAGAAGTTCCGGAAACACCAGAATTTACCGACGATGATTCGGTTGAAACAGAATTAGATGACGATGGCCAAATAGGACTAGTTTTAGAATAAAAATAAAAAACCGCTAAGATTTTCTTAGCGGTTTTTTTATATCAGTATCTTTTGATCTTAATTCTCGATTACAACTTCTTCCTTAATCCATTTCACCTCTTCATTTTCAATAATTACGGTCATTTTATCGCCATCTTTTACTTCGCCTGAAATTATTTTCTTAGCCAATGGTCTTCTTAAATGGCTTCTGATTATGCTTTTTATAGGTCGTGCTCCATATTTTGCATTATAACCGTTTTCTGCAAGATAAAGTCTGGCTTCAAGCGGAATTTCAACTTCGATATTAATATTTTTTAGCAAATCCATAAATTCCTTCTTAAGATGGATTTCAAAGATTTTCAAGGCATTTTCTTTGCTGATAGGAGCAAAAGGAACAATTTCGGTTAACCTTCCTAAAAACTCAGGTCTGAAATAATTTCCCATAATTTCCATTAGAGAAGATGAAGCGGGGATTTGACCTTTATTAAAAGTTTCCACAATATGATCAGCTCCGATATTTGAGGTAAAAAGAATAATGGCGTTTGAGAAATCACCTTCTTTTCCTAATCTGTCATGCAATTTTCCTTCATCCATTATTTGTAAAAATACATCAAAGACAGAAGTATGAGCTTTTTCAATTTCATCAAATAATACGATAGAATACGGTTTTTGCCTTATTTTATTCACCAGCAACCCACCTTCCTCATAACCCACATAGCCTGGAGGCGCTCCGTAAAGTAATGCTGCTGAATGCTCTTCTTTAAATTCAGACATGTCAAAGCGAATAATTGCATTTTCATCCTGAAAAAGAAATTCAGCAAGACTTTTGGCTAATTCCGTTTTTCCGGTTCCTGTTGGGCCTAAAAAAAAGAAAGAAGCGATTGGCTGTCCGGCTTTGCTTAATCCGGATCTCGATTCTAAAATAGAACCGGCAACGGTTGCGATACAATGATCCTGACCGATAACTCTTCGGTTTAAAACCTCTTCAATTGTATTCAGTTTTTGTTTTTCTTCTTCTTTTAATTTTCCTGCCGGAATTCCGGTTTTCTGGGCAATTATAAGTGATAAATCAAAAGCTTCAATATGAACACGCTTATCTAATGCCCTTTCTTCAAGAGTATTGATCAGGTCTTCAATATGTTTAATGATGGCTTCGGAAGATTCAAAAGTTCTGGTTTCGTTTTGATCATCCACAACCATCAAAAATGTAGTTTTATTGATTAAATCGGTTAAAAACCAGTTAGATTCTTTTAATAATTGTTCTTCAGATAAATGGGTTTCGTTGTTCTTTAAAACGGCCAGTTTATCAAGAATTGATTGTTTTTCTTTTAAGAAAGTTTCACCCGAAGTCTTTAAAACTGACATCGTGTGATCAATCAGATTTATGGCTGATTCAGGAAGGCTCTTTTCTTTTAAATACCTTCTGGATAAGCGAATAGATTCAGATATTGTTTCGTCATCTATTTGAATTTTATGATGTTCCTGATAGATTTTAATCGATTCGCGAATCATTCGAAACAAAGTTTCATCATCAGATTCTTCGAGTTTTACAATCTCAAACATGCCCGAAAGTCCTTGTTCTTTTTCAATTCTTTTCGAATATTCGTCAATTGTTGAAGTAGCAATTATAGTTAACCCTTTTGCTAATTCGCCTTTTAAAACATTTGAAACACCCGAATCGCCTCCATTTTTATCAAGCAAAGTATGAATTTCTTCAATGATAAGAATCGCTTTTGGGTATTGCTTTAATTCCTGAATACAGTTTTTTAAGCGATCTTCGATTTCACCTTTGTATGAAGCTCCTGCAATTAATGAGGATAAATCTAATTCAAAAAGCTGAACTTTGTTTAAAACATCAGGAACCTGATTTGCAATTACATTCTGAACAAGTGTATCGATCAATATAGATTTACCAACTCCGCGATCGCCAATAAGTAAAACATTGGGTTTAGAGAATCGGCAAAGGATTTCTTTTATAGTGTTTAATTCGGTTTCACGGCCAATTGCAGTAACTCTTTTTGCCTTTTTTTCAAGGTTTTTATGGATCGTATATTTGCCTAAGAAGCCTTTTTTTACTTCTTGTTTTGTGATGTTATTTTCTTGCGGAATAACAATTTGATCTTCTAATAGCTCATTTCTGGAAATAGGATAAGATTTCATCTGATCGAAGTTGAAACCCACGCCTGGAGAACTAATAGCCACTATGATGGCATAAAGACTGATTTCGTCTTCATTTAAAATAATTCGGACTGATTCTGCCTCTTTTATAATTTCATCGATTAAATCGCTTGGTTCGGCGTCAAGAACATTTGTTGTTTTTGGTTCTTCTTCCATTCGAACTTCTGCCCATTCATCAAGATAATAAACATCTTTGCCCATTGCTTCAAGGCGCTTTAAAAGTGATAAATCCCTGTTTAAGATAGCTTTAAGTAAATGTGATGCAGAGTAATATTTATTTAAATTGGTTTTAGCAATCTTTTTTGCAATTTCTAATGCGCTTAGTAATTCTGTGCTGAAAATATTTTTTTCTTCTTCCATACTATTTAGTCTTTAGACCATATCAGATATTTTTTTACTTTGTAGCTGATATTCAATCCTTTTATGCAATTATTTTGCTTGTCTTTGTTTAATCGTATCGATTCTATTCTGATTTTTTTTCCTTTAATGGAAGCACATAATTGAGAGAATGTCAATAAATCATTATCGTTTTTTACGACCGGAATATCCAGATCATCGCATAAATATTCGGTAAAATCATCTTTAACTTTACTGCCTTCTGCGACTTTGGTTAGTAAAATTTCGAATTGATCTTCAGATACTTTAGGAGCTTTTTTAACCACATTAACGCTATCTTTTGTTGATTTTGTTTTTGGAGCAACCGGTACATATTGCAGCATATCTTCTAAAGGATCTTTTTTAACGGGACCTCTTGGCAGTGCAAAAGCTTCGGCTTTTTTCTCATATTCGTATGACGTTACGTCTAACGGATTTGTTTTTTTAATCACTTTTGGATGAACATAGACGATTTTTTTTGCTACACGACTAAAATCTCCATTGATAACCAGCGTAATAGTTTTTTCACCGGGAGTCGAAAAAGTGTATACCGGATTGGATGAAGTTTCGTCAATTCCTTTGTTTTCTCCAAATGCCCATTCCCAGGTTTTGGCATCGTCAGAGACTGATTTAAAGTAAGTTGGCTGTCCTACAAAAATAATTTTTGCAGCAATAATTTTTGGAGTGCCTAATTTATCTGCTGCAAATTTATCCTTAATAACCATTTCTTTTGTATGAACACAATTTTCATTTATGGTTAA
This sequence comes from Flavobacterium sp. JAS, assembly GCF_020991455.1. GTDB lineage: Bacteria > Bacteroidota > Bacteroidia > Flavobacteriales > Flavobacteriaceae > Flavobacterium. Next base: position 180,543 of record NZ_JAJMOX010000003.1, read on the forward strand.
GGTTACAAAATAAGTTCCCGGATTTTTATAGACATGAAAAGTATGTTTTCTTACATCTGGTTCGGAGCCATCTCCAAAATCCCATTTCCATGATTTTGCATTGGGTGTTTTGTCATAAAACTCAATGGATTCCTCGGTTTGCGAGTGATCAGAAAAAACATAAAATTTAGCATCTTCACAGTCTACGTGGTTGAAAAGCTGAATGATAAAAGTAATGATTCCAATTAATAATAATATAACAAAGAAAAAAACAACTCTAATATCGATATTTTTTTTATTCATTTCAGTTTTTTAAAGTAATTCGAGACGTCAGATATTTTTGATAAAAACGAAAGCAAAAATAGGGACAAATATTTTAAAAAGATACTATAAATTTTACAAAAATAATTTGCATTCTTACAAAATATTTCAGTAGGTTTGCAATCCAACGTTTTATGACCGTAAATAAATTCATATTAAAAAAAAGAACTAACGATAATTGTTTTGTTAGTTTTTTTACTAAAAAAATGATGATGTTGATTTTTTTAGTGTTGCTTAGATTTCAAAATAGAGAATAAAAGTGTTATCATTTTTTTTAAAACTAAAATGATAAAAACAACAAATAATATTTTTATGAGGCAGGCAGTTTTTTTAATTTTTTTGATGCACTTCTTTACAGGAGGTCATGCCCAAAATTATATTTCTCAAATTCCTTTTAAATACGATTATTCTCTGGATTTGCTCAAAAAGCAATCAGGAATGGAAGAAAAAGGCTTGAAAAATAAAACTGTTGTCAACGATAATTCAGAGAATTTAAGTGATGAAGTTTTAGCATTAAAAGAAAAATACTCCATAGTACTGGCTGTAATGCCTAATAAAATCACAAACTACAAATTGTATTCGTATATCGATCCGTGGATCAATACCCCTTATAGAGAAAAAAGTTTCTCTAAAAATGGGATTGACTGCTCTTATTTTCTGCAGTCTCTGTACAGCGACGTTTATAAAGTAACACTCCCAAAGGATCCTGCAGGAATGTGGAAATCAAAATCAATTCAGATTTTTACCGGAAGAAGTTTTTTAGCAGAAGGAGACCTGGTTTTTTTTAGATACGACAAGGATCATCCTATTTCAGACGTTGGTTTGTATCTGCACAATGATAGAATTTTGGCCTGTACAGATAAAGGGCTTGCTATATACAATTTCAACGACGAATATTTTCAGTTGCGATACATAGGCGCAGGACGAATTAACGACGATGCAAAGAAAAAGTAAGAAGAGTCTTGAAGAGGTGGTACGCGAAATAGAGAGTATTTCGTATGATATCAGGGCAGAAGTCATTGCTAATGAACTTCTTGAGAGTAATGTTGTTGTTCAGGATGAAATTACGATTTCAAATCACGGACAATTCTCAAGAGCGCATAGGAGTGATGTTTTAGGCGCCGCAATACAGGATGATAATTACGATAAGCAGGAATTTTTAAACATACAATTGTCGAGAGACAGCATGTATGATGCGCTTCCGGAGGGATTTGTACATAGCCTGAGCGAGAACAATGCCGATAAATCGGTAGGGCAGATGATTCGGGAACATAAGCATCAGAAAAGGCAGGAGGCTGAAGCCCGTAATTTTTTTACGCCGTTTGAAAATGAAATTTTTCATTATAGAACTAAAGTAGAAAGCGTTGAAAGGGATTTTTTGTATAAGCTAAATGGGAGTAAACCACTAGATTTTTTTTATGATTTTTGGGGTTTGCCACATATTTATCCGGCCGTTTTGGTCTCAAAGTTTATTCAGCTTTTGCCTTATGCCTATAAAATTGTTGGAGATATTGATCTCGCATGTCGCTGTCTGGCAAGTATTATTGAAGAAAAAGTAAGCTTTACAACAACAAGTTCAAAAGAATATATTGATGAAGGAGAGCAAATTAAATTAGGAGAAAATAGATTAGGAGTTGATTTTATCAGCGGAAATAATTACATGGATTATTCTCTATACGTAACCATTGAAATAGGCCCAATAACCAATAAACCTTTTCATAGTTATATCAATAACGGAGAAATTAAAATATTTATAGATTGTTTTTACGAACACTTTTTTCCTATGGAAGTAGAGATCAAAACAGTCTTATTGATGAATGAGCAAACAGAAGAATTTAATTTAAGTAAACAGCCTGTTTTAGGGTTTACAACAAGAATTTAGTAATGATAAAAAAGCATTTAGGAGCCCTTGTGGATATTAGGCTTATTGTATTTTTAGTGATAATTATCGCAGTTAGTGTCATACTTACAATGGTATTTAGCGATAAAGTAAAAGATTTTGCCGTAACGTATAAAAAGAAGTTTTACATCTATCTTTTTTCGTTTGTGGTCATATATGCCCTGGTAGGTTTTTTAGGCTACAACAAATTATTTACAGAACTGTCTGATGAGTTTCTTTTTTATCAGATCGCTTCTTTATTGTTCGGAATCCTGAATGTTTACCTGTATCGCTGGTATTTTAACGAATTTCATTTAAAAGCCACAGTTGGTATCGAATTGTTGTTTGCTTTTCTCGTTACGCTTTACTCCAGTGTATTGTTTATTATTATTTACACCGCTTTAAACGGAATCAGCCTGACGTTCATCATGTGTTCTCACTTTCTGGTATTTATGGTGCCAACGGGAGTTTATGCTGTATTTAATTATATGATGCAAATTCCTCCTAAAGAATATGTTACATGGAGAATTCCGCAAAGAAAAAATCCTTTTCCGGAGATCGATAATGTTGAAATGAAAGATTTACTGTTGATTACGTTGTTAATCCAGAAAAAACCGGATAGTGAAATATATACTTCTATCAGATCAAAAGGTCCGGTAAGAATCGATTTTGGAGCATTATTTTATCATACAGTTACTGGGTATAATGAACATAATGCCGAAAGTAAAATCGAATTGCAGCATAAAGGAGAAAATTGCAGCTGGGTATTTTTTCTGCAGCCAAAATGGTATCAGGCAGCAAAATATGTTGACGCTAAGTATACCTTAGGAATGAATGGTATCACGGAGAATTCTGTAATTATTTGTAAAAGACAGAAAGAAAAAGAGATTAAATTAAATACCGGCAAAAAGAAAGAAGAAGGATTTATATACGATCCTAGTGAAGATAAAAACAAAAATAAGGCTAAAGAAGAAAGAGTTGCTGTAGAACAAAACTAATTATTCAGGATCATGTATTATATAGAAGAATCTGAGGTATCACCATATCACAAACATCGTACTTACAAGATACGAATAGGAGATACGCTAAAAAGTGTAGCCCTTGAGCTTGGCGAAGATGCGCGTGAACTCAGAAGATATCATAATATATATTGTCCTATTGCTGATTTGATTGAAGCTGATTTTAAAAGTCATTTGGAGTTTTTGATTCTGGCGCCTGAAAAAGATAAAACTTCAAAAAAGGAGGAAATAGAGAAAAAACCGGAAAAAGTAAATTTTGGAGATAACTATAAATTGCCTTTGCTGTCTGGAAATATCAAGAAAGAATATGAAGTAGCCTATACTACCGAATTTGGTGATGAGATAGATATTTTAGAATTAGAAGTGAGTGTAGAATGGCTTGCAGAGGATAAAAAAGGATTTCATCTTTTTGAGATAAACAGAGGAAAAGATATTTATATTAATGCTAAAGTGCCGGATACGGTTATGGAAGAATTAGACGCAAAAACGGCAGAAATTCTATATCCGCTTAAAATTGTTGTTGATGAATCTGGTAAATGGATTGATATTTTTAATTACAACGAAATTGTAAGTCGTTGGAAACTTATAAAAAGAGAAATCTTAGATTATTATGAAAGCGAAGTAACAGAAAAGCATATCGATGCTATCGAATATGCACTGGAAGATTCAGAGAATTTATTAGCAACGCTTAGTTCTGATTATTTTTTGAGAGCTTTTTTTAACGGAATTCATGTTGCATATACTGCTAATTTGAAGTTAGAGGATACAATTTCTTTTCCGTTAGAAAAAAATAAAGAAGCTGTTTATGAAATTGAACAGAAAGTTGCGCCCTATCTGGACGAATCAGGATTTATAAAAGTAGAACAAAAAGGAGATTATGTAGATTCTGAGTTCAACAAACTATACAGACATTATCAATTTAAAGGAAACTATGATGCTGTTTATTATTTAAATGCTGATACGTATTGTGTTGAAAAAGTGAATTTAGAGTGTTTTATAGATGGTGACGAAATGATAAAAACGACGATAGTAATTGAGCCACTGAAAAAAGAAAAAATAGAAAATAGCAATTGAAAATTTATTAGTAATTAATAAGATTTCTAAAAAAAAATAAAGCTGTTAACAAGGATATTTTAATATTCTAAAAAGGTAAAGCCATGAGTGAGAAACATGTAGTAGTACAAGGTGCAACATTAAAATGCAAGTTTAGCGTCGAACCAAAAACAGATGCATTAAAAGTTAAATCACAAGAAAAGCATTATGCTAATGATAAAGATGGTAAAAAGAAACTCATTGCAACCGATAAAGAAATTGGACAAACACTAGAGAAAAACACCTTTGGTAAATGCAAAATGCAGCCTAACGGAAGCGGAGATTATTTGCCTTGCAAGGCTACAATAACAAAATGGAGTGGTTTTTATGAAAAAGTGACACTGTCAAATAAAGGTAAAATTTTATTAGAAAATAGTAAAGGAACCTGCCCAATTGGTGGTCCGGATTGTATTACAGTAGACAAGCACGGACAGAAGGCAGAACCGGGAAAAGAAAATGCAAAGAAGACTAAACCACAGGTAAATAACCAAATAAATCCATTAGTCAATAAAGCTGATTTTAAGAAAGGTTTAGAGGAGAGTGATATTTTTTGTAAATAAATAAAAGAGTATGTCAGATTTTAAAATAACCGGAAATCCTAATCCTGTAGTAGGAAAAGAAGAGTTTTACACGATAAGTAATGCTCTGGCTCCATTATTTCCTCATACTACGGCACCAAAAAGCCCGTTTGATACACCTGTTTTATGGACTGTACATGTTTTAGAATATGGCAGATGGCGTAAAACAAAAGAGAATGACAAAAAAGGAGATAAAGTCTCTTATACGTTCTTGCAGAGAAGTCTGGAAAGAAATGGCATTCGTATTATGGCAACAAAAGGAAATCAGGTAGCACGAATAGACATAAAAGCCAAACCTGCTGATAAACCAAAAATTGAAAGTATAGAATTGCTTGATAAAAGTGGCAAGAAACCTTCTGCGCCCTTATCATACGGGCAAACACTTAAAGCGAGAGTGCACTGTTTGCATATGGAAAGACGCAAGGTGTATGTGACACTTTGGGAAGACGATGCAAAGGGCGCAGGACACAATAAGGCGAATGAAAAAAACCTGCTGGAAACACGTTCTGGTATTGTAAAAGAAGGAATTGTAGATATTGACTTTTTATTAAAACCAAGTTTTGCCAAGATCGCCAAAATGAGCAAAGATGAAGGTAAAATACATGAATACTATGTTACAACTGATTTTGACGATAAAAAATTAGCCAGTAAAAATGTCAATGTTAATGACGTTGAAACACCTGTAGCTCCTTATAAAGGGAAAACTACGACACCGCCACAACAGCCAACGAAAACAACTCCACCTGTACAAACAACAAAACCGAAAACATCGACATCTGGTGCACAGACAGCTCCAAAAGGAGCAATTACAAAAGTGCATATTACAGATATAGCAAATCATGCAATAAAAGGTGTTTTTAAGGAAAAGCAGTTAAAAGTATGGATAGATTCTAATGGATTAATTGGAAAGGAGATTCGTCTTAGATTGTATGATGAGGATTCAATTAGTAATGATTTATTAGTCGATCAAAAATTTACTATTAACAGCAACATATTTCCCATAACTGTAACCCTTAATAAGATACCAAGAAGTAAAGGAGGATATTTAGGAGAAGGAGAAGAACAAGAACTATTTGCCGAAGTTGAAGTTTTACAAACCCAAAAAAGTACAGTAAGCAAAATAGTTAATGTTGATGTTAAAGCTTTTAAGCAAGATCAGATTGAAGTTACAAATAAAGTGATGAAGGTTGCTGATCCTGATAAAAAGGATGAAAAAAATGATAAAAAAGGTAAATGTTATTGTAATAGAGATTTTACTTTGGAGGAATTTACTAAAATCTTAGAGAAGTTAAGAGATAGTGAACCGATGGTACAAAAGTCGAGTAAATATAATTTGTTTGGATCTGATAATTGCGAATTAGATTCTAAAGATAAAACTATTGAAAAGTTTAACTCACAATTAAATATTATTTTTAAAAAATATAATATTAATACTTGCCTAAGAAAAATTCACTTTTTATCTCAAGCTTACCTCGAAACAGATAGGTTTAGAACTACAAAAGAATATAGTAAAAGAGGTGAATATAAACCATATTTTGGTAGAGGTCTTATGCAATTGACATGGGAAAGCAATTATGAAATTTATAAAGCTTACAGTGGAGTTGAGTGTGTCGACGATTATGAAGTTATTGCTAATAATTTAGAAAATGCTTTTGACTCCGCTGGATGGTATTGGAAACAAGGAAAAGTTCTTAGTGTTGGAGATAGATGGAAAGCTGCATCAACTGCTCCTTCATATGTTACAATTCATAAACCTAATTACCCTAAAAATAAAATATCATATAAAAAAGGAAATAAAACTATAAGTTATGGTACCGTAGATTTTGGTTTAATTGCTGATGATGATAAAGTTGACGTAATTAGTTATTTAGTTAATGGTGGAAGCAATGGATTGCAAGAGAGAAGAAATTATGTAAATACTTTAAAAAAAATCTTCAAATTTCCCCAAGATTGTGTTAACAAAACTTCCGAAAAAGCATCAACTAGTACAACTGACGAAAAGGCAGTAACTATTCGATTAGTTAGGAAATGGGAAACTAAAAAATCAACAATTGGTGAATTTACAATTGATGGTAGTGAAATAAAAGGTTTTATATTGGAAGAAAAAGGACCCGATACAACTACTGCAGGGATTGAACAAAGGATACCAATTGGAACTTATAATTTGGCATGGCATAAAGGTACAAAGGTAAAAAAAGGTTTAAAAGTTTATAATAGTGGAGTTTCTAAAGATAGAGCGATTTTAATTCACTCTGGAAACACCGCAGCAGATACAGAAGGTTGTCTTTTACCTGGTTCTACTAGATCAGTTGATTTTGTAGGTAATAGTAAAGATAAGCTAAAAGAAATTTTTGATTATGTCGAAGAAAAAGGAATTGATAATGCTAAAATAATAATAACTCAAAAGTATGAATAAGTATGTTTTAATATTGCTTTTATTGGTTAGTTGTAGAAATTCTTCGCAAGAGGATAAAAATGCAATTAATATCAAAAACGCATATAATAGTAAAAATGAAATTGAATTTTTAAATCAGTTTCCTAATAAATTTGAAACGTTTAATGAATATTTTGGATGGAATAATTCAACTGATAAACCTAATATTTTATACAAAGACGCAAATAAATATATAGATTATTGGTTCTCTTTAATTTTAAAGAAAGAATATAGACAGTATGAAAAAAATATAACAAGCATTTGCTATAATGGTAAATGGGATGCAGATGCTATTGATTATTTTCAAGATAAATCAATTGAATATTTTGTAAAAAATAATAGAATGGAATTGTTGAATTCACTTAGTGAAAAAGAAGCAAAATCTGTTTTATTTTTTCTATTTGATTCACCTCACCCAAATATAAACAATGAGTTATTTTTAAAGTTGAATGCAAAAAATAAAATTATTGTAAAAGATCTTTTTACAAATAAATTAAAAGGTGACGAAGATGTTAAAGATACTTTTACCTTTTATGAGAAAAATGAAGATTACATTATAAAAACATTCGATATAAATGGTGATAAGATTCTTGATAAGATAGTGAGTAGTTTTCCTTATAAAGGAAATGAATTGGTATTGTTTTTAGGCGATGGGAAAAATTACATTTTATCAGTAAAAACGATTAATTTTTCTGAAGACGGGGGAAATATTGTTTATGATATTGTAAATAATCCTAATACTGAAAAAGGATTATTAGTAAAAACAAAATTCCCAGATAGAGGGATTTCTGAAAATAATTATTTTATAGTATATGAAAATAAAAATTGGATACTTAGAAATATAATTTACAAAACATTATCGGACCAAAGTAAAAATGCTATAGAATATAATTGCGATGTATTGCAAAACATCAATCTTAAGGAAACGAATATTGAAGATAAATTAGTGTCTATGCCTGATGAGTCAGAAAGAGCTGAAAAATGCACAACAAAAAATAATATTTCTCAAAAATATTTTATTAGAGACACTGACGGGTATACTAACCTAAGAAAAGGAAAAAACTCATCATCAGAAATTTTAGGTAAAATTAAAACTGGGGAAGAAATAAAGGTTTTAGACAAATCAAGTGATTGGTGGTTAATACAAACTGTAGATGGTAAAAAGGGATATGTTTATAAAACTAAAATAAAATCGGAATAAATTATTGTATAAGATTATAAAATACAATAAAGTTCATTGACGTATTGAAAAGAAAAGCCTCAGCTAGCAAGAATGAGATATTCTTGTTAGCTGGTGGAACTTTTTACTTAGAAAAATTAATAATATGAAAAATTTAGTAACTCTCTTTTTAATAATTATTCTTTTAATTTCTTGCAAAAAAGAAATTGAGAAGTCTGTATCAAATACGGTAAAAAATAAACAAATTAATAGAACTTTGATTGTTTCAGAAGCTAATTTTAAATCAGAAAGCAATATTTTTTTAGGTGATTTAGCTTTAGGGAATAAAACATATTTTGAGAATTTAAATAAGAATAAAGGATATTCTGTATTAAAAAAACAAAATGAATTATACGAAAAGAGTTATTTGAAGTTTGAGAACAGTAATGTTAAAATGAACAATATTGATTTCAAATTTGAGAAACAATTAATAAGTGGTGGAAAAAAACATAGAATTGTTCTATACACCTTTTTTGATAATAAAAAGAAAGATTCTATTGAGTTTTATCGAAATGTAGATGATCTAAAATATGAGCCAAGTAATTTTACATCGCTGTCTTATTTAGATTTAAGAGATAAAAAGATTTGGCAAATTAAATATTTTTCTTCTCCATTAAATAAGTCAGTTGGTTATGTTTTATATGAAAGAAGTAAAATAAAAGAAAACGGAAAAATTGAAAGTGATTCGCTTTATTATCTTGATGAATCTCTGGATGCTGAAATGGAAAAAAACGACCTTTATTTTTAATTAGATTAAGGTTTGTTTTTATTAAAGTTAAGTAATGAAATACCACAATTCAATCTTCTAAAGGAGATTAAAAAAATAACAATACAATAAGTTCATTGACGTATTGAAAAAGAAAAGCCTCAGCTAGCAAGAATGAGATACTCTTGCTAGCTGGCGGAATTTAAATGTTGAATAAAGAAAAAGTAAAGGTTGTAATTTTTAAAATATCATTAAAATTAAATATGAAAATTCAAAAAATAAAAACATTACTACTGTGTTTTGTGATTGTTACAATATATAGTTGTAAAGATAATTTGCAGACAAAAAAAGAAGAAATTACGATTGATCAACAACAGGAAAGTATTGATTTTGATAAAATTTTAAAATGCACTAGTTACACTTACGATGAAGACTACTTTTTTACTCCTGATAATGGATGCTTGTATAATCCTAAAGGAGAAAATATTTTTGGTAATGTTTCTATATATTTAATTTCAAAAGAAGGTTTACAAATTGGAGATGAAGAAATAGATGTTCAAACAGAAAAAATCAATAATTTAAATATTGAAGATTTAAAAGAAGATTTTGATATTTTCATTTATTTAATTCCTAAAGAATTTTTAAACTACAATCCGAACGGTGATCCTATTTATTATCAAAAAGAAAATTACAAAGAAAAATTATATACGTTCGATAATAAAACTAAAAATTGGTTATTATTAGATTCTCTTAAAATTGACAATAATTCTGAAAGTAGATTTGAACAAAATTGGAGAGATAATTTCATTAATAGTAAATCAAATAAAGTTAAAAAAAATGTTGATCTAAGTAAAGTTGATGATATTTCAACTTTCGTAAAATCTATTGAAGCAAAAAACTTTTCTTTAGCCAAACAACAAACAAGTGACTTAAATGTGGATGGAAATAAAGATGAAATTTTAATTTTTGAAAACAATGCTGATTTTAATTCTGATGATGATAAAACAAAAATAGCCCCAATTGTTGTTTTCATAAATGATGGTAATAACTCCTATTTTAAATATGAAAACAGTAGTATCTATCCGAATGATTTTAATGACTTTTTTCGAAAATTAGTAGTAAAAGACAATTATTTTACAATTGAATTGGCAAATGAATCTCCTGATGAGTTTACTTCATCTAAGTATATAACCTTTAAATATGATAAGAATAATAAAAATATTGTCCTTCATAAATATTCAGAAGTAATCAATTGGAACAATGATAAACCAACTAATTTGAATTATTCTGAGAAAGATTTTGGTACGGTACTGTTTCAAAATTTTAATTCTGATATTATTAAAAAATTATCAAAGAAGTAATAATAATTTATGCTTTTTATAGGGCAATATTTAGTATTAAACTAAGCAAAAGAAAATACAACAATACAATAAGTTCATTGACGTATTGAAAAAGAAAAGCCTCAGCTAGCAAGAATGAGATAATTCTTGCTAGCTGGCGGAATACCCAATGACATGACAAATTATTGAAACATATATAATATAAAAATGAAGAGAATAATATTTAATTTTTCGCTGATTTTATTGATTATTTCTTGTAATAAAAAAGAGGAGAAACAAAGAGAAAATTTAAAAATTGCAGACAATTTGAAAGTTGCACCTTATAATATAACAGATCTTGGTGATGGCTTAGAATATAACTATGATACTTTATCTGTTAATTACATAAAAAAAGTAAAAACGAGCTTATTAAATAGGCAATTTAAATTTCCTGATGAGCAAAAATTTAAAGATAAAGTTCTTGAAGTTTTTAATGTAGATATATATGAATACAAAAATAAGAATGTTGTTTTAAGACCTGCAATGTTTACTGAAATTGCAATTAAGGAGAATAAATTTATTTTGATTGAAGATCCGGAAACTGATGATAATAAGGAAGCTATAAATGATGATTTAGAATTCTATTATAATTCTTATGTTTTTTATGGAGATAAAAACGCTTTAAATTGGTTAAAACTAAATAATAAAGAAGAGTTAAAAGACTTAGTAATTGAGTATGGCTACGTTTCAGATTTCGAGTTATTAAAATTTGTTTTGGAAAAATTTGATTTTGATAATGAGTCTTCTTTCGAAAAGTTAATTTTTGATCAAAATGAAAAACTTGAAATTAGGGAAGATATTTTGGAGGGTATTTTATTAGTGAATTACGGAGGTAAATCAAAAGACTTATCTTATGCAAAAGAAGGGAATGGGTTTTCAGAAATTGGTCACATTGTGGGTAATATAAGAAACAATCCAAATTTGTATTCTAATCCTAATAAGACAATTGCGATTTTACTTAATAAAGATTTAGAAGTTGGTGTTGTAGGTAATACCGAAGCTATCCTTATTAAAAATCCAGATTATAAATCATATTTAAAAAAGAATAAATATTTTAATTTCCAACGATTAAGAGATTATGTAGAATTGCTTTATGGTCAAAATCCAAATTCTGAAAATGAAAGTATATATAAAATCAATGATCCTAATGGATATACCAATTTAAGAAAAGATAAAAGTAGTACATCTGACATAGTTGAAAAAGTTAAATCAGGAGATAGAATTGAAGTATTGGATAATTCCGGTAATTGGTGGTACGTGCAAACCAAATCTGGAAACAAGGGATATGTTTATAAAACTAAAATAGCAAACTAATATTTAACAAAAAAAATAGCTCAAAAACAAAAAATTGCAGCCTGAATATTCTAACAAAAAAATGGCTCAGTGCGCGCCATTGTTACTATTTAACCCGAAAAAAGCTATTAATAAAACTGAATAAGCACAACCTGTAACAACAAATTAAGTAAAGAATGAAATCAATAATTATAGCTGCTTTTTTATTATTATCCAGTTTGGTTCAAAGCCAGTTTAAAAATTATCAATGCAATAAACATTTATTGTATTTAGTAGGAGATGATAAGGAAATACACTCAATATTTTTTAATGATAAAATAGACGCTCCCGTTTTTAACATGCAATATTTTAAAGAGTCAGATTTCTCAGAATGTGATGACGTAGATTTTTATTATTTGGTAAAGAATAAAAAACATGATTTACATGGCAGGATTTTTAACCAAAAGTATGTTATGGCAACAGGGTCTACCACATTTTCAAGAGGAATTCAAATTAAGGGCTTATTAAAGACAAAAGATTTATACACTATAAGAGAATATACTTGCCAGGAGTATAAAGCGGAAATAGACAAATTAGGAAGTCATATTGTTATCTATACAACAAATCTTGGCGATGGTGTAGATTATAATAAACTGATGAAAGAAATTGAGAAACTGATGGAAGTTGAAATTCCTAAGCTTGCAAAAGGTGAAATTATTGTGCAATTGTTTATGCAGTTTCCTGATGGCAGGCTTTGGAAAATGCTTGACTATCTAAGAAGTGAAACGGTAAATCAAGAAATTGTAATAGACGAAAAAAATATTGAGCAAATAGTAAGTTTAAGTGATGAGATAGCTCCTTCAAAAAATATTCCGTCACCAGTTTATTGTTCTGTTATTGGGCATAGCGAAGGTACTGATGAAACTGTGAAGGAAAAATTAAATGAGTTTTTAGGAAATATGTGTACCTATTTTGAGCAATTTGGAAATCTTGATAATAAAGATTTTTGCATTTATTTCGATAAGGAAATAAAAAGAAAAGCAAAATTTTATAAAAAGTTTGAGATTTTCAATACTAAACAGGCAGCAGAATTTGAAAAAGAATTGCTTGGCTACTCAAAAGTTAATATGACTAAGAATTTAGTCAATTGAGTAATGATAAAATATTTAGTAAAAAAATAATATAAAACCATGATAGAAAAATTACATCATTTTCCCGTGAACTGGATTGACGGGATGAAGATCAACAAAAGTCACTTTTTATCGATGCAGGACAACGTTTCTGAATTGGTAAATGATGCAATAGGTATTCATACCACGCCCATGAGTTATGGATTATTAGATTCGGGAAATCAGAATAAAGATGCTACTAAAATTACATTGAGTATCGATAACCATAAATTGCTTCGCGTTCGTGTAGAAGAATGTCACGCTATTACGCCAAACGGATCACGAATAGAAATTAGTAAAAGCAATACAGATACGCTCGATCTTCAGGTTCCTTATCCCGAAGATACTTACGAGATCAAAGAAGGAGAACAATTGGTTTTGCTGGCCTGTATATCGGTTAATTCTAAAAAAAGAATTCCGTTTGGTGAGCCGGATCCGGATGAAGTTCCACCAAGATATCCCTATACACAACCAGAATACAAACTTCATCTTATCAAAGCCGAAGAATTTCGTTCAGGAATAGGATACGGAGGGTTTTATCTGGCAATTGGTAAAGTCCTGATTGGAGATACAACTGTTCTGGATGAAGCCTATATTCCGTCATCGGTTACTGTTGCCTGTCATCCTAAATTGGTTGATATTCAGGCACAAATCGCACGTTCGTTTGGACAAATAGAAATTTATTCCGTACAAATTTCTCAAAAAATTAATAGAATTCAGCAAACGGGAATTTTGCCGCAAACAGTGATGCAATTGGCAGATAATACAAGTTCTTTTTTAGGAACATGCCTGACGCAGTTTCGCTGGTTTTCGTTACACCAGCACCCGGCAGCGATGTTAAGTACAGTAGTGTCTTTTGCAAGAGTGATGAAAAACTTTATCGATTCAAAATCGGGAGGAGGAAAAGAAGAACTGTTAAATTATTTTGCCGAATGGTGTGATATTTCACAAGGAAATCTGGAAATCATGTTTACCTCGCTTATAAACTCCGGTTACGATCATGTGCACATCGATAAAACTGCTACGCTGGTCATAGACACCTTAACCAAAATTGAAAAGTTGTTTGAAACACTAAACAAACTGGATTATATAGGCAAGAAAAAAGAAAATATCGAATTGTTTGTTGCCGAAACAGAGAAAAAAGATATTGTTCACAGCCCAAAAAGACACGGTTTCTTTATAAAAGATTAAGAATATAATAGTAATATAAATTATGGAAGTATTAAACAAACAAGAACGTCAGAAAGCATTTATCGCTTTTTTAATTGCCTTTATCCTTACTTTTTCGGTTATGTTAATTGCAGTATCGTTCAACTTTTATATGCCAATAGCAGAAAATAAAATGCTAAAAGCAGAAAATGAAATGATGAAGAGAGAATACGATTATCAAACCAATTTTTCGGTTAAAATAGATAGCGTAAGAATGACAATTGATTCTATTAATTCACCAAAAGTAGACAACGATTTTCAGCAGCGTTTGGCCAATGTTATGATTGCCAACATGTACCAGAAAGTACCAAAAGATACTACGGAGAATAAAAAACTCTACAACAATGTCATCCTGGCATACAAGAATATTATTGATTACAAAAAACAAATCAGAAGTCTTACGCATAATTCACATTTGATAGACAGTTTAAACCAATCGGCTAAAACCTATAAAGAAGAATTGGAGAAAGTAAGCAGAGATTTAGATGTTTGCCGTCAGATTTATCAGAATCAATAATTAGAAATAAGTATAAAGAACTAGTCAAATAATAATTAAAAAATCAAAAGTATGTTATCAAATTATGGAATAGGAGGTAATGAAGTAAAATTAGATGCAGATGAAGCTATCGTTGCAATTCCTCAAAACAGAACACTTGTTGCTCAAAAATTAACTGTTGATGCGCCTGTAAAACCAGAATTAGTAGAAGGAATTACAAGTGTTGAAAAAGCATTTGAACATTTTAAACCGCAGGTAAAAGTAAATTTTGAAACAGTTGACGGCGCTACTAAAGTAGAAGCATTGGATTTTAAAAATTTAGGGGATTTTGGTATCAAAGGAATTACTTCTCAAAGTAGTTTTTTATCTGATCTTGAAACTGAAAAAGATCAATATCAAAAAATTATTCGTCAGTTAAAATCAAATAAAATTTTGAAAGCTGCACTGGAAGACGGAGAAGCAAAACAAGCTTTGTTAGAAAGTTTAACTACGCTAATCAGCGAATTAAAAGAGAACAAATAAGAATTTTAAAAATATAAAGTATGTCAAATAAAGAAGCATATAAAGGTAATGACGTTGATACTGCAGTATTAGAACGTAAAGTAACCGGAGGTTCTATTGAAAAAAATGTTGAAAAACTGGCTAAATACGGCGGGTTTGATTTGTTGGAAATGTCAATTGAAGGAATTCAAAACCTGAATCCGGATAGAAAAGCAAGAAGAAAAATTTTCCTTGGAGAAGTAAACAAAGCCAAAGAAAGAGAAACACTTAAGAAAACATTAGAGCTTTGGCATTCTGTTTTAAGCAGCAATGAAGCTTTGACTGATATGGTAGCTCAAAGTGAGGACAAAAGCAAAGAGTCTGAAGCATTGTTGAAAAAGAATCTTGTAAAAGCAGTTGAAGATACAAGAGAAATCGAAGCGGCTTACAGAACAATTGCTTTGTTTTTCAAAAATACAGAAACAGATAAAGTAAAAAATGTTACGATCGTAAATGCTGATTTAGAGCAATTAAAAGATCTTGACAACACGCGTTTTATTGATGCAATTCACTCAGAATTAGTAGACAATTACGATCGTTTAGACCTAAAAAACAACTATGGTATTTTGGTAATTCCTGGTTATTTGGGTTCAAATAAAGTAATCGAAAAATGGGCAAAAATTGCACACGAAAATAAAGTAATGTTAGTTACAGATTTCGAACACCTTGATGAACCGGATGATGTAATGGAAATGTTTGATGCAGCTGCCTTAACAGGTGGAGATGTATACCGCTCAAACGTAATCATGACATGTAACTGGTTAGTAGGTCGTGGTAGATTTGACCAAATTGGTGAAAACGAAGATTTACACATTGCTCCATCGGCAGCACTTGCAGGAAAAATATACAAAACATTAATGTCTCAGGTTACTGCCGGTAAAAAATTCGGTGGAATCAATGAAGTTGATGGTGTAAAATTTGACCTTAAGAAAAGTGAAATTGCAAATCTTGAAAACTTAGGATTAGTTCCTATGGTAAACGAGTACGGAAAAGTAATGGCTTTCTCTGCAAAAACATTATTTAGCGGAGACAATTTAGGATTACAAACGTATTCTGTAGTTCGTGTTTTTGATTATGTGACCAAAGTATTAATGGATTTCCTTAATCGTCGTGCTTTCGAAAACTTTACTGCAAAAACACGTAAAGAGATTATGAATCAGATTGTTGCTTTCCTTGACGGAATCACTGGTCCGGATAAATTAATCGAAAACTTCGAAATCCGCAGATTCGAGCAGGATCCAATTCAAAAAGACAGAATTTACATGGATATTCACATGAAGCCATATTTCCCGGCAAAAAACTTCCTTATCAAAATGGATGGTCAGAAAGGGAATGACGGAACAGAATGGGATACAGATTACGAACAAAAATAAGAGTTGTATTATAAAATCTAAAAAGGAAACACATCAAGAATGTGTTTCCTTTTTAAATCAAAAAAACATTGATCTTTTGAATGATCAAACCAAATAATTCAAATTCATGAACGTACTTAAAATTTTACTTTTTATTGCATTATTTTCTGTTTCAAATACAATTAAGGCACAAAAAGTAAACCAGATTGATACTATAAGTTGCCCTATTAAGCAAAATGAATTATTGCTTTCGGGTAAACTTTTTGCAAGTGCAACGCCAATTTTGTTACGTGTTTTTAATGAAGATAATGAATATGCTGTATTTCAACTCGGAAAAAGAAAAAGCAGCATATACTTATATTTTAGAATTTTCACAGATAATGTATGTGTAAAACAGGAACAGCCTTTAGAGCTTTATTTTAAAAATGGAGAAAAGTATATTTTAAAAAATGCATTTAAAGTTAACTGTGAGGGAATAGCGGCATTAGAGCTTACCAGGCGAGATATTAAAAAACTTATGGGAAATACAATTAATACCATAAAATTTTATACACTAAAAAGAGACTATGAATTTAGTCCGAGTGAAATTGATAATCAAAATATAAGATTATATCTGTATTGTTTGAAATTATATAAGATTAAGAAAAGATAATATGAGTTTGTAATTTCAAAAAATAGAATAAAGTTTAATTTCAAAAAATAGTTTAAAAATGCCAATTCCACAATTGAATCTTTCTTTGGGACTTACTGATAATGACGGTTCTGTTTTTTACGCAGGAAGCGGTGAAGGTAAAGTTATTGTCCGAACAGATTCAGCTTTGCATCAGCATACCATTAGCATTATAATTTCTGAACAGCAAGTAGGAACAGTGAACTTAAAAACACATTTTGAAGGTGCAGAAGTTCCCGCTGAAATTGAGATTCCAACGTATCAAATGATTGTCACAGATGATAAAACCAATGAAAAAGAAGAGTATAAAGTAACACGCGATACTTATTTTTTTAAACAGCAAACTAAGAAAAAAGGTCTATGGAGTTTTTTGGGCTTAAAGTTTCTGGCACCTAAAAATTTTCTTTTTGAGAATATTCCTTTTGAACCTTTAAAAGAAGAAGTTGAAACGTTTGATATTTCTAAACATAGAAAACTGAGTCACGAAGAACTAACTTATTCTTTTCAAAAAGAAGAACAAAATATCCAAATTTTTGCAGGAGACATCAATACGCTTAAAGTTGAAAAAGGAACAAGTTATTTTGTAATTGTAGATGAAAAAAAGGGGCATAGGTTTATAGGTGATATTTTATATCGCGAAAAATTCTTGAAGCTGACTCCAAAAGTAAAATTGCATATTATAAAAAGAAAGCAGGTTTCTAAAGCAATGGAAACAAACAAACAAGGGCGTGCAGATAGGTTGATTTATATTTAATACTAAAATAGATGAAAGGAGCTTTTTATAAACTGCCTATAGATTTTAACAGCGTAATACAAAAAAAAGAGTTAGAGAAAACTTCTATTGAGCATTCGATAGCGCAGCAAATTATACTATTGGCGACCACCACATTTGGTGAATGCAAGTTTGATGAAACCTTTGGTTCTAAAATCTGGGAAATTGATTTTGATTTACTGATGAATGAAAATACGCTCAAAGAAATTATTTCAAAAACCATGAAACAATCTTTGCTTTTTCATGAAAAAAGGATAAAAGTAAATGAATTAAAAGTCGAATTATCAGAAACAATATATTTTGTTGATAGCGTAAGCAGGTCAAAAAAGAAGGTTGATATTATTATTGAAGCAACAATAAAAAGTACTAACCGTGCTTTTGATTTCAGAGGATACTTTTTTGTTGGTCCATTATCATATAAATAGCTGATTTTGCAATTTTTAACTGTTTAAAAGTTGTTTTTTTTGATATGTAAAACGCTGATAATCTGATTAATATATAATGTAAATAAAATTTTATTAAAAATATAATATTGATAAGATTTTATTTATATATTTACGGTATAAATAAATAAATTAATAACTAAAAATTTTTCATTATGTCGTTTTTAACATCATTAACAGTAGCAGGTAAAGATTACAAAGTATTAAATGTGAGTTATGATTTGGCTCAGGAAACAGATGCTTCTGGGCGTCCATCTACGGTAACACGTGGAGGAAGAATCATGATCGAGGTAGAGTCTACCGGTAGTACTGAATTGTTTGAGTGGATGACCAATAATTTCGAAAGAAAAGATGGTTCAGTAAAATTCATCAAACGTGACTCAAACGCTACTTTAAAAGAGCTAAAGTTTACAGAAGCTTACATGGTTAAGTACAAAGAAAACTTTGATCATAACAGTGAAAATCCTTTAACGGAAACTTTTATGATTTCTGCGCGTAAAATTTCGATGGGTGGAGGAGAATTTGATAATGCTTGGGTATAATCCTTTGGACTTTATCAAACTTTATTAAGCTTGAAACTATTAAGGAAGTCCATTCATTGGACTTCCTTTTTTATTTTATTTTTTAAAATCCATTATTTAAGCGAGCAGGAGTTAAGCTTACAATACACCATTTCTAACAACCTAATAAATCTACAAATGAGCTTTTTATCAAAATTACATATAGACGGTGAAGAATTTAATGTTCTTGAATTTAATATTAGTTTTAAACAAGAAATAGATACTACAAGTAAACCTACCGGGAATGCTAAAGGAGGTATCATAAAAATGATTATCGAGGCAAGTCAGAATAGTCATTTTTTATCATGGATGCTAAATGGGGACCTGACCAAAGACGGAAAAATTGTTTTTTACAGAAGAGATGCTTTAAGTAAAATGAAAGAACTTACTTTTTCAAAAGCATTTTGTGTGGGTTATGATGAGCAATTTACAAGTACTACCGAAGTTCCGATGAAAATAACAATGGAATTGGTGGCTAAAGAATTGACTTTTGGAGATGCAAAATTCTCTAATAACTGGATTGCTTTAGACTAAATTGTAAAAGCTAATTAAAAAACACGCATCATTATGGCACATTTTTCAGAACAAGTACATATAACTATAGGGAGTTTTACCCAAAACGTTGTTTATTATGATTTAAAGCTATCGCAAAAAATGGCCGATCATCATCATTTTTCATTTGTTTGGCAATACACAGGCAAAGCGGTAATTAATCCTGCAGATCAGGCAAAAGCTTTAAGAAGTTATTTAGGAGATGAAGTAATCTTTACTTTCAGAAGCCTTACAGGACTCAGATTAATGAGCAAAGGGATTATTACCGAGCTTTCATCTGTTGATATCAACGGCAGTGCAGTTGGTTTACATGTATCAGGAGTAAGCCATAGTATTGTTATTGATGACATGAAAAAATCAAGAACATTTAAGGAACGCAGTATGGATGATATCGTACTGGGAATTTTTGCAGAAGGACCAGGTGAGTTCTACCAGAGAGATTCTATAAAATCGACTTATCTTAAAGAGTTCCAAAATATTGTACAATACAATGAAACCAGTTTTGAATTTCTAAAAAGACTGGCAACACGTTACGGGCAATGGTTTTATTTTGACGGAATGCGTATGCAATACGGTCAGACAAAGAACAGTAAAACGACATTAGTCAATGGAGCCTCGCTTCATAATTTTAAGATACAAGCCAATATGGTTTCTCATAAAGTTTCTTTAATGGGTTACGATTATAATAGTGCTTCTAATATTCAAAATGCTGCAGCAAAAACTTCCACAGGAAGTAAAGATAGTTTTGCATCCAATGTTAATTATAATCAGGCAACTGTTACAAACGCTGAATTAAGTAATGGTGTGTATACTGTAAATGCCCAAAATAAGGATGATATTGACGAAATGGTTAAACTGCAAACAGCGGCTAACGATGCTAATAGTGTATACTATAGCGGGATATCTTATTTCCCAATAGGACTTGGACAAGTATTTACCATACAAAACCAAACGGTAAATCATGAGTTAGTTGCTATCGAAGTTATACATCATTCTCAGGTACACGGAAATTATTCTTGCGAATTTAAGGCTATACCTGCAGATGTTGCAGCGCCACATTATACCAATGTACATGTTTTTGCAAAAGCAGAAACTCAGCCAGCACAAGTAAAAGATAACAATGATCCCGATGGATTAGGACGTGTAAAAGTACAGTTTTATGCAGCAAGCGGTAATGCTGTAAGCGAATGGATTAGAATGGTACAGCCTCACTCTGGTGCGGGTAAAGGTTTTTATTTTATTCCTGAAATAGGAGAAGAGGTATTAGTAGGTTTTGAAGGCAACAATGTTCAGAATCCTTATGTTATTGGAGCACAATACAACGGACAAGACAAAAGCGGTTACGCTGATAGTCAGAATAATGTAAAAGCCATTCATACCAGAAGCGGTCATTTAATAAAGTTTACAGAAGATGAAAGCATTATAATCTCTGACAAAAATGGCAACGAGATATTGCTTGATACTGTTGGCGGAAATATAAATATTACGGCTACAAATACAATAACTATGAACGCGGCTAATATTGTCATGAATGCCTCTGAAAATATTACTAATACTGCAGGAGTTAATATTATGGAAAGTGCTGGGGCAGATAAAACTAGTATTGTTGGTATGATGCTTAATACAAGTGTTGGTGGAGATCATATGCTAAATGTTACCGGTAATTTCATGGAAAATATTGAAGGAAATTTAGAATCTCATACAGCAAAGGAAAGGCAAGAGACAGCGAGTAAAGAATACACTATGCAGAGTTCTGAAGAGCATGTTTCTGTAAAGTCATCTAAAGAAGTACAACAACATAGTGGTGAAAAAACTAAATCTGCATAATTATGTCAAGAGTACGTATAGTTGGCGGAACCATTACTAAAACTAGTAAAGGAGCTACAACCATAGAGGTTTTAGATGGTCATTTTAAATCAACAGCTGCCAAAGAAAATAGATGGGTTGGTGATGAAAAAGGGAACACTTATCATGAATATAAAGCTCCTGAGAAAAAAGAAGAAGAATGTGTAAAAGAAATTGAGCTTTTAACAGCATTAGACTTTGGATCTACAAATGATACAGCTAATGGATTAAATAATCCAGGAATGATTTTTGGTAAAACATATCATTTTAAAGTGAAAAGTTACAAAAAAGGTGCTCCGAAAAATAAGGGTGATATAAAGTGGGTTTTGAAATACCATAATTTATCTGAAAACAAGTGGGACGAGATTTTGTTATCATCTACAGGTGATAATTTAAAAATAAAGATGAATGAAGAAGAACTTTGTGGACGTTTTGTTTATGTACGCGCTTATATAAACGATAAAGAGAATGAAGGAGAATTTAAAGTTTGGCAGCATAATAGATTTAGATTACTCAACAGAAAGGATTTAAAGCAAGAAATAGAGGATAGAATTATTAATTCATCTTTAATAGATCAAGGAGGAAGCTCAATGTGCGGTATTGCTGTTGTCGGATTTAATTTCGCGCGAGAACAAGGGGATGCCTATAGGAAATTTGTGTTAGATATCCATAGAATGGGTAAAGCAAAGAATATTTTAACAGGCTATGAATTATTAATAGATCAAGATGAGCATTTGTTGAAGTATAAACCTACTGATGCGAAGTATCCATTAGATTCTAATGGTGTTAAAAAAATGACATTGGCAGATTTTATATTTCTAATTTGTATTAAGGATAATTTGAATGTAATGTTTGATTATGATCCTGATGGTCCTAATGCAGGAGGAACAATCGAAGGGGGTACAGGATTAACGTTACCAAATGAAGTTGCAAGTATTATGAAAAATATTGCAAATTATAAGGATGTTATTAATGACACAAACTTAGTTACATCAAGAACAAGAGGTGCTTCTATATGGGTGAAAAAATTGCAAGATAAACTTAATCAGGGTTATAGGATTGGTCTTTTAATAGATAGTGATAATTTCTCAAAGAATAAGAAGTCAACTTTTACAATTCCTACTCATTGGGTTGGACTAATAAATATAAATTCCAATGATAGTACACAATTAGTAAATGTTGAAGTTTACACTTGGGGAGGAACTAGGAAATGGACACTTTCATACGATGTATTTAAAGATGGTTACTTTGGATATATCGCTGGTAAATAAAATTTTAATTATGAATAAAATCAGTCTTTTTTTTAAAACATTTCTTATCAGAATATTCAAGATAGAAATTTTTATGTTTATTTTTTTTATCATTTTAACGATAGCATATCATTTTTATGAGGATAGTCATAAGTACTTTAATAATGCAGATTATCCTTTGAATTGTCAGGGTATTTCTGCTTTTGTAGTAACTCTTTTTTATGGATTCTTTTTTTTCTTAATTATTGCATTTCCATTTATACTATTGTTTCAACTTTTTTTTGGAATAAAATTTAAAATATTAAATAAATCAAAAGCTGCTATGCTAGTTCTTTTAACTATTTTATACTTTGCCTCGGTAATTTCTGTTTTTTCATTGTACTCAATAAAACAACATCAAAATTTTATAAGTAGAAAAGTAAATACGAAAAGCTGAAATAAAAAAATAAAAATTAAGATATTTTTAGCAATTTAATTTTAGAAAATAGTGATTAACATATTATTTAAAAGATGCCAATAACCAAGGCTATATAGAAAGAATAGAAAAAAAATCCCATTTACAAGTGTAAAATTTTTTCATGAAAATAAATCCAAAGGAGTTTGGTTGTTTTTTTTAATGATGATTTTTTATTGTAAAAATATTACTATATACGTATAGTAGGTAGTTGATTGTGAAAAAGATAAAATAAAAAAAATATCGATAATAATAGGTTTAATGCTTGTAGTTTTTAGTTGTAGACCGCAAGAAAAAAAACAACTAAAAGTTGAAAAAATAAAGCACTACCAAATTAAAAATATAGAATACAACATTTTAGTTAATAATGATTTTGAAACGTTTGACATAAAAAAAATCTATGAGAACAATGCAGATGGTCTAGGTAAAACGTATGAATTAACAAAAAACATAACTATAGAAGAAAACGCGGGAGATAAAGGCTCATGGTTTGTGAAAAACGAATTAGCGAATAATTCACTATACAGCACTTATAAAGAATTTTATCAGTCAGGGAAAATTAAATCAAAAGGACCGAAATTTAAAGAAGATTGTAAAATTGGTATTTGGTATGATTTTGACGAAATCGGAAAGTTAATTAAGGAACTTGATCTAGATAAACCATTCAAAATTACAATTGAAGACATAATTGAATATCTTAAAGATAATGAAGCTGACTTATATTCAAGTTTTACTTCTATAAATAGATCATATGAGGAGGAAACAAAAAAGGCAAAATGGAGTTTAATTTATAGAGGGATATATAAAGATAAGCCAGGAATGTTTATGATCGAAATAGATGATTCTAGGGCAGAAATAGTAAAGGTTGTCAAGATATTAGGGAAAGAAGGTGAAAAAGAATTTTTTTTGAAAAACAGAAAACTTTTTTGTGAAATTATTGTATGAAATAGATAGTATAATAATTTAGTAAAAAGTTGATTTTTAAATATTTTAAAATGAGGTTTAAAAATAAGCAATTCAAACTTTTGTTATTTGAAATGCATGATAAGGAATACATTAAAAATATATTTTTTATAAAATTTTATCTGGTAACTATATTTTCATTGTTAGTAATTGGATTTATAATAATGTTTTTAATGGGTCTATTTTTAGGATGTTTTACTTCAGATTTAGATAATAATCTTGACTGTATTAGTAATGACGAACTAATAAATAATTACTTAAGTATCTTTGGATTGTTTATAGTTTTTAATGTCTCCATGACAATAATACTATATTGTCTTGATAAATTTAAAAAAAGGATAGATTAATTCGATGAGTTTAAAAAAAATCATATTTTTAGGAATCATTATTAATATAATTTCTTTAATAGTCTTGTATTTAACCATGCATAAATATGAAAAAGAGATTTCAGCTAACTGCATGAATTGTTCTTATTTTCAAGATGTACTAATAAATGGTTTATCCATTTTGATTTTTCCAATAGTTTATATTTCTAGTCGATTTATTGCTAATAAAAATATTTCACTCGTAATAATATCATTATATGGAATATTTAATATTTTTTTAGCGCAAATTGGAATATTTAATTCAAGAGTTGCATCTTGGAGTAGTTTTACAAACATGGAGATGATTACTGGTGTTTTTTTAGAACAGTATTTAAGTTTAATTTTAATTTTTGGAGTATTTATTCTGATAATAAAATTTATCTTTTTAAAAATGAGATAGTTACTAAAGAAAACATCAAAATTTAAAACTAAGTTTCCCATTTCCAAAATAAAGCAAAAATGAGACAAGAAAGAATAAAAGACAGAGTATTAAAAAGAGCGGCTAGATCGTGGGGCTTTTCAGATGTTGAGATGGAAACCTCTTTTGATCCTGTTGTATCAATGATGTTAAATGCTTTATCTTATGAATTAGAAAAAGTAGCACATGAACTTGAAGATTCTAAAACAAGAGTAGTTGAAAGAGTTTTAGAAATCATGTTTCCGGAAGTTGCAGCCGGAGCCAAACCAGCAAGAGCAATCATGCATGCTTTGCCTTTAGAGAATAACATAAAAGTCTCTTTGCATAACCAAATGACGGTAAGCAGAAGGATTCATAATATTTATAATCCACTGGCGCCCATCACTAAAGAAATTGCACTTTCGCCTACATTAGAAGTAAAATTATCGTCATGTGAGGTGAAGTATGTAGCCTATGAAAGAAATCTATACGAAATTTCTAATCTCTTTTATAAAGATGCCGTTAGAGGTTACAAACATTCTTTGCCTTCGGGTGTAGTCTTTTTGGGTATTGAATTAAATGGCCAGAATGTATTGGAGCTGGAAGATTTAATGTTGTACATCGACATTAAAAACACCCACCAAAAAGAAATGTTTCATTATTACTTAAAACAAGTAAAATGCTTTCATGATGACGTGGAGATTAAAGTCGAAGAAGGGTACAATGTTCCAATAAACAATCTTGACATCGAAAATATAATCAACCGCAATTATACACATCTTAGTGAGGTAATGCAGGAAGTCAATGAGTTTTATTTTGATAATTTTTACACTTTAAAAGGAGTATTAAAGCACAAAGCAATAAAGGAATATAGTGCTGAGTATAAAAATTTTGAGGAAATAACAAATGATAAAGGAAAAGATGTTATCTGGATAAAATTAGTTTTTCCGGAATCATTGATTCCTCAAATTATTGACAATGTATCTTTTACGGCTAACTGTTTTCCTGTAATCAATAAGAAAAAACATATTATAAATAAAACAATTGGAAATTTCTTATCGTATGTAGCGCTGGAAACAGACAATAATATTTATTTAGATGTTGATTCTGTTATTGACGGATTCAATAATCGCTATGAAATAAAAGAGTTTAAAGATGGCGTTATAGAAGAAGGAAATGCAGTTTTAAGAACAGGAGGAGTTTCAAGATTTGATTCTAGAAGTGCTTCAGAATTGCTTCAGAACGTATTGGATTTATTAAAAGATGAAAGTTCTTCTTTTGCGGGTTTAGGTAAAGATTTTATGAGCAGTTCGCTGGTTGAAATTAATCAATTATTGGCATCAGTTGAACAGCAGGCAAAAGAAAGCAGTTTCTCTAAAAACAATGACCCTTATTTAATGATCAAGCCTAAAATTGATGAATCTATAGGTAAAACATTTGCAATAAATTATTGGTCTACCTGTGCAGAAGAAGGAAACGATATTAAAGCAGGAACAGTTTTAGAATCTAAAGATGATTTTTCATTTGTAAGCAAAGAAGCAATCTTAGTTACAAACACAGTTGGCGGAACAAATAAGCAAAATAATAAAGATCGTATTTTAGCCTATCGTAATGCTTTATTAACGCGTGGCCGAATTGTAACTTTTGCAGATATAAAAGCATTTAGTTTTAATCATTTTAAAAGCTGTATTACAGATGTCAAAATAGAAAAAGGAACAAGAAAAGAAATTTCTGTGAAAGCAGGATTTAGCCGTACAGTTGATATTCATTTAAAAGTAAACTCTGCTGAAAAAGATTATTTATCGGTTACAGAATGGGATTACTTGTGTGAAAGTTTTATGAAAAATCTTAAAAATAGATCGTCAAACGTATTTCCGTATCGCCTGTTTATTGAAAACTAGAAATGAAACAAAACCTGACTTACATAAGTCAGGTTTTTTATTTAAAAAGCTTTTCTCAATTGTTAAAAATCCTATAGTTATACTTTTATAATTTATAGTAGACTTCTTATTGAAGACCTCAAGGCTAAATTTGCTTTTTAGATGAAAATTCAATAATAAGGTTTATAAATGAAATAACTGGTATGAAGAGAATATTGATTTTTATAGTATTACTATTTTCCAGTTGTATCGACAATAATAAATTTAATGGTCATGTATACGACTATGATACAGAAAAACCTATTGAAAATGTTTCTATAGATATAAATGGTTATAAGACCCAAACAGACAGTACGGGATATTTTTGTATTGAAGTAAAATCAAATTCGGCGTATAAAGTGATCTTAAAAAAAGAAGATTATGTTACAAAAAAGATAAATCGTAAACCTGATTATCTGGGTAAATATTCACAAAAGAGTTTGAAATATAATAGACTGTATTTATATGCCAAAGAAAGTGATTTTGCAACTAATTAAACGTTTGTTACTTGAATAACGAATTCAGACTAATCTCTTTTTTCTCTCTCAATTTACTTACAATCTTCAAAAAGGCGATTGCCGTAATATAAGCATCGCCCAAAGCAGTATGTCGGTCTTTCTTAGAAATGTCAAATTTATCAGCAAGATCGTCTAAAGTATAATGATCCTTTCGTTCAAACAAATGCGATTTGATTAAGGTCTTTTTGTATAGAATAGCAGTGTCTAAACATTTGTTGGTCAATTCTGGTAAACCATTTCGCTCCAAAGCTTTATTTATCATTGTGACATCAAAAGTAGTGTGATGTGCAATAATTATTGAATCTCCCAGAAAGGCTAAGAATTGCTGTAAAGCTTCTAACTCAGAAGGTCGCTGAATTACAAAAGCTTTCAAAATACCATGAATCTGAGCTGTTGCTTTATCGTAATGATCCTGTTCAATATATACCTCAAAACTATCCTGAATAGATATGATATTGTTTTGCAAAATGAGCGCGCCAATACATAATATCCGGTCATTATCATAATTAAAACCGGTAGTTTCAGTATCTAAAACTACAAATCTTGTTTCCTCAATGCAGATATTTTCATCAAATAGATTTTCTTCTTTTTTCCAAAAATTAAATAAAGCCATATTTATACGACGTTTGAAACATTAAATCTTACGCTAATTAATTCCTGAAGTTCTTTTATGGTTTTGAAAGTCCTTTTTAGCTTAATCTTTTCCATTTTAGACAAAGATTCCAATGCAATAAATTGCCCTGAATCGTTGTGTAAAAGCCCTTGTTTAGTTCTAAATTTTAATAAAGCTTTAAACGAATAGGAGCATGATAAATACAACTCGCTGTTATTGGGTTCTAACTCGGCTAATTTTTCAAAACGTTCAGCAGTATTACTGATTCCTTTTACAGAATGCGATAAAATCAAAACACGTGCAGCATCTGTAAGCGGCATTAAAGCTCTTCTTTTTATATCAAAATTGTCTTTGTTTGCTCCATCTTGCTCTACCAGAAATTGTCTGAAAAACCCAGTAGGAGAAGGGCTTTGCAAAGCACCACTCACCAAATGAACATAAAAAATTGGGTTTGCTTTTATATTTTCGAAAATAAAATCAGAAAGGTCATTCGTGACTTCGGCGTCACCATAAGTTAGGCTATAGTCGAAAAAAATGAAAGACAATAAAACTTCATTTTTTCCCGGATTCGTGATCCAGTGATGGACTTTGTCTTTCCATTCATCAAGACTCATACACCATTTAGGGTTTGAAGCCATCATTTCGGCAGGACAATAATCATAGCCAATATCAAATAAACCTTTATTTACTAATGAAGCAAATTTTAAAAAATAGACTTTTGTTTCCTCTCTAAAAACTTCAGAAACATTTTCAT
Organism: Flavobacterium sp. JAS; assembly: GCF_020991455.1. Classification (GTDB taxonomy): domain Bacteria; phylum Bacteroidota; class Bacteroidia; order Flavobacteriales; family Flavobacteriaceae; genus Flavobacterium. The sequence continues at coordinate 209,262 of NZ_JAJMOX010000003.1, forward strand.
AAACAATCGCATTATCCTGATCTGTGTGCAGCATTTGCTCACTTCGGCCTTGACTACCCAATGCTAACCAGGCAAATTTCACAGGTGGCGGACTGCTCATTTTTTCAATACACATTTCAATAACACGGGTTGTACAAGCTTCATTCAACTCAGTTATGATTTTAGAAATCAATGTCATCGGAATGTTTTGATCTAAATATCCCTGAAGCAATTGCATTATTCTGGCACGAATAGGTTTAATTTCTTTTGGTTTTTTAGCTCTTTTTAAGGCTTTTATTAAAACGGCAGGATTATTTCCTAGAGCCACCATAACATCGTGTTTAGATAAAATCCCAACAGCTTTGGTATTAGTAGTTCCGTCTTTAGTAAGACACAAATGACTAATATTACTCTTCATCATTGCCATTTGCGCTTCAGTAACCGTCATTTTCTTAGGATAGGTAATAACAGGTTTCGTCATTATGGTTTCCGCCGTAGTCATGATCGAAAAATCGCCTGTTACAATTTTATTGCGTAAATCTTTGTCCGTAATAATACCAATTGGCAGCATTTCGTCAACAATTAAAATGGCGCCAACCTTTTTCTTATTCATGATTTTTGCAATATCTCTGGCTGTTGTAGACGGACTGCAAGTGACAATTTTTTTGGAATATTTTATAGGCTGTAAATCAAACGAATCTTTATTAGAATGCAATTGATCATGAACAATATCGTCTCCGTATAACTTATCTTTATGAATATCAGAATATGGATTTCGGGTATTCGAAGCATAACTTTCGATCAGGAAATTACCAACGGTTCTGTTTTCCAGAGCATAAGGTCTAAAAACCGCAATTGGAATCGCATATAAAATGGTTTCTTCATAAGCGACAGCTTCCATAATATAGTTTTCCTGTGCCAAAAGTGGACGTAATCCAAAAATATCACCTTCATCGCACATGTCAAGAACATTATTTTTCTGATTTTTTTTGAGCGCCACAGCACCTTTATGAACCACATAAAAAGAATCATGTGTCTTATCATTTTCGGCAAATATCACGGCATCTTTATCTTTGTAAACAATCGAAATTTGTTCAGACAGTTTTTCCAAGTCTTTTTGATGTAAAAAACTAAAAGGAGGAAAGTCCTTTAAAAAGTCAGCGACTCTATGCGAAATGGTATTTTTCATGCGTAAGATTTAGGTTCTAATGTAAGACATAAAACAGAAATGTAAAAGAAACACCATTAAGTTTTTTTATTTTAGCAAAAAGGCACGAAGACACTAAGATTTTATTCTTCGCGTCTTCGTGCCTTTTTAGCAGAATTTATAGTTTATCTACTCGATTTTAAAAACCTTTCCGCGTTGTTTTTGATCAGAACCCACCATTCCAAATTCAAAAGTATACGAATCTTTAGAAGTCGTTAAAATCTTCATACTGATTGCTTTTTCTTCCGCCATATTTTTTGGGTGTTTCTTTTGCAAAATATATTCGCAATCGCTTACCCAGCGCACTGTCGAGGTATCTGTTTTACCTTCAAAAGTTTCGATTTCAATACCATCTTTACGTTCAAAAATGGTTGTTTTTTTAACACCATTTACATCAAACTCAAATTTGAATTTTCCGTTTTTAAAATCTTTGCAATTGTGTTCTGCATCATAACAAGATAATAATGTTAGTAACGGCAAAAGGAATATAATTTTTTTCATTTTTAAATTTAAGTTATTTTTTTGGAGCTATTTCTTGCTGTTCCTTCCAATCTTTTGTGCCGAACCCCGGCACAAAAGGATTTTCCCTCCCATCAGGGCTAGAAAGTTAACGGCTACTCAAGTACCAATTGTATTATATATATATTATAAGATCTAAATTTTCTGAATATAGAACTCTTTTAATTTTTTAGATTCTTTTACTTCTTCTCTGACTTCCTCTTTAGATTCGCTGTTTACTGCTTTCGGCCAAATATGAAAACCTCCTTTTGCCATAGCTTGCGCTTGTCGAAGAACGTTTGGCGAAATATTGGCAAAAAAACTCAAATCTTCAGGATTATCCCAAAGCCCCCAAATACCATTTTCGTCAATATCGCCACTATAATTAATGATATGTGTCGAATATTTTTTGACCATTTTAATTTTAAAATACTCTAAATTATAAGAACCATTCCATCGAAACGAGGCTACATCATCAATTCCTGAACCGGAAATAATAGAATTTGCAAAATTCAATTCGATAGACATTTTATGTTGGTGAGGCGAATTAGAATAACAATAAAATCCTTCCCATTCTCCACTAGGCAAGAAATGATGTGTTTCGTTTTTGTTGTCTTTCATATTTATAATTCCGAAATAAATATAACAATTGTTATTTCAACCTTTTCAATTCGTCATCGGTAAAGTTCTTGATTTCTTTTTCCTTGGCAAACTTTTCAGCATTATAATTTCCTGATTTATTCCTCGGAATCGACAAACTATTCCAACTGCTATTCTTTAGTTGTTTGGCATAAAAAACAATCTGACCAATATGATATGGATAATGCGCCAATTGTCTGTTTATGGCTTCAATAACCGTATGACCTTCGTTACGAATATAAATAATATCAGAAAGTTGATCCGCTTTTAAATTATTCAAAGCATCCAGAAAACAATCCCAGCCTTTATTCCAGGCTTCTAAAACTTCCTCTTTAGATTGTAGATCATTTTCAAATTCGGCATCACGATTACGCCATTCTTTTTCACCATCCGAAGTTAAAAAATCAGTCCAGCGCGAAAGCATATTACCAGAGACATGTTTGATTATAGCAGCAATACTATTAGTATCTTCATTTACAGAAACAAAAAGCTGATCTGGTTCTAATTGATCCATTGCTTTTTCCCCCAGCATTTTATAGTATAAAAATTGTTTTTTAACGCTTTCTAAATAAGATTCAGTTGCTTCCATAATTATATTTTTTTGCCACGAATTTCACCAATTTACTGATTTAATACAAGACGATTAAAATTTTAATTCGGAAAAATTGGTGAAATTAGTGGCATATTTTTTTATACAATCTTAATGTCATATTTATCCAAAAGCCCAACAATTCCATCATTTGAAAATTGTGCCTTTCTCATCGGATTAAATTCAGGATCAATTTTATAATTGTAAGCGGTTTTAAAATTAACTGCTGCCAATTGTGTATCGTTAAAAATTGCTCCTTCCAGATTACAATTATCAAAAACCGAACTTGTTAAGTTCGTTCCTATAAAAGTTACTTCTCTTACAGAACAATTGATGAACTTGGTTTTAGGCATTTTTTTATTCGAAAAAATTGCATAATCCAAAGTGCTTTCTTCAAAATAAACCTGAAATAGGAAATCGTCACATTCATTAAAAGCAATTCCGAGAAGTTTACAATTTTTAAAAGTAACATTCTTCAAGCTTGTACTAAATAAGCTTGTCATCGATAAATTGCAATCAATAAACTCGCAGTCTAAAAAAGTAATGTAACCAAAATTACTATTAGAGAAATCACAGTTTTTAAAAACACAATCTTCAAACTCCCGATTGTTTATTTTTTTGTCAATGTAAGCGACTTTCTCGAAGGTTTTCTGAATGTGAATTAGACTTTCCATGTAAAAAGATATTGGATATAGAATTGGACTAGAAGACTTGAATTATTTTATTTTTAAACCCAGTAGGTTTTAAAAACCTGTCGGGTTTGCTTAAGCGACTAAATTAGTCATTAAACAAACCTTTCATAATGATTTTCAATCCATAAAAAATTAAAAACATAGCACTCAAACAAGCCACAATCCCGATTCCTAAAACTAAATAATGCCAATTTGTATGCTGATTCATAAAAGCATTATAAATCAACGAAGGCCCAATAAATAATAAAGGCAACGAACCTGTTAAGTATTTAATTCCTTTTCCTAATAATTCTTTATTTGTTGCCATTTTTTGTTTTTAGTTTCAAGTTTTGAAATGTTTCAAGTTTCAAGTTTCAGGTTTCAAGTTCGTATAATCTTTGTCAAAGTTTTAAACTTTGACAAAGATGCCTTTGCGAAAAACCTTCACGAACTTTGCGGTTAAACAACATTTAACCTTTCACAATAAACTTTTTACTTTAAATAATTGTCAACAGCATTTCTCACGCTGCCATATTTTTTTAATAATTCTGAAGCTTCTTCGTATGAAACTGGAATTTCTCCCATAATCATTTTTACTCCACGATCAACCAGTTTGATATTACTCAACTGCATATCGACCATTTTATTACCTTTTACTTTTCCAAGCTGAATCATGGCTGCAGTCGAAATCATATTCAATACTAATTTCTGAGCTGTTCCTGCTTTCATTCTCGAGCTTCCGGTAATGAATTCAGGACCTACAACTACTTCAACCGGAAATTGAGCTGTCAGAGCCAAAGGACTTCCTGCATTATTGGTAATACATCCGGTAACGATATTATTTTGATTGCAGGTTTCTAAACCACCAATAACATAAGGTGTAGTTCCAGAAGCTGCAATACCAATTACAACATCATGCTCGCCAATATTATTAGCTTGTAAGTCAATCCAGGCTTGTGTTGCATTGTCTTCTGCATTTTCTACAGCGCGACGAATTGCAGTGTCTCCGCCCGCAATAATTCCGTTTACCAAATCAAAAGGAACACCAAAAGTAGGAGGACATTCAGAAGCATCGACAACGCCTAAACGCCCGGATGTTCCGGCTCCGATGTAAAATAATCGCCCGCCTAATTTTAATTTTTCAGCTACCTGAGCGACTAAAGTTTCAATTTGCGGAATTGCTTTTTCGACAGCATCGGGCACCGTTTTGTCTTCCTGATTGATATTCATAAGCAATTCATGAACAGACATTTTTTCTAAATGTTCGTATTTTGAAGCTTGTTCTGTGGTTTTTGTAAAGGTCATTTTTTCGTATAATTACTCATGCCAAAATTAATCTTTTTTATCGCAATTTTTCGAACCTTTTTAAAAGAACTAAAATATTATATTTGTTACATATTAAAAGATAAATGGATAAATTAAGCTTGTTGCAAGGGATTGGTAAGATCTCTGTTTTTGTTTCTTTACTGCTGGCCTTTTTTTTATTAACAGTTAAAACTGAAAATAAATTGGCAAACAGATTATTTGCCTGGTTTTTTATTTTTTCTGCTGTCGATCTAAGTGGACTTTTTATTGATGCTGCAACGCGAACCGAACTAAATTGGGAGATTTTTAGGTCGACTACATGTTTATTTGAAATGCCTTTGTTTTACTTTTTTGTGTTGGCAGTTTGTTATTCTGATTTTAGATTACAATGGAAACATTTAATTCATTTACTACCCTTTATAGTTGTCAATTTAGTTTTCATTCCTAGAATTTATTTAAACTTTGACACAGATAAAGATACTTTTCTTTCAACGTTTAATCAATTGCCTGAGATTTATTTTGTCCAGATTTTAATTGAATTTCAATATGCGTTTTACATTGTCAGTGTATTTTTAATTCTGAAAAAGTATAGAGAAATCTATTTAGAAAATTACGCAAATCCCAGTACGGCAACTTATAAATGGCTTTTTCAGATAACTTGTGTTTTTCTTATCGCACATTCAATTGTGGCATTAAAAAATTTATTGCGCTATAGCGGTTTCAGAGAGGTATTTCTTTGGGCAAATGTACTTGTAGGAAGTATCGCTTTGTTTATAACCTGCTGGTTTATAATGAAAGCATTGAATCATCCCGAACTTTTTAGAGGAGTTAATTCTAAATTGAAACTCACAAAAGATATTCTGCCGGAAGTTAAAGATAAATCTGTTCCATCAAATGTTCAGAATGATTTGATTACAAACCAAATTTCGACTTTGAAACAATATATGCTTGAGAAAGAACCTTTTCTTGATCCGTCGCTTACGATTCAGGAATTGGCCAATCAAATTGATATTCCGGTTCGAGATTTGTCTGTTTTGATTAATCATAAAATGGATCAGCACTTTTTTGATTTTGTGAATGAATATCGCATCCAAAAAGCCATGAACATTTTGAAAGATGAGTCTAAAAGTCAGCTTACGGTTTTAGAAATTTTATATGAAGTTGGTTTTAACTCCAAATCTTCGTTTAATACTTCTTTTAAAAAATATACCAATTTAACGCCTACTGCTTACCGAAACGATTCATAATAAGGGTTTTGTAAAAAGTCGTACTTCGTGCCTTATAAAGTCGAACCAATTTCTTTAGTAGAAAATGGTTCGACTTTTTTTTGTCGGTCGAATCTCGAAAATTTCTAAGGCAACTTTGCTTCAAATTAATTGAACAAGTTAAAATTAGAAATTATGAAAACATCAAACCTCCTTATCTTTTTATTACTGCCATTCTTTTGCTTAGCACAAGCATCATTTAAATTAAAAGGAAAAATAGCGAGCGAAACAACATCTTTAGAATGGGCAGATATTTCAATATTAAATTCAGAAGGGAAAATTATTGACGGAACAACAACGAAACAAGATGGAACTTTTGAAATCAATCTAAAAAAAGATTTTTATAAAATTGGCGTTAGTCTTTTGGGATTTGAAGAATACGAAAAAGAGATTTCAATAGAAAAGGATACTGATTTAGGAACTATTATCTTAAAAGAAAATACAACCAATTTAGTTGAAGTTGTTGTTCAATCTAAAAAGAAAACGATCGAACAGAAGACAGATCGTTTGGTGTACAATCTTGAGAATAATGTTGCAAATGTTGGAGGTGATGCTTTAAGCGCGATTAATACGGCGCCCGGAGTTGTAGTTAAAAATAACACCATTACTATTTTAGGAAAAGGAACTTCTCGCGTTATGATTGACGGAAGAATGATTGAATTGGCTGGCGAAGAATTGAATAACTTTTTGAAATCAATATCAGCAAGTGATATTAAAAATATTGAAATTATTAGCAATCCGCCGGCGAAATATGAAGCGGAAGGAACTGGCGGACTGATTAATATTATCATGAAAAAAGGAGTCCGTGATTCGTGGAAAAACACAACCACAGCTTCTTATGATCAGAATAAATATGGAATTTTTACTTTGAGAGATAATTTCTTTTACAATAAAAAGAAGTTTCGTTTTTCTGCCAGCGTTAATGCAAAAACAGGTTATTTGAATGCTACAGATGATTTAAAAATGTATTTTCCTGATGGACTTTCACATATGAGTAGCATAACAAAAGTAAAAACCGAAAACCTTTCGGGAAAAATAGCTTTGGATTATGATTTCTCTGAACGTACGACAGTTGGTTTTCAATTTATGAATGACAGAAATAATCCAGATTTCAAATCGGATATTTCGATTAATAATTATAATGCTCAAAATCAATTGGACAATATTACCCTGAATAAAAGTAATACAGACAGAGGATCTGGCAATCAAACTTATAATGCGCATTTGATTACCAATCTAGATGACTTAAAGCGAAAATTATCTTTTGATGTGGATTATTTTAATTACGATTCTAAATTCGACAGAAGTTTTATTGCTAATAATTATACGCCAGACATGATATTTACAGATGTGAATCAGGCGGGAAGAAATATTTCGAATCAGGATATTGACAACTGGAGTTTTAAGGCCGATATGGAACATCCGCTTCAAGCGATCAATTTGTCTTACGGTGCAAAAATGAGTTTTACAAATAGTATTAGCGATGTACTTTATTACAATACAATTTCAGGAACTCCAGAATTGGATCCGAATCAGTCAAACCGATTTAAATACACTGAAAATAATCAGGCGATTTATGTGAATGCTGATAAAAAACTAAATGAAAAATGGAACTTTCAAATGGGATTACGATTGGAAAATACTAGAACAAATGGGTTTTCTGAAACTATGAATCAAACTACAGAAAACAATTATTTGAAATTGTTTCCAACGGTTTATGCTTCTTACAAGAAAAATGAAAACAATAGTTTCACTTTAAATTATGGGAAAAGAATCAATAGACCTCGTTTTGACTTATTGAATCCGTTTCGTATTTACATTAGCAGTAATAGTTATTCAGAAGGGAATCCGTTTTTGAAACCTTCTTTTAGTGATAATTTTGAGTTTGCGCATTCTTATAAAGAAATTCTAAGAACTAGTGTTTTTGTCAATTCTGTTACAAATGGTTATGGCGTTTTATTTAGTGCAAACCCAGAAACGAATACACAAATTGTAACACGTGAGAATTATTTTAAAAATTTGAGTTATGGAGTTGGAGAAAGTTATTCGGCAACTTTTGCAGATTGGTGGCAAAGTGAAAATTCATTATACTTTTTAGGTGCAAAAACGGAATTTATTAAAGACATCAATGCGAATCCATCAAACAGTTTACAGATTGATTTTTCGACAAATAATACTTTTGTATTAGGTAAAACAACAAAATTACAAATCGATTTTTCATATACTACGCCTTTTAAAAGCGGTTTGTATGAATTAGGATATGCTTCGAGTTTTGATATCGGTTTCAAACAGGATTTGTTTAACAAAACCATGCAGATTGCGTTTTTGGCGAATGATATTTTTAATACGTCTTATTTAAAAGATTTTACTTCGGTTGTAAATGGCGTAAAACAGGTTTACAGTCAAACGGAAAGTAATAGATTCGTTCGTTTATCTGTGGTTTATAATTTTGGAAATAAAAAGATAAAAGTAGAAGAAAGAGCTTTTGGAAATCAGGAGGAGAAAAAGAGAACGGGGAACTAATTAGATAATTAGTCAATTAGAAAATTAGATAATTGGAATTATGAAAATGAAATTACGAGATGTTATTTTGGTTTTATTTGCGTGAGGGATAGGAGCCAATGTCGTTAAGTTAAGAGAAAATCTATAATGCCATGGCAAATAAATCTCTCGCAATCCCGATAGCCATCGGGAGCAAAATCGCAAAGATTTTGTCATTTCTGACAAGATTATGTTTAAGCTTTGCGATTTTACCTCTTTGGAGATTAATTCTATTTTCTAAAAGCTTAACTTAATGTCACGCCCAACTTATATAAAAAATGCCAGTAAAATTCCCAAAACAATCATCGAAACTTTGGCGATATTGAATTTATGTCCTTCACTGCTTTCAAAAATAATTGTCGACGAAATATGGAAAAGAATTCCGATTACAACAGCAGTTATTTCGGTATAATAATCGTTTAAAAAGGATAAGTATTCAGATGCAATTGTGCCAAGCGGTGTCATAATTGCAAAGGTAAGCATGAATATAAAAATAGCTTTTTTGTCCAGATTTGCGTTGATGAAAAAGGTAGTCAGAATGACTGCAATTGGCAAATGATGAATGGCAATCCCGACGGCTAAATCATGATGAAGACTTACAGGAAAACCTTCTAAAAAGGCGTGAATACACAAACTTATGAATAATAACCACGGAATCTGAGACATTTGTGCATGTCCGTGAACGTGACCATGTTCTGCCCCTTTTGAGAAGAACTCCAGGATGATCTGAAATAAAATTCCGACCATAATAAATAAACCAATATTATGATTGTGTGATTCGTAAACCTCCGGCAATAAATGCATTACGGTTAACGATAGTAAAAATGAACCGCTAAATGCTAATAGCAATTTTAGGTTGGTTTTGTTTTGAGGTTTTAAAAACAAAGCCACAATATATCCTAATAGTACAGAAAATAAAGGTAAAAGATAGTTCATATTTTGTTTAATCGGTTTTTTTGGTTTAATCGTTTAACTGTTGATTTGTTTAATCGATTAGCCGGTTAAACAATTTAACGATTTACCAATTATTTAAAAATCATGATTAATCGTTCGCTTTCGGTTTTATGGAATTTTTTGAGTTTATAGTCTCCAAAAATATCTAACAGAAAAATACCGGCTTCGGCCATTAATTCTTCAAAATCTTTCAAAGTTAATGCTTTTACTTTTTCAGTAAAATGATACTTTTGGCCCTGATCTTCAAAGTCTATTTCCTTAAAAATATGTCCGTCCTCAACGTATCTTTTGATTTTAAAATCGATTCCTTCAACGGTTTTTACTTCTTCAGGAACCAAAGTTTCGATTACCTGATTTACATTCATAAAATCAATTACGGCAAAACCATATTCAGACAAGCTTTCTTTTATTGCTTTTAGAGTCGTCAAATTATCATCGTCATTTTCAAAATAACCAAAACTGGTAAATAAATTGAAAATAGCGTCAAATTTTTCTTCAAACGGCTCACGCATATCGTGCACTTTAAAATGCAGGGTTTCGTTGCTGTTTTTGCTGGCTTCGGCAATGCTGTTTTCAGATAAATCTGCGCCTAAAACGTTAAATCCTAATTGGTTTAGGTAAATAGAATGACGTCCTTTTCCGCAAGCTAAATCAAGTACTTTAGCTTTTTCAGGCAGGTTTAAATAATGTGTAAGATTATCCATAAAAATCTGCGCCTCTCTGTAATTTCGGTCTTTATAAAGAATGTGATAATACGGAGTATCAAACCATGATGTGAACCAGTTTTGAGTGTTACGATCCTGATTTGGTGTTGATGAGTTTGGTGCTTCAGACATTTATTCTATTTCAATTAATTCAAAGTACCGCAAATTTAGTGTATTTTTGCCGAAAAATAACTATTTCGCGATATAGCTGTATAATCATTAGTTGTGTATCACGATCGGAGTTGTTTTTTAATACAAAAATAAAGATGGAAGAAAATTTTAGAATGATTGCCAAATGTTTTTTTGGTTTTGAAGAAATATTAGAGAACGAATTACGTGCTCTTGGCGCTCAGGATGTTGAAAAAGGAGTGAGAATGGTAAGCTTTAAGGGCGATAAAGGTTTTATGTACAAAGCCAATTTATCGTTGCGTACAGCACTTAAAGTCTTAAAACCTATTTACTCGTTTAGAGCAAATAATGAACAAGCACTATATAAAGGAATTTCGGGTGTAAACTGGTCTAAATTATTAAATGCAAATCAAACGTTTGTAATTGATGCGACAGTACATTCGACTTATTTTAATCACTCAGAGTTTGTTTCTCAAAAATGTAAAGATGCAATTGTAGATCAGTTTAGAGAAAGAACGGGGCAAAGGCCTAGTATCGATAAAGCATTTCCGGATTTGAGAATCAATATTCATATTGACAAAGATCAGGTTTCGGTTGCATTGGATACTTCAGGAAATTCACTGCACCAACGTGGTTATAGAACCGCGACAAATATTGCACCAATCAACGAAGTTTTGGCAGCGGGAATCTTATTATTATCGGGTTGGGAAGGCCAAAGTCACTTTTTAGATCCAATGTGTGGTTCTGGAACTTTCCTTGCAGAAGCTGCTATGATTGCCTGCAACATTCCGGCAAATATCAACAGAAAAGAATTTGCTTTTGAAAAATGGAAAGATTGGGATAATGATTTATTCGATGAGATTGTAAACAGTCTGATGAAAAAAACAAAAGAATTCCATTATACTATAAAAGGTTTTGATAAAGCTCCAAGTGCTGTAAACAAAGCCAAAGACAACATCAAAAATGCGAATTTAGACGACTACGTTACAGTTGAAGAAAATAACTTTTTTGATTCTGAAAAAGCAGTTGAAGGAAAGTTACACATGGTTTTTAATCCGCCTTATGATGAGCGTTTGGATATTCACATGGAAGAATTCTACAAAAATATCGGAGATACTTTAAAGAAAAGTTACCCAGGAACAAATGCCTGGTTTATTACTGCAAATCTTGAAGCATTGAAGTTTGTAGGTTTAAAACCTTCTCGTAAAATCAAACTTTTTAACGCAAGCTTAGAAGCACGTTTGGTTAAATACGAAATGTACGAAGGAAGTAAGAGAACGAAATTTCAAGTTAACGAACAATAGGTTCAAAGGCTCAGAGGTTCAAAAGGCACAGAGGGAAAAACTTTGCCCCTTTGAACCTCTGAAACTTAAAAAGAAAAAATAATGACTAAACTACAAGTAAGAGCTTTTTTATATCAATTAGGATGTTTTGCGATTCTATTTATTTTAGGAAGATATTTAGTGGCAACCTATACCCATTTAACAGGATTTTGGATCCCGATGACTTCTTTTATTGCGGCAACTTTGATTTCACCTAAATTTCAGGCGGTGAAAACCAAAGACGGAGAAAAACTGTTTATGAAATGGATTTTTATAAAAGGAATTAAAGAAATTGGATAAGATAAATTATTCAGTTGTGTATCGTTTCTTTTAAGACATATATAGATTTTATTTTGCAAGAATGAGTATTATATTAGCCAAAGACTAAAGGATTATAAAAAAAAATATTTCACGCAGATTCTGCAGATTTGAGCAGATAAAATTTAGATAATTATCTGCGTGCATTTGCTTAAATCTTTTTAAAATCTGCGTGAAAAAATATTTAGGCAAATAAGCGAAATATAGATTTAAAACTTTTATTAATTGCACCCAACGGTTTAAAAATAGTTGTTTATGAAGATAATTGGACTTATAGGCGGGATTAGCTGGGTTTCGACAGCAGATTATTACAAACTTATAAATCAGGGGATGAACGAGAAAATGGGAGGACTTAACTTCTCAGAATGTTTGATTTATTCTTTCAATTATGCTGATATAAAAAAGAACAACGATGCCAATGATTGGGATCGTACTTTTGAAATGCTTTTTAAAGCTTGTCAATTCTTAAAATCGGGTGGAGCAGAAGCGATTCTTTTATGTGCCAATACCATGCACTTAATTGCTGATAGACTTGAAAAAGCTATTGATTTGCCTATTATTCACATTGCTACAGAAACGGCTATTCAAATTGAAAAGCAAAACCTTAAAAAAGTGGCTCTTTTGGGAACTAAGTTTACAATGGAACTGGATTTCTTTAAAGAAAAACTGAGTGCTAGAGGTATTGAAGCCATTATTCCGGAGAATAGTGAGGACAGAGATTTTCTACATACTACAATTTTTGAGGAATTAGGAAAAGGTATCGTTACTGACGAAACTAAAAAACATATTTTGAGGATTACAAATGAACTAATAGAAAATGGTGCCGAAGGTGTTATTCTGGGTTGTACAGAACTTCCTTTGGTTATAAAACCAGAAGATGTTACTGTTCCTGTTTTTGATACCACTTTAATACATTCAAATGCTGCAATAGCATTCCAATTGTCTTAAAATATACAAATAAAAAAGAGCCCCGAATATCTAAATTCGGGGCTCTTTTTTTATATTAAGAAAACTACTGTTTTTTAGAAGTTTCTTTTTTAGTATCGATTTCAGGTACAATTACTTTTTTCTTGTATAAAGGTATAAAGTAAGAAACTGTGTAATTAAAACCTACTCCAAAATTTCCATCATAAGTTCTGTTAAAACCAGGAATGTAAAGATTGTCAAAGCCGCTTGGTTTGTTATTCATAACTAAAAGTTTTAGCTGAACACCAAAACCTACAAATATGTTATTAAATACCTTGGCTTTTATTCCCATCGCAACTTCAAGCCATCCGGCTGTTAAACCGTTGAATTTTTCGCCGGACACAATCGCAGGCTGTTCTCCCCAATACGGATTAGGATTATAGATTTTATAACTGTTTATTTGTTGGCTAAACGAGCTAAAACCACCTCTTAAACCTATCGTAATCAGGTTTTCCATGTCAAGCCAGTTTTGGTACATATTATAGTCAAAACCTCCTTTTATATAAGTTCCGTTTGTGGTTGAGTTTAGTCTGTCGTCGTCAGTTGTTTTGTCTTCATAACCAAGTTCGGCTGCCAGATAGTATTTTTTCGTCAAGCGAAAATCTCCCACAAATTCAACACCTTTATAATCTTTATCATAAAGTCCACGAGTCAGTTTATATAAATCGACACCCACACGCAAACCATAACGATCTGTTTTAGGAACGGAATCTTTTTTTGTTTCCTGAATTGCCGGTTTAGCAGTTTCAGCTTTGGGTTTTGCTTTTGGCTTTTCGGGAACAATTTCTTTTGTTGCTGTAGTAGTCGGCGTTTCCTGGGCTTGAACCAAAAACATTGAAAACAATAAGCAAAAACTAAAAGTATATTTTAATGTGTGTCTCATTTTCAGATTCAATGTTATATTTTTCTACGTTAATGACTCTTATCCAAGGTCCATCTACTCCCGGGCTATATATAAAAGGCTGTGATACTGGATCGGCAACAAAAGGATTTAATGTAAAAGTAGTTTTATAGCCACATGCTCTTGATACATATAAGTCCTGATGTGTATAGTCAAATCGTATTACATCTTTATTAATCAAAGTGGGATCTGTACTTGCAGCATTATAAATAAAACTATAAGTGGTAGTGTTTTCATTTGTTTTTAACGGAATTGAAATTGAAGTACCATTTGCATAATACTTAGTATCTGTTGTACTAGTTTCGTTAAAAACAATTCCCTCAGCCAAATCATTACCATCCTTATCTTTTCCAACTACTTTTAAATTGGTTACTTTTCTAGGTAAACTTGCATCAGCATTATCAAAAAATGATATTACCAATCGCGGAGTAGTAGGAGTAGTTGGATCGCAAATATCATCTTTCTCGCAGCTTGATAAGCCAAAAGTAAAGAGCAATAAAAAAGCTACTATTTTTTTCATTTATAGTTTTTTGTTATCGAAGTTCTAAAAGTACAACATTTTCAACATGATGCGTTTGCGGAAACATATCGACCGGACGCACACGTGTAACTTTGTATTTTTCATCCATTAGAGCCAAATCACGAGCTTGTGTTGCTGAATTACAACTTACATAAACTACTTTTTTAGGAGCAATTTTCAAGATTTGATCAATAACGTCTTTGTGCATTCCGTCACGAGGCGGATCTGTGATAATAACATCAGGTTTTCCATGTTGAGCGATAAAACTTTCGTTAAATACCACTTTCATGTCTCCTACAAAAAACTCACAATTAGTTATATTATTGCGTTCAGCATTTGCTTTAGCGTCTAAAATCGCTTCGGGAACACTTTCTACACCAATTACTTTTTTCGCTTTTTTAGAAACGAATTGTGCAATAGTTCCTGTTCCTGTATATAAATCATAAACAGTTTCATTACCAGAAAGTCCGGCAAAGTCGCGTGTTATTTTGTATAATTCATACGCTTGGTCAGAATTGGTTTGGTAAAAAGATTTAGCATTGATGCTGAATTTTAAACCTTCCATTTCTTCCAGAATATAATCTCTACCTTTATATAGTTTGATATTCTGATCGTAAATAGTATCGTTTTGTTTTGAATTTACGACATATTGCAATGAAGTAATTTGTGGAAACTTCTCGTAAAGATGATCTAAAATAAGTTCACGATTTTTTTTGTCATTTTCGAAAAACTGAATCAAAACCATGATTTCTCCGGTTGAAGCCGTACGGATCATAAAAGTTCTCAATAAACCAGATTGTTCTCTAGGATTAAAGAATGCTAAATTATGCTCGTTTGCAAAATCTCTGATCTCGTTTCTGATCGCGTTTGAAGGATCTTCTTGTAAATGACATTTGTTGATGTCAAGAATTTTATCCCACATCTTCGGAATGTGAAATCCTAAGGCGTTTCTGTTTCCTAAATCTTCTGTGCTTTCAATTTCCTTTTCGGTTAACCAACGGCTGTTAGAAAACGAAAATTCCATTTTGTTTCTATAGAAAAACTGTTTTTCTGAACCTAAAATATCTTCAAATTCAGGAAGTTCAACCTTTCCTATGCGTTGCAAATGATTTTTTACCTCATTTTGTTTATAATACAACTGTTGGCTGTATTTCATATTTTGCCATTTACATCCTCCACAAACTCCAAAATGCTCGCATATTGGTTCTATACGATGTTCTGAAAATTCGTGAAATTTTACGGCTTTGCCTTCATAATAGGCTTTTCTTTTTTTGAAAGTTTGTACGTCAACTACATCACCCGGAACAACATTCGGAATAAAGATTACTTTTCCGTCAGGAGCCTTAGCCACTGACACTCCCTTTGCTCCAGCATCAAGAACCTGAATTTGATGAAAGACAACTTTGTCTGTATTTTTTCTTCCCATAGCGCAAAAATAAGGGTTTGTAAACTTTTATAAATTTAAATTTCAAAATATTTTATCAATTTCTTTAAAATACTAGTTTTATCGAGTTTAAAAGCTAACTTTGTTAATAGCAATAAGCCCAAATGCTGCATTTTTAACCTATAGTATTGTTATTATTTTATGAAGTTGTATCATAATCTTTCGCAAATAGGCTTTCTAAGAAAAAGTTATGTGTTCAAATTTCTATTTGTTGCTTTCATAGGTATCCATATCCCCTTAATTGGTATATTGTTTTTCGTACTTTTTTCAAATCACTCTATTTCTCCAATTTCAATTATAATTTTTGCTTTAATAATGACTTTATTAGCAACTTTAGTGACGCTTTTGGTTTTAAATCAATTAATTAAGCCTATTTCTTTAGCATCTAAATCTCTGGATGATTATAGAAATAACAGACAATTATCGGTTTTACCAACAGAATATACAGATGAAGCGGGATTATTGATGTGTAATATTCAGGAATCAATCTATGAATCTGAAAGTTTTATAAATGAAAAACAGGATTTGATTTACATGCTTTCTCATGATTTGAAAAATTTCGCTGGTAACCCGCAAGGTTTGGCAAAGTTAATTTTAAGCGAAAATCCATCAGATTCGATTAAGCATTTGGCGGAATTAATTTGTGAATCGACTAATTTGCAATTCCGATACATCGAAAATTTCATAAAACTTCTCAAGGAACAGGATCAGGTTGTAAAAGTAAATCAGGATCCAAAAACAATTATATTTCCTAATATTTTACCTTTTATAAACGAGCAGGTTGAGCAGCGTTTAATTGATAAAAATATTAAACTGACTTTAAGCTTAGAACTGGTCGAAGCAAAACTTAAAATAGATGAAGGTTTATTGGTTCAGGTTTTGGTTAATTTAGTCAGCAATGCAATTAAGTTCTCTTATTTTGACAGCGAAATTAAAGTTAGAATATATCTTCAAAATTCGAATTTGGTTATAAGTGTTATAGATAAAGGAATTGGTTTTGATAAAACTCAGATTGATGAATTGTTTAAGAAATTTACCAAAATGAGCCGATTAGGAACTGCCAATGAATTATCAACCGGAATTGGGTTGTATTTGTGCAAGAAAATTATCGAAAGAAACAAAGGTAAATTAACCGCCATCAGCGAAGGAAAAAACAAAGGAGCTGAATTTAAAATTGAGTTTGATATTAATTATTGATTAAAAAAGGTACAAAGATGCAAAGGTTCAGAGTGACAAAGGTTTTCTGTTGAGACGCACAGTAGTGCGTCTTTTTTAGAATATAAAGGTTTTGTAGTCAGTCTGTAAAACTTTGAACCTTTGTAGCTTTGAACCTTTGTACCTAGATTTCTCAATCAAATAAATCAGAAGAAAGATAACGATCACCACGATCGCAGATAACCGCTACGATTACACCTGATTCCAATTGTTCGGCAATTTTTAACGCTACGGCAACAGAACCTCCGCTGCTCATTCCTGCAAAAACGCCTTCTTCAAGCGCTAATCTTTTAGTCATTGCACGAGCTTCTTCTTCGCTAACATCAATTACGGTATCTACTTTTGAAGCATCAAAAATCTTCGGTAAATATTCCTGTGGCCATTTACGAATTCCCGGAATTTGAGATCCGTCGCTTGGCTGCGCTCCAATGATTTGAATTGCCGGATTTTTTTCTTTTAAATAAGTCGAAGTTCCAATGATCGTTCCCGTAGTTCCCATTGCCGAAACAAAGTGTGTAACGGTTCCGTCAGTATCATTCCAGATTTCAGGACCGGTAGTTTTATAATGTGCTTTCCAGTTGTCCTCATTTGCAAACTGATTTAGCATCAAATAACCGCCTTCTGCCACTTTTTTGTCGGCATAATCCCTTGAACCAATAATTCCTTCGCTAGCAGGCGTTAAAATCACTGTAGCGCCATAAGCACGCATTGTTTGAGTGCGTTCTTTTGTAGAATCTTCGGGTAAAACCAATTCTATTTCTATTTGAAACAATTGAGCAATCATCGCAAGAGCAATTCCGGTGTTGCCACTTGTTGCTTCAATTAGTTTGTCTCCTTTTTTAATATCGCCTCTTTCAAGAGCCGAAGCAATCATATTGTATGCGGCTCTGTCTTTTACACTTCCGCCGGGATTATTTCCTTCGAGCTTTAGTAAAAGTTTTACGTTTTTATTTTTAACCAAATTGACAGTTTCCATCAAAGGAGTATTTCCAATTAGGTTAAGCAATTTCTGTGGACCCATTTTATTTTTTTTCTTTTATTTTAACTTCAGTTGTAGTAGTGTTTAGAACGATAGAATCTTCGGGAATCGATTTGGTAATCCATGCATTTCCTCCCACAATACTATTTTTGCCAATAACGGTTTCGCCTCCCAAAATAGTTGCATTGGCATAAATGCAAACATTTGCTTCTACTGTTGGATGTCTTTTGGCGTTTTTCATTTCCTTGCTTACGCTTAATGCTCCCAGAGTTACACCTTGGTAGATTTTAACATGTTTTTTGATAACGGTCGTTTGACCAATAACAATTCCGGTTGCGTGATCGATAAAAAACGGCGATGCAATTTGAGCACCGGCATGAATATCAGTTCCGGTAATTCGATGCGCATATTCGCTCATTAATCTTGAGAATAATAACAAATCCAGATTATAAAGTTCATGACTTAATCTGTAAATAGCGATGGCGTAGAAACCGGGATATGCCAAATAAACCTCGTCGATACTATTTGATGCAGGGTCATTCTCTAAAATATAGGAAGCATCATCATTTAGTTTTTCTAAGACGCTGGGTAATTTTTCGAGGAATCGGTCCCAAATAGATTCGCATAAGTTCTGAGGTTTTTTGCAGGCCAGAACGGCAATCTCTTTAAAGCGGATTTCGAGTTCGTCAATGCTCTCGTCTAAAGCTGCATTTGAATCAAAAAGAGTGTAGAAAAGCTTTTCGGTAAAATCTTCTGTTTTGGTTTTGATTCCGTAATTAATGTTTGAATGGCTTTTTAGAGCTTTTATATTTTGTATGATACTGTCTTTTGTCACAATTGTAAAATTGAGTGGATAATTTAAAACGTTAAAAGTAAGGCGTTTTTTGTAAATAAGGGCACGAATTAACTAAAGAAATTTTGCATAGCAAATTCTATTTGTGATAAAAAAAAGAATGATAAAAGCGATTATTTTATATGATTCTTAAGAAGTTAAATGCGTAAATTAGCCAGTAAAATTTATAAAAATGAAAAATAATTCAACTTTTAAAAGCGCTATTTCTAATCTTGAATTTCCCGAAAGTCAGAAAATTTATGGAAAATCGATACATGATCCAATTTTAGGACTAATTATCAAGGATCATCCTTCTTTTTGCGAAGACGATTGTATTGCGGTTAAGGAGTTAAATGAATATCGCCAAAAATATGTTTCGAATTATTTGTCTACCGAAATAGGTACGCTTTCTGATCTTGAAAAAAGTGTTATTACATCTCTAAAAGAAGACAGATCAATTGTGACTATTGCAGAAGATGAGCAGGAAACCAGAAGCTTTGGACAGAAAATAGCAGATCAGGTGGCAGATTTTGGCGGAAGCTGGACGTTTATTATTTCGTTTTTAGCTTTCATAGTCATTTGGATTAGTGCTAATGTTTATATTTTGGTTAATAAAGGTTTTGATCCATATCCGTTTATTTTATTGAATTTGATTTTATCCTGTATCGCCGCATTGCAAGCTCCGGTAATTATGATGAGCCAAAATCGTCAGGAAGAAAAAGACAGAAACAGAGCCAAAAAAGATTATATGATTAACCTGAAATCTGAATTAGAAATAAGAATGATTCACGATAAAATTGATCACATGATTATGCATCAACAACAGGAATTAATCGAAATTCAAAAAGTGCAAATCGAAATGATGAATGATATTTTGAACCAGATTAAGAAATAATTTGAGCAATTTTTGAATGAAAAAAATTAAAGATAGAAGTGTTTATAATAGTATCCACCAAGCATAAAAACGAGATTTATGAATGCGATATTCCAAACGATTTTTTTGTAGTTTCTCGATTTATCTAAAAAATACAAAGCGACAAAAGCGAAAAAGATAAGGGTAGAATAAAGCGCCGGATACATCTGAAAAGCGGCCGAAAATTCGCCTTGAAAAAGTAAGAATAAAGCGCGCTGAAAACCACATCCCAAACACTCAACTCCGAAGAATGTTTTGAACAGGCAGGGGATCATATATTTCTCTAAATTCAAGTCGATTATTTTTTACAATTTTACAAAAAAATATTTGATAACATGTCAAAAGGAGTGAACTGCTATTTTAAAGTTTTATACTTTTGAACTCTTATACTTTAAAATATGAAAGCGATTAAAATTATAATAATGATTCTTGCCATTTCGGTTGCGTTATACGAGCAGGTTTCGGCAGAAAAGAATGTCTATATCACGGTAATTGCAATTGCAGTTTTCATGTTTGGAATGATGCAGCTGAGCGCAAAAACACCAAGTAAAAATCAAGATAAAGAGGAGCAGGATGTTAACTAAAGGAGATAAGGTTTCAGTCTTAGACGAAGCCATAAACGGAACGGTAGTTTCGGTTAAAAATAACGAAGTTTTAATAGAAACAGAAGACGGATTTACGATGACGTTTTTTGTCAACGAATTGCTTAAAATTCACGATTCCAGTAATTTAATGAATTCTATTAAAAGAATTAATTTAGATGAGATTACAAAAGAGAAAACAGAGCCAAAACCAAGAAGTTTTGTAAAAGAAAAGAAAGATAAACGCGAAATTCCGGCTCCCGAATTTGATTTACACATCGAAAAACTGGTTCCAAACAAACGCGGAATGTCAAATTATGATATCTTGACTTTACAGACCGAAACGGCAAAAAGACACATAGAATTTGCAATTAGAAATCGCATTCCAAAAATTGTTTTTATTCACGGTGTTGGCGAGGGAATTTTAAAAGCCGAACTTGATTTTTTATTGGGTCGTTATGACGGAATAGATTTTCAGGATGCCAATTATCAAAAATATGGCTTAGGTGCCACCGAAGTTTATTTTAGGCAAAACAATAAATAAAGTTGTTTTTCGAGGCTAGAGTTGTTTATTTTTAAGCAAAAAAAAACGTCCGTTTTTCTTTCTGATTTTTAATTAAATCGGTTTTGAAAAACGGACGTTTTTTTGTAGGAATTAAATTGGTTTTAAAATTGTCTTTAAAGCCCTAATTCGTCGATTTAGTTACAGTTCCTAATGCAAAATTATTACCTAATTTGAAGCTGCTGTTTCCTTTTACAAGCGTTACATTTTTTATTACAATGGTGTGCTGAACTATGGTTCCGGCGATTTGCGTTGTAACTTCAACTGTTCCGCTTGAACCGTTCCAGGTTTCTTTTACGGCAGGATTTGTTGGAGCGATAGCCTGACAGAAATAATCTTTATTTAAAGCAACACCGGTAAGGGTACGATAGACTACGTTGTTTTGTGTTGCACTTATAGTTCCTATTCTTGGTTGCCCGGCTGGAGTCGCTTCGTTTTTAAACAGACTTTGATCAAAGTTTTGAAGCATGATGTAAAATGCAGCATTGTAGTTATAAACTTGATTTAAAAGTGGACATTCTCCAGCTTCCTCCGGTTTCGCAAAAGTTAAAGGAGTAGGTGTTATCGTAATTTTATAATCTCCAAAAATGTATTCTTGCTCAACTTGTGGTCCCGAAGGTTTTGAAAAAGTTATATTTTTAAAAACAATGTTATGGTTATAACCTGTAACTCGGGTACTACCGTCTACTTCACTTGGAGCGGAGGTAATTTGCGTAGTAGTTATTTCTATTTTCCCACCAGTTCCTAGCCATTCTTCGATAACATTTGGTGTTTTTGGAGGGATTATACCGCAAATATTTGGTACTCCAACTGTACCGTCATAGGCTCTGTAAACAACACGATACTGACTGTCGTCCTTAATGTCGTAAGTTACTGGTAGACCTTCTGGTGTTGGGTTGTTTATAAGGCTGTTTGGAGCTAATTGCAATAATAATGATTCTCTGTCTTTAAGTTTATAAAGTAAAGTGTTTGTTGTGTCACAGCTTGTAGCAGTAACTTTATCAAAATCTATAGAATCAACTGTTAAATCGCCATCATCGCAACCATTTAAAAGTAGCGCAAATAAGAGAAGGCATGCATATTTTTTCATCGTAAATTTATTTGGGTCAAAAATAGTGAAAAATTTCGCAAATGATATTTAAGATTTCATAATTGATATTTCATAACTTTGCAGCGATGAAAAAAGTATATCTCGACAACGCCTCTACAACGGCTATGCGCCCTGAAGTTATTCAGGAAATGACTAAAGTTATGACAGAAGATTTTGGTAATCCGTCTTCTACACATAGCTTTGGACGAAATGGAAAAACTGTTTTAGAACTTTCAAGAAAAAGTATTGCAAAGTATTTAAATTGCTCTGCACAGGAAATTATTTTTACTTCAGGAGGAACTGAAGCGGATAACTGGATTCTTCGCTCGGCGGTTGAAGACCTTAAAGTCGAGAGAATCATTACTACAAAAATTGAGCATCACGCCGTTTTGCATACGGCGCTGGTATTGCAATTCGACTATAATACTCAGGTCGATTATGTTAATATTAATCCTGACGGAAGTATTGATTTGACTCATTTGTCGAATTTATTATCAGAAGAAAAAAAGACAATCGTTAGTTTAATGCATGTAAATAACGAAACCGGAACTATTTTAGATTTAGATAGAGTTGGAGTTATTTGCAAACAATATGGCGTCTTATTTCATTCGGATACGGTACAATCTATAGGGAAAACAGAAATCGATTTACAGCAAACACCAGTTGACTTTATAATAGCAAGTGCACATAAATTTCATGGGCCAAAAGGAGTTGGTTTTGCTTTTGTTCGAAAAAATTCCGGTTTACAGCCTTTAATTTTTGGTGGAGAACAAGAAAAAGGACTTCGCGCAGGGACTGAAGCGGTTCATCAAATTGCAGGAATGGCAAAAGCCTTATCACTTTCTTATGAAAATTTAGATCAGGAAAGAAAATACATTACTGATTTAAAAATGTATTTGATTGAGCAATTGGAAATTCATTTTCCGGGCTTTAGAATCAACGGAAAAAAGGATGATTTTTATAATATTATCAATATCATTTTACCTTTTTCAGCAGATAAAACTTCGATGCTTTTGTTTAGTTTGGATATGAAAGGAATTGCAGTTTCAAGAGGAAGTGCATGCCAATCCGGAAGTATAAAGCCATCACATGTGCTAAAAGAAATGTTATCAGAGACTGATTTGAAATTGCCAAATCTCCGAATTTCATTTAGTCATTACAATACCAAAGAAGATATTGATTGGCTGATTGAGAGTTTGAAAACTGTTTAGCTTTTTTTAGTTGCTAAGGTTCTAAGCAGCTAAGTCACTAAGCTTTTTTTAAAATATTCTTCGACTTCGCTCAGAAAGACAATGAAATCTTTTGTCAGACTGAGCGAAGTCGAAGTAAATTATTTGCGGATCACTTTTACTTGTGAATCGTTTGTCAACTTTATAATTGTCGAAGGTTTTCCAGCAACTTTATCCTGATTTAGTTTTACTACATAATCGACACCTTTTATGATTTCCGGATTTATATCCTTGAAAGCGATAGGTGTGGGTTGCCCCGAGATATTAGCCGAAGTTGAAACCAATGGTTTTTTCATTCGCTCTAATAGTTTAAAACAAAAAGGCTCTTTTACGATTCGAACTCCAAGCGAATTATCTGCTGCAATAATGTTTTTTGCTACATTTCTGGGTTCATCTAGAATTAAAGTAGTTGGGTTTTCAGATAAATCTAAAATTTGCCACGCAACTTCAGGAATGTTTTTGAAGACATTATACATCATTTTTTCGCCATTCATCAATACAATCATGCTTTGCGTTTCGGCACGTTGTTTTAATTTATATATTTTGGCAACAGCTTCTGGATTTGTGGCGTCACAGCCAATTCCCCATACGGTATCAGTAGGGTACAGAATGATTCCGCCCTCTTTTATGACTTCGTAAGCGTTGATTATTTCCTCGTTCATTTTATAAATCTATTATTTTATATGACGGAACTCCTTTAATTTTAAATTTGTTGTGGTACATATAAAGGTTAATCAATCTCTCTGAAATAAAGCCAAAAATTCTGGCTTGATAAGCATCTTCTGGAATTGTAATTCTGGATTCAAGTTCAAAAAGAATTGAGAATAACCAGCTGTAGTAGGCATCAAATTTCTCTTTAGAGGAAATCATCATGTTCCCAATATGAAATGTCGTTCCTTCATCTAAAAACGAAACAATGCTATCTTTATATTCCGGATATTTCTCCAAAATTATCTTTTTAGTCAAATCCCAATCTTCAAGACGATGATCGTCACAATAGTTTTGGGTCAAAGTAGTATCTTTGAATGTGTATGGTTTACACATAATTACATCATATTCTGAAAGAACAGAAGCTATTTTTTTCTCTAATTTTTCAGAAGAAGTATTGTATAATTTGGTATTTTTAAAATCCTCAGTTTTGATTTTCTTCTGTGCAGAAGGTTTCAAATTATACCAATCACTATAAAAGTTTAAATATCTTCTATAATGACAAATACCTACATAATCAGCATCTTTTACGTTTTTCCAAATCCAGTATGCGGCTGTTAATTCGCAATAATTACCATTTTTTGCAGAGATATTGTCAAGCGTATTGTCTCTTAAAATAGTTGCCGTAATAGGCTCATTTGTTCCAACCTGAATAGGAACGAGTACTTCATTTGCTAATAAAGGATCTTCTTTATGAGTAACAACAAAAATTTTAATCATTTTTAAATTCTTTTTTAGTTCTTGTTAAGGCCATAGCAATTACCTGATGCATATCATAATATTTGTATTCAGATAATCTTCCTCCAAATATTACATTTTCTTCTTTTAGAGATAGTTCTTTGTATTCTTCAAACAGCGCTTGGTTTTTATCATCATTTATAGGATAAAAAGCTTCATTTGACGGATTCCATTCCTGCGGATATTCTTTAGTAATAACCGTTTTGCTTTGTTTGCCAAATTCAAAATGTTTATGCTCGATTATTCTGGTAAAATCATAACTGGCATCATTATAATTAACGACAGCATTTCCTTGAAAATTGTCTGTATCCAGAACTTCGTTTTCAAAATGAAGCGATCTGTATTCTAAAACCCCTAATTTATAATCGAAATATTCATCGATTTTTCCAGAATAAACAATCTTATCAGCAAGGGCATTAAATTTTTCCCTGTCCGAAAAATAATCAGTGTTGGTAACCACTTCAATACCTTCAAGTAAACCTTCGATTAGTTTATTGTATCCGCCAATTGGGATTCCCTGATATTTATCGTTAAAATAATTATTATCAAAAGTAAACCTAACCGGAAGTCTCTTGATAATAAAAGCCGGTAATTCAGTAGCTTTTCTTCCCCACTGTTTTTCGGTATATTCTTTAATGAAATTATCGTAAATGTCTTTTCCAACAAGACTTAAAGCCTGTTCTTCGAGATTTTGTGGGTTTTCAACACCATAAATGGCTATTTGTTCATCAATCTTTGCTTTCGCTTCCTGAGGTGTTTTTGTGCCCCAAAGCTGATAAAAAGTATTCATGTTAAAAGGTAAATTGTATAATTTTCCTTTTGCTAATGCCATTGGAGAATTGGTAAAATTATTAAATTCAACAAATTGATTTACATAATCCCACAATCCTTTATCGTTTGTATGAAATATGTGAGCACCGTATTTATGAACATTAATTCCTTCAATATTTTCACAATATACATTTCCTCCGGTATGTTCTCTTTTGTCAATAACCAGACATTTTTTACCTGCTTTTGTTGCCTCATATGTGAAAACACTTCCAAAGAGTCCCGATCCAATTATTAAATAATCATATTGCTTTTTCATGGCGTAAAAATAGATATTAATTAATAAAATGCAACAGATTTTGTAAAAGCATCAATGACACGAAAAATGTAAGATATTCCCGAAATGACAGGAATGTAGTATGAAATAAAAGAATGTAAAAGCGCGTTCTGAGAATTGGAAATCTAAGTTTAAACATTGCACACAACAAGCTATTTTAAGAACTTTTAGACATGTGGTTTAAATATGGATCTAAAATAAAATTAGGATTTTTTTAACAAAAATAGAGATAAAGTAGTAAATTTGTGTCAAATTTCATAAAAGCATCAATGATAGGAAAAATACAAGTAGGATATTTAGTTTCCTACGATTATGAGTTGTTAAAAAATGCAATTCCAACAGTTTATAAAGAGGCAGATACCATTTTTTTAGCAATTGACAGCAATAGAAAGACCTGGAAAGGGGAGTCTATAGGAATTAAAGATGATTTTTTTAAATGGATTGAAGACTTTGATGTTCAAAAAAAAATAGTCATATATGAAGAGGAGTTCTATGTTCAGGGACTTACTACAATGGAGTGCGAAATACGGGAACGTAAAATGCTTGCTCATAAAATGGGAATTGGAAATTGGTTAATTCAACTGGATTCTGATGAATATTTTTATGACTTTAGTAAGTTCGTTTCTTTTCTTAAATCAAAAAATGATTTGCTGATAAATCCTCAGGACAAGTTAGTTCAGATATGTGGTTTTAAAATTAATCTATATAAATATGTAGATCAGGGTGTTTTGTATGTGGATAAACTGGATAAATTTATGATTGCAACAAACTATCCAAATTATAAAGTAGGAAGACATGGCAAATGTCGTTCGATTTATACTGATTCTGTTGCTCTACACGATTGCTTGTCCCGTTCAAGAGAAGATTTGGTTCAAAAACTTGAAAATTGGGGACATAATGATGAGATCAATAAAACTGAATTTATGAGTAAATGGGATTCGGTTACGTTTTCTAATTACAAAGAAATTCGTGGTTTTTTCTATTTAGATCCAATGCATTGGAAAACAGTAGAATTTATGGAAGGAAAATCTCTTCAGGAATTGTTAAGCAATTTTAAATTAACGAATAAAATTAACGTTGGAAAATTCTTTTTATTAAAAAAGAACTTTGGACAGTGGTTTAAGTTTCTTATGAAAAAAAAGATTAGGCCTTAATACAAAATTTGTTTATACACATCTAAATAACTA
This sequence comes from Flavobacterium sp. JAS, assembly GCF_020991455.1. Lineage (GTDB taxonomy): Bacteria > Bacteroidota > Bacteroidia > Flavobacteriales > Flavobacteriaceae > Flavobacterium. Next base: position 236,353 of record NZ_JAJMOX010000003.1, read on the forward strand.
GCAGCTGCAATTTTCCAATCGAAACTTGCAGCTCTTTTTTTCAAAAGAGTTTCTATCTCATTTTTATTGGTGTCAAAATGATTTAATCCGTCAAAAAGTACATTTTTCATATACTCCGGATCAAAATTTGTCCAGTAATTAGAAATATCACCTCCAATTTCAGGCAATGAAGTTTTATCAGATAAAAATATAGGTTTACCAAAACTCATAGCTTCAATTGGCGGAAGTCCAAAACCTTCCCGAATTGATGGAAAAAGAAAGGCAGTACAGTTTTTCATATAAAACTGTTTTCCTTCATCAGATATTTTTCCAGTCAAAAAAACCTGATTGCTCAAACCATTGTCATCAATTAATTTCCTGATTTCTTCACCATATTTTTTATTGTTATTTCCGGAAATAATTAAATTGAAATCTTTTATTAGTTTCATCATATTAATGATTGAACCGTAATTTTTTCTTTCAATAAAATCTCCAATCGTGAAAAAAAAAGGTTTGTCTACAGGAATATTGCTTGTAAAAGATGAAGTATCTAAAAGTGTTGAAATTGGGTTTCCGTTATAAATAATATATTCCGGAACATTTGGTACATCAAAATGTTCATGCGTATGTTTTTTAGCAAATTCTGAAATGTAAGTAATTGCACTAGATCTTTCCAGTTTTGCTTTAAAAAGCTTGTTCAATCTATGATCTTTGTCTGCAGAAACTTCTTCAACAAAATGAATATCATGAACCGTTAACAAATATTTATTGGTGCGAAAAGGCTCAACTTTAATGTTCTGGTTTACAGAATGCCATAAATCATATTTTTTTCGAATTCGGAACAACGGATGTCTTGAAAGGCTGTTGTATTTATGGTACTTAAATTTGTCTTTAAATTCTTCTTTAAGAAGCTCTGGTTTTGAGCTGTTTAAAGTTAATTCCAGATCATTAAAATCTAATGAAGCCAATCCTTTAATTAATTCATAATTAAAAGTTCCCAAGCCACTTGCCCTGTTGTTTATATTATGAGTTTCTAAAAAAACACTCTTTTGATGCGACATCCTTTATTTTTTTTACGAAAATACAATATTAATTTGAAGTCTTAAATTGTATACGTATTTTTGTTGGTTATAAAAATCTACTGATGAATTTTAAGGTAAATCCCATTTTTGAAAATAGCACGGTGTCAATTCTTGACAAAATTAAAACGTTTAATTCTTCAGGAGAATTATTTGGAAATGGAGATCGTAATAAGATTAAGTTGTTTGATCTTAACGGAAAAACGGTCAACATTAAATCGTTTAAAATTCCGAATATCGTTAATAAAATTGCGTATAAGTATTTTCGAAAATCAAAAGCAAAACGATCTTTTGAATTTGCTACCATTTTATTAGAGAAGAATATAGGTACACCACAACCTATTGCATTTCTTGAAAATTTTAATCTTATCGGATTAAAAGACAGTTATTATGTAAGCGAGCATTTGATAACAGAATTAACGTATCGCGAATTGGTTGAAATTCCTGATTATCCGGATCACGACAATATATTGAGACAGTTTACGAAGTTTACTTTTGATTTGCACGAAAAAGGAGTAGAGTTCCTGGACCATTCTCCGGGAAATACGTTAATCAAAAAGGGTGTTGAAAATAAATACGAATTCTTTTTGGTTGATTTAAACAGAATGAATTTTCATGCTGCAATGAGTTTTGAGCAACGCATGAATAATTTTAGTCGTTTAACACCACAAAAAGGAATGATTGCAATAATGAGCAACGAATATTCGAAGTTTTATAAGGAGAAAACTGAGGCTGAAATTTTTGAAAAAATGTGGCAGGCAACGTCTGATTTTCAAGAAGGATTTGCGAAAAAGAAAAGACTTAAAAAGAAGCTGAAATTCTGGAAATCTTAGTTTTTTGCTTTGATTTTTTTAAGTTCCTGAAAACGTACGGCAACACTTAAAGCATTTAAGTAGCAAATTATAACTCCTTTTTTACCGTCCAGAAAACCAAAACGAACCAGATATTGATTCAGAAATTGATACGCGGGACGAATATAAAAATGAAAAAAATTGGGAGAAGTTTTTTTTAAAACTTCTTCCTGAGCTTTTAATTGTCCGTAGAAAACCATTTTTTGCTTATAATCATCATAATTCGAATACGAATGATGAATAAGCCTGTTTTTCAGTTTTCCGATTTTCCCGTTTACGATTAGTTTCTCGTGAACGATTTTCTTGATATTATAACTGGCATTTTCTTTCTTGAAAAGTCTGATAATTTTATCAGTTTGCCATCCGCTAAAGCGTAATTTTTTATTTTCGAACATAAAATTTCGACGCATATAATACGCTGCAGCACTATTTTGCTGATTGATTACAAAGCTAATTTCTTGCTGTAATTCAGGTGTTATTCTTTCATCTGCATCCATAAAAAGAACCCATGAATTTGAGGCTAAACTCAAAGCATAATTGCGTTGACAAGCAAAGTTGTCGAAAGCACGCTGTACAACTTTTACGTTTTCGTATGAAGCTGCTATTTCGAAGGTTTTATCTGTACTGAAAGAATCGACAACGATAATTTCATCGGCGAAAGCCAAATGATCGAGAACAGTTTTTATATTTTGTTCCTCATTATAGGTAATTACCAATGCCGTTAAAAGTTGTTTTTCTGATAAAATCATTTTGCAGAAGAGCTTAGATTTTGCTTTAGAAACAATTCGATTTTATCCTTAAAAAATTCAGGTTTAAATTCCTGATATAAAGACAAAGACTCTTTTTTGAGCATTTTTTCTGTTTTCTGTTCGAATAAATCAGAGCGATAATCTTTTAAATGCACAGAAAGATGATGAATTCCATCTTCAAAAGTGGCCCAGATTTTCTTTTCTATCCAAGGGGAAAAAATAATAAAAGAAGGTTTTTCAAGAGCTTTTGCCATATTAATTGCGCCGCCATCGTTACCAATAATCAAATCACATTGATTGACTAAACCAATAAAAGAACGTAAATCTCCACCTAATAAATCAAAATATATTTTTTCCTGTGTGGAAGGTTTACAGGCGTCAAAAACAGTTTTTGCTTCTTCAATTTGTTTCGGAAAATAATTGAATAGAATATTTACGTCAGTATTGTCTGCAACATAATCAACTACTTTAGCCATGAATTCTAAAGGATATGTTTTTAGCTTTTCACTTCCTAAAAGACTTATCATAACCGTTTTTCGATCTTTTCGAACATTGTGTTTTTCAAAAAGAGCAATAGCTTCCTGATTTTCTTTTTCAGAAACAAATAATTTAGGAATTGGATCTGTTTTTATCTTTAAATTCAAAGGTTCTAGCAATGAAAGACGTCTTTCGATCGCTAAACCTAAATTACTTTTAGGGAAAGGTTCAAACGGAACATTATCAGTATATAAAAGGGTTCTTCCTGGTTTTTTATACGAGATTTTTTGTTTAGCATTGCTTAATAAAACCAATATCCAGCTTTCTAATTTTGAATACGCATCAATTAGCAAATCATATTTTTCTTTTCGGATCTGTAAACCAAGATTTAATAATTCTTTTTTGCTTTTGCGATGTTTTTCTTCGAATAAAATAATGTTGTCAATACTTGAATTGCCTTCTAAAACCGGAGTTGTCGAAACATATACCAAATAATCTATTTGAGCATCAGGATATGCAGCACGCAAATTATTGCATATTATACTGCTTATCAAAACGTCGCCAATCATTTTTTGTTGAATTACAAGTATCTTCATATTGAAAAACGGAATCTTTTTGTTGGTTACAAATTGAAGCAAAAAAAATCCAAATTCCAATTGATAAGATTGGAATTTGGATTTTTTAATTTCTTTTATTTAAATATATTAAACAGCTACGTCGTATTCACGAAGTGCATTGTTTAAAGAAGTTTTTAAATCTGTAGATGGTTTACGTGTACCAATAATCAAGGCACATGGAACCTGAAATTCACCAGCAGCGAATTTTTTAGTATAACTTCCAGGAATTACAACTGAACGTGCAGGAACAAAACCTTTCATTTCAACAGGCTCGTCACCAGTTACATCAATAATTTTTGTTGAAGCAGTCAAACAAACGTTAGCACCAAGAACAGCTTCTTTACCAACATGAACTCCTTCTACAACGATACAACGAGAACCAATAAAAGCACCGTCTTCAATAATTACCGGAGCAGCTTGTAATGGCTCTAAAACTCCACCAATTCCAACACCACCGCTTAAGTGAACATTTTTACCAATTTGAGCACAACTACCAACAGTTGCCCAAGTATCAACCATAGTTCCTTCGTCTACATAAGCACCAATATTTACATAACTTGGCATCAAAATAACACCGCTAGAGATATAAGCTCCGTAACGTGCAACAGCGTTTGGTACTACGCGAATTCCTTTTTCAGCATAACCTCTTTTTAGCAACATTTTGTCGTGATACTCGAAAATACCAGATTCCCATGTTTCCATTTTTTGAATTGGGAAATACATTACAACAGCTTTCTTAACCCATTCGTTTACTTGCCATTTGTCACCAACTGGTTCAGCACAACGTAATTTTCCTGCATCAACCAATTCGATAACTTCTCTAATGGCGTCAGTCGTAGTAGTTTCTTGTAATAAAGCTCTGTTTTCCCAAGCTTGTTCAATTATAGTCTGTAAAGAATTCATAAGATTTAATTTTTGGCAAAGATAACTTATTTGGGCAAAAGCAAAAAAGTAAAAGCTTTGTAAAATGTTACAGATATAACTTTTTGTTTTTAATTTGATAAATAAAAAGTTTGTTTCTTAATCATATATCTTTTTACTAACCTCCTCTAAAAGTTTTTTTAATATCAAAATATGACAAAAATCAGATTTTGAGTTTTTTCTTCTCTTTAATTTTGCGGTACAATTCCGACACGATTTAGAAACGGAATTATATATACCATTCCAAAACAAAATCATTTAATCAGTAAAAGATGAATCAAGAAAATCAGCTGCAAAACCAAATTACAGTTATTGATAAAGAAGTCTCGTGGGACAAAACTCAGGTAATTATGAGTAAAACAAATGCGTTTGGCATAATTGAGTATGCAAACGAGACATTTGTTGATGTATCAGGTTATGAGGATTACGAATTAATGGGGCAACCGCACAATATTATTCGCCATCCGGATATGCCAAAAGTCATTTTTAAAGTGCTTTGGGAAAATCTGAAAAGTGGAAAAAACTTTCATGCAATTGTAAAGAATCTTGCTAAATCCGGAAGATATTATTGGGTTATTACCGATTTTGAAATCGCAAAAGATGAAAATGGCGTAATTGTAAATTATTTTGGAAGAAGACAATCAGTTCCGCAAGAAGTGATAACACAACACATTATTCCTTTATATAAAAAACTTCTGCAAATTGAAGCTGCAAGCGGAGTTGAGTTTAGCGAAAAATATTTGATTGGATTTCTCGAAGAAAAAAAGAGAACTTATGTCGAATATATTAAAGAACTGATTTATGAACATGAAAAAGGGCAGGCGAAATTCTCTCAATATGTAGAAGAAGAGGAGGAAGAAGAAGAGGAAAAAGGTTTTTTTAGAAGGTTATTTAATAGATAAATTTAATTGTATTTTTTTAGTTTCAGATATTTGGGTAAAGTCCGTTTTGAGTTTTCAAAACGGATTTTTTATTGGAAAGTTAAATCTAAATAACATTAGATCGAAATGGTTTATATTTGTGTTATAAATGAAAGTATTATGGATGCGATCAGATTAGAATTTCAGCCAGAAATTAAGGAAAAAATCTTGAGTTTTTTAAATTCATTTTCTTCAGATGAATTAAAAATAACTCCGGAAGATCCTGATTTTGATGAAAATAAAAGAAAAGTACATGCAGCTTATTCTAAATTAAAAAATGGAACAACAAAATTATATACGCTAGAAGAAGTTGATGAAATTTTAGAAAAAACAATTTCTAAATATGAAGATTAGTTTTACTGAAGATTTTTTGTTTGTCCTAAATGAACAAGTTGATTATATAGCTAGAGATAAACCACAAGCGGCTAGAAAATTCAAAAATGATTTAATAAAAAAATTGAAGAAAGATGTTCGCAATCCTTTTCTCTTTAAAAAAATCAAGGTATTTTGATAGTGAATATATTAGAGATTATGTTTCAGTTTATGAAGTTGATACTGATGAAAATATAGTTTTGGTTTTCAGTTTTATAAAATATTAGAGATTCTCTTTAGGTTTGTGAATTTTCCTTTTACCTTTGAATAAAAAAATTGCAAAATGCCAAGAATTCTCTCCATAGACTACGGACAAAAACGTACCGGAATTGCCGTTACTGACGAAATGCAAATCATAGCGTCGGGTTTGACTACGATTCCAACAAATACTGTAATCGATTTTTTGAAAGATTATTTTGCCAAAGAAAAAGTCGAAGCAGTTTTAATTGGTGAGCCTAAACAAATGAATGGTCAACCTTCACAAAGTGCTTCAATTATTAAAGGTTTTGTAACTCATTTTTCTAATATTTTTCCAGATATGAAAGTCGTTCGTGTAGATGAGCGTTTTACTTCAAAAATGGCATTTCAAACTATGATCGATAGCGGATTGAGCAAAAAACAACGTCAGAATAAAGGATTAATTGACGAAATTTCGGCTACAATAATGCTTCAGGATTATCTTTCTTCAAAGCGTTTTTAATTTTTTTAACGTTCAAAACCATAGCCTCTTAATTTTTAGAAAAACATAACTTTTATCATGTAATTTTAGTTTTTTTTTGCAATTATAAAAAGTACCTTTGCACTTTAAAAACAATATTGTTATGCCTAATGAAACAATACGTTCTAATAGTGAAGTAGTACTTATTGGAGCGGGAATTATGAGTGCTACTCTTGGGGTAATTTTGAAAGAATTACAACCTGATATAAAAATTGAAATTTACGAAAGATTAGATGTTGCTGCAGCCGAAAGCTCAGATGCTTGGAATAATGCAGGAACGGGACATTCAGCTTTTTGTGAGCTAAATTACACTCCAGAAAAGGCTGACGGAAGTATTGATCCAAAAAAAGCAATAAGTATAGCAGAATCTTTTGAGATTTCGCGTCAATTTTGGTCTTATCTAGTCCAAGAGAATAAAGTACCATCTCCGGATAATTTTATAAAAAGTGTTCCTCACATGAGTTTTGTCTGGGGAGATAAAAATGTTGAATATCTTAAAAAGAGATTCGAAGCCCTGCAAAGCAATCCTATATTTTCTCAAATGGAATTCAGTTCTGATTTTGAAAAACTGAAAGAATGGATGCCGCTTGTTATGGAAGGTAGGGATACTACTGAAAAATTAGCCGCAACACACATGGAAATTGGAACCGATGTAAATTTTGGGGCTTTGACCAGAAGTATGTTTAATTATTTAGAAAAACTGGATGGTGTTTCTTTATATTTTAATCATGAAGTGGTCAAATTAAGACAACGTGAGGATAAATCCTGGAGAATTAAAATTACAGATATAGCAACAGGTCAAAAAAGAAAAGCTTATACTAAGTTTGTTTTTATTGGTGCTGGTGGTGGTTCATTGCCATTATTAGAAAAAGCAAATGTTCCTGAAGGAAATGGTTACGGAGGTTTTCCGGTAAGCGGACAATGGTTGAAATGTACAAATCCGGAAGTAATTGCTAAACATCAGGCAAAAGTTTACGGTAAAGCTAGTGTTGGTGCGCCACCAATGTCAGTTCCGCATATTGATACTCGTGTAATTGATGGAGAAAAAGCATTGCTTTTTGGTCCTTTTGCAGGATTCTCTACACGTTTCTTAAAAAATGGTTCTTACTTGGATTTACCATTATCTATAAAAGCAAATAATTTAATTCCGATGTTATCAGCGGGATTCCATAATATTCCATTAACTAAATATTTGATCGAGCAAGTACGTCAATCTCCAAAAGACAGAATGAAAGCTTTGCGCGAATATTTGCCAACAGCACGTTCTAAAGACTGGAAATTAGAGAAAGCGGGACAACGTGTTCAAGTAATTAAAAAAGATGAAAAAGGTGGTGGAGTTTTAGAATTTGGTACTGAAGTAATCAATACGCATGATGGAACTTTGGCAGTATTATTAGGAGCTTCTCCGGGAGCATCGACTGCAGTTGCTATTATGATAGATTTGGTGAGCAGATGTTTTACAGACCAAATTAAAACACCGGAATGGGAAGCAAAAATGAAAAATATGATTCCTTCTTACGGACAGACTTTAAATGATAAACCAGAGCTTTTAGCAGAACTTAGAAAACAAACTGCTGAAGTTTTGAAATTAAGAAATAACTAAGATCAGATCTTATATAAATAACAAATCCAGATGAATTAATCTGGATTTGTTGCTTTTATCTCTTTTGTAATCTTCAGAATCTTCTCGGCAAGATTACTCATCCAAATCAATTGTTCGATAACCATTTGTGCTTCCTGCATTTTTGCTTGACGAGTTTCTTTGTCGAGTTCGTCATCTGCAGCTAAACGTTTAAAATTAACACGTTTAAGTTCTTCAAATTGTAGCGTGACATCTTCTTTATCAAAAAAAGTATCCGTTATAATGGCTTCATTTCGTAAAATAGAAATCGAATGATCTAAATTTGATAAAATGGTTTTTATAATATAATTAAAGGATTCAGAGGCCGATGTTGTCTGGTGCGACTGAATATAAGTCGATAATGATGCCAAAGCAGATAATATCGAATGGTTTAAAACAACCAGTTTGTTAACTAATGGTAGTGTTTTTTGCTTCGATTTTGGCTCCTGCATCATTCGCTGAAAGGAAGTCATTAAATTACCAATTTCAACAAAAGCATTTTTTCGGGCTAATCTGTATGATGTTGGTACTTCTCCTTTTTTATTATAATAATCAGCAATTTCTTTAAGGTAATTTCTATTGGCACGAATCGTATTTTCAATATGTATAGGTGTATTTATAAATTCCCAGGCAGGCCATAAAAACTGATTGGCGACAAAGGCTAAAATTGCCCCAGCTAATGTGTCTAAAACTCTGAACTGAATCACTTCAACAACATTCGGCGTTAAAATTCCGTAAATAAAAACAACGTACATTGTTACAAAAGTGGCGCTTATTTTATAATTGATTTGAGTAAACGAAATTCCAAGAAGCATACAAATAATAGATAATATACTAAGCGCAACGTGGTTTTGAATGATTGAAACAATTCCGAAAGCCAATAATCCGCCTAGAATAGTTCCGAAAATTCTATTGTACGAACGTTCCTTGGTTAGTCCATAACCAGGCCGCATAATTACTACTATCGTCAATAAAATCCAATAGACATTTTGAAATGGTAAAAGCTGCCCAATAACAAAACCAATCAAAATGGTGATCGTTAAACGCAAGGAATGCCTGAAAATAGAAGAGGAAAGACTTAAGTTTTCTGTTAATGTACGTAACGGATAATATTGAGGTGTTAAGAATTTCTCTAACTCTTTGTCCTTATCTTTTAGTTTATAAGATTGCATAGCAAGCGAAAAAGCACGTTGGATAATTTTAATTTTTCCAACTTGGTTTTTAGCATATTTCAGCATATTGGTTAACATCAAAACGCCTTCGGCAGCTTCTTCCGGGCCTAATGTTTTTTCATAATCAAAAATGGCAAACTCAAGAGCATCAAGTTCATTTTTTAAATCATTTTTATCTACATAAACGGCAATATGATGTACGTTTTTAGAAAGCTTCTTCAGAGTTGAAGCTAGTTTATAAGCTACATTTTGATAAGTTCTGAGAACATCCGGATGTTTGGCAAATTTCTCGTGAAGTTTGCTATGATCAAATGAGGTATAAAGTGCCAGTTCCTGAATTTCGACTAATGTGATAAAAACAAGCAGCATTTTACGGTTTTGACTCGTGGTTGCGGATGCGCTTTGATTACCAATAAGCATCTTTCTTAAATCTTCATGAATCAAGTTTAAATCAACTTGAACAGCCAATTGTTTCTCAATTATGGCTTGTCGATTAGCTTCAGGACTCCATAAATCACCTCTTAATTTTAAGTATTTTGCAGTTAGTTTTATTCCTTCGGCAATTTGTAATTCGACATACTTATATGGTTGTATAAAATGAAAAACAAGAGATACAATTAAATAAAGAATACCACCAATAAAGATAAAACCGGAGTATTCAAAAGCTTCCCATCCTTCATGCAAATGCCCAAATGATAATGAAATTGATAATAAAGCTGAAAATGAAACTAAAGTAGCACGTTGTCCATAAACCGAAATCATCGAGCATAGAAAAAGTAAGAACCCCAAAAAAGGATAAAATAAAAACGGATATGGATAGGTAAGATTTACTAATAAATTGACACCTGATACAATAAAGGACGCAACAATAAGTCCCTTAATCTTATGACTTAATGAACTAGGAATGTCACTTGGATACGTATAAAATGCACCTAAGGCGATTGTAAAACCAATTTCGAAATGTCCTAAAAAATTTAAAATTAAAACAGGAACAACAGAAGCAATAGTTACTTTTGAGGCATTTAAAAAAGAAGTACTGTTGGTGAATTTCGAGATACGATCAAGCATATATTGCGGTTTACTAGCAAAGGTAAGAATTGTACGAATTATTTTGGCATAATTATGGATGAGATTTTGCGGAATAATCGAAAAATAGATATATTCTATTGTAGAAAATTATTCATTGACTATTTTTTACTATTTTTGCCACCTGAATTAAGGAGGACTAAATTTAGGTTTTTCAGTAGATAATACATTAAAATAATACAAATGATTTTACCAATTGTAGGATATGGTGATCCTGTTTTAAGAAAAGTGGGTGAGGCAATTACGCCAGATTACCCAAACTTAAAAGAAACAATAGCAAACATGTATGAAACCATGTACAACGCTTATGGTGTTGGACTTGCTGCACCGCAAGTGGGTATGGCAATTCGTTTGTTTGTGATTGATACGACTCCTTTTAGCGATGATGAAGATTTACCGTCAGAAGAGCAAAAAAACTTAAAAGGATTTAAAAAGACTTTTATCAATGCTAAAATTCTTAAAGAAGAAGGTGAGGAGTGGAGTTTTAACGAAGGATGCTTAAGTATTCCGGATGTTCGCGAAGATGTTTATAGAAAACCAACTGTTACGATAGAATATTGCGAAGAAGATTTCGTGATGAAAACAGAGGTTTTTGATGGTTTAATAGCAAGAGTTATTCAGCACGAATACGATCATATCGAAGGCGTTTTATTCACAGATAAAATATCTTCTCTGAAAAAGCGTTTGATTCAAAAGAAATTGAAAAATATTACTGAAGGTAAAACTTTTCAAGAGTACAGAATGAAATTTGCTGCTGCAAAAAAAGGAAGATAAGTATTCTAAAGTAGTTTTAGAATCGAGAAAATATAATAAATCAAATTCTTAATACTAATTTTAATAAACATGAATTTAGAGAAAATTTTAGCCATTTCTGGGAAACCAGGTTTATATGTATTGAAAGTACAAACTCGTACAGGTTTTGTGGCAGAATCATTATTAGATGGAAAAAAAATTACAGTAAACTTAAAAAGTAACGTAAGTTTATTATCAGAAATTTCAATTTATACGCACGATGGCGAAAAACCATTAACTGAAGTAATGCAACGTATTGCAGCTAAAGAGAATAAAGGACAAGCTATTTCGCACAAAGAAGATAACGCTACATTAGCAGGTTATTTCAAAGAAATTTTACCAGATTATGATGAAGAAAGAGTTTATCCTTCTGATATTAAAAAAGTATTAAACTGGTATAACACACTTCAGGCTAAAGGATTAGTTACTGATTTAGCTCCAGCTGCTGCTGCTGAAACTACAGAAGAAGCTCCAGTTGTTGAAGAAAAAGCAAAAAAAGCTCCTGCTGCTAAAAAAGCAAAAGCTAAAAAAGAAGAATAGTAGATTTTTACATTCAAATATATTAATCCTGTTAAGACATTTTCTTGACAGGATTTTTTTTAGCTATACATATTTAGAATTATTTATGATTTTTTAAAGGCAATTAATGAAATTTAAAATTTAAATTTGTAGGAAAATATATCTAATTATTCATTTGCTTAAATAAAAGAATCCTGTTTCGGTTTGATGCTTTTAGTTTTGAAAATTGAATTGAAAGTTGATATGTTTTTCTATAATTTAATTTTAAATAAAAAGATGGAAAAGGTTAGCGCAAAAATTTTGCTTGGATTGACAGTAATTATTCTTACATCTTGTGAGAATAATAAAGGAGAAAAAAAAGTAACGGATAATGAAGCAAAGCATTGGAGTTACGATGGAGAAACAGGACCAAAATATTGGTCAGAAATTGATCAGAGTGATTGTGGAGGAAATGCACAATCTCCTGTAGATATTGTAGAAACCGAAATGGATGAAACTTTACAGCCTATTGATTTCCATTACAGTGAAGAAACAAAAATACATGATGTTGTAAATAATGGACATTCTATTCAGTTTAATTTTGAGGAACAAAATTATATAACTCTTAATGGGGATCAATATAATTTAGTGCAATTTCATTTTCATGAACCGGCAGAACATACTGTTAAAGGAGTTAGATATCCATTAGTAATTCATATGGTTCATAAAAATAAGGAAGGGAAGTTTGCCGTGGTGGCTATAATGGCAAAAGAAAGTAAGGAGAATAATGAAACTTTTGATTTTCTTGATAAATTTTTACCAATTAAAGTTAACGAGACTATTGAAGTAAAAGATGTTTTCAATTTAAAAGAAGTTTTACCTGATAATCAAGCATATTATACATATACGGGGTCACTAACAACTCCTCCTTGTACAGAGGGAGTTCAATGGTTTATTTTTAAAAATTCAGTAGATGTTTCTTTAAAAATGATTGAGGATTTAAGAAAAATAATGCCAATTAATAATTTTAGAGATATCCAGCAATTAAATGGGCGAGTTATTAAGGAATCTAAATAAGTATTGTTAGAAAAAAGAAGATCGTAAGATCTTCTTTTTATATATATAGATGACTTAATTAATAAAATAAATTATTTTTGTTCTAATAAATAAAACAATGAGCAAAGAACTTCAACTTAAAGCCTTCGAAAGATTATTAATTATCATGGATGAGCTGCGTGAACAATGTCCTTGGGATAAAAAACAAACGTTGCAAACCCTTAGACATCTTACAATTGAGGAGACTTACGAATTAGGAGATGCTATTTTGGATAATGATCTAAATGAAGTTAAAAAAGAATTAGGTGATTTATTACTTCATATTGTTTTTTACGCTAAAATAGGTTCTGAAACCAATGATTTTGATATTGCTGATGTTTGTAATGAAATTTGCGATAAGCTAATTCATCGTCATCCCCATATTTATAGTGATACAGTTGTAAAAGACGAAGAAGAAGTTAAGCAAAACTGGGAAAAATTAAAGCTTAAAGAAGGGAAAAAATCCGTTTTAGAAGGAGTTCCAAGAAGTTTGCCGGCATTGGTAAAAGCAAGCCGAATTCAGGATAAAGTAAAAGGAGTTGGTTTTGATTGGGAAGAACCGCACCAGGTTTGGGATAAAGTCCAGGAAGAACTTGAAGAATTGCAAGTAGAGGTGCTATCTGGCGATCAGGATAAAATTGAAGCCGAATTTGGTGATGTTCTATTCTCGATGATTAATTATGCAAGATTTCTAAATGTGAATCCGGAAGACGCTCTAGAACGTACAAATAAAAAGTTTATCAAGCGTTTTCAATACCTTGAAAGCAAAGCCAGTGAATTAGGAAAGCCGTTAATGGATATGACTTTGGCAGAAATGGATATTTTTTGGAACGAGGCTAAGAAACTATAACTATTCAGCTAGTTTTTTTAATGTTTTAATATCTTTCAGCATAATTTTTTTTCCTTTTAATTCAATCAATTCCAGTTTATTAAAATCAGATAACAATCGAATACAGCTTTCAGTAGCAGTTCCAATCATTCCGGCTAATTCTTCTCTGCTAAGCTGTACTTTTAGAGTTTTATCTGCGTTTTCGCCAAAGCAGTCATATAGATATAACAAGGTTTCTGCCAATCGCTGTTTAACCGTTTTTTGAACCAATGCGATTTTATCGTTTTCAGATTCTTTCAAATCCTCACAAACAGATTGCATCAGGTTCATTGAGAACTGATTGTTATTATTAAAGAAGTGTATGATTTCGGTTTTTGGAATAAAGCAAACTTCCATATCGGCAACAGCTTTTGCAGTCAGGTTTGCCGGTTCGTTACTAATCATAGAGCGCTGACCTAAAAGTTCTCCTGATTTTACCAGCTTAACAATCTGATCTTTTCCGTTAGCACTTAATTTAGAAAGTTTTCCAACACCGTCTTTTATACAAAAGACGCCATTTGTGATTTCGCCTTCTTCAAAAATTGCTTCTCCCTTTTTTATTTTGTAGGTAGATTTGCTATTAGCCAACTGTACAACCTCATCTTTATTCAGTGCTTTAAGAGAAGAAAGCTGTCTTACGATACATTGGTCACATTTATTCATAGCAAAAAAATTTACTGCAAAATTAACCAATAATCGCTTTCGAAGGTGCTATTACGACCTAAAAAAATATATAAAAAATCTTATCTTGTTATTTACCTGTTTTATTTCAGTAAATTAGAATTTGATTTTATTGTACTATGATAAATGTCATATTTAAAGTCGCTTCTTATTTTGAATATTTGTTAGATTAAAAAAACAAATTATGAGTGAACAGAGTTGCTTTCATTGTGGACTTACCATTCCTAAAAATGAAGAAATCAATTTTGATGAAAAAAAGTTTTGTTGCAACGGCTGTAAAACCGTTTACGAAATTTTTAGTCTTCATGATTTAACCTGTTATTATGATTTTGAGAAATCACCAGGTGCCACTCCGCAAGATATTCAGGGTAAATATGACTTCCTGGACAATGAGGCTATTTTATCAAAAATATTAGAATTTCAAGAAGGCAATACAGCAATTGTTTCTTTAAACATACCTCATATTCATTGCAGTTCTTGTATTTGGATTTTGGAAAATTTAAACAGAATTCAATCAGGAATAAGTACTTCACAAGTTAATTTTCCTGAAAAAAGAGTTCGAATTACCTTCAATTCAGATGTTGTTTCCCTCAAAGACATTGCAAATTTACTTAGTTCAATTGGTTATGAACCTTATATTAGTTTAGAAAATTACGAGACAGGAAAAAATAGTATCGATCGAAGTTTAACCTATAAACTTGGTGTTGCTTTCTTTTGTTTTGGAAATATTATGTTGCTTTCTTTTCCGGAATACTTTGAAATTAAAGAATTCTGGTTAGATAATTACAAACCTTTTTTTAGAATTTTAATTTTTCTTTTAGCCTTGCCTAGTTTTCTATATTCGGCAAGTGGTTATTATGTTTCGGCTTATAAAAGTATCAAATCAAGAATGTTGAACATCGATATTCCAATTGCTTTAGGAATTATCGTCATGTTTATTCGAAGCACTTTTGATATTGTTATGAATTATGGATCTGGTTTTTTTGACAGCTTAACGGGACTGGTTTTCTTTATGTTGCTCGGGAAAATGTTTCAAATAAAAACCTATAGTTTTTTAAGTTTCGAACGTGACTTTAAATCTTATTTCCCAATTGCTGTTACCCGAATCAATGCAGATACATCTGAAGAAAGTGTTCCTATTTATGATATTTTAAAAGGGAATCGATTATTAATTAGAAATCAGGAATTAATACCCGTTGACGGTATTTTAATAAGTGAAAGCGCTGAAATTGATTACAGTTTTGTAACAGGAGAAGCAGTTCCTATCACAAAAAAATCGGGAGATAAAGTATTTGCAGGCGGAAAACAAATAGGTAAAGTTGTTGAAATGGAAGTTTTGCATTCCGTTTCCCAAAGTTATCTGACGCAGTTGTGGAGTAATGAAATTTTCCAGAAAAAAGTATTCCAGAAACACAAAACAATTACCGATGCAATTAGTCGCTACTTTACACCTATTTTATTATTAATTGCTTTTGGAGGATTTGGCTACTGGATATTTATCGATGCCAATACGGCTTTCAATGTTTTTACTGCCGTTTTAATTGTGGCTTGTCCTTGTGCGCTGGCCCTTACAGCACCTTTTGCCTTTGGGAATATTCTGAGAATAATGGGCAAGCAAAAAATGTATCTTAAAAATGCTTTAGTTATAGAACAATTGGCTAAAGTAGATACCATAGTTTTTGATAAAACCGGAACAATTACAACCAACAAAAAATCCAATATTCTATATGAAGGAGATAAATTAAGTGAAGCAGATTTTATACTTATCAAAAATGTTCTTCGTGGCTCAAATCACCCTTTGAGCCGAATGTTATATGATTTTTTGCCGGAATCGAAAAGAATAGTAATTGATAACTTTCAGGAAATAACCGGAAAAGGAATTGAGGCATCTGCTCAAAATAAAACAATCAAAATAGGATCTGCGGAGTTTGTGGATAGCCCGGTTACAGACCTTTCTGAAATCGAAAAAACAGGACTGCATATTAGAATTGATACTGTTTATTATGGGAAATTTACCTTCCAGAATCAATATCGTGAAGGTCTGGAAAAATTATTCATGACACTAAGTAAAGACTACCAGATAAAAGTACTCTCAGGAGATAATGACGGAGAGAGAGCCAATTTAGAGGCAATTTTACCTAAAACCACAGAACTTATTTTTAATCAAAAACCGGAGCAGAAACTAGAGTTTATTAAAGAACTACAAGAAAATGGTCAAAACGTGATGATGGTTGGTGATGGTTTAAATGATGCTGGAGCATTAGCACAAAGTAATGTCGGGATTTCAATTTCTGAAAACGTTAATGTATTTTCTCCAGCTTGCGATGCAATTTTGGCCGCAAGTGAATTTTCGCGACTAGATTACTTTTTAAAATTATCTCAAAAGTCTATTACTATAATAAAAATGAGTTTTGGATTATCACTACTCTATAATATCGTTGGACTTTCATTTGCTATTACAGGTAATTTACTCCCATTAGTTGCTGCGATTATCATGCCTTTGAGCACTATTACGATAGTTAGTTTTGTTACGTCAATGTCTAACTATTTCAGTATCAGAAATTTAGAATAATTATAAATAATTTTATAAGTTTTTTTTTTATAAATTTAACATAAGCCTCTAACTATGATAATTATCATATTTTACCTGCCAGTAACGTAGTAATTTTGTTAACATAAATTTAGGGTATGAGTGTTATTTATCTATTAATTTCAGTAAGTATTTTCGTTGCAATTGGATTCTTTATTGCTTTTATCGTAGCTGTTAAATCAGGGCAGTACGACGACGATTATACACCTTCAGTCAGAATGCTTTTTGACGACGAAACCAAAATCACTCCCAAGAATAATAATTCACCAACAGAAGAAAAACAAGTATAATTATGGAAATGGAACAGTTTTACTACGACAACAAAATTGTAAAAAAATTCATTTACGCCACCATCCTTTTTGGAGTAGTGGGTATGTTAGTGGGGCTAACCTTAGCGGTTATGTACCTTTTTCCCAATATCACAGACGGGATTTCATGGCTTAGTTACGGTCGATTAAGACCATTACACACCAATGCGGTTATTTTTGCTTTTGTTGGAAATGCTTTTTTTGCCGGTATGTATTACTCGCTACAGCGATTGTTAAAAGCCAGAATGTTTAGTGATTTTTTAAGTAACTTACATTTTTGGGGCTGGCAGCTTATTATTGTTGCGGCAGCTATAACATTACCTTTAGGTTATACTTCTTCTAAAGAATATGCTGAGTTAGAATGGCCAATAGATATTGCTATTGCACTTATTTGGGTAGTAATGGGAATCAATATGATTGGTACAATGTTGCGTCGTAGAGAGCGTCATTTATATGTTGCAATTTGGTTTTATCTTGCAACTTTTGTAACAGTAGCAGTTTTGCATATTTTCAATAATATTGAACTTCCGGTTTCAGCTTTAAAAAGTTATTCTGTTTATGCGGGAGTTCAGGATGCACTGGTACAATGGTGGTACGGTCATAATGCAGTTGCTTTTTTCTTAACAACACCATTTTTAGGATTGATGTATTATTTTATTCCAAAAGTTGCTAATCGTCCTATTTATTCTTACCGTTTATCAATTATTCACTTTTGGTCTTTAATCTTTATTTATATCTGGGCAGGGCCACACCACCTATTATATTCAGCTCTACCAAACTGGGCTCAAAATTTAGGTGTTGCATTTTCTGTAATGTTAATCGCTCCATCTTGGGGAGGTATGATCAACGGACTTTTGACGTTGAGAGGTGCCTGGGATAAAGTTCGTGAAGAACCAGTTTTGAAATTCTTTGTAGTGGCTATTACAGGTTACGGAATGGCGACTTTTGAAGGACCAATGCTTTCTTTAAAAAATGTAAATGCTATTGCGCACTATACAGACTGGATTATTGCACACGTTCACGTAGGAGCATTAGCTTGGAACGGGTTCATGTCATTTGGTATTATTTATTGGTTGATTCCAAGAATGACAAAAAGTACATTATTCTCAAAGAAATTAGCCAACTTCCACTTCTGGATTGGGACTTTAGGAATTATTTTATACGCTTTACCAATGTACGTTGCAGGTTTTCAACAAGCATCGATGTGGAAACAATTCAATCCTGATGGTACCTTAACATATGGTAACTTCCTTGAAACAGTAACTGCAATCATGCCATTATATTGGATGAGAGCAATTGGAGGTACTTTGTATTTAATTGGAATGCTGACATTGGTTTATAATATCATTATGACCGTGAGAGCAGGTAATACTATTGAAGATGAATTGGCTCAGGCTCCGGCTTTACAAAGAATTAGCAGTGGCAGGCTTAATGGAGAAAAATTTCATACCTGGTTAGAAAGAAAGCCAATTCAGTTAACCATTTTGGCTACAATTGCCATTTTAATTGGAGGGATTATTCAAATAGTACCAACGATTATGGTTAAATCAAACATTCCAACAATTTCAAGTGTTAAACCATATTCACCTTTAGAACTTGAAGGACGTGATCTATATATCAGAGAAGGTTGTGTTGGTTGTCATTCACAGTCAGTTCGTCCTTTTAGAAGTGAAGTAGAACGTTACGGACCACAAGCAAAAGCAGGAGAGTTTGTGTATGATCATCCATTCCTTTGGGGATCAAAACGTACAGGTCCTGATTTGCTAAGAGTAGGTGGAAAATACAATGACAATTGGCATTTTAACCATTTCTGGAATCCGCAAAGTATTTCTGCAGGTTCAATTATGCCAGGGTACAAATGGTTATTTGATAATGAGGCGATGGACATTTCATTAACTCAAAAGAAAATGCAGGCCATGGTTACACTTGGTGTTCCATATACAGAAGCTGAAATTACAAATGCACAAAAAACATTAAGAACCCAGGCATTAGCAATCGAAAAAAGTTTAGAAAACGATCCGGACTATGTGAAAAGTTATGAGGAAAGTAAGAAAAAAGCAGCTGCACGAGGCGAAAAATTCATTCCTATGAATGAAAGAGAGATAGTTGCTATGATTGCCTATATACAAAGACTTGGAACTGATATTAAAGTAAAAGAAATTTCTTCTAAATAACAACATTATGTTTGAACAAATAAAACACAATATGGAGACTATTTCGGGTATAGAAATTTACCCGATACTTTCTCTCTTGATATTCTTTTTCTTTTTTGTTGGATTAGGCTTTTGGGTTTTCTCATATAAAAAAGAAAAAATTCAGGAAATGAGTGAAATACCTTTGGATGAAGGGCATAGTTTAATTTCAAAAGATATTTAAAATGAAAAAATTTTTCCCAGTATATGTAAGAGTACCACTGATTTTCTTCATCGTTTTTGCTTTGATGGAATACTTTATAGACTCAGGAGATAAACCGGCTTTTATAAAATACCCAATGGTTTCTATCTTTTTGTTTGTCTTTCTATTTATTCTGATTGCAATCGAGATTACATTAAGTGCTGTTAATCGCATTATGTATCAATTGATGTCGCCTGAAGAAAAAGCAAAACAAGAACATGAGGATAGTTTGAGTTTAACAGAAAGTACCTGGTACAAAGATTTAATGCTTAAGCTTACTCAAACGCAGCCAATTGAAAAAGAAGGTGATTTGTTAATGGACCATGATTATGACGGTATTAAAGAGTTAGACAATAATTTACCGCCTTGGTGGGTATATTTATTCTATATCTGTATTGTTTTTGGAGTAATTTATGTTGCCCGTTACGAACTTTTTGGTGGCGATGATCAGGAAACAGAGCTTAAAAAAGAAATGGCTCAGGCAAAAATAGATGTAGATGAATATCTTAAAACAGCACCGGATTTAATGGATGAAAAAACGGTTGTTTTGCTTACTGATCCGGAAAGTTTAGCAGCTGGTAAAGAAATATTTACAATGAATTGTGCTGCTTGTCACCGTGCTGATGCCGGAGGACAAATTGGACCAAACTTGACAGATGATCATTGGATTTTAGGTGGTGGAATTAAAAATATTTTCCACACTATAACCAACGGAGGACGTGATGGCAAAGGAATGGTTTCATGGAAAAACAATGGTTTAAAACCAAAAGAAATCCAGAAAGTAGCAAGTTACATTTTGTCATTACAAGGTAGTAATCCTAAAGATCCAAAAGCTGCTGAAGGCGAGATTTGGGTAGATGATAGTGCTCCAACAAAAGATACCACCGCAAGTACCGAAAAAGATAGTACTGAAGTTAAAAAATAATTATAAGAATCATGTCAAATTTACCAGACGAAGCTTTTAGAGATACCATTGGAACTATTGATGAAGGAGGTAATCGAAAATTTATTTTTCCTAAAAAACCATCTGGTAAATTTTACGAATATAGAAAAATAGTTAGTTATGTATTATTAGCTATTTTAGTTGCCAATCCATTTATTAAAGTGAATGGGAACCAATTTATGATGTTCAATGTTATGGAACGTCGATTTAATATTTTTGGATTTCCATTTTGGCCACAGGATTTTTACCTCTTCGTAATTTCAATGCTTGTTGGTATTGTCTTTATTATCTTGTTTACAGTTGTATTTGGCAGGATTTTTTGCGGATGGATCTGTCCGCAAACTATTTTTCTTGAAATGGTTTTCCGCCGAATCGAATATTGGATTGATGGGGATCGCGGTGCTCAATCGCGACTAGCAAGACAAGAATGGAATTCAGAAAAAATTAGAAAAAGATTGACAAAATGGACAATATTTTTCGTGATTTCATTTGGTATTGCCAATGTTTTCCTAGCTTATCTGGTAGGAAGTGACCAGCTGTTTTTGATGGTCGAGGAAGGACCAATTAAACAAGCAAGTAATTTTATTGCACTATTAATTTTTACGGGAGTTTTCTATTTTGTTTTTGTTTGGTTTCGCGAACAGGTTTGTATTATTGCATGTCCTTATGGAAGATTACAAGGCGTGCTTTTAGATGATAAATCAATTAACGTGGCCTATGATTTTGTGCGAGGAGAAAAAGAAGAAGGACGAGCAAAGTTTAATAAAAAAGAAGACAGAGCTGTAACAGGAAAAGGTGATTGTATTGATTGTCATCAATGTGTACATGTTTGCCCAATGGGAATTGATATTAGAAACGGAACGCAGCTGGAATGTACCAATTGTACTGCTTGTATCGACGAATGCGATACGATTATGGAAAGTGTTGGCCTGCCTAAAGGACTTATTAGATATGCATCTGAAGATGAAATTGTAAAAAAAGCACCGTTTAAATTTACAGCCAGAATGAAAGGCTATACAGCTGTTTTGTTTATCTTGTTAAGTATTTTTATGGGAATGTTATTTTTAAGAACAGATGTTCAGGCAATTGTTTTGCGTTTACCCGGGCAGCTATTTCAACACAAAGGTGATAAAATCAGTAATGTTTACACCTACAAGATCGTTAATAAAACCATGAAAGATTATCATGATATTCATTTTGAATTAATTGATCAAAAGGGTGATATTAAAAATGTAGGAACACAACATTTTAAAGTTTTAAAAGAAGGAATTTCGCAAGGAACATTATTTATAGAAATTGAAGAAGCTCTTTTGGAAAGCGATAAAACCAAAGTTAAAATTGGAGTTTATAATGGTAAAGAGTTGATTGAAACCACAACAACTAATTTTTTAGGACCACGAAGTTTTAATTAAAAATACAATATCATGAAAATAAATTGGGGAACTGGAATTGTCATTGCATTTGCATTGTTTATGACTTTTATTTTATATTTTGTTTTTGAAGTACAGTCAAATAGTAAGTATGACAATGACTTGGTTGTTGAAGAATATTACAAACACGATTCACATTTTCAGGATGAAATGGCCCGAATTCAAAATGCTCATGATTTACAGCAAAAACCATCAATTATCTATACTGAAAACGGTGTGAAAATAGCTTTTCCTGCAACTTTTGAAAGTGATAAAGTAAAAGGAAATGTACTTTTATACAGACCTTCAAACAAGAAATTTGATTTTGATACTCAAATAGTTTTGACTAACTCCTCTTTACTTATTCCGCAAAAGAAGCTTATTAAAGGTCGTTGGGATGTTAATATGGAATGGGAATATAAAGGAACAAAGTATCTTTCGAAAGAAGTGATTTATGTAAATTAAAGTGTTTTTTAAGCAATTTTTTTGAATCAATTTAGTCTAATTAATATGTGGCAAAAAAATATCAAAAATGTTATATTCAGCTTTTATATTAGGTTTAATTAGTAGTTTACACTGCGTAGGAATGTGTGGTCCAATTGCTATGATGTTACCTGTAGATCGCCAGAATGAAACAAAACGTGTAACTCAAATTATTACCTATCATTTAGGACGTTTGACCGCTTACGCAACAATCGGTTTAATTTTTGGTTTGTTGGGTAGAGGGTTTTTCCTGGCTGGATTACAGCAAAAAATGTCTATTTTTATCGGTATTGCGATGATAATTGTGGTTTTGATTCCGGAGAAAGTTTTCGCTAAGTATAATTTTTCAAAACCGGTTTATAAGATTATTTCAAAAATAAAATCAAGTTTAGGAAATCAATTTAAAAAGAGAACCTATAAATCTCTTTTCACAATAGGATTATTGAATGGTTTCTTGCCTTGTGGAATGGTGTACGTTGCTTTGTTTGGCGCTATCGCAATGCAGAGCGCTGGTTTTGGCGTTTTGTACATGATTTTATTCGGATTAGGAACAATGCCATTAATGACTATTGTAGTATATGTTAATTCATTAATAAAGCTTCCTTTTAGAAATAAAATACAAAAAGCAATTCCTTACGTTGCAGTTATTATTGGGGTTTTATTTATCCTTAGAGGACTAGGTTTAGGAATTCCTTATATTTCCCCATCAAATATGAGTTTGTTTGTACAAGGAACTCCTAACTGTCATTAAGTTTTTATTAAACGGTCATCGAAAACAAATTAGTTTCCGGTGATTTTCTTTTTAAATGCAAATCAAAAGCCATACAAATATTTCGAACGAATGGTTTTCCAGCTTCGGTGATTTTTATTTTATCTTCTTCAATTACAATTAATTGATCGTTTTCTATTTCTTTAAGATCTGATAAAACATTTGGAAGTTCTTTAAAATAAAGATCTTCGTTATGCCATGAAGTTTCAAATTCACAGGTTAGGTTTAGAATATGTTTGCGGATAATTAGGTCTTCATTATCTAGAATATGACCTTTAACGACAGGGAGTTTATCCCATTCTAGTAACTGATAATAATCCTCCAGATTTTTTGTGTTTTGGGTAAAACTATACCAACTATCACTTATGGAAGAAACACCTAAACCAATCATTAGTTGAGTTTTTGAAGCACTGTAACCCATAAAATTTCGATGTAGTTTTTTGTTTTGTACAGCTTTGTGTAAACTGTCGGATGCTAAAGCAAAATGATCCATTCCTATTTCGTTATAACCGTTTTTAGAAAGCATCTGTTTTCCAACTTCGTATAATTTTCTTTTTTCAGAATCTTTTGGAAGGTTTTCGTCATTGAAACCACGTTGCCCGTTTCCTTTTATCCACGGTACATGAGCATAGCTGTAAAAAGCTAAACGATCTGGTTTAAGAGAGTTTGTTTTTTCGATAGTATCAATGACATCTTCAATGGTTTGAAATGGTAAACCGAAGATAATATCATGTCCGATAGAAGTATAGCCAATTTCTTTGGCCCAAAAAGTTACTTTGGCAACATTGTGAAAAGGCTGAATTCTGTGGATTGCTTTCTGAACTTTTTCGGCGTAGTCCTGAACACCAAAACTTACTCGGCGAAAGCCTAAATCATATAGTTTTTTAAGTTGTTCATAAGTAGTATTGTTAGGATGGCCTTCAAAACTAAATTCATAATTCTCC
Organism: Flavobacterium sp. JAS; assembly: GCF_020991455.1. Classification (GTDB taxonomy): domain Bacteria; phylum Bacteroidota; class Bacteroidia; order Flavobacteriales; family Flavobacteriaceae; genus Flavobacterium. The sequence continues at coordinate 260,689 of NZ_JAJMOX010000003.1, forward strand.
GCTTTATTGGCAAAACAAAAAATGCCATTTATAAGATGTTCTAAATTGTTTGTCGAGAAAAAAGTTGGAGTTCCTCCGCCTAAATGTATTTCTTTTATAATTGGTCTTTCGGGTAATAGTTTGCAATACAAACTCCACTCTTTTAAAAGTGCTTTTATGTAGTTTTCTTCAACTGAGTGATTTTTTGTAATTCGTTTATTGCAGCCACAGAAAGTACACATGCTTTCGCAAAATGGCAAATGAATATATAAACTGATTCCGCTTTTTGAGTTGCTTTCTACGAATGCTTTCTTAAAAGATTCTATCCATTTTTCCGTTGTGAAACCAGTTTCATTCCAGTAAGGAATAGTTGGATAGCTTGTATATCTTGGACCTGGTACATTGTATTTTTGTGTCAATGAAAGTTTCATAAAAAGACGGATTTTTGTGTCTTTCAAAATTAAGACTTAGGCATAAGACATAAAATGACAAATGTCATGTAATTAGCAAAAAAATAGGCTCATAATGAGCCTATTTTCTGAATTAAATAACTAACGTGAAATAGAATCTTGAATGATTTTAAGCCATTTTTTCGCAAACATATGATCTTGATACGCACTTATTTGCTTGATGCGATCATCATCAAAATCGTAGAATGGAATGGTGATTTTTTTTGAGGTTTCTTTTTCCTGAAATTCAAAATCAATTTTTAGTATTGTATCTGAATTTCCATCATTTGTTAAAACCAATTTACAGGAAGAAACACTTTTTAAATCTAAATAAGTTGATTCTTGTTGATTTGGATTAAAATTCATTAAAATAAAATTCCTGTGTTTTTGATCTATTGTAAGCGTTTTATTGCTTTGAGATTCTGTTACATCAAAATCCTCTGGATGACTTGGATTAAATTTCTTTTTTATATTTAAAATCTTCGATTTGTTTGCAGCGCTTGATCGTGCAGAAAAATAAATAGGAACGGCTACTATGATCGCAATCACAATACCTATTATGGTTACACTTGTTTCCATTTTGTGTTTAAAATTTGATAAATAATATGAAATGATAAATAGTTTTCAGAAAGAAAACCACTTATTTAATTTAGAAGAAATAGATTCTTCTAATCAGAATTTCATGTATTTACCTACCAGAAAAAATGGAAAGGATAGAGCATCAGTAAAACTTTTTTGCTCTGGGTAAGAAATTGATTTGCAAAGTTTGATGTTGATTTTATTGCTTTATGCTGTGGAATCACCATAAAAATAGAATCAAACCACTTAACTAAAATAGATGGGTTTGTCTTTGCATTTGCCGCAAATTGATAACTAATTTGTGGCTGGATAAAAGCTAAAGAATTTGATTGATCGATAGAGAAATTTGGATCTGTATTTTGATTTTTACTTTTTTGATTTTCATGCACAGCAACCTCATTCGCTTGACAAGCAAAGAAGGCTATGATCAAAAGTGATACAAAAATAACGGTTTTACGAATCCAATTCATGGCGGCGAATTTAACCCATAAATGACGATTAAAGAAATTTTATAGAATTATTTAACTTTAAAAGTGAGCTTATTATTTTATCCTCAAGATTTTACTATTACCATTGAGGATAAAATAAGGTTATTGTTGCATTTTGAAATAATAATCAGCCGAACGTTTTCCACTTCCATAAAACAAGAAAAACACACAGATTAATAAAACTACGATTGCCAGAATCAAGTTTTCGGAATGCATGTGTCCCATGAAATTTATTAGAATTGCTCCAAAAAGTATTGGTAATTGAGCTGCAATTGCCCATCGGGTGAGAAGCCCAAAAACAATCATAATACCCCCAATCATGTGGGCTGGTGCAATGTAATGTAATAAAAACATTCCACCGCCAAATTGATCAATAGGAGAAATTAAATCATGCAGATATTGAACGTTTGTTACAAATGAAACTCCTTTCATAAATAAAAAAACGCCCAATACAATACGTACTAAATCTACAGGTAAATAAGTGTGCGCATTTGCCCATTTATTCAAACTTTTTACATTTTCCATGATACTACGTGATTAAAAATTATAAATAAAGTTACTAATTTTTAATGATATAAGTATTTTTAAGTGGTTGAAAATAAGTTTTTTGCGATTTATTTAACGTGTTTTTGCGATTTTCTAAAACCTAAACCTGAATTACACCCAAATTAAATGGTTTTTGAATAGGAGCATGGTTTGCAGCTTCGATTCCCATAGAGATCCACGTGCGGGTATCTAAAGGATCAATGATTGCATCTGTCCATAATCTTGAAGCGGCGTAATAAGGCGAAGTTTGTTCGTCGTAACGTGCTTTAATTTTATTAAAAAGCTCTGCTTCTTTGGCTTCGTCAATGATTTCTCCTTTTGCTTTAAGCGAAGAAGCTTCAATTTGTGCCAAAACTTTAGCAGCCTGAGTTCCGCCCATTACAGCAAGTTCTGCGCTAGGCCATGCAAAAATTAATCTAGGGTCATAGGCTTTTCCGCACATTGCATAATTTCCTGCTCCATAAGAATTTCCAACAATGACAGTGAATTTCGGAACGACTGAATTACTCACTGCATTTACCATTTTTGCACCGTCTTTTATGATTCCGCCATGTTCAGATTTTGATCCAACCATGAAACCGGTAACGTCTTGCAGAAAAACCAATGGTATTTTCTTTTGGTTACAATTGGCAATAAAACGAGTTGCTTTATCGGCACTATCAGAATAGATAACACCACCAAATTGCATTTCGCCTTTTTTGGTTTTTACTACTTTTCGTTGGTTAGCAACAATTCCCACTGCCCAGCCGTCAATTCTGGCGTAACCTGTAATTATTGTTTGACCATAACCGTCTTTGTAAGCCTCAAATTCTGAATTATCAACCAAACGATTAATGATTTCCATCATATCATATTGCTCGTTTCTGGCTTTTGGTAATATTCCGTAAATATCTTTTGGTTCCAGTGTTGGTTTCTCCGCTTTTGTTCGGCTATAGCCAGCTTTGTCATATTCACCAATTTTATCTACGATATTTTTTATTTTGTCTAAAGCGTCTTTATCGTCTTTAGCTTTATAATCAGTAACTCCTGAGATCTCGCAATGTGTGGTTGCACCACCCAGGGTTTCATTGTCAATAGTTTCTCCAATTGCTGCTTTTACCAAATAACTTCCGGCAAGGAAAATACTTCCTGTTTTATCTACAATTAAAGCTTCATCACTCATAATTGGCAGATAGGCGCCACCAGCAACACAACTTCCCATTACAGCGGCAATTTGAGTGATTCCTATGCTGCTCATTTGGGCATTGTTTCTAAAAATACGTCCGAAATGTTCTTTATCCGGAAAAATTTCATCTTGAAGCGGTAAATAAACACCTGCACTATCTACTAAATAGATAATTGGTAATCTGTTTTCCATGGCAATTTCCTGTGCACGCAGGTTTTTCTTCGCTGTAATCGGGAACCAGGCACCAGCTTTTACAGTGGCGTCATTTGCGACAACAATACATTGTTTGCCTCTAATATATCCTATTTTGATAACAACACCGCCAGATGGGCATCCGCCATGTTCTGCGTACATTCCTTCTCCAACAAAGCCTCCAATTTCTATACATTTAGAATTTTCATCCAGTAAATATTCTATACGTTCGCGTGCGGTCATTTTACCTTCGGCGTGTAGTTTCTTAATACGTTTTTCGCCTCCGCCTAATTTTACTTTGGCAAATTTTTGTTTTAGTTCAGAAAGTAGTAATTTATTGTGATCTTCGTTTTTATTGAAGTTTAAATCCATAATATATTAAAGTTTTTACAAAATAGTGTTGGCTAATTTACAAAATCAATTGAAACTGACAGCATAAAATATTATCGGAAGATGAAATAAAAACAAGTTACCAATATTCAAAATTCTAATAATTTATACTCAAAAGCTGAACGAGTAATAAGTCATTTTTTTTGTTTTAATTTGTTGTTTCATACTAACTAGTATTTTTTATGTCAAAAGCAGCAAATACAAGACTTACAATTCTTCAGAAAGCATTTGAATTGATTTATTCAAAAGGATATCAAACGACAAGTATCGATGAAATTATTGCAACAACACAGGTAACTAAAGGTGCTTTTTATTATCATTTTAAAACAAAAGATGAAATGGGAGTTGCTATTATCGAAGAGATTTTGAAGCCTACAATGTTGGGGAGTTTTATAAAACCAATAGAAAATTCAGAAAACCCAATCGATGATTTTTACAATATGATTTCTTATTTATTGCTTGAAGATCCTTTATTGCAGGTGAAATATGGCTGTCCGGTTGGAAACCTGACACAGGAAATGACGCCTTGGAACAATCAGTTTAGTCAGGCTTTGTCTGAACTGGTAAATCAATGGATGATGACAATCGAAAATGCAATTGAAAGAGCTCAAACTTTAGGATTGATCCGAAGAGATGTAGACGGTAAACAAGTTTCTTTTTTCATCATGTCAGGTTATTGGGGAATCCGTAATTTTGGAAAACTTCAGGATAGTAATTCTTGTTATTTTGTTTATTTAAAGGAGTTTAAGAATTACTTAAATAGCCTTAAATAAATTTTAATTCAAAAACATACTAATTAGTATGTTTTTGAATATATTTGCATTGTCTTAATCAAAAAACAATGTATCAATCACTTTTATTCTGCCATTCGGCTTTGCGATGGTTTGTTTTAGTTGGCTTATTGTACTCTATTTTTCGAGCTTATAAGGGGTATTCTTCAAAACTGCCTTTTACTAAAACAGATAATTCAGTCCGGCATTGGACTGCTACGATCGCACATATTCAGCTCATTTTCGGAATCCTCATTTATGTACAAAGTCCGATAGTAAAATACTTTTGGAAAAACTTTTCAGAAGGGATGCAAAGTACCGATATTGCTTTTTTCGGGATACTGCATATTCTCTTAATGCTGTCCGCAATTGTTTTAATCACGATTGGTTCGGCTTTAGCCAAAAGAAAACAAAACGACAGCGATAAATTCAAAACAATACTGTTATGGTTTTCTATCGCTTTAATTGTCATATTTATCGCGATTCCGTGGCCATTTTCTCCTTTAGCAAACAGACCTTATTTTAGATAACATTTTTATGAAAAACTTACTACAAACAAATACTGGAAGATTACGAATCATTGGATTTTTAGAAGGAACATCTTTATTGATACTCTTATTTATTGCTGTACCGCTAAAATATATTTTTGGAATGCCATTTTTAACGAGACCCATTGGTACGGTTCATGGCGCTTTATTTTTGCTTTTTATTTTTAATACTTTAAGCGTAGGAGTAGAGCAAAACTGGCGATTTAAGGATACAACCTGGAAAGTGCTTTTAGCTTGTATCATTCCGTTTGGAACCTTTTATATTGACAGTAAAATTTTAAGCAAAATAAAGGTTTCATCTGAAAATTAAATCAATCTAAAAAAGAATTCAAATGATGGTTTTAGTATTTAAAACAAATGTAGATTCTCTTTCGAAAGTAAAGCGAATTGCTCCAAAATTGAATCATTTATTTCCGAAAGTAAAATGGAATTTTGATCTTGAAGATTGTGATCGTATTTTGCGACTTGAATCGGATAATGATATTATAAAAGAAATTATTCTTTTAATGAAAGTCTTAGGTTTCAAATGTGAGGCTTTATAAATAGATTTTTTGTCGTTGTGAAATAAGCATAAAAAAACCAGAAGCTAACTTCTGGTTTTTTTATATAATAGTGTTTCGATTATTTTTTAGAATCACAAACCATTCGTTTTAAAATTGCCCATTGTTTTAGTGCATCGCGAGCTTCTACAGCCGGATAACCTAACATTGTTTTTCCTGCCGGAATATCTCCAACTACACCTGAACCAGCTCCTACAATAGCTCCGTCACCAATAGTAGTATGATCTTTTATAGAAGCGCTTCCACCAATAATAACACCATTTCCTAAAGTTACAGAACCTGCTAAACCGCTGTTTCCGGCCATAATACAAAATTTACCTAATTTACTATTATGTCCAATTTGTACTAAGTTATCAATTTTACAACCGTCACCAAGAACAGTTGAGCTAAATTTACCGCGATCAACACAAGTATTTGCTCCAATTTCAACTCCGTTTCCGATAATTACATTTCCAATTTGTGGAATTTTCACCAAACCTTTTTCGCTGCAAGGACGGAATCCGAAACCATCGGCTCCAATTGTAGCATTTGGATGAATAATACAATCATTTCCAATATGACAACGCTCACGAACCACAGTTCCTGACCAAATAATAGTATTTTTACCAATTGTGCATTCGTCCAGAATAGTTACGTTTGGATATATAGTTGCATAAGCACCAATTTCAACTTTTGGTCCAATATAGCAACCGGCACCAATTCGTGCACCTTCGCCAATAATCGCTGTTTCGTCTACAACAGCTGTTCTATGAATATCATTGTGAAATAATGGAGTAGGTGGAGCAAAAAGGGCAAGAATTTGAGACATTGCCAAATCTGCATTTTTTACTTTTATAAAAGCGCGATTTTCACCAGGTTCTATCGAAATATCCTCGTTAACTACGGCAATAGATGCATTTGAGGCTGACCAAAATTTTTCATATTTTTTGTTTCCTATAAATGAAATTTCTGAAGTTGTAGCTTTCTCTAATTGCTCTGTTGCAGTAATGCTTTGCGAAGTAGTACCGTAGATTACGCCATTGATAACTTCATTGATTTCTTGAATTGAATAGGATTTCATTTATTGATTTTAATAGATATGAGGTTAATTTTTTCCAAATAAAACCAATTAGATCTTAATTACCTAATATTTTTTTTTAGTTTATTGAAATATGTTTAATATATCGGTTCTAATACTAAAAAATTAACATTTTACGTATTAATTTCTTGCAGGTATTGCAATTTTGAGTTACTGTCTCAGGAGTGTATTTGGTTGGATTTACCTATAAATTAAGCTTTAATTCCTGTTAAAAGGAATTGGGAAATAAAAATAATTATTTGATACGTAGAGACTTACAATTTTGTAAATCGATATGTTTTGAAAAGAACTGACAAAACAAAAAAGCGATTCACTTTTTTACTTAAAAGGAATCGCTTTTGGAGAATATTTATTCTTTTATTTTAGATAATGAAACAGCATTAATACAATAGCGCAAGCCGCTTGGTTCTGGTCCATCAGGAAAAACATGTCCCAAATGTGCGTCGCAGGTATTGCAAACCACCTCAACACGAATCATTCCATATGATTTGTCTGCAAGATAAGCAATAGCATTTTCTTTTAACGGTTGTGTAAAAGAAGGCCAGCCTGTTCCTGATTCGAATTTCTCGGTTGCATCAAAAAGCAAAGTGCCACAACATTTACATTCATAAATTCCGGGATCAAATAAACTGCAAAGTTCAGAACTAAAAGATCTTTCGGTGCCTTTTAATCGCGCTACCTGAAATTCTTCAGGAGTTAAGATCTGTTTCCATTCTTCCGGTGTTTTTTCAACTCTTTTCTCCGGAGTTGGATTCCCTTTATTCGTAAAACGAATTATATCTGCCCATTTGATCATGATTGTAATTTTTAAAATTTAAAAAAGATTGAATTGCGTTGTTTTGTAAAGTTACTATTCTTTTAGGTAGATAAAAAGTGACAAGTATACTTACTCATTAATTATAAAATTAAAATGCTCAATTGTCAAATGGATAATTTTTATAACGTTTGTATTCTCCGGTTTGGCAATCAATCTTAATTACATCTCTTTGTGGATTTTTTTGCGTTACATACAGATCGCTTCTTTTACTAGGTTCTATTTCCTCGCCAAATAAGTAATAGCTTTTTTGGGAACCAACATCAATTCCATAAAAATACATAGAAATAAGTGTTTTATTATGTCTTTTTTTCATAAAGATGCGTTCAGCATCTTCTATTTTTATAGCAGATTTTTTAGAAAAATCATGATATGCAACACTATCAGAAGCGCTGATTTTTTGAATATGTTTTGATATTTCGGGGTTAATCCAGCCGTTTTCTCTAAAAAGTACGGGTCTTAGATGAACTAGATTGTTAATCATAGGATTTTCAGAAAATCTACAGTCATGACTTCCAACATAGCCAGCCATTCCGTAATGTAAGTAAGCATAATGATGATACCCTGAAATGTAATAATGTAATTTGTTTTGTGTGGTAACTACAATGGTATCGGTCTTTAAAAATTCTTTATAGGGAATAGTAATAGATTTGTATTCACTAGAGTTGGCTTCTTTATTAAACCCATTTTTAATCAAGGTGTCCTGAATAAAATTCCCATCTCTTAATATCTGGAACTTCAGAATGTTAATTTCATTTTTTTTGAATCTTGCAAACTGAATCTCTGGTTGTTCAGTAATAACTTTGACAGAATCGCATTCTTTTGAGAATGCAACTCCATCAATTTCGGCTTGTTTTCTGCGGCTATTTGATGACCAAAAGAACAAGCCAATTATTATTGCTATTACAGTAATAATAATACCTATTAGAACTAAACAACCTTTGATATATTTATTCATTTATTCTTCCTCTTTTTGCCCCATCATCATTAAAAATGCTTTTAGGAAAGGATCAATATTTCCGTTCATAACGCCATCAACATCACTGGTTTCATGGCCTGTACGAACATCTTTTACTAACTTGTAAGGCTGCATTACGTAATTACGTATTTGCGAACCCCATTCGATTTTCATTTTTCCGGCTTCGATATCAGCGCGTTGTGCCTGTTGTTTCTTTAATTCGATTTCGTACAATTGAGAACGTAACATTTGCATGGCACGTTGTCTGTTGTCTTGTTGAGATCGTGTTTCAGAACATTGAATCTGAATTCCGGTTGGTTTGTGTACCAATTGTACTTTGGTTTCTACCTTATTTACGTTTTGTCCTCCGGCTCCACTAGAGCGAGAAGTTGTAATTTCGATATCGGCAGGATTAATGTCAATTTCGATACTATCATCAACAAGCGGATAAACATAAACAGAAGCAAATGAAGTATGGCGTTTGGCATTACTATCAAAAGGAGAAATTCTAACCAAACGATGTACACCGTTTTCTCCTTTTAAGTATCCAAAAGAATAATCCCCTTCAAACTCCAGCGTAACGGTTTTGATTCCCGCAACCTCGCCAGCCTGAAAGTTCAGTTCTTTTATTTTATAACCATAACTTTCGCCCCACATCATATACATACGCATTAGCATTCCTGCCCAATCACAACTTTCAGTTCCTCCGGCGCCGGCAGTAATCTGAACTACGGCACTTAAACTGTCACCTTCGTCAGAAAGCATGTTTTTGAACTCAATATTCTCTATATGAGTTTGCGTTGTATTGTAATGCTCGTCTAATTCTTCTGCAGAAAGTTCTCCTTCTTTATAGAAATCATAGGCAAGTTGCAATTCATCTGTAAGTTCGATTGCTTTGTTATAATCTTCGATCCATTTTTTCTTGTTTCGAAGGTTTTTTACAATGACTTCGGCTTCTTTTGCATTGTTCCAAAAGTCAGGTGCAAAGGTTTTTTCTTCTTCGTTGGCAATTTCAATTAGTTTGGCATCGACGTCAAAGATACCTCCTCAACGCACCAAGGCGCTCCACAATACCTTTTATTTGCTCGGTAGTTGTCATAAATTAATAGTAGTTTTTAGTTTTTTTATAAATATTACGTAATTATTCAAGGGCCAAATTTTAATGAAACTTCATCAAAATAAACCATTTGTAAGTGCGTAATTTTGTTGTACAAAAATAAGATATAGTTTTCAGAATATTGAAAATAATTTAACAGAAGAAAAAAGTATATTCAAAAGTTTTGATTGCAAAAATATTTAAGCACCTTAAATAATTTATGATGTTTTTATCACTGTATAATAAGACAGATTATTTCGACCAAAAAAATAGTTTCAAAAATTGTAAGTTAGATTTAGAATAATATACTAGTTTTATATGTTTTTTGTAAATATTACGTTAATTTGGTTCTATAGTAAGCTGCTAGTTAAATTTTAGCAAAACTTGCCAAGAATAACTATTAGTAATACGTAATTTTGCCACACAAAAAAGAGATATTTTTTAGAATATGGAAATAAATTTAATTAGCGATACCATTACCAAACCAACATACGAAATGTTGCAGTATATGTTTAACGCTCATGTTGGCGATGACGTATACAGGCAAGATCCCACAGTTATTGAATTAGAGACTAAAGTGGCTGAGTTTTTTGGTATGGAGGCCGGACTTTTTTTCCCATCGGGAACTATGGCAAACCAAGCCGCTATTAAATTACATACACAGCCAGGAGAACAATTAATTGCTGATAAATATGCTCATGTTTATCATTATGAAGGAGGAGGAGTTTCTTTTAACAGCGGTGTTTCATGTTGCTTGTTAGACGGAAATCGCGGAATGATAAATGCTTCTCAGGTTGCTGCTGCGATTAATGATCCAGAGTTTTATCACAGTCCGTTAACGAGTTTGGTTTGTGTAGAAAACACGACAAATAAAGGTGGCGGAGCTTGTTATGAATTAGAAGATTTAAAAGAGATAAAAAAGGTTTGCGACGCTAATAATCTGAAGTTTCACTTAGATGGAGCCAGAATTTGGAATGCGTTGGTGGCTAAGAGACAAAATCCGAAAGAATTTGGAGCTATTTTCGATACCATTTCAGTTTGTTTGTCAAAAGGATTGGGCGCTCCAATAGGTTCAGTTTTACTTGGAACTAAAGATGATATTCGTAGAGCGTTGAGAATCAGAAAGATATTGGGCGGAGGAATGCGTCAGGTAGGTTATTTGGCTGCAGCCGGATTGTTTGCTTTGGCTAATAACATCGAAAGACTGGCAGAAGATCACAGAAGAGCCAAAGAAATTGCAGCAATTCTAAGTACAAAATCTTGGGTGGCAGCGATTGAACCAGTAGAAACTAATATTTTGATTTTCTCCTTGGCCGAAGGTTACAGCGACCAGCTTTTAATTGAAAAATTGAAACTTAAAAATATTTTAATAAGTTCAATGGGACACAATAAACTTAGAATCGTTACGCATCTTGATTACAAAGAAGTAATGCATACGTATGTAATTGAAACGCTTCAGAAGTTTTAGAAAAAGGTTCAAAGTTGCAAAGGTTCAGGGGAACAGAGGCTTTTTTTGAAAAATAAAAATTCAAAGACATAAAAAAGGGACAAAGGTTTTATTCACAATAGAAAAACCTTTGTCCCTTTGAACCTTTTTTAAAACCTTTGAACCTTACTTAAAAAGATTATCCATTCCCGGAATCATTGGCATATCCATTTTTGCAACGGCGTCCAATTCTCTTTCGTTAACGTTTGTTGCTTTTTCGATTGCTTTATTTAACGTTACAATTAAGTAATCTTCCAGTTGTTCTTTATCTTCAAGTAAAGAGTCGTCAATAGAGATTGTTTTTACTTTTCTATTTGCAGTAAGCGTTACTTTTAATAATCCATCAGCGCTTTGTTCATCAATCAAAACTGTATCCAGACGCTTTTTTGTATCTTCAATTTTTTGTTGGGTTTCTTTAAGTTTACCCATCATTCCCATTAAATCCATTTTTTGTTGATTTTTAAATTATTTCATACAAAATTAGTATATTGCTGTATTATATCAATAGAATATTTTATGAAAAAATTAATTTGGTTCTATTGTGATTGTAGTATTTTTGCAGCTCCGAATTTAAAAACCAATGCTTAATCAATGCAAAACGATATAATGGCTCCAAAGGCCAAAGAGATTCCAAAAACATTAAAAAAACACAAAGAAGCCCGAATTGACAATTATTTTTGGCTAAATGACCGCGAGAATCCTGAGGTTATTGATTATTTAAATCAGGAAAATGCCTACTACAAAAACATGACAACCCATACAAAAACTCTTCAGGAGAACTTGTATGAGGAAATGAAAGGCAGAATTAAAGAAGACGATTCGTCTGTACCTTATTTTTATAATGGGTATTTTTATATCACTCGTTTTGAAACCGGAAAGGATTATCCAATTTTCGCCAGAAAAAAAGGAAGCCTTTCGGCAGAAGAAGAAATTTTGTTCAACTGTAATGAATTATCTGTAGGACATGCTTACTTTAAATTAGGAGGATTAAGTATAAGTCCGGATAACAAATTTGCCAGTTTTGGAGTAGATATTGTTGGAAGAAGAATTTATACCATTCAGTTTAAAAATTTAGAAACAGGAGAAATTCTGTCTGATAAAATCGAAAATGCTACCGGCGGATCTGTTTGGGCAAACGACAACAAAACTGTTTTTTATACCAAACAAGACGAAGTTACTTTAAGAGCTGATAAAATTTTCAGACACAAATTAAATACAGATTCTGCAACGGATGTTTTGGTTTTTAATGAAACCGACGATACTTTTAATGTTTCGATAAGCAAAGAAAAATCTAGAAAATATATTGTTATTGGTTCAGGAAGCACCTTAACGACTGAATATAGAATTTTGAATTCAGATAACCCTGATGGAGAATTTGAAGTTTTCCAGACGCGTGTTCGTGGTTTAGAATATAGTATTTCGCATTTTGAAGACTCATTTTACATTCTGACCAATAAAGATAAGGCGACTAACTTTAAGTTGATGAAAACGCCTGAGAATAAAACAGGAAAGAGAAATTGGGTAGATCTTATTCCGCATCGCGAAGATGTTTTGTTAGAAGATATCGAAATCTTCAAAAACTATTTAGTTGTAGAAGAGCGTTCAAACGGGTTAAATCATATTCGTGTTATGCCTTGGAATGATGAACCTGATTATTATCTTCCTTTTGGCAGCGAAACCTATAGTGCTTTTACTACCACAAATATTGATTTTGATACTGATGTTTTACGTTACAGCTATCAATCACTTGCAACGCCTTCGTCTGTAATTGATTTTAATATGACAACTAAAACCAAAGAAATTCTTAAAGAACAACAGGTTTTGGGAGGTAAATTTGATAAAGAAAATTATATCGAAGAACGTGTTTGGGCAACTGCCAGAGATGGAGTAAAAGTGCCAATATCGATGATTTATCGCAAAGGATTAAATAAAGATGGTAAAAATCCGTTATTGCTTTACGCGTATGGTTCATACGGAATAACAATGGATACTTATTTTTCATCAACAAGACTTTCGTTGTTAGACCGCGGATTTGTTTACGCAATCGCCCATATTAGAGGCGGAGAAGACTTAGGAAGACAATGGTATGAAGACGGAAAACTGTTAAAAAAGAAAAATACCTTTACAGATTTCGTCGATTGCTCTAAATTTGTAATTAACGAAAAATATACTTCTTCTAAACATTTGTATGCAGAAGGAGGATCAGCAGGAGGACTTTTAATGGGAGTTATCGTAAATGAAGCCCCAGAATTATACAACGGAGTTATTGCTCAGGTGCCTTTTGTAGACGTTATTACGACAATGTTAGACGACAGTATTCCGTTGACAACTGGAGAATACGATGAATGGGGGAACCCAAACAATAAAAAATATTACGATTATATGTTGTCGTACTCACCTTACGATAATGTAAAAGCGCAAAATTATCCAAACATGTATGTATCTACTGGATTGCACGATTCGCAGGTACAATATTGGGAGCCAGCTAAATGGGTAGCCAAATTGAGAAATGTAAAAACAAATAATAATCTTTTGTTTTTAGATACCAATATGGATGCGGGACATGGTGGAGCTTCGGGACGTTTTGAGGCTTTAAAAGACTTAGCAAAAGAATTTAGTTTTTTATTAGATTTAGAAAAAATTAAAAGCTAATTAGAAATTTTTTGTTAAATTTGCAACCTATCAAGGTTATTTTAAAATGCCTTTGATTAACTATTTTTTTATGAAAGAAGAAATAAACGCTTATAATAATGTTTTAGAGTTAATAGGTAACACCCCACTTATTAAGCTAAATAAAATTACCGAAGACTTAGAAGGAAATTTCTACGCAAAGGTGGAAGCTTTTAATCCGGGTCATTCCTCAAAAGATAGAATAGCGTTATATATTATTGAAGAAGCCGAGAAGAAAGGAATTCTGTCGCCGGGAGATACCATTATAGAAACAACATCTGGTAATACAGGTTTTAGTTTGGCAATGGTAAGCATTATAAAAGGCTACAACTGTATTTTGGCAGTAAGTTCAAAATCATCGAAAGATAAAATTGACATGTTGAGAAGTTTGGGTGCAAAAGTATATGTTTGTCCTGCACACGTTTCAGCAGATGATGAAAGATCATACTATAACGTGGCCAAACGTTTACACGAGGAAACAAAAGGTTCTGTTTATATTAATCAATATTTTAACCAATTAAATATTGATGCACATTATAACAGTACAGGTCCGGAAATTTGGGAACAGACAAAAGGACAAATTACACACCTTGTTGCTTGTAGCGGAACTGGAGGAACAATCTCAGGAACTGCAAAATTCCTGAAAGAGCAAAATCCAAATATTAGAATTTTAGGAGTAGATGCTTTTGGATCAGTATTAAAGAAATACCACGAAACAAAAGAGTTTGATAACAAAGAAATTTATCCGTACCGTATAGAAGGTTTAGGAAAAAATTTAATCCCATCGGCTACAGATTTTGATATTATTGACAAATTCATGAAAGTAACCGATGAAGAAAGTGCTCACTCTGCCAGAGAGATTACTCGAAAAGAAGGTTTATTTGTAGGATATACATCAGGAGCAGTAATGCAAGCGATCAAACAATATGCAGAAGAGGGAGAATTTACAAAAGACAGTAATATTATAGCAATTTTCCCGGATCACGGATCTCGTTATATGAGTAAAGTATTCAGCGATGATTGGATGAATGAACAAGGATTCTTTGATAGCATCAATGAAGAAGAAGTTCAAAAAATTGAATTCGTAAAGTAATAAAATACTTTTAAAAATATAGAACTCCATTTGTTTTGACAAATGGAGTTTTTTTTTGTAAAAATGTTTTTACAAATTTGTGATGTAAATTGTCTTTAATTGCTACAAATTTTTATTTTTATGAGAATACTACATTTATACTTGAATATCATTTGTTAAGTTGAATAAAATTTATAGTTTTAACAAAATTATAGAAAGTATAAGAGAATTTAATTGAAAAAATAAAAACATCAGTTTTGATTATTTATATTGTACTGAATAAATCTTTTTCCTTCTAAAATTTTTAGTATTGTTAATGAATCTCGTTTTAAACGCCTCTAAAATCTGTCAATATGAATAAATTATTACTCACATTAATGTTTGTAAGTTTTTTTAATGCGAATGCTCAAAATCCCGTTCAGGAATTCAATTTCAATGGAAGTTTAAGTAATAACGATAAAACAATTTCATTTTTGGGATCTTCTACTTTTGTAAATGACAGAATGGGAGTTGCTAATGGTGCTATACGTCTTACTAATAAAGCTTTACAGACTGTTGTAGGTGATCTTCCGCAAGACAATAAACCGAGATCAATATCTATTTGGGTAAAATTTAATGCAATTGCTGCAGCTAATTATATTTTTGGATATGGAAGTCCGGTAAACGCACAATATTTTGGTTTGTTACAGAAAAACATAGCAGGAACTAATGCTGATTTATGTTTGGCAGGTTGGGGCGCTCCAAATGATGTTGTAGTTACAGCTCCGCTTGCAAAAGGTATTTGGTATCAATATAGTGTTACTTATGACGGTACTACATCTAAAATATATCGTAATGGTGAATTATTAAAATCATCAGGAGGAGGGATTACACGTTCCACAAAAGGATATATTTTTAGACTGGGGCAAATGAATACTTCTGTTGGACTTAATGCTGATATAGACGATATTAAGATATATAATGTTGCGATGACAGACGAGCAGGTTATGGAATCTTACACCAGTTCAAAGCCTATAGCAGCTGTTGATGAAAAGACGACAATGGCTAAAAAAGGTACAACAGATGCAAAAACTGATTTTAAAAATACAGCTAAAGGCAATATTATTGCAAAAAAAGTTGAAATTTTCTCGCAAGGAAAAAAAATACTTGGCAGCAATGCAACAAATATTAATGACTTGCCGGAAGGAACATATTTACTGAAAATAACAAACGGTCAAAATTAAGAATAGTCAATTATAAATAATTGCTAATATACATTACTTTCTGGAATAACTCCATTCGCAAAACGAATGGAGTTTTTTTTCTTGAATTTCTACAGAATCATTATGCATTTAATATCAGAATATTTTCGTTTATCTGGAAATGCTAATATTTTTAATTTAATTATAAATACCGTATTTATACGTAAGAATAATTGGTTTTTATTAGAATAATTTTGGTATTTTAATAATATTGTTAAAGGTATAGGTAAATGCAATAAAGTGTTTGAAATCATCAATTTTGGTTATTTAACGATTATTTAGGTTAGTTGTCGAACAAATTTTTGCTGAAAAACATAATAATATAGTTTAGTAGTGTTAGAATAACACAATGTTTTTTAACACCCTAAATTTACTATTATGAAAAAAATACTGCTCACATTAATGTTTGTAAGTTATTTGAATGTCAATGCACAAAATCCTATTCAGGAGTTTAATTTTAATGGTACTTTAAACAATACCAATAATACAACTTCTTTTATGGGGGCTGATAATTTCGTAACTGATAGATCCGGAGTTGTAAAAGGAGCACAGCGGTTAAACAATAAAGCCCTGGAAGCTGTTATTGATAATCTTCCTCAGGAAATAGCGCAAGAACAGTAAGTATCTGGGTTAAATTAAATGATATTTCATCGGCAAACTATATTTGGGGATACGGAACCGCTTATAATGCCCAATATTGTGGTTTATTGCAGCAAGGTACTGCATCGACTAACTCAGACTTAAGTTTGGCGGGTTGGGGTGCTACAAACGATGTAATTGTTTCGACTCCGCTTGCAAAAGATGTTTGGTACAACTATACAATTACTTATGATGGTAAAGTTTCGAAAATATATAGAGATGGAAAATTGCTAAAATCTCTAAGCGGAATCAGTCGTTCTACCAAAGGTAATATCTTCAGATTAGGAGAAATTAATACAACTGTAGGGATTAATGCTGATATAGACGATTTAAAAATATATGATATTGGGCTTACAGACAATCAGGTTACAGCACTTTATGACAGCTCTAAAGCTTTAATTGTTGCTGCCGAGCCAGTAGTTGTAGTGAAACCTGTCTCTACAGCCACTAAAGGAAAAACAGCTGCAAAAGTAGCGCAGTCAGATATTAATATTGTTGCGACAAGCGATATGGTTGGAATGTCTAAAAAGGTTGAGGTTTTCTCGCAAGGTCAAAGAATAATAGGCAATAATTCAATGAGTATAAATGATTTACCGGAAGGAACCTATTTGTTGAAAATAACAAATTCTCCATCTAAAAAAATCACTTTAAAATAAGATGAAGAATAATTTTTAAATAGTTAGTTAGTTTTTTATGTTGTTTAGTAGAGTTAAATTTTTTGGAATAGTAGAAAAAACCTTCTAAAGATCCTTTCAGAAGGTTTTTTTGTATCTATTAGTTTCTTATTTCTAGCTAATAACGCTAAGAACAACAAATAAAATCACCAGAATAATTACGGCGAATTTTGTGTATTTAGATGTTTGCATAATGTTTATTTAAAATTAATTTAGATTTGAGATCGGCAAATATAATAGTTAATTTGATTTATTGATCTTAAAAAATAATTAAAATAAGAATAATCTTAGATAAAAGAATAGTTTTGTTCTCTTCCCAACCTTTTTGTTTAAAACGTTCTCTATATAAGTAATAGCCATCTCAGCATGGTTTTAACTTAAAAAAATAGAGAATGAAAAAGAAATTCACTTTAGAAATAGCAAGTTCTTGTTCTGAAAATTTTGATAAAATGGTTCCTAATTCAAACGGTTCATTTTGTAATTCTTGCGCTAAAAATGTAATTGATTTAAGTAGAAAGACAGATTCTGAAATCGCAAGATTTATTGTAGAAAATAAAAATGAAAATATTTGCGCAAGACTTAAAACAACGCAATTAGAAAATGAATTTGAGTACAATGAAGTTTCTAAGATGAATAATCTTAAATATGCGGCAATTGCAGCTTCAGTTCTACTAACGTCAAGTGTTGTTGCACAAGAAAAAGTGTCAGTTGAAACTGAAATAAGCATCCAAAAGCCAACTACACATATTCTTGGTAAAGTTGCTTTTAGTCAAACTATAGAAGAGGAAATTTCGATAATAATTAAAGGGAAATTATTAGATGCCAGAACCCATAAACCTTTGGCTGACAGAACATATCCAAACCTGACTCTTACCATTAATAATTCACCAACTCCGTTTATGATGAATCCCAAAACGGGAGAGTTTTCTATTCCGTTAAATGTTTTAAAAAATAGTAAAACGTTAATGATTACTGTTAACAGCAACGATTATTATCATTCTAAAATGATACCTTTTAATATACAATCATTGAAAGGGAATGTTCTTCATCAAGATATAATTATAGACAGCGAAAAGATGAGTAAAATTTATAGGTTAGGTGGATTGGGAGTTAATTATGTTGATAAAAAGGGGAGTAGGGAGATTTGATCGTGACAAAGAATATTTTGTAAGAGTAATATCAGGTATTGTAATAGTAAAAAAGCCTTCTGAATTTCAGAAGGCTTTTGGTTTTACATTGTCTGGTTCTAAAATAAGTTGACATAAAATGGACAATCTATTTTTCAAAAACGCCATAAATAAAAATACTTTCGGGCATATTTCCGCCTTCTATACAATAGATGACAACTAATTCGTTATTTTCAGAAATTTCAAATTGTCTTGAACTATGATCATCAGTATAAGCATAATAAATACCTTCTTCCTCTTTTACTTTGACATTATATTTTTTTGCTAATAACTCAAGTTCTATTTTATCAAAATATCTAAAAGTGGATAATACTTTTACATTTTCTTTTATAATATAAATTCTTTTATTTTGAACTTCTATATATGAATTACTCCAAATAGAATAGTCTGTAGAACTTAACCAATCATCATATTGGTTGATTACTTGATGTGATTTTAAACCATCGAAAAAAATGTATATCATGTTTTATGTATATTTTCTTTAATTCAAATATAGAATTAAAGGTTATTTGGATTTATAAAACACCAATTTTTATTGAATGGGCGTTTTCTTAATTTTACCATATCGTCCCAACTAAAAGCATAATCCCATTCAAACCAAAAATATTCATCAGGATTTAATTTTAAATATTCATATGCAAAACGAAAAATTAATTCTGTATTTTCATCTCTTACTTTTTCAATGTAGGCGAGACTACATAATTTCTTATTAGGAATTAAATAATCTAAATCTTTATCTAGTCCAATATCAATATCTTCTTTATTAACTCCTTGTATATTGAATATAAATTGATTGTTATTATTCTCTGATACTGAAACCTTATCATCTATTATGCCTACATATGTATGTTTTAGTTTTCCATCACTGTAAAATGTTTTGTAATTATGAAAATAAAACATAGCATTTATATTGTAACAAATATTTGCGGCATCCATAAAAACTTTTTCAGGATTATGTTTTTCCCAATTTTTAATAATATGTGCATATGTTCCCATTATTTTAAAATTTTTTCAAGTTCTTCTAAAGAGTTGACAAAGATAACTCCTTGCGATTTAATTCTATCAATCATTCTAACTTGAGCATCTGTAGCCTCTTTTAACGATTTATCAACATAAAGAATTATTTTTTTCTGGTTAGGATTACAAAAGTTGTCTGCTGATTTATCTAATAACTTTGTAAATTGATCTTCCTTAACTGAATTAAAAGTAGCTTTTACTTCTATTATTTCATCTAATGTCGCAACATCAAAATCTGTTATATTAGGATTTATTTTTTGACCAAATCCAGTTAAAGTTTTTTTGGTCTTTACAAATTCACCAACTTTCCCCTCTGTGATACGGCCAATATTATTTGGATCTAAAATATCCAATTTTTTTGTTGCTTCAATTGCTTGATCAATATCTTTGACTCCTTGTTCAGACCATTTGAGTAATTTTCCTGCGGGATTTGTATACTCAATTTTATTACCATTTTTGACAAGAGAGCCTAATGTTCCAGTAATTTGTTCCCAAGCACCATCTTTCATTTTCCATGTTTCCAAGATTTCTATTTCTTTGGAAAGATTTTGAAATGAATTGGATGTTTTTACCTGTATTGCACCACCTAATTCATCAAACCAAGGAATTGCTTCTCCATATTCAAATATCAAATCCGAAGGTATAGATTTCATTCTATATTTATAATAAAAATACTCTTTACCTTCTTCAACTAATACGGAATAATTTTCCATTAAAGCACGTGAAGAAATAGTATAGCTTGAATTAGGAGGAACGACGCCAGCATAACCACCACCTAAACCTTCTCTTGTTTGAAACCTGTCAAAAATTTCATCAATTGAAGGAGCTTTTCTTTTATCAACTCCCCATACTCCTTCACATGGTGGATATTCTTTAGCAGGATCTAGGCCAAATTTTCTATATACGGTTTTTAAATCATTTTCATGCCCTTTACCTTTTGTCCATGCCTCATAAATTTCAGGAGCAAATTTATTTCCATTTGCATTCTTTATTTGTGAAGCTGTTTTAATATAGAATTCTTCAAATGTAACGTTTCTTACTTTTAATTTCCACACCTTTTTAAAAGCACCTAAGTCGTCAATTGATTTTATACCTTTATTATTCCATTTTTTCCAAACTTCAAATAATTCAATATCATCATTCAATGACTTAAATACGGTTGACGTTGCAACTTCAAAATCACTTAAAAATTTAGATTTTAAGTCTGGTGTTAGTTTAGTTATTTCATCGGCTAGGTTTTTATATCCTAAATTTTCGATTCGAGTTAAAATTCCGGTTTCTGTATTTGAAGAGAATATCCAGGCAACTATATTTCCTGCGTCATCTTTTCCTATTTTTAGGATTCCGGTTTTTCCTGAAATCATATCAGTAATTACTTCGTTTGACTCATAAAGAATATGATTTACTTGATTTGATCCAGATCCAATTGGAGCTATTATTTTTAAGCCCTCTTTTGAAAATTCTAAAATATTTTTGTTTAAATGTGCATTTATAATTCTTATTTTGGCTCCATCAGGCAGAACTTTTAAAACATCTTCAGGAACTCTTTCTATAATTCCTAAAACAATCTTTCGGGTAATATTATTACCAAATTTAGCCATAGCAGGAATAACATTTTTAAGTGCTGTTATTGTTGCTACTGTTCTTGATGGTGCTGATTTAATAACATTTGCAATAATTTTTGCTACATCTGAAAGTTCTCCAGCTGTTGAAAGTGCCTTTATTTCTCCAACTCCAATATAAAAAGATAATACAAAAACTACATCGTAACATGTTGCGTATGTTGTTTGGTATCCATCAAGCCCGTATCCATCCACGTAACCATGGTGTTCTTTTAAAGTTGTCCATAAATCTTTTCCTATAGAAGAAAAAGCATTTTCCTTTGATAAACCATTGTATGTTTCACTTAAAAATTTATTAATGTCTGCAGGATTGGATGTCAAACCATCAGCTAAAGTGGTAATTCCTAATGCTAGATCTACTATAGAATTCCATATTCCGCAACCACATGCATTAGGATAATTATAGAAATCTTTAGGAATTAATGCTGCTAAACTTTCTGGCTTAACTCCTGCTCTTTCAAATAAATAATCAAAAACTTTATTTTGAACATTATCAATTCGGTTTGGATTATAATAGCTTTCAGGTATTTTTAGATTTTTTAACAAACAACTTAATAATTCAATAGCTTCATTACCACTAATTAATTCATAAGTATCTTTACCTAAAGCTTCTAGAAGTTCAAAATCAAGTTTTATTTCATTGCCATCTTTTTGAATTTTTTGCCTTAAATTTTCAGCAATTGTACAATCAGTATCAAATTCCTCAGTAATATATTTATATAAAAGATATTCATCCTTAATTCTTTTATAATCTTCTAAATTTATTACCAAAGTAACATCATTAAGATTTGATCCGGAAACACCTTTAAGCTTTGCTATTAAATCTTTATGACCATATTTTAACATTTCTCTGAAATTAATAACCTGCTTTAATTCAATAGAATTTGCATCTCCATCCAGTTTATCTATAAACACATTTTTGTATGCTAAAATATAATCTGCCAATTCATCTTTTTCTGTTTCGGTAATTGTTATATTATTTGATTGATAGTGTTCTAATACAAATTTGTAAAATTCTTGGGCTCTTCCTTTTAGACAATTTATTTTGTCATTAATTGTAGCTTCTAATTTTATTTCAGTTAGTCCTGCTAGTTGATTTATATTTTTTGAAGCATAAATATTTTCTTTATCAATACCTCCATCTATAATTGCACTATTTTTTAATATTCCAGAATAAACTGTGTATGAAGAACAATCAGAGTTACCATTTTGCGTAAAGAAAACTTGATTACTTTCGCTTTTCATTGAGTACGGTACTTTACCCGTAAAGTCATAACCATTTGCACTTTCTATTGCATCTTTATAATATCCTTTGAAGATTTTGTCATCAGGTTTAGTGACAAATCCGGACCATCTTTCTTCACCAATAGTAAAGCCAACTAAATAGCCATTTATAAAGCCAAAATCTCGAGCATCTTTAGGTAAGCTTATAGTTTCTCCTGTAAGACTTACAAAAGATTTTATTTGATTTTCATAGCCTGGTATATTTTGTACGATGGTACCTATAAGTTTTGACCATGCTTTATATTCTCCATCACTATCCCCTTGAATAAAGGGATACAACTGTAATCCAGGAGCATGAAGAACTTGCCAGTCGTTGTGACTTAATTGAACACCGGTTCCATAATCCATTAATAGATCAGTTGTGGTAGTGGTATTGTATTCTGTAAAAGGATGCTTCAAACCAAAAACACCATGACCTAATTCGTGTGCTAATGTTCTAACAGTATTAGTACTATTGAAAATAAAGCCATATTGACGTTTTAAAGGCATGAAGCCTAGAATGTTTGATTTATCAGATGGAGAGCCTGTATAAATAATGTAATAGGTGTCTTTTTTGTAATTTGAACCTAACTGCTGTTTTAAGTTTTCCGTTATTTTTTGCTGTTTTCCAGTGTAGGTGTTAAGTAAATCACTTTCACTGGTTTCTATACTTGGTCCCCAAGTATTTTCTAAACTTATATTTTTTGTATTTACTTCAAAAGAAATTCCTGCAGGTTCGTAAATTGCGTTTAATTCTTTTTGAGCATTTACTGGTAAAGTAGCATTATTCACGCTTACTAAAGTGACATTTACCTTTTTGTTTGTCAAATGCCATAAATCTATAGCCCCGGCAATATCATATTTTCCAGCTGCTTCTTTCGGATCTTTTGGTGCTGCTGGTCTTACAGTGGCTATAAGAGTTTCTTTTGCAAAATCTAAAGTCTTTTTCAACGTCAATGTTGCAACATTGTCTTTCCAGACAATTTGTGTACTGTCTATAGCAGTACCATTTTGAGTTTTAAAAACAAGATCTTTTTTCGTTTTTCCGTTTTTGAATACCGCAGTTGCAGTTATAACATCTATTTTATTAGGACTGTCAGAGATTGCCTTGTAATTGACATTGTATGTACCTCCGCTTTTTTGAGGAATAGTTGTGTAGGTTTTGTTTAATTGTCCATTTTCTTTTGTTGGAGCAGTATCAAAAGCATATAATCCGTTTCCTTTAGAAAAGACTACAGTAACATCTTCAGATGAAATCTGGGCAACATCACCGCTGGATCCCATTCCATTAGTGTTCTTAGGGGTTGGTATTCCACCTGGAGCCAGTTGTCCAGTCTGTTTAATATCCCCTGCAGGAGCATTCGCCGGAACAGCAAACTGTTTTCCATCTTTATCTGTTATTACAATGTCATTTACTGTTTTCGGAAGTGTAGTTTTGACATTATCAGGACCTACGATTGTTATAGTGCCATCCTCATTTTTAATAACTGATTTTACAGGAAAATCAACTTGTTGATTAACCACATTACCGGCATCTCCAAATACGTCATTTACAACACCATCAAGATCTCCGATACCACTCCAATTCGGGTCATAAGAAGCAATAATCTCCCCAGAAATCAATTTGAAATCGGTATTTAGACCAATGTTGTTAAACGTAATTCTAATACGTGAGAATTGTCCAATATTGATTTTATCTCCTCCTAAGGCATCGGCAGCATCGATTAGTTTTCTGAATTTTTCAAGAAAAGGAAGTGTTACATAACCATCTCCTGAAAAAGTTCCGTTACTTCCGGTTGAATGTATAACCACAATAGGAAAATCTCCTGCAGCAATAACGTCATTCGGGAAAAGTTCCGGTAATGGTTTTTTATTGGCTAAATCAGCCGGATCTGGTTTTATACCACAACCCTGAAAAGCAATTTCGTCTCTCACAAGAGTTGTAAATTCTTTTACAGTGCTATGAGTGTATTTACCAACATCGCAAGATGCTCCAACGGTATATTCGTAAGTAGTTTTTGGTTTTAAATTACTGATTGTAACATTTTCTCTTGGCGTTACAAGATCATACCATTCTGATCCGGCATTTTTCTCTCTGTATTTTACCTGATAATCGAAGTTATCAATACTGCCGCTCCAGGTAATTTTTGCCTGATTTTCGCTTATTCCTTCTGTATTAATTGCTAATGGCGCTGTACAAAATACTTCGTAGGTAAAAGAGTAAATTTCGCTGTAACCATTATTTTTAAAAACTCCAATTTCTTCGGCGCCAAGTAGTGCTTTTGCTTTTACTCGCCATGCATATTTTTTACCTGGAATAAGCTGTGGTTCGTTTATGCCATATTGAAGAGAAGTTGTTCTGGTAGTAGTTGTATATAAAGGCGGTGAATAGGCAAATGCATTTTGTACAGGCGTATATTTATCCCAGATTTCGACTAATGAAAATTCATACTCAACATTGCTGACATTTATACTTCTTGGTGTCCATCCAAAAATAATATTCTGAATGTTTTGCTGCATAATTGAAGTATTATTCAAAGGCAGATTTAAAAATGGCGGTTCATTCTGGAAAATAATCGTTGAAGAACCCGTTTTATTAGATAGTTTTTTGCCAGTTGCAAAGTCGTAAACCTCAACATAAATATTATAAAGACCTTCCGGTAAAGGCTGTGCATATTGGTTTGGCGTAAGACCTAATAAATTTTGATACTCAAAATAAGGCGCTAAATCGACATTTGTTAACTGTAACGGAAATCCTCCTTCAAGGTATAAAGGTTTTGCACCTGCGACAAAGTCGTTTGTGTTAAACGCGATTCCGTTGCCCTGAAAATATATTTTCAATCTCACCTGACGATTCGAAATAGTCAAATCGTTCAGCACCAATTGTATTTTTATTGGACTGTTTATAGTATTAGCATCTGCATAATTACTTAAATAAATAGGTGAGGGCTGTGTTAGCTGTGTTGTTATCCTTATCGGAAAGGTTTGTGCATAACCTCCTAATCCTCCTGCAAGCGAACATAACAATAACAGGTACAAGTGTAGTTTTTTTATCATTTTGGGTAATTGAGATTTATCCATTATTTGAGCTGGTATCTTATTTTTACGTCTTTATTTTTGAATATACTTTAATTCGATTTCATCATTTGCAGCGTTTTTTACAGCAAGTTCATGATAGAATGGAATCATTTTTAGTTCTATTGCATCGGCAATTTCTGTTGATGCTTTTTTACTATTGATTAGTTGAAAAGCTTCGCCAATTTCTTGCTTAGTAAAATCGGCTGCATACTGATTTTGCTGTATTTGGGCTGCTGGTACTTTTGCTAAAGCTCCAATTTCCTTTAACATCCATCTGTGATTTACCAATTGCTTACGACTGTTTTCGGCTCTTTCAGCCAATTTCATGTACGATTTGTAACTTGATGTATTGGTATCAGGATTGTTTACATTATGCAAAGCGTGATTGTTTACTCTTCCAATTGCAACTGAATAATCGTTTTCAAGACTCTCGTCTTTATGGATCATGTCTTTTTCAAGTTTCTGTACCGATTCTGCGAAATAATCATTGTATTTTTCTAAAGTTTCAGCTTCAGTAAAATAAGCTTCCAGATAGTCCAAAGCCTTTTCCTTAAACTCTTTCTCTTCTTTGGCAAGAGTTGTGGCATTTAATAATTCTTCTAATTTGATGGTTTCTTCTGCTGGTAATGGCTGTAAAGCAAGCTGCATTTCTTTTAATTGCGCGCTGATTTCATCACGTGTCCCTTCGAAAGTTTTTCCGTTGAGGTTTATTTTTAGAATTGGTTCTAATTTTTGAACTGTTTCATCTTCCGTTTTTGGTTCTCTTTTCGGGCGCAGTTTTATTTTATCAAAAGAGTAGGTATAAGTAAGTGTTGCTGTTAGATCATTATTTTTTCGAGTTTGAGAATTGCTGAATAATGATATAATTCCGGCACTAAAATTATGTTTCTGCTGATAGATGTAAGATGCGTTTACTCTGAAATTAAAAATATCATTTTGCTTTACACCATCGTTATAACTTGTATTATAACTCGTTGAGGCAGAAGTAGTGAATTTTTTATCAAAAAATAATTTTGTTGCACCAATTGTTGGCCCAATAATAAGGTTTTTACCAGAATCTGTTTTTCCGTAAGTATTGTTTATCGATGCAATCAAGTTTAAATCTTTCATAGGATAACCAATGCTGTAGGAAAGCCCTGAATTATAATAAGTAGTTGCACCGCCTTCAATTGTTCTTCCTTGCTGTTGATTTACGGCATCCTGCATTGAAAAATTAGCATTGATCGATTTTTTTATTGTTTTCTCGTTCCTCAATAAATAATTTACTGCAAGAGTCACATTTTGATTGACCTGTCTAAAGTTTAAAGTATCGAGATAATCGTAATTAGAAACCTGATTGATATAATCAAATTGATTACGACTATTTGTATAAGATTGGAAATTGGAATAATTTACATTGAAATTTAATTTGTCATTAGCACGATAATCAATTGTTAAAGCAGATACTAAACGTTTCATCTGACTTTCTTTCTGCTTGTCTAAATTGTCTTTTTGAAGTCCAAGATTTACCGAAACAGAAACTTTGTCTTTATATAAAGTTTCTGTTGCATTTACCGTAATATTCTCTAAATCATTATTAAAATAATAACCTCCTAATGTTCTGTAATTTGGGTCGATTCTTTCATATCCTAAACCAAGAGTACCTTTTCCGGCCGGGTAAACCAACTGACCTTTAAAAGCATTGTAACTTGCCGTTGTATTGTTTGGACTCAAGAACAATGCAGCAACTCCTTTTGCTTTAGTTCCGTCTGCTGTTCTGGTATCTTCGGTAATACTGCTGTTTGCAATTTCAGTAGAAACCAGTAATTTATCAAACAGTTTGAAAGATGTTTCCAAACTTATTGCAGCATTTTCTTTTGGAGAAACTCCCAATTCAAAAGGTACAGGATTTGATATAGAATTAATGACGTCTTTTGCTTTAAAGAAAGTTAATCCAAGAGTGATTTTTTCTAATGCATAGTTTGTTTTAAATCCGTAACCAAATCTTTTATAAGTTGGAAGAATATCCGGATAAGCATTGTTGTATTCGCTGCTTTTTAATAATCTCCCGTACATGGCACTTATTTTGAATTTTCCCTGTGGCGTTAAATCCACACCAAAACCGGTAAATTGATGTCCGGCCAAAGTATAAGGCGAAAAAGTCATGCTCACGTCTCCAATATGCGCAGTTGCCCATTTATAAGATGGATGAATACTTAAGCGATTCATTAAAACAGGCTTTCCGTATCCAAATTTTTGATTGGTATAGGAGAATGAAAAAGGAATATTGTACAGTCCGGCCACGTTGAAATTAACGTTTCCATTTAAAAAATAGCTGAAAGGATCTCTGGCTGCATTTCCGGAGTAGAATACGCTGTTGGCAGAAACTCCTCCGGATACATTTATCAATTTTGCTTTTCCTAATTCCTGTACATTAAAGTTTTGCGAAAAACTTAATGTACTAATGAGAAACAGTATTATACTAAATTTTAGTTTATTTAAAATCATTATTTATCTTCTATGAAAATCAGTTTTGTTTTCGGATTTTCATTATTGTTTGAATTGATATTTTATAATTAAGTATTATTGAATAATGATTTTTCTCAATTTACTTCCTTGTTGTGACTCAAAAAGAACAAAATATATTCCTGATGGGAGTCCGTTTAAACTAAAGTTGAACAGATAATTTGATTTACCATTATCAGTTTTAGAATCTATAAGAAGATTGTTATTCAAACTATATACTTTTACGTTTGCAGGCATAACTTTATCGAGTGTTACATCTACCGTGAAATTTCCTGATGACGGATTTGGATAAATCTTTAAATCGAAATTTTTCGTTGTTTCTTCCGGATTGTTTTCCTGGTATTCACCTTCAGTAACTAAAACAGTTTTTGTTTGAGAAGCCGTACAATTTCCTTTAGTAGTGTTTAGAGTAATATCATATTCTCCGGCTTTACTAAAACTAATTTCGGCATAATCTTTATCTTTAGAAACGATAGTTGCATCAGCTGGAATTACCCATTCTACAGTGTCAGGGGCAGGATTACTAATATCAACAATTATGATTTTTTCGTTTTTGAATACCTGACTTGAAACCGCAAATTCGGCACTAATCGCAGTTTGCTGACTCGATATTTTAATAGTGTCTGTTGCCTTACAGCCTAATTTATTTGTAACTACAACTGTATAATTTGCAGGTTCAGAAACCGTAATTAGTGCTTTATTGCTTGTAAATCCTTTGTCAGATGTCCAGGAATAAGTAGCTTTATCATCGTCAATAGCCGCATTGACTGTTAAAGTCTGATCAAAACACAAGGTTACGTCTTCACCTAAATTAATAATATCTTTTGGAGGATTTATAATTGTGTAATTTCTTAAAATGATACAACCTCTGGCATCTGTAATTTCAACCGAATATTCTCCTGCTGCTGCATTATTTAAGATGTTTGTTGTCTCGCCGGTATTCCATAAATATTTATAAGGTGCAGTACCAGCAATTGGCGTAACTACAATAGTTGCATCAGAACCTTCATAACAAGTTGGTATTTTTATTTTTTCGGCAGCATCTAAATGAGCAGGAGCTGTAACAGTTATGTTTTTGGTTATGGTACAGCTGTTTTTATCTGTTACAATTAAAGAATAATTTCCAGGAATAACGTCTATTAAATTTGGCGTTTTTGCTCCCGTATTCCATAAATAAGTATAAGGCAAAGTACCTCCTAAAACTGCCGAAGTTATTGTCCAGTCATTTAAATTCCCACAACGAACATATTCTGAAGAAAGCGTATTGGTTAAAGCAGTTGGTTCTGTGATTGTAATATTTTTACTTTGAATAGATTTATCAAAAGAATCTGTTGCAACAACATAATAGGTTCCTGCTTTTGCATTTGTTAATGTTTCGGTTGTTCCCACAACAATTGCAGGATTATTTACATTATACCATTTATAATAATAGCCTGGAAGTCCGCCAGAAGTAAGCGCTTTTATACTCGCTGTAGCATCATCAAAGCATTGTACCGTATTGATCTGAACCAAATCAATAAACAACGGATCAACTTTATCTAAATCTCTTTCTATAATTGTACAGCCTTTTGCATCGGTAATAGAAATAAAATACTGACCGGCATAAATATTATAAATACTCGTATTTGAGTTTTGATTGTTATCAGTAAAGATTACATTTTTGTTTTGGTCAAGCCAATTAAAATTATAATTTGGAGTTCCACCCTGAACCGTTACAGCAATACTTGCATCATCTACACCTAAAGCTGATGGCGGCGTTTTTACGACACTTTTAATGGCTAAAATTTCAGGCTCTGTTATAATAAAATTCTGAGTATCAAAACAGTTATTCTCATCTCTTACGGTTACAGAATAATTTCCTGCGTATAAATTATCGATCACATTAGGATTTGCTCCAGAAGGCACACTCCACGAAATGGTATGCAATCCGGTACCTCCAGTTGTAGTAATTTCAATTTTTCCGTCATGACCATTTTTACATGAAACATCTGTTTGGGTAAAACTTATTTTTACTGGAGTAGGTTCGTTTATCGTTACTTTATTTGAAGTAAAACTATTTCCAAAACCGTCAGAAACTTCTAAGAAATAGTTTCCTGCAAGTAATACTTCAGTTGGATTATTTGTTGAAACTGTTACCAAAGGATCAAGTTCATTGTACCATCTGTAAATATAATTTTTAGTAGCATCCAAAACTCCAATTGGTGCTCCACCGGTAATTGTTGCTTTTAAAACGGCTTCTTTGTATCCAAAACATTTTATTGATTCGGTTTCATTTATTGCGGTGATTAAAAGTTTATTCGGCTGAAGGATCGTATAAGTTGCTTCTGTTGTACATCCGTTTATATCTGTAACAATGACAGTGTAAGTGTCTGTGCCAATTCCGTTTAATAAAGGATTTGTTTTACCTGTCATTAAGGTTTTGGCCGCTCCTTGGTACCATTGATAAGTGTAAGGAAATGTTCCGTCAGAAACCACGATATCAATACTACCATTTTTTAAGCCATAACCAGTTGCTTCAACTTTATTTGAAGATGCTATAAGTAATGGTTTTAATGGCTGCGTAATTTTAACTGGTATTGGAGTTGATGAATATGAACATCCGTTATCATCTGTTATAGAGAATGAATAATCACCCATAGGAATTCCTGTTCTGTCTTTTGTGGTAATGCCATCATTCCAAACAACATGGTAATTTCCTGTTCCTCCCTGAATATTTAATGTAATAGTTCCATCGCTTCCATTATAGCAATTCACTTCTGTTTTTGTGAAAGTATATGTTATGGCAGGTCTTTCAGTCAGTTCTGCAATTTCCAGTTCTCTTGAAATATTTACATTATCGGTTACAAGTATTTTATAAAATCCGGCATATAAATTTTCGATTTTATTCGTTATTTTTCCAGTTAATACAGTATAAGTATCTACTGCTTTTTCTTTGTAAGACCATTTATATGTATATTGATTAGGAATTATTGGTGTACCTCCGCTGGCAAGTACTTCAATACTTCCGGTATTTGCGCTGTTACAAGTTACATCGACTTTATTTACAAACACAACGGCTAAAGCTTTTAGAGTAATTGTCTGAACAGCTGTGGTACAATTATTACTATCTTTTACTGATACTTCATAAACACCTTCTCCTAGTCCTGTTATGGGACTTGCTGGATATTCAGTGATAACATTATTTTTCTTTAAAATATAAGTATAATTATTTGTTCCTCCAGTTGCATTGATCGTGATTTCACCATCGGTTGTGGTAAATAATGTAGGTTGTTTTTGCGTAATATTTGATATTGCTATTGCACTTTTCTGATTTATTACAATATTCTGCGGACTTGGAAATGTACACAAGTTAGCATCAGTAATAACATAAGAATATGTTCCCAATTTTAGTTTTGTCGGGTCACTAACAGTATCTCCGGTAAGTACATCTTTCCAAACAACAGTGTACGGAATCATTCCTCCTTTAATGTTTAGCGTTATTGCTCCGTTATTTTCTCCGAAACAAACTACATCTGTAAAAGTATGGGTTGCTGAGAGTGGTGCTGAAGGCTCGGTTGTAATAATGTAGGTTTTATTAATTGTTGTAAGATCATCGTTTACTTCTACACGATAAGTTCCTGCCGCAAGTGCTGTTATTGCTTTAGTTTCTTCTCCGGTAATTTCTATGTCGTTTTTAAACCATTTGTAATGATAACCTGTTAAATTATTTGTTCCTCCACTTACTTCTACAGTTAATGAACCTGTTTCAGCACCAAAACATTTAATATTTTGTTGTGTATAGCTCTTTATGTTCAAAGCCTCTAATGTTATAGAAATAGAAGGTGACAAGATACATCCTGAAGATGAAATAACTGTGATATTATAGGTGCCATTTCCTAAATCAGTTCTTTGGCTTACATCTTGCGATTGGAATGAAGTATCACCAACTTTTGACCATGCGTAAGTGTAACTATTAACTCCACCTGGAAGAATTCCGCCTGTTACATTTAGTGTGATTTCGCCATTATTGTTTGTTAGTGTTGGTTGGATAGAGGTGTAGGTCACGCTAAGATCAACTGCAGGCTGATTAATTGTAACAGCTACTGTGGCTGTAGAACATCCCACTACCAGATTATCAGTAATAGTATATCTATAAGTTCCTGCTGTTAAACCTGTACGTTCAAATGATTTTATTGTGGAGTCGTCATTCCAAGCTATTGAATATGTTGTGCCTGGTGCACCTCCAGATGGTGTAAGTTTGATTGAACCTGTTTCAGCTTCTCGACAGCTAACAGGAGTAACGACTTCAATAACTTGAATTTTAGGATTTTGTTTTAACTCCTCAATATCTGTTGTGATTTTGGTCATGTTTTGGTTATCAATCACATTTACCATATAAAACCCTGCTTTTACATTGAGTAATTGCGCTCCTGTGTTATTAACAGCTAAGGGATTATCACCATTTATATTATCGCATTTAAACCAGTTGTATGTATAAGTTGGGGTTCCACCATACGGAAAACCACCTTTCGCTTTTGCTGTTAAGCTTCCATTTCCTCCAAAACAAGAAATTACAGTTGGTTCATCAATCGCAACTTCAATTAGATCTGGCTGATTTACAACAAAGTCTTTTTCTACAAAACAACCTTTAGAATCAGTTACTCTAACT
Organism: Flavobacterium sp. JAS; assembly: GCF_020991455.1. Taxonomy (GTDB): domain Bacteria; phylum Bacteroidota; class Bacteroidia; order Flavobacteriales; family Flavobacteriaceae; genus Flavobacterium. Next base: position 293,403 of record NZ_JAJMOX010000003.1, read on the forward strand.
CTGTATGTTCCTGCTTTTAATTGGGTGGTATTTACAGTTTCAGCTGGATTTGTTAAATATGTCCATGCAATGTTATATGCACCAGGTGATGATGGTGTTCCTCCGGAAATCGCATTTAAAGTAATCGTTCCGTCAGATAATCCAGATCCGGTAACATTTGTGATGTTTGCCGTGATCGCACTAAAAGCTGGTGGATTTGAAATAGTCACTTTTCTGATACCTGTTTGAGAATAACTAATTGTAACAGTAATCAGTAATAATAAAAGTATAATTTTTTTCATATTTTAGTTATTTGCAGTTGTATCAATGCAATTTTTAGAATCTCTTACTTTAATTGAATAATCGCCTGATTTTTTTTGAATTGTAATTGCCGTTGTAAATTCAATTTCAGGATCTGTATTTATTTTATAATAGTATGGAGGTGTTCCGTCAGATGGTATTATATTTATTGTTCCGAAGTCATCATGACAGTTTGGAGCACTTTCTAAAGCCCGAAAACTAAAAACAGAAGGATTAGAAATCGTAAAAGGAGGACTATCTGCGGTACTTGTTTCCTGTGCACCAATAAATGTTTGATATCTTAAAAAATAGTCTCCTTTTGCTAAGCCAGAATAAGTAAATTTTCGATCTGGAAATCCTGTGCTATAAATATTAATTTCGTCTACAAGTCTTGGCTTAGTAGGAATAGTAATGTCAAAAATATTAAGACTAAAACGTTCATTGTTGGCAATGTCTCTGTCAAAAGTAAAAGTTACCTTACCATCATTACTGTAACTGCAAAGAGTATTCACTTTTAAAGGTTCCCCTACTAAATTAGGCGAACAAGGTATAATATCATAAGTTACTGTATTTGTAAATTTTGTTTTATAACCTGTTCGGAAAAAAATTTTTGTTTTATCTTCATAACCGGTTAATTCTTTTATTTTAAATGAAATACTTCTTTGGTCTTGATATTCACTTGGGAAATCACTCCAGTTTATTCCATTGTAACTATATTGCCAGTTCCAGCCGTGGTGCAAATCAATTAGTTGCTCGACACAATTTTTTGCGTTAGTTGGCTGAAAAAGATGAATAAGATAAGGAACTGTCGTAGCAAAGCATCCCGTAAAATATACCTCGCTACCATTATTGCTGTTATTTTGAAGATCAATATCAAAAACAGGATTTTCAGTAATAAAGCAGCCTCTATGATCACTATTAAAATTAAAATAAATCTTTCTTGTAGTTAAGTTTGGCGAAACATAAAAAAAATCTTCCTGAGCTTGTATTGGAGTAAAATAAGAATTAGGATAAAAAGCTAACATATCATTATCAAATTGAATTTGATGTATCCCAACAGTTTGTTCTTGCTCTTCTCTGGCGTCGATGTCAGAAATAAAAAGCAAGCCATATTCGGTTTGAGACCAAATCATGTTAGTTCCAAAATATAAAATGAAAAATAATATGTAAAGTTTTTTCATAGACTATCGTTTGCTGTTTTATCGATACAGTTAAATTTGTCTGTAACCTTGACATTAAAAGTCTTGTCTTTTAAGTCATAGATGTAATATTTACCATTGCCAGAATTATAATTTGCAGTTACGGGTTGTTCATCTAAATAAAAATTATATGGTGCTGTACCGCTTGTAACCGTTATTTCGACAAAACCATCATTTCCGCCAACACATGAAGGATTTTTTTTATCCGTTATATCAAACTTTATCGGAGTAGGAGGAGTATAGGTAAAGTTCGTTGAAACTGGAGAATCCATAGTACCCCTTACGAAAGGTTTAGTAGGATCTGCCGGATTGTTAATTTTTGCCTGATAAACTATTTTGTACGTTTGCCCTGGTTCTAAGTCGTTTTCAAGGTTGGTGTACGAATAAACATTTGAGCTGATGAAGTCTGTTATTTCGATATTACTTCTCTGATTTCGGATTGCACCACTTTGAACGTTTACCATTGCAATTAAATACAAACCTTCGTCGTTTTTTAATGCTCTGTCAAAAGTAATGTCAACTTTTTGAATTTTATCTCCAGAACACTTTGGACCCACGTAAGTGATGGCATTTATTACAGGTGCACAAGAAGAATATTTAATAGATAAAACATTAGAAAATGACCTGACTGTATAACCTGTTCTAAAATAGATTAACGTATCAAAATAATCTGCATGTGAAGTACCTAACAATTGTTGCATTGAAAATATTGGAGCGGGAGTATTATTTGTAATTGTTGCGGGGAAATCTGTCCAATTATTATTATCAAGTGAATACTGCCAATGATATGCCTCATCAGGAAACCGTCCATTATCATTTGTTGAAAAGGCATTTAAACTCACTGTAGCTCCTGCGCATACAGTATTTGGATCCAAAGGATCTACATTTTTTATAGTTATATTTGGTTTAAAAGAATTAATATTGGCACTAAGTCCACAAGGATAATTTTGAAAACCTACTGATCCATTAATAATCAGATCTTTTAAACTCATTGTTTTTGGTGGATCAGTTGTATTACAAGGTCCTGAGGTAGTGTCATAGTGCACACTACCTTTAGAGGTCATAGTTACGGTAACTAAACTCCCATTAGGTATTGCGACAGAGTAGCGAGGAACTGAATTCGTATAAGATACATAGTTAGTGTTCTCGGTAGCAATAGTTGTATTGTTGTATTTAATTAAATAATAATAATTAGCAGCTGTAAATGAATTATATGTGGGGCCGCCGGGAGGAGCTCCTTCTTCCTGGCATATGTTACATTGAATACCACTAGTTATGTTAAAATTATAAGTTTGTCCGTAAAAACTTATCCACGAAAAAAGGAAAAATATAATGTAGTTTTTTCTCATAGCCTAAAATTTAATTGTGTAAAAATCCATTTGAGATGTTCTGCCATCTTTATATACAGCTCTAATTCCGTATTTATAAGTAGTATTTATGGTTATAGTTGGGTCAGATAAACGTTTTATTTTTCCAACTACAATTTGAATTAGTTGCAATGCATCTTTATCAGAGGCCTTATAAATTTCAAAACTATCCACTTCATTATTAGAATATTCCCAAGACAAATCAATCGTATTGGTCGTTTTGTTTGCCTGCGCAAAAAATCCTTTCACAGATGGCATAACAGAATATTTAGGAACAAGTAGATTAACTCCCGGCGAAGGATTAGAAACAAGATTACTTTCATCTTTTGCAAAAATGGTATATTTATAAAGAGAGCCATCTTTTACATTTTTGTCCTGAAATTTTTCTTCTTTGTTTTTAGTTTCAAAAACTAAGCTCCAATCTTTCTGATCGTCTTCCTTGCGATATAACTGATGAACTGCAACATCATCACTTGAACTATTGGCCCATTCCAGAAAAATCGAACTATCTTTTATCTCATATTTTGTAAAGGCAGGCGATGCTGGGGGAATTAAATCTGTTTTTTTTAGAATTAATGGTTCTGAGAAATCAGACATATTATAGCGGTAATCGACAGCAATAATTTTGTAATAAACTTTACTATTTAATGTTTTTACAACAACTTTATCTTCAAATGTATTGGGTTCGCTCGGACTTATTGTCACCTGGCTATACTCTTCATCAGGGTTGTTTGCCTTGTAAATTCTATATCCCAATAAATCTTTTTCGGTATTATGTGTCCAGGTTAATTTTACAACGCCCAAACTATCTATCACACCTTTTAATCCAACAGGTTTTGATGGAGGAATTGAATCAACGGGCTGAACAAGCATAGGAAACGAAGTTCTGTTGTTGCCGTTTTTACCAATAGCGGTTAGTGTAAAATAATTAGTTCCCAATAATTTATTATAGACTACGCTTCGTGATTTTACCGAAATATTTTTAACCACAGTTGTGTATTTGCTATCATCCTCGTCAGAACGATTAAGCTCAAAACCAGATATTTCACTGTCACCTTCTTCAGGAAATTCCCAAATTAAGTTAACAGTAGTATCGTCTTTGAACTCTTTAATAGTAAGATGCGGCACAAATTTCAGTACTTTTTTGCCCTTTCCAGTCACTATTTCAGAGTAAGGGCCTAATTCTCCAAATGCCGAAATTCCTTGAATTCTATAACTATACGAAACATTATTAGCGATCGAATCTATATAGAAAATTCGATTATTGTTTGAGTTTTGCTGGCTTAAACTTGTATACGGTTTTTCAGTAATTCGCTTAAATATTTTTTTATCAGTAGAACGTTCAATATAGTAACTACCATATTCATTTGCAAGAATCTTAAAATTCCAACTTAACATTGTACTGCTATCAGTAAAATTTGCAGTAAAATCCATTGGTTTTGGCAAAGGCTCATATTCTTTCAAACTTACAAATACACCACCGTATGCGATATCCATTTCGGTTTCAGGCACATTTGAAATTATTCGGTAAATATATTTTTCATTTTGTTTAGGAGATAAATCTTCAAAACCCAAACCAGCTTTTTTTGCAATCTGATAATCCTTATCGGCAGTATACAAAGCAAAAGTAAATCGCTGTTGCATCTCTTCAGAAAGATTAATAATGGATTGTAAATTATCAGCTCCGTTAACGGCAAACTCTTCTCCATACAATGCCTGAGCTACAATTGCAGCTTCGTCATTAATTTCTATAAGTTTTTCCCACGCTTCAAGAGGTTCCGGTTTAATTACTTGAGCGAGAACTAATTTTTCAGGTTTTTCAAGCGTTTTATTATCTCTAGTAACTGTATATCGTTCTAATGAATAGCCATATTTGTTTAATTTTTTCCAGGCAAGAGGATCGTTTACCGCCCAACGCAATAAAATTTTATTTTTTTGAATTCTGGCTATAACCTGTATTTCTATTTTTTTTTCGGTAATAATCGAATCCTTATTACTAACGACCTGTGCATGACCGCTAACAATTGCAATTAAAAAAAGGATAGTTAAAAATTTAAATTTCATGCTAATTTGATTTGTTGTATGTGAAAATTGAACTTGTACCAGCTTGTCCTCCCGGTAGCGTATAATTCAATTTAATATTATAAGTTCCTTTTCTAATGTATGGAAACTGACCATTAATGATATAATTATATTTTTCAATCATTGCCTGATTTAATGTATTTACGTATTTGTTCGCGATTTTATATCTCAGCTGAACAAAATCTGTTTTATAATAATATGGTAGGTTGTATCTAAAAGGTAAATATTCTTTAAGCATAAAATTAGTAGGCATATTCATTGCATAATCCTGATACCATGACATTACTTCAATTGCTTTAACTGGCTGAATCCCCAAAACAGCTGTATTTCTGTCAAAAGTAAGATCACTTTCTAATGGATATCCACTATAGATTAAAGGAGAAATTTCCTCTTTAAAATATGCGTCATCTAATATCGCTTCGGCACTAATCAATGGTGCATTTTGATTTTTATCGGTTCCAATAAGTTCAAGAAGCTCAAATGGTTCTGATGAACTATTTAGTGATTGTAAAGCATGCACATCAGCATAAATAATCTCAACCAAAGTTTGTTTTGGTTTTTTTACAGCCATTTTTTCCTGAAACGTATTGTACTGACTAGTATTAAAATTGTACTGTAACATTTCTGTACCATCACCTCCAATCACGGTTTCACTCAGCGAATTACTTTTCATTTCTACACTATTATTGTCACCAAGATCTTGTTTTTCATAATTTTGAGACAAATTCGAATTAGCATCTGTTTGTGGTTCTAAAGTCATTAAAGACAAGCTATATGGCTTAAGGGTTTGAAGCGATGGCATATCAATAATTACTTTTTTAAGTCCAACATTATAAGTAATAGCAGAATTTATCGTTTTTTCACCTGTTTTGTAAATTGCCTTTTGTGATTGTCCCGGTTTTAATTCAAACAAATAAGATTGTCCTTGTTTTAAAACAACGTATGCTTGTTTACTTTCGTTTGGATAAACATATTTTTGCTCAAAAACAGGATAACTGTAAGCAATATTTGTTACCGGAATATTATTTGGAGCAGCTCCTGTAGTAAAGTTTCTTACTTCGCTTTCCATAGCAACTTGTCCCTGGTCATAAATTGTTTGCCACGCTCCGTTAATGTTTTCTTGAAAACTAACCTTAACGGTTAAAACTAAATTTGAATTTTGTGGTAAAACTTCAACAGAATTAAAACTCACTAAATCATTAGTTTGATTCCAGCTTAAACTTCCTATTACCGGAACTCCATCTTTTTTAATAGTATATTCTTCCAGTTTTAAACGATATGTTTTTACACCATTATCTCCTTCAATTTTAAAGTTTTTATCAATTGGCATGTTAAAACCAACTTGTGGTACCGTGAAAACATTTACATCTTTTGTTCCTTCAGAAGGAGTAATATCTGCAATCGATTTTAAACCTTCAAGAGGATTATTCGTTGTGAATTCACACATTTTTCCAAATTCTAATTTAAACCTGAAACTGCCTTTTATTGCACCGCCCAAAATATCAAAATAACCGGCCATATAACCTCGAATCCAAACCGGATTTGGCAATTTTGCCTGAAGTAAAACGGCACCTCCACCTTTTATAATCGATATTTTCTTTCTTATAAAAAACAATTTAATATTAATTCCAAGTTCCCCTTGAAGATATGCATACGATTGACCATTTGCATACCAGCCATTAATACCAATTTGCCCAGAACCTTTGCATTGTGCTTCACCATAATCTTTTACCATAATATCAAAGCCAAAACCAGCCTGGAAATTTGCATAAAACATCAAAAAGCTTAAATCTCCTGTTTTGATACTAAAATCAGATCCAAAAGCAAAACCTTTACCAGATGCAACACTATTTTCATCACGCATATAATCCAGAACCGCAACATTAACACCAAGCAATTGAGCAACTATATCAGGCGGTGGCGGACTTGCAGGAATGTCATCACCAAGCATAAAATAACCACCGGCTTCGACTTCGATAGAACCAATAGCCATTTTTATTCCCAAACGATCAGTAGGTGTACCCATACGGATGTACCATTTGTCTGGAGCAAAATGTAAAACTGCCCAACCAGCTCTGTTTCCTGATGCACGGCCTTTTATAAAACCACCCGGAGTGTCAATATATAAATCGAATGTACCGTGAAGTGTTTTTGATCTAAAATCATATTCGATCGCAGCAAAAGCATTAATTCCCATTGATGTTTCCACGGTATTTGGGTATAAGTCTTTTGCCGCTTTAGATAAATCAGATACTTTTAAAACTTCTAATGCCGCTTTAGATAATAGTGATTCATTTTCCGTTACTGCTTTTAAAGCGCCGGTTAATTCTTCTGCGCCTGGTATTTCAAAAGTCTGCATTACGTGGCCTTCACCATAAATACTAATTCTGTTAATACCACCATGACCATTAAAGGCAATTTCGAAACCAGCACCTCCCCAAAATGCATCTGCAGTAGCAGTACCGGCAAATTTAATCATGGCTTTTACACCAAGACCAGAATCTATATCAGGTACGTAATTAGATCCCGAAGCAGCAAATCGGTTACTGAAACCGTCTTTTTTCATATGATAATAAGCACCACCACCAAAACCTTTAAATGTAATTGCTCCTGCGGGAATGTTTAAACCATCAACCATGGCATCTACATACCAGTATCTAAAATCGATAGATCCAAAAATGGCATTGGCTTCTACTTTAATACCTCCCGTAAAATCGCAACTTAGCATTCCTTTAAAGCCTTTTCCATAAACAGGATCATTATCCATAATGGTAATGCTCCCCTTTAATTTCATTCCGCCTAAGTCGGCACCAATAGAAACTTGCTCAAATTTAAGGTGGTCATATTTCCATTTCTGGATTCCCTGATCCTTACCAAATTTTCCAATCACATAAAATTTAGTTTGGCCGGTAAATTGATTTTCCATCATATTAATGGCAATATCAACCTTTAAACTGGCACTTTCGGGAGTAGTAATTAGAGCAATTTCATTAATCGTTACCGGGAAATTACTAACACTTTGATCCTTGCCCTGAATATTTTTATATCCAAAATAATCAGCACTTAAGTACGGAGATACCGTTTGTAACATTAAATTTTGGAATATGATTCCTTTAAAATCAACCGTTTCTTTGGTTTGCGCATTTGTACCAGATTGCGCTTCTGCAGCAGTAATTGGCTTGTTACTAGCTTTTAAAGATAAAGTGCCGTATAGAACGGCTTTTGGTAAAAACTTACCATCTTTTACTTTGAGCTCTATATAAGAGTTTTTTTCAATAATAGCATTTGCCTTAAACGCTTGAAAGCAAATACCGTTTGTAACCTGCGCATTTAAAAGGTATTCATTGTTTACCGGATCAATTAATGCTTTATAAGCAAGCTCAGATCGCATACCGGCATTACAATTTGCTGATTTTTCAGAAAGAGGTAAAAGAATGTCTCCGCCAAAACTAGCAGCAGTTACTGAATTTGCGACTAATGTAATACTAACCGTATCAAGAGAAATTTGCCATCCTGAAGCATCTCCTTCATCAATACCAATTAAGTTGCTTCCCGAAAAAGTTCCGGAAACACCCATCCGGTCGATCAATAAATCGGTCGCTTCAAAGCGAATCCTTTCCTTGCTTTCTTTTTTCTTAAACTCTTCGGGTAAAACTATTTTAAGTGATTGTACATAAAGACCACGCCACAGATTTTCATTTCCGGGGACTAAATATTTCGTAGTGTAATTGGGGGGCCATTTTACATTTGTAGAGTTTCGTAAATCACTAAAATCGATTACCGCTTTATTTAATTCAAAGCAAAAACCTTTTTTAGATGTTAACTGAAATTTAGGCAATGATATTTCGATTAAAATATCATTCCAGTTAGAAACAATCGTTTTAAAGTTTCCAGTAACAAGGGCAGGAGAAGCAATGGCAACATAATTATTGTCAACAGGTTCTAGCATGTTTCTTGAAAACTGGACATCAGCCGTTATTCCAAGTTCTTTAAAACCATTACAATCAATAGTTACATAAGTTTTGTTCTCAACGGCTCCAGTCTTCATATCCATTCCGCCCTTCAGAATCAATAATAGATTTTCGCCGTTTATTTTAATAGGAACATCACCAAGTAAAACCAAATTGGTATCTCCAACCAAACCTCCTTTATGGGACAACTTGATATTATTTGCACCAAAAAATAATTCTTTCGCTTTTCCGTCAGCGTCATGTTGTGGAATAATGATTCTGACAAAAGCTGTTAACTCGGTATATTCAGGTGTAAATTTTGCATTACTGATTCCCAATAGATATTGGATACCGCCAATTGTCTTTTTTATACCCAAAGGTAATTGCGACAAATTCTTTGGTTCAAGATTATCTGTAAGATTACCATTTTCATCTATTTTAAGACAAGTTGCCATTGCCTTCTGTAAATCATCAGAAGTTTGTTCTGAAATAGGAAAATTCTTTCTTAGGTAATCATTCGTAAATTCACTTTCAGAATTTTGAATGAAATTGAAGGAATTATTCTCTGGAAGAAAATTTGGTTTTGAATTGTTACTTTTAGTTAAAGAAAGTTTTTTTGAATTACTTATCGTGTCTGTGTAAGTGTTTGAAAAACAGTTCGAACTGATTGTAAATAAAACTAAAATGTATACGAAAGGGCGTAATCTAAGAGTAGTTTTTTTCAATGTTTTTGTAGGTTTTGGTGTGGTATTTATGGTGTTTTAGAGTATCAAATATATATAGTTTTTAACAGGAAAAGAATTGTTTATAAAAAGTTATTATATTATTTCCTTTAAAGTTTATATAATTATCAGCTCTAAAATAATCTCAGCCAAACTTAAAACATTCATTACATTTATCTTTACGGTTTTCCACATTCGGGCATAAAAAAACTCCAGATTGCTCTGGAGTTTTTTTTATAGTTGTAAAAGAAAGATATTATTCCTCTTTCATTGTGTGATAAACGTTCATGACGTCATCATCTTCTTCAATTTTTTCGATTAATTTCTCAACATCAGCGATTTGAGCTTCAGTAAGTTCTTTAGTGATTTGAGGAATACGCTCAAAACCAGAAGATAAAATTTCAAGACCTCTGTTTTCTAATTCTTTTTGCAAAGCACCAAAGCTTCCAAAAGGCGCATAGATTAAAATTCCGTCTTCATCTTCAAAAACTTCTTCGGCACCAAAATCGATTAATTCTAATTCTAATTCTTCAGGATCAAGATTGCCTTTTGCAATTCTGAAATTACAAGTATGGTCAAACATAAACTCAACAGAACCTTGCGTTCCCATTGTACCATTACATTTGTTAAAGTAGCTGCGAATGTTCGCAACCGTTCTATTATTGTTGTCAGATGCCGTTTCAATTAAGATTGCAATTCCGTGAGGAGCATATCCTTCAAACAAAATTTCCTTATAATTGGCAGTATCTTTATTACTTGCATTTTTTATAGCGCGCTCCACATTGTCCTTAGGCATGTTGGCCGCTTTTGCATTTTGTATTACAGCTCTTAATCTAGAATTGGCATCTGGGTTAGGACCACCTTCTTTAACGGCCATAACGATATCTTTACCAATTCGGGTAAATGTTTTAGCCATTGCTGACCAACGTTTCATTTTTCTTCCTTTTCTAAATTCGAACGCTCTTCCCATTTCTAATTTTTAGTTTTGTGATGCAAAAATACGGTTATTCCTTATTTTTGCAAAATCAATTTCAATTATATTTTTAGTTAAAAAGTTTCAAGTTTCAGGTTTCAGGTTTTGTTGGCGTCAATAAAGTAAAAAATCTCAAATTCTGAATTAGAATTCGAGATTTTTTATTGAAACCTGAAACCTGAAACTACTTCGCCGCATTAAACTCATTAATAACATTCACCGCTTCATTTAGATACGGATTCGTTTTCAGATTGTCAATTTGATATTGGTTTATCGTTTTTTCGGTAGGATAGGCGCCAAGTAAAAATTGATTTACGGTAGAATTGTAAACTTCCAATGGATTATTCTCATCATTAAAAGTACTGATTTCAGTCCAAAGAGAATTTACGATTTTTTTCTGCTGAAAAATTGCATCCAATGTCATCGGAATCTCCGCTTTGGGTATATTCACCAACTGATCGATTTTCAGATTGATTTTTTTAATATTATTAAAAAAAGAATTATCAGTCAATCTTACAGTACTATTTTTAGCCAGTTTATCGATAAGATTTCTCTTTACATAAGGTCTGTATTTTAAAAACGGCTCGATACTATCATTTTTGATTGCAGTCGGAAAATCACTTTCTTTTTGATAAACACCCTCGTAGAATTCCGGAAGCACTACATCAGGCTTAACCCCAATATATTGATGACTTTTGCCCGTAACCCTGTAGAATTTGTTAATCGTAATTTTTAGAAAGTCAGTATTTTTACTTTCGTCAAGCGAAAGAATAGTTTGCATAGTAGCTTTTCCAAGTGTACTGCTTCCCAGTAACAAAGCACGATTATAATCTTGCAATATCGAAGAAAAAAATTCACTGGCAGAAGCCGTATTGCTATTGATCAAGACTACAATTGGTCCTTTATAAATCAAGCCTTTATAAGGATCATTAATCACAGATGTTTGTTGTTTATTATCTATCACAATAGACAACGGACCATAATCAATAAACATTCCGGCCATTTTTATGGCTTCCTCCATAGATCCGCCGCCGTTATCGATCAAATCAATTACAAGACCTTTTATATTATCTCTTTCCAGTTTTATAACTTCACGAGCCACATCATCGGCACAGCCTTTTCTGCTCGTTCCGTCTAAATCAGCATAAAAACTCGGAATCTTGATGTATCCAATTTTACTCTCTTTACCAACAATAAAACTAAAAACCGAATTTTCTTCGTCTTTCATCACTTGTTTTTCGATATAAACATCAAAGCTTTTACCGGAGTTTCGCTTTAGCGTAAGCGTAATACTTTTATTAGATTCCGATAAAATCATTGTCGAAATAGATTCAAGTGATGCACAAGAAACCTGCAAGGTTTCCTTCTGATTCGAAATAGAAACAATCTGATCCCCTTTTTTTATTTGTCCCGTTTTGTAAGCAGGCCCATTGGGGTCAATTTCTTCTATAATAATTTCATTTTTCTCATTTAGATTCACGCTCATTCCCAGGGACAAATGCTCTTTGGATAATGAAGCCACAAAACTTGTTTTAGAATCATCACTAAAATAAGCCGTATGCGGATCAAAATAAGTACAAAAGAAATTATAGAAGTTTTCTTCCTGTTTTAGTTTCGTTTCAAGAAGCGTATTGATTCTGCAAATCTCATTTGTCAAAATCAATTTTCTCGAAGCAAGTTCAATCGATTTAAAATTAGCTTTAATCGAATCCAGATTCTCACTCGTTTCCGCCATTTCATCCAGAATTTGGTAGCGAAGTTTTTTGAGCCAGACTTTCTCTAAATCTTCTTTTTTAAGATAAAACGGAAATGATTTTTTATAAAACCGAATAGTATCTTTCTTAGTGTAATCAATAGGTCCGGCCTGAATTTTTTCTAAAACTGCTTTAGTTCTCAAAAGACCAGTTTTGTATTTATCCGTGATATTAGCCAAAAAAGAGCAATCATCACTCAGAATTAAATCGTCTAAATTCAAGCGATATTTAGCCGCCATTTCGTCGTATTCACTCTTGTAGAAAATGTTTCTCGAAGGATCTAAGCCATTGATAAGGTTATCAAAAACATAAACAGATAAACTATCGTCCATAGGTTTTGGCCTAATGTGTTCCGCCTGAATAAGTGCGTTTATTTTGTTTACTAATTCGCATGTTTCAGCGCTATTTTGACTAAATAGAACAGTAGAAGTCAACAGAAATACTAGCCAAATTTTTTTCATAAACAGAAAGTCTATCGTTTACACTAAAGTTACGTTTAATTTTCGATAGTAGGTTATATTTTTTCTAAAATATCCTACAACCGGAAGATTTATTTTAACATATAGTCCCGAAGCTTCGGGATGAGTTTTTAAAATGTAAAACCGGAAAAAGAAGTCAAGAATTCATTAAAAGAAATTAAAAATAATTCGTGAATTCGTGGCAAAAAAAAATGCGTCACTCAAAAAAGTAACGCATTTCTAAAATATGTATGTCTTAAAAAACTATTTCTTGTAGAAAGGTAATTTAACCACTTTTGCAGCAACATCATTTTTTCTAATTCTGATGAAGATATCACTATCAACAGCACTATTATTTACCGTAACATATCCTAAACCAATACCTTTATTCATAGAAGGCGACATCGTTCCAGAAGTTACAACACCAATTACAGCACCGTCAACATCAACAATTTCGTAGTCATGTCTAGGCACAGCGCGTTCCTGCATTTCAAAAGCAACAAGTTTTTTAGTAACACCTTCCTCTTTTTGTTTTTTAAAATTTTCAGAATTTGTAAAGTCTTTAGTGAATTTAGTAATCCATCCTAATCCAGCTTCAAGCGGAGAAGTAGTATCATTAATATCATTTCCGTACAAACAGAAACCCATTTCAAGACGTAAAGTATCACGAGCAGCCAAACCAATTGGTTTAATACCAAAAGCAGCACCAGCTTCAAAAACTTTATTCCAGATCGCTTCAGCATCAGCATTTTTGCAGTAAATTTCAAAACCACCAGAACCAGTATAACCAGTTGCAGAGATAATTACGTCACTAAAACCTGCAAAATCAGCCACTTCAAAATGGTAATAAGCAATTGCCGATAAATCTATAGAAGACAAAGGCTGCATAGCTTCAACCGCTTTTGGCCCCTGAATCGCCAACAAAGAATAATCATCAGAAATGTTTTTCATATCAACACCCAAATCGTTGTGAGATGAAATCCAGTTCCAGTCTTTTTCAATATTCGAAGCATTTACAACCAATAAATACTCCTCATCTTTCATTTTATATACAATCAAATCATCTACGATTCCGCCATCATTATTAGGCAGGCAAGAATATTGCGCTCTTCCAATCGTCAAAGTCGATGCATCGTTTGAAGTCACTTTCTGAATCAAAGCCAAAGCATTTGGTCCAGTCAATAAAAATTCTCCCATGTGAGAAACGTCAAAGACTCCCACACTGTTTCGAACCGTTTCGTGTTCAGCATTTACTCCCTCGTATGTAATAGGCATGTTGTAACCGGCAAATGGTAGCATTTTCGCTCCCAAACCCTCATGTATGTGCGTAAGCGCAGTGTTTTTCATTGTGTTGTTTTAAAAAATTGAATCGCAAATTTATTCAAAAAATATCAAAATGATACACACTAAATTATAAATTTCGCAATGATTAGGAGCTATTTCCTGCTATCCGCTATATCTTTTTGTTTTTAAAGAAAAAACAAAAAGGATGCCGCTGCTATCAGGGCTAGGGCTCTATGGTAATAAGAAACATTTTCGTCATCATTTTTTATGTAACTTTAATTCATAAAACAGGCGCAATGAAAGATCCGTTTCTAATCACAAAAGAAGATATACTAAAATTCTACAAACCGGTAAATCCTCTTACACACAAAGGACTTCAGGGTCACGCCGTGATTATTGCCGGAAGCTACGGCAAAATAGGAGCAGCAGTTCTCGCTTCAAAATCATGTTTAAAATCAGGCTGCGGACTCGTAACTACTTTTACACCAAAATGCGGTTATCAAATCCTGCAAATCTGTATTCCCGAAGTTATGGTTGTAACCGATGAAAATGCCAATTTCATCACCAATATTCATCTGCCATTAATTCCCCAGGCAATCGCAATTGGACCCGGAATCGGGCAGGAGTTAGGCACCCAAAAAGCCCTATTTGAATTTTTAAGAATTAATAATTTACCTTTAGTTCTCGATGCCGACGCCCTGAATATCTTAGCACAAAACCAATCCTGGTTAGATTTAGTTCCCGAAAACACGATTTTAACACCTCACCCAAAAGAATTAGAGCGCCTAATTGGCAAGTGGAATTCAGAATCGGAAAAGTTTCAAAAAACAGTCGCTTTTTCTGAAAAATACAAAGTTATAATCGTCATGAAAGGCGCACCAACTTACATAATAAACAAATCCGAAATCTACGAAAACACCACTGGAAACGCCGCATTAGCAACCGCAGGAAGCGGCGACACCTTAACCGGAATCATCACAAGTTTGATTGCCCAAGGTTACGAGCCCAAATATGCCGCAAAACTAGGTGTTTTCCTCCACGGATTAACCGCTGATATTGCCTTGCCACAAACCGGTTATCAGTCGTTTATAGCCTCAGATATTATAGAGAATCTTGGAAAAGCTTTTCTTGAATTAGAGAATTAGGCAATTGAGATAATTAGATAATTAGATAATTTGTTTCAGGTTTTCTTTGTTTCAAGTTTCAAGTTCATCCGATTTGCGTATAGACTTTTGTTTATAAACTAAAGTTCACACATATTTTATGTCAGGCTGATCGAAGTCGAAGCCGCTTTCCAATTGGCACACCTTCGACTTTGCTCAGGAATACAAAACTTTGCGTCTTTGCTCCCGATAGCTATCGGGATTGCGTGATTATTTTTAAAACTTTACCATAAAGCAAGAAAAATCTAAAATCTAAACCCTACAATCAGAAATCTAAATTCGTAAGTTTGTAGTTCATTTTACAAATATGAAAAACAATTTCGATCTAAGAACCGTAAATGTTACACGTTACATAACGCCTTTGCGCGAAGGCGGTTCATTACCCGCTTTGGCAGAAGCCGATGACGATTTTAAATATGTCTTAAAATTCAAAGGAGCCGGTCACGGTGTAAAAGCTTTAATAGCCGAATTAGTTGGCGGACAAATAGCCAAAGCTTTAAAATTGCAATTGCCGGAATTGGTTTTCGCCAATCTCGACGAAGCTTTTGGAAGAAGTGAAGGCGACGAAGAAATTCAGGATTTACTGCAAGGAAGTCAGGGATTAAATTTGGCACTTCATTTTTTATCAGGCGCCATAACATTTGATCCTGTTGTAACTACTGTAGATGCTAAATTAGCGTCGCAAATTGTTTGGCTTGACGCATATATCACTAATGTAGATCGTACGTTTAGAAATACCAATATGTTGATTTGGCACAAAGAATTATGGCTTATCGACCACGGAGCGTGTTTGTATTTTCATCATTCCTGGAACAATTGGGAGCAACATGCCAAAAGCCCTTTTGCATTGATAAAAGATCATGTTTTATTGCCACAAGCGACCCTTTTAAAAGAAGTTGATGCTGAATTTAAAGCACTTTTAACACCAGTAATTCTCGAAGAAATTGTAAATATAATTCCACAGGAATGGCTGCAATGGGAAGATACCGATGAAACCCCAGAAGCTTTGCGAAACGTTTACTTACAATTTTTGCAAACCCGATTAAATAATTCAGAAATCTTTGTAAATCAAGCCCAAAATGCAAGATAGTCACTTATATGAGTATGCCGTAATTCGTGTGGTACCAAGAGTGGAGCGCGAAGAATTCCTAAATATCGGAATCATTTTGTTTTGCAAAAAAGCCAAATTTATCAAAGTATTACACCACATAAACGATACTAAAATTGAAGCCCTTTCAAACGATTTTGATATCGAACAATTGCATCGCAATGTAACCGCATTAGAAAAAATTGCTAACGGAGCCAAAGACGGCGGTCCAATCGCCCAAATGGAAATTCCAGAGCGTTTTCGATGGTTAACGGCGATTCGCAGCTCAGCAATTCAAACATCAAGACCACATCCGGGATTGTGTGAGGATTTAGAAAAAACGATTCAGAGATTATTCGAAGAGTTAGTTCTTTAGTAGAGGTTCAAAGGTTTTTTTTAAGATTCTGAGGTTCTGAGTTGCTAAGGTTCTAAGGTTTTCTGTAGAGGCGTACAGCAGTGCTCTAACATAATATTTATAAAAAATCTCGCCAAGACGCCAAGACGCAAAGAATATAAAAAACTTTGCGTCTTGGCGACTTTGCGAGAATATTAAGCATCTGCTTAAATAACTAACTCAATTTTTATTAAAACGATCCACAAGTATTACCTGTAAATGTAGCACCAGCTCCACCAGTAACATCAGCTTTAACAGCAGAAGCCGCAAGTGTTACAATAGAATAGGGTGGAGTAAAAGCAGTATTACTTCCTGCTGTGTTTCCTGTAGTGTTTGTAAATACATTTCCAACAGCTGTAACAGCCGTGTATCCTGTCATTAAATCGATTGGCGTTTTAACACCTTCAAAAACATTGTTTTCTACTTTAAGATTAGCTTCAAAACCAGCTGCAATGCATTTATTGCTCACAGTACTATTAAAATAGTTGTTGATCAAATGCACTTTTCCAAAACGAACCCTTGGCATTCTTTCTTTACAACCGGGAGCCCACCAGCAACGAGCAAAAGTAATTCTCAATTTTCCACGATCAGCAGTTGCACCATCACTTGATCCAATTAAGTTTGAATATCTGTGATCATCAGAACCTCCGGGACCTCCGGCTCTTGGTGCTTTCAAATAACCGAATTTGCAATACGAAACCGTCACATAATCTGATTTGTTTTTGATGTCAAAGTTTCCGTCAACACCATCTCTAAATTCGCAGTGGTCAACCCATACATTTTGACAATCGTCTAAGATGGCATTGTCCCAACCATCAGTATCGTAAGCGCCCGGACCTTCAAAAATTAAATTTCTGATGATTAGATTCGTACATCTTTTAATGTTGATAATGCCAGAACCGTCTTTAGTTTGGTTGGTCGAAACCAATTTTGCACCGCTTGCGCCATAAATAGTTTTACCACTTTGGTCTTGCAATGATAATCTTGTGGTAATGGTAATTGTACCGCTAACTTTTATCACCTTAACCGCGCTGTTTTCAATTGCCGATTTCAGTTGTGCATAAGTAGTAACTGTTGTTTCTGCAGAAATTCCGCCACCCGTTGTACCACCGTTTTGCGAAGCCCAACCGGGAACCTGAGTACAGTCTCCAACTTTTGCAGTTAAACTACCGGAAGTTGGAGCGGGAGTTTCAATAATTGCATTCTCACTGCTTTGAGGAGAAGAAATCTCTTCAGTATTACACGCTGTAAAACCGAAAACAAGTGTTAATAGAAACACTGAAAATGTTGATCTAATTTTCATAATATTAAGTTTGGTTAAATAGTTAAGACTGCAAATCTGCTTATAATTAGGATGAAAAAAGTTGAACAAGTTCAATGTTTTGAAAATAATTTACTATTAAATGTGTTTTTAACACCAATCGCATTACAAAAAGATATATTTTTGCGTAATCGATTACATTATTTTTAATTCATTCACATACTTACGCCCCTGAGTAAGAATAAAAGTAAAAAACATGTACAAAAACCTACGATTGAGTATTGAACGTAAAATACCACTAACTGATGAAGAATGGAAATTAATACTGGAGAAGACAGAATTTATAAAGCTCAAAAAAAACGAGTTTTTGCAGATTCAGGATTCCAACAGTTCTTATGAAGGATTTATTCTGAAAGGAGCTTTCAAAACCTACATTTTGAATGATAATGGCAACGAAAGTGTTATTTTTTTCTCGTTCGAAAATGAATGGATGTGCGATCTCGAAAGTTTCTATCATCAAAAGCCAACAACCTATAATATCAAGGCGATAGAAGACAGCGAGATTCTGGTGATTAGCAAAGCCAACAAAGTACTCTTATTTGAGCAAGTGCCCAAGTTAATACAGTTTCATATTCTGATGGTCGAAAAAGCTAATATTGCCATTCAGCAAAGACTTTTAGATGTATTGAATAAAACTTCAAAACAAAGATATCTGGAATTTATAGAGAGATATTCAAACAAAGTTGATAAAATCAATAACCGAAATTTATCTTCTTATCTAGGAGTTTCGCACGAATTTTTGTCAAAGATTAAAAAGAGGTGCTAAGGTTCTGAGATGCTATCCCGATAGCTATCGGGACTAAGGTTTTTTGTAGAGGTTCAAAGGTGCAGAGTGACAAAGGAACAAAGGTTTTTCCGTGGGGGCGTACAGCAGTGCGTCTCATGTATTATTGAAAAATCTCGCAAAGAAGCGAAGAGGTAAAGAAAATAAACTTTGCGACTTTGCGTCTTTGCGAGATTAAAAAACTCAGCGAATCTCTGCGCAAAACCTTTGTGAATCTCTGTGGTAAAACCATACATGATTCTCATTAAAAATCCAATATTCCACAGAGGCATTCATTAGAAAAATGAAGCATTATATTTTCCTTTTCTTGATTTTCAATGACCAATAAATCATAAGGTTCTAGATCGTATGGCTTTTCATTAATTTTAATAACTGTTGTATCTAAAGAAAATAAAAGTATTATTTGAGCAGTAGAATTCTCATTACTATTTGTTATTTCCAGTTTGTGATGGCTTATTTTTTCAGAAACCATCCAGTTAAAATCAATACCTTTTGTATAAGAAATCACTTCATCATCTGAGTTAAACTCCATGATTTCATATTTCTCATATACTTTTTTTTCTTTGTTTACCTCAATATGTAAGCTGTTATCAAGCATAACCAAATAGCGGTGATAGCCCTTAAATTTGGTAAACACTGAAGGCACTTCTTCTATTGTAGCACTGCTTATTCTGAATATAAAATCTCTATCGGCATAGCTTGCTGTTTCCGGATATATCATATATTCATATGTCAATCCACCACTCCAAATAGAAGCTTTACTATCTTTTTTAGGCAAAAGGCGTATGTTCATTTTTTATTTTTTAAAAAAGGTTCAAAGTTGCAAAGTTACAAAGAGGCAAAGGTTTTTTTGTTGAGACGCACAGCAGTGCGTCTAACGTAAGAATTGAAAATCTCACAAAGTCGCAGAGTCGCAAAGAAATATAAAAAAGAAACTTTGCAAGATTAAAAAAACTTAGTGTCTTTGTGTCTTCGTGGCAAAACATTTAAACTTGCTTCTCGAAATAAATAAATTCTAAAGGTTTCTCCGAAATCGTAACATGAATTCCACTTTCAGGAAATGCTTCTCTTTTGCCAGTATCAACATAACCGTGGCGTTTGTACCACGCAATAAGTTCTTCACGAACCGAAATTACCGTCATAATAATAGAAGACAATCCTAAAGCTCTGGCGTGATTTTCGGCTTCAGCCAACATCTTTTTACCAATTCCGCTATTTTGCAATTCAGGCGAAACGGTCAGCATTCCTAAATACAATTGATGTTCTTTCTCTACCAATAAAACCGATCCAATAATTTGATTGTCTTCGGTATATTTAAGAATGGTGTTTTTAGGATCCAGAATTGTTTCTGTCAATTCTTCTTCGTTGGTTCTTTTTCCTTCTAATAAGTTAGCTTCAGTTGTCCATCCTTTTTTAGATGATTCACCACGATAAGCCGAATTTATCAATATATTTAATGCCGGAATGTCTTGTAAAGATGCTTTTGTAATCATGAGTAATATATTCTTGTGATTGATTTTTCAAAGATAAAAAAAGCTGCAAAATTATAGTTGTAGCTTTTAGTTTATAATAAGTGGTTTCTAAAATAGATAATTTAAAAGGAAAGACAGACTTTTATTATTGTTTTACCTAAGTGAATATGCTGCTATGGTTTTTTTGAAAAGAGAAGGGACATAGACTATTTTTTTCTCATTGTCGAGTCCTATATCCGCTGAGTAATATTCCTCTTTTCTGGTATCCGAAAGAATTTCTTTTGAGCCATCTTTATTTACATAATAAACAACTCCAGTCCAGCAACTCACAATAAACTCCTTGTCTGCTATCGGCTCAATTCCATCTGTATTTTCATCCATGCCTTCTGCCAAAAGTTGTTTGTTCTTGTTATCATCCATTTTGTATAATGATCCATTGTCTAAAAAATACAAATCATTATCGATAAATTTTAAACCATTTGGCTTGTTTAGATTTTCTAAATAAACAGTTGCAATATCATTTTCTAATTTGAAAATCTTACCAACTTTTGGATCAGACACATAAACAACTCCTTTTTTATCAATAGTTACATCGTTTAATATTTTGGAATCATCAATGGTTATTTTTTTTAATATTTTTTGTTGTTTTATATCTATAATTACAATTTCCGTAAGGTCGGCTACAAATAATTTATTCTTGAATTTTGCTATTCCTTTTGGGGCATTTAAGCCTGGTATCCAATCTAAATTAATGATTTTCCCATCGGTAGCTAATTTTCCTATGCTTCCTTTTCCGTCACGTTCAGCTGGTGAACCATCCATTAAAGAGGTGTATAAAATCTGATCTGTTTTGTCATATAATACCGATTCAGGAATTGGTAAAATACTATCAGTTATCCAAATTCTATTTAAAGAATGTTGGGCAATACCCGAAAAACTTATAATAAATAGCAATAAAACATAAAAAAATTTTTTTTTCATTTTGATTGGTTTTAGATTTCTTTTCTACAGATAGTTTTCTTTGATAAAATTAAAATGATGAAGTTCGTGTCCTGCAATATGATAAGCTAATGCTCTGACAGTTGCATCATTCGCAGTTCCGGTACCATGTCCCATTCTGTCAAATGCTTCTTCGGGAAGCCCATTAAAAAGAGCAATTGTAGAATTTCTTACGGCTTCATATTCTTCAAAAATATTATCTAAATCTCGTTTATCTGCTCCAGAATAAATAGCATAAGAATCTTGGTCAAACCCAATTAAGTTTAGTTTTTCATTTCTTGCAAATCTCAATGCGCGATAAGAAAAAATTCTCTCGTCATCAATGATATGCACTAATATTTCTTTAATACTCCATTTGTTTTCTTGATAACGATGTAATAATTTTTCTTCGGGTAAAGAATATATGAAGTCTTTTATCATCAAAAAATTATCTTTCAGATGTTTTAAAATCAAACCGTCATCAGATAATAGTTTCATATACATTTCTGCATATTCAGGGTATTCACCTTTTTTTGCTTTTGTTATTAATTTCATGATTAATTTATTTCTGATGTTTTATGGGGTTCAAAAAATATAATACAAACGGATATAAAAATGGCTTAGTTTATTTATTTCAAACTTAACGATTTCACTTATAGAAATCTAATACTGAAATTGATTTTCATAAAAAAAGCTACAAAATTTATAGTTGTAGCTTTTCATTTAATTTTTCAATCTTTAAATCATTCATTTTTCTTAATCCAGTAATCCACTATTGAGTACGATTTTTCGAATTTCAGTTTCAAAATAATAAGCGATATCAAAATTTTCAAAGGTTTGGTTTTCCAGAACAATCACGCTTGTTTTGGTTTTTGGATAATATAAATTTACCGATGTAAATCCTTGGTCAGGTACAATTCCGGTATGACCAAATTCTTTAATTTTTGCTTCATCGTTTACTCGAATCCCATATCCATAACCAATTTCTTTATCACCAAAAACCGAATATTGGTTTGTGATCGTATAACTAGTCATTCGGCCATAAGTTACTAAGTTCAAAAGTTTACCATTATGTAACAAATTATTCCAAAGTGCTAAGTCTTCGACCGTGCTAACAAGTCCTGCTGCAGGAATTCGCTCTTTAGGAACAATAACACCTTTGATTTCTTTGGTTGTATTGTCTTTAAAAAATTGAAGACCGTTTACAACCTCATCCTGGTTAGAGGCATTAGGGAAAAAACTATCTTTCATATAGTTCTTCTTGAACAATTCGGTTACAACAGTTTCATAAGTTTTGTTAGTTACTCTTTCTAAAATTTGTGCTAACAAAATATAATTTAAATCAGAGTATTTAAATTGAGTTCCGGCGGGAAAAATTGCAGGCTTCTCTAAATCAACAATGCCCGAAGTATGATTTAATAAATTTTCGACAGTTACAGTACTTGTCCAAGGTTGTTTTATGTTTGGCAAGTATTTTTTTATAGCAGTATTTAAAACTATTTTCCCTAGTTCTACTTGCTGAAGAATCAGAACAGCAGTAATTTGCTTGCTATTGGATAAAATAACAAAAGGGTCATCTAATTTAAGAGGTGTTTTTTTTACAAAATCAGAATAGCCGTAGGCTTTAGAATATTTGATTTTTCCATTTTGAGATACGAGAATTGTACCATTAAAAGGTCGAACCGAAGTTGTTTTAATCAAGCTGTCTATTGCGCTATAATTATCTTTTTGAGCAAAAATGGTCTGGTTTGATATAAAAAATAGGAGTACAGCAATAGAAAGAAAAGGTAACTTGTTTTTCATTTTTTGTAAAATTACTTTTGTGTTTTATGATAAGGGATAAAACACAAAAGTAATAGAATCTTTGTTAATCTGTTTTCTGTAAATAATAAATATTTAGCCTAAAAAAAGGATTTTAATTTTTCTTTGTTGCTTCTTTTTCTTTCTAATAAATTAGCTTTGGTAGTTCAATTTTTTTTAGAAGTTAAGCAATTTGTTAGGAAACAATTGTACCGATGTGACAAAAAGTAATGTTGTTTTAACGAAGTCCCTTTTTTTCATGGTTGGTTTTTGATGAGAGATTATTTTTATTTTAATGCTAAAACTAGTTCTTTTTCCGGTGTAAATCTATGAATGAGTTTTCTTTAGATGGATCATAAAATCTATCGTAAGTCATTTTTATAATCCATCCATTCCATATTGTCATTCCAATAAAAATTAAAAGATTAGTTAATTTATTTTTTTTGAATTCTCCCCAGTTTTTTAGATTCATAATAAAAGTAAACTCGTAAAAATAAATTATTACAAGGAAACTCGTAATTATTGATGAAAATATAAATAAGAATAATGCATTATTTTTCCATTTTTTTACATCCTTTTTTTCTTTATCTGTTATACTAGACTTGCTGTTAGATTTTGCACTTGCATCTTGATAATTGTTTATTGGGGTTTGATTATTATTACCAATTGTACCGTGATTAGTAACGGGACCATTGAAGTTTGTTACGTTATTTATTACCGATTTTTGATTGTCTTTTTCGACTATTTCTATTTCTTTTTTTTCTTCCAAAATAATATTTAAATATTTATTGAATTTAGATACGTCTTCAATTTTTTCTCCATTTAATTTATTTGTCTTTATTTGACTTAAATCTTGATTAATATTTAATTTATGCCAAGGGATAAAATATTCGCCATCTAAACTAATTAAGACATTAAAATAATCGGATTTCCAATTAATATCCCAAATTATATTTCCATAGTAATTTGTTTTAAAAATTATTGCATCGCTGTGTGGCAGATTTAAAATATAATTTACAATTTCTCTTTGCAAATTAAAATTAGGTGCATTTTTTGATTCATACAATTCGATAGTTTGAGATTCTCGTTGAAATTTAATCATTAGGATCTCATCTTCTTTTTCTATAATGATTCCATCATTCCAAAATAAATATTCCTTAGTACTTTTGCCTTTTACATTATTTCCATATTTTGTAAATATCTTTAACATTGCTAAACTCATCAAATAGTTATCTGCTTGTATCTTTATATTACAAAAATTAAAAGTCGTTTTCTCAAAAATTGTTACATAAGGATTTTTCTCTTCTAAATATTGAGGGATAAAGTATATGTTTTTTTCTATATCTATTTCAAAACACAAATCGAAATATTTTAATAGGCTAATTACTTCTTCAACACTTAAATCAAGCGAATTTCCTATTATTGCATTTTGAATTTCGATTTTACTAAGTCTATCTTTTTTATCCTTGCTCAAGACTTTTTCATATAATAATTCTAATAAAATTTGGGGTTTTACAAAAACTTTACTAGCAATTATTTCAGGGAAATATAATAATAGTCCCATATTGTGAAAAACCTTTACAGCAGATATTGTATTTTCTATTCTTGGTCTATTATTTATTTCCTCAATAGTAACAAAATCTTTATTTAAATTTTCGATTCTTTTCCAAAAAACTTCATAGAAAGCCGGATAGTTGAACTTTGAAATTATTTTTTGAGAAAGATCAAACAAAGTGAGTTTAAAGGTGTCAGTTTTTTTTAATTCTAGGAGGCAAAAATCTAAAAATGTAATATTGAGGGATTTGAAATTATTTGCAAATTGGACTTGATTTTGAGGGGTTGCACTGTACTTGGGATCATTTAGATCTGTTTTGTTTTCTATTACTAAAACCTCTTCTTTTTTATCGGTTTTAGTCAATTGTTCAATTGTTCGTAACCAATAATTTAAATCAAAGTTTTGAGTTCTTGATTCATCTTCTAGTCGAGACTGATAATTTCCCCAAAGAACAATATTCAAAGCACTTGGACTAAAAAATAATTTATGTGTTGCGTGAAAATATTCTTGTCCTCCAAAATCCCAAATATGGAAATTAATATCATTAAATGTAATTCTCTTATAAACAACACCATGAGTTAATTCATTTAGTCTTGGTATTTTATTGGTTTCTAAATATTCTAGTAAATTTGATTTTCCAATGTTAGGGTTTCCCAATAATAAAATTTTCACATTTTTAAAAGGAACAGATTTTTTTGAGTTTTCAGAATAAAATTTTACAGCCTGCCAGTCTGCATTTAAAACTTCTGATGGAAAATCTATTTCAATTTTTTTGTTACCATTTAATATTACGGTTTCTAAGCTGTCAATTTTTAACAATAGTGTTATATCCGAAATTTGATTGTTTTCTAAATTAACTTCTTTTAAATTTTTTAGATTTTTTAAAGATGATATATCATTTATTAGATTTTGTCCAAGATTTAAAGTTTTTAAATTAATCAGTTTTTCTAAGACTGTTATATCGTGTAAATTGTTTTCCCAGAGAATTAATTCTGATAAATGAGTAAAATTTGACATTACAGAAATATCAGATATTTGATTGTATGAAAGATCTAAAAAAAGTAAGTTTTTTAAATTTTTTAATATTGAAATGTCAGATATTTTGTTTTTCCAAATAACTAAACTAGTTAGATTTGTTAAATTTTTAATTGCAGAAATATTAGAAATGTCATTATGATCCAAATCAAGACGTTCTAATAATTTCAAATTTTGTATTATGGAAATGTCAGAAATTTTATTATTTGCTAAATTCAATGATTTTAACGATGTAAAGTCTTCTAAAAAATAAATATCAATTATTCTATTACCTATTAAATTGAGGCCTATAATTTCTCCATTATTATTAAGCTCATATGTGTTTCTATTAACATAACCAATCACATTATCTTTTAGATTGTATTCAGAAAGTACAACCTCCAAAAGAGACTCTATTTTAATAATTTGATTTGGTTTTTTCATATTTTTTTTTCAAATATAAATTAATTCGTATTAATAAATTAGCATATTTGTATTGATATAAAATATAGAAACAGCTTATATAAAAAAAGCGACTAATAAATATTTATTAGTCACTTTTTTTATTAGTAAAATTATTATCCCAAAAATGCCTTCAATTCCTCATAACTAGAAATCTTCACACTAACTTTTTCCTCATTAATAACACTTTTAATTTGTTCTGGAATCGGAAGTGTAATTCCTAAAGCAGGTTCAACAACGTCAAGAAATTTAATAGGATGTGCGGTTTCTAAGAAAACACCAATTGCGTTTTCGTGTTTTTGAAGTTCTTTTTTCAAACCTAAATATCCAACTGCACCGTGTGGTTCTGCGATGTAACCGTTAGCTTTATAGATTTTTTTTAAAGCTACAAGTGTTTCTTCATCTGTATAACTGTACGATGAGAAATCTTTTTCAAAAGCTTTTAAATCATTATTGTATAATTCCTGAATTCTTATGAAGTTACTTGGATTTCCAACGTCCATTGCGTTCGAAATTGTCGCTTTAGAAGGTTTTGGATCGTATTTTCCGTTTTCTAAGAATCTTGGTACGGTATCATTTACGTTTGTAGAAGCTACGAAATGTTCAATTGGCAATCCTAATTTTTTTGCCATGATTCCCGCGCAGATATTTCCAAAATTCCCACTTGGGCAAGAGAAAACCAACGGTTTGTTTTGGCTTTTCAACGCTTTGTAAGCAAAGAAAAAATAGAACATTTGCGGTAACCAACGTGCAATATTTATAGAATTTGCCGAAGTCAGGTTTTTATGCGCCAGAGTTTCGTCTAAAAAAGCTTTTTTAACCATATCCTGACAATCATCAAAAACACCATCTACTTCAAGCGCTTTTATGTTTTGCCCTAAAGTTGTTAATTGTTTTTCCTGAATATCACTTACTTTTCCAGACGGATATAAAATGACAACATCAACACCGTCAACACCCAGAAATCCGCTTGCAACCGCACCGCCAGTATCTCCGGAAGTTGCTACTAAAACCGTATTTTTACTGTCTTTTTTGTCTTTATTAAAATACGCCAGACAACGTGACATAAATCGCGCTCCAACGTCTTTAAAAGCCATTGTTGGTCCATGGAATAATTCTAACGAATAAATGCCATTTTCGACTTTCACAACCGGAAAATCAAAACATAATGTCTCGGCAATAATCTCTTTTAGTTTTTTTGCAGTGATTTCATCACCCACAAATTGTTTGATTGCTTCAAAAGCAATTTCTTCGTGGCTTAAACTCTCGATTTTATCAAAAAAAGAAGGGTCTAAAGCCGTAATATTTTCTGGAAAGTATAATCCTTTATCGCTTGCTAATCCTTGTATTACAGCTTCCTGAAACGAAACTTTTGGGGCATTATGGTTTAAACTATAGTATTTCATGGTTGTTTTGCTTTAGGCTATAGGCAATACGCTTTAGGCTTTTTTCTAATGCGTTTAACTTGTTTCTTTTTTCTTTTTTCTTCATTTTATTTTTCGCAAAGGTTTTAAGCTTATTGCCTAAAGCCTATTGCTTACAGCGTTCAAAGAACACGAACTCCATCAGGATTAATTTTCGAAACGTGAATTTCATATGGTAAATTCATATTTTCGTAAACGTCACTCATGGCTTTGGCGATTTGGTCTGCGGTATTTTTTCCTCTGCTTAAAGCAAAAATCGACGGACCAGAACCTGAAATTCCAGAACCTAAAGCACCGTTTTCTAAAGCCGTTTGTTTGATTAAATCAAATCCCGGAATCAAAACACTTCTCAAAGGTTCAACGATTTCGTCATGAAGTGATCTTCCAATCAAATCATAATCTTTGGTGTATAATCCGGCTATTAATCCGCCTACATTTCCCCATTGCATAATGGCGCTTTTTAGGGAAACGTTTTGTTTTAATACCGAACGTGCATCAGAAGTTTTTAACTCAATTTGTGGATGAACAACCGTTGCATATAGTTCCTCAGGACTATCAATTCTTATAATATCAAGCGGAGCATAACTTCTTACCAAAGTAAAACCTCCCAAAAGGGCAGGAGCAACGTTATCAGCATGAGCGTTTCCGCTGGCTAATTTCTCGCCTTGCATGGCAAATTGCACCAAATCTTTGCGGGAATAAGGTCTTCCTAAAAGTTCATTAATTCCAAAAACTGCTCCGGCCGAACTTGCGGCGCTGCTTCCAATTCCGCTTCCGGCTTTGATATGTTTGTAGATCTCGATTTCGAATCCGCAATCAACGTCCAGCGTTTCTAACATTGCAAGAGCCGCAACACCCGAAACATTTTTCTCGGTTTCTAAAGGTAAATCGGCACCAACAATTTTAGTAATACGAACTCCTTTTTGAGCTACTTTTCGAACAATCATTTCGTCACCCGCATTGTCTAAGCAAAGTCCAAGTACGTCAAATCCGCACGAAAGATTCGCGATAGTTGCCGGGCAAAATAGTTTTATTTCTGTCATTTGTTATAGGTTCAAAGTGGCAAAGGCTCAAAGGTGCAGAGGTTTTTGCTACTTATTATTTTTATTTTAAGGTTCAAAGTTACAAAGGTCCATAGGTTCAAAGGTTCTTTGCTTTGAGCCTTTGCATCTCTGAACCTTTGCACCTTTTTATACGTTTCCAATGCGAATTACATCCGCAAAAATTCCTGAGGCGGTAACTGCTGCTCCGGCTCCGGCGCCTTTGATTAATAAAGGCTGATCTACGTAACGATCTGTGTAGAAAAGTACGATATTGTCTTTTCCTTCCAGATTGTAAAAAGGATGATCTTTTGGAATGAATTGCAGACCAACACTTGCTTTTCCGTTTTCGAATTGTGCTACGTATTTCAATCTTGAATCTTTGGCTAAAGCTTCTTCATAGATTTTCTCAAAATGCGAAGCGTGTTTAATCAGCGAAGCAAAAAAGTCTTCGTTATTTGTTGTTTCCAGACATTCTGCAGGCAGGAACGATTCGTTTGCAATGGCGTCAATATCCATTTCGTAACCGCTTTCGCGAATTAAAATCAGGATTTTACGCGCAACGTCAACTCCGCTTAAGTCAATTTTTGGATCAGGTTCTGTAAATCCCTGAACTCCGGCTTCTTTTACAACATCATGAAAAGAATTATTGGTATCAAAATTATTGAAAATGAAGTTCAAACTTCCGGATAAAACAGCCTGAATTTTATGCACTTTATCGCCAGAAGCAATTAAGTTTTTTACCGTATCGATAATTGGTAATCCTGCTCCCACATTGGTTTCAAACAAAAATGGAGCATTATATTGACGAGATAAATTCTTTAATTTTTTATAATTATCATAAGCTGATGAACAGGCAATTTTATTACAAGTTACAACAGCAATACTTTGTTTTAAGAAGTTCTCGTAAGTTTCAGAAACACTTGCATTTGCAGTAATATCAACAAAAATACTGTTACGTAAATTCAGATCTTTAGCACGAGCGATGAATCCTTCTTTGTTTGCAGGCTCGCCTTTATCTAAATCGGATTGCCATTCTTTTAAAGAAATTCCATCTTCGTCAAAAAGCATTTTTCTTGAATTTGATAATGCAATTACACGAACATTAATCTTCAAATTATCTTTTAAGAACTTTCTTTGATTGTGAATTTGTTCGATGAATTTTTCACCTACATTTCCAACACCCATCACGAATAAATTCAATTGTTTGGTGTTCTCCTCAAAGAAGTTTTCGTGCAGAGTGTTCAATGCTTTTTTAACGTCTCTTTCGTTGATAACAGTCGAGATATTACGCTCAGAAGCACCTTGCGCAATGGCACGGATATTTACGTTATTTTTTCCAAGAGTACTAAACATTCTTCCGCTTAAACCTTGGTGATTTTTCATGTTTTCGCCCACCAAAGCAATAATGCAAAGATCTTTTTCTACAATTGCAGGATCGATTTTGTTTTGTAAAATCTCAACTTCAAAAGCTTTATTAATCGCAGCTTCGGCATTGTCAGCATCTGAATTTAAAATTCCGATACAAATAGAATGCTCAGAAGAAGCCTGAGTAATAAAAATTACATTAATTTTTTCGTGAGATAATACTTCAAACAAACGTTTTGATGAACCCGAAACTCCAATCATTCCAGGACCTTCAAGTGTTACAAGCGAAATATGATCAATATGACTGATTCCTTTTACAACAGTATCTTTTGACGAAACCTGACTTGAAATTAAAGTTCCTTCGGCTTCCGGTTCAAAAGTATTTTTGATTAAAATTGGAATGTTTTTTCTTAAAACCGGCTGAATTGTTGGCGGATACAACACTTTTGCTCCAAAATGCGATAATTCCATCGCTTCCTGATAAGAGATGTTCGCAATTGGTCGCGCTTGTTTTACAATTTTTGGGTTTGCAGTAAACATTCCGTTTACATCTGTCCAAATTTCTAATTGAGATGCCTGGAGCGCTCCCGCGATAATTGCAGCAGTATAATCAGAACCTCCACGACCTAGAGTTGTAGTGATTCCGTCAAGAGTTTGAGATATGAAACCCGGTAAAATAGTAATTTGCGATTGATTTCCTCCAAAATATTCCTGAATCAATTGATTCGAAACTTCAAAATTTACAACTGCTTTACTAAAATTGCTATTAGTCTTGATTAATTCACGGCTGTCTTTGTAAACTACATCTTTGTCAATTTGTTGATACGCCTGAGCGATGATATATGACGAAAGCAACTCTCCAAAACTTAAAATAGTGTCAGCAGTTCTTGGAGATAATTCGCCTAATAAAAAGCAACCGTCCAATAAAGTTTCAAGATGATTGATAATTCTTTTTACGTGGCTTAGTAAGCTGCTTTGCTCACTTACCGGAATTAATTCTTTTAAAGTGTCAAGGTGTTTTTTCTCGATTTCGGCAACAATTTCTCTGAAGCTTTCGTCGTTTGCCGCTGCTTTTGATGCCGCTAATTGCAATAAATCAGTGACTTTGCTTAAAGCAGAAACTACGACAGCTAATTTATCTTGTTTAGAATTTTGTTTTATGATTTCGAGAACGAGTTTTATATTTTGAGCATTGGCAACCGAAGTTCCGCCAAATTTTAATACTTTCATTTTGATGATTTTTTTCTTTTTATGCAAATATTTTTATGTATCCAATGCCTTTCTTCTTTCAGGAAAAAAGTATAGATAACCAGGATTATATGTAAAATGTATACCCCTAAGGGGTAGTAGTTGTTGTAGTAGAAATAATTGTAGCAGCAATTGCAACTCTGGTTTGAGTTGTCATTGAAGATTGATATTTTGCGCTGTTACTTTTCATTTTTGATGTTTCAAAAGTACAGTTTTTTATAAAAGTTAAAAACCTTTAATGTCTTTTTACGAATATTTTAATAATTTAAATCTCATGAAATTAATATTGAGTTTTTATTAAGATAGGATATGATAAATTGATGTATTCGTATATTTAGGCTTATTTCTGTTGAGTCTGATAAGAGTTAATGGCTTGATTTTTAAGAAAAATGTTCTGAAAAATATCGAATTTAGTCTATATGCTAAGTAGGAATTGATTTTTTTTGATTTTTGTTTCTGCATTCTAAAAATTTAATTTCCCGAAAGCAAAATAAGGAGCTGATTTCGTGTGATTAGTATTGTGAAAAAGTTAAAAGTGCAGAAATTGTATTGGTCTAATTTTAATTATTATGAACAAATGTTGCTTTTTAATATTGATTTGTTGAATTTTGGGGTCTTAAATTATAAACATCATGAGAGAAATCCATTATATAAGTACTGAAACTTTAAGTTTAGAAGCTTTACAAGAAATTATTGTTAATCAAAAAACACTTGAATTATCAGAAGAAGCTAAAGTAAACGTTCAAAAATGCCGTGATTATTTAGATAAAAAAATGGCTTCACATTCAGAACCTATTTACGGTATCAATACAGGTTTTGGATCACTTTGTAATGTGAAAATCTCTAATGAAAATTTATCACAACTTCAGGAAAACCTTGTGAAATCGCATGCATGCGGAACTGGCGAAGAAGTGCCTGCTGAAATTGTAAAAATGATGTTGTTGCTTAAAATTCAATCTTTAAGCTACGGTCATTCAGGAGTTCAGTTACAAACTTTACAACGTTTGGTTGATTTCTATAATAATGATGTTTTACCTATAATCTATACACAGGGTTCACTTGGAGCTTCGGGAGATTTAGCGCCGTTGGCACATTTATCTTTGCCTTTATTAGGAGAAGGAGAAGTACTTTTTGAAGATAAAAAAATGGCTTCGGGAGATGTTTTAAAACATTTTAACTGGGAACCAATCGTTTTACAGTCAAAAGAAGGTTTAGCATTATTAAACGGAACTCAGTTTATGAGCGCTTACGGAGCTCATATTTTATTGAAAGCTTATAAATATTCTTATTTAGCAGATTTAATTGGAACAATTTCATTAGAAGGTTTTGATGGAAGAATTGAGCCTTTTAACGAATTGATCCATTTTATACGTCCTCACAAAGGTCAAATTGTGACGGCTCAACGTGTCAATGAGTTTTTAGATGGAAGTGAAATCATTGCTCAGGAGAAAAAGCATGTTCAGGATCCGTATTCTTTCCGTTGTATTCCTCAGGTTCACGGAGCTTCAAAAGATGCGATTGATTATGTTAGAAAAGTATTCAAAACCGAAATTAATTCGGTTACAGATAATCCAAATATATTTATCGAATCAGATCAGATTATCTCTGGAGGAAATTTCCACGGACAACCTTTGGCTTTAGCTTTAGATTTTATGGCAATTGCTTTGGCTGAATTAGGAAGTATTTCTGAAAGAAGAACGTATCAATTGATTTCTGGTTTGCGCAATCTTCCAGCATTTTTAGTTGATAATCCGGGATTGAATTCAGGATTTATGATTCCGCAATATACCGCTGCAAGTATTGCAAGTCAAAACAAACAATTGGCAACTCCGTCAAGTATAGATAGTATTGTTTCAAGTAACGGACAAGAAGATCACGTGAGTATGGGAGCGAATGGAGCTACAAAAGCATTGCGTGTTATGGATAATCTAGAGCGTATTTTGGCAATTGAGCTTATGAATGCTTCACAGGCCATTGCTTACAGAGCGCCTTTGAAATCAAGTGATTTTATCGAAATGTTCCTGAGCAGCTATAGAGAAGTTGTGCCTTTGGTAAAAGAGGATAGAATCTTACATTATGACATTGAAAAAACAGTTTCGTTCTTGAATAGTTTCCAAATTGAAAACGATTTGTTAACAATGGCTTAACATGACAAAATAATAATGAAGTAATTTTGCACTATCAAAAATAAAAAAATGTCAATAAACAGTATTTTCCAATTTTTAGTGCCGAAAGACAAGAAATTCTTTCCACTTTTTGAAGAGGCTTCAAGCAATTTAATTGAATTAGCTTCTAATTTACACGAAGCTGTAAACCTTCCATTAAAAGAAAGAGAAGTTCTTTTTCAGAAAATTGATGAGTTAGAGCAAAGAGGAGAAGACATTACACGTCAGACCAATCTTGAATTGAGCAGAAATTTCATTACTCCATTCGATAGAGAGGATATTCATACATTAATTACTTCAATTGATAACGTTGCTGATTATCTTCACGGTGCAGCAAGCAGAATGAGATTATATCAAGTTGATAAGATTACAAAATCTATCAGAAAGATGACAGAAATCAACCTTGAAGCTTGTCAAAACATTGACAGTGCTGTAAAAGAGTTGAGCAACCTGAAAAACATGAACATTATTAAAGAAGCTTGTGCTAGAATTAATAAACTAGAAAACAAATCTGATAACGTTTATAACAAAGCAGTTTTTGAAATTTTTGAAAACGAAACAGACGCTAAAAATATTATTAAATATAAAGAAGTGTTATCTGTTTTAGAATCAGCAACAGACAAATGTAAGAGTGTTGCGAACATACTAGAATCTATTTCTGTAAAACATTCTTAAATTCAATTTATTTCATTCTGAAGTTATAATTTTATGACGCTACTTATAATTATTATAGTACTAGCCTTAATTTTTGATTACATCAATGGTTTTCATGATGCGGCAAATGCTATAGCAACCGTTGTTGCTACAAAGGTTTTAACGCCTTTTCAGGCCGTTCTTTGGGCAGCATTTTTTAACTTTCTGGCCTATTGGGTTTTCGGATTTGGTGTTGCGGATACTGTTGCAAAAACAGCGCACACTATGGAGATTAACCTGGTCGTGATTCTAGCTGGGGTTATTGCAGCGATTTGTTGGAATTTATTGACTTGGTGGTTAGGAATTCCTTCAAGTTCATCACATACATTAATTGGTGGTTTTGCCGGAGCAGCAGTTGCTCATGCGATCGCTGTACATGGTTTTTCTGGTTACGTTGGCGAAGATGGAGCTACTCATTATTGGTACGAAATCGTAAGCTGGTATAAAGCAGG
Source organism: Flavobacterium sp. JAS (assembly GCF_020991455.1). Lineage (GTDB taxonomy): Bacteria > Bacteroidota > Bacteroidia > Flavobacteriales > Flavobacteriaceae > Flavobacterium. The sequence continues at coordinate 327,891 of NZ_JAJMOX010000003.1, forward strand.
AAAAGACGGAGGAATGCCTTCGGGAGTTCTAATTATTATTGCTTTTATTGTTTTAGCACCTTTATTAGGAGCATTAGCTTCTTATTTGATTTCGATCTGGTTGTTAAATGCTTCTCGTAAAATTATAGGGCCTAAAATATTTACAGTTGCCTTAATGATTGCAACGGTTTGGCTTGTTAGTAACCTTATGGTACCTTATGCTGATATAGATAAGCCTAGATTTGAATCTCATTTTTGGAGTGTAGCTTTTGATCCACATAATATTAAATGGTTTCTAGTAGCCTTTATTATCTTAACAGTAAGTGCATTTTGTTTAATATTCAGTAGTTTAAATCTTCATCAGGCTGATGCTGCTTTGAAAAAAATGCAATTATTATCTTCTGCAGCCTTTAGTCTAGGTCACGGTGGAAATGATTCTCAAAAAGTAATGGGTATTATTGCTGCTGCTGTAGCAGTATATATTCACACTAATCCGGGTGTTCACATGGATTCTTGGTTAGATGTTGTTTTACCAAATGATGATTTGGGTGTAAAAGGAGTTATGCCGGGTTGGATTCCGTTAGCATGTTATTCTGCTATTGCTGCAGGAACTTTGAGTGGTGGTTGGAAAATTGTGAAAACAATGGGTTCTAAAATCACAAAAGTAACTTCGTTTGAAGGTGTAGCCGCTGAAACTGCTGGAGCTTTGACACTTTACTTTACAGAACACTTAAAAATTCCGGTAAGTACAACACATACAATTACAGGTTCTATCATCGGGGTTGGATTAACAAAACGTGTATCTGCTGTTCGTTGGGGAGTAACTGTAAGTTTGATTTGGGCTTGGATATTAACGATTCCTATCTCGGCTATTTTAGCAGGATTGGTTTACTTTGTATTGAGCGTATTTATTTCTTAGTGAAAAGATTTTTGTAAAATGGGAGAAGGTTTTTGATCTCATTTTATCGACATAAAAAAAGCTGGTTTCTTTATTGAAACCGGCTTTTTTGTTTTATTTCATTAGTTGTTTAAATTAAAATGTAATTTATTTTAACACATAGAAATATAGATGTTGTATTCTCAAAAAGGCGTTTCACTTTTTTAAATGCACAGAGTTGGCTATGAGAAAGAAATATATTTCTTTTTAATATTCTTATTTGGGCATAAAATCTATGTTTCTATGTGTTTGATATGAACCCAACGTATTATATTTACTGTAAAATAAGAAAGTATAAAGATTGAAAATGGATTACTTAAATCAGATTGAAAGAATCAAAAGCAAGTTGATTATAGCAAAAGATGCCGATAAAAACTTAGAGGTATTTGGTGCAGAGAGTCATAAGTATTTTGTAGGAGAAACGGTAAGTAAAAACCAAATTTCAGATTTCGAAAAAGAGTATAATCTGGAACTTCCGGAAGCGTATAAAGAGTTTTTACTCCATATAGGAAATGGTGGAATTTCAGATTCAAATTCTGCTGCCGGACCTTACTATGGAATTTATTCTTTAGGGAAAAATACGGATGAATTTATCTATGAAAATACCAAAAGCTATTTAAAAGAAGATTGTAAAATCTCTCCAAAAATGTCTGATGAATTTTGGTCTGATCTCAATAAAAATATTGAAGAAAACGATGATATTTCTGAGGAAGAATTTGATCTCGAATTAGGTAAAATATTTTCCGGAATATTACCCCTGGGCAGTCAGGGTTGTACTTATTATCATGCCCTTGTTTTAAACGGCGAATTTAAAGGAAGAGTTGTAAATATAGATAGTGACAGGCAAAAGCCACACTTCACTTTTGAATCAAATTTTTTAGATTGGTATGAGAGATGGCTTGACGAAATTATACCTGAAAATATAAAGACAGCTGATCCTGATTTGTTCCGATATACGCTAGGAGGAATAAGCAGTCATATTTTTGAGGTGTATTTTTCAACGCATACAATTGATACTAAAATGGACTGCCTATTTGGGATTCTAAAAAAGAAAAATCTCGATCAGAAAACTATTAATTTAGTAGAAGAGCAGTATAGAATAAACTCCGGTGCAATTCAAAAAAGACTACTTCAAATCCTGACTAAATTTGATTACGAACGAGCGTATCCTCATTTGCTTGATTTTACAAAAGAGAGTTTGTTAGAAGTTTTTCAGTGTATATTTTGGTACGCAAAAGACAAAAGTTCTGATTGGGTAGAAACTATCAAGTCAAATGCTGATGCAATAAAAGATGAAGAAACGTTTCGATTGTGTACTTATTTGCTAAAAGAAACAGATTTGGATTACGGTGGTATTCTTATTCCTTTTACTTCTAATAAAAATAAAAACATAAGAATTAGTTCTTATTATGCACTTGGTCAATTGAAAAATAAAGCTAATTATATAGATACTTTTATAACAGGTCTTTCTGATGCTTCAAATAGAGTAATTCATACGGTTTTGCAGGCTCTGGATGGAGTAGAAGATCGAAAACTTTTACCGCATTATAAGATCGTTGCTGAAAAATTTCCAAAAGAAAAAGATTATATTTTAGTAAACCTGAATCATAGACTTAAATCATACGGTTTAACAAACAAAACAATAAAAAAGATCGATGTAGATAACTATTTTATTGGCGAAGTTAAAAAGTAGAATCGCAAAAACAAAAAGCTAGTTTCTTTATTTGAAACTAGCTTTTTTTGTAAAGTATTTATTCCGTTGAAAGAATCACTTTCTTAAATTCTTATGATTGTGCTTGCGCTTGTAATGAGTTTCTTTTAAGTTGGTTTTGTCTTTCGAAATAATGCTTATTGTACCGTCAATTTCTAGCGTACAGAGCTTTATATCTGTTAAATGTTCTAAACCATGCTCACGTGCCGCTTCTTTTAGTTCTTCGTGTGAGATGTCTAGTTTGCTCAGAGCATCAAAATCCAATGTTCCGTTATGAATCAGGATTTCGGGTTTGTCCAGAAGCAGATCATTAACTATTTTATATTTATGTGTTAGTTTTTTGATTATAAAGTTGATTATAAACAAAACCGAAGCAGCAATCAATCCTCCTGAAAGACTTGTATCAGGACCAACCATCGCGTTTTGCACGGAATTACTAATTAGTAAAATCAGAATAATGTCGGCAGTGTTTAATTGCGAAAGCTCTTTTTTACCGAAGATTCTCAAGGCAATCGTCATGAAAAAATATACTGCGAGACTTCTTAAACTGATGTCTATATATGGAAGTAATGTCATTCTTTTACAATTTAGTTTTAAAAAAAGCTTTGTCAAAGTTTTAAACTTTGACAAAGCTGCTAAAATAAGTATGAAATATTAAGTTAAAGTGAATTAGCTTAATTTAAAATTCTTTTCGATTGCTCTGATCATTTCTCCAGCAATATCTTTGTTTGTTGCGCCTTCGATTCCTTCAAGTCCTGGAGAAGAGTTTACTTCAAGTAATAAAGGTCCTTTTGAAGAACGAATAATATCAACACCAGCCACTTTTAAATCCATAGCTTTTGCGGCTTTTATAGCGATCTTTTTTTCTTCTGGAGTAACTTTTATAACAGAAGCAGTTCCGCCAAGGTGAATGTTGGCTCTAAATTCGCCGGGCATTGCTTCCCGCTGGATTGCTGCGACCACCTTTCCGTCAATTACAAAACAACGAATGTCTTTTCCGTTGGCTTCTTTAATGAATTCCTGAACTAAGATGTTTGCATTTAAGCTTTTGAAAGCATTAATAACACTTTCTGCTGCTTTTTTGGTTTCTGCAAGAACGACTCCTTTTCCTTGGGTTCCTTCTAATAATTTTACGATTAATGGTGAGCCTCCAACCATTTTAATTAAATTATCTGTATCCAAAGGAGAATTAGCAAAACCAGTTGTCGGAATGTCAATTCCGCTGTTCAAAAGCAATTGCAATGAGTATAGTTTATCGCGCGATTGTGTTATGGCTGTAGCCGAATTTAAAACGAAAACTTTCAAAGCTTCAAACTGACGCGTTAAAGCACATCCGTAAAACGTTATGCTTGGTCGGATTCTTGGAATAATAGCATCAAATTGATTTAATATTTTTCCACCACGGTAATGAATCTCTGGGGTTTTAGCATCCAGTTTCATGTAGCATTCTTTGATGTTCAAAAAATGCATTTCATGACCGCGCATTTCTCCGGCTTCCATGATTCTTTTGTTGCTATATAATTCCGGATTACTGGCAAGAAGTCCAATTCTTAAACCAGAACTCGCTTTTTCAGAGTTTTGGTATAATTCCTTTAAAGATTCCGGTGTAGGTTGTCCTAATAAGTATTTTTCTTCGGGATCAACCAAAACACGTCCGCTCATGGCTTCACGACCTAAAAGCATTCGGAAACCCATAGAGTCACGATTGGTCAAAGTCATCTCGATTGGCCATTTTGAGTCGCCAATTTTAAAAGTGGTCTGAATAACATAACGATGTTCTCTAAATCCGCTTGAGCTTTTTACAATTCTCTTGTCAACCAACGGGGCTTCACAATGAATAATGGTTTTGATGTTATTCTGAATAGGATTAATATCAAATTTTACCCAATTGGTATCATTTTTAATAAAAGGAGCTATGTTTATGGCGTGCATTGCCGAAGTTTTGGCGCCAGAATCAACACGAGCCTTGATTGTTGGAATTCCTAGTTCTGGAAATGAGCACCATTCTTCGCTACCTAAAATGACTTTGTTTTGAAGCATACGTTGTTTTTTATTATAGAATTTAATAGCCAAAAATAGCTATTTGCTTTTACTAAAGATAGTAAATTATCCAAAAAAAATACCCGTTATGTTATGAAAACGTAACGGGTAAATTAAATTTGTTAAAAAATTTGAATAATTTATTGATTAGTTGGCTCTTCCGCTTTGTGTATTTCTACTGAAAGTTCTTGAGAGTCATCTTTCAAATCCATTAAGATTTCGTCACCTGAATGTATTTTTGAAGTGATGATTTCTTCTGCCAATAAATCTTCAACGTATTTCTGGATTGCTCTTTTTAGAGGTCTTGCTCCAAATTGTCTGTCAAAACCTTTTTCAGCAATAAATGCTTTTGCTTTATCGGTAAGATTTAATTTGTATCCTAATTCAGAAACGCGAGAATATAATTTTGCAAGTTCTATTTCGATAATCAAATCAATATCAGCTTTTTCTAGTGCGTTGAATACGATTACGTCGTCAATTCTGTTTAAGAATTCAGGAGCAAAGGTTTTTTTCAATGCATTTTCGATAATGCTTTTTGAGTTTTCATCGGCTTGAGCCACTTTTGCAGCAGTTCCGAATCCTACACCTTGTCCAAAATCTTTTAACTGACGTGCTCCAACGTTAGATGTCATGATAATGATAGTGTTTTTAAAGTCGATTTTGCGACCTAAACTATCAGTCAAGTATCCGTCATCAAGAACCTGAAGCATCATATTAAATACATCAGGATGTGCTTTTTCGATCTCGTCTAAAAGTACAACGCAATATGGTTTTCTACGAACTTTTTCAGTCAATTGACCACCTTCTTCGTAACCAACATATCCCGGAGGCGCTCCAACTAAACGAGAGATCGCAAATTTCTCCATGTATTCACTCATGTCAATACGAATTAACGCATCTTCAGAATCGAATAATTCTTTTGCTAAAACTTTCGCCAATTGTGTTTTACCAACTCCAGTCTGACCTAAGAAAATGAACGAACCAATTGGTTTGTTAGGATCTTTAAGTCCGGCTCTGTTACGTTGAATAGAACGTGCAATTTTTAATACTGCTTCGTTTTGACCAATTACTTTATTCTGAATCAATTCAGGTAATTTAGCCAGTTTATTACTTTCTGTTTGTGCAATTCTGTTTACAGGAATTCCGGTCATCATCGAAACAACATCAGCTACATTATCTTCTGTAACTTCAATTCTGTTGTTTTTAGAATCTTCTTCCCATTGTTCTTGAGCAACCGCTAGATCTTTTTCGATACGTTTTTCATCATCACGAAGTTTGGCAGCTTCTTCATATTTTTGTTTTTTAACTACCATGTTTTTGTTTTCACGAACTTCTTCTAACTGACGTTCTAAATCAAGAATTTGTTTAGGGACATCAATGTTAGTAATGTGTACGCGAGAACCAGCTTCGTCAAGAGCATCAATAGCTTTGTCCGGTAAAAAACGCTCAGACATATATCTGTTTGTTAACTTCACACAAGCTTCAATTGCTTCCTGAGTATAAGTTACATTGTGGTGATCTTCGTATTTGTCTTTTACGTTGTTCAAAATCGCAATCGTTTCTTCAACAGAAGTTGGTTCTACAATTACTTTTTGGAAACGTCTTTCAAGAGCACCATCTTTCTCAATATATTGTCTGTACTCATCAAGAGTAGTGGCTCCAATACATTGGATTTCACCTCTTGCTAAAGCAGGTTTAAACATGTTTGAAGCATCAAGAGAACCTGTTGCTCCACCAGCGCCTACGATAGTGTGAATTTCATCAATGAAAAGAATAATGTCGTCATTTTTCTCCAGCTCGTTCATTACGGCTTTCATTCTTTCCTCAAACTGACCACGGTATTTTGTTCCGGCTACTAAACTAGCCAAATCAAGAGTAACCACACGTTTGTGGAAAAGAATACGAGATACTTTCTTTTGGATAATACGCAAAGCAAGTCCTTCTGCAATAGCAGATTTACCAACTCCAGGTTCTCCAATAAGAAGTGGGTTGTTCTTTTTTCTACGGCTTAGGATTTGAGAAACACGTTCAATTTCTTTTTCGCGTCCTACAACCGGATCTAGTTTTCCTTCCTCGGCCATTTCTGTTAAATCTCTCCCAAAATTATCTAGAACCGGAGTTTTAGATTTTTTGTTTGACTTATTGGCGGGATTATTAAAACTACTTTCTTTAAGACTGTCATCTTGTCCTGAATCGTCATTATACGATTCGTTTCTTGGCAAGTTTTCTAAGAATTCTTCTTCGTTTGGAGTCATGTTTAAATATTGTTCTTTAGCTATGTCATAATCTATTTTTAGTTTATTCAATAGCTTGGTTGTTGGATCGTTTTCGTTTCGTAAGATGCATAAAAGCAAGTGCGCCGTGCTAATCGACGAGCTTTGAAATACTTTTGCTTCAAGAAAGGTTGTCTTCAGGGCTCTTTCCGCTTGACGGGTAAGATGAAGATTTTTCTTCTCGGCATTTACTTCAACGCTTTGATTGGCTGGACTCAGTATTTCTACTTTCCTGCGTAAATGATCTAGATCGACTGCAAGGTTATTAAGTATATGAATAGCTTTTCCGTTTCCATCCCTTAAAATGCCTAGCATTAGATGTTCAGTACCAATAAAGTCGTGGCCCAAACGTAAGGCTTCCTCTTTACTGTAGGTAATAACATCTTTTACTCTTGGTGAAAAATTATCATCCATAATATATAATTGGTATTGTAAATTTAGTGAATTAGTGTTTGAAAAACAAAAACCATACCCTTCGAGATCTCCTGACAGCTAAGGGACGAAAAAAATAACAATAAAAGCGTTAAAATACGCTTAATTTATTAACTAAAAGATGAAATAAAGTTGTTAATAAATCATTGAAATAAGTGTAAGGAAATAGCTGAAAAAATTCCAAAAAAACGTATCTTGGCACGCTTTGAAACTAATATAATTATTTAAACATAACAACTTATGTCTGAAGGAGAAAAGTTAATTCCTATTAACATAGAAGATGAAATGAAATCAGCTTACATCGATTATTCGATGTCAGTAATCGTATCGAGAGCGCTTCCTGATGTTAGAGATGGCTTGAAACCAGTGCATCGAAGAGTTCTTTACGGAATGTATGACTTAGGAGTAACATCAAGATCTGCCCACAAAAAATCTGCGAGAATCGTAGGGGAGGTTCTGGGTAAGTATCACCCACACGGAGATACCTCTGTTTATGATGCAATGGTACGTATGGCTCAGGAATGGAGTATGCGTTATTTATTAGTGGATGGTCAGGGTAACTTTGGTTCTGTCGATGGTGACAGTCCGGCAGCAATGCGTTATACTGAGGCCAGAATGCGCAAAATCTCAGAAGATATCATGGCAGATATCGAAAAAGAAACAGTTGACTTTCAATTGAACTTTGACGATACATTATATGAGCCAAAAGTAATGCCTACAAGAGTTCCTACTTTATTAGTAAACGGAGCAACTGGTATTGCGGTTGGTATGGCAACAAATATGCCTCCACACAATTTAACTGAAGTTATCAACGGTACACTTGCTTACCTTGATAATAATGATATTGAAATTGACGAATTAATGACACATATTAAAGCTCCGGATTTTCCAACCGGTGGTGTAATATATGGTTATGAAGGTGTTCGTGAAGCTTTTAAAACTGGTAGAGGGCGTATTGTAATGCGTGCAAAAGTTGGTTTTGAAGAAGTTGACGGAAGAGAATGTATTATTGTTACTGAAATTCCATATCAGGTTAACAAAGCCGAAATGATCAAACGTACGGCTGATTTAGTTAACGATAAAAAAATTGAAGGTATTGCGAATATTCGTGACGAATCGGACAGAAACGGTATGCGTATCGTTTATATCCTGAAACGTGATGCTACGCCAAACGTAGTTTTGAATACCTTATATAAGTTTACATCATTACAATCTTCTTTTAGTGTAAATAATATTGCACTGGTAAAAGGTCGCCCACAAATGTTGAATCTAAAAGATATGATTCACTATTTTATTGAGCACCGTCATGATGTAGTAGTTCGTAGAACTCGTTTTGAATTGCGTAAAGCGGAGGAAAGAGCACATATTTTAGAAGGTTTAATTATTGCTTCGGATAATATTGATGAAGTAATCGCGATCATCAGAGGATCTAAAAATACAGAAGAAGCTCGTGATAAATTAATCGAAAGATTTAATTTGTCAGATATTCAGGCTCGTGCTATTGTTGAGATGCGTTTACGTCAGTTAACAGGTCTGGAGCAAGATAAATTAAGAGCAGAGTTTGAAGAATTAATGAAGTTAATCGAGCACTTAAAAGCATTATTAGCGGATGTAGATCTAAGAACGAATTTAATTAAAGAGGAGCTTGAAGAAATTCGTGAAAAATACGGAGATGAGCGTCGTTCTACTATTGAATATTCTGGTGGAGATGTAAGTATCGAAGATTTGATTGCTGACGAAAATGTGGTTATTACAATTTCGCACGCAGGTTATATCAAACGTACAAACTTGACAGAATACAAAACTCAGAATAGAGGAGGAGTTGGGCAAAAAAGTGCCGGAACAAGAGATCAGGATTTCCTTGAACACATGTTCGTTGCGACCAATCACCAATATATGATGTTCTTTACTCAAAAAGGAAAATGTTTCTGGATGCGTGTTTATGAAATTCCGGAAGGAAGTAAAACTGCAAAAGGTAGAGCAATCCAAAACTTGGTAAATATTGAAAGCGATGATAAAGTAAAAGCTTTCATTTGTACGCAAGACTTAAAAGACAAAGATTATATCAACAGTCATAACCTTGTAATGGTAACAAAACAAGGTCAGGTTAAGAAAACATCTTTAGAGAAATATTCTAAACCTAGAGTAAATGGTGTTGCTGCCATTACTATTAAGGAAGGAGATGAATTACTTGAAGCTAAATTAACGAATGGAGAAAGTCAAATTATCCTTGCGGTTAAGTCTGGTAAATTAGTTCGTTTTGAGGAAACTAAAACACGTCCGATGGGAAGAACAGCTTCTGGAGTTCGTGGAATTACCTTAAAAGACGATACTGATGAAGTAATTGGTATGGTTACTGTTGATAAAGAAAATGTAAACGATTCGCAAATTTTAGTTGTAACTGAAAACGGATACGGTAAACGTACTAAATTAGTTGATGACGATGGTGAAGATGTGTACAGAATTACAAACCGTGGTGGAAAAGGTGTTAAAACACTTAATATTACGGAGAAAACAGGAAAATTAATCTCTATTAGCGCTGTAACTGATGCTGATGATTTAATGATTATCAATAAATCAGGATTAACAATTAGAATGGCTATTGAAGATTTACGTGTAATGGGTCGTGCAACACAAGGTGTTCGATTGATTAACTTAAAAGGTAAAGATTCTATCGCAGCTGTAACAAAAGTTATGAAAGATGATGTTGCCGAAGTTGTTGTTGACGAAGATGGTAATGTTATTGAGTCTGTAATCGAAAGAGTTAAGCCTGACTTAGAGGTTCTGGAAGATGATGGAACTGTAGAAGAAGATGACGATGACGATTCTGACGAAGAAATAGAAGACGACGACGACTCTGAAGAGGAAGAATCTGAAGAATAATAAATTTAACCCAGGAATAATTAAATACACAAATTGAATATTATGAAAAGTAAGTATGTAATACTAGCATCAGCATTATTGATTTCGGTAGCTACTTTTGCTCAGAAAGATCAAATTAAGAATGCTGAAAAAGCACTAAAAAGCGGCGATGCTCAAGGAGCAATTACGATATTGAAAGATGCTCAAAACTTGGTAGTAAATGCCAAAGATGTTGAACAAGCACAATACTATTTTGTACAAGGAAACGCTTATTTAGAGCTTGCAAACAAAAAAGTAGAAGAGAGTAAAAACTTGTCTCTTGCTGCTGAGAGCTATAATAAGTTAATAGAAGTTGAAAAAACGTCTGGAAAACAAAAATATTCAGTTCAGGCTGCAGCTTCAATTACCGAAATTAAAGGAAAGTTAATTAACGCTGCAATTGCTGATACACAAGCTAACAAAAGTGCTGAAGGTGCAAAAAAACTGTACGATGCTTATTTGTTAGATAAAAAAGATACAATTAACTTGTATTATGCAGCTTCAACAGCGGTAAATGCTCAGGATTTTGATACGGCTTTACCAATGTATGAAGAATTGAAAAAATTAAACTATTCTGGAAAAGGAACTTCTTATACTGCTTTGAATAAAGCTTCAGGTAATGAAGACGGTTTTAATACTGCAAAAGAAAGAGATTTGGCTGTAAAATTGGGAACTCACGAAAAACCAAAAACAGAAGCTATTCCTTCTAAAAGAGGTGAGATATACAAAAACTTAGCTTTAATCTTAGTTCAAAAAGGACGTACTGAAGAAGCTAAAAAAGCTATTGCAGATGCAAGAAAAGCAAATCCGGATGATGCTTCTTTAATTTTATCAGAAGCTAATTTATATCTTGAAACTAAAGATTACGATACTTATAAAAAACTAGTTGGCGAAGCTTTACAAAAAGATCCAAACAATGCTGATTTAGTTTTCAATTTAGGAGTTATTAGTGCAAACGCTAAAAACCCTGCTGATGCTGAGAAATATTATTTGAGAGCGATCGAAATCAATCCAAACTATACAAATGCTTACCTTAACGTTGCAGCATTAAAATTAGAAGCTGAGAAACCAATTATTGACGAAATGAATAAATTGGGTACTTCTGCTAAAGATATGAAACGTTACGATGTATTAAAAGCACAAAGAGAAAGCGTTTTTAGAGGAGTAATTCCTTACCTTAAAAAAGCAAATGAATTAGATCCTAAAAACGAAGATGTTTCTAAAACATTATTAGGAGTTTACAAAGCTTTAGAAATGACTGCTGAAGCAAAAGCATTAAAAGCTACAATGAACTAATAATTCATTATTGATTTATAAAAAAAATCCCGTTTCGACGGGATTTTTTTATGCCTAAGAATTACTGTTGTTGACTAAACTAAAGTAGCTGATAAAGTAATTGTTGTATTTAAAAGTTTCGAGATCGGACAAATCTCTTTTGCTTTTGCTGCAGTTTGAGCAAATTCTTCCGCAGAGATTGAAGGAACTTTTCCTTTTAAATCTAAATGAATCAAAGTGATTGTTCCGTCTTCAAAGGTAACTGTCGCTTCTGTAGATAAATCATCAGCAGTAAAACCACCTTCGTTAAGTAAAAAGCTTAATTGCATCGTAAAACAGCCAGAATGCGCTGCGGCAACAAGTTCTTCGGGATTAGTTCCTACGCCGTCTGCAAATCTTGTTTTAAATGATAATTGAGCATTATCTAATGTAGTACTTTGAGTACTGATTGTTCCTTTTCCTTCCATGCCTGTTCCTTTCCAGTTGGCATTTGCTTTTCTTGTAAATTTCATTTTATAGTATTTTAGGTTTATAATCTTTTGATTCTCAAATATAATCAATATTTTAAAGAATAGTTTTATGAAATTTAATTTGAATGTTAAGTTTGGGTAGAAGTGTGTGAAAAAATTAACCGCAAAGCGCGCAAAGTTTTTTAAATATGCCGGAGTTTATAAAAAACACAAAGTTCGCAAAGCTGTATGTTGATTTAGCTTTGCGAACTTTGCGTAAAATCTTTGCGCGCTTTGCGGTAAAAAAAAATTAGTGCATAAAAAAAGGTGCAATGAGAATATTATTACACCTAATTTTATATTTATAAATCAAAGATTATTCCTGACCTAAATTACGTAACTGTTTCAATTTATCTTTCCAAACGTCAAGGCTTTCTTTGTGAATAGCAATGTTTTTACGAACTTCAAGAACAATTGAGTTTTCTTTCTTAGCGTTTTTAGTATTCGTGAAAAACTGAATGTTATTTTCCAATTGGAAAATTTCATTTTGAACTTCTTCAATTTTACGCATTAAGAAAATCTTCTCGTTGTCTAATTTACGAGTGTCGTTGCTATCAGATAAAGAATCAATTCTGTTAGCAAAACGCATCATTTCGGTTTCTTTTTTACTCAAACTTAATTTTTCAAAAAGAGCGTCCAGGATTTTATTGAATTTTCCTTCGATGTGACGTCTTGCAAAAGGTACTTTTCCGTAACTTTTCCAGATTTCGATATGTGCTTTTATAGCGTCCAGATCAGTTTTGTGATCACCAGTTAGCTGGTAGGCTCTCAAAACATCCAAATAAGCTTTTTTGTTGTCAAAAGCAGCAACCTCATCAATGTTTTCTTCTGATTTGTGTTCTTTTAATTTATCAAAATAGTGATTACAAGCATCCTTAAATTCTTTCCAGATCTTATCTGAATACTTTTTAGGAACGTGACCAATTTGTTTCCACTCTTCCTGAATTTGCTTCATGATTGGAGTAGTAGCACCAAAATCAACACTTTCTTGTAATTCTTTGGCTTTTGCAACAAGAGCCATTTTTTTATTTAGATTGTCGTTTTGATCTTTTTTAATGTCTTTGTAAAACGAATTTTTAAAAGAATTAAAATTTCTCACAGCAGTTTTAAAAGCAGCCCAGGTTTCTTCATTTACTTCTGAAGGTACTTTTCCGGCAGCAAAAAACTCATTTCTAAGCGCTTCTACTTTCTGAATTTGTACCAGCCATTGTGAATGAGAGTTTACTTTTTCGGTTCCTAAAACCTCAATTTTTGCAATGATTTCTTTTTTAACTTCAAGATTTTTTTGTTCGTTTGCTCTTTGGCTTTCGAACAAAATTTCTCTTTTGTCATGAATTTTTTTAGTTAACTCACTAAATTTATTCCAGATTGAATCACGGTGTTCTTTAGAAACCGGTCCAATATCTTCTTTCCAGATTCTGTGTAAATCCTGCAATTCACGGAAAGCTTTACTAATATCAGTTTCGTTAACTAATTCTTCAACGCGAGCAATTATTTTTTGTTTTTGCTCTAAGTTGTATTTAAAGTCCAAATCTCTGGCTTCACGATCTAAATGCAGGTAGTCATAAAAATTTTCTACATGAAAGTGATAGTTGTTCCAAACGTGATTGTATTTGTCTTTTGGGATTGCTCCTGCATTTTTCCATCTTTCTCTTAAATCATTAAAATGTTTAAGAGTGTCTTTGATGTTTTCCTGTGGGTTTATAAGCTCTTTTAGTTCCTCAACTATAGCAAGTCGATTCTCTAAATTTGATTTTAGATTGGTTTGTAAATGTTTAAAATGAGCATTTCTTTTCTCTCTAAAAATATTATAATATTCATCAAATTTAGATTTTAATGGAGAATGATATTCAAATTCTTCGTTCGGATCTTCTTTAGAAGCATTGAATTCTTCTTTTTTCTCCTCTATAAGATGGTTGTATTGTAGTAAAAATGCTTTTTTAATTTCTTCGATATGGTCTTTTACAGACATTGCTTTATCATCATTGACCAATTTTTTCAATTCGTCAACAAGAGCATCCAAAGAAAAAGTGTTGTAGTCCTGCATAGGAATATCATGACGCTCTTTTAGAGTTTCATCTTCACTTTCTTCGGCATTCGAATTTGTTATAGCATCTAATGCAGTTTGGTGAGCAGTTTCTGTAGTTTCAACTGTATTTTCTAATTCAACTTCGTTGCTCGAAATTTCATTTTCAGTTGTTGCTTCAGGAGCAGCTGTTTCAGTAGCATTATTTTGTGTAGAATCGCTAATTTCGATTTCTAATTTTCCGTCTGCTTCTTGCAGGTTATCATTCTTTTCTTCTAACATTTTAAATGTATAAGGTTTTTATTTTAAACAGAGCGAAAGATAGTAAAGGTGTTTCTAAATACAAAATAAATCGTTTGTTTATACGTTATTTTACGATGAAATTCCTATTTATTGAAGTATTTTAGGAATGTGATCGTTGTTTTTTTGCTGTTTTTTTTAAAGTTAATTTAAATTAAAAATAAATATTCATTTAAGAAAAATAATGTGAAGTTGATATTTTGATTCAATTGAATTGATTTTTTTGCAATTGAAATATCTGTTGAGAGTGTTTTTTGAAGTTTCTTTTAGTAAAAAGATCAGAATAAAATCAGCATTCCAACTTCAATTCCATAATTATATGTTTTGTGACCTCCAAAACCAACGCTTGGATGTATATATGCCATATCATTTTGGGTAATTTTTCGGCCAAATTCTACAAAAGCATTATTGGGATATCCTTTATTGGTATTGTTATATCGGAATGCGACATCGGCAGCAATCCAATTCTTTCCAATAATGTACATGAAATAATTTTCTAATGCAGTAAGGTTTACATCGTTTCGGTTGCTTGAGCCTGCAAAACTAGATTGATTTTCGAGATTGGTTATCCAAAGAAGTTTATTTGCAATTAGGTATTTTCCATAAAAGATAGCAGGTGCGAAGACCCATTTTCCAGATCCTAAAGCCGGATCTGCTGCCGAATTGGAAATTACCCTTGCACGAAAGGCAATCCCGCCACTTTCATGCTTTAAATATGGAATATAGCTGATTCCGACACCAATATCTCCAATTCCGGTTTTATTTATAGAAGATGTATTGGTAGAAATTAATGGAAGATCTACTCTTAAATTCCAGGCTTTATTGGCTATTGGGTGTAAAAACCTGAGTTCTGTGGTATTAAAAGATCCGCTGTCGGTATCTAAATACTCATTAAAAAGCAAAATAGTTTTTAAGTAGTAATGATACCGGGCTTCTGTGTAAAGGTTTTGTGAATTTTCATTTGCATCTTGATTATTATCCTGCGCAAAGGCAGAAACTGTAATCAAAAAATTAAGTAAGAATAGCTTTTGTAATTTAATCATAACTACTTATAAATGAGTAGTCTAATTTACAAAAATTACATTAACATTTTCTTTGTAATGAAAGTTTTATTTATTCCAGATTTTCCAGGCTTTTTCCGCCTGAAAAATAAGCATATCATAGCCGTTTTTTATAGTTGCACCTCTTTCTTTAGCATTTTTTAAAAATTGAGTTTCTGCCGGATTATATATTAAATCATAGGCTATATGTTTCTCTGTAAAAAACTCATAAGGAAGATCCGGACAAGCTTCTGTATTTGGGCTTGTACCAACCGGAGTACAATTGATTATGATCTGAAAATTATCAAACGTAGTGGCGTTGATTAAGTTGTAATCAATGATGTTTTCTTTGGCTTCTCGCGAAACAAAAATGTACGGAATATTAAGTTCGTCAAGTGCAAAAGCAACACCTTTTGATGCGCCACCAGTACCAAGAATCAGAGCCTTTTTGTGATGTGGTTCCAGTAGTGGTTCTAATGATTTTTTGAAGCCATAATAATCGGTGTTGTAACCTTTTAATTTTCCGTTTTTGGTAAATTTAATAGTGTTTACAGCACCAATTAAGGCTGCTTTTCTTGAAAGTTTATCTAAAAAAGGTATGACTTGCTCTTTGTATGGAATAGTAACATTTAAACCTTTTAAATCAGGATTGTTTTTTACTAATTCAGTAAAATAGTTGATTTCAGAAATGTCGAAATTCTCGTAGCTGTTACCAGCAAACACCTCATCACTAAATTTTTCTGTAAAATATCCTTTCGAAAAAGAGTAACTAATATTACGGCCCAACAAGCCAAAACGTCTTCTTAAAATATCAATCATTATTGTTTTCTATGTTTTTCAATATAGTTTTTAACTGTTTTTTTGGACCAAACCACTGGAAATAAATCTTCGATTAGAATATAATTATCGAAGTTCAAACGTAAACCATTGCTTAAATGGAATTTTGCTTTTGTGGTGTCCTGTACCATAAAATACAATCCAGCCAAACGATATTCGATTTCATTTTCTTCCGGAAAGTACTCTGTCGCTTGTAATAAAGTTTGAATAGCACTTTCGAATTCGCCTAAAAACTGAAGGATATCAACCCAAAATAACCAGGTATCTAAGGCATAATCTCCAAATTCTACAGCTTTTCTATATCCAAATTCTGCTTCTTCAAAGAAGTTCATTTGTTTATTGATAGTCGCATAACGTTTCCAGTACAAACGATTTTGGTTGTCGATAGCTAATGCTTTGTTGACAAAAAATAACGCTTTTTGGAAGTTTTTTTGACGAACATGAAAATCAGTTATCGCAATCCAGCCTTTGTCTAAAAGCGGATCTTCGTGCACTGTCTGGTTGTAATATTGTAAGGCTTTCGCCGAATTGCCAAGCTTTTCGTAACATTTTCCGATGCGCAATAAGGCATAAGAAGTTGCGTCGTCTAACTCAATTGTACGGTTGTAGCTTTCGATTGCTTCGCCGTATTTTTTAAGACGTTCGTAGGCTTTCGCTTTTTCCATGAAAGCACCTAAAAACTCATCGTCAATAAGTGTTGCATAATCAAAAGCGCGAATAGCATTTTCATATTCTTTTACACCATAATGCAAACGTCCAAGCTGATGCCAGGCGATTTCGCTATATGGGTTTTTATTAATATAATTGTTAAGATACAAAATAGCTTCCTGATTTTGATCTAAAAATTCAAAACAGTAAACCACGTTATATAAGGCAGATTGATCTTCTAAATCTTCTTCAAGACATTTGATAAAACTGTCTTTTGCCATCTCAAGGTTATCCATAAAAAGATATTCCATTCCAATTAAGTTGTACACATCAGCGTAATCGTCCGTATATTGCAAGGCAATTTTAAGCAATTCTACCGCTTTTTCGTGTTGATCTCTCTTAGAACAAATATTGGCTTTTTGGATGTAAATTTCCTCGTTGTTAGGTTCAATTGCATATAACTCATTCAGGAGTTTCTCGGCGATTTCTAGTTTGTCGTCGTAAACCAACATTTCTACTTGTACTAATTTTAAGCCCGTAGATTTTGGGTGTTGGTCTAATGCAAGTTTCAAGGCCTTTTTTGCTAAATTAGCCTTACCTATATCTAAATAATGAAGAATGATTTCTTCAAATTCTTCAGAATCAAAAAAGAGTACTTTGTTAGTTTTTAACATCGACTCAAATTTAGATAGGGATAGGTTATAATCTTCTTCTTCGTTGCTTAATTGCATACTTTGTTTATTTGAAATTAGCCTGTTATAAATTTAGGCAACCATATTATTGTTGTGGGGAAAGGAAATTAATTGTTTTGAACAATTTAATTAACAATATGGACAGAATTCCGATTCTGTTTTTAGTCATAATCTTCTTATTATTAAGTAGATTATTAGTTATTATTATAGTTTATTTTTAACGTAAAGCCCTAGCCCTGATTACTTCACCTTGCTTCTGTTTTTAATCGGAGTTCAGTGAACTTCGTTTGAAGCGATATTCTTTTGTTTCGCCGCGGCGGATAAAAGATAAAGCGGATAGCAGGACACGAGCGACAGCGAACTGACGCAGTAAATAGCTCCAAATTATGCTTTTTGCTCTTTTTTCAGGATTTCATCCATAACACTTAAGATTATGGCACAACCTTCTTTTATTTCTTCTTCAGAAATTGTTAATGGAGGTGTTATTCTAATGGCGCATCCTTCAAACAGCAACCAGAATAAAATGAGCCCTTTGTCTTGACAGGTCAAAATAACTTCGTTGGTTATTTCGGCTGTTTCTGTCATCGCTGCGAGCATTAATCCTTTTCCTCTAACTTCCTTTATCAAAGGATGTACCAAAAGCGATCTGAAGAGTTTTTCCTTCTCTAAAGCTTCTTGCATTAAGTTAGTTTCAGTTAATTCCTGCAAAGTAGCCAGACATGCTGACGCAATGACAGGGTGACCTCCAAATGTGGTAATGTGTCCTAGCTTAGGATTTTCGGTTAAAAGATCCATTTTTTCTGCCGATGCTGTAAAAGCTCCAACCGGCATTCCGCCGCCCATTCCTTTTCCCATAACGACGATATCCGGAATGACATCGTAGTTTTGGAAGCCAAAAAGTTTTCCGGTTCTTCCAAATCCAGGCTGAATTTCGTCGACAATCATCATGGCTCCAACCTCATCACAACGCTTTCTCACTTTTTGCAAAAAGTTATTGTGAGGCTGAATAAATCCTGCACCTCCCTGAATAGTTTCTAAAAGTATTGCAGCTGTTCTGGTGGTTATTTTCTCTAAATCGGCTTCGTTATTAAAAGTGATAAAATCAACATCCGGAAGTAAAGGTCGAAAGGCTTGTTTGCGCTCTTCGAATCCCATAACACTCATAGAACCCATTGTATTACCATGGTAAGCGTTATGACACGAAATAAGCTGACTGCGTCCTGTTGTTCGTTTGGCTAATTTTAATGCGCCTTCGATCGCTTCTGTGCCTGAATTTACTAAATAGGTTTTGTTTAGAGATTCTGGTAGGAGCGAGGCTAATAATTTGCAATATTGAACGGCGGGGCTTTGCGAATATTCGCCATAAACCATGACGTGAGAATATTTGTCTAACTGATCTTTTATAGCCTGATTAACTCTTGGATGCTGATGACCAAGCGTGCAAGCCGAAACACCTGCTACAAAGTCTAAATATTTTTTATCGTTAATGTCGTAAATGTAGGAGCCAATGGCGTGCGAAACTTCCATTCCTAATGGATATGGGGAAGTTTGTGCTTGATATTTTATAAAATCTGGATTCATTTTTTTTGAGGTTCTAAGAAACTGATTTTCTAAGGTTCTAAGTTTTTTTAGTTTCAAGTTTCAGGTTTTGGAACCGAAAATTGTTACCGAATTTTACCGCAAAGTTCGCAAAGTTTTTTACGGTAAAAACTGCAATTACATTTCTTAATGTAAAGATCACAAAGCTTTGTACCGAATACTGCGACCGAAAACTATAAAAGCTACTTTTTAGTTTTTGTACTTGTCTTTGCAGGTTTTACTGCTGGTTTCTTTTTATCGTAATCTAAAGTTTCTTTTCTGACTTTCAGCGGGACGTCTTTGTCCTTGGCTTCTTCGTCTTTTCCTTCCTGAACTAATTTGTCATTAAGTTCGTTGTCTTCTGCGGTAAAAATATCATCTTTCGATTTTATTCGTTCGTCGCCACGCCAGACTAAACCTCTTAATTTACGGGCATTTTCGGGTAAATCGGCTTCAGGATAAATATCACCATCTACTTTGTTAAAAAATGTAATGGTTTCTACAGCATTATTCTCGAGAATAAGGTTGATTTTACTGCTCACATTTTTATTGATTCCAATAAGTTCTTTTGCGTCATTCCGCATGAAATAAATGACTTCGGTGTTTTTGATAACATCCACATCATGAAGTTTTCCATCTCTGAATTTCCCAAATAAATTGATTCCCTTGACCTGATTATAGCCGGTTCCGAGCGTGTCCCGCGAGACGAGAAAGGTGTTGTTGAGGACTTTTAAGGAATCTAGCTTTTTGGTGTTATTATCGCCAATTAAATGCATAACATCGCCGGTAATTTGGTTATCGCCATTCCATAAAATCGGATTTCCTATTAGTTTGGTCAAAGCGGTTTTAGAATTAGAATGTATAGAATCGCATTTTCCGCTCATGTCTACTTTAAAGAAACGAACATTATTATAAGCTCTCAAAATACGCTCGCCTTCTTTACCCGTTACCATTAATTTCTTTCCATGAATGTAAACTGAATCGTTCTCGACAAAGTTTACCGCAACGGCTCTTTTGGTTACAAACATTGAATCTTTTAGTTTGTAAATCTCGGCATAATGCCCTTTTACAATTCCGCGGTTTATAGAATCCGTAATCTTTACATTTCGCGTTGCCGATGCAAATTCAATATTTCGGTTATAATACAAACTATCGCCCTCAATGAGTCTGTCGTCATATCTTATATAGGATTTCCGTAAAAAGTGGGCGAGATTTTTCTTGGTGTCATAAAACCCTTTTTCCGTATAAATGTAATTAGTTTTACTAGTAATCGTCGATGGACCAAGTAAATAAGTGTGTCCTGAATTGCTGTAATAATCCAGATGATTAGATTTTATAACATATTTAGGGTTTGTAATTGTAACTTCGGTTAAAAACTGAAATTTCTTTTCTTCAACATAATATCTTCCTGATTTACTTACTAATGTATTGTCTTTATTAACAATTGTTCCTTTTGTATTGTAAAAAACCTGTTGAACATTTCGGTCAAAATTAATCGTATCTGTTTGTAAAGTTGCATCAGGCGAACTCATAACGGCATCACCGGTTGCGAAAGCTTTTTTCAGATTTCCGCTATACTCAGCATATTTACTATTCAGAAATAAAGTATCACCTTGCACCAATTGAACATTTCCAAAAGCTTTGATGTAGTTTTCTTTTTGAAAGAAGTAGGCTTTATTACACGTTAATACAACACCATCATGATTTACTTTTACATTTCCGGTAAGCAAAATTCCATCAGGCACTAAAACCTGATTAACTTCTACAAGGTCAGAATTCTCAATATTAATTGTTTTTGGCTTTGGCGCTTGTGCAAAAATGGATTGTACGCTTAACAAAAGCAAACAATAAGATATGAAAAAGAGTGATTTCTTCAATTGATTAATTTTTTGTCAAATTTATGAAAAAGGTTACAACCTTATAATGTTATTAGGATTAAATTATAGTTTTTAGGTACAAAGGTTCAGAGTGGCAAAGGTACAAAGGTTTGTTAGTGTTTTTTGTAAATGAATTTTACTTATAATGTATATCGTAGAGATGCACAGCAGTGTGTCTAAACTTAGTTTTACAATTTTTAGATCGTTAAAAAAAATCTTTGTCCCTTTTGAGCCTATGCAACTTTGAACCTTCTTTAAGTTACCAACAAAAAGTATAACTATTTCGTTGTAGTTTAGTTTTTTAGGTTTGAAATTAGAGAGAGTTTCTTCTGAGTTTTAAAAATTAGCTTAAATTTAAAAAATGGTTTCTTGTATTGATTTAACCTTTTGATTCAATTAAGAAACGTTTATAAAAAGATATGGTAAATAAAAGAATTATAGTTGCAGGAATGGCTGTGACAATGCTGTTTTCGGCATGTAAAACAAAAGATTTAAAGATGAATACTGCTAAAGAAGAAGTTGCTACAGATAAGAAAATTGTAGTATATCAGGTTTTTACACGCTTATTTGGAAACAAAAATACCAATAACAAACCTTGGGGAACTATTGAAGAAAACGGAGTAGGGAAGTTCAACGATTTTACAGATAAAGTACTTCATGAAATTAAAGATTTAGGGGTTACCTATATTTGGTACACCGGAGTTCCTCATCATGCTTTGGTTCATGATTATACGGCTTATGGAATTTCAAATGATGATCCCGAAGTGGTAAAAGGCCGTGCCGGATCGCCTTATGCGGTAAAGGATTATTATAATGTAAATCCGGATTTGGCAGTTAATCCCGCTAACAGATTGCAGGAATTTGAAGCTTTAATTGCCAGAACTCACAAAGCTGGATTAAAACTAATTATTGATATTGTTCCAAATCATATTGCGAGAAAATATGAAGGAAAAAATAATCCGGACGGTGTTGTAGATTTTGGTGCAAACGATGATGTAAATGTGGAGTACAAAAGAGACAACAACTTCTATTATATACCGAAGGTACATTTTGAAATTCCGGATGGTGATATTCCATTAAATGGAGAAAAGAATCCGATGGTTGATGGTTTCTTTGATGAAAATCCTGCAAAATGGACAGGGAATGGTTCTCGTAAAGTAAAACCGGATCAAAATGACTGGTATGAAACAGTGAAGGTAAATTACGGAATTCGTCCTGATGGTTCTAAAGATTTCCCTGAACTTCCGGCTGGATTTGATCAAAAATCGTATGCCGAACATTTTGCTTTTTGGCAAGATAAAGAAGTTCCGGATTCCTGGAAAAAGTTCAAATCGATTGCTTTGTATTGGACAGCAAAAGGTGTGGATGGTTTTCGTTATGATATGGCCGAAATGGTTCCGTATGAATTTTGGAGTTATATGAACTCTGCTATCAAAATGAAGAATCCAAATGCTTTTTTATTGGCGGAAGTTTACAATCCAAAAGAATATCGCAATTATATTCGTTTAGGAAAAATGGATTATTTATATGATAAAGTTGAAACTTATGATAAGCTAAAAGATGTTATTCGCGGAAAATCTTCACCAGATGGATTATCAGATATTCAAAAGGGAATGTCGGATATCGAACACAATATGCTGCATTTTCTAGACAATCATGACGAACAGCGATTAGCAAGTCCTGAGTTTGCAGGAACTCCCGAAAGAGGAAAACCTTTAATGGTAGTTTCTACAACAATTAGTACTTCGCCAACAATGGTTTATTTTGGACAGGAAGTAGGAGAGGCAGGAAATGAAAATGCAGGTTTTGGAACTCGTTCCAGAACTTCAATTTTCGATTATATTGGAGTTCCAAATCATCAACGCTGGATGAACGATGGGAAATTTGACGGCGGAAAGCTTTCTGATTCTGAAAAAAACCTTCGTGATTTTTATAAAAGGTTATTGAATTTTTCGATTAACAGTTCGGCTTTAATGGGAGATTTTCAGGAAATTCAAACTGCAAATCGCCAGAGTAATGTGAGTTATGATGAATTGATTTATTCTTATGTACGTTGGTCTGAAAATCAGAAGTTGATAGTTGTTTCAAATTTTTCTTCTGAAAAAACAAGCGAGTTTGTTTTGAAGATTCCATCTGACGTGATTTTAAAATGGAATTTAAAAGATGGCGAATATGTAGTTACAGATCAATTATACCCGAATAATAAAAATATTTTGGTCGTAAAGAATGGAGAAGGAGCTGTTATAACTAAAATAACACCTTCGGAATCGTTTATTTATGAAGTGAAATAGTGTTTGCTTTGAAAACCTTGCAGGATAACACCTTTAAAAAAAACCTTGTTTTAGAAATTTTAAATTCTGAAACAGGGTTTTTGGTTTATATTAGATTTCTTTTAAAAGCTGAAGAATCCTTTTGATCGAAAATTGAGCGCCACAAACAAATTCATCAGAAGCGCCGTAATAGATGGTAACAGTATCCCCTTCAGGTTCGATGATATGACCATTTGTAAATACTACATTGCCAAAAAAGCCGCTTAACTCATAGTTTGTCGTTGGTACCATAATTGGTTCTTCAGTTCTTGCCAGTACTTTTGTGGGATCTTGTAAATCCATTAGAAATGCCCCAAGGCAATATTGATGATTTTCATTGGCTCCATGATAAATTTCCAGCCAGCCTTTTTCTGTTTTTATTGGAGCAGCTCCTGCGCCAACTCTTTTACTGTCCCAAAATCCTTTTCGTGTTTTGATAATACAATGATGATTTCCCCAATGAACGGCATCAGGAGAAGAAGCAATCCAGATATAATTACCACCAATATCCACACTGCTAGGTCGATGTAAAGCATAAAACAATCCATTTATTTTTTCTTCAAAAATGGCACAATCCTTATTATGTGCAGGTAATATCATGCCGTATTTTTTGAAGTTTTTCCAGTCGGTTGTAGTACGTAAACCAACTCCAACACCATTATCAGATACTGAAGTAAAAGTCAAATAATAAGTTCCTTCAATCAATGCAACGCGACAATCTTCTATCCCGAATGTTTCTAAAATTCCCTCACCAACTAACGGAGGATAGTTTTCAGGCTCATAAAAATCACGTCCGTTTTCACTGCATAATAGGCGCAGATGTGATAGTGTTGTCAAATAATCATTTCCCTTGTAATTAATTACACGGGCATCAGTTGTGATTAAATCAGGATCATCTGTTGGAATTTCGATAATTGTAATAGCTCCAGTTCTAGTTAATATTGGGAATGAGATTGTGTTTTCTTTTTGCTTCGGTCTTTCGGCTACTCTTACTACTAACCAGGTTTTGTTTTGATATCGAAATACGCCCGGATTTAATAAACAGGTAACTTCTAATCCTTCTCTACTGGCAGGTAGATCTTTGGGTGATAATAACGGGTTTTCTGTAAAACGGTTTGCTATATCTTCCATGTCTTTTATTTCTAAACGATTACAAATAAAAAGATACTACAATTTTCGTTTATATACAAAAGTCAGTTATATATTTAAAAAGCTTATGATCAAAAAAAAGCTGATACTTAATTGTATCAGCTTTTTGTGTTTTATACTTTTTTGACTTTCTTTAAAGCCTCTATATAGTTTTCGTTTACCTTTTCCCAATTTATATGTTGATAAAAAGCGTCGATGTAACTTCCTTTTCTATTTTGGTAATCCAGGTAATAAGCATGTTCCCATAAATCAATTCCTAAAATTGGAGTTCCCGGAATCAATGCGTTTTTCATTAGCGGATTATCTTGATTGTCAGTTGTTGTAACTTGTAATTTACCGTATCTGTCTACAACTAACCAAACCCAACCAGAACCAAATTGTTTTGTAGCCTGACCTTTAAATTGGTTTGTAAGATTGTTAAAAGAACCAAATTCTTTATTAATAGAACCAGCTAAAGTATCTTTTGGAGTTACTTCTTTTGGGGTCAGAAGATTAAAATACATCGTATGATTATAATATCCACCAGCATTTTGACGAAGTTTTGCATTGTTGAGATCTAATTTTTTTAAGATATCTTCAATTGGCATATTTTCAAATTCAGTATTTAATATCTCTTTATTAAAAGCATTTGTAAACGTTAAATAGTGCTTAGAATAATGCGTTTCCATTGTAAGCGTTCTTATTGCCGGCGCTAATGCGTCATACGAAAAAGGAAGCTTCGTCATCTCAAAAGATCCCGGATCTGCTTTTACGTCATTTGGAGATCCTATTGTTATTTTTTCTTCTTTTGTTGGTAAAGGGACTTCTACAACTTCGGTTAGCTTATTATCATTACAAGAAAATAATAATAAAAATGAAGCTAAAATGCCAAAACGAGTAATGTTTTTCTCCATAATGTTAGTTATTTTGATGTTAGTGAATTAATGATTTCGATATAGCACTCTTTGGCTTCATCGATTGAAATATGGCTTATTTGCATCCATGCATTTGTTTTGAAAGCGTCGCGTAAATCAAAATTCTCAGATTGATTGTACACGGCTGTTCCAAAAGTTGCTTGTTTGTAATAGGCATAAAGCCTTAGCTGCACATCTTGCGGCAATGAGGCCTGAGTCATTTTTAAAGCAGTTTCTACAGCCTCTAAAAAACGAGTATCTAAATCTTTTTCGGTCATTTAAGCTTTTGTAGCGATGATGGTTTTTCCACCAATAGCTTTTTGGTTTAATACTACATTAATTGGAGTACCTAAAGGTAAAAATAAATCTACTCTTGAACCAAATTTAATGAAGCCTGCATCAGTTCCCTGAACAACCTGCATTCCTTCTTGTGCATAATTTACAATTCTACGAGCCAAAGCACCTGCAATTTGTCTGTACAAAACTTGTCCGAAAGTTTCGTTTTCAATAACAACAGTTGTTCTTTCGTTTTCCTCGCTTGCTTTTGGATGCCACGCAACTAAAAACTTACCTGGGTGATATTTACTGAATTTTATGATACCGTCCATAGCGTAACGAGTAACGTGTACGTTAATTGGCGACATAAAAATAGAAACTTGCAAACGTTTATCTTTAAAAAATTCACCTTCATATACTTCTTCAATAACCACAACTTTTCCGTCAACAGGAGCAAGAATGTGATCGCTGTTTCTGATTGCGATTCTTTTAGGATTTCTAAAAAATTGTAAAATAATGATCAAAACTAATAAACCAGCTAGTTGTACTAGTATTCTCAGCCAACTGATATCAATAAATTTCTCAGCAAGTAAAATTACGGCAACCGCAAAAACAGTACCTAATAAAATGGATGGACCTCCTTCTTTATGAAACATAATATAAAATTTGATAAAATAAAAATATAATTGGTGCTACAAATATAACACTATCTAGTCGATCTAATACGCCTCCGTGGCCGGGCATTATGGCTCCGCTATCTTTTACGCCGGCAACTCTTTTGAATTTTGATTCTATCAAATCTCCAATCGTTCCAAAAATGCTGACAATTAAAGCAATAATCATCCAGATTAAGATTGATTTGTTGCTAAACTCAGGATTAGGCTGTATGTACAATTTTGAAATTAAAAAACCGGCAAAAGCAGCAAATACAACCCCGCCCAGAAATCCTTCAATAGTTTTTTTAGGAGAAATGCGTTCAAATAATTTATGTTTACCTATTGATTTTCCAACCAAATAAGCAAAAGTATCATTGGTCCAGATCAAGACGAATAACCCAATAATAATTTTTGGATTATAATCTTTGATACCGAAAGAAATTTTAGTGATAAAAAGAAAAGGGAACATGATGTATCCAATCAAATAAATGTATTTGGATACTTTGCTGATGCTCTGAGTATCATCAAATAAAAAGAAAATACATTTAATAGAAACGATTAGCGTGATTACAAGCAGCACAGAAAATAATTTATCTGTATCAACCGTAATTTGAATGTTCTCTTTTAGAAGCTTGTTAATATAGTTTTCAGTTTCTACTTTGTAAAAACTAGTTAAGGAAACCGTAGAGTAAAATAGCGTAACAAATAAAATAGAAACAACTTTATTGATTTTAACTAAATTGCAAAATTCGTAAGTTGCAATAATTAGGAAAATACCAAAAAGAATGATAAAGCTCTCTGTTGAAAACAGAATAGAAGTTAGTAATAAAGCGATATAAACAGCACCAGAAATGGTTCTCTTGAGTGTTTCATTCATCTTAAAGGTCTTCTAAGAGCAATAAATAAAGATTCTTGGCAACACTTCCGTATTGTGTAAAATCTTCTTCTTTCGCTTTTTCGAAATATTTTATTGTGGTAATGTTAGTAGGATAATCTCTTTCGTATTTGCGTTTAATAGCACTTAAACCGTCACTTTTTATAGAAAGGATTTGACTTGTTGTAGCAATAATTACAATATTTGCAGGTAATTCGTTTGGTTTGTTTTGTCTGATTTGTTTTGATGAAAACAAAATAGAACCTTCATCTGCAATAAGATTTTCGCAAGTTGCCAAAAGAAATTTTGGTTTGGCTGGTGCAATATAAAGCAACTTATTTTCATCTAATAAATGAAAAAGACCTGGTTCATAACAAAGTACTTCATTTTCGAACCAATCGTTTTCTTCTAAAATATTTTCAAACTGTTCAGCTACTTCTTGTTTATTTTCACAATACAAAAACTTCCCGCCATTTTTCTTAAAATTGAAAATGAACCTTTCGTCTATAGACAAATGGCTATCCTGAATTGAATTGCCCGCATATTCACTTTCATTTTCGTCGTCAGAAGCGGAATCGCTAGAACCAAATATTTTTTTGAAAAAATTCATTTTTTATATGAAATACTTTACATGTTAATTGAAAACGTTCAAAGATAAAAAAATCTTAATTCAAAAGGCTATTTTGAATTAAGATTTTAAAAAATATTACGTATTTCTGAATAATTTACGAAACCACTTCTTCTAAATTTTTATCAAAAGTACGTTTTCCGAAAATTGTTTCTAAGTCATCTTTAAAAATAACTTCTTTTTCAATTAATATATCAGCAAGCTGATTTAACTTGTCTTTGTTTTCTTCTAAAATTTGAATAGCTCTTTTGTATTGGCCTTCAATTAATTCTGAAATTTCAGCATCAATAATTTTTGCTGTCTCGTCAGAATATGGTTTTGAGAAGTTGTATTCGCTTTGTCCTGTTGAATCGTAATAAGTAACATTTCCGATTTTATCATTCAAACCGTAAATAGTTACCATAGCACGAGCCTGACGTGTAACTTTTTCTAAATCGCTCAATGCACCAGTCGAAATTCTGTCAAAAGTTACTTTTTCTGCAGCTCTTCCGCCCATAGTAGCACACATTTCGTCTAACATTTGATCTGTTCTAACGATTTGTCTCTCTTCCGGTAAGTACCAAGCCGCTCCTAAACTTTGTCCACGAGGTACAATAGTTACTTTAATAAGCGGTGCAGCATGTTCTAACATCCAGCTTACAGTAGCGTGACCAGCTTCGTGAATAGCAATTGCTCTTTTCTCTTCTGGAGTAATGATTTTGTTTTTCTTTTCAAGACCACCAATGATTCTGTCAACAGCATCAAGGAAATCTTGTTTGTCTACTGCAGTTTTGTTGTTACGGGCAGCAATTAAGGCAGCTTCGTTACAAACGTTAGCGATATCAGCACCAGAGAATCCTGGAGTTTGTTTTGCTAAGAAATCAAGGTCAAGACCTTCTACTTTTTTGATAGGAGCTAAGTGTACAGCAAAAATTTCAGCTCTTTCACGAATGTCCGGTAAGTCAACAAAAATTTGTCTGTCAAAACGTCCAGCACGCATTAAAGCTTTGTCAAGAACATCAGCTCTGTTGGTTGCAGCCAAAACAATTACGTTAGAGTTTGTACCAAAACCATCCATTTCTGTTAGTAATTGGTTCAAAGTGTTTTCTCTTTCGTCATTTCCGCCTGACATATTACTTTTTCCTCTAGCTCTACCTACAGCATCGATTTCATCAATGAAGATAATAGCAGGAGATTTTTCTTTAGCTTGTTTAAATAAGTCACGAACACGTGAAGCACCAACGCCTACAAACATCTCTACGAAATCAGAACCTGATAAAGAGAAAAATGGAACCTGAGCCTCACCGGCAACAGCTTTTGCAAGCAAAGTTTTACCAGTTCCCGGAGGTCCTACAAGTAAAGCTCCTTTCGGGATTTTACCTCCAAGATTCGTGTATTTTTCAGGGTTTTTCAGGAATTCTACAATTTCTTGTATTTCTTCTTTAGCACCTTCTAAACCGGCAACATCTTTAAATGTAGTTTTGATGTCAGTTTTCTCGTCAAACAATTTAGCTTTAGATTTTCCAATGTTAAAGATTTGTCCGCCACCGCCACCTGCGCCACCTGACATTTTACGCATAATAAAAATCCATACACCAATAATGATGATGATTGGAAGCAGACTAATTAAAATATCGCTCCAATTGTTTTTCTGCAAGAAATTAAAATCTTTCAGTTTGCCTTCGCCAACTGCTTTTTCTAATTTAGTTTGAAAAATCTGATCGTTACCAATTTCTAAAGTATAGTGAGGACCTTTGTTAGGTCTTTCAAAAATATCTTTAGCTACTTTTTTATTTGCAGGATCTTTAAGAGCCGCTTGTGTTAAGTATACTTCAGCTTCAGCTTTATT
This sequence comes from Flavobacterium sp. JAS, assembly GCF_020991455.1. GTDB lineage: Bacteria > Bacteroidota > Bacteroidia > Flavobacteriales > Flavobacteriaceae > Flavobacterium. The sequence goes on from NZ_JAJMOX010000003.1 coordinate 357,559, forward strand.
ATAAACGATAACTTTTTCAATTTGTCCTTTTTCTAATAATACATTAAATTTAGAAGACGTTAATTGAGCAGGTTCGCTTAAGTTAGATCCTCCGGTTGCAAAACTTATAAATAAAAAAACTAAAAGTATTGCGGTATATATTAACCAAGGACTTATTTTAAATTTACTCGGATTTGGATTATTATCTTTAGCCATTAGAAAAAATTTTCTTTAGTATTTGTTTTCGATTGTAGTTATTTTGGCGTCACCCCAAAGGCTTTCGATATTATAGTATTCACGAATGTGTTTCTGGAAAACATGTACCACGATATGCACATAGTCCATTAGAACCCATTCTGCATTATCGGTTCCTTCTACGTGCCAAGGTTTATCTTTTAAGTCTTTAGATACTGTTTTTTGAATTGAGTTTACAATGGCGTTAACTTGGGTATTAGAGCTTCCGTTGCAAATGACAAAATAGTCACAAACAGCCGTGTCTATTTCTCTTAAGTCAAGAATATCGATATCATTTCCTTTTACTTCTTCAATCCCTTTGATTATGTTCGCCAATAGAACATCATTATTAATCGTCTTTTTCGCCATGAATTATTTTATATGAATTTGTAAAGTTACCAAATTTTGTGATTATTTTTGAACCTTAACAAAATATTAAATTAAGTTATTTAAATTACTTAGATGAAGCTAATCAAACTCGATGCCATAGATTCAACAAATGATTTCTTAAAATCATTGTCAAGCCAAGATGAACTTGATAATTTCACTGTCGTAACAGCTGAAAATCAGACAAAAGGCAAGGGGCAAATGGGGGCGAAGTGGGAGTCTGAATCAGGTAAAAACTTAATTATGAGTGCCTTGGTAAAGGATTTCTTATACGATAATGAGCAGTTTTTTAATCTGAGCATAGTAGTTTCATTAGCGGTAATAGAGGTCTTAAAAACGTTAAATATTTCTGATTTAAGTATAAAATGGCCAAACGACATTATGTCATACAATAAGAAAATTGGTGGCATACTAATCGAAAATACCATTAAAAGTGATGGCAGGATCGTGTCAGTTGTCGGATTAGGACTAAATGTCAACCAAACTAATTTTGATCAATTGCCAAATGCATCTTCAATGGCAGTCATTGCCGGAAATACTTTTGATAAAGATGCTCTGCCAGCCTTAATTGTCGGAAAAATGCAAGAAAAAATCGAATTATGGCCAACTAATTCTGAGGATTTCTGGATAACTTATTTTGAGACTTTATTCCGAAAAGGGGTTCCAATGCCATTCAAAATCCTAGATCCCGAATTCTCTGGGCAAAATTTCATGGGAATTATTCAGGGCGTTTCTTCCGTTGGAAAAATTCAAATTTTATTAGAAGACGATTCTGTTTCAGAATTCGATATCAAAGAGGTTCAGATGCTTTACTGAGGTACAAAGTTGCAAAGGTTCAGAGGTTTATCTTAGGGGCGCATATATGTTTGCGTCATTATCATACGAAAAGGTTTTGAGGTTTGGTTTAACTTAGAGACGTACAGCAGTGCGTCTAACTTGTTTTTTACTGAAGTGTTTAAAAGGTATTTTTAAAATCGAATCAGTGTAAATCTGTTCTATCCGTTAAATCCGCGTGCCATTTTCATCAATTTAAGCCTTCACTAATTTATCCGCTTTTGGAGCTATTTTTCTATTCCAATAAAAGATGTAAATAGTTCCCAAAATAGAAGGTGTCATCCATGCAATTGCATTTCCAATACCAATTCCGGCAACAATAAATGCGGTTATTGACGCAATCAAAGCTCCAATCATTTTTCCGATGTGTTTAGAAAGCCAGCTTTTATTGGATACCGAAAGGTTTTTGAAAAACATAAAATCCTTAACCGTCATATAAAAACCGAAACCACCGAAGAAAGTAAACAAAATACCATTTTCAACAGCATTTAGTTGGCAATATAACCCAATCGAAATCATTATTACAGAAAAGAACAACATACTTCCCGAAATTAATTTATCAATAAAATTGGCCTCTGTTTTGCGTTTAAACCTTAAAAATCGATTTCCGGAAATAACCAGATATATGGTAAACAATCCAATTAAGAATAAAAAAATATTCTGATGTTTAGGCATCCAGCAAATCGGAATAGAAATTAGAGAACTTGTTACCATTCCTATAGAAAATAGTTTACCCATTTTCTTATGCAATGATCCTCCTTTTTTGACTATGATACTTCCCATTCCGGTAATAAGTCCAATTCCTCCAAAGAAGGCGTGAATGTAAATTAAAATCTTGATAGTTGCTTCCATTTTTAGGTTTGTTAGTTTAATGGATCAAACTTCGATCAATAATTTATCTTACAATAATTAATAGTTCCGAACTGTATTTTTTTGAGGATGAATCGTTTTTTTTGAAGTTCTAAGAGACTAAGTGGCTGAGTTTTTTTAAATAATCTCGCAAAGGCGCAGAGTTGCAAAGTTTAATTTTCTTTACCTCTTAGCGCCTTCGTGGCAAAAAAAAGCCCGATCGTTAAATCAGGCTTTTAAATTTTATGTAAATCGAGAATTAATAATCAACAATTATAATTTTGTCATATTAGTTGCCAAAGTCTCGATGAATTTGCTAATAGGTCCTTTGATCATCATTGCCATCATTGGGTTAAATTCACCTTCAAATTGCAATTGAACAGCACTTTCGGCATCTGAAACACTATCGATATTCGAAACCAAAGTAAAAGGAAGTTTATCACTTGCAGCTCCCAAAACAATTTTGTTTGGTGCTACTTTTTCCTTCATTTTAAGTTTTATTTCCGGCATACCTTTCAATCCAAAAATAAAAGCATCCTCGCCAATCACTTCAAATTTAGCGATATTCTCCGGCATTAATTTTTCAAAATTCCTAACATCAGTCAATAAATCAAATAAATCTTGAGCTGATTTCTGAACAGTAACTTTTGGACTTTCTAAGTTCATATATTTTTTTGTTTTTGTTGTTGTTTTTTTACCGCAAAGACGCAAGGTTTTTTCTTCACTTTGGCTTTATAAACGCAAAGTTCGCAAAGCAGGATTTAATAAATTCCAAAAAAGAGCGAAGCGATTTTTTAATAAAATCTAAAATCTAAAATCTAAAATCTAAAATCTAAAATCTAAAATCTAAAATCTAAAATCTAAAATCTAAAATCTAAAATCTAAAATCTAAAATCTAAAAATTACTCCTCTTGTCCCCAAGTCGATGGAATTGCATTCCATTCCTGCAAAGTAGATTGTTGCTCTTCAGTGATATATTGTTTTTGAACCGCTAAATCCAATAAATTTTCGTAATTACTTAACGTATACAAATCGATATTAGCATTTTTAAAGTTTTCTTCGGCTACACTAAAACCATACGTAAAAATCGCCGCCATACCTTTAATATTAGCACCTTCGTTGCGTAAAGCTTCCACAGCCATCAAACTACTGTTTCCGGTACTAATTAAATCTTCAACGACAACCACGTTTTGACCTTTTTGTAAAAAACCTTCAACTTGGTTCTGTCTTCCGTGTTTTTTTGCTTCAGGACGCACATATACAAATGGCAATCCAAGGCTTTCGGCAACAAGAATCCCAACACCTATGGCACCTGTAGCAACACCGGCAATGACATCTGGTTTCCCAAATTGTTTTTCAATATTTTTCGCGAACTCATCACGAACATAATTTCGGATGATCGGAAATGAAAGAATTAACCTATTATCGCAGTAAATAGGAGATTTCCAGCCAGAAGCCCATGTAAAAGGATTTTCTGGATTCAATTTAATTGCATTTATTTGCAAAAGCAATTCGGCTGTTTTTTCGGCAGTATCTTTATTAAAAATCATAGTACAAATGTATAAAGTTTTTGTGAACGACAAACCACTTTTTTTGACAAATGAAATCTCAAGAGAGACTAATTTTCAATTATTCCTATTAGAGAGTATTGATATCGAGCAGCTTATAGTGAAAATATTTCAAAATAAAATTCAAAAGGCTTACTTATATCATCCCGACGAAAAGGAAATAATGAAGACATTAAAAGCCAAAATTCCTGTAAGTAAAGCGGGAGGAGGCTTTGTGTACAATAAAAAAGGCGAGGTTTTATTCATCTTCAGAAACGGAAAATGGGATCTCCCAAAAGGTGGAATTGAGAAAGGCGAGGAGATTGAGGCCACTGCCATGCGCGAAGTCGAAGAGGAAACTGGTGTAAACAAACTTAGAATCACCAATAAACTTCAAAAAACCTACCACGTTTTTAAACGCAACGGAAAATACAAACTAAAAATCACACATTGGTTCGAAATGTATTCTGATTTCGAAGGAACTCCACAAGGTCAAGCCGAAGAAGGTATCGAAAAAGTTGCCTGGTTAAATCCTGAACAAATCAAAGAGGCACTAAAAAACTCTTACGAAAATATTAAACTATTATTTGAAGAAGAAACTGAGGTTAAAGTAGAATAAAAGCTTGGGATATAAATCTAAGTGTCTTAATACAAGAAGCTTATTGCTATAGATTTGCAGTTTTCGTTAATGTTTTAAGATCTAACAATTGTATTTTTCGTCCTTCTACCCAAATAAGCTTATCCTCTTTAAATTCGTGAAGAACCCTTGCTAAGGTTTCATTTACGGTGCCAGCCATATTTGCTAAATCTGCTCGGGATAACATAATAAAAACAATTTTTTCAGTATCACATGTTTTGTATTTATTATGCAATATCAGTAAACTAAGAGCAACCCGTTCTCTAACGGTTCTCTGTGATAAAACGGCCAAAAGATTAACCATTACACTAAATTCATGGCTTAAGCTTTTTAATAATAATCTGGAGAATACAATAGAAATATTAAGTATATTCAAAAAGTCATCCTTAGAAATAAATGATATTAAGGTATTTTCTATAGCAACCGTTGTATCACCATAAGTTTCTTCACTAAAATAGCTGCATATCCAAAAAATTCGCCTGAATTGTAGATATGTACAATTTGTTCTCTACCATCATTATCGGCTTTGTACTTTTTGACTTTGCCATTTTTAACATAAAAAATACCGGTGGGTAAGGTACCTTCTGTAAATATCGCTTCATTTTTTCGATATTTTTTATCTTTCATTACTTTCTCGAGCAAGTCCTTATCATGTTTAGGAAGCTCATCTAAAAGATATTGATTGTTAAAAGTAAATTTTGAAATCATAGGTTAATCAAAAATACATTATTTTTTCCGTAGTATTTAATTCTTGATTTAAATCAAATTTAAAGTTTGTCTTAATCATTATATCTTGTTTTCGAATAACCTAATTTTACTGAAAAACGACGTATGTTTATACCTAAAAGCCTTTATTATACTGAAAATCATTTATGGTTACGACAAATAGGATTATGGGATTTTTATATTGGGATAACAGATTATGCACAACACAAAATTGGTAAAATTGAGTTAATAGAATTAGAATTCAAGAACATTACAATGCAAAAAGATATAACGTTTGGTATTATTCATGGAATAAACCAAAAATTAAATTTTATAGCTCCATTAGATTGTGAAATTCTGGTAATCAACCCTGTATTACAGGAAAATATATCGTTAATTAATAAAAACTCTTATGAACATTGGTTTTTAAGAGTGAGAATTAATATACATAGAGATAATTTTTTATCTAATCTAGAATACAAACATCTAATAAAAAATGATTTTTAAATCCTTAAAACAAAATATAGATATAGAAGACGATAAGTTTAATGAGCTGTATTCTGTTCGAATTAAAAGACTATCTAAACGGCATTGGACACCAGTTGCTATTGCCAAAATTGCTGCAGATTATTTAGTTGATAAACCAAATAAAAAAGTATTAGATATTGGAGCCGGGGTAGGTAAATTTTGTTTAGTTGGAGCCGCTACCACAAAAGGTTTTTTTTATGGTGTTGAGCAAAGAGCATCACTTACAAAATTATCCAAAAAAATAGCCGAAAAACATAATATTAATAATGTAGAATTTATTCATTCAAATATTACTGAAATTTCTTTTTCTGATTACGATGCATTTTATTTCTACAATTCTTTTTTTGAGAATATTGATACTTCATGCCCAATCGACAAAACCATACTTCCTAAAAATGAATTGTTTCTTACATATTCTAATTATGTGAGAGATCAATTAAATAAAACACCTAAAAATACCAGACTTGTCACCTATTGGAGTACCTGGGAAGAAATACCAGAAAGTTTTGATTTAAAATATTCAGCTTGTGACGGGGTATTAAATTTCTGGAAGAAAATGTCTTAATTAGTTTATAAACATTATGTTTTCAACTTATTCAAAATAAAAAACTTAGAACCTTAGTTGCTTAGAAGCTTTATCAGGGCGTGCCACCATTTAAGAAAAGGCCAAATAAACTTTGCGCTCATTGGGCCTTTCCTTAAATGCTGTCGGGCTAGCCGCGCTACTTCGGTAGCTAGCTTCTATCCCTCACGCGAGCTACACTTTATGATTAGTTCCAAGTTTCAGGTTTTAAGGTTCTTCGCTAGCGCTAGCAGGAGTTAATTTATGAGTTCATTTATTAATTCAATTTTTTGATCAATATATTTTACGATTTCTTTTGGTTTCATTTCATTATCTTTAAAACCAAAAATATCGTTAACGCAATTTCCACAATGTTCATCTATTTCGTTTGCTTTGTTTCCACATTCGCAATTCCAAACTTCCCTCTCTTTTGATGATAATAAATGTTTTTTTAATGATATTTCACCTCTTTCTTTAAAATTTGATATTATAAAATTTTTAATTTGATTTAAGTTTTCTGTATCACTTTTATTGTAAAATGGTTTGTCATAAGTAACTATTTTAAGACCAATTTTTTGTTTCTTGAAATCTGAATTTTTAAGTAAACTTATACTTCTATTACCATTAAATAGGTTTAAAATATTTATTATTCTAGAGAGATACAAGGCAATTCTATGATTGGTTTCAGTTTCAATTTTATCATACAATAAATTCGTTCGCTTGTTTTCTTCAAGAGACTCTAAATAAGTTATAAAATTTTTATTAAATGTGTTAGTAGTATCTAAGACTGATTGGAAGCTCTCTATTTCAGAAGAATAATTTTTTAGCAAGAATGGAAAAACTTCATCAATCTGATTTGATGTTATAAAATTCCACGTTTCTTCATCATAATAAGTTAAGCTTCCATTTTTTGTTTTTTCTATAATATCTTTTTTTTGTCTTAGATTGTTTATTTTTTCAACTCCCACGTTTTCAAATTTCTCATCTGTTATTGATAGTGGATTTATTTTTTGATCTTTTTCAATAATAACAGCCGTACCGATAGCAGTTAGCATAAACATAGATTTACCTTTTCCTGAAATTTCATCCATATCTATACTTAATCCAATAATACAATTAGCACCAATTTCGTACGCATTATATTTTATTCTTTCAATAGCTTCGTTATAAAGTGAAGATAGTTGCTTTTGATATGAATGTGATCGACCGCCAAAAACATCAGTTAGCCCACCTAAAAAATCGCTAAAAATATTAGTTCCGGCAACAATGTGCGCACAAACTGGTTTTAAATGCTTTTTTATTTTTAAGCCTTCTGTCCCAGAAGTTGTAATGACCAAAATATCTTTAACGTTTGACATATTTGCTTTTTATTTATAATTGTTTATATCAATAATATTCTATATTCAAATATAGGGTTTCATTTGGGAGTAGTATTATGGAAAACCATAAAGGCATTGAAATTTAGTTTTATCTTTGTCAAAGGTCAAAACTTTGACAAAGGTCTACACGTACAGCTTTGCGACCTCAGCGTTTTTCAATGTCACTCAAAATAAAAAATATTAGCTCCCGATAGCTATCGGGATTGCGGTTAAAAAACTCTGCGTTTAAATTCATAAAACCCGATAAACAGGATATTGCAAATGAGCCTTTTCATAATAAACTGAATGTTTGTAAATCCAGTCTAATTGTGCAGCAGAATTTTTAGCAAACTCAAGGTCATTTTGTTTTTTAGTTTCTAATTCGGCTTTTAAAACTGGATTATCTTTCAGTAATTTAGCAGCCGTATCTTCAAAAATATATTCAGAATAATGTTCTTTTTGCTGTAGAATTGGATCAAAGAAATTCCAATTAAAAAAAGAATCAACACCTTCAGGTTCAAAAGCTTCAACTAAGTATTTTACACCTTTTTGGTTTGTTTGAATTAGGTAGTCTCCTTTGGCAAAAGCCATTTTTACAACTTTAGAATTTATACTAGTATTGTAGTGTAAATAATGCCCTTCATAAGCATTCGAAACCGTTTTAAAATCGGCAATTTTATAGCTTTCAACCTCAACAATAGTATCGTTTTTAAATTGAGAATAGGTAACGTTGTTATTCTTTAGCAGCTCAATAATATTCCAATAACCACGCGGAATGATATAAGCAAAAGGAATAACAACATCTTTTACCGATTTGAATTCTTTGATATATGGAACATCTTTTTTATATGGTTTGCTTCGGTCATAATACAAACGATTTCCAGTTGTGGCTTCGCTTTTTTTGTAGCCTGCTTCATATCCTAAAAACGAAAATTTAGTTGCTTTTGTGCTGTCCAATTCCCATTTTAAAGTATACGGCTTTTTAGGCTGATATTGTTCCAGGTTTTTAATTCTAAGGGCTTTGATTTTTTGATAATTTGCATCTGTAAAATCCAAAGTTGATTTGGTGTATTCGTAAGTCATTTTTACACGTTCGACGTATTTTTTCAGCATGTGCGTTTCGACTACAAAACCAATCGTATTAAACAATGAAGTGTAGCCCGTTGTATACCTCGGACTGTCTACAAACTGTCCAAAACCTTTGTCGGGAGTATCTTTAAAAGAATCTACATAAGGCGTTGTTTCAATTTTCTTTTGCTGTAAATCTTTTACCAAAGCCGGCATCATTTCGGTATTCATAAAATCACCCAAAACAGTTCCTAATTTGTTATGTTGCGTCATAATATAGGTTAGTTTGTATTGATAATCAGATCCATTGCTTACGTGATTGTCAATAAAAACATCGGGATTTATTTTCTGAAAAATTTCCACAAAACTCTTTGTATTTCGAGTGTCCGATTTCATTAAATCACGATTCAAATCATAGTTTCTGGCGTTTCCTCTAAAACCGTAAATTTCCGGTCCATCCTGATTGGCTCTCGTAGTCGAATTTCGATTCAAAGCTCCGCCAATATTATAAACCGGAATGGTAACCAAAACCGTATTTTTAGGCGCTTTTAGTTTTCCAATTGCCAGATCTCTGTAGAATTGCATAGTGGCGTCGATTCCGTCAGGTTCTCCGGCGTGAATTCCGTTATTGATAAAAAGCACCGCTTTGTTCTTCTGAATTTTTTCAAAATCAAATTCCTTTTCCGGATTATAAACTACCATGTGCAACGGTTCACCGGAATCAGTCAAACCCATTTCCTTAATTTGAATCGTCGGGAAATCATTGGCAAGAAGTTTATAATACTTTATAGTTTCTTCATACGAAGCCGATTGATTTCCGTTTCCTTTCTCAAGAAAAGTGTCGTATTTTTTATTGTTTTGAGCGAAAGTAGCTATGGTGAAAAGTAAAAAGGAAAATGTGAAAAGTTTCATGGTTTGGGTTTTAATAGAAAAATCAAATATAATTAAATTTCGTTTCAGGTTTTTGTTTGTTTCAGGTTTCAAGTTGAAATGAGAGTAGAGTTAGTTTGAGATTTTACCGCAAAGCGCGCAAAGGTTTACGCAAAGTTCGCAAAGCTATATTCGCATAGCTTTGCGACCTTTGCGTTTGTCAACACATTTAGAGTAAAAAAAACTTTGCGCACTTTGCGGTTAAATTTTTTATTCGCATTTCAACTTGAAACTTTAAACCTGAAACAAACAAAAACCTGAAACAACTTTTTTTGACTACTTTTGCAAAATGAATAAAAAACACCATTCCAACAACATACTTTCGAATTTAGGAATTGAGACCCTAAACGAAATGCAAGAAGTAGCGCAAGATGCTATTTTAAACGATAACAATGTTTTACTGCTTTCTCCAACAGGATCAGGAAAAACTTTGGCTTTTTTGTTACCAGTTTTAGAATTATTACAGCCTGAAATTCTTTCGGTTCAATGTTTAATTTTAGTGCCTTCACGCGAATTAGGTTTGCAAATTGAGCAGGTTTGGAAGAAAATGGGAACACAATATAAAGTAAACATCTGTTATGGAGGTCACTCGATTGATACTGAAATCAAGAATTTGAGTAATCCGCCTGCAGTTTTAATTGGAACTCCGGGAAGAATTGCAGATCATATTGACAGAGATACTTTTCGTACAGACAAAATTCAGACTTTGATTTTGGATGAATTTGACAAATCATTGCAATTGGGTTTCCATGAGCAAATGTCTTATATCATTGGAAAATTAACGAAGCTGAACAAGCGTGTTTTGGTTTCGGCAACTTCAGATATTGAGATTCCGAGATATACGAGAGTTGTTAATCCGACTGTTTTGGATTTTATTCCTGAGGAAGAAGAAAAAGCAAATCTTTCGATGAAAATGGTTGTTTCACCATCAAAAGATAAATTAGAAAGTTTATTCAATTTGATTTGTTCGTTGAAATCGCAATCGGCTATTATTTTTTGTAATCACCGTGATGCGGCAGAAAGAATTAGCGACACTCTAAACGAAAAAGGAATCTACGCTACCTATTATCATGGCGGAATGGATCAGGATGAACGTGAGCGTGCTTTGATTCAGTTTAGAAACGGAAGTATGAGTTACTTAATTACAACCGATTTGGCTGCTCGTGGTTTGGATATTCCGGAAATGAAACACGTAATTCATTATCATTTACCTCTTAAAGAAGACGAATTTACACATCGTAACGGCCGTACGGCGCGTATGCAAGCATCTGGAACGGCGTATATTATCATTCACGAAAGTGAAAAACAATTGGATTATATCGACTACGGAATGGAAGTTCTGAAAGTTGAAAACACTACCACTTTGCCAAAACCACCCGAATATCAGACAATCTATATTAGTGGCGGAAAGAAAACAAAACTGAATAAAATCGACATTGTTGGTTTCTTTTCTCAAAAAGGTAAACTTGAAAAAGGTGACTTAGGTTTAATCGAAGTGAAAGATTTTATTTCGTTTGCAGCGGTCAGATTTAATAAAGTAAAAGACTTGCTTAAAAATATCAAAGACGAAAAAATGAAAGGCAAGAAATTCAAAATTGAAGTCGCCAGAAAAGTGGTGAAGAAAGAGGAGGAAAGATAGTTTTTTGTTTCAAGTTCTCTTTGATTCGCTATTTTTTGATGTGATTTTTTATCAAAATTTTGAACTTCTGCAAAGTTTAGAAGGTGAAATTGTAGTAAAATATCGCTGATTATGGTGCGTTTTAGGCTTTGATAGTGCTAAATTTAATTCATATTTACAATGGATTTATGTGTTAAAGTTGGTTTAATTTGTTGAATTTCAATATTTTGATTGGATATTGTGTGATGTTTAGGTCAATTTTGAACAACAATCGTAATTTAATGTTAATAAATTAACGATTAAGGTTTTAATTTATCATAATTTCTGCGTTTCTTGTGCTGGTAAATAATAAACCCCAAATTAATTATGAAAAGAATTATTACGATTGCCGTTTTATTGTTGAGTGTTGTCTCTTTCGCACAAATTAAAGTTCTGGAAACTGTTCCAGTGGAGAAACTAGGAAAAGTAAATAACAACTACATTCAGAAAATCGGAGATGAATATACTGTATACTACACAAGTATTCAAAACGATGATGAAGAAGGTTCAAGTTTGAGAAAATTTACGTTTAAAAACGTTAATAATGATTACGCAAGCCTTTACAGTATTATCATGAATGGTTTTGGTGCAAGCCCGTTATATGATATTAAATTAGAATTACCTAACAATTATATCTGGTTGCATTACACAGGAAGTGTTCTTCCAGAAAAAGCGACAGTTCAGTTCATGGTTGCGAGTAAAGAGGCTTCTTCTGCAACAAGTAGTATTTCTGAGCCATTTGTAAAAGATCAGATCAATAAATTATTCCAAAAATAATTTACTTTAAGTATAAAACTAAAAAAGGCTATTCAGATTTTGAATAGCCTTTTTTGTTTGGTTTTAAGTTTGTTTTGTTTCAGGTTTCTTTTGTTTCAAGTTTAAAAAAACTTTGAATCTTTGTCCCTTTGAACCTTAAAGAAAAATTATATTTTCTTCACGTATTGTGTTATAATTACAATTTGCTGACCATCAACTTTTCCTTCAATATATTCGGCGTTTTCGTGGTCTAAACGGATGTTACGTACTGCTGTTCCTTGTTTGGCAACCATACTTGATCCTTTTACTTTTAGATCTTTGATTAAAACTACAGAATCTCCGTGTTCTAAAATTACACCATTACTATCACGGTGAATGATTTTGTTTTCGTCATCTTCGCCTTCACCAGTTGCTTGTGCCCAAGCCAATGTATCTTCGTCTAAATACATCATGTCTAGTAATTCCTGAGGCCATCCCGCAGAACGCAAGCGACTTAACATTCTCCAGGCTACCACTTGCACGGCAACATTTTCATTCCACATACTGTCATTCAAACATCTCCAGTGATTTAAATCGACATTGTCCGGGTTTTCAATTTGGTCAACACAGGTACTGCATGCCATTACACTTTCGTCAAGACCACCTTTTTGAGTTGGTAATACTTGATATACTTTTAGGTTTTCCTCAGCGCCACAAAGTTCACATTTAGATCCGCTACGTTTGTTTAATTCTCTTTCGATGCTCATTATTTCTGTTTATTTAAAATGCGAAACTACTTATAATTGCTTTCGCTTGCAAGTTAATGTTTTTATGTTTTTTTTGGCCCGCAGATTTTACGGGTTGAACGGATTAACACTAATTTTTATATAGTAAATAGTGGTCTATTTATAGTCAACTATCCAGTTTATAATATCATCTAAAGCATTATCGTCTATTTGATATAATGTGTTATATTCTTTTGTTTTCTTCCAGGAGTCAGTACCAGTTCGTAAAAAGTGATTTAATCCGTTTAGAGTTTTGACTTCTATGTTTTTATTATTTAAATCATTTAACAATCCGGCTGTTTTTTTGCATTCAAAGAAGCTATCATTGGTACCAGCAATAAAAAGCATAGGAATCTGTAAATTTTGAAAAAGTTCTTTTGTGCTTACTTTTATTTTAGGGTTAGCGTTTGAACTATATTGAGGCTGATTAAATTTATGAAATTTTTCTATTGGTGTCGACATCAGAATTAAAAAATCCATTTTAAGACCTTCTTGATAAGCATCAATTGTAGCAATTCCGCCTAAACTATGCCCTAAAACACCAATGTGTTTTTTAGATAAGCTGTCGATTTTTTGAATGTTGTTTAAAGCATAATAAAGATCTCTGATAATTTGATCGACACTAAAATTAACTTCTCCGCCAGATTTTCCAACTCCTCTATCGTCAAAACGATACACTGCAATTCCTTTTTTTAATAATTCTTCTGCAATAACATAATGTGAGTTGCGGGTATTTTGACCGCTTCCCGGTGTAATGACAACGATTTTAGAATATTCCGTTTTAGGGAATATTAAAGTACCGCCCAATTTTACATCTTCTTCGGAATCAATAAAATCAATGTCCTTACTATTATATAATTCAGGATGTTCTATTTCTTTTTCGAAATCAGATTTGTTTTGGCTAATTGATTTGTTAAATGAAATTAAAAGAAAAATTAGAATTACTTTTTTAAATGAGAAATTAAGGATTTTAGTAAAATGCTTATATCTCATTTTATTTCTTCACCCTAACAGAATCCGGAACCAGCATTTCATATTCACCGCCATTTCGCAGTACATCGCGAACAATACTTGAGCTTATGTAAGATGTTCTTGCAGCGGTTAATAAAAATACCGTTTCGATTTTCGAAAGTCTTCTATTAGTATGTGCGATAGCCTTTTCAAATTCGAAATCGGCGGGATTGCGCAAACCTCTTAAAATGAAATTGGCTTTTTGTTTTTTTGCTAAATCTATTGTTAAACCTTCATAAGTAATAACGGAGATTTTTGGTTCGTCTTTGAAGGTTTCTTCGATAAAACGCTTTCTTTCTTCAAGAGAAAACATGTATTTTTTTTCGGCATTGACACCAATTGCAATTACAATTTCGTCAAATAGAGAAACTCCTCTTTTGATAATATCTTCGTGACCTAGGGTAATTGGGTCAAATGATCCCGGGAATATGGCTTTTCGCATTTTTTTTCTTTTTGAGGTTCTGAGTCTCTAAGTTCCTAAGGTTTTATTTTTTTGTCATTTCGACGGAGGAGAAATGACAATATTGTGTTGCATTTATGTATAAAAAAAATAAGGTTCTGAGATCTTAGTAACTTAGAATCTCAGAACCTTAGTAGCTTTACAAAAGCGCCAGCTCAATTGCATTTGTGAATAAATCTTCTAGAGATATTCCGGCTGCTTTGGCTTGTTGCGGAATCAAACTTTCGGTTGTTAAACCTGGAATTGTGTTCATTTCCAACATGTGTGGCTCATTATTTACGATGATGAATTCGCTTCTTGAGAATCCTTTCATTTTTAAAACTTCGTAAGCACGTTTTGCAGTTTCACTCACTTTTTGAGTCAGTTCGTCTGAAATTCTTGCCGGCGTTATTTCTTGTGATTTTCCTTCGTATTTGGCTTCGTAATCAAAGAAATCATTGTCTGAAACAATTTCGGTGATTGGTAAAACTTTGATTTCTCCTTTGTAATTAATTACTCCAACAGAAACTTCGGTTCCGTCAAGGAAGCTTTCGATGATGATTTCGTTATCTTCTTTATAGGCAACTTCGATTGCGATAGGCAATTCGGCCTCTGTTTTTACTTTTGAAATTCCGAAACTAGATCCTGCTTTGTTTGGTTTTACGAAACATGGCAAACCTACTTTTTTAACGATTTCGGCAGTATTGATAACATCACCTTTGTTTAAGTAATACGAGATTGCTGTTTTGATTCCGTATGGTTTTAAAACTGATAATAAATCACGTTTGTTGAAGGTAAGTGCCGCTTGATAATAATCGCAAGACGATTGTGGAATTCCTAATAATTCGAAATATGCCTGCATTAAACCATCTTCTCCCGGAGTTCCATGAATGGCGTTGAAAACACAATCGAAAGTGATTTTTTCTCCATTTACTGTAACCGAGAAATCATTTCTGTCAATTGGAAATTCGGCATCATTTGCGTCTACATAAACCCATTTTTCTTTGAAAATATGAATGCGGAATCCATTGTATTTTGTTTTGTCAAGATATTGGTGAACGACGTTTCCTGAGATAAGAGAAATTTTATATTCACTTGAATATCCGCCCATAATGATGGCTATGTTTTTCATTGATTTGATGTTTAATCGTTTATTTGTGTATTTGTTTAATCGTTTTTTTTTGCCACGAATTGCACTAATTTTCGCTAATTTCCATTTTACTTGTCATTTCGACGAAGGAGAAATCACATAAAGTAATTACGTTTGCAGCGTCAATTCAGTGCGTTGCTCTCTGGATGTGATTTACTTCGTCTATTCGCTCTCGCTCGAATCTCCTTCATCGAAATGACACACATTGGAGAAATAAAATCTTCTTATAAAATCTAAAGCCCTAGCCCTGATGGGAGCGGCATCCTTTTGTGCCGGGGTTCGGCATAAAAGATACAGCGGACAGCAGGAAATAGCTCCTGAAAATTGCCCTTCGACTTCGCTCAGGATAACAATCAGGTTACTTTCTTGTTTAAAACAAAATTATCATTTTTTTTGAAACGAAATAGCTTTATCTTTGCCACAACTAAAAATTAATTTATGAGTTTACGTAAGTATTTAACAAGCCGAGTGTTTTTTCTGCAAGTATTAGCGGCGATTGCTATTATTGCTGTTTTGGGTTATTTGTTTATGCATTGGCTGACTTTTACAACTGATCATGGTCATGAAATTGCTGTTCCAAATTTGGCTAAATTAACTGAAGAACAAGTTGAGTCAAAATTGGACGAATTGGACTTGGATTATGTGCTTTTGGATAGTGTTGATTACCGAAGTGAATTCCCTAAATACAGTGTTGTTGAGCAAGATCCGTTGCCGGGAACAATGGTAAAAGTAGGAAGAAAAATATATATTAAAATTAATGCTTCAGGATTTTCATCTGTTAAAATTCCTGATTTAATCGAAAAAACGTATCGTGAGGCGGTTCCAACTTTGAAGGCTTTAGGGCTTGAAGCGGGAACGATTACGTATATTCCGAATCTTGGAAAAGATATGGTTTTGGAGATGCGTTATAAAGGTAGAAACTTAAAAGTAGGTGACCGCGTGCTGAAGGCTTCTAAAATCGACTTGGTTTTAGGTGACGGAAAAGCAAGTTATGTAGATGAAAGTCAGGCCGTAGACAGTTTAGCTGCGCCAACTACTGAAACCCCAAAAGATGAACAATAATATTGAAAATTTAGATCTGGAAGACGAGTTATTCGAACATTTTAGATTTGAAGTCCCTAAAGGTCAGGCGTTTTTACGTATTGACAAATACTTAATGAATTTGATTCAGAATGCGACGCGAAATAAAATTCAGAACGCCGCTACTGAAGGAAACATTTTTGTAAATGATATTCCGGTAAAATCAAATTATAAAGTAAAACCGTTTGATGTTGTAACGGTTATGTTATCACATCCTCCGTTTGAAAATCATATTCTTCCGGAAGATCTTCCGTTGAATATTGTGTATGAAGATGATGCTCTTTTATTGATTAATAAAGAGCCTGGAATGGTTGTACATCCTGGTCATGGAAATTATACAGGAACTTTGGTAAATGCTTTGGCGCATCATTTTGATAATTTACCAATGAATAGCAGTGAACGCCCGGGCTTGGTTCACCGAATTGATAAGGATACTTCCGGACTTTTGGTGGTGGCTAAAACGGAAGCGGCTATGACGCATTTGGCGAAACAATTTGAAGCTAAAACTTCTGAACGTGAGTATATTGCTCTTGTTTGGGGAAATGTTGCCGAAGAGGAAGGAACAATCGAAGGAAATCTTGCAAGACACTTAAAAGATCGCATGCAAATGGCGGTTTTTGCTGATCCTGAAATTGGAAAACCTGCTATTACGCATTATAAAGTGTTGGAACGTTTTGGTTATGTGACTTTGATTTCTTGTAAATTAGAAACGGGAAGAACACACCAAATTCGTGCGCACATGAAACATATTGGTCATCCGTTATTTAATGATGAACGTTATGGTGGGCATTTGATTTTGAAAGGAACGACTTTTACGAAATACAAACAGTTTATAGACAATTGTTTTAAAGCTTTGCCACGTCAGGCTTTGCATGCTAAAACACTTGGTTTTGTGCATCCAACAACTGGCGAAATGATGCGTTTTGATACTGAATTACCTCAGGATTTTCAGGATTGTATTGAGAAATGGCGCAATTATGGGAAATCTCATAATATGGAAGATGATGAGAATTAATTAGATAATTTGTCAATTAGAAAATTAGATAATTCGAAATATAAAAAGCTCCAATTGGAGCTTTTTTTGTTTACCATTAAGAGATTAAGGAAAATTAAGCCTTGTGTTATAATCTAACTTAATTTTTCTTAATCTCTTAATGGTTCAAATAGATTTTTATTGAAGCGTTTTAATTGTTAGGTCGATTATTTTGGCTTCACCGTTGGTTAAGAAACCTAGTTTTCCTTGTTGACTTAGGGTGCTTTTTTCGAGGGAACATTCTAATGTACTTTCGTTATTTACTGAAAAATACAATTGATTGTTTGTTACTCTGATTTTTATAGAATACCATTTGTTGTTTTCTAATTTCATTGGTTTGGTAAATAAACTTGGCCCGCCGCGTTTGCCATATTCGTCGCTGTTTTTGTTGTAAACACCTTTTCCAATTACAATATTCTGATCGATTTGATACAGATAAGTTCTGATGTATTTTTCCTTATCGATGTTGAGCATAACTTCGAATAAGGATTCTTTGGTCATGTTTACTTTAAACTCGATTTCATAGTTTTTAGTAAGTTGTTTTTTTGATTCTATAACTCCCCAATGCATCGGACCTCCTTTTCCTGTTAAGGTATCTTTTTCCAGAAGCCATTCTTTTGAGTTGAAATTCCAATCTGATTTTAGTTTGGAAACTTTAGCTGTTTTGTATTCTTTTTTGGCTGTTGAAATTGTGGTTGAGCACGAAATCATTATTAGCGATGAAACTACTAATGTGATATATTTAATTTTCATTTTTGTGTTTTAATTTAACTCTGAGTGGTATTTTATTTTACCGATTGATCCTGTTGGATTTGGTAAAAGTTCAAAAACCGAAGTAGGAGCAAGACCAGATTCGATACGATGTGAAACGTACAAAATGCTAACGTTTGTTTCTTGTTTAATGGTATTAATAAGCTGAATTACCAGATCTACATTTTCGTCGTCTAAGCCTTCTACAGGTTCATCCAGAATTAATAATGGCGGATGTTTTAAAACGGCGCGAACAATCAACGCAACTCTTTGCTGACCAATTGAAAGGTCTATAAAACGTTTTTTTCTTAGACTTGTCATTTCAACTACTTCAAGCCATTGCGCCACGCTTTGTTTTTGTAAAGTGGTTGGTTCGTTATATAATCCGATGGAGTCGAAGAAACCGGATAGAATCATTTGTTCTAAAGTGTGCCCTTTCTGGAACAAATCAGTCATCGAAGTGGTGAAGATTCCGATTTGTTTTTTGATATCCCAAACGCTTTCGCCCGTTCCTTTTTTTCTTCCGAATAAAAATAAATCCTGACCAAATCCTTTTGGATTATCGCCTGTAATTAAAGAAAGAATAGTGCTTTTTCCTGAACCATTCGGACCAATTAATTGCCAGAATTCGCCTTGTTTTATCGTCCATGAAATTTGATCTACAATTTTTCGATCGTCATAACTTACAGACACATTATTCATTTTGATTAATACACTTTCGTGAAAGGAATGCGGTTCCAAAGCTTTTGGAATTGCAGCGGTATTTAGCGTTTTAAAATGATTTTCGGTTTTTAATATTGGATGTAATTCAAACGAATTGTCTTTGATCTGCGCTTTATTCGGAACAAAATCTAAAACATCAATAACACGATTTACCAGTTGAATAATGGCAATATTGGCTGTTAGTTTCTCCAGAGATTGTGCCAAAACAACTCGTGAAGCCTGATCTAAATGATCAAACGGATTGTCGAAAATAATAAAATCAGGATTTTGATTGATGCAGTATTTTAGAAATTCTTTTTTGCGTTCGCCAGACGAAAAAGTTCTTAATTGTCTGTGCGATTCCGGAGAAGCTTCGACAATATCATATTGATATTCTTTTTCGATGAATTTCTCAATAGCAATATCTGAAAACAGAATTCCTTTTTGGTTGTTAAAAACCGCTAATTCTCCTTTGGCTTCACCAGAAAGTAAAGCGTCAATAAAAGCTTTTTTATTTACCTGATTCGATAAAAGTATATCCCAATGCTGCATTTTGTATTTCTATTATTAAAATGTTGTCTGTATTCCCAACACATAGAAAC
This sequence comes from Flavobacterium sp. JAS, assembly GCF_020991455.1. Lineage (GTDB taxonomy): Bacteria > Bacteroidota > Bacteroidia > Flavobacteriales > Flavobacteriaceae > Flavobacterium. The sequence continues at coordinate 377,121 of NZ_JAJMOX010000003.1, forward strand.
ATAGCTTTTGCAAATTTAAAGTAGGCGTTTCACTTATTTAAATGCATCCCGATGCTTCGGGACTATGTGTTAAGAAACTTGTTTTTTTACATCTATAAAATCTATGTTTCTATGTGTTTAATTTTTCTCTTTTGTGGCCATTTCACGATCGTTACGTGACCATTCGCTCCAGGAACCTACATAAAGTTTTGGAATTTCAATTCCGGCGTAATCCATTGCTAATAAGGTGTGACAAGCAGTCACGCCTGAACCGCAATGAACAATTACATTTTCTGGTTTTGTGTTTTCTAAAACAGCTTTGTATTTTTTAGATAATTCATCGGCAGTTTTATAGAATCCATCCTCATTTAGGTTTTCGCTAAACGGAACATTTATGGCGCCCGGAATATGTCCTGCAATTAAATCCAGCGGTTCTGTTAGGCCATCAAAACGATTTTTATCCCTAACATCAATTACAATGTTTTGATCGTTATTTCGAGCCTTTTCGACTTCTTCAATATCGGCCAAAAGTAATTTCCATTCAGATATTGGATAATTTTCAGTTGCGTCAAAAATTTCAATTTCGGAACTTATCGGATAACCAATTTTTATGGCCGTTTGCAAGCCTCCGTTTAAAACCTGAACTTTTTCATGACCAATTGCTCTAAGCATCCACCAAAATCTAGCGGCAGCATTTGAGCCGTTTTTATCATCATAAATAATAACGTGGCTTGAAGGAGAAATTCCGAGTTTTGAAAGTACTCCTGAGAACTTTTCAAAAGAAGGTAAAGGATGCCTTCCGCCATTTGCTGGATCAGCTTCTACGGTTGCTAGATCTTTATTCAAATCGATATAACGAGCACTTTTTAAATGTTCATTTTTATAATTTTCTTCGGCATTGATTCCGGCTCTGGCATCAATTAAAACAAAATCAGAAGTATTGTTTAGTTGTAGTAGTTCTTCTGGATTTATAAGTGGAGATAGTTTTGACATCTTTAATATTTTTATTTTTTAGAATTTCCTAGCCAAAGCAATGTATTCAAAATTAATTGGCTTTGTATTTTGTTTTCAAAAGTGTACGAAAGTGTTTTGTTAGTTCCGTGTTCGTAATCAATATCATTGTGCCCCATATTTACATAAAGCATTTTGTAGTTTTTATTCGTCCAAACGACAGGATAATAACCGCTGTGCCAGATTTCATGTGCTTTTGGTCCGGTTCCTAACGGAAAACTGCTTTCGTCAATTGCCAAAAGAATTTTAATATCCGGATTTTTGGTCAAATCGTTACTCCATCGGTACCATTCATTTGGCGCAGAAGAGAATGTTTTGGGAATATTTTTAGTAACCGGATGTTGATTCTCTACTCTTAAAACTGCCGATGTTGGTCGCCAGGTATTGCTTCCGTATTCGCCGGAACCTAGAAAAGTATTGTGATACCAATTCCAGTTTTGCGGATAATCTGAATCGTTTAAGGCAAATGCCGAAAAGTGAAATCCGATAAAACCGCCGCCATTTTCCATGTATTTCTGAAAAGCTTCTCGCTGGCTTGGTGTTTCAGGTCTTGTATCTAAGAATAACACAACTTGATATTTTGCCAGAAATTTGACGTTTAGATTATCCCAATTATTGGTTGAATCGTATTCAAAGTGATTTTCTTCTGCGATTTTCGGAAACCATTTATTGGCTTCATGAACAAAACTTATATGTGCCTGATCGTTTTTTGCCGTATAAAATGCAATTACTTTAAATTTAGATTTGCTTTTTTTCTGTTGAGAATATCCTCCCAGAAAACAACCTAAAAAAAAGATAATTAAAATACTTTTAGTGGTAAACAAACAAGTTTTTTGACTGAAAATCGACATCGAATGTGGTTTGGTTGGTTAGTTAATGGTTTGATTAATCAGGAATTTTTTCGATCAAAATTTCATCTCCGGATTTGTTATAATAGGTACAAGTCATTTCGATAATATCAACTCTCCATCTCGCAATTCCGCATTGTGCGGCGTGATTACAAAAAGTCAAATAATCAGTTTGTCCGTCCTGGTGCATAACCAGAAATTCAATAAAACGTTCTTTATTGGCAATTGGTTCTACTTTGATTTCATTGTATTTTTCATCAGCTGTAACATTGTAATTGTTTACACCATAATACTCAACATGTCCATCATGAACAAATGTATCGTAACCTTTAACGCCCAGAATAATTAAGTCTTGTATATAATTTGGAAAATCAGCACCGCTTTTTACTTTTGAATGTGCTTCTTTGATTTGTTCGATTGTAAACATATATTTTAGTTTTAGATTATTAAAAAAGGGTCGCCACTAGTTTCCCAAATTTCCATTATTTTTTAAACTCAGAACGAATATTTAAAGTAATTTATTCAGATTAATATTTAATGATTTGATTTTTAGTTCTTACGAAAAACAAAAACTGAAAAAAAACAAAATCATCAATTTTATAAATTTCATTTCGGGCAGATTTCGAGTTTAAGAATTATAAAATTACCGTTAAGCATCTTTAAATGCAAAAAATACTGTCTTAAAGTTATCAGAAAATAGAAGAGATAAAATAATAGAGTTATTTCTGACTTTTTATTGTTGAGTTTTTACCTAATAGTGTATTATATTTTGTAAATTTAATATTACTTAAGGTCTTGATTGTGAAAATATTGCATTTTGACGAGTAATGCTGTACTTCAAAGAACTTCTTTTATTAACAGGAAAATTGTCTGTAATTTAGAGGTAGAATGTTATTAGCTAAAAATTGGTATTATGAAAAAAACAATATTTTTGCTTTTGCTCACGGTTCCCTTATTTGCCCAGGAAGTCAATACTTTTGATTTTGCTGTTATAAACTCTACCTTAATTTCGCCTAATATCGATCTTGATAAAGGCAGGAGTGTTATTTCGGCCAATAAGGATGAATATTCGTCTTATTTTCAGTACGCCTTTAATATGTGTGATGATGATATTATTATAGGTGCAGGAATTGATAAGTCTGAAATTGATCGAACTTATATTGGTTATATAGGTAGAATATGCAATAAGTTTAGAGCTACAATTGCTATTGGTTATGTTGATTCGCGAAGTGATTATCAGGGAACTTTTACCGGATTTAGTGTTTCGTATCACTTTGGTGAAAATACTTTTGTGGGAGGAAGTTTGGAAAACCTGCATTCTACGAGTATCGATTATGAAACGGATGAAAGTTTTGATTACTATAAAAAACTAGCTCCAAAAGTTTTTGCGAGTTATGAAATTATTCCGCATGTGATTGCTTTTGGGCAATTAAGCAGCAGGGTAAATGATATTGCCCTGAAATACCAAGTTAATCGATTTTCAGTTGGAGGGTTTTATTCCGGACATGGAGTTGAAGGAATTTTCGGGACGCTTAATATTGGCAGATTTGCAGTTTCTTGCAGTACTACTTTTGACAAAGTAAATTTTGGTTTGAAATTTCAGTAAGTAAATGGCGCACGGATTTTGCGGATTAAACGGGTTGATGCGGATTCTTTTATTTTTTGTTTTACTTGAAAATAGTTTTAATTCTTGCTTTTTTCTTTTTAAGAATCGCTTTTTTCGTTTTTGATTGTGATTACACGTTGAGGGTACGGAATATCGATTTTGGCTTCGTCAAAACGTTTTTTAATGCTTTGAAGTAAATCGCAATACATTACAAAACCATCCGTTGAATTTTTGGCCCAAGCCCAGGCTTTTAAGTTTACACTTGAATCTGCAAGTGCGACAACTCTTGCTATGACTAGTGGTGTTTTTTGTTTTTTGCTTTCGGCAGTTCTGGTATCTATAAAAAGTGGATGTTTGGCAATTTCATCCTGCATGATTTCTAACGCTTTTTCGATATTAGATTCGTAACCAATTCCAATTTCTATGATTTTGCAGCATTTGGTGTCGTGCATATTTGTGTTTACAATAATCTGATTGCTTATTACGGAATTTGGAATTATGATTCGATTGTTTTCAGCATCTTTCAAAACGACTTGTCTTAAATTGATGTCTTCAACGGTACCCACAAAGTTGTTGATGGTGATTTTGTCGTTGATACGGAAGGGTTTAAAAATAACCAGAAACATTCCGCTTACGATATTGCTCAAAGCTTGTTGAGAAGCTAAACCAGCCACTATTGAAATGACTCCAGCGCCAGCTAAAAACGAATGCCCTATAATTTTAAATTCCGGAATTTGTATAAGGGCAAAGGCAATTCCTAAAATGTAAATTACTGTTATAATTAAATGTTTAAGAAATTTGAAACCTGTTGCATCATAATCTTTGTCAGTCTGCTTTCGATACAAAAAATAGCGGAGCACTTTATCTGTAACTGCGCCAAGAGCAATTGTTACAAGTGCAATTATGGCAATAATGATAGCTATTCTAAAGTCTTTTATGTAATCGATCATGCGTTTTGAATTTTAAAAAATCCAAAAAACATATAGTTAAAATTATAGTTTTTTGGATTTCATAAAGTTAAGAAAAATGAGGTTTGTTTTTATAGTCCAACAAAATCATCACTTTTAGGGAATATGCTTAAAGCTTCTATAGCAATTTCAGGTGTTGGAGAAGCTAATTTGCGTAGTTTGGTATCCATCCATGCACCATCAACGGTAATTACTGCACAAAGAGTATCGTCTTCTCTTCTAAATTCGTGAATGATTGACCAGCGAGAAGCATCAGGTTTCATTTTTGAAGTTTTGGTATGAAGGAAAATTTTGTCTGAAAGTTTTAATTCTTTTCTAAAGATGCATTCTTCTCTAAATAAAACAGGACCAAAACCTTGTGTTTGCATCACTCTTAAAGTTAAACCAAGTTCTTCGAGGATTTCGATACGATGCTGTGCACCAAAATCGTAATATGCACTATGACGAACGTGAAAATTTGGGTCTAGATCTGACCAGCGAAAAGAAATTTCTTTAATAAATGAAGCCATTTTATAGTTGTATTTTAATTTTATTTGGAATGTTTTGAATTGATTATTTATAGAGAAAAGAATCATTTTCAGAAAATCAAAATTACAAATAAAAAAGAATACTGATTGTCAGAAAAGCATAAAGTATTATTCGTGCATAGTAAATTATTTGTTTCTTTTGGTATAAAAACGGCTTCATCTCCAACGGCAAATTAGATTTTAATCAAATTAATGTTTTTGATTATTGTGGCTTTGTCTGCCGGAGAATTGGTAATCTGCAATGCTTTTTCGAAATTTTCGATGGCTTTTTTATTGTCTATATCAGTGTAAAGATTGCCTAATAAGGAGTAATAAAAAGGATTATTGGTCAGGTTTAGTTTTTCGGCTTCGATTATGGCTTCTTTCTTGCCGTTGGTTTTGGCAAGGGCAAAAGTTCTGTTTAAAGCTGCAATAGGCGAATATTCTAAAATAAGCAGGCGATTGTAAAGCTGAAGTATGTTTTGCCATTTTTCGGGCGTGTCCTCTTTTTGTGTGTGCCAATAGGCGATACCGGCTTCAAGATGGTATTTTGAAAGATTGGTTCCTGTTGATGCTTTAACTAAATAAAATTGTCCTTTTTCAATTAATTCCTGATTCCAAAGATTTTCGTCCTGATCCTGATACAAAATAGTTTCCCCGTCTTCGTTGGTTCTGGCATCAAATCTCGAACTGTGAAAACACATTAGAGAAAGTAAAGCGTTTACGGCAGGCAAATTGGTTGTTGGATTTTCGATTAATAAAAAAGTCAATCGTATGGCTTCTGCACAAAGATCTTTTCGCAGAATAGTATTTTGTGATGTCGAATAATAACCTTCGGAAAACAATAAATATAGCGTTGTAAGAACGGTTTCTAATCTATTGTTGATTTCAGAAATCGTTGGTTGCTCAATTTTGATGTTGGCTTCTTTGAGTTTTTCTTTGGCACGATTGATTCTTTTGTAAATAACTTCTTTATTGGTTAGAAATCCGTCTGCAATTTCCTGAATTCCAAATCCGCAGAGTAAATTTAGGGCCAATGCAATTTGTGCTTCGGTTGAATTTTCAGGGTTACAAACTGTAAATATCATGGCCAATTGACTGTCATTTATGTTTTTAACAGACAAGTCAATTTCAATTTCTTCCGATTTGCTTGCAGTATGTTTTATTTCGACAGAAAGTTTCTGCTCAAAAACGGAATTTCGTTTGAGGTAATTTTTGGTTTTGTTTTTGGCAACGGTATAAAGCCAAGCGGTTGGGTTTTCAGGGATTCCTTTTACGCTCCACAATTCGGTTGCGGCAAGAAATGTGTCGCTTGTAATGTCTTCGGCAATTTCGATATTATCGATTCCAAATAAATAACAGAGTACCGAAACTATTTTTCGGTACTCTGTTCTGAATAAATTGGGTAAAAGCTGGCTTTCTTCCATATAACTTGTTTTGTTTTTGCCACTAATTTACTTCGTCTGTTCGCTGTCGCTCGGGTCACGAATCTGCACTAATTCTGTTACTGCTTTTTTCCATAAAAGATTAAAAAGATTTTCTTTCACGCAGATTATGCAGATTTTAGCAGATTTAATTTTTTTTAAAGAAAGTTATAAATAATTATCTGTGAATATCTGCTTAGATCATTTTAAAATCTGCGTGAAACAAAAAAATGAGACAAGCAGATTAAAATAATTCTATATTTCTATCTCTTAAAATAATTACACTCAACAGGTTTTAAAATATAATTTAGTAAGTTCCTGTAACGGCCATACGAATTTCAACATTTCCGCCTAATTCGAGTATTGGGCATCCGTTTGCAATTGCTACGGCTTCGTCATAATCTGCGGCTTTAATCATGATTAATCCGCCAATTGCTTCTTTGATTTCGGCATAAGGTCCGTTGATTACACTTTTGTTTGTTGTTACAATTTTTCCTTCGCCATCCCAGCGTTGCAAAGGTTTTGCAAGTTTATCCTGCGCTGCGATTCCACCTAACCAATCTTGCCATAATTTTAGCGAATCCTGCAATTCTTGTGGTGAAGGCTGTGTTTCTTTTGTGATATAATCTCTGCGAAATATTAATACAAATTCGTTCATGATGCTATTTTTTGAATGTTATAAATTTTGTTTTTAATTAACCAAATAATCCAACTTTGTAAGTTCCGGGTTCGTTAGGAAAAGCAAGATTAATGCGGTTCCAGGTATTAATGTTTGTGATGGCTAAAGTTAAATCAATTAATTCTTGTTCTGAAAATTCTTTAGCAGTTTCGTTATAAACTGCGTCTGTAACGTCGCATGCTGTTAAAGCTTCTGCCCATGCAAATGCTGCTCTTTCGCGGTTGGTATAATATGATGTTTCTCTCCAGGCGCTTAATCCGTATAAACGTTGTTCGGTTTCACCTTTATGTCTTGCATCTTTATAATGCATATCAAGACAGTAAGCACATTTGTTGATTTGTGAAACTCTAAAAAGAACCAATTCGATAAGTGATTGTTCTAGTGGAGATTTTTTTAAATACCCGCCAACTGGGTAAAGTGTTTTGATTGCTTCTTGTCCTTTTACGTGAATGTTAATTCGATTTTCCATTTTGTTTAAATTTAATGTTTATAAATGTTGTTATAATGGAATAACAATCGAAGTTTCAGAATTGGACAAAATATTTTACTTTTTTTGAAATTATTTTGGTTTTTATTTTTTAAAGCTTACAAAACCTTGTAAACACTGATGTTTTTGAGAATATTTTTTTTAAAAAAATTAAAGTCTAATTGAATAAATGGACGAAAGAAATGATTCTTTATTCTGGTTTTGGATCATTTACTCCTGTTTTTTTGACAATCCAAGGGAGTGTAAGTCCTTGCCCAACGATTGTTATTAGTACAACCATGACCGAAATAAATATTATAGCGTTTCTTTCCGGAAAAGGAGTTCCGTCCGGAAGAAATTTTGGTAAACCTAAAGCTATGGCAAGAGAAACAATTCCGCGCATTCCTGACCAACTAATTATAAGACTGTTTTTAGAATCTAGTAAAGCGTGTTCGCTAACTTTTCGTTTTTTGGAATTAGTGTTCAGAAATTTTTTCTGAAGATTTGCCTTCTGAAAAAATATCCTCACCATTCTCGTTAATAATGCGACTATGGTTATAATCGCCGCATAACCAATATAAGGCAGAATCATATCGTTGTCGATATCTTTAAGAATGTATCTGAAATTGAGTCCGATTAAGATAAAGATTAATCCATTTAGTAGAAATATAATAATATCCCAAAGGCTTTTGGAGCTGTTTTTTAAACTTTCGGGAAATATTTTTTTGCTGAAACGTGATATTGCCAATCCTAAAGAAACAACTGCAATTACTCCGGAGACATGTAAATGCTCTGCTATTAAATAGGTTACAAAGGGCATTAATAACATAAAGCTAACAGTAACATTTATATTTTTTCGGACTTTTGTAAGGATGAAGGCTAAAATTTTGCCCATAACAAAACCAACTAAAAATCCGCCTACTAATAAGAGTGCGAATTGAAATGTTGCTTTCCAGATTACAAAAGCTGAACCCATTGCGGTTGCAACGGCAAAACGATAAGCAACTAATGCTGAAGCGTCGTTAATAAGACTTTCGCCTTCGAGTATGGTAATGGTTTTTTCGGGTATTCCGAGGCCTTTTGTTACGCTTACTGCGGCAACTGCGTCAGTGGCAGAAAGTATGGCTCCAAGTGTAAATGATAAGGGCCAGGTCATGCCGGGAATCATATAATGTGAAACTACGGCAATCCAAAATGTGGTTAGAAAAACGAGTGGGATGGCTAATGTGCTTATTGTACTAAGATTTGTTTTAAAGTGTTTTGGCGAAATATTAAATGACGCATCATATAATAATGGAGGCAGAAAAATCAGGAAGATGATTTCAGGATTAATTTCTATCTCGGTCATTGTGGGAATAAAACCAATTGCGATTCCGGCAATTACCAAAAGAATGGGGTAGGGTAATTTTGCTTTATCAGCAAATGCGGAAAGTCCGATTACGATGGCGAGTATAAAAATAATGATGCTGTAGTTTTCCATTATATGGTTGCTTTGATTTTGTAATATAAATTTCTTGCGAATTATTTCGACTAGCTTTTCAATGAAGGTTGAACGTAAAACTTATGTGTTTTTGAAATCAATAATTATAAATGTTTGATGTATATGTTTTTATCGAATAATTTATTTGAAAAATGTGATTTAAAAGTTGGAAATCTCGAGGCTTTGGTCAGATGTAAAAAAATCATATATAAAACAATCTTCCTAAATTTCTATTCCTTATAATTTTTTAGTAAATAAGATATAAAGTTTTTTTTTATAGAAATCTGTTCAATTATCTTATTCCATAAATAAACATTCCCAATCCAATAATTGGGATTGCTATTTATATCGTTACCATTAGGGTGGATGTCATTAAATTCATATTGAATTAATTCAAGTCTTTCAGATATTTGTTTCTTGTTGTGTTTAATGGGCGAGATAATTCCATCTATCTCGTTATTGTAAAATATATTTATAAGTGTTATTTTGCCTGGATAGATATTTCCCATTTTGTTTAAAAAATCAGAAAAAACATTTGAATTTTCATTTCGATTTGAAATAAAACAAATATTACTGGCTTTTAATAATCTTTTGTTTGCTCTCATAAATCGTTTCTTCATTTTTCTATTGAATGTTTTATTGTCGTCACCAATCTCTTTATAGTGAATTGAAGTAATATTATTTTTAATATCAATAAACCAATGAGACTCTTGCTGATCTTCTATAAAATCAATAAAAAAATCATTAAATTTTGACTGATATAAATGAACTACAGTATCCAAAGAATATGACATCATCCAATCTAAAGGATTTGCACACAACCTTAAGTCATGTTGTTTTAAGTAATATGCAGGACGACATGCATCACCGACACTAAAAATTGCATCAAAGACATATTCTTTTTTTTTGTTGTCTTTATGTTTTTTATATTTTTTTTGCAAAACGATGAATCCATAAGGCAGAAACAATTTTAAGATTTTTTGCAGTTTTTTTTTCATTATACTTTATATTTTTTTTCTATTCAAAATATGTTGTTTGAAAATTGCATACAATATTTTGATTTGATGTCTGAGGATTTTAAAATTCAGTTTTTTTCAGATCAAAAGTAAAAATAATAATTTGACTAAAGATCTAAGTTCATTAAATAGCCACTATTTTGAGTATACCAACTTTTCTACATCTTTAAATTAAATTTCTAAGTATGTAAAAGTAATTTTATATACTCTATTTTTATTTGGAAATCATGATGGCGAGTATAAAAATAATGATGCTGTAGTTTTCCATTAAAATAATTTTAGAAGTAGCTAATATAAGTATTTCGGTTTTTAATTGAAAGTATTAAAAGTCATTAAAGCATTAGATTAAGATGTTTTTTTAATGGAAATAATTGCTCTAGCCCTGATAGAAACGGCATCCTTTTGTGGTGGTCCCGAAGCCTCGCGACGCCACAAAAGATATAGTGGATAGCAGGAAACAGCTCCTGATAATGACACGTAAAGTACTGATATGCCATAGATGTCAGGTTTTAAAAATGTCATGTTGTCAGATTGTTTTTAGGGTGTCGACATGAAAACTGACAATTTACTTTGGTTTTTTATATTGGCACAAAGATTGACTTATGCCACCTGAGTTATAAAATGTATATCAAAAATTAAATATATAAAAAATGGGTAAAATAATCGGAATTGACTTAGGTACGACGAACTCTTGTGTTTCTGTAATGGAAGGTAACGAAGCAGTTGTTATTCCTAACGCAGAAGGAAAAAGAACAACACCATCTATCATCGCTTTTGTTGAAGGTGGAGAAATTAAAGTAGGTGATCCTGCAAAAAGACAAGCGGTAACGAATCCTACAAAAACGATTGCTTCTATTAAACGTTTTATGGGACACACTTTTGCTGAGACTACAAACGAAGCAAAAAGAGTTTCTTATAAAGTAGTAAAAGGCGACAACAATACTCCACGTGTGGATATTGACGGTCGTTTATACACTGCTCAGGAATTGTCTGCAATGACTCTTCAAAAAATGAAAAAAACTGCTGAAGACTATTTAGGTCAAACTGTAACTGAAGCGGTTATTACTGTTCCTGCTTACTTTAACGATGCACAACGTCAAGCTACTAAAGAAGCTGGTGAAATTGCTGGTCTTAAAGTTATGCGTATCATCAATGAGCCTACAGCAGCAGCTTTAGCTTACGGATTAGATAAAAAAGGAACTGATCAAAAAATTGCTGTTTACGATTTAGGTGGAGGTACTTTTGATATCTCTGTTCTTGAATTAGGAGACGGTGTATTTGAAGTATTGTCTACAAATGGTGATACTCACTTAGGTGGTGATGATTTTGACCACGAAATTATTGACTGGTTAGCTAATGAATTTTTAGCTGAAGAAGGTATTGATTTACGTCTTGACCCAATGTCATTGCAACGTTTGAAAGAAGCTGCAGAGAAAGCAAAAATTGAATTGTCTTCTTCTTCAGAAACTGAAATCAACTTGCCATACGTAACTGCTACTGCTTCTGGACCAAAACACTTAGTTAAAAAATTATCTAGAGCTAAATTTGAGCAATTAACTGATGCATTAGTTAAACGTTCTATGGAGCCAGTTGCTAAAGCATTAAAAGATGCAGGTTTAACTACATCTGATATTGACGAAGTTATCCTTGTTGGAGGTTCTACTCGTATGCCAAGAATTGCTGACGAAGTTGAAAAATTCTTTGGTAAAAAAGCGTCTAAAGGAGTTAATCCTGATGAGGTTGTTGCTATTGGAGCAGCTATTCAAGGTGGAGTTTTATCTGGAGATGTAAAAGATGTATTGTTACTTGACGTTACACCTTTATCTTTAGGTATCGAAACTATGGGTGGTGTTATGACTACATTAATTGAGTCTAATACAACTATTCCAACTAAAAAATCACAAGTATTCTCTACTGCTTCTGATTCTCAACCATCTGTTGAGCTTCACGTATTACAAGGAGCTAGAGCAATGGCTGCTGATAACAAAACTATTGGTCGTTTCCACTTAGATGGTATTCCACCAGCACCAAGAGGAGTTCCTCAAATCGAGGTTACTTTTGATATTGATGCTAATGGTATCATCAAAGTAACTGCTACTGACAAAGGAACAGGAAAATCTCATGATATTCGTATCGAAGCTTCTTCTGGATTAACTTCTGAAGAAATCGAAAAAATGAAGCAAGATGCTGAAGCTAATGCTGAGTCTGATAAAGTTTTAAGAGCTAAAGCTGAAAAAATAAATGAAGCTGACAGTACTATCTTCCAAACTGAAACTCAATTGAAAGAGTTAGGGGATAAGCTTACTGACGATCACAAAACTGCTATAGAGTTTGCTTTGACTGAATTAAGATTTGCTCACCAATCTCAAGATCTTGAGGCTATCCAAAAAGGATTAGACAATGTGAACGCTGCATGGAAAACTGCAACTGAAGCTATGTATGCTCAAGGTGATCAAGGTCAACAAGCAGCTCCACAACAAGAGCAATCGCAAGGTGACAATGTTGAAGACGTTGAATTCGAAGAAGTAAAATAATTCTTCTTTAATGATAGTAAAAACCGGACTAGAGATAGTCCGGTTTTTTTATGGGTTATATTTACGTTGTTGTTAAACCAGACAGGTTTTTAAAACCTGTCGGGTTTGTCGTTATTTATAAATTGAGAAATTCTTCTAATGAATCAAAGTTTTCGTTTTTAGTATGAGAAATCTTTAAGCCTTCAATATTTTCGAATATAGAAATTACTTTTTCGCGTTTTAGCTTCGTAGGTTTTTCGGATAAACAGGTTAAGTAAGAACTCCAGGGATATTCTATAGGATGTTGGCAAAAACCATGATTTACGGGGTTGTAATGAATGTATTTTATGACTGATTGTAAATAGGTTTTGCTATCAATTAGTTTTCTTTTAAAAGGTCTTTCGAATAGCGCTCCATGTCGGTTGTAGCCTTTGTTAATTGCTTTTGTATATGCATTGAATAAGTTTCCAAATGATTGATGAGGAGCGATAATTCTTTTAATTTCATGTTCGTGATGGTTTTGTAGAATTTCTTCGAAGGTTTTAATTCGAACCAATAAATGAAAATGATTTTTTAGTAAACACCAGGCAAATGTTTCTGCAATTGGATTAATGTGTTTATTGTAAAGCGTTAAAAAATAAAGATGATTTCTATTTTCCTTAAAAAGGTTTTCGCTATTAATTCCTCTATTATAAATGTGATAATATTTACCAAATTCAAGACGTTCAGTTGCTTGCATAATTTTATCAGTTCGGTTAGAAACCCGACAGGTTTTTAAAACCTGTCGGGTTTAATTAAAAGTAATAAAAATAGTACAAATAAATAAATTACGTTTCATAATGTTTCCATCAAAATGACAATTGTCATTTCCCGTTCGAATTCTTTTTTGTAATATTACTAGATAAATCATTTTTGAATGCGAAAGATAAAATACAAGAAAGGACGCAAGCTGCAGCATATCACTTTAGAGTACACAGGGACACATAAAGAGCATCAAACCGAGATGCAACTTTTTGTTTATAATGATTCTGATGTTATTGAATATGATAAGTTTACGGTTTTAGCATTAAATACCTGTATTGATTATAATAAAAACAATTGGCTCAATATTCACGGATTAAATAATATAGATTTACTTAAAACAGTAGGAGTACATTTTAAACTGGACGATTTTTTATTGGCAGATATTTTAAATACCAGTAAAAGAACCAAGCTTGAAGAACAGGAAAATGTTTTATTTTTTAATATAAAATCACTTTTGCCTTCAGGTTATTCAGATAATATAAGTGTTGAGCAAATTAGTTTTATCTTAAAAGACGGAGTACTGATTTCTTTTCAGGAAAAAAGAAGTGATTTCTTTACCCATATTCGAGAGCGACTTCGCACACACGCTGGAATTGTGAGAACCAAAAAAGTTGATTATTTGCTCTATTTGTTATTAGATGCTGTAATAGAGAATTTCTATATTACAATTGAAGATGAAGAAGAAAAAATAGAAGAATTAATCAATCTAACCAAGAAAGGTGCAGATCCGATTATTCTGGAAAAAATTGAAAATCATCGTGATAATTTTAACTTCTTAAAGCGTTCTATTGTTCCGCTTCGGGATTCATTGTATTATTTGAAAACGATTAAAGATGATGAAGATTATAATCTAATTCAAAAAGAGACTTTTAGTTTCTTTATCAGATTGCATCAAAAAAGTCTGGAGTTGTTAGAGCAAATCGAATCGGATATGAGTTCATTAGAAAGTGCTTCAAACTTTTATTTCTCGGAGCAAAGCCGAAAAATGAATGAGATTATGAAAACCCTGACCATTATTTCGGCAATATTTATTCCGCTTACTTTTATCGTTGGAGTGTACGGAATGAATTTTGATTATATGCCGGAATTGCGTGAACGAAATGGCTATTTTATTGTCATGGCAGGCATGTTTTTATTGGTCATAGCCTTGATTATATATTTCAAGAAAAGGCGTTGGTTTTAACGTTTATTATACAATTAAGAATTAGTAGATTTTAAATATAAATTTATGAGTAAAGCGATATATATAGCAACAAGCGACCAAAATAGCGGAAAATCAATTGTTACACTTGGTTTGATGAGTATTTTGATTGGTAAAACGGCCAAGGTTGGTTATTTTAGACCTATTGTGGAGGATTTTGTCGATGGAGAAGTAGACAATCATATTGAAACCGTTTTGTCGCATTTTAATCTTGATATTAAGTTTGAAGATGCGTTTGCAATTACTAAAAGCAAATTGATCAAGAAGAAAAATAAAGGTAAAATAGGAGAGGTTTTAGACTTAATTATTGAAAAATATAAAAAACTCGAAGAACGTTTTGATTTTGTTTTGGTAGAAGGAACCAGCTTTACAGGCGAAGGAACTTCAATTGAATTGGATCTGAATGTTTTAATCGCCAAAAACCTTGGAATCCCAACCATAATTATTGGTTCAGGAGTAGACAGAACACTAGAAGAATTAGTAGACAGTCTTTATCTGGTTTATGATTCGTTTAAAGTAAAAGAGGTTGAAGTACTTTCTGTCATTGCAAACAAAGTTCAGTTAGAAAATATAGATCTGGTAACACAAGGATTGCAAAAAAGCTTACCAAGTAATGTTTTGATTAATACGATTCCGCTAATTTCGAGTCTGAATAATCCAACAATGCAGGAAATTGTGAATCAGCTTGATGCAAAAGTATTGTTTGGAAGTAATTATCTAAACAATGAAATTGGTCATTTTAGCGTAGGAGCGATGCAATTGCATAATTACTTGTTGCACTTACATGACAATGCTTTGGTGATTACACCTGGAGATCGTTCAGACATTATTTTGGGCGCATTACAGGCAAATGAATCGGTTAATTATCCAACTATTTCCGGAATCATTTTAACGGGGAATATCATTCCGGAGGAAAGTATTTTGAAACTTATTGAAGGGCTTTCAGCAATTGTTCCAATTATTTCTGTAGAAGGTGGAACTTATAATATTACCAATAAAATAGGTTCGATTAAATCGGAAATTTATGCTAATAATACCCATAAAATTGAGACATCGATTAGTACTTTCGAGAAGTATGTGAAAGTTGAAGCGCTATCCGAAAGATTAATCACTTTTGTACCTGAAGGAATGACACCAAAAATGTTCCAGTACAATATGGTAAAACGAGCGAAACAACATCGCAAACATATTGTTTTACCGGAAGGAAATGATGAACGAATTATCATCGCAGCTTCCAGGTTATTAGATATGGATGTGGTTGATATTTCAATTATTGGAGATAAAAAACAAATCGAAAGCAAGATTGCAGAATTAGGAATTACATTAGATTTCTCAAAAATAAATATCATCAATCCTATAGAGTCTGAATTTTATGAGGATTATGCCAATACTTATTATGAGCTTCGAAAAGCCAAAAATGTAAGCATAACAATGGCAAGAGATTTAATGGAAGATGTTTCGTATTTCGGAACCATGATGGTTTATAAAGGACATGCTGACGGAATGGTTTCTGGTGCTGCCCACACGACGCAACACACAATTTTACCAGCGCTGCAATTCATTAAAACCAAACCAAATTCATCTGTAGTTTCGTCCGTATTTTTTATGTGTTTAGAAGATAGAGTTTCTGTTTTTGGTGATTGTGCTATTAATCCAAATCCGACAGCAGAACAATTGGCTGAAATTGCAATTTCATCAGCAGAATCAAGTTCAGCTTTTGGAATCGAGCCTAAAATTGCCATGCTTTCTTACTCATCAGGAGCATCAGGAAAAGGAGATGAGGTTGATAAAGTAAGAACAGCGACTGAAATTGTAAAACAAAAACGCCCGGACTTAAAAATCGAAGGACCAATTCAGTACGACGCTGCTGTAGATCGCGCTGTTGGAAAAAGCAAAATGCCGGATTCTGAAGTAGCAGGGCAGGCGAGTGTGCTTATTTTCCCTGATTTAAATACAGGAAACAATACTTATAAAGCCGTTCAGAGAGAAACCGGAGCTTTGGCCATAGGACCAATGTTACAAGGTTTAAACAAGCCTGTAAACGATTTAAGCCGCGGTTGTACCGTGGACGATATTATAAACACAGTAGTAATTACAGCGATTCAGGCACAGGGATTATAAGTTATGAATTTTGAGTTATAAGTTTAAAATTCAATAAAAAAATACTTTAATCCGCGTTTAATTCATGTTCTATATAAATTAAAAATAAAAAAATAGCTTCTAAAAAAGGTCAGTAACTTAGAAACTTAGCGCCTTAGCAACTTAAAAAAATGAAAATATTAATTATAAACTCAGGAAGTTCATCAATAAAATATCAATTAATGGTTATGCCGGCAAACGAAGTAATTTGTACCGGTATGATTGACAGAATTGGTTTAGAAACTTCAAATGTATCATTCAAAACCTCTTCAAATACAATAGAAGAAACATTACCAATTTCAAATCATAAAGTAGGTTTACAAAAAGTAGCCAGTATGCTTTTGGACGCTGAAAAAGGAGTTATTAAATCGACTTCAGAAATTGGGGCAGTTGGCCATCGCGTCGTGCATGGCGGAAGTGATTTTAGCGATACTGTAAAAATTGACGAAAAAGTAAAAGCAAAAATCAAACAGCTTTTTGAGCTAGCGCCATTGCATAATCCTGCTAATTTAGAAGGAATTAATGTTGCTGAGGAGATCTTTAGTTCAGCAGAGCAAATTGCCGTTTTTGATACTGCATTTCATCAAACAATGTCAGAGGTTGCTTATAAATATGCAATTCCAAATTATCTTTTGACAGAAAATAAAGTGCGCGTTTACGGTTTTCACGGAACGAGTCATAAATATGTTTCTGAAAAAGCAATTGAGAATTTAGAAAGCAATTCCAGAATAATCACTATTCATTTAGGAAATGGCTGCAGTATGGCCGCAATTAAAAACGGAAAATGTATTGATACCACAATGGGTTTTTCGCCGTCAAATGGCTTAATAATGGGTACAAGATGTGGTGATATTGATCAGTCCGTAGTTTTTTATATGATTAAAAATTTAGGATATACACCAGATGAGGTAAATTCAATTTTATTGAAACAAAGTGGTATGCTTGGCCTTACAGGTTACAGTGATTTACGCGATATAGAATCGGAAGCTGAAAAAGGAAATAAAGATTGTCAGTTGGCTTTATTTATGAATGCTTATAGAATCAAAAAAACAATTGGTTCTTATACAGCAGCTTTAAATGGCTTGGATGCTATTGTTTTTACTGCCGGAATTGGAGAAAACTCTTCGCACATGCGTAAATTGATTTGTACGGATATGGATTATTTTGGTATTGAATTGGATCAGGAAAAAAATCAAATTCGTTCAAAAGAAATCAGAGAAATTAATTTGCCAAATTCAAAAACGAAAGTATTGGTAATTCCAACAGATGAGGAATATGAAATTGCAAATCAGGTTTATCATTTACTTCATAATTAAGAATTGACATTATAAAAATTAAAAAAGCTTCTCAGTAGAGGAGCTTTTTTTACATATAAAAATTAAATATTTGTCATTATCTTTGAATATAAAATATCATACTTTGAAATCGATACTTCTAAAAACATTCTTCTTCTTTTTCATTGCTTTTCAAATTCAAGCACAAGAATTACTTCCTTTTGTAGAAAATTATAATAAATCAGATTACCAGGGCGATAACCAAATTTGGAATGTCGTTCAGGGAAAAGATAACGCCATGTATTTTGCCAATAATCATTATTTACTGCGATATGATGGTGTTCTTTGGGAAAAATATTCTTTGCCTAATAAAACTATTATCAGATCAATTTTAATTGAAGGAGATAAGATATATTCTGGTTCTTATAAAGAATTCGGGTATTGGTACAGAAAAGAGGGTAAAATGCATTATGTATCAATTACCAAAAATCTGCGATTATTTGATGAAAAAGACAACGAAGAAATCTGGAAAATTTTTAGATTCAATGGTTCCTTATATTTTCAATCTTTTAACGATGTTTTTATTTATGATGGTAAACATATCAAAAAAATAAAATTTCCATTTTTAATTTCTTACTGTTTTGTCGTAGACAATAATCTTTATGTTGCTTCTGTAGAAAAAGGTATTTTTAAGATGAACGGCTCGCGAATTGCAAATCCAAAAGGATGGGATGTATTAAAAAAGACTGTAGTTCATGCCATTGAAAAATACCAAAACAAAACCTATGTATTTACTCAGAAAAAAGGAATTTTTATTCTAGAAAATGGAAGTTTAAAGCCTTGGGATAATTCTTTAAATGAAACCTTTAAGGCAGCTACAATTAATATTGCAAAATTTATTAAAAACAATAAATTGGTTGTTGGATCTGGTAACAGAGGGGTTTTTATTTATGATTTCAATACAAATACTTATAAGAATATCGATCGAAATAATGTACTGATGAACAACTCTGTTTTAAGTATTGGTTTTGATAAAGAAAATGACTTATGGTTAGGATTAGACAACGGTATTGCTCATGTAGAAGTAAATTCTCCAATATCATTTTTCTATGATAATTCAGGGATTTTGGGTTCGGTATATTCCGTTGCAACGATAAATAAAGGATATTTGATTGCGTCGAATCACGGTATTTATGAGTTTTATTCAGGTAAATTTAATATGCTGCCCAATACTCAGGGACAAGCCTGGAATATTACAAAAATTAATGACAAATATATCATTGGTCATAACGATGGAACGTTCTCTTATGACAACGGCTCTTTGGTCAAAATAAATAATAAAAGTGGCGGATGGAATTTGTCAAAAAGCAGTATTAATAATACTTACTTTCAGTCTACTTATGACGGAGTTTTATTGTATGACAATACTTCGGATCTAACTCAGAGCAAAATTATTGAGAATCTTTCAAAACCCATAAAATATGTGGCCCAAAATAAAAAGAATGAAATTTGGGCAGCAGATAATTATCGCGGATTGTATCGTGTTCTATATGACGATAATTACAAAACAAAGAAAGTAGAAAACGTTACGCAGCAAAGTAAAATAAAAAATGATTTTGGAGTTAAAATTTTTGAATTTAGAAGTGAAATTCTTTTTCTAATCAATAATTCATGGTATACCTATAATTCGCTAAGTGGTAAATTGGAAAAAAATGAATTATTTAATTCTAATTTCAAAAACATTACAGATGTAGTATCTATTGATGAAGATCATTTTATGGTACTGCAAAACGGGATTTTGTACCATATTTATGCTGATGAAAATAAATTCCTGTGGAATATTATTCAGGAGAAGTATTATAAAGGAAAACTAATCAACGATAATCTTAGAATTTTTAAAACTCAGAATCATTATTTGCTAAATCTTGATGATGGCTTTATTTCACTTCAATTAAAGTACGAGAACAAACAAAACTCAGATGTTAAAATAGAAGCGTTTAATGATGAGAATTTAGTAGTAAATGATTCTAAAATCAAATTCAATACAGAACTAAAAATTAATGTAATTTCTGGAATTTACGGTGCAAGTAAGCCTAATTTGTTCTATAAACTGAATAATAGTAAAGATTTTATCTCGGTAAAAGATGGATTAATTGTTTTGAATAATTTAAGCAGTGGTTTTCATTCGATCGCTATTTTTAATCATAATGGAGCCAGTTATGAAAAAGTAGCAAATTTTGATTTTAAAGTTGCCGAACCCTGGTATTTTTCAATTTGGATGATTTTATTGTATTTGTTGGTAATAGGAGTAGTTTTATTTTTCTACTACAAATGGAATAAACTTCGCTATATGCAAAAATTAAAATTGCAGGCAGAAGAATTAAAACATCAAAGAGAAATTCTGGAAATGGAATTGAAAGCTGAAAACGAATTGAATGTTCAGGAATATGAAAAACACATTCTGGAACTGGAATTACAGACAAAATCATCTGAAGTTGCCGGAAAGTCATTGTCTATTGCTAAGCAAAGTGAAATGATCGAAAATATCCAAAGCATTTTAGATTCAGAGAAAGATTTTAGTAAGCTTAAAAGCGAAATTAAAAAAGCAATTAAGATTAACGAAGTCAATAAACACGAATGGGAAATTTTTGAAACAAACCTGAATCAAATTCATAACGAGTTTATCATTAATCTTTCCAAGAAATTTCCAAATCTTACTCCAAAAGATATAAAGTTGTGTGTTTATCTTAAAATGAACCTTTCTTCAAAGGAAATTGCGCCTATGATGAACATCTCCTTTAGAGGTGTAGAGCTACATCGTTATCGCTTAAGAAAGAAGTTAAACCTCCTTCAAGAAGATAATCTGTCAAAATTTTTACTTAATATCTAATTTGTACTGCTGTATATTGGTTATTTTTTATTTTTTAACCGCTTTTTTTACGGTATTGTAATACATCATTAGTACATCATAAAGAAATGTTAATAATCTAAAATTAACATTTATTATGTTGATTTGTAGTTGTTTATGTTCTGAATTTAACATAATGATGTAGCTATGTTGTAGTGGTTTTGATGTACTACAACGTTGTAATTGTTTAATTTGGTCGAACTAACTTAAACGATTACAAACTGTATGAAAAATTTTATTTTTAGCTTTTTAGCACTCTTGCTTCTTCCGGCTTATATGTCAGGACAAGCAATTAAAGGAAAAGTAGTAGACAGTAGTGGAATGGGAGTTCCCGGAGCAGTTATTAGCGCTCCGCAATCCCGAACATCTGCTGATGCTGATTTCGACGGTAATTTTACAATAAACGCCAAAGAGGGTGAGATTTTAAAAATCTCGATGTTAGGTTTTGATGCTATTTCTATGGCAGCAACATCTGGTATGACTGTTACATTAAAAGAAGCAGAAGATACTGCTTTAAAAGAAGTAGTTGTCATTGGATACGGTACCAGAAAGAAAATTGATAATACTTCAGCTGTAAGCTCAATTAAATCTGAAGAAATTACAAAAATGAAAGTGTTAAATGCCTCTCAAGCTATACAAGGTAAGGCTGCCGGGGTTCAGGTATCTACTTCAGATGCACCTGGAAGCACGCCTTCAGTTGTGATCAGGGGAGCTGGTACTGCATTAGGAGGAAGAAATCCTTTATATGTTGTAGACGGTATGCCTACTGAGAATATCAATAACATTAATACTAATGATATTACATCTTACGAGATTTTGAAAGATGCTTCTTCTTTAGCTATTTATGGAACAAGAGGTGCAAATGGTGTAATTATGATTACAACCAAAGCTGGAAAAGGAAAACTTACTGTAGATGTTGAAAGTTTTGCAGGTATTAGAAGCCCTTTGAAAAAAGTTAAAATGGCAAATAGTGACGAGTATGTTCGCTATAGCAATGCTGCTTTCAGCAATGATTTTCCACAAGGCAGATTCTCTGCAAATCAGCCATATAATACAGATTGGTTAGATGAGATTACAAGAACGGGAACTTATACTCAAAATAATATTGCAATCTCAGGATCTTCAGAAAATGTAAAATACTTTTTTAGTGTTGGAAATTATGAAGAAAAAGGAATTTTGAACGGATCTGATTATGGACGTACAACGATCAGAAACAATAATGAGTTTAAACTTTCAGAAAAAGTTAAAATAACACAAAATTTAAGTGTAAGTACTATTAAGAATACACCAATGCCTTTGAGTGCATTTACTAATGCTTACAGACAATCTCCACTAGTTCCTGTACGTTACGCTGACGGGAAATATGGTGTGCCATTTGTTTCTAATGGAGTTGTAGCTGAAACTGGAGCATCATTTAACAATGTTGGAAATCCTGTAGCTCAATTGGATTATACAAATGAACAGCAACAAACAGTTATGTTGCAAGGTGGATTAAAATTAGATTATGATATTATCAAATCTTTAAAATTCACTTCACAATTCAACGGAGAATTTTTTACTTACAAACAGTATAATTATGTAGATAATCAAGCTCTTTGGTTAGCTGCAGATCCTACTCGTGTAGCATCAAAGTACCCTTCAGATTTGAATATAAACACTTTGACAAGAAACAGAGATCAATACTTTAACTGGAATTTATCTAACTACCTGACTTATAATAAAGTTTTTGCTGATATTCATGATGTTGAAGTTACAGCGGGTATTGAGGCGAATGTACAAGGAACCAGAGAAAAGTTAACTATTGACAGAAAGAATGTAAATTCAAACTCGAATTACTGGTCTTTAAAAGATGTTAATGTTGCGGGCACTGTTACAGGTTTAAAAGATGAAGCTTTGAACCAAAGAAGACTTGCATCTTATTTTGCACGTTTTCAATATAAATTGTTAGACAGATATTTGGTTACAGGTACTGTAAGACGTGATGGATCATCTCAATTTGCTGAAGACAAACGTTGGGGAACATTTCCATCAGTTGGCTTAGGCTGGGTTGTATCTAAAGAAAGTTTCTTAAGTAATGTAGAACCAATCAATTTATTAAAAATTAGAGGTTCTTGGGGTAGATTAGGAAATCAAAATGTACCACTTAATACACAGCTATTAACTTCTGGATTAGATTATTCAGGTTTAGGTTCTGGTACGACAATAAATTCTCAGGTTGATCCTAATTTATCTTGGGAGATTGTTGAAGAACTTTCAGGAGGTTTTGATTTTGAAGTATTGAACAGCAGATTAAAAGGATCTTTTGATTTGTATGATAAAAATACAACAAATACAATTTTGAATGTTAAGCCATATTCGACTTCAGGAATTACGGTAGCTACACCTGCACACGTTGGAGAAGTATCTAACAAAGGTTATGAAATTTCTTTACGTTGGGATGATAAAATAAACGAAAATTTAAGCTATTGGGTAGGAGGAAATTTTTCTCATAATAAAAATGAACTTACAAGCCTTAAAAATGTTCAGTTAAATCCGATTATTGGAGGAAGTTTAGGAAATGGTCAAAATACCAAAATTCTTGATAATACTTCAGTAGGACAACCTTTAGGCAGCTTTTTTATGTATGAGTACGCAGGAGTTGACCCAACAAATGGTCAAATGTTGTACTACAAAGCAGATGGCTCTAAAGTAGGTCAATCAGGATTAGATGAACTTAAAGACAAAAAATACGTAGGTTCTCTTTTACCAACTTCTAATTATGGAGTTAGTTTAGGACTAAACTATAAAAACATTGATTTTTCTCTAGACGGTTACGGAACCGGAGGTGCAAAAGTATATAACGGAAAAAAAGCACAACGTTTTGGAGGTGAAAACATAGAAGCTTCGACAGCACGTGATTTCTGGACACCAACTAATACTACAGCTTCTAATCCTGCACCTTCTAATTTAGTTCCTTTCGCTTCAACTTATTACTTGGAGTCTGCAGACTTTTTTAGAATCAATAACATTACTTTAGGATATAAACTTCCACTTAAAGAAGATCAGTTTATTAGTTTTTGCCGAATTTATGTAAATGCAATTAACCCATTTATTACACAAAAATTCTCTGGATTTTCACCAGATGTAGTGTCTGATGGTAAGTTAGTTGAAGGTACTCAAGGGGTTGAGTTAGATGCTTACCCATCATTGAGATCATTTGTTATTGGTGCAAATTTAAAATTTTAATATTATGAAAAGATTATATATATCAATGTTTGTACTTTCTGGGTTATTATTATCCGGATGTTCAGATGATTTTTTGGATGTAGAGCCAACAGAAGCTATTCCGGCAGATCCTGCTTTGGTGAATAGTGATGCTGGAGCTTCAGGTTTTGTAACTGCAATTTACAATCAATTTTTAGGCTGGGAAATGTCCTCTTTTGGATGGAACGCAGTTTCAAGTATTATCACTGATGATGCTGATAAAGGTTCTGATCCGGGAGATACTGGTGGGGATAAAGATATTGTTGATGCTTTAACTTATAATGCTTCAACTCCATCATTTCAATCTACCTGGGAGGCTAATTATGCAGGGATAAACAGGTGTAATCAAGCATTGGCAATGTTTCCTAAATTAGATAAGGCAACACCTAGTTTAAAAGCGAGATTAGTAGGTGAAACGAAGTTTTTGAGAGCTTTTATGTATTTTACTTTAGTAAAAGGATATGGAGGAGTTCCTATTATAGATCATTTAGCTACAGTTCCAATATCTGATGAAGATAGAAAAATGCAATTGACACGTAAATCAGTAGCAGAAGTTTATGCTTTTATAGAGCAAGATCTAAATGATGCTATCGAAGCTTTGCCTTTAAAATCAACTTATACAGGGGCAGATGTTGTCAGAGCTTCTAAAGGATCAGCGTATGCTTTATTAGCAAAAGTAAATTTATACCTAAAAAATTGGCAAAAAGTAATTGACAATTGTGATAAAGTAACAGGGTATTCTTTAGTTTCTGATTATTCTTTACAGTTTAAAAAAGAAGGAGAATTTGGTTCTGAATCTATTTTCGAAATTAACGGAGTAGGTTCTACTTCAAGCCCTGGATTTGGAATTGGAAATTACTCTGTTTCTCAAGCACCGCGTGGTGCCGGAGGATGGGGTTGGGGATTCAATACTCCAACTGAAGGATTAGCAAATGCTTATGAAGCAGGCGATGTTAGAAAAAATGCGACCATTATATTCAGAGGTTCAGTTTTATATGATGGTAGAGAAATACCATCAACTGTAGCAAATCCAAGATACAATTATAAAGCATATTCATCATCTTTTTACAATCAGGAATTTACAGATACAAATCTTAGATATTTAAGATATGCCGAAGTTATATTAATGAAAGCTGAAGCTTTAAATGAATTAGGACAAACTTCAGATGCAATTCCTTTAGTAAATCAAATTCGTAAAAGAGCAGGTTTAGGAGATACTCCTTTTACTTCTCAATCAGATATTAGAAAAGCAATCTGGAAAGAAAGAAGATTAGAATTTGCTTTTGAGCACGACAGATGGTTTGATCTTGTTAGAACAGGACAAGCTGAAGCGGCTATGGCAGCAGATGGTAAAACTTTTGTTGTTGGAAAACATGAATTATGGCCTATTCCAACTTCATTCTTAAGAGAAGCCAATGGTCTTTCACAACAAAACCCTGGAGGTTACTAATTAAAATTTCAAAATCACTCCTTTCAAAACTTAGAAAGGAGTGATTTTATTAATTGTTTTTTAAATTTTTTATAATGGTTAGAATTTCAGTTTTATTACTAGTTTTTACTTTTTTTGGTTGTGGAAAAAATGCCGATAAATCAAAAAGTAGTGTTACAGAAAATATTTCTACTGCGAAACTTACAGATGAGCAACTTTTAGGAGTAGTTCAAAAACAAACTTTTAAGTATTTCTGGGAATATGCTGAACCAAATTCAGGATTAGCCAGAGAGCGTTTTCATCCTGATGGGAATTACCCTGAAAATGATGCTAATATTGTTACAACCGGAGGTTCTGGTTTTGGATTAATGGCAATCGTTTCCGGAATGTCTCAAGGATATATTACAAAAGCACAAGGGGTTGAAAGACTAAACAAAATTGCAGATTTTTTAGGCAAAGCAGATCGTTTTCACGGAGCATGGTCACATTGGATAGACGGAAATACCGGAAAAGTAAAGCCTTTTGGAACCAAGGATAATGGAGGAGATTTAGTCGAAACCTCATTTTTGGTTGCAGGAATGATTACTGTTCGCGAATATCTAAAAGACGGTTCTGTAAATGAAAAAGCAGTTGCTCAAAAATATGATGCACTTTGGAAAGGTGTTGACTGGCAATGGTATACTAACAACAAAAATGTATTGTATTGGCATTGGTCGCCAACCTACGATTGGCAAATGAATTTTGCACTTGAAGGATACAACGAATGTTTAATTACTTATGTATTGGGAGCATCTTCGCCAACACATGCAATCGATGCAAAAGCGTATCACGAAGGATGGGCAAGAAAAGGTGAGATAGTTTCTTCTAACACAAAATACAATATTCCTTTAATTTTAAGTCATAATGGCGCTAAAGAATTTGGAGGGCCTTTATTTTGGGCGCATTATTCTTATGTAGGACTTGATCCAAATCAGTTAAGTGATAAGTACGCTAATTATTGGGATTTGAATGTAAATCAGACGAAAATCAATTATGAGTATTGTATTCAAAATCCTAAAAAAGGTTACAGTGCTGATTATTGGGGATTGACAGCGTCCTATTCCAGAAATCCTGATGGATCAATCGGTTACAATGCGCACATGCCAAGCAACGATCAGGGCGTTATGTCACCAACTGCTGCAATAAGTTCGATTGTATATACGCCAAAAGAGTCAATGGCAGTAATTCGTAATTTATACGAAAACCATAAAAAAGAAACTTGGGGAGAAGCAGGTTTTTACGATGCTTTAAGCTTACAGAATAATAACTGGGTAGCAAAACGCTATTTAGCAATTGATCAGGGACCGGAAGTAGTTATGATCGAAAATTACCGAACTGGTTTATTATGGAAGCTATTTATGAATGCCCCTGAAGTTAAACAAGGATTAGTTAAACTTGGTTTCAAATCTGGAAAATACGGGTTTTAATGGCATTTAATATGAAATATAAATTCACATTAATTACAGTACTATTTTCTATGTTGAGTTTTGCACAAAGCGAAACAACCGGAACAATAAAAACAGTAGTAATGGTAAAGCATGAATTAGGTTACGCTTTACACAAACCTGCCAATACAAAAGAAAATAAGCCATTAATAGTTTTTATTTCGGGTGATGGAGAGAAAGGTACTGACATTGAAAAAGTAAAAATTAATGGACCTTTAAAATATTTAAAAACGCATCAATTAGACGCTTACGTTTTGGCTCCACAATGCAAAGAAGATGAAAATTGGGATATTGAATCGATTAATGAATTGATTTTAAAAATTCAAAAAGAGAATAAAATAGATTCCAACAGAATATATGTTACAGGTTTAAGTTCCGGAGGTTGGGCAGCATGGAATTTAGCGCTTTCATATCCGGATAAATTTGCCGCGATAGTGCCAATTTCGGGTTTTGTTGATTTGATAGAATTAGAAAGTGCTTGTAAAATTGCTACTATTCCAACCAGGATTTTTCACGGATTATTAGACGATGTGGTAAAGGTAGATTATGCAATTACCATTTACAAAGAATTAAAAAAATGCAATGCCAAAGATGTTCAATTGACCATTTTTGATGATGCAGGTCACGATAGTTGGTCACGAGTTTATGACAATCCGGAGATTTATAACTGGATGTTTAAACAGATAAAAACGAATACGAACAAATAAATATTAATAGAATGAAAAACAAATTAGTCTTACTTTTTTTAGGATGTGCTGTTTTGGGTT
Organism: Flavobacterium sp. JAS; assembly: GCF_020991455.1. Classification (GTDB taxonomy): domain Bacteria; phylum Bacteroidota; class Bacteroidia; order Flavobacteriales; family Flavobacteriaceae; genus Flavobacterium. The sequence continues at coordinate 404,866 of NZ_JAJMOX010000003.1, forward strand.
ACGCTCAAAAAAGGACCACTAAAAATACAGTAAAAATTAAACCAAAATCAGAGTTTGTAGCGGAGTTGATGTCGAAAATGACGTTAGATGAAAAATTAGGGCAGCTTAATTTACCAACTTCTGGAGATATTACTACAGGACAAGCAAATAGCTCTAATGTGGCTAAAAATATTGCTGAAGGTAAGGTTGGAGGTTTATTCAATATTAAATCTGTTCAGAAAATTAAAGAAGTACAAAAGATTGCTGTTGAGCAGAGCCGCTTGAAAATTCCGTTGCTTTTTGGTATGGATGTAATTCATGGTTACGAAACAACATTCCCAATTCCGTTAGGATTATCTTGTACTTGGGATATGGGTTTAATCGAAAGAAGTGCACAAATCGCTGCTCAGGAAGCAAGTGCTGATGGGATCAACTGGACATTCTCTCCAATGGTAGATATTTCTCGTGACCCTCGTTGGGGAAGAGTTTCTGAAGGTTCAGGAGAAGACCCGTATTTAGGAAGCCAAATTGCAAAAGCAATGGTAAATGGTTACCAACAGCACGATCTTTCTAAGAATAATTCTATCATGGCGTGTGTTAAACACTTCGCTTTATATGGTGCACCAGAAGCTGGGCGTGATTACAATACGGTTGACATGAGTCATATCAGAATGTTTAATGATTATTTCCCTCCTTATAAAGCTGCTGTTGATGCAGGAGTAGGTTCTGTAATGGCTTCTTTCAATGAAATTGACGGAATTCCTGCAACAGGAAACAAATGGTTAATGACCGATGTTTTAAGAAAACAATGGGGCTTTAAAGGTTTCGTAGTAACAGATTTTACTGGAATCCCTGAAATGATCGAACACGGAATGGGTGATTTACAAGCAGTTTCGGCTTTATCATTAAATGCTGGTGTAGAAATGGATATGGTTGGTGAAGGTTTCTTAGGTACTTTGAAAAAATCTTTAGACGAGAAAAAAGTAACAATCGAGACAATTGACAATGCTGTTAAACTTATTTTAGAAGCAAAATACGATTTAGGATTATTTAGTGATCCATATAAATATTGTGATGTAAACAGAGCAAAAACAGAGATTTTTACAGCAAGCAGCAGAAAAGAAGCAAGATCAATATCTGCGCAATCATTGGTTTTGTTAAAAAATCAAAATCAAGTATTGCCTCTTAAAAAATCAGGAACAATTGCTTTAATTGGACCATTGGCTGATGCTAAAGAAAACATGCCGGGAACCTGGAGTGTAGCTACAAAAATGGAAAATGCTATTTCATTATTAGCAGGAATCAAAGAAGTAGCGGGATCTTCTACAAAAGTATTATATGCTAAAGGAAGTAACTTAGATTACGATGAAACTTTTGAAACTAACGCAACAATGTTTGGTAAAACCTTACACCGCGATGGACGTTCTAAAGAAGAATTATTAGCAGAAGCATTAAAAGTAGCGAATCAATCAGATGTAATTGTTGCCGCACTTGGAGAATCTGCTGAAATGAGTGGAGAATCTAGCAGCCGTACGAATTTAGAAATTCCACAAGCTCAAAAAGATTTATTAAATGCTTTATTAAAAACAGGAAAACCAGTTGTTTTAGTATTATTCGACGGTCGTCCGTTAGTAATTAAAGAAGAGAACGAAACTGTTCCTGCTATTTTAAATGTTTGGTTCGCAGGTAGTGAAGCAGGTTATGCTATTGCCGATGTTTTATTTGGAGATGTAAATCCTTCAGGAAAATTGACTTCAACTTTCCCAAGAAGTGTTGGACAATTACCAATTTATTACGCACACAAAAACACAGGAAGACCACTTTCTAACACAGAAGGTAAATTCGAAAAATTCAGATCTAACTATATCGACGAAAGAAACGAGCCATTATTCCCATTTGGTTTCGGATTAAGTTATACTTCTTTTGAATATTCAAATGTGAAAATTTCATCGGATAAAATGAATTTCAACGGAAAATTAAAAGTGACTGTTGATGTTGCAAACACAGGAAATTATGACGGAAAAGAAACCGTTCAATTATACATTAGAGATTTAGTAGGTTCAGTAACAAGACCAGTTAGAGAATTGAAAAATTTCCAAAAAATAGCACTTAAAAAAGATGAAAAACAAACTGTGTCATTTGATATCACAGTTGAAGATTTAAAATTTTATAATTCTGATTTACAATTCGTAGCAGAACCTGGACAGTTTGATGTTTTCGTTGGAGGAAATTCAAATGCAGACAAGAAAGTTAGTTTTGAATTAACTAAATAGTTGGTTTGTTTATTTTAATTAGCCCTTCGTAATTGGTTAACGGAGGGCTTTTTTTTCGCTTTTTGGCCAGTAGTTTGTAGGTAAAATCGTTACTCTGGACTTTTAGAAAAATATAAATTTAATTTCTATATAATGAATACAATTAAAATTTCAAGTGCATTTGTTTTAATGCTAATGATGGTTGTTTTCTCTTCTTGCAGTGTAAAAAAAAATGGTATTGTAGCACATCGAGGAGCTTGGAAAAAAAATAACTTACCAGAAAATTCAATTGCTTCTCTTAGACATGCAATTGATATGAAACTTGTTGGTTCAGAATTTGACGTTTGGAGAACAGCCGATGATTCTCTTGTAATCAATCACGATGCACATTATAATAAGTTGCTAATTGAAGAAACAAATTACCAAGACCTGATAAAGTTTAAACTTTCGAACGGAGAGAAGCTTCCAACTTTACACGAATATATTACGGAAGGCAAAAGAAATAACAAACACACACTTTTGGTCTGTGAAATAAAACCTTCGGAAATAAGTAAAGAAAGAGGAAAACAAACTGCCATAAAAACCGTTGAAATGATCAAAAAACTCAACGCAGATAAAATAACGGCTTACATAAGTTTTGACTACGAAATTCTAAAACAGATCCAACAAATTGATCCAAAAGCTTCATTGCAATATCTGGAAGGAAATAAATCTCCAGCAGAAGTAAAAAAGGATAATATTTCTGGTGTTGATTATCATTATTCGGTTTTTCAAAAACACCCTGAGTGGATAAAAGAAGCGAAAGACAACAACATTATTTTAAATGTCTGGACAGTTAATGATGCTGATGTTATGGATTGGATTATTGGAAATAATTTTGATTATATAACTACTAATGAACCTGAATTACTTGCTGAAAGATTAATGAAGAGAAAATAACGCTGTAGTATGGAGCTTTTTAATTAAAAAATAAAAACATGAAAAAACTATATTTAATCCCCGTTTTGCTAATGATTATTGGTGTCAATACCAAGACATTGGCACAAAACACGATTCCAGGAAAAACGGAATGGTTTGACCCAAATAAACCTGCAACAACATATTGCAATCCAATTAATATTGGATATAATTATACAACAGAAAATCATAATGGTATTCCGGAATCCCGCCGTTCAAGTGCAGATCCGGTAATTATTACTTTTAAAGGCGAATATTATTTATTTGCTACAAATCAGGCAGGATTTTTTTGGAGTAAAGACATGTCTGACTGGAAATTTGTTTATGGAAGTTTTCAAAGAAGACCTGCAGATGATGATCAATGTGCACCGGCAGCTTGGGTAGTAAATGATACTTTATTCTATGTAGGTTCAACCTGGAAAAGAGATCATCCAATTTGGAAAACAGCAGATCCAAAATCAGGGCAATGGTTGCGACATGTAGACAAAGTGATGTTGCCAACCTGGGATCCGGCGATCTTTCAGGATGACGATAAAAAAGTATACATGTACTATGGATCAAGCGGAAAATTACCTCTTGTAGGCGTAGAAGTAGATTATAATACATGGTTGCCAAAAGGAAATCAGGCAGATTACGAAAAGTTATACAAAGCGACAGAAGTTGAAGATATCCAGCGTCCGTATGGTCAGATAAAAGAAGTTGCAATTTTAGATCCTGCAAACCACGGTTGGGAACGTTTTGGGCCAAATAATGACATGGAACCGGCACCTTGGGGTAACTTTATTGAAGGAGCCTGGATGACCAAACACGACGGAAAATATTATATGCAATACGGAGCTCCTGCAACCGAGTTTAAAGGTTATGCAAACGGAGTACATGTAGGAGATAATCCGTTAGGGCCATTTGTATATCAAAAACACAATCCAATGTCTTATAAACCGGGAGGATTTGTAATTGGAGCCGGACACGGAAATACATTTGCGGATAATTACGGAAATTATTGGAATACTGGAACCTGCAAGATTTCTATTAAAGATCGTTTTGAGCGTCGTATAGATATGTTTCCAGCAGGATTTGACAAAGACGATGTTATGTATTCGATAACTTCTTATGGGGATTTCCCGATAGTATTACCAACTGCAGAACGCAATCAGGAAAAAGGAGCTTCTTCTGGATGGATGTTGCTTTCATACAAAAAGCCAGTAACAGTTTCTTCTTCAGAAGAGTGTATGGAAGTTGAAACACACAGAATGGACAATGGCGGTAAAAAAGTATATGAGAAATTTTGCTACGGAGCTAATAATCTTACCGATGAAAATATTCAGACATATTGGTCCGCAAAAACAGATAAACCAGGCGAATGGCTACAGCTTGATTTAGGCAAACCGATGCAAATAAACGCTTTGCAAATTAATTACGCAGATCATAAAGCAACGCAGTACAACAAAGCAATGGATATTTATTATCAATATAAAATCTTTATGTCTGATGATGCTGTGAATTGGACACTAGTAGTTGATAAATCTCAAAATGCTAAAGATGTTCCTCATGATTATGTCGAATTGACAAAGCCAATTAAAGCACGTTACATCAAGATGGTGAACATTCACAATGCTTCAGGATTATTTGCTGTTTCTGATTTTAGAGTTTTTGGAAATGGATTATCAGAAAAACCAAAACCAGTTTCATATTTTAAAGTGGCCAGAAATGCAAAAGATTCTCGTAATGCAATGATTACATGGAAAAAGCAAGCAGATGCAATTGGTTATAATATTTATTACGGAATCAGTGCTGATAAATTGTATAACAGCATTATGGTATACGACGAAGGTTCGTATGACTTTAGAGGTTTAGATAAAGGCACAAAATATTATTTTACGATAGAGGCATTTAATGAAAGTGGAATAGGAGCAAAAAATAAACTAAAAGAAGTAAAATAATTCTGGTTTTATTTTAAGAAAAGGTTGTAAAAAAACTATTGCAATTATAAAGAATTTTGTTCCTTTGTTATACAACCCAAAATGCTATAATATACCATGAAAAAAACAATTCTTTTAACTGTTTTGGCCCTAAACGGCTTAACATCTTTTGCACAGTCAAACGATGAGAAAAACATTAAATTATTTTACAAAAAAGCCTTAACCGAAGCAAAATGCTATACTTGGTTAGAATATTTATCAAACGATATTGGCAGTCGTTTATCAGGATCTGCAAGTGCTGAAGAAGCAGTTCAATACACCAAAAGACAACTAGAAACTCTTGGACTTGACAAAGTTTATTTACAAGACGTTATGGTTCCTCATTGGGTACGTGGCGAAAAAGAAACAGCTTATATTTTAGATAATAAAACAAAAACTGTTGTGCCAATTTGTGCTTTAGGAGCATCAGTTGCAACACCTAAAACGGGAATTACTGCTGAGGTAATTGAAGTGCAAAGCATAAAAGAACTGAAAGAATTAGGAGATAAAGTAAAAGGTAAGATTGTGTTTTACAACAGACCAATGGATCCTGAAAACGTACCTACTTTTATTTCTTATTCAGAAGCTGGAGATCAAAGACGAAGCGGAGCTCAGGAAGCTGCAAAACTAGGTGCCGTTGGAACAATTGTACGTTCTTTAAGTCTACGATTAGATGATTTCCCGCATACAGGAAATCAAAGTTATGGTGATTTGCCAAAAGAGCAATATATTCCGGCAGCAGCAATTAGCACAAATGGAGCAGAATTGTTGAGCAAGCTGTTAAAAAATAATCCAGCATTAAAGTTCTATTTCAAACAATCTTGCCAAACATTGCCAGATGTATTGTCGCACAACGTAATTGGAGAATTAACAGGAACAGTAACTCCGGAAAACGTTATGGTTGTTGGAGGTCATTTGGATTCTTGGGATCTTGCCGATGGTTCTCATGACGATGGAGCAGGAGTAGTACAAAGTATGGAAGTAGTTCGTATCCTTAAAAACCTAAACTATAAGCCTAAAAACACAATTCGTGTTGTATTGTTTATGAATGAAGAAAACGGCGGAAAAGGTGGAGCTAAATATGAAGAAGTTTCGAAAGAAAAGAAAGAGAATCATATTTTTGCTTTAGAAAGCGATTCAGGCGGATTTACACCAAGAGGATTTTCATTAGAAGCTGATGATGCTAACTTGAAAAAAATACAAGGATATAAAGACTTTTTTGAGCCTTATTTAATAAATAGTTTCATAAAAGGACATGCAGGTTCAGATATTGAGCATTTAACGTCTAAAACAATCGTTAAAGCAGGTTTAATGCCAGATTCACAACGTTATTTTGATTACCATCACGCTGCAAACGATAAGTTTGATGCCATAAACAAAAGAGAATTAGAACTTGGAGCAGCAACAATGACTTCATTAATCTATTTAGTAGATCAAAACGGAATTGTTCTACCAACAGCGACGAATTAAGTTGTAAAAAGCAGAAATAAAAAAGCGATGAGATACTCATCGCTTTTTTTATATAGAAAAATCTGCGTAAACCCGTTTAATCCGCAAAACCAGTGGGCAATTAATAAGTATCTATTACAGTTTTCAATAAAGCAGAATCAACCAAATCAGATGGAGCAACAACTTTCTCGTCAAGCGGAATATCGTTTCCATATCTTTCTTTTATTATTTTCTGAACCCTTTCATCGCTTAAATTAAAATCCTTTAATTGCCTAAGTTTTGACAATTCGATACCAGCGCCATTTTTATATATTTTCCAAACCAGTTCCGAACAATAAATTCGAGTATCATCCCATTCAAAAAAAGCATCATATTCTTTACCCATAAATTGCTGACTGTAATCTTTCATTTTTTGAAGTGTCTCAGGTTTCAAAACTGTATCTGCATTTTTAAGCCTTTTTACAACATATTTTTGACCTTTCCCATGTTGAATCCAGTCAGTAAGTAAAGTAAGTTTTACAGGCTGAACAGCTTCAAAAACAAACAAGTTTCCGTTTATTTTATAGATAATTCCGCAATGCGAAAATTTTGAATTTGTTGCAATTCTAACCGCTTCACACTGCTTAGATTCCGAAGTTTGAAAAATAAGATCACCATCCTGAATTTTATCAAGCAAAGTAGTTTCCTGCTTCGTTTTTGTGTGCGAAAACGGATTATTCGGAAAAACCTTCATTGCAACAAACAAAGCACACCCAAAACTGAGTAAAAAAGTAATTATTGGAAAAAGGTATTTTGGTTTTTTCATGTTTTAATTTAATATAAAAGATGTTATGTTTTCATTGTAGAGCTAAAAAAGCCCACAGATTCAACGGATTAAATAGATTTACACGATATCCGTTAAAAACAAAATGTGCACACTCTTTATGAAAATTAAAAATCTGCGAAGACCAGCTTAATCAGTTGAATCCATGGGCAAAATAATTAAATCTCAGCAAATAAATGGCAAAAAAAATAGTTACCAAAATGATAACTATTTTTTAAATATGTTTTATGAAATATTAGATTCTAAAGATTCCACCAACAGCGATAATTCTTTGTAAAAAGAAGAAATCTTGTGAAGCTTTATCGTCGCTGCTTGTTGTAGTTCTGATATCCTGCATATTAATGTAACCACCTTTTAGCTCACCTTGCAAATAAAAGTATTTGAAGAAAGTAAAGTTGATCCCAGCTTTAGCAGATAAACCATAACCAGAAATGTGAAAATCATCATGACGTTCCATTCCTAATAAAGTTGTATTTGTTTTTGGGTATAAAACTCCAACTCCTACACCTTCAGTTAAGTTAATCTGAACTTTATCGATATTTGGCAAACCAAACAATTTCGAAATATCGTCATGTCTGGAAACCTCAGTATTAATATAGTTCAAACCATCTGTATGTTCGTACATTAAAAAAGCAGGGCCATTTGGATTAGTAACACCTTTATCATAACCACCTTCTATAGCACCATTTAGAGACATATCTACAGGAGTGTTATTATATACTCCGTTGTAAACAGATCCAGCTTGATCAGCAGGTAAATTAATATTACCTGTAACATTAGTCGTTTGATTCTGAGTCATCACATATTTCATGTGATCCCAACCAATAGAAACGCTGTAATGATCGCTAAAGAAATACCCCATTCTAAAATTAGTTTGCGGAATCGTCATGTTTGCTGGATTTACATAATCAATATGATATCCTTTTGGTTTATCATGAGCTTTCATATCAGCAACCGTAAAGTTGTAATCTTTCCCTCTAAAATTTACATCAGATTTAGTATAACTATCTCTGTTACCTCCCCAGGAAATAAAGAATTTTCCTTTATTGTGAGCGGTGTATTTTTGTACTGCGATTTCTTCCTGAGCAAAAGTGTTTAAAGAAACACACATCAGGAAGAAAAATAAAATTTTTGTTTTCAATGAACTAGTATTAAAAATTAAAATGAGTTAACTGTTTTTCTGATAGCAACCAACTTCGTCATTAAACCTTCAAAATAGTCTAAATGAAGCATATTAGCACCATCGCTTTTTGCATTAGCAGGGTCAAAATGAGTTTCGATAAAAATACCGTCAACCCCAACAGCAATACCCGCTTTGGCAACAGTTTCGATCATATCAGGTCTTCCGCCTGTAACACCAGCAGTTTGATTAGGTTGTTGCAACGAGTGCGTTACATCAAGAACCGTAGAAGCATATTGCTGCATAGTAGGAATTCCTCTAAAATCAACAATCATGTCCTGGTAACCAAACATAGTACCACGATCAGTAACCATAACATTCTCATTATGACAATCCAAAACTTTTTGAACAGCGTGTTTCATGCTTTCAGGACTCATAAATTGTCCTTTTTTCAAATTCACCACTTTTCCAGTATTTGCAGCCGCCACAACAAGGTCAGTCTGACGAACTAAGAAAGCAGGAATTTGCAATACATCAACGTATTGAGCAGCCATATCAGCATCTTCATTAGTATGAATATCTGTTACAGTTGGAACGTGAAAAGTTTCAGAAACTTTTCTTAAAATTTTTAATGCTTTTTCGTCACCAATTCCAGAAAAACTATCAATTCTAGAACGGTTGGCTTTTTTAAACGATCCTTTAAATACGTAAGGAATCTGAAGTTTGTCGGTAATACCAACTAATTTTTCAGCAATTCTGAGAGCCATTTCTTCACCTTCAATGGCGCAAGGTCCCGCCAATAAAAAGAAATTCCCACTATCAGTATGCTTAATTTGTGGAATATGTTGTATGTTCATAATATGATTTTTTGACAGTGCAAAGGTAGTTATGATTTATGAATAGCAGATTAAGATTTAAGTTTTTTTTAAGAAGCTATTCCCGCTATCCGCTGCAATCTTTTTCTCTAAACCCTTTTTTTTCTTGGCCTTTGCAGGAGCTTCCTCCGGTCGCTCTGCAAAACCCAGAAAAAATAGGCTTTCTCAAAAAAGGATTTCCGCTACTATCAGGGCTAGAACCGTAGTGGAATTATAGTTCTTTTAAGAAATATAGTGGGTATTATTTCCGTAATTAAAATTTGAAATGTGGAATAATATTTTATGCACCCTGAGTCTTAGCTAAGAATTATTAATCGTTCTCGATTTTCTTACTCAATAAAATTGTTTTAATAACACTATGCAAAATATTTGTATTCCAGTCCTTTAAGTAGCTATATCCACAATTGATATTTATTGCGTCATCTTTAGAATAAATGGCAAAATATGTCACATAACTTTTAAATCTAACTTTCTCCCAAGGGATAAATTCACTTTTAGACTTCAAAGATGCATTACTCAGGATATTTAAACCGTCTTTAGTAAATGTTACTTTTCCAATTTTAAATTCTTCTCCTAATTCTTGTCTCTGAATATAATTTGTTGCTATATCTTTAAAATACAAATCCCATAGTGAAGCCAGAATTTCATTGCAAAGTTTATGATATTCATTTTTCCTTCTGCCAAAATAAGTTTTGAAATTGATCTTCATAACCTGATTATCATGATTACGAATTGATATCACATATTCATGGCCAAAAACAAATTTATACTGCATCCAATTTACACCAAAATGATATTCAGCAATTTCGTCTTTTTGAAAAGTTATAAAAGAATCATTTTTTAAATCCTTACTGTCAAATTTTATTTCGTTTTGATTTAATATTAATTTTCTGGGGTAGTTATCCGTAATTCCTCTTTGAATGATAAACTCTTTGTGACTCATTTTATGTGTTTAAAGTAATTATTATTCGTAAGATCTTTTTATAAAGTACTGTACAATTATAACAATCACAAGTATTATTGTAAAAAGGAAAGAAAACGCAAATATCCCTATTAGGCCCATTCCACATCTGTATGGTTGACCTTGAAGCTGCTCTTGAAAGTTATTTGAAGCAATTAAAAATGCCAAAATTGTTAATGCAATTTGTAAAATTATGCTGATCATAGAAATAGTTCCAAATCCCAAAGTAATAGATTCAGCAATTGCTTTTCGACCAAATATAATCTGAAAGAGTAAGGGTAAAATGATTAAAATTAAAGGGGATATTCCGAACATTGATTGTTGTATTTTCTATTTTATTAATCCTTCTTCAAACTCAATCCCATCGGAACCATCAAAATACCCTTTTCATAAATATTCAAATAAAGAGTAATAGGTTTCTTTTGACCTTCCCATCTTAATTCATAAACATTTAAAAAGCCAGCGCCCATATTACTTCTTTTAGTCGGGAAAGGACAGCAAGTTTCTAATCGTTTATAAGTTATTTTTTCGCCATTTGGTCCGGCAAGAGCGTTTAAAAAACGAGTTTCATTCAAAGCTTCGTCAGTTGTATTTCTATAAAAAATATTAACTGGGTAATCAGGATCATAACCATATTTCTTGTCCTTACTAAAAAGTGTAATGGCAAAAGTATTGTCTCTTTTCAAAATTAAATCGGGAGCATTATCGTCTACGTTTTTCAAAGTAGATTTTGTACTCACACAAGAAACTGTAGTAAGAAGCAAAACGATAAAAAGGGCTATTTTTTTCATGGCTTATGGTAATTGGTAGTACAAATATAAAAGTAAAATGTTTTTTGCCACAGATTATGGGATTAAAAAGATTTCAATCTAATCTGTTTAAATCTGCAATTTCACATTACTTCATTCCTGAAATATATATTTATCCTTTTATCACAATAAAAGGGATAAAAAACATCTGCTAAATCTGCAGAATCTGCGTGCAAAAAAAAACTATTCTACCTTTTTCGGATTCAGTTTTAATATACCAACTACAATCAGATATTGTGCCACAAGATACGTCAGCATAATAAAAAAGGAACTTTTCTCAATTGGCTTATAAAATTTGTTTACGGCCAAAATACTATCTGAAAGAACAAAAACAATCGCGCCCAGAAAAACATATAAATTTCCCGGTTTTTTCCAAATTAAAAAACCATTAAAAGCAAACAAAAGCATGATCGAAATTACAGAAGCATATACCGTTACCGGAATTTTTAAATCGCCTAAAGTGGGCAATAAAACTGAAAGCATTCCTATTAAATAACAAGCAATTAAGATACTTCCAATTCCAAAAAGAAACGTATTTCTCTTGATTTCGCCTTTAATTTGTTTGTTAAAAAGGATGCAATAGGTAATGTGTGAGATAAGAAAAGCGACTAATCCGAGGATAAAATAGATTTCGGCAATATCAGTAAAGAGTAAAATTACATCGCCGATCCATGAAAATAATAAGGCAATTAAAAGTGTATTTTTTGAGGGAAATTTTCGATAGAAATAAACCCCAAAACTTAATAACGGAATTAAAAGAGGTTTTAGAAACAGATTTAAGCTTTCATATCCTAAAAATATAACAAGCAGATAGATAACACTAAATGTAATAAAGATTTTAAAAAATGTTGAGTTTCTCATAGGTGGTTAGTGAGTTTGGGGGTTGATTTTGGGATGTTTTAAAGTCAATTTTTACAAAGTAAATCGTGGTTATAAATGATAAACTTAAATAAGTCAGAATAATATAATTTCCAATTGATAAGACATTGTTTAAGCCAAACCAATCGCCGTAATAAGATATAATCGCAATTGCAACCGTTAAACGCAAACCTTCCCAAAAAATGGCATATTTGCTTTTATCCATCAATTCAGTATAACTGTAAATTGTCAATAGAATAAAAAATCCGTAAATAAAGATATTTGGTAAGCCAATTTTGGCAATATTATCAAAGAGATAACTCACAAACAAAAGTGTAATTAAAACCTGTGTAACAGACCAATAAATAAGTTTTTGAGAATTTTGGGTGCCATATTTATCAAAGTCAAAAACATTTTCGATTTTGTGTACAGGATATTTCTCTTCAAAGTTTTCAGGACGCCAGCCAGTTGGTTTAAACCAAATCGTGAGTTTGTCTTTCCAATTTTCTGCTCTCCATGCGTCTTGAATTAATAAACCTAAATGTTGAAAATTAATACGGATTGGGTTCCAGGTTTGTGCTGGTCTTGTGATTCCAAAAACAGGCGGAACGTTGTCTAATTCTGCTTGAAAAGTGCCAAAAAGTTTGTCCCAAAAAATAAATATCTGCGAATGATTTTTATCTAAATATTCAGGATTTATGGCGTGATGTACACGATGATGAGAAGGAGTAACCAAAATATGCTCCAAAACTCCCATTTTTTTAATGTGTTTAGTATGGTACCAAAATTGCAAAAATAAATGCAGTGGCAAAGTGATGGCAATTACTGTTGCCGGAACGCCAAGAATTGCCGCAGGAATCAATAAAAAAGTAAACAGATTGACTAAACTTGCAATAGGTTGTCGCAAAGCACAAGCCAGATTAAATTCTTCGCTGCTGTGGTGAATGGCATGTTTATTCCAGAGAAAATTGATTTGATGTGCCAGTCTGTGGCTCCAATATCCATAAAAATCGATCACAAAAAATGCGATACAATAGGAGAGAATATTGGCTTCGAGATGGTAGATTGCCAATTTAGAAACCAGCCATTCATAAGATATAAAAGTCAGACTTAGACCCAAAACATCTTTTACAGAATTGGTAATTCCTGAACTAATGCTCGACACACTGTCTATCAAAGGTGCAGTGTCGTCTTTTTTATAAATGCCGTAGGCCTTTTCGATTACAATCAGGACTAAAAAAATTGGCATGGCGATAATTAATATCTTTCCGTATTCTTCCATAAAAAAAACATTCTATTTTATTCAAATATAGAATAAAATAGAATGTTTTTTAAATTATTTGCAATTAAACAATTTCAGCGCTTAATCCGGCTTCTAAAAGTTGTGTACATTGCGGTTTTAACTTGTCAATTGGTCCCGTTTTTACAGCGCATTTCCCGTTGTAATGAACAATTAGGGAACATTGTTCTGCTTGTTCAGCTGTATGGCTGCAAACACGCATTAAGGTATCAATTACGTGATCAAAAGTGTTTACATCGTCATTATAAACAATGATTTCGTTATTGAAAGCCGTAGCTTCCTTTTCGCGGACTCTTTCTCTTACTTTTTCTTTAGTACTCATTTTTTTAAGTTTTTTGTACTGATGTAATTACTAATTTTTTTGCCACTCCCGATAGCAATCGGGATGCACAGATTAAATGGATTAAAAAATAATAAAATCAATGCTAAACTCTTTTGAGCGTTTAATCTGCGGGCTGTTTAATAAACAGATAAGCAACTATCTAATTTACGTATTTTAATGAAACCCAGTTGTTTCTTTGAAATTTTTTAACATATGTTAAACCTTTTTCGGTACATGATGCATCAATAAAAGGAATATCTTCTTCATAAAAGCCGCTAAAAAGTATAATTCCTTTTGGGTTTAAACAATCAACATAACTTTGCATGTCGTTCAACAAGATATTTCGGTTGATATTGGCAATGATCAAATCATATTTTTTACCTGCTAATAAAGCTGCATCGCCTTCGTAAACGGTAATATGTTTGCAATTATTGCGTTCAGCATTTTCGATAGAATTCAAATAACACCAATTGTCAATATCAATAGCGTCGATTGGCTGAGCACCTTTCATCTCGGCCAAAATAGCCAAAATCGCAGTTCCGCAACCCATATCTAACGTTTTTAAGCCGTCAACATCCATTTCAAGCAAATGCTGAATCATCATGTGTGTAGTTTCGTGATGACCAGTTCCAAAACTCATTTTAGGCTCGATTACAATATCAAATTCGGCATCAGTTTTTTCGTGAAAAGGAGCACGAACATGACATTTTCCATCAACATCAATCGCTTCAAAATTCTTTTCCCATTCCTCATTCCAGTTTACCTGATCGATTTCTTCAATCGTATATTCGATTTTAAACTCTTCAGATTGTAAAATATAAATGTCATCCAGAATATTCTCATCCCATAAATCTTTTTTCACATAAGCCGAGATTCCAGTTTCTGTTTCTGTAAAAGTCTCAAATGCTTTTTCGCCTAATTCAGCAATTAAAATTTCTGATCCGGGTTCTTTCGGTTCAATCGTAAAATGGTATCCTAAATATATATTCGACATAAATAAATTTTTTGCAAAGGTAAGAATAGAAAACAGAAGTTGTTCATAAATAATCGACATCGTTAGTTTAATTAATGTTAATTTTGATTGGAATTTGTAAGGATTTTTAAAATATGAAGAATACCATTTTTATTTTGCTCTTTGTGGTACTTAGTGGAGCAACTTGTGAAAAAGAACACGAAGTAGTACGATCGTTTTGTTATTGGAAAACCGATTTGAATTTTGAAAACCAAGATGATTCTTTAATTAAGGATTTAAAAGTACAGCATATGTACGTTCGTTTTTTTGATATTGATTGGAATCCGTATGCCAAAGAACCTTTGCCAGTTGCAACAATCAGAAACACTAGTTTAAACGAAAGTAACCCTGAGATTACGCCAAGTATTTTTATTACGAACGAAGTCGTTTTACAATCCAATAAAAAACAATTGGATAGTTTGGCGATTCGAATTGCAAAACGTATTGAACAGATTGGCGTAAAAATAAATGAAGCAAAAGCCGATAAAATAGCCAATGGAATTGTATATCCAAGGGATTATTACAAACAGGAAAACTATAAAAGAATCAATTATGACTCCGTAAAATCAATTGAATTAGTAAAACTAAAAGTTGATTTCAAGGAGATTCTTATCGATTGTGATTGGTCCGAAAAATCAAAAGGCAATTATTTTTATTTGTTGAAGCAAATCAAAAAAGGATTTCCAACAGCCCAAATTTCGGCTACAATCAGGCTTTGGCAATATAAATATGCTTCAAAAGCAGGAATTCCTCCTGTAGACAAAGGTTTATTAATGTGTTACAATTTGGCAAAACCGGATGATTTTATGACTAAAAATTCTATAGGAACAAGTGAAGAATTGGCGCAATATATTACACACGACCAATATAAGCTAAAACTTGATATTGCTTTGCCTCTTTACAGTTGGGCAGTGGTTTTTAGAGGAGATAAGTTTAAAGGTATTTTATCAGATTATGATCAGATTAGAAACGATAGTATTAAACTGAAAAAAATATCAGATACTAAATATGTTTTGCAAGACGATATTTTAATCGGACAAACTTATTTGAGAAATGGAGATGAAATCAGGATTGAGAAAATTTCAGAAGAAGAACTTGATAAAATGATTTCGATTGTAAAAAGTAAAATCCCGATTGATAATCAAACCAAAGTGACGTTTTTCTCCTTTGATAAAAAATACATTAACGATTATGGAACCCAAAATATATCCAACTATTATGTGCGTTTTTAGTAGTTTACTTTTAGTTTTAAGCTTTCAGGTTTCTTTTGCCTGTGGTTGGAGTGTCTCGCCGGAAACCAGCCGATTGGCTCTGTTTAAAGCGCAAAGAGAAGGTTTTTTCAAACTGACTCCGTTTTATTATTCGGCAGATTATTACTATTCTACTAATACGGTTTCTGGTGTAGATCAGGAATTAAATTGTTTAGAATGGAAGAAAAAACTAGGCAGTTCAATTGATCCTAAAGACATACATACTATTTTGTATGAAACAGATTCTGAGCAATTTGAAAATGCTTTTGAATCGAAATCATTAATAAAAGTATTTGAGAAAAATACTTTTATTGAAGCGTTACTATTATCAAAAAATAAAGCTTTTTTGAATTATATCGTATTTGCCAAAAAACTGGAATACAATAGCAATGTCGATGTAAAATGGGAATCTTGGGGACAAGTGGGTTATGGCAGTAAAGATCATAAATTGGCAGATTTAGAAGATTTTGAAAAGAAAATCAAAACTGCTAAAGATCCTTTTTTGAAACAGCGTTATGCATTTTTGATTTTGAGATATAGTTTTTATGCTCAGGATAAAAATGAAGTAATTCGTTTGTATGACACTTATTTTGCTGAAAGTAAAAACACAATTTTAGAACCTTGGGCTTTGTATTATAAAGCTTTGTGTATCGAGAATTTCCCGTTGCAAAATTACTTATTGAGTAAAGTTTTTGCTTCTTGCGAAGAAAAATCATTTGCCGTTTTGCAGCATTATAATTGGAAATTAACCGAAGAAACTTTAGCTCTAGCTCAAAATGACGAAGAAAGAAGTGTAATTCTGGCGATTGAAAGTTTTAGAAATCCAGCGCCGGATTTAAAGACAATCGAAGAAGTTTATAAACTAAGTCCGAATAGTATTAATTTGAGTTTTTTGATAGGAAGAGAAATCAACAAACTCGAAGATTGGATTTTCACACCACTATATACCAATAATGGAAGTCCGTCTGTTACCTTTCAAGGTACTAATTGGTATGAGGATTATGCTAAAGCAAAAGAGGAAAACCTGAACAAAGATATTTTGCATCTAAGAGCATTAGAATACTTTTTGATTTCGATTCGGGAGCAAACTTCAGGCGAACAAAAAGATTATATCACCGCGGCAATTGCACAGCTTTGTTTTATGGATGATGATATTGAGTTAGGAAAAAAGTATACAGATATGATTTCTGATAAAGCCAATGCATCAATACAAATGCAGAAGAACATTCAATTGGCGCTAGTTTCTCTAAAACAAGATGATTTGAAAAGTGAAAAAGTCCAAAACCAACTTTTTAAATACTTTGATTCGGTTGAAAATCTAGTTGAAACCGATAACGGATTATTCAAGAACTTATACAGTTTATATCGAATTGCCAGCGCAGATTTTGCTAAAAAAGGCGATCGCGTTACTGCAGGATTATTAATGATGAAATCTGATCTTAAAAGCGATGGAGAATATTTGGGATATTACAACAATCCATATTTTTACAGTTAT
Organism: Flavobacterium sp. JAS; assembly: GCF_020991455.1. Taxonomy (GTDB): domain Bacteria; phylum Bacteroidota; class Bacteroidia; order Flavobacteriales; family Flavobacteriaceae; genus Flavobacterium. Next base: position 422,286 of record NZ_JAJMOX010000003.1, read on the forward strand.
ATAGGTTATTTTGATAGAACTGCAACTGTAGAAGATGTTGATCGTTTGATGGAACTTCAGCAGAAAAAAGACAAAACACCTTTTGAGAGATATATTTGTTCCGGAACTATAGCGCCGAATATCAATTATTATAAAGATTTAAAAGGAACAATTGCTTTTAGAAACAATAATTTAGAATTGGCTTATGAAACTTTTTCAAGTATGCCAAAAGATTTTTGGGAGAAGAATTATTCTTATAAGGATTATTTAAACGAAAATCCTTTTTCGCCCAAAATTCTCCAAAAAGAGAAAGAGCGAAAATTCGATTATCGTTTTAATAAAACTGATTTTATAGCCAAATTGATTCAGTTGAAGAAACTAAATACAGCAGCGAGCAATTTGCAATTGGCGCATGCGTATTTTAATGTTTCGTATCTAGGAAATTCCTGGATGATGGTAGCTTATGATTGGACATCGGGAGAATCCTATGTTGATTATGTCTATGGAGATAACACTGAGATCGAAAAGACCTATCAAAAAGGGAATTATTACAGCTTGACAATGGCAAAGATGTATTATGAGAAAGCATTAAAAATGTCTAAGAATAATAACGAAAAAGCGCTGGCGAGTTTAATGATTTTTGAATGTAATTATTACGGGCACTACGCTAATATTGTTTCTGCCGAAGAAGAAGAAAAAAATCCGTTTAAAGCAGGGAAGGAGCTTACGAATTTTTATTCCCTTTATAAAACAACACCAACATTTAAAAAATACAATTGCCCTTTATTAATGACATTTATAAATTAGTTGTTTGTGAAATGTAATGTGTGGAATGTAATTTGTGAAATGTGAAATATGAAAATAAAAAAAGCGTTCGCTGTTGCGAACGCTTTTTTATATATAGAAAATCTAAAATTTAGATAGCAGTTACGATAGCTAAGAAATCATCTGCTTTTAAAGCAGCACCTCCAATTAAACCACCGTCTACGTCTGGTTTACCGAAAATTTCTTTAGCGTTATCCGGTTTTACAGAACCACCGTATAAAATAGAAACTTCGTCAGCGATATCAGCTCCGTAAGCTTTACGAACAACTTCTCTGATGAATTCGTGCATTTCCTGAGCTTGTTCTGGTGAAGCAGTTTCTCCAGTTCCAATAGCCCAAACTGGCTCATAAGCTAAAACAATTTTAGGCCATGATTCTTTTGTAATTTGGAATAATCCATCACGTAATTGATTCTCAACAATGTTGAAATGGTTTCCTGATTGACGATCTTTTAATTCTTCTCCAAAACAGAAAATAACAGTTAAATCGTGTTTCAAAGCTGTATCAACTTTGCTCGCGATTAATGCATCAGTTTCGTGAAAAATAGCACGACGCTCAGAGTGACCAAGAATTACAGTGTTTACACCAATGCTAGTTAACATATCAGCAGAAATTTCTCCTGTAAAAGCACCGCCTTCAGCTTGGTGAACGTTTTGAGCAGAAACTCCAATAGTTGTATTTTTTAATTTAGCAACAGCAGCTTGTAAGTTTACAAAAGTTGGTGATACAATTACTTGTGCAGTAGTTTTTGCTGGTATTTTAGTAATTAATTCACTTAATAATTCTTCAGTTTGTCCTGCGTTTTTATGCATTTTCCAGTTTCCTGCAACAATCTTTTTTCTCATTTTGGTAGTTTTTATTTTATTCTTTTAATTTTTTATTAATTGACTGATTGAGGTTTGTCATTAAATCTTCCGGTAACTTTTACTCCTCTCAATTTTTCTAATGTTTCATTGATTTTATCAAAATCGGTTTCAATTGCACGATATAAAACGATTTTACCAGATTGATCAATAACGATATATCTCGGAATCCAATCTAAATCAATTGCTTTTCCAAAAACACCCTTCATGCCATCATTCATCATAAAATGATCGCCTTTTAATTCGTGTTTTTCAATTCCAGCTTTCCATTTGTCAGATGTTTTATCAGCCGAAAGGAATAAATAAGAAACATCAGGATTGTTTGCTTGTAGTTCTTTTAATTTCGGCATTGCTTTTACACAATCGCCACACCACGAAGCCCAAACTTCGATAACCAAAGTTTTTCCTTTGTATTTTTTTAAAATGTTTTTGAATGCAACCTGACTTCCATCTGTTGCTAATAATTTCTCAGATAAAGCTTCTTTAGAAAAACTTGTTTTCTGATCTTGAGAATATGAAAATGTAATAAATACAATAAATGCAATAACGACTAGGGCTAATTTTTTCATATATAAATAATATTTGTTTTTTGGATTAAATATAATATTGTCTTTTTCTGTTAATTTTAATGATTTTGAGTAATGTGACTTCACTTAATAAAAGTTTCCGAACAAAGTTAAACAAACAAATCGAATGCCAAATGGAGATTAACAAAATTTGAACAGACGTTTATTTTATCACAAATCTGGAAATTTAGGTTAAAAAAAGCCGAATGAAATCGTAATAGTTAGCCATTAAAACAGGAATTTTTAGAAATAAACTCTTGAAGAAATAAAAGTTGAGGTGGTTTTTTTATTTATAAAGTAATTTTAGAAGCAAAAAAACGTCAGGTTCGCATAAAAAAAGCCTTCAATACATATTCTGATTTAGAATTTATTGAAGACTTTTTTTGTTGTTTTTCTCTGATAATTTTAATTCAAATCATAATCACCATTTGCCCATTTTTTACTTGGTGCAATCCAATTATCTGCAGCTTTATATAAAAAACCATGTTTCAGGTTGGTATGTAATTCAATTTGTTTAAAATGATTTACTTTTAGTTTAGAAGTTTCTTTTCGTTTGGTAGCATCAACGCCTAAAACATCAGATTCTTCGTAGATCATCAAGATATTTCCGCAGAAATTAATATCCGGAAATTCTTCGATATCAATGTCTCTAAAACATCCAATAAAGACAAAATTGATATCAGGATTTGCTAAAAAAGTAGAAACAAATTGTGCGATATAACCGCCTTTTGAAGTTCCGATTACCGTGATTTTATTTGGCGGAACTCCTTTTTTAAGCTGCTTTTTAATCTGTTTTGCTATTTTTTCGGCGTAGTCATGTGCATCTGTATCTTTCTTTCTGATTTCGCTAAAAACAATAAAATTATCTTTTCTAAAAGAAGCTAGAATTTCATTGTATTCCGCTTTTCCGTATTCCGGATGTGCGACGCTTAAATCATTTTGTTCGATAAAGCCATTGTGTAAAAAATAGATATAACACTGGTCTTTGTTTGGTGTTTTTTCTTGCGAAAAGCTTGTAAAAATAGTAATTAGTGTAAGTAAAAAAGTAAAGAAGAATTTTGGTAGTTGTTTCATAAAAAAGATTGTTTTTTGGAATGGTTTTTAACAAATGTAAGAAAAATAGTTTGTGATTAAATTTTCTTATTTTTTTTAATTTAACAACACATTTAGGCAAAAAAAACGCCAATAAAATATTGGCGTCCTTTATATTATTTTATTGTTTTTTAAAGACTATACGAAACATCAGATAGGTTCAAATCCTTAATATCATTATAATGTACTTTTTGAACTATAGTTCCTTTGTGTAAAACTACAATACTTGGATTAGCTCTTTCGATTGTTTTTAAAGCCGTTGCATCACAGAAATAAAAGTCAACATCTAAACCATATTGTTTTTTTGCTTTTGCAATTTCCTCAGCTCCAGAAGCTGTCATTGCAATTACTTTATATCCTTTTGCTTTAGCATCTTTTGCTACACCTTCTAATTTTTGCATTCCTTCAGGATTTGATAATGTCAAATCGTAAGTTACGAAAACCAATAATTTAGGTTCTTTTAATAATTCAGCTTTATAATCTGAATCTTCTTTTACCATTGTAAAATCGTGAATTGGCGGAACATAACCTTCAGTAATAACTTTGTCCTTTCTATCTACAAACGTTGCACCTTCAGGGATGTTCATCAAATCTTTTTCAGAGAATTCTTTGTCAACTCCGTTTACTTTATAGATAAAAATCATTTCAACTACAGATTTTGGAGCACCTTCCGGAATTTCCATTCCTTTCTCAATGTTTGTTCCCACTTTGTAAGGACGGAAATCTTTTATAGGATTATGATTCAATACCCAAACAGCCATAAAAACACATAAAATTATAGCAAGAAGCGTAACTAAATTAGTTGCCATTTTTGGAAATAAAGGTTTTACAAGCTTTTTATTGATGAATAAAATCAGAATAAAGAATAGTAAAACAATATCTTTTGTAAACGATTGCCAAGGCGTTAAATGTAAAGCGTCTCCAAAACATCCGCAATCTTTAACTACGTCAAAATAAGCAGAGTAGAAGGTAAGGAACGTGAAGAAAACGATCAATAATAATAAAGCCCAAATAGTAAGTTTAGACTTGTAACCTACTAATAACATTACACCCAAAACTACTTCCAGAATCACCAAAAATATTGCTAATCCTAAAGCCAAAGGCTCTAAAAAAGGCATATTAAAAACAGGTTCACTAAAATATTCGGCTAGTTTATAAGAGAAACCAACCGGATCATTCAGTTTGATTAATCCTGAAATAATAAACAATACGCCGACAAATAATCTTGAGAATTGAGTAATAATGTTTTTCATATTTTTTTGTTTTTTCGTCACGAATTTCACGAATGTTCCCGAATTAATTTGTGTTAATTTGTGAAATTCGTGGCTAAATTTTTTATTTTAATGGATTCAATACTAAGGCAAAAACAGCGTAATTAATCATGTCCTGATAATTGGCATCAATGCCTTCAGAAACTAAAGTTTTACCTTTATTATCTTCAATTTGCTTAACGCGAAGTAATTTTTGCAGAATCAAATCAGTCAATGAACTTACACGCATATCACGCCACGCTTCTCCATAATCGTGATTTTTGGCTTCCATTAACTCTTTGGTCAATTTAACTTTAGCATCATATAATTCGGTTGCTTTTTCAACATCTAAATCAGGCTGATCAACAACGCCCAATTCTAACTGAATCAAAGCCATGATCGAATAGTTAATGATTCCGATGAATTCTCCTTTTTCATCTTCATCAACTTTACGGACTTCATTTTCCTGTAAACTTCTTATTCTTTGCGCTTTTATAAAGATTTGATCAGTCAATGATGGCAATCTCAAAATACGCCATGCACTACCATAATCTGTCATTTTATTGATAAATAAAGTTCGGCAAACCGTAATTACATTATCATATTCAAGGGAAGTATTCTTCATTTATTGCTGTATATTTGCTAAAATTTCTTCAAAAATAGGGATTATATTAAAGAGTTTCAAGTTTCAGGTTTTCTTTGTTTCAAGTTTTTTCTAAACAAAGTGTTAATGCCAACAATTTGAAACTGTAAAAAAGTTTCAAGTTTCAGGTTTTCTTTGTTTCAAGTTCAAGTGCTTGCGCAATCTACGTTAACCTGAAACTTGAAACCTGAAACAAAAATAACAAAAGATATGCTGATTAACTGCAAAGGGCAACTTATAGATTTGTCGATTCCTAAAGTAATGGGGATTTTGAATGTGACGCCAAACTCTTTTTTTGACGGCGGAAAGTATAAAAATGAAGCTGAAATTATCTCGCAAGTTGATAAAATGCTATCTGAAGGAGCGACATTTATTGATATTGGTGCTTATTCCAGTAAACCAAGTGCTGAGTTTGTCACGGAACAAGAAGAGATTGAACGAATTGTTCCGGTAATTGAATTGATTTTAAAGCATTTTCCGGAAACGTTATTGTCTATTGATACTTTTAGAGCTGCCGTTACAAAAGCGAGTATAGAAAGTGGTGCAGCACTTATAAACGATATTGCAGCGGGAGAACTGGACGATAAAATGGTTGAGGTAATTGCCCAATATAATGTTCCGTATATCATGATGCACATGCGTGGAAATCCACAAACGATGCAAAGTTTGACACAGTATGATGATATTGTAAAAGAAATGCTTTTCTATTTTTCTGAGAAAGTAAAACATGCAAGAAGCCTCGGAATTAATGATTTGATCTTAGATCCAGGTTTCGGATTTGCCAAAACAACAGATCAGAATTATGAGGTTTTACAAAAAATGGAGCTTTTTAATTTGTTGGAATTACCAGTTTTAGCAGGAGTTTCCAGAAAATCAATGATTTATAAAACACTTGGTAATACAGCGCAAGATGCTCTAAACGGAACAACAGTTATTAATACAATTGCTTTGACGAAAGGTGCAAAAATCCTTCGTGTTCATGATGTAAAAGAAGCTATGGAATGTGTTACTTTGTTTGAGAAAATGGGATTGAAATAGATAAATTGAGTAAGTTTAAATTATGGAAAAACCAAATATTATAAATAGCTTTAATGTACTTCAAAATATCATAATAGAAGAAAATAATGTATTATTCTCTTTTAGCGATGTCCATAATTGGGGAGAAAATGGAGAAATAAATTATCAGCTCCAGTCTAGTGATTTTTATGAAGTTGTAGAAGTAAATTTTAATTTAGATCACGCAGATTTACTTGATTTATATTGGAAAATCAGAAGATATATTGGTGAAGAATTTTTCATAGTAGAGAACGGCGATAGAATAAATATCTACAAAGGAGAAATATGTGATTATGAGGAAGAGTGGGGACTTTTTGATGATTTAGATGATGATATTTTAATTCTGAATTATAAAAAATATAACATTCAAAAATCTTTACAAGATTGGAAGAATGATTATGAGAGTTTACAGAAAAGATATTACTCATTATATAAAAAGAAAAGAATACAAGTAGAAAATTTTAGAGAAAAAATAAAATTAGAATTAAAAGAGAAAATTGAAGAACGCTTGGAACAACAAAATTTTTCAAATAAAAAGTATAAAAATACGGATGTTTTGAGTCAGGACGAAGTGAATAAAATAATAGAGATAGCTTTGGATGACAATTACAACGATCTAAGGAACGATTTGTTTACTGAATCTTTATTCGAGGAATTATAAATTTGATTAATTATCCAGATTTATTCAATAATTAAAATGAAAAAAATAAACATGAAATACTTCAGCTTAATATTCATATTTCTTCTTTTTTCCTGCGAAGAAAAAAAAGACGTTCTACTTCCAAAAGCAAATGTTTCTATAGTGAAAGATGTACAAGATCATTCGCCAATTTATATCTTTTTTAAAACAGAAGGAAAAGATACAATTGCTGATGTAAACCGAAAAAACAGCATTATTTCAACCAATTGGATTTTTAATATAGACAAACGTTTACCGTTAAGATTGGTAATTCCGGAAGTAATGAAACTCCAGGAAAAAAAGCGAGCAGAAAAAGTCCATAAAAACGAAAAAGCTGAAAATTATTATTCTTACGCAGATTCGATCGGGAAGAATATGGCCTTTTTACCTTTCACGAAAGTGTATTATAAAACAGAAAAACCAACTCAAGGAACTTTTGTGTTTTATTTTAGAAAAGGAAAAGAACAAGTTTTGATGGGAAATAAGGAAATAAAAATATCAGAAATATTAAAATATTTTTATAGTATAAAATTCGAAAGAGTACCAGATCTAGTGTTTTTATTTGATAAGAACATGAGTTATGAAGAGTACATTCAAGATAAAATTTTACTGCAAAAATACGTTTCTCACAATCTTGATAAACTTCCAGTAGAATTTATTTACTAAAGACTGAAACAAAAAATAAATCCTTTCTGTATCATAATAATAGAAAGGATTTGTTTTTTAGGTTGGCTTTAATAGCCGCCTCCACCACCTCCGCCACCGCCGGAAGTTCCTGTTTTAATAAGTGTCCCACTTATTTCTCCACTAGGGAAGGCTACAGTATGTAAGTTTACATAATAGTGACCCGCCATAAGTTCTGTTATTTGAGCATCAGTTATTGTGAAATTTAAAACTATTGGAGAAGTAGTAACAACAGCATCAGGAAAAGGAAATAAAATTGTTCCGTCAGCCGCATGTATATGGCCGTGGTTAGGTGTGATTCCTGAATAGTTTACGGTAATATCAAATGTTTTGGCACTTTGATTAAGTTTAAGCGTTGCACTACCACTACCCGCTGAACCTGTACCTGCAACTGGGGTTAAGCTAGCTGAAAAGGTCACAATGACTGGCGTATTGTTATTGTCATCATTACTGGAGCAAGAAACTCCAATCAAAAGCAAAAGAAAAAGTACTGAAAATTTAAGCAGAGTTTTCATAATTATATATTTTTTAGGGTTAAAAAAAGGTTAAAAAAATATAATTATTAAATTTTATTATGATTTAATAAAAATATAACAAATTTAATGTTTTATTTTTATTTAAGTGGGGTTTTAGATGTAAAATGCTGTTTGTAAGGTGTCTAAGGTGTTTTTGGTGTGTTGTTGTAAAAGTTTGCTATAAAAAGGTTACTGCTATAATTGGACGAGAATATGATGTAGCACTTAATTTTATTGATGGTGATAAGGTTCATTCCTTAAAATCGTAAAGCCACGGTACAATTGCTCAATAAAAAACAAACGAACCATTTGATGCGAAAATGTCATTAGCGAAAGCGAAATTTTTCCTTGTGCTTTACTGTAAACAGTATCAGAGAATCCGTAAGGGCCGCCAATTACAAAAACAAGCGTTTTGATTCCAGAATTCATTTTCTTTTGTAATTCTTCAGAAAAACCAACGCTTGAGAAGTTTTTTCCGTTTTCATCCAGTAAAATCAATTGATCGGTTGGCGAAAGTTTTGACAAAATCAATTCCCCTTCTTTTTCCTTTTGCTGACTTTCAGATAAATTCTTGACGTTTTTGATATCCGGAATAATTTCCAAATCAAATTTGATATAAAACGACAAACGTTTGGTATAATCGTCAATTAAAGTCTGCAACGATTTATTATCGGTTTTGCCAATGGCGATAAGTTTGATATTCATTTTGGTGTTTTTTTTGCCACGAATTACACGAATGAGCACGAATTAAAAAACCTGTGTTAATCCGCTTAATCCGTAAAATCTGTGGGCTATTTTCTATTCTCAAAAACGGTTTCGAAATGTTCTACAACAGGAAAAGGTTCATAATAATGATGTAAAATCTTTTTCCATTCCAGATAAGCTTTAGAAGATCTAAAGCCTACAGTATGATCTTCAAGCGTGTTCCAATCCACTAATAAAAGATATTTGTTCTCGACTTCAAGACATTTCTCTAAACGATGTCCTAAATAACCATCAATAGACGAAATATACTGACTTGCTTTTGCAAAATCACTTTCAAATTGATTTGCAAAATCAGGTTTTACATATAGAAAGACCGCTTCCAGAATCATAAAATGAATTTTTTATCTGCTAAATCTGCTAAATCTGCGGGAAAAAATTATCTCTCGCAGATTTAGCAGATTTAGCAGATTTTATTTTTATTTAGTTTTTAGAAAAATTTGATTCAAAAGTTTTAAATCTTGCGTCTAAGTCTTTTAATAATTGCTTTTTAACTGATGCATCCTGAATAAAACTATAATTGATGCTGTTGTAAACGTATTGTTTTATCGTAGCATACGAAACATCAGGATATCTTTTGGCAAGCAAAACATATTGTTCTGTCATGTTTGTTCTTAAAATTCCGGCATCGTCAGTACTAATTACGATTGGCACATTAAATTCTTTGTAAAGTGTAAACGGATGTCTGTTTTCTTTTACTTTCAGAATGAATTCGTTACTTGTTAAGTTGATCTCAATCGGAATGTTGTTTTTTGCCATATAACGCAATAAATCGTATGAATTGGCTTCATAAGCGATATCAACTCCGTGTCCAATTCTGTTAGCACCGGCAACATAAATTGCATCGTTAATATGCCACGTTAAATCTTCTGGCTGAACCAATCCTAAAGTTAATTCTCCCGCATGAAGCGTATATTTCACATCAGGATATTTAGAATGACAGTATTTAAACATTAGCATGTGTAGCCAATAATCTTTCATAGAATTTTCACCATGTTCCGGAGAAACAATGTTCACACCTGCAACTAGTTTGCTATCGTTTGCCGAGATAAAGGCAATCGTCAGGTTTTTGAATAAATCAACCGGATCCATAAAACGAAGCACAAAATTTTGATAACGCATTGTGAATTTGTCGTCGTCAATTTTTAAGTCTTTATGCAGTTTTGCAATGAAATTAGTATTGAAGTCTGTAGCGTATTTTTTAGCATCTTTTTGCTGAATTGATTTATACAATTCGTCTAAAAGTTTCAGAACAGCTTTTTCGTCTTTTTGAGCTGCTGCCTGACGTAGTTTCGAATTGAAATCAGTTAAATCAGAAACGTTCATATCGCACGGAATCGTTGATAATTGTGTTTCGATATAACTTACGTTTTCAGCAATCGCACGTTTTTTTAATTCCAGCATGCCTTCGGAAAAATGACCTTTGATAGTAGGTTCGAATTTTTGAAAAGAGTCAAAAAACAAATCGTCAGAAGGAACCGAAACACCATTATAATCTTTAGCAGACCAGGTTTGCATTACTTGTTGTTCGTAGAAAGCTAGTTTGCCTTCATTTTTAAGTGAAGAAAATGTTTGCCAATTGCCAATTGCAGGTTTGGTTTTAGAGACTGCCATGGTTTCCAGATTCAAATAAAAATCCTCTGCAATTGCTCTTTCCAAAAGAGGTTCTGCATAAACTGATCCTGAAAAATGATGGTGTAAATCGCCGCCCTTTGGCATTTGTTGAAAGAAAGCTGTTAAGAGAGCTTCGTTATTTCTGTTTTTAGTTAAATAATTTTCAGCCGTTTGAGAAAAGCCGATTTGTGCTATGAAAATACAGAAAAGTGTAATTATCCTCGTCATACTCTAAGTTTAAATTACATGCAAATGTAATGGTTTTTGAGGAGATTTGAAAATTTGATTTTTCGATATATAGATTTAACCGCAAAGAACGCAAGGTTTTTTATCTGCAAGACTTAATACAAACGCAAAGTTCGCAAAGCTTTACCTAAAAACTTTGCGAACTTTGCGGTTAAAAAAACTTAGAAACTTAGCACCTCAGCACCTTAGTGCCTTTAAGAAAAAAGCACATCATGAATATCCGCAGTTTTATCAAAAACGCTTTTCGCAAAAGGACAAAGTGGAATAATTTTTATGTTATTAGCTCTTGCATAATCAACCGCAGCCATAACCAGTTTTTTACCAACACCTTTTCCGTTAAAACCTTCACTAACTTCAGTATGATCTATGATAAATTTTGAATCTCCGGCCCAGGTATAAGTCATTTTTCCGGCTTCTTTTCCGTCTTCTATAGCTTCAAAATAGCCTCTTCTTGTATCGTTTATTTGATTTATTTCCATGATGGGTTATATTAATGTGGTTTTAATTTCGATTGAATGCGTAAGTGTTTTATGAATTGGACAGCTATTTGCAATCGTTTCTAATCTTTGTCTTTGTGTTTCGTCGACTTCGCCAATTACTTCGATTTTTCGGATAAATACGGCTACATTTCGTTCCGAATCTCTTTCAAAATCAATTTTGACATTTATTTCAGAAACTTCCCATTGTTTGCGATTGATGTACATTCGCAAAGTAATTACGGTACAGGAAGCCAATGATGCCGCTAAAAGCTCTGTTGGATTTAATCCTAAATTCTTGCCTCCAATTTCCTGAGGTTCATCAGAAATTAAAATATTTCCGCTGGCAGATGTTATTTCTGTTCGATACAAGCGTGTATCAATTTGTGCTGATATAGTATTCATAATTTATTTGATTCGGGGTTCTGGTAAAGGCACAAATTCAGTTTCACCCGGAACTTTAGGGAAAGTTTGTTCTGTCCAGTCTTTTTTGGCTTTTTCGATGAGGCTTTTATCTGATGAAACGAAATTCCAAAAGATAAAATGCTCTTCAGGAAAAGGAGTTCCTCCAAAAATATAAACCGTACTGTTTTCTGCTAATTCAAACTCACATAAAGTGCTGTCGTTGGTAATCAAAATTTGTTTTGGATCGTAAACATGTTCGCCGCTTTTAATGCTTCCTTCTAAAATATACAATCCGCTTTCGCCGAATAAATCTTTTCCGATATTGATCTTTTTGGCTTCGGTACTCTTGATTTCAATAAAATATAACGGACTATAAACCGGAACTGGTGATTTTTTGCCAAAAGCTTCTCCGGCAATTAATTTATACGAAACTCCGTCTTCTTCCCAAGCTGGAATATCATCGGCTTCAACATGAGCAAAATTAGGATCCATTTGTTCCAATTCTTTTGGTAACGCGACCCAAATTTGCAAACCGTGAAGCATTTTATCAGTATGTCTTAAATACTCCGGCGTTCTTTCAGAGTGTACGATTCCTTTTCCAGAGGTCATCCAGTTTACGGCGCCTGGTTTTATTTCTAATTCGGTTCCTAAACTATCGCGGTGCATGATGCTTCCTTCAAACAAAAAAGTAAGTGTAGAAAGGCCAATGTGCGGATGCGGAGGAACATCCATATTTTCATGATCACTTAAATGTGCCGGTCCCATGTGATCGATAAATACAAATGGTCCAACGGCTCTTTTTTCGCGGAAAGGCAATAATCTGCCTACCATAAAGTTGCCAATATTGGCAGCACGTTCTTCGATAATTAAACTGATATTTGACATGTTCTTCGTTTTAGTTGAAAGCAAAATTACAGTTGTAGTCACAATCTGTAACTTAATTTAGATTAAGAAAAGTTGTTTTTTGTATTATTTATAAAAGTAAGGAAAATAGCTAGTTGTCCAAATTCATTTTTTATAATATTTCGGTTTTTTGTCATTTCGACGAAGGAGAAATCCTCGCAAGTAACTCCGCAACGAAAATCCAATCTTTATAGAGCTTCTCGCGAGGATTTCTCCTTCGTCGAAATGACAAACAGGGCGGTTAACTCCCTAATGATTATAAAACTTGTTGTTATTCAATCAACTCAAACTTTAAAGTCTCACTTTCAGTTCCATTAATTATAATAGACAATTGATGCAATCCTGTATGAAAAACTCGGGTTGTGATGATCTTAAAAGATTGGTTTCTTTCTACCTTGATTGATTGATTTGGCTGATAGATTTTTTCACTGATTTTAAATACCTTTTTAGCCAAATGTCCTTTTGATTTCTTATAATGAACGGCGTATTCTAAACGAACGGTTTTGGCTTCGTTATTTTTATTGTTTAAGTGAAATTGAAACTGCAAATAATCTCCAATTTTTACGATTGGTGTTTTGATTTCGAAAGAAGAAAGCTCAATGTTAGTGCTTTCTAAACCATAATGGCTCAGAATTTCAGGATGTCCTTGCTTAAGTAAAGTGCGACAACCGTGTTTAATAATTGCGTCGGTTTCTTTGCTGATTACGCGCCATTTTTGTGCAATTTCCAGAACTATTTCGGGATTGTCTTTTACGATATCATTTAGGTTATTGGCGACACTTCGGCGCACATATTCTGATGGATCATTTTTTAGATTTTCTAAAATAGGTAAAATAGAAGTTGGATCTTTCTTTAAGTACGGAATCGCCATTGCCCACGGTAATCTCGGACGGCTTCCTTCGCTTGCCAATCTTCGTACATGATGGTTTTCATGCAACGACCATTTTGTCATTTCTTCGATCATTTTTTCTTTATATTTTAAAATGAAAGGACGAACAGCAAATTCGCAACTAATAAATTGTGTAATAGAAACAAAGGCTTTCGCCGAAGTTTTAAAATCATCTAAGCCATACATTTCGATATAATCGGCAAAGAAAATAAAGGCAAGATTTCCATCGGTGAAATTGTTTTTCTTGAGATTTTCAATGATTTTGTTAATTAATAAAACGGCTTCAGGGAAATTTTGAGGCATGAACTGATGCAAAACTACTGTAGTGTGTTTCATACGATCTTTCCATTCTTTTTGGGCAAAATCGCCTTTGTAAATGGCTTCGATAAATTTTTGTTTGTCGAATGTTGGATGTACTTCGGCGACAGCCTGACCAAATTTTTCGTAAAAAGTAACCGAGTAAATATCTTTAATTAATCCCATGATTTTGTTTGAATGAACATCAAAGATATTTAATGTTTTGAATTAAAGTTGTAGATTTTGATTGAAAAATTAAACACATAGAAACATAGAATTAAAATTGAAAAATTGAGGTTTTTTGAAAAAATATAGAATTTATCACATAGCGTCATTATGAATTTATGAAAGAGAAACGTCTTTTTAATACATTCAAAAACTATGTTTCTATGTGTTAGAGAATTTTAATACTTTTCTGCCTAATATTTTCAGATATTTTGATGTTTAAATTTTTTTGGCAGAGGTTTAACTTTCAAATCCCCAAAATATGTCCTACTTTAGCATCTTATAAAATTTAAGAAAAAATGATTAGCGAAGTACAATTTCAAGCCGAATTACAATTATTGATTAGTAATGCAATTCGAGAAGATGTAGGCACGGGAGATTATAGTTCATTGGCGTGTATTCCTGATACGGCGCATGGTCAAGCTAAATTATTGGTAAAAGATCAGGGAATTATTGCTGGTGTTGCGCTTGCAAAAATGATTTTTGAATATGTAGATCCAAAATTAAAAATCAAGACTTTTATTGACGATGGAACGCATGTAGAATATGGGGATGTGGTTTTTGAGGTTTCAGGAAGCTCACAATCGATTTTAAAGTCTGAAAGAGTGGTTTTGAACACCATGCAGCGTATGTCGGCAATTGCTACAAAGACCGCTCAATGTGTGCAGCTTTTAGACGGAACAGGAACTAAAATTTTAGATACTCGTAAAACAACTCCAAACTTTAGAGCTGCGGAAAAATGGGCTGTAAAGATTGGCGGAGGCGAAAATCACCGTTATGCACTTTATGATATGGTGATGCTTAAAGACAATCATATCGATTTTGCAGGCGGAATTACTTTGGCAATAAAGAAAACCAAGGATTATTTGAAAGCTAATAATCTTGATTTGAAAATTATTGTTGAGGCCCGAAATTTAGATGAAATCCGTGAAATTCTTTTGAGTGATGGCGTTCATAGAATCCTGATCGATAACTTTAATTATGAGGATACTAAAACAGCAGTTCAGTTAATTGGTAAAAAATGTCAAACAGAATCTTCTGGAAATATCAACGAAAAAACGATTCGCGAATATGCTTTATGCGGCGTAAATTATATTTCGTCAGGAGCATTGACGCATTCAATTTACAATATGGATTTGAGTTTGAAGGCTTTTTAGGAAGAAATTATGAGTTGTGAGTTATGAATTATGAGTTTAAAATAATCTAAAATCTTAACTCTAAAATCTAAAATATATATGTATAAAGAAATAGAAGATCGGGTTGAGAAAGTTCCTGTGGTGCGTTCTATAGCCCGGTTTTTAAAAAAAATAAAGTTGCCTTGGCTAGAAGGTTTTTCGTTGTACGATTTGCTCGAAATGTATACTATTGGTATCGTCGAAGGCGCATTTTCGTATCATGCGAGTGCGGTTTCTTTTAGTTTTTTTATGGCTTTGTTTCCTTTTGCACTGTTTATTTTAAACTTAATTCCGTTTATTCCGATTGAAGGATTTCAGCAGGATTTTTTGCAATTTGTACAGCAGGGTGTTCCGCCAAATACCTACGATGCAATTAGTAAAATTATTAGTGATATTTTAAACAATAGTCACTCGGGATTACTGTCTTCGGGATTTTTGCTTTCTATATTTTTGATGGCAAATGGTATTAACGGAATTTTGAGCGGCTTTGAATCTTCTAAACACGTTTTTGATAAACGTGGTTTTCTGAATCAGTATTTAGTGGCGTTGGCAATTTCACTTGTTATGACCATTATATTGTTTGTAACGGTGGCAACAATTGTCGTTTTTGAGGTGTTTATTCAAAAAACAATCATTCAGGATGTATTGAGTGATCGCATTCCGTTGATTATTTTAGGACGATATTTGTTTGTTGCTTTGATGATTTTGATAACATCTTCAATATTATTGCGTTATGGTACAAAGCAATACAATAAAGTGCCTTTTATAAGCATTGGATCTGTTTTTACGACCATCTTAATTGTTATATCTTCGTTCTTTTTTGGGATTTGGGTTATAAAATTCTCAAAATATAATGAACTTTATGGTTCAATTGGTACATTATTAATTCTAATGTTTTATATTTGGATAAACTGTATGATTCTGCTTTTGGGGTTTGAATTGAATGCCTCTATCAGAAAATTAAAACAAAAAAAAAATAAATAATATGAAAAATTGGATGTTAGCAATTGGTATTTTCTTTTTAACCTTAGGTACAATTCAAGGCCAAAGTGTTATTGGAAAATGGAAAACAATTGATGATGAAACAGGTGAAGCAAAGTCAGTTGTGGAGATTTACGAGAAATCAGGAAAGCTTTATGGTAAAGTCGTAGAAATACTTCGTGCCGATCATAAAAAAGATGTTTGTGTTAAATGTGATGGTGCGGATAAAAACAAGCCAATTTTAGGTCTGGTAATCATTAACGGACTTAAAAAGGATGGTTCTGAATACAGTGGAGGAACAATTTTAGACCCTCAAAATGGTAAAAAATACAAATGCTATATTGCATTAGAGTCTGCAGATAAACTTAAACTTCGCGGTTATGTTGGGATTTCTATTATGGGAAGAACTCAATATTGGAGCAGAGTAAAAAATTAATTACATAAATAAAAATGCGAAAATTAGCATCGATAATTTTATTTCTGACAATACTATCCAATAGTTTTGCTCAGTCTAAGAATTCGCCATTACAAATAAGTCATCTAACAGGTGACTTTTATGTTTATAAAACGTTTCATGATTATAAAGGAACATTGATTTCGGCAAATGCCATGTATCTGGTTACAGATAAAGGCGTTGTGTTGTTTGATGCTCCGTGGGATACAACACAATTTCAGCCTTTACTAGATAGTATAAAAGCAAGACATCATAAAGAAGTTGTGATGTGTTTTGCAACGCATTCTCATGAAGACAGGGCAGGAGGTTTGGAATTTTACGGTAAAAAAGGAATTAAAACGTATACCATAAAATTGACGGATCAGATTCTTGAAAAGAATAACGAAAAAAGAGCTCAATTTGTGATCCCGAATGATACTACATTTACGGTAGGGCAGCATACTTTTGAGGTTTACTATCCAGGAAAAGGTCATGCTCCGGATAATATTGTAGTTTGGTTTAATAAAGAAAAAGTACTTTACGGAGGTTGTTTTATCAAAAGTACCGAAGCGAAAGATTTGGGATATTTGGGTGATGCCGATGTGAAAGAATGGGAGAAATCAATAGGAAAAGTGCAATCAAAATTTAAAAATCCCAAATATATTATTACGGGTCACGATGATTTTAAAGACTTAGCGTCTTTAAAATATACTCTGAAAATGGCTCAGGAATATAATGCGGCAAAAGTTTCAGATAAAAAATAATCTTTCAAAACCTATAAAATATTTCCATGTTTTTTGTCGAAGTCGTTTTACCGCTTTCTTTAGCCAAAACCTTTACTTATCGTATTTCTGAGGCCGAATTTCATTTCATTAAAAAAGGAATGCGGGTTGCGGTACCTTTTGGTAAAAGTAAAATATATACGGCATTGGTGATTGATATACATCAAAATGAGCCGAACTTATATGACGCTAAAGAAATTCATCAAATACTAGACGAAAAACCTATTGCGACCGAAACCCAGATTAAACACTGGCTTTGGGTGGCGAATTATTATATGTGTGGTATTGGCGATGTGTATCGTGGTGCTTTCCCAACAGGGTTATTATTAGAAAGTGAAACTACAATTTCGCTTAAAGCGGAAATCGTAGTAAATGATTCTGAACTTTCTGATGATGAATTCCTGATTTATGAAGCATTACATCATCAAAGCTCGCTTAAAATTCAAGAGATTATTTCGATATTAAATAAGAAAAATATTCTTCCGACTCTTCAAAAAATGATGGCTAAAGATATCATTGTTTTAGAAGAAGAAATTAAGGAAAGTTATAAACCTAAATTGGTTAGGTATGTAAAATTGCATGCGAAGTACGAATCGGATAATGGCCTTGGAGAATTGTTAGAAGTTCTGAAAAGTGCTAATAAACAGAAGGAAATTGTTTTAGCTTATTTTCAAATCATGGCTTCTGAGAAGAAACCTATCACGGTAAAGAAATTAGTTGAGGTTTCGGGTTCAGCTTCTGCGACTGTAAAAGCTTTGATTGACAAGGAAATCTTTGAAGAGTATCTTTTGCAGCACGATCGTGTTTCTTTTACGGGTGAAACTTCAGATAAACAATTGTTGTTAAGTGAGCCTCAGGAAAATGCTTTTATTGCAATTAAGAATAGTCTTTTAGAAAAAGAAGTTTGTTTGCTTCATGGTGTTACATCAAGCGGAAAAACAGAAATTTATATAAAATTAATTGAAGAATATTTAGCTACAGGAAAACAGGTTTTATACTTGTTGCCCGAAATTGCTTTAACAACACAATTAGTTTCTCGTTTGCGACTTCATTTTGGTGATAAAGTAGCTGTTTTTCATTCTAAATACAGTAATAACGAAAGAGTAGAAGTTTGGAAACAAACGCTTGAAAATTCAGAAAAGGCTCAGATTGTAATAGGAGCGAGGTCGGCTTTGTTTTTGCCTTTTAATGATTTAGGATTGTTGATTGTTGATGAAGAGCACGAACAGACTTTTAAACAAACAGATCCTGCGCCTCGTTATCATGCTCGTGACGCTGCAATTGTTTTGGCAAACTTTCATAATGCTAAAGTGCTTTTAGGTTCTGCAACACCAAGTATTGAAACGTATTTTAATACGCAAACGGATAAATACGGTTTAGTAACACTTACGGAGCGTTATAATAATGTTCGAATGCCTGAAATTCTTTTAGTCGATTTGAAAGACAAGCATTTCAGAAAACGAATGACGGGGCATTTTAGCGATCTTTTAATAGAAGAAATTGCTGAAGCTTTGTCTTTAGGTGAACAAGTGATTTTATTTCAAAACAGACGTGGATATTCGCCAATAATCGAATGTATGACTTGTGGACACGTGCCGCATTGTCAACAATGCGATGTGAGTTTGACTTTTCATAAACATAAAAATCAATTGCGTTGCCATTATTGCGGGTATTCGATTGCAAAACCTACGCATTGTCATAGTTGTTCGAGCATTGATTTGACTACAAAAGGTTTTGGAACGGAACAAATCGAGCAAGAATTAGTGTCTCTTTTTCCGAAAGCAAAAACCGGAAGAATGGATCAGGATACCACTCGTGGAAAATACGGTTTTGAGAAAATAATAGATTCTTTTAAAAACCGTGAAATAGATATTTTGGTCGGGACACAAATGCTGGCCAAAGGTTTGGATTTTGATAATGTAAGTTTGGTTGGAATAATGAATGCAGATAATATGCTGCATCATCCTGATTTTAGAGCTTTTGAACGCAGTTTTCAAATGATGACGCAAGTTGCGGGAAGAGCTGGAAGATCTGAAAAACAAGGAAAAGTTGTGATTCAGACTTATAATCCAAATCACAATACAATTCAGCAAGTTACAACCCATAATTATATAGGTATGTATAAGGAGCAATTATACGACCGACAAATTTATAAATACCCGCCTTATTTCAGAATTATAAAACTGACATTGAAACACCGCGAATTTGAAAAATTAAAAGAAGGTTCGATGTGGTTGTATCAGGTTTTAAGTCAGAACCTGAACATGCCTGTTTTAGGACCTGAAGAACCAGCGATAAGCAGAATTAGAAATGAATACATCAGAACGATTCTGATAAAGATTCCGAACAATCTACCTCTAGCAGGCACAAAAAAAACTATTCAGAAAATGTTGAATAGTTTTGAGGCTGTTGCGCAATACAGAGCTATAAAGGTAATTGGTAATGTCGATTTTTATTAAATTATGGCGACGTTGACAATGCTTTTACTAAATCTTCTTTTTTGTTTCGGCTAAGTGGAATTTTGGTAATACCAATTTCGGCAAATTTACTATTAAAGCGTTCTACCTTATCAATATTGATAATATAGGACTTGTGTACACGAATAAATTTGTCTTTTGACAGATCGTTTTCAAAAGATTTCATTGTTGAAAGTACCAAATTACTATCATCTTCAGTAACCACTCTTACATAATCTCCAAAAGCTTCAATCCATTTAATTTTTGCGGTGAAAATTTTAAGTTTTTTAAGATTACTCTTGATGAATATGTGTTCGCCTTCTTCTTCTTTTACTTCTTTTCTAAGCAGATGCATGTCTATTGCCCTTTTTACAGAAGCATTAAATCGATCGACTGCAATAGGTTTTTGCAGGTAATCTGTCGCATCATAGTCAAAGGCTTTTAAAGCATATTCGGCTTTAGAAGTGATAAATATAATTTGTGGTTTTGATTTTAATCCGTCAAGGAAGTCAAAACCGTTAATAACAGGCATTTCAATATCAAGGAATATTAGATCGATATTATTTAGAGAGATACAACTTTTTGCTTCTATTGCATTAGAAAAGTCCCCGATTAAGTGCAAACCTGGGTGATTATTAACTAATTTTGCAATAATTGTCCTCTGTATAGAACTATCATCTACAACAACACAGTTTAGTTTCATAACATTTAAAATTTAGAATAAATTCAGGATAGCAGTAGTAAATGTATTATTTTTTTGTAAAA
The DNA here is from genome assembly GCF_020991455.1 of Flavobacterium sp. JAS. GTDB lineage: Bacteria > Bacteroidota > Bacteroidia > Flavobacteriales > Flavobacteriaceae > Flavobacterium. The sequence goes on from NZ_JAJMOX010000003.1 coordinate 442,846, forward strand.
AAAACTAGACTGAGCGTGTATTTTTTGCATTACGACGAATAAAAGTCAAAAAATGTTGTTTATTTAAATTTTATGGTTACTTTTGCACCCAATTTTAACAAATAAATATTGTATTTATGAATCATTATGAAACTGTTTTCATTTTAAATCCCGTTTTATCTGAGGTTCAGGTGAAGGAAACAGTAACGAAATTTGAAGAATTTCTTACTAGTAGAGGAGCTGAAATGGTATCGAAAGAGGATTGGGGTCTGAAAAAAATGGCTTACGAAATCCAAAACAAAAAAAGTGGTTTTTACCACTTATTCGAATTCAAAGTAGCTGGAGAAGTTCTAATTGCTTTTGAAACTGAATTTAGACGTGACGAAAGAGTTATGCGTTTCTTAACTGTAAGTTTAGACAAACATGCTATTTCATGGGCTGAAAGAAGAAGAGCCAAATTAAAATCTACTAAAGCTTAATTATTATGTCTACAATAGAGCAATCTGCAAAAGGAAAAAAAGACGGAGATATCAGATATTTAACGCCTTTAAACATTGAAACTAACAAAACTAAAAAGTATTGTCGTTTCAAAAAATCAGGAATCAAATATATCGATTATAAAGATGCTGATTTCTTATTGAAATTCGTTAATGAGCAAGGAAAAATTCTTCCTCGTCGTTTAACTGGAACTTCATTGAAATACCAAAGAAAAGTTTCTGTAGCTGTAAAAAGAGCTCGTCACTTAGCTTTAATGCCATACGTGGCCGATTTATTAAAATAATTTAAAAACTCTAGTCGCTGGTTTCTGTTATGCAGAACCTAACTTCTAAAATATAAGGACAACAACATGGAACTTATTTTAAAACAAGACGTACAAAACTTAGGATTTAAAGATGATGTAGTATCAGTTAAAGCTGGTTACGGTCGTAACTTTTTAATTCCTCAAGGATTCGCGCATTTAGCTACACCTTCTGCAAAGAAAGTTTTGGCTGAAAACCTAAAACAAAGAGCACACAAAGAAGCTAAAGTTGTTGCTGACGCAAAAGCATTAGCTGAATCTTTGAAAGCAATTGAAATTAAACTTTTTGCAAAAGCAGGTGGTGAAAAATTATTCGGTTCAATCACGAATATTGATATCGCTGAAGCTTTAGCTAAAGGTGGACAAGTAATTGATAGAAAATTCATCACTAGCGGTATCGTTAAACGTACTGGTAAATACACTGCAAATGTGCGTTTACACAGAGATGTTATCGTTGAATTAGCATACGAAATCGTTGCTGAAAAATAACATTTTGTTAACTTCTTGTTAATAAAATATAAAAACCACTCTTAAGAGTGGTTTTTTTTTGTCTAATTTTGAGTTTAACCAACTAACTCAAAATCAGTAAAATGAAAAAGATCTTTGCATTATTGTTATGTGTGTTCTCATTGGCCGTTGCTACTGGGCAAACCACGACTTCGAGTATTAAGGGGATTGTAAAGAGTTCATCAAATGAACTATTACCGGGTGCTAGTATTTTGGCAATTCATACCCCTACAGGAACTAAATATTCAGCTGTTTCCAATGAAGATGGAAGGTTCAGTATCTTGAATATGAGAATTGGAGGCCCTTATAAAATTACAGTAACTTTTGTGGGGTTTCAAAATCAGGAATATACTGATATCAATCTTGATTTGGGAAAACCTTTTAATCTGGCTGTTCAATTGGCTGATGAAAGTCAGGCTTTGGATGAGGTTAAAATTGTAGCTAAGGACAAGATTTTTAAAAGCGGAAAGACAGGAGCAGAAACTACAATTGGTAGAAGAGAACTAACTGCATTACCTACAATTTCAAGATCGGCTGAAGATTTTACCCGTTTAGAGCCAACTGCAAGCGGTGGTTCTTTTGGAGGAAGAAACGATCAGTATAATAATTACTCTTTGAACGGCGCAGTTTTTAATAATCCTTTTGGGTTAGATGCTGCAACTCCGGGAGGTCAAACAGGCGCTCAGCCAATTTCATTAGATGCAATCGAGCAAATTCAGGTTGCAACCGCTCCTTACGATGTTACATTATCTGGTTTTACTGGTGCTTCTGTAAACGCAGTTACAAAATCCGGAACAAATGAGTTTCACGGTACTGCTTATGCATTTTATAGAAATCAGGATTTGACCGGGGATAAAATTAAGGGAGAAAAAATATTCGTTCCAACATTAGAACAAACTCAGGCAGGTTTTAGTTTAGGCGCTCCAATTATTAAAGACAAATTATTTATTTTCGGAAATTTCGAAATTGACAGAAGAAGTGATTTGGGATCAAATTTTGTGGCTAATAACAACGATGGTGTTACCGGAATTAATGAATCCAGAGTTATGGAATCTGATTTAATTGCAGTTTCAGACGCTTTGGCAAAATTAGGATATAACACAGGAGCTTATCAGGGTTTTATTCATGAATCGAACTCAAATAAAGGAATTATTAAGGTAGATTGGAATATAAATGATAATCATAAACTGGCTGTTATTTATAATTTTCTGGATGCTTCAAAAGATAAAACAGCTCACCCAACTGCACTTGGTTTTAGAGGTCCAAATGCTTCGATTTTGCAATTTCAAAATTCAGGATATCAAATCAATAATAATTTAAGTTCATTTTTAGTTGAGTTGAATTCAAAATTCAGCGAAAGTGTTTCGAATAAATTACAGGCAGGATATTCTCATTTTAATGATTACAGAGTGCCATTTTCAGTTCCGGCTCCGGTAATTAATATTCAGGATGGTGCTGGTTCTAACTATATTATTGCGGGTCACGAGCCATTTTCGATCAATAATACTTTAGATCAAAAAGTAATTCAAATTACAGATAATTTGACTTACACAGTTGGTAAACATGCTTTTACTTTTGGATCTTCTTTTGAGAAATTCGGATTTAAAAACTCGTTTAACTTAGCTGGTTATGATAATTTTGGTAACCCGAATGGATATGCAGGAACTTTTTTTACTCCGTATTTCACAACACAAGACTTTTTAGATGATGCAGCTCAACCTTATGCTACAAGTATTATTGCGCAAAATCTTAAGTATGCACAAGACGTTTTTAATACTAAAAGTCAGTTTGAAGTTGGAACTGACGGCGGATGGAAACTGGCTGAATTAAACGTTGGTCAATTGGCGTTTTATGCTCAGGATGATTTTAGTGTAAATGATGATTTTAAATTATCTGTAGGGTTGAGAATTGATAAACCATTGTATTTTAATACTGCTGATTTGATTCAGAAATATATTGATACAGATAACGGTGGTTCAGGTCGCGATAATAATATTGATTATTATAATCCGCAAACAGGTCAGGCTGTTAAGTTGATTTCTACAGATTTGCCAAGTGACAGGATTCTTTGGTCACCTAGAGTCGGTTTTAACTGGGATGTAAATGGTGATGCAACTTCTCAGCTTCGTGGAGGATCTGGAATTTTTACAGGTAGAATTCCTTTTGTTTGGTTAGGAAATCAGGTTAGTGGAGCTGATGATAGCTTTTTGCAAATTATGGATCCGGATTATAAATGGCCTCAAGTGTGGAGAACAAGCTTAGGTTTTGATCATAGATTTAAGAGTAATTATATCCTGACACTTGATTTGTCTTATAATAAAGATATTAATGCGGTACAGGTTCAAAATTGGGGTTTAAAGCCTCCAACAGGAACATTGGCTGGTATCGATAACAGAGCAATTTATGTTGCAGCTGATCACGGTGCAAATAATGCTTATGTAATGACTAATTCGAATAAAGGAAGTGCTTTTAATGCAACGATTAAAGTGCAAAAAACTTTTGAAAATGGTTTGTATGCAAGTATTGCTTATAATTATTTAAAATCAAAAGATGTGAATTCTATTGAAGCTGAGATTACAGGTGATGCTTTTGCTTTTAATCCGGCATTAGGAAATGTGAACAATGCTGTTCTTTCAAATTCTAAATATGGAGATAATCATCGTTTTATTGGTGTAGCTTCTAAAAAATGGAAATACGGAAAGGATAAATGGGCAACGACCGTTTCAACCTTTCTTGAATATGCTCAGGGCGGACGTTTTAATTATACTTACGGAGGTGATATTAATGGAGACGGTTCTGCTGTAAATGATTTAATTTATATACCAACAACTGCAGAAATAGGTTTAATGAATTTTAGCGCACCAGGACAAGGTGAGGCGTTTGATAAATTTATTTCTCAGGATGATTATATGAAAAACCACAGAGGGCAATATGCGGATCGTTATGGTGCTATATCTCCATGGAGAGGAAGATGTGATCTTAAATTGATGCAGGATTATAATTTTAAGATTTCATCAGCATCTGAAAAAAAGAACACAATTCAGTTCAGTATTGATATTTTGAATTTTGGTAATTTAATAAATTCTGATTGGGGAGTTGTTCAGGTGCCAACAAGTGTTCAGCCAATTGGGGTGACTGTTGTGGGGAATACTCCAACATATACATTTAATAATACACAAACTAAAACTTTTAGTTACGATGCGAGTTTAACCTCGAGATGGCAGGCTCAATTTGGTATCAGATACATTTTTTAGTAAAGCAAAAAAAGTTATAAATTTGCCTTCGCATTTGCGAGGGCTTTTTTATGGATTATAAAATTTTATAAAAGCTCTTTTAAAGGTGTTTTAATACAAAAATAAACAATGAAATACGCAAGATTAACAAAAGAGCAATTTGATGAATTGCACGCAGAATTCGCTAGTTTTTTAGCTACTCAGGCAATTGATAAAACAGAGTGGGATTCTCTTAAATTAAATAAACCGGAAGTTGCTGAACAGGAGTTAGATGTTTTTTCAGATTTAATTTGGGAAGGTGTTTTATCAAGAGCTGAATATTTAGAGCATTTCTCTAAAAATCATATCTTTTTGTTTCAGTGTTTTGAGGAGCATGTTCAGTCGATAGTATTGAAATCATTGGTTCCGGAAACTGATTTTTTGACTAAAGATGGTTTACAGTGGCTGAGTGATAATATGTTTACGGAGAACATTGAAATGAAAGTTGGAAAAAAAGTATTTACAGAAGATAGAAATGTATCTATTTTTGAATTAATCCAACAGGGAGCATTTTTAAGCGACGGACAATTATTTACTCAAATTAATACTATTATTGAGTCTTAGTTTTGATTATAGAATGTTTTAAGAGGTAAATAATTGATATTTAATTATTTACCTCTTTTTTATTTTTTTAACTTTTGTTTATACTTTTTATTTTTTTTTCACCCGTATTTCTACGCTTTTTTTTTGGATTATTTAAAGAATCTTTATTTGTATTGAAAAATGCAGGTTTTAGTCTTTATTTAGGCACTTTTATTTCAATTTCAATCGATTGCCGTATTTAAAAAGTAGGATTTTACTTATTTTATTAGAAAATTATGAAAAAATTTGTTTTTTTTTGTGATAACCATAACATTCATTATTGCTTTAAAACTATTGGTTTTTATGATATTTTGAAGTTTTAAGGAGATCTTCGTCTTTCTTAAAATTGAAAAAATAAGAATTTTAGGCTTGTTTTGTAAGTTTGTTTTTTCTAATTTTAGAATAGAAAAGTTAAACAAAGTGATTTTGTCTACTTTTTCAAGAACAACTAAGATTAAGTTATTTGATTACTTTTTTTTTAAAATTAATTCAAATTGTAATTTTAGGTTTTGCCAGAATTTAAAGTTGAAAATTTTGCTAATAATTTAATTAGTTTGCTTATGGAATTGACAATTACTTTCTTCATCAAGTTTGCATTAGGTGTCCATATTTTTTTAGCTTTATTTTTTATTCTCCTGAATAAAATTAAGTTTATCCCCAAACTTGATCTTACTTCATTAGTAAGTTTATTTCATAACTTTTTTCATTATATTGATTTTTCATTTCCGAACCCCAGCCAGCGTTCGAGTTAATGAATAGTATTCCTGTGTTTATATTTCTGTAAATCCGAAATATTTTATACGAATGATAATGCATTCAATATTTAGAATTCTATTCTAAAATATAGATTGATTAATCAACTTTCTATAATTATTGAATCATACTATATATTTTTAATAGAATATCCCCAAAATTCTATCTAAACGTAAATTTTCTTTTGAAAATTAAACCTTCTGCAAATCATTCCTTTAGGAAGTCTGATTAAGATCAGTATTTCTCAAAAGTTTTGAGCTATTTTCTATTCAAACAGGATAGAAGATGTTCTTTAGTATGCTTCGGTATACTTAATTAATACAGCATAATTTTTTTAATGAAATTTAATTTATTGTCTTATTTAATAAGGCTTTACGTTTAGGGTTTAACTAATTGAGTTTTAACGTTTTTTGAATTGCTTAAGCATACGTGCTTATCGCAAGAGGTGTTTTATTGTCCATTTTCTAATCTTCCAAATTATGAAAAAAACATTTACTTTTTATGATCTCATTGTAAAGAAGAGATTATTTGGTTTGCTGTTTCTATTGCTTTTTTGCAATAAAAACTTTGCGCAAACTTTTTGTAGACCAGACTCACAGACTAATAGTACTGGTGGCCTTTTATGCTTAGGAATGAGTGTCACGAATCCAAATAATGCATTTGATTCAAGCATGACAACTTACGCAGCAATTACAAACACGCTTGGTTTGGCTTGTTTTGCACAAGAAACATTACATTTTAACCAGACTGCAAAAGCAGGAGACCAAATAGTAATATATTTTGGTGAAGGAAATGGATTGTTAGATGTTGGTTTATTATCAAATGCGACTATTCAGGCAAAAAACGGACCAGCTAATGTTGGTGGTTCGGTTGCGATGAATAATCCGTTGTTAAATCTTCAATTATTGTCTGGTGGTAATACTGCGGTAATCAAATACACATTGCCCGGAGATGCCAATCAGATACAAATTCAATCGGGAGGGCTTTTATCTTTATTAGTAAATTTAAGGATTTATGATGTACGATTGCAATTTGCAAAACCTACTATTACCGGAGGAGAGACACAGTCTATATGCTCTGGTCAATCTATTGCACTTACTGCAACTGCAGCTGCTGGAACAACACTTGCCTGGTATGATTCTCCAACATCTACCACGGCACTTTCGAACATTGGTACATTTACAACACCCACTTTAACAACTACAACTACTTATTATGTAAGTACTTCAAGAGTTGCGGGTTGCGAAAGCAGTGAGCGATTACCGGTAACTATAACTGTTATTGATCCTATATTACCAACTATTAGTAGTACTGGCACCGCGATTTGTTCTTCGGGACCAACTCAGGCAACTACATTATCGGTTGTAAATCCGGTACCTGGAACGACTTATTCCTGGTTTAACACGCCAACAAATGGTGTAGCATTGGCAACCGGAACGACTTATACCCCGACTGTACCAACTGGTGTTACTAATTTTTATGTTGAGGCTTCAATTGGGGCATGTAAAACAGCAACCAGAACTGCGGTTTCTGTTACCTCGACTCCGGTTCCTGCACTTGCCACGGTACTGACACAAAGTGTAACGATATTATCTGGACAAAATGCTACTTTAAATGCCTCAACACCTGAGGCTAATGTTGTTTTAGATTGGTATGATGTACCTACTGGAGGTATAAAATTACTGGGAAATTCTAATAGTTTTACTACTCCAATCTTAACGGCGACTAAAACATATTATGTTGAGTCACGCAATACTATTGGTGGCTGCGTTAGTGCTACGAGAGTGCCTGTGACTGTAACAGTTTTGCCTGTTGCATTAGGAGGATGTTTAGAAGCAAATAGTCAGCAAACAAGTCAAAACGGACTTTGCTTACTTTGCTCTTCTACAACACCAGACAATTCTGTGGATGGAAATAGTCTTACAGCTGCTCGACTTACACTTCCGGTAGGTTTATTAAACGGATGGATTCAACAAACATTACAATTTAATAATCCTGGAAAAACAGGTGATATTGTAGATGTAGAATTGGAATTGCCAGGAGGTATTGCTGATCTTTCGTTATTAGGAGCTGTTAGTTTGGCAACTTATAATGGCGCAACTTACAACAATGATAGAATTTCTGCGACTAATCCTTTGGTTACTTTACAGCTACTATCAGGAAATCGGTTTAGAGCTAGTATCGTTGCCGGTGCTAATTTTGATCGTGTCGAAATTAGACTAGGCGGTTTGGTAACTGCTTTAACAAATTTAGATATTTATCAGGCAACTTATAGATATAAAGCACCAACTATAACTGGTAACACTACGATTTGCGGTGGATTAACAACAACGTTAACAGCTAGTACTGCTTTAGGAGAAACTATAAAATGGTATGATGCTTTAACAGGAGGAAATTTGTTGGCTAGTACCGCAGCTTTTACAACTCCGGCGTTAACAACTAATACAACTTATTATGTAGAAGTTACTCGTAATGGTTGTGTAAACAGCGAAAGAAATCCTGTTGTAGTTACAGTAAATAATCCAATAGCACCAGCCTCAGTTGTTCCAACTCCGCTAAATTTATGTAGTGGAGAAACAACTACAATTGTGGTTCAAAATCCGGTTGTAGGCACGACCTATAATTGGTATGATGCGGCTTCTGGCGGAAATTTAGTATTTACAGGTACTAGTTATACAACACCAAGTTTAACTGCTTCTGTAACTTATCATGTTGAAGCTGTAATTGGAAGTTGTTTAAGCACAACACGTACACCTGTAAGTGTAAATGTTAGTCAACCACCTGCAGCACCTGTTCCTGTATCTTCAAGTGTAGTGATTCAGTCAGGTCAGAGTGTGATGTTGGCTGTAACAAATACTGCCGGGTTTCAGTATGACTGGTATGATGCTCCAACGGCAGGAAATCTTTTACAAGGTAATAGCAGTACGTATACACCTAGTCCGGCTTTGACAGCAAATACAACATTTTATGTTGAGGCGACAGATTCAGCAACAGGTTGTAAGAGTAGTACAAGAGCTGTAATTAATGTTATCGTAATTAGTGCAATTAGCAGTTGTTTACAACCCAATGCACAAGCAGTAACTGTCGATCCCGGCTTATTATGTGTTTTATGTAATTCTGCTAATGACGCTAACTCTGTTGACGGAAATGCAAATACATTTGCTTCTTTAACTATAACTGCGGGAGTACTTAATTCATACATACAACAACAACTAACTTTTCCTACACCTGGTGAAGCTGGAGATATTATAGATATCGAATTAGAATTACCTGGAGGTCTTGCTGATTTGGCATTATTGGGATCTGTTAGTATTGCAACTTATAATGGAGTTGTCTATAATAATGATAGACTTGCAATAAACAATAATCTATTGAATTTGCAGGTTTTGTCAGGAAATAAATTTAAAGTTAGTTTTCCAACATCTGCAGTATTTAATAAAGTTGAAATTAGATTAGGAGCACTAGTAGGTTTATTAACTACTTTGAATATTTATGGCGCTTCTTATAGATTTCCAAATGCAACAATAACAGGAGCGACGGCTCCAATTTGTTCTGGAGGAACTGCTACATTATCAGCATCTTCTACCGGAACGGAAACATTTGCATGGTACGACTCTCCAACAGGAGGAAGTATAGTAGCGGTTAATCCAACTCTTCCATTAGCTGGAACTACAACTTATTATTTAGAAGCTACGCGTGCTGGATGTATTAATAGTGTTCGTCAGCCTGTTACGATAAATGTATTAGATGTTCCAACGGATGCAAATATTACAATTGCAAGTCCTTTGACGGCTTCTTGTGTCGGAGGTATTGTATTGGCTCCAACATCAGCTTTAGCGGGAGCTACATTCAAATATTATACAGATCAAAATAAAACACTGGAGATTACAACTGGAACTATAGCGGGAGTAACCTATGTTAAAGATGGCACAACAGGAGCTCTGACAATTAGCGGACTTATTGCAGCTAACGCTCCTTATACTTATTATGTTTCGGTTCTTAACGGAGGAATCTGCGAGAATATAAACGGAACATTAAAAGAAGTTGTTGTAAACTATCCAGTAGGTTCGGCTTTGACCGTTACGCCAACTTTGATTGGTTGTGCTAAAGCAAATCTAAAAGATGCTATTACAAATTTTGATACATCAGGAAATACAACTTATACTTTCTTTGATCCTTCAAATAATCCAATAACTGAGCAAGCTGCGGCAAACATTACAGTTAATGGCAACTATTCAATTCAGGCCCAAACAACAGGTGTTGATTGTCCTTCGGTTAAGTTACCGGTAGCAGTTACAATTAATCCGTTGCCAACCTTAACGAATGTAACAAATTCTATAGCAGTTACAACAGGAACTTCAGTTGCATTATCTGCAACATCTAATGGAACAATTACCTGGTATGATCCTCAAGGTAATGTTTTACCAACAAATAATACAGGAATCCTTAATACTGTAGGTGTTTATACTTATACTGTAATAGCCAGTAGTGGAACTTGTACTACTAGCCAGACAGTTACCATTAGCGTTATTGATCCAGCGGCGTGTGATGCATTACTAGAAAGAGTATATGCTAATACACAATCATCAGGGTCAATTATAACTGGTGGAGTATCAAATGGACCTTTGGCTGTTGATGGTGATCCAAGTACATTCGCTACAATAACTACCGGTTTAGGACTTTTAGGTATAGGAACTACATGGCAAATTTTACAATGGCCAACAACTATTGCTAAAGGAACTCCTGTAACAGTAAAATTAGGCTTAGCCAATAGTGCAGTTGCAGTTGCGCAAAGTATTTCTGTAGTGGGTACTAAACGTGATGGCTCTAATAATCCTATTGATATTGGAACTTTACAATCAGCTTCAGGATCATTACTGAACTTATTGCCAGGTCAAAATTCATTCGAATTTACATTTGTTCCTTCTAATACTTCTGGACCTCAGGATTATGATGGTATTAGAGTGCAACTAGGATCTCTTCTTAGTCTTGCACAAAACATCAATGTTTATGACGCTCATTATAGTAAACAAGTAACTCAAATTGCTTGTGGAAAAGGTGATATAGAAGATATTTTCTACGGAGTAAGAGATTTAGGAGTAGGAGCATTAACAGCTACTGTTGGTGTTTCTAATGCCTGGAATGTTGCTGATGGAGATGTTGCGACTTATGCAACAATGTTTAGTGGAGTAGGTGTACTTGCTGCCGCTGAACTTACAGCAAAATTTAGAACACCATCTATGGTTGGTGATAGTTTAAGAATTACGATCTCAAAACCGGGAACAATTTTAAATCTTAATTTGCTTACTGGATTCACAATTCAGCTTTATTCAGGAAATATTCCTGTTGGTGGACCAATAGAAAACACAAGCAGCTTATTGACTTTAAAATTACTTTCAGGAGATACGATGGCAATGACAATCGTTGCACCTCAAACGGAGCCTTATGATAAAGTTGTAATTACTTTTGGAGGAGTTGCAAGTGTTTTAGATGAACTTAGAGTTCACACAATTGATCGTGTAACAAATACCAAAGTTATTGGAAGTGATCCTGATAATAAAGTCACGGTCTGCCCCGGAACAGATATTACGCTCACGGTTCCGCCAAAACCTTGTGCGAATTATGCCTGGTATGATTCTCCAACAGGAGGAAACCAAGTAGCCACTGGTCAAACTTATACACTTCCGGCTACATTAGCTCCTGGTACATATAAATATTATATTCAACCAATTCGTTATGGCTGTCCAGCCTTAGAAAGAGGTGAAGTTACTGTAGTTGTAAGAGCAACCACTCCTGCAAGTGCAATAGCAAATGTGACAATAAATGGAGGAAACAATACTATAATTTGTGCCGAAGATGGTAAAGTAACATTAGATGCAGTTTTAAATGCTTTACCAGTACTTACTAACCCAGTATATCACTGGTATAAATTTGACGGTACAACAAGTGTGGTAGTGGCTGGTGAAACAACTTCTAAATTAGTATTGACAGGATTAACTCCTGGAACTTATACTTATTATGTAGGAGTTAGTTCTGATGAGTTTTGTGAAACTATGGAAGCCGATAGAAAACAAGTAACATTCACAATTTTACCAACTTCACTTGAAACTGATATTGTGGTAGATAATGCTTCTATTTGTCATGATACAGATGCGGTATTGACACCAACAAGTACTTTGACCAATCCAGTATTCTTCTGGTATTTAGATGCTAATAAAACTCAGCCTATTTTTAGTGGAGTAATTGGAGGAGTAACTTATACCGTTAGTGGTACAGGAGTTTTAACAGCTTCAGGATTAACAACGGCTATGAGTCCTATTAGTTATTATGTAGCTGTTACAAGTGACAATACATGTCAGAATAAAAATGGCGAACTTAAAATAGTAACCGTAATTGTTAATGATCCTCCTACGCCAACGACGAATGATACAACGCAAGATTTCTGTTTAGTAAGTAATCCAACCGTTGCAAATCTTCAGGTAAATGAGGCAAATGTAATTTGGTACAATGTATCAACAGGAGGAACAGCGCTGGCAACAACAACTGCTTTGGCAAATGGTCCTTATTATGCGGCGATTTTAGATCCTGCTACAGGTTGCGAAAGTTCAGTTCGATTGTTAGTAACAGTAACCGTGACTGATCCGGGAACACCAGTAATTACCAACACAACACAGAATTTCTGTTTGGTAAATGCCCCAACATTTGCATCAATTGATGTAAGTCCAGCGACAAATATTGTTTGGTACAATGCTTTAACAGGAGGAAATTTAATTCCACCAGCAACAGTATTAACATCTGGAACCTATTATGCAGCAATAAAAGATCCAACAACGACTTGCGAAAGTAATGTAAGATTAGCAATTACTATTAATGTAACT
>NZ_JAJMOX010000030.1 GCF_020991455.1 Flavobacterium sp. JAS
AAAAGAAAGGCGACGACATACTCTCCCACATAACTGCAGTACCATCTGCGCAGGCGGGCTTAACTACTCTGTTCGGGATGGGAAGAGGTGAGCCCCGCCGCAATAACCACCTTAAGGTCGTTTTGCAATGGGTAATCAATTATTGATTGATCAACATTACATAATATCTTAACATACTGAGATAAAGAAACATAAAAGTATTAGAAAGTTTCTTCCTCCCCGCCGGGGCGGGGAGGAAAAGGGTGTACATAAGCTTACGGATTATTAGTACTACTCGACTATGACATTACTGCCTTTACATCTATAGCCTATCAACGTGGTCATCTTCCACGATCCTTAAAAGAAATCTCATCTTGTGGTGGGTTTCGCGCTTATATGCTTTCAGCGCTTATCCCTTCCAAACGTAGCTACTCTGCGGTGCCCCTGGCGGGACAACAGATACACTAGAGGTTTGTCCAATTCGGTCCTCTCGTACTAGAATCAGATCCACTCAAATTTCTAACGCCCACAGTAGATAGAGACCGAACTGTCTCACGACGTTCTGAACCCAGCTCGCGTGCCACTTTAATGGGCGAACAGCCCAACCCTTGGGACCTTCTCCAGCCCCAGGATGTGACGAGCCGACATCGAGGTGCCAAACCCCCCCGTCGATATGAGCTCTTGGGGGAGATCAGCCTGTTATCCCCGGCGTACCTTTTATCCTTTGAGCGATGGCCCTTCCATGCGGAACCACCGGATCACTATGCTCTACTTTCGTACCTGATCGACCTGTATGTCTCTCAGTCAAGCTCCCTTATGCCATTGCACTCTACGCACGGTTACCAAGCGTACTGAGGGAACCTTTAGAAGCCTCCGTTACTCTTTTGGAGGCGACCACCCCAGTCAAACTACCCACCAAGCAATGTCCCCCGCAATCGCGGGGTTAGGCCTCAGATAAACAAAGGGTTGTATTTCAACAATGACTCCACAACGCCTGGCGACGCCACTTCACAGTCTCCAACCTATCCTACACATCATTTATCCAAGGTCAATACTAAGCTATAGTAAAGGTGCACAGGGTCTTTTCGTCCCACTGCGGGTAAACGGCATCTTCACCGTTACTACAATTTCACCGAGCTCATGGCTGAGACAGTGTCCAGATCGTTACACCATTCGTGCAGGTCGGAACTTACCCGACAAGGAATTTCGCTACCTTAGGACCGTTATAGTTACGGCCGCCGTTTACTGGGGCTTCAATTCAATGCTTCTCCGAAGATAACATCTCCTCTTAACCTTCCAGCACCGGGCAGGTGTCAGGCCCTATACTTCATCTTACGATTTTGCAGAGCCCTGTGTTTTTGATAAACAGTCGCCTGGACCTCTTCACTGCGGCCCTGTATTGCTACAGGGCGACCCTTCTCCCGAAGTTACGGGTCTATTTTGCCTAATTCCTTAGCCATGAATCTCTCGAGCACCTTAGGATTCTCTCCTCAACTACCTGTGTCGGTTTACGGTACTGGTACTAATTACCTGAAGTTTAGAGGTTTTTCTTGGAAGCCCTTAGGCGCACTATCTCTTTGTCCGAAGACTCCGAGTACTATCGTATTTCCCCAAGCCGCGTGGATTTGCCTGCGCAGCTTATAGGTAGGTACTTCAACGAACTATTCCGTCAGTTCGCGGCGCTTTCATCACTCCGTCACCCCATCACAGTAATTAGTAGTACGGGAATATTAACCCGTTAGCCATCGACTGTCCCTTTCGGGTTCGCCTTAGGACCAGACTAACCCACAGCTGATTAGCATAGCTGTGGAAACCTTAGTTTTTCGGTGTGCGGGTTTCTCGCCCGCATTATCGTTACTTATGCCTACATTTTCTTTTCTAACCAGTCCAGCATGCCTTACGACACACCTTCAACCCTGTTAGAATGCTCCCCTACCACTTACAGTAAACTGTAAATCCATAGCTTCGGTAATACGCTTATGCCCGATTATTATCCATGCTCGTCCGCTCGACTAGTGAGCTGTTACGCACTCTTTAAATGAATGGCTGCTTCCAAGCCAACATCCTAGCTGTCTGGGCAGACAAACCTCGTTCTTTCAACTTAGCGTATATTTGGGGACCTTAGCTGATGGTCTGGGTTCTTTCCCTCTCGGACTTGGACCTTAGCACCCAAGCCCTCACTGTTATGAAACATTATATAGCATTCGGAGTTTGTCAGGAATTGGTAGGCGGTGAAGCCCCCGCATCCAATCAGTAGCTCTACCTCTATATAACTTTATGCATAACGCTGCACCTAAATGCATTTCGGGGAGTACGAGCTATTTCCGAGTTTGATTGGCCTTTCACCCCTACCCACAGGTCATCCGAAGACTTTTCAACGTCAACCGGTTCGGACCTCCACACTGTGTTACCAGCGCTTCATCCTGCCCATGGGTAGATCACACGGTTTCGCGTCTAACACTACTGACTAAAGCGCCCTATTCAGACTCGCTTTCGCTACGGATCCGTGGCTTAACCACTTAACCTTGCCAGCAACGTTAACTCGTAGGCTCATTATGCAAAAGGCACGCCGTCACCCCACGAAAGGGCTCCGACCGCTTGTAAGCGTATGGTTTCAGGATCTATTTCACTCCGTTATTCACGGTTCTTTTCACCTTTCCCTCACGGTACTGGTTCACTATCGGTCTCTCAGGAGTATTTAGCCTTAGCGGATGGTCCCGCCAAATTCAGACAGGGTTTCACGTGCCCCGCCCTACTCAGGATACCACTATCTATTATACTCGTTACCCATACGGGGCTATCACCCTCTATGGCCCGACTTTCCAGTCAGTTCCGGTTCCTTGTACATAAAATATCGTGGTCCTACAACCCCAACATTGCCGTAACAACATTGGTTTGGGCTAATCCGCGTTCGCTCGCCACTACTTACGGAATCACTTTTGTTTTCTTCTCCTCCGCCTACTTAGATGTTTCAGTTCAGCGGGTTTGCCCACCTATCGGTGTACTATGTCTTCAACATAGTGGGTTGCCCCATTCAGGTATCTACGGATCAATCGGTGTGTGCCCGTCCCCGTAGCTTTTCGCAGCTTATCACGCCTTTCATCGCCTCTGAGAGCCTAGGCATCCCCCATACGCCCTTATTTTGCTTATTGTACCAATCTTAAAAT
>NZ_JAJMOX010000031.1 GCF_020991455.1 Flavobacterium sp. JAS
GGTTGAAGAAAATTATTGTTGGAGGTGAATCTTTGCTTAGCCGACAAGTAGACGAAATCCTAAAAGCAAACAGTGAATTGACGATTTATAATGAATATGGCCCAACGGAGAGCACCGTTGGTTGTATGGTAAAAGTAATTTCCAGGGATAGTCCCATAACCATTGGTCAGCCTATTTCGAACACTCAGATTTACATATTAGATGATTGTTTAAATCTTTTGCCAATAGGAGTTACCGGCAAGCTTTATATATCCGGTTCGGGCGTAGGAAGAGGTTATCTGAATAAGGCCGAACTGACCCAGGAGAAATTTATCGAAAATCCTTTTATCAAAGGAGAAAAAATGTATGACACGGGTGATCTTGGCCGCTGGCTTTCTGACGGTAACCTTGAGTTTATAGGCAGAAAGGACCATCAGGTTAAGATTCGTGGTTTCCGTATTGAACTTGGCGAGATAGAGAATGCGATTTTGCAGTATTCTGAGAATTTAAAACAAGTGGTCGTAGAGGCAAAAGAATCCAATCAGGAGAAAGTACTGATTGCTTATTTTACAACTGACGGCAGTATTGATAAATCAGAATTAAGGGATTTTCTACAGGAGCGACTTCCGGATTATATGGTTCCGGGCTTTTATATCGAACTGGAGGAGTTACCTCTTACCCCAAATGGAAAGATCAACCGTAAAGCCTTGCCAGGAGTAGACGGAGAAGATCTTATACGAGGAGAATATGTGGCTCCCCGAAATGAAACTGAGCAAAAGCTTGTTGCCATATGGCAGGAGGTACTTGGAATTGAAAAAGTAGGAGTAACAGATAGCTTTTTTGAATTAGGAGGACATAGTTTATCTGTAGCTCAGGTAATTAACCGAACCCATAAACAATTTGGAAAAACAATTACTATTAAATTGTTTTTTGAAAGCCCAACCATTGAAGAATTGAGTAAGGAGCTGCAGGAGAGTGAATATATCGCAATCCCGAAGGCACCTGAAAGCGAGTCTTATCCCTTAACGTCCGCTCAAAGACGATTATGGTTAATGAGCCAGTTAGAAGGCGGTTCATTGGCGTATAATATGCCCGGAGCAGTTACGCTAAAAGGAAATATAGAGATCAATAAATTCGAAGAATCGTTTAGATTGTTACTGCAGCGTCATGAAATACTTCGAACGTATTTCAAAGCAGATAATCAGGGTGATATCAGACAATATATTATCCCAGGCGAACAATTAGATTTTAAGATAGCCAGTGAAGACTTCAGTTTTGCGGAAAACCAGCAAGAGGCTATTGCGGAGTATATAGAAAAAAGAAATCATGAGATCTTTGATTTAGAACAGGCGCCTCTTATAAGAGCTTCGCTTCTTAAGGTAAAAGAGCAGGAGTACGTTTTCTTTTTATCAATGCATCATATCATTGGAGACGGCTGGTCTATGGAACTTCTGGTATCTGAAGTTGTAGAAGCCTATAACAGATTAATACAAGGTAAAAAAGTTGATTTTCCGGAATTGGGCATTCAATATAAAGATTATGCTGTTTGGCTCAATGGAGCATTACAGCAAGCCAAAGATCAGGCTTCAGAAGCTTATTGGTTAAATCAATTTGAGGGAGAATTACCTGTTTTGGACCTTCCGAGTTTTAAGACACGTCCTTTGGTTCAGACCTATAATGGGGCTAATATCAGCCATCATTTTTCGCAAACATTTTTAGATCAGCTAAAAGCATTTTCAAAAGCGCAGGATGTTACGCTGTTTATGACACTTATGGCGGGAATCAATACTTTATTGCATAAGTATTCAGGTCAGAATGACATTATAGTAGGGACACCAATAGCGGGCAGGGAACATCCTGATTTAGAGAATCAGCTGGGTTTATATTTAAATACACTTGCTATCCGTACGAGATTTGAGCAAGGAGGCAGTTTTTTAGATTTGGTATCTGCCCAGAAAAATACCCTTTTGGGAGCTTATGAACATCAGAGTTATCCATTTGATGCCTTAGTAGGGAAACTGAATCTGCAAAGAGATCCAAGCCGTTCTGCATTATTTGATGTTTTGGTTGTTTTACAAAATCAGGGACAATTGAATAATCTAAAAGGCGAAGAACTCAGAGATCTAGAGATGGAGCCTTATGAGTTTTCTAATGCAACAGCTCAGTTTGATATTAGTTTTACTTTCGTCGAATCAGAAGGATTGAGTTTGATGATTTCTTATAATACAGATATCTATGATGAGTATCTGATAGAGAGAATGTTTACCCATTTTGAGAATTTACTAACACAATTGCTGAAACAACCAGAAAATATTATATAATGATAGATTTTTTAACTGAACAAGAAAAATACCAACTTTTAGTAGAATTCAACGATACAAATGCAGAGTATCCAAAAGACAAGACCATCATAGATTTATTTGAAGAACAGGTTAGAAAAACACCAAATAATATTGCCGTTGTTTTTGAAGAAACAAAACTGACGTATCAGGAACTTAACGAAAAATCCAATCAACTGGCTTTTTATATTTCATCCAGATACATTATCAATAAAGAAGACATCATAGGGATATTTTTACCTAAATCCAATTCAAGTATTATTGCTCTATTGGCGATTTTAAAACTGGGAGCAGTTTATTTACCAATAGACACCCATTATCCGCAGGAAAGAATTGATTTTTTAATTCAGGACAGCGGTTTAAAATTATTGATTGCAGATGATTCTGAGTTACAAATTGATAATTGTGATATAATAAATATTAAGACAGCAAGTTTAGAGGATTGTAGTAGTGAAAACATTAATATAAAGTTTTCTTCTCGTAATCTGGCCTATATCATTTATACTTCAGGTTCCACAGGACAGCCCAAAGGCGTTATGGTAGAGCATAGCAGTAATGTCAACATGTCTTTAGATCAGATTAAATCCTTTGGTATTACCCAAAAGGACAAAGTAGTCTGGTTTGCTTCTGTAGCT
>NZ_JAJMOX010000032.1 GCF_020991455.1 Flavobacterium sp. JAS
TATACGCAGAGCTGCCATTACTGCTGGAGAAATCGTTGCTGTGGTAGGTTGTGGCCCTATCGGAATTGGGATTATGAAGCTGGCTCAAATTGCGGGTGCTAAAGTAATAGCCATTGACATGAATGAGCAGCGGTTGGCTTATGCCAAAGAAAAAATAGGTGTAGATTATACCGTAAAAGCAGATGGAAATACGGTTGAAGAAATTACCAAAATTACCAATGGTGATTTATGTACTACTGTTTTTGATGCTTCGGGGCACAAAGGTGCTTTAGAAGCATGCCCAAATTATATGTCGCACGGAGGTCGATTTGTGCTTGTTGGATTATCAAAAGGAGAATTGACTTATAGTCATCCGGCTATTCATGCCAAGGAGATAACTTTAATGTGCAGCCGAAATGCCACTACCGAAGATTTTCAGCACGTAATTAGTGTTTTAGATCAATTCCCAACAGCATCCTACATTAGTCATAATGTTCCTTATACTGAAATGATCACTAATTTTGATAGTTGGCTCGATCCTGCAACTGGTGTAATTAAAGCTACTGTCGATTTTAAATTAAAATAGTATGACAATAGATTCGCATCAGCATTTTTGGATATACGAAGCAGATAAACATACCTGGATAAATGATGATATGAGAGTCATTCGCAAGAGTTTCTTGCCTGAAGATTTGAAGCTCATTTACCAAACTAACGGTATTGATGGCTGTGTAGCAATACAAGCTGATCAAACACTAGCCGAGACAGATTTTCTTTTGGATTTGGCCAATAAAAACGACTTTATCAAAGGAATCGTAGGCTGGGTTGACTTAAGAGATTCAGCTATTGACACTGTTTTGAATCAATACAGCCAATTTCCAAAGCTAAAAGGTTTCAGACATGTACTTCAAGGCGAAGCGGATCATAATTTCATGTTGCGCCCTGATTTTTTAAAGGGAATTGCTGCTTTAGAAAAATACAATTTCACTTATGATATTCTTATTTTTCCACATCAATTAGGAGCAGCATTGGAATTAGCAAGGCGTTTTCCAAATCAAAAATTTGTCATCGATCATATTGCAAAACCCTATATAAAAGAAGGATTTTATGATGGTTGGGCGGCTTTAATGAAAGCAATTGGTAAATGTCCAAATGTGTATTGCAAATTCTCTGGAATGACCACCGAAGCCGATTATAATAATTGGACTCCTGAACAAATCGAACCTTATATGCAATTGGTTTTGGACGCTTTTAGACCAAATAGAATCCTTTTTGGTTCGGATTGGCCAGTATGTCTGGTTGCTGGAAATTATGCAAAAACAAAAGAATTAGTTGCCCATTTCATTTCAAAATTAAGCTCAGCAGAGCAAGAAGCGATTATGGGCGGCAATGCAATACAATTTTATAACTTATAGAGTATGGATTTAGAATTAAAAGGAAAAGTAGTGGTCATTACCGGTGCGGCCGGACTTAAAGGAAGTATTGGAGAAACTATCCTGCAGCACTTGGCTAGCGAAGGAGCAATTCCGGTAGTACTTGATAGAAACGATCGCGGATTTACTTATATAGAAGAAATTCAAAAAAAAGGAATTGATGGTTTGTTTTGTAAAACCGATGTGACAAATCCTCTGGAAATTGAAGAAGCAATCGCAATAATCGGGGCTAAATACGGTCGAATTGATGCTTTAATCAATAATGTTGGTGTTAATGACGGCGTTGGACTTGATGCCTCATATGAAGAATTTTTAAATTCTTTGAAACTCAATATGGTGAGTTACTTTTTGATGGTTAAGTATGCACTTCCTTATCTAAAAGCTTCCAAAGGCCCAATTTTAAATATTGGTTCTAAAGTAGGATTAACAGGTCAGGGAGGAACTTCGGGTTATGCCGCTGCCAAAGGTGGCGTTTTAGGTTTAACCCGCGAATGGGCGGTGGATTTAATCCAGTATGCTATAAGAGTAAATGCCATTATCATAGCGGAAAGCTGGACCCCTGCCTACGAAAACTGGATTAAAACACTTGAAAATGGTGAAGAAAAATTAAAATCCATTGTTGAGAAAATTCCATTAGAAAACAGAATGACAACTCCTGATGAAATTGCTGACGCTTGCTTGTTTACCATTTCTAAAAGATCCTCACATACTACTGGACAGTTCATCTTTTGTGATGGAGGCTATGTTCATTTAGACCGTTCATTATTGACAATATAAAATATTTAACACCTAAAAGAACAAATTATATTGCTGTATTAGTTGTTCTTTTTTTACTAATCAGCCTAACCAACCAAATTTAAACGCATGAACCAATCCTTTCCAATTCCTATAGTAAAAAAGGAATTACTTTTCCAGTTTATTATAATCACCGTTTTATTTGCCCTTTGGGGAATTGCCAATGATTTGACAACTCCAATGGTTTCCACTTTCAAAAAAGTGATGCCTGAATTATCTAATACGCAAGCCTCATTGGTACAGTTTGCCTTTTATTTTGGTTATTTCTTTATGGCCTTGCCGGCAGCTTTGTTCATTAGAAAATACAGCTACAAATCAGGAATAATAGTGGGACTTATATTGTATGCAGCAGGCGCTTTTTTATTCTATCCTGCAGCGCATTACCAGAGCTACAAGTTCTTTCTTATCTCGCTATGGGTGATTACCTGTGGTTTGGCCTTTTTGGAAACTACTTCAAATCCGTTAATTTTATTCCTGGGCAATAAAGAAACAGCCACGCAACGTTTGAATTTAGCCCAGGCATTCAACCCCATTGGTGCGATAACCGGACTAATCATGGCCCAGTTTTTAGTAATAGAGAAAATAAAATCAGACGATTATAGCTCCGAAGCATTCAGAGCATTAAGTTCAAGTGAATTAGCATCAATCCGCAAAAATGATTTAGATGTT
>NZ_JAJMOX010000033.1 GCF_020991455.1 Flavobacterium sp. JAS
GACATCTAAATCATTTTTGCGGATTGAGGCTACTTCACTTGAACTTAATGCTTTGAATGCTTCGGAGGTATAATCGTCTGATTTTATTTTCTCTATTACTAAAAACTGGGCCATAATTAGTCCGGTTATCGCACCAATGGGGTTAAATGCCTGAGCTAAATTCAAACGTTGCGTGGCTGTTTCTTTATTGCCCAGGAATAAAATTAACGGATTTGAAGTGGTTTCCAGAAAGGCCAAACCACAGGTAATCACCCATAGGGAAATAAGAAAGAACGTGTAGCTCTGGTAATGTGCCGCAGGATAGAATAAAAAAGCGCCTGCTGCATACAATATAAGTCCCACTATTATTCCTGATTTGTAACTGTATTTTCTAATGAACAAAGCTGCCGGCAAGGCCATAAAAAAATAACCAAAATAAAAGGCAAATTGTACCAATGAGGCTTGCGTATTGGATAGTTCAGGCATCACTTTTTTGAAAGTGGAAACCATTGGAGTTGTCAAATCATTGGCAATTCCCCAAAGGGCAAATAAAATGGTAATGATAACAAACTGAAAAAGTAATTCCTTTTTTACTATAGGAATTGGAAAGGATTGGTTCATACGTATAAATTTGGTTGGTTAGGTTGATTAGTAAAAAAAGAACAACTAATACAGCAATATAATTTGTCCTTTTAGGTGTTAAATATTTTATATTGTCAATAATGAACGGTCTAAATGAACGTAGCCTCCATCACAATAGATGAACTGTCCAGTAGTATGTGAGGATCTTTTAGAGATAGTAAATAAGCAAGCGTCAGCAATTTCATCAGGAGTTGTCATTCTGTTTTCTAATGGAATTTTCTCAACAATGGATTTTAATTTTTCTTCTCCATTTTCAAGTGTTTTAATCCAATTCTCGTAGGCAGGAGTCCAGCTTTCCGCTATGATAATAGCATTTACTCTTATAGAATGTTGGATTAAATCCACCGCCCATTCCCGGGTTAAACCCAAAACGCCACCTTTGGCAGCAGCATAACCAGAAGTTCCTCCCTGACCTGTTAATCCTACTTTGGACCCAATGTTCAAAATTGGACCTTTGGAAGCTTTTAAATAAGGTAGTGCATACTTAACCATCAAAAAGTAACTCACCATATTGAGTTTCAAAGAATTTAAAAATTCTTCATATGAGGCATCAAGTCCAACTCCGTCATTAACACCAACATTATTGATTAAAGCATCAATTCGACCGTATTTAGCCCCGATTATTGCGATTGCTTCTTGAATTTC
This sequence comes from Flavobacterium sp. JAS, assembly GCF_020991455.1. Taxonomy (GTDB): domain Bacteria; phylum Bacteroidota; class Bacteroidia; order Flavobacteriales; family Flavobacteriaceae; genus Flavobacterium. The sequence continues at coordinate 1,267 of NZ_JAJMOX010000033.1, forward strand.
CAGAGGATTTGTCACATCTGTTTTACAAAACAAACCATCAATTCCCTGTCTTTGAATTTCTTCTATATAGGCAAATCCGCGATCGTTTCTATCAAGTACTACCGGAATTGCTCCTTCGCTAGCCAAATGCTGCAGGATAGTTTCTCCAATACTTCCTTTAAGTCCGGCAGCACCGGTAATGACCACTACTTTTCCTTTTAATTCTAAATCCATAATCTATAAGTTATAAAATTGTATTGCATTGCCCCCCATAATAGCTTCTTGCTCTTCTGAGCTTAATTTTGCAATGAAATTGGTTACTAATTCTTTTGTTTTTGCATAATTTCCAGCGACCAAACACACCGGCCAATCCGAACCAAAAAGGATTCGGTTTGCTCCAAAAGCGGCCAAAACCAATTGCATATAAGGTTCAATTTGTTCAGGAGTCCAATTATTATAATCGGCTTCGGTGGTCATTCCTGAGAGTTTGCAATACACATTTGGATATTCACCAATTACTTTCATTAAAGTGGCCCAACCATCATAAAATCCGTCTTTTATATAGGGTTTTGCAATATGATCGATGACAAATTTTTGATTTGGAAAACGCCTCACTAATTCCAATGCTGCTCCTAATTGATGTGGAAAAATAAGAATATCATAAGTAAAATTATATTTTTCTAAAGCGGCAATTCCCTTTAAAAAATCAGGGCGTAACATAAAATTATGATCCGCCTCGCCTTGAAGCACATGTCTGAAACCTTTTAGTTTTGGAAATTGGCTGTATTGATTTAAAACAATCTCAATATCTGACACTCTTAAATCAACCCAGCCTACAACTCCTTTGATGAAGTCGTTTTTTTGGGCTAGATCTAAAAGAAAATCTGTCTCGGCTAGAGTTTGATCGGCTTGTATCGCTACACAACCATCAATATCGTTAGTTTGGTAAATGAGCTTCAAATCTTCAGGCAAGAAATTCTTACGAATGACTTTCATATCATCATCTATCCAGGCATGTTTTTCTGCTTCGTATATCCAAAAATGCTGATGCGAATCTATTGTCATACTATTTTAATTTAAAATCGACAGTAGCTTTAATTACACCTGTTGCAGGATCTAGCCAACTATCAAAATTAGTGATCATTTCAGTATAAGGAACATTATGACTAATATAGGATGCTGTTGGGAATTGGTCTAAAACACTAATTACATGCTGAAAATCTTCGGTAGTCGCATTTCGGCTGCACATTAAAGTTATCTCTTTGGCGTGAATAGCCGGATGACTATAAGTCAATTCTCCTTTGGATAATCCAACAAGCACAAAACGACCACCGTGCGACATATAATTTGGACATGTTTCTAAAGCCCCTTTGTGCCCGGAAGCATCAAAAACAGCAGTACATAAATCTCCATTGGTAATTTTGGTGATTTCTTCAACCGTATTTCCATCTGCTTTTACGGTATAATCCACGCCAATTTTCTCTTTGGCATAAGCCAAACGCTGCTCGTTCATATCAATGGCGATTACTCTGGCACCAGCAATTTGAGCCAGCTTCATAATCCCAATTCCGATAGGGCCACAACCTACCACAGCAACGATTTCTCCAGCAGTAATGGCAGCTCTGCGTATC
>NZ_JAJMOX010000034.1 GCF_020991455.1 Flavobacterium sp. JAS
TGGAGGACCTGAGTACATATTTGGAATTAAGCGTTCGCAGTATCGATCAGTCGGCGGTAATTGGGGCGGTGGATCTAACCCCAATACAGCGTTATTTTTTCGAAGACCCTATTTTTAAGCTGCACCATCATTTTAACCAGTCAGTAGTTTTAAAAAGTAAAGAAGCCTTAAAGCATGAGCTGTTAGTAAAAAGTATAGCTTTTTTAACCGGGCACCATGATGCGCTTCGTATGGTTTACAGCCAGGAAGGCGCTAAGTGGACACAGTTCAACCAGGGCATTGCAGGGGGTGATACAGGGGTATATTTTTATGACCTGCGAGAAGAAGAAAATGAATTGGAAGCCATGGCAGAGCTGGGAGAAAAGCTTCAGAGCAGTTTTAATCTGCAGACAGGTCCTTTGCTTAAAGCAGCCCATTTCCGATTGGCTGGCGCAGACCGCTTAGCCATAATTATCCACCACCTTGTTGTAGATGGTATTTCCTGGCGTATTTTACTCGAGGATTTATCGAGCCTGTACAAGCAATTCAGCTTAGGAGAAATCCCGGAATTACCCCTAAAGACAGATTCATTCCAGAGATGGTCCCAGTTACAGCAGCAATATGCTACTAGTGATGCCCAGGGATCAGAGAAGTCCTATTGGGAATCCATTTGCAGCCAAAGCACAACGCCTTTTCCAACAGACAAGACCGCTTCAGGCTTTCAGAAAATGGATAGTGTTGTTTCGCTGAGCCTTGATAAATCCATCACCGAACTCCTGCAGACACAAGTTCACGGGGCTTATAATACCAAGATAAACGATGTTTTACTCACCGGTTTAGGCCTTGCGATAAAAGAGACTTTCGGATTGGATCAAAGCGTGATAGAAATGGAAGGCCACGGCAGGGAAGACATTATCGCCGATGTTGATATCAGCAGAACCGTTGGCTGGTTTACTTCGGTCTATCCGTTTTTGTTAAACATAAAAAATACAGCATCCCCGATCGCGAGTCTGATTGAAGTAAAAGAAGATTTACGAAAAATCCCCAATAAAGGGATCGGATACGGAATCCAGCGTTATTTATCAGATGGATTCAAAGGAGATTTCCAGCGTCCTGTTGAGTTCAACTATTTAGGTGATTTTGGTTATAATGCAGGGAATAAATCGGCCTCGATATTTGAATATTCCTCAGAGAATATAGGTTCAGATATTGCTTCAGATGTTCATAGTTATGCCCTTTTGAGTGTTTCAGGAATGCTGGTCTCAGGCGAGCTTCGCCTGTCTGTTCGATTCTCCCAGGCACTTTACCATTTACAGACCATTGAAAACTTAGCAGCCTCCTATCATAAAAATCTTGTTGGATTAATCCAGGAGCTTAGTGTTATAAAAGAACCAAAATTAACCCCATCAGATTTAACTTTTAAAGGTTTGAGTCTGTCAGATTTATCCAGGATAAACAAAGACAATACCCTTGAGGATGTTTATAAACTTTCTCCGTTACAGCAAGGGATCTACTACCACTGGCTGTCTGATAAAACCAATGCGATGTATTTCGAGCAAATGTCCTACAGGATAAAAGCCCCTGGTTTGAGTATTGCCTCTATCGAAGAATCGTATAATAAATTAGTGTCCCGACATGGGGTACTGCGAACAAGCTTTACCTATGATCTGAGCGATCACCCTTTACAATTAGTAAGAAAGCAAGTAGCGAATCATTTTTCATACCGTCAAATCCCCCAAGGGATCGCTGCGGCAGATTATATAGCGTTAGTAAAATTAGAAGACAAGACATTAGGATTTGATCTGGAGACCCCTTCACAGATGCGACTTGGGGTATTGGATCTGGGCAATGAGCAATATGAATTCATCTGGAGCCACCATCATATTCTCTCTGATGGCTGGTGTATGAGTATTTTAATTAAGGATTTCTATCAGTTTCTGCATGAGACAGATCAGAAGACCCCGCTGCATTTACCCAAACCTTTTGCGTATTCGAACTATATCCAATGGTTAGACCGTGTCAATACACAGGAATCCCTTGGTTATTGGAAAACATATTTACAAGGCTACGAGCATGTTGCCGGAATCCCGTTTACAACAGGATCAAAGCAAAAAAACACCTATTTAGAATCCAAAGAAAGCCTTATAATAGAGGGAGATTTATATGCAGGATTAAATGAACTCTGCGCAGAGATTGGAGTGACCCAAAACACATTTATGCAAGGCGTATGGGGTTATTTATTATCCAAATATAACAACACTCAGGATGTTGTCTTTGGAACTGTAGTCTCAGGAAGGCCAGCAGATTTGGAAGGAGTTGAGGATATGATCGGATTGTTTATCAATACCATTCCGGTAAGGGTAAAGTACAATGATAAGGATACACCACTGGATTTATTAAAACAAATTCAACAAGAGTCGATATGGAGTAAAGCCCATCATTATCTGAACCTCTCAGATGTTCAGTCCCAAAGTGAACTGGGCATGAACCTGATCGACCATATTATGGCTTTTGAGAATTATCCGGTACAGGATAT
>NZ_JAJMOX010000035.1 GCF_020991455.1 Flavobacterium sp. JAS
GCGTAGGATAAGAACCCGGCGCCTTGCTATATTAACTATAGCAGGTTTCCAAGAACTCTCCCCCGAACCGTACGTACCTGTCTCCAGGTATACGGCTCTCCATCAATTTATTCAGTCTAACTTTCCTGCGTGTATCTTATCGTGACATTTTGAACAGACTGCCAAAGTTTTTCTTTTCCTTGCAATCATTCTTTTCATCCAATCTTCTTTACCTTTCAGGTCTTTCAACTTCCTTATATGATGCATTTCCAGTTTCTCGTTTGCACCGCATAATTCGCATTTTTCGTTTTGCAGCCTTGCTATAAGGCTGTTTCTTCCACCTGTGATGGTAACTGTCATGGGTAAATTATCCACGTAAGCTCCACGAGCAATTTTCTGGCGTTTGAAACCTTCATTGTAAAAGCGTCTGTAGAGTATGTCGCCTTTCCTGTTTTTATAAGGAATAGAGAACACTCCGTTGATACACTTTTTTGTCTTTTCCTTACTTACCGAAGTTTGATATTTCAGTGCATAGGTTTTGTACATACTGTACTCCATGATATAAGAAAATGACTGTACATATGAACTGTTGTTAGCGATTGCGTAGTAATTGTAAAAACCTCGGATTTCAGAATTTACCTGACTTATGATCTCTAAATCATCTAAGTCTTTCATGTAATATCGGGAGCGTGGTTTCCAAACCTCTTTGCCATTCTGCGTAATCAATTTTAGCGCATTATAACTTAGTAGCTTTTTCTTCATCACCTCTGCTGTTACATAGAGTACAATCTTGTCTCCAAAGCATCTCACTGTTCTACCGTGTTTATCCCTCTTTGTTTCATTAGATTTACGCACGTAGACATCAAAGCCTAAAAATTTGGCAGGTTTCTTAGCATTGGTTATCAAGGTTTTTTCATCCGAGAGTTCGAGTTTTAGTTTTTCAATAAGAAAATTCTTAATGTCATTCTTAATCCTTTTACAATCTTCCTTACTACCTATGATCCCGATAAGAAAGTCATCCGCATATCTTACATACTTCAACTTTTTGTGACTACTATCCATCTTATTATAGGCTGGATATTTGTTTCTTTCTTGTCGTAGTTCCTTAATTTCTGCAATCATTTTGGCTCTAACAGTTTCATCTGTCTCGCATTCCAGTTTCTTTGCCAAGCGGTATCGTCTTTGTTCGTATAGTCTGTACTGGCGTGTTGCCGTAGTTCTTTCCCCTTTATCGAATTCTTTGATGTACTCCTTAATATATTTATCAAGTTTATCTAGGTAGATGTTCGCAAGGATTGGACTTATAATTCCTCCTTGTGGTGTACCACTAAATGTTTTGTGATATACCCAATCTTCGATATACCCTGCATTTAGGAACTTCCTAATTAAACGAATGAACCTATCATCGGCGATACGTTCTTTAAGGATTCCAATCAACACTTCATGATTGATATTATCAAAGAAGCCTTTTATATCCCCCTCAATGAACCATCGTACAGCTGTAAATGATTGTTGAACACTTATTAAAGCCGTATGGCAACTTCTTTGTGGTCTAAAACCATGTGAAGTATGTTCAAAATGTCCCTCGTATATAGCTTCCAAAATCATTCTGATAACTTCTTGTACTAGTTTATCATCAAAAGAGGGGATTCCAAGTGGACGTTTCTTACCGTTTTTTTTCGGTATATAAATCCTCTTGGATGGGTTTGGCTGATAAGTTTCGTTTTTGAGCGATTCAATCAGCCTTTCAATGCGGGATATACTCATTCCATCGATGGTTTTTCCATCGATACCTTTTGTCATATTACCTACTTTGCTGTAGATTTTTTGATAAGCAGTATAGTACATCTCTTCATTGAACAGAACTTTGTACAGCCTTTCGAATTTATAGCTCGAATCTCCGCTGTGCTTTATTAGACTGTTCAATACTATTTCTGGATTTCTCATAATGTCTCTCACATTTTCCATTAATCGTATTAAACTAAATTGACTGCCTCCCTTCGCCATGTACAAGGCTTTCCCTTGCTCAGACTACTACGGAGGCTCCGTTACCTTATCGAATATTCAGGAGCTTTTCTCCATAGCCACATCAGTGGCATTTCGACTTAGGCAATCCCCATTTAGACATATAGCAACTATTGGCTTGTTAGATTCTCGGATGCGATGTTCACCCTTTTCTGCTTATTGCAGCTACGCTGTGGTTTGTTTATGCTATAACTACTACTTCACATTAGTATAGTACCACAGTATGACGTTTGTAACTGTTTTCCGTCATAGCCCAAGAACCGACCGTTCAGACTATCGTTCAATCAATTCAGACTTCATCCTTATATCTAACTTTCAACTCGCCACTCAGTCGCAACTTAACAGTTAGTTGACTTGTGGCTTTTCCGACATGCTACACTCCCCGTCGGGTTTCCCGTTCGGATAAGTCGGCTATTGATGGGCATTATAAACACTTGCCCAGTGGTTGCCAAACCACATTTGCTATATGCCCTTATGGGCGCACCAG
>NZ_JAJMOX010000036.1 GCF_020991455.1 Flavobacterium sp. JAS
AATACTATCAATAATAAATCTATCGTTTACATTATCTCCATTTGGAGAGAAGGCGTTATGTACGAGTATTGTTCCACATGACAGTACTTTACATTTATCATTTACAGAAACATTTAATATTATGCTTCTAGGACAAAGCTCGTCTTGAATTTTATACTCAAATGAATAATTACCAAGAGCAAGTCCGAAAGCAGTTAGTATATTGCCGGTTACTGCATGAGTATTATTTGTATCTATCCAGGTACCGATAGCAGGGGTGCCTGCAGGCAATAAATTAAGTAAATTAACTGGTGATGTATCTGCGTTACAGGCTGTGCCAGTAACTGTTGTTACCTCATTTGGAAGTACTTTTATAGTAACAACAGCACTATCACAATTGGTTGGGTTTAATTTTTCGCAAATTTGATAATTATAGGTGTATGTTCCTGCCGGTGTTCCTGCAAGTACAATTACATTACCAGATTCGTTTATTGTGATGTTAACATTAGTATTATTGGTTTCATTAGGTACTAAAGTTAGATTCACCATTTCTATCGTTGCAGGAACGCCTTCGTTTAAAAGGTCATTGCTTAAAACATTGCCAACAATTCCAAATTTGTTACAGCCAATATCTACATAACTGTCGTCGACTGCATTAATGTCAGCAAAGAGTTTACAGCTTATTCCGAAATCTTTATCTAGATGAATCAAATCTTCAGCAGTTATAGTTGCAGTCTGAATAGGAGCGTTGGTTGATCCACAAACAATATGTGCTTGCTGTTTACCCGTTACACCTGAGACTTTTTTGCCTGCAAAGTTTGGAACTACTTTTACTAAACCAGTTGCGCCCATTGCTTGAGAAGCAGTATCTAAATTGCCATCAATTTTCAACTCAACGGCATAATCTCCATAAGGATTTTCTGTTTCTGGTCTGTCTCTGTAATATCCCTGAATACCAATAATTATTTCTTTGTGATATCCATTTGGTCCTGTTACAAAAATATTAGGACTTAATGCATTTCCAAAACCACCGGCATTTAGCTCTCCGATGTTTTGTGCACCTGCATAACTTCCGTCTCCATTAAAGTCAATCCATTCCCATTTACTGTATTCGATAGCATTGTCGCTATCAGGAATGTTTTGGGTAACAACGCCATCATTGTTAGCATCATACCACTCATCCTGGATTCCGTTACTATTGGTGTCGTACCATACATAGTCTCCTATAATCGGTAACTTAGAGTGACCATAGTCAAAGTTATGAACCTGATAAGCACAGTTTTGTAGCGTAGTAAAGAATAAACTTGTTGTTACAGGGAAAAGCTGATAAACATTGTTTAAGTTAGCGTCTTGTACTTGCAATAAGTAATCTCCTTCTGGTATGTTTTGGAAATTATACATACCATTTGCATCTGTTAAATGTAAAAGTACTGGTCCTGTTGTTGTTCCTTGCGGAATCAGTGTAACTGGTACGTTAGCAAGTGGTGTATTGGTCTCAATATTCATTATTGTACCAGATATTCTTACTTTATAATTAGGTTCAGTAATAGTAACCGTTGCTGTTGCTGTACAATTTTGGTTATCATTATTTACTGGTGAAGTAGCTGTTAAAGTGTATGTTCCTGCTGGTAAATTAGTATTTCCTACCACTTCGTTGTTAGCATTGGTAACAACTACTGTTGAACCTGAGCTGTTTGTTATAGCAATAGAACCATCGCTTAAGCCCTGACAAGATGCAGGAGTTGGAATTCCGCTTACCGAAACTTTATTTTCAACAGTTATAGTTTGTACCAATATAGTTTGATTACCCGCACAATCAGACAAAGTGTATGTTCTTGTCAGGATATATGCGTTTCCTTCGCAACCACTGGCTCCGTTATTAGTATCAGTTACTGTTATATTAACGGTTTGACTACAATTATCAGTTGCATCAGTTATTGCACCTGAATCTGCAATAGGAATATTTGCTATACTTTGCAAACCTGTAATGTCAGCAGGAACTGTTCCGGTTGGCGGAGTAGTATCTCTAACAGTTATGATTTGAGTATAAGAAGTAATATTGTTAGAACAATCACTAGTTGTCCATGTACGAGTTAAAGTGTAATTGGTATTACATTCGTTCTCAATACCACTTTTAGTTTCTGTGTAAACCACTGGCAAATCGGTATTGCAATTATCAGAAGCACTAACCTCGGGTGCGTCCGGAACTGCATCACAAGATACAGTAACATCGGCAGGCAAGTTTCCTACTAAAGTAGGTTTAGTAGTGTCTTCAAGAGTAATCACTTGCGTGAAAGTACTG
>NZ_JAJMOX010000037.1 GCF_020991455.1 Flavobacterium sp. JAS
AGTTACAAGATTAATGAATCTTATCTATAAAGAAATTGATGTAAAAATCACTTTCAATGACATATTTAAAAATATGGTATTGGAAAGCCAGGCTGCTTTAATCGAAAATATACAGATGACTTATGAGGTTAATCTAGATAATGAAACTACTGAAAATTTTATTTTTTAAAAAAGCTAACTATCGTATGAGAAAAATAAAACTGGAAAAAACAACAGTAATCAAAATGGGGTTAGAAGAACAATTAAACAGTAAATTCCAATAAAATAATGCAAATACTACTTAAAAAATTATTTCAATCAAACGTGAATATTGAGGTAATTGATGGAAAACTAGATATTAAAGCTCCAGTTGGAGTTATTACAGAAGATATATTAAACGAAATAAAATTTTATAAAAAAGATTTAATTGATTTTTTTAGTCGATATAAAGGTGATAGCGAATATACTGCAATCCCAAAGGCACCTGAAAGCGAATCTTATCCCTTAACGGATTCTCAAAGACGATTGTGGATAATGAGCCAATTAGAAGGCGGTTCGCTGGCGTATAATATGCCCGGAGCAGTTACGCTAAAAGGAAATATAGACACCAATAAATTCGAAGAATCGTTTAAGCTTTTATTACAACGTCATGAAATACTTCGAACGTATTTCAAAGCAGATAATCAGGGTGATATCAGACAATATATTATTCCAAGCGAACAATTAGATTTTAAGATATCCAGTGAAGACTTCAGTTTTGCAGAAAACCAGCAAGAAGCTATTGCAAAATATATAGAAGAAAGAAACCATGAGATCTTTGATTTAGAACAGGTGCCTCTTATAAGAGCTTCATTGTTGAAGGTAAAAGAGCAGGAGTATGTTTTCTTTTTATCGATGCATCATATCATTGGAGACGGCTGGTCTATGCAACTGCTGGTGTCTGAAGTTGTAGAGGCCTATAACAGATTAATACAGGGGAAAAAAGTTGATTTTCCGGAATTGGGCATTCAGTATAAAGACTATGCTTTTTGGCTCAATGGAGCATTACAGCAAGCCAAACATCGGGCTTCAGAAGCTTATTGGTTAAATCAATTTGAGGGAGAATTACCTGTTTTGGATCTTCCGAGTTTTAAGACACGTCCTTTGGTTCAGACCTATAATGGGGCGAATATCAGCCATCATTTTCCAGAAGCATTTTTAGAGGAATTAAAAGCATTTTCAAAAGCGCAGGATGTTACACTGTTTATGACACTTATGGCGGGAATCAATACTTTATTGCATAAGTATTCGGGTCAGAATGACATTATAGTAGGAACACCAATAGCGGGCAGGGAACATCCTGATTTAGAAAATCAGCTGGGTTTATATTTAAATACACTTGCCATCCGCACTCGATTTGAGCAAGGGGGCAGCTTTTTAGATTTGGTATCTGCCCAGAAAAAAAACCTTTTGGGAGCTTACGAACATCAGAGTTATCCATTTGATGCCTTAGTAGGAAAGTTAAATGTGCAAAGAGACCCAAGCCGTTCTGCATTATTTGATGTTTTGGTTGTTTTACAAAACCAGGGCCAATTGAATAATCTAAAAGCCGAAGAACTCAGAGAGCTTGAGATGGGGCCTTATGAGTTTTCTAACGCAACAGCCCAGTTTGATATCAGTTTTACTTTTGTCGAATCAGAGGGATTGAGTTTAATAGTTTCTTATAATACAGACATCTATGATGAGTATCTGATAGAGAGAATGTTTACCCATTTTGAAAACCTGCTTAAGGAATCTTTAGAACAGCCCGAAAGACTGATTCAGGAAATTGGTTACCTAACATTTGAAGAGCAGAATCAATTATTGATAGAATTTAATGACACAGATTCAGAGTATCCAAAAGACAAGACAATCATAGATTTATTTGAAGAACAGGTTAGAA
>NZ_JAJMOX010000038.1 GCF_020991455.1 Flavobacterium sp. JAS
TATCCATTTTCAATTCTCACAAGCTTTTTCTAATCTTTTTTGAAAATAAATTTTCAATTTGATTACTCTTTCTTGCCAGTCTATCAGTGAACGTCGTCGTTGTTGCGGGTGCAAAAGTAGCGAGTTTACTCTCTTAAACAATACCTTTTCTGAACTATTTTTAATCTTTTTTAAAACTTTTTCTTAACATTCTGATAACAGCAAGCTTATAGTTTTTAATTTTGTTTTATTTCAAGGGATTTTCTTACATGAATTATGTTTATCGTAATTTAGCCATTTCAAAATACATCTTTTCTATAGCCTTCGCAACTTTTCTCCCTCTTCTATGATAACTTCATAATAGGATTCAAAAACGCTTTTTATTGGGTTTTACTGATTTTATGAGGTTTCGCTGCTTAGACATAAAGTCTCAAAGTTTGGTTTTGCTTGTTTTCTCCGGTTCTCGCAAAGTTGCAAACACAGGGAATTTACTTTTTCAATCCTCTTTTCTTTGCTTTCTCTCATTTCTTATAAAGCCACAAGATTATTAAGTTTTATTTTCTACTTATACAAATACGCTTCTCATAAAAACTAACACCCTAGTTCCCATAGAAACGAAAATCCCTTTACTCTCTTTTCTTATTACTTCACTTGATATTTTTTTTAATTTGAATTCAGCAAACTTCGTTTGTAATAGACTGCGCGAAATAACTCTTTATTAAAATCAAATTTCAAATTCTAATCCGGAGCCTTGGGACAAAACTTCAATTCAAAACACCTCTACTTCACTCAGCCAAACAAATCTTCCTAATATATGTTACAACAGAATCTTCTCCTTACATAATATATAAAAACAAAACCGCCAGTTTTGACTGGCGGGTTATATAATGCATATTTAAGATTAATCGAAACGAAATGCTTTGACCGGAGAAATCTTGATCATAATACATGGAATTAGCAAGATCAAAAACCAAACACTTACGGTCAGCAAATTCAGCAATATTATTCAACTCCAATTTAAATAGACCGATCTTCGTTGATGTAGTAATTTTCAGATTTAAGAGCTATTACACCAAACTGTTGCTGGATTAACAAAAGTGACAAACTTATCAGGTTCCCCAAAACGATCCGCGCATATTAAATAAAGAGTATTATATAGAAACACCTTACGAACGATCCAGTCATTTACTCCCATTGCTTTTAAAACCCCAATCATTTGTGCACGTCCTAAAACAAGGACCAACAGGGCTACTATCCTATTTTATCGTTACCATCAAAATCATAACTCTTAGAACAACTTTAATATTAAAATCAAAAAGCTGCACCCAATCAAACCACAATCATATCACTTCCCTTCGGGTCGGGCTGTCCGTTAGTTAAATCTTTTGCGATAAATGTTTTACGAGAAGATTTGAATATCATAAAAGGATATCGCTTTCATCCCTAACACGCTTTATGATAAAAGAAAATCCAATTTTTAGATTTCAATACTATAGTGACAACTTTTTTTTACAATCTTTACCATTGCTATAAGTTTAAAAATTCCTTATTCGTTAAAAAATAAAAGATAATACAGAGAGAAAACTCCAATAAAGAAACAGAATTCACAAGCTATAATTAAAATACATAGCCAACGATTTCAACCGTTGGAGTATAATTCATTATCACAACTCTGATCCCAAATGTGCTTTTCGGCAAAAAACACAAACAGATACAAACCAAAAAATCCCCATCAAATACATGATTAGGATTCTTAAAAAAAGGCGACGACCCCCGATAACTATCGGGGCTCCCAGATAACTGCCTATTTTGTAAAACAAAAAATCCCCATCAAATAAATGATGAGGATTCTT
>NZ_JAJMOX010000039.1 GCF_020991455.1 Flavobacterium sp. JAS
TCTTATCCCTTAACGGCTTCTCAAAGGGGATTATGGATCATGAGCCAGTTAGAAGGCGGTTCACTGGCGTATAATATGCCGGGAGCAGTTTTGTTAAAAGGAAATATAGATACCAATAAATTCGAAGAATCGTTTAGGCTTTTACTACATCGTCATGAAATACTAAGAACGTATTTCAAAGCAGATAATGAAGGCGATATCAGGCAATATATTATCCCGACAGAACAATTAGATTTTAAGATATCCAGTGAAGACTTCAGTTTTGCAGAAAACCAACAAGAAGCCATTGCAACGTATATAAAAGCAAGAAAACATGAGATTTTTGATTTAGAACAGGTGCCTCTTTTAAGAGCTTCGCTGTTGAAGTTAAAAGAGCAGGAGTATGTTTTCTTTTTATCCATGCATCATATCATTGGAGACGGCTGGTCTATGGAACTGCTGGTGTCTGAAGTTGTAGAGTCCTACAACAGACTAATACAAGGAAAAAAAGTTGATTTTGCTGAATTGGGCATTCAGTATAAAGATTATGCTGTTTGGCTCAATGGCACATTGCAACAAGCCAAAAATCAGGCTTCTGAAGCTTATTGGCTGAATCAATTTGCGGGAGAGCTGCCTGTTTTAGATCTCCCGAGTTTTAAGACACGTCCTTTGGTTAAGACCTATAATGGGGCTAATATCAGCCATCATTTTTCGCAAGCATTTTTAGAGGAACTAAAAGCATTTTCAAAAGTGCAGGATGTTACCTTGTTTATGACACTTATGGCGGGAATCAATACTTTATTATATAAGTATTCGGGTCAGAATGACATTATAGTGGGAACATCAATAGCGGGCAGAGAGCATCCTGATTTAGAGAATCAATTGGGCTTATATTTAAATACACTTGCCATTCGCACGAGATTTGAACCGGACGACAGCTTTTTAGATCTGGTATCAGCCCAGAAAAATACGCTTTTAGGCGCTTATGAACATCAGAATTATCCATTTGATGCCTTAGTTGGGAAGCTGAATTTGCAGAGAGACCCAAGCCGTTCCGCATTATTTGACGTTTCGGTTGTTTTGCAAAATCAAAGTCAATTGAATAATCTGAAAGGAGAAGAATTAAGAGACCTTGAGATGGGACCTTATGAATTTTCCAGCGCTACCGCCCAGTTTGATATTATTTTTACTTTCGTCGAATCAGATGGATTGAATTTAATGATTTCCTATAATACAGATATCTATGAGGAATATCTGATCGAAAGAATGTTTACCCATTTTGAAAATCTGATAAGAGAATCGATAGAACAGCCCGAAAGGTTGATGAAAGAGATTGACTACTTAACATTTGAAGAACAGAATCAGTTATTGACAGCATTCAACGATACAAATGCAGCGTATCCAAGAGAGAAAACAATCGTAGATTTATTTGAAGAACAGGTTAGAAAAACACCAAATAATATTGCCGTTATTTTTGAAAATAATAAATTAACGTATCAGGAACTTAATGAGAAGTCGAATCAGTTGGCTTATTATTTAAGAGAAAATTATGCGATTAAGCCGGATGATCTGGTGGGAGTAAAGCTGGCTAAAAGTGATAAAATGATTGTCGCTCTTTTAGGAGTATTGAAATCCGGAGCAGCATATC
>NZ_JAJMOX010000004.1 GCF_020991455.1 Flavobacterium sp. JAS
ACTAAAAGTGGTATTTTTTTCATTTTCTAATTTTCTTACAATTCTGTGTAAATATATATTCTTTTTTTAAGAGTTTCCCATAATTATTATTCGAAAATTCCTTCAAAAACAAAATTATATAAAACAAAAAAGCTGCATTAAATGCAGCTTTAGTATGATAACATAGAAATTAAATTTCTTAGTTTGTTTTCATTGGCGGTAAATCAAACGCAACAGAATCGTGTTCGAAATTGTTACGGTGTCCACCATCGCAAAATGGTTTGTTTGCAGATAATCCGCAACGGCAAAGCCCTAATGCAGATCTTCCTTGAAGTCCGTAAACTGCTCCTTCAGAATCCATGATTTCGAAATCGCCTTCGATTTTTATAGATCCGTTTTTATTGATGATTAATTTTGTCTTGCTCATAACTTGTTTTTGTTTTTTCAGGGCAAAGGTTGCAAAATATATCTTTATTTATAAACTTCAAACGTAGTTTAAACTGGTTCTATTTTATTGTGATTTCACAGAGATACACGAAGTTTCCCGGAGATTCGCTAAGTTTTTTTTTAAAGAAATGAGAATTAATCTCGCAAACTCGCGAAGTCACAAAGTTTTTGTTTCACGCAGATTCCGCAGATTGAGCAGATTTAATTAAAAAACTTTGCGCCTCTGCGACTTTACGAGATTAAAAAACTTTGCGAATCTCTGTGTTTTTTCTTAGTGCAACTCTGCGAAATTGCGTGCGAATCTCCGTGAAATAACAAAATCTCAATTCTATTGCTTATTTTTGCACTCAATAAAATTGAGTTATGATACAGAATCCAAAGAGATATACTATTACGGCAGCATTGCCTTACACCAACGGACCTATACATATTGGGCATTTGGCGGGGGTTTACGTGCCTGCAGATATTTATTCGAGATATTTACGTTTGCAAGGAAAAGACGTTGCGTTTATTTGCGGAAGTGATGAACATGGCGTTGCAATTTCGATGAAAGCCAAAAAAGAAGGAATTACACCACAAGAAGTTATTGATAAATATGACGGAATTATTAGAAAATCATTTGCTGATTTCGGAATTTCGTTTGATAATTATTCTCGTACTTCGGCTAAAATTCATCATGATACGGCTCAGGAATTCTTTAGAACATTGTATGATAATGGTGATTTTATTGAAGAAACAACAGAGCAATTGTACGATGCAAAAGCAGATCAGTTTCTAGCAGACCGTTTTGTGGTGGGAACTTGCCCAAAATGTGGCAATGATGGAGCTTACGGAGATCAGTGTGAAAACTGCGGATCTACTTTGAATGCGACGGATTTGATTAGCCCAAAATCGACAATTACCGGAGAAACTCCGATATTGAAATCTACAAAACACTGGTTTTTACCTCTTGACAGATATACTGAATTCCTTACTGAATGGATTTTGGTTGGACATAAAAACGACTGGAAACCTAATGTTTACGGACAAGTAAAATCGTGGGTTGACGGCGGATTGGAACCTCGTGCGGTAACGCGTGACCTTGATTGGGGAATTGATGTTCCGGTTGAAGGTGCCGAAGGAAAAAAATTATATGTTTGGTTTGATGCGCCTATCGGGTATATTTCGTCTACAAAAGAATGGGCTGCACGCGAAGGAAAAGACTGGGAACCATACTGGAAAGATGAAGACACGAAACTGGTTCACTTTATTGGGAAAGACAATATTGTTTTTCACTGTATCATTTTCCCTGCGATGCTTAAAGCAGAAGGAAGCTATATTTTGCCGGACAATGTTCCTGCAAATGAGTTTTTGAATTTGGAAGGAAATAAACTTTCGACTTCTAAAAACTGGGCGGTTTGGTTACACGAATATTTAGAAGAATTTCCAGATAAGCAGGATGTTTTGCGTTATGCATTAACATCTAATGCTCCTGAAACTAAGGATAATGACTTTACCTGGAAAGATTTCCAGGCGAGAAATAACAACGAATTGGTTGCTATTTTCGGGAATTTTATTAATCGTGTGGTTGTTTTAACCAACAAATATTATGACGGATTTATTCCGACTCCGAATGAATTATCTGAAGTTGATGAAAATACTTTGGCAGAATTAAAAGCGTATCCAGCCGTGATTTCAAGTTCGGTTGAGCGTTACAGATTCCGTGAAGCATTGGGCGAATTGATGAATGTTGCTCGTTTAGGAAATAAATATCTTGCCGATGAAGAGCCTTGGAAAGTAATGAAAGACAATCCCGAGCGTGTAAAAACTCAAATGTATGTGGCGTTGCAAATTGCTGCTGCTTTGAGCATTTTGGCTGAACCGTTCTTGCCTTTTACTGCGGCTAAATTGTCAAGAATATTGAAAAACGAAGGCAATTTGAGATGGAATGACGTTGCTGAGAATTCAGAATTAATTCCGGAAGGGCACCAAATTGGTGAAGCTGAATTATTATTCGCAAAAATCGAAGACGAAGAAATACAAAAACAAATAGATAAATTGGAAGCTACAAAAACTGCAAATCTTGCCGAAAGCAAACAACCGGAACCTCAAAAAGAATTGATTCAATATGAGGATTTCGCTAAAATGGATTTACGTGTAGGAACAATCATTGAAGCCGAAAAAATGCCGAAAGCCAACAAACTTTTGGTTCTTAAAATTGATACCGGAACAGACGTTCGTACAATTGTTTCCGGAATTGCCGAAAGCTTTTCGCCAGAAGAAATCATTGGTAAACGTGTTACAGTTTTGGCAAACTTAGCGCCAAGAGCTTTACGCGGAGTTGAAAGTCAAGGAATGATCTTAATGACAACAAACGCCGAAGGAAAATTAGTATTCGTAAATCCTGATACTGACGCTCCAAATGGTGAAACGATAAACTAACGTTTTATAATAATTATAGAATTGCGTGAATCGATTAAAATTTTTAATTGATTCACGCTTTTTGTTTTTAAAATATGGCTTAATTGATTTACATTTAAAATAATTAAGTCTAAAAGTCCACAGAAAATGAAAATCACCAAACCAAGACTAGCTTTAATCTGCGGAATACTTTGTATTTCAATATTCCCGATATTGATTAAGCTTAAATTAGCACCGGGATTAATCTCAGCTTTTTATCGAATGACTTTTGCGGCGATTTTACTTGTGCCTTATGTGCTTATTACAAAAAGCTTCAAACTGCCTACGACAAAATTTATACTTCTTGCAGCACTTTGCGGCGTTTTATTCTCTTCGGATGTTGCCGTTTGGAATATCGCCATTCAGGATTCAAGCGCGACTCAGGCTTCGTTGTTGACGAATTTATCGCCGCTTTGGGTTGGAATTGGTTCTTTCTTCTTTTTGAAAATAAAACCTGCAACCAACTTCTGGATCGGAACTGCGGTTTCATTATTCGGGATGATTACTTTGGTTGGTTTTAGCTTTTTTATGGAATTGAATTTTGATCAGGCTTTCTTGTTTGCCGTTTTGTCCGGCATCTTATATTCGATTTATCTTTTGGTGAGTAAAAAAGTCCTTTCAGATGTTGATGTTTTATCCTTTATGACGATTAGCTTATTGGCTTCCAGCATTTATCTGGGAATACTTTGTTATTGCTTAGATCAGCCTTTTACCGGATTTTCTGATACGGGTTGGTTTGTGTTGGTACTTCAGGCGGTTATTTGTCAATTGTGTGCCTGGCTTTCTATTAGCTATGCCACACAACACATGCGTGCAACAAGGGTTTCGCTAAGTTTATTGAGTCAGGCTGTAATTACATCGATTTTAGCTTGGTTGTTTTTGGAAGAACAAATAACTTTACAAATGGTTTTCGGCGGAATCATTTTGCTTCTCGGAATTAGAATTACTTTTTACGACAAAACTATTTCATTTAAGAACTTGTTTGCTAAGAATTAGGATTGAGAAATGGGACGCGGATACACGGGTTTATGCGGATTTATTTTTTAGTCTCTCGCAGATTTGGCAGATTGAGCAGATAATTTTTTTAAATCTCTGCAAAAAAGTTAATGATCATTCATGAATTCGTGTTTAATCTGTGGCAAAAAAACCTGAAACAAAGAAAACCTGAAACTTGAAACAAATCTGCATCCAGCAGAAAACTTAAAACAAAAACATCATGTTACATAAAAGCAAAATACCAAACCTAAAAGTAATCGCATTTGATGCTGATGATACTTTGTTTGTAAACGAACCATACTTTCAGGAAACCGAACATAAATTTTGTGCTTTGATGGAAGATTATCTTTCACATCAGGGAATTTCACAGGAATTATTCAAGATCGAAATTGAGAATTTACCTTTGTACGGTTATGGAATCAAAGGATATATTCTTTCGATGATTGAAGCGGCGATGAATATTTCGAACAATACAATTCCGATTGAGGTTATTGAAAAAATCATTCAATACGGAAAAGAATTACTAGAAAAACCTATCGAACTTCTGGACGGAATCGAAGAAACATTGCAGGCTTTACATGGAAACTACAAATTGGTTGTTGCCACAAAAGGTGATTTAAAAGACCAACACAGCAAACTGCACCGTTCTGGTTTAGGGCATTATTTTCACCATATCGAAGTGATGTCAGACAAACAAGAAATAGATTATCAAAAACTTTTAGGCCGTTTAGACATTCAGCCTCATGAATTTTTAATGATTGGAAATTCTTTGAAATCTGATGTTTTGCCGGTTTTAGGAATTGGAGGTTACGCTGTTCATATTCCGTTTCACACCACTTGGGAACACGAAAAAATTAGTCATAAAGTAGAACATCAACATTTTAGTTCATTCGAAAAAATTACCGAAATAGTCCACAACTTACTCTAATGAAAACACTTTTAGATTTAGAAAACTGGAACAGAAAAGAGCATTTTGCACATTTCAGTAAAATGGAAGAACCTTTCTTTGGGGCTACCGTTGAGATTGATTGTACCAAAGCGTACCAAACAGCAAAAGAGCTCAAAGCTTCCTTCTTTATTTATTATTTACATAAAACACTCGTTGCAGTAAATTCAATCGAGAATTTTAAATACAGAATTGATAAAGACAAAATTTATATCAATGACCGAATTGATGTTTCGGCAACAATTGGACGTGAAGACGGTACTTTTGGATTTTCTTTAATCGAATATAACTCTGATTTTAAAACATTCGAACAAAATGCTTTAAAAGAAATAGAACGCATTCAAACCACAACCGGAATTTTTACAAGATCATTTGATGATGATAATGTAATTCATTTCTCGGCAATTCCGTGGCTAAATTTCACTTCACTTTCTCACGCAAGGAGCTACACTTTTCCTGATAGTTGCCCAAAGGTTTCTTTTGGTAAAATGATGACTTCAGAAACCGGAAAAAGAACAATTGCAATGTCTGTTCATGTTCACCATGGTTTAATGGATGGTTTACATTTAGGGCAGTTTGTTGATACATTTCAGGAATTAATGAATAAATAATAACCGAAAATATTTATTGTCCTATTCTGTTATATTTATAACTTATCTCGGAAGACATTTCTTACAAATAATTGTTTGTTTGAGGAAAATTTAAAATCTCAAATGACAATGAAAAAAATTGTGACAATGCTAGCATTTTCGGTAGGTTTAGCGAATCTGCATGCACAAACAGAAAAAGAAACTTCATCTAACTACAACAAATGGTCAGTAGAATTAGGGGCGGGTGTTAATAAACCACAAAGTCCAATGATGGAAAATCATTTTACATCTACACCAAGTTTTTGGGTAGGTGATTTAGGAGTGAGGTATATGTTTAATAATAAGTTTGGTCTAAAAGCAGATTTTGGATACAATAGTTTTACTGGAAAAAACAATTCAGTAGACTTTGATTCAAAATATTACAGAGCAGATCTTCAAGCAGTTGCAAACTTGGGCCGAATCATGAATTTTGAAACCTGGACTAAAACAATTGGTTTATTAGCTCATACAGGTTTTGGTTTAGCTCAGTTAGAGAACAAAGATTTACACGTTAAGGATAGAATGGGAAATTTCATCGCAGGTGTTACGGGTCAAATCAGATTATCTGACAGAATTGCTTTAACAGGTTATTTTACAACTATCGTAAATGCATCACAAGATTACACTTTTGACTGCGGATGCCCTGTAGAATCAAGAGGTTTTAACGGCGTACTTTTTAATGGTACAGTTGGGGTAAATGTTTACTTAGGTAAAAACACAAAACATGCTGACTGGACAGTTGTTTCACAAGATGTTGATCTTTCACCATTAGAAAGCAAAATTGCAGACCTTGAAGCTTTAGTAAGCAAAATCCCAGAGAAACAAGTTATTGTAGAAAAACCAGTAACTACAACGGTAGTAAATGACAAAGATCTTCTTAAAGAAATGATCGATGCTAAATACTACAGTGTTTATTTTGATTTTAATAAAGCGACACCTATAGAAAATTCAACAGCAGCAATTGATGTTGTTTTAACTTACTTAAGAAAAAATCCTTCAGCTTCTCTTGATATTTTAGGTTATGCTGATCAGGTTGGTAGTGCCGAATACAACGAGAACCTCTCAAATTTAAGAGCTAATAGTGTTAAAACTATTCTTGAAAAAGCAGGTATTTCGCCTTCAAGATTAAACGTAGTACCTCAAGGTGCTGATAATTCTATTCAAAAAGACTCAGAAGAAGCAAGAAGATTAGCAAGAAGAGTTACTTTTAAAATAAGATAGTCTCTACAATTACAAAATTAGAGCCCTGGAGAGATTTCTTCAGGGCTTTTTTTATACCTAACAATGCCTCTTTAGTTATCAACACAAAAGATACCACCATCGAATCTTCCAAATTATATAAACATTAAAGAACAAGTATAGTACTACTGTACCTTCTCAAAGCTTCATATTATCAGTCCTATTCAAAAGAAATGTCTGCACTGAGGACAATAGAACAATACGCTTTTCAAGCTCAATTTAAAGCTATTCTACCGCTTATAAATTTAACAACTTTGATTACCGGAAACCATCCCAACCAAAATCGATAGCTCTTTTTGAAAAAGATAATCCATGTTGTTTCCGTTTTATAGATATCCTTATAAACGTGCACAAAAAGGAGATTATATAACAAACTAAATACACTTCTAAAACAAAGTTCAAATGAGAGTTTATAAAAACAAAAAAAGTTGCAAGAACGTTCTTGCAACTTTTATATTAATTATTCTATCAATAAATCTATTTCGCTTTTTAAGACGAAACAAAACATATTTTATTGACGGTCGTCATCAAATTTTGTCTATAATAAACTTAGTAACTGTATACAGATGTTTCCGTAGTAATTGTATCACCAATTTGTAATGTCTCGGTTGACTTTGTAGGATAACCATTGGCATCATACTCATAACTGTAAGTCGTTGTCCCTGTTTGCGTAATAACATCATTATTTTTAGCCGTAGTAACTCTTCTAGTTACATTATTTGCAGAAAATAGCTGATTAAGTCCTGTTAGTAAATTAGAGCCTGAAGTATTGAGTCTAGGATTGTTTTTTGCATCATATGATTGTTTTTGAATCATATTGCCTCCAGAAAAAACATATCTTCCGCTTATTGTTGTTTGTTCTCCTTCATTTCCTAAACTATCACTGTTCCATTTAGTAAAAAAGATACTTCCATCATTATTATAAACATATTTAGTTTTATAGTACTTTCCAAATTCAGTACTTAAAACATAATCTACTTTTCCATTTGCATAAAAATATGCTTCTGAGTAATACACATCTCCTGCAAGATCCGCTTTCTCAATTTTCGTAATTATATCTCCGGTATAAGTATAATATGTAAAGTTAGAATCATTTACATCTTTTATTACCTTAGTCCCATCATAAGACAAATCAATTGTAGATGAAGCCCCGTTTGCATAGTTATGAACTAATTTTTTTAGCAAAATGGGCTCAACAATTACAGGAATTGAATCCGTTTTTGGCGGTGAAATTGTGTCATTCTTAATTGGGCCTACATTGTTTTTCGCCAAACAAGAAGCATCATAATCGTTAGTACAAGAAGTAAGTAATAATAAAGTACCACTCACTAAAAAAAGTATTTTTTTCATTTTTATATATTTATATATTTTGCGCGAAAATACATCTGAAATAATAGTTACCACATACACCAAAAGCTACTTTTGCACTAGAATAAGGTATCTTTAATTATGCTTTGAAAATAAAAACCATAATGATTGTGATATAGCATTAAAATTCTTAGTAACTTACAGTTCAAAAATTGTAAATTCAGCTAGTAAACTGGAATGATTTTCGACTTTAAAAACTCATGAAAAAACTATTATTCATTTTAGTATTAATCTGCAAATCAACTCTGTTTGGTCAAACAATATTGAATTCTTATCCAATAAACATGAGAAATTCAGGAGGATATGGTCAGATTATAAATGCTGAAAATACTAAAACACATGATGTGTTTGCTTTTATTGCAGACGATAAAAATCTTACCATCTTACAATACAACAAGGCATTGTTCTTAACGAATGAACTAAGAACTTCCCGAAGCAATATAGAAGACAAATTCATTATTGGATATAGTTTTGACGAAGACCGAAATCCAACAATTTATTGGTCTACAGAGGATTTTAAAAGTATTGTCCTAATTAAATACGACATGACCAACAAGGTTATTAAGCCTTTAAAGTTTAGTTTTCCGTATTCAAAAGAATATTTTATAGCCTCATTTCAAAAAAATAATATCTATTATATTCTGGCAAAAGACAGTGCAGAACAAACTTTAACCCTTTATAAGTTTAAAGATGAAACTGTTGAAGAAAAGCCTCTCGATTTTTCTGCTTTTACTTTTCAAAACAAAAACACACAATTCTTAACTTTCAATCAGTTCATCAGAGAATATCCTATCGAAAAGATTGAAGTACAAGATTATAATCCTCTTTCAAGAAGCATTAAAAAAAGCAAAGTCTATATGCTTGATAATCGGCTTGTATTGACATTTGATCAAAATCCGGCAAAAACACAGATATTTGAGGTCAATCTGGAAACCTACGAAATAAAGGAAAAGAATTTTCCTCAGTCACTTTCTGAAAAGCCAAAAAAACTGAGTAATTCATTTTTTCTCGATGATAAAGTTTTCCAAATCAACACTAATCAGGAGGAACTTTTATTAGACATAAAAAATTATAATACAGGCGAAACAATTAAAAGCGTCAAGATTTCGAAAAACGACACTATAAAATTTAAAAATTCGCCCTTGTTAGCTCAAATCGACGATCAAAAACCAAAAGAAATAAAAAAAACAAGCGCATTTTTAAAGTATTTATCAGGATTAGATTTAGGCATATCTGTTTTTAAAAACAACCAAAATACTTACATAACACTCGGAGGAATACCAAAAGAAGAAAGACCATATTATAGTTTTTATGATGATTTACAGCCTTTTCAAATAAACCTATCACAATTTGGTCAAAACCAAACTGTCTATTTTGAAAGTATATTAGATTCAAATTTTGAATTTATACAACAAAGACAAGAACCTTTTGCAAGTGATAATATTTATTATTTTTTGGATACAAACAAAAAAATAACGCTGCAAAACACACTAATTCTTGAAAACTATTCTATTCTGAGTTATTATGATTCCAGTGCGAAACAGTTTATCATGCGCAAATTCACCGATGGATTTATTCCAGATGAAATAACAAATCCTTTGATTGACAAAGCCGTTTTTTCAAAATCATTCAAATTTGACACTCCTTAACTTTATTGAGAATTAATCCAAATGCGCCATGTATTGAAGGTTTAAAAAAATGATTTGAATTATTTTTTTTAACTTTACAAAAAAGACACAATTATGTTATCAAAAAATATAGAAGCAGCATTGAACAAGCAAATTCGCATAGAGGCAGAATCTTCGCAAACCTACCTTTCTATGGCTTGTTGGGCTGAAGTACACGGATTAGAAGGAATCGCTCAATTTATGTACACACAATCAGACGAAGAGCGTGCACACATGCTTAAATTAATAAAGTATGTAAACGAACGCGGAGGTCACGCTCATATTACGGATCTAAAAGCGCCTAAAACATCTTATACTACATTTAAAGAAATGTTTGAAACTCTTTATAACCACGAAATTTTTGTTTCGGAATCTATTAATGAATTGGTACACATTACTTTTTCAGAAAAAGATTATGCAACTCATAATTTCTTACAATGGTATGTATCAGAACAAATCGAAGAAGAAGCTACTGCTAAATCTATTTTAGATAAAATCAACTTAATTGGAGATGACAAAGGCGGGCTTTACTTGTTTGATCGTGATATTCAGCAGTTAACAGTTACAAGCTCAATTGCAATCAATCCAAAATAAAAAAAGTTAAAGTTTATTTAGAATATATAAAAATAACATTTTTCATTTATATTTGCCACTGTTTTTATAATACAGAGGAAAATTGGGCAAGAAAGAAAAAGACAAGGACAAAAAAAAGGATAAAAAGAAAAAGAAGAATAAAGCTATCCTTGAGAACATTAAGAAGTTGGAAAACTGTAAATCTTCTTGTTGTGAGAAATACAAAAAAAGTGAAAAGAAACGTTGTTCACGTTGTCCTATGTTTGATTTATTCAAAAAAACAGCTTAAACTTATATATAAAATAAACCCACCAGAAAATTTGGTGGGTTTTTTTATGCTTAAATTACATTCGCATTCTGACTTTTAAAAAGACTCAAAATTTCTACTATGGAAAACAACATTATTATACCCAAATCAAGCCTTGATTTTTTGACTGAACTCAAGGAAAACAATAACAAACCTTGGTTTGATGCACATAAACAAAACTACTTAAACGAGTTAAATCACATTGAAACTTTTGCGGGTGCTTTGCTTCACGAACTCTCTAAAACTGATGTTCTGGAAACAGCTTCGGGCAAAAAAAGTGTTTACCGAATTTATCGTGATATTCGTTTTTCTAAAGACAAAACTCCTTTTAAAACTTTTTGGGGAGGCAGTTATACCAGAGCAACTAAAGAAAGACGCGGTGGCTATTATTTTCATATTGAAAAAGGAAACACTTTTCTAGGCGGTGGATTCTGGGGACCAAATACTGAAGATCTAAAACGCATTAGAGCCGAATTTGCTCACGATGACGAACCAATGCAAAAGATATTACAATCAAAATCTTTTGTAAGCAACTTTGGAAAATTACAGGGCGAACAACTCAAAACAGCGCCCAAAGGCTACGACACAGATCATAAAGCAATTGATTTACTTCGTTACAAACAGTTTTTGGTAATTAAACGTTTTACCGATGCTGAAGTCTTAAGTGATCATTTTTTAGAACAGGCTTTAAACACTTTCAAGAACATGAGGCCATTTTTTGACTATATGAGCGAAATCCTCACAACAGATATAAACGGAGCTTCCATTTTATAAGTTCAATTATAAAATTAAAAACCCGACACGTTTTACCTGTCGGGTTTGAATATCAAATCTTGATAAACATTATTTACTGAGTAGCAAAATCTCACTGACAACAACTTCGGTAATAAATCTTTTTTCACCGTTTTTATCATCATAACTTCTGTGAATTAGCTTTCCTTCGACACCAACTTCTTTTCCTTTTTCGACATATTTTTCGATAATTTCAGCGGTTTTCCCCCAGGCAGTAATGCGGTGCCACTCCGTTTGCTCAACTCTTTCGCCTTTATCATTCTTATATCTTTCGGTTGTGGCAATACTCAAATGCGCTAATTTTCTTCCGTTTTCTAATGTTTTGATTTCTGGATCGTTTCCTACGTTTCCAATCAATTGTACTCTGTTTTTCATTCCGTTCATGGCGTATACTGTTTAAATGTTCATATAAAAGAATTCGTTTATCAAATTCAACAAGGCAAAGATCCGCTGAGCCCCTATAAATATTCGGTTGTAAACTATTTACTTTCGGTTGTAAATATTTGTAAACGTTTGTAAGTGGAAATAATTTCGTATATTTGAGATAAATCTTACGATATGCAGACAAAAATCAATAAAGTTGAGTTGCGAAATTTAGAATTTGATGATTATAAACAATTGAAAGACTCAATGGTTGAATCTTATCCTGAAATGGCCGACTCATATTGGAAAGAAGATGATATCAAAAGATTACTTTCGATTTTCCCGGAAGGGCAACTCGTTATTCTTGCAGACGGAAAAGTAGTTGGATCAGCATTATCGCTTATTGTTGATGAAAAATTAGTAGATAAAAGACATAATTACAGACAAATTCTTGGCGATTATAGTTTTTCTACACACAATAAAGATGCGGAGATTCTATACGGAATCGATGTTTTTATACATCCAAATTACCGTGGTTTACGATTAGGACGCCGTTTGTATGACGCCAGAAAAGAGCTCTGCGAACAACTTAATCTAAAAGCAATTGTTTTTGCAGGCAGGATTCCTAATTATGGACAATATGCCAAAAAGCTGACTCCAAAAAACTATATCGAAAAAGTAAAACATAAAGAATTGCACGACCCGGTTCTTTCTTTTCAACTTAGTAATGATTTTCACGTATTGAGAATCATTAAAAACTATTTGGAAGGAGATGAAGAATCAAAGGAATTTGCTGTTCTCTTAGAATGGAATAATGTTTATTATGATGAAAGCCCAAAATTAATTAATCTTGAAAAAAGTGTTATCAGATTAGGTTTAGTTCAATGGCAAATGCGTCAATTGAATAATCTGGAAGAGTTTTTTGAGCAAGCAGAATTTTTTATTGATGTAGTTTCAGGTTACGGAAGCGATTTTGCTTTATTTCCGGAGCTTTTCATCGCACCTTTAATGGCCGATTATAATCATCTTTCAGAAGCTGAAGCCATTCGGGAACTTGCCCGATATTCTGATCCAATCCGAAAGCGTTTTCAGGAATTTTCCATCTCTTACAACATAAATATTATTACCGGAAGTATGCCTTATCTGGAAAATGGTAATTTATACAATGTTGGTTTTTTATGCAAAAGAGACGGAACTTCAGAGATATATACCAAAATTCACGTAACGCCAAACGAAGTACAACATTGGGGTATGAAAGGCGGATCCGAGTTTAAAACCTTTGATACTGATTGTGGTAAAATTGGAATCTTGATTTGCTATGATGTTGAATTCCCGGAACTTTCGAGAATTCTGGCAAACGAGGGAATGAATATTCTATTTGTTCCGTTTTTGACTGATACGCAAAATGCCTACACGCGTGTAAAACATTGTTCACAGGCTCGTGCAATAGAAAATGAATGTTATGTAGCCATTGCCGGTTGTGTTGGAAA
Source organism: Flavobacterium sp. JAS (assembly GCF_020991455.1). Lineage (GTDB taxonomy): Bacteria > Bacteroidota > Bacteroidia > Flavobacteriales > Flavobacteriaceae > Flavobacterium. The sequence goes on from NZ_JAJMOX010000004.1 coordinate 13,236, forward strand.
CTTGCCAAAAGTGAATAATATGGATATCCAATATGCACAAGCATCAGTATTTACGCCGTCTGACTTTGCTTTTCCCAGTAATGGTATAAAAGCCGAAGCGACCCCAAACACTGAAATGACACTAATTGTTGATGTTGATTTGAACCTGCTCAAACAACTTCACGAACACGGAAGTGTACGAATATTAAAAGATCGAAGAACTGATTTATATGAAATTAAAAAAATAGAATCATGAAGACTTGCCTTGAATGCTCCGGAAAACTGGTAGGTAGAGAAGACAAAAAATTCTGCTCAGACAGTTGCCGTAATGCCTACAACAATAAAATAAATAAAGATAGTACTAATTTCATGCGTAATGTAAACAACAAATTACGAAAAAATTACCGTATTTTGTCCGAGCTAAATACAGATGGCAAATCAAAAGCAACACGAGATAAAATGTTAAACAAAGGTTTCGACTTCGATTTTTTTACGAATGTTCTACAAACAAAAACAGGAAACACCTACTATTTCCTGTATGATCAAGGATATAGATCTTTGGACAATGATTATTTTATGCTCGTAAAAAAAGAAATTTAGTACTTATCAATCATGAAAAAAAACCAGACCTCAATTCTTGGCATCATCGGCATTCTAGCAATTCTAGCTATCATTTACCTCACAATGATGCCTCAATACATTTCAAAAAATGATGAAGCCCTTGCCGATTTTTCTACTGAAAGAGCACTAAATCAAGTCGAGATTATTGCACAAAAACCTCATTATGTAGGTTCATTAAATCATGAATTAGTAGCTAATTATCTAAAACTGGAACTTAATAGAATTGGACTAGAAACAAGTGTTCAGGAAGGTTTTACCCTCAATGATAAAGGGCTTCTGGTAAAATCCAAAAATATTCTTGCCCGTATAAAAGGAACAAACAGCTCTAAAGCGCTTTTATTACTATCTCATTACGACAGTGCGCCACACTCTTTTTCTAAAGGTGCAAGTGATGACGCTTCGGGAGTTGCAACGATATTAGAAGGAGTTCGTGCTTTTTTATATTCTAAACAACCTCACAAAAATGACATTATAATCCTTTTTTCAGATGCTGAAGAATTAGGTCTAAATGGAGCCGCACTTTTTGTAAACAAACATCCGTGGGCAAAAGATGTTGGTTTGGTGATCAATTTTGAGGCACGTGGTTCTTCAGGACCAAGTTATATGTTGATGGAAACCAACAAAGGAAATGAAGCTCTTGTTAAGGAATTCTCCAAAGCAAAGACCTCATATCCGGTTTCAAATTCTTTGATGTATAGCATTTATAAAATGCTTCCAAATGATACTGACTTAACCGTTTTTAGAGAACAAGGAAACATCCAGGGATTCAACTTTGCCTTTATAGACGGACATTATAATTATCATACACAACAAGACGATGTTCAGCATTTAAGCAAAACAACATTGGCACATCAGGGAACTTACTTGATGCCTTTATTAAAATACTTTGCCAATACAGACTTAAACGCTACAAACTCAAACGAAGATGATGTTTATTTCAGCGTACCGTTTTCATTCATTAATTATCCTTTTTCATGGGTAGCACCAATGACTTTTATTGCTCTGGGATTATTGATTCTCTTTATTTTCATCGGAAAAGCAAAACGCGTTATTACATTCCGAGAAATTTTCAAAGGATTTATACCACTACTTGGATCGATAATTATTGCAGGTTTGGTTACCTTTTTAGGATGGAAAATAGTTTTACAAATCTATCCGCAATACTCCGATCTACTTAACGGATTTACCTACAACGGTCATGCTTACATTGGAGCATTTGTAACACTTAGCATCGCAATTTGTTTTGCTTTTTACCATCATTTCTCAGAAACAAAGGTTACAATGAATCATTTTGTTGCTCCTCTACTTCTTTGGATTGTCATCAACGGATTTTTGGCCAATAGTCTAACCGGAGCAGGATTCCTTATTATTCCGGTTTATTTCGGAATTCTATTGTTTGGAATATTCGTTCTGACACAACATTATAGCTTAGGCTTAAATTTATTATTCTCAATCCCGGCTTTAGCGATCATAGCACCATTTATAGTAATGTTCCCTATTGGTTTAGGTTTAAAAATCCTTTACGGAAGTGCCGTTCTAACCGTTTTAGCCTTCGGCTTATTGCTGCCAATATTTGGTTCTTTTGCTAAAAAAGGAGTCTGGATAATGGTTTTCTTTATTACTTCGATTGGTTTCTTTGCTTACGCCGGATATCACTCTGATTATGAACACGGAAAAGCAAAATCAAACAGTTTATTGTATGTTTATAATGCCAACACCAACTCTGCAATCTGGACAACATACGATGTAAATTTAGACGAATGGACAAAAAGTTATCTAGGCGATAAAAATCAAAAAGCGGTTGGTTTAAACAACCTGCCAATATCCAGCAAATACAATTCGGGCTTTACATATAGTGCAATTGCGCCTGTTGTGGACGTACCAAAACCAACAATAGCATTTTTACAAGACAGCGTTGTTGGAAATAACAGATTTCTAAAAATAAAAATCACACCAAACCGAAAAGTAAACCGATACGATATCTACGCAAATCCTAAAATGACGTTTTATAATTTCAAAGCAAATGGTGTTTCTACTTTAGGACAAAAAGGAATTGAATTAGAGCGAGAAGGAATGCGACTTTTATCGTATTATGTTGTGGGTAATGAGCCGCTTGTAATGGAATTCTACATCAAAAAATCATCTGTTTTTGATATGGATTTAATCGAAAGCTCGTTTGATTTAATGACAAATCCGTTGTTTAAAATAAAACCTAGAAGCGACTGGATGATGCCAACACCTTTTGTTTTGAACGATGCCGTATTAATTCAGCAAAAAATCAAAAAATATACAGCTCCTGTAGCCACTATTCCAGCTGCAACAGTCGTAAAAGATAGTACAGCTATTGCAAAAGATACTTTGAAACCTATTGTAAAACCACAATAAAAACACTTGTTATGGCAACAAATATTTCTACAATCCATCTAAATGCGCCTATAGAAAAAGTTTGGAACACATTGACACAACCAGAATTGGTCAAACAATGGCAATACGGAAGCGATTTAATTACAGACTGGAAAGTTGGTAACGAAATCAGATTTAGAAATGAATGGGAAGGCCAGGTTTTTGAACAATGGGGAACGGTTTTAGAAGTTACTCCGAATCAGAAAATCAAGTATTCTTTGTTTTTCCCAAGACCAGAACTTGAAGATAAACCGGAGAATTATTTCATAATGAGTTACATTTTATCTGAAGAAAATCAGAAAGTAAAACTAGAAATTATTCAGGAAGACAATCGTCCCGGCGCAGTTCAGGAAGCTCCGCAAGGCGAAGAAAATCCAATTCTTCAAGGTTTAAAAGCTTTGATCGAATCTTAAAATTAGGCTTAAAGGTTCAAAGGCACAAAGGTTTAAAAAAGCACTATTTTTATAGTGCTTTTTGTTTTTTAGAATACCTTGAAAACCTTTGTAACTTTGAACCTTTGTACCTAGAAAATTAACAGGCACATTCAATTTTCAAACCTGCTTTTACACCGTTTGTTCCTTCGGTAGCATAACCGTCAAACTTCCACCACTCTATTCCGCCAATTAGTTCTTTTACTTTAAAACCAAGTTTCGCCATATTCAATGCGCCTCTTGTCGAGGCATTACAGCCAATTCCATCACAATAAGTAACGTATAAAACTTCTTTATCCAAGTGTTTTGTGGTTTCGATCGTCATTTCACGATGAGGAATATTAATCGCTGTCGGAATATGTTCTGCCTCAAATCCAAAAGCTTTTCTGGCATCAATAACAATTACCTTTTCTCCATTATTCAAAGCATCAAATAAATCAGACGGATCCATTTCGAAGGCTAGTTTATTCTCATAATGTTTAATTTGTACTTCCATTTTTTTATAGTTTTAATGATTTCGTTGATTCAAAAGTACTCCAACACCTCTTTCCATAAAAACGAAAAGAATTCATCACTTTGATTACTTTTTTTCATAGAAAAGCCATTCCTAAATTTCGTTACTTTGTATATAAATCCTCAAAAATGGAAATCCGTCATTTAAAATTAATAAAAGCAATTGTCGAAGAAGGAAGCATAACCAAAGCGATTGACAAATTGCATTTGACACAATCGGCTTTGAGTCATCAACTTAAAGAAGCCGAATACCAATTGGGAACTCCCATTTTCTTGAGAACAAACAAAAAACTGGTTTTGACAAAAGCAGGCGACAAAATCTATGAACTTGCCAATGAAATTCTGGACAAACTATCTCAAACACAATCGCAAATCAAGCAAATGGTTTATGGCGAGCATGGCGAAATCAGAATTAGTACCGAATGTTATTCGAGTTATCATTGGTTGCCGCCGGTTTTAAAACAATTCCATAATTTGTACCCAAATGTAGAATTGAAAATCATAACCGAAGCCACACATATTCCGTTACAAAAATTACTAGAAAACACAATCGATATTGCCATCATAAGCGATCAGATCAAAGACAACAACATCAAATACATTGAGCTTTTTCAGGACGAAGTAGTTATGGCGGTTTCTGAAAATCACGCTTGGGCGGATAAAAAATACGTTGTTGCCGAAGATTTTATCAACGAACATTTACTGATTCATTCCCTTCCGATGGAAACCGTGACGATTCATCAATTTGTTTTGGCTCCAGCCAAAGTAACTCCCAAAAAGATCACTCCTCTTCCGTTGACTGAAGCGTCTCTGGAAATGGTAAAAGCCGATATGGGCGTAATGTCTATGGCGAAATGGGCATTGTTACCACATTTGAAAAACAACCCGATAAAAGCCATTAAAATTGGTAAAAACGGATTAAAAAGAAAACACTTTATCGCCATTAGAGAAAACGAGCAATATCCCGACTATTTTCATCATTTTATAACCTTTTTACAAAACGAAATCAATCTGCAATGGAATATTCAATAAGAAACTGCGAAGTATCTGATCTACCAAAACTCGTTGTTTTATGCCAAAAACATGCTGAATACGAAAAAGCAGCTTATTCTCCGGAAGGAAAAGAAGAAGGTTTAAAGAAAGCTTTGTTTGACGAAAATCCAAAACTACATTGTTTGGTAGTTGCCACAAAAGAGACAATTGTAGGTTACGTTTCTTATACTTTTGATTTTTCGACTTGGAATGCAGCAACTTTTATCTACATGGATTGTTTGTTTCTGGAAGAAGAAACGAGAGGTCTTGGAATTGGTGAAATTCTAATCGAAAAACTAAAACAAATTGGAACGGAGAAAAACTGCGTCAACATACAATGGCAAACACCGGAATTTAACGAAAGGGCCATAAAATTCTACAACAGAATTGGCGGAAAAGGAAAAGATAAAGTTCGCTTTACGCTAGATTTGTAAAAGTCAATGCTTAAAATTTAATCTCGCAAAGGCTCGAAGTCGTGAAGAAAAAGACATAGTTTTAACCTTTGTCACTCTGAACCTCTGTACCTTTGAACCTTCAAAATAAAAAATGACACAAATAAGTATTTTAGGCTGCGGATGGCTGGGTTTACCTTTGGCGAAAAGCTTAATCGCAAAAAAGCGTTATTCAGTAAACGGATCTACCACTTCTGAAAATAAACTTTCTATTCTTAAAAACGCCGGTATAAATTCATTTTTAGTGGCGCTTGAAAGCGAAAGTGTTTCTGAAAGTATAACTTCTTTTTTAGCTAAAAGCGAAATCCTAATTATTGACATTCCACCAAAATTGAGAGGAAATAACGATGATACTTCCCGAAAGGTTTTCGTAGAGAAAATTCAAAATCTAATTGCGTTTATAGAAAAATCAACCGTAAAAAAAGTACTTTTTGTAAGTTCAACTGCGGTTTATGGCAATGAAAACGGAATTATTACCGAAGAAACTATTCCGAATCCTGAAACAGAAAGCAGTAAACAATTACTTTTAGCGGAAGCGATTCTTCAAAAAAATAAAAACTTCGAAACTACAATTTTACGCTTCGGTGGATTAATTGGCGAAGATCGTCATCCGGTTAAACATTTAGCAGGAAAGGAAAACCTTGAAAACCCAGACGCTCCAGTAAATTTAATTCATCAAAATGATTGCATCAGAATCATCGAAATGATCATTAATCAATCAAAATGGAATGAAGTTTTTAATGCCGTTGCGCCTTTTCACCCAAGTCGGCAGGAATATTATACGCAACAAGCAAAGGAACTGAACTTAGTTTTACCAAAATTCAGTCTTGAAAAATCGAATATCAAAAAGACTATTTCAAACGAAAAAATAGAAACCAGTTTAAATTACCAATTTAGGTTAGAGAATTATTAAACCATATAAGTGATATAAGTTCCAAACCGCAAAGCTTTGTGATCTCCAAAGTAAAACGCAATAACAACAAACTTTGCAGACTTTGCGTAAAACCTTTGCGAACTTTGCGTTAAAAAGATAAAACTTAAATTCACTTACATAACTTACATGGATTAGAAACAAAATCCTTATTTTCACTCCGCAAAATAACTTCTTTCATGATAAGACATTTCAGGTTTCTATTCACTCTCGGTTTAGTATTACTTTCATTTTCCCAATGTTTTAGTCAAACTGATTCAACACTTACAGAGGAACATGAACGTACGGAAAGAATAAAACAATTTCATGCTGACATTCTTATTAAGGAAAACGGAAACATTGTTGTTACCGAAACTATTACCGTTTATGCCGCACAACAAGAAATAGATCACGGTATCTTTCGTCAACTTCCGATGAAAAACTATTCCTCGAAAGTCTCCAGAAATAATTTTTATACAATCTTGAATGTTACCAAAGACTGGATCAAAGAACCTTATCACACAGATATAGATGGCGAAAATTTCAAGATTTATATTGGCGATAAAGACATTTCTCTTAGCGAAGGAACTTACACCTACAAACTAACTTACGAAGTCGAAGCACAAATACATTCTTATGACAATTTTGACGAAGTTTATTGGAATGTAACAGGGAATTATTGGCAGTTTGATATCGAAAATGTATCTGCAAAAGTAATCTTACCAAGCGGAACATCGGCATTACAAACTCATTGTTATACTGGCATTTTAGGATCGAAGCAAAGTGAATGTGATTCAAAAATTGGAGGAACTTCGGTTTATTTTACTTCAAAAAATCTAAAAAAAGAAGAAGGTTTTACTGTAGCAGTTGGATTTCCAAAGGGAATTGTTTATCAGCCCTTCTTTTTGCCTCATTATAAAATAGAAGAATTTGTTTCTGCAGAAAAATTATTCCTCGGACTTCTAGCCGTTTCAATTTGCTTGCTTTTTTATTATTTTTCATGGAAAAAGTATGGCGAAGATCCTTTAATTTCAAATGAAAGCAATCAATTCATTGATATAAAAAATCACCATACCGCAACTTCACTGCTATATATTAAAGAAAGATATTCTAACTCAAAAACACTTCTGGTTGCAATAATTAGCCTTTCGATTAAGGTTGCAATAGAAATTACCGGTAATGGATTTCAAACCTGGAGAGAGGAATTCGAGTATTATCTGGTAAAAGGCTCAAAAACCACAAATTTAGCACCAGAAGAAAATGCTGTTTTAGATGTTTTTTTTAAGGAAAGTGACACTTTTGCTATCAATTCTAAATCTTACACTATTTTTAGCCAAGCAGAGAAAATGCTTGAGAAATCACTTAAGAATCAGCACAATTTAAAAGATTACTTTTTAAGCAATCTCAAACAAATTTTAATAGCATCAATAATTACAATTATAACAATTGTTACTTACAGTTACTTAACAGTGGGCACAGCTTTGATCTTTGTTGTTATTGGTTTTACATCCCTAAATCTTACTGCAATATTGCTTATAGTAATTATAAAATCATTTATAAAAAGACAATTTTCTGTAGCATTTCCATGTATGATTGTAGCCATTTTTCCAGCAGCTTTTACTTTTGCATCTTTTTTCGCCATAAATGTCGACAAAAACTATTCGGCTCTAAATGCACTAGTTATATTTTTAATCGTTACAGGTTTTACAATATTTCTTAGCCTAATTAATTCTTATACTAAACTGGGACTTGTTACTAAAATTCAAATTGAAAAATTCAAACAGCACTTACTAAATTATCCTGTAGAACAAAGTACTAACATTATAAGCGCTTACGAAGAAAATCTGCCATACGCTTTTGCATTGGGCATTGAAGAAGAATGGAATCTAAAGTTTTCGGATGCCTTAAAAAGTTTAAATTACACCAGCAACTGGATCAAAACCAGCGATGGTTCTGTTGGCTTTTCGTATCAAAATATAACTCATTTTTATGACACTTATACTTCATCTTCGAGTTCTTCCAGTAGTGGAAGTTCTGGCGGTGGAAGTTCCGGAGGCGGAGGTGGTGGCGGTGGAGGCGGTGGCTGGTAGAATTAACATAAAACTTAAATTTACTTACATCACTTATACGGTTTAAATAAAATTGCGAACTTTGCGTATCCCGATAGTTATCGGGATTGCATTCTTTGCGGTTAAAACTAAAACTATGGAAACAGCTTATATCGATTCGCCTTTAGGAATAACCAAAATCGTTGGAGATGAAGATGGTGTTTCTGTAATTTCTGTTTCTGATGTTGGAACAAATGAGATTTCGCAGGAAATTCCAGAAGTTTTAAAAGAAGCCGTTTTGCAACTTCAGGAATATTTCGATAAAAAAAGAACCGATTTCAGCTTCAAACTAAACCCAAAAGGCACCGAATTTCAGCAGAAAGTATGGAAATCACTGTTAGAAATTCCATACGGAAAAACGATAAGCTACATGGACCAGACTAAAAAACTGGGCGATGTAAAAGCGATTCGTGCTGTTGCATCAGCAAATGGTAAAAATCCGTTATGGATTGTAGTTCCTTGTCATCGTGTGATTGGCACAAATGGATCTTTAACCGGTTATGCCGGAGGTTTACCACGCAAAAAATGGCTGCTTGAACATGAGAACCCAACAACACAACAAAGTTTGTTTTAAAAAAGTTAGCCACGAATTTCACTAATTTTCACTAATTTCTATTTTATTCGTCTGATAAATCTTAATTCGTGTTAATTTGTGAAATTGCTTCGTCTGTTCCGTATCGTTGAAAAAAACCTTAGAGCCCACTTTAAAATATAGGTTATTTCTTATATTAAAATTAAATTATTGTATATTTATCTCCAATAGAATTAGTGCTAATTTGTGCATTTCGTGGCAAAAAATTATGATTGAAAAAATAAACCTCAACAACATTTTGTTTCTGGATATAGAAACCGTTCCTGAAGAAGAGAATTTTAATTCGCTTGACGCGGAAATGCAATCGCTTTGGGATCATAAAACGCAATATCAAAGAAAAGACGATTTTACACCAGAAGAATTTTACGATCGTGCCGGAATTTGGGCTGAATTTGGAAAGATAATCTGTATTTCGGTTGGATATTTCACGATTAAAGGCGATGTCAGAAATTTTCGTGTAACATCGTTCTTTGGAGATGAAAAGAAGATTCTTCGTGACTTCAATAATTTACTGAACAATCACTTCAATCAGCCTCAACATCTTTTATGCGGACATAACGCAAAGGAATTTGATATTCCGTTTATTGCCAGAAGAATGATCATTAACCAAATTGCGATTCCGGACAAACTGAATTTATTTGGAAAAAAACCTTGGGAAATTGCACATTTGGATACTTTAGAATTATGGAAGTTTGGCGATTATAAACACTTTACGTCTTTAAAATTACTGACAAAGATTCTCGGAGTTCCATCGCCAAAAGGCGATATCGACGGAAGTCAGGTTGGCTACGTGTATTATGTCGAAAAAGATATCGACCGAATTATAACCTATTGCGAAAAAGATACAATCGCCGTAGCGCAGGTTTTCCTTCGTTTACGTAGGGAAGATTTATTGATTGACGATGAAATTATTCATGTTTAATTAAAGGGACAAAGGCTCAAAGTAACAAAGGTGCAAAGTATAAAATGAACTTATATAACTTATATGGTTTGAGTTTTAGTTGCAAAGGTTCAAAGTTACAGAGGCACAAAGCTAAAATGGACTTATTTAACTTATATGGTTTAATTTTTTTAGAAAATGACACATCCGGAAATCTCACATTATAGACTGGCTTCGCAAAAGCTTTATAAAACAACTCCATGTTCACCACAAGAAATTGTACAGCATTTGGGTGCCATGCAAGCACAAGATTATGCGATGGCAAAATGGGCGATTGGTTCTCGTTGTGATTCTTCTGAAAAAGAAATTGAAGAAGCTATAAATTCAGCCAAAATTATTAGAACTCATATTTTAAGACCAACCTGGCATTTTGTTGCTTCCGATGATATTTATTGGATGCTGGATCTTTCGGCACCACAGGTCAAACGATTTACTGCTTCGGCCGGTAAAAAATATGGTTATGATGAAAAGAAATTTGATCAGGTTAATACTAAAATCGAAAAACTACTAACAGGCAATAATCATTTGACACGTGACGAAATCATGCAGGAACTCAACATCAAAAAAAGTTCAAGCGAAGATTTTTTGAGCGCGGCCATTATGATGAATGCCGAATTGGATGGATTGGTCTGTAATGGAAAAATGAAAGGAAAACAAATCACTTATGCCTTACTCGAAGAAAGAGTTTCTAAACCAAAATTCAAATTAACGAAAGAAGAAGCGCTTTCAAAATTGGCCAAACGATACTTCGAAAGCCACGGCCCTGCTACACTCACTGACTTTTCGTGGTGGTCAGGTTTCCCGCCAACCACGTGCAAACTAGCCATTAACGCAATGGAGTTGCAATTGAATTCTATTGAGATTGAAAACCAGACGTATTGGTTTGGAAATAATATCATTAAAGATTCCGACTTCCGCGAAAGCGTACATTTTCTTCCCGCTTTTGATGAGATCTTGATTTCGTATAAAACTCGAGAAGCTTCTATTTTATCAGAACATCAATCGAAAGCTTTTACCAATAATGGAATCTTCAAACCTATTATTCTCGAAAACGGAAAAGTAATTGGAATCTGGAAAAGAACCATTAAAAAAGATCACGCTAAAATAGAAACGCAGTTTTTTCATGAAACTGAAAGTCATAAAAAAGCAATTCTGTTTGAAGGGATTAAAGCTTTTGAAAACTACCTCGAAACAAAAATTGTTATCGAATAAATCCGTTTTTCGCGAAAACATTCCATTTTCTGATAAATTCTTCGGGTTTCATCGGCAAATTCTTTGTGCATTTTATTGCTAAATAATTACATTTACAAAAAAAAACAGCGCTATGGTATTAAGTAGATTTTGGTTAACTATTTTTATTTCGTCGATTATCTTTGTTATAATCAGCTTGTTTACTGCCAATACTTATACCATTGATTATGTTTTGAATGGAAAAAAAGACGATCCGATCCTGGTTTCAGAAAAATATGCGGAACAACTTCCCGCTTTTATCAAAGACAGCATCAAAAAAGCACCGGATCAAACAATGATCATCAATCGTGACACACTTAATCCCGATACAACGTATGTTTATAAAAACAAAACTGTAAAAATTTATAGCGGAGTTCAAAAATCAGACGGTTTATTACCAACCTGTAAAACAACTTTACTGGATTTAATTTTACCATTAATGGCGTATTTGGCCTTTTTCTGTGGATTGATGGAACTTTTAATCATTTCTGGAGTTTCCGGAAAATTAGCCAAAGCCTTGAGTCCGGTTTTTGTAAAAGTGTTTCCTAGTATCCCAAAAAATCATCCTTCAATATCGTATATGACCCTAAACTTTGCCGCTAATTTCTTAGGATTAGATTCTGCTGCAACTCCGTTTGGTCTAAAAGCAATGGAAAGTTTACAAGAAATAAACCCCGATAAAGACAAAGCAAGTGATGCACAAATTATGTTTATGTGTCTTCATGCTTCAGGTTTAACTTTAATCGCAACTTCGATTATTGGATATCGTGCTGCAGCAAATGCAAGTAACCCGGCTGATGTAATGCTTCCGTGTATTATAACTTCTTTTATTGGTACAATTGCAGCGTTTCTAATTGTTGGAATCAAACAAAAAATCAATTTTAAAAGTGCTTCACTTATTATCGCCTTAATGGTATTAATCGCCGCCATTGTTGGTTTGTTGATGTATGTAAACCATTTGGACTTAATTGGGAAAAATTATTTCACTTCTAACCTTTCAGGATTAATATTAATCGGAATTATTGTAGCCACGCTGATTTTCTCCTTCATACACGAAAAGAAATTTACCGATGCAAACACTACCGTTTTTGATGCTTTCGTAGTTGGAGCAAATAATGGAGTTAAAACAGGTGTTACCATTTTTCCTTATGTTTTAGGAATGTTAGTTGCTATTTCGCTATTCAGAAATAGTGGTTTGTTTGAAATCATTAGTGATGGTATTGCTTTTGTTTTCTCCAATATGGGTGTTAACAAACAAATCACCGATGCTTTACCGGTTGCAATGCTTAGACCTTTTAGTTCGGCAGGATCAAGAGGATTTTTAATTGACTCTATGAATACTTTTGGCGCAGATTCCTTAACAGGAAGACTGAGCAGTATTTTTCAATGTAGTGCCGAAAGTACTTTTTATGTAATTGCTGTTTACTTTGGTTCTGTTAACATTAAAAATACACGATACGCTTTAGGCACAATGCTTTTGGTTGACGTAATTTGTGTAATTACAGCGATTTTTGTGGCGACGTGGTTTTTTTAAAATATGATTATTTGCAAACGCTATTATTAAAATGGACTGAAGTCCAGCCCTACAATATGAGGCGAGCCGATGGCTCTTTTTAAAGTTCCGGAGAAACGATTTATATTGTAGGGCCGGATTTTAATCCGGTTTAAAAGATATAAATGAACGGGATTAATATTTGTAAGATTTTTTTGTATCATTGTAAGAATTTAAATCGTTGCAATAAATATAAAATGTCAAATACATATCATCAAGTTTACATTCAGGCAGTTTTTGCTGTGAAATATAGAGGAGCACTTATTAATAATGAATGCAAATCTAAAATATTAAGTGTAATTGGAAATTTAATAAATGAAACAGGTTGTAAAACCATTATAGTAAATGGAACAGAAGATCATGTACATTGTCTTTTAGGTCTTAAACCCACCATTTCTATTTCAGAATTAATGAGAATTGTAAAAGGAAAATCATCAAGATTTATAAATGATCATCAATTGACAAAATACAAATTCGAATGGCAAGAAGGTTACGGCGTTTTCTCTTATAGTAAATCTCATATTGATGCCGTATATAAATACATTGCCAATCAAGAAGCACATCACAAAAAACAAAATTTCAAAGATGAGTATTCTTCTCTTTTAAACAAATACAATGTTGAATTTGATAAAAGATGTGTGTTTGAAAATTTAATATAACCAATATCTTTATATAAACTGGACTTCAGTCCAGTTTAAATTAAACAAACAAATACCACACATAAATGAAACCACAATACCTTTTCTTTTTATTAATCTTAATTGGTTGTCAAAAACCAAAACCAGAACAACAAATAACAAGTACAACGCCTGAAAACAAAACACAAACCGAAACTGTTGTTGAAGAAAAATTCTTAAAAACCGATACCATATCGATTTCAGAAGGCGAAGAAAACGCCGCAAATAATTATATTCTGGCACATCTTGTAGATCAGAAAGCAGATAAAGACAGTATTGTCACAGCAAAATATCAACTTGATTTTTATCAGAATAAAACCAAAACTGCTTCTTCAAAGATTACAATTAAAGGAACTGATAAAGGATCTGAATGGGGAGCTTCTTTCGGATTGACTTCAGCTATGGCTACTACCAAAAACTCTTCGCTTATTCAAATTAGTTTTGGATATCCAGCCTGCGGTTATACGCAAACTAACTATTTGTATTATTTGAAAAATAGCAATTTACAACTCGTTCATCAATGGGATTCTATGACGGATAGTGGTTGGGGAAGTTGGGTCGAATTCGAAAATCCTTCGGCGAAAGCAAATCCGGAATCTTTTTATTGCAAAACGGTTTCTTTTGAACCGGAAGATAACGATGAAAATATGGGAACTGTCACACATTCAGATTCGATTGTTTTTCGCTTAAGCGGAAATAGATACAAAAAAGAGCTTCTTTCGGCAAAAGACAAGACTTATTTCGAGAAAAAAATGAGTTTTGATGACTTTCATAAATAAGAATAAACATCTAAAAACTGTCCTTATTCAAATTCTTTCTTCGGTAAATAATTTCTAACTTTGTAAAAAACAAAGCAATGATTGATTTTATATACCAAGACCCTTATCCTATTTTAAAGGATGATACGCAATACCGCAAGATTACTTCTGATTTTGTGAAAGTAGAGCAATTTGGAGAACGCGAAGTTTTAACCGTTGATCCAAAAGGACTAGAATTATTGGCTGAAGAAGCCTTAACAGATGTTTCGTTCATGTTAAGAACAACACATTTGCAAAAACTACGTAACATTCTTGACGATCCTGAAGCGACAGACAATGATCGTTTTGTGGCTTATAACCTGCTTCAAAATGCTTCGGTTGCTGCCGAAGGTCAGTTACCAAGCTGTCAGGACACCGGAACTGCTATTGTTATGGCCAAAAAAGGTGAAAGCATCTTTACAGGCGTTGATGATGCTGAATGGTTGAGCAGAGGAATTTTCAACACGTACCAAAAACGTAATTTGCGTTACTCACAAATTGTTCCGATTTCGATGTTTGAAGAAAAGAATTCAGGTTCGAATCTTCCGGCGCAAATTGATATTTATGCTAAAAAAGGAACTTCTTATGAATTCTTGTTTATGGCAAAAGGTGGTGGATCTGCTAATAAAACGTATTTATACCAACAAACGAAGTCTTTATTGAATGAAAAATCTATGGATGCTTTCGTTCGTGCAAAAATCAAAGATTTAGGAACTTCGGCTTGCCCACCTTACCACTTGGCTTTAGTAATTGGAGGAACTTCTGCGGAAGCAAATCTAAGTGCAGTTAAAAAAGCTTCTGCCGGATATTATGATCATTTGCCTACTTCTGGAAATATGGCTGGTCAGGCTTTTCGTGATATCGAATGGGAGGCAAAAGTTCAGAAAATTTGTCAGGAAAGTGCAATTGGTGCTCAGTTTGGAGGAAAATATTTCACGCATGACGTTCGTGTAATTCGTTTGCCGCGTCACGCAGCTTCTTGTCCGGTTGGATTAGGTGTTTCATGTTCTGCAGATAGAAACATCAAAGGAAAAATTACCAAAGACGGAATCTTCGTTGAACAATTAGAAGTAAACCCAAAACAATTTTTACCAGAAACAGCGCCACATTTAGAAGCTCCTGTAGAAATTGATCTGAATATGCCAATGGCTGATATTTTGGCTAAATTGAGTCAATATCCAATAAAAACTCGTTTGAAATTAAACGGAACCGTAATTGTTGCCCGTGATATTGCTCATGCAAAAATCATGGAACTATTGGAAGCCGGAAAACCAATGCCGGAATACTTTAAAAATCATCCTGTGTATTATGCCGGACCAGCAAAAACTCCTGAAGGAATGGCTTCTGGAAGTTTTGGACCAACAACTGCCGGACGTATGGACGTTTATGTTGATGAATTCCAGAAACATGGTGGAAGTATGATTATGCTTGCAAAAGGAAATCGTACCAAACAGGTTACAGATGCTTGTCATAAATATGGCGGATTCTACTTGGGTTCTATTGGTGGTCCTGCGGCAATTTTGGCTCAGGATAATATCTTAAAAGTCGAAGTTGTTGATTTTGAAGAATTAGGAATGGAAGCGGTTAGAAAAATCACCGTTAAAGACTTCCCTGCTTTTATTATTACAGATGATAAAGGAAATGATTTCTTTGAAAATCTCTAAGGATCGGAGTTAGCCACAAAGGCACTAAGACACGAATTTTATTATATACAAAAACCGCCTTTTGGGCGGTTTTTCTGTTTTTATTAAATTATAAAAGCAAAAATTTTCTTTGTGTCTTCGTGCCTTTGTGGCAAAACCTCCTTTGCGGCTAATCTTTATGCGCTTAAATCTTTTTCGAAAGCTATAAAATGTGTCAATTTTCCTTTTACATTGAAAACCGGTGAAGCATTAATTTTACATTTATACATTCGGCCATCTTTTTTATAGTTCTGAATTGTTTTTTCAAACGGAATCTGCAATTTAATTGCTTCTCTCATTTCTTCGAGAGCAGTTTTACAAGTCATTGGCCCCTGAAACATTCTTGGTGTTTTCCCCAGAACTTCCTCTTCTTTATAACCAGTCATACATTTGATCTTATTCGAAGCAAAAATAATTTTTAGGTCCAGATCAGTAACTAACACAACTTCGTCCTGAATTCTGTCTTTAATATCCAGATTAACGTCATTCCAGGCAAATTGATCCGAAATCTTTTTTACTTTCTTCAAATCAGTCAAAACAGCCTTCAATTCTCTTAAATATTCACAATGAAATTCCCATGCCATAATAGGCAGAGAATGATGATTTGAAGCCACTTCAAATTTATTAGCTTTCATTATAAATGATTTAATGTTAGTGTGTCCTCTCTCAAAGATAGAGAGAAAATTCGTCACAAAAGCATAAAAATTTATAATTTAATGATAGATTAATCAAATTAGAAGGCAAATTTAAGCTGTACAACAACCGCTTTCTTTTCTTCGGTATTAAGATTACTCAAAGAAATTCCGAGCAATCGAACCGAGTCTCTCATACGTTCCTGATACAAAAGCTCTTCTACTATTTCAATAATCAGGCTTTTATCTGAAATAAAATAAGGCAATGTTTTGCTTCTGGTTTGTTGGGTAAAGTCGCTGTATTTAATTTTAAGCGTTACGGTTTTTCCGGATATATTATGCTTTTTTAATCGTTTTTCTAATGAAACAGCAATTCTGTCCAGTTGTTCCAACATAAAAATTTCCGAAGATAAATTCACATCAAAAGTATGTTCCGCCGCGACCGATTTAGTAATACGATCTGATTTTACCTCGCTATTATGAATTCCGCGAACTACTTTATAATAAAACGCGCCGGATTTCCCGAAATGCTTCTCCAGAAATTCCTCTGTTTTACTTTTTAGATCTGTTCCTGTAAAAATTCCTAATTGGTACATTTTTTCCGTCGTCACTTTTCCAACTCCGTAAAACTTTCTGATAGGCAATTCTTCTAAAAAAGCTTCGACTTCATCTGGATTTACCGTCTTCTGACCATTAGGTTTATTGACATCGCTGGCAATTTTGGCTACAAATTTATTAATCGAAATTCCTGCTGAAGCTGAAATTCCGACTTCATTTAAAATTCGCATTCTGATTTCCTGTGCCAATAAACTCGCGCTTGGGTTTCCTTTTTTATTATGGGTTACGTCAAGATAAGCCTCGTCAAGCGAAAGTGGCTCAACCAAATCTGTATAATCGTGAAAGATTTCATGAATTTTATTCGAAATCTCTTTGTACCGATCAAATCTCGGACGAACAAAAATGATTTCAGGACAATACTTTTTAGCCAAAACTCCACTTATGGCACTTCGGACACCGAATTTTCTGGCTTCGTAACTTGCCGCCGAAACTACTCCTCTATTTTCTGAACCACCAACAGCAATGGGTTTCCCGCGTAAAGCCGGATTATCCATCTGCTCTACCGAAGCATAAAAAGCATCCATGTCAATATGGATAATTTTTCGATATGTAGGCGCATCTGACATTATGCAAATTTAAACAGTAAAAACAATAAAAAGAACGTCGCTATAGTTATAAATCGTATCAATTTTTAAAGATTCTCAACTTAATGATCTCAAACAAATCATTTTCTTTATTTTTGTACTTCTACAAGAAATAAAATAAAATGCGAACATTTGTTATAGGCGACATACACGGTGGATTACTCGCCCTTGAGCAAGTGATGAAAAGAGCCCAAATTACTACTGAAGATACTCTTATATTTTTAGGCGATTATGTCGATGGATGGAGCCAGTCGCCGCAAGTAATTGATTTTCTGATTGACTTAAAAAGCAAGCAGAACTGTATTTGCATTAAAGGAAATCATGATGATCTATTGTTGTCCTGGTTTAGAAATGAAACCGAAGAAATTGACGAAACTTCGTGGTACAAACATGGTGGCGAAGCAACGGTATTGGCGTACCAAAAAGTAAGTGAAGAAACAATCAAAATTCATATTGCGTTTTTAGAATCACTGGAAGATTATTATCTGGACGAAGAAAACCGTCTATATATTCATGCTGGTTTTACAAACGTTAATGGTATAACTTACGAATATTTCCCAAAATTATTCTTCTGGGACAGAACACTATGGGAAACTGCACTTTCATTAGATCCAAATCTAAAAGAAGGCGATATGTTTTATCCTAAACGATTTACCTTATACAAAGAAATCTTTATTGGTCACACCCCTGTAACCCGAATTGGTGAAACAGTTCCGGTACAAAAAGCTAATGTTTGGAATGTAGATACCGGCGCAGCCTTTAGAGGTCCGTTGACAATGATGAATGTCGAAACCAAAGAATTCTGGCAAAGCGAACCGTTAAATGAGTTGTATTTTGACGAAAAAGGTAGGAATTAATCTATAAAAAACTATTTTTGCACTTTAAAAAAAATAATTAATATTTAAGTTTATGAAAAAGATCATCACACTTTTGTTTTTAGCATCATTTGGATTTACACAAGCACAACAGGCTTTTAAAGGAAAAGGAGATATTAAAGTTAACGTAGGCGCTAATCTTCAGGATGGTGGCTCAGGAATTCAAGGATCAGTTGATTTTGGTTTAGGAGAAAATTTCTCTTTTGGTTTTGTTGCTAATTATTTATTAGGCGTTGATAATTTTAATGGTTTCTATCACAATAACCCAACTCCATATTATGATGCGACACCAGATTTTAGTGAGCGTTTTGATGCTAAAGCAAGAATTAATGCTAATTTAAGCAGCGTTATTGGCGTTGAGCAATTAGACGTTTATCCTGGTTTAAGTTTAGGTTTGCATAATTTTGGTGGTCACGTTGGTGGTCGTTATTTCTTTACTGACGGATTTGGTGTTTTCACAGAAATCGGATTCCCAATCGCAAAATATGGCAACAATAATGATGTATTCGATCATTTAAATAATCAAACTACTTTTAGTTTAGGAGCTTCTTTTAATTTGTAAAAAAGGCTTTTTGCCACAAAGACACGAAGTCACAAAGTTTTATAAAAACAAAAACCGCCTCAATATGGGCGGTTTTTTATTTTTATGTTCAAAGTGGTAAACTACTTGCTAAGCAAAATGCTCCAATCTGCTCCGCTGTAGACTTTATATTTTTGAGAGAAACTGCCTTGGTTTACTGCCAATGAAAAATTCAAAAGGCTATTAAGGTAACAAACGTCAGTACCAACCGGAACTTCCCCGAAAGTGTGTACAAATTTTAATTTCCCGTCATATACTTTTTTAGCTCCGTTGAAAATTTGGATTTTAACCACATCTCCCGCTTTCAAATCTAAATTAGCAAATATCTTATTGTCCACATTTGTCCAAACATTTCCGTATTGAATGTCTAAAATTGGAATTCCACCTTTGATGATTCCTTTTTCAAAAACCGGTTTTTGATATTCTATTTTTACTACTTCATTTGGTAATTTTTGTCCAACTTCTTCAAAAGTAATTGTTTTAGATGCTAAACGAGCTCCTGTAAAAGCATACACATCACGACCGTGAAACGTATAAGATTCATTTGAATTCTGGCGACGGTTTTTTACTTCATCAATTTCACGAACTTCACGAATTCCTAATTGTTCTGCGATTAAAGTTAAAGTTCCATTATCCGGAGTCACAAAATAATGTCCAGATTTAGTCAATAAAACAACTGAATGTCTTGAAGTTCCAACTCCAGGATCACAAACCGAAACAAAAACAGTTCCTGCCGGATAGTATTGAGCCGTTTGCGACAAACGGTATGCAGCTTCCCAAATATTAAATGCCGGGATTTCATGTGTTACATCAAATATTTTCAAATCGGTCGAAACTCCCATCGCAACTCCTTTCATAGCAGATACTGCCCCATCTTTCAAACCAAAATCTGATTGAAAAACCAATACGTTATTTTGCGAAAATCCATTAAATGTAATAGCACACAAAAAAAGTAATAATCGTAATTTCATTTTTTATCTTTTTAAATTTTACGCAAAGATATTTCATTAAACTTGAAAATTGACACCATGAACTTAGAAAAAACAAGATTTTATAAATCGATTTTGATTATTTACAATTACATTTGCATTTTATTCATTAGTCTATATAAATACTAGACAAATACTTTTCATTTATTCTATTTGAAGGGTAATTTTTACATCATATTCAAAACCAAATTCAGCAATGAGAAAAAAACTAAAAATTGTCTTAACCGCAATTCTCACCTTATCAAGCACTTTGTTTTTTGCACAAAACCACGAGATAAAAGGAACGATTACAAATGAAAGTGGGAATCCGCTAGAATTTGCTACTATTCTTATCAAAGGAACTCGAACTAATGCAACAAGTGATGCTTTAGGGAAATTTACCGTAACAGCTACAACAAATAACCCAACACTTATCATATCGCTATTTGGCTATCAAACTAAAGAAGTCGTGGCAAAAGATCATTTTGTAGACATTCAATTGGCTCTGGAAAACAATAGTCTTGACGAAATTGTGGTTGTTGGAAGCAGAAATCCCAAGAAAAGCAAACTTGAAACTGCTGTTCCTGTCGATGTTGTAAACTTGGCAAAAATCAGAAATATAACGCCGCAGACAACGACAAATGATATCTTGACGTATATGATTCCGTCTTTTAACTCCAACAGACAATCGTCAGCTGACGGAACAGAACATATTGATCCGGCTTCTTTGAGAGGTTTGGGTCCTGATCAGGTTTTGGTTTTGGTAAACGGAAAGAGAAGACATACAACCTCATTAGTAAATTACCAAAATACGGTTGGAAACGGATCTGTTGGTACAGATTTAAGTGCAATTCCGGCTTCATCAATCAAACGAATTGAAGTTTTACGCGATGGTGCGGCAGCACAATACGGTTCTGATGCGATTGCAGGTGTAATCAATTTGGTTTTAAAAGACAATGCTGGTCTTGAAGCTAATGTAACTTATGGCTCAACATCAAGAGATGACGGTCAGACTACGAATGTGAACTTAAACTACGGTACAAAAATTGGCAATAAAGGCGGCTTCATCAACTTAACGGGAGAATTCAATAACCGTGAAAAGACCAATCGCTCTCAAAACAACAACCTGATTATCTTTGATCAGTCTGCAGAAGGCAATTTCTTTGCTTATGATTTTGCCGATGATCCAGCGCAATCACGACAAATTGATGATAATTTATTAGCACAAAACGGATTAAAACGTGATGATTTCAATTTTCAGATTGGAGATGCTAAAATCCAAAATATTCAGGGTTTCTTCAATGCATCAATTCCATTAAACGATCAAATTGAGTTTTATGCTTTTGGAGGCGTGAGTCACAGAGAAGGAACTGGATATGGTTTTAGACGTTTACCAAGCGAAACAGAGAATGTCGTAGCTTCTATATTCCCTTTCGGATTTCAGCCGGAATTAAACTCTGTTGTGACAGATCTTTCATCTTCAGTTGGTTTTAAATTTAAGTTTGGAGAATGGAAACTGGATGTGAGTAATACTATCGGGGAGAATAAATTTATATATGAAGTATCAAATACAAATAATGTTTCTTTGGGCGATAATAGCCCGACTGATTTTAAAGCAGGAAATCACTCTTTCTTGCAAAACACTGTAAATGCTGATATTACAAGATTATACAAAGATGTTTTTAACGGTCTGAATGTGGCTTTTGGAGGTGAATATCGCTTCGAAAAATACAAAATTGTTCCCGGCGAAGAAGATTCTTATATCGACGGCGGAGCACAATCGTTCCCTGGATTTTCTCCTTTGAATGCTGTTAACGAAAACAGAAACAGTGTTGGCGTTTATGCTGATGTTGAGGCTGATGTTACAGACAAATTATTAATTGGAGTTGCTGGTCGTTACGAGGATTTCACTGATTTTGGAAATACCCTTAACGGGAAATTATCTGCCAGATATAAAATCTTAGACAACCTTTTTGTTCGTGGAGCAATTAGCTCGGGTTTTAGAGCGCCTTCATTACACCAGCAATTCTTCAATAATATCGCAACAGATGTTGTTGACGGACAACTTTTGAATTCTGGTATTTTTAGAAATGATAGTCAAGTAGCGAAAGAACTTGGAATTCCGAAATTAAAAGAAGAAACTTCAAGAAACTATAGTTTTGGTATTGTTTATTCTCCAACAAAAAAACTACACATTACAGCTGATTATTATCACATTAGAATTGACAATAGAATCATCTTGACTGGAAACTTAGGAAATGACGCTTACGGAGAACCTGTTCCGGCGCTTCGTGATTTGTTTGCTCAATACGGTGCTCAAACGGGTCGTTTCTTTACTAATGCTATCAACACAACTACAAACGGTGTTGATGTTGTTATTGATTATGATATGAATGTTGGTCAGGGAAAAATGAATCTTTCGTTATTGTATAATTATAACAACAATGATGTAGACGACCAATTGAATAATATTCCGCCATTGTTTATTGGTCAGGAAGATGTTTATTACGGACCTCAGGAAAGAAGTTTGATCGAAACAAATACACCTAAACATAAAGGAACTTTTGCTGTGAACTATAGTTTAACGAAATGGAATTTCTTATTGAGAAATACTTATTTTGGAGAGGTAATTCGTGACGGTTTCCCTTTTGGAGGAATCCAGAAACACAATGGAAAAGTAGTCACAGATTTGACTGTCGCTTACAAAATAACGCCAAAAATTCAGATTGCTTTGGGCGCAAACAATTTATTTGACATTTTCCCGAACAAACAAATCTATGAAAACAGTTATTATGGGGTGTTTAAATATGCGCCGGTACAAATGGGAACTACTGGGGCTTATTACTTTGGTCGTATGAGTTTTAGTTTGTAGCATTCTTTTGCCAAGAAGGCGCTAAGACACAAAGTTTATTTTTTTAATCTCGCTAAGTCGCAGAATCGCAAAGTTTTGTTTAAATAGCTAAACGTACTGTTTGTCAATTTCGACGAAGGAGAAATCCTCGCAAGTAACTCCGCAACGAGAATCCAATCTTTGTCGAGCTTCTCGCGAGGATTTCTCCTTCGTCGAAATGACATAAAATGAGAAAAACTTTACGACTCTGCGACTTTGCGAGATTAATTTTAACTAAAATCTCCATAAAAAAAGCCTCGCAAATTGCGAGGCTTTTCATTTTTACTAATTCAATTTATTATTTTTTCACGAATTTCTTCACGATTCTTTTGTCACCTTTGTTTAATTCGATGATATAAACTCCTGTACTCAAATTGCTTACATCAACTAGATTTCCAGAAAGTTGGCCTGCTCTAAGTTGCTGACCTAATGTATTTATAATTCTAAAAGTATAACCTTCACTGTTTGCGAATGAAACGTTCAATTCGCCTTCAACCGGATTTGGATATAAAGCAAAACTTGAAGTTTCAACCGTTTCAACTAATCCTGCAGTAATTTCCTCATTTACAATTCCTCCTGAAGCAGTTATGTTGATAGAATAATCTTCTACTTGTCCATAAGAGAACGACTCACAAGATGTTGGAGTTCCATTGTATTTCATCGAAACTCTAACTCTTGTTGTTCCAAGAGTTGCAGTTGCAGGAATTGTGATTGTTCCTGTTACCGGAGTTGTAGTTGATGTTGCTTTTGTCCAAACTGTCTCGCCTGAATCTGCAAAATCACCATCTTGATTGTAATCAATAAAAACAGCATATCCTTCGCTATAAACAGTTGAAGTCCAAGTTGGTGTAATTGTGATCGTATAAGCTGTTCCTCTTGTTGCGTTTGTAGAGATAGCAGTATAGTTTTCATAACCCGTTGTTCCTGTCGAAGTATTATTGATTGTTCCTAAAACAACTTTACCAATTCTTTCATCTGCAGTGTTATTTCCTTGCGATGTACAATATGTTACGGTTGTAGCAGTTGTAGTAACATTTACAGCATTACTTGCAGCCGAAACATTTCCTGCAGCATCTTTAGCTTTTACTGTAAAAGTATATGCTGTTAAAGCTGTTAATCCGGTTACTGTGTATGATGTTGTTGTAGAAGAACCTTTTAATGTTGCTCCTTGGTAAATATCATATCCAGTTACGGCTACATTATCTGTAGAAGCTGTCCAGGTCAAATTAGTTGTTGTTCCTGTTGTTCCGGCAGCGGCAAGAGCAGTTGGAGCGCTTGGAGCAACAGTATCAGATGATCCTACGTATGCAGCACCAACACCCACAGCATAAAATGCATTTGTTGTTGCAATAACTTCAGCAGAACCTGCACCGTATAAATCAATAGCCGATTGTATTCCTGATGTTCTGGCATTAGCATAAGTTGAGTTAGCTGTTAAATATACGCTCTCTAAACGATAAGCAATTTTTGCCGCTTTGTCGATCGTGATACCTGTTACGTTGTAGGCATTTCCAATATCATTTGTTCCTGTTTTCCCAACAGACAAGATATAAAACCAGTGATTTAATACCCCTGAGTTTGTGTGAACCCCACATTGGTCATTATTATTTGTTGGCGTACAATTTACATTTACCCAATAAGTTCCTCCGTAAGTATCCGGTTGTCCTTCAGCATTTGGATCACTCATAGAACGCAAAGCAACATGCCCGCTTCTTCTTTCGATATCTTCACCTACTAACCAAGTCGATTTTGTTGGTGCAGCACGATATTCAATACAAGCTCCCCAAATATCAGAGAATGCTTCGTTCATCGCCCCTGATTCTTTCTGGTATGCTAAATTTGCAGTATAAGTACAAACAGCATGACCAATTTCGTGTCCGGCAACATCCATTGCAGTCAGGATATCAAATCCGCCTGTTCCGCTTCCGTCACCGTAAGTCATAACACTTCCGTTCCAAAACGCGTTGTTATTGCTTGAATACCCGGCAGCGATCAAATTATAGTGAACATAACTTTTGATTTTTGCTCCCGCATTGTCATAACTGTTTCTTCCGTGTACAGCTGACCAGTAATCATAAGTCATTTCGGCTCCCCAATGTGCATCAAGTGCTCCGTTGTCTTTGTTTGTGTTATTATATTCTGCTGCTGTCCAGTTATTATCCGCATCAGTAAAATTAGTTGTTGGATAAGTAGCAGTTCTTGCAGAATTATAAGTTTGAATTCCGTTTCCGCGAGTAACATCAGATAAAATATATGAAGATCCGCTTAAACTCGTTTGAATAGTTTGAGTTCCGCTATAACGTGTCGCTGCTGTTGCTGCAACAAACGCCGCTTTTGAAAACTCACTATTTTTTTGTTCTTTGGCTGTAGCCGAATTTAATCTGCCATGACTATTTTCGCCAAGATGTTTGATTGTTGCATTATAAAATAACGCTTCTCCGGTTTGAGCATCGATATAAAGATCACCACGGCTTAATGGTTTTGTGGCATAAATATCAAACTTATAGGCCAAACGCACTTTATCGCTTTTTCTTTCCTGCCCTTGATTTTCCATTGCAGGAAGTAAAACAAGTTCTCCTTCTGGTTTTTTATAATCCATTACAGCAGCATCTGCCGGAGTTTCCCATAAGTATTGTTGTGCTCCTGTGTATGCAACTGCCTTATCAAAAGCATCCTGACTTGATAATTTTGGAGTTGTTTTGACATTTTCAAGAGCATAAAACTCTCCATTCATCGAAACTACTTTTCCGTTTTTAGAATGTATAGAGTAATTAGCAAATTCAACTTTAACTCCTTGTTCATACAATTGAAACTTTTCATGTGTAAAACCTTCTTTATCTGATTCTTTTTTAATTTTCGAAAAAGACTGGTTTTCTTTTAAACCTAATTGTTCTCTAAAAACAGTATTGTAATCTGTTTCCTTGTAAGTAGATTTTTCACTAAAAGTGATTAAACTCGGCTGTCCGTTTTCGGATACGCTTTTCTGACTTACTCGTTTGTCGGTATTCTGAGCAAATCCGGATAGCGAAAATGTAAGAATAGCAACGGTTCCTGCCATAATTTTTGGTAGTTTTCTTTCCATAATAAATGTGGTATTTGAGTTTGGTTAAATGGATTACAAACAAAATATTTAATGTAAGTAAATACTTTATTTTGAGATAAAAGTATTTTATTTATGTTAGATAATCGATGAAATTTACCTTTAATCGATAAAATGCAACATTTTTTACTTAAAATTCACATTTATTTAACAAACCGTGAAGATTTCACAAAAAGAAAGGCTAAAAAACAATTATTCTATTGATTTATAATGTATTAAAGCGTAAAAAACTGCTGAGATGCCAATTTTACTGGAAAAAAGCGCTTTCTAAATTCTTAAATTATTCTCACAAAAAAAGGCCAGCCTTTTAAAAGCCAGCCTTCATACATTTCAAAACTAAAAAGTAAGAATTTATTTGATATCCATTTCCGGAATATCTCCTTCAATTATTAATTCAGCTTCTGTAGAAGCAATAATATGTTCGACAGAAATACCTGGCGCGCGTTCTAAGAGTTTAAAACCCTTTTCGGTCACTTCCAGAACTGCAAGCTCTGTTACAACCTTTTTTACGCACCCTACGCCCGTTAATGGCAAAGTACATTTTTTTAGTATTTTAGATTCACCTGCTTTATTCACATGCATCATAGCAACGATGATATTTTCGGCAGAAGCCACTAAATCCATTGCCCCTCCCATTCCTTTTACCATTTTTCCCGGAATCTTCCAGTTGGCAATATCACCGTTTTCCGAAACTTCCATTGCGCCTAAAATCGTTAAATCAACTTTTTGACTGCGGATCATTCCGAAACTAAAAGCCGAATCAAAGAAACTCGCTCCAGGCAATGTCGTAATGGTTTGTTTTCCTGCGTTGATAATATCAGCGTCTTCTTCTCCGGCAAAAGGAAATGGTCCCATACCAAGAACGCCATTTTCGCTTTGAAATTCCACAGCAATATCTTCTCTGACATAATTTGCCACAAGAGTTGGAATCCCGATTCCAAGATTCACAAAATATCGATCTTTTACTTCTTTTGCAATTCGTTTTGCAATATCTTCTTTTGTTAACATAAATTCAATGTGTCAATTTATTAATGTGTCAATTAGTCAATTTGATAATTAGATAATTGAAATAGATTGCGCATAGTAATGCATTATCTCATTATCAAATTGACTAATTATCTAATTTGTTTTATCTTTTTTGATGAAATAATCCCAAGTTGCTCTCGCTATGTCGGCAATTATTTTCTCTGTGTCTTCTTGAGTTTCTGTGATGTTTTTTAAATACACCGATAAAATGAAATGCTTTCCGTTTGGGAGTTTTACAATTCCAATATCATTCATTGCAATTCTTAAATTAGCATCGTTTGTACCCGAAATCCCCGTTCTGTGCGCCAATTCTGTGTTTTCCGGAAGTCCTGCTTTCATCCATGTTAATCCTCTTGAAGTCTCAACCATTATTTGATACAAGTACTTTGTTGTTGATTCTTTTAGAATTTGCCCATTATAGAACTTTTCCAATAACTCCGTTGTTGCCAGTGGAGTTGTTGTATTAACAAAAAGGTTCTTCCAATTTTTCATTTGGTCCTCATTAACTTTGATAACGAAGTCTTTAATTCCTTGTTTATTGATAAATTTCTGTACTTCTTTTGTACCTCCAACTAAATCAATAAGAATGTCACATCCGTTGTTATCACTATGCGAAACGGTATATCTTAACAATTTGTCTAATGTCAGATTCATATTCCCTTGTGGATAATCTTCTCTAATCGGACTCCAGGTATCTTCATGCAGATCTTTCTTTTTAATGAAAATTTCCTGTGTCAGCGAAAGTTTGCCTTCATCGACCTTATTTAAAACCGTCAAAGCAATATGAAATTTAAAAACACTCATCATTGGAGCTTTCAGATTTCCGTTAATGCTTAAAGTGTCTTTATCTTCAATACCTTTTATAGAAATTCCAACTGTCGCATTCTTGGTCGAAATAATCTGATTCAACTGTTGTCGCAATTCGTTTGTCGATTGCCCAAAAGTCGAAATGGATAATAAAGAAAACAGGATTATATTAAAAAGCTTAGTCATAAGTTTAATGTATCAATTTTTGAATGTGTCAATTAGTCAATTTGATAATTATATAATGTTTTACTTTATGTAATTCACACTAAATATCTAATTATCAAACTATTTTATTTATAAAAAATAACATAACGCAACATTGTTGCTGTTTTGTTTAATTATCTAATTGACAAATTATCTCAATTATCTAATTAAACTAAGCTCTCTGTCTTACGGTACGCTGTTCAATTCTCTTTTCAAATTTTTCTCCTTGAAAGATACGCTGTACCATGATTCCCGGAATATGAATTTGATTTGGATCTAATGTCCCAACCGGAACTAGTTCTTCGACTTCGGCAATCGTTATCTTTCCTGCACCAGCCATACAGGCATTAAAATTTCTCGCAGTTCCTTTAAAAATAAGATTTCCGGCCTCATCACCCTTCCATGCTTTTACAATGGCAAATTCGGCTTTAAATGCTTCTTCCATAATATGCATTTTTCCGTTGAATTCGCGAACCTCTTTTCCTTCGGCAACTTCAGTTCCATAACCTGCTGGCGTAAAGAAAGCTGGTATTCCGGCTTGTGCTGCACGGCAACGTTCTGCTAAAGTTCCCTGAGGTGTTAATTCAACTTCCAATTCTCCTGAAAGCATCTGACGCTCAAACTCGGCATTTTCACCTACATAAGACGAAATCATTTTCTTGACTTGTTTCTTTTGCAATAGCAATCCTAAACCAAAATCATCTACTCCTGCATTATTCGAAATACAAGTTAAATCTGAAATTGAAGTATTTACTAATGCTGCAATAGTATTCTCCGGAATTCCGCATAAACCGAAACCTCCAAACATGATGGTCATTCCGCTTTTGATTCCTTCAATTGCATCCTGAACGTTGTTTACTTTTTTTGTAATCATAACAAACTGTCTTTATTACTGTATATTTTTGATAAAAATAAGATTTTTAGATTGAATTATAACGATTTCGTAAAATAAAATCAACCATTAGTAACCGATATTAACCGCAGAGCTCACAAAGGCAGAACCGCAAAGTTCGCAAAGCTTTATAAAATATACTTTGGAAAACTTTGCGTAAATCTTAATGCTCTTTGCGGTAAAATCTTTTTATGTTTATTCCAAAAAAAATCCTTTTGTTTTCTTCCGAATTTCAGAAGATCGCAAAAGGATAATTTTATTTAAAGCTAAACTTGAACTATAGTTCGAATTCGTCTGTATTTTGTTCTGTTTGTGTTGTATCTTTTACAACTGCTGGTCTGCTGTAACAATCTACTTTTATAGAAAGGTTTGCAGGTCTTTCAAATTCTGCTTTAGAAACCTGAAGTCCAGGGTCTGCGTAACAAAGTTTCATGAAATAACCCCAAATTGGCAATGCAGCTGTAGCACCTTGTCCGTAAGTTAAACTTTTGAAACGTGCCGAACGGTCTTCACAACCAACCCAAACACCGGTTACTAAATTGGGAACCATTCCCATAAACCAACCGTCTGACTGATTTTGTGTTGTTCCCGTTTTTCCTGCAATTGGATTTCTAAATACGTATGGATATCCTGTCCAACGGTTATCTCCACTTCCTCCTCCTTCTGTACGTAAACGTGCACCAGAACCGGTTTCAGTAACTCCTTCTAATAATTTGATTACTGCAAAAGCAATATCTTTATTCAAAACATCATGAGATTCTGGGATTGGTTCATAAATAACCTCTCCACTTTTGTTTTCAATTCGGCTTAAAAACTGCGGTTTTACATAAACACCTTGATTAGCAAATGTGCTGTAAGCTGCAACCATGTCTTCAACTGTAATATCAACGGCTCCTAAAGCGATAGAAGGCTGCGCAGGAATTTCGGTTTTAACACCTAATTTATGCGTTAACTCTACAACGGCTTCCGGACCAACACGGTCAATTAATTTTGCCGAAACTGTATTGATCGAATTCGCCAAACCTTGTTTTAAAGTTACCATTCCGCGGTATCTGTTGTCAGAGTTTCTTGGTTCCCAATCTGCAGTAACATTGTGACGCCCTTTGTGGATCATAAATGGTCCGTCAAGAATAGAATCACAAGGAGACATATTTAATTGTTCTATTGCAGTTGCATAAACGAATGGTTTAAATGTAGATCCTACTTGTCTTGCTCCTTGTCCAACGTGATCGTATTGGAAATATTTATAATTAATTCCTCCAACCCACGCTTTAATATTTCCGGTTTGAGGTTCCATTGCCATTAAACCTGATTGCAAGAAGTGTTTGAAATAACGGATAGAATCCATTGGAGTCATTGTCGTATCACGCTCGCCTTTCCAGGTAAATATGCGCATTTTAGTTTTCACTTTGAATGAAGCAATGATATCATCTTCGCTTTTATCCAGGTCTTTCATGATTGCCCAACGTGTTGAGTTTTTCATGGCTTGCATCATAAGTTTATCAGTTTCTGCCTGAGTGATATTTACGAATGGTGCATTTTTATTGTTTTTCTGTTCGATGAAAAATTGTTGTTGTAAATTTTTCATGTGCTCAGAAACCGCTTCTTCAGCATGCAATTGCATTCTTGAATCGATTGTGGTATAAATTTTCAATCCATCTTTGTAGATATCATAATCTGAACCGTCTGGTTTTTTGTTTTCAGAAACCCATTTTTTCATGTAATCACGAAGATATTCTCTGAAATATGTTGCCGTTCCTTCGCGGTGACTTTCCAATTTGAATTTTAAGGCAACTGGCATTGCTTTGTACTTTTCTCTTTGAGATTCTGTAATCATCTTGGCTTTTACCATTTGACTCAACACCACATCACGACGGTTTTTAACACCTTCAGGATTGCGCAACGGATTATAAAGAGAGGAGTTATTAAACATTCCAACCAATATTGCCGATTCGTCTATAGTTAAATCTTTAGGTTCTTTGGAAAAATAAGTTTGAGCTGCCGAACTTACCCCAACAGCATAATTTCCGAAATCATAAACGTTGCAATACATTGCTAAAATCTCATTTTTGGTATATTGTCTTTCCAGACGAATGGCAATAATCCATTCTTTTATCTTTTGAACTATTCTAAAGGGTAAAAAGCTAGATCCTCCACGATGAAATAACTGTTTTGCCAATTGCTGTGTTAAAGTACTCGCACCTCCATTGGTTCCCAAAGAAAAAGCAGCACGTAAAGTCCCACGTCCGTCGATTCCTGAATGTTCATAAAAGCGGGCATCCTCTGTAGCAACCAAAGCATCTACCAGATTTTTTGGTAAATCCGAATACTTCAATTGAGACCTGTTTGTTTTGAAATACTTACCAATAACTACTCCGTCTGACGAAATAATTTCGGTAGCCAAATTGGAATCCGGATTCTCTAAATCTTCAAAAGAAGGCATTGAACCAAATAATCCCCAAGAGGCAAATAAAAAGAAAGCCAGTATGCCTAATAAAGTGTAGGCAAAAACTCTCCAGAACTTCTTTTTATAGTAATTAATATCTTTAACGCTATTTGATTGATTGTTTTTTTTAGCAGCCATAACTATTTTCTAATCTTTTTGTTCTATTCTAAAACCAACGTCTGTAATACCATCAAGAGCCTGAACTCCAGGGATTTTTCCTGATTCTCTAACAGCTTGTTTGATGTGTACTTTGTATTTCCCTCTAAACTTTACATCTTCTTTATAAAACAGTTTACTCTCTTTGATATCTGTAAAACCGTTTCCTAATAAGGTCCCGTCCGGATTTGCCATTTGGTATTCTAAAGTATCTACTTTTGTGAAACCACTTGGCGTTTCTATAGCAACAATTAAAAACAAATTATTGAACGGATAATTGTTATTGTCTCTCAAATTTACAAATAAATTGTACCTTTTTGTAGAATCCAAAACTGGTAGATCGAAGCTTACAACGCTGTCTTTGTGCCATGCACTTCCAACAGATTTGTACTGATCGAAGACTCTTTTTTTGTCACAAGAAAAAAGAAGAATCGCTACCAAAAGAAGAATTCCGCTATTTTTTATTCTCATTTTTAGTAATAATTATAGGTTTTCTAGGTTCAGCCGGTTTGTTATCATTCGAATTATTAGCTTTATTCGATTGATTTGGCTTATTATTATTCGGCTTATTTCCTTTGTTCGGATTTCCTCCTGCAGGTTTATTTGGATTTTGATTTCCCTGTGGTTTAGCCGGAGTTGCCACAACCGCTGCTTCTCCATTTGGTTTGCGTTTGCGATTTGGTTTTTTCTTTCTTTTTGGCTGATCAAAACGAGTTAAGCTCTCCTGACCCATTGCATTATTAAAGTCCTTTTCAGGCTCTGAAGTAATTTCAATTGCAAAATCTTCTAATGAAGAAACTTTGTTTTTCAACTTATTTTCGGCAATAATTTCTTTTACCTGGTCAATTTTCAAAACATGCCAGTTTGCGAAGTTATTCGTGTAAGCAAACCACATTAATCCTTTAAAAATATCTTGTTTTTGACATACTGCATCTCCTTTTTCGGTCACTAATTTAGTGTCATAATCCGGAAAATCTTTCAGCGCATCCATGTAAGTGTCTAGCTCATAATTCAAGCAACACTTTAATTTACCACATTGTCCGGCAAGTTTTTGAGGATTTAGCGAAAGCTGTTGGTAACGCGCAGCCGATGTATTGACACTTCTAAAATCTGTCAACCAGGTCGAACAGCAAAGTTCACGTCCGCAAGAACCAATTCCGCCTAAACGAGCAGCTTCCTGACGAAAACCAACTTGTTTCATCTCTACTCTTGTGCTAAATTCTTTTGCGAAATCTTTAATTAAAAGTCTAAAATCGACTCTGTCATTTGCGGTGTAGTAAAAAGTCGCTTTTGATCCGTCTCCCTGAAATTCAATATCAGAAATTTTCATTTCCAATTTATGCTGAATTGCTAATTCACGCGCACGAACTTTCATTGGTTCTTCACGATCACGTGCTACAGACCAGATATCGATATCTTTTTGAGATGCTTTTCGGTAAATTTTAGGAACTTCGTTACTTTCGTGATTAACACCTTTTTTCTTCATTTGAATTTTTACCAATTCTCCTGTCAAAGTAACAATTCCAATATCATGTCCTGGTGATGCAACAGTTGCTACAATATCACCAATACTTAAAGTTAATTTCTCTGAATTTCTAAAAAATTCCTTACGTCCGTTTTTAAAACGAACCTCAACACAATCAAAAATTGCCTCTCCATTGGACGGACTCATGTTCGCGAGCCAGTCAAAAACCGTCAATTTATTGCAGCTATCGGTGCCGCAAGTCCCATTATTTTTACAACCTTTTGGTGCGCCACCATCTGAGGTTGAACAACTTGTACATGCCATAATTATATATGTAGTGTTGCAAAAAAGCAACTTAAGTTCATAAACGTTTGATCGGTAAAGATAGTACTTTTTTTAGTTTGCTTTTTAACGATTAAAACTAAAGGGTTGTTAAATAAAAAAAGCCCATTTTGTTTAACACAAAATAGGCTTTTTATAATATATTTTTAGATGAATTATCCTAAAATTTTATATAATTTATCTGACAACCTAATTCTAAATGGAACCTCAAAAGTAACTTTATCTCCAATTTTAGCTGTAGTGGTTTCAGCTCCGTCGACAACCATCTTATCTAAAACCAATTCCTGATTACCTGTAGTTGGTCCCGAAATTAAGATTTTATCACCAATGGTTAACTCTTGGTTTTCAATAGTAAATTGCCCAACTTGTGCTTTCACATAATAATGTTCTGCTTTTCCAAGAAGTACTTTTTTTACTTTTATTTTCTGGCGAATATCTGCAGGTTTTTCGGAAGTAGCTAAAGCAGTATTTGGTAATTCTCCTGAATGTTTGAATCTTAAATTTTCAGATTTTCCTTTTCTGAAAACTTTATTTCCAACTTGTTTTCCGGTTCTCAAACGAACTTGGTCAACTAAAGGCATGTGAACAATTTCAAGACATTCTGTAGAACAGCAGTTTTCCATTGCAGCTTTACATTCATCACATTGAATAAACAACAAATGGCAACCATCATTTTCACAATTGGTATGATTGTCACATGGTTTTCCGCATTGGTGACATTGCGAGATAATATCATCCGTGATTCTTTCGCCAAGACGATTATCAAACACAAAGTTTTTTCCGATGAATTTACTTTCTAAACCTTCAGCTTCAATTTGTTTGGCGTAATTGATAATTCCGCCTTCTAATTGATAAACATTTTTAAAACCTTGGTGTTTAAAATATGCACTTGCTTTCTCACAACGAATTCCTCCGGTGCAATACATAACAAGGTTTTTATCTTCTTTGTGATTTTGAAGCTGATCATTGATGATCGGTAAACTTTCTCTAAAAGTTTCAACATCCGGAGTAATTGCACCTTTAAAATGTCCGACTTCACTTTCGTAATGATTTCTAAAATCAACTACAATAGTATTTGGATTGTCAAGAATTTCGTTGAATTCCTTGGCTTTCAAGTGAACGCCTATGTTGGTAACATCAAAAGTTTCGTCGTTAAGACCGTCGGCAACGATTTTATCACGAACTTTAATGGTTAATTTTAAAAATGAATGATCATCATGTTCTACAGCTTCATTCAATCGTATGCCTTTCATGAAATCATAAACTTCAAGAGTTGCTCTAAAAACCTCCAGATTTTCTTCAGGAATACTCATTTGAGCATTTATTCCTTCGGTGGCAACATAAATTCGGCCTAAAGCATCGAGCTTATTCCAGGCTAAAAATAAATCATCGCGAAATTTTTTGGGATCTTGAATTTTGGCATACGCATAGAAAGACAACGTTAGTCGTTGTTTACCGGCATCATCTATCATGATGGCTCTTTCTTCTGCGCTTAAAGTGTTGTACAGTTGCATGCTATAAACTAATTTAAGTTGAGAAATAAATATGTAGTGAATTCTATTTTCCTAGTGAATTCGGGCGCAAAGGTAAGCCTTTATATTCAATTTCAAAGCAGACAAAAGTTAAACTCTGTTAATTATGTAAGAAAATGAATCTAATATTACTTTATCTCTCACAAATTCACGAGAATGGTTAAAACTGAACCTACATCGCTTAAAACAACAATAAAACCTTACAAAGTCAAAAAACAATACCTGTTTAACAGACTGTTACAAAAATTCAGTATATTTATGTTAACTAATTTTAACATTTATGCTTATGAATGCTTTAAAACTACCAAAATTCCTCCTTCCCCTTATCTTAATTTTGACAATTTTTATTTCCTGCAAAAAAGAACAAAAGCAAGCACCTCCACCCATACAGGCACCTTTTGTTGTGGTTAAAACTGAAGATGTCCCTATCTATAAAGACTTTGCGGGACAGACTTTTGGAGATTTAGACATTGAGTTAATCGCCCGAGTAGACGGAATATTGACCGGAGTGTATTTTAAAGAAGGTCAAAAAGTCAAAAAAGGACAACTACTTTATACCATTGATCCATTGGAATATGAAACGAAAGTCGAGCAGGCGCGCGGACAAGTTGCTGTAGCTCAAAGTAGTTTAGTAAATGCTAATGAAGAATTAAAAAGAATTCGTCCGCTTGCCGATATGAATGCTGTAAGTAAAAGAGAATTAGATGCCGCTGTTGCGAAAGACAAAGCTGCAAGGTCTAATTATGCCAGTATGCAGGCAAGTTTAAAAAATCAAGAAATAGAAAGAGGTTATTGCAATATAAAATCGCCAATAGATGGCGTCATCGGACTTTCGAATGCAAGATTAGGAGATTATATCACCAAAATAGGCAATGCTTCAAAATTAAACATGGTTTCGAAACTGGAAAAAGTACGCGTACAATTTACAGTGAGTGAATCTGATTTTCTAAAATACCAGAAAAGCACTAAACAAGGTGAAAAAATCACAGATCTTCAATTAATATTATCCGACGGAAGTATTCATCCTCAAAAAGGGACTCTTAATTTTTCTGATACTAAGATAGACCCCACAACCGGAACCGTAACAATTGAAGCTCAATTTCCAAATCCTGACGGAACTTTACGCTCAGGACAATTTGGAAAAGTTCGCGTTCTTA
Source organism: Flavobacterium sp. JAS (assembly GCF_020991455.1). Classification (GTDB taxonomy): domain Bacteria; phylum Bacteroidota; class Bacteroidia; order Flavobacteriales; family Flavobacteriaceae; genus Flavobacterium. Next base: position 49,429 of record NZ_JAJMOX010000004.1, read on the forward strand.
TCCGTACAGCAAAAAATGCAATCGTAATTCCCCAAAAAGCTGTTACTGAAATTCAGGGACTTTTTCAGGTTTCTATAATTGATGATAAAAACACGATTCAAAACCGAATGGTCGAAGTGGGTCAGAAAACAGGTGTTGACTGGATTATTACAAAAGGATTAAAACCTAATGAAAAAGTAGCCATAATTGGTAATCAGTTTATTCAGCCCGGATCAACTGTCGCCCCAGTTCCTTATGTAGCCGATAAAAAACAGATTGCATCATCTCAAAACGACTAAATTATGGATAATTTTTTTGTAAGAAGACCGATAGTCGCCATCGTGCTATCTGTATTTATCGTTATTATTGGAGGACTTTCTATACTCGGAACTCCTATTGCGCAATATCCCGAAATTGCTCCACCTCTCGTACAAGTTTCAACCAGTTATAGAGGTGCAAACGCTTTAAATGTGGAACAAGCTGTTGCTACACCAATCGAACAAAAGGTAAACGGGGTTGAAAACATGCTCTACATGCAATCGACCAATACCGGTGACGGAAGTATGACACTTAATATTACATTTGATATGGGAACTGATTTGGATATTGCCACAATGCTTACCCAAAACAGAGTAAACGAAGCAACCAATAAACTCCCAAACGATGTTAAAACTACGGGGGTTACGACCAAAAAGTCACTTTCGATGCCTTTGCTGATTATATCTTTGTACTCTCCCGACAAAACATTCGATAATAACTTCCTGACCAATTATGCCAACATCAATATTGTCGATGCATTGGCCCGTATTAAAGGAGTTGGAGAAGTTACGCTCTATGGAGGAAGTAATTATGCAATGCGAATTTGGGTCAAGCCCGATATCATGTCCAAATACAATCTTACGGTTCCCGATATTATTCAGGCGATTAAAGAACAAAATGCGATTTCGCCCGGAGGAAAATTCGGAGCACCACCCGCAACAGACAACAACGAGTTTACGTATAATGTAACCCTAAAAGATCGCCTCGTAAATCCAGAAGATTTTGAAAATATCATTCTAAAATCAAACATCAACAACCAACAAGTTCGCTTGAAAGATGTTGGAACCGTAACTTTAGGAACCGAAAGTTATGCTTCAGTTGCAAGACTAAACGGAAGTCCGGCAGGAACCATCGGGATTAAACAAATGCCGGGTTCTAATGCTTTGGAAGTTGCTGATAATGTCAAAAAAACCATCGCACAATTAAGCAAACGTTTTCCTCAGGATTTAAAATATAGTGTTTCATTAGATACAACTTTAGCTATTTCTGAAGGAATTAACGAAATCATGCACACACTATTCGAAGCCATTATACTGGTAATTATAGTAGTTTTTATCTTTTTGCAAAACTGGCGCGCAACGCTGATTCCATTAGTAACCGTTCCTGTTTCTTTAATTGGAGTTTTCATGCTTTTCCCATTATTAGGCTTTTCGGTAAACGTACTTTCGCTTTTAGGATTAGTACTCGCCATTGGTATTGTTGTCGATGATGCAATTGTCGTCGTTGAGGCCGTAATGCATCATATCGAGCAAGGCATGTCACCAAAAGAAGCCACAAACCAAGCGATGAAAGAAGTTTCAGGTCCCGTAATTGCCATTGCGATTGTACTTACAGCCGTATTTATTCCGGTTGCCTTAACACCCGGAATTACGGGACGACTCTATCAGCAATTTGCCATTACGATCGCCATCTCGGTAATATTCTCCGCTTTAAGCGCCTTAACTTTAAGTCCCGCTTTATGTTCGTTGTTATTGAAACCGAATCAGGAAGCAAAAGGCTGGCTCGGGAAATTCTTTGCCGCTTTTAATCGAAAATTTTCAATTTTTACAGATAAATACACCGGTTTCTCAGGTTATTTAATCAAGAAAATGGCACGAAGTTTTATTTTTATCGGAATTCTGATTGGAGCTATTATTCTCTTAGGAGGAAAAATTCCGGGTGGATTCGTTCCCGAAGAAGATCAGGGTTACATGTTTGTGAATATTGAATTGCCTGGTGCTTCGTCATTGGAAAGAACCAACAAAGTCATCCAGAAAATCGAGCATATTTTAGCTAAAAATGATGGAGTTGAATATTATACTTCTGTTGCCGGATTTAGTTTGATTAAAAACTCGGTGGCAACCAATAATGGATTTTTCTTTGTTGCTTTGAAAGAATGGAAAGAACGCAAACAAGATGTTTATCAGATTCTAAAGGAAGTAAACGGGAAAGTAGTTTTTGGAATTCCCGAAGCTACCGTCTTTGCTTTTGGCCCTCCGCCAATTACCGGAATTGGTAACGCCGCCGGATTCTCGATGATGCTTCAGGACAAAGAAGGAAATACGCCTCAGTATCTTTTCGAAAACGCACAACGCTTTATGGCCGAAGCCAAAAAGCAACCCGAAATAGGAACCATCCGAACAACCTTTAATCCTAATGTGCCACAAATTAGTTTAGATATCGATCGGGAAAAAGTCACAGAACTTGGCCTTTCCTTATCAGATGTAAATCTCGCTATTGGTGCCAGTTTGGGAGGTCAATACATTAATGAGTTTAACAAATTTGGACGTCAATACATTGTATTACTTCAGGCAGATCCGAGTTTTACGGTAAATCCCGAAGACATTAATAAGATTTTTGTTCGAAGTAAAAGCAACAAAATGATTCCGATTTCGAGTATTGCTACTATTCGAAAAGAAAGCGGACCCGAATTTACAACCCGATTTAATCTGTATCGGGCTGCAGAAATTGGAGGAACACCCGCTCCTGGATTTACTTCGGCGCAAGCCATGAATGCTTTACAGGAAACTGCCGAAAAAACTTTGCCAGCAGCAATGAGTTACGAATGGGCAAATATGAGTTATCAGGAAAAGCAAGCCGAAGGAAAAGGAAACACAGTGTTCTTAATGGCTTTACTTTTTGTATTTTTAATTCTTGCCGCACAATATGAAAGTTGGAAACTTCCTTTTAGTGTACTACTAGGAACGCCTTTTGCCGTTTTTGGAGCCTTCTTAGGATTATACATTTGTCGATTCTTTAGTCCGGATTATGTTAATAATGTCTTTGCCCAAATTGGTCTCGTAATGCTTATTGGTCTCGCCGCCAAAAACGCCATTTTGATTGTAGAATTTGCCAAAGAACAATATGAAAAAGGAATGCCGGTTAAAGAAGCTGCTTTATACGCTGCCAAACTTCGTTTTCGTCCTATCTTAATGACTGCTTTTGCTTTTATCCTCGGAGTTGTACCGCTTTTAACAGCAAGTGGAGCCGGAGCACAAGCCAGAAAAGTTATGGGATTAACCGTTTTTAGCGGTATGCTCGTCGCCACCATTTTAGGAGTATGTTTGATTCCGGTGTTATTTGTATTTATTGAAAGTTTTGGGAAAAAACCTTCAGAGGAAATTGATGAAACTAAAAAGGAGGAACCATGAAAAATCTAAAATTAGTCTTAGCAGTACTTTTGATAGCCATTTTTCCTTTTGGATGTATGGTTGGACCAAAATACGTGCAACCCGAACAACCTAAACAGGAAAGTTTTCTGCATGGAGATCATACTACTGACACAACAAATACGGTACGAACCATAAAATGGTCAACGATATTTAATGATCCTGTTTTAATTGGATTAATAGAAAAAGGGCTTCAAAACAACTTCGATTTAAAGATCGCTATTGCGCGATTAGAGCAGGCACGTGCTAATCTGGGAATTGCTAAAGCCGATTTATATCCTGCATTTCAATATTCTGGACAAATAAATAGTGCCGAAACGTTTGCACAGCCAAATTCTGCATTTGCAAATATGTCATGGGAATTAGACTTTTGGGGGAAATACCGCCATCAGAATAAAGCACTTCAAAACGAACTTTTGGCAACAGATGAAGCCCGAAAAGTGGTGCTTTCAAACATTGTCAGTAATATTGCCACTTCGTATTTTGAATTGCGAGATTTTGACAATCAGTTAGAAATAACCATTCATACATTAGAAACCAGACAAAAGGCATACGACATTATAAACGAACGTTTTAAAAGTGGTTATGTTGCCGAATTAGATAAAGTTCAAATCGAACAGCAAGTAGCAATTGCCGAGGCTAATATTCCGGCTATTAAAAGGCAAATTACCGCACTCGAAAATTCGATTTCTATTTTAATCGGACAAGTTCCCCAACCTATAGAAAGAGGAAAAACCAATAGCGAATTATTGATTCTAACGACTTTTCCAACTTCAGTTCCGTCAGCTTTGCTTGAAAATCGACCTGATGTAAAAGCCACTGAGCTTTTGTACCGATCAGCAAACGAAAGAATTGGTGTTGCTCAAGCCATGCGTTATCCGTCTTTTAATATCGCAGCGCTTGCCGGTTTTACAAGTATTATGGTAGCAGATTTATTTAACGATGCTTCTTATTTGCAAAACGTTGGTGCCGGAGTAACGGGTCCAATTTTCAATTTCGGAAAAAACAAACGTCGTGTTGAAGTCAATCGTCAAATTGCCGAAGAGCGCAAACTAAACTTCCAAAAAACTTATTTAATAGCAATTTCTGAAGTAGAAAATTCACTTCAAAACGTTGCGATGTATAAAGAAGAATGGATCGCAAGAAACAAACAAGTTGTAGCTGCTCAAACCAATTACGATTTATCAAACGCCAGATATTACAATGGTTACGTTTCGTATCTGGAAGTTCTCGATGCACAAAGATCTTTGTTTGAAGCGCAACTTAGTCTTTCTCAATTAACTCAAAAACAATTAACCTCAATGATCCAATTGTATAAAGCACTTGGCGGAGGGTGGAATTAGTCTTTTTTGAGGTTCAAAGGTTCAGAGTGACAAAGGTTCAAAGGCTTTAATAACAAACTAAAGTAAAAACAAAAAAGCACTATTTTCATAGTGCTTTTTTAATCTTTGTACCTCTGTACCTTTGCTTCTTTGAACCTAATTAGCAGAATTCATTAAACGCATCTTGCAAGTTCTCAGCAATTAGTTCCGCTGGACGACCTTCGATGTGGTGACGCTCTAACATGTGAACCAATTCTCCGTTTTTGAACAAAGCCATAGATGGCGATGATGGAGGAAAAGGAAACATGTGTTGTCTTGCAGCATCAACAGCTTCTTTGTCAACACCTGCAAAAACAGTGATTAAGTGATCTGGTTTTTTAGCTCCTTCTAAACTCATTTTTGCTCCCGGACGTGCATTTCTTGCAGCACAGCCACAAACAGAGTTTACAACAACTAAAGTGGTACCTTCGGCTTTGATAGCATTCTCTACAGCTTCGGCACTATGTAAATCTTGAAAACCTGCAGCAGTAAGTTCTGCTTGCATTGGTTTTACCATTTCTTCTGGATACATATTTTTATTTTTTAAATTTTACTTTCGAACTGCAAAGTTACAAAGTTTACTCGCAACTACTTAATTTGAAGTATAAAGTTTTATTATAGTACCATAAAAGCTTTTAAATAGAACATAATAGTCTAAAATTATGTCCTTTTACTATTTTAATAAATAGAATTCTCAATAACTAAAGAGCTTGTTTTATTCTTCTATCCGGAAATTGATAATTGTATTGTTTCAAATGGTTTTTTCTTCCTATCAATTTGTGTTTAGTTTCTGAAACGGTTGACTTACTTTGTTCTGGAATTTCGATTGTCGAAAGGTAACTGGTCAAATATTTTTTAAGTATTTGAATATTATCAACTTCAATAGAATAGATCGTTTTCTTTCCGATGTTTTCAATATTTACCAAATTTGCTTTTTTTAACTCCAGTAAATGCTTTGATATTGTTGATTGTGCCAACGGAATTAACTCAACGATTTCACCACAAGTTCTATTATTTCTTTTCCATAAAAGGGTCATAATCTCAATTCGCGTTGGATGCCCGAGTGCTTTACAAATTTTTCCTATTGCTTTTGTTTCTAAATCAAAATTTAAGTGTTTGGTAACTCCCATAAATCTGCTCATTAATTCATTATCGTAAATCGACGATTACACTAGATTTACATTGTTTTCAATCGGCAAATCTAGATGTTAAATGACTTTTCAATCACCTCTAGAAGTTCTTAAAACAAAAACATAAGACATTTTTATACAGACAAATTTAGATTTTAAAGGTATCCACTATTTTTTACGATAATAGAATTTTCCCTTATCAAAGCGCATATAAAAGCTTCAAGAGTTTGAGAAAATTGCACGCAGATTGTACCGATTTAAGCGGATTAACACAGATTTTATTTAAGTTTCAATAAATAAAACAGATCCGAACAAATCTGTAAAATCTGCGTGAAAAAAACTTTTTATCTCAATATTACTCGAAACAAAGCTTTGATAAATGGAATTTTAGGGCATTTTAAAATCACTCTAAAATCCTCAATTAAAGTAGTTTCTTCATCCAGAAACTTAAAGATTAAAGCTGGATTTCCTTTTCTGAATAGAGAAGAGAAAATAGCACTTCCCAATTCGTTATGTCTATACAAAATATCCAAAAGCAGTAAATCATAAAACCAAAATCTGCTTTTCTGATAAAAAGAATACATTTTAAAAGTATCTTTCTGAAGAAATTCTACTAATTCAGATGTTTTTTTATCGGAATTTCTAAATGTAAACCCTGTACTTGCTTTTGTCCATCCGCCTGCGGTTCCAATATTCAAGACTCTTTTGGTGTTCTTTTTCCAAAAAAGATAAGACGTCATTGGGATACTTCCCTGCTCCTTTTCCTGAATTTCAAATTTCTGTATTCCTAGTCTTTCTAAGTAAAGCTGAATCTCCTTTTCGTATTCTTCTTTTGGAAGAAGCTTTTCAGAAAACAAAGTATATTCGACCAAAGCTTCGGTTTTAGAAGTAGGCAAAACATACATGAAACGGGTATTCCCTTTTTGCTCTACCGAAAAATCCATGAAAGTAGCTTCTTCAGGGCTGAAGACTTCCTTTTCAGTTTTCACAAACCAACCTACAAAATGTTGTTGCAAAACCGGATATTTAGTCTGGCTTAAAACAAAAGCTTTGGTATAAATACTGTTGAATAAATGATCGCAAGTATATCTGTTCTCTTCTGTTCCAACAAAAACATGCGTTTCGAGTTCATTAATATCCGTTACTTTTTCCTTTAGAAACGTAATATTTGAATGTTTAGAAAGCGCTTCAAAAACAAAATTATAAAAGTCTAAACTTCGAATTTGATTGTATTGATAAGGCTTCAACGCCAAATCACGTTTAAAATCTTTACTGGCAAATAAAGCAGAATCCCATCTTTTGGAGATAATAGAATTCCAGATTGTTTCTTCTTCAGCCCAAAAACACCATGTTCTGTCGTTAGTTTTCTTTTGATTTTCATCTAAAAGTAAAACTGACTTATCAGCAAACTTTCCAGACAAAACCATTTTGTAAATGGTCATCAAAGCTGCTAAGCCCGTTCCGGTAAAAATGTAGTTGAAATGTTTTATTTGTGAAGAAGCCATCCTCAAAAATAAGAAATTTTATTCTTCCAATTTTTCTAAAAGCACTTTAAAATCGGTTGCATTGAGATAATTATTGTATTGCAAAATGATTTCGTTTTTCTCATTCAAAACACATAAAACCGGATAAACAATTTGGTTATTCATGGTTCCTAATTGCAAAGCCAGTTCATGAACGCCAACATTGTTTCCTGAAGGCTGATATTTAAAAACCTGATTGTTAAAAGAAATGTTTTGTTTTTCCTCGGCATTGAAATCAATAAAATAGAAATTGGAATTCAAACTCTCGATAATTCCCTGATTTTTGAATGTTGTATTTTTCATTCTTTGGCAAAACTGACACCAATCAGTATGGATAAAAACGACTGTTTTTCGCTTTTGAATTTGCTGCAAACTATCAATCGTCTCAAAAGATCTGCTTTGTAGTTGACAGAATCCCGTTGAAGTTATTCCAAGAAAGAAGATAATTAATGCTAGCTTTTTCATTTCTTTTTATTTTTTAACCACTCCCGATAGCTATCTTGATTCACAGATTAAAAGGATTATTTTAAAAGATGGTTTGCCACGAATTTCACTAATTTACACAAATTAAATTCGAGATAATTCGTGGCGAAAAAATCTTTTTAATCTGCAGCATACAATTTTACCTCAAAGTATATCGCAATCCAAAAAATCCGCGGATTGTTTGGTTTTGTCCGTAAACATAAGTCGTGTCAAAAGTCAAACCATACGGATTATCCAGTGTATCTACTATTTGTCCTTTTGGAACTACTTTACCATGAATACCGACTGCGGTTCCATCTGAAGTTTGCACATTTTTATCAAAAGGATCATTGGTTCTCGAAATCAAAAACGGATTATTCTGCTTTGGTGTAAAGTTGAGTAAATTTTTGATTCCGCCATAAAGTTCAAAATTCTTCCAGCCCGTAAAAGTAAATTGAATATTCTGTATGCTATACCAAGGCGATTTCGGACTTCTTGGATCGTATTCGCTTAGCAAAGGCAAATTCATTGGGCTGTAAACATTTCCTGTATAATCAAGTAATAAATTCCAAGGTTCTATTTTATACGAAACGCTCCACGTAGCCGTGAAATTTTCAGTTAAAAATGGTCTTTCCGAAACTCCGTTTTCTACATTTTTGTTATCTAAAATAGTTGCTCCCAAAATCATTTTTAATCCAGTTGGAAAATTAACATCAATATTGGTACTGATTCCCTGGCTTATCGCATATCCGTTAATGTTATCGTAGATGATTTTATTTGGATCAGTTTCATAATCAGAAATGATTTTATTACTGAATCGAGTATAAAAAGCAGTAGTTTCAATTCCGATAAAAGTTCCGTTTCCAAAATTTATTTTCTGGATATAATTCAGATTTGCATTTATTGATTGTTCCGGTTTCAGATTACTTTTCAGCACAACGTCTCTAGAACCGGTAAGCGCAGCATGATCTTCGGTAAACAAGTTCACGACACGAAAACCAGTTCCCGCGTTGAATCTAAAAATAGTGTTGTCACTTTTCTTCCATCGATACGCAACTCTTGGTGTAAAAATAGAACCGTGAATAGAGTTGTAATCATATCGCATTCCTAACAAAACCAGGCTTTTTGGCGAAAGCGTAATTTCGTCCTGCACAAAAATTCCGGGTAACCACGTACTTTCTGCTTCCTTAGTAGCCGTGGTATTATCGTCATAATACGAATATCGATTAGCAATTCCCGCAAGGAAATCATTTCGACCAATCTTTTTATCCCAGGTCAATTGCAAAAACCCAATTTTCTGATTGGCAATAAACGATGTTGTTCCGTAACGGCTATCTTGATAATGCACATTTCCGGAAAACGAAAGCATCAATTTTTCTTCAAAAGGCAACTGATAACTTCCAATCAATTCCCCTCTTTTAGTATAAATACTTTCGCCGTAAATTTCGTCGCCGCCACGGTATTTTTTCTCCCAACGCACATCTCCGCCCCAACGATCTTCATACATTCCGCGTGCTGCGATCGTAAACAAGCGATTATCATTTCGCAAAAAACTCCATTTATTAAAAACAGAAATTCTCTTAGACAAAGTCACATCCGTAAAGTTGTCTTTGTCTTTATCGATAACCTGATTGTAGTCAAAGTAATTAATTCCTAAAAGCGTCGTCGATTTCTTTGTCGGATTAAATTTCATTCCCAAATCGACATTGGTTTCTAAGTAAGTTGTTGTAAACACATCTGCCGAAAACAATGGCGCATTCGTTGGGTTTTTAGTAATAATGTTGATTAAACCGCCAACTGCCTCACTTCCGTATAACGAAGAAGCCGGACCTTTTACGATTTCAATTCGCTCTACCAATGAATTCGGAATTCCGGATAAACCATAAACTGTCGAAAGACTACTTACAATTGGCATTCCATCAATTAAAACCAAAGTATAAGGCCCTTCTAAACCATTAATATGAATATCTCCCGTGTTACAAACGCCACAATTAAGCTGAGGCCGAACGCCATTGATATTTTGAAGCGCTTCGTAAATACTTGGAGTTGGATTTTTCTTGAAGAAAACCGGTGAATAAACCTCAACCGGAACAGCACTTTCTAATCGTTTTACGGGTTTTAAAGTTCCCGAAACCACTACTTCGTTAAGGAGGTTTTCATTGTCTTCCAGTTCAAAATCCAAATTTAAAGCTTGTCCTTCAACAACTGAAATTCTCCGATTTATAGATTTGAATCCAGTCGAGGTCACTTGAATTGTATAATTTCCAACTACAACATTTTCTAAATTATAGTATCCTAAACTATCTGTAACTGTTTTATATTTTGTTCCTGTTAAATGAACGTTTGCTAACTCCAATTTCTGCCCTTCGCCGGATATAAATCCGGATACAGAATTGGTTTCCTGCGCAAACGAGAATTGTAAAACAAACAAAAGCAATATCAAAAATAGTTTTTTCATTATTATAAAATTAAATTTAGGCAAAACTAAAAATTAAATTTGACAAATATAGATTATGAGCTTAAAAAAATTTAACTGTATTTAATACAATATGTTATATTTTTTTAAACTCATAGAAACGATGAACGTTTCAGGTATTGAATTAAGATTAATGCACTATACCGTTTAACCGCTGGAGGCGCTAAAATTTAATTTTACTACGCATAGAAAACACAAAATTCACAAAGCTAAATCAGCACAAAGCTTTGCAAACTTTCTGTTTTTACAAAACCTCGCTGATAAAAAAACTTTGTGCTCTTTGCGGTAAAAAATAACTAAGCAAAAGACTCCTCAATAAGTTCTTTATTAATAGATGCTCCGGCAAAAGAACCCGAAGAAACTGCCATTGCAACAGATCTTGCCTGAATAACACTATCGCCACTCGCGAAAACTCCTGGAATATTGGTTTTCTGAAAAGCATCGACTTTTATCAAACCTTGTTGGGTCAATTCACAGCCTAAAGTTTCCGGTAAATGGCAATGCTGCTCAAAAGGAGGTCTGGCATAAATCGCTTTTATGCTAATTTTCGATTGATTTTTGAAGACAATATTCTGAATATTCCCGTTTTCATGTTCAAGAGAATCAATTTCATCTTCAATAATCTCAATTTTATGTTGGTTTAAAATCTGAACCTCTTCACTTGATAAAGTCAATTTTCCGTTGGTGAGTAATCTTAAATCTTTTGTCCAATTAGAAATTAGCTTAGCAAATTCAAATCCCATTTCTCCATTGGCAATAATCGCTGTTTTCTCCTTTTTAACTTCATATCCATGACAATATGGGCAATGCAATACTGAAATTCCCCAGCATCCTGCAAAACCTTTTATATCCGGAAGCAAGTCTTTTACTCCAGTGGCAAACAATACTTTTCTTGAAGTAAAAGCTAATCCTGATTCCGTTTTAATTTCAAATCCGTTTTCGGTTTTACTAGCGCTTATTGCTAATCCGTTATAAAACTGAACTGTAGTATAAAAGTCAACTTGTAGTTTGGCTTTCGCCGAAATAACAGCGGGTTTTTCACCATCGTGCGTGATGAAATTATGAGAATGCGGTGTTTGTCTGTTACAAGACAAACCACTATCAATAACCAAAACTTGTCGTAAAGAACGACCTAAACTCATTGCGGCCGAAAGTCCGCTATAGCTTCCGCCAACGATTATAACTTCAAAATGTTTTTGCTCTGTCATAACTATACTGTTTTAATGATGCTTTTTTTTGTGTGATATATAATTTAAAAGATGCCCAATGATCATCCCAATGCCTCCAATGAAGATTAGATCGAGATGAATGTCCAGAAAAAATTCACTCAAAACACTAATCCAAATCAAAGACATTGAAACAATAAGAATACTTGCCACTAAAAGATTTGATTTATTTATAATTTTAAAAATGGCAAAAAGCCCAATCGAAGCAAAAAACAAATCGATAAAAGGATTATGACTCAACCCTAAAGGCAGAATCGTTAAAAGCGGAAAAACCAAACAATGCACCAAACAAACGGTGGCGCTCGAGATTCCTAAAATATCGTAAATAGATGTTGTAGTTTTCTTCATTTTCTGTACATTTGCTTAATGCAATTTTGTTGCAAATATACACATAAAAATCAATTGCAACATTGTTGCGTTTATTTTTTTAATCTTAGATAAAAATGAAAACAACACGTAATACCGCAGCAAAGACGGCCGTTTTAGAGATTTTTGGAAAATCTAAGACCGCATTGTCACACACCGAAATTCAAAAACAAATAGGAGATTTATGCGATCGCGTCACGATTTACAGAATCTTAGATCGCTTAGTAAATGACGATATTGTGCATAAAATTGTCAATCTTGACGGAACGGTAAAGTATGCAAAATGCCATCATAATGCACAACGGGTACACATTCATAATCATGCTCACTTTAGTTGTGAAAAATGTTTGGAGGTAACTTGTCTCGAAAATGTGAAGCCGAGTTACATCCTTCCGCACAATTATAAAGTCAACGATATAAACTTTACGTTATCAGGATTATGCCCGAAATGTTTAAATTCTAACATTTAAGTTTTAGACAAGCCTAAAAATATTGTTACGCGAATATGATTTTTGTATATATTTGCTAAAACAACATTTTTACAATGGGTAAATCCTTAGAAGAAGTTCATCAATCGGTTGCGACACAGCATAAAAAAACAGGATTCAGAAAAATATTAGCCTTTTTAGGCCCGGCATATTTAGTAAGCGTAGGTTATATGGACCCGGGAAACTGGGCGACAGACATTGCCGGAGGTAGTCAGTTTGGGTATTCATTGCTTTGGGTTTTATTAATGAGCAACTTAATGGCTTTGCTGCTTCAAAGCTTAAGCGCAAGACTCGGAATCGTAACGCAACGTGATTTGGCGCAAGCCTCACGAGAAACATACTCGAGATTTATCAACTACATTCTATACTTTTTGGCCGAAATTGCCATCGCGGCTTGTGATTTGGCCGAAGTTCTGGGAATGGCAATTGGAATCAATTTACTTTTTGATATTCCATTAATTGAAGGTGTTTTGATTACCGTTTTAGATACTTTCTTACTATTGTTTTTAATTAATAAAGGTATCCGAAAAATGGAAGCTTTTATTATAGTTTTGGTTGCTATCATTGGATTTTCTTTCATTTTCGAAATGATTTTTGCTGAACCAGAACTGGACAAAGTGATTTACGGTTTGGTTCCGTCAATTCCAAGTTCTGCCGCTTTATACATCGCAATCGGGATTATTGGTGCTACGGTAATGCCACACAACTTGTATTTGCATTCCTCTTTGGTGCAAACCCGCAAATTCGACAGAACTCCCGCGGGAATCAAACAAGCCTTGAAATACAACTTTATCGATTCGACAATTGCTTTAAACTTAGCCTTTTTTGTAAACGCTGCTATTTTAATTTTGGCTGCAGCCACATTTTACAAAAATGGAATGTTCGAAGTTGCCGAAATTCAGGATGCTCATAAATTTCTCGAACCTTTATTAGGAACTAAATGGGCACCGATATTATTTGCGGTTGCTTTGATCGCTGCCGGGCAAAGTTCGACAGTAACAGGAACTTTAGCCGGACAAATCGTGATGGAAGGTTATCTGAATTTACGTATTCAGCCTTGGGTTCGTCGTATTATCACACGTTTAATTGCCATTGTTCCGGCGGTTATTGTGATTTTAATTTATGGAGAAAGCGTTACGGGAAAACTTTTAATCCTGAGTCAGGTTATTTTGAGTTTACAATTAGGTTTCGCGATTATCCCGCTGATTCATTTTGTGAGTGATAAAACCAAAATGAAAGGGTTTCATATCTCGCGAACCACTCAAATTGTGGCCTGGATAATTGCTTCGATCATTGTTTCTCTTAATGCCAAATTGGTTTATGATGAAATCAGTTCCTGGTTAGAAAACTCAAGTAATCCAACTGTGCTTTGGCTGACAGTTGTTCCGCTTGCTTTTAGCTTCCTTGCTTTACTGTTATACATCATTGCAAAACCTTTTATAGCAAGAGCAAAATCGAATATCGAAAACCACTCACCTCATCATTTAAAATTACAATACACACCAAAGGAGAGCTACAGCAAGAAAAATATAGCGATTTCTGTAGACTTTTCTAAAGCCGATGAAGCTGCACTAAATAATGCCTTAGAACTTGGCGGAATAGACGCGCAATACACCTTAATTCACATTGTTGAAACTGTTGGTGCATTAGTCTACGGAGAGAATATTGAAGACCATGAAACTACAATCGACGAAAAATTATTATTAGAATATAAGAATATGCTTTCGCAGAAGGGCTTCAAAATCGAAACCGAACTTGGTTTTGGAAAAGCTAACAATGTGATTCCGAAGATTATCAACCGTGGTAATTTTGATATTTTAGTAATGGGAACTCATGGCCACACTGGCTTAAAAGATATTTTGTTTGGTACAACAGTAGACAAATTGAGACATAAAATTTCAATACCTTTGTTGATTGTTAAATAAAGGCTCTTTTAGAGGGGCAAAGGTTCAGAGGTGCAAAGCGACAAAGGTTTGAAAACTCTGAACCTTTGTGACTTTGTAGCTTTGAGCCTCAAAAATAAAAAAAATGACTTTCTCAGAAGAAAATTATCTAAAATCAATATATCACCTTACGGCATCGAATGACGCTGAAGTGAGCACCAATGCTATTGCCGAAATGATGGAAACCAAAGCTTCATCCGTTACGGATATGCTTAAAAAGCTATCGGAAAAAGATTTGGTGAATTATAAAAAATACCAAGGTGTTTCTTTGACTGAAAACGGCAAACTAGCGGCTAAAATGATTGTTAGAAAGCATCGTTTATGGGAAGTGTTTTTGGTTGAAAAACTGAATTTTAGCTGGGATGAAGTTCACGATATTGCTGAGCAATTAGAACATATCAAATCAGAACAATTGATTAACCGTCTGGATGATTTTCTTGGAAATCCTACCGAAGATCCGCATGGAGATCCAATTCCGGATGCAAATGGAAGAATCGTTAAAATCGAAAAACACTTACTTTCTGAATTAACAGAACATCAAACCGGCGTTTGCGTTGGTGTGAAAGACACTTCATCAGAATTCCTCAAGTATCTGGACAAACAAGAAATTGCTTTGGGTTCTAAAATCGAGTTTTTGTCTAAAGAAAGCTTCGATTTATCGGTAAAAATTAAAGTTGATGGTAGAGAATTGTCTATATCTAATAAGATTGCCTCTAATTTGTTTGTGAAGTTGGTTTAGCTAGTTATTCCGCAAAGATTCACCAGAGACTTTCCGCAGAGGAACACGAAGATTTTACTTTTTTTGATTTAGGAAGATTTAATCCGTCGAAAATAACACAATATTGTCATTTCGACGTAAGGAGAAATCCTCACGAGAAGCTCGACAAAGATTGGATTGTTGTTGCGGAGTTACTTGCGAGGATTTCTCCTTACGTCGAAATGACAAACTCGGCGATAAACATTCTTTTGAAACCAACTCCATAGCCCCGATAGAAGTGAAAATCCTTTTGTGGCGGGGTTCGCCATAAAAGATTACTTCACTGTGCATTTATTTTAATTTGGAGTTCAGTGAACTTCGTTTGTAACGGATTGCTTCGCCAGTTCGCACTTTCAGGCTCGGGTGCGGGATTAGCTCCTAAAAATTAAAATTACTAAACTATCCCCTTCTCTATCATTTCAAGCATTACCGGAGATGCATTCTTAAAAGTCGGTTCCTGTTCAATGATACTTCCAGCGTTCTTTTTATTTACTTTGAATGTTATATCATTATCAGTCGTAAACAAAAGTGCCGTCAAAAACGGATTTTTAATATAAGTTCCTAAAACCATTAAAGCTTCATCTAAAGTATGAATACTTTCTATTTCTTCGGTTTTATAACGTGTTGTTAACGAAATCGAATAGGTATTATCTTCGTTTAAAACTAAACGGAAATAAATGTTCTTGATCTCGGTATCGCCCATGGTTTTCGCCAGGGTTAATTTGGCAAAAGTGCCAGCTTGAATGCTTTCTTTAACGCGTTCGCAAAAAAGAGCAAATATTGGTTCGTACATTTTTTTAGATGCTAAGGTTCTGAGATGCTAAGGTTCTAAGTTTTTAAAACCTTTGTATATTATTTAACCGCAAAGTTCGCTAAGATTTACGCAAAGGACACAAGGAAATTTAAAAAACTTTGCGAACCTACCGTAATTCCTTGCGAACTTTGTGGTTAAGAAAATTTATTTTCCTGTAAACTCTGCTTTTCTTTTTTCTAAAAATGCAGTTGTTCCTTCTTTAAAATCCTGAGTTCCGAAACATTTTCCGAATGATTTTATCTCGGTATCAAAACCATTTTTACCGTCAGTATAATTGGCATTAATTGCTTTTATCGCTTTACTTATTGCAAAAGGAGCGTTTTTAATGATTTTTTGAGCAATTCCGTTTGCAAATTCAAGAAGTTCAGCCTGAGGCACAACATGATTTACCAAACCGTATTGTTTTGCTTCATCGGCAGAAATCATCGCCGCAGTCATAATCATTTCCATTGCACGGCCTTTCCCTACTAATTGCGGCAAACGCTGTGTTCCTCCGTAACCCGGAATCAATCCTAGAGTTACTTCCGGCAATCCCATTTTTGCATTATCTGATGCTACTCTAAAATGACATGCCATTGCCAATTCTAATCCTCCGCCTAAAGCGAAACCATTTACGGCAGCAATTACGGGTTTCTTTAAATTTTCGATAAAATCAAATAAGCTTTCTTGTCCTTCAGCAGCTAATTGTGCGCCTTCGACAATAGTATAATTTGCAAATTCCGAAATATCGGCTCCGGCAACAAATGCTTTTTCGCCGCTTCCAGTGATTATAATAACACGAACATCATCATTTTTACTTAATAATTTAACTGCTTTACTCAAGTCGCTGATCGTAGCTTTGTTTAAAGCATTTAATTTTGTAGGACGATTAATGGTTACGGTTGCAATTTTTTCTTCAATTGAAATTAAAAGATTTTCGTAGTTCATGACGCTGGTTTTATGAGTTTGTGATAGGTAAAGAAACTCTAAAAGTGGTTCCTTTTCCGTAAGTTGATTCAAAGGTAATTGTTCCTTTGTAATTTTCTATAATGTTTTTTATAATTCCGAGACCAAGTCCCATTCCACTGGTTTTAGTGGTGAATTTTGGTTCGAATATTCTACTGATATCTTGTTTTTGTATTCCAATTCCGTTGTCTTTTACCGCAATTTCAACATTGTTATTCCTACGTTTTACCTTAACCACGATTGATTTGTGAAATTGACTTTCCGGAATCGCCTGAGTTGCATTTTTAACCAAATTGGTAATGACACGAATCAGTTGCGTACGATCCATTTTTGAAATGATTTCTTCTTCTTCACTTTCGAAAACAATATAATCTTCGTTGAAAATATCCAAAGCAAGCTCCACAACCTCAACCACATTTAAGGTTTCGTTCTGTTGTGCCGGCATCGATGCAAAATTCGAAAATGCCGAAGCTACTGCCGTCATCGTATCAATTTGCTGAATTAGAGTTTCAGAGTAATCGTTTAATTTCTGCTTTACGTCCGGAGCTGTCGGGTCAAACTTTCGTTGAAAACTCTGAACCGTTAACCTCATCGGCGTAAGCGGATTTTTAATTTCGTGTGCTACTTGTTTCGCCATTTCACGCCAGGCTTCTTCACGTTCACTTTGGGCTAGTTTTATGGCGCTGGTTTCTAATTTATCCACCATTCCGTTATAAGCCTTTATCAGGAAGTTAACTTCTTTACTATTGGCTTCTAATACGATTTTCTCGTTTTTCTGATCTAAATTGGTTTCTTCCAATCTGTCTGAAATGGTTTTCAGTGATTTTGTGATATATGTCGAAAGGAAATAGGCTAATGCAAAAGCCACAACCAACATAAACGAATATACCTGACTTAATCGAATCAGGAAAGTATTCAACTCGTTGTCATAATAACCGTCGTCTTCTAAATACGGAAGATTCAAAATCCCAAGTGGTTTGAATTTTTCGTCTTTAATTAAACTATACGAAGATCTATTTTTGACTCCATCGATGGTTTTAATATCTACAAAACGCTTTTCAATTGAAGAACGCACTAATTTCAAGATATAATCCGGAACCGGCGGCGCTACTTTATCAACCGCAAAAGATTCTTTGGATGATTTTAGTAGTTTTCCGTCAAGGCTATAAATATTGATTTCGATTTTATGAATCTGCGCTAATTCGTGGATTTTATCTTTAAAAATCAAATCTAAATTGGCCGTTTTTAAAGGATATGTTGTAGTAGAAAGCACATAATTGATATGTTCCTTTACTGCATTTTCTTTTCGTTCGAGACGTTCCTGATGATATTCTTTGGCTTCATTCTTAAACTGAATAATCGATATGGAAGCCAATAAAAAAGATGCCACAACAATCAATACAATCATCGAAAGGAATATCCTAACACGAAGAGAAAGCATCGACATTTTGAAGTTGTTAAACATAGTTTTTGTTTTGTTTGTTTCAGGTTTCAAGTTTCAGGTTTCGTCGCGATTGGAAACCTGAAACTTGAAACTAAAAAAACTATTTTCTTTCGCGAATTCGTTTGTAAAATCTAAAGCCTAACATTATTAAAACCGAGAATAAAATAATTCCGATTACGCCGAAAATCCAGTTGATGGCACTTTTTAGGATTACTAAAAACACAACGGCAAATAATATAATTGTAGCTCCTTCATTCCATAAACGCATGAAATTGTTGGAATATTTTACCTCATCATTTTGCAATTGTTTGAATATTTGATGGCATTTTAGATGATACAAATACAGTAAGAAAACAAAACACAACTTAACGTGCATCCAGGGCATTTTGAGCCAGGCGTTTCCTAAATCTGTAAAAAACAACATCCAAAAAGCAAAAATACTGGCTAAAATTGCTGAAGGCCAAGTAATAATATACCACAAACGGTAGGCCATTATTTTGTATTGCGCTTGTAAAATTTCCTTTTCAGGAGAAGGCTTTTCGTTGGCTTCAATTTGGTACACA
This sequence comes from Flavobacterium sp. JAS, assembly GCF_020991455.1. Taxonomy (GTDB): domain Bacteria; phylum Bacteroidota; class Bacteroidia; order Flavobacteriales; family Flavobacteriaceae; genus Flavobacterium. The sequence continues at coordinate 68,373 of NZ_JAJMOX010000004.1, forward strand.
AATAAGCGCACAATATAAAACAAACCTGCAAACCAAGTAATTACAAAAATAAGATGCAATGATTTTAAGTAGTTGTAATATTCCATTTATTTTTTGAATGTAGATTGTACAAAAAGATCGGTCATAGCTTTCCCATAATCTTCATTTTCGTATACGATTGAAGCAACGAAGATTTTATCGTTAAAAGTTCTTGAAAAAATCAGTATTGTCGCAACCGTTTTTCCTTCTTCAGTTACTGTAATTTGAGATTTTCTAAATTCCAAACCTGAAATACTCTCTGCACCTACTACGTAATCTCCCATTTTACCTTTTGGATAAATACGGCCAATATCTTTTAAAAGAAGAAAATCTTTTAACTTCATCTTTAGATCGACAGAACGAATATCACCGGAATAATCTTCGTAATTTGCTGAAAAATAATTCGCTGCATCTCTTTTAAAAGCAACTATAGAATGTGTCTTTTTAACTAAAGTCGAATCTCCTTTAATATTACCTTTTTCATCATGATTCACTTTTTCGTAATCATCTGGAATTGAAATGGTCCAATTAAATGTTTTATCAAAAAAACTATTATTGGCGAAAGTGTCTCTTTTTTTACATCCAACTAAAATCGCCAAGGCGAAAAACAAAACCGAAAAGTATTTAATCTTATTCATTTATATAAACGTATTATTATTTAGCCCAATCGTTAATCCAGTTACTTACAGTCTGACACCATGCATCATCATCATTCAAACACGGAATTGCTAAGAAATTCTCACCTCCTTTTGCTTCGAAATCTTCTTTGGCGCGCATCGCGATTTCTTCTAAAGTTTCTAAACAATCAGATACAAAAGCTGGTGTTACAACGGCTAAATTCTTGATTCCTTTTCCAGGCATTTTGTCGATTTCAACATCAGTATAAGGCTCTAACCATTTGTCTCCCGCTAAACGAGATTGAAAAGTAAGGCTGTATTTATCTTCAGGAAGTCCTAATAATTTAACGACTTGTCTTGTAGTTTCGTAACATTGGTGACGGTAACAAAAATCGTGCGCAGGCGAAGGTGTGTTACAACAAGAACCGTCAATTTTACAATGTGATTTCGTTACATCGGTTTTGCGAATATGGCGTTCCGGGATTCCGTGGTATGAAAATAATAAATGATCATAATCAAATCCAATTAAATGTTTCTGAATTGAATCTGCTAAATTCTTGATATAATCCGGTTTATTATAAAACGCCGGAACATCTGTAAAAGTCATTTGTGGAAATTTCTTTTTACGGATTTCTTCGACTTTAACCAAAATAGTCAAAGTAGAAGCCATCGCATATTGCGGATATAAAGGAAAAAGCAATACTTCAGTAACACCTTTATCGTGTAATTCCTGAAGTCCTTTTTCAATAGTCATACTTCCGTAGCGCATTGCCAAAGCAACTGGAACATTTACTAAAGGTTGTACTTTCTTTTGCATTCTTTCAGAAAGAACCACTAACGGAGAACCTTCTTCCCACCAAATTTTCGCGTAAGCGTGCGCTGATTCTTCCGGTCTTTTTCTTAAAATAATACCACGAACTAAAAAGGCTCTTAACAAATACGGAACATCAATTACGTATTTATCCATTAAAAATTCGTCTAAATACGGTTTTACATCTTTTGGTTCAGGACTTTCTGGAGATCCTAAGTTTACTAATAATACGCCTTTCATTTATTCTTTGCTTTAGGCTTTAAGCTCGAGGCTTTAAGCATTTAATTTGTTTTTAAAAATTTCGTCAAAAGTATTGCTTGTTACTTTTTAGAAATATGATAAATGTTACTTTTTATTTATTGTTGAATATCGAAAATTGATTTCTAGATATTGGCACACTGATTTAACGGGTTTAACAGATTTTCGCAGATAATTAATTGGTGCAAATTCGTGAAATTCGTGGCAAACTATACATTCGTATTAATCGACATCAGATATTTTTTAGGAGTCGTAGCAAACTTCTTCTTGAATGCCGCGATAAAATGACTTCCGGTGCTGTAACCAATTTTCAGCCCTACTTCGTTTACATTATAAGATCCGCTGTCAAGAAGTTTTCGGGCGAAATCCATTTTATAATCAAATAGAAAACCGTAAACTGTGTCGCCATAGATTTGTTTGAAACCCATTTTGAGTTTCTTCAAATTCAAACCAATTTCATCTGCCAACTCTTGTAATCCAGGCGGTTCAGCCATATTTGCGATGATAATTTCTTTGGCTTTTCTGATCTTCAAAACATTATCTTCATCAATCAAAAACGGACATTGTTCTGCGTTTGGGTCTTCGGTTCTATTAAAATACAAACTCAACAATTCATATCCTTTTCCTTTATAATAAAGGTTTTTTATGGACGGATGTAAGTTATAATGAAACAGTTGACTCAAAACAATTGCCATCGACGGACTAATATTCCCTTCGTTATAATACTTTTTGTCCTTATTGTCCGGACTTAAGAAAGTGATATAATCTGCTTCCGCAGAAAACAACGCGTGAAATTTCTTGATCGAAACAATTACTGAAATCACCCACGAATTTGGAGCCAACTCTAAATTGAGCGGTAATTCTTTCTGTGGATTGTACAAAAGCAATGATTTTTCTTCTTTCAAATCTAAAGCATAACTACCTTGATTGAATAAAAATTTAGCATTCCCTTTTATCCCGAAGTGAAACTGTATCAGACCACTACCAACTTCATGCTGTCCAAAAAAAGGCTCTGAACTATCGTTTTGAAAGCGGATTAGCGTAAAGTCGTCTTCAATTTTTATAATTTCCTGAGAACTCATAGCGATATTTTTTTTAGATAAAAATCAAAGCAAAAGTGAAATGTTATTTAGAATGACTCTAAACAAACAGATTCTAACAACTTGATTTTGCTACAAAAATAATGCTTTTTGCATAAAAACAGTCGTTTAGAAACAAAAAAACATGTAGCGACACAAATAGTACTTTGAGCGTTACTTTTGTAAACAGTATAATGATAATTTTGTTGCACTTTTATGAAAGTGAATTTATGGAAAACAATAACGTACCGAAACACCTATATTTTTATTCAGTTGGTCTGAGTTATAAAAAAGCTGATGCTGAGGTCAGAGGTCAATTTAGTTTGGATGCAGTTGCCAAAACGCGTTTACTGGAACAAGCTAAAACAGAAGGAATAGAAAGTCTAATTGTTACTTCGACTTGTAACAGAACCGAAATCTACGGTTTTGCCGAACACCCTTTTCAATTAATAAAGCTAATTTGCGATAATAGCAACGGATCTGTGGATGCTTTTCAGAAAGTAGGATTCGTTTATAAAAATCAGGAAGCCATTAATCACATGTTTCGCGTAGGAACTGGTTTAGACAGTCAGATCTTAGGCGACTTTGAAATTATATCTCAAATTAAAACCTGCTTTGCTCATTCTAAATCTATGAATTTAGCGAATGCTTTCTTAGAAAGACTAGTAAACGCAGTAATTCAGGCGAGTAAAAAGATCAAAAACGAAACAGAAATCAGTTCTGGAGCGACTTCGGTTTCTTTTGCATCTGTACAATATATTATTAAGAATGTAGAAGATATCGGAAATAAAAACATTCTACTTTTCGGAACAGGAAAAATCGGAAGAAATACTTGCGAGAATCTTGTAAAACATACCAAAAACGAACATATTACTTTAATCAACCGAACTAAGGATAAAGCTGAGAAATTAGCCGGAAAACTAAATTTGATTGTTAAAGATTATTCGGAACTTCATTTAGAACTTCAAAAAGCCGATGTTGTTGTAGTTGCTACAGGCGCTCAAAACCCAACAGTTGACAAAGCAATTTTGAATCTTAAGAAGCCTTTATTGATTTTAGATTTGTCTATTCCGAAAAACGTGAATGAAAACGTTGAGGAATTAGAAGGTGTAACGTTGATTCACATGGATTATTTGTCTCAATTGACAGATGAAACTTTAGAAAACAGAAAATTACACATTCCGGCAGCCGAAGCAATTATTGAAGAAGTTAAGGAAGAATTTGTTACCTGGACTAAAGGAAGAAAATTTGCCCCAACTATAAATGCTTTGAAAGAAAAACTGAATGAGATTAAAGCTTCTGAATTAGATTTTCAAAGCCGAAAAATTGCTGATTTTAATGAAGCTCAGGCTGAAATCATCAGCAACAGAATCATCCAGAAAATCACTACTCATTTTGCCAATCACTTAAAAGACGACGACACCATGGTTGATGAAAGCATCGAATGGATCGAAAAAGTCTTCAAAATAAAAGCATCTTAAATAAATTTTAAACCATATAAGTTATATAAGTTCATTTAAGTTTTTTATCCAAACTGCTTAAATTATCTTATATAACTTATAAGGTGAAATTCAACATAATGGCGGAAAAAACAATTAGAATTGGAACTCGCGATAGCGAATTGGCACTTTGGCAAGCACATACTGTCGAAAAAAAACTTAACGATTTAGGGTATAAAACCTCAATTGTTGCAGTAAAATCACAAGGTGATATCATTCTTGACAAACCACTATACGAACTTGGCATCACTGGAATTTTTACGAAAACCTTAGACATTGCCATGATTAATGGCGATTGTGATATCGCAGTACATTCCATGAAAGATGTTCCGACAGCTTTACCAAAAGGAATTGTTCAGGCAGCAGTTTTAGAAAGAGCAAATGTTCTTGATATTTTGGTACATAAAGGAAATCCCGATTTTACGAATCCAAGTACTATTGCGACCGGAAGTTTACGTCGCCAGGCACAATGGTTCAATAAATACCCTAATCATACTGTAGTTGATTTACGTGGAAACGTAAACACTCGTATGCAAAAATTACAAGACAATAACTGGGACGGAGCTGTTTTTGCTGCTGCAGGATTGGAGCGTATTAACCTAAAACCAGGAAATTTTATAGATTTAGATTGGATGATTCCCGCGCCGGCACAAGGAGCAATGCTTGTTGTGGCAATGGAAAATGACAATTATACGCTGGATGCGCTTTCGCAATTAAACCATATTGAAACTGAAATTTGTACATATATTGAACGTCAGTTTTTAAGAACGCTGGAAGGCGGTTGTACCGCGCCAATCGGGGCTTTGGTAAAATATAATGAAGATGAAGACACTTTACATTTTCAAGGTGTTTTACTTTCTGTGGATGGAAAGCAAAAGCTGGAAATTGAAAAAACAGTTGACATTTCAGAATGGAAAAAACTAGGATTCTTTGCCGCTCAGGAAATTATAAACAATGGCGGAGCCGAATTAATGGCATCTATTAAAGAATCTCTAAAAAAATAATGGCAAAATCAATTCAAATATTATCTACAAAAAAGCTATCGGGCGAACAAAAACAAGCATTAGAAAATGCTAATTTGAACGTTACGGAAACAGATTTCATTCAAACTCAAAATAAACCTTTCGAATTAAAAGACCTCAACGAAAATTTGATTTTCACAAGTCAGAATGCTGTTCACAGTGTTTTATCTGATCCAAAATCTGAACAACTAAAAAGTAAAAATGTATTTTGTGTTGGTTTAAAAACAAAAATTCTTTTATCAGAAAGCGGATTCAATGTTGTGGCTTATACGGGTTATGCATCTGATTTAGCAGAAATTATCACTTTGATTTACCGCAGTGAAAGCTTTACTTTTTTCAGCGGAAACCTTCGCAGAGAAACGTTACCAAAAGCTTTAAAAGAAGCGGATATAAAATTCAATGAAATTCAGGTTTACGATACGTCATTAACACCTCAGAAAATAAAAACAGCCGTTGATGCTATTCTGTTTTTCAGTCCCTCTGGCGTTGAAAGTTATTTAAAAGAGAATACTATCAAGAAAGAAACCTGCTTTTGTATTGGTGAAACCACTGCAGAAGCTTTAGAAAAAATCACAAAAAACATCATTATTGCAGATCAGCCAACGGTTGAAGATGTAATTGAAGATGTTTTACAAGAATATAAATAGCAATACGCTTTAGGCAATAAGCCATAAGCAAAAAAATTATAGTTAAACAAGCTTAAAGCCTAATGCTTAAAGCCTAAAGCAACAAAAAAATGTTAAAAAACGACCTATTTTTAAAAGCACTAAAAGGAGAAACTGTTCAACGTCCGCCAGTATGGATGATGCGTCAGGCCGGAAGATATTTACCTGAATTTAGAGCTTTACGTGACAAATATGATTTTTTCACAAGATGTGAAACTCCGGAATTGGCTGCCGAAATTACGGTTCAACCAATCCGCAGAATTGCTCCGGATGCTGCGATTTTATTTTCAGATATTCTGGTAGTTCCTCGCGCTATGGGTATTCACGTAGAATTGAAAGACAATTTGGGACCAATTATTCCGGACCCAATTCGTACAATGGAACAGGTAAATCAAGTTTATGTTCCAGATGTGAATGAAACTTTAGGCTATGTTTTTGACGCTATTAAATTGACTAAAGAAATGCTGAACGACGAAGTGCCATTAATTGGTTTCGCCGGTTCGCCTTGGACAATTTTCTGCTATGCAGTTGAAGGAAAAGGTTCTAAAAGCTTTGATACCGCAAAAGGATTCTGTTTCTCAAACCCTGTTGCAGCACATACATTATTACAAAAAATTACAGATACTACCATTTTATACTTAAAAGAAAAAGTGAAATCGGGAGTTGATGCCGTTCAGATTTTTGATTCTTGGGGAGGAATGCTTTCTCCTGTTGATTATCAGGAATTTTCATGGAAATACATCAACCAAATTATTGATGCTTTAGCTGAAGTTACACCGGTTATTGTTTTCGGAAAAGGATGTTGGTTTGCTCTTGGCGAAATGGGTAAAAGTAAAGCCTCTGCACTTGGTGTAGACTGGACATGCTCGGCTAGAAATGCTCGTTATTTGTCTGGTGGAAACATCACTTTACAAGGAAATTTCGATCCATCAAGATTACTTTCTCCAATTCCTACCATCAAGAAAATGGTTCACGAAATGATCGACGAATTCGGAAAAGATAAATATATTGTAAATTTAGGTCATGGAATTTTACCAAATATCCCTGTAGATCACGCTAAAGCGTTTATTGACGCGGTTAAGGAATACGGAAACTAGCATATTTAGTATTCAGTTGCAGTTTTCAGTCTCACTTCAAAACTGAAAACTGTGACTGCAATTGAAAACTTTAAAGATCATGCTCAACAAAGGCCTAAGAGACGAAGAAAGCATCAGAATTGAGAATACTCTCCGAACTTTACATGCACTTATTTTTGTGCCTAAATTTTGGAATGCTGAAGACACGAGTCTTATAGATGAACAACTTAAAAATTTTGGTTTAAGTCTGCAACGAACAATTGAAATACCCGAAGAAGAATTAATTATTCTACTTCAAAGATGCCATTTAGATTGGAACCAACAGGAGCAATTTGCAGATATTCTAGTTGGTTTATCACAAGAAAAACAATTTGATTTTTTAGGAAAAGCACTTGCTATTTACCAATACATACAGCAGGAAAGCAAAGTTTTCTCCTTTGGAATAAATACTAAAATTGCTTCGGCGAAAAACAAATAAAAAGATGGGTTTTACAGATTGGAAAACAGAAACGATTAACAGTATTCTTCCTGAAGAGTTTTACTACCTCATCGAAAAGAATAAAAGCCACATTGAAAAAACTTTCCCAGTAACGCTTTCACATTGCCTGGATCTCGAAAAAACAAGGCAATTTATTGCTTTTAACCAAGATAAGGAAAATCATAAAGAAGGATACTTTTTTTACCCTAGAGATATAAAAACCAATATATTAATTGGTTACTTGTGCATTAAAAGCATTGATAACCAAAAAGCAAAATGTGAATTAGGTTATTTTGTTGATGAAGATTTTCAAGGAAAAGGAATTACCTCAAAATTGGTTTCAGAAACACTGAACTTTTGTTTCAACACTTTGAAAATGAACAAGGTTTTTATCTGTACTTCAAAAATCAATAAAGCAAGTCAGCAAGTTGCTTTGAAACATAACTTTAAACAAGAAGGAATATTGAGAGAAGAGTTCAAAAGCAGCGACGGAACATTAGAAGATGTTGTTTATTTTGGATTACTCAAATCAGAATACAATACAAATGAAAGATAAATTTTACGCTTACATACAAAAGTTACAAGACCAGATTTGCGCTGGATTAGAAACTGTTGACGGAACGGCAAAATTTCGTGAGGATTTATGGAAACGCCCTGAAGGCGGTGGAGGAAGAACACGCATTATTGAAAACGGTGGCGTTTTCGAGAAAGGCGGAGTAAATATTTCGGCCGTTCACGGAAAATTACCGGAAGCAATGCAAAAGATGTTTGGCGTTGGCGAAGCCGATTTTTTTGCCTGCGGATTAAGTTTGGTTTTACATCCTAAAAACCCGATGGTTCCTACTGTGCACGCTAATTGGCGATATTTTGAAATGTATGATGACGCTGGAAAAGTAATCGAGCAATGGTTTGGCGGCGGACAGGATTTAACGCCTTATTATTTGTTTGAGGAAGATGCAAAACACTTTCACCAAACCTGTAAAACAGCTTGTGACAAACACAATCCGGAATTTTATCCAAAATATAAAAAACAATGTGATACTTATTTCTGGAATGCACACAGAAACGAAGCCCGCGGAATTGGCGGTTTGTTCTTTGATTATTGCAAAGCAAATGAACAAATGTCAATGGAAGACTGGTACAATTTCGTAACTGAAGTTGGTAATAGTTTCCTGGAAGCATACGTTCCGATTGTGGAAAGAAGAAAAGATCTGGAATATACTCCAGAAAACAGAAATTGGCAGGAAATCCGCCGTGGTCGTTATGTTGAGTTTAATTTGGTTCATGACAAAGGCACTTTATTCGGTTTGAGAACCAACGGAAGAATTGAAAGTATTTTGATGAGTTTACCGCCACACGTGCAATGGGTTTACGATCATCATGCAGAAGCAGGAAGCATTGAAGAAAAATTGATAAATGTATTAGAGAATCCTGTTGACTGGATTTAATCTATTCAACTCAATATTAATTTTACCCATAGAGACATACAATTAAATTGTAAATTTAGAGGTGTTTCTAAAAATTAAAAAAATGAATCTAAAACTGATTTATATAGTGTTTTTGGGAAGTGTTTTTGGGTGTTTTGCCCAAAATGATACGCTTCATAACCCCTATTTTAAATCTTATGATGATAAAATCACTACTAGTGTTTACTATTTAGACACTTCAAATAGTTTTCAGATTGGTTTTGATTCTGAAGGAAAGAAAAAATACCTTGCATTAACTCCAAATCGAAGAGAGCAGCTTGGTGTAAGTTTGAGCTATCAGTTTGCTGATATAAGTTTTGGTTTTTCACCGAAATTCTTTAGTCAAAACAAAGACAATTCAGACTCTAAGCTTTTTAGTTTTAATACTCGTTTTTATTATAAAAAGTGGATGCAATCTTTCACTTTTATCAATCAAAAAGGGTTTTATGTTAGTGACGAAAACATTCAGGCCGCTTTTCCTCGAATGCGTACCACAAAAATTGGCGGATCTACCTCGTATATTTTTAACGACAAATTCTCGTATAAAACATTAGTAAATCAGAACGAATGGCAAACCAAAAGCTCAGGAAGTTTTATTCCGAGTTTTTCATTTTACTACACGAATCTTAATTTAAACGATGTTCCCAATTCATCAAATGGTGACTTTTATGTTTTTTCAATAGCTCCCTCCTATTTTTACAATTTTGTGATTAGTGATCGATTCTTAATAGGTTCTGGAATTGCGCTTGGAGCAGGAATTAATGACATTGATAAAGTAACCTCAGCTTTGCTTCAATTAGACTTTCATTTAAAGCTTGCCTACAATACAGATCATCTTTTTGCTTTTGCGAGTTTAAACACCGTTAGTTTCGCTCAGAACGGTGATGCCGAAGCCCGATTGAATGATAATATATCAACTTTGAAATTCAGTATAGGATATCGTTTTGATCCTCCAAATAAAGTAAAAGAAGTTTATGAGAAGGTAAATCAAAAAACAGGCTTGTAAATAGTTATAGTAATCCAAAATCTTCAGTCTAAAATCTAAATTTAAAGTATTATGGAAAAGAGAGAGATGAACACGGCACAATTAAATCGCATGCATTCCGGAAAAGGATTTATCGCTGCATTAGATCAAAGTGGTGGCAGTACGCCAAAAGCCTTATCGCAATATGGAGTTGAGGAAAGCACCTATACAAATGATGAAGAAATGTACACACTTGTACATGAAATGAGAACCAGAATTATTAAAAGTCCTTCGTTTGACAGTGAATATATCCTTGGAGCTATTTTATTTGAAAATACTATGGATCGCAAAATTGACGGACAATGGACTGCTGATTATTTATGGGAGAAAAAAAATATTGTCCCTTTTTTAAAGGTTGACAAAGGACTTGCTGATCTTGTAAATGGTGTGCAGTTGATGAAACCTATTTCAAATTTGGACGAATTACTGACAAGAGCTGTAGAACGAAATGTTTTTGGAACTAAAATGCGCTCTGTCATTAAAGAGGCAAATGCCGAAGGAATTCGACAAGTAGTGGAGCAACAATTTGAAGTAGGCTTACAAATCTTTGCAAAAGGACTTGTACCAATTATTGAACCTGAGGTAGATATTTATAGTTCTGATAAACAAAAATCGGAAGAAATTCTAAAAGAAGAAATCAAGAAACAACTTAGTTTATTAGGCAAAGATGTAAAGGTGATGCTGAAATTGTCTATTCCAACGGTGAATGATTTTTACACTGATCTTATATCTGATCCACATGTTGTGCGTGTTGTGGCATTGTCTGGTGGATATGCCCAAAAGGAAGCCAATGATAAACTTGCCCAAAACCACGGACTAATCGCCAGTTTTTCAAGAGCATTGTCTGAAGGTCTTTTTGCCAATCAGTCTGATGATGAGTTTAACACCAAGCTAGGCAAAACTATTAAAGAAATTTACCAAGCTTCCATTACATAAAATAATATATAGACGGGATTTAGTCTTCTCAAAAAGATGAAAAACTTACAATAAACAATTTATAATTTCAGTGTAAAACCTGAAACATGAAACTTTAAACAAAAAAACAATGTTCCCATTACAAAGAAACCGTCGCTTAAGAACCAATGAATCAATTCGTTCGTTAGTTCGTGAAACCAGTTTAAGCCCACAGGATTTTATGCTTCCAATGTTTGTTGCGGAAGGAAAAGACGTAAAAGTTGCGATTCCGTCAATGCCGGGAATTTACCGTCATTCGTTAGACAATACTATTAAAGAAGTAAAAGAAGTCTGGGATTTAGGGATTAAGGCGGTAAATATTTACGTAAAAGTAAGCGATAGCTTAAAAGACAATAAAGGTGTTGAAGCCTGGAATAAAGATGGTTTAATGCAACAAACTATTCGCGCTATAAAAGATGCCGTTCCAGGAATGATTGTAATGCCAGATGTGGCTCTTGATCCGTATTCGATTTATGGTCATGACGGAATCATCGAAAACGGTCAATTAATCAATGACGCAACGGTTGATGCTTTAACCCGAATGAGTTTAAGCCATGCTGAGGCTGGAGCCGATTTTGTAGCTCCAAGTGATATGATGGATGGGCGCGTTTTGGCGATTAGAAAAGCATTAGAAGAAAACGGACATCACAATGTAGGAATCATGAGTTATAGTGCTAAATATGCTTCGGCATTTTATGGACCATTTCGTGATGCATTAGATTCTGCTCCGGTAGATTCTCAAAATATTCCGAAAGACAAAAAGACGTATCAAATGGATTATGCTAACCGAATCGAAGGAATTCGTGAAGCATTATTGGATGTTGAAGAAGGCGCTGACATTGTAATGGTAAAACCAGGAATGGCCTATTTAGACATTGTTCGTGAAGTAAAAAATGCCGTTCATGTACCGGTTGCCGTATACCAAGTATCTGGTGAGTACGCTATGGTAAAGGCCGCAGCCGAAAGAGGATGGTTAGATCACGACAAAATTATGATAGAGCAACTATATTGCATTAAGCGTGCAGGAGCGAGTATTATCTCCACTTATTTTGCAAAAGAAGCTGCTGTAATCTTAAATAAATAATCAATGAAAAAGATATTATTCTTATCCGCCATTTTAGCTTTAGCATCTTGTAAAAAAGAAAATGAGGAACCTTTTGGAAAAACAACCGAAAGCAATACAGAATCCTATTCAGAAGGAGAATCGGCGAAAGCCAAAACACCGGAAGCATTTGGAAAAGACATTTTTGAAGGAAAAGGAAATTGTGTTTCGTGTCATCAGGTAGACCAAAAAGTAATTGGGCCGAGTATTCAGGAAATTGGTAAAATTTATAAAGATAAAAATGGAGATATTGTAACGTTCCTTAAAGGAAACGCAGATCCAATTGTAGATCCGAGTCAGTTTGCGGTGATGAAAACCAATATTCCGGTAACGCAAGCAATGTCTGACGAAGAATTAAAAGCAATCGAAGCTTATATTTACAGCAATTTAAAATAGCTCTTTAAATTATTTTTTTTGATTTACTGCTGACATACTGTTGTCACCACTTAATTATAAATTTGGATACAAATCAAAAAAATTAAGTAAAATGGATATTCAAAAATTCAACGTCATCGGGATTTCAGTTAGAACTACTAACGAAAATGGACAATCAGGACAAGATATTCCTGCACTTTTAAAGAAGTTTATAGGTGGAGGAATTGCTGAAAAGATTCCGAATAAAGTAAGCAACGATGTTATTTTCGTTTATACGGATTACGAAAAAGATCATACAAAACCTTATACAACCCTTTTGGGATGTGCGGTAGAAAGTTTAGATTCAATTCCGAAAGAAATGACGGGTAAAACAATTGAAGGCATTCATTACGAGAAATTCACCGCAAAAGGGAACCTCGCTGAAGGTGTTGTTTATAAGGAATGGATGAAGATTTGGAATTCAGACTTGAACAGAAGTTTTACTTCAGACTTTGAAATTTATGGAGAAGGAGCACAGAATCCTGAAAATGCAGAAGTTGACATTTTCATAGCGATAAATCGATAATAACAAAAAACGGCGCTAAAATTAGCGCCGTTTTTTATGATTTTAAATTACCAGATTTTAACTCGTTTGTCTGGACTTACAAACATTTTATCTCCACTTTTAATTCCGAAAGCTTCATAAAATGCATCAACATTCTGAATTGGAACATAAGCTCTGTACATTCCAGGAGAGTGCGGATCTGTTTTTACTTGGCTCTTAATAGCTTCATCTCTTGTTTTAGTTCTCCAAACCGTAGCCCAGGAAATAAAGAAACGTTGCTCAGGAGTGAATCCGTCAATTAAAGCAGGCCTTCCGTGTGCTTTTAAATACAATTGCAAACCATCAAAAGCAGCATTGATTCCACCTAAGTCACCAATATTTTCTCCTAAAGTAAATTTACCATCAACGTGAATTCCAGGTAATGGCTCTAAAGCACTGTATTGATCTGCAAGAGCAGTTCCTAATGCTGTAAATTGTTTCAAATCATCAGCAGTCCACCAGTCTACAAGATTTCCTTCTGCATTATAACGTGCACCGGAATCATCAAAACCATGTGAAATCTCATGCCCGATTACAGCACCAATTCCACCATAGTTTACAGCTTCATCCGCTTGGTAATTGTAAAATGGCGGTTGTAAAATAGCTGCAGGGAAAACAATCTCGTTGTAAGATGGATTGTAATAAGCATTTACAGTTTGTGGAGACATTCCCCATTCTGTTTTATCCACCGGTTTTTTCAATTTCTCAATATCTTCCTTGAAATTCCATTTTGATAAATTGCGTACGTTTTCAAAATAACTTCCGCCTTCAGCAACACCTTTAATTTCAAGAGCCGAATAATCTTTCCATTTATCAGGATATCCTACTTTAATAGTGATTTTATTTAATTTCTCGATTGCTTTTACTTTTGTAGCATCAGACATCCAGGTTAAATTATTAATACGGTTTTGGTACGCCAAAATCACATTATGAATCATATCAAGTGCTTTAGTTTTTGCTTCAGCAGGAAATACTTTCTCAACATATAATTTACCCAAAGCTTCACCAATACCACGATTTACAATAGACAAAGCATTTTCTTCACGAGGCAATTGTTTGATTGCTCCTCTTAAAGTTTTGCTGTAAAAATCAAAATTTGCTGCTTCAATATCCGTTGTTAATTGCGTTGTTGATCTGTTTAACAAAGTCCATTTCAAATATTCTTTCCATTGTGCAACCTTGTTTTCAGTAAAAACAGTTTGTATGGCTTTCATATAACGTGGTTCTGTTACAATAACGCTATCTAATTTTGCCAGGCCAAGACCAGTAAAATAAGCATTCCAATTAATTGCCGGAGTCAATTTTTGAAGATCCGCAATTGTCATTGGATTATATTGTAAACGGCTGTCTCTGCTCTCAACACGATCTAATCTTGGAGCTGACAAAGCAGTTTCTAAAGCTAGAATTTCGGCAGCACTTTGTTTTGCTTTTGCCGGAGATTCTCCAATAAACTGCATCATTCTTGCAACGTGAAGCTCGTATTTTGCGCGTTTTTCTTTAGAATCTTTATCGTCTGAGTTGTAATAATCTTTATCAGACAATCCTAATCTGCTCACGCCTAAACTTACAGAGTTCTTAGAACTATTTTTATCATCGGCACCAATGTAAATTCCAAAGAAGTCGTTTCCTCCTTCAGGTTCCATTTCAACCAAATACTTTTCAAGATCTGCTACATTTTTTATAGCATCAATTTTCTTCAAATATGGTTTTAAAGGTTCAATACCTCTTTTGTTTCTTCCAACTGTATCTAAAACAGTATTAAACAAATTCACCGCTTTACCTTGATCGGTATTCGATTTATACTTTGGATTTTTTGAAGCATCCTTCAAAATTGCCATTGCATCTTTGTCTGTTTTTTTAATTAATTCGTTAAAACTTCCCCAAGTTGTTCTGTCGCTTGGAATTGCTGTTTTATCTAACCAGGTTCCGTTTACGTATTGGAAAAAATCCTGGCTTGGGCTAATTTTCGTATTCATATACGAAACATTAATCCCTGGTTCTTTTGTAGCTGTATCCTGAGCCTTTACTGCGGTAAATGAGAGAATTGCAGAAAAAGCACAAAATAAGGGTTTAGCAAGCTGTTTGTTCATTTTTGACTGTGTTTTTTGTATACACACAAACATATTGTTAATATTTGAAATTATATGTTAAAATTTTGCAATAATATGCTGACATTTTTACAATGAAAATACCTCATTTATATCAGCAAAAATTTTCATGAATATATCTTACACTTTTGCTTTCTAATTGGAATTGTTTTTAGAATATTTGTTAAAAGAAAAACAAGAACGTGAGAGCAAGAATACAGAGTGCCTTTTCAGGAAAAGTTGAAGCGATCGGACTACCGATTCTGGCTTTGTTTTGGGTGAGCTTTTTTTGGGGAACAACCTGGTTGGCCTCAAAAGAAGGTGTAAAACATATGCCCGCTTTGCAGTTGGCTACTATTCGTCAGTTTCTGGGCGGAATTTTGTACGTTGGTTATTTTATCATCAAGAAAGAACCTTGGCCAAAAGGTAAACAATGGCGTACGATTCTGGTTTTGGCAATTTTAAATTTCTGTTGCAGTAATGGTTTGAGTACTTGGGGCGTAAAATATATCAGCTCAGGATTGGGCGCTATTATTGGTGCTATTTTCCCGATCTGGATTGTGATCATTTGTTTCTTTAAAGGCGAACGTATTGCAAAATTGGCCGTTACCGGACTTTTGATCTGTTTTGGCGGAATCTGTATTATTTTTATGGATCACTTGGGAGATTTCCTTCGACCTGATTTTCAATTTGGTATTTTTCTGTCTGTGGTTTCTACAATTACATGGGCTTTTGGAATTTTACATACCAAGAAAAAAGCAGCAAGTTTCAATCCGTATTTTAGTTTAGGTTTACAAATGCTGCTTTCGAGTTTTATTCTATTCGGAATTACCGAAACAGCAGGAATGAATATTCCATTAATTCAAATTCCAGTGAGTTCCTGGTGGGCAATTGGCTATCTGGTAATTATTGGTTCAATCTTAACCTTTATTGCTTTCATCTATACGCTGCAACATCTTCCAACAGAAATTAGCAGTATTTATGCTTACATGAATCCGATTGTAGCAATTATTCTGGCTTTTTTCATCTTCGGAGAAACCATGACACAAGCCATAGTTGTTGGAGTTGCAGTAACTTTAATGGGATTGTATCTGGTGAATAAATCTATTCGGAAAATTAAAAAATAGTATGAAAAAGTTTGCCACGAATTTTCGCGAATTGCTATGTCAATTTGCAAATATCACGTTATCCGATAATTAGTGAAAATTCGTGAAATTCGTGGCTATTTAAAATCATAACGAAACTCTGTTAAAAAGCGTTATAATTACAGCTTTTAAAAACCTCTTTTTGTATTTTTGCAGCACAAATTGCATTTATGAAATCCTTTCTATACAAATACCGAAAATTCTTTATTGTTCTAATTGTATTTTCAGCTGTTACTATATCTTTATTTTATTCGGCTTTAAAGCCACAAAAAACGTTACCAATTTACAATCCTGCCGATGTAAATCCTGAATTAGTTGACAGTACAATACAATACAAAAGCAAATACCATACAATTGCCGATTTTAAATTTGTAAACCAAAACGGCGATACGATTACTCAGAAAAACTATGAAGGCAAAATTTATGTTGCCGACTTTTTCTTCACGACTTGCGGATCAATTTGTCCAAAAATGACAACCAATCTTGAAGATGTTCAAAAAGCAATTTTAAATAATCCTAAAGTAATGCTGCTTTCGCATACTGTATTTCCTGAAGTTGACAGTATTCCGGTTCTTAAAGAATATGCCATAAAACATCATGTTGTTGATAGTAAATGGAACTTGGTTACAGGCGATAAAAAAGAAATATATACTATGGCCAGAAAATCTTATCTAGCTGTAAAATTAGGTCGCCCAGATCAATTGTATGATATGGTTCATACAGAGAATTTTGTATTGGTAGACCAAAAAAGACGCGTTCGTGGTTTTTATGACGGAACAAACAAAGAAGAAATTAAACGTCTGCTTGAAGACATCAATTTCTTATGTCAGGAGTAAAATCCCTTATTTTTAGAAAGATTTAGCATTTACAAAAGTGTTAAATGCCTTGAAATAAAGAATAATTGTCTATTTTTGCAATCTAAATTCAATCTAAATAAGCTTGCAAAATACAATCCATACCCTCAAAAAAGGCGAAAAAGCCATTATCAAAGATTTTGATATCGATTTGATTCCTTTAAAACTACTAGAGATGGGGTGTTTGCCGGGCAATTTAGTCGAATTACTTCAAATCGCTCCTTTTGGAGATCCTTTATATATAGATATAAATGGTTCGCACGTAGCCATTAGAGTTGAAACTGCTCGTGAAATTGAAGTTGAACTTATCAAAACCAATTTGTAATGAGCATTCAAAATATAAATGTTGCCCTTATTGGGAATCCAAATACCGGAAAAACTTCTGTTTTTAATCAACTTACTGGTTTAAATCAACAAGTTGGGAATTATCCCGGAATCACTGTTGAGAAAAAAATGGGGTTCTGTAAATTACCGCACAACATTAAAGCTAATATTCTGGATCTACCTGGAACTTATAGTTTGAATGCCAGTTCGATAGACGAAAGTGTTGTAATTGAACTTTTGCTGAATAAAAACGATAAGTTATATCCTGATGTTGCAGTAGTTGTAACAGACGTTGAAAATCTGAAACGAAATCTACTAATTTACACTCAGATAAAAGACCTTGAAATTCCAACGATTTTAGTCATTAATATGTCTGATCGAATGGAAAGTAAAGGGATTACACTTGATATTCCTTTTTTGGAAGAAAAACTAAAAACCAAAATTGCTTTAGTAAGTTCTCGTAAAGGTTTAGGAATCGATGAATTAAAAGAATTAATCGTTTCATACAAAACAATTCCACATGAACCTTGTCTAAATGCTTCGGTTATTGATACTGAATATTTTAAAAAACTACAGCATGCTTTTCCCAATCAACTATTGTATAAATTATGGTTGGTTATTACGCAAGATGTAAACTTTTTGAATTTAGAACGTAATGAAATCAGAAGCACATTTACGAAGTCACATTCAGAATTAAAACGCTTACAGCAAAAGGAAACCATAAAACGTTATCAATTTATAAATGATGTTTTAAAACAAGGTTTGCAAGTTGACGAATCAATGGCAAAAGATATTAGAGCTAAACTGGATCGTGTTTTAACACACAAAGTTTGGGGTTATGTTATTTTCCTTGCCATTTTATTTTTGATTTTCCAATCGATTTTTAGCTGGTCAACTATTCCTATGGATTTCATTGACAGTACTTTTGCTTCTTTAAGTAGTTGGACTGCGCAAGAATTACCAAGTGGGATTCTGACCGATTTACTTTCGCAAGGAATCATTCCGGGAATTGGCGGTGTTATTATTTTTATTCCGCAAATTGCCTTTCTGTTCTTGTTTATTTCTATTCTGGAAGAAAGCGGTTATATGAGTCGTGTTGTCTTTTTGATGGATAAAATTATGCGCAAATTTGGTCTTTCCGGAAAAAGCGTTGTACCATTAATTTCAGGAACTGCCTGTGCAATTCCGGCAATTATGGCAACTAGAAATATTGAAAACTGGAAAGAACGTTTAATTACTATTCTTGTTACACCGTTTACAACCTGTTCTGCCAGATTACCGGTTTACACCATTATTATTTCTTTGGTAATACCGGATGAACGCCTTTTTGGAATATTAAACATGCAAGGTTTGGCGTTGATGCTATTGTATTTATTAGGTTTTGGAACTGCTATTTTATCGGCTTATATTTTAAATAAGATATTAAAAATAAGCTCTAAAACATATTTCGTTGTTGAAATGCCGGGTTATAAAATGCCACTTTTAAAGAATGTTGGAATTAACGTGGTCGAAAAAACGAAAGCTTTCGTTGTTGGAGCAGGAAAAATAATTTTAGCTATAGCTGTTATTTTATGGTTTTTAGCTTCTTTTGGACCTGGAGAAAACTTTAACGAAGCAGAAACTATCGTAAAAGAACGATTTGTTGACAAACCACTATCTGAAATAGAATTTGAAAACGAAGTTGCTTCTCAAAAACTAGAGAATTCATATATTGGAATCATGGGCCGCGTAATTGAACCTGCAATTGCTCCACTAGGTTACGATTGGAAAATTGGAATAGCAATTATCAGTTCATTTGCTGCACGTGAGGTTTTCGTAGGAACTCTTGCAACTATCTATAGTGTTGGAAATAGTGATAATGAAGCCACAATAAAAAGTAAAATGCAGGAAGAAATAAATCCGGAAACAGGTCGTAAGATCTTTAATTTTGCTTCTGGAATTTCATTACTGCTTTTTTATGCTTTTGCAATGCAATGTGCCAGTACACTTGCCATTACCAAAAAAGAAACCAATTCCTGGAAATGGCCAGCCATGCAACTCGTTCTTATGAGCGGATTAGCTTATTTCGTGGCATTACTTGCCTATCAACTTTTAAAATAAATTGCCATGATACAAGAAATTATAGCCTTTGCCATTTTACTTATCGCCGTTGGTTTTTTGATCAAAAAGTTCTTCTGGAAATCAAAAAAGAAAAAAGATTGCGGCGACGGAAACTGTGGATGTTCTTAGAGGAAAGGTTCTGAGTTGCTAAGACTCTAAGTTGCTAAGGTTTCAAAAAAGACAATTTTACAGAGATACACAAAGTAAAAACACAAAGCTTCACAGAGATTTAAAATCCTTTGTGAAGCTTTGTGTTTTCTTAGCGTGTCTTTGCGGAATAAAAATGTCTTTTTGTGTTACTAAAAAAACTTATAGTTCCTGTTTTTAAATATTGCACAAACTATTTTTGAGAAATTTAAATTCATCGAAAATGTCAGAAGAAGATAAAATAGAGATCATAAAAGATAATAGAGTCGCAAGATTGTTATGGTTTACTCTTGGATTTATATGTGCGGTTATAATAACGTATTTCAGCATGAAACATCATTCATAAATAAACCTTATAAAAACCAAAATCTATTTTCAATTCAATTTAGCTTAACCCGTTATATCGAATAATAGATTCTTTTTCTTTACTTCACTCCCTCCCACTCGGCATAAAACTGCGCTAGAAAGGTTTCCATAAATTTATGCCTTTCAGAAGCGATTTGTTTTCCCGTTTCGGTATTCATTTTATCTTTTAAAAGCAATAGCTTTTCGTAAAAGTGATTTATCGTTGGCGCATTATTCTTTTTGTATTCCTCTTTGGTCATAGTGGTTATTGGGGCAATTTCAGGGTCATGTAAGGCACGATTTTTAAATCCACCATAGTTGAACGCTCTTGCTACTCCAATCGCTCCTATTGCGTCTAAACGATCCGCATCCTGAACGATATCTAATTCTACAGAAGAAAACTTCTTTTCGAAATTTCCGCCTTTATACGAGATGTTTTCGATGATGTTTACCACATGCTGAATAATTTCTTCAGAAACATTCTCAGATTCCAGAAACAAACGTGCAGTTTTTGGTCCAATCGTTTCGTCTCCGTTATGAAATTTACTATCGGCAATATCATGAAGCAAAGCTCCTAATTGTACTACAACCAAATCGCAGTTGGTGTCTTTTGCAATTAAAAGTGCATTTTTATAAACACGTTCGATATGAAACCAATCGTGTCCGCCTTCGGCATTGTTAAGTTTTTCTTTTACGAAAGCAATTGTTTTGTTTATTAAGTCAGAATTATTCATAGTTGTATGTGGTATTTTTTAGTATTGAGAAATGGCACGCAGATGACACGGATTTAAGCGGATTAACGCTGATTTTTTTTGCTTCTAATTTCTAAATCTCATTCTAAATAAAAAAGTTGATTGTCAAAGCTATTAAACTTCAACAATCAACAATATATTATAAATTCTTCAAGATCAATCTAAAATCAAGAATCGATCCCGAAGTTTCGAGATTAAAATCTACAATTTAGCAGGTTCAACCCATTTAAAGATGTGTGATTCTTGCGGAATTACTAATCTTTCAGAAATTCTTGCCATACGAGCCGGTAATTTCATTAAATAATCACGTGCTTTTTCAGCTTCGTCTGTTAAACCAGACATTTTATCAATTTCCCACTTATCCATTAATTTCTGCATGATATCTACATAATCGCTTGCGGTGTAAACCCCGATACGTTGAGCAGAATCAGAAAATTGTTCGAAAGCAGAACTGATCTTTTGACCAGATTCTCTTAAGAAATGTGCCGGCATAACGATTTTTTGTTTCATCATATATTGAAACGCCAACATCATTTCGCTTGGATCCACTGCAAAAATACGGGTTACAAATTCGCTGTATGCATGGTGATGACGCATTTCGTCGCCAGCAATCATTTTACACATTTTAGACAACTTGTTATCACCAAATTTCTTAGCCATTTGTGCTACTCTATTGTGCGAAACATAAGTTGCTAATTCCTGGAAACTAGTATATACAAAGTTTTTGTACGGGTCAGATCCAGTTCCAATATCAAAACCGTCGTTGATCAGGTGTTGTGTTGTCATTTCGATTTCACGCATGTTCACACGACCAGACAAATACAAGTATTTATTTAGTAAATCACCGTGGCGGTTTTCTTCTCCAGTCCATTGCCTGATCCATTTAGACCAGCCATTTCCACCATTTTCTATCTGATTTATTCCTTCCACGTCCATTAACCATGATTCGTATGTTGGCAAAGCTTCTTCAGTGATTGTATCACCAACAAGCGTTACCCAAAAATCGTATGGTAATTCTTTGGCAATTTCACGCAACTCTTTTACCTCCTCAAAGAAATTATCTCCTTCAGAATTAGGCAAAAAGTCTGACGGCTGCCAAATTTTTTCCACTGGAATTAAATACTGTTCTACGAAGCTATCCACGTTTTTTTCCAAAAACTGCATTACTTCTAATCTAATGTTTTTTATAGACATTACTTATTTAAGATTGGGATTTCTATTTCAGATAATTTCTGAATTAAAAATCTATTTATACTCGTTTACTCCTTCTACAACAGCCTTTTCTGTCAATCTCATTAACTCGGCAAAATCATAATCTTTTACTGCCATGGCCTCATGAACGGTAAAGGTAAGGCGATTTCCTAAGGTTACCGGGAAAAGACCATATTTTACCATTTTCCATGAATTATTAATACTCACGGGCACAACATACGCCGAAGGCGCATATTTGCATAGAATTTTTAAACCACTTTGAGCAAATTCTTTAGGTTTTCCTGTTTTACTTCTTGTTCCTTCAGGAAAAATAACGGCAGATCTATTGTTTTTTTCGATATAATCAGACAAGCTTTTGATTACCGGAATCGCTTGTTTAGGGTCTTTACGGTCAATTAGTACAGATCCTCCGTGGCGTAAATTATAAGATACACTTGGGATTCCTTTCCCTAACTCCTTCTTGCTTACAAATTTACAATGAAATCGTCTAAAATACCAAATCATTGTTATAATATCGTACATGCTTTGGTGATTTGAAACAAAAATTATCGGAACTCCGCTTGGAATACGCTCTCTATTTTCAATTTTATAAGTCGTTCCTATCAGATTTGTACATCTTAAAAGGAAGAAATTTAAATAATCAACACTCTTTTTGTGCGCCTGATAACCAAAAACATTTAGGCAAAACCACTGTATTGGATGAAATACCAATAAAACCGAACTAAAGAACAAATAGTAAATTACGGATATGGGATACGAAATTATTTTTTGCATGCTTTAAAAATTAATGCGCAAAAGTAATAAATAAATTTTTAGCGGTATAAAAATTGAAAACAATAACCCGTTTTATGGTTTAATTGTACCTTTGTCCCTGAAATTGCAAATTTTTTCTGAATTAAATGAACTTTACTTACCCAAAAAATGAACGCTTAAAGAGCAATACGACAATTAGTTTACTGTTTTCTGAAGGAAAATCGGTTTCTAAATATCCGTTGCGTTTGGTTTACCGTCAAGCGGAAGTTGACTCAACAGAAAAAATCAAAATTGGGGTTTCGGTTTCAAAAAAATACTTCAAAAAAGCAGTTGATCGCAATTACTTCAAACGTGTTTTGAGAGAAACATATCGTTTAAACAAACATTTGCTTCTTGACAATA
Organism: Flavobacterium sp. JAS; assembly: GCF_020991455.1. Lineage (GTDB taxonomy): Bacteria > Bacteroidota > Bacteroidia > Flavobacteriales > Flavobacteriaceae > Flavobacterium. The sequence continues at coordinate 91,521 of NZ_JAJMOX010000004.1, forward strand.
TTCAACATCCTTATTCTTTGATGTTTTTTTACCAGACAAAAGACAAATTATCGTACGAAGAAATCAATACCAAAACGATTCAGTTATTTGAGAAATTCCTATCTCAAGTGAATAAAATACCCGATTCTGAAACTAAAACAGAGTTGTAGACTTCCCAAAGCAACTTTATTTATCAAATTATACGAAAAATTATAAAAAAATTGTAGTTTTAGCTTTAATTTGAAATACTTATGCGACAATTTTCCCTTTTATTCTTTGCTGCTTTGATCTTCTCCAGTTGTGAAAAACATGCCGAACCTGCTTATGCGGCAGACGAGAAAATGATAACCATGAATGCTCCGGCACCAAACGAATCAAATGGAAATGAAAGCCCCATAATTTCTCAAAAAATAATCAAAGAAGCTTTTCTTAAATTCGAAACTAACGATTTAGAGAACACTTACAATCAAATTAAAACTGCAATTGCAGCCAATAAAGCAAGTATTCAAAATGATTCTCAGGAAAAAGATTATGGAACTGTCACCAGAAGACTTACGGTACGAATTCCTAGTCAAAATTTTGATCCATTTCTAGAATCTATATCTAAAGGCGTTTCTTATTTTGACGAAAAGAACATTTCATCTCAGAATGTTACAGAAGAATATATTGACTTAACTTCGAGATTAAGCACAAAACGCAAACTCGAAGAACGTTACATCGAAATATTAAAGAAAGCCACTAAAATAAGTGAGATTCTGGAAATCGAAAAGCAGATCTCAGCAATTAGAGAAGAAATTGAGGCGAAACAAGGCCAGCTTAAATATTTAGAAAGCCGGGTTTCTGAAAGTACTGTTACAATTGAATTCTACAAAACTATCGCTCAAAAAGAAGGTGTTAAAATTTCGTACGGATCTAAAATCTGGAACTCAATTCAGTCCGGATTCTTTAGTTTATCAGATTTTCTACTCTCTCTTATTAGTGTTTGGCCGTTTATTATTCTAATTTGCACAGTTGCCTATTTTATTAGAAAAAGATTTAAAAGAAAAAAAATATAATCATGTATCCTTATTTCAAAAAGAAGTTCATTATTCCAACCGTTGCAGCCGGATTTTTATTTATTGGAACCAGTTTCAAAGATGATTTCTTTGAAATCGCCAAGCAAATAGAGATTTTCACGACATTATTCAAAGCGGTAAACACCAATTATGTCGACGAGACTAATCCGGGTGATTTAATGGACAAGGCCATAAAAAGCATGTTGGGAAGTTTAGACCCTTATACGGTTTATTTTAATGAGCAGGATGTTGTAAACTTTAAGATTAACAATACGGGTGAATACACCGGAATTGGGGCTATGATAGCCAGAAAGAAAGATCGTTTAATTGTTCGTGAACCGTATAAAAATTATCCTGCCGATAAAGCCGGACTAAAAGCGGGTGACGAAATTATTCAGATTGGGGATGTTTTGATTGCTGATTTTAAAGATGATGCTTCACAATTATTAAAAGGAACAAAAAACACTAAGATTAACATAAAATACGTTCGTCAGGACAAAACTTTGACAACCGAATTGGTTCTGGATGAAGTTGATATTAAATCAGTTCCTTTCTACGGAAAAATCGACGATAAAACGGGTTATATCGTTTTGGCACACTTTAGCCGAAAAGCATCTAATGAAGTAAAAGATGCGCTTGAAAAACTAAAAGCTGACGGAGCTACTCAAATTGTTCTTGATTTAAGAGGAAATCCAGGAGGTTTGCTAAACGAAGCTATTGATATTTGTAATTTGTTTGTTCCTAAAAACGAAGTTATTGTAACTACAAAATCAAGAATAGAAAAACATAATAACACTTACAAAACAACTAAAGAGCCTATAGATACTCAAATTCCATTGGCGATTTTGGTTAACGGACGAAGTGCCTCTGCATCAGAAATTGTTTCGGGAGCTTTACAAGATCTAGATCGTGCCGTGATTTTAGGAAGCCGTAGTTTTGGTAAAGGTCTGGTTCAGCGTTCTGTTGATTTAACTTATGGAACTCAGCTAAAAGTAACCATTTCTCGTTATTACACGCCTTCCGGACGTTGTATTCAGGCTTTGGATTATGCACATAAAGACAAAAATGGTGTTGCTCAAAAAACGGATGCCAAAAACTTTAATGCTTTTAAAACCAGAAAAGGAAGAACGGTTTATGATGGCGGCGGTGTTTTACCGGATATTGAACTGGACGAAACTAAAATGAGCCCAATTACAACTGCTTTGTTAAAAAACGACGGAATCTTTGATTATGCAACTTCTTATTATTACAAAAATCCAAATTTAGGAGATAAGATTCCAACCGTTACAGATGCTGATTATACGAGCTTTAAACAATACCTGAAAACGAACAAAATCACTTTTGACACGGAAACGGAGGTCGCTTTGAAAAATACTTTGGCCGCAGCCAAAACTGAAAAAATCGACGAAACTATTGCTCCGGAATATCAGCAATTGTTAAACGCTCTTGAGAAAAGTGAAACTACTTTGTTAGATAAAAATCAAAAGGAAATTAGAAACCTGATTCAGGAAGAGCTTATAAAAAGATACCAATATCAAGAAGGTTTGTATCAATTTTACATTAAAAACAATTCAGAAATTAAAAAAGCGGTGAGTGTTTTAAATAATCAAACTGAGTATAAGACGATTTTAAAAATGTAAAAAATAATGAAGATTTGTAGAGTCCTTTTTCTGCTTGTTATTTACAATTTATCGGCACAGCAAAAACCTATCGAAACTGTCTACTTTGATTTCGACAAGTATGACCTTACAGATCAGCAAACCAAAGTTGTAACTAATTTTATTAAAACTATTGACACCTCAAAAGTCGAGTCAATACAGATTTATGGTTATTGCGACGATCGCGGTAATGATGAATATAATTTTCGTTTGTCAAATAACCGCGTTAATACTATTCAGGAATTATTAATTTCGAAAGGCTTTAATCAAAGCAGAATTGTTATTCTGGAAGGAAAAGGCCGCGTGGTTGTGAGACCTGATACTATTGAAAATCTTCATGAAACGAGATCTAAAAACCGTCGAGTTGACTTGATTGTTGTAAAACGAAACAGTTTTGGAAAAGGAATCTATAATTCGTTTAGAAATAATTTGAAGGTTGGCGACAAAATCTATCTTGATAACATCTTATTTGATCTTGGAAGTTCAAAACTCACGAATAATTCGAAAAAAGAATTAGACAAAATCGCCGAATTGTTACAGAACAAAAGGAACTTACAATTTGAAATTAGAGGCCATGTTTGCTGTACGCCAGACATATATAGTGATGGAATTGACAAAGATACCAACGAAAGACGACTTTCCTGGAACCGTGCCAAAACCGTTTTCCACTATTTGATTTCCAAAAAAGTCTCTAAAAGCCGGATGAATTATCTGGGTTGCGGCAATAAATATCCGCTAGGAAAAGGCGATGCTCTCGATCGCCGTGTAGAATTTGTGATCACCAAAGTTTAGGTCATTTGCCACAAAGTCTTTTTTACTTAAAGTTTTACTCTAAAACAAACTAATAAATAATTGTTTTTAAATTACTTATGATTTAAATTTAAAGCAATAAAATATTATTGCAACATTGTGACTTTAGCTCTATGTTGTTTATCCACGAATCATCTCAATATGCGGAATATCATCTTCAAGATACATTTCGCTGCTTTGGACAAATCCATGGCTTTCGTAGAATTTCTTTAAATACAATTGAGCACCAATCGTGATTGCATCTTTATTGAAATGTGTTTTTATTCCGGCAATAGCTTCACGCATTAAATCGTGTCCCCATTTTTTATCTCTATAATTGGCATCCACTACAACTCTGCCTATAGATGCGTTATCAAAACTAATTCCGGCATCAAACAGACGTGAATAGGCCACTGTTTTACCATCATATTCTCCAATTAAGTGTAATGCTTTCTTGTCTTTGCCATCAAGGTCTAAATAGACGCAGTTTTGCTCTAATACAAAGATCTCACTTCTTAGTTTGAGCAAATCATATAACTCATGAACCGTTAGCGCCTCAAACGGCTTTATTTTCCATTTTAATTCCATTATTCTCTTTTGTTAACTTTGAAGCCCCTAAATTAATTCAAAAAACTAAACTAAGACGAAGATTCCTCAGATATAAACAAAAAACCCGACTACTGAGAATAGTCAGGTGTTTTGTTTTATCAGAGAATATGCTATCTAAACTATTTAATAGTGGAATTATTTTTTCTTCATGATGATTTCCATACTCTTGTACTCTGCCTCATTCTTGGTGTCGAACATTTCCAATTTACGGGTAGTTGGATCAACAATAGTATACACTTCTCTGTAAGGTGTTTTTTTGCCGTTTAACGGATTTACCATTTCTCCTTTGAGTTCCATACTTTTTGTTTTATCATCATATTTACCGGTAGCAACCATCATACCTGTTCCCATATTGTCGATAAAGGTTGTAGTGTATTCTTTACTGGCGTTATTGTAGGCTAATGTGCTTTTGCCTTCAAATGGCTGTCCCATCATGTTTCCCTGATAATTGGCTTCCTGATAACGACCGCCAAGTACCATCTTTATATTAGCTGTAGAGGTTGCCTTTTGAGGTTTTCCATTTGCTTCTTCCCAGAAAGTCATGTCACAGTTCCAGGTTCCTGTTTCATCTGCCATCATTTTATGGGCAGTTCCTGGTGTAGCATAGGCTGCCCATAGTTTCATTTTTGCTGCCGAATCTAAAGGCTGTTCGGCAATTGCTTCTTCTGTTTTAATACTATCAGCTGCTTTTGAAGTTTCTGTTTCAGTTTTTACTTCTTTTTTACACGAAACAAAACACAACGCTAACATTGATAGTGTGATACAAAAATTTTTCATAATTAACTGATTTAATGATTATTAAAACAAAAGTATGAAAAAATATATAAACTATCTTTTATCGATTTTGACTGATTTTATGATGGCTTCAAGATCCAGCATTAAATCTCGTTCTTCATTTGATGGGGAATAACAAAATCCTTCGATAACTAATATTCTGTTATAGGTTTCGTCTACAATGGCGTAATTTATAAATGGGCCGGCCATAAAATCATTTTTCAATTCCCAGCTTCCTTTGGTTTCAAAGGCTTTTTTTCCGTCTAATTCTGTGGTTGAAAAATAAGGTGCGTAGGCTTCTCCGGTAATCATTCGGGTATTGGGTTCGCGGCCTTTGATGTAATATCCAATAGAATCACGCATTTTAATAATGCTTCCAACAACATTAGAACCGGTTTTAAAATCGTGAAGCGGAATTTGATAAATAAGCAAGCTCGTGTTTCCGCTAATAATATCTTTTTTGAGCCAAATAAAGTTCTTTTTATGCAACATATATTCATATCCTGTTGGAATCTGTATGTCGATATGAAACTTGTTCTTGATAACCGCCGGATGAAGTAGCGATTTGCTATTATCTTCCTGAATTTTCTGAATCTCGGCATCCCGAATGATCTTAATGATTTGCGCCGAATTTAATTCGATACTGCAAATTATGTCGTCTATCGATTTTCCATAAATGCGAAAGGTGTTGTGTGGTAATGTTTTGCTTCGAATAATTTCGAATTTGTCTGTAGCTGCTTTTTTTACAACAATAATACTTCGGCTATCGGTAACGAAACCTTCAAGTAATTTGGCAGGATATTGATTGATTGTAAAAAGCGGTTCTTCCTGGGTAAGTCCCCAAACGGGCGAAGCAAATTTATTTCTAATGGTGTCACCCACTTCTCCGTACCATAACTGATCGTCTATAATTATGGAAATTGTATTTGTTTTACCGGATACAGGCTGGGATTGTCTTTCGTTTCTAAAACACGAAATCAGCACAAATGGTAATAGTAACAATAAAAAATGGGTTTTATTCATTTTATTAATTTATGAAATAAAACCCAAATTTAAATAAGATTTTTTATTATCCGTTTATTTTAAGTTTCATTCCGGGTTTAATATCTCCATCTTTAATATTATTCCATTTTTTAATATCTGAAATTGTTATTCCAGGGTATTTTTTTGAAATACTATACAACGAATCTCCTTTTTTAACGTAATAATCTTCTCCCATTTTTGCAGAAGCTGCTTTTTTCTTAAATGGATCCATTGAATTATTTACTGCGATTGCTGTCGTTACATTGTTTCCTTCGACAATAGTAATAATTTTAGAGACGATTAACGTTTTACCTAAACCAACGTTGTTTGATGTTAGATTGTTCAGATCTTTTAAGTCAGCAACAGTCGTACCAAATTTTTTGGCAATACTTCCTAAATTATCTCCCGCTGCTACAACATACTCCTGATTTACTGTATTTGACTTTTCATTGCCATCTGCAGATGCAATTGCTGTTTCGGTATTTTTATCCGCTACAGGAGTCGTTTTTATTTCTTCAGTATTTTTAGCTATCGGATCAACATCTGATTTAATTTTTAATGTTCTTCCCAACGCAACTGCATTCGATTTAAGATTATTCCATTTCTTTAAATCAGCTACATTTACATCATACTTTGCAGCAATTGTGCTTAAGTTATCTCCTTTTCTAATTTTATATAACTGAATATCTTTAGCCAATTCCAGTTTTTCCTTTACAATAGGTTTTGATCTAGGAGCAACTTTCATTGCCAATTGAGTCGGCAAAGTTCTTCTTTGTGATTGATAAGCTACATAATCATAAATCTTATTTTCGTTTGAAACGAAAGTGGCAATTTTGTCTTTCGGCAAACGTAAAAAATGCTGCTCTCCTTGATAATAAGGCACTACATTTAATTTATAAGAAGGATTTAAAAGCTGTATCTGAGATTGCGGCATGTCTAACAAATCTGCGATTTGCTTGAATGTCATTTCTTTTTTGATATTGATTGTATCTGTCTCGAAGTTTTTAACGACTGCTCTTTCCGGGTTAATTCCGTGTTCTTTATGATATTCAAAAAGATACATTGTTGCTAAGAAAGCCGGAACATAACCTTGTGTTTCTTTTGGAAGATAACTACGAATATCCCAGTATTTTGTTTTTCCGCCAGAACGACGAATTGCTTTTGTTACATTTCCCGGTCCTGAATTATAAGAAGCTAAAACCAGTTCCCAATCACCAAAAATGTTATACATCTTGGTCATATATTCTGATGCTGCGGCTGTAGCTTTAAGTGGATCACTACGCTCATCAATATAAGAATCAATTTTAAGTGCGTATTGTTTTCCGGTTCCGTACATGAATTGCCAAAGTCCGGTGGCACCCATTTTAGAAACTGCTTTAGGATTTAAAGCAGATTCTACAACGGCTAAATATTTAATTTCTAAAGGAACGTTTTGTTTGGCAAAAGCATCCTCAAAAATTGGGAAATAATATTCTGATAAAGCCATTAATCGAGAAAACGATTTTTTACGATTCTTAAGAAATGACTTTATTATATTTTCTAAACCTTGATTGTATTCAATTTCAAAAGGCGATTTCTCATTCATTGCCGTAAGTCGTTGTTTTAGCAACTCTGTTGGCAGTTCTTCATCAACGGTAACGTCTGTGTTGATAGTTTGAATGTCTTTTGACAGATCGTCATAAATATCTAAACTTGTAAGTTCTTTCATCCAAAGGCTATCTACGCGAGTAGCAACATCCTCCTTTTTGAAAGTACTCTTAACAGAATCAAGATAAGATAACTTTACTTCTGGTTTAATTTCTACCGTTGAAGTTGTTGCAGCTTCCTGCGCAAACATCGACATCGAAAAAAAAGCCGAAACCACTATTGATAATTTTTTTACAATCATATAACATTTTTTTAAAATCCTATAATCCAAACAATTACAGAAGTCTTACTTTTGCAAACATAAATAGATTAACGATGAAAAATATGCAAAAAAATGTTAATTGTGATATTTTAGTCTAAAATCGCGGCGATTCCAGGTAAAATTCTTCCTTCTAACATTTCCAGCATTGCGCCTCCACCAGTGGAAACGTAGCTCATTTTGTCTTCAAAACCAAACTGTTTTACAGCAGCAACAGAATCGCCACCTCCTACTAATGAAAAAGCACCGTTTTCAGTCGCTTCAGCAATATAATCACCTAATGCAATAGTTCCTTTTGCAAATGATTCCATTTCAAAAACTCCTAATGGACCGTTCCATAAAATAGTTTTTGACTCCAGAATTACTTTTTTGAAGTTTTCTAAAGATTTAGGACCTGCATCAAGACCTTGCCATCCGTCAGGAATTTCTCTAACATCTACTACTTTTGTATTTGCTGTATTTGAAAAATCATCAGCAGCAATTACATCAACCGGAATATGAATTTGTACTCCTTTTTCTTTTGCTAATCTTAAAATTTCAAGTGCTAATTCTTGTTTATCATCTTCACAGATAGAATTTCCTATTTTTCCACCTAATGCTTTAACAAATGTAAAAGTCATTCCGCCACCAATGATCATGTGATCTACTTTGTCCAGAATGTTTTCGATAACTGTAATTTTCGAAGAAACTTTAGATCCTCCAAGAACTGCCGTTACTGGTTTTTCGCTATTTTTAAGTACTTTATTTAAACTTTCAATTTCTTTAGCCAACAATGTTCCAAAACATTTTTCTGTTGGGAAAAATTGTGCAATAATTGTAGTCGAAGCATGTGCTCTGTGCGCTGTACCAAAAGCATCATTTACATAGATATCTCCAAGTGACGCTAATTCTTTTGCAAAAGCAACATCTCCAGCTTCTTCTTCGGCGTGAAAACGTAAATTTTCTAATAATAAAACTTCTCCCGGTTGTAGATTTTTAGCAGCAGTTTGAGCTACTTCTCCAACACAGTTTTCAGCAAATTTAACGGGAACTCCTAAAATTTCAGAAGCTGTTTTTAAAATGTGTTTTAATGAATATTTTTCTTCTGCTCCTTTTGGTCTTCCTAAATGCGACATTAAAATAACGCTTCCGCCTTGTGCTAAAATTGCATCAATTGTAGGTTTCGCTGCTTCAATACGTGTTGCATCTGTTACATTAAAATTCTCATCCAGTGGCACATTAAAATCAACACGGATAATTGCTTTTTTATTTTTAAAATCGAAATCGTTTAAAGTTTTCATTATGATAGTTTTTTAATTTTTCTGATAGAAAAACAAATATAGAACTTTTAAAGTACTAACAAATTTGAAAATTCTAAAAATAATGTATCAATAACAACGAAAACGTTGTAAATCCTGAAAAAAAAACAAATTAGTATTAAAATGCTTAAAAATCGAATTAATCGTGCACCGGACCTTCTGTACAAGGACAATTACTGATTGATTGTAAGAAATCGAAACCGATTGTAATAGAATGCGTACCCGTATTATAAGCTCCAAGATCGTTGAACATTACCTGGTATGAATATCCAAAATAGAATTTAGATTTCATGAAACCAACCATTGGTCCAACTGATAAAGGTTTAGGGAACTGATCGTTTAGGAAACGATATGAAACACCTATCCAGTAATAATCTTCGTAACGATTGTAACGTCTGTACTTGAAGTTGAAATCGGTTGTTGAACGTTTATCACTTGCGAAGTATTGGTAATAAACAGATGGCTCATATTCGATACGGTTGTTTTCTAAGTCTCTAAAAACAAATCCCGAGTAAACCTGATAGTTCGAAAGTAAATTTGGTTCTACTCCTCTGTATTTATCAGTGTTTTTCTTTAAAACGTTATTGGCATTAAAACTTACATAAAATCCTTTATTACGATACAATGCACTAATATCAAAATTGTTATTGGCATTATAGCGATTATCTGTTACAGAAGGATCTATAACCGGATGTTCTATCGTAGTATTGAACTGATCTGTATCGATACGGAAAGTATTAAAGTTATACGAAATTCCAAAAGACAGATATTGCTTTGAATAATAATCTAAAATGATGTGGTGCGCAAATGAAACTTTTGCTCCCGTTTGACGAGTGTAACCATTTTTATCATTGTAAACTGAGATACCAACTCCTGAACGGTCTAAGACCCTGAAATCAGCATAAAGCGATTGGTTCTCCGGTGCATCTTTAATTCCCACCCATTGTGTGAGTCCATTGGCTCTAATTCTAAGGTTATCACCAATACCGGCAAAAGCTGGTGAGATAACAAAAGGATTGTCTGCAAGATATTGCGTAAAAACTGGTAGGTTTAACTCTTGGCTGTAACTTGTTGTTACAGCCATGAGTACTAAAGATAAAATAAACTTTTTCATTGTAATAATTTTTTTAGATAACATCATTAGGGGCTCTTATTTTGTTATCTGTATAAAGTGAAATGTCCTACAAACTCTCTGTCATCTTTCTCGTCATTCAATTTAAGAACATACCAGTAATCTCCAGAAGGTAATTCTGCACCGTTATATCTACCATCCCATTTTTGACCATAGTGATACTTAGCAATTACACGACCGTATCTATCAAAGATAGAGAACTCAAGCTTGTCGTAAATATTTGTACAACCAGGACCCCAAGTGGTATTTGTTGCACCAGACGGAGTAAAGTAGTTATCAAGACACACATCTATGTATTTAACTGGGATAGATTTCGTATCTGTACAACCGTTTTTATCTCTAACAATGATTGTATAAGTATCTGTTTTATAGATCTTGAATTTATTTTCAGAACTAAAGTTGATACCATCTATACTGTATTCATAATCCCCGCTTCCGCCAGTAGCTGTCGCTGTGATCACGTTCCAAACACCTTTCTCTTCAGACAAAGTTAATACTAATGGATCAACAGTTTTTATAATGAAACTTGTATCTGCACTACATCCGTTTGTATGTCTCACTTTGATTACGTGATTACCTGGAGTAAGACCTGTAAAGATGTTATTCATTTGCCATTGACCACCATCTAAACTGTAATCAATCTCAGAATGATCTCCATCATAACCAGGATCTACTGTTACCATATTTGAAGCTGCATTGTTCACACAGTCATAGTTAACTTCATTAGTTGGATTAAGCGTTACTGCTGCATCCATAGCAATGTCTACCTGACCGTTACAACCACTAGCATCTACAAAGTAAACAATATGTGGACCTCCTGACAGATTATCGAAATCAAATCTTGTCTGACCTGCAGTACCTTGCGTAAATGGTCCGTTTTCGGCATCAAGACTTACACTATATTCTGCAGTACCTCCTGAAACTATGATACTAAATGCTCCATCTTTCTCACCAGCACATGTTTCCTGGAATAAAGAACCGTCTACTAAAGCTCCGGTTAATGGATTTGGTTCTTTTACTTCAACGTCTTTGATGAATATATAACATTCATTTTCGTCTTGAACTAATACATCATAGAAACCTGGTTTCAAGTTTTCGAATACATTTTTGTCAAAGAACTGTCTGAACTCAGGCTCGATTGCATATTTATAAACTCCTGTTCCACCTGCAGCATTTACAGTAATTTTTCCATTATTGAAACCATTACAAGTAACGTCTGTTGGTATTGCTTCGGCTGATAAAGCTATGTTAGGTTCTTTTATTTCAACCATAACTGAGTTTACTGAACAATCAGAACTTTCTAGTTTTACTATGTATTTTCCAACTGGTAACTCTGTAAATACTCCTGGAGTAACTTGTGTTGGGGCTGGAGTAATATTAACTCCTGCAGCATTTTGCAACGTATAAACATAGTTTCCTAAACCTCCTGTTGCTACTACTGTAATTGTACCTTCGGCACTTCCTTTACATTTAATATCAACACCAACCACGCTTGTAAAATCTAATTTTGGAACTACTGGAACGTTAACAATGTTTGACACAGTGCTAACACAACCATTTTGATCTTTTACAAAATATTGGTAGTCTTTACTTACAGTTGTTTTTGGCAATGTAATATCAATACTTCCATTGAACGAAGCTGAATAATTTGTTCCATCTTCACTATAGTAATATGGCGCATTTCCACCTGTAACTGTAAGTTTCAATATTGGTACTAATTGACATGTTTCATTTCTAGCTATAGCTAATGACGGTTTTACTTCCGTTGGCTGACCAATAACTACTGTGTTCGAAACACTTGTACAAGTCCAGGTATCTTTTACAGTTACCGTATATGTTCCTGCTTTTAATCCTGTAAATTGATTAATAATACCTTGTGATTCTTCTACCGTTACAGTTCCATCAGCTAATACTCCGTTTAACGTGTAAGTATAATTTCCTGAACCTCCAGTTATTGAATTAATAGTTACAACTCCATTATCATTATCAAAACAAGTCAACATTGGAGTAGCACTTATTTGAATCTGTATTGGTGTCGGGTTTACTAATTTAGCACCAACAGACGCTTCACAACCAAGACCATCTTTAACAAAAACAGTATAATCTCCAGCTGTTAAATTATCAAATATTGGTGAACTATTATATGGTTTAACTGTAATACCTGCAGATCTTAACTCGTATAGATATTCACCTGGCCATCCGCCTGTTGCATTTGCAATGATTACACCATCATTATTACCTGTTGCACAAGTAATTTCAGACTGCGTTTTTGTAACAACCAATTCTGCCGTTGGCTGCTCAATTGTGAATATAACTGCAGCTGTTGTACACTCTGGAGAATTCTTCAATTTAGCTGTAACACTATATTGTCCCGCAACAAGGTTGATCTCTGTATTTGGACCATCACCTGTTCTAACAGCTGTACTTGGGTAAGGTCCTGTAATTGTATACGTGAATGGTCCTGCTGGATTACCCAGATTATCCAATAACGTTAAATTAACAACTCCCGCTGTAGTACCATAACAAATTTTATCACTTGTCGGTACTGCTTTTAGTACAAATACATTTGGTTCGAAGATGAAATGAACAGCTTCAATAATACATTTTGTATCTGTGTTTAGAACTGAAATTATATAGTTACCTACATCTAATCCTGCAAATTTTCCATCATTATTTGTAATTGGTCCATAAACAGTTCCGTTAGTTCCATTTATAGTGTAATCGAATATTCCAGGAACATCAACACCATTTTTGTCTTTAACTGCAGCACTGATGCTTTCCTTGTTAATACAAGTTATCTTAGTATCTACATTAATTACTACTTTGTCCATAGCAATAAATGCTTTAACCGGAGCAGTCTGAGTATTACCAATACAACCTTTATCATCTTTAACAATTATTGTATAAGTACCTCCTGTATAATCCATTTCTGTAAATACATTTCTAGGTCCGCTGTACTTTACTACTCCGTTTTTAATGAAATCGTAAGTGTAGTTTCCAGAACCACCTGTTACTCCATTAACAGTAATTGTTGCATAGTTACTATTATTTTCATTTGTACAACCATATTCAAGAACTGCTGGTGCTGGAACTGCGATTATAGCTGGGGTTTCAACCTTTACTAGCATTGAATCTGGACAACCTCTTCCTGAAACAACTTCAACTGTGTAATCTCCAGCGGCTAATCCAGTAAAATACGGATTTACTTGTGGTGTACCGCCGTTTAGGCTATACATATAAGTAGGATTATTATTTGCACCTGTTTGATCTATAACAGCTGTAATTGTACCATCTGTACTTCCAAAACATGTTACTGGCGTAGAAGTTGCATCAAATCCTATGATAGGAGTTGCTGCGCCTAATGTTACGTCAACCTTTGCAGGACAACCTGTTGTTAAATCTGTTACAACAATTGTATGTTTACCAGCACTTAAAAGTGTAAAATTAGCCGGTGTTGTAGTAATAGTTGTGGTTCCAATTGTATAACTGTAATTACCTGAACCACCCGTTGCTGAAGCGCTAAGGCTTCCGTCACCATCAGCACAAGTTGGCAATACAACATTATTATATTTTAAATCTAGTGGCTCTAAAATTTCTACAAGAGCAGTAAATTCAAAAGTACATCCAAATTTATCTTTTACTGTTAAATCGTATTTACCTGGTACATTCACTGTAAATGTTTTACCAGTTTGGAAGTCTCCTCCAATACTATATGTGAAAGGTGCCATACCTGTAGCTAAAGCATCATTTACAACTATTTCATAATTACCATCAATATCAGCACATTGAGATGTTGCCGAAGCTGTAAATCCTGCTGGCAATGGATCTGTAGTAATGTTCACTGTTATAGGAGCAGAAATACATCCATTCTGATCTTTGGCATAAACAAACCAAGAAGGAGTTGCAGGATCTAATTCTCTAATGCTAGCTGCATCAAATGCTCCAGCTGGATCTCCAGCAGTTACAAATGAATACGTATAATCTGGACTTCCGCCGCCGCCTTGAACGGTTACTAAAGCACCTTTTATACAATTTGCAGGTATCTTATCTATTTCAGTAACTATAACCACGCTTGGTTGTTTTACAATCACTGAATAATCCGTAGGACAAGTTGTAATATCATCAACAATACTGATTTTATAAGTTCCAAAAGCTAAACCAGTTAATGGAATCTCAACATCAGAAGTTGTAGTTGATGCTACAAAAGGAGCGCCATCTTTAGTTATTGTATATGTATATGTACCAGCAAATTTAGAAATCGCAAATGTAATTTTTCCATCATTTGTAGTATTACAAGACATATCCGTAAGTAACGTATTTGTCACTTCTATTTTAACAACATCCTTAATAGGAAGTAATTCGTCGTATGAACATTTGTTGTTATCTGTTACTCTAAACATATAGTCACCAAATGGTAATCCGTTAAATACTGCTGGAATTGTATTATTCGCAACTGTTACAGGAGCGTAAGGCACTGCAGGAGCCGCACCATTGAACTCAGTAATTTCAAATGTTAACTGACCAACACCATTTGTTGCAGTAACTGATACATTACTGCTGTTTCCAGTTGCACATGTAATAGCAGTTGCTGTAAATGAAAGGTCTGATGGTTTGTTCAACGGAATAATTGGAATCGCTACCGGGCTGGTAAATTCACATCCGTTTGCATCTCTAACAACATAAGTAACTGTTTGGGGAGTACCATCTTCATTATCTATAACTGTGAAAGTATTATCTCCATCAAAACCTCTATTATTGAAGTTGTAAGTGTAGCCTGGCGTACCATCTTGAGCAGTAACCTCTATTACAGTTTTAGTACTACATGATGTATTTGGTAAAATAGCATGAGTAGCTTTAAGCTCTGCTGGTTCAGTTAAAACAACCGGAATTGCCAATGAAGAACATCCTTTGCTGTCTGTTACAATAACAGAGTAATTACCTGCTGTTAAACCTGTGTAAGTTCCAGAAGTATTTCCTGTATTATTACCGGCAGGGGTTAATGCAAAAGTATAAGGACCAACTCCTTTTGAAGGCGTGATTGTTAAACTTCCATCTGTATCAGACATACATTTTAAATCAACATGAGCTTCTGTACCCTCTGGCTGTTCAGGAACGGTTACCTTTTCTGTATTTGTTGTTACAGAACAAGCTGGTGTATTACTATCTGTAATTACAAAATAGTAATCTCCATCTGCTGTCGGTGAAACTGTAAAATCACCTGGAGTAGTTGTTAAAGCACCCGTTGCAACTCCATTGAAATACATTTGATAACTATATGGTGTTACTCCGCCTATAATTACGACATCTATTGTAGCAGCTGTTGCGCCTGTACAGTATAAATCTTTCTTTAAAGTTGCACTTGCAGTTAATTGTTTCTGGATAACAAAAGTTTTGCTATCCTTACAACCGTTATCATCAATAACTGTTAATATATAACTGCCATCTGCAGTGAATTTTGCTAAAGAACTTACAGGTAAACCATTTACAGTAAATGATTTCACTCCATTGTAAGTTGTAGACAATGCATCAAGATCAACCGTTAATTCTGCACCAACAAAACATTGCTGCGCCGGCATATTTAGAACCGGAGGCAAGTTGTAAGTAACAAGAACATTTTGTGGTCCTGCAATACAACCGTTTGCATCCTTCACATAAACATCCCAAGATAGATCAACCAAACCGGTATGAGCTGTAAATGGTGTATTAATATTATCTGTAAAAGTTGTAGGAGCAGGATCTAATCCTTTAACGACAGCATAAGTATAAGGAGATGTTCCTCCTGTTACGCTGGTAACTTTAATTTCTGAATCAGGACTGTTACAAAATACTTTTGTAGCAGTTGCCGCGATCACCATTGGAGCCGGCATTGTAATTATAACATCAGCTGATTTAGAACAATTTGTTGTCTTGTCTGTAACTGATATTGTATAAGTACCTTCAACAAGACCAGTTACTGTAATAACGTCAGATACTACAGTTGGTGCATTGTATGCTAATCCAGCAGGAGTACTTGTAACTCCAATAGTATAATTTCCGGTTGAACTAAAGTCAGAAACTGTGAAAGTTGCTGTACCATTGTTATCCGTTCCGTTTGCAGTATTACAACTTACATTTGTAAATGATGTACGTGAAATATTGATTGGAACAACCGGTGAAACTTTAAAAGTATCTTCTATGTAACATCCGTTAGCATCTGTAACTCTAAATAAGTAATTTACATTTGTATCTAAATTTGTAAATGTATCTACTGCTAGGTTATTAACATATGTAGGTGAAATAATTTCATATTTCGCATAAGGAGTATAACCTCCGGCTACAATAACTTTAACATCAGCAACGTTTGTTGGACAAACCGGAGCTGTCACTATTGAAAAGTTAATACTCGTTAGTTTTTGATATGGAGCTACATTTACGGTATCATCGTACATACATCCTTTAGAATCTTTTACGTAATAATGCACTGTTTCTCCCGCAATATTATCTACTAATTTAGTATTATCATCGTAGTACACTGCACCTCCATCAAAATTATATTGATATAGTCCTGTTCCACCTGTTCCAACAACTGTTACTACAGCTTCTTTAACCGAATTACTTGTATTACAGCTAAAAGGATCTACAGTTACAATAGCGCCTACAGCTGCTGTTGGCTGACCCACGTCGAAAATCTTTGTAAGCGGACAGCCTTTTCCTGAAGTTACTGTAATTTCATAACTACCCTGAGGAACGTTTGTAAATACATTACCTACCAATACAATTCCACCAGGAAGAGGTGTTGCCGTTGCTGAAGCAATAGCATAAGTATACACTGGTTCTGTATTACCCGGAAGTAAATTCACAGTAATAGTTCCTGTATTAGAATTAAAACAAGTAGCATCTACTACAACTGCATCAAAAGTTACAGGAATTGGAAGTGCAAGCTCAACCGGAACGGTTGCGCTACAAACACCATCTGTCACAGTAACAGTATAGTTTCCTGCTGCGATGTTAGTAATAACATTATTTGTTACAACTGCACCAGGAGCATCAATAGTATATGTATATGTACCTGCACCACCCGTAGTTGTTAATGTTATTTTCCCTCCGTTTATTGCTAAACACGTTGGATCAGTATTAATTACAGCAGGCAATAAATTAAGAGGGGCATTAATATTTATAGTTTTAAAATCAACACATCCGTTGACATCTTTAATATAAATTGTATGTGAACCAGATGAAAGGTTTGTTACATTATGAGGTAATCCACCAGGAATACTCACATACGAGTTATCACTATCCACACTAATTGAATAAGCACCTGTACCGCTAGTAGTTGCAGAAACTTCTACTGTAAATGCGCCTTCTGCCGCACAGTCGTTAAGTAAATCTAAAGCAATTACCGGACTTGAATCTACAGGAATTACTTGTCCTAAAGGAACCTCACAACCTTGTGAGTCTCTAACAACTATATTCCAATTTGTTCCTAAACTAGGATCTAATTCTAAAACATTATTAGTGCTTGTAAAAACTGTAGGAATAGCTGGTGCAACAGCAACACCATAATAATATGGACCTGTTCCGCCTGTCGTTTTTATTGTTACAAAAGCACCATTATGACAGTTAGCAGGAATCACTGAAGTAATATTTGACTTCAGAGGCTGAGCTGGTTGGGTGATTTCAAAAGTGTAAGCTGTTGAACATTGTGTTTGATCATCTTCTGTAACCTGTAATACATAGTTACCCGCTGGTAAATTAGGTATAGTATGGGTTACAGGACCACCTGCTGGCCCAGTTAATGGTCCTCCAATTGGTGGTGAAACTGGTAACAATGTTAAAGCATTAAGTATTCTATAATTTATCTGTGTTACAGCTGCATTATAATTCTGAACTGTAAACTTTAATGTTCCATTAGAATCACCGGCACAAGTAGCATTTGTACTTGCTGTACCCGTAATTTTAATTGCAGATGGAGCTGGTGGTGTTGGAACCTCTACAATAGAAATACAATTATTAACATCTCTTACTTGCAAGAAGTAAGTTGTATTATGTAATAATCCCTTGAAAAGATAGCTATTACTAGCTATTGCTGCAGTTTCTGTCTGACCAAAAATAGAATATTTGTAAGGCCCTGTTCCACCGCTTGTAGTAACTAAAATATCTACACCAGTAGCACAACTATTCGAATCTACTGTACTAGTTACTTTTAAATAAGGAGGTGTTTCAATTCTAAGTCTTGGTGTTTCAAATTTACATCCGTTAGCATCTACAATTGTAATGTAGTAATAACCAAAATCAAGTCCTGAAAAAGTATAAGGAGTTGTTGGTAGTGTTGCAGAATTTTCAGTGTATGTTGCTAATTGAGCATGGTTTGTATCATATAATGTATATACATAGGGAGCACTACCTCCAGAATCTACATTTACACTAAAAGTTCCAAGAGTATTTAAATTACAAATAATTGGAGTTTGAGTTACAATCCCTACAATTGGAGCAGGGTTCGTTAAAACAACTGTATTAGCATATTCACAACCTTTTACGTCTCTAACAATATAATTGTAAGTTCCTGCTGCTAATCCTCCAAATACATAAGCATCATCAAAAGCTAATCCATTAAAACTATATTTAAATGGTGCTTCTCCGGTAAGTGCATTCAAACGCACTACACCATCTACACCGGCATTACAAGTTGGATTAGTAGGAGTGCTAGATGCTGTTACAGTTGGGGTAGGATTAATAACAACTGTACTGGTTTCTTTAGTACAACCATTAGCATCTGTAATTTCAAATTGGTAAGTTCCTGCTGTTCCTGTAGTATATACAAATGATGTTGATACTCCTGCAAAAGGAATTGGTGTTCCTGTGTAAGCACCAGGAAGCATTTTTACTCTGTATCCAAACGCTGGTTTTCCTCCTACTACCGATACATTTATCGTAGCATCTGTAGGTGAAACAGCCGCACAAGTAAGATCTTTTGTTCTCACTGCAGTAGGAATCATTGTTCCGCTTACAGTAACGCTTGTTGTATTAGTACAGCCGTTTGCATCCTTAACTGTAATAGTATAAGTACCTGCAGCTACTGTAAACGTATCTGCCGGGCTTGGTGCAACACCTGTATTAATAGTATAAGTATATGGTGCAACTCCGTTAGCTCCGGTAGCAACAATTGTAAATGAACTGCCTGAAGCAGTACACTGATTGCTTACTACAGCAGAAACCGTTGGTTTTGTATCTGTTGCAATTGTAACTGGTTTTGATGTTATACATCCGTTGTTGTCTCTAGCATAAATAACCCAATTTAAGTCTGCACCTGAATTAGAATTAATATTAAATACAGCTCCCGGACCATAAATTGGAGTACTTGTTGTATCATCAGCATCTAATATTGCATATTGATACGTTGGAGTTCCTCCTGTAGCATGAACAGTAACTGTAGAAGTTATTTTTCCGCAATTAGCATTTACATTAGAATCAATTGCTAAACCTAAAGCATTTACAGGTTCTAAAATTTGAACACTTCTTGTTAATACACAATTAGTCGTTTCATCAGTAAATACAACATTATAGATACCTACTCCACGATTTAATGTAAATACGGTCTCATTTCTACCTGTAACAATAGGTTCACTGTTTACTTTATAACTGTAAGTAGAAGTAAAGTTTGAAACATTAAATCTTATCGTTCCAGTTGCGTCTCCATGACAATAAACATCATTTAATTTAGTTGCCGTAACATCAATCGAAACTAAAGCAGGAATGTTTTTAGAAAAATCGTTATAACATCCATTCGCGTTAGTTACTCTAAAAACATAATTACCCGCAGTAAGTCCTGTGAAACTTCCGTTTGTTGCTCCTGAAGTATTAATTACTGGTCCTGAAACGATTGTATAAGTTCCAGATCCTGAAGATAACGTAATTGTTGCTGTACTAGTTCTGTTTGCAAGTGGATCACAGTAAATTACAGTAGCATCAACTTTTGAAATCTTAGGCAAAATAAGCGGCGATACTGTAATCGTTTGTTCTGCTGTTGTACAACCGTTATCATCTTTTACAGAATATTTTACTGTTTGTGTATTACCATTGTCAGAAACAGTTAGCGTATTCGAAGTCCCATAAGAACCTCCATTAAAACTATAAGTGTAAGGTCCTTTTCCTCCAATTGCAGTAACAGTAACATCTTTAGATTCCTTAGTATTTGAAGTATTACATGTAAATGGATCAACATTAGCATTTGCCTCTAATAATGCTGGTTCCGTAATTGTAACCTGCGCTGTACCTTGACAACCTATAGCGTCTGTAACAACGATATCATAAATACCAGCCGCCAATCCAGTAGCTGAAGCTGTTGCAGTTGTAGCTGAAACTGTTGTAGAAACTGCTACTCCCCCTTTGGTTATGGAGTAAGTATATGGAGTTTTTCCAGAAGTTGGTGTAACCAAAAGACTTCCTATACTTTCTCCATGACATTTTACATCAACTTTGCTTGTGCTTACTGTTAAAACAGTAGATTTTAATGTAACATTTATAACAGAAGATAAAGCTGAACAAGCCGGAGCAGGTGCTTTAGAATCTGTTACTCTAAATTGATATGTACCAGTAGCAGTTGCAACATAAGGGTTCGTAGAATTTGTATACCCTCCACCGTTATAAGAAACCTGATATGTAACAGCACCTGTTCCACCAGTTGAACTTAATTTAATTGTTGTATTTGCAGTACAAGCAACATCTGTTTCAACTTCTGTTTTTATTGTTAGTTGTTCCGGAACTACATAAGTTGTAGTAGCAGGACAGCCAAATCCATCTTTTAAATATAAAGTATAACTACCTGGAGTAAGACTGAAATTATTTGTAGGTACATAGTTGGTACCATTTATACTATAACTTGGTGTTCCTACATAAGTTCCCGTAATTAATATATTTACTGGTGCACCCGTATAACATTGCGTTGCAGGAGTATCAATATGTGGCGCATCTTCAGTTAGAACTGAAACTGTTTTCTTAACAACACAACCATTAGTGTCTTTAACATAAACATCAATAGTAGTCGTTAATGCTGCTGTATCAACTTTTAAAGTTGTTCCATAACCTGTAGTTGGTACAGTAGATGGACTAGCCGCATAAGCATAAGTATATCCGCCGCTTCCACCAGAAATACCTGTAATTGTTAATGTTGAAATTGTAGTAGAACAATTTATTTTTGAAGCAGTTACAGTATAGTTAATTGCTGTTGCAGTACCAATAACTGCGTCAACAGGAGTTGATGAACAACCTGTACTTATATCAGTAGCTACAAAAGTATAAGTACCCGGAGCCAAACCAGTAACAGTAACTACATTAGCTACTTTATTAGCTGTTCCAGAAACCGGAGTAATTGTATAGTTGAAATTACTTGTTCCTACTGTAAATGTTGCAGTACCATTATTAGATCCAAAACATAACTCATCGGTTTTTGAAGCAGCAGCTGCAATTGTAGCTGCTGGATTAATAACTGTTGAATCTGTAGTTGAACATCCTGTAGCATCAGTTACCCTAAATGTATAAGTACCTGCTGTTAAATTATTAAATGTACCGGTAGTATTAGAACCGGTTACTGGTCCTGATGTAATAGTATAAGTAAGAGGTGCAATACCTCCGGTAACCGTTAATGTAATACTTGTTTTAGTATCATTACATGTAATTGCTGCAGGTGTAGAGAAAGCAATTTTTGTTGGCGGATTAAATGCCGGAACATCAATTGTATTTGTATCAATACACCCGTTTGTATCTCTTACTGAATAAGTGATCGTTTGAACAGCGTTTGTATTCGTTACTACTAATGTATTGGTATCATTGTAATTTGTATTACCTACACCAAAATTATATTTATAACTTCCTGTACCTCCAATGGCTGAAGTTGTAATAGTCGTTGTAGTGCTGCAAGTTGTATTTGCTGCAAAATTTGCCGAAGCAACAACTTCTGTAGGGTTGTTTAAGGTTACTTTATAAATTGGAGAAACACAGCCTTTACTGTCTTTTACCTGATAAGTATATTCTCTGCTGTTAACAGATCCAACAAAAGCATCAAGACCAGAATATGTTGCAGAGTTACCAAAACCACCTCCATCAAAACTATATGTGTATGCTGGTCCAGCGCCACCTTCGGCTAAAACTGTAAATTGACCATTTGCATCTTTGTAACACTTAGGATCCGTTTTACTAACTAAAGAAGCTGTTGGATCTACTTTTGCATTTACTAAAACAGCAGGTGTTGTAAACTTACAACCTTTAGAATCTGTTACTCTAAAGATATAACTTCCTGCTATGTCTGTGTCATAAACCGCCGTTAGCATTGGAGTGAACAACGTTCCTCCATTAGTAGACACTTCATAAGTATATCCAGGTGTACCACCTTGAATATTCATGATTGTAATTTGAGCTTTAGGCGAAGTTGTACAATCTATAGTTTTTGTCAATTTAGCTTCTGCTTTTAACTCATCTGCTATTGTTGGAATTCCAGAAACTGTTGCTGTACAACCATTTGAATCTGTAACCACAATAGTATGTAAACCAGTTCCAACATTTGTAAAAGTATTTCCTGTTTGACCAGCCTGACCATCTAAACTATATGAGAATGGAGATTTTCCGTTATTTACAGTAACTACCAATGTAGCTTTGTTAACTGAATCATAACACAGGTCTGAAGCCGTAACATCTAATGATGCTGTAGGCGCAACCGCTCCTGTAACATTTACTGTGTTAGAAGCCGGAGAGGCACAATTACTAGCATCTTTTACAAAAACTACAAAATCTCCTACTTGTCCAACATTAAGTTGGAAAGTATTTGAATCCTGAAAGGCCTTAACTATAGTACCATCTGTTAAACGCAGCTCATATTTATAATTTGGCGTTCCGTTACTTGCAGTAGCTTTTATAACCGCACCTACAGTACATGTTGGCGGTGTAAAAACACTCGCTACTAATGTAATCGCAAGTGGAGCTTTAATCTCTTTGTCAAAAGATGATGAACATAAACCTGCATCGTCATTTTTAACAATAACTTTATACGTTCCTTTCGTTAATCCACTAATAATAACTGGAGATGTTGTTGAAGTACTCCAATTTTGTCCATTATCAATCGAATATTTAAAACCATTAGTAGCATCAAAATTGTCAACTGCTATTGTAATACGTCCGTCACTTTTATCGCTACAAGTTGCATCATCAATTATTGGTTCTGAAACCTTAAATGCTTTATTAGTTTGAATAATAACATCAAATTTCTTCTCTGTTATACATGATTTAGGTAATTGACGAACCCAAATATCATCTACAAGCAAATCATTTCCGCTGAATTTATTATTATAAGAACGAATTACAAAGCTAAGATTATTATAAGCGCCAGGATTTAAAGACAATTCTTTATAATTCCATATTTCATTTCTTGGCACTTTCCAAGGATTTGCAGTATCGGTTGTTGCAACAATAGTTTCTGTTCCGCCTACTCCATTTAAGTTATTAATTAATTGAATAGTTAATTCCGGATCATAATAATTGCTTCCAGTAGTACTCTTCATTAAATTTTCTGCCCATAACGAAATAATTACAGGTTGATCTACAATAACATCTTTAATTGGTTTACTGTATATAATACCTCCAACTCCCGCTGAACTTCCAATATTAACACATAAAAATCTTCCTAAGTTATCAACAGGTGTAGTGTGATCTTTAGCAACTATCCAAGTACCTCCAAAAGTTGTTTTGATACTGCTTGCGACAGCATATTTACCATCGTTTATCTGATAATCATTGATGTTACCACATATCGTTGGAAAGCTTGCTGAGTGTGGAGTCGTTTCATCTTCAAAACAATATTTCGGGCTGATTCCAGGAGTTGTAGTATAACCTCCTTTTCCAAAATCTTCTTGTAATAAGTTACTATATGTTGCAGCCGCAACAGCTTTGTATTTTACTGATATTTGATGTGTACCTGTAGGAACATTATTAAATACGTTACTAGTAATAGGTGTATTTGGCTTGGTATCTATATAATACTCGTATGTATAATTCCCTCCGCCTGTATTGTTTACTACTACAGTGGCTATTCCTGTTCCATCACAGTTATAAACAACTTGAGGGTTTGGCTCAATAGTTGGATCTGTTGGTTTAGGATCTAAAACAATATCTGACATTGCATAGATACAACCTTTACTGTCTTTAACATAAACAGTATATTTTCCTGGATTAACATAAGCTTCGTTTGAAGCAATCCATGTTCCTTGACCATCAAAACTATAAGTATATCCAGGTGTTCCTCCCTGAACATTTGTAATTCTGATTTTACCTTGATGCTCAAATCCTGCCGGTCCGCAGCCTGCTAACTCAGAAACACCAGCAGAAGCTGTTAGAGCATCTGTTGGACCTGCAATTGTGATTGTGCGTGCCGGATCTGTACATTCAATACCATTATAAGTATACTTAACTACTAAAGAATGTGTACCTGCAGCCAGATTTGTAATTGGAGTAACAGAGCTGAATGCTCCATTATCAACACTATATGAAACTGCATAACCTGAATTTGCAGGTGTTACAGTTATATCAATTTGACCGCTTTTAACTCCATAACAATCAACAGAATTTGGAGTTGCCGTAATTGTTGGTTTTGGTAAATCAGTAACTTTAACTGGTGGTATTGTTACTGTACAATTGTTTGCATCTACTACAACGATGTTATACTCTCCACTAGCTGGTAAAGGGCTTGTTACAGGAATTACAGGGTTTGTAACAAAAGTTGTACTACCATTTACATAATATAAATAATAAGGTGGTGGACCCGGTCTTGGGGTACCGCCTGTAACTGTAACTGTAATCTCTCCATCACCACATGCTGAAAGTGCCTTGGTAACTTTAGCAACAGCCGTTAAACGATAATCGAAAACTTCAATTTCTTTAGTAACACTACAACCATTATTGGCAGTAGACATTAGAACCTCATAAACTCCCGGATCAACACCATTAAATGTGATAATATTATTATCTATTAATCCTGAATTTTGAATGTCAACAGTACTTCCTTTCTTTCTAAGAATAAATTGGTATTGACCAGGAACATTATTAATAGTTGCTTTTATAGTTCCATGCTCACCATTACAAAGTGGGTGTGTTGCTACAAGATTTGTTGTAAAATCAAGCTGCTCAACATTTACATCTACCTTAAATGTACAAGCAGAGATTTGTCCAGTTTGTAATACTGTTTGTTTTATTAGTACTGTATAAGAACCTTTTGCAACATTATTAAAAATATTTGATGCCTGATAATTTGTTCCGTCAAGACTGTAAACATATCCTGTATTTGGAAGTGGATTTGTTACTGTAATTGATCCTTTTGTATTACAGACAATATCTTGTTTCTTAACTGTAGCATCAAGTAAATTTTGATAAACATTAAAATAATATGTAACAACACACGTATTATTACCATAATTTACTACAAGTCTGAATACACCTGGTCTATCAGCTGTGTATATTGGACCGTTTGCAACGGTTGTCCAGTTGGTAGCTCCTTCATTAGGACAAGAGTCCGGAACCGGGCTTCCAGCAGGAGGAACATCTTTGGTTTCCTGCCAAGTAATACTTGTGGCCCCGGTAATTTGAGTATCTATAACTCTCTTATCGTTTAGACCACATAAAAATATTTTAGGGAACGGTTTTAAATCTCTAACGCAACCATAAGCTAATCCAGTTGCAGGATCGATATTGTCTCCTTTAATTGGATTTTTATTAGCACTCGCTAAATAATCTGTAACTACAAATTTCTGTTGTATAGGTTTACAGTTTACTGCTCCACTGTCATCAACAGTATAGATGCCTGGCTTATCTACAGTAACTGATTGGTTGTTACCTCCAAAGATAACCCCATTTGGATCTTTCCATATGTATGTTGAGTAACCGTTCGCTGCTTTTAAAACTGCCGTGCCACATAACGAAACATCTCTGCTAAATAAACATTTGTCTATGCCTACTAAGAAATTTGTTGATGTAGGTTCTCCAACATTACATTGTGAAATTGTAGAAAAACTGCCTTCTCCAAAACCACCCGGAGTAGTATTTTTATCTCCAAAATATTTAGAAACAGCAGTGTTTTTAATTTCATTAGAACAAGCATCCACTAATTCGTTACAATCTTTTACAACTCTAACTTTAAATTTAAGTGTGAACTCTGCTCCTTTGGCAACAACCAAAGCGTCAGGCACAGTAAATACAAGTGTTCTTGTTGCCGGAGTGTAAGCTGCAGTAATTCTGGAGTCCATGACCAAAATATCACTTAATCCGTTAAAAATTACATTATTAGGGAGAACATCCGTAATGGTAAGATTTTTGGCATTATCGTTACCCTCGTTTTTGAACTTAATCTCATATCTAAGTTCCTGATCCAGGGTTACTGTTTGAGCATTAATATTGTTATCATCTTTGTCCAGTACATTTTTTCTTAGTACAATTTTTGGCGCAATAATCTCGACCGATAATGCATTAAAAAACATAAAATACGAATCCTGAGTTGTATTTATTCTCAGCGTAGCATTTGTTTCATCGTTTTGCATTACACTATTTTGTA
Organism: Flavobacterium sp. JAS; assembly: GCF_020991455.1. Taxonomy (GTDB): domain Bacteria; phylum Bacteroidota; class Bacteroidia; order Flavobacteriales; family Flavobacteriaceae; genus Flavobacterium. Next base: position 118,311 of record NZ_JAJMOX010000004.1, read on the forward strand.
CCCCTCCCACATTATTATCGAGAGTTACAACACCTGCATCATACCCTAAGGTATTTTTACTGTTTGGAGTACGACCTCCCATAATAATATCACCATCTGTAATGGTACTATTAAAAAAGTTGGGTTTAACCGGAGGACCTGCTGCAATTGGTCTTACTAATGAAGAAATAGGCCCCCATACACTCAAGGGTTTCCCTCCTATTATTTGAAGACCATCACCTGATAATTGATTATCACCCTCTAATGCACTAAATGCTAATTTTACATTTACATCTCCAAAAGGATTTGTTCTAAAACCAGAAATAGGAATATCTAATGGTCCATCACTGCTTCTAATAATACTAAAACCATCAAAACTGGTAATGTATTTACTAGGCAATAACGGATCTTTATAAATTACAAAAATTGACCAACCTGCTGAGTTACCCCCAGGAGAAAATTTACCTTCAGAAGCCATCACATCGGCTACAGTATAAACCCCCTCTTTGGCTGCTTTAACCTCTGCTGTAATATCTACAAAACAAGCATAAGGCAATGATCCATAAGGACTCGTAACACCTGTACCACCTTCATCCCAAAGTATACTTCCTGTAAGAGCTTTGTAGGTTGTAGTTGTAGGCGTTTTTAATCTTACCTGATTGATCTTACTTCTATCAGTACCCTGATATGTTCCAGACCAGTATAAAGCAGCATATACAATTTCGTAACAACTTTGACTTGCTTGAGGTATTGTTAATGTTGCAGAACTTGAGTTAAAAGAAGTCTCACTGTCAATATCAATATTTTTCATATCGAAATTGTCGTTTACCTGGCTTGAACTACCTTGATCATCATAAGCATTACGAGGTCGTTCTCCTCTTCCATTATCTCTATTTAAGCTATTGTTTCCAATAACTAAAATGTCTCCATTCAAACTGGTAGTATATCTAGGAGCAAAGCCTTGTCTTAACTGGGCACGAGAAGAAATACTTAACAATAAAAATACAACTGCAATTAACGCTTTAAAAATAGTAGGTTTTTTCATGGTCTTCTTTTTGTTTATGGCTCTTACTTTATTTCTTAAGGGGCATTAAAAAATAAATTCAAGCACTCTGAAACATTTATTATTATGAACCTTCTTAACTCATAAAGAAGGCTAAACTTTAAAATCTAATTAAATTAATTCTCGACTTTTACGATAGCCATTTTCCCATTATATGGCTTGGTTCCTTTTGCTTCTAATGCTTTAGTTGCTTCAGATAAACCATCATATTTCTCGTAATAGATATAGTATTTACTAGTTGTTACATTATAAAAGAAATTTACATCTGAACGTCCCGCTGCCACCGCTTTGGTCAGAAATTCATCTCGTTTTTCAGCACTGCTGTGAACCGCAATAATTAAATAATACCCATTTTCAGAATTTTTAATATTCTTGATAATCTGCATATTTGATTGGTCTTCACCAAAATCAAAATCATTTGCAGTTAATGGTGTCGTACTTAATTTCGTTGTTTCTTTAATACGTTTAAGAGCTGCTAGGTCCTGCGCATATCTTCCCTGATCATTTTCGTAAGCCGCACGTTTAATTCTACGTTTTTTCTCAATTTCAGTTTCTGCTTTAATACGCTCTAAATCCGCCAGTAAAGCTGCACTATCTTGTTCTGCTTTTATTTGTGCTGCTTTTAATTGGTTTATTTTTTCTAAATAAGCTCTGTTTAAAGCATCACTTTTATTTGGTACTTTTTTAAGTCTTTCGTTATATAAATTAGTCAACTTGTCAATCTCTGCTTTTTGAATTCTGTTTGCATCAGCAAGCTGGCTTTTCAATGCTTCTAACTGACTGTTTTCTGCAGCAACACTTTTAAATGGTTTAGGCTCTTTATAAATTCCTTTATCACTTAAGTCGTTTTCTTCTCTCAAGTCGTTCAGGTCTTTTTGTTTGTTAGCCACTGTTGCATTAAACTGTGCTAATATATCACTTTGCGCTTTGCTTGAATTTTCTATAGATAGCGCCAGATTATCGATTGCTTTCGCTGTCTCATCTTTAGGAGCTGAAGCAGCGTTTGCAGCAGCAGCATCGGCAGCTAGCTTAGCTTTTAATTCTGCTTCTTCAGCTAGTTTAGCTTGTAAAGCTTCAGCATCGGCTTTTGCTTTTGCATCGGCAGCTAATTTTATTTGTAATGCTTCTGCATCGGCTTTCGCTTTTTCTTCAGCAGCTTGTCTTGTTCTAATAGCATCTTCTTCCGCTTTTGCTTTGGCGTCAGTAGCTTGTTTTGCTTTTAATGCATCTGCGTCAGCTTTAGCTTTGGCATCAGCAGCTAATTTTGCTTGTAATGCTTCTGCATCTGTTTTTGTTTTAGCATCTGCAGCTAATTTCGCCTGACGTGCTTCTTCAGCTAATTGTAATTCTTTTGCTTCTGCATCCGCTTTTGCTTTGGCAGTAGCTTCTGCGTCGGCTTTTACTTTTGCATCAGCAAGTAATTTCGCTTGTAATGCTATCATATCAGCTTTTGCTTTAGCATCTGCTGCCAGTTTAGCTTGTTCGGCTTCGGCATCCGCTTTCGCTTTTGCATCGGCAGCTAATTTTGCCTGACGTGCTTCTTCTTCAACTTTTGCTTTTTCTTCAGCAGCTTGTCTTGCTTGAAGTGCTTCTGCATCCGCTTTTGCTTTGGCATCGGCAGCTAATTTTGCTTGAAGTGCTTCTCCATCGGCTTTGGCTTTTGCATCGGCAGCTAGTTTAGCCTGTAAAGCGTCAGCATCAGCTTTGGCTTTTGCATCTGCAGCTAACTTCGCCTGAAGTACTACTTCATCAGCTTTCGCTTTTGCATCTGCAACTTGTTTTGCTTTAAGAGCTTCTGCATCGGCTTTAGCTTTGGCATCGGCAGCTAATTTTGCCTGACGCGCTTCTTCAGCTAATTGTAATTCTTTAGCTTCAGTATCAGCTTTAGCTTTTGCCGTTGCTTCTGCATCGGCTTTTACTCTAGCGTCAGCTATTAATTTTGCTTGTAAAGCTTCCATATCTGCTTTAGCTTTTGCATCGGCAGCTAGTTTAGCTTGTAAAGCGTCAGCATCAGCTTTGGCCTTAGCGTCAGCAGCTAATTTTGCTTGTAATGCTTCTGCATCAGCTTTGGCTTTTGCATCGGCCGCTAATTTTGCCTGTAATGCTTCTGTATCGGCTTTAGCTTTTGCATCTGCAGCTAATTTCGCCTGTAATGCTTCTGCATCAGCTTTGGCTTTCGCATCGGCAGCTAATTTCGCTTGTAAGGCTTCTTCGTCAGCTTTAACTTTTGCATCTGCAGCTTGTTTTGCTTTAAGAGCTTCTGCATCAGCTTTGGCTTTAGCGTCGGCAACTAATTTCGCCTGTAATGCTTCTGCATCGGCTTTGGCTTTTGCATCTGCAGCTTGTTTTGCTTTAAGAGCTTCTGCATCAGCTTTAGCTTTTGCATCGGCAACTAATTTTGCTTGCAATGCTTCTGCATCTGCTTTAGCTTTAGCATCCGCAACTAACTTAGCTTGTAATGCTTCTGCATCAGCTTTGGCTTTTGCGTCTGCAGCTAATTTAGCTTGTAAAGCGTCAGCATCACCTTTTGCTTTAGCATCAGCAGCCAATTTAATTTTTAACGCTTCTGCATCGGCTTTAGCTTTGGCATCTGCAGCAATTCTTGCTTGTCTGGCTTCTGCATCAGCTTGAGCTTTTGCATCTGCAGCTAGTTTCTCTTTTAAGGCAGCATCTTCAGCAGCTTTTGCTTTTGCAGCAGCAGCAATTTTTGCCTTATTTGCTGCATCTATACTAACTTTTGTTTTTGCAGCTTCTGCAGCTTTTATTTTTGCTTCTGCAGCTAATCTTGCCTGAAGTGCATCTGAATCAGCCTTAGCTTTTGCATCTGCAGCTAAAATTGATTGTAAGTCTGCAGCTTCGGCTTTCGCTTTTGCATCAGCTTTACGTTTCGCTTCAGCAGCATCTGCCTTTGCTTTTGCATCAGCAGCCAATTTAACTTTTAGAGCCTCAGCATCGGCTTTGGCTTTATTATCTGCTTCTAATTTTTTAGCTACAGCTTCGGCATCAGCCTTAGCTTTTTCAGCATTCAATTGTTCTTGCGTTTTCTGTGGTGCAGCAGCTTTTGCTTTTGCAATATTTTCGGCGTCTGCTTTAGATTTATCCGCGGCCAACTTAGCTTTTAAGGCTTCAGCATCGGCTTTAGCTTTGTCAGCAGCAAGTTGCGCTTGTGTCTTTTGTGCTACTGAACTAGCTGCTGCTGGTTTATTTGCAATTGCTTGTGCTCTCGCAGCTGCAGCGGCATCAACTTTCGCTTTATTATCTGCGGCTAATTGAATTCTGCGTGCTTCAGCATCGGCTCTTGCTTTATCAGCTGTCAATTGTGCCTGTGTTTTTTGTTCCGCGCCAATTGCTCTGTTTGTCGTTGCTGTCTGTGTTCTTGCTGCGGCTGCGGCATCGGCTTTAGCTTTGGCATCAGCAGCTAATTTTATTTTAATAGCTTCAGCATCTGCTTTAGCTTTATTATCGGCTTCTAATTTTGCTTTTGCTGCAGCTTCGGCATCAGCCTTCACTTTCTCTGCAGCCGCAAGTCTTGCTTGTTTTGCTTCAGCATCGGCTTGAGCTTTTGCTTCGGCAGCTAGTCTTGCTGTTTCGGCACCGCTAACTCTTGTAACCGGCGCGCTTGTAGGTTTTGCCATTACAGGTTTAGATTTAGCCGGATCTATAAGCGAACCTTCTTCATCATCTCCATAATAGTAGTTTTTGTTTTTGAATTTATATGCAATGGCAAATTCGTGAGAACCACCAAGGTTTGAGAAATTACCCATTCCTCTTTCATAATTATATTCAATTGCGATACTAGGCGAAATATTAACTCCTAATCCGGCTGAAACTCCATATAATGTATTGTATCCGGCTTGCGCCCAAACTCCTTGCGGAAGTGTAATCATGGCAAGTCCTGAAAGAACCGTTTTATCTTTTTTTACCTCAGTTTTTATGATACCCGAAAATTTACTTCTGTCAAAAAAACCGTAACTGTCAATGTATCCTGTGTACATTGCGTGCAATTCTATTGCTCTTTCCGGATCGTCTTTTACGATACCTGATCCGAAATTGTAAAGAATTAAGTTGTTGATCGATAATCCAAAATCAAGAAATGCTGTACCATAATTAATCCCCGGATTAACTGTAAGTAACATATTTGATGGATAATCTCCGTTTAGAATATTTGGGTCATCTGAAATTATTTTTCCTTGATCCAGTCCGCTTTTATAAAAACCAACATTCAAACCAAAAGTAAGGTTGCTGTCTTCCTGTAAAACGATATTATGAGCAAAGTTTCCAATTCCTCCAAACACAGTCATTAAACCATAATTCTGTTGAAAAAGACCAAAAGCAAATGCTTCGTTCTCTTTAAAACGTCCCGAATAATTGACTAAATAGGTTTGTGGTGCATTCTCAAATTGCACCCATTGTCTTTTATTATAAAAACTAGCATAGGCATTTGTTTCGCGAACAAAGCTAAATGCAGGGTTGATTAAGTATCTATTAAACTTTAAAGAATTTCTTATAGGTAACGAAAACGAAACAACTCCATTCTCAGAATTAGCTTCTTGGGAATAGAGTGAATTTGAAAAACCGTAAAATAAAGTTATGAATAGTAAAATTTTCTTCATATTATTTTATCACAGTTATTGATCCTTTTTTTTCACCTGTGTCGGATTGAATGACATAGTAATATACTGGATTTACATTTTTAAAATCGATTCCTGTTTGAGGCCAATCACCTTGGTAATTAGTCGCATCAAGAACCTTATCGCCATTTGAACTTATGATAATAACTTTTGTATTAGCATTTTTATAGATATCCGGAATATTCCAATAAGGATTAAGACCGCTTAATTTTAAAATATTAGGAATTACACTTGTAACTAATGCGGTTGAATAACTAACTTTAAAAGCAAATTCTTTGGTAGTTATACATCCTCCTGCCTGCGAAATTATCACTTTGTAATCTCCAATAGTCGCCACCAGGTAAGTACCGCTAGTAGCACCATCAATAAGATTACCATTTAAATACCATTCGTATTTTGGGGTTGCAGCATCTGTCGTAATAGATACGTTTAACGTTTCGCCTTCTACAATTTTATTATTCTCCGCAACATCTATACTAGCGTTAAAACCATTGCTTTTAAGATCAATACTTCCTGTAGCAACACATCCACCAAAATCAACGTCTACGCTAAATTTACCTGATTCTTTTGTACTATAAGTACGATTAGTAGCTCCGGCAATAACAGCTCCGTCTTTTTTCCATTGATACTTGTTACCAGAAGTTGCTGTTAAAACAGTGCCGTCACCAGTTGCACAAAACGGATTTCCTAAACTTGAGTCTATAGTAACCGACGAACCTGATGCTGCTGAACTAACAGTAACACGATTTGAATAAGACTCAGAAGTACATGTTCCGTAATTGGTCTCTACATAATAAACCCCCTCTGTGCTAACACTATAACTTGGTCCTGTAGCTCCTGCCATAAGAGTTGGAGGTGTAGAAACACCATTGTCTTTGTACCAGTTATAGGTCAAAAATGTATACTTAAGAGGAGAATCGTTTGGAGGGGTTGTTGAGTCTCCATCGATAGTCAACAAAATGCTTCCTCCGGCACAAAAAGTTGCCGTTCCGTTAAAGTTGTTTATTGTGTATTGTCTGTCGTGGGCTTTGTAATAAATTGGGAATGCATTTTTTAGACCAAACGAAACAAACTTAGCACTAGAAAATCCGGTAGTTGAAACTCTAAGGCTATAAGTATCTGATCCCGCAAGATTAGAGGGAACATTAAATTTTATCGTTTTTTGATTGACTGCAGGATCTGAAACAGCTATTGTATTTGCGGTCACAATAGTTGTAAAATTGTTCGTAGAAAGCTCTACTACAAATACAGTTCCTGCTGGAAAACCAGAATAAGTAAACGTTGCGTTATACTCCGTAGTAGCGTCTGCACAAATCCTGTCAAACGATAAAACCTGTGGATTTATAGCTTTAGTCTGCGCATAGCTGTTCATTTCAGTACATAAAAAAATACTAAAAAAAAGGATAATACGGAATGCTGATTGCGTAATTTTTTGAATCATATAGTGCGAGTTCGGGCTAAATCTATACGCTCAAAAAACAAGATATCGATGAATGTCTCTGAAAAGTCATACTTATAATTCTCGATAATATCTTTTGCAAGAGCTGAGTAAGTATAAGTAAAAGATGAATTTTCGTTACAATTTGATGACTGATTATTCGTCTCAGTTGCCACAGCAGAGCCATCCTTGGGGATGGATAGCCCTACTATAAACTGATTAGAATTATCTAATTTGCCGATGTTATCAGCTATGTCATTCTTTTGGTTGCATGAACTAGACGTTGTCGATTTGCAGTTAGAATCAATAGAACTTGTAGGTTTTTCTATTGTACTTTGTGCATATAGACTTAACGTAATAGGTGAAACCAAAAATATTATATATATAAAATATTTTTTTTTAGATAGTGCCATTATGTTTTGATCTTTATTTGGGTCCGGGACGAGACGAATACATAAATTGTGTCTGGGGACTTTATTAATAAAATTTACGCCTTGAAATAAAAATCGAAGTCTATTTATCTGTTTCCGCTAGATGCTGTGATTTTTCCTAATTGTAGTCTGAAATCAGGCTTTTTAGGGTTAAAAATATCAATGAATGTCTCTTTGTTATCACTTTGTGAATAAACATTAAAGAACACACTGTTTCCGTACCAGTTTTCTAAATCTTCGTTGTTAGAATTGTACTCTGTAAAGATGTTTCCATTACATAGGTTAAAGTACATTTCTTCAAATTTGATTTTCTTAAGGTTGGCATCATTAATCTCTGTTTTACTGTCTAATAAAACCGCAGGATTAAATCCGGAAATTACGCTTCTTTTCATTTCAAGTGAAGCACTTTCAGCCACATAAACAGCCTCTTTTACTAAACCTGATTGAATATCAGCTTTGATATTATCACTATCATTAAGCATAGTAATATTTGTTGCAACAACTAAAGTTTGTTTTTTAGTAAAATCAGTTTCATTTTTCTTTTCGAATGATTTTACTTCCATGCAACGAGAACCGTCTTTATTACTAGATAAGTAAGAAGATCTAACGGCTAATGAGTTATATAAACGACATTGAACACCTTGTGTAAATTTGTAATCGTCGTTGATTGATTTATAAGAAACTAATTTAGTAGCATTTACATCTCCTCCAAAAAAGGCAAATGAATCACCACCAGAGTAGCTAACCATAATGTTTTCCATTATTGTTTTAGATCCAACACCTGCAATGGTTAAACCATTGAAAGTATCAACACCTTTAACTTTTTTTCCAGCAAATTCGATTCTAACAAATCTCAAAACTCCCGAGTTTCCTGCAACATTATCACCACCATAAGTAGTAAGTGTAGGGTCAAGATCTAAGTTGTAAGAACCAACATTTCCAAATTTATTGATTGGCGCATCACCAAGAATCACAACTCCACCCCAGTCTCCAGCTTTTTTCTGGCTGCGGTTTGAAGTAAATACAATTGGGTCAGTCTCTAATCCGTCTGCAATAAGTTGCGCACCTTTTGTAACTACCAATGTTCCTTTTGTTTCGAAATCACCAATAATTAAAGTTCCTGGCTCAATTGTTAAAACAGCATTGTTAGTAACATAAACATTGCCTTGTAAAACATAAATATTCCTCTTCAGCAATTTAGTATTAACAGAAATGTTTCCTGCTAAAATTTGGTTTGCTTCTCCATACTCTACTTTGTTAGGCTTAAATTCAGTCCAATTGTTCAACCAATTGTTGTAGCCCATAATTCCTTTCTCTTGTTGAGCACTCATAGCAGTAACTGTCAAAAGAACGCAGATCATTTGAGTAATTTTTTTCATGATAGGTATTATTTGGGGTTAATAATAAATTTGGGTATGCGTATGCGTAAATGAAAAAACTCCTCTCGAATTTTCTGAAATAAATCAGAACACTTCGAGAACGAGTTGTTTTTTATCTCTTCTTCAAAATGGGCAGAAAATTTCAATTTTCTACATAAACATCTTCAAAAAGGTTTTAAAAAATATTTTTAAATATTACATTTCATTCAGTTCGTTGAACTCGTGTAATGATTTCAATGTACTTTCGTAAAATAAAATTGCTGCAATCAAATTTCCTTTATCAGAATACGGCATCATCTTTCTTTGAAATTCTACCGTCGTATCCAAAAAAGTTGTTGTACCAACAGCCTGAGCGTCCAGAACTTTTTTGTGTTCACTATCGTCCGGAATACCTAAATCGGCCATTGTAACACCAGGTTTAGTAACCAATGCAATGTAAGGGAGAGTTTTAACTAATACTTTAATACGCTCGATGTATAATTCCAACAATTCTCCTTTTTGCATACCACTTAATTCTTTTTGATCATGGTATTTTCTGATAAGAGCTGTCGTACTAATAATACTTCTCGGAGCATTTTTTGCCTGCGCTGAAATAGCACCGGTTGTCAAGAAAAAAAGTGCACTTAATAAAATAATTTTCCCTTTCATAGATTCTTATTTATAATTGGTTGTTGATGAAAACAAAAATATATAAATTAACTTAAATTGCAACTTTATTGATTTCTTTTTTCAAAAAAAAAGCTTAAAAAAACCTTAAAAAAGAACCTTATGTCGAGAAAATGTGCGTTTTAACGGGCTTTTTGTTAAAGTTGTCTAAATTAAAACGGTAAGAGAATAATTACTAAAAATAACAAAATATATAAATTAATAACCAAAAAAAGCTTACGTTAGTCGTTTTATTCAAAAAACTATTAACAAAAAACTCTTAATATCTCCTCAAATTCATCTCTTTATTAACAAAAGTTGGTTAAGAAACTGCAAAAAAATACACTCAAATCATCAATAACGTCAGAAATGAAAAGTGATGTGCAAACTTTTGATCGAAAATTTTTGCCTACATCATTTTCTTCTATCTTTGCTTCATGCAATTTTCTCAAATTTTAGGTCAAGATTACATCAAAAGTCACTTGATAAAAAGTGCATCTTCCGGACGAATTCCGCATGCTCAATTATTCATTGGGCCAGAAGGAAGTGGCACATTATCAACAGCAATTGCCTATGCGCAATATATTTTATGTAATAATACAGGAAATGAAAACTCAAACGGAAACGATTCCTGCAATTTGAAGTTTCAAAACATCTCACATCCTGACTTGCATTTTATATACCCAACAGTAACAACCGAGGATGTAAAAACAAAACCAAAAAGTCTGGACTTTATTCAGGACTGGAGAACCTTCATTCACGAAATGCCTTACGGAGGTCTATTTGACTGGTATAAAATGCTGGGCGTTCAAAACAAACAAGGAGAAATTCGTGTCGAAGATGCTCAGGAAGTTTTAAAATCGCTTTCACTAAAATCTTACGAAGGCGGCTACAAAATCATGATTATCTGGATGGCCGATAAAATGAATATCGCGGCATCAAACAAACTTTTAAAATTACTCGAGGAACCATCAGATAAAACGATTTTTATTCTGATTTCTGAAAACGAAGAAGATATTATACAAACCATACGTTCTCGTTGCCAGGTAATTCACTTTAACGGTTTACCCGAAAAAGTAATTGCCGAAGCTTTAATTTCAAAAGAAAATATCGACGAAAAAACAGCTTTTAAAATTGCACATCAGGCACAGGGAAATTTTAACAAAGCCTTACATTTATTAAAAGAAGATGACTCAGAATATCCTTTTGAACAATGGTTTGTCAATTGGGTACGTGCCGCTTTTAGAGCCAAAGGAAATGCCGCTGCCATTCAGGATTTAATTTCCTGGAGTGAAGAAATTGCAGCTTTGGGCCGCGAAAGCCAAAAAAAGTTTATTCAGTTTTGCATCGAAATGTTCCGTCAGGCACTTTTACTCAACTATCAGGCACCAACTTTAGTTTACATTGAACCTAAGGTTGATAAATTTAAATTAGAAAATTTTGCTCCGTTCGTAAATGGAAACAACATTCACGAAATTTTTAAAGAACTTTCAGATGCCATGTATCACATTGAAAGAAACGGAAATGCAAAAATAATCCTAACCGATTTATCTATAAAATTGACTCGTTTAATTCATAAAAAATAGTTTACAAATGAATAATGTTGCCTCTATTTTAATCTTAGCTTTTTTAGCTTTAACGTTCTTGCAATCAGGATACGAAAAAATATTTTATTGGAAAGATAATGTTGAATGGCTTAAAGGTCATTTTTCCAAAACAATTCTTAAAAACCAAGTGCCGCTTGCTTTACTTCATCTTTTAATTTTAGAATTACTTTCCGGAATTTTATGTGTTGTTGGTGCCATACAATTATTGACTGACAGCGGTCGTGAATTTGGTTTTTATGGGGCTATTTTCTCTTGCATTTGTCTGTTAATGATGCTTTTCGGGCAACGATTAGCCAAAGACTATGATGGCGCAAGAACCATTGTTATCTATTTTATACCAGCTGTAATGGCTGTTTATTGGTTGAATTAGTCAGCCTTAATTTTTAAAAAGAAAGCCACAGATTTCACAGATTCACACAGATTTTTTCCTAATCATTTTAATCTGTAAAATCTCCGGCAAAAAATAAAATTTTACATTGAAAAAAATGAATCCAAAACACCCTTCAGAATCCCTGACAATCTTAACCGATTTAGTTTTACCGAGCGAAACAAATCCTTTAAACAATCTTTTTGGTGGCGAATTATTAGCCCGAATGGATCGTGCAGCAAGTATTGCCGCTCGTAGACATTCACGCCGAATTGTGGTGACAGCATCTGTAAATCACGTTGCTTTCAACAGAGCAATTTCTCTAGGAAGTGTGGTAACTGTAGAAGCAAAAGTTTCAAGATCTTTCAAGAGTTCGATGGAAGTTTTCATCGATGTTTGGGTAGAAGATCGCGAATCAGGAAACAGAACTAAAGCTAACGAAGCCATATATACATTTGTTGCCGTAGATGACACCGGAAGACCGGTTGAAGTACCAGCAATTGTACCACAAACTGATCTCGAAATTCAACGTTTTGATGCTGCTTTGCGTCGTAAACAATTGAGTTTATTGCTTGCCGGAAAAATAAAACCGGAAGAAGCAACAGAACTAAAGGCTTTGTTTTTATAGTATAATTTTGTGAAAATTTGATACAATTTGGAACAATCAAACTTCAAAAAAAGAACTAATTTTACAAATTATAAGCCTTATACAAATCTAAATCAGTACCCTATTTAATTTCTGATTTGTTTTGAGAATGAAAGAAAAAGAAAAAATTTAGATGAAAGAAAAAGAAAAAAAAGAGATGAGTTCAGAAAAAGAAGCCAAATTAAAAGCGCTACAACTTACGCTTGACAAACTAGATAAGACTTACGGAAAAGGAACCGTAATGAAAATGGGCGACAAAGCCATTGTAGAAGTTGAAACTATTTCTTCAGGTTCTCTTGGTGTTGATTTAGCCCTTGGAGTAAATGGTTACCCAAAAGGTAGAATCATTGAAATTTACGGGCCGGAATCTTCTGGAAAGACTACTTTAACATTACACGCAATTGCTGAAGCTCAAAAAGCGGGCGGAATTGCTGCTTTTATAGATGCTGAACACGCTTTTGATAGAAATTATGCTGAAAAATTAGGCGTAGATATCGAAAACCTGATCATCTCTCAACCAGATAACGGAGAACAAGCATTAGAAATTGCTGAGAACCTGATTCGTTCAGGAGCAATTGATATTGTTGTAATTGACTCTGTTGCTGCCTTGACTCCAAAAAGTGAAATCGAAGGTGAAATGGGAGATTCTAAAATGGGTCTTCATGCACGTTTGATGTCTCAGGCTTTAAGAAAATTAACGGGAACTATTAGCAAAACAAACTGTACTGTTTTCTTCATCAACCAGTTAAGAGAGAAAATTGGAGTTATGTTTGGTAACCCTGAAACTACAACGGGTGGTAACGCATTAAAATTCTACGCTTCTGTTCGTTTAGATATTCGTCGTTCTTCTCAAATTAAAGATGGTGAGAATGTTATCGGAAACAGAACAAAAGTAAAAGTGGTTAAAAATAAAGTGGCTCCGCCTTTTAAAACTGCCGAATTCGACATTATGTACGGAGAAGGAGTTTCTAAAACCGGAGAAATTCTTGACTTAGCGGTTGAATTTGAAATCGTTAAAAAAGCAGGATCTTGGTTTAGCTATGGAGACACAAAATTAGGACAAGGTCGTGATGCTGTAAAATCTTTAATCAAAGATAATCCGGAATTAGCCGATGAATTAGAGGCAAAAATTAAAGCGCATATCAAAGAATTGGCAAGCGCTTAATACTTTATAAATCAACAAATTGTTGATGATTTTATCTCAAACCCAACAGATCAAAAACCTGTTGGGTTTTTTATTTCAAAAAAAAATAAAAAAATGACGCAACCTTTTTGCAACTCTTCCATCTATACAATTAGACACAAGATTTGATTGGTATTTGGCCATAAATACCCAGGTCGAAGGTTCTTTTTTAGAATAAATTTGGTTGGTTTGTTCCCTAAAAATCCGTTAGTTTATTTGGTGCTAACGGGTTTTTAATTTTTTTTTAAGCTTTTTTATACTTTTCACGCAACCTTTTTCATTTTTTACACTCTATAGTAATGTAACGTTAACTTGAGTTTTACTAAACTCTTTATTATCAACCGTTAAATATTTTACCATGAAAGAGAAAATAGAAGTGTTGTACAATAAAAACCGCCGAAAAACCAAACTAAAATTTAAAAAAGTATTACGTTTTATTTCAGAAAAAATAATTCATCGATAATATTTGGATATAAGACGGGGGTTTTTAATTCAAAAGAAAACCCGACAAACTTTAAAATTTGTCGGGTTTCAATTTATAATTACGATTTTAAATCTTCATTTTTAAATTCAAGTAAACCTTTATAAATCAACTGTCTTACTTTATCACGAAGCTCTTTTCTGTTTTCACTTCCAAGCCCTTCTGTTTCAACAAAAGGCAAAACCCGTACGCGCATTTTTCCGGGGCTTCCACTTAAAAAAGTATATGAGAAACGTTCTTTATTGTCTGCAAAAACAATCGGAACAATTGGAATTTGATGTTCTAATGCCAATCTAAAAGCACCGTCTTTAAACTCGTCCAATAAAATAGTTTCATCATCTGGAACTCCACCTTCAGGAAAAATACAAATACTAAGTCCTTGATTAAGTCTGTTCTGTGCTCTCTTGAAAACTTCATTCTTACTTTTAGAAGAATTTCTGTCGACCAAAATACAGGTTCTTTTATAGAAAAATCCAAACAATGGAATCTTCGAAAGTTCTTTCTTTCCAACAAAAACAAAAGGATTTCTCACAACAGCCAGCGTCAGCATAATATCAGTCATTGAAGTGTGATTTGCCACGATCATATAACTCTTATTTTTAATAAGCTTTTGTTCGCGTTCGACTTTATAATAGAAACCCATGCCAAAAAGGATGAATTTAGCCCAAATGCGGGCCATTTTAAAGAAATAGGGATAACCGCTCTCTGATATAATAGAAATCAGTAAAAACGGCAGCATAATCAATATCGGAATGGCCATTAGAACATAAAACCAAATGCGCCACAAAACCCAAAAAATAATTTTAATTCCTTTCATGGTTTCAAATGTAAGAAAACGGAAAGAAACTTTACAAAAAGAATTTAATGTGCTCAAAAAATTAACTCCTAAGATTTCTTTAACCACAGAGTTCACAAAGTATTTCGCAGAGGAAAGGAGTTTAAATTGAAATTCATAAAGCACTTGGGCCAGGTTTATTAGAAAATGCCTACCAAGAATGTTTATATTACAAAATCATGCAACGCGGACTTATTGTAGAAAAAAGAAAAATCGATGCCATTAATTTTTGAAGAAGTGAAACTGGACTGTGGTTATCGAATAGATTTACTAGTCGAAAATAAATTTATAATCGAAATCAAAAGTGTTGAATCTCTAAGTACAATACATTTAGCCCAAACACTAACCTATTTAAAACTTGGAAATTATAAACTAGGCTTATTAATTAATTAATTTCAATGAAACTCTCTTAAAAAACGGAGTAAGAAGAGTAATTAATGATATCTAAGATCATATATTTTCTTTGTGATCTCATTAAAATTTGCTTTTATTCAATCCTAAAAAACTTCTTTTCTCTGCGAAATACTTTGTGAACTCTGTGGTAAAAAAACTTATGTAAGAACAAATAACAAAAACTTTATGCGCTTTGCAGTAAAAAAACGAACTTTGCGTTTCGTATTAAGAAAAAACTAGAATGAGAAAAATACTAACTGGTGTTCAGAGTACAGGAACGCCACATTTGGGAAATTTATTAGGAGCAATTATTCCTGCAATTGAATTATCGAATGATCCTGCAAACGAATCTTTTTTCTTTATAGCTGATTTACACTCGATTACACAAATAAAAGATGGTAAAACATTAAGAGAAAATACAAACAGCACCGCCGCGGCT
Source organism: Flavobacterium sp. JAS (assembly GCF_020991455.1). GTDB lineage: Bacteria > Bacteroidota > Bacteroidia > Flavobacteriales > Flavobacteriaceae > Flavobacterium. Next base: position 133,828 of record NZ_JAJMOX010000004.1, read on the forward strand.
TGGCTTGCTTGCGGTCTAAATCCTGATAAAGTTACTTTCTACAGACAATCTGATGTAACTCAAACGGCTGAATTAACCTGGTATTTAAGCTGCTTTTTTCCGTTTCAAAGACTGACTTTGGCGCATTCTTTCAAAGATAAATCAGATCGTTTAGACGACGTTAACGCAGGACTTTTTACGTATCCGATGTTAATGGCGGCTGATATTTTACTTTATGATGCTGAATTTGTTCCGGTTGGAAAAGACCAATTGCAACATATTGAAATCACTCGTGATGTTGCGTCTCGTTTTAATCATCAAATGGGAGAAACTTTTGTAATTCCTGAAGCTAAAATTCAAGAAGACAGTATGTTGATTCCGGGAACAAATGGTGGAAAAATGAGTAAATCTGCTAATAATATTATCAATATTTTCCTTGATGATAAAGTATTGCGCAAACAGGTAATGAGTATTGAAACGGATAGTACGCCGCTTGAAGAACCTAAAAATCCAGATACTTGTAATGCTTTTGCAATTTATTCTTTATTAGGAACCGAAGCGCAAATCGCCGAAATGAGAGCTAATTATCTTGGTGGAAATTATGGTTACGGTCACGCCAAACAAGCTTTGTTTGAACTGATTACCGAAAAATTTAAAACTGAAAGAGAAAAATACAATTACTACATCAACAACCTTGACGAAGTTGATGCGCTCTTGAAAAAAGGTGCCGGAAAAGCTTCTGTTATTGCTGACGGTGTTTTGGCAAGAGTTCGAGAAGTACTTGGATTTGGTAAATAATATCTTTTTCCACGAATTACACTAATTTCCGCTAATTAATTTGGGAGAATTAGTGTAATTCGTGGCAATTTTTTTATCAGATCGCTTCAAATAGTTTACCGGGAAGCGGTCTAATAACTTCCTTAAGCTCCATATTTAAAAGGATTCCTGATATTTTATAAATCGGAAGATCACATTGAAGCGCAATAAAATCCAATAACTCTTTTCCGTTTTTCAAGAGAAAATCATATACTTTTTGTTCTTCTGGCTCCAACTCCACGAAGAGTTGTTTCTGAACTGATTTAGCTGCGTTTTTAACGTCCCAGTTTAAAATATAAATCAAATCGGCCGCATTGGTTAGTACGTTCGCTTTTTGAGTCTTAATCAAGTTATTACAGCCTTGACTATATTTGTCCGTCACCCGACCCGGAACGGCAAAAACATCCCTATTGTAGTCATTGGCCAAATTTGCCGTAATAAGCGAACCTCCTTTATCTGCAGATTCAATAACAATTGTAGCTTCGGTCATGCCGGCAACAATACGGTTTCTACGCACAAAATTCTCTTTATCAGGGTTTGAAGAGCTCCAAAATTCAGTCATAAATCCGCCGTTTTCCTCCATTTTTGCGACGTACTTTTTATGCGTTTTTGGATAAATTTGGTTCAACCCATGTGCTATAACTCCTATCGTTTGCAGGTTATTTTCCATCGCCAATTGGTGCGCTACAATATCAACTCCATAAGCAAATCCGCTAACAATCACAGGATCAAGCGGTGCAAGATCTTCAATTAGCTTTTTACAAAATTCTGTACCGTATGAGGTAATTTGGCGGGTTCCTACAATACTGATTATTTTTTTATTTTTCAAATTGATATTTCCCGAAGAAAAAATCAAAACCGGAGAATCGATGCAATGTTTCAGCCGATCAGGGTAATTTTCATCTTGAAAAAACGAAACATTTACTTCATTTGACTTAATAAATTCAAGTTCCCGATTGGCTTTTTCAAAAATAATTTTATCTTTTAAATTCTTTAGTAAAACACTTCCAACTCCATCAATAGCAGCAATTTGATTCATTTTAGTTTTAAAAACTGACTCAGCATTACCACAATGTGTCAACAACTTTTTGGCCATAATATCACCCACTCCGTCGACTTTTAATAAGGCTAATAAATAAAATAATTCCTGATCTGACATCTGTCTAAAATATTATGTAAAATAGAATAGAAAACTCTAATAAATTAATACTGCAAATATGGTTAAAATAAAGTAATTTCTTAATAAAAATAACAATTTACATAGTATTCAATTTTTGAAAACTAATAACATAATCATTAAAATACTGAAAACTAATTGTCTATAAAAATATCAGAATTGTTAATAAAAATTGTGAATAAAATTTTGATAACTATATTCATTACATAACTTTGCTACTATGAAAATCGAAACTTACATAGGACAGTTATTGTATCGTTATCAGTGTGTAACGGTTCCAGGGTTCGGAGCATTTTTGACCGAAATTCAGTCGGCGCAGCTTAATGAAAGCACAAATTCGTTTTTTCCACCCAAAAAAATGATCTCTTTTAACAGCCGTCTAAAAAACAATGATGGGCTTCTGGCAAATCATATCGCAAATGCAGAAAAAACATCTTACGGTTTTGCTGTAAGCGCTATTGCTTTTGAGGTTTTAAGCTGGAAAAAGACGTTAGAAGAAGACGGTACTATTTACCTAAAAGGAATTGGTGAAATTCGCTTTAATTCTGAAAAAAATATAATTTTCACACCAAATGATCAAACCAATTACCTAACAAGTTCTTTTGGATTAAGTCCATTTGTTTCTCCGTTGGTGAAAAAAGAAATGTTCGAGAAAAAAATCGAGAAAATTTCAGAAAGAGATACGGTATCATTGTATGAAAATGAAGAAGAAAGCAGATCTGCAAATCCACTTTTAAAATACGCTGCAATTCTAGTCTTAGGTCTTGGAATTACAGGTAGTATTGGATATCCTTTGTATCAAAACCAAATTGCAACTAAAACATTAATCGTTGAAAGTGCTGTTCAAAAAAAGGTGCAAAACAAGATACAAGAAGCAACTTTTTTTATTCAAAACCCGCTTCCGGCTGTTACGCTTTCAGTAGATTCGGCAAAAGTTGAAACTGTTGAAGAAAAAGTAATGCCATATCATATTATGGCCGGTGCTTACAGAAGTGAACAAAACGCCAGAAAAGCTTATAATCAACTAATAAAAGACGGTTATGAGGCGAGAATGCTTGGCGAGAATAAACACGGATTATTTCCTGTTTTATACGGAAGTTATGCTACAATGGCCGAAGCTGAAAAAGCTCAAAAAGAAATTCAGAAAGGCGAGAATCCAGATGCCTGGATCTTAGTCGAATCGCTATAAAACTTAAAAATCCTGTTCTAACGAACAGGATTTTTTTTGTCTTATTCTGTCCATAAAAAAACCTTAACAGCTCATACAAATTTACTTCTGCTTTTATTTTTGTTCTTCATTAACAAGAATATAAATAAAATCATGAATCATAAACTAAAATTATTTTTCGCATTCTTTCTTATTATTTCTGCTCAGCAATTCTATGCTCAGGACATTGTAACAACTCAAAAAGCTCAGGATGCTTTGGCAAAAAAGGCCGATCAGGAAGCTAAAAGATCATTAGAAGAATCACACAGAAAACTAAACGATGAACAGGCAAGATTAAAAAAAGAACAGAAAAAGGTTGAAAATCATCAAAGAGATTTGAAAAACTCTGAAAAAAATCTTGATAAAACAAAACAGAAAATCAGCAAATTAGAATCAGAAAATCAAAAGATTTATTCGAAAGTGAATTCAAATTCGATCACTGTAGAGGAAGCTCAAAAACAAGAACTTAAAGTAAAACAAAAAGAAGTTGAAATTCAAAAACTTAAGTTGAAGCAAATAGATCAACAAAAAGATTTGGACAAAGTTAGAGCATCACTTTAAATGAAAAAATCCTATTAGCATTGGCTAATAGGATTTTTTTTATTTTGCTATTATTTTAGCGTCCTGCTTCAGAATTGCTTTACCTCCCTGATAGATTGTGAGTTTTGCCGGAGGTGAATTTTTTTCGCCTAAAATGATAAATGCACATTCATACGTATAATTGTCTTTTTTAAACTCATATTGATGATTTCCTCCTATCCCTTCTACCACAAGTTCACCTCTACATATAATTAAATCAGGCTTTTCACTCATTTTTTTATCAATAGACCATGAAGCATATCGATAGTTGTTGTTTCCTAAATTATCAATTCTGATTTTAAATTTAGATGTTTCTAAAATGCAAATTGGTTTTTGAAAAAAAGCGATGCTTGAATCAAGTTCCTTTTTTTGAGAAGCTATGAGTTTATTCCTCAAATCTGTTTCAAATTTAGATTGATAATTTACTGCTGTTAACCGTCCGTCAATATCAATCCAAATACTTCCATGATTCAGCATTATCCCGCGCAAACCCATATCAGACCAATCTTTTTCGGGATTAGATGTTATTATTTCATTTTTTAAATTTGAATCAAATACTTCGGCATAACGTTTTACAAAGCCTTCTTTATCAACTATATCTGATATTGGATATTCACGCTGTAGCGGATATACAATCAGATCTCCAATTGCTCCTTTATTGTCGCTTTTTATGTTGTCAATAAAGCTTTTAACCAACTTTTGATATTCTGCTTTTAAATCCTGCGCACCAATCAAACCACTGCAAAAAATCAATAATACTAAAAATAAATTTCTCGTTTTCATCTTAAATTTTTTTTAATCGATTATTAATCTGATCCTCACAACTCCATATAAAAGTACATAATTTATACTTGACCTGAAAACATTAAGTTACTCTCAGGTAAATAGATAAACAGAAAATATAGTTAAAATATTGCCATTGCTTCTATAAAAAAATCCCGTTCCATGTGGAACAGGATTTCTTTTATTTGGTAATTATCTTTGCATCCTGAGAAAGAATTTCTTTTCCATTTTGATAAATCGTTAATGTTGCAGGAGGAGATTCAGATGTGCCCATGAGAACTATAAAACATTCATACAAATAAGCCCCTTTTTTAAAATCAAAATGACTATTTCCGCCTGTTCCTTCAGAAATCCATTTTCCTTTAGTAATCACTAAATCAGGTTTATCTGCCATAGTATTTTTAAGAGACCACGAAGCATATCTGTAATTATCGTTTCCTAAATCATCTATTCTTATTCTGAATTTAGAAGTTTCCAAAACGTACATTGGCGCTTTAAAAACGGCAATAGACGGATGTAATTTTGTTTTTTCGTTTGCTATAATTTTCTTTTGAAGATCTATTTCATACTGAGATTGATAGTTAATCGTGATTAACTTTCCGTTTGTATCGATCCAAATATCACCGCTTCCAAGCATGATTCCTCGCCAACCTACTTCAGACCAATCCTTTGCCGGATTAGATTTAATAATCTCATTTTTAAGAGTAGTGTCAAAAATCTGATCATATCTTTTTATAAAATCAGCCTTGTTCTTAATATCCGGAATTGGATAATCTCGTCCCAACGGAAAAGAAATAAAAGCTGCAACGCCTTCTTTGTTATTGCTTTTTACGTTGGCAATAAAACTCTTGACAAATTTTTGGTATTCCGGCTTTAAATCCTGGCCAAAAGTCAATTGACTGCAAAAAATAAAAACGGCAAAGTATACTATTCTTTTTCTCATATTTAAATCTTTTAATTAATTATTAATCTGATACTTATACAACTATAAAAGTACTTAAATTAAAACTTTCTTTGATCATTCTAGTTTATTCCAATCAAATTCGCTGCCACATTTCCCTTCCAATACATTAAAACTAAAACAAAAAATCCCGATCGCTTAAAATCAGGATTGTATGTTCAACGTGGAACAATTAAACTTCAAAAGAAGCAATTATTCTAAATATTTCTATTTTACATAATGTTATTTGGCTAAATCTAAAATCTATCCCGAAGTCTCGGGACTAAAATCAATTTATACTGGCTTTGAACATTTTAAGTTCGTCCCAGGTAAATTCATCTCCGTATTTTTCTTTTAATGGATTTAAAGATTCTTCCTGATAGAACTGAAAAGCTTCACGCAGCGCCAGGATTTTATCATAAGACAAGATGTCTGAAATCTCTACTTTCTTTGCCTGAATTAGTTTAACAAAATGCATTTCAACAGTTTGCACGGTAAGCTTTCGGATTCTGGCAATATCTTGTATAGAATTTTTTTCAAGCCATAAATCATGCGTTTCTTCTATTGTAGTTTTCTTTGCCGCCTTTGGTTCATTCTTGTCCGATCTACGGGCAGTATAACGCACTACAGGCTCCTCCGTTTTAAAAATATCGGTGTTAGCCATATTAAATTCCTCTCGGATCTTGGCAACCTTGTCTAATTTGTAGTTTTTAATCGCTGTCGACGACAATTTTTCCTTACAGATGGTTTCACCTGCAACGACAATTTCTATTAGCAATTTAGCCTTCATTAAGCGCAAAACTGCTTTGGTTTGCAAATCATCCAAAAAAGTCAATTCTTCATAAAATTCTTTTACCTTTTTGAATTTCTGAATCTCGGCCATTTTTTGTAAAAGGTCAGTCACCAGTTTATCCATCGGTTTAAAGAAATAATCATACGCCGCTACTACCCTTTCCTGCACGAAAAACAAATCGACACTTTCTTTATTGAAAATTTTATTGAGCTGATGAACGAATTTTTGCGAAGGATCGATCAATCCGTCAATAGTTTCTAAACGTTTGTGCGCCCAAATTGAATGTTTCGATTTCTCTGACCCGGCAGCGTTTTCGTTGTAACTGAATCTATGATTACGCCATTCCTGAGCTAAATCTACCCAATTAAAACTGTTAATCAAATAGTTATGAATAAAATTCTTAGTTTCAAAATGCAGCGAATGTTTCAAAACATCTTCAGTCGCTTTGTTCAAAGCATAATCCATCACATCCTGATCGTTCGAAATACCATTCATTTGTAACGGAGAAAGCAAAATAAGCCCATTTAAGGACGTTAATCGTGATAATGCTACGTATGCTTGTCCAGGCAAAAAAACTTGCGATACATCGAGCGCCGCTTTCTCAAAAGTCAAACCTTGGCTTTTATGCACTGTAATTGCCCACGCCAATTTGATTGGATAATGCGCAAATGTGCCCAAAACCTCTTCTTCAACCTCTTTTGTGAGATCGTTTACTTTGTATCGAATGTTTTTCCATTCGTATTTTTCTACTTCAATTGTTTTATTTTCTTCAGGGAAATGCACAAAAATTTCTTCGGGTGAAAGCGATTTTATAACCCCCATTTTTCCATTGAAATATCGTTTTTCAAAAGATAAATCGTTCTTCACAAACATAACTTGTGCTCCAATTTTCAATTTCAAATTCTCTTCAACAGGAAAGATTTTTTCCGGAAAATCTCCAACAATAAAGGGCTGATAAGCATATTCATTTCCTGCTAAATCACCTATTGCCTGTTCGTTAATCGAATCAGCTTTAGCATTATGCGTTGTAAGTGTGATGTAACCGGGATTGTTTTTCAAGTCGAAATCAGGCTTCACATACTCGTTTAAAACCTGAATATCCTGTGGCGTAATCTGATTGTTTCTCAGATTGTTCAAAACCGAGATAAATGCATCATCCGTTTGACGGTAAATCTTAGATAATTCTATATATAGCGGTGGATTCTGCTGAATTACATGCGAATGAAAAAAGAATTTTCCTTTGTAATAATTGCGCAAAGTTCGCCATTCTTCATCCCGAATTACGGGCGGAAGCTGCAATAAATCTCCAATAAAAAGCACCTGAACACCACCAAAAGCTAGTGTGTTTCTACGTACTGTCTGCATCATAAAATCAATAGCATCCAGTAAATCAGCACGCAACATACTAACTTCATCAATAATCAAAAGTTCCATATTTCTGATTACATTTCGCTTGACATTGTTCATTTTGAAGTGTCTGCGAAGGGTATCTTTATTCTCGAATTTTACGGTTTCTGTAAACTGAGAAGCCTCCTGATAAGATGGAATAAAGGCCGAAAATGGCAACTGAAACATGGAATGAATTGTAACTCCACCGGCATTTAGCGCCGCAATCCCCGTTGGTGCGACAACAACAGTGTTTTTGTGCGTCGTAGCAATGATTTCGCGTAAAAGCGTAGTTTTTCCTGTTCCTGCTTTACCGGTCAGGAAAATAGATTTTTGCGTTTGATTGATGAATTGTAAGGTGTAAGCAGCAGCTTCTGAAACGTTTTGCATTGGGCGTGTATTGAAAAACTAAAAGTATCGCATTTTTTTATAAAAGAAAAAACCTAAATCTTCACAGATTTAGGTTTTTAATTTAATTAATTAGTTTGGTATTATTTTTTAGCTTCTTCACCTGCTTTAGCGGCCGGTTTTTCGTCTGTTTTAGGCTCTGCTTTGTATTTATCGTTCAAAGCTTTAATGATATCTTTTGTGATGTCATATTTCTCTTCTGCATATAAAATAGAAGCAGCATCTCCTGTACCGTAGATATAAGAATAACCGTTTTTCTTACCGTAATCTTTGATGAATTTTTTAACTCCGCTTACTAGAGAATCCATTTCAACACCACTTTCTTGTTGCAATTGTTGAGACAAAGCTTGTTGAGCATAACCCAATTGTTGTTCTCTTTTTTGCAATTCAGCACCTCTTTGTTGAGCCCATGCTTGTCCATTTGCTTGTGCCTGACTTTGAAAATTAGCAGCGTCTTGTTTAAAACGAGTAATTTCCGCTTGTAGCTGTCTTCCTTTTTCTTCCGCTTGAGCTTTGTATTTAGCCTCAAGATCTTTTGCTTCAGTGTACTCTTTCATTAAAACCGAAGTATCTACGTAAGCTGTTTTTACTTCCTTAACTTCTGTTGCTTTATTACACGAAACAACTAAAATTGAAAGTGCGATAATTACTAATGCTTTTTTCATTTCTAAATTTCTATTTTTTTTAATGTATTGAAGACAAAAATATAAAAAAATAAATAGCATCAACATAAAGTTTAAAAAATGCTAGAATTTTATCATATTGTTTTTATTTATCGGAAGAAAAATGTCAATAATTCAACGCTATTAAAAGTGACTCTCATAGCTTTTATTAGAGCCTTTTTATCAAAAAAGACAACACAAACACCCGTTCTTACTACGAAAATGCCGTAAATACGCTTATTTCACGTCTCAGCCTTTTTTTAGGGTGTAAAATATATGTTGGATCCTTTTTTCCAGCGTCATGTTTATAAAATTGATCAAAGCAAAAAAAAATATCAAAAAAAACATTTTTCTGTTCTTAGATTTTAAAAACAAAATTAGAAAAGCATCATTTTTGAAATTCTGCCTGTTTGAAAATATAAAATACGATTTCCGATAAAAGCAAAATTTTTAACAATTTTCATCTTCATGATTTCAAAATTTAAAATCAGAAAAATTCAGCCATAAAATCTCAAAAAACACTCGTTTTTTATGGTATTGTTTTTATTTATGGAACCAACTTAAAGCATAAAAAACCACTATCAAAAGTGGCTTTTATAGCTTTTATTAGAGGCTCTTTCTCAAAAAAGAGGATATTTCTCCTCGCTTCATCCAAAAAAGCGCCGTAAACGCGCTTATTTTGCGTTTTAGCTGTTTTTTAGAACGTAAATGTGCGACGAATACTCTTTTGTACTGCTTGCTTTTAAATTTGATTTTAAACCAACGAAAAATGCACTGATGTAATTCATTTTTCCGGATTTATATTTTTCGGATAATAAACTCACGTAAAAAGAATCAAATTTCATTGGAAGCACTTTTTCTAATTTCATATCTACTTTTTCAAAAAGCGATTGGATGGCTTTTTTTGAGAAATGCCAAAAATGAATTGGCACATCATAAGCTGCCCAAAATTCATTATAATATTTTGCGTCGTACGATTTGAAATTTGGAACCGCAACAATTAATGTTCCAGTTGATTTTAATAAACGCTTTAATTCCTGAATTTGTAATTCCAAATTTGGAACGTGTTCCAAAACATGCCACATCGTAATCACGTCAAAAGAATTATTTTCAAGAGCGCTAATTTCATCTACAAAAGAAATTCCTTTTTGGATTGCAATATTTTTTGCTCGTTCGCTTGGTTCTACTCCAACAGTTTCCCAACCGTCATTTTTTGCTGTCAATAAAAAATCTCCAGTTCCGGCACCGATATCTAAAATTCTACCTTTTTGAGATTGCTCCGAATTAATCAAATTCAATTTATTTTTTAAAGCAATATTTTTCACAAAGTGATATGCTTTTTCAAATAACGAACGTTTGTTGTCTGTGTGCGAAATATAATCTTCGCTTTCATAATATCTTCCAAGATTTTCTAAATCGGGTTGTGGAGATGTAATCAACATGTCTAAAGTTTCGTCATGATACAATTCGAAAATTTCTTTAGATACAGAATGGTCTTTTACAGTAAGAAAATGTTTTTTGTTTAAAACGTCCATTTTTTAATTATAGGTATTTTGGTTTAATTTCATAGCAAACCCTAAAAGCGAAATTTCCACTTTTAGGGCTTATTGTTTTTAATATTTATTTTTTCTTTTAGCGCTTCCAATTTATTTTTACAGCCGACATTTTTTCATTTTCAATTCTTGTCTCTGTAATTATTGTAAAACCGTTTTTAATATAAAACGTTATTGGAGATTTATAAAAATCTCCATTTTCTTTTATTTCATTTTCATGATCAATTACCCAACCATTCAAACTACTATTTCTTTTTTTTATTTCATTAATCAAAAGTGATCCATTTCCCCTTCCCTGAATTTTACTATTCAGAATTATTGCAAACCAATCTTCTCCTTCTCTCAAAAAAGTAAAAGCCCAGCCAATTATTTCATTTGAATCATCAAACAGCAAATAATGTTTTGTATTTGAAAGTCCGTTTAAATACAATTCAAAATCTTCGCTTGTTTTCAAATGTAATCTTGCTGGATATTCATTATTCCAAAGTTCGCGTAAAACTTCTTTTTCTTCTTCCGATAAAATTTCTTTTCTAAGAATTCTCATAATCGCAACATTATAGCTTTTATCTTTTTTGTCGTTCCGAGGAACGAGGAATCTTCGCAAGAAACTCCACAATCAAAGAACCAATCTTTGTCGATCTTGCAACGGAGATTCCTCGTTCCTCGGAATGGCAAACTATCTCAAATTCGTTTCACGTGGAACATATTTTAGATTACCAAAAAAGATCAAACACAAATCTGTTTCACGTGGAACAAAACACATCTTATCTTGTCTTAGAAACAAAAATAAAAACAAATTAAAAATAGTTTCACGTGGAACAATGATTTCAAATATCACATTCCAACAAACTTGAAACCTAAAACAATCTTCTACCTTCCCATATAAATCAACAAAACCGAAATATCACTTGGTGACACTCCGCTTATTCTTGAAGCTTGAGAAATTGTTACAGGACGAATCTTGCTCAATTTTTGTTTTGCTTCAATTGACATTGATTTAATTTTATTGTAATCGAAATTCTCCGGAATTTTCACTTCTTCTAAACGAGTAAGTTTATCAGCGTTATTTCTTTCCTTTTCGATATAACCAGAATATTTGACCTGGATTTCGGCTTGTTCCAAAATTTCCTGATCAACATCATTTGCTTCAATATATTCTTTTACCTTTTCAAATTTCATCATATCCTCCAAATCAATTTGCGGACGTGAGAAAACTTTAAACATTTTATCACCCTGCGTAATCGGAGCTGTTTCTTTTGCTTCCAAAATCGGATTTGTTTCAGCAACCGAAACACTTGTCTCTTTAAAAAAAGCAACCATCTTTTCAGACTCGTTCAATTTCTTTTCCATTCGGCGTAAACGAGCTTCAGAAGCCAAACCAATTTCGTGTGACATTGGCGTCAATCTGAAATCGGCATTATCTTGACGCAACAATGTTCTATACTCTGCTCTTGATGTAAACATACGATAAGGTTCTTCTGTTCCTTTCGTAATCAAGTCGTCAATCAAAACTCCAATATAAGCTTCGTCACGTTTTAAAATCAATGGTGCTTTTTCATGCACTTTTAAATGCGCATTAATTCCAGCCATCAAACCTTGCGAAGCCGCTTCTTCATATCCTGTTGTTCCATTTATTTGTCCGGCAAAATATAAACCTTCAATTAACTTTGTTTCCAAAGTATGTTTCAATTGCGTCGGCGGGAAATAGTCATATTCGATTGCGTAACCAGGACGGAAGAATTTCACATTTTCAAAACCAACAACTGAACGCAACGCTTTGAATTGAATATCCTCCGGAAGCGAAGTTGAAAATCCATTCACATAAACCTCACAAGTATTCCAACCTTCCGGTTCAACAAATAATTGGTGACGCTCTTTATCAGCAAAACGATTTATCTTATCTTCTATCGAAGGGCAATATCTTGGTCCAAGACTTTTGATTCTTCCGTTGAACATTGGCGAACGATCAAAACCTTCTCTCAAAATATCATGAACATCCAATGACGTGTATGTCATATGACAAGATCTTTGATGTGTTAAAGGAGTTGTCAAATCCGAATAAGAAAACTTATCCGGTTTTGCATCTCCCTTTTCTTCGTTCATTTTAGAATAATCTAAAGAACGTCCATCAACTCGTGGTGGCGTTCCAGTTTTCATTCTTCCAGATTCAAAACCTGCTCTAACTAAATCTTCGGTAATTCCGGTTGCAGCACTTTCACCTGCTCTTCCTCCACCGAATTGTTTTTCTCCAATATGAATTAAACCATTCAAGAAAGTTCCGTTTGTCAATACAACCGACTTAGATCGAATCTCAACTCCCAACGAAGTTTTGATTCCCTTTATCTTTCCGTCCTCAATAATCAAACCTTTCACCATCTCTTGGTAGAAATCCAAATTTGGAGTTCCCTCCAACATCATTCTCCATTCTTCGGCAAAACGCATTCGATCACTTTGAACTCTTGGCGACCACATTGCAGGTCCTTTCGATTTGTTCAACATCTTAAATTGAATTGCAGTTCGGTCAGAAACAATTCCTGAGTATCCTCCCAACGCATCAATTTCACGCACTATCTGTCCTTTTGCAATTCCACCCATTGCAGGGTTGCAAGACATCTGCGCAATGTTCTGCAGGCTCATTGTAACCAATAAAGTTTTTGATCCTAAATTTGCAGCCGCTGCCGCGGCTTCAGATCCAGCATGACCTGCACCAACTACAATAACATCGTATTCTTCTAAAAACATTTTGTTTTATTATTCTCTGGAAACCGTTTAAGGCAGTTCTCAGAATTAACTTCTTTACTCTTTTGTTCCACGTGGAACGGCGCTAACGCGCAAAATTTGAATTTTTCAAATTCAAATTGTAACCTAAAAATTCCAAATCCCAACCTCATTCGTAAAAACATGTTCCACGTGGAACGATGTAAAATCGCGAAATACAAATCGAAATTGCAAATTTCCAATTTCAAAACAACATCTGTTCCACGTGGAACAGATTTAAAAAACACCCTTCAGTTCAAAAAATTGAAATCAAAACCCAAACTTGAAAGTCGATTTTTTATGTTCCACGTGAAACACTTTTGTCTTTCTTTTGAGAAATTGTTTCACATGGAACTTTTTAAAAGAGATAAAATTCTAAATGTTCCACGTGAAACAACTGACTTTTTTTATTTTAAAAACTTATTTATGTTTCACGTGGAACATAAATAAGCGTAAAATTAAAGAGAGATTTAATTACTGTTCCACGTGAAACATTACAATCTTCTCATCTTCTTTAGAACGCATAAGTTCTGCGTCAGCTTCACTTTTATCTTTATAACCACAGTAATGTAATATACCGTGAGCAAGAACACGTTTCAATTCTTCTTCAAAAGAAACATTAAAATCTTTTGCGTTATCCTCTACTCTTTCTACAGAAACAAAAATATCTCCGTTTAGTTCATTACCTACTGTGTAATCAAAACTGATAATATCAGTTAGAGTATCATGATTTAGATATTCTACATTTATCTTATGAAGATATTCATCATCGCAAAAAATATAACTTATCTCTCCTTCATTTTTATTTTCAGAAACAATTACAGCGCTTAACCAATCGGCAAAAGCTTGTTCGTTGTCTAAAGTAAATTCGGTTTCGTAATTAAAATTGATCATTTTGTATTAAAATATTCTTGAACTTTTTGATTAAAATTCGAGCGCAAAGGTAGTGATTGTCTGTTTAATATCTCTACACTGTTTAAATAATCCAATAGTGAACTCGGCAAAGCATTTGTTCTATTAGAAAACTCAGCCTTATTAGTTTCAGATTGACGCTTGGTATCTTGCCCTTGTTGCTGAACTGCATTGTTTAATTTCAACAACTCTTGTTGAATATTAAGTATGCGTTGCAAGTTCTCATTCTTAAAACCCTTATTTAAAATTTGCTTTTCGGAAACTTTCATTTGATCAATTACAGATTTACCTTGAGAGTCTAATCCTTGTTTAGCTAATTCTTTTTGCAAAGCTTCACGAAGTTTTACTTGCTCTTTGTAGATTTCCATGATTGCTTCAGCATCTCCTTCACCATCATGACCGTCTTTATTTTCATTTCCTTTACCGCCACTTTTATTACCTTGTCCATCCTTTCCATCTTTTCCATCTCCACTTTTTCCTTTCCCTTCTTTCCCTTGACTATCCTTACCTTCTCCACTTTTTCCTTCTCCGGGTTTCTCTCCAGGTTTCATTCCAGCTTTCATTTTCTCTCCTAAACCTTTTTGCTTTTGGATAATATCTGGCAATTGCATTCCTTGTCCATCACCTGGTTTTGGTTTTCCTGATCCCGGTTTAGACATCGACATCTGCATGTTGTTTAATAAATCACTTAAAAAATCAGCCAACTTATTAGCAGAAGAAACTGCATATTGCTGATGCGAAACTCCTTTAGGAACCTGAACATCGCTTAAACTTTCAATAGCTTTATCTACATTATATTGTACATTCCCAATTTCCTTAGTTACATCTTCGGCAATTTTTGGATTACGAAGTGACATCGCAAACAAACTATCATCGACATATCTAAACTGTTGTTTCAAATTCTGCTGAACTTTAATGTTCTTTGTATATGCCGAAGAACCCAACTTCATAGATTTAAATTGTTTCATCACATCTTCCTGCGATAAAGAATATGCTAGAAGATTATCCAGAATCTGACGAAGCATTGCAACATCTTCTTCTAACTGTTCTTGCTCCCCACCTTCCATACTAGCATCCATTTGTTCTGCCATGCTTTTCATTTTCTTGGCAGCACTTTTTTGTTTTGGCTTAGCCGAAGATGAATTCTTTTTACCCAATTCTTCAGAAGCTTTTTCTAAATCATTCTTTAAATCTTTTTCTTTTGAAGCATCATTTGGAATATCCAAAGGAGCTTTTAATGTTTTGTTTTCTTCTTTAAGGTCTTTTAAATCTTCTTGTATTTTATCAAAAGCCTTATTAATATCTTCTTGTTTCTCCTGAGTATTTTCTTTTTCTTTATTAGAAAGCTGCTCCTGCTGCTCTGCAAGTTTGTTTAATTTCTCAGCAACTTGCTCTGCTTTTTTAGATACATAAAAACGTTTGGTCAACTCAACTAATTGTTCTAAATTTCTAGATTGATTTTTACTGATCTGTTTGAACTTTTCCATCTTATCAAACAACTCTTCACTTTGTAATTTATCATTTAGGTTCTTCAACTCGTCCATTAACTTCTGATTCTTTTCTAAATCTTTCTCGGCATTATCTAAACGTTTTTGTAAATCATCGGCAGTTTTATCTTTCTTTTCAGACTGAAACTTATCTAAATTCTTATTCATTTTCTCAGCAAATTGTTTCATCATTTCGTCTTGTTGTTTCTGACGTTTGATAAAATCATTTACTTTTTGCTGATCTTTAAACTCTAAATTATCTTTCTCTTTTCCTGCTTTCTGAATCTTATCCATTTCAGAAAACTGTTTTGTTTGATTCTTTAAAGACTTTTCTAAACTATTAATATTATCATTTTGCTGTTGTAATTCCAAATCATGAATTTCATCTGTAGTTGAAACACGATCAGAAAAAACAGAAGACTTTGTACTCTTAAAACCATGAGGTGCATCGTTATCAAAAACTTCAAAATAGTATTCATAAGATACTCCTTCCTGAACGGCAAGGTTGCTTGGAAAATTAAAAACAAACTGATCAAATACTCCAGACTTCACAGGAATGGTTCCACGCTTAGCAGTGTTTGGTTTGTTGTGTTCGTAATAAACTACCTGTAATTTTGACAAACCATAGTCATCTCCTAACCTACCCAAAACATAATTCTTATCTAACTTTAAACTATCCGGAGCTGGCGAAACAGTAATCGTTGGATGCTGATCTTTGATAACTGAGAGCTGATAATCCAGTTTTTCGTAGTTTTTGACCTTATTATTGGAGGTAAGAATTTGATATTCTGTATTTTGACTGATGTTTTTAGCCAATTTAAACTCATTTTCGACTTTATTAAACTTAAAAGTAGCATTGTCATCCATCCAAACAATCTCCTGAGTCGATTGTGTATTCATCTTCCAGGTCACTAAAGTTCCTTCTGGCACAATTGCATTTCCGGTTCCTTGAATTGTTTCTGATTTCTTTTTTAGATAAGATGGAAAATTCAGAACCATTTCGAAGTTGGCAATTGATGGAACTGTGATCACTTTCAATTCATATTCATCAGATGAAACTGAATTTCCTTCAAAAGAAAAAGAAACATTTTCAACTGGTTTTTCAATCTTGAATTCAAACTTTCCTGGCTGAGAAGATTCCATAAAATAACTTTCGTCACCTATATGAATCATTACATTCTCCGGAACTACTTTTCCAACAGATTCCATTTTGATAACGAAATCTTTATTCTGTTCTGTTTGCAAATTTTGATTTAGAACTACAAATTTAAAAGGAGCCGGAGGTAAAAACGTAGCATTAAAATGTACTACTCTATTTAAACTTTGAGATATTATATTGCTATTTCCTGAAATATAAAACACCGCAAAAAGCAAAATAGGAATTATTGCTAATGGCAAATACTTTTTATTGGTTTTAAAATTGATGGCATTTCCAAACGGGATTGGTTGCAATGAATTTGCTTTTTGCTCTATCGAAGCCAACATCAATTCAGAACTTTCTGCTGAATTCTCAGAAGCCGACAATTGTAAAAAGTTAGTTAGTTTATCACTCACTTCTGTAAAATGGTCTCCAATAATTTTGGAAGCCTGACTATAATCAATCCCTTTTTGAAGTTTGAATAATTTAAAAATTGGAAACAAAATAAATCGAAACAAAAGGAAAACTTCTACTCCTATAAATAGCCAAAACAATAATGTTCTTCCTACTGGTTTTAACCAAAGAAAATACTCAACAAAAAGCGTGAACAGAAAATACAATAATCCAAAACCAATAAAAAGAAGCGCTCCTTTTATCAATTCGTTGGTATAATATTTCTTTATAAATGCTTCAAGCTTTAGATATATTGCAGATGTTGTTTTCAAAATGAATCTCTTTTATTTATAACCCATAAAAGTACTAATTTTAATTAGATAATAATCAATGAGAAAATTAGTCAATTAAGCTACAAGCAAGACATTATCTAATTAAAACTCATTTTCTAATTCTCTAATTAGAATTGTATCTTTGCATCAAAATTTAAACAAATGTCAAAGCAAGTTCGTGTGCGTTTTGCACCAAGTCCAACAGGACCTTTACATATTGGCGGAGTTCGTACTGCCTTATTTAATTATTTATTTGCCAAAAAAAATAATGGTGTTTTTTATTTAAGAATTGAAGATACTGATCAAACTCGTTTTGTTCCAGGTGCCGAAGCTTATATTATGGAAGCATTAGAATGGTTAGGAATTGCTCCTGAAGAAACCGTTGGCAAAAATGAAAAATTTGGTCCGTACAGACAAAGTGATCGTAAAGAATTGTACCAACAATATGCCGATCAATTGATCAATTCTGGTTGGGCATATTATGCTTTTGATACTCCGGAAGCTTTAGATGCACATAGAAAACAACATGAAGCTGAAGGAAAAACATTTATTTATAACCATCATAATCGTGAAAAGTTAGATACTTCTCTGGTAATTTCTGCTGACGAAGTTTCTAAAAGAATTGCAAATGGAGAACATTATGTGATCCGTTTTAAAACTCCTACTGATGAAACTTTACATTTAAAAGATATCATTCGTGGTGATGTGAAATTTGAAACGAATCTTCTTGATGATAAAGTATTGTTTAAAAGTGACGGAATGCCAACGTACCATTTAGCAAATATTGTTGATGATCATTTGATGGAAACTTCACATGTAATTCGTGGTGAAGAATGGTTACCATCGATGCCTCTTCACGTTTTATTATACAGAGCTTTTGGTTGGAATGCTCCGGAATTTGCACATTTACCTTTGATATTGAAACCCGTTGGAAACGGTAAATTATCAAAAAGAGATGGAGATAAATTAGGATTTCCTGTGTTTCCATTAGAATGGAAAACCGAAGAAGGTGTTTCATCTGGATATAGAGAGAATGGATTTTTCCCAGAAGCAGTTATAAATTTCCTTGCTTTGTTAGGTTGGAATGACGGAACTGATAAAGAATTATTTTCATTAGAAGAACTTGTAGAGTCTTTTGACTTAAACAGAGTTCACAAATCTGGAGCAAAATTTGATCCAGAGAAAAACAAATGGTTCAATCATCAACATTTAATCAAACAAAATGATGCTGATTTAGCGAAGAACTTCATTCCTATTTTGGTTGAAAAAGCTGTTGATATTTCTAAATACGACGTTACAAGAATTGTTTCATTGATTAAAGAAAGAGTAAATTTTGTTTCTGAATTTTGGGATTTAAGTGATTTCTTTTTCCAGGCCCCAACATCATACGATGAAAAAGCGAGCAAAAACTGGAAGGAAGAAACTCCAACTTTGATGCAAGAATTGATTTCAGTTCTGGAAAATATCGAAGATTTTACATCTGCAAATATTGAAACTATCGTGAAAGATTGGTTAACTAAAAACGAAATTGGAATGGGTAAAGTAATGCAGCCTTTCCGCTTGAGTTTAGTTGGAGCTCTTAAAGGTCCTCACCTATTTGACATTGTTGAAATTATTGGAAAAGAAGAAACTATTTCTAGAATTCAAAAAGCGATCGCAACATTATAATAGCTTAATAGTAAAAAATATAAACGCTAAGAAACATTGATAATATGTTCTTAGCGTTTTTTTTTATGCTTTAAAAAATTTAAATTGGAAGAATATTCGTAATTTTCAAGATCATAAAAACTAAATTAATATCATCATGGGTACAGCATTTATTATTCTAATAGTCTTCGGATTATTTATTTTAATGTCTTCTTTTTTTACAGTGAAACAACAATCGTCTGTAATTATAGAAAGATTCGGTAAGTTTTTGAGCGTTAGAAATTCAGGTTTACAATTAAAAATTCCGTTGGTTGACAGATTGGCTGGACGTGTAAATCTTAAAATTCAACAGTTAGATGTTATCATTGAAACCAAAACTAAAGACAATGTTTTTATCAAAATGAAAGTTTCGGTTCAGTTTAAAGTGATTCAGGAAAAAGTATATGATGCTTTTTATAAATTAGAATATCCACACGATCAAATTACCGCTTATGTGTTTGATGTCGTTCGTGCCGAAGTTCCTAAACTAAAATTGGATGATGTTTTTGAAAGAAAAGATGATATCGCAATTGCTGTAAAAAGAGAATTGAACGAAGCAATGACTACTTATGGATATGACATTATCAATACTTTAGTTACCGATATTGATCCGGATATTCAGGTAAAAAATGCAATGAACAGAATTAACGCTGCAGACAGAGAAAAAACTGCTGCTGAATTTGAAGCTGAAAGTTCAAGAATTAGAATCGTTGCAAAAGCAAAAGCTGAAGCAGAAAGTAAACGTTTACAAGGTCAAGGTATTGCAGATCAACGTCGTGAAATTGCCAGAGGTCTTGTAGAAAGTGTTGAAGTTTTGAACAATGTTGGTATTAATTCTCAAGAAGCTTCTGCACTAATTGTAGTAACTCAACATTATGATACGCTTCAGGCTATTGGTGCCGATGCAAATTCGAATTTAATTTTATTACCAAATTCTCCTCAAGCCGGAAGTGATATGTTGAACAATATGGTTGCATCGTTTACAGCATCAAATCAAGTTGGTGAAATGATGAAGAAAAACAATAAAAAAATTGTGAAACCAAAACCTATTGAACCTCAATCTGGTTATGAAGATGACATTCAACCTGAAGTAAAATAATTATAGAAAGTAAAAAAGAGGCTTAATTGCCTCTTTTTTTATTGATAAACCAACCAATAATATACGGTAAAATTGACTGCAAAATCTTGACATAAGAATTTGAAAAGTACTCTTTGTAAGAAGACAAAAATCCGTTTACGATATTTTGAGGTGTTATACTTTCCTTAGTTTTCTGAAAACTTAAAACTAATTTTTGATAATTAATCTCTTTCTCTAATTTCAGAATTTCCAAATCTCTTTCGATTTCTGCGTATGATGCGTATTTTTTAGTTTCCATAATTAATCATTAAAAAAGATTTCTGAAAATTTCTCCAATATCGGACCTTCTACAAACTTATCTTTGATAAAGAAAAGTAAAATTGTAGCAACAAGATACATCCCTCCTACTGTCAAAAATCCTAAAGCATAACTTCCAAACATTGTACTAAAAGCAAAAGCAGCAGCTACAGATCCAAAAAGTAAAACCATACTAAAGCACAATAAGATCAAAGTAAACTTAAAAATTAAAGTTGTCGATTTCATGGCAACTTTAAAACCCCAAAGTTTATAGTAAGCTAAATGGCTTTCCAGATAAACTTTAGTCTGATCCTGAATGTTTTCGGTATTTTCTTTTAATTCTTCAAAAGCCATAATTATAATTTTAATTAATAAAAGAAGCACAAAACTCATGATTTTACAATTACTATTCGATTATTCTAAAATTAAAATAACCAAAACAATCATTAAAATCACATTGAGCTTTGTGCTTCCTGGATTATTATTTTTGAAGTTTAGCGTTTTGTGCTTTTAAATCAGCCAATTTAGATTCCAAAAAACTGATTACCTCCTCCGTTTTATAACTCATGTTCGAAAGTAATTCTCCATAAGTTCCATCTAAATTTTCTTTTGCGTGTGTAAACTTTTCACGTAACACTTCAGAACTTGCCGAAAGTGAATCCTTCAAATTATGAGTTGCATCGTCTAAACCTTCTTTAAGTTTAGCACGAGTTTTAGATCCTTTGTCAGGAGCAAATAAAATTCCGATCGCTGCACCAGCGGCTGCAGCACCCAAAATTGCTGCTACAGTATTTAAGTTCTTTGACATAATATTTAAATTTAAATGATTAATAAAGGTACTCTTTTTTTAAATTACAAATTGCCGGCTTAATATTATTTAATAAAAATTAACACTAAATTTAATACACGTAAGCTACAGCTTCATATTTTCCATCTGCTTTTTCAACAATGCTCACAAACGGATATCCACTTGAAGCCACTTGTGTTTTGATTCTCAAAGCAGTACTATTTTGATTTGCAATTGGCGGTTCTCCTTTTGTCTTTGTCGAGACTCCAGAAAAATTAGCCACTTGTTTTAAACCTATTGTCTTTTCCTGAGGCAAAACTGTTACCAACTTGTAATCTGATTTTGAATCTACTATAACTTTATCAGATATTTTTTTAGTCTGATTGGTTTGTTTATTTGTTAATTGTGAAACAGCATATTTGCTAATTTTATGTTCTTCGGCACTTCCGTTAAAAGAATAATAAACCAAATCATTTTCTAGTTTAATAAAATTAACATCTAGTTGTTCACCATTGTGTTTTGTAATTTGATGTGTTTGTGAAATTGCAATATTTGCAAATAAAATCGATAGCGTAAAAATGATACATTTCATAAATAAATAAATTTTAAATTGTTTATGGCCAAAAGATGAAAATCAAAATTTGAAACTATTAGCAAAAAATAATTCTATGATATTTAGCCATTATGAAATCATCCTGAAAAAATACTTTTACGCTGAAGTATTATCAAAATCAAATCACAATAAAAATTAGAACATAAAACAATTGGCAAGAATTAGTACTTAGAATTAAAACCAAAATCAAAAATGCTCTATTTTTAAACTTTGGCAAAAATCAATTTCGATTCTCAACTTTCGTTTCAAATTATTGAAAAATATTTTTCAAACTTGGCACTATGATAAAAATAGCAACTTTATAAACAATTGTATGTTAACAACCCGTTAAACTGAGAAAAATAACGGCTAAAATTAAAATAAAGATCTAAAATCAACGATTATTCAAAAGATGAGTTAAGAGATGGAAGAAATGAAATTATAGCTTAAAATTAATTTATGAAGGTCACTTTTAATCTAAAACATCTATAAAAATTAGCTTTTAAATAGATTTTGTAAATAATAAATTAAACCTTTCAAATATTAAAAATGATCACTAAAACTGATATTAAATCAAATCGCTAACTTTTGATTAAAATTTCAATTTTTAACCTAGATTTCAATAGAATTTAGAAAACAGATGAAATTCTCAACTTTATAAACAATTCGTTGTTAATAAACTCAAAAGCAGCCCAAAATAAGACATAAAACTAAAATAAAGCCTTTTTTTTAACGATTATTCGAAAGATGAGTTAAGAGATGGAAGAAATGAAATTATAGCTTAAAATTAATTTATGAAGGTCACTTTTAATCTAAAAAATTTATAAATTTTATACTTTTAATAGAAATTATAAATAATAAAAAAAGCGCTTATAAAAAGCGCTTTCTAATAGATTCTAATGATATTATTTTTTTACTAAGTCGGCAAGAATTTCAATTTCTCTTTCCGAAGCATTTTTTGGTGGATTTGAATTTAATTTTAAAATTTCTTCTTCAAATTGATTTCTGAAACTTTCATTTTCTAAATCTCTTAAATTCAAAAGTGCTTTAGATCGAACATAAGTAGATTCACTTCTAAGAGACATTGTATATAATTTTTTAATATCGTCTTCTTCAAAATCAGCAGATTTCAAAATTGAATATTTCAAAATAAATTGAGCAAACAACAACGAACCTTTATTATTGTTAATATTCTTCTTTAATGAATTTTGTAATAAAGAAAAACTTGAAACATTTTTGATGCTCTCCCCTATTGCACTTTCAATTGCAATACGTTCTGCTTTTGTTTCAGCTTTAAAATATTTATTGATGTCTTTTAAAGAATTATTGATACTGTTTTCTTCTTTTTTACCTTTTTCTTCCCATGCATCTTTTAATCCAACAGTTTTGTTAAACACTAATTTTGAAGCAGTTGAATCTTTATCAACAGTAAAATAGCCTAAACGTTGAAACTGAAATTTATCTTCGTTTTTAGCTGTTGATAAACTTGGTTCAACAAATCCTTTGATAACTTCTAATGAATTTGGATTCACAAAATCTAAGAAATTTTTCTCTTTATAACTGTCCGGTGCTTCATCTGTAAACAAACGATCGTACATACGAACTTCTGCTTCAACTGCATGTTGAATAGAAACCCAATGTAGTGTTCCAGATACTTTTCTTTGACTTGCTTCTGTCCCACTTCCACTTAAAGAATCTGTATCATAAGTGACATGAATCTCTGTAATATTTCCTTCTGAATCTTTTATAACACTTTCACCTTTAATGATATAAGCATTTTTAAGACGTACTTCTTTTCCTAATGTCAAACGGAAAAATTTCGCAGGAGCTTCTTCAAGAAAGTCTTCTCTTTCTATATATAATTCTCTAGAAAATGGTACTTTTCTGAAACCTGCATTCTCATCTTCCTGATTATTTTCGGCTTCAAGCCACTCCTCTTTTCCTTCTGGATAATTTGTAATTACCAATTTTACAGGATCTAAAACAGCCATTACACGAGGTGCAATTTTGTTCAAATCTTCACGAATACAAAATTCTAAAACCGATACATTTATCAAATTATCACGTTTTGCAATACCAATTGTGTTAGCAAAATTACGCAATGAAGCAGCTGTATAACCACGTCTTCTTAATCCGGAAATTGTTGACATCCTAGGATCATCCCAACCGTTAACATGCTTTTCTTTAACTAGTTGCTGTAATTTTCTTTTACTAACAACAGTATGTGATAAGTTACGTCTTGCAAATTCTCTTTGCTTTGGACGTAGTTTATTATTGTCTAAAATCTGATCTAAAAACCAATCGTATAATTCACGGTGAGGCAAAAATTCAAGTGTACAAAATGAATGTGAAATCTCTTCTAAATAATCACTTTGTCCATGTGCCCAATCATACATTGGATAGATTTTCCAATCGTCTCCGGTTCTATGATGATGTCTGTGCAAAATCCTGTACATGATAGGATCACGCATCAACATATTAGTAGATTTCATATCTATTTTTGCACGAAGAATATGAGTACCAGCCTCAAATTCACCGTTTTTCATTCTTTCGAATAAATCTAAATTTTCTTCAACAGAACGATTTCTATACGGACTATCAGTTCCAACAGTCGATGGAGTTCCTTTTTGAATCGCCATATCTTCAGAAGATTGACTATCAACATAAGCTTTATCTTTTTTAATTAATAAAACCGCCCAATCATACAATTGTTGGAAATAATCTGAAGCATAACGTTCTTCTGCCCAGGTATACCCTAGCCATTCAACATCTTTTTTAATGGCGTCAACAAATTCCTGTTCTTCTTTTTCAGGATTTGTATCATCGAAACGTAAATTCACAGGAGATTGATAATCAATTCCTAAACCAAAATTTAATGCAATAGAACTTGCATGACCAATGTGTAAATAACCATTAGGTTCTGGTGGAAAACGAAAATGAAGTTTATTTTGTGAAAGACCTGATTTAAGATCTTCTTCTATGATTTGTTCAATAAAATTGAGTGATTTCTCTTCTGATGCCATTATTTTATAGTAATTTTAGCAAAGATAAAAAAAAGGTTTCAGGTTTCAGGTTTAAAGTTACTTAACTAGCATTAAACCTGAAACTTTAAACTTTAAACAATAAGAAAATGGGAGTTATAAAATTAAAAAACATTCGCACTTTTTCATACCACGGATGTTTAATTGAAGAAGGAAAAATTGGATCTGATTATACTGTAGATCTAAAAATTAAAGCAAATTTACAGAAATCAGCTCAAACTGATCATTTATTAGACACGGTCGATTATGTACATTTAAACAAAATTGTTGAAGAAGAAATGGCAATTCGTTCGCATTTATTAGAACATGTTGCTAAAAGAATCAATATTCGTGTCTTGGCAGAGATCGAAACTGTAGAAAAAACGACTGTTTGGGTTTCTAAAATAAATCCTCCTATAGGTGGTGATGTTGAAACAGTTACTATAAAAATGACAGAAACCAGAAAGTAAATCTTTCAAATAAAAAGGTAATTTTTTAAAATAGTTACTTTTAAAGTTTTGAAATTTAAAGATTTTAGTTACTTTTGCCATCCGTTCAAGTAATGGCGTCGTGGCCGAGCGGCTAGGCTGGGCTCTGCAAAAGCTCCTACTCCGGTTCGAATCCGGACGATGCCTCAAAAACCTTCAAAGCAATTTGAAGGTTTTTTTTATGTTTAATTTTTTGAAAAAATTAGATAAAGATTTACGTTCAAATCCGGACGATATTTATAGAAAAGATACAAAAATGTTTTTTTTTTATGTACTTAATTTTCCACAATATTGTCATTTCGACGGAGGAGAAATCCTCGTAAGTAACTCCGCAACGAAAATCCAATCTTTGTCGAGCTTCTTGCGAGGATTTCTCCTCCGTCGAAATGACAAACTTTGCTTTTAAGCATAAAAAAAACCTCTCAAATTGAGAGGTTTTAATTTATATCTTCAGTTGTTAACAACTACTTTTCAATCTTCTCAAAAGCGTTTTTAACCATTTCTTTTTCTTTTGGAAACCAACCCTGGATCATTAAAACAAGACCAAAAATCATTAAAACAATACTAATTACTTTTTTAATTTTTAAAATATTAGTTGGTGTCATTTTAGATTTTAACTGTTTGGCTAATAATATTTTAATACAATCAACTACCAAATAAGTAATAATAACTGCAGTAAAAAAAGTAAACATTCTTGTATTTTGCATCTCTAATTTTGGTCCTACAGAGATAATAACTGCTAACCAAAAACCAAGTACACCAATGTTAATAACGTTCAATAAAAAGCCTTTTACAAACAAACTAGCGTAGTTTCTTTTAATAATGTCACGATCAATTTCTTCGTCATTAATTTTTTCTTCTTTCTTTAATTTTACGAAAGAAATAATACCATAAGCCAGCATAATAATACCGCCAAAAATAAAGAGTGCCGGTTTATCTTTTAAACTCTGAATAAGTCTGTAACTTCCTAAATAAGCGATTGCTATAAAAAAAATATCACCTAACACTACTCCAAGATCAAAGACTAATGCAGCTCTAAATCCTTTTGTAATACTGGTTTCAAGTAGTATAAAAAATACTGGACCTACCATAAAACTTAAAAAAAGTCCCCATGGCAGTCCAGCCAAAATATCATTTATCATTCAAATACAATTTGTTATTTTACTTCTTCGATTTTACCTCCAAAGACTGTTTTTTGATTAATTTGTTTCGGTTTTCCATAAATGTAAATAGAGCCTCCTGCGCTTACTTTTGCATCTACAAGGGTAGAAGCATTCACATCTGCTTTTCCGCCCGCAGAAACGCTTACAGTAGTTTGAGACGTGTTTAATTTACTAGCTAATAAATATCCTCCCGCACCTAAACTTGCATCCTGATTTGCCGCTTTACCGTACAAAGTTATAGAACCTCCTGAAACTGAACTTACTTTTAGTTTATCAACATCTAAATTAGCATCAATTGTTCCCCCTTCCTGAGCACTTACTTTAAATGAAGTAGCTTTTATAGCTTCTTTACTAGTAACATTTGCACCTTCGTTAACATCAATAAGTTCTAAATGTTTATAATACACGGTAATATCAAGATCATTTCCTGATAATAGTTTTGGAAAAGGCATTCTTAGTTTTAATAAACCTTTCTTGTTAACAACTTCAACTTCTGCTTCACGAGCACCTTTAATTACAATCTTATTCTCTGAAGACTGGACTAATTTTACACTTAATTTATCAAACACTTTAACGGAATCAAAATCACCTAATTCTTTGGTTACCTGACCAAAAGACATCTGAACAAATAAAATTGCAGCTCCAATAATTAACTTTTTCATACTTTTATTTTTTAATTAAACCTCTATTCTGCTCTTCTTAAAAAATGAAAATCTAATTGTTTTTTAACTAAATCAGCATTTTTTACTTTTACGTAAATTTCATCTCCTAATTGTAATACACTGTTTGAAGTTGCTCCAACCAAAGCATATTGCTTTTCATCGAAAGTATAATAATCATCTTTGATTTCTCTGATTCTTACCATTCCTTCACATTTATTAGAAACAATTTCAACATAAATTCCCCACTCAGTAACTCCAGAAATAACTCCAAGGAATTCTTCATTCTGGTGATCCTGCATGTATTTAACCTGCATGTATTTAATACTATCTCGTTCAGCATTAGTTGCTAAACCTTCCATATTTGAACAATGTAAACACTTTGTTTCATAAACTTCTTCATCTACAGAAGCGCCATTATCTAAATAATATTGCAGCAATCTGTGTACCATAACGTCTGGATAACGACGAATTGGCGAAGTAAAATGACTGTAATAATCAAAAGCTAATCCGTAATGACCAATATTATCTGTCGAATATTTGGCTTTACTCATACTTCTAATAGCAAGAGTATCAATTAGATTTTGTTCTTTTTTACCATTAACTTCTTCCATCAAAGCGTTCAATGATTTCGAAATATCTCCTTTGTTTCTAAAATCTATTTTATAACCAAATTTAGCAATTACAGCTTGCATCGCAATTAATTTGTCTTCGTTTGGTTCATCGTGAATTCTGTAAACAAATGTTTTCTTTTGTTTACCAATGTATTCAGCCACTTTTCTGTTAGCCAAAAGCATGAATTCTTCAATAAGATGATTGGCATCTTTTGAAATTTTAAAGTAAACTCCTTCTGGTTCACCTTCAGCATCCAGATTGAATTTTACTTCCACTTTATCAAAAGAAATAGCACCATTTGCCATTCTTTTCTTTCTTAAAATCTTAGCTAATTCATCTAATTTTAAAGTTGCATCTACAATTTCATCTGAAACAACATAAGATTCTCCGGTAATCGAAATATCAACTGGAATCGTATTGTCTTTTGTTTCAATGATATATTGCGCTTCTTCATAAGCAAATCGTTGATCTGAATAAATTACTGTTCTACCAAACCATTGGTTAATAACTTGTGAAGTTGGTGAAACTTCGAATATTGCCGAGAATGTATATTTCTCTTCATTTGGACGTAATGAACATGCAAAATTAGATAAAACTTCCGGAAGCATTGGCACTACTCTATCTACTAAATAAACCGAAGTTGCACGTTGATAAGCTTCATCGTCTAAGATTGTTCCTTCTTCTAGATAGTACGAAACGTCAGCAATGTGGATTCCGATTTCATAGTTTCCGTTCTCTAATTTTTTAAAAGACAAGGCATCATCAAAATCTTTTGCATCTTTTGGATCTATCGTAAACGTAAGTGTATCACGCATATCTCGACGCTTTGCAATCTCTGATTCCTGAATCGAAGTATCTATTTTTTGAGCATAAGCCTCTACTTCTATCGGAAAATCTGACGGCAAACCATATTCGGCCAAAATAGCATGAATCTCAGTATTATGTTCTCCTGGTTTTCCTAAAACTCTAATCACAGATCCAAACGGACTATCAGCTCTTTTTGGCCAATCTTCAATGGTAACTAAAACAACATCACCATTTTCTGCTTCTCCAATTTTATCTTTTGGAATAAAAATATCGGTATACATTTTAGGATTTGCGGTAGATACAAAAGCAAAATTTGCCTGAATATCTATAACTCCAACAAAGTCTGTTTTGTTTCTTTCTATAACTTCAATAACTTCACCTTCAGGTCTTTTACCTTTTCTACGGTTATAAACATAAACCTTTACTTTGTCTTTATCTAAAGCACGGTTTAAGTTATTGGTCGGGATAAAAACATCTTCGGTAAACTCGTCACAAATAAAATATGCCGTTTTTCTGCTCGTCATATCAATTGTTCCTTCGTAATAATCCTGACTAATAGCTTTGATTAAATATTTACCCGGTTCTGATTCTATAATCTTTTTTGAAGCAGCCAGAATTTTTAAATCTTTTATAATCTGATTTCTGCTTTTTGTATCATCAAGTTCTAACTTTGCTCCTATTTGTTTGTAGTTGAATGCTTTATTTGGGCTTTGCGATAAAATTTTTACTATTTTACTTGAGAAATCTTTCTCATTTTTTATCGGCTTTCTAATTTTCTTACTCATATATCTTTTCTTAAAAAGTTAAAATTACAAATAAGATATCAGATTATAGATTTTAACAAATAAATTATTAAAAAAATAACTTTCAAAAGTAGATATTTATTGATTTTCATAGGTCATTTGTAATTCGCATATTTAAATTAGTGCAAGCAACAAATTTTAGTAATACTCATTTCGTATCTTTACTAAAAGACCTTTTATGGAAACCTTTAAAACCATTGCAATATTCAATTATCAGCACGAAACAGTTGTTCTGAAACACTTATTAGAGCAAGAGGAAATCCCATATTATTTTGAAAACGAAATGACGCTTTCAGTCGTTCCAATGTATACTTCGGCGCTGGGTGGAATTAAACTTAAAATTCATCCAAACGATTTCGAAGAAGTTCAGCGAATTCTGGACAATCTTAATAACCCTCTCAAAATTGTTTAAACCATTCTATTTTTCAATTTAAAAAAATTAATTTTCTTTTTAAACTTTCAAAGTTGTCAACATATATTAAATACAACAAAAAGAAAAATTTAAATTAAATTAATTTTTGGTTGTTATTATAGCTTGTTAATATGTCATATAAATTTATTTTTAAAAGTATTGAAATGAAGTTTCTCTTAGTTATCTTGAGTTATCAACATACTTATATTTAGTTAAACGATTAATTTATAAGACTTTTTGTATTTTAATTAACAACGGTTGACAACTAAAAATGAATTGATTTTGTAGATAAGTTAGTATGTTGATTTTTGTTGAAAATGGCATTTTTGATATTGATAACTTTTCTAAAAATTCATGAAACTTTATTAGGTTATTTCATTCCGGTTTTGGATTAGGTTTTTTTTTGACACAACCAAAAAAAACTTCTAATTTTCTATCTTAACTTATTAACAAATTATGTTAACTTAAAGTTAACTGAATATCAACTAATTAGGTTTTAGTATTAACATTTTAAAATTTTAACAAAATATATGTTTATTTCTAATTGATCCTCAGATAATTATAGAGATATTAAAA
Organism: Flavobacterium sp. JAS; assembly: GCF_020991455.1. Taxonomy (GTDB): domain Bacteria; phylum Bacteroidota; class Bacteroidia; order Flavobacteriales; family Flavobacteriaceae; genus Flavobacterium. Next base: position 164,113 of record NZ_JAJMOX010000004.1, read on the forward strand.
TTGTTAATAACGCTAAGATTTTGATATAAAGCTATTTGCAAAAACGTTTAATTTAACCGCAAAGAGCGCCAAGATTTACGCAAAGTTAATAAAGTTTGAATCTACTATATATGTATTAATCTGTGGAAAAAGATCTCCAAGTTTTTAGCCACGAATTTCACGAATGTACACGAATTCTATTTTAAAAGTTGAAAAGGAAAAAATTAGTGATAATTCGTGAAATTCGTGGCAAACATTTTTTAATTGATTAAATTTGCACAACACAACTAAATAGTATTTACAATGAAAATTTCGATAGGAAACGACCACGCAGGACCAGATTACAAAAAAGCAATCGTTGCGATGCTTAAAGCAAAAGGATATGAAGTAACCAATTACGGAACAGATTCTGAAGATTCTGTTGATTATCCGGATTATGGTCACCCGGTTGCAAATGATGTATCTGAAGGCAAAGCTGATTTTGGAATCGTAATCTGCGGAAGCGGAAACGGAATTGCAATGACTGTTAATAAACATCCAAAGGTTAGAGCCGGTTTATGCTGGACTAAAGAAATTGCTTATTTAACCCGTTTGCATAATGATGCTAATATTGTGAGTATTCCGGCGCGTTTTACATCGATTCCGCAAGCAGTAGAAATTGTTGAAACGTTTTTAACAACTGCTTTTGAAGGTGGAAGACACCAAAACAGAGTGAATAAAATAGCTTGTTCGTAAAAAGTCAAAAAAAAACGGGTGCTTCGCACCTATAAATAAACACACCGGGCGGATTTTTAAAATTCATCCGGTTTTTTATTTAATAACTTTAAAATCAGTTGATTGTATTTTTAAATTTGGCCTATTTTGAAGTTATTAACAATGAAAATGTTTATATTTTACGGGTTAATTTCAGATAAATCAATACAATTTGAAGTAAAAGAATTATTCCAAATTTTATAATAAAAGAAGATTTACTCGTTTTATGTCTAAACGATAACATTGCTAACAATAAACCAACAGAACCACCAAAAAAAGCTGTCGCAAATAGTGTATTTTCTGGGATTCTTTGTTTATGTTTCACGGCTAGATATTTATCATATCCGGCTAAAACAAACGCAATGATATTTACAATAAAAAAATAGAGTAATAAAATTTCCATTAGGTAAAAATTAAAAACAAAGATATTATTTTAGCGGAATTATTGATAGATTTATTATTTAGTTTTAACAAGTAAATTATATCATTTTACAATCAAGAAATTATCTCATTAAAAGTATGACTAATATTCAATTCATTGCCAAGACTGTTCAAACAGCAGCGATTAACATTCAAAATACGGTAAAATTATTAGAGGAAGATTGTACGATTCCGTTCATTTCCCGCTACCGAAAAGATACAACCGGAAATCTTGATGAAGTTCAAATTGAGCAAATTGCAAAACTTCATAAAGAATATGAAGCAATTGTAAAACGTAAAGAAGCGGTTTTAAAATCGATCGAGGAGCAAAAAGCACTTACGCCAGAATTGAAACAAAAAATTGAGCAAAGTTTTGATTTACAAGAGATAGAAGATTTTTATTTGCCTTATAAAAAGAAGAAAAAAACAAAAGCCGATGTTGCGCGCGAATTTGGTTTAGAGCCTTTGGCAAAAATCATTATGTCGCAAAACGATGTTGATGTTGATTTTATTTCGACACAATATTTAAATGATAATGTAATTAATGAAGAAGCAGCGATTCAGGGTGCAAGAGATATTATTGCCGAATGGATTAATGAGAATATTTATGTTCGTAAGCAATTGCGAAGATTGTATCAGCGAAAAGCAACAATTGGGACAAAAGTTGTAAAAAAGAAAAGTGAAGAAGAAGGAGCTCAAAAATTCAGTCAGTATTTTGATTGGGAAGAACCTTTGACAAAAGCGCCCTCGCACCGTTTGTTAGCAATGCTTCGTGCAGAAAACGAAGGTTTTGTAAAGATGAAAGTAGATGTTGATATCGATGAAGCTTACGATATTATTGACGAATTGATTATTAAAAAACAAAATAGTACAACGGCTCATTTGCAATTGGCTATTGAAGATAGTTACAAACGATTGCTGAATCCTGCAATTGGAAATGAGACTTTACAGGAAGCAAAAGCAAAAGCGGATGCGAATTCGATTCAGGTTTTTGCTAACAATTTAGGACAGTTATTATTAGCGCCGCCTTTGGGCGAAAAACGTATCTTGGCAATCGATCCGGGATTTAGAAGCGGTTGTAAAGTAGTTTGTCTGGACGAAAAAGGTGATTTATTATATAACGAAACCATTTATCCGCATGCACCTCAAAATGAGGAAACAATGGCAATTAAGAAAATCCGTTCGATGGTAAATGCCTATCAGATAGACGCAATTTCTATTGGAAACGGAACTGCTTCGAGAGAAACCGAATTTTTCATAAAAAAAATCGCGTTTGAAAAACCGCTACAAGTTTTCATCGTTTCTGAAGCTGGAGCTTCGGTTTATTCGGCTTCAAAAATTGCGCGTGAAGAGTTTCCTAATTATGATGTTACGGTTCGTGGATCAGTTTCTATCGGAAGACGACTTTCAGATCCTTTGGCAGAATTGGTGAAAATTGACCCAAAAGCGATTGGAGTTGGACAATATCAACATGATGTGGATCAAACAAAATTAAAAGATGAGCTTGATGCGACGGTAATTCGCTGCGTAAACTCGGTTGGAATCAATATTAACACAGCAAGTAAACATTTACTAAGTTATGTGAGTGGAATAGGCGAGAAGCTGGCGGAAAATATCGTACAATATCGCTCAGAAAATGGTCCGTTTGAGGACAGAAAACAGCTAAAAAAAGTGCCTCGCTTAGGCGAGAAAGCGTATCAGCAAGGCGCGGCTTTTATTAGAATTTCGAATGCTAAAAATCCGCTGGATAATTCGGCAGTACATCCGGAAGCATATCCGGTTGTTGAAAAGATGGCAAAAGATTTAAATCTTTCGGTAAACGACTTAATTGCTAACAAAGACAAAACAGCCTTAATTAAGCCCGAAAAATATATTACTTCTGAAATTGGTTTGCTTACGCTAAAAGATATCATAAAAGAGCTTGAAAAACCTGGATTAGACCCAAGAAAGTCAGCGAAGGTTTTTGAATTTGATGCAAATGTAAAATCTATCAAAGATTTGAGAACCGGAATGATTTTACCTGGAATTGTCAATAACATCACCAATTTTGGCTGCTTTGTTGATATCGGAATCAAAGAAAGCGGATTGGTTCACATTTCTCAACTAAAAGCTGGTTTTGTGAGTGATGTAAACGAGGTAGTTAAACTTCATCAACATGTTGATGTTAAGGTTACTGAGGTTGATGAAGATAGAAAGAGAATTCAGTTGACGATGGTATTATAAAATTTCAAAAAAAATTAAATTCCAAATTCCAATTGGGTTGATAGAAATAAAAAAATCCCAAATTACATATGATTGTAATTTGGGATTTTTAATAACTTGAAGGTTATTATTTCGTTTCTTCCTCTTCTTTTTTGGTAGCAGCAGGTTGATCGTCTTTAGCAGCGTTTTTGAATTCTTTGATTCCGCTTCCTAAACCTTTCATTAATTCTGGAATTTTTTTACCTCCAAAAAGTAAAATCACAATACCTACTATTACAAGGATTTCTGTAAGACCTAATCTTCCCATGATTGTATATTTAATGCCGAAGCAAATTGTTTTCTAAATTATACCGCAAAGGTATATAGAAATATACGAACAAGAAGAGTTTTTAGATTAAAATATTTGTAATTAGCAACGTTAAATATTTTATAAAATCGTAAATTAAGCGGATTCGTTCAAATTTTACCAGCATCAACAAGACTATTAATTATTATATTTGCTTACATAAAGAACCACAATGACTAAGAAGAAATTCGATTTTAGAAAAAAATTATTTATCAAAAACCGATTGGTCATTTTGAATGAAGATACTTTTGAAGAGATTTTCTCATTTAAATTAACCTTGATGAATGTATTTGTTATTTTCTCTTTAGGCGGAATTTTTCTGATCTTAATTACCACTTTTATTATTGCTTTTACACCTTTAAGAGAATTTATTCCAGGATACTCTTCTTCTCAATTAAAAAAGAATGCAACAGAATTAGCCATAAAATCTGATTCGTTAGAAACGGCCCTGAAGAAGAATGAAGCTTATATAAATGGAATTCAAAAAGTATTGAGAGGCGAATTAGAATACGCAAAATTCAATAAAGATTCTATTTTAGCCGAGGTTGATGAACCTTCAGAAGTGAATATGAAAGCCTCTGAAGAAGAAATTAAATTAAGAGAAGAAGTGGTAAAAGAGGAGAAGGTGTCTGGAGAAAAATCACCAAGTAAAAACAAAAGTGACAAGAAATAATACGGAAGAAAATGTCTATTAAATCAGTAGCAGCAAAACTGTTTGCCAGCAAAATATACTACGATACTTTGGCTTGGGCCAATAAACCGGTAGAAACGCAACAAAAAATATTTAAAAGCTTAATTAATAGCGCAAGTGAAACCGAATTTGGAGTAGATCATCATTTTGATAAAATAAAAACAGTTCATGATTTCAAAAAACGCGTTCCGATTCGGGATTATGAAGATCTAAAGCCTTATATCGACAAAGTTCGAATGGGCGAAAAAAATATTCTTTGGAAAGGGAAACCATTATATTTTGCGAAAACTTCAGGAACAACTTCCGGTGCAAAATATATTCCGTTGACCAAAGAGTCGATGCCGTATCATATTGAAGCTTCGCGAAATGCGATTTTGCATTATATCTATGAAACCGGAAATGCCGATTTTGTTGACGGAAAAATGATTTTCCTGCAGGGAAGTCCTATTTTAGTGGAGAAATACGGAATCAAATTTGGAAGATTGTCTGGAATTGCGGCACATTTTGTTCCAAGATATCTTCAAAAAAATAGATTGCCTTCTTTACAAACCAATTGCATTGAAGATTGGGAGACTAAAATTGATGCTATTGTCGAGGAAACCATAGAGCAGGATATGAGCATTATTTCCGGAATTCCGTCTTGGGTTCAAATGTATTTTGAGCGTTTGCAGGAAAAAAGCGGAGGAAAGAAAATAGGCGACTTATTCAAAAATTTCAATTTGTTTATTTATGGCGGAGTAAATTACGAACCGTATCGGGCAAAGTTTGAAAACATGATTGGCAGAAAGGTAGACAGTATTGAATTGTTTCCGGCTTCTGAAGGATTTTTTGCCTATCAGGATTCTCAAAAATTAAAAGGAATGTTACTGTTATTGGATTCAGGAATTTTCTACGAGTTCATTAAAGCTGACGAATTTTTTACAGAAAAGCCAAAAAGCTATACTATTGGAGAAGTTGAACTTGGTGTAAACTATGTTTTGATTATTTCGACAAATGCAGGACTTTGGCGTTATAATATTGGTGATACTGTTCAGTTTACCACTTTGTTTCCGCACAGAGTTATTGTTTCGGGTAGAATCAAACATTATATTTCGGCTTTTGGAGAACACGTGATTGCCAATGAAGTCGAAAAAGCGATGAAGGAAGCAACCGAGGGAACCAAAATTGTAATCAACGAATTTACAGTAGCACCACAAATTAATCCGTCAAGCGGATTGCCGTATCATGAATGGTTGATTGAATTTGAAACCGAACCAGAAGACATGGAAGTTTTTGCAGAAGCAATTGACGACGCAATGAGAAAACAAAACATTTATTACGACGATTTAATTACCGGAAGCGTTTTGCGAAAAGTAGTTGTAACCAAAGTTTCTAAAAACGGTTTTCAGGATTATATGAAATCTCAGGGAAAACTAGGCGGACAAAACAAAACACCGAGATTATCGAATGATAGAAAGATTGCGGATAATTTGAAGTAGAGAAAATTGGGAGATCATATATCATATGAACAAATTAGAAATCGCGAATGTGATTTCATAGTTCAATATCGTTTTTTTTCATCAGAAGAAGGAGGAAGAGAAACAAGTCCTACGCAGGGATATCGTTCAGATTTTATGTATTCTGGTGATGAAAATATAAAACAGTTATGGATGATTTGGCCTGAATTTTTAGATAGTGAAAATAATGTAATTCTAGATAAATCAACACCAGTTCCAATATCCGGGAAGGCAAAAATGTGGATACTAAATGAATCACTTCGCGAAATACACACAGAACGAATTAAAATTGGGCTAAAAGGTTATTTTGTAGAAGGCCCCAGAAAAGCAGCGGAATGCGAAGTTATTCAGATTGTACATTTGAATTTGAAATAAATGTTACTAAATACAGACATTGACAGATTTCAATTAAAATAACATTAATAATTCCTAATTTCGTTTAATAAAAAAGATATTACATCTTCTGAAAAAGAAGATTTTTAAAATAAAATAGCATGAAAGAAACCAAACATATATCAAGATCAAGAGCGCAGGAATCATCTGCAGCTATAGAAAAAATGTACATTACAATGCGTCACTTATTCAACCGTGGGTTTTATAAACCAATGGGAGTTTCAGGTGATAGTTTACGTGAATCATTATTGGCATTACGTCCGGAGATTTACGGAAATATAGGCGAAGAAAAAGTAGAGCTTAACGGACTTTTGTACGTTATAGAGCGTCTTCCGATAGGAATAGAACAATGCCGTTTCATCAATTTAACTTCGGATGAAGGATATTCTAAATCGCATTTTCAGGCAATTGTTCCTCCAAAAAGAAGAAGAAATTGTTACCGAATCGACGAGGAACAAATGAATGTTGAAATCACTCGTGGTCGTTCAGATATTTATGATATTTTGACGCATTTGACTTTCATTTTCATTGAATCGCATAAAATTAAAAACAGAGTTTTATTAGATGACGGTGGCGAGGTTTCTCGCGATTGGCAAAAATTAGAGCAAGCTGTAATGCAGACTAAAAAACTTCCTCTAATAGAAAAAGAAAAAGCAATCTCGCATGTTGCCAATATTTTAGGAAGAACTTTTGAAGAAGTATTAGACATTTATGACGCATTTGGGTCTGAAAATGCTCCTGATCGTTTTCTACACGTTATTTATTGGTTAGGAAAATTAGCGATCGAAGAAGTTATAGACAATAATAAAAGAACCATAACTTTTAGTCCAGTTTTAAGAGAGCGTTTAGGACATCATATTCACGGTGAAATTTGGGCAACCAATATCAAGGAAGTTTTAAAAGCGAACAATCTTTTAAAGCGACCAATTCACGTAATTAGTGCAAATATGCATAGTGTAATGAATTCTATTTTTGCAACACCGTTGTTGAAAACGAAATTCAAAGACAAATCTGATTTCTTTATTTATGAAGAATTAAGCAAGTCTGGCGCTAAAGATATTAGAGGTGTCGTTGAAGAATTAGCCCTGAAAAATGGAATGATTTCGTTACCGGATACTTCTGGGACCAATATTGATGTACAGATTTTTGATACGGCTAAAATTGACTGGGCAAAAACCGGATTTCCTAAAGCTCAGCTTGACGAAGTAAAACCTGTTATTATTGTAATGGATTATGCTTTTGGTGAGCAAGCTTATGAAACTATCGACGAGCTTTTGAAACCATATAAAAAAGACACAAAACTAGAAGTAAAATCAGTGTCGATAATGGGTAAAGCCGGAATCCTTGAAGGAGGAAAAGGCGATATTATGATCCCGACGGCACATATAAATGAGGGAACTGCAGATAATTATTTCTTTGAAAATGAATTAACTGGAAAAATGTTCGAAGGAAACGATATTGCCGTTTTTGAAGGAGCGATGGTTACAGTTCTTGGAACATCATTACAAAACAGAGATTTACTGAAATTCTTTCACGAATCGACTTGGGGAGTAATTGGTCTTGAGATGGAAGGTTCTTATTATCAAAAAGCGATACAATCGGCATCAAAAATTAGAAAAAGTGTGCCTCATGATATCAAAGTTCGTTATGCGTATTATGCATCAGATAATCCATTAGAAACCGGAAGTACATTAGCTTCAGGCGGATTAGGAACAACAGGTGTAAAACCAACGTACTTGATTACCATTAAAATTTTAGAACAAATTTTCAACGTAAAATAAAAAACAATAAATGAGTACAAAATTACCCCAAGACACCAATGATCAGGAAATTGATATTTTTCAGCTTTCGCGAAGTATTGGTAGTTTTTTCGATCGCGTTAATGCATTAATATTTCGCTCGATTCAGTTTTTTGTTCGAAACTGGATTATTGTCTTAATATTGATTATTATCGGATTTGGATTGGGGTGGTATTTGGACTCAAACAAAAAAACGTTTCAGAATCAGGTTGTTGTAACTCCAAATTTTGAAAGTGTTGATTATTTATATGCCAAAATAGATTTAATAGAAGCCAAAATTATTTCGGGAGATTTGGATTTTCTAAAAAATGTAGTTGGAATTTCAGATCCAAGATCAATAAAGAAAATCGAAATTAAACCAGTTACAGACGTTTATAAGTTTATTGAAGACAAAGAACAGAACTTTGAACTTATAAAACTAATGGCTGAGGTTGGCGAAGTCAAAAAGGTTTTGGAAGATAATGTAACGAGTAAAAACTATACTTATCATACAATTTCATTTGTTTCGGGCAAAGCAATTAATGAAAAAGAAGTGGTCGAACCGTTATTAAAATACCTGAATAATTCGGCCTATTTTAATGCTATCCAGAAAATAGGGTTTAAAAACCTAGAGCAGGAAATTGTACAAAATGATACCATAATTGCTCAGATTGATCATGTTTTAGGCGGACTTTCAAGCACGGCAAAAAACAGTTCTAAAAACGAAAAATTGGTTTATTATAGTGAGAATTTACAGTTAAACGACATTATAAAAACGAAACAAAAGTTAGTTACTGAGCAAGGAAAGAACAGATTAAAATTAATTAGTTTTGATAAAACAATTAAAGAGATTAATGCAACGCTAAACATAGATGATCATAAAATTGTAAATGGAAATTTTAAATTATTAATTCCCATGTTCTTTATTTTCATTTTCATTTTAGTGAATTTGTTCCGCAAATTTTATCGTAGGCAACTTGCAATATCAAATGCAACTCAATCTTAAAAACACTTGAAAACCAATTTTCTTTTTGAAAGACTTTCTCAAAATCTATTTTTAAGACAAAGTTTAAGTACTTTGGTTTTAAGAGTTTTTGGAGTTCTTTTATTATTTGGTTTTACAGTATTCTTAACAAAATCGTACAGTCCAAAACTTGTGGGACAATATGATTTTGCCAGATCATTTCTTTTAGCCGTTGGAACTATTTGTTTATTGGGTTTCGATCAGTCTATTTTGTATTTTAAAGGAAAACTGGCCAGTCTCGATGCGCTCGATGAATTAAAGAAAATATATGCCAAAATGATTGCAATGCTTTTTGTAACGTCAGTTTTGGCCTTGGTTATAATCTTGCTGATTGATAAAAAAATAATCAATACTTATTTTGGAGATCCTGAAGTCTATTCCATTTTTTTAAAAGGGTCTGTAACATTATTTTTTTACGGATTATCAACTTTAAATATAGAAGTTATCAGAGCTTTAGACAAACCATATACAGCTGAGTTGTTTAGAAATGTCATCAAATATATTCCGCTTATTATTGGTTCAATAGTTTTATTTTATTGGCATGAAGAAACGTATTTGGTTGATGTTTTTTTAATCGGATTTGTATTTCTTGCCTTAATTAGTTCCATTTTAGTTTTTAGTTATTTCAATAAAACGGCAATAATAAAAACGACCGAAGTTTTTTCGCATAAAGAGGTTTTTTTAAAATCATATCCAATTGCGATTAGCGGTATGGCAATATTTTTATTAATGTGTTTTGATATTATGTTTCTAAAAAAGTATCGAAACGATGAAACGGTTGCTTTTTATTCGGTTGGAGTTAAATTAATGACGATTATTTCGGTGGTAATTTTAACTATAAATATTACGGTTTCAGCCAAAATTTCGGAATATTTTGCAAGTGACAATAAAGCAGAATTGATAAAAGTTTTAAAGAATTGTGCACGTTTAATTTTCGGAATTACATTTCCGGTAATTATATTAATCAGCATTTTTTCTGAGTATATTTTGTCTTTTTTCGGGCATCAGTATGTAGCGGCAAAAGAAGCATTTCTAATTTTAGTTATAGGTCAGGGAATTTGTTCTGCATTTGGTTCAGCTCCTGTTTATTTGAATATGACTGGAAGACAGCATGTTTTCCAGATTATTTTAATTGTGGCGGTTGTACTTAATTTTGTTTTAAATCGATTTTTAATTCCGGAATACGGAATGACCGGAGCAGCAATTGCATTTGTTTCGAGTTCTTTTTTCTGGAATTTTATTGTAGCAATTGTTATTTATCAAAAAGATAAAATAAAGGTTTTTTTGAATTAATAATCGAGAAATGGAAATTCAAAAAGAAGAGATTTTTTTTAGCATAATTGTGCCGGTCTATAATGTTGAGGTTTATTTACCGCAGTGTTTAGAAAGTATTTTATGTCAGAGCTTTTCTAATTTTGAACTTATTTTAGTTAACGACGGATCAACAGATTCTTCGTTGGAAATTTGCAAACAATACCAGAAAAATTTTCATCAAATAAAATTGATTGATAAAAAAAATGGAGGCCTATCTGATGCCAGAAATAAAGGATTACTGGCGGCAAAAGGTGACTACATTATTTTTACGGATAGCGATGATTATTGGATAGGAAATCAAGTTTTAGAGGATTTGAATGATTTAATAAAAGAAACAAATCCAGATGTGATTATACATGAAGAGAGTCGTTTTTTTTCAGAAAATGATGTGACTTGCAAATACAATCAAAAATTTATAAAAACGAAAAGCGGGAAATTTGAAGACGAAATCATAAATCTGGTTTATTATGATTTGTATGTTGCTTCTGCCTGGGATAAAGTGATTAAAAGATCTATTTTGATCGATAATCAATTGTTTTTTCCTGTTGGAAGAAAATCGGAAGATATTGAATGGTGCGGAAAATTAATGCATTATTTAAAGACGTTTAGTATTTATTCAAAATCATTTTATACCTACCGCCAAGTGCGTAAAGGTTCTATAACAACGACGGTAAGCGCGAAACATATAGAGGATGTTTACACAATGGTAAAAAACGGTTTAAATTCGGAAGAGACAGAATCTCAAATAATAAACAAAGCGATAGAAAATTATTGGGCATGTAATTATGTCGTAATTTTAAAAGATTTTTATGTTTTGTCTTCTAAAACGCAAAAACAAATTTGGAATGACTTAGTTTCCTGGAAATACCTTCTTCAAAATGGCAGAAACATAAAGGTTAATAAAGTCATGAAATTTTATTCATTTCTGTCTTTCAAAGCTGTGATTTTCTTTTTGAATGGATATAGATTAAAAACAATTTTGTTTAAAAAATACAGAACATTAAAATAACGTATAGGGTTTTATTATGCAGATTTTAATCAAAAAAAGTACCATGGCATTTTTACTTATTGCCTCAGCTAATTTAGTTGTGGCATTTTTTGCTTTTTTTGTTTTGCCTCCAAAATTTTTCTATGATACGGCTATAATTATCTATGACAAGTATAATGAAATTGGCTATTTTGGAAGTTATCCGCTAACTATTTTGTTTTATAAAATTATAGGTTTTCGGTATCTTCCTTTTCCAATAATAGCGCTTATACAGTTTCCGGTTTTAATGTATATTTTGTATAAAATTGGAATTCCGAATAATTTCGAAAAAGTAAATATTAAAAATCTTTTAGTGTATTTGGGTATTTTTATGATTGCGATTTTCATATCGATGCCATCAAAAGAATTTATTACTTATTTATTTATCGCATTAATTGTTTTTGTTTGCATAAATAAGCGATTATCGCTTCAAAAAACGATTATGGTAATTACTATTCTTTTAATTGTTTTTGGCGTCTTATATCGTCCTTATTTTGCACTGATACCTGTTGTTGGCGGCGGTATGTATCTGGTGAGTTTTATTAATTTTAAAAATAAAACAATAACAACTATTTTCTATGGTTTGCTTGTTGTTGTTTTTTTGTCCTTAAGTTACGGCATTTTAAAAGGAAAGTATTTTTCTGAAATAAGCAGGGAAGCTGTAAACAGTACCCGATTAGTTTCAACAGATGCCAACTCAATGATTACATCACCTGTAAAAACAGATACCTGGTACGGAGAGATCATCGGTATTTTTTATGGGTTTTTTACAGTCAATATTCCGTTAAATGGTTTAAAACATATACTTTCGCCTCAAATTATAGTTTTTGTAATTTGGCAGCTTTTGTTGTTTTATATATTGTTAGTTCGTTTTTCAAAATGTTTAAAAGAAAGAAAAAAATATAGTTATGAACTTTTAATCATGTTCATTTTGTTTTCCTTTTTTATTCTTCAAGGCGTTTTTGAACCCGATTTAGGCTCTTCAATTCGACATAAAATAGGCATTTTTCCTTTAATCTATTTTGCATTATACTATGAACATTTCCGAAAAGAACTTCAATAAAATCTTTCATGTTTTTTTATGTTTGATTGCAACGGCCATGATTTTCAGGAAACCATGTTCATTACTAATCATTGTGTTTGCGGTTTTTAATTTGATTTTCTTTAAAAAATTAAAATACACCAAAACATCATTGTTGTTAATGGCATGTATTGCTTCACCGGTTTTGTTAGAGTTATTGCTTTTCTGGAACAATGATTCTTTTGTAAAAGGTTTGAAAGCGATCGAAAAAAGTACTTCTTTAGTAATTTTTCCATTGTTTATTATAGGTAATTATCAACGGGTTAATTTTCTGAAATTAATTCAGACTTATGTGGTTCTAACTACTTTAATCTTGTTGTTTTTCTTCATAAGATTTAATGTTGTTTATCCTGAGTTGATGCATAAATATCTAAATGGAATTCATTTATGGGAAATGGGCTATCAATTTGCAAATAGCCTAGGGATTCATGCACCGGCTTTGAATATGCATTTGGCTTTTGTTTCCGTTTGTGCATTGTATTTTGTTTTTGAAAGCTTTAAGAATCATGAAAATGTAAAATTCAAAATCTTTCGTTTTATCATTTTTTTACTTTCGTTTTTCTTTGTCCTTTTTGTAAACACCAGAATGGCGCTGATTAATGCGTTGATTGGATTTTTCTTGGTTTTCTTTTTTGAAATCAAATCAAAATTCAATCTAAAAAAGATTGTTTTAGCAGCTCTTACAATCGTTGTTTTATTAGGTGGAATTCTGTTTTTCTTTGTTCAAAAAGATCCTTACATGAAAGAAAAATATTCAACGGTAAGTTTTGCCTATATGGATAAAATAGGAAAATTAGACGAGATTGATCATCCTGAAGTCAAGGTTTTCAATTCGTTGGTAACACGAGTTTCGATCTGGAAATCGGCATGGGAATTGTCTGTAAAAAATCTTCCTTTTGGAGTTGGAGCTTCAGATGGAAAGCCAGAATTGAATAAATATTATAAAGCAACTAATCAGCATTTTTTGGCTAAATATGAATTTCCAACGCACAATCAGTTTCTGGATTTTTTATTAAAGTTTGGAATTTTAGGACCATTAGTGGTGATACTTTATATTTTTACGATTGGATATTTGGGATACGATTTAAAAAACGCCATTATACTTTCGTTTTTTATAATCTTTTTCACTTCAAATTTAATCGATGATTTTTTACTCCGTTTTGATGGAATTGCTTTTAGTGGATTTTGGTTTTCCGTTTTCGGAAGTTATTGGTTACAACAAAAATTATTGATTGTAAATCGCCAATAATTCTTTGAAGTTTTTGTCTTTGTCAAATAAATCATTACATCTCACAAAAGCATTTTCTCCAAAAAGAGCCCTTGTAACCGGATCCTTTAGAATCTCAAAATAGTGATCCAATTCACTGATTTCATTAAATAAAAAACCGGTTTTATTATGCAAAACAGCATCTTTGTTACCAATAATGTTGGTTGCAATTACAGGTTTTTGTAATGCCATTGCTTCTAAAACAGCAATTGGCAAACCTTCCCAAAGCGATATTTGCATATAAATATCAATGTTATTCAACTCTTTGAGTACCGTTTTCCGATCTAGAATCCAACCCGTAATTCTTATATTTGGTGCTGTAATTAATGACTTTAATTCGCCATCGCCAATCCAGACAAAATTAAAATCGGGAAAATTTAGAGCAATTTGATTCAGAAATTGTGGATTCTTTTGAAATGTAATTCTTCCCATTACACCAATCGTTAATTTCTTGTTTTTGTATGGAGCAAATTGTTTCTGTATAGCAGTTAAATCAATACCGTTTCGGACTAATTTTGAAGTTCCGATTTTTTTCGAAATTTCATATTCGGTATCACCGCAAGCGACAATTGTTCCACCAAAAAAGTGTTGGCTTTTTTTTTCAATACTCCAGTAGAGCTTTCTCGCTGATTTTGAAATATCTGTTCTTAGAAAAGAATAGCCGTGCGGAGTATAGAAGAGTTTCTTTTTTTTGAATAATAAAAAATAAGCAATTCGACCTAAAACCCCAGCTTTTGAAGAATGAAGATGAATAACATCCGGGTTTATTCTTTTAAGTTCTTTGGTTAATTCATAAATCGATTTCAAATCCTGAATTGGAGAAAATTCCCGAACCATATTAACTTGGACCAGGTTGACTCCATTTGAAAACTCAGATTTTATTTTTTGAGGATCAATTTCTTTTCTATTGCCACTGTATAGAATAGTTGTCTCAGTGTTTTTATTTATTTCATCATCTCCAAAGAAAGTTGATAAATCTCTAAAATAGGTATAAACTCCGCCACCAAGAGCTTCAATGATGTGTACAACTTTCAAAACAGGGGATTTAATTGGAAGTAAAAATAGATAAATAAGGTTAATTATAATCTGAAAACCGAAAACTTCTTTCAATATATGAGTTCAGGTGTAATTTAAAAGGCCAGATATTTTATTACATTTGTAGCTGTTTGTGGGGTTTTTAATTGAAAACAAAACCCAAAAATGTTCAATAAAACCAATTATGAAAAGAATACTTATTACCGGTGCAGCAGGATTTTTAGGATCACATTTGTGTGACAGATTCATTAAAGAAGGCTATTTTGTGATTGGAATGGATAATCTGATTACCGGAGATCTTAGAAATATTGAGCATTTATTCAAATTAGAAAATTTCGAATTCTACCATCATGACATTACAAAGTTTGTTCATGTTCCTGGTGAATTAGATTATATTTTACATTTTGCTTCGCCTGCAAGCCCTATAGATTATTTAAAAATTCCGATACAAACACTAAAAGTTGGTTCGTTAGGAACGCATAATTTGTTAGGATTGGCGAGAGTTAAAAAAGCCAGAATTTTGATTGCTTCAACTTCTGAAGTTTACGGAGATCCATTAGTTCATCCTCAAACGGAAGAATACTACGGAAACGTAAATACAATTGGACCTCGTGGTGTTTATGACGAAGCGAAACGTTTTCAGGAATCAATTACAATGGCGTATCATACATTTCATGGCGTAGAAACGAGAATCGTTCGTATTTTTAATACTTACGGCCCAAGAATGCGCTTAAACGATGGTCGCGTGATTCCGGCTTTTATAGGTCAGGCTTTACGTGGAGAAGATTTAACGATTTTTGGAGATGGAATGCAAACTCGTTCTTTCTGTTATGTAGACGATCAGGTCGAAGGTATTTTCAGATTATTACATTCAGATTATGTGTATCCGGTAAATATTGGAAATCCGGACGAAATCACGATTAAAGATTTTGCTGAAGAAATTATCAAACTAACAGGAACGAATCAGAAAGTAGTTTACCATCCGTTGCCAATAAACGATCCTTTACAGCGTCAGCCGGACACTACAAAAGCAAAAGAACTATTAGGTTGGGAAGCAAAAGTAAATCGTGCCGAGGGAATGAAAATTACCTACGATTATTTTAAATCACTTTCTAAAGAAGAACTTTTAAAAGAAGAACACAAAGATTTTTCAAGTTACATAAAGTAATAAAGTTTAAATCCTGAAGACATAACCATCTAATGAGCGAATTAGTATCTATTATAATCCCAACATATAATACTGAAAAGTTCATTGGGTTGACTTTACAATCAGTTCAAAATCAAAGTTATAAAAATTGGGAAATAATTTTGGTTGATGATGCATCTACGGATAAAACTGTAGAAATCATAAACAGTTTTGCTGGAAAAGACTATCGGATAAAACTCTTTCAATTAGCCAAAAATTCCGGAAACGGAGTCGCCCGAAATGTAGCTTTAGAAAAAGCAACCGGAAAATATATAGCTTATTTAGATGCCGATGATTTATGGTTTCCGTCGAAATTAGAAAAACAGATTCAGTTTTTAAAAGCAAACAATTTACCTTTTACGTTTAGTTTTTATGATTGTATAGATGAAGAAGGAAACAATTTAAATAGGAGAGTTGAGGCACCATTAGAATTAACTTATGATCAATTGTTTTTTTGCAATTACGTTGGCAATTTAACCGCGATTTACGATGCTGATTATTTTGGAAAAATTGTAATTGAAGCCACTCAAAAAAGACAAGATTGGCGATTGTGGCTTACTATTTTAAAACAAATTCAATTTACCAAACCAGTTCCAGAGCCTTTGGCATTTTATAGAATAAGAAAAGATTCTATTTCATCTTCTAAATTCAAATTGATAAAACACAACTTTGGAGTCTATAGAAATTTTCACGGATTTAATTTTGTGTTTTCTGTTTTATTGATGATCCGATTTTTATTCACACAATTGATTATAAAACCTCGATATATTAAGAAGATTTAGCATTCTTCAAGGTCGTAAAATGCGACCTTGAAGAATCTCGTTCAAGATTGGAGGTCACAATTTGTGACCTCCAATTTTCAAATTATGATTTATTCAGTTCAAACGAAATATCTTCCTGAAAACTTGATGTCGCAATTTGCGACTTCAAGTTTAGAATTTTAATTCTCTAAGGTCACAAATTGTGATCTTAAAAAATCCTCGTCAGAATTGGAGGTCGCAAATTGCGACCTCCAATCTTCAAAATCTGATGTTTAAGTTTAAAAATGAAACCTTCTACAAACTTGAGGTCACAATTTGTGACTTCAAGTTTGTAATTTATCTTTAAGGTCACAAATTGTGACCTTAAAGAATTTCTTATTTTTTATACCCAATTTTTACTCTTTCGCTTTCGTTTTCTTTTTTCTCGGTTAGTTCATCTAAATAAGAAAAAACCAATTCAATATTTTTATCATGATTCTCCAATTTCTTTTGAATTTGAAGAATATCAACTTTAATTTCTGTTGTATCCAGAAGCATTTGTCTCACTTTTGTAAAAATGCGTATAATTTGAATATTAGTTTGAATTGCTTTGTCACTTTTTAATACACTTGAAAGCATTAGAATGCCATGTTCAGTAAATGCAAATGGTAGATATTTTAAGTTTGATCCTCTTCAATTCTTCAAGGTCGCAATTTGCGACCTTGAAGAATTATATTCATTTTCAGTAAGTTGAAACATAAAATCTTCGGGAAATCTAGATAAATTTCTTTTTACCTGCTCATTTAATCTTTTAGTTTCAACTTCATAAAGTGAAGCTAAATCGCTATCAAGCATTACTTTTTGATTACGGATAAAGTATATTTTGTTTGAAATTGTTTCTTCTGAGAGTAAAGATTGATCGTCCATGAGTTTTTAATCAGTAAAAACAAATGTAAGATTTTATTTATATTATAAGAAAGATTTAAATTGCTTTAATTTTCCTCGATTGGTTCTTTCCAGAACATTTTTTCGGACAAAAGTAAAGTTTAAATGGGGTTCGAGATACAATGCAATAGCTTCTTTTATTTTCTGAATTTGATTTGAATTTAATTCATTTTCAGAAACATATTCAATTTCAAAAGAATCTAATTTTGTCTGTTTGATGATAAATTCTTTGACATTTCCATCATCTTCAATAATGCTTTTGGTTACATAGTAAAACGTTAATCCAGGTGATTTTTTCCCGCTTGGTAAAATCGCAACATCATTCGTTCTTCCAATTAGTTTTTTTAGAATCGGTTTTTGAGGAGTACTTTTTTCATCTAAAATCCCAATGTCGCCAATATCATATCTTATAAACGGATTTGCTTTATTAAAAAGAGAAGTAATCACAATCTTGCCCTCTTCCCCGTAAGGCAGAATATTATTATTTTCATCCAAAATTTCGACAAAAAGAGTTTCTGCATTCACTTGCCATTCGCCTTTGGTGTTTTCAAAAGCGATTAAATCAAGTTCTGAAGCTCCATATTCATTGATTATTGGAATTCCGAATTGGTTTTCCAAGAGTTTTTTATCCGATTCAAAAAGCATTTCCGAAGTAACAAAACAAGCTTTTAAAGTTGGGCAGATTTCTTTTAATACGATATTTCTTTTTTCTAAATACTTAGCAAATAAAACAATCGAACTCGTGTAACCATTGAGATAATCGAATTTTTTCGTTTTGAATTTTCGTAGAAATTTTTCCAAAACTTCATCAGATAAATCGAAAACCGGGAATCGAAAACGGCGACTCAAAAAATCTTTAAAACGCTCTTTATGATATCCAATAAAATCCATTGGAATACCGTAAAAACGGGCCTGATACGAATGATTAAAATCAATATCAAACCAGCCAAAACGCATAATATTGGATGCCCAGGTTAAGGCATGAGAATATTTGTCTTTGGCAAAAACAAACGGAGTTCCGCTGGACCCTGAGGTTTTGTTGAGGTAAACGTTTTTTAATGTATAACCTTTTGAAAGTCTTTCGTTAAGTGGTTTTTGTAAATTTTGTTTGTTCAGAATCGGTAAATCTTCCCATTTCCAATCCGTTGTATTACCAACTAATTCCGGATAAAAAAAATTATTTTTTAAATGAAAATCGACAATTTCTTTCTTTTTATGCTGAAGAAAAATAGCATAATCTTCTTCGGATAAATTGACAATTTGATTCAATTCGGCTTTAGCTTTCTTTATCGGAAAACCATTTAATTGAAGCGAAATGTCAAAAAGTGAGATCATCTGGAGACTAAATTTTCACCAAAAATAATATTATCCAAGTACTAACAGAGAAGAATCACGAACTTTTTAAGATTTAATTATTTTTTACGTACAAAAGCAATTATTTTTGCACCACAACTAAATACAACTATAACATGACAATTTTACTATTGGGATCAGGCGGAAGAGAGCATGCTTTTGCGTGGAAAATGATTCAGAGTCCGCTTTGCGAAAAACTTTTTGTTGCACCAGGAAATGCGGGAACGGCTGCAATTGCTACAAACGTTGCAATGTCTCCAACCGATTTTGATGCTATTAAAACATTTGTACTGCAGGAAAACGTAAAAATGGTTGTTGTAGGACCAGAAGATCCTTTGGTAAAAGGAATTTACGATTATTTTAAAAACGACGAAAGTTTACAGCATATTCCGGTTATTGGACCATCTAAATTAGGTGCTCAATTAGAAGGAAGTAAAGAGTTTGCAAAAGAATTCTTGATGAAACACAACATTCCAACAGCAGCTTATGATAGTTTTACTGCTGAAACTGTTGAAAACGGATGTGCTTTCTTAGAAACTTTACAGCCTCCATACGTTTTAAAAGCAGATGGTTTAGCGGCTGGAAAAGGTGTTTTGATTATTCAGGATCTTGAAGAAGCTAAAACAGAGTTGAGAAACATGTTGGTTCATGAAAAATTTGGTGCTGCAAGTTCTAAAGTAGTTATCGAAGAATTTTTGGACGGAATCGAATTAAGCTGTTTTGTTTTAACAGATGGAAAAAGCTATAAAATTCTTCCAACAGCAAAAGATTACAAAAGAATTGGTGAAGGCGACACAGGATTAAATACAGGCGGAATGGGAGCGGTTTCCCCAGTTCCTTACGTTGATGCTGTTTTGATGGAAAAAATTGAAACTCGTATCGTAAAACCAACAATCGAAGGTTTCCAGAAAGATGGAATCGAATATAAAGGTTTTGTATTTATTGGTTTGATTAATGTAAAAAATGAACCAATTGTTATTGAGTACAACGTGAGAATGGGTGATCCGGAAACTGAAGTTGTGGTACCAAGATTAAAATCTGATTTAGTAGAATTGTTCTTGTCTGTTGCAAATCAAAAACTGGATGAATTTACATTAGAAGTTGATTCAAGAAGTGCAACTACAATTATGGTAGTTTCTGGTGGATATCCTGAAGATTTTGAAAAAGGAAAAGTAATTACCGGATTAGAAAATATAACAGATTCTATTGTTTTTCACGCCGGAACAAAATTAGATGGCGAAAATGTCGTTAGTAATGGAGGACGTGTATTGACTGTAACATCTTATGGAGACGATTTCCAACAGGCCATAAAAAAATCTTACCAAAATATAGATAAACTAAATTTTGATAAGATGTATTTTAGAAAAGATATCGGCTTCGACTTACTTTAAGAAAGAGTGAGCTGTAGTATCTTGGTTTTCTGTTCCAGCATCATCAAATATGCGTAATTGTTTAATCCAATAAACGATTGCGCATGCGCAGATGGTCATAAAAATCCAGTTAATTGTGTTTGCACCAAACCAAGTAATTGGTTCTAAATGACGTAAAAAGTCAAGCGGAGCAAATAAAATGTTAACGAATAAGTATTGTATTCCTTCAAAAAAAGCTGTCATAATTTATAAAATTATATGTTATTTATTGTTTTGTAACGCATTGAAGTTAAAATTCAGGTAATAGAATCTTTTTTCAACTTGTTGGTTTTTCCTTTTAAACAAGTATTATATTTACAATCACAAAAGTATAAAATATCCTTATGATAACAAGTGTTTTTAAAAAATCTACGCCATTAAATTATTCATTGGCCGTAATTTTAATACTGGTTTTCTTTTTTCTGTTTCAATTCCAGGAACCTTCCTGGATTAATTCTTACTTTTTGGGATTTCAAAAAGTGAGTTTATTGTGCTTTATATTGGCTTCTTTTTTCATGATTAATTTCATTGTAAAAAAGAATGGGCTCAGTAAAGACAACGGATACGCAATACTTTTCTACTTATTGTTTATATTGTTTTTCCCCACAATATTTAATAATCCAAATGTAATATATGCCAACTTTTTTCTTTTATTGGCGCTACGACGATTGATTTCGTTACAATCCTTAAAAGCCTCCAAAGAAAAAATATTTGATGCTTCTTTTTGGGTTTTTGTAGCTTCTTTATTTCAATTTTGGTGTGTTCTTTTTATTATTTTGGTATTTATATCAATTGTTTTTCATGTTTCAAGAGATTATAGAAACTGGGTTTTACCTTTTGTAGCACTTTTAGCCGTTTCGATCGTTTTTTTAATGGTTTCATTAATCTTTCATATCGATATAGCTGAATTTTTCGGGAAAAGAGCTTTGATTGATTTTAATATTGATTATTTCAAAAACAATTATGAAAACGGAGCACTCTCAATCTATGCGGCAGTAACATTGTTTTTTTTAGTTTCAATGTTAATGACATTATCAAATCGACCACAAATTGTTCACACTTCTTATAAAAAAGTGGTTGCCTGTTTTTTTATTGCGGTCGCTGTTTATATCATTTCGCCTAATAAAAGTAATGATTTATTGTTGTTTAGTATTGCGCCATTAACTATTATGGCGGCAAGTCATGTAGAATATATGCAGCAAAAACTCAATAACGAAATTGTCTTTTATATCTTGATTTGCTGCAGTTTATTTACTTTTTTTTCTCAGTTATAATTTACTTCCATAAGCAAGATCGCCGGCGTCACCAAGCCCTGGAACAATGTAGTTTTTCTCGTTTAGTTTCTCGTCTAATGATGCAACCCATAAATGGCAGTTTTCTGGAAGACTTTTTTCCAGAAAAGCAATTCCTTCCGGCGCGGCAATAACAACTACAATATGAATTTCTTTTGGAGTTGCATTTTGGACTAATTTTTCATGAACCGCAACTATCGATTGCCCTGTTGCCAACATTGGATCAAGAAGTAAAACCGTTTTATTATTGATGTTTGAAAGTGCTTGATATTCAACTAAAATTTCAAAATAATCATCATTGTTTGGATGATGTCTGCAAGCGGAAACAAAGCTATTTTCGGCATGATCAAAGTAGTTTAGAAAGCCATTATGCAAGGGCAAACCAGCTCTTAGAATAGAACATAAAACCAAATCACTTTCGATTTCGGTCGTTTTTTTAATACCAAGTGGAGTCTGAATTTCGACATTTTTATACGACAAATCTTTGCTCAGTTCATACGCCATAATTTCGCCAATCCGCTCTATGTTTCTTCTAAAACGCATGCTGTCGTTCTGAACATTTACATTTCTTATTTGTCCTAAAAAATGGTTTAATACGCTATTATTCTCAGATATATAATGAATTTTCATAATGATTTTTAATATTATCAATTGTTTATGCGATGTAAACGAAAAATTAAAGGTTTTATTCGCACTATAAAAGTATAAAAAGTATCTTTGTGTCTCTAAAAAATAAAGACATGTTTTCAAAATTAGCATATTCTGTTTTCGAACAAAGCATCAAAGACTATCATCAATTTGATAATGTTGATCAGCCAATAAACAATCCTTTCCCTAAAGATAAATTTGAGCATCTATTATATTTAAAAAACTGGATTGATACTGTTCAATGGCATTTTGAAGATATTATTCGTGATCCGCAAATTGATCCTGTAGCAGCTTTGACATTAAAAAGAAGAATCGATGCATCAAATCAGGAACGTACTGATATGGTGGAATATATCGATAGTTATTTTTTACAAAAATACAGTGATGTAAAAGTAAAAGATGGAGCAAAAATCAACTCTGAAAGTCCAGCTTGGGCATTTGACAGATTGTCTATTTTGGCTCTAAAAATTTATCATATGCATGAAGAAGCTACACGTGCTGAGGCTTCACAAGAACATAGAGATAAATGTCAGGAAAAATTAAACGTGCTTTTAGAGCAAAGAAGTGATTTGTCTACAGCAATTGATGATTTGTTGACAGATATTGAAAATGGAGATAAATTCATGAAAGTGTACAAACAAATGAAAATGTACAACGACGATGAATTGAATCCTGTTTTATACCAAAATAAAAAATAATTGGCAGAATTGTCCAATAAAATTAAGCATATAGCCGTCATGAGACTATCCGCAATGGGAGATGTCGCCATGACGGTTCCTGTTTTACGTGCTTTTGTAAAACAGTATCCAAGGGTAAAAATCACCGTAATTTCACGCCCATTTTTTAAACCTTTTTTTGAAGGAATTCCGAATTTGGAATTTTTTGCTTTTGATGAAAAAGAGCGTCATAAAGGTTTTGCGGGACTTTTGAAATTATTTAGTGATGTAAAAAAACTGAAAATTGATGCTTTTGGAGACCTTCATAATGTTTTAAGATCTAAAATTGTGAGTTTACTTTTCGCTTTAAGCGGAAAAAAAAGAGCCACGGTTGATAAAGGAAGAGAAGGAAAAAAGGAATTAACACGTGCCGAAAATAAAATATTCAAGCAATTGCCAACGATGTTCAAAAGACATGCAAAAGTGTTTGAAGAACTTGGTTTTCCTCTGGATTTATCAAATCCAACTTTCCCTGAAAAAGCAAATTTAAGCGCAGATATTCTGGAAATTATTGGAGATCAAAACCAAAAACTAATCGGAATTGCACCTTTTGCACAATATAATTCTAAAGTTTATCCACAGGATTTAATGCAGGAAGTTATTGAAAAACTGGCTGAAAATAAGGGATATAAAGTTTTACTTTTTGGAGGGGGAAAGAAAGAAATAGAGATTTTGGATTCACTTTCGAAACCATTCGAAAATGTAATAAATATGGCTGGAAAAATAAAATTTCAGCAGGAGTTACAATTGATAAGTAATCTTGATGTAATGCTTTCTATGGATTCCGGAAATGCACATATTGCAGCAATGTTAGGTGTAAAAGTAGTAACACTTTGGGGCGCAACACATCCTTATGCAGGATTTTTGCCATTTAATCAAAGTCTTGAAAACGCTTTAACTTCAGATAGAAATAAATATCCAAAATTGCCAACATCAGTTTATGGAAACAAAATTGTTGAAGGTTATGAAGATGCAATGAGATCTATCTCTCCGGAGAAAATAGTTCACAGTATTCAGTCGCAGTTATAGTAGAAAATTCAATAATAAGCTCCAATAAAAAAAATCCAAATTCCAACTTGACAATTGGAATTTGGATTTTTTTTATTGGAATTTTTCAGACTATTATAAATCAAAAAGAAGATATCCCATTGCTTTCTTTTTGTTTCTATCGACTACAACTTTAACAAAATGATTTTCTTTTTCAGTAGCTAGTAAAATATGTTCAAAATCTTCTGTTGAACTTCTATAAACTTTATGTACTAGTTCAGATTCTTTAATTTTTTTTGATAAAATTTTGGCTGCTTTTAATTCATTTACATAGGGCCAAATATTAAAAAAACTATCATTAGTGACTGATATTTCTCTCATTCCATGAATCATTGATGAGTTATATTTTTCTTTCGAAATTAGTTTAGGGCCTTTTCTGTTTCGTCTTTTTATAATTATAAAATAGATGCAAAAAAAAGATGTTACTACAAAAAGTAATATAAAAGATAAACGAAGGTAGTGATGCATTGCCATAGTATTTAATGTTTTAAAAGTTGACAATCAGAAAATTACAATACTAATATAATAAATTTTTAGCATGTTTTTTAAAAAATATTTAAAATGTCACATGCTTTTTTGTTTATTATCTAGAAACATTTTCAAATCGAATACTATACTTTCAAAACAGAAGAGACAATATTGTAAAATTCTGACAAAAAATAGTTCACAAAAAAATCCAAATTCCAATTGTAAAGTTGGAATTTGGATTTTAAATATTTTAGAATTTTAACCTCTAAACATCATCATAATCTATATAAATAGACTCTGATGTTGGATGTGCCTGACAGGTTAAAATTAAACCAGAAGCGATTTCTTTATCTGTCAAAATTGAGTTTTTAGTCATTTCTGCAGTTCCAGAAGTTACACGAGCTAAACAGCTGCTGCAAATTCCGCCCTGGCAAGAATATGGAGCGTCAATTCCTTGTTTTAGAGCAGCATCTAAGATGGTTTGCTTTTGAGACATTTCAAATGAAACTTCGTCATCATCGACTAAAACAGTAATTTTTGTATGACCTTCTAATGAAGTATTGATTTTATGTTCCTGAGTAGAAGACGTAAAAAGCTCAAATTTAATAGCTGATTCTTTTACATTTTTCTCTTTCAAAATATCAGAAACCGTATTGATCATTTCTTCAGGACCGCACAAGAAAAATTTATCAAACTGAAGTTCTTTATGTTTGTTGTTTAGCACAAAATTTACTGCCGATTTCTCGATTCGTCCAAACAATGCATTTTCGGCTTTAGCCTGACTAAAAACATAATGCACGAAAAAACGACCTACATATTGCAATTGTAAATCATGTAATTCCTGATGAAAAATAGTTCCTTCAGGAGTTTTATTTCCGTAAACTAATACAAATGAACTTTTTGGCTCACTTTTTAAAACCGATTTTATAATAGAAAGAACAGGAGTAATTCCGCTTCCAGCAACAAAAGCTGCGTAGTTTTTTTGTCTTTCAGCATCAGGTTCAAAAGTAAATTTTCCTTCCGGATGACCAACTTCAAGAACATCTCCCGCTTTTAATCTGGTATTTGCAAATTGTGAAAACAAACCATTTTTAACTGCTTTTACAGCAATTCTTAATTCGCCGCTTTCTGGTGCAGAACAAATAGAGTAAGCACGACGAATTTCTTGATTATCAAGTGTTAATTTAAGATTTATGTATTGTCCGGCTATAAATTTATAGTCTGGTTTTAGTTCTTCCGGAACATTAAAAAGTACAGAAACGGCGTCGGTTGTTTCGCGTTTTACCTCTTTAATTATGAGTTTTAAAAATGAAGGCATGATTGTATATTTTATGCAAAAGTAGCAAACCACTATTAAATGACAGGTACGAAATTATTTTTTTTAACTTTTTTTGTAATGTTTTCTTACATTTGGTCTCTTACTACAAAACCAAAACCAATTAACCATGATTAAAAAGTTTATTTACCTCGAATGGAAAGCCTTTACCAGATCGGCATCGTTTGGCAAAAGTGTCGCAATGAAAATAGTAATCGGTTTCATGATGATTTATTTTTCACTGCTTTTTATTGGAGGAGGAATTGGAGCATTTTATGTGCTTAAAGAAATGAATCTGGAACCTTTTGAAACTATTAATAGATTCTTGATTTACTATTTCTTATTTGATTTAATTATTCGATTGTTATTGCAGGCGATTCCGGTTCTTAATATTAAGCCTTTATTGGTTTTGCCGTTTAAAAAGCCAACAATTGTTCATTTTTCTTTAGGAAAAACAGCTTTATCTTTTTTCAATTGGCTTCATGCTCTTTTCTTCGTTCCGTTTTCGATTGTGCTAGTTATAGAAGGTTACAGTTTTACAGGAGTTATTTTCTGGAATTTGGCGATTATCGCTTTAATTTATATCAACAATTTTTTAAATATTATTTTAAGTAATATTGATAAATTGTTTGTTGCTTTTCTTGTTGTAATTGTCTCTTTAGCCGGAGCACAATATTATAAGTTGTTTGATATAACGACTTTCACAACACCAGTTTTTCAGGGCTTTTATTCGCAAAAGGGATTGTTTTTGATTCCTGTTTTACTCTTAGTCGGATTGTATCAGCTTACCTTTAAGTATTTTAAGAATAATTTATTTTTGGATGCAGGACTTTCTAAAAAAGAGGATATTGCTACAACCGAAAATCTTTCGTGGCTGAATCAATTTGGAACTTTAGGAACTTTTCTTAAAAACGATATTAAATTGATTAAGAGAAACAAAAGGTCTAAAACGACTATAGTAATGAGTGTAGTCTTTTTGTTTTATGGACTTATCTTTTTCGGAAATTCTCATCAGCCTGAAGTGATGCAAATTTTTGCCGGAATATTTGTTTCGGGCGGATTTTTATTTGTCTTCGGACAGTTTGTACCAAGTTGGGATAGTTCGTATTACCAATTAATGATGACACAGAATATTCCGTATCGCGGTTACATTACTTCAAAATGGTGGCTGATTGTTATTGCCACTTTTGTTTCGACAATTCTGGCTTCTTTTTATCTTTTTTACGGATGGCAAACTTATTTAATCATAGTTGTTGGCGCAATTTATAACATCGGAGTAAATTCTCATTTGGTGCTTTTGGGTGGTGCATTTACAAAAACACCAATTGATTTAAGTAATGCCGGCGGCGCTTTTGGAGACAAAAAAGCATTTAATGTTAATTCGATGCTGCTTTCGTTACCAAAGATATTTTTGCCATTAGTGTTGTATTGGATCGGACTTCATTTTGCTGATAAAACAGTAGGATTGGCATTAGTTGCCGGAGCCGGAGTTTTAGGTTTTATATTTAAAGACAAGGTTTTTTCTTTGATCGAAAAGAGATATAAAATCGAAAAATACAGTACTATAAGTGCTTATAAACAAAAGAATTAATTAGCCAATTTGAAAATATGTCAATTAGATAATTAGCTTCAATTGACTAAATAAAAAAAAATTAAAAAAACATCAAATTAACGATTAACCAAATCAACAATTAAACAGTTAAAAATGATACAAGTAAATCAACTTTCAAAACAATATAACGGTACAACAGTTTTAAACATTAGTAATCTTGAAATTCCAAAAGGGCAGAGTTTTGGATTGGTTGGTAATAACGGAGCAGGAAAAACTACCTTCTTCAGTTTGTTATTAGATTTGATTCAGCCTTCGACAGGATTTATTAAAAACAATGATATTCAGGTAAATACAAGTGAATATTGGAAATCTTTTACAGGATCTTTCTTAGATGAAAGTTTCCTGATAGGTTACTTAACTCCAGAGGAATATTTTTATTTTATTGGAGATTTGCGCCATCAAAACAAAGCAGATATTGATGCTTTATTGATGAAATACGATGAGTTTTTTAATGGAGAAATTTTGAATAACAAAAAATACCTGAGAGATTTATCTAAGGGAAATCAGAAGAAGGTGGGGATAATTGCCACACTTATTGGTAATCCCGAGGTTGTTATTTTAGATGAACCTTTTGCAAATTTAGACCCAACAACAGTTAGCCGATTAAAAAAAATTATTAAAGAATTAGCAGACGATCCAAATGTTACTGTTTTGGTTTCTAGCCATGATTTACAGCATACAGTAGACGTTTGCGATCGAATTGTTGCTCTTAATAAGGGGGAAATCGTAAAAGATATTCAAACTTCAAGAGAAACCTTACAAGAATTAGAGTTGTTTTTTGCAGTATAAGTTTCTAAAGTTTGAAAAAAGAAGTGTATTTTTACAAGTTAATATACTAAATATCTTTTTTAGAAGTTAACTTGATAAACTCTTTTCTATTGAAAAAGAATACTCTAAAATATAGTTTTGTTCTCGTGATTTTACTCTTTTTGATAGCTTGCTCTACCAAAAAGAATTCTTTCTTATCTCGAAACTCACATGCTCTAAGTACAAAATATAATATTTTGTACAATGGAGGAATTGGTCTTGATAAAGGTTTAAAATCTATTCAAGGTAATAATCAGGATAATTTCTGGGAGATTTTGCCTATTGAAAAAATGCAAATTGATGAGAATTTTTCGGAAGCCGAAAAAGCTAAAAATGCCGATTTTGAAAAGGCAGAAACAAAAGCGACAAAAGCTATTCAGAAGCATTCAATGAATATTGGAGGAAGAGAAAAAAATTCGCAAATCGATGAAGCTTATTTGATGCTTGGTAAAGCCAGATATTACGATCAGCGTTTTATTCCGGCACTTGAGGCATTCAATTATATTTTATACAAATACCCAAATAGCAGTAATATTTATACAGCAAAAATCTGGCGCGAAAAGACCAATATGCGTTTAGGAAATGATGCTATTGTTTTAAAAAATATTAAACTATTATTAAAGAATACAGATTTAGACAAACAAACTTTTTCTGATGCGAATGCTTTACTGGCAGAAGCATTTTTAAACTTAGAAGAAAAAGATAGTGCAGTAACGAAACTTGAAATTGCTGAAAAATTTACCAAGGTAAATGAAGACAGAGCACGATACCGTTTTATTTTAGGTCAGATGTATCAGGAGGCTGGAAAAAAAGATAGTGCAAATTATTTTTATGATGGCGTAATCGATATGAATCGAAAGGCTGATCGAAAATACATGATGCACGCTTATGCTAAAAAAGCTGAAATGTTTGATTATGAAAATGGTGACAGGAAATTATTTATCGAATTCTACAATAAATTAGTGGAGGATCGCGAAAACCGTCCTTATTATGATATTCTTTTTTATGAAATGGGTATTTTTTATGATAAATATAAAGTACAGGACAGCGCTCTAATATTTTATAATAAATCATTAGCCAGAAAATCTAAAGATCCTTATTTAGTAGCATCTGCCTATAGAAATATAGGAAACATGTATTTTAAAAATACTGATTATACAATGGCTGCTAAATATTATGACAGCACATTAACAAAATTAGATAAGAAAACCAGAGAATACGCTTTTATTGAGAAAAACCGAAAAAATCTTGATAACGTAATTAAATACGAAGGAATTGCAAAACGCGATGATAGTATTATTAAAGTTAAAGGTTTGTCAGATCCAGACAGAAAAATTTACTTCGAAGGTTATATTGCAGAACTTAAAAAGAAAGATGAAGCAAAACGTATTTTAGAAGCAAAAGAGAAAGAAAAATTAGCCAACATAGATCGAAATACAAATGCTAGTAATTCACCGGTGGCTGTTAATCCAAATTCTACAGGAATGCCTACAGATCCGGGAACACCAATGCTTCCTGGCGGAAACGAGACTGTAAGTACATTCTATTTTTACAATCCTACAACAGTTGCTTACGGAAAACTACAGTTTAAGAAAATGTGGGGAAACAGAACTTTAGGAGGAAATTGGAGATTAGCCGGATTAAGATCTGTTAATAATGCAGCAATGAATGACACGATAAATAACAGTCAAAATGCTGCAAATGTATTGAAAGATACTATTGTTGTTGAAAAATATACAACCGATTTCTATGAAAAACAGCTTCCAACAACGCAAATTGCAATGGATAGCATTAACAAGGAACGTAATTTTTCATACTATCAATTAGGACTTATTTATAAAGAAAAGTTCAAAGAATACAATTTGGCTAGCGACAAACTCGAACAATTATTAAAAAATAATCCGGAGGAAAAATTGATTTTGCCATCAATGTATAATTTGTATAAAATATATCAGATTACAAATCCAGCGAAAGCCGAAAAAGTAAAATCTGATATTACTTCGAATTATCCAAATTCGAGATACGCGCAGATTTTAAACAATACCAATCCAGATGATTTAGCTTCACCTGATAAAGAATACCAAAAATGGTATAAGTTGTTTGAGGAAGAACAGTTTGATACCGTTCTGGACAATATTGATAATTTGATTAATCAATATTCTGGTGACGAAATTGTTTCTAAATATGAATTATTAAAAGCAAATACTTTAGGAAAAGTAAATGGTTTAGCTGCTTATAAAAAAGGACTGGAAGCAGTTGCTGATAATTATCCAAATAGTGAAGAAGGTAAAAATGCCCGAGAGATTCTGGAGAAACAAATTCCAAGTTTAGAAAAACTTGATTTTACTACCGTTGACAATAAAAATTGGAAAATTATATATGTGATTGCAAAGGAAGATACGAAAGCACTTAAAAAAATTGAAGAGGCGATTAAAGTATTTTTGTTAGTTGAAAATTATGAGAGATTAACAACTTCTTTTGATAAATACAATAGAACGCAAAGTTTTGTAGTTATTCATGGTTTAAAGTCTGAGGCTTATGCCAAAGATATTTCAGAACTTTTTAGAGATGATAAAAAGTATAAAATCACACAACCTGCAATTATCATATCGAGTGATAATTATAAAGTGATTCAAATTAAAAAAAATCTCGAAACTTATTTAGCCCCCAAAACCCCATAATAATGTTTGATAAAGTCAAAAAAAACGGAACAGAACTCTTAGGAAAAACAAATAGAATAGTAGAAGGAACCTCAATTGTTGGTGATATCGTTTCAAAAGCAGATTTTAGATTAGACGGAGAATTGATTGGAAATTTTACTTCGCAAGGAAAATTGGTTATTGGAGCATTAGGAATTATAAAAGGAGAAATCGTTTGTAATAATGCTGATATTGAAGGAGAATTTCAAGGAAAAATAAAAGTACTGGAAGTTCTTAATATAAAAGCAACAGCTCGTATTCATGGAGAAGTTGCAGTTGGAAAATTATCTATCGAACCAGGAGCAGAGTTTACAGCAACCTGTGCGATGATAACACCTACCACTAAAGAAGTTACATTAAAAGATGGAAAAGGAGCCGAAGAAAAACTCAAACAATAAATGGCTAGTATTTGTTAATATTCCCATTCAAATGGGAGTCATTATTTTTATATTTTCCTATCTGGGAGTTAAGCTAGATCAGAAGTATTCGAATGGTGGTTCTTTGTGGACAATTATTTTTTCTTTATTTTCGGTTTTTTTAGCACTTTATAATGTTTTAAGACAAGTAAAAAATTTGAATAAATAATGAACAAAACTACCGATTTTCTAAAGTATTTCCTTCCTTTCTCTATTGTATTATTTGTTGCGCAATATTTTGCCATGCAATTCCTATCAGATAAATTTGTCTTCTTGTACTCAGCATGGAGTATTTATTTATTTAATATTGTAGCAACATTTTTGGTATATCTCTTTTTGATTTTTGTACATAAGAATTTTGCAAATTATACAGGATTTGCTTTTCTTGGCGCAAGCTTTATTAGAATGATGGCTGCTATCGTTTTTTTAATTCCTTTGATAAAAGCACATGTTAAAAATCCGATTGTTGACATTAGTACATTTTTTATCCCTTATTTTTTATTTTTACTTTTCGAAACATATTTCACAATTCGCTTAATAAACAAAGGTTAATTGCTTTATTAACAGTAAGATTGCGTATAAAAAACTTAAATATTAAAAATTACACCCATAAATTTTCAATTTTCAATTTTAAATGTACCTTTGCAAAAAATTTTTGGAACCTAAAATTAGATACAGATTTAATAATGATAATTTCAAATAAACCAGTCCAGTACTTATTAGTTACCTTATTAGCACTTACTTCGTCGACAAATTTTGCTTCAACTCCTGTTGATAGTGTTTCTGTGAAACATGAAACAGTTGAGACAGTAGAAGGAAATCATGGAGAAGCAAGCGCTCATGGAGGAAATGTTGGTCACAAGATCGAAGAAGAATTTAACGCTAGTGAGTTGATTAATTCACATATTGGAGATTCGCATGATTTTCATATCGCTGATTGGGATGGGCATCCAATTTCTTTTAGTCTTCCAGTTATCTTATGGACGAATAACGGATTGGAGATTTTTTCATCTGCAAAATTTCACCACGATAATTCAGGTGAACATATAGTTGATATTAACGGTGAGAAATTAGTTCGTTATAAAGAAGTAATTTTTTATGCAGATAAATTTGAAACAATGACGGCTGATCAGAAAAACACTGGTGCTTTTGCTTTCGATGCAAGACCTTTAGATTTTTCTATCACTAAGAATGTTTTTTCTATGTTGATGTCTGCAATTATTTTGTTCTTCTTATTTCTTGCAGTAGCAAGGTCTTATAAGAAAAACGAAAAAGCACCAACAGGATTAGCTGGATTCTTAGAACCGCTGGTTACTTATGTTAGAGACGAAATTGCTGTTCCAAATATTGGTACAAAAAAGGCTGGAAAATATATGCCATACCTTTTGACAATCTTTTTCTTCATTTGGATTAATAATCTTATTGGATTAATTCCTTTCTTCCCATTCAGTTCTAACTTAACAGGTAATATCTACTTTACATTTGTAATGGCATTTATCACTTTCATCGTTACAACTTTAAGTGGAAACAAATCTTACTGGGGACATATTTTCAACACACCAGGAGTTCCTGTGTGGTTGGCTCCAATCATGATTCCTGTAGAAATTATCGGAATGCTTACTAAACCATTTGCATTAATGATTCGTTTATTTGCAAACATTACTGCAGGGCACATTATCATTTTGAGTTTAGTTTCTTTAATCTTCATTTTCAAAAGTATTGCTGTAGGACCAGTTGCCGGAGCATTCGTATTGTTCATGAGTGTATTAGAAATGTTGGTTGCTGCTTTGCAAGCGTATGTATTTACTTTGCTTTCAGCATTATTTATTGGTCAGGCTGTTGAAGAGCACGATCATCATTAATTAGAGTTTTATTAATTATTAACTATATAAATTTATTATTATGGTATTAGCTGGAATCGGAGCTGGATTAGCTGTAATTGGTGCAGGTCTTGGTATTGGAAAAATTGGTGGTTCTGCAATGGACGCTATCGCTCGTCAACCAGAAGCTGCTGGAAAAATTCAGACTGCTATGATTATTGCTGCTGCACTTATTGAAGGTGTTGCTCTTTTCGCAGTAGTTGTTGCGTTAATCACAAACGCATAATTAAAAAATTAAACTTCCTGTAGCGGTTGGCTTCAGGAAGTTTTTTCAAAAAAACGACAAACAAAATTTAAATATATACTGTTATGCAATTAACTTCACCAGAAAGTTTAATTTTTTGGACAACAATTATCTTTATTGTTTTCTTCATTCTTTTGGCAAAATTTGCTTGGAAACCGATATTAGGAGCTGTAAAAAGCCGTGAGGAATCTATCAACAATGCTTTAGCATCTGCAGAAGCAGCACGTTTAGAAATGCAGAATTTAACTGCAGACAATGAGCGTATCTTGAAAGAAGCTCGTGCAGAACGTGATGCAATGTTAAAAGAAGCTCGTGAAATGAAAGAGCAAATGATAGCTGATTCTAAAAATGAAGCACAAGAGCAAGGTCAAAAATTGATTGCTCAAGCTAAATTGGCAATAGAAAATGAAAAAAATGCTGCTATGGCTGAATTGAAATCACAAGTTTCAACTTTATCATTAAGCATTGCTGAAAAATTATTGAAAGAAGAATTATCTAACAAAGAATCTCAAACTAAATTAGTGGAGAAATTGTTAGGTGACGTAAAGTTAAACTAAGATTATGGCAAGTACAAGAGCAGCAATTCGTTATGCACAAGCAATTCTGGACTTAGCAAACTCTAAAGGTGTTGCCGAAGCTGTCAGTAACGATATGAAATCAATTGCTTCAACAATTGGTTCCAATATAGAATTGAGTACCTTTATCCAAAGCCCAACTAAAGTTGAAGTTAAAGAAAGTGCTCTTTTAGAAGTTTTCGCAAATGTAAATGGTGTAACTAAAGGGTTATTTCATTTATTGTTCGAAAATAAAAGATTTGAAATTCTTGAGGCAATAGCTCTTGAATACAATAAATTATTTGATCAAAGTAATGGTGTTGAAGTAGCGAAAGTTACAACAGCAATTCCTATGGACGCTGCTTTAGAAGCTAAAGTTTTGGCTAAAATTGCAACTTTATCAGATAAAAAAATAACAATAGAAAATATAGTAGATCCGTCAATTATTGGAGGATTTATTTTAAGAATAGGTGATCAACAATACAATGCTTCTGTTGCAAACAGATTGCAGGTATTAAAAAGAGAGTTAAGTAATTAGTTTTATTACACATAAAAGTGTCTAAATTATAAATTTAAGATGGCGGAAATCAAACCTGCTGAAATTTCAGCAATATTAAGAAAGCAAGTAGAAGGTTTTGAATCTGGTGCTACGCTAGAGGAGGTAGGAACGGTACTTCAAGTTGGAGACGGTATTGCTCGTATTTACGGGCTATCTAATGTACAATATGGTGAGTTAGTTGAATTTGACAACGGACTTGAAGCTATTGTATTGAACCTTGAAGAAGATAATGTTGGTGTGGTACTTTTAGGACCATCAACAGGAATCAAAGAAGGATCAACAGCAAAAAGAACACAACGTATTGCTTCTCTTAAAGTAGGTGAGCAAATGGTAGGACGTGTAGTTAACACTCTTGGTTTTCCAATTGATGGAAAAGGACCAATTGGTGGAGATTTATACGAGATGCCTCTAGAAAGAAAAGCTCCTGGAGTTATTTTCCGTCAACCGGTAACTGAACCATTACAAACAGGTATTAAAGCTGTTGATGCTATGATCCCAGTTGGTCGTGGACAACGTGAGCTTGTTATTGGTGACCGTCAAACAGGTAAATCAACTGTTTGTATCGATACAATCTTAAATCAAAAAGAATTTTACGATGCAGGAAAACCTGTATTCTGTATATATGTTGCAATTGGGCAAAAAGCTTCAACTGTAGCAGGAATTGCTAAAATGTTAGAAGAAAAAGGTGCAATGGCTTATACAGTTATTGTTGCAGCTAATGCTTCTGATCCAGCTCCAATGCAAGTTTATGCTCCTTTCGCAGGTGCTGCAATTGGAGAATATTTTAGAGATTCAGGTCGTCCGGCTTTAATTGTTTATGATGATTTATCTAAACAAGCTGTTGCTTACCGTGAGGTTTCTCTTTTATTAAGAAGACCACCGGGACGTGAGGCATATCCTGGAGACGTTTTCTACTTACACTCTCGTTTATTAGAGCGTGCATGTAAAGTAATTGCAGATAATGGAATTGCTAAAAACATGAACGATTTACCAGATTCTATTAAGTCTATCGTAAAAGGTGGTGGTTCATTGACTGCTTTACCAATTATCGAAACTCAGGCTGGTGACGTTTCTGCATACATCCCAACAAACGTAATTTCGATTACAGATGGTCAGATTTTCCTTGATGGAGATTTGTTCAACTCTGGAGTTCGTCCTGCGATCAACGTAGGTATTTCTGTATCTCGTGTTGGAGGTAATGCTCAGATTAAATCTATGAAAAAAGTTTCTGGAACTTTAAAATTAGACCAAGCTCAATTCCGTGAATTAGAAGCTTTTGCTAAATTTGGTTCTGACTTAGATTCAGTTACTTTAAACGTAATTGAAAAAGGAAAAAGAAACGTTGAGATCTTGAAACAAGGTTTGAACGATCCTTATCCAGTAGAAAATCAAGTAGCTATTATTTATGCAGGTTCTAAAAACTTATTGAAAAGTGTTCCTGTAAATAAAGTAAAAGAATTTGAAGCTGATTTCTTAGCTTACTTAAACAGCAAACATAAAGATACGCTTAACGCGTTGAAAGCTGGTAAGTTAGATGACAACATTACAGATGTTATCGAAAAAGCAGCAAAAGAAATTTCAGCAAAATATATCTAATTAGATAATTCGTTAATTAGATAATTAGAAAATATCTCAGGAGACTTTCTAATTATCTAATTTTCAAATTGTCACATTTTTTAATCGACAAATGGCAAATTTAAAGGAAATCCGTAATAGAATTACTTCCGTTTCATCGACGATGCAAATTACATCGGCTATGAAAATGGTTTCTGCAGCAAAGCTTAAGAAAGCACAAGATGCAATCACTGCGATGCGCCCTTATGCCGAGAAATTAACGGAGTTGTTGCAAAATCTTTCTGCTACACTTGATGGTGAAGTTGGAGGTGATTATACAACACAACGTGAAGTAAAAAAAGTATTGCTTGTTGCTATAACTTCAAACAGAGGTTTATGTGGAGCATTCAATTCAAATGTTATTAAAGAAGTTAAAAACCGTTCTGCTTTTTACGCAGGAAAACAAGTTGATGTTTTTCCTATTGGTAAAAAAGGAAATGATGTACTAAGTAAAACTTTTAAAGTTCACGGTCATCATAATGCAATTTTTGATCATTTAACTTTTGATAATGTTGCTGGAATTGCTGATAATCTAACAGAGAAATTTTTGTCTGGAGAATACGACAGAATTGAATTGGTTTACAATCAATTTAAAAATGCTGCGACTCAAATTGTTCAAACAGAGCAGTTTTTACCATTAGCACCAATTAAATCTGATGCACCGGTTTCTGGTGGAGATTATATTTTCGAACCTTCAAAAGAAGAAATTGTGTTGACTTTGATTCCAAAATCATTGAAAACTCAATTATACAAAGGTATTCGTGATTCATTTGCTTCAGAACATGGAGCACGTATGACAGCAATGCATAAAGCAACTGACAACGCAACTGAATTGAGAAACCAATTGAAATTGACTTATAATAAAGCACGTCAGGCAGCTATTACAAACGAGATTCTTGAAATCGTTGGTGGAGCAGAGGCTTTGAACGGATAAAATAATTTTTTTTAAAATTTAAAAAGAGCTAACATTAATTTGTTAGCTCTTTTTTTATGCTAATTGTTGAATAAAAAACAGTGATGATTTTGTTTAATTTTCTCTAATTCTGAAACTTAAGTTAATTCTTACTTTTAACTATTGTTTATACTAATATTGATTTTTTATTAAGTATTTTTGGAGGCTATTTTTAATTTGTTTTTTTAAAATGGAACAGAAAAAAGTAGGAATTTTTTCAAACATAAATTAATGTAAATAGACCTGATAATAAATTAGTTACATTATATTTTGAAAAAAGTATATATTTATACTTTTAAAATTAGTAACTTTTTAACACTTTCTGCGTATAACATTTAACAACCAAAAAGTTATTAAAAAATAGATCACCTACAAACGATGACAAAAGAAAGTTTTAATTGGAAGAGTCTTTTCATTAATGACGAGACAGATAATTCAGAGGGCAAAGCGACAACCCAGCAATCAACGCCCATTTTACCAACCACAGAAAATAAATTTCCGAATCAAGCTACAGAATCATTTCCAACAAATGCATTGACAAACCCTTTTCTAAACGAAATTTTTGAAGTTTACGATAAAGGTTTTGAGTCATTGAATGAGCCAGGTTTTGATTTTTTCGAGCTTTATAAATCTGTTATGGCAGTTGGAGTTACAAATCCGCAAAGTTATCAGATGGCTTTTGCAATGGGAAAATCAATTAAATCTGATTTGACTAAAGAATTTCTTTTGCAAAAAGGGAGCTTTTATATTGCCGAAATTGAAAAAGTTTATACTAAATACGATACTATTGGTAAAAACAAAAAAGCCGAATTAGACAATACCATTACCAAAGAAAAGTATAATCTATCGAAAAGTATTTCTGATTTGGAAGCCAAAATTATTGAACTTCAAAAGGAATTAGAAGCTAAAAAAATAGAACTTCAAAAAATTGATCCTGTTAATATGGAGCAGCTTTCAGAAATTCAATTGAAAATGGAAGCGAATAATTTAGCAAAACAAAAAATATCAACCTCAATCAATACTGTAATAACAGGAATAAATCAATACCTACAATAATGGATAAATTCGAACAAGAAAGAAGCACTCTTTTAACGCTGCCAATACTTAAACATTTTGACGAGTCTAAAGGAGAAATTGCTTTAAAATCAGGTGCGCTTAAAAAAGGAGAGAAGTCATTATTTTTGGCTTTGGCATTAGGATTATTAGGAGTTGGAGGTTATTTAGTCTGGACTTATATTATTCCGCCATTATTTACAATGCTTGGACAGGCAATAGCCTTATCTGCAACGGGAGTATTTTTGGTTTTTTTAGTAATGATGGCTCCTGTTATAATGAAAGCGCTTCGTTTTGCAACAAAAAATCTTCATAAAGCATTAATTCAGAGCAATCCTTTTAATGAATTAGAAGAGCAAAAACAAAAAATGATTAAAAACCGTGAAGTTTTTAAGAATACAAAAGCAAAGCTTAAAGGTCTTAAAAATGAAATGGAAATTGAAGCCAGCAAATCAGAAAAAGAAGCAAAAGAATTTCAGGAAGATGTTTTGAGCTTACAACGACAGTCTGAAAAATTGAAATCTGCAATGGACGAGATGGTGAAACAAAACGGAGTTGCTGCAAAGGATACTGATGAGTATGTAGCTCTGCAAAGTGAACTAGCCAGAAAGCTAAGCGATTCTCAAAGAGTTTCAACGCAATACGAACAAAGCAAAAGTTTTATTCAGAAATATGGTGTTCGTGCAAATGTTTTAGGTAAAATGGATCGTAAACTAACTTTAGCCGGAACAGCTATTGATATCAAAATTGCTGATTTTGATGTTACAGTTAAGATGCTTCAGAAAGAATATGAATTTGCTAAAAATGCAAAAGAGGCAACAGAAAGTGCAAAAAGTGCGATGATGTTTACTAAAGACTGGGAATTAGAATATGCTCTTGAAGTGGTTACATCTACTATTGCCTTGGATATTGCCAGAACTTCAGAAAACCTAATCGACATAGATGCATTAACTTCTAAATATTCTGTTGATAATGATGAGCTTTATTCAAGATTAGATTCATTGGCAGATGAAATAAAAACGGGAGATAATACAATACCGGATTCGACTAAATATACAAGTCCAAATTATAAAATGACCAAAGAAGATAAATTATCTAGCGGTGGTTTTGGAGATATTTTTTAATACAATTAAATTTAATTTTTAAATAAAAATGGGAAAAATTTTAAGAACAGAAAAGTTAACGACGTTTTCTGAATTATTAATAGTTATTGCAGGAATTGGTGCAATTCTAGGAGGTGTTTATTATATGTCTCCAGGAATTAAAACAGCAGTTTCAAAACAATTAAACGGAATTGAGCTGAACCAAACAGACGTTAATAACGTTACCAATGCTGCAAAAATTGCACTTCCGTCAACTGAATTATCTTCAGAAGTTGCAGACAAACCTCTAGTGAAAATTGGAGCGTATGCATGGAATGCTCAATCTGGAATTATTGTTTCTAATGGCGGTCCAAAAACAACAAAAGGATCATTGATGGAAAAAAACGGAGTTAATCTTGAAATTATTCGTCAGGACTGGCTTTCAGAATTGCGTAATATGCAAATGAAATTTATCGAGGAATTTGATAAGGGTGAAGCTTTTCCTTCTTCAGATAAAAGTGTTTTTGCTGTTATGATTATGGGTGATGGTGCGCCATTTTATATTAGTTCGGTTCAAAAATCATTAGACGAAAAATACGGAAAAGACAAATACCACTTACAAGTTATGGGTGTTGTGGGTATGAGTTATGGTGAAGATAAATTGATTGGGCCACCAAGCTGGAAATCAGATCCAAAATCTATGAAAGGTTCTGTTATATCTGCAGTTCTTGGAGATGGTGACTGGGTTACTACGGTAAACTATTGCTTTGCAAACGGATTAAAGGTAAATCCAGATCCAACAACTTATGATGCAGACGCGGTAAATATTTATCCATCTGAAAATGATGATTATATCAAATCGGCAGAAGAATTAATTAAATCTCAAACAACAGGATGGACTGTTACTTTGAAAGAAGTAGTAGATGGAAAATTAACTGGAAAATCAGTTAACAGAAAAATCGATGGTTGTGCGACTTGGACTCCTGGAGATAAAACAGTATTTGATAAACTTACTGGTTTTGTTGATATTGTTTCTACAAAAGAATTCAACAACCAAATGCCAACAGCTCTTATTGGAGTGAAAGAATGGGCTGTAAAAAATCCTGATATTGTTTCTAATATTTTGAAATCGGCTTTGACGGCTTCAAACCAAATGAAAAACTATGAAGATTGGAAAGTAAGAGCTTCACAAGCAGTTGCAGATACTTACAAACTTGAAACTCCTGAATATTGGTACAAAATGTTTAAAGGACAACAAGGAACAAAAGCTGGATTGACTTATAATATGGGTGGTTCAAAAGTATTTAACTATGCTGATGTAATGCAATATTTTGGTTTATCAGATGGTGTAAACAGATACAAATCTGTATATAATCAAGTTTCTGGATATTTGACAGAATTGAATCCATTTGGATTTAATGAAAACGTAGGAGCCGTTGTTCCTTACGATCAGGCGGTAAACTTGTTCTTCCTGAAAAATATTAACGACATCGAATCGACTTCTGCAGATAAAGCAGACTATAGCGCTGAAGCGAAAGAAGTTGTTGCTTCTGGAGAATGGAAAATTAATTTTAATACTGGAAGTGCTGAAATTTCAAATACATCTAGTAGAGAAGTAGAAAAAATTTACAATCTTTTAGTACAAGCTGAAAACACAAAATTAACTATTGTTGGACACACTGATAATGTTGGAAATGCTGATGCTAATTTAGCGTTATCAAAAAGCAGAGCAGAAGCAGTTGTAAATTACCTAAAACAAAAAGGTATTCCTGCAAGCCGTTTTCAATTAGTTGACGGAAAAGGTCAAAGCAATCCAGTTGCTGATAATAATACTGCTTCAGGCAAAGCATCAAATAGACGTGTGGTTATCACTTTATTAAAATAATAAATAATAAAAGGCTATCTTTCGGGATGGCCTTTTACAATCAATATGGTAAAATTTTTAACTCCTTTTGAAAAAATATCAAAACTAAACAGAACACTTATTTTAGTAGGATGGTTAGTTCTTTTGATTGTTATTTGGTTTGTCACAACATCTGGCGAAAAACATCTTTTTCCTTCTCCGGCCCAGGTTTTAACAGGTTTTTCAGATTTGTATAGAGAGGGTTTGGTAGTGCACATTTTCAATTCGTTGAAATTATGTTTTATTTCGATTTTTCTAGCGACATTAATTTCGCTGCTATTTGCTTATGCATGGCCAATTCCGTTATTAAAATCAATTTCTGAATTCATTACCAAATTTAGATTCTTACCTTTTACAGGTCTTTCGTTTTACATTACAATGGTAATTCATGAAGCAAGAACAATGCAAGTCTGGATTTTGGTGATTTTTTTGACAACCTTTTTAACGACATCTTTAATTGCTGTAATCAAAGACATTCCACAAGAAGAATTTGATCATGCCAAAATGCTAAAATGTACCCGATGGGAAGTCCTTTGGCAAGTTATTATTTTAGGAAGAGTAGATTATGTAATTGATGTAATCAGACAAAATCTTGCTATAACCTGGATGATGCTCGTAACAGTAGAATCGATCGTAGTAGCTTCTGGAGGTTTAGGGTTTTTAATAAAAAACTCTGATAAGTTCATGAATACAGGACGAATTATAGCACTTCAAATCATCATTTTATTAATAGGTCTTGGCTTAGATGCAGGAATAAATTTCTTAAGAAAAGCATTATTTAGATATTCAAAAATATAATCATGAAACACGAATATAAAGAGACGCTTTTGTATGTTGAAAATCTTAGCGTTGCTTATGAT
Source organism: Flavobacterium sp. JAS (assembly GCF_020991455.1). Classification (GTDB taxonomy): domain Bacteria; phylum Bacteroidota; class Bacteroidia; order Flavobacteriales; family Flavobacteriaceae; genus Flavobacterium. The sequence continues at coordinate 206,273 of NZ_JAJMOX010000004.1, forward strand.
GACACCGTTATTATAAAAGATATAAGTCTTATAGAAAAAGACGTAGTTCGAGATGGAGTTGATTGTACGGGACAAGTCATTGCTTTTGTTGGAAGATCAGGAAGAGGAAAATCAACTTTTTTTAAAGCACTGACTGGACTGATTCCAACAAATTCGGGAAAGATATTAATTAGAGATTTTGAAAACAAAGAACCTAATGCAGCTAAATCTGTATGTGAAGGAGACATTGGTTTTGTAGATCAAAAATATACCTTGTTCAGACATAAAACAGTTACACAAGCGTTGAAATTTTCGTTGAGGAAAACAACACTTTCAAATACTGAAAAAGACCAAAAAATAAAGGAGTATCTAAAAGAATGGGGATTAGAGAATTGTGCAGACAAATATCCTAACGAACTTTCCGGAGGACAAAGACAAAGAACCGCGATTATAGAACAATTGTTTTCGTCAGATCAATTTATTGTATTAGATGAGCCTTTTTCAGGATTAGATGTTGGAAACATTGCAGAGGTAAAAAAGTCTTTTGAATTGTTAAGTAATTCTTCAGATTTTAATACCGTAATTTTTTCTACTCATGATATTGAACTGGCGATAGAATTGGCTCAGACTATTTATGTAATTGGACATCCAACAATAAATGGAAAGAAAGAAAATTACGGAACAATTGTAGCCAAATATGACCTAAGAGATATGGAATTAGCCTGGAAAGATTATTGTGATGATCACTTAAAATTATCAAAAGAAATTATTCATCAAATGATGATTTCTTAAATTAGAATATGTCAAAGAAGAACAATCCGATATCGATTATAGAAGAATCATTTTTGTCTCTAAAGAAATATTTAGAAACAAACATTTCTACCAATGAAGCCGTTTTTACGGCTTCATTTATTATTGATCTGCAAAAAGAAACAAAACAGATTCTTGAAATTTGCAGTGTATTAAATCAAGACACAGATTTTATTCAGAAGATAAATGAAGTAGTAAATCCTGTTTTTTCTAAAGGATTATTATTTAAAGCAGAACATTTTTTTCTTTCGGATATTATTGATCTTTATGAAAGAGAAGCTGAGGCGAAAAATGAAAAACAAGAGTTTGTTCTGGCTTATTATTATGATGCTTTACGCAACAATCATTTTGCAGATGCTAATTCTATCAACGAACTGAATCAGTTGGTTTTTACGGAGAACTTTAAAAATCATCTGATAAAAATAAAAAAAGAGAATAGAATAATAATTTCAAATGCCAATCAAAATCAGTATTTGCTTCCTGAAGTATTGTCGGAAAAAAAACATAGTAAATTAGAAGAAATTCTAGTTAAATATCAAAATTTTATTTATTTCGCTTTTGATAAAAAATTTGAAAACAATACCGTTTTTTGCAACTATTTGGGTTTAAAGGAAAGCAAATCAAAAACTGATAAAAAAGAAATAGACAATCTGCCGGAAGAAGATACGCTTGAAAAAGTTCTTAAAGAATTGAACGATCTTGTTGGTTTAGCAGATGTAAAAAAAGATGTTTCGGAACTGATTAATTTATTAGAAATACAAAAAAAGCGTTCGAAGCAAGGATTAAAAAATGTCGAAATTACTTTGCATACCGTTTTTCTGGGACCTCCCGGGACTGGAAAAACATCTGTAGCAAGACTTCTGAGTCGAATTTTCAAACATCTGGGATTTTTATCCAAAGGTCAAATGTATGAAACAGATAGAGAAGGTCTCGTTGCAGGTTATGTTGGACAAACGGCAACAAAAGTAAATAATGCAGTAGAATCAAGTCTTGGCGGTGTTTTATTTGTTGATGAAGCTTATGCACTAACTCAAAATGCGTTTGGTAACGATTATGGTGCCGAAGCTGTAAATACGCTTTTGAAAAGGATGGAAGATCATCGGGAAGATTTGGCGGTTGTAGTTGCAGGATATACAGAACCTATGAAAATTTTTATAGAATCGAATCCCGGATTGCGTTCTCGTTTTAATAGATATTTTCATTTTGATCATTTTTCTCCGGCTGAATTGTTTCAGATTTTCGAATCGTTTTGTATGAAATCTGATTTTGTTATTTCGGTCGATGCCAAAGAAAAACTGACAGACACGTTTGATTTGCTTTACGAAAGTAAAAATGAAAGTTTTGGAAATGCCAGAGTGGTTCGAAATTTATTTGAAAAATGTGTTCAGAATCAGGCAAACAGAATTGTGAAAATAAAAAAAATCTCTAATAAAGTATTAAAAACACTTACAGAAGAAGATATTCCCGAACCAAAAGAAACAGAAGAAAATGTGAACTTTGAAGTGAAAGATAAAGAGCTTTAAAAGCAAAAGAGCCGACAACTAATTGTCGGCCCTTTTTTTATATATAGGGTTGTTATTTTTGAAGTAAACTTATAAAATGGAGATTCTCAATTTATCCAAAAACAGAGAATCCGGACCATTTTATAAAATTATAGATACAGATTTAACTCTGCGCTTTGTCTTTTATGGGAACAAACTAGCTTTATTAATCCCAATGCTTTGCTTTTTTGAGGGTTGCATTTTAGCTTTTCTCATTCCCTTTGATACAAAGTTACTACAGAAGGACTTCGGGAAATTTATATAATTTTTACTGTTTATTATAAATTTCTCACCTGAAGATGTTCCTATTAATATAACAGCGCAATGAAAAAAATGAGTATTTTTGAAATCTTATTTTTTTATTACAATGAAACTGCAAATTCAAGAACTTACTACGGTCGAAGAAATGTTGGCTCAAATTGAAACCATGAGATTTCTTTATCCAAATTTATCTGTCGAAAAATATAAAACATACCTTTCAGATATGATTCCGCATAATTATATTCAAATTGGTGTTTTTGAAAATGGAGCTTGTTTGGGTATTACCGGCTGTTGGTCTTCAACAAAACTTTGGACAGGAAAATATCTTGAAATAGATAATTTTGTTGTAAATCCTGAGGTTAGATCTAAAGGAATTGGAAAATTACTGACAGATTATATTGAACAAAAAGCGATAGATTCAGATTGCAGTAGTATAGTTCTGGATGCTTTTACCGGAAATTTTGCTGCACATCGTTTTTATTATAACCAAGGATACGGTCCAAGAGGTTTTCATTTTGTTAAAATAGTAGACGAAAACAAAATGACTCGGTAAATTTTAGGGGCAAGTTTTTTTATTGAACCTATAAAATCAACATTAAACCAAAGAATTGGTTATTTTTGTTTTATAAATTTTATTACACACTTATATTTTGGGATTATATAAAAATCTATTCAAACAAACTGCTATATATGGATTAGCAACGGTTCTGCCGCGAATGCTAAGTTTTCTATTGGTCAGATTATATACAGGTATTTTACCAACTGCAGAATACGGAGAAGTTTCGATTGTTTTATCCTGGATGGTTTTCTTTAATGTGGTACTTTCTTACGGAATGGAAACCGCCTTTTTTAGATTTTATAGTAACGAAGAAGATAAGAAAAATGTAATTGCAACTTCTACGATATCCATATTTTGGTCGTCTATAATTTTCTTATTTGTAGCCTTAATTTTTAGAAATACACTGGCAAATCTTGCAGAAGTTGACGTGCAATATGTTACCTATACTATTTGGATTTTAGTTCTGGATGCTTTGGTTTTAATACCATTTTCTAAACTTAGGGCAAATCAAAGACCAATAATGTATGCGGCAATTAAAATTGGAAATGTAATAATCAATTTATTGCTAAATATATTCTTCTTGATGTATTTGCCTAAGTTGGCGGCTTCAAATCCTAATTCGGTTTGGGATAACTTATATGTCGAGAATTTCCAGATTGCTTATATTTTCATTGCAAATCTTATGGCAAGTTTAGCCACTTTTATTGTGCTTTCGCCGAATTATCTTTCACTGGGAAGAAAATTTGATCCGGTACTTTGGAAGAAAATGATGAAATATGGTTTACCAATTTTGGTTGCCGGATTGGCATTTGCCGTTAACGAACATTTCGATAAAATTCTTTTAGGATATTTATTACCGGAAAACCTTGCAAAATCAGAAGTTGGTGCTTATTCAGCTTGTTATAAATTAGGATTATTCATGGTTCTATTTGCAACAGCTTTTAGATTAGGAATCGAACCTTTCTTTTTTAGTCATGCAAAAAATGAGAATGCACCGCAGACTTATGCCGTAATCACAAAATACTTTGTTATTCTGGGATCCTTAATTTTATTAGGAGTTATTGTTTTTGCAGATGTTCTGAAATATCTTTTGCTTGACAATAAATCCTATTGGGAAGCCATGAAAGTTGTTCCGTTAATTATTCTGGCAAACTTCTTTTTAGGAATTTACAACAATTTATCAGTTTGGTATAAACTGACAGACAAAACACAAATAGGGGCTTATATTTCGATTGTGGGCGCTATTGTGACTTTGGTTTTAAACTATTATTTAATTCCAAAATACAGTTACTATGGTTCTGCAATTGCAACCATTTCTGCTTACGGAAGCATGATGTTGATTTCTTATATTTTGGGAAACAAATATTATCCGATACCTTATGATATGAATAAAATTGGAGCTTATTTAGGAATTTCAATAGTGTTTTCGGCTATTTCTTTTTATGGATTTAGAGAAAATTATTTTATTGGAATCCCGTTATTTTTAGGATTCATCTACTTTGTTTATCATAACGAAAAAGACACAATTAAGGGAATTATGAATAAAAAGTAAGGATACTTTTTAAGCTTTTAGAATAAAAATGAAAATACAAATTATCAATAAATCACAACACGCTTTACCAAACTACGAAACAATTGCTTCGGCGGGAATGGATTTGCGTGCCAATTTAAGTGAAGTTATTACGTTAAAACCATTAGAAAGAGCGATTGTAAAAACGGGGCTTTTTATTGAGTTGCCAATTGGTTACGAAGCACAAGTTAGACCAAGAAGCGGATTAGCAGCAAAAAGAGGCGTAACCGTTTTAAATTCTCCTGGTACCGTTGATGCAGATTATAGAGGAGAAATAGGTGTAATTTTAGTAAATTTATCAAATGAAGAATTTGTAATCGAAAACGGTGAAAGAATTGCACAATTAATTATTGCCAAACACGAAAGAGCTGAGTGGATAGAAGTTGAAGAACTTTCTGAAACATCAAGAGGCGAAGGCGGATTTGGAAGTACCGGAGTAAAATAGTTTCGAGTCACACTTTGTGATCTTTAAATAAGCATATAAACTTAGCGGGCTTTGCGAATCCTGATAGCTATCGGGATTGCGAATTTTGCGGTTAAAAATTTAGAACCAAATCAAAGAAGATTTTATTAAATCTTCCCATAAAAAATAAAAACAAAAAATGAAAATAATCGTTCCAATGGCGGGTCGAGGATCAAGACTTAGGCCACATACTTTAACAGTTCCAAAACCATTAATTCCTGTTGCAGGAAAATCAATCGTGCACCGTTTGGTTGAAGATATTGCTAAAATTTTAAAAGAACCTATCGAAGAAGTTGCTTTTATTTTAGGAGACCCAGCTTTTTTTGGAGATGATCTTGTAGCAAGTTTAGAGGAATTGGCAGGAAGTTTGGGAGCTAAAGCATCAATCTATCGTCAGGATTTACCTTTAGGAACTGGTCATGCTATTATGTGTGCCAAAGAATCATTATCAGGTCCTGCAGTAATTGCGTACGCAGATACTTTAATCAGAGCTGATTTTGAATTAGATCCGGAAGCCGATGCCGTAATTTGGGTAAAACAAGTAGAACAACCAGAAGCTTTTGGAGTTGTCAAATTAAACGGTAATAACGAAATTGTAGAATTGGTTGAAAAACCAAAAGAATTTGTTAGTGATCTGGCAGTTATCGGAATCTATTATTTTAAAGAAGTTGGAGATTTGAAAAAGGAACTTCAAGGTGTTTTGGATAATAATATTCAGAATGGTGGAGAGTATCAAATCAACGACGGAATCAAAGCAATGATGGCTGACGGTAAAGTTTTTAAAACCGGAAGTGTCGATGAATGGATGGATTGCGGAAACAAAGATGTTACTGTTGAAACAAATTCAAGAATGTTAGGATTCTTGCATAACGACGGAGAACATTTAGTAGATTACGACGTAAAACTAGATAATTCGACAATTATTCCGCCATGTTATATTGGTGAAAATGTAGTGTTGAAAAACACAACAGTTGGTCCAAATGTATCAATAGGAAAAGGGTGCCACGTAAGTGATAGTGTTATTAAAAATAGTTTAGTGCAAACTTTTTCTCAAATAAAAAATGCTAACTTAGACAATGCAATGATTGGAAATCACGTTGTTTATGACGGTAAATTTAACAGTATCAGTATTGGCGATTATTCGGTTTTAGAATAAATTGTAATTTTAAATAGATTCGTTTTTGTTTAAAAAATAAATTTTAGAGATGATACAAAAAGGAGTTTTAGCAATCTTATTTTTCGTTTTGCTTAGCAATCCAACTTCGGTTATGGCGCAAACTGAGCCGGAAGATATTGCTATGGCAACAGATGAATATCAAGACTCTTTTTATGAATCTTTAAAACAAAAAGGAATCGAAAATTATGATAAAGCCATTATATCATTAGAGAAATGCATCAAGCTGAAACCTAATGATGCTGTAGCTTATTTTGAATTAGGGAAAAATTATCTGGCTCTAAAACAATATAGTAATGCACAGCCAGCTTTTGAAAAAGCGACGCAATTAGATCCAAAGAATAAATGGTATTGGTTAGGAATTTACGATGTAAGTTATGAAACCAAAAACTATCCTTTGGCAATTGAAACGATTCAGAAAATAATTGTTTTTGATGAAGAGTACAAAGACGATCTGATTTCGCTGTATATGATTACGAATCAATTTGACAAAGCACTTTTAGCGATCAATGAAATGAACGATAAATTTGGAAAATCAGAAGATCGTGATCGATATAAAATGCAAATTATGTCTCAGGGCAAATATCAAAATGCCGAAGCTTCGAACCTGATTGATCAGATTAAAAAAAATCCGAAAGAAGAGTCGAATTATGTCGATCTGATTTTTTTATATACAAAAACAGAAGAAACAGATAAAGCATTAGAAGTTGCAAAACAATTGGCTAAGGAAATTCCAAATTCTGAGTGGGCGCAGGTAAGTTTATTCAAAGGATATTTAGATGCAAATCAAGCTGACAAAGCAATTAAATCGATGAATGTAATTTTGTCAAGTTCAAAAATTGATTCAAAAATTAAGCATCGTACTTTAAATGAGTTTTTGATTTATGTGAATAAAAATCCGCAGTACGCACCAGATTTAGAAAAAGCAATATCATATTTTGATAACGATCCGAATGTTGATGTCGCAAAAGAAATTGGGAAGTTTTATCACAGCAAAGGGCAATATGAAAATGCGATTAAATATTATGAAAAAGATTTAAAAGCAAATTCAGATACCGATCGCGAAACTAATTTGCTTTTGCTTGAAGCCTATGTTCAGGCAAAACAATTTGAACCAATGACTAAACGAGCCATGACTATGATTGAGGTTTATCCAAGTCAATCGCAGTTTTATTATTATGCAGGTTTAGGAAACAATAAATTGCAACAATTTAAGAACGCAAAAACCGTTTTAGAAATGGGGCTGGATTATGTTGTAGACGACAAAACGCTTGAAGCAAATTTTAATATTCAGCTTGGAGAGGCTTACAATGGTTTGGGAGATGCTAAGAAAAAAGAGGAATACTTTTTGAAGGCAAATGAATTATTAAAACAAAAGAAGTAAAAGAGAGAATTTCAAATGAAAAAATATATTGCAATATTGTTGTTGTCGGTTTTTGTGATTTCTTGTAAATCAAAAATGCCAGCTGCTCAAAATAATGCCGGTAACGCTGAAGTTACAACCAAAGAAGACAAAAAAGTAATAGAGAAACATTATAACAATACGTTAGATTTTTCGACTTTATACATAAAAGCAAGCGCAAAATATGTTGACGAAAAACAAAGTCAAAATGTTACGGCCGAAATTAAAATAGAAAAAGATAAACAGATTTTAGTAAGTGTTCGTTTTTTGGGAATTACAATGGCAAAAGCATTGATCACGCCAACATCAGTAAGCTATTACGAAAAAATAAACAGCACTTATTACGAAGGAGATTTTACAAGTTTGAGCAAATGGTTAGGAACAGAATTGGATTATTCTAAAGTTCAGAATCTATTGGTTGGAGAAGCTTTAGACGATTTAAAAAAAGGAAAATACACACAGACAATTGTAGAAAACCTTTTTCGTTTAGACGATGAAAAAGATGCCAATTTGAAAAAATCATTCTATATTGATTCAGAAAAATATTTGTTGCAAAAAGAAGAGATTTCACAACCTGCAGAAAACAGAATGTTGCAGATTAACTATTCTGACAGCAAAGTTTTTAATCAGGGAACACTTCCAACAAGCATTGCAATTAACGCTATTCAGCCAAAAGGAAGAACCAATATTAATTTAAATTACAACAATATTTCGTTTAATGAAGAACTTTCTTTCCCATATAGTGTGCCTGGTGGTTATAAGAAAGTTATAATTAAGTAAATTTGCAAAAAGAAAATCGAAACATGCCAAAATTTCTCCTAAGCCTAATTTTTATTTGTGCCACTACTTTTATGTGGGCACAAGATTCGCAACAAGAAAAACTGGAACAACGTAAAGCTCAAATTCAGCAAGAAATTAGAGATAACGAAAAGATGTTGCAATCTGTAAAGAAAAAAGAAAAATCAGCAGTAAATGTGTTTTTAATTCAGGCGAATAAAATCAAATTAAAAGAGAAACTGATTAATACTACGGCAAAGCAAGAAAAACTTTTGAGCAACGATATGTATATTAACCAGGTTAAGGTTAATAAACTAAAAAAGGAGCTGGAAATATTAAAAGCTGATTATGCAAAAATGATTCTGAAATCATACAAAAGCCGCTCAGAGCAAAGTAGAGCGATGTTTATTTTGTCTTCAGAAAGTTTTTTGCAAGCCTATAAAAGAGCACAGTATTTAAAACAATACACTAATTTTAGAAAAAATCAAGGTTTAGAAATTCAATCAAAAACAGCTGAATTAGTTGATTATAATGCAAAATTAAACGGACAAAGACAGGTTAAGAAAAAGATCATTGCTGAAAGCGAAAAGGAAAAACAAAGTTTAGAAGTAGAAAAGAAAGAACAGCAAAAATTAGTCAATTCGATTAAGAAAGATAAAAATAAAATTATTGCTGACACAAAAGCGAAACAACAAGAATCGAGAAGAATCGACGCTAAAATTAAGGATCTTATCCGTGAACAAATTAGATTAGCGAACCAAAGAGCTGAAGAAGAGAGACGTAAAAGAATCGCAGAAGGTAAAGCTAGCGAAGCAGACAAAGCAGAGGCGGCAGCACCTAAAAGTTATTCATCAGATAGAATTACATTAACCCCAGAAGGTAAAATTTTAGCTGCCGATTTTAAAGCAAATAGAGGAAAACTGCCTTGGCCGGTAGAGAAAGGATTTATATCTCTTGGTTACGGAGATCAGCAGCATCCAATATATCCAACATTGACAGTTCATAACTCCGGAGTAGAGATTACTACAGAACAAGGAGCAAGTGCACGCGCCGTATTTGAAGGCGTAGTATCAAAAGTTATAGCCTTATCTCCTGTAAACAAAGCTGTTTTTATTCAGCACGGAGATTACTTTACAGTATATCAAAACCTAAGTCAGGTATCTGTTGACCAAGGTGACAAAGTAAAAGTTAAACAAGTTATTGGAAAAGTAAGAACAAGTGGAGACACTGGAAAAACAATAATTAAGTTTTTAATTCTTCAAAATACAACAAATAACAATCCGGAAGGATGGTTACAAAACAGATGAAAAAAGGGAGCTAATTAGCTCCCTTTTTTAATGATCAAAATTTGTCTAATCATATTGCTCTAAAAAGTATTTAACAACATCGGTAGTGGTAACAATACCTTTTAATTCTCCATTATCTACGACAGGTAAAGCATGGAAATCTTCTTTCGCAAAAATTTCGGCTAAATCTCTTATAATAATATCCGATGATACTGTTTTAGGTTTTGAAGTCATAACCTGAGAAATAGTTAGCATATCCAGAATAGCTTCGTCAGCACCTTCCTGACCTTCAAATAAAGCTCCAAAAGTCAATCGATTTATGTCTGTGCGGCTTATAATTCCAACTACTTCTTTGCCTTTAACGATTGGAATATGACGAATTGTATTTTGTTTTAGCTTTTCTACTACTTTTCTTAGATCGTCATTTTCGTTTGCAGTAATAACTGTTCTAGTCATAATATGACTGATTGGTTCTCTCTTTTTCATAATAAATGTGTTGTTATATTTCTATCAAATATGTAGAATAAAACTGATAAATAACATGACTTTTATCATTCATCAGATCAGAAAAAAATGGTAAACTAATGATCTGGTTGTTGGATATTTATTAGAAAAAGTACTCAAAATGGAACAAAAGTTGGTTAGAATGCAAAAATGATCCTATTGTTCATTTGAAATTGTATTGATTGAAATTTAAAAATAGTATTTTTGCAGTATGGAAACAAATAGACAGAAAAAAATAGGCGGTGTCATCCAAAAAGATTTGGTTGATATTTTGCAAGGTGAAGTGAGAAAAAACGGAATTAGTAATTTGGTAATTTCAGTATCCAAGGTTAGTGTTACTTCAGATTTATCTGTGGCAACAGTGTATTTAAGCATTTTTCCTCAAGATAAAGCAAAAGAAACATTAGAAGGTATAAAATCAAATACTACTTTAATTAAACACGATTTATCTCAGCGCGTGCGTTTGCAATTGCGTCGTGTACCAAATTTGGTGTTTTTTATCGATGACTCTTTAGATTATATCGAAAAAATCGATAATGCTTTATCAAACAGAGAAAACCCAATCGAGAACCGTGATCTTTTAGAAAAAAGAAGAAAATCATAAATTGAATTTCCCCCTTTACATAGCCAAACGTTATATTTTTAGCAGAAGTAAAAACAATGCTATTAATATCATAAATCGCATTGCCAGCATGGGAATTATTGTTGGCACAATGGCTTTGTTTGTGGTTTTGTCTGTTTTTAGCGGACTAAAAGTATTCAGTCTTTCTTTCACCAATGAAATAGATCCGGATTTAAAAATCACCAGTACTTTAGGTAAATCTTTTTTAGTTACACCAGATCAGGAAAGCCAGATAAAAAAAATTGACGGTATTGTTTCGTACACCAAAATTATCGAAGAACGTGTTTTGTTTTTGTTTAAAGACAAGCAAAAAGTAACCTATTTAAAGGGTGTCGATCGCAATTATCCTGTGGTCAACGATATCAAAAAAAAACTTTTTAACGGACAATGGTTAAAACCGGATACCTATCAGGTTGTTATAGGATATGGGATTTCTCGCGATTTTTCTTTAGGAATTCTTGATTTCGAAAACCCGCTGCAAATATTCGCACCTAAACCAGGAAAAGGGGGTATTGAAAACCCGGAAGACGCTTTCAATAAAACAGATGTTCTGCCAGTTGGAATTTACTCTATCAGCGAAGATTTGGATTCGAAATATGTGTTTGCCGATTTGGGTTTAGCACAGGAATTATTAATGTACAAACCGAATCAGATTTCAGGAGTCGAATTTAATTTGAAAGATAACGCAGATGAAGCTGCTATTGGCGCAAAGCTAAAAGCAATCTTTCAGAATAAAATTACGATTAAAAACAGAGCGCAGCTTAATGAGTCTTTGTATAAAATGCTCAATACCGAAAATATTGCCGTTTATCTGATTTTTACTTTAGTAATTATTGTAGCGCTTTTTAACTTAATCGGAGCTTTAATAATGATGATTTTAGAGAAAAAAGGGAACCTAAAAACCTTATTTAATCTCGGAACAGAAATCAATCATTTGCGAAAAATATTCTTGCTTCAAGGAATATTGCTGAGTGTTTTTGGAGGTCTAATAGGACTTCTTTTAGGAATCATTCTGGTAGTGCTGCAACAAAAGTACGAGATGATTATGCTTACGCCAACTTTGGCTTATCCGGTAGTTTTTACTTTAGAAAATGTTCTCATTGTTATGGGAACTATTGTTTCACTTGGTTTCGTCGCATCGTTGATTGCCAGTAGCCGAGTAAGTAAAAAGCTATTAGATTAATATTTCTACTCAAAAAATATTACCTATATTTATCGTCTCAAAAATTTACAGTTTATGATTGTTTCTGCCTAATCCTATTTTATTTTTTCAAATAATTAGGATACTTACGTTTATTTTCTTCAGTTCAGATTATTACATCTGGACTATTTTTATCATTTATCCTAACATATCATGACAGAAATTACCATAAAGAAAAGTTTATTTTCTAAAATTTTCACCACATTAAAACAAGCAATCAAAGGAGATGAATCTTTTGATTATACCGCCGGAAGCATCAAAAAAGCAGTTATTCTATTAGCCATTCCAATGGTTTTAGAAATGATGATGGAATCGGTTTTTGCCTTAGTCGACCTATATTTTGTAGGACATCTTGAGCACAGTAGTTTTGCTATTCAAACCGTTGGATTAACAGAATCTGTACTTGCTATTATATATTCATTAGCGATAGGGATGAGCATGGCGGCAACTGCAGTTGTAGCCAGACGAATTGGCGAAAAAGATCCTGTTGCTGCTTCAAAAGCAGGAATGCAGGCTATTCTTGTTGCATGCGTTATCAACAGTATTATGAGTGTTTTTGGAGTTATATACGCCAAAGATATTCTATTGTTCATGGGTGCATCTGTAGATGCGGCTGAACACGGTTATCGATTTACACAAATTATGATTGGTTCAAGTTTGTGTATTATGCTTTTATTTTTAATAAACGGAATATTTCGCGGAGCAGGAAATGCTGCAATTGCCATGAAAAGTCTTTGGTTGGCAAATATTTGTAATATTATTTTATGTCCAATATTAATTAATGGTTTTGGTCCAATTCCGGCTTTCGGATTAATTGGTGCGGCTTTGGCTACTACATTAGGAAGAAGCATGGGAGTATTATATCAAGTGTATCATTTGTTTTCAGGAAATGGAGTTTTGAAGATTAAAATCTCTTATTTCATCCCTGATTTTAAACAAATAAAAGCATTGGTAAAGATTGCAGCTCCAGGAATTTTACAATTTGTTATTGCCTCTTGCAGCTGGATTTTTCTGGCACAATTAGTGGCCACAACCGGAGGGGATCATGGTTCGGCGGGTTATCAGACCGCGCTTAGAATTATGATGTTTTTTATACTTCCGGCTTGGGGATTAAGTAATGCAGCAGCAACTTTGGTTGGACAAAACTTAGGAGCAAAACAAATCGAACGTGCCGAAAAATCAGTATACACAACCGCAAAATACAATGTCATTTTTATGGCAAGTATTATGGTGATTACCTTAGGTTTTGGTCAATATATTATTTCGTTTTTTACCAATGATGAAATGGTGAAAGTCATCGCAGTTGAAGCTTTGCAAATTATGAGCATCGGATTTATTTTCTACGGAATAGGGATGGTTTTGATTAACACTTTCAATGGAGCAGGAGATACCTGGACACCGACAGGAATTAATTTCTTCGGGTTTTGGTTGTTTCAAATTCCGCTTGCTTATGTATTAGCCAAACATTTTAATATGGGACCAACAGGTGTTTTCATTGCAATTCCGGTTGCTGAAACCGCTATTACACTCGCAGGGATTTTCTTTTACAAAAGAGGAAAGTGGAAACGTGTTCAGGTTTAGATTTTTATTTTGTACAATATTTCTTAAAAACAAGCGTTGATTTTAAATAACCAAAAACAAATTGACATGAAAACCAAGACTAAAGTTCTGCTGCTTTTAAGTACAATACTTTTTGCACTTTTTGCTTTTAAATCGTTAGAAACGAAAAAGATAATTGTTATTGATGCCGGTCACGGTGGAGATGACTTTGGAGCTGTTTTAGGTGGACTCCAGGAAAAAAAGATTGTAGAGGCTATTTCGAAAAAAATTAAAGATCAGAATAAAAATGAGAATTTAGAAATTGTTTTGCTTCGCGATGGAGATCATTTAATGAAATTATCCGAAAGAGTTTCAATCATCAACAATCTAAATCCGAGTTTGGTAATTTCATTGCACATTAATGCTTCTGAAAATTTTAGGAGGAATGGTGTGGAGGCATACGTTTTTTCTAAATCTAAATTTTACAGCGAATCTAAAACAAATGCCGAGATTCTGATTGATAAAGTAGCGGGAGATTATTTTTCGAAAGGAGAAGTAAAAGATGCGTCATTTTATATTTTGAAAAATTCAAATTGTCCGGCAATGACTTTAGAGGTCGGATATTTGTCCAATGTAAATGATAGAAATTATATCACTAGTGAAAAAGGGCAAACCGAAATTGCAGATAAAATACTAGAAGCCGTAAAATAAAAAGATAATTAAATAAAAAAGACCTTCAATCGAAGGTCTTTTTTTATGTTCTAAGCAAACTCATATCCTGCATAAACCTGTTCGATTTCTTTCATGATATTGAATAAATCTTCAGGCGCATCAGTTGTAACCAGTTTTTGTTTGAATTCTTTAAAAGAGTGAATACCTTTAAAATAATTGGTATAATGACGACGCATTTCAACAATTCCTAAACGTTCACCTTTCCATTCCATCGACCACATTAAATGGTTTCTGGCAGCTTCTACACGATCAACAACCGTTGGAGCAGGTAAATGTTCTCCGGTTTTAAAGAAATGCTTGATTTCATTAAAAATCCATGGATAACCAATTGCGGCACGACCAATCATGATTCCGTCAATACCGTATTCATTTTTATATTTTAATGCTTTTTCAGGACTGTCGATATCGCCATTTCCAAAAATAGGCATTGTAATTCTAGGATTGTTTTTTACACGAGCAATATGCGACCAATCGGCATGGCCTTTATACATTTGCGCACGGGTTCTGGCGTGAATCGTCAAAGCCTGAACACCTATGTCCTGTAACCTTTCAGCAACTTCATCAATATTAATAGAGTTGTCATCCCAACCTAAACGTGTTTTAACAGTAACCGGTAAATCAGTACTTCTGATCACGGCTTTTGTTAAACGCACCATCAAATCAACATCTTTCAAAACTCCGGCTCCGGCACCTTTACAAACTACTTTTTTTACCGGACATCCAAAATTAATATCCACTAAATCCGGCTTTACAGTAGAAACAATTTTAGACGAAAGCGCCATTGCTTCTTCATCACCACCAAAAATCTGAATTCCAACAGGGCGTTCGTAATCAAAAATATCCAACTTCATTCTACTTTTAATAGCATCACGAATCAATCCTTCCGATGAAATAAATTCAGAATACATCATGTCAGCGCCATGCGTTTTGCATAATCTGCGAAACGGTGGATCACTAACATCTTCCATCGGTGCGAGTAATAAAGGAAATTCAGGTAATTCTATGTTGCCAATCTTGACCATCTTCAATATTTTTTGCAAAATTACAACATTTAGTTCAATTTGTACCAAATTGAGGTTCAAAGGTTCAGAGAGGCAAAGGTTCAAAGGTTTTTTATCAGGCTAATGAGAAAACCTTTGTTCCTCTGAACCTTTGTCGCTTTGTACCTACTATTAAGTTCTATAGTCAAAAAATCGAATTGGTTTTCGACTCATCGGATTAAAAACTAAAGGATTCAAAGTTTCTTTCGAAGCGAATTCTATTTTTGGAGTTACTCTTAATTTGGCTCTGAAATGGTCTTTTATTTCCTGTAAAAATTCAGGAGTTTGATTTTTTACAGCAATCTTTATCACGATTTCATCAGTTCCTAAATCGTTGGTAGAAATCTCGATAATATGATTTTCGATATTATCAAAACCACTCAAAACATCATTCATCGCTGGCGGATAAAGTGTTGTTCCTTTGTATTTTATCATTTGTTTTTTGCGTCCAATTACGGGACCAACACGCAAAGTATTTCTTCCGCAAGCACAAGGCTCGTTATGAAGCTGAACAATGTCTCCGGTTTTAAAACGTAACAAAGGCATCGCTTCAATACCCAAAGTAGTAAAAGTTAATTCGCCAACTTCGCCATTTTTTACAGGAATATTATTCTCATCCAGAACTTCAACGATAATCAATTCGGGATGATGATGACCACCAATTCCGTGTTCACATTCTGTAAAAGCCGTACTCATTTCGGTAGAAGCATAAGTTGAAAACAACTTAATATTCCATTTTTCGATAATTTTTTGAGACAAAGTATTCATCGAAAAATCCTCATTTCGCAAAGACTCTCCAATACAAATAGCACCTTTTATGCTTGAATTATTATAATCAATCCCATGAATTTCGGCGTATTCAATTAATTTCAAAAGAAAAGAAGGAACCGTAATTAAATAAGAAGGTTTGTATTTTAAAATAGAATCCCATTGTAATTCTGGAATTCCCGCACCAACACGAATTACACCAACTTTTAATTTTCGCAATCCCAGAAAATAAGCCAGTCCAGCCATAAATTTTCTGTCGATTGTCGTCATTAATTGTACCACATCGCCTTCCGCAATTCCGGCGCAGGCAAACGAAATCGCTTCATTATAAGCCAATCGATCTAAATCAGAATCGGTTAAACCAAAAGTCACAGGATCGCCTAAAGTACCTGAAGTCGAGGCATAGTCGATAATTTTATGTTGCGGAACACAGACAAAATCATCATTGTATTCTTGTAGATCTTCTTTTGTGGTTACAGGTAAATGTTGTAAATCTTCAAGTGTTTTAACTTTCGAAAGATCAATGTTTTGTCCTGCAAAAAGACGTTTGTAAAAAGGAGAATTTTGACTGATATACTGTAAAAGTTCGGCTAGTTTTTGTTCCTGAAAAATTTTAATTTCTTCTAAAGAATTTTTTTCTATTGCTGGAATCATTGTAATTTTCTTTTGAGTTTTTTTAAATATTTTTCAATTTCTGCTTTATCAGGAACTGTTGTAATTTCTTTGGTCAAAGCTTTTTCAAAATTAGATTGAGCCAGCTGATATTCTTTTTTTTGATAAAAGTACAACCCTGCTTTGTAATACACAACCCAATAATCAGGGTTTAAAGATTGATAGTTCTGGATAAATTCCGGACTTATTGTTTCTTTCTTTTTCAGATACAAATCTATTTTATCGTCTTCAATTCTAAATTTTTGATAATTTGCATAAGCCGTAGTTTTTAGAAAAGGATCTTTTGCAATATTTAGATTTTCTTCTTGAAATGAAATCACAGAATTTGTTTTTCTTTCTTTAAAAATAGAATCGAGATTGTAACAAACAAACTCACCCAATTGATATGGATTTGCCGAAATCCAAACCAATTTTTCTTTGGGTTCAAAAATAATTCCGTGATGTGCCATCAATTGATTCAATGCTTTTTCGTTACCATAACCTAAAGAAATATTCTGCAAACCCTCTTTATTTCTTAGAATTTCAGAAGCAATTTTTGGATTGATTTTAGGGTTTTCTGTAAAAAGCTCTTCTATTCTTTCCAGTCGATATTCAGAATGACTATTGGCAATTTGAAGCTGATTTCTCTTTTCATCTTTTAAATCTTCGCCTTGAAAATGATTCGAACAAATTAATTGATCACTGTTTGGAACATCATAAACATCCATTTTTTTAGGAGAAACTTCAATCAAAACGGCTTTGTTATCGTGAGCACTTCCCACCATAATTGATTCTGAAACAAACACTTTTCTTTTTTTGGCGATTGCAATTGCTTCATCAATAGTTGCGGCATGCTGTAAAATTTCGCGAGTCACAACTGAAATTGGTGTTTTTGCAATCATCGGAATTTTTGATTTTGAGGCATTAATCGTAACCGTCAAACCTTCCTGATTCATACCAGAAACCGCTCCAATCATTCCGGGCCAGGTAACCATCATAAATTTGTGACCCTCTTTCGGATTTATAAACGCAATGATTTTATTTTCCGCGAAAGCGTCACTTACATAAAAATCAAAATTGCGTCCAAGAATTAAATTTCCAGTCTCGGATTTTTCTCCCCAAGCCGCAAAAGATGAGCAGCCAACCAAAGCCAAATCTTGCAAAGCGTGACCAATATCGTGTGCGGCATGCAGGTATAAACTTCGTTGATATTGCGGTGCGATGTTATCAAAATCGAGGGAAGTATATTGAGAAACCCCATAAATTTCTGATTGATATTCTGGAGTAACATTTGAATATAATTTTCTATTGTACCATTTTAAGAAATAACGCAGCATTTTTTGCTCAAATTTTGAAGGAATTAAATCCTTTATTTTGGAGAAAAATATCTGCTCTTGTTTTTTAAGAAGAGAATCCGACAAAGCTCCGGTTGTTAACCCAATTTGAAACGGATCGCCTTCAACATATAATTCCCAAAGACCTTGCTTATTTTTTAAAAGTGAACTTTTTCCGGAGATAAATAAACTGTCAGATTGTTTGGTTACGACTGGTTTTGTGGCATTATAATTTGAAGTATCAGGCAGATGATGCATTGATTTTGAGGTACCGCAAGAAGCGAGTATCAATAAAAAAACGATCAGGGTAAATAATTTAATTCGGTTTTTCATACGCACATTTATTCAGCAGAAACCTGATTAATTTTATTCACCAAATATTCTTTTCCAATAATTTCGGAGCACGTTACAACAGCTCCAATGGTCACACCAAGAACGCCGTGCATGTTGATACTTTGACCTGTAAGATACAAATTATCAAGTTTAGTTTTTGACGGAATCAAGGTTTTCATAGGATTGTCTGAATCCTTAACATAACCGTACATATTACCATTGTGTCCGCCAATATAATCACGATACGAAAGCGGAGTAGAGGTATGAATCGACCGTATACAATCTTTTATACCCGGAAATTTTAGTTCGATTTCATCCAGAAATTTAGCTGTTTTTCTCGATTTGAATTGCTCATAACTTTCTCCACGATCATTTTCTTCGACAGTTGTATTAAAAGTATCGATCCAGGGTGCAACATCATCATACTTCATATAGGTAATAAAAGTCATTCCTTCAGCCCAGATTTCCTGTTTTTTTGAGGCATTCATAGAAGCCATAAAAGCTTTTGGCCAAGAAGTTTCGTCATAGTCATGTGCGCTCCAAACCTCACTGCTTTTCTTAAAATGATAATGATTATGATTGATGTATTTGAAAGTTTCGGGCTTAAAAACAACATATAAACTAAAGGCCGAAATAACGCCTTCGAGACTCTGAATCCGGCTAAAAAAAGCTTTCCTGAAATTCTCTTCGCCAACAAGTTTCAGCGTAGCTTTTGGGTCTATATTAGAGATGAAACGAGTTCCGGAAACGGTAGTTCCATCTTTCATTTCTACCGATGTTACTTTGTTGTTTTCAACATTAAAACGAGTAACTTCTTTGTATTTATAAAATTCGCCACCGTGCTTTTTGAGCTGCTTTAAAAGTTGTTTCGTAATCTGACTCCCGCCATTAATGCAACGCCATGAACTTTGAATATACGAGTTGACCGAAAGGGCATGAACGTAAAAAGGCGATTTATCCGGAATTCCTGCATACAGAAAATTTGAACCGGCCAAAACTGCTTTTAGTTTTTCATTTTCGGTAAAAGATTCGATAGTTTCTTTGGCGTTGAGAGCCAAAATTTCATTGTCATATTTCCCTTCCCAGTTTAAATTATAAAGCGGAAAAGAGTCGCAGATTGTTTTTAATTTTTCGCAATATTCTTTGATGTTTGCTTTTTCATCAGGAAAATAAACACCCAATTGATCGACAAAATTTTCGTAACCCTGCGCATGCGGATATTCGTTTTTATCATCTTCAAAAGAGATAATGTCGAAACCATTTTCATCTAATTTTTTCAGATTTAATTGGTCAATAATCCCCAGATATTTAAAATACTTATATAGATTTTGACCTTTTTCAAGACCGCCTATGTAATGGATTCCAGTATCAAAAATGGTTTTGTCTCGTACAAAAGTCTGTAGATTTCCGCCATATTGATTGTTTTTTTCGAGTACACAAACGCTGTAACCTTCTTTTGCCAGAATAATAGAGGACACTAAACCGCCTAAACCGCTGCCAACAATTATTACATCGTAATGCTCTTTCATACTATTTTTTCTTTAATACGATTATAGAATTTTCGTCAAAAACACAATCAAAACCAAAGTTAATCAAAGTGTTTTTTAAATTAGAACTATCCATTAAAATAACGCACGTAGTTGTAGAAACAATTTTTTCAAGATCATTTTTATAACTTTCATCAGAGATTAAAACTGCATCGAATTGATTTTCCAGAAGGGTTTCGAGATTTTCTTCATAGAATATTTTTCTTTTTTTAACGATATAATTGGTTTTAGAAATCTCACGTTTTTCTTCATCATTATTATAAGAATAAATTTTTCGCTGCGGTTCCTGCAAGGCCAGTAACACATCTAATTGTCCATAATCATTAGACAAATGCGCAATTTTGGCTTTCGCCGAAATGTGCTGATTTAAGTGATAATAGTTTTCAAGATTCTTTTTTAAATCGGTTTTTACACCTTTTATAATTTCAATTTCTTTGTAGTCGTAACTATGAAGAAGCATTTTCTTGAAATATTCCGGACCTTCTATTTCCTGACGGATTTCTTGAAATTTAGACTTAAAGAAAACACTTATTTCCTTTGTTCTTTCGGCATAATTTTTTCCAAAAGAAAGATTCTCAGGTGCAATTCTTTCTAAAATAGAAAGCGTAAGACTGCCGTCATGAATTACAAAATCACCTTTTGGAAGCCTTTCTGAAGCACCATGAATAAGAACAGGAAGAATGTCTAAATTGAATTCTTCGGCAAGATAAAAAGCACCTTTATGAAAGCGTTTAATCTGATTACTTTCAGAACGGGTTCCTTCAGGAAAAATCATTAACGAATATCCTTCGTTTACTTTTTGACGTAAATGTTCGACACCTTCTTCAAGTCCTTCAGAAACGGGATAGAAACCAGCTTTTCTAACCGTGGCACCAAAAATTGGTGAATTGTAAACCCAATCATTTACCAGAAAAATAATTTTCGGACTCAACATTCCGATAGCCAAAATATCTAAAAACGAAGAATGATTGGCAATAATAATCGCCGGTTTTTCGAAATTTTCATTAAACTTATTGATGATTTTTTTATGCATAAATGGATTTGAATACAATACCGATTTCATGAATTTTGAAATACAATATCTAAATCCTTTCATTTTTGTTTTTTCATTTAGCGGAATTATCGGCATAATGATCAAACAGAAAAGAGACATTAAAACACCGCCAAGTCCGTAATAGAAAAAAGATAAAACACCATGTACAAATGATCGTAACTCAAAAGGAGCATTTCCGTTTTTTGGTCTATTTGATAAGAATAATTTAAAGAGAATTGGATAGAAAATAAACGTAATAATCAAAGCTGCAAAAACCCCAATTAATGAAACCGATGAAATAGATCGTAACGCCGGATGTTGTGCAAAAATCATGGCGCCAATTCCTAAAATAGTCGTAATAACTGCCAGAATAATTGAAGTTCTGTAAATGGCAATTTCGTTCTTTCCGGTTGTATATTCTTTTTGAAGTGCGCTCGTCATGAAAATACTAAAATCGACACCATGACCAAAAATCAAAGTGCAGACAATCATACTGAAAATATTTAATTGAATGCCAAAAATGCCCATGATTCCTGCCGTAACAATTCCCGTTAAGGCAATCGGGATACAGCTTACGATGACTAATTCGACTCTTCTGAAAAAGAAAAATAAAATCAGAATTACAGCCACAAAAGAATAATTTACAAGCGAATTAAAATCAGTTTTTAAAGTGCTGAAAAAAGTTTCATTCATTTGCTGACGGTCAATCGCAATCAGATTATTTTTGGCTGAAGCCGATTTTACAAAAGCGTCACGCTGTTGCGGCGTAACTTTTACCAAAGTTGAAATCGTGAAAAATCCATTTTTTTCGGTTACAAATTCTTTTAGCTGTAAAGCCTGAATTTTTAAATAATCATCAGCTTTGATCGGTTTGAAATCAAAATCTAAATGATCAAAAAAGATGGAATATGTTGTGGGTTTAAAACCAAGTTTAGAACCTTCGGTAATTAGTCCAGATTTTAAAAGTTGTTTTTTATTCGAGTTCCAGAACGAATTCCATTTGTCGATTTTCTGTTTTTGTTCCTTCTGCGAAAGCATAATTCCGCCAACAGAACTGAAATTTAAGATTTTATCTTGTTGCTTTTCTTTTGATAAATCGGCAAAAAGCCGACTGTTGTTTTGCAAAACTTCCTCCATACTATTTCCGTATGAAGCCACGTAAATTGTTTTTGAAGTTAAACTCGTACTTTCTTCGAGTTCTTTTTCGGCTGCTTTGATTTCTTTCGGAACAAAATTTAATTGCGATAAATCGTTATTGAAGCCAACATTATTATAAGTAAAAAAGCAAATGATTGTGATTAAAACGCAAAAACCAATTAAGAATTTATTGTTATGAAAGGAAAAATGAGCCAGTTTGTCGATGACATTTTTCTTGTGATCAAAATTGTTTTCTTTCGGTTTATATAAATGCGGAACTATCAAAAGCGAGAAAAACGCCGAAGCCATAACAATTACAGCAGCAAAAATCCCTAAGTCATTTAACGCATCAGATTTCACAAAAAGCAAACACAAAAAGGCAACAGCTGTTGTTGAACTACTCATGATTACCGGCATCGTAATGTCTTTGTACAAAGTTTTTACATCGCTATTATGTTTGTAATGTGTTAGAATATGTATCGAATAATCGATTGTGATTCCTAATAGAATAGAACCAATTCCGAGTGAGATTGCTGAAATTTGTTCCTTGACAAAATATAAAAATGCCACGGCAAACAAAGCTCCAAATACGGTTGGAAGAAAAATAATTAGCGGAATGAATACCTTACGATAAAATAAAATCAGAATCAACATCAGCGTAATCATTGCGATAGTTGTTGTTAAAATAATATCGCTTTTAATTTGATTGGCATTGGCAACCGCAATCAAAGCCGAACCAAAATAACTAATCGAAGTTTTGGTTTTAAATTTCTGATTTAGATTATCCTGAATTGATTTAAGTTTAGCGGCAAAAAGGGTATTTTTTTCTGTTTCGCTCGAAGGAAGATTTGAGGTAATAAAAAGCAGTAATTTCTTTTTGTCCTTAGTCATTACAAAACCATTATCGAGCGTAAAGTCGTCACCAATATTAAGTTGCTGTAATTTTTTAAGGGCAATAAATGAAATCCCAAGCGGATCTTGCAGAATAAAATCTTTGGTGATAAATCCTGACGGCGAAATAATCGATTTGTAATTTCCCTGAACAGTTGCAGCAATACTATCTTTTTGAAGCTTTTCCTGAATCGCTGCGTAATCTTTATTGTCTAGAAAAAGCGGAAGATTATTGTAAACAAAATCAATAGTTTCCTGAATATTTTCTTCGTCAACTTTTCCCTGAATTCCGGTTACGTAAGGTTTGCAGGATTTGGCAACGCTGTCTGAAAAAGCAGTTGCCATTTCTTTTAAATCTTCGTCGGTTCCGTTTTTTTCGAGTTTGAAAATAACGGTAATTTTATCAGCAAAATTAAGTTGTTTCAAAACTTTTGCCGTAACGTCACTTTTGTCGTTTGTTGGAATAAGTTTGGTAATGTCTTCTTCAAATTTAATTTGTGAAGCAAAAAATCCAAACGCAAAAAGCATCAGAATTGCCAATACAACCGAGAGAGATTTTCTTCGGTTTACAAACAAATGAATGGCGTAGAAATATTGATGCATAATTATTTTTTAAAGTTTTTTCGCCACGAATTTCACGAATTTTTCACGAATTGATTTGCGTTAATTTGTGAAATTTGTGGCGGAAAATAAATGTATTTTATTCTGTGCGTTTTTTACTAAAAGCTGTTAAAAGCAAATAGCTTAAAAGCCCAACAGATAATGCTGAAACGGATGCTAAAATAAGACTTCCTACGATATATTGTGTTGCATTTTTTTGAATATCATCGAGTGTAATGGAACTGTCTAAAATCAAAGGCGCGTCGTTGGACACAAAATAACTTCCCATTTTTAATGAACCATAAATTATGAACGGAATAAAAGGGGGGAAGCTCACATTTGAAGACAGATAAGCTATGACTTTGTTGAGTCTGAATAAGGCGGCAAAAGTAAAAAGTAATATCGTTTGAAATCCCCAAAACGGAGAAATGCCAATGAAAATACCTAACGCAATTGCTGCTGATTTTTTGAAATTAGAATCACTGCTTTCTAAAATATCTTCAAGGAAAAACTTTTTAAAACCTTTTTTTTTTGCTTTTCTAAGATAATCTCTTGGCTTGATATACAACAATGCATTGATTACCAAAACGGTATTTAAAATACTAATTCTTGTAAAATCTTTAAACGGACGAAAATGTGAAACGCGTTCTACAGGATCGTATAAAATTTGAATCGGAATGTTTTTGACCACAATACCTTTCCAGGCTGAACGAACAATTACTTCAATTTCGAATTCAAATTTGTTGGTATAAAATTGTTTCGGAATCAAATTTAAAGGATATAATCTAAAACCGGATTGTGTGTCATCGAGTTTAATTCCGGTTTCGAACTTAAACCAAAAGTTCGAAAATTTATTTCCAAAACTACTTTTCTTAGGCACATTTTCTTGTGTCATATTCCGGCTTCCAATCAATAAAGAATTTGGTTCTTTTTGAATTTCGGCAATAAATTTCGGAATGTCAGATGCAAAATGTTGTCCATCAGAATCAATCGTGATCACATATTCAAACTGCATTTCGATTGCTTTTCTGAAACCATTTCTCAACGCTCGTCCTTTTCCTAAATTTTTAGGATGATGAATTTGCGTGAGTTGTGCATATTGTTTTAAAATCTCAAAAGTTTCATCAGTCGATCCATCGTTGACAATAATAATATTGGTAGTGAAATCTAAAATAGAATCCAGCACTTTTTTTAAAGTTTTGTGATTGTTGTATGTGGGAACAATAACACAAAAATGAGTCGAATTAAGCAATTCTTGCTGTGATAAAATAGGTTTCATTTGGAGGTTTTCTTTAGCTTACTTTACGAATTGTTTCTCTTTTTCAGAGAAGCTTTTCGATTGTAAAATAAAGTCTTTTAGATAGTCTTTTAAAGCACTGTTTTGCTCAGCATAATGTGCTGTAATATATTTTTTGTCTTCTTTAATATTCTTTTTATAGCCAGTAATTCCGGGTACATTTTCCTGAATACTCAACCGAATCATTCTAATTTCGATATTATTAGGCTCGCTTTTTATGGTCGATTCCAGAAGAGTTGCACCTTGTTTAAAACGATCCATTTTATCTCTTAGTTTTTTCTCAAACTTAGAATCCAGCAAAATGGAAGCAGCTTTGTAAGCCACTAAAATTTTTGCATCATCGTCTGAAACCGTTGCCAGTTTTTCTGAGAATTCTTTGGCATTACTTTCTGATTTTGTAACGCCTGTATACATTTTTCTAACGGTCGCCAAATCTGGAGTTCCGCCAAAATTAATCCACAAAAGTAAAGACAGCAGCAGTTTCATAATTATATTTTTTTGTACACATTGCTAAGTTTTAAAGCAACAGTATCGTTAAAATAAGTTGTGTTTTTTACTTTAACCAAATCGTCTTCGGTTGTTGTAATATCAAGTTCTAAACGCAATTCAGGAGTAGTTTCAGGATTAATCAGTGCCATAAACTTCACATTGACCAGTGTTTGAATCATCAATGTACTTTTAGTAATTGCTTCTGTAAGTTCTTTAATAATCTGAATCATGCAAACTCCCGGCATAATTGGATTTCCTGGAAAATGACCATTGAAAACTTCATGTTTTTCATTGATCAAAATAGCAACATTATATTTAGAATCAGATATTTTTTCTTCTGATAGAACTTTGTAAAAATCTTTTAAAACCATCGTTTTATTTTACTTTAAAAGTATAACTGATACCAATTTGAAAAACCTGATTTAAAATAACGTCATTATAGTAATAATCGTTATTATTGTCAATTCCATCATAACCATAAATATCAACTAATCCTTGTTTAATTCTGGCTTCAAACGTTAATCCGTTTGGCAATGTATAACCAACACCTCCAACAATGGCAAGATCAAAATTTTCAGGATTGCTGTTGATATAATTATCAGAAACTTTAAAATCTACAGACGGACCTCCTAAAATGTGAAAACCTTTACCGCCAATATTAAATTTTGCAACTGCACCAAGTGTTAAGTAGTTTAATTCATAACTTACATAACGATAATTATAGCCGTTTCCAAGATATTCTCTTCCTTGATCACCTTGTCTTGAATAGGTTATCTCAGGCTGTAACGAAAAATATTTATTAAATCTAATGTTTACTAATCCACCAACATAAAAATCTGTTTTAGATTTATTATCATCAATATTAGTTAATGTTGAAACGTTTAAACCTCCACGAATTCCTGGGCTTACTCTAACTTGTGCATTTGATGTTATTATTCCAATAAACAAAACAAAGGCAATTACGGCTATTTTTTTCATTTTTGATTTGATTTAAGTTTAGGTTTTGATTAAGTTTTACTCTGATTTAAAATAGTTTAACTCAATTTTTAACTTGATATTCTGATGAATAATCTGAATTTTCTCCGCAAAAATATTGTTTTCTGAACTAAAAAGCAGTGTTATTTTTTCTTTTGTTTTAGATGCATTAACAACCTTCTCTAATTTCGATCCATTTTTAGAAATAAAAAGATAATTATCACGGTTTCCATCTGCTGATTTATAGATATTATCAGATTCATTTTCAAATTGTTCCTGAATTAAATAGTCACTTTTAAGAAGCAAACGAAAATCTTCAGTCAAAGTATTAATTAAAATTTTTCGGTCTAATTCAGATACAATCGAGTTAACTTTAAAAGTCTTTTCTGCAATTTCAAAATCTAACAATTTGTTACCAAACTCGGTTGTAAAAACAATGCGATGTGTTGTGTCATTTATTTTTTTAGCAATAAAAATTCCGGACATTTCATGACCATAAACTGTGATGTTTGCTTTGTAAACATAATCAGTTTTTGAGTCTGTAAAATAGGGAACCTGATAAGACGTTTTGTCTAATTTTTTGGGCGTGTAGTTTTTTGTGACCGAGCCACAAGAAACTAAAACTAATGCCAAAAGGCAATTAATTAGTAAAAACTGAATCGTCGATTTTTGCATTGATCACTTTATTTTTAAGAACAATTCGTGTATAATCTTCAGAGGATTCCAGTAGTTTAACCTGTACAACTGTGGCTTCTTCTTTATCAAAAGTCAGTTCGATTTGTTTGATGTATTTTTTCAGCGTCGCATCTTTGGGAACAAATTTCGCAAGATTTTGTCCTTTTAGTTTAAAGTACGAAATCGTAAATTCTTTGTCATCAAACATGTTTCCGCTTACGCTGCCTACGATTAATTTATTAATACGGCCAAAGATTTTGCTGTTCCCGATGTCAACGGCACTTTTCTTTCCTTCGTCGTTAATCAGGATTTTCCCGTTTTTAAAAACAATGCTATAATTGTATGGTTTTTTATATTGCCATTGAAGCAGACTCGGTTCTTTAAAAATCATTTTACCCGAAGTTTCAATGTCTTTCGATAAAAAATCTAAATGTTTGTATTGAACAAAATCAGTACTTAGGGTTTTGATTTTTTTAGAAACCACATTTACATCTTGCTTGAAAGCGGCAATTTCTGCATCAGACATTTTTTGTTCCTGAGCAAAAATCGGATTGATTGTAATGTTTAATAAAAAAAGGAATATATATAGTTTAGTCTTCATAAGCTTTAAGATTCAAAAGTTCTTCAACCGAAATCACTTCATAATTGTTTTGTTGCAAAAATTGCAAAAACTGTTCCAATACCAAAACCGAGTGTGATCCCGTATCGTGCAAAAGTACAATTCCGCCGGGAGAAACGCGTTTTATAATGCGATTGAAAATTAAATTTTGATTTTTTGTTCCGCCGTCAAGCGAACGAATATTCCAGCCAATAACTTTATGACCGGTGATTTTTAGAGCTCTACGAATCGACGGCGTAGTAACTCCGTAAGGCGGACGAAAAAAGTTGATTTTTTTTGAGGTGAATTTTTCTAAAAGGGAATCTGTTTTCTGAAGTTCTTCGGTGATTTTTTTTGCATTATAAAAGTCAAAAAATTTCGAGTGATTATAAGAGTGATTTCCAACCAAATGACCTTCGGCGATAATTTGTTTTATGATTTCGGGATGCGTTTCGATATTTTTTCCAATGCAGAAAAAAGTAGCTTTTGCATTGTGTTTTTTTAGCAATTCTAAAACTTCCAAAGTAAAAATACTCGGACCGTCATCAAATGTAATGGCGATTTTTTTTTCCTTTTCGGAAGAATTATTACAAAATGCTTTTACATGATAATTGGAAGAAATTCGAGAAGAACCAAAAGCATTTATTCCTATCCAAATCAAAATAATTGCTACAAACCACCCAAAATGTATTGCGATATATAAGTTCAGAAGAAGTAATAAAAGCAATAGAAAAATGAAAAAAAGCGATATGTTTTTATGCGTTATCATTTTGAAAGTAACGTAAAACTATGATTTTTTCCGTTTAATTGGTTGTACAATAAAATGGTATTATAAACTGGTTTTTCAACCGAATTTACTTTTATAATTTCAGGAATTTCCTGCGTCTTGATTACTTTGGCAGCCATCCATAAAGCAAAAGCCGAAGACGTATCATATTCACCACTCAAATGTTTGTAATACAACTGAGGCGTTTTTGCGAAGGCATTTTCAGTTAAATTTTTATAATAAGAATCGAAAGTAATGTTTCCATCCAAACCCAAAACTACAGCATCAATATCTGAAATTTGTAAATTATTGGCATTTAAAAAAGTAATTATCTCCCCTTCAATTTCGTTTTGTTCTAAAGTGTTTTTAATTTCGACATCTAAAACCTGCGCATAAGTAGTGCTCTTTTTTTCATTTTCTAAAACAAAAAAACTAGCACCTTCACCAAAAACAGCTCCAGGTGAAGTGGGATTTAAAACATCATAAGGCTGATTTCCATCTTGTTTAATTCGGCCCATCAGTTTAAAAAGTGACGTCGTGTATTCGCCATTTTCATCAATTCCGCCCACTAGAACCGAATTGGCTTCGTTTTCTTCGATTTGCATTTTAGCATCCAAAAGTGCCGACTCAAAAGAAACAGCTCCGTTTACATACGTAAAATTATATCCTTTGCATTGTAATGATAAAGCAATTTGTGCACCAACCGTATTATGAGTCGATTGTATAAACGAAGTTGGTGTTAAGAATTCTTCGTTATTGTCGAGAATGTTTTTCAGAAATTTTTCAGAATCTTCAATACATCCCAAACCAGTTCCGGTAATGATCGCATCGACATTTTCAAGCTGAGCATCTTTTAAGGCTAAAGCCGAAGCTACAATTCCGTTTTTTACACCTTTTGCCATTCTTCGAATCGCGGCCGGCGTAATAAAATCTTTGTAAACCGGAGCAACTATCGAAAGGATAGTGTCATTTTGATTGTGCACCGCTTCTTCTAAAAAAACAGTATCAAATGTTTTTTGAGCCGAAATACAACCTACTCCATTTATATATGTCTTGTTCATTCGCTTTTAGAAAATATAAGGGTTGAACAATTTCCTCCAAAACCAAAAGAGTTAGATAAAACGTGTTTGATATTTTTCATTTTTAAAGAAGTTTGTGGCTCCAGATCAAATTCTTCCATTGGAGTTTCGAAATTCAAATTCGGATAAACCACACTATTCTGAATTGCCAAAACGCTGTAAACGGCTTCAATTGCTGCGGCTGCTGCCAAAGTATGGCCTGTAAAAGGTTTTGTAGAACTGAAATCAGGAACTTTTTGATCTCCATAAATTCGGAGTAAAGCTCTTCCTTCAGACAAATCATTATTAGGAGTTGCTGTTCCGTGAACGTTGATATAATCAATTTCACTTGGTTTTAAACCCGAAACTTCAAAGGCTTTTTTCATTGCCAAATAAGCACCATCACCATTTTCTGAAGAAGCAGTTTGATGAAAAGCATCGTTTGCATTTCCGTAACCTGAAACGCGAGCCAAAACTTTTTTGTTTTGTTTCTCAACGATTTCATCAGATTCTAAAACCAGATATGCAGCCGCTTCACCAAGGTTCAATCCTTTTCGGTTATTGTCAAAAGGTTTGTTGTAATCGTCAGATAAAATCATCAAGGTTTTAAATCCGTTGATCGTGAATTTTGCCAAAGCATCAGTTCCGCCAACGATAACGCGATCCAGTTTTCCGTTTTTGATCAAGCGCGCGCCCAACATAATCGAGTTTGCTGCAGATGAACATGCGGTACTTATAGTAGTAACCATTCCTTTCAAGCCAAGTTCTTCAGCAATCTTTTCGGCAACATCGCCGCCGTCATGACAACTTATATACTTAACAAGTTCAGGATCTTTAAAATAATTGTAATAATGTTTTTCGGTCATGTCCATTCCGCCAACACTTGTCGCCGAAATAAGTCCGGTTCTAAATTCGTTGATCGATGTAATTCCTGCATTTTCAACCGCTTGTTTGGCTGCAAAAGTACCAATCATAGCCGTTCTCGAAAAGTTATTGTCTTCAGGAAGTTTTAATTCATTGACCAATTCAGCATTGGTTTTCTTAATTTCTCCAACCTTAATAACATCAACATGAACGGTTGAAATGTTCTCAATGCGAGTTATAGCAACTTTATTTTCGATTAACGAAATAAAATTTTCCTCGACTGAATTTCCAATCGAAGAGATAATTCCCATTCCCGTTATTGCAACACCTTTCATTCAATTTTAGATTTATGATTTTAGATTGTAGATTATTACAACTTTGTCAAAGTTTCAAACTTTGACAAAGTTTACGCAACTACTTCGTTCTATTGGTATTAATATATGCCGCCATTGTTTCAATAGACTGAAAAATTGATTTTCCTTCTTTTGGGTCAACTAGTTTAATTCCGTAATCTTTATCCAGAATCACGATCAATTCAAGTGCATCAATTGAGTCTAAACCCAAACCGTCTCCAAACAAAGGATCGTTATCAGCAATGTCTTCGATTGCGATATCTTCAAGATTAAGAGTGGTAATGATTTTGTTTTTTAATTCTTCTTTTAATGCTTCCATGATTATTTATTATATAATGTATTGATAGTTTCGTTCGTATATTTTGTGCTTTCTTCTTTGCTAATTGTGCAAAGAAAAGCTTTGTAATTGTCATTAAAAAATTCTACCCAACCGCAAAGAACCATATCTGCTTTGTTTGAATTCAGCAAAATATTCGAATAATTCGACATAAATTCCGTGTTGAAAGCATCAAATATAAAGAAAGAATTTTCACTTTTCAGCTGATGACGAATACTTATTTCGCCCAAACAAATATTTGGCAAAGTATAAACGAAAACTGCCGGACTTGGATAATAGTTTTCTTTGTCCGAAATAGATTCCTGATACTTTACATCGGTATCTAAACTTGATGATTTATTGGCCAAAACCAAAGCAATATTATTTTCGTGTTCAGAAGAAATTATCGGACTCAAAAGCAATTCGGCACCTAAAAAAGCCAATTTACTCAAAGCGTCCATTTTGAAAAACTTTGGATATTGAATGTCAAAATTACGATATGCTTGTTTGGAGAAATCAGCGAAATTGGTTTGTTCAATTTTGAATACAGAAGTTCCGTTCAAAACAATTTCGTTGTTTTGGATTGTGATGTAGGATTGTATGTGTGTTTTTTGAGTCATTTTATTTTATATAATCTTCCGCTTCATAAGCATCAATAGGAAAATCATTTTCTGTTATTGATTTGTAATAGAACTTTCCAATACTCATTTTTAGGTCAATGTAAATTTTATTCAAATCTTCAAGATTTTCTTCTTCCCAAAGAATGTCATGAAGAATATACCCAACATTCATTGTCTTCATATTTAAAACGATTGGATCACCATTTGCGCCTGAACCAATTATCAATAAATCTTTTTTATAGATTTCTTTGTTTTCTTCATCAAGATTTTCAGCTCCGATTTCATTAACACAATTAAAATAGATATTTCCAAATTTGATTTCTTCCTTAAATGAAAATGATTTAAAAAAATCTATTAATTGAGGCGATAGATTTAATTTTTCTAAAAATTCAATAGTTTTATCAGTTACTTTGATTACATTATTTTTGCGATCAAAATTTTCAATTTCCAGTGCTTGTTCAAAAAGAGGGTCATCTATATTCATCAGATCTTAATTACTAATTTATTTTTTAAGAAACCCAAGTATTTTTAATTTTTGTAATATGCCATTTCCCAGATTTTTTTTCAATTGTAATTTCAAATCCTTGTCCACATTTTCCTCCGCCACATGAAGCACTGGCAGATATGGTTCCCAAAGTTTTATTTTTATTAAACTTAATATTAGAAATCTCAATTGTACCAGCAGGCATTCCGCTCTTTTTATCTTCTACATCCCAAAATCGTTCTTCGGGAAACTTAGAAGCATATTGAAAATCAAATTTTTTATTGTTTTTAAAAGGGCTTAAATCAAATTTGCCATTTCTAATTTCATTGTTTATTATAAAATCATGAACGCCAATTAAAATTCTTGCTTTACTATTTTTGATACTATCTTGATAGTGCCAATATCTTTTTAATTCATCGTGATACCCAACCGTATCTCTTATATTCTTTTTAAAATCTACTATTCTTGGACCTGGAGGCGGAAGCATAATTCTTCGGTCCATATAAATAGAATCTACAATTTCGATAAAAAACGCTATTTCTTGCCTCTTTTTCAAAATCAGATTCAGATAGTTCTTTCTTTTTACATCCAAAAAAAGAAAGAAGAACTAAACTAATAAATATAAATTTTGATAATTTCATTTACTTTTAAAAAATTTGAACTTGCAAGGTTTTCTTGAAAGTTGAATTTTAGTTTGAACTGTTCGGAATTTCCGAACAGTTCAAACGATATTATTTAAGCAAAAAATCAAAGAATTTAATCCGTGAAAATTAGTGTAATTCGTGTTTAACTTTTTCAAAAACCACAGCCGTATTACAACCTCCAAATCCAGAAGCTGTCTTTAGGAAAAACTCAATACTTGCCTCTTCATTTTTCTCAATAATATTAATCGTTTCGCTTACGCCGATTTCGTCAAAACCTTTCGATTCAAAAAGCATATTTTGATTTGCGGATTCAATTGCGATTACGGTTTCTAATAATCCCGAAGCTCCTAAAGTATGACCGTAAAATCCTTTTAAACTATTTATTGGAACATTTTGTAAATCTAAACGATTTAAAGCAATCGCTTCCATTTCGTCATTGAAAGGAGTTGCGGTTCCGTGTGCTGAAATATAATCGATTTGATTAGAATTGATTTGCGCTTCTTTCAACGCATTCTGAATACTTCTGAACAAACCTTCGCCCGTTCTTGAAGGACCCGAAATATGATTGGCATCGTTTATCGAACTGTCTCCAATAACTTTTATTTTTGCGTTTTTGGCTTCCGCCGAAATTAAAACTGCTGCGGTTGCTTCGCCTAAACTTACTCCGGTTCTGTTTTTAGAATAAGGCTTACAAGGCAAATCGCTCATCGCCTGAAAAGCATTAAAACCAGACAAAACAAATTCTGAAACTTCGTCGCCGGCAACGACAAAAACATGATCATAAAGCTCCGATTGAATCATTCTTTTGGCAACAGAAATGGCTAAAATTCCCGAAACACAAGCGTTTGAAACTACAATTGGCTGTGTTTTAAACCCGAAATAATTGGCTACATTTTGAGCTAAAACATCTAAATGTGCATTATTAAAACTTTCTTCAGAATCATTTTTTAATGCCGTAACATTTCCTTTTGTGGTCGAAAGTATAAAAGCAGTTTTCGAATTTAATTCAATTCCTGATTTTTTGATAATCGGCTCTAAAGCCAAAATCATCATTTTCTCTAAACGAGAATGTTTTGTGTTGGCACTTACTTTTTCAAAAGCACTGATTATTTTTTCATCATTAATAATCGAAGCATAAAACGGCATTGGCATTAGAGAAATATCCTGGTGCAATTGAATTCCGGATTCACCACGAAGAATCGCTTTGATGTTTGATTCAACATCAAAACCTAAAGGCGTGATACAATTGGTTTCAGTGATATATACTTCTCTTATCATTTTGTGATTTTTGCTATCCTGCAAGGTTTCCAAAACCTTGTTGGTTTGTCTAGAATTACACCTACAAGGTTTTGGAAACCTTGCAGGAGAACTTTGTGTTTATTTTAAAAGTCCAACTTTTCGTTTCCATTCTTCATAGAAAGGAGGATTCGTCAACATTAAATTTCCTTCTTTGTCCAGAAATACCTGAACGGTTTCGCCGGTGCAGGCAACTTCGCCTTTTTCGTCTATGATTCTAAAACGATAAATCATTTTGGCAGCGGGCGTATCAACAACTGTTGTTTCTATTGTTACAACATCGCCGTAGCGCAAAGACAATTTATGTTCGCATTTTGATTTTACGATTGGCGTTGTAAATCCGGTTTTGGCAATATCTAAATAGGTAAGTCCGTGTTGACGGCCAAACGCTTCCCGTCCATCTTCAAAGTAGGTAATATAATAGCCATGCCAAACAATTCCGAGGGGATCAGTTTCGTTAAAACGAATTCTGATTTCATGCGAAACCGTTAAGTCAGTTGCCTCGTTAAACTGTTCTTTTCTTTTTGTCATAGAATAATGCGATGGATGTTGTGATTATAAAGAACAAAAATAGCAAACTTATTTTTGGGATGATTTCCAGGAAAGAAACGTTGCGCAATAAAACATCGTAAAAAGCTTCAAGAGCCCAATTCATTGGTGATGATTTGGCGATAAACTGCATGATTTTTGGCATTGCAAAAACGGGAACCCAGACTCCGCCAATAGCAGCAAGAATGATTACACTTGTTGCACCAAACGGAGCCGATTGTTCTTGTGTATTAGCAATAGTTCCTAATAAAATTCCGAAACCAATTGCTGCAAACCCTGAAAATAAAGCAACAACACTCATTAAAAATAAATGTCCTTCGATATTTAAGGGAGGCAAACCAATATGCGGAAATAAAAATATAGCAACGGCAACCATCATATAAAACTGAATCATACAAATGACTGAATAGGTAATGGTTTTCCCGATAATGACAATTAAATTAGAAACCGGATTGGTCAATAATCGAACAAAAGTTCCTTGTGATTTTTCTTTTACAATATTAATAGACAACGGAATTACGATAAAAAATATCGCAAAAAGTGTCCAAGCCGGAACATTATGCTGCACCGAATTTGGTAAGACTTCCTTGTTGTTTACTTTTGGAACAATTTCTTTAAATGTAATAAAACTCTTTTGCTCGAATTTGGTATTTTCTTCTCCTAATTGATTTTGGAAAGTGGTATAAATTGACTTTGTTTCGATTTGCGAAATCATTTTATCAATAGAACTCATCACAGAGTTTTTGAAGCTAAGCTGAACTGCCGGATCAAAATATAATTTTACTTCTTTTTGCTGAATTATTTTTGAAGTTTGCGGTTTTGCAATACTATCTGAGAAGCCCATTTTACTCACAATGTTTTCTACATTCTGATCGATTTTGGCTTGTAAATCTGTGCTTAGATTTTTTGGAATTATAATCGCCAATTGAAATTTTCCTTTGTAAACATTTTCTTTGGCAACTTCTTCTGTAAGTGGTTTGTTGTCTATTTGAGTAACAACACTAAAAAGCTGACTCTTTTCGAGATTATCAAAAACAGTTTTAGAAACCGAACCTTTGTCGTTGTCGACCAATAAAATCTGAATTTTAGTATCGCTAATGGTTTTAAAAGTACTGTCTTGTATTAAGGTTACTGTAATAACCAAAACCAAAGGCATTATAAACAAAATGACTAAACCTCCTAAATCTCTCTTGAGCAGGATAAATTCTTTTACGACGGACATCCAAATTTTATATATCATCTCTCAGATCTTTACCGGTTAATGAAATAAAAACTTCTTCAAGATTTCTTGCTTCTTTAGTCGAAGCAATTAAACCTGATGGTGTGCCTTGTGCATAAATTTTGCCTTGATCTAAAATGGCAATTGTCGTGCAAAAATCTTCGGCTTCAGCCAAATGATGCGAGGTATAAATAATTGTAGTTCCGTTTTGATTTAAAAGTTTGAGATAATCTATAATTGCATTTTTAGATTGCACATCAACACCAACAGTTGGCTCGTCCAGAAATAAAACTTTTGGATTGTGGAGAATTCCCGCAATCAAATTGACTCTGCGTTTCATTCCGCCTGAGAAAGTTTCAATGCGTTTGTCGGCAAATTTTAATAAACCCAAAAGATCTAAAGTTTCAATTACTTTGTCTTTTAAGTCAGAACCTTTTAAACCGTACATGCTTCCAAAATAATGTAGATTTTCTCTCGCTGTCAACGTAGGATATAAAGCATATTCCTGAGGTACAACTCCAATAATTTTTTTGATTTTGGTGGAATGGCCAGCATAGTTCAAACCATCAATGGTGAAATGTCCCGAAGTTGGTTTTATCAATCCGCAAAGCATGGAGATTAAAGTGGTTTTTCCGGCACCATTTGGACCTAATAAGCCAAAAATCTGACCTTGATTTATATCCAGCGAAACATCGTTCAAAGAATACAGTTCTGCATCTTTGTACTTTTTCGAAAGAGATTCTATTTTTATAACAGTTTGCAAAATATAGTTAGCTAATTGCTTTTTTTAGTTTTTTGAAAAAGATTTCTTCGCGATTAGCAATGTCCAGAAGTTCATCGGCAATGGCATTGTAAGCGTCTTCTTTGGCACTTCGGTTTTTATAAATACGGGAAGCTTCAACGGCAAAATCTCTCCACGAATCTCCAATTTTAGTCATTTCTTTAGAAAGTACTTTCAATTCATCATTGTTTAAAATAACCGAAGCTTCTTGTAAAAATGCCGCATAAATAAAACGGAATCCTCCGCCGCCGGTTCCTATTTCTTCCTGCATTCGTACCATTTGTGCAAGATAATGATTGGCTTTTCTAACGCCGTGTTTTGCAGGCCATTTTCTAATTCGGCGAGAAACAAATTTAATTCCGCGAACACCTACAATTGGCATGGGCGCCAGCATAGTGCGACAAGTATCTTTGATTCCTTTGATGATGGCAGTTTTGAAATCAACTTCACTCGGAACCTGAATTGGATAATACATTTGTCCTCTTGGAGCAAAAGCGCCTTTGGCAAAACGTACTTTGTCTAATTCTTCATGTGTTAAAGTAGTCACGGTTTCCATTACAGGATCGCTGATTAAATAATCGGTTTCGGTTTTTCCGTAAACGACTAAATTGTGCGCGTTGAAATGAAAACGATATTCATCAGGAAAATAGCTTAAATGATAAACTCCAACTTGTAATCCGGTTGGGATATTATTTTTTAAATTTTCGTCTAAAGCTTTAGTGGCATTTGGAACAGAAGAAAATTTTTGTCTTTTTATTTTAAGATTTAAACGATTTGCAACTTTATTAAAAATCTGTCCAGGCAAAGTTCTGTAACTAATTGCCGGTGCATGATTTACTTTTATAAAAGGCAGATACACAAACAAAAGTCCGGAACCGATGCCAAAAACCATTGGTTCGCTGATATTTAATCCGCTATTTTTTAAGAGATTTGAAGCCACTCCATTTTCACAATGAGCAGATTGATGGTGTGTAAAACTAGTTTGCATTAATCGTTTTTAATATTTTTTAATTCGGCTATTGAGATCTCAAAAGCGTCGGCATATTTCTGTAAAACTTTGTCACTCAATTTGGCAAAAACAGCGGGTTTAAAATGTCTTTTTACGCGCCATTTCCACATTTCGACGTAGCCGGCAAGAATGGTAAGATCCATTTTATTGAGTTCCATATAATAACAAATCGGACTTAATTCGCCAATCTGAACCTTCAGTTTTGCTTCTTCTGCACGTTCTTTTATATCATCTATTGCGTTCGAAAGTGCAATGGCTTTTGGTTCCCAACCCGTACTTAACGCGGTGGTATAATTGCCATTTTCATCAGTAGCATAAACAAGTTCTTTGAGGTTCTTTTTGCTTAAATTTCCATCGTGCTGAGGTACATTTTCTTTTTCCATGACGGTTTTATTTTCGATCAGAATTATGTTGTTGTCGAAACTGTTTTTTGAATGAATAAATTAATTTCACATTCTAAAAGTATTTTGTCTCCGAGTAAGCTTTGACAGCTCATCGTACATAAGGTATAATCATCGCCAACAAATTTGGATACTAAGTTTGCTTTGGTAATAATTGTATCACCGGTTTTTGGCAGTGAATGTATTTTTAGATTTTTTAGGGCGCTGATAAAACCAATAACATTTACATTTTCATTTTCTGTTCCGTCTTCGTCAAAAAAATACTTTTTGCCTACAATTGCAGAACAGGTTTGTGCTGTGTTTTCGATTAGACCGGCTTCGATAAAAATGTCATTATCAACAAAAATATTGTCTTCTTGTATCAGAAATGTCGTTTCTACAAAATTAGAATCTATATCCAAAATTAGATCTACCATAAGCATTGGCGCTCGGTGCGGAAGGTAATTTTGTATGTCAACTCCAATTTTCATAGGTATACTATTTTGCCAAAACGGTTTTCATTTGTCCGCGGGCAATTTCTTCATTATTTAAAGTAGTCACAATATCAACCAAAGTTATTCCTGCAAATTCCTGCAAAATAGTTACGGTTGATTGAATGGTATCATCGACTTGGGGAAACTGTTTTATTTCGATATCTTTTATAGAACCTATATAACCTGTTGGGGCTGTTTCGTTTTTCAAGAAAAATTGATATCCGGTATGCAAGGCCACAGATTGTGCCATGTGCTCGATTATACCTGCTTCTAAAAAAGAATTATTATCTGCAAAGATATTGTCGCTCTGAATTTTTAAACCGGAAACCAATGATGTTTCGGTATAAGAATACATTTTATCTACCATGACAAAAGGAAACTTTTGTGGCAATAAATTTTCGACTGCTTCTTTATTTAAAAGAGATAGTGTTTCCATTAGCAAACCGTTAAATACGCATACGCAAAAGAGAATCTTCCGCTTTCCGGAACTGATAATAAAATACGATCTCCTTTTTTCAGTTTACCTGAATACATTAATTCTTCAAGGGCGATATAAATTGAGGCAGAACCAACGTTACCAACTCTTAAAAGGTTCATGAACCATTTTTCGTCTGTAAGTACAATTCCTTTTTCGTTTAATCCGTTTTTTAGTCCTTCTACAAAAAAGTTAGAAGAAACGTGAGGTAAAAAATAATCAACCTGATCTGCCGTAACATTGTGCTTTGCCATTGCATCGCTCATACTTTCGACACCTTTCGGTAATATAAATTCGTCTAATATTTTTACATCCTGTTTAACAGCAAATACAGATTCGTTTAACCATTGCTCCGGATTGTAATCGCTCCAGGCTTTGATTTCGCCATTTTCTAATTTATCTCCACCGGCATACATGCAAGTTTCTAATTCGAATGCATAAGAATACGCTTCCATCCATTCGATTTTTAATGAAATTTCGCCGCTTGGTTTATTTTCTAATAAAAATGCACCGGCTCCATCAGATAACATCCAACGTAAAAAATCTTTTTTGAAGGCGATTATAGGCTGCTCTTCAAGGTTCTTTAAATTGATTACTTCGTGCTTGTATTTTGGAGAAGAAAGCCAGGTCGAAACTTTTTCTGATCCTGTGCAAATGGCATTTTTTGAGTTCCCTGATTTTATAGAAAGAAAACCATATTTCAATGCATTCATTCCTGAACAGCAAATACCCATGGAAGAATTTAGCTCTACGGATCTGTTTTTTAATAATCCGTGAACCATTGCAGCATGTGATGGTGCTAAAACATCAGGTGATGAGGTTCCGCAGGAAAGTACCTCCAGATGCTGATCTGTAAAATTCTCATCAAATAGTTGTAAAACGGCATTGCGTGTTAACTCAGCGTTACTATGTGTACTTTTTCCGTTTTTATCTACGGCGTAATATCGGCTTGTAATTTTATTATTACGCAAAATAATACGTCTTGCCTTTGAGGCGGTGTCATTTATTAGGCCTAAATAGCTTTCCATTTCATCATTTGAAACAGCTTCATTTGGCAAATATTTTGCGGCTTTGGTAATATATACGTCAAACATAATTAAATTTCGTCTTCTAAACTCCTTGATAATATTGAGTTTCTTTTTTTATGGTTTTGAACTTGAATGGATAGGTAATAAGGTGCAATATATATACTATTGGCGAGATTAGCCATATCGCGAGGAATAAATAAACATAAAATATTTTAAGAAGCGTTTTCCTGTTTTTTTGATGCTTATGAATCAGATTAGACCACTTATTAAAAATCTTATTGGCAGTTTTATCTACAATAACTAAATATGGGCTGATTTTTACGGCGCCAATCTCGGCTAATTTGGGCTGTAAATCGTCAAGTTTGTCTTGTTTAAATTGGGAAAGTATGATTTCTCCAAATTTATCAGACTCCTGAATGTCTTTATCTGAAACTCCCGGAAGCGGAAAAAAACCGAGATATCGCTTCTTTACACCAGAGAACATCCAATTTACAATAGTAATCACGCTGATTAAATTTCCAACCCGATCGACTAATGCGACATTTCCAACCAATTTTGCATTGGCGTCACGCAATAAAACTTTAATTTTTTCCTGAGCCATGATCCACATATTACGAGAACCATTAATAGTTACAACGGGTGTATTGTTTAATATTGTTTTGGCTTCGGCACTTTTTAAAAACGAGTTGATTGGAATTGAAGGTGATAAAAACCAAACTTGATAATGAAAAAGTATCAAATCAAATTTTGTGTTTAAAATTTCGCTGGAAACTGGTTTAAGCTTTGTTGGAATCTGTAAAAAAGATTCCGGAAAGGCATCAAAAAAAGAAGTTTTATTCCACGGAAATGGGAATGGTTTTTCTAATTGTATTTCGTGAAAAGTTACATTTATCTCCTCTGAATTTAAGAATGGTTTTGCAATATTTTTCGCAATCGATTCTAGTTGTCCGGATTGGGAATAAAAAATAACGAGAACATTTTTCATTGGGTTAGTTGCTTTGGTGCTAAGCAAAAATAAGTAAATTTATTTAAACGAATTTTCTTGTTTAATGTTTTGATTTTTGGCGCACGGGTTTAACGGATTAAACGGGTTTTCGCTGGTTTTTTTTAATCTCGCAAAGTTGCGAAGTTTTTAAATTGGCGCACGGATTTGGCGGATTAAACGGGTTTTCGCGGATTTTATTTTTTTGTAAACTTTTTAGGTTACAAAAAATAAGAAGTAAATATCAGTGTAAATCTGTTTAATCCGCCAAATCTGTGGGCTATTTTTTAAGATCGTTCCAGAAGTCGAAATAATTGAACCACTGCAATGGATATTTTTGCAAAATGCTTTCAACGCTTTTTACGTATTCTTTTAATAATGCTTTTTCGTCGCGGTGTTTTACGGTTGCTTCCCTGGCGTATAAATGATAATGTAAGTTGGCTTCTTTCATTACATAAACAAAAACAACAGGAACTTTTAATCTTGAAGCAATTAAAAATGGACCAGCCGGAAAGTTGGCTTCTTTACCCAGAATTTCTTCTGAAAGAGATTTGGTTCCTTCAAAGTAACGATCGCCGGTAAAACAAACCAATTCGTTATTGGCTAAAGCCGCATTGATCTCAAAAATATGAGAAAGATCGTCTCTGATAATAATAAACTTTACGGTTGGTTTTTGGGTTACACTTTCCAGATAATTCTTAATAGCCGAATGTTCTAAATCGGTTGTAACCAAATTGATTTGAAAATCAAGATCTATTTCACCAAAAAAATGTTCGGCAATTTCAAAATTTCCTATATGAGCACTAATAAGAACTCCGCCCTTTTTTTCGGCCAGAAGCTTTTTAAGAGTTTCTATTCCGTCAAACTCATAGGTAAATTTATTTCGCATTCCTGCCGAAATGGAAATTTTATCAATAATGGTTTGTCCAAAAGTGTAATAACTTTTGAAAACCATTTTTTTTGATTTGAAATAGGAATAGTTCAGCCTTTCTTTAAAATAATAAAAAATAGCCTGATTGCTTTTCTTTAGAAACAAAAAGTAGTAAGAAGCAACAAAATAAAGTAAGACATAAGCAGACTTGACACCCGCTTTTTGTATTAAAAAAACGAATATTCTATAGCCTAAAACTGTTCCTTTTGATTTGCCATCCCATTGACTCATTAAACAGCTTTAGCTTTTAGTTTGGTTTCGATAAGGTCATAAAAATTTTGAAAAGTAGCAATACCAACAAAATCAGCTTCAACCAGTTTTACACCAAAGTTAGATTCAATAGAAACTACTAAATCTACATAATCTAAACTATCTAACCCAAGTGTATCTTTTAGATTAGCATCTGGTTCAATATCATCATTATCTACTTCAAATTCATCAACCAAAAAACCATTAATTTTTGCTATAATCTCTTCTTTATTCATCGTTCAATTTAAACTTTTTAACCACCAACGCCGAGTTGGTTCCTCCGAATCCGAAGGAATTGGACAAAAATATGTCAAATTTTTTGTTTAAAGTAGTTTTGACCAAATTTAATTTAGAAGCATCTTCATCTGGGTTTTCTAAATTGATGTTCGGAGCAATGAAATCGTTCTGCATCATTAAGATAGAATAGATTACTTCGCTCGCACCAGCCATCCAACATTCGTGGCCTGTCATTGATTTTGTAGAACTTACGTAAGGATTTTTCTCACCAAAAACTTCAAAAATTGCTTTTGCTTCGTTTCCGTCTCCAACCGGAGTTGAGGTTGCATGTGCATTTATATAATCAATATCAGTTGCTTTTAATTGTGCATCTTCAAGCGCTCGTTGCATGGCTATAGACGGTCCTTCTACATTTGGCGTAGAGATATGTCCACCGTTTGATGAAAATCCGTAACCTACAACTTCGGCAATAATATTGGCACCTCGCGCAATTGCTGATTCATAGCTTTCCAGAATTAACGTTGCACCGCCACCACTCGGAATTAATCCGTCGCGATCAGCATCAAATGGGCGGGAAGCTTTTTCAGGTTCGTTTTCTCTTCTCGAAAAAACACCTAAACCATCAAAACTGCTCATCGCATATTTGTTGATTTCCTGAGCTCCTCCGGTAATAACAATATCCTGAAAGCCGCTTTTTATTAAAAAATAAGCCAACCCAATAGAGTGTGAGCCACTTGCACAAGCAGCGCTTATAGTAAGATTGATTCCGCGGAGTTTAAAAATTGTAGATAAATTCATTGTTACCGTTGAATTCATTGATTTAAAAATGGCTCCGGAACCTATTAATGCGGTATCTTTTTTCTCGCGAACAATGTCTGTCGCATCAATAATAGCTTTTGAAACGCTATCATTTCCATACATGATCCCTACTTCGCGATTGTCAAAAAAAGCATCGTCGATATTGGCATTTTTCAAAGCTTCTATTGTAGCCATATAAGCATATTCGGTTTCTTCACCAATGCTCATACGTTGTCTGCGGGTCAATAAGTTTTTTAGATCCGCTTTCGGAACCATTCCTGTTAAGGCAGATTGAAAGCCAAATTCTTTTCTTTCGGCGTCAAACTTAATACCTGATTTTCCGTTATACAAAGATTCTTTTACTTCGTCTAAAGAAGTTCCGATACAAGAATAAATTCCCATTCCAGTAATTACAACTCTCTTATTCATCATCTTTCAAAGTAATTTTTTAGTCTGTTATGCATATTTTTAACGCATAGCAATTTATGCGAGAAAAATATTTTTTTTTAAATTGTTTTACACATACAAGCTATGTTTCTATGTGTTTATACGAATTTTAAAAGCCAGACTTTATGAGTAATTTTTTATGAATATATTCCTCCGTTTATGTTGATAATTTCTCCTGTAATATAGCTTGACTTTTTAGAAATCAAAAAGCTTACCAAATCTGCAACTTCTTCGGCTTCGCCAAAACGATTTACCGGAATTAGTTTTAGTAATTCTTTTTCGTCTAATTGGCTAGTCATATCTGTCCTGATAAAACCAGGAGCAACCGCATTTACAGTAATATTTCGTTTGGCAACTTCTTGAGCTAATGCTTTTGTAGCTGCAACAATTGCGCCTTTTGCTGCCGAATAGTTAGTTTGCCCTGCTGTTCCTTTTACACCAGAAACTGAAACCATATTTACGATTCGGCCATATTTATTACGTAACATTTTTTGAATAAAAAACTGTGTCACATTAAAAAATCCGTTTAAACTTGTGTTTACAACACCGTTCCAGTCTTCGGGAGTCATCCACATAAAAAGACCATCTTTTGTAATTCCGGCATTGTTTACAATCGCTTCAACAATTGCTTCTGGGTTAGCTTGCTGCCATTTTGTTAAAGTAGTTTGTACTTCTTCATAATTAGAAACATCAAAACCTAAGATTTCTCCCGTTGCGCCTAATTTTTGTATTTCCTGAAGTGTTTCTTCGGCAGCTGTTTTATTCGAATGATAATTAATCAGAATATGATAGCTGGCTTCAACCGCTAATTTTTTACAAATAGCACTGCCAATTCCTCTCGAACCGCCTGTTACTAATACACATTTCATTTATGTAAGTTTTATTTTTTAAT
Organism: Flavobacterium sp. JAS; assembly: GCF_020991455.1. Lineage (GTDB taxonomy): Bacteria > Bacteroidota > Bacteroidia > Flavobacteriales > Flavobacteriaceae > Flavobacterium. The sequence continues at coordinate 250,933 of NZ_JAJMOX010000004.1, forward strand.
ATATGTTATCTCCTTTTTAAGTGGAGATAACTATTATTTCTTCTTTTTAGCTACTGGTTTGGTTGCCGGCTTTGCTTGTTTTATTTCTTGCTTTGGTTTTTCAGCCGCGATTTGAGCTGGTTGAATTTTTTCTGGTGATTTCGAAAATAGTTCAGCATTTTCAAACCATTGATTACTTAACACCGTTCCGTCTGGTTTAAGAAATCCCCATTTTCCTTCGTTTTTTACCCTTGCAATACCATCAATAAATCCTTTGTCTTGTTGTATAAACATGGCAATAATTCCGTTTGAGGTAATTCCGTATTGTGTTGGGATAACTAATTTTCCTGATTCGTTGATGAATCCCCAGTTTTTTTCTTTTACAGGAGCCAATCCGTTTGCACTAAAAACTTCAGCATCACTATAAGTTGGTTCAATTACGAATTCTGCTTTTGGGTTAATATATCCCCATTTAGATCCAACGCAAACCGGAGCTAAATTTTTCGAGAATGCTTTTGCCTTATCATATATAGGAGTAATGACCCAATTTCCTTTTAAGTCAATGAATCCAATTTTTCCATTCTTTTTAGCAAATGTTAAATCCTGTGTTTCAAAATCCCAGATTTTTTCGGCGCCATCAACCGGAATAAAACTTCCTGCACTTACAATTCCAAAGGTTTTGTCTTTTCTTGCCCAGCTTGTGTTTTTAAAATAGTTTCCTATTTCGTCGTAAGCAGGTTCTATTAATTCTTTTCCAGAAGTATTAATAATTCCCCATTTTTTATTGTTTGCTACTCTTGCAAAACCATTTTCAAAAGGCTTGATTACGTCGTATTTTGGTTCTAAAACAACATCCATTTTTGAGTTGATTAACCCAATTTTGTTTCCTTGTTTTATGAAAGCAACGCCGTTATCAAAATCATATAATTTTTCAGAAGCTGGTGCTTTCTGAATTTCACCTTTAGTATTAATATACACCCAGTCTTTATCGTTTTTTACTACTGCGATCCCGCTGTTAAACTCTTTGGCATCAGTAAAAGTTGCCGGAATTATCCAGCTTCCTTTTGTATCAATAAAACCCCATTTTCCACCGTTTTCTACAGCAGCCAATCCTTCAGAGAAACTCTTTGCAGATTTATATTGAGGCTCAATTTTAAAGTTTCCGTCTTTAGAAATATATCCAATTTTAGAGTCTTTTTTAACTAACGCCAATTCTTGACTATTAACAAATTGAATGCAACATACGAATAAAAAAATAAGTGTTTTTTTCATGGTCTTAAAGGTTCAATATTAATAATGTGAAATAAAGTCTTAACTGTTGATCAGGTAATCTTTTACTTTTTGAACGAATGGATACATAACCTGATCTTCATTAAATGTAGGAATTATGCTTCTAATATCATCATACCATTGTTTCGATACTGACGATATTTTGTCTTTTTGTTCTAAATAATCAATTGCCTGAACAATTGTAATCATTTCGATGCTTAAAACTTCAAAAGCATTTTCGATTACTTTTGAGGTAATTACGGCTGCATTTGTTCCCATACTTACAATGTCTTGATTGTCATTGTTGTTTGGGATACTGTGAACGTACATTGGGTTAGATAACATCTGGCTTTCGGCAGTTGTTGAGGTTGCAGTAAACTGAACACCCTGCATTCCGAAATTAAATCCTAATGTTCCTAAATTGACAAACGGAGGAAGAATTTCGTTGATTTTTGAATTCAATAAATAATTCAATTGACGTTCTGCCAACATGGTTAATTTGGTAATAACAATTTTCAGTTTATCCATTTCAAGCGAAATATAATCGCCGTGGAAGTTTCCTCCGTGATAAACGTGTTTGTTTTTTACATCTATAATAGGATTATCGTTTGCCGAGTTAAATTCGTCTTCTAAAATAGAAGCAACATTGTTTATGGTTTCTAAAACCGGACCTAAAATTTGAGGTACACAACGTAGTGAATAATATTCCTGAACTTTTTCTTTAAAGATTTCTTCGGTGTTTTCACCAGAATATAAATGGTCTTCTCTTTTACGGATTAAAGTACTGTCCGAAAGATTTTTTCTCATTCTTAATGCTACTTCCTGTTGTCCTTTATGACGTTTGGTTTGGTTTAATTCTTCAGAGAAATGATCGTCATAAGCCTGAACCAATTCGTTTATGGCACAAGAACATTTTAGCGACCAGTCTAATAATTTATTAGCATGATGCACATTTACAACTCCAATTCCGGTCATTACAGAAGTTCCGTTTATTAAAGCCAGACCTTCTCTGATTTCTACCTGAATCGGTTTTAAACCTTCGATTTCGAAAACTTCTTGAGTTGGTCTTCTGTCTCCTTTATAAAAAACTTCGCCTTCGCCAATTAAAACTAGAGCTAAGTGCGATAATTGTACCAAATCTCCACTTGCACCCACACCGCCGTGTTCAAAGATAAGAGGTGTAATGTCTCTGTTAATCAACTCTGCCATTAAATGAATTACAGAAGGATGAACTCCTGAATTTCCTAATGATAAGGTGTTTAAACGAGCCAAAATTGCAGCTTTTGCACAAACCGGGCTTAAAGGTTTTCCGGTTCCGGAGGAGTGGCTTCTGATTAAATTGTATTGTAACTGGATTTGATCAGCTTCTTTAATTCTATATTGAGCCATTGGCCCAAAGCCAGTATTTACACCATATATAATTTTATTTCCCGAAAATTCTTTCAGAAAATTAAAGCTTTCATTTACTCGATTTAGGACTACATCGCTGATTGCAACTTTGTTATTTCCAAAAATAATGGATTCGAATTCTCCTAAACTTAAATATTCATTAATTGTATTCATTAAATCGTTTTTGGTTGTGCTAATTTAATTTTATTTATCAAAATAAATGTAGTTATTTTGATGATGGCAAATGTAAGTTAATAATCAATAACATTCTTATTATGATAAAGGAGTTTGTGGATGTTTTAGTGATAGGTGCAGGACCGTCTGGATGCGTTTCGGCATCGCATCTTCATAACAATAATGTTAAAGTTAAAGTAGTAGAAAAAACAAAATTTCCAAGACTTGTTGTTGGCGAAAGCCTGATACCAAGAGTTATGGATCATTTTGCTGAAGCTGAGCTTTTTGAAAGTCTTAATGCAATGAATTTTGAGAAAAAACTCGGAGCTCGTTTCATTAGAGGCGAAGAAATATGTGTTTTTGATTTCAGTCAGAAATTTGGTGAAGGCTGGGATTGGACGTGGCAAGTGCCGCGCGCTGATTTTGACAACACCATGGCGCAGGAAGTAGTCAGAAAAGGAATAGATCTGGAATTTGAAACGGAGGTTTTGGAAGTTTCTTTTGAAGGGAAAAATTCGAAAACAATCGTAAAAGATAAGGACGGAAATTTAAAAGAAATTCACGCCAAATTTATTATTGATTCCAGCGGATACGGCAGGGTTTTACCAAGACTTTTGGACCTTGATGCGCCATCAAAACTGGATCCGCACTCATCGATATTTACACACGTAAAAGATATTAATAGAGAAGAAGGAGAGGAAGGAACTCAAATTTCATTTGATATTCTGGAAACCGAAGTTTGGTTATGGGTAATTCCGTTCTCGAATGGAAATACAAGTTTGGGAGTTGTTGGGCCAACAGATTTTATCAATTCACTTTCTGAAAATAAAGACAATGCTGAAGCTTTGCGAAATGCGATTCAGAAGTCAGATTATTATATCAAAAGATTTAAAGGAACAGAGTTTTTGTTTGAACCTGTTAAATTAGAAAATTATTCAAGAGCTGTAAAAAGAATGTACGGCGATGGTTTTGCTTTGACTGGAAATAGTTCTGAATTCTTAGATCCTGTTTTTTCATCAGGAGTTGCTTTTGCGACAGAATCAGGAATGTTGGCGGCAAAATTATATATTAAAGAATCACAAGGAATCGAAGTAAACTGGGAAGTTGAATTTACAGAATACATGAAACGCGGAATTGCTGTTTTTACTACTTACGTGAAAGAATGGTACACTGGAAACCTTCAGACTTTGTTTTTCCACCAGCCCGAAAATCCGGATGTAAAAGAAAAAATATGCTCGGTTTTGGCAGGTTATGTTTGGAATGAAGAAAACCCGTTTGTCAAGAAACATGATCATGTGATTCAGAATATGGCGTATTTGCTAAATATGCAAAAAGATGATTTAAATAAAGAATAATGGTTTAAAGAAGAAAGCGACAAAAAATAAGATGAAAAACAATATTAACAAATTCATTCTTCTTATTATGGTTTTTGGTCTCATTTCTCTTTTTATAAAAGGACATTTAAGATCGAAAGAAATTCAGGAAAATAAAAAACTAACTATATGTAAGTTTACTTTTTGTAAAACGTTTCCCAAGACTACGGAAAGCTTTTTCAAATATAATGTAAACAACAAACAGTATAGAAATAGTTATGGCCGCTGTCCTGATAATTATGATGAAAAGATTAATAAATTTTTTATAATATACTATTCTTCTAAAGACCCCAATAAAATAATTGTTGATTTTTCAAAACAAATTACAGATACAACAGCTATTTTAAAAGCTGGATTTACTCGAGAAGAAATAGGCTCTTAAACATAAAAAAGAGGATGCCAAATTAGCATCCTTTTTTTATGTTTAATTTTTATTTATAAGCTTTTTTAAGAATCATTTTCGAAAGTGATTTTGCTGTTTTAGCATATCCTTCTCCAATTCGTGATTCGTTGCTAAAATTGTTTCCCCATTGATCTCCGGGAGCATCTTCGCTGGTAATTTCTAACAGTACTTTTGATTTATTTGCAGTTTCAACAAATTTTAAATTAGTAGTAACTTTTGCTGGTTGCTTCATAATACCTGCATCCCAACCCGGGTATATCCAAACGGTTTGCACGATTAATGTATAAGGTGTGTTTAATCCTTCCTGAAAATTCACCTCTTTACCTGCTTTTGAAAGTACAACATTTCCAATTTCTAAAAACTTTGGTGTCCAGATTTGCTCTTTTGCAGAAACCCATTTTTTTTGCCAAATGTTTCCATTTCCTTTTGCTTTCTTATCCAATTCGGCTTTGTGTTCTTCGACATATTGGGCTTCCGATTTTTTCTCTTTCATCATAGTGAAATTACTATAATCAAATTCGATATTTATTTCTTTTTGATCTTTTAAAAAATCGAAATTTCCCTGAATAACATTCATGTCTTGAGCAGAAACAGCTCCGGAAATAAGTAATAATGCAAATGCTAGTTTTTTCATTTTTTTAATATTGGTTAATTTAGTTAAATAGTTAAGGAGCGAATGTAATTTAAAATTCAATATGAAAAAATAAAACTTTTACATTGTTTTTCTTGTTAAAACAAAAGAGCAACAATATTGCCAGATAAAAAAAGAGGATACCAATTTGGTATCCTCTTTTAATCTTCAAAAAATAATATAGTAAAAAATTATACTACCAGAATTTAACGTACAATGCAATAATAGATAATAAAGTGATTACGATTAAAACCGTTGTTTGTGGTTTTACTTTAAACATTTCATAATCTAATTCAAAAGCTTTTGGATTCACTTTTGGTCCTGCAAAACTTATTAGAACCATAGTTAATGTTGTAAAGAAGAATGATAATCCCATACAAATATGGAACGGAATTTCGAATGCTCCTTTACCATTAGAATAAGCAGTATATAATAAAGTCTCATTTCCGAATAATGCCGGAGCATATTCATTGAATAAAACTGATAATAAGAATCCTAAAATTACACCAACAATTGCCGCAGCTCCAGTTGTTCTTTTCCAGAACATACCAAGGATAAACATTGCGAAAACTCCAGGGCTAATAAAACCTGTATATTTTTGAATGTAAGTGAACCCACCAACTCCGCCAATTCCTAAAAGGTCATTCCAAGTAAATAAAACAGCTAAAAGCATTGCAGCAAAAACGGCAATTCTACCAATGTTTACTTGTTGTCTTTCGCCAGCTTCTTTCTGGATGTATTTTTTATGAATATCTAAAGTATAAATTGTAGAGATACTGTTTACTTTTCCAGCTAATGAAGCCACAATTGCCGCAGTTAAAGCAGCTACAGAAAGTCCTTTTAATCCTGTTGGCAAGAAAGTTAATACAGCAGAATAAGCGCCATCTTTTCCTCCAACTAATTGAGGTAAATGTCCATTTTGGTATAAAACATAAGCAGCAATACCAGGCAACATTACGATTAATGGCATTAATAATTTTAAGATACCGGCAAATAAAATACCTGTACGAGCCGTTTGCAAATCAGCACCCAAAGCTCTTTGAGTAATGTATTGGTTACAACCCCAGTAGTTTAAGTTGATGATCCAGATACCTGCCAGGTAAGATAATAATCCTGGGAAAGTTAAGTATTTGTCAATAGCAAGTTGAGATGTTTGTGCCGTAACTACAGTATCGTGTGGTTTTGGGATAATCATTTTAAAATGCTCCGGAGCTTCTCTCATTAAAACTTTGAACCCTTCGATTGCATTTTCGCCAACTCCAAAATATTGCCCAACAGTTGTAAGAGCAATGTATGAAGTTACCAAACCTCCAATGATTAAAACCGCAACCTGAATAACGTCAGTATAAGCCACAACTTTCATTCCTCCAAGAGAAATAAACAAAGCAAAAACAGCCAATCCAATCATGATTACGTGCAGATATTCTCCGCCCGCCAAACCATTAATTGCAACTGCTCCTAAATATAATATAGAAGTTAAGTTTACAAAAACATACAAAAACAACCAGAAAACAGCCATAATCAACGCAGTCGATTCATTATAACGTGTTTTTAAGAACTGAGGCATTGTATAAATCTTATTTTTAAGATATACCGGAATAAACCAAACCGCAACGATAATCAATGCAATAGCAGCAATCCATTCGTAAGCAGCAACGGCAATTCCTAAAAAGAAACCTTCACCACTCATTCCGATAAATTGTTCAGCTGAAATATTTGATGCAATCAGAGAAGCTCCAATAGCCCACCAAGTTAAATTTCCTTCAGCTAAAAAATAAGCTTTAGCATCATGTTCGTCTTGTTTACGCTTGCGGTAAACGGAGTAACCGTAGGCAGAAACTACGATAAAGTAAATAATAAAAACCGCATAATCTGCGAAAGCGAGGTTCTGGTTCATTGTTAGTAGTCTTTAAAAATTAGTATAGGTGATTGTTTAATTAAGTTTAAAAATTAATTGATTAGAAAAATCTTCAAACCTGTTTTTGTTGTTCAATAGTGGTTTAAAATGTGATATATGTTTTTATTTTGTTATTTTTTTATGAAAATAAGAACGAAAGTCAAAAGTAAAATAAAAAATGAGAACTACGCTATTTTAAATGTGTTTTTTACATTTATAAATAAAATATTCTGTTAAATTTTTATATCACATTCAGTTAAGCCCTTTTTTTACTTGATTTTCACCTCTTTTTTATAATGTACTTCAGACTGTTGTCTTAAAATTTCTGCACTTTTTTCAGGAGTAATATCTCGCTGTGATTCTCCTAACATTTCATAACCAACCATAAACTTTTTAACCGTTGCAGATCGTAATAATGGTGGATAAAAATGCATGTGAAAATGCCACTCAGGATGCTCTAAACCATCTGTTGGAGCTTGGTGAATTCCTGATGAATACGGGAATGAAGTACTAAATAAGTTATCGTATTTTGTTGTTAGTTGTTTTAAGATTTTAGCAAAAGCGGTAGTTTCTTCCGCATTAAAATCAGTGATTTTGTTAATTGCTTTTTTGCTTATGATCATAGTTTCATAAGGCCAGATTGCCCAAAAAGGAACTAACGCTACAAAATGATCATTTTCGATTACAACACGTTCTCCAACTTTTAATTCTGCTTTTACATAATCTTCAAGAAGTGTTCTGCTGTTTTTATCAAAATAAGATTTTAGGCTAATCTGTGTTTTCTCAACCTGAGTTGGCAATGACGATTGTGCCCAGATTTGTCCATGCGGATGTGGGTTACTGCAACCCATAACGCTTCCTTTATTTTCAAAAATCTGAACGTGATTGATATATTTGATACTTCCTAAATTAGTATATTCTTTTTGCCAGGTTTTGATAATATTCTCAATTCCGTCAATTTCCATTTCCGGTAATGTAAGATCATGTCTTGGAGAAAAACAAACCACTCTTGAAATTCCCTGTTCTGGTTTTGCTTTAAAAAAAGTGTGTTTGATATCTTCTTCAAAAATAATTTCGTCCTGCTTCATGGCAGCAAAATCATTTTCAAAAACAAAGCTGCTATCGTAATTAGGATTGTTTACGCCGTTGGCGCGCACATTCCCCGGACACAGATAACATGTCTCATCGTATTTTGGTAAAGATTCAGTTGAAATTGTTTCGTTTTGTCCTTGCCATGGACGTTTCGCGCGATGAGGTGATACTAAAACCCATTCGTTTAATAATGGATTAAAACGTCTGTGAGGATCCTCGTTAATGTCAAAATTTTTCATTTTTGTTTTGGTGGTTTTTAAAGTAGTGTTGTTCCGTTTGAGATTTTTACATCATAAAATTTTAATTCAATCCCAAATGTATCTAAATAAAGATTTGAAAACTTACTTTTTACCTCATTTTCATGCCCTTTTTTTATTAAATTAATGGTGCATCCGCCAAAACCTCCACCCATTAAACGCGAACCAATAATCCTATCGTCAGATTTTGCGGTATCTACGAGCATATCCAGCTCTTCGCAGCTTACTTCATACTCTTGCGATAGACCATAATGCGTCTCAAAAAGCAATTGTCCTAAAATTTCTATATTTCCGTTATCCAAAGCCTCACAAGCCTTAGTTACACGGCTAATTTCTTTTACAACATAATGTACTCTTTTAAATACAGTTGCATTAAATTTATCCTGAATGCTCAAAAGCTGTTCCTCAGTACAATCTCTAAAACTCTTTACTTCCGGAAAGTGATTTTTAATGATCGACAAGCCTTCTTCGCACTCAAGCCTTCTCGTATTATATTCAGATGTAAAAAGCGAATGTTTTACATTACTATCGAATAAAACCAATGAATAATCTTTAAAATCAGCATTGTGATATTCAAACTCCAGGGTATTACAATCCAGTTTTATAACTTTATTATCAAGACCGTGAACACTTGAAAACTGGTCCATGATACCGCAATTAATACCCACCCAATGTTCTGCTTTTTGTCCTAACAAAGCAATATCAACTTTCTCAATTTTTAAATCGAAAAGTTCTTTTATGCCGAAAATTGTTCCACATTCCAAAGCTGCCGAAGAAGACAACCCGGAACCAACCGGAATATTACTGCTAAAAACACAATTGAAACCCTCAAAAGAAAATCCGTTATCCTGCAATTGTTTCATTACACCACGGATATAATTGGTCCAGACAACATCGCTCAATTGAATTTCCTGAGTTAAGTCAATTTCGAATTCTTCATTTAAATCAATAGCGATTATTTTAGATTTTTTGGTTTTGTTTTTTTCAAAAGCAAAACAAATTACTTTGTCAATCGCCGCTGGTAAAACATAACCGTCATTATAATCAATATGCTCTCCAATAATATTAATTCTTCCAGGAGAAAGGACAATTTTTTGAGGAGCAGATCCAAATGATTTCTCAAAAAATGCTGTTGTGTTTTGTATTAAAATATCATTCATTATAGTCAAATTGTAATAGTGTTGTCTGGTAGTTTTTGCAAACCAATTGTTTAGAATTGTTAATTTATATTTTCGAATTTATAAACTGTTTTTTGGTTGTATTCAGCTCCTTTTTTCAAAACTGAATTCGGAAAATGAGCATGATTTGGCGCATCCGGAAAATTCTGAGTTTCAAAACAAATTCCGCTTGACGAATGATACGTTACATTTTCTTTTCCTTTAAGAATATCAAAACAATTTCCGCCTACATATATATGTACACTTGGCTGATCTGTGTAAACACTCATCTGCAAGTTGTTTTTTGTACTGAATAATTTTGCAACAACCTCATTTGTAGGTTCAATTACAAAAGAATTATCGATAGAAACCGGACATTTTTTTGCAGTTCTAAAATCAAAATCATGATTAGAAAGCGCCGTGAAATTTCCGGTTGGGATATTCTCGTCGTTCGTTTCTAAAATCTTATCAGAGTTGATAAACATTTCCTGATTTAAAACAGAACCATCGTGACCATCCAGATTAAAATAACTGTGATGCGTTAAATTAATCACCGTATCTTCTGTAGAAGTTGCTTTATAATCCAGTTGCAATTCGTTATTTTCAGTCAGCGTATAGGTTAAATCTACGTGTAATGCTCCGGGATAATTTTCATCTAAATCGGCACTCAAAAGACTGAAGGTTATCGACGGATTTTCATCAGAAGTTATGTTGGTAACGTTCCATAATTTTTCACCAAAACCAGCATTTCCACCATGTAAAGCATTTCCATTATTATTGGTATTTAATTGAAATGTTTTACCATTTAAAGAAAAAATACCTTTATTAATTCTTCCGGCATAACGCCCAACGGTTGTTCCTAAATAAGGCGCGCTTGGCAAATTATAAGAAGCCAGATAAGATGTTCCAGAATCAAAGCCTAAAACAACATCTATCAGTTTTCCGTTAGTAACCGGAATTTGTAAGGAAGTAACGGTTGCTCCAAAATTTGTAATCTGAACTTTCATTCCGTTTTTGTTTGATAATTCAAAAGCGAGAATTTCTTCGTTGTCAGCCGATAAACCAAATAATTTAGAACTAGTTTTATCTTGAAAATGCGATATGTGTTTTATTTCCATGCTATTTTTGCAAAAAATGAAATCCAAAAATAGAAACATTATTTGCGTTAGCATACCAGTACCTACCAGTTTTTTGTATATTGCACCAAAATCTATTTTTTTATGAATATCATTTCTATCCAAAACAACATAGGATTGCCAAAATATAAGCAGATAATTCTCTCAATAGAAAAGGCAATCGAAGAAGAAAAATTAGTTAAAGGAGATCGACTTCCGTCAGTAAATAAAGTCTGTCTGGCTTTTTCATTGTCACGCGATACTGTTTTGTTGGGTTATGATGAGCTCAAAAAAAGAGGAATTATTTATGCCATTCCCGGCAAAGGATATTACGTTAAGAGCGTTGAAACCACTATAAAACAAAAGATTTTTTTACTTTTTGATGAGTTAAATATTTTTAAAGAAGATATTTATAATTCATTTTTAAAAAATATTGGAAAAAATGTACAAGTCGATATTTTCTTTCATCACTTCAATGTTCAGGTATTCCGAAAACTAATAAATGACAGTAACGGAAATTATACCAAATACATTATCATGCCAACCAACTTGGCTGGTGTGGCAGATATTTTAAAAACCCTACCAGTAAATGAGGTAATTATTTTAGATCAGACCAATCCTGATTTAAAATTATATCCCGCTATTTATCAAAATCACCAAAAAGATATTTTTGAAGGTTTGTTTAAAGGAAAAGTGAAACTGAACAAATACGAAAAACTAATTTTGATCTTTCCAGGCTTTAGAGAACCGCTTGGAATGAAAATGGGATTTGAACATTTTTGCAACGAAAATAACTTTGAATACGAAATCATAACGGAGTTTACCGACAGAGAAATTACGTTAGGTGATCTTTATATTATTCCGAATGACAGAGATTTGGTTCGTGTAATTGAAAGTGCCAGAGATCAACATTTGAAACTTGGTGTCGATTTTGGAATTATATCTTATAATGAAACTCCCCTAAAAAAGATTGTCGCAAACGGAATTACAACTATTTCTACACATTTTGAAACGATGGGAAAAATTCTGGCAGAGATGGTTCTTAAAGGAAATAAAGACCAAATCGAAAATAAATCGTCTTTGATTATTAGAAATTCGTTGTAAGAAGCAGTTTAGATTATAATTAAAATTGTTTTGTTTGTGAATTCTAACGCGGTATGTTTAGTCCCTACGGGACACTTTATAATCCGGTCGATATTATTTTCTACCAACATTTAATCTCTCCGAGATATACTTCTTTTCGAAATTACTGGAAAATTATATTATGCAACGATTCTATTAAGTGTTTAATATCTGTGAGATATACTCCGTTAGGAGTTAAATGTTGGTAGAAATTAAATTGCCACCACCCAGAAAAAATGTCCCGTAGGGACATAACGCATACGGTTTTCAATCTCGAATTATGGATTTAAATTTTTTCTTGAAAAATCAATATCTCATAATATGAACACGGAATATGGTAAATCAATAAAATTTTAATTAAAAAAATAACGAAACAATTTTTTTGTTTTTGTGGAATTATTTTACATACATTTGTAAATGTAAATTTTACACTTATTATTTGATTTGATTCTGTTTTGAATTTATAGAAATGTTTCTATTTGAAATTCAGAGCAAACAAATAAAATTACGCTATTAAACCAAACCAAAAGATTTCAAATTTTTTCTTAGAAATGAATAACAAAATAGACCAATTATCCGCAGATAATATACGTGCTTTAGCCATTTCGATGGTCGAAAAAGCAAATTCAGGCCATCCGGGAGGATCAATGGGTGGCGCCGATTTCATGCATATTTTATATTCTGAATACCTAAAATACGATCCAACAGATATGCATTGGATTTTTAGAGATAGATTTTTTATGGATGCCGGACATCTTTCGGCATTGATGTATGCCCAATATCATTTGTTGGGAAATTACGAAAAATCAGATTTGGAAAATTTCAGACAATGGGGTTCTGTAACTCCGGGACATCCTGAAATTGATGTAAAAAGAGGTGTCGAAAATACTTCAGGACCATTAGGTCAGGGACATGCAATGGGCGTTGGAGCGGCAATTGCAGCCAAGTTTTTATCGGCAAGATTTGAGAATTTATTCGATCATAAAATTTACGGCTTTATAACTGACGGAGGTGTTCAGGAAGAGATTTCACAAGGTGCCGGACGTATTGCAGGACATTTAGGGTTGAACAATTTTATCATGTTTTATGATTCTAACGATGTTCAGCTTTCGTCAATGACAGATGAGGTTACGACTGAAAATACGGCAATGAAATACGAATCTTGGGGCTGGAAAGTGATCACAATTGACGGTCATAATCATACTCATATTCGCTCAGCTTTAAATGCAGCGCACGCCGAATTAGAGCGACCAACTTTGATTATTGGACGAACCATTATGGGAAAAGGCTGCGTTACCGCCGATGGAACAATGTACGAAGGACAATGCGAATTGCACGGAAAACCTATTGGTGCAACAAAAGCAGATTTTGAAAAAACGCTTGTGAATTTAGGTGCAAATCCAGAAGATTCATTTGCAGTTTATGAAGAAGTTGAGGTTCATTATAAAACTATTTTAGAACAAAAAACAAAAGAAGCTTCAGAAAGGAAAGAGCAAATTTTGGCTTGGGAAAATCAAAATCCAAAATTGGCCGAAAAGATAAAACAGTTCTTTAACGGTGATTTACCAAACTTAGATTTTAGTTCAATTGTTCAAAAAGCAAATGCGGCAACACGCGATGCTTCGGCGGCAGTTTTAGGATATTTGGCGGAAAATGTAGAGAACATGATTGTGTCTTCTGCAGATTTATCGAACAGTGATAAAACAGATGGTTTCCTGAAAAAATCTTCGGTTTTACAGAAGAATAATTTTAACGGAGGATTTTTGCAAGTGGGTGTTGCCGAATTAACAATGGCAGCAATCGCAAACGGAATCGCACTTCATGGCGGAGTTATTCCCGTTGTGGCTACGTTTTTTGTGTTTTCAGATTATATGAAACCAGCGATTCGTTTGGCGGCAATTCAGGAATTAGCCGTAAAATATATTTGGACGCACGATTCTTTCCGCGTAGGCGAAGATGGACCAACGCATCAACCAATCGAACAGGAAGCGCAAATAAGATTATTAGAAAAAATCAAAAACCATTCAGGCGATCAAAGTTTATTGGCTTTGCGTCCTGCAGATGCTGTTGAAACTTCTGTTGCCTGGCAAATGGCATTAGAAAATAAAAAAACACCAACTGGTTTGATTCTTTCCAGACAAGATATTAAGGATCTTCCAACGAACGGAAAGTCAAGATTTGAAGAAGCTTCTCAGGCTAAAAAAGGCGGTTATCTGGTAAAAGAAACTCATAATCCAAACATTACTTTGATTGCAAACGGTTCTGAAGTGGCAACATTAATTGAAGCTGCAAACGAGTTGGAGAAAATTATTAAAATAAAAATAAATGTCGCTTCAATTATTTCTGAAGGACTTTTCAGAGCACAATCTGTGGGGTATCAGGAAAGTGTTATTCCGAATGGCGCATTAGTTTTTGGACTTACAGCGGGACTTCCTGTTAATCTTGAAAATCTGGTTGGAAACAGAGGACAGGTATTTGGGTTGGATCATTTTGGATATTCGGCTCCAGCTTCAGTTTTAGATCAGAAATTTGGATTTACCAGTAAAAATGCCTGCGAAGAAATCCTTAAATACTTAGAAAAAAATAATTATAACTTATCAAAATAATAGAAAGAATGAAATTTTTTATAGATACAGCAAACTTAAAAGATATTAAAGAAGCCAATGATTTAGGAGTTTTAGATGGGGTAACCACAAACCCGTCATTAATGGCAAAAGAAGGAATTACAGGAGCACAAAATATTTTAGATCATTATATAAAAATCTGTGAATTGGTAGATGGCGATGTTAGCGCCGAAGTAATTTCAACAGATTTTGACGGAATGGTTGCCGAAGGAGAAAAATTAGCTGCTTTACATCCGCAGATTGTCGTGAAAATCCCAATGATAAAAGATGGTGTAAAAGCGATTCGATATTTTTCTAATAAAGGAATCAGAACCAATTGTACTTTGGTATTTTCTGCAGGTCAGGCTTTATTGGCAGCAAAAGCCGGAGCAACTTATGTGTCTCCATTTATTGGTCGCCTTGATGATGTTTCGACTGACGGAATGGTTCTAATTGAAGACATCAGATTGATTTATGATAATTATGGTTTCGAAACTCAAATTCTGGCAGCTTCAGTTCGTAATGTAATGCACATTATTAATTGTGCCAAAACCGGATCTGATGTTATCACCGGACCATTAAGCGCAATCGAAGGTTTATTAAAACATCCGTTAACGGATATTGGTTTGGCTACTTTCCTGGCAGATTACCAAAAAGGAAATAGCTAGAATTTTTTTTGGCCCACGGATTTGGCGGATTAAACGGGTTAGCGCGGATTTTTTAATTCTTTGAAATGTGTTTTTTCACGCAGATTTAGCAGTTTTTTTAATTTTTAGTATCTGCCAGATCAGCAAAATCTGCGGGCTATTAATCTCAAACAAGAATAATTTGTTTAGTTTTTTAATAGTAGTTTTATTGAAGAAAAAACCCTGAGAGTTTGTGGCTTTCAGGGTTTTGTTTTTTTATTGTTGAGCAGTTTTCTCTCGCAGATTTAGCAGATTCGGCAGATATTTAGAATTAAAAAAGAAATCCGCACAATCTGCTAAATCTGCGAGAGAAAAATTATCGTTTTTCTATTCAAAAAAAATCCGCGCTAACCCGTTTAATCCGTAAAATCCGCGGGCTAAATTTTAATTACAAATTCAACACAAAATCATTCAATAATTTCTCTTCGTATTTTTCTTTATTGAAAGTATACAAATAAGATCCTTTTCTAGACGATTGCATGTCTTTTTCTTCCAGTTTATTCAGGATTTCCAAAGAATTAATTTTACTGATAAAGTTTCTTTTGTCTAATTCCTTACTTAAAATTGCTTCATACAATTCTAACAATTGACGCATTGTAAATTTCTCCGGCAACAACTCAAACCCAATAGGTTTTATTGAAGTTCTGTAGCGCAATCTTCTAATGGCGTGATCGACCATTTCGTTATGGTCAAAAATTAAGTTTGGAGCATCGGCAACACTAAACCATTGAGCGTGGTAATTTTTGATTAGTTCGGCATTATGGTTTTCGATGTTAATCAATGCATAATAAGAAACCGAAATGGTTCTTTCGACAGGGTCACGGTCAATTTCACTGTAAGCATATAACTGCTCCATGTAAATATCGTTTAAACCTGTATATGTATTTAAAATTCGGGTAGCAGCATTGTCTAATACCTCGTCACGTTTTAGGAAACCGCCAATTAGGGACCATTTTCCTTTTTCGGGTTCGAAATCTCTTTTGATCAAAAGTATTTTTAAACCTTCATTATCGAATCCAAAAATGATGCAATCTACTGCTAATAAAGCTTTGTCTGCAGAGCTATAACTGTTTAGCATATGTTTGTTTTTATTGGTAAATATATAAACTTCCTAATTCGTATCATAATTTTATTAATGTATATTATACACTTAAATTCATAAAACGACAAATTAGTGTTAAAAAAGATAACTTTTAATCTGGGAAAAAACCTTAAAATTTCTCTTTTCAATCGTTTTCGAGACTAAATTAAGTTGTTTTTCAGAATAAAAGATAAAATGTGACTCAAAATTTAGTAGAGTAAACAAGATTTTTTTTACAATATCGTTCTTTTTTTGGTAATAAAATAGCCGTTAAAGTCTTCATTTTTAAGTTTTTTGATTTTTTTTCGGAACCTGAAAATTTTGATTAAAAAGTTGCTTTTTAATCAAAAGTGTTGATTATACACAAATTACATTCAGAAAAGGCTATTTTTTTTGAAAATAACATTAATTTTTAAATGTTGTTTTTACACTTAATTTACAAGATGCGTTTTTTTTACCACTTTTTTTTGCCATATTAATTTGTTTTTAAGGTTTTTTTTTAGTTAAATTTACAAATGTAAAATTAACACTTATAATTATACACTAACTAACTTAAATAAACCAGTATGATAACAAACCAACGATTATTTTTTTATTGCAATTTTTTATTGCCAAAAAAAGAATGGCTTTTAGCATTACTAATGCTACTATTTTCTGCTAATCAAATGTCGGCTCAAGGCAAAGTGATTAGCGGAGTTGTTACCTCGGCATCAGACAAATTGCCTTTGCCGGGAGTGAATATTATGATAAAGGGAACAAAAACAGTTGCAGTAACTGGTTTTGATGGAGAATATTCGATTAAAGCATCTCCAAATGATGTATTGGTCTTTTCATTTATAGGATTTCAAAATAAAGAGTTATCAGTTGGAAATCAATCTAAGGTCAATGCCACATTAAGCGAAGACACTAATAAACTGAATGAAGTAGTAGTTATTGGATACGGAACACAAAAGAAATCTGATTTAACAGGATCTGTAAGTGTTGTAAATCTGGAATCGGCTAAAAAAACAGTTACATACGATGCTGCAAAAATGCTTCAGGGACAGGTTCCGGGAGTAACAGTGCAATCATCAGGAGAACCGGGAGGTTTTGTAAATATCAAAATTAGAGGTATAACTTCTTTCAGTAATAACAACCCTCTTTTTGTTATTGATGGTATAATGGTTGATTCTCCTTATGATTTTGCACCGGGAGAAATTGAATCTATGCAGGTTTTAAAAGATGCATCTTCGGCAGCTATTTATGGTGTTCGTGGAGCAAATGGAGTTGTAATTATTACGACCAAAAAAGGAAAAGCAGGTAAATCTGAAGTTAAATTCAAATCAATCGTTGGACTTCAGAATGTAACTAAAAAATGGGATGTAACAGACCGCTTGGGTTATCAGCAAATTACGAGCGAAGCAGAAAGAAACAGAGATATCAGAGCTGGTGTTCCGGTAAGTATTGCGCCTGGGAATGATCCTACAAGTCCTTCTTATATTACAAATGTAAATACAGACTGGCAAAAAGAAGCATTGCAAACTGGTGTTGTACAAAATCAGGCATTGACTTTTACAGGAGGTGCAGAAAGCATTGCTTATAGTTTTAATATTGATTATTTCAAGAATACAAGTTATGTAAAGACGCCACAAGATTATGAGAGATTGTCAACGAACTTGAATTTGAATGGTAAAAAAGGAAAATTCAAATACGGAGCAAAAATCGCTTATACACAATCTGATAAAGAGATTTTTAACGAATATAATGCAGGACAAACTGTAATTAGCGACATTTTAGGTGCGGTACCAACCATGCCGGTTTATGATGCGAACAGACTTGGAGGTTACGGAGGTACAGATAACCTGACACAAAGAGCAATCTCGATGAACCCAATTGGGTATAACAATTTGATCACTAACAACGGAAAAAGAAACCGCTTTATAGGAGATGTATGGGGAGAAATTGAGATCGTTAAAGGTCTTAAATATAAATTGGATGTGAGTTATGACAGAACGGACTGGGAAACTAGAAAGTTTATTCCGCCAAGTGATTTAGGCTGGTATTATATTACGACAAATGATGAAGCTTCATTAGATGCAGAAACTGGAAATGAGTTAAGAACGTTCATGAATAATTTATTGACTTATGAAATTTCTCTTGGAAAACATAAAATTGATGCTCTTGCCGGTTGGATTCAGGAAAAGAGAGACTATCACAGATATAATTCAAGAGGTGTAGGTTATAAACCCGGAGAAATCCCAATGCTTCAATTTGCTGATGCAAGAAATGCCAGCGAATATAAATTTACAATTACGGGAATATCATACATTACGAGATTAAATTATTCTTATGATGACAGATACTTGTTGCAGGCAAATTTTAGACAAGACAGAACATCACTTTTCAGCGAAAAAAATAATTCGGCAAACTTCTACTCTTTTTCAGGAGGTTGGAAAATTAGTAATGAAAAGTTCTTGCATTTGCCAAAATGGGTAAGCAATATCAAACTTAGAGGAGGTTACGGTACATTAGGTAACAATACAATTCCGCAATATTTCTTTGCTTCAACAGTAAACAGTTTTGCAGGATACGATTTTAACAATGAGCTTGCTAACGGAACAACTGTAGTAGCGGCACTTGATCCTAATGTAAAATGGGAAAAAACAACCAGTAAAAACATTGCACTTGAATTAGGTTTTCTTGATAATGACTTACAATTTACAGGAGAGTATTTTATTAAAAAATCAACAGATTTATTATTAGGAGTTCCATTGCCATTTTCTACAGGAGCTTTTCCGGCAAATATCACTACAAATGCAGGAGATATGGAAAATCATGGGTTTGAGTTCACAGCTTCTTATAGCAATCACCATAATAAATTTAAATATGATATTTCAGGTAACGTAGGTACTTTGAAAAACAAAATCACAAAAATAGGTGTTAACGGAAATCCTATTTATGGGGCAGTATCAAAAACAGAAGTGGGTAGATCAGCAGGAGAACTTTTTGCATGGGAAGCGATTGGTATTTTTCAAAACGCAGCCGAAGTTGCAGCTTCTCCAAAACAAACTGGTGCAGCACCAGGCGACGTAAAATTTAAAGATGTAAACGGTGACGGAATCATCACAGATGCCGATAGAACTTTTCAAGGGGTAACAATTCCTAAATATGGTTTCGGATTGAATTTCAGTGCGACTTATTCAAACTTCGACTTCTCAATGTTTTGGCAGGGAAGCGGCGGAAACAAAGTTTTCAACGCCATGTATCGCAATTTAATGGCAGGACAATACGGAAATCACAGTACTGATGAATTGAATTACTGGACTCCAACAAACACAAATACAAATATTCCGGCTCCGGTTATTGGAGATCCTAACGGAAACGGCAGAGATTCTAACAGATTCATTGAAAGCGGTGACTATGTGAGATTGCAAACAATGGAAATAGGTTTCAATATTCCGATGAAAGATAAATTTATCCAAAAAGCAAGAGTATATCTTAATGGACAAAACTTGTGGACTATTACGAAATATTCTGGATATGATCCTGATTTTAATAGCGACGGATTAATTTCAAGAGGATATGATGCGGGATCTTTTCCAAATCCAAGAACAATCTCTCTAGGAGTAGAAGTAAATTTCTAAACTGGTTTAACCAATTAAAAACGTATTAAAATGAAATATAAAATATATAACTATATAGCAGTTTTCTTTTCACTGGCTGTTGTAACAACAAGCTGCGTTGATAATGAAGATTTGACTCAACTTGACCCTAATAACGATGCTGTCGATTCATTTTGGAAAACAGATCAGGATGCCATTGAAGGTATAAATGCTACTTACGGAAGTTTATTGACAGATGGAACGTACATGAGAAGTACACCATTATTATTAGACGCAAGATCAGATGATGCCCGTACAAACAGCCCTTGGGGTTCTATGTATAATGCAGGACATTTTAACTCAAACGTAGCCGATGCTTCGATTTACGGTTGGGCTTTTGAAACGTATTATCAGGGAGTTTACCGTGCCAATCAGGTTTTGGCAAACGTACCAGGTATTAAATTTGAAGACGAAGCACTTAAAAACAGAATATTAGGACAAGCTTATTTCTTAAGAGGATTATATTTATTTCATGCTGTAAACATGTTCAAAAATGTTCCGTTACCAACAGAATTAGCAGTTTATTATCCACAAAAACCACAAGCAGAAGGTTGGGCACAAGTAATTGCTGACTTTAAAGCTGCCGCTGAATTATTGCCAACTTCATACGATGGTATTTCAGGACTTGATGCAGGTCAAAAAGGGCGTGCTACAAAAGGTGCAGCATTAGGATATTTAGGAAAATCTTATTTGTTTATCAAAGATTTTACGAATGCAAAAACAACATTCAAACAAGTTATCGATTTAGGAGTTTACTCATTAGTTTCTAACTATCGCGATAATTTTACAACAGCTAACGAAAATAATTCAGAATCACTTTTTGAAGTACAATTTAGCAGAGATGCAGGTGGAGTTGACTTAGGTTGGGGAGGAGCTCCGGCATCAGGTTGGGGAAAAACTTCGGCTCGTGCGATTACTTATGCACCAAGAGCTTTTGGGTGGACAGACGTACAGCCTTCATGGGCATTATTCAATGAATTTCATGATGAAAAAACAAAAACAGGAGATCTTGACCCTCGTTTAGACGCTACTATATTTTACAATAAACCAGGCGGAATGAAATTATACGGACAAGACTTCGCGACTTTTTATGCTTCAAGTCCGGGAGATTTAAATGATATATTCTGTAGAAAATATCAAAATTCTGATGGGGAATTTGCAAACGAATACGACTGGCGTTCCGGTATCAACGAGCGTTTGTTAAGATATGCAGATATTCTTTTAATGTATGCTGAATGTTTAAACGAAACAGGAGATACTCAAGGAGCTTATGGATACATTCAAATGGTAAGAAACAGAGTTGGATTGCCGGATTTAGCAGTAACAAAACCAGGAATGACCCAAGATCAAATGAAAGAACAAATTGGACATGAAAGATTCTTAGAATTCCCTCTTGAAGGACACCGTTTTGATGATATTCGTCGTTGGGGATGGTTGCAGGATGCGACAAAATTAGCTTGGTTAAAAGCAAGAGATGCCGAGTTTAATTCGTACACAGCAGGAAGAGAATATTATCCAATCCCACAATTAGAAATGGATAACAACCCAGGAACTGTTCAGAATGACAGTTATTAATATTTATTGAATTAGTTAGAATATTTAATATCATGTGAAGATTTAAAAGTTTTCACATGATATTATCTTAAAAAAACAGAATGAGATTGCAATGAGATAATAATTTAAACAGTAACTAAAAATTATAACAAATGAAAACAATTACAAGTTTGGTTTTATTAGCAGTATTATTAGTAAGTTGTCAAAATGAAGATGTTATTAAACCTTCATCTGAGGAAGCAACCGCGGTTGTAGAAACTCAAAATTCTCAAACAAAAATTTCAACAGCAAAAACGGTTACCGGAACAGTTGCTTCGCATGATCCGAGTACGATTGTAAAAAGTGGCGTAAATTATTATGTTTTTACAACTGGTGATAATATCCCAATGACTTATTCAACAAATTTAGTAAACTGGACATGGGGGACATCAGTATTCACTTCTACTCCAAGTTGGATCACAGGATACGTACCCGGATTTGTAAAAACATTTTGGGCACCAGATGTAGCTTGGTTCAACAACCGTTGGAATATGTATTACTCTTGTTCAACTTTTGGTTCAGCAACTTCGGCAATTGGTTTGGTAACTACACCGGCAATTTCGCAAAGCGCAGGAACAACCTGGACAGACAGAGGCGTTGTAGTTTCGTCTTCTTCATCTTCAGATGTAAATGCAATTGACCCTTCAATTTTAGTCGACGGAAGCAATGTTTATATGGCTTATGGTTCCTGGCATGCCGGAATTGGAGTAATCCAAATTAATCCTTCAACAGGAAAAACCACAGGAAGCAAAACAATAGTCGCCGGCGGAAGCAGTACAAGTTGGGAAGCGCCATGTTTAATCAAAGAAGGAAGTTATTATTATATGTTCGTAAACCGAGGCAATTGCTGCAACGGCGTAAACAGTACTTATTATATAGTAGTTGGTCGTTCAACAAGTCCGTTTGGACCATTTGTTGACAAAAACGGAACAGCCTTAACAAATGGTGGGGGAACGACAGTTCTGGCAACGCAAGGAAATTATATCGGACCGGGACATTTATCCCGAATCGTAGGCACTCAAAAAGGATCAGTTCATTATTATGACGGAGCTGATAACGGAAATCCAAAACTAGAAATTGTATATTTTACCTGGGCATCAGGATGGCCAACACTTTCTTATTAAAAAACTATTGAGAGGAAAGTTCATAACGCTTTCCTCTTTATAACTTATAAAACATATCATGAAAAAAGCACTTTTAATCACATTTCTTATTACCCTTTGTAGTCAGGCTAATTTCGCTCAAGGCGGAGTTACCGTAGTAACTGTAAAAAACAATGCAGATGCACCAACGATCAATAGAAACATCTACGGACATTTTGCAGAACATTTAGGACGTTCCATTTATGGAGGTTTTTTTGTGGGAGATACATCAAAAATTCCAAATACAAAAGGAGTGAGAAATGATATTATCAAGGCTTTAAAAGAATTAAAGATTCCAAATTTAAGATGGCCTGGCGGATGTTTTGCCGATACATACCATTGGAAAGATGGAATTGGACCACAACAAGAAAGACCAACTATTGTAAATAAATGGTGGGGCGGAGTAACAGAAGATAACAGTTTCGGGACACACGATTTCCTGAATATGTGCGAGCTTCTTGGAGCAGAACCATATTTGTCAGGAAACGTTGGAAGCGGAACCGTTCAGGAATTATCTGATTGGGTTCAATATACCAACTTCAGCGGCAAAAGCCCAATGAGTGATTTGCGTAAAAAAAACGGAAGAACAGAACCTTGGAAAGTAAAATTCTGGGGAATTGGAAATGAAGCATGGGGATGCGGAGGAAATATGACGGCAGAATATTACGCAAACGAATACCGTAAATATGCCACTTTCATGTCAGATTGGGAAAATACTGGAGGAATCACTCGCATCGCTTCAGGATCAAATAGCGCCGATTATAATTGGACAGAAGTTTTAATGAAGAACATTCCGATCAATATGTTAGGCGGAGTTGGAGTTCATCATTATGCCGTAATTGATTGGGGTAAAAAAGGCGACGGTAGAAATTTTACCGAAGACGGATATTTCCATACGATGCAATCGGCGCTAAAAATGGAAGAATTGGTTACCAAACATTCAGCGATTATGGATAAATACGATCCGGAGAAAAAAGTAGCCATGATCGTTGACGAATGGGGCGCTTGGTATGAAGTGGAACAAGGAACAAATCCTGATTTTTTATACCAGCAAAATACGATGAGAGACGCCGTTTTAGCCGGAGCAACACTAAATATTTTCAACAATCACGCAGACAGAGTTCGTATGGCAAACTTAGCACAATGTGTGAATGTTTTGCAAGCTGTAATCTTAACGGACAAAGCAAAAATGATCACAACACCAACTTACAGCGTAATGAAAATGTACAGCGTTCATCAGGATGCTAAATTATTACCGGTAAGTTTTCAATCGCCATTATACAGCTTTAACGGAGAAACACTTCCGGCAGTTTCAGCATCAGCTTCAAAAGATAAAAGCGGATTAGTTCATATTTCAGTAGTAAATATTGACGCAAAAAATAAAAACACAATCGAAATTGATGTAAAAGATCTAGGCGTTAAAAATTTTACAGGAACAATTTTAACATCGGCAAAATTGCAAGATTACAATTCATTTGATACACCAAACAAAATTGTACCAGCAGTTTTTAAAGGTTTCGAAAACAAAAAAGGAAAACTTGAAATTACAATTCCTCCTTTTTCAGTAGTTGTTTTAGAAGGAAAATAAAAGATAAGAAAAATGAAAAAATTAAATTCCATTTTAAAAATTGCCTCGTACGTTGGGCTATTTTTAGTTGTCCTTGCCATGTTCAGCTGTTCAAAAGATGATCCGGCAACAGAAACTCCTACTCCGCCGGTAGTAGTAGATCCGCCAGTGGTTACGCCCACTTTTCCCGGACCAACTTATGGAGATAATTATACAGCAATATCAGGTTGGGGAACTAAATCACAATGGAATTTAGCCAACGTACACGATCCATCTGTCGAAAAATGTGGCGAATACTATTATATGTATCAAACCGATGCTTCTTACGGAAATGCCACAGACGGTCACGGACACTTTTTTTACAGAAGGTCAAAAGATTTAGTCAATTGGGAATTTATGGGATCATCAATGACCGAAGCTCCGGCTTGGGTAAAAGATTCCTTAAACAATAAAAGAGCCAGAATGTCTCCGGCTTTGGCACCAATTACAAACCCTAATTATGGATATTGGGCGCCTTGCGTTCGAAAAGTGGGCAATATTTACAGAATGTATTACAGCATTGTGGTTACAAACCCAATTGTTGGGACAGATACCAATACTTCCTGGACAGAGCGCGCTTTTATTGGCTTAGCCGAAACAGATGATTTGGCTTCGAATAATTGGACAGATAAAGGAATGGTAGTTTGTTCAGAACCAGACGGTGTAAAAAGTTATGTTAGAAACGGAGGAAATGATTGGGATGCGTATTTTAAATTCAACGCCATTGATCCAAGTTTTATTCAGACACCAGAAGGTGATCAGTATCTAATTTACGGTTCATGGCATTCCGGAATTGCAGCTTTAAAACTGAATCCAACAACAGGAAAACCGGATCAATTAAAAACAATTGACGATTACGGAGTACGAATTGCGGGACGCGGAAATGTAAATACAAACCGTTGGCAAGCATTGGAAGGACCGGAAATTATTTATAATCCAGATACACAATATTATTATTTATTTCTGGCTTACGACGAATTATCAGTTGCTTATAATACACGTGTTGCACGTTCAAAAAGTATTTTAGGACCTTATCAAACCATAAGCGGAATGAGTATTACAAATGGAGCAGAATGTTTTCCGATGGTTACACATCCGTACTCTTTTAAAAATCACACAGGTTGGGTTGGAATATCGCATTGCGCTGTTTTTCAAAACCCTGAAACTAAACAATGGTACTACGCATCACAAGCCCGTTTACCGGAAGGAGTTCCTGGAATTGCAGTTTCAAATGCTGTTATGATGGGTCATGTTCGAGGTATTCAATGGACAGAAGATGGCTGGCCAGTTATTGATCCTGAACGTTATGCAGCAGTGCCAGCAACGACAATTGTCGAAGGAAGTTTTGTTGGAACCTGGGAACAAATCACAATGAACTATCAATACAAAACCATTCAAAAATCAGTTACACTTTATTTAACCGCAGATAAAAAAGTAAGTGGTGATGCAAACGGTACATGGTCGTATGACAGCACCAAAAAAATCCTGACTATAAATGGTGTAAAATGTAATGTAACAGATGCCTGGGATTGGGAATTAGCCACCAGAAAAGTAACTATAAGTTATTCAGGTTTAACATCAGGCGGATTACCGGTTTGGGGTAAAAAGATCAATTAAAATTATTTTTTAACACATAGAAACATAGTCCAACAGATCGTATAAAAGACGTTTCACTCGCATCAATACACATAGCTATGTGTATTAAAATTAAGTGAAACGCCTTTTTCAACACAAAGAATTTTATGTCTCTATGTGTTAAAATAAGAGCCACAGATTAAAGGATTAAAAGGATAAAAATCTGCCTGATCTGCAAAATCTGCGAGAAAATATAATGTGTAAAATAATCATAATGAAAAATATAGTATCACTTTTAGTTTTGCTTGTCTTCTGTCAAACAGTTCAAAGCCAAATTGATCCAACAAAATTCAATAACCCAATCATAAAAGATCAATATACAGGCGATCCGGCGGCATTGGTTTACAAAGACAAAGTGTATTTGTATGCAGGTCATGACGAAGCACCAAATGATTTTAATTTTTATAAAATGAATGAATGGGTGGTGTATTCTTCATCAGATATGAAAAAATGGGAATCACATCCGGTACCTTTAAAAGTAACTGATTTTAAATGGGCAAAAGGCGATGCATGGGCTTCACAAGTAATTGAAAGAAACGGAAAATTTTATTGGTATGTAACGGTTGAACATGGCTCAGTACCCGGGAAATCTATTGGAGTTGCAGTTTCAGACAGTCCAACCGGACCTTTTAAAGATGCTCTAGGAAAAGCCTTGATTACAAATGATATGACAAAATTTAGCGATATAAGCTGGGATGATATAGATCCAACGGTTTATATCGATACGGATGGACAAGCTTATTTATTTTGGGGAAATACGGCTTGTCATTATGCCAAATTAAAAGAAAATATGACTCAAATTGATGGTCCAATTCATCACATCGATTTACCACATTTTACCGAAGCACCTTGGATTCATAAACATAAAAACTGGTATTATTTATCATACGCCTATGAGTTTCCGGAAAAAATTGCCTACGCCATGAGTAAATCCATTACTGGTCCTTGGGAGTTTAAAGGAATTTTGAATGAAATTGCAGGAAACAGTAATACGAATCATCAGGCGATAATAGATTTTAAGGGACAATCGTATTTTATTTATCATAACGGAGCGTCAATTCCACACGGAGGAAGTTTCAGAAGATCAGTTTGTGTAGACAAATTATATTATAACAAAGACGGAACAATGAAACGCGTTGTAATGACATCTGAAGGAATTCAGTAAATAGTTTACAGTCGTAGTTTTCAAAATAACAGAACAAATTTTCACCATATAAGTTATATAAGTTCATTTAAAACCAGGGTTGGAAAAACTTATATGATTTAGAAAGTAACAGTTTTCAGTTCAAACTTAAATTATCTTACATCACTTATATGGTGAAAAAAAGCATCAACTTATGAAGTTTTACAAAAACATAAAACAGGTACTTTCTCTAATAGTGATGCTGACAGCTTCGGTTTCATTTGCGCAGGAAATTGTTGTTCACGATCCCGTTGTCATCAAACAAAAAGACACTTATTATTTGTATTGCACCGGAAACGGAATCAGCGTTTTTAGTTCGAAAGATTTAAAAAACTGGAACAAAGAACCACAAATTTTCAAAGAAAAACCAGTGTGGGCAGATGGCGTTGCAGCCGATTTTAAAAACCATATTTGGGCACCGGACATTTCGTTGCACAACAATGTTTATTATCTGTATTATTCTGTTTCGGCTTTCGCCAAAAATACATCGGCAATTGGCGTTGCGACCAATACAACATTAGATCCAAAAGACAAAAATTACAAATGGGTCGATCAGGGAATTGTAATTCAATCGCAGCCCAACCGTGATATGTGGAACGCCATAGATCCGAATTTAATTTTCGACGAAAACAATACACCTTGGTTATCATTTGGTTCTTTTTGGGAAGGATTAAAAATGGTAAAACTAAATCCCGATTTAAAATCGATTGCTCAGCCTCAGGAATGGCATACAATTTCAAAACGTAAAAGAACCTTCGAATTACCAGATTCAGATCCTGGAGATGGCGCACTTGAAGCTCCTTTTATCTTTAAGAAAAACGGCTATTATTATCAATTTCTTTCCTGGGATTTATGCTGTCGCGGAGAAAAAAGCACGTATAAAGTCGTTGTTGGAAGATCTAAAAAAGTAACAGGACCTTACGTAGATAAAGACGGAAAATTATTGACAGAAGGTGGAGGAAGTATCGTCGTTCAGGGCGATGAAAATTACTTTGGCGTAGGCCATAACAGCGCTTATACATTTGAGGGTAAAGATTATATTTTTTATCACGCTTACGAAAAGAAAACAAACGGAACACCAAGATTAGTAGTTAAAGAAATGACTTGGGACAATGATTTGTGGCCCGTTTTAAAATAGAATAAACCATATAATGAAAAAATACACTTTCCATATTTTGACGATTTGTATGTCACTTTTGATTTTGATTTCCTGTAAAGAAATCAAAAATAATGTGGTACAAACCAGTGACAAAACTTCTGCCTTAAAAGCAGGTTATCAAATTGAACCCGTAAACATTCAAAATGTAAAATTGACGGATTCTTTCTGGTTGCCTATTATCAAAAGAGTACAGGAAGTTACGATTGCATACGCCATTCAAAAATGTAATGAAGAAGGTCGATTTGAGAATTTCTTGATTGCTGGAAAACAAAAAACAGGAACAGTAAGAGGTGAAATGCCTTTTGATGATACCGATGTTTATAAGATTATCGAAGGCGCTTCGAATACTTTAATCAGCGCACCAAATCCAAGATTAGATCGCGTTTTAGATTCGTTGATTGCAATCGTAAAAATTGGTCAGGAAAAAGACGGATACCTTACAACGTGGAGAACTATAAATCCCGCAAAACCGCCAGCACCATGGGTTCCGGTTATCGAAGGAAAACGTTGGGAATCACTACAAATCAGTCATGAATGCTACAATTCAGGACATTTAATTGAAGCTGCTGTTGTGCATTTTGAAGCTACAGGGAAAAGAAATTTCCTTGATATCGCCATTAAAAATGCCGACTTATTAGTGAAAACTTTTGGTGATAAACCAGGTCAGGTAAAAGGAGTTCCGGGACATCAAATTGTAGAAACGGGTTTAATAAAATTATATCAAATTACAGGAAAAGAAGACTATCTAAAACTAGCAAAATATTTTCTGGACAATCGCGGAAATCCAAACAATCATAAATTATATGGCGAATATGCACAAGATCATATTCCGGTGGTACAGCAAAATGAAGTGGTTGGTCATGCCGTAAGAGCCGTTTATATGTACGCTGGAATGACTGATATTGCTGCGATGACAAAAGACAAATCTTATACGGATGCTGTAAATAATTTATGGAATAATATGGTAAACAAAAAAATGTATATCACAGGCGGAATTGGTTCGAGGCACGACGGAGAAGCTTTTGGAGACAATTATGAATTACCAAACTTAACGGCTTACAACGAAACCTGCGCTGCAATTGGAGATGTATATTGGAATCACAGATTGCATAATTTATACGGAAAATCAGAATATTTTGATGTGATCGAAAGAACGATGTACAACGGATTAATCTCGGGAATTTCATTAGACGGAAAACAATTTTTCTATCCAAATGCCTTAGAATCTGATGGCGTTTTTAAATCAAACAGAGGATCTTGTACACGTCAGGCTTGGTTTGATTGTTCTTGTTGTCCGACTAATTTAATCCGATTTATTCCTTCGATTCCGGGATTGATTTATTCGAAATCAAATGATGTTTTGTATGTGAATTTATACGCTTCAAGCAACGCTTCTTTCACCTTAGGAAAAACCGATTTACAAATCTCACAACAAACCGGATATCCCTGGAATGGAAAAGTAATTCTTTCGGTTAACCCGAAAAAAGAAAGCCAATTCACGATTAAACTCAGAGTTCCGGGTTGGGCAAGAAATGAGGTTTTACCGGGAGATTTATATTCTTATAAAAAAGCATCTACTCAAAAAGCAACCATTAATTTAAACGGAGAAACTTTAGAAATTCAGCCACAAGATGGTTATTTCACCATTACAAGAAATTGGAAAAAAGGAGATAAAATCAATCTTAATTTCCCAATGGAAGTTCAGGAAGTTCAAACCAATGCTAAAGTAGAAACGAATAAAAATAAAGTTTCTTTAGAATATGGCCCAATCGTTTATGCCGTAGAAGAAATCGACAACAAAACCAATTTCGATAAAATAGATGTAACAGCCGGAGATACTTTCAAAGTAAAAAAAGAAGCAAATCTATTGCAAGGTGTAAACGTAATCGAAAATTCAAAATTTAAAGCAATTCCATATTACAGCTGGTCAAATCGTGGTGTTGGGAAAATGAAAGTTTGGTTGGATTATAAGAATTGAGAGTAAAGAATTAAGAAAATAGAGGCAAGAAGAAAGAATCAAGATTTAGTGACTGATTAAAGATTAGAAAAAATCTATTCAATCTGCCAAATCTGCGAGAAAAAATATTTAAACACATAGAAACATAGATTTTAAAATGAATAAAAAGAGTATAAAAACAAATCTAGATTTGCACACATAGCTATGTGACTTTTAATAAAATGAAATGCCTTTTATAAGAAATCAAAGCTATGTCTCTATGTGTTTAAAAAATAAAGTCAAAGTATAGAAAATAAAATCTGCTCAGATCTGCAAAAATCTGCGTGAAACAAAAAATAAAAATCCGTTTTATCCGCGTCATCCGCGTGCCATAAAAACACATTAATTATAAAAAAATGAAGTCCAATTTAATTACCAAAATTACCCTTTGTGGTTTATTGCTGAACGGCTTTTTAGCTTCGGCACAAAAAAACAATCTTCAGGTTGATGTTGCAAAAACAGTGACCAAAATCGAACCGACTATGTATGGAGTATTTTTTGAAGATATCAATTTTGCTGCCGATGGAGGTTTGTATGCCGAAATGATCAAGAACAGATCGTTTGAATTTGAAACGCCAATGATGGGATGGAGCGAACCAAACAGCGACCGTCATAAATTAAATCTACAATCCGGAATTGCCAATATTATTCAGTATTCGCAGAAAGGAACCAATCATAATTATTGTCGCGTTACGGTAAATGATGCAAGCGGTTATGAAATGATCAACGAAGGTTTCAGAGGAATGGGAATCAAAAAAGATCTTCATTATAATTTGTCTTTGAGAGCTTCAAAAATATCAGGAAACATTTCGAAGATTAAAATCCAATTCATTGATAAAAATAAAAAGGTTTTAGGAGAAACTTCGATTGTTCCAACAGCAAAAGACTGGACGAATTATACAGCACAATTAACCGCAACTGCGACCGAAGCAAAAGCACAAATCAGAATCACTTTTGAAGGAACAGGAGTTATAGATTTAGATGTGATTTCGTTGTTTCCGGAAGATACATGGAAAGGCAGAAAAAACGGAATGCGTGCTGATTTAGTACAATTATTATACGATTTGAAACCAGGATTTTTACGTTTTCCGGGAGGTTGTATTGTTGAAGGAAAAACTTTGGCATTACGTTACCAATGGAAAAAATCGATTGGAAATGTAGAAGACAGAGAAACGATGATTAACCGTTGGAATACCGAGTTTGCACACAAATTGGCACCGGATTATTTCCAGAGTTTTGGTTTAGGATTCTTCGAATATTTTCAACTTTCAGAAGATATTGGGGCTTCGCCGTTACCGATTTTAAGCTGTGGAATGGCGTGTCAATTCAACACCGGAGAATTAGTTCCGATGGATCAAATCGATCCTTATGTGCAAGATGCTTTAGATTTAATTGAATTTGCAAATGGAGATTTAAATACCGCTTGGGGAAAAGTAAGAGCGGATATGGGACATCCAAAACCATTTAATTTAAAATTCATAGGCGTTGGAAATGAGCAATGGGGGCCAGATTATATTGAGCGCTTCAAAGTGTTTCAAAAAGCTATCAAATCAAAATATCCAAACATTACTATTGTTTCAGGAACGGGACCATTTCCTGACGGAGATTATTTTGATTACGGTATGACCGAACTTAAAAAATTAAACGCAGAAGTTGTTGATGAGCATTATTATAAAGATCCTGCTTGGTTCCGTAAAAATGTAACCCGTTACGATAATTACGATCGTAAAGGACCAAAGATTTTTGCTGGAGAATATGCAGCTCAAAGTGTAGCGATTGCAAGTCCGGATAATAAAAATAATTGGGAATGTGCGTTCTCAGAAGCGGCTTTTATGACGGGAATGGAACGTAATGCTGAGGTTGTTCACCTGACTTCTTACGCACCTTTATTGGCTCACGTAGAAGGTTGGCAATGGACGCCGGACATGATTTGGTTTAACAATTTACAATCATACGGAACGCCAAATTATTATGTTCAGAAGTTATTCTCGAACAATAAAGGAACAGATTTAATCAACATTACAAAAGACGGAAAAGCAGTTACAGGACAAAATGATTTGTTTGCATCGGCAGTAAAAGATGTGAATTCTAAAGAAGTAATTCTGAAAATTGTGAACACAGCAGCAACGTCTCAAAATGCTTCAATTGATTTAAAAGGAGCAAAATTAGATTCAAAAGGAACAGCTATAACTTTAAAAGGAGACGGAATAAATGATGAGAATTCTTTTGAGGCTCCAACTAAAATTAGCCCAAAAGAAAGCGAATTTAAAGTAAGTGGAAGTAAAGTTCAATATGATTTTCCAGCCTACTCAGTTACGGTTTTGAAAATTAAGTTGAAATAATCGCAACAGAATAAATGTAAAACCAACGTTTATTTTTTGTTTTGACCTTAAACTCTTGTTTTGATGCATTATTTGTAAAAATTACAGCCCTTATTTTTATTAAGTGTTTTTTATACACTTATAAATTATTTATATTTATATTTGTCATTATTATAAAATGAATTTCGAATGAAAAATTACGTTATAGGATTGGATTACGGAACAGATTCTGTTCGAGCGATGCTGATTGATACTGAAAATGGGCAAGAACTGGCATCGAATGTTTCTCATTATAAAAGATGGAAAAACAAGCAATATTGTGACGCATCGATCAATCAATTTCGTCAACATCCATTAGACCATATTGAAGGTTTAGAAATCACCATTCAAACGGTTATAAAAGAAAGTAAAGTTGATCCTTCGCAAGTTCGTGGAATTTGTATTGATACAACGGGATCTTCACCTGTGCCTGTAACGAAAGACGGAATTCCGCTTGCTTTGACAAAAGGTTTTGAGGAAAATCCGAATGCGATGATGGTACTTTGGAAAGATCATACTTCTATAAATGAAGCAAACGAAATCAACGAACTGGCAGTAAGCTGGGGCGGAGAAAACGTAACCAAATATGTAGGCGGAATTTATTCATCAGAATGGTTTTGGGCAAAAATTCTGCACATTGCCAGAGAAGATGAAGCGGTTCGAAATGCAGCGCACACCTGGATGGAACACTGCGATTTAATGACGTATTTATTGATTGAAGATAAAGATTTAAAAACATTCAAAAGAAGCCGTTGTGCCGCTGGACACAAAGCAATGTGGCACGAAGACTGGAACGGACTTCCTCCAGTTGAATTCTTAGAAAAATTACATCCGTATTTGGCAACACTTCGTGGTAATTTATATGACGAAACCTATACATCAGATTTAGTTGCCGGAAATTTAAGCAAAGAATGGGCAGATCGTTTAGGACTTTCTACAGATACAGTTGTAGCGGTTGGAACTTTCGATGCACATTCGGGAGCGGTTGGAGCAAAAATTGGAGAGAATACTTTGGTTCGTGTTATGGGAACTTCAACCTGTGATATTCTTGTAGGTTCAAAAGAAGAAGTAGGAACTAAAACCGTTCGTGGAATCTGCGGACAAGTTGACGGATCTGTGATTCCGGGTTATATTGGTTTAGAGGCTGGACAATCTGCTTTTGGAGATTTATTGGCTTGGTACAAAGAATTATTGCTTTGGCCAACAGATCATTTATTAACTGCTTCGATGGTTTTAAATGAAACTCAAAAAGAACAATTAAGAGAAGAATTCAGCGATAAATTAATTGTGGAATTGACAAAAGAAGCAGAGAAAATTCCAGTTTCAGAAAGTCTTCCAATTGCTTTAGACTGGATCAACGGACGCAGAACTCCGGATGCCAATCAGGAATTAAAAAGCGCGATTTCAAATTTATCTTTAGGAACAAAAGCACCTCATATTTTTAAAGCTTTGGTAAATGCTATTTGTTTTGGAGCAAAAAAAATTGTAGATCGTTTTGAAGAAGAAGGTGTAAAAATTGACAGCGTAATCGGGATTGGTGGTGTTGCGAGAAAATCGCCTTTTATCATGCAGACTTTGGCAAATGTTTTAAACAAGCCAATTAAAATTGCAGCTTCAGACCAAACTCCGGCTTTAGGAGCAGCGATTTATGCAGCAGTTGCAGCGGGAATTTATCCGAATGTAATCGAAGCAAGTCAAAAAATAGGAAGCGATTTCGACGGAGAATATTTTCCTCAATTAGACAAAGTTTCCGCCTATCATAAACTGTTATTGGCGTACGATCAATTAAGTGCTTTTGAAGATCCAACTATTAAAATATCGCAACATGAGCTCTCTTTATAAAGATTTAAAACAGGAATGTTACGAAGCCAATATGCAATTGAACGCATTGAATTTGGTTGTATATACCTTCGGGAATGTAAGTGCTGTAGATAGAAAAAATGGTGTTTTTGCCATTAAACCAAGTGGCGTTCCGTACGAAGATTTAAAACCTGAAGATATTGTGATTGTTGATTTTGACAATAATATTATCGAAGGTTCTATGCGTCCGTCATCGGACACAAAAACACACGCATACTTATATAAAAACTGGCCAAATATTGGCGGAGTTGCTCATACACATGCAACTTATTCAGTTGCTTGGGCACAATCGCAACGTGATATTCCAATCTTTGGAACCACGCATGCAGATCATTTAACAGCTGATATTCCGTGTGCGTCACCGATGGCAGATTCTCTTATCGAAGGAAACTACGAACATAATACGGGAATTCAGATTTTGGATTGCTTCAAGGAAAAAAATCTTTCGTACGAAGAAGTAGAAATGGTTTTGATTGGAAATCACGGTCCATTCGCCTGGGGAAAAAACGCCGCCAAAGCAGTTTATAACAGTAAGGTTTTAGAAGTCGTTGCTGAAATGGCGTATCTGACTTTACAAATAAATCCAAATGCACCAAGATTAAAAGATTCCTTAATAAAGAAACATTACAACCGCAAGCACGGAAAAGATTCGTATTACGGACAGTAGGAAAAAGTTTCAGGTTTCAGGTTTTTTTTGTTTCAAGTTATTGGAACGTGAAACTTGAAACCTGAAATAAAGAAAACTTGAAACAAAAAATAACAAAATAATTGATAACAAAGATTTTCGACGATTTCAAAACTTGAAACTTGAAACAAAGAAAACTTGAAACAAAATAAGAAATGATAGATATATCTCAAAAAGAAGTATGGTTTGTAGTAGGAAGCCAGGAATTATACGGACCGGAAACTTTAAAATTAGTGGCGGAACATGCTGCAATTATGGCAAAAGGTTTGGATGCTTCATCACAAATACCGGTAAAAATAGTTTGCAAAGACACTTTAAAATCGCCTAAGCAAATTTTAGATTTATGTTTAGAGGCGAACTCAGCTAAAAACTGTATCGGAATTATTGCTTGGATGCATACTTTCTCTCCAGCAAAAATGTGGATTGGAGGATTGAGTATTCTAAAGAAACCATTATGTCATTTACACACACAATACAACGCTGAAATTCCGTGGGGAACAATCGACATGGATTTCATGAACCTGAATCAATCGGCACACGGAGATCGTGAGTTTGGTTTTATCATGTCCAGAATGCGTAAAAAACGTAAAGTAGTTGTGGGACATTGGGAAGATCCTCGTGTTTTAAACAAACTTGGAGTTTGGACAAGAGTAGCTTTAGGTTGGGACGAACTTCAAAATTTAAAAGTGGCTCGTATTGGAGACAATATGCGTGAAGTTGCCGTTACAGAAGGTGATAAAGTTGAGGCTCAAATTCGTTTCGGAATGTCGGTAAACGGATATGATTCATCAGATGTGACCAAACATATTGAGAAAGTTACAGACCAACAATTAAATGATTTATTGGCTGTTTATGAATCTTCTTATTCTCTAACCGATTCATTAAAAGAAGGCGGAGCACAAAGAAGTTCACTAGTTGAAGCAGCAAAAATAGAATTAGGGTTAAGAGCTTTCCTTGAAGAAGGAGGTTTTGGAGCTTTTACAGATACGTTTGAAAATCTTGGAGTTTGGAAACAACTTCCTGGAATTGCAACACAAAGATTAATGGCCGATGGTTATGGTTTTGGTGGAGAAGGAGATTGGAAAACCGCTGCAATGGTTCGTGCTTTGAAAGTGATGAACGTAGGTCTTGAAGGAGGAACTTCTTTCATGGAAGATTATACTTATCATTTTACACCACAAAAATCTTATGTTTTAGGATCACACATGTTAGAAATTTGCCCATCAATTGCAGATGCAAAACCTTCATGCGAAGTACATCCGTTAGGAATTGGAGGAAAAGAAGATCCTGCTCGTTTGGTGTTTAATTCGCCTGCGGGAGCTGCTATAAATGTTTCATTGATTGATATGGGGAATCGTTTCCGTTTGATCGTGAACGAAGTTGAAGCGGTTAAACCAATGGCAGATTTACCAAAATTACCGGTTGCGAGAGTTTTATGGGATTGTAAACCAAATCTTGATATCGCAGCAACAGCCTGGATTCTTGCAGGAGGAGCGCATCATACCGTATATAGCCAGGCAATTACAACAGAATATATGGAAGATCTTGCGGATATCGCCGGAATCGAATTATTGGTGATTGACGAGAAAACTACGGTAAGAGACTTTAAAGATAAGATCAATGCCAATGAAGCGTATTATCATTTGTTTCAACACGGCCTGTAAGGCAGTAAAATGTAATTTGTAAGATATAAAATGTGAAAAAACTTAAAAAGGTAATTTTTACATTTTTAAAATGATTAAATTTCACATCTAACATTTTACTTCTAACATTTAACTTTTACAAACCAAAAAATATCATTTATGAATGTATTAAAACGTTGCCTTTTTGGAATTAGCTTAATGAGTTTGGCTACACTTTCAGTTCAATGCAAAAACGATAAAAAAATGGATGCTACAACAGTTTCTTCGAATGAAAAAGCTACGGTTACAATCGAAAAATCTTCTTACGGAACAACTGCTAAAGGAGAAAAAGTAGACAGTTATAAATTGAAAAACCAAAATGGGATGGAAGTTGGCATCATCACTTTTGGTGGAAGAATTACAGATTTGAAAGTACCTAATAAAGAAGGTGTTTCTGAAAATGTGGTTATCGGATTTAATTCTTTGGCACAATACGAAAAAGAAAATCCATTCTTTGGAGCTTTAATTGGAAGATACGGAAACCGAATTGCTAAAGGAAAATTCTCTTTGGACGGAAAAGAATATCAATTAGCAATCAATAATGCTCCAAATGCTTTGCACGGAGGTCCGCAAGGATATTTTAACGTTGTTTGGAAAGCCGATGAGGTTAAATCAGGAACAGCTGCTACATTGAAATTATCTTACTTAAGTAAAGATATGGAAGAAGGATATCCTGGAAATCTTCAGGTTTTTGTAACGTATACATTGACAAATGATAATCAGTTAGAAGTATTGTATGAAGCAACTACAGATAAGAAAACAGTAGTGAATCTAACGCAACATTCATATTTCAATTTATCGGGAGATTTTACAAAAACAATCTTAGATCACGAATTGACTTTAAATGCTGATAAATTGGTTCCAGTTGATGCGACTTTAATTCCAACAGGAAAATTAGAAGATGTTGCTAATACGCCTTTCGATTTTAGAACACCAAAATTAATTGGAAAAGATATCGAAGTGAAAAACGAACAATTAGAAAGAGGAAAAGGTTACGATCATTGCTGGGTATTGAACAATCCTGAAAAAGGAAAAACAATCATTGCAAAAGTATATCACGCAGCCAGCGGAAGAGTTATGGAAATGACAACTGACGAACCTGGAATTCAGTTTTACTCAGGAAATTTCCTTGACGGAACTTTACCAACTCGTGATGGAAAAACATATGCACACAGAACTGGATTATGTTTAGAAACAGAACATTATCCGGATTCTCCAAATCAGAAAGACTTCCCAACAACGGTTTTAAACCCGGGAGAAAAATATAAGACTAAAACTGTTTTTAAATTCTCAGTAAAAAAATAGTTTTAGAATTTGTTTGGTAATTTTAGTAATTCTCTAAGAAACCTCGAAAGGAGTACTTTCGAGGTTTTTTTATGAATTTAAGTTTGCCACTAATTTTTACGAATTGATTTCCTCATTTTTGTCATTTCGACGAAGGAGAAATCTCCGCAAGTAACTCGACAAAGATTGTTCAAAATTTTGCGACTTGGCGACTTTGCGAGACTAAATAGATATGTGTATAAAGTCTTAACTTCGCAATAGAAAATAAAAGAAAAAATGAGACATCTTTTTAAAGCGGAAGTAAATTGGACTTCGAATCAAATTCAAGAAGATTCAACGAAAAGATTTTATAATAAAAGCCATCAAATCAAAATTGAAGGAAAACCTGTTTTAAATGTGTCAGCTGCAAAAGCTTTCAAAGGTGATCCGGAATTATACAATCCCGAAGATTTACTGTTGAGCAGTTTGGTTTCGTGCCATATGATGTCATATCTATATGTCTGTTCTCAAAACGGAATAGAAGTTTTAGAATATTCAGATAATGCAGAAGCAACGCTAGAAGTTTCTCCAGATGGAAGCGGACGTTTTACAGAAGTTCGACTAAATCCGAGAGTAAAAATTTCAAATTCAGATAAAATTGAATTAGCGATTGAGCTTCATAAAAAAGCAAATCAATTATGCTTTATTGCTAATTCGTGCAATTTTCCTGTTTTGCATGAGGCGAGTTGTGAGGTTTGAACCGTATGAATTATATAAGTTTATTTAATAAACGCAACTTAATTTACTTATAGAACTTATTATGGTAAAAAGAAGTATAAAACCAAAAAAACCTCTTCCGTTAAGAAGAGGTTTTTGTACCCGGAGCCGGAGTCGAACCGGCACGGTTTCCCACAGGTGTTTGAGACCAGCGCGTCTACCAATTCCGCCATCCGGGCCTTAGCAAACGAAAAAATAATCAAATAAATCAATCATTTCAACGCAATAAAATAAGTTAATTATGATGCCATAACTGTGCTTATTTCTTTAACACGGTGCAAATGTAAAAAATAAAATTAAATGATCTACTAAAAATACTTAAATTTTTCCTTTCAGTGTCCAATAAATTTTCTAAATTTGCACCTCGTTAAAACGAAGCACACACAACTAACTACACCCGAGGCATTTATACTGGTCTTGCTTTGCTTAAAATTGTAAAGCCGAATCGTGTAGAGCGCAGCGGAGCAAAAACAACAAATTATAATGTCGCACCTAGAACCAGAAGCTAAAATTTTTGCTTGTTCACAAAGTGTTTATCTTGCAGAAAAAATTGCAGAACAATACGGAATTCCGTTAGGGAAAGTAACGATGTCAACGTATAGCGATGGAGAATTTCAGCCATCTTACGAAGAATCAATAAGAGGATTACGCGTTTTTATCGTGTGTTCGACTTTTCCAACTGCTGATAATTTGATGGAATTGTTGCTAATGATTGACGCAGCAAAACGTGCATCAGCAAGACATATTACAGCTGTTATGCCTTATTTTGGTTGGGCAAGACAGGATAGAAAAGACAAACCAAGAGTTCCGATTGGAGCAAAATTAGTAGCTAATTTATTAGATGCTGCTGGAGCGACAAGAGTAATGACAATGGATTTGCATGCAGATCAAATTCAGGGTTTTTTCGAAAAACCAGTAGATCATTTATTTGCATCTACAATCTTTTTACCATACGTAGAAAGTTTGAAATTAGAGAATCTAACAATTGCATCTCCGGATATGGGAGGTTCAAAAAGAGCATATGCTTACTCTAAGTTCTTGGAATCAGATGTAGTAATCTGTTACAAACAAAGAAAAGCAGCCAACGTTATCGACACTATGGAGCTAATTGGTGAAGTAAAAGGTCGTAACGTAATATTAGTAGACGACATGATCGATACGGGCGGAACATTAGCGAAAGCAGCAGATTTAATGATCGAAAAAGGAGCATTAAGCGTTAGAGCAATTTGTACACACGCCATTTTATCTGGTAATGCCTACGAAAAAATTGAAAACTCAAAATTAAGCGAGTTAATCGTTACCGATTCTATTCCGTTAAAGAGAGAATCAAAGAAAATTAAAGTAGTGAGTTGTGCACCACTTTTTGCCGAAGTTATGCACATGGTGCACCACAACAATTCCATCAGTGGAAAATTTATAATGTAATAAATGGCAATATGCTATAGGCTGTAAGCTTTAAGCATTAAAAAAAGTCAATAAATTTATTGCGAAAGAAAGCCTAAAGCCTAGTGCCTAAAGCTTATAGCAAACAAGAATATTTATTAATAACTATATTTTTTTTACAATGAAATCGATTACAATTAAAGGATCAGAAAGAGAAAGCGTGGGCAAAGTGTCAACTAAAGCCTTACGTAATGCTGGAGCGGTTCCTTGCGTGTTATACGGAGGAAATCAGGCAGTACACTTCTCAGCAGACGCTGCAGCGTTCAAAAACTTGGTTTACACTCCAAACGCACACACAGTTGTGATTGAGCTTGGAAAAGGAAAATCATTTAATGCAATTTTGCAAGACATTCAGGTTCACCCAGTATCTGACAAAATTTTACACATTGACTTCTTCCAATTATTTGATGATAAAGAAATCACAATGGAAGTTCCTGTAAAAATCGTTGGTACATCTAAAGGTGTTCTTGCAGGTGGTGTTTTACGTTTAAACACACGTAAATTAAAAGTTAAAGCTTTACCTAAAGATCTTCCTGATTTTGTTGAGGCTGACATTACTCCACTTGAAATGGGTAACAAATTATATGTTACTAAAGTTGGTGCTCCAGAATACAAAGTTATGCACCCAGAGAACACAGTTGTTGCTCAGGTAAGAATCTCTCGTGCTGCTATGAAAGCTGCTCAAGAAGCTGCAAAAGCTGCAAAAGCTCCTGCAAAAGGAAAGAAAAAATAATTTTTTTCAAATCAAATATCAAAGCATCAATCGAAAGATTGGTGCTTTTTTTTTTGAAAAAGATTCTAAGTTGCTAAGATACTAAGGTTCTAAGTTTTCTATGTTGTGTCAGGCTGAGCGGAGTCGAAGCCCTTTCCGGTTAAGATAAATTATCTAATTGCCACATTATCTAATTTTTAAATTTTTCAGGAGCAGAAATTTCCGGTTTCTTCAAGACCAGACTTTCCTGCCATCCGCTATATCTTTTCCTGGCTAAAGAAGCCAGAAAAAGGATACCGCTTCTGTCAGGGCTAGCCAGAGATTTAGTTTTTATAATTTAAAAAAGGTTCAAAGAGGCAAAGCTGCAAAGGGGTAAAGGAAATACTTTTAATCTAAAATGAGCATATTAGAAGTGTAAAACAAAAAAATCAGCATAAATCCGTTTAAATCCGTGTCATCCGCGTACCATTATCTAATTGCCGCATTTCCTAATTATCAAATTATCTAATTGACACATTTTCTAATTACCAAATTAACCCTATTTTTGCAGACATGATAAAATGGATAACAAAACTGTTTTCATCACCACAAAAAGAAGAGAACATAGACAATATGAAACCGGAGGTTCACGAACACCCAAAAAACAATATTAAAAGCGTGAGTAAAAAATATTTAATCGTAGGACTTGGTAATATTGGTGCCGAATACGTAAATACAAGACATAATATAGGATTCAAAGTCCTGGATTTTTTGGCTAGAAAAGAAGGGCTTTCATTCGAAACCGTAAAGCTTGGTGCTTTAGCCGAATATAAGTTTAAAGGAAGAAGCTTTTTTCTTTTAAAACCAAACACATACATGAATTTAAGCGGTAAAGCCGTTAAATACTGGATGGACAAAGAAAACATTCCGTTAGAGAATATTTTGGTTATTACAGATGATTTAAACCTTTCATTCGGAACCATCAGAATCAAACCAAAAGGAAGCGACGGAGGTCATAACGGACTTAAAAATATCAATTTGGTTTTGAATACACAGCAATACACACGTTTTAGATTTGGTATCAGCGATCAGTTCAAAAAAGGGCAGCAAGTCGATTACGTTTTAGGAGATTGGGATGAAGAAGAAAAAGCAAAATTACCGGAACGTTTAGAAGTCGCTTCAGAAATTATTAAATCTTTTGGAACGGCCGGATTAGAAAATACAATGACAACTTTTAACGGAAAATAAAGATTTACAGGTATTTAAGTTTTAAAAAAATAAATTATCAATTAATTAAATTCAATAATAACGAAATACTATTTTCTATTCCAAAGTTAAATGTTTAAATTTGGAATAAATTATTATAAACCATAAAATCCTAATATCATGGCTTTTGAATTACCACAATTACCTTATGCATATGATGCATTAGAACCACATATCGATGCTCGTACAATGGAAATCCATTATACAAAACACCACAATGCATATACAACAAATCTAAACGCTGCAATTGCAGGAACAGATTTAGAAGGAAAAACAATTGAAAATATCTTAATTAACTTAGATAAATCAAACGCAGCAGTTCGTAACAATGGTGGAGGTTTCTACAACCACAATTTATTCTGGACTGTAATGTCTCCAAACGGTGGTGGATTACCAACAGGTGATTTATTAGCTGCAATCGAAGCTTCTTTTGGAACTTTTGATGAGTTTAAAGCAAAATTTGCTAAAGCTGGTGCAACACAATTCGGTTCAGGATGGGCTTGGTTAACAGTACAAAAAGGTGGTAAACTAGAAGTTGTAGGTACTCCAAATCAGGATAATCCATTAATGCCAGAAGTTGCTGGTAACGGTGGTACTCCAATCTTAGGAATGGATGTTTGGGAGCATGCTTACTATTTAAACTACCAAAACAGAAGACCAGATTATATTGAAGCTTTCTTCAGTGTAATTAACTGGACAGAAGTTGCTAGAAGATTTGCTTTAGATAAGTAAGAAGAAAATAGAAGAAAGAGTAAAGAAAAAAGACGAATAGCCTAACGGTTATTCGTCTTTTTTTTGCTTTATTTTTTTTATCAACTTGTATTCTATAGTCTTTCTTCTGCACTCTTGCTTCTTTTTCAGTCGAGACTTTACTCCAATAAAAAAGGCGGAATCTCTTCCGCCTTTTTTGCCCCAAATCTACCATAAACTTAACCTACTAATGTTATGGTTCAGTAAATGTATGGCAGGTATTTCTATGAAAAAAACTTTTCAGACGAATGGTAAATATATCCGATTAATGGAATGTAATTTCTTATTTGGTGCTATAATTTCTTGTGGTAGAAATACTTGACTTTATTCCAATAAAAAAGGTGGAATCACTTCCACCCTTTTTGCCCCAAATCTACCATAAACTTAACCTACTAATGTTATGGTCTTCCAAAAGTATTGTAGCTTTTCAATTTTACCAAACAAACAGGATGAACGGCAAAAAAAA
This sequence comes from Flavobacterium sp. JAS, assembly GCF_020991455.1. Lineage (GTDB taxonomy): Bacteria > Bacteroidota > Bacteroidia > Flavobacteriales > Flavobacteriaceae > Flavobacterium. The sequence continues at coordinate 294,359 of NZ_JAJMOX010000004.1, forward strand.
CCGATGAAATGCACAAATTAACCTTTTGTTAATATATTTTTAATAAGCTCTAGCGTCTTTTCCTTCGTAAAAATTCATAAAAGCTCTGTTTACAACACGATTTCCACCAGGAGTAGGGTAGTCACCTGTAAAGTACCAATCACCTAAATTTTTAGGACATGCTACGTGTAAATCTTCTACTTTTTGGAAAATAATTTTTACTTCGGCATTGATTTCCGGAGAGCTCAACATTTCTGCAATTTTATCTGAAACTTCTTCAGGAGTAAACTGGTCGTAGATAGCTGTAACATAATTTACTACATCGGTATCAACGTAGTTTTCCTGAGCTTTACATTTAGCATAAACTTCGTCTACGATATGATACAAATTTCTTTCTTTTAATAAAGCCAAAGCTGCTCTAAAAGCAACAAGACCTTCAAGCTTCGCCATATCAATTCCGTAACAATCAGGGTAACGAATTTGTGGTGCCGATGAAACGATAACGATACGCTTAGGTTTTAAACGATCCATCATTTTAATGATACTCATTTTAAGTGTAGTACCACGAACAATACTATCGTCGATAATAACCAGATTGTCAGTTGGTTTAATTACTCCATAAGTAACATCGTAAACGTGAGCAACTAAATCGTCACGGCTGCTGTCTTCGGTAATGAAGGTTCTAAGTTTAGCATCTTTAATAGCAACTTTCTCAGTACGAATTTTTACAGCTAATAATTCCTGTAAAGTTTCAGTTGTAAGTGTATTTCTATTAGCTAAAATATAATTGTTTTTTCTCTGATTTAAGAAATCCTGAGCAGCTTCAACTAAACCATAAAATGAAGTTTCGGCTGTATTTGGGATATAAGAGAAAACAGTGTTATCAGTGTCACTATCAATTGATTCAAGAACCGCAGGAAGAATTAATTTTCCTAAGTTTTTACGCTCTTGATAGATTTCAGCATCACTTCCTCTAGAGAAATAAATTCTTTCAAAAGAACAAGCTTTCTTAACAGTTGGTTCTAAGATTTGTTCCATAGAAACCTTTCCGCTTTTCTTGATAATCAAAGCGTTTCCTGGTTCGATTTCCTGAACACTTTCAAAAGGTACATTAAATACAGTTTGAATAACAGGTCTTTCAGAAGCTACAACGACAACTTCGTCATCCTGATAGAAATAAGCCGGACGAATTCCTGCAGGATCTCTAAAAACAAATGCGTCTCCATGACCTAATAATCCTGCCATTGCGTAACCACCATCAAGATTTTTTGCTGAACGGGCTAATATTTTTGCAATATCCAATCGGTCTGCAATTACCGGAGAAGCTTCTCTTTTAGAATAACCTTCTTGTTTGCAGTCCTGGTAAAGTTGCATTACCTCTTTGTCTAAGAAGTGACCAATTTTTTCCATTACGGTAACAGTGTCGGCCATTTCTTTTGGATGTTGTCCAAGCTCAACTAAGTTTTCGAAAAGCTCTTTAACATTCGTCATGTTAAAGTTACCAGCCAAAATTAAATTACGGTGCATCCAGTTACTTTGACGTAAAAATGGATGTACGCTTTCGATGCTGTTTTTTCCGAAAGTCCCGTAACGAACGTGTCCTAAAAATAATTCTCCTATATAAGGAATGTTTGCTTTTTGTTTAGCAACATCATTTGCGTATTCAGGATGTGAAGTCATCTCTTCGTTGATACGCTCATTGATTTGTTTAAAAACGTCTTGTATAGGTTGTGCGTGATTTGAACGAACTCTGCTGATATAACGTTCTCCAGGTTCAACATCTAATTTAATGCTGGCAAAACCTGCTCCGTCTTGTCCACGGTTGTGTTGCTTCTCCATCATTAGATACATTTTTTGTATCCCGTAAAAAGCAGTTCCGTATTTTTCTTTGTAATATTCAAGCGGTTTAAGAAGTCTAACTAAGGCTATACCACATTCGTGTTTTAAAGCGTCGCTCATTGTGTTTTGTATTTTGTGTTGTTGTAAGTTGTGTGTATTAACGTAATAAAAAAGCCCCGTTATTATCCGAGGCTTTTGGGCATTATATTTCTATGTCAAACTGAGTTAACGACTTAAATTGTTGTAATCGAATCGCTACTTCTGCTTTGCTTAATGTTTCCATCCTTTCAGTTCCAAATTTCTCCACACAAAATGAAGCTAAATTCGAACCGTAAATAATTGCATTTTTCATGTTATTAAAAGAGATGTTTTCGCTTTGTGCAATGAATCCTGAAAAACCACCTGCAAAAGTGTCTCCTGCTCCTGTTGGATCAAAAACATCTTCTAATGGTAAAGCTGGTGCAAAAAACACTTCTCTATTGTGGAATAAAAGTGCTCCATGTTCTCCTTTTTTGATCACCACATATTTTGGTCCCAATTCCTGGATTTTGTTAGCCGCTTTTACTAATGAATATTCTCCAGAAAGTTGTCTTGCTTCTTCGTCATTGATTGTAATAACGTCTACACGTTTAATTACGTCTAATAATTCAGGTAAAGCGCAATCCATCCAAAAGTTCATTGTATCTAAAACAACTAATTTTGGTTTCTTTTCCATTTGATCTAAAACGCTGCTTTGTACTAAAGGATGTAAGTTTCCTAGCATCACAACATCAGCATCTTTATAGTTTTGAGGAACTTTTGGTTGAAAGTCAGCCAAAACATTTAGTTCAGTTACAAGAGTGTCTCTAGAGTTTAGATCGTTGTGGTATAAACCGCTCCAGAAAAAGGTTTTTCCGCCTTTTACAATTTCGATACCAGAGATATCAATATTTTTTGAAGTTAAAAGATCTAAATGTTCTTGAGGAAAATCGTCACCAACTACAGAAACAATGGCCGATTGTAAGTTAAAAAATGACGCTGATAAACCAATGTACGTTGCAGCACCACCTAATATTTTATCTGTTTTTCCGAAAGGAGTTTCAATCGCGTCGAAAGCAACTGTTCCAACAATCAATAATTTATTCATTTTATGAATTTCGAATTAGGGTGCAAAGATACTTCATAAGTTGCAATATTGCAACGGTTTAAGTTCTCAAAATTTTCATAAAAAAATAATATCGTTTTCGGGGTTAAAACTATTGTAAATGAGAGAATTATACTTCAATATTTGAAGAGATTAAAATATGTTTTCCGGATTTAAAATGCAAGGTTTATTTTCAAAAAAAGCTTTGAATCTTTTTGTTAGATTTGTTTAAATATCAAATCTGATTTATGAAGAAAATTTCTATTGCATTAATATTGTTTTGTTTTTTTATTTCATGTGAAAAGGAAAAGCCTAATTTTTCTGAAGGAATGATTGCTGTATTGGCTGATCGTGGAGAAGTTCAGGATGGTGGATTAGTAAGATTACCACCTCCACCGGTAACATTTTTAGCTTTGTTTATTAAGACTGATAGTAATGAGATTCTTTTAACAAGTAGTGATTATTTACTTGATATTTACAAACAGTCATATTCTAATGCATTTCAATCTTTCAAATCTTTTTTAAATGCGGTTTTGAATGATGGCCTTATTATTATAGAAAAAAAGGTGTTTAAACACGTAAATTATCCCAAGCGGTTTAAATTAAATTCAAAAATAGAAAAGGAATATTCAGATTTAGGATTTGATAAGTTTCTAAAAAAATATTCAAAAGAAACGGACTCAAAGAAATTGGCTATTAATCGAGCAAATATAAAAGACGGTGAATACTTAACTATAACATACATTTTGTTTAAAAACAGATATGATATCAGTTCTGATTGTTATTTAGGAATCGATTATATTACGAAAAGAGAAGATTCATTCAAATAAAATTTTACAACTCATACTTCTTGTCAAAATAATTCTTCAATAATCCAATTTGAATCAAAATCATGAATGGAACGATTAAAAGAGCGTACAATATATTTTTAGAAAAATGAATTCCGGAAAATAGAGCAGAAGCTTTATCTGAATATGTTTTGGCTATTTCAAAATTAGAAATATCATTATTTGAATAAATAGCATAAGCAGTTAAAGCAACTAAACTTATACCAATAAATATCCATGTTGATTTAGAAATTAAAGGTTTGTATGCTTTTATTTTTCTTTCTTCGGCCGCTAAAACCTGAGACATTATTTTTGAAGTAAAGTCAATAGATGGCGACTCCAAAGTGTTTTCGGCCATCATTTTATCAATAAGGTTTTCTATATTTTTATCGCTCTCTTTCATAACACGCTACTATTTCTGGTTCTAATTGCTTTTTCAAAATTACAGCTAATTTTTGTCGGCTTCTAAACAATTTTACTTTTACATTGTTTGCTGTAATGCTCATTATTTTTCCAATTTCTTCTAAACTCTGATCTTCAAAATAAAATAAAGTGAGCAAGAAATTCTCATCACTCGGTAATAAATTTAGACAATTCTGAATCGTTTGCTTTCGTTCTTTATCTTCTAAAGCGCTTAAAGCAGTGTCCATTGTTTTAATCAAATGTGACGAAAATTCGTCTATTGATATATTAAGGTTTTCTTTTTTATTTTTCTTTAAACAATCTAAACAACTATTATAAGCTATTTTATAAATCCAGGTAGAAAATTTTGAATCGCCTTTAAACTTGCCCAACGAATTGTAAACTTTGATAAAAGTATCTTGTGCAACTTCTTCAGCTTCTTCTCTGTTTTTAATCATTTTTAGAGCCAATGAAAAGATCATATCCTTATAACGGTCTACCAGCACGGCAAACGCATTGGTTTCTCCCTGCAAAATTTTATCGATATAATGTTGATCATTTATTGTACTCATATTATATAGGACGATATGTTTTGTATTTAGGTTACAAGAAAAAGGAAGAAAATTCCAAATTTTTTAAATTCCAAAATTTTAGAAAACTCCAATTTTTTTAAATCCCAAATTCCAATCTATATATAAGTGTAGATCTTTGTCAAAGTTTAAAACTTTGACAAAGATTATGGACGAGATATACAAATCAAAGTTAATTGAAAATCAGTAGTTTTTTTGGAATTTATCCCGAAGTTTTGAGCTTGGGGTTTTCCAAAGCTTTGGAATTTGGAATTTTTTAATTTTTTTTTAATTTTTTTTAAAAAAGCTGTAACCTGAATTTAAAAGCTGTCGTCATATGGAGTATCAATCAATTAATTAAAAAAATATATCATTATGGGAGGACCAGGCATTTTAGTACCAATTAGTATGTTTCTGATGATTTTCGGAATTGTTTATCTAATTTTTTCAACAAGAAACAGAGAGCGTTTAGCGCTTATAGAAAAAGGAGTTGACGCAAGTATTTTTCTTAAAGGAACAGGAAAAGGATTTTCGGCATGGAAAGTATTTGTAGTAAACTTTGCCTTTTTATTGATAGGAAGCGGTGTTGGAATATTTATCGCTTTATTAATCACAACTTACACTTCATTAAATGATGGAGCGGTTTATCCGTCTATTATTTTTATTATGGCCGGAGTAGGTCTTTTGGCTGGATTTAGAACTGCAAAAGATTTAGATAAAGAAGAATAAAAATCTTTTGCATTAGTGTCTTAATAATAACGTATCAGGAAAATAATATTCCTGGTACGTTTTTTTATGATTTTGACCCGATGGTTTCGTAATAAACATCAACAGAAAGATTTTTCTGCATGGATGCCATAACGGCCAATTCGTCGCAACGTTCGTTTTGCGGATGATTGTTGTGACCTTTAATCCATTTAAAATCGACTTGGTGTTTGCGATAGATGATTAAAAAACGTTTCCATAAATCAGGGTTTTTTTTGCCGGTATATCCTTTTTTCTCCCAGCCAAAGACCCATTTTTTTACAACAGAATCAATTACATATTTAGAATCTGAAACAACCAAAACCTTCATGTTTGGTTTTTTTAGTTTTTCAAGACCTACAATTACAGCAAGAAGTTCCATTCTATTATTAGTAGTAAGACGGAAGCCTTCGTAGAATTCTTTTTTATGTGGAGTTCCAACCAATTCCATCACTACGCCATAACCTCCATTTCCGGGATTTCCTTTTGCAGCGCCATCAGTATATATATGTACTTCGTGATTCATTATTTTAGATTGTAGAATTCAGATTTTAGATTTTTTTAAATTTATCTAAAATTGGAATTTGGGATTTAAATTTTGGAATTTTTTAAGTTTAATCTTCTAATAATCTTGAAATAATTTCCGGAAAGTACTTTTGTTCCAGTTCATGAATCTTTTCGGCCACTGTTTCTGCGGTGTCCTGATCTGTTAAGGCTACATTTTTCTGAAAAATGATACCGCCTTCGTCATAATTTTCATTTACAAAATGAATGGAGATTCCGGTTTCTTTCTCTTTATTCTCGACTACAGCTCTGTGTATGTGCATTCCGTACATTCCTTTGCCTCCATAATTAGGTAAAAGTGCCGGATGGATGTTGATTATTTTATTAGGATAATTCTCGATTATATTTTCGGGGAATTTCAATAAAAAACCAGCAAGAACTATCAGATCCGGGTCGATTTCTTGTATTTTTTGTAAGACGTTTCGCTCTAAAAGTTCGCTTTTTGAGAAGATTTCAACTGGAATTTGATGATTTTTTGCTCTTTCGATAACTTTTGCCGAAGCATTATTGGTAAAAACCGAAACGACGTTTGCAATTTTGGTTTTCGCAAAATATTTTATAATGTTTTCAGCATTAGTTCCTGATCCTGAGGCAAAAACAATAATTTTTTTCATAATCGAGTTAAGTTTGAGAATGCAAAAAACGGAATAAAAATCGAAAATAAATAGTATTAAAAAGTCTTTCTTGAAATTAATTTTATAAATTAGTGTTACATTTATAAACTAAATAGTTGTTTTAAAATAAAGTTTTTTATTTTTGCCAACAAATTAAATTCTAAAATTAAAGATTATGTCAGACATTGCATCAAGAGTAAAAGCGATTATCGTAGACAAATTAGGTGTTGACGAAAACGAAGTTGTAACAGAAGCAAGCTTCACTAATGATTTAGGAGCTGACTCATTAGACACTGTTGAGCTTATTATGGAATTCGAAAAAGAATTTGATATTCAAATTCCAGACGATCAAGCAGAAAACATTGCTACTGTTGGTCAAGCTATTTCTTATATCGAAGAAGCTAAAAAATAATAATACCGCACCCGATTTCTAAAAATACCAATTTTTGAAATTCCAAATTCCAAAATTGGAATTTGACTTTTGATCCTTGTAATTTTTAAGAGTCGGGTGTTATTATTTTTTTTAAAATTTTAAATTTCGATTGATTTTCAATCAAAAAGATATATTTATATTGTAATGCCCATGGCTCTTAAGTAAACAATACAGTTAAGAAAGCGTGGGTTTTATTTGTTTAAAGTACAAAATACATATTTATGGCGTTAAAGCGAGTTGTTGTAACAGGATTAGGTGCTCTTACTCCTATCGGGAATAATATCCAGGATTATTGGGAGGCACTTGTGAATGGGGTTAGCGGAGCCGCTCCTATCACGTATTATGATACAGAGAAGCATAAAACGAAATTTGCCTGCGAAGTAAAAAACTTCAACATTGAAGATTACATGGATCGTAAGGAATCTCGTAGATTAGATAAATTCGCTCAATATGCAGTTGCTGCAAGTGATGAAGCTATTAAAGATGCTGGACTTACTAATGATAATGTCGACAAAACAAGAGTTGGTGTTATCTGGGGAGCTGGAATTGGTGGTTTAGAGACTTTTCAAGAAGAAGTTATTTATTATGCTAAAGGAGACGGAACACCAAAATTCAATCCGTTTTTTATCCCTAAAATGATTGCCGATATTGCACCTGCACACATTTCGATGCGTAATGGTTATATGGGACCAAATTATACTACTGTTTCTGCATGTGCATCTTCTGCAAATGCTTTAATTGATGCTTTCAACTACATTCGTTTAGGAATGTGTGATGTTATTGTATCAGGTGGTTCAGAAGCTGCTATTACTATTGCTGGTATGGGAGGTTTTAACTCTATGCACGCTTTATCAACAAGAAACGAAAGTCCGGAAACGGCTTCAAGACCTTTTGATGCAACTAGAGATGGTTTCGTTTTAGGAGAAGGAGCAGGAGCTTTGGTTCTTGAAGAATACGAACATGCAAAAGCCAGAGGAGCAAAAATTTACTGTGAAATTGGCGGAGGCGGAATGTCGTCTGATGCTTACCATTTAACAGCTCCACATCCGGAAGGAATTGGTGTTATTGCAGTAATGAAAAATACATTGAGAGATGCTGGAATGAACCCTGAAGATGTTGATCATATCAATACTCACGGAACTTCTACTCCGCTAGGAGATGTTGCCGAATTAAAAGCAATTAGTGCTGTTTTTGGCGAACATGCAAAAAACATCAATATAAACTCTACAAAATCAATGACAGGACACTTACTTGGTGCTGCCGGAGCTATCGAAGCAATTGCTTCTATTTTAGCAATGCAACACAGTCTTGTTCCTCCAACTATCAATCATACTGTAGTTGACGAGAACATTGATCCATCATTGAATCTTACCTTAAACAAACCTCAAAAAAGAGAGGTAAATGTTGCTATGAGTAACACTTTTGGTTTTGGTGGACACAATGCTTGCGTATTGTTTAAAAAATTAGTTGACTAATTTCTGTATATGAATTTTATCAAAAAAATATTTTCTAAATCCCGTTCTCTAGAAGACGGGATTTTTTTTGACACTATTCAGAAAATACTTGGTTTTGAGCCCGCTACAATCGATTTTTATAAGAAAGCTTTTACGCATCGCTCTTCAAATAAATTAGACGAAGCAGGACATCCAATAAATTACGAACGATTAGAATTTTTAGGAGATGCTATGTTAAGTGCTGTAATAGCAGCACACTTATTTAACAAAGCACCAAATGGCGACGAAGGTTATTTGACCAAGATGAGATCAAAGATTGTGAGTCGCGAACATTTGAATGAATTAGGTAAAGATTTAAACCTGGTTCGTTTTGTAGAAAGCAAAGTGCCAATTCAGCATTTTGGAGAAAATATTCATGGTAATATTTTCGAATCACTTATAGGAGCAATTTATTTAGATAAGGGATATGCATTTTGCGAGAGATTTATTCAAAAAAGAGTAATCACTCCTTATGTTGATATTGCACGTCTTGAGGGAAAAGTAATTAGTTATAAAAGTTTAGTTATCGAATGGTGTCAGAAAGAGAAGAGAGTCTTTCATTATGACATTTTTGAGGATAATGGTATTGATGGTCAACGCTTATTTGGAGTTAAATTAAGTATAGACGATAAAGTAATCGCAAGAGCGCGAGCAACTTCAAAAAAGAAGGCAGAAGAAAAAGCATCACAAAGAGCTTATTTTGCATTTCAAGAAAAAATAGATAAGAAATAACGACAATTTTACCGTAACTTTCTTAAAGCTATAACGTTTTCGTTTATAAATTAACAAAAACATACACCTCATAACTATTGATGCTCCGATAGAAATAGTATATTTACACCTTGATTTTTCATGATATGGCTATTCATAGATTGGATTTAGACGAATTTGACGAAATTGATTATTATTTAATGGCAATTCATACTTCCTTAGAAGATTATAGATTGGCTTATTTTATCAATAAAAACCTTCCGATAAACTTAAGTAAGAGCAAAAACGAGATCCATGCTCAAACTAAAGAAGGCGAGGCAAATTTTTCGAGATTTTATTATTATGATTCCGAGAAAGCTATTTCATGGAATTTAATTCAGAATAAAAATGAAATCATTTCTGTGAGTAAGAATGATTTTCAAGATTTGTTTTCCAATGAGACAAGTGAGGTCTCCACAACAATTCATTTACTTCCTGAATTCAAAAAAGTAGATTTTTTCCTGAAAATAGAAAATAGTGAAGAGACTATTGATTTTTCAGAAATTCAACAACAATTAAATACCATAGAGAGTATTGCAGCTATATATGCTGTAGATACGAACAAAATAAAATCAAAAAACAATCTAATTTTTTAAAAAAAATGTTAACAAACAAGAAAACCAAAATTGTTGCTACACTTGGGCCTGCATGTAGTACGAGAGAGATTATCAAGGATATGATCGATGCAGGTGTTAATGTGTTTAGAGTCAATTTTTCGCATGCAGATTACGAAGGTGTAAAGGATAAAATTAATATTATTAGAGGTCTAAACGAAGAGTTTGGTTACACAACAGCAATCCTTGGAGATTTGCAGGGACCAAAACTTAGAGTTGGTGTAATGGAAGAAGGAACTGTGGTTCATGATGGTGATACTATCACTTTTACAACTGCAGAAGATATTTTAGGAACAGCTCAAAAAGTGTTCATGAAGTATCAAAATTTCCCAAATGACGTTAACCCGGGAGAGCGTATTTTGCTTGATGACGGTAAATTGATTTTCGAAATTCTTTCTACAGATAAAAAAACAGAAGTTGTTGCTAAAGTAATTCAGGGTGGAGAATTAAAATCTAAAAAAGGAGTTAATCTTCCAAACACTAAGATTTCTTTACCGGCTTTAACTGAAAAAGATATTGCAGATGCAATTTTTGCTATTGAGCAAAAAGTAGACTGGATCGCACTTTCGTTTGTAAAAACACCACGCGATTTACAAGATCTACAAGAATTGATCGCTAAACATTCAGAATATAAAATTCCAATCGTTGCTAAAATTGAAATGCCGGAAGCTCTGGAGAACATTGATAAAATTATAGCATATTGCGATGGTCTAATGGTTGCACGTGGAGATTTAGGAGTTGAACTTCCTGCTCACGAAGTACCGTTGGTACAAAAAGATTTGATCAGAAGAGCTAAAACGGCTAGAATTCCTGTTATTGTTGCTACACAAATGATGGAGACAATGATTACTAGTTTAACGCCAACAAGAGCTGAAGTAAACGACGTTGCAAACTCTGTAATGGATGGAGCTGATGCTGTAATGTTGTCTGGAGAAACTGCTACAGGAAATTATCCTGTACAGGTAATTCAAAGAATGACTCAAATTTGTGAGGCTGTTGAGGATTCTGAGTTAATTCATGTTCCACAAAATACTCCACAAATTAAAACAAAACGTTTTATTACTAAAACAGTTTGTCACCAGGCTGCTTTATTAGCAAATGAAATTAAAGCTAAAGCAATTTGTACTTTGACAAATAGTGGATATACAGCTTTTCAAATTTCGGCTTGGAGACCATCTGCACATATTTTAGTATTTACTTCAAACAAAAGAATCTTAACACAATTGAATTTATTATGGGGAGTAAAATCATACTTCTATGATAAAGACGAAAGTACAGATGATACTGTAACTGATGTTAACGAAATTGCAAGAGAAAAAGGATATGTTGTAAAAGGAGATTATTTGATCAACCTTGCAGCAATGCCAATTAAAGATAAAGGAATGGTTAATACCATGAGAGTTTCTGAAATAGAATAGTATTTCTTTTAAATACACAATACAAAAAACCATCAATTTATAATTGGTGGTTTTTTTATGCCCAAAATTTTTAGAATTGGGTTTTAAACAGGCAACATAAATTAGGTGTGAAAATTTAAATTTTGCCTTAAAATTCATTTTCATAAAAAACTAAAAGCCGTTTTCTACTAAAATTCAGCATGCTTTTTTTTAAATTTTACCGTTCATCGACAATTTTACCAAAATTTACCTCTTCTATTTTTGATTTTTCTGACATAAAACTAAAAATCTAACTTCCTAATTAAATGATTTTTGCATGTTTCATTTTATAAAATGAAACATCATGAAGCAAAAAAAAACGTTTTTAACGTTTCATTTTATAAAATGAAACAATGTCAAGCCCTATAAATACGATTGTTAACTTTTTTATTAGCTAATTTTGAGAAACTTAAGAAAAAGTTAAGAAAATTCCTGTTTCAAATTCCTCCTTAAATAATGATGTTTTAAATTGAAACATTCCATTAAAATTTGAAGTGAATTTTCTTTTCTAAAAAATAAGGAAGCGATTTTTAGCTTTTACAGCAATAACATTTATAAAAGGAATTATTAACAAATTTTATCACCATGAAACAAATCAGATTAAAATGTGGATTTAGGAATGCGATAATACTGCTTGCATTTGTAGGTTTTTCTAGTACACAACTAGAAGCTCAGGATAAGAAAAAACCAAATGTTTTAATACTTTGGGGAGATGACATTGGTACTACTAATATAAGTGCTTATAGCGATGGTGTAATGGGGTATACTACTCCTAATATTGACCGTCTGGCAAATGAAGGATTACGTTTTTTACATTATTATGGAGAACAAAGCTGTACTGCAGGTCGTGCTGCATTACTAACAGGACAACATGGTCTTCGTACCGGTCTTACTAAAGTAGGTTTTCCGGGAGCACCAATGGGAATGAGTCAATTAGATCCTTCTATTGGAGGTATCATGAAAAACTTAGGTTATGTTACAGGTCAGTTTGGTAAAAATCACGTTGGTGACCGTAATGAAAGTTTACCGACTGTTAATGGTTTTGACGAATTTTTCGGAAATCTGTATCACTTAAATGCTGAAGAAGAACCAGAATTGCCGGATTATCCTAAAGATCCAGAATATTTGAAAAAATTTGGTCCTAGAGGAGTCTTAAAATGTACTGCAACAAATGTTGATGATGCAACCACAGATCCTCGATTTGGAAGAGTTGGAAAACAAAGAATCGAAGATACAGGTCCTCTTACTAAAAAGAGAATGGAAACAGTAGACGACGAAACTTCTGCAGCAGCCATTGATTTTATCAAAAGACAAAATGCAGCTGGAAAACCATTTTTCTGCTGGTTCAATGCTACACGTATGCATCTTCGTACACACGTTAGAGCTGAGCATAGAGGGAAATATACTCATGGAGATAGTGAATATATAGATGGTATGATTGAACATGATGAAACTATAGGAAGTATTTTAAAAGCATTAGATGAACTTGGAATTGCTGATAATACTATTGTAGTTTATTCTACAGACAACGGTCCTCACATGAATACATGGCCTGATGCTGCAATGACACCTTATCGTTCTGAGAAAAATACTAACTGGGAGGGGGCGTTCCGTGTTCCGTGTATAGTACGTTGGCCGGGGGTAATTAAACCAGGACAAGTTACAACTGAAATTATGTCTCATAATGACTGGATGCCAACTTTAGCATCAATTGCAGGAGAGCCTGATTTAACAAACAAACTTTTAAAAGGGTATACTGCCAATGGAAAAAATTATAAAGTCCATTTAGATGGTTTTGATCAAAGTAACTTTTTGCGTGGTAAAACACAAAAAAGTGCCAGAGATAAATTTTTCTATACAGATGATGATGGATTATTAGTTGGTCTAAGAGAAGGTGATTATAAATATGTTTTTGCAGAACAGCGTTTGGAAGGAACAATGGGAGTTTGGGCAGAACCTTTTACAAAACTGCGACTACAAAAAATATTCAATTTATACCAAGATCCTTTTGAAAGAGCTGATATTACTTCGAATACTTTTTGGGACTGGCAGTTGAATCACGTTCAGCTGATGTATGGTGCAATACAAGATGTAGTAACATTTGCTCAAACATTCAAAGAATATCCTCCAAGATCAATTCCTCCAAGCTTCTCAGCTTATACAATTATGGAAGAGTCAATGAAAGATATTAAAGCACAGAAATATATTGAGAAGAATGTTCTTCCTAAGCTAAAAGAGGATGAAGCACCATCAAAAAAGAAATAATAAAAAATACAAATAGGAAATAATAAAGCTTGAGTCAGAAATGACTCAGGCTTTTCAATAATTAAAAAAATCAATATTATGTATAGAAAAATATATATGTTGCCCCTGTTTTTATTTTTGTTGGTTTCGTGTAAAAAATCAGATGCAGTTACGACGACAGATCCTAAAGATAATGCAACTGCAGTTGCAACAAGCGGAGATCCATTACCAAGCTGGAATGATGGAGCTTTAAAAAAAGATATTATAGATTATGTTACGAAAGTAACCAAAGAAGGAAGCCCGGATTTTATTCCGGTAGAGGGCAGAATTGCCACTTTTGATAACGACGGAACACTTTGGGCTGAAAAACCTTATGTTCAGGAATTATTTGCTTTTTACAGAGTTAAAAAAATGGTCGAAGCAAATCCTGCTTTGGCACAAAAACAACCTTTTAAAGCCGTTGTTGAAAAAGACAAGACTTTCTTCGAAAAAGGTGGCGATAAAGCTCTTATCGAATTAGTTGCGGCAACTCATACCGGTATGACCGAAGATGAATTTGAAGCAGCGACAAAAGAATTTTTTGCAGAAGCACAATATCCCGGAAGAAATGTTGTTCTAAAACAAGTAAGATATCAGCCACAATTAGAGCTTTTGAATTATTTACGTGCAAACGGATTTAAAACTTTTATTGTAACTGGCGGAACTGTTGAATTAGTTCGTGCGATTTCTGCTGATTTTTACGGAATCCCAAAAGATCAAGTTGTTGGAACTTCTTTCAAATATCAATTTGATGATGCCAAAAATACCATTTTAAGAGAACCTGCTTTAGATCATTTTAATGATAAAGAAGGTAAACCTGTTGGCATACAGTTACACATTGGTCAAAGACCTGTTTTTGCTTGCGGAAACGAAGGTGGAGCTGGCGATCTTGCCATGTTAAGATATTCTCAGGGAAGCAAATATCCTTCATTTCAAATGATAGTAAATCACAACGATTCTATCAGAGAGTATAATTATCAGGAAAAAGATAATCTATCCTTAAATACAGCTGCAAAATACAAATATCATGTAATCAGCATGAAAGATGACTGGAAAAAAATATTCCCAGACAAATAATCTGGTTTAGTTAAAGTTAAAAATGAAAACAGTTTTTAGATTTTAAAGGCTGGTTCATTTTGATTTTAAAATGGTTGAAAATCTTTAAAAGAAAAATAATTATGAAACTACCTATGTGTTCTATTTCAATTAAATATGTGTTTATTGTATTTGGCTTTCTTTTAAATTTTGCAGCCTATGCACAAGAAGAAAAAGCCGGAGCGAGCGCTCAGGAATTGGCAGATAAATTGGCAAACCCTGTGGCGAGTTTAATTAGCGTGCCTTTGCAAAACAACCTTAATTATGGTATTGGCCCTTTTAATGGATCAAAGTACACTATAAACATACAACCCGTTGTTCCTTTTAAATTAAGTGAAAATCTAAATTTAATTACACGATACATTCTTCCGGTTGTTGATCAGAGAGATATTACAGGAGAAAATACGCATCAGTTTGGCTTAAGTGATGCAACAGTAACTGCTTTTTTTGCTCCTAAAACAAAGGGACTCATTTTCGGGTTTGGACCGGCATTTTTGGTGCCAACTGCGACAGAAAAAGTTTTAGGAACAGAAAAATTTGGTATAGGACCAAGTGTCTTAGTTATGCATCAGGGCAAAGGACTTTCGGTAGGTTTTCTGGCAAATCAAATTTGGTCAGTGGCAGGAAATGCAGATCGTGCTGATGTTAATAGTTTTTACACTCAAATCTTCATGTCACACAGTTATAAAAGTGGAGCCAGTTTAGGTGTAAATGCCGAAATCACTCAAAGTTGGGAAGCAAATACAACTATGATTTCTATAAATCCATCTATTGGGGGTATTACCAAATTTGGTGATCAGGTTGTACAGTTTAGTATTCAGCCTTTAATACCAGTTGTTGGCCCGCATGAATCAAGACCCGATTGGGGATTGAGAGCTGTTGTAGCTTTTGTATTTCCTGGGGCGTAAAATTTTTTATTAAAAATTAACTTCCATAATTATGAAAAAATCGATTCTTATTTTAGTGGCACTATTTCTATTTGTAAGTTGCAAAAAGGAAACATCAACATCAACAACCCCAGCTTCTACCACAGAAAGTAGTGCTTCAAATCCTTCAGATCAGGATATTGTAGACGCTTATACCTATTTGTACGGAAGATATTTGGTAATTCAACAGGAAAACCATGATATTAATGTAGAGAAAGTAGGGTATAATAAAATTAAATACAATCCGCTTGGAACGGCTCAATTCGTAAACCCAAATCTTGATGTGGCTTATCTTGAAGCCTGGATTGCGGTAGACAAAGATCATGCTGTTATTTTGAATGTTCCAAAAATAGAAGGACGTTACTATACTGCCGAATTATTGAACGGTTGGGGAGAAGTAATTGTTAATATTAACAATCGTAATTTTCCTAAAACTCCTTACGGGAAGTTTGCTTTAGTTCTAAAAGGAACAAATCCAACAATTCCTGCAGATGCTGTAAAAATCGAATTACCATCAGAAAAAGCAAAAATGCTTGCTCGTGTAGAATTGAAAGGAACTCCCGATATTGCACAAAAACTACAAAGACAATTTACATTTACAGTTCCTGATGGAATCAAAATAGCACCATCTTTAACCATTCCTGAGTTTACTCCGAAAGCACCAATTGGTGGAGAAATATTTAACAATGTAGCAGAAGTTATCGCTTCTTACCCTGATGTAATGCCTAAAGGAAAAGAGTATCAGGATAAAGCACTTGCGATTGAAGCTTATCGTAAAACAGATGATAAGGCCAAAGCACGTGTTGATGAAATAGTAAAAACGAAAGCAATTCCAGGATTTTTAGCCGGAGCAAAAGGTTTTGGAACTCAAAAAGGTGGTTGGTCAGTATCGTATGCTGCCGGTAATTTTGGTGATGATATTCTGGCTCGTGACATTGTGAATTATGGAGGTTTATGGGCAAACCGTAAAGAAGAAGCCGTTTATTTTATTGGATTAATAGATAGTAAAAATCAGCCTTTGACAGGTGATAAAGTATATGAAATCAGATTTCCAAAAGAGGCGCTGCCAGACACTGCCGTTGATGGATTTTGGTCAACAACATTATATAGTGTGCCAGATTACAGAGTGGTTGACAATAAATTGAAACGTTATAATTTAAATAATGTATCTGGTTTAAAGAAAAATGCTGATGGTTCTTTGAGTATTTGGTTGGCATCTTCATTGCCAAAAGGAGCAATAGAAAGCAACTGGTTGCCAACGCCGGCTGGAAAAGGATTCTCTCTAAATTTTAGAACCTATGTTCCTAAAAAAATAGTTCAGGACGGAAAATGGTTTCCTGCGCCAATTGAGCCAAAAAACTAGTTATTGATAATGATCAAAAATAAAATCATGAAAAAAATATTTATTCCTCTATTAGCAGTTTTACTATTAATAAGCTGTAAAAAAGAAACCACAGCGGGAGATCGTGTTGGAAATGGTTTAGTGACCGAGGATTCTTCAGCAGTTAAAACAGGTATTCCTGCCGGTCCAGTGGCAAACACTATTTTGACAGACGAATATGTAAAGCATATTGGGACACTTGCTTATTTGTGGGGTTGGCCAATGGTAAACATTCACAATAGAAAAGTAACTTTTGAGAAACTTCCAGAACCTGTTTATGGAGGAGGGATTGTTCCGTTAAGCCCACCAAACCAGTTATGTATGCTTACAGATTATATGCAAGCAGGAGAAAAAGAAGTCGCTTGTCCTAATCAGGATGTTGTTTATGGTTTTGGTTTAACTGATTTTACAAAAGATGCATTGGTAGTTCAGGTTCCGGATTTTGGAGATCGTTTTTGGGTGTATCAGGTATGTAACCAACGTACAGATGGTTATGCAACTTTAGGAAAAATGTACGGAACAAAACCAGGATTCTATTTATTAACGGGACCAAAATGGAATGGAAAAGTTCCGGATGGAATTACACAAGTATTTAAATGTGATACTGATTTGGGAGTTGTAATTCCGCGTGTTTTTCAAACGGATGATCCTGCTGATAAAAAATCAATTCAGCCACTTATTCAAAAAATAATGATGTATTCGTTAAGTCAGTTCGACGGAAAAGAAAAAACAAAAGACTGGACAAAAATCCCGGTATTGCCTTCTCCTGCAAAAGCTGGAAATGAGGAAACAAAATGGGTAAAACCAGAAGTATATTTTGATGAATTGCCGGCTATTTTAAAAGAAGTTCCACCAATGCCGGGTGAAGAAGCTATTTATGGACAAATACAATCTGTTTTGGCTGCAGCTGCAAAAGATCCAAAGATAAAAGCAATTCTTAAACAAGCTGCAATAGAAGCAGATCAAAAATTAATTACACCATTATTTCAATTTTCGAATGTAGGTTATCCATTAAAAGACAATTGGACAACGCAAGGAAATGGAGCGCAATTTGGACTGGATTATCTAACCAGAACCGCTTGCGCGAAAGCCAATATTTTTGTGAACAAACCAAATGAAACAAAATATTTCTATCAGGATAAAGATGTTTCAGGAGTAAGATTACACGGGAATACCAAGTATACAGTGACTTTTGCAAAAGGGCAAGTGCCACCTGTAAAAGGGTTTTGGTCACTTACGTTATACAATCAATATCATTTCTTTTCTCCAAACTCGATCAATCGTTTTTCTTTAGGAACAAAAAATAAGGACCTAAAATATAACGCAGATGGCTCATTGACACTTTATGTGCAAAACACACCGCCATCAAATGATAAACTGAGCAATTGGTTGCCATCGCCAAAAGAAACTTTTTCGCTTTATATAAGATGTTATTGGCCAGAAGACCGTGTTATAAAAGACAGTTGGCTTCCTCCGGCAGTAACTAAAGGATAAACAGATATTCTATTGGAGATTGAACTACAAGTTTAAAATATGAAACTAATGGAGATTTGATTCGATTTTACGGACCAGACGAAACTATTTTAAACGGAACCTGGAAAGCGCCACAACCGGAATTGGTAAAATAGAATAATGATTTGAACAAGGACAATTAAAACAGATGTATCATGACTGAAAAATTCGAAAACACAAACGAGAATTTATTTGATCCGGTAGCATCAAAAGCGGCACGTTTTGATAAAGGTGTGGCCGTTAGAAAAATTACGCCTCGTTCAAGTCATCAGGAATGGAATCCATCTGAGAATCGTGAAGATCCGATTGAAATTTTGATCAAAACCAGTATTGGGCGAATCGAAGACTTATTACCAATACGATACAGCCGCATGATGGAATCTCCTTTTGCATTCTTTAGAGGATCTGCGGCAATTATGGCAACAGATTTAGCAGAAACACCAAATACAGGAATTGATCTTCAGCTTTGCGGTGATTGTCATCTAATGAATTTTGGAGGATTTGCAACTCCTGAACGTAAACTGGTTTTTGACATCAATGATTTTGACGAAACATTTCCGGGACCTTGGGAATGGGACGTAAAAAGATTAGCAACAAGTTTCGTGATTGCCGGAAGATGGAAAAAATTTTCTAGCAAAATCTGCAAAGAATTTGCCTGGCATGTAGCCGATAGTTATAAAAGACACATGTTGGAATACAGTAAATTATCGGCGCTACAGATTTGGTATGCCGATATTGATCTTGCCGAACTTGTAGAAAGAGGTGAAGATGAAGAGATCAAGGGATTTCAGGAAAAGCGAATTAAAAAAGCCGCTGAATATACTGCTCATGAAAAAGAATTTGCAAAAATGACGTATCAGGAAGGGTCTCGGGCAAGAATAAAAGATGATCCGCCATTAATTTATCATCCGTCAGGAGAAGAAGGGAAAAGGATTTTAAGAGAAGCCGGAATAGTACATACAAGATATCTTGAAACATTATCTGATGAAAAAAAAGTACTCTTAAGCAGATACAGTCTGCATGATCTGGCTATAAAAGTAGTAGGCGTAGGAAGTGTAGGTACACTTTGCGGAATCAGCTTATTGATGTCGGCTACGGGAGAACCTATTTTTTTACAATTCAAAGAAGCCCGAAAAAGTGTTTTGGAAGATAATGTAAAAGCAAAAGGCAAATATCCGCATCAAGGTGAGCGCATTGTAAGAGGACAAAAATTGATGCAATCAGCATCGGATATGTTTTTAGGCTGGACTAATGATGATGAGGGAAAGTTTTTTTATATCAGACAGCTTCGTGATGCTAAAGTAAAACCTGTTCTTGAAATCATGAGAGCAAAAAACATGGCAGATTATGCAAAAGCCTGCGGTTGGGCGCTTGCAAGATCGCACGCACGCACCGGGGATCCATCGGTATTATCCGGATATATTGGCAAAAGCGATGAGTTTGCCAATGCAATTGCCAAATTTTCTGTTTCGTACGCCAATCAGAATGAATCAGATTATAACAAAATGTTAGAAGCAATAAAAGAGGGAAGATTACCAATTTCGACAGAAGTCTAATCTTACATTAATTATAAGATAGAATATATGATCTATAACAACTCCTATTATCAGCAAACTTTAAAAGATGGACAAAGTAGTGATGTAGTTGAAAAAGGTAAATAGTGTTTATAAAGCTCAGAATAGACTATTTTATGAAAAATAACCTACCCTGAAAAATAAGTAAGAATTTTAACCGCTTTATTATGTTAATTAAATAAAATAATTTATCTTTGAATGTACTGTAAGGTGTTGCAATATAAGAGATTGCGATAATTTAACAGTTGTTTAATGTTACATGCCATTCGGATAATATTTATTCAAGATTTTAATAAAGTCAAGTTAAGCTAATTTAATTATTAATTTAAATACCACAAAATGAATATTAAAAGAAAGAATTTTCGCGTAATTTCAATGTTGCTATTGGGTTTATTTTACAGTTGTTCTCCAACCGTAAAAGTTACAACTGATTACGACCACAGCGCTAATTTTAGTGAATATAAAACTTTTGCAGTTTACGATTTAAAAGCACAAGAAGGTCAGGTAAATCAATTAAATGTTGATCGTGTTACAAAAGCAATCCGAAATGAAATGATTGCCAAAGGTTTTACAGAATCAAGTAATCCGGATCTAAAAGTAAATGCAGTATCTATATTAAAAAATAAAACACAAGTATCCGCAAACACTGATTTCTATGGTTATGGCGGAATGTATCGTCCATACGGATATTGGGGTGGCGGTGCTATGATGGGAGGTGCTAATACAACAGTCAATACTTACGATTATGTTGATGGCTCTCTAATAATTGATATTGTATCTACAAAAACACAAAAACTAATTTGGCAAGGAATTGGAAATGCTCAAATTGACAGCAAACCAGACAATCCAGAAGAGTTTGTTAATACTTCAATCAATAAAATTTTGGCTGGATTTCCTCCGGGACTAGCAAAAAAATAGTTTATAACTTCTTAATTAAAGGTACTATACTTATCAATCCCCCGATAAGTATAGTATTTAATAAGTTGATAATCAGTTCTTTTTAGATCTATTTTAAAAAGAAAAAGGAATATTTTAAACAAATCAAGCTTAAAACTCATGATCGATATAGTACTTTCACTTTTCTTTTTTATAGCGACAATAGTTGGTTTTGCAACTTCGTTTATGGTTCTTTTTTCGAAGAAAAATTATTCAAAAAGCTTTTTTCTGGGATTGTTTTTGTTCAGTCTTGCGGTTGTGAGTATTTATAATTTTTACTTATCGGCAGTTGTTTTTAAAAGCTTTCCGGATCTTTTTATGATTACAAAATCTTTTATTTTTTTAGTGGCACCTTCTGCTTTCCTGTATGTTAGGAGTATTTTGTTTTCAGACAAAGTGTTTAGAAAATATGACTGGCTGCATTTTTTACCCTTTATGGTTTATTTTAGTCTAACCGTTTTTGTATGGGCAGGAAATTCTCTGGGTCTTGAATTGGCACATTCTATTTCGACTAAAGTAAATAGTCCATTTTCGATGTTAAGTTTGACGGTTTGGTTATTATATGCTTTTTGTCAAACAATGATGATTTTGAATTATGATTTAAAGAAGTTCAAAGAAAATCACTTTAACAAAGTAAAGGTATTAAGTTGGATAAGAGTATATAATTTAATGGTCTTGTTTTTGTTTTCAACACTTTTTGTCCATTACTTCCTGGTTAATAGGGTAGACAGCATCGATTTTTCATGTTATATTTTAATATCATCAGTACTCATTTTTACGGTAGGGTGGCTCTACTTTAAACCTCAGGTTTTTTATGACATAAATGAGGTAGAAGAGGAATGTGATTATGATTTTGTTGATGATAATTTGATAATAGTTAAAACTCAGGAAACTAAAAGTTCACTACCAATTGTAAAAGAATTAACGACAGAAAAAAAAGAACTATATCTGGCAAAATTAGAGAGTATTTTTAATTCAAAAGAACTCTTTTTAAAAAAGGATTTAGTGATTCGCGATATATCTGATGAAACAGGAATATCAGTTCATCATCTTTCAAATTTAATCAATTCAGAATTTAATCTTCATTTTCAGGATTATGTAAATCTAAAAAGGATAGAATATTTTAAAGAAAAAATAAACGATCCGGAATGGAAAGATTTGTCTTTAGAAGGTATGGCATGGGGCTCCGGATTTAAGTCCAGAACAACTTGTTTCAGAGCCTTTATAAAACATACCGGAAAATCACCTTCTGAATACTTCAAAGTAATTAGGATTAATCCAGAGAAAGCAAATACGTATTATTTTAAGCCAACTTCAAACTAAAAAGAGGTTTGTGAAAAGTAGTTGCATAATCTCATTAATTTTTTAAAATATCAACTATGAAAACAATATTTAATAGTCAAAGGCAAACAACAAAAACTATTCTGGTTTTAATGCTTTTGTTGATTTATTTGCCTGTAAATGCGCAACTTAAAGGAGGTCATATACTTGGCGCAATGGGATTACAATCCGGGACGCAAACTCCGGAAAACACATTGAGCGTATATGTACCGGGATATTTCTATACGGCATCATCCTTAAGAGATGCCAATGGAGACAAAGCTTTGGCAAATCCAGATTTAACAATGAGTATTACAGGTGCAGGAGCATCGTATGTAAGCGATTTTAAAATTTTAGGGGCAAATTATGGCGCAACTGTTTTAATTGCTTTTGCAGCCAATACAATTCAGGGAAATAGTCTAAATGCTACCAATTCATTGGCACTTACAGATACTTACATTCAGCCTGTACAGTTAGGATGGCATAATAAACGAGCCGACTTTGTTTTTAGTTATCAGATGTATTTACCAACTGGAAAGTTTACTGCCGGAGCTTCTGACAATAGTGGTTTAGGAATGTTTATGAATGAGTTTTCTGCCGGAACAACATTGTTTTTTAATGATAAAAAAACGATTCATTTCTCGGCATTAGCCTCTTATGAAATAAACGGAAAAAAGAAAGATACAGATATTAAAACAGGAGATATTTTAAGTATTGAAGGAGGTTTGGGAAAAACCTTTTATATGCTGAATGCTGAAAAAACAGCCCCAACCGGAATCCTGAATGCCGGTTTAATTTATTATCTGCAGTATAAAATGACAAGTGATAAAATACCGGTTCCCATAATTGGAACTGTTGAGGGTGACAAAGATCATATTGGAGGTATAGGTGCTGAGATTAATTATTATCACATAGGATGCAGTACTTCTGCCGGATTCCGTTGGATCGGTGAGATTGATGCTGTAAATAGATTTCAGGGAAATACATTTTTCTTAACGCTTGCGCATGTATTTAGTTTCAAGAAAAAATAGTTTGAAATAATTGGCATAACTGTTTTTCAGTTTGGGTTCATGTTTTTTAGGAATGCAGTAAATTCTAATATTAGTTTAAATGGAAAATAGATCTTCAGTTTCTAATGTGAAAAGCATAAAGCTCTCTCGAAATTTCTTTCTTATAAATGCGCTTTTTATTTTGTTAACCACAACAGTGATGGCGCAAAAGCCGCATATAAGCGTAAAAGATTCTCTGGACGGAGCATTCGATTTAAGCGATTATATTATTTATGCACATGGTTTTCTTGTAGTTCCAACCGTTATTACAGAGCCGGCTTTAGGAGGCATTGGAGGTGCTATTGTACCCGTTTTTCTTAAAAAACACGCACCGGTTGTTGATGAAAATGGTAAAAAGCGATTTATAAACCCTGATATTACAGGAGCAATTGGAATGTATACCGGAAATAAGAGCTGGATGGTGGGGGCATTTCGTTCCAGTACTTTAATAAAACCACGAATTTTATATCGGGTGATGGCGGGCTATGGTAATATGAATCTTTCATTTTATGAAAATATGCCTTCGGGGAAAGATTTAGAATTTAAACTTAATTTTAAGTCCACAGTGTTTTATACACAATGGCTTAAACAATTTCGAAATCCAAAATGGAGTGCAGGACCGCAATATCTTTTCCTGAATTCTAATATTGATCTTCCGGATGCAAATCTTCCTTCTTTTATAAAACCAAAAGATATAAAGAGTACCGTGAGTCAGTTAGGAGGAGCGATTCAGTTTGATGGCAGGGACAACATTTTTACGCCCGATAAAGGGATTAGATTACAATCTGATTTCTTTTGGTCAGATAATGCCATAGGAAGTGATTATGATGCCTGGCGTCTCAATTTATCGGCAATTGGGTATTATCCTATAGCAAAAAAACTAATTGGTGGCCTTAGAATTGAAGGAGAACAATCCTTCGGGAAACCGCCTTTTTATCTTTTACCTGGAATTAATTTAAGGGGAATTCCTGCAGCAAGATATCAGGGAAAAACGAGTATAGTAACAGAAGCCGAGTTTAGATGGGATGTGTACCGAAGATGGAGTTTAATGGGGTACGGTGGTCTCGCAAGTGCTTTTAACGATTGGGATAAGGCTTTTGCCAAACCGGTGGTCTACAGCTACGGAACGGGTTTTAGATATTTACTGGCCCGAAAATTTAAACTTAGAATGGGGGTAGACGTTGCAAGAGGTCCTGAAGACTGGGCTTATTACGTTGTTTTTGGGAGCAACTGGATGCGATAATACAATTATTAGTACTAAATATATAAAGAACTTGGTTAGTTAGATTTTTCGATGTAAAGCCTCGATAGCATTGTCTATAGGGGCTTTACGTGTTTATTGACGGTATTATAATAAATATTAAGAAAACATTAACTGTTTTACTTCGCACAAATTATTTATTATTTAATTGTTTTGTAACAAAAAATAAATTACAACGACTAATTTATCAAATCATTAAATAATTACTATGAATACATTTTCATTCAAATCAGTACTTGCGGCTTCTGTTTTTTTTGTCGGAGCAACAGGCTGTTTTGCACAGGACATTTTAGTTAATTCACTAAAACTGAATGCAAGCGAAAAAAGTAAAGAAGCTTTTAAATTCACAGAGCAAATTAATCTGGGAACAACTTCTGTAAAAGCGCAAGGATCTTCTGGAACTTGCTGGAGTTATTCGACAAATTCTTTTTTAGAGTCAGAAATGATTCGTTTAGGAAAACAACCGGTTGAATTGTCTCAAATTTATTCTGCAAGAAATGTTTATGTTGAAAAAGGTGTAAATTATGTTCGTATGCATGGTGCAGTTACTTTAGGTGACGGTGGAGCCTTGCATGATGTAATTAATATGTATAAAAAATACGGAACTGTTCCAAGAGAAGTTTACACAGGATTAAACTACGGAACAGATAAAAATAAATTTGGAGAAATGTCAGCTCTCATCGAAGGAGTTTTAGCAGCTGTTGTGAAAAATCCAAATGGAGAATTGACTCCAAACTGGCAAAAAGCGTATGCTGCAGTTATTGATTCTTATTTAGGAAAAGTACCTGAAAACTTTACCTACAAAGGAAAAAACTATACACCACAAACTTTTGCTAAAGAAGTAGTAGGAATCAATCCTGATGAGTATGTTGAAATGTCATCATTTACAACATCTCCATACTACCAAAAAACAACAATGATGGTACCGGACAACTGGTCGTTTGATCAGGTTTACAATGTAAAAGTAAATGACATGACTGATGTTATTGACAATGCATTGAAAAAAGGATACACTGTAGCTTGGGCAACTGACGTAAGCGAGAAAAGCTTTAGCTGGAAAAATGGAGTAGCATACGTTCCAACAAAGAAATTTGATGATATGACTGCCGAAGAAAAAGCAGACATGTTTAACGGACCAAAAGCTGAACCGGAAATTACTCCGGAAATGCGTCAGACTGCGTTTGATAACTACACAACAACAGACGATCACGGAATGCACATTATTGGTCTTGCTAAAGATCAAACCGGAAAAGAATATTACATCGTAAAAAATTCTTGGGGAGAAACAAACGACTACAAAGGTTTCTTGTTTGTGACTAAGAATTTCGTGAAATATAAAACTACTGCCTTAATGGTAAACAAAGGTGGAATTCCATCGGATATCGCTAAAAAATTAGGAGTTTAATTTTATTCTGATTTTTAAAAAATAATAAAAAAGCGCTACAAGAGATTGTAGCGCTTTTTTTTTGTAGTAATTTAATCACAGTTTAATTGGAGTGCGAAAAAAGGCTAAACTTGATTTTTTCCTCTTCTAAATTTTTATAGCTATTTAATCGATGATGATGATTAAAAAAACAGCACTTAAACGATTTTTAAAGCCGTTCATAGGCATTATAAAATTAAAAAGAGAACATGAAGTACCTTTAAGGTTGCAAACAACTTAATTAAGTCATTATGAAAACTTTTACACTACTTTTTATTGAAATTGTATGTGTGTTTTCTTTTAACTGTTTTGCTCAGCGTACCAACCGCGCTCCTGTCATTGCAGCAACGGGAAATGCACATTTGCAACCCGGCACCTCAGAGGGTAATGATCTTGTTATACAAGCTTACCTTGTTGAAGAAACAGTAAATATGGCTTTTGGTCAACGAATGATTACATATGAAGTGCCAAAATTAGAAATGGTCAATACTCATGATCTGGGTCCAAATAATACCAGAAAGGTAACACCAATATATGGAAAACCAAAAGTAAAAACAGTCGAAGTAGGATTGCAGTCAAAAGCTGTCATTGATACTGCAACTACAGTCATTAAGCCGGTTAAAATGGAAGTAATTGCTCCGGCACAAAAAGCAAAAACAATTAGCATAAATGTATTGAATACTTATGAAAAGGTGATTGATAAAGGTTATAAATCATTGGAGATGCTTAAAAAAGTAGCAGACAGATCTTATTTTGAGAATGACATGGTTGCAGCAGCAAAATATTACTCACAGTTGTTTGAAGAAGCTACAAATTTAGATTCAGTATATTATTACCGATATGCACAGGCACTCAAAGGGACTAATCAAGTAGACAAAGCAAATGAAATGATGGTATTGTTTGAAAGTAAAAACCTGGCAAATCAAGTGGCTAAAAAGTAAAATTTAAAACCTTATTCTATAACCAAAAAAGACTATCATTTTCATGATAGTCTTTTTTTAATCTCTTTCCCTTGTGCCGATGGCTATCGGGCTCTGATTATAGTTCAGGTTTTTTCGCAAAAAAAAATACCACTTACATCTGTAAGTGGTATTTAATAAGCTCCCTCTCTTGGGCTCGAACCAAGGACCCTCTGATTAACAGTCAGATGCTCTAACCAACTGAGCTAAGAAGGAATCACCTTAAAGGTAAATATGTTTGCTAAAAAAAGTTGCTCCCCCTCTTGGGCTCGAACCAAGGACCCTCTGATTAACAGTCAGATGCTCTAACCAACTGAGCTAAGGAGGAAGTTGTTGTTCTTTTTAGCGAGTGCAAATATAGAGGATTTTTTAGTTTCTCAAAAACATTTTTGCACTTTTTTTAAAATATTTTACTACTTGACAATTGCCTTATAAATATCGTTTCCGTTAGCAAACAAAAGTAGTGCTATAAGTAGAACGAAACCAACCATTTGGGCGTTTTCAAGGAATTTGTCACTTGGTTTTCTTCCACTAATGATTTCGTATAATAAAAACATTACATGACCACCATCAAGAGCAGGAATTGGCAATAAATTCATAACTCCAAGCATAATTGACAATAAAGCAGTGATTGACCAGAATGTTTCCCAGCTCCATGAATTAGGAAAAATGTTAAAAATAGCTGCAAAACCACCCACTTGTTTGTAAGCTTTAGTTTCAGGATTAAAAATCATTTTAAGCTGTTTTCCGTAACCTACTAATTGATCTTTACCTTTTTTTAATCCAACCGGAATTGATTCAAAGAAGCTGTAGTTTTTAGTGCTAATTTTATAGTAACCTAGTTTCTCTAATGATTTCATATCTAATCCACCAGCAACTACACCTAAAGTACCTTTGTCAGAAACTTTAACTGTAATTGGTGTTTCTTTTAAATCACGTAAAACAACAGCAGGAATTGTTTTTCCTTTATTATTGCTTAGAATAGCTTTTGCTTCATCGAAATATTTTACTTTTTCTCCGTTAAGCGAAAGAATCAAATCTTTAGCCTTTAAATTTTGATTTGGAGATGCATCATCAACTTTTCCAATTGCAAAAGGTACACGAATACTAACCAACAAACCTTTCTCTTGTTTAGATAACTGGTCAACAAAATCATTTGGGATATTGATCGTTTCCTGTTGTGCGTTTCTTTCAACCAAGACTTGTTTAGCCATGATAATATTCATGTTTAAACTATTGTCATAGTTTTCAACCTTTTTTCCGTCTATAGAAATAAGTTTATCTCCAGTTTTAAAACCCGCTTTAAGCATAGCAGGATTTTCAACAAAGACACCATCTTTCAAATCAGAATTTGCAATGTAAGTATCGCCATAAGCAAATGCCATTCCTATATATATAATGAATGCCAAAATAAAGTTCACTGTAACACCACCAAGCATGATGATCAAACGTTGCCAAGCCGGTTTAGAACGAAATTCCCAAGGTTGTGGAGGCAAAGCCATTTGCTCTTTGTCCATACTTTCGTCGATCATTCCGGAGATTTTTACATAACCTCCAAGCGGTAACCATCCGATTCCGTATTCAGTTTCGCCAATTTTCTTTTTTAATAGAGAATATTTAACATCGAAAAATAAGTAAAATTTTTCGACTCTTGTTTTAAACAATTTTGCAGGGATAAAATGCCCTAATTCGTGAAGAATAATAAGTAAAGATAAACTCAATAGAAATTGAGAGAGTTTGATAACTATATCCATTTTGTATTTTTAGTTCGTATTTAACGCACAAAAGTAACGTTTTCTGATTTAATATAAGACCGCAATATAATACTTAAGGCTTTAAATGTTTGTTAATAATTGATTCTTACTTCTAATAAAGTAAGTAAAGGTTATTTCGTGTCTACTTAATTAGTAACTCTTTTGCCTATAATGTTACAAAATGGTTAATTTCGATATTGTGAAAATTTATTGTAGATGTTTTTATAAGCTAGCCTTGTGAGTTTATATGTTGGTTTAAAATAACTTAGTAGGATTTGGCTAATAAAGTTATGAGAATAATAAAAACTTCAGTAAATTTGGGTTAATTTATTTAGGAAGTCAATGTGCAAAATATTATATAAACAATCTAAGTAGCTCAATATGAAGATATAATTTTAATAATTTACCAAAATATGAAAACCAAAACTTACCTTATACTATTATATGCATTCGCAATTTTCGCATTGTTTATTATTTATGTATTCAAAAAAGGGATAATTTTTGGTAAAACTTTAGCACATTAGAATATAAACATCAGGACTATTTTAACGAGAGTAGCCTCAGATCTAATCTATTATTTATGAAATCAAATACAATAAGTGAAATTTTTTTAGGAAAAGAACATAAACAAATGTTCGCTATAATTTACGCAATAATAATTGGTATGTATTTTTTTTATTTTTGTGGTATGGCATGCGGTAAGGCATTGTTTTATTTATTGAATTAGAGATACTTTAGAATATTAGCGGTGAAAAACAGTGCTATTACTGAATCGGGATATCATCTTAGTTTATTAGAACAAAAACAGGAATACTATAATCTGTGGAATAAACGGAATTTGCTTTAAATGTTTGTTAATTAATAAACATTTAGATTTCTACTTTTATGAAGATGCTGTAACTTTACTTTTTTAAAGACTATCGTACCCAATTGATAGCCTAAAACCATTAAAAGTTACAAACATGGCTTCATTATTATTTTCTCCACTTACTATAAAAAACATCACATTAAAAAATAGAATCGTTATTTCGCCCATGTGTCAGTATTCCGCAATTGACGGATTTGCAAACGATTGGCATTTGGTTCACTTAGGAAGCCGTGCCAGTGGCGGAGTAGGTTTGATTATTCAGGAAGCAACTGCGGTTTCTCCCGAAGCCAGAATCTCACCGTCTGATCTTGGAATCTGGAAAGACGAACACATTCAAAAACTAAAAACAATCAACGAATTTATCGTTTCGCAAAATGCTGTTCCCGGAATTCAATTGGCACATGCCGGACGAAAAGCAAGTGTTTCGGCTCCTTGGTTGGGCAATAAAAAGTTAGATTTCGCTCAAGGCGGATGGCAGACTGTTTCGGCAAGTGCAATCGCATATCATGACGACGAACCTTTTCTTCCTGAAGCTTTAGACAAAAATGGAATTCAAAAAGTGATTTCAGATTTTAAAGCAGCAACAAAAAGAGCTGTTGAAGCAGGTTATAAAGTACTGGAAATTCACGGAGCGCATGGTTATTTATTACACCAGTTTTTATCACCTTTAACGAATGTAAGAACCGATGAATATGGTGGAAGTTTCGAAAATAGAATTCGATTTACCTTAGAAATTCTCGAAGCAGTTCAAACCGAATGGCCATCAGACTTACCATTATTTGTTCGAATTTCGGCTACAGATTGGGCAGATGGTGGATGGAATCCTGAAGAATCAGTAAAACTTTCAGAAATCTTAAAAGAAAAAGGAGTTGATTTAATAGATGTTTCGTCAGGCGGATTGGTTTCGCACCAACAAATTCCGTTAGAACCAAATTATCAGGTTCCTTTTGCCGAAAAAATCAAAAAAGAAGCAGAAATTTTAACCGGAGCCGTTGGTTTAATAACAAAAGCACATCAAGCAGAAACGATTTTAAATAACGGTCAGGCTGATTTGATTTTGTTTGCCAGAGAATCATTAAGAAATCCTAATTTGCCATTAGATTTTGCCAGAGAATTGAACGAAGAGGTACAATGGCCAAAACAATACGAACGAGCTAAAACAAGATAAATAATAAAACATAAGTTTTTATTTTAACCATTAAGAGATTAAGTTTCAATAAGCTTTGAACTTAGTTTTAATGGTTGTAAAAAAACAAACCAGACATTTTATTAAGCAGTTAAGCTTTATTTTTCTTAATCTCTTAATGGTTAGAAAATAAAATAAAATGTTGAACTTAATTATAAAACATACAAAATGCAAAAAATAAAAACAGCACTATTATCATACGGAATGTCGGGAAAGGTTTTTCATGCACCATTTTTAGATATTCATCCCGGATTTGAATTACTAGGTTCTTGGGAAAGAAGCAAAAAACTAATTCAGGAAGATTATCCAACTGTAAAAAGTTACCCTACAATCGACGAATTATTGACTGATGATGTTGATTTGGTAATTGTAAATACTCCAGTTGGTACCCATTACGAATATGCTAAAAAAGTACTTTTGGCTGGAAAACATGCCGTTGTCGAAAAAGCATTTACCACAACTGTAGCCGAAGCCGAAGAATTGGCAGCAATTGCAAAAGAAAAAGGTTTGAAATTATCTGTTTTTCAAAACAGAAGATGGGACAGTGATTTTAAAACCGTTCAAAAAATAATCAAAGAAGGAGTTTTAGGAGATTTAGTCGAAGCCGAATTTCACTTTGACAGATACAATCCTTTATTGAGCGTTAAAGCACATAAAGAAACCGTAAATGACGGAGCGGGAATCCTGAAAGATTTAGGTCCGCATTTGATAGATCAGGCAGTATGTTTGTTTGGTTCACCAAAGTCGGTTTTTGGAGATATTCGTTATACGAGAGAAAACTCGCTGGTTGATGATTGGATCGATTTATTGCTGATCTACGAAAATTTCAGAGTGAGATTGAAAGCAAGTTTCTTTGTTAGAGAAGCAAATCCTGCGTATACTATTCATGGAAAAAAAGGATCTTTTTTAAAACCACGTGGAGATGTTCAGGAAGATGAATTGAAACTTGGTAAAAAGCCAAATTTAGAATCCTGGGGAACAGAATCTGAAACTTTGCAAGGGCTTTTAAACACAGAAATAGACGGAAGACAAGTTCGCGAGAAAGTACCAACATTGCAAGGGAATTACTTTTCGTTTTTTGATGGTGTTTACGATTCTATTGCAAATAATAAAATAGAACCCGTTACAGCGCAAGATGGTGTAAAAGTGATGCAAATTATCGAAGCCGCAATTGCAAGTAACACACAACAAAAAGTAATTAATCTTTAGTATAATTGCCCACGGATTTAGCGGATTAAACGGATTAACGCAGATTTATTATTCCTTGCGAATTAAATTTAGCAACGGTTAAATCCTTTAAATCTTGGCAAAAAATATTCCAATTTTAAATGTAGAGACGCACAGCAGTGCGTCTTTTTTTATGCAAATAAATAGGATTAGAGATTACCATTTCAAAAAAGAAAATCCGTGTTAACCCGTTTAATCCGTGGGCCAAAAAAGAAACAAAACGAAGAAAAATGCATCTCTACAGAAGACCTTTGTCCCTTTGCACCTCAGAACCTTTGCCTCTTAAAAGAAGAATTTATAAACATACAACGTTATAAATCGTGGAACTAGTAGGGTTTTATAGTCTATAAAATTGCTTTTTAGTACTTTTATAGTATTAAATCTAAAACGCATCACTTTGATAAATTTCAATCCATTATCATTATTTCAGACCAAAGGAAAAATCAAGAAAGTTTATAGAGAGGCAAAAGCATCTTATTTAAACCGAATTCGTTTTGCGGTTGGGATGTTTTATTTCGGAATGGGTTTAAGTTTTGCAACCTGGGCAAGCAGAATTCCCGACATTAAAACGGCCTTACACTTAACAGAAGGAGATCTGGGTTCGATACTTTTTGCATTGCCAATGGGACAATTGGTAATTATGCCTTTTTCCGGAAAAATGGTAACCAAATTTGGGAGTCATCGCATTTTGATTTTCTCCTTAATAATGTATGTTTTATGTCTGGCAAATTTAGGTTTGGCAACTACAGCTTTGCAATTGTCGGTGGGGCTATTTATGTTTGGATTATTCGGAAATCTGGCAAATATTGCGGTAAATACACAAGGCGTTTATACCGAAGTACTTTTTAGAAAAACCATCATGTCCTCTTTTCACGGAATGTGGAGTTTTGCCGGATTTACAGGAGCTTTAGTTGGTTTAGGAATGTTAGCTTTAAACCTCACGCCGTTTCATCATTTTCTAATTGTTGGTGGAATTGTTTTAATTATGATTGTGTTCAATTTTAATTTTTTGGTCAAAGCCAAAGAAAAAATTAAACACAAAACTTCTGAAAAGAAAAAGCTTTTTGTAAAACCTGATAGCACTTTAATTTGGCTTGGTGTAATTGGTTTTTGCAGTATGGCAAGCGAAGGAGTAATGTTTGACTGGAGTGGAGTTTACTTTAAAGACATTGTAAAAGCCCCCGGACCTTTAGTGATTTTAGGATACACTTCGTTCATGATCATGATGGCAAGCGGAAGATTTTTGGGCGACGGATTAATCAATAAATTTGGTCGTGAACGCGTCATGCAAATTAGCGGAATCATGATTTCGGCAGGACTTTTCACAGCAGTTTTTCTTCCCTATATTATTCCTTGTACCATTGCTTTTATGGCAGTTGGTTTAGGAGTTGCTACAATTGTACCAACCGTTTATAGCATGGCAGGAAAAAATCCAACTGTTCCTCCAGGCGAAGCTTTGACGATTGTTTCTAGTGTAAGTTTTCTGGGTTTCTTAATGGGACCTCCGGTTATTGGACATATTGCCGAAACTTTTGGGCTCCAATTTTCTTTTGCCTTTATCGGAATCTTTGGTGTTCTGATTGCCTTTATGGTTTCTAAAATTAGAACAACAGAGGTTTCTTAATCTCGCGAAGTCACAGTCCAGAGGCTTCGGGAGCAAAGTTTTGTTTAGGCAGTTCCGAAGGAACAAAATATATTGTAGGGATGGATTTTAATCCATCATTCGCAATCAAAACCCAATCTTGTCATTTCGACGAAGGAGAAATTTTCGCAAGTAACTCCGCAACGAAAATCCAATCTTTGTCAAGCTTCTCGCGGAGATTTCTCCTTCGTCGAAATGACATAAAATGAAAAAACGCTAATTATTATTATCTTTTTATAAAATTAATTAACAAGAAATAACTCATTTATTAAATTTTATCTATATTTGAATTTCAAATATTCTTTTCCAGAAACCAATTTTATCTTTTGATATAAAAATTAAAATGTTTTGAGAACCAAAGCAATTTTAATCTGAAAACTATTTATCAAAATAAATTGGAATTTTCATGGGCAAAACACACACATTGCTTATTATTTTATTGTCTTTTAAAGTTGCTTTTGCACAACAGAAAACTATTTTTTCAGGAGTAGTAATGGATGCAAAAACGCAAAATCCTTTAGAAAATGTTGTTGTAAGTATTCAAAATTCTACAATAACACAACTCACAACTAAAAACGGAAAATTCGAATTACATTCCTCAATAAAAGGAGAACAATTGCTCTTGCTGCACAGTCAGGGTTATAAAGATTTACTTTTAAAAGTACAATCAAATTTTGAGCAACAGGTAAATCTGGGAATACTTCAATTAGAAGATCGTTTTACAGATGAAACTCCAGGAGCTTTAATTTCTTTATTAGAAAGTGATTTGACAGGTGATAACAGTTCGTCTGAAATGACTTCCGGTTTATTACAATCATCAAAAGATGCTTTTATGCAGGCTTCGGCATTCAATTGGGGACAAGCCCGATTTAGAGTTCGTGGTTTAGACAGCGAAAACGGAACCATGATGCTTAACGGAATGGTCATGAACAAAATCTATGACGGAAGATCGCAATGGAGTAATTGGGGAGGTTTAAATAACGTACTCAGAAATCAGGAATTTTCGGTAGGAGCAGCAGCTTCAAACTACACATTTGGAGGAATTTTGGGAACACAGCAGATATTTACCCGTGCTTCAATGTATAGAAAAGGCACACAAATTACCTTTTCAGGAAATAATACAGCTTATAATTTGCGAGCAATCGGTACTTATGCTTCAGGGATGAATGCTTCTGGTTGGGCATTTGCGATTTTAGCAGGAAAACGTTGGTCTGGAGAAGGTTATTTTGAAGGAACAAATTTTGATGCCGAATCCTTTTTTATAAGTATAGAAAAGAAATTAAACAAAAGGCAATCGTTGAATTTTACAGGATTTTATACGCCAAGTACACGTGCCAAAAATTCGGCAAATACAAATGAAGTAACGCAATTAACAAACGAAAAATACAACTCGTATTGGGGTTTTCAGAATGGCGAAAAACGAAACGCCAGAATCAAAAAAGTTGAAGAACCATTGCTGATGCTTAATCATTATTTTAAGATTGATGAAAAAACAAATCTTAATTCGAGTGTAATGTATCAGTTTGGAAAAGTAGGAAACAGCAACATCGATTATCAGAGAGTCAATAGTCCGGATCCTGTTTATTATCGAAAATTGCCCAGTTATTACAGTTCGCTTTATGCAAAAGACAATGGAGAATTTTCAGGAGAATTTACACCAGATTATGAGAATGCCGAAAAAAGTAAAGCGTTGTTTCTTGAGAAACCTCAAATAGAATGGGATGTGATGTATCGGGCAAATCAAAGATCTGTTATCAATTCTAATGGAGTGACGACAGGATATGAAGCTGCACAAAGTCATTATGTTTTGTATGAAGATCGAACAGACGATAAGACACTTGCAGCAAATTCAAACTTAAATATACAGCTTTCAGAAAATAGTGCTTTTGATGGCGGAATTACTTTTAGGAATCTAAAATCACATCAGTTTCAATATCTTTTAGATTTACTTGGAGGGCAATATTTTGAAGATATAGATGCTTTTTATACCGGAAACGAAGCGCAATCAGATTTGCAAAACCCAAATCGTCAAGTTAAAGAAGGAGACGTTTATGGTTACAATTATAATTTTATAGCCACGACAATTGATGCTTTTACTCAATTCAGATTCTCCTATAAAAAAGTTGATTTCTATTTAGGGCAATCGTATTCTGTTTCAAATTATCAAAGAGAAGGATTGTATCAAAACGGAATTTACCCGACATCTTCCCTCGGCAAAAGCCAAAAAGTAGACTTTGAAAATTTTGGATTTAAAGGTGGGTTTACGTATAAAATTTCAGGAAAACAATGGTTATTTTTTAACGGAATGCATCTTACGAGAGCACCATCACTTCGAAATACATTTTCAAATTCACGTTTGAATAATTCAGTTGTTAACGGAATCGAAAATGAGAACATCAGCAGTGCTGAAGGAAATTATGTTTTTCATTCGCCAAGACTTAAAATGCGTTTTACAGGGTATTATACTTTGATAAAAAACACCACTAAAACTTCCTTTTTTTATGCAGAAGGAATTTTTGACAGAGGAGCAAGTTATAATAGTACGGATGCTTTTGTTAGTCAGACTTTAACTCATTTAGATAAGAAAAACATTGGAACAGAACTAAGTTTTGAATATCAAATATCGTTAACGCTAAAAACTACTTTGTCCGCTGCTTACGGTAATTATACCTACAACAGTAATCCAAATGTTTCGATTACAAACGATGCGAATGCGGCAAAAGGTGATACACAACTGACTTTTGATTTTGGAGAATCTTATCTCAAAAATTATAAGCAGCCCGGAATGCCACAACAAGCTTACTCGTTTGGATTAGAATATAGAGATCCAAAATATTGGTGGTTGGCCGCAAATATTAATTATATGACTGAAAGTTATATTGATGTCTCGCCAATAGCCAGAACAGCACGTTTTTATAAGAACTCAATAAGTGGTCTCGTTTTTCCTGAAGCTACAGAAGAGCGAGCAGCTGCTTTATTAAAACAAGAAAAATTTGATCCAATTTCTTTATTGAATGTTTCAGGAGGAAAATCATGGAGAATTTCCCGCAAATATATTGGACTTTTTGCGAGTGTAAACAATGTTCTCGATTTAACGTATAAAACAGGCGGTTTTGAGCAAGCACGAAATGCCAATTTCAGGGCACTTAATCAAGATGTCTCTAGTGGAACACCATCATTTGGCCCCAAATATTTTTACGGATATGGACGAACTTATTTCGTGAATTTAACTGTCAGTTTGTAAAATTTAAAAAACACATTTGTAATGAAAAATACATTTTTAATTCCTTTTTTTGCGTCGATATTCACCTTGCTTTGTAGTTGTAACAATGAAGTCGAAATTCCAAAATTGTCTTGTACACAACCTGATTTAGCTGTAAATCAAACTGTTCAAAAAGTTAAGGATCTCTCAGGTTCAGTTCCTAAAACATATAGTTATAATGATGTAATCGAAGCTTACGTAGTATCGAGCGATGAAGAAGGAAATTTTTTTAAAGCAATTTCTTTTCAAACTTTGGCGACTAAAGAAATGCCTGCGATAGGATTTAGTATTCCGGTTGATGTTTCAAATAGTTATATAGATTTTCGTGTTGGTAATAAGGTTTATATAAAACTTAAAAATCAATTCACAGATTTATATTTCGAAGGTTTACGGATTGGCAGCTTGTATGTAAGTAATTCAGGTGATCCAACAATTGGGAGAGTTTCTCAAAATGATTATAAAAATGTATTAAATGCTTCCTGTACAGTTATTGATGAAAGTCAATTAGTGCAGTCAGTCTCTGTTGAAGAAGCGTTGAATGATAATAAACTCAATACATTAATAGAATTAACAAATGTGCAGTTTACAGAAGCTGCAGTTGGACGTCATTATTTTGAAGAATCAAATAATATAGGTGGTTCCACAAATTGGAATCTAAGAGACAAAACAGGTAATCAGATTATTTTTAGAACTAGTGGTTATGCCAGTTTTGCAGATCATCTTGTGCCCGAAGGAAGTGGAACGGTAAGAGGAGTTTTGACGAAATTTGGATCAGATTATCAGCTGATGATTAGATCAGAAAAAGATATAGTAATGAACGGAAAAAGAAATGTTCCTTTCTTTTCAGAAGATTTTCAATCTGTAAAAAACAATGTGAATTTTACTTTGCCGGGCTGGAGCAATATTGTAGAAAAAGCTTCAAAATTATGGAAAAGTATGCTGTACGCCGGAAACGGTTATGCTGAGTTTAATACAACAAGTACAACAGCTGCCGAAAATATTGCATGGCTGGTAACTCATAAAATCAATATTACTGATTATAAAAATGCTGTATTGTCATTTAGAAGTGCGTAACATGATTTAAAAGTTGATTCTCCATTGAATGCTTTAGAGGTTTATATCTCAACAAATTTTGATGGGTCAAGTATTACTAAAGCAAAATGGACAAAATTAGAAGCAAAATTTCCTTCATTGTCAACACCTTCGAGACAGTTTATAAGTTCTGGAGGAATTGATTTGTCTTCGTACTCAGGAAATATTCATATTGCGTTTAAATACATCGGATCCGGTAAGGATAAAACCCTTAATGGTGCTTTTATGGTAGATGATGTTAGAATTTTTGGCGAAAAGTAGGTTGTGTTTTCTTTAAAAATATATTTAATATATTGATTTTCAGATAATAATTTAATAGTGTGCTATTTTTGAGATTTAAACTGTTAAAATTTGATAGAATTTTGTATTTTGGTCATCCCAAACTAATACAAATACTACATGAAAACCTATTTTATCGCCATCATGATGATGGTTTTTCCTTGCTTGCTGCACAGTCAGAACGAAGACACAGCGCCTGTTCGATTAAAACAGATCAACATTGTTAAAACAAATTATCAAAATTCTAAAGACGGTGAAATCGTTAATAAAACGGTTTTATTCAAAGACGGAAAAATTCAAACCATTACTACTTCAGATGTTATTCAGCATTTCTTTTACAATTCTAAAGGATTATTGGATATGACTGTAAAAGACAAAGTGGGAAGTGATTGGAAAGAAGTCGTGAATTACACTTATAATGCAGATAACAACATCACAAAATTTGTCAAAAAATACCAGGAAGGACCTGATTATATTACTAAAGTAGTGACTTTTGGTTATGAAGGTGCGAGAGTAAAAGTAACCACTAAAAAAAGTACGAACCATCAGGATTTAGTTGATGATATCGAATATATAGTTGAAAATGGTATTATCGTAAGACGTACTTCACGTGATAGAAATAAAGCAATTATTGGTAAAATCGAATATGTTTACACAAATGATAATGTTGTGAAACATAAAGGATTGGTTGGAGATAAAATTTCTAAAACCTATACTTTTGACGACAAAAAATCTGTTGACCAGTTAATCGTTCAAAGTCTTTTTGGTGATAACTATAAAGTAATTGTACCGATGATTTCGTATCACGAAGACGAATTTAGCTTTGAAGCGATCTCTTATAATAACGAAGTAAACTTTAGTCCATCATCTACAGTTTTAGTTGGTGTAAGTAGAAAATACAAATACAACAAATTAAATTTCCCAATTTCATGTTCTCAAATTGAGGAAAACGGAATTGTAAAAACGGAAAAAACATTTATCTACGAATAATTTTCTGTTTTTAAACTTATTTAAAACCATCTAAAAATTAGATTTTATTGAGATTAAGTTCTTAATATTCTTAATTTTTAGATGGTTTTGTTTTGTGGCATTATGATAAATTGCCAATAAGAACTTAAAAAAGAAATTCTATAAGTGTTAGTACCTTACAAATCATTAAATTTGCACCTTATTCAAAGCTATGTTAGAAAAAGAAGTTATAAATTTTGAAAGAACTGCGATTGTTGGTATTGTGACTCAAAATCAAAGTGAGGAAAAACTTAACGAATATCTGGATGAACTGGAGTTTTTGACTTTTACCGCAGGTGGTGAAGTTATAAAGCGCTTTTCTCAAAAAATGGAACGCCCAAACCCGAAGACTTTTATGGGAACGGGAAAAATAGAAGAAATCAATCTTTTTGTAAAAGAAAACGACATATCGACTTTAATTTTTGATGATGAATTATCGCCATCTCAGCAAAAAAATATTTCTAGAATTAT
This sequence comes from Flavobacterium sp. JAS, assembly GCF_020991455.1. Taxonomy (GTDB): domain Bacteria; phylum Bacteroidota; class Bacteroidia; order Flavobacteriales; family Flavobacteriaceae; genus Flavobacterium. The sequence continues at coordinate 334,254 of NZ_JAJMOX010000004.1, forward strand.
AGATTGTAAAATTTTAGACAGAACCAATTTGATTCTGGATATTTTTGCGCAAAGAGCCGAGACTTCATACGCAAGAACTCAGGTCGAGTTGGCGCAATGTATCTATTTATTACCACGACTTTCCGGTTTGTGGACGCACCTTGAACGTCAAAAAGGTGGTATTGGTATGCGTGGTCCTGGGGAAACGGAGATCGAAACCGATAGACGTATTGTACGTGATAGAATCTCATTGTTGAAAGATAAAATCAAGACGATCGATAAACAAATGGGTGTTCAACGCAGCAATCGCGGAGCAATGGTTCGTGTGGCTCTTGTTGGGTATACCAATGTTGGTAAATCGACTTTGATGAATGCGGTTGGTAAAAGTGATGTTTTTGTGGAGAATAAATTATTTGCAACGCTGGATACAACGGTTCGAAAAGTGGTTATTAAAAACCTGCCATTTTTGCTTTCAGACACAGTAGGTTTCATTAGAAAACTACCAACACAATTGGTTGATTCTTTTAAAAGTACATTGGATGAGGTTCGCGAAGCCGATCTATTATTGCATATTGTAGATATTTCACATCCTGATTTTGAAGATCATATTGAATCTGTAAATCAAACTTTGCATGATATAAAAGCGCACGAAAAACCGGTTATAATGGTTTTCAATAAAATTGATGCTTACAAGCACTTGACGATCGACGAGGATGATTTAATGACAGAGAAAACACCAAGACATTATACACTTGAAGAGTGGAAAACAACCTGGATGCATCGTTTAGGAGAAGAAAATGCATTGTTTATCTCGGCTACAAATAAAGAAAATTTTGAGGAGTTTAGAGAAAGGGTTTATGAAGCAGTTCGTCAGATTCATATTACCAGATTCCCATATAATAAATTCTTGTACCCTGATTATAAGGATGCAGTCGAAAAAGAAGAAGAGCAGGAATAAACAATTTACCGCAAAGAGCGCTAAGATTTTATTAAAGTATCTTCATAAAACACAAAGTTCGCAAAGCTAAATCTACATATAGCTTTGCGAACTTTGTGTTTTTATATAGCCTAACTTATATAAACTTTGCGTTCTTTGCGGTAAAATATAAGTAGTTTCCAGTTTCAAATTAGAATCCGAAGTTAATTCCTAAACCAAAAACTTCTCTGGTTTGGAAGCCTTGAAAAGCATTGTCGTCATAAATAGCCTGGAAGGATAAATTGGCAGATAGAAATTTGTTTACTTTCATGATTATATTTAATGAGTAATTGATATCTACGTTTTGAGGATCTTCTAGGTAATTGGAATATAAATTCAATGTATTTTCAGCCGTTACATTGGTCATTAAGGCTAATTTGTAATAAACGGATGCATAGAAACCTAATTCGTAACGCATGGTTTTGTTAGCATCTACTCCAAAATAATCACCATCAACATACGGAAGGCCAGTTGCAGGATCAATTCCAGAAGTATAGGCGCCATCTACAAAAGTAAATTTAGAAGTTATAGGGGCAAAGTTTATTTTTAAATTTTCATCTTTTGACCAATAAATACCGGGACCTGTAGTAAGATAACCCGGAGACATAAATCGAGTATTTTCGGTTCTGATTTCTTTTCCGTTTTCATCCTTGCCATACAAATAACCTGTTGAAAACTGAGTTCTGAAATTTAGAAAATAAGAGTAATACCAGTTACCAAAAGCTTTTTTTCCGACGATTGAATTAAATTCCAGACGGTCATCGGTCTTTTTTTCATAGTCGGCGTTTTTAGTTTGCAAAAGCCCGTAAGAAGCTAAAACTTTGTTATCCCAGGTAACATCATCTTTTTTGTAATTGAAATCATAGTTGATTCCTAAAGTTCCTGAAAAGCTATCTTCACCTCCTGCAATCCAGTTATTAAAGCTTGATTGATTTAGTAAAAGTGATACTGTTCCTTTTGCTTTCCAGCCTTCTCCCTCGATAGTATCATTTATTTTCTTTACTGCTTTTTCAGTATTCTGAATTAATTCTTTTTCTGAATTTTGGGCTTGAACAAAAGTTAAGTTTGCTAAAATAAAAAGTAATAAAGCTAGCTTTCTCATGGTTTTTAAGTTTAAGTGTAGTAACAAATATACTAAAAACCGCGAAAAGGTGTAGGATTTATTGTCTGTAAAAGAAAGTTATTTCTTAGATTCTTTGTATAAAGGTACCGCCGAACAAGCTTCGCCATACATGATACTTCTTGCAAATGGCTGTAAATAAGTTGTAGCCAAAATGTAAGCACGCATTGGAACAGGTTTTCTCGAACATCCTTTTACAATAACAGGTTTGTTTTTGTATGCCGAGTAATCAATTGTAGGTAAAATTTCTTCGTATAAACTTCCGTCCAAATCTTCTATGGTTCCATTAACTACTTTTTTGGCATAAGGTGCCAATTGAACAGCAACTAAAATTAATGCCCAAGCCGGAACTATAGCATCTGTACTGCAATTAACAGCCACATATTGATCTTGATATTGCGACCAGTCATGATTTTTTAAATGCTCTCTAAAGTCTTTTTCTTTCAATAAAAAACCTTCCAAAAGCCATTGCGAAATATCAATTTGTACACGCATCCCTTTTGGATAATAATCCTCAAGATCAAAAACTTCTAATGCACTATTGGCAACTTTATTGATGATTTCTTCCATAAGAAATTTAGTTTCAAGTTTCAGGTTTCAAGTTCAGCAATGTGAAACTTGAAACCTGAAACTTGGAATATTTTTTTAAAGCATTCCTAATTCTAATTTTGCTTCTTCGCTCATTAAATCTTTACTCCAAGGCGGATCAAAAGTAATTTCAACATCAACATCCTTAATGTTTTCAATTGTTTTTACTTTTTCTTCAACTTCTCTTGGTAAACTTTCCGCAACCGGACAGTTTGGAGATGTTAATGTCATCAGGATTTTTACTTCGTAATCAGTATTTACCATTACGTCATAAATTAAACCTAATTCGTAAATATCTACAGGAATCTCCGGATCGTAAATGCCTTTTAAAACCTTTACAATTGATTCTCCTAATTCGTTTGTGTCTATTTCTTGTCCCATTTTTTTGTTTTTTATTTTTTCGCTACGAATTTTACAAATTTCCCGAATTAAGTATTTTGCGTAATTAAAAAATTCATGCTAATTCGTGAAATTCGTGGCAGAAGAAATTTAATTTTTGTTTTTTGCGTCAAAAGCCAAAGCGTACATTTTGATGTTTTTTATCATCGAAACCAATCCGTTTGCACGAGTTGCTGATAAGTGCTCTTTTAAACCAATTTCGTCAATAAATTCAGTATCAGCATTTATAATATCAGCTGCTTTTTGATTAGAGAAAGTGCGAATTAAAATCGCAATAATTCCTTTGGTTAAAATAGCATCACTATCTGCCGTGAAAACAATTTTGTCGTCGTTTTGTTCGCCTTGCAGCCAAACTTTAGATTGACAGCCTTTAATTAGATTCTCGTCAATTTTATATTCTTCTTTAATTAACGGAAGAGTTTTTCCTAATTCGATGATGTACTCATAACGTTGCATCCAATCATCAAACATCGAAAATTCGTCTATTATTTCGTTTTGTATTTCTTTTATTGTCATAATTATTCTTTCGTAAAAGCCAGCAGCAAATTTACCAATTTTTCTATTTCCTTTGGAGGATTACCATTGTCGAAACCTTGAGTTTCGTATGTTTTCTGATTCTGGACTATCTTTAAATTTGCAATTGCAGCGCCATCATAGAAACGTTTTTCTGTTGGTGCTTTTAAAGTTGGAATACTTTCCAAATTAATTTTCGAAAATTCTGCTGCAATCTGTTTCCATTTTGCATCACTTATTTTGCTTTTTACAGGTTCTGTATTTTTACCATTAATAACAGAAACTGTTTTATTTTCAACAATTATCTTTTTGTAAAGACCGCGGGAAACCGCAGAATATTCCATTTGAGTAGTTGTCATGTCGGTTATTTTTTGGCTTGAGCAACTTGTCCCGATGAAAATCGTCAAGAGCAATAAAGATAGTATTCTCATAAAAAAAGTTTTTTTAGCTTAACATGGTTTTTGCCTTTTTAACTGCTTCAACCATTGCGTCAATTTCTTCGATTGTATTATAAAAAGAAAACGAAGCACGAATGGTTCCCGGAATACAGAAAAAGTTCATAATAGGTTGTGCACAATGATGTCCGGTTCTAACGGCAATTCCTAATTTATCGATAATTGAACCAATGTCATAAGGATGAATTCCGTCAATATTAAACGAAACTACAGAGGCTTTATTTTTTCCGGTTCCGTAAATTCTTAAGCCTTCGATTTCCAGCAAACGTTTTGTAGCGTGTGCTAATAATGCTTCTTCTTGCTTTTGAATATTGTCAAAACCAATGTTGTTTAAATAATCAACAGCAGTTCCTAAAACAATTCCGCCAGCGATATTTGGAGTTCCTGCCTCAAATTTATGAGGAAGATCTGCGTAAGTTGTTTTCTCGAAAGTAACTTCTTTAATCATTTCACCACCACCTTGATAAGGAGGTAATTTGTTTAACCATTCTTCTTTTCCATACAAAATCCCTGTCCCGGTTGGGCCACACATTTTATGTCCTGAAAAAGCATAAAAATCACAATCTAAATCCTGAACATCCGGTTTTAAATGCGGAACAGCTTGTGCACCATCAATTAAAACTGCAGCTCCAACAGCATGCGCTTTTTCAATTATATATTTAATAGGATTAATGATTCCTAATGCGTTCGAAATATGATTTACCGTTACAACTTTAGTTTTTTCTGATAACAGAGCATCAAAAGCTTCCATGATTAGTTCACCTTCTTCGTTCATCGGAATAACTTTCAATGTTGCTCCAGTTTTCTCGCACAACATTTGCCAAGGCACAATGTTGCTATGATGCTCTAAAGACGAAACCACAACTTCGTCACCAGGTTTCAAAATAGAAGCAAAACCATTTGTTACTAAATTGATTCCGAATGTTGTTCCGGAAGTAAAAAGCACTTCATGAGAAAATTTAGCATTAATATGATGTTGGATTTTTACTCTCGAAATCTCATAAGCATCAGTTGCCAATTGACTTAATGTATGAACGCCACGATGAATGTTGGCATTTATTTCTTGATAATATGTTGCAATCGCATCAATCACGATTTGTGGTTTTTGTGAGGTTGCTCCGTTGTCGAAATAAACCAAAGGTTTTCCGTTTACTTTTTCCGAAAGTATCGGAAAATCAGCTCTTATTTTTTGGATGTCTAACATGTCTTATTTAGAAAAATTCTATTTACAAAAGTACTAAAACTAAATTGGTTTCTCCATCAAAACTATAATTTCCTTTTATGGTACCATCAATTACAATTTTGAATATTGATTCTGTATAATTTAATTGCATTTAGTGAAATATGTGAATTTAAAATATGAATTTGATGCTAAATTCGTGAGCTTAAATTATTTATATTGCAGTAAAAATATCTTTTAACAATATGAAAAAATTTCTCAAATTACTTGTACTTGTTTTAGTTCTTGCATTTTTGTATTTCGGATTTACAACATATCCAAAACTTGATTTGATTTCCGGCTTTTCAGCCAAAAGTGTTGCTTCGGGACATTTTTTAGATCATCGATCGAAAGAGTTAATTGAAAAAACGGACAATGATATTGATATGATTGATTTGGCAAGCAATACAATTGATGATGCCGGAAAATTTGCTGCTTCTAATGTTTATGGTTTAAAAGAGCGAAAAGCTATTTATCGAGAAGGCCTGGGTGCAACGTTAATCAATGATGATTTTGATATTTCGAAGCCATATTTGCTTCCAAAAAGAACGAAATTAGTCAATAATCTTCCTTTCCCTTATGGGAATAATGCGCCAAAAGATACTTTGTTTTCAAACGTTGATTACACAAAGTTGAAAAGCGCTGTTGAAAATTCATTTGATAAAGATGGGGGAAAAGCAAAACGTACGCGCGCCGTTGTGGTTCTGTATAAAGATAAATTGATTGCTGAAAAATATGATACCGGTTTTAATAAAGACAGTAAAATTTTAGGTTGGTCGATGACAAAAAGTATCACAAGTTCTGCTTTTGGAGCTTTGGCTAAACAAGGAAAAATTGACATTTATAAACCGGCACCAATTGCTGAATGGCAAAAAGATGATCGTAAAATTATCACCATAAATGATTTACTTCACATGAATTCAGGTTTAGAATGGGAAGAAAATTACAGTACGATTTGTGATGCTACAAAAATGCTTTTTCAGGCTGAAGATATGGGAAAAGTACAAATGGATAAACCGGCTCAGTTTAAGCCAAATACGCACTGGAATTATTCGTCAGGTACAACCAATTTATTATCCCGAATTTTAAGAAGCCAGTTTAAAACGCAGCAAGAATATCTTGATTTTTGGTACAGTGCAGTAATTGATAAAATCGGAATGAATTCGATGATTGTGGAACAAGATATGTCAGGAACTTTTGTTGGTTCGTCTTACGGGTGGGCAACACCAAGAGATTGGTCTAAATTTGGACTATTATATCTTCATAAAGGAAACTGGAACGGCGAACAAATCCTTGATGAAAGTTGGGTGAAATATACTGCAACACCAACAAATACTTCTGACGGAAAATATGGAGCACAATTTTGGCTAAACACCGGAGGGAAATTTCCTGATGTTCCGCGCGATATGTTTTATTGCAGCGGATATCAAGGTCAAATGGTGGCAATTATTCCGTCACTTGATATGGTAATTGTTAGAATGGGAGTAAAGGAAGAAGAGCCAGGTTTTGATTTTAATGGGTTTTTGAAGGGGATAATTAATAGTGTGAAGAAATAAAATTTAACCGCAAAGCACACTAAGTAAAAAGCGCAAAGTTCGCAAAGTTTAAAAATATAAACCTTGCGAACTTTGCATAAATCTTTGCTCCCGATAGCTATCGGGATTGCGTTAAACTATTATAAATCGAATCCTAAATTAACGCCTAATTTTGTAGCGATGATTTTAGTAATTCTTTGTTTTAATTCCGGTATTTTAATGCTTTCGATAACGGCATTCGAAAATGCGTACATCAATAAAGCTTTAGCTTCTTTTTTCGGGATTCCGCGAGATTGCATGTAGAACATCGCAGTTTCGTCTAATTGTCCAACAGTGCAACCGTGTGAACATTTTACGTCATCAGCAAAAATTTCTAATTGTGGTTTTGCATTGATTGTAGCTTTGTCGCTCAATAAAATATTGTTACTTTTTTGGAAAGCATTTGTTTTTTGAGCTTCTTTTTCTACCAATACTTTTCCGTTGAAAACTCCTGTTGAGCGATCAGAGAAAATTCCTTTATAATCCTGGAAACTTTCGCAATTTGGTGTTGCGTGATTTACCAAAGTATAATGATCAACGTGTTGGTTATCGTTTAAAATAGAAATTCCGTTAAGCGTACTTGTTAATCTTTCTCCAAAGTGATAAAAGTTCAAATTGTTACGTGTTAGATTTCCTCCAAACGAAAAAGTATGTACATAAACATGACTCTCTTGTTGTTGTGAAACATACGTATTATCAATTAGATTTGCTCCTGTATTGTCATTTTGAATTTTGTAGTAGTCAGCAATGGCACGTTTTTGAGCAAAAATCTCTGTAACCGAATTGGTTAAAACAGGATTTTCATTCAAACTTTGGTGACGCTCAATAATTTGAACATGTGAATTTTCTCCAACAATAATAAGATTTCTAGGCTGAACCAATAATGCAGCTTCGTTTCCTGTTGAGAAATACATGATTTCAATAGGTTTGTCGGCTACTTTCTTTTGAGGAATATTGATAAAAGCTCCTTCACTTGCAAAAGCGGTATTTAACGAAGTCAAACTTTCGTCTTTACTAGCAATTTGATTGAAGTATTTATCAATAATCATTTTATATTTTGGTTTGGTCAATGCCGATGACATCAAGCAAACATCGATTCCGTCATGTGTTGTAGAAGACAAATGCGAACTAAAAACACCGTCGATAAACACTAATTTATAAGTGTCGATTTCGTGTAAAAAGTATTTTTTTACATGGTTAAATTCTATTGCATTTTCCTGCTTAGGAAAAACCGTAAAGTCATTTTTTAAGATGGCATTTAGCGATGTATATTTCCAAGCTTCTTCTTTTTTGGTTGGGAAACCTTTATTTTCAAAGTTTTTTAGTGCTTTGGTGCGAATATCATGTAAATCTGAATGTACATCGACACGCTCTTCAAAAGCCATAAAAGACGATACTAATTTTTCTTTTAAATCCATTTCTGTAGTTATGAGTTATGAGTTATAAGTTATGAGTTTTGTAAACTGTAAACTGTAACTGTAAACTAGTTTTCTGCTTTAATCCAGTCGTATCCTTTTTCTTCCAGTTCGTAAGCCAATTCTTTTCCACCAGATTTTACAATTTTTCCATTGTAAAGAACATGAACGAAATCCGGAACGATATAATCTAGCAAACGTTGGTAGTGTGTGATTACGATAATTGCGTTTTTCTCGCTTTTTAATTTGTTAACTCCGTTAGCAACAATTCTTAAAGCATCAATATCAAGACCAGAATCGGTTTCGTCAAGGATTGCTAATTTTGGTTCTAACATTGCCATTTGAAAAATTTCGTTTCTTTTTTTCTCTCCTCCAGAAAAACCTTCGTTTAAAGAGCGAGATAAAAATTTACGATCGATTTCTAATAATTCAGATTTCTCACGAATCACTTTTAGCATTTCGTTTGCAGGCATTTCTTCCTGACCGTTTGCTTTACGAGTTTCGTTGATTGCAGTTTTCATAAAGTTAGTTACACTAACTCCAGGAATTTCTACAGGATATTGAAACGAAAGGAAAACTCCTTTGTGTGCTCTTTCTTCAGGAGCAAGATCAGCAAGATCTTCTCCGTCAAGGAAAACTGCTCCGTCTGTAACTTCGTAGTTTTCGTTTCCGGCAATTACAGCCGAAAGTGTACTTTTTCCAGAACCGTTTGGTCCCATGATGGCGTGTACTTCGCCAGCTTTAATTTCTATATTAATTCCCTTAAGGATTTCTTTATCACCAATTCCGGCGTGAAGGTTTTTTATTGATAACATTGTTTTTTTATTTTTTATATAAATGTCAATTCTATTTTTGTTGTTTGGTTTAGAACGTTAGCATTAAAATGCGCGTGTCCTAAATATTCCATGCCTAAATAATCGGCTGATTTTTTGAACGGAATGTAAAAACTATCTTCGATTTCATCGTCGTGTGAATTTGATATCACGCCAATTTTCTTTCCTCTAAGTTTTCTTCCGGTTTCTTTTTCAATTCGGATTAAATCCGAAAAACGATCAAAGAAAACCTTCATGATTCCGCTCATATTATACCAATATATGGGCGTTGCAAAAATTAAAGTGTCGTACTTTTCGAGTATTCCTTTTATTAAGGGTAAAAAATCGTCTTCGATGTTTTTGCTTTCGTAATCATAATAGGAAATATTATAATCACTTAAATCAATTACATCAATTCCCGATTCTTTTGAAATTTCATCGACAATTTTTGTTGTGTTTCCGTTTTTTCTGGACGAACCTAAAATGATGACTTTTTTGCTTTCCATCTTTCCATTATCCAACAGATCCTTCTAAAGAAATCTCTAATAATTTTTGAGCTTCAACAGCAAATTCCATTGGCAATTTGTTCAGGACATCTTTACTGAAACCGTTTACAATTAAGGCAATCGCTTTTTCAGTCGGAATACCTCTTTGGTTGCAATAAAATACCTGATCTTCTCCAATTTTACTTGTAGTTGCTTCGTGCTCGATTTTTGCCGATGGATTTTTACTTTCGATATAAGGGAAAGTATGCGCTCCGCAATTGTTCCCCATTAAAAGAGAATCACATTGCGAAAAGTTTCTTGCATTATCTGCTCGAGCACTTATTTGCACTAATCCACGGTAACTGTTTTGTGATTTACCAGCCGAGATACCTTTAGAAATAATAGTCGATTTAGTGTTTTTACCTAAATGGATCATTTTAGTTCCCGTATCTGCTTGTTGGTAATTATTGGTAACGGCAATTGAATAAAATTCTCCTACCGAGTTATCTCCTTTTAATACACAAGAAGGATATTTCCAGGTTACAGCTGAACCTGTTTCTACTTGTGTCCATGAAATTTTAGCGTTTGTTTCGCATAAACCTCTTTTGGTTACAAAATTAAAAACCCCACCCTTACCTTCTTTGTTTCCTGGATACCAGTTTTGAACGGTAGAATATTTAATTTCGGCATCATCCATAGCGATTAATTCAACTACAGCAGCGTGCAATTGGTTTTCGTCACGACTTGGAGCAGTACAGCCTTCAAGGTATGAAACATAACTTCCGGCATCTGCAATAACAAGAGTTCTTTCAAATTGTCCTGTTCCTGCCTGATTAATTCTGAAATAAGTTGAAAGTTCCATTGGGCAACGAACGCCTTTCGGAATATAACAGAAACTTCCGTCAGAGAAAACTGCGGAGTTTAATGCTGCATAGAAGTTGTCTCTTTGAGGTACAACAGTTCCTAAATATTTACGAACTAATTCAGGATGTTCTTTTATAGCTTCTGAAATTGGACAGAAAATAATTCCTTTTTCAGCTAATGTTTTTTTGAAAGTAGTTGCCACAGAAACAGAATCGACAACAATATCCATAGCGACATTGTTCATCATTTTTTGTTCGTCGACAGAGATTCCTAACTTTTTGTACATTTCTAAAAGTTCAGGATCTACATCATCCAAAGTTTTGCTTGGATCTACTTGTTTTGGAGCTGAGTAATAAGATATCGCCTGAAAGTCCGGTTTTTCATAATGGACATTTGCCCATTCTGGCTCGATCATTTCTTTCCATGCACGGAAAGCTTCAATACGCCAATCGGTCATCCATTCAGGTTCTTCTTTTTTAAGCGAAATAGCTCTTACGATATCTTCGTTTAGGCCAATAGGAAATGTGTCCGATTCAATATCGGTGTAAAATCCGTATTCGTATTCTTTAGTTTCCAGTTCGATTTTTAAATCGTCTTCTGTGTATTTGCTCATTTTTGATGTAAAGATTTAAAGATGTAATTATTCAAAAATTTCAAAGAATTACTCTTTATTAGTCTTGGTATTCTTTATTAATTTATAGGGAAAATGATTCTCCACAACCACAAGTTCTGCTTGCATTTGGGTTATTAAACACAAACCCCTTTCCGTTTAATCCGCCTGAAAATTCAAGAATTGTTCCGGCTAAATATAGAAATGATTTTTTTTCAACTGCAATTGTTATGTCGTTGTCTACAAAAATTTTATCGTCGTCGCCTTTGGTTTTGTCAAATTTTAAATCATACGACAAACCAGAGCATCCACCACTTTTTACGCCTACTCTTACATAGTCGCTAGCGGCATCAAAACCATCATCTTTCATTAAGTCGATGATTTTCTTTTTGGCTGTATCAGAAACTTTTATCATTGTTTATGGTATTTGTTTTTATGCTTTCATTTGAAATTACTGCCAAAAAAGTAATCCAATGGTTACTTTTTAAAGTGCTGTACCTCAATGTTGAAATGAAATTATCCGCAAAGATACGACTTAAAAACCTTTTTCCATAACGGTTCGCATTATTATAACAAATGTTAAAATAGATAGAACTTATTTTGTTGTTTTAAGCCTTTAACTATAAAATCATATTGTTTTATGTTTTATAATTTTATGTTTTACGTTCTAGAAAGTTAAAAAACCGTATTTATACCTGTTTCTAGTGATAGAATATTAGTATTTTTGCAAAAAATTGTGAGTAATTATGAAAAAACATTACCAGAACAAGTGGGTAAAAGCACTTTTAGCAGTATTTTTTGTTTTTGTAATAGGTGCTACAGTCTTTATTTTTAGTAGAGTGCCAAATGAAGTTGCTGAGAAAACTAAAGAAGTACCAAGAAGTAACGAAAATCTAAAATTAAGTTTGGAAGCTCTTGCGCAGAAGGATATTTTAGACTCTTTAACGAACTTAAAATTAGCTTATGATGTTGCTATACTTGAGAAAACATCATTGGCACAGCAATTAGAAATCGAAAGAGAAAACGTTGAAAATTTGATGGAAATCATTAAGGCTTCCAAAAATCCATCTATTGAGCAAATTCATATTTATCGAAAACAACTTTCAAAGATGAATGCTTCACTAGTTTCTAAAGGTATAGAAGTTAAAAATTTAAAATCTCAAAATAAAAGTTTGTTAACCGAAATTGAAAGCCAGAATGTTGTCATGTACAAACAAAAGGTTGAAAATGATACTTTGATTTCGAAACAGAAAAAATTAGAATCGACACTAAAAGATGCTTCGAGACTGTCCTTGAATAGTTTTAAAGTCATTGCGCTTCGGGAGAAAAAATCAGGAAAAGAACTTGAAACAAATAAAGCAAAAAGTACAAAGAGACTCAAAGTAAGTTTTTCTATCAATGGAAATACGGTTGCTAAAACAGGAAAAAGAATCTTTTATATTCAGGTTCTGGATCAAAAAAACACTGTTTTGGGAGAAAATAAATTGATTGAATTCGGAAATGATAAGGCTTTAGTTTATAGTTTTATTGTTGCGGTCGATTTTCAGGGTAAACCGGCAAATGTTTATGGAGTTTTAAACTCGGATGAAAATCCATTTACTAAAGGAACTTATTTTGTCAACTTCTTCGACAAACAAGAAATAATGGGAAGCGCATCGATTACGCTTGAATAATTTATTGGAGCGTTTTTAATTTGAATTTTTTAGCATAAGGAGATTGGATTTCCTAGCTTTGTTTTCTTATTAGAAATTTACGCTCATGAAACTTTACCCTATAGAATCAGGAAATTTTAAGTTAGATGGAGGTGCAATGTTTGGCGTTGTACCCAAAACAATCTGGAATAAAACCAATCCTGCGGACGCCAATAATTTAATCGATATTGCTGCACGTTGCCTTCTTATTGAAGATCAGAATCGTCTGATTTTGATTGATACCGGAATGGGAGATAAACAATCGGAGAAGTTTTTTGGCTATTATTCGCTTTGGGGTTCTCACTCTATTGATAAATCTTTGGCAAAATATGGTTTTCACCGAGATGATATTACGGATGTTTTTATGACGCATCTGCATTTTGATCATTGTGGTGGAAGCGTGCAATGGAACGCAGATAAAACGGGCTACGAACCAGCTTTTAAAAATGCTAAATACTGGAGCAATGAAAGCCATTGGGAATGGGCGACAAAGCCTAATCCTCGAGAGAAAGCTTCTTTTTTGTCTGAGAATATTCTGCCAATGCAGGAAAGCGGACAATTGAATTTTGTAAATCGTTCTGAAAGCGATTTTGAGTTTTCTGAAGAATTGAATTTCGGAATTTACTATGTTGATGGTCATACCGAAAAGCAGATGATTCCGCATATTAAATACCAGGGCAAAACCATTGTTTTTTGTGCAGATTTATTGGCGACAGCCGGACACATTCCGTTGCCGTATGTTATGGGTTACGATACACGACCTTTATTGACAATGCCCGAAAAATCAAAATTTCTGAACGCAGCGGCAGATCATAATTATTATTTGTTTTTAGAACACGATGCACACAACCAAATTATAACGGTCGAACATACAGAGAAAGGTGTTCGATTAAAAGAAGTTTTTACTTGCGAAGATGTTCTTTAAAGGATATTAAAAATCATAAAAAAATCCCATTTTCAGTATGTCGAAAATGGGATTTTTTAGTTAACTAATTGTAATTGTAAAATTTTAATTGGTTTTGAATTTCCAAACCTGACCAATAGTTTCTCCTCCTTTATTGTCTTTTACAACAACTTTCCAGAAATATTCTTTTGAAGCTTCAAGTGTGACATCAAATGAAGTTGAGCTTGTATTTTCGCTAACTTTTGCCGTTGGCGGATTTGTAGTTCCAAAATATACATCATAAGAAAGAACATCTGTTGCATCAACATCAGCCGCATTCCATTTAAGGGTTGCAGTTGTTGTGCTTAAAGTTGAATTTATTGCAGGCTGAACCAATTCAGGAGCAAAAGGCAAATGGTTGACTACAGCTTCACCAGCAGTATAAAGCTTAAATGTTGACGAAAAACTGCTTGATAATCCTTTGCTGTCAGTAGCTTTTATTCTCCAATAGTAAGCTGTGTTTTTTTCTAATTCTGTAGAAGCGCTATTAGTTGTTGCTTCTAAAGTTTTTACAACTTGAGAGAATGCATTGTCTTTTGAGACTTGAACCTGATAGGTTATTGCGTCTTTATTTTCGTCAGTAGACAAACCCCATTGAAAAGGAACTGTATTGCTCACGCATAATTTATTATCAACCGGCGCTACTAAAGTGGGTACTGTAGGAGCAACATTTGCAACTTCGGGAGTTGCTGGATCATCGCTTCCGCCACCACATGAAACAAGTGAAAATCCAATAATTGATAGGTATATAAATTTCTTCATTTTTATTTTTTTATAATTTTTAGATATTCCGGAGTTTCTAAATAGACCTTGGCAGCATAAATTCCAGAAGCTTGGTTTTCAAGATTTAATTGCGCTTTTCCATTTTCGATGATATATGCTTTGTTAGAGATTAATTGGCCTCCAAAATTGTATAATTCTATTTTAACCGCATTTTTACTTGTTGGGATTTCGATTTCAAAACTTCCAGAAGTTGGATTTGGATAAGCAGATAATGTTTCTAAAAGATCCAATGTTGCAATTTTTTTAGAAAAAATACCTTCGCAAGCTTTAGCGGTAGCAACTTCTAATAAACCGCCAGAATTTAAATTCAGACTGAAATTTGAATCAGTTGTTTGAAATTGCTGTGTTCCATCTAAAAATACAGTAAAAGGGGCAGTTCCATCTGTAATTTCAACGTTCACTTTTTTGCCTGTTGTATTCGAGTTTCCTGAAACTGTAGTTGCTTTAGCAATTGCCAGATTAAAAGTTTGTTCATAAACTTCTCCTGGAATTGTTATGATAACTGTATAGGTTCCCGGTGCGAGATTATTAGCTTTTAAACTATTATTTGTAAATGTGGCGGGTTTTCCATTTATGCTTGCAACATAAGGGAATTGTGCAGTTGCTGTAATGGTAATTTCGCCATTATTTTCACCAACACAAGATTCGCCTTTTGATGCTACAGTAAAGTTTTTAGAAGGTAAGCTAAAACTACATTCTGTATTATAACTTGCAGTTGCATCTTTGTATTTGGCCCATGCTTTATTAGAATAATCAACATCATCAACAAGTATGCAAAGTAAATTTGGATTGTTTGAAAAAATACTTTGGTATTCAGTTTCAAACTTTGTATTGCTACCATTTTTTAAATTTAATTTGCTCATATTATTGCTGCCACATAACAGTTGTTTAAGGTTTGGATTGGCAGATAAGTCTAAACTAGCTATTTTATTGCCACTGCAGTATAGACGTTCTAATGCAGGGTTTTTTGAGACATCTAAGCTTGTTAATTGATTATACTCGCATATTAAAAAAGTTAATGCTGGTTTTTGCGATACGTCTAATGTTGTTAACTGATTAGAAGAGCATTGTAAAGTTTCTAAAGCAGGATATTTAGAAAGATCCAAATTTGTTATTTGGTTAGCTTCGCAAGAAATATTTTTTAAAAGTTTATTGGCAGAAAAGTCAATAGATGTTAGTTTATTATTACTCACATTAATAGATATTAGCTTTATGTTTTTAGAAACATCTAATCCGACAAGTTTATCGTTTGAACTGCAGTTTAAAACTTCTAATTCAAGATTTTGGGAAAGATCTAAACTTGTTAATAAGCCTTGTCGTGGACTGTAATCACTTTCTACATTAGATGCAGAACAAGCTAAACTTTTAAGCTTTTTGTTTGCAGTAACATCTAAACTTGTCAGCCTGTTTACAGAGCAGTCAAGTTTGGTTAATTCTGAGTTTTTAGATATATTAAGTGTTGTTAAATTATTTCTGTAAACATTTAATTCAGTTAAAGCTAGATTATTAGAAACATCTAAAGTAGTAAGTTTGTTTTGATAGCAATCTAAAATTTTAAGTTTTAAGTTGTGTGAAACATCAAGAGTACTTATCGTTCCGTTTACACTGTTAGGTAGTTTTAATACTTCCAGAGCAGTAAAATCCTGAATACCTGTTAAATCTGTTATTTTTAGATTATAGTAATAATCACTAAAGTTTAAAGTTGTAACGGTTGCGATTCTTTTAGTAAATACTTTTCCATCTTGGGGGCCATCAATTCCTTTTTGAATTAAGAACTTTTCAAAATCAGGATCTGGAATAAGAGTATATTTTGCCGGGGCACATTCGGTTTCAGAAAACGTAGCTGAATCATCTTTATTTGCAGACCAATTAGCATTCGAATAAGCTGCATTATCAACTAGTATGCAGTTTAAACTTGGATTACTTCCTAGAAATAAATCAGTAGTTGTTAATAATGCATTTTTCCCGTTTCTTAAATCTATAGAAGTTAGTTTTAAATTGCCATTACTCTGTAATTTGTTCAAAGCTACGTTCTGAGAGACATTCAGAGTTGTTAAGTCATTGTAGGAAGTTTCTAAAATCCTTAAAGCTATGTTGTTAGAAACATCCAAATCTGTCAATTTATTCGAAAAACATTTCAAAGTGTTTAGTTTTGTGTTTTTAGATAGATCAAGAGTTGTTATTTGATTTTGATAACATTCAAATGCCAGTAAATCAAGATTTTTTGAGATATCTACAGTTGTAAATTTATTACTTACACAAGACAAAACAGTTAATTTAGTATTATTTGATAAATCTAATGTACTTAGTTTATTTTGAGAACATTCTAAACGAGTTAAATTGATATTTTTAGAAAGATCCAAGGTTGTTAAGTTGTTAGAACCACAATTTAATTCGTATAAAGATGGATTGTTAGAAACATCTAAGGTGGATAAAGAATTCCATGACAAGTCTAGTTTTATTAAAGCAGTATTTTTAGAAATATTTACGTTTGTAAGTTTATTAAAATACATGGTTAAAGAAGTTAAAGCTGCGAAATCCTGAATTCCCGTCAAGTCAGTAATAGAACTATTGGAAATGTTTAATGATGTTACTTTATTGATATTATTAGTTGAAACTTTACCATCAATTGTACCCGAATCAATACCTAATGAGATTAATTTTTTCTCAAAATTAGCATCAGGAATAAGAGTGTATTGTGTAGGAGCATCGGCAATATCTATCATAGAAACATTGTCAACCAAAATTTCGGAATTAAGAGATCCTGTTGTCCAAATATCAACTTCTACATTTTCGGTAACTGTTGGAGTATATTCAAATTCGATTTTTCTCCATTCTGTGGTAGAAAAAGTCACATCTGATTTTTTTATTATTTCTTCTTTAAAAGTGCCAGGTTTATGATATAAACTTAAATCGACAGAAGAGAAAGTTCCTTTTACCGCTCTGTGATACAAAGTTACGCGATAGGTTTTGTTTGCCGTAACCGGAAAATATTCGCTATTAATGTAATTGAAAGTACCACTGGCAACCATCATATTTGTGCTTGATGCGCCATTTTGTGCTGTTGTGCTTTGAGAGACAAAACCACTAAAATAGCGATACCAATTGTTTGGTTGTGATGACGAAGACCAAGTTTCAAAGCTTCCATTTGGAACTAAATTGGTTTGCGCATAAATAGAAAAATTTGCCAATAACAGCAATAAGAGTAGTTTTGTTTTCATAGAAAAGGTTTAGAATTCAGTCGCGCAAGAGTACATGATTTAAACGGGATTTCCTTACGGGAAGCCGTAAAGAGGTGTTTTTTTTAAAGTTGTCTGATAGAGAATAGATAATTGTTTAAATTAAAAAATCTCATTTCCAAATGAATGAAAATGAGATTTTTGTTAATTAACAATTTATAATTATTCAACAATAACTTTCTTAGCCGAAGCTGCATCCTGATTGATTAGGAAAACATAATACACTCCTTTTGGTAAACCGGTCAAATCGATTTTATGATTTGTATTTGTAGAGTTTAAGGTAAATGATCTTACCAATTGCCCTAATGTATTGTAAACAGTTGCTTTTTCCAGAGTTGCATTATTGATGTTTATTTCACCTTTTGTAGGATTTGGATAAACGGCTACTTTATCAAAAATAGAATCTTCAATGCCTAGAGAACATGTTGCCGAATAAATAGTTGTTGATTCTTTAATCTTAGACCAATTCGCATTTGAGAAATCAGCATCGTCAATCTTCACACAGCCAAGTTTATTTAGACCAAGAAAAGTCGTGGCTAAATTATTTGTTGAATTTTTCCCGGTCACATTTAATATAAGCATGTTTTTATTATTTCCGTTTTGAAGATTTAAGTAAATCAAAGGATTTGATATCACATAAGTAATTGTAAGTTTGTTGTTTTTAGATAAGTCCAATGTTGTAATTTGATTTGAAGAAGCATTCAATGTCTCTAAAAGAACGTTCTGACTCAGATCTAAATTCGTTAATTGATTATTGCTGCAATCTAAAAACGTTAGTGAAGTAAAATTTTCAATTCCGCTTAAATTTTTAATATTGCTGTTTGAAAGGTCTAAACTAGTAACAGAACTTATGTTTGTAGTTGTAATTTTTCCGTTTAAGCCATCAGTATCAATTCCTAAATCAATTAATTTTTGTTCAAAATTTGGTTCTGGAATTAAAGTATAATAATCGCAATCTTCGTTATAAGTAGCCGTAACGTCTTTAAAATTCAGCCAATTAGTATCTGAATATGTTTTATTATCGACTTGTATACAGCTTAGATTTGGATTATTCTCCAGATGAATATTGAAAGAATGTAAATTAGTATTGTTTCCATTTTTTAAATTCAAGCTTATCAATTGATTTGAAGAACAATTCAAATCCTTTACAAGAATATTTTTGCTAAGATCTAATTTGGTTAATTGGTTAGAAGCACAAAATAATTGAGACAATGCTTTATGTTGCGAAAGGTCTATGGAACTTAATTGATTTCCACTGAAATCTAAAAGATCTAAAGCGGTATTATTAATAATGTCTAAGGTTGACAATAAGTTGTTCTCACAGGTTAATGCTACCAAATTATTACTTTTAGAAGTGTATAATTCTGTTAAACGATTGTTACTGCTGTCTAAAATTTGTAATGCATAATTGTTGCTAAGATCCAAAGACGTTAATTGGTTTCCACTACAAATTAAATTAGTTAAAGCTGAAAAACCATCAATTCCTTCTAAGCTGGAAATTTTAGCTCCAGATACATTTAAGAAAGTCAATTTATTAATATTTGAAGTTAAAACTTTCCCATCTGAAACTCCTGTGTCAATACCAAGTGAAATTAATTTGTTTTCAAAATTCGAATCTGGTATAAGTGTATAAGTATTACAGTTTGTCGAATAATTAGCAGTAATGTCTTTTGCGCTAGACCAATTTTTATTTGAATAAGTAACATCATCTACTTGAATACAAATTAGATCTGGGTTTTGTATAAAATTCACAGTGGTAAGTAGTGTATTTGTCCCATTCTTAATGTTTAAATCGCTTAGTTGATTATTAAAACATTGTAAAATGGTAAGTGCTTTATTCTTAGAAACATTTAAAGTGGTAAGCTTTCCATTTCCGCAATACAATTCTTTAAGTGCTGTATTATTAGAAATGTCGAGAGTTGTAAAAGTCATCTTTTCACATAATAAAGACTTTAGTTTAGTATTCTTAGAAACATCCAGTTTACTTAATTTACTGTCTGAACATGCTAAATCAGTCAATTCTGTAAGCATAGAAATATCTAAAGCAGTTAGTTTATTGTAATAACAATTTAAATAAAACAAAGCTGTACTATTAGAAACATCAAGAGCTGTCAGTTGATTGAATCCGCAGTCTAAATATTGCAGAAGTTTGTTTTTGGAAACATCCAAAGTTATCAGTTTATTGCCATTACAACCAAACCAATACAAAGCCAAATTATTAGTCACATCTAAAGAGGTCAGTTGATTAGCAGTACATAATAATGATCCAAGATTCAGCATTTTGGTTACATCAAGCGATGTTATTTGATTATAAATACAATCTAATGCAGTTAATTTTAAATTTGCTGACAAATCCAAAACGCTTAGATTATTGTATCTGCAGTTTAGATCTGTCAAAAGTTTGTTGTTTGAAATATTAAGAGTCAAAAGTTTATTGGTTCCACAATCCAATTTGGTCAGCGAAACAAAATCTTCAATACCTGATAAATTTGAAATATTACTATTAGAGACATCCAAAGAAGTTATAGTTGATATATTACTGGTAAGTACTTTTCCATCAACAGCACCTGAGTCAATACCTAATTCAATTAATTTTTTCTCAAAATTAGTATCTGGAATTAAGGTATAATCGCCACATAAAACATTAAAAGTAGCCGTAGCATCCTTTTTAGCACCCCAGTTTGTGTTGGCATATGCTACATCATCAACCTGAATACAAGTTAAATTTGGATTTGTTTTAAAATTCAATGATGAGTTTAAAATAGTGTTATTGCCATTTTTTAAATTTAACTCGACTAACTTATTATTAAGAACACTTAGGTTTGTTAAAGCTGTATTTTTAGAAAGATCTAAGCTAGTTAAAAGATTGTTTTCGGCATATAGAGAAATTAGTAATGGATTTTGAGACAAATTTATATTTGTTAATTTATTGTCGGAAAAATAAAGATCATCTAAAAGAATATTTTTGGTAACATTCAGAGATGTTAGGTTATTTTTAGAACAATAAAGCCAGGTTATTTCTAAATTATTTGAAACATCCAAAGACGTTAATAAATTGACATTACAATTCAGAGTTTTTAAATGAATGTTTTTAGATAAATTAAGATTAGTTAATTTATTGTTATCACAGTTTAGAGTTGTAAGTGCTATGTTTTTAGAAATGTCCAAACTTGTTAAATTGTTATTACTACAATCTAATGACTTTAAATTAGTGAAATCTTGAATTCCAGTTAGATCAGATATTGAACCCAATTGCATACTTAATTCTTGTACAGTACTAATGTTAGCTGTTAATACTTTTCCATCAACAACGCCAGAATCAATTCCTAATTCAATTAATTTTTTCTCAAAATTTGCATCAGGAATTAAAGTAAAAGGGGAAGTACACACTTCATTATATTTTGCAGTATCATCTTTAGCTGCTCCCCAATTCAATGTTGAATAGGCTGCGTCATCTACAGTTATGCAAGTAAGGTCTGGATTCCCCATAAAACCTATGCTAAAATATTTTAATAAGGTGTTTTTTCCGTTTTTCAGATTTAAACTTTGAAGTTTGTTTGACATGCATACCAAATAAGTCAAGGCTTTATTATTAGAAACATCCAAACTGATTAATTGATTGTAGTGACAAGTCAAACCAGTCAAAGCCACATTTTTGGAAAGATCTAAAGTTGTCAATTGATTGGATTGACAGTATAAACCGGACAATGCGGTGTTGCTAGAAATATCCAAAATTTTTAATTGGTTGGTATGACAATATAAATCAAGCAATGCGGTATTTTTGGAAACATTCAAATCAGTTAATAGATTGGAATTACAATCCAAATAAGTCAGGCTTATATTGTTGGAAACATCCAAACTAGTTAATAGATTAGTAGAACAATTTAAACTTGTCAAAGCCACATTTTTAGAAATATTCAAATTCGTTAAATTATTGCTCCAGCAATTTAAATTGGTCAAAGCTACATTTTGAGAAATATCCAAACCTGCTAATTTATTATTACTACAATTTAAATCAGTTAAAGCCATATTATGAGAAAAATCAAAATTAACGAATTGATTATATCTACACTCTAATGATTTTAGAGTCAAATTTTGAGAAATATCCAAACTTGTTAATTTATTAACGCCACAAGATAAATCGGTTAAAGCTATATTTTGAGAAACATCCAAATCGGTTAATTGATTATATGTACACTGTAATGATTTTAGATTCAAATTTTTAGAAATATTCAGACTCGTTAAATTATTTATGTTACAAGTTAAATTAATCAAAGTCAGATTTTTAGTAAAATCTAATGTTGTTATAGAATTGCTATCACAATTTAATGTTGTTAAAGCTGTATTTTTGGAAAGATCCAAAGTTGTTAATCTATTAGTGTTACAGTTTAATGTTATTAAGCTCACAAAACCCTCTATCCCTTTCAAGTTGAAAATAGAACTTGACGAAACGTCCAATGAAGTTAAAGTATTAATGTTGTTGGTTAGCACTTTTCCATCCAACACGCCAGAGTCAATCCCCAAATTAATTAGTTTTCTCTCAAAATTCACATCAGGAATACTTGTATATTGAGCATAAATAGAAAAATTTGCCAGTAAAAGCAACAAGAGTAGTTTTGTTTTCATAAATTCAGTTTAAGATCATCGCGCAAGTATACCTATTTTAATTAGATTTTCCTTACGGGAAGCCGTAACGGGATTTTCTTTTTAAATTTTCTATAAATTTCCATCAAAGCGAAATCAATATATTTGTTAGAAAATTATTGCAAATTATTGCCTTAAAGGGATTTAATAAACTTTAGAATCTATTCTGGCAAGGATTAAAATTCATAACGCATTGTTAACAGTTAGTTTTTTGTAACAAAAAATCATAATTTAGGCCCATCTTTTAACTTTACATTATATACAGATACATGAGTCATATAAAACCCTTTACTTTATCAGCTTGGGTATTACTTGTTTTAGCAGGTAGTGCAACTGTTCAAGCACAAGTTTCAACGCCTAAACAAGCTATTACTGCACCTTTAGCGATTGTAAAAAAAGCACCACTTAGCGAGAATGAATTAAAAAGATGGAGTCACCTTGATCTGATTAAAGATTCAATTCCTGGAATGAGTGTTGATAGGGCTTATGCCGAATTATTACAAGGTAAAACCGGTAAAAAAGTAATCGTTGGTATAGTAGACTCAGGTGTAGATATTGAACATCCGGACTTACAAGGAATGATCTGGACAAACCCTAAAGAAATTCCGGGTAACGGAATTGATGATGATAAAAACGGATTTATAGATGATATTCACGGATGGAATTTTTTGGGCGATGCTGTTCATGAAAACCTTGAAATGACACGTATCGTTAAAAAAGGCGATGACGGATCAGCGCAATACAAAGCCGCTTTAGCACAATACGAAGAAAGATCAAGTAAAGCTCTGGAAGACAAACAACAAGTAGACTTTTTATTAGATGTTCATAATACTATTAAAAAGGAGTTAAATAAAACAACTTACAAACTTGAAGATTTAAGTACAATTACTTCAACAGATCCAAAAGTGACGAGAAGTAAAATGATCATGACTCAAATTTTTACTAACGGAGGACCAACTTTTGATCCGGAAGCAGAATTAGAAGATTATAGAGAATCTGTTTACGATCAGTTAAATTATAATCTGAACAAAGAGTATGATGGAAGAAAAATCGTAGGTGATAATCCTGAAGATATTAAAAACAATCATTATGGTAATAATGTAGTTTTTGGTCCGGATAAAGAAAAAGCACTTCACGGAACTCACGTTGCCGGAATTATTGGCCAAGTTCGTGGAAATAACTTAGGAGGAGACGGAGTTTCTAATAATGTTGAAATCCTGACTGTGAGAGCGGTTCCTGACGGAGATGAGTACGATAAAGATATTGCATTGGCAATTCGTTATGCAGTAGATAATGGGGCAAAGGTAATTAACGGAAGTTTCGGAAAAAGTTTTTCTCCACATAAACAATGGGTTTATGACGCGATAAAATATGCCGCTAAAAAAGATGTTTTAATCGTTCATGCAGCAGGTAACGATGGATACAATATCGATGAAACAAAAAACATCAATTATCCAAATGACTCTGAAGATAACGTAAAAGAATTTGCTAATAATGTAATTACAATTGGAGCTATAAACAACCAATACGGAGAAACGGTAGTTGCAGGATTTTCAAACTTCGGAAAAATAAATGTTGACGTTTTTGCTCCAGGAGAAGAGATCTACGCAACAGTTCCAAACAATAAATACAAATATTTACAAGGAACTTCAATGGCGTCACCAAACGCAGCCGGAGTTGCAGCGTTGATTCGTTCGTATTATCCAAAACTAAAAGCAGCTCAGGTAAAACAAATTTTAATGGATTCAGGAGTAGCACTTCCATCAAAGATTGTTTTAGGTGAAAACCCAAATAGGGACGAAAAACCTGTAGCGGTTTCTTCTGCAGAGTCATCAAGAACGGCTAAAATGGTCAATGCTTATAATGCTTTGTTGATGGCAGAAAAAATGTCAAAGAAATAAATAAAAATAGAATACTAATCTAATGGAAGAGTGGCAACTCTTCCATTTTTATTAAAACAACCATGCGAAAAATTATATTACTATCTTTTTTGAGTTTAGGTTTAAACTCAGTATTTGCACAAAATGCTCCCTATTGGCAACAACATGTTGATTACAAAATGGAAGTATCTATGGATGTAAAAAACTATCAATACAAAGGGAAACAGGAATTGGTTTATACCAATAATTCTCCTGATACTTTAAGAAAAGTTTTTTATCATTTATATCCAAATGCTTTTCAGCCAGGAAGCGAAATGGATGCACGCCTGCATTCTATAAAAGATCCTGACGGAAGAATGGTTAGTAAAATAAAAGGCGCAGATGGTAAAGAGGTAAAGCAAAGCCGAATTGAAACCTTGAAACCAAATGAGGTTGGATATTTAAAAATCACAAATCTTAAACAAGATGGAGTAACGGCTCAAACCAGAACCTCAGGAACTATTTTGGAAGTTACTTTGGCTAAGCCAATTTTACCGAATTCAAAAACAACTTTTACCTTAGATTTTGATGGACAAGTTCCGGTTCAAATTCGTCGTTCAGGCCGTAACAATTCAGAAGGTGTAGAACTTTCAATGTCACAATGGTATCCTAAATTGGCTGAATTTGATTTTGAAGGCTGGCATGCTGATCCTTACATCGCAAGAGAATTTCACGGTGTTTGGGGTAATTTTGATGTAAAAATCACAATCGATAAAGACTACATAATTGGAGGTTCAGGATATTTACAAGACAAAAATCAAATTGGTCACGGTTATGAAGATGCCGGTGTAACTGTTGTTTATCCAAAAAAGACAAAAACATTAACGTGGCATTTTATAGCACCAATGGTACACGATTTTACCTGGGCTGCAGACAAAGAATATGTACATGATATTGTAAAAGGACCAAATGATGTTGATTTGCATTATTTCTACAAAAACAATCCAAAAACAGCTGAAAACTGGAAAAAGTTAGAGCCACTAATGGTTAAAGTAATGGATTTTTATAACCATAAAGTTGGAGCATATCCGTACAAACAATATTCATTTATTCAAGGTGGAGATGGTGGAATGGAATATGCAATGTGTACTTTAATGCTTGGAAACGGAACTCTTGAAGGTATTTTGGGAACTGCAACGCATGAAATGGGACATTCTTGGTTTCAGCATATTTTAGCTTCAAACGAATCAAAACACCCATGGATGGATGAAGGTTTTACAACTTATATCGAAGACATGGCTTTGAACGAATTAAAAGGAGATAAAAAAGTAGAGAATCCGTTTAAAGGAAATTATACAGCTTACTATAAATTAGTAGAATCTGGAAAAGAGCAACCACAAACGACTCATGGTGATCGTTATGACGAAAACAGACCTTACAGTGTTTCATCTTATGTAAAAGGAAGTATCTTTTTGTCACAATTAGAATATGTAATTGGAAAAGACAATGTAGATGCAACTTTAAAAAGATATTACAACGATTTTAAATTCAAACATCCATCTCCAAATGACATTAAAAGAACAGCCGAAAGAGTTTCTGGAGCTGAGTTAGACTGGTATTTGGTTGATTGGGCAGAAACTGCAAACACAATTGATTACGGTATTGCAGCTGTTGCAGATAATGCAGGAAAAACAACAGTTACATTAGAGAGAATTGGAAGAATGCCAATGCCAATCGATTTAACGGTAGAATATACTGACGGAACATCAGAGAGTTTTTATATTCCGTTAAG
This sequence comes from Flavobacterium sp. JAS, assembly GCF_020991455.1. GTDB lineage: Bacteria > Bacteroidota > Bacteroidia > Flavobacteriales > Flavobacteriaceae > Flavobacterium. The sequence continues at coordinate 360,214 of NZ_JAJMOX010000004.1, forward strand.
AATGATGAATTTCATTAAATCAAATCCAAATCCGAATGTGAAAAGAACCGTTCTGGAAGATTGGGCGTGGGCAATGTCAAACTACAGCTTTACAATTGATAAAAACAAAACAACGATAAAAAAAATCACCATAGATCCAAGTGGATTAATGGCAGATATTAAAGCATCAAATAATGTTTTTGAAGTGAAATAATCTTCTGAATAATCTTAAAAGAGAAAGCCCTTAAATTATTTAAGGGCTTTTTTTTTAATTTATAAAACAGGTTTTATGTCAGTTATAGTATTGCTTTGTGAGATCTTTTTTAATGGAAACATTTTTCTGTAACTTAATACTCTCCATAGCCATTCAACAGGGCCATAATTGTATTTTGAAAGCCACCATTTACTTATGAACAACTGAATTGTAAATACAAAAACAGCTAAGAAAAAGTAAAACCAATATGGCAAAGTATTGTAAATTTTGAAACCAATTCCCGAAAAAAGAAAAGCAGCCAAAATGTTTTGCATCATATAATTGGTCAATGTCATTTTACCACTAACCCTAAAATAATTAAAAATTGTTTTCCATTTTCCGTTAGTATATAATAAACATATTCCGGATGCAATAAATAACATTGTATTTATGATTATCCAAAAAACCGGATGAAAATACGTAAAAACTACTTTCTGCTTAATCGCAATCTCAAAAAGAACACCAGAAATTATTGCTAGAATCAGGGTTATTATAATTGTTCTTTTTAATAATTTTTTGAATTCAGGTAAACGATTAAAGAAGTTAATTTTTTGAGCGTAGAAACCTAAAAGCATAAGAGCAAACATCACGACATGTACTGTAACAGCATAAGCAAGATTAATCATTTCCTGATAATACGTTCCCAGTAAATTAAATTTGAATACATCAAGCCAGTTATCAGAATAAAACAATTTTAAGTATTTAGCGGTAGATTGTACATCAGGCAGGGTTTGTTTTATTGAATGAATATAGGCAGTAAGAAATGGAACAGTTAAAAGAAGTATTCCACATGTTATTAGAATTGTTTTGGATGAACTTTTGTAAAAGAATAAAAGTAATAAACCTAAAAGAGCATAATCTTTTAAGATATCACCCAGCCAAAAAGCAGAATTTATAAAGGCGAATATAAACAGGATAAACATTCTCCAGCAAAAAAAAGACACAGGATTTTTGCCTTTATCAGCTACATTATTAATAAGAACGGCAAATCCATATCCAAATAAAATACTTAACAAAGTCCAGGATTTGGCAGAAAAAATATACAGATTAGAATAATTGATAATCTCAGAAAAAAAACCTTTTTTTGCAATAAAGCGCTCTAATCCAATGAAGCGAAAATCAACATAATTTCCTATTGCGACTCCTAATAAGGCCCAGCCTCTTAAAATATCAACAATAGCTGTTCTCTTATCTTCTTGAATGGGCAGAAATGAATTTGTCATAGATTTAACTGGTCTTTTGGTTTTTATAACTATTTCCGATTCAAAAGTAAGAAAATAACAATAAAATTATGTGAACCATAAGTTTTATGTGAAAATAAATTTCATAAAAAAGGGTATTGTTCTAAGAAGAATTCTTCTAAAATAATACCCTTTTCAAAACAAAAAAATTGAGTTCATTACTATAAAATAGCTCCCCAGATTTTTTCGTCTTTCAAGAATATTTCTCTCAGGATTTCAATAGGTGGTGCTCCGTTATCAAGCATAGCGTCATTAAATTTCTGTAAACTATAATTGCTGCCTTCTTGCTTTTTATAATCTTCTTGCAGTTTTAGGATCTGTAATTTTCCTAAAGTATAAAATAAATAACCCGGATCATAAGTGCCGCGCATTGCTTCTTGTCGGGAAGGTTTGTCGCCTTGATACCAATTGTCCATAAAGAATTTAGTAGCGTCGTCAACACTCATTCCGTAGCAATGTGTTTTAATCGAAACACATAATCTACAAATACGCAAAAGTGAATTTCCAGATTGAGCCAAACGGTATTTTGCAGCTTTAATAGGATCTCCGGTATTCCCGTATCCTTCATCAATCATCATTTTTTCAGTATAATGTGCCCAGCCTTCAACATAAGCATAACTCATAAAAACTTTTTGAATTTTAGACGTTTTTGCAGCATTTGAATGTAAAAATTGAGTGTAATGTCCGGGATAAGCTTCGTGTATAGAAACAATATCTGTCGAGTAATAGTTAAATTGTGCCAGCCATTCTTCCTGTTGTTGCGGAGTCCACTTTGGATCTACAGGAGTAATGTAATAAAAAGCCTGAGTAGCTTTAGTCTCAAACGGGCCCGGAGTATCCATTGAAGCCGTACTTGTAGCCCTTGCATAAGCCGGAGTTTCCTGAATTTTAACGCGTACTTCAGATGGTATGGTTGTAATTTTATGATCGATTACATATTGGCGAATCGCTTCAATATTCTTTTTTGCATGCGGAATCAAATCTGCAGCTGTTGGATGTTCTTTTTGCATGTCATTATAAACATCAACCGGTTTTTTATTTGGGTTAATGATTTTTGCAGCACTATTAAAGGATTCCTGTTCCTTTTTTAATTCTTTTAAACCAATAGCTAAAATAGCATCGGGAGATAATTTAATTTCTTCCTGATACAGTAACATTTTTTTATAATTTTCTATTCCAATGGCATATTTGTTATTGGCTTTAGGTAGTTTTTCTTTTTCTAAATAAGCAGCATAATCATTAATGGCAGTAATTGCTTTTTTATTAGTTTCGTTAAAAGCCTTCATTAAGCTGTCATTTTTTACATCTTTTAAGGCTATCAAAAGATCGTTTCCTAAAAACGACGCAGACCCTCTTGCAATGTTAATCGCTAAATTAATGTATGGTAATGCCAGAGAATCCTGCAAGTTTTCTTTAGCCTCTTTAAACAATCTTGGAGCCTCTTTTTCGATTGCAATAATCGATTTTATCTGTTGCTCAATAGGAGCGAAATTACGTTGAACGTAAATATTGACATCAATTATCCCCGCATAAGACATTGGGTTTTTATTGTAAACTTTTAAATCCTCAATGGTATACAAATCATTCTTTGCATTCGATTTAATGACTTTCCAATCATAATATATTTTTTTACTTAAAGTAGTAGAATCAATTGCAGCAAACTCCTGTTGGAATTTTTTAAGAGCAGCAACTCGTTTGTCAATATCAGTTTTACTATAATGACCTAGTTTGCCATCGTATTCATGCAATCCAAGGTAAGAACCCATTTGCGGATTCCACTCAAGACTTTCAGTAATATATTTTTCAGATAATTTTAGAAAAGCTTCATCACCAGGTCCCGAAGAAGCATCAGTATTGTCTTGTTTTTTGTTGCAGCTAAAAAGAACAAAAAGTAAGGCAAAAGAAAAAATAAGGGGTTTTTTCATAAAGTTTTTGGTTTGAAAGTTAAGAGAAATAATGAGTTGTAATTCAGTTAAATAACAAATCAAAAATAGCGAATTTTCAAACCAAAAACAGAAATTGTAGTATTATTATCCTAAATGTTCCAACATATCTTTGGTCATAGTTTCAAGATCAAAAGTATGTTTCCAACCCCAATCTTTTCTAGCCTCAGAATCGTCGATACTTGCTGGCCAGCTATCCGCAATTTTCTGACGGAAATCAGGCTCATAAGTAATTGTAAATTCAGGAATATGTTTTTTAATTTCATTAGCAATTTCAGTTGGAGTAAAACTCATCGCTGCTAAATTGTATGCAGAATGTATTTTGATATCCTCAGCCGGTGCTTTCATAATATTAATTGTAGCATCGATTGCGTCATCCATATACATCATTGGCATTTTTGTTTCTGATGATAAAAAGCACTCGTATTTTTTATCGGCAATAGCCTTGTAGAAAATATCAACTGCATAATCAGTAGTTCCACCACCTGGAGGCGTAGACCAGCTAATTAAACCAGGATAACGGATGCTTCGAACATCAACACCATAAATGTTATGGTAGTATTCACACCATCTTTCTCCCGCTTGTTTACTAATTCCGTAAACTGTAGAAGGTTCCATGACAGTATATTGAGGCGTATTTTCTTTTGGAGTGGTTGGCCCAAAAACCGCAATACTTGAAGGCCAGAATATCTTTTTTACTTTTTTGGCTTTAGCCAAATTCAAAACGTGAAATAAGGAGTTCATATTCAAATCCCATGCAAAAGCAGGATTCTTCTCGGCTGTAGCCGATAAAAGTGCCGCCATCAAATAAATGTCTGTGATTTTATGCACTTCAACAAGATGTTCAATTTGATTGAAATCTAAAGCATTTACCACTTCAAAAGGACCTGAATTAACAACATCAGTATTTAATTTTCGAATATCAGAAGCAATTACATTTTCTGTTCCGTACAACTTACGTAGTTTTTGAGTCAGTTCTGTCCCAATTTGACCGCAAGCGCCAATGATCAATATTTTTGGATTCATTTTGAATAGTTTTTAGAGACGCAAATATAACGTTTTCGCAAATATTTTTACTTTTTAGAAAAACAAATTATAAATTTAACAACTATAAAGATTCTTTTTTGGATTATTCGTTGTGAGAGCATTAATACAAAATTTAATCTGTAGATGAATTTAGCCACAAATTAAAATGATTGACGTAGACTAAACGGGTTTTCTTTGCCACGAATTTCACGAATTATCACAAATCAATGTGCTTAAAACTTAAAAATAATTCGCGTAGATTCGTGAAATTCGTGGCAACCTTTTTAGCATTCCAGAGACTCTTCCAAAATACATTAATCTCTGTAATACATAGCTAAAAACAGAATTCGTAATTGTAAAATTACTTTGTAACTTTGTAGCTTAATGTTTTACCAAATGAAATATAAAATATCTCTTTTTCTACTTTTAATTTTTGTGCTGAATTCATGTCAAAATGAAGATGAAAAACGTCGTGCAGAGAATGCAAAAGAAGCTAAGAAAAACGAAATTATTTTTAATAATATCAATAAAGCCTGGACGTTTATTGACGAGCCAATTAACGAAGTTGCGGAACAAAAAGTAAGCTCGTGGACGGAGTGGCGTGATTTCCTGAAAGAACTTGGAGATAAACCCAGAAAAACAATAGGAGCTTTTCAGAAAAAATCAGCAGCGATTTCAAAAAAAGCATTTGCTTTAAACAACAATATTCCTGTTGAGTTTAATGTTCCTCAAATAAAAAGCCGAATTTCAATTTTGATTACCAAAGTCAAAATGATGGATTTATTTATTAATCTGAGTACAATTCCGGACAAGAAAGTAACGTTCCTGATTGGAGAAATTAATAAAGAACTAGTTTCATTAGAACGACAAATGGATCAGGTTGTGGCAAAAAGCAAAATTCCAAAAGAAGAAGGAGAAGAAGATTTCTTGAGAATGTTAGATACAACGCGCGCCATTCAGAGTGGGAATATAGCTCCAATTCCGCCGCAAAAAATAGATAAAAATTTACCAAAAGTTGAGTAAAAACGCCTTATATACAACGTATGATAATCTGCCAAAATCACAGCAGATTGCCACACAATTACTAGAGCAAAATCAAATAAAAATGCATCTTAACGGATTGTTGGGATCTGCAGTTTCATTTGTTATTCGTGCAGTTTTTAAGAAAACCGAGTTGCCATTTTTAATTGTTTTAGACAATAAAGAAGAAGCCGCATACTATTTGAACGATCTGGAGCAAATGATCGGAGAACAAGACGTATTGTTTTATCCTGCATCATTTCGTCGTCCGTATCAGGTTGATGAAACCGATAATGCTAATGTTTTACTTCGTGCTGAGGTTTTAAACCGAATTAATTCCCGCAAAAAACCAGCCATAATTGTTACGTATCCCGAAGCACTTTTCGAGAAAGTAGTTACACGTCAGCAATTAGACAAAAACACTTTAAAAGTCGCTTTAAACGACAAAATTTCGATCGATTTTATCAACGAAGTTTTGTTTGAATATGAATTTAAAAGAGTCGATTTTATTACAGAACCAGGAGAATTTTCGGTTCGTGGAGGTATTGTTGATGTATTTTCATTTTCAAACGATCATCCGTATAGAATAGAGTTTTTTGGTAACGAAGTAGACAGTATCCGAAGCTTTGATGTTGAGACACAATTATCTGTTGAGACACATAAAAAAATCACCATAATCCCGAATGTCGAAAATAAGATATTTCAGGAAAACCGTGAAAGCTTCTTAGATTATATTGCCGAGAAAACCGTTATTTTTATTCAAAACACCGACGGACTTTTTAGTCAGTTAGACAAACAATTTGCAAGGGCAGAAGAAGCCTTTGGAAAGCTTTCGGGAGAAATAAAACACGCCACGCCGGAACAATTATTCTTAAACCAAACTTCGTTTATCAAACGAGCTTTAGATTTTTCGGTTGTAGAATTGGCTTCAAAACCCATTTTTAAAACTACTAAAAAGTTTGATTTTCATATTCAGCCACAGCCATCATTCAATAAACAATTTGATTTATTGCTGAATAATTTGAGCGACAATCATTTTAATGGATATAAAAATTATTTATTCTGTTCGAATGAAGCGCAGGCAAAACGTTTTCATGATATTTTTGAAAGCTTAGACGAAGCCAATTCAGAGAATATCCGCAAGCAATACCACACGATTGTATTGCCTTTATACCAAGGTTTTATTGACGAAGAGAATCAGATTACCGCTTATACAGATCACCAGATTTTTGAGCGTTATCATAAATTCAACATCAAAAACGGTTATTCGAAAAAGCAGAATATTACGCTTAAGGAATTAACCGCGCTTTCTGTTGGGGATTATGTAACCCACATCGATCACGGAATTGGAAAGTTTGGCGGATTGCAAAAAATTCAGGTTGAAGGTAAAACGCAGGAAGCCATAAAATTGGTTTATGCCGATAATGATATCGTTTATGTAAGCATACATTCGCTTCATAAAATTTCAAAATACAACGGAAAAGATGGAACGCCGCCAAAGATTTATAAGTTAGGATCGAACGCCTGGAAAATTTTAAAACAAAAAACCAAAGCGCGCGTCAAACATATTGCGTTCAATTTGATTCAATTGTATGCAAAACGCCGTTTAGAAAAAGGTTTTCAGTTTGCGCCGGACAGTTATTTGCAAAACGAATTAGAAAGTTCGTTTATTTATGAAGATACACCGGATCAAACCAAATCTACACAAGAAGTAAAAGCCGACATGGAAAGCGATCGCCCAATGGATCGTTTGGTTTGTGGAGATGTAGGTTTTGGAAAAACTGAGGTTGCTATTCGCGCCGCTTTTAAAGCTGTAGACAATAGTAAACAAGTTGCGGTTTTGGTTCCTACAACTATTTTGGCATACCAACATTACAGAACTTTTACAGAACGATTAAAAGATATGCCGGTTTCTGTTGGTTACTTAAACCGATTTAGAACTGCCAAACAAAAAACGCAAACCCTAAAAGATTTAGCCGAAGGAAAACTAGATATCGTAATTGGAACACATCAATTAGTCAATAAAAATGTCGTTTTCAAAGACCTTGGATTATTGATTGTTGATGAAGAACAAAAGTTTGGTGTAAACGTAAAAGATAAATTAAAAACCATTGCAGCAAATGTCGATACGCTGACATTAACAGCAACGCCAATTCCAAGAACGCTTCAGTTTTCGTTAATGGCTGCGAGAGATTTATCTGTAATTACGACACCTCCACCAAACAGATATCCGATAGAAACGAATGTAGTTGGTTTTAATGAAGAAGTAATTCGTGATGCGATTTCGTATGAAATTCAGCGAAACGGACAGGTTTTCTTTATCAATAACCGAATCGAAAATATAAAAGAAGTTGCCGGAATGATTCAGCGTTTGGTTCCAAATGCCAGAGTCGGAATTGGTCACGGACAAATGGAAGGTGCCAAACTCGAGGAATTGATGTTAGGTTTCATGAACGGCGATTTTGATGTTTTGGTAGCAACTACCATTATCGAAAGTGGATTGGATGTACCAAATGCCAACACGATTTTCATCAATAATGCCAACAACTTCGGATTGTCAGATCTACATCAAATGCGTGGTCGGGTAGGGAGAAGCAATAAAAAAGCATTCTGTTATTTTATCTGTCCGCCATATTCTTCAATGACCGAAGATGCCAGAAAACGTATTCAGGCTTTGGAGCAGTTTAGCGAATTAGGAAGTGGTTTTAACATTGCCATGAAAGATCTTGAAATTCGTGGTGCAGGAGATTTATTAGGAGGAGAACAAAGTGGTTTCATTAATGAAATTGGTTTTGATACCTACCAAAAAATCATGAACGAAGCCATCGAGGAATTAAAAGAAAATGAATTCAAAGATTTATATCCGGCAGAGAACGATATTGAAACTAAGGAATATGTAAAAGATCTACAAATCGATACCGATTTTGAGTTACTTTTTTCTGATGAATATATCAATAATGTTACCGAACGTCTAAGTTTATACAACGAGTTAGGTTCTGTGAAAAATGAAGAAGAGCTGGTTATCTTTCAAAATAAATTAATTGACCGTTTTGGACCAATGCCTCCTCGTGCCAATGCCTTGATGAACAGTATTCGCATCAAATGGATCGCGACTAATATAGGAATTGAGAAACTGGTGATGAAAAAAGGCAAGATGATAGGCTATTTTGTTTCTGATCAACAGTCTGATTATTATCAATCGAAACGTTTTCATAAAGTGATAAAATTTGTGCAAACGCATAGTAATATCTGTACGATGAAAGAAAAAGAAACTCCGAATGGTTTACGTCTTTTATTGACTTTTGAGAATGTAAAATCTACCAAAAGAGCTTTGGAATTAATGGAGATGTTGGGAGAATAAAAGAAAAAACGTTGCCACGAATTTCACGAATTTTCGCAAATTTTATATTGTAATGCGAAATTTTCATTCGTGCTCATTCGTGAAATTTGTGGCGAAAAGAAAATTAAGTTTTATTTATCTTTTACTTAAGAAAAACCTTAGAACTAATAAGTTTTCTTTGATCAAAATTTCAAAGCAAACTTCTTTATGCAATACCACTTTATTCTTTTGTTCTTGTTTTTCGGATTAACTTCAATTTATGCTCAGGAAAAGAAACAAATTGTTTTAAACGATTCTATTAAATCAGAAACAATTGATCCTTTGCGTCCTGCCAAAGCAGCATTTTATTCGGCTATTTTGCCTGGTTTAGGGCAAGTTTATAATAAAAAATACTGGAAAGTTCCTTTGGTTTATGGAGCGATAGGAACAAGTGTTTATTTTTATATCGACAGTCAGAAAAACTACAATATTTATCGCGACGAATATAAAAACAGACTTGCGGGAAAAACCAGTGATTCAAAATATTTGGCAGATTTAAGTGAAAGTCAATTGCTTTCAGTTCAAAAGCAGTTTCAAAGAAATAGAGATTTATCAGCTTTATTTATTGTTGGTTTTTATGTTTTAAACATCATTGATGCCAATATTGATGCTGCATTATCTCAATTTAATGTAAGTGAAAATTTGGCTTTTAAACCAGTTATGAATACGAGTACAATCACTTCAAAAACTGATTTTGGGATTGCTTGTGCTTATTCATTTTAAAAGTTTGCAAAAAATTAAGATTATTGGCAAAAAAAAATCACCCGATAAGAGTGATTTTGATGGTTAATGCGGTTTTTTGGTTTAGATAATCTCGTCATGAACGTGAAAAATGACTTACATTGATTCTAATGCTTTGCTCATTTGGTCCCTGATGTATTTATAGAGATGCCGAATTTCTGGCTAATTTCTTCATGACTTATTCTCTTCTTATCTGTTGAGAGTTTAACAAATATATAAAAATATTATTCTCAGTAAATAGTATTGAAAAAAACTTAATTCTATTTTTTTTAATAAATTTTATAGAAAATAGCAGTAAAATGATTGTCAAGCCGCCTTTTATCAAGTCTGTAGCTTTGTGGCTGATATTTTGTGTAATAAGTATGATGAATTTTAATTCTTACGAATATTCTTATTCTAAAATAAAATGATTGATAATTTTGTAAGGAGTGTAAAAAAAATCCTTTCATCTTTTCATTGAAAAAAGATAAAAGGATTTTATAAAATGAAGAATCCGGAGGGATTCTGATATGTCAAATTTGGATTAATTTTTCAAGTCTTTGATCACTTTAAAAGCAACATCAACCTGATCTTCTCCAACTAAAATTGTAAATTCATTTGAAGTCGAAATTACCTCGTTTATGATAATTCCTTCCCAGGCCAAACGTTGAAAAATGAAGTAATAAATACCAGGAACAACGATATTTTCTTTAGGTAATTTTACTGTAATTGAGGCTAAATTATCTAATTTTTGAATTAGTTTTTCGCGCATAAAATGTTTTTCAACCAAGTTATTTACGCTGCTGCTTACTACAATATTTGTTTCATTTACACCACGAGATGAGGTATAAAAAATATCAGATAAAGCGTTGATATCAGAGATTAAATCAGCTTGTTTGTTTAAGACAGTTTCTGAAGCTGCAAAAGTGTAATCCGTCAATTCAGATCGAACCGTGATCTCTCCAATATTCTTGATTACCTTATTAATTTTATGATTTAATTTAAAATCCAGTTCTTCCGTGAGTCGTTTAAGTGACATTACAACAGCGCCTTGTTTTACCTCTTTGCCAAATTCACTTTCCAGTTCGGTCATAATGTTCCGGGAAAGAGAAGTCAGGTTGATGATACCAAGTGATAATGCGTTTAATAAAAAAGGTTTTGTTTTGATGTAATTTTCGACGATTGAAGAAACGGTTTTCATAATTTTTTTTCTTTTTTTTTGTAACTTAATTGGGTTGGTTTAGTTAATGGGGATGTTATAAATTTATGCAAATATAAATAAAAAAACAATTTGTTACAATTATAACAATAAAAAATTATGTTAAAAGTGATAAAAAGCATCGGTAAGATGTTCAATTGCAAATGTTTCGCCATTTTTATGGATGGCAATGATATCAAAACGTATTTCGAGATTTTCATCAAAATCCATTTCCCTATCGTTTATGTAGGCATTTACTGCTTTAATAAGTAGTTGAATTTTTTTTGGCTTCACAAAATCTTGTGGTGAACCAAAATCTAAGCTAGATCTTGTCTTTACTTCGATAATAGCAATTATGGAATCTTTTTGAGCGATTATGTCTATTTCTGCTTTTTGAAAAGTCCAGTTTCTATTTAAGATTTTATATCCATTTTGGCGAAGATATTTCACAGCAAGATCTTCGCCTTTTTTTCCTAGTTCGTTATGTTCAGCCATTTTTTGAATTATGAGTTGTGAGTTATGGATTATGAGTTTTTATGCTGTAACGAGAAATTTGCACGCAAAGTCGCCAAGACGCAAAGTTAAATTCTTTACGTCTTGGCGACTTTACGAGATTATGATATGTGGTATTTAAAATTCCTTCGAGAAAAGAAATTTTCAGATAATATTATTTTTGAAAAACAACAGTACTTCCTGTTTCATTTACTTCAATAGAAATGGTATTTCCCATAATTAAAGCTCTGTTATCCTGAATATGTCCAGCCGGGAAATTAAAAATCACCGGAATATTGTATTTTTTGGTTACATCGTCTACAATTTCAAGTGCATTTTTCCCCCACGGAACTTCATTGTCTTTCATTTTTGTCATTCCGCCAATGATAATTCCTTTTAGGTTTTCGATGCATCCGTTACGTCTCAAATTCATCATCATACGATCAATATGATACAAGTATTCATCAAGATCTTCGATAAATAAAATCTTATCCTTGCAATCAATTGCAGATTGTGAACCTAATAAACTGTATAGAATAGATAAATTTCCTCCAACCAATTCGCCGGTTGCTTTTCCAAAACGGTTCATCTTATCGGGACCAATTGAGTAGGAAAGAGGCTCCCCAAACAAACTAGATTTCATAGAACTTATAGCCGCCGGAGTAGCACGCGGAACCGTTACAGGCATAATACCATGGATAGATTTGTAACCCATCGTATTCAAATGATTGTGTAAAACCGTTACATCACTAAAACCAATAATCCATTTTGGGTGTTGTTTGAATTTAGTGAAATCCAATAAATCAATCATTCTTACCGTTCCGTATCCGCCACGAGCACACCAGATTGCTTTAATATTAGGATTATCTAATTGATGCTGAAAATCAGCAGCACGTTGCTCGTCAGTTCCTGCCAGTTGATTAAAATCGAGTCCGATTGTAGTTCCAACAACAGCCTCTAAACCCCAACTGTGCAGTAAGTCTATCGTAGGTTTTAAGTTGTCATCAATATTTTTTCTGGCAGTTGCTAAAATGGCAACAGTATCTCCTTTTTGTAAATAAGGTGGTGTAATCATCTTTTGTTGGGATTGACAGGTAAATGAATGTAAAGCAAAAATAAGAAATACGAATGTACCAAAAGCAAAGCTTTTCCTGAAGTCTTGGAGTTTGTTCGTATTCATGTTTTCTTTTTGCTTAAAATTATAAATTATTTTTTAAATCGGGCTGAGATTAAAATATCAACCGCCATATTTGTTTTGCAATTGTTCTAATAGTAATAGAAGTCCTTTGTCAGCTTCTTCAGATTGTACATTGGCAAAAATTATAAAAGCTTTGTTGATTGGTCCGCAAATATACACTTTGGTTAAAAAAGTTCCGGGATTTCCGTTATGAAAAGAATATTTCAAGTTACTTTTTTCATTAATTTCTGAATTCCATCCAAACGAAAATTCGGGTAAACCATAATGCATGTATTCAAAATCTTCTTTCGTAAGCACTTTCGATTTCCCTGATAAACCTAGAAGCTGCATTTGAGTAAATTTGCAATAATCAGGCAAACTAACATTTATATTTCCTGCTGATGAAAGCCAGTTTAACTTATAATTTAAGGCAGGTTCTTCTGGTTTCAATTCCTCATCATGTCCCCAAGGTTGGTTTTTGTCCTTTAAATTTGGCTGACCAAAATCAAAATCGATGTTCAGGTTTTTGCCCAATTCTTTTACTAATGATTCATAGGTTTTGCCGGTTGCTTTTTCGAGCATAAGTCCTACGGCAACATAACTAGGATTTGACCAATATACAGGTTGTTTTTCTGTAACCGGATTTTGTTGTAAAAACCAAGCGATAAATTCATAACGTTGTTGCTGATTATTACCTTTAATTTCTTCCTGAGTTGGAGTGTCATTTCCGTATGACCAAGTGTTGATTCCCGCACGAAAAGTTATAAAATCCTGTAGAGTAAAATTATAAGTTGCAGGATTGCTTTTGGCTTTTAGTTCAGGATATAAATCAAAGAATTTAGTATCCCATTTTATTTTTCCTTCCTTAACTAAAACCGCAGCAAGGTAACTGGTTACTGTTTTTGTGATAGACCCCAGTCTAAATTTATCATCAATTCGTGCCTTGTATTTTGAGTTTATTCGCTGATATCCCAAAGCTTGAATTTCTAAAACAGAATCAGCAGAAACTACGGCATACGCCAGTTCCGGAATATGGTATTTTACCCGAATACTATCAGCAAACGAACTGTTTTTTTGAGCATTTGTGTTATTAAAAAGAATAAGAAATAGAAAGACAAGAAAAAGTTTTTTCATTTTTTAGAAAAGGCGAGTTTAAACAAGCAAGTTACAAGACATTCTGTGATAATCAAAAAAGAAAGTAATAAATAAATTGGAAATTTCTTACAAAATAATTAAAATTTCTTACATTGACCATTCTAAAGAATTATTTATGCGATCACTCTGGTTTAAGTTTTATATAATGACATTTTTTTCATTGTCAATTGTACAAGCACAATCAAAAAAATATGCAATTCATACGGTTGCATTTTATAATTTCGAAAATCTTTTTGATACGATTAATGATCCCAATACGAGCGATGACGAATGGACGCCAACCGGAGCGCAGCATTGGACTCAAGAAAAATACGAACAAAAACTAAAGAATCTTTCCAGAGTTTTATCTGAAATTGGAACGCCGGAAAATCCAAATGCGCCAACTATTATTGGAGGTTCTGAGATCGAAAACCGTGGCGTAGTCGAAGACTTAATTAAACAACCCAAATTAGCAGACTTTGATTACGGAATCATTCATTTTGATTCGCCCGATAAACGCGGAATTGATGTTGCATTATTATATCAGAAAAAACATTTCAAGCCCACTTCATATTCAAACGTTCCTTTATTTATCTACAAAAATAAATTGCCCGCCAAAGAAGATAAAAAAGAAGAAATAGATGATGATCTTGAACCTAAAATTGAAAATAACAATCGAATTTTTACACGAGATCAACTTTTGGTTACTGGTTTTCTTGAAGACGAAGAAATACATATTATTGTTAATCACTGGCCGTCAAGATCTGGTGGTGAAAAAGCAAGCAGTCCTTTTCGGGAAGCTGCCGCAAATTTAAACCGGAAAATTATCGATTCATTGCAGCAAATAAATCCAAATGCAAAAGTGATCACAATGGGCGATTTAAACGACGGGCCTTTTAATAAAAGCATAAAAATTGCACTTGGAGCCAAAGCAAAAAAGTCTGAAGTTCCGGAATTTGGTGTTTTTAACCCGTTTGAAGAAATGGCAAACAAAGGAATGGGAACAATCGCTTTTAGAGATTCCTGGGATATTTTTGACCAAATTATAATTACTGAATCGCTTATAAAACCTAATTTCTCCACTTATAAATATTGGAAAGCAGGAATATTCAACCGATCGTATCTTATTCAAACTTCTGGACAATATAAAGGTTATCCGTTGCGCCACAGTTTAACCGAAGTTGGTTTTAGCGATCATTTTCCGGTTTATATTTATCTGATAAAAGAGATGAAATTGTAGAGACGCACTGCTGTGCGTTTCTACACAAAACTTTTTCCTTAACTTAGCTACTTAGAAACTCAGTACCTCAAAAAAATGTCAATAGCAAAACCTTTCAATCTTACCAAATGGATCGACGAAAACCGTCATTTATTAAAACCGCCTGTTGGAAATAAAAATCTTTATGTTGATTCCGGCGATTATATTGTCATGATTGTTGCAGGTCCAAATGCCCGAAAAGATTATCATTACAACGAAACCGAAGAGCTTTTTTATCAGCTCGAAGGCAGTATAAAAGTTGTAATCCAGGAAGACGGCCAACGCAAAGAAATGGAATTAAATGCCGGTGATATGTATCTTCATCCAGCTAAAATTCCACATTCCCCAGTTCGTTCTGAAGGTTCAATTGGTTTGGTAATCGAGCGCAAACGCGCCGGAAAAGGATACACAGACGGCTTGCTTTGGCATTGCGATAATTGCAATCACAAACTTTACGAAGTGCTTTTTGAACTTCATAATATAGAGAAAGATTTCTTGCCACATTTCGAACATTTCTACAATTCATTAGAATTAAGAACTTGTGATAATTGCGGAACCGTAATGGAATCTGATCCTAGATTTGTTGCTAAGAAATAGTTTAATTAGGAGCTAATCCCGCTATTCGTTTCAATCTTTTGTGGCTCCCGAAGCTTCGGGACCGGCACAAAAGGATTTCCACTTCTATCGGGGCTATTAGACCTCGTTGATAAACACAATTTATAGATTTAAAATAATAAATATGGAAGATTCAGATGAAATAGAAAACACTGATGCTATTGCAAGTAGTGTTAAAGAAAATAACTTTAAAGAATTAAAAGCAGAAATCGAACAAGGAAAATTAGATTTTAAAGAAGGTAGATTTATAACACATGAAGAAATGCTCCTTGAATTGAAAAGTAAAGGAATTATATAATTAACTTAATAAGTCCAATCTGAGGCTAAAAAGAAATATTTAAATTAAGAATAAGTTTAAAAGATCTTTGTCAAAGTTTTAAACTTTGATAAAGGTCTATATCTTAGGAAGAATCCGTTTAATCCGCAAAATCCGTGGGCAAACACGCACTATAACTCAAATCGTTTCCCTTGTTCCGGATAAATAATCTTCAAACCTAAATCATTCTGATTTTTAAGTTGTTCTTTAATTTTTACAATATTTTTAGTTGGTGGTTTTAAATGTGTAATGATGATTTTGAAGCCTTTCAAAGAATCTTTTCCGGCTAATTCTTCTAAAGTATGAAGTTCTTTCATTAAATAATTTGGAGTCAAATGTCCGAACAAAAACTTGTCGGGTTGCTCGTTCGGGAAAGAAATTTCAATGAAAACTCCTTTTAGTTGTTTGTCTTTGACAAGTGGCGCAATTGCAGTCCATAAATCATGTAAGTCAGTGCTTTTTTCGACAGCGTCAGGTCCTGTGTCTCCTAAATATAAAGCATAAGCATCTCCATTTTTAACTAAAAAAGCAGTGCTTTCAAACGGATTTACGTGGCTTAACGGAAACGCTTTTACCGTCATTGTTGTATTCGTTAACGGAGTTTCTTCACCAATTGTTAAAGTCTGAAAATGATATTTTTTTAAAGGAAAACCAACTCCGGCATCTCCAAAATTTGCCCAGGTCTGATCGTTGAAATAATGGTTTTCCATCATTTCCATGCATTTATTAGTCGCATAAACAGTCTTTGAAGAATCAGCTGGCGAATTAATTATCAAACCCGAAACGTGATCTAAATGTGCATGTGAGATCAAATATCCTTTGATATATTTTCGCAAAACTTCACTAGTTGAAATTTTAAAAGCTTTATTTTTTATGGCAACTTCAATTCCTGCATTTATAGTTCCCGCATCAAGACAGATGTAATCTTTTGTATTAACCGGGGCTAATAAATAAGCCGAAAGATTTTTTTCGTCAATTCCGCCTTTTACTCCTAAAGGAACAACCTGAAAAGCAGGTTTTTGTTCTTTTTGAGCAAACGTATTAATTGAAATTAAAAAGAAGCAAAGCAGAAGACGATTGAAAATGGTCATATTTGAGTAATTTTGTTAGTGCAAATTTCAGGAATTATGGCGAATAAATTATAGTGTATTCCTTTAAATGCTATTAATTAACCCTAAATTTACTTTGATTTTAACAGCGGATTTGAGTTTAAATTCAACTCTAAATAATATCTTTACATTAAAAATATAACAATTTTAACTAAAAAAGTTACAATGACAACAATAGCATCGCAATTTGGAATGAATGAGGCTCTGGAAAAATTGGGCATCAAATTGATAAATGACGGAACATCAACAGGAACGCAAAACTTTGCTTCGGGAGGAAATTTGGATAGTTTTTCACCAGTTGACGGAAAACTAATTGCTTCGGTAAAAATGTCAACACAAGCTGATTACGAAAAGGTAATGAAGGCAGCTACGGAAGCTTTTAAAACTTTTCGTTTAATTCCTGCACCACAACGTGGAGAAATTGTACGTCAGTTTGGGCAAAAGTTACGTGAAAATAAAGAAGCTCTTGGTAAATTGGTTTCTTATGAAATGGGAAAATCATTGCAGGAAGGTTATGGAGAAGTACAAGAAATGATTGATATCTGTGATTTTGCAGTGGGTTTATCTCGTCAATTACACGGCTTAACAATGCATTCTGAAAGACCTGGACACCGTATGTATGAGCAATATCATCCATTGGGAGTTGTCGGGATCATTTCAGCATTTAATTTCCCTGTTGCAGTTTGGGCTTGGAATACAGCTTTAGCGTGGATTTCGGGAGATGTTTGTGTTTGGAAACCTTCTGAGAAAACACCTCTTTGTGGAATCGCATGTCAAAATATTATTGCTCAGGTTATAAAAGAAAATAATTTGCCGGAAGGGATTTCATGTCTAATAAATGGCGATTATAAAATAGGTGAATTAATGACGGCTGATACCCGAATTCCGTTAGTTTCTGCTACAGGTTCAACCCGAATGGGAAAAATTGTAGCACAAGCAGTTGCGGGTCGTTTAGGGAAATCATTATTAGAATTAGGAGGAAATAATGCTATTATTGTAACTCCGGATGCCGATATTAAAATGACTGTTATTGGAGCAGTTTTTGGTGCTGTAGGAACTGCAGGACAGCGTTGTACATCAACTCGAAGGCTGATCATTCACGAAAGTATTTATGATAAAGTAAAAGATGCTTTGGTTGCGGCATACAAGCAATTAAGGATCGGAAATCCGCTTGACGAAAACAACCATGTTGGTCCGCTAATCGATACTCACGCCGTTGAGTTGTATGCTCAGGCTTTGAATAAAGTAGTGGCCGAAGGTGGAAATATTTTAGTCGAAGGCGCCGTACTTTCAGGTGAAGGTTACGAAAGTGGCTGTTATGTTAGACCAGCAATTGCTGAGGCTCAAAATTCATTTGCAATCGTACAGCATGAAACATTTGCTCCGGTTTTATATTTGATTAAATACTCGGGCGAAGTTGATAATGCGATTGACCTTCAAAACGGTGTTGCACAAGGATTATCATCAGCAATTATGACAAATAATCTTCGTGAAGCCGAAAGATTTTTATCTGTTGTAGGTTCTGATTGTGGAATTGCAAACGTAAATATCGGAACTTCCGGTGCTGAAATTGGAGGTGCTTTTGGTGGAGAAAAAGAAACTGGTGGAGGTAGAGAATCAGGTTCTGATGCCTGGAAAGTTTATATGCGTCGCCAAACCAACACAATTAATTACACCACAAGTTTGCCTTTAGCGCAAGGAATTAAATTTGATTTGTAAAACTAATATTCTAATACTGAAAACCGCTTTTCAAAATATGAAAGCGGTTTTTTTTGTGTAGTATTTTGCTTAAGTTTGATTTAAATATATACTAAATGAAATCTAAAGTATTTTTGTTGTTAATGGCAATTTCTATTATTAGTTGTAATAAAAAGGAAGATGTAAAAGCAGTAGTGTCAAAAAAAGACACTTTGAATCAAGAAGTTGTTGACGAAGAATATGAAGATAATGCTCCGGATGAAGTAGTTTTAAAGGGGCTGGATTTTCCAAAAACGGGGGGAAATGTAGAAGCTTTTGTACCAGAGCCATGTGAAATTAAAATGAAGGCGGAAGGTTTTTTAAATGACGACGATCTTAAAGATATTGTAATTGTTTTGCAGAATAAAGAAAATAATACCGATTCGCGCGCAACACTGGTTTTGTTGCAACAAGAAACAGGAGGGTATAAATTGCAGGAACTTTCATGGGAAGCAATGGAGCCTGAGTATACCAGTGATGGATATAAACTTTATGATTATGAAGAAATTTCTATAGATAAGGAAAAAAAATTGAGGATCGAGCTTCAGGGGGTAGGGGCTATTGGTAATAGAGAAACAGTATATAAATACATAAATGATAAATTAGTTCTTGTTAGAATTGAAACTTTTCATTCGGGAGCGGGTTCTTACACCTCGAGTGATTATGATCTTGTTTCTGGAGAAGTTGATCATGAAATAACGAATACAATGGTTGATAGTATGCCGAGTGTACATGAAATTGAAAAGTTTAAATTGAAAGGACAAATGTTATTTACAAATGATAATCCAGATAGAGTTTTAGAAAACATGTATAAGTAAATATTATTAATTTAGATTTTGATAATAAAAAAGGCTTCCAATTTTTTGGAAGCCTTTACTTTTAGTATTACAGTTCTATTTCTTTAAAATAGTTTGGTTAAATGAACCATTAGCAGTGTAAATTTTCGCTAAATAAGTCCCGGGAATTAATCTCGTCATATCAATATTTTGAGCCCCTTTTTGAGCACTTTGAATCAATGTTCCTGACATATTATAGATCAAAACTTTTTCAACTTGTTGGCTAGAATCTGATAAATACAAAATATCTGTTACCGGATTCGGGTATAAAATTGTTTTGCTGTTTTCTGTAGTTTTTATTACTTCCGCAGTTTGAACCATACGAGCTGTGCCTCCTCCCGTATATTCAGTACTAATATAGAAAAGATTAGCAACAGATCCTTTAGTTATTGTATTTGTTCCCGCAGGAATTGATGTAGTAACGATTCCGGCTGACGCAGTATAAGACACGTTATTTACTTTAATTGTTCCTGTAAAGTTGGAATCAAAAACCAAAGTCAATGTTGAGGCGCTTGTTGTTGTGTAGGTAATTGATGTGCTGGTCTCAATTTTTAAACGTGCAGTCAATGTCAATCCTGCATAAGTTACTGATCCTGGAGTAGAGTTCATGTTTCCTGTAATGGAATAGAACGTACTTGTTTTTCCAGAGGTAGTAAAATTATGAATTTCATTTCCTGTTGGAGTTCCGGTTGTTACTGTTATAGTTCCTGATCCCGTAGCCGGAGTTCCGGTTCCCGTAGTTGCTATAGAATATGATACAGTAGCAGTTGGCGTTCCTGTAATTGTGATTGTTTTAGCGGTTGTGTTTTTTACAAAACTAATTCCTGAAGCAGGTAATCCGGTTACTATGGCATCTGTAGCATTTCCACCCCAAGTAAAAACTATTGTACCTATTGCTGTTCCGCTTGCTACAGTTTGGTTATTGTTTGTTGTAGAAGTAAGCGTTTGGCTTCCTGCGGCTGTCACGGTAATAGTTCCTGATCCTGTTGCTGGAGTTCCAGTTCCGGTAGTTGCTATCGAATAAGATACTGTAGCCGTTGGCGTTCCTGTAATTGTGATTGTTTTAGCCGTTGTGTTTTTTACAAAGCTAATTCCAGAAGCAGGTAATCCTGTTACTGTTGCATCCGTAGCATCGCCACCCCAAGTGAAAACTATTGTACCAATTGCTGTTCCGCTTGTTACCGTTTGGTTGTTATTTGTTGTTGAAGTCAAGGTTTGAGTACTTGTTGGAGGATTTCCTTCACCTTGTACAGCCACTAATGAACCGGTGTAATTGGTAAGTGCTGATTTTAGAGCTGTAATTACAAGCGATGATGTATCGTCGACACTATTGTTGAATGTCCATTGTAAATCTCCTCCAGAAACACGTCCTGAATATTGAGTTACTTTGGTTTTTGCAGCAGCGGGCTGATCAATAACTAAGTTTTTTACATATAAAGTAGCATCGGTATCGAAGTTGTTATAGGTATTTGCACCAGATTTAGATTTAACTGCGCTGCTTACTGTTTCGCCTCTTGTTGAAGCAACATAAGCG
Source organism: Flavobacterium sp. JAS (assembly GCF_020991455.1). Taxonomy (GTDB): domain Bacteria; phylum Bacteroidota; class Bacteroidia; order Flavobacteriales; family Flavobacteriaceae; genus Flavobacterium. The sequence continues at coordinate 381,181 of NZ_JAJMOX010000004.1, forward strand.
TCAAAATCTGTTACAGAGCTAATTTTTCCTGTGATATTGTATAAAGGATTCGTATCGCCATAAGCAACAAAACGCATATTGTTAGTCGCATTATCAGCATCAAAAGTATTGTTGAAGGCTTTAATAGTTCCTCCGGCTTCTCCAGAAAAAGTTCCCATTGTTCCTGCATTATTTACCTGATTAGCTTCATCCCAAATATCAGATCCCTGCAATGAAGTAAGCATTGGATGTTTACTATTGCGGTAATAATTTCCTTCTACAAAAAGCGATGATCCCAAAGTTGATCCTGCTCCATATTTTGAAACTCCGTCATAATAATTATTGTAAATATGTGCCGAGTAATAACGAACACGTGGATGACGAGAGTCAGAATGGTCAAACCAGTTGTGGTGATAGGTGATGTATAATCCAGTTGTAGTTCCTTCGCTCAAACCTAAAAGGCTCGCTTTTCCGTTATCCCAAAAGTGATTGTATGACAAGGTTATATATGTCGAAGATTTGTTGTCAAGAGCTCCATCGCCTTTTATTTGGTCAGCGTCACTACCTGCATTTCCATAAAATAAATCGCAATTGTGAACCCAAATGTGGTCATTATCCTGCTGCATCCCCACATTGTCTCCTGCAGTACTGTTGCAATTCATAAAACCAAGATTGCTAACTTCAATATTTGAAGCTGTCTTAAGACGTACACCCCAGCCATTTGCAACAGCATCGGTTCCAACACCTTCTATAGTTACATAACTTGCGGCATTGTTAGCATTTTCGATAACAACGTCTCCGCCTTCCATTACAGTCATGTCGGTTATATTTCCAATTAAACGAATGATAAAAGGTCTTGTGTCTTTTCCTTTTTTGATAGCGTATAGAATATTCTGTAGACCAACGCAAGGGTTTGCACTAGCACCGGTGATATTCATCGAAATGGTATTTTTAGTGTTTTGTGTAATGTATAGAATTACTGCGCCATCTTTAGGAGTACCATCTATTTTGTATCCTCCCGGTATGCGACCGCCATCAAAAGCAAAACCATTTCGGTCTTGTGCTAAAACAGTTAAATTACTTGTTGTAGATCCGGTTCCTTCTGAGCCTGAAATTACTGGTTTTACTTTGACAGTATAGGTTCCAGCTTTAAGTCCCGGAATATCAGCTCTGAAATAATTTCCATAGCTTCGGATCAATTGATCGTCTATTTTTTGGTCTGTAATTCCTTGTCCGGAATAATAGACGTTATAGCTTTGAGCATTGCTAACGGGCTGCCATTTTACAAAAGCAGATTCGAGCCAACCTGAGGCTTCGTTAATTTGAACTTGCTGTGCCCACGTTTGAAACGCGACAAGGAGAACAGCAAGGAAAAGTAGGTTTTTTTTCATAATTGTTTGTGGTTAAGATTGTTGATAATTAGTTAGTTGTATAGATGCTTAAAATTGCAATTTCAAATTGTAATCGATTACACAAAAATATATATTATTTTTGAATTCGTATTATTTTTATCATAAAAAAATAAATACCGTAAAAAAATATCAATTAATTCAATCATTATGTAATAAATTGCATTAATTGTAATTTATTACATAATTGATTAAGTCTTTGCTAAGTCTTGTTTTTTATGGTTTTTTAATCAAAGTACTTCGTGGAATTTTATTTATAGAAACAGTTTTTTATCATTTTATTTAATTTTGAAAGCAATTTTTTTAAAATAAGATTTATAGTGTTAAATTTTAAGATTACTCATAGATTTTCTAAATGAAAAATCACTTTAAGGAATGTTTTTGACTAAAATATAATCAGGAAAAAGTCTTTTTAAGGAAAAACTAAGTACGTATTTTATGATTGTATAAAAATTTATAAGGGGAAGAAATTGAATGGAAAGCATTAAAAAAGATGACTTTTATAATGCTTTAAAATTTAGTTTTGGAGTTGAAAATAAGGCATAAAAAAAGCCTTTTTGAATTTCAAAAAGGCTTTTTAATATAGTTAGAAAGAAATTAATTCTTGCTCGATAATTTTGATAATAATCTTATGAATTCGATATACAACCAAACCAGTGTAATCATTAACCCCATTGCGCCGTACCATTCCATGAATTTTGGCATTCTTTCCTGAACTCCTTTTTCGATTTGATCAAAATCTAAAAATAAGTTTAAAGCAGCGATGATGATTACAAAAACACTAATTCCGATACTCATCATTCCATTTCCATAATGAACAGGAGTGAAATTAAAAATCAAAGAAGCTACCCATGAAATCAAATAATAAGTAGCAATTGCCAAAGTAGCAGCAATAACTACAGATTTGAATTGCTCCGTAACTTTTACAATTTTAAATTTATATAAACCTAAACAAACTAAAAAAGTAACTAAAGTCGCTCCAACAGCATTAACTACAATTCCAGGATACATAGCTTCGAAGATTGCAGAAATACCTCCAATAAACAATCCTTCAAATAAGGCATAACCTGGAGCCAAATATGGAGAAAGTTGTGGTTTGAATGCTGAAATTATAACTAAAATAAGTCCAACTATAGCACCACCAATTGTTGGTAACATTGCATTCATTCCGTTAAATGCCATCCACCATGTAACCATTGCAGATCCGCATAATATTAAAAATAAAATAGCTGTTTTATTAATAGTACCTGACAAAGTCATTTCCTGATTGTAATCAATAATTTGGGCATGGTGTACTTCTTCAGCTTTTGAAACAGCATTTGATGAAAAACGCTTGTTGCTTAAAAATGGATTTTTTGAATTGAAGCTCATAGTTCTAATACATTTAATTGTACTCAAATATATGGAGTTTTTTCGAGGTCTTATAGTTTAGGTTAAATTTTTAACATGATTTTTTCTTCTGTAAAAATCGGCTTTAAATAAAAAAGTCCATCAAAAGAAACTCTTGATGGACTTGTATTTATTTTGATTGTATTTTATTTCAATAAGTCTAAAACTAAAGATGGGAACAAACCTAAAACGATATTTAAACCAATTGAAATTATGGCAACTGCATAAATAAGGAAAGGTTTTCCGGTACGTTCCTGATTTGGTTCTTTAGAATACATTGCTAAAATTAGTTTGAAATAATATCCAACACTAATAATTGAGTTGATAACAGCAACGATTACTAAAGCAATATATCCGGCTTGAATTGTTTGGTTGAATAAGAACAACTTAGCAAAGAATCCAGAGAAAATTGGAATACCCGCCATAGATAATAATGAACCTGTAAGGATAGCAGCCAATAATGGATTTGTTTTTCCTAAACCGTGAAAGTTTGTAATATCTTCGTTATCCTGATTTTTGCATACATATAAAATAACGCTAAAAGCAGCGATTCCGGCTAATGCATAGGCCGCTGTGTAATATAATAATACACCTGCAGATGTTGCAACGGTAAGCAATGTCATCAACATAAAACCTGCGTGTGAGATTCCTGAGAATGCCAACATACGTTTTACGTTTACCTGACGTAATGCCATTATATTTCCAACAGTCATAGAAGCTATTGAAATGATTACGACAATCGTTTCAAAAGTTCCTAAAAGATCCTGATTGTCTAAAGATGGAACCAAATTTAATGCTGCAACTAATTTATAAAGTGTTGCAATTGCTACAACTTTAGCCAAAGTACTCATTAAGGCAGTTGTCAATGCAGGAGATCCTTCGTAAACATCAGGAGCCCAGAAATGAAAAGGAACTGCAGCTACTTTAAACAACATACCAATAGTCATTAAAATCATTCCGATAGGAAACCAAATTGGTAATTCGGCAGACAAAGAACTTTCGTGAATTTCTGCAACATCAAAACTTCCCATTGCTCCGTAGATCAAACAAATTCCGAATAAAATAATTCCAGAGGCAAAAGATCCCATTAGGAAATATTTCATACCAGCTTCATTGCTTTTTAAATTCAAACGCTCACTTGCTGCAAGAACATAAAGTGCAATTGATAAAATTTCGATTCCTAAGAAGAACATCGCTAAGTTTCCAAAAGAAACCATTGCAACTCCTCCTGCTAATAAAAATACTTTTATAGCAACAAAATCTGAGATTTTGGTTGGATGATTTTCATAAAAATTATGACTTAATGCTACTAAGAAAATGGTTAGAATAATAAACAATGATGAAAACGCAGTAGAGAATTTACTCACAGTAATCATATTATTGTAATAACTCTGCTCTAATCCAAATTCGTAAAAGTTAAGTGCCAAAACCCCCAATAAACCAATAATGGTAATTGGAACAATGGCCTTTCTTAAATTAAGAATTTCAAACAATAGGCAGAAAATACCCAATCCTGTTATAGCTATTAATGTATTCATTTTTGTTTTTTTGATTTAGGAAATCTAAAACTAATGACGCCCTAATTTATTTTTATTTAAAATATTAATTTTTATTGATAACGTTTAGAATTGTTTCTAAACTTGGTGTAATCAAATCTGTAATTGGTTTTGGATAAAATCCGAAGAAAATTAAAACCGCAATAATTACGACTAATGAAATTCCTTCATTAACAGAAACATCAGCAAAAGTTTTTGAATTTGTTTCTCCCAACATTACATTTTGAAACATTTTAAGCATATAATAAGCTCCTAAAATAATAGTTGTTCCGCCTAAAACAGCAAACCAAATATTAATTTGAGAAAGGCTATACAAAACTGTAAACTCTCCAACGAAGTTAAAAGTACTTGGTAACGCTACAGAAGCCAATACCAAAATTAAAAACATAGAAGTGAATTTTGGAGATTGTGTACGAATGCCTCCTAATTTTGAAATTTCTCTTGTTTCGTATCTTCTGAAAATAATTTCAGCAGCAAAGAATAATCCAACTACAACAAAACCGTGAGCGATCATTTGCAAAACAGCTCCGCGTAAACCATCAATAGTTAATGTGTAGGTTCCTGCAGCAATTAATCCAACGTGCGCAAGAGAAGAATAAGCTAATAATTTCTTTAAATCCTTTTGTCTTAACGCAACGATTGATCCGTAGATAACTCCGGCAATTCCTAAAGCGATGAAGATATTCATGTATTCTTTTGCAGCCAATGGTGCAATTGGCAACTGCCAACGAATAACACTGTATAATCCCATTTTTAACATGATACCAGATAAAAGCATAGTTCCAACAGTTGGTGCTTTTTGGTACACATTTGCCTGCCATGTGTGGAAAGGAATAATTGGAATTTTAATAGCATAAGCTAAGAAGAAAGCTAAGAAAATCCAAAGTTGCTCAGAAGCAGATAAATCTAATTTGTATAAATCTTCGATTAAGAAACTTCCAGCTTTTTGGTATAAATAGATGAAAGCAACTAACATGAACAATGAACCTGCAAGTGTGTAGATAAAGAATTTAACTACTGCTTTTCTGCGTTCTTCAGCGTCACCATTACCCCAAATAAGCGCAATGAAATAAATTGGAATAAGTGCTAATTCCCAGAAAATATAATATAATAGACCATCTGCTGCAAGGAAAGTTCCTGTCATAGCAAAAGCCATAAATAAAATTAAAGCATAAAAAGCTTTAGCATTTTTGTATTCATTTCCAAAAGAAGAGAATATAATAATCGGTGTTAAAGCTACAGTTAATAAAAGCATTGCCATACCTAAACCATCTGCATTTAGAGCAAATGAAATTTTAGGTTGTGTAATCCAGGCATTGATCAAGCTGATGTTTTCGCCTGCACAAAAATGATTTAGTAAAACAATTGAACAACCTAAAGCCGCCAAACTAAAGAACAAAGCTACTTTTGATGCTAGTTTGTCACCAACAAAATAAGTGGCAAATGCACCAATTAGAAGAATAATTAATATAAGAGAAACGTTCATAGTTGTAAAATTATTTAGCTAAAAATATATAGGAAACAATGGCACAAAGCCCTAAAACAAAAGCAAAAAGATATAATCCGATACTTCCGTTTTGTAGTTTTTTACCTTGAAAAGCTAATTCGTTAGTTACTTTTCCTAATCCAAAAACAAGTGCAGATAATCCTGTTTCAACACTGTCTCTGAAAAATCTTGATAATCCGTTGATAGAGCGAACAAATATTGCATCGTAAGCTTCGTCTACATAATATTTATCATATAAAACTTTTGTCAAGCCAGTAATGTTTTCGTCTGCTTCAGGAACATTATCTTGTTTAAAGTATTTAATGTAAGCAATTAAAATACCCAATAATCCACCTACTACAGCAACAGCCATTAAGGTATATTCTGTTGTGCCTAAATGATGTTCTTCGCCTGCCACTTTTGTAAAAAGTGGAGCTAAATATTCATTCAACCAGCTATTTCCAGGTAAACTGATAAGTCCGCCAAAAGTAGCTAGGATTGCTAAGATGATTAAAGGGAAAGTAATCAATCCGTCACTTTCATGTAAATGATGTTTTTGTTCTTCAGTACCTCTAAAATCTTTAAAGAAAGTAAGGAACATTAAACGGAACATATAAAACGCTGTCATAATTGAAGCGATAGATCCAACAATATAAAGTGAAATATTGTGGTGGAAAGCCGTCATTAAAATTTCATCTTTAGAGAAGAAACCAGAGAAAAACGGAACACCAGAAATTGCTAATGAAGAAATCAACATTGTCCAGAAAGTGATTGGCATTGCTTTACGCAAACCACCCATTTTACGCATATCTTGTTCTCCGTGTAATCCGTGAATCACAGATCCAGAACCTAAGAACAAACAAGCTTTAAAGAAAGCATGCGTAATTACGTGGAAAACTGCTACTTCATAAGCACCGAATCCTAATGCTAAAAACATTAAACCCAATTGAGAAACGGTAGAGTAGGCCAAAACCTTTTTAATATCTGTCTGAACTAAACCAATTGTTGCAGCTACTAATGAAGTAATTGCTCCAATAACAGCAATAACAGTTTGAACATCGGGAGCTAAATCAAATACAAAGTTTAATCTTGTTACCATAAAGATACCAGCTGTAACCATTGTTGCAGCGTGAATCAATGCAGAAACCGGAGTTGGTCCAGCCATCGCATCAGGTAACCAAGTGTACAACGGAATTTGTGCTGATTTACCACAAGCTCCAATAAATAAACATAATGCAGCTAAAGAAAGTAACGGTAAATTCAGGTTTGTTGCTCCAGCAATTGCAGTTTTTAAAGTTGCATAATCTAAAGTAGAGAACATTGAACCAATAATGAACATTCCGATTAATAAACCTAAATCTCCAATTCTGTTCATGATGAAAGCTTTTTTCGCAGCATCATTGTAATCCTGGTTTTTATGCCAGAATCCAATTAATAAGTACGAACAAAGTCCAACACCTTCCCAACCAATAAATAGAACTAATAAGTTACTTCCAATTACAAGTGTAATCATGAAGAACACGAACAGATTCAAATACGCAAAAAACTTGTGTATATTCTCATCGTCGTGCATGTAACTAATAGAATATAAGTGAATCAATGATCCAATACCAGTTACAAAAAGTAACCAAAGCAAAGACAATTGATCTAATAAGAATCCAAGATTGATATGTAGATTACTAATTTGAATCCAGTCAAATAAAGTAACCTGAATGGCTTGTTTTGTTTGGCTAATTTGATTGAAAAAGAAAAGCGTAACGGCAAACGAAACTACTATAACAGCAGTTCCAATGATTCCTGATACTGTTTTTCCTAAGCTTTTCCCAAAGAAAACATTGATTAAAAATCCTAAAAAAGGAGCTAATACTAAAACTAAAGCTAAATTGGTATCCATTTCCATTTATCCTTTTAAATTTTTTAAATTATCGATACTAATCGAACCTAAATTTCTAAAGATCGAAACTAAAATAGCCAATCCAACTGCAACTTCTGCTGCAGCAACAGCCATCGAGAAGAATACAAAGACTTGTCCTTGTGCATCTTGATGATAAGTCGAAAAAGCAACAAATAAGAGGTTTACAGCATTCAACATGATTTCGATAGACATGAAAACGATAATAGCATTTCGTCTGTACAATACACCAAAAATACCAATACAGAAAAGTACAACACTTAAAAAGATGTAGTTTTCAATACCTATTTGATTTAATATATTACCCATTATTTATTTAATTTTTCTTTTTTAGACAATAATACAGTTCCAATCATTGCCACTAAAAGCAAGATCGAAGCAAATTCAAACGGAACCATATATTCGTTCAATAATATTTTACCCAAAACTTTAATAGATTGGAAATCTTCACCAGTCGAATCGTATTCACCAACAATTGGTTTAGAGTTGATAAAAATTGCAATCAATACAATACAAATCAAACAGAAAGAAACAATCGCGCCTAAACGTGTAATTCTAGGTCGGTGTACTTCTCGTTGTTCATTTAAATTCATTAACATGATTGTAAACAGGAACAGAATCATGATCGCTCCAGAGTAGACTATAATATGTACGACAGCCAAAAATTGAGCGTTTAATAATAAATAGTGACCAGCGATTGAGAAAAAACAGATTACTAAATAAATAGCACTATGAATTGGATTTCTACTATAGATAGTCAGGAAAGCCGTAATTACCGTAATAAACGCTAAGAAACAAAATATAATTTGTACAGTTGTTGCGTGTGCAAAATCAGGAATATGTATCATTTAGTTAGCATTATTAAGTTGAGCGTTTTTCATTGCCACGTCAAGAGGCATCACTAATCTGTCTTTTCCAAAAATGAAATCTTCTCTTTCATAGCTAGAAGGAACCAAAACTTTTGATGTCGTCAAATAAATTGCATCTTTCGGGCAAGCTTCTTCACATAAACCACAGAAAATACAACGCAACATATTGATTTCATATATCGAAGCATATTTTTCTTCTCTATATAAATGTTTTTCGTCTGCTTTACGTTCTGCAGCTTTCATCGTGATTGCTTCAGCAGGACATGATAAAGCACATAATCCACAAGCTGTACAGTTTTCACGACCTTGCTCATCGCGTTTCAACTGATGTTGACCACGATAAACCGGACTCATTTCACGCACTTGTTCAGGGTAGTGAATCGTCACTTTTTTTCTGAATAAGTGTTTAAGAGTGATAAGCAATCCTTTCACAATCGCCACAAGATACAATCGTTCCCAAAAAGTCATCTCTTTATTAGAGACCATCTTTTTTCTACCCGATAATGATATAGTTTCTATTGACATTTTTTAATGTATGATTTACGATTCGCAATTTGACGGTAAAATCAAATCCAAAATCTATTTTATTTTTTATTTGTAGCTAATCCTGCTATCCGCTATATCTTTTATCTGCCACGGCAGATAAAAGGAGCCGCTTCTATCAGGGCTAGGCATTACGGTTCTTACAATCCTAAAGCTGCTGCGATATCGTGTCTTAAAATAACAGCTCCGGTAATCATGATATTAATGATCGAAAGTGGAATTAAAATTCTCCAACCTAAATTCATTAATTGGTCATATCTAAATCTTGGAATTGTCCAGCGTACCCACATATAGAAAAATATGAAGAAACATAATTTTGCAAACAATGCTGCAATTCCTAATAGATTAGCAATATTTACTCCTGCATGTTCTACCATCCAGCTCATTCCAGGGTAGTTATATCCTCCAAAGAATAAAACAGAAATAATAGTAGCCGAGATAAACATACTTGCATATTCAGCAAATAAATAGAATCCCATTTTCATGGATGAATATTCTGTATGGTAACCTCCAATTAATTCAGATTCACATTCTGCTAAATCGAAAGGAGTTCTGTTTGTTTCTGCAAAAGAACAAATCAGGAAAATCAAGAAAGATAAAGGTTGGTAAAATACATTCCAGTTCATTTCTTCTTGTTGGTGAGAGATTTCTCTTAAACTTAAAGTTCCGGTCATCATCAACAATGCAATCATTGATAATCCCATTGCAACTTCATAAGAAACCATTTGCGAAGCTGCACGAACAGCTCCCATCAAAGAGAATTTATTGTTAGAAGCCCATCCACCAATCATGATGCCATAAACTCCAATAGAAAGTACTCCAAAGATGTATAGAATACCAATATTAATATCGGTTGCTTGTAAAAGAACATCACGACCAAAAATATGTAATTTGTCTCCCCAAGGAATTACTGCACTTGTCATTAAAGCTGTACTCATGGCAATTGCCGGTCCTACAACGAATAGGAATTTGTTAGGCGTATTTGGGAAAAATTCTTCTTTTGAGAATAATTTCATACCATCAGCAAGAGGTTGTAATAATCCTCCCCATCCAGCGCGGTTTGGTCCTACACGATCCTGAAGGTAAGCCGCAACTTTACGTTCAGCCCAAGTAGAATACATTGCCATAATCATTGTTATAGCGAAAACCACAACAATCACAACACTTTTTTCTATAATAAATGTACCATCTACCATCGTTATGAATTTTTGTTGTTAGTGTTTAATGGAATTTCTGCCATACTAATTTTTTTACGGTCGATATCTCTACCCATAAGGATTGTTTTTTCGGTATCGATTTCTACTTTCTCTAATTTCTGAGTGTAGTTATTTTGATTGATAACAGAATCTTTTTCAAATTCTCTTGGTCCTTCGATAACCCAGTCAGTTACATTTTTGTGTTCAAAACGGCAAGAGTTACAGATGAATTCTTCTACTTCATGGTACTCATCTTTACGACCAGTTACACGTTGAATTTCTCCTCCAAACATCCAAACTGTAGTTTTCCCACAACATCCGGGAGTTGTACACTCTCTGTGTGCGTTATAAGGTTTGTTGAACCAAACTCTTGATTTGAAACGGAAAGTTTTATCAGTCAATGCTCCAACTGGGCAAACATCGATCATATTTCCTGAGAATTCATTGTCGATAGCTTTTGAGATTCCGGTTGAAATATTAGCGTGATCTCCACGATCTAATACTCCGTGAACTCTGTTGTCTGTCAATTGATCTGCAACTTGTACACATCTCTGACATAAGATACAACGGTTCATATGTAGTTGAATATTTGGACCAATATCTTCTGGTTCAAATGTTCTTTTTTCTTCAATAAAACGTGTTTTTGGATTTCCGTGCTCGAAACTTAAGTTTTGAAGATCACATTCTCCAGCCTGATCACAAATAGGGCAATCTAACGGGTGATTGATCAATAAAAATTCTGTTACAGATTTACGAGCTTCTGTTACACGATCAGAAGATTTGCTGTTTACTTCCATTCCGTCCATACATCCCGTTACACAAGATGCCATCAATTTTGGCATTGGTCTAGGGTCAGCTTCGCTTCCTTTAGAAACTTCAACTAAACAACAACGACATTTACCGCCGCTGCCTTTTAATTTTGAGTAATAGCACATGGCTGGCGGCACCAAATCTCCACCAATCATACGTGCAGCCTGCAGGATCGTTGTTCCTGGCTCTACGTCTATACTTTGACCGTCTATGGTTACTTTCATCTCTTATTGATTTGAATGTTGAAAGTCGGAATATTGAAAAGAATTGCTGTCCTTTTTGATATTATTAACTTTATAACTTTCTGCTTTATATTTCTTTATACGATTACTTTACCGCCTACTAAATGTTTCACTTGCGAGAAAGGTTCAGCAACAAAGTGATCTCTGTTTTTTATTTTTTCAGGGAAACGAACGTGATATTCAAACTCATCTCTAAAGTGACGAATTGCTGCTGCTACTGGCCAAGAAGCTGCGTCGCCAAGTGGGCAAATTGTGTTACCCTCGATTTTGCTTTGAATACTCCATAACAATTCGATATCCTCTTCACGGCCTTGACCGTTTTCGATTCTCCATAATATTTTTTCTAACCATCCTGTTCCTTCACGGCAAGGCGTACATTGTCCGCAAGATTCGTGGTGGTAAAAACGTGCAAAATTCCAAGTGTTTCTTACCACACAAGCGGTGTCGTTATAAACAATAAATCCTCCTGAACCTAACATCGATCCGGTAGCAAAACCACCATCACTTAAAGATTCGTAAGTCATTAAACGATCTTCACCATTTGCTGTTTTGAAAATTAATTCGGCAGGTAAAATTGGCACTGAAGACCCTCCAGGAACAAACGCTTTTAAAGGTCTGCTAGAAGACATTCCGCCTAAGTATTCATCAGAATTCATGAATTCATCAACACTTAATCCTAATTCAATTTCATAAACTCCCGGGTTTTTAATATGCCCTGAAGCAGAAATTAATTTAGTTCCGGTTGAACGACCAATTCCGATTTTTGCATAATCATCACCAGAGTTGTTGATGATCCAAGGCACAGTTGCAATAGTTTCAACATTGTTTACCACTGTTGGATTTGCCCAAAGTCCAGAAACCGCTGGGAAAGGTGGTTTAATACGAGGATTTCCTCTTTTACCTTCCAGTGATTCGATAAGTGCAGTTTCTTCACCACAAATATAAGCTCCGGCTCCACAGTGAACATAAAGTTCTAAATCGTAACCTGTTCCTAATATATTTTTTCCTAACCAACCGGCAGCTTTAGCTTCGGCGATTGCTCTTTCTAATATTTTATAAACCCACATATATTCTCCACGAATGTAGATATATGATAGGTTAGCACCCAAGGCAAAACTTGAAGTAATCATTCCTTCGATCAATAAGTGAGGAATAAATTCCATCAAATAACGATCTTTAAATGTACCTGGTTCAGACTCGTCGGCGTTGCAAACTAAATGTCTTGGTTTTCCTGATTTTTTGTCAATAAAACTCCATTTCATTCCGGCAGGGAAACCTGCACCACCACGACCACGAAGTCCTGATTTTTTTACTTCTTCAACAACTTCGTCTGGCGTAAGTGTTTTCAAAGCTTTTTCTACAGAAGCATAACCACCATTTTGGCGATATACTTCGTAGGTTTTAATACCTGGAACATTGATTTTATCTAATAATATTTTCTGTGACATATTATTTATCGTGTAATATTATTTTATCATCTCTACAATCAGCAATTAACTGATCGATTTTTTCTTCTGTCAATTTTTCTTTGTAGAAATCTCCCAACTGCATCATCGGAGCATATCCGCAAGCACCTAAACATTCTACACCAGCAATGGTAAACATTCCGTCTGGAGTTGTTTCTCCCATTTTAATGCCTAATTTTTCAGAAGTATAATCCATTAAATTTTCAGCACCATTTAAACAACAACAAGAAGTTTGGCAGAATTCGAACATGTATTTTCCAATTGGTTTTTGGTTGTACATGGTATAAAAAGTAACCACTTCGTAAACTTCAATTGGTTTGATGTGCAAAATTTCAGCAACTTTATCCTGCAACTCAGTACTTAACCAGTTGTCGTGAGCATCTTGCACTTCGTGCAAAACAGGTAACAAAGCTGATTTTCTTTTGTCCTCAGGATAATGACTGATTAATTCATTGATGCGAGCCATCAATGCTTCAGTCATGTTTATTTCTTGTTTGTAATGTTTTCTTTCCATTCTTAATTTTAGATTTTAGATTTCTGATTTTAGATTTTTCAATCTGCAACCTATAATCTACATTCTGCAATCTTTTAATTTTAGATTTCTGATTTTAGATTGTTTTTAATCTACATTCTAAAATCTAAAATCGACAATATTTTTAGGCGTCTAATTCTCCAGCAATAACATTTAAACTTGATAGGATAACAATTGCATCAGATAATAAAGAACCTTTAATCATTTCAGGATATGCCTGATAATAAATGAAACAAGGTCTTCTGAAATGTAATCTGTATGGAGTTCTGCTTCCGTCTGTAACTAAATAAAATCCTAGTTCTCCATTTCCTCCTTCAACTGGGTGGTAAATTTCTGCAACTGGTACAGGAACTTCTCCCATTACGATCTTAAAATGGTAAATTAAAGATTCCATAGAAGTGTAAACATCTTCTTTTGGAGGAAGGTAGTAATCCGGAACTTCAGCATGGTATTCGTTTCCGGCCGGCATTTTAGCCAAAGCCTGACGAATAATGCTTAAACTTTCCCAAACTTCAGCATTACGAACACAGAAACGATCGTAAGTGTCACCTGATTTTCCAACAGGAACAACAAAATCGAAATCTTCGTAAGATGAATAGGGTTGTGCAACACGAACGTCATAATCAACTCCGGCAGCACGTAAGTTTGGACCTGTAAATCCGTATGCCATTGCTTGTTCTGCTGAGATTGCACCTACGTCTACAGTTCTATCAAGGAAAATTCTGTTTCTTTCAAATAAGTTTACAAATTCTTGCCAAGCGGCAGGAAAATCTTGTAAAAACACATCTAATTTGCGGAATGCTTCTGGTGACCAATCTCTTTCGAAACCACCAATTCTTCCCATATTTGTTGTTAAACGAGCACCACAAATTTCTTCGTAGATCTCGTAAACTTTTTCTCTAAATTGAAAAACGTATAAGAAACCAGTATATGCACCAGTATCTACACCTAGAATCGAGTTACAGATTAAGTGGTCTGTAATACGAGCCAATTCCATTACGATTACTCTTAAATACTGTGCTCTTTTAGGAACTTCAATATTTAATAATTTTTCTAAAGTCATCCACCATCCCATATTATTAATAGGAGAGGAGCAATAGTTCATACGGTCAGTAAGAGGAGTAATTTGATAAAAAGGACGATTTTCGGCGATTTTTTCGAAAGCTCTGTGGATATAACCAATAGTTGGTTCAGCCTCAAGAATTCTTTCACCATCCATCAACAGGATATTTTGAAAAATACCGTGAGTCGCCGGGTGCGTAGGACCTAAATTTAGCACTGAAAGTTCACTTCCGTCTTCGTTTAGTTTATCCTTAATTATTTTAGCATATCGATGCTCTGGTGGTAATAATAGTTCTGACATTTTATAATGTTGAATTATTTATTTTTTAGCAATTTGTTGTTGTTCTTCCAAAGAATCTGTCGTCTTTATCTGTTCTTCCGCTGTCTTCCATTGGGAATTCTTTTCGCATCGGGAAAGATATCATTTCGTCCATATTCAAAATACGTTTCAATTGTGGATGTCCAATAAAGTTAATCCCGTAGAAATCGTACGTTTCTCTTTCCATCCAATTTGAACTTAAGAAAATGTTTGAAATGGTTTTGATCTCTGGTTTTTCACCGTTTAAGAATACTTTGATTCTAATACGTTTGTTTTCGTACCAGTTGTGTAAATGGTATACGATTGCAAACTGACGCTCTGTTTCGTTGTCCGGATAATGAACACCGCATAAATCGGTTAAAAAGTGGAAACGTAAATCAGAATCGTTTTTCAAAAAAAGAATCAGGGCTGTGATTTTGTCAGCAGAAGTTTCTAGTGAAAAAATATCTCTTTCTTGTTGAAAGTTAAAAACACTTGTGTCAAATGTTTCTGTAAGTTTATCTTGAATCAGGGTATTTTCTAAAGCCATCTTATGAAATATTATATGAAGCTAGTAATTCTTGGTATTCTGGAGAGCTTCTGCGTCTAACAGATTCGCTTCTTACCAATTCTTGAAGTTTCATTACTCCATCAACAATTTGCTCTGGTCTTGGCGGACATCCCGGAACGTAAACGTCAACCGGAATTACTTTGTCAATTCCTTGTAAAACTGAATAAGTATCGAAGATTCCACCTGATGAAGCACAGGCTCCAACTGCAATTACCCAGCGAGGTTCAGACATTTGTTCGTAAACTTGTCTTAAAATAGGTGCCATTTTTTTAGAAATAGTTCCCATTACCATCAACATATCTGCCTGACGAGGAGAGAAACTCACACGCTCAGAACCAAATCGTGCTAAATCGTAATGTGACGCCATTGTAGCCATGAATTCGATACCACAGCATGAAGTTGCAAAAGGTAATGGCCATAATGAATTGGCTCTTGCTAAACCTACAACATCATTTAGTTTTGTAGCGAAGAAACCTTCTCCTACAACTCCTTCCGGCGGCGCAACCATATTTACATTTGAATCGCTCATTTTATTTTAGATTTCTGATTTTAGATTTTAGATTTGGGAAATCGTAAAAGTTAAAATCAATTTTTTTAATCAGTATATTAATTCGAAGAAATCAAATTTCAAATTGTGGTTTTATTTAAGCTCAGACATTAGCTAATTCTTAAATCTAAAAGTATCAATTTAAAATCTAAAATCGTGTTATTCCCAGTCTAATGCTTTTTTCTTGATGATGTAGAAAAAGCCAACTAAAAGAAGTGACATAAATACGATCATCTTAAGCATTCCTTCAATTCCTAATTCTTTGAAGTTTACTGCCCATGGATAAAGGAAAATTACCTCTACGTCAAACAATACAAACAAAATAGCAACAAGGAAATATTTTACTGAAAAAGGGATACGTGCGTTACCAACAGATTCGACACCACACTCAAAGTTTTTATCTTTTACTTCAGAACTTCTTTTTGGTCCTAATTTTCCAGAAATAATGATTGTTCCTACCACAAATCCAATAGCTAAAATTGCTTGCATTAAAATAGGAATGTAACTGTATTGATCAGATTGCATAAACTTAGGTTTTTTACTTAAAGAATAAGCCACAAAGATAACTTTCAACTCTGTAAATCACAAGCTAAAAAAGGATTTAAGTGTGTAACAAAAGGGTTAATATTTGTAATTTTTATTGATTATAAATAACAACTTGTTATTTTAAGTTTTTTTTAAGATTTGAGCAAAAAAAAACGTTTCGAAATTAATCGAAACGTTTTCAAAACCATTCAGAGGCAAAAAAAATAAATTGCTATATTTTTCTTAGATTACTGCTACTTTAGCAGCAACTTTCCCTTTTCTTCCTTCTTCTTCTTCATAGCTTACACGGTCACCTTCGCGTAATTCTTCCGCGTTAATTCCTGAAGCGTGAACGAAGATATCTTTTCCTGTTTCTTCGTCTGTAATGAATCCATAACCTTTAGATTCATTGAAAAATTTTACTGTACCTGTACGCATTGTAATTGTAATAATAATTTATAATGAAGCAAATGTAATATATAAATTCATACAAAAGACAATAAGGTGTTAATTTTTTGTAAAAATTATTGATTCACAGTGTTTTCGCTATTTATATTGCATCAATTTTGATATGCAGATACTTTATTTGAGAATCATCAATTGTCAAAATAAAAAGTTAAAAAAGTAGCTTATAGTTTACAAAAATTTTGTATATTATGCCAAACCCTTTCTGTAAATTTGAGTTTCTGTGAGAGAATACTTGTATTTATTGACTTCGCCTTTTTTAGTTAGTATTTTTTTAACACTCAGGCCGGAAGAAAATGCATAAAAAAACGGCAACTAAATCTTATTAGTTGCCGTTTTTATGTTTTTAAATTTATAAGAATTTATATCGTATCAAGTTTGATATGAAGTTCTTTTAATTGTGCATCGTCAATTTTTGCAGGAGCATCGATCATAACATCACGCCCTGAATTGTTCTTAGGGAATGCAATAAAATCTCTAATCGTTTCCTGACCTCCTAAAATAGCCACCAATCTGTCTAAACCAAAAGCTAAACCTCCGTGTGGTGGTGCTCCAAATTGGAATGCATCCATTAGGAAGCCAAATTGTGCTTTTGCTTCTTCTTCAGTAAAGCCTAAATATTTAAACATTAATTGTTGAGTCGCTTTGTCGTGAATACGAATCGAACCTCCTCCAATTTCATTTCCGTTAAGAACCATATCATACGCATTAGCACGAACCTTTCCTGGGTCAGTTTCTAATAATTGCATGTCTTCTGGTTTTGGAGATGTAAACGGGTGGTGCATCGCATGGTAACGACCGCTTTCTTCGTCTAGTTCTAATAGTGGAAAATCAACAACCCAAAGTGGTGCAAATTCCTCTGGTTTACGCAATCCTAAACGAGTTGCTAATTCCATACGAAGTGCCGAAAGTTGCGCACGTGTTTTATTTGCCGGTCCTGAAAGTACAAAAATCATATCGCCAGGTTTTGCTCCTGTGATTTTTGCCCATTGTCCTAAATCGTCCTGATCGTAGAATTTATCTACAGATGATTTAAAAGTTCCATCGTCATTACATTTTGCATACACCATTCCTGATGCTCCAACTTGTGGACGTTTTACCCAGTCAATTAATCCGTCAATTTCTTTACGGGTATAATTTCCTGCTCCCGGAACTGCAATTCCCACAACTAACTCGGCAGCATTGAATACTGGAAAGTCTTTGTGTTGTGCAAATTCGTTTAATTCGCCAAACTCCATTCCAAAACGAATGTCCGGTTTGTCGTTTCCGTATGTTTTCATGGCATAGTCGTAAGTAATTCTTGGGAATTTGTCTACTTCAATACCTTTAATTTCTTTTAGTAAATGTCTTGTCAATCCTTCAAAAACATTTAAAATATCTTCTTGCTCCACAAAAGCCATTTCGCAATCGATTTGCGTAAACTCAGGCTGACGGTCTGCACGCAAATCTTCGTCACGGAAACATTTCACGATTTGGAAATATTTATCCATTCCGCCCACCATCAATAATTGTTTGAAAGTTTGTGGCGATTGTGGCAATGCATAAAATTGTCCTTCGTTCATACGGCTTGGTACAACGAAATCTCTCGCTCCTTCAGGAGTCGATTTGATTAAGTAAGGAGTTTCAACTTCGCAAAAATCTAAATCAGATAAATATTTACGGACTTCCATCGCTACTTTGTGACGGAACAACAAGCTGTTTTTTACAGGATTTCTTCTAATATCTAAATAACGATATTTCATTCTGATATCTTCTCCACCGTCCGTTTCATCTTCAATAGTAAAAGGAGGAGTTAATGCAGCATTTAGAATCGTTAATTGGGTAACTAAAATTTCTATGTCACCGGTAATCATGTTTTTGTTCTTGTTCTTGTCTTCACGCTCAATTACAGTTCCTTTTACCTGAATTACAAATTCTCTACCAAGAGTTTTTGCTAATTCAAAAACGGTTTTATCGGTACGACTTTCGTCGAAAATTAATTGTGTAATTCCGTAACGGTCGCGTAAATCAACCCAATTCATAAATCCTTTATCGCGTGATTTTTGAACCCAACCCGCAAGTGTAACTTCCGTATTAATATTTGAGGCGTTTAATTCGCCACAATTATGACTTCTATACATGATCAAAATTTTAGACTGCAAAAGTAAACACAAAATTCAAATTAATATAATAAAGTGCATAACTAGATGACTATTAATTTGAAATATTTTGTTAATTCTTAAATTTTGCCGCTGTAATTTCTTTAGATTTGAATTACTAAAAACAAACTTTAATAATTATGAATAAATTTTTTGTAACTGGTCTGTTGATTTTTAGCGCTTTGAATGTCATCGGTCAAACTAAAAGTCAAGTTAAATTTACAGCTAAAATAGAGAACAGAAATAGTGACACTTTGGTCATTAAAGGGAAAAATAATTTTAGACAAGTTATTCCTATCAATAAAAAAGAGTTGTTTGTGGCTTCTTTTGATGCTCCAAAAGGGTTTTATATGTTTTCTGATGGTACAGAAGGTTCTAATTTGTATTTAAAACCAAATTCGGATATCAATCTGACAATGAATGCTAAAGAATTTGATGAAACTATTGTTTATAAAGGTAAAGGTGTGAACGAAAGTAATTTTCTGGCGCAGCAAGCGTTAAAAGACGAAAAGTTTCAGAACGAAGCTTTTTCTAAAGAGGCCGTAGAATTTGCTAATTTATTAGAGCAAAAGAAAAAAACGGATTTAGAGAATCTAGAGAAAGGAGATTTTGATCCTGAATTTAAAACAGCATTGAAAACTAGTTTCGAAAGTTTTAATCAATATGCTTCTGAAGAATATGAAAGAGCTTCAAAAACAAAAGGTTTAATAGGGAAAGTGTCGCCTGATTTTGATTATGAGAATTTTAGAGGTGGAAAAACAAAACTTTCTGATTTAAAAGGAAAGTATGTTTATATTGATCTTTGGGCAACCTGGTGTGGGCCATGTAGAGCTGAGATTCCTTATTTGCAAAAAATCGAAGAGAAGTATCACGGAAAGAATATTGAATTCGTGAGCATTTCTGTCGATAAAGCAAAGGATAACGAAAAATGGAAAAAATTTGTGACAGATAAACAATTAGGAGGAACTCAATTGTTTGCAGATAAAGATTGGGAATCTGAGTTTGTAACGAGTTATGGTGTTACGGGAATTCCGAGATTTATTTTGATAGATCCAAAAGGTAATATTGTGGCTCCAGATGCTGATCGACCATCCTCTCCAGAGCTTCAAACGCAATTAGACGCATTATTGAAGTAATTTATTTATCAAATTTATAACGTTATAGTAAGTTTTCGCTTTCGCGGAAATACCAGTAAAACCAATGCTTCGGCGTTGGTTTTTTTGTTTTTCAACTATTTCCAATGTTAAGTTTTTATTCAATGTTACCAAATTGTTAAGTAAAAGTTTGTTTAATGTAAACAATTAACTATATTTGATAACGATTTGATAACATTAAATACCTAAAGATATGAAAAAGTGTGTAATTTTAGTTGCAATATTGTTCTCTGGAATTCTAGTTGCACAAGAGGTAAAACCAGAATTAGAAGCTGTTGGAAACAAAGTAAAAGCTACTTACTATTATGAAAATGGTAATGTACAACAACAAGGTTTCTTTAAGGATGGTAAACTAGATGGCGTTTGGGTATCGTATGATGAAAAGGGAAATAAATTGGCAGTAGGAGAGTACACAGACGGAATGAAAACTGGAAAATGGATTTTCTTCAATGAAAAAAGTCTTTGTGAAGTTGCTTATGAAAACAGCCAAGTAAGTTCAGTAAAGAATTTACAAAAAAATGCTTTGGCAAACAGAAATTAATAAGATTTCGAAAACATAAAAAAACCGCTGACTAAGCGGTTTTTTTATGCTTTTATTTTTTTGCAGGATTTGTTTTTTCTTCCGTACCAAATTACAAAACCTGTTACGGGTAGTGCAGTAGCTATTAAACTAATTATAAAAGCGATTATTTTTCCGGGTAAATCCAGAATTTGACCTGTATGAATTCCATAATTCATTTCGACAACCTGTAAGCCTAAACTCTTTTTGTCATAAGGATCACTTTGAATTAATTTTCCATCATTTGGGTGAAAGTAATAATTGCTTTGATGATCGTATCTTAAAGTATGCGGATATGCTCCTGTACTAATAATATCACCTTTTTGTTGTGGAAAAATAACAAAACACATTTCGGCTTTTGGCTGAAGTTTCATGGTTTCGATAAAAGCACGATCAACTGCAACAAGCGAGTTACTATTAAATTTAGTAGTATCGATTACCGGAGTTTTTGTTTCGGCAGCTTTGTTTCCTCCAAAATTGAAAGTTTTATAAATTCCGTCACCAACCCATTCATACGTAAAAGTTAGACCTGTAATGGCAATAATTGCAGCGATAATAGCAATATAAAACCCGGAGGTGTTGTGCCAGTCATAGTTCACTCGGCGCCATTTTGCTGACCATTTTACGGTAAAACTTCGTTTGATATCATGCTTTCGTTTTGGCCACCACTGAATAATTCCTGAAATCAGCAATAAGATAAAGATGATTGTTGCGCCGCCAATAATATGCTTGCCAATATAATCAGGCAAAAGCAAATACAAATGAATGTATTCGACGATGATAAAAAAGTCTGTTTTAGGGTTTTCTGTTTTAAGATATTTTCCTGTATATGGATTAAAATAGAGGTATAGATTTTCAGAGTCAGAATACGTATAGACAATTGCAGATCTATTTTTTCCATAATAAGAAACCATACTTGCTTTGTTTTTTGGAGCAATTTCGTTGGCTTTTTCCTTTAAAACAGATGGTAATAAAAAGGGTTTGTTTTCAGGTTCGACCAAACGCCATTCTTTGCGGGTGATGTCTTTTATTTCGTCATGAAAACAAAAGATACAACCGGTAATACTTATAATAAAAACAATAAGCCCGGAAATTAATCCAAGCCATTTATGTAGAAAACGTACTTGCTTTTTGAACCCCATTTTTTAATAAAAACGTAAAAGTATATCCTTAATCAATAAGAGACAAATATTTTCCTTCATTTGAAATAAAAGCGATTATTTAAAATATATTGTTACTATTTTTCTTGAGCAAAATAGTAAGCAAATTTCAATTATTTTTCAGCAACAACCTCTTTTTTGGCTTTTAAATGATAAGCCACATATAATGAAATTGAGGCGAGAACAATCCAAAAAACATCAATAAAGAAAACCTGAACTTTATTTTGCATAAACGAATTCCAAAACCAGTTTCCGGAAACTATTCCGTTTGTAATTGGAATCAGAAATCCTAAAATGCTTCCTGAGATCAAACAGAATTTATTGGTAAAAGCATCGTTCTTTTTAATAATAAAAAAGATTGTAAGCACTAACCATCCTGCAAAATAAACAAGATACAAATTGTCCTGAGTCAGTGGATAAAATATTTTGGTTACAATAAAAGCAAGTGCTGTAATAGGGTACATGCTCAAACAAATTGCCAAATAAATGCGAACAACCGCAGCATTAAAACGTCTTTTCTTCTCTGGTAAATTGTTTTTCTGTCTGGCAACTAACCAAATCATTACACCTGAAATAATGACAAAACAAGTGATGATTCCTAAAACGAAACTCACGATTTTTAAAGCATATCCTCCATAATCTCCAAAATGGATTCGGTATAAAACATTCTTTACAACATCTAAATAATTGTTTTGTGTAACAGGATTTTTTCTGGCGATTTCTTTCCCATCGGCAATTCGGTAAACGACTTTTCCAATTCCTGTGAATTTTTTATGGTTTAGCATTTCACCTTCAACTAAAACGTGCATGTTGGCATCGCCATAATTTTGAATAAAAACGCGGGTAATTTCAAAATCTTTCCAGTTGTTTTTTGCTTTTGCAACTAATTGATCGATGTTAAAGGGTGTTGCTAATTTTTTGTTGTCAAATTTATACTCAGGATCGTTGTATTCTAATTCTTTGTATAATTTGTCCTGATCACCTTTGTACAGAGCCATTACGGCCGGAGCTACAATTAAAAGTTTAATCATGAAAAAAGCTCCCGTTACGGCATAAACAAACTGAAATGGCAATCCAATCATTCCTAATGCGGTGTGAGCATCGGTCCATAATGTTTTCAATTTCTCTTTTGGACGGAAAATATAAAAGTTAGAAACAATTTTTTTCCAATGCAATAAAAGCCCGGTTACAATGGCAAATAAAAAGAATAATGCCGTAAAACCTGAAAGGTAATAACCAACAGGATAAGGTATCTGAGCTAAGAAATGTAAACGGTATAAAAATTCACCTAACGAATAAGACTCTTCATAAGTATAGGTTTTGTGCGTTTTGGTATCAAGATAGAAAAATGATCCTTCTTTTTGTTTGGCTGGAGCCAAAGTATCTTTGGTACCTTCCATATAAATGGCAACTCTACGTTCGTTACTTGGTTTAGAAATAGTAATATTTCTACCGTGTAAAACATATTCTTTGTCGATTTTTTTTAAAGCCGTGTTGTAATCCAGTTGAATTTCTTTGGTAATTGCAGCTGACTCATTTCTTTCCCAATCGTTAATTTCATCTCTAAAAAAAGAAAAAGACCCTGCAAAGAAAATGACAAAAAGTACCACACTGATCACAATTCCGCTAACAGTATGCGTATGAAAATAGATGTTATAATTTCGGTTATTCATAGGTTAGTTATTGCGCCGTTGGATTATAGGTTTGACCTAAATAAATGAAAAGACAAAAAAGTAAAGTTAACAGGAGATAAACACCCCAGATTTTCCATCCATTTTTAGCTAAAAAAGCAATCACCATTAGCACAACCCAAAGAATGAATCCGCTAAAAGCCATCGTCATTAAGATATTAGCACGGTTAAACCAAGATGCTAATGCCAAATGAAAAGTGACTGAAACAAAATAGCCGCCTAAAATAGCAGCAGTTATTTTGGCAAATCGTTGCCATTTTGATTGGGTTAAATATTTTGGATTTGCTGGCATATTTTGGTTAGAAATGGTTTAGTTGTAGTAGAATTCTAATAAAGCAATTAGTATAAAAAGTGCCAGTATAACTTTACCGTTTACTTTTTTTAATGGTTTTAAAATGATTATTAAACTTCCGATAGTCATTAACTGAATAAAGAACATCAATGTGCCACAGCCCAATGATTGTGTAAATAACCATAAGGAGTAGGCTAATAACAAAAGTACGAATCCGCTAATTTTGGTTTGCTTCGGATTTTTTTTCATCCATTTCTCAAAACCTAAATCATAAGACAGAACGGCTCTTTTTGAAGTGTAATACAAAGTATAAAATGCTAAAAAAACGATAAGGCTGGCTATTGTTATCATGGTTTAATAGAATTTAAAAAGCATCTTTCATAAACAGAAAGATGCTTTTTGTTTAATTTTATTAGAATCTATAAGTAAAACTTGCGGCAAAAGTTCTAGGGTCTTTAGGATGAATTGTTGACCATCCATCATAAATCTCCTCGTTTGTAATATTGTTTACTTTAAGCGTGATATTGAATTTATCTGCATTGTAGAATAAAGACGAATTTAATACCCCATATTCATGAATTGTGAATGTTCCTGCAGTAGCTCTGTTCATGATTTTATTGTCACCAACATAATTTCCTCCGGCACCTAATCCAAATCCTCTTAATACACCGCTTGTAAATTTATAACTAGCCCAAAGGTTTGCTAAGTTTTGTGGTCCTGAACTTTCAGGTCTGTGATTTACAAAGTCAGGATCTCCAGCAGTTAATCTTGCGTCATTGTAGCTGTATCCCAAAACAATGTTTAAACCAGTAACTGGATTTGCAACGATTTCAGCTTCAAAACCTTTGTTGTGTTGTCCTCCATTTTGATAACTTGTTTGATTGTTTGGCTGAGGAACATCAGGTTGAGTTGGGTCTACATACGGGGTTTCTATTACATATACCTGATCAGAAACTTTAATATCGTAGTAACTAAAAGTAGCATAAAGTTTGTCATTAAACAGGTTCAATTTTGTACCTGCTTCAAATTGATTAGCATGTTCAGGATTGAATGATAAAGGAGTAACAATACCCGCGTTACGATTTTGACCCGGAGCAACATTTGCAAAACCATTCATATAGTTTGCAAAAACAGAAACTTTGTCTAAAACAGGCTGGTATACCAATCCGAATTTTGGAGAAAAAGCAGTTTGATTGTAATCGTCAACATCTGTAGAAGTATCTCCACTGTTTATAAAACGGTCTGCACGTAAACTTACCATTGCAGATAAAGCAGGAGTAAAGTTGATTACATCTGAGAAGTATGCGCTGAAAACCTCTTGTTTTGTTTTACTGTTATTTCTAGGACTATTGCCTACAATTGCATCTGATGCAGCTTTTGTTAAAACACCGCTATCCCCATTTGTAGTTTTATAAAGAGAATTGAAAGTTGCTACATCATCGCCTATGTAGATCGTACCATTTCCAAAATATCCTGAGCTGCGATCAAAAGTCGTTCTGTTAAAGTAATCAAGACCAACAACGATTCTGTTTCTTAGATTTCCTATTTTAAAATCTCCGTTAAAATTTTGTTGAACATCAATTGTTGAATTTTTATTGTCCTGATAATTGAAAAATCTATTCAGTACAATTCCTTCTTTAATCTTCGGAACGTATGCCGTTCCTTCATACAAATAAGCATAATTTCCAGTTGATTTTGCAGAGCTAGAAGAGAAAATAGTTTGTGAAGTCCATTGATCAGAAATCTTATAAAACATTTGCCCTTGCAAATTGTAGGAAGGTGTTTTTATAGTAAGTTCGTTACTAGTGTAAGAACGTTCGTTGTTGTATTTTAATTCAGAAATATTGTGAACTCTTAAAGGATTGCTTCGGTCTAAAAACAACATTGTTGGATTTGTTGTTTCATTGCTCATGAATTCAGTATTTACCAGAAATGATAATCTGTCATTTACTTCGTATGATAATGATGGAGCAATAAAAAATGATTCTCTAAAACCGGCATCCTGAAAGCTTTCTTGTTTGTTGTAAGCTGAAATAGCTCTAAAGTTTAAAGTTTTTTTATCGTTTAATGGTGTATTAATATCGGCAGTTACACGGTTTAAACCATAACTTCCAACAGTATAATTTACTTCTCCTCCAAATGTTTTGTAGGGTCTTTTTGTAGTTGTGTTGATTAATCCTCCGTAAGAGATTAAACTGCTTCCAAATAAAGTTCCTGATGGACCTTTGATAATTTCAATTCGGTCAACATTTGCAGGATCCAAACTTCCGTTTGTTAATCCAGGTAAACCGTTAACCATAGTTGGCTGAACCGCAAAACCTCTAAGAGCATAATAACCTGCACCATCGCCACCACGGCCAGTTGAAGCCCAAAGTTGTGTAATACCTGATGCGTTTTTTAAAGCATCATCAAAATTAGTTACTACTTGTTCTTTTAGAACTTCTCCTGTAATAGTGGTATATACTTGTGGATTTTCTAAGTTTTTAAGTGGTAATCTGGATACTTGTTGATTTTCTTTACGTGCAAAACGGTTTTTTCTACCACCATTTACAACTACTTCTGTTAGCTCTTCAGAATTTGAAGCCAAATTGAAGTTTTGAGTTAGTTCATCTCCTTCTTTAACGATGATTTTTTTTTCGGTAGGAGTATATCCAACAGCAGAAACTTTTAAAGTATATGTTCCGGGTTTTACATTTTTTATTTTGTAGTTTCCATTTTCGTCAGTAATGGTTCCTAATCTTGTTCCTTTTAATGCAATCGAAATACCTTCAGGAGAGTCATTGCTGCTTAAAGATATTTTACCTTTTAAGGTTGCTTTTTCTTGTGCGGAAATTGTTGTGCTTGCTAATAGAAAAAAACAAAAGCTTAAGAAAGAAATTGTAAATTTATATTTCATTTTTATTTAGAATTGATTTTAATAGCGCAAATTTAGTTGTTGAGTGTCAACTATACAAGCTATTTTTATTTATTCTAAATAAAATAATTTTTAAAGGGTGAAATTTACGTTTGTTTAAAAAATTAACATCTTAAGCAAGATTTAAGCTAATATTAAGAAAAAAAGCCTGTTCAAATTAATGAACAGGCTTTCTATTATTGTGGAAAATTATTAAAATTACAATTCTAAAGCACGTTTAGCATCGCCATTCATTAATAATTCTACTGGATTTTCTAAAGCTTCTTTTACAGCAACTAAGAAACCAACAGACTCACGTCCGTCGATGATTCTGTGGTCATAAGAAAGAGCCACATACATCATTGGGTGAATTTCAACTTTACCATTTACAGCAATTGGACGCTCAATAATATTGTGCATTCCTAAAATTCCTGATTGAGGAGGGTTGATAATTGGAGTACTTAACATACTTCCAAAAACACCACCGTTTGTAATTGTGAAAGTTCCTCCAGTCATATCGTCAACAGTAATTTGACCATCACGAGCTCTTAAAGCTAATCTTTTGATTTCAGCTTCAATTCCACGGAAAGTTAATAATTCAGCATTACGAACAACAGGAACCATTAAACCTTTTGGTCCAGAAACTGCGATTGAGATATCAGCAAAATCGTAAGCGATTTTGTAATCACCATCCATCATTGAGTTAACATCAGGATACAATTGTAAAGCTCTTGTAACTGCTTTTGTAAAGAATGACATAAAACCTAATCCTAAACCACCATGTTTTGCTTTGAAAGCATCTTTGTATTCGTTACGAATTTGGTTAATTGGAGTCATGTTAACTTCGTTGAAAGTTGTTAACATTGCTGTTTCGTTTTTAGCAGCAACTAATCTCTCAGCTACTTTACGACGTAACATTGATAATTTTGTACGCTCACTTCCACGGCTTCCACCAGTTGGAGTTCCCATAGAAGGTACTGCATTAAGAGCATCTTCTTTAGTGATTCTTCCGTCTTTACCAGTTCCTGAAACAGTTGCTGGTGCTATGTTTTTCTCGTCTAATATTTTTCTAGCCGCTGGAGATGGAGTTCCAGAAGCATAAGTTGCTGCTGCAGGTGCTGCTTTTGGAGCTTCTGCTTTTACTTCAGCCTTTGGAGCTTCTGCTTTCGGTGCCTCAGCTTTTGGAGCTTCTGCTGCCGGAGCAGATCCTGAAGGTTTTACACCATCTGTATCAATTAAACAAACTACAGCTCCTACTGCAACTGCGTCACCTTCTTCTGCTTTAAGCGTAATAATTCCGCTCATTTCAGCCGGTAATTCAAGAGTTGCTTTGTCTGAATCAACTTCAGCAATAGCTTGATCTTTTTCTACATAATCTCCGTCTTTTACTAACCAAGTTGCAATTTCAACTTCTTTTATTGATTCCCCTGGTGATGGGACTTTCATTTCTAAAATCATCTTATTTTTTGTTTAAGGTTTTTATGGTTTCAGTCCCGATAGCTATTGGGATTGAAACTTGAAACATTCTTTTTATCTGAATAAATTTTTATCGAAAACCATTCTAATTGCATCTGCATGACGACGTTTTGCACGTGTGTAACTTCCTGATGCTGGTGCAGCATAAGCTTTTAACGAAGCTAATCTCCATTTTACAAGATCAAAGTTCATTAACATAAAGCTGTAAGCTCCCATGTTTTTAGGTTCTTCCTGAGCCCAAACATAATCATCAGCATTTGGATATTTTGCAATGATTTCTTTGATTTGCTCAACCGGGAAAGGGAATAATTGCTCGATACGAACAACTGCAACGTCATTTCTTCCGTTGTTTTCTCTTTCAGCAACAATGTCATAGTAGAATTTACCAGTAACAAAAACCAAAGTTTTTACCGCTTTTTTATCTACTGCATTATCATCAATTGTTTCCTGGAAACTTCCTTTTGCTAATTCTTCTACTGTAGAAACACATCTTGGATCACGTAATAAACTTTTTGGAGAGAAAACTACCAAAGGTTTACGGAAATTCGTTTTCATTTGTCTTCTTAACAAGTGGAAGAAGTTGGCTGGAGTTGTACAATCTGCAACATACATATTTTGTCTTGCACAAAGTTGTAAGTAACGCTCCATTCTTGCAGAAGAGTGTTCTGCACCTTGTCCTTCATATCCGTGAGGCAATAATAAAACGATACCATTTTGGTTGTTCCATTTATCTTCACCACAAGAAATATATTGGTCAATCATGATTTGGGCTCCATTAGAGAAATCTCCAAATTGTGCTTCCCAAATCGTTAATGCATTTGGATTTGCTAATGCATATCCGTAATCAAAACCAAGAACTCCGTACTCTGATAAAAGAGAATTGAATACTCCGAATTTTCCTTTTTTGTTCTCGATAGCGTCCAGTAGAATTACTTCTTCTTCAGAATCTTCAACTTTTACTACAGCATGACGGTGAGAGAATGTACCGCGCTCTACGTCCTGACCAGAAATACGAACATCAAATCCCTCTGTCAAAAGAGATCCGTAAGCAAGAGCTTCTGCAGTTCCCCAATCGATAGTGTTATTATCGTATCCAGTTTTTCTGTCTGTGACAATTTTAGATATTTTACTGATGAATTTCTTGTCAGCAGGTAATGTCGAGATTGTATTGATGATAGAATCTAATCCTTTTTTGTCAAAAGCAGTATCTACTTTTTGAAGCATTTGAGTATCTGTCACCTGAACAAATCCGTTCCATTCGTTTTTCATGAATGGAGTTATGATTGTCAAATCTTTTTTACGAGAAGCTTCTAAATTCTCCTCCATATTAGATTTGTATTCTTTTTCTAAAGCATTTACATAAGAAGCATCGATTACGCCGTCTGACAATAATTGCTCTGCATAAATATCTCTTGGATTTTTATGTTTTGCGATGATTTTATATAAAACCGGTTGTGTAAAACGAGGTTCGTCACCTTCGTTATGACCGTATTTTCTGTATCCTAATAAATCGATAAATACGTCACGTCCAAATTGCATTCTGTAGTCTAATGCAAAAGATACTGCGTGTACAACAGCTTCAGCGTCGTCAGCATTTACGTGTAGTACTGGCGATAATGTTACTTTGGCAACGTCTGTACAATAAGTAGAGGAACGAGCGTCTAAATAATTCGTTGTAAAACCAACCTGATTGTTGATTACAATGTGGATTGTTCCTCCAGTTTTGTAACCGTCAAGTTGAGCCATTTGGATGATTTCATACAAGATACCTTGTCCTGCAATTGCAGCATCTCCGTGAACGGCGATAGGTAATACTTTAGAGAAATCGTCAGCATAATATTTATCTTGTTTTGCTCTTGTGATTCCTTCAATTACAGCTCCAACCGTTTCTAAGTGAGAAGGGTTTGGTGCTAAATTGATATTGATGCTTTTTCCTGATCTTGTTTTTTTGTCAGCCGTAAGACCTAAGTGGTATTTTACGTCACCATCAAAATATTCCTGATCATAATCTTTACCGTCAAACTCACCAAAGATATCCTGAGTTGATTTTCCGAAGATGTTTGCCAAAACGTTCAAACGACCACGGTGAGCCATTCCCATTACGAATTGTTCAACACCTTTTTCAGCAGCTTGTTCGATCAAAGCGTCTAAAGCCGGGATAATAGATTCACCACCTTCTAGTGAGAATCTTTTTTGCCCAACATATTTAGTATGTAAGAAGTTCTCGAAAGAAACTGCTTGATTTAATTTGTTTAAGATAGTTTTCTTTTCTTCAGAAGAAAAATTAGGCTGATTAACATTTACAGCTAATTTATCCTGAATCCATTTTACAACGCCAGGATTTCTGATGTACATATATTCAATACCAATGTGTTGGCAGTAAATAGATTTAAGACGCGTTACAATGTCTTGTAATGTAGATGGTCCCACTCCGATAGTCTGAGCAGCATCAAAAACTGTTGAAAGATCAGCAGTTGTTAATCCAAAATTTTCAATATCTAAAGTTGGAGACGAAGTTCTACGGTCACGAACAGGATTTGTTTTTGTAAACAAGTGTCCTCTTGTACGGTATCCATCAATTAATTTTAGAACGTTAAATTCTTTTTGCAGTTTTTCTGAAACTTTACTGTAATCTGTGTTGTCGCTAGTCACATATTCAACAATTCGTTGAACTGGATTTTCGTCATTATAAGTCGTTTGTCCAAAGTCGAAACCTTGAAAAAAACTTCTCCAGCTTGGCTCAACGCTATCTGGATTTACTAAATACTGATCATATAATTGTGCGAAAAACTCTGTATGCGCTGCATTTAAAAATGAAAACCTATCCATAATATGAGTGAATATACTTTTTGTTAAATAGAATGGCAAAAGTACAACAATCGCATTTATTTAAATCTTTTTTTTACGTACTTTTACGTAAAAATTTGTTAAAAATAGCTCTTACTATGAATATAAATCAAATTTCAATCGTTTTCAAAAGCTTTTTTGTGATTTTGATAGTCTCATTTTCAAGTTCTGCAATTGCACAGCAAAAGTATGTTATTGATAACAGCAATCATTTTTGGGAGAAAGTTCAGTTTGGCGGTGGTCTTGGTTTAGGAATTGGTTCTGGTTATACAGATATTTCGGTAATGCCAAGTGCGATCTATAATGTAAATGAAATAGTAGCGGTTGGAGTTGGTTTGCAATTCGGATATTTATCTTCAAAAAACTATTATGACTCCTTTGTTTACGGCGGAAGTTTGGTTACACTTATAAACCCAATTCCCGAAATTCAATTGTCTGCAGAGTTAGAACAAGTGCGTGTAAACACCGATTATGATGCAACGCAATATAGACCTTCTTACTCCGATAATTATTGGAATACAGCCTTATATCTTGGTGCAGGTTACAGAACCGGAAGCGTAACTATCGGTGCACGTTACGATGTTTTATATAATGCCGAAACTAGTCTTTACGGATCTGGATTTATGCCTTTTGTTCGTGTATATTTCTGATTTAAAGTTGCTAAGACTATGAGTTGCTAAGTTTCTAAGATTTAAAAAATACAAATTTGAAAAAATATATTTTTGTCCTTATTGTTATTGTAATTTCGAGTTGTAACAATTCTATTAAAGTAGATGTTGTGGATAAAAAAGTTGTAGAGAAAGAATTAACACCTTTTTTCGATTCAAATAAAATCGATCATTATTATTTGAATTTTTCTGAGGAGGATTTTGTGAAACTTACTAGTAAAATTCCCTCTACTAAAAAAGAAAAAGAATTCTCTAATTTATATATGGGGTATTATCCGGATAGTATTCCAAAAGAAAATTTTGAGAAAATACTATTAAAACACAATTATAAAAAATCAAACTTATCCATAAAGCAAGAAAAAAAGATTCAAAATGTTTTTAGTGCGCAAGATTCTTTAATGACCGAAGGGTATGCTTGTGTGGCAGAATATCGAGATATTTTTATTTTTAAGAAAAAAGAAAAAACAATAGGAATAGCAAAGATTTGTTTTAAATGCGGTCGCTTTCAAATTATAGGAAGTAAACTTGATGTTAGCGGATTTGGCCTTTGGTCTGAATTAGACAGATTAAAAAGTATTATCAGGCCCAACGAAAAACCTTAGTAACTCAGTATCTTAGCAACTTAGAGCCTTCTACTTAAAATTCTTTCGAAACCAAACCTTCTGCCATTCTCTTTTCAATACCAAAAACGAAACTTGTTCAGCCAGAATAACCAAATCAGAACCGTCTAGTTTTTTGATTTCACTTTCCGATACATCGATAATATAAAGCAGGTTTAAATATTCAGCGAATTTGTACTGAATCATTCGGTAGATTTTTTCGTGAAACTGAATTTTTAATTCGTCGGGAGAAATGCTTAACGGAAAATCGATGCCTTCATTTGCCAAATTAAAGTCTTTATTAATTTGTTCAATCAGGTTTAGGTATAGGTTTTCTTTTTCGGCATCAGCCAATAAAAAATCGGTATTTTCAGGAATTGGAAACATTGATGCTTTTTAAGAATTGACGCAAAGTTAAAACTAAAAAATCATTTAACGGTTGATTCTCTTTCAATGATTCTTGTAGGAAGTTCAATAATTTGATGTGTTACCGGTCGATGCTCTTTTATGTCCATAATTTCATCAATTAAAAGAGAAACTGCCTGATGTCCCATTTCGAATCCGGGTTGATCAATTGTCGTTAATTTGGGTGAAATAACCGTACTCATAAACCAATTACTGAATCCAAAAACAGCAACTTGTTCCGGAGTTTTTATTCCCGCTTCATTAAAATATTTTATAATCCCGATCGCAACCAGATCTGTAATGGCAAAAATGGCATCAATATCTGGATGCTCCGTCATTATTTTTTGAGCATTTTCGTAGCCATCTTCAAAATCAGTATTGTTGTCGCAAACATAAACCAGTTTGGAATCGTACTCAATTCCGTGTGCTTCAAGCGCTCTTTTATAACCTAGAAAGCGATCGATAGAATTTTGCGGAACATACGAACCTCTAAAATGGGCAATTTTTTTATATCCTTTATTAATAAGGTAGGTCACGGCATCATAAGCCGCTTTGGCGTCATTAATAACCACTTTAGAACAATCAACTCTTTTGGCAATTTTATCAAAAAGAACAACAGGAGTATTTTTTCGAATGGCTTCATTAATATGAGTGAAATCATCCGTTTCGTTAGAAAGTGACATTAGAACGCCGTCAACTCGTTTTTGAATTAATAATGCAAGTTGTTTTTTCTCGAGTTCGTACTTTTCATTTGATTGTAATATAATGACCAAATAACCTCTTTTTTCGGCTTCTTCCAGAATACCATTTAATACACTCGAGAAAAAATGATGCACAGTGGCCGGAATAATGACGCCAATTGTTTTGGTTTCATTAGTTCTAAGATTCACCGCAACCGAGTTTGGCATATAGTTCATGGTTTCGGCCATTTCGATAACTCTGGCGCGTGTAGATTTACTAATATCCGTATATCCTTTTAACGCTTTTGAAACCGTTGTAACCGAAATTCCCAGTGCCGAGGCTATATCTATTAATTTTGTGTCATTCATGAAATAAAAGTACTAAAAATAAACCGCATTGATAAAATTTTAAGTTCCGAAAACGTTTTAGGTGTTTTCGAAAACGTTTTCGATTTTTAATTCCTATATTCCTTATTATTAGTTACTAAGTTTGACAGTGATAACCATAATTACTAACTAACCGAACAAAAAAAATGAAAAAGCTACACTATTATTTAGGCACATTACTTTTGATGTTTTGCCTGTTTTTTTTACCAAATAATCTGTTTGCCCAAAATCAAAACACTGTTTCAGGAAAAGTACTCGACGATAGCGGAGTAACGGTTCCGGGAGCCAATGTATCTATTAAGGAAACAGGAAAAAGTACGATTACGGATGAAAACGGAGGATATTCATTCTCGAACATCGAAGCCGGAACTTATACTATTATTGCAACAAATGTGGGTTACAAAACCTTCGAGAAAAAGATTGCAATAAAAGAAGGAGAATCTTTAGAAGTGAATTTACTTCTTGAAGGAGAATCACAAAGTTTGAAAGAAGTTGTGGTTACAGGATCTTCAAGTCCGAGATCAAAACTTGAATCGAGCGTTGCAATTACTACAATGGGAGCCAAAGCAATCGAAGACAGAGCGCCATCAAGTACGGCGGCTTTATTGCAAACCATTCCGGGATTTGTAGTTGAGGCATCTGGGGGAGAAATTGGAAACAACCTTTTTGCAAGAGGAATTCCATCAGCGGGAGCTTATGAATATGTGCAAATTCAGGAAGATGGATTACCGGTTTTTGAAGACGGTGCATTGCAATTTGCGAATGCCGATACGTTTTATAGATTAGACGAAACCGTAAGTAAAATGGAAGCGGTTCGTGGAGGTTCGGCATCTATTTTTGCCAACAATGCTCCAGGGGGAATTATCAATTTCATTTCGAAAACAGGTCAGAATGAATTTATGGGAAGAGCAAAATTCACGACTTCAGATTACGGAATGTTCAGAACTGATCTTAATTTATCTGGCGCTTTAATTAAAGATAAATTATTCTTTAACGTTGGAGGTTTCTATAGAGCTGATAATGGCGTAAGAAATACTGGATTTACAGCAAATAAAGGAGGTCAGATAAAAGGAAACATTACCTATAAATTTGATGATGATGATTATTTGAGAGTTAACTTCAAACATCTTGACGACAGAAACACCTTTTATTTACCAATTCCGCTAAAAAGTAATAACGGAAAAATTGAAGGAATTCCTGGTTTTAATCCAAATTACGGAACATTGACTTCAGTAAACTTTAGTCATTTGAATGTACCTCAATATGGTGGCGGAACTTTTAGCGCAGATTTAGAAGATGGTTCTCATCCGGTTATCAACTCAATTGGAGCTGAATTCAAAAAGAAAATTTCTGAAAAAGTAACGTTCAAAAATGCTTTCAAAAACACCAATATCGATTTAAATTACAATGCAATTTTTCCAAACGGAGGTCCTTGGACACAAGATGCTTACGCAACAAGCGTTCAAAACACAACGGCTAGTAATCTAACCTATTCTTATGTAGATAACGGACAAACTCTTGATCCAAATGCATTGATTATGAGAGCTGATCTTTGGCATATTGATAAAAAGATGAACAATTTTGCCAATAATTTCTCTTTCAACTTTGATTTAGATCCTGTAAAATTAACTGCTGGTTACTATTATTCTAACTGGAAATCAAATCAATACTGGAACTGGAATTCTTATTTGGTAAATGTTTCAGACAATCCAAGATTATTAAATGTAAAAGACAATACAACCGGAGTTGATCATACCTGGAATGGTGTAGAAAGAATCACTTGGTTAGAAAGAGATGCACAAACCAAAGGACTTTTGAATGATATTTATGCTGACGCCGAAATTAAAGCAACAGATAATTTGACTTTTAACGCTGGTTTAAGATACAACAAAGACAAATATTCAGGTTACAGAGATAACGCCAGATTTTTTGCTGAAGATTTAGGAATTTTAGACAATAATACGGCCGATGACAAAGTTACAACGGTAAAAGGTAATCCTTATACATACTGGAGATATGATGTGAGCGAATGGTCGTATACTGCTGCAGGAAACTATAAATTCAATGACAATATGGCTTCGTATGTTCGTTACAGCCACGGTTTTAGATCGCCAATTGAAGAGTCATTTTATGATAATGCTGCCGATTTAAGCAAATTAGAAAATACCGAAGTAAATCAATTCGAATTAGGTTATAAATATTCTAATTCATTCTTTAATGTGAATGCCAATTTATTTCACATGGGCTTGAAAAATGTTGCCTTTACTGATATCTTATCTGACGGAAGTTCTGAGAATAAATTTGCTGATGTAAACAATATTGGTCTTGAAGTAGAAACCAATGCAAGATACAAAATGGTAAAAGTGAACTTTACATTTACGGTTCAAAAACCGGAGTACGATAATTTTACAGGAACAAATGCTGATGGTTCTACTTTTGATTTTAACGGAAATACAGCACGAAGAATCCCTAAGTTTTTCTGTAATCTAAGACCAGAAGTAGATATTACAAAAGATCTTACAGCGTATGTTCAGTTCTCTTATTTTGATAAAAAATTTACAAATCAGGATAACAAACAAGTTTTACCGGCTTATAAAGAGGTTGGAGCAGGTTTAAATTATACCTATAATAATCTTCGTTTTGCAGTTGATGCTTCGAATTTATTCAACGAAATTGGTTTAACCGAGGGAGACCCAAGACAAACGACATCCGCGGCAAGCGATGTGTTTATGGCAAGACCAATTTTAGGACGTGCCTTTAGATTTTCGGTAGCGATTAATTTCTAAATTTATATAAAATCAAATGGTATATGGTATTGTAGAGGCGCACAGCAGTGCGTCTCTCACACCATAACCACAACGTAGGGAAACAAATCACATCCAGAAAAATGAAAAACTTAGGAATCAAAATCTCTCTTTATCTTAATTATTTTGTCTTCGCTATTTTGCTAAATAGTGTAGGCATTGTGATTTTAAAATCGCAAAGAAATTATGGAGTAGATGAAGTTCAGGCAAGTATTCTTGAAGCTTTCAAAGACATGCCAATTGCCATTGTATCTTTTTTTATAGCCTCTTTTTTACCCAGAATAGGCTATAGAAAATCGATGCTTATCGGTTTAGGCTTAGTTACTTTGGCTTGTATTTCTATGTATTTTGGAAACTCATTTGATAATGCTAAAATCCTTTTTGCGACCGTTGGAGTTTCATTTGCTTTGATAAAAGTTTCCGTTTATTCATTAATAGGAACCGTAACCGAAACCAAGAAAGAACACAACGCTTTGATGAGCAGTATCGAAGGTTTTTTTATGGTGGGAATTGCATTGGCTTATTTTTTATTTCCGGCTTTTAATAATGAAGAAGATCCTAATTCATGGTTGAATGTATATTGGTTTTTGGCAGCATTATCATTCTTATCGTTTCTGTTTTTGCTTTTTGTAAAATTCGAAGAAGCTGAAGTTTCCGCAGGAGCAAATCTCAAAGACGATTTCATGCAAATGTTCAAATTAATAGCAAAATTGCTTACTGTTATCTTTGTTATCAGCGTCTTTTTGTTTGTCATGATTGAACAGGGAATTTTGTCATGGCTGCCTACGTTTAATACAAAAGTGCTTCATTTACCGGAGAATATCAGTATTATGATGGCGAGTATTCTGGCGATTTCATTAGCAATCGGGAGATTGATTGCAGGTATTGTAACCAAAAAAGTAAATTGGATTTGGGTTCTGAGTTTTTGTATACTTTCTGCAATGCTGATTGTCATTTTTGTACTTCCAAAAACAGTTGGATTAGAAGTAAAAAACATTAATACACTTTCAGATATTCCCTTAATTGGATTTGCATTCCCTTTAATAGGATTGTTTATTGCCCCAATTTATCCTCTTTTAAACTCGATTGTATTAAGTGCTTTACCAAAGAATTTACAAAGTTCAATGACAGGATTAATTGTGATTTTCTCGGCTCTTGGCGGCACATTAGGTTCCAGAATAACAGGTTGGCTGTTTAAAAATGAAGGACCGGAAAACGCATTCTATTTTACTTTAATTCCAATGTCTTTATTATTAATGTCCTTTTTTATTCTTAAAAAAATAACTGCAAAAGATGAAATTTAAATTACATATAACCCAAACGATCGAAAAATTATTGGCTCAGGAAGATACTGATGGCGATAAAAAAATAACGATTGATGATAATGGACCGAAAAGTTTTTTGCTGCATGATCTGAGTGGAAATCCAACAGTTATTGAAGGAACTTATCAGCTTTCAAACTTATTGCAGGAACTCGCTTTAGCGAAAAAAAACAATACTGAATTTGCGGAAATCGATTTAAACGAAATCACTGAAGACCCTGTAAAAAGGATTTCAAGAAAAATAAAAAATCTTTATTGGAAGGGTTTAACGAGAACAATTGATGCCAATGGCGTAAAGAAAATTCTGGAAGATAATAAGATCGAAAATGAAATAGCTTATTTATATGTTCCTTTTGGAGATGAAATTGTATTTGATTATTTCAAGAAATTAGAAGCTGCAACACCAAAGTTAAAAGTGGTTCAAATGCCTAAAAACATTTCGCCCGAATATGTTCTTTCGCTAAATAAACAACCTGGGATTCTGGCTTTAGCGCTTCAAATTAAGAACAATGAAATTTCAGGCGTTCCATTTGTGGTTCCTGGCGGAAGATTCAACGAAATGTACGGTTGGGACAGTTATTTTATAGCCAAAGGACTTTTGATTGACGATAAAATTGATCTTGCTTTAGGTATTGCAGAGAATTTTAAATATCAAATTGATCATTACGGAAAAATTCTGAATGCCAACCGAAGTTATTATTTAACCCGAACGCAGCCGCCGCTTTATACGTCGTTGATTATGGATGTTTTAGAAAAGTCAAATCCTGATATTTTCTGGATCGAAAGGCATTTAAAAACCGCCATAAAAGAATACCAAACCGTTTGGATGGAAGAAGGAAAACGACTTACAGCAAATGGATTGAATCGTTATAAAGCTGAAGGAATTGGACTTCCGTTTGAGGTTGAAGAGGGCCATTTTGATGATATTCTGGAGCAATACGCACCAAAATACAATTTATCGACGCGCGAATTCGAGAAAAAATATTTAGAAAGAGAAGTTGTAGATGCCGAACTTGATAAATACTTTATTCACGATCGAAGCATGCGCGAAAGTGGTCACGATACAACGAATAGATTGGTTGGGATTTGTGCCAATTTAAATACGGTTGCGATCAATAGTTTGCTTTATAAATACGAAACTGATATTGCTTTTCTAATTAAAAAGTACTTTAAAAACGAATTTCAATATTTTGAAGACAAGTCTTTTTCAAGTGAATATTGGATTTCGAAAGCTGCTTCGCGAAAAGAAAAAATCAATAAAATGTGCTGGAATGAGGAAAATGGAATTTATTTCGATTACAATTTTGTAACCGAGGAACAGCATTTCTTTGAAGCTGCAACTACTTTTTATCCGCTTTGGGCGAAAATAAGTACACAGGAACAAGCAGATATTTTGGTAAAAAAGACACTTCCGAAATTTAAAATGAAAGGGGGAATTGCGGGATGTACCAAAGAATCTATTGCAGATTTGGATGAAAATTCACCAATACGACAATGGGATTATCCGTTTGGATGGGCGCCGCACCAAATGCTTTTGTGGGAAGGTTTGCTGAATTATAATTTTCATGAAGAAGCACAGGAAATGGTTTATCGCTGGCTTTGGCTGATTACCAGAAACGCTGTCGATTATAACGGAACGATTCCGGAGAAGTTTGATTTATCGATAAGTTCACACAAGATTTTTGCAGAATACGGAAACGTAGGAACCGAGTTTGATTATATAACCGAAGAAGGTTTTGGATGGATGAACGCTTCTTATCAATATGGTTTAACGATTCTGGAAGAGGATTTGAAACAAAAATTATCGGATTTAGTTGATCCGGATGATTTGTTTTAGGTTTTAAATGACAAACCCGACAGGTTTTTAAAACCTGTCGGGTTTACTGTATGTAAAAATTTATTGCCACGAATTACACCAATTTTCACGAATTATTGATTGTAATAAATTAGTGAAAATTGGTGTAATTCGTGGCGAAAAAAAATCATTAAAATCTTTTAATCTGTGGCAAAAAAAAACTAAACTTTTCTGCTCATTAAATTCTCGCCAAAAGTTCTCAGAATATCTTTCTTTTCAGCGTTAATATCCATTTTTTCTAAAGTTTCAAAAGCTTTAAAAGTGTACATTTCTATCGCATCTTGTGTCGCTTTTGAAGCGCCTGATTCGTTAAAAATAGTTTTTGCAGTTTCTATCTTATCCGTATTATTTTCTAATTGGAGACTAAATAATTTTTCTAATTCAGAAGCTTTTTCAGGTGTTGAAAACTCTTTTGCTTTTAGATATAAATAAGTTTTTTTGTTTTCGATAATGTCTCCGCCAACTTGTTTTCCAAAAGTTTCAGGATCGCCAAAAGCGTCTAAATAATCATCCTGAAGTTGGAAAGCTAAACCTAAATTAAGTCCGAAATCATAAATTAAATCGCCATCTTTTTCAGAAGTTTTGGCTACAATTGCACCCATTTTCATGGCAGCAGCAACTAAAACAGCTGTTTTATATTCGATCATTTTTAGATATTCGGGAATCGTAACGTCGTTTCTTTTTTCAAAATCGACGTCCCATTGCTGTCCTTCACAAACTTCAAGAGCAGTTTTACTAAATAGTTTTGCTAAGTCTCTAAAAACGGTTGGTTCGTATTGCTCAAAATATTGATATGCTAAGATTAGCATTGCGTCTCCGGAAAGAATTCCAGTATTTAAATCCCATTTTTCATGTACCGTTTCTTGTCCTCTTCGCAAAGGCGCATCGTCCATAATGTCATCGTGAACCAGTGAAAAATTATGAAAAACTTCAACTGCCATTGCAGCCGGAAGCGCCACTTTATAATCGGTATCAAAAACTTCTGAAGCCATTAAAGTTAGTACCGGACGCATACGTTTTCCGCCAAGACCTAAAATATATGTAATTGGTTCGTAAAGGTTTTTAGGCTCTTTATTGATGCTTTGTTTTTCTAAATATTGTATAAAAAAATCCTGGTACTGACTTATATCGTGCATAAAATGAAATTCTGATTTACGAGGCTCAAAGATACAATTCAAATATGAATAATTCCTTTCTAAAAGTTAAATGCTGAGGAATATCTAAAACCGTTCATTTATAACCTTTTAAAATATTTTAAAAAAAACTTGGAAACTTTTTTGGTATTTAGAGTTTCCTGTCTATATTTGCACCGTTGATTGGAAACTCAGAACACTAAAAAAGTTTCCTTAGCAAATTTGAGTAACTTATAACCTCACT
The DNA here is from genome assembly GCF_020991455.1 of Flavobacterium sp. JAS. Taxonomy (GTDB): domain Bacteria; phylum Bacteroidota; class Bacteroidia; order Flavobacteriales; family Flavobacteriaceae; genus Flavobacterium. Next base: position 422,345 of record NZ_JAJMOX010000004.1, read on the forward strand.
AAAATCAGATATTTATGAAAACAACATGGACCTTAGATTCAAGCCAATCAGATGTTTTAATTAAAATGAGACATTCGATAATTGCCTACATGGGAGGAACTACAAATAAATTTGGTGGTTATGTAAATATAGAAGACAACGAAATTGAAGATGCTTCGGTTGAGTTTTCTTTAGACATTAATAACAAAAAAGATAGCTTTCAGCAAATAGATACATACTTACAACTTCAGGATTTTTTTGATGTTGATGAGCATCCAATCATTAGTTTTAAATCGACTTCATTTCAAAAAGTAAACAATAATATCAATTTCTTTAAAGGTGATTTGACCATCAAAGATGTTACTAAAGTGGTAGAGCTTGATGCAGAATTTATTGGTGTGAACACGTATAATGGAGAAAGAAAAGTTGCTTTTGAAATTAAAGGCGATATCAAACGTCAGGACTTCGGTTTAGATTATAATTCATTTAATCATAATGGTGGTTTGGCATTAGGTAAGGATATTAAGCTTATTGCAAATTTAGAATTTAGCATATAAATCTTACTTAGTGAATAAATTAATGTAAAATTATTACAAATATATTGGAAACTATTTTTCAGTTTTTAGTTTCCTAAGTATATTTGTAATGCAATTTGAAAATCAAAATGAAAGAGAAAATTATAGCAAAAGCGAGTGAGTTATTTTTAAAACTCGGTTTTAAAAGCGTTACAATGGATGACATTGCAGGTGAAATGTGTATTTCTAAAAAAACGATTTACAAATATTTCTGTAATAAAGAAGTCCTGATCGAAGAGAGTACTTCAACTGTTCACAGACAAGTGCATGAGGTAATTGATTCGATTGTAGCAAAAGATTTTAATGCAATTCATGAAAATTTTGAAATTAGAGAATCGTTTCAAAATATGTTTCAAAACAATATTGATACTTCGCCTCTTTATCAGCTTAAAAAGCATTATCCTGAAATCTATCACAACTTAATGACACATGAAATAGATCAATGCAATCATTATTTTAAAGACAATATTTTAAAAGGAATGCGCGAAGGTTTGTATCGTAAAGATTTAAATATAGACATCTATGTCAAATTTTATTACACTCTGATTTTTCATATCAATGAAACTACGATTTCAGAAAGAGAAGCGCAAAAAATAGAATTAGAAGCGCTGGAGTATCACACCAGAGCAATGGCAACCGAAAAAGGAATAATCGAATTAGAAAAGCAACTTAAAAAAATTACTACTTAATCATCAATCTATGAAAAGAATAATTCTTATATTTTTGTGTACAATTGGCTTGTCTGCCAACGCACAAGTCAAAACATTAACCCTAAAAGACGCTCTTACGTATGCGCTTCAGAATAAAGCTGATGCTAAGAAAGCAAAATTAGAGGTTGAGAATAGTGAGTATCAAATTCAGGAAATACGTTCGAGAGCATTACCTCAAATTTCTGCAAACGGAAATTTAACTTACAACCCAATTTTACAGACAAGTGTAATTGACGGAGCAAGTTTTGGACAACCAGGAACAAGTATTCAGGCTACATTTGGTCAAAAATGGACTTCAGGAGCCGGAATTTCATTAACTCAGGCTTTGTTTGATCAGGCTGTTTTTACTGGATTAAGAGCTGCAAAATCTACTCGTGAATTTTATCAAATAAACGATCAGTTAACAGAAGAACAAGTGATTGAAAGGGTCGCAAATAATTATTACTCTGTTTATGTACAACGCGAAAGATTAATATTATTAGATAGTAACTATGTTAATACAACTAAAGTTCGTGATATCGTAAAAGGACAATTTGATAATGGTCTGGCTAAAAAAATTGACTTAGATCGTATCATCGTAAAAATGTCAAACATTGATACAGAACGTCAACAAATTAAAAATCAAATTACATTACAGGAAAATGCTTTGAAGTTTTATATGGGAATGCCTATTGAAACTCAAATTGAGATTCCGATAGAAGAATTTGAAGTAGTGCCAGCTTCTTTAACGGAAATTCCAAATGTTGAAAATAGATCAGAATATTTGCTTTTGAAAAAACAAGAAGAATTGTTAGTGTTTAAAAAGAAATCAGTTCAAGCAGAATATTATCCAACACTTTCTTTGACTGCCGGTTACAACTATATTGGTCAGGGTCCTGAATTTCCTTGGTTCGAAAAACCATCTTCAGGTGTTTACTGGTCTGATTATTCAGGAATTGGGTTGAATTTAAAAGTGCCAATTTTTACAGGTTTTGGAACTCGTGCTAAAGTAAGACAAGCCGATGTAAGTATCAGATCGCTTCAAGAGGATATCAAAGATACTAAACTTTCACTTGACTTAGATTACAGAAATGCAATGGCTCAAATTGAGAATAACCTTGTAACTATTGAAAATCAAAAAGAAAATATGCGTTTAGCATCTGAGATTTTAAGCAATACAAAAAACAATTACCTTCAGGGATTAGCATCATTAACAGATTTACTAGATGCTGAAAATGCATCACTTGAAGCACAGAACAACTATACCAGAGCAGTCTTGAATTACAAAATTGCCGAAGTAGCATTAATTAAATCAAAAGGCGAACTAAAAACTCTTATTAAATAACTAAATAAAATGAAGAAAACTATTATAACAATCGTAATCATAATTGGAGCTCTGGCTTCGATTGGATTTGTCTTAAATAATAATAAGAAAGAGAACAAAGCTAAAACAGATATCGTAGCAGAAAAAAATGCTGCAGTTTCGGTTAAAATTTCTCCTGTAAAAACAGAAGAAGTTTCATTGGACTTTGTTGCAAATGGAAATTTTCAACCAATTCAACAATTGACTTTCTCTGCTGAAAAATCAGGAAAAGTAATTAGTGTTTTGGCTAAAGAAGGAGACTATGTAAGAGTAGGTCAAACTTTGCTAACAGTAAGAGGTGATGTTATTAATGTAAGTGCACAACAAGCTCAGGCAGTTTATCAAAATGCAAAATCTGATTACAGCAGATACGAAAATGCATTTAAAACCGGAGGTGTTACAAAACAACAATTAGATCAGGCAAAATTGGCTTTGACAAATGCTGAGTCTAACCTTAAACAAGCTAATATTAATGTTGGAGATACTAAAGTAAAAGCACCAATAAACGGATTCATCAATAAAAAATATATTGAACCGGGATCTATTTTAGCTGCAACGCCAGCTACTGCATTATTTGATATTGTAAATGTTTCTAAATTAAAATTAGTAGTTACAGTAAACGAAAATCAAGTAGCTAGTTTAAAAGTTGGAAATAATATCAATGTATCTGCTAGTGTTTATCCTGATAAAACGTTCTCTGGAAAAATTACTTTTATTGCTGCAAAAGCAGATGAGTCTTTAAACTTCCCAGTTGAAATTGAAATCGCAAATAATACTAACAACGACCTAAAAGCAGGTATGTACGGAACTGCAAATTTTGCATCAAACCAACAAAAACAACATTTGATGGTTGTACCTAGAAATGCATTCGTAGGAAGTGTGAGCAGTAATGAAATCTTTGTGGTAAAAGATGGTGTTGCAAAATTAAGAAAAGTAACTGCGGGAAGAATTTTAGGAGATCAGGTAGAAATCATCAATGGATTAACTGACGGAGAAACTGTAGTTATTACAGGTCAAATTAACTTACAAGACGGTAATACAGTAGAAATTATTAAATAATTATAGGCTGTAAGCCGTAAGCAATAAGCTTTAAGCAATTTAAAAGCGTAAAGCCTATTGCTTATAGCCTAAAGCATAAATAAACATATATGAAATTAGCCGAAATATCCATAAAACGTCCGTCGTTAGTAATCGTATTGTTTACGATTCTAACACTTGGTGGACTGTTTAGCTACAGCCAGTTAGGTTATGAGCTGATCCCGAAATTCGAACAAAACGTTATTACAATTTCTACTGTTTATCCAGGAGCTTCTCCAAGTGAGGTAGAAAATACCGTAACCAAGAAAATTGAAGATGCGATCGCATCCTTAGAGAACGTTAAGAAAATTGACTCAAAATCATACGAAAGTTTGTCTATCGTTTCGATTACATTAACATCAAATGCAAAAGTCGATTTCTCTTTGAATGATGCACAGCGTAAAATAAACGCCATAATTAGTGATTTACCAGACGATGTTAAAACACCGGCACTGACCAAGTTCTCGCTGAGTGATTTACCAATTATGACACTTGGTGCCAACGGAAAAATGGACGAAGCAGAGTTTTATGACTTAATTGACAAAAAAATTGCGCCTATTTTATCTCGTGTACAAGGTGTGGCTCAGGTAAACATTATTGGTGGTTCAGAGCGTGAAATTCAGGTAAATCTTGATGCATTAAAAATGCAGGGTTATGGTTTGTCTGTTCCGCAGGTACAACAAAACATTTTGACTTCGAACTTAGATTTCCCAACAGGAAATATCCAGACTCGTAATCAAAAAATATTAATTCGTTTAGCGGGTAAATATAAAAGTGTTGAAGAATTAAGAAACTTAGTAGTTTCGTCTCAAAATGGAATTCAGGTTCGTTTAAGTGATATTGCCGATGTTCAGGATACTCAAAAAATTGCTGAAAAAATATCACGTGTAGATCAAAAAAGTGCGATTGTTTTACAAATCGTAAAACAATCAGATGCAAATGCGGTTGCGGTAAGTGAGCATTTATTAAAAACAATTGCTACTCTTGAAAATGATTATAAAGGAAACCAATTAAAATTAGAAGTTGCAAAAGACAGTACTGTTTTTACGCTTGAAGCGGCAGATTCTGTAGTACACGATTTATTAATTGCGGTAATTCTGGTAGCTTTTGTAATGTTGTTCTTCTTACACAGTATTAGAAACTCATTGATTGTAATGGTGTCTATTCCGGCATCTTTGATTGCTACTTTTATCGGAATTTATTTTATGGGATATACCTTAAACTTAATGAGTTTATTAGGATTGTCTCTAGTTGTAGGTATTCTGGTGGATGATGCGATTGTGGTATTAGAAAATATCTACAGGCACATGGAAATGGGTAAAAACAGAATCCGTGCCTCTTATGATGGAACTGCAGAAATTGGTGGAACCGTAACTTCGATTACATTAGTAATCGTGGTAGTATTCTTGCCTATTGCGATGAGTTCCGGTCTGGTATCAAATATTATTACACAATTTTGTGTTACGGTAATTATTTCAACGATGCTATCGCTTTTAGCTTCATTTACAATTATTCCATGGTTATCATCTCGTTATGGTAAATTAGAGCATATTGAAGGAAAGAATTTATTTGGAAGAATTATTCTTGGTTTCGAAAGTTATTTAACACGTTTTACAAACTGGGTTTCTCATTTATTAACCTGGTGTTTGGATCATTATGTTAAAACTATTTTAGTAGTTCTTGTATTGTTCTTCGGATCAACAATAGGTTTAATGGGTGGAGGTTTCATTGGAGGAGAGTTTTTTGCTTCTTCTGATAGTGGAGAGTTCCTAGTTCAAATCGAGATGCCAAAAGATGCTTCGTTAGAACAAACGAACTTCATGACTCAAAAAGCCGAAGCTTATTTAAAAGCACAAGAATACGTTCACAGTCAAATTACAACGGTAGGACAAACTTCTGAAGGTTTTGGAGCATCACAAGCAACAGCTTACAAAGCTGAGATTGACGTAAAAATGATCGAACAAAAAGATCGTACTGATGATGCTAACGTTTACGCAGCAAAAATCAAACGTAAATTAGAAAAAGTATTAGTTGGTGCAAAAGTAAAAACCGTTCCTGTAGGTATCTTAGGAACTGCTGAAGATGCTACGTTAGGATTAATCGTAACAGGTCCATCTACAGAAAGTGCTATGGCATTTGCTAAATTAGCTGAAGCTGAATTACGTACTATTCCCGGAACAACAGAGATTAAATTAACAGTTGAGGACGGAAACCCTGAGATCAACGTTAAAGTTGACCGTGATAAAATGGCTGCATTAGGATTAACACTTCAAACTGTTGGTTTAACGATGCAAACTGCTTTTAGCGGAAACACAGATGGTAAATACAGAGCTGGAGAATACGAATATGATATCAACATTAGATACAATGCATTCGACAGAAAAAGTATTACGGACGTTAGTAACTTAATATTCATTAACTCAGCAGGGCAACAAATTAAATTGTCTCAATTTGCTACCATTACAGAAGGTTCAGGACCTAGCCAGCTAGAGCGTAGAGATAAATCTGCCTCGGTAACTGTAAAAGGACAAAACGTTGGAGTACCATCAGGAACAATCGTTCAACAATGGCAGGTTAAATTAGATAAACTTAAAAAACCAGCTGGAGTAAACTATATCTGGGGTGGTGACCAAGAGAACCAATCTGAAGGATTTGGTACATTAGGAATTGCTTTATTGGCCGCTATTATTTTGGTTTACCTTGTAATGGTTGGACTTTATGATAGTTTCGTTCACCCGTTTGTCGTATTGTTTGCAATTCCACTTTCATTTATTGGTGCAATGTTGGCATTAGCTTTGACTAATAACTCATTAAACATCTTTACGATCTTAGGTATCATCATGTTGATTGGTCTGGTGTGTAAGAATGCGATCATGCTTGTTGATTACACCAACCAAAGAAGAGCAGCAGGAGAATCAATCAGAACGGCATTAATTCAGGCGAATCACGCTCGTTTGCGTCCGATCTTGATGACAACAATTGCGATGGTATTTGGTATGTTCCCAATTGCATTAGCATCTGGAGCTGGAGCTGAATGGAAAAACGGATTGGCATGGGTAATTATCGGAGGATTAATTTCTTCTTTATTCCTAACCTTGATTGTGGTTCCTGTAATTTATAATATCATGGAGAAAATTATTCATAAATTCTCTAAAGGAGAGAAAATCGATTACGAAGCTGAAATGTTTGCAGATTATACGCCAACAGAATTAAGCGAAGACGGTTTTAATCCTAAACATACCCATTAATTGATTTAATTTTAGACTGAAAAATCCCAAATTCCTTACAGAGTTTGGGATTTTTTTTTGAGATCAGTTTTGGAATTTGGAATTTTCAATATTGTAATTTATATTTTCAATATTTGTAATTTCTTATTTCAGGTACAAATAATGGTTATAATAATCTATAATTGCTTTGCCTTCAAGTAAAACATCAGCGCCAATGATACCATGAACAGGTTTTGTCTTAAAAGATTCTAAAGCCTCATTGACATGCGAAAGATCAAAAATTACGATTCCAAAGTCCGTATTTTTCCAACTTCCGAGTTGAAGTTTATTATGTGCAGAAATCTGGGTTTTCATTCCGGTTCCGCCAGCGCCTGAAGCCTTAGTTTTTGATTTTTTCGCATTTAATTCAAAATGCTCGATACTTTCAAATCCAACACAGGAATTTGATGCTCCAGTATCTAGAATAAACTTTCCAGAAACGCCATTGATTTTGGCTTTAACTAAAAGGTGTTGTGTCTTGGTAACTTTGAATTTTATTTTTTTGTATTTCTCTTTTTTGAGAACTTCGTGAAGATTTTCCATTTTCGATAATGATTGAAAACCAAAAATAAACCAATTACAGTCAATAAACTAATGATGTAAAAGATATAATTTGTTGATTTCTCTTCTGCCGAAATAGATCCATAATACACAAATGAACTCCAATAATAAGGAGACTTTTTAGCATTTGGAATAGATTTGTCGTTTAAAAAATCAAGTTTGGCATTGGCATTAGCTTCAAAATAAGGAACACCGTTTTTAATGTTTTTATAGAAATCATCCATAAATACAGATGTTGTATAATCGTTTACCTTCCATAACGAAAATAATAGATTCTGAGCTCCGGCAAACTGAAATCCTCTGGCAACACTCATCGCACCTTCTGCTTTGTACAATTTTCCAATTCCGGTTTCGCAGGCACTTAAAACCACTAAATCAGGATTAATATTCAAATTGTACAATTCCGAGTATAAAATTTCCTGATCGTAAAATTTGATGCTTGCCGGAGTTTCAATATCTCCCGAAGAAGCGTGAGTACTCAAATGTAAAATCGAATATTTGCTTGCATTATTTTTAAAGTTAGAAAAACTAGCTCCTGAATTTTCTAAATATTTTCCTTTGAAGTTATTTCGAATGGATTCCAATTCATTCTTAGAATACGCCAATTCAAAAGGTGTTTTTTCGAAAATTGGAAAAACTCCCAAAACTGTTTTTTCAGATTTTGAATTAGGTTTAGAATTCAGATAAATATTCGCCGAAGTATTATAAGTAATTTTAAAGTCATTCAATAAATAATGCATTTTGGCAAAATTTGTCGTTGATGATTCTTGTGTAATTAAAGCTTCAAAAGGAAGAAAATTCAAAATACCATCTGGAACAATGATGAGGTTTTTATACACAGAATTATTTGGCAATTTTAAAATATCAAAAACTTCTTTACCACATTTATTATAGCCAGGAATATCATTTGTAATGGCATCAGCCGAATCAAAAAAATCGACAAACTGTGCAATTTTTGGAATTGATACGTGAGACGTATTAAGGCGATTTAAACTAATTAAGTTGTTTTGCAAAGTAAAGTAATATTGATTCTCAAATCCCATAAAATAAAAAACCATAATGGCTTTGTCATTTTTTAATTTTGAAAACAACACCTTTAAATCACATTTTTCGGGAATATAATCTTGATTTTGTGATTGAGTTTCCTTAAGTGCAAGCATTAATTTATTCTGCCATTTAATAAAAGCATTTATTTCTGAAATATCTGCCGAATTTCCTTTTTGCTGTTCTTTTAAAATCGCATTATTTACATTTTGAAGTTCAAGAAAAAGCTGTTGTTCTTCTGAAGTAGCATTTTTAATATTCAAGCGATAACCTTTTAAAATTCCTGATTTTGTTTTTTCAGATAATTGAAAAGCAGTTTCCAAATAAGTAATTTTTCTTTCTTTGTTGTATAAACTTTCATAAATCGAAATGCATTTTTCAGTACGATTACGCGCCCGTAATTGTGCAATAATTTTTGAATTTTCGTAAACCAAAGAATTCATCAATAAGTCTTCAATGTAAAAAGAAAGTTCAAAAGCTGTGAGTGCATTTTTTGGTTTCTGAAGTCGCAGAATTTCTGCCTCTAAATCGAGCGCATCAACTAAAACCGTTTCCGCATACAATTGATTTTGGTTTGGAAGAATGTTTTTTGAATTATAATTCGGGATTAGAATTTTAAAAATGTCTTTTATTTGCTTTTCACTTTCATCATATTTTTGCTCATCAAAAAACAGTAAAGCTTTATCATAATAGAGTTTTGCCATTTTACGAGGTTGAAAGTTCGTTTCTGAAAGCAACTTTTCTGCTTTTACTAAATAAGAATTAGCAAGATCAAATTTTTCTCTTTTGCGACTTAATGTTGCCAGATTACGATAACAATTTGACAAAGATTCGGATTGATCTTTTTCATTTTTCAAATATTGAACAGCCAATTCAAATGAAGTTTTGGCTTTTTCATAAATCTCCGGTCGCATCAAATTTCCTATTGAACTCAACAAATAATTATTCCCAAGATTATTCAGTAAAATCCCTTTTTGGGCATTTGATAGTTTTTCTGTTTTTAAAGTGCTTTCTAATAATTTAATTGCCAAAGAAACCTTGCCGGAACTTTGATATACATTCGAAAGATTAAGAATCGCAGCAAACCTTTGTTTCTGCGCTTCAGGATAATTTTTAGAAGTATTTATAATAAAAAAGTATTGCTTTATCGTATTTTCGGCATTGTCATAATCACCCAAAACAGTATATAAATTGCCTAAAGGTTTTAGGCAAAATTCAATAATATCGTAATTTGAAAGTTTCTTTTTTTGATAAATTTGCAAGGCTTTTTCGTAACTCGCAATTGCTTTGTCGGTTTGCCCGAATTGATTTTCATAATAAGCTTTATTGCAGTTTAAAACCACAATTGCCAATAGTTCATCTTTGGTTTTTGGTTTCGGATTTTTCCAAAAATCAGTTTCTGTACTCGTTAAATTTTGCAACGCTTTCGCGGAAGGATTCGCCACAAAAACATCAACTGCATTGTATATTTGATCTTCTTGAGATGCCGATTTCTGTCCGAATGAAATCAGAGTGAAGAAGAAGAAAATGTAGCAATATAGTTTTATCATATTAAAGTTTTTTCTGCCACGAATTGCACGAATTTGCACGAATTATTTTTTAATTTAATTTGCGCATTGTTTTGCGTCCTGTATTTGTGAAAGTTTGTGCAATTCGTGGCAAACTTTTTTCTTTGTGAATCTCTACGGTTTAAGTCCTAAAACTTCCAGATTCCATAAAACTGGAAATAGTTAAAATTCTGTTCGAAATTAATCACATAACGAGCGCCTAAACTTGGACCAATTCTGGCAAAACCAGCTGTTAAATCAAATAAAAGGCCTGTTTTTAAATTGCCAAATGAGTTTTTAACCGAGTTTGACTCTATTCTCGTGTCTAATAAAAACTGATCCGTTCCACCTTCAAAACTTTCAATTTTTCGGGTTTTGGTTTGTTCGGATGAAACATCAAAATTCGCCTGAATCCCCGCGCCAATTCCAATATAGGTATTAATGTTGTATCGCAGTAAAATAGGAATTTCCCAGTTTACATTTTTGTTTTCCGTTGTCGTTGTGGTACGCTGAAATTGTTTTACCCCATTTAGGTTCACCACAGTCTGATCGACTACAGTTGCTCCACTTTCGTATTTATTTAAAGCATTTAACCATTCGGCTTGCCAATAAAAACGATATGATTTAAAAGGCGAAATCGTTGCACCTACAAAATAACTTGTCGATTTTTCTAAATCAGGATAAAGATTATACCCCGCTTTGACACCAATTGAGATTCCGGGTAAAAATCGGGTAGTGGCATAATTGGTAATTATAGGTTCGTTTTTATCAAAGATAATGGCAGTGCGGCTTCTGGTTTTTACTTTATGAAAGTCTTCATTAAATTTCATGGAGTATTTGACAAAACCTTTTGTGCTGTCTTTTTCGTGTACATTTTTTTGTTCGCTTCCGGGTAAATAAATGTTTTTGAACGTAAAGAAAATCTGTTTTTGTTTGATAATGGTATCGAGACAACTTACGGTTGGTTCTTCGCCTTTTGGACAAATTGGACATTTAGGATACATATCTTCTACCTGAAATGTTTTTTTGTCAAACATATCCGGAATATCAGTTTCAAGCCTGATCATTCTTGCCGGACCTTCGCCATTGTTCTGAAAACGTGTTTTAAAATTCACTCGTTTAAAACGAACCAATCGATAATTGATAAAACTTCCGTTTGAGCCCATTTTGTTGGGATCGTGAGAAGTTACGATTTCCATTTCTAAGTTTTTTATTTTATGGTTTTTGTAACTTCTGTTCGGGACAAAAATACCACGCATTGTAACTGTCGCGCTGGTATCTTTGATCATTTCCGGAGTAGTTTTAAAAGTATAAAATACATTTCGGGTTTCAGTAGGGTTTGCATCGTCAAATTCCAGAACAGACACATTATGATATAATTTATTAGCTTCTAATAACGATGCGTCAAGATCTTCTTCGGTAGTTGTATTTCTGTATTTTTTGGTCTTAAAATTGTTTTCGGCAGAAGCCAAATATGATTTTGTATTGTCTAAATCGTCTACAGAAGCAACGGTTTTTTCTTGTATTTCGCGCTCATTTGCATAAGTTCTAAAATCGACTAATTCGAAGTTGTTGCTTTTAAATTGTTTCTCATTATAAAAAAGATAAAGCTTTCCGCTTGAAACATAGTTTTCCAGATTTTGATAACTTACTACGACTACCATTTCCTGATCCGGAATGGGATCACAGTTTTTTAAGATCGCAAATCCGTTTTGATCTTCGATTGAGGCAATGTCTTTATAATTGGTATCGGTAATGTCGTTTATGACAACTTTTTTTGGTCGTGTTGCAGGAGGTTTTCCGTTGTCGTAATTGTTGGTTACGGCAAGTCTGGTATTATAAGTCCCTTTGTTTTTATAGACATGTTTGGGTTCGGCTTCTTTGCTATAATGTCCGTCTCCAAGTTCCCATAAATAAGAATAACTTGGTTTTGGCGCGCCCGCAATCGGAATTAATGACGGAGTTTCCGGTTTGTAAGTAACAACGTTTCCGTTTTGGATAAAACCAATATTGGCTCTTCGGGTTATGGTGTCTTTTACTTTGGTTTGTGAGAAAGAGAATATAGATAAAAGAAGAAAGAAGATAGATGATAGTGGTTTCATAACTAGAGGTTTTTTAGCCCTGATAGTAGTGGAAATCCTTTTGTGCCGGTCCCGATAGCCATCGGGAGGCATAAAAGATTGCAACGAATAGCAGGATTAGCTTCTGAAAATCATCAGAATAAATTTGAAAACTTGATTAAATGTAAAAAAAAGTGATGAGCAAATCACCACTTTTTCTTAAAAGTATTTTGTAAGTTACTGAATAGCATTGATTGCCGCTACCAGTTGAGCTTCGGTGCCGACTGTTGTTTCGGCAAGAGTAAAGGTGTAAACATCGTTGGCAGCAACGGTTACAGCTTTGATCGCATAGCGCCATTGTCCATTATCTTCGGTCACAAAAATCACATGACAAGCTAAACCAATCGGGATTTGACCGTAATGTTCGCTAAATAATCCGGCAGGCGTATAAGTGTCTAATTTAGCAAGTGCATTTGTTCCTTCGCCATCATAAGACAGATAAACGGCGCTGTTTTCGTTATCATAACCATCAGGAGCATCAACAAGAAGTGTTGTTTTTGGTCTTGGATCACTGTAAAAACGGTCAACATTTGTCCATCCAAAGTTTCCAAAAGTTACATAGTAGTTGTTTCCTTCACCTTGTACACCACCTTTTCCGCCAGTTCCGTCAGCATTTGGTTTAGGTTGTTCCCAGGCAAGTTCGCCTTTGTCATTAATTACCCCATTCCATAAAGTCATCGTATTGTCTACACCATCGGTTAAACTTGCCGGAACGATCATATTCATATAACAAGACGTTTTAAGTTCAACTCCGCCTTGTGTAGCTTTGATGAAAAATTCTCCACCAGAAATCAGCAAGTTTTTCTTGCCGTCAGCTGTAACTCCCATTGTTGGTTTGTTGGTAACCAACATCGTTCCTTTGTCAAAAAGTTCGATGTATTCGATATCAACAGCTCCGGTTACAGCAACTCCATTTTTAGTCAAACAATCTCCATTGATGTTTAGTTTTACTCCTTTTGCAGATGTTATCGTTACAACACCAGTTCCTGCTGTAATGGTAAATTTTTGAGTGATTTTCGTCACTCCTTTTGAGCTGATGCTTTTAAATGCTGCTGCGGTTGGAGGCAAAACAAGATTGTTGTCACCTTCGTCGCTTGTACTGCAACTTGCAAAAGTGATCACTAATAAAAATAAAAGTCCGATTTTCTTAAAGTGTGTGTTCATGATTTCTAGTTTTTATAAATCTGTCCTGATTATTATCAAGTGGTTTTTCAGATTTGGTTGTTAATTATAGTTTTATGTTGTTATATCAATTAGGGTTTGATATTGTTACCCTTGTTTTTGAAATTATTTTTTTTGAACGTATTTTATAATGCTATATCAACTGGTTTCTAAAATTGTTACCCCTGATTTTTATTTTTTTTAATTTATGCTGAAAGGCATTTGTCTTCAAACAAGTTTCCGTCTTCGTCTACGGCAACAAGAATGTTTTTTTTCCGCGAAAGCGTAACGATTAAATAAACCCAAACAATTGCCCAAAGCCCGAATGTGATACAAGTAAGAAAGAGATGAAGGAAATGGTTAATGGCTTTTTTTTCTTTGGATAAAACCACATAAGGTAATTTCTCATTGTGTTCAATGATGATAAAACCATTGCGTTTTTTGGCAGCAATCATTTCGTTGAACTGATCTAAAGTTTTCTCGTTTGTAAATTGATACGTTTCCATTTCTCTTAAATTTTGATGGTTTTTCCGCCACGAATTGCACGAATCAGCACGAATTTTAAATTAAAGAATCAAAAAAAATCTGTGTCAATCTGTTTGATCCGTTTAATCTGTGTGCTATTTCTATCAATAATAATTCTGCGAAAAAAATATTGTTTTGATTTATATCAACTTGATTTTATAATTGTTACCCCATTGTTTAAAATTTATTTCAGATTCTTTTTCTTAAATTAGCTAACAAAATGTTTTTTTATGAGTCAAACTAAAATTCATCCTGATCAAATGTATATTGAAGGACTTGCTGCAAATGACTCGGCAATCATTCAGACGATTTACAAAAAATTTGTTCCTAAGGTCGTTATGTTCATTATGAACAATTCTGGCGATAAAGAGCATGCGCAGGATGTGGTTCAGGAAGTCATGATTTTACTTTTTAATCAGGCAAAAGCCAATACACTACAATTGACTTGTCCGTTTGATGCTTACTTTTTTTTATTGTGTAAAAGAAAATGGCTCAACGAACTCAAAAAAACATCAAATAAAGGGGTAACAATAAATGAAGATGCGGTATCTATGAATGAATCTGCACTGGAATTAATTGGGCAAACAGAAGAATTTGACGAAAAACAACAGCTTTTTGACACGATGTTCCAGAAACTGGGCGAGAAATGTCAGGAATTATTAAAGTTGAGTTTTACCATTAAATCAATGGAAGAAGTTGCCGAGAAACTAAACGTAACGTACGGCTATGTTCGCAAGAAAAAATCGTTATGCGTTGGTCAATTAACACAGTGGATTCAGGAAGCCAAAAATTTTAAATCTCTAAAAAATAATTAGTCATGAATGAAGAACGCTATATATTATTCGATCAATATCTTCAAGGCGAACTAACGGTTGATGAAAGAACTAGTTTTGAAAAACAATTATCTCAGGATCCCAAAATGGCAACGGAATTTGAGACTTTCAAAAATCTGCATGCTCAACTGGAAAATAAATTTGGATATGAAGAAGAAAGAGAGGCGTTTAAAGCAAATTTAAAAACCATTTCAGATAAACATTTCAATACCAGTAAACCAAAAGTTATAGGGCTAAATGGCTGGTATTTTGCGGCAGCGGCTTCTGTGATAATTTTATTTGGATTGTTCTTTTTTAACTATAATCAGAATCCAACTTTTGAAGATTATAATCATCCTGAGCAAGCTTCTTTTACCGAGAGAGGAAAAGAACAAGAGAATTTGCAACAAGCACAAGCAGCTTTTAATGAAAGACAATATGCAGAAGCAATTCCGCTTTTTGAAGCAATTTTAAAAGAAAAGAAAACGCCTGAAGTTCAATATTTTTATGGGGTTTCTTTATTAGAAGAAAGTCAGTACAAAAAAGCTGAAACAGTTTTTAATGAATTGATATCCGGAACTTCTGTCTATAAAGACAAAGCAAAATGGAATCTTGCTTTATCTAAATTAAAACAAAAAGATTATAAAGGATGTAAAGAAATTTTGGGGACTATATCTGAAGATTATGAAAATTATGACGATGTTCAGGATCTTCTGGACGAATTAGATTAGGTCTTCCATAGAGATACACAAAGAATTACACAGAGATTCGCAAAGAGTTAAAATACTTTGCGAATTTTTTTATGTTCAGACCTTTGTCAAAGTTTTAAACTTTGACAAAGGTTGTTTTAAATAACAATTAAAAAATCTGTTTTTATCCGCGTTTTCACGAAGTGAACCCGTTAAATCCGCGTACCATTTAGCAGCAAAATTCATTTTTACGTAAACCCGTAATTTAATTTAGGATTTTAGTTCTAAATTCGATTTTAATTTTATAAAAATTAACCAAAACCATTTTACAATTCTAACCTTTATTGAATGAAAAAAACTGCCCTTTTTTTTCTCTTAGTTCTTTCACAAATTACCTTTGGCCAAGCCAAAATTACCGAAACCGAAAAACTTGCCGCAACTTGCAAAGTCTGGGGTTTCCTGAAATATTATCATCCAAAAGTAGCCAACGGCGACTTTAACTGGGACAAACAACTTCTGGATGTTTTACCTAAAATCGAAAAAGCAGAAACTCAAAAAGAATTCTCCTTAATTCTCGAAAACTGGATCGACGATCTTGGTCCAATAAAAGAAATAGCACCAATTTCGACTCCAAAAGAGGTTGAATTTTTTGATAAGAATTTCGATTTAAGCTGGTTTAATAATAAGCTGTTCTCAAAAAAACTTTCTAAGAAATTGAAATTTATAGAAGACAATAGATTTCAGGGGGAACAGTTTTATATTGAGGGAGCAGAACATGTTGGCAATGTTAATTTGAAAAACGAAAGTTATAAAAATCCGGACTTTACAAATAAGAATTCAAAACTTCGAATGATATTTATGTACTGGAATTTAGTAGAGTACTTTTTCCCTGATAAATATCAAATGGATCAGAAATGGGATACAACTTTAGAAAAAATTATTCCTCTGGTGGTAAAAGCGGAGAATCACGACGATTTTTACTTAGCAATGCAAAAATTAGTATCCAGACTTGATGACAGCCATACAGAGTTTTTTATATATCCGTCATCAACAGAACCTAAAAGTAAGAGATTTTTTCCTGCCGATGGGAAGATAATTGATGAGAAACTTGTGGTTACAGAAATTTTAGGTGACAGTTTAGCTCAGGCAGATGATATAAAAGTTGGAGAGGTAATTACTAAAATTAATGATAAAACAATAAAGGAGCTAATTTTAGAAAATAGAGATTTGATTTGTGCTTCTAATGAGCCTAAATATTTAGATAAATTGGTTAAGAGAATTTTATTTAGCTATTCGGATACTGTAAAAGTTGAGTTTTTTAAAGATGGTAAGTATATTACAAAAACAATGACGTGGTTTGATTATCATGATTCTCACAGAAACGAGTTTAAGAAAGGAGCACAGAAAAAGAAGGAAAAATTTAAACTTTTAGATCATAATATTGGGTATGTTGATATGGGAGTTATAAAAGTTAGACATATTCCTGATATGATAGAAACTTTAAAATCTACCAAAGCAATTATTTTTGATATGAGAAATTACCCAAACGGGACTTTCAAAGAAATATCAAAGTTTTTAAATGCTCATGAAAAGGTATTTGCAGTTTACACACGTCCAGTGTTAAGTTATCCGGGAAGATTTATATGGAGCGGAGACAGTAAAGGTGGGGTTGATAACGAGAATAATTATAAAGGAAAGGTTATTGTGTTACTAGACGAAAAGTCTGTAAGCCAGTCAGAATGGACAGCAATGTGTTTTCAAACGGCTGGTAACACAACTATTATAGGAAGCCAGACTGCTGGCGCAGATGGTAATGTTTCCGAATTTGATTTTGAAGGATTTCATACGCTATTCTCAGGAATCGGAGTGTTTTATCCAGACAGACGAGAAACTCAAAGAATAGGAATAGTTCCTGATATAGAAGTAAAACCAACGATAAAAGGAATTCAGGAAGGAAAAGATGAAGTTCTGGATCGTGCTTTAAAGTTTATTGAAACTGGAGCTTAGTATTAGCATTCATTTAAATGGCACGCTGATGACACGGATTCACTTCATGAAAACGCAGATTTGCACGGATTTTTTTTGGGGATAAAACCCGTACGCAAACATGTGCCCAAACCTTTGTCAAAGTTTAAAACTTTGACAAAGGTTTTTTTAGTATTAGATAATCACGTTGTGGGGCTTCGACTCCGCTCAGCCTGACAGTTTTGACTTCGCTCAGCCTGATAAAAATGATAGAAAAAAATCCGTGCAAATCTGCGTTTTCACGAAGTGAATCCGTGTCATCCGCGTGCCATCACATTCAAATTGGGAAAGTTTTTAATATTATCGTAATTTTGACCCTTTAAAAATTACAACAATTGAATTCAACACTTATAATTACCGATACGCACACACATTTATATTCAGAAGAATTTGACCAGGATCGTGACGAAATGATGCAACGCGCTATAAATGCCGGAGTAACACGTTTTTTTATCCCTGCGATTGATGCCGCTGCAACACAATCGATGTACGATTTAGAACAAAATTATCCTGATTATGTGTTTTTAATGATGGGTTTACATCCCACTTACGTGAAAGATAATTACGAAGAAGAGTTGAAACACGTAGAAACCGAATTGGCAAAAAGAAAGTTTTATGCCGTTGGCGAAATCGGAATTGATTTGTATTGGGATAAAACACATCTTAAAGAACAGCAAATTGCTTTTAAGCGACAAATTCAGTTAGCAAAACAATACAAATTACCAATTGTGATTCATTGCCGTGAAGCTTTTGATGAAATTTTTGAAGTTCTGGAAGAAGAGAAATCAGATGATTTGTTTGGAATCTTTCATTGTTTTTCCGGAACACATGAGCAGGCACTTCAGGCGATTTCTTACAATATGAAGTTAGGAATTGGTGGAGTAGTGACGTTTAAAAACGGAAAAATTGATCAGTTTTTAAATCAAATCGATCTAAAACATATTGTTTTGGAGACAGATTCTCCTTATTTAGCGCCAACTCCGTATCGTGGTAAACGCAATGAAAGCAGTTATTTAGTAAATGTTATTAGCAAATTAGCCGATATTTATGATGTTTCTGAAGAGGAAATTACGACAATTACGACACAAAATTCAAAAGACGTTTTTGGGATTTAACCCATACCTTACAATACTTTGATTTTTTTTTTGTTCATTTGCCCACTAAAATAGATATTTATAATGCAGAAATTTGATGCCATTCGACCGTTTTATGATTCCGAAATAAATGAAGCACTTCATGATGTTGTCAATCATCCGATGATGAAAACCATGATGAACTTTACTTTTCCGGAAGTAGAAGATGAGGTTTGGAAAGAGCAACTTAAGAAAACACATTCGATTCGTGATTTTCAATGCAACTTTATTTATAATACTATACAAAGGGTTTTAGAGAAAAGCTCTGAAGGTCTTACCACTTCGGGTTTTGAGAAACTGGAAAAAAACACTTCTTATTTGTTTATCTCCAATCACAGAGATATTCTTTTAGATACAACATTACTAAATGTTTGTTTGTTTGAACATGGTTTAGTTATGACGGCATCTGCAATTGGTGATAATTTGGTTAAAAAAGCATTCCTGAGCACATTGGCAAAACTAAACAGGAACTTTTTGGTTTTAAGAGGTTTAACGCCAAGAGAAATGTTGCAAAGCTCTAAATTGCTTGCCGAATATATGGGACAATTATTGCTTCGCGAAAATCGTTCGGTTTGGATTGCTCAAAGAGAAGGACGTACCAAAGATGGAAATGACGAGACCAATCCGGGTGTTTTAAAAATGATCGGAATGGGTTCTGACGAGCCAAATTTGATGGATTATTTTAAGAAACTAAAGATCGTTCCGGTTTCAATTTCATACGAATATGATCCTACAGATGTTTTAAAAATGCCACAATTAATGGCAGAAGCAAACAATGAGGTTTACGTTAAAGATAAAAACGAAGATTTCATGACCATCATAAGTGGTATCATGGGAACTAAGAAGAGAATACACATTTCGGTTGGAGATGTTCTGGATACCGAAATTGATCAGATTGTTGCCGAAAATGACAATGCCAACAAACAAGTTCAGGCTTTGGCACAAGTAATCGACGATTCGATTTTGAAGAATTACCAATTATGGCCAACTAATTTTATTGCATACGACATCTTAAACGAAACAGATCGATTTGCTCATTTGTATAAAGAAAATGAGAAATCGTTGTTTGAGCGTCGTTTAGAAATGCGTATCGGAAGTGATAACCCAGTTACAAGACAAGGATTTCTGTGTATGTATGCAAATCCAGTTGTCAATAAATTAAAATACCAAGATGTCATCTAAAGCTAAAATATTGCTGATTTATACCGGTGGAACTATTGGTATGAGTAAGGATTTTGAAACAGGCGCACTCAAAGCGTTCAACTTTAGTAAATTATTGCAAAAGATTCCCGAAATCAAGCAACTAGATTGTGAGATTGAATCGGTTTCGTTCGAAAATCCAATCGATTCTTCAAATATGAATCCTGGAGAATGGACAAAAATTGCGACAATCATTGAAGAAAACTACGCTGCTTACGACGGATTTGTAGTACTTCATGGTTCAGATACGATGTCGTATTCGGCTTCGGCATTGAGTTTTATGTTAGAGAATTTAGCAAAACCAGTAGTGTTTACAGGTTCTCAATTGCCTATTGGTGATTTACGTACCGATGCTAAAGAAAACCTGATTACAGCAATTCAGATTGCTTCGCTTCAGGAAAACGGAAAACCGGTAATCACCGAAGTTTGTTTGTATTTTGAATATAAATTGTACCGAGGAAACCGAACTTCAAAAGTAAATGCAGAACATTTTAAAGCCTTTACAGCACCAAATTATCCTGAATTGGTGGAATCTGGCGTACATTTAAAATTAAACACACATTTATTTCTTCCTGTAAAAACAGATGCAAAATTGATCGTTCATAAAAAGTTAGACAATCATGTTGCCATCATAAAAATGTTTCCGGGAATGAGCGAAATTGTTTTATCGTCAATTCTCGCAATTAAAGATTTACGAGGAATTGTTCTAGAAACGTATGGTTCAGGAAATGCACCAACAGAAGATTGGTTTTTGAATTTAATTCAGAAAGCAATTCAGTCTGGTTTGCATATTGTAAATGTAACACAATGCTCCGGCGGAAGTGTCAATATGGGGCAATACGAAACCAGTACTGTCTTAAAATCTCTTGGAGTTATTTCAGGAAAAGACATTACAACCGAAGCCGCAATTACAAAACTAATGTATTTGTTGGGGCACAATATTCCTAAAGAAGAATTTAAGAATGTCTTTGAAACTGCTTTACGCGGAGAGATTTCTTTATAAACTTTTCACCATATAAGTGATTTCTTTATCTTATAAAGTGATATAAGTTCATAGTAGTTTTTTTCAGGAGCTAATCCCGCTATACGTTTCAATCTTTTATGCCGAACCCCGGCACAAAAGGATTTCCACTTCTATCGGGGCTAGGGCACCCATTTCCATAATAATATTTTCGTGTAAT
>NZ_JAJMOX010000040.1 GCF_020991455.1 Flavobacterium sp. JAS
GCTACCGTCTGGACACAAATATATTTTTAATTATATTTGAGAAAAAGTGCAGACTAGATATTTTGAAAATTTAAAAGACAAGCGATTGTTGAATAGAGGTAATTCTATTCTCAATCGCTTGTTTGCTAATAGTATTTATTCGATAAGACAATTAGCAGAAAGTGACTCTGAAGCCAAAGCGATTTATCGCTTTTTGCAAAATGATAATGTTAGTGAAGCTGATATTATAAAGAACATGTCTTTTAATTGTGTGAGCTGTGTTGAAGATAAATCTGTTTTGTGTATTCAAGATAGCAGTGAAATAAACCTTTATAATCACAAAAACAGGATCAAAAAGGATGAATCAATTGGATTGACCAATGCTTCTGTTGGCGGACTTGGCTTTTTTATTCATCCAAGTTTTATTATAGATGCAGATACCTTAATGCCGTATGGTTTTTCAGATGTAAAAATATGGAATAGAGGGCATGAACTGCCTGCTAAAATGAAGACCAATACTCACAATCGTATACCCATTGAAGAAAAAGAGTCTTATAGATGGATAGATTCCTCTCTTGAAACTAAGAAAAGACTAAGTAAAGCAAAAGAAATAATCATTATTCAGGATAGAGAGGGAGATATTTTCGAACAATTTTGCCTTGTCCCCGATAATAAAACTCATTTATTGATTAGATCCCGATTTAATCGATTGCTTGATAATAAAATAAAACTTTTCGATCATCTTAGTTCACAGCCACTTCAAGGAAGCTACACAATTGAAATAGAAGGAGATAAAAGAAGAAAGATCCAAAAAAGAACAGCTACTATAGAAGTACGTTTTTCAGAAATAACAATAGGCAAACATCAATATTCAGGAAAACATCTTCCCGATAAAATCAATCTTTACGCTATTGAAGCAAAAGAAGTAGGAGAAAATATTGAAAATCCAATACTTTGGAGATTACTAACAACAAAGAAAGTTGAAGATCTACAAACTGCATTACTTTGTATCGAATGGTACACCTATAGATGGACTATTGAAGAAGTATTTAGAATTTTAAAAAAAGAGGGGTTCAATATCGAAGCCAGCGAATTATCCCAAGGCAAAGCAGTTCGTAAACTATGTCTTTTGATGCTGGAGACTATTATAAAGCTCTTTATTATGCAAATAGCCTATGCCAGCGAAGAAGAGACTGAACCCAGAAGCTGTTTTTCAGAGCAAGAAATAGAATGTTTAGAATTGCAAATCACACAATTAGAAGGTAAAACCGAAAAATTAAAAAACCCATATAAATCGTCAAATTTGAAACGATATATATGGGCTATTGCTAGATTAGGAGGATGGAAAGGTTATCTCTCAGAAAGAAAACCAGGCATCACAACCTTTTGGATTGGTCTGCAAAAATTCAATTTAGTCATCCAAGGTTGGATACTCTTTAAAGATGTGTCCAGACGGTAG
>NZ_JAJMOX010000042.1 GCF_020991455.1 Flavobacterium sp. JAS
CATTTTTAAAGGAATTAAAAGCATTCTCAAAAGCGCAGGATGTTACGCTGTTTATGACACTTATGGCAGGAATCAATACTTTATTGCATAAGTATTCGGGGCAGAATGATATTATAGTAGGAACACCAATAGCGGGCAGAGAGCATCCTGATTTAGAAAATCAATTGGGTTTATATTTAAATACACTTGCCATCCGAACTCGATTTGAGCAAGGAGACAGTTTTTTAGATTTGGTATCTGCTCAGAAAAATACCCTTTTAGGAGCTTATGAACATCAGAGTTATCCATTTGATGCCTTGGTAGGGAAGTTGAATCTACAAAGAGATTCAAGCCGTTCTGCATTATTTGATGTTTTGGTTGTTTTACAAAATCAGGGACAATTGAATAATCTAAAAGGAGAAGAATTAAGAGATCTAGAGATGGAGCCTTATGAGTTTTCTACTGCAACAGCTCAGTTTGATATCAGTTTCACTTTCGTCGAATCAGAGGGATTGAGTTTGATGGTTTCTTATAATACAGACATCTATGAGGAATATTTGATAGAGAGAATGTTTACCCATTTTGAAAACCTGCTTAAGGAATCATTAGAACAACCTGAAAGGCTGATTCAGGAAATCGACTACCTAACATCTGAAGAACAGAATCAGTTATTGGCAGCATTCAACGATACAAATGCAGAGTATCCAAAAGAGAAGACAATCGTAGATTTATTTGAAGAACAGGTTAGAAAGACACCAAATAATATTGCTGTTGTTTTTGGAGAAACAAAGCTAACGTATCAGGAACTTAATGAGAAGTCGAATCAGTTGGCTTGTTATTTAAGAGAAAATTATGCGATTAAGCCAGATGATCTGGTGGGAGTAAAGCTGGATAAAAGCGATAGAATGATTGTGGCGATTTTAGGAGTATTAAAATCCGGAGCTGCTTATCTTCCTATAGCTGTTAATTACCCTGAAGACCGCATTGCATATATTGAACAAGACAGTAATTGTAAAGCAGTTATAGACCAAGAGACATTAGAGCAATTTGAACAGGTTCGACATAAATATTCAAAAGAAAATATCGTAAAGATAAATACGGCTAATGATTTAGCCTATATCATTTATACTTCAGGTTCCACAGGACAGCCTAAAGGCGTTATGGTGGAGCATAGCAGTAATGTTAACATGTCTTTAGATCAGATTAAAACCTTTGGTATTACCCAAAAGGACAAAGTAGTTTGGTTTGCTTCTGTTGCC
>NZ_JAJMOX010000043.1 GCF_020991455.1 Flavobacterium sp. JAS
CTCGTTCCTCCTTTAGATTTGTTTTTTGAAATTTGATTAGATTTATGATTGAGAAAGGAAGCAAAAGTAAACTATTCGTTCCTGCGAGCTTGTGACTCATATTTCGATTAAGACTTTAGCTTCCCTTTCATCAAAGACTCAGATAGAAATTTGGGCTAGTGACCCGTTATTAAGGAGTTGAGCTTATGATGAATTTCTCAAATCATTTGTTAAATCGTAAAAGCAAAGTTATGAAAAACATTATTATTGGCATTGATATCAGCAGTAAGACTTTAGATATCTGTATTAAAGAAGAATCAATAAATTACATTTCTATTAAAAACAACCTTCAGGATATAAAGCGTTTTTTAAAAAGATATTCAAAAGAAAATGTAATTATAGCCATGGAAAATACAGGCAGATACAATTGGAATTTGTTTGAAGTACTTGAAAAATTCAACTTTAAAGTTTATGTAATATCAGCTTTGCATATCAAAAAAAGTATAGGACTTGTTAGGGGGAAAAATGATAAAATTGATGCTTTTCGTATTTGCAATTTTATTGAAAAAAATTATCAGGAAAATAGAGAATGGAAACCAAGCTCTTGTTCTATTAAAAAGATAAAAATACTATTAACAGAAA
This sequence comes from Flavobacterium sp. JAS, assembly GCF_020991455.1. Taxonomy (GTDB): domain Bacteria; phylum Bacteroidota; class Bacteroidia; order Flavobacteriales; family Flavobacteriaceae; genus Flavobacterium. Next base: position 622 of record NZ_JAJMOX010000043.1, read on the forward strand.
GAGCTTCAAGAATAAAAATTAAAAAGCAATTGATGGTTCAGCAGCATGATTATAAACTCATGAAAAATATTGGCTTAGATAAACAGTTAAAGGACTTAAATACTAAGCTTCTTAAAAATATTGAAGTCCAGATTAAAATTATAGAAAATGATATTGAAAACATAATCCATAACGAAGAAAATCTTAATCAACAGCAGAAATTGATAAAATCTGTTCCTGGAGTGGGTCAAGTTTTATCATGGACATTATTATCAAAAACAGAAGGATTTACAGCTATAACCGATCCTAGAAAGATGGCATGTTACAGCGGAGTCGTGCCTTTCGATTTTCAATCCGGAACATCATTAAAAAGAAGACCTGGAGTATCAATGCTTGCAGATAAAAATCTAAAAACGATTCTACATCTGGCAGCGATGAGTGCAATTCGATCAGATAATGATTTACGAACATATTACATCAGAAAAGTTGACGAAGGAAAAAATAAAATGAGTGTTTTAAACGCTGTAAGAAATAAAATAATCCATCGGGTTTTTGCTGTAATAAAAAACCAAATCCCTTATCAAAAAGATTTGGTTTTATCATAGAAATCG
>NZ_JAJMOX010000044.1 GCF_020991455.1 Flavobacterium sp. JAS
TATATTATCAATAACAAACTGATCATTTATGCCGTCTCCATTTGGAGAGAAGGCGTTATGTATGAGTATTGTTCCACATGCCAGTACTTTACATTTATCATCTACAGAAACATTTAATATTATACTTCTAGGACAGATCTCATCTTGAATTTTGTACTCAAATGAATAATTACCAATTGACAGACCATAAGGAGTAAGAATATTACCATTTATAGCATGACTATTGTCAGTATCTATCCAAGCACCCAAAGCTGTTGTATTTTGAGGTAGTAAATTAAACAGATCAATTGTCGATGTGTCGGCATTACAAGCTTGAGCTGAGATTGTTGCTGTTGGCACAATTTCATGATTAATTGTTATTGTCTGAACTAATGTGGTTTTATTGCCTGCGCAATCAGTTAAGGTATAGGTTCTTGTTAGTATATAAGGACTACTTGCGCAACCAGTACCTCCATTATCAGAATCGCTTACCGTTACATTTACAGATTGGCTGCAGTTATCAGCGGCATCAGTTATTGCACCTGAGTTGGCAACAGGAATATCTGCTATACTTTGCAAACCTGTAATGTCAGCAGGAACTGTTCCGGTTGGTGGAGTAGTATCTCTAACAGTTATGATTTGAGTATAAGAAGTACTATTGTTAGAACAATCACTAGTTGTCCATGTACGAGTTAAAGTGTAATTGGTATTACATTCGTTCTCGATACCACTTTTAGTTTCGGTGTAAACCACTGGCAAATTAGTATTGCAATTATCAGAGGCAGTTATCTCAGCGGCGGCCGGAACTGCATCACACGATACTGTAACATCGGCAGGTAAGTTTCCTACGAAAGTTGGTTTAATAGTATCTTCAAGAGTAATCACTTGCGTGAAAGTATCTGAAGTGTTTCCACATTGATCAATAACAGTCCATGTATTAGTATAAGTACCAGCATTGCTACAAGACTCAGAAGCTACAAACTGACCACTTGTTTTTGTGATATTGCTCACATCTCCATCG
>NZ_JAJMOX010000045.1 GCF_020991455.1 Flavobacterium sp. JAS
AAACACCAAATAATATTGCCGTTGTTTTTGAAGAAACAAAACTAACGTATCAGGAACTTAACGAAAAATCCAATCAACTGGCTTTTTACTTAAGAGAGAATTATGCTATTGAGCCAGATGATTTGATAGGGATAAAGCTGGATAGAAGTGATAGAATGATTGTGGCACTTTTAGGGATACAAAAATCCGGAGCTGCTTATGTCCCAATAGATGTCAATTATCCGCAAGATCGCATTGCATATATTGAACAAGACAGCAATTGTAAAGCAGTTATAGACGAGGACACATTAGAGCAATTTGAACAGGTTCGACATAAATATTCAAAAGAAAATATTGTAAAGATAAATGGAGCTAATAATTTAGCATATGTCATTTATACCTCTGGAACTACGGGTAATCCTAAAGGAGTAATGGTAGAACATCGTAATCTAATAAATTCTACAATGTGTAGAGAATTTTATCAGGTTCAAAAAATATTACTAACATCTAATATTGCTTTTGATTCATCAGTAGCAGTTATATGGAGTGGATTGTTAAGTGGAGGCAGTCTGGTTATCGTGAGTGATTATATAATAAAAAATCCGGAAAAAATTACAGAGGTAATAGTGAAGAATAAAATTACAGATATTCTTTGTGTACCTAATTACTATAATTTATTGCTTAGCGAATTCAAAAAAAACAAGGATTCTTTAAAACTAAGGAATATCATTTTGGCGGGAGAAAGTTTCAAATTAGATTTGATTACCTCTCATAATGAAAATTTAGAGAATATTGGATTGTATAATGAGTATGGTCCTACCGAATGTACGGTTTGGGCAACAGTCTATAAATTAAATGACTGTTTAAGTTGCATTCCCATTGGTAAACCTATTTCCAACACTCAGATTTACATCTTAGATGATTCCTTGCAGATTGTTCCGATAGGAACTCCCGGAAAGCTTTTTATATCAGGCGCGGGAG
>NZ_JAJMOX010000046.1 GCF_020991455.1 Flavobacterium sp. JAS
AGATGTTAATTATCCGCAAGACCGCATCGCATATATCGAAGAGGATAGCAGCTGTAAAGCCGTTATTGATGAGAATATTTTAAATAATTTTATACAGGTTCAGGATAAGTTTTCAAAGGAAAATATTGCAAAGATTAGTACGGCTAGTGATTTAGCTTATTTGATTTATACTTCAGGATCTACCGGAAAACCTAAAGGGGTAATGGTAGAAAATAAAAATGCAGTTGAATTGATTAATTGGTCTCGATTTGAATTTGATTCATCAAAATTTGAAGTGATGTATGCTACAACTTCTTATTGTTTTGATATGTCAGTTTATGAAATTTTCTATACTTTATCGATAGGAAAAAAAATAAGAGTTCTAAGAAATGCATTGGAAATAAAGGATTATATAAATAAAGAAAGCAAAATTGTATTAGATACTGTGCCTTCTGTAATTCGAAAGCTATTAGAGGATAATTTAGATCTAAAAAATATAGTTTTTATTAATATGGGAGGTGAAATAGTGCCTCTGGATATTATTAAAAAACTTCCAACAGAAAAAATAGAAATCAGAAACTTATACGGACCTTCAGAGGATACTACCTATAGTACGTGTTATTTAATACAAAATAAAGAATATAAAACAATTCCTATTGGTAAACCACTTTCGAACACCCAGATTTATATATTGGATGATTCATTTCAGCCTTTACCAATTGGTGTTACAGGAAAGGTATATATATCAGGGGCAGGATTATCACGAGGCTATCAAAACAGAGCTGAATTGACCCTGGAGAAATTTATATCTAATCCTTTTATCGAGGGAGAAAGAATGTATGACACAGGCGATTTGGGCCGCTGGTTATTGGATGGAAATATAGAATATATTGGCAGAAAGGATCAACAAGTTAAA
>NZ_JAJMOX010000047.1 GCF_020991455.1 Flavobacterium sp. JAS
GTTCACCAAACGAATGAAGTTCCGTATGATTCTGATATTGATATAAAGAATCTTTCGTATCGTTATTTAGGTTCTGATATCCCGGTTTTAGACAATTTGAGTTTAATAATTCCGGCTAATAAAGTAACTGCAATAGTAGGCGTTAGCGGAAGCGGAAAAACAACACTCATGAAATTACTTCTTAAATTTTATGAACCAGAAAAAGGGGAAATTAATATTGGGAGTACACAATTGAAAAACATTTCGCAAAAAGCCTGGAGATCTAATATTGGTGCTGTTATGCAGGAAGGTTTTATTTTTAGCGATACCATTGCTAATAATATAGCCATTGGAGTTGACAAAGTAGATAAAGAACGATTGGTTTATGCCGCAGATGTTGCCAATATAAAAGAATATATAACCGGTTTACCACTAGGTTATAACACAAAAATTGGTGCTGAGGGAACCGGAATGAGTACCGGGCAAAAACAGCGATTATTGATCGCCAGAGCCGTTTATAAAAATCCGGAAATATTGTTTTTTGATGAAGCTACCTCGGCTTTGGATGCCAATAATGAAAAAGAAATTATGCGAAAACTCGATATTTTCTTCAAAGATAAAACCGTGGTCGTTATTGCGCACCGACTCAGTACGGTTATGAATGCAGATCAGATTGTGGTTTTGGATAAAGGAAAAATCATTGAAATTGGAAGTCACTCCGCTTTAGTGCAACAAAAAGGAAATTATTTTGAATTGGTTCGAAATCAATTACAATTAGGAAATTAAATCATGGCAGAAGATACATTTGAATTAAGAAGTGAAGAAGTTCAGGACATTCTCACCAAAGTACCATTCT
>NZ_JAJMOX010000048.1 GCF_020991455.1 Flavobacterium sp. JAS
AATTTCTAAAACAAACGCAATCAACAGTTGTAACTTTTCCTCCGAGTTATTTAGCTTTATTAAGCAATGAAGATATCTCAGGACTAAGATGTATTATTACTGCCGGAGAATCAGCTGATCCCGGTACAGCCCTGAGAGTTACAGCATCAGGAATCGCGTATTACAATGCTTATGGTCCTACAGAGTGCGCCGTTTGTGTATCTGTTTATCAATCAACAGGAAATGCTGTAGAGAAAAGAGTTATTCCTATTGGTAAACCTATTTCTAACACCCAGATTTACATCTTAGATGATTCACTGCAGATTGTTCCGATAGGAACCCCAGGAAAGCTGTTTATATCAGGGGCAGGAGTAGCCCGTGGGTATTTGAACAAGCCAGAGCTTACGCACGAAAAATTCATTGCTAATCCTTTTATCGAGGGAGAAAGAATGTACGATACGGGCGATTTGGGCCGCTGGCTTTCTGATGGCAACATTGAGTTTATGGGCAGAAAAGACCATCAGGTTAAGATTCGCGGATTCCGCATCGAGCTAGGTGAGATTGAGTATGCCATTTTGCAATATGAATGTGATTTAAAACAAGTGGTGGTAGAGGCAAAAGAATCCAATGAAGGAAAAGTCCTGATCGCTTATTTTACAGCTTCAGAAAGCGTTGACAAATCAGAACTGAGAAGTTTTCTACAAGGCAAACTACCCGATTATATGGTTCCGGCGTTTTACGTAGAACTGGATGAATTACCTCTTACCCCAAATGGAAAGATAGACCGTAAAGCTTTGCCTGGAGTAGATGGAGAAGACCTTATCAGAAATCAATAC
>NZ_JAJMOX010000049.1 GCF_020991455.1 Flavobacterium sp. JAS
ACGCAGCTTATTAAAAGAATTACCCATCATGTTTTTAATCTGGTAAAAGCGTTTAGTGTTCATAAATCCAGCGCTTTAAACAGTCTTGATTATTTAACCCCGGAAGAAGAAAAGGAGTTATTGGTTAAATTCAATGACACAGATACTTCTTACCCTGATGATAAAACCTTCATTGATTTATTTGAAGAGCAGGTTAGAGAAACACCAAATAATATTGCCGTTGTTTTTGAAGAAACAAAACTAACGTATCAGGAACTTAACGAAAAATCCAATCAACTGGCTTTTTATTTAAGAGAGAATTATGCAATTAAACCCGATGATCTGATAGGGATAAAGCTCGATAGAAGTGAGAACATGATTGTAGCAATCCTGGGCATACTAAAATCAGGAGCAGCTTATGTTCCTATAGATGTTAATTACCCGCAAGAGCGTATCGAGTATATTGAACAGGATAGTAGCTGTAAAGCCGTTATTGATGAGAATATTTTAGACAATTTTGCACAGGTTCAGGATAAGTTTTCAAAGGAAAACCTGAACGCTATCATTGGAGCTGATGATTTAGCATATGTGATTTATACCTCAGGATCTACAGGTCAGCCTAAGGGAGTTATGATCGAGAATAAAAACTTATATAATTACCTGAAGTGGTGTTCGGATTTTTATTTTGAGAACCAGCAGCAAGGTGACTTTGGTTTGTTTAGTTCCTTATCTTTTGATTTGACAGTTACCAGTATTTTCCTGCCACTAATTAGAGGCCATAAGATAAAAGTATTTAATAATAATTGGAATGC
>NZ_JAJMOX010000005.1 GCF_020991455.1 Flavobacterium sp. JAS
TAGTTTAACCGCAAAGTGCGCAAAGCTGTTTGTTATTATCTTTCTTTTTGCAACAGTAAGCTCTTTTTACCATAAAGCGCGTTAGGGATGGAAGCGATGTCCTTTTGTGATACTCAAAACTTCTCGAAATACTGAAACCTCTATCACAAAAGATTTAGCGGACAGCCCGACCCGGAGGGAAACGCTATAATCAGGATTATTTGTAATTAATTTACTAGTAAAATCCTCTTTATATCTAATATTTTATATTTTTGCTCCTCTATAATTACCAAAATTTAAAAGTCAACCACATTATGAAAAATATTTTTGATAAAGAGATTTGTGATGATTTTATAAATCGAATTAATAAACTTAGTCCGGATTCAAAGGGGCTTTGGGGAAAAATGAATGTTTCTCAAATGCTGGCGCATTGTAATGTATCTTACGAAATGGTCTATGATAATATTCATCCTAAGCCCAACGTTTTAATGAGGTTCATTTTAAAATCGCTTGTAAAGAATAAAGTTGTCGATGATAAGTCATACGCTAGAAATAATGGGACAGCACCACAGTTTATAATTAAAGGTGATCGTAATTTTGATATCGAAAAGGATCGGTTAATTGCTTATATTAGTAAAACGCAAGAACTGGGAGAAAAGGAATTTGACGGAAAAGAATCTCTTTCTTTTGGTAAATTGAGTTCTGGAGAATGGAATAATATGTTTAGTAAACATCTGGAGCACCATTTGAGTCAATTTGATGTTTAATTGTAAATTTTAATCTGATTTTTTATGAAAATATATGTTGTATTAGCTTTACTATTGGTTGGATTAGCCTCAAATGCACAACAGCAGGAAGTACAGAAAACTATTGAATCTTTTTTTCAAGGATTTCATCAAAAAGATACGATTAAACTGAAATCAGTATGTTTTGATAAGATTATTTTGCAATCTATTAGCGAAAGTAAAACTAAGGGGAATAAATTATCTGATGAAACGGCGAAGGAATTTTATAAATCAATTGCTACAATTCCATCTAATTTGAAATTCAACGAAAAGGTTTTAAGTTATAATATTCAAATAGACGGGAGTATGGCGCACGTTTGGGCACCATATGAGTTTTATTTGAATGATAAACTAAGTCATTCTGGAGTAAATACTTTTACTTTGTTTAAAGAAAAAGACACGTGGAAGATTATTTATCTGATTGATACCAGAAGAAAATAATATTTTAAATCACTTCTGTTAGATAATAATGGCAAGAGTCTGCAATTAGACATTCTTCGCATTTTGGTTTTGGTCTACAGGTTTCTCGGCCCAGGAAAGAAATTGCCATTCCAATTTCAGACCAGATATTTTTTGGCAGAACTTGCATAAGATCTTTTTCGGCTTTGATTCCATCTTTACTATCTTTTATTATTCCAATTCTTGGCGCTACGCGAATTACGTGTAAATCGGCAATAATACCTTCGGCAGGTTTATGAGTTTCTCTTAGAATTACATTGGCGGATTTTCTTCCGATACCTTTTAACGCTGTCAAATCCTTCATGTTTAAAGGAATATCTTCATCATTCTGGATCGTTTTGGCAATTTCCAAAAGCCATTGTGCTTTTGTTGGATAATTTCGAACTTTACTGATATAAGGAATAAATGTCTCCGAATCAGCTTTGGATAAACGGTTTAAAGTGGGATATTTTTCAAATAAAACAGGTGCAATTTTATTAATATTAGCATCAGAATCCTGAGCAGATAAAACAACCATTACCAATAATTGATAAATATTTTGATATTCCAGAGGATGTCTTTTTCCTTTATATTTCTCTAATATTGGTGCAAGTTTTGTTTCCCAATTAGATGTTTCTCCAAATAAATCCATTTTTATTTTCTTTAGAATTAAATAACTAAAATCGTAACTGTCACAAAATTAGTTAGTTTTGATGAAATCTAGTGCTTTTTTAATAACATTTTGATTTCCAAGTATTTTTCTGTGTCCTAATCCATCTGTTAGAAATAAAGTTCCGTTTTCGAGTTGTTTGTGAATATGAATTCCGGCTTTGACCGAAACTTCAGGATCATCATTATCATGAATAACTAAAACTGGAATTTTTACTTTCTGAGCTGCTTTATAAGCCGAAAAATCATCCATTTTTACTTGGTATTTAGCTTCAAAATGGTTGCGAAGACGTTCACTTATTTCTTGTTTTAGACCAAGTTTCAAGATAAAATCATCTATTATATCCTGAACAATATCTCCACTTCCTATTACTATGGCTTTATTTACCTTAAGCTCATCTTTTATTGCATTTAAAACTGACATTCCGCCTAGTGAATGTCCGATTGCGATTTCAAATGGACCATATTTTTTGTCAATTTCCAGAATAGAAGCAATAAACTCAGACATTATGGTCATTTTTCCTTTTGATTTTCCATGTGCCGGAGCGTCAAAACTAACAGTCGAATATCCATTTTTTAAAAGTTCGTCGGCTATTTTAAATAATTGCGTACCACGTCCTGACCAGCCATGAACTAGCAAAATTTTTCGGTCGCTTTGTCCGTAGTGATAGGTCACAACGCTTTGATTAATTACCGGAACATAAACTGTTTCCTGAATGCTTTTTTGATCCATCTCAAACTCACGTTTGGGAATTTTATGTTTTATTGGTGTGGTAAATAGTCTTGCTGCGTATGATGTAACCAATTTGGTTGAAATAAAAGCACAAATTTTGCAGGATATAATTATAAACTGCGGAATTTCTAATGATTTAATAGGATTATTTGTCTTTTTTGTCATATCAATAAATTTTATTTGAGGGAGGAATTGTGCTTATTTTTTCCTAAATTTAAAAAACATAAAAGTAGTACATTAATGAATGTTTACTGAAAAAAATAATTCACAAATTACTGTTTAATACGTTTATAAAATTTTAGAATGGAAATATTTCATATCAGTGCAGAATGTTACCCAATGGCAAAGGTTGGCGGATTGGCAGATGTAGTTGGCGCTTTGCCTAAATATCAAACCAACGCAGGTCATCAGGTTAGGGTTGTAGTGCCTTGTTATGATACAAAATTTAGACAGGAGAACGATTTTGAATGTGTTCATTGGGGTAGCGTTAAATTGGGAAACTTTAATTTTCCGTTTAGCGTTTTAAAAGAAACAACTAATAAGCTTGGTTATGAATTGTATCTGATAGAAATTAATGAATTGTTTAATCGCTCAAATGTATATGGATATGAAGATGACATAGAGCGTTTTTTATCTTTTCAAATAGCAACTTTAGATTGGTTTTTAGCACGTAAAACAGTTCCGGATGTTATAAATTGTCATGATCACCATACAGGAGTAATTCCGTTCATGATAAAATATGCTCATAAATATGAAAAGTTAAGTGCTGTAAAAACGGTTATTACAATTCATAATGGCCTATATCAGGGTTGGTTTGGTTTTGACAAACTTCATTATTTACCGGAATTTGATTTGATTCATGTTGGATTTTTAGAATGGAATAATTCTTTAAATTCTTTAGCCGTTGGAATTAAATGCGCTCACGCTGTTACAACTGTTTCTCCAAGTTATTTAAACGAAATAAATATCTCAGCTAATGGATTGGAAGTATTGTTTAATTCTGTTCGATTTAAATCAAGAGGAATTTTGAACGGAATTGATATTGAGGTTTGGGATCCTTGGAAAGATACGATGATTGCCGAAAATTATTCGATTGAAACTTTTGAACATGGAAAACAGATGAATAAAGAAAAGCTGTGTGAGCAATTTGAATTAGATCCCAATAAGCCTTTATTTAGTTTTATTGGTCGTTTGTTTGAAGAAAAGGGAGGAGATTTATTACCTCAGGCTTCAGCATTGGCTTTATCTGAAAATTTCGACAATATCAATATTCTGATTTTAGGATCTGGAAATTCCATTATTGAAGAACAATTGTTACAATTGCGAAACGATTATAATGGTAATTACAATGTTTTTATTGGTTATAACGAAGAATTAGCCCATTTGATTTATGCAGGATCAGATTATATTTTAATGCCTTCAAGAGTGGAGCCTTGCGGGTTGAATCAAATGTATGCTTTGCGTTACGGAACGGTTCCGATTGTGAGAAGAACCGGAGGTTTGCGTGATACTGTCGTTGACTTTGGTGATAATGGAAACGGAATATGCCATGATCAGGCTTCTGTTGGTGATATTTGTTATTCTATAAATCGTGCTATCAAGTTGTATGACGATAAAATAAGTTTCAATAAAATTGTAAAGAAGGGAATGGCAACAGATCATTCCTGGGAGAGAGTTTGCCAAGAATATATCGAGATATACAACCTAATAATTGAGAAAAATGAAATTTAAAAAGAAAAATGTAGTTGCTATTATTTTAGGAGGAGGACAAGGATCACGTTTGTTTCCGTTAACAGAAACAAGATCAAAACCAGCTGTACCAATTGGTGGAAAATACCGATTGGTTGATATTCCAATTTCAAATTGTATCAATTCTGATATTTTTAAAATATTTGTTTTGACACAGTTCAACTCAGCATCTTTGAATGCACATATCAAAAATACCTTCAATTTTAGCATTTTCAGCCAGTCATTTGTTGATATTTTGGCAGCAGAACAAACTCCGGATAATCCAACGTGGTTTCAGGGAACTGCTGATGCTGTTCGACAATGTATGTCACATTTTTTGAAACACGAATTCGATCATGCTTTAATTTTATCTGGCGATCAGTTATATCAGATGGATTTTAACGAAATGCTGGAAGCTCACATTGCCGCAGATGCTGAAATTTCGATTGCTACTTTGCCTGTAAATGCTAAAGATGCGCCGGAATTTGGAATCTTGAAGACTAATCACGAAAGTTGTATAGAAGCTTTTATTGAGAAACCTGATGCATCACTTTTACCGGAATGGGAATCTGAAGTTAGCGAGCAAATGCAGGAAAAAGGTAAAAAATATTTAGCTTCAATGGGAATCTATATTTTTAACCGTCAATTATTAGAAGATTTAATGGCAGATCCGGAAACGAAGGATTTTGGAAAAGAAATCATTCCGCAGGCCGTTGGAAAACATAAGATTTTGAGTTATCAATATGAAGGATATTGGACAGATATCGGAAATATTGAATCATTCTTTGAAGCAAATATTGGTTTAACGGCAGATATTCCGGAGTTTAATTTGTTTGATAACGACAATAAAATCTTTACAAGACCAAGACTATTACCTCCTTCTAAGTTTAGAAATTCAATTATAAATCAGTCCTTAATTTCGGAGGGTTGTATTATCAATGCAAAAGAAATCAAAAGTTCGGTAATAGGTATTCGTTCCAGAATAGGTGCAGGTACTGTTCTTGAAAACTGCTACGTGATGGGGAACGATTTTTATCAGGATCTTGATGAATTGAATCATGAAGCAAGTATCAATAAAATTCATGTGGGAATAGGCGAAAATTGCTTTATACAAAATGCTTTGGTGGACAAAAATGTTAGAATAGGAAACAACGTTCATATTGCGGGAGGAAAGCATTTGGATAATTTTACAAACGAATTATACAGTATAAAAGACGGAATTGTTGTGATTAAAAAAGGAGCTATTCTCTCGGATAATTTTAGAATAGAATAAAATTTGAAAGAAATTCCAATAAAAAAATGCCAAATTCCAATTATAAAAAACAAACATGAATAAAGTTATCACGCATTCTCTATTTACTGATTTTGATATTGATTTATTCAAAGCCGGAAAACACTTCAGATTATACGAAAAGTTAGGAGCGCATTTAGTTGAAGTTAACGGAGTAAAAGGCGTTTACTTTGCAGTTTGGGCTCCAACGGCTCAATCTGTTTCGGTAGTTGGTGATTTTAATTATTGGACACAAGGCGAGCATTTATTGCAAGTGCGTTGGGATTCCTCAGGTATATGGGAAGGGTTTATTCCTGAAATTACAAAAGGAGCGCTTTATAAATATAAAATTCAATCTAATATAAACGGAATCGTAACCGAAAAGGCAGATCCGTTTGCTTTATATTGCGAAAAACCACCTCATACAGCTTCTGTCGTTTGGGATTTGGATTATAATTGGAAAGACGAAAATTGGATGCAGAATCGTCAGGAGAATAATGCTCTCGATAAACCTTATTCGGTTTATGAAGTGCATTTAGGTTCTTGGAAACGTGCCGAAAATAATCGTTTTTTAACTTATTTGGAACTGGCAGACGATTTAGTAAAATATGTTAAGGAAACAGGTTTTACGCACGTAGAATTTATGCCAATCATGGAGTATCCTTACGATCCTTCATGGGGTTATCAATTGACGGGATATTTTGCACCAACGTCTCGTTTTGGGAAACCACAGGATTTTATGGTCTTGGTCGATAAATTACATCAGTCTGGAATTGGGGTAATTTTAGATTGGGTTCCGTCGCATTTTCCTGATGATGCACATGGTTTAGGTTTCTTTGATGGATCTAACTTATACGAACATCCGGATCGCCGTAAAGGATATCATCCGGATTGGAAAAGTTTGGTTTTTAATTACGGACGAAATGAAGTTCGTGCTTTTTTAATAAGTAACGCTGTTTTTTGGCTTCAGCAATATCATGCCGATGGATTGAGAGTTGATGCCGTTGCTTCGATGTTATATCTTGATTATTCTCGTAATGATGGCGAATGGGAACCTAATATTTATGGCGGAAGAGAAAATCTTGAAACCATAAGTTTCCTTAAAGAATTCAATGAGGTAATCTACGCTAATTTTGATGGAGTTCAAACCATTGCTGAAGAAAGTACTTCTTTTCCTATGGTTTCAAGACCTACTTTTACTGGTGGTTTAGGTTTTGGAATGAAATGGATGATGGGCTGGATGCACGATACTTTAAAATATTTTCAGAAAGAAACGGTTTATAGAAAATACCATCAGAACGATTTAACTTTCTCGATGACGTACGCTTTTACCGAGAATTTTATGTTGCCATTTTCTCACGACGAAGTGGTTTACGGAAAGAAATCTATTGCCAATAAAATGCCGGGTGACGAATGGCAAAAATTTGCTAATCTAAGATTGCTTTATGGTTATATGTTTACGCATCCGGGAACTAAATTATTGTTTATGGGATCTGAATTTGGACAAAGTGACGAATGGAATTTTGAGAAGAGTTTAGATTGGCATTTATTACAATATGATTATCATTCCGGAATTAAAAAAGTTATCACAGATTTGAATCAGTTATATAAATCCCGTCCTGCATTGTATGAAAAACAATTTACAGGAGAAGGTTTCGAGTGGATTAATTACTCAGATCATCAAAACGCTGTTTTATCTTATATCCGAAAAGGAAATAATCCGAATGAAAATCTAGTGGTAGTTTGTAATTTTACGCAAGTGGTAAGAGAAAATTACAGAATTGGAATTTCGCAAAAAGGTAAATTGGAAGAAATATTTAATAGTGATGCAACAATTTACGGCGGAAGCGGTGCTGGAAGCTCTAAATCAGTAAAAATAGAAGCTACTCCTTATGATGGCAGGGATTTTTCGGTCGAATTAACTTTGCCTGCTTTAAGCGTTACCGTTTATTCGTTTGTATAGAAAGATGGAGATTAATTTGTAGAATGCCGTTTTATCAGTTTAGCGTTCTTAAATTATCGAATTGGTGATTTTTCAAGCCGTTATTTAGTACTCATTCAGAAAAAACGTTTTCGTGAATAATCCTTTTATTCATAGGGGTTTACCAAGTTTTTTTGTATGTTTGAAATGAAGATTAGTTTTATATAATTAATTCATTAGCGATATGATTACAAATACATCATTAGAATATAAAGGCGATTTATACCCATCAAAAATTGTCTCATTTGATCATGAAGGCGATTCTATCTTTTTTCATACTGACAATAAAGTAATCTTAAAAGTCACTATTCTCAGAGATAGTCTAATTCGTTTTCGTTTTACTACAAAAGGATATTTTAGCAACGACTTTTCGTATGCAATTGATAAAACACAGCTTCACGGTTATAATTTCTTAGAACTTACTGAAGAGGAAACGTATTTTTTGATTAGAACCAGTAAAGTCAAATGCAAAATTCAAAAAGTAGATCTTCGTCTCTCTATTTACGATTTAAACGATCTTTTGATTCTCGAAGATGAACTTGGTTTTCATTGGGAAGAAAGTTATGAATATGGCGGAAATATCGTAAAAATGAGTAAATCTTCTAAAGATGGAGAATGTTTTTACGGTCTTGGCGACAAAGCTACTCAGATGAATTTGAAAGGCAAAAGATTAGAAAATTTTGCTACCGATCAATATGCTTACCAAAAAGAACAAGATCCTTTATACAAAGTAGTTCCGTTTTATATTGGGTTACACAACAAGCAATCTTACGGGATTTTCTTTGATAATACTTTTAGGACTTTCTTTGATTTTTGTCAGGAAAGAAGAAATGTCACCAGCTTTTGGGCTGAAGGCGGCGAGATGAATTACTACTTTATTTACGGGCCACAAATGCAGGATGTGGTAACAACTTATACAGATTTAACAGGTAAGCCAGAATTACCGCCACTTTGGGTTCTGGGATATCATCAATGTAAATGGAGTTATTATCCGGAAAGTAAAGTAAAAGAAATTACTTCAAAATTCCGAGAATTGAAAATTCCTTGCGATGCCATTTATTTGGACATTGATTATATGGAAGGTTTCCGATGTTTTACCTGGAATAAAGAGTATTTTCCCGATCCAAAACGAATGGTTGCAGAACTGGCCGAAGACGGTTTTAAAACGGTTGTAATCATCGATCCGGGAATTAAAATTGATAAAGATTACTGGGTTTATAAAGAAGCTTTAGAGAAAGATTATTTCTGCAAAAGAGCCGACGGTCCCTATATGAAAGGTAAAGTTTGGCCAGGCGAATGTAATTTCCCAGATTATACAAATCCCGTAGTTAGAGAATGGTGGGCGGGCTTATTTAAAGAATTAATTTCAGACATTGGTGTAAAAGGAGTTTGGAATGATATGAATGAACCTGCTGTTATGGAGGTTCCAAATAAAACCTTCCCAATGGATGTTCGCCATATTTACGACGGAAATCCTTGCAGCCATAGAAAAGCGCATAATATCTACGGAACACAAATGGCAAGGGCGACTTATCATGGTGTAAAGCGATTTGCATATCCCAAACGCCCATTTGTAATAACAAGATCTGCTTATTCAGGAGCTCAGCGCTATACATCGTCCTGGACAGGTGATAACGTTGCAACCTGGGAGCATTTATGGATTGCCAATATTCAGGTACAGAGAATGTGTATTTCCGGAATGGGTTTTACAGGTTCTGATATTGGAGGTTTTGCTGAACAGCCAACAGGAGAATTATATGCGCGTTGGATTCAATTGGGTGTTTTTCATCCGTTTTGCAGAACGCATTCTTCGGGAGATCATGGCAATCAGGAACCTTGGGCTTTTGATGAAGAAGTGATCAATATTACACGCAAATTTGTGAGTCTTCGCTACCAGTTATTGCCTTATTTATATACGATGTTCTGGCAGTACATTGAAGAAGGAATCCCGATGTTGAAACCATTGGTTTATTATGATCAGGATGATACTCAAACGCATTATCGTAATGATGAATTTATCTTTGGAAACCAGATTTTAGTATGTCCAATTCTTGAACCTAATGCTGTAGGTAGACGTATGTATATACCAAGAGGTGAGTGGTATAACTATTGGACAAATGAATTTGCAACAGGAGGAAGAGAAGTTTGGGTAGATACCAAATTTGATGAGATTCCGGTTTTTGTAAAAGCAGGAGCGATAATTCCAAAATATCCTGTACAGCAATATGTAGGCGAACTTGAGTTTGATGAATTAGTGCTTGATTTATATTTTAAAAACGGAAAAGAGAAATCAGTAGTTTACGAAGATGCTCAGGATGGTTACGATTACAAAAAAGGACGTTATAGCTTTTTATCTTTCACGGCAGTGGGAAAAGAGAAAGAATTAATAGTACAATTGCATAAAGAAGGAAAATACGATACGCCCTATAGCAAGTATAAAATTAACTTGATTGGTTTGCCGTTTAAAGTTACAGAAATTGAAATTGACAATGAAAATATAGCCTTTGACAAAATTGCTTTTGATGAAAATCATTTCTTAATTGTTGATAAAGAGTTTACAGAACTACATATTATTGGAGAATAAGTAAATTCTGATAAATTTTAAGAAAATTATATAAAACAAGATGTAATAATAATTGTATTTTTGTGCGTTGTAAAATATCAAAATCATGAAAAAACATTTAATATTAGGATTATTTGCCGTTGTTTTGGCTGGATGCGCAACGAATCCAATTACAGGAAAACAGAGTTTAAACTTTGTTTCAAACAGTGAACTATTTCCTACCTCATTTCAACAATACAGTACTTTTTTAACGGAGAATAAAGTTATTACAGGAACTGCTGATGCAAAAAGAGTTGATTTGGTAGGATCAAAAATTAAAGCTGCTGCTGAAAGATATCTCACTTATTTAGGTCAGTCACAGTATTTGAAAGATTATCGTTGGGAATATAAACTTGTAGATAACAAAGAAGTAAATGCATGGTGTCTTCCAGGCGGAAAAATTGTTGTTTATTCCGGAATTTTACCAATAACTCAAAACGAATCAGGATTAGCTACCGTTATGGGACATGAAGTTTCACATGCATTAGCCAATCACGGTGCACAAAGAATGAGTGCAGCACAATTGCAATCAATAGGAGGTGCTGTTTTGGATGCTGCTACAAGCAGTAAATCAGCACAAACCAAAGAAATATTTTCTCAAGCTTACGGAATGGGTACAGAAGTAGGAGTGATGCTTCCGTTTAGTAGAAGCAACGAAAGTGAAGCGGATAAAATAGGATTAACATTAATGGCAATCGCAGGTTATAACCCAGATGATGCAATTGCATTCTGGACCAGAATGTCTGCCAATTCAGGAGCTGCAGGAACGCCAGAGTTTATGAGCACACACCCTTCTGATGCTACAAGAATTGCGAATTTAAAATCGTTAATTCCAGATGCGAAAGCTACAGCACTTAAAGTTGGTGTTATTAAATAAAGATATTTAATCGATATAATCACAAAAGCTATTCTTTTTAGAGTAGCTTTTTTTGTTTCAATATAATACACTGTAGTTTCTGGATTGTTCATAATTTATTAATACAGGAATTTTTCAAAATATATCTGATTATGATAAAAATTAGATAAATTCGTAGCGCATTAACAAAACCATTTCTATGAAAAACCTACAAAAAGGAGATAAAAAATTATTAAATGCCTGGGCATTTTATGATTGGGCAAATTCAGTTTACACCCTTACCATTGCTTCGGCAGTATTTCCTATTTTTTATGAAGCTTTATTTTCTAAACGTGATCATTATATTGATGTTTTTGGGATGCATCTTAAAAACTCTGCATTAATTAGTTTTATAACAGCTTTTGCCTTCTTAGTTGTTTCTTTTATTTCTCCTTTACTATCAGGAATAGCCGATTATGTTGGAAATAAAAAGGCATTCATGAAATTTTTCTGCTATTTGGGAGCTTTGTCCTGTATGGGATTATATTGGTTTGATCTTGATGATATTTATATCGGGTTGGCTTTTTATTTCTTAGGTTTAATAGGATATTGGGGAAGCTTGGTTTTTTATAATTCTTATCTGCCGGATATTGCATTTGAAGAGCAGCAAGATAAAATTAGCGCCAAAGGATATTCTTTAGGATATATTGGAAGTGTAATTTTATTAATTATCAATTTAGCGATGATTATGAAACCAAAACTTTTTGGGATCACTGGTACAGAAGGAGAAGCAGCAATGAAAGCAATGCGTTATTCTTTTATAATGGTAGGTGTTTGGTGGGTATTATTTAGTCAATATACCTATTTTTATTTGCCAAAAGGAAACAAAGAAAACGGCGAAAAACTAACAAAGTCGGTTGTATTTAATGGCTTCAAAGAACTAAAGAAAGTTTGGGCATTATTGAATAAAAATATTCCATTAAAAAGATATTTAGGTGGATTCTTTGTTTCAAGTATGGCAGTACAAACCGTTATGCTTGTTGCAACTTATTTTGGAGCTCAGGAAATTCAATGGTCATCTAAAGAAGAAGGAACTATTGGATTAATTATTTGTATTTTGATTATACAATTAGTGGCAGTTATTGGTGCTGTACTAACTTCAAGAGCTTCTGCAAAATTCGGAAATATCCCAACTTTAATTGTTATTAATGCAATTTGGGCCGTGTTTTGTGCTCTGGCATACTTTATTACTTTGCCAATGCATTTTTACGTGATGGCAACTGTTGCAGGATTTGTAATGGGAGGAATTCAGGCTTTGTCACGTTCTACTTATTCTAAGTTATTGCCAGAAACTGAGGATACAGCCTCATTTTTTAGTTTTTATGATGTTGCAGAAAAAATCGGAATCGTAATTGGTATGTGTGTTTACGGTATCATTGATCAAATTACCGGAAGCCCGCGTGCAGCAATTGTAATTTTAGCAGTTTTCTTTGTTACATCAATTTTCTTATTGAGACGAGTACATAAAAAGGCACTTTAAAAGTGCCTTTATTTAGTATCTGAAATCTTATTTAATTAAAGCTGAGCATTGATTTTTGAAATCATTTGCTTTGCATTTTCATTTTTTGGATTTAAGTCTAATGATTTTTGATAGTTCTGTTTTGCAAGCTCTAATTTTCCAATAGTTTCATAAATCTCACCCAAACTATCATAAGCATTTGCAGATTGTGAATACTCTGAACAATTGAGTATGAAAATTTGAATAGAAATATCAGTTTGTTTTTTATTTAAGTAGCTATATCCCAAAGTGTTCAGATTTTCTTCAAAATTATAATCAGGGTATTTTAATCTTAATTTTTTGAATTGACTTACCGCTGTTTCAAAACTATTCTCGCTAAAGATTTCAATTAATTGAGTTTGCGGCGTTCTTATTTGATCTAATGTAAGCACTAGTTTTTTTGTAGTGTACTTTGGTCTGGAAATAGTTAGTCCTTTGAGTTCATTTTTATCCAGATTAAATCGTATAATATTTGGGTAATTATCTATTCTAAAAGAGTTGTTGCCAACGTAATACATTTCATTTTTTTCAGAATTATAATTATCTTTTAAATAGGGTGAATTAAGATATAAATGATTGTTTTCTTCAAAGATTTTAGTCACACCTAATCTATTGTAACCATATAGAATTTCAGTATAATATCCTTTTATAGCTTCTTTTAATATATTTGGAATTTGTTGGTTTGATAACTCATTAATTGGTTTATTCCAATGCAGTTTAGTAATGATTTCTTTTTCCAAATAACACATTACAGGCAAACGATTGGGCTTGTCTCCATTTGCCAGAACTGCAATTCCGTTACCATTTTTCATTGTTGCCAATAAATCACCGCCAGTTCCGGTGTTTGAACCATCATGTGAGAACCATTCCTGATTTCCAAAACCAATACTTCGCTGCAAGCCATAACTCCAACCGCGAGAGCCATCCATCGTCGTAATATCAGTTACTTTTTTAGCAACAGTTGTCGAGATAATTTTGTTTTCTTTTCCTGATAATGCTTTTTGCATTTCGATTGCAATCAAAGCTAAATCAGTAGGAGTAGACCACAGGCCAGATGGCGAAACCTGAGGAGTAATTGGTATTCCGGTTTTAATGATTTCGCCTTTGTTGTTGTGTACTTTAGCAATATTGGTTAAGAAACCTTTTTCGTTAGGCTGCACCATAGTTGAGTTTTGCAATTGTAAAGGATCAAGAAGAGTTTCTTTTACAATTTGAGCCAATGGTTTCTTTAAATGATCTTCAAGCGCGCATTGAATAATTACATAACCACCACCGCTATATTCCCAGTTTGTTCCGGGTTTAAAAAGAAATTCGATTGGCTTCTTGGATCTTGGCAATAGCTTTCCTTGCAAACTTTCTACAATAGTTGGTATAGAATCTCCCTGATAATAATCTTCAAAACCACCCTGACTTGTTCCTGCCGTGTGCGATAAGAGTTGTTTCCAGGTTACTTTAGTACCTTTGGTAAAATTACTTTCCGGAAGTTTCCATCTTTTAAGATAGTTTTCAATAGGATCATCAAGATTGATTAATCCTTTTTCTTCCAGCATTGCACAAACAATTGCTGTTATCGGTTTTGAAATCGAAGCAGTAGAAAATGCTGTATTTTGATCTATTTTTTCATCAGAATCAGAAGCTTTTATTCCCCATTGATTGGTCCAGATTATTTTATAATTTTCAAATACAGCAACACTTAAACCTTTAAGGTTATATTGTAACATCACAGCCGAAGTGCTGTTTTTTAAGCCTTCAAGAGAAATATTTTCGTTGGCAGAAGTGTTTCGGCTTACAGTTTTCTGCGCAAAAGATAAGGCACAAGAAAATGCCAGAAGGATAATAAGTATTGTCCGTCTCATTTTTTAGTTTTTAAAAAATTGAATTGATTTATTGTTCAGAATTTGAACTTAAAACATTTAAATTACTAAATAAATTGTTTGAAGCTGATTCTAGATAAGTGCCTGAATTTTTATCACTTTGGTTCATTAGAATTATAAAACCCATATTATTTTTAGGGTAGATTTTCAGGATGTTTTGTGTGCCATTTGAGCCACCGTCTTTTGCGTAGACGGTATTTCCATTAGGATCTGTTTGAATCTCCCAGAAATAACCCATATCAGGATTTGAGTATATTTTGTCGTGAGATTTGAGCACTATTTTGTTATTAGGATCCAATTCAAACTTGATAAATTTTGTGAGATCACCAAGAGTAGTTTTAAGAATTTTTGATGCGCCCCAAAGATTACTCGATAGCGGAGTCATTAATAAACCACTTTCATTATAGCCATTTGCGACAACATCATTTTTGCCCAATTTGATTTTTGTCGAATTCATTTTCAACTTAGCCAAAAAGGTCTTATGTAATAAATCTTCATATTTTTCTTTATAAACATTTTCAAGAATAGTTGCACATAACTCAGGTCCTAAAGCTCCATATTTAAAAGTTGTACCTGGCAGAGAATCAACTTTTACATTTCTTAAAGCATTGAAAAAATCTTTTTTTGTATACAATTTATCTAATCTGTTTTTATGAACTAAAAAACTATCAGGGCTATACTTTTGGCGAATTTCTTTAGTATCCGGAAAAGGAGTTAAAATACCACTTCTATGTGTTAGCAAATCCTTGATTCGTATTGGATTTCCTTTGTATTCTAAATTAGAAAAAGGTTCTTTTAAGTATATTCTAATATCGTCGTCAAGTTTAATTTTTCCTTCTAAAACAGCATTAGCAACCAGAGTTCCTGTAAAGACTTTTGTAACAGAAGCTATTTCAAACAAGGTGTTATCATTGGCCTTATTGCCTTTCCCTTTGTCAATTTCGCCATAATGTCTGGTATAAATTTTATCCTTACAGACAACAGCGATTGAAACAGAATTTGCTTTTGAGTCTTTTAATAAGAGATTAGCATTTTTGTCAATTATCGAAAAAATTTCCTGTTCTGATAAACTATTTTGTTTTTGCTGACTAAAGATTGAAATAGAAAAGCTCAATAATAGAAGAAGGATTGTTCTGTTCATTTTTGATTTAGATGATTGTTTAAAATTCTTTTATTATTGAGCTATCAGCAATATTAGGCTTTTGAGATATTTCCTGAGCCAGAAACTTTTACATCACGTTTTTCAGGATTTCCGCTGTATTTGATATCTCCTGAACCAGAAACTCTTGCAGTTAAGCTTCCGTTACAATTAACACTGCTATTTCCAGATCCTGAAACGTTTACATCAACATTTTTAGATTTTAATTGGGCGGCGTCAATATCTCCTGAACCGGAAAGTTTCGTAGTAAAGTTGTCAGCCGTTCCTTTTAAACGTACATTTCCAGAACCACTTAAATTAAGCTCTAAAGAATTAGAATCTACGTCTAAATTAAAGTTTCCTGAACCAGATAATCTTGCTAAGAACTTATCATTTTTAATTGGATTTTTGGATTGAATATCTCCTGAACCCGACAGATTTATCTCAGATATTTTCTCAAACGGAATTGTAACTTGTATCTTTTTCCCTATACTTGGGCGTAAGTTTAGATTCTTTTTACTATAAACTTTTAAGGTATTATCTTCGACTTCAATAATAATGTTTGCAATAATATTTTCTTCACCTTTAATGGTGATTTTGCCTTCTTTTCCTGCCACTAAATCAACATCATAAGAGCCCGATACTTTTATGGCATCATAATCAGATGTAGTTCTGGTTTCTGTAACTACTTTACCATTTCCTGATATTTTCTCGGATTGTGCATTTGCCATAAAACCTACTAAAAATGCACCAAAAACTGTTAATTGTAATACTTTTTTCATTGTTTTAAATTTTTAAGTTTATTATTTTTTGATTAATGTTACGTTTCCGTAATTTGAGTTTATCTGAACTTTATTCTGACCTTTTCTTTTATGATAACCACTTATGTTTTTGCTGCTGCTTTTACTTTCGCTGACAGAAGTTTCTAAATCATCGCCCGTTTTAATGCTTCCATATCGTGTTGCGATGTCAAAATCAAAAGCATAATTTGCACTATATCCCAATGAAACATCAGAATAACCTGCGCTGATATTGATATTGCCTGCTTTGTCATTTATAGTGCCAACACTTAATTTGCTATAAGTAATGTCAGCAGCTAAATTGCTTGAAATTTCAGAGATTTGAATAGTCAGATAATTTCCTGAACCGGAAAAGGAGTTGACTTTCTGAAACTTTAAAGTTCCGTAATTACAATCATATTTAATATTCTGACTATCTCCAACAGTCAAATCACTATAATTGGCATCAAGGTTTATATTTCCAGATTCGTTAATTTTTAAACCAGAATAACGTGCTTCAATATTTGAGCTTTTGATATAATCAATTACCGAGTTTTGACAATATTCGATTTGTACTCTATTACTGGATCCGTTTAATCTTCCCAGATTTATTTTTCCGTATTTACAAGTAATATCAGTAGTTGATTCTAAATTTAGTGTAGTGATATTTCCGTATTTGTTTTCGAGTTTTACAGTGCCATTTTTCGGAATTTTTATTACATAATTAATCTCGAAACTATTGCTGCTTCCTCTGCTTTTTAAAGAAGAATTTCCTAAGTTCGTTACCGCAGAAACCAATGATTTGAGGGCCGTAATATCAACATCGATACTGTTTAGTCGTTCGTTGACCCAGTTTTCATTTCCGCCTGTAACTTTTATTGTGATATCAAGATCAATTTTGTCTTCGTCCCAGGTTGATACCGTAATGTTTCCGTATTTGTTATCGATATCAATTCCTGCATTCGAATTTACGATGTAGGTTTTTTTGATACTTTTTTGTTTAGAGATGAAAGTATCATCATTTGAAAATCCTAAAAAAGGAATTAAAATGAATAGAATAAGTAAGTTATAATGTTTTCTCATCAGATGTGTTTTTTAAATTTTCGTTTTCTTCAATTCGCTGTAAAACAGTTTGCAAAAAAGAGATTCGTGTTTGCAGATTGCTAATCATGGCGTAAATAATTTGTTTGTTTTCGCCATTCTTTTGAAGCTCTTTTATGATTTTTGCATAATCGGCATCAAAAACTTTCATTTGTTTTAGCGCATCATTAATAATTTGCTCATTTTCAGGCGAACTTTTCTCTTTTAGTTTAACGAGTTCATTGTCGATCAAAATACTGAAGATAGAATCAGTTCGTTGCGTTTCTTTAGAGGCAAACTTGAATTCTTTTGGTTTGTCATTTTTATAAAAAACAGATATTCCTAACATCAATACAATTGAAGCCGCAACAGCCGTTACAAACCAATATTTCTTTCTGGATTGCTTTTTATTTAGTTTATTTAAGAAATCAACCTGATGGTCAGAATTCATTTCCTGAATGTCCCATTGATTCTCAAACTTGTTAAATAATTCATCTAAATTGTCATTTTCCTTTTTCATATATCTCAAATTTATTTTTCAGAGGTGATATATGGTATCGCCTTTTTATTTATTTGTTTTTGTTTGCACAAAATCGTTTTTAATGGCGATTTCATATTTCCTCTAATTTTTTTCGTAAACTCTCTTTAGCTCTGCTTAATGTCGTTCGACAATTGGCATAACTAATATTCAAAATTTCGCTAATTTCTTCCTGATCATAACCTTCAATATAAAAGAGCGTCAAAACCATACGATAATTATCTTTTAATGATAAAATGGTATCCAGAACCTGTTTCACTTTAAGCGAATTCAGATCTATATTCTCAGAAAAAAAACTGTCATTTTCTTCTACTTTATAAAGTGTTTTGCTCAAATCTTCGACTTGAAAAGCATTATTTTTTTTATAAAAATCAATACTGTAATTGATAATTATTTTTTTTAGCCAGGCTCCAAAAGCAACTTCCTGTTTGTAGTCGTTAATTTTTGTAAATGCTTTCAAAAAGCCTTCTTGCATGACGTCTTGTGCAAAATGTTCGTCCTTCACAATACGGTAAGCCACGTTGTACATAGCTTTACAGTAACGATTGTAAACTTCGAATTGGGCCTTTTGATTGTTTTCTTTACAAAGAGCGATTAATTCTTCGATATTTTGATTGGTTATGTTCAAGTTTTGATTGCTAGTTTTTTATAATGACTTTGCTTTTTTTGGTTTGTTACACTTTTGATAAAAATATTTTTATTTAAATGTATTCAAACTTTGTTCAGATATTATTTTTAAAAGCTTAAAAGTAATAAATGTCGTAAGATTTTTATGTAAATATTTGATTTTTAATCATTTGTATGTAAAAAGTAACTTAAGAATTTGTTTGTTAAAAAAAATATAAAACTTGTAAATTTTTGTAGTATTTTTGCCTCACCAAAAAACAAATTTATTCTATGAAAAAATTAAAAACCACAGTTTTTGTGACATTATGTATGTCATTATTTTTATTAAATTCTTGTCAGAGCGATTCTGGAGATGATAGTAAAGCCGAAGCTTCAATCGGAGATTATTGGCCAACGGCGGTTGGTAACCAATGGGTTATGAATCAAGACGGATCAGATATTACAATGAAAATTATTTCTGCAGAAAGTATAAAAGGAGACACCTACTTTAAGTTTAACCAATTTGCCGGAGCTACAAATGAAATTTCAGGAACAGCAACTCCTTCAATTAAAAAAGTAGGAGGTGATTATTATCTTAAAATGGATGATATCGTATATAATTACGAAGGTTTCTCTGCTAAGATAACTGGTTATGAATATATTTTCTTTAAAGATTATTTAGAAGCTAACAAAACCTGGACAGGTAATTTTACTCAGGAAACAACCATTAATATGCCAAATGTTCCTTCTGTAAAGATGACTGTAAATTATACTGGAACTATCTTAGAAAAAGGCGCAACAGCTACAGTAAACGGTGTTACATATAAAGATGTTATTAAGTTTAAATTGCTTCAGCAAGCTAAAGTTGACGGAGGGTCTTCAAATTCTGTAGAAGTGCAATATTGGGTTGCTAAAGATGTTGGAGTTATAAAAATGACTTCAGGAAGTATAGTTAGCTCTTTAAAAACTTATGTTGTTAAAAAATAAAAAATAAATAACTCAGTAGAAAACCCGAAAGTCATTTCGGGTTTTTTTATGCTTTATAATTAATCTTATTTAAGAAATTAAAATAGCAAAACTGACATTTCAAAACCTTCTTTTTTGCTTTTGGCATAATGATTGTCTATTTTTACCGCCTATCATGTAAATCAAACACTTAATGAAGTTGTACTAAAAACAGCAGGGTGTAGGGCTAAGTTTACCGTTAGGATTAAAAATTTAATGACAAAAAGACTTATATATTATTATGTCAAACCATAAAATACTTACGATTGACAATCTGTCACTTCAAGAATTTGATTCAGAAGCCGAATTAATTCCATTATTAACTCCAGAGGACGAAGAAGAAATGAACAACGAAGAGCTTCCGCTTTCGTTGCCTATTCTGCCTTTACGCAATACTGTTTTATTTCCGGGAGTTGTAATTCCAATTTCAGCAGGAAGAGACAAGTCAATTAAGCTAATTAACGATGCCAATGCCGGTGGAAAAATCATTGGTGTTGTTTCGCAAATTAATGAAGAAGACGAAGATCCATCAAAAGAGGACATTCATAAAATAGGAACTGTAGCCAGAATTTTGCGCGTTTTGAAAATGCCTGACGGAAATGTTACGGTTATTTTACAAGGAAAAAAACGTTTTGAAATTGACGAAGTAGTTTCAGAAGAACCTTATATTACTGCAACTATTAAAGAAGTGGCAGAAGAGCGTCCGGAAGAAGATGATACTGAGTTTACAGCTATTTTAGATTCTGTTAAAGAATTGGCTATCCAAATTATAAAAGAAAGTCCAAACATCCCGTCAGAAGCTACTTTTGCGATTAAAAATATTGAGAGCCAGTCGTTTTTGATCAATTTTGTTTCTTCTAATATGAATTTATCCGTAAAAGAGAAACAAGGTTTGCTATCTATAAACGGACTAAAAGACAGAGCGCTTGAAACCTTACGTTATATGAACGTAGAGTTGCAAAAATTAGAATTAAAGAATGACATTCAGTCAAAAGTTCGTTTTGATTTAGACCAGCAACAACGCGAATATTTCTTGCATCAGCAAATGAAAACCATTCAGGAAGAATTGGGAGGGGTTTCGCAAGAGGAAGAAATGGACGAAATGGGAGTGAAGGCGAAAACCAAAAAATGGGACGAGAAGACGCAGAAACATTTCGAAAAAGAATTATCAAAAATGCGACGTATGAATCCACAATCTCCTGATTTTGGAATTCAGCGTAACTATTTAGAATTGTTTTTAGAATTGCCTTGGGGCGAATATTCTAAAGATAAATTCGACTTGAAACATGCTCAGAAAATATTAGATAAAGATCATTTTGGACTTGAAGAAGTTAAGAAAAGAATGATTGAACATTTGGCAGTATTGAAACTTCGTAACGATATGAAATCGCCAATTATATGTTTAACAGGGCCTCCGGGAGTTGGTAAAACATCAATTGGGCGTTCAGTTGCAGAAGCTTTAGGACGTGAATATGTACGTATTTCGTTAGGTGGTTTACGTGACGAAGCGGAGATTCGCGGACATAGAAAAACGTATATCGGAGCTATGCCAGGCCGTATTATTCAGAGTTTGAAAAAAGCGGGAACTTCAAATCCTGTTTTCATTCTGGATGAAATTGATAAATTATCAAACGGAAATAGTGGCGATCCATCTTCTGCTTTATTAGAAGTTTTAGATCCGGAGCAAAACAGTTCTTTTTATGATAATTTCCTTGAAATGGGTTATGACTTATCAAAAGTTATGTTTATTGCAACATCAAACAATATGTCAGCAATTCAGCCGGCATTGCGTGACAGAATGGAAGTGATCAAAATGTCAGGTTATACAATCGAAGAAAAAGTTGAAATTGCAAAAAGACACCTTTTTCCAAAACAATTAGAAGCACACGGTTTAACTACTAAAGATTTGACAATTGGTAAAAAACAATTAGAGAAAATCGTAGAAGGTTATACACGCGAATCGGGTGTACGTAACTTAGAAACTAAAATTGCTCAGGTAATTCGTAATGCTGCAAAAGCAGTTGCAATGGAGGAAGAATACAATAAAAAAGTAACTGACGAAGATATTGTAACCGTTTTAGGTGTACCAAGATTAGAGCGTGATAAATACGAGAACAATGATATTGCAGGAGTTGTAACAGGTCTTGCATGGACAAGTGTTGGTGGTGATATTTTGTTTATTGAATCTTTAATTTCTGAAGGAAAAGGAGCATTGACAATCACAGGAAATCTTGGAAACGTGATGAAAGAATCGGCTACAATTGCTTTAGAATACATTAAAGCTAATGCTAAAAAGTTAGGTTTAAATGTAGAGCTTTTCCAAAAATACAATATCCATTTACACGTTCCGGAAGGAGCAACACCAAAAGACGGACCAAGTGCCGGTATTGCAATGTTAACTTCTTTAGTGTCTTTGTTAACTCAAAAGAAAGTGAAGAAAAGCTTAGCAATGACAGGAGAAATTACGCTTCGTGGAAAAGTATTACCAGTTGGCGGAATCAAAGAGAAAATCTTAGCTGCGAAAAGAGCTGGTATTAAAGAAATCATTTTGTGTCATGAAAACAAAAGTGACATTGATGAAATTAAAGCAGAATATTTAGAAGGCTTGACTTTTCATTACGTAAAAGAAATGAGCGAAGTTCTAGCTTTAGCTTTAACAGATCAAAATGTAAAAAACGCAAAAACTTTAAAGTAAAACTTTAAAGTTAAATTCCAATCTTTTGAAAATCCAAATTCCAATCTGATTAACGCAGTTTTGGAATTTGGAATTTTTATTTAATTTAGTCCCATTTATAATTGGAATTTGGAATTTAAATATTGGAATTTAATTGAGATTTGGAATTTCAAATATTGGAATTTAATTAGAATTTGGATTTTTTCATTATAATTTACATTTCAATTGGAATTTGGAATTTTTGTATTGGAATTTATTTTTTGTTAGTTATATAATTTTATCTTCGCATTTGCGTTATTCCCATATAGGAATCGCCCCAAAAGCATGTTAAAACGATTTGTTTTACTTTTTTTTAGTTTAGTTTGTTCGGTTTCGTACGGGCAAATTGGAGGTCGATATACTTATCAGTTTTTAAATTTAACGACTTCTCCGCGACAAGCAGCTTTAGGAGGGGAAACGATTACAATATATGATGAAGATGTGAATCAGGTTATGTCTAATCCGGCAGCATTAAACGAGGAAATGGATAATCATCTGGCATTGAATTACGGAAGTTATTACGGAGAAGCTTCTTATGGAACCGCTTCGTACGCATATACTTACGACAGACACGTTCAGACTTTTTATGCTGGTATGAGTTATGTAAATTATGGTTCATTTGAAGGATATGACGAAAATGGTCAGGCGACATCAAGCTTTACAGGAAGTGAAGGTGCCCTTTCGTTGGGATACGCGTATAATGTTCCTTTTACAGATTTGCATATTGGAGCTACTGCTAAGCTAATAACTTCAACTTTAGAAAGTTATAATTCAATTGGCGGTGCGATTGATGTGGGAATTATGTATCAAATTGAAAAAAATGATGTAACTTTGGCACTGGTATTTCGTAATATAGGTACACAGTTTACAACGTACTCAGGAATACAGGAAAAATTACCGTTTGAAATCATTGCAGGAGTTTCTCAGGAATTAGAGCACGTCCCAATCCGTTGGCATCTTTCGTTGGAGAATTTACAACAGTGGAATATTTCTTTTTCGAACCCCGTTCGCGGAGAAACTAACATTGATGGATCAACAAGTGAAGAGAAAGTCTCGTTTGTAAATAATGCTTTGAGACATGTTGTTTTTGGTGTGGAGCTTTTCCCAAAAAGAGCATTTAATTTGCGTTTAGGATATAATTTTAGAAGAGGAGAAGAATTAAGGGTAGCAGATCAACGGAATTTCTCAGGAATTTCATTAGGATTTGGTTTAAAAATGAACAAGTTAAAATTTAACTATTCATATTCGAGATATACATTGGCAGCAAATACGAGTCTTTTTGGTCTAATTTTAAATTTTCAATAGTTATATGAAAATATTTAGTTTGTTTTTGTTTATGACTGTAGGGTTTTTAACGGGTTCAAAACACTACTACAAAGAAGAAACTTCTATTACCAGTGTGGAAATAGAGAGGATTAATACGAGAGTTAGCGAGATAAGAAACAAGATAGGTATTGATCCCAAATACAATACTAAAATTGCTTTTTTTGTAGACATGAGAATACCATCAGGTAAAAATCGTTTTTTTGTTTATGATTTAGTAAACAATAAAATTATTGACCAGGGTCTTGTGGCACACGGTTCAGGATCTGAAACCGGAATAAAAGGAAGTTTAAGATTTAGCAATACACCAAACTCTAACTGCACAGCTTTAGGCAGATATTCTATAGAAAAATGTTACAAAGGATGTTTTGGAAAATCATATAAATTAAATGGTTTAGATGAAACAAATAGCAATGCCTTAAAAAGAGCTATAGTTTTACATTATTATTCGGCTGTTCCTTATGAAGAGCAAGATTATTATATCAGTAATAGTCACGGTTGCCCAATGGTAAACGAGCAATTCTTTAAACGAATCGAGAAAATAATTGATAGTTCTAAGTCTAATATCATTTTGGATATTTACTATTAGAAATTTTATCACATACAATTTCAATTAAATAAAATATTCTGCTGTTGTTAAAATTTTTCAACAGCATTTTTTTTGAAGTCATACCATTCTTTTTTAATCCTCAATTTCATCTAATCAAATAAAAAGCATTGTAATGAAGAAGATCTTTTTTGTTTTTCTTATATCACTGTTGTTTTTTATTGGATATAAAATTGTTAGGAAAGACAAAGAAATTACTTCTTCAATTGAGAGAAAAATTGACATAGTGCAGATTAATGAAGTTAAGAAAGTAATAAAGAGTAATTCAAAGTATAACAACAGAATTGCTTTTTTTATTGATATGAAAATCCCTTCGGGCAAGAATCGTTTTTTTGTGTATGATTTGAAAGAAAATAAAATTATTGATAAAGGATTAGTTGCACATGGTTCAGGATCTGAAACCGGCATTAAAGGAAAACTAAGATTTAGTAATGTGCCTAATTCATTAAGTACTTCACTGGGGAACTATGCTATAGGAAATCCTTATAAAGGCAAATTTGGGAAAGCGTATAAATTGTACGGATTAGATCAAACAAATAGCAATGCATTTGAGCGTGATATTGTTTTTCATTACTATTTTGATGTTCCGTATAAAGAGAAAGATGGCTATATTTGCAACAGCTACGGCTGTCCTATGGTCAATAAAAAGTATTTTGACAGGATGGCAAAAATAATTGATAACTCTGAGTCAGATATTGTAATGAGTATTTATTATTAAAATCATGCTAAAGCATAAAAGAAATTAAAATTTAAAAAATAAAAAATTGAAAAAAATTACCATTGCAATTGATGGATTCTCATCAACAGGAAAGAGCACTTTGGCCAAACAATTAGCAAAAGAGCTAGAATATGTTTATGTTGATACCGGAGCAATGTACCGTGCTGTGGCGTATTTTGCAATGCAAAATCAGCTTATTGGAGCCGATTTCTTTGATAAAAAAAGCTTAATTGATTCCCTTCCAAAAATTCAATTAGAATTTAAATATAATGCAGATTTGGGTTTTGCAGAAATGTATCTGAATGGTGAAAATGTTGAAAAACAAATCAGAACTATTGAGGTTTCTAATTTCGTAAGTAAAGTAGCCGAAGTTTCTGAAGTGCGTTCTAAACTAGTAGAGCAGCAACAGGAAATGGGAAAAAACAAAGCTATTGTTATGGATGGAAGAGATATAGGAACCGTTGTTTTTCCTGACGCCGAGCTAAAAATATTCATGACTGCCAGTGCCGAAACCCGTGCACAAAGACGTTTTGATGAGCTGCAGCAAAAAGGCGATAATGTATCGTATGAAGATGTTTTGAAAAATGTAGTCGAAAGAGACCATATCGATACACACCGTGAAGATTCACCTTTGGTAATTGCAGATGATGCTATAGAAATTGATAATTCTTATTTAAATAAAGAAGAACAATTCTCGGCTGTTTTAGAATTAGTAAATGATGTTGTTAAAACTGTTTAATTTTTTGTAGATATCATTTTTAATGGTAGTTTTACCGCTTCATTTTTACTAAAAGACAATTTCATCATATGGGAATTAAAAACAGGTTGATTATAATGAGCTTTCTTCAATTTTTTGTTTGGGGAGCGTGGCTTATAACAATTGGAAATTATTGGTTTGGTACTAAAAACTGGGAAGGAACTCAGTTTGGTCTTGTTTTCGGAACCATGGGAATTGCCTCTTTATTCATGCCCACACTAACAGGGATTATAGCTGACAGATGGGTAAATGCCGAAAAATTGTATGGTTTTCTTCATATATTATACGCAGTAGTTTTATTTGGTATTGCACACGTAACTACGCCGGATAATTTTATTTATGTAATGTTTGCAGCAATGTGCTGTTACATGCCAACAATTGCATTAAGTAATTCGATTTCGTACACTTCGTTAAAGTTGAACAATAAAAACATTGTAAAAGATTTTCCGCCAATTCGTGTTTGGGGAACAATTGGTTTTATTGCTGCAATGTGGATTACGAATTTGAGCGGAAGTAAAGCGACAGAATATCAGTTTTATATTGCTGGAATTGGCGCTTTAATTCTTGGAATTTATGCTTTTACATTACCAAAATGTCAACCACAGCGTTTGACTAAAGAAGATGCTTCATTGACTGAAACTTTAGGATTAGAAGCTTTTAAATTATTCGGAAATTACAAAATGGCCTTGTTCTTTGTGTTTTCTATGTTTTTAGGAGGCGCTTTGCAATTGACAAATGCTTACGGAGATGTATTCTTAGATGAATTCAAACATTTTCCAAAATATGCAGATTCTTTTGTAATCAAATATTCGACTATTATTATGTCGATTTCTCAGGTTTCTGAAACTTTATTTATCCTGGCAATTCCGTTTTTCTTGAGACGTTTCGGAATCAAACAAGTTATGCTTATTAGTATGTTGGCTTGGGTTCTGCGTTTTGGATTATTTGCTTTTGGAGATCCTGTTGGAGGATTATGGATGATTATTATGTCTTGTATCGTTTACGGAATGGCATTTGATTTCTTTAATATTTCAGGTTCGTTATTCGTAGAAAGTAATACAGATTCTAAAATACGTTCGTCTGCACAAGGATTGTTTATGATGATGACAAATGGAGTAGGAGCGGTTTTAGGAAGTCTAACTTCAGGTTGGGCAATTGATCGTTTCTTTACGAAATCGTTTCATAATACTTCTGAATTAGCTGGATTTTTACAAACAGATGCTACAAATTCAAAAATGCTTGAGTTTGTAAAAAGTCAGGGAAATACAATTTCGACTGACGGAATTTTTACAAATCCAATTTTAATGAAAGACTGGCACACCATCTGGTTGTCGTTTGCGGCTTATGCTTTGGTAATTGCGATTGCTTTTGCTGTTTTATTTAAGCATAAACATGATCCAAAGGAAATTGAGAATTTGAGTCATTAATTACTCTATGATATATTTAAAATCCCGTTTTCATTTTTTCGAAAACGGGATTTTTTTATGTGTATATTTGACTTTCAACACTTAATATTATAGATGCAAAATTAACAAAAATCCCTTCCTGCTTTTAAGTCTGTTTGTTCAGTTCCAATG
Source organism: Flavobacterium sp. JAS (assembly GCF_020991455.1). Lineage (GTDB taxonomy): Bacteria > Bacteroidota > Bacteroidia > Flavobacteriales > Flavobacteriaceae > Flavobacterium. The sequence continues at coordinate 27,294 of NZ_JAJMOX010000005.1, forward strand.
ATAATTTTGAATTTTATCTTTGGGTTATTTTGGATATTTTGTGTGCTTTTCTTTTTAGCGGGGTTGATTTATTTTGTAGCACATTCTTCCGAGGAAACCGGATTAGATGAAATAGGTTCTGTTGCAGCTTTTTTTATATTTTTAGCAGCTTTATCAGGTATAGTTGTGTTATTAATTTATTCAAGGAAAAAGATGTATACATCAACTATAATTGACGAAAAAGGGATTCGTTATTTAAATAAATTTAATGATAAGATTGTAAAAGAGTTCCCCTGGAGTAGTTTTTCCCAAAAAGAAGATTTTGTATATGTTTTGGAGTCTCTACAATATGATATTAATTCAAGTACTCCCACGAAGTCACTTTTTGATCAGTTTTATTGGCCGGTTTTGGTGAATGAAAAAGTAGAAATTCATACCGATGCTTTTTTAGGAAAACACTTTTTTAGCATGTTTTATGCAAATCGATTAGAGTTGATTCGGACTTTTTTACTTGGTGTACGGCACTATAAGCCAGGGATTACGATTGATCCGTCTATTTTTGCGAATCATTATATTAATCCGGAAACTTATGTGATTGATTATCGAAAACGCAGACGTATTGGAATTATTGGAAGCTTAATCTGTGTATTTGTATTAGCGATTTTGTATTATTGGATAGTTTATTAAGTTTAATCCAATGATGCAATCAAATCTTCAACTTGCTTTTTCTGATCGGCGTATTTTTGTTGAAGTTCAGAACCTTCGCCCATTCTGTTGTAATATTCTAATCCTTTTTGAGCAAAAAACTTCTTATGGAAATTTGAGATTTCAGAAAGTTGTGGAAACAGAATATTAAAATTCATTTCATAATATGCTTGCCATTCTCTTTCGTTTTTGTCTAAAACATAAGGTTTAATAGTTTTTTGATTTACGTGCACCATTTCATGAGCTATCAAAATAAGCATTAATTCTAGCGGAAATTCGAAAGTATTTTCGGGAATTCTGATAATTTGAGGTTCTCCAAATTCACCTTCAGTAGTCATTAAGATAAAATCAGGTTTAGCTTTTTCTCTAAATTCAAATCCTTTGAGATTATCGTTTTTAAGATTGTATTTTTTTAAAAGCCAATAAACGGCATTGATAACCTGTCCGTTTTCATGAAAGGTGTTTACTTTTTGTTTTATTTCATCGAGTGTTAAAGTCATTAAGTAAAAATAAAGAAAAATGTTTCTATTTGAAAGCTCTTCTGTGGGTTTTAAACTTTGACAAAGATAATCACGAGTAAACCCGACAGGGTTTAAAAACCTGTCGGGTTTGTTGTTTTTAAGAAGCACGCATTTTAAAATAAAAAGAATAACTTTAGTGATTCATTTATAAGGATTTAGTAATGATGAGAATTAAACTGTTTATACTGTTTTTGGTTGGAATTTCTGGTTTTGCTCAAACCAAAGTTTTGTACAATCAAAGCGTAGAAGCTTATAAAAACAAAGACTATGTTTTGTTTTTAAAGTTGGCAAGGCAATTAGACAGCATTCGGCCAATGCATCCAACTTTTGCTTATAATTTGGCTTCAGCTTATTCATTAAATGGTAAAAAAGAAGAATCTTTAAAGGTTTTAAAAATAGTTGTTTTGGCAAATAATACAGTAGCTTTTGAAGATGATTCTGATTTTGATTCGGTTAGAAATGAAAAAGGTTTTAAAGATTTGTTAGAATTAAAGAACTCTCAATCAAAAACAATAGAAAGTTCAAAAGAAAAATTTAGTCTCTCGGAAAAAGATTTACATCCAGAGGGTTTGATTTATCTCGATAAACATAAGCTTTGGCTAGCATCAAGTATTCGCAATAAAAAGGTGGTTTCTTTTGATGAAAAAGGTAATTGTTCTGATTGGTTTACGGATTGTTTGTATTCGGTCTTTGCTATTAAAACAGATTACAATCAGAAATATTTATGGATTACATGCTCGGCAATGCCAGAAATGAAAGGGTTTTTGAAAGAGCTTGAAGGGAAAAGTGACATTCTAAAAATAGACATAGCGACAAAAAAGCTTGTAAAGCAATATACAATCGAAGGAAATCATGTTTTTGGCGATCTTGTAGTAGCTAAAAATAATGAAGTTTATATCTCAGATAGTGCTGAACCGATAATTTACAAAATAGAAAAAGAGAGTTTGGTTTTATGGAAGGATCTTAGAAAGCAAGCTTTTAATTTGCAGGGAATTGCACTGAGTAAAAAGGAATCAAAACTATATATTGCTGATTACTTAAAAGGAATTTTAGTTATTGATATAAAGAGTCAAAAAAAAACCTGGCTAGATTTTCCGGATAATGCTTCTAAGAAAGGAATTGACGGATTAGTTTTTTATAGTAATTCATTAATTGCAATTCAGAATGGAGTAGTGCCGATAAGGATTGTACGTTATAAATTGAATGAGACTGAAAATAAAATAGTTGATTATACTGTTTTAGATAATAATCGAAAAGTTCTCAACGAACCGGCTTTGGCTACATTAGTTAAAAATAAAGTATGCTTTTTCGCCAATTCTCCCTGGCAATTTTATGATAAAAACTTTCAATTAGACGAAAGTAAATTTGAAAACCCGAAGTTGTTTGAACTTAGTTTAGATTAGCAATTTTGTTTTTAGTAGATTTCTTTTGATTGCTGCAAATAGAGACCTGTCAGGTTTGGCTGCAGAGTTCTTAAAAACTGCTACTGATTCTTGTTTAGCCCCGATAGGACTGATGTCCTTTTATGGTGGGGTTCACCATAAAAGATATAAGGAATAGCGGGACTGAAGGCCTTGAAAAACCCGAAATGTTCTGCTCCTGAACAATTGGCTGATAATCATTTAGAATTGTTTTGCTATTACAAATAAATGTATTAATTTTGCAAACCTTTTGGCAGAGAAGAGTTTCCATTAGGTATCAACTATTTATGTAAAACAACTTCTGTTTTTTCTATCGCATTAAGAAACTCGAGAAAAACAGAATACAAATTTTTTATCAGCATGTCTGAACAATTAAAATCACAAGAAGAGTTTTTAGCAAATTTTAACTGGCATAACTTCCAAGAAGGAATTGATGCAGTTGATGAGAAAAACTTACAAGAATTCGAAGAACTAGTTTCAAAAACTTTCATCGCTACAGATCAAGAAGAAGTAGTTGAAGGTGTAGTTGTTAGAATTACAGATAGAGACGTTATCGTTGATATCAACGCAAAATCGGAAGGTGTTATTTCTTTAAACGAATTCCGTTACAACCCAAACTTAAAAGTTGGTGACAAAGTAGAAGTATTAATTGACATCCGTGAGGACAAAACAGGTCAATTAGTATTATCTCACAGAAAAGCACGTACTATTAAATCATGGGATAGAGTTATTTCTGCAAACGAAACAGGAGAAATCGTTAATGGTTTTGTAAAATGCAGAACTAAAGGTGGTATGATCGTTGACGTTTTTGGAATTGAAGCTTTCTTACCTGGTTCTCAAATTGACGTTAAGCCAATTAGAGACTACGATGTATATGTAAACAAAATGATGGAATTCAAAGTGGTAAAAATTAACCACGAATTCAAAAACGTTGTTGTATCTCATAAAGCGCTTATCGAAGCTGATATCGAAGTACAGAAAAAAGAAATCATCGGTCAATTACAAAAAGGACAAGTATTAGAAGGTGTTGTTAAAAACATTACTTCTTATGGTGTGTTCATTGACTTAGGTGGTGTTGACGGATTAATTCACATTACTGACCTTTCTTGGAGTAGAATCAACCACCCAAGTGAAGTTCTTGAATTAGACCAAAAATTAAACGTTGTAATCCTTGATTTCGATGATGAGAAAACAAGAATTCAATTAGGATTGAAACAATTAAACGCTCACCCATGGGATGCTTTAGATGCTAATTTAACTATTGGTGATAAAGTAAAAGGTAAAGTAGTTGTAATCGCTGATTACGGTGCATTTATCGAAGTTGCTGAAGGTGTTGAAGGTTTAATCCACGTTTCTGAAATGTCATGGTCAACTCATTTACGTTCTGCACAAGATTTCGTAAAAGTTGGAGATGTTGTTGAGGCTGTTATCTTAACTTTAGATAGAGATGACCGTAAAATGTCATTAGGTATCAAACAATTGACTCAAGATCCATGGACTGACATTACTTCTAAATACCCAGTAGGTTCTAAACATACAGGTATCGTTAGAAACTTTACAAACTTTGGTATTTTCGTAGAATTAGAAGAAGGAATTGATGGATTAATTTACATCTCTGACTTATCTTGGACTAAGAAAATCAAACACCCATCTGAATTTGTAAATGTTGGTGAGAAACTTGATGTAGTTGTATTAGAATTAGATGTTGAAGGACGTAAATTATCTTTAGGTCACAAACAAACTACTGCTAATCCTTGGGATCAATACGAAGATTCTTTCGCTGTAGGAACTATCCACAATGGTGAAATTTCTGAAATCGTTGACAAAGGAGCTACTGTAGAATTCGGAGATGATATCGTTGCTTTCATTCCTACTCGTCACCTTGAAAAAGAAGACGGAAAGAAATTGAAAAAAGGTGATACTGCTGATTTCAAAGTAATCGAATTCAACAAAGAATTCAAAAGAGTAGTTGCTTCTCATACTGCTATCTTCCGTGAAGAAGAAGAGAAAAACGTGAAAGCTGCAACTGAAAATACTTCATCTGCTTCATCTACAAATGCACCAGCTGCAACTTTAGGAGATAACAATGATGTATTAGCTGCATTAAAAGCTAAAATGGAAAAAACTGAGAAAAAATAATTCTTAGTTTCCTCTAAATAGAAAGTCCCACAGTAATGTGGGACTTTTTTTATGCCATTTTTTTTGTTTCAAGTTTTCTTTGTTTCAAGTTTCAAGTTGCCGCCGCGATCTTGTCTTTGCGAGGAACGAAGCAATCTCATTTGCTAAATCGAGAATGCATTACTTATAATTTTGCCATTTCGAAGAACGAGAAATGACAAAAAAATGCTGAAATGTTTTAATTAGCTGCTAATAATTTTGTCTCTTCTGGTGTAAATTCAGGTACCACTGCATAAGTTTCAATTTCAGCAATTTTCATTTCATCTAAAATGTCAACTAGATTCCCATAATTCGATTTTTTGCTTGGTTTAATAATTACAATTATACTTTCAGGTTTTAGACTTTTAGAAGAATATTTAAGTAAACTATTTTTTCTTTTTAGTAATTCTCTTCGGATTCCGTCTTTACCATATTTAATTTCTTTTGGAGCAATTATCGGAGATTCTAAAAGCCCCATATAATAGATCAGTTTATCATTTTCGTCTAACATTACAGTTATTGACCTATTTTCTCCATAATCCGGATATGATGGACAATCACAACATCCATGGTCTGGAGAATCCAAAACCATAGCCTTAGGCTTCGCCAACTCAATCGTAACCATAAAAAATATAATCAACAAAAAAGAAACACTAACCATTGCAGTCAAATCAACTCTCGTACTTAGCTTTTTACTTCTTACTTTTTTAGCTAAATTTTCCATGTTTAAAATGTTTTAATTAGAAGCTAAAAGTTTTGTTTCTTCTGGAGAAAATTCATTTACAATAGCATAAGTGTCTATTTTTGCAATGGACATTTCGTCAAGAATATCAACTAAATTTTTATAATTACATTCTTTACTTGGTTTAATAATTACGGTAATTCCTCTTCCGGGTTTTCCCAATTGAGCGGAATATTCAAGCATAGATTTGTTTCTAATAAATAATTCTTGGCGAATTCCATTTTTGCCATAATCCATTTCTCTAGGCGGAACTAGTGGGATTTCTAACATTCCCGTGTATGAGATTAATTTATTATCATTCCCTAATAAAATAGTCATAACTCGGTTTTCTGTACCACATCCGCCATTCCATCTGTCACAAATGGGATCTTTATCTGGTAAACTTAAATCTACGGCTTTGGGCTTCGATAATTCAATTGTCACCATAAAAAATATAATCAACAAGAAAGAAACACTAACCATCGCAGTCAAATCAACTCTTGTACTTAGCTTTTTACTTCTCACTTTTTTAGGTAGATTTTCCATAATGAATCAATTTGTTACTAAAGTTAATAATAAAAGTAATACAAAGATATTTGTGATTTTAAAAATAATTAAAAATAAATTTAAGTTTTAATGTCTTGTTTTACAGTTGATATTAAGGATATTTCAATGATTTTGAATCTTTTTTGATTTTTTACTAAAACCAAAACGATTGTTATGGCGTAAATGAGCTTATAACTTAAAACATTCATTATGAAAACTAGAAAATTTTTAGCCGTAGCAATTTTAGCACTGGGATTTGGTTTTACATCATTTGCACAAAAATCTGTGATGGTTGGTGGAGCTGCAATGTATCCAAACAAAAATATTATTGAAAATGCTGTAAACTCAAAAGATCATACTACACTGGTTGCTGCTGTAAAGGCTGCCGGATTAGTAGAAACATTACAAAGTAAAGGACCATTCACCGTTTTTGCCCCAACAAATGCTGCGTTTGACAAATTGCCTGCCGGAACTGTCGATACATTATTAAAACCTGAAAATATCAAAACATTGCAAACTATTTTGACCTATCATGTTGTTGCCGGAAAATGGAATGCTTCTGATATCGCAAAAGCAATTAAAATGGGAAAAGGAAAAGCGTCTCTTAAAACGGTTAGTGGTGGCACTCTAACTGCGTGGATGGATGGAAAAGATCTTTACATAAGCGACGAAAGCGGAAACAAAGCTAAAGTAACCATTGCTGACGTTAATCAATCTAATGGTGTGATTCATGTAGTTGATACTGTATTATTACCAAAAATGTAATACTTACTCAAATTCCAATAAATAAAATTCCAAACTCCAATCTGTAGAAACTGGAATTTGGAATTTTGTTTTATCAGAGTTTAAAAAACTAAAAGTTGCAATTTGGTCTTTCAACAAGAGTCTTTCACGCAGATTTAAAAAGCTTTAAGCAGATCTATGGAGATTATAATTAAAATAAATCTGCTAAAATCTGCATAATCTGCGTGAAACAAAATCTTTTTAATCTGTATAATCTGTGGCAAAAAAACTTGGCGATTTTGCTCCCGATAGGTATCGGGACTGCGAGAAAAAGATTAAGCATAATTTGCTAAAAGAAAGCTTAACGTAATGACACTGGACTTCGGGATTAACTATTGAAATCTCAAAAAAAACTAAGTTGGAATTTGGAATTTCAAACTATTGGAATTTTAAAACTTATCGTTTGGCTGTCAAAGTCGATCCTGCAGAAGCAATAACAACACAAGCCACAGCCAAAATTTCGTAAAAGTTCAAACTTTCCTGTAAAAAGATAAAAGCACAAATTGTGGCAGCGGCAGGTTCTAAGCTCATTAAAATACTAAAAGTACGTGGAGGAAGCTGACCTAAAGCTTTCATTTCTAATGTAAACGGAATAGCACTTGACAAAAGAGCCAAAGCAACACCCATTCCGAGAAGTTTTGGAGTAAGATTTGATAATCCGTTTTCGTATAATCCAAATGGAAGGATTAGAATTGCACCAAACAACATTCCGGTTGCAACTGCCTGACCGCCATGCATTATTTTAGATACTTTTCCGCCTAATACAATATAAGCTGCCCAAAGAGCGCCTGCTAAAAGGGCAAATAAAACTCCTAATGAATCGATACTATTATTTGACCACGGCGCTATAAGAACTATCCCGATTGCTGCCAGGAGGACCCAACAATAATCCATTAGACGTGTTGAACCGATTATAGCTACCAATAACGGACCGATGAATTCTAAGGTTACTGCAAGTCCAATTGGGATTCTCTCTATCGCCATATAAAAAATCAAATTCATTGCACCCAACGCTAAACCGTATGGTAAAACAATTTTCCATTGGCTTGGGGTAATTTCCTTTAAATTTGGTCTGTAAGCTATAAGTAAAATTATGGCAGAAACGCCAATTCGGATTGATGCTGTTCCCGCAGCTCCAATTGCAGGAAATAAGGTTTTAGCAATTGCAGCACCACATTGCACACTAATAATTGCTAAAAGTACTGCGTAAATTGGAGGGATATTGAAATCTTTATTTTTCATGAGAATTGTAAAAGGAGATAAGAAACGAATCAAGAAAGAAACATCTTTTATCTCTTAAGAAAAAAGGGGAGCTGAAGGTAAATTCAACTTTTTAAAAGATATTTTATATTTATTGTAAAGCGCGTTTTGTAACAAAAGCCCGGTAACCTATAATTGCCATTTGCCATTTTTTTGCTTTAGAAATATCCAAACCTTGCTTGGTAAAACTCGGCAAAAGAATTTTGTTGATTTTGGCTAAGATTTTATACATAGTAGGTTAATTTTTTTGCAAAGATATAAAAAAAGACCTTGCGGTTATGCAAAGTCTTTTTGATTGGTTTAGTATTGAAAATTAAATGTTTATTCCGTTTTTAGAATCAAATTCTTGTCAGGTCCATTCTCTACGTTTAAGGCGTTTTTTGGAGCCTGAATCCAGCCTGTTTCATTAATTACAAATTTAAACATGTTGGTTTTGTCTTTTTCAAATTGGCTTTTAGGAACCGAAAGTTCAAATGTGTTTTTGTTTTTTCGGACCATTTGATAGTTTTTATCCTTTGGATTCCAATTGTCAAAAGAACCGGCTATTGAAACACTTTTCACCAAACTTGCATCAAGTGATTTATCATGTACATATCTAAATAGTATATTTTCAGAAGTAGTTGAATAACCGTAAATTTCCTTTTCCGTATCGGCTTTAGCTAACAATTCACCTGATAAACTTACGACGGCATTTCCTAATGCATTTGAAGTCTTTTCGTTACTGATATTTGCAATTATTGAAATTCCTAAATTTCGTTCCGGATAGACTAAAAACATATTTTGTGTTCCAAAAGCGCCGCCGTGTTTCCAACAGTTTCTACCATTGTTATCTACTTGAATACCGTCCCAGAAATAACCGTTCCAATCACTATCAGAATCCAGAAGATTTCTCTGAGATTCCAGAACTATTTTATTCTTGGTATTTAATTCAAAAGCAATGAATTTGGTAAGGTCACCTAAAGTAGATTTTAAATAGCCGGCTGCACCCCAGAGATTGTCTGAAATAGTTGGCATTAATTTTTTACCATTATAACCGTTGGCGATAACTGTATTTTTATCAGGATTTAATTCTGTCGATGTCATATTTAATTTTGACAAAATATTTTCTTTTAACAATGTTTCATAATTCTTATGATAAATATTTTCCAGTATATGCGCTGCCAATTGAACACTTCCGTTGCTATATTTAAATTTAGTCCCCGGTAAAGTATCTAATTTTATTGTTTTTAGATCTTGAAAGAATTTTTCACGAGAATAAGAATCATCTAGTTTTTTAAAGCCAATATAACTACTGTCGTTCGGGTTTTTTCTTAATTCTGAGGTATCGGGTAAGTCTTTGTTGAAGCCGGTTTTAAAAGAAACCAGATCTTTAATTCTAATAGGTTTGCCCTGATATTCTAAATTAGGATAAGAACCTGTTATGTATTTTCTAATATTATCATTAAGATTTATTTTTTGCTCTAAAACTGCTTGCGCTATCAATAATCCTGTAAACAATTTAGTGATCGAAGCGACTTCAAAAACCGTATTATTATTTGCCTGATTGTTTTTTCCTTTGTCAATTTCTCCATAATGTTTCGTATAGGTTTTGCCGTCTTTTACGATACCAATAGAGATAGAATTAGCTTTTGAATTTTCAAGCAAAACCAAGGCATTTTTATCCATTAGCTCCAGTATTTGTTTTTCAGAAAAAGAAGCGTTTTGTTGCGCAATGCAAGAAAAGTTAATTCCAATTAAAAATAGTAAGATTGATTTTTTCATTTTGCTGTGGTATCAATGTTGACTTTTTTCTTTTTATAATAAATTAAAAAACCAGTGGTATTAAACACTGGTTTTTATCTTTAAGAAGTTTCTAAATATGATTTTTGTTGGGATTTAAGATTTTTTAATATCTCTCTCCACTTTTTTCATGTTTTTTTCATGTGCTTTCATATTTTGCTCATACACTTTCATGTCTTTTTCAAATTGCTCCATTTTCTTTTCAAAATCTCCTCCAAATTGCTGGTCAATATATGCGCCATATTTATCCATTTCAGCTCCAAATTTTTCCATAGCGATTTCATACTTTTCCATTTCTTTATCATAAACAAGTTCACGTTTTGACATAATGTCTTCTACTTGATTTTGATAAGCGTCCAATTTCGGTTGAAATGCGTCCATTTTTTTCTGAAATTCTGCCATCTTTTTGTCAAAATCTTTCATAGCTACTTTATCCGAAGTGTTTCTTGGCAGCACAGGAGGTTTTGGCATATGTGACATATTTGGCGAAGCCGGTAGCTCTAAATCTTTTGGCAATACTGGCATTACCGGAGCAACTGGTGCTGGCTGTAATTCTGGTGTTGCAGGAGGTGTAGGAGGAACCGGAGGAGTCATTCTATCTGAGTCATTATAGCTTGCGATTTCTGCTACACGATCTTCATAATTAGTTGATTTGATATTTTCTGTATCTGTAACAACACCAATTTTTTTAATGCCGTTTTTTTCAGTTGAAACGGAAATTGCAAAGCTGTCTATAGCTTCATCACCATCAATTTCAATAGTTTGAACCTCTTTAGTTCCTTTTTTAATGTTGATTTTAATCCCTATTAATTCATTTTTAGAGTTTCTCTTTATATTAGAAACAGCAATATCTGCATCATGATTCTTTTTTAGTTTCTCAGCGATTACTTTTAGTTCCTGATCAGTTGTATTTTTATTAATGTTATAAATATCATCTGAATCATTAGTTTTAGAAATTTCCTGAGGCTGATTTTTCTCCTGTGCAATGGTTTTAATTTGAAACAACAGTACAAAAGCAACTAGTACCGGAAGTATGGCATAATACTTCCAATAATTCCATTTTTTTGATTGATTTTTGTTTAACATGACAATTCGTTTTTTGATTAATGATTGATAAAAATGATTGGTAATTGCAACACATGATTCGTGTGTTGTGATTTTTAAAAGCGTGTATTGATACGCTTTTTTGTCTGATATTTTCTTGGCAGCTTCACTATCAGCAATGAATTCAAGATTTTGAAGAATTGCTTTTTTGTACAGCCAAATAATTGGATTGAACCAAAAAAGTACGCAAAAAACTCTCGAAATTAAAACGTCTACAGTATGATTTTGATCACTATGCACTTTTTCATGCTCAATAATATTCTCTAATTCTGCAGCTGTGTACATTGATGAGTTGTACACGATATAATCAAAATAAGAAAAAGGAGCAATGTTCTCACGAACATCTATAAACTTGAAATCAGCTTGTTGGTGTACTTTTTTACCTTTTAAGACTGAGTTTAAACTATAAAAATCAAGTGCAAACTTTATAATCAAGGCAAGAAACCCGATGCAATAAATAGCTAGTACGACATAATTCCAGTTAATCTCAAAAGATTCCTGCACGATTGCATGATGCGGGCTATAGGCTCGAGAATAATTTACATCAGAAACTGGTATTGCGACCGGATCGATCCAGACTATTTTAGTATAAACCAAAAAAGGCAATATAATCGAGGTTATTAATCCGGCTAGCAAGAACCATCTGCTGCTGTTAAAAAAAGTTTCTTTGCGCAGTAAAAAATAATAAGCACAGTAAAACAATAGCATTAATCCGCTTGATTTTGCGATAAAAATAAAAAGAGCTTCCATAATGGTTATTTAACTTCTTGAGGAGTTTCGATCATTGCCAGGATTTCGCGTAATTCTGCCGCCGAAATTTTTTCTTCTTTAGCAAAAAATGAAACCATACTTTTATAAGAACTATTGAAATAATTATCAATCGCTGTACTCATAAAGCCTTTACTGTAATCTTCAATACTTACAATTGGGTAATATTGATGTGTATTCCCAAAAGCATTATGCCCCACATATCCTTTTTCTTCCAGATTACGAACAATAGTCGAAAGTGTATTATAATGCGGTTGATCTTCAGTAATTTCTATTTGAATCTCTTTTACAAAAGCTTTTTTAAGCTTCCATAAAATGTGCATGATTTCTTCTTCTTTGTTGGTTAGCTTTTGCATGATTTTAGATTTTACGAGTAATTGAAATTACTTTTTAGTTTCAATAATTATCACTCCGTTTATACCTTCGTCTCCGTATCTTGCAATAGCTTCTGGACCTTTAAAGACATTCATTGATTTGATATTAAGATCGTCAAGAGATTTGTTTTCATCTGAACTTAGACGACCAATTACTACTCCGTCGACAATGTACAATGGGTCAGAGTTTATTTTTATAGTCTGCTGACCATTATTATTGGTTACAGTAATATTTGTATTGGTATTTGTTTTTCCGTTTACGTTAGTGCTTACAACAGTGCTAGTAAGGGTATTAACATTGCAATCAGCTTTTGTGCTAGTATTAGAATTAATGTTAACATCAGTGTTGGTTTTAGAGTTTTGAACTTTTACGATTTCAATTTTATTTGCTTTATCAGTAGTTTTAGCATCACCTACTTTGTTATCATCGGTAACTAAACTGATTTTTTTAGAACCATTTTCATCCGTTACGATAATAATTCCGCAATCTTTAATGCCTTTGTCACCAAGAACCTCATATTCTTGTTCTTGTTCAGTGCCAATTTTCGCATGTAGTTTTATTGCAATTAGTTCGTTTTGAGAATTTCGTTTTAATTCTGCAATTGTAAAATCGACATTGTGATTTAATTTTAATTTTTCTGCAATAACCTTTAAGTCCTGATCTGTAGTTGTTTTTTTGATTTTGTAAACATCAACAGATTTGATCTCTTTTTTAGAAACCGCAGTTGTGGTTTCTCTTTTTTCTTTTGCAATTACTTCGATTTGAAATAATAATACAAATGCCGCAAGAGCTGGAACTACAACATAGTACTTCCATGAATTACTCTTTTTTGATTGATTTTTGTTTAACATAACGATTCGTTTTTTGATTAATGATTGATAAAAATGATTGGTAATAGCGAGACAACTCTCGTGTGTCGTAATTTTTAAAAGCGTGTATTGATATGCTTTTTTATCTGATATTTTTTGAGCAGCTTCTTTATCTGCAATAAATTCAAGATTTTGAACAATTGCTTTTTTATAGAACCACATTATTGGGTTGAACCAAAACAACATGCAAAAGACTCTCGAAATAAGAACATCTACAGTATGATTTTGATCACTATGAACTTTTTCATGTTCCAGAATACTCTCTAACTCTGATTCCGTGTACATTGATGAGTTGTAAACGATATAATCAAAATAGGAGAAAGGAGCAATGTTTTCTTTTACATCTATAAACTTAAAATCAGCTTGTTGTTGTATTTTTTTTCCTTTTAGAATGGAGTTTAAACTGTAGAAGTCGATGCCAAATTTGATTAAAAAACCAATGAAGCCAACTATATAAACAGCAATAAAGACCAGATTCCAATTAACTTCAAAAGAATTATTTTCTGTATTTAAAGGAGAAAGCTCTGAGTAATTTATATTTGAAATAGTAGCAGCGTTAATCCAGACTACTTTTGTGTAAACCAAAAAAGGCAATACAACAGAAGTAATTAAACCGGCTAATAAAAACCATCTGTTACTATTAAAGAATGTTTCTTTGCGCAGTAGAAAATAATAGGCACAAAAAAATAAAAGTAACAATCCGCTTGATTTTGCTATAAATATAAATAGTGCTTCCATAAATGCTTATTTTTCTTCTTTTGGAGTTTCAATCATTGCCAGGATTTCACGTAATTCGGCCGCCGAAATTTTTTCTTCTTTGGCAAAAAATGAAACCATATTTTTATAAGAGCTGTTAAAGAAATTATCAATAGCAGTATTCATAAACTTTTTACTATAAGCTTCCAGCGTAACGGCAGGATAATATTGATGCGTATTTCCAAAAGCATTATGTCCCACAAAACCTTTTTCTTCAAGATTTCGTACAATAGTCGAAAGTGTATTGTAATGCGGTTGATCTTCAGTTATTTCTGCCTGAATTTCTTTTACAAAAGCTTTTTTAAGCTTCCATAAAATATGCATGATTTCTTCTTCTTTGTTGGTTAACTTTTGCATGTTTTCTAATTTTAATTCAAACCTACAACTATTTTTCTAGTTACACAACTATAAAAATAGTTATTTAACTAAAAAATTCGTTTGATTGATCTTTTAACCGCAAAGTGCACTAAGCTTTTTTATCTATGAATATCAATAAAAACGCAAAGTTCGCAAAGCTTTGTGTAGATATAGCTTTGCGAACTTTGCGTTTTTATTAAGTCACAATAAGTAAAAAAAACTTAGCGGACTTTGCTGTAAAATTTTATAAGTAATCTATTTTAACCAATTTTCTCACGGATTAATGCTTTTTTTATCCAAAAGCAGCAAAGTGTTGCAAAAACTCCAATACAAGCCATAAAGAGCCAGTTGATTTGGTAACCCAAACGAGAGATAATTTCGAAACCGACTTTAGAACTAATAATATGAGCCAAACTAAAACTCATGGTATAAAGCGCCATATATCGTCCTTCCTGACCTTTTGGTGCTCGACTTAACGCAAAAGCATTCGAAAAAGGAAAGGTTAGAATTTCTCCAATTGATATACAAATCATGCTGATTACCAAAATTCCTGCCCAAACATTAATTAGCAATAAAAAGAAACTTGACGCCATGACAAATGAACCCAGAATAATGATTCGTATTTTCGGGAAACCTTTTCTCTCCATAAAGCCAACCGTTGGCATTTCTAAAGCAAAGATTAAAAGCCCGTTTAGAGTCATTAATAACCCGGTCTGAAACTCTGATAAACCAAATTTCTCATTATGATATAAAGGTAGAGTTGTAAAAAGCTGAAAGAAAATCATTGCCGTAACGAAACTAACAAATAAAAATACCCAAAAGATTCTGTCATGAAATACCGATTTTATTTCTGCAGCGCTCTCCATTTTATCTTCATGAACAACTTTTTTCTTTTCCTTAACCAATAGCGCAAATATTGAAATAGAGATAATACACGATGCACCATCAACCCAGAACAAACCAGAATAACCAATTCCCATAATAATTAAACCTCCTAAAGCTGGTCCTGCAGCAAAACCAAGATTTACCGCTAAACGTACTAAAGTTAAGGCACGTGTTCTATTTTCGGGTTTTGCATAAGCTCCTAACGAAACAAACATTGCCGGTCTAAACATATCTGCAATAGTCATTAAAACAAACATAGCAATACAAAGCGCCCAGAATGTCGTAATATATTGTACAAAGAAAAGCGAGACCCCGCTGGTAAATAAACTAAAAATCATGATTTTGTAAAACCCGATTTTGTCTGATAATTTTCCGCCTAACCAAGAACCTAACATTGATCCAAGACCAAAGGCTACCATAATCCAACCTACTTGATTATAAGTAAAATGAAGGTCTTCTTTTAGATATTTTGATAAAAAAGGAAGTACCATTGTTCCTGCACGGTTGATAAAAGTGACAATTGTAAGTATCCAAATTTCTCTTGAAAATCCTTTAAAATTGTTGATGTAATGGTTAAAAGCAGTTTTGAGCATTATAAAATAAGTTATTTACAACAAAGTTAGGAAACTTTGTCACTTAGAGTGGTTGTCGCATTGTTACTTTTAAACTATTTTTGTGGAAAATTTCTAAGATGAAAAATTCAATCGCATTTGTTGTAATGTTGGTATTTAATTTTGGCTTTAGCCAAAAGAAATTTGACCAAAATGATGCCAAAAAATTTCAGAATACAATCAATTCGGAATATGCTGATGCTAAGACAAGTCCGTTGATGGAAAAAGATTTAAAGAGTTTTAAAACTTTAGATTTTTACCCAATATCAGGTAAATATTTTGTTGTTGCAAAATTTGAAAAAGCACAAAACGAGAAAGTTTTTGAAATGAAAACGACAGGAACAAGAACTCCAAAATATATCAAATACGGAACATTATATTTTACGTTAGATGGTGTTGCTTTGAAACTGAATGTGTACAGAAGCATTGAACTTTCAAAAACAGAAGCGTATAAAGATCATTTGTTTTTGCCATTTTCAGATTTGACCAGCGGTAAAGAAAGTTATATTGGCGGAAGATATATTGATTTAAAAATTCCAAAGGGAAATACAATTGCAGTAGATTTTAATCAGGCTTATAATCCATATTGTGCCTATAATCATAAATATTCTTGTCCGCTTGTTCCTTTAGAGAACGATTTGAATGTGGAGATTAAAGCCGGAGTGAAAAATTTTCATTAATGGAATTCTTTAATTTTCATACTCATCAATTTACAAATCAATCCAATATTTTGGAGTTGGTCAATCAATATCCGCAAGAATTTGATGCTTCAATTCCGTATTACTCGATAGGAATTCATCCTTGGTATATTAAGGAAGATCAAATTGATACCGATTTGAAAATTATTGAAGAAAAATTACAAACTAAAAATTGTCTTGCGCTTGGCGAATGTGGTTTAGACAAACGAATCGAAATTCCGCTGGAACAGCAAATTATAGTTTTTGAAAAACAATTGGCTCTAGCCGAAAAATATCAAAAACCGGTTGTCATTCATTGCGTCGCGGCTTTTCAGGAAGTAATTGCTATTAGAAAAAAAATGAAAATTTCAGTTCCGATGATTATTCACGGATTTTCTAAAAATAGCCAAATTGCAGAACAACTTATCAAAGCAGGATTTTATATTTCGTTTGGAAAACATTTACTTAGAAATCATGAATTGAAGACGGTTTTTAAAGAAATTCCAAACGATCGTTTTTTTCTGGAAACAGATACGATTGAAGAGAATATCAAGCAAGTTTATGAATTAGCTTCAGAATATAAAAATATAACAATCAAAGAATTACAGGATATTATTTTAAGTAATTTTAGACTAGTATTTGAGAAATAAAGGTCGAAAAGCTTTGTCAAAGTTTAAAACTTTGACAAAGCTAGCGACAATTTAGGAACTTGAAACCTGAAACTTGAAACAAAAAAAACAAAAAGAACACAAATAAAAAAACAATAATTTAGATATGGCAGAGTGGACAGAAAGAGCCGAACTTTTATTTACTAAAGAAGGATTGCAAAACTTACAAAATTCAAATGTTTTGGTTGTAGGTTTAGGAGGAGTTGGATCATTTGCAGCAGAGTTTTTAGCGAGAGCAGGAGTAGGAAGTATGACAATTGTTGATGGCGATGTGGTTGATATTACAAATATTAACAGACAATTACCTGCTTTACACTCAACGGTTGGTCAGCCAAAAATTACAATTGTTGGAGATCGTTTGATGGATATTAATCCGGAATTGAAACTGACTCGCGTTCAGGAATTTTTATCTCCTGAGAGAGCTTTTGAGATCGTTTCGCCAGAGTTTGATTATGTCTTGGATTGTATTGATAGTATTACTCCAAAGATAAATTTGATTATCGCTGCAAAACGAAAAAGAGTAAAAATTATCAGTAGTATGGGTGCTGGCGGAAAAATGCTTGCTTCAAAAGTAAAAGTTACAGATATTTCTAAAACAATAAACTGTTATTTCTCTAAAACCATCAGAAAGCGTTTAAAAGTTGAAAAAATCAACAAATTAAAAGTAGTTTTCTCATCAGAAATTCAAGATGAAAAAAGCTTAAAACTAACCGACGGAAAAAACTTCAAAAAATCATTTTACGGAACAAACAGTTATATGCCAGGTTTATTTGGTCTTCATGTTGCTGAAACAGTAATCCGTCATTTGCTTAAAAAAGATTAGTTTTTGTTTCAGGTTTTCTTTGTTTCAGGTTTCAAGTTTTGGATATGTAGGAACTTCGTCAAAGTAACCACAAACAGATAACTTGAAACCTGAAACAAAAGAAACAAAAAAACTTAGAACCTTAGTACCTTTAAAAAAAATGATTAAAACAGTAATTTTTGACATGGATGGTGTAATTGTAGACACTGAACCAGTTCACCGTTATGCTTATTACAAACAATTTTCAGAATTGAATATTACAGTAGGCGAAGAAATGTATACTTCGTTTACCGGATTTTCGACACGTAATACTTTTCAGGCTTTGAAGGGGTTTTTCCCAACAATAGAGCATGAAGTAGAAGATTTGATTCAGAGAAAAAGAAGTATTTTTAACGATGCTTTTGATACTAAAGAAGATTTGTATTTGCTTGAAGGTGTAGAGGATTTGATTAAAGATTTGTATGCTAACGGAATACAATTGATTTTGGCTTCATCTGCATCAAAAGTAACGATTGAGCGTGTTTTTACAAGATTCAATTTGCATCAATATTTCACGGATATTGTGAGTGGCGAAGATTTTCCGCAATCAAAACCCAATCCGGCGATTTTTATACATGCAGCTTCGTTGTCAAAAGCGCCAAAAGAAAATTGCATCATAATTGAAGATAGTACAAATGGAGTAAAAGCGGCAAAAGCAGCAGGGATTTATTGTGTGGGGTATAACAGTCATCATTCTAAATTGCAGGACTTGTCTGATGCTGATTTGATTATCAATCATTTTAACGAATTAAACGCCCAAAAAATATCAGAATTAGGTGTTTGAATTATATTAAATTTAACATTTGTTACCTAATTGAATTTGTAAATTTGAACAAACAAAATAAACTCACACATGAAAAAACTACTTATTGCATTAGCCATTATTTTGGCTCCTTTTGCTACAGAAGCACAGATAAAAACACCACAAGCGAGTCCGAAAGGGTATATTAAACAAACAGTTGGTTTGACTGATGTTGAAGTTACATATTCAAGACCAGGCGCGAGAGGTAGAGCAGTATTCGGAAATTTGGTTCCGTTTGGTAAATTATGGAGAACTGGAGCTAATGAAAACACAATCATTAACTTTAGTGATGATGTTGTGATTGATGGTAAAACTTTGAAAAAAGGAAAATATGCAATTTATACTATTCCTAAAATCGAAAGCTGGGAAGTAATTTTCTATCTTTCTACTGACAATTGGGGATTGCCTGAAAACTGGAGCGATGCTTATGTTGCTTTAAGAACTACTGTAAAAGAGAATGCATTACCAACTCCGGTTGAGACTTTTACAATTGGTATTAATAGTTTAGATCCTAATTTTGGATATTTAGAAATGGCTTGGGAAAACTCTCATGTTGCTTTAAAATTTGAAGTTCCAACTGCAAAAAATGCTACAGCTAGTATCGAGAAAGTTTTAGGCGGACCAAGTTCAAATGACTATTTTGCTGCTGCTCAATATTTGTTTCAATCAAACGGAAATATTGAAACAGCCAGAACTTATGTAGATAAATCATTAGATATGAGTACTGAAAAACCATACTTTATTTTAAGATTAAAATCTCAGATTCAGGCAAAACAAGGTGATAAAAAAGGAGCTGTTGAAACTGCAAAAGCTTCACTTGCTGCCGCAGAAGCTGCTAACAATCAAGATTACGTAAAATTGAATAAAGATAGTATTGCTGAATGGAGCAGATAATAATTCTTTGAATTATTAAATTCCAATTCCCGATACTCGGGATAAAAATCCAAATTCCAAAGCTTTTAGAAGTTTTAGAATTTGGATTTTTTTTATGGGTTTAAGTTGCGATTATCTTTGTTAAAGTTTTAAACTTTGACAAAGATAAAACACAAGAAACACCGCAAAGTACCCCTTGTATTTGTCATTTCGAGGGACGAGAAATCTTCGGGAGAAGCTCGACAAAGATTGGATTATCGTTACGGAGTTACTTGCGAAGATTTCTCGTCCCTCGACATGACAATATAGTTTTTTAATAAAATAGACAGACTTGTCTGTTTGTTTTGAATTTTTTATATCTTTGTACTTCTAATTCATCATACAAATGCAACCAAAAGAAAGAATTTTAGATACTGTTTCAGTGTTATTTCACAAGCAAGGATATAACGCCACGGGTATAAATCAGATTATTGAGGAAGCAAAAGTGGCAAAAGCAAGTTTTTATCAGCACTTTAAATCAAAAGAAGATTTATGTGTAGCTTTTCTTAATCAGCGTCATGATTTTTGGTTTAATGAATTGGAAAAATTCACTTTAAACGAAAAAGATTCAAAACCCAGAGTTTTGGCCTCTTTTGATTTTTTGATATTTATGAATCAGAAAGAGAATTTTAGAGGATGTAGTTTTCTAAATATACTTTCCGAAATTCCATCGGATAATCTAAAAGTGCTTAGTGTAATTCAAAGCCATAAATTAGATCTACGCAATTATTTTAATAATATTCTCAATAATGAGCTTCTCGCAGATCATGTTTATTTACTTTTTGAAAGCTGTATTGTTGAAAGTCAGTTATTTAAATCAAACGATCTGATAGAACAATCTAAAAAAATCATTCAAACTTTAATTTTATAAAAAATGGAACAGAAATTACCATTGCCGCCTTTCACGTATGAAACGGCATTAGAAAAAATTCAGTTAGCAGAAAATGCATGGAACAGTCAGGATCCGGAAAAAGTTTCGAAGGCTTATACTGTAGACAGCGAATGGCGAAATAGAGATCAATTTGTAAATGGGAGGGAAGAAATTATTCGTTTTCTAACTCAAAAGTGGCAAAAGGAAAAAAACTATAAATTAAAAAAAGAATACTGGGCACATACTGAAAACAGAATTGCTGTTCGCTTTGAATACGAATATCAAAACCTTGACGGAAACTGGTTTAGAGCCTATGGAAATGAAAACTGGGAGTTTGATGCTAACGGATTAATGCAAAAGAGATTTGCCAGTATAAATGATCTTGCAATTAAAGAGGAAGATAGAAAATTCAGGTAATTAGTTCAGACTTGGCGGTTCCGGAATTTTGATATTTCTCTTGATTTTCTTTACAATTAAGAGGTAAAAAGTGATTCCGCCTAAAATGATAAGCAGCGCAATTTGCAATTGTCCAAGACTATTATTTTTGTTATACATTGCATTTGCGCTTGCCAATTTTGCTTTCCCTTCCTGAATCTGAATTTGAGATAAGGATTCTAATGTAGTTATAGCTTGTTGACTTAAGGCTACAATTTTACCCCAGTTTTTACTGGCAACATGATTGTTTATTTCTTTACAAGAAATTAAAAAGGCGTCAAAATATTGTTTCTCTTTATTTGTTAAAACCGTTTTTGCATACAAATCATCAATATTATGAATGATATCTAATGTATGAATGATTTCAATTTTTTTGGTATTATCGCTTAAGTCAAGTTTTTCGGCTTCGGATTTTATGTAATGCAGCTCTTTAGAATATTGAAAAATATAATGTGCTACAACCAAGCGATCATTAAAAATAGCATTGATATTTTCGTTTACGTTTTTTGAATTCTGAAGTGTATTAAAATTTCCCAGCAAAATTAAAAGCATCACAACCAATAAAATGTAAGCAGCTTTAGTTTTATTGCTGTATTTTTTTAAATCTTTCATAGTGATGCGTTGTTAAATTGATTATAAAGTAAGCTTCTTATTGAGCAATGAATCCGAATTTTAAATCCTTCTCTATATATTTTATTGCCGCAACAGGTGCGATCTTTATAATTTTGCTTCCTTTTTGAACATAAAAATAGTAAATGCTATTGGAGTTTATGAGATAAATTTGTTCTGATTCTCCACTGTTATAATTCAATTTATAATTATATTTTACGGTACCATTTTTAATTTTTTCCATAGCAAAATAGCCATTACCAATTCCCGTTCCGATGAAAAATGATAATAATATCATGGCAAACATTTTGAAAGAAACAAAAGTGTAATAATTTTTGGCTGCCTCTTCAGATAATCCTTCAGTAGATTTTAGTTCGAACACTTTTTGCAGCGATTTTTTGTCTTTATATTTTAGTAATAGTTTTGGTAAATAAAAATGAAATACAAACAAAAAGACTACGAATACTAATGTCAATGGGTTTGAAGTGAACTCTGCAATTGGACTAATTAAGATGTCCATAATTGTAGAATATTTCAAAATATTTATTCCGAATTGATAATAAAAAAGGCTCTCTTTTAATATTCCTAATATTACCAGGTAAAGGTAGCCTAGGGGAAGTAGTTTTTGTATTTCCTCTGAATATTTCATTTATGTAGTTTTGTTTTTGGCGAATACTAAAATAGTACTTTTTATTACAAAAACTGAATAGATGAATTACAAAGTAATTAAAAGATTGCTAATCTGACTATAATTGTTCCATTGGAACATCTCATAGGTAGTAAATAATAATTCGTTTTTTTACGTTCCGTAAGAACGTTTGATAAATAATATGCATATAAAATTTACCAAACCTGCCTACGGCATGATATTGAATTGTGATTATTTTTTTTCTACCTATGAAATGTTTCGATGGAACAAACAGTAATTGATGATACCTAACAGATTTGTTTTTTAATTCAGATTATTCAAAAAGAAGATTATTAGATAGAATTTTTTATTTTAAATTACTCCAAAACAACTTCCTCAGAATCCGCTTCATTTTTGAAAAACGCAACTTGCATCAGCAACGCAAGTATTATAGTTAACATTGCTCCAATAAAATTCAGCCACAAATAACCCAGTTTTTCCTCTTTATAGATCATAAAATAATAAATAATAAAAATGGTTGTCTGGCTAATAATAGCGCTGTAAAACATAGCTTTTGCTTTTACGCGACGCAAGTAGAATCCAACTAAGAAGATTCCTAGAACGGTTCCGTAGAAAATGGATCCAATGATATTTACTAACTGAATTAAATTCTCAAATAAAGTTCCAACGCAGGCAAAAAGAATTGCTACAACTCCCCAGAATAAAGTGAAGAATTTAGTAGCGTGTAAATAATGTTTCTCTGATTTTTCGGTTTTCAGGTTTCGTTTGTAAATGTCAATTGCCGTTGTAGAAGCCAAAGCATTTAAACCCGAAGCGGTTGATGACATTGCTGCTGAAAGAATTACGGCTAATAATAAACCAATCAATCCTTTTGGTAAATAATGCAGGATGAAATGGAAAAAGACATAATCTTTATCATTTGTTTCACTAGCCGGGTCAGCTTTTGTGATGATTTCTTTGGCGCGATCGCGTAAATCTTTTTCTTTATTGGATAAGGTAACCAATTCTTTTCTTAAAATCGGATTATCAAAATCCTGATTCAGCTGATCGATATACAATAAATTGATTACTTTTTTATCTTCTGAAAGTGTACTTAATTTCTTTTCTAGGGCGTGATATTCTTCTTTATAAGCCGATTTTTCTATAACAGTTTTATTATTCGGATTAAAATTTAACGGAACTGGATTGAATTGAAAAAATACAAAAACCATAACTCCGGTTAACAGAATAAAGAACTGCATTGGTACTTTTAAAAGTCCGTTCATTATTAATCCCATTTGGCTTTCGCGAATTGATTTTCCGGATAAATAACGACCAACCTGAGATTGATCTGTTCCAAAATAGGCGAGGGCTAAGAAAAAACCTCCCGTAATTCCGCTCCAGAAAGTATATTTTTCTTCAGGATTAAAAGAGAAATCTACAATATTCATTTTGTCATTTGCACCCGCAATATGTAAGGCACTTGTAAAAGTCATATCGTTTGGCAGATAATGTAAAATCAGGAAAAATGTAATAAACATTCCCGACATGATTACAAACATTTGTTGTTTTTGGGTTACGTTTACTGCTTTTGTTCCTCCTGAAAAGGTGTAAATGATCACAAGAACACCAATTATAACATTCATTAAAGTTAAATTCCAACCCAAAAGAGCTGATAAGATAATGGCAGGAGCATAAATGGTCAATCCGGTTCCTAAACCTCTTTGAACTAAAAACAGAATCGCAGCCAGTGAACGAGTTTTAAGATCGAATCGTTTTTCAAGAAATTCGTAAGCGGTAAATACTTTGTTTTTATGATATAAAGGAATAAAAGTCACGCAAATCACAATCATTGCAATTGGTAATCCAAAATAGAACTGCACAAAACCCATTCCGTCATGATAAGCTTGTCCCGGAGTAGATAAAAAAGTAATGGCGCTGGCTTGTGTGGCCATAACCGAAAGTCCAACGGTGTACCAAGGTGTTTCGTTGTTTCCTAAGATAAAATCTTCGACATTTTTACTTCCTTTGGTTTTCCAAGAGCCGTACCCAACAATAAATAAAAGAGTAACAATAAGTACGATCCAATCAAATAATTGCATAGGTTATGAGTATAATTGCATGATTAAGAAAAAAATCAAAATGTAAATAGCATTGGCCACCAAAACGTAGGTGTAGCTTTTTTTCCATTTTTTTGTTTTTTTAGCTTCCATTTTATGAATGTTTATTTCTTTAATTCTTGTTTTGGAGCTTCTATTGGCTGTTTTAACGAAATCATATTCGATAACAATCGATATGCACCTGCAACACCTTCGGGCAATTCTCTAAAGAAGCTTAAACCAGTGTAAATATAGTATCCTTTTCCGTATGGCGCTACCAATAATGCTCCATTCTTAGCAGATTCTCCTTTGTCATGCGAAGATAGAATAGGAATGAAGGCAGGATCGTATTGGTCAGGATAATACAAACCTTGTTCTTGTGTCCAACCTTCAAAATCTTTAGGACTAATTTTATTTGGTGTATTTAAAATGGGATGAGTTGGTGCCAGAAAAGTGACTTTAGCATTTTCTTCGGTCACACGATCATTTGAGATTTTTAGTGAATAAGGCGCAATTTGGTCCGTAACCATTTTGCCATAAGTATTGTACTGTACAATCATATTTTTACCACTTTTCACAAAATTAAAAAGGATATTTTGTTTGTTTGCCAAAGCATTTACGGTATTATAAGCGCGAACTCCGGTAATGACAACATTAAAAGAATCTAGTTTTTCAGGTGTAATTTCCTCAGGTTTTATAACCGAAACTTTATAACCCATTTGCGCTAAACTTTCCGGAACTTCGTCACCTGCTCCCATGATGTAAGCAATGGAGTCTCCATTTGTTTTTAAATCAATTCTGATACATTTTGACTCTGCTGGTTTCAATACCATTTGTTTGGTAATATGCGGGTAATCAATAATAGTTTCGTCTTTGTCAAAACGTTTATTGTCTACAATTGCAATGCTTTTTGCAACTACTTCCTCAGGATTTACGGGTGGTGTAACTTCAAAATAGAAGATTTGTTCGTTTCCTTTTTTCTCAAGTGTAAATGGAATTTCTTTTGGAGAAACATCCCAGCTTTTAGGTAATTCCAGTTGTAAATTCCCTTTAATTCCATCTTTTCCTGCACGTACTTTTACAGGGACCATTTTACTTTTTGTACTTCCAAAAATTAAAACTTTTTCAAGAACTGATGTTGTAACTTCTGGAACTATATCCAGAAAATTGTACATTTCTCCTTTTACACCATCATTGTATTTGTAAACAACAGTGCGTTCAAACGGAATTTCAACGCCGCTTATTTTTACATTAAAAACAACTTTTACTTGTCTGATAATATCCGGAATTCCAATATTTTCCTGATTCGAAACCGTATACATTCCTACGCTTGCTTTTTCTTTCAGCCAATACGGTTGTGTATATTCGATATTGCTTGGAAGCTGAATCTGCAGATTTATTTTTTGATCGTTATTATTCTTTAGCAGAATATTTTGAGCTGTATTTTTATTGTCCGGTAATGAAGTTACGCTGGTTAATTGCATTTCGGCAGAAGATCTATTAATTGCTTCTAGACTAAGTTTAATAATACTTCCCGGAGTTGCTTCCTGCTCAGAGACAACGGCTTCGAGATATAACCCGGAGCATGATGCTATTATGTTTTTTATTGCTGTAGCCTTTACAGTTTTCCAGTGATCATCCTCCAGAGCTTCAATCATAGCATAAGCTTTAACCAAATCAGGAATACTTGCCGATGGATTGCTGAAATCATATTTTGCAATAATAGTTGTGATCAACTCTCCAATAGGTTTTCCGTTTTTAACGCGGTTCCACGAGGTGTCAATTCCGTCAAATAAATTATCACGATCTATTGGACTATCTCCTTTAATAAGTTCGAGGTATTCTGTTTCTGCGCCACGAGATCCAGTACTTCCAAAACCTTGCGACTGGTGGCGGCTTCGACTTAAAGCTGCAATTTCTTGATTCGATTTTCCGATTCCAGTGTAATAAACTCCAGTTTCCAGTTTGGTGAATTTTGATTTATCAGCAGCATCAAATCTTTCCTGACTTCCATAAAACCACCAGGACGGATTAAAAAACAAACGTTTTACTTGCCATGGTTTTACATATTTTAATTGCTCCGGATAGACTTTAGGATCGTTTGTAAGCTTAAAACTTTCGACGCTCAACATTGCTGATGATGTATGATGTCCGTGCGTGGTTCCTGGCGAACGATGATCAAATCGATTTATAATTACATCGGGCTGAAATTTTCTAATCGTCCAGACAACATCAGCAAGGACTTTATCTTTATCCCAGATTACTAAAGTTTCATCCGGATTTTTAGAGTAACCAAAATCATTCGCTCGCGAAAAAAACTGTTCTCCACCATCAATTTTTCTGGCTTCTATTAATTCCTGAGTTCTTATAACACCTAATAATTCACGCAATTGCGGACCAATTAAATTTTGACCTCCATCACCTCGGGTTAGAGATAAATAACCGGTTCTTGCATTCATTTCATTTGCCATATAAGAGATCAAACGGGTGTTTTCGTCATCCGGATGCGCTGCTAAATACAAAACAGAACCTAAGAAGTTCAATTTTTTAATTTGATTGTAAATTTCGACTGAACTTGGTTTTTGTGGTTGTTGTGCAAAAGAAATTGAAATTCCTGTTAGAAAAATAAGAAGAATTTGTACTTGAATTTTTCGCATAGCGTGGTTAAGTGTTTTTTGATAGAGCTTCAAAAATACTAATTATATCCTTGAACAGTATTTAAATGAAATGTTAATGTTTGGTTATTGATTTGCTTTTTTAAGAAAAATGGTTCAAAAAAAAAGCTGTCAGACTAAATCTGACAGCTTTTAAGGGATTTGATTTAAAGTATTAAATCAAGTGGTATTTCTTAGGATTACAGAAATTATTTCAATTTGTTTTCTGTGTCTTTATAGTTTCCTGCAATTTTATCTTCTTCCATGACCGTAAGGACCATCATGTTTACGGTGGTGATCATGATCGTCATCGTCGTCATGTCTGTCGTGTTTATCATAACGCTTTTTGTCATAATGTTTGTAATCTCTACGATCATCATAACGATCGTTGTAACCATACGCTACTGGTCTTGGATTATAGCATCTTTGAGGTGCTCCGTGATATCCTTTATAATATTTTACTCTGTGACGATCAAAATAAGCGTAAGGAGTTCTACCATGATAATCATTCAAAACTACTTTGTAACCTCCGTACAAATCATAGTTTCTATATTGTCTAGGCAAATAAGTTGCTCTAACCCATCTTCCTCCTCCAAAATAAATAAACTGGGAAGCTCTAACATCATAATAAGCTTCGATATCCGGTAAATAGTAATATTCCATTTCCTCATATCCAACCGGTCCCCAAGCTGGAGGAGATCCAATATTAACGCTTATTGATACTTGCGCTTGTGTAGCACTTGCAACCAAAAGGAATAAACCAATGATTGCTATTTTTATTGTTTTCATTTTTTTTAGTTTTAATATTTGTTCTGTATAGGGATATTCATATACTGTGCCAAAAATTAAAACCAAATGCATTTCGTCGGATAAATTATGCTTTTTATCGAGTGTTATTTGTTTACTATTTTTGTAAATGTTTGATTTTTAAATTGTTTTGATAATATTAAGAAAATAAAAAAAAATGATGTTTTTTTACTTATTTATATTCAACAATTCTTGGCTTTGCCAGTTCAAAACTTTGCAAACCAAAATCTGAAGTTTCAAAAGTATTGGTTTTAAATACGTTATCTCCCTGGTAAGGAATTGTCGGGTAGTATGACAACGAAAGCTGAAAGGCGCTAAATACTAAGTAATCATTACTGATCAATAAACCTAAAGTCACTTTTGAATATCCTTTGTTGCGTCCCATTGCATTATCTGGGCCTCCTAATACCGCAATAGAATAGTTGAAAAATGGATTCATACGAAATCCCAAGATAGAATATGGAGAATAAGTTTGGGTCTGTAAAGATAAAACCATTTTATTAGTTCCGTATATCGCGCTATTGAAACCGGCTAAACCATTTTGTTCGTTTATATTAAGCTGATCGCCAATAACGTTCTCTCGGTTTGCGCCTATAACTATTTTAGGATTAATAAATTGTCTTAATTTCCAGTTTCCAATACTAAAGAGTTTGGTGAAGTAATTAGACTCAAATGAAAAAGCAGTTTCATACGTGTTTGAATCGTGAAAAAAAGTTCCAGCTTCAAAATTGGTGCTTAAGAATCCCCATTTATAATAATTCCCAAAAGAAAACTGACCTCCTATATAAGGTCTCCACATGGTATTTTTATACTGATACCCTAAAGTAATGCCATAAATTCGTCCGACAGGAACGTCTTCTATCTGTCCATTTCTAAAAATATAACTGTCTTTTATAAATTTACGAGTATTGATTCCAATCCCGCTTAAAATTAGTTTTTCATCAGAATAGAAATGTGTGGGATCATAAAGTTCAGCTGGAGATTCGGTATAATTGACATTTAAAAAGCGTCCGGAGACAATTAGATTTGTGATTCCGTTTGTTTCGTCTTCAAAAACCTTTGATGCTTTTCCGGCCCAAAAATCCTGAAAATTATATTTAAAAGGCTGAGAGGCATACGTGAGATCAGGAGCCTGCAAAGTATCTTTTCTAAAATTTTGTCCCACATAAACGCCACCCGCCCATTTGGTTAAAGGGGAATAAAAATCGCGTTCGATATCTATACTTTTTGTATAGTTGCCATCGAGATCAGTTTTATAATTTAAAATTGTTTTTATATAAGTGTTTTTGATATTTGGTATCGTATAAGTGGCTTCGTTGGCATTTCGACCATCATCAAACCTATTTCTATAACGATATTCGAGCTGCTGCCCAGTACCCAAAAAGTCTTTTTCTTTTATTCCAAATGAAACCTGATTACTTGATATTGAAAACTTTGGAATTGTACTCCACGAATCTAAAACACGAATAGTAACATCTACAGAATCGGACTCCTTATTTGCCAGTTGATTCGAAATTCTAACCGCAGTTACATAAGTTTGAGCTCGAATCAAACGTTCGGATTCCTGTACTTTATAAGTATTATAAGGTGTATTCTTCCTAAATAACAAGAGATTATAAATTGCTATTTTTTTTGTTTTTAAATGCAATCTGTTTCCGGTTCTTTCTCCCCAATTTTTAGGTACTTGAGTTGTATCAGTAATAGAATGACCAAAAGGATCTAGCGTAACAATAGTTATATTTCGGATGATTTTACCATCAAAATTTATGGTATCATTTAAATGAAGTTCCTCTTTTGCGCGGGGTTTATTTGTTTTAAAGAACAGTTTGTGAAGACTTTGCGTAAATTTATTTTTTTTAGAATAATTTCGAATTTTCTTATAGATTTCGCTATTGTCTTTTTTTTGTGGAGTAACCTGGGCATAAGTGCCTTGTAAGCAAAAGCATAATAGAATAAAAATAATTATTTTTCTGTTTACAAACATTAGATGATTTTTGACTGGCTTACAAATGGTTCTTAAATCAATATACGAAAATTATACTCTTAAAATTTATTAATTGGTTCTATTTTTAATTCTCCGCTTTAACTTTCCGTATTCTCCACGTAAATCTTTTAGGCATATGATTGCCCATAACATAACCCCATGCTTCTAATGATTCTATTCTGTCAAAAATAATTTTCAAAATTGCCAAAAGCGGAATGGCTAAAAACATTCCTGAAATTCCTGCTGAAGCTCCGCCAATAATAATTCCGATGATAGATACAAAAGCATTAATTTCTACTTTAGAATTGATAATTAATGGCACAATTAGATTATTATCAATCAATTGTACAATGATATTTACGATAAGAATTCCCAGAATAATTGAAATTTCAGCAGAACCTGTCAAAGAAGCCAAAACGGTTATTACACCAGCGATCAAGATTCCAATATATGGAATGATGTTTAGAATTCCCGTAATTAATCCTAAAAGAATAAAATATTTTACGCCAATAATCCAAAGACCCAAACTCGTTAATACTGATACAACTATCATTTCAATAATTAAACTAAGGATGTAATTGTTTATCGATACTTTTATTTGAGATAAAATATCTTTAAGAATGCCGTGATTTTCTTTGTTAATTAGTTTTGTAAGAAAAAGTATAAAATGGTCTTTATATAATAAAAACAAAAAAGTATAAATGGGTATAATAGTACAATCTAAAAGCAAATCGCTAATAGATACAATTGCTGAACTAATTGTTGTTTTACTGTTCTGGACGGAATCTTTAGTTACATTATCCAGATATTTTTTCTGTTCTCCAATACTTATGTGAAAATTCTCTCTAATGAACTTATGAATATCTGTTATAAAAGCGTTTGTATTTTTTTTTATTGTATTGAAATCATTGGCCATATCCGTTACTTCATAGGATATAAAAACTAAAATTCCAACAATAAAAGCAGCAAAGAGTAAAACACAACTAATCGCTGCAAGATGTCTCGAAAATTTAAATTTTGTTTTAAAAAAAGTAAATATCGGAAGCAATAAAACAGCAAACAAAAAAGCCATTAATACTGGTGTAATAACATCTTTTGCAATGCAAAAAATGTAGCCAAAGGAAATCAGGCTTATCAGTATACACGAAATTTTCGCATAGAAAGGCAATTTAATTGGCTGAATCATTTTTTATGGAGTTTTTGGTAAAAGTAAAATTGGCTAAACAAATATTACAATTTATTTCAGTAATAACGTTTTAGCTTTCTTCCTTTAGTTTATAAAATTACCATTTTAATTTTAGTCAAAAAACTCCTTTTCTTCGTATTGAGCAGGCATTATCGAAATACCTTTCTGCAGTAGTAAATTGTTTGGAAAAATAATTCGTTCGCCTTCCTTTGTTTTTAAATTGACATGGAATGCGCTAATGTCTTCGATTTCGGCTTCGATAGGAAAATCTTTATCGTGGATTTTTATTGTATCTCCAATTCTAAATGGAAATGAAAAAAACAAAATCATTCCCGAGGTAATATTGCTCAGTATAGACCATTGCGCAAACATTGCAACACCAATAACGGTAGTAATTGAAGAAACGGTTATAAAAATATCCTTGGTTTCAACGCCCCAAATTACAATCAGACTAATTACAACTAAGATATTCATTAAAATATGAATGTACTTTATAACTAAATTAGTTCGATGCTCTAATAACTGACTTGTACTGGCGTAACGGCGGATTAATTTTGCAATAATAACTCTCAATGCTACTAAAGCAAATAAGACAATTACGGTGCTTAAAATTTCCTCGCTATATTCTTTAAAAGAAAACATAAATAAATTTTTACACTAAAGTACTCAAATATTCGTAAACTTTAGCTGTTGGCAGTCCCATAACATTGGTATAAGAACCTTCAACTTTTGCAACTGCCATAAAACCAAACCATTCCTGAATACCATAAGCACCAGCTTTATCATAAGGTTTATAATTTTCGATATAATATAAAATAGCTTCGTCTGATAAATCATTGAAGGTAACTTTAGTAATATCATTCAAAAGGGTAGAAGTAGTGTTTGTTTTGAAGCAAACCGAAGTAATTACATCGTGTGTTGTATTCGACATTGATTTGATCATTTCAAAGGCTTCTTGGGCATTTTTTGGTTTTCCTAATGCTTTATTCTGGTGCCATACAATGGTATCGCTCGTAACCAGAATTTCGTTTTCTTTTAGTTCTCCTTCAAATGCACTTGCTTTAAGTTCAGCCAAATAATCAGTGATTTCCACTGCTTTTAATTCAGGTGGATATATTTCTTCGATATCTTTTAATCTAATTTCAAAATCCAGATCCAAATCCTTAAAGAATTGTTGTCTTCTTGGTGATCCTGAAGCAAGAATTAAAGTATATTTTTTGAGTTTTTCTTTAAGCATTGTAATGAATATTTAAGGTAATAACCAGAATTGATAAAATTCCGAAAAGCAAAATTAGTTTTAAAACGGTACTCAAATGGTGAAATTCTTTTGAAGTTTTTGCGCCAAATATCTTAACGATGAAGTATAATAACGGAGCTAAAACAAAAGCAAATGCATAAAGTGTAGCAAAAATAAGATTGTTTTTAAGAAAATAAGTATTGATATAAAGCAAACATAAAAGAAACGGAATAATAGCAAATCCAGACGCTATTTTTGCAGCTCTACTAATTCCAATAGCAATTGGTAATGTATTCATTCCTTGATTGTAATCGCCATTTACATCTTCAATATCTTTAACTATTTCTCGGATAAAGTTAATCATAAAAGCAAACAAGGCATAATCTGTCAAAATCGAAAACAGACTCGCCATTTGCGCCTGATTTTCAGAATTGGTTGCCGGAAAAATATCAAAAACACCAATAATAATAACACTCAAAGCCAGTGTTAAAGCCACAGCAATATTGCCTACAATCATTATTTGTTTTAATGTGGTAGAATAAAAATAAAGCAATGAAGCAATTAGAATAAAAATGGTTGCAAAACCAGGTCTCAAAATAACATTTGATAAATAAAAGCCTATCGCCACTCCTGTAATATTTAGGCCGATATAGATATTGTAAGCAAGGGTTTCAGAGACTCCTTTGCCAATTACAACATCATTTGGTTTATTGATTGTATCCGTCGCAACGTCATAAATATTGTTGATTACATAACCCGCTGCTGCTAATAAAACAGTACTTAAAACTAATAAACCATATTGAAAATCTGATAATGCCAATGGAATATTTTGCTGTTTTAAAAAGGCATAACGAAACAAAACTTGCATAAAAGCAAGCATCAATAGGTTTTGATAACGAATGAGTTTGAGGAATTTCATTTTTTTTAGGTTCTAAGTGGCTAAGTTACTAAGGTTCTAAGTTTTTCTTGATTTGAACTCTTTGTCAAAGTTTTAAACTTTGACAAAGTTAGTCGCAAAGTAGTCAAAAGTCTACAATCTAAAGTCTACAATCAAAAATCTAAAATTATTTAATCGTGTTTCCCGCTAAAATGTTCCATCCATTTCCCTTGTACTTTCATTACTTGTTCGATAACATCACGAGCTGCTCCTTTTCCGCCTTTTACATGCGAAATATAACGGCAAATATTTTTGATTTCAGGACTTGCATCTTGTGGGCAAGTTGGTAAACCGACTAATTTCATGACATGAAAATCAGGAATATCATCGCCCATATATAACACTTGCTCTGAATTTATATTATAAAGATCAGTGTATTCTTTAAAAGTTGCAACTTTGTCAGGAGTTCCTAAATGAATATCCTTAATTCCTAAATTATGAAGTCTCACGCGAACACCTTCGTTACTTCCGCCAGAAATAATACAAACATTATAGCCACTTTCTACAGCTGCTTTCATTGCATAACCATCACGAATATTCATCGTGCGAAGAATTTCTCCTTCATTGGTTACAAAAACCGAACTGTCTGTTAGTACGCCATCAACATCAAAAACAAATGTTGTAATATCGTTCATTATTTCTTTATAACTTTTTGCCATTATCTTGTATAGATTGAGTTAGTAGTTTATATATATTCTTTTGATTTTCATTTGTTAAATACTCCAAATGCGTTTCAATTGTCGTTGAATCCTTACGTTTTGCAGGTCCGGTTTGTGCATCAATTGGATCCAGAGTTTTTATTTTTTCGGCAGTTTCCTGAATTAAAGGTTTTAAAACTTCAAATGGCACCTGATGTTCGTTGCAAATTTCCTGACCAATCTGATATAAATGATTCGTGAAATTATTTACAAACACAGCCGAAACATGCAATGCTTTTCTTTGATCTGAATTAATTGGAAAAACGGCATTTGAAACACTTTTAGCCACAGCTTCCAAAACCCGAAAATCAAATGTATTTTCAGCTTCCAAGCACATCGGAACTGTTGAAAAATCAATTTCTTTGTTTTTAGAAAATGTTTGAAGGGGATAAAAAACACCTTTTCTATTTTTTGGATCTAAAACATCAAGTGAAGCTGCCCCCGAAGTATGAACTACAATTCGGTTTTGAAAAGGTAATTGCTTAGAAACTTCCGAAATTGCTTTGTCTGAAACGGCGATAATGTATAAATCGGCTTCAATTAATTCGTTAAAATCATTTACAATTTTATCAAAACTGATTAGGGAAGTTAAAGCTTCCTTTTTTCTCGAAAAAACCTGTACAATTTCAATAAGTTCACTTTTCGTGAAAGCTTTTATCAAATGCTGCGCAACATTTCCGGAACCAATTATCGTTATTCGAGTCATAGCGCAAAATTAGCATTATTTTTTTAATGTAGATTGCTTTTAATCCGTTTGTCTTTCGTCTACAGCCTGCTAACAATAGAGGGGTAAACTTTAGATTTTCATTTAAAAAAAGAAAACCGTTGTTGCTAATTAATGAGATAATTGCGAACAACGGGTTAGAGTATTGATTCTTATTTGCTTAAAACTTCACAGCATCTTTCGGCACAATTTCATTA
Source organism: Flavobacterium sp. JAS (assembly GCF_020991455.1). Lineage (GTDB taxonomy): Bacteria > Bacteroidota > Bacteroidia > Flavobacteriales > Flavobacteriaceae > Flavobacterium. The sequence goes on from NZ_JAJMOX010000005.1 coordinate 61,857, forward strand.
ATCGTTGTAATTTTCGAAAATTCTAATTTTGGAGACGATGTAAATTGAATATTTTTAGAAAACTCTCCGTTAACAGAAATCGCTTTATCTGAAACCGAATTAAATTCTACATTCTTAAATGACATATTTTTTCCGTTATAAATCTCAAAAACAGTTGGTTTTTCGATATCTAGTTTGATATTGCTAATTTTGATACCGTCAGCATCGATGATTGAAAAGCCATTTTCTGCTTTTGCAATTAAATTGGAGATTTCAATGTTTTTGAGATTCATTTCAGGCAATCCTTGTAAAAACACAGCCTGATAAGCTCCTCTTATAGTAATATTTTTTATCGAAATATTACTGAACTGTGGTGTTTCTTCATTTACAGGAACCATTTTGGTATTGATTTTATTTCCGCCTTCGGCTAAGGTTTCAGCAATAGATTTCCCTCCATAATAAAGGTCAAAAGAAATTGCCTGTGATGGAATATCGGTCATAAAAATATCTGAGATGTAGATGTTCTCTACAATTCCGCCACGCCCACGCGTGCTTTTAAAACGTAAACCAACATCAGTTCCCATAAAAGTACAATTAGAAACGTGAAGGTTTTTTACGCCTCCTGACATTTCACTTCCAACCGTTACGCCACCATGTCCATGATAAACAATATTATTTCGCACAATGATATTTTCGCAGGGAACGGCGCGATCACGGCCATCTTTATCTTTACCTGATTTAATGCAAATAGCATCGTCACCTACATCAAAACTGGAGTTTTCGATAATTACATTTTTGCAGGATTCTACATCCAGACCATCGCCGTTTTGAGAATACCAAGGATTTCTAACGGTTACGTTTCGAACAATTAAATCTTCAACCATCAAAGGATGAATATTCCATGCAGGTGAATTTTGAAATACTGGTCCATCAAATAATACTCTTTTACTATTTTGAATACTCACCAATACCGGACGCAGAAAATCGTGAATGGCTTCAAAATCTTCTTTGGTTTTTAAATCTAAACGAATATTCTGATCTGCACCTTTTGAACCTTTCAAATATTGCTCAGATGGATACCAAGAATCTTTTTTCTCATTAAGAACTCCGCCAGAAGCCACAAACTTCTTCCATTGTTCGTCTGTCAATTTGCTTTTTTTGACTTGCCTCCAAGCTTCTCCCGAACCGTCCCAAACACCATTTCCGGTAAAAGCAATGTTCTCCAGATTTTTACCATAAATAGGAGAGATGCATCTCCAGGTATTCAAGCCTTCAAAACTTGTTTCTATAATTGGGTATAAAGTCTTATCTGTTGAGAATTTTATTAAAGCACCAGTTTCCGCATGCAATTCAATGTTGCTCTTTAGAATAATTGGTCCCGTAAGCCAGATTCCGGGTGGAATAATTACTTTTCCACCGCCCTTTTTAGTAAGCGCTTCTATTGCATCGGCGAAAGCCTTAGTATTTAGGACATAACCACCATTTACAACACCAAAATCTTTAAGATTTACCGTGTTTTTGGGAATAACGGGTTCTTTGACTTTCGCCATCTTAAACTCAACGCCTGGATAATTATCCTTAGAATTTTGAGCAATTAAGGCATCTGAACAGTTTATCATTAAAACTGTCAGAACAATGTTTAATAGATTTAGTGAAGTGGTTTTTATACTCATTATCTAGGTTCTCTGTTTTGTTAATGGTGTCTTTTGTCTAAATTAAAGCTTTGATTTGTATTAACAATTCAATAACAAAGCTGTAAAAACAACAAATTGATATTGTAATCGATTACACAAACATATAAAAATATATTGAAAAACAAAAAGATCGCACAATTGTATTTTATTTGTAAATATATTCTTGTCATTATGAGAACTTGCCACAAAAAACCATACCGTTTTTAGTTTTTATTAACAAATGACAAATATTGGAACTCAACATTTTTAAGTACTTTTGTGGCACTTTTATACAATGTAATTCCCTAAAAATGGATAAAAAAATATTCTCTTTTTTGTTTTCTACACGTTTAATGTCTGTTCTTTTTTTAACATTTGCAATCGCAATGGGTGTTGGAACTTTTATCGAAAGTAAATACAACACAGATACAGCCCGAATTTTAATTTACAATACTTGGTGGTTTGAAGCGATAATGGTCTTTTTTATGATCAATTTCTTCGGAAACATCAAACGTTACCAATTACTTAAAAAGGAAAAATGGGCAACTTTATTGCTTCATATTGCTTTTATTTTTATTCTTTTAGGAGCTTTTATTACACGTTACATCAGCTACGAAGGTATGATGCCGATTCGTGAAGGTGCTACCGAAAATCAAATTTATTCAGATAAAACATTCTTAACTGTTTTTGCAGATGGAGAATACAAAGGCGCAATGAAACGTAGAGTTTTTGAGAAACACCTATTGTTTTCACCAGTAACAAACAACGATTTTACGCTTTCAGGTAAATTTAATGAAACGCCATTTGAAGTGACTTACGTTAACTATATAATGGGCGCAAAAGAAACTATTAAACCAGACCCAAAAGGAACTTTATACTTAAAACTAGTTGAAGCTGGAGCTGGCGGACGTGAAGAACATTTCCTGAAAGAAGGTGAAGTTCAAAATATCCATAACGTTTTGTTTGCTTTAAATAAGCCAACAGATGGTGCAATTAACATTAATACAACCGGAGAAAAATATACGATTCAAACGCCTTTTGAAGGAGAGTTTATGCGAATGGCAGATAAACTTAAAGGAGCGGTAACCAAAGACAATATACAACCGCTTATGATGCGTTCGTTATACAGTATTGGAGATATTAGAATTGTGTTTCCGGATCCTGCTGTAAGAGGAACGGTTGATTATGAGTCAAATAATGACTATAAAGCCAAATCTCACACTGATGCTGTAATTGTAAAAATTAAAGCTGAAGGTCAGGAAAAAGAAGTAAGACTTTTAGGATCGAAAGGTAGTGTAGGAGAGCCTCAAACAGTTAAAATTGGTAAAATAGAATACAGTTTATTTTACGGAAGTAAAGCTTATGTAACACCTTTCAAAATTAAATTAAACGATTTTATTGCTGCAAAATATCCTGGAACAGAAAAAAGTTATTCGTCTTTTGAAAGTCAAGTAACCGTTCAGGATTCTACAGAGACTTTTGACGCGCGTATTTATATGAACCACGTTTTAGATTATAAAGGATACAGATTTTTTCAATCTTCATTTGATCCGGACGAAAAAGGAACCGTATTATCTGTAAACCACGATTGGTGGGGGACATCAATTACTTATTTAGGATACTTTATGTTGTTTTTCGGATTAATGGCAATTATGTTCACAAAACACTCTCGTTTTGCAGATTTGAAACGCAAACTGGAAGTTGTGAAAAAGAAAAAAGAAAAATTAATTACCATTTTGGTTTTAATGATTGGTTTGAGCGGATTTGCTCAGGCGCCACACGTTCATACACCAGGTCATGATCACGATCATACAACTGATCCTAAAGATCACGCCAATCACGTAACTGCTCCGCCAAGTAAGAAACAATTAGACTCTTTATTGTCTATTTATAAAGCTCCGGAAGCACACGCAGCCAAATTTGGACGTTTGATTATTCAGGATGCCGGTGGTAGAATGAAACCTATTAATACTTTTTCATCTGAATTGCTTCGTAAAGTAAGTCAGAGCGATACTTATAACGGAATGAATTCTGATCAGGTATTTTTGTCTATGACGCAATACGCTCAGGTTTGGATACAGGTTCCAATTATTTATCTTAACACAAAAGATGATAGTATTCGTAAAATTATTGGTCTTGAAAGGGGAATGAAATTAGCACCTTTTGTAAAGTTCTTTGATGAAAACGGAAATTATAAACTTGCACCTTATTTAGATGCTGCATATAAAGCTGGAAATCCAAATAGTTTTGAGAAAGATTTTATCGAAGCAGATAAAAAAGTAAACTTAATGGAATCTGCATTAAGCGGAAGTATCTTGAGAATTTTCCCAATCCCGAATGATCCAAACAACAAATGGATTTCTTATTTAGAGTTAGATCACGCAGGATTAAAAGGAATGGACTCTACGTATGTTAAGCAAATTCTGCCTTTATATTTTAGTGCTTTAAACAATGGTTCTATTTCTAAAGATTTTAAAACCGCAGATCAATTAGTAGAAAGTATCAACGGTTTCCAAAAGAAATTTGGAAGTAAAGTACGTCCAAGTGAACAAAAAATTGATCTTGAGATTGCTTATAATACCTATAATATTTTGCCAAAAATGTTTTACTGGTATTCTCTTTCTGGAATCTTTATGTTGATTTTTACACTTTTCAGTATCTTTTTCGATAAAAAATGGTTGCGAATCACCGTAAATGGTTTTCATATATTAATAGGAATCATATTTGCATTTCATACTCTAGCATTAATTGGACGTTGGTACATTTCAGGTCACGCACCTTGGAGTAACGCTTACGAAGCAATTGTATATGTGGCGTGGTCAACAATGTTCTTCGGATTGGCTTTTGATAGCAAATCAAAACTTACAGTGGCATCTGCAGCATTTGTGACGGCGATGATTTTCATGGCATCAAACGCTAACTGGATAGATCCTGAAATTGCAAATTTACAACCCGTTTTGAATTCGTATTGGTTAATGATTCACGTTGCCGTTATTGTGGCAAGTTACGGACCTACCGCACTTGGAATGATTTTAGGTTTTGTGTCCCTGGTATTGATTTTCTTTACTAATGAGAAAAACAAAACTAAAATGGAACTAAACATTAAAGAGATCACTTATATCAACGAAATGTCAATTACAATTGGTTTAATTATGTTAACTATTGGTAACTTCCTTGGAGGACAATGGGCCAACGAAAGCTGGGGTCGTTACTGGGGATGGGATCCAAAAGAAACTTGGGCTTTAATCTCGATTATGGTTTATGCGTTTGTAATTCACGCTCGTTTTGTTCCTTCACTAAGAGGAAAATGGTTCTTCAATTTAATGACTATGTATGCCTTTGTATCTATTTTATTCACGTATTACGGAGTAAACTTCCACTTAGTTGGACTGCACTCTTACGCAAGCGGAGAAGCACATTCATTAAGCTGGGTTTATTATTCATTAGGAACAATTACCGTAATTGGAGCATTAACATACCCAAAATACCACAAATACTATAAAACCAAAAAGGTTAAAAAGATTAAAAAATAGATAATTAGAAGTAATTATTAATTCATAAAAAAGGTTCAACGTTAAGTTGAACCTTTTTTTATTGCTATAGATTAAATTATTTTATTACAAATTTATTAAGTTATTCTTCCGGTAATCAGAAGCAATAAGCTAGCGATGATTAAAAAACAGACCAAAAAAATGAGATGACTTAAAATTGATAGAAAGAATGCCCTGGTTTTAGTAATTTTATTAAAAAACTGGATATTAGTCCAAAATATCAATACAATACTGAGTATGTAAATTATTTTTGTAAGTATCAGAATATGCGACGTTCCATTAAAGTACAGTATAAATGGAAACATTAAAATTTGTAAAAAGAGTCTTTGTGCAGCCTTAAAAGTATTTAAAACAAAATATTCAACAAAATTATAACCTTGGTTCCTGAAAGCAATATAAGTTCCTATAGTAAAAAGCGGAATCGTTGCAATGGTGGTCCAAGCAAAATGAGTGGCATTCCACTCGTTAAAATCTTTTAGATCTAAATTAGAGTTATCAGAAGACTGAAACAAATTGATATGATAATAATGATATAAAAAACCATAAAATGCTGCCAAAATTGCAACCAAGGATAAAGGTTTAAAATGTCTAACGCGTTTTCCTTCAATAAACTCTCTAATGGAATGACCTGGTCTGGTAAATAATTGTTTTAAAGAATAAGGAACCCCTCCATCAAAATGAAATAATCCATGCTGAATATCGTGCCATAAAAAGTGCGCATTTATTTTGTGTGTATCAGCAGTTTGCCCACAATTATTACAATACTTTCCGTGAAAAACGTGCCTGCAGTTTTTACAAATTATTTCCATTTTTGTGGTATTTTCAGAATTAAGTTCTGCAATGATAAGAATATATTCTTTAGTTTTTTATGATATTTGAATGATAAAAAATCAAAAAATTAACTGAGAACACTATCCTTTTTTAATCCATTAGGATACATAATTGCAAGCAGAACAATAATCAGTAAAAAGTTGTATTCAACGCCGTTTCTTCCACCGCCAACAACAAACCAGCCTTCTTGAAAGTGTACTAAAATGATTCCCATAATCAAAATAAAAATGGTTACAAATCCAGCTAACTTGATGTATTTATTCCAGATTAAAAGTACAGCCGCAACTATATGAGACAACTTAATGGCCCAGGCTAAAACTACGCCAAAAGGAGCAAAGCCAATTTGATTGAGAAATAAATTTCCAAAATCATTAATTCCGTTATTAAAAATTCCAAAAACAGAATGCGCTAAGAGGATAATAGCAACTGCAATTCTTAAAAGTAAGGTTCCGTTCATAATTAATTGTTTATGTGTTAGTTTGATTAAAAATAATAAAAAAACGCATATTAAAATATAATATGCGTTTTAAGTTTTATCAAAGCTTAATTTTAAACTTTTCCTAAAGTATATAATTGTGTCATTGTTGGTGTTAAGCTTCCGCCAGCAGGCTCTAAAGTAATTCCAAAAGCCTCAGCCGATTGTGTTTGATCAACAGCAAATATTTTTTGCGAATTTCCTTCAAAGTTATCCAGTAAACCAATGCTTGTAGGCGTTAGTACCGGACTCAATTTTAAAGCCCAAACCTGATAAACCATTCCTTTTGGAGGTTTTGGTAAACCGGCAGCATCAATATAAGTCGTTTTAGTATCTTTATTCCAATACACTTTTGCAAATGAGTTTGGAGAAACCGCTTGTCCGCCCAGAGTTACGCCAGTATTTTTAATATCCCTTACAATAGTCAAACTTTTAGAAATCTCTTTGTTTTGTTGTCCTAAGTAAGCATAATCTTTTTCGATTTTACTTTTCTCAGTTCCAACAGTAGCAATGGCTTCTTTTGTTTTTGTAAGTTCCAGAGTTTGGTAACCAAGACCTAAAAGCAGTAAAACTGCTGCTACCCAGCCCACATATTGTGTCCAGCTCGAAGTCGGTTTCATGTCGACAACTTTGCCATGTTTCAATTCTAAACGGGCTTTTATCTTCTCGAAATTGGCTACAGAATGGAAAGGGGAGAAGCTCGATGATAAAGCTACAATCGCTTTTTCGATCGCAATAATTTCCTGATCCATTTCTGGATGTTTTTTCGCCATTTCGGCTATTTCTAAATTTTCAGCTTCGGTCAACAGACCAAAAACATATAGTTCTAGAGTTCCTGATTCAATATATTCTTGTGCTTCCATTAGATCTTTAAATAATTTCTTAAATCGTTAATACAGTTTCTGTTTTGCGTTTTGATAGTTCCCAACGGCATTGCCAATTCTTCTGAGGCTTCTTGTTGGGTATATCCTTTAAAGAATAACAAATCGATAATTTCGATACATTTTGGTTTTAATTTTTTTACAAATTCTTGTATACCAATGGTATCAATTTTATTAACGAGTTTGTTACTGTCGTCTAACAGATTTACGAAATTATCTGATGAAAGGTTTTTTTTGTTGTCATTAAAATTTTTAGATCTCAGCTTATCTATTGAAGTATTCCTGGCAATATTAAGGATCCATGTATAAAACCGACCCTTGCTTTCGTTATAAGAATCTATGTTTTTCCAGATTTTAACAAAAACATCCTGTAAAACATCTTCAGCTTCTTCTCGGTTTTTTATAAGAACATTGATTACCGAAAACAAACTTTTAGAGTACATATCGTACAAATGGGTAAAAGCTCGTTCGTCTTTCTTGTAAATTAATACTAATAATTCTTCTTGACTCATAGATTTGGATTTTAAAGCTTAAACAAAATTTATTAAACATTATTTCATTACTTGAGATAAAGATAATTTATTTTTTTATGAAAATTAGATTTTTTTTAACAGCAATACACTTAGTAAAATAAGGGATTTGGAAAAAAGTTTAATTTTTTTTCATTTTTTTAAAACCAAAAGCAATCCAATTACGTAGATGCTATTATAACATAAAATGATTATTTAAGAAAATAGCAGAAAACGGAAAATAAAGGCTTTTAGTTTGATTATTAGAAGCTTATTAAAGAAGTTGGAATTGTAAAATTTAACATTTGTTTAAAGAAGTTCGGGAAGTAAAAACTAACTTAAAATTAAATGTCATGAATAACATAACTTATTTAAGAATATTGATTGTTTGTCTAACCGCTGTACTGGCGCTTAGCAATTTTGGAAATGAAGAATTTAGAAAAGGGAAAGTAAAATGCTCATACTCGTCTTCAAGTGTTTTATTTGACCCAATTACCAAAGTATAAGAAGATAAAAAATCAAAATATATAGTAGTTGATGTCCTCGGACTTCCGCTCGAAATTTTTTAATAATAGAAAGTACAGATAATCGAAATTACTCACATACAAATAAAAGAAAACTAGTCACAATCAACGCCATAAAAGAATCATTTAGTAATTAAGAATATTGTAATTCTATAAAAAAAGTTCTCTATAACCGAGGCATCAACTATAATCTAAAGAAATTGCATAAAAGCATAATAATTAATTCATGGTTTGATTTGTTTGTATGGGGGGAAGCCTAACGTCTGATTAACGTTAGGCTTCATTTTTTTAACTAATCTTTAATAAAAATAATAGAAGTAAAAACTTTCTGTGAGACAGATTTTAACTAAATTTATAAAAAATTAAACAATGAAAAAAGTAGTATTTATAGCTTGCAGTGTGGTATTTTTCCTGAGTTCTCAGCTTCAGGCACAAACAAGTAAAACTAAAGGATCTAAAACAGATAAAGTCATGACAAAAGAAACGATTTATCAATTTAAAGTACAAGATTTATCCGGAGATCCGTTTGATTTTGCATCTTTGAAAGGGAAAAAAATTCTGATCGTTAATACCGCTTCAAAATGCGGATTAACACCTCAGTACAAAGATCTTGAAGCTGTATACAAAGAGTATAAAGACAAAGGTTTTGTAATTGTAGGTTTTCCTGCTAATAATTTTGCTTCTCAGGAACCGGGAACAAACAAAGAAATTGAGACATTTTGCCAACAAAATTATGGTGTAACTTTTCCTATGATGGATAAAGTTTCTGTAAAAGGAGATGATATGTGTGAGGTTTACAAATTCCTGACTCAAAAATCTAAAAATGGTTTACAGGATTCTGAAGTAGAATGGAATTTTCAAAAATACTTAATCAACGAAAAAGGAGAATTAGTAAAAGTGATCAAACCAAAAACTTTAGTAACAGAACCAGAAGTTATAAACTGGATTAAAAGCTAATTTATAAGTATCTAAACAAAAATCCACAAATTTGAGTAAATCAGATTTGTGGATTTTTTTTTTGGAGCTATTTCCTGCTGTCCTTCCAAATCTTTTGCTTTTTAAAGAAAAAGGCAAAAGGATTTTTCCTCCCATCAGGGCTAGGGCAATTGTTTTTACAAGAAATATATGATTTAAAAATGAGAAAAAAAATCCGTTTTAATCCGTGTTTTCGCTTTAATGAATCCGCGTCATCCGCGTGCCATCAACTTCAACGCTATTTCAATATCAATTGCATGAAAACCAAATCAAGCCAATGATCAAATTTATAACCTACTTCGCGAATGGTTCCTATTGCGACAAATCCAAATTTCTCATGAAAAGCAATACTTCCCGCATTATCAGCATCAATAGCGCCAATCATAACATGAAAACCTTGTTCTTTTGCCAACCGAATCAACTCTGTCAGTAATTGAGATCCAATTCCTTTACCAATTACATTATCAACCACATATACAGAATGTTCAACAGTATATTGATACCCAATTTTTTCCCTGAATTGCCCATAACTCCCAAAGCCAACTACTTTGCCGTCTAAATCAGCTACAACAATAGGCAAGTTTTTAGCTTTTTTGTCTTCAAACCATTTTGTTTGAACTTCAAGAGTTTGAACATCATAACTATAATTTGCTGTAGTATGCAAAATAGAATGATTTACAATTTCCAGAATTTTTTCTAAGTCGTTTGTGGTTGCTGGTCTAAGATTAAGGCTCATGGTTTTTGTTTTTTTTCGCCACGAATTCACGAATTATTATCTAACATTTTTTATTTTAATTCGTGAATTCGTGGCTATTTTTTTGATATTATTTAGTATTTAATTCAGTCAATAAAGTATCGACTTCTTTAGTGCTCCAGGTCATTTCGGTACAAATTTCTTTGGCGTCTTTAGCATATTGCAAAGCTAATTTTTTATCTTTTATTTTATTGTAAAGCCTTGCTACGAGTAAGTTTCCATCATAAGAATCATTTAATTCTAAAGAATGTTTTACCCAGAAAATAGACTTTTTCAAACTCTCAGCATCAGAAATATGTTTCAAATAAGTTTGTCCAATATCTTTTAGAAAACTTGCATCATTCCACACTAGTTTCTGAGTGTCTTCAAGGGTCACTTTTTTATAAAACTGCCATTTCTCTGTTCTTTCAGCCAACGTCAAATCAAACTTAAAAACAAGAGAATCTGTTTTTTGCAATTTAATAGATTTTGCAACTTCCCTTTGTTTATAATAGTTTATCGTATCCAGATTGTCCACATAAGGACGGAGTAATTCCGTTACAATACTTTCTATTTTTCTATCTACACGATTTTGAGATGTCACAGCTGCAAATTTCTTTTGATGTTTTAAAACATATTGAAATTCCCTCGATTTTATATCAGTAACACCATTTGCGATAATACGCCAATTGGTTTCGCTAACTAATTGTTCATCAGATTGTGTATTCAAATAAACATGTGTCGGAATTGATAAATCAGTTCTGTCTTTTCCTTTTTTCAAAGTATTCAAATACTCAAAAAACTTAGTCGAATTACTCGGGTCATTCAGAAATTCTTTCTCTAAATAAGGTAATTGCATCCTTGAATTCAATGCATATTTTACCTCAGTCATAAATTCCGGCGTTTTCATTTCGCCTTTTAAAGCATACAAAAGTGTTTCTGTATTTGAATCAATAAATAAGAAAGTAGGTAGCGATTTAGTATTGTATTTGTCTTTAAGCGCAATTCCTTCCTCTTTTTCAATATTTTTCCAGGCGCAAACATAGTTTTCTTTCAGAAAAGCTATCACATTTGGATCACTAAAAACTTCTTTCTTCATTTGATTACAATGCGGACACCAATCTGCGTAAAGCATCACAAAAAGAGGTTTGTTTTGTAGTTTTGCCGTTTCTAGTGCTATTTTATAAGGTGTATCGTCAGGAACAAACTGATTTTGAGACTTTACAGTTTGCAACGACAAAAAAAGAAGGAGTATAGAGAGAAAACGCATATCAAGTTTGTTTTAATCAAAAAAATCGCTTCTACAAATATATTCCCTTTTTCTAAAAGCTACCTTAATATCTTCCTATTTATAAGTTAAATACAATGCGAAGTTTGTAACTTTGTAATATCGAAAAGAACGTTTAAACTCAGGCGTTTCTTTAAAAAAGTAATACACATACGAATGATTTACCCCAAAATACCGCTTGCACAAAGCATTATCGAAATTTTTTCTGCAAAAGGAATCACCAATATCATAATTTCTCCCGGTTCTAGAAATGCACCTTTAACAATAGGATTTGCCCAGAATTCAAACTTTAAATGTTACAGTATTGCTGATGAACGCTGCGCAGCATTTTTTGCATTAGGAATTGCACAACAAACCAAACAGCCAACTGCAATTATCTGCACATCAGGGTCTGCACTTTTAAATTATTATCCGGCTGTGGCCGAAGCCTTTTATAGTCAGATTCCGCTGATTGTAGTTTCAGCAGATCGTCCGCAAAGCAAAATTGATATTGGTGACGGACAAACTATTCGTCAGGTAAATGTTTTTCAGAACCATTCTGTTTTTAATGCCAATTTAACCGAAGAAGCGTCTCATGACAATGATTTAAAAATCAACAAAGCCATTGAAACTGCGATACTTCAAAAAGGACCAGTTCATATCAATGCCCCTTTTGAAGAGCCTTTATATGAAACGGTAGAAACACTTTCGGTTCAGCCAACAATTACACATTCAGATGAAATCCTTGAAATTAAAATCATTGAAAATAGCGAAGAAGTTATTTCAAAATGGAATTTAGCCAAGAAAAAAATGGTTTTAATTGGTGTAAACGAAGCAAATTCTATAGATCAAAAAATAATAGAAAATTTTGCAAACGATCCGTCAATTGTTGTGCTTACAGAAACGACTTCAAACTTACATCATCCAAGTTTTGTGGGCAGTATCGATACTTTAATTACACCGTTTGAAGATGCAGATTTTGAAGTATTTAAGCCAGAAATTTTAATCACTTTTGGCGGAATGATTGTTTCAAAAAGAATTAAAGCCTTTTTGCGAAAGTACAAGCCAAAAGAACATTGGCACATTGATACCTTGCGCGCCTATGATACTTTTAGTGCCTTAACACAGCATTTTGTAATGGAACCAAATGACTTTTTCAACGAATTATTACCCAAAACTATTTTTGTAGAAAGTGATTATTTTTCTAAAATTGATAAAATTTACGATTTAAGAAAAATCAGAAGACAAGAATATCTTGAAAAAACTAAATTTTCAGATTTTAAAGTATTCGAAAAAGTAATTGAGTCTTTACCAAAAAATAGTCAGTTACAAATTAGTAATAGCTCAGCTATTCGTTATGCGCAATTAATAGAAATTGATCCTTCAATCGAAGTTTTTTGCAATCGAGGAACTAGCGGAATTGATGGAAGTACATCAACTGCAATTGGTGCTGCTGTTGGCAACGACAAACAAAACGTTTTTATCACCGGCGATATTAGCTTTTTATACGACAGCAATGCTTTGTGGAATGCTTATATACCTGAAAATTTCAAAATTATTTTGATTAATAATGGAGGAGGAGGAATTTTTAGAATTTTGCCTGGTCATGAAGAAAAACCTGTCTTTAATACATTCTTTGAAACATCACACCATTTAACAGCCGAACATTTGGCTAAGATGTATAAAATGAATTATTATACAGCATCTGATGTAGATTCTTTAGAGAAAAACTTAGAGTTGCTTTATGCAAAGAATGATGCACCAACTATTTTAGAAGTTTTTACCCCAACTTTTGAAAATGACGTGATTCTAAAAAGGTTTTTTAGTGAGTTAATTTAAAAGTAAATAAAATAGTGTTAATTTTTGTTTATTACTAAATATTTGTTTTAGATTTGGAGTTTTAAAAAGTAAGAAAAATAATCTAAAATTAATATTATGAGTACAAGAGAAGAATTAATTAAAAAATATGCATTAGACTTAAAAGAAAAATGCGGAGTAACTCCAAATATGGATTTATTGACTAAAGTAACTATAGGTTGCGGGCCATCAATTTATAATGCAGATGCTTCAACAGTTGCGGGAACTCAACATTCTGAAGTAGATACAGTTAGAAAAAACTTCCTAGTTAAAAAATTAGGCTTGCCAGATGGTCCAGATTTAGAAGCGGCAATCAATGATGTTCTTGCAAAATACGGACATTCTAATAAACATAAATACAGAGCAGTGGTTTATTATTTACTTACTTTGCATTTTAAAAAAGAAAGTGTCTACAAATAGACTCAATTTTATAGATATTATAAGAAAGCACCCATTCAGGTGCTTTTTTGTTTATTATATATCAAATATTTTTCGTCGTACCATTTTCAAACTTCGTACATTTGCAGCTTAGAAACTTAGTCGCTTTTCGGCTTAGAACCTCAAGAATATGATTGAAATAGGAAAATACAACACCCTTACCATACTACGTGATACCAAAGTTGGTTTATTTTTAGGAAACCCTGAAAAAGATCCTGAAGGAATTCACGACATTTTATTACCAAACAAATATGTTCCAAATGAATTTGAAATAGGCGAAGAACTAGTGGTTTTCGTTTATTTAGATCATGAACAACGCCCGGTTGCAACTACACTTGAACCTTATATTTTATTGAATGAATTTTCACTTTTAAGAGTGAATTACATCAATCAGGTTGGTGCATTTATGGATTGGGGAATGGAAAAAGACATTCTTGTTCCGTTTAAAGAGCAAGCACGTCCAATGGAAAAAGGAAAACGTTATTTGGTTCACCTTTATATGGACGAAAAAACAAATCGCTTGGTTGCTTCAAGTAAATTGAACCAATTTTTAAGTAACGATCAGCTTACAGTTGAAAAAGGAGAAGAAGTTGATTTAATCGTTTCGCATATTACTGAATTAGGAATCAACGTAATCATCAACGAGCAGCACAAAGGATTGTTGTACAAAGATGAAGTTTATGACGACGCTATAAGAACCGGAGACAGAATGCGCGGTTATATTAAAAACATTCGTCCTGATAATAAAATAGATGTTGCATTACAAGTGCAAGGATATCAAAGTATTGAGCCAAATGCAGAAAAGATTTTAGATGAATTAAGAGCCAATCGTGGTTTTTTACGTCTAAATGACAATTCACATCCTGAAGATATTAAAACGGTATTAAAAATGAGTAAAAAGACCTTTAAAAAAGCCATTGGAGCTTTATATAAAGACAAACTCATCGAAATCAAAGAAGACGGGATTTATCTTGTAAAAGAGAATTAAGATTTAATTTTAAATCTCAATATTTTTTAAAATCCAAATTCCAATGTGCTTGATATTACATTGGAATTTGGATTTTTTTTATTTGGAATTTAGATTTTCCATATTGGAATTTGGAATTTAAAAATATTGGAATTTATTCGCAAGAATCAATAATAACAGGAAAGGCTGCTCATTACAAGCAGCCTTTCCCTTTTTATTCTAGTTTTAAAAAAAATTGTAATTAAAAAAAAACAGAAATAAAATAAATTCGGATCCATTCAAAAAATAATAGCTTTATTAATTTTAGAAATTACTTCTTGAAACGGTATGTCTTTAAATAATATATACATTCATATTAAAAGCAAAAAATCAAGTTCACGGCTAGTCCATTTGGTTTGATAAAATAACTTATAGAAAGTTTTAGTTAGCATTTTTTCCTCTTTTCGTAATCAATTTGATACTAATTACTAAACAATTCTAGCGTTTAACCTTAGGTGTTACTATTTCCTTTTTGAAGTTTCAACAAATGAATAAATCATTTGCCCATTAATTATAGGTTTACGAATTAAAACCATAAAAAAATGAGCGACAAATTTTTTAAATTTTCTCAAAAAAATCATTTTTTAGGTTAATAAATCAGTGAAAGAAAATCAATCTTAAACCAATGAAATGAAATGTATCTCATTGATTTCTAGGATGTAAAATTAAATATTATTTTTTAAAACTAGTGTTAAAAAATGTTATTTTTTGTAAGTAAATCCCAATTGTTAACATTGCGGGCAATTATTAGTACAGACTTAAACTAAATTGAGTAGGTAAAAATATAAAAATGCTTTATTTTTACACTATAATTATTTAAAATAAAACAAATAGAAATGGATTGGATAACTGCCAGAGAATTTGAAGATATAACCTATAAAAAATGTAACGGAGTTGCGAGAATTGCTTTTAACAGACCAAATGTTAGAAATGCATTCCGCCCAAAAACAACTTCAGAATTATACCAGGCTTTTTATGATGCTCAAGAAGACACTTCGATAGGTGTTGTTTTGCTTTCTGCCGAAGGACCGTCGACAAAAGATGGTGTATATTCTTTTTGCAGTGGAGGAGATCAAAATGCTCGCGGACATCAGGGTTATGTTGGAGAAGATGGTCAACACCGTTTGAATATTCTTGAAGTGCAGCGTCTGATTCGTTTTATGCCAAAAGTTGTCATTGCTGTTGTTCCAGGTTGGGCAGTTGGTGGCGGACATAGTTTGCACGTGGTTTGCGACATGACACTGGCAAGTAAAGAACATGCTATTTTTAAACAAACAGATGCCGATGTAACTAGTTTTGATGGTGGTTACGGATCTGCTTATCTGGCCAAAATGGTAGGACAGAAAAAAGCACGTGAGATTTTCTTTTTAGGAAGAAATTATTCTGCTCAGGAAGCCATGGATATGGGAATGGTAAATGCCGTAATTCCTCATGACGAGCTAGAAGCAACGGCTTACGAATGGGCACAGGAAATTTTGCAAAAATCACCAACTTCTATAAAAATGCTAAAATTTGCGATGAATTTAACAGACGACGGAATGGTAGGACAGCAGGTTTTTGCAGGAGAAGCTACTCGTTTGGCCTATATGACCGAAGAAGCTAAAGAAGGAAGAAATGCTTTCTTAGAAAAAAGAAAACCAAACTTTGGCGAAAATAAGTGGTTGCCATAAAGAAATAAAAATAGTTTCAAGTTTCAGGTTTCGAGTTACGAGACCAAAACTTGAAACCTGAAACTTGAAACTTTTGCACATTTAAACAAAAAAATATAATGAAACATTGGATTGAAGCCGCGAGATTGCGCACATTACCTTTATCAGTTTCCGGAATTATAGTAGGAAGTATATACGCCTTATCAAACCCAACAGAAACCATCAATACGCCAACAGAAGTATTTAGCTGGAAAATCTTTGGTTTTGCACTATTAACAACATTAGGTTTACAGGTTTTATCCAATTTTGCAAACGATTATGGAGATGGAGTAAAAGGTACAGATAACGTTGATAGAATAGGTCCGAAAAGAGCTATCCAGAGTGGTGTTATTACGCCGCAAGCCATGAAAAAAGCAATTATAATTACGGCTGCATTGACATTATTATCAGCCATAATTCTAATTTATTTTGCTTTTGGAGAGAGTAATTTCGGATATTCAATCTTCTTCTTGTTATTAGGAATCGCTGCAATTGTTTCGGCTATTCGCTACACAGTTGGTAATTCAGCCTACGGATACAAAGGTCTTGGAGATGTATTTGTTTTCATCTTCTTCGGGCTTGTAAGTACGTTGGGAGTAAACTTTTTGTACTCAAAAGAAGTAGATCCACTATTAATTTTACCTGCAATTTCTATTGGTCTATTGAGCGTTGGCGTTTTAAACCTAAACAATATGCGCGATGAAGAATCAGACAGAAAATCAGGAAAAAACACAATCGTAGTTAAAATGGGCGGAGCAAAAGCTAAGATTTATCATTTTACCTTGATTATTACTGCAATGGTTTTAGTGCTTCTTTTTGCTTTTTTAAGTGATTATAACTTTGATCAATACTTATTTATATTGGCTTTTATACCTTTAACTAAACATTTAATTACGGTCTATAAAAACCAAAACCCTAAGCTATTAGACCCAGAATTAAAAAAATTGGCACTAAGCACATTTTTACTTTCAATATTATTAACAGTATGTATGATCTCATTGATTTCAGACATTATTGTTAATCTCTTTTTAGGTGGCAGATAAATTAAAGTTCAACTTTAAAATTTATAAAAATGAAAATCACATTTTACGGACACGCTTCTTTAGGCATTGAAGTTGGAGGAAAACATATTATTGTAGATCCTTTCATTACAGGAAACCCACTGGCATCAGCAATAGACATAAATACATTAAAAGCAGATTATATTTTGCTTACACATGCACATGGTGATCACGTTCTTGACGTTGAAGCGATTGCAAAGCGAACCAATGCAACAATTGTTTCAAATGCCGAAATCACAAGTTATTACGCACAAAGAGAATTTAAAGCGCACCCAATGAATCACGGTGGAAGCTGGCAGTTTGACTTTGGAAAAGTAAAATATGTAAACGCAATACACTCAAGTTCTTTTCCTGACGGAAGTTACGGCGGAAATCCCGGAGGTTTTGTAATCGAAGGCGAACACAAAAATATCTATATTGCCGGAGACACAGCATTGACAATGGATATGAAACTAATTCCGTTGCGTACAAAACTGGATTTGGCAATACTTCCAATAGGTAATAATTTTACAATGGATGTTGAAGATGCTATTATCGCTTCAGATTTTGTAGAATGCGATAAAATCTTAGGATATCATTTCGACACCTTTGGTTATATAGAAATTGATCATGAAGAATCAATCCGTAAATTTTTCGACAAAGGAAAAGATTTGATGCTTCTTGAAATTGGAGAATCAATCGAATTATAATCCTGAGCTAAGTCGAAGGAAGGAGCTAATCCCGCTTTCGGCTATATCTTTTTTTGAGGCAAAGAAAAATTGTTTCAAAAAAAGGATACCGCCTCAAACGAAGTTCACTGAACTCCTTTTAAAATAAATATTAAGTGAAGTAATCGGGGCTAAAAACACCTTTATGTTTATAAAGAAATGGACGAAATTAAATTTATTTGTGAGTGCTGCGGTAAAGAACATGTGAGTTGGCCCGCACTGACGTACAATTCACCAAGTAGTTATCATAATCTTTCCGATCAGGAAAAAGAAGAAATAGCAGTAATCGATCAGGATTTTTGCGTTATAAAATATTCAGATCAGGAGATAAATCGCTTTATCAGATGCGTTCTAATTCAAAAAGTTAATGATCATTGCGAAGATCTGGAATATGGTTTCTGGGTTTCATTAAGTGAAAAAAGCTTTCAGGATTACCTTGATAACTTTGATAACAAAAATCACGAAACCCAATATTTTGGATGGCTTTCCAATTATATTTCGCAATACCAATTCTCAAATAGTATTCCAACAACCGTAGTTACCAAAAGCGGTAACGATAGACCTGAAATTTTTCCGCATCAGGATTTTGATCATCCCTTTGTAAAAGATTATTACAATGGAATTACAAAAGAAGAAGCTGAAAAAAGAATTAGGGAAATGTTAAAAAATTAGGCCTGAAATTTGCACAAGACATTTAAACTAAATTTTATAAAATGAATTTAAAAAAAGTTGCCCTATTTCTTTTAATTGCAGTTTCTTATAGTACGTATGCCCAAAAAGATGGTTATTGGGATAAAGAACGTTCTACAACAAAAGAAATCATAGTTTCTGCCCGAGACAGAATCCTTCTTAAAACAGAAGATTTGCCCGTTGGAACCACAGAAATTGTATACAGAATTACACTTCTGGACGAAAATCAGCAAATGGCAAATAGTTTAGTTTCAGTACTAAAATCAATTCCGGATCCAACCGGAATTAGTCAGGGATCAGCCGGAGCAGTTTTTTTAATGTCTAAAATCTCTGGGGACGACACTTGTTCTTATGCACTTTTCATTTCAAATGATAGTGCTAAAAAGTACGTCGATGACGGAAAAACAGATAAATCCTGTTATGCTCAGGAAGAACCATTAAGCAAAGATGCAAAGCGATTATCACTTGATAAATCATCGTGTTTAGGAGATAATATCAATACGATTTGGTTTGGTTTTCACAGCAAAAACTGGCTTCTGAATCAGAAAATAGTGTTGGAAGTTGTGCCTTGGGTTGATACAAAATTAAATCGTGGCTGGAATCAGGATAACAAAAACGAAATCATAAGTCTTTGTAAAACATCGACAATGGCGCAAAAAATGGCCAATTCTGATGATTTTTGTGTTTGTATTCTGGATAAAATCATGAAACAATATCGTTACACAGAATTTCAGAAATTATTGGCAATCGAGAAAAGTAAAGTCTATAAAGACTTCGGAAATAGCTGTTATAAAGATGCCGATATTTCTAAAAACGTTTTTAATGATTTACGAGCACAAATTACATCTTTAATAAAAGCGCAAAAATACAACGAAGCAATTCCGAAATTAAATACCATAATAAACGACGGAAAAGCAACTGCTGTAGATTACAGTTCTATTGGATATTGCTATATCTTGACGAAACAATACGCAAAAGCGATTAAGTTTCTTAAAGAAGGCGAAAAAGTAGACGATACAGAGTTATTGGTAAAACTAAACTTAGCACACGTTTATCTGGTTAGCGATGATTATAGCGAAGCAAAAGTTATTTATAAAAAATACCAGACTCAAAATGTTACAGATAGTTTAAGCTGGAAAGAAAAAACAAAACAAGATTTTACAGTTTTTCAAAAAGCAGGCTTACCATCAAAAGACTTCGAAAAAATTCTAAATCTTTATAACTAACTTAAAAAAATACGCCACGAATTACACTAATTCCCACTAATTGTATTGGCTGAGATAAGATTTTGATCAACTTTGTGTTATTTCAAATAAAGCTAAATTTATTCGTGAAAATTAGTGAAATTCGTGGCAAAATATATTATTTTGAAAGCAACTTACCACAAATATATGCTTGAGTTTAAGCGTCCTTCGGGAACTTCACGGGGTATTATGACCGAAAAAGAAACCTGGTTTATTGTTCTTGAAGAGAATGGTAAAAAGGGAATAGGTGAGTGCGGCATACTTCGTGGTTTGAGTGCTGATGATCGCAATGATTATGAAGAAAAATTACAATGGACCTGCCAGAATATTCATTTGGGAGAAACAACACTTTGGGAAGCTTTATTAGAATTTCCGTCCATACAATTCGGAATCGAAATGGCTTTTTTATCACTAAAAAGCGAAAACCCATATTTGTTATTTCCATCCCATTTTACAAATTATTCAAAATCGATTGTTATAAACGGTTTAGTCTGGATGGGAGAAGCTTCTTTTATGAAAGAACAAATTGAAGAAAAAATAGCAACTGGTTTTAAGTGTGTCAAACTTAAAATTGGCGCTATAGATTTTGAGAAAGAATTAGAATTATTACACTTTATCAGAAGTCATTTTTCGGCTAAAAAGATAGAAATTAGGGTTGATGCCAATGGTGCTTTTGCTTTAAATGAAGCTTTAGATAAACTAAATCAACTCGATAAATTTCAATTACATAGTATTGAACAGCCTATAAAAAAAGGCAACATTCAGGCAATGGCTGATTTGTGTAAAAACACCCCGTTTCCTATTGCACTGGATGAAGAGTTAATCGGCGTATTTTCATTAGAAGAAAAAGAAAATTTACTACTTGAAATCAAACCACAATACATTATTTTAAAACCAAGTTTTGTAGGCGGATTTAGAGGAACAAAAGAATGGATTGATTTAGCTAATAAATACAACATTGGTTGGTGGATAACATCAGCCTTAGAAAGCAATATTGGTTTAAATGCGATTGCACAATGGACATTTTTGCAAGATTCTGAAATGCCTCAAGGTTTAGGAACAGGAGCACTTTACACTAATAATTTTGATTGTCCGCTTGAAGTTTCTCAAGGACAGTTATGGTACAATACCTCAAAAAGTTGGGATTCCGGTTTTCTTGACAAAGCATAAAAAAACTGGCCGTTAAGCCAGTTTTTCGGGTTATTATGATCGTGGTTTATTCTTTTCCGCCATCCAGAGCATCTTGCCAGTCTTTTAATTCCTGCCATTTTCCTTCATAAGCCAGTTGAGCTTGTTTTGCCCAGGTACCGGGATTATGAATAGCAAAGTTTTCGCCGCCTGCATCCAGAATTTCTTGTGATCTCTGTGTTGGAGTTTCTGATAGTGCCAACCAGGTTTTAATTCCCGCGTTATGGTATAATTCCTCAATTTTAGGTCCAATTCCTTCAACAATTTTCAGGTCATTTTCCTTAATTTTTTTACCATAAACACTTGCTGCAAGAGCATCATTAAAAATTATTGCAGGAGCTACATTTGCTGCAAAAGATTGTACTGGTGAAGCAGCTTTTGCTTTAGCAGCTAAATCAGCTTCAAGTGAAGCAATTTTAGCATTCAAACTACGTGTATTTGCTTTACAAGCATCTAAATCTGCTTGTAGCGACAATGCAAGAGAATCATCTCCTTTAGAATTCATTTTTCCTAGTAAGTAACCTAAAATTCCACAGATTAATCCCACTAGCGCAGGTATTAAGATACAAGGTATATTCATAATAGTATATTTTGATTAATTATTTGATTGTAATAACAGTTCGTCTGTTGTTTGCTTTGCCCTCAGCAGTAGTATTTTCGCCAACTGGTTCATCCGGGCCTTTTGATTCTGTCGTAATTCTCGAAGCGTCAATGCCGTTTTTCGATAAATAGTTTTTAGAAAACTCAGCACGTTTTTGTCCAAGAATCACATTTGAATCGCGATTTCCAACATTATCACTATGCCCAACGATAAGAACAACAGCTTCTTTAACATGGTCGGTATATTTTACAAGCGCTTCTACTTTTAATTTTTCAACAGAACTTAGCTTATCACTGGATTTGTTCGTGTTAAAATGTAGAATTAGAGGATCTGAGTTGATTTTATCTTTCAGAGCAGTCCATTCATCGCTTGCAACAGCAGTAGTATCTATAGTTTCAAATTTGTATTCAGCAGGACCTAAAAGAGTGTCGGCACTCATTTTCCATTTATCTATAATTTCTCCTTTTGTATCAAACTGAGCATCAGATAAACCTTTAGAAACAAAGAACTTTTTAATATCATTTGCCCTCGCCAAACCTAGATTCTCAAAAGTCGTCGTATTTGTTTCATCAGAAGTAGCATAACCGGTTATGGTAACCTTTTGCTTAGGATTTGCAATCAAAAATGTTTTAAGATTTTCAATTCCAATAGATACAGAATCACCAACAGGCAGAATTACTGCAAAACTGTTTTTAAGGAACTTGATGTTATCATTGGTATGATAATCAATTCCAGAACCATTTAGAATAAAAGGGACAATAGTAGCGTCCTGAGCCACGACAGCAGGTACTTTTTCAGTATCAACCATTGGTGTTTTCATAGTACAATTGCAACAAAAATTCACATACAAAAAAGTACCCAGAATAATTGTAAGTGCAATGCCTAATAGATAAAGTGCTTTTTTAGACATAAGTGATGAAGTTAAGATTCTATCAAATTTAACAAAAAAATAAATACAGAATGCATTAATAATCAGTTATTTTAAAGTTACAATTCTAACTGTGAGACGATTATAAAAACGCAAATAAATAAGCAAGGATTCTTAAATCACAATTTTAAGAGACAATTAAATTGAGTAACTTGCATAAAAAATTAATTTAGACACAAAATGGTCGAGATAGAAAGAAAGTTTCTTGTAAAATCAGATGATTTTAAAGAACAGGCTTTTACCCAAAATAGAATAGCTCAAGGATACTTAAGTTCTGCACCTGAAAGAACTGTCAGAGTAAGAATTAAAGGAGAAAGAGGCTTTATAACTATAAAAGGAATTGGCCACCATGGAGGAATGACCCGGTTTGAATGGGAAAATGAAATTCCGCTTGGCGAAGCACAGGAATTACTTAAATTATGCGAAAAAGGCAAAATTGAAAAAACTCGTTTTGAAATAAAATCCGAAAAGCACACTTTTGAAGTTGACGAGTTTTATGGAGAAAATGAAGGATTAGTAATGGCAGAAATTGAACTGGAATCTGAAACAGAACCTTTTGAAAAACCTGATTGGTTGGGAGAAGAAGTTACAGACGACGAAAGATATTATAACGCATATTTGAGTAAAAATCCTTTTAAATACTGGGAGAAGTAAGAATTATGGGAGAATATGATTTGATTATTGTTGGCGGCGGACCAATTGGGCTGGCGTGTGCAATTGAAGCTCAAAAGAAAAACCTACGATATTTAATTATAGAAAAAGGTGCAATTGTAAATAGTATTTTCAATTATCCTTTGTACATGACTTTTTTCTCTACAGCAGAAAGGCTTGAAATTGGAGATATTCCGTTTAACTGTCTGGCACCAAAACCCGGACGTCAGGAAGCTTTAGAATATTACAGAAATATTCATCGCTATTTTAACTTTTCAATCCATTTGTTCGAAAAAGTAACACAAGTACAAAAACTAGAAAAGGCTTCTTTTAAAGTAACAACCGACAAAGCTATATATAAAGCTAAAAATGTTGTGATCGCAACCGGTTTTTACGACATTCCGATAGAGATGAATGTAAAAGGAGAGGAGTTACCTAAAGTTCGTCACTATTATAAAGAAGCGCATGAATATGCTTTTAGAAATATTCTGGTAGTTGGCGCTAATAATTCATCTGTTGACGCGGCCTTAGAATGTTGGCGAAAAGGAGCGAATGTTACAATGGTAATTCGTAAAAACGAAATAAACAACCGAGTAAAATATTGGGCAAAACCGGATATTGAAAACCGAATTGCTGAAGGAAGTATAAAAGCATATTTTGAATCGAATATTACTGAAATTCGTGATAATGCTGCAGAAATCGAAACTCCAAACGGGAAAGTTACAATAGAAAATGATTTTGTTCTGGCTTTAACCGGATACAAACCAGATTTAACTTTTCTTGAAAAAATGGGAATTAAATTATCTGAAGATGAATTAAAAACACCATCTTATAATCCTGAAACTATGGAAACAAATGTAGAAGGTTTATTCCTGGCCGGAGTTGTCTGTGGCGGAATGCATACTCATAAATGGTTTATTGAGAACTCTCGTATTCATGCCAATATGATTGTAGATTATATTACTTCGAAATAGAAAAAGGTTGCCACAAATTTCACTAATTGACACTAAATTTTATTTGAATTACTATAAATTTAATTCGTGAAGATTCGTGAAGATTCGTGAAGATTCGTGAAATTCGTAGCAAAAAAACTTAAGAGCTACAAGAAAGCATAGAGCAACCTACTTTTGAGCGTGCCCAATCTGGTCGTTTTGCAAACCATTTTTGGTATTCCGGTTGCTCATCATAAGGTTTTTGTAATAATAAATACAATTCATTTATCAAAGAATAATCACCTTGATCAGCAGCGTCAATAGCCAATTGAGACATATAATTTCTTAAGACATATTTTGGATTAATCCCATTCATTTTTTCTGAGCGTTCTTTATCAGAAAGTTTCTCTGTATTTAATCTTTGGATATAGATAGTAAACCAATTATTCCAGGATTCTAGTATGTCTCCAGAAATTTGCTCCGGAATATAAAAAGAATATTGAATTTTCTCTATCGCTTTCTCAACAGAATCTAATTTCTGAACCGTACTTAAATTTCTAAAAAAGATGGTCATATCCGTTTCTGATAATTGCAAAGCAGTTTCCAAATTAGCAATTAATTCATCATCAGTTTCACTAGAAGTAAACAATCCTAATTTACTTAAAAACATTATTTTATAGTCAGAATTAAAATCTAAAATAAATGATTCAAGTATATCTTCAAGCGGTTTAGCTTCGTTAATTAGAGGATAAATTGCATTTGCCAATTGGTATAAATTCCATTGTGCGATTTGTGGTTGATTGCCAAAACGATATCTTCTGTATTGACTGTCGGTCGTGTTTGGAGTCCAGTTTGGATCGTAATTTTCTAACCAGCCATATGGACCATAATCGATCGTAATTCCGTGAACGGACATATTATCTGTGTTCATTACACCGTGTATAAAACCAACGCGTTGCCAATGTAAAATCATTTCTCGGGTTTTATCTGCAACTGTTTTAAAGAATTGCAAATATTGTTCTTTTGGCTCTCCTTTTATTTCAGGAAAATAATGCTTGATATTGTACTCCACAAATTCTTTTAAATTTTTGAGCTCATTTCGTGCAGTCAGCATTTCGAAACTTCCAAAACGAATAAACGATGGCGCTACACGGCAAACGATTGCACCTTTTTCATAAGCCGGATTTCCGTTGTATAAAATATCCCGTAAAACTTCGTCACCGGATAACATTAATGAAAGTGATCGGGTAGTGGGAACTCCCAAATAATACATCGCTTCGGCACATAAATATTCTCTAACCGAAGATCTCAAAACTGCCAAACCATCGGCAGTTCTTGAATAGGGAGTTTTTCCGGCACCTTTTAGCTGAAGTGTGAAAAACTGATTGTCATTTTCTACTTCAGTTAAATTAATAGCGCGGCCATCACCCAATTGTCCGGCCCAATTCCCGAATTGATGTCCTGCATAACACATTGCGTACGGACGAGTTTCTGCTAGAACTTCTTTTCCTGAAAAAACATTCAAAAACGATTC
Source organism: Flavobacterium sp. JAS (assembly GCF_020991455.1). GTDB lineage: Bacteria > Bacteroidota > Bacteroidia > Flavobacteriales > Flavobacteriaceae > Flavobacterium. Next base: position 87,780 of record NZ_JAJMOX010000005.1, read on the forward strand.
AGATTGGATTTCGTCTGGAGTAATTCCAACCAATTCAGCAACTTCTTTAGATGCATGGATTAATTTTGGATTCGATGGTATTGTTGGATTCACGTAAGAAAAAAGCGCATTTGATACCTGACGAACTTCATTGACTTCATTAGGATCTGCAGGCAATTCAGCTGTAAATCTGTTATTTATTTTTAAATTTTTCATTGTAATTTTTATTCTTTTGCAACAAATTCCACAGATTAAAAAGACTTCTATATCTGAGAAATAGCCACGAATTCACGAATTTATTAGACAAATATGCACAATTATTCGTGAATTCGTGGCGGAAAACCTTTTTAGATTGTTATAATAAATCTGTGGCAAATCTTTTATTTAATCAACCAGTTTATTCGCGTACATTTTTTTTAATTTCTGCACTTTTGGATCTATTACAATCTGGCAATAACGAGCTTCCTGATTGTTATTGTAATAATTTTGATGATCTTCTTCGGCTTCGTAAAACACCTCAAAAGCAACCAACTTAGTTACAATTGGATCTTCATAAAAAGGTTTAACTTCTTCAAAAGCCTGCTCTGCAATTGCTTTTTGTTCTTCGTCATGATACAAAACAATAGAACGGTATTGTGTACCTACGTCTGCACCCTGACGATTTAGAGTTGTTGGATCGTGACTTGTCATGAAAATAAAAATTAAGTCATGATATGAAATTATGTCAGGATCAAAAGTTACTTGTATAACTTCTGCATGACCAGTTCTGCCAGTGCAAACTTCACGATACGGGGGATTTTTAATAAATCCGCCTGAATATCCTGATTTTAAAGATTTTATTCCTTTTAAACGCTGAATTACAGCTTCTATACACCAAAAACATCCACCACCAAAAGTAGCTACTGATAAATTTCCCATAAATGTTATAGTTAAAGTTTTACATGCCCTATTAATCCGATAGAATATTATGATAATTTATTCAAAAAAAGACTATTTAATTAAAGATACTAAAAGGTTATTTAATGTTTGAAGTTTACAATTGATAAATTCGCAATTCTATAAAAAAGCAATATATTTGCAATCAAACTCAGGCACACTAATGAATAGCAAAAATAATACCATCACTTTAGAGACCTATTTTCAGGATTTTAGACAGCATATTGTTGGGGTTAATCAGGAATTTACCTCTCCTTATGGCACAAAAAAGATTGTTTACACGGATTGGACTGCCAGCGGACGCTTGTATCGACCTATTGAAGAGAAACTTCTGAATGAATTTGGCCCTTTTGTCGCCAATACTCACACAGAAACTACTGTGTCAGGTACTGCCATGACAAAAGCTTATCATCATGCAAGAAACATTATTAAACGTCACACAAATGCGAGTAATGATGATGTTTTGATTACTGATGGTACTGGAATGACAGGTGTTATCAATAAATTTCAACGCATTTTAGGTCTAAAAATCCCGGAAAACTTAAAGGATTGTACGATAGTTCCTGCTGAAAAACGCCCTGTTGTTTTTATCTCTCACATGGAGCATCATTCTAATCAAACCTCATGGTTAGAGACTATTGCAGATGTTGAGATTATTCCGTCTTGTGAAAAAGGGCTTTTTTGCTTAGATAATCTGGCTTTATTATTAGAAAAATATGCTGATAGAACGATAAAAATTGCTTCTATCACTTCATGTTCAAATGTTACTGGTTTAAAAACTCCGTTTCACGAAGCCGCAAAAATAATGCACCAGCATAATGGAGTTTGCTTTGTAGATTTTGCCTGTTCTGGACCTTATGTAGAAATCGACATGCATCCTGCAGATCCTGAAGCTTACTTAGATGCCATTTTCTTTTCTCCTCATAAATTTCTAGGTGGTCCCGGAACTTCGGGAGTTTTGATTTTTAATAAAAAATTGTACAATAACATGATTCCTGATTGTCCTGGCGGAGGAACGGTAAGCTGGACAAATCCTTGGGGTGAACACAAATATGTTGATAATATTGAGGATCGTGAAGATGGCGGAACTCCAGGTTTCCTTCAAGTGATTAAAACCGCTTTGGCGATTGAGCTTAAAGAAGAAATGGGAATTGAAAACATCTTACAGCGTGAACATGAGATTGTTGATTTTGTTTTTAACGAATTAGATCCTGTTTCGAATATTAAAATTCTTGCCGGACAACATAAAAATCGTCTAGGTGTAATTTCTTTCTTTATTGAAGATCTTCATTTTAATTTAGGTGTGAAATTATTGAATGATAAATTCGGAATTCAAACCAGAGGTGGATGCAGCTGCGCGGGAACTTACGGACACTTTTTGCTACACGTAGATCAGGAAACTTCGAATAAATTGGTCAATGAAATTACGATTGGTGATTTAATCAAAAAACCGGGATGGATTAGAATGTCTATTCACCCAACTACTACTGATAAAGAAATTGCTTTTGTTTGCGAAAGCATTAAAGATTTAGCTCAAAACCACAAATCGTGGGCTTTGGACTATTCTTATAATAAAAATACAAACGAATTTATTCATAAAAATGCTAATTCATTTGAAGATGAATTGGTTGCTGGCTGGTTTAAGTCATAAAAATTAACAACAAAATATAGTATTGAACCCGACTGTTTTTTTAAAACCTGTCGGGTTTGTTATTTAATTAACCGCAAAGTCTACAAAGTTTTTTCGCAGAGGAAGATAAGTTTATTATGTTTACTATGTCTTTTTAAGGACGCAAAGCTTTGTCATGAAAGTAGATTTGTAAGCCCCGAAACCTTGAAATTAAACCTGTCGGGTTTGTTGTTTTATAGTTTTTTTTCTAACCTTTGTTAAAATTAACAATACAATAAAATGATAATCTTTAAGGATTTTGAATCATTTAACGAATACGTTGGATTAAAAAAGCCAATCGATAATGATATCGATATTGGTTATTATGATTCTGCAAATATGCGTTCGCAATCTGAGCCTGTGAAGGCTGATTTTTATCGTATTTCTATAAAAATTGATTATACAGATAAAACATTAGAAGTTCCAAAACCGATAACAGCAATATTTTTTAGCAGTCCTGAAATGGTGAACGGATGGAATGTTGAACCAAATTATACTGGAATGTATGTGCAGCTTTCTAAAAAAATCATTGAAGAAAATAGGTTTTTATTCAAAACGTATCTTGATTATGGACAACATGAAGCTTTATATTTAACTGAAAGTGAGGTACAGGAAATACAAACACTATTTGGTTTGATGTACAAGTACTATAAAAGTGAAAAACAAGATTTTGGTGTACTACTTTCTTATATTAATGTATTGATTTCGGTAGTTGAAGCTTTTTATAATAGACAATTTTCTACAAATCCAAAACAATACAATCGTATTGTAACCGATTTTCAGCAAAATTTAAAAGATTATTACAATCAACCGATTAAGCAACTTCCAAATGTTCAGTATTTTGCCGATCAGTTGGGTTTGACGCCAAATTATTTGGGTGATATTATTAAACATTTTACGAATAAATCTGCCCTTGAGAATATTCATGAATTTGTAATAAAAAAAGCAAAGGAGTTATTGGAAAAAAATAATGCAATGAATAATACTCAAGTGGCTTATGAATTGGGTTTTGAGTATCCCAATTATTTTTCTAAGTTTTTCAAGAAACAAGTCAACTTAACTCCTAAAGAATATCGGGAACAAATAAAAACTAATAATTAATACTAACCCTGTTGGGTGTAATTAGTTTTAACACATAGAAGCATAGATTCTACACGCTCAAAAAAGACGTGTCACTTCTTTAAAAGACACAGAGTCCAGCTATGTGCAAGAAAGATATTTCTTTTTATTCTCTTTTTACAGATCCTAAATCTATGTTTCTATGTGTTAAGAGATTTTTTTTGTTATCAGTAATTTGTCTCTTTTTTACTGGTAGTTTGTTTCTTCGTTCCTGATGATCCATTTTTACTTTTGCTGAGTAGAAAATAGAAAATATTAAAATGGAAAAACAAAAGAAAGTATTATTGATTAATACGCATTTAACTTACCCAAATTGGACGGAAGGAAAATTAAATAACTCCTTTATTGAAATTGCTAAACAATTTTTTGAAGAGAAGAATTATGAAGTTCTCGAAACTAAGGTTGAGAATGGATACAATCCTGATGAAGAAGTTGAAAAACATTTAAGTGCTGATATTGTTATTTTGCAAACTCCGGTAAATTGGTTTGGCGCACCCTGGATTTATAAAAAGTATACGGACGAAGTTTTTAATAGCGGATTGCACAGTCAAAAGTTTCTTTCGGGAGATGGAAGATCGCGTGAAGATTCGACAAAACAATATGGAAGTGGTGGAAAATTACATGGAAAAAAATTCATGATTTCGGCAACATGGAATGCTCCTGAAGAGGCTTTCGGAAATCCTTCTCAGCAGTTTATGCAAGGAAAAACAACCTCAGATTTATTTTTGAATCTTTCAAGCAGTTATCGTTTTTGTGGTTTTGATATTTCACCGGATTATAATTGCTTTGATATTTTTAAAGGCGGAACTGTCGAAAATTATCTTGAAAATTATCCTGAGCATTTAGCTGAAGTTTTTAGTTTGTAGAGAATTAATCGCAAAGATTACAGAGTAATATTGTAAGGAACTTCAACAAAAAATTATATTCAAATTGGCCTGCGTATTTTTGTCATCCCGAGGAACGAGGGATCTCCGTAAGTAGCTCGACAATCTAAAAAAAAACTTTGTGTTAGTTTCTTGCGGGGATCCCTCGTTCCTCGGGATGACAATATTATGTTTGCTTTGTGTAAAATATGTCTTAATAACAAACCCGACAGGTTTTTAGAATCTGTCGGGTTTGTTATTTTTATGAATTATAGATTTCTGGCCTAGCCCCGATAGAGTCGGCATCCTTTGAGAGGAACCTACAAAGATATAGGCGAAAGCAGGACTTTGGGTCTTGAGAAATCTGATTGATCTGCTCCTGAAAATTTTCTACATAATATATTTAGAATATCCAGTTTAAGAAAGTTATTTGGATTCCTGAAACTTTTTAAGCGATGACAAGGCTTGTTGCTGAACTTTCTTTTGGAAGAAACCTGTCCAGCCCAATAAGTATCCGGTTGGACCAAAAGCTTGTTTTGACCATTTCCAGACATCAAAATTATCTGTATGTTTGATGATTAGCCCATCCTGAAAGGCAAATTCGGCAGCGATTCTATTAATTACTTTTCGGTTTGTTTTACTAAAATTATAAGTTGCAACCCAATTTGCAGAGCCCGAAAAATCATCGGCTTTCACATTTGAAAATTCAATTTTAATGTTGCCTTTGCTTTTTAAAATCAGCATTTCCCACATTTTAGACACTTGTTCTTCTTTTAATAAGCCAAAAGCCGGATCGATAAAGTGAATTTTTGGATGGTAGCATTCACACATTGTTTTAGCGTCGGCATATGCAAAAGCAGTATAGAATTTTGTGATTAAAGCTTCGTTGGCATTCATAGGAAAAAAATTAGAATATAAATATAAGATTTATTTTATTAAATGTTCTACTTTAAAATACTAATTTCTTTTGCTGTATCATACGATTTTTTTGATTTGTCGTATGCAGTAGAAAAATAATTCATTTTATTAATTGCCGTAAAATATCCGGTTTGATTCCCAAAGGTGTTTGAACCTCCCGAAATGATAAATCGAATGGCATAAATGTCTGTTTTTCTAAGTTTTGCAAATTCGGCAGGAGTGAAGTAATAGTAAGCCGAGGTCTTGCCATCAGTAGATTCTTTGACATTTTTATCTACGCATGGAATTACGTCTCCGTTGGCTAAGTCTACATATACACCGCCGGCAATTCTGGCTTTGTCATTAGCAGTTGCAACAGTTAACTTTAAGATTCCGCCTTTATCTGTTTTTGCAACCTGAACATTTGCCTCACCTGTAAAGGCATATTTTTCGCAAATGAAAGTATAATTTTGTGTTGCCTCAAAAGGTTTTGAGTCTTTTACACTCATGTTATTCTGAGCATTGGCAAAAGTAGAAATTAGCAATAATACAAATAGCGGTAATCTTAAATTCATAGTTTTAGTTTATTGATCTGTTATTTTTGAATCAAATTTTTCATCCCAATCCATTGATTTTATTGCCGAAATTAGATTGTCTTCGTTTACAAAAATGCGCAACTCCTTATTGGCCACTTTTTTAGAATATAAAGCATGATAGCGATATATTACTTCTTGCTTGGTTTTGTAAACGCCATCTAATTTCAAATCAATAAAACTTCCGTAATATTGTCTAAATCTCAAACAAGTTTTAGTCAATCGTTCTTCAGTCGTGTTTTCTCTAACAGACTGTGTTACTTCGGTTTCATTAAATGGTTTAAATTTTGAGGTATTGCAAGTTTCTAAAACTCTTTTGCCTAATTCGTAGGCTTTTTTCTGCTGACTCGCATTAATTTCGGCACTGGAAACTTTCTTTACTTTTAAATCTTCTGTATCTCTGGTAATGGTTTTAGATTTACATCCAATTAATAACAACAAACATATAATCAATCCTGCTTTCTTCATAACTATTTAAGTTATTTTTAATAATAAGTTAGGGTCGGGACAGTTTTCTATATAAAAGTTAAGGTCATTTGTGTTGCAAACTCCGGGATAATCTCCCCAGTATTCTTCAATATTTTGTATAATTTGAAAATGTACATGAGGTGCGTAATCTCCGTTAACGTCTGAATTTCCTAAAGCAGCAATTTTTTCGCCTTTTTTAAATAATGTCCCAACGGTGAGGTTCTCTATGCTTTCTAACGATAAATGTCCGTATAAAGTATAAAATTTTTCATTTTCGACTTCATGTTCCAGAATAATCGTTGGGCCATAATCGCCCAAACCAATATTATTTTTAAAACTATGCACTTTTCCGTCAAGCGGAGCTAACACCGCAGTATTTGCTTTTGTCCATAAATCCAGACCAATATGAATGTTTCGTTCCGGAATAGAATCGTTTTTAAAAATTGTACTTCGCTGGTACAAAGTCCGTCCTTCTATATAACCGCCAAAAGCGACTTCGGCGTTGTTTTTTTTGAGATAGTTTGAAATAAAATTCTCGAATTCAACAGCATTTTCAGGCTTGTATTGTACTAATTCGTGATTCATAACAGATAAATCCAAGGGTATGTATTTAGAAAAATCAATACTTGAATCAATTACTTTTGTAGGTGGTAAGGCTTTTAAAATAGAGGCAAGAGGTTTCATAAAATTTAGATTTAGGCGACTTTTTCAATAATTATTAATTCGTTATGAACTTCTATGCGGGGCAGCATTTTTGAAGTAAATAACTTGGGGTTAATTTCGGCAATGTATTTTTTGTTTCGAACATTATGAGCTTCATCCAGAATCATTGTATTGAATAAAACAAAGCCCTGATCCTTAAGAAGCGAACAAACGCGATCGCTAAAAAATTTCTCAAACAAAAAGTTAGGCATGTGAATGTCTTCAAAAATATCAATGATAATCAAATCGTATTTTTCTTTTGTTTTTAAAACAAACTCAAAAGCATCATCAATAATAACGTTCAGCTGTTTTATCTGATTCAGGTTAAAATACTCATTTGCAATTTGAATCATATCTGAGTCAATTTCAACACCGGTAATTTTACCTTTATATTCAATTTCGTTAACTAATGTTTTTATCACGCTTCCTCCGGCAACACCTAGTAATAAAACGTGATCCATTTCAAGAATTGCTTTGTATCCAATATTTCTAAGTCCATACCTTAATATACGTTGCAAACTTCCGTAAGAGTAATTGGTGTTTTCAGAATCTAAAACTAACTCACCATTAGCCCATGTAACTTCGATTATTTTGCTTCTGGCTGATTTTTTTTTGAATATCTTGATTGGAATTAGATAACTGAATAACTTTTGAATCATTTTATAAGCTTTTACTCAAAATTACCACTTTAAATCTTTTATTTTGCATGAAAAATAAATTTTAATGAAAAAACAATTATATAAATTCATCTTTTTAAAACTAATGGGCTGGAAGGTTGTTGGGCTTGAAAATGCTGAAGTAAAAAAATGTGTACTGATGGTTATGCCGCATACAAGTAATCATGATTTTTACTTAGGAATTTTTACCCGCGGAATCTCCGGATTGCAAATGAATTGGGTTGGAAAGAAGGAATTATTTAAGTTTCCTTTTGGATATTATTTTAGAAGCGCAGGCGGTGAACCACTTGATCGCTCGGGCGGTTTAAATAAAGTCGATTCGATTGCTGCAATTTTTGAACGTAAAGAAATTTTTAGACTAGCAGTTGCTCCAGAAGGAACTCGCAAAAAAGTAAAAGAAATAAGAACCGGTTTTTATTATATAGCACTCAAAGCAAATGTGCCAATTGTTCCCGTTGCATTTGATTGGGGTAAAAAAGAAGTTAATTTAGGAAAGCCCGTTTTCCTGACTGGAGATTACGAAGCCGACTTACAAGTTTTAAAAAAGCATTATGATGGAGTTATTGGTAAAATTCCTCAAAACGGATTTCAACTCTAAATTTTCGATATTTTTTTGATTGCGTGAGAATCGCTTAAATCAAAAATATTTTGAAAAAATTTCAAATACACGATTTTTATAATTTATGGGACATAGGACTTAAATGTCCCATTTTTGTAAAAAATAACTATTTTCTCAATTTCACTTTCTTCAGATCTCAAATTTTGATTTTTTACTTCCAGAGAATATCTTGGTTGTGATTTTTCATCTTCCTTATTATTTATTTGAGAAAACAAATCTCCTGCCATAAAATTTTCATTTGATGAAGTAGGAGCATGCAGATTTTCAATTTCTGGAGTTTCATAGTTTTTTACATTACTGCTTTCTTCTTCGCTTTTAGGAAAATTTCCTTTTCCATTCAAAATCCAATAGAGATCAACATCTGGAAAAACATCCAGAATTTTAAGTACAAAATCTAAGCTTGGTTTGTTTCTGCCCGAAAGTAGGTGAGACATACTAGAGCGTTGTACGCCAATTCTATCTGCAAAAGAAGAAGCATTCAAGCCATAATAATCCAATATAATTTCTAGCCTTTTTACAAAATCATCGATGTTTACCATTGTAAATTATTATAATTGATTCCTGTGTTTACAAATGTAACTAAAAAGGATCACATAACCTATTTTACAGTTGTAAATTGAATTTATAAGCCATATAGTAGAGAAGTATTACTTTAATAAGTAATGTATAACTTATTGAAAAATAGATTTTTAATACTTACTAATTAAAGTAATAACATTTGTTAACTATAATAGAATCAAGCTTTCGATAATTGAGCTTTTTACTGTTTACATTTCTAAATTCTGTTACTTTTTCATTGTTTACAATTGTAAAAAGAAAGATGTTTACTTTTGTAAACTAATCAAAAGACAATGAATTTAGAAGAACTATTTAGCCAATACAAAGAACAATCTATAGAAGGTCGTTATTTAACTTTAGACCACATTCAACCTTTATTAGATAAATTAAATACAAACAATCAAGTCAAAATTATTGGCACATCAGTTTTAGGCGAACCTATATATAGTTATGAAATTGGTACCGGAGAAACACGTATTTATCTTTGGTCACAGATGCATGGAAACGAAAGCACGACTACAAAAGCATTATTTGATTTCATTAATGTATTAAACAACGGGTCTGAATTTGCAGAGAAAATGCTTAAAACATTTACTTTTTACAGCATTCCGATATTAAATCCTGACGGTGCAAGACTTTATACACGCGAAAATGCTAATAAAATTGATTTAAATCGCGATTCCCAGAACCTAACTCAGCCAGAAAGTAAGGTTTTACGTGAGGTTTTTGAAACTTTTAAGCCTCATTACTGCTTTAACCTTCATGATCAGCGAACTATTTTTGGTGCAGGCGAAACAGGAAAACCGGCTACAGTTTCATTTTTAGCGCCTTCATATAATGAAGAAAGAGAGATCAATGAGAACAGATTAAAAGCCATAAATGTGATTGCAGGAATCAATGATGTTCTACAAAAATACATTCCGGGGCAGGTAGGCCGCTTTGATGATTCGTTCAATATCAATTGTATAGGAGATACTTTTCAGTTTTTAGGAGTGCCTACAATCTTGTTTGAAGGAGGTCATTTTCCTAATGACTACGAAAGAGAAATTACCCGAAAGCTCTTATTTTTCTCACTTATTACGAGTTTCAAACTGATCGGCGAAAACGATTTAGTTGATAATAGAATTCATGATTATTTGAATATTTCACAAAATAAAGTCGTTTTTTATGATTTTATGTATAAAAATATCAAAATAAATTATGATGGTATCGAAATTATTACGAATTTTGTCGCACAATACAAAGAAGAATTGATTGAAAATAAGATTCACTTTAACGCTTACATAGTTGAAGTTGGCGAGTTGGAAAATTATTTTGGACATTATGAATACGATGCAAAAGGAGCCGTTTATTCAGATGACTTTACAAATTTTCCGAAAATGAATCAAAAAGCAGATTTTTGTTTAGATAAAAATGTTAAATTTGTTAACGGATTGATAAAAAGTTAATTTTTATGTGAATTTGTTGTTTTTTATATATATTTTTATACTTTGTAATAGCAATTAGTAATATTAATTAAAGAATTATGAGTAAATTTCGTTTAGATGAAGTAGATCACCAGATTTTAGATATGTTAATAGACAATACGAGAGTTCCGTTTACTGACATTGCAAAAAAACTATTGATTTCTGCTGGAACAGTACATGTTAGAGTAAAAAAAATGGAAGACGCCGGAATAATAATGGGTTCTTCATTGGCCTTAGATTACGATAAATTAGGGTACTCATTTATTGCTTATGTAGGTGTATTCCTTAATAATACGTCTCAAACTAAATTTGTATTAGAGCGCATCAATCAAATTCCTTTCGTTACAGTAGCGTCTGTAACTACAGGTAAATTCAACATTTTTTGCAAAATTAGAGCAAAAGATACTAAGCACGCAAAAGAGGTTATCTTTATGATTGACGATATTGAAGGTGTTTACAGAACTGAAACAATGATTTCATTAGAAGAAAGTATAAACGATAAGAAGCGTTTGATGCATACTATTTTTAAAAATATGTAATATTTTCTTGAATGCTATATTTAAATATAACCTCAAGTTTATTCTTGGGGTTTTTTTATGACTAATTAACCAACCAACTACAACACAATTATGTACACGTTACCCAAAATTGAACGTTTTAATCAAGATGTTCTCTCTAAATATCACATTTATAATAGTGTTTTTATAACATTACCATTTGATTCTATTGATAATACAGGGGTTTTACTTCCTTTATTTACAGAAACTTGCGAAACTGGCTTTAAAAAACAAGAAACTCCAAAAGAGATCTTTGATTTCTTTTCTAATAAATACTTAAACAATGCTTCAGAGACTGAAAAAATCGACTTAATGTTTCGATTTATTCAGTATATAGAGCGTCAAATTGTGCTTTTTGATGCTATTGAAGACGCTGCTTTTCCGGTTGTTAACAATATGGAAGGCCGTGGATCTTTACGTGATATCAAAGAAAAATCAGATGCTAAGGAAAAAGACGAGGAATTAATGGAATTCCTTGAAAGTTTTAACGTTAGAACGGTTTTAACAGCGCATCCAACGCAATTTTATCCTGGACCTGTTTTGGGTATTATAAATGATTTAACCGAAGCTATTCGTTTAAATGATTTACTAAAAATCAAACAATTATTGGCGCAATTAGGAAAAACTCCTTTTATCCAGAACGAAAAGCCAAATCCTTATGATGAAGCGGTTTCTTTGATTTGGTATTTAGAAAATGTGTTTTATGCTACTTCTGGAGAAATTGTTCATTATTTGCAAAAAAACATCCACGAGGGAAAAGCCATTCAGAATCAATTAATCAAACTTGGATTCTGGCCAGGAGGCGATCGTGACGGGAATCCTTTTGTTACTACTGAGATTACTTTGAAAGTAGCTGAGCGTTTACGTACTTCTATTTTAAAGTGTTATTATGTTGAAATGAGAAATCTAAAACGTAAGCTAACTTTCTCAGGAGTAGATACTTTAGTAGCAGAACTTGAACATAAACTTTATCGTTCTGTTTTTTATTCTAAAGGTGAAATCTACATCACATTAGAAGAGTTATTATCGCAATTAAACAAAATAAGAAATATTATTATTGAGAAACACCAGTCATTATATCTTGATGAACTGGAAGCTTTTCTGGTAAAAATTAATCTATTCGGATTCCATTTTGCTACTTTGGATATTCGCCAAAATAGTAAAATTCACGATGCTGTATTCAAAGATGTAGTGAATCATTATTTGAATTCTGGTTCAAATATATTCCCTGAGAATTATTTTGAATTGTCTGAATCTGAAAAAATAGCGGTTTTATCAAAAGTTAAAGGAGAATTGAATCCTGATGATTTTAATGATGAAATTACAAAATCGACTCTGGAATCTGTACAAGCTATAAAAGCCATTCAAAAAGCTAACGGTGAATCTGGAGCTAATCGCTACATTATTAGTAATAATGAAAGCGCATTGAACGTGATGGAAACCTTTGCAATGATTCGTCTGAATGATTGGGAAAATCCTAGTGTAGACATTATTCCGCTTTTTGAGTCAGTTGATGATTTACAAAATGCTCATGAAATCATGGAGCAATTGTATACTAATCCGGAATATTCAAAACATCTTGAAGCAAGAGGAAACAAACAAACTATTATGCTTGGTTTCTCTGACGGAACTAAAGACGGTGGTTATTTAATGGCGAACTGGAGTATTTATCAGGCAAAAGTTGCTTTGACAGAAATCTCCAGAAAATACGGAATTAAAGCCATTTTCTTTGATGGACGTGGTGGACCTCCAGCTCGTGGTGGTGGAAAAACACATAAGTTTTATGCTTCTTTAGGGCCAAAAATAGAGAATAACGAAATTCAGATTACGGTTCAAGGACAAACAATTAGTTCTAATTTTGGAACTCTAGATTCTTGTCGCTATAATATTGAGAATTTATTAAGTGCTGGTGTTACAAATCAAGTTTTCAGTAAAGCGCAAAATGAATTGTCTGCTGAAGAAACTGCGATTTTAACACAATTAGCAGGTTTGGGATATGATAAATATTTGAGTTTTAAAAATCACCCAAAATTTATCCCGTATTTAGAGAAGATGAGTACGTTGAAATACTATTCTAAAACAAATATTGGAAGCCGTCCGTCAAAAAGAAGTAAATCTGAGCAATTGGATTTTGCAGATTTACGTGCAATTCCATTTGTAGGTTCATGGAGTCAGTTAAAACAAAATGTACCTGGTTTCTTTGGAGTAGGATCTGCTCTAAAATATTTTGAGGAAAGTGGTCAATGGGACAAAGTATATGATTTGTATCACAATTCTTTATTCTTCAAAACCTTGCTTGAAAACAGTATGATGTCATTGGCAAAATCATTTTTCCCACTTACGGCATACATGAAAAAAGATCCTGAGTTTGGAGAATTTTGGCAAATTATCTATGATGAGTTCTTAGAAACAAAACGTCTTTTACTTAAAATAGCCGATCATAAAACCCTTATGGAAAATTACCCTGATGGTATAGCATCGATTCAAATAAGAGAACGTATTGTATTGCCGCTCTTGACAATACAACAATATGCTTTGTTAAGAATTAATGAATTAAATAAAGAAAATAGTACTAACGAAGACCTAATTAAAGTATACGAGAAAATCGTAACAAGATCACTTTTCGGAAATACCAACGCGAGTAGAAATTCAGCATAATCAAATTATAATATAAAAAAGTTGTAAAAAATGAATGCAGATCAATTAACAGAAAATGAATATTCAGGTGGTTTTGCTAATTATATTAGAGAAGCCGGAAATGTAAATTTATTTGAAGAACTAGAAATCTCTTTGCATGATTTTATAAAGTTTGTTCAAAATATTCCAATGGATAAATTTGATTATCGCTATGCAGAAGGCAAGTGGACGATAAAAGATATTATCCAGCATATCATGGATTGCGAGCGTATTTTCGCTTATCGCGCGTTGCGATTCTCCAGAAATGACAAAACACCTTTACCTAGTTTTGAAGAAGATGATTACGCAAATAGTACAGATTCAGGAAGTAGAAGTATTCAGAGTTTGTTGACTGAGCTGTCAGCTTTAAGACATTCTAATTTGTTATTTTTCAAAAGTTTATCTGAAGAACAACTTAAAAGAATTGGTACAGCTTCTAACAATCAAATTTCTGTTCGTGCTTTGGGATTTGTAATTATTGGACACCAAAAGCATCATCAAAAAGTTTTTGAAGAGAGATATTTGTAACTTTCTATTAAATATAAAAAAAATCCTGTGAAGTTTCTTTCACAGGATTTTTTTCACAGATGATTTATAATTTCTACTAAGTCAAAAATGAAATAAAAAAATAAAAAAACCGAGAAAATTATTTTTTTAATTCTAATTTTTTCAATCTGGAGTTTATTGCGCCTTCATTTCTTCCTAACAAAAGCGCTATTTCTTTCACTTTCTTTCCTTGATAAAAATTATGAACAAGATTTGAATCTTCCTCTGAACTCCATTTTTTATAAGCTTCAGGATTTTCTAATCTTTTCTCATCCAATGAATAAGCTTTAATTTTTAGCTTTTCATCATCATTTTTGTGCCTTTCTAGAATAGCTAATCCAAATCGAATTTTATCGTAAGATATTTTTTCTTCAAAATAATCATAATAAGGTTTCAATGCAGTTGGAAATTCAAGCTCGATTTGCGCTTTTTGCAATTGAGAAATTTCTTTTTCTGAAACAAACTGACTTAAATCAAAATCATGTCCGTCAACATATAATTTTGCCAAATGCGACACGATAGTTGCTTGTCCCAAATTTCTTTTTTTGGCAATTTCTTCAATACTATTACCACTTTTAAAAAGTTCTAAAGTTGTTTTATAAGTGTTGCTTTCTTTTTTAACTTTAGCATTTGCCTTCTTTACTTTTTCATAATAGACAATAGCATCTATAAATTCCGAACCATATTTTTCAAGTTTAGCTTTACCAACACCATCAATCGCCAGAAATTCTTCATCATTCGTTGGCTTTAAACTTTCCATTTGCCTTAAAGCAGCGTCGCTAAAAATCACATACGCCGGAACTTCTTCGTCTTTTGCAATTTCATAACGAAGTTTTCTAAGAATTTCAAAAAGAGAATTTTTAGCAGCTTTAGTTTTTGTTTCTTTGATTTCGGTTTTATCTATTACTTTTTTGACAACAGTATTCAATTTTACCTTTTCTCCTTCAAACAAAACTTTTTTTGCAAAAGAAGTCAGTAAAATTTTATTATGCTGATGAAAGGCAATTTCGCAATATCCAAGATTAATTAATTGAATCAGGTATTGATTCCAATCGTACCAAGAAATGTCAGCGCCAATTCCGTACGTTTTTAAGCTTTGATAATTTTTTTCGTAGATATACGCGTTTCTCGAGCCTCTTAAAAAATCTACAATTACAGCCAATGGCTCAGATTCGTGTAAACGACTAATTGCCGACAATGCTTTTTGCGCGAGAATCGTACCATCGAAAAAAGTTGGAGGATTTTTGCAAATATCGCAGTTACCGCAATTCTCTTTAACGAGTTCACCAAAATAGGAAAGCAAAATTTTTCTACGACAACTTAATGCATCTGCATATTGTTTCATTCTTTCCAGTTTTGCCAACTGCACATCTGAGTTCAATCCTTCGGACGCAAACTTCTGAAGCTGAATCACATCGGCATAACTTTCAAATAAAACTGTTTCGGCAGGTAAACCATCACGACCCGCACGGCCAATTTCCTGATAATAACCTTCTATATTTTTTGGTAAATTATAATGAATAACCCATCGAACATTCGATTTGTCAATTCCCATCCCAAAAGCGATTGTAGCGCAAACTACCTGACAATCATCATTTATAAACTCATCTTGCGTTTTTGCACGAAGTTTATTATCTAAACCTGCATGATAAGCTTTAGCTTTTATACCGGTTTTTCGCAATTTATCAGCAAGTTCTTCTGTGGTTTTTCTGCTTAAGCAATAAACAATTCCAGATTCATTGGGTTTCTTTTCGACAAAATCAATAATTTGTTTTACACGGTCTAGTGCCGGACGAACTTCTAAACTTAAATTTTTTCGATCAAAAGACGCTACAAATGTCTTTGGATTTTTTAGATTTAATTGTTTTGTGATATCTGTACGTGTTGCTTTATCGGCAGTTGCAGTCAAAGCCAGAATTGGAGTAGAAGGGAAGCGGTTTTTTAAATATCCTAAATTAGTATATGCCGGACGAAAATCATGTCCCCATGATGAAATACAATGTGCTTCATCAATTGCAATTAAACTGATTGTCAATTCATTAAAAACAACATCTAAATAAGACAAACTCTCTGGAGCTATATAAACGAGTTTAAATTTATTAGATTTTAAATTATCAATATAAAACTGCTGTTCTTCACTTGACTGGCTGCTGTTTATATAACAAGCATTGATTCCGTTGGTTTTTAAACTATCAACCTGGTCTTTCATCAGGGCAATTAATGGCGAAATCACAATTGTAATTCCAGGTAAAACCAAAGCCGGCAATTGAAAGCAAATTGATTTCCCTCCACCTGTTGGCATAATAGCCAAAGTATCCTGACCTGAAAGAATTGTGTTTATAATCGTTTCCTGATTAGGTCTGAATTTTTCAAACCCAAAATTTTCTTTTAATTTGGCGTGTAGTACTTCTGAACTCATTTGGCAGATATTATCATTATTATTTTGAATGTTGTAAAAGTATTAAATGTACTATTTTTCTTATAAAATAAAAAATTATATTTAAAATCAAATATTCCAACCATTTTTATTGCTTACATAAAAAAAGGAACCCTAGTAGAGTTCCTTTAGTTTATTTTTTAAAGATATAAATTAATCTTCGTCGTCTTCGTCATCATCTTCGTCAGCGATGTCATCCGGGTCTCTATCTTCATCATCGTCATCTCCGCCATCAACGTCCGGTTTATCTTGTGTATCGTCATCGTCGTCGTCATCACTATCATCATCAAGATCAAGACCTTTTACTGGTTCGATTGTATCAACATCAAGATCAATGTCGTCATCTTCATCGTAGTTCTCAATTCTGTCAGCAAGTTTAGTACTAATTTTTACTAAATAAATAGTGTCTTCAGTACGAACTTCAACAGCTTCGATCAATTCGTTTTTAGCATTTCTAAAACGGATTACATCCGAATCATCATAACCATCAGGAAATTTTTCTACCAAAAGGTTTAAAATTTCGTTGGTAAGTTTAGCGTAGTCTACTATAACTCTTTTCATAAATATCCTATAAATCTAATAAGTAAGCAAAAATTAACGGAGCAACAATTGTAGCATCCGACTCAATAATAAATTTAGGGGTTTTAATATCTAATTTACCCCAAGTGATTTTCTCGTTTGGAACTGCTCCTGAATAAGAACCGTAACTTGTCGTTGAATCTGAAATCTGACAGAAATAACTCCAAAACGGAATATCATGCATTTCCATATCCTGATACAACATTGGTACCACACAAATAGGGAAATCTCCTGCAATACCACCACCAATTTGGAAAAATCCAATTCCGTTAGTGCTATTTTTTGGATACCAATCTGCAAGGAATGTCATGTATTCAATTCCTGATTTCATGGTAGAGGCTTTTAATTCACCTTTGATTACGTATGAAGCAAAGATATTTCCCATTGTACTATCTTCCCAACCTGGAACAATAATAGGTAAATTTTTCTCTGCAGCTGCATACATCCAGCTATCTTTTAAGTCAATTTCGTAATATTCTTCTAAAACGCCAGATAACAACATCTTGTACATGAATTCATGAGGAAAATAACGTTCTCCTTTATCATCAGCATCTTTCCAGATTTTGTAAATGTGTTTTTGTAAACGACGGAATGCTTCATGCTCAGGAATACAAGTGTCAGTAACACGATTTAAACCTCTTTCAAGCAATGCCCATTCGTCTTCTGGTGTTAAATCACGATAATTTGGCACTCTTTCGTAGTGAGAGTGTGCTACTAAATTCATGATGTCTTCTTCTAGATTGGCTCCAGTACATGAAATAATTTGTACTTTATCTTGTCTAATTATTTCGGCAAAAATTTTACCAATTTCTGCTGTACTCATAGCGCCAGCCATACTTACCATCATTTTAGCACCGTTTGCCAATTGTTGTTCGTATGCCTTTGCAGCATCAACTAAAGAAGCAGAGTTAAAGTGTAAATAATGTTTTTCAATAAACTGACTGATTGGTCCTTTCATTTGTCTTTATTTTTTATTTTTTTTTGAATTAAAAGTGTTAACCTTTTAAGTTGTTATGCAAATTAATAATTTTTAAGATATTAAATTTTCAATTTGCAGTTTTTTTTTAGATTTTTTTTGTGTACCCAAGAATCTTTAATACATCGTCAGAAGTTTGTTGTTCTGAGAAAACTTCGGTAGCTAAAATCCCGTTTTCATCACGATCTATTAAAATATGCTTTGGTTGTGGAATCAAACAGTGGTGTAAACCTCCATAACCTCCAATTGTTTCCTGATACGCGCCAGTATTAAAGAATCCAATGTATAGTGGTTTTTCTTTGTTGTATTTAGGCAAATAAATGGCGTTCATATTTTGTTCTGAGTTGTAATAGTCGTCACTATCACAAGTCAAGCCTCCTAATAAAACCCGCTCGTAAGTATCATTCCAACGGTTAACCGCAAGCATAATAAAACGTTTGTTTATTGCCCAAGTATCTGGCAAAGTGGTAATGAATGATGAATCAATCATATTCCATTTTTCTCTATCATTTTGTTGTTTTTGATATAAAATCTGATAGATAGCGCCACCGCTTTCACCTACCGTAAATGATCCAAATTCTGTAAAAATATTTGGAACATCAACTTCAGCTTCATCGCATGCAATTTTAATCTGATTGATAATTTCATCAATCATATATTGGTAATCATATTCAAATGCCAATGAATTTTTAATCGGGAAACCACCTCCAACGTTTAAGCCATCAAGAGTAGGACATTCCTTTTTAAGTGCAATGTAAACTTTAATACATTTTACCAACTCATTCCAGTAATATGCTGTATCATTTATTCCGGTATTGATAAAAAAGTGAAGCATTTTAAGCTCTAACTTATCATTTTCCTGAATTTGTTTTTTGTAAAACGCAACGATATTTTTGTATCCAATACCTAATCTCGAAGTATAAAACTCAAATTTAGGCTCTTCTTCAGCAGCGATACGAATTCCAATTTTGAATTTTCCTTTTATTTCAGCCTGAAGCAAATCAAGTTCTTCATAATTGTCAATGATCGGAATAGTGTTTTTATGTCCGTTATTGATTAATCTCGCAATATTGCTAATATATTCATCTCTTTTAAAACCATTACAAATAACATAAGTACTCTTGTTGATTTTACCATTTTCTAACAAATTCTCTACGATATTGATATCAAAAGCAGATGAAGTTTCAACATGAATATTATTCTTGAAAGCTTCATTCATAATATATTCAAAATGAGAACTTTTTGTGCAATAACAATAAAAATATTTTGCTTCGTATTTGTTTTTTTCCATCGATTTTCTGAACCAGGCTTTTGCCTTATTAATATTGTTCGAAATCTGTGGTAAATAAGTGAATTTTAATGGCGTACCGTATTGTTCAACCAATTTCATCAAATCGATATTGTGAAATTGCAAGTTGTCTTTGTTTAATTTGAATTCTTCTTGTGGGAAGTAGTAAGTTTGATTAATTAGATCAGAATATTTTGTATTCATTATATTTTTAAATATTAGATTGTGATTTTTAATTTAGGAAACTGTGCTAAATCTAAAATTCAAACTCTAATATTTGCAAATACAATTGGCAATTTTTCATGTTCTGCTTTCGAACACAAGAAAACATCAAAGCAAAGCGGACTTTTACTATTATAAAAACGATTCAACATCCTAAGTAAGGAACTATTGAGCCGGTTTCTATAAGAGCTGAATTGTCTTTGTTTATTGTTTGTTTTCATCGTGGCAAATGTAAAAAATAATATATACCTAAAGCAAAGCTTTTTATTAAAAAAAGTTTAAGATTTATAATCCTGAAACGCGTCTAGAATTAATTTATTTTCAACGGATTGGTTAATTTTTATTTTACCGATGCCTTCAATTAATGCAAATTGAATCAAACCGTACTCATTTTTTTTGTCGTGAATAAGCAATTCAAGAATCGGATCGATGTCGTTTTCTTCCACTTTTACATCGTCATAAATACCCTTAATTGCAGTTTTAATTTCGGCATATTCTTCTGCTGTAATTAAATCTTTATGTAATGAAATATAACTTTCCAGGATCATTCCAATTGCAATTGCTTCTCCGTGTAATAAAGTCTTCTTGGTTTCGCTTTCCAAAAAATAACTTTCGATAGCATGTCCTAAAGTATGTCCGAAATTCAATGCTTTACGGATATTCTTTTCTGTTGGATCCTGTATTACAATATCATTCTTAATTTCTACAGAACGATAAATTAATTCGTCAAAATCAGCAAAATCAATTGCTTTTAAATCTAAAAATTGCTTCCAGTAAGCGGAGTCATATATTAAACCGTGTTTTAGCATTTCTGCCAATCCAGAACGCATTTCGCTTTGCGGCAAAGTATCAAGATATTGAGTATCAATTAAAACCATTTGTGGAACGTTGATAACACCAATTTGATTTTTAAGATTTCCTAAGTCTACTCCGGTTTTTCCCCCTACAGAAGCGTCAACCATAGACAATAGAGTAGTAGGGATGTTTATAAAGTCAACCCCACGTTTGAAAGTCGAAGCAACAAAACCTCCTAAATCTGTTACAACACCGCCACCAAGGTTAATTACAAGTGATTTCCTGTCGGCACCTAGTTCTGTTAGCACATTCCAGATTTCAACACAGGTTTCTATATTTTTATTAGCTTCTCCAGCTTCAAATTCAATAATTTCTATCGTTAAATCAGTTTCAAGCAAAGGCAAAAACTTTGGCAAACAATATTCATTTGTTTCATTATCAACTATAATAAACAAATTAGAATATTTATTTTCTTTTAAATGACTATTTAAAGCTTCGTATGCATTTTGGTTAAAATGTACGAGATAATTATTGGCTTGAATGGATTGCATATATCTGTAGTTAATTGAAAGCGCAAAATAAGGCATTTTTAACTAAATAATATTCAAACTTTCGTTCTAATTTGTTTTAAAATGAATCATTCCAGATAAGAATGAAGGGATTTGTTTTGATTTTTGTTTATCAAAATTTCGCAAAGCAGTAAACTCTTACGTAATATTCTAATAATTATAAGAATGATATTGATGATATTAAAAATTATGATACTTATTAGTAAATAATATTCAAAACTCTATCTATATTTGCATAAAAAACTGACCTTAATGGAAAAAATATTCGATAACACTCAGGTTGCATTTTCACTAAAAAGTGATACTGAACTTGATAGAGCTTATTTTCTTTTTAAAATGATCGACAGCCAACCCTTGGTGAGGATAGGAACTGCTGTTACCAATTTTGCTATAAAAGCAAATCTTCCGGTAGAAGGATTGATTCGTGCAACTGTTTTTGACCATTTTTGTGGTGGCGTAAACGAAGACGATTGTATTACAGTAGTAGATAAAATGTTTACCAAAGGCGTTTCATCTGTGTTAGATTATTCTGTTGAAGGAAAAGAAGAAGAAGAGCAGTTTGATGCTGCTTTAGAAATGACTTTAAAAACGATTGAATTTGCTAAAGAACGTTTAGCGATTCCGTTTGCTGTATTTAAGCCAACTGGTTTTGGCCGTTTTGAATTGTATGAAAAATTAGGAGAAAAACAAACGTTGACTCCTGCAGAACAAGCAGAATGGGATAGAGTAGTAGCTCGTTTTGATCAAGTTTGCGCTGAAGCTCACAAAAAAGATGTGGCTTTATTAATTGATGGTGAAGAAAGCTGGATGCAAGATGCAGCCGATGATTTGGTTACAGATATGATGCGCAAATACAATAAAGAGAAAGCTATTGTTTTTAATACTTTACAAATGTACCGTTGGGATCGTTTGGATTATTTAAAAAAATTGCATGAAGTTGCCAAAAACGAAGGTTTCTTTATTGGAATGAAATTGGTTCGTGGTGCTTACATGGAAAAAGAAAACAAAAGAGCGGAAGAGAAAAACTATGTTTCGCCAATTTGTGTTTCTAAAGAAGCTACTGATGTAAATTATGATGCTGCTGTACATTATATGTTAGAGCATTTGGAGATAATGTCAATTTTTGCAGGTACTCACAACGAATTGAGTTCTTATAAATTGATGGAAATGATGCAGGAAAAAGGAATTGCCAAAAACGATAATAAAATCTGGTTTGGACAATTGTACGGAATGAGTGATAATATTAGTTACAACCTTGCCGAGAACGGTTATAATGTTGCTAAATATTTACCTTTCGGACCTGTAAAAGATGTTATGCCATACCTAATTCGTCGTGCTGAAGAAAACACTTCAGTTGCAGGGCAAACAAGCCGCGAATTATCTATGATTAAAGCTGAACGCAATAGAAGAAAAGGGAAATAGTCTGGATTTTAGATTTTACATTTTACAAAAAAATCCATTTGCATAGCAAATGGATTTTTTTTTATTGGAATTTGGAATTTAAAAAATTGGAATTTCCTTTTAAGAGTTACTAAACTGTAGATTGCTCAGGTTTTTATAAATACCGTTTTCGAGATTTATTAATTCCTGATGCGTTCCTTCTTCAGTGATTATTCCGTTGTCTAAAACTAAAATTTTATCAGCGTTTCTAATAGTTGAAAGTCGGTGAGCAATGATAATACTTGTTCTTCCTTCCATCAACAATTCTAATGCTTCCTGTACTAATTTTTCGCTTTCGCTATCTAATGATGATGTTGCTTCGTCTAAGATTAGAATACTTGGGTTTTTAAGCAATGCTCTGGCGATCGCAATACGCTGACGCTGACCTCCTGATAATTTTACCCCACGTTCTCCAACCAAAGTTTCGAATTTCTCTGGGAAACCTTCTACAAAGTTTAAAGCATTGGCTTGTTTTGCAGCCAACATAATTTCTTCGTTTGTAGCATCTGGTTTTCCGTAAGCAATATTTTCTCTAATAGTTCCTCCAAATAAAATAACATCCTGAGGAACAATACTCATATTTCCACGAAGATTTTCTAAATCATAATCGTAGATGTTCTTTCCGTCAACTAATATTTCTCCTGAAGTTATATCGTAAAAACGTAATAGGAGCGACGAAATAGTTGATTTTCCTGCTCCACTTGGTCCAACTATAGCGATCTTTTGACCAAATTCAGCCGAAAAATTTACATCTTTCAAAACCTGAACTTCTTTTCTTGAAGGATAACTAAAAGCTACATTTTTGAAAGAAACAATTCCTTTAATTTTTTCAATAGGAGATGTTCTTGGATTTGCATTGATTGCTTCCGGAGTTTCTTCTAATAATTCAAAAACACGTTCTGTTGCTCCAACTGCCTTTTGAATCTGCGCATACATTTCGGCAATTCCTCCAAAAGAAGCACCTATAAATGTCGTATAAAGTACAAATGAAATTAAATCTCCAACACCTTCAACTTCTCCTTTGATAGTCAATGTGATTCCGTACCAAACAACAGCAACCACACATCCAAAAAGGCATAAAATGATAAATGAAGCGAAATAACCTCTGTATTGACCGCCTTTGATAGCGATTTTTACAATTTCTTTGATTTTGTTTTTATAACGCTGAATCTCGTACCATTCATTAGCGAAAGCTTTTACATTGCTTATTCCTTGAAGTGTTTCTTCAACGATTACCTGGCTTTCGGCAACTTTATCTTGGGTTCTCTTTCCGTATTTACGAATAAATCTTCCGAAAATAACGGCCGCAACTGCAACGATTGGTACAATGGCCAACATCATCAAAGTTAATTTAGGACTAATGTTTCCTAAAATAACAAATCCTCCAATAATCAGGATTAACTGGCGTAAAAACTCCGCAATTGTAGTTGTAAAAGTGTCTTGTAGTTGCGATATATCAGCACTTATTCTACTATTTAATTCTCCAACACGTTTTTGTGAGTAGAAAGACATTGGCAGTTTTACCAGATTTTCATATAAAGCAAAACGAATATTAGATAATGAATTCTCTGTAAAATTCACAAAAAGTGAAATTCTGAAAAAAGAGAAGATTGCCTGAAGCGTCAAAATCACCATTAATCCAACAGCAATTTCGTTGGCTCTGTTTAAGTTTTTATTGGTAACACAATCGACCAACATTCCCATTAACTTAGGAAAGGCTAGGGCAGTGGCACTTGTTAATAATAAGAAGATCAAACCAAGGAAAAATTTCCATTTGTGTCCTTTTCCGTATTTAAAAATTCTGAAAGCTTTTTGAAGTGAGTTAGAGTCTAATTTAGCCTTTGGTAAATCATTTTCTTGAAATCTTGCCATTTGAGTATACAATTAAGATATGCAAATGTATGATTATAGCAAACGATTACAAAAGAATATTATAAATTAGGGCTTCGTATTCGTGTTTTTAACTAAACGTAAAGAAATTGCGGTTTTTCTTTTATTTTTAAAAAGCTGTAATAGAGATTAGTAAAGAAAATGATAAAAAAAGTTTTCATTTTTTTTCTAAAAAGGCTTGTAAATACAAAATCTAACTGTACATTTGCACTCGCAATCACAAAATGATAGCAACCTAGTAAAATAGGGCGATTAGCTCAGCTGGTTCAGAGCACCTCGTTTACACCGAGGGGGTCGGGGGTTCGAACCCCTCATCGCCCACCAAGAAACTCCTTAAGAAATTAAGGAGTTTTTTTTATGTTTATACTTTTCGAATTTTAACTTAATCAGGGATCAGTTGCAAAAGTTGGGGATTAAACAAAAAAATAAATATCACCTATTTTTATTCGAAACCTCTAAAAAAACTATAGATCAAGAACATTTGAGTTCACAAAGCTTTGCACACAGGGCTGGTAAGTAACATTGTATAAAATTATTTGTTTTTTTTTCGCAATATCCTTGCAAATACAAAATCTAGCTGTATATTTGCACTCGCAATCACAAACGATAGCAACCTAGTAAAATAGGGCGATTAGCTCAGCTGGTTCAGAGCACCTCGTTTACACCGAGGGGGTCGGGGGTTCGAACCCCTCATCGCCCACAAACTTCCAAAAACTCCAAAATTATTTGATTTTGGAGTTTTTTTATTTTCTAAACTCATAGAATTCATTCTTTATATCTCAATTTAGTATTTCGCAAGTTTCGGATTGGTTTGCTCATTTCTAGTTTTTATCTTTGACTTCTATTATAATGATAATGAGCAAAGAACTGATAAATTATTATAGAATTGAAAAGGCTATTGGTTATTTAACCGACAATTTTAAGGAGCAGCCTGACTTGGATGAAATTGCCAGAAAAGTATTTATGAGTCCCTTTCACTTTCAGCGAATTTTTACTGATTGGGTAGGCATTAGTCCAAAAAAATTTATACAGTATCTTACTTTAGAATATCTCCGCAATAAGATTAGCGAAACGGAAAACATGATGGATGCAGCCGAAATAGTTAGGTTGTCAAGCCAATCAAGAGTGCATGATTTATTTGTAAGTATTGAAGGAGTAAGTCCACAACAATATAAAACTGCTGGCAAGGGTCTTGAAATCTTTTACGGATACCATGCCTCGCCATTCGGTTTATGCTTTATAGCTGTTACAGAAAAAGGAATTTGTACATTAAAGTTTATTGATGAAGAAAAAAGCAGGAATGAATTTGAGTTATTTTCACAACAATGGCAATTTGCTTATTTAATACATAAGCCTGATTACACCCAACAATTTATCCAGAAAATATTTCATCCAGACAAGACAAACCCGGAAAAACTTAACTTATTGACTCAAGGCACTGACTTTCAAATAAAAGTTTGGGAGGCGTTGCTTAAAATTCCATTTGGATCTGTTAGTTCTTTTCAACAGATTGCTCAATTAATCGGTCAGCCAGAAGCTGCAAGAGCTGTTGGCTCTGCAGTTGGAAAAAACTCAATTCTGTATCTAATTCCCTGCCACAGAATTATCTCAGGAGATGGCACTTTAGGTAATTATCATTTTGGTAAAGTTCGTAAACAAGCAATGATTGGATGGGAAATGAGTAAAGCTCAACTTTAGCAAGAACTGGATTGCTAAACTCTTATGATGAATCTACATTTGTGTGTATAAAATTAAAAAGATATGCAAGCACTTATTGTAATTGATGCTCAAAATGAGTTCTCCGGAAATGGTAATAGACCTGTACCAAATCATGATATGGCTATCGCTGTAATCAGTAAAAGAGTTGAAGAGGCAAGACTTGAGAGCCGCCCTATAGCATGGGTAAGACATTTTAACAAACCTACAGATTCGCCAGCCTTTATGCCAGATACATGGGGTGCCGAATATGTTTCAGGATTTGGTCCTAAAGAAGGATTTGGTATTGAAAAAGAATTTCAAAAAAATGTTTATGGTGCTTTCACAGGAACCAATATTGGTGCATGGCTAAAAATAGTTGGCGCTGAGGAAGTATTGATTGTTGGGTTTTATACGCATGGTTGTGTTGCCACCACTGCCCGTGAAGCTATTATGGCAGACCTTGACGTTTCGCTTGATCCTGATGCAACCGGTGCCTGTGACATGACCAATGAAATACTAGGAAATCTTTCAGCAGATGAAGTTCGCCGTTCAGCTTTATTACACCTCTCAAGCATGGGTGCATCAATAACTCCATTATAGCATTTTACTAAAAGGGATAAAATAAATTTACTAAAATGACACGAAGGGAACTATTAAAATATACTGCATCAGCTATTTCAATTGCAGCTATACCTACAGTATTAAAAGCGCAGCTGAATAATAAAGTAGATAAATTACCGCAAAACAATAATACTATGAAAATACAAAGACTCGCCTGGGCAGGAATTAAGATTGAACTTGATAAAACAACGTTATTTATTGACGCTACTTCCTATGCTGATGAAAAGGATATGAAACTAACCGTTGAAACTGAATACAGTCATGCTCTTATCACACATCATCATTCTGACCATTATGACCCTGCAGCGCTTAAAACAGTTTTTGACAAAAGAAGCCGTTTATATTGTCACGAAGATGCGTTACCCTGGCTTGATACAAAAGATTTGCGAACTCAATCTGTAAAATTATACCAGCCTATAGATGCTTCAAGGTGGGCATCTGATTTGGTAGCTATACCTGTGCCTGCAGTGGACGGCTTTGGTCATCCACAGGTATCTTGGATTGTGCAAGGCGGAGGAAAAAAAATCATCCATTGCGGTGATACACTATGGCATGGCTACTGGCGCGATATTGCAAATGCGTATGGCCCCTTTGATATTGCTTTTATGCCTATCAATGCGGCTCGCTTAAACCAAGGAAAAGTAAGTGATACCGGAGTTCCTGCAGTGATGAACCCGGAGCAGGCTGTTGTTGCTTCAAAGCTTTTAAATGCAAAATTAATTTGCCCAATACATTACGGTCGTCCTTCAGAAAATTATTTTGAAACACCTGACCCAGAAGGATTTTTTTTACACTTCGCAAAAGAAAGAAATGCTAAACCACTTTTATTGAAGGAAGGAGAATATGTAAAGTGGAGTAGTGTATAACTCCTGCGTACCAAATCATATACATTTGCAAAGCACATAAAAACCGGCATACAAAATTGGCATCTAGTATTCGATTATGCTCCTTGAAAAACCGTCAAGAAACACCTTAATAAATTAAGTAGTTTTTTCGATTATTAATGTCTTATTTTTGATTTAAAATAAAACTACATATGAGAAGTGAAGAAGATTGCCCACAAAATCACAGATACTTATTTTGTGACACTTATCTATCAGACAAAGGAATTGAGTTATCACAAAATGACACAATTAAACGATTTATAAATCGTGACAAAGATGAGTTTTATCAAAAATACACTACTTGGAAAAGAGAAAGCAATGAAATTATCGTCTTTACGATGTACGCTTATGCAGACTTAAAGTTAAATAAAAAATTTGATTGTATCTTTAACTATGACAATCCAGATGAGTTTGTTTTTGAAGAATTTATTTTGACTCAATCATTTTATGAAGGTTGGGCGCGAACCGAAACTGTTGATGATGGACACAAACATTTGTTAGTTTTTAGATTTGAAAATGATATTCCAAAAATACTGTTCAAACTGCACAAAGAAGAGACTCTTAAAGATTCAAGACCTGAAACATATACAAAATTAGGTTTTTGTAATCAAAATAATTTTGAAGCTATAGCTGATAATGTTAAAAAATATCATTTGCTAAAAGCAAAATACGGAATGGAATATTGGAAATACACTGACGAGGAAATATAAATGTAATTATAAATAAAGGAAAATAATATTCTAATAGTCCACAAAAAAACTTCTCAAGAAATTAAGGAGTTTTTTTATGTCTTATTTTTATTTGTGTCCCACATTATAGAGTTTTGTTCTTGATTCATTGAATATCTATTTGCCAGGTAATTTCATTATTTTTATGAAATATTGGGCAAAGAATTTTTAGTATTTCATTTTTCTCATTGACTAAATACCAATCAGGGCTATAAATTAGATCAAGAAATGTATTTGCTTCCTCACACATTTTATTATAGTTTTCTTCATCTCCTTCTTCTAAATAATTACTCGCTTTAATAGAATGTTTAATAAAATTAGCCAAGTGGACGTTTTCAGGAGACTCTGTCAAAAAATCAAACTTATAAATTACATCTCCTGAACTTCTCATATCCCAGTTTGTTTCGGTCAGAGATCCAATTGAGGTTTCATTCCAGTATAATTCGTATTTCTTCATATAATTCATTATAAAATTAGTCTATATTAGCTATTTCCAAAAGTAACTTAATGACTAGAATCTGATAGATTTTATTCTTATGGTATTAATAGATAATTTGGCTTACCCTTTTAACAAACCGCAAAAATGAATAAAAAAACTCTATTGGCATTACTTACTATAAACACGTTTTGCGCACAAACCATCGTTTTTGGACAAGAAAAAAAGAGTGAAGTCGTTACTCAAGAATCTATTCAACTTGAAACTGATGAAATTTTCGATAAGCTTGTTCAAATTAGAAGGGAGTTTCATGAAAATCCAGAACTTGCGGGTAAAGAAAAGAAAACCCAAGAAGTTATAAAAAAATATTTGTTGGATTTAGGACTCCAAGTTAAAACATACATTTATGGCTATGGCATTGTTGGTGTTTTAGAAGGTGCAAAAAAGGGTAAAAAAATCGCTTGGCGAGCAGAAATGGATGCTTTACCAAATGATTTTCCTGATAAATCTGATTTTAAATCTAATGTAAAAGGTGTTCAACATGGTTGCGGACATGATGTTCACATGGCGATTGCATTAGGAATAGCGGAAGTTTTGGCAAAAAATAAAAAATCGTTGCACGGCACGATTTATTTTATTTTTCAACCAGAAGAAGAAACATTTGTAGGAGCAAAAAGAATTACTGAAAATAAAATATTTACCAAATTCAAACTTGATGAGATTTACGCACTTCACGTAACAGGATTAGCCGTAGGGCAAATAATGGTAAAATCAAATGAAATGTATGCTTATCAAAAAGAAATAGGAATACAGTTTAAAAATGCACTACCAAACGAAGAGGTAAAAGAGCTTACGTCAAAAATTCGGAAGTCGTTAGTTAGGTCGGATAATGGGAGCAAACCATGGGAGATTCAGTATATTTCAGATTCTAAAATAGGATTGATGAATCCGAATACAATATTTAAAGACTATTTAATTGCTGAGGAAAATTTCAGAACCTATTCTAAAAACGATGTATTCCATATAAATGCAGAACTCTACGAAACTGATGCAGCACGATTAAAAAACATTATTCCTACCATTAATAAGGTAATCAAAGACAGTAATTATGCTTCTCAATTAATTTCTATTAAGTTCATAAAAGAAAATCCAACAGTTTTAAACGATCCAAATTTAACACACACTTCTATAAATACGCTTGACAATATTTACGGAAAAGGCTTTGTTACAACTGATTACGGGCAGGTTCCTTATTTTAATGATGATTTTGCCTATTTTCAGCAGAAAACACCCGGGGTTTATTTCTTGCTTGGTGGTTCCAATTTCAAAAAAGGAATGATCGCAATGAATCATGCTCCTAATTTTCAGGTCGATGAAGAGTGTATTAGAATTGGAGTCAGAGCCTTTTCTTCGTTAATATTTGAAAGGGGGAAATAAAACATTATCCCTGACAATCCACAAAAAAACTCCTTAATTCTTTAAGGAGCTTTTTTTTAGTTATTTCTAGCAAGTTGTTATACTATTGAGCATCCCAAGATGCACTGGCATAATAAATAGAACTTGTTACCGGTGCTGTCCAGTAATCCTGACTACCTCCACGGAAGGTGTGGAGACTTACGGCATTAACATTTCGCTTAGAGTCGTTAGTTACCCAACGAATTGTTTGATTCAACATCTCTGTACCATTTACATAATATTTGACATATCCGTCAGTATTTGACCCCGTATTTAACTTAACAGATATCTGACAATTATATGTCACACCTTCTTGTATGTAGTACTTTTTTCCAAAATCATTACCAAATTGCCCTGGCTGATCTTTATAATAAACATAGGGTTGGAGGTAAGCTCCACTTCCTTTGGCAGTGCTTGATCCATTTGGGCAATACCACATAAATCTGGCACTACCGCCATTGCCATCCCATCCTGGATCGCCACCAGTATTCTGATCACCAATTAATATACCATATCCGCATTTACCGCCTCGGCTCCAATAAAATCCGGAATTAAATTTCATCTGAAACCAAACGGTATAAATACCTTCTGACCAAACACCATACGATGTACACAAACCACCGGGACACGATAGTGTATTTGTCTGCAATGTAATCGTTCTGGCTCCGGCACCACCTCCTAACGCGGCAGCCTCAGGTGAGACGGCAGCATTGTTAGCGTTTTGCGACGCATCTTTGTTAGTACTTTGCAGCACGTCTTTGTTAGTGCTTTGCGGTACATTTAAGTCTTGTTCCTTTTCACAGGAATTAAGCACTAATGCTGTAATAAATAGTAAACTTGTCAATTTTAAGATTTTTTTCATTTTTTAAAGGTTAATGGTTAATAAATAATAGATAATGGTTACATCATTTGATACTGAAACAGAAAGTTTTTTCCAATTCTCCAAATCAATATCAGCGGATACGTTAATAAAAAAGTTTTTATTTTTATATGATTCATGCCATTGTTTTGAACTTGGCATTGCTGTTATATTTTGTTGTTTTTTACAAATTGCATCTACCTTCGAAATGCAGTTAGTGATTGACGTTGTAAAGTTGATTAATAACAATCTACATAGGGAGTAATAAAGTACGTTTTTGGGTACATAAAAATCTTACATATATGTTTTATGTATATTTTTCCTGTTTTAGAAATAATATCCATAAAAAAAATGCAAAAAATTTATTCAGTATTCAAACAATTAAGATTTTAATATACTGTAGCTTATATAGTATCTTAAAAATCTAGTATTTTTATTCATGTCTTCAACTCAAATTCACAATTTAAAGACCTTCATAACTTCTAAAATGCAGTAATAATTTTTTACTACATTTGACATAGATATTGATTTGTTTGGCAGCTTTATTGCTGAAAACAAATCAAACTCCCAAATCAAAATTTTAAAAATGAAAAAAAAACTAATAACGCTTTTATTTGTATTTACGGTTATGAATATGTTTGGGCAAACACCAACCATATCACAACCAGACGAAGCTAAAGATGCTAATAATAAAGTTTCACCCCTAAATGATATGGTGGTTAATAAAGCCATAAATGCGGTTAAAAAAGTTCCATTGGATGAAGCATCAATCCTAATTTATGATTACGACGGTTCTCTTATGTCCTTTGATTTAGAAGCTGAACATATTAATTGGACTGTAAAAGCCACAGATTCTCATACAGAAATGTGTGCAAATAAAATAACACTACAGGATGGAGTGATATACATTCCGTTTATTAACGGTGAAATTTTTGCAATTGATAACCAAACCGGCGAGGTTTTTTGGAAATCAAGAATTAGTAATAGTACAGATC
The DNA here is from genome assembly GCF_020991455.1 of Flavobacterium sp. JAS. Classification (GTDB taxonomy): domain Bacteria; phylum Bacteroidota; class Bacteroidia; order Flavobacteriales; family Flavobacteriaceae; genus Flavobacterium. Next base: position 119,977 of record NZ_JAJMOX010000005.1, read on the forward strand.
AAATTGTATTAAAAGATCAAATTCCAGTTATAAATGATGGTAAACTGTATATAACCGCTCAAAATAGTACCATTTATGCTCTTAATATAAAAGATGGCAGTTTGATATGGAGCCACAAATTAGAGTCTTCAAATAATGATATTCCGGTGCTGTTTTTTGACAACAAAATTTTTACCCAAAGTGGAGTCAATTTCTATAGTTTTGATGCAAATACAGGAAAAGTTATTTACCAAAAAACCTTTGAGGAAGCTTTGCACGGAAAACCTGTAACAGATGGTGAAAATATATTTATAGCAAATGAAAAAAATATACTTTTTGCCTTAAGTCCTAATAAACCAGATATTTTATGGGAGTTAAAATTTGATGAAAATCAAAATAATATCAAGGAACGCATACTTTGTAAAGACAAAAAAATATATTTTGCAGCGCAAGGCCCAGAAGTTTCTTCTGTATACGCTGTAGATTCAAAAACAGGAACTCAGTTATGGAAAACTGATTTTAAGGGAGATAATATAGAGTACATTACTGAGCAGGATGATAATATTTGGGGATATACCCGTAAGGCAAAACTTTTTCAATTAGATATAAATAATGGTGAAATAGCAGTTGAAACAAAATTGACAACTCAGCCTATTTCAAATTTTGAATTTCCGATTGATGATTCCTTGTTTTATTATTCTGATGCAGCTTTAATTCAATTTGATTTAAAAACAAAAGATGAAAACGAAGTTTATCTTCGAACCACTATTCAGGATAACGCCTATAGCGCATATTTAAAATTAATTCGATAACAAAACAAAAAAGCCGTCTCAGTATTGAAACGGCTTCTTTGTTTTTGCAATCTTTTTAGAATTATTTTATTTTATTAAACATATAGCGGCTAATTTTCCATTCTTTATTTTCTTTCTTCAATACAAATAATTCTCGGTTCTCTTCCGGTACTGTTTGCCCGTTAGCATGAATAAGTGTTGTGCCTTTAGACATGGTTCGGACAAAAGCCACATTATCATGTATTTCGATTTCATCAATAAAAAACTCAATCTTTAATTGTATATTTTTAAATACAAATTCATAAGAGCTTTTTAATTGTTCCTGACCAATTGCTGTTGGTGCATTAGTTGGCATAAATACACCATCAGTAGTGTAAAGTAATAATACTTTGTTTACATCAGAGGTATTTAAAGCATCGCGATAAGAGAAAAGTAGTTTCTCGATTGCTGCTTTTTCAGTTTGTGTTTCCATTTCTGTTTTATTTGTTAGCTCATTTTTATCTTTGTTTTGCCATGAAACTATTGATAAAAATAAAGTTGCTGTTATTAAAATATATTTCATGATCTTATCAATTATTTAAGATTGAACAGCTTTGTTTTTCATTTCGTTAAGCGTTACCGTTTTTCCCAATTTGCCAAATTCATGCAAATCACCAAAAACTTCAATTTGTATCGACTGATCAATACCTCCTACATGAAAAGCATCAAAACCACTACTTGCAATAAGTTCTTCGATTATAGTATTACTATTTGTGCTGTCTGACGCATAAAAAAGTACCTTTCTGCTTGGTTCACTAAACGCTTCGTTCAATAATGAACCAGCTCCTAATGTTCCAAAGGCTTTTACTAATTTTGAATTAGAAGGAATTAATTCTGAGAGAATTTTTCCGGCAGAATCATTTTCATCAATAATTTTTTTGAAGCCACCATTACCATCAGGTGCAATAGGATTTGATACATCGACAATAATTTTGCTTTGAAGTTCATTTGAATATATTTGCAGAAACTCTTTTATTTTATCAAAATAAATGGCCGGAATTACCACATCAGCCTCTTTGATTGCATCTGCTATTTCTCTAGCATCTGCGAGATTACCTAATTTACCAGAAAGGCTTTTTGCTTTTTCAAAATCTCTTGCGGCAACAATCACGGGATAATTACCTTTTGTAAGGTTTACGGCGATTGCTTCACCAATATTACCTAAACCAATAATGGCTACTTTTGTGTTTTTAGACATTGTGTTCATCTTCTTTGTATTTAGTTTGTTATTAATTAATTTTAACAATACAAAGATGCGATCAAGTAACTGCCTGCATCTATAATGTAGTTTAAGAAATACTCTTAATATAGATTAAGGGTTGGCTTAGTTATTTTTCCTTTCGTTTCTAATTTTACTGAGAAATTCTGGTGTAATTCCCAGATAAGAAGCGATTTGAGTATTAGGAAGTCTGTTGGATAGATTTGGATATTGTTCTAAAAAAAAATCATATCGCTCTTGCGCTGTTACACTAAATGTTTCCAGTAGCCTGTTTTGAAGCTCGATATATTTATCTTCAATAATTACACGAAAGTTTCTGTCAAATTTTGGATAATTGGTATACAAATACCATAAATCACCTTTTGAAAGCTGTAATATTACCGAAGGTTCAATCGCCTCAATATATAGTTTTGTTGGTTTTTCTTTATGAAGACTGCCAATATCGGCAATCCAATCGTTTTCTGCAGCAAAATGCAAATTATGTTCATTCCCTTTTTTATCGACTCCATACATTTTGAAACAACCCGAAACAACAAAAGTAAAATGCCTGCAGATATCGTTTTCTTGTAAAATAAATTGTCTTCTCTTAATTTTTCGTTCAATTAACCTGCTGGATAATTCCTCTTTTTCTATATCATTAAGAGGAAGATATTGATCAAAATGTGATATAAGTTGCTGTATGCTCATTATCTAAGATTTTTTTGTTTTTTATACCGTAATAAAAAACAACAATGAAGTTAAATTTGATTGATTTGTAATATAACTTAAGCTAATATAAGAAATATTCTCACCGCAGATAATTAGGTCATACTATTTTAAAATTCTGCAAGAATAATTCAGAAACAAGCTCTTAAAAAATATAAAAAACTCCATTAGAAATAATGGAGTTTTTTTGGGAAGTAAAGATTTTTCACAATAGAATCTCAAAAAATTGGAGATTTAGTAATTATTATTTCTCTTTAATTAATTCGATTTTAGAAGTCATATCATCTCTTATTAAAGTTACAGCACTTAATTTCCCATCATTAAAATCTAATTTTAGCAAATTAGGATAATCTATAATTTTAAATAACCCATTTTTAAGATAAACCAATTCATTATCATTTCGTCCTTTAAAATGTTCCAAAAGAGCAGATTCAACATAAAGACGGTTATTCTTTTCTATTATTTTGGTTTCCATTTTTTGTTGATAAAGAAAATCATCATACGTTCCAATTAGCTTTTCTTTTAAACTTAGAGGTATTTCCTGAGTATCTTCCTTAGAAGTCTCTTTGTTCCAATCCATCACTGTCAGAATCTTTTTTTGAGTTTGTCCCATCACAGGAAAACGATTCTTTTTTTCACCATTGGTTAGAAATGTAAAGCCATTTCCGTCTGTCATAGTAGCAAAAATACTGCCTCCAACTCCTGTATTTGAACCATTACATACAAACCAATCATAGTTATTATAACCAAAGGACTTTTGCCATCCGTAACTCCAGCCGCCAACAGCATTTTTTAAAGCAGTTACTTCTGTTACTTTTTTTGCAACATTATGAGAAATCACTTTATTGTTTTTATTGCGCAGCGCATTTTGCATTTCAATAGCAAATTTGGCTAAATCAGTAGGTGTAGACCACATTCCTGATGCTCCAACTTGCGGCGTGATTGGCAAACCTGTTCTAATTACCTTTTCATTTTCATCGTGCACAAGAGCTACATTCGTTGGAAATCCTTTTTCATTAGGCTGTATCATTGTAGTATTTTTTAGCCCAAGCGGTGAAAAAATATAGGTAGCAGCAAGTTCTCCAATAGGTTTATTAAAAGTATCTTCTAATGCCATTTGAACAATTACATAACCGCCACCGCTATATTCCCAACTAGTGCCAGGGGTAAACGTGAACTCAATTTCTTTATCATATCGCGGAATCTGGCCTAAAAGACTTTGTTTTATTGTTGGGATGGTATCACCTTCGTAGTAATCTGCAAATCCACCTTGGGTCGTACCGGCAGTATGATTAAGAAATTGTCTCCAGGTTGGGCTGTTATTTTCAGTAAACTTACTCTTTGGCAAATGCCAGCGTTTTAGATAACCATCAATTGGGGCGTCTAAATTAAGTAATCCTTTCTCTTCAAGCATAAAACAAAGAAGTGCTGTAATTGGTTTTGAAATTGAAGCTGTAGAAAAAGCGGTGTTTTTATCTATTTTTTCTTTTGAATCTATTGATTTTACACCAAATTGGTTCGAATAAACGATCTCGTAGTTTTCAAAAACAACAAGACTAAATCCGGCAAGTTTGTATTTTTCCAGTTGTGGGTTAATATTCAAACTGTCCGTAAGAAAGCTATAATCTTTTTGTTTTGATAATACTTTTTTGCTTGTTTGACAATTGCTTATTTGACAATTTAAAATTGTTACTATAAGAATTAGGAAGTTAATAGTAGTTTTCATTGTATCGTGATTTTTTGGTTAAAAATTTATTTCGATACAAAGATGTGGGAGAAATAAGTGCTATGCGACCGAATAAAAATACTCGGACTCATTTTTTCTAAAAATAAGTCCGAGTAATTAAAACTACGCGTACGAGTAATTACAAAATACTGTACTACACTGCTTTACGATAATCTGTAGGAGTAAAACCTGTGTGCTTTTTAAAAGCCGTATTAAAAGAAGATTTAGAATTAAAACCTACATCGTATAGAATTTCCAAAATCGTTACCTTACTTTTTGTAACATCTTTTAAAATACCCATAGCACTTTCTATACGATACGTATTAACGAAATCGTAAAAATGCTGTTCTAATTTATGATTGATTAAAAGAGATAAATCTCTAACTGGAATTTTAATATCCGCAGAAATATCCTGAATTGTTAAGGAAGGATTTAGAAACGGTTTTTCTGCAATCATATACTGCTGTAATTTCAATAACTCTTCATTATATTCTTTTTCACTTACCGCTAATGGCCTAATATTTTTTTCTTCAGAAATTAAATCTTTTACAAGTTTTAATTTTGAATCAATGTTTCTAAATATGCCAGGATTGTTTAATGCCTTAAACAAATACCAACAAACGATAAACAACTGAAACACCAGAAGTCCAATTTTTATCCCTTCTGAGATGTATTGATAATCCGAAAATTTAAAAATGTTTTTTAAAATAGCAACCAAATACAAAACAGTCAGTACAGTCGTAAACTGAAATAACCAATTATAAGAGTCAATGCTTGTTGTGCCTGCATTATTTTCAAGATACAGTTTTTTGGCCTTTCTTAATATCACAAAAACAGCAATAATATATACAATTAGCTGAACATGTATAAGAATATGATTGAACTGTATTTCAATCATACTTTGATAATTTTTAATAAAATTAATTTTAGATGCAAAATCTACTGTATAAAAACGAGGCAATAAAATTAGATTCGCAATTAAAAATGGAAGCAGATGTAGTAGATGTTTGGGTTTAAGCTTAAAATCTGAATAACAAACAGATAATACATATAGATAAAAAACAGGAATCTGCAAGAAAGCAGATAAACTCCTTAACATCCCAAGATTCGAAGGTCCGTCAACGAATAGGTCAAATAAAGTTTGACTAGTATCTATTGCAGTTAAAATTAAAAAAACAGCAAACAGATAATTACTTGTCTTATGCTTTGCTTTAACTGTAAACAGAAAAAATGCAAGAAACAAAGAAATGAACAAAGAGATTACAGTTACAATAAGTAATAAATTAATCTTATCCATTCATTATTTTTTTTGAGTTATTACGATTCATAAGTATTCTTAAATTTTTCTATAGGGAAGGGGCAAATGTTTCTGATTTATCTAAATTGGTATGATCCTAAACCATAAGCGTGCTATTTTTTCGAGCTAATATAGGGAATATCTTTACTTAAAATCTAGCGTAAAATCCTTATTTTATATTGATTTAGTAATTTTCTACCTGCCATTCAAGATCAATACTATCTAAGTTTATTTTAGGGTAATTAATTTCTTCTTCACTTAAGTCTCTTTTATAAGGATCTAATATTTGCCAAAGAGTTTCATCAATTTCTAAAAGATTATCTTTTATTGCTTCTTTTATTTGTCCCTTTAAGTAAAAACTATAATACAAACCGCTCGAAAAACCTTCAAGCATTCCGTCATTTGCAATGGTTATTTTATAAAACTCTTGTCTAAAATTTAGCAAATCATTAAACAACCAGCCTATATCAACAGGTCTCGCATTGATATGCTCAACAAGATGAGAATATAAAGTAGCCATTTTTAAAAGTACTTTATCTGATAATTCTTTGTTTGCATCTTTTTCTCTATCATAAAGAAATTCTCCGTGCAAAACATATTCAAGATTAGTTAAGTTGTTTAGTTGTTGAGCCCTGTTCAATTTTTCTTTATTACCTGTAATTGAATATTTTATTTGAACAAGTGGATTCACATATTTTTTGGTTAATCCAAAAGCTTCTAAAAGTATTTCGATTTGAGAAAGCCTGATTTTTGCCGGTTTAGAATTTTTTCTTGCCGGTGAAGACCATAAATAATTATAATCTAATATTTTATATAATAAATCTTTTGCTGTCATTTTAGTATCTTAAAAAATTACTCCCGTAGGAAACTTTTAATCTATTGATTTTATAAGAGTTTCAATTGTTGATTCTTTTTGATTTAATAGTATCAATTGACTTTTATCGTCTAAGAAAATTTTCTCTGCGAATTCTTTCTCTGCTTTGAATTTCCAATTTTTTAATGCCGAAAACTTACTTTTTACTAATTTCAATTTCTCACTGTTGTCTTTAGAAATGATTATCATCTTTGTTAAAGGTGTTTTTTTCATTTCTTCGATACTACTTTCTGTAATTTGAGAATCATACTCTGATCTGGAACGATAACGAAACATTTGATTGATCGTTTTAAAATCTTTCTCGTTTTCGGTAATTACATATCTATAAGTCATAATGTTGTCAAGCTCATTTATCCAGTTTGGAAAATTTACTTCGTAAAGCTTAATATAATTATCAATAAGATCTTTATCTATAGATTTCTTTTGATTAATGTATTCTTTCACTAACGGATAAATTTGCTTAGCCATTAGATTAATATATTTTTTATTATACCAATCCTGAGTATCAATTTTTCCGTCTAGTTGTTCATAAACATAACCATTTCCTAATGCAGTAGCCAAGGCTTCATTCAAAAGCTGATAAGCATAATTACTACATTTTGATTTATTCTCTTTAAAATAGTTATCTATTTCTGTTTTTACTTCGAGAGATTGTTCGTCATAAATTATATGAAACGTTTCGTGCAACATAACGCTAAACAAATCCTTATACGATTTTAAATCAGTTTGTATAGCACTTATAAAATTGTTGCAAAACGCCTGCGCAGTAAATCCTTTAGAATTAGGCAAAGGGTAAAAAGCTATCTCAAACGGAATTGAGTTATTCCAACTTGAATTATAAAACAATAATCCCGTTTCAAAATAGTTTTCTATCTGATGTTCATTAGAATACTTTGTGATTTCTTGAAGTTGTTTTTCAAATTTCTCTTTGTTGGGATTATAGATTAGTTCATTATAAATAGGAGTAAATTCTAAAATACTTTCTGCCAAATCACTCAAAGTTTTATTAGAAATGATTCCAATAGACCGAACTTGAAAATCTTTTAAATCTTTACTTTCAATTAGATTTTTTTTCAAAATATCTTCTGTTTGCACAGACTTCTTTGAACCATAAGGAAATTCTTCAAATCGATAACTATAATCAAGCGTTAACTTGTCAAATTTTGAAATTATATTTTTATATTTTTCAGTGCAGTATTTTGATTTTTGAAATTCGGTTTTAAAAACATTTTCAGGATAATTTTCTGAAAGATTTTGCAGAAACACAAAGACAGCCAATTGTTCAGAATATTTAATCTTGAAAGTTACCTTTTGTCCAAATGCTAAAGTTGCCAAAAATAGAAATGGAAATAGAAATACAATTTTAATATTTCCCGATATGATTTGTGGTATTATCTTTCTCAATTTTATATATGTATAAATTAAACTGTCGATAACTCTTTATTTCTGAACCCTTACTAAATCTAAATCCTGAAAATCAAAACTAAAATCAATACTTGGCGAGATCCCTTTCATTTTAATAGATTGAGCTTTTCCTGTTTCGTCAAGCGAAAACATGGCAAAAGCATCACAATCCATTGCTTGATATTCCCATTTTATAGCAAATGTATTGGCATTATAAAAAGCCATTGGCCCGTTTAATTTCGGCGAGCGATAGGATTTGAACCATAATTGTTTGTTTTTTTCGAATACTTCAATTTCACCAAACCAATTGTCTTTATAAACACCAATAAAGTCTTCATTTTTAACTTTTATATTCTTTGAAGCTGCTACTTTTTCCCATACTTTTTTAGTTACATCTTCGCCAGAATTTTTATCCTCTTTCATCCATCCAACCATTTTATCAGTCCATCCAAAATCATCTAATCCCAGATAACTGTCAGAAATTGTATTTGCAACTGCAGAGAAAAGTCCGGCACCTCCGTTTTGCGTATTTGTTAAAATTACAAAACCTAAATTCTGATCCGGATACATCACAACAATCGATAACATACCAGGCAAACCACCTGTATGTGATACTTTTAGATTACCTTTTTCATCACCAATTTCCCAACCTAGACCATAACCGCTGAAATGGGAGTTATATCTCGGATTCGGATTTGCTTCTTCAACAGTATGTATGCGCCACATTTCTCTGTAATTTTTCTCAGAGAATAATGTTGATTTCAAATCAGCACCATATTTTCCTTTATTCAAACGAACAATCATCCATTTTGCCATATCTGCAGCATTTGAAATTATTCCGCCTGCAGCACCATTTATTTGATCTTCAAAAGGAGCAATTGTTTTTATAGTTCCTGACTCAGATGAATGCGGTACTGCCACATTACTTTTGTCAGTAATCCTGCTCTGTCCTGCAAAACTATTGTTCATTTGCAAAGGCTCGATAATTCTTTTTTGAACAAATGCCTCGTAACTCATGCCGCTAGTTCTTGCAATTACCTCACCGGCAACTATATAAAGTAAATTGTCTTAATCGAATTTAGTTCTAAAAGCAGAAACAGGTTTAAAATACTGAAAACTAGTGACAACATCTTTAATAGTCAAATTTGTGCCATCAGGAAAAAACATCAAATCGCCAATCCCTAAACCAAGTCCGCTGCGATGCGTTAATAAATCCTGAATGTTGAAATTCTCCGTCACATAATCGTTATACATTTTAAATTCAGGAATGTAAACTTTTACTTTATCCGTCCATTTCAATTTGCCTTCGTCTTCTAAAATAGAAAGTGCAGCAGTTGTAAAAACTTTACTATTGATGCAATCTGGAAATTTGTATTTTCGTTTACCGCTTTTTTTGTTTCAACAGAAGCAACACTATAACCTTTTTGGTGAATTACTTTCCCATCCTTAGCAACAGCAATCGATGCTCCTGCAACTTTAAACTTTGCTAAAGCATCTTCCATTAATAAATCATTTTTTTGCGATGTAATCTGCGCAAAGATTGGAGTAGAAGCAAGGCAAATAAAGAGTAATGACGCTAAAAGAGGTGTTCCTTTTTTCATGTAATGGTTGTTTTTGATTGTTGTGGCTTTTTGGTTTATAGTTAACTTTTTATAAATGAAATAATTAAAAAATACTTCCAAATTATAAGTACTTTTTTTCCAAATAAATGGTTCATTTCGGCGAATATAAGAAAAATCTTTATGTTAAATAATTAATCAATTCAAGATCATAATATAACTTATTAACACTTTTTTTGAGGGTTTCCTTAAAAATTACATAAAGAGGAAATACTTCTTCAAACTCAAATCCTTCTTCCATTGCAGTTTATTCTTAACCATCACTAGTGTAAGTAATCATTTTTCGTTTGTACGTATAAAAAAACTCCATTATTTCTAATGGAGTTTGACTTTATAATTTTCTAAGCTTAGTTAAGCAGAAACCGTTTTTCGATCTGCGGGTCTAAAATACCATGAGATTATAATTAGAACGATTAATAATACAGGTCCAAAAAGTTCTTTGGCAGCATCACCGCTAGCCACATGAGAGAAAACTGCACCAGACATGGCGAAGAAAAACCCTGCATAGGCCCATTCTTTCAATAAGGCAAACTTTGGGATAAGAATTGCTATAACACCCAGAAATTTCCAAACACCCAAAAGGGGTAAAAAATAAAGAGGATATCCCAAATGGGTCATCATAGTTGCTTCTTCTTTCATTTTAATAAATTGCACAATTCCCGTCGCTGTCATTCCTAATGCTAGCCAAAGCGTTGCAACCCAGTAGATAATTTTGTTTCTCTTAGTCATAATTAGTTATTTTATTTATTAATAGTGGTTTTATTTATTTTAATTTATTTACAAAGTCTTGTAAGCGATTGTGCGCCATATTGATACCTTGTGCAAAAGGAAGTTTCAGCATTTGATCTCTCATGGCAACTGATTTGTAGACAATTTGCATTGTTAGTTTGCTCGTTTGATCTGATATTTTTTCGAATTCTAAAAACTCCAGTTGAGCAGGAAAAGGAGTATTTTCCATTTCGAAGGTTCTGGTGATTCTTTGATTTTCGATTATATCGTGAATTACGCCATTGGCCTGAAAAACAACATTTCCTTTAGCATCAGTAGTTTCAAACTGCCAACCGCCGTGTTTTACGTTTTCAAGTTTTAGAACTTTTGTTCCCATCCATTGTTCAACAATATCAGACTCAACGTAAGCTTTAAAAAGTAATTCCAAAGGCAAATCAAATTCTCTCGTAATTACTAAATCCTGTTTGCCGTTTTCGGCTGCGATTTTTGTTTTTTGTTCCATGATTTCTATTTTTTGGGTTGATAGTTCTTCATTATGGCTTCGAGTTTATTAAATTTTTCATCCCACATTTTTCTAAAAGGTTCAATAAAACTGTCTATTTCCTTGATCTTTTCGGGATTCAAATGATAATAAATCTCTCTTCCGGTTTGTGTTTGATGTAATAATTCACATTCCGTTAAGATTTGAATGTGTTTTGAAATAGTTTGTCGTGACGAACTAAAATTCTCGGCTATATTTCCTGGAGTCATAGCCTGAAGTGCAACCAAACTCAATATTGCTCTACGAGTAGGGTCGGCAATTGCCTGAAAAACGTCTCTTCTAATTTCCATTGCGCAGTTATTTGACTGCAAATATAATGCAGTTATTTGACTGCGCAATATTTTTTGCAACTTTTTTTAAAAAATAATACATTTTCTTTAAAATAATATAAAATTAAATCACTGAAACAGAGTAGAGTGGAAGCCTGCTTTAATACGTAACATTTATTCTAACACTAGCTTTAATTAATGCTAAACCTTTAATATTACTAATATGAAGGTCTTTTGGTTGATGCTGTTTATTTTCTGATACAAGTTTTATGAATTCGTCGCCTTTTTCAGATTTCTGAACCCATTTGGGCATTACAAATTCATCACCGTCATCATTAATTAGTGATACCAGATACATTTCGCCCCAATAAATATTCTCAATTATAGCAGCTACTTTTTTATAGATAATAATGTCTCCTGATTTTAGAAGCGGATACATACTATCACTGCCTACATAAACTGCACCGTCACATTTAGGTAAATTGGGAATTACAATTTTGTCAATTGACTTATCTGCATCTCCTTCTTTAAATAGGGTTGCCATTGATGTCGACGCCTGCATATTATAAAGCGGAATAGATTGCTTTTGAATCGTTTCTCCTTTTGTAATTTTAAATATTTCAGAAGGAGATTCGTTAAAATAATTTAAATCATTACGCTCGAAATTTTCTGTATAATTATTAATTTTAATCATGTTTTCTCTTCCGGTAAGAAGCCATACAGGATTCAAATCTAAACAATTGTCTATTATTTTATTTAAGATGTCTTCGCCTAAATTTCCATTTCGCTTTAATTGGGTACCTAAATACCCATTAGACAGTCCATTATCTTTTTCATATCGCGTTGGCTTAACCCCTTTGTACTCAAGGTATTGGTAAAATCTTTCAATTGCTTTCATAAATTATAAGAAATAGTTTACTAAACCTTGTTGTTTTATAAACAATTGTTTATACATTTGTTCTCAGAACAGGAACAGACAAGGCAATGGACAAAGAAACGAAAAAGAAGAATACTTACAACAAAGAAATACTTAATCGTATCAAAGAAAAGTATGGTTTATCAAAAAGATTTATTACAATGAGCCTTTCCGGCGATCGCAAAAGCGAGATGACTGAGACCATTAGAAAAGATTATAAGAAAATGGAAAATGCTATTGCGGTACTTCTAAAAACATTATAAACTCAAAAAATATTTATCTCATAAACAACCTTAAAACTAGTTATAAATCACCGAAAAATGACTGTAGAAATAAAACCTATAGAAGTTAATAAGGAGTATAAGGTTAATGGAAAACTCGTTTTTATAGACCAATCAGGAAATTGGCAAAGCGATAGTGAACTTTCACAATTAGAAAAAACTGCATTTAGAAGCTATGTTCAGTTAATTTTAAATAATCCAAAAATTACAAAGCATACAACGGCAACATATCGAAAAACTACTTAGTTTCCCTTATTGATTTAGAAGATTAACCACTAATCTCTAAATCAAAGTCTCCAGGATCAGTGTGTGATCTTGGAGACTATTTTTTTATCTAAAATTAATTAGTAATTTAAAGATATATTGGAATAAAATGGGAACTCATAACAAAATGAATTTCCCAATATTAATTTGCTCGAGAAAATATTGGTCATGTGAAACCACGATTAACGAGCCTTGATATTCATTAATAGCCTGGGTTAAAATTTCAATATTTTGAATATCTAAATTATTTGTTGGCTCATCCAGAATAATAAGATCCGGAGATTCATTATTAATTGTAAGACAACAAAGCATCAAACGCATTTTTTCGCCTCCACTTAAAGCAAAACAGGGCTTATCCCAGTCTTGGCTAGAAAATAAGAAACGATTGAGCCTCATTTTTATATCATGTTCTTCCAGCCCTGAATTATTAAAATATTGCGCTTGCTCATATACTTTTAGCTCATTTTGAATCAAAGAATAATCCTGATCAATATAAATTGATTTGTTTTCGGCTCTGTAAACCGTTCCAATCTGTGGATCTAGTTTTCCTAGTATAATTTTAATCAAAGTTGTTTTACCTGAACCGTTTGTGCCTTTCAATGCAATTCGGTTTCCGCTTATAATTTCGATATTCAAATTCTCCTTCCAAAGAAGTTGATCTTTGAACTTAAAATTGATTTCGTTGGCATTAAAAAGTATTTTCCCTTTATGTAACGAAGAATTATCAAATCCAATTTTCATCTGATCAATATCTGGAACTGAAGAACGTAATTCTCTTAATTCCTGCGAAATACCATTGATTTTTTCGGCATGAACACCTTTTAACTTCGAACTGCTATTTTCGGCATTATTACGAAGCGTATTCATCATTATCCTCGCAACACCTGATTTTTCTTGTTTCTTTTTTCCCCTGGCATCAAGCTTTTGTTGTCTTTCTAAAGTTTCTCGTTCTTTTTCCCGAGCCTTTCGCAACGCTTTTTCTTTGGCATGCAAATCCTGATTTAGAGCATTTACTTCGATTTGTTTTTGCTCAGTATAGAAATCATAATTTCCACCATAAACAGTAATACCATGTTTGCTTAGTTCGTAAACTGTGTTTAGGGTATTTAACAAACTTCTGTCGTGACTTACGATAAGCAAAGTGCTCGTTGTAGATGTTATAAAATCATACAATAGTTTTCTCGAATAATCATCAAGATGATTAGTGGGTTCATCCATTAAAACCAACTCCGGCTGATGAATTAAAATTCCGGCAAGAAAAACTTTTGTCTTTTGTCCGCCACTTAAAGTATTCATTTTCTGAGTTAAATCTAATACATCTAATTTCCAACAGTTTAAAGAATTATTACAACGCTCTTCAATTGTCCAGTCCTCGTTTAGAATATTTAAATTATCCTCGGTAACATTACCGTTTAGAATCTCTTTAAATGCATTCAGTTTATCATTAATGCGCAATGCTTCGGCAATCGAAAAATCATTGTATTGCCCAAAAATCTGCGGAATATAATAGGGGTCAGAATTTAATTTTAGTTCACCATTTAAAGGTTCTAATTCGCCGGCAATAATTTTCAGCAAAGTCGATTTTCCAATGCCGTTATTACCAATAAGGGCTATTTTTTCGTGATTGTTTACAGTAAAACTGATGTTATCAAACAGCAATTCTTTGTTATTGTGTTTATATGAAATGTTTTGTAGAATAAGCATAATTTCTTTCTCTAAAGATGAATAAATTGAGCCACCACAAATTGCGGTTTACTCTCTAAATTGCCTGAAAGAAATTATTTTTCACATAAATTAATGCGTTCGTTTTAAGTTTTGCAAAGATATAATTTTATGTGATAGTTTACTAAGAGTGGGAGGTATGTTTTTTTTCGCCACGAATTCACGAATTTTCTCTAATTTTTATTTTCATTGCGCAGATTAAAAAAATCTGTGTAAATCTGGGGCAAACTTTTTAAGCGGTTTCACGATAAAAAATTAGAGAAAATTCGTGAATTCGTGGCAGATTTTTTTTTTAAACAAAAAAACCATATTGCATTTAGGCACAAGATGGTTTCGTTTAAATATTTGAGTTCATGAATAATGAACTTTTATGGTTATATTTTTGTAAGGGTAAGTTTCATTTCTTTGCTGTCTAATACCAGTTTGTCGTCAGTTATAATACTTTCGCAAGGGTATGGAGTACCAGTTTCATCTTTAATTACTAAACTTTTTCCTCCTTTTGTCAAAGCATAAGTACCATTATTGATTTCGCTCTGCAAATATCCAGTTACATGCCCGTCTTTAGTAAACGTTAATGTTCCTTGAGTAAGAATTACATTTTTTAAAGAATCAGAGAGAGGCATTTTAGGCTCAACAGCGGTAACTTTCCAAGAGTCTACCAATTCATTTCTACTCTTATGACATGAAATCGTTAATACTGCCACCATTGCAATTACGAAGATAAATAATTTAGATTTTTTCATGATTTTGTGATTAAAGTTAAACTACAGAAAATTACAAAATTTTTTCTAATTAAAAATCTAAAAACCAAATATTTATGAAAGAACCAGAAATTAATAAATTTAAATTCCATTTTTTTTAAATTCCAAATTCCAATTGATAGAAGATACGTTTAAAGAATCTTTGTACCCACACATTTTTGTAGATTATAGATTAATGTAGAGATGCGCAGAAGTGCATCTTCAAAAAGATTAGACAGTGGGACTATAAATAAATATTAAATAGGAAGATAAGACGCACTACTATGCGTCTGTACAGAAAACCTTTGTCCCTTTGCACCTCAAAAACTTTGTACCTCAAAAAAAAAACTAATTTAAAGTCAAAGCTCCCAAAATCTCTTCATACAAAAATGGACCACCAGGATATGTCGCCGTATAGTCCAGATTCATCCATACCTGACCGCGATCATCAACATGGTAATGTATCTTTTTGCCATAACTTTCTTTGACAAAAAGGACGTTTTTAATCAAATAATTGACTTTCTCCAAATCGATCAGAGAGCCTATTAATATTTCAGGATAAATATGACCTTTGGTATGAATTAATCTTGGAGTTCCACCAATTGAACGCACTGCAGCTGCCATCAAAATAGAATGATCATCGCAATCTCCAGAAAAATATTCTAACGATTCGCTTGCTGTTGCAATATAATCGCCTTCTTTTGGATCATTGACATAATTCCAGCGGCTGTTAATCTCTTTAAAGACTGCAAAACATTGAATAATGGTTCTGTAATCTGAATATCCTTTTATCCCTTTAAAATGCTTTGTAGTCGCCATAATGGCAAAATTCCGAACCTTTGGATTCTGATATTCGATTGCATTTATAATTTTTGATTTATTTGGAAACGGAAGCAGTTTTGCCACAATAATATCCTGCGGAAATGGATTATCTGACATGGTATAAATCATCGAATTATAATCTTCAGAAATCTCACTGAAACCATAATTTCCAATAACACTTCCATAAACTAAAGTCAATAAATAAACAGCTATACACAATATTATAATCGTTCGCAACAACATCAAAAGAAAGAAAACTGCAGCAAAAACAAATATAAATATCAAAACACGATCTAAATTAAATGCCCAGTTTAAATCAATTAAATTCTGGTGCAAAATGATAAAAATCGGAATTGTGATCAAAAGACTCAATATCATAATAATGACCCTATCCCAAGGTGATTTCACCTGTAACTTGGATTTTAATTGCGGAAAGTCAATTTTAGGGAATTTTATCATAAGAATCAAAAGCAGTATTTTACAGCGCTTTTACCGTTTCAACAAAAGTACTTTTTTTATCAATAATACCGAGATCAAATAATTGATTTTGAATTTTAATAAATGCTTTTTCGCTCAAATGTTTTTGAGACCATTGTGTAAGTTTTAACCATTCCTGAATATCTTCCAGCTTTTGATTAAAAAGCTCTGCCAAAGTTTTATCAATATCAGGAATCTGAGTAAAATCGTGTGTTGTTTTGTTTATGATTTCAAGGATTTTCTCGACCGTTTTTGGGTTCTTTTTTAAGAATTCATCGCGAACCGTAATTACAAACGAAGGCCATGGAGTAGGGCAGTCGCCAACACGTCTGAAAATTCCCTGATCAACAAGAGGTTTAGTCATAAAACGCTCCCACATAAAATAATCTGCAGTTCCGTTTGTCAGCGCTTCAACAGCCCCGTCGATTGTATTGATGATCTCAAACTGCAAATTATCAGTTTCCCAGCCTTGTTCGTATGCGTTTACATAAGCCATTAACTGTGATCCGGAGCCAATTCTGGAAATAGCTACTTTTTTATCTTTAAGATCACTTATACTATAAAAATTTGATTTTGCGGCAACATGAATTCCCCAAATTAAAGGCGATTGCACATAAATCTGAACAATTTTACTTGGATTTCCGGCAACAATATCTTTTACAATTCCTTCTGTCAAAATAACTGCTATATCAGCTTCTCCGTCACGCAGCATCTGGCACATTTTGCCGGTACCTTCGGGAATGTTTTTCCATTGCAAATCAATGTTTTCAGCTTCAAATTCGCCATTTTCAATGCATAGTTGCCATGGCAAATTGAAGTGTTCAGGAACACCTACAATTTTTACAGTTTTCATTATAGTTTAAGTTTAAGTTTGGTATGCGTATTATAAGTTGGTTTAGTTTTTTAATAAATCAGCACGATGTTTTTCAGAAAGACAAGGTTCAGCAAATTCAATTACAGAAAGAGATTCATACTCATTCAATATACTTTTTACAATCGAATAATCAACCTCTTTCACAATTTCGGCCGCAAGAAACGTATCATTTAAACTTTCTGATATACAATTGATTTCTTTTAATTTTTCTCTAATTAATTCTTTATCAAAACCATCTTCCAAAATTAAAATCTGAACGATTGAATTTCCTGAACTTTCGATGGTTTTTCTATGAATGAAGCATTTTTCGGTCTCATCATATTCTGCAAGAAAAATATCATCCGTAGCAATCAAAGGCCCAAAAAAAGGGATATTATCTAATTTAAAATATCCTTTTTCCAAATCAATAGTTTCTGCCCACATGGTTTCAGAAACTACTTCTTCCAGATAAGTACTATAATATTTAAATAAGATTTTTTTGTGTGTATCTTGCATTATAAAATTTTCTATTATTTCTACTAAGCGTCAGAATTAAAAATCAATTATCTAATTTTCAAATTGACTAATTATCTAATTACTTAATTAATCTCATTTATTATTGCTTTTAGTGGTGATAAAACAATACGATAACCATCGGGATCCATAAACATTACTCCGTTTTCATTCCAGAAAGGGTTATTTGCAGTTAAGATTAAAATCTTGCCATGTATCACGTTGCTTACCAGTACATCATAATCTATAATTGATTTAGGATAAAGCACAATAACATCGTCCTGATCAAAGGTATGATTTGCTTCTTCTTCAGATTTTGTAAACTCAAAATGCCAGTCTAAACCGGATTTCCCAACAAAAACGCCATCATAATGATTGTGATTCTGAAAGTCTCCCAAAAGTTCAAAGCCTAGAATATTAACGTAGAAATCTACAATTCTTTCTAAATCATTAGTATGGCGGGCAACTCTCAAAAACATAACTTACGCTTTTATCTGGTTTATATGATGCTCTAAATGCTCAACATAATCTGTCATCAGGAACTTTAAATCAATTACAGCTCCATCGCTTAGAACAATTTTATAGTCTAAAGCCTTTTCATCAACAGATTTCATCAGTCTAAGGATTTGTTTGTTTACCGCAAACCATAATTGCGTTAACTCCTCAATATCCATAGTTTGATATTGGTTTAAATTTACCAAATCTATTTGACTATACGGTCTGTGCTGATACGGTTTTTCTACATAATTAATTTCGGTAAACCGAACCTGATTATGAATCGCCGAATCTACTAAATGTCCTAAAACCTCTTTTTTAGACCATTTTCCGGGTTTTCTTTCTTCCAGAATATTTTGATCTATTGTTGGAATATACTTTACATTTTCCAACAATAGATTTTCAAATTTAAGAATAGCGTCTTGCATTGAACTATTTAATTTTTAAAATGAATACTATTTAAATGACTTGTAATAAAATATCAAATTGACAAACAAAATAAAAACAACACCATCAACTTCAACATCTTACAAGAATTATCTAATTATCAAATTGACTAATTATCTAATTTACTTCTGTGCCAGTTTATTCAACGTGTATGTAATCAATTCATCAACAGCTTTATAAGGATCTTCACTAAAAGTTCCCGATGCACGATTGGCAATAATAGCGTTCAATGACAACGCATTATGTCCTAAAAGCGCCGAAAGTCCGTAGATTGCAGCCGTTTCCATTTCTAAATTAGTAACTCTTTGGTTATCAAAATTAAAATTATCCATTTTATTATTTAATTCTTCATCCTGAATATTTAAACGTAAAACACGTCCTTGTGGCCCGTAGAATCCTCCGGCCGTAGCGGTAATTCCTTTAAAAATCTTATCAGATTCGATGATTTTTTCCAATTTTTCAGAACAAGCAATTGCATACGGTCTTCCTTTTCTAATATCCCAATTGGTGTGTGCAATAAAAGCATCTTCGATAGCCGCATTCGAAACTTCGTCGATCAGGTAGGAGCGAAGCATATTGTCTAATCCTAATCCAAATTTAGACATTACAAAACTATCCACAGGAATATCAGCCTGCAAAGAACCAGAAGTTCCAATTCTGATAATATTCAGCGAAGTCAATTTTTCTTTTGGCAAACGAGTTTTTAAATCGATGTTTACCAAAGCATCTAATTCATTCAAAACAATATCAATATTATCAGGGCCAATTCCCGTTGACATTACAGATATTCTTTTTCCTTTATAGATTCCGGTTTGGGTTTTAAATTCTCTTTTTTGAGTTGAATATTCAATTGAATCAAAAAATTGAGTGATTTTCTCGACTCTGTTTTGATCTCCAACAAAAATTATATCGTGTGCAATATGTTCAGGACGAAGGTTTAAGTGGTAAACACTTCCGTCTGGATTTAGTATTAATTCTGAGTTTTTTATCATTTCGTTTAAGGTTCAAAGGTTCTGAGTAACAAAGGTTCAAAGGTTTTCTGTAGAAGCGCACATTAATGCGTCTTTTTATGCCCACAGATTTGACTGATTGAACAGATTGTCACAGATTCTTATTTTTATATGTTAATTTTTAAAAGCTTGGAATTTGGAATTTAAAAAATTGGAATTTATTTCCCTAACCACCAACACGTTTGGTTTTAAATCCTTTTGCTTTTAGGATTTCCATGATTTTATCGCGATAATCGCCTTGAATGATTATTGAACTGTCTTTAAAAGTTCCGCCAACGCTAAGTTTAGTTTTAATTTCTTTGGCCAGAACTTTAAAATCTTCATCAGATCCTTCGTAGCCTTCGATAATTGTGGTAGCTTTTCCTTTTCGTTTTTCGAATTTGCAAATCATTGGCTCTTTTTGAATGTAAAGCACATGATCTTGTTCCTGAACTTCTTCAGGTTCATTTGATTCGACATGATCCGGAAACAAGTTTTTTAATTGATCTTTAAAATCCATAATCTTTTATTCTAAAAAATAAATTTCAATAAATATAGTTTGTAAAAATTAAATTCCAAATCCCAATTTGATAGTTTTTGGAATTTGGAATTTAAAAAATTGAAGATTTAAAAGTTTACTTTTTTATTAACCCTAAATCTACTAAACGTTCGTATAAATAATCTCCCGCTGTAATATCTTCAAATTTCTTAGGATTCTCGGCATCAATACAGTTTTCAAGACAATCCAGACGCATATCGCTTACAGGATGCATAAAAAATGGAATTGAATAACGTGAAGTTCCCCATAATTCTCTAGGCGGATTAACAACCTGGTGAATTGTCGATTTTAGTTTATTATTAGTATGTCTTGACAACATATCTCCAACATTTATCACTAACTCGTCATTTTCTGCAATAGCATCAATCCATTCACCATCATGATTTTGAACCTGTAATCCTTTACCCTGAGCACCCATTAAAAGCGTAATCAGGTTAATATCTCCGTGAGCAGCTGCACGAATTGCATTTTCTGGCTCAGAAGTAATTGGTGGATAGTGAATTGGTCTCAGGATAGAGTTTCCTTCTTTAGCATACTGGTCAAAATAAAACTCATCTAAACCTAAATGCAAAGCCAAAGCTCTTAACACATAAACACCTGTTTTTTCAAGCATTTGATAGGCATCTTTACCCACAACATTAAAACGAGGTAATTCTTTTACTTCAACATTGTCCGGATATTCCGAAGCATATTTTGAAGAAGCATCAACATATTGGCCAAAATGCCAAAATTCTTTCAAATCTCCTTCTTTGCGTCCTTTAGCATGTTCTTTTCCAAAAGACACATAACCTCTTTGACCACCAATTCCGGGAATTTCATAATTATGCTTAGTTTCCACTGGCAAAGCGAAAAATTTTCTAATTTCGCTATAAAGCTCGTCTACTAACTGGTCGTCTAAAAAGTGACCTTTTAGGGCTACGAAGCCAATGTTTTCAAATGCACTGCCGATTTCATTTACAAATTTTTGTTTACGTTTCGGGTCGTCCGAAAGGAAATCACGTAAGTCTACACTAGGAATGTTTTGCATACTTTACATTTTTATTTAAGATAAAAGGTGTGGTAAAACCTTTCAATAACAAAGGTAGAGAATATTTTAGATTTGAATTTTAAAAGTTATAATAAAATTAAAATTATCTAACAAAAATAAATAAAATTGTTATAATTTTCTATATTTGAAATACTTAAACAGCGAATCAAATGATTTTTTACAAACAAGACCTTTCTGATATTCAACTATTAGATTTATACAAAAAGATTCTAAAACCTCGTTTGATCGAAGAAAAAATGCTAATCCTGATTCGGCAGGGAAAAGTCTCAAAATGGTTTTCTGGAATCGGGCAGGAGGCAATCGCTGTGGGAGTTACCGCTGCATTAGAGTCCTTTGAGTACATATTGCCCATGCATCGTAACCTGGGCGTTTTTACAACCCGAAATATTCCATTGCACCGTTTGTTTTCGCAATGGCAAGGAAAAGCAAGTGGTTTTACTAAAGGCAGAGATCGCAGTTTTCATTTTGGAACGCAGAAATATAATATCATCGGAATGATTTCGCATCTTGGTCCGCAATTAGGGATTGCAGACGGAATTGCTCTTGCCGATAAACTTCAGAATAATAAAAAAGTCACAGCCGTTTTTACCGGTGAAGGTGCTACAAGTGAAGGAGATTTTCACGAAGCCTTAAACATTGCCGCAGTTTGGAAATTACCAGTAATGTTTATCATCGAAAACAATGGTTACGGACTTTCAACTCCAACAAACGAACAATATTCTTGCGAAAACCTTGCTGACAAAGGCATTGGTTATGGAATCGAAAGTTACATTATTGATGGTAATAATATTTTGGAGGTTTATAATAAAATTAAACAACTAAAAGAAAGCATGCAGAAAGACCCGCATCCGGTTTTACTGGAGTTTAAAACTTTTAGAATGCGTGGACATGAAGAAGCAAGCGGCACAAAATATGTTCCTGAAGAATTAATGAGAATATGGGCAACACTTGATCCTGTAGATAATTACAGAATGTTTTTATTAGATCAGGGTATCCTAACAGAAGAACATGATGCCATTTTGCATGAAGAAATTAAACACGAAATCGAAGAGAATTGGGCTATTGCAAATGCCGAACCTGAAATAATTGCATCTTATAGTGAAGAATTAAACGATGTGTATAAACCTTTTCAATATGAAGAAGTTAGCACGGAATCAGAATCTACTAACATACGCTTTATCGATGCAATCAGAAATAGCTTAGACCAATCGATGCAGCGCCACCAAAATCTGATTATTATGGGGCAGGATATTGCCGAATATGGCGGTGCTTTTAAAATCACGGAAGGCTTTGTAGAAACGTTTGGAAAAGAACGTGTGCGGAATACTCCAATTTGCGAAAGCGCTGTTGTTTCTGCGGGAATGGGATTATCAATTAACGGATATAAAGCCATTGTAGAAATGCAATTCGCTGATTTTGTCTCCACGGGATTTAATCCAATTGTAAATTTACTAGCCAAATCACATTATCGCTGGGGCGAAAAAGCCGATGTTGTCGTTCGTATGCCTTGCGGCGGAGGGACTCAGGCAGGGCCATTTCATTCGCAGACAAATGAAGCCTGGTTTACCAAAACTCCGGGTTTAAAAGTAGTATATCCGGCATTTCCTTATGATGCAAAAGGTTTACTAAATACTTCTATAAACGATCCAAATCCGGTTCTGTTTTTCGAACATAAACAATTATACAGAAGTGTTTATCAAGATGTTCCAATAGATTATTATACTATTCCTTTAGGAAAAGCGGCTTTATTAAAAGAAGGAAACTCCGTTACCATTATTGCTTTTGGAGCTCCGGTACATTGGGCGCTGGAAACATTGGCAAAATATCATGAAATACAAGCCGATTTAATCGATTTAAGAACCTTACAGCCTTTAGACACTGAAACTATTTTTGCATCGGTTAGAAAAACCGGAAAAGCAATTATTTATCAGGAAGATACTTTGTTTGGCGGAATTGCCAGCGATATCTCAGCCTTGATTATGGAAGAATGTTTTGAACATCTTGACGGGCCCGTTAAGAGAGTAGCCAGTTTAGATTCACCAATTCCGTTTACCAAAGCTCTGGAAGATCAGTTTTTACCAAAAGACCGTTTTGAGGAGGTTTTATTGGATTTATTGAAATACTGATGTTATCAAAAATACAAAGTTTTGTTGGATAGATGACTAAATAATTTATGTATACTTGCAGAAAATAATTACAACTATAACTTAAATGTATTTTCGCCAAGATATTCAAGGATTACGTGCTCTTGCTTTTTTATTCGTATTTGTATTTCATTTAAATTCACTGTGGCTTCCTGGTGGTTTTTTAGGTGTTGATGTTTTTTTTGTCATATCTGGATATTTAATGACTACATTAATAATTGATGATATTACCAAAGAGAAATTTTCTTTTAAAGTTTTTTTTCTAAAGCGTTTTAAAAGAATTATACCGGCATATTACTTTTGTTTATTAGCTGTAGCTTTTGCAGTTTCCTATTATTATTTATATTCAGATTTAGATTCTTTTAAAAATATATTATTCCGATCTGCACTATTTATTTCAAATCGATCATTTGCATCAGGAAATACATACTTTGGCGCACAACAAAGCGAGAACCCTTTACTGCATACTTGGTCGCTTGCTATAGAAATGCAGTTTTATGTTCTACTTCCTTTTTTACTATATTTTTTTAAGAAACACATTGTTAAGATTACTTTATCTATAATTTTTATTTTAACGATTTATTCCTCATATCAAATAGAAATTTTAGGTAATAAAAATGGAATGTACTTCTCTTTATTAGCTAGGATACCAGAATTTTTGATAGGAAGTTTGTTCAGTCAATTCTTCAAAAACGGCATTGATCTAAGACGAAATATAAATAACCTAATTGCAACTTTAAGCTTGTTCATTTTGATTGCTTCAGCTTTCTTTATTTCAGAAAAAACATTTTTTCCTGGTATAACAGCTATTGTACCATGTACAGCTATTGCTTTTTTACTATGTATTAAAAATAATTTTGTTTCTGATTGTTTTTCTAAAAGAATACCTGTTTTTATAGGAGGATTATCATACTCCTTATATCTATGGCATTTTCCTATAATGGCATTGATAAGATATACAAATGATGATTATTCCTTTACTTTTAAAGAAATTATTTTTATTTGTGTATTAACTTTTCTTTTGGCTTGGTTTTCCTATAATTTTATTGAGCGTAAATTCAGAAACAAAAGCGACTTATCTTTTTATAAAATTTTTATTCCTCTATATATTACTTTTGGAATATTAACTTTAAGTCTTCCAACGATTTTAAAATTCCGGGAAATACCTAATATATATTGCAAACCTATAGTTGGACTAAATTCCCATGGAATGAACAATATCGAGAAATTTGGGTCTCCAATCAAAAATGATAAGATTGCACTTATAGGAAACAGTCATGCTTTAGCGCTTAAACCATTTTTTGATTATATTGGAAAAAGCAATAACTTTTCATTCTATACTTTAACTTGTGATTCATATCTCGCGATCAAAGGCATTGATAAAAATGAAATCCCTGTGAGTGATTTAAAATACTATAAATCAGGAAGAAAACTGATCAATAAAACTTACGATCTTATCCAAAACAGCAATGTAATTATAATAGCAAATCTTACATTTCAAAGAACACAATCACAGTATAAAGCAATTGATGATTTATGCAATCAGATAGATCGGGATAAAAAGATTATTTTAATCAATACATTTCCTATAATCGACAAAAATCCAATAAAAATAAATAATGGTTACGTCAAAAACAGTAACTATAAATTTAAAGAAATAGAAAATAATGAAAATTATAATAAACTCAAAAAAATTGCTGATAAATACGACAATGTTTATTTATATAACATAAACAAAGGAATAATAAGAAAAAATCTTGGTTATATTAACGACACTGTCGCTTACTATAATTCTGAACATATTAACACCTTTGCATCAGTTAAAATGGCAAAAGATTTAAATCAGGACTTTATGTCTTTTTTTAATAAAATTAGAAATAAAAAGTAGTATTAAAAGCTATTGAATAGTAGAATATAGTAGCCAGTTTAGATTCGCCAATTCCGTTTACTAAAGCTCTGGAAGATCAGTTTTTACCAAAAGACCGTTTTGAGGAGGTTTTATTGGATTTATTGAAATACTAAATACTAAATTACTTTACTTAAAGAAGTTATTTTTGAACTTCAGAAATTAATGGAACAGAAATAATAGCAATGCATACTAATTTTGAATGTAAATCTTTGTCAAAGTTTAAAACTTTGACAAAGATAAAACATCAATAAATTATATAATAACCACCAATCGTTGACCATCAAGAGCTTCTTTGCTCCACATTTCTTCGATATCAATTAGTTTAACTTCTTCGATATTGACTTTTAGTTTGTTTTGCGCTGCTAAAAGAAACATTTCAGGAAGAATCTCTGAGAATAATAATTTTACTTCAGCTTTAGACCAACTTCCTAAACCAGAACCTGATAATTGCAAATCTACACTTCTCAAAATACCTGATGATAACTGAATAGAATCGCCTGCCATTCCGCCAATTGTGACATATCTAACTTTATTAGTAAAAGAACCGTTTCCTTTTATAGCGGAAAGAATCAATTCGGCAGGATGTCCCCATAAATAATCCAGAATAACATCTATAGGAGTTTTGGAATGAATTTCTTTGAGTTGTGCGATAATCGTTTCGTCATCTTGTTTAAGCGAAATAATTTCATCAGCACCTAATTCTAAAAGACTTTGAAGTGTTTTTTCATTTCTTCCGGTAACGATTATTTTCTTTGCGCCATAATGTCTCGCAATCTGAATCGCCATTTGTCCCGTAAAACCTGTCGCTCCATTAATTAAAACAGTTTCTCCCGCTTGAATATTTGCTCTAAACCTAAGCGCCATCGCAGAACCTGCAACTGCATTAGGCAACGAAGCCGCAACGGCATCGCTAATTCCGTCTGGCAATGGTACAAATATGTTTTTGTCAATAATCGCTTTCTCTGACATTGTACCGTTGATTCCGCGAGCATAAACTCTCGTTCCGTTTTCTAGTACACCAACGCCGTCGCTGCCCACAATAAAACCGTTTTGAGTATCATTTTCTGACGAGTAATGTTTACCGCTGGCTTTTCCTTTATCTAGATTTGTAATTGCCACCGCTTTTACCGAAATTAAAATCTCGTTTTCATTTTGCACAATTGGATCTGCAAAATCGGCATATTTTGGCATTTCGCCCTTTTTATAAACTACTGCTGCTTTCATAATTATTTAATTTTATGATGCAAAGTTCTTTCATCGTTTACAGCTAGGCGATAACATTTGTTATCAAATATTTTTTTTTACCATATAAGTTATATAAGTTCATTTAAACTTGTCTTATAATAACTTATATGGTGAAATATTATAGCGAAGTCCTACTATTTCTTTTGTAATAATTTGCTTTTTATCCGGCTTAAATGAACGGTGCTTACGCCCAGATATGACGCAATATAATGTTGTGGAACTCGCTGTGTAATTTGAGGTCTTTCTTCAATTAAGTTTAGATAACGCTGAGTAGGAGAGTCCTTTATAAAAGAAACAAAATGTTTCATATAATCAAATGTACGCTCAAAAAGCATATTAATAAAACGATCTCTCAACTCCGGAATTTCTTTTATTTCTTCCAGAATTTTATCCAGATCATTTTTAGAAATCCACCAAATAACAGATTGTTCAATAGTTTCAATAACAACCGGACTTGGTAGTTTTTTCATGAAGCTTTCGATAGAAGCCACGCTTTGATTTTCGAAAAAAAACTGAGTTGTTAGATCTTTTCCGTTATTATTGAACCAAACCCTGATACCGCCTTTTTCGATTATAAAAAGTCTTTTTGAAACTTCTCCTTCTTCTAAAAGAATTGTTTTTGCAGGAACTTCAAGCCGTTTGAAACAGCTCGTACATTCGCTCCATTTTGAATCATCAATTGGGAATTTATTTCGGAATTGACTGAACATTTATTATATAATTTATTTATTTATTTATTTATTTATTTATTCCATTGTTACTGTACGCCATTCCTTAACCATTTCTCCATTTCCTCGCATATCAGATATCTCTAGAAATTTAAACTTATTCTTTGAAATTTTCTTATACAATTTATCGAAATCCTTGAATGCTTCATACTTACCATTATTATAAAAGAATCCAAATTGCTCTATAAACTTCCATTTATTATCTTTCAATGTCCAAATTCTAAATGACTTGAAATTACTTGTACAAGAGGAGTAATATTCTGCTATTTCATTCCCGCCATCTTCATCTATATCACCAATACTAAATATACTTTCCGGATGACAACAATAGGATTCAGTCTGTATTCGCGGTATATCATTATCGGTAAAATAATACGAATCACCTTCTTCACAAGAATTTAAATTTTGTAAAACAAAAACTGAATCTTCTTTTTTATCTCCATTCAGATCGCCTAAATTTTTAAATCCTTCACTATAAAACTCTGAGATAATCTTCTTGCTAAATCTAATTGGATAACATTTGTTTTTCTTATCCTCGTGTTGGTATTTAGAAATATCTAGTTTGAATTTTCCTTTTAAAATGGAATCATTAATGTATGAGATATCATTTGAAGTTATAGAATCTTTTGGAGTATGATCTTTTATACTTTTTACTTGTTCTTCAAATGACATGCTTTCCCAAATATTTATTTTTTGGGTCTTATGTTTTTGTTTTATTTCTATCCCGGTTTCTTTTGAATCTTTTTTACAAGACAAAACACTTAAAAATATTAGCAGAAAGACTAGTTTCTTCATTAATTATATTCTTTATTTAATCCGAATTATATCCTGCTCTAATTGCTAAAATATGTAAGATCACGGGATGTAAAAACTCAAGATTTTCGTCGTTTATATTCAATGACATCTTCGGTTTAGAAACCCATGTTTTCTGTTTTAATTGGGAAATTTTAGTTTCTTTAAAATAGTGAGAAAAATTTCCGTCAAGCGAAATAAAATAATCTTGTTTTATATATAACCTTTTACCGAAACCAAAGATTATTCTTGTATCTGTTATTTCTGATATATTTTTCGTAAACAATTCATTCTGGAATAATATATTATAATAACTATTAAAAAAAGACATTTTATATTTTACCTCTAAAAGTAAAATATTATTATCATTGTAAATCGTTATAATTCTGTTGGTCCAGTTGAATTTTACCTTCGAATAAAATAAAAGTTCATCATCTCTATAAACATACAAACTTTGCTTTTTATCTTGAACTATTTCAATTTCCATTTAAAAAATCTAATTCGAATTCGACTCCAATTCAAACAATTGTACTTGGCTTTTCAAGCGGTCAATCAGTAAATTCATCATTCTTTTATTTAAACTTGAAGAGTTTTGAATATAAGTTTCATATTCTTCAATTGTAAAAAGTGCCATGACAATTCCTTTAAGGGAATTTCGGAACTTAATATCTTTCTGAATGGAATTTTCGATGGTTTGAAGTTTCTTTTCGACCGTATAAGAATAAAAATCGGCCTTGTTTTTATTTACGTAGTTTATAAAAACGGCAACAAATAAATCATTTTGAAGTTTTAAAATAGGCCTAATCGTCTGATTTTGAAACAACTCATCTGGTGAAGATTGAGCGCTTACAGTTCCTAAAGTTTCGCCTCTGAATTCTCTTAAAAAAGCATCTCTATCTTCCATGTTTTTTCTTTAAATTTAGAAAAAATTCCAATACAAAAATTTTTATTTAAACTAAAATTATGCGATTTCATACCAGAAAATGGGTTAAACCCGAAGACTTAAATCCAAACGGAACTTTATTTGGCGGAAAATTATTAGCCTGGATCGACGAAGAACTGGCATTATACACCATTATTCAGTTAGAAAACACTAGAGTTGTAACCAAATACATGTCTGAAATCAATTTTAAGAGTTCGGCAAGACAAGGTGATATTGTCGAAATTGGAATTGATGTTGTAAAATTCGGAAATACTTCTTTAGTTTTAACCTGTGCCGTTCGAAATATGATGACTCGCGAGATCATTATTACAATCGACCAAACCACAATGGTTAATCTGGACGAAAATGGTAAACCAAAAGCGCATGGAAAAACCCAAATCGAATTCGTAAAAGATCGTTTGTAATAATAGAAATGATACGTTTTGTCAGGAAATTACTAACGATTATAAAAAATGACCATGAATAAACTAATTATTTTATTTGCGTTTTTTACTTCAATAACTTTTGGTCAAAAAATCAAAATAGGAAATCAGGAAAATCAAATAAAAACATATCAGTACGTTTTAGAAAATTTTGATTTAATAAAAAAGAATAACCCTGAAGAAATGATTTATGTAAATTTAATTTTTAATAAACATCGATTCATTGATCGGGTAACGTATTATTCTTGTGCAATAGCAAATGATGATGAAAAGAAAACAGAAACTCAAGTTCCTGCCGCATTAGATGAATTTATTAAAAATTCATTCTCCTTTTTTTTAAATGATATTTTTTTTAATAAAAGTGAGGGCGAAGGCGGTTATTCATTTTATATCCCTTTGAATAAAAAAAAACTTAAACTTGCTATCAATAATATCAATGAAGAAACAGAAAGATTAGCAAAAGAAACCGATAAGGTTGGAGTAATTCCAAATTCTAAATTTAATTTCCAAATCAATAGTTTGTATTTTAACAGAGAAAAAATTGAGAACAAAAAAATTGAAAGTCAATTAAACGAGCTGAATTCTGAACTAATAGAAATTGCTCCGGATCTATATTTAGTCTTTAGAATAATAAAAACGAATCAATTTAAAACAAATATGTCACGAGATTATTTTGAGTACAAAATTATGTATTTGAAAGGTACATCATCAAAATTGTATACTCTGAATCGAAGTGAAATGTTTGATAAAAATGGAATTGAAATTGATGAAGTGCCAACATCCGGAGGAAATGACAATCTCGCAGATTCTATTTGCTCTGATGAAGATGGAGATAATAGTTCTGATTTTATATTTCAAGAATTTAAATTTAATCTGAAAATTCAGTTTATAAACTCACCAAAATAAATGCGAAAAAAATCTTTATCATTTCTTGTTGTTATACTTACTTTTTTAATTTCCTGTAATTCTAAAGAAGATAAAAGCCAATACAATCATATTGTCTATCGTGCTGTAAACAATAAGGATACGGCGATTCTAGTGATAAATATAAACGACAAACGATTCTACGGACGTTACGAAATATTATACCACAAAATTGGGAAGGATTCCGGAGACGTAAGAGGAGATATTAAAGGCGATACCTTAAGAGGAGATTTCCATTTTATCTCTAACGGAGGAAGCTGGAAAAGAACTCCATTGGCATTGTTAAAAAAAGAAAACAAACTTTATCAGGGAAAAGGCGTAATTGGAACTTATTTTAATCTTCCTTGCTTTGTACCCGACCAGCCAATAGAATATGATAAGTCAGAATTTGTTTTTGAAGAGGTGAGAAAATAGCTTCAAGTTGTTTTGCTTTGAACATAATTTTACCGCAAAGTGCGCTAAGTTTTTTTGCCTGTAGAACTTAATATAAACGCAGAGTTCGCAAAGCTTTATGTAGATAAAGCTTTGCGAACTCTGCGTTTGTGTACGTATTATGCATAAAATACATTGCGTACTTTGCGGTTAATTAAAACATTCAAACTTGAAACAAGAGTTTTACTCTAATCTTCCAATTTTCGAAGCCAATTCAAATATTTCAAGATCAAAATATTCTACAGAAGCCATAACGTGGTCAAAAATATCGGCTTGGATATATTCATAATTAGACCAGCGTTTGTCGCTCGAGAAAGCATAAATCTCTAACGGAACTCCATGCGCAGTCGATTGTAACTGACGACACATCATGTGCATGTCTTTATTCAAACCTGGATGTGTAATTAAATATTGCATTATATATTTTCTAAACAATCCCAGATTAGTCATATTTCGACCATTAAGCGCCAAGGTTTTATCTACGCCGCGGATATCATTGTATTTTTCAATTTCAGATTGTCTGCTTTCGATATAAGAACTTATCAATTGCACTTTTTTCATCTGATTCAAATCTTCATCCGTCAGGAAGCGAATACTGCTGCTTTTGATTAGAACGTGTCTTTTAATACGTCTTCCGTCAGATTTCTGCATTCCGCGCCAGTTCTGGAACGAATCAGAACTCAAAGCATAAGTTGGAATCGTTGTAATCGTATTATCAAAATTTCGAACCTTTACCGTTGTCAGATTAATTTCGATTACATCACCATCAGCACCAAATTTATCCATCGTAATCCAGTCACCAATACGAACCATATCGTTTATGGCAACCTGAACACTCGAAACAAATCCCAGAATAGTATCTCTGAAAATCAAGATAATAATCGCCGAAAGCGTCCCTAAAATCGTCAGTAATTCGCCTTGTTTGATTCCGAATAACTTTGAAATAATGATTGCAACACCAAAAATCCAAAGCACAATCATAATGACCTGAACGAAACTATCGATTGGTTTATCGCTGTATTCCGGTTTTTGTTTTAGGTAATCACGTAAAGCGTTAAAAATTGTTCTGACAATCCATAAGGTTATCAATACAATATAAACACCAACTATTTTTCCAAAAACACTTTCCCAATATTCGTATTTATCCAGAATAATTGGAACCGCTTTATAAATAAAGAAAAACGGAATTAAATAAG
The DNA here is from genome assembly GCF_020991455.1 of Flavobacterium sp. JAS. GTDB lineage: Bacteria > Bacteroidota > Bacteroidia > Flavobacteriales > Flavobacteriaceae > Flavobacterium. The sequence continues at coordinate 152,030 of NZ_JAJMOX010000005.1, forward strand.
CGGTGTATTTTGTGGTTTTATTGTGAATTAAATAATCGTCAAATTTTGTTTTGGTTTTTTGCGCAAAAATGGCAGTCAGGGTTACCAAAACAAATTTTGCCATATAATAAATGGCATAAGCCAAAATCACCATAATGGCAATATTAAAGACAAGGCTAATGTAGGACGCAAAGTTGCGGCTCATTCCCCAATCTCTAAAAAGAGGGTATAAAAAGTTAAATATTTTATCCAAAAGATTAGGCATTATTTTCTAAATATTTTTTCTCGATATAAAAAGTTCCAAAAGGAATAAGAGAAGCTATTTGAATAATTCCGAAAGTTTTTAAATCCCAGTTTTGAGGTTTTCTAAGTAAAAATGCCAACAATACATATCCTATAAATAAAACACCATGTGTCATTCCTAAAGGACGTAATAAGGTATGATAAAGTTCAGGATTATTGGTCTTAACGAAAAGCATATTGGTAAATAACACTAAATAAGAGATTCCCTCTAAAATTGCAGTAACTTTGAAAATCTTGAGCATGTATATATTTTTTGAGTTTATTCCAGCAAAATTAAGTATTATCGTTGGTTTTTGCGACATGAATCAGGAAAGTAATTTACTTTTGTATTCTTAAACTTTGATAATGAGTAAACGCGATTTAAAAAAATATTTGACCGAATTGAACAAAGAACAACTCGAAGAACAAATAATCGAGTTGTACGAAAAGTTTAGTCCTGTAAAAGTCTATTACGATTTTGTTTTCAACCCAAAAGAAGATAAACTGCTTCAGGAATGCAAAGTCAAAATTTCACATGAATATTTTCCAATCAAAAAGCCCAATGCAAAAAGGCGTCCAAAAGCCAAAATGCGCCGTTCGGTTGCACAGAAATACATCAAACATTTCATTTTGATAGGTGTTGATCCTTTTGTGATTGCTGATATTATGCTTTACAACATCGAAATTGCGCAAACGTATTCGTCACAAAATTTAGTAAAGCAGGAATTATTCTACAAAAGCATTTTTAATTCATTTGAACAAGCCGTAAATTTTTCAATTTCCAACGGAATTTTAGCAGATTTTAAAGAACGTATTTTTAACATTCAAGAAGAAACTATTCAACAAAAATGGAAAAACAAGTACGATTTTGAAGCAATTTTAGATAAAATCGACTCATAAAAACACTTCTCATAAAAAATCTTATTTAAAAAAAACATTTATTTTAGGTTAAAATAAGATGAATAACTGTTTTTTCGGTGTATTTTTGCAAAAATCCAAAAATAAACAATGTCTCAAAACACTTTAGAAATAGAAAGAGAAGAGAAAAAAGAACTTTATGCATACCAAAAAGGCGATATCGACGCCATTTTTGAACGTTTAGACAATGCTCCTTCGAAACATCATTTATTATATCAATTGCCAACAGGTGGTGGAAAAACAGTGATTTTTTCCGAAATCGTGCGTCGTTATTTGGCAAATAATGATAAAAAAGTGGTTGTTTTAACACACCGTATCGAGCTTTGTAAACAAACCTCAAAAATGTTAAAAGGGTTTGGTGTTTCTAATAAAATTATCAATAGTAAAGTAAAAGAATTGCCTGACCAAAACGATTTTTCTTGTTTTGTTGCGATGGTTGAGACTTTAAAAAACCGTATCAATGATGAGAAATTACATCTTGATAACATTGGTTTAGTTATTATCGATGAGGCACATTACAATTCATTCAGAAAATTATTAAACTCATTCAAAAATGCTTTTATTCTTGGAGTAACAGCAACGCCATTGAGTTCGAATATAAAATTACCAATGCACCAGAGTTACGATGAACTTATTGTGGGAGACACCATTAGTTCATTGATTGACAAAGGTTTCTTGGCTAAAGCGACCACTTATAGTTATGATGTAGGATTGACATCACTTAAAGTAGGTATCAACGGAGATTATACCGTAAAATCATCAGACGATTTATATACGAATACTATCATGCAGGAAAAACTTTTGCATGCGTATACAGAACGTTCATTGGGTAAGAAAACCTTAATTTTCAACAACGGTATTCATACTTCATTATATGTATATGAAACGTTTAGAGAAGCCGGTTACGACATTAGACACCTTGACAATACAAGTAGTTCTGAAGAGCGTAAAGACATCTTACAATGGTTTAAAAAGACTCCTGATGCGATTTTAACATCGGTAGGAATTTTAACTACAGGTTTTGATGAGCCAACAGTTGAAACTATTATCCTGAACAGAGCAACAAAATCGCTAACTTTATACTACCAAATGATTGGTCGTGGTTCTCGTAAATTACCTGGTAAAGACGAGTTTACCGTTATCGATTTAGGTAATAATGCAGCACGTTTTGGTTTATGGAGCGAGCCTGTAAACTGGCAGCATATCTTTAAATCGCCTGAGTTTTATTTGGAGAACTTACGTGATGATACAGAAATTGAGTTGTATTTCAAATACAGCATGCCACCGGAATTACGTGCTAAATTCAGTAAAACTGCCGATGTAACTTTTGATGTTGATGAAGAGCACAAACTAATCATCAAGCAAAATTTACGTTCTAAAGTTGTATTAGACAAATCATTAGAGCAACACGCTGCAATGTGTGTCGATAATACTGAAACATTACAAGAAGCAAAATCATTAGGAAAAGAGCTTGAGGACGATATCGAATGCCGTATCAAACGTTACGCAAAATGTTTGAGCCAATGTAGTAAAAACTACCGCGAATGGCTGGTTGACGATTACAAACTAAAACTAGTTTTGTTAATTGGTAAAAAGTATCGTGAAAAAATCATGAACGAACCAGATTGATCTCAAAAGGGTTAAAAAAGTTTCAGGTTCCAGGTTTCAAGTTGTTTTCTTTGAACATAATTTAACCACAAAGTTCGCAAAGTTTTACAATATTAACGCAAGTTATACTTTGTGTACTTTGCGAAAAAACTTTGCGAACTTTGCGGTTAAGCACACAAAGCAAACCTGAAACCTGAAACAAAAAAAACAAAAATAAACAAAACAAAAAAATGTCTAAACAATTCTCATCATTAGGAATTTCAGCACCAATTTTAAAAGCTTTAAGCGAATTGAATATTGTTGAACCAACAGAAATTCAGCAAAAAACAATTCCGTTACTTTTATCTGAAAGTCATGATGTTGTAGGTTTAGCCAAAACCGGAACTGGTAAAACTGCCGCTTTCGGATTGCCGTTATTACAATTAATTAATACAGAATCTTCTGTTGTTCAAGCCGTTATTTTGGTTCCAACCAGAGAACTTGGACAACAAATATTCAGAAATTTAGAGGATTTTGGAAAACATATTCCAAATATCTCTATAGCTTCAACTTGTGGTGGAATCCCCATTAAGCCACAAATTGAACGCCTTAAAGCTCCAACACATATCGTAGTAGCAACGCCGGGACGTTTAATCGATTTGATTCAGCGTAAAGCAATTGACTTAAAACAAACCGAATATTTAGTGTTAGACGAAGCCGATGAAATGGTTTCGATCTTAAAAGAAAGTTTAGACGAAATCGTAGCCGAACTTCCTAAAAAACACCGCACATTATTGTTCTCTGCAACTTTACCGGGAACAATCAAACAATTGATTCAGAATTACTTAAACAAAAATGTAGTTCAAGTAAGTGCCAATATGGAAACTGTTGGTAACCAAGGAATTGATCACGAATATATTGTAGTTGATCCAATTGAAAAATTGGACGTTTTAATGCATTTCCTGAACTCAAAAGAAGGAGAGCGCGGAATTATTTTCTGTAAAACTAAAGCTGCAGTCAACAAACTAGCTAAAAACCTGGCTATAAACCGTTTTTCTTCTGGAGCACTTCATGGAAGTTTATCGCAAGGAATTCGTGACAGAATCATGGAGCAATTTCGTGAAGGACACATTAATATTCTGGTTGCTACAGATTTAGCTGCAAGAGGAATCGACGTAAAAGAAATCTCTTATGTTGTAAATTATCATTTGCCGGATACTTACGAAACTTATGTTCACCGTAGCGGAAGAACTGCAAGAGCAGGGGCAAAAGGGCTTTCTTTGACCGTTTTGCAAGAGGAAGAAGTAGCTGAAATTCCGGAATTTGAAAAAGAATTAGGAATTAAATTTACTAAATTCCAAAAACCTTCAGTTATAAGTTTAGAAGAGAATAATACGCTTTTATGGGCGAAACAAATCTTCAAAACAAAACCAAATCACGATATTTCGACAGATTTAAAAACTAAGGTAAAAACTGTTTTTCATCATCTTACTAAAGACGAATTGATTGAAAAATTACTCGCTAATTACGTTTTGCAAAACAAAGTTGAAGTAACGGAGAAACCTGTTAAAAAATTCAAAAAGTAATATTTGCCCTTATTCTTTTTCTAATTTATATCGTAATTTTATAGAGTAATAACATTCTGTAAAAGCAAATTTATGATGGCAGATATTGAAGTAAAAAGAATAACAATAAACGAGCTTGCACAATTGCAAAAAATTGGCAGGCAAACTTTTCAGGAAACTTTTTCGGACTCAAATTCCGAAGAAAACATGAAAAATTATTTAGACGAAGGGTTTTCAACCGAGAAACTAACTGCTGAACTTAATAATAAAGATTCCGAATTTTATTTTGCCACTCTTGAAAATAACGTAATAGGTTATTTAAAAGTGAACTTCGGAGAATCTCAAACCGAATTAAAAGACAATAAAGCACTGGAAATTGAACGAATCTACGTTTCAAAAGATTTTCATGGCAAAAAAGTAGGACAATTACTGTACGACAAAGCCATAGAAGTTGCCAGACAAAAAAACAATGAATATGTATGGCTAGGCGTTTGGGAGGAAAATCTGAGAGCAATCAATTTTTACACAAAAAATGGTTTTGTTGAATTTGACAAACACATTTTTAAATTAGGAAATGATGAGCAAACAGACATTATGATGAAACTTAAATTAGCAAATTAATTCTACCGGAATTTAAAAGAAAACTCAAATTGGGTTTCGTATGTAGAATTATAATGTTAAATTTATGCAACTGCAAAAGCAGAATAGTTTTACTCATGAATCCTACTTAATAGACAACATAATATGAAAATAGTCATTATAGGAGGTGGTTTTGCGGGAATCAATCTTGCAAAAGAGCTTGTAAACCATCCTCAAATACAAGTAACGCTTGTAGACAAAAACAATTACAATTTTTTCCCTCCACTTATATATCAGGTTGCGACCGCATTTTTAGAACCCTCAAGTATTAGTTATCCTTTTAGAAAATTCTTTGCAGGCAAAAAAAATCTGCAATTTCGTTTAGGAGAATTACTTTCTATAGTTCCTGCTGAGAATAAAATAATTCTCAACAATGGCGAATTAACGTATGATTATCTGGTTTTTGCTACTGGAGCCGAAACAAGTTATTTTGGCATGGAAAACGTAATGAAAAATGCCATTCCGATGAAAACCTTAAATGATGCCATCGAAATGCGTAATGCGTTGCTTAAAAACCTTGAAAAAGCTGCAATTACCAAAGATATGCGCAAACGTCGTAAATTATTGACGATTGTAGTTGCCGGAGGAGGACCAACAGGAGTAGAGGTTTCAGGAATGTTTGCCGAAATGCGAAAAAATATTCTGCTTAAAGAATATCCGGAATTAGAAACATCAGCCAGTAATGTTTATTTGGTCGATGGGGGAGACGCACTACTCTCGCCTATGAGTGAAGCTTCTCAAAAAGACACCTTAGAAGCGCTTACAAAACTTGGAGTTGTCGTTAAACTGCATACCCGCGTTACAGATTATGTTGATGATACTGTATTTTTTGAAAACGGAGAAACCATCCAAACCAAAAATTTAATTTGGGCAGCCGGAGTTTCTGCCAAACTATTTGACGGAATTCCAAAAGAAAGTTACGGCCGCGGAAGACGTATGGCAACGGATCAATATAATAAAGTAAATGGTTTTGAAAATATTTATGCAATTGGTGACACAGCAATTTTAGCCGGTGATAAAAATTTCCCAGACGGACACCCGCAAGTGGCTCAGGTAGCAATTCAGCAAGGATTAAATTTAGCTAAAAACTTTAAAGCTTTAGCTCAAAAGAAACCACTTAAACCATTCGCTTATAACGACAAAGGCTCAATGGCAATTATCGGAAAAAACAAAGCAGTAGTTGATTTACCAAGTCCAAAGTGGCATTTTAAAGGTTTTTTTGCCTGGATCATTTGGTTGTTTATCCATTTAATTTCTCTAATAACCTACAGAAACAGATTAAACACTTTCTGGAACTGGATGGTAGCATATTTTGCCCGAGATCAATCTTTGAGAATGATTATCAGACCAGAAAAGAGATCTTTAGAAGATAAAGTTTAATTTTAAATCCCAATTCTCAAATTCCAAATTCCAATTGTATTTTGAACTTTAAAGGTAAATGTTTTTTTGAATTCAAAAATTTCACTAAAGTTGTTTCACGCAGATTTAAGAAGATTTAAGCAGATTATAATTAAAATAAATCTGCTCAAATCTGCAGAATCTGCGTGAAACATTTTTTTTAAATCTATACAATCTATTGTGTTGAGAATTTTAAATATAAAAAAGCCAAAATCCAATATGGATTCTGGCTTTTTTTAATTTTAAGTTTATTCAGCAGTTGTTGGATCAATTACACCAAAAACCTCACTTACTGAATTGGCTGGAAAACCGCCAAGTTTAGCATGTTCATAAACCATTTCTTCATTTGGCGCAATATATACGCAGTAGATTTTATCGTTTGTGACATAACTGTTTACCCATTGAATTTGAGTTCCTAATTGATTAAGTACTCCACATGAGGTTTGTGAAATATCTTTTAATTGATCAGATGTAAGTTTACCGGCATTTGGGATTTCCCTTTCAATAACATATTTAGGCATAATAATTAAGCATTTATTTTCCTACTCGTGTGGCTTTTCGGTTTCGCCCCGTTTTTCAAATGGTATCTGGATTCCACTTAATTTTAAGCAGTATAAAATTAATAAAATAAAGAACATCAAAAACGTTATGCACTGATTTTTAAACATATAAAATTTATTTCCAACAGTAAAAATTGGATTAGCAAATTATGCTTAATCTTTCTCTCGCCGACGCAAAATCGTCAAGCTTTTTGCCACTCCCGATAGCTATCGGGATGTACAAATTAAAAAAAAATTTGTTTCACGCAGATTCTGCAGATTTAAGCAGATTTATTTTAATTATAATCTGCGTAGATCTGCTTAAATCTTTTTAATAAACTTGGCTCCCGATAACTATCGGGATTGAGAGAGATTTATTCGTCATAGCATTGTAGATTTTCTTAACTTAATGACATTGCCCGAGCGCTAGCGAACAGGCGAAGCAATTTAAAAATTTGGAATTTATTCTACTTAATGCCCAACCATTATATCATCATCTGCAGATAATAACGCTTTTTGTTTGATAAAACGTTTTCCGATATTTAAAACAATAAACGCAGCAATTGTGGTGGTTGTCATAATTGCAACCATTGGAGTTACAGAATTTTTTACAAAAATTCCAACAGCAAAAGAAGCCAACGCGCCCAATCCAAGCTGAATAGCGCCCATTAAAGCAGAAGCACTTCCGGTATTTTTAGCGAAAGGAGCCAATGTAAGCCCCGCAGTATTTGGATTTGAAATTCCTAAACAAGCTAAAAATAAGAACAACATCCCGATTGTTTCATACAATCCTAAAAGGTTATTTAAAGCAAGAATTAGAAAAATAATACTAATTACAGATTGCGAAATCAAGGCACCAAAAATCATTTGTTCACTCGAATATTTCTTCAATAACGCCGAATTTAATTGGCTTGAACCGATAAAACTAACAGACATAAAAGCAAAAATCCATCCGTAAGTTTTAGCATCTACATGGTAAATATTCATAAAAATGATAGGAGAGGCCGCTACGTATGAAAATAGTCCCGAAAAAGCGATAGAACCCGTAAATGCATACGTGTAAAACTGAGGCTCTTTAAGCACCTTTAAGAAGTTCGTGATAATTGGTTTCGGTTTTAAAGATATCGAAGTATCAGGTTTATACGAATTTGGTAAACCAATTTGTGAAGCAATCAAAATAACGATTCCCATACACATCAAAATAAAGAATACTGTATGCCAGCCATAATCTTCGGTAACATAACCACCAATTGTTGGCGCCAACATTGGCGAAAGCCCAACGACAAGCATTAATAACGAAAATACTTTTGGAATATCCTTTACTGGAAATAAATCACGAACCATTGCTACAGAAGCCACTGTAGCAGCGCAACTACCAACTGCCTGTATGAAACGTAAAAGTATAAACGAATCGATATTGGTAACATAAATACAACCTAAAGAAGCCAAAATATAAACCATTAACCCAACAAATAAAGGTTTTTTGCGTCCAAAACGATCCAATAAAGGACCATAAAGTAATTGTCCAGCCGAAATTCCGATAAAATAACTGGATAAACTCATAGAAACTTTGGCAACAGTAGTATGCAAATCTTTTGCAATCCCTGAGAAACCAGGCAAATACATATCAATTGAAAAAGGACCAAGTGCCGTTAAAGAACCTAAGATAAGTATTAGTTGAATGTATTTTTTTGTTGTCATTTTCTTAAAAAAGTGCTTTTAATTTTTTGCAAAGGTAAAGATTTCATACCTTGTTAGATAATTAAAACAATTTTAATAAAGTTTTGATAGTATTACGCAGTATTTAGTTTTTTAAAGTAATTAAAAATATTAATCTAAAAATCAAAGAATTATGAAAAAGTATTTATTATTATTGGCCTTTATTTTTACAACAATTTCATTTGCACAAACTATCACGTCTAAAAAAGAAGACGCAAATCCGGAACAGTATGCACTGCTTCAAAAAGTCAATCAATATTATCCCGACATCACTTTAAGCAAAACAGTTACAAACTTTTATGCTGACGGGAATATTATTGACACGCATCAGGAATTTGATTTAGCAACTTCAAAATTTTCAAGTTACAAAATCGGAATTGAGCCGGATAACAAAAAAGTATTATTTGAATACGTTTCTGATGAAACTGGAAAAGTTTACGGCGATGTTACAATTTTTAAAGGAAATGCCTTGAGAACAACTTTTTCAGAAAAAAACAATGAAATTAACGTTGCCTTAAATGGAAAATCTGTTTATTTAAAAAAGTTAAAATAATAGATATAACACACAATTCAAAAAGCATACGCCACGGTGTATGCTTTTTTTGGTTTATATTTGGCGCATATTTATTAAAAAAATCATTTAATGAAAAAGATTATTCTGCTGTTGGTATTTATTTCATTTACAGCATATTCGCAAAATCGTTTTACCGGAACCTGGAGCACTGAAAATTGCAAGAATTGCAGCAAGAAATATATTCTTAAATTAAACATAGCACAGTCTGTTAGCAAGATATACGGAACCGCTGAAATTACAAGCGACGATAAAAATCTGGAATCCGGAGTTATGGAAATTAGCGGATATGTATATGTTTTAGGCGATCGCGCTCAAATCAAGATAAAAACCAAAGATGGTTTATCAGCAGGCGCAGTTCTTATTGCAAATGATGGAACGATACAATTCGCTAAAAGAGGCGGATCTGATTTAATTCCGCAAGAAACGATTCTCACTAAGTTATACGATTAATCGGTGCTTTTAAAGCATGCCTATTTTGAACTATAATTTATATTATGTAAAATAGAATATTTCAAAATCCCTTCCTGTTCAGTTCATTGCAAATATTCTTTAAACATACTCTATTTTTGCAGAATATTAATTCGTCTTAGTTTTTTCAAGTATTAACAAGAATTTCAAGCTTTCTGATTCAATATTTTTTCACATTTATTCAAAATGTTTATATTCTCGTAAAGATGCTTTCGTTGTAAGAGTTTATTTTATTATTTTTACATTCGATACTTTAAAAAAATTATCAAAATATATGAATACAATCGCTGAGCATATTGCAGATTTTTTAAAAGAATACCCGCCATTTGATAATTTAACTTTTCAGGAATTATCTGATATTGCAACCAATATTCGTGTTATAAATTTAGAAAAACATGCAATATTGTTTCAAAACAATGATTTGCTTCACGACAGCTTTTATGTTGTAGCTTCTGGTATCATTAATTTAACAACAATTGCTGATGCCGAAGAAACGATTATCAACAAATGTCATGAAGGTGATATTTTTGGTCTTCGACCTTTTTTCGCTAAGAATAACTACATGATGACGGCTAAAGCCCGTGAAGAAACTATTATTTATGCCATTCCTATTGCTGTTTTCAGACCTTTTGTAGCTAATAATTCAGATGTTTTGAACTTTTTATTAGAAAGTTTTGCTACAAATTCAAGACATACAAAAGATAGCGTTGGCTCTAACGGAAAATTGATTTCTGATACTTCATTCTATGTAGATCAGCAGTCAGAAATGCAATATATTCAGTCTCTTAGCTATAATAATTCACCATTAACAACTGATGCAAATCATATTGTTAAGGATGTTGCTATATTAATGACTGATGCTATGGTTGATAATATCATTGTGTGCGAAAAAAATCGCCCAATTGGTATTGTTACAGCTACAGATTTGTCGTCTAAGATAGCGACAGGACGTTACCCTATTACAGAAACGATTGACAAAATTATGTCATCGCCTGTCGTTACTGTAATTGAAAATGTTTCTCTGGCTGAGGCGCAATTATTAATGTTAAAACACAATGTGACACATTTATGTGTTACAAAAGACGGTACGAATAAATCTGCTGTAAAAGGAATTATTTCTGAGCACGATCTAATTGTGGCTCAAGCCAGTAACCCTGGTGTTTTAATTAAAGAAATTAAACGTTCTCAACTGCCAAAAGATTTAAAACAAATACGAGATCGCTTGTCTGATTTGATTCAGAATTCGATTCAGAAAAATATTCCGATTTCACATATTAGCAATATTGTAAGTGAAATTAATCTGGCGATAATTAAACGTTCTGTTGAATTAGCAATTTTAGACTTAGGCTCACCTCCTGCCCGTTTTGCATGGTTAAGTATTGGTAGTCAAGGGCGTAAAGAACAGCTTTTACTAACAGATCAGGATAGTATTTTGATTTTTGAAGATGTTGCTCCGGAAAAATACAGAGAAGTAAAAGATTATTTCCTTAGATTAGCAAAAAGAGCTACATCTATACTTGAAAAAGTGGGCTATGATTTTTGTCCAAATGGACACATGGGAAGTAACATGCTTTGGTGTAAATCATTGACTGACTGGACAAAACAATACAACAGCTGGATGAATACTCCAGGTGAAAACAGTAATGATTTAAGCAGTATTTTCTTTGATTATGAGATCGTTTTTGGGGAACCAAAAATCGAAGAAGTTATTGAGAATGTTATTTTCAAAAATGCCGTTAACAACACCTTATTCTTTGACTTTTTAGGAAATGATGCCTTGAAGAAGAATTCTCCTTTGAGTTTTTTCAAAAAATTCATTGTTGAGGAAGAAGGTCCGGAAAAAGGGAAATTTGATATCAAAACCCGCGCATTAATGCCCTTGATTGATGGTGCACGTTTATTAATTTTGAACGCAAACATCAAAGGAATCAAGAATACTTATTTAAGATTCAAACAATTAGCAATAACAGATTCTAAAAATGCAGAGATATACTTAAGTTGTGCTGAAGCTTTTTTAACATTATCTAAATTTAGAACTGTTGAAGGATTAAAAAATGATAACTCTGGGCAATATATAAGTTTAAGAGAAATGTCTAAAACAGACAAAGAGAAGTTAAAAAATGCTTTGACACCAATGAAAGATCTTGAGGAATTAATTAAGAGTAAATTTCAATTGACCCAATTCTCATAAATATGCTAGACTGGATTAAAAATATCAATAAGGAATATCCGGATTTCTGGAAAGATTATCTAACTAAATTCGAAACAAAACCTAACCGATTTGTAGTTTTATCGACAGAAACTTCAGGATTAAACCCCAACAAGGATGTTATTTTGTCTTTAGGAGCTTTTTCGGTAGTTGATGATAGTATTGTAATTAAAGATAATTTTGAAGCTGTTTTGTTACAGTACAAATTTTTGCAGGATAACGGGCTTTCGAATGAGTTTATCATTGAGAGCAAAATGCTTAAAATGCCTGAACCAGATGCTATTGAAGCTTTGGTGAATTTTATTGGTAACGCTATTTTAGTTGGTCATCATATTAATTTTGATATCGAAATGCTAAATGCTGCATTAGAACGTCTGGATTGCGGAAGATTAAAAAACGAAGCTTTGGATGTTGATATGATGTATCGAAAATTAACAGATATTAATGATAAACAATTTTCGCTTGACGATTTAACCGAAATATACAAAATCCCAAAAAGTGATCGAAATTCATCGGCTGAAGATGCATATAAAATTGCTCTTTTGTTTTTGAAACTAAAATCAAGATTAGGGATTAAGTAAAATTAAAGACTCTTTCACCATATAAGTGATATATGAAGAAGCCTCTTAATTTTAAGAGGCTTCTTCGTTTCTATTTATTGCGGAATACTCATTTTATTATACTTGTTACGATATTCAATTGGAGTAAGACCTGTTATTTTCTTAAAAATTGTTCTAAATGCTTTTGTATCTGTATAACCTACATCGTACATCACTTCATTAATATTTTTTCTGCTCGTTTCAAAACTACGTTTGGCAAATTCTATTTTAACGCGGTTTACATATACCAAGACCGAATTATTGGTGGCAACTTTAAAACGTCTTTCAAAGCTTCTTCTTCCTAAAGACGCTAATTCAGACAATCCTTCAATTGTTAATTTTTCCTGAATATTATTTTCAATAAAATTCTGCGTTTTTTTTATAACTTCATCAGTATGTTTTTTCTGTCCCTGAAACATTGCAAATGCTAACTGGCTTTCTCTATCTATATCTATCGCGAAATATTTAGAAGTCAGAATAGCTGTTTCTCTATCTGTATATTTTTCTACTAAGTGTAAAAGTAAATTCCAATAGGATTTTGCGCCACCACTGGAGTAAATTCTATTTTCTTCAGTAAGAATACTTCCTTCAACTACTTCAATATTTGGAAACATTTCGCGAAACTCATTTTGAAATCCCCAATGCGTAGAACATTTTTTACCATTAAGCAAACCTGTAGAGGCTAACAAAAAGGCACCAACACATAACGAAGCAACTTCTGCTCCTTTTTTATACTGTTCATTTATCCACGGCAGTAGTTTTTCATTTTGAGCAATGGCGCTTTTCATATCTCCAAACAAAGCTGGTATTATAATCAAATCTGTTTTTTCAACATCTTCTAAAAGTTGGGAGGCATTTACAGAATACAAACCATTATTAAGTTTTACTTCTTTTTTTAATCCAACCAATTGCACATCAAACAATGCCTTTTTACCTGATGCGATCAAAAACTGATTCACTGCAGAAAACAAATACTGTGGATCTGCAATGGCTTGCAAAACCGAACTTTCAGGAACAAGAATGCTTACTTTTTTCATCTTTTGATTTTATATTTTTTTTTATAAAGATAAGAAAAAGACGTAAAAACCCCTCTATGTTGTCATTTACGCACAGCATTTATTTTTGTAACTAGTTGCAACTTTGTCTTGTCAGTTTAATTAAGAACTAACATAAAAAATAAAACAAAATGACAACAATTAATTCTTACCTAACTTTTAACGGCAATTGCCGTGAAGCAATGACATTCTATAAAGAATGTTTGGGCGGTCAACTTATATTACAAACAGTAGCCGAATCGCCAGTATCAGATCAAATGCCTGAACAAATGAAAGAATGTATTTTACATTCAATGCTTACAAGCGGCAACATTACTATCATGGGTTCTGACATGGCGCCGCAAACATTAGTAAAAGGCAATGCAGTTTCGCTTATGCTTAATTTTTCAAGTGAAGAAGAAACGCGAAAAGTTTATGCAAACTTATCCAAAAACGGAGATGCTTCTCAACCTTTAGAAATAATGTTTTGGGGTGCTTTATTCGGACATTTAACTGACAAGTTTGGTAATCAATGGATGTTTAATTTCGATGCTAATCAAAACCATAATGAAACTAAATCACTAATAGAAACTACGCAAACTTTTTAATTAATCAACTTAACAAAAATGAAAATGATAATCGTAAAAATAATAACTGTATTGGTAGCCATAATATCACTGGCTTTAGTAGTGGCAATGTTCACAAAAGATAAATACACCATAACAAGACAAATCGTAATTAACAAATCTAAACATGATGTTTTTGATTTTATAAAACTAAATCAAAATCAGAAATTGTACAGTAAATGGTTACTGCTTGACCCGAATACCAAAATTGAAATAAAAGGAGCAGCCGATGGAACATCTGGTTCCGTTTTAGCTTTTGAAAGTAAGCATCACAAGACCGGAAAAGGAGAATGGGAAATAAAAAAAGTAACCGATGGTGAAAAAGTCGATTTTGAGCTTCGTTTTTTAGCACCTTATGTTTTTACTGCAAACGGATATATGGCTACCGAAAGTTTATCTGCAAATCAAACAAAGTTAAACTGGGTATATAACAGCGGAATGAATTGGCCTAAAAATTTTATGCTTATTTTTCTGGATATGGATAAATTAATAGGATCTGATGTAGAGGAAAGTCTCCACAACATAAAAACTATTGTCGAAAAATAATCAACCATTAAAATCTATAACATTATGTCATTTCAAGCGTATCTAACAAACATTAAAGCAAAGACAGGTAAAGGACCTGATGATTTTAAAATTATATCGGACCAAAAGGGATTTTCGGTAGACGGACAGTTAAAACCAGAAATAAAAGCGGGTGAAATTGTGACCTGGCTAAAAACAGATTTTGATTTAGGGCATGGACATGCAATGGCTATTTATGCACTTCTTAAGGGAATAAGAAAATAAAACACATAATACGAATTCCTTAAAACATTGCTACACGTTACCTATTGTTTCTGACATTAAATAAAAAAGCTGCCTCGATTGAGACAGCTTTTTTATTTTTATTGAGAAGATCTTAGATTTTATCTTTCATAATTTCTTCTACAATTTCTGGATTCAATAACGTTGAAGTATCTCCAAAATTAGAGAAATCTCCTTCGGCTATTTTACGTAAAATTCTACGCATGATTTTTCCTGAACGTGTTTTTGGTAAACCAGAAACAAACTGAATTTTATCTAATTTTGCAATTGGTCCAATATGGTCAGAAATATATTGATTGATCTCTTTACTTAAATTTGATCGATCTCTAACTTCTCCAGTTTCCTTTAGAATTACAAAACCATATAATGCATTTCCTTTAATATCGTGTGGGAATCCAACAATTGCAGATTCTGCAACTGCAGGATGCTCGTTGATCGCATCTTCAATAGGAGCTGTTCCTAAATTATGACCAGAAACAATTACAACATCATCTACCCTACCGGTAATTCTGTAATATCCTACTTCGTCTCTTAATGCTCCGTCTCCTGTAAAATATTTTCCTGGGAAAGCAGAGAAATAAGTATCCTTATAACGTTGGTGATCGCCCCAGATAGTTCTGGCGATTCCAGGCCAAGGAAATTTAATACATAAACTTCCAACAACTTGGTTTCCTTCTATTTCATTGCGTTTTTCATCCATTAAAACAGGCTGAATTCCAGGTAATGGTAAAGTCGCGTAAGTTGGTTTTGTTGGAGTTACAAATGCAATTGGAGAAATCATGATTCCACCAGTTTCTGTTTGCCACCAAGTATCAACCACCGGGCATCTTTTGTCTCCAACGTGGTCATTAAACCAGTGCCAAGCCTCTTCGTTGATTGGTTCTCCAACAGATCCAATAACTTTTAATGATTTAAGTGGGTACTTCTGAATATAATCTAAGCTTTCTTTTGCTAACGAACGTATTGCTGTTGGCGCTGTATAGAATTGTGTGATTTTATGTTTTTCGATAATGTCCCAAAAACGGCTAAAGTCAGGATATGACGGAACTCCTTCGAAAATTACAGTTGTTCCACCGTTTAATAATGGTCCGTATAAAATATAAGAGTGACCGGTGATCCAACCAATATCTGCCGTACACCAGAAAATATCATTTTCTTCGTGATTGAAAACATTTTTAAAAGTATAAGCCGTATAAACCATATACCCTGCTGTAGTATGTACCATTCCTTTTGGTTTACCTGTAGAACCAGAAGTGTACAGAATAAACAAAGGATCTTCGGCATCCATAATTTCAGCAACACTATTGTCTAAAGCTGCATCTAATAAAGGCTGTAACCAAATATCACGACCTTCTTTCATTTTGATGTTAGTTTGAGTTCTTTTTACAACCAAAACTTTCGAAACTGATGGACAAGAATCCAAAGCTTCATCAACGATTCCTTTTAAATCAATTGTTTTATTTCCTCTGTAACCACCATCAGATGTGATCACCATTTTACATTCGCAATCATTGATTCTTGCAGAAACTGCAGAAGCAGAGAAACCAGCAAAAACAACAGAATGAATTGCCCCAATTCTGGCACACGCCAAAACTGCAACTGCCAATTCCGGAATCATTGGTAAATAAATACAAACTCTGTCTCCTTTACGAACACCTTGCTCACGCAAAACATTCGCCATTTTTGAAACTCTTTCGTATAATTCGTTATATGTAATATGTAAAGCTTCTTCAGAAGGATCGTTCGGTTCAAAAATAATAGCCGTTTTTTCTCCTCTTTTGCTTAAATGTCTATCGATACAATTCTTTGTAATATTAACTTTAGCTTCAGTAAACCATTTTACTTCGGCATCAGCCATATTAAAATCAACTACTTTATCCCATTGTTGATACCAAGTGAAATTTTCCTCAGCTATTTTTCCCCAAAATTTTCTTGGTTCTCTTATTGACTTATTGTAATGTTTAAAATATTGTTCTAAATTTTCAATTTTATAATAACTCATATGTTTTTGGAATTTTTTTTATAAATGTATTAAATATCAGCGTATTCTTAAAATTATTTAATTCATAAATTTCAGCAAAAAAAAACACATATTAAAAAAAATACGCTTTTTTTCTGTCTATAATATAAAAATTTGATTTTTGAAGTAAAACTACATATTGCAAAAAAGGCATGATAAATAAATACCACGCCTTTTTAATTTTAACAATTTCAATAACAATTAATTTCGTAATTCTGCATTACAATACTTTATACTATTTTGAAAATAGCAGCATCTTTATTAATTAAAATAGAAACTTCAACAAGTACATTTATTTGATAAATATACCCCTTCATTAGGGATTAGCTTCACTTAACTTACTTACTCGCAGAAGTTAAGTGAATGCAATATGCATCTATATCCATTTTTCTTAATAAGTGCTTACTAATTCAAAATATTATACAAACAAAGATACAGTGCAAATCCCATCACATTCGAATGTGTGGTAATTCCCAATTTATTATCCAATTTTTTTCATTGCAGTCATAGATTCTCTCAACCATGCTCCTACTTCTTCGATAGGGTGTTGACGAATTTCTTTGTTTACTGCAATTAAAACAGCATTATCTACTCCGTTTGAAGTTGAAAATGGTTTTCCGATTATATTTGTTTCAACAGTTTTCATGAACTCAGTCAATAATGGTTTACAAGCATGGTCAAATAAATAACAACCATATTCTGCTGTATCCGAGATAACACGGTTCATTTCAAACAATTTTTTTCTTGCGATTGTGTTTGCAATCAAAGGCAATTCGTGCAATGACTCATAATAAGCTGACTCTTCGATGATTCCCGCTTCTGTCATTGTTTCAAAAGCCAATTCTACACCAGCTTTTACCATTGCAATCATTAGAACTCCATTGTCAAAATATTCTTGTTCAGAGATTTGAGCTTCTTGTGGAGCTGTTTTTTCGAAGTTAGTTTCTCCGGTTGCAGCTCTCCATTTCAATAAATTTACATCATCATTAGCCCAGTCGATCATCATAGTTCTTGAGAATTCTCCAGAAATAATATCATCTTGGTGTTTTTGGAATAACGGACGCATGATGTCTTTTAATTCTTCTGCCAATTCATAAGCTTCAATTTTTGCAGGGTTCGATAAACGGTCCATCATGTTTGTGATACCACCATGTTTCAAAGCTTCAGTGATAGTTTCCCATCCGTATTGAATTAATTTTGAAGCATAAGCTTTATCGATTCCTTTTTCAACCATTTTATCAAAACATAAAATAGATCCAGTTTGCAATAATCCGCAAAGGATAGTTTGCTCACCCATTAAATCTGATTTTACTTCGGCAACGAAAGATGATCTTAAAACCCCAGCTTTATGTCCTCCAGTTGCTACAGCATAAGCTTTTGCCTGATCTAAACCAAAACCGTTTGGATCATTCTCTGGGTGAACAGCAATTAAAGTTGGTACACCAAATCCTCTTTTGTATTCTTCACGAACCTCAGAACCAGGACATTTAGGCGCACACATAATTACTGTAATATCTTTACGAATCTGCATTCCTTCTTCAACAATATTAAAACCGTGAGAATAAGCTAGAGTCGAACCTTGTTTCATTAATGGCATAATGGCAGTAACTACGGCAGTATGTTGTTTATCCGGAGTTAAGTTACAAACTAAGTCAGCAGTTGGAATTAATTCTTCATAAGTACCTACTTTAAAACCGTTTTCAGTAGCATTTTTATAAGAAGCTCTTTTTTCGGCGATTGCATCTGCACGTAATGCATACGAAATATCTAAACCAGAGTCTCTCATGTTTAAACCTTGATTCAAACCTTGTGCACCACAACCTACAATGACAACTTTTTTTCCTGCAAGTGCAGCAATTCCGTCTGCAAATTCAGATTGCTCCATAAATTCGCAAACTCCTAATTGTTCTAATTGTAATCTAAGTGGTAATGTGTTGAAATAATTTGCCATTCTTTTTTAATATTTAATGATGTTGTAATTTAATAATTGATTAATATGTAAGTAAAATGATATTATTTGAATGTTTCTAACAGCGTTGAAATTTCCATTTTTTCTTTAGAAACTGATATTCTGCCCGAACGTACAAATTGCATAATACCGTAAGGTTTGAATTTCTCATACAATTCTTCGATTTCAGAACGTCTTCCGGATTTTGAAATCACGAAGAAATCACGAGAAACCGTTACAATTGTAGACTGACTGTCTTTGATGATATTCTGAATTTGCTTTTCATCAAACAACAAATTTGAAGCAATTTTGAATAAAGCATTTTCCAGATAAATGGTCTCTTCATCTGTATGATAAAATGCTTTTATTACTTCGATTTGCTTTTCTATTTGTCCCACAATATTCTTAACCCATTTCTCTGTTGTTTCCACAACAATAATAAATCTTGAAACATTCTCAATTTCTGATTCTGAAACGTTTAGACTTAATATATTAATGTGACGCTTTAAGAATATTCCTGATATTCTATTTAACAAGCCCACGTTATTTTCTGAATATACCGATATGGTAAATGTTTTATCTTCCATCTTGTTTTTTAGTTTATTTTGTTTCAGGTTTATTTTGTTTCAAGTTGTAGAACTTGAAACAAAATAAACCTGAAACTTGAAACTTCTTTTTTAGCTTAATCTAATTTCAGAAACACATGCTCCTGTTGGAATCATTGGGAAAACGTTGTTTTCTTTTTCTACCATAACTTCTAAGAAATAAGAATCTTTTGAAGCCATCATTTCTGCAACGGCTGCATCTAAATCTTCTCTTTGCGTTACTTTTTTAGATTTGATATAATATCCTTCAGCAATTGCTACAAAATTTGGATTAATCATTTTTGTTGAAGCATATCTGTTATCAAAAAACAATTCCTGCCATTGACGCACCATTCCTAAAAACTCATTGTTTAAAATGACAATTTTTACAGGAACTTTTGTCTGGAAAATAGTCCCTAATTCCTGAATGGTCATTTGGAATCCTCCATCACCAATAATAGCAACAACTTCACGATCCGGTCTTCCCATTTTAGCTCCAATCGCGGCTGGTAAAGCAAATCCCATTGTTCCTAAACCTCCAGAAGTAATATTACTTTTGGTTGAATTAAATTTAGCATAACGACAAGCAAACATTTGGTGTTGACCAACATCTGAAACGATAATTGCATCACCTTTTGAATGTTTGTTGATCATTTCCATGGTTTCTCCCATTGAAATTCCTTTACCATTCGTTGGGTTTAACTCTTCGTTTATAACTGATTCTACTTCAATCTTATGCAATTCTTTGAACTCATTGTGCCAAGATTCATGAGAATTCTTTTCGATCAATGGCAATAATGCATTTAAAGCTTCTTTTACATCTCCTAAAACAGCTACTTCGGTTTTTACGTTTTTATCAACTTCTGCAGGATCAATTTCAAAGTGAATTACTTTTGCCTGTTTTGCATACGTAGCCAATTTTCCGGTAACACGATCGTCAAAACGCATTCCTAATGCAATTAAAACATCACATTCATTAGTCAATAGATTAGGTCCGTAATTTCCGTGCATTCCAAGCATACCAACGTTTAACGGATGATTTGTTGGAAGTGCTGAAAGTCCTAAAATAGTCCATGCAGCCGGAATTCCAGATTTTTCAATCAACGCTTTTAGTTGTTCTTCGGCTTGACCGAGAATAATTCCCTGACCAAAAACAATAAAAGGTTTTTTAGCACTATTAATTAAAGCGGCAGCTTCGGCAACTTTGTCTAATTTTAATTTCGGAACCGGAATATAACTTCTGATTCCTGTACATTTTTCATAACTAAATTCAAACTCATCAAACTGAGCGTTTTTAGTTATATCGATCAATACAGGTCCCGGGCGGCCAGAACGTGCAATGTAAAATGCTTTTGCAATAATTTCAGGAATCTCAGAAGCTTCTGTAACCTGATAGTTCCATTTGGTTACCGGAGTCGAAATCCCGATAATATCCGTTTCCTGAAAAGCATCAGAACCTAACAAATGTTTCCCAACTTGTCCAGTAATACAAACCATTGGAGTTGAGTCGATTTGCGCATCTGCAATTCCGGTAACTAAATTTGTTGCGCCTGGTCCTGAAGTCGCAATTGCAACTCCAACTTTTCCTGTAGCTCTAGCATATCCCTGAGCTGCATGTGTAGCACCTTGTTCGTGACGTACTAAAACGTGGTGTAACTGATCTTGAAATTTATATAATTCGTCGTAAACTGGCATGATTGCTCCTCCCGGATAACCATAAATTAAGTCTACTCCTTCTGCTAATAAACATCTTATAACGGCTTCTGCCCCTGATATTTTCATAGTATATTTTTTTTATCAAAAAGCAATTTTAATTAGTACTGATTTTTGATATTTTGTTATTTGAATAATTAATTATCGGTAACGCAACCTGTTGAAGCACTTGAAACCGATCTGGCATATTTAAGTAAAACTCCTTTTGTAACTTTTAACGGTGGTTGAACCCAAGCCGCTTTTCTAGCTGCAAATTCTTCGTCAGAAATTTTCAGGTCGATTGTATTTTTTACGGCATCAATAGCAATTAAATCACCATCTTTTACCAGTGCAATACCACCACCATCATAAGCCTCAGGTGTAATATGTCCTACAACAAAGCCATGTGAACCTCCAGAAAACCTGCCGTCTGTAATAAGAGCACAGCTACTTCCCAATCCGGCCCCAATAATAGCTGATGTAGGTTTTAGCATTTCAGGCATCCCCGGACCACCTTTTGGTCCACAATACCTAATGACGACTACATTACCTGGTTTAATTTTTCCGGCCTCAAGACCTGGAATTACTTCAAATTCACCTTCAAAAACTACAGCAGGTCCTTCAAAATATTCTCCTTCTTTTCCGCTGATTTTTGCTACAGCACCTTCAGAAGCAAGATTTCCGTATAAAACCTGAATATTTCCTGTTGGTTTTAATGCTTTTTGGATTTCGTGAATTACTTGTTGTCCGTCTTGTAAATCCGGAGTAGAAGCTAAATTCTCTGCTACTGTTTTTCCAGTTACCGTTAAACAATCTCCGTGAATCAATCCTACTTTCAATAAATATTTCATTACTGATGGAATTCCTCCAGCTTCATGAATATCTTCCATCATATATTTACCACTTGGTTTCATGTCCGCCAATACTGGTGTTCTGTCATTAATTGCCTGAAAATCATCCAAAGTAATTTTAACATCAACCGCATGAGCCATTGCAATTAAGTGCATAACCGCATTTGTAGAACCTCCTAAAACTGCTACAATAGTAATAGCATTTTCGAAAGCTTTACGAGTCATGATATCTCTTGGCTTAATATCTTTTTCTAATAATATTTTGATTGCTTCGCCTGCAGCCAAGCATTCATCTCTTTTTTCCTGACTTAAAGCCGGGTTTGAAGAACTGTATGGCAAACTCATTCCTAATGCTTCAATTGCAGACGACATTGTATTTGCCGTGTACATTCCGCCACAAGCACCAGCGCCAGGGCAAGCATTTTGAATAACACCTTTAAAATCTTCCGGAGTAATTTCGTTTTTCACTTTTTTTCCTAAAGCTTCAAAAGCCGAAACGATATTAAGAGATTCACCTTTCCATTTTCCAGAGTGAATTGAACCTCCGTAAACCATCATCGCAGGACGGTTTAAACGTCCCATTGCGATTAATGCTCCAGGCATATTTTTATCACAACCCGGAATTGCAATTACACCATCATACCATTGTGCTCCCACAACAGTTTCGATAGAATCTGCAATTACATCACGAGAAACCAATGAAAAACGCATTCCTTCAGTTCCATTCGAAATTCCGTCACTAACACCAATGGTATTAAAAATAAGCCCGACCAGATTTGCATCCCAAACACCTTTTTTAACATCTTTTGCTAAATCGTTCAAGTGCATATTGCAAGTGTTACCATCGTAACCCATGCTCACAATACCAACTTGTGCTTTCTTCAAATCTTCTTCAGTTAAACCAATCCCGTACAACATCGCTTGTGCCGCTGGTTGTGTTTGATCTTGAGTGATGGTTTTGCTGTACTTATTTAATTCCATTATGTATTATTTGTTTTAATTTTTATTCAAAAAAAAACCTTCCAGTATTTGGAAGGTTTATAATATAGTTTTTCAATTATATTTATACCATTCCCTTCGCAGATGTGATAATCACATTGACAACAAAGACAGAAGTAATAATAATTGAGATTTGCATCTTTTATTTTTTTTAGTGTCACAAAAGTATGAAAACTTATAGGACTAAAAAAATAAAATCTCAACATTTCACATACTTCTTGTTATTTATTTCATCATTTTAATAAAAACCTTAAACAATTGTTGACTGGCCAATACTAACATTGTCATTATTAAAATATAATAGGTCGTCTTTGCTAAAAATAAAATTAGAAACAAACTCCCCTACTTCATTTGTACCGAATTTTGTGTCTGGTTTTAAATCAACCGTTACAACTTTAAATTCGATTGCTTTTTCGACCGCCTGATAAATCACATTTGCCTCTTTAAACAAGCCAAAATGTTCTAATAACATTGCAGCTGATAAAATGGAAGCAATTGGATTAGCAATATTTTTTCCTTTTGCTTGTGGATAAGAACCGTGAATTGGCTCAAACAAAGCATTTTTTTCTCCTAAAGATGCCGAAGCTAATAACCCGATAGAACCTGTAATAACGCTTGCTTCATCTGATAAAATATCTCCAAATAAATTCTCTGTCAAAATCACATCAAATTGTTTTGGATTTAAGATGATTTGCATCGCTGCATTATCTACAAACAAAAAGTCTAAAGCTACATCCGGATAATTAGCGCTCACTTTCTGAACTACTTTTCTCCATAATCTCGAGGTTTCCAAAACATTTGCTTTGTCAACCATTGTTAGCTTTTTGCGTCGGTTTTGTGCCGATTTAAAAGCTAAATGTGCAATTCTGGTAATTTCTTCTTCTGAATATTCACATAAATCCGAAGCGTGTGTTCCTTCTTCATTTAATGTTTTAGCTCCAAAATAAGCTCCACCGGTTAATTCTCTGAAAATAGTAAAATCAGCTCCTTCGATAATTTCTCTTTTTAAAGGAGAAGCATCAAGTAATGATTTGTATGGTTTTATAGGACGAATATTGGCAAACAAACCCAGTTCTTTACGAAGCTTCAATAATCCCTGCTCCGGACGAACCTTTGCATTTGGGTTATTATCATATTTAGGATCTCCAATTGCTCCAAACAAAACCGCATCTGTATTCAAACACAAATTCAAAGTTTGCTCCGGCAACGGATTTCCTGTTTTATCAATAGCGATCGCTCCCATGAGCGCTTCTTCAAAAACAAATTCATGATTGTACACTTCGCCTATGGCGTGTAAAGCTTTTTTGGCTTGTAAAATTACCTCTGGCCCAATTCCGTCTCCTGGTAAAACTGCTATTTTCAAATTCATAACGTCTCGTTCTTTATGTATTTAAATTCTTTTTTTTGTTGCTTGCAATTATTTTTAACACATAGAATCATAGATTTTGTAAACTCACAAAGGCGTTTCACTTACATTAACAAACATAGTTATGCGTTGGAATCTTTCTTCTTTGTTCTTTCCTCTATTTTCTTTCGTCTTTGTTCTTTCTTCTATTCTCTTTCCAACTAGCTTCTGATTAATTCACCCTGAATTTTAGCAGCTTCAATAATCTGATGAATATCAGCATCGATAACTTCTTTTTTAATATCGGCAAATTTCAAAAACTCAATATATACAATATCCAATTGTACTTTTGTAAGTTCGTAACCTACTTTTTTAGCACGGTAAGCCAAAGCAGCTCTTCCGCTTCTTGCAGTTAGAATGATTGAAGATTCATTTACTCCAACATCCAACGGATCCATGATTTCGTAAGTTGCTCTGTTTTTGATCACACCATCCTGGTGAATTCCTGAACTATGTGCAAAAGCATTAGCTCCCACAATAGCTTTATTAGGCTGAACGATCATTCCCATACTTTCAGAAACCAATCGGCTCATTTCATTCAATTCTCTTGTATTGATATTCGTGTCAAGATTTAAGTAAGGATGTTGTTTAAAAATCATTACTACTTCTTCAAGCGCAGTATTTCCGGCTCTTTCACCAATACCATTAATAGTACATTCTATTTGTCTCGCTCCATTTATCGCACCTGCAATAGAGTTTGCAGTTGCCATTCCTAAATCATTATGACAGTGACATGAAAGGATTACGTTTTCGATACCTTTTACGTTTTCTCTTAAATATTTAATTTTTGCTCCGTATTCTTCCGGTAAACAATATCCTGTTGTATCAGGAATATTCAATACAGTTGCTCCGGATTTGATTACTTCTTCGCAAACTTGCGCAAGGAAAGCATTATCAGTTCTACCAGCATCTTCTGCATAAAACTCAACGTCTTCTACATAAGATTTTGCATGAGAAACAGCAAATTTTGCTCTTGCAATAATATCTTCTCTTGTGGTATTTAATTTATGGAGTATATGAGATTCAGATGTTCCGATTCCAGTGTGGATTCTAGGTTTTTTAGCATGCTTTAAGGCAGCTGCAGCAACATCAATGTCGTTTTTTACGGCTCTTGTAAGTCCGCAGACGGTTGCATTTTCTACAATTTTACAAATCTCAGAGACCGATAAAAAATCGCCCGGACTTGACACAGGAAAACCTGCTTCGATAACGTCAACTCCCATTTTATCAAGTCGTTCTGCGATAACTAATTTTTGTTTAGTATCTAACTTACATCCTGGAACTTGTTCACCATCGCGCAAAGTGGTGTCAAAAATTTGAACTTTCTCTCTATTCATATTCATTTATTTAATGTAATTTCACATCTTGATAACAAATATAGATTGTACTTACGCAGTATGAAATTCATTTTAATGAAATTATACTGTTCATAACGCAATTTAAATCGTATTAAGTAATTAAAAATCAATAAGTTACATTATTATATTTTACAATGGCTAACCATCAAAAAGATTTCTTATTTGTATTAATAAAATCACTTTCTAAATCCGAAAAAAGACAGTTTAAAATTTTTGCAAGCCGTTTAGAAACCAGTTCTAACACAAAATTTATTGAATTGTTTAATATTTTAGACAAGTCTGAAAACTATGATGAAAAGCCGATTTTAAAAAGCGGAATCATCAAGAAAGTTCAGTTATCTAACTTAAAATCATACTTATACAAACAAATTCTAGTTAGTATTCGATTAAATATTCCCAGCCAGAATATTCGATATCAATTGCGCGAACAAATAGATTTTGCCGTTATTCTATATAATAAAGGATTGTACAAACAGAGTTTGAAAATTCTGGATAAAACAAAAATCATTGCGCTTGAAAATGATGAAAAATATATGGCGTACGAGATTGTAGAGTTCGAAAAACTTATCGAATCGCAATATATTACCCGAAGTATTCAAGGTCGCGCCGATGAATTAGTAATTCAGGCAAAGGAATTGAATTACAGAAATACTATTTCAAGTAAATTATCGAATTTATCGCTTCAGTTATACGGAATCATGTTAAAAACGGGTTACGTAAAAAGTGATGAAGAATATAAATATATCGACGATTATTTCAATAAACATATATCTAAATTAGACGAAAGTAAATTTGGTTTCCGCGAGAAATACTGGTTTTACAATGCCAATTTATGGAGAAGCTTCCTAGTTCAAGACTTTTTGGCGAGTTATAAATATGCCTATAAATGGGTTCGATTGTTCTATGATAACCCGAATATGATCATTCAGAATCCTGTGTTTTTCTTAAAAGGAAATCATTACTTTTTGGAGTCTTTATATATGTTGAAATACAAATCGAATTTCAAGAAGTATTTGACGCTTTTAGAGGAAACTATCGAAGATCCTAAATTTCCGGTAAACGATAACATTGCATCGCTATCATTTCTATACGTTTACAACAATAAGCTGAATTTACATATTCTGGAAGGTACTTTTGCCGAAAGCGAATATTTGATTCCTGAGATTCTGGAGAAGATAAAATTACACAGCGAACATCTTGATGAACATCACGAGATGTTGTTCTATTATAAAATTGCTTCTATTTATTTTGGAAATGAAAAGTACAATGAATGTATTTCTTATTTAGATAAAATCATAAACAACAAGAACTTAAGCATGCGCGAAGATTTAATGTGCTTTGCGAGACTTTTGTCATTGATTGCACATTATGAGTTAGGAAAAGATTATTACTTAGAAAATCATCTTAAAAACACGTATAAGTTTCTAATTAAAATGAATGACTTACACGAAGTTCAAAAGGAAATTATTAAGTTCTTAAGAAACCTGAATAACCTCTATCCTGCCGATATCAAAAAGGAATTCATAAAAATGCACGCTCGTTTCGTTGAACTTGAAAAGAATACTTACGAGAAAAGAGCTTTCCTATATCTGGATATTATTTCATGGCTCGAAAGTAAAATCGAAAACCGCAAAATTGCTGATATTATAAAGGAAAAAGCAAAATTGAATAGCCGATAGAAAGTGAAATTCCAATTCTTTTAAATTCCAAATTCCAATGAAAAAGGTCTAAAAACTATGTTTTTAGACCTTTTTTGTCATTTCGACGTAAGGAGAAATCACACTAGAAACTCGACAAAGATTGGCGACTTTGCAGGCGGAATTACTAGTGTGATTTCTCCTTACGTCGAAATGACAAGATTGTCTACAAACAGTAAACCCGACAGGTTTTTAAAACCTGTCGGGTTTACTTTTAGGAACGAAATTGTGAGTTTGATTCTTCGTTCCTCTGAATATTTTATCTGCAATAACAACAAGTAGAAGTTCCTTCTAGACAAACATCTCCTCTACCTGGTGTATTTGAAAGAATTCCTCCAGCTGGACCACATAATCTATCACACAAACCAATTGTTGGGTTTACGTATGGAAGTAGGCCTCCAAAAATATTTTTTTGAGCATTTTTACTTAAGATTTCAACATTTTTTAGGTTTTTTAAATTTTTCATAAATAGTTTTATTTGATTTGTTTCCTACTCTATTAGCTTTTCAGATTACGCTTTATTAATTCATTTTCAGATTAATACAATCTAAAGTAGAAAAATAAAACGGTAATATTCGTACAAATCACAACAATTAACATTATGAAGAAATACCAAATTCCAAATGGTTTGCGTCCCAACCTTTGCCAAAGTTTAAAACTTTGACAAAGATCTTTGCGTAACGTTATCGAAATAAAAAAATCCCAAACTCCAGTTAAGAATTGGAATTTGGGATTTTTTTATTGGAATTTTATTTTAAACTTTTACTCCACAATATTAGAAGTAGTTACGTAAAAATCTTTATCAACTTCAAACTTTCTATCTTCGTTAGTTGTTTTTTCAGACTGCCATTCTGTTGTTGGTTTCAACCATGTTTTAACACCATTAATTTTTACTCTAACCGGCATATCAAACTTGGCAACACAATTTGTCCAATGATATCCAAAAGAACCATTTTTGAACATATATTCAAAAACCGGAATTTGTGTTGTAGTCAGATATTGCGTAAAAACTCTGTTGAAATTAATTCCTGATTGCGTATTGATATAATCCTGAATCTGTTTACCTGTAACCGTTTGATGATAAAAAGTACTGTTTAAACCTCTTAAAATCGATTTCCATTTTGCATCATCATTAATAATCTGACGGATCATGTGCAGCATATTTGCGCCTTTTGGATACATATCGCCTGATCCTTCATTGTTTACATCATAATGTCCAATAATTGGCTTATCATTATCAATGTTTTTTCTGCAACCAATTACATATTCTGCCGCAGCATCTTTTCCGTAGTAATATTCAATAAAAAGACTTTCAGAATAGTTGGTAAAACTCTCGTGAACCCACATATCCGCAATATCTTTATACGTAATATTATTGGCAAACCATTCGTGTCCAGACTCATGAATAATAATAAAATCAAATTTTAATCCCCAACCTGTTCCGCTTAAATCAGTTCCTTTGTAACCCATTTTAAAGTCGTTACCGTAAGTTACGCTGCTTTGGTGTTCCATACCTAAATATGGTGCCTCAACCAGTTTATAACTATCTTCATAGAACGGATAAGGCCCAAACCAATTCTCAAACGCTTTCAACATTCTTGGCACATCTTTAAAATGCTCTTTAGCAATAGCCAGATTATCTCTTAAAACATAGTAACTACAATCTAAATTACCTTTTTCGCCCTTATATTTCTCTGAGAAATTAACATAATCACCAATATTGATATTTACACCATAATTATTAATTGGGTTAGAAACGTACCAATTGAAGGTTTTAGTACCGTCTTTTTCTTTTTTAACGCTTTTTAATCTACCATTTGAAACATCTGTCAGATCGCCGGGAACATTCACGCTGATCAGCATATTTTCAACTTCATCATACATATGATCTTTGTTTGGCCACCAAACGCTGGCACCTAAACCCTGACAAGATGAAGCTATAAAGTCTTTTCCGTTTTTATCTTTTTTCCAGGTAATTCCACCATCCCATGGCGGACGAACTGCTTCTTTTGGTTTTCCTCCAAAAGAAATTACAATCTCTTTTGTTTCTCCAACTTTCTGTGCAGCCGTTAATTGAATAAAAAAAGCATTTCCGTCTCTTTCAAATTTCAATTCTTTTCCGTCCTGAGTTACTTTGTAAATCTGCATTGGTTGCTGCAAATCAATCTGCATTTTGTTATTCTCAGTCAAAACTGTATAACGAACAGTGTTAGAACCCGTAATAGTTTTTTCTTTCGGATTTACTTTTATATCTAAATGATAATATTTTAAATCCCACCAGGCACGCTCTTTAGTAATGCTTCCGCGTAAAGTGTCCTGATGTGTAAAAACCGTTTCAGACTTATTAAGAAGTCCTTGCGCATTGGCTGTAAAACCAACTAAAAAGGCGATAAAAGCGCCACCAAAGTATTTTTTCATTATTTATAAATTTGGAATAAATAGTATGTTTTAAATAAATGTGATCGTCAACAAATGTAAACATTCATAACAAATTTATAAGGATTTTGTGATTTCTATTCAAAAAAAACCGTGTTAAAATCCATTATTCTTACTAAATTTAGCCGTTACGAATCTTTATAACTTTTGTATGAAATTTATTAAGAATGCTTTGATTTCATTTCTGATGTGCTCGATAACAGGCTTTTCACAAACTATTCCGATTCATAAAACAACCGAAAAAATACGTATTGATGGAGATTTAACCGATTGGAAAACACCTTTTTTAGGCCCTTTTGTTATTCATGATTCAGGTAAAAAAGCCACACAAAATACAATGGTTTCACTTTCGTGGAATGATAAAAATCTATATATCGCCTATAAATCGGTTGATTCTAAAATAGTAGGTTCTTCACAAAAAAAGGATTCCCAAATTTTCAATTCAGATGATTTAGTAGAGATTTTTATAGATCCTGATGGCAACGGTCAAAATTATGTTGAAATTGGAGTAAATGCATTTTCATCCAATTATGATATGTTACTTAAATGTATTTCTCCTTTATGTGGTGGTTGGAATACTTCGATGGCATTTAATATTACAGGAATGGAAGCGCAAAGCAAAATAACGCCAAAAGGTTATAATACCGAAATTAAGATTCCGTTTTCGAGTTTACAAACCATCAAAAATGGTAATTTCACCAAACCAAAAGTTGGTACAAAATGGAGAGGAAATACCTTTAGAATTGATTACGGTAACACAACCGAATACCTTGCGCTACAATCCTATAAAAGCGGAAGATTTGGTTTTCATCAACCGAATCAATTTGCTGTTTTTGAGTTTGTGGAGTAAAGAGTTTAATCGTTTATTTGGTAAATTGTTTAACCAAATTTGGTTGTTTTGTCAATTTCGACGAATGAGAAATCACACTCGAAACTCTACAATGTGACCGCAGTATTTGTCATTTCGAGGGTCGAGAAATCTTCGTGAGCAGCTCAACAAAGATTAACGACATTCTGAGTGGGGTTTCTTGCGAAGATTTCTCGTTTCTCGAAATGACAAGATTGGGTTAAGATTGAGATTACTTCTGACGCTTCTTCAAAACATCTACAACATCATTCAACTGAAAACCTTTAGCCTGAAGTAAAATCAAATAATGAAATAACAAATCAGCGCTTTCACTTAAGAATAAATCATCGTTGTTGTCTTTGGCTTCAATTACCACTTCTACAGCTTCTTCACCTACTTTTTGAGCAATTTTATTGATTCCTTTTTCGAATAGCGAAGCGACATAACTTTTCTCAGAATCGGCATTTTCTCTTCTGGTTTTTATCGTGTTTTCCAGAGCAGAAATAAAGCCATAATTTTCCTTATTTTCTTCTTGCCAACAAGTATCAGCTCCCGTATGGCAAGTTGGCCCAACTGGTTTTGCCTGAATTAAAAGTGTATCGCCATCACAATCATTTTTAATGCTTACAAGATTCAAAAAGTTGCCACTCTCCTCGCCTTTTGTCCAAAGTCTTTGTTTTGAACGGCTGAAAAAAGTAACCTTTTGTGTTTCAATTGTTTTCTGTAAAGATTCTTCGTTCATATAACCCAACATCAAAACATTTTTTGTTTCTGAATCCTGAATTATTGCCGGAATCAATCCGTGTGCGCTTTTTATATCTATGTCCATGTTATTTTAGATTTTAGAGGTTAGATTTCTAAACTCTTTAATTATTTTATTTTTAGATTACAATCTTTATTCTTGCTTCTTTCTTCTAAATTATAAAGTCTAGGTTCTAAAGCCTAACTTCAACCCCATTATCCCTAAGTTCTTCCTTCAAAGTTTTAATCTCAATTTCCTTAAAATGAAAAACGCTCGCAGCCAGGGCCGCATCAGCTTTTCCAACTTTAAAAGAATCTACAAAATGCTGAATATTTCCAGCACCACCCGAAGCAATAATAGGAATATTGATTAACTCTGATAGTTTCGCCAAAGCTTCGTTTGCAAAGCCATTTTTGGTTCCGTCATTATCCATCGAAGTGAATAATATTTCCCCAGCACCGCGTTCTGCAACTTCAACTGCCCAATCAAATAAATTTAATTCTGTTGGAACTTTTCCGCCTACTAAATGCACAATCCATTGTCCATTAATTTGTTTGGCATCGATCGCAACAACAACACATTGGCTTCCGAATTTCTGAGCCAGATCATTAATCAACTGCGGATTTTTTACTGCCGATGAATTGATAGAAACTTTATCAGCTCCATTATTCAGCAGAATTTCGACATCTTCAACAGACGAAATTCCACCGCCAACCGTAAACGGAATATTGATTTTCTCCGCAACACTTCGCACCATATTGACCAACGTTTTACGACGTTCTTCAGTAGCCGAAATATCCAGAAAAACCAATTCATCAGCACCTTCAGCCGAATAAATTTCAGCCAATTCAACCGGATCTCCTGCGTCGCGCAAGTCAACAAAGTTAACTCCTTTGACAGTTCTTCCGTTTTTTATATCCAAACAAGGAATGATTCTTTTTGCTAACATTTTTTTAATGTGTCAATTTTTAATGTGTCAATTAGAAAATTTGATAATTAGATAATTTTGTGCGCAATCCAAAAAATTATCTAATTTTCTAATTGACTAATTATCTAATTATTTTATTCAAATACCGGACTTAAAAAAGTTCTTTCGTAACTTATAATGCATCTTGTGTCTTCTGCAAGTTTAAAAGCTTCTACGCACTCTTTGTCGTCTTTTGAAAACATTTGTTTGCGATAATTTTCATAATCTGTTAAACTTGGAAAAGAAAACAATGCATAAGCAATATTATTTGCTCCTTCCGAAGGCATAAAATAACCATGATGCTGACCTCCCAAACGATTTACAATTTTAATCCATCTCTTACCGTAATCTTCAAAAACCTCTAATTGATAAGGATCTATAATGTATTTTAAGTGACAAGTTATCATAATCTGTTGTTTAATGTGATGTTTTTTTAATGTGCCAATTAGAAAATTTGATAATTAGATAATTAGATAATTTAAAACGCAACGCAGAGAATTATCTAATTGACTAATTATCTCATTTTCTAATTATATAATCCTCCAGTTGTTTTAAAGTTATTCTTCCTTCGTAAATTGCTTTTCCGATAATCGTTCCTTCACAGCCTAATTCGGCTAATTTTGGGAGTTCGCCAAACGTTGAAATTCCACCGGATGCGATTAATTTTACGCCAGTTGCTTCGGCTAAAATTTTCTTGTACAAATCAAAACTTGGACCTTGCAGCATTCCATCTTTTGCAATATCGGTACAAATAACATACTGAATTCCCTTAGTTTGATACTCTTGAATAAACGGAATCAAATCTTCGTCTGAATCTTCTAACCAACCTGAAACAGCAATTTTTTCCTCTTTAGCATCAGCGCCCAAAATAATTTTTTCTGAACCATATTCTGAAATCCATTTTTCGAAAATTGCTCTATTTTTCACAGCAATACTTCCACCAGTAATCTGACTTGCACCGCTTTCAAAAGCAATTTTCAAATCATCATCAGACTTTAATCCACCGCCAAAATCAATTTGCAAACTCGTTTGTGTGGCAATTTTTTCCAATATTTTATAATTGACAATCTTGCTCGATTTTGCGCCGTCAAGATCTACCAAATGCAAATACTCAATTCCGTGTGCTTCGAATGATTTCGCTACTTCAAGCGGATTCTCGTTGTAAATTATCTTAGTATCATAATCACCTTTGGATAAACGAACACATTTTCCGTCAATGATATCTATAGCTGGTATTATTCTCATTTATTTAAGTCTTAAAGTTTGAAAGTCTAAAGTCGTAAAGTCTTCATTTTTGATTGTCGATTAACGATTTTTGATTTCAGATTTTCTAAATTGATATTATAATTGATTTTTGATATTACATTTGGAATTTAAAAAATTGGAATTTTTAAAAAATTCTCTAATATTTTCTCTCCAACAGCACCACTTTTTTCAGGATGAAACTGTGTCCCATAAAAATTATCTTTTTTTAAAGCTGATGCGTATTCTAACTCGTAATCCGTAATAGCTATGGCTTCATCGCAATTTGGGGCGTAAAAACTATGTACCAAATACATGAATTCATTCTCTGAAATTCCCTTAAACAAATCCGATTTTAAACCATAAATCTGATTCCATCCCATTTGTGGTACTTTTACTTTTGGCGTGAATTTGATCACATCAACATCAAAGATCCCTAAACCTTCTGTATTTCCTTCTTCTGTTGATTTACACATCAATTGCATTCCCAGGCAAATACCCAAAACAGGCTGTTTCAAATTCGGAATCAAACTATCTAAACCGCTTTCACGAAGTTTAGCCATAGCCGAACTCGCCTCGCCTACGCCTGGAAAAATCACTTTATCAGCCGCCAGAATTTCTTCCGGATTATTACTCAAAACAGCTTTAAAACCAAGTCTTTCAATCGCAAACATAATGCTCTGAATATTTCCTGCTCCGTAATTTATAATTATTATTTTCATTTTTTTTGTTTATTTTGTTTCAGGTTTCAGGTTGCTTTCTTTTGAGCATAATTTTACCGCAAAGTTCGCAAAGTTTTTTCGCAAAGTGCACTAAAGAATAGCTTGGCGTTCATAGCGTATCCCGATAGCTATCGGGATTGCGCACCTTACGGTTAAGTACACCAAGGGAAACTTGGAACTTTAAACTTGAAACAATTTTTATTTTACAGATCTGTATAATGAGCGATCATCTTATTTACTAATCCGTTTTGATCAAAAAACATAACTTCGATTGCCATTTTATTCATAATCGATTTGTAATAAAGTGCCACCGAATTAACTCCTGATGTAACTTCAACCAATTCAAAATGCAAATCAGGAATTTTTGACAAAGCTTTTTCCCAATATGCTCTAACTTGCTCTTTTCCTTGTAGTGAACCACTTTCAATTCCCGCAGCCAGTTTTATCATAGGCGTTGTAATTTCAATATCTTCCGAATAATGCTTCATGATATCGTCTAAATCATGCGAATTCCATGATTCAATCCATTTCTCAGCAAACTTTTTAGCGTTCATTTTATTTTTTGTTTGTTTTGTTTTGTTTTGTTTCAGGTTTCAAGTTCGCTGCATAACTTGAAACATGAAACATTTTTCTACAACATTCCTTTCGTTGATGGCAAAATCATTTTTTCTGTATCTCTTTTCACTGCTACTTTTATTGCTTTCGCGAAAGCTTTAAAAATAGCTTCAATTTTGTGGTGTTCGTTGGTTCCTTCGGCTTTTATGTTGATGTTCGCTTTGGCACCGTCAGAGAAGGATTTAAAGAAATGAAAGAACATTTCTGTTGGCATTTTCCCTACCATTTCACGTTTAAATTCCGTTTCCCAAACCAACCAATTTCTTCCGCCAAAATCAATTGCAACCTGTGCTAAACAATCGTCCATTGGCAAACAAAAACCGTAACGTTCGATTCCTAGTTTATTTCCTAATGCTTTTGCAAAAACTTCTCCTAGAGCAATTGCAGTATCTTCAATCGTGTGGTGTTCATCAACTTCTAAATCGCCTTTAACGAGAATTTCTAAGTCCATTTGACCGTGACGTGAAATTTGATCTAACATGTGATCAAAAAAAGCAATTCCGGTTTCGATTTTACTTTTTCCTGTTCCGTCAAGATTTAAATTGATAAAAATGTCCGTTTCATTGGTTTTACGAGTAATCGAAGCCGAACGTGCTTCCAGTTTCAAAAACTCATAAATTTCTTTCCAGCTCATGGTTTGAAGAATAATCGTTTCGTCTAATTCTTCTCTTTTTAACGAGATTTCATTGCTTCCAATTCCGTCATTATCATTGATAAAAATAGCTTTTGCGCCTAAGTTTTTAGCTAATTCAACATCCGTCAAACGATCTCCTAAAACAAAAGAATTAGCCAAATCATAGGCCGGATTATCAATATATTTCGTTAACATTCCGGTTCTTGGCTTGCGTGTTGGCGCATTATCTTCAGGAAAAGACCTGTCAATAAAAATATCATCAAACAAAACCCCTTCATTTTCAAAGGCTTTTAAAATAAAATTCTGCGTTGGCCAAAACGTGTCTTCCGGAAAACTATCCGTTCCCAATCCATCCTGATTGGTCACCATTGCCAATTCGTAATCTAATTCATTAGCAATTTTAGCCAAATATTGAAAAGCTTTTGGATAAAATTCTACTTTCTCCAAAGCGTCTAACTGATAATTTTCAGGTTCTAAAACAATCGTTCCGTCACGATCGATAAAAAGTACTTTCTTCATATTATAATATTATTTTGGGCGTGTTTCGCCACGGCAAATCGAGCTTTCGGCTATATCTTTTGTTTCGTTTCTCTTCACAAAAGGATACCGTCTCAATCCCTCACGCAAATCGGTTTTCGAGATTTTTTTATTTTTCCTGCCATGAATTTGCTTTGCCTGTTCGCTATCGCTCGAGTCACAAATTTCACTAATTTTTTCACGCAGATTTCAAAAAGATTTAAGCAGATGCACGCAGATTATTTTATATTTAAAAATCAAAAACAAATCTGCTTTAATCTGCAAAATCTGCGTGAAAAAATAATCCGTTTAATCCGTAAAATCTGTGGGCTATTTCTTTTAGCTTAATAACTTTAATTCTTTAATCAAAACCGCATTTTCCTCTGGAATTCCAATCGTAAAACGCAGGCAATTTTCGCATAACGGCTGAGTTGTTCTGTTTCTGATTACGATTCCTTTTGCAATTAATTCATCGTATCTTTTATTGGCATTATCTACTTTCACCAAGACAAAATTTGCTTCAGTAGGATACACTTTTTCTACAAAACTCACTTCAAGTAAAACTTTAAGCAACTCTTCTCTTTGCTCAATAATAGAAGCTATTTCTTGTTTTATTTTTTCAGAATCATTCAAGCGAACAATTGCTCTTTGCTGCGTTAATTCGTTTACATTATAAGGTGGTTTTATTTTGTTTAAAACCGAAATCACAGCTTCAGACGCATAACAAATTCCTAAGCGAATTCCAGCCAAACCATATGCTTTTGAAAGCGTTTGTGTAATCACCAAATTTGGATATTCATCAATTTCTGTCAACCAGCTTTCTTTCTCCGAAAAGTCAATATAAGCTTCATCAATCACAATTAAACCTTTAAAGTTTTGAAGCAATTTCACCACACTTTCATCCGAAAAAGAATTTCCCGTTGGGTTATTTGGCGAACATAAAAAGATGATTTTTGTGTTTTCATCAACGCTATCTAAAATCTTCTCTACTTGTGGCTGAAAATCTGTTGAAAGTAAAACTTCTCTGTTTTCTACCGCATTAATATTTGCTAAAACGCTGTACATTCCGTACGTTGGCGGTAACGAAATAATATTGTCGATTTTTGGCTCGCAGAAAGCTCTGAAAAGCAAATCCAAAACTTCATCACTTCCGTTTCCAAGCAAAATCTGACTTGGTTTTACCTTACTATTCTTAGCTAAAATCGCTTTAACCGAATTCTGTTGGGGATCAGGATAACGATTTACGCCATTTTGAAACGGATTTTCATTGGCATCCAAAAAAATCATTTCGGCAGTATCAAAATCCTCAAACTCATCGCGTGCCGACGAATAAGGTTTTAATGTTTTTACGTTTTCGCGTGTTATTGTATTTATATCGAATTTCATTATCTTAATTTTTTAAAGAGGCAAGATTTTAGAAGCAAGATGAAAGACTTATCTATATTTCTTAAATCTAATCTTGATTCTTTCATCTTTATTCTTTTCTCTTGCTTCTAAAATCTTGTTTCTATAATCTTTCTTCTAAATTCTTCAATCTCAAAGTAACAGCATTTTTATGAGCTTGTAAACCTTCGGCTTCAGCCATAACTTCAATTGCTCTTCCTATGTTCTGAATTCCTTTTTCTGTTATCTTCTGAAATGTCATAGATTTCATAAAACTATCCAGATTTACACCGCTGTAATTTTTGGTGTATCCGTTTGTTGGTAACGTATGATTAGTTC
Organism: Flavobacterium sp. JAS; assembly: GCF_020991455.1. Taxonomy (GTDB): domain Bacteria; phylum Bacteroidota; class Bacteroidia; order Flavobacteriales; family Flavobacteriaceae; genus Flavobacterium. The sequence goes on from NZ_JAJMOX010000005.1 coordinate 189,970, forward strand.
CTGAGGCATAATCTCCAGCACTTTCAGGAGTATAATTCCCAATAAAAACAGAACCTGCATTTACGATTCCGTTGCAATAGAAATCATCAAATTCTGAACAAATAATAAAGTGTTCCGGTCCATATTCGTTGATTAAATCTAACGCAATCTGATCATTTTCAACATAAATCAACTTTGAATTTTCAATTGCTTTTTTAGCGATCACTTTACGAGGAAGAAGCTCTATCTGAGTCTGAATTTCAACTTCAACAGCATCAATTAATCTTCTTGAAGTCGAAACCAGAATTACCTGACTATCAGTCCCGTGTTCTGCCTGCGATAATAAATCTGAAGCTACAAACGCCGGAACAGCTGTATTGTCAGCCACAACCAATAATTCCGAAGGTCCCGCCGGCATATCGATTGCCACACCAAACTGTGTTGCTAATTGTTTTGCCACGGTCACAAATTGATTTCCAGGTCCGAAGATTTTATATACTTTCGGGATTGATTGTGTACCAAATGTCATTCCGGCAATTGCCTGAATTCCGCCAACTTTTAATATTTTAGTTACACCACATAAATTAGCTGCGTACAAAATAGCAGGATTTATTTTTCCAGTTTTATCTGGTGGCGAACATAAAACGATTTCTTTACATCCTGCAATTTCAGCAGGAACGGCCAACATTAAAACAGTTGAAAATAAAGGCGCTGTTCCGCCCGGAATATATAAACCAATTTTCTGAATTGGTCTTTTTTCCTGCCAGCAATTTACTCCTTCTGTAGTTTCAATCGAAATTCGCTCGGTTTTTTGAGCGGTGTGAAACTTCAAAATGTTTGCTTTCGCTAATTGAATCGCTTCTTTCAATTCATTTGAAATCAGACTAACAGCTTCTTCAATTTCTTTAGAAGAAACTTCGTAATTCTCTAAAGTAATTCCGTCAAAGATTGATGTATATTTTGCAACGGCTTCATCGCCTTTTTTCTGTACTTCTTTGAAGATTTCTTTTACCGTAACTTCGATATCATCAATAGTTTTGGTCGGTCTTTTTAATATTTCTAACCAGGTATCTGGTTTTGGACTGTCTATTTTATTCATGTTGCTATTTTTTTAACCGCAAAGGCGCTAAGTTTTTTTACTATTCTTTACTTTTAAAACGCTAAGTTTGCAAAGCTGTTGTCGAGAATTGGAATTTGGATTTTTATAAATTGGAATTTCTTTTTACAATACCATTTTCTCAATTGGGCAAACTAAAATTCCTTCGGCTCCAGCCTCTTTTAATTTATCTATTACATCCCAAAAAGTATCTTTATCAATTACCGAGTGTACGCTGCTCCAACCTTCTTGTGCTAAAGGTAAAACAGTTAAACTTCTCAAAACCGGTAAAATCTTACCAATTTCATCAATTTTATCATTTGGTACGTTCATTAAGATATACTTTGAGTTTCGTGCTCTTAAAACCGATTGTATTCTAAATTTTAAAGTATCGATGTGTTTTTGAATCTCTGGAGAAACTTTTGGGGAAACTGCCAGAACTGCTTCACTTTTAAGGATTACTTCTACTTCTCTTAAATTATTCTTGAATAAGGTACTTCCGCTTGAAACAATATCTACAATAGCATCGGCAAGACCAATGTTTGGAGCAATTTCAACAGAACCTGAAATTTGATGAATATCTACTGTTAATCCAAAAGAACTAAAATATTCGTTTACTGTATTTGGGTACGAAGTTGCAATACGCAAACCTGCTAAATCCTGAATCGAATTGTAATTGAAAGTTTTAGGAACTGCAACAGAAACCTTGCATTTTGAGAATCCTAATTTTTGAATTACTTCAATATGTTTGCCTTTTTCTACCAAAAGATTATCGCCTACAATAGCAAGATCTACAACTCCATCAATTAAATATTGAGGAATATCTGAATTTCTCAGGTACAAAACTTCTAGTGGAAAATTTGAAGCTTCAGCTTTTAACTGATCGTTTCCGTTGTTGATCGAAATACCGCAATCCTTTAGAATTTGAATGCTGTCTTCGTTTAAACGACCAGATTTTTGAATTGCAATTTTTAATGTACTCATTTTTTTAGTTTTTGTTGGATTAATAGTTTGAGTACAAAGAATTGGCATAAAAAAAACCCGTTTGATGTACTCAAACGGGTTTTAAAATATGATGATTTACATGCATACTATTAACACATCGCTTGAGAGCAATAATGAAAATGATGATGATGTAATTGTGTAGAAATCATGACTTGGTTTATTTTATAATTCTTTGATTCGGTTGCAAATATACTAGTTAATTTCATAAAAAAGCAATTTTTAATTTAACTTAACGATACTTTATTGTTAAAAAAAAGTAAGAGCCTTTATTTTATTGGATTTTTTGAATTTACGATAACGTTTTCAAAGTATCATTAAAACTTAAAACAACAGTAGTTCCAACTCCTTTTTCACTGTCAATTTTAAACTTAATGTGAAGTAATTCTGTAATTCGTTTTACGATAGACAATCCTAATCCGGTTCCTTTAATTTCTGGATGATCTGTAGAATTTGATCTGAAGAAAGGATTAAAAATAACTTCTAAATCTTCTTTTGCAATCCCAATTCCGTTATCAGAGATGGTACAAATTGTCTTTTCATTTTGTTTGGAAAGTAAAATTGAAACTTCCCCTTCTCTGTTTGTATACTTAATTGCATTCGAAATGATATTTCTTAAAATCGTAATGACTAAAAAATTATCTGATTTTATATAATAATCTTCAAAAGCATTGAACTTAATACTAATATTTTGCTTGTTTATTTTCTCTGAATTTAATGTTAAGACATCTAAAATTAATGCGTTTAAATGAACTGATTCTGCTTTGATATTTTGCCTTTGATTTTCAAAACGCGCCATCAAAAGCAATTGATCTACCAGCAAATTCAAGTGATCAACTTCTTTTACACAATAATTAATTTTTTCTTCATACTCCTTGTTATCACGAGGTTTGCGAACTAAAACTTCAAGTGTCCCTTTAATAACTGTTAAAGGGGTTCTTAGTTCATGAGACGCATCAGAAGTAAATTGTTTTTCACGCTCAATAGCATCTTCAATTCGATTTAATAAATTGTTTATTGTCTTTGAAAGCGTATACAATTCATCTCGCGTCCTGGGCAGTGGAATTCGGGCTTTTAAATTATCTCTCGTGATAATTTTTGAAGTAGTTATGATTGCATTTATTGGTTTTATACTTCTGCCAGCAAAAAAACGGGCAATGAAAAACAGCAACACTAAAATGGCCAAAAAAGACAGACACATAACATCAAACAAATTATTAAGTACCAGCTTAGAATCTTCCAGCGACATTGCAACAATAATATATCCTATTTTTTTATTTTTTATATGAAGCGGAACCTGAACTTGTCTAATGGAATGATCTCCCATTTTTGCATCAAACAGTTCAAAATCTTCTACAGAATCTTTAAATTCTAAGGTTTGCGTTTTAAGATTTGGCGCTTTATCGATAATCTTTTTATTTAGATCTAAAAATTCCACAAAAACAGGATTCACATCCACTGTATTATGTTCTCGTTCATTCCACTCTTCCTGATCAATAAGAATTATTTTACCTTCTTTTTGTTTAATTTCTTCTAGGTGATTGTGGATTTCAACTTTAATATTTTCATCAATATGACTATAAACGGTATGTTTAACGATGAAATAAATAACTGAAAAAACCACCAAAATCAACAAACCAGTGGTGATGATATAGTTTAAAGCGATTCTGTTTTTAAAAGAAAGTTGCAACATTTATAAATCGTTAGCGATATAACCAATACCGCGAATTGTTTTAATATAATCTTCTTCAATTTTTAAATTGAGTTTTTTTCTGATAGCATTCATAAAAACATCAATTACACCCGTATCGTACTCGAAATTTATTTCCCAAACATCTTTTAAAATTTGGTTTCTGGTACAAACTTTTCCTTTATGCTGGATTAAATAAGTCAACAATTCAAATTCTCTTTGGGTCAGTGCTACTTCTTCTTCATTCTTCAAAACAATGTGCTTCGACAAATCAATTTTAATGGTACCTAAAGTTAGAATTTTCGGTTCTTTATGATTTCTAAAGTGAACTTTGATTCGTTCTACCAATTCTTCAAAACTAAAAGGCTTTTTAATATAATCGTTTGCTCCAGCTTTTAAGCCTTCTATGGCTTCCTGAACCGTATCTTTAGCCGTTAAAAAAATAATTGGTGTGGTCTGATTCTTTACTCTTATGGCTTTACATAAATCTAAACCATTTATTTTAGGAAGCATCCAGTCCAATAAAATCAAATCAAAGTTTTGATTCTGAACCAATTCAAAACCTTTTGAGCCGTCATTTGCGGTGGTAACTTGATACCCTTCTTCCTGCAAACCTTGCTGCAAAAACTGAACAATACCCAATTCATCTTCAACTATTAAAATGTGCATTTAATTATAAAATTTATATTAAAAATGTGGAATTTTTACCCTCAAAGATAAAAAAAACGAACTCAGAAACTTCTCGAAATCACAAGAATAGTAGAAATATTCTTATCTTAAGCAAACATTAAGATAAAGTTAAGCAATATGAAAGTATAACTTAATCTAAAACTAATATATTAAGATTAATTTTGTCAAAAAAAATAGCTTCATGAATTTTTACAAGAAACTTTCCCCATTTTTTAATCTCGCATTATTCTATTTTATTGTAAGCTTTATATTACGAATAGTTTTGTTTTTTCACCCAATAACACAAAGTTCTTTTACTATTCTGGAGAGTTTAAAAATCTTCTCTTTAGGTCTTGTTTCGGACTTTTTTGTTTTTGTTGTAGCAAGTGTTTTTTTATGGCTGTATTTAATATTTATTTCAAATTCTAAATACAACAAACCTTCAGGTTATATTATACTTGGTATTTTTCTAAGTCTTTTTATTTATGTGGCGTCCGGTAAAAGTATTTTTGACGAATACGGTGGTGCTTTACCAAGGATAGTCCTGATTTTTATTGGAATTAAAATAGCCCTTTTTGCCCTTTTGCTTTTCCTACCTAAACTAAGAGACAAGATTAGATATTGGTTATTTGCTTTTGTAATTTTCTTTTATGTTTTATTAATTCTACAAAACGGATTAAGCGAGTATTTCTTTTGGAATGAGTTTGGTGTTAAATACAATTTTATTGCTGTAAATTATTTGATTTATACCAATGAGGTTATTGGAAACATTATGCAATCATATCCTGTAATTCCGATATTCTCGGCTTTATTTATCGTAACTGGAATTTTTACTTATTTCATTTTAAAAAGATCCAGAAGCTACATTGATAATATCCCTTCTCTTGGAGAAAAAGTAAAAATTAGTTTGGTTTACCTTTGCCTGTTTGCTGTCTCTTTAATTGCAATTCCAACTCTTACAAAAACAGAAAACTCTAAGAATGTTTTCGTTAACGAATTACAAGCGAACGGATTATATAAATTCTATTTGGCTTTCCAAAATAGTGATTTGGACTATTTTAAATTTTACAAAACGCTTCCAAACGAAGAAGTTTTTGCGCTTTTAAAACAACAATTCCCTACTATTTCAGGACAAGATACAAAGCGAACTATAACTGCTGATTCTCTTGAAAATCGCAAAAATGTGGTTTTAATTACAATCGAAAGTTACAGTGCAGATTTTATGAAAATGTACGGAAACGAACAAAACATTACACCTTTCTTAGATAGTTTGGCGCAAAAAAGTTTACTGTTTACTAATTTGTATGCGGCTGGAAACAGAACTGTTCGCGGACTTGAAGCCGTGACTTTATGTTTGCCTCCAACTGCCGGCGAAAGTGTTGTAAAGAGAAAGGATAACAAAAATAAATTCTCCACAGGAGCTATTTTCAAGCAAAAAGGATACAATGTAAAATACATGTATGGCGGAGATGCTTTTTTTGACAATATGCAGGATTTTTATTCCGGAAACGGTTACCAAATTGTAGACAAATCAAGGTTTTCTCCTGAAGAAATTACGTTCTCGAATGTTTGGGGAGTTTGTGATGAAGACATGTACAACAAAGCAATTAAGGTTATGAACGCCGAAGCAAAGGAAAACAAGCCCTTCTTTAATCATATTATGACAGTGAGTAATCACAGACCTTTTACATATCCTAACAATAAAATTGATATTCCGGGCGATATAAAATCTCGTGATGGCGGAGTAAAATATACGGATTACTCTTTGAGAAAATTCTTTGAAATGGCCAGCAAACAGCCTTGGTTCAAGAATACCGTATTTGTCATTGTTGCTGATCATTGTGCTTCTAGTGCCGGAAAAACAGAACTTCCGTTAGATAAATACAGAATTCCTGCTTTTATTTACACGCCTGACGCAAAACCTGTAAAATACAATCAGCTAATGTCGCAAATAGATATTATGCCAACGCTTTTTGGGTTACTGAATTTTAGCTATGAAAGTAAATTCTTTGGTCAGGACGTTTTGAAACCTGACTACAAACCAAGAGCTTTTATTGCAACTTATCAGGATTTAGGTTTGATAAAAGATAATGTTTTGACTATTTTATCTCCTAAGCAACAAGTAAAACAATTTGAGCTTAAAATCGACACAAAACCTGGTATTGCTCCTGAATTTCAAATCGATTACAACGAAATTCCAATGAAAATGGAAAGAACAGATTTGGTAAATGAAACTATCTCGTTCTATCAAGCGGCTTCGGATATGTTGAAGAAGAAGAAATATCAAAACTAAGTTGTAAAAATTCCAATTTTTTAAATTCCAAATTCCAAGTTTAAATCTCAAAACTTACTAAAGAATTATCAATGACACCTTTGTCAAAGTTTTAAACTTTGACAAAGATTAGTTCGACATTACTTCGTCAAGCATAAAAATAAAAGAGCCTCAAATTCAAATGAATTTGAGGCTCTTTTATTAGATCTAATTATTAAGTTTTCATTACTCGCATTTCAACTTGAAACATAAAACTAAAAAAACTTGAAACAATTTCTAGTCATTCTGATTTTGCATACCAAATAAGTATCCATCCTGAAACAATTTTTGATCATCTTTCAATGCTTGATTGTTACGCTGTGTGATTTCACTTGAATCTAATTTGCTTAAATCTGGTTTTCCTGCATTTATCCATGCAGTATACCAAAAACTTGCTACAGCAGTAATTGCTTTTTTCATTTGGCTTTCAACCATTCCGTTTAGCTCTTTGTTCAATTTAGCCGCATATTTATCAGAGAATTTAGCTGAGTTGTACTTGGTTTTAACAACTTTTCCATCAGCATCCATATCATAGATTTCGTTTTCAGGAGTTGATGTTCTTAGTTTTTTATCTATAGCCAATAAAGGCTCTGCCAAACTATGAGTATCATTAATCATATCCCAAATTGCTTTATGAACATCTGGATAATAAGTTGCCTGAGGCACATTTAATTTATAATTCTTTGCAAATAACTCCGGCAATCTGCTTTCCCAAAGTGAATGAATTCCTTTTTGGTCGCTCAATTGTCCATCGTGGTTTGCAGACGTATGCAATGGCATGTGTGCATCACCAATATAATGACCTAAATCTGCTGCAAGAAATAAGATTTCAGCTCTGTTCTTATCTTTAAAAGCTTTAGTTAGTTTTGCCATCATATCTTCGATATACCAAGGCAAAATTCCGTTATTATTTAAAAACTTATCATCGTATTTTTTCTTTGCTTCTTCTAAGGTTTTTGGCAAACTATCAGCAGAACCAAAGTTTTCCATATCAAAATAATGTCTCGGATTTTCATCTTTATAATTTAAAGCATATTTACGAATGTCCGGTACAGAAGCTTCCTGAGTAATAAAATCGATATGATTATAAAAAAACACTTGTAGAGATTGTGGCAAAGCCATAACTGCGGCTTTATTAATACGTTCGTGACCAACGATTCCCCAAGATAGTGTCAAAAATCCAAGTCCTAAAGCAAAAAATGCGATTAGTTTTGGTTTCATTGTAAAGTTTTTCATTTTGTAATTTTGTTTGAGGGGGCAAATTTAATCTCATTTAAAGATAATTCAAAAGAATACTAACAAATATTGTGTTAATTTAGTTAAATTCGATAAAACCACAGGCAAACTGAGAATTTTTCAGCCACAGATACTTCATTTATAGCGCTGTGGCTGAAAAACTATTAATTACAATTTATTGTAAACAATACTAAAATAAGAAGATGTTGTATATGTTTTGGGACTTCCGCTTGTATAAGCTTGAAATTGGGGCGTTATCATATTCATAGAACCGCCATCACCATTCCATGCCCAACCTAAAATAGTCCATCCTTTATTCTTGGCATAATCAACAATTCCGGACCAATCAGCACCAGATCCTCCACTATTTCCAAATTCTCCAATCATACAAGGCCTGCCGGATGAAGCCAAATCATCAATGTCAGACGTATTCATATAACGCCCTTTGGCCTGATTATAAGCTCCCGGATAAATATGAGCTGACAGAATAATTTTAGTATCATTAATTACTGTTTGTCCGGTAGAACAGCCTTTTACCGCACAAGCAGCCGTAGCAGTTTCTTGTCCCCAACCCGGAATATCAATAATAATCGTGCCACTATAGACTTTTCTTACTTCAGTAATTGCTGTATTGTACGCAGCGGCAAATGCAGCGGGAGTAATATTATGGCTTCCCCATTCGTTGGTTAGATTAATAATAAAATTACCTCCTAAACTGCTGTAATTGTTCTTCCACCATGTAGCGGCAGCATTCAATTCTGTGGTACTGTCCGAACCCAATACACTCGATTTATGATAACTAACAATTACCATAAATCCGTTTGACTTTGCTTCAGAAATCCATCTTTTAGCATTGGTTTCCTGCCCTGGCTCTACTTCGATTCTAACGGTTTTAATTTTAGTATTTTGTTTCATTAAATTCCAGCCTAAATCACAATTTCCTCCGTTATAATAAGAAGGCTGCAGATTTACACCATTTCCGATATCTCCAAAACTTGATGTCGTTTTCGATGTTAAATTAGAAACTGCTGTTACATCAGTATTCTCAGCAGTAACAAGTTTTGCTTCAGGAGTTGACTGTTCTGAATCAGATTTATCGCAACTAACAAAAAGTGAAGCACTTAAAACTAAGAACAAAACAGCAATTAGCTTAAAACTTTGTTCGATAAAATGTGGTTTTTTCATAAGATAGTTTTTAAAAAATTAGTGAAGATTTTAAGTCCCTAAAAAATATTCATTGCAAATATTTAGTTTTCAGTAAGATAAAACCGATTATATTTTATCAAACTGTAATACGAAATATTCATTTTAACTATTTAAAAATAAACCAATTACAACGTTACTGTTAAAAATATCAATTAATGACAACGGAAAGCTTTCTTTAAAACTTTGAAAATGGTTGTAAGTCAAACAGAATCATCCCGAAAAAACATTTTAAAAATAACTTCACGATTTAAAGAAAATATAAACCTCATTGAAAGTATACATTGAAAAAACTACGTAAATTTGAATCTAAATATTATTCTCCATTTTAATGAATTTAGCCAAAGCCATACTCTTTTCTCTTATTTTCTCTTCGATTTGTACAGCACAAGATATTGTGCAACTAAAAAATGTTAGCGATACTATTTTAAATACCAAAAGAACACTGCAAGTATCTGATCCGTTGAATGCCGTAAAAACAATGCAGAAATTATTTCCCGGCAAATTATACAACTTATCAGACCATAATACTTTTATAAGTTGGAATTGCAAAAGTTGTAAACCCAACGCATTCAAGGATGTAAATGAGGTAGAAGGTGATCAAATGTTTCCTTACACAAGAGGTGTTGCCACAAGAATATTAAACAATATCGATTATAAAGACTCCAAAGGAAATCAATTCAAATTGTTATTTTTTAATCATTCTGATTATGATGAAGATGGTTTGCAAACTGGTAGATTCTCTGGAGGTCTTGTTGGCGTAGCTAAGTTTGCAAAGAATGACAAGATTTGGCAAATGAGATCTTTTCAACCTGCTGTTGCTGCCTTTGGCTCATTCGCGCAAGCGCCTTCTCCAAAACTTGTCGAAATTGGCGAAGACCAGTATGCCTTTACATTATTGCATGCTAATGGCGGCGCCGGCGGTCCTTATGAAGGTTTCCTTTATCTTATCGCAGGGTTTGAAGGCAAATACCAACCAATTATGGAAGTCTCCAATTATCAGCTTAGCAATGTTGCAAGTGCAGAATGGTCAAGTTCTTATACTGTTGTAAATGAAAACACTAAAAAACATTTTAGGGATATTATTATTAAGACAAAGGGCTCTTTTGATAAAGCTGCGCAGGCAAACGATGAATTTGAAGTTAATCTACCTCAGGAAATAGCTGCAATGGCTAAAACAAAAAAGCAATTTAACTTTGAGATTGAAAAGCATTTTTCATTTAAAGGAAAATTATACAAAATGACCGGTAAACCGATTGTCAAGTTCTCGAATGTAAAATAAACTCGTTTTTTTTTTTAATGGAAGTATAATATTGAAGCCAAACCTAAACAGGCAATAAATATCCACAATAAAACTCCTTGAAGTAAAGGCTTCACTCCTACTGATTTTAAGGTGTTTATATTTAAAGTAGCTCCAATTAAAAACAAAGTGATCGTTAAACCAATTTTAGCTATACCCACAATATGCGGTGCTACAATAGCAGTTTCTGGTACATAAGTATTAAAAAGCATTGCCAGAATGAACAATCCAATGAAGTAAGGAATCTTAATTTTTGAATTTTTACTTTTAAAAATTACCGCAGTCAAAAGTGATATCGGAATAATCCATAAAGCTCTTGCTAATTTTACAGTTGTAGCAATTTGTAAAGCTTCGGCCCCGTATTTATTGGCAGCGCCTACTACAGAACTTGTATCATGAATTGCAATAGCACACCATAAACCAAAATCTTGTTGAGACAGATTAAGCTGATGCCCGATGAACGGGAAAACAAATAATGCAATCGAATTCAGGATAAAGATTACGCCCAAAGCAATTGAAGTTTGGTTCTCGTTTGATTTAATTACAGGAGAAATAGCTGCAATGGCGCTTCCTCCGCAAATTGCAGTTCCACAAGAGATTAAATGTGAAGTTTTTTTATCAGTTCTCAGCCATTTTCCTAAAAATGTACCTAATATTAAAGTACTGAAAATTGAAAATATAGTCAATAGAAAACCTTCTTTTCCGGCAGAAAGCGCGCTTGTGGCATTCATTCCGAAACCTAAACCAATTACTGAAAATTGCAATAAATAAGTAATCGCTTTATTATTGAATTCTGCGAATGGATTTCCGAAAATGTTCACCATTATAACTCCTAGTAATAATGCAATTGGCGGAGAAATAATCGAAAATAAGCATAAAGCAATTATTAAAATAAAAATTGCCTGTTGCATGTAAAGATTAACTTCGAATAAATGTGACGCTGTATGTTGTTTCGTTTTCAAAATAATTGATTTGATATTTCTTTTACAAAGGTCTGCCGTTTATATCATAATCACTAATCGTAAATTGCAATCGGCTATAACGTCAAGTTATAATAAGACGAAATATTTTGAATAAAAAGTTCTGACAAAGAATCTGTTTTACCAAGTAAGGTTATGATGTAAAAATACCTTTCGACAGATAAATTTTCTACATCCAGAACCATAAGCTCATTATTTTTAAGTTCTTTATCAACTGCGTGTATTGACATAAAAGCAAAACAATCAGAGTTTAATAAATACGACTTTATACTTTCTGTACTTCCTAACTGCATTTCGATTTGTAAATCGGTTATTCTGAAACCAATTTGTTTCAATGCAAATTCTATAACTTCAAGTGTTCCGGAACCTCGTTCGCGAGTTATGAATTTCATTGTTTTTAAATCTTCCAATGAAATTTCGTTTTTCTTGACCAAAGGATTCTTGGTATTACAAACCAAAACCAATTCGTCTTTCAAGAACGGAATATATTTAATGGACTGATTCTTAGATTGCCCTTCAACAATTCCAATTTCGATTTCTTTATTGATTAAAGCATTTTCGATTTGCTCTGTATTTCCGTTCAGCAAATTGACTTTTATATCTTTTTGCTTTTGGTGAAAACGCGCCAAAACAGGCGAAATAAGATATTGCGCAATTGTTGTACTGGCTCCTAATCGCAATAAACCCTGACGTTCGTTAATAAACGAACTCATGTCAAAGTCGATTTCACGGTAGATTTCGAAAATATTCTTAGTATGTCTTAAGAGAATTTCTCCCGCGGGAGTTAACGCAATTTTAGAACCATTTCGCTCAAAAAGCTTGGTTTTATAAGTTTCTTCTAATTCCTGAATGTGTTTAGAAACCGCTGGCTGCGAGATATATAATTCCGTTGCCGCTTTGGTAAAGTTTAAGCGGAGCGCGACAGTGTAGAATACTTTTAGTCTGAAATCCATATATTATTTAATATTTTCCCATTGCTACAACTCCATTTTCTGAGAATTTCAAAATTTCAGTTGTAATTGGATATCCCGATTTCTCATATTCTTCAACTACAACAGAACCGAGACGTTCAGAAAAATACTCAAAATCTTGCTCTCCAAAAATATAACAAAAATCTCTCACAGGAATAACAGCGTAAAATGGGAAACCAATATTATTATTAACTAAATCCTTAATTTTTGATGAAAAGAGACAAGCGCTTTTAAGCCAGACTTCCTCAATATCAATCATTCCTAGTTTATGATTATCAACATCTTCAACCTCTATCTGTACTTTATCTAAAAAAGCACCTAAATTTAAATCAACTTGATTTTTTAGTTCTTCTAAGTCTAAGTTCCAGTCTATCAAATCATCATCAGAAATAAATGAAAAGTTATTATTAGTATTTACCATAAAAACTTTACTAAATTCATTTGTTACCTTTTCATATACCAGGTTTTCAAACTCAAAGTCATTAGGGAAAAATTGTACGTATATTTTATCTTTTATGCTCTCCCAATCTTCTTTTTTTGATGAATGTGAAACAATTGTATTAACTAAATCTGTAATATAACTATCATCATTATCTCTTTCGTAATTACGTCTAACATTATCTAAACTTACTTTTAATTCAGATTCTTCTACGTTTACAAGAATAAATCCATCTTGATCAATAGAATCAATAGTTAAGCCTTTGCTTTCAAGTTGTGTTTTAAACTTATTAAAAACAACATCTTCTTTACTATTGCTTTTGAATGAATTAGGCATATATTTAATTATGTTTGAAGTTAAGTAAACCTTTGTCCCTATGAACCTTTGCCCCTTTTTCTAAAGCAATCCATTGTATTTTCTAACAAACCATTCCGTAGTCAATAATACAGCGATCAAAATTAGTAACCAAACCCAATCAATTAACGGTGTTTTGGTCGAAATATTTTTCTCTATCGATTTGTATTCCTTATTTTCAAGAAGTGTATTGATCAAATTATCAGCTTGATCTTCAAAAAATGCTTTTCCGTTTGTTTGGAGCGCTAGTTGTTTTAGTTTTGTAACATCAGGATTTACAAATTGTTTTTCGATATCAAAATCCAAAATCTCAAAATGACTTGAATACGATGTGTTTGTATTCAGTTCTTTTACGGTAAAATTATATTTTCCGGTTGATAAACCATCCAGGTTTACGGAGAAAGAGTTATTTCCTTTTAGTAAATCGTAGTTTTTAGCTTCTTTCGTTTCGGCATTTGTAACTGTGATTGTAAGTCTGGCTTTTTCATCAAACTCATAATTTTTATTAAAATATTGTGCATTGATTACAATTGCTTCTCCTGAATTATAAAAACTTTCATGTGTTACAACCAAAGATTTCTTTGAAGTTGTCGAAGCTAAATATTGAATTACTTTGTCTACAAAAACATCATATTTTTCAAAAGACTGATTGTCGATATGACTTTGCAAACGCCATTTCCAACTGTTTTCTCCTAAAAGAAAAGCGGTTCTTTTTCCTTGATTTTCGGCGAAAGCCAATAAAGGTGCATTTGTAGAAACGTTTCTGATTTTTGACGAAAGTAAAACAGATACATTCCCTTTTGTGGTAACAGTCCCGAATAAATTTTGCAATGGCGGAAAACTTTCAAAACCAATATTATCTATTGCAAACAAATTAAACTGCGATTGAAATTCAGATAAATAATCTTCAATTTGTCCGCTCATTTTAAATTCTAAACTGTTTTGTTTTTGGTTTAGAAAATTAAAATCGGTGTTGCTTCCAGTGATAATAAAAGTGTTTGTTCCTGCTAATTTATTGTTGTCAAAAATTGCCTTAAATGCTGTTGTTGGCTGATATAAAACTAAAACCGAAACATCTTGTAACTGACTAATATCATTTGGTTTAACCAAAATTACTTTACGTTGTGCATTAACTTCTATCGAACGTTTTAATGCTGCGATATCCGGATGATTTATAGACGAAACGATCGCAATTGTCGACTTTTGATCTATAACTTCTACTGCAAAATTCTTGATATTATTATAACTGTTTTTCTCTTTTACATTAGATGAAATACTGGCTTTATAAACTTGCAATCCAACTTTGTCTGCCGGTAAAAGCAAATCTAAAGTAGCTGTTTTTTTAGAAGGCGAAAAAGAAACTTTCTCTCTGGCTACAATTGTACTTCCTTGCGAAATTGTGAAATCGGCATTTGTGGTTTTGTCTCCGGAATATTGAAGAAAAACTTCAACAGGAAATTTATTTTTATGAAAAGCGTATTTATTTACGTTTAACTGATTGATTTTTAAATCCAGAAACGTGGTTGTATCTCCCACAACCAAAGGATAAACTTTATTAACAGGATCAAAACGATATACATAATCGTTTCCTGTAGTTTGATTTCCGTCAGTAATTATAACCGTTGGGAAAATCAGGTTTTTATTGATGCTTTTTAGATTCTTGGCAACTTCGTCCAGATTGGTTTGTTTTCCTTTAAAATCAAATTTATCTGAGGGTTTAAAATTTGCATCAAACTGGTAAGATTGAATTTCAAATTTCTCTTTAAGAGCAGGATTCGAAATTAGTTTCTGATATAATTCGGTAACTTTTTTATCCGATTTTAAAACAGAAATCGAACTTGAGTTGTCGACCGCAATTGCCAATGGCGTTTTGGTAATCTCAAGTGAGTTTTTGGTCATTATTGGGTTTATCAATAATAACAATAGTCCAAAAATGGCTAAAAAACGTAAAAAAGCCAAAAACCAAATCACATTGGATTTGTTTTTGGCTTTAAAAAAATATTGAAAATACGACAAACCACCCGCTATTACTAATGATAGTAATAATAATAGAATCGTGTTTGTAGTCATATTTATAGTTTAGTGATTGGAAGATAATAACTCAAAGCTCCAAATAAACTTTGAACCTTTTTGCAACTCAGAACCTCAGTTCCTTAGGTTAACATTCCTCCGCAAACATTAAGGACTTGTCCTGTAACGTATGCACTCATGTCTGAAGCAAGGAAAAGACAAGCATTAGCTACATCTTCTACTGTTCCTCCGCGTTTCAACGGAATTCCGTCTCTCCAACCTTTTACTACATCTTCTGGTAATTTTGCTGTCATTTCGGTTTCAATAAACCCCGGAGCAATTGCATTACAACGAATATTACGTGAACCTAACTCTAATGCTACTGATTTTGTAAAACCAATTGCACCTGCTTTAGACGCTGCGTAGTTAGTTTGTCCAGCGTTTCCTGATACTCCTACTACAGAACTAATATTGATGATAGAACCTGCACGTTGTTTTAAGAAAGTTTTTTGAATTGCTTTTGTCATATTAAATACTGACTTTAAATTGACATCAATAACTTGGTCAAAATCAGCCTCAGACATACGCATTAATAAATTATCTTTTGTGATTCCGGCATTGTTAATTAAAATATCAACTGTTCCAAAATCAGCCAAAACAGCATCAACAAAAGTTTGAGCTTCATTAAAATCGGCCGCATTTGATTGGTATCCTTTTGCTTTAACTCCTAAACTGTTCAACTCAGCTTCTAAAGCTTCGGCAGATGCTACAGATGAGCTGTATGTAAAAGCAACGTTTGCACCGTGTTTAGCAAAAACTTCAGCGATTCCTCTTCCAATTCCACGACTAGCGCCCGTAATAATGGCAACTTTTCCTTCTAGTAATTTCATATTCAAAATTAATTTTAATATTATTTGTAGCTATTCCTGCTATCCGCTTGTATCTTCTCATCCGCAGAAAGCGGATAAAAAGGATACCGCTGTTATCAGGGCTATGAATGACTTGTCAAATATATGATAATTCCCTTTTTAAAAAAATAACAATAGTATAATTTATGAAGATCGACGCTTGTTTAAAACTAAAAAGAATAAAAAAAACCGTTTCAAAATTCTGAAACGGCTTAACAAATATTTTTTCTATAATCAGTAACAAACTATTAAACTGCTTGTTAACTTTAATTTACTTTATGATAATCATCAAATAATTAATTCAAGTTACTAGTTTAAGCCAGATTATACATTAGATATTTTACTGTTTTTTTGTTCCATCGGAACATTTCATTGGTAGTAGAAAAAAATGTTTACGATTTGATATCATCCCTTGGGGATGTTTGATGAATTGTATGTTCATATATACATTGATTATGAAGCAAACGTTCCTACGGAACGTAAAAAAACGCATTATTACTGGTCTACCGATGAAATGTTCCGATGGAACAAAAAGAAACAATTGCTTAAAAATCAATCAGTTGTGATTTAGTAATTTTCTAATGCCTAATCTGGCTTAAACTATCAACTTGAATTAATTAAGAAATTCGAAGAGAATCTGTACTTGGAGGATCATAAACCAAACACTTAGTATCTTGATAAAAGTGTCCTTTACCAAATATATTTATTTGTTCTTCTCTGTCTAATACTTCAACTTTTGAAAAACTTAAAAGTGTTTTTAAAACTGTTGTAGGATATTCTGCGTATTGTTTCTCATTTCTTTTGTATTTGCCTGATTTCAAGTTTAACAAATATGTAATCATTTTATATTCAATTATAAAAATACAAGAATTTGTGTTTCATTTATACTAAGCTGCTTATATATGATTTTGTCTCGTTATAACAAAAAAGATTACTAACATTAATGCCATAATCAGTATTCTGTACATCGCAAAACGAAATTCCATAGTATCATTTAACTTATCTTTTTTTCTTTGTTTTATAAGGCTTACTATCATTACAGGAATTATAATTGCATTTGAGAGGTATAAATAATATCTCAAATACTCATAATAAAATTCTGATATAGCTAAAAGCACCAAGCCCCAAAAAAAGAAAAAAACATTTATTGGTGTGATATATTCTTTCATTATAGTCTTTAAAAATTTAAATTTATTTCAATGTTTCAACATGGTGATTACCATTTGAATTCGTTGTCCAACAAGAATCTTTAGATTAATTGTAAAGACCAAGATGTTTTAATTTTCTAATTTTAAAAAAGCGACTCAAATTGAGTCGCTTTTTTCCAAAACTAAAAACAAACTAAAAAAAGTTTACTGAAATGAGTATGCAACCATTCTAAATGGGGTTGTTGTACTCGTAAATGTATAAGCGGTATAACCCGAAACCGGAGTCCTTGCAAAATATAAGCCTTGAGGATTCATAAACTCGTCGTCAAGTGCTTTTAAGAATGATGGAGTCGCTATTGTAGGTGCCCCAACTGCTGTACTTGATTTCCAAACACCCGGAGTCAGTGTAACTATTTTTTTCACTGCATCTGCTGTTGGAGTAAAATAATGATATCTTCTGGCAATTGTCACGGCTGGGTTAGTCACGGCAGCAAATCTATACTCAATATAGCTTGATCCGTCGGCATTATTAAACCAAGGTTGTATTCTCGTTATCATTATACCAGCTCCTGCGCCTGCTTCTGCATTTGCTAACAAAGAAAGAAATAATGGAGAATTTGCTTTCTCTGCTTTTGTTGTATTATAAATGTATGCATAAACATTATTACCGCTTCCTGGTAATAACAGTTTATAATCATCTGTTAAAACAAGAGGTTTGGTAGAATATTTTATTGTTGCGCTAACTCCACCTGTTCCTGTAGCTGTAAAATTTCCTGTCGCATCATCGTAGACAAATGCAGTTAATTTTTGACTGCCTACTTCTAGCGCAGGACTTACTATAATACCGGTTGGCGTGTAACCAACACCCATATTATAACTTACTGAATATCCTGCCTCGATAGAATTTGCATCTGCAAAACGAGTTACCGGACTAAAAGCAAAATCAAGCTGATGCGTGTTTGTACCGTCATTAGTTTCTAACAATCTAAACAATGGTCTTGTTGCAGCACCTATAACATTTTGCTCCATTACAAGATTTTTAGGTAAATCTGCCCAATCTTCGGCTGTTGCTTTTACAAAACGCAGCTCTGTAGCGGTTCTATTGGTTCTAAAAACGATTTCACCATTTTCTTGTCCGTAATACAAAAACTGAAAATCTCCTAAATATCCTTTACTACGTAGCGCCGGAATTGGATAATTATCTGATTCTGACAAAAGATGTATTCTGTTTTTAGTTGTAAAAGTCAAACTTACTGTACTTCCTAACTGAACTTCGTATTCGCTTTTATAAACAGCTGTATCGTCATCAAAATCAGATGCCATTTCTACTGTTCCGTCCTGAGCAAATTTGAATAAATGCGTATACCCCCCCAAAATAGTATTATTTGTAAAATAAACTAATTTCCAACCAAACGGTGAAGAAAGAAGTGCGTCTTTTAATTCTGATTTTTGAGCATTTAGACGCTCTGTGGGTGTTTGATCAAATAATTGTTCTGCGTCTGTATTATTACTACAGCTGCTTACCTGCAATGCTAATAACACTGCAAATAAGTATTTTGATATGTTTTTTACTTTCATAATACTTTTATTTATTTGTTAATTACAGCGGTAGTATTTTTTTCAGCTTCATCTCTTAAGGCATAAAAATCCATATTGAAAGCATCTTTAAAATATTTTACTACTAATGCTTCTTTTGCTTTCAAAGCAAATAAAGCTGTTGGACTTTTAATTGCCGCTAAAAAAGCAGCATAATCAGCTTTAGAAGATATCAATATAACTGATGCTGTTTCGGCAAAATCTTCATTGATATTTGATCTGGCGTAACTGGTAATAAAACCAATTTCATTTGATACCGGAACAGTGTAATTGTACCAGTCTGCTGTATATCCTACTGGTGTAATTTTTGCCCAGGATTTTTCGTCATAAGGTTTGTGCTGATTCAAAATATGAATATACTCGTGCTGAATCGTGTGTATAAATTGTGTAACATTTGCACGATTTGTTTGCTCGATATAGTCTGTTTCAAACAAGGTAACACGCTGTCCTCCTTCGGCTAAACCCAGAGTTTTTGTTCCTACGCTATTAAGGTTTACACCTCCAACAAGAACAATCTCTCTTGGCGCAATTATTTTAACAAAATCTGCTCCACCGATTTTTGCGTAACTGTCTAACCAGATTTTTTGAACAATTTCAAGCGCTGGTTGTACTTTTTCTACTAACGGAGGAAATAAAAATCGACTATTGTCTACAGTATTTTGATTCCATTTGTACTGAACATTAATGTTGTATGGATTCAAATAATTAGTCGTGATCCAACTGTCTAATGTTGTTTGATTTGGCCTTGTAAAATCTAATTGACTTTCTCCCGGCTGATCTTCGTGAGCGCAAGAAACTAATGTTATTATTAATAAAAGCGCTCCTGCTATTTTATAGTATTTTGATAATTTCATAAATCTTGTCTTAAAGTTATTATCTAGGATTTAATTCAACACCTGTATTTGATGCGTGAAGCGGTATTTGCAAAGCTCTACGGTTATCGTCTTTTACTAAAGTGTTAACTGGTTTGTTTATAGTCTCGTGGTTCACCACAATGTTGAAACGTTTAACATCAAACCATCTCATTCCTTCGTGTACAAAATCTCTACGTCTTGTTTCAGCAAGAGCTTTAACATACGATGTTTGTACTGGCGTCAAGGTATAAAACGGCGTGTACTCATTATCAATTACAGGATATTTTGCTACTACTTTTGCTTCCGTCACCTTATCTGTTGTAGCATTATAACCTACAGTTCTGGTAGACAAGAAATATTCAAGTTCTTCATTTGCAAGAGCCGTTTGTCCTTTCATTACATGTGCTTCAATACGGTTTAGGAAAAACTCATCGTTGCTCAATAAAACTTCTGCCGTATATGGCTCTCCAATTCCAGCTGTTACGTTTGTATATTTAAAATACTCATAAAACTTTGGAAGGAATACTGTTATACTACTATTTGAGGAATAAAAATTATAAAGCCATGATTTTCCAAATAAGCTGGTAGATGGTCCAAATATATCCTGATATCTATCTCCTGAAAGATAAAATCTGTTTGAACGTGATCTGGCCACAATAGAATTTGGAGATACTATTAATAAATTTGTATTCGCAGTACTACTTGCGTAAGCAATTCTTTGATCATCAACACTTAAAAGATCATACGATGCAAAATCTCTTAATTTTCCAACTGGTTTTGTTCCTAAATCATCCGATAAAGCAATTACTCTGTCCCAATCTCCTTTTATTAAATAAAATCTACTGGCAAAAGCTTTTGCAGCATCTTTGTTAAAATGAAATTTTACTTCTTTATAATCATTGGTTACCAATTTTAAACCTTCTTCAAGGTCTTTTTCAATTAAAGCATAAACTTCAGCTACTGTGTTACGAGTATATTTAGTTACTAATTGGGTTTCAGGTTTTGTAACATAAGGAATCCCTAAATCTTTACTTGCTGTCGCCGGATCATAACGTTTAGACCAAAATGAAACCAACATAAAATGAGAATATGCTCTGGCTAATAATGCCTCTCCTCTTTGAGGATTAAGACTTGATGTATTACCTAATTTATCGATTGCTTCTAAAGCTGTGTTTGCATGCGCAATAGCTCTATAACAAGCATCCCAATACGTAGCCTGAGTATCAATATCAGCCGTTTCTGTTTGAATTTCCCAGTTATAATTTTGCTCGTTTTTAAGTAGGGTTTGTACCATACCACTATCAAAAACATTATCTGACATTGTCTCAGCAATATCAAAATAACTTATTTGTGGATAGGCGTTTACTAATATTTCAGCTATTTTATCCGGAGTATCAATTTCTGTTCTATTGTCTGGTTTTTCCGAAAGGAAATCATCACAGCTAGTAATACATATAAGTATCAGTAGGGATAATGTTATTTTTAATGTTTTCATAATTTTAGCTATTATAATGAAAGGTTTAAAGTAAAAGTATATTGAGATGTTACCGGTAAAGCAACTCCTCCAGAATTACGGAACTCAGGATCCTGACCATTTAATCTTTTGTCTGAGTAAAGTAACCAAGGATTAACAGCTGATCCTTTTAAGGTAAATGTGCTTAATCCTAACTTTTTCTTGAAATCTTTTGGAAATTCCCAACTCAATGAAATATTCTTTAATCTAACAAAGTCACCATCTGCAATACGTACATCTGAATAGTTGTAAGTATTGTAAGCTCTTGCCAATGTACGTTCTCCACCATAATTAGCATTCAAACGTCTGTCTGCAATAACCGGTACATTAGTATATTGCTCATCTCCAGGGTTGATCCAACGATTAGTGAAATCTTTTGTGAAAACTGTTAAATCATCATAAGTACTATCATAAATTGGGTTTAAACGTACTTTATTACCTGCCGATCCAACGAAGAATACATAAAGTGACCAATTTTTGTATGTAAATGTATTAGCCCAACCTAGAGATTTATTTGGCTCAATAGATCCTTCATATTTCAAATATTTAGTTACATCTAAATTATCTTGAAAATTAGCTCCTGTAATATTATCAGTTTCTCCTTCAGGCATAACAAAAGTTGGCAATCCTTGATTGTTCAAACCTGTAAATTGGTATGAATATATTGAATTTCTAGGGTGTCCAATTGTGTTTCCTCCATTTGGATCTACTAAATCAAAAACAGTTGGTGTGTTTTCTAATCTTGTAATTTTTTGTGAATAAACAGAAAAGTTTACAGTTGATGACCATTTGAAGTTTTGCAAATCAAGGATTTTTCCTGTAACTCCAATCTCCAAACCTTTAGTTTCCATGTCTGCATTGTTTCCTTGTCTAACTCTTTGTCCTCCAATTCCTGAAGTAATTACGTAATCAACCAAGTCAAATGCTTTACGACGGTAAATATCTGTTGTTAATTGCAATCTGTTGTTAAACATTCCAAGATCTACACCTAAGTTAGTCTCAAATTGTTTTTCCCATGTTAAATCTCCATTTTGCAATTCGTCGATACTAATTCCCGATTCTCTGTCATCAAGACTAAAACGATCTGTGATAAAACTTTTGTAAATAGCTAATGAGTTTGTTGCCGGTCCTGCAGTTGCAGTAAGTCCGTATGATCCTCTTAAAGCTAAATTGTTTACAGAAGTAACATCTTTCATGAATTTTTCTTCAGTAACATTCCATTTACCACTAAAAGTATAAGTTGGCAACCATCTTGAAGAATCACTGTTTCCTTGTCTGTTTGATCCATCATAACGACCTGTAACAGATGCTGTATAACGACGATCATAAGTATATCCTACTTTTCCAAAGAAACCAACTGTTCTTTCTTTTTCTTCATTAAAACCATAATAAGAATCTCCACCGTTGATTATTTTTTCAATAATTCTTGGATCTGTAAAAGCTGTAAGACCTCTATCATATTGTAAACCTGCAGCTGTAAAATTATCACTGCTTCTATCTACAACTCTCATCTCTGTACCAAAGAAACCTTCTAATTCATGTTTCTCATTCAATGTATTTCTATAGCTAATACTATTTCTTAAGTTATAAGAAGTCATATCATTTGTGAATTTTCTCAAGAAACCTCCATTTGGCAATACTGAAACTTTAGGAGCCGTTAAATCATTAGGATTTTGGTATAAAAAGATATTATCATCTCTAACCAATGTATTCACTCCATCTTCACCATCTGGCGTACCAGCTTTGTAAGCTCCAACAACGTTTGAACCTTCAAGAATTTTATGCTCACGGCTAGTGTTAGCATAACGAGCAGAACCAGTAAGATTGTAAGTTAAATGTGGGTTTATTTTGTAATCTAAATCCAATTGAAAACGAATATCTTTTACTTCAATTTCCATGTAGTTATTCTTCAACTCATTGATGATATTCATCTTAGCCCAGTTATTTCTGTAATACTCTAAATTTCCATTTTCATCGTATGGTCTTAAAGTTCTACTTGTATTCAATACATAATTAAATGGATTGATATCGAAATCACGTGTTACTTTTCCAAAAACGGCATCTTTTTCGCTTTCATAACTTCCAGGCGCACCTTGATCACGTACAGAAGCCAATGTTGATAAAGTAACATTCAATTTATCATTGATAAAAAATGTTCCTTTGATATTTGATGAAATTTGCTTTACATCATCAGCAACAGTCCATCCCGGATCTGTGTAATAACCTAAAGAGGCATAAAATGTATTGTTTTTTCCTCCACCAGAAAAACTCAAAGAGTGGTTTTGTGTCATAGAAGGTCTAAATAATACACTAAACCAATCTGTATTTGCTAACTCATATTTTTTCAAAAAGTTATTTCTGCTAACCGGATCATTGTTAACTAAATAACCACCAGTTGCCGGATCGTAAGTATTGATTGCTCTTCCTAAAATATTGTAAGCTCCACCGTATCTTCCGTTTACTGTTGATGGTAAATCAAGATATCCTTTAGATTCCATTTCTTTGAAAATACTCATTGATTCCTGAGAATTCAAAATATCGTATTGGCTATAATTAGGAACCGATCTAACAGTTTGTTCTAATGAATAACTCACTTTTAATGGTGAATCTCTACGTCCTTGTTTTGTAGTTACAACCACAACTCCGTTTAAAGATCTTGATCCGTAAATAGAAGTTGCAGAAGCATCTTTAAGAATTTCAATACTTTGAATATCATTTGCGTTTAATCCTGCAACTGATGAACTCAACAAAGTTGAAGAGTTACCTGAAGCCAAATCAGCAAATGATAAATTGATAATGTCTTCTTGTACAACACCATCAATTACCCATAAAGGTTTTGTGTCTCCAAAAATAGAAGAAGATCCACGAACTGTGATTTTTGGCGCAGTACCAAATGTTCCTGTTACGTTTTGAACAGTTACCCCTGCCGCTTTTCCTTCGATCATTCTACTTACATCTACTACTCCATCAACTTTTAATTCAGCACCTGAAATTTTACTGATAGCTCCTGTAAATGTTCTTTTAGAAGTTTTTTCATATCCTGTAGTTACTACGACTTCTTTTAAGTTTTGTCCTACTTCACTCAAAACAACAGTTGGTGTAATATTGCTTATACCAATTTCTTTTGTCTCCATACCTACATAAGAAATGATAAGTTTATCGCTATTTGTTGGCATATCGATAGTAAAATTACCGTCGAAATCAGTTAAAACAGCTACTTTGCTTCCTTTTGCCATTACCGTTGCTCCAGGCAAAGGGTTTCCTCCTGCATCAGTCACTTTTCCTTTAATAGTTGGACCTGCAGTTAAAATTTCAAATAATGAATCGTGATTATCTGTGTTTGCAAATGGATTTACAACATTCTTTTGCAAAATAATCTGATTGCTAACTTCTGAATATGTGATATTAAACGGAATTAAAACTCTGTTTAAAATACTAGACAATGTTTCCTCATTAGCCTCAATACTCACTTTCTGATTTAATTGCGGTAATCTGGAATTATAAGAAAATTTTACGTGTGCAGACTTTTCAATTTTAGATAATGCATTATCCAAAGTCAAATTTTCAACTGTAATTGTGACTTTAGTATCTAATTTTTTTTGCCCATTTACATCGTTTGCCATTGCAACACTTGAAAATACAAGTGCCAGGACAAACTGAAATAGTGTTATTTTCATGATTCGATGGAGTAATCGTTGTTTAACAACTGGTTTTTTCATAATTTTGGTTTGTTTTGATTAATACTGATTCGAGTGTATTCTAAGAAACATTATGAATTACTCTTTACAGAGAGCAATTCAATTTTACAAGTGTCGAATATGTTACAGCATTTCGACACTTTTTTTTATACATTATCTTTCACATAGGCTTTTTTAGGTTTGGTTTGGTTTTGGTTTGGTTTATACTTTGGTTTTGGTTTGTTTTCAAAAGAAATAAATTACACTACTATCAAAAAAAAAGAAAGAATTTACTTCAAAATATTATTTTTTCAGAGATACTAATTTCTTGTATAATTACAGTTATACATATCAATTTAATTACAGCCCTCCGAGGTAATGATGATTTGATTACCGTTCATTTCAAAACTGGTGTTATTCCCAATACTTTTACACACAATTTTTAATTTTTCTGTCAAAGGCTGGTCACTTAGTGAAGTAGTGAGATGACAATCTTTTAATTTGTCTTTAGGATAATCAATATCTACTAAATATGCCTGCTCAATTGTTTCAAAAATCTGAGAAACCGGAATATCGCTAAACTCAAAGCTTAGCTGTTCAATGTTTCCAACGCTTTTAGCAAGTGCAACATCCTGAGTAATATTTGTAATTTTATTAAACTTTAGATCATTACGCACAAATCGTAATGCTTGATTGGGAAGTAAAACTATTTCTTCTTGATCTGATTTTGAAATCATTTCATTAGACTTAACCTTAACTTTACCGGTGCGAACAAGAACTTCGACATCAGGTTGATCAGAATAAGCTTTAACTCTAAAACTAGTCCCAACCACCTTTGTCACAATCTCGTTTGCATAAACGTAAAAAGGTTTTTTAGGATTTTTACTAATTTCAAAGAAACCTTCGCCGGATAAATACACCTTTCTTTCGTTTCCGGTAAAGATTTTAGGGTAACTTAATTTACTATTTGGCTGTAACAAAACCGAGCTGCCATCAGATAATGTAATGATTTGCGGTTTGTCAGAATTATTAGTCTGCTCGACTAATCCTTCACTATTTTCATCGATAAGTTCTTTGTAGGTAACAACTTTATTATCTGTTTGAAAATGATTTTTATAAAACCAAATTGATATTAATCCAAAAATTAAAGTTGCAGCAACTCCGTTAAGAAAACATTTTCTTAGGAATTTTGTGTTTGAATTTTCAGGTAAATCTTTTTGATTTTCTTTTTCTTCGATTTTCAGCCAAGTCGTTTCTAACGCTCTGCGAATATCTGAAGTTGATAATTTTGAATCCGGAACTTTCATCGCCAACAATAAGTGCCTTGCGTCTTCGACTAACTTTGCACGTTGCTGACTTTCTAAAGTCCATTCTTCCCAACCATCATTGTCGATTTTTAATAAAATCCAGGACTGGAATGATTCGTCAGATAAGAAGTCTTCTATTTCGGTATATCTATTACGTTTTTGCATCTAAAAATAAGGTTACAAAAACATAGAGGACAGCTCTCTGATTATATACTCACTAAATTGTGATTTTTTTTATATTTTTTTAAATAAAATTAAAAAGTACTTGAAGATAGTAACAGAAATAAAGAAAAACTACCCTTCCATTCTTTGCGAAGCGCAAGTAAACCACGGTACAATAAATTACTCGCCGATTGATAATTTACATCAAGCATTGCGGCAATTTCTTCTACTGCCAATCCTTGATGATATCTTAAATACAAAGCTTCTTTCTGGCGTGGCGGTAAATCATTTAATAATTTGTTCAAATAAGTAACTTTCTCTTTAGTAGCATAATCATCGTCTATAAGTTCATGCTCTACAGAAAACTCTAGCAAAAATGCAATAGAATCTGTATTTGTTGCTTTTCTAAAAATATGATCGCGCTCATGCAATCGTGCAATTCGTTTACGCACGCTTGATAATAAATACGCTTTTACAACCACTGAATGTTGCAATGAATTGCGGTAAACCCAGATATCTGTAAAAACATCCTGAATACAATCCTGTACTTTTTCATGATAGGGAGAAAGTGAATTTCCGTAGCCCACCAAATCTGCATAATATCTCTCAAATAACATGGAGAATGATTTTTCATCGCCCTCTTTTAGATTAGTCCAAAGGGTACTATCATCAAAGGTGCCGAATTCTAAAGTTGACGTTTTCATAATTTAATTTGAGGCAGAATTCCTGAAAATATGACATTGGTTTTAACATAAAGAATACAGTTTTTTAACATTATTCCCTACATCTGTGCGATAAATATATAAAAGCAAATTTTCAAAACCAATTTTTTTACACAAAAGAGATCGTTTCCTAACACAGAAACCACCTCTTTTGCCTGATTTAATTAGGCATTACGTCAAATAAAAAAAATGCAAATACTTAAAAAAATATTATAATTGTCAGATTTTATCACCATACTTTTCGGCTTCATTTTTTAACATTTAAAATATATCAGCACGCTTCGTTTGCAAAAAATGAACGAGAAATCTATTTAGAATCAAACAAAAAAGTCCCAGATAAAATCCGAATAAGACAAAAAAAAAGCCTTACTAAATAGTAAGGCTTTTGATATTTTTTAGCTAAAACTAATTCCTAGAATGCTACATTCCATCTTGGTAATCTTGCATTTTCATCTAAGAAATTTTGCAAAATTTGTCCTTCAACAGTAGTAGGAATTCCTTTTACATCAGCATTAAAAGTTTCATACCAAACTACTTCAAGAGCTTGAATATTTTCTAATTTCATTTGTGCTGGCCAAGAATATTTTCTTCCAGTTTTTGCAAATTGATGTCCGTTTACGATTTTATCATATAAACCACCATTTTTGCTTTTTAAAGTTCCATCATTCTGAACAGTTCCTGTAGAACCTACCATGATTAATTCTTTTGCATCTCCTTCAACAGCATAAACCACAAAAACTCCTGCGCCAGATTCCGGTGCATTACAAGTTTGTTCTAAACTATCTTCGATTGTAAAAGTAAAACTATTGCTTACTTTAAACTTTTCTAATTCTTTGTACATATTTCTTTTTTTTAAGCTTCTAAGGTTCTGAGAATCTGAGTCGCTAAGTTTTAAATTAAATTCCAATCATTTTAAAAATGTAAAAAAGTCTCAACAAAATATTGAGACTTTTTTTGGAATTTTTTATTTTGAATACTGGAGATTATCCAAGTACTTCTTTTACTTTTTTGCCAATTTCAGCTGGTGAATCAACAACGTGAATTCCGTTGTCTCTCATAATTTGTTTTTTAGCAGCAGCAGTATCATCAGAACCTCCAACGATAGCACCTGCGTGACCCATTGTTCTACCAGCAGGAGCAGTTTCTCCAGCGATAAAACCAACAACTGGTTTACGGTTACCATCAGCTCTTACCCATCTTGCAGCATCAGCTTCAAGTTGACCACCAATTTCACCAATCATAATGATGATTTCAGTTTCTGGATCGTTCATTAATAATTCAACAGCTTCTTTAGTTGTAGTTCCAATAATTGGATCTCCACCAATACCAATAGCTGTAGTGATTCCTAAACCTTGTTTTACAACTTGGTCAGCAGCTTCGTAAGTTAAAGTTCCTGATTTAGAAACGATTCCAACTGTACCTTTTTTGAAAACGAAACCTGGCATAATACCAACTTTAGCTTCACCCGGAGTAATAACTCCTGGACAGTTTGGTCCAATTAATCTAGAATTTCTTTCTTTAACATAATTATTTGCTTTAATCATATCTGCTACAGGAATTCCTTCTGTAATAGCAATAATTACTTTAATTCCAGCGTCAGCAGCTTCCATAATTGCATCAGCAGCAAAAGCTGGTGGTACAAAAATAATAGATGTATCAGCTCCAGCTTGATCAACAGCATCTTTTACTGTGTTAAAAACCGGACGATCTAAATGGCTAGTTCCTCCTTTTCCCGGAGTAACACCACCAACAACATTAGTACCGTACTCAATCATTTGAGAAGCGTGGAAAGTTCCTTCGCTTCCTGTAAATCCTTGAACAATTATTTTGGAATCTTTATTAACTAAAACACTCATGATATATATTTTATGTAGTTTTTAAAATTGTGATGCAAAAGTAAGGTTTTGTAACGTATTTTAACCTTTTTGTCTTCAAAAAAATTAAGAAAATTGACTCATTTGATAACCACGATATAATTTGTCGTCTTTTATTTGCCAAATAGTAGAAAAATGGGCCAATAACATCTCTTCTCTTGGGTTTTCAATCGTTTTTACAAAATGAGAATAACGTATTGAAACCAAGTCTTCTTCAGCAAGAATATGGCTTATTCTGACCTTAGAACGCACATAAGCACGGCTTAGTTCATTTGCCATATCCAACATCGAATTATAATCCATCTCTATCAGGCCTTTAGTGCTATTCCAATCTAACTTTACATCAGGATGTAAATAAGTTTTCATGATTTCGCTATCAATTAAGGCATCTGACTTGTAAAATTTTTGAACAAATTCTTTAATAGACATATTATTTCAATTTATTTAAAATTTCAGGAATCTTTTTGATGTTAGCTAATTGTTTTAGCTTTTCTCTTGATTCTTCGATTGGAGTTCCAAAATAAGATTTCCCTCCTTCTACCGATTTAGTAACACCAGTTTGCCCCATAATAACAGCCTTCGCTCCTATTGTGATTCCGCTGGTTGTCCCTACTTGTCCCCAGATTGTAACTTCGTCTTCAATAACAACACAACCTGCAATACCTGTTTGTGAAGCAATTAAACATTTTTTTCCAATCACAGTATCATGTCCAACATGCACCTGATTGTCCAATTTTGTTCCTTCACCAATTGTTGTATCACCGGTTACGCCTTTATCAATAGTACAAAGCGCACCAATACCAACATTATCTTCAATTACAACTCTTCCGCCAGAAATTAACTGATCAAAGCCATCCGGACGTTTTTTATAATAAAATGCATCAGCACCTAAAATAGTTCCCGCATGAATCATTACATTATCTCCAATTACGGTATGATCGTAAATAGTAACATTAGGATGTATCACACAATTTTTACCAATTGTAACGTTGTTTCCAACAAAACAATTAGGCTGAATTACAGTTCCTTCTCCAATAGTTGCAGAAAGAGCAATAGATACATTTGTTGCCTGAAAAGGTCTAAAATGTTTGGTTAGAGTATTAAAATCTCTGAAAGGATCATCAGAAATCAGAAGCGCTTTACCTTCTGGACAATCTACTTTTTTGTTAATCAAAACAATAGTCGCAGCCGATTGTAAAGCTTTGTCGTAATATTTAGGATGGTCTACAAAAACTATATCTCCAGGCTCAACAACATGTATTTCGTTCATGCCTAAAACCGGAAAGTTTTGGTCACCAATAAATTCGCAATTAAGCAAATTTGCAATTTCTTGTAAAGAATGAATCTTTGGAAATTTCATATTTTATAATTAGAAAATTTGTCAATTAGAGAATGTGTCAATTAGAAAATGTGTCAATTAGAAAATAAAAATTATTCATTTCTGCTGTTGCATCAATTTTCTAATTGACTCATTGACAAATTATCTTATTGACAAACTACTCTTTTACACGCTCCATGTAAGAACCTGAAGCTGTATCAATTTTAATTTTATCACCTTCGTTAATAAACAACGGAACGTTTACACTTGCTCCAGTTTCTACCGTAGCAGATTTTGTAGCATTTGTAGCTGTATTTCCTTTTACTCCCGGCTCAGCATAAGTAACTTCAAGAATTACAGAAGATGGCATATCTACTGATAAAGGCAAATCAGTTTCAGTATTTACCTGAACCATTACACTTGTACCTTCTTTCAATAATCCCGGAGCATCTAAGATGTTTTTGTTCAAAGAAATTTGCTCAAAAGACTCTGTATTCATAAAATGAAATTCATCTCCTTCAGCATATAAAAACTGGTAGTTATGCGTTTCAACACGCACATCGTCAATTTTATGTCCTGCAGAAAATGTATTATCTAATACTCTTCCTGTAGTTAAACTTCTTAATTTTGTTCTTACGAAAGCAGGACCTTTTCCAGGTTTTACGTGAAGAAATTCAACGATTTTATAAATATCGTGATTGAATTTAATACACAATCCGTTTCTAATATCTGATGTAGATGCCATTTTTGTTCTTTATTTATTTAATATTTTGTTTAATCGTCAAATCGTTTACCTGTTTTCGACTTAACGAAGTAACAAATAAACGATTAAACTTTTATCTAATAATTTCCTGAATAACCTTTCATAATTCCTCTTGATGAATTTCTAATAAAATCAAGAATTTCATCTCTCTCAGGAGTAGCTTCCATTTCAGCTTCAATAATACTTAAAGCTTGTGTTGTATTGTAATTCTTTTGGTATAAAATTCTGTAAATTTCCTGAATTTCTCTGATTTTCTCAGTACTAAAACCTCTTCTTCTTAAACCAACTGAATTAATTCCTACGTATGATAACGGCTCTTTTGCCGCTTTTGTATATGGAGGAACATCTTTTCTAACTAGAGATCCACCAGAAATCATTGCGTGATCTCCAATATGAATAAATTGGTGAATTGCCGCCAAACCACCAATTACGGCGTGATTACCAACAACTACGTGACCTGCCAAAGCAACACCGTTTACGATAATGGCATTATTACCAATTTCACAATCGTGAGCAATATGCGCATAAGCCATAACCAGACAGTTATTACCTAAAATAGTTTGTCCAGATGCAACTGTACCTCTATTGATTGTAACACATTCTCTAATTGTACAATTGTCTCCAATAATAGCAAGAGAGTCTTCTCCGCCAAATTTTAAATCTTGTGGCACCGCAGAAATTACAGCTCCTGGAAAAATATTACAATTTTTACCAATACGAGCACCTTCCATGATGGTCACATTTGAACCAATCCAAGTACCATCACCAATAATAACATTATTGTGAATTGTTGTAAAAGGCTCTATTACAACGTTTTTAGCGATTTTGGCGCCGGGATGAACATATGCTAATGGTTGATTCATCTGTATGTTTTATATTTTAAAATTAAAATAATCTAATTTGGGCAACAAACGTAAACAATAAAATTGATTTAATTATTATTGTTTTCTTGCAATTTGAGCCATTAATTCTGCCTCAGTTACTAATTTTCCGTTTGCGTAAGCATTTGCCTGCATATGACAGATTCCTCTTCTGATAGGAGAAATCAATTCACACTTAAAAATTAAGGTGTCACCAGGCAATACTTTGTGTTTAAATTTAACATTATCAATTTTCATGAAATATGTCAAATAATTTTCAGGATCCGGAACGGTGCTTAAAACCAAAATCCCTCCTGTTTGTGCCATTGCTTCAACAATTAAAACTCCTGGCATAACTGGCGCTTCAGGAAAATGTCCAACGAAGAAATTTTCGTTCATTGTTACATTTTTCATACCCACTACATGACTATCAGACATTTCTATAATTCTATCAATTAATAAAAATGGAGGTCTGTGTGGCAATACAGCCATAATTTTATGAATATCCATCAATGGCTCCAGGTTTAAATCGTAAACCGGCACATGATTTCTTTGTTCAATTTTGATGATTTTTGCTAATTTTTTGGCAAACTGTGTATTTACATAGTGTCCTGGTTTGTTAGCGATAATTTTTCCTTGAATTCTAACTCCAATTAAAGATAAATCTCCAACAACATCTAATAATTTATGTCTTGCAGCTTCGTTTGGATAGTGTAAAGTAAGGTTATCTAAAACTCCGTTTGGTTTAACTGAGATTTTATCTTTCCCAAAGGCTTTCTTTAAATTCTCCATTGTAGCATCAGATATTTCTTTATCTACATATACAATAGCATTATTTAAATCTCCACCTTTAATTAATCCGTTTTCTAAAAGAGACTCTAACTCGTGTAAGAAACTAAAAGTTCTTGAATTAGCGATTTCTTCTTTAAAATCGGCTATACTTTTCATAGTTGCATTTTGAGTACCTAAAACTTTAGTACCAAAATCAACCATTGCAGTTACTTGATAATCATCACTTGGCATAACCAAGATCTCGCTTCCGGTAGTTTCATCAGTAAACGAAATAACTTCTTTTACTACATAAACATTACGTTTAGCATCTTGTTCTTCAATTCCCGCATTTTCAATTGCTTCAACAAAGTATTTTGAAGAACCATCCATAATTGGAAGCTCAGAAGCGTTTAATTCAATAATAATATTATCCAAATCACATCCAACTAAAGCAGCTAAAACGTGTTCTGGTGTTTGAATTTTTACACCTAATTTTTCTAAATTAGTACCTCTTTGCGTGTTAACAACATAATTAGCATCAGCCTCAATGACTGGTTGACCTTGCAAATCTACTCTTACAAAAGTGAAACCATTATTAATTGGAGCTGGTTTAAAAGTCATTGTAACTTCTTTCCCAGTATGTAATCCAACGCCTGTTAGTGAAATTTCATTTTTGATGGTCTTCTGTTTAACCATTATTTCCATTTTTTGGGTTTATTATTTGTTTCTTTAATTCATCCATTTCGGCCACAATTTTAGGCAGATTCCTGAAATGAACATACGATTTATTAAAATCACTATATCCAAGCGATGGTGAGCCTTGTAAAATTTCATCATCTTTAATGTTTCGTGCTACTCCTGATTGAGCCTGCAATCTGACATTATTACCTATAATCAAATGGCCTGCGATACCAACTTGCCCGCCAATCATACAGTTTTCTCCAATTTTTGTAGAGCCAGCCACACCTGATTGCGCCGCAATTACAGTATTTTTACCAATTTCTACATTATGGGCAATCTGAATTTGATTGTCTAATTTAACTCCTTTTCTAATAATTGTAGAACCAAGAGTTGCTCTGTCGATTGTAGTATTAGCACCAATATCTACATTATCTTCAATAATAACATTGCCAATTTGCGGTACTTTACTATATTCCCCTTTTTCATCCGGAACAAAACCAAAACCATCGGCACCAATAATAGTTCCCGAATGAATAGTACAATTGTTTCCAATTATAGTTTCAGAATAAATTTTAGCGCCTGCAAAAATATATACATTATCGCCAATAACAACATTATCGCCAATAAAACTGTTTGGATATATTTTTACGTTATCGCCCAAAACTACATTTTGCCCAATATAACTAAAGCTTCCCAAGTATAGATTTTCGCCATATTTAGTTCCTTCAGACATAAAAGACTGCGCTTCTATTCCGGTTTTATTCAATTTAACCTGATTGTAAAAATGCAAAAGTTTCGAAAAGGAAGCATAAGCATCCTCTACTTTTATTAAAGTTGTGGTAACTTCCTGCTCAGGCACAAAGCTATCATTAACAATCGTTACTGAAGCTCTTGTGGTATATATGTAGTTGATATATTTAGGATTAGCCAAAAAAGTAAGTGAACCTTCCTCGCCTTCTTCGATTTTAGATAACCGAGAAACTTCTGCATTGGGATTCCCAACAACTTCTCCTTCTAAAATTCCTGCTATTTGTTCTGCTGTAAATTTCATTGCGACAAAAATATAAAAAATAGATTTTAAATGTTAATTTTAGATAAGTTGTTTTGGGAAACAGATGTAATATTTTGTCACCAATTTAGATAACGATTTCAAATTCAGCTGATCAGATGCTTCAACAACATCCTCAATTGTTTTATCTTTTTTCAAAATTCGGATTGGTTCAGCTTCTTTACTATAAGCCTGGTTTTTTATTTTTCCTCTAAAAATAAAATATCCGGCTTCTAATTGTGTAATATGATGTTCGTTAGCAAATTCTTCTTTTAAAGATTGAGATTCTTCCATCGGAATTTTATCCGCACTCAATTTAATTTTAAGTAAATCTCTGTTAATGATCATTTTACTTAAAGTCGAAAGTATAAAATCATTATGTCTTTGCCACGCTTTTAAGGCGCTAATAATATCAAAATCATCTAATTGAGAGAACAAATCAAGCTTTTCGGCATCAAAATCCTCCAAAGCAACTTTGTTTTGCATAAAATACATCAGAGGCTCGCTGCATGGCAAAGCAACTCCTTTTAAAGTTAATTCTTTCGCTCTTTTTAGTACTTTCATCAAAATTAATTCGGCCACCAAACTAGTTTTATGCAAATAAGCCTGCCAATACATTAATCTTCTCGAAAGCAGGAATTTCTCTACAGAATAAATTCCTTTTTCTTCAATAACCAAAGTTCCATCAACTACATTCATCATCTGAATCAAACGTTCAGAATTAACATTTCCTTCTGCAACTCCTGTATAAAAACTATCACGTTTTAAATAATCCATTCGATCCATATCTAATTGACTCGAAATCAATTGCAGCATGAATTTCCTGTGATAATCACCTTTAAATACCTGAATAGCCAAGCTCAGTCTTCCGTCAAACTCCTCATTCAACTGATTCATAAATAATAACGAAATCGCCTCATGATTCACATCTTCAACAATACTCTTTTCCATAGCATGCGAAAACGGTCCATGACCAATATCATGCAGTAAAATAGCAATATACAATGCATTTTCTTCTTCTGTCGAAATTGCAACTCCTTTAAAACGAAGTGTCTCGACAGCTTTCTGCATTAAATGCATACATCCCAAGGCGTGATGAAAACGCGTATGATTGGCACCGGGATAAACCAAATACGACAATCCCATTTGCGAAATACGGCGTAAACGCTGAAAATACGGGTGCTGGATTAAGTCGTAAATAAGTTCGTTCGGGATGGAAATAAACCCATAAATGGGATCATTGAATATTTTTAACTTATTGATATGAGTCACTATTTGGTTCTTTTTAGGTCAACAAATATAAGTAAATAACTATAAACCATTTGGAGTTTTTTGCTTAAAAATCAACAATAATTTACACTGATTTTCAAGGTGATACCAAAATAAAAAAAAGATATTATATCTAAATCACAAATCATTATTCTGAAATTTATACTATTTTTAATACTTTTTAAGTTCTATACTTCTAAATTGCATTAAAATATAATTTGTTTATGGATAAGATAAAAATACTTTGGGTCGATGATGAAATCGATCTTTTGAAACCACATATATTGTTTCTGGAGAAAAAAAACTACGCTGTAACTACTTCTAATAACGGTCTGGACGCGATTGCATTGTTTGAAGAAGATAATTTTGACATTGTTTTCTTAGATGAAAATATGCCAGGAATGAGTGGCTTAGAAACACTTTCGGAAATGAAAGAGAAGAAATCGGCTATCCCGATGATTATGATCACCAAAAGTGAAGAAGAATATATAATGGAAGAAGCTATTGGCTCTAAAATCGCTGATTACTTGATAAAGCCCGTAAATCCGAATCAGATTTTATTGAGTTTGAAGAAAAATCTGGATCATTCAAGACTGATTTCAGAGAAAACTACTTTAGATTATCAAAAGGAATTTCGTAAAATCTCAATGGAATTAGCCATGGTTAATTCATTTGAAGATTGGATTGAATTGTATAAAAAATTGATTTTCTGGGAATTAGAACTAGAGAACATCAATGATCAGGGAATGATTGAAATCCTTGAGTCTCAAAAAGTTGAAGCCAATTCGCAATTCGGAAAATACATTGAAAGAAACTACGAAGACTGGTTTGTACCAAAAGCAGATAAACCTGTTCAGTCTCATGATTTATTTAAGGAATTAGTGGTTCCTGAAATTAAAAAGAAGGACAAACCTATTTTGTTTGTTGTCATTGACAACTTGCGTTACGATCAATGGAAATCATTTGAGACTGTGGTTTCTAATTATTATAAATTAGAAAAAGAGGTTCCGTATTTCTCTATTCTTCCAACAGCAACACAATACGCTAGAAATTCAATTTTCTCAGGTTTATTACCTATAGAAATGGAAAAACAATTTCCGCAATATTGGAAAAATGATGTCGAAGATGGCGGAAAAAACCTTTACGAAGCCGAATTTCTTTCTGCACAATTAAAACGTCTAGGTTTAAATATAAAGGAGGATTATTTTAAAATTACAAATTACGCTGGCGGAAAAAAACTGGCAGAAAACTTCAAAGCTCTAAAAGGCAATGATTTAGTAACTGTAGTTTACAACTTTGTAGATATGCTATCACACGCAAAAACAGAAATGGAAGTTGTAAAAGAACTCGCTTCAGACGATAAAGCGTATCGTTCTCTGACTTTGAGCTGGTTTAAAAATTCTCCATTACTGGAAATTATTCAGCAAGCTCAGCTTTTAGGTTTCAAATTAATTTTAACCACAGATCACGGTACAATTAATGTAAAAAACCCTTCGAAAGTTGTGGGAGATAAAAATACTAGTCTAAATTTGCGCTACAAAACCGGACGTAGTTTAACCTACGAACAAAAAGATGTATATGTAGTAAAAGAGCCTAAAACAATTGGTTTACCTGCAATAAATATGAGTAGTTCGTTTATTTTTGCCAAAAATGATTACTTTTTAGCCTATGTAAACAACTATAATCATTATGTGAGTTATTACAAAAATACGTATCAACATGGTGGAATTTCGTTAGAAGAAATGATAATTCCGTTTTTGGTATTTAATCCGAAATAAAAATTTATCGCCACGAATTTGCACTATTTTTTTCTAAAACTAAAAGAAAAAAAACTTTAATTCGTGAAAATTAGTGAAATTCGTGGCAAAAATAATTACAACAATGAGTATCGTTTTTTCATTAGATCAAATTCAAGAAGTAGCAGAAAAAATTCTGGCTGAAAATCCTAAAAAAATCATTCTTTTTAACGGAGAAATGGGCGTTGGAAAAACTACTTTAATCAAACAATTATGCAAAAGTTTAGGAGTTGAAGATGCCACAAGCAGTCCAACTTTTTCTTTAGTTAATGAATACTATACTTCTAACAATCAAATCGTTTATCACTTTGATTTTTATAGATTAAACAAAGAAACAGAAGCCCTTGATATGGGCGTTGATGATTATTTGTATTCGGGAAATTGGTGTTTTATTGAATGGTCTGAAAAAATTGAAAATTTAATTCCTGAAGAACATTCTGTTATTACAATTGAATTATTGGCAGACGGAAAAAGAAGTTTGGAACTGGTTATTTTATGAGAAGTCAAAAACTTATAATTCTGCTTTTCCTTTTAAATACGTTTAATGCGTTTTCGCAAACCTCTATTCCATCAGAATTGATGAATAAACCCAGAACTGATGATTTTTATAAGTTAAAAGAAAATAATGCAGAAAGCATTGTGGCATCTGAAACCAATTATTTAAGGAATGAAACATATATAAATAAATGGATTTTCAATTACTCCGCAGACACAATCATTAGAGGAAAATTATTAAAAAATGAAGAGTTAAAATCTGTGTTTGAATATGTTTTAGACTATGATAAAAGAATCATCGATATGAGGGTGAATTTTTTCAGTCCGAATGTAAAAAATGACAAGCAGCATATAAGATATAAATTTACCGATCGCGCCAAAAT
Source organism: Flavobacterium sp. JAS (assembly GCF_020991455.1). Classification (GTDB taxonomy): domain Bacteria; phylum Bacteroidota; class Bacteroidia; order Flavobacteriales; family Flavobacteriaceae; genus Flavobacterium. The sequence goes on from NZ_JAJMOX010000005.1 coordinate 228,355, forward strand.
TTTGATTTTTTTAGATGATCAGTCAGAAATCAAATCTAAAATAATTGTTGATATGGATTCGTTGCAATCTCCTATTAGAATTACTTCTGTCAATTCTAATAATGAAATCCAATCAAAAGAAACTGCCGATTACAATTACAGAACAAACACTTACAATTACAAAGTGTACAATTATTACAATGAAATAGTTTTAAATAAAACAGAATATTACAATAAGAACTTTGTAATTGAAAAAAATAACTTTGATGATATTACAAAAATGTTTTGGCCACTCTCTTCAAATAAAGTCATAATAACTTTTGAATATAAATATGACAAAAAAGGGAATTGGATTAAACGAATCAAAAAAAACTTTAGTAATAATAGCGTAAATATTGCGACCGTTGTAAAACGAAATATAAAATACAAGGATTAATTTTCATAAAAAAAATAACAATGAATACCCAAGATACAGTAAAACTAATTCCCTTCTCTTCAGATTTAAAAGAGCTTGGAATTGGCAACCAATTATTGATTCATTGTTTGGCTGTAGCCGAAGAAAATAGTATTAAAAATCTACTTTTATATTCAAATCGAAAGCTACTTCCGGCAATGCCTTTGTATAAAAAAATTGGTTTTACTGAAATTCCTTTAGAAGATGAGATTTACGAAAGAGCCAATATTAAAATGAAAAAAGCAGTACCTTAAATATTAAAACAGTATTAGCAGAATTTTTACATTGATTTTAAAACTTTTTACGTAATTTGTACTCTTAATATTTTGCACAACTCATGTCAATTACCTTAACTCCGTTTACGAAACAACAATTGTTGCCACAAGAAGAAAAACTTGAAATTGGCCGCTTCAAAAGTGAACTTTTTATAGGAATTCCTAAAGAAACAAGTTACCAGGAACGTCGTATTTGCCTGACTCCAGATGCAGTAACCTCTTTGACCTATGAAGGTCATCGCGTTATGATTGAATCTGGTGCCGGAGAAAGCTCAAGCTATTCTGATAAAGAATACGCTGATGCTGGTGCAGAAGTAACAAAAGACACTAAAAAAGTTTTTGGCTGTCCGTTATTACTTAAAGTAGAACCCCCAACATTGGCTGAAATCGAAATGATTAATCCCGAAACGATTATTATTTCGGCTATCCAATTAAAAACAAAAAGAAAAGCATATTTTGAAGCTTTGACTCAAAAAAAGATCACAGCACTTGCTTTTGAATATATTAAAGATGAAGACGGCACTTATCCAGCAGTGAAATCATTAAGCGAAATTGCAGGAACAGCATCTATACTTATTGCTGCCGAATTAATGATTACAGACGAATTTGGAAAAGGACTTTTATTTGGCAATATTACTGGCGTCCCTCCTACCGAAGTCGTAATTTTAGGCGCGGGAACTGTAGGTGAATTTGCCGCAAAAACCGCAATTGGACTTGGTGCAAACGTAAAAGTTTTTGACAATTCGATTACCAAATTACGCCGTTTACAGAATAATTTAAACCAACGAATATTCACTTCTACCATTCAGCAAAAAGCATTATTAAAAGCTTTAAGACGCTGTGATGTCGCTATTGGCGCTATGCGCGGTAAAGAACGCTGCCCAATTGTAGTTACAGAAACTATGGTCGAACACATGAAAAAAGGTGCTGTCATTGTTGATGTTAGTATCGATACAGGAGGCTGCTTCGAAAGTTCAGAAGTAACAACCCACGAAAAACCAACCTTTATAAAAAGTAATGTTTTACACTATTGTGTGCCAAATATTCCGTCGAGATATTCCAAAACAGCCTCATTATCAATAAGCAACATCTTAACTCCATATTTGCTTCAGATAGCCGAAGATGGTGGTTTAGAAAGTGCAATTAGATGTAATAAAGGCTTAAAAAACGGAATTTATTTGTACCACGGAATCCTTACCAACAAAGCAATTGGCGAATGGTTTGATTTACCAGATAACGATATTAATTTACTTGTATTTTAAGGGAACTTTAGTGTACCTTTGCAAAAATTTTATTTCATGAAGTTCGTACATCGTTTTGCATATTATTTGATTGGTTTGATTATGGGATGCTTTTTTGTAGCCCTTGTTTTTAGTGGAAAAGATACTCGTTGCAATTACTTTCCGAACGCCAGAGTTCTGAATAATTTAAGAACAAAACCTTTTCAATATTCTCCTAAAGCAATTCAGACTTTAAATGAAAAATGGGTTGATACAGCCGATATCAAAAACACGTTGACTTATGGCGATGTTGATTTTGACCAAAGCAATGTTCCATTCAATAAAGGAAAACTTTATGTGATTGAAGGAAAAACGGTAAAAAATCAAGAGATCATCTTGAAAATAGCCAATTATGAAAATAAAGCGATCTTAGAAGAAATCATTAAGAAACCTGCAGAAAAAGAATAATTCAATTTCAAAAACTTTCGTTTTCTTGTCATTTCGAGGAACGAGAAATCACATCCAGAGAGCAACGAACTGTAAATCCGTTATGAGATTTCTCGTTCCTCGAAATGATAAGATTGTGTTATAAATATGACTTAATCTCCCACAACCATTCAATTTCTGAAATTCCTTTTGATTTCAAAAAAGTATTAGTTTGACTAAAATGTTTGTTTCCAAACCATTTTCCCTGATTAGCACTCATAGGCGAAGGATGTCCCGATTCTAAAACAAAATGTTTCGAACGATTAATTTTAAGGCCTTTTTTCTGAGCAAAGCTTCCCCACAGTAAAAAGACAACATTTTCTTTTTGATCAGAAATTGCCTGGATTACAGCATCAGTAAAAAGATTCCATTTCAAATGTTTATGACTATTGGGGCTGTCTTTTCGAACTGTTAATGCAGCGTTTAAAAGTAAAACTCCTTGTTGCGCCCATTTTTCTAAATTACCCGAAGTTGGCATAAAAATAGAATCCAAATCGTCGTTTAACTCTCTAAAAATGTTACGCAATGAAGGCGGAATTTTAACTGAATCATTTACAGAAAAACTTAAACCATTGGCCTCTCCTTCTCCATGATAAGGATCCTGACCAATAATAACTACTTTTAGATTTGCAAAAGAGCAATTATTAAAAGCTGAAAAAATCAATTCTTCCGGAGGAAAACAAGTATGAGTTTGATATTCGATGTCTAAAGCCAACATTAATTCGTTGAAATAAGGCTTTTGAATTTCATCTTTTAAAACTGTTTGCCACTCTGGAGAAAGATTGATTTCCATTTTACTAAATTTTATTACAAATAACGCAAAGTTTTTTTCAAAGTACCAATTAATAGTACTATTTAGTTTTAAAACTTTGTAACTTTGAACTTTACAACTTACGATATATAATGATATCCATTACCGAAAAAACATTACAAGATTTACAATTTCCAACAGTACTTGAAACTATCTCAGATGGTTGTAATACAGATATTGGAAAAGAAAAAGCTTTACAAATAACACCTTTTAGAGACAAAGAAACTTTGATGCAGGCCTTAATGCAAACATCAGAGTATGTTTCGTCTTTTCAAAATAACAACGCAATTCCAAATCACGGATTTGACGCTATAACGTACGAAATTAAGTTTTTAGCAATTGAAGATAGTTTTCTGGAACTTGGAAGTTTTAGAAAAATTGCAACACTTTCGTCAACATCAAATTTCTTACTGAATTTCCTTAAAAAGTTTGATGACTATTATCCAAACTTAAATGCAAGAGCCTCAAGAGTTGAATACACAAAAGACATTGTTACCTTAATAGATGCCATCGTAGATAAGTATGGCGAAATAAAAGACAATGCTTCCCCGGCTTTATCAAGCATTCGCCAGAATATGAATATTGTTCGAGGAAAAGTAAACCACAGTTTTGGAGTTGCTCTTTCTCACAATAATAGCCTTGGATATTTAGATGATATTAAAGAAAGCTTTGTGCAGAACCGTAGGGTTTTAGCCGTTTTAGCAATGTATCGCCGTAAAGTAAAAGGTTCTATTTTAGGGAGTTCCAAAACCGGAAGTATCGCTTATATTGAACCAGAAGCAACTTTACAATATTCTCGTGAACTCGCTAATCTCGAATACGAGGAAAAAGAAGAAATTACAAGAATTCTAAAACAATTATCAAATCAGATTCGTCCATATTTACCTTTGTTAATTGAGTATCAGGAATTTTTAAGTGATATTGATGTCGTTGCCGGAAAAGCAAAATATGCCAATAGAATAAACGGAATCTTACCAACGATTACAGAAGAAAGAAGATTGTTTTTTAGAGAAGCTTATCATCCGATTTTGTATTTGAATAATAAGCAGAAAAACGAAATTACACATCCGCAAACTATTGAATTAAAACAAGATAACCGAATCATTGTAATTTCAGGACCCAATGCAGGTGGAAAAACAATTTCGCTAAAAACGGTTGGTTTGTTGCAATTAATGCTGCAATCTGGAATGTTGATTCCGGTACATGAAAGAAGTGAAACTTTCTTGTTTGACAGAATTTTAACGGATATTGGAGACAATCAATCTATTGAAAATCATCTAAGTACTTATAGTTACCGTTTAAAAAACATGAATTACTTCTTGAAAAAGTGCAACAAGAAAACCATGTTTTTGATTGACGAATTTGGTACTGGTTCTGATCCGGAATTGGGTGGCGCTTTGGCGGAAATTTTCTTAGAAGAATTCTACCATCGTGAAGCTTTCGGAATTATTACAACGCATTACTCCAATTTGAAAATTTTGGCTAACGAATTGCCTTTTGCTACAAATGCAAATATGATGTTTGACGAAAAATCGCTTGAACCTATGTACAAGTTAGCTTTAGGTCAGGCCGGAAGTTCGTTTACTTTTGAGGTCGCTCTGAAAAACGGAATCCCGTTTGGATTAATTAATCGCGCCAAAAAGAAAATTGAAGTTGGAAAGGTTCGTTTTGACAAAACCATCGCAACGCTTCAGAAAGAAAGATCGAAACTCGAAAAAACTTCTATAAATCTAAAAGAAGAAGAAACCCGAGCGCGCGAAGAAGGCAAAAAGATGGAAAGCATCAATGTAAAAATCAAACAAAAACTGGAAAGCTATCAAGAATTATATGACAGCAACCAAAAGACAATTTACATTGGTCAGAAAATAGAAGATATATCAGAGAAATATTTCAACAATAAAAACAAGAAAGAACTTATTGGAGAATTTTTGAAAATTATTGAAATCGAAAATTCAAAACGCAAAAAAGCTACTCCAAAGGAAACCAAAGCAATAATAGAAAAGAAAAAAGAAGTTATTGCCGAAGTAACTGTACAGGTTGAAGAAATTAGAAAAGAGAAAAAAGAGAAGAAACTCAAACCAGTTATCGAGAAACCAAAACCAATTTTAAAAGTTGGCGATCGCGTAAGAATGTTGGACGGAAGATCTGTTGGAAGTATTGATTCAATCGAAAAAAATAAAGCTACGGTTAATTATGGAATCTTTACTTCAAAAGTAAGTTTAGATGAATTGGAATTTGTTGAAGCTGGGAAGAAGTAAAATTTTAATTCTCAGTAGCCGTTTTCAGTCATTAAAACTGTAAAAATAAGTCGAAATTCAAATAAAGCGATTTAAGCGCAGATTTACCAATTAGCAGTAAACGAAGATCGATTGTTTTTAAAAATAGCTTAAAAATCATTTATGAAGATCACTTTTGATTTATAAAAATTATAAAATTATTCATTTTAATAGAAAAAATCAATCACTTAAAAACAACCAAAAAGACACAATCTTGTCATTTCGAGGAAAGAGAAATCACACGTGTGACTCGACAAACATAGTGGATTTAGATTACGGAGTTTCTAGTGTGATTTCTCGTTCCTCGAAATGACAAACTAGAAGTTAGCTTTGTCAAAGTTTGAAACTTTGACAAAGCTAAGAAAACTTGAAACCTTAAACTTGAAACTTTTTTCAAAATGCAAGACCTTCCAAAAAATAAAAAAATAATCCTCTTTGATGGCGTTTGCAATTTATGCAATAGTGCAGTTCAGTTTGTTATCAAACATGATAAAAAAGATATTTTTAGATTTGTCGCTTTGCAATCTGAATTGGGAATCGAAATTTGTAAATATATAGCTGTTGATCAAACTAAAATTGACAGCATAATTTTATACAATCCTGGTGTGGCATATTATTACAAATCTTCAGCCGCTATTGAAATTGCAGAAGAACTTGGTGGAATTTATAGTTTGTTTTCTGTTTTAAAAATATTTCCAGAAAAACTCCGAAATTTTGTTTACGATTATATTGCCAAAAACCGCTATAAGTGGTACGGTAAAAAAGAAAGCTGCATGATTCCTTCTCCGGAATTGAAAGCGAAGTTTTTATAAATTCCAATTTATTAAATTCCAAATTCCAATTTTTAGCGTAATGTTTGTCATTTCGACGAAGGAGAAATCTTCGCGAGAAGCTCTACAAAGATTGGATTCTCGTTGCGGAGTTACTTGCGAAGATTTCTCCTTCGTCGAAATGACAATAGTTAGCCTATAACAATTGTCGATATTCTTTGTCGAGCTTCTCACGGTAATTTCTCGTTCCTCTAAATGACCAGAATTTGGCTAAAAAAACATAAAAAAATCCCAAATCCCAATCTATTAAAAATTGGAATTTGGGATTTTAAAAAATTTGAAATTTATTAGAAACTATCTAATCAATTTTCTGTATTTCAAACGTTTTGGAGTTAAATCACCACCTAAACGTTTCTTTTTGTTTTCTTCGTATTCAGAGAAACCACCCTCGAAATAATAAACTTCAGAATCTCCTTCGAAAGCTAGAATGTGTGTACAAATTCTGTCCAAGAACCATCTGTCGTGCGAAATAATAACGGCACAACCAGCAAAATTCTCTAAACCTTCTTCAAGTGCACGAAGTGTATTTACGTCCAAGTCATTCGTAGGCTCATCTAGTAAAAGTACGTTTCCTTCTTCTTTCAATGTCATTGCTAAGTGCAAACGGTTACGCTCACCACCTGATAACATTGAAACTTTTTTGTTTTGCTCGCCTCCACCAAAGTTAAAACGTGACAAATAAGCTCTTGAGTTTACTTGCTTTCCACCCATCATAATTAATTCCTGACCATCGGCAAAATTTTCCCAGATAGATTTATTCGGATCAATGTTAGAGTGAGATTGATCTACGTAAGCGATTTTCACGGTTTCACCAACTGAAAATTCTCCGCTATCTGTAGCTTGCTCACCCATAATCATTTTGAAAATGGTAGATTTACCAGCACCGTTTGGCCCGATAATCCCAACAATTCCTGCTTGCGGCAAAGTGAAATTTAAATTATCGTATAATAATTTATCTCCAAAAGCTTTGGCTACATTCTTAGCTTCAATAACATTTGTTCCTAAACGTGGACCGTTCGGGATATAAATTTCTAGATTTTCATCCAGTTGTTTTTGATCTTCGTTTAATAATTTGTCGTAATTCTGTAAACGTGCTTTTTGTTTTGTCTGACGCCCTTTTGCTCCCTGACGAACCCAGTCAAGCTCACGCTCTAAAGTTTTTCTACGTTTTGAAGCTACTTTTTCTTCTTGTGCCATACGGCTTGATTTTTGGTCTAACCAAGAAGAATAGTTTCCTTTCCAAGGAATTCCTTCTCCTCTATCCAACTCAAGAATCCATCCTGCAACATTATCCAAGAAGTATCTATCGTGCGTTACCGCAATTACAGTTCCAGCATATTGTGCTAAATGTTGCTCTAACCAAAGAACAGACTCAGCGTCTAAGTGGTTGGTAGGCTCATCAAGTAACAATACATCAGGTTGTTGCAACAACAAACGACATAAAGCCACACGACGACGCTCACCTCCTGAAAGGTTTTTGATTGGCGTATCTCCTTCTGGAGTACGCAAAGCATCCATTGCGATTTCAAGTTTGGTGTCGATTTCCCAAGCACCAAGAGCATCAATTTTATCTTGTAAAGCTGCCTGACGATCCATCAACTTATCCATTTTATCAGGATCGGAATAGTTTTCTTCAAGACCGAATAAATCATTAATTTGATTGTATTCTTCTAAAACCGCCATAGTTTCTGCAGCTCCTTCACGAACAATTTCGATAACTGTTTTAGAATCATCAAGAATAGGTTCTTGCTCTAAATAACCTACAGTATAACCTGGTTGAAAAACCACATCACCCTGATAATTTTTATCTACACCGGCAATAATCTTTAAAAGAGAAGATTTTCCAGAACCATTTAATCCAAGAATACCAATTTTAGCTCCGTAAAAAAAGCTTAAATAAATATTTTTAAGTACTGGTTTGTCTGCTCCCTGATAGGTTTTGCTCAATTTTTGCATTGAGAAAATTACTTTCTTATCGTCTGACATTCTGTTTATTTTTAATTTTGATTAATTATTTTTTATTGATTTTATATCGCAATTGATTCTTCAATTGATGTTGAATTTTGCTAAACTCTACCTTTCAACGCATTAAAAACCCAGGCATTGGCTAAGAAACCAACTCCTGTAGCTGCAAATCCCCAGCCTGACACATCACTGTATCTAAAAGCTCCAAGACCTATAAGTAACAATCCCATAAGTATCATTATAAAAGTAGCCCATCCTAAAACGGTATTTTTATTCATTCCCATAATTGAAATAATTATTTTTTAATGTGATTTATTTTTAGAAGTGCAAATATCGTGAATTTTCACGGCTTAATTAAATATTTTGTACAGCATTTCTTTTAACAAATCTGACTGTGGCAATGCATTAGCTCCTACTCCTTTACTTTTAACATCAACATCACGTAAAGCTCCAACAATTTGACTCACTTTTCGCATTGGATAATTTTTTAATGCCAAATCATATTCTTTTAGAAAATAAGGATTTACGCCAATAGCAGTGGCAACATTTTTAGGGTTTTTATCTTTTAATCCGTGGTATTTTAAAAGCTGGACAAAAAAACCAAAGACTAATCCTGTAGTCATTACTAATGGATACTCTTTTGGATTATGTGCGAAATTCTCCGCTATTTTGTAGGCTTTTAACTGATTGCGTTCTCCGATAGCTTTTCGAAGTTCGAAGACATTGTAATCTTTACTAAAACCAATATTTTCCTCAATGTGTTGTGGTGTAATTACAGTTCCTTGCGGTAAGATAATCTGTAATTTCTCTAATTCATTGTTGATTTTACTCAAATCAGTTCCTAAAAATTCCACCAACATGGCGTTTGCTTTTGGATCAATTGTATATTTTTTTCCCGCAAGAACACGTTTTATCCAATCGCCAACCTGGTTTTCATATAGTTTTTTACTCTCATAAACGATTCCGTTTTGAGCCAAAAGTTTTGTGACTTTTTTACGTTTATCAAGAGTTTTGTATTTGTAACAAAAAACCAGAACCGTAGTTTCCATTGGATTATTAACATACGATTCTATTTTATCAATTGTTCTTGATAAATCTTGTGCCTCTTTCACGATAACAACCTGACGATCAGACATCATAGGATAGCGCTTGGCCGTTGAAACTATATCTTCTACAGAAACATCTCTACCGTATAATACGGTTTGGTTAAATCCCTTCTCTTCTTCAGAAAGAACATTCTGCTCAATATACTCCGATAATTTGTCAATATAATAAGGTTCTTCGCCCATCAAAAAATATATTGGTTTGATGTTTCCGGCCTTTATATCATTAACAATTTTTACAACTTCATCCATTCAAATTATTTTGTTTCAAGTTTAAAGTTTCAAGTTTAAACCTGAAACCTAAAACTATTTTATATTTTTGCACTATGCAGCAATTAAATTTTCCTACTTATAGTTTCCGATTCAAAAATAGCGAAAATAAAGTGTCTATTTTTGATGAAATCAGGAAAAAATTTATCATTCTTACACCCGAAGAATGGGTTCGCCAACATGTTGTTCATTTTTTAATGAATGAAAAAAAGTACCCCAAATCACTTATTAATGTAGAAAAGGTTTTAACCGTCAACGGATTGCGAAAACGTTACGATGTTGTTGTCTTTAATTCTGATGGTTCTATACATATATTAGTAGAGTGCAAAGCACCTGAGGTTAAAATTTCTCAGGCAACTTTTGATCAAATTGCCCGTTATAATATGACAATGCAGGCACGGTTTTTGAATGTAACGAATGGTCTCAGCCATTTTTATTGCCAAATGGATTTTGAAAACGAAAAATACCAGTTTTTAAGGGAGCTGCCGGATTATAATAAATAAAGAATACTCAAATAAAACAAAAATTACTTTTGGATAAAATAGCTGTCGTCATTTTAAATTGGAATGGTGTGAAATTGTTGGAGCAATTTTTACCTTCAATTATTCAATTTTCAGAAGAAGCCACTATATATGTAGCAGATAACGCTTCGACTGATGCTTCTATAAATTTTGTCAAACAAAATTTTCCATCTATCAAAATTGTTCAAAATAGCGGAAATTATGGCTTTGCAAAAGGCTATAACGATGCTTTACAACATATTAATGCTGAAATTTATGCTTTAGTAAATTCGGATATTGAAGTGACAGAGAATTGGTTACAACCTATAATTCAAACTTTTGACGCCGAGAAACAAACTGCTATAATTCAGCCAAAGATTCTTGATTTTAAGAATAAAGAATACTTTGAATATGCCGGTGCAGCTGGTGGATTTATTGATAAATACGGGTTTCCGTTCTGTCGTGGCCGAATTTTTGATACTATCGAAAAAGACAATGGGCAATACAATGATAATTGTGAATTATTCTGGGCGTCCGGAGCTTGTTTTTTTATCAGAAGCGAAGTATATAAAGAGTTAGGCGGATTTGACGAAAGCTTTTTTGCGCATCAGGAAGAAATTGATTTATGCTGGCGAGCTGCAAATGAGGGACATATTATAAAGTACAATTCAGGATCTGTTGTTTATCATGTTGGAGGTGCCACATTACAACAAGGAAATCCAAGAAAGACATTTTTGAATTTTAGAAATTCACTATTAATGCTTGTCAAAAACCTACCAAAGAAAGGGCTGTTTTTTGTAATTTTCTTTCGAATGGTTTTAGATGGTATTGCCGGTATCCGATTTCTTATGCAAGGGAAGTTCAGTCATACTTTTGCTATTTTAAAGGCACATTTTTCATTTTATTGCATATCTTTAAAATATCTAAGAAAAAGAAAAGATTTTCAAATACAACAATACTATACCGTCAAAAGTATCGTTTACTTGTATTACATCAGGAAATTGGGTGTTTTTAAAGAAATCTTTAACACTAAACAAAATATTAAAAACTAAATTTGTAATCAACGTTTAATTAAATATAATACCTATGAGAAAAATAGTTATCGCACTAACAGTACTAATGGCCTTATCTTCGTGTGTATCGAAAAAGCAATACGCAGCATTAGAAGCTAAGAACAAAGAGACACAAGATTTATTAAACTCTTGCACCGTAAAATTAAATTCTTGTCTTGAAGAAAAAGCTGGACTGGCTGCTACAGCTGAAAGTTACAAAGCACACAATCAAGACTTAATCAATAGCTCTAAAGATTTAACTGTATTGACTACTAAAGGAGCTGAAAATCTTGAAAAATCTTTAGAAAGTTTAAAAGAAAAAGATTTAAAAATATCTAGACTTCAAGATGCTTTAACTAAAAAAGACAGTGTAACATTAGCTTTAGTTACAAGTTTAAAAGGAGCAGTTGGAATCAACGATCCAGATATCGAAATCAATGTTGAAAAAGGAGTTGTATTTATCTCTATTGCAGATAAATTATTATTTAAAAGTGGTAGCTACGATGTAAGCGATAAAGCTAAATCTGTTTTGGCTAAAGTTGCAAAAGTAGTAAATGACAAACCTGATTTTGAATGTATGGTTGAAGGTCACACAGATGACGTTCCTTACAAAAGCAATGGTATAATCTTAGACAACTGGGATTTAAGTGTTAAACGTTCTACATCTATTGTACGTGTATTAACGAACGATCTTGGTGTTAACCCAGCAAAATTAATCGCTGCAGGTAGAAGTTCTTATGTACCATTAGTTGCTAATGATACTCCAGAAAACAAAGCTCGTAACAGAAGAACTCGTATCGTGGTTATGCCAAAAATCGATCAATTCTATGATATGATTGAAAAAGAAATGAAAAAACAAGCTAAATAATCTAGTTTTTACATACTTTATAATACAGAAAAAGCAGGTCAATTGACCTGCTTTTTTATGTACCCTTAATTTTTTTAATAACCAATTAAATACAAATCAAGAATAACATTATTTTAAATTAACTAACTAAATTTTAACTGTAATAAAATTAGTTATTTATTTTTAACTATTAAGCAATTTCAGTATTTATTTACAAAATATCGATATCACCTTTACCTTCTCTGACAATAACAGGCTCATAATCTGATAAATCGATTATGGTTGAACCTACGTTATCTCCGTAACCACCATCAATTACCAAATCTACAATGTTTTGCCATTTCTCAAAAATCAATTCAGGATCTGTAGTATACTCAATCACATCATCTTCATCACGAATAGAAGTCGAAACTATAGGGTTTCCTAATTGACGAACAATTTCTAAAACAATATTATTATCCGGAACACGAATACCAACAGTAGTTTTCTTTTTAAACTCTTTAGGTAAATTATTATTTCCCGGTAAAATAAAAGTATAAGGTCCTGGTAAAGCTCTTTTTAGAATTTTAAATGTCGATGTATCAATCTGACGAACGTAATCTGATAAATTACTCAAATCATGGCAGATGAATGAAAAATTTGCTTTTTCTAATTTCACACCTTTAATTTTTGCAATTTTTTCTAAAGCACGCGAATTGGTAATATCACAACCTAAACCGTAAACAGTATCAGTTGGATAAATTACTAAACCTCCGTTTTGAAGCACTTTTACCACTTTGGCAATTGCAGCTTCACTAGGTTTATCCGGATATATTTTTATGAACTCAGCCATTCCTCTTTTTTGTTTAAAGTTTAATTTGTTTCAAGTCTAAAGTTCCTTTTAAGGTAACTTGAAACCTGAAACTTGAAACATTTTTAGCCAACTACATCCAATTTCGCAAATCGAAGCAATAATTTTTTGAGACCTCCAACTTCAAATTTAATTTCGGCTTTTTTATCAGGTCCAACACCTTCAAGGTTAACCACTTCTCCTTTTCCAAAGCGTTCGTGCATAACCACATTTCCAATTGTCAATTTATTATCAAATAAATTTGGAGCCGAATTATTACTCGGGTTCGTTCCGGCAACTGGTTTTAATTTACGAATATTAAGATCCGGTTTTGGTGTATTATCGGTAACGTGTTTTGGCGGCGTTGATCCAATTGGCTTTGCCAATCGCAATTTCGATTTATCAATGTCTCCAAAAATATCTCCATCAATTGGTGATTTATAACGATAATTAGTTTCTGCCGGAGTCAAATATTCCAGATATTGCCCATCAATTTCTTCAATAAAACGTGATGGTTCACTATCTGTTAATTTTCCCCAACGATAACGCGATTGTGCATACGTTAAATAAGCCTGATGCTCTGCGCGTGTTAAAGCTACGTAAAATAAACGACGTTCTTCCTCTAATTCGCTTCTTGTGCTCATACTCATCGCACTCGGGAACAAATCTTCTTCCATTCCTACCACAAAAACATGAGGAAACTCAAGACCTTTTGCCAAGTGAATCGTCATCAGAGCCACACGATCTTCATCAGATGTATCTTTATCTAAATCGGTTGCAAGCGCCACATCTTCCATAAATTCAGATAAAGCCCCTCTTGCACCGTCAATTTCTTTTTGTCCTTCAGTAAAATCTTTTAAACCGTTTAAAAGTTCTTCAATATTCTGAATTTTTGCCATTCCTTCCGGCGTAGCATCTTTCTTCAGTTCCTGAACAAGACCTGTCTTTTTAGCTACATAATCTGTAATATAAAAAGCATCCTGGTTTTGATCAATAACTTGAAAACTCTGAATCATCGTCACAAAATCATTGATTTTATTCTTTGTTCCTGAGTTTAATTTTAAGTCAATTTTATCGATATTTACCATTACTTCCCAAATCGAACGTTTGTAATGATTGGCAGCAATTGTAAGTTTTTCGACGGTTGTGTCACCAATTCCACGAGCAGGATAATTAATCACACGAACCAAAGCCTCTTCATCTTTTGGGTTAATTACCAAACGTAAGTAACACAAAACATCCTTAATCTCTTTACGTTGGTAGAACGATAATCCACCATAAATTCTATACGGAATATCACGTTTTCTCAACGCGTCTTCCATTGCACGTGACTGAGCATTAGTACGATACAAAATCGCAAAAGAACCATTATGCAACTGGTTCATCATTTTTTGTTCAAAAATGGTACTTGCTACAAAACGTCCTTCTTCGGCATCCGTCAAACTACGGTGAACTTTAATTTTTTGTCCAAAATCATTTGCCGTCCAAACTACTTTATCCAGTTTCGTTTTATTATGCTCCATCACAGTGTTTGCCGCTTCAACAATATTTCTCGTTGAGCGGTAATTTTGCTCCAGACGAAACATTATAACGCCTTCATAATCTTTTTGGAAATTCAGGATGTTATTAATATTTGCTCCACGGAAAGCATAAATACTCTGTGCATCATCACCAACCACACAAATATTCTGAAATTTATCAGATAAAGCCCTAACAATCAAATATTGAGAGTGATTTGTATCCTGGTACTCATCAACCAAAATATATCTAAAACGATTCTGATACTTTGCCAGAACCTCCGGAAAACGCGTTAATAACTCATTGGTTTTCAATAATAAATCATCAAAATCCATCGCACCTGCTTTAAAACAACGCTCTACATATTGCTGATAAATTTCTCCTAAACGCGGTCTTTTTGCCATTGCATCGGCTTCAACCAATTCAGGATTGTTAAAATATGCCTTTACCGTAATCAAACTATTTTTATAGCTTGAAATTCGTCCTAAAATTTGTTTCGGTTTATAGATATCACGATCCAGCTGCATTTCTTTAATAATTGAAGAAATCAGTCTCGCCGAATCCTGAGAATCATAAATTGTAAAGTTAGATGGATATCCCAAATGATCCGATTCTGCACGCAGAATACGCGCAAAAATCGAGTGAAAAGTTCCCATCCATAAGTTTTTTGCTTCAGATGCTCCCACAATATCCGAAATCCTGTGTTTCATTTCACGGGCCGCTTTATTGGTAAACGTAAGTGACAAAATATTGAAAGCATCAACACCTTGCGCCATCAAATAAGCAATCCTAATAGTTAAAACACGGGTTTTTCCCGAACCTGCGCCAGCAATAATAATCATCGGCCCGTCTTTTTTCAGAACGGGTTGTCGTTGTGCTTCATTGAGCTGGTCAATGTATTTTTGCATGAAATTTTTCTCCATAAGTGATGCAAAAATAAGAATTAATGATTGAAATAGCTACTAAGTTTCTTAGGTTCTAAGTTGCTAAGTTCTTATTTTTTTTGAAGCCAAAAAATAGGTGTTTTATTAAACATGGTTTCCCGCTTTCGGCTTTATCTCTCCGTTTCATTACGAGGATACCGCCTTTATCGGGGCTAGATTAGAACATTTTTTTTACGTTACAGAGCCACTAAGCTACTAGAGCACTAAGTAAAACAGAATATTACTAAAAAACCCCAGCAACTCAGAACCTTAGCATCTTAGAACCTTACTTAAAAAACACATCATAAGCAAATCGGATTAAAGTTCCGATTACTACAATTAAAAAGAAAACTCTAATAAAACCATTTCCTTTATTAATGGCCAGTTTTGCTCCAAGCCATCCGCCAAGTCCGTTGCTAATTGCCATTGGAATTGCAATTACCCAAATAATTTTACCTTTTAGCATAAACAAACAAATTGACCCAAAATTCGTTGCAAGATTTACCATTTTAGCATTCGCGGAAGCGTGCAAAAAGTCAAACCCCATTAAGGCAATAAAAGCAACAACCAGAAAACTTCCAGTTCCGGGACCAATAAATCCGTCGTAGAAACCAACAATTATACTAATAACAATCGCATATAAAATTTGCGTTTTAGCCGAATGATCCTTGGCTACATGCTGTCCAAAATTCTTTTTAGCATAAGTATAAATCAACAAAAGAGACAAAACCACCAATAAAAGCGGCTTCATAAAATCGTTGCTTACATAAGTCAATAAAGTAGAACCCAAAAATGCCGACGGAACTGCCAGACACATCATAATTAAGAGTAATCTCCATTGAATAAAAACTTTTTTCAGGTATTGAAAAGCCGCAAAAGTGGTTCCGGTAAATGCCGGTAATTTCAGAGTTCCTATAACAGTAGAAACAGGTAAATTAGGCAATAAAATCAATCCCATTGGAGTTTGAATCAATCCGCCACCGCCAACAATAGCATCTATAAATCCTGCAGCAAAAGCAGCTAAACAAAGTAAAATTATGATATATGAATCCATTAATAATGTGTTTCGGTAGGTTTTGAGAATAGTTTACAAAAGTAGACTTCCGTTTTGTTTATTACAATAGAATTAATCTTGTTTTCTCAGCAAAAATTATATTTTTGTTGAAAAATTGAACCAAATGGATTTTACAAGAATTATAGAATTAGCCAGTTATACTTTACCTGCTGTAGTTACTGGATTTGTAGCTTACAGTTTTTTTGAACTGCATATTAAAAACAACGATAAGAAACGTGCTTTTTTATTAAACAGAGAATATCAAAAACAGTCTTTACCAATACGTTTACAGGCTTACGAACGTATGACTTTATATTTAGAACGTATCAACCTTACTAAACTATTGATCAGAATTGCGCCAATTTCTAACGAAAAACACGATTACGAAAACTATGTAATCGACCAAATCGAGCAAGAGTTTGAACACAATTTAACACAGCAAATTTATATGTCTGACGAATGTTGGACAATTATTACAACTGCTAAAAACTCAACAATCCAAATCATTCGTAAAACTGCGATGAGCGATCGTGTTGACAGTGCAGATAAATTGCGTGAAGTAATTCTGAATGATTTATTAGAGAAACAATCTCCTAGCAATGCTGCATTAGCGTATATTAAAAACGAGGTTTCTGAACTCTGGTAGAAAACAATTTCAGAATTCTGATTTTAGATTTTTGAATGAAACCGATGCAGGCGTATCTTTATTCATCCAAAAATCTAAAATCTAAAATCTACATTCTAAAATCTATCTGTTATCACTCATAATTTCAGATTTATTCTGAGCATATTCATAACCTTGTTTCCACCATACTTTCATCACTTCCTTATTAAAAATAAGTGCATTATTAGTCAATTTTGTTGGTGTGTAATATAAGTTAAGTTTCACATCCTTATTACTTGCCATAAGTTTTCCTATAGCAATATCGTGTTTTTCAACCTGATCTAAGGCAATTCGGAATAAATCGATCATTAACGAAAATGGATTTTTACCAATAACGGTTTTGTCCATATTTACTTCCGTTTCTAATATAATTACATCAATTTCTGTTGCGCCACGATTAATAGCTTCACGAATGGGAACCAAACTTGAAAACCCTCCATCGCCATATTCGTAATTATTTTTTTCAACCAAACTCATAAACGGAACATAATTACTCGAAATCCAGGACCAATCGCAGAATTCTTCATAAGTGCAATCTTTTATAGATTTATACTCTGATTCATTTTTAGTGAAATTGGTGACCGTAATTATAACGTCATTATTAAGTTTTTTAAGCTTATTAAAATCAGAGAGGCTAAAATTATTCTGGATATATCTCTTTAATCCTTTGCTTTCGCCAAAAGTCCTTTTTCCTTTAAAAAACTGACGTAAAACATTGAAGTGGTTAATAGTTACAATATCTACTCCATCTTTAGTTTTGACCACAAACGGACAAATATTAAAAATACTTCCCATTGTGACATTAGTATAAACCGAGTGAATTTTCGTGATATGACCTAATGCCAAATGAGGAATTAGCAAACTTCCGGTAGAAGTTCCTATAAACAAATCATATTCATGATTCTTTTCTTCAATAAGGTATTGTGCCACACCGCCGGCAAATGCTCCTTTACTTCCTCCACCAGAAATAACCAATGCTCTCATAAATATATAGTAGGTTTTGTTTTTGGACTTTTTTTTAGAAAAATACAAGATTTTAGAGTCAAGATGAAAGACCTTCACTAAATGTCAAATTTTTCTTCTTGCATCTTTCTTCTTCATTCTCAACTTCACTATTCTTGCTTCTTCACCTCATTCTCTTTCAATAAACGATCCAATTGAAACTGTTCATCGGGGGTCAAATTAGGCAAAATTCTCTCAAATGAAACACGCATCTCCGAATTTTTTAATAAAAATCGAATTGTCTCTCTTCCAAACTTAGAAAACTGCCACATATGATGCGTTGTAGCCGAAACTAAATTACTCAAAACCTGATCGTTAATAATCTTAAATGATATTAATTTTTCAAGTGCATTTTGTCTTGTTGTAGCTTCATATTTTGTAGATGAAAAAGAAATTAATTCGGTAACCAAAGCCTCAGAATCACTGCTGTAATTTGGTGTAGACAATGCTAGTGAAAGCCACATTGTACGAAGATTATAATCATTAAAACCAATCCAGTTTTTGGATTTATCAAGATATTCAGAGCGATGATCCGGAAAGTTTTTCCACAACCAAAACAAAGCAATTTCCTGCGTTTGATATGATTTATCGTCCAGTAAAGTTTCATATTCTAATCTAAAATCTTCTGGAATCTTGGTCAAAGTACTCGCAACGTCTTGTCGAACCTGTACATTATTGGTTTTTAAAGCTGTAAGTAAAAGTGCCTTCTTGGCTTCATATTTTTCATTTACCAACTGATCAACAATAGCTTGTTTTATACTTGGAAAAGCATCAGATTCTAAAGTCTTTTTTAGAAAAACTTCTTTTTCTGCTAATGGTGTTTTCTTTAATTTATCAACTTCTAAACGAATCTGAATTGTTTTATTTTTACTCAATAAAGTATTTGCTTCAGCAGTATCAAACGTTGGCGATTCTAGCCATGTTTTTTGAAATTTCTCCAAATTAAAATTAGAAACTTTCTTAATTTCATCAAAGAAGTTTTGTGTGTTTACATTTTGATAAGCATACTTTTTCAAGTAACTTTTTATGGCTTTTTTGAATGCCTTATCTCCAATCGATTCGTGCAAAACAAACAATGCCCAGGCACCTTTTTCGTAAAAAGTCAGAGAACTTGCTTTAGCATTCAGAACCGGAACCGAATCTGTTCTGGAAGCAAATTTGATTTGTTGCGCTGTATCATACAACTTCGAATAAAAATAATCATCGCCATAAATATCTCTCTCCGCAAGCAAAGCATAATAAGTTGCAAAACCTTCCTGTAGCCAATGATGCGTACTACTTTCGGCGGTAATTAAATCGCCAAACCAATGGTGTGCTAATTCGTGAGCATCAACATTGGTGTAATTTCGGTCTTCAAAACCAATAGAATCTACTACATAACGCGTTGCAAAAAGCGTTGAAGTTGTGTTTTCCATTCCGGCATATAAAAAATCACGAACCGGAATTTCTCTATAGATTTCCCACGGATAATTTATACCAATTTCTTTCTCTAAAAAATCAAAAATTCGCTTCGAATAACGATAAGTAGATTCAAAACGGTTTACATCTTTATTTTCTAAATAATATTCTAATGGAATTTTAGACTTGGCTTTTAGTTCTTTTTTATCATATTTTCCAATGGAAAGCATGGCCAGATAAGAACTCATTGAATTTTCCATTCTGTACTGCCATTCGATTAAATCTCCATTTGCAATTTTCTCTTTTAACACTCCGTTTGAAATTACCTGATATTCTTTGTTGAAAGTAATTCCCAAATTAAAAATCAATTTTTCATTGACATCGTCAAAACTCGGAAACCAATTACTGGTGTATCTTCCCTGCCCTTGCGTCCAGATCTGTACTTTAGAATTTTCTATAGCTATAAAATACAACGCCTGTTTTGGCTTTGCCCAATAATCAAAAGTCAGCTGATTTTTGCCTTTTTCAAAATTATTGATGATCTGTAATTGTTTCCCTGTATTTATAAAATTGACCTCTTTTTGATTGATTAGAATTTTAGAAAACTCCATGTCTTTGGCATCAATTTTAATTGTATCAATTGGCTTTAAAACATCAAACTGATATTCTACTGATCCTGCAATCGATTTATCTGTGGTATTTAATTTCAAATGCGCATTAACCGATTTAAAATCGACAAATTGGGTTTGTTGTGCAAAAATGAAACTGGTAAAGAATAAAAGAATATATTTCATTAAGAATAAATTTGAGGGCAAAGATCCAAAGTTACAAAGGTTTCATCAACAAATCGAACGAAATTTGTAAGTTTACCATCAGAAAATTATATTATCGTGTCAACACCCAAAAAAGCCTTATTTAACTGGAGCAGCGGAAAAGATTCAGCGCTTGCTTTATACAAAATTTTACAAAACCCTGATTTCAAAATCGAATGTTTACTAACGAGTGTCAACCAACAGTTTCAGCGCATTTCGATGCATGGTGTTCGTGTTGAATTACTTGAAGCGCAGGCAAAAAGCATTGGTTTACCACTTGAAATTCTACAAATTCCCGAAATGCCAACGATGGAGGTTTACGAGAATGTCATGACCAAAACCTTAACCGAATTAAAAGAACAAGGTATTACACATTCGGTTTTTGGAGATATATTTCTGGAAGATTTGCGAAAATACCGTGAAGATCAATTAGCCAAACTAGGATTTGAAGGCGTTTTCCCGATCTGGAAAATTCCAACACATGATTTAATTCAGGAATTTATTGCTTTAGGATTCAAAACTATTGTGGTTTGTGTAAACGAACGTTACTTAGATAAAAGTTTTGTTGGTCGGGTAATTGACCAGGATTTTATAAATGATTTACCAGATAATGTTGATGTTTGTGGCGAAAATGGCGAATTTCACACCTTTACTTTTGATGGGCCAATTTTTTCTGAACCAATAAATTTTGAAATTGGAGAAATTGTTTATCGTAAATATGAAAAACCTAAAACAGAAGAGTCTTCAAACACAGCTTGTGATACAAATTCAAGCGATGCTTTTGATTTTGGATTCTGGTATTGTGATTTGATTCCTAAAAACTAAATTTGATAATTAGAAAATGTGTCAATGAGATAATTTTAGAACGCCTTATAATTATCTAATTTTCTAATTGACATATTCTCTAATTATTCCGAGTACATGTTTAACAAATTAGTAACCGTGTTCCAGTTTCTAATTGTTGCTGTTACATTCAATTTTTTCTCAATATATTTTTGATCAAATCTGGTTTTTCCTGCGCCTACATCGTATTTAATAAAAATTCGGTTACCGTCAATACTGGCTTCATCGGGTTTGAACTGACTTATTTTTAGATCATTGATATTTTCACTTTTTAAAGTAATCGATACAAAAGCAACATATAACTTTTTCGTATCAATATCTTTTTCTTTCAAAAATGGACTGTTTTTAAAACACAATTCCAAATCTTCTTTGGTAATTACAATCGTAGGAACTTCATGACCGAAAACTTTAAAGATTTCCTGTTTGATCATAAAACCAACTTTGGATGCACTTTCTTCTTCTGTGTCAACAAAAACATTTCCGGATTGAAGATAGGTTCGCACATTTTTAAAACCAATATTTTCCAACATTGTTTTTAATGCTTCCATTTTCATCATATTATGTCCTGAAACGTTGATTCCTCTTAAAAGTGCTAAATGTGTTGTCATTTTATTTTTTAATTTTAAAAACAAAAAGTATTCAATTTTAAAAACTGAATACTTTTTTATGGTTTAGCAAATTTACGATTTTTATTTCGTTTTCTCATACATTGACTCAGCATCACACGCCCGCCCGTCATTGTCCAGGTAACCTGCTTTAGTAATAGTCAAATCTTCTGTCAAACTATTCGAACAATTTAATATTAAAATACTATCACTACTATAAGTTAGTTTAAAACTAATTCCTCTTTCGCTTGTAGTCGTTTTAAATATTCCTGATGCTGTAGTAGTTACATTATTATCTACTCTGGTCTTTGTAAAAGTGTTATTTTTTTTAAATTCATAAGTTTCTCGATAAACATAGGGATTACTCCTATCATTAGCAGCAATAACATTGGTCCATTTTCCGAGATAATCAGAAGTTAAAGCTTTATCACCTGAATCATTAGATGAGCACGAAACAAGAATAAAAATAAAAGCAAATAGAAGTGTGAAATTTTTCATTTTCAAAGTTTTAAGTTATCATTATTAAGATTATACTTTCGTAAAATGGTTGCGTCTCCTATCTTTAAATTTAACACCGAATAACACTAAAAAATACAAACCTTTATCTAAGATTGCAAAAGGGAGTACATAATAACATTTTCAAATTTCCTAATTAAAATCTATCTTCGCTTTTCCAAAAGCAAAAGAGTATAGAAGATAGAATTATAGACAAAAATCTATTCTCTTTTTTCTATACTCTATTTTCTAAAATATAACTATCTAAAAATCTCAGAAGCCTAAAAAAAATGTCTAATAATCTCCTTGAAACTCCCATCGAATACCTAAAAGGTGTTGGCCCAAACCGTGGTCAATTGCTTCGTAAGGAATTGGGAATTCATAAATATAGAGATTTAGTCAATTTTTTCCCAAATAGATATATCGACCGAACACGTTATTATAAGATAAATGAGCTTCAAAATACAGGTGCCGAAGTTCAGATTATTGGAAAGATAATCAATATAAAAACGGTTGAATTTGCCAAAAATAAAAAACGTCTGGTTGCCACTTTCGTAGATGATACCGGACAAATTGATCTAAACTGGTTTCAGGGACATAAATGGATTCGCGAAAGTCTAAAACTGAATGAAGTTTGTGTGATTTTTGGGAAATGTTCTTTATACGGAAGCCAATTTAGTATGGCACATCCTGAAATTGAGTTATTAACTGAGCATGAAAAAAGTCTTCGCTCGGCCATGCAGCCCGTTTATCCTTCGACTGAAACCTTGGCAAACAGAGGAATCTCAAATAGGACGATTAATAAAATGATGGAGCAATTGTTTATAGAAACTCAAGCTTTATTTACCGAAACTTTTCCTTCTTATTTAATCGAAGAGATAAAACTAATATCAAAAAGAGCGGCTTTATTCAACATACATTTTCCTAAAAGTACCGAAGCTTTGGCGAAAGCACAATTCCGATTAAAATTTGAAGAATTATTCTTTATCCAATTGCAATTAATTACCAAGAACCTAATTCGGAAACATAAAATAAAAGGGCATCCGTTTACAAAAGTGGGTGAGTTTTTTAATGAGTTTTATCAGAATCATCTACCGTTTGAACTTACCAATGCTCAAAAAAGGGTAATCAAAGAAATTCGTTCAGACATGGGGAGCAATGCCCAAATGAACCGTTTATTGCAAGGAGATGTTGGTTCCGGAAAAACTATCGTGGCATTTATGAGCATGCTTTTGGCAATTGATAACGGTTTTCAGGCTTGTTTGATGGCTCCGACTGAAATTCTGGCAAATCAGCATTTTATTGGTTTATCAGAATTGGCACAAACATTAGACATAAATATCAAAATACTTACCGGTTCGACTAAAACTGCTACCCGAAAAATCATTCATGAAGAACTTGAAAACGGTAGCTTACACATTTTAATAGGAACTCATGCTTTATTAGAAGATAAGGTACAATTTCAGAATCTAGGCTTGGCCGTAATCGATGAGCAGCACAGATTTGGTGTAGAGCAACGTTCTAAATTATGGAAGAAAAACGAAGTTCCTCCGCATGTTTTGGTGATGACCGCCACTCCTATTCCGCGAACTTTAGCAATGAGTTTATATGGCGATTTGGACATTTCTGTAATTGATGAATTGCCTCCTGGCCGAAAACCTATACAAACTGTACATCGTTTTGACAGTAATCGTTTGAAGGTCTGGAAATTTCTTCGGGATGAAATTGCACTCGGAAGACAGATTTATATTGTTTATCCGTTGATTCAGGAATCTGAAAAAATGGATTTCAAAGATTTAATGGACGGTTACGAAAGTATTTCCCGTGATTTTCCGTTACCGCAATATTCGATTTCTATCTTACACGGAAAAATGAAACCGGCTGATAAAGATGCCGAAATGAAACGCTTTTCTGAAGGTAAAACCAATATAATGGTGGCAACAACAGTTATTGAAGTTGGTGTAAATGTACCAAATGCGAGTGTGATGATTATCGAAAGTGCAGAGCGTTTTGGATTATCGCAGCTGCATCAATTACGCGGTCGTGTTGGTCGTGGTGCCGAACAAAGTTACTGTATTTTGATGACGAGTCATAAATTGAGTGATGATAGTAAAACCCGGATGCAAACTATGGTACAAACCAATGATGGTTTCGAAATCGCCGAAGTTGATCTTAAACTCCGTGGTCCGGGGGATTTAATGGGAACGCAACAAAGTGGTGTTTTAAATCTTCAAATTGCCGATATTGTACGTGACCGTGATATTTTGGGTCTCGCCCGAAATTATGCTATGAAAATCCTTAAAGAAGACGGACCATTACAAAAACCGGAACATGCAATCTTAAAAGCTGTTTTCATTGAGCTGACAAAAAAGAAAAACATCTGGAATTATATTAGTTAGAAAGATGCTAAGGCACTAAGTTTCTAAGGTGCTAAGTCTTCTTGATTAGAGCCAGACTTAGATTTCAGATCTAAACGATTAGAAATTTTAGATTTACTACTAGTAACTACTTGATTATTCTCTCTAAAAACGAAATTCAAAACTTAGTAACTTAGAGACTTAGAATCTAAGCGACTTAGAAAAAAATATACTTCATTGTATCAAACTTAAGTTTGTTTTTAAGTTCTAAATATTCAATTACCATTTCTAAAGGTGATTCGGATTTGTTGGGGGGCAAATTTTAAATTTTGAATATTTTACTTGACGCAATGAAGCATATACAGTGTTTATTAATTATTATTTTTTCTTAGGTGCTTCCTTCTTTTCAAAAAGACCGTTAAACATACCTTTACTCACTTTGTTTTTATCATCTTTTCCTGTCGTCACAAGATGGTCAATATATTCCATATAGGTTTTCTTACGCTCTTCTAAAAAGCCAATCAGGTATTCTTCAGAGGCATGGAGTCCGCTGGCTTCCTCTATTTGCACAAGCTTTTTATACAAAGGCTCTACAAACTTTGTAACAATTGCCTCAGGAACTGATTTTCTGGTGCCAAAATATCCTACGATTTCTCCATCTGTGTCGGCAATGATTTTAAAATCGGTAACAACCCAATAATACCTGCCGGTTTTCGACATATTCTTAATAATGGCATGAATATTCCGGTTTGATTTAATACTATCCCACAAGAATTTAAAAATTACTTTTGGCATATCAGGATGACGTATAATGTTATGAGGCTGTCCAATCAGCTCAAATTCATCATATCCTGACACATCTATAAAATCTTCATTGGCATATAGAATTGTCCCTTTAGTATCTGTTTTACTAAGTAATACTTTGTTCTTATTCCAATCAACTTCTCTATCTGATGGAGTTGGGCGGTTAATTCTGGTATCCATATTTTTTGTCTTTAAAATTAATATACAGTTACATTTCTGCGTATAAAATTGAATTCTCTTAAAGTATTATTCTAGTTAAGCTCTAATTCCAGAGTTATTAAAATGTTTTTTATTTTCTGAAAAACACTCTCTAACTCAATTTCCAGCCACTCTGGCAAGGTATCATCGTGTATCAATTTCAAATGATGAATATCACTTGCAATCTGAATAAGCTTTTTGTATTGAAAATCTAAATTCTGAACATTTAGATTGTCTCCATATTCACTCTTAATTCGGGCAACTTCCTGACCTAACTCGGTTTGGGCTCCAATTTTTTCAAATGAATTGAATGCCACGTTATCTTTCAGAAAAACATCAAATGATTTTTTCAAAGTAATCAGCATTGGACTGGCTGATTCAAAATCATACTTGAACATAAAATAAAAATAGGTTTATTAATTAATATTCGATTTGGAAGTTGGTTTCTATTAATTTTTATCCTCTGCTGTTTGTTGACTTAACATGGATATCGTTCACTAAATCGTCGATCTTTTTAGCGCTTTCTCTCATCATTTCTAAGTAACTAAGCAATTTATCATTGTCTGTATGTCCTTTTGAAACATCAATAAGTTTTAAAACTGAATTTACAGGCAATTTTAAATCAAGAGTTGTTCTATGAATAAAGTCATTATAATCTTTGGTAGCTGTTAATGAATTGTATTTTGCAGATGCTAATTTGATATTCTCTAATTCATATTCATCAGAAATTTTAGAAATATGATTCTGGCTGTGTTCTTTAAAATAGTATGCCCAATATCCATTCATAAAAAACACAACTGCTGCCAATATAACGTGTATAATAAATGTTTCGAGATCGAAATTAACCTGCGAAAAATACAATTGTAATCCCTTTGGATCGCTAAAAACAAAATTTTGCATATAAGCTAAAGCTCCATGATGCAATACCACTAATAGTGTAAGCGGAATTTGCAGTTTCCAGTTTTGGTAAATAATTAAGATTGTGCTTGCAATGAAAACCGTAAAATGCATCTCGAACAATCCGTGCATTTGATAAATGTACTGTGCCATAAATATTGCCAAAACGACTGACAATACATATTGATAAAAAGTAGAGTTTTTTACAAAAAATTTTGCCGAATAATACAACAGTAAATTCAAAGTACCAACGCCTACTCCTATTTCAAAAGTATCAAATTTAAAGGCTAAGGCGATTCCGAAAAGGAAATAAGCACCAAGAACATAGTTAATAATTGTATCTGATTTTTGCGTCATTGTCGACATAAAACTGTGCAGATAATCTTGCTCATTCAAACTGGCTTTTGTTTTCATAAATTAAAAAAAATTAGGTTAAGGGATAGATTTATTTAGTGCATTTTGGTAACGAACATCCGTAAGCTCTTAGAGCTAAAGCATCAAATGAAGGGGTATGATTTTGTTTCAGCAGAGACTCGATTGCCTGCTGGGCGTAATTACTGTCGGCGTTGGTACAATACCTGGTTTTATTGTAATTTCCGCGGTAGTATAAATTTTGAGAATCGTCTAAAAGAACCGCTTGAGGAGTTGAAAAAACACCGCAGCTTTTTGCCATTCCTTCATCAAAATATACAGGAATCTTGGCATCAAATTTATTCTGAATTTCTTCGATCGTAAAATTCTTCTCTTTGTTAAGAACCACAATCTTAAAGTTTATCCTGTCGCCGTATTTCTTAATTAATCCGCTTACGTGAGGAACATTAAAACGGGAACACGGGCATTCAGGATTAAAAAAATGAATAAAAACCGGTCTATGGTCGGCAAGACAGCATTTTAAATCAATTCTACTTCCCATAGCTATCTCATGGTAGCCTTTAGGAATTGGCGTTGGCAAACTATATTTAAATTCATTTTGCCAAAACAAAACAGAAATTGCTACAAGTAATAATGAAAACCATAGGAATAAAAGTATTTTTTTCTTCATAAATTGATTATTTTCTTGGTGAGGGAATAAAAAAAAGATAAACACTTGTTAATACAAATTACTTGATAAACTTATTTTTTTGTTATAAAACTGCGCCAATTCTCATATTTTAACATTTTATTAATTAAAAACATAAGCCTCTTATTACACAAAATAATATTTTGTTTAACCTTATCAATGTTACAAATAAAATCGATAAAGTGCAAAATAAATCAGACAAAATACATTAAAAAACATAAATGAAGGATTTTTCTGAGTTTTTAAATAAGTACTTTTACGCAAAAAATAAGTAATAACCTATAAAACTAAGCTTAAAACGAAATATTTACTACTTTTTCTTTTATTTTGCAGAGTAAAAAATGAGTCGTAAAAAACTTTTTTTTACATCCACATTAAACCATTGTTAAGCAAAACAGTCTAACTGAAGTAAGAAGTAAAAAACTTGTACATACAAGTGTTAAATAAAAGCTAAGCGCTTTCGTTTTCGCTTCAAAAAGTTAAATTTGTAAGCTTACTAAAAACAGACCCAAAAAACACATTCACCTTTATTTTATGAAAGTAAAAAACCTAATCTACGCCCTTCTAATCATAGTTCTGGGAGGATTTATTGCCTATCGAGTAGTATCAAACAAAAGTAAAAACGACGAATCTAAAAAATTTGGCGATAAAGATGCTCCTACAACTGTAACCGGAATTGTAGTAAACACTTCTACATTTGATAATAATCTATCTTTATCCGGATCTATCGAAGCAAATGAACAAATTGAAATCCGAAGTGAAGTTTCAGGAATTGTTGAAGGTATTTACTTTACAGAAGGAAGTTTTGTAAATAAAGGTCAGGTGCTTTTTAAAGTAAATGATATTGAATTAAAAGCACAATTGAGGCAAGCTGTAACCAAAGAAGGTTTAGCGGGAGAAAATGAAAGAAGAGCTAAATTATTACTTCAAAAAGAAGCGATTAGTCAGGAAGAATTTGACGTTGCAAATGCTGATTATGCTTCGATGAAAGCCCAAACTCAGTTAATTAGAGCTCAAATTGCTAAAACTTCTGTAAAAGCTCCTTTTTCAGGAAAAATTGGTTTGCGTTCTATCTCACCAGGAACTTACATTACACCAACAATTTTAGTCGCAAAATTAGTCAATACAGGAAAATTGAAAATCACATTTTCTATTCCCGAAAAATATGCTTCACAAGTAAAATCAGACGCTACAATTGATTTTTCTGTTTCAGGATCAGATCAGGTTTATTCTGCAAAAATTTATGCTATAGAACCGGAAGTTGCAGTAGCAACACGTACTTTACAAGTTCGTGCCATAGCAGATAATATAGACGGAAAACTTTTCCCTGGAACTTTTGCAGATGTAAAACTACCATTGAACATTATTAAAGATGCAATTGTTGTGCCATCAGAAGCAATTGTGCCAATACAAGATGGTAAAAAAGTTTATATCGCCAATATGGGCAAAGCCAAAGAAGTTAAGGTTGATGCAACTACAAGAACAGATGCTTCTATTTTGATTTTGTCAGGATTAAAAGCCGGAGACACACTAATTACTAGCGGTGTTATGTCATTAAAAAATGACGCCCCTATAAAAGTTATAGTAAAAAAATAGTTTTGAGTTATGAATTTTTAGTTATGAATTATGAGTCTGGAAATCCATTCTCTTGCTTCTATAATCTAAAATCTTTACTTTAAAAATCCAAAATCTACAATCTCACATGAGTTTATCAACTACTAGTATAAGAAGACCCGTTTTAACCATTGTATTGAATCTTTTGATTATTTTATTCGGTTTCATTGGTTATACCTTTTTGGGTGTTCGAGAATTCCCTTCGATTGATCCGGCACAGGTTTCAATTAGAACAAACTACACGGGAGCAAATGCTGATATTATTGAATCACAAATTACGGAACCTCTTGAAAAAGCAGTAAATGCAATTGACGGAATTAGAAATATAACTTCCTCAAGTAATCAGGGAAGCAGTAATATTACGATCGAATTTAACTTAGACAAAGACCTTGAAGAAGCTGCAAATGATGTTCGTGACAAGGTATCGCAAGCTATTAGAAGTTTACCACAAGACATAGATGCTCCGCCTGTTGTATCAAAAGCAGATGCTGATAGTGATGCTATTATCTCGATGACCGTACAAAGTGATAGCCGAAGCGCGCTTGAATTGAGTGATTATGCAGAAAATGTTATTTCGCAGCGATTAGAAACTATTCCAGGCGTGAGTGGTGTTCAAATTTGGGGTCAAAAACGTTACGCCATGCGTTTGTGGATTGATCCAGTAAAACTAACGGCCTACGGCTGTACGGTGTCTGATGTTCGCGATGCACTTAATGCTCAAAATGTCGAATTACCATCTGGAAAACTAACCGGAAACAATACAGAACTTACCGTAAAAACAGTTGGAAACCTTTCCAAACCTTCTGAATTCAACAATATTATTATTCGTACTGATGGTGATAAAATTGTTCGTTTAAGCGATGTTGGCGGTGCTGAATTAGGCCCTGAAAATATTGAAACAAAACTAAGTCAATCCGGATTGCCAATGATTGGTTTAGCTATTGTACCGATGCCTGGAGCAAATTACTTAGACATTTCGGCAGAATTCTATAAAAAGTACGAAGCTTTAAAGAAAGATCTTCCAAAAGATATTAAACTGAATATTGCGCTTGATAATACTATTTTCGTAAAGAAATCTGTACTTGAAGTTGCAGAGACTTTAGGAATTTCTATTATTCTGGTAATTATCATTATTTACCTGTTTTTTAGAGACTGGGCAATTGCGTTCAGACCTTTGATTGATATTCCGGTTTCGTTAATTGCGACCTTTTTTATCATGTGGCTTTTCGGATTTTCGATCAACGTTTTAACCTTATTGGCTATTGTTTTAGCAACTGGTCTGGTGGTTGATGACGGAATCGTTGTGACCGAAAATATCTTCAAAAAAGTCGAAGAAGGAATGTCGCCAATTGAAGCAGCAATAAAAGGATCTAATGAAATTTTCTATGCCGTAATTTCGATTTCTGTTACACTTGCGGCAGTATTTTTACCGGTAATTTTCTTAGAAGGATTCGTTGGCCGACTCTTTAGGGAATTTGGAGTTGTAATTGGTGCTGCGGTATTAATTTCGGCCTTTGTATCCCTGACTTTAACACCAATGTTAAATGCTTATTTGATGAAAGGCGGCGAACAGAAAAAATCAAAATTCTATGTTAGAACTGAACCATTTTTCGAAAAATTAAATAGCGGTTATGCTGATGCTTTAGGCCGTTTTATGAAGAAAAAATGGATTAGTTTCCCTATCTTAATAGCCTGTTTTGGATTGATTTATTTGTTCTTTACCATTCTTCCAAAAGAAACTGCTCCTTATGATGATCGTAGTTCTGTAACCATGCGTATGACAACTCCAGAAGGTTCATCATACGAATATACAGACCGCTTTATGCAGGAAATCTCAAAATTGGTAGACGATTCAATTCCTGAGAAAAAAGTAAGTTTAGTGATTACTGCGCCTGGCTTTGGGGCCTCAGCAACCAATACCGGTTTTATCAGACTTTCGTTAAAAGAACCTGACGAAAGAAAAAGATCTCAAAAAGATATCGCCGATCAGTTAACTAAAATGACCAAAAGATATCCCGATGCTAAAACATCTGTTATTCAGCAGCCAACAATTGCAGTAAACAGACGTGGTGGTTTACCTATTCAATATATTATTCAGGCTCCAAATTTTGAGAAATTAAGAGAAAAGATTCCTGTATTTATGGATGAGGTTGGCAAAAGCGATGTTTTCTCGATTACTGATGTTAATTTAAAATTCAACAAACCGGAAATCAACGTAAGTATCGACCGTGAAAAAGCCGAAAGTTTAGGAATCTCGATCATTGATATTGCTCAGACTTTGCAGCTTTCGCTGAGCGGACAACGTTTTGGTTATTTCATTAAAAACGGAAAACAATATCAGGTTATCGGGCAATTTGATCAAAAAGACAGATCTAAACCTTTGGATTTAACTTCGATGTTCGTAAAAAACAGAAAAGGAGAATTAATCCAGATGGATAACGTTGTAAAAGTCGAAGAACAAAGTAATCCGCCACAATTGTACCACAATAACCGTTATATGTCGGCAACTGTTGCAGCAGGTTTAGCGCCAGGCAAAAGTATTAGCGACGGTATCGAAGAAATGGACAGGATTAAAGCTAAAGTCTTAGACGAAACTTTTACTACCGATTTAAGTGGAGAATCGAGAGATTTTGTCGAAAGCAGCTCTAATACTTCTTTCGCATTCGGATTGGCGTTATTATTAATTTTCTTGATTCTTGCAGCACAATTTGAAAGTTTCATAGATCCTTTCATTATCATCTTAACAGTACCAATGGCAGTTGCTGGAGCTTTATTTTCGTTATGGTTATTCAATCAAACCTGGAATATTTTCAGTCAGATTGGTACTGTAATGCTTATTGGTCTGGTTACCAAAAATGGTATTTTGATCGTCGAATTTGCGAATCAGTTACGAGAGCAGGGAAAACCAAAATTAGAAGCAATTCTAGAAGCATCAGAAGCGCGTTTACGTCCTATTTTAATGACGAGTTTAGCAATTGCTCTGGGAGCTTTACCAATCGCAATGTCACTTGGAGCAGCGTCTACAAGTAGAATTGGAATGGGAGTTGTGATCGTTGGAGGAACTATTTTCTCATTGGCGTTGACCCTATTTGTAATTCCGGCTATTTATTTTATGTGGTCTAAAGCCCGTAAACATTATCCGGAATTTGATCATATTGACGAATACGAAAGAGAAAGTAAATAAATATTTATTAGCTACGAATTCACGAATTTTTATTAAATTAATTCGTGAATTCGCGGCAAAAGAAAACTAATATGAATACTAAAATTTTATTCAATACGCTACTATTATTTTTGTTTTGCATCATAAAAACGAATGCACAAGAAGTCTTGACTATTGAAGATGCTATGAAAATAGCTTTGGAGAATAATTTTGAAATTAAAATTGCTAAGAATAATTCAAAGATAAGTGAGACCAATGTAACCGTTGGAAATGCTGGAATGCTGCCAACCGCTACTGCTTCTATTACAGATAATAACAGCGTTACAAACTCTTCTCAAACGCGTCAGGACGGAACTTCTACACAATTAAACAATGCCAAAAACAACAATTTGAATTATGGCGTAAGTTTAGGTTGGACGGTTTTTGACGGTATGAAAATGTTTGCCAAATTAGACCAATTAAAAGAGTTGCAAAAACTAGGTGATTCTGAATTAAAAAGAACCATTCTTGTAAAAATTGGTCAGGTAAATTCGGCTTATTATGACTTAGTACAGCAACAGCATCAATTATCAGCTTTAGACACCACAATTGTAATTTCTAAGCAAAGATTAACTCTAGCGCAAAATCGTTTCAGTATCGGAAAAGCTTCAAAATTAGAGGTTTTAAATGCTCAGGTTGATTTAAATTCTGATCAGGTTGCTTTTCTAAGACAAAAAGAATCCTATGCAAATGCTAAAATTTTATTGAATCAATATTTAGCCCGTGATGCTAAAATAAATTTCACCGTAACTGATTTGGTAACTGTTGATGATAAATTAGTTTTGGCAGATTTAATGGAATTGGCGCAGAAACAAAACCCGGGTTTAGAATCTCAAATCATCAACAAACGAATTGCTGAGTTACAGCTTAAACAAATTAAAGCAGATCGTTATCCTGTTGTAAACCTAACTTCGGGATACAATTTTGTAGAAAGCCAGTCTAGTTTAGGTTTTACAAGTTCAGCGTCTTCAAAAGGTTTTAATTATGGTTTTAATGCAACTCTAAATATTTTTGACGGTTTTAACCAACATCGAAATGAAAAAGTAGCAAAACTTGAAATCGAGAATTCTCAAATTGCGATCGATCAACAAAACATGATCCTGAATACGCAATTGAGTACTGCTTTTCAAACGTATTTAACCAATCTTGAATTAATTGATTTAGAAGAAGATAATGAGGCAATTGCAAAACAAAATCTGGACATTACTTTAGATAAATTCAGAATTGGAACCATTACAACGCTTGATTTCAGAACGGCTCAGTTAAATTATGTCAATGCAAAAGTACGTTACAGTAACGCGCAATACGAGGCTAAACTATCTGAAATTGCTTTGAAAGAATTAGCTGGAAATATTAATTTTTAAATTAAATTTGTTTCAAAACAAATATAAATGATCTCATATAATACCAAAGATTGGTTTACTTTTATTTTCCATTTTCATAAATCAGACACGGTTAGAAAATTGTTTCCGATAATGATTGCTATCGGAATTTATTCGTCACTTGTTGGTTATCTTGAAGTTTCCTATTTCAAAGTTGGCAAAAATGAT
Organism: Flavobacterium sp. JAS; assembly: GCF_020991455.1. Lineage (GTDB taxonomy): Bacteria > Bacteroidota > Bacteroidia > Flavobacteriales > Flavobacteriaceae > Flavobacterium. Next base: position 262,248 of record NZ_JAJMOX010000005.1, read on the forward strand.
TATATCCATAATATTCCAATAATGCACGGAATGTTAGGTTTTGTAATTTCGTTATTGCTTGTTTTTAGAACCAATACCGCTTATGATCGCTGGTGGGAAGGGCGCAAATTATGGGGCGGTCTTGTAAACAATAGCCGCAATCTGGCGATTAAACTTTCTGCAATGCTAAAAGATGAAAATGATCGAAAATTCTTCAGAAAATTCATTCCCGCTTATGCTTCAGTTCTGCACAAACATCTTCATGACGATGACACCAGTAAACAGCTTTTTGAAGATGTAGATTTAGAAATTGACCATCATAAACACAAGCCAAATCAGGTAAAACGAATGATGTTTCATAAAATCAATGATTTGTATGATGCTAAAAAAATTACTGGAGATCAGCTTATTATTTTAAATGAAGAACTACAAGCTTTTACAGATATTTGTGGCGCTTGCGAACGAATAAAAAACACACCTATTCCCTACTCTTACAGTGCTTTTATAAAAAAATTCATTTTCTTTTATACCATGACATTACCATTTGGTTATTCTGTTAGTTTAGGATATTTAGTAGCTCCTGTGGTTGTTTTTATTTTTTATGTATTGGCGAGTTTAGAGCTTATTGCCGAAGAAATTGAAGATCCGTTTGGGAATGATGAGAATGATTTGCCAACGAAAAAAATCTCAGAGAACATCAAAAAGCACGTCGAAGAACTAATTTAACAAAACGTTAAATGTAAGTTTATTATCATTATTTTTATTAAATTTAGAATCGCCACTAAAAAATTTAATTCTAATGACTAATCAACGCGTTTTAATACATCCTCCTCACTTATCTAATGAAAAATCATTAAAGACACTTGTAGAAAACAGAAGTGTTTATACCCTGAATCATTGCGAATTAAATATTTTTGAGACTTACGAATCTTCCAAGTTAGTTCCGCTAAAATTTAACGATTTTGTAGTGACCAGTATGCTAAGAGGTAAAAAAATAATGCATCTTTTTGATGAACCCGGATTTGATTATTTACCTGGTGAAACTGTTGTTATCCCATCAAACATCGAAATGAAAATTGATTTTCCTGAAGCATCCAGAGAAAATCCAACGCAATGTCTGGCATTGGCAATTGATAAAGCCAAAATAACAGATACTTTAAATTTCCTAAACGAGCGATATCCTAAAGAAGGAAACGATGTATTCTGGCAATTATGTCACCAAAATTATTTCTTTTATAACAATGTTGATCTTGCTACAACGATCAACAAACTTATCAAGGAGTGCATGAGTACTTCGATAATCAAAGACGCATTGGCAGACTTGACTTTACAAGAATTATTAATCAGAATTATTCAGACGCAAACCATAAAATCTGTTAATGAAGGAATTCGAATTCACCCAAACAATCCAATATTTGAAGTGACAGAATATATAAAACTCAATCTGAAGGGCGACATAAACCTAAAAAGTCTAAGTGATAGAGCCTGCATGAGTACAGCTTCTTTCTATCGTTTTTTTAAAAGAGAATTAGGAATGAGTCCGATTGAATATATCTTGAACGAAAAAATAAAATACGCCAAAAAACTACTTAGAAATCCTGGAATACAAATTAATGAAGTCTGCTATTTATCTGGTTTTGAAGATGCCAATTACTTTATCAGATTGTTCAAAAAACATGAGGGAATAACTCCTAAGCAATATCAGTTATTACATATCAATTGAAAAAAGGCACAAAGGTTCTGAGCTACTAAGGTACAATGGTTTTTCACTCATTTTATCCTTTCTGTAAACTCATAAAAAAAAGGTAAGTTAAAAAACTTACCTTTTTTGTCCAAAACACTAACCAATTATAAAAAGTATAATTTCTTTTTACCTTAGCAAATAAGCATATTTTTAGTCCTACGATATTTTTCTAACATCATTTTATGGTTTTCGTTACCAATTCCTGATTGCTTATACCCCCCAAAAAGATACTTCGGTTGTATAATATTTATATTTATTAACCAGACACGACCTGACTGAGAAGCTCATGATACCCGATAAATTTCATGTGCATTACATGTTCTGATTCCGGCCCCCAAACCGTACATCTTATCATTCGCAATTCAATAGCTTCTTCAGTCGTTTTAAAAGTCGTAACTGTCAGAATTCGTCTAAAAAATTTCTTCTTAAAAAAATCTCATTTTATAAAGCCATTTAAGCAAAATTAGCTTGCTATAGTAACCAATGTCTATTCTATGAGTCGCACATTTTCAATTGATGTAATTATCATATTATAATTTAAATTCAAGTCTTTCTGCAATCATACTCCTGACAATATTTTCTTGATTCTTTTCAAATTTACCTTCATAATTTGGTTCAAAATAGCATTATTCATTCATCTAATAGCACAAAAATTACATATTCGTTTTTATAACCCTCTTTTAAAACCTAATCAGTAAAAAAAGCAACAATAAAATATAAAACACTCACAATCAAGTTTTTTAGGCAGATTAAAAAACAGCTCGAAAAAACCAAATAAATTGTTTCTTACTACAACACGCAATCCTTATATTTGTATCCTCATACAAGAATAATAAAGTTAACATGAAAATATCTTACAACTGGTTAAAACAATTCATTAAAACTGACTGGACATCAGAGCAAACTTCAGAATTACTTACAGATTTAGGTCTGGAAGTCGAAGTTGTAGAAAAGTACCAATCGATTAAAGGCGGATTAGAAGGAGTTGTTGTAGGACACGTACTTACTTGCGAAAAACATCCTGATGCTGACAGATTAAGAGTCACAACTGTAAATATTGGCTTAGAAGCTCCTATACAAATTGTTTGTGGTGCAGCTAATGTTGCAGCCGGACAAAAAGTGCCTGTTGCTACTATCGGAACTGTTTTATATGATAAAGACGGTGGTGAATTTACCATTAAAAAAGGAAAAATTCGCGGAATGGAAAGCCACGGAATGATTTGTGCCGAAGATGAATTAGGTCTTGGTACAAGCCACGACGGAATCATGGTTCTTGATGAAAAACTAGTACCGGGAACAGCTGCTTCTGAGGTATTTCAGATTGCTAATGATGAAGTTTTCGAAATTGGATTAACGCCTAACCGTGCTGATGCCATGAGCCATTTTGGTACTGCTCGTGATTTAAGAGCGGGAATGTTACAACGTGGCGTAAATGTAGAATTAATTACACCATCTGTAAGTAATTTTAGAGTCGAAATGCGTACTTTAAAAATTGATGTAAATGTTGAGGAGCCTTTATTGGCACCTAGATATTGTGGTGTAACGATTTCAGGAATTTCTGTTCATGAATCTCCAAGTTGGTTACAAGATCGTTTAAAAGCTATTGGATTAACTCCAAAAAATAATATTGTTGACGTTACTAATTATGTTTTGCATGAATTAGGACAACCTTTGCATGCGTTTGATGCTGCAAAAATCAACGGAAAAATTATCGTAAAAACACTTCCGGAAGGTACAAAATTCACCACTTTAGACGATGTTGAAAGAACATTGCATAAAGAGGATTTGATGATTTGTGACGAAAAAGGACCGCTTTGTATTGCGGGTGTTTTTGGAGGAAAAAAATCTGGTGTAACTGAAGGAACTACTTCTATATTCTTAGAAAGTGCTTATTTTGATGCGGTTAGTATTCGTAAAACAGCTAAAAGACACCAATTAAACACTGATGCTTCTTTTAGATTTGAAAGAGGAATTGACCCAACAATTACTGAATATGCGCTAAAACGTGCAGCTCTTTTGATTCAGGAAGTTGCAGGTGGAAAACTAACTTCTGATGTTGTGGAAGTTTATCCTAAAAAAGTAGAAGATTTCTCTGTTTTATTGAATTTCAGCCACGTTTCAAAAATTATCGGACAGGAAATTCCAAAAGATACCATCAAGAAAATACTAGTTTCTTTGGACATTAAAGTAAACAGTGTTTCTGATTCTGGTTTAGGTTTAACTATTCCGGCTTATCGTGTTGATGTGCAGCGTGAAATTGATGTAATCGAAGAAATTTTGAGAGTTTATGGTTATAACAACATCGAATTCTCTAAAAAATTCAATGCAACGGTTGCTAATTCTCCAAGAACGGAAGATTACAAAGTTCAGAACGTAATTGCAGGACAATTGAATTCGCAAGGTTTTCATGAAATGATGGCGAACTCGTTGACAACTGCTGCTTACGCGAAATTATCGACTGTTTTAAAAGAAGAGCACAATGTTACGATGTTGAATCCTTTAAGCAGTGATTTGGCAACAATGCGTCAATCTTTATTGTTTTCTGGTTTAGAGGCAATTTCATATAATATCAACAGAAGAAATTCTGATTTGAAATTGTTCGAATTTGGAAAATCATATCATAAATATCTTAACGGTTACGAAGAGCATAAACACCTGACTTTGTTGATTTCTGGTAACAGAAACAAAGAAAGCTGGACAAACGATCAAAAACCAACTGATTTCTTTTTATTGAAAGGATATGTAAAAGCGATTCTTACTCGTTTAGGAATTGAGAAAATTACAAATGCTCCGGTACAAACTGATATTTTCTCTGAAGGAACAGCGATTTGCTACAACAATGATACTTTGGTTGAAATGGGTGTGGTTAAAAAATCAATATTAAAACATTTCGGAATCAAACAAGATGTTTATTATGCTGATTTCAACTGGGATTTAGTTCTGAAAATCATTACAGGAAAAATTAAATATACCGAAATACCTAAATACCCTGAAGTTCGTAGAGATTTAGCCTTATTAATCGATCATAATACAACTTATGAGCGTATCTACAATTTAGCTAAACAAACAGAGAAAACGCTTTTAAAAGACATTAATCTATTTGATGTTTATGAAGGTAATAAACTTCCGGAAGGCAAAAAATCGTATGCTTTGAGTTTTACCATTCAGGATAATACTAAAACGCTTACAGATGCTCAAATTGATAAAATCATGTCGAAATTGCAACAAACTTTTGAGACTGAAATTGGAGCTGTTTTAAGATAAAAACATAATTCCTTATAAATTCAAACCCGACAGTTGTAAAAACTTGTCGGTTTTTTTGTTTCAAGTTTTCTTTGTTTCAGGTTTCAAGTTTGTTGGAATGTGTTAGTTAACCGCAAAGATTCGCAAAGATTTACGCGAAAAAAACACAAAGCTTTGCGAAACTTTGCGTAAATCTTTGCGAATCTTTGCGGTAAAATTATGCTCAAAGTAAAGAAACCTGAAACAAAGAAAACCTGAAACAAACTTTTTAAGCTCTAAACTTTAAATACGCTTTCATTAATTTCTCATCGTATTTATTGGTTCTATATCCTTTTCCGTTATATCTCGAAGCAAAATCGGCCCATTTTTTATCTCTCAAGTAGCCAATCAGTTTATTAGTTTTCAAATACAATCCGAAAGCTTTAAGATGTTCACCTTCGTTGAGATACATTTTTTCAACAAATTCATCTATGGTATCATATCCTATCGTAAGTGCATTATACCCCATAATTTGATACAAACCCCATGAAGCCGAACATTTTGCAGCGTCGCTAAATCTCTTATCCTGATTTAGATTAATTGCTTTTTCTAAACGTGTGTATTCTGCTGCTCCTCCCACATAATACTTTTTAGTCTGGTTTTCATACAAAATATCTTTAGCATTGGCATTTGCATACGTACCCGGATTTATACCTTTACCTTCGAGTTGTCTCCAGAAAACATGACCTTCAAACAGAATTTTTGGACGCCCGTCTACAAGAAAACCCTTCCCTCCGCTTTCAACTTCATTAACCGCTTTAATCACTGCTAATTCGAGATTATGTTCATTTGCAAAATCAATCAGATCTTGTTCTGAAAGTAGTTTATTATTTATCGAAATTCCGTTTTTGCCTTTTTCAATCAAAGTAGACCATGTTTTTAATCCAACAATTCCGTCTACAACCAAGCTGTTTTTTAATTGAAAATCTCTAACTGCTCTATCTGTCGCAACGGTAAAAGAATCTGATACTATAACGCTGTATTTCAATTTTAAGAGAAGTTCGTTCAAATAATATACTTCGCTTGATTTTACACCTAATTTTATCGTTCTCATGACTTTTTATTTATAGTTATTTTTGATGATGCCAGGAAGTTAAAAACATCATTTCTGGAACTTACCAGATTGTCATTTTTGTCAAAATAATTGACTTTATATGAAATCAAAGTATTACTATTAAGACTGTTCTTGATGATAAAATTGAACAGAATTGGTGTTGAAAATTCAGATTTTAAACGTTCGATAGTAAATTTACTTCCCGTTTCCTGAACTGTCAATTCGATCGTTATTTTACTTGTGGCCGCGGCTTGGCTTTTTATTTCTACCTGAATATATCTGTTGTAACTCGTTGATTGCGAAACAACCTGATTAAATTCTGAACTAATGTTTTCGATATTTTCATAATCAAAAAATACATTCTTCAAGGTATCTGTAGCAGTTGGATTAATCGTCGTAAAATCAAGGAGTTTAATATCATTACTAATAAGCTCCGGATAGTTCTTGAAAAAAGTACTGTTAAGATAAGTTATATTTTGATTATAAACCAATAAAATAGAGCTGAGTTTACAATTTGAAATAGATTGATTGCTGATTTGTACTTTTTTTGCGGTATTATCAATCGAAGCTTCCAGAATTTCGCCAATAGTATTTTCAATATTCAGCTCAATAACACTGGTGTCTTTTATTTCTTTATGCTTAAAATTGATGTTTGCATATTGGGTAATTGTATTGTTTAAGGCGTTAATCATGATACTTGCCTCAGATAAATTTTCGGTTGACAGATCAAACAAAAAATGTTTGCCATCTGTGGTGATACCCGATTTCTGCAAAAAATAGTTTCCGGAAACTTCATATTCAGTCGCGATATCATTTGGAAACAGAAACTGAACTTTATCAAAATAATCCGTTTTATCGCCATCAACAAAATTATCATTCAGCAATGCAATTTTTAATTTGGCCAGATCAAAATCAGAGAGATTTGGACCAATGGCAAATTTAAAGCTAATGGTAGAAATTTCTTCAGAAGTACTTGTTCCTTCTTCATAAGCATGAAAAATAGTCGTAACACATGGTTTCATCGTATTTAAATCCTTAGAAAGACTATAAATCTTTGAGATCAGCAAAAATGTATTGGGCTGTACCATAGATTTATAAATGGATAGTTTACTGAAATTATATCCCGAAACAAATATTTGCTTGAACTGCGAAAAATCTTCATTTAAATTGAAAGGATTGGTTATAAACGGGCCGTTTACATCTTGATATAAACTTGTTGCAACATTAGCAGAAAGCGGAAAACTTAAAGTTTTATTGACTTTTAAAAGAAAGGTACTCTTAACGTACTCTTCCTGAACATCTGCTCTTATACTATTGTCCCGCTGAATTTCTGAAATCATTACTTTTGGTGCAACCGGATTTACTGATGCGGACTTGACCATTAGTGGGCTACTTATAAGCGTCGCTCTGGGTTGCAGTGTTGCCTTTGGAGTAGCTAAATCTTTCTTTATAAGGTCCTGACTTCTTAAAACAGAAAAATCTTTGGCAAACAAAAAATTACGTTTCAATTTTGAATATCCTTTAAAATCAAAGAATAAATCAATGTCACATTTCATAGCCGGTATGTTAGAAATCAGGTTTATAAATGCAATTTTTACAGCTTCATCAATTAAATCAAACTGAATTTCCTGCGTTACTGTATTTATGACTCCGTTGATTTTCACAACGTCATGATTTACTTTTAAATTTAAAATGGCTTCTCTTAAATTCAGCAAAATACTCTTTTCGTTGGCTTGCAATGGTTTGCTTTTAACGCTATACTTAAGCGTTACTTTTCCCATTAAACCACTTTTCTTTGCTAATTTATCAAGTATATCTTCAAAATAAAAAATACAACCATTATTTGGTTCTACCTCAATTTGAGGAAAGAATAATGTAATCTCATTTTTAAAATAATCTTTGAAAGAATCATTCTCTGTAATAGCATTGTCGCCTTCGATAAGAGGAAAATAACTTTCGAATATTGGAAAACCTATTATTATAGGAATTGGTTTTATATCTATCGAATGAATTATAGGATGTTCTATTACCCTAAAATCATTATCTTTTTTTAGTGTTGCAGCAGTAAATGAAGTGCTGGGTTTTGCAGGCTCAAGATTGAATCTGTTTAAAGGGACTAGTTTTGTTCCTTCGAGCTTAAAGGTATTTAAATCTGGCATGGTGTTTCGTTTTTATGATTAATAATCATTTAGAAAACAAAAGGGACAAAAAATGTCCCTTTGTTTATTGTATCAAAAAAACTATTCCAGGAATGGAGCTCTAATTTTTTCGATATCAGCATTTTGAGCTGCAGTTCCGGTAGGAATTTCAAATAAAACGTCACCTTCTGTGTAATCAATTTTTTGATAATCAGTTGAAATAGAAACTTTTTTAGCTTTTTTACCAATTTTTCCACTACAAGTATATTTCACTTTGTATTCTGTTGGTTTAATCGCATAATCTAGTTCATACCATGCTCTGTACGGAATTGCATCTTCAAAGTTGTCAGCTGTAAACTTGAATTTTTTAGATGACATTTTATCTACTTTCAAAGTAACTTCAAGCGTATCACATTCAAAAAGCTGCTCTGTAGATAAGTTGTAATTAACCATGTTCATAACCGGAAGCGGCACAAATATCTTGGTTCCTTCAAAGTCAAACTCTCTTGTAGAATCTTTTACTTTAATACGTTTGTCTTTTTCGTACATTACTTCCTGACGTACTTTGACTTTTGTTGAGCCGTTGTGTTTTACAAAATCAAAAACGAAAGCATTTTTCTCTCTTGATTTATCACTCCAGGTTGCCGGAAAAATTGCATCAATTTCTTTACCGGTTCTACTCATATTTTTTACATACGGAGTTCCTTCAGGAGCAATCATTCTTCCGGAACTTTTCCATATTAACTTACCTGTAGAATCCGGATATCCAACTTCTATAGAAACCTGACTTACAGGACTATCATTTACGATATCATTGTCTTTATCCAGTTTAATCAAACCTCCGTTTAAAGAAGTAATTACCTGAACTTTTGAAAAATCTTCATCCAAAGGAACTGTTGAAATGTACTTTTTTAAATCTTCTTTTGCTGCAGCACCTGATTTTAGAGTCAATGGAGTTAGATTTCCACTGATTTTAGAATCCATAACTTCAATTGCAGAAAATTTAATTTCGTCCGTAAATTGAACTTGTCTGATCTGAGTTCCTGATTTCAGGCTCACGCCTACACTACCTCCTCCAAAAAGAATTCTAAAAAATCCCCCTGGTTTTTCTGGCGTTGCTGCCGGTGTAAATTGTTTTTCAGGAGCATCAAAAATTTGCTTTTGTACCATTTGAAAAGCAAATTCACGCTGTTTGGTCAAAAGAGCTTCTTCTACTTTTTTTCTTTCCTCATTAGAGAATTGGTTATCAGTAATAATTTCGCTGACAATTCCTCCCTGAGTCAGGATTTTTTCATATTCGCTCTCCCAGTTTACATCCACAAAAGACCAGCTTACATTTGCTTTAGCCGAAAAATAAGTGTGTACTTTTTTTACATCAACTGTTGTTTTAATTGTTGTAGTTGGCATATAACCTTTGTACTTGATTTTGTTTTCGACAGCCAAATTGTTAGTTCCGGCTTCTAATGCACTTTTCACCAATGACGCACTATTGCGCCCCATTAAAACTGAAAGTACATTATCGCCTAGTCCAAAAGTAGATCCGGCACCTTCGCCCTGAACATTAAAAGTCCACGGATTTGCGCCGCCAAAAGGGTTATTTGGTGATTTTTCTCCAACAACATGCATCGAAATCATATTCTCAGTTAACTGAATTGGTCTTACATTGGTTTCGTTAAAATCTCTATCAACTCCTTTTAAATAAGAGAATAATCCAAAAAGTTGTGACTGTCTTTGATTATTAAAACTCGTGTGAAGCTTTGCTTTTAACTTATCAATTGCTTTTTTCAGTAAGTCTTCAGGCAAATCAATTGTACTTGTAAAAGTGGTGTAAGCACCCGCTTCTTCCTCAAGACCTTCGGCACCAATCACGGTCGAAGAATCTCCTTCTCCTTTAAAAACCTGCATCGAAAATTTAAATCTTCCATCAGGGTGTTTTGCAAGTCTTGGATTTCTTGGATAATAGTAAAACTGCATTGGTAATCCGGCATCTCTTAATAACATATTATTAGGATCTGGCGAAAAAAGGACTGCAAAATCTGCTCCATCTTCTTTTTCTAAAAGAATTTCTACTGTTCCGGCTCCCGCATGAGGATAGCCGTAAGGTGTTGGTTGTGACATAATTTAAAAATTTTAGTTATTATTTTATTAATGGTAGTTCTAGTTTTCGCTGCTTTAAAAAGAGCATAAATTGAACGATGTAAAATTGATTTTTTACAAACAACTAAAAAACAGTAGATTAGCCCATTTTTTAAAATAAATTTACCTCGCAAAAAAGGGGAATTATACCCTTGTGCTTATGAAAGGATTCAAATAATTTTGTCCTGAATATTTCAAAATTTTTAAGATATTCGTAAACTAAATTTTTAACCAACCAATAAAAAAACAAAAACATGAAAAATCCACCTGCAAAACCGAGTCAGTTAATTAGTAAGGAATTCGCCCAAGAGCTGAATTTGAACTATAATAAAAAGAAAGCAAGCTTAACAGCTAAATCGGCAAAAACAAAAGAAGATGCAAATGCTATTTGGTACTCTTTAGAAGAACTGGAAAACTACATTCATTATATAAAAACCCAAGCTGCAGAAAATGGCTATACTGCAGATGGTATTCGTTTTTATTTTGGAGTTTATCCTGAAGATGAAAAACACGGTGAAAAAGCCGGATTAACTACTTTATTTTTAGTACCAACCGGTAAAAAAACAGAAACTTCTACTGCAAAAGTTCAAGGCTTTGCAATGATGCAAGAACAAGCTTCAAGCGACATCGAAGGTATTTCTCCAATGAATTATGGCAATATTGGAAGGCCGCCTAGCTTAATATACTAAAAAAAATTATGTTTGAATTTTTAAGATCATATATTATCTATTTAGCTTTATTATCAGGTATTATCGGTTTGTTCTCACTGAACAAACTGCCTGGTAGCAAAGCTAAATCTTTAGTTATTTTAATTTGGTTTTCTGTACTAACAGAAATAGTTGGATATTACTTTACACAATGGACAGGCTTATTAAACTATTATGTGTATAATTTTTATATGTTCGTTAGTTTTTCGGCCTATATATTACTCATCAGAAGCCTTTTATTAAAATACGGTAACAGACTTTGTGGTACACTCTTTTTAATATTGTTTATAGTTTCGTTTTTTCTAAATATATTATACTTCAAAGAAGATGTCAATCATTCATTTATTTATAGTTTTGCCATTGGAGTTTTGTTAGTTATGATATTATCTTGCCTATATTTGGTAGAAATTTTTAATTCAGACAAAATATTAAAGTTCAAGAAATCAGTTTTTTTCTGGTACATCTTAGGTATTCTGGTATTTCACGTGCCTTTTTTGCCTTTCATGCTTGCCATAAACTGGTTTCTAATCAAGCAAGATGAATCAATATTTAGTTTGGTATTGTTCATCTTAAATGTACTGGCACATAGTTGCTATATAGTTGGTTTTATATGGAGCGAAAAGAAATACAATTATTAGTCATTTCATTAGGTATAGTTTTCTTAACTTTACTCGTGACTTTGCTTGTTATATTCTTTTATTTTTTAAAGAAAAAAAACCACTATCTCGTTGATAAAATGGAATCTGAACTTTATTTTCAATCTGAGTTAATAAAAACCAGAATAGAAATAAAGGATCAGACTCTTTCTGAAATTAGCAAAGAGCTTCATGACAATATTGGCCAGATAGTATCTGTTGGTATTATGCAACTCAACATGTATATCAATAGCGGAAAAGTTGTTCAGGAAAATGAATTACGTGATCTAAAAGGAATTTTAGCCAAATCGCTGGACGAAATCAGAATTTTATCCCGAATTATAAATAAAGACAATTTACTGCAAAGCAATTTTATCGAAGCCATAAAACAAGATTTAGAGCGAGTAAAAAAGCTAAAAAAAATTCAGTACAAATATACCCTCTCTGGAGAAATACCTGAGATTAATGAGGAACATGATTTGTTTATTTACCGAATTTTTCAAGAAGCATTACATAATAGCCTAAAACATTCACGCAGTGATTTGTTTGAAGTAAATATTACCACAACTGCTGATTTGTTTTGCTTAGATATTAAAGATTTTGGAATTGGTTATGATCCGCTCATAGCAAATTCCGGAATAGGACTGAACAACATGAGATTAAGAGCCAAATTAATTGGAGCAAATCTAATTATGAAATCAGACGCATCAGGAACAGCTGTAACTTTAGAATATCCCTTAACCAAAAACGATGAAACCTAAGAACAAAATTATTATTGTAGATGATCACTTGCTTTTTTCGCAATCGCTTGAGCTTTTGATTCATAGTTTTAAAGATTTTGAAGTAATAAATCGCTTTGAAAATGGAAAAGTATTTATTTCGTACTTAGAAGAAAATGTCGATCTTGAAGTTGATTTAATTTTATTAGATGTTAATATGCCTGTTTTGGATGGCGTAAGTACCATGAAATGGATCAAAGAAAACAGACCTGATCTTAAAGTTATTGCACTATCTGTAAATGATGACGAAGAGGTTATTATAAAAATGCTAACCAACGGTGCAAAAGGGTATTTACTAAAAGATACTTCGCCGGAAATATTTAAGGATGGTATTGTATCGGTTATAGAAAAAGGTTTTTACTTTACTGAATTAGTATCCGGAATGCTGGTCAAAAAAGCCAACAATGATTCGACAAAAGTCAATTTGAAAGACAAAGAAATCATTTTCATAAAACACGCCTGCACCGAAAAAACATACAAAGAAATTGCCTCGGAAATGTGTTTAAGTCCCAAGACAATTGATGGTTACCGCGAATGTCTGTTCGATAAATTAGAAATCAAAACCCGAATAGGTTTAGTGCTTTATGCCATCAAACACAAGATTGTTATGGTCTAAATCAATAGGCAATGGCTGAAAATATGGGATAATCTTTGATTTTTTCTCTTCCGTTAAGGAAAGTTAATTCCATTAAGAAATTACATTGTACAATTTCTCCACCTAATCTTTCTACTAGTTCGCAAACTGCTTTTGCGGTTCCTCCAGTAGCCAAAACATCGTCGTGTATCAAAACCCTGTCTCCTTTTTTTATTGCGTCTGTGTGCATCTCTAAACTATCTGTGCCGTATTCCAGTTCATAAGTAGCCGAAATAGTTTCATACGGTAACTTTTTAGGTTTTCGAACCGGAACAAAACCTGCATTTAATTCCTGAGCTAATAATATCCCAAAGAAAAAGCCACGACTCTCAGCTCCTACTACTTTATCAATTTTTTGCGCTTTTAAAGATTCGGCTAAAATAAAAACCGCTTCTTTTGTTGCAATTGGGTCATTTAGCAACGGAGTGATGTCTTTAAATAAAATTCCTTCTTTTGGAAAACCTTGAATATCACGTATATAATTTTTAATATGCATTTTTTTTTATTTTTATGTTATTTTTCTCTTGTATATCTCACATTTCTTTCTATCTTTGCACCCGCAATAAGCAATCAACAAAGCTACGAAAAAATAGCTAATTGATAACAAAAAGGCCTCGTGGCGCAACTGAATAGCGCACTTGATTACGGCTCAAGAGGTTACTGGTTTGAATCCAGTCGAGGTCACTCTACGGGACAAAAGATAAAAATCATCTTTTGTCCCGTTTTTTTTACGTTTTAATTCACTGTTAATCAAATAAATAGACTCTACAATTTTGTTCACTCTAGCGGTTTGTATTTTATTTTCTCGAATCGTGAAATTTTCGGGGTAAATTAAACCAATCAGGCTTCTTTTATCTGATAAATCCCTATCTACATAAGTTTCATTAAGCTTAATAAGGTTGTCAACGCCCTTAACTAGTAGCTCTTCAATACTATGCTTATCATTAACCACCAACGACAATTCCCTTTCCAGGTTTGTAATTCGTCCATTGTAGTCTTCTTTCATCATTTTGTAATCCTCTGGATCAATTTTTAATGATAACAGAAGATCTCTTGCATTACCTAATCTAACTTCATAATCTTTTATCTGTTCGAGTAGTCTTCTTTTTTTCTCTCCGGCATTATCTGTTAAATCACGGTGTGTCTCATAGAGGAGTGAGGTGTAAAGTTTTTTTACTTCAGTTATAGGTTGATATTTTTTAAGATTTTCAATAAACAGCTTGTTAGCAGTTTCTGAATTAATTCGATACTTACATTTCGCTTCACAGTGGTAGTAATAGTAATGCTTATGTCTACCTTTACATTTGCTGCCCTGCAGTTTCTTTTGGCACTTTGGGCATATAAAAGAGCCTCTGAGAGGAAATTCTACTACAGTTTTAATTTTTGGCCTGTAAACACGTGATTTACCATCTAAAACATCTTGCACATTATAAAATAGTCCTTCGGAAATTAACGGCTCATGCTGGCCTGTTACTAATCTGCTTTCCTCATCTTTATATTTAGGAATAAATATCTTTCCACAGTAGACAGGGTTTCTTATTAATCCCCACAAGTTGCTCTTGGTTCTTTTAAAGCCTCTTCTGCGGGCCAGATGATACACCTGTTCTGTATTAAAAACACCTTTTGACAGCTCCTCGAATATCCATCGCATAACAGATGCCGCTGGTTCAACAAGTGCAATATATTTAGTTCCGTCCTCTTTAGATTTATTTGCATATCCGAAAGGAGCGGTTCCCATATATCGTCCTTCTTTCTTCGCTCTTCTCATTCCATGAAAGGTATTTAAAGCTCTTCGATCATTTTCTACTTCAGGAGCTGCAAGGTAAAAAGCCAGCATCATTTTATTTTCTGGAATTGACAAATCAAGAGGCTGTTCAATCGCTTGAGGTTCTACACCTAATTTCCTTAATATGCTTATCATTTGGTATGCATCTCCTGCATTTCTGCTGAAGCGATCCCATTTAGTAAACAAAACCAGATCGGTCGTGTTTTTTTGTTTTTTTAGGTTAAGCAAAAGTTTATTCCACTGCGGCCTGTTAAATGTCTTAGCTGAATGATCCTCGTAAATAACATTTCGTACCTCAATATAATTTATTGAACAGTATTTCCTTAACATTTCTTCCTGATGACGCTGCGAGAACCCTTTCTCTGCCTGCTCGTCGGTACTCACTCTGATATACAGTATTATACTTCGACTTTACGGCCCGCAGCAGTCCTGGTTTGATAAGAGCTGGAAACCTTCTGAAATTAAGCAGGTGAAATAAAATAAAATAATAAACTAAATACATTTTGCTTCAATCCCCAACAGTAGTAAGCCAATCTCATGATATCCTCTATAAAATATATAGAAATTTGTCGTTGTGGGGTCACCACAGTCAAATGGCGCCAATTGAAGACAATGGGCGCCATTTTTTTATAATCTCACTTATTTTTATTAGTCTAAAGAGCCGAGCTCCTCAGCAGCCCTAGCCCCGATAGCAGTGGAAATCCTTTTGTGCCGGTGTTCGGCACAAAAGATTGAAACGGATAGCGGGAAAAAGCTCCTAAAAAAATTTAAACATAAAAGATAATACGATAGACAATCGACCCGGAGTTAACGGGAAAAAGCTCCAAAAAAATAACATCAAACCCAAAAAGCTCTAAAAAAAAATTACCACAAGCACCACCGTAATTCCCAAAACCAAATCAAAGACCCAAAACCCGCAGCCAAAAACACCCAGCCCCTATGACCCGCAGAACCCTTATAAGAAACCCCAAAGCGGCCCCAAAGACATAACCGGGAAGGACATAGAAAAGGACCTTATAGAGAATAACCCTTCAAAGGGATCCCAAACGGATATGGATACCCAAAAGGGCGATGAGGATGAAAACGAAGCCTTTGAGAGCATAGCGCCCGAAAAGGATAATCCGGTGCAGAGGGAATTCGAAATCGGGCACATTGGCAACCAGGAGCTTAAGAAAGATGAACGCGCAAGGGATGAGTCGCGTCATAGTACACCGGGCAATCATAAACCTTCCCAGCGAAAATTTTAATGTACTAATTAATGAAGGCCTTGCGGAATGCTGCCCACTTGCAGATCAAAAGAAAAAGGCTCTATTTTTCGCGACAATTAAAAAAAGATTCCCCAATGATAGAAATCCTATTTGGGAGAATTTACATGTGCAGAAATTTTGTGCTTAAAAGTTTGTGCTTAAGGGAAAAATCCCGGATCTTTATTCCCCAAGCGCCCTAATATGCGCCAGAACCTCACCACCAAGCATATGACAACAGAACGACTCATAAAACTCGGAAGACAAACAGCAATCACTTCATTCTTGCTTGGGACAGCTATTTTTGGAATTTACTTCTTTACTTCTTCCTTTGAGCTACTTTCGCTTGGCTATGGTTTTATCGCACTGGCAGGTCTCATAAATATTGGAGTTTTAATTTCAATTTTAGTTAAAGCTAGCCAGGACAAAGACAACAGAACAAGATTATTTGCGACCTGCGCACTTATGCTGCTCAATATTCCTGTACTGTTTTTTTACTGCTGGGCAACTATAATTTTGGTGGGCACCATGAGAATTACTTTTACAAACACGACACCAACAACTTTGACAAACATAAATATCGTTGGTTGCGGCGGCGGACACATTGACAAATTAGAAAGCGGCGAAAGTGAAACGGTTTGGATTGAGATAACCGGTGATTGTTCAATAGGGATTGACTATTTATCGGGCGGACAAAAGAAAGAAGAAAATGTTGCCAGCTATTTGACAAGCACTATGGGACAGAAAATGAAACATAATATTGGCGGAAAAAACGAAGAATAATTTTGATAACAGCAAAGCGAGGATTTTGCTTCTATGCGCAGGCAAAATCAATAAAGCACTCCTAAATTAATTATAATGTACTCAACCAAGATCTTTTCCGGTTTATGTTTTTTTATAGCTCTCCTACTTATTGCAGTCGGTATTTATATGAAGTTAAATAATATTCTATCCACTGGCCAATCCTACAAAACCCGCCTAGGTATTAGTATGAACGCGGAATCAATTGACGGAAATGGAGCTTTGTTTTTTGGCATACTCATTTTAATTGTATCGCTTGTTAGTAATCGAATTTATATTTCCCAAAAGAAAGATAGAGACAAAAAATTGGAAGAAGAGAAAACTCTTAATTAAACGGCAGCCACTAAAGAACAGACTCGACTACCCTAGCCCCGATTGCTTCGCCAGTTCGCTGCGCTCGTGTGCAGTGGAAATTCTTTTGTGCCGGGGTTCGGCACAAAAGATTGTAACGGATAGCGGGATTAGCTCCTAAAAAATAATATTAAATACAATTGACGATGCTGATCATCCCAATTAGATTTTTGCCCATTTGTACATCAAAAAAAGAAAAAAAGCTTTATTTCGCAACAGCAAAGAAAGATATCCAAATGATCAAAAACAGCTATTAGGTGAACTTGCAACTGCAGAAATAAAATGATTCTGCCCACAACTCCCGCTAATCTATAAACTAAACCAAAAGAAACTTTCTCTTTTCCAAAATGCCCAAATCTCTTCTAGCACGTGTTAGCAGAAGGTTTTTTATTCTATTCCCATTTTGTTTTGTGTACAATCAATGTACAAACTATTGTTTAAAAATATTTTGTTTCCTAGCAATCCTGTCATACCAGAAAATTTCATCATTGAGTATTGGGCTTGTGAAAATCCCTCTACATAAGTAACATTATTTAAAGGTATTTCGTGGTTAAAAAATTCAATTTTTTGGTTACAGTTTGCTGTGTACACAGTTAAAACTTTATCCCACGATTGTGATTTTTCTATATTTATTTTTGAGTTGGGTAATTTCAAGTTTTCCCATACTTCTTTGTTGGTTAATAATTCATAGGCACTTGTGCCCGAATCAAATAAAAAATTTTCCTCTTTCTTTTTTAATAAGCCTCTAATGATTATTTTTCTTTTTTTGAATTTAAAATCAAACAAGTTAGCTTGAAATTGAGATGGCACTTTAGATATATTTAAAGCAATATAATTTTCTTTAAAATTGATGATTGTTTTTCTATTTTCTAAAATATCGGCCCCAATAGTCCCAATTATTTTTATGGAATCATTGTCATTATTTCCGTGATCATAAATTTTAAATTTATCGGAAGTAATTTTTGTTTTTCCAATATAGAAAGAAGTTTTTGCAAGTTCTTTATCTACTGAGATTTGCCCGATTTTTTTTATTGAATTTGAATAAAATATGGTATAAGGCGAACCCGTGTCAAATTGCAAATAATATATTATTGTATCATTCGAAAAATGTAAAGGGAGCAACAAAACATTTTTTTCTGTACCCAACCATGTAAATGGAATTAGACCACTTTCATGGTCTACTATTAAATAATTTTTTTCCGGAGTGAATTTTTGATCAAAATAAATATAGCCTCCAAGTATAGCTAAAATCAAAAAAACCAAAATAGTCAACACAATTTTCTTTAAAACTTTCATTAGATTATTTTTTTTTGCAAATTTCTGTTTTACAAAACAATTTATTTGCAAAAGCAATACGCCAATTTTACGTCAATCTACCGACAAAGCTTATAAATAATTAATTTTCAAACTTTTATGCAAATCGTTTTTTGTGTTTAAACTTATACCGTTTAGAATAACTACCAATAATTTCAGACAAAGAATTAATAATAATGGAAATATAAAAAGCGGAAAATGTAGTGATAATCCTTTTTGAATGAATGGGCTTGCTATTTGAGAAACAGCAAGTGCAACTGCAATTAGAATTTGAACACTAACTATATTTTTCCCAAGCTCTTTGTTTTTGTTGTCTTTTGTTTTGTAGGTCAAAATTAATGGGAATACAACTCCGCCAAAAGGTATTAGAAGTCCAAATAAACTAGAAAAATTAATCAATTTTACTCTGTCAAGTTTTGTAATTTCTTTGGAAGGTATTAGTTTTTCAGGTTCAGTTTCAAAGACATTTGCAAGTGCCTTCAATGTAAATCCTTTTGGGATATTTCCTGCTTCAACTCTTTGAATTGTCCTTAGCGAAAGTCCACTTTTTTCTGCAAGTTCAGTTTGGGTCAAGTTTTTTCCTTCTCTTAAATGTTGAACTATTGATTTCATTTTCGTTTTGTTTGCGGTTTTGATAAACTTTCTGCTAACTTGTATATATGTCTGACTACATCCGACTTATCTACCCTAAATCGAGTCGCTATGTCTGACAATTGTCAGGGTTATATATTTTCAAAAATAGGATTTTTATTTCATAAATCATCAAACGGACTTTTTATTTGTTGAATACTTTTCATACTAACATTACTATAAATTTCGGTGCTTTTGCAAGTTTTATGAATTGGCGAGAACGCGATTCTAACTAATAGTGATATTACATTCAACTAGCAAAATATAGATCATTTAAAATCTTTAAATCTTTCACCAATGGTTCGAATTCTGTACGATCATGGTTTCTATAAACATGATTTAAGTATTCTGTTTCTGATAAGCAACCGACTTCAGGTTTTTATACTTTAATTACAGAAAAACAATAGTACGCCCTGCCCTAGCCCCGATTGCTTTGCCAGTTCGCTTCGCTCGTGTGCAGTGGAAATCCTTTTGCGCCGGGGTTCGGCGCAAAAGATTGAAGCGAATAGCGGAAAAAAGCTCCAAAAAAAGCAATATCAAACCTAAAAACTCAGCGATGAGCATAATCTTACACCTTCTAAAAAGCCAACGAATTGTACCTAGCCAGCTAAAAAAGCAGAAAAAACACGGCATAAAATTCATTAGAGGAATAAAAAATTAAATACAATCAGAAATTACAGCGCTTTTTTGTAACATTAGATACAAAATCTCCACTAATCGATTTATGATAAAATATATTCTATTCCAAATTAAGGACACATTTTCCAGGCTAACTTTCAATCGGAAAAAAAGAGATATAAATCAAAGGGTAAAAGAATCTTTTGGAAAACTCAAAGACGGTTCCTTTGACTTTGAAAACATAGAGAAGTACTATAGAAATAAAGATCATGCAAAAGCATACCAGATATTGTCGGATAAAACTTGTAACGATTTGGATTTTGATGACTTATTTATGTTTCTGGACCGCACTCACTCAAAAGTGGGCCAGCAGTATTTTTACAATAACCTTCGTACCATAAATTTAAATGAAAAACAAACTGCGCTAAACGAAAATCTAATAGAGGAACTATCCAAAAATTCTGAATTAAGAGTATCCCTGCAGAAAAAAATCGAAAAACTAAACCACAGAGATGCATACAATATAACATCGCTTTTTCAGCAAGAGCATATAAATCCGCCAAAGTGGTTTTTTGTTATCAAGTTATTATCGTTTTCCAGCTTATTATCATTGATTTTAGGCTTTTTTCACCCTATGTTTTTTATTGTTTTATTAGGGATTTTCTGCGTGAATTTTGTGCTTCATTACTGGAATAAAAATAATTTAGTTCAGTATGTCAGTTCAATTCCACAGCTTTTAAGGCTTAACGATGTGGCTTCGTACTTATTTGCCAATCCATTATTTAAAAAATTAAATCCCGAGTTGCACAAGTCCATTAAATTAATTAATGAAGTAAAAAGCAGAATGTCATTTTTTCAGCTTGAAGCAAGACTTCAAGGGGAGTTTGAAATCATAGTATGGATTATTTTTGAAATTTTTAAAACAATGTTTTTGCTCGAGCCTTTATTATTATTTGGCATATTAAAAAGGCTGCACGCCAAAAGAGAGGAAATAGAAGATGTTTTCAGGTTTGTCGGACACTTGGATATGTTGATTTCAATAGGATCTGTAAGACATGGGCTTCATACATTTTGTCTGCCGGTTATAAATGACAGCAATACCATTACAGCTAAGGATCTCAGCCATCCATTAATTTTTAACTGCACAGCAAACAGTATAACCATTTCAGAAAAATCAGTATTGCTGACTGGTTCAAACATGTCCGGAAAAACTTCGTTTATTCGTGCAATTGGACTGAACGTAATAACAGGATTAACCATTAATACCTGCTTTGCAAAATCAATGAATTTTCCTTTCTTAAAAGTATTTTCAGCCATTAGAATAAGTGATGATTTAATGAATGATAAAAGCTATTATTTTGAAGAAGTACTCACTATAAAGGAAATGCTCAAGGAGAGCGAAAACGGAAATAAAAACCTTTTTCTTTTAGATGAAATGTTTAAAGGAACCAATACAGTAGAGCGCATTTCCGCCGGAAAATCTGTTTTATCTGCCTTAACAAAAAACAATAATAAAATATTGGTTTCCACTCACGATATTGAATTAACAGATATGCTTTGCAAGGAATATGAATTATATCATTTTAGCGAAACAGTAGATGACAAAACTGTAGGCTTTGATTATAAACTCAAAGAAGGCAAACTAAAAAATAGAAACGCAATTAGAATACTTGAAATTAATGATTATCCAAAAGAAGTTATAAAAGAAGCAATTAAAATTTCAAAAGAATTAGATAAAATTTATTCAGCAAAAAACACTACTGGTTAGAGCAAAGTGAAGAAAGCGGTATGGGACACAAAATAAAACATAATATTGGCGGACAAAACACAGAACAATTTTAATAACAACACGACAAATATCACCGGTGGACAAAACGTGGGGTGCTAACAGCAACCCTAGCCCCGATAGCAGTGGAAATCCTTTTGTGCCGGGGTTCGGCACAAAAGATTGTAACGGATAGCGGGAAAAAGCTCCAAAAAAATAACATCAAACCTAAAAAATCATATAGATCCTAAAAAATAATATTACATACAAACCTGATTACCTGATCGCTATTTTACAAATGCAAACCATTATTCTGTAAAAAAAAGTATCACTATCCTCTTTACATTTGATAAAGGACAAAGTTCAAGTACAAACAAAGCACAAAGCGCAAGGACAAACAAAGACAAGCACGCCCATACCGCCCAACCTGCCCACGGACACCCCTTTAAAAAAACAACAGCAATAATTTAATTAATAAAATGAAAAATTCCCATACAACCAAAAATTACGACAAGGACCACCGTAATTCCCAAAACCAAATCAAAGACCCAAAAAACACAAAAGAAAACAGCAAGCCCCTATGACCCGGATAACCCTTAAAAGGAACCCCAAAGCAACCCCAAAGACATAACCGGGAAGGACATAGAAAAGGACCTAATAGAGAATGACCCTTCAAAGGGGTCTCAAACTGATATGGATACCCAAAAGAGCGATGAGGCTCAAAGCGCAGCCTTTGAGACCATAGAACCCGAAAAGGATAATCCCGTAAAGAGGGAATTCGAAATTGGGCAGCTTAGCAATGAAGAGCTTCAGGAAGATGAACAATCCAAAAATGAAACAGCTAATAGTGCACCGGCCAATCATAAACCTTCCCAGCGAAAATTTTAATGTACTACAATCCCAGGAATGTAGGTTGCGGTCAAAATATCAAATGAATAATTTAGATACTATACCTTAAGCTGTTCGAATCAGCTTAACTAGTAAATACAAGCAATAAAGTAAATTAAGATGTAGTTATTTTTAGTAATAACTTATTGTTCGTGTAGTGGTGTTATTATTGTTTATAAATGTCATAGTAATCCAATTGCCATATTTGTCATAAGTGTAGTTACGTTCAAATTCTTTTATTTTTTCTCCATTTGTTTCTGCAGATGTAAACCGATCATGACCGTCATAAATACAATCGTATTTAAAATATTCATTGCTTCCTAGTGTCTCCCTAATGCTTGAAATTTTGCCTTTGTTATTATATTTAAAATAGCCGCTCGTACCTTTCGGATTTACAAATTCGGTAATTCTGCCCGATTCATCAGTATTTATAAAAACATCAGTACTTGGAAGGCCTTGTAAAAAAATCTTAATTCGATAAATCTTATCATTTTGGCCTAGATAATAAACTGATCTTGAGTTGAAATTATTTTCGTTTGTAATGTTTTTACTTTCAGATAATTTATCTCCTCTAATATTATAAGCTTTTTCAATTATCGAATCTTTGTAATTTTCATACACTGTTTCTTGAACTTGTTCTATCGGAGAAAATAAATGATCGATTTCGTTATAATACTTTTTTTCTAACTTATTGTCTTTTGAAAATTGATTTTCAACAACAATTTTTCTATAACGTGTACCAGGTTTTTCTGCTTCTTTCAATATATAAGAGTGCTTCTTTATATTTTTATTTTGGTCAAAAAATACCGAATCGATTTCAATAGATATCACAGTATTATTACGATTTGAACTTCGTTGGCTCTTTGTAACGATCACTATATTTTCAAGGTACTGATAAGCTACTGTGTAATTTCTAAAGAGATCTTCGCAAAGTACAATTTTGCCTTTTTTATCAAAATTTAAATGATATTCATTTAGTCCGTCGCTATTATTATCAATGCTAAGTTTTTTGACAATTTTATCTTTTTTTAGATCAAAATCGGTATTATCAAAAGAATAATTATTTTTACTAAATCCATTATTTCGGTTTGGATTAAGATATGTATTAACTAATTCCTGATAAGAATCTCTAGGAATATCCTGTGGAAGTCCTAAACCAGGAACTTCTGAAATTTGAGCTGAAATTTTGAAAGAAATTAAAATAATTATTACGAGAGTAATTTTCATTTGATTATTATTAAGTATTCCCATTATCATAATTTATTTGATTCCATTTTTAGATTTGGCCTGATATGACCCGTAACGTTCGGGACTAAATCAAGCTCACTTTTCGGATTTCCATCCGTTGTAGCAACTGTCATAGCCAGTGCTTTTTTGTGATCTAATTATCATTGAGTGGTAGTATATTGTTTTGTTTTAACGACTTTGCCATTAATTGATTTCTCATATCTATTTCTATAAATATTTATGGTGTCATTTACAATTGAGTCTGATTTGGTTATGGTTTCCAGGTATTGTAGCTGTCCGCTTTTATCAAAATAATATTTTTTTTAATTTCATTATCTCCACTGGATGAACTTGTCGCAAGTTTTCTATTGACCGTATCTATTTCCTCTATGCGATTATCTGATAGGTCTTCTGAAAATTCAAAGGTTTTTGTGCTGTCATTGAAGAGATAAATATTAACCAAATTTGTCGTTTCATTACTGCCATAACTGGTTATTAGAAAATCTTTAAAGCCGTCAAAATTTAAATCCTGGAAATGTTCATTAAAATAGTCTGCCGAATTAAAATCATTTTCTGTCCTAAAATAGTCCGAATAGCTTAGTAAAATCCTTTGTGTTTTATAATCCTTTAATTCTAATGTTGTTTCACCTTCAGGGGAATCTATTTGCTTCCAAATACATTTTATAGCATTGATGATAAAAGGCTCACTTATTTTGGTTAGGGTGCCAGTTTTAATTTTGGGAAGACCTATTTTGGAAACAGTATCTTTAATAGGGATATCTTTAGAAGAAATATTTTCAACAGAGTTTTTACAACCCACCAAAAATAAAATCAATAGTATATAAGTGCTTCTCATTATTTTGTGATTTTTGTTCCTGTCTTTGGGTCATAAATATATTTCAATCTGCCATTTTGGTCAAAAACCTCTTGTTTGACAGAAATCCCATCAACAATATAGTTTTTTACCTGGACTTTTCCCGTCTCAAAATATGTAGTTGATATCCCTGTAGGTTTATCGTTACGATATACTGCTTTAAATAATACCATTCCATTTTTGTAGTAGTGAATCCTTTCTCCATTTTCTTTTCCGTCTTTGTATGTTTGCATGGATTTAATCTGACCACTGTTATAATATGATGTCCAAATACTGTCTTTTTGGTTTCTTTTAGCAAAGGCCACCAATTCCAAATTTTTATCAACGTAAACCTCGTATTTTCCATCTGGAGCGCTGGATCTAATCTTGTAGGATTGACCATACCAAGCTCCCATATCTTCTTTATGAGATATTTCAATAAAGGTTGTGTCCGAAATGTTTTCTAATTGATAATCGCTTTGGCTACTTACAGGACTAGTGATTCTAATTTTGGTTTGCGTGAATCCATACAGTGTGCAAAAGCAGAAAAACAATGGTATTAGTATTTTCATTTGTTTAGGATTTTTACTTTCATGTCTATTTTTAGCATTGCCTATAAGAGTCTGGCACTACAACGGATTTGGGGACTAGTCAATGGCTTTCTTACAAGAAATATTTTTTGTCGTGTTTTTACAACTCACTACAAATAAAATAGCAACAATATAAAAAAGGCTTTTCATTTAGTTCAATTTACCGGATCCATTATCCCATACCAATGATCCTTCTCTATCACAACCGCCAAAATAATTACCTAAAATATAAATGGTTTTTTCTCTATGACTAATTTTCAAGATAATCGGGAAATCAGCGAGCTCCAGTGTGTTAAAAGATAAGGAAGATTTTATTTTTCCTGTTTGATTAATTTTGCTTAAATCCAACATTTTCTTCAAGCTACCATTTAGCTTATCATCTTTTGTATTAATTATTTCATTCGCATATTGTTGCATAATAATTACACCTGTTTGATTAATTTCTCGAAAAAGATTGTAATTTGGATTGTCTAGATTTACTTTATTCACAACTTTGCTATAGAATTTTTCTTTTAATAATTCTTTTGAAACCGGGAAAATTTCATAGTTAAATTCTTCAATCTCTACTCCATTTAGAGTATAGATATTAAATGTTAGTATTCCTCCACCGCAAGCTTGTGAAAATCCGTTTTGTGAAATTAAGATTCCAACAAATAAAATCCATTTTATCATCTTTTTCATTTTAGTTCTGATCTTTATTTAGTATTGCAAATAATGTCAGTCTGTGAAAAAACTAAAATCAAGGTCTTGAGAATCTCATATTTGAGTTTTTTCTTTGGTAGCTCTCCGAATACTTTCTAAATTTAAAGTAGTTTTTTCACAGCCTGACGTTCTGGTACTACAACGGGTTTGGGACTAAATTAAGACCATTCTTCGGATTTGCCACTCGAGCGAAGCGACCAGACGAAGTAAATCATCACAAATACAAAACCAACTTTCCATTAAGCCTATTGCCAAAATCCGTTGTAGCTGTTGGCGGTAGTGCTTTAATTTAGTATTTTGTCTATGTTATGCCATTCGTGATTACATCCATCTTTGCACCAAGTATTTCTTCGTACTATATCGGAAACTTTAAAAACCGAAATTAAAGTTATAAATACTTTCTTATTCTCATTTTCTGGAAGCAAAACAATTTTTTGTAAAGCAATTTTAAACCCTTTAGTTTTTAATAATACAATTGGAGTTACAGTTGGTTTTAATGGAATCAATTCTAGGGCTTTTTCAATAGTTTCTGTATTCGGATGCGATTGATCTAAACACAATCTTGCTCTAGAAATTGTTTCGCTTTGTTTTTCTAGATTTAGATTTTCAAACCAAACTAAAATCTGTTCAAGACTAATTCTCTCTTGAGCAAAACTGTTTATCATTATTTCATCTTGATATAGCAAATCGTATGTTTTTAGGTTCTTTTTCGAGGAATTTTGTTGCGTTACCGCCAACTTATTTATAGGCATGATAAAACCACGCAAATTGGGGTGGATATATGTGATAATTGTTACACATTATTTATTTCAAATATATCTTTTTTTTATTATAAATCCTCAAAAAGATATTATTGGGCTTATGAAATTATTATTGAAAAACTAAAAGCCAAAACATAAAAAATGGATTCAACTTTTTAGCCCCGATAGCAGTGAAAATCCTTTTGTGCCGGGGTTCGGCACAAAAGATTGCAACGGATAGCGGGAAAAAGCTCCTAAAAAAGCATTAAGAAAGTAAAATATGCAGCACCGGTGTGAATTCCAAAAGAGACACCGCAAGACCAGGAACGGCAGAAAAAAGAGATTTTAAAAAGTAAAAATAAAATCAACAGGATAATTCTGTGACTACCAGTACAGTTGGAACAAAAGCAGAGAATACACCTAAAAACACTGACCCAGAAATTGACCTCACCCCTTGACAAATCAGCGATTTTTACCTATTTTTGCCCCATGACCCCCGAAGAAATAAAACGCTATTTTGAAGCCACTCCCCCGCCCCAGGAATTGGGCTGGAAGCCCTGGTCCAAAATCACAGATTCCCAGTTTTTCCTAAGGGCTGTTACTTAACTATAGACAATTACAAAGGTAGTCTTGATATGTGCCCGGCGTGGTGGCATCTGAAAGAGTTTTATATACTTGTAAGACGAGGTTCTCAGGAAGCCAAAAGCGAGAATCACTCGGAATAAACTTTAAATTTCAGCCCTGCTTTAAGCGCATCTTTCCCAGCTTGTCCCCACTGTGCCCTTTCTCTGCTTTATCTCCGAGGCAAGCAAAGGTGTAAACTTATAAACTCAAGACTCAATAGTGGCATGACGAGCAGAAACTCCTCGCTTTTTCATGATCTCTTGAGCATCCCGATAGGGTAATGTAAACCTAAGCCTTAAAAATGTACTGCCCTTGAGTATAATAGACTTCGCATAGCAATGCCCTTTGGTGCTGATGAGTTTTAAGAATTTAAAAAAGGCAAAGATAAAACTTAGCTTTAGATGCGACACAACCTGATATTACTTAGAAGCAGATTCAATTAGCAAAAGCTTCTGGAAATCTTTTTAAATCTAATTAAAAAAAGTAAAAGGCTGACAAAATAATTGTAGGCTTTACTTTTTATATTTTAATCTTCTTTATCAAGCCGCATTCATACAATAACCTTAAGTAATTTATTTTATTGGAATAAATCAATTTTATTCACAACAAAAAAACATCCATTCACGACAGAAAAACCTTCATTAACGACATCTTTTTCATTTTTTTTATTTTCAATCATTAATTTCATTTCAGAAAATAAAATCTAGAGTTAGAAAGCGTTTTCCAGATTAACCCAAAGAAAATACGAATACCATAGAAATCAAAATTTTTTATTTTTTAACATAAAATTTATACAAAATGGGACAGTACAAAAGTCGTCAGGAATTTTTAAAAAACAATCCAAGATCAATTGCATTCGCCGCATTGGCTGAAGCAACAAAAATGCAAGACAAGATTACCAATCAAGCGATTAAACTTAGTCCAAATCAACTAGAAGGAAAGGAGGTTATAATCATCGGGTCTGGTGTTGGGGGACTTACAACCGCGTATGAACTACTCGCTCAAGAGTCTGGTGCAAAAGTAACCATTCTGGAAGCATCTCATAAAACGGGAGGACGCTGCATGAGCTTACGCACAGGGGATACACTCATCGAAGATGCAAACAGTGATTTGTTCGATTCGAAACCTGGAAAACCACAAGTTGTTCGATTTAAACGCCCAGTGGGAGACTCAGAACCTTACCTTAATGCAGGTCCTGGTCGTATTCCAAGCAGTCACAAACGACTCCTTTCTTACTTAAAACGTTTTTCGGTAGACGTTGAAATATATGTAATGAACTCTGAATCTAATTTGGTTCAAAAGAACGAAAGTTTTGGAGGTAAGCCTATGGTTTACCGTCGTTTGGATCATAATACAAGAGGTTGGTTGGCGCACATGGTATACAAAAATGCGGAAGAATTACTTCGCAATTCAAAAGTGGGAATTAGTGAAAGTAATCTTAAAACACGCGCTAAAGAATTACAAAGTTTGATGATCAGTTTCGGAGAGCTTGATGTAGATGGGACCTATAGCGCAACGGCTGGATCACCTGGCTTCGAAGATGGAAAAACACGCGCTGGATATGAAGTATTACCTGGTGTTGCGGCTGGAATTGTAGCCGATGTTTTGAGTTTTAATAAATTGCTCGAATCAAAATTTTGGGAAGGCACGAAATTCTATCAACCTACAGATTTTCTTTGGCAACCTACTTTATTTCAACCCGTTGGAGGAATGGATCAGGTGCAACACGCTTTTGCTCAACAAGTGGCAGCTTTGGGAGGAAACATTCTTTTGAATAGTCCTGTAAAAAAAATAAAATGGGACTCAACTAAAGAGAAGTACATCATTTCGGTTGGACAAGTTGGAACAGAAGAACCGATCTATTACGAAGCTGATTATTGTGTTTGCAACCTTGCGATGCCTTTTTTGAAAAACATTCTAGATTCTGATCTCCTAAAATCGGGACTTGAACCTGAATTTAAAGATGCATTAAAAGCCGTTTTTGTGGCACAATTTGAACCAACACAAGCTCCAGGTTATAAACCGCGAGAAGACAGATACGTTCCGCGTTTTTTAGCCTGTACCTCCAAAGTGGGTTGGCAAGCAAATCGATCTTTATGGCAAGGAAGCCCAATAAATCTCAAGACAATGGCAGTTGAAAAATCCGAAGTGGGAGTTGTACCTATTTTTGGAGGAATCTCTTGGACAGACAATGAAATTCAACAAATTTGGTATCCATCTACGGCGTATCAAGACGAAAAAGGCGTGCTCACAGGCGCTTATAATTTTGATAAAGTAGCACACGATTGGGGAAAATTACCCGTTGATGAGCGACTTACCAAAGCACGAAATGATGCCAGTAAATTCGGCAAGAAATTTGCCGAAGGCTTGGAAGAAGGCGTTGCCATAGCTTGGCAAAATATGCCAAATATCAAAGGTGGCTGGGCATATTGGCAAGCCGTTGGAGATGCGAACTACTCAACGAAACAATTTAACGCTATTGCACAAGGATCCGGAATTATAGATCCGAAAACAAAAAATGCGAGCAATGCTAACTTTTTTATTGTTGGTGATCAAATTTCCTCCCTTCCTGGTTGGCAAGAAGGCGCTATTGCAGCTGCATTAAATGCAATTTCGAGAATGGCAAAACCAGAGGTTAAAATACAGCCATTGAAAAATTTACCAGACACTCGTTTGATGGTGGAAGGTATCTAAATCAATTAAATAGAAATGAATGGAACGACGTGGAAGGAATTCTACGTCGCTTTTTTT
Organism: Flavobacterium sp. JAS; assembly: GCF_020991455.1. GTDB lineage: Bacteria > Bacteroidota > Bacteroidia > Flavobacteriales > Flavobacteriaceae > Flavobacterium. The sequence continues at coordinate 292,220 of NZ_JAJMOX010000005.1, forward strand.
ATTATACTGTTTGATTCGAAATTATTACTCTAAACAACAACCTGCTAACTCATTCATAAAATTTGATACTATATTATTCTAAAATATCTGTCACTTTCATATAATTTTATTTTTGTTCAAAAAAGGTTCTGTCGTATCTGTCAGAATCAAATGTAAGAATTTAAGTAATTTAAAATTTAGGCCGCCAATTTACAAAATGATCTAAACATAGTTATCTCTGGTCTAACCATCTGATTCTTCCTCAGCATATGTACAACTTCAATTCCGCTCAATGTTCGTCTGGCCGATTCAAAACTTTTAAAACCTAATCCATTTTGTATTCGCCACTTGATAAAACAATGATCCTGTTCTACAATATTGTTAAGATATTTACACTGCCGGATTTTAATCTTTGACAACGAACGCTTGTTATAGACTTTGATAGCGGCAGTATTAGAACCACTTTTATCAATATTTATTACTCTTGGCCTGTAGTGATAATGACTGCGCACTCATTCTCTGTCTTTTTCTGGTCAAAAGAAAGTCTACTGTATTGCCTAATTTATCTACTGCTCGATATAAATAACACCAAACACCTTTTACTTCTATATAAGTCTCATCCAATCTCCAGCTTATCCCCACTCTAACCTTTCTCTTCTTCATCTCTGACTCAATGATAGGTGTAAACTTATAAACCCAGCGCTGAATAGTAGCATGATCAACATGAACTCCTCGCATTTTCATTATTTCTTCAACATCCCGGTAACTAAGTGTAAATCTTAATTTGAAATATACTCCCCTGAAGAATTATGTATTTTGGATAACAATGACCTTTAGTATTCATTTTTTGATCGGTTTAAAATTCTAAAGATAAAAGTTATTCAAAGATGCGACAGAATCGACATTTTTCATCATCTTCAAAATTAAAAAGGAATTGTCTTTTTCCTGAAAAAATTTCATCAAATAAAAATCTACTTTAAGCCAGATTAAGTTGTTCAAACTTAGTCTGGCCATTTACTTTTATTCTAAATAAAAAGCACTTATTACACTTTAAAAGGCGAATCATTTTATTAGAAAAAATCTTACCCTCTATTTAGGTTCTCTCATGACTAATAATTCCGGTTTGGTGTCATTTTTTCATAATTGATTTTGCATCTCCAGTAATTTAGATTAGTAAATTTCAATACAAAAGTCAAGGCTATTGTATTGAATATTGGCATTTATATTACCCCGCGTCGCTGAAAACGGGATCAAAGAGTAAGCAATCCCTAAAAACAAATTACTATGCAAACCGTGAATCCATTAACCATGTATGTCCCTATTTATCAGACTCCAGAAGCACAGGCGGCGGCTAAATATGCTCAAGCGAATTTTAATAATCCAATAACTAAGGCTTCTTTAGATAATATGGCAATTGTTCATTATGCCAGAATTGCTCTTGTACCAAATAATGATAATAAAGGTATCGCCGGTATATTGGTGATAACCGAATTTGATGGTGATATGAATACGTATCTGAAGGCCTTTTTTGATAATTCGGATACGATTAAAGCTGCCTTTCTTGTTCTTATCAACTTATGGGCAAACAAGCCTGCTGACTTTCCAACCGACCCGAATAAAATTGACTTCGGTCTCTTTTCAAATTTCATTAACGACCGTAATATAAGCCAATCTAGTGACCTTTATTACGCTTATTCGCAATCAGTAGAGCAGATTGTAGCTACATTTTCAGAAGCAGAAGAAGCTGCAGAATAGAACGCATAAAATACTACAGCTGAGTCAAATGACTCGGCTGTTTTTCTATAATTAAAAACTTAATCTCATGACTTATACAGAATCTCCCCAAGCTGTTAAACCGGATTTACAGGATATACAAGGACTTATTATTAATGGCTACACGCATCCTTGTTCTGTACATATGCTTTTTAAATTCAGCGATAAACCGGATAATTTAGATTCCATAAGAGGTTTTGTTAGGGATTTGCTTCCACATCTGCAAAGTGCAGAAGACTGGGGACCTTTAAAACCTGACATAATGCTAAATATTGGTCTTACAGCCGGAGGAATTGCAATTGTGAAACCCGAACTCGATATCTACAATTCAAGTTTTCCACCAACCTTTAAAAAAGGCCCTTGGGATCCTAATGGTGCACAGCAATCCTTATTCGATGTTGATGATAAAAGCGTTCCCTCTAAATGGTGGAATGAAAAATTCGCAAACACCGATGTGCATTGTGTTGTACACGCTTATGCAATGAACCCTACTGCACAGGAAAGAATCGTTGACATTATAGTTACAGCAGCCCAAAAAAGTAATAAAGCAGTTACCGAGTTAAAACCAATAAATTCAGCATCAGGTCGATTAGAGCAATATTTGTTAGTACCATCTGATTATGTTCATTTCAGATATAGAGATTCTATTGATGAACCTGAACTTAATGATAATCCTGTCAGTAAAGACCAGCAAGATCTTAATAACTTTCTGATTGGTTACAGTACGCTTGAAAATCCTACGCCCGGTCCTCTTTTTGGTCCTGAAGGTAAGTTTGCTAAAAACGGCTGTTATAATGCGTTTCGAATTCTTTACCAGGATGTTGAAACATTTAATGATTTTTTAGAAGAACAGGCAGAACTGATCACTCCAAAAATTAATCAAACAAAAGAATATACAGTTGAATGGCTTGCTGCCAAAATGTGCGGCCGTTGGCGAAATGGTTCTCCGTTAGTTCTTTCTCCGGATAATCCAAGCCATGACACTTCAAAAAGTACTGATTTTGGATATAAGGCAGATGATATGAAAGGCGCTAAATGTCCTTTTTCGGCACATACAAGAGTCTCAAATCCAAGGGATGAAGGCGTGAAAGTTGCCGGTTCAACCCTTGTACCACGCATTATAAGACGAGGAATGCCCTACGGAGCACCAATGTCTGTTGATCCAAAAGCAGACCGCGGTTTGATTGGTTTATTCTTGTGTGGCGACATCAGCAGCCAGTTTGAAACCATTTACGGATGGATTAACAAAAACAATTTCAGCCCTGTATTTAATCCAAGAGCCAAAATAGCTCAGGATCCTTTAATCGCCAACCGCATTAAAGATAACAGTTTTGATCCAAACTTCACGATTCCTATGGAAGACGGTACAAAAATAGTGGTTCGCGGCCCTTTACCTCAATTTGTGGTCACCCGCGGAACGGCTTATTTTCTCCTGCCTTCTATTTCATCTCTTAAAGAAATTGCAGGTGTTATTAACCAAATCCCTGCAGAATAATTTTCTGAATACCCTTTTTCTCAAAAAAATAAATAAACAAATGTCTAACCCCTTAACACCAATGTAAATTATGGAACCCAATTCACATTCGAAGCTTTTTTTAAAAGTTTCGGCAATTCTTACTGGTTTCACTGAAACCGAACTGAAGGCAACTGGAATGCTGGAAAGTTATTACAACACCATTCGTCAGAATGTAAATAAAGTAGATATAGAATTCTTCTTTATTGATCTTCAAAAACTTTTTTCGGATCCGAAAGAAACGCCACAAAGTATCGAAAGCACTTTAGCTACACAATATTTGTCTGATTCGGCTTACGGCGGACTTACTAAAAACATCATTATACTTTGGTACACAGGAAACTGGAACGGTGATGTCATATCATCAGCATCATACATACAAGGCCTGATGTGGGATGCCGCACATGCACATCCGCCCGGAGCAAAACAGCCCGGCTATGGTTCATGGGCAGATCTTCCTCTTTCAGTTAAACATTCACCAGTAAAACAATCACCAGTAAAAAGCAAACCAAATGGAAAATAACAATTATGATGTAGTAATTGTTGGCTCCGGAATTGCGGGGTCAATACTAGCTAAGGTTCTTACCAATGCAGGCAAAAAAGTTTTAATGCTCGAAGCCGGTCTTGCAGCTGGTATAGCAATGGATCAGGAAGCTAATTATAAAAATTATCAGGACTACCTGACCACTTTTTATAATGCTTCGGCAAAAGTACCCAACGCTCCTTATCCTAATATAAAAGATGCTCAATCTATAAACGTTCTGGACATAGAAGTAATTGAAAAAAATGTTCCTGCTACTAAAGGATATCTGGTACAAATGGGGCCAGTGCCTTTTGCAAGTGACAATACAAGAGCTCCGGGAGGTACTACTTTGCACTGGCTTGGAACAACACTAAGAATGCTGCCAAATGATTTTAAAATGAAATCAAAATACGGTGTTGGTGTAGACTGGCCTATTAGGTATGAAGACATGTCCCCTTATTACCAAATGGCCGAAAATGAAATTGGTGTTTCCGGCGATGTTAAGGATCAGCACTATCCTATCGAACAGAAAAACATCTTTGGTAAAGATTATGTATTTCCTATGAAAGCTATTCCGACCAGTTACATGGACGGGGTAATGAAAAAAGTGATCGATGCAAACAGCAAAATTATACTGAATGGCGAACCTTATAAATTGTATTGCATCAGTACGCCACAAGGACGAAATTCAATTCCGAATACAGAGTATGATATTACTGGTGTCAAATGGAACCTTGCTACAAAAACATTAGACATTACCAGAAATGATTTAAAAAACTACAATCCGGTTGGATCAAACTGGGATCCTTATACAGGACAACGTTGCGAAGGAAATGCAAGCTGTGTGCCTATTTGTCCCGTACAAGCCAAATACAATGCGCTAAAATCACTTCGAAAATGTGATATGGGAAATCTGGATATAAAAGTACAAGCCGTAGCTTCGAAATTATTGATCAATGAAACCTCAAACTGGATTAACGGAGTTGAATATAAGACTTATGTAAAAGGTAGTTCCAAAGAATATGAAACACACGTAGCCAAAGGAACCATATATGTAATGGCTGCCAGCGCGATCGAAAATGCCAAGTTGTTGCTCGCCTCAGGAGCTGCAAACAGCAGTGATCAGGTGGGTCGTAACCTGATGGACCATATGACAGTTTTAAGATGGGGACTTTCTAAAGATCCTATTTATCCGTATCGTGGTCCGGGTTCTACTACTAATATTCCAACTTTCCGTGACGGGGAATTCCGTAAAAATCATGCGGCATGGATTCTTCCTCTTGATAACTGGGGTTGGGCGTGGCCTACAAATGCTCCGGCAACAAATGTTATTAATGCTGTTAATGAAGGACTTATTGGTAAAGCATTGCGTAGTAACATAGAAAATATCGTAACGCGTCAGTTCTTTACACATTTTGAATGTGAGCAGGCACCAGACCCAAATAACCGTGTTACTATTGATCCGGCTTATAAAGACAATATTGGCAACTACAGACCTGTAATACACTACAGCGCAACCGAATATATGCTAAAAGCTTTTGAAGCATCAGGAATTGTTTCTGAGCAAATGTTCAGCCAGTGCGATATTGAGGATTTCACATCCTATAACCCAACAGATCCTGACTATGTTACCTACAAAGGCAAGGGATACACTTTTGCCGGTGCCGGTCATATCGTAGGAACTCACCGTATGGGATTTACTAAAGAAGATTCTGTAGTAGATACTGATATGCGTACCTGGGATCACGAAAACCTGTTTCTGGTAGGTTGCGGTAATATGCCAACGCTGGGAACTTCTAACCCTACTCTAACGATGTCTGCCTTAACTTTTAAAGCAGCCGAAGCCATTCTTAAACAACTTGAACAATAACATCATGGGAAATAAATTCTTTCAGGAAAACAATCCAAACCGTCAAAAGCTAATTAAGCCACTTACCGATACGAGTATTGGTGCTGATGACATTACCTCATTTATTGCAGAAAATTTAGAAACAACTTCTGCCATAAATGCTGCGTTGCTCAAAAGCGATTCTAAACCTTTCAGTTTAAAAGCAATGCCTCAAAAAGATGTAGAAAGTTACATCAAAAGCATTGATCACCTTCAGGAATGCCTTAGAACTGCATTGCAATTAGAACTTTCTACAATTCCTCCTTACTTGTGCGGACTTTATACCATCAAGGAAGGCAGTAATGTAGAGGCAGGCGCACTTATCAGGAGTGTTGTAGTTGAAGAAATGCTGCATATGGTTTTGGTTGCAAATATTCTTAACGCCATTACAGATCCAAAAACGATAGAAGGCAAAAAACTTTTTGATGTAAAAAAAATTATTCCAAACTATCCTACTCCTCTTCCCGGCGGAATCGTTCCGGAAGTGCCTAAAGGATTTCCTCCTTTTGAAGTTCAGCTTCTTAAATTTTCAAGAGAAGCACTTGATGAATTTTCTACTATCGAAAGACCTTCTGACCCAAAAGCGCCAATCACCAAGCATTTTGACAGTATAGGTCAATTTTATGAAGCGATTCGTTATGGTTTACTTCGTTTGAATAAAGCAACCCCAGGCGGAATTTTTATTGGAGACCCAAAACGTCAGATAGGCCCTGAACATTATTACGGAAGCGGTGGCAAAATCAATAAAGTCACGAATTATGACGAAGCCGAAATTGCTATTGGAGAAATCGTTGGTCAAGGTGAAGGTATCGACGGAACTATCGCTACTGATCATGTGATGTTTGGTGAAGATATCGAATATGCACATTACTTTAAATTTCAGGAAATATGCTACGGACGCATGTATAGTGCGAACGACACCAATTTCCAGATGCCGGTAAGAAGCATTCCTACAGGCCGTCCTTTTACCGTAAGCTGGTCATCTGTTTATAATATGAAGGCAAACCCTAAGATGAAAGATTATGAAGGTAATCCTGAATTATTACAAAAAGCCATCGAATTCAATAAAGTATATGTAGCACTGCTTAACGGCATAAACGACGCAGTAAGCGGTGATCCTGACCTGCTTATAAAAGGAATTACAGTGATGTATGAACTTAAATACAAAGCACTGGAATTACTAAATATTCCATTAGGAAACGGAGAATGTGCAGGTCCAACTTTTGAATATGTAGACTTGTAATAGCTGACATCAATTTTAAATTATTTAACCAATAAAAAAACAAAATTATGTATTATCCAATAGAAGCAAAATGGACTATCCTGCCCGGAAATGAAGAAAAAGCTACAGCAGCTTTAATACAACTGGCAAAAGATGTGCAGGAAAATGAGCCTGAAACATTACTGTATATGGTACATGTTCCCAACTTTAAAGAAAAAAGTTTGCCTACACCTCCTCAGGGCGAAGTTCTTTTCTGGGAAGTTTATGAAGACCAAAATGCATTTTTTAAACATGTTAATGGTCCAATATTTACAGAATTTGTAAAAACCTACGGAGACTTATTCTTAAGTGATTTTAGTACGCCGCCACAAGTTTTCATGACTACTGAGGTACTTACTCATATTCAAGGATTTAGCCGAAAAGCACTTTAAGGCAAAACCTTCAAATATTTTATACTACATCAAAAACAAATCAATTTAAAAACAAATCAAATGGCATTAGAGCAAAATAATCCGTTAGCGAATCTAAACCTGTCCGGTTTAAATAAGCTAGAAGCAAAAATAGAAAACAAGGGACCTCAATCAAAATTTAAAGCTTCGGCTTTTGAAGCTGCGCCTGTTAATCTTGGTGTATTAAAATCTCTTATAGGAACCTGGGTTGGCCCGGGTTTTAACCTGATTGAAGTACCCAACATGAATCAGGCTAAACCAGGTCCGCCACCCACAGACAAATTCAAAATCATATTAAATTCAACAGCAGAAACTTTTACATTTTCTAACATTGGAGGCGATATTATTAACCGCGGAAATGCACAATCAGATATTGCATTCCAGGGATTGCACTATTTACAACAAGTAGATGATGTTAATCTTCCAAGCGGTCAAAACGGAATTCACCTAGAAACCGGTTTATTCTTAAATCTTCCAAGCGGTTCTGATCCTTTGGTACAGCCAAGTATTGCAAGATTGGGCTCCATTCCGCATGGTGATTCCCTTTTAGCACAAGGAACTTTTTTTACTGTTCCGGGACCTCCTGTATTTGAAGTTGCAGATCCTACACCTTTTTTTATTATAGACGGCAAAAGAGTAAACGACGTAAGCGAAACGTATTTGTCGCAATTAAAAAATGCTGTTCCTCCTCCGGGAATTCCGGCCGATGTCATTATGAATCCAAATATTCTTCTTAAAAATGCTATCGAGGGACAAAATATTATCGAAACAGTAGTTATTCTTTTAGATGCAAATCCAATAGACGGAGTGGCTAATACCGGAGTTACAGCTCCTGTTGGTGGTATTACCAATATTCCTTTTGTAAATGTGAATGCTAATGCGAATAGTCTTTCGGCTATTTTTTGGATTGAAACTGTTCAAAATCTGGACAAAACTACTTTCTTTCAATTACAATACACACAAACTGTAATTCTGGACTTTCCTGTTTTTGCTCCTGACGGATCTGTTGTCGAAATTAAATGGCCTCACATTTCTGTAGCAACACTTCGCCTTCAGGCATAACCTTAAATAAAAAATCAAATGAAAAATAATAATAAAGCCCCCATGTTGCTGCACAGTACTTATTTTAATTTAGGTACAAGCAATACTCCTGGTATTGTGGAAGCTTACATGGCCGAAGCCAGACAGTACCTTTCTGAATCACAAGGCATGATTTCTTTCTGGATAGGCACAAGAGCCGATGATATGACCAGACCTGAAAATGATCTTAAATATGATATTGCCATGCATCAGCTTTTTAAAGACGAAGCATCCTTTAATTTATACAATGCCAATGATCAAGCACACAATCAATTTGTAATAGATGTAAACAGATGGGTTCCCGGCACAACAAGACGTGTTATGGATGCAAATGTTAGCCATCTGATTATTGGAGGAAATTCTTCAGAACCACAATCTATTGGTGCCGATGGTAATTATCCGCAAAGTTTGTTTCACGATCTGTATTTCTCCCTGACTGATAAATCAGAAGAAAATATTAAAAAATTTACAGCGATCTGCGAAAAATATCTTTCTGGACATCCGGGCATCCAGCAATTTGTAACAGGCGGACTTACTGATATTAAAAGAGATGTATCGGTACGAAATTTTGAAGTTGCTGTTTCTATCATCTACGAAAGCAAAAAAGCCTACGCTGATTATCTTACGAGTAAAAAGCATGAGGAATTTTTTCCTGCAACTGCCGGAATGATTGCCAATACGTACATTTTCGACTCTTATATCAAATACCAGTCAAAAGTGTATTCCCTTACCAGATAATTTCTACTATTTCAAAAACATAACCTAAAAAAATAAAATTATGATAGGTACAGCAATACAGGAACTAGCTCGTGAATTAAGCGGTTATGTAGTTCAGCCCGGTGATGCCGAATATGAACAAACCGTACATATAGATAATGGACGCATCCAGTTCAGGCCTCGCCTTATTATTTTTCCGGCCGTAGTCGAAGACGTCAAGTTTGGGCTCAAATTTGCCATTAACCACAATCTTCCTTTGTCGATAAAAGGAGGCGGACATAGTGCTGCCGGATATTGTCTGAATGAAGGAGGTGTCGTAATCGCTATGAAAAATTTAAACAAAATTACCTTTAATTCTAAAAAAGAAACAGTTGTTGCCGAGATGGGCGTAATCTGGTATGATGTTTATAAATTCATGCAGGCGACAAATACAGGACTTATTCCTGTTGGCGGAGGCTGTCCAACTGTTGCTCCTCCCGGTTTCATGCTTGGTGGAGGATACAGTTTTGTTTCCCGTTCTTACGGAATGAGCATCGATAACCTTGAAAGTTTAAAAATCGTTACTCCCGATGGCGAATTAAGACATATTGGTGTACACAGCAAATCTCAGGATGATATTGATCTCTTTTGGGCATGCTGTGGTGGCGGTGGAGGAAATTTCGGAATTGTTGTCGAAATGGAAATGAGGGTCAGAAAACCATTAAGCAAAAAAATGCTGGTAGGACAAATTCGATATCCACTAGAAATGGCCGAAGATGTACTGGGCTATTACAATGAATGGGTAGAAACCGTACCGAATGCAATGGCTGTATATGGTTTTATGGGAAATCAAAAAGACTTAATAGATAAAACTACAAATGTAAAAGTATTAGGTCTGACCCCTGTTTTTAATGGTGATGGTGCTGAGGGCATTGATCTTTTGCAAGGACTATTGAAATTAAAACCTATTAATGCCGACTTGTTTAACATGACACTTCCGGACTGGGAATTCTACAATGGTTATACCACAAGAGTTGACGGAAGAAGTTCATATATACGTTCTACCGTTTTACCAAAACGCGGGATGAATAACAAAGTAGCCAAGGTAATTATTGAGTCAATGAACAAAGCTCCGTCTCCTGATAGCTTTGCTGTATGGACACATGCCGGAGGTGCTATCGAAAATGTTGCTTCAGATGCGACAGCTTATGTACACAGAAATAGCCGTTTTATTCCTGAAATTAAAGCTATTTGGGATCTGAATAAACCAGGTGATACACTCAAAAATGTAGAATGGGCTTACGAATTTTTCGAAAGACTGTCTGATGCCGGAAATGCTACTGGTGCTTATGTAAACTATATAGATCCATTACAGCACAACTGGACAGAAAAGTATTACGGTATTAATTACAAACGACTGTTAGCGCTTAAAAAGAAATTTGATCCCAACAACTATTTTAATTTTCAGCAAAGTGTTGGTTCAACTTTCAACCCAACTAAAGAACTTACCGATATCAGTCCGATAAACAGGACGAGAGTATAATTTAGAGTGGAAACTTAAAATCCCTGATACTGTTTCAACAGCTGTCAGGGATTTAAAATAAAAATGTACTCTTTTGCAACATAAAGTCAACGTCGTTTAATTCTTTAAGTTTAACCCTAATCTGCGCCACCATCAACACTATTAAATGTCTCTCGCTCCTTTGGTTTTATAGTATATTTTACCGATACCATTGGGCCGTAGTAAATATCGAATTGAGTTCCATTTGTACGAAGCTGCATCTGCCCAATAACTCCTGCCAAAAAAATGAATATTTGAAGTAATTCCCGCTGTATAATAAACGGATAGCCTAAAAACATCAAAATTCTCCTCGGCGTAATAGCCTATTCGGTGCCAGAAAAATCGATTTACTTTTACTTCGTAAAAAAAAGTAATATAAAATAAACCGAACAACTAATATAAAATATCAAACAGAGAATCGAGCTGATACCTTTTTACCACAATAGTTTAAATTGTTTCTTTTTCATTAAGTGAAATTTATCCGATTAAAATTTAGAGTAAAATTAGATATAAATTATATGCGTTTTTCCATCAATCCCCGACAGGACATCCAAATCAAATTCATAAAGCCAATCAAAGACAGGACCTACCAGTAGTAAGCCAATCTCTTCAAATCTTCCATAAAATTTCTAGAAATTTGTCCCGTCGAGGTCACAAAAAAATCCCATTTCTTGCGAAATGGGATTTTTTTTTAATTTTTGAAATGCAGGGTTCTAATTCACAAAACGGCTTTATATTTAAGGTTTAAATTAGTTTTTACTCAAGCAATATTTCTATAATTTGCTCCCACAATGCCAGTAACTGTTCCTCTTTTATAGTATCGGTAAGCGTTCCCACGTTTGTACACAGGACGACGCTGGTATTTTTAGAAGGAAAATAAAAAGCATAGGCACCGGCTCCGGCTCCACTACCCTCGTGGCCGATTGCCTGCAGACCACCATTGGATTTATAAAAATGCAACCCTAAGCCATATATGGGCGTACCCTGATAATTAACTGCAACCTTCATTTCTTCCAGCGATATGGGTGATAGTACCGTTTTGTCATGGAGCAGCTTGTAGTAAAACCCAGCTATATCCTGAACAGAAGCAACAATACCGTCATCACCAATGAAGGTAAGTACTGTACCAAACTGCAATTCGCTCACATCGGTAAAAGTGCCGTCTATTTCTAGATAGTTAGCCGTTGTACCTTGTGGAGCAGCAGTGCTTGCCGAGCCCGCTATGTAATAGGTGTTGGAAAGTCCAATGGCGTTAATTATTTTGTCGGTAATATACCTTCGATGTCCGTTTGGAGTGACACTATCAATAATAATTGCCAGCAAATGATAATTTATATTGCAATAACCAAATGACGCGCCGGGTGCAAGTTTTGCGGGTTGATCATATATATAGCTCAATACCTGTTCGCTTGTCATAGGCAGTGGCCCTGCAACAAGATCATTTAAAAACTCTTCGCTATCTAAATAATCAGGAAGACCCGATGTCATATTAAGCAGTTGCCTTACCGTAATGATATTTCCGTTTGGTAGCTTATTACAAATATCAGGAAGATAGGTACTTACTTTGGCATCGAGATTGATTTTGCCCTCCTCTTTCAGTTTGAGTACAGCAACTGCGGTAAAGGTTTTTGAAATACTCTGCATATAGTGAAGAGCAGAAGTGACCATCGGCTTTTCATTAATTACCGCGTTTCCTGCAACTAGGGCATAATTCTCGGAAGCTGTTTTTACACTAAGGCTTAGTCCAGGGAAGTTGGACAAAGCTGCTTCAAGTTTTTGTTGTGCCAGCGCTTTTTTATCAGGTGAGGGTTTGGAATCGTCATTGCTGCATGAGGTGATAAAAGTAACAACAGCTAGTAATAAAAACTTTTTCATAAAATGTGATCTTAATTATTTGAATGCAAACTTCAGATAAGAAAAACTAGAAAAGGTTTCAAAAGCTTAAAACTGTATAAATTGGTACTTATTTGCTAGTGTTCTTATATTCATTTGTTGTCTGACCACTAACTTTTTTGAAGGCTGCATAAAAACTCATTTTTGAAGTATGGAAACGAATATACAATTTACAGATAACTTACAGTCTATTCAACTATAAGTTACATGAATTCATATTTTGAATCGAGGTAAATAATTATTCTAATCACTTTTATTACAAAATAATTTAAACTAAATGAATTCTTACATCAATTCCCAACAGGACATCCAAACCAAATTCATTAAGCGAATGAAAGACAGACCCTACATCCAGTAAGCCAATAACTTCAAATCTTCTATAAAATTTCTAGAAATCTGTCCCGTCGTCACTTAAGGAGACAACTAGTAAATAGTTGTCTCTTTTTTTATACACAAATTTGTAGATTTTTCAAGCCTTTACGATCTAATATTTTTATGGTTCGATTTTTTCACAAGGAATCCTTAGTCTATTTGAAATAAACAGTCTAAAAGTTGCTTTATTTGAGATTTAATCGAAGCTGAACGATGGTTCGAAGTCCCGCTAAGGATACAGGATTTTTTTCTCTTTTGGTTTATTTTAATTTTTTGATACTAAATATAGTAATTCCAAAATAATTTTAGCTTCCTTCTCATCTACCTGAATGCCGTTCTTGGAAAGAATAATAATGGCTTTTTCTACTGATTTTTTTTACCTTTGAGTTAACTCTTAGGTCTGGCTGATGTTAGCTGCTAACAATTTTCACTCAAATATTTTTAGATTATTAGTATGAATGTAGAAGAGTTTAGAGATTTCTGTCTGTCCTTCCCCAATACGCGGGAAGGAATGCCGTTCGAGGGATTCTTTCGGAATTCTCGATCTATCCTTGTATTTTATGTCAACGAAAAGATGTTCTGCTTGTTCGACCTTGATAAGTTTGATCATTGTACCTTAAAATGTGATCCCAAACGCATTGATGAGCTTATGGGAGAGAAAGGCATCGACAAACCTTTTAACTTGAGTCCAAAACACTGGATAAGCGTTGCTTTAAATGGGGACATCTCCTGGGAAATAGTCAAAGATCTCGTTACTCAGTCGCACAAACTTGTTGTAGCAGGTATATCATAATAATAATACAGAAAATAGATAATCAAAGATCTACTGTTTTGTTAACATGTAAGTTCTTATAATTAATCCATAGAAAATGACTAGTATAAAATTTAAATGTCTATGAATAAAAAAAAACTATCACTACCCAAGCGATTTAAGAAAGCAGGAAATTGGTAAAACAGCTTTAGAACATATTCGTATTTCTTTCGTGGCAGGCGCTAAAATCTATTATTCAGCACAAAAAATCAAGTAGCAGAAACTGCTTATCAATTACGATTTGAGAATTTGCCCTGTTTTTCAAAATTATTCAAAACTACAAAATTCAATGTAACTGCCTTTTATCAAGATCAACACTTTATTTAAATATTTACGTACTTTAGCTAAGCTAAAAAAAATACCAGCCTTTTGCATATTGTTAAATGAAAGCACTTTTAAAACAAAATATTGCTAAACATATTTCTCTTTCAGAAAATGAAATAGAAGATTTTTGCAATTTATTTGAGCAAAAGTTAATCCCTAAAAAAAACTTTTTACTCAGAGAGGGCGAAATTTGCAAATTTGAAGGTTTTGTTACCAAAGGGCTTTTTCGGGTTTATCACATTGACAAAAATGGTTTTGAACAAATACTCTATTTTGCTATTGAAAATTGGTGGATTACTGATATTGACAGTTTTACTAATGAAGTGCCATCACAACTTTTTATAGAAGCTCTCGAAGACAGCGAAGTACTTGTAATTTCTAAAAAAGATAAGGAATTTGCCTATGCTAACTTACCTAAAATTGAAAAACTATTTCGGGTAATGACCCAAAAAACCCACGTTGCCCTTCAACGAAGAATGATAGATAACCTTAGCAAGACAGCAGAATCCCGTTATATAGAATTTACAGAAAGATATCCTCAGCTAACACAAAGGCTTTCTAACATACAAATAGCTGCTTATCTGGGCATTACCAATGTTTTTTTGAGTAATATTCGAAAGAAAATTGCTGTCAAAAAATAAGATTTCCCTTTATTTATTAAACTAGTTTAATGTTTTAAGATCGCATTTCGTTTCATCTTTGCAGTGTTAATTTAAACCAACACAAGAAATGAAATCGAAGATTATTTCATCCGTTCGCCTTACAGGCTTGGGTCACGAACACGGAAAAACAAATATTAAAACCGTGAGTAAACACACTATCTCGAGAGTATTTATAACAATTTTAATTTTATTGAATATGGAATCACAAGCACAAAGTTTCAAAACAATTGAAACTAAAGATTTAAAACTTCAGGTTTACAACGCATCAGAAAACAGCTTTGGTGTAGCATCGGTAATTGTATCGGGAAAAACAGACGCAGTTTTGATTGATGCGCAATTTACTTTGGCGGATGCCGAAAAAGTAGCGCAGGAGATTAAAGCAAGCGGTAAAAAACTAACCACAATTTATGTATCTCACGCAGATCCTGATTACTATTTTGGATTAGAAATATTTAAAAAATATTTTCCAGATGTAGTTGCTTATGCATCACCTTCTTCAGTAGAGTCAATTAAGGCTACAGCTCAAAAAAAATTAGACGTTTGGGGCGAACGATTAGGTAAAGCAATTACGTCAAATGTTGTTTTGCCGCAGGTTTTGAAGGGAAACAGCATTGAATTGGAAGGCCAGAAATTAGAAATCATTGGTTTGGAAGAATTTCCGGGTAAGACTTTTGTATGGATTCCTTCTATCAAAGCAGTTGTAGGCGGAATCAATGTTTTTGGAACTACTTTTCATCTTTGGATGGCTGATGCTCAAACTACTGAAGCCCGTAAAAACTGGATTGCCGTTTTAGATAAAATCTCGGCTTTGAAACCTGAAATTATAATTCCGGCTCATGCTAATTCCAATTCTCCATTTGATATCACTGCTGTAAATCACACTAAAAGTTACATTCAATTCTACGAAGAAGCTTTGAAAACTAATAAAACATCAGAAGCTTTAATTACGGCTTTGAAAACAAAATATCCAACACTTACTTTTGAAACTGCCTTAATGATTGGTGCAAAAGTGAATACTGGAGAAATGAAATGGTAAAATCAATCATTTACAGCCTGACAATACTCTTTGCATTGTCAGGCTGTTCTTTAAATAAAAAGACAATGACAAATCTTGAAATAGTTAAAAGTACTTACGAAGGAAAAACTTCGAAAGAAAATGGTCAAAATTTGGCTAAATATGTTGTCGAAGATATTTCGTGGACAGAAGCTAAAGGTTTTCCGTATGCAGGAACTTACATTGGTTTAGAAAATATAACCAAAAATGTCTTTAGCCGATTAGGAAGCGAATGGATTGATTACAAATTTACTCCCGAAGATTACGTTTCAAGCGATGACAAAGTAGTCGCTTACGGAACTTACACAGGCACTTATAAAATTACAGGCAAATCATTCACCGCCAGAGTGGCTCACCTTTGGAAATTGAAAGACCGAAAAATTATCAGTTTCGAACAGTTTGTAGATAGCCAAACTGTAAATGATGCTGTGAAATAAAGCCCTGTTTTTAGTTTTTAAATATAGAAACCGTTGACATTCATCAACGGTTTTTTTGATCTGGCTTTTATTTCAAATATTTTTTAAAAAAATCATCTAATTTATTAAACGGAATCACCTCTACTTTGTCATACAAATCGACGTGAACTGCATTTGGGATAATTATTAACTCTTTTGGTTCGTTTGCCTCTTTAAAAATATCTTCGCTAAAATATCTTGAGTGCGCATTTTCTCCTGCAATTAAAAGCATTGGCCTTGGCGAAATTTCTTTTACATAAGTAAGTATTGGCATATTCATAAAAGATATCGGATTGGTTACTAGCCAAGCTCCATTTGAGTTCACAGAATTAACTTGAAAACCACGCGGCGTTCTATAATAATCAAAATATTCTTTTACAAATTGCGGTTCATCGCCTTTCAATTTTTCCGGCAAATTTCTTGGTCCATCTGCTGGTTTTCCGTTTTCGGCATCTTTCCGACGCTGCTCACCTAAAGCTTCCAATGTTTTGGTTCTTTGTTCTAATGTTACGGAATCATTGTATCCTTTTGATATTACTCTGGTCATATCATACAAACTTGTTGCAGCAACGGCTTTTACACGTTTATCAATAGCAGTTGCATTTAATGCAAAACCGCCAAAACCACAAATCCCAATGATACCAATTTTATTTCTATCAACGTTCTTCTGTAATCCTAAAAAATCAACCGCAGCGCTAAAATCTTCCGTATTGATTTCCGGAGAAGCCAGATTTCGTGGTTCGCCTCCACTTTCTCCTGTATAAGATGGATCAAAAGCCAAAGCTATAAAACCACGTTCTGCCATTTGATTGGCATATAATCCAGATGATTGTTGTTTCACCGCTCCAAACGGTCCGCTAATGGCTAATGCAGACAATTTTTCGTTTCCTGCATTTTTTGGAAGATATAAATCTCCGCTTAATGTAATGCCGTAACGGTTTTTGAAGCTCACTTTTTGACGTATTACTTTGTCACTAAGCTGAAATGTATAATGTTCTTTTGATGTGTTCATTTTTTCTAAATTTGATTGTACTTTTTGTGCAGATACTTGCCCTGATATCAGAAATAATATTGCAATTGCGAATGTTTTTTTCATTTTCTTTTGAATTGCTTTCAATTTTATATTTTTCATTTGATTTTAATTGTTTTCAAATTTCACAACTACAGTTCAGCTTCATAATTATCTTTTTTAAGGTTGAACATTTTTAATGAATTTTGCAGGAATTCCACCAACGATGTTATTATCGGGAACATCTTTAGAAACTACAGCTCCTGCTGCGACAACTGCATTTTCTCCAATTGTTACGCCGGACAAAATCGTAGCATTGGCACCAATCCATGCATTTTTTTTGATGAGAATTGATTTAGCTGTTAGTCCTTTTCTTTCCTCAGGATTTAGCGGATGATTTTCGGTAATGAGACTGACTTTCGGACCAATTAAAACATCGTCTTCAATGGTAATTCCGCCCAATGCCAAAAAGGTGCAGTCAAAATTGATAAATACATTTTTACCAATTGTAATATGTTTTCCGCAATTGATATAAAGAGGTGTAAATACGGCAACATCCTGAAGTTCTTTAGCTAAAATCCTACTTAGTATCTTCGTGATTTCTTCAGGATTTACAACATTATTCATCTGATTAAGTAATGCTTTCACGGCAAAGGCTTCTTCTCTCAATCTGCCAATTTGCGAATCGTTGGGAAGTATGGTTTCACCTGCTAAAAGTCTCTCAAAAATATCTTTTTGAAATGGTGCACCATCGGAAATAAGGTTTGAATCTGACATAATATTTGAATTAAATAACCAGATACAAAGGTAAGACTGCCTTTAAGCAAGGCAGTAACGATTATCAAACCAAAGATTAAGAAATTCAAACTTCCGATTGACGAAATGCAGAAGGATTGGTGCCGGTATTCTTTTTGAAGAAATTATTAAAGTAAGTTGGATATTCAAACCCAAGCGCATAACCAATTTCAGAAACACTCCAATCAGTATGGAGCAATAGCGCTTTGGCTTCTGTTATAATCCGCTCGGCAATATGAGTTGTTGTCGATTTTCCTGTAACTTCTTTTACGGCTCGATTCAGATAATTGACATGCACATTCAAATGTTGTGCATAATGTTGTGCCGTTCTTAATTGAAGTGGATTGGAAGTTGTTTCAATTGGAAATTGTCTTTCGAGTAATTCCAAAAATACAGATGACAATCTGGAAGATGCATTCTTATTATGTTCGAAATTTTCAGAAGGTTCTATCTTTAGAGATTCGTGTATAATGAGACTGATATAATTGCGAATCAGCTCATCTTTAAAAACATAATCACTTTTTTGTTCCGAAATCATTTTATGAAAAATAGTATTAAGAAAACCTCTTTGCTCTTCTGTGATTTTCAAAACCGGTGTTCCTCCAATTTTAAAAAAAGAAGATTGCTGCAGACTTTCAGAACGCTCGGAGTTTTTAAAAAACTCTTCCGAAAATAAGATTGTATAACCAACATAAGTCGTAGAAATGGTTTCCCATGAATATGGAATATGTGGATTTCCAAAAAAGAGAATAGTCCCCTCCTGATCATAGGTCTTATCAGAATAATGAATCTTGCTTTTACCAGTTGTCAGGCAGATTTTATAAAACTCCTTTCTACTGTAAGATCTGGTTTCGGCACCATCATCCTCTATCTGAAATGCTTTAAAGCCCTGCAGTTTCAGTTCGTTATTAAACTTGGAAATTTCTCTTATTACCTTGTCTTTCATTTTACAAAGTTAAGAAATTCAAACTTGTTTAAAACACTAAAATCTTAATTCTTAATCTTTTTAAAAGCAAATAATTAAATTCTTTAGAAGAAAACGTGAAGCAAAAATGATCAAAAAATAAGCTAATTTATAAATTATTATAAAAAAATGAACACTGTTCAAAAAATATACATACCTTTGCCGCATGAGTACAGCAGAAAGAAAAGCACGTGAAAAAGAAGCCTTAAAAATGCTGATCCTAAAAGGAGCTAAAAAACTCTTTTTGGAGAGAGGCATTGAACAGACTACGATTCGAAACATCGCTGATGAAATTGACTACAGCGTTGGAACTGTGTATGTTTACTTTAAAGATAAGAATGCTATTCTTCACGACCTCCATTCTATTGGTTTTCAAGAGCTAGGCGGATATTTTACCGAATTGTTCGCCATTAAAGACCCAATGGAACGTCTTCGAAAAATGGGATTTACCTATTTGAAATTTGCCATGGAAAATTCTGAAATGTATGATTTAATGTTCATCGTAAAAGCGCCGATGGAATTTATTGAAAGTACTGAGAAAGAAGCATGGAATGAAGGAGCTGACACTTTTGGTGCCCTAAAGAAAACCGTGGAAGAATGTATGAACGAAGGGCATTTTGAAGGACATTCATTAGAAGCATTATCTTTTATGATTTGGAGTTTAGTACACGGAATGTGCTGTCTAGAAATACGCCAGAGAACAAAAGGCGTAAAATTTTCTAACCCGAATACCATCCTTTCTGAGGGATACAATGAATATTTAAAAATAATAAAGAAACTTTAAACTTTTTTTTGATCAAAAAAATGAACAACGTTCAATTTAAAAACAATGTACAATAAAATGAAAAAAGCAATTACATTAGCCATTTTTTGTTTTGGATTTATAGGATATTCCCAAAGCAAACTCGATAATTATATCCAGATTGGATTAAAAAGCAATGAGCTAATCAAACAGCACAACTTCGATATTAATAAAAGTATGTATGCCCTGCAGGAAGCCCGTTCCCTGTTCTACCCTACTGTTTCCCTGAATGCCAATTATACTAAGGCCGATGGCGGAAGAACAATTGATATTCCGATTGGGGATATGCTGAATCCTGTATACAGCACGCTCAATCAAATAACCAATTCGAATGCTTTTCCTTCTCTACAGAACCAGTCGGTTTTGATTAATCCCGATAATTTCTATGATGCTAAAATTCACACGACAATGCCGTTGCTGAACTATGAAATTATCTATAACAAGAGAATAAAAAGCCAGCAGACTTCTTTACAAAAAATAGAGCTTGAAATCTATCAAAGGGAGCTGGTTAAAGAAATAAAAACGGCATACTATAAATACCTTCAGTCAATTGAAGGAATTAATATTTATCAGGATGCTTTAGCATTGGTGAAAGAAAATCAAAGGGTTAACCAGTCTTTATTTAAAAATGACAAGATAAACCGTACGGCAGTTCTTAGAAGTGATAATGAAGTAATTCGTATCGAGGCTAATCTGGAAACAGCAAAACAAGTCAGCAATAATGCGAAAACATATTTTAATTTTCTAATTAATCAAAAGCTTGACAGCGAAATTGAAGTTGATTCGGATAAAGAAAGCCTGCCCAGTGCACTTGTACAGGAAAATACCTCAGGCAGAGAAGAACTTTCAAAGCTTACTATGGCAAAAGATATAAATGAAAATGTAAGTAAGCTCACCCAATCGTATTGGTATCCAAAATTGAGTGGTTTTGCAGATTTCGGATTTCAGGACTTTGACTTCGAAGTAAAGAAACAATCCCGATACTATTTTGCCGGTGCCGCTTTAGAATGGACTATTTTCTCAGGCAACAAAAACAAATACAGACTTAAACAGGTTCAGGAAGAAAGTAATAAAATAAACTCACAGACTGATAATGTAAAACAGCAGCTGCTGCTTCAATTTCAGGTTACCCGAAATAATTTAATAGCTGCTTTGGAACAATTCAATGCCGATAAAAATCAAAAAGCAGCGGCCAAAAAATATAATGAGGACATAACCAAATTATATAAAGAAGGACAAGCCATATACATTGAACTTCTGGACGCGCAGAATCAATGGGTAAATGCACAGCTTAATACGAATATATCTCTTTATAATTCCTGGATTGCCTATGCAGAATTAGAAAGAGCCAATGCCACTTTTACTTTAAAATAATCCAAAAACAATACTTATGAAATCGAAGATTAATTCATCCGTTCGCCTATCAGACGAGGGGCACGAACACAAAAAAAAATATTTTACGCTTGTGAGTAAAAAATCAATAGTAATATGTCTTTTTGCTTTTCCTGTCTTTTATGCCTGTAAAGAAGAAAAAAAAGAGCATAACCAATTTGAAACTGCAGATGTTGTATCCATTAAAACAGCAGCAGCCGGATCTTTAGCGCTTACGAGTAATATCAATGCTTCTGGTTTGATTACAACAGAAAACACCGCCAATTACAGCTTTAAAATTGGTGGTATCGTAAGGCACATTTATGTAGAAGAAGGTCATTTTTTTAAAAAAGGACAGCTTTTAGCCGCATTGGATGAAACCGAAATCAGTGCGGGTTTGAACCAGACTGATTTAAATGTAAAAAAATACGAGAGGGATTATACTCGAGCCAAAAATCTCTACCAAGACAGCGTATATACTTTAGAACAGCTTCAAAATACAAAAACAGGTCTTGACATTGCCAAAAAGCAAAAAGATGCCATTGCTTTTAATGCCCGTTATGCCAAGATATATGCAGCGGCAGATGGTTTTGTATCTCAAAAAATAGCAAGCGAGGGCGAAGTTACAGGTCCCGGTTCTCCTGTTTTAGCCATAAATGAAACATCCCATAACAATAATTACCTGTTAAAAGTTGGACTGACAGATAAGGAATGGGCATCGGTTAAAATTGGCCAAAAAGCATCTGTTACATTGGATGGCTATCCTGACAAAAACTTTGATGCCGTGGTTTTTAGAAAGTCCCAGTCTGCAGATGCAGCCTTGGGGTCCTTTCAGATAGAATTAAAACTGGACATGAAAAGCAGTAAACCTGCAGTGGGTATGTTTGGCAAAGCCGAAATACGTGCCGATACTGCTCAGGATTTAATCACGATCCCTTACGATGCACTTATTGAAGCAGACGGTAATAAGGCTTTTGTTTTTTTAGTTGAAAATAATAAAGTAAGAAGACAGCCTGTGACGATTTACAAATTTGAAAACAAAATCGTGTACATCAAAGACGGCCTTGAGAAAACAGATCAGATAGTGATCTCAAACAGCGCCTATCTTAACGAAGAATCAAAGATTAAG
This sequence comes from Flavobacterium sp. JAS, assembly GCF_020991455.1. Lineage (GTDB taxonomy): Bacteria > Bacteroidota > Bacteroidia > Flavobacteriales > Flavobacteriaceae > Flavobacterium. The sequence continues at coordinate 314,545 of NZ_JAJMOX010000005.1, forward strand.
ATCATTAAATAATAGGCACCATGAAGATTACAAACTTTGCCGTTAAAAACTATCAGTTCACACTGATTATATTTCTTCTCGTGTCTGTTGTAGGGTATTTAACCTTGTTTTCAATGCCGCGATCAGAAGATCCTTCTACTCATCCTCCTCAATATCTCATTACGGTTATTTATCCCGGAACCAGTCCAAAGGATATGGAAGAACAGGTAGTAAAACCTATTGAAAATAAAATTTACGGACTTGAGAATATTGATAAAATCCTTACCACTGTTGAAGACGGCGTAGCTGCCTTTCAGGTAAAATTTAAATATGGGGTTGATGTCGATAATAAGTATCAGGAAATTTCTACGGAAATGAATGCGTTGCAAAACAGCGAACTTCCTAAGGATATTTACCTCATCAAAACAGAGAAAATTGCTTCTTCGGATGTAAAAATTCTTCAGGTGGCCTTAATTTCAGAAAATGCATCAGATAAAAAACTACGTGATGCAGCAGATGAGTTGAAGACAAGACTTGAAAAAATCACCAATCTTAAAGACGTAAAATATGCCGGAATACCCGAACAGGAAATAAGAATTGATCTGCAGCTGGATAAACTCGCGCAGTTAAAAATCCCCTTGAATGTGGTCATGGGAAGTCTTCAGAGTGAAGCTGCAGATATTCCCGGAGGAAGCATCAATCTTGACAGTAAGGTGTTTAACGTAAAGACAAGTGGTAAATTTAAAAATGCCGATGATGTGGCTAATACGGTTATATACAATGCAAATGGCAAAATAATCTATATGAAGGATGTTGCCGAAGTAGGTTACAAATCTGAAACAGTAGATCATATTACCCGTATAAATGGCCATCGTTGTGTTCTGGTTACCATAGGTATGAAAGACAACGTAAATATAACTGACGTTCAAAAACAATTTTTACCAATCGTAGAAGAATTCTCTAAAGATCTGCCTCAAAATATAAAGCTGGTTAAAAACTTTGATCAGGCCAACATGGTATCGCAGCGTCTGGGGCATTTAGGCTTTGATTTTACCCTTGCGATTGTTCTGGTGATCATTACGCTTTTACCATTAGGATCAAGAGCTTCCTTAATTGTAATGATATCCATACCGCTCTCACTGGCTTTGGGACTTATTGTCATGAATGCATTCGGCTATTCCTTAAATCAGTTGAGCATTGTAGGTTTGGTGGTCGCTTTAGGACTTCTGGTGGATGATAGTATTGTGGTCGTCGAAAACATCGAGCGCTGGCTTCGTGAAGGTCATTCTAAAATGGATGCTGTTCTAAAAGGCACCAAACAAATTGGTCTTGCAGTTGTTGGCTGTACCGCTACTCTTGTTATTGCTTTTTTACCGCTGGCTTTTCTTCCTGATGTTTCAGGTGAGTTTATAAGAAGTCTTCCTATGGCAATTATTACGAGTGTCCTGGCGTCAATGATTGTGGCTATGACATTGGTTCCGTTTCTGGGAAGCCGATTTTTAAAAACGCATGAAAATGGTGAAGGGAATGTTTTTCTTCAATACCTGCAAAAGTTCCTGACACGTTCTTACAGCAGGGTTATGCCTAAAGCATTACAATTTCCAAAAACAACAATTGCTATATCCATAGCATTGAGCATAACCGCATTTGGACTTTTTAAGGCTACGGGATTTAAGCTGTTCCCAACTTCAGAGAAACCAATGTTTCTTATTAATATAAAAATGCCGCTTCAAGCCAATTTGACCGAAAGCGACAGGGTTACAAAAATGGTCGAAGCTGAATTAAAGAACCATAAAGAAATTGTATTTTATACGGCGAATGTCGGCAAGGGAAACCCACAGATTTATTACAATGTGCACCCGCAGGACAGAAAACCTGATTTTGCACAGATTTTTGTGCAGTTGGAAGATGAGGCAAAACCTACCGAAAAAACAGCTTTGATTGAAAAGCTCCGAGAAAAATTCAAAACAATGCCTTATGCAAAAATCGAAGTTAAAGATTTTGAGCAGGGAACTCCTCTGGAAGCTAATATTGTAGTAAGGCTCTTTGGAGAAGATCCGGCCGTTTTGCGTAAGCTTTCTTCTCAAGTTGAAACTATTTTACGAAATCAGAAAGGAACAGTTTATATCAACAATGAACTAAACACTTACAAAACAGATGTAAAAGTAAAAATTAATAAAGAAAAAGCAAGAACACTAGGTGTGATGACAAGTGAGGCAGATAAAGTTGTACGTCTTGCTGTAGCCGGATTAACGGTTGGCGATTACATCGATGACAGAGGTGATGCCAGAAATGTTACACTTACGCTGCCAAGAGATAAATTTTCTAATCTGGACGCTTTAAAAAATCTTTATGTAAATAATATTCAGGGAACGCCAATTGCATTGAACCAAATTGCAGAAATCTCTTTTGAAACTTCGCCAACAACGATTAATCATTTCAATAAATCCCGTTTTGCAAAGGTTACAGCATTATCAGACAAAGGTTATTATGCTAATGATTTATTAACAGAGATCATCCCCAAACTCGATAAACTTAAAATGCCAAAAGGATATTACTATAAATTATCAGGCGAAAAAGAGTCTGAAGGAGATGCTCTGGGAGGGAATTTCCTTTCGGTAATTATTTTAAGCACATTCCTTTTCATTGGTGTACTGCTATTGCAGTTCAAAACATTCAAAGGAATCATCATTGTACTTTCCATTATTCCGTTGGGAATTTTAGGAGGGGTTGTATTATTACTTATTAACGGAAGTCCTATGTCGTTAGTGGCTATTATTGGTTTTATCGGTCTGTCGGGTATTCAGGTTAAAAATTCACTCTTACTGGTAGATTTTACCAATCAGCTCCGACAAGAAGGACACTCCATAGATGAGGCAATTGCAATTGCCGGAGAAACACGCTTTCTACCGGTAGTGCTGACTTCGATAACCGCAATCTGCGGTCTTATTCCTCTAGCTTTGAATTCGAATCCTTTAATTGCACCGCTAGCCATTGTTCTTATCGGCGGACTGATAAGTTCGACCATTCTGTCTAGAATTGTAACCCCTGTAATGTACAAACTAATGCCTCCAAGTATCGAAATTGATAATAAAGAACCGCTTAATTAAATTCAGGAAGCTCAATCTATATTTAACTTTGCTAAATTCAAGATTAATAATGTTTTACTATTTCATTGTTCTAATTTGAAACTGAAATCAATATATAAAATAGATACAAATTTCCATCAATCCTCAACAAGACATTCAAACCAAATTTCTAGTGTTATTGAAAGACAGGTTCTACGTGTAGTAAGCCAATCCCTTTGAATCCTCCATAAAATGTATAGAAATTTGTCCCGTAGAGATCACCACAGCCAAAAGGCGCCAATTGAAGACAATTGGCGCCTTTTTTTATACAAACTTACTAATCAGCAAAGTTAACTTGTTTTCGTTTACATTTTTTTATACGACATTAAACCAGGAATAAACAACAAAAAACACGTATTGAAAGAGAAATTTAAAATTTAGCATAGATAGCCTGACAGGATTCGAACACTGGAATGCAACGGAAATTAACTTTAGATTCTTCTAGATTGTTTTCAATTGCTGTTCAAAGGCAAATATTGATATTTTATTTAGAAAATGGTTTATCATCTTATCATTAATGAAAACTTCCGCTGTCATTAAGCTTGATTTCCTTGATTTTATTACTGTTTAATAACCTGTGGTATTTTATATTTTCCGCTTAAAACTTCATGCGTAGGCTGGTAAAATCTTAAAATCATATAAAAACCTCCTTCTGGAACAGGTATCCCTTCCCCAAAGCCAAACTTTTGGTGTTGTAGTGATTATTACTTTAGTAACGCCTTTGGGAATGGCACCTTTCCATCCCGGAGGAACAATAGCAAATTTGCCCGGTTTTGTACCTGTAGTTCTTCTGCCTAAACAAAAAAGCCCAATATCAAAAAGATACTGGGCTCACCTTCAAAAAACAAACTTTTCAAATTAATCAAAAGTAAGTGTCAACTATTGAAACAATAGAAATTAAATTTTAATTCCTGATATTAAATTTTCAATTTTAGAATGCAAAATCTCTGGGTTTGCTCCCGGAGCTTCGGCTACTAATGCCCCCACTGCACAAGCAAAATCGATTGCTTTTTGCGGTTCTTTTCCCGTAAGTAATGAACTTATTAAAGCTGCTAAAAATGAATCTCCTGCGCCTACTGTATCGGCAACTTCAACAGGATAACCTGGATTTTCAAAGATTTGACCATTCCACATTAACAAAGCTCCATGTTTTCCTCTGGTAACACACATTGCGGTTACTTTGGTTCTTTCTGCAATAAAATGCATATTGTCTTCTAAACTGGCAAACGGTGACTTCATCTCTGCAGTAATCTCTAATAATTCTTCATCATTGAACTTAATAAAATCAGAAGAGTGCATTAATTGCTCCAGCATTTCATAAGAATAGTGCGGTTTTCTTAAATTAACATCAAAAACCTTATAGGCTTTTGTTTGCAGTAATTCTTCCAAAGATTTCCTTGAAACATCATCTCTGCAAACCAGACTTCCATAAATCAGAACATCGGCGTCCAATGCTGTTTTCTTTGCAAAATCATTTAATACAATCTTATCCCAAGCCGATGGATAACTGATTTCATAACTTGCCGAGCCACGTTCGTTTACGGTTACGTTTACCAAACCAGTTGGAAATTCCTCCGATTCAATAATCGCAGCTGTTTCAAGACCTAAACTTTTTACCTGATTTATAATTGCTTTTCCATCTTCATCATTCCCTACACAGCTAATCATGGCTACTTCGCAGCCTAGTGTCTTCATGCGCAGTGCTACATTGAGCGGTGCGCCGCCAATCTTTTTTTCATTGGCAAAAACATCCCAAAGCACTTCTCCGTAGGCCACCGCCTTAAGGTTTTTTCCGTTATTCATTCTAAAATTATTTTATATTAATGTTATTCTGGTCTTGTAATCTGAAGATTAGAAAAGGTACTGTTTTGTCCTTCAGCAATTAATCCCCATTTATTTTGATCTCTTCCGTAAATACGATTCGTTAAAGCTATTTTTCCGTTAATGTAAAGTACTAAAACGCTTCCTTCTGTAATTATTTCAATATTATATTTGGTACTCGTCTGAAATTGAAATGGCATTTCGGTTACTTCCTGTCCTGCAGAGTTATAGCCTACAACTTTACCTTTTGCCATATCAAAAACAATCTTATAATAACTTCCGGCATCATTGGTATGGAAAACAAATCCTGTAGTTCCTGCATCATTTGAGAATGTAACTTCTGCTTTTATTTTGGCTTTTTTACCTAAAGCTTTAAAAGTTGCCATTGCTTTTTCTGTTGTGCCTGATAAAGTATAAGTTCCATTATTTGCTGTTACATTTGTTGTCATTGCATCAACTTCGACATTACCGCTTTTTTTCGAAAATAAATCTTTAACAGATTGTGGTGCCTGAGTTCCTAATGTTCCATCGCTATTTTGAATTAGTTCGTGAATCACCATATTCCCAGCCCAATCTTTATTTCCTAAATCATTTTCGGGTGTTTTTCTGGCATTCCATCCAAAAACATATCTTTTATTTCCGTCAGAAGCGGTCTTACCGGCATAAAAATACTCTCCGTCAATCCTATCATTTTCAGGTTTGATCCATGGTCCGTTGATAGAAGCTGCCATTCTGTAATGTGTTCCTTTATTAGCACTCCAGTTTTCAGAAAACATCAAATACCAATAATTCCCTATTTTAAAAATATCGGCACATTCCATCATCAAATAATTATCCTGCGGTGTTGTGGTATAAATTGGCACCTGAACATCCCATTTTCCTGATGCCGGATCAGCAGTTGTAAAATGCAGTAAAACCGCTTTTCTACCTGGCTCCGTCTGTGTACTAACCAACATCGAGTACTTTTTTAGCTCATCATTATAAAAAACATGCGGATCCCTGAAATCGTAATTATAATATCCTGCCGGCGCTGTAATTTTAAAAGCCGGCAGTTTAGTCCAATTTTTCAAATCAGAACTTGTTGCACACAAAACACTTTCTCTGGCATTTGATTGTACAAAAGCCGGAGTTTCATTATGTCCTGTATAATAAAAGTAATACAAAGAGCCCTCTCTTACTACTGATCCTGTGCCAATGGCAAAATCAGGATCAGTAGTTTTTCCATATGGAATCATTTGCCCTTCATAGGCAAAATGAGCCAAATCGGTACTTAAATATTCATGGATATCATGAAAACCTTTTCCAGCAGGTTTATTCTGCGCGTCATGAAGGAAATAAATATGGAATTTTCCATTGTCGAAAAAAGGCATAATATCTCCTGTATAACCCGCACTGTAATACGGATCACTTGCCCCCATCCATTGTGAGGGCGGAACGGGGAAAATGCTTGTTATCTCAGAATTTCCTCCTGAGATAGAACCTCCAATATACTTATCGTCCTGACTGCAGGAAACAAGCGAAAAGAAAACAGAGGCTATGGTTATTATATTTCTATATTTCATTTTTGTTGATTTCAAGATAGATTAATTTTTAGCCAAATAGTTGATACTATTTTGCGTTAAAAGCTTGATATTACCAATGAACTCATTTGCTTGACTTGGAACACCGCTGCTGTTGGTTTCGTTATACCAATCATAAGCTCCCATCGAAATCACGATTACATTTTTATTAGTTCCTGTATTTGGGAATTCCGCAATGGTAACCCTTCCGTCAAGATTATTATCCCAGGCTTCACTCGCTAAGTTGGTTCCGCCAGTTTGGTTTCTCCAGCCTTCTCCGTTAACATAACCACCCCATTCCGGTACAAACCACCATGCGGTATGATTTAGTCTGAAAGTTCCGCTTTGTAATAAATTTGCTTTTCCGGTTTCATACGTTGTCAATCCTTCAAAAATTGGGTGATTCTCGCGTCCTACAAAAGACATTCCCCAAGAGTTTCCATCAACAAATCCATTAGGTGGAAAATCTCCAAAAACATTATTCGGTCCTTTTCCTGAAGGAACAATTCCTAAAGCATCTACATATTGTGAAGCAAAAGATGTCAAAAGTAAATTTCCTCCGTTAGCTCTAAAATTCTTTAAAGCAGCAGTAACAGCAGGTTTATAGGCAATTGCGGGTAAATTAGCTGCTGAATCAAAATGCCACCAAATTACATCAACAGTACTTAAATCCACTCCATTTTGAATACTGTCAAACGAAATGTATTTTGCTCCAGTAAAAGTGGAGAAGAACCAATCGGCGGCAGTAATTTCATCCAGATTTGTAATTTCGGCTCTTGTTGCGGCAGTTCCTAAAAAAGCAACAACTAAACCTGTTACCGGAACTCCAACATTAGCGGTATAATTCACGCTTTTTCCATTAGATGTTATTACAAAAGTTACTGCGTTTGTAAAATCAATTGTCGCTCCGGAAGCAGGCGAAATAGAAACACCATCTGTTACTTCGATAACTGGTTTTAAGGCGGTTAAATTAGTGCCTTCCGGTAAGGTCATGGTAATAGTTTTATTACCATCGTTTACGGTTGCTACAACTCCATTAATGGTAAAGCTCTTAATTGGACTTAAAACTACTGTCGTAACGGTGTAGTCTTTGTACAAATTGCCATTTGTAACTCTAAACTTTACAGCATTTGTAAAATTAGCCAATACTGTTACATCTAAATTTGATGCTGCACCTTGTTCAAGTATCATTTCAGGTTTTACCGCTGTGATGTCAGATCCATAAGGCATCGTGATATTAATTTTCCCTGTTTTCTGATCAATTTGACCTGCTACTCCATTTATTTTAAAAGAAGTAACATTAGACGGTGAATTCACATCAAAACCGCCATTCTCAAAACTGTTTTCACAGGCAGTAATCGTAAAAATAATTACCAATACTACAGACACTTTCGCCCAATATTTATATATAAATTTTCTCATATTGATGTTCTTAAAATAGATTAATAACCTGGATTTTGTTTGTATAATCCCTGGCTGAAATTAATTTGTTTGAGTGGAATTGGACAATATTCTTCTTTATGCGCATCAAAAAAGGCATCTTGATAATAAGTGCGTTTTGTTTTTTCGCCTGCATAAAAGTCATTCATTACCTGATCTGTAACACCCCAACGAACAAGATCAAAGAAACGATTTCCTTCCATAGCCAATTCTAAACGACGCTCCCAACGCAAAGCTTTACGGGCGAAATCCTGTGTCCAATTGCAATTAACTCCATCCACATAAGTATTGATTTTAAAATTGTGAACGTACGGAAGTCGTCCTGTACTTTGAGCTGCGCGTTCCCTAATCTGATTAATTAATGGTAAAGCTTCCAATTCTCTTCCCAATTCAATTAAAGCCTCAGCGCGGATCAAAATCACATCTGCGTAGCGAATTTGAATTCTGTTTTTTGAATTTCCATAAAATGGATCAATATTAACCACACAACTACAAGTAGGTGCTACATTTTCTTTTAATGAAGCAAAATATCCGTAAGTTCCAGGAGATCTAACCCAAGCCTCAACGTATAAAAGTTCAGGGTCATATTTATAAGGTAGTCCCGGCATAGCAACGGTGTGATACAATCTTGGATCAACTGTATTGGCGTCTATATTTTTATAATCAAAATCCTGATTGTTATAGGTATCAAATTCAGGTAAACCATTAGCACCTGTTTTAAAAGCATTCACTAAGTTTTGACTTGGTTTATGAAAATCACAGCATCCTAATCCCTGAGGAGTTGAGAGCACATCTGAAAAGTTTAATCTTCCGTATAAAGTTCCATCATTATCTGAAAATTGAATTGAGAAAATAGATTCAGGGCCATTTTCATAATTTCCCGGTAAAAAATTATTGGCAAAATCAGGTTCTAAAGTTGCTTTTCCAATTACTTTATCAGTTGCTGTAATTACTTCCTGTAAATGTTTCTGATTGATTCCTGTAACTGCAAACGTTTCATCTTGCGTATAAGCCTGATATAATCGAGTTTTTGCCAAATAAGCGTAAGCAGCTTTTTGAGTCGCACGTCCAACTTGTGGTTGAGTTTCCGGCAAACCGTCGGCTGCAGCCTGAAAATCTTCTGCAATTTTGTTCCAAAGGTCTTCGTTTGAAAGTGCTTTATTGGAGATCGTTTTATACTCTTCTACCGGAATATCCTCTGTGATATAAGGGACATTTCTGAACATAATTTTTAGCATAAAATAAAAATGTCCTCTTAAAAAACGCATCTCAGCCATACGTGTTTTCTTTAGCGGATAATCTGCTTCTGAAATTTGTTCTAAGGCTTTCAAAGCTTTATTAGCTCTTGAAACGCCCACATAACTGATGTACCAAAAAGAATCTAATTCGCCAAAATCCGATCTGATATTATTCGAAACTTCAAAAAAGTGAAAATCCTGAATATCGTTAGTTCCGCTTCCGCCTTTGTAAGCATCATCAGAACGCACATTTCCAAAAGGCCACAAACTATATGGCGAATCATAGTGATCGTTACCTAATTGCGCATAAGCGGCATTCATAAATCCTTCTACTGTTTCCGGTGTCACAATATCTTTTTCTGACAACACTCCACGCGGATCATTTTCCAGAAAATCTGAGCAGGAAGCAAATATCCCCAGTACCAAAAACCCTGTTATATATAATATCTTTTTCATGTTTTTTGATTTAATCTTTTATTATAAAGTAAAATTAAGACCTGCTGTAAAAGTCGTTGGCTGCGGATATCCAAATCCTGCATTCTCAGGATCTACACCCGTGAAACTCTTAGCATCAATGATCAATAAATTTTGTCCGCTTATGTAAAATCTAAAGCTATCGAAATTGATTTTTTTCAATAAATCTTTTGGTAAACTGTATCCAAATTGCAAAACACGCAGTTTAAGATAATCTCCTTTTTCTACATAATAAGTTGAAAATCTTGATTCGGCATTTCTATCAACCGTCGTTAAAGCCGGAATAGTAGAATTTGGATTATCCAATGACCATGCATTAAGCAAACGTGTTCCTTTATTAGATCCTACATCATCAACACTCCAGAAATCAGTTTGATATTTGGCATTATTGATTACATCAACATCACTTGCTCCTTCCCAGAAAGTGGTAAAATCCCAATTTTTATACCCTAAACTTAAATTAATTCCATAGGTTAATCCCGGATTTGGATTTCCTATCCAAGTACGATCTTTATCTGTTATGGTTCCATCTCCATTTAAATCTTTGTAACGAATTCTACCAAGGCCTTTTCCTTCCTGATTGGCCGAATTATCAACTTCGCTCTGACTTTTAAACAATCCATCAGTAACATAACCGTACATAGAGTTAAATGGACGTCCCAGAATATTATCATTTAGTCCGTCTCCTCCATAATTATTTTTTACCTCATCCGGTAATTGTGTAATCTTATTTTTGTTTGCCGAAATATTTCCTGAGATATCATATTTCAATCCAAATGATGTTTCATCATGGTATCCTAAAGAAAATTCCCATCCTTTATTTTCCATTGAAGCACCGTTTACCCAACGATTTCCTCCTTCACCAATTACTCCTAAATAAGCCGGCAAAACCAGGATATCATCAGTTTTCTTGCTATAATAATCAATAGATCCACTTAATTTTTGCTTGAATAAACCAAAATCTAAACCTATGTTGGTTTGAGTTGTAGTTTCCCATTTTAAATCATCATTTCCGGATTGCGTTGCTATAAAACCAGAAGGAAGCAAACCGTTTCCGTTTCCTGCAATATCATAAGCGGTACCGTAAGACGTTGCCCAAGTTGGGCTTCCTCCTGCGTAACTAGCTAAGTAAAGACTGTAAACAGCAGTGTTGCTGATTTCCTGATTTCCAGTCTGCCCCCATCCTGCACGAAGTTTTAAATCAGAAAAAACAGGTGCATTATTTTTGATGAAATTTTCATTAGAAATTCTCCATCCTGCAGAGACTGCCGGAAAGGTTCCGAATTGATTGTTTTTACCAAATCGAGAAGAACCATCACGACGAATTGTAGCCGAGAATAAGTAACGGTTATCAAACTCATAATCTGCTTTTCCAAAATAAGAAAGCAATGAATATAACGTAGAAGTTCCGCTTGTAAACGATTCTCCTGTTCCTGCATCAGGATACATATAATCAGGCGTTTCGATCAAAAAGTCATTTTTACGCAAAGTTGTCGTGTCAAAAACGTCTTTATACATCTCTGTTCCAGCCATTAAATTCACGTTGCTTTTCCCGAAATTCAAACTATAAATTGCCGTATTGGTCCAAGTCCACTTATCACTTACAGATTGGTCAATAGTAACCGATGTCTGATCGTTTTGCAGATATCCGGACTTATAACTTCTTTGCAGCGTACGTTTTTTATAAAATCCGTAATCAATACCAAAACTACTCTTGATATGAAGATTCTTGATAATCTCTAAATCAGCATACATATTTCCAAAAAGACGTAAATAATCATACTTATTGTCTTTGTTATATTCTAAAAGACGAACCGGATTTTGTCTGTCATTCATTCCACCAACTGGTCCTCCCCATCCTTTTCCGTCAACAGTGTGTACGGGAATAATTGGCAAAGCACGAAGCGCCGGATCTAAAACTCCCGGATCTGTAATTTCATTAGTACGAGTCATCGAGAAGTTTTCTCCGATAACCAATTTCCCGCCAAAATACTTATAAGAACTGTTCATTCTTGCAGAAATTCTTTCAAAATCAGTTGTTTTTACAACACCTTCATTTCCATAATAACCCAAAGAAAAAACGTAGCTTCCTTTGTCTGAGGCATTAGAAACAGATAAATCATAAGATTCTGCGACTCCTGTTTGCGAAATTGCATCGTACCAATCTGTATTAGATGATTTCAAAGTTTGAGCAGCATCTAAATATTCCGGAACCAAAACTTTGTTTAACTGTGGTTTGTTATTGTTTACAGTCCAGTCAAATTGATAGCTCACGTTATTATTATTCGGGTTCAATCCATCGTTAATATTTGCCTGCCATAAAGCCTGACCAAATTGATCCGCATTTAGCACTTTTTGTTTTCTGGAATAATCAGAAATTGAAGTATAGGTACTGAAATTGATTCTCATTTTACCTTCTTTTCCTTTTTTGGTTGTGATGATAATTACTCCGTTTGAAGCACGAGAACCATAAATACTTGCCGAAGATGCATCTTTTAAAACCTGAATGGATTCAATATCATTTGGGTTCAATTCATGCATTCCTGATTTTGTAGGCATTCCGTCAATTACATAAAGAGGATCTGTGTTGTTTAAAGTTCCAACACCACGAATTACCACTTTTGTATTAGCTCCACTTGGAGATCCATCAGAAGAAACTTTTACTCCCGCTACCCTTCCTTGCAGCGCTTTAATTGGATTTGGTTCTGGCTGTTTCATGACGTCCTTCATGTTTACAACAGCAACCGCTCCGGTAATATCTGTTTTCTTTTGTTTTGAATATCCTGTTACAACAACTTCATTAAGCTGATTGTTATCAACTTTTAAAGTTATATTTAATGTTTTTTGCCCTTTTACGGAAATGGATTGTGGTGCATATCCAATAAAAGAAACAACAATTATAGCATCTGAATTTATATTCCCGAAAGAAAAATTTCCATCAAAATCTGTTACTGTACTGGTATTTGTACCCGAAATGAGTACGGTTGCTCCCGGAAGCGGCATTCCGTCATCTGACGAAATTACTGTTCCTTTAATCCCGCTTTCCTGCGCTGTCATCATCAGCATTGGAAAGAAGAAAAATAGAAAATAAATTATTTTACTTTTCATGAGGTTAGTGGTTTTTAGTTAGTTTATATTTAATTGGTTAATTACTAGGTTGCTCAGTTCAACTCCTTGGTTTGAAGAAACTGATAGAGAAGTAAATGGCTGGTTTGTGAAAAAGATTTCGGTTATTACTTTTTCGCCATTATTGTAAAATATTTCAATAGATGTTTTGTCTAAAATGATTTTAAAAAAACCTTCTTTTTGGTTTCCATCTAAAATTGCTTTGGTAATTGTTGAAGCAAACTTTTCAGAGAAATCATTTTTTCCTGCTTTCGAGCGATCTGTAAATAAATAGTGCTCTGAATTATTGATCCCGAAAGTCAACGATTCTCCAATTGCATTTGAAAGTGTAAAAGTGTACGTATCCTGTTTTAAGTTTTTTAAATTAAAATTGACAATTGCCTGAGTCAAATCAATTTTTCCTGCTTCAAGAATTGAAAGTTTTCCTTTTCCTTTCAGACTCTTTTCTTTGATTGTTTTAGAAACATATTTATTGATTTCTTTCACGGGATTACTGATCAGACTATAATCATTTCCTTTTTTTACCAACTGAATTTCGCGGGCAATTGTCGTGCTGCTTCTCCATGCAAATGTTGGAACATCTTGCGCATACTCCCAGTTAGACATCCACCCGATAAATAATCGACGTCCGTCAGCACTTGGAACATTATTCCAGGTTACACCGGCATAATTATCTTTTCCGTAATCGATCCAAACAGCTTTTTCCTGTTCTACCCTTTTGGCAAAATTGGAATCTAATGTAAAAATCATTCCATCAAAATCTCCAATAAAATATTGTGTTCCGGAACCTCCGTTAGCGCCACCCGGATTTAAACTCTGAATTAAAACCCATTTGGTTTCATTGGTTCCTTTAACTTTTATCGGAAAGAAATCCGGACATTCCCAAACACCTCCGTGAGCTCCGATATTTTTTCCGAAATCAGATAAATATTCCCAGTTTTTAAGATCTTTAGATTTATAAAACTGAGATCGGTCCTGAGCTGCCAAAACCAATATCCATTGTTTATGGTTTTCATCCCAGGTCGCTTTTGGATCACGAAAATCACGAATTCCAGGATTTTTCACGACAGGATTTCCTTCCTTAAATTTCTGCCATGTAAAACCATTGTCATTCGAATAGGCAATATCCTGCTGCTCAACATCGATTTTGTTTTCTTTTTCTTTTATCATGTCATGCAGCGTATAAATCGCCACAATCGGAGCTGTTTTTCCCGTTCCTAAACCAGAAGTATTCTTTGTATCTACAACAGCACTTCCTGAGAAGATGTATTTATCTTTATCGGGATAAATCGCAATGGGCTGTTCTTCCCATTTAATTAAATCTTTACTAATAGCATGTCCCCAATGCATTGGTCCCCATTTATTTCCGTCAGGATAATACTGATAGAACAAATGATAATATCCATTAGAATAGAACATTCCGTTAGGGTCATTCATCCATCCTTTTTTTGGTGTAAAATGAAAATGAGGACGGTACATTTTTTCTTCTGCAGAAGTTGAAACTGTAGCTTCTGTTTTTTGAGCCACAGCCGAATATGGTTTACAGCCTACTATTGAAAGTACGAGTGCACTATAAAATGTCAGCGATAGATGTTTCTTTGATTTCATGTTTTTTGATATTTTTTTTGGTTAGATTTTCACTTAATACTTCTAAGGATATTCCCTTAGTTTCGGGCATTATAAAAATTACAAACAGTAATTGTAACACCATCATAAGCGTAAAAATTAAGAATACAACATCAGGCCCAATTTCTGAGAATAACATTGGAATTAAAGATGGAATAATTGCTGCCAAAACCCAATGTACTGAACTTCCAAAAGCCTGTCCCGATGCACGAATGTGATTTGGAAAAATTTCTGAAATAAAAACCCAGATCACAGCTCCCTGACCAATGGCGTGAGAAGCAATAAATAAGAAAAGGAAAATAGGTACTGATAATCCTCCCCAATTGAAATAAAAGGAAGCTGAGACTAATCCTAAAGATATAATATATCCCACAGAACCAATGTACATTAACAACTTTCTTCCTAATTTGTCAATTAATGCAACTCCGATTAAAGTAAAAATTAGATTGGTAATTCCGATTCCGATACTACTCAATAAAGCTGTATTTTGTCCTAAACCTGCCTCTTCAAAAATTCTTGGTGCATAATACAAGAAGGCATTGATTCCTGAGAACTGATTAAAAAATGCTATTAAAAAAGCCAGCATTAAAGGAAAACGGTATTTTTTCATGAAGATATTTTCATGCTTGGTAACGCCATTTTCTCTGGAATCATCCATGATGTCTTTAAGGTCTGCAGATGGATCAATTTGAAACAACACTTTACGTGCCTCTTCATCTCGGTTTTTAGACAATAACCATCTTGGGCTTTCCGGAATTGTAAGTATAAAAAGAATATAGATTAAAGATGGAATTGCCTGAACTCCTATCATCCAGCGCCAGGCGTTTTCTCCGATATCTTTTAAAAAGTAATTGGATATAAAGGCAATTAAAATTCCCAGTACAATATTAAACTGATACAAAGCTACTAAGCGTCCACGTTTGTCAGCCGGAGCAATTTCAGAAACATAAGCCGGAGCAGCAATAGTTGAAGCGCCTACACCTAAACCTCCAATAAATCTAAAGGCAGCAAAAACATAAGGATCGTTTGCAAATGATGCGCCAATGGCTGAAATAAAATATAAAATCCCGATCCAGAACAGTGTTTTTTTACGACCTATTTTATTGGTTGGAATTCCTCCAAAAATAGCACCTACAACTGTTCCCCAAAGCGCCATTGCCATAACAACGGATCCATGAAAAGCATCAGATGAATGCCAAAGAAGCTGCAATTGTTTATCAGCTCCAGAAATAACTACGGTATCAAAACCGAATAGAAAACCTGCCAGTGCAGCAGTAACAGACCAAATCAATATCTTGTTCATTGTAGATGTATTAAAAACTTATCGCTAAGATATCCGCAAAAAAAACAACTTATTTTTAATGATGTTACAATTTAATTCTATAAATACTGATAGTTTGGCATTTAAACAACAAAAGCCTTATTTACAAGGCTTTAGACAATTTAAAATTTATTTACGAAAACCGTGTAGTTTCGATTTTGTTACATTAGGTTTAAAATTGATACCTGTTTTGTATCAATTTTAAACCAATATCAATTGGAAGATTTATATTCCTTTGGTGAAATTCCAAATTTATTCTTAAAAGCTGTAGAAAAATAGTTTGGAGAAGAGAATCCAAGTGAGTATGCAATTTCTGAAATATTCATATTATTGGACTTCAAAAGCTCTGCTGCTTTCTCCAATTTTACATTATTAATATGATCACTGATATTAATTCCGATGATTGCTTTTACCTTTCGATACAACTGAACTCTTGAAACTCCAAGTTTATCTGCTAAATCCTCGACAGAGAACTTAGGATTTTCGACATTCATTTTAATAATATCATTCATTTTAGTAATAAACGACTGTTCCTGATTGCCAAATTTAGATTCCGGTTCAACACGATAAATGTTATTGGTATAATAATAACGAAGCTTTTCTCTGTTGAAAAGCAAGCTGGAAATAGATTGTTTTAAAATAGAAAGACTAAAGGGTTTTGTCAGATATTGATCAACACCGCTCTGTAACCCTTTTAAAACCGATTCTTTGTTACTTTGAGCCGTTAAAATAATAATTGGAATATGTGATGAGCGTAAATCCTTTTTCAATTCTTTGCTAATTTCATAACCATCTTTGTCAACCAGATTAATGTCGCAAATGATAATATCCGGAACAATCTCCATTGCTTTTTCAATCGCATCGCTGCCATCTGAAGTATAAACTACGTATTCACCAGATAATTTGGATTTTAAAAAGGTAACTAAATCTATATTATCTTCTATAACTAAAAGTGTATGTTTTTCTGATTCAGAGATTGCAATGCCTTGATTTAAATCTGTTTCAATATCTAAATTATCTGATATTAGATTTGGAGTGCTATTTAGATTTTCAGCTTTATTCACGATTTCAGAAGGCTGTAAATGACTGTTTCCTTTCAATAGCGTAATTACAAACTCACTTCCTTGTTTCGATTTTAATTCGATTGTTCCCTGATGCAAAAGCACAAATTCTTTTGAGAGATGAAGTCCAATTCCTGAACTGTTTTTATTATTATTTGATGCTCTGAAAAAAGGATTAAATACATTCGACAATTCATTTTCAGGTATTCCAATTCCGGAATCTTTAAAACTAATTCGAACTGTATTGTCCTGATTTTCTACAATCGAAATATTAATTTTACCGTTATTCGGCGTAAATTTAAAAGCATTTGAAAGCAAATTGAAATATACTTTATCCATTAATCCCCTATCGATAAATAATTCCAGATTTTTGTTTTTGCAAATAAGCTGAAAATCAATATTTCTGCGGGCAGCTTCACCTTTAAAGTTGGTCATTACTTCGTTTGTAAAATCATAAATTTTAGTATTTGAAGCTCTTAAGGTAAATTTCTGCTCTTCAATTTTTCTAAAATCCAGCAATTGATTTATTAATCTGAGTAATCGATTTGAATTTTTATGAATTAGTTTTACTTCGTCAATAAGCGCCGTTCCTTTAATTTTTTCATTTTCAATCAACGATTCCACATAACTCATAATAAGGGTTATAGGCGTTTTAAATTCATGTGAAAGTCCGGTAAAGAAATTCAATTTTGCTTCGTTGCTTCTTTGGGCAATTTGAGCCATTTCCTGAATTTCATTATTCTGATCAATTACCGTTTGATTGATTCTTTCGAGTTGTTTTTTCTTTCTTGAAATAGAAATAGTCGAATAAATACTGTAAACGGTCAAACTCAAAATAATCACAAGGAAAAAACTCAATAAGCGAACCAGATTATTCTGTGAGGCATATTCTCTTTCCTGAACTTTTATTGCTCCTTGCTGTGACTCAATAACGACTTGCTGCTGATCTACTTTATCCATTTGGTTTTCGATGATCTCAGCGTTATTTTGGTCGATTACAATGGTATTGAGAATATTGTTTTTAGAAATGGGTTCTTTATTATACATTTTCAGAGCCAGTTTCAATGCTTCGTTTCCTCCTGTTGGATACAAAATAGTTCCATTTAAAACACCACTTTTTACTAATTCTATACCACCATTCACAGAATTCAATCCGTCAACTCCTAAAAACTTAATTTTCTTTTCGAGTCCTAATGTTTTAGCAGTTTCCCATGCACTTAATGCCATGCGGTCGTTATGGGCAAAAATGTATTCAACATCAGGATTTTGTAAAAGAATCGCTTTTAGTGGTGCTTTAACTGATTCTCCCTCCCAATCGCCATGGATAGTATTTTCGACTTTGAAACGTTTGTTTTCATTGATGATCTGATCAAATCCAAGGCTTCTTTCATAAGCAGGTGAAGAGCCGTTTGCTCCGGTAATTTCAATAATTTTACCGGAACCTTTACTGTGCGAAATAATATAACGAGCTGCAATTCTCCCAATTTCAATATTATCAGCACCTAAATAAGCAGTATAATTTTCTCCTTCAATTTTTCGATCCACAACAAGAACCGGAATTCCGGCTTTAATCGATTTTTCGACAACTGCTGTTAAAGGTTTAGATTGAATTGGAGATACAATAATAACGTCAACTTTATTAGAAATAAATCTTTCGATGTCTTCTATTTGCTTCTCGATATTATTGTTCGCATCTTTAATCGTCAAATCAACTTCTGGTCGTAAAGAGGCTTCTATTTTTATAGAGCTGTTCATTTGCTTGCGCCAGTCATCAGTGGTCATGGCCTGCGAAAATCCGACTTTAATTCTATCTCCCTGTTTTTGCTTACAGGAAACTAAACTTAATGATGCTAAGAAAAGCATCAAAGTATATTTTACAAATTGATACATGAAATTATGAGTTTATGTAAATGAAAATGAGTTTTCAAAAAAAAACCTTCTTAGACCAACAACCTGTCAAAATAATTAGGAAGGATTATTTTGTACTGACAAGCGAGAAGGCAATATAAAAGGTAAAATTAAACTTTTATTTGATGTACGCAAATTACCGGTGCAATATCTTAAATTCAATATTATTAATCCTATTTTCGCTTAGTCGAAAATACTTCGCTATTAAATCCGCAACCCATCGAATAGCAGGAGCGTTAACAGCAAACAATAGACTAAAAAGCAACAGATATTCTAAATATTAATAAATGTACGACCAATTATTGAATCTGATAAGCACTAAAATTGTACTTACTGACCCAGACAAAGAATTATGCAAAAAGTATTTTGAACCCGTATTATTTCCTAAAAATCGGATTATTGAAGAAGAGGGTAAAGTCCCAAAATATCTTTATTTTGTCCTCTCGGGTTTTATGAGACTGTTTTATTACAATAATTTAGGAGATGAAGTTACCACCCATATTAACTGCCCGCCAGGATTTTTTACTTCTTATACCAATTTTATCAACCAGACAAAATCTAATGAAAATGTAGAATGCATTACTGAATGCGAACTTTTGAGAATTGCAAAAACTGACTTGGATTTTCTTCTTCAAAGTAGTGTAGCATTTAAAGATTTTAGCATTTGGGTGTTTGAACAATCACTTACATACAACGAAAACCGCTCAAAAGATTTAGCAACCTTAACGGCAGAAGAGCGTTATAAAAAATTGGTTGAGAATTATCCTGAAATTATACACAATGTTCCTCTTCAATACATTGCTTCGTTTTTAGGAATGAACCCAAAGAGTTTGAGCAGAATTAGAAAGCAAATGATTAGGTAACATTTGCGAAGCATTTTAAAAAAAACATCTCCCAATTTTGTGCCTTAATAAAAACAAATAAAATGGCACAGAAAAATTTAGCACTCGTTACAGGGGCAAATGGGCATCTCGGCAACAACTTGGTAAGATTGCTTATCAGCAAAGGCATTCCGGTAAGGGCTTCGGTTCGTAACATCAAAAACAAAGAACCTTTTACTGGCTTAAATTGTGAAGTCGTACAATCTGATATTTCCGACAAACAGTCCTTAGTAAACGCTTTACAAGGTGTAGAAACTTTTTACGCAGTTGGTGCGGTCTTTAAACTTTGGGCCAAAGACCCCAAAAAAGAAATTTATGATGTTAATATTCAAGGCACCAAAAATATTGTTGAAGCCGCAGCAGAAGCAGGTGTAAAACGAATTGTCTACGTAAGTTCTATTGCAGCTTTAAATTATTCCAAACTCCCTACTAAAGAAAGTTACGGACAGAATCCTGATCGCAGGGATATGTACTACAATTCAAAAAATGATGGCGAAAAACTAGCTTTTGAATTGTCCCGAAAGCACAACATAGAATTGGTTGCCGTTTTACCATCTGCAATGATTGGCAGCACCGCTTTCAAACCTTTAAGTGTTTCTTATAATATTATTTCTTTAATTCTCGAAAAGCAAATACCAGTTGAAACGAACATCACTTTAAATTGGATTGATGTAAAAGACGTTGCTCAAGGTTGTTATTTAGCGGCTACAAAAGGAAAAAACGGCGAACGTTATATCTTGGCAAATGAAAAGTGCACTTCTATAAAAGAGACAACACAAATTGCACAGGAGTTATTTCCAGACTTGAAAATAAAACTTCCTATGGCAGTTCCAAAACCAATATTATTTACCATTGCCTGGTTTATGGAAATTGGCAGTAAGATAAATGGAAAAGCTCCTTTATTGAGTACCAAAGATATTGCCATGTTTTCAGGACTTCAACAAAACTTCGACATCACAAAAGCAAGAACTGAATTGGGTTTTCATCCAAAAAATTCAATACAAGCAGTCAAAGAAGCAATGTTGTATTTACAAGAAAATCAAAAGCATTCAAACCGATAAACACTATCTGATTTGCGTCGGTTTTGTGCAAGTTGAGTTCAGAGAATAGATTAAACTTTCGTAGTTTTATACCGTTTTTGCACTAAATTTGAGTTGGGCAATTCTAGTTCCCTAATTGCATAAAGTCAAAAATGTTAGTAGTATAACCTGATAAAATCAGAATCTTAGTAAGTAATCTTCTGGTTAAGAATCGATATTTTTAACCAGAAGTACTTAAAAAAAAGTATTTAAATTTAATTTATAAACAATAAAACATGATACCCTTTAATGAAATTTTACTTTTTTCGCTGGCCGCATTTGTACTGGTTATTAGCCCTGGTCCAAATATGCTTTATTTGATTTCACGTTCCATTACACAAGGAAAAAAAGCAGGTATAATATCGCTTGCCGGAGTAATTTGTGGTTTTTTATTTCACATTACTATGGTTTCTTTTGGTCTGACTGCGATCCTTTTTGCCGTACCAATAGCATATACCATTCTAAAAACAATTGGAGTTGTTTATCTTTTGTATTTGGCATTTCAAGCCATAAAACCAAATAGTAAAGGAATTTTTGAGACTTCGAATAATTTATCACCGGATAAACCAGGCAAATTATTCAGAATCGGTTTTCTAACCAATGTTTTGAATCCAAAAGTTGCCGTTTTTTATTTATCCTTTTTTCCTCAATTCATAAAACCTGAATATGGTTCTATTTTTACCCAAAGTATTCAATTAGGTATTACACAGATCATAGTTAGTTTTAGTGTCAATTTTATAATCGTTTTAACGGCATCAAAAGTTTCAGTTTTCTTTTCAAATAATCCGGTTTGGGTCAAAATACAAAAATGGTTTATGGCTGGAGTTTTAACAGCTTTGGCAATTAAAATGTCGCTTACAAAAGCCCAATAAGTACTTTTAAACAGTTTGTCTCTTTTATACTACAAAGTCTCTGTCTGCATAATTTCCTTACCCCATATCAGCCAAATTTTTATATAATTAAACTATTGAGTTAAAATACTAAATGACCTAACCTTAAAATCCGGATAATTTTAAAGGTCAGGTCATTTTGATTAAAAAAAGCTCGTTTATAGCTATTGGTTAAAATAGTTTTCAAACAAAACCAATTGGTTCGATAGCGATTTGTTCCAATACTTTGGATCATGTCCGCCAAGAGATTCAATATAGAGATGCTCAATTTTTTCATTTGTCAGAAGTTGATGAAACTCTCTGTTCATACTAATCATTTGATAATCATCTATACCACAATCTACTATATAAAGCTGATTTGCTGAGGCCATTTGATTTATCTTATCAAATGTGAAATATTCCTTAGGCAAGCTTTTAAATTCTCCTAAAACTTTATCTGCCTGATAAGTATGGAAATTTTCTCCAAAGCGATTAAAATCTAATGCTCCACAAGAACTCCCCACGATAGAAAAACTATCTTTATAGACAACTCCGATATTCAGTGCTCCATAACCTCCCATACTCCAGCCAAGAATCCCTCTAAATTTTCGATTTTGTATTGTCGGATAATTTGCATCCATATATTCGACCAGTTCCTTTCCAATAAAAGTTTGATATTGGGATGATTTATCTATTGGACTGTCTACATACCAGCTATTAAAATTACCATCAGGCAAGACATAAATGGTGTTGTATTTTTGAGATTTACCGGCAAGATCCTGGATATCTTCTTTGTAAGTTCGATCGGGGTTTCCGCTGTAACCATGAAGGATATAAATAGTTTTATATTTTTTCCCTTTTACCAATTTTGGAGTAATGACTACGATTTCTATTTCCTTATCCATTTTTTTGCTAAATACCTTTTTGTGAATAATATCCTGTGCCGAAATAGATAATGATAATGCCAGCAGTGCAACTGTACTAAATAATGTTTTCATTTTTTATATTTTTTATGATGGAGCAAAAGTCACCTATAAAAAATTTAAAAACATTTACATTTGTTGATGAATTAAAACTTTATTTCTTTACGTATTCGACTCAACTGAGTTGGTGTTATACCTAAATATGATGCTATATGATGCTGTTTTAATCTCGAAAACAAAGATTTGTTTTGAGATAGCTGTATATATCTTTCGCTTGCAGATTCCCATTTTAAGTTTATTTCTAATGGTTCTTTTTTTACTACCCAGTTTTTTTCAAGATATACGATATGAAATAAGGCTAAATCGTGATGTTTTTTAACTAATTCATGAAATGTATTTGCCGAATAAGTAATTAATTGAGCTTCCTCTAAGGCTATAATATTAAATTTACTAGGTTTATCTTCAATGATTGCAACTGTAGAAGCTACAAAACTATTTTCTTCGAAAAAAAAGTTATAAATAATAGCACCATTTTCATCAATCGCATAATACCCCAGTAAGCCTTTCTGAACAAATTAGAAAAATTGTATCTTTTTATTGAGACTATCATTATAAATTAGAAACAATTACTTCATAGCTATTTTAAAGACAATCGCAATATCATTCGGAATAGATTTTGGTTGTATAATTACTAATGAATCTGCTTCTTGTTTCCAAGAAATTTTTTCTTTACTGCCAAGAAGTTCAATTTTTTTGATTTTTCCTGTTCCTTCTTTTTTTGCCAGCGACTTCAATAAAATATTTTCTGTTGGTTTTCCCATCACCGTAGCATACAATACATTTCCTTTCTGATTGTATCGAATATCTTTTGCTGAGTATTGTATTTTTCCTTCATTAAATCCCTGGCTATTAATAGGGTTCGATAGATCAACGGCTGGTCCTTCACCGTACAGTTTCCATGGGCGGGTCTCGAAGATGCTTTCTTTGTTTATGTTCATCCAGGCTGCAATACCTTCAAGAACAACAATTTCTTTGTCATCAATTGTACCATCTCCACGCACAGGAATATTAAGTAATAAATTTCCATTTTTACTGACAATATCTACTAAAGCACGAATGACACTCGCAGCCGATTTATAACGGTTTTCATCATACACCTTTCTATTATAATGCCAATCACCTATACAAGTACAAGTTTGCCATGCTTTTTCTTGTGGTTTGTCAGGTGCTCCACGTTCTACATCCCACACCATACATTCCTTTTGTTTATCTGAAAGTATTTTGC
This sequence comes from Flavobacterium sp. JAS, assembly GCF_020991455.1. GTDB lineage: Bacteria > Bacteroidota > Bacteroidia > Flavobacteriales > Flavobacteriaceae > Flavobacterium. Next base: position 338,263 of record NZ_JAJMOX010000005.1, read on the forward strand.
CGAATAAGACAGCTTCTAGTTTATTATTATGGGTCATCATGTTATGATTGTAATAATGAGCAGCTATTTTTAAACCAGCATCGCTAACCGGATATAATGGGAGTGCTGTGTCATCAAAATATAACAGGTCGGGGTTGTACAAATTAATAAGATCCATAGTGCGGTCATAAAAATTTTCACAGTACGCCTGAGAAGGCCATGAGCTTTTATCTTGCCATTCCCAATTCCATCCCTTTCCGTTGCTTAATTCATGATTTTGTGCATACAATCCCTGAGGGTCCAATCCTTCCCACCAAGTACCTTTTCCAGCTGCTTTTGTAAGTTTTCCATCGTACGGAATACCCATAAATTCTCCAGATTTATCGGCTCCTTGTGCTGTTTCGTACCACATCCATGCATGGGCAGCATGTACACTCAATCCAAAAGGAAGCCCCTGTTTTTTAGCAGCTTTCGACCAACCATTTATAATATCCTTTTTAGGACCAACACGAACAGAATTCCATTCTTGGTACTTGCTGTCCCATAAATCCAGGTTGTCGTGGTGATTGGCCATCGCAACGAAATATTGGGCACCAGCACGTTTGTATAACTTTACCAATTCTTCAGGATTCCAATTTTGAGCTTTCCAATCGTGTATTACATCTTTAAAGCCTACTTTAGAAGGGTGACCATAATGTTGCACATGCCACTTGTAGTAATCAGAACCTTCTTCATACATGCCACGTGCGTACCAGTCGCCCTGTTCAGGCTGACACTGTGGCCCCCAATGTGCCCAGATACCAAATTTTGCATTGCGAAACCAATCGGGAACTTTGTATTGGCTAAGAGATTCCCAAGTTGGCTTAAACTTTCCAGTGGCAACCTGTTCCTTACCTTCTCCCACAGGCAACGGAAAATTTTCCTGAGCCTTCAGGAAACATGAGGATAGCATAAAAACTGCTATGGATAGACTAACTTTCATTGAAATTTTTAAGTTCATAATAATATTATTTTGCTTTTTACTAAACGGATATCTATTGATAACTCTGTCTATGTTAGTTAATTAGATTATATTTAATTTTTTTAAAACTACTTTTCTTCCTCCAAAATACAAAGACCTGCTTGTAAACTCAAAAAGGTGAATCAAAAAAATTGTTATTAACCTGAATTCAATGGTTGGTCCTCTCAGAAGATGAGAAAGTCCATTACACACTTGCAAACGGTATATTAGACATTATACTCAGGTTATTATATTATTTTTAATGGTTTATAAAATAACAACCGTTCTGCCATTTTTTACAAATTCCCGAATCTTAGCAGCGGTTTTTTCGTGCATCACGGTTACTCCTGATACAAAAAGTAACTTATAATTCAGGGCACTTTTGCTTATCTCTAAGATGCAGGCACCATGTTGCGGAAATAAAACAGGTCAAAGCAAGCCTTAAGCCGGTCATCGTGTTTTTCAGGAAAAGCATCGCCTGACATAATTATACAAAACAATGACTTTACTTAACTGCTGATCCTGCCTTTTCTCCCGGAGCAATTTGATGTAATAATCCATCACCTATAAAAGGATTTCCCCAACCATTTCTTGATGTTGGATCAACAACAATTCCGGTCATTACATTCGCCATAAGTTTAGTATAAGAAGTCGTTGTTGGCAAACGATTCAATCGATAATAAGCATGATAAATCATATTACATACTAAACCTTGTGCTGTAGGCTGACCTCTATTTGTATCCGAAATTTTAGCCCATGGTCCCCATCCCGCTCTACATCTGTAAACAGATACGTCAAAAGGTACTTCTTGTCCTAAATTATACTTACTCCAGTATTCCACACCAGTCAACAAACGATTTGATCCCAAAGTATATGGATCTAATCCTTGATGATATGCAATTTCAGCAATCCCTGCTAAAACTTGATAAGATGACCAACTATGTACCTGATCACGTCCCGATTCTACATTTTGTCCATTTTCTGCTATATTCTTATAAAGAGAATAATCATTTGGGCATCCACTTTTTGAATTAAAGGCTTTCCATGCTGCATTGAATCTTGTCAAATCATCAGTAAATACAGCCATTGCCATTGAAGCATACATACATGATGTGCTAAAATTAGCTCCATCGGCCGGATCAAAACCATCAATAGCAGGCTGGAAAATATTAGTCATCATATTCTTAGCTCGTGTGATATCTGCTGCTTGCCATCCTGAATTGGTATAGGCAAGGATTTCACCAGCCTGTGCCCAAAGTGGAGCCTGAATCCCTACAAGAAGTTCTACATCTGCTCCCCCAACAGAAACCAGAGTAGTTGACCAAGAATTAATGATGTTTATTGCATTTTGAGTATATTTAGTATCTCCTGTAATATATCCCAATAATGCCTGTAAATAACAGGCTGTAGCATCTTTACCATGTTCAGACCAACCAGTAAAGTTACTGGTCTCTCCTGAACCAGTACGAGAAATATTTGGGAAAGGTCCTTTCATTTTATAGTTTATACTACCTGATGCAGATGCTTTAAGGGCTGCTAATTCAGATTTCCAAGGTTCACTGTTTTGATTATCCTTAACAATATTTAATTCATAAAGAGTGGTTAACAAACCAAGGTGAGTAATTTTTGTTAATGTAGTTACTTCTGTACTAGTTTCTCCCTCGCTACCACCATTATCTGTTCCTTCATCATTACTTTTATCACAACTAATAAATACAATAAGAAAACTTAAAAAAATTGTGGTTAAAATCCTATTCATAATTTTTCTTTTTGTGTATTATATCTCTTTTTAAAATAAAACCTCATATAAAGTTACTTTTTTATATCTAATTCTTTTTTGAATTTCCAATCATCCCTACTCTTCTGGCTTTAATAAAATCTCTCAATATTTTACTAATGATTTCTATTTAGTGTTTCATCCTATTTACAATCACCCAAATAATAATTGATTCTGTTTGATTGCCCAATAGAAAAGAAAAAGCATAATAAAAATGCCAGCATTTTAAAGTCATAACATAAACTTTTTATAATATTCATGTTATGACTCTACTTAAAGCTTTATCTATTCCAAAATAAATTACGAATAAAAACAATTATCTATTTTTTAATAATCTTAAATGATTTTGAGAAATTTGAGTTTACTCCTTTAACTTTTACTATGTATAATCCGGGTTGCAATGAAGACCCCATTAACAATTGCCCTGATTCAGGAGTGGATTCTGCTGTTTCTACTTTTTTTCCTGTAATATCGAAAATACTAACACGAATTGGTTCATTCGATTTTGCATCTCCAACCTTAAAACCATCAACAAATGGATTTGGAAAAAAATTTATCAAAAAGTTTGACTCCTTCGAAATATCATCTATAGACAAGGTAACAGAAGCATCCCAGTAAATTAAACCTCTTCCTCCACTAGCGCTCATGTATACTCTTCCACCAATATTCATATCTCCAATCAGCATTGGTGTTCCTCCAAACTCATGGGCATCATCATTCATTCTGAGCCATGAAGCACCCTTATCACTTGATCTGAAAAGACCCGTAACGCCTGACACGGTTCCCCAGATAAAAATGGTAGGATAGCTGGCTCCTGTTATTGCTTTTCCTATCCCAACCGTTGTGCAGTAAGCTACATTGGAAAGAGTAGTATAAGTCGCTCCATGGTCGGTAGAATATTTTAAACCATTGCCACCAAGAGGCACCCAAATATGTCCTTCAAAGCCAGGTATCGAGCGGATCAGGGTTGTTAATTCCCAAGACCCAAATGTATTGGTACCAGGAGTACCTGCTACCGAAAAGCTGACTCCCTTATTGGAACTTGAAAACATCTGTCCGTTAATTGGATTATAAATATAGAAGTAATTTGAATTTACCTGGTCGGCCACAGGAACGGCGTCTGAAGACGACACCCCCGAACAACTTGACCAACTTGCTCCATTGTTGGTCGTGTAGTAGGTAGTTGTGGAACCTCCAGGGCGGTGCAGAATTGTACCTCCATCGGCGCTGATGGTCACCCTACCGTTTGCACCCATATTAGTAGCAGAAGCCGTCCATGTAGCCCCCTTGTTGGTAGAATAGTAAATAACGTTTCCGCCACTCGAAGCTCTTACTACTTTGTTTGTGTTGCCGGCAGCGTAAGCAATACTCTGATTATTTCCATCTGTAGGAGAAAGTTTTGCTGATGGAAAAGAAGTCAGCGGATCATGTACAAATCCACATACGTCTCCGAAAGAGGAAATAAACGGTCCTCCGGGTATACTTATCCCATCGAGAAATGCAGTCTCTTCAATTCCGATCACATCACACTTCCATGAAGGATTCGTAGCTGTAATATCGGAACAGGTATATACACCACCACCGCCTATTACCTGTACTATTGAAGGATTAACAGGGTCAAACACAATACAGTCCATCCAGTTAACCGCTCCATCGCCTGTCCATGCCATGCCGTTATTGTTATAAGTGGCATTAGTGCCATTCTTAAGGGTCCAGGTCGATCCTCCATCGGTAGAGAGGAAAATAAAGTCTCCCCAGCCACCACCGTACTGGTTGTTACTATAACTACCACAAGAAGAAACTATTACCCGGTTTACATTAGTTGGGTCTATACTTACTCCGCCGTATGAATGGTCCTTCCAACTAACAGGGGTAACGTTTGTCCACACTCCTGTAGCCGTGTTGAGCTTATATAACTTCCCATCGCCATTGGTGGCCGGACCTGCACCATCCGCATAGGTGGCATACATGGTAGTTCCCTGCAAAGCAACCCGATGCGGCATAAAACCAGTGGTTGCGGAAATGTCTGTAAAGGTGGCACCTCCGTCTGTACTTTTATAAATGTTTCCTCCCCCGGTGCGGGAAACGCCAATATAAATAGTTTGAGTCGCCCCACTTACTAAGCTGCTTGAAGGATCAAATTGAACAAAACATATACCGTTTCCACTGGAAGTGGTGGTTACATCGTTCCATGCTTGATTCCATGTAACGCCACCATCTGTACTCTTCCATAATCCATTGGCTCTGGTTCCGCAGAATAATATGTTGCTGTTATGAGGATCTACGGCAAGGCGTTCTCCGTTCCCGCGTCCATTCCCATTTCCATGTGTTTTAAACTTAGCCGTAACATCTGTATAGGTGAAAGTATTTCCTTTGTCTGTAGATTTCAATATAGCCGTTCTTCCCTTGCTCATATACTCAGTACCACAAAGCATGTAAACATTATTAGCATTCTGCGGATCAAGTGCCAAAGCATCCACGCCAATAAATCCACTTTCGGACTCGTTGAGCCAGTCGAGTAGTTGAATCCATTTATTGTTGGCTGCATCCCAGCGGTAGGCTCCACCCACATCCGTTCGGCAATACTTATCGCCGGATGTTTGGTGAGTAATGATTCCCGTCACAAACCCGCCGCCGCCTATGGGGGCATTCTTCCATGTATATTGGGCATAAGATTCATAAGGGGAAATGAAGCAAACCCATACAAATACCAACATTTTAATAACTTGATATTTATGAATATTCATAAGTTTTAATTCTTTTAGCATAAGCTTTAATTTTAGTAGGTTAAAATTATTTTTTGTTCTTTGTTTTTTATAGTAAAATCTTCCCCGCCCTTGTAAGTGTTATCACCAGCAAGAAGATAGGATAAATAAACGCTGCTGGCCATACACCGTATTTGCCAGGATAAGCATAAATAAAAACGGTTTCATCCCAACTTATTGGAATGTTTTTCAAAAATCCAGTTCAAATGCTGGGGCATTTGCTTTGAACAGGATTTTGAAAAAGAACGCTTATTATCAACTGAAAAGCATCAGTTGACAATCGTTCCCTTTCCTTTTGCATTTCTTTTATTAAGGTGATTCTAATCCGAAATTCACTTGTAAATTTTTATCTATTATCATAACTTACCTTAATATTTAATTCTGAACCAATTAAAATCAGCATAACCGCCTATTTCTTTTGTGGCGTAGTTGAATAAAGCAAAACGATAGCCCATAAAATGCGGAATGCTGTATTTCATCTTCAAAGGTCTGCCTATTGGTTTCCAAACTTTTCCATCAAGGCTGTAAAAGAAACTAGCTTGATCTTTCCCATTAAGAGTGTAAAGATTATTAGCTTCATCATTCATGCCGGTAAAATCGCAATCGATTCTGAAGTAAATTTGGTCCTGATCCAACGCAATTCGCTCTACTTCGACGGGCTTATCATTATCAGTAGTAATCATTACTATCGACTTTTGACCCGCGTCAATTTTAACCCCTACTGATCCATACTCTTTTTGGAAAGCTGAGAATCCGGCAAAATCGCCGTCTTTCATTTTGGAAACCTCCAGAGCAACAGAAACTGAGCTAGTTGGACCAATAGTGCGTTGTGTAAGTGTGTTTCTGATCTGAAGAAAATCAGTGTCGATTCTTCCTGTTTTGAGGCGCAAAAATCCTTTTCTTTCAGTTACAGACCACAGCGCATTATCCGGATTATGATTCCATTGCCATACTAAAGGAAGTGCTGCTTCTCCTTTTTTTCGATTGAATTCATCAGAAGCAACCAAATTCGGAATCAAACCTTTACTGGCTGGCAGGTCAAGCTGTTGCGGGACTTTTCCGTTTTCTCCTAATACAGGCCAACCGTTTTCCCACTTTACAGGAACGAGATAAGGAACGCGGCCAACGGCAGCGAAATCGCGGAAAAGATAGGAGAACCAACGTCCATCGGGAGTGTCTATCAATCCTCCTTGAGCGATTCCTCTATCCTGTAAGCCAACTTTTCCTTCCCAAGGGCCGTTGATATTATCTGCCCTATGTATAATTACAGTTCGCATTTCACCGCGTGGTGCACAAATATTAAACAGATAATATTTCCCTTTTACTTTAAATAATTGAGATCCTTCAGCTCCAAGCCCCACTTCTTTTCCTGTTGGTGCGCTGCCGTTCTCGATAAGAACCCTCTCCGGAACGCCTTGTTTAACTCCTGTCAGATCCTCATTTAATTCAACAATTTTTAGTTTTTCTGCGTTATGAATTAAATATACCTTGCCATCATCATCAAAAAACAAGGAATTATCATGATATGATGGTTTAAAAGAAATTCGTTCCCAATTTCCTTTTTCTATGTCTTTTGTTTTAAAAACATAGGTTTCACCTGTGGTGTATGCAAAAGTGGTTACATAATATATCCCCTTATGATAGCGCAAGCTACTCGCCCAGGAGCCCTTGCTATATGCATTTTGACCGTCTGTCAAATTTAGCGCCGGCAGATCAGCCAAAGTATCATAAGCATAGTTGATGATCTTCCAATTGACAAGATCTGTAGATTTCATAATAGGCACACCTGGGTTCATGTGCATCGTGGTACTGCTCATATAATAATTTTTACCAACTCTGATCATAGATATATCTGGCACATCGGCAAAAATGATTGGATTTTGGGCTTGCGCAAAACCAACGGCCTGAACAAGCAAAACCAGAAAGGCAAAAAGGAACTTAATTTTTTTTTTCATGAATAAAATAATAATGGAGAATAGAACTTACTTGATTTTTCTGAGAGCTTCAAAAGATAAATATCCAAAAGCGACGAGTAGTTTTTTTCTCATGGTTTAAAAATGGGTCAATGGTTAGTAAATGTTTTCTTAAGTAAACAAAGTAATAGGAAAACAATACCACATAACGTTTCCTTTTGTATCACAAGAGTGCACCAATTGTATTAAATGAAAAACCTATACCATCAAATACATTTATAAATCAATTCGTTAGAAAATTATAATCAATTATGATATAAAAGAGTATAATTCATTGAGCTGATTAAAAACATAAGTAGCATCATTTAAATTTTAATCATTAAAGTAAATAAGATAGGACGTAAATTATTTTAAAAAATATCTTTTACTCCCGATAATTTCTCTTTTTAGGATTTAGGGTAACTGGAGTAAATACCTTTTTTTCCACAAAAAATTAATAGTTGCTATTTTAGGGACATGACAATAACCGGATAGTACCTTTTTACTCACTCTTCGAATTTTGTTTCCATATCCAGCCGACTATTTGATAATAATATCAATTTTATTTCTTTTTTTAATCCTACGAAATCCTTAGCATAATACCTCTTAAAAAAGCCCATAAATTCATCCCTATTACTGAGTTTAATTTGCATTTGCTTATCTTGATTTTTTCCGTAAATGAAAAACAAATCTAAATTTTTATGAATCTTTAGAACGTATTCCTTCTCTGTATGGCCAACCCAGAAAGTACTATATTCATCCTCTATTCTAATTATTTCTTCAATAGCAAACTTAACATCTTCGACTGTCGCATTATCAATTAATTCTCCCCCAACCTTTCTCTATCCAAAATTCTGTTGCCATCTATCTTATTCTAAAGTTTTACTTTTTATATAAATCCAACCACCCTTTTTTATTTAATTAAAACTTATCAAATGTGATTAAGAGATTAGTTAACTTCAAGGGCTTTCTTGCTAAATTCTAAAATCCAACAATGGTGATCAATTTAAACCAGGACCAGATACAAAAACTCACAATTCTTTCTCTATAGAACGGTTTAAATCATCCAAACAAAAATCTAATGCCGCATTATGATTATGTACCAAATCCGGTACATCATTCAACTTAAACCATCTTTGAATTGGAAGATCAGATCCAAAATTGATTCTGTAATGTTCACTATCTATTAAAGCGTAATATCGTAAACGTGCCTCAGACATATTATAGAAAATTGAACAATTAATTTCTTTAAAAATAATGGTAGAATGAATATTGAACTCCTTCAATAAACCATGTACAGTATCATCAGTATCATTCGCATTCTTAACTATACCCGATAAGACTCCCCATTTTGCAAGGTCGATTCCTTTATCTTGTTTTACCAGAAGAACTTTAAGGTCATCTTCCTCGTAACAAAAAACTACGCAATCCACTAAAATCTTATCCATAAATCAATTAATTATTAACTTCCTGTTTTTTTATTCATCTCTAATTTTTTTCCCAGAATTCAATATCTGTTCCTGAAGAATCTTTTGTTATCATTTTATTTATTTTTTCTCTATTCTTTCTCCTCTTTATTTGAAGATATCTATTAGGAATTTCTCAGGAATTTTTCCGTTCCAAAGATTGATTGGTGTGCTTTGACCAAAAAAATTAAAGCTGACCATTATCAAACAGACGAAGGTCAATAAGGCTTGTTTTATACTTATATCTTTCATTTTCTTTTATAATATTGCTCAATAATATACCAGGCTTTCTTTTTTTCTCCTTTTTCAGATAACAATCCTTTTCTGTTATACCCCTTTTGATAAACTTGGTTCATCCTCCCCAATGATTTATAATCAAATAACAACCATGGAGAAATTCCGCATAAGTTTGGTATAGTTTTAAATAATTCTATTTGATCCTTGTAAATTTGTTTCTGATATCCTTCTGTCCAATAAGCAGCCTGATCACTTGGTTCAGTATTATTTCCATAGACTGCTTCTCCTCCAAACTCTGAAATAAATACCGGTTTGTCAGGATAAGCAAAGTCCCATTTTACCTCCGATGGTTTACCTTGCCACGGATCATACCATCCAATATACTCGTTAATACAAATCAGGTCAGAATATTCATAAAGTGTATCCCACACCTTAAAGGAGTTATCCTTGTATGATTGTGTATTGACTACATGGGTAATCAAACGGGTTGAATCTAATGCCTTACATTTTTGAGTTAACACACTAAGAGCATTATTTCGATTTGGTGTTCCCGGATATGTCTCATTTGAAAGACTCCATATTATAACGCCACAATGATTTTTGTCTCTTCGAATCATTTCTTTCAGCATAGTCTCCATCTTTATCTGAACAAGACTGTCCGAAAATTGAATATGTTGATAAATGGGAAGTTCACTCCACACCATTAAGCCCCTTTTTTCAGCTTCCTTAATTATGTTCTCATTGTGTGGATAATGGGCAAGACGAACAAGGTTACAGCCTAATTCTTTTGCTGCATTCAATAATACTAGGGCATCCTGTTTTGAATGGGCCCGAGTCCCTTTATATGGATTTTCTTCGTGGATATTTACTCCTTTAAAAAAGATTTCTTTTTTGTTAAGCAACACTTTATTCCCTCGTACTTCAATACATCTAAACCCAATAGTATCTGTTACCGTATCAGTTTCACTTTCAATTATTACGTTATAAAGCTTAGGATTTTCAGGAGACCAAAGCTTAAAATTTGAATCAAATTCAACATTGACATATCCCATATCATTTGATTCCATTTTATAAGATTTGTTAATCTCCGGAATCTTTATCGTAACCTTTTGTTTTTTAGCTGTTCCATTTAGCTGTATCCATCCCGAAACTTTTTTTAGACTTCCTTTTTTTAATTGAATAGAATAATCTTCGATAAATGTTTTATTCGTTTCAATCAAATTAACATCACGAGTTATACCGCCATAATTGAACCAATCATAGCCCCTACCAGGCAAACCGCTCTCCAGGCGCTTGTTATCTACTTTTACGATTAGAGAATTTTCTCCTTTTTTTACCTTACTTGTTATTTCAAACTCAAACGGTGTAAATCCTCCCTCGTGAATGCCTATTTTTTCTCCATTAAGATATACAGTGGCTAAATAATTTACTGCCCCAAAATGAAGAAATAGTCTTTTTTCTTTATTGAGCTTGTAATCGAATAGTTTCTTGTACCAAACAACTCCTTCAAAATAAGTTAGTTCACATAACTGCGAGTTAAAATCACCTGGAACTTTTAAAACTGGTCCGCCATCAAAGGAATATTCGATAAAGTCAGTCTTCTTTTGCGGTTTTTTCTCTAACCAGACTTGTTTCCAATCACCTATGTTTGTCGGGTCAAGAATAACCTGCCAATCACCATTTAAACTTAATAAATTTCGGGACTCAACATTTACCATAGCAGACTGAGCCTGTAAATAATTCCCAAAAAAAAGAATAATCACAATAGCCAGTTTCTCCATTTTCAATACTATTTTCTCTGTTCTTTCATGCATTTCTTTTGGTCCTTTCTATTAATATTAACGTCTATTACATGCGAAGTTTTGGAAATCAAAAAAACGTATTATTGAATTATTTTATCACCCCAACAAATCCTCCTCCAGAAAGACACTCCACTTTTACTGTACTTCCTTTTTTAATTTTTATTGTTTCTGAAGAAAAAGATTTGTCGTCCTTTCCATCTTTAATCAAATGTAAATCATAGTTTCCTTTGTCCAGAAAATCAAATTTTATGATTAAAGTCTGAGGTTCTCCTTTTCCGTTGAGTCCGCCTATATACCATTGATTTCCTTTTTTACGGGCAATCACTACTTTTTCGCCTGGATCGCCGTCGATTAATTTTGTATCATCCCATGCAGTTGGAACCTCTTTCAAAAAGTTTTTTGGTTCTGCTGGTAAAGATTTATATGCAGATGGGCTGTCTGCAAAATGCTGTAATCCTGATTCAAATACAACAGATAAAGCCAGCTCATGAGCATAAGTTGTTATATGTGGATGCTGCGAATTTGAAAAAGTAACAGGCGTGTAATCCATCGATCCAATTACATTTCGTGTAAAAGGAAGCGTAGTATTATGTGCTGCTGCTTTATTAGTCAATACCTGATCATTATTGTACCATTCTGCACCATACACAGCTTCTGTTGTCATGAGATTAGGATAAGTTCGCGCCCACCCACGAGGAATTGTCGCTCCATGAAAATTCACCATTAAATGATATTTTGCAGCATCTTTCAAAATATCAATGTAATACCTCATCATATCTTGCTGGTCACCGGCAAAAAAATCGACTTTGATTCCATAGACGCCAATTTTGTTGAGCCACGAAAATTCTTTTGCACGTTTTTCTGCTGTAAGTAAACGGTCATTCGGTGTTGGATCGAGCCAGATTGAGCCGGAATTATACCACATCAATGGTTTTATTCCTTTGCTTTTTGCATAATTCACTGCAGCATTTATATCACCTCCATTAGTCATTACATCCCATTCCCAGTCGATCAATACATAAGGCCAATTCATTTCAACAGCCAAATCAACGTACTCCGCTACCTTTTGATAATCCTTAGATCCATGATTGTTTGCCCAATAAATCCATGAAACTACACCTGGTTTAATCCAATTAGTATCTTTTAATTGGCTTGGTTGGCTAACATCTGTAATCAAAGTTGATTCGACTATATCTGATAATTTACCAATGATAAGGGTATGCCACTGAGAATTCCAAGGTAATGTAGTCTTAACTCCATCCTGCTTAAAATTATCACGGCCATTAGGGTAAGTAACCTGATATTGGTTCGTATTTTTTAAATTACTCAGCTTTGCTCCGCAATTATTTTCTGTTATATCTGCCTCCGAAATTAATGCCCAAACGGGCTGATTATTCACTTTATATAAAGCTGGAAAACCCCATTCCTGGTATTTATCAATATTCAAACCCGTTTTGCTTAAGGGATAAAAACCTTCATAAGCAAGATTGAAAGGCTGCATCCAACGGGATGTGTTCTCAGGCAAAACATACGTTGTAGCTTCATTTATGATATTAACTTTTGAGTCTGATTGATTTGGGAAAACATAGCGAAAGGCAATACCATCATTATAAACCCTGAAAATAATATCTAATGACTGATGATTGGAATTTTGAAAACTGAATGTTTTTTCGGTACCTGAATTCTCGCACTGCTGGCGTTTACCGCAAACCATTTCATATTTATCGTGTATTGAAACTGGTTTTGACGTTGAAATCAAACGCAGGTTATCTGCAAATTGTTCATCGGCACGATTAATACCTAATTTAGAATCCGGTAATACTTCTACAAACTTGTTTTCAGTTTTATACAATGCCTTAAAAAAAAGATTATGTTCCGTATTCTTTTCAGACAAATTCAAAACAACTTTTATTTTTCCGTTAGGCGAAATTATTTCCTGCGCATTTATACTTAATGAACTTAAAATAACAAATAGTACAGAAATACTATGTTTCATTGATACTCTCATATTTTAATTATTGTGCTTTGATTTAATAATTATACTTTTTGCTTCTAATCCATTAGAGATTACCGATAATTTAATTTCACCTGCCTCATGATTGCTTTTTATAACCACCAAAGCTCGTCCATGCCATGCTTTACGAGTACTACCTACATATTGCTCAGTGTCTTTTATATCAGCATTATCAACTCCTGCAATAACTCCCGGTCCTTCAATTTTAAAATCCAGACGATTAACAGCATTCGGTTGGAATATTCCATCCTTATCTGTTATTTCGATAGTTATATACGATAAGTCCTGACCGTTGGCCAATATTTCATTTCGATCTGCTGTAAGTTTTATTTTTGCAGCATCGCCGGCAGTTTGTAAAATGGTTGATGCTACTTCTTTATCATTTTCTACTCCAACAGCTTTAAGCAAACCGGGAGAATATGGAATTGAAAAAGTAGCCTTAAATTGCTCTTCTTTACTAGTTTTTTGTTCACCAACCAGTTTGTCGTTCAGGTATAATCTTACTTTAGGATATTTAGAATATACCTCAACCTGAACCGTTTTTCCTTCAAAGACAGGCCATGTCCAGCTTTCCCACGTTGGCCATACTGACCACCATGTTTCTTTTATTTCCAAAGGTTCCGGAGCTGGTTCACGAACCGCCATATAGAGTTTTTCGTTATTATTGTACAACATACTACGGTAATGAGAAATGGGTTTTCTCCAACCAAGCAAATCTATATCACCGCAGTAAGCACCATGATAGGGAAAGAAATCATTTTCCCAGTGCTGACCAGGTACTTCTCCCGAATAATACCAACGTCCAATTCCCGATTCTCCCAAATAATCCATAGCTGTCCAAACAAAATCACCTATTACATAGTTATTTTCCTGAACGAGTTTCCAATTGTTAAAAGCATCTTTAGGATAAGATTCGGTTTGAACTATAATACGTGAAGGCACTCTTTTATGATCGTCCGGAGCAGTATGCAGGTTGTAATTATATCCGGCAACATCGTGTACGTTTATCAAAGAATCTAAGTTTTCCCATTTGTCTAAATTCACAACTGCAGAAGTTACAGGCCTTGTAGTGTCTATTTTTTTTACTTCCTGCATAAGCATTTTAGCAGTTTCAACAGCCTCAGGTTTTCCTCGCTCTACAATTTCGTTACCGATGCTCCACATAACTATAGAAGGATGGTTTCGATCTCTCAAAATCATTGCCTGTAAATCTTTTTTCCACCATTGGTCAAAATATTTTGCATAATCATTGCTATTTTTTCCAATCTTCCAGCAATCGAAAGATTCATCCATTACCAATAGACCTAATCGATCGCAGGCATCAAGAAACGCCTCAGAAGGCGGATTATGAGAGGTTCTCACTGCATTGAACCCACCGGCTTTAAGCAATTCTACTTTGCGTTCTTCGGTGCGATCAAAAGCAGCAGCCCCTAAGCTGCCATTATCATGATGCACACAACCACCATTTATTTTTACTGTTTTTCCGTTTAACTGAAATCCATTTTCAGCAGTAAATTTTATAGAACGGATACCAAAATTAGTTTTGGTTTCATCAACTACTTTTTTATCTTTTACTATCTGAATCTGAGCCTGATATAAAAAGGAAGTTTCTGGTGTCCAAAGCTTAGGATTCGATACTGATATAGTCTGAGTTAATTCTTTCTCATTATGCGCCGGAAGCTCTATTTGCATCTGGCCATTTCCAACATTCTTAGAAATGTTGTTTGAAAGAACTGTCTTTACAACAATACTCTGAGCAAATTCTGTTTCATTTTTTATTTTGGTTTTTACCAGTACAACTGCCTTTTTTGAAGATACCTCGGGAGTTGAAACAGCAACACCCCAATTTGTAACATGTACAGGATCTGTAACCATCATCCATACATGGCGATAAATTCCGGAGCCACTGTACCAACGGCTGTTCATTTGCTGTGAATTATCGACCCGTACTGCAATAACATTTTCTTTTCCAAAGTTTAGATAAGGTGTAAGGTCATAACTGAATGATGAGTAGCCATAAGGATAAATACCGAGCGATTTTCCGTTAATAAAAACTTCAGAATTCATATAAACACCTTCAAAATAGATAGCTGTTTTTTTGGTTTTCCATTCGTCAGGCGCTTGAAACGTTTTGCGATACCAGCCAATTCCTGAAGGAAAATAACCGCCACCTGCGCCAGTAGTATTTTTAGGATGAATTTTTCCTTCGATACTCCAGTCGTGAGGCAAATCGAGATTACGCCAGCTTGTATCATTGAAATTGCTTGTTTTGGCTTCAGCGTCATCGCCTAAAAAGAATTTCCAGTTATAATCAAATAACTGTTTTCTTTCGGTTCTATTTTGGGCATATCCGGAAAGAAAGCTTATAAATAGTATAAATACGAATACTAGCTGTTTTGTGGGATATTGCTTTTTATAGGGTTTTAAACTCCTCATTTTGTTGTGTTTATATTTATAATTGAATTATTGGATATAGCATTCTTTTATTGATATGTTATTGCATAATTATAACAAAGGCTTTACAACACTTTGCAGAGAATTATTATCTTAACGCAAAGGAGTTATCCGATATAGTCCGGCACCATGTTGTGGCAATTCGCGCTCAAAGCTCCCATTAAAAGTTCCCAGATCTTTGTGATTCCACAAATCGCGCACTTTTACTTTTCCTTTTATATCAATAGCTTCAAAGTTTACTTTTACATTGGCCTTGTCGGGAAAATTTAATGTGCCTTTATCAACCAAAACCCCAAAAACTACTGAGCCTTTTTCCTGTGTTACGTAACCGGTTGCTGTAAAAGAATCATATCCTTCGAGCAACTCATAAACGATCACAGACTCTGCATGAGCGCCAATTCCCTCTCGTGTTTCATTATTTATAATAATTGGGTTATTGTCGCAGGTACGGTTGACATTCGCTTCTCCCCAGCCCGAAGTTGCACTCACCCATTTGAGGTTAGTCAGTTTTAAATCGCCTTTGGGGCCGTGAAGTACAGGATCGACCCAAACGATATGATCCGAATCAAACCCGTTATCACCATCTTTCACAAAGAGAACAAGTCTTTTCCCCTCTTTTACAGATACTTCTACCTTTTGCGAACTTCCTTTGCCGGCAATTATTGGACTTACATAATCGGCATTGTTTAAATCAACATTCTCTCCCTTGCTTTGTGCATTGAAAAGAACCACATACTTGTCTTTACTATTAGGCACATCGGCTGTCCACACAATTAAATTCTTTTCACGCGATACCTGATGGTTATTTATGCTGTGTTGATTTACTTTGAGCATTTCGGGATTGGTGAGCATTTCCTTAGTAAAATCGTCGAGTTTGGTCATGTCTCCACCAAAAATAAGTGGTGAACGACCAATAGCCCAAAGGCTCATAAGCGTATATTGTTCATTTTGGGTGAAATTAGTTGGACGTTTGAATTCAACAATTCCAATAGGCAGCATATCGGCATCTGGGAAATGTCCAGGTCCACGAAAAGGGGTCCACACATCCATTCGCTCAAACATGCCTTGCAACAATCCCCAGCGATCCCAAAAATCATCAGTGATACGCCACATATTGGCATGATTCATAACATGTTCGCCCATTTTAACCGGCGTTGCTCCCGGCGATAAACTTAACAGAATATGTCTTCCAGTTTTGTCTATTGCTTTGCGGAGAGCTTCAATTTCTGCTTTTTGCACATCATCATAAGGTCGTGAAATATCGTCACATTTGATAAAATCCACGCCCCAGTCAGCATACATCTGTACAATAGAATTATAGTAAGCCTGACCTTCAGGGCTATTGGCATTAACGCCGTACATATCAGGATTCCATCCACAAGTAGAGCTTTTAATAACAATATCCTGGGCTTTTACGTTTGTCCCAAGTACAGACGTATTTTTTTCGACAGCCTGACGAGGAATTCCACGCATAATATGAATACCGAATTTCAGTCCTTTGGAGTGCACATAGTCAGCAAGGTGTTTAAATCCTTTTCCATCAGCAGCTGAAGGAAATTTTTTCAGCCCAGGAGTTAAGCGGCCATATTCATCCATGGTGAGCATCGCTTTGGGGTCGTAAGCATGTCCTTTTGCTTCAGGTTCATACCATTGAATATCTACTGTGAGATAGTTGTATCCGCTGGGTAAAAGGTATTTTGCCATCGCATCGGCCTGTTCTTTTACCTGCTGTTCCGTAATGGTTGTTCCAAAACAATCCCAACTGTTCCATCCAAGAGGTGGGGTTGATGCCCATTGGTGGTATTTTGGGGTTGTTTGTGCATTCATAACGCTAAAGACAACTGCCAAAAACAAGGTAAGTTTAAATTTCATTTTTATTTTAGTTTTAAATCACTAGTTACTAATCACATAAGCTAATCCCTAATACTCATTTCGGATAGTCGCATACACTCCATACGACTCATTACTTACTTTGTAAAAAGGCAGAAGCGTATATTCTTTTCCATTATTTTTCAATGTAAATGACATAGAATTCTCTCGTTTAGATATATTTTTCAAAATATCTGACTCATTTCCTTTTAATATTGTTTCTTCATTAACTTGAAATGCTAATAAAACCGGTCCATAAAACAGTGCAATTACATTTGGATTATCAGGCATTTTTTTTAAATCAAAATGATAATTAAAACGTATTTCTATCTTATCCCCATTTTTCCACTTTCTGTCAATTATAAAATAAGACATCGGAGTCACATTAGTTGTAATGAGTTCTCCATTTACCAAAACCTGAGTTTGTTCATCAGCCCAGGACGGAATAAATAATTTCAATGCAAATGGCGTTGTTTTATCAGTGGTTATGTTAAATTTTACAATTGAATTATCCGGAAAGTCAGACGACTGTGACAACGTAATCCCTTTAGATTCACATTTCACAGTGGAAGGAACATACAAATTAACCCAGAGGTTATCATTGTTATGAAAATAAATATTAGCATTTAAGTTCGTAAATGCTTCAATTGTTGTTCCGTTACAACAAAAAAACTCATTGGGACTGGCAAAGCCCTTCTTATTGGGAGAACCCAATGGCAAGGAATAAACGTTCCATCCAGTTTGGGCATTTTGCAGTGCAAAAACAGAATTATAAAGCGTATTCATATATACATCAGCGTATTCGGGTTGGGCAGTCCAACGAAACAAAGTACTTGTAATTTTTTGAGTGTTATGTGAAACGCATGATTCAGATGTTCTGTGGGTAAGAGTTGTACTTAAACAATCCGGTTTCCCCCAATGTTCTGAAGTTTGAGCAGTTGGAGTTGTAGCAATAGGCCTTGGGCCACTGCTAGAACCATTCACATAACAATGATGATGTTCCAGCATATCCCAAAAATGGGAAACAACATCACGATAATAGCTGTCTCCGGTATTTTCATACCGTTTGGCAAACCCAATTATCAAAGGCAAATGAGTATTAGAATGCAACCCTGACAAAATATCTTTGCCCTCATACAATGGCTGGCTAAACCATTTACGGTCAAAAAGACAAGCCAATCTGTAATGAGCTGAATCTTTAGAAATTTCAAATAAATTCTCTAATACATCATTCATCCCACCCGCTTCATTTGCGGGATTTGCCTGCGGAGTATATAACATTTTTTCAATAGTTTCAGGCGAAAGTTTATCCATACGCTCTTTTACATAAGCAGCCATATTAACAACTATTGCATAGGCTTTTTTATTTCCGGTTACTTTATAAACATCGAGCATTCCCTGCATCATTTTATGATAGGTATAATATGGAGCCCAAACTCCGCTAAATTGTGTCTCTAATGTTGTAAAATCTTTTTCGGGGAATGCGCTCAGGTATTTGCCACCAAGTTTTTGCTGACATTCTTCAAGCACATCAACCATATATTTAACACGTTTTTGAAGCAAAGTATCACCTGTTTTTTCAATCAAAGAAGCACAAGCCGACAAATAATGACCTACAAAATGCCCGCGCAATCCCACCTTAGGCGACTCCCAGCCTTCAAGTGGTTTCGCTTTCGATTCAATTCCGGCATTTATTCTAAAATTGTGTAATAGCCTATCTGTATCAAACTGATAAATGTACTTTGTATTGACAGTCTCCCGCTGCTTTATCGAGGACTCAGACAAAATAACATCCTTATTTAAAAATGCAATTGGCTGGTTCGCCTTATCAAGGAATGATTGTGCAAAAACTGTCTGACAAACAAACAAAATCAACCCAATATATTTTATTTTATTTTTCATATTGAAATTTGAACATTAGAAAAATTGCATTATTATATTGAAACTTTCGTAATGAATTTAAAAATAACAACTCTAATAATATTTTAAAAACTACTGCAATATCATTAGGAACGCTATTTGTTTTTTTATAACTAATGATTCTGGATTAGCTTGCCAGGATAATTTTGTCTTTACTGCCAAGCATCACTGTCTTTTTAATTCTAAAATTATCTTTATTTTTTTCAAGTAATTTCAAGCATATATCTTCCTTTGGAACTCCTATAACCGTAGTATACACACGCAGCACAAGCACAGCTCAATACCTTATTTTAGTTCAATAAACTCCGGTTCATAAGGTTTAATTGTAAAATTCCCCACATAATCTTTATCCAAAAGAAGACTTCTTGATTTTGTTTTCATCTGTATTTCTTTGGCTTCTCCCGTCACATTCAAATACAAATAATGTTTTTTATCTATCTGCCTTGCGGATGATAGTTTGCCTCGACATATAAATTCTGAGCACTTCCGGAAATACTAAAAAAGCATGAAAGTAATGTTAAGCACCAAAGACTAATCTTATTTATTTTTATATAATGAAACCTCATAGAAAGTTACTTTTTTATATTTAACTCTATTTTTTGACTGCCTGTCATCATCTAATGTAAAGTTTCCAAACGCAATATCGTTAATGAATTTCCAGGGAATGAACGTGTAATAGTTGTTCCTGAAAATTTTACATTTTCTGTTTTCGGGGAAACTTTAGTAGGTTGTTCCATTGTATTTTCATCCAATGGACTGGCAGATGTAAGCACAATGACTTTTCCTTTCCCGGTAAAAACTTTTGCATCTTTCAGGTCAATCTGTGATTTTATTGCTTTGGCTGAAGCATTTACAATTTTAAGAATCACATCACCCGATTTATAGTCTTTCACAGCACTCATAATTAAACTTTTCACAGGAAGAGTTTTATCTGAAATTTCTTGTATTAACTTTCCGTCAAGATAGGCCCTTACGGTACCTCCTTTGATTTCAATTTTCACATCATACCATTGTTCCGCTTTGGCTTCTCCTTTCATTTCTGCAATAGACATACCCATTTCCAGGTGCGTAACAGAATTGTTCCAACCACCTACTTCGAAACGGTTACGTTCATCATTATTTCTATTGTGGAAGAATATCTGGAATCCGTTCTCACCCAAAATCCTGCGAGCTTTCAGAGTGATCGTGTAGTCTTTCCACGTAGAATCTCCCATAAAAATACCCACTCCTTGTTCTATTGCCGATTGTTTGAGAACTCCATCTTTTACACTCCATTCGCCTTTTCCGGTTTGTCTCCAATCCTTACCGAGTTTTGCAAAATCGGGTTTAAACAGAATTTCCCCGTTAGGAGCTGTAACCACAACATCTTTAAATTCGGCCGAATTCATCCAGGTGCCAAAACCAATACACCCCATTCCTACGGGAGTTTCAATGACCGGATTATTCTCTACAGAGAAAGGAAGTACGTTCGTTCCCTGGTTGTTTGAAAACATTTCCTGAACATAATAGCTTGGCAAGCCAAACCACTGGTGACTGTCGAAATTAATTAAGTTTACCGGCCATGCTTTGTGGTTTGCATTGCACAACAAGGGTGCATAAGCTCCCAAAACAACTACATCCGAGTTTCGTTCCATGCCCGTCATCCAAGCAGCTTCACCTATTGCACCGCGAAGGTTACCGTTTCCTGTGCCTGAAGTTACCGCATATTCGCCAATAAAAACTTTGAAGCCATTGCGGTCGTAGCTGTCATATTTATTTGAATTCCAGATAAACCAATCGGGATTGTTGTAATAATGCTCATCAATTAATTCCGGCTTTGGCTCTTTAGGGTGCCCACCAGCCCACTCGTTGGCAATGAGTTTCATGTACGGATATTTTGTCTGAATTGCCTTTACAAACAATGGCCAGCGTTCGTTATAAGGAGCTCCTCCATTTTCGTTCCCTATTTCCATGTATTTCAGGTTAAATGGTTCCGGATGTCCGTTTTTAGCCCGAAGACTTCCCCAAACCGAAGATTCCGGTCCATTGGCGTATTCGATTGCATCAAGCGCATCTTGCACCCATTGTCCCATTTGGTCGAGCGGAATTACTTCTTTGTGTGACATTCCAATGTTTATACAATAAAGTGGTTCAGCTCCCAAATCTTCGGCAAGTTGAAGATATTCATGAAACCCAAGTCCGTTAGTGGCATTGTAACCCCATATATTCCAGAGTGCCGTGCGTGTATCAATGTTTCCAATTGTATTTTTCCAGTGGTACATGTGTTTGAAATCGTCACCTTCAACCCAGCAACCTCCCGGGAAGCGCAGAAATTTAGGGTGAAGAGCATCGAGCGCTTCGGAAAGATCGGTGCGCAAGCCATGATTTTTCCATGTTTTAACTGGGAGCAGCGAAACCATATCCAGAAATAGTTTTCCATTGCCTTCACCTGAAATTTGTAGGCTTGCTTTGGGATCGCCTGTGCTTATTTTCAGATTTGCAGTGTAATACCCCCAGTCTCCGGTAATTCCTTTTATTTCAGCAGCTGATATTTCATTGCCTTTCGCATCCATAATTTTTATTTTTAAAGGAGAAGAAAAACCTTCAATAGCACGTGCGGCAAACCTCAGCGTATAACTTTCGCCCTGCACCATATTCATGCCCCAGTAGCCTGAATTTTCCAGTTTAAAAGAACCAGAAGCTCCAATTAGTAATGCTTTGCGATTTAAGGAGTTTAATGGCGGTATCACTTGTTTTGCGAAAAGATCGGCATTACTGATCGAAACTGAACTTTTGCCATCGGTACTTGTAAACTTCCAATCCTGAAGGATATCAGCATCTTCAAACGAACGATTTCTTACCATTTCCGGATACAATCCTCCATCGGCAGAAAGGTTAATATCTTCGAAAAAAACACCGAACAAGGAAGGTGAAATTGCATGCCCCGGATTGTTTACATCCACCATGATTTTAACCTTGCCCGCTTTGTTCGTCTGCGCGTTCAGAACCGTACTCAATCCCCAAAGTAATAAACCCGCAATAAGCTTTTTATTGATTTCTTTTTTCATTAATTTATTATTGTTTATTTGTCCCATTTTATAAATCCGATCCATTAATTGCCATTTTGTCCCCTGCTTATTTTATCTTAAAAACTACTGCAATATCGTTCGGGATCACTTTTGGTTTTGTAATTACTAATGATTCTCCCGATTGTTTCCATGAAAGTTTCTCTTTACTGCCAAGGATTTCAATACTTTTAATTTTACCGTTATAGTTATTCTTACCAAGCAATTTCAAGCTAATGTCCTCTGAAGGTACTCCTAAAAGACTTGCATAAAGAATTTTCCCATTTTGATTGTAACGAATATCTTTTGCTGTCAATTTTGTTTTTCCTTCATTAAAACTTTGATCCTGACCAGGCTTTATAGCATCTGAAACTGGTCCTTCACCATATTGTTTCCACGGGCGTGTATCAAAAATACTCTCTTTATTGACCTCCATCCAGCTAGCGATTTTTTCAAGAATTGCAACTTCCTTTTCATCAATACTACCGTCTCCACGAACCGGAATATTAAGCAGCAAATTCCCATTTTTACTTACAATATCAATCAGCATTTGAATTACTGTAGCTGCTGATTTGTATCCATTATTATCATAAACTGATCTGTTGTAATGCCAGTCACCAATACAGGTACAAGTTTGCCATGGAAGACTTTGGGGAGTATCCGGCGCACCACGCTCTACATCCCAAACCATGCATTTTTTTTGTTCATCGGTTAGTATTTTCCCAAATAAAACAGCCTCCAGCTTGTCATTATGGGTTGCCATATTATGATTGTAGAAATCAGCCGCAATTTTGAGTCCCGCATCGCTTACCGGATAAAGAGGCAGTGCAACATCATCAAAATAAAGCAAATCGGGATTGTATTTATTGATAAGATCTATGGTTCTGTTATAAAATTTTTCACAGTATTCTTGTGAAGGTATGGCCGCATCATTGCTCCAATCCCACTGATTCCACAAAGCATACAGATCTTTTTCACTTCCTTTACTCAGAGGATGATTTTGCGCATAAAGTTCAGCAGGGTCAAGTCCTTCCCACCATGTTCCTTTACCATCTGCTTTGGTAAGTTTTCCATCGTAGGGAACTCCTGCTAATGCACCGGTCTTATCTGAACGCTGGGCAGTTTCAAACCAGGTCCAGGCGTGTGAAGCGTGTACACTAAGTCCGAATGGCAGATTATATTTTTTTGCTGCTTTTGACCAACCAGTGATAATATCTTTCTTAGGCCCTACACGTACCGAGTTCCATTGCTGGTATTTACTGTCCCACAGATCCAGATTATCATGGTGATTGGCCATGGCAAAGAAATACTGAGCACCTGCCCTTTTGTACAGTGCTACAAGTTTTTCAGGATCCCAATTTTCAGCTTTCCAATCCTTAATAACTTCCTTGAATCCAACTTTGGAAGGATGCCCGTAATGCTCCGTAAACCATTTATATTGGTCACCATCTTCATTATACATAAATCTCCCAAACCAGTCTCCTTGTTCAGGCTGGCATTGAGGTCCCCAATGTGCCCATATGCCAAACTTGGCATTACGGAACCATTCAGGTGTCTTATATTGCTGCAGCGATTGCCATGTTGGTGCAAACTTTCCGGCAGCAACAGGTTCATTACCCTCCCTAATCGGAGATACATACTTTTCCTGAGCTGCCAAAAAATTCAAAAACAGCATAAAAACCATTATAAACCGGTTGATTTTCATATGTCTTTTATACTTTATATTTATAATTTTCAAATCTCACAAACCGATTTATTTTTTAAGAATCTTAAATGTTTTTGAGAAATTTGAGTTTACTCCTTCAACCTGCACCAGGTATAATCCTGGTTGCAATGAAGACCCCATTAACAAGTGCGCTGATTCAAGAGTGGATGCTGCTTCCTGTACTTTTTTTCCTGTAACATCAAAAATGCTAACACGAATGGGTTCCTTCGATTTTGTAGCTTCAATCTTAAATTCATTACTAAATGGATTTGGGAAAAACGCTATTGAAAAGTTTGAGTCCTCTTCAATATCATTTTTAGACAACGAATTCATTTTTGCACTTTGGCTGCCAACTATATTTATTGACCATTGCTGATTAAAACTGCTGCTCTGGCTCCATTGAAATAAATCAGCACCATTGGTCGTGGCACCCATTCCATCGAGATATAAACCTGTAGCTTTGTTTTTAAACTTAACATAGTTTCCTGCGGTTTCACGTGTCCAATATTGTGCATCACTGCCACTATAACTGTATTGTCCTGCAACTGAACCATTGGAATTTCTATACATACCATCAAGATACAATCCTGAAGCTCGATTCTTTAACATCACATAATTTCCAACCGTTTCAATTGACCATTGTTGTGCCGTTGCACCGCTGTTAGCATATTGCCCAGCATTAGAACCATTGTCGAACCTGTACATCCCATCCATCAGCAAGTTGGTAGCTCTATTGCCCAGAGTAACGTAGGAAACAGAAGGTTCTGAAAGATCCCAGTAAATTAGACCTCTTCCTCCGCCTGCCCCCATAAATACTCTTCCGGCAACATTCATGTCTCCAACAAGCAATGAAGCACCACCAAATTCATGGGCATCATTATTGATTCTAAGCCATGTAGCCCCCTGATCTGTTGATCTGAAAAGCCCATTGACACCAGATACTGTTCCCCAGATGAAAATAGTAGGGTAGCTCGCTCCGGACATTGTTTTTCCTATTCCGATAGTTTTGCAATACGATACATTGGCAACAGTTGTATATGCTGCCCCATAGTTGGTCGAATATTTTAATCCATTGCCGGCAAGAGGCACCCAAATATGTCCTTCAAAACCGGGCACTGTCCTGATCAGAACTGATTCCCACGGATGATTTGCAGTTGACGCGCCCGGTGTACCTGCTACTGAGAAATTGACTCCCTTATTAGAGCTTCTGAACATCTGTCCCGTCGATGGATGGTAGATATAGAAATAATTTGAATTTACCTGATCAGCCGCTGGAGCAGCATCGCCAAGCGATACACCCGCACAACTGGACCAGCTTGTGCCGTTATTGGTCGTATACGAGGTAGTTGAGGATCCCCAAGGACAATGCAGTATAGTACCTCCATCAGCACTAATGGCTACCCTTCCTGATACGCCCACATTACTGGTAGTGCCAGTCCATGTAGTTCCTTTATCGTTAGAATAGTAAACGACGTTTTCCCCATTACCAATTCGGACTACTTTACCCGGATTCGCAGCAGCATAAGCAATGCTATGGTTATTAAAACCTCCTAAAGGAGAAATCTTCGTTGAGGGAAAAGAAATTAATGACTCATGTACAAAGCCTGATACGTCTCCGAAAGAGGAAATAAACGGACCTCCCGGAATGCTGACCCCGTCAAGTAATGCTGTCTCTTCAATTCCTATTACATCATTTTTCCATGACGCATTTGCGGCTGTAATATTGGAACAGGTGTATACTCCGCCGCCTCCTATTACGCGCACTTTTAAAGGATCGTTAAGGTCAAACTCAATAGAATCCATCCAATTAATCGCTCCCCCTGCTGTCCAGTTCATACCGTTAGCATCATAGGTGGAATCCGGACCGATCTTTAGGTTCCAGGTTGATCCTCCATCGGTAGAGAGAAAAACAAAATCTCCCCAGCCGCTACCAAACTGTTGGTTCCAGTACATACCACAGGTCGAAACTACAACTCTATTACTATTGGAAGGATCTATACTTACACCGCCATACGGATACTTTGCCGTAGGATGATGCGCCGGGGTAACATTTGTCCAAATTCCTGTATTTGTGTTGAGCTTATATACTCTGCCCATATCATTAGCAGGTGTAGTCCCTGAGTAATCACCTGAAATATTGGGACCTTGTTCAACGGAAAGGGTAGCATACATAGTATTACCTTGTAGTGCTACTCTGTGCGGCATAAATCTATTGTCAGGAGAAACGTCTGTAAATGTTACTCCACCATCTGTACTCTTGTAAATATTGGCGCTGCCGATGCGGGAAACACCTATATAAATGGTTTGTGTAACCCCGTTTACCACAGCACTCGAAGGATCATAAGCAACAAGACATATTCCGTTTCCATTAGCGGTGGTCGTTACACCACTCCAGGCCTGATTCCAACTAACTCCCCCGTCTGTACTTTTCCATAATCCGTTGGCTCTGGTTCCGCAGAATAATATGTTGCTGTTTTTGGGATCTACAGCGAGGCGTTCTCCGTTGGAACGTCCATATCCATTTCCATGTGTTTTAAACTTGGAGGTAACATCTGTATAAGTGAAGGTATTTCCTTTGTCTGTGGATTTCAATATGGCTGTTCTTCCATTGTTGACATAGTCAATTCCGCAAAGCATATAAACATTATTGGGATTCTGCGGATCCACGGCAAGAGATTCCACTCCGTAAAATCCGTTTTCTGACTCACTAAGCCAGTCAAGCAACTGAACCCACTTATTGTTATTAGCATCCCAGCGATATGCTCCGCCTATATCTGTGCGGCAATACCTGTCGCCGGAGGTTTGGTTGGTAACGAGTCCTGTCACAAATCCGCCTCCGCCAATGGGTACATTCTTTGAGGTATAGCTCTGGGCGTTTGTTATAACCGGACTAAACACTAAAATAAGGTGCAAAAAGAAAATTTTTATATACTTTTTCATATTTAATATTTTAATTGTACAAAAACATTTTAAATTTTATTCTGCCTTCTTGTTTCAAATTCTGAATTATCTGAACTCAAAAAAGCTTTATTACCTTTTGTTATCACCAACAAGAAAGACGGGGATACATAAGTACTGAGGGTTGCAGGGATTAATCAATGAATTTCCAGTCATCAAACAGAAAATCGTCTCCATTAAATACAAAATAGATATTCACTGTTCCTTTATCTATTTTCTGTTCTATTTTCTTTGAGAGCGTAGTCCAATCCTTCCCATCACATACAAGAGAAACAACAGCTTTACCTTTAAGATTATTTACATAAACATCAATTCTGCCTTTTCCTTTCACTCTGGCTTCAAATTTGGAAGGAAGCTGTTTGCTAAAATCGGCTCCTCGAACCATAAGACATTGTTTATCTGCTTTTGCTTTGGCAACCATATTGCCCACATTCCCAACAGCTTCAAACTGAACTTGCCCTGAAGTGCCTCCGGTAGTTTCTGCCTGCTGAAGAACAAATGGATTTAATGGGTTAATTTGAGAAGGACCTTTAAAAGTTGCTTTGCTCATGTGGATATTCACATTCTCTTCGTCTACCTGCATTTCTTCGATACCCACATTACGAAAACCGCCCTTGGTACCAAAATAATCCTGTAAATACATAGCATGGTAAGTAAGATAATATTTCCCTTTAAACTTGAACAGGTGTGTGTGATTGTTTGTCAAAGGTCCCACATTGACGTCGCCAGTATTCTTAAAATAACTATTGCGATATTTCCAACTATCCGGATTTAAAGGGGTTTTACTTGTCATATAAGACATACTGCATTGGGTTGGTTTATCAATATTCGTATAAGGCCATTCTGTACGTTCTTCCCAACTCGTATTATAGGTATAAGCCCAGGTTCCATTGATAAAGTTAAGGTCGCTGGCTTCAAAAAAATAAGGAGCTGGTATCTTGGCAACCTCGCTGGCCAAACTGATCATATCTGTTCCTAATTTGACGATTCTGGCATTATCGGGCATGTATTTTGTTTTAGGCTTTCCGCCTCCAAAAGCCAGCCAACCTATACCTTGGTCGTCAATCACAACTCCGGGATCAAATGGAGCTTCGCAATCAACTCCCAAGACAGAACGGTCGACTATATTTTTTCCTAATGGATCACTCCAAGGGCCAACAGGAGAGGTGGAAGTAAGTACGGCTGAGCCAACACCGCTATTGGAATAATACAAATAGAAGTGTGTCTTACCATCTGCTTCCAATCTGGATGTAATGGAAGGTGCCCAGGAATTCTGACTCCATGGTGCCAGCTTTGCTGTATCGATAAGACCATGATACGTCCAGTTGACCATATCATCTGATGACATCATAACCAGTGTATGGATGTGCTCGTATGAGTTTTTCCCATCCTTTCCTACCTTCTCATATTGTTGATGATCATTTGTGGCATACACATAAATTCTTCCGTTGTATTCTACAGCTGTCGGGTCGGCCGTAAACATAAAATCTAATAATGGATTCGCATTATTGGTGAGAAGTTTCGGCGAAACATTTGCGAATTTTTCTTCCAGGTTTTCTTTAACCACTTTCGGTTTACCTGTTTTAGTCTGAGCTTTTGCAGATTCTCTGCCTCCCAGAAAAGCCATAACAATGACTGTACTTAACAATATTTTTTTTCTAAACATGCTTTTTTTATTTTACCCCAAAAACGGATACTCGTTAAGGGTTTATTTCAATTAATTATTCTTTAAACAACTGTAACAAAGTGATCCAAAAGGGATTCTTCGCCCAGAGAATTATCTAACGATATAAATCGGCAGTTGTCCCTGTGCTGCAAGAGAAGGCTTCGACACAGGAGCATTTATGCCCTTGATCAATAAATTATCGTAAAAAGGTGTACTGAGCTTTTTTCCGCCACCAGCAATCAATCCTGCCATTCCTTGGCTGTACAAACTATCTGTCACTTGTAGTACCTGCTTTTCATCAACGAATGCTCTAATAATAGATCCTTCGAATTGGAGTTTCAGGTTATGCCATTGGCTCTGGCTGATATTTGAAAGTTGTATTTCACCAAGCACCTTTTCCCCACCTTCGCTCTCATCGTTTTGTTTTTTGATAATTGCTTGTTGTTCAGCATCTCCAGTAAGCTCCTTTTTATCCTCTTTTCCTCTGCTTACAATTATGCTGCATTTGCCATTATCTTCAAGTTGTAGGTAATAGCCTTTTGGAATAAATCCATACCCGGTACCAACGTGGTTGACCCTGCCCATAACCCCAACATTGTCGCCTGCATTTAAATAAACATCAGCACTTACTTCATAATCCTTCCACTGCGCATCACCTAAAATACTATAAGGCCGCCAATCTGGTCCCCAGGAGATTGTTGCCTCTGGAACAACCTGGCGCAGGCACTTACCTTTTTTATCAGGGCGTTCAGTTATTTCAAACGTATCGACAATATCGGCAGTGTAGCGTGGTAAATACCCCCATATTTTAGGCAAGGAATATTCCTCAAATGTTTCATAATATGGAAAAGGGAAGGGTTTGGAATCGGGAATATTAGCAAAGCTTCCTTTTTGCTGCCCTTTAGTGGTGGAAAGAGAGTAAACTGAATTGGGCTCTACGGTAAGTGTGAATGTGCCCTTTGCTGGTTTTATACCAGCTTGCTGTACAAAATGCTCTTTCTCGTTACTACGCCATACGCAAAGCTCTTTTAAAGAAAGCCCCTCGCTGATCTCAAAACGGATTTGTTGTGGAGCTTTTGCGTTTTTTGTTTCGATAATGATGCTGTAGTCCTTTGCAGGCGACTTTAAGGTTACTAAAGTTCCACCACCTTTAAGGTTAACACTACCTCCATTCAGGTATTGCCATCCAACTTTCGAGAATTGCCCATAATGTGCATAACCCCACAAAGCCTCGCGTACCTGGTAATGCCCGCTCCATGGCCATTGTGCCAGTATAGCCGCAGGATCTTCGGAGTATGGTTCGATAGGGTAAACACCGGCAATATCATACCAATTCACGATCTTGGTAACACCGCTTTGAATAAAGTTGCGATTGAAACACTCCACAATACTGATCAGGCAATCGTAGCCTTTTTTATAAATATGATCCTCGGTGTTCCAGATAGGTTTATCAAGTTTCTGAGCCATCTGCTGAACTTGTTGCGAAGCAGCGTCTCCTTCATAAAATGTGTGAGCACTGATAATATCTATGGAGTTGCGAAGCTGCTCATCTTTAAACAAATCCTTGACAAAGTCTAGTTTGTCTTTCCACCAGAGATCAAACCCATGAAGCTTAATTTTTTCAAAGCCATTGGCATTAAGGGTAGAGCGTAATGTCTTCGCAAAATTGTAGTCAACTCCCTTTTCATTGCGACAGCCGATGGCATCTAATTCAAGGCCATAAACCTCACGAAGCCCCTGAAGCCATTTAACGTAATAATCGGCTGCATCCTGCGACCAAAAATTTCCATTCCCAACCCATCCGGGAGCACTCCACGCGGTAGCATCGAGGGTAAGATCGGGATTGCGCTTTTTGGCTTGCTGTAAGATCCACCAGGTATAACCCCGAGAGTAATCAAGATCGTTACGCGTGTGCATGTGGCTAGGCATTGACCCCTGCGTTGAATTACCATCGCCGGGAATCTCAACAAGTAGTGCGCTTACGGAAGCTCCAAATTTTGGTTTATAAACTAAGTCCAGAATCTGACTGCGTTGGGGTTCGGGATAATCCTTGAGCAGTACCGATGTAGCGCCTCCCCCATTTACCACACCAATTCCATCGAAACGCTTTCCACCGGCATTGCCCTTTAGTTTCACCATCTGGACAGAATCCTGATACATGATTTGTTGTGCATTAGATTTAAAGAAAAATAAAAGAAGAATTAGAGGTACTGAATTAAAAATTGCTTTCATAAATCGATGTCTGTGTGTTAAAATAAATAGGACCGCTGATGGGCCGGACAAAGCACGGTGGAGCTATTTAACCGGCATAAATTTGTACAGAGCCACTCCATGCACGGGAACCTTCACCGAAAGAGCTTCTTTGTCCGCATGGATTGTTATAATATCTTTCTGACGCCATAGATCACGCACCTTTTGCTTTCCGGAAATACCAAGCTTATTCAGGTCCTTATAAGAGATATCTACTTTCTCCAGACCGAAATTGCAAAAGCCTGCTACACGACTGCCATCCTCCAATTCTTTTACATAAATGCGCAGATCTCCGATAGTTTGAACACAGGTAGCCTGTTTACCAAGAGCATCCTGATTAACCGCAATCACTTCATCGTTTGTCAATAAATTCAGGGTAAAGTCATCCAGCTTTTCCAGATCGCAACCCAGTAGCAGCGGAGTAGAGAAAAGACTCCAAAGGCTCACGTGAAGATACTGCTCATCTGGTTTAAGCTTGGTCGGATGGAGGTTACCCCAGCCTACTGTTCCTACAACCAGCATGTCTGCATCGTTCCAGTTACCGGGTTTAGCCCAGGCTGCAGACTGATCCTGAGCTAATGCAATGCCTTTAACGTTGGACCAGGTGTCCAATATATCATTGGTTGTACGCCAGGTGTTTCCGCCTACCGAATCGCCCCATTTCCAAACATCCGACATTCCGTATTGACACAAGCTGAAAACAATGTCACGGGGCTGCTGATGAATATACTCTCCCATTGTTTTGTATGGTTTGACCGCCGTAGACAATTGATAACCTCCATTGTACGATATGGAGATTACTTTGTTTGGGTCGTTATCGGGTATTCCATTTAGCGCTCCTCCATAGCTGCACCAATCGTATTTCAGATAATCGAAACCCCATTTGGCATACGTTTCGGCATCTTGCTTCTCATGACCATAACTACCTGCACAACCACCACAGGTCCAGGGACCAGGACTAGAATAGATGCCGATCTTCAAACCCAGATCGTGCACATAATCTGTCAGGCCTTTCATGTCTCCAAATTTTTTATTAGGAACTATAGTACCAGCCTCGTCACGCATCTTACCTTGCAGTGAAGGATCTGTCGAATCGCGGTTATTTTGCCAGTAGTCGTCAATATTTACATAATTCCATCCGTAATTTATAAGTCCGGTTTTCACCATTGCTTCTGCAGCGCGTTTAATTTTTTCACCAGAAACTTCATGAGCGAAACAATTCCAACTATTCCAACCCATTGGCGGGGTAAGTGCAATTTTATCACCACAGCTAATGCGCAAACTTTTTTCGGCTATACCCTTCGCATTCTTTGCCTTCAATTGAATAACGTAAGTGCCGGCTTTTACAAGCTTACCAGTAATAAGTCCTTTTTTTTGATCCAGCTTTAGTCCCTGAGGCAAGCCGATAACCTCAAAGGTCATTGGACGGTCGCCGGTGGCGGGTATCCTGAACTGAAACGGCGAGCCCGGGCGGACACCGAAAACGCTTGCGCTATTGATCTTCGGTTTTGCCAATGGCTTAGGGGTAAGAATGTAGGGCTCACTTGGGACAGGGTAATAAGTAGCAAAAGTTGATACTCCTGCGGCCTCAAATTTAGCATCAGCCCAGTTGGCATGATCACTGCCACCGTCTCCTGCGTCTGTTACCCACAGCTCAAGTTGTTTCACACCCGAAAGTTTAACACTACATAGCCGGGCAGCATCACCTTCATGCATTACACCGCTCGCCCAAAGTTTCGCTCCATCACCGAATACTATAAACTCTACGGCTGGCTGACGTCCTTTCACTTCATCATCAATGCCCACCTGTGCGGTAAACGAACTTGCCTTACCATCGAGTTGGATAAAAAGAGAACTTTCTGCGTGTGTGCCGAAGCCACGCTCAAAGGTTTTGCCAGCGATAGTCATGATGTTGTCATCAACCGTCCTGTTTTTTTTAGGTACACCCCAGCCCTGTGAAGCTACGCTGAGATCCAGTTCATCTAACCAAACCGTTTGTGCGGAAAGAGTACCGCTAACGATCAGAAGTAAAATAATTTTATAAAAATGTTTACGTTTCATTTTTTGGTTCTTTTTAGAATCCATAAATTTTAGATTCATTGTTTCCTTGAGAATTCTTTATAAGTAAATCTGTGACTCTTACAAGTCACAGATTTTTTAAATTCAGTCCTGCTTAATAGTACCAATACGATGCCCTGCAAAACTGTATTTTATTTAGTTATAGTGTCTTACTTACCTCCTTCAATAATGGCATCCAACATAGCCTGGTCTTTTACCTTATCATTAGCTCTGTCTAACATAAAACCTATCTCCCACCAGAATGGCACAATACCATTCGCTTTAGCCTGTTTGGTCACATAATAGGACCAATAATTCACAGACTTGTTGTGCATATCCATATCCTTAGGAACAGGCTTGCCAAGGCCGGGAGTTCTTCTCCAGGTTGCATACTCGCCCAGTATTACAGGGATACCTTTATCAACAAATTTCTGTTTCATTTTTTGGAATTCAGAATCAATCACATCCTCTTCACCAAAGGTGGCGTTGCGTTCCGGCTCAATAGTAGAATGATTCCCGGCTCCCCAGTAATAAATCATCTTACCCCAACTTACATCTGCATCGGTTACGATCGTAAATAAAGCAGGTGTATAGTTATGTACCTCAACCATCAATTTGTTAGGAATGTTGTCTGTTGGCATCGTATTCATCAGATCAAAAGTTAGAGCAGCATCAGTTCTGGGCCCCTGTACAACCAGCACCCTGTAACTGTTTTTACCTCCGGTAGCGCGAACTGCCTTGATGAATGTTTCGTAGTAACCATTAAGTATGGCCATCTTTTCGGCATCATCAGCCGGAGGTTCATTTGCACCGGCAAATATAAGGTGCTCATCAAAATCACGCATGGTGGTAGCAATCTGTTCCCAAATCGCCTTTTGCATTGCATTAATGGACTCTTGCTTTGCCTTAGTGATATTATTATCAAGCCAGCCATTATCCGCGTGAGCATTTAGTATCACATACATATCATTATCCACACACCATCCAACTACTTCTTTCACGCGGTTAAGCCACGCAGGGTCAATTTTTGCTTTTGCCGGATCGCTTAAATGGGTCCAAACCCAACCACATGGAATCCTTACAGAATTGAACCCTTTTTCTTTTATAAATTTCACATACGATTCGGTAATTTTACTATTCACCCACTCAGCTTCGGTTGGAGCTTCCATGGTATTGCCAAAATTTATTCCCAAATGCATTTTTGCAGACAATTGCATCGCTGTACTGCTCATTCCTGTTTCATCGGGAGCTTTAGGCGTTAAATTATAGGTTGGATATAAATTACCTCTTTGTGTAATTGTAATTCTTCGGGCCTGACCATTATTAGCCTCAACAGTTAGTACAACAGACCTGGTAAATCCGGTTTCATTACTTAAAGCTGTAAATTTTGTTGTAGTAGCTCCACTACTACCGCTTGTTGTCGTTAATTGCAACCACGATGCTGCCGAATTGCTTAGACTCCATGCACTGTTAGCTTCAATGGTGATGTCTTCTGATGTACCTCCAGCTGGTTCAAAAGAAACTATTTTTGCTGAAACCGTTAGCTGTGGTTCCTCTTCGTTTTTTGAACAAGAAACCGAAAATCCGGCAACAATCAGCAGTAGTACAATTTTATAAAAATGTTTAAATTTCATTTTCTGTTTTTGTTATTAGAATTAATAATCAATTTTATTTAAGACCTGCAGAAAAGTTTAACTTTCATGAGATAGATGCAGGTCTTTATTTTTACTATTAATTTGTTATTGAATTAAAAGATTTTTGTTATTTGATTCTCACAATCCTGATATTATCAATCCCTGCACGAAGACCAGTTGTACTGGATTTGTCAGAGGTATTAACAGCAAAGAAATTTATAGTCTTCTTTTTTGAACCAAATAATTCTGAAAAGCTTGTTGCCGGATTACCTGTACCGTCTATACCATCTTTTTTTGTACGGAATTCAGTCAATGGAATTGTTACTGTTACCCATTTTCCTTTTGTAGTGAAATTAGCTCTTTTAGTTTCTGAAAGTTTCCATGGCTCAAAACGTGCCAAAAAATCCCAATTGTAATCTCTAACAATAAACATTGATATACCGTTCCAATCTCCGGGAACATTAAGTTCAAACTTAAGCGCAAATTGATCGATATCTAAATCTAAATCAGCCGCTGAAACCCATTCTGATCCATTTTCGATATTAATGCTTCGACCGCCTTCCCACCAGGCTCCGTTACCAGCATTAAGAATAGGAGTGTCTAAAATAGGATACCATCCATGGTTACCCGGGAAATCGGGATCATTATCGCTAGTCGATGTACCCCATGCCATGCTGCCAATAGTATCAAAATTACAAAGCATACCTATCGTAAGATCATTAACATTAAATGTTGTTAGAATTTCACCAGATGCTGTAATTATTTTTAAGGGTCCGCTTGTCAAAGTAGAAACTGGAAAGCTAATGGCAGTTCCATCCTCTTTTGTTACATAATCAGTTATTGCTACCCCTCCAAAACTGAGCTCGCTTATAAGAAATAAATTGGTTCCAAATACAGTAACAATCTCACCTTCAACCGGGTTTTCGTTTGAAATACCAGCAAGCGAAGGTGGTCCGGCAACGATATCAATTTTGAAAATTGCGGAACCACTTGCAGTAGCGACCTCAATAGTATTTAATTGATTTTCAGGAACTGAAGGAAATGGAATTACATAAGGCAACTGTACAACAGCATAAGTATCTGAAAACAGCCCTACATCGAATGGAATTGATACACCATTGAAAGCAATTTTAACTGCATTTTTAAAATTTGATCCCTTTAAAACTACCCACTGACCAGGCACCAATTTATTTACAAGAGTATCATTAGGAGCAGCCGCATAATTCCTCACCTCTGTAATAACAGGAGCTCCATTTGAATCATCATCATTATTACAAGATGTTAACATTGCAATCATCAGCATCATGCCTAAAAAAAACAAATGATTAACACGATTACTTACTATTTTTTTCATGTTTATATATTTTTTATAACTATTCATAATAAGGTACTGATGGTTCGTTCAATTTAGGATTAGCAATCACCTCTACTGCAGGCAGCTGTAAAGTAAAAGTGGCGAAGGTAGCAGGAGAAATAGGTCCAATAGGATCTGTTGGCGTAGCTACCCCAGTATCACTATTATAATCAAATCTTACTCTTTGTTGATTACTAAGAATACTAACTGCTTTTTGAGGATTATAATAAGAAAGCCTTACCAGATCAAACCAATATTGTCCTTCACAAGCAAACTCAAGCCTTCTTTCATTTAAAATAACATCTGTATTAAGTACTGTTACCGGATCAACACCTGCTCGCTCTCTTACCTTATTAAAATACAATAACGCAATGGCATCACTTGTAGATCCATTATTGCCCAGGATAGCCTCAGCATATACTAAATAAATATCTGCTAATCTTAATAATGAATTATGCTGTATGGAACCCAAAAAGGTCATTGCAGGAGCATTGTTATCTGCCTCATTACCAATAATATGTTTTTTCATACCTGGTCCCGTAGCAGTATAACCGCCACCAGCAGCGTTTAATTCGGCATAATGGTCCCCTGTCACCATAAAAGTCGCTTTACGTCTTAAAGAATCCTGCTTCGAATAAGCTAAATACAGATCATAACTAGGTGAGGGAGCTCCCCATGCTCCATCTTTTTGAGGATTAATATCTTTACTTGGCGAGTAGGTCAATAATTGATTCCCTTCCATCCAGCCACTAGTAACAGACCATTGCAGTGCAAATAATGACTCGGAATTATCATTGAATTGTGTTTTAAAAAGATCCGGATAACTTGGAAGCAAGGCTAAACCACTGTTTTCGATTACATCCTTTGCATACAGTTTTGCCTTGTTTAAGTATTCCTGATTACGCGTACCTCCGAGCTGTCCTAATCCAGACATTGTTAAATACACTTTACTTAACATTCCCTTTGCTGACCAGCTGGTAACTCTGCCTTTCTCCTCAGTTGCAGGAAGATTCTCGACAGCAAAAGTTAAATCTTCAGTAATAAATCGGTACACATCTTCTATTCTATTTTTATTTACCAAAGGTGATTTTATCAACTTCGTATTATCTTCAATAATAGGTACTTCTCCCCACAACATTACAAGATGATAGTATGCCATGGCACGTATGAATCTTGCTTCAGCCAGTCCGGCATTTTTATCTGTGGCTGAAACTGTTGCCGGCGTATTTTCATTAATACCCTTAATGGTGCCATTACAGTGTGCAACTATAGTATATAGTCCTGTCCAGCCGTCTGTTAAACGTTGGTTAGATCCTGAAAGGGTAAAAGTATTAAGCTGTACCAGATCCGCACCTTGCCATGGTATAACAAGGTTTCCGCTTAATATATCTCCTAATGGAATATATGCGATATTATTCCATTGTGCCCATACTCTGCTATAAAGTGCAGCCGTACCTAACCTGATCTCTTGTTTTGTCTGATAAAAATTTTCAGTGCTTATCTCTGACTGAGCAGGGCGATCCAGAAAATCATCCTGACAACCAGTCAAAACCATTATTCCCAAAAGGGTTGAAACAGTTATTTTATATATTGACTTCATATCTCTCTATTCTATTAAGTTTATTTTTATTTAGTTAATCCAACATTAACTCCCAAAGTAAATGTTCGGGCTTGTGGATAGAAGCCATAATCAATTCCTGCTTCTAACGGGTTCCATGAACCTATTTCCGGATCCATTCCTTTGTAATTTGTAATAACAAAAGGATTACTGATATTAACATACACACGTAGAGAACTTATGTGTATTTTTTTTATCCAGTCGTTTGGCATCGTGTACCCCATAGTCATGTTTTTACATCTGAGGAAAGATCCGTTTTCGACGTACTTGTCAGAGAAACGATGATTTCTGTTACTATCATTATTTTTAAGCCCTACAATCGTAGTGTTTGGATTGGTAACATAAACGTTATTGACATCTGAAGCCGAACCATTTGGATCAATTAAAGCCAAATCTGCATGATCATTTAATGATTTTAGGAAGCCAAATTGTGTCGAAGGATTTTCTCCGTTAATCCTCAATCCATTTATTACTTTATTACCCATATTGGCACTAAAGAAAATATTCAGGTCAAAACCTTTATAGGTAAAAGTATTACCAAGCCCTAATTGAACAACAGGAATAGGAGAGCCTAAATAGGTTCTATCCTTTTCTGTAATTACACCATCACCATTTAAGTCTTTAAATTTCATGTCTCCATACCATACCCCTCCAGGGTTTGGCGTAATTGGCAAAACTGCCCCATTTGTATCTGTAGGTAAAGCATGGGTTTCAAAATCCTTAGCAGTTGCAAATATCCCATCTACTTTATAACCATAAAAGTCACCAATAGAACCACCTACCCGTGTTTCAGAAACTACTTCATTACCATTATATTTTCCAAGCAATGAAGCGCCGTCTGTATTTAATTTTAATACCTTATTTTTGTTATGTGATAAAGTAAAATCGGTAGTCCAGCTAAATTCATCTCCGTTTCCGGTTATGTTTCTTGAACTCAAGTGAAGGTCAATTCCTCTGTTTCTAACCACCCCAACATTTACAAACGGAGGATTAATTACTCCTGACCCACCAATTGTTCCGGAATACAATGGTAAAGGAAGTTGCAACAAGAGTCCATCTGTCAGACGATTATAAACATCAACTGAAAGATTAAGTTTCCAACCGAAAAGTGATGCATCGACCCCGGCATTACTATATTCTGTTTTTTCCCATGAAACTTCACGATTTCCTAAACTATTAATAATTTGTGCATTACCCGCCAAAGCAGTTGAAGTTGTCCTTAATGTAGTTATATAAGCATTGTCCCTAACATTTTGATTATTAGTCGAACCATAACCTACCCTAAGCTTTAATTCATTGATAGTTTTTGAGCCTTTTAAAAATTTCTCGTTATTTAATTTCCAGGCAAATGCTCCTGAATAAGTGGTTACCCAGCGATTTTCTGGTGCAAATTTTGAAGAACCATCTGCACGCGCATTTACGGTGAACAAATATTTATCATCATAAATAAAATTAATACGACCAAAAAAAGATTCCTGTGCATTGTCTCCTCTGGTTCCACCATTGGTTGCTGTTGCCGGATCACCACTGCCTATATTAGTAACACTGTTTGAAATGAAATTTTTTCGTGCTGCAGAAACATTTTCGAATTGAAACAATTGTGCCTCATGTCCTGCCAGTATATTAACATTGTATTTGCTTTTAAACACTTTAGCATACGTTAAGAAACTTCTAAAAGTGGTAAAATACTCCTGACTGTAAGAATAATAGGCATCATTTACTAATCTCTCCGCTAACCCAAACTTGTAAGTAGGGCTAAATCGATCTTCTGTCCTAAATGAAAAGTTCCCTGACACTTCATTTCTAAAGGATAAATCCTTTGTAAATGCTATATCTGCATAAAAATTAGCGAACACCTGATTTCTTTTGGGAGTATTTACATTAGTAAGTGCAAGAGCATACGGATTTACACGTTTATTAATCCATCCTTCACTACTTTCTTCTCCCGCAAAACTACCATCAGGATTTCTTACAGGGATATCCGGTGTCTGACTTAATGCCTCTGCAATAACATTTGAACCTGTTGAATTTACATTCTCATCAATATGGGTTAACTGTAAACTAGTCCCTATTTTTAACCAGTCTGTAGTTTTGTTATCCAAATTTAACCTTATCGATGCTCTCGAAAATTTAGATCCCAATGCTATACCTTCCTGATTAAATAAAGATCCTGATAATAAATACTGCGTTTTGTCATTACCACCGCTTAAAGTTAACATATGACTCACCACAGGAGCCTTTCTGAATAATTCTTCTTGCCAGTTTGTACCCTCACCTAAATAATTTGGATTAACAAATTCCGGTCTTTTATCAAATCCCCAAACAGCTGCCCTGTCATTAATAAACTTAGCATACTCTCTTAAATTCATAGTTGGATATTGCTTAATCAGCTCCTGATATCCGGTTGAAAATTCATAAGTAATTTTTGGAGCTCCTTCACTTCCTCTTTTAGTGGTAATGACAATTACACCATTAGTTGCCTGCGAACCATAAATTGCTGTTGCTGATGCATCTTTTAATACATCTATAGATTGAATATCCGAAGGGTTAATTGTGGATAAGGGGTTTGTACCATTAGCTCCGCCATAACTTTGACCAATTATAACGCCATCAATTACATATAAGGGAGAGCTTCCACCAAAAGAGGACAAACCTCGTATCTGTATATTAACTCCTCCTCCGGGTTGGCCGGAAGTTTGCTGAACTACTACCCCGGCTACTTTACCCTGCAAAGCCTGGTCGATTGTTGTGGGACGTGTTTTCATAAGGTCTTGTCCCGATATCGAAGATATCGCCCCGGTTAGATCTTTTCTTTTTGACTTACCGTAGCCAATTACGACCACCTCATCAAGTGCTTTTCGATCTTCTTTAAGGATAATCTTTAATTGGCTACCGGTAATCTTTACTTCCCGGCTTACATAACCCAAATAAGTTACAACAAGTGTTTCTCCGATTTTAGCATCGATAGAAAATGAACCGTCCAAATTGGTAGACACACCGGTTTTAGCTCCTTTGAGATTAATATTGACGCCAAAAAGTGGTTTACTCTCTGTCTCCTCTACTATAGTACCTGTAATTTTTACATTAGAATTTTGAGCTGATGCCAGGCTAAAAGAAAAAAGCAGCAACAGTAATGCATATTTTTTAAAGAGTTTCTTTGCTTTTACAAAGCGTTGAATTACATGTTTTTCATTCATAATTAATTGGTTTTGGTTAGTTAGTCAAGTGGTTATTTTTTTACATAAAAAATGTATTGGACAGAAATAATCTTATCATTATTTCATTGAATACATTTTCGATCTATTGGGAACAAATTAACAATAATGCATTCCCAAACGACGGTTCATTTTGTATCAAAAAACGGTGCCGATTGTTGCAATTATTATACTTGTAATAAAAAAATGACTTTATTTATTTTATTTTCATATTTAATATCATAATAAATTATCATTTC
This sequence comes from Flavobacterium sp. JAS, assembly GCF_020991455.1. GTDB lineage: Bacteria > Bacteroidota > Bacteroidia > Flavobacteriales > Flavobacteriaceae > Flavobacterium. Next base: position 379,239 of record NZ_JAJMOX010000005.1, read on the forward strand.
AACAAGAGAGTATTTTCTATATAAATGCAGGAAATGGCCCGTTTTTAACAATAAGTTCACACTTGATGATTCTTTGGACTCCATACAACATCATTAGATTTTTGAAGAAAGAACAATTACAAGAACTGTAGATTATTACCAATTAGTGGTAGCCTTTTTTGCTATCAGATTAGAAGGTTTTGAAATATAAAACAGCTATTGGTATAAACAAGCAAGCCACACGAAAGGATCGTGTGGCAGAGGGGATTTTTTAACAACAGATTGTCCTTTGTTAAAATTTATTTTAAGAATTTCCAATAATCAAAATACAGTATATCGGTCTTGGCTTTTCCTTTAAAAACAAAATACAAATCGTGAATTCCGGAAGCTTTTTTAACATCAATTGTTTGCAATGTCCATTTTTCATTACCTTTCTTTATTGGTACATTTACGGCCCCCAATAACTCTCCATCTTTAGTATCCAATCGTATTTCCATTGAAACATTTTCGTTGTGTGTGGTGCCAATTCTCGCAGTGAATTTCGAAGCGCCTTTTTTACCAAAATCCACCTCTCTTACTTTGGCAAAAGCGTCATTGTATTTTGCCGTAATAAAATTACCAACTTCATTATCATTCATTGACTTTACTCCTTCAGACCAGGCAATGGTTTCTGCTTCAGTTTTGACATACGGATTTAATGGATTTACACTCTTTTTAATTCCTTCTGTCATATTCATTTGCACGATTGAACCATCTTTATTAAACTGAGCTTCTTCTACACAAACTGAACGTGTAAAACCACCACCTCCCGGCAATGCGCTATTGTGATAGAAAAAATAACTCTTTCCCTTAAAATCAATTATGCCGGGATGATTGGTAAAAGAACCTCCTTGAGTTGGCATCACAACACCTTGATATTTCCAGGGTCCAGTTATGCTTTTACTGGTTGAATAACCTATATGTTCCGGAATTGGTCCTGCGGCAAAAAACAAATAATAGAGACTATTGCGTTGATACAGCCATGGTCCTTCCTCATAAGTGGTAGGTCGTATCTCATTTTTTTCTCCTTCGCGTTTCCCAAACGATGCTATAGTATTGGGTATTTGTTTAACTTCACCCGAACAGGATGTCATGTCCTTGTTTAGTTTTACGTAATACAAGCCGGGATTCCCCCAATACAAATATGCCTGACCATCCTTATCAATAAATGGAGTAGGATCGATATCGTTCCAGGGATGATGATTAATAAGTTTCTTGCCAATAGGATCTTTAAATGGTCCATAAGGACTATCTGAAACCAAAACGCCTATGCCTCCGCCATGCACTGGACAATATAAATAAAATTTACCATTTCGTTCAATACACTGAACTGCCCAGGCACCATTATCCTGCTTTGCCCAACTAAAATCTTTTAGAGAAGCAACTATTCCATGGTCTGTCCAATTGACCATGTCCGTTGAGGTATAAAGTGACCAATTGAGCATTTTAAAACCTTTGCCATCGGCATTGGCATCGTCTTCATCATGGCTCGTATAGAGATATACCGTGCCGTTATGTACCATTGGTGCAGGATCTGCCGTATAATTGCTTTGCACAATAGGATTTTGTGCATCGCCAATAGAACAATTTAAGATCGTTATAAATGTCGCTATAAGTTTATAAGTATGTTTCATTTTAGTTATTTAGTTAGTTCAGGCCTATCGGCAAAAATGATTGGATTTTGGGTTTGCGCCAAACCAACGGCCTGAACAAGCAAAACAAGGAAGGTAAAAAATGAGCTGATTTTTTTTCATGAATAAAATAATAATGGAGAATAGAACTTACTTGATTTTTCTAACAGCTTCAAAAGATAAATAGCCAAAAGTACAAGTAGTTTTTTTCTCATGGTTTAAAAATGGGGCAATGGTTAGTAAATGGTTTCTTAAGCAAACAAAGTAATAAGAAAACAATACCACATAACGTTTCCTTTTGTATTACAAGAGTGCACCAATTGTATTAAATGAAAAACCTATGCTCTCAAATACATTTATAAATCAATTCATTATGAAATTACATCAATTAAGATTTAAAAAAGTATAATTCATTGAGCAGATTAAAATATAAGCAGTATAAAAAAAAGTAGTAAACCTAAGCTTACTACTCAATGCCATTAAGTTAAGGGGAAATCTATAAAATTACTTAACAGTTTAATTCAGAAAGTAATTAGAAAAATCCGTTTTTATCAGCGTTTTCGCTTTAGCGAATCAGTAAAATCAGCGTCTAATTTTGATGCGGATAAAACAGATTTACTTCGTGAAAACGCGGATAAAAACGGATTTGATTTGCAATAATTTTATTTTTTGGAAGCTTAACTTAATGACATTGGCTTACTACTCTCTAAAATTGTACTTGTATTTGGTATTTAATCTGTATTACTTTTTGAGATCATTTAATAATTCCTCTCCAGCTGCCATTGTTATTGTTGTTTATAATTACGTAAGTATTCAGAAGGTAAAAAACCAAACTCTTCCTTAAAGTACTTAGCGAATCTTTTTGGGGAATTAAAACCTACTTCGTATGCTATTTCAGCAATTTGCATTTGGCTTTTTTCGAGAAGCTGGCGTCCGCGTTTTAGTCGTATCGTTCGAATAAATTCTATTGGACCTTTACCCGTAATCGCAACCAATTTTTTATATAAATGACCACGGCTTAGACCTAAAGCCGTACTAAGGGCTTCTACAGAAAACTCAATATCATTTATATGTTCTTCCACAACCTTAATAGCTTTTACTATCAGGGCTTCATCCAATGAAGTAATAGTAATTTCTGAAGGAGAAACATCTAACTTTTGACTAAACGAAGCATGACTTTTCTCTGTCCATTCGACAAATTTTTGAATACGCAGTTTTAACAAATTAAAATTAAAAGGTTTGGTTATGTAATCATCTGCACCAAGCTCCAAACCTTCTACTATATGTTCTTCAGCAGTACGTGCCGTCAATAGAATAACGGGAATATGAGACCAATGAATATTTGTTTTGATTTTTTTACATAGTTCTATCCCATTCATTACAGGCATCATTACATCACTGACAACAATAGTTACATTAAACTTTTGCAGCAATTGCAATGCTCCTTCTCCATTATTGGCCGTTATTACAGTATAGGTATCTTCGAGATTATCTTTAATAAATTCACAAAAATCATTGTTATCGTCTACAAATAGTAATATTTTTTTATTTGTAAGCCCATAATCTTCTTCTTCGGTTGTATATTCTTCCGTAATATTTTCCGGTAAATATTCTGAGTCTGCATTTAAATCAGCCACTCTGATAGGAATTTGAAAAGTAAAAATACTGCCTTGAGGAACATTATTTGTAACATTTACGGTTCCTCCATGAAGATTGATATATTCGGCTACAATATGTAATCCTATACCCGTTCCTGTTTTCTCCTGTTCTTGCTGAGCCTGATAAAATCGTTCAAAAATATGTTCTTTTTCGATATCGCTAATGCCACGACCTGTATCAGAAACACTAACACAAACATTATCTCCGACTCTTTTTATATGAATCTTTATAGTACCTCCGTCTAAAGTATATTTGAATGCATTTGAAAGTAAATTTGAAAATATTTTCTGAATCTTATCGCGGTCAAACGACATAACTAAACTTTCAATATCACTGAATAAAAGTAAACTGATATTACGCTCTTCGGCATAAACGCAAAATAAAAGGTAAATTTCATTACTAAAACCAACAAAGTCGTCCGATTTTAAATTCAGTCTCTCTACTCCAACATCCAGTTTATGAAAATCCAGCAGTGAGTTTATTAGTGTCATAAGTTGCTGTGCATTTTTATACATAACACTTAACTTTTTTCTCATACTTTCGCTCGTTGCATCATTCAATAAAATCTGCAAAGGAGTAATAATGAGGGTAAGCGGAGTACGCAAATCATGACTAATATTGGTAAAGAACTTGAGTTTTATTTCATTGATTTGTGTTTCTCTCTCATGATCCATTTGAATACGCTGCTGTTCCAGATTTATAAAATGGCGTTCTTTTGTTTTACGTACAAAGAATATCAGCGTACCAATAATTAAAATTGCATAGATGATAAAAGCCCAAATTGAAAAATAAAAAGGAGGCATTACATTAATAGATAATTCTGTAGGGATATTGTTCCAGAGACCATCAGCATTACGTGCTTTTATTAAAAGTTTGTAATTACCTGTTGGAAGTGACGATATTACTATTTTATTTTTTTGAGTTGGCAGCCATTGTGTACTAAAGCCTTCTATCCGATAAACATATTTCACCTTATCGGCATTCAATAAATTTCCTGTTGTAAACTGTAAGGAAATAAGCTTATCATCGTGCCTGAAGTTTAACTCCGAAGTTAATTGCATTGAATGGTCGAGCAGCTTATGACCATCATAATAAGAGTCGACCTGAATTATATTGTTACCAACTGTCAATTCCGTAAAAATAACCTTTGGTGTAGATTGGTCTTTTTCATACAATTTATTCGGATTCAAAATAGTATATCCTTCCACATTTCCAAGCAGAATATCATTATTTCGTAATTTGCAAAAAGAGCGGTCATTAAAAAAATTATTCATAAGACCATCTTTGACAGAGTAATTTTTACTTGAAAAAGAAAATTCTCCGTTTGATATAGGCCTCACTGTAAGTATTGAAAGTCCGTTGCTGGTTGTTACCCAAATATTATTGAAATTATCTTCTGTTATGCCTTTAATTGAGTTATCGCATAAACCACTCTCTTTGTTAAAATAATAAAGTGCATCCTTTTTTTGATTCCAAATGATCAATCCGTCATTAGTACCAAGCCATATCAAACCACGTTTATCTTTATAAACATTTGAAATTTGATCCTGAGGAAAAGTTTGATTCCTTCTCCTATTTCCATGATATAAAATCTTCTTGTAATTGGTAATATCAATTACTAATAATCCATTTACAGTACCAAAGTACATTTTATCACCACCATCGTAAAACATATCCAGCGCATAGACAATATCATCAAATGGGGTAAGTACAGCATTAAAACTATCCGAATCTGTTGGTAATACCTGAATTTTTCCACCCAGTGGTCCTATCCATACATTTCCGTAGCGGTCTTCTTTTAAATTCCAAATACTATTAGTGCTTAATTTGCTGTTCTTTGTGGTATACTGAATCATTTTGCCATTTTCATAACAAAAAAGTCCTTTTTGATAGGTACCAATCCAAACACGATTTTTCCTGTCTTCGAATATAGATATTATGGCAATATCAGGAACAGGGAGTTTCCTGACTGCCTCTGTTTTTTTATCCTTTATATACAATCCGTTTCCATCAGTACCCAGCCAGATATTTCCCTGATGATCTTCCATTATAGACATAATATCGGAACATTGGGGGTGCTTGAAATTGATGAAATTTCGAAAACTTTCGTGATAATAGGATAATCCTTTTTTATTATATCCCACCCAGATAGTCTCGTTGTTGTCTTTGTAAAGACACTTTACACTATTCGAGGACGGGCCGGTCTCTACCCATGGATCAGATACCAGATTTTCAAACCGATCTTTTCCTTTGTCATAGATAAACAGTCCCTTGTGGTCTGTTCCTATCCAGATCTGTCCCGGTTGATTTTCAATAATACTTGTTATATGATTGGCCTGCGTTTTTAATCCCGAAGTCAATTCGAATTTTTGCCACTGTTCAGTTGAATTTTTTTTGTAAAAAACCTGTTCGCTTTTATCCGAACAAATCCACAAACCATTATTACTATCCAGAAAAATTATATTAAGAGCATTAGTAGTATCTTGTTTAACATCGTCTGGTAATTCCAGGAACGTCAAAACTCCTGATTTTTTATTCAGTTTCCAGCAAGCACCTGAATTATATTGAATTGCGTACAAGAATTCACCATTATCAGTAATAGAAATTTCATCTTCTAACGTAGTTTTTAACTGGAATACCGAAGTTTTCTTTTTCCTGAAATCATGAAAAAATATTTTCTTTTTGTTTACAACCCAGAGATTGCGATTTTTATCTATAAAAACTTTAGCATTAAAATCCGGCTGTATGCCCAGATTAAGCAAGAACAATTTTGGATCTGAAAAAGAATCTTTATCTCTTTTATAAATCATATAATAATATCCAAAGTCTATCCAGATATTACCGAGACCGTCTTCCTGTAAATCAATTATATTATTTGAAGACAAGGTATTAGGAAGCCCGGAATGCATTTTATAAATCTTAAACCCATATCCGTCATATCTATTTAATCCAGACTCGGTACCGATCCAAAGAAAACCGTAACTATCCCTTAGAAATGCTCTGACATTATTATTTGAAAGCCCCTCTGTAGTTTCTAAATGATGAAAAACATAAGAAGATTGTCCGACAATACTTTGGAAAGAAAAAATCCAAAATAGTACGCAAATAGAAATGTAGAGCTCTCTGGTATTTTTTTTCATTTTAGAATGATGAGTAAATCTTCAGGATTCAGAAAGATAATTATTTAGTATAAATTTATTTATCCCTCTTTTTGCTGTTCCTGAAAATCAAATATAACAAATGTTTTGGTCCATCTTTAACCGCTTTTAATTAATTATGGTATCGCTATACTTCATTTCATTGTGAAAGTATGGCAATACCATAATTGCAATTTATTCTATATGCTGTACTTTTACTTTCCTTGTAAAACCACAACAGAAAAAGGTGGGATTGTAACTTCTAAAGTATCATTCTTTACTGAAAATTTAGTAAAAGCAACCGGACTTATCTTGTTTGGATTCTCAAAAGAATTATAATCCTGAACTTTCGAAGAGGACAGGACTTCTCCTTTTATGCTTTTTATTCCCAGTTCTTTTAAATTAATTTTAACTTTGTTTTCTTTATTTAAATCAATATTTACAAGTGAAATATGCGTTAAATCTGCTTTATCTTTTGAAGCTGAAACAGAAACCGCCGGTAATTCTTTAGTCTCAAAAATATATTTTGGAGATTCTATTTTTAAAGGAATCAGGACAGCATCCTGATGTACATTATACATTTTCATGACATGATAAGTGGGAGTAAGTACCATTTTTTCTTTATCAGTCAAAATCACGGCTTGTAAAACGTTAACTATTTGAGCCAAATTTGCACCTTTTACCCTATCTGCATGATTGTTAAACACATTTAATGTTACACCTGCAATCATAGCGTCTCTCATTGTGTTTTGCTGGTATAAAACACTTGCACCTTCTTCGGTATCATACCATCCGCCCCACTCGTCTACTATCAAAGCAATTTTCTTTTCCGGATCGTATTTATCCATGATTGCAGAATGCTTTTGAACTAACTCTTCCATTTTAACAGCTGCATTCATGGTTTCAAAATACTGCTTTTCATCAAATTTTACAGATGATCCTTTCTTTTCCCAATTTGAAACGGAGTACCAATGCAAAGCCACAGCTTCTATAAGTCCCTTAGGAATATCACGCATTAAAACTTCTGTCCAATGATAATCATCACCATTGGCACCTGAGGCTATCCTGAATAATTTTTTATCTCCACTTCCGTCCGGGATAAAAGTCGCATACTGCCTGTATAAATTAGCATAAAATTCTGCAGTCATATTTCCGCCACATCCCCACATTTCATTTCCAACTCCCCAAAGAGTAACTTTCCATGGTTTTTCTCTGCCATTTTTCTTTCTCAAATCAGACATTGGAGAACCTGATTCGTAATTTACATACTGAACCCATTCGTCTAATTCACGAGGAGATCCGCTTCCAACATTTCCTGCTAAATAAGGCTCTGCTCCAATAGCTTCGCACATATCTAAAAATTCATTAGTTCCAAAACTATTGTCTTCAACAGTTCCTCCCCACCAGCGATTGACAATATTTGGTCTGTCTTTTTTAGGACCAATTCCATCTTTCCAATGATAAGTATCGGCAAAACATCCTCCGGGCCAGCGAAGATTAGGAACTTTTAAATCTTTCAATGCTTTGATTATATCGTTACGAACACCCTTTGTATTCGAAATATTACTGTCTTCACCAACAAAAAGTCCTCCGTAAATACATTTGCCTAAATGTTCTGCAAAATGACCATAAATATGTTTATTGATAATAGTTTTATTTTCTGTTTTTACCAATGTTACTTCTGTAGCTTTATTTTGCGAAGAAACATTCTGACAAACAATAAAAATACAGCTTAGTAAAAAGAGTTTTTTCATGTGAATTAGTAGTTAGTGGTTAGTTAGTTTTTGTTTAAAAGTGAAATATTATGCGGAACACGCTTCATGCAATAAAAAATTGCCCTTGCAAATGTCCTTAAAACTTGATTTTGTCATAGTACCCATTTGTATCAAAGAACTAACTCATTTGTTGCATTGATCAAATTAAAATCGCTATCACCTAAACTATCCGGGTTTATGACGCAAAGAGTTCTTAATAAAGAGAAGGCACAAGAAAAGTCGTCATTGTCCCAAATATTGAAAATAACACGAACCTTTTAAAGCCGTTTTTTGATAAGCTGCAGCAGAAAAGCATCAAATACAAAATACTTCCTCTTTTTGCCAAATGCCGTTAATCTCTTTGTTTTATTATTTGTGAAGATTGTAAATACATCATTTGTCTGACATAATGCTTCAAATTTACTATTCTAATTATTACTCTAAAATTACATTTACAATCTAAAATTTTATTGATGTCCTTTATTACTAAAACCTCTACTATAAAACCAAAAAACACAATGATGAAAAAACAAATTAAAAAATATGCATTTTTAGCGCTAATCGTTTTTGCAAACGGATATGCTCAAACAAAAAAGCATCTAGATGCCAATAAACCAATTGAAGATCGAATTTCTCTTTTGATCAAAGAAATGACATTAGAAGAAAAGGTAGGCCAAATGAATCAATACAATGGTTCCTGGGATGTTACCGGACCAAAACCAGAATCAGGCTCGAATGAAGAAAAATACAATAATATAAAAAAGGGATGGGTAGGTTCTATGCTGACCGTTCGAGGTGTTAAAGAAGTTAGAGCCGTGCAAAAAATGGCTGTCGAAGAAACCCGTCTTGGGATTCCGCTTATTTTTGGTTTTGATGTGATACATGGTTACAAAACCCTCAGCCCTATTCCACTGGCAGAAGCCGCAAGCTGGGACTTAGAAGCAATTAAAAACTCGGCTCGAGTAGCTGCTCTTGAAGCATCTGCTTCGGGATTAAACTGGACTTTTGCACCTAATGTAGACATCTCAAATGATGCTCGATGGGGAAGAGTAATGGAAGGCGCTGGCGAAGATCCCTATCTGGGAAGCAAAATTGCCATTGCAAGAGTCAAAGGTTTTCAAGGGGAAAAGCTAGGCGCAAATACCTCTATTGCAGCTTGTGCAAAGCATTTTGCAGGGTATGGTTTTGTAGAAGCAGGCCGCGATTATAACAGTGTAGATATGAGTAATTCTAAGTTATACAACACTGTACTACCACCTTTTAAGGCAGCAGTCGATGCGGGAATTAGCACTTTTATGAATTCATTTAATACGCTAAATGGTATTCCTGCAACGGGAAACAGCTTTTTGCAAAGAGATATTTTAAAAGGAGCGTGGGGATTTAAAGGTTTTGTTGTTTCTGACTGGGCTTCTATAGCCGAAATGATTACCCACGGTTATGTGGCTAATGGTGCTGATGCAGCTCAAAAAGCAGCCATTGCAGGCTCTGACATGGATATGGAATCTAATATTTATGTGACAGAATTAATTCAATTGGTTAAAAAAGGATCGGTAAAAGAAAGTGTTATCGACGATGCTGTTCGCAGAATTCTTAGAGTAAAATTTGAATTAGGCCTGTTCGATAATCCATATAAATATTGTGACGAGGCCCGCGAAAAATCAGATATTGGCAGTCAAGCAAATAATGATAACGTTCTTGATATGGCAAAAAAATCTATCGTTTTATTGAAAAATGATAAGAACCTTTTGCCTTTGAAAAAAACTGGAGCTAAAATCGCTTTAATTGGTGCTTTGGCAAATGATAAAAACAGTCCTTTGGGAAGTTGGAGAATTGCAGCTGATGACAATACAGCAATTTCAGTTCTTGAAGGGATGCAGCAATATAAAAACAACACATTAGTTTATGAAAAAGGAACTGATGTGGCTACAAATAAACAAACATTTCTAGATGAAGTAAAAGTTAACACAACTGATTTCTCAGGATTTGAAGCAGCAAAAAAAGCGGCAAAAGATGCCGAGGTGGTAGTAATGGTTTTAGGCGAAATTGGTTTTCAAAGCGGCGAGGCACGCAGCAGAACAGAACTTGGTTTACCCGGTAATCAACAGCAATTATTAGAGGAAATTTATAAAGTAAATCCTAATATCGTCTTGGTTTTAAATAACGGACGTCCCTTAGCATTACCCTGGGCAGCAGCCAACATTCCTGCTATTGTTGAAGCGTGGCAGTTAGGAACACAATCCGGAAATGCAATTGCACAGGTTTTGTACGGAGATTATAACCCGAGTGGTAAATTGCCAATGTCATTCCCTAGAAATGTAGGCCAATGCCCTATTTACTACAATTTATACAATACAGGAAGACCTACTGATAAAGATCAAAATGTTTTTTGGTCACATTATTCTGATGTTGAGAAAACACCTTTATATCCTTTTGGCTACGGATTAAGTTATACTTCTTTTGCCTATAAAAATCTGAAAATAGCAAAACCTTCGTTTCAGAAAGGTGAAAAAATTGAAGTTTCTATTGAGGTTACCAATACAGGTAATTTTGACGGAAAAGAAGTGGTTCAATTGTATATAAATGATCCAGCTGCCAGTATTGTTAGACCAGTTAAAGAATTAAAAGGCTTTGAACTTGTAGCCTTAAAAAAAGGAGAAACTAAAACAATTCAATTTACATTAACAGACAAAGAATTAGGATTTTATGACAATGACGGCAAATTTTTGATAGAATCCGGTCTATTTAATGTCATGGTTGGCTGGAATTCTAATGAAGGACTTACCGGCAAGTTTGAACTAAAATAAAAGCTGTCCGGAATAATATTTTTTTTTAACAACTTTACAACCTGAGTACGATTATCCCATAAGCGGGCAATAATCGAACTCAGGTTTTTGGCAATAAGAGAAATTTAGATAAAAAAAATTAAGTGTTCTATTTACTTTTATTAATATTGCTTTATATATTATGCCAATCAAGAGTTGAAAGTCTGCAATTTGTGCCGTTAGCCACTTAATATTGGTAGAAAAAATGAATTAGAATAAATTTAGCGTGCCGTAGGTACGCAATAGTTATCATTTTGTTGCGTACCTGCGGCACGCTAACGAATTTTGGTACTATAATGACTACCAATATTTAGTACCTAACGGCACATTTCAATTCTTAATTAGTACATATTCTTAAAAAAGAATCAATTGCCCATTTTATTTTCAATCAAGGTTGATAAATAATAACATTAAAATGTAAATGAAAAATATCAAATATATTCTCTTATGCTTCTTTTCGATTATCAACTGCCTGTTTTCACAAGGTAAATTTGATAGTTACCAATTTAGAGGCATACAAGAAACCACTACCAAAAGAGCCATTTCTTCGATTATTCAGGATAAAAACGGTTTTATTTGGATAGGTACAAACGGCAAGGGTTTGTATCGATACGATGGGGTAAATTATTTTGGATATGAATACGATAAAAAGCCCGGTTCAATAAACAGCAACTTTATTTATGCAACCTTCATTGATTCTAATAATAACTTATGGGTTGGTACCGATGACGGTTTGTGTTTGTACAACAGGGATTTAGACAATTTTACCAAAATCAATATTGGGGATGTTATTAGAAAAGGTTATGACGAGCCTATTACCGTGAAAACAATTATTCAGGATAACAACGGCAATTTAATCTTGGGTACGTACGGTTTTGGATTATTCAAACTCAATATAAAAACTTTAAAAGCTGCTCTGATTCCGTCGAAGGTATTGGACAAATTTAATTTTCTAATAAAATCTTCGGTAAAAAACAAGCACGGAATTATTTATTTAGGAACAAGTTACGGTCTTTTAGAACTTGATTTAAATGGAAAACTCAAACAGGTTTATAAAGATAAATTCAAAAGAGAACCTTTATTAGATGACATCGAAAATCTTGTTATAGATAAATTTGGATACATATGGTTGGGAACAACTGAAAGTGGTCTGATAAAAATTAAACCCGAAACAGACAATTACCAATTTGAAAGTTATGCTATTACCAAAAACAAAATCTTATCGATTATAGAAAGCAGTCACGATTATATAATTTGCGGTACCGAAAATGACGGATTATTGGTTGTAAATTACAAAGGGCAAGTATTGCAGAAATATTTGCACAGTAAATACAATGACTTTAGTTTAAAATCCAATTCGGTTTGGTCCTTATTCGAAGATAAAGAAAAACGGCTTTGGTTAGGCTATTTTAATAAAGGGCTTGGTGTATTTGACAAACCCAATAACAAATTCAATTCCCTTGAATCACAGGTAAACAACGACAATTCTTTACAGACCGGTTATGTAACTTCGGTTCTGAAAGACAAAAAAGGCAATCTGTTAATCAGTAATGAAGGCGGAGGTCTTGATATTTATAATCTTACCAATAAAAGTTACATTCACGTAAACAAAAACAATCAAAGCTACTATTCCGGTTTGGACGCTGCTGATATTCAGACCATATTTATCGACAGTAAACAAAATATCTGGATAGGAAGCTGGGATCGCGGCATCTACTTTTTGAAAAATGGCACTACCCGATTCATAAACTACAATACAGCAAATACTTCGGGATTAAAATCGAATCGGATTTTTAGTTTTTCTGAAGATTCAAAAGGCCGAATATGGATTGGAACTTTCATAAAAGGATTGCATTATTTTGATAATAAAAGCAACACTTTTATTCATTGTGAGTCGAAATCATTTACAGACAATGCTTTAGATAATGCTTTTATTCGTAAAGTTTTTGTAGACTCTGATAATGTTTTGTGGATTGGAACAATTCTGGGATTATATCAGGTAAGTTTAAAAGATGACTCTGATTTTAAAGTGACCAATATGCGTGATGCGATGTTCAAGGACAAAACGAAGTATAATAGTATTCAGACTATTTTATCGATCTATGAATCCAACGATAAAACAATTTGGATAGGAACTGATGGCGAAGGATTGTTTAATTACAACAAAAAAGACAAGACATTTTCGAATTATAATAATTTTCCGGGTTTTAAAGAAAAATCTGTTCGTGCCATAATTTCTGACAACAACGGATCTTTATGGATAAGCGGCGGATCAGGATTAACAAAACTCGATTTCAAAAATAAAAAAAGTACCAATTTTACTAAAGATGATGGTCTTGTTGATAATGATTTCAACAATAATGCTGTCTTTAAAGGTGGAAATGGAGAGTTGTATTTTGGCAGTTATGAGGGAGTAAATTATTTTAATCCTAACGAGATCAAAAAAACAGAGAAAGCGCCAAAATTATATTTCAGCGATTTCAAATTATTCAATAAATCCGTAAAACCTAATGAAGATTCCTCGCCCTTAACCAAAGTAATTGCTCAGACTAACGAAATTGTTCTCAACTATACACAATCTGTTTTTACGATTGAATATGTGGGAATCAACTATAATTATTCTAAGAAAAATCAATACGCTTATTATCTCCAAGGTTTTGAAAAGGATTGGAATTATGTGGGAAATAACAGAACCGCAACGTATACCAATCTGGCGCCGGGCGATTATGTTTTTAAAGTAAAATCGGCAAATGCAGACGGTTCATGGAGCAATACTCCATTAGAATTAAAAATAAAAATCCTTCCTCCGTGGTGGAAAACCTTTTGGGCTTATTTATTGTACACTTCTATTTTAGTTTTCCTGATTATATACCTGAATAAAATTTATCAAAATCGTTTTAAAGCCAAACAAGCGATACTATTAGAAAAAGAAAAAAACATTCAGTCAGAGAAATTAAACAATAAGAAATTACAATTCTTTACCAATATTTCGCACGAATTCAGAACGCCATTAACATTGATTATAAATCCTTTGGAAGACATTTTAAGAAGTAAAAATGTATCTCCGGAAATACATAATAAATTAAAAATTGTACATAAAAGTTCAGACAGACTTTCGAGACTAATCAATGAGCTTATGGATTTTAATAAATTAGAGTTCAACAAAATTTCCCTTCAGGCCAAAAAAATTGAAGTTGTAGCCTTTACACAAGGAATCATTGGTTATTTTGATGAAGAAGCTGCGGCACGAAACATCACTATTAATTTTGAGTCTGCATTTGAGGAACTTGAAGACTGGCTAGATCCTAAAATGCTCGAAAAAATACTGTTTAATATTATTTCAAACGCCTTTAAATTTACGCCGGATAATGGCTCTATTACTATTTCTATCGCTAAATCAGATCTTGATAATTCACTGTTAATTACTGGAAACAGAGTTCCTTCTTTTTCCATAACTATTACCGATACAGGCTCCGGAATTCACAAAAAAGATCTAAAAAGAATATTTGACAGATTCTATCAGGTCAATAATGTAAATAAAGATTATTACGGAAGTACAGGAATTGGTTTAGAGGTTGTAAAAGAATTTGTGGAGCTGCATAAAGGAAGAATTGATGTCGAGAGTCAGGTCGGAGAAGGCACAAAATTTATGGTAACATTTCCTTTAGGGAAATCTTTGTATAAGAAAAGTGAAATAATCAACGAGATTTTCAAAACCGAAAAAACTAAAAACCATTTTCTGACTGAATCTGTTAATCATTCTTCTGATGAAGATGATGAAACAAATCAAACTATTGAAAATGATGTTGTCGAAACTGCAAAACCCTATACTGTTTTAATTGTTGAAGACAATCCTGAACTAAGAAATTATCTCAAGCATGAACTCAGCAAATTATATAAGGTTATTGCAGCGGAAAATGGTCAGAAAGGTTATGAACTTGCGGTTCAGAAATTACCGGATTTAATCATTACAGACGTTATTATGCCTGTAATGGATGGATTACAATTGTGTAAAAACATAAAAGGCGATTTAAAAACAAGCCACATTCCGTTATTAATGCTCTCGGCAAAAGCAATGGTAAAAGACCGTTTAGAAGGCATAGATTCCGGTGCTGATATGTATTTGAGCAAACCATTTGAATTAGATATTCTAAAATCGAGTCTGGCGCAGCTTATTACAAGCAGGCAAATCATGTTTAAGAAGTTTTATAGCGGAATCACCAAAGATGGCAAAGAAAAAACAACTTCGCTCGATAATGATTTCATTCAAAAAATCCTGCATTTTATCAACGAAAACATTAGCGAACCTGAATTAACGGTAGAACTTCTATCTTCTAAAATTTTCCTAAGCAGAAGTCAGTTGTATCGAAAAATAAAAACATTAACAGGCGTTTCGGTTAATGAGTTTATTAGAAATGTACGATTAGAAAAAGCAAAACAATTGATCGAAAAAGGAAATAATAACATCAACGAAATTAGCTATAAAGTAGGATTTACTTCTCCCTCCTATTTCACCAAGTGTTATAAAATTAAATACGGACATTTGCCTACACAAGAAAAAAAGACAAAAGAATAAGTGTCAAAAATATACCTTTAAATACAAAATACAGTTAAAAAAGAGCTTCGATATAAAAAATTGAGGCTCTTTTTTTTTGTAAGTCATTTTTTTCAAAAAGCATCCTAATTAATTGGAAACAAAAATGAACATATATAAAATATTATTTCTTTTTTTTAGACAAACTATAGTTTTTAAGTAATTTTTCTAGCAATATCTCAGTATCTCTTTTAATGCCTCAATTGCCTCTATTTAGCAATAATGCCGTGTTTAGCCTTTTTTTTGCATCATTTGTTGCAGAATATGCTTCATCTGTTCTACAATAGCACCCCACTAGATTTTACTTTCGTTAAGAAATATTTAAGAAAAAGTTTTCTTCTCATGACTCCAATTTTGAGCATGCAAAAAGACCCTTCTATTGAATATTTTACAATAAAAACTAAACTAACTTAATCGACCAATTTTTATGCAGAAAAGAACATTCAAAAAACTATTATGTTTAATAGTATGTATGTGGGGAAATTTTTTCTTTGCTCAAACTGTTAAAGGAAAAGTAACATCAGGAGGACTCGGCTTACCCGGTGTTGGTGTAATAGTACAAGGAACAAAAAATGCAACAACCACCGATTTTGACGGAGGTTTTGTCTTAAACAATGTAGAGCCAAAAAGTACATTGATCTTTAGTTATATCGGTTACAAAAATGTGTCTATGCCAGCAGACACAAAATCAGTGATGAAAGTCAATATGGTTAATGACCTTGAAAAATTAAATGAAGTAGTCGTAATTGGTTACGGAACTTCAAAAAGGAAAGATGTAAATGGAGCAATTTCTTCCATCAAAGCTTCTGAAATTCAGGACAAACCTTTTACTTCTATCGATCAGGCTCTTGTGGGTAAAGCCGCGGGTGTAAATGTTACTCAAAATTCCGGTACACCGGGAGGAGGAATTTCGGTTCAAATTAGGGGAATTACTTCTATTAACGGAAATGAACCTTTATATGTAATTGACGGAACTCCGGTCTTTGCGGACAAAAACAACGATTCATTTTCATTTAGCGCATTAGGCGGAGGAAACGGACAAACTAAAAACTCAGCTTTATCAGGATTGAATATTTCGGATATCGAAACTATTGATATTCTAAAAGATGCATCATCAACAGCAATATATGGTGCAAATGGTGCAAATGGTGTTGTTTTGATTACAACTAAAAAAGGAAAAAAAGGAAAATCGACTTTTGCCTATGAAACGTACATGGGAACTCAGCAAGTAACAAATTCAGTTGATGTTTTAAACCTGCCTCAATATGCGACTTATCAGGCTAAAATTTTCAAATTAAATGGTGAGCCAATTCCATATCAATATCAAAAACCTGATTTATTAGGAAATGGAACAAACTGGCAGGACGAACTTTTTAGAACTGCTACAATGTACAACCATCAAATATCATTTTCAGGTGAAAAAGAAGGAACAAGATATTATACTTCTTTGAATTATTTTGATCAGGAAGGAATTGTTCTAAACTCTGATTTCAACAGAATGTCCATGCGATTAAACATAGATTCAACTGTAAAATCATGGCTTAAAATTGGTAACAATATGTCAATTAGTAAATCATCTCAACAAGTAGTTCGAAACGACGACAGAGGTGGTTTAGTAATGAATACGTTAAGACAATCTCCGGAATTACCCGTTAGATATGCTGATGGTTCTTTTGCAGGCCCTACAAGTGGTTTAGGTTCTTCGGCAAATGAGGCGACCAATCCAATTGCATTATCAGAATACAACAACGCAAAAACAGACCGTTATAAAGTCAACGGAAATGTATATGCTGATTTCACTCTTACCAAAGGATTAGTTTTTAGATCTGAATTAGGATATGATTTAAATTTTGCAAAAAGCAGCTCTTTTGCGCCTGCCTATACTTTAGGAAATGTGTCTGAACTTTTGAACAAATCATTCAAACAACAGGATCAAAGCTTTTATTGGAGTTTAAAAAACTATTTGACTTATAATAAAACCTTTAACGAGAAACACAATTTTACCTTTTTGCTGGGTCAGGAAGCGCAAGAAAGTCAATACGAATATTTAAGCGGTTACAGATCAGGTGATTTTTTAAGTAAAGATTTTACCAACTTAAATATAGGCGATATCGATACCGCCGTTAACGGAAATGGTTCTGGCAGATGGTCTATGACTTCTTATATTTCGAGATTAAACTATAGCTTTTCTGACAGATATTCATTTTCAGCTTCTTTAAGAGCAGATGCTTCTTCGAACTTTGGACCTAATAATAAATGGGGTTATTTCCCATCATTTGCTGCAGGTTGGACAGTTAGTAACGAAAAGTTTTTTGAGCCTTTATCGTCTACAGTAAATTATTTAAAATTTAGAGCAGGTTACGGTTCGGTTGGAAATCAAAATATTCCGGCAAACAGATACCAAACCATTCTTTCATTGACTGCATCTCCATTTGGAGGCGTGTCTCCAACAATTGATAATTTAGGTAATCCAAATATTAAATGGGAATCACTTAAATCTTTTGATGTTGGTTTTGAATTAGGAATGCTTAATAACAGAGTAAAATTAGATTTTGATTATTACGTTAAACATTCTTCTAATTTCCTAACCAAACAAATCAATGACGAGTCAAATCAAAGTGCACTTAATTATTATTTGAATACGGGTGAAATTGAAACTAAAGGAGTCGAACTTACCTTGAATACAAGAAATATTGTTACCGAAAATTTTACATGGGACAGTACCATTATTTTTTCAAAATATGATAATGAATTAACCAGTTTTCAAGGAGCTGGTAAATCTTTATTAGGAAAAGTACAATTCGACTTATATAACGTGACCAGAACTACAGAAGGTCAGCCAGTGGGACAATTCTACGGATATGTTACGGACGGTTTATTTAAAAATGCTGCAGAATTAGCCGCAGGACCAACTCAGGAAACGGGAACAGGAATTGGTGATATTCGTTTTAAAGATCTTAATGGTGATGGAAAAATTGATGCTAAAGATCAGAAAGCTATAGGAAGCGCAATCCCTGATTTTACTTATTCATTTACCAATAACTTCAAGTATAAAAACTTTAGTTTATCTGTTGTTTTAACCGGAAGTCAAGGGAACGAAATCTACAATTTTACACGTCATTACACTGATGGTATTTATCCTGGATTTGGAGATCGATTTGCAAACGTGAGTACAAGGGCTTTAAATGCTTTTGAACCGGGAGTAAACGAAAACACAAATGAACCAAGAATTACACTTAATGATCCAAATGGTAATGGAAGAATCTCAAACAGATTTGTTGAAGATGGTTCTTATTTGAGAATTCAGAATGTTTCTTTGGGCTATGATTTACCAAGTCAGATATTCAAAAATTCTATTATATCTAAAGTTAGATTGTATGTCAATGTCCAAAACTTATACACATGGACAAAATACTCCGGTTTTGACCCTGCTTTAGGAAATTTAGATCAAAATATAACGCTTAGCGGTATTGATCTGGGACGTTATCCAGTGCCAAGAACTACTTCAATGGGTTTAAATTTAGAATTCTAAAATTGATAAAAATACAATTAACTTAATGATTCATAGTCATTAAAATAAAAAATAATAGTCATGAAAAAACTTTTTAAACTTTTTATGATGGGAATGCTAATACCATTGCTGTCTTTGTTTTCCTGTTCTGATGATTTTTTGGATGCACCATCTGAAAATCAATTAACGCCGGGCGATTTACCGGAAGGAGTTACCGCTTTTGACGGAATCGCTGAGAGTTTATATTTCAAACCCTGGTTTACTTTTAATGATAAATTCCTAATTGCCGTTGGAGATATGTATGCCGGAAACGCTTTTACATTTGATGGTGCTTATGCTCAATTTAAAGATGCTCAGGTAACCTCACAAAATCCAATCCTGACAGAAGGATACGTTTCGTTGTTTTCGGTTATCGATCAATCCAATAATTTAATGAGTTTGGTTGAAGACAGAAAAAGCGAATTGCCTGAAGCATCTTATAAAAATGCTATCGCAATTTCAAGATTTATGAGAGCCAATGCCTATTTCTATTTGGTAAGAAGCTTTGGTGCTGTACCAATTATTAATAAAGCAGGAACGGCGGCACAACCAAAAAGAAATCTTGTTACAGATGTTTACAAATTCATCAAACAAGATTTAGAATATGCCATTGAAAATTTGCCTGCAACTTCAGTAAAAAAAGGATATGTTACCAAATTTGCAGCAATGGGGATTCTTGCAAAAGTGCATTTAACGTTAAACGAATATGGAGAATGTGCTGCGTTAACTCAGAAAATTATCGGAAATCAATATACTTTGATTTCCGATTACGGAAACTTATTTAGCAGTCCGGAGAATAACAATAGTGCCGAAAGTATGTTTGCCTTGCAATGGAAAGCTGTTGCTACAGAATGGGGAACTCAAAATACAAATCAGGCTTATATAGTTCCAGGAGGCACCGGAATAACAGGTGGTGGAGACGGTTGGGGAGTTTACCTTCCTTCTATTTCATTGCAAAGCGGCTTTGAGCCAAACGATATCAGAAAAAAGAGCACAATCATGACAGATGGCGACTTTTATCCTGAGTTATTAAAAAATCAAGGAGGTTTCAGGTATAAAAAAATATACTCCTCGACTGCGGCTAATTTCAGAAAGTATATTGTAGGTTCTGCGGCCGAAAGAAACGATGTATTTTTTATGAGAACGTCACAAAACACCATTATACTTAGATATTCTGATGTTTTATTAATGAATTCTGAGGCGCTTTTAGCAGGAGCCGGTTCAACTACTTCTGCAGCTGCTTTAAGCTCTTTCAATGAAGTGAGACTAAGAGCAGGATTACCTGCAAAAACAGTACTTACAAGAGATGATTTATTTAACGAAAGAAGAATTGAATTTGCACTTGAAGGACAATATTTCTTCGATTTAAAACGTCGAGGCCTGGCTGAAGCAACAGCAATTATTTCACAGCAAGAAGTTGGTTTTTATTCTGATGACGCCAGAACAGAATTGGTTTCCAGAAAGATAACTCCGGGAAGCAACTATTTTGAACTGCCATTACCGCAATCTGCTATTGATACTAATCCATCATTATTAGAGCCTCCGGTTCCTTTTAACTTTAACTAACTTTTACTATGATTAAGAAAATAACATATAGAATTATAATTCTTTTGGCATTGGCATCTTTTACAGCTTGCCAAAATGACGATTCGACCAGTGCAAATATAGATGCAATGGTTGCTGAACCGGGAGATCTATTGAATCAGGCTTTTCCATTGAATAAAGTCAGAGTTGAAGGCGAAGGTTTAAAAGGATTAAAAAAAATCACGCTGGATAACAAAATTGATATCAGTTTCAATCCAAACTATAATTCAGATAAAGCGTTCATTTTTACTATTCCCTTTGATGAAAAACTAGGAAGCAGATTTGGTGTACAACCCATTACATTTATAACAGCAGCAGGATCAGTAACCAAAAACATTGAGATTTTACAGCCAGTTCCCACTATCACAAAAACAATTCCGGTTGTTGCAACTCCGGGATTTCCATTGGAGATTGAAGGTACTTGGTTTTATAATATTTCTTCGATCACTTTGGGCGGAAAAACACTGAGTTATACCCTAAAATCATCTACCTCAATTATCATCGGTTTACCATCAGATGCAGTTTCAGGATCAGAGCTTGTGGTTACTACACCGGGAGGTTCCGCAAAAAAAACAATCAATTTTGCAACTGTAGTTCTTGTGTCTGATTTTGACGGAAACGGCAGCAGACGTGATTGGACTGCTTATGGCGATATCGATAGTTTTAACGCTAATACTACAGGCGGCGCAACAGGCAATTATGCAACACTATCATGGGCAGGTTCTACAGCAAACGGTTACAACGGAAGCAGCGCTGGCGGTGGAGCTAGTTTCTTAAGCGCTTCTAATAATGATGCTTCAAAAACATTTATTGATATTGATGTAAGTGCAAATGTTGTGGGTGCTCAATTTGCTATTCAATTAAATACTATTGATGGTGTAAATTATGGCTATAACTTTAAAGTAACCGATGTAAACTGGACCACAAAGACCATATTATTGACTGATTTTAAAGATAATTACGGATTTGGTTCGAATACGGCCGCAACATTAGATCCTTCTAAAATCAATGAAATTAAAGTCGGAATCGCTCAGGGAGATACACCAAATCCTAGCGTAATAAAATATGATAACATTAAAATTCGCTACCAATAATGAATGGTTTGCATTTTAATTTTTAAACTTAAAAAAGAGGTTGTGGTCAAAAGCGACCTCTTTTTTAAAAGTATAATAAAACAGAAATTATAAATGAGAATATTCACAATCACAAAAGGATATTCTATAATAAAATACAGTATGAAAATTAAATTTTTACTAATGTTGACTGGTATCTTCTTCTTTTTGAATTCTTGTTCAAAAGAAGACAACATAGCAGCTAATACTTTAGAAGCGCCTGTTGCAAACGCACCAAAAGACGTGAACGATGCAGGTTTTAGAGCAAAATGGAATTACGTTTCACATGCAAAAAGCTATCTTTTGGATGTTTCAACAACTGAAAATTTTGCCACTTTTGTCCCAAATTATAATGCAAAAGAAGTTACAGATTTAAACGAAGTTGTAGTAGGTTTAACCGGAGGCACGCAATATTATTACCGAGTTAGAGCAAAAAATGAAACAGAAACTTCGGGTTATTCCAATGTTATTAGCGTTGTAACTACTGGTACAAGCAACATTCCTGAAGATCCTACATTCTTAAAAGTAAAAGCAAATAAATTGGCTAATCCATTTTTTATAGGGATGGCAATAAAAGCTTCGCAATTAACTACTGGAAGTCCTTATGACATTATTTTGAAAAATGAATTCAGCAGTATTTCTGCCGAATACGAAATGAAAATGGATCAGATTTCTACCGCAAGTGGTGTTTACAACTGGACTGTAGCGGATAAAATTGTTGCTTACGGAAATGCTAATGGAATTAATGTTCACGGTCATGCTTTGGTATGGCATAATTCGGTGCCACAATGGTTAAAAGATTTCTCTGGTACTGATGCCGAATTTACTGCCGAAGTAAAAAAATACATTACAGATGTCGTTACTCATTATGCAGGAAAAGTAAAATCCTGGGATGTGGTTAATGAAGCCGTAGATGATAATGGCGGTGCTATGAGAAATACTATTTTTCTGCAACGAATGGGAGCCAATTATGTAAAAGATTGTTTTAAATGGGCAAAAGATGCAGCAACTGCTACTGGCGATAACTCATTATTGTTGTTTTATAATGATTATGCAACTTCAACTAATGCTCCAAAACAAGACAAAGTTTTTAGCATTGTTGATGATTTAAAAGCAAGCAATCTTATTGATGGTCTTGGTTTTCAAATGCATAACACTTATTTAACTCCAACAAAAGCTCAAATCGAAACTGATCTTAACAAAGCTGTAGCAAAAGGGCTGAAAATCCATGTTTCAGAATTGGATATACAAGTGAATCAATCAAATGACATTTCAACTTTTACAAATGAAAGAAGACTGGCTCAAAAAGAAAAATACAAAGAGATTGTAAAACTTTATAATGCACTTCCTGCAGCAAATAAATATGCCTTAACCGTTTGGGGAATGAAAGATAATGAATCCTGGATTCCGTTTAGCACAGAACTTAACCACCCAGGAAATGACTGGCCTTTATTGTACGATTCAAATTTTGCAATTAAAAGCTCTCATACTGGATTTCTGGAAGGCTTAAATTAAATTTTTTAAAACTATAATACTTTACTTCAACTATTAATAAACCAAAAAATTAAATTATGAAAAAATTAAATTTGTTAGCGTTAACAGTGACATGTGTATTAGGTTTAGGATTTACTTCCTGTGCAGATGATGCAACCCCAACAGCAAAAGATCAATCAGCAAGTGCAAGTACAAAAACCAGTACAAGCAAAGTAGCCGCCGCGCCATGGGTCAAACAATTTGAAGATACATTTGATGTAGGTTCCAATCTGTCACAATGGACAAAAGAGCAACGAGCAGATTATAATTCCTGGTATTGTGACTATGCCAGCTCAGTACCAACTACGCAATGGAGAGATGGAAAACAATGTTTGGAAATCAAGACTACAAAATTGAGCACATACAAATATCAATCCGGATTCATTTCTTCTAATTATCAATATAAGCCTGAAAATAATACAGAGTATATGCTTTCTGCCAATATTAAACTAGTAGCGATGGATGGAGGAACTTACAAGTCTTTCACACAAACTTACGGCGCCTGGCCTGCCTTCTGGTCTGTGCAGCAAAATGGCTGGCCAACAAAAGGAGAAATTGATATCATGGAAGGTTATTCTTTTGCGCCTAATGCAAGTCGTTTTACTTCAAATCTTTTTTATGGAACTTCTAGCGGATCAAACCAATTAGGAAATTCTGCCGAAAGAAACTATCCGGGTAATTTTGATATAAACGGAAATGGCGGATGGCATTTATATGAATCTTTTTGGAAAATGAAAGACAATGTAGTAACCGTAACTATAAAGGTTGATAATGTAACGGTTTCGACGTATACAAACAGTAGTGTTGGCAATCTTAACTTAAATAATTTCGGGCCACACTCGATTATATTTAATCTAAATGTGGGATCAAAAGATTCCAATTTTATAGATCCTAATAAAATCAATTTATTTTCAACTGTAATGATGTGGGTAGATGATGTAACAGTTTACAAAAGACCAATCTAATTTATACTATAGTTGATTTTTACTTTAAATTAATTAGAATTTGCTCTTTGAAAAATTAGAGATTTTTATGATTTAACATGTTTTAACATTTAACCCCTACGATACATACAAACCGCTTTTGATAATTGTCTTATAAATTTACTTAAAAATAAGCCAATTTCTTTAAATCATTCATAAAATGGTTTGTAAATTGTAAACTAGAGGTCACAAAAAGAGACAACTAATTAATAGTTGTCTCTTTTTTTTTGCACGAATATGTAGATTTTTCAAGCCTATACAACCTAAAATTTCATGGTTCGATTTTTTTCACAAGAAATCCCTAGTCTGTTTGAAATAAACAGTCTTAAAGTGGTATTGTTAGAGATTTAATCGAAGTCGGACGATGGTTCGAAATCCCGTTAAGAAATATAGAGTTTTTTTTCTCTTTTGATTTACGCAGTTTTTTGATGTTAAATATAAAATAATTCCAAAATGGACTTAATACATTTTCTGTCAAAAAAGCTAAGGCGAATTTCAAATAAATAAACCATTGCGGAACTATCCGTAGAGATTTTTTATCTCTGACATAACAAAGGTACTTTGGGTACTCCCTATACTTTCAACTGATCCCAATTTATTAAACACAAAATCCTGATAATGCTTCATGTCTTTGGCAGAAACTTTCATTAAAAAATCGTAATCACCTGAGATATTATAACATTCTACAACTTCTTCTATTTTCATAATATCACTAACAAATTGATTCCCGATATTACGATCGTGCTGTTTAAGTTTGATATTACAAAAAACAATAAACCCTCTGTTTAATTTTTCTGCATCAAGCAGGGCAATATATTTTTTAATATAACCATTGTTTTCCAATCTTTTAATTCGCTCAAAAACAGGTGATGCCGAAAGATTTACCATTTTAGCAAGCTCTTTTACAGTGTATTTAGAATTATCGTGAAGTATATTTAATAACTGAAGATCAATATCGTCTATTTGTTCCATAAAATTTTTTACTTTGAATTTTATTTTAATTTATTTCTAAATTAGAATAAAATTCTTCAAATGCAATTAAAAACAACACAAAAATCTTATTTTAAACAAATTAAAAACATAACAACCTGCAAAATATACTTTTACAGTATAAAAATCTTAAAGGTAATATTTTATAGAATGACATAGAATAAGTTACATAAAGAGTCTATCTATGCAACTTCTTTTCGTCGAGCCATACCCTGAGCGATGATACTAGCGGCAATCAATTGCAAGGCATGGTAAAGCATGAGCGGCAGCAATACGATGCCGGTGATAGTACTGTGCTGAAAAAGTACTTTTGACATAACGGTGCCGTGTACCAATGACTTTTTAGACCCGCAGAATAAGACAGTAATACGGTCTTCATCTGAAAAACCAAGCAGGCGGCTCAGTAGTCCGACACAAAAGAATACGGCAAAAAACAACGCCATCATCCCTGCAGCGAGTCCAGCAAGTTCAAGGGCGGTGAAGCCTTCAAAAAGATGTTCGGAAAATGACTTGCAAAACGACGTGTAAATAATCGTTAGAATAACTGTCTGATCGAAATATTTGAGCTGTTTCTTGTATTTTTCGGCAATGGCGCCGAAACGGGAATTGAGGCTTATGCCAATTATGACAGGCAGCAAGACTTGCAGAATCAACTTTAAGCCGATTTGAGTGACATCAAAATCACCTGTTGCAGAAGCTATAAACAGCCCAACCCAGAGCGGCGTAACCACTACTCCTATCAAACTGGAAATGCTTGCATTGAAAATGGCTGCGGGAATGTTTCCCTTAGCAATGGAAACCATGACCACCGAAGAGGAAACTGTGGACGGCAATGCTGCCAGAAAAAATACACCCAGCCAAAGCAACTCGAAGCCGTTATTGACAAACAACGGGCGAAATGCCAAAACAATGAGCGGAAAAAATAAAAAGGTTGTCAACTGGACGACAATGTGCATTTTCCAGTTGGAAAGTCCAGCTTTTAGTTTCTCAACACTCAGTCGCATGCCATAAAACAAGAAAATCAAGGAAACGCCAGCATTGGCAATCTCCTCCAGCGAAACAGGTTCTTTGACCATGCCTGGCTTTGGCAAAAAATAAGCCATCAGAATCATGGTGGCTATCATTAACAGGAAACCGTCGAAACCTGCTTTTTTTAATACTTCTAATAATTTCTTCAATGTGTTTTAAGTATTATTCCTCCGTGGAGGCACGGAATTCATTATTAATATATTGAGACTAAATCCCAAGTTCTTTACGTATAATTTCTGCTCCTGCGCTTAAAGCACTTAACTTGCCTCTGGCTACATCTCTAGATAACGGTGCCATACCGCAGTTTGTAGAAGGATAAAGATTTTCGGCATCTACAAACTCAAGAGCTTTACGCAGGGTAGCAGCTACTTCTTCTGGTGTTTCGATAGTGTTGGTTGCCACATCAATGGCACCGACCATTACTTTTTTACCGCGAACAAGTTCCATTAAATTTAAAGGCACATTGGAGTTGTGACATTCTAAAGACACCACATCAATTTTAGATTTTTGAATTTTCGGAAAAATTTCTTCATATTGTCGCCACTCTGAACCTAATGTCTTTTTCCAATCAGTATTTGCCTGTATTCCATAACCATAGCAAATATGAACAGCAGTTTGACAGTGTAAACCTTCAATGGCTCTTTCTAATGCTGCCATTCCCCAATCGTTTACTTCATCAAAGAACACATTAAATGCAGGTTCATCAAACTGGATAATATCTACCCCTGCGTCTTGAAGTTCTCTTGCTTCTTCATTGAGTGCTTTCGCAAATTCCCACGCCAATTTTTCCCGGCTTTTATAATGGTCGTCGTACAAGGTATCTACCATTGTCAACGGGCCTGGCAATGCCCATTTTATAGGCTTATTAGTCTGTTTACGTAAAAATTTAGCATCTTCAACAAAAACTGCTTTTTGACGTGCAATCTCACCTACAACCACTGGAACGCTCGCATCATAACGGTTACGGATTTTTACTGTTTTACGATTTTCAAAATCTACACCGCTTAAATGCTCGATAAAAGTCGTTACAAAATGCTGACGTGTCTGCTCGCCGTCACAAATAATATCTAGATCTGCCAATTGCTGTTCCTGCAAAGAAATACGTAAAGCGTCTTGTTTCCCTTCAAGTAGCTGATCGCCTTCTAATTTCCATGGTGACCAAAGTTTTTCGGGTGGTGCAAGCCAGGCAGGTTTGGGTAAACTTCCAACAATAGAGGTGGGTAATAATAATTTCTTCATAATAGTATAATTTTAATGCGTTGTAATCAATTAAAGGGTAAAATTAGCAGACCATTGTTCCAGGAGACTTTTGTAAGGCTTAATGAAATGCTTT
The DNA here is from genome assembly GCF_020991455.1 of Flavobacterium sp. JAS. Classification (GTDB taxonomy): domain Bacteria; phylum Bacteroidota; class Bacteroidia; order Flavobacteriales; family Flavobacteriaceae; genus Flavobacterium. The sequence goes on from NZ_JAJMOX010000005.1 coordinate 406,968, forward strand.
TCTGCATATTTACCCTGTTTAACGGCCAATCGACTGCGCTCTTCGCGGTCATAAACCACGCGAGTCAGTGAATAATCTTCCTGTTTAAGATTAGGTTGATAGATTTTCCCAGCCACTGAATTTGCATTGTAAATTTCAGGGCGATAAATCTTCTGGAAAGTCTCCATTGTGCTGATTGAGCTGATTAGTCCAAGATCAGTATAATCAGCAAGCAGGTCTCCGGAATGATAAAAGGCCATCGGTGCCACACTATTCGAAGGCATGAAAAAACGAACTTTTAAGCCCATTTTAGAGAAATATTCATCAGTGATAGAATAATGATCCTGCAGATACTCAAAACCCAGAACCGGATGCTGATACTCAGTACGAGTATAAGTTTTGTTGCTCGATACACTTAGACAAATGATCGGTGACATCTTAAAGTGCTCTTTATAAGTGGCTGAATTGACAAAACACTTATAAAGTTTTCCGTGCAAATCACCAAAATTTTCAGGAATACAAAAATTAGCTTTATTTTTATTGTGCTCGATCAATAAAATACTGAAATCATAATCACGAACATAAGACGAAAAATTATTTCCGGCAATACCTTCGATACGCTGGCTAGTCTTGTGGTCAAAAATATTCGTTTTTAAAACTTCAATCAACGGCAGATTGTTAATACCATTCTTATCATCAATACTCATCGTTACTGTGATGATTTCAAGTCCTACAAGGTAACGATCAGCTTTTGGATTATCAAAATGAGCCAATGCATTGAATCGATTGTTAATCATATTTAATGCATTACGTAAGTTTTGTTGGCGATTACCTCCTCTGGCCAGATTTGCAAAATTGGTTGTCAAACGCGTTTCACTTGAGGGGTGATAGTTTTCATCTAAACAAGTGCTCTTTAGTGTGAATGCAAAATCATTCTGGATTGTATTCTGGGTGTTTTCATTATTCTGCTTTTCGTTTATTCCCCTATCTTCTTGTATGTTTGCTTTCATCTGATGATAATGTTTAGTTTTTTTACCCTGCAAATTTGAATATAAAAGATTAAATATTTTTATTTACACATAAATTCAGTTAATTATTCTTTTAACATGTATTTTTAAAGATTATTAATCTATAAACAAATATAATAATGAATGAAAACAGATAAATATTCTTTAGTAACCTAAGATGATTGATTTGGAGTTTCCCAGAACACTTCAAAAACTCGAAAAAGAAAACAATATCATTTATATTTGCCAAAAATTAAGATAGACATAGCAATGAATTTGATAGAAAATTTAAAATGGCGCTACGCCACAAAAGCTTACAATAATATTAAAGTAACAGAAGAAAAGATCGATCAGATCTTAGAGGCTATAAATCTTTCAGCATCTTCTTGTGGTCTGCAATCTTACCGTGTTTTTGTTGTAAGCAACCCGGAAATTCAAAAGAAATTAGGTGCTGATTCGTATAATGGACAGATTAGCTCTTGCTCTCATTTGTTGGTTTTTGCTGCGTTCACTGACATGTCTTCGACTTACATTGACGATTATATGGCAATGACTGAAAAGCAAAGAGGTCTTGATGCTGGTGCCTTATCAGGATTTAGAAATGGACTGCATTCCTATTTTAGCGCTATCAACGCAGAACAAAAAGCCCTTTGGGCGGCCAAACAGGCTTATATTGCATTAGGAACAGCACTTATTGCAGCAGCAGAATTGAAAGTGGACGCCACTCCTATCGAAGGATTTAATGCCGCCACTATCGATGAGGTTTTGGGTTTGAAAGAAAAAGGGTTGCATTCTACAGTTATCCTTGCTTTAGGATACCGTGATTCGGAAAAAGACTATATGGCAGCTACGAAAAAAGTTCGTTTACCTATAGATGAAATGATAACGAAAGTTTACTAATAGCTACTAAATTTATTATCGAGAAATTTATCAAATGCTATTACAACTTAATAAATTTACAAAATTCATATGTTTTAACATTTAACCTTAACAAGACATACAAACCTCCTCTTAATCAAAATTCAAAACAATTATCTTACAAATTCACTTCAAAATAAGCCAATTTCTTTAAATCATTCATAAAATGGTTTGTAAATTGTTTAGTAACCGTCACAAAATTAAAATCCCATTTCTAACAAAATGGGATTTTTTTTTGCTTTATTTATATTTGACCATAATATAAAAGTGATTTGAATGTCTCGTAGAGTTACCTTGACTGGATTCAAACCGTTAATTTATTTATTTTTAAATGTTTGAAAATAACATTTTCCTGCTTTAAATTTATTACTTAGAATATTGTTTCCTGAATATAAAATAATCAAGGAAAAATAAGAACTAACAATAAAAAATCGAGAGACTTTTATCAGGTGTAGAATTTCTAAGAAGCAAAAAAAAAAAATACGCAAAGTCTCAGACATTTCCAATCTCTTTTTCCGGCTTACTAATAATAGCATTGTATTCAATTTTCATAAGATTGTAATCTTCAACATCGATTTTCTCAGTAACTAATAAATTTCTGGCAACTGTAAATTTTTCAGAACCCATAGCAGTGGGTTGATGCCCTCGCCCATCAATTCCACTTCCTCTAGTCAGGGAATTGCGGGGCGTTTTTGTCCGGTACCCCCTCTTGCACTAAACATATCCTAATCGGTTGTTTAGTACTGTCCGCAGACACTACACTCCATAAAAAAGCATCCGTTTGTGGCGGATGCTTTTCGATTAAAATTATTTGTTGAATTATCTAGAAGAAATTACTTTTTTCGTACTACTACCTCGATTGGTAGATACTTTCACAATGTAAAGTCCCTGTTGATCTGTATTTGTAAGGTCTAGAAGAACCTCTTTGTTCAAATAGCCATCGGCATCATGCTTAGTAAACACTAAAGTACCCAGTACATTAAACACCTCAATTTTTACATCAGATTTGTAATCAAATTTGTACTTGATCGTAAGTTGATCTTTGAAAGGAACTGGATATGCGATAAAACTAGTATCGGTTGTTTTACTGGTTGTCGTTGTTTCTGTCGGCGCACTGGCTACTGTTGTCGCAGCAGCGGTTGAAACTGAACAATTATTAACCGGAATATTTCCTGCTGTGTCACCTAATACAGTACTGCCAATTTTAGAAATGAAATAGGCCTGATAATTTGGTCCTGTACCAGAAAAAGTAGAGTTAAGTATTGACTTAACATCATATTTAACAGAAATAACAATCAAATCACCTATCTTAACATTATTAACTGTGATAACTCCCTGACCGGATCCTTTTGGAGATTCAGAACCTGTTGCAATTTTGTTACAATTCGCATCAAAAGCGAATACCTGATTTTGATTTATTGTGAAAAGTTTGAACCCACTCGGAGCTGTAATAAACTCTAGTATATTCACTGTAAAACTGGTTGAAGGCGCTACTATTTTCGCATAATAGAAGAACACTCCCGGAGTAGCATTAGAGACATATGATTTATTACCCTTTTTAGACACAGTATAACATATTTTATCCAATGTATTTACACCCGAAAGGAAATTGCTACAAGTTGTTGCGGTTGCATAGATTGCTCCGCCACAATTGTTTACTGCAATTGTTACAGATTCAATATCTGTGCATCCAGCAGGTGATGTTGCTTTAATCCAATAAGTCCCTGCGCTAACAGCATTCTTAGGAGGAGTAGTTGCGAGAGTTAATTCTCCTGACAAACCTGTGTTGCTATCATAGGTTCGCCAATAGCTGAGTGTAGTTCCGGTAGGTAATGTGCTTCCGGCCGTAACTGCAGCTGCGGTAAGATCAGCTGTACCCGGAGTACAAGGAGCAGCTGGAGGCGTAATGAGTAAAACTGGAGTTTGATTCTGTACTACATTTACTGGGCTGCTTGTGGCGGCACAATTCGTTGGAGCTGCACCCGTGGCAATTACATAATAGCCTGTTCCTCCAGAAAGATTACTCCATGTTAGACCACTTCCCGTACCGGTTTTAGCTGCTTGAACAACTGCATTTGAAGAATTATACAACTGATAGCTTACTCCGCTTACGGAAGTGGAAGAAGTAATGCTTCCGCTATTGGCTGAAGAAGAACAGAAAT
>NZ_JAJMOX010000050.1 GCF_020991455.1 Flavobacterium sp. JAS
GAAGTTCCATAGACCAGCCGTCTCCAATGATATGATGCATTGATAAAAAGAACACATACTCCTGTTCTTTTAACTTAAGAAGCGAAGCTCTTATAAGAGGTGCTTGTTCTAAATCAAAGATCTCATGGTTCCTTTCTTCTATATACTTCGCAATGGCTTCTTGTTGGTTTTCTGTAAAACTGAAGTCTTCAATCGATATCTTAAAATCCAATTGTTCGCTTGGGATAATATATTGTCTGATATCACCCTGATTATCTGCTTTGAAATACGTTCTTAGTATTTCATGACGTTGTAATAAAAGCTTAAACGATTCTTCGAATTTATTGATCTCTATATTTCCTTTTAGCGTAACTGCTCCGGGCATATTATACGCCAGCGAACCGCCTTCTAACTGGCTCATTATCCATAATCGTCTTTGAGAATCCGTTAAGGGATAAGATTCGCTTTCAGGTGCCTTTGGGATCGCGATATATTCACTCTCCTGCAGCTCTTTGCTTAATTTTTCAATGGTTGGATTTGCAAAAAACAATTTAATAGCGATTGTTTTTCCAAATTGTTTATGGATTCTGTTCACTACCTGAGCTACAGATAAACTGTGTCCGCCTAATTCAAAAAAGTTATCTGTTACTCCAATTCTTTCAATTCCAAGTACTTCCTGCCATATGGCAGCCAGCTTTTGCTCAGTTTCATTTCTGGGAGCTACATATTGATTTCTGATAAGGTCTTCTCCTTCTACACCCGGCAAGGCTTT
>NZ_JAJMOX010000051.1 GCF_020991455.1 Flavobacterium sp. JAS
AATAATGATTAGGAGCTTAATCCTGCTATCCACTACAATCTTTTGCTTTTTAAAGGAAAAAGCAAAAGGATTTCTATTCCTATCGGGGCTAGGGCAGTAGTTTTCATAAGAAATGTTAGTGATAAAAGAGAAACAAACCCGCCAAAAGAGAAAACTTAGCGCCTTTGCGACTTTGCGCGAAATAAAAACGAGCCCAAACCCCAGCTCTACGACTTTTTAGATCTACAGAGAAGGGCAAAACCAGTATTTATCCTTTACATTCCGTGCTAAAATCATTCAAAATGCCCGAAATAGTATAGAATACGCTAATATGGTTTTATTAAAAAGTTGACAGAGAAGACAAGTTTGGAATAAAAAGTCCATAAAAACAGTACGTCCCATAGTAGTACAATTGTAATAAATGCAACAAGCGAAAGAAAAGTCTTATAAATTATAAAAAGCATGAAATGCTAAGTTTGCTGTTATCAGAATGTTAAGAAAAAGTTTCGAAAAAAGATCAAAAATAGTTCAGAAAAGGTATTGTTTAAGAGAGTAAACTCGCTACTTTTGCACCCGCAACAACGATGACGTTCACTGATAGACTGACAAGAAAAGATAATCAAATTGAAAATTTATTTTCAAAAAAAGATTAGAAAAAGCTTGTGAGAATTGAAAATGGATGTTACATTTGCATGTTACATTTGCACCCCGCTAGGATG
>NZ_JAJMOX010000052.1 GCF_020991455.1 Flavobacterium sp. JAS
GGAATTTCATAAAGGTTAGGAGCTATTTCCTGCTATGCACTACAATCCTTTGTGCCTCCCGATAGCTATCGGGACCGGCACAAAAGGATTTCTATTCCTATCGGGGCTAGGGCAGTAGTTTTCATAAGAAATGTTAGTGATAAAAGAGAAACAAACCCGCCAAAAGAGAAATTTAGCGCCTTTGCGACTTTGCGCGAAATAAAAACGAGCCCAAACCCCAGCTCTACGACTTTTTAGATCTACAGAGAAGGGCGAAACCAGCATTTGTCCTTTACATTCCGTGGTGAAACCATCTAAAATGCCCAAAATAGTATAGAACACGCTAATATGGTTTTATTAAAAAGTTGACAGAAAAGACAAGTTTGAAATAAAAAGCCTATAAAAATAGTACGTCCCATAGTAATACAATTGTAACAAATGCAACAAGCGAGAGAAAAGTCTTATAAATGATAAAAAGCATGAAATGCTAAGTTCACTGTTATCAGAATGTTAAGAAAAAGTTTTAAAAAAGATTAAAAATAGTTGCGAAAAGGTATTGTTTAAGGGAATAAACTCGCTACTTTTGCACCCGCAACAACGACGACGTTCACTGAGAGACTGGCAAGAAAAGATAATCAAAGAGAAAATTTATTTTCAAAAAAAGATT
>NZ_JAJMOX010000053.1 GCF_020991455.1 Flavobacterium sp. JAS
ACAATTCCATAGACCAGCCGTCTCCAATGATATGATGCATTGATAAAAAGAAAACATACTCCTGTTCTTTTACTTTAAGCAGCGAAGCTCTTATAAGAGGTGCTTGTTCTAAATCAAAGATCTCCTGGTTTCTTTCTTCTATATACTTCGCAATGGCTTCTTGTTGGTTTTCTACAAAACTGAAGTCTTCAATCGATATCTTAAAATCTAATTGTTCGCTTGGAATAATATATTGTCTGATATCACCCTGATTATCTGCTTTGAAATACGTTCGCAGTATTTCATGACGTTGTAATAAAAGCTTAAACGATTCCTCGAATTTATCGGTGTCTATATTTCCTTTTAACAAAACTGCTCCGGGCATATTATACGCCAGCGAACCGCCTTCTAACTGGCTCATTATCCATAATCGTCTTTGAGAAGCTGTTAAGGGATATGACTCGCTTTCAGGTGCCTTTGGGATCGCGATATATTCACTCTCCTGCAGCTCTTTACTTACTTCTTCAATAGTTGGATTTGCAAAAAACAATTTGATAGTGATCGTTTTTCCAAACTGTTTATGGATTCTGTTCACTACCTGAACTACA
>NZ_JAJMOX010000054.1 GCF_020991455.1 Flavobacterium sp. JAS
CCCATATCCTTTAAAGCTATACCATAAATCGTTGGGAACATAATAGACATAAAGATAGAAATACAAACCAAAAAAATTAATCCAGGCATACCTTGTAAAATAATTGCTCCTGCTGCACATAAAACACCTCCAATACCAAATACCATTAATATTTTGGAAGGGTTTATTCTTTTCATAAGGCCCGTTCCAACCCATCTGCCTAATAAAAATAAAAGCATGGCCGTTATGTTGTAATATGTAGCGGTTAATTCTAATGCGAATGTTTTATTGATGTTGTCTACGTATTGAAAAATAAAAGTCCAACACATAATTTGTGCACCTACATAAAAAGCTTGCGCTAAAACACCATGTTTATAATTTTTGTTGGCAAATAACTTTCTAAAAGATTCTCCAATAGACATTTTATCTTCATGTGCTGTTTTGGGCATTTTGGTAAAAATGATGATAATAAGGATGATTAAGACAAAAATCCCCAGTCCAATATATGGGATGCTAAT
>NZ_JAJMOX010000055.1 GCF_020991455.1 Flavobacterium sp. JAS
GTTCCTATCGGAACAATCTGCAAGGAATCATTTAAGATGTAAATCTGGGTGTTGGATATGGGTTTACCAATAGGGATAACTCTTTTCTCATGTCCTTTTGCTTGATAAATAGATACACAAACGGCGCACTCTGTAGGACCATAAGCATTATAATATGCAATTCCTGATGCTGTAACTCTCAAGGCTGTACCCGGATCAGCTGATTCTCCGGCAGTAATAATACATCTTAGTCCTGAGATATCTTCACTGCTTAATAAAGCTAAATAGCTTGGAGGAAAAGTTACAACGGTTGATTGCGTTTGTTTTAGAAATTCTACAAACGCCTCTTTGTCTTTAATGGTTTCTTCACTCGGAATACACAAAGCAGCACCACTGTACAAACTCATCATAATCTCTGATATGGAAGCATCAAA
>NZ_JAJMOX010000056.1 GCF_020991455.1 Flavobacterium sp. JAS
TTCCAATCGATGTTAATTATCCTCAAGACCGCATAACTTATATTGAACAAGATTGCAAATGCAAGGTAGTTCTTGATGAAGAGGAAATGATGTTATGTAATTTGGAAAGGTATAAATATGGAAACGAGAATCCTGACCCTATTAATAAGTCAGGTGATTTAGCCTATGTCATTTACACTTCAGGTTCTACAGGACAGCCCAAAGGCGTTATGGTGGAGCATAGCAGTAATGTCAACATGTCCTTAGATCAGATTAAATCCTTTGGGATTACCCAAAACGACAAAGTAGTCTGGTTTGCTTCTGTTGCTTTTGATGCTTCCATATCCGAGATTATGATGAGTTTGTACAGTGGTGCTGCTTTGTGTATTCCAAGTGAAGAAACAATTAAAGATAAAGAGGAGTTTGTTC
>NZ_JAJMOX010000057.1 GCF_020991455.1 Flavobacterium sp. JAS
CTACAAACTCCTCTTTATCTTTAATGGTTTCTTCACCAGGAATACATAACGCGGCACCACTGTACAAACTCATCATAATCTCTGATATAGAAGCATCAAAAGCTACAGAAGCAAACCAGACTACTTTATCATTTTGGGTAATCCCAAAGGTTTTAATCTGATCCAAGGACATATTGACATTACTGTTATGCTCTACCATAACACCTTTTGGCTGTCCTGTAGAACCCGAAGTATAAATGACATAGGCCAAATCACCTGACTGATTAATAGGGTCCGGATTCTCTTTCCCATACTTATATCTTTCTAAATTACATAACATCATTTCCTCTTCATCGAGAACTATCTTGCATTTGCAATCTTGTTCAATATAAGTTATACGGTCTTGAGGATAATTAACATCGATTGGAAGATTTGGAA
>NZ_JAJMOX010000058.1 GCF_020991455.1 Flavobacterium sp. JAS
TGAACAAGCCAGAGCTTACCCAGGAGAAATTCATCGCTAATCCTTTTATCGAGGGAGAAAGAATGTACGATACGGGCGATCTTGGCCGCTGGCTTTCAGATGGCAACATTGAGTTTATAGGCAGAAAAGACCATCAGGTTAAGATTCGCGGTTTCCGTATCGAGCTTGGCGAGATTGAGACCGCAATTTTACAGTATTCTCAGGATTTAAAACAAGTGGTGGTAGAGGCAAAAGAATCCAATGAAGGAAAAGTCCTGATCGCTTATTTTACAGCTTCAGAAAGTATTGATAAATCAGCATTAAGGAGTTTTCTACAAGAAAAACTGCCGGAATATATGGTTCCGAGTTTTTATGTGGCATTAAAAAAACTACCATTAACCCCAAATGGAAAGATTGACCGC
>NZ_JAJMOX010000059.1 GCF_020991455.1 Flavobacterium sp. JAS
AGCACCAAAGAGGAAGTTAATCTGGGGCGTAACATGGCACAATCGTTTTATCAACTCAAAAAAGTGATAAAAGATTGGGAATTGGCTTATACTCTAAAAACATCCATAAGTGGTGTAGTAACTTTTTTACAGGTTTGGAATGAAAATCAAACCATAAACGTTGGTGATAATGTTTTCTCGATAATTCCGGATGCTAAAAATGGTTTTGTTGGTAAAGTAAAAGCTCCCGCATTAAATTCAGGTAAAATAAAAGTGGGTCAAAAGGTAAATATCAGACTGGCGAATTTTCCGGATAGAGAATTTGGTGTTTTAAAAGGAAAAATCCAAAACATATCGCTTGTTCCTGACAAAGATGGAAATCTTTTATTAGATGTTGCCTTGCCAAACGGA
>NZ_JAJMOX010000006.1 GCF_020991455.1 Flavobacterium sp. JAS
ACTTTTAGTATTGTTTTTGTGTTTTGCTTTAGGGCAGGCTCAAACACAAAAAGTTGTTTCGAGTGATTGGACTTCTTTCAATCAGACGATTGATATTCAAACTTCCGTAAAGAAAAAATTTAAAGTAATCGCTTCCGTAAAAGTAGAAAGTACTGAACCAAAATCCTGGGCTGGAGTTTGGGCACGCGTGGATACTAAAAACGATGAAGACGGTTTTTTCGACAATATGAGCGACAGACCGGTGAAATCAAAAGAATGGCAATCATATACGGTAGAAGGAACGATCGATGAAAACAGTAAATCATTAAGTTTTGGAGGTTTGTGTTTGTATAACGGAAAATTCTATTTTGATAAATTTGAATTGCTGATCGAAAACGAGAAAGGTGTTTTTGAGCCTTTGGTTGTTTTAAATTCAAGTTTTGAAACACCAGTAAAAAATGGGGACATTCCGAAATGGGGTTTCGGAATATCCAAAGATGCGGTTGTTAAAGTTAAAGAATATAAAATTTCTTCGGACAAATCCAGTGTCGATGGAAAAAACAGTTTGCTATTAGAAGGAACCGGTATCAAACCAAGGCAAGAAGCGAAGATTGGAAATGTTGAGGGTGCTTCGCCAAAAATTGGAGACATGATCTCGATGCTAGAAGATCTTAAAGGTCGTGTTGAAAGAGCAGTAAAGAATATGAACCAATATGAAATTGATTATTTACATGATGAACAAGCCAACCGAATTGGTGCGTTAGTGATGCATTTGGCTGCAGCCGAAAAATATTACCAGGTTTTTACTTTTGAAAACAGAGGTTTTAATGAAGAAGAAAAGAAGATTTGGCAAAAAGCTCTAGATCTAGATCAAGGCGGGCGTGATGAATTTAAAGGTCATGATGTACAATATTATTTAGATATCTATAATGAAGTTAGGGCAAAAACCATTTTAGAATTAAAGAAAAGAGATGATGCCTGGTTTGCAGAAGTGCAGACAAGATATGACATGACAAATCAATATTGCTGGTTTCACGTTATGGAGCACCAATCGAGTCATTTAGGACAAATTTTGTTTTTAAAGAAGCGAATTCCGCCTCAGCAGAAACAAACATTGCCACAGGAAATAAAAAGATAAAGTAAAAAAAGAGCTGCATTTGCAGCTCTTTTTTTATATATAAAGTTCCCCGCGCATGGTAATAATCGAAGAACCGCCAACCAAAATGTCCTCGTCACGATTCATAACTTCAATCACCGAAGGTTGCTTTAATTTTACGCCTTGTAAGATCTTATATTCTTTCTCTGATTTAGTAAATTTCTTTTGTGTTAAAAAACCAATTAACGGGCCAGCAGCCGTTCCCGTTGCAGGATCTTCATTGATGCCAATTATTGGATTGAAGAATCTCGTTTCGACCACATGCTCCTGATTTTCATCAGAAAGGGTGAAACAATAAAATCCTTCAAAATTATATTCTTTTGAGATTTCAATTAAAAGTTGATTGTCAGGGATGCAACTGTTGAGCAATTGACTGTTTTTTATTGGAACCATGGTGTGTGCGACTTCTGTTTTAACAATTGTAGGAACAAAAGCATTTACATCTAAATCCTCAATTTTTAAACCAAGTGCCACGGCAATTCTGTAAGTTGGAATTTCTTGTTTGATCACTGCCGATTTTTGATGCATTTGTACCACCGGATATTGTGTAACGGGGTCAAAACTTACCGTTAAAGGTATTGGCGAATTTTTCATGATCACAAAACGCTCACTTTCATTTTGTTCTTCAAAAATGGGCATTTTTTTTAGTAATGCTCCACAAACTGCACCTAACAAATTGTGTCCTGCACCATCTATTTCGAAACCTGTTGGAGTAAATGAACGAACTTTTAGTGCTTTTTTCTTGGTGGAATAATAGACAAATGAGGTTTCGGAGTAACCAAATTCTTTGGATATATTTTGATAGATTTCTAATTCTAAATCACCATCTGTAAAAACAACCGATAATGGATTTCCTTTATAACTTTTATTAGAGAATACGTCTAAAACGTAATATTGTAAGGTGGTTCTTTTTTCCATTGTTAATCTCTTTTTAGCTAAGACTTTTTTGATGGAATAAAGTTAATGTTTAAACTATATTAAAACAATAGTATTTACAACATTCGTTTTCCTTCAGCGCTAAATTTTATTGCTTTCTCCAATCTGGAAAGTCTGGTTTTTTCTTGTTTGGCGCTCATAATTACGTGAATTATTATTTTTTTGTACGATGGTGCCTGATTGTTGAAATATTCCCAAGCTATTTTATGGGCTTTAAATTGCTTTTCGAAGTCAGGATCGAGAACATACGCTTCATTTTCATGCGAGTAAATTTTAGATCTTTCTTCAGATCTGAATTCGAAAGCTTTTATTCCGGCTTCTTTCATCAGTCCGGCTTTTGTAAGTACTTCGATTTTTTTGATGTTTATCGCGCTCCAAATGCTGGTTTTCTTTCGTGGAGTAAATCTTATGGTATAACTTTCTTCATCAATTGATTTCCGAACACCATCGATCCAACCAAAACAAAGCGCCTGATCTACAGATTCTGACCAGGACATTGATGGTTTTTTGCTATTCACTTTATAGAAACCAACTAATAATTCGGTTTCTTTTTGGTGGTGCTTTTCTAACCATTCTCTAAATTTTTCTTGGGTTGGGAAGAAGGTTGGGTTCATTTTAGACTATTTTAGTTAGATTATTCACGATTATTAGAGCTAACGTTGTATGAAGTCTCCTGACTTTTGTACTCATTCCAATATTCTTTTAAATCTATTCTTACCTATGGTTGTCGCTACGAAGTCAGGAGACTTCGTAGCGCGGAGCGATATCTCCCATTTTTTTAAGGATGAAAATATCTCCTCAAATTCTGAGATAGCGGTCTTTGAATTAATTTGATTAAAAAACTTCAATTTTGTCTATTTTATACTTTTTGATTTCCGTTTTCATCCATTTCCATTCGTTCTCTAATGTAATTCTGAAAGGTTTTTTGAGTGTAATATAAGTCTCCGCTTTCATGCCAAAATTCGACAACAGTTCCTTCGTCACTATCAAAATCAAAACCTGAAAAATCGCCACAATAATTATCGCCGAAAAACCAAATATTGGATTTTAGTTCATAATGATCTTCAAGTCCAAGGTCTTCAAGGTTAAAAAGAAAGGGTTGAACTTTAAATTGACATTCTCTAAAATTTCCAGATCCAATTTCTTGTAAATAGTCAATATAATCTTTTGGAATTTTGGGATACTTTTCGAGAAGTGTTTTTATTTGCTCATCGGTTATGATTTCTTTTCTATTTGTTTCGTCGCTACTAGTTTCAATCTTTTTTAGAAATTCTTTTTCTAAAGTGTAGTTCATAGTCAATATAGCTTAGTAAATAATATAATTAATTGATGTAAAAAGGACAGAAGCTATAATAAATTCGCGATCGCTCTTATAACCCATAAAAGTATAATAAATATCATAAAAAAGTTATCTTCTTTTGTATATTCAATTCTTTTACAATTTAAAAGAAGAAAACATAGTGATAAATTAATATATTTCAATGTACTCGATCCGCTGCGACGGAAACGCCCAGAAAAATATTCTCATTTGTATCATTATTTCTCCGAAATTTGCAAAAGCAATCTTTACGAATTTTATAAACGTAATTAAAGAAGCAGAAATCATGGCAAAAGGACCCGAAAAAAATACCAAAAACAAGGCTTTGCATACCAAATTGCTTAATAGAAAAAAGGCTAAACTTCAAGCCGAAAAGAAAGAAAGTGCATTGCGTTTGAAAGCTTTGGTTGCAAAAATGAATGCAAAAAAGAATACTGACGGATCTGATATCATTTAATTCAGTTTGTGTTTCTTTTCTGTTTTTATTTAATGGAAATTTGCAGTCTCAATCTCAAAATAAAATATAATGGAGGAATTTGGTAGAATAATAGTTTCTGAAACGGCAATGAATAGTGAAAATCTTCAGGATGTGATTCATTCTAATATTTCGGTAATCAATTTAATGCGTGAGGAAGGTGTCGATGACGAATTTATTCACGAAGATGCTTTGATGAGTTACTATCTTGATTATTACTGGTCACAATATGCTGAAGGAAATTTTGCTCAGTTTGTCCATAAATCGGGTTGGAATAAAGAATTGAACGAACTTATCGAAGAAGGTTTGGCTTTGATTGGCGCCGAAAAACATTTGGAATTGTTTCAGCAACAAAGTAAAAAAGTCAAATTGATGAGCAGCGTTAAACTGAATAAATTTTTAAGCGGAAAATTGGAAGGCGTAAACCCAACGAGAGATTTGTTGAATAGTGATACTTTCTACGAAATAGAAGAAAATCTGGTTACACTAAATGCTAATTTCCTGAAAAATCACCCTGATTTCGAAGTGCTTTCTGTAGACGATATGTTTGCAACTTTGGAGGAATTTGTGGGGCATGAGATAAAACGTGGTTAGTTTTCTACGGAGTTTATTTAACCGCAAAGTACGCTAAGGTTTATGCAAAGCACGCAAAGAAATTAAAAACTTTGCGTCTTCGCGCCTTTGCGAGATTAAAAAAACTTAGCGTTGCCTTGCGTAAACCTTAGCGTACTTTGCGGTTAAATTTAGTTTTTTGTAAAATCAAGATTAGTTTATAAAAGAACGTAAGAAAATGCCTTTTGGTGATAATTATCAGATAATTTACGTAAGATTTTGATTATATTTGTCGAAATCTTAATCTGAATAATAACAGAAAAATTAAATACCATGAAAAAAACGGCTACAATTTTGTGTCTTGCTGCATTGCTAACTTTAAGTCTCTCTTGTGAGCATGAACTTGAAAAAGCACTTGATAAAGGAATTGATTGCGTTGCAGAATCAATATTTGAGAAAGTAAAACACACAACAGACGCTACAAATCCTAAGAAAATTGATTTTACAGTTGAATATTCAGGAACAAATACTTTAAAAACTGTTAAATGGACTTTTGGTGATGGTACTCCTGCAGAGACAGTTACAGCAACCGGTACTACAGTTTCTATTTCGCATATCTATAGCGCTGCAGGGACTTATACAGTGAAAGCTGATATTACAATTCAAAATGGAGATGGGACATGTACATCGTCACCAACAAGGACTGTTACTGTAAACTAGAGAATTGCCTTTATTGTTAAAGATTTCATTATTTGAGTTTTAACTTGCTTCAGTTTCTTGTAACTTCGCTTTTTGTGATTTAAAAAAGCCAAAATGAGATATAGATACTGCCAGATAATGTTTCTTCTTTTTCTTCAGATAGGATTTTCTCAAAATAAAATAAATCTATTCTCAGAAATCAATTATAATTCGATTCCTGCTGTCTCATTAAGCGATTACAAATCGGTTCAGGAAAGGGATAAAAAGTTTCAAAACCCTAATATTGCGCTCGGAATTGGCATCTCTGGAGGAGGTTCCCGAGCGCAGTTTTTTAGTATGGGCGTGCTTTTAGGTTTAGAAGAAATTAAAGAAAACGATGGTCAGCGCAATTTTCTGAATGAAATCGATTATTACTCAACCGTTTCCGGAGGTTGTTTTTCGGCGGGATATTATTTGACTATTCTAAAGAATAAATTGTTTTACGACAATTGTACCTTCAATGAATTCTATTTTTCTAAAGCCGATGCTTATAAAGACTACGTAGATAAATCGGCTAATATTCTCTCACTTCTAAACAATAGCCGAAACGAAAAAGGCGATAAAATATCGATGACACAACGAATAGATTCGGATATTTTACAATACGACGCAGCAAATCCTGATAATACCAACAAATTTGGAACTCAAATGTTATTGTCGGATTTCTTTGTTTCAAAAGACAGCAAGTCGATTCCTTCATTACCCATGTTTGTGGCCAACGGAACGGCTTTTAACAATGGCGAACGCATTCCGTTTATGCCACATATTATAAGAGGTTTAAATCTTAATTCGTCTTTGGCTCCAAATAAAGCAGAAATTTCATTAAATGAAAATAAGATAAACGACGGCTACGATTTTCCGGTTACGTATGCTATTACGGCGAGTTCGGCTTTTCCGGGAGTGCTTCCAAAAGTAAAATTCGGAGTCAAAAACAAAGATAAAATATTGTGTATTGTCGATGGCGGGGCTTCAGACAATATGGGTTACAAAACTTTAGTCGAATTGCTTCATAACGATACAAAAGTTGATGATAAAAACAAAAAAGCACTCTTTATTGATTGTCTCGGGCAAGGAAAAAAAGAGCCTTATGTAAATGATACCAAAATCAAATTGATTTCGTTGTTTGAAACTGCGTCTTTATATACGGTTCAAACCCGATATATGACTTTTGATAAAGATGTAGAAAACACCTTTGAGCGTTATAAAATACCCGTTTCAAATTATCAAATCATTGGTTTTACAACGATTCGCGATCATTTATTAAAATTGGAGAAAGATCAGCCTTATGAAGATCTTGTAATTGAATTAAAAAATACAAATGACGATTCGAGCAGTTGGACAAGATTATTTATCAATTTTAAGCAAGAACTTCTTTCTAAATTTGGAGAAGACTCCTTTAAAAAAGACAAAGACGGGCAAGTAATCGTTGCCACATTAGATAAAGAAAAGTTCAATGAATTGTCACCAAGGCAAATTTTACTTTTATACGAATACGCTTCACATGTCGAAACCAAATTAAGAATTACTCCCGAAGAAAGAGAAATGTTACTGCTTTCGGGACGTTTCGCGACCTATTTAAAAACTAATGAATTGAAAGAATTATTGGTAGAGCATAAATAAAGGTTTGTGATATTATTCCAGTTTAACTTGTTCTATCAATTCAAGTCTTTTTACAATCGAATTTTTAGGTAATATCGTTCCCGGCGATAATACGGCATTTGCACCAACTCTGGAATTATCGCCAATTAGCGATCCAAATTTATCAGAGTTTGTTTCGATAATTTCGGAATTATAAAGTACGGATATTTTCTTAATTGCTCTTTCGTTGTAATGATTTGCTGCAATCGAACCCGCTTCGAAATTGATATTGCGGCCAACAATACTATTTCCAATATAATTGAAATGTGCAACAGCAGTTTCTGAGCAAATAATGCTGCTTTTGATTTCGCAACCCGGACCAATCTTTACGGAATTATCCAGATAAACGCCTTCTCTAAAATAAGCATTTGCACCAATGTAACAGTTTGCACTAATAATTGCAGGGCTTTTTATGGTGACGTTGTTTTCTATAATTGCCGATTTATGAATGGCAATATTGTCTTCAATTACAAAATCATCATCAAGATCAGGAATCATTTTTTCGATTATACTTTTGAGATTGCTTGTTATTGCCCAAGGTTCTGATTGAGGAAGATTTTTAAAAGTTTTGGAGAAATCGTCTATAAAATGGTCGATATGAATCATTGTGAATTTTTAATTGCAATTTAATTAATTGTTTTTGTTTTTAATGTTAATCGAAATAGAAAACGGCTGTAAATCTTTGCAGAATAACCTTCAAAATAGTTTTTCCTTTTCAACTTTGTAGTATTCTTATGAAACATTTCCTTAAATTTGCTTCCATTATAAAAAAATACAATAGTTATAAAAAGTAAGCTATGTTACAAATCGCATTTATTAGAGAGAATCAGGAGAAAGTAATCAAGGCTTTAGCAAAACGAAATATCGATGCTAAAAGCGTTGTTGAAGAAGTGGTGCAACTAGACGAAAACCGTCGCGCAACACAAGTTGAATTAGATAATACTTTAGCCGAATCTAATAAATTATCCAAAGACATAGGCGAGTTAATGAAAGCGGGAGAGAAATCTAAAGCCGCAATTTTAAAAGAAAAAACCGTTTCATTAAAAGAAAAAAGTAAAGAATTAGGCGAAAAAGCAGAAGCTTTGGCTGTCGAATTAACCAATAAATTATACACGTTACCAAATCTTCCGGCTGATATTGTTCCTGAAGGAAAAACTCCGGACGATAATTTGAATGTTTTCCAAGAGGGAGATATTCCGGTTTTGCATGAAGGAGCACAACCACACTGGGAATTGGTAAAAAAATACGATATCATCGATTTTGAGTTAGGTGTAAAAATTACAGGTGCAGGATTTCCGGTTTACAAAGGAAAAGGAGCTCGTTTGCAACGTGCTTTGATTAATTATTTCTTAGATAAAAATACTGCTGCAGGATATAATGAAGTACAAGTTCCACATTTGGTAAATGAAGCTTCAGGTTTCGGAACAGGACAATTGCCGGACAAAGAAGGACAAATGTATCACTCAACAATTGATGATTTATATTTGATTCCAACCGCTGAGGTTCCGGTTACGAACTTATTCCGCGACGTTTTATTAACTGAAACTGAATTACCGGTTTTATACACGGCTTACACGCCATGTTTCCGCCGTGAAGCAGGTTCTTACGGAGCTCACGTTCGTGGATTAAACCGTTTGCACCAATTTGATAAAGTAGAAATCGTACGCGTTGAACATCCTGATAATTCTTATGCAGCACTTGACGGAATGGTTGAGCATGTAAAAGAGATTTTGAAAGAATTGAAATTGCCTTACAGAGTTTTACGTTTATGTGGTGGCGATATGGGTTTCACATCGGCTTTAACGTATGATTTTGAAGTGTTTTCTACAGCGCAGGATCGTTGGTTAGAAATCAGTTCAGTTTCTAACTTTGAGACTTTCCAGGCAAATCGCTTGAAATTACGTTTCAAAGACAAAGACGGAAAAAACCAATTGGCACACACGCTAAACGGAAGTTCATTGGCATTGCCGAGGGTTTTGGCCGGAATTTTAGAAAATTACCAAACACCGGAAGGAATCGTAATTCCAGAAGTTTTACGCCCTTACTGTGGATTTGATATTATAAATTAATTTTATTGTAACTTTAGGATGAAACCTAACAGGTTTTAAAACCTGTTAGGTTTTCTTAATTGCATTAAACTATACTAAAAATAAAAGGATGAATGGAGTTTTGAATTGGAATGTAGATCCGGTTATTTTTATGATAACAGATAGCTTCCCATTAAAATATTATGGAGCTCTTTTTGCCTGCGGACTGTTATTGGGCTACGCTATTGTAAGAAATATTTATAGAAAAGAAAATCTTTCGCTAGATAATCTCGATAGTTTATTGGTCTACGTAATTGTAGGGACAATTTTAGGTGCGAGATTAGGGCATTGTTTCTTTTATGAACCAGAGTATTTTTTTAACCATCCAATAGAAATTCTTTTGCCAATTCAGAAAATAGGCGGAGTTTACAAATTTGTTGGATTTATGGGGTTAGCGAGTCACGGAGGTTCAATAGGAGTGCTTACAGCGATGGTTTTATATTGTAGGAAATACAAAGTTAAATTCTTGTGGCTTTTAGATAAAATGGCTATTGGAGTTCCTGTTACGGGAGCTTTTATAAGATTTGGAAATTTTATGAATTCTGAAATCTACGGGAAACCAACAAACGGAAATTGGGGAGTTGTTTTTGAAAGAGTTGATATGACTCCGAGGCATCCAACGCAATTGTATGAAGCATTTGCCTATTTGTTGATTTTTGTAATTTTATTTTGGATGTATAATTCCGAAAAAATTAAAAAAGCCGATGGATTAATTTTTGGATATTTCCTGACGTTACTCTTTTTAGCCCGATTTATAATTGAATTTTTCAAAGAAAATCAAGAAGCTTTTGAAAATAGTATGCCAATAAATATGGGACAAATATTAAGTATTCCGTTTATTTTAATTGGTCTGGCTTTGATTGTATGGAAATCAAAAGCAAAAAGTGAGTTCGTCGAAATTTGATAATGTCTGAGTTCGGTTTCTGAAATAAGGGACTGAAAACTACAACTATAAAAAACTGAAATATGAAAAACATCTTTATCTATATCGTTTTGTTGTGGTCTACTTTTGCATTAGCACAAAACGAGCAATTGGCTCAATATTACTACGAGAAAGGCGATTTTGAAAAAGCTAAAATCAGCTACGAAGAGCTTTTAGCCAGTGCACCATCCAATACGCAATATTTTTTAAGAACCGTTGATTGTTATCAGCAATTGCAGCAATACACAATTGCCGAAAAAGCAATTCAGGATCGATACAACAGATACAAACAAGGTGTTTTTTTAGTAGAATTGGGATATAATTTTCAATTGCAGAAAAACGAAGCTAAAGCCAAAAATTACTACGAACAGGCTATCGAAAAAATCAAAACGAGTCCGAATGATGTTTACGGAATCGGAAATTCTTTTGAGAAAAAGGTATTGTTAGAATATGCTTTAAAAGCGTATCAAACCGCAATGCAGGTACAACCGAATTATAATTTTAATTTCCAGATTGGATTGTTGTATGGACAGTTAGGAAAGACGGATCAGATGATTGATCTTTTATTGACAGAATCGTATAATAATCCTCAAAATTCTAATTTAATTCAGACACAATTGTCGCGCTTTATGAGTGGTGAAACTGATAATACTGCTTTTAAAGATGCAATGCGTAAAGCTTTAATTCTGAGAACTCAAAAAGATCAGGATGTATTTTGGAATCACTATTTGAGTTGGTTTTATGTACAGCAAAAAGAATTTGGAAAAGCCTTTATTCAGGAAAAAGCCATTTATAAGCGTGAGCCCGAATCACTTTCGAGTATTGTGAATTTAAGTCATTTTGCAATGAACGAAGATGATACAGATACGGCTGAGGAAATCCTGAATTTCATTCTTCAGAACACTAAAGATTTAGATTTGCTGGTTCAGACCAATTCGTATTTAATGCAAATTAAAATCGATAAAGCACAGGAAAAAGATTATCCAATTATCAGTGCTGAGCTACAACAATTGCTCACAACCTATGAAATAACTCCTTTTACCTTATCTTTGCAAATAATTCAGGCGCATTTCCTGGCTTTCAATCTTAAAAAGACGGAAGAAGGGAAGGCAATTATTAAAAAAGCGCTGGAATTAAATTTGAATGGTTATCAGGAAGCAGATGCGAAGATGGAGTTGGCGGATATCTTGCTTTTAGAAGAAAAATTCAATCAGGCGTTGATTTATTATTCGCAAATTCAGTTGGATTTAAAGAATGATGTAATGGCGCATGAAGCAAGTTTAAAAGCGGCAAAAACGAGTTATTACAAAGGCGATTTTGAGTGGGCTTTAAAACAATTTAAAGAGTTAAAAGCGGCAAACACACAATTGATTGCCAACGATGCTCTTGAATATTTTTTATTGATTAATGATAATAACGCTGCAGATTCGACACAAACGGCTTTGAAGCAATTTGCTAAAGGTGACTTTTTGATGTATCAGAATAAAAAACCGGAAGCAGTTGCTCAGTTTCAGAGTATTTTGAAGAATTTCAAAGGACAGGAAATCGAAGCTGTAACATTGTTGCGTTTAGGTAAAGTTTATGAAAGTCAGAAAGATTTTAGTTCGGCTTTAAGCCAATACCAGCAAATCATTGACAATCATAGCGACGGAATTTATGTTGATGAAGCGCTGTTTTTTTCGGCAGAGATTTACAACGATGAATTGCATGACGTAGAAAAGGCAAAACCTTTGTATGAGAAGGTAATTTTTAACCATCAGGATAGTATTTACTTTGTTGATGCGAGAAAAAAATATCGAGAATTAAGAGGAGACAAGAATTTATAATATGACGATTTGTTCAGGGGTTTTGAGCATTACAGAATAAAAAGCTCAGAAACTTAGAGACTCAGAATCTCAGAAACTTTAAAAAAATGATTATTTACAACGTTACCACCAATATACACGAAAGCGTTCATGACCAATGGTTAAAATGGATGCAGGAAAAACACATACCGGAAATTCTGGCTACACAAAAGTTTTCTTCAGCACGAATTGTAAAAGTTTTGGTTGAAGAAGAAATGGGCGGAATAACTTATTCAGTTCAATATGTTGCCGATAATAAAGAAATTCTGGAACGTTATTATATAGAAGATGAACCCAGATTTCACAAAGAGGCTTTAGAATTATTTGCTGACAAAATGCTTTCTTTCAGAACGGAATTGGAAGTGATTTCGGAACACTAGAAATTAGTTTTCAGTCTCGGTTTTCAGATAAAAAGAGATGTTTACAAACTCATTTTAAATGGAAATAAAATTGCCCACAGATTAAGCGGATCAAACGGATTAACGCAGATTATTAAGTTTAAAAATTTGTGATAATTAGTGCAATTCGTGGCAAAACAATAAAAATAGAACTTTGTGGCTTTGAGCCTTCGCGGCAAAAGAGAAATAGAAATAAACTTTGCATTTTAGCACCTTCATGGTAAGAAAAGCTTAGTGCCTTTAAGGCAAACAAAAGAGAAAATGGAAAAAGTAAAAGCCAAAAAACATTTAGGACAACACTTCCTGAAAGATGAAAGTATCGCCAAAGCTATTGCAGATACCTTAAGCCTGAAAGGATACGATGAGGTTTTAGAAATAGGACCGGGGATGGGTGTGTTGACTAAGTATTTGCTTGACAAACCAATTAATACACACGTGATCGAGATTGATGGAGAATCTGTGGTGTATTTGGGTGAAAATTATCCAAAATTAAAAGATAAGATTATCTCTCAGGATTTTCTGAAATACAATATTAACGAGGTTTACGAAAATAAGCAGTTCGCCATAATTGGAAACTTTCCATATAACATTTCGACGCAAATCGTTTTTAGAACTTTAGAATTTAAACATCAGATTCCGGAGTTTTCGGGAATGTTTCAAAAAGAAGTAGCTGAGCGAATATGCGAGAAAAAGGGTTCTAAGGCTTACGGAATATTATCAGTTTTAGCTCAGGCTTTCTATGATACAGAGTATCTGTTTACGGTAGATGAAAATGTTTTTATTCCTCCGCCCAAGGTGAAATCGGGTGTGATGAAAATGACCCGAAAGGAAGATTATAGCCTTCCATGCGGTGAAAAGTTATTTTTTACGGTTGTAAAAACGGCTTTTCAGCAAAGACGAAAAACATTACGTAACAGTTTGAAAACATTAAATTTATCAGATGAATTGCGATTAGACACTATCTTTGATAAGCGTCCGGAGCAATTAAGCGTGGAGGAATTTATTGTTTTGACTCAAAAAATAGAAGCCGATGGAGTTTAAAATCAGCAAAGAGCTTACGAAACAAATAGCTCAACTCATTCAAGCTAAAAACAATAAGGAGCTCGAGATCTTATTAAATGACATGCACCATGCGGATTTCGCTGAAATCCTTGATGAAATTGATATTGATGAAGCAACTTATATTTTTAAGGTTTTAGATAGCGAAAAAACAGCCGAAATTCTTTTGGAATTAGAGGATGATTTACGTGAGCAAATCTTAAACCGACTTTCGCCTAAAGAAATTGCCGAAGAGCTTGACGAACTTGAAACCAATGATGCGGCAGATATTATTGGTGAACTTTCAAAAGACAGAAAAGCTGAGGTAATCTCAGAACTTCAGGACGTAGAACACGCAAAAGGAATCGTTGATTTACTTCGTTACGATGAAGATACTGCGGGTGGTATCATGCACAAAGAGTTGGTGAAAGTCAACGAAAACTGGAATGTACTTACTTGCGTGAAAGAAATGCGTATTCAGGCCGAAAATGTTTCCAGAGTACATTCTATTTATGTTGTTGATGATGAAAACAGACTTAAAGGGAGATTATCTCTTAAAGATTTATTGACAACTTCTACTAAAACACAAATTTCTGATATCTATATTAGAAAATTATACCACGTAAACGTTGAAACACCAGATGTCGAGGTAGCTCGAATGATGGATAAATACGATTTGGAAGCTATTCCGGTAGTGGATGAATTAGGACGTTTAGTTGGTCGCATTACCATTGACGATATTATTGATGTCATCAAAGATGAAATTGAAAAAAGAGATACCGAAGACATTCAGAAATTCGGGGGACTTGAAGCATTAGAATTACCATACGTTCAAACACGTCTTGGCGAGATGGTCAAAAAGAGAGCAACATGGCTTGTTGTTTTATTTATTGGTGAAATGTTTACCGCATCTGCAATGGGATTTTTTGAAGGAGAGATTGAGAAAGCAGTGGTTTTGGCATTATTTGTTCCGCTTATTATTTCAAGTGGAGGGAATTCAGGTTCACAAGCAGCGACATTAATCATTCGTGCAATGGCGTTGAAAGAGCTGACACTAAAGGATTGGTGGTATGTAATGAAGAAAGAAATCGCTTCAGGTTTTCTATTGGGAGCTATTTTAGGGATTGTTGGTTTTATCAGGATTATGGTTTGGCAGCAAACCGGACTTTACGAATATGGTGAACATTGGCTGGCAATTGGAGCGACAGTTTCACTTTCGTTAGTTTTTATTGTTTTGTGGGGAACACTTTCCGGATCAATGATACCTTTTTTATTGAAAAGACTTAAACTGGATCCCGCAACTTCATCGGCGCCATTTGTGGCTACGCTGGTAGACGTGACAGGATTAGTGATTTATTTTACAATCGCTTCTTTATTGTTAAAAGGGAAGTTGCTGTAAGAATGATATTCTTGGCTTTTAGATTTTTGCCACAAATTGATAGATTGCAGTGATTTAAAATCTGTAAAATCTGCGTAATTTACACGTCGAAAAATTTGCTATTAACCAACCAAAAATAACTCAAAAAACCAACCAAGAATGAAAGTACACATAATAGGGGGAGGAAACCTTGGCGTTTCTATCGCCTTGGGAATTGCAAAGTTCTCAAAAAGTAACACGGTTACCGTTACAAGAAGAAATATAGCAAGTATTCAATATTTATCAGAGTATGGAATTACGGTTTCGTCAGATAATAAACATAATATTCAGGAAGCCGATGTGGTTATTTTAACCATCAAACCTTATCAGGTAGATATCGTATTGGCAGAAATTTTACCGGTAATTCAAGGTAAAACAATCGCATCTGCCGTAAGCGGATTGTCTCTTGATATGCTTCAGGAAAAAACAAATAATGCGTATCCGGTAATCCGAATAATGCCAAATATTGCAGCACAATTTGGAGAATCAGCGACTTGTATTTCTTTCCCTGAAAAGGACAGAGAAAAAGCTTTGCCAATCGTTGATTTGTTTCAGGATTTAGGAACTGCTCCGATTATCGATGAAAAATTAATGGACGCGGCAACTGTTCTTGGGGCTTGCGGAACGGCTTATGCTTTAAGATACATTCGTGCTTCAATGCAGGCAGGAATCGAAATAGGATTTGATTCTCAAACGGCATTAGCAATCGCTGCACAAACGGTAAAAGGAGCTGCAAAAATGTTATTAGAGGAGAAAGTACATCCGGAACAATTAATCGACCGTGTAACAACGCCTCAAGGCTGTACAATTGTCGGTTTGAATGAAATGGAACACAATGGTTTCAGTTCTTCTTTAATCAAAGGAATCAAAACTTCTTTGAAACAGATTAAAGGGATAAAATAGTTTAAATTTCAAAATGAAAAATCCCAAATCCCAAACTTGATAATTGGGATTTGGGATTTTTCATTTTGGGATTTGTGTTATGTTATGCAAAAACTTCAAAATGCTCTACTTTTTCTTCAAACTCCAGAAGAAAGTCATCATCTTCAGGGTAATATTTTGCTTTTTCGAAATCTTCACCTGCAAAGTTTTTGATTACTTCAAGATTTTCCCAATAAGTAATAAGTGTAAAATGGGCTTCGTTATTTTTGATATTTCTTAAAAATGACAATTTTATAAAACCAGCTGTTTTTGAATAGTCAGGAATAGCTGTCTTTTTTATAAACTCGGTGTAAGTTTCATAATCTTCGATTCTTGTTTTTCCGTGCCAGATTCTTGCAATCATAATAGTAAGTTATTATGTGATGTGATATTAGTTTTGTCTTTTGAATCAAGTTGATAATTGGAATTTAAACATGTTTTCTGCTTACGGTATATTTCAGATACAACAATCCAAAAACACCAGAAAGTATAGAGGCAATTAAAATGGCAATCTTAGAAAAAACAATAGTTTCAGGATCTTTAAAAGCTAGAATCGTAATAAAAATTGACATTGTAAAACCAATTCCACCTAACATTCCTGCACCTAGAATATGCGCCCATTTCAAACTTTTTGGTAGAGAGCATAATCCGGCACTTACTCCTATGGTAGAGAAAAGTAAAATTCCCAGAGGTTTTCCAACCACTAAACCTAAAATGATTCCAAAAGTGTTTGGATGATTTAAACCTTCGTGCCAGTCAGATTCAATAGCGATACAAGTATTTGCAACAGCAAACAATGGTAATATAAAGAAAGCAACCGGTTTGTGTAAAAAGTGTTGTAATCTGTACGAAGAAGAATTTTCGTCACCATTCCCAAACGGAATTACAAAAGCCAAAACAACTCCGGTAATTGTAGCGTGAACTCCTGAGTTTAGCATGAAATACCACATCACAACACCACCAATTAAATACGGAATCAGGTTTTGTACTTTCATTCGATTCAAAATGAATAGGACAACCCAGATTCCCAGTGCAATCGCTAGATTTGCAAAAGAAATGGTAGTGGTATAAAAAATCGCAATAACGATAATAGCACCCAAATCATCAATAACGGCCAAGGCAGTTAGAAAAACTTTTAGTGATGCTGGAACTCTTTTTCCTAAAAGAGATAAAATACCAATCGCAAAAGCAATATCTGTAGCCATCGGGATTCCTGCTCCGTTTTGAGTTGCAGTTCCAAAATTTAAAGCCAGGAAAATAGCTGCCGGAACCAACATTCCGCCAAGAGCAGCCATAATTGGCAAAGAAGCATTTTTGATACTCGATAATTCACCATGGTAAATTTCGCGTTCTAATTCCAGACCAATCAATAAAAAGAAAATAGTCATTAAACCATCGTTGATCCAATGTGTGATTGAATGTCCTCCTAAATCTTTTTCCCAAAAAGCAACATATTCCGTTTGATAAGAAGAGTTGGCGAGATAAAGTGAAATAATTGTAACAAAGAGCAATAGTATTCCTCCTGATTTTTCGTTTTCAAAAAAGGCTTTAAAAGTCTTGGTTAGTCTCATATTGGAGGGGAAATTTTAATTTAGAAAGGATAAATTCAACGAAAGTTGGCGAATCTTATATTTTCAAAGTTAAAAAAAAATATAGCCAATAAAAAATTCTGAAGAGGGTTAACGCAAAAGTTGCTTTGTGCTTAATGATTTAGGTACGGGTGTAAAGTCACAATTTTTTGAACATGTAACCTGAAACCTGAAACTTTTCAGGAGTGCTAATAAATAATTAACCGTATTTTTGTTTTTATAAAATAAATCACAATGAGCATAAAAATTCTACATATCGACAGTAATCACCCAATTCTTTGGCAACAACTTGAAGAAGCCGGTTTTGAAAATTACACCGATTTTAAATCTTCAAAAGAAGAAATTGAAGCTAAAATTCGAGATTATAACGGAATTGTAATACGAAGCCGTTTTAAAATTGATAAAACTTTCTTAGACAAAGCAACCAATTTACAGTTTATTGCCAGAGTTGGCGCGGGTTTAGAAAGTATTGATTGCGAGTATGCTGAGACAAAAGGGATTCATCTAATCGCTGCGCCCGAAGGTAATCGCAACGCTGTTGCAGAACATTCTCTGGGTGTAATTTTATCACTTTTTAATAATTTGAATCAGGCTGACGCCGAAATAAGAGCGGGACATTGGAACAGGGAAAGTAACCGTGGCCATGAACTTGATGGAAAAACGGTTGGGATTATTGGTTACGGAAACATGGGAAAAGCCTTTGCCAAAAAACTTCGTGGTTTTGAGGTAGAAGTTTTGTTTCATGATATTCTGGAAAACATTGGTGATGAAAATGCGAGACAAGTTTCGCTTGAAGAATTGCAAAAAAAAGCAGATGTTTTGAGTTTACATCTTCCGTGGACTCCGGAAACGGATAAAATGGTCAATGTTGATTTTATAAACTCTTTTTTGAAGCCATTTTGGATTATAAATACTTCGCGTGGCAAAAACATCGTCACAGCAGATTTAGTTGAAGCAATGAAGGTTAAAAAGATTCTGGGAGCAGGATTGGATGTTTTGGAGTATGAGAAATTATCTTTCGAAACTTTATTTCAGGATAAAAATACTCCTGAAGCTTTCCAATATTTGTTAGAAGCTAAAAATGTTTTGCTAACGCCTCATATTGCAGGTTGGACATTTGAGAGCCACGAAGGTTTGGCGCAGGTTATTGTAGATAAGATTAAAAAGGTTTATAATAAGTAAACTGCGTAAAAACCAAGTTTTGACGACTTTGTGGTTTTTAGAATTAAATAACGAGTTTTTTCTGTAGAATTTTTAGGCTAGAATTAGTTTTTAATGTTAATTTTTAATAATATTGTTTCTAAATAAGGAGTGACCGAAAATCCCAAGAGTAGGAATTAACCAATTAATTTAACTAATAAAAAATGGAAAACGAATTTAAAGAAACGTCTAATAATTTTAATGAACCAATTCCAGTATTTAAAGTAGATCCTATTATGGTTTTGCTTTTTTCGTTCTTAACTTGTGGATTATATTTAATTTATTGGAATATTAAAGTAGCTGAGGTTTTTAATGCCGTTGCAGAAAAAGAAGTTATCTCACAGCCTATTGCAATTTTTGCAGGATGTTGTATGCCGGTAAATATTTATTTTTACTATTTAGCTGGTAAAGAGGCATTACCAAAAGTTTATGAGAGAACTGGAGAGCTTCAAAAAGATCAATCTACTTTATTAATTGTTTTAGGGTTTTTCTTTCCTATGGCAGCAGCAATGATTGTACAAGGTGATATCAACAGATTATACAAATAATAGCAGAGTAAAGCGTAAAATTTACGGAATTATCGGTGCAGTAATTACACTGATAGTTCCGTTTTTTTTGATGCTTGATAATCATAATAACCATTTAGAATCTGATCAGTCGTTTTGTCCTTTTAAAATGGTTACAGGTTTTCCTTGTCCTGGTTGTGGTATTACAAAATCATTGGTGTATTTTTATCAGGGAGATGTTTACAAGTCACTAAGTTATCACATTTTAGGGCCTTTTGTTATTATGTTTTGTTGGCTTACTATCATTGTATTGACAACAGAAATTGTAACTAAAAAAGAATATTTTACAGGTCTTTTATACAATAGAAAATTGGCCTATAATCTGGCCTATTTTTTAGCCTTTTATCATTTTATCCGATTGATTCTTTTTGTTAAAAACAATTCGTTTGATGATATATTGCATCAGTCTATTTGGTTTTAAAAGACAGAAAAACCTTTTTTGAAGAAGTTAATTAACTAATAACACTATAAAAATGGAAAACACCAAAACAGAACACTGGAATAATCCCCCGGTTTATCATGAAGAGAATAAAAAGGTAGTTGCCGGAATTTTAGCAATTTTATTAGGCGCTTTGGGTATTCATAAGTTTTATTTAGGATATACTAAAGAAGGAATTATTCAACTTATTCTTGGACTTATTTTCGGAATAGGAGGTTTAATAGGAATCATAGAAGGAATTATTTACCTGACAAGAACAGACGAAGAGTTTTATCAAACGTATCAGGTTGGTAGAAAGCCTTGGTTCTAAAGAATAAAAGAAATCCCATCCGTCCTACGGATGGGATTTTTCTTTTTAATCCCTTTTTATAAATATCTTTTTCTTTTGTTTTAATGACTTTTAGAGGATGATTCTAATTCTTTTACAAAGTAATATTGCACATCTTTAACAAGCGAAGTTTAATTGTTCTTTTAAAAACGGATCTGGAGGTAAATTAAATTATCTCTAATCCAAAAAAAATAAAGATTAGGTAATTGGTTAGGAAAGGAACATGAGAACGAGTTTGGAACTATTGTAATTAAAAAATCCCATTTGCTTTTTAACAAATGGGATTTTAATTTTATGGTAGTTTGCAATTAATCTTCTTTCTCAGATAATTTGCGTTCTAATTCTATTTGAAATTCTTCGATAACCGGTTTCATAGTGCTTTCAGGAATATCTGCGATTCTAATGTACATTAAACCATCTATAGCATTATTAAACAAAGGATCGACATTAAAAGCTACAACACGGGCATTTTGCTTGATGTACTTTTTGATTAAAACTGGCAAACGTAAATTTCCAGGTTCTAATTCGTCAATGATTTTATCAAACTTATTCAAGTCAGATTCAGCTTCATCGAAGATAAAGTCTTTATCAGCATCT
Organism: Flavobacterium sp. JAS; assembly: GCF_020991455.1. GTDB lineage: Bacteria > Bacteroidota > Bacteroidia > Flavobacteriales > Flavobacteriaceae > Flavobacterium. The sequence goes on from NZ_JAJMOX010000006.1 coordinate 20,139, forward strand.
TTCAGTTTTACTTTGTAAGCTTTTTTCGGGTGAATGTATTGTGCGATATACGGATCGTAATAATTCGACTTCATAAATTCAATCATCAATGATTTTGAGAAGTCAGAGAATTGATTACTGATACTTACACCACCCAATAAATATTTATGTTCAGGATAACGTAATGTTGTATGAATAATACCTTTCCATAACAAGAACAAAGGCATTGGTTTTTGCTGGTATTCTTTAATGATAAAAGCACGTCCCATTTCGATAGATTTATGCATCATATCGTGCAATTCAGGCTCAAATCTAAATAAGTCATTCAGGTAGAAGCCTTCAATTCCGTATTTTGGATAAATTTCAGAACCCAATCCCATACGGTAAGCACCAGCAATTTTCTTGGTTTCATCATCCCATAAAAACATATGGTGATAATATTGATCAAATTTATCGATGTCAATAGATTCATTGGTTCCTTCACCAACTTCACGGAAAGTAATTTCACGTAAACGACCAATTTCATGCAATACATTTGGAATAGATTTCGCTCTTGCAAAAAACACTTCGTAGTTTTTACTTTGTAATAAACGACAATCACTGTTTCTTAACATATTCACCTCGTCAATCATTTTTGATTCACTTGCAGGTGTTACGATTTTTTTAGGTGCTTTTGGTATTTTTAAACTTGCTGTGTCTATTAGTTTGCTGTCCTTTTCAAAAGGATTTGCCAGCATATAGGTTTTCTTTCTTAAAAATTCAGAGTAATCTTCAAACGATTCTATTTCGTTTTGTTCGTTTACAGAAATTGGTTTACCAATACGAACTTTAATTACACGGTCTTTCTGCGTAAGCAATTCTGATGGAAGTTTTGCAGTTCGCAAAGTATCATCAATTTTAGAAAGCCAATAAAATAATTTACTGTTTTTAGCATGAAAATAAATTGGAACAACCGGAACTTTAGCTTTTCTAATCAGCTTTAAAGCGCCTTCTTCCCAAGGTTTGTCTACTACTAATTTGCCGTCTTTATAAGTTGAAACTTCCCCAGCAGGGAAAATTCCCAACGGTTTTCCATCACTTAAATGGCGTAAGGTTTCTTTGATTCCAACAACGCTCGATTTAGCATCCTTATGATTTTCAAAAGGATTAACCGGCATGATATATTTTTTAAGCGGAACAATTCGGTGTAATAAAAAGTTGGCGATGATCTTGAAATTTGGTTCTCTCTCGAGCATTAATTTCAAAAGCAAAATACCATCAATTCCTCCAAGCGGATGATTTGAAATCGTAATATAAGCGCCGTCTTTTGGTAAACGTTTCAAATCTTCTTCAGGAATTTCGAATTTGATTTCCATTTCATCCAAAATTCCGTTTAAAAACGCAACATCTTCTAAATGTTTGTTATGATCGTAAATTTTATTAAGGGTAGAGATCTTAAGAACCTTCATAAGAATCCAGCCTGAGAAAGTACCAAGAACTCCGTACTTATCAACATTTATTGCCTTTGCAACTTCTTTCGCGGTAACTAAACCCATGTACTATTTTTAATTTATTAGAGCAGCGAACAAAGATAACAAAAAACTCTACTTTTCGCTGTTTCAAACATAAACTTTCCACTTTTTTATTACATTTGGAATCCTAAAAAATATGGTGATGAAAATTATTTCTTATAATGTAAACGGAATCCGTGCCGCAATAACCAAAGGTTTTATCGAGTGGCTGCAACAAGCAAATCCAGATGTAATTTGTCTTCAGGAAATAAAAGCTACGCAAGAGCAAATTCCCGTAGACGACATTACAGCAGCTGGTTATCCGTATCAATATTATTATCCGGCAACCAAAAAAGGCTACAGCGGAGTAGCAATATTATCTAAAACAAAACCCAATAATGTGGTTTTTGGAACAGGAATTCATCACATGGATTTTGAAGGTCGTAACCTTCGTGCCGATTTTGACGATTGTTCGGTAATGAGTTTATACCTTCCGTCAGGAACAAATATTGAAAGATTAGATCATAAATTTATGTTTATGGATGATTTTCAAACCTACATTAACGAACTAAAAGTAACGATCCCGAATCTTATTATTTGCGGCGATTACAACATTTGCCACGAAGCGATAGATATTCATGATCCTGTTCGTAACAAGACCGTTTCAGGATTTTTACCTGCTGAACGCGCTTGGCTTGACGGATTCATGAAATCAGGTTTTGTTGACAGTTTCCGTCATTTCAATAAAGATCCACATCATTATTCGTGGTGGAGTTACCGCGCCGGAGCCCGAGGCAATAACAAAGGTTGGCGTATCGATTATAACTTGGTAAGCGACTCGATGCAACACCGTTTAAAACGCGCCGTGATTCTTCCGGATGCCATGCACTCAGACCATTGTCCGGTTTTAGTCGAAATCGAGTAAAGTTTGGTATTGTTCTTGTAGAAAGAATAGCGGTTTTAAATTGAATAACAGTTTAGTTGGAATTTGGACTCGAGCGATAGCGGACAGGCGAAGCAATTTACTTCGGAATTTCAAGATTGGGATTTAAAATAGAATTATTAATTTATACTCCAAATAAAATTAAAAAATGATTAAAAAGGCCTCCATCGGATTCCTGGTCCTAGCTTTGTCTATGACCTCTTGTGTATCCAAGAAAATTTACAATGATCTTGAAACAAAATATTCAGATCTAAAAAAAGAAAATCGTTCAATAGCTGATGAAAATGCAAACTTGCAAAAAGCAAAAAATCAGTTAGAGTTAGATAAAGATGCTTTAACAAAAGACTTAAATGCGACAAAAGCTGATCTTGCAAAACAAAAAGCAGATTTAGCGGCAGCACAAAACAAATTCAAAGTTTTACAAGATTCGTATAATGCATTAGAGAAAAATAGCAATGATGCGTTAGAAAGCAATATGGCTAAAAACCGTGAATTGTTGGCGCAATTGGAAGCAAAATCTAAAAAATTGGCCGAAGAACAAGCGCGTTTAGATAAAACAGCAAGTCGCTTAAACGAACTTGAAGCAATGATTGCAGCTAAAGAAGCAGCAATGAAAAAACTAAAAGAGACTTTATCCAAAGCTTTAAATGGTTTTGAAGGTAAAGGTCTTACAGTAGAACAGAAAAACGGAAAAGTATATGTTTCTATGGAAAACAAACTACTTTTCAATTCAGGAAGTTGGGCTGTTGGAGTAGAAGGTAGAAAAGCGGTTGTAGAATTAGGAAAAGTATTAGGAGATAATCCGGATCTTTCAGTTCTTATCGAAGGACACACAGATGATGATCCTTATGCAGGTTCAGGACCAATCGCAAACAACTGGGATTTATCAACTAAAAGAGCTACGGCAATTGTCGCTATTTTGAGTGAAAACACTAAAATCAACAAACAAAAATTAACTGCGGCAGGTCGCAGCGAATTCTCTCCGCTTGCAAGCAATGCAACTCCGGAAGGAAAAGCTAAAAACCGTAGAATCGAAATCATCTTAACGCCAAGATTAGATGAAATCGCTGAAATGCTTAATAGTATTAATTAAAGCTGCTAAGGTTCTAAGGGGCTAAGTTGCTAAGATTTTAAAAGGCTCAAAGTTTTTAACTTTGAGCCTTTTTGTTTTCTCTCCTACAAGGTTTTTAAAACCTTGTAGGTTCAAACTTTAAATCATATTTAGTCATGAATTTATATTTTGTAACTTTGAAGTTCTAAAAGGAATATAATTATGGGACTTCCAGAATTAAAAGATAAAATACGACACCAATTAGATCTTGCAGATGAAAGGGTGTTGCGAATAGTTTCTTCGGTTTTTGATAATTATTTAAATGAAATTGTTTCGTATGATACTGAAGGAAATCCTTTGACTTTATCTGAATATCATAATAAAGTTGAGGAAGGTTTAGATGATATAAAATACAATCGAATAATTTCAAAAGAAGATTTGTCGAAGGAAATGAAAGATTGGGACAATGAGTAATGTTAAGTTGGTAGTTTTTTGGACTCAAAATGCAAAAGAAGATTTAAAAGAAATTTATATTTCATTAAAGAAAGAAGTTTCTAAAGAAGCGGCACTTAAAATTAGAGAAGACTGTTGTTTGGTTGCACAGATAGTATTGTTTTTGTCGAGCAGTTTCAGTTAGACGAATATAGATTTGATTGTCGAAGAATTATAATTAGAAATTATAAAGTATTGTATCAATTTAAGGAAAATTCAATTTTTGTAATTAGGGTTTTTAATTCATTTCAAAATCCGATGAAAAGCTTAAAATAATATAAGGCTCAGAGTTTAAAACTTTGAGCTTTTTTCTTTACTAAAAAAAATCCTTGCGAACTTTGTAACTTTTTTAACTTTTGTATTATTTTCCATTGCTTATTCCCTTTGTACCTTTGAACCTCTGCAACTTTGAACCTTAAAAAGAAAAAAATGAAATACACGACATTACCCAATACCGATATAAAAGTTAGTAAAATAAACCTCGGAACAATGACTTTCGGGCAACAAAACACAGAAGCCGAAGGACATCAACAAATGGATTATGCACTCGAGAGAGGTGTCAATTTTTTTGATACTGCCGAAATGTATTCTGTTCCCGCCAAAGAAGAAACCTACGGAAGTACAGAGAAAATTATAGGAACGTGGTTCAAGAAATCGGGAAATCGTGATAAAGTGGTTTTAGCTTCTAAAATTGCGGGACCAAATCCAAATTTCACTTACATGCGTGAGAAAGCAGATTTCTCTCCGGCAAGTATTAAATATGCTTTAGAAAATAGCCTAAAACGTCTTCAGACAGATTATATTGATTTGTATCAGATGCATTGGCCGGAACGATTAACGAATTATTTTGGGCAACGTGGTTTTAAAGATCACGATGCTGTATGGGAAGATAATTTTAGAGAGGTTCTGGAAACTTTTGACGGATTAATCAAAGAAGGAAAAATAAAACATATTGGAGTTTCTAACGAAAATGCTTGGGGAATGATGCGTTTTCTGGAAGAAAGCAAATATCAAAACCTGCCAAGAATCAAAACCGTTCAAAATCCGTATAATTTATTGAATCGTCTTTTTGAAGTTGGTTCTGCTGAAATCTCTAAGTATGAAAATGTTGGTTTATTAGCTTATTCACCTTTAGCATTTGGAGTTTTGACGGGTAAGTTTTTAACTGGAGAAGCACATCCAAATGCGAGAATCAATCTTTTTCCGCAATACACACGTTACAATAGCGAACAATGTACACAAGCAACAAAATTGTATCAGGAAATCGCCCAAAAACACGGATTAACCTTAACTGAACTGGCAATGGGATTTGTGTTGCAACAACCATTTTTGACTAGTGCAATTATTGGTGCAACAACAATGGAACAGCTAAAAGAAAACATTGATACAATCGATGTGTTTTTATCCAAAGAAATTTTGACTGAGATCGCAGGAGTTCAGGCGATCATTCCAGATCCGGCGCCGTAATAAATTATAGTCACTAAGACGCGAAGTCGCAAAGTATTTTTCTTTATAGAAATACTTTGCGACTTTTTTTATGGAATTATTTTTTAAGCCTTTGAAAGAAATAGAACCACAAAGTATGTCATTTCGACGCAAGGAGAAATCACACTAGAAACTCCGAATAGTATGTCGCCAATCTTTGTCGAGCTTCTCGCGGAGATTCCTCTTCTCTCGGAATGACAAAAATGTGAATAAAACTTTGCGCCTTCGCGTCTTTGCGAGATTAAAATATTCAGTAAAGCCAAGAATGAGAATAAATACTTCGCGTCTTAGTGCCTTCGTGGCAAATAATTACAAATCAAATTCATCACTAATAGACAAAGAATCGGCTGGAACTGCTGTTGAATCCGGAGCTTTAATGCGAATTAACGAGCGTGCATTTCCGGAAATATAAACCGGTAATTGACCAAGTGTATCTTCTGGAATTAATAAACCTCGGCGGAACATTAAGTTTCTTAAGAATTTTTGGTTTTTAACGGCAAAATCTTTCAGGTTTCCTTCATCGTTAAATTGATACATGAATTTTCTTGGTTTCGGAATAATTGTCGCCAAAAACAAACACTCGTCAACATTTAAACCCGAAGGGCTTTTTTGGAAATAAAAATGGCTTGCTTCACCAATTCCATATACATTTGGTCCCCATTCAATAATGTTGAAATAAACTTCGAGCATTCTTTCTTTGCTTACAACACGATTATTCTCAAGAATATAAACTAGTAAAATTTCTTCCAGCTTTCGCGAAAGCGTTTTTTCGCGTGTTAGAAAAACATTTTTAATAAGCTGCATGCTAATTGTGCTGGCACCTCGTGAGAATTTTTTGGTTCTGATATTTTTCAGAATAGATTGTTTGAAAGCTTCATTGATAAAACCTCGATGTGAGAAGAACGATGGATCTTCGGTCGTTAGAACGCATTTTCTTAAATAAGGTGAAATCTGATCTAAAGGGGTGTAATTTGGATTTGCATTTCCAACCAAAACTGGACGTTGCAGCACATTTTGGATTATGGCACGATAAACAAATTCACCGTTTAGTTTATTAAGATCGGCTTCTCCGTATTTTGTGATTCTTAAATCTTCTTTGTTTAGTTTACTGTCAAAAACTAAAGTGTTGGGTTTGTTTTTATTGAATTTAAAATCCAGTTTATATTCAAAATTTCCAGTAGCTTCCATTCCTTGAAAATGGGTAAACAAACCATCAGGCAATGAAACAATAAAGTTTTGCGCCCGCATTTTCGGAATGTTAACTTTCAAAGTATATACCGTGTCTTTTTCGGTATTATAAGAGACATACGGATGCAATTTTGTTTTATTCAACTGCATTGTCGAAGTGCTATCGATCGAGATAAAATCATTTCCTAATAAAAAGCGATAATCAAAACGAGCATTTTTAATGATGACATCTTTACTGGCTATTTTGGGATGATTAATTTTTAAATTTGTAATCGAAGTATACCCGTCAATATGCAGTTCGCTTCCGTCTTTTTCTATATTTTGAACGTTTAAACGAATCGAATCAAAACTTGCTTTTAAGTTGTAACGTTCGTCTAAATACGGCACTCGGATTGCTCCGGTATCTAAATTAAAGAAACGAATATCGGCTTTTTTGTTTCTTGGATCAGCAAATCCTTTTATGTTCCAACGCTGATCAAAATCTTTGCTTTGAACATGAAGATTAGTTTCGAGTTGTTTATTGTCTAAAACAAGCTTATTTATCGCAATTGATGCTTTTTTGCCGTTATCATCAATTCTGAAATTTAGATTTTTCAAATCCATATCAGTCGGAACCAAATTCAGTAATTTTGAAATGATGCGATACGCAAAAGCGGCGTATTTCCTTTTTTCATTTTTATCAGAATCTGATTTGTCTTTTTTAAGGAAAGCATCAAAATTGCGGATTTTTCCTTTTTTAACCAATTGTATGTATCCGTTATCTACTTTTAAAGTTCCAACCTGAACATCTCCAATTAATAAATTAGCAAGACTTATACTCGTTTCGATTTTTTGAATGTGACAAAGTGTGTCTGCGTTTTTAGGAACCAAAATAACATCTGTTAATTTAATTCCCGATAAACCTTCGAATGAAGCAGATTTTACAGAAAATGTGCTGTTATAATCAGCAGCCATTTTATGTGTGACTTTGGCAATAGCCTGTTTTAAAAGCGAATCACGAAAGTAGTAAAGCCCAATTAAAAACAGCGCTAATATTACGGCAAGTATTTTTAAGGCTTTAAATATTTTTTGTTTGGGAAAATTTAGTTTTGGAAATTTCATAGAGTTGATTTCATAAAATTTGAGGAACGTTCGCTTTGCAAACATTTGTTTTTGCCACGAATTTCGCTAATTTTCCGAATTATATATACCTTGAACATAATGAATGTGCGTTAAGTTTAAGTAAAAATTCGTGCATAATTCGTGAAATTCGTGGCAAAATGAAACAACATTATCCAAAAAGAATACTGGCAACATCTTCAATTTTAGCAACAAGCTCAATTTTGATTCCAGTGTTTTTTAAGGCTATTTTATTGTACTTAGATACAAATATAGTGGTGAATCCTAATTTTTCGGCTTCCTGAATTCTTTGATCTACACGATTTACAGGTCGGATTTCTCCTGAAAGTCCAACTTCGCCGGCAAAACAAAAACCTTTGGTAACCGGAATATCTTCGTTTGAAGATAAAATGGCAGCAACAACTGCTAAGTCAATTGCAGGATCATCAACAGAAATTCCGCCGGTAACATTCAGGAAAACATCTTTTGCTCCTAAACGAAAACCAGCTCTTTTTTCTAAAACAGCCAGAATCATGTTTAGCCTTTTGGCGTTGTAACCAGTGGTACTGCGCTGTGGCGTTCCGTAAACGGCTGTACTTACAAGAGATTGTATTTCGATCATTAACGGGCGCATGCCTTCCATGGTGGTGGCAATTGCGGTTCCCGACATTTCTTCGTCTTTGTGCGAAATCAATATTTCTGACGGATTACTTACTTCGCGCAAACCGCTTCCTAACATTTCATAAATTCCTAATTCGGCAGTTGAGCCAAAACGGTTTTTTAGAGAACGCAAGATTCTGTAAACATGATTTCGATCGCCTTCAAATTGTAAAACCGTGTCGACCATGTGTTCAAGGATTTTTGGTCCGGCGATGTTTCCGTCTTTTGTAATATGTCCAATTAAAATAACCGGAATATTGGTTTCTTTAACAAATTTGATCAGTTCGGCGGTAGTTTCTCTAATTTGAGAAATACTTCCGGCTGTAGATTCAATATAATCTGTATGTAAAGTCTGAATCGAGTCGATAATGACAATTTCAGGCTGAATTGCTTCAATTTGCTTGAATATGTTTTGCGTCTTAGTTTCCGTCAAAATATAGCAATTATCGCTATTTGGCGTTATTCTTTCAGCACGCATTTTTATTTGTTTCTGACTTTCTTCACCAGAAACATAAAGCGTTTTATAGGGTAATTTTAATGATATTTGAAGTAAAAGTGTACTTTTTCCAATTCCCGGTTCGCCACCCAAAAGCGTTAGAGATCCCGGAACAATTCCGCCACCCAAGACACGATTTAATTCGCCATCAGTTGTATCCATGCGGACTTCCAGAGCCGAATCAATTTCATTAATTTTTAACGGACGAGGCGCTTTAGTGTTTGAAGTGGGTTCGCTTTTCCACGCTACTTTTTCCTGTTTCTGAATAATTTCTTCGGCAATAGTATTCCATTCTTTGCACGCATTACATTGTCCCTGCCATTTGGCATATTGGGTTCCGCAGTTCTGACAAAAAAAAGAAGTTTTAACTTTTGACATTATTTACCGGTTTTTACTAGTGTGTTCATTTGGTCGATTTTCTCATACATCAAATCTTTATTCAAATCGCCAATTGGTTCCATTTGCGAAGCATTTTGGTATTTTTTTGAAGCATGTTTAGGATCGCCCATTTTTTCATACATCAATCCCAATTCATATTCTCCAAGCATGGCTTTTGGGTAATTTACATTTCCAATTTCGGCCATTCTTCCTAACTCGTCGTAAGCGTTTTTCTTTAAGATGATATTTTCGATTACTTTAAAATCGCTCATCCTAACCGGAATCTGAACTCCTAAAACTTTAGACATAGTGTTGTACTTGTTTTCCAGGTAATCTGCATAACCCGTTTCAAGAACGGCAATTTTCTCATTGTATTCGGCAGAATTTATTGGTCTGTAAACGTCAAAAATTTGATATAATGCACTAGGGATCGAATGTAAAACTTCAGTGTAATGCGTTGTTCCTTTAAATAATTCATATTTATAGTTAACTAACGGATTATTCGCGATTTTAATATTGCTGTCTAATTTTTCAATAGGTTCTTTGATTTTCTTAATGTCACCATCGGCAGCAGAAAGATAATAGAAGAAAGGTTGGGTTACTTTTGCAAATTTCTCCGGAACACGAACTTCCATTTTTGGAGCAAGTTCAGGGCTTAAACAGATATAAGCGTTAAAAAGAGGTTCTTCTTTATACAAATAGAAATTGATAAAACTAGCAGTAATATCATGACCGGCAATAACTCTAAAAGGAGATGTGCGGTATTTTTTTTCTATGTAAGGAACTAATTCAGCTCCTATAAATTCAAAAAACTTGGCTCCTTTTTCAAAAGGAAGACCTTCGTTTTGATCAATTGTAGTATCGTCAAAGCGTTCTCCGTCTTTATTTTGGTGAACACCAATAATAATCATCTCAGGCAAATCGTCCCAATAAGTTCCATAACTTAAAGCTCCGGCAAATGGATCGAATAAATAGTCGCCATCTAATAAATAAAGAACAGGGTATTTTTTGTTTGGATTTGATTCGTAAGAAGCTGGAAGTCCAATGGTTATTCTTCTTTCTTCTCCAAGTTTCTCAGATTGAATGTTGTCGAATGTTTTCTGTGAGAAAGCAGAAATTGAAATGAAGATAAATAGTAAATAAACTTTTTTCATGATTTGGGGTATTTCAGTGAATTAAAAAGTATCGAAATAGTGTAGCAATATAATACTTTATTTGCTTTTTTGTCAATGTGAAATTTTAAAAAAGAAAGAAGTTTCGGATCAATGCAAAAACCTGTGGAGAAACATAAAAGATTTTGTATTGCTAATTGTTTTAACCGCAAAGTACGCTAAGTTTTTATTTAATGATATGTTTACTAAGCGCGATATGATGCAAAAAAACTTTGCGTTCTTTGCGGTAAAATTTATCCGAAGTTTAGACATAAAATTATTTTACTTTTAGGCAAAAGAAGACTTATTTGTTCAAAAATAATTTTGACAAATAGTAGTAAGATAAAGTGTAAAAGAAAAACTTAGGTTAGCGAATTATCGTTTTCATTAGGAAAAATGATCCATGGTTTGAAGGTTTTAGCTTCTTCAAATTCCAGGGTTGCATAAGATATAATGATAATAATATCGTCTTTTTGAACTTTTCTGGCTGCAGGACCATTTAGTGTGATCTCGCCTGAATTTTTTTCTCCTTTAATGGCGTAAGTTTCAAAACGTTCTCCGTTATTGATGTTTACAATTGCTACTTTTTCGCCTTCAATTATGTTTGAAGCCTCTAGTAAAGTTTCATCAATAGTAATACTGCCAATATAATTTAAATCAGCTCCGGTTACTTTAACTCGATGAATTTTAGATTTTATAACTTGAATTTGCATGGTGCAAAGGTAAATTAATTTAATGAAATGGTGTCAATCAACCTTATAGAATTAACAAATACCGCTATAAATGCACGGTAATTTTTGTCTTTAGTTTTATGATCTATAGGTAATAATGTGGATTCGTCAGCAATAACAAAATATTCGAGATCAAACCTTTCGTTGTCTTTGAAAGAATTTTCTACAAATTTGATGGTTTCTTCCGGAGTATTGGTCTGGAATATCTCTTTGGCTTCTGTTAAAATTTTATAAATAATAGAAGCTTCTTTTCTTTCTTCGGGAGTTAGGCGTTCATTTCGGGAACTCATTGCCAGTTGATTTTCTTCTCTGAAAATTGGACAGCCAACTACATTTACAGGCAAATGATTTTTTTCGACCATTTTTTTGACAATCTGTAATTGTTGGAAATCTTTTTCTCCAAAATAAGCATTTGTTGGAGTTACAATTTCAAATAGTCTTTTTACGATCGTACCAACGCCATTAAAGTGTCCAGGTCTGAATTTTCCTTCCATCTGATTTTCTAATCCGTCGAAGTCAAAAGATTGCGAAATAGTGTGTCCTTCATAAATGTCATCTACAGAAGGAGCATATAAAATCATTTTGTCACTTAATCCTCGCATTTTTTTTATGTCTTCTTCAAGTGTTCGCGGGTATTTCTCGAGATCTTCAGGATTGTTGAATTGTGTAGGATTAACAAAAATACTCACAACAGTGTCGTCATTTTCTTTAAGTGATCTTTGCATTAAAGCTAAATGCCCTTGGTGTAAAGCGCCCATTGTTGGTACAAATCCGATAGTTGAATTTGCGGTTTTGATAGTTTTTAAATAAGCTATCAAAGCTACTTTACCGTAGAAAATATGCATGCCAGTATTATTAAAATTTAGTGCAAACATAATATATTAGTTATAAACTGCATAAAATTTTGTAAATTTGCAACGTTTTTATTACCAAAAATTAAGTAAAATACTATTATGAAAGATAAGAGGATATTATATGTATCATCTGAAGTCGTGCCTTATTTGGCTGAAAATGAAGTTTCTTTAATGTCTTATGACGTTCCAAAAATGATTAACGATCAAGGAGGTCAGATAAGAATTTTCATGCCAAGATATGGAAATATCAACGAAAGAAGACACCAATTGCATGAAGTTATTAGACTTTCAGGAATGAATTTGGTAGTGAATGACTTAGATATGCCATTGATTATTAAGGTAGCTTCAATTCCGAAAGAGAGAATTCAGGTTTATTTTATTGATAATGATGAATATTTTAAGCGTAAAGCGACTTTTGCTGACGAAGAAGGGGTTTTATACCCTGATAATGATGAGAGAGCAATATTTTTTGCAAAAGGAGTTGTCGAAACTGTAAAAAAATTGAATTGGGTTCCGGATATTATCCATGTTCATGGTTGGCTAGCAGCTATGTTGCCAATTTATATGAAACATTACTACAAAAATGAAGCTTTATTTTCTGAAACTAAGATTGTAACCTCTGTTTACGGACAATCTTTTGATGAAAATCTAGATTTAGAAATGATAAACAAGGTAAAATTTGACGGCGTTCCACACGAGTCTGTTGCTGATCTGGAAATACCAAATTACGAAAATATCTTAAAGGCTAGTATCTTACATTCTGATGCAGTGATTATAGCATCTGAAAATGTATCTCCAAGTTTAACAAAATTTATAGAATCTTCAGGAAAACCTTTTTTACCTTTCGCCACGAAAGATGCATTCGCTGAAGCGTATACAAATTTCTATAAAACAATGGGTCTTTAAAAATTAACTTTATAATTAAACATGTACAATACTTCTTTTATTAAGAAAATTCTATTAGCTGCAACAGTTGTTCTTTTGTATTCTTGCGATAAAGATTTTAATGCTATTGGTGAGGAATTAATTGGTGATAATCATTTTGATTTAGTTCCTGAACAATATAATGTTGTGGCCTACAATCAGGAAGTGACCCCGGTTCAGTCAAACGGATTGCCAATTTATGGTTTAGGTGTTTATGATAATCCTGTTTTTGGAACTACAACTTCAAATTTTGTTAGCCAGGTTGCATTGGTAGCTTATGCACCAACTATTGGGGAAAATCCGGTTATAGAAAGTGTTGTACTTACGGTACCTTATTTTAGTCATATAACTGCTGCTGATCCAAACGGAGGAAGCATTTATGCTTTGGATTCTATTTACGGTCCAAAGACAGGGGCGAAGATTAAACTGAGTGTTTATGAATCAGGAGCGCAAATGTATACTAGTGATTTTAGTGGCGGTTCTCAGTTTGCAAAGCTATATTACAGTGATCAGGACACAAATACACCTCCAGAACCAGGGGAGGTTAATTTTAATACCAGCAAGATTGGAAATCGATTAAATGATGCTGTTACTGATAAGAAAGAGCAGAATGATAATTTCTTTTTTGACGCAACACAGACGAAAGTAGAAGTAGATCCTACTGCTGCTGTAAAAACTTATACATATTCTGCTCCACAGATGCATTTGGATTTGAATAAAGCTTTTTTTCAGGCTAAAATTTTAAATGCACCGGCGGCAAGTCTTGCATCGCAAGATGTTTTTCAGTCGTATTTTAAAGGGTTATATTTTCAGGCTGAAAAAGCAGAAGATGGTAGTGTGCCAAATATGGCGTTACTAGATTTTTTAAAATCGGGAGGGCCTGCAAAAATTACAATAAAGTACAAAGCAAAAACGGCTATTACAACTGATCCTGATGCTACGACAGAAGATAAAACTTTAGTTATTAATTTAACAGGTGCGGCGGCGAGTTTATTAAAGGATGTTAAAAATCCTGATTATCAGACAGGGATAACTAATGTTAATAAAACTACTGGTGATGACAGGTTGTATCTAAAAGGAGGTCAGGGATCGTTAGCGGTTATTGAGTTAAAAGATTTTGCTTCGCAATTAGATCAAATTAGAGCTAACAAATGGTTAGTTAATGAAGCTAATCTTGTTTTCTATATTGATGCAGATAAGATGAAAACTGCAGAAAGAGAGCCAAAAAGAGTTTATCTATATGATCTGGATAATAATACAATTATTGCCGATTATGTTGATAACACTACTAGTGCTACTAATCCAAAACAAAACAGAAGTGTTTTTGGAGGTGTAATAACTGTTGATGCGACTACAAAACGAGGGACAAGTTATAAAGTTAGGATTACAAAACACATTAGAAATCTTATAAAAGATGCTAGTATAAAGAATGTTCGATTGGGCTTAGCTGTAACAGAAGGAATTGATGTTATTGCTTCGAACAAGTTAAAATTGAAAAACGACATTATTTCAGAAGCGCCAAGAGGTTCAGTTATGGGGCCATTAGGAACGATATTATATGGTAACAATGTTTCTGATGCCGATGCCGCTAAAAAATTAAAACTCGAAATTTACTACACGAAACCAAATTAATAAATATATATGTGTGGAATTGTTGGATATATCGGTCATAGAGAGGCGTATCCTATTATTATCAAAGGATTAAAACGACTCGAATACAGAGGATATGATAGTGCTGGTGTTATGTTATATGATAACCAGGACGGTGTAAAAGTCTGTAAAACAAAAGGTAAAGTGTCTGATCTTGAGGCTAAGGTACAAGGCAATTTTGCGACAAACGGAAGTATAGGAATTGGGCATACACGTTGGGCTACACATGGAGTTCCGAATGATGTAAACTCACATCCACATCTTTCAAATTCAGGTGAGTTGGTTATTATTCATAATGGAATCATTGAGAATTATGCGCCACTTAAAGAAGAATTGATCAAAAGAGGTTATACTTTTATATCAGATACGGATACAGAAGTTTTAGTGAATTTAATTGAAGAAGTTCAAAAAAACGAAGGTCTTAAATTGGGTAAAGCAGTTCAGGTAGCTTTAAATCAGGTTGTGGGTGCTTATGCAATTGCAGTTTTTGATAAAAAGAATCCGAATGAAATAGTTGCTGCAAGATTAGGAAGTCCATTGGCAATTGGTGTTGGTGAAGGAGAGTTTTTTATTGCTTCTGATGCTTCGCCATTTATTGAATATACTTCGAATGCAATTTATCTTGAAGATGGTGAAATGGCAAATATCAGATTGCACAAACCTCTTAAAGTTAGAAAAATTAAAGACGATTCATTAGTAGATCCTTATATTCAGCAGCTTCAAATGAATTTGGAGCAGATTGAAAAAGGTGGATATGATCACTTCATGCTTAAAGAAATCTATGAGCAGCCAAGTGTAATAAAAGATACTTACAGAGGAAGACTTCATGCAAATGAAGGAATTGTACAGATGGCAGGTGTTGAGGATAATCTTGAAAAATTCTTAAATGCAAAACGTATTCTAATCGTGGCTTGTGGTACTTCATGGCACGCAGGATTGGTAGCAGAATATATTTTTGAAGAGTTTACCCGTATTCCTGTTGAAGTAGAATATGCTTCTGAGTTTAGATACAGAAACCCAATTATCAATAAAGACGATGTTGTTATTGCTATTTCTCAATCTGGAGAAACTGCAGATACAATGGCGGCTATTAAATTGGCAAAAGAAAACGGAGCTTTCGTTTTTGGAGTTTGTAATGTGGTAGGTTCTTCTATTTCAAGAGAAAGTCATGCAGGTGCTTATACACACGCAGGACCGGAAATTGGAGTAGCTTCGACTAAAGCTTTTACAACTCAAATCACGGTTTTAACAATGATTGCTTTGCGTTTAGGAAAAGCTAAAGGAACATTGTCAAACACTGATTTTCATACCTACTTACAAGAATTAGAAATAATTCCTGAAAAAGTAGCCGAAGCATTAGAGACAAACGACAGAGCAAAAGAAATTGCTGCAGCTTTTAAAGATGCACCAAACTGTTTGTATCTAGGTCGTGGATATAACTTCCCGGTAGCATTAGAAGGTGCTTTAAAGCTTAAAGAGATCTCTTATATTCATGCTGAAGGTTATCCTGCGGCTGAGATGAAACACGGTCCTATTGCGCTTATTGACGAGCACATGCCGGTTATTGTAATTGCGCCTAAACAAGGGCATTATGATAAAATTGTAAGTAACATTCAGGAAATTAAATCGAGAAGTGGTAAAATCATCGCTGTAGTTACTAAAGGAGATACACAAGTTCGTGAATTAGCCGATTATGTAATCGAAATTCCTGAAACTTCAGATGCTTTATCTCCATTAATTACTACAATTCCTTTGCAATTGCTGTCTTATCATATCGCAGTAATGAGAGGTTGTAATGTTGATCAACCTCGTAACTTAGCAAAATCAGTTACGGTAGAGTAGGTTTTATTTAAAATATACAAATGTTAAAAAAGCGAGATTTAGGTCTCGCTTTTTTTTATTGTCAAATTTTTTTTCTCAACCCCTTATTTTTATTAAATCCTCAGAAATTTTATTAAAAATAATATGTATGCATAGTATTGGTGTTATTATAACTTTGATATTTGATTTTAATTTAAGAAATACAATTGATGAATAGTTAAAATAGTGGTTAAAAATGTATAGAATATTAATTTTTTTTAACGTTTTTTTAATAATATTAAAATTATTTGTATTTTGGCTATATAAACTAACAAAAAACCTAACCCAATGAGACTGTATTTGCTAATTATGTTGTTTTTCAGCGGAATATCCTTTGCGCAGAATACAATTACCGGTTCTGTTACTGATGGTAACAAACAAGCTATTCCTGGTGCCAACATTGTTATTGTAGGAGATCAAAGTGGTACTTCTACTGATTTTGACGGGACATTTAAATTAACTACTTCAACTAAGCCTCCATTTACGATTAAAGTATCTGCTGTTGGATTTACTTCTAAAACAGTAAACATTACGGCAGCGAACCAAAAAGTAGATGTGGTTTTGAAAGACGAAGAAAACAAACTGGATGAAATTGTAGTTTCTGCTTCAAGAACTCCGGAGCGTGTTTTGGAATCACCGGTTACCATTGAAAGAATGGGAATTGTAGATATCAAAAAAACCGCTTCACCTTCTTTTTATGATGGTATGGAGAATATGAAAGAAGTACAGATGAATACCAGTAGTATGACTTTTAAATCTGTTAATACCAGAGGGTTCGCGACTGTGGCAAATACACGTTTTATGCAGTTGGTGGACGGAATGGATAATTCATCTCCATTGTTGAACTTTGTGCTTGGTAACATGATTGGAGTTTCTGAAATAGATGTTCAGAGTGTTGAGTTGTTGCCTGGAGCTTCTTCTGCTTTATATGGTGCAAATGCTTTTAACGGAATTTTATTTATGAACAGTAAAAGTCCGTTTACGAATCAGGGTATTTCAACGTATTTAAAAATGGGACAAACGTCTCAAAATGCAGCCGGTAATAATTTATATTATGATTTTGGAATTAGAATGGCATTTGCTTTTAATAAATATATTGCCGTTAAAGCTAACTTCACTTATATGGAAGCTACTGATTGGTACGCAACGGACTATAGTGATAAAACTACTGCCGGAATAGATAGAACTAATCCAAATTATGACGGAATAAATGTTTATGGTGATGAAGTTTCGACAAACATTAAAGGGGTGGGACAAACATTGGCAAGTTTGGGAATTATTCCTGTAGGTGCTGTAAATTTATTGCCAAATACTAATGTTAGTAGAACTGGTTATAATGAGGTGAATCTTACCGACAATAAAGCAGGTAATACAAAAATAGATCTTTCATTTCATGCAAGGCCATTTGGAGATGAAAGATTAGAAATTATCTGGCAAAGTAAATTTGGTTTTGGTAATGCTGTTTATCAGGGAGCAAACAGGTATTATTTGAATAACTTTTCAATGCAGCAACATAAAATAGAATTTAAAGGGAAGAATTTCTTTTTAAGAGGATATACAACATCTGAGGATGGAGGACAGTCTTATGATATGGTATTTACAGGAATCAATGTAGATAGAAAATGGAAAGACGATAAAACCTGGTTTGGTCAATATGCAGGAGCTTATATTACGTCTACTTTAGGAGGGGCGACTCCTGAGCAGGCTCATGCCGCTGCAAGAACCACTGCCGATACAGGTCGTTATTTACCGGGTAGTCCAGAATTTAAAAATGCCTTTAACCAGGTAATTAGCGACGAGAGTGTATTAACAGGTTCTAAGCTTGTTGATAATTCAAGAATTTATCATTCTGATGCTAATTATAACTTTAAAGACATGATAAAATTTGCTGAAATTCAGGTTGGAGGATCTTTTAGATTGTATGAACTGAATTCTCACGGAAGAATTTATACTGATGCAGATGGTCCTATTAATTATAATGAATATGGAGCATATACACAATTGGCAAAGAAATTTATGGATGATAGACTAAAATTTACAGGGTCTATTCGTTATGATAAATCAAAAAATTTCGACGGAAACTTTTCGCCTAGATTAGCACTTGTGTATTCTGCAGGAGAAAAGAAGAATCATAATTTTAGAGGATCTTTTCAAACTGGTTTCAGAAACCCATCTACACAAGATCAATACATTGGTTTCAATATTGGAAATGCGGTGTTGTTAGGTTCTGCTCCTGATAACTTAGGGAGATTTAGTGAGACTTTTAATGTTAGTGCCGAAGGTCAAATGTACAATGGTGGTAAAACAACAAAAGACATGACAGGTTATGATGCTTATGGTAATTCATATATCGCAAGTTCAGTAACAGCTTTTGCTGCGATGGCAGGATCTAATCCAATAGCGGCAGCAGCATTGTTGAAAAAAGCGAGAGCGAATTATGTACAACCTGAAAAAGTAAAAGCTTTTGAATTAGGATATCGCTCTATTTATGAAGGTATGTCGATAGATATAAATGGATACTATAATATCTACAATGATTTTATTGGTAACCTTAATGTGATTTCTACTTACTACGGAGAAGCTCAGGACAATCCTAATCTTGCTGCGGGACCAACAGATGCTGGTTTTCAATCAGTACGTGCAATCCAAAACGGGGAATACAGAGCGTATCAATTATATACAAACTCAGATGTAGAAATTCATTCGTTAGGTTTTGGTGTTGGGCTTTCCAGAAAAATCATTGCTGATTTTGAATTGGGATTAAACTACAACTATGCTCAATTTGATTTTGACCAGGCAAAAGATCCAAGCTTCGAAGCAGGATTTAATACTCCAAAACACAGAATTAAAGCCTCTATTGGAAATGATAAATTATTCAAAAACTTCGGATTCAATGTAAGCGGAAGATGGAATAGTGAATACATGTGGGAATCTAGTTTTGCTGATGGTTTAATTAAATCTGCAACAGTAATTGACGCACAAATTAATTATGCGGTGCCAAAATTGAAATCGGTATTTAAAGTAGGAGCTGCAAATATTGGCGGAAAAGAATATACTCAGGTAATTGGAGCAGGGGCTATTGGTCAACAGTATTTTGCTTCTTGGACCATTAATCCATAATTGGAGATTTTCGGATAAAACAAATATGTTATTTACTTTTCTTTAAGAAGGATTTAGAAAGTGATAATTTTAAAATATATAAATTATGATAAAAAATTTCAAATGGCTTTTATTGGTTTCGTTGACCTTTGTAGCCTGTAACAGTGATGATAATACTACGGCGCCGGTAGATTCGTCTGACGGATTGCCTTTGACTGCGGGTTCTGCTGATTTTTCAAAATATGTTGCGTTAGGAGATTCTTTTGCAGCAGGTTTTAGTGATAACGCTTTGTTTATAAAAGGGCAAGAAGGAGCTTATCCTAATATACTTGCACAGCAATTTGCTTTAGTTGGAGGAGGAGAGTTTAAAACCCCTTTTACTAATGATAATATAGGAGGATTGTTGTTAGGAGGAAATATAATTTCTGGACCGCGTTTATATCTAAAAGATAGGCCTGTTCCTGTTGCAGGAACACCAACAACTGAAGTTACCGCACATTTATCGGGGTCCTTTAATAATTTAGGAGTTCCGGGAGCTAAAAGTTATCATTTGCTTGCGCCAGGTTATGGTAATCCTGCGGGCGTAGTGGCGGGAACAGCAAATCCATACTTTGCCCGTTTTGCTTCAAGTGCTACTACAACGGTTTTGGCAGATGCAATAAGTCAAAACCCTACTTTTTTCTCTTTATGGATAGGAGGAAATGACGAGTTGGGCTATGCAACAGCTGGAGGTGATCCTACTGTTAATCCTTTAACGCCAACTGCAACTTTTGATGGAGCTTATAATGCCTTAATTACTCAACTTGTTGCCGGTGGAAGAAAAGGAGTTGTGGCTAATTTGCCAATTGTAACAACGCTACCTTATTTTCATGTTTTAACCTATAATCAATTAACTCAAGCTGATTTGAGTAGTGGTGGAGTTAGCTTGGTTAATACACTAAATGCTCAGCTATATGGACCTATACATAATGCATTGGCATTTTTAGGTCAGGGTGATAGAATTAAACTTTTGTCTACAACAGGAAATAACCCCATGATTATGGTAGATGAAAATTTACCAGATCTTTCTGCAAGTTTAAAAGCTGTATTAATGGGTGGTGGATTGGATGCTACAACTGCTACAGTATTGGGGCAGATTTTTGGAAGGGCAAGACAAACTATACCAACTGATTTAATTTGTTTAAGTGCTTCTGCCCGATTAGGTAAAACGCCATCAGTAGCCATTGATGGAATTGCTTCGCCATCGCCTACTTTGTCTCAATTAGGAGTTACATTTCCTTTACCGGATAGATATGTTTTGTTGCCAAGTGAAGTAGCAGAGATTGAAGTTGCGACTAATGCTTATAATTTAATTATAAAAACAGCTGCTGACGCAAAAGGTTTAGCATTTGTTGATGCCAAGTCAGTTATGGATCAATTAGGGAAACCAAACGGAATCGTTATGAATAATTTTACAATGACATCGACTTTTGTAACAGGTGGAACTTTTTCTTTAGATGGTGTTCATCCATCGCCAAGAGGATATGCATTAATTGCAAATAAATTTATAGAAGCCATAAATCTAAAATATGGTTCCAATTTAAAAGGTGCTGATTTGGGGAATTATAGGATTTTATTTCCTCAAACAATTCAATAAAGCCAATTTTTTTTAGTAAGAAAGTCACTCATTTCTAAAATGAAGTGGCTTTTTTTATTTTGTAAAAAAAATGCTATTTTCGGTATTTGAGGCCTGAGTTTTAGGAATCAAACAAAATAATAGTATTTTTTATAAAAAAAAATTGATTTTATATTTTAAAAAATTATCTTTGCGCTCTGAAAAAAGAGGTATTTTCGATAAACCTAAATAGCTATTTAATAAATACATAAGTAATGTCAAAAGTAATAGGAAAAGTTGCTCAAATCATTGGACCAGTAGTTGACGTAGTTTTCAACGGTAAGGATGTTGAACTTCCAAAAATTTATGATTCACTAGAAATCACTAAAAAAGACGGAACATTATTAGTTCTAGAAGTGCAATCTCACATTGGAGAAAACACTGTTCGTACCATTTCTATGGACTCTACAGACGGTTTGTCAAGAGGATATGAAGTAGTTGGAACAGGAAATCCAATTCAAATGCCAATCGGTCCAGATGTATATGGAAGATTATTTAATGTAATTGGAGATGCAATTGATGGTTTAGGAAACTTGCCAAAAACAGGAGAAAGCGGTTTGTCTATTCACAGACCAGCGCCTAAATTTGAAGATTTATCAACTTCATCAGAAGTTTTATTCACAGGTATTAAAGTAATCGATTTGATTGAGCCTTATGCAAAAGGAGGTAAAATTGGATTGTTTGGTGGTGCAGGTGTTGGTAAAACAGTATTGATTCAGGAGTTGATCAACAATATTGCAAAAGGTCACGGTGGACTTTCAGTATTCGCAGGAGTAGGAGAAAGAACACGTGAAGGAAATGACTTACTTCGTGAGATGTTAGAGTCAGGAATTATTAAATACGGTGATGATTTCATGCACTCTATGGAAAATGGAGGATGGGATTTATCTAAAGTAGATATGCCAGGAATGAGAGAGTCTAAAGCTACTTTCGTTTTCGGACAAATGAATGAGCCTCCTGGAGCTCGTGCTCGTGTAGCACTTTCAGGATTATCTATCGCTGAATATTTCCGTGATGGAGCTGGAACTGATCAAGGTAAAGACGTATTGTTTTTCGTTGATAACATCTTCCGTTTTACACAAGCAGGTTCTGAGGTATCAGCACTTTTAGGACGTATGCCTTCTGCAGTAGGATACCAACCAACTCTAGCAACAGAGATGGGAGCTATGCAAGAGCGTATTACATCTACAAACAAAGGATCTATTACATCTGTACAAGCGGTTTACGTTCCTGCGGATGACTTAACTGACCCGGCACCGGCAACAACGTTTGCTCACTTAGATGCTACAACTGTATTGTCTCGTAAAATTGCTGAGTTAGGTATTTATCCAGCGGTTGACCCGTTAGATTCTACTTCAAGAATTTTGACTCCTCAAATCTTAGGAGCAGAGCATTATGACTGTGCACAAAGAGTAAAAGAGATTCTTCAAAAATACAAACAATTGCAAGATATTATTGCGATCTTAGGTATGGAAGAATTATCTGAAGAAGATAAATTATCAGTATCTAGAGCACGTCGTGTTCAACGTTTCTTATCTCAACCATTCCACGTAGCGGAGCAATTTACAGGTATTCCTGGAGTTTTGGTTGATATTAAAGACACTATCAAAGGATTCAACATGATTATCGACGGTGAGTTAGATCATCTTCCTGAAGCAGCTTTCAACTTGAAAGGTTCTATTCAAGATGCTATCGAAGCTGGAGAAAAAATGTTAGCTGAAGCTTAATATAATTATGAATTATGAGTTATAAATTATGAGTTTCAACTCACTTATAACTCATAACTTATAACTCATAACTAAAAAAAGATGATTTTAGAAATAGTATCACCAGAAGCAAAATTATTTTCAGGAGAAGTAACATCTGTTACATTGCCTGGAGTTGATGGAAGCTTTCAAATATTGAATAATCACGCTCCTATTGTTTCTATTCTGGAAAAAGGAACTGTAAAAATTGCAGCTCCAAAATTTAGTTTTTCTAAAGATGTAGCGAGTAAATTCACGAAAGTAAATGACCAAACCTATACATTAGCTATTACGTCAGGTACTATCGAGATGAAAGACAATAAAGTAATTGTTTTAGTTGATTAAAGAGCAATTTCAAAATAAATGAAAAAGCCAGACAGTAATGTCTGGCTTTTTTTATGTTTATATGTAAATATCGATGGATGATTTAGTAGATATATATTGTCAGAAAATTAACAAAAAACATATAAATGACGCATAGAGCACATATTTTTTCTGACATTTATCTGATATATTTGTAAGCATATTAACATTTAAAGAATTTATTATAAAAAAAGTTTTTTTTGGAATGCTATTACTAGCATTAGGTTTTGGGACAATGTCTCTAACTACAAGTTCTGATTATGTTGCTAAAACTTCAATGAACAATCAGAAAGAAGTTGAAGTTGCAAAAGTTGCATTTGGTCCTACCTATACAATTCCTTGAAAAAGTTGTTGTGAATCACCGCTTACTCCTATTTATATCGATTTAGCTAAACGCGGGTATCCAAGTACAACTAATTTTACGATTAATAGTACCACAAGTACTACTGTTACTTATACAATTTGGTAATTTTTTTAGATGAATTTCAGAGTGTAATTTTTAATTGTGTCCCTTAAATTATGAATACACTGAAACATTGTTTTATCCAATGGTAAAGGAATAGAGATTTCATCTAGAATAAAAGATATTTAGAAAAGCCAGACATCACTGTCTGGCTTTTCTGTTTTTTAGTTTGTTGGTGATTGTAGTATTAAGAGAACATTCCCCAAAGACCAGTGGAAATATATGCGTTTATTGTGAATCCTGAAACAATTCCCCAGGAAATGATTCCGAAGGCACTTACGCCAAAGGCTTTAGCAAATTGAAGTTTAGTGCTTTTGTTTAAAAACTTGTAATAGAAAACAGTAAAATAAGCTAGTTGAAAAAGCAGAAAAAATAGCGTATTGTAATTTTGTGAAAGATGGAATAAAAGTGAGATTGGAAGAATCACTAATGTGTTGACTAAGATGCAAAATCCCAGCATATACATACCTGCCACCAGATGCTCTGTGTAATTATAGTTTTCTTTTTTATAAAAGAGCCAGAAGAAAAATGCAATAAGTGGTAAAGCCATCATTGCCATTAAATTATAATATTTTTTTATGAAATGATTTACTTTTTCTTTTCGTTCACAAAGATGTATCATTTTTTCTTTCTGAGCAGCATTGGTAATATTATTCAGTTCTATGTTTTCTTTTTGTTTATCTACAGGAACTTCTTCTTTTGGGATATTGGAAATAAAAACAAATATTGCCGCAATCAGTAGAAAAAAATTAAGCGGAGGAAAGTATTTTTTCCTTTTTCCGTTAATGTATTCTTTGGCTACAGTTCCACTTTTTAGTGCCAATTCCTTAATTAGTTGAAAAATGCCTTTGTCAGCATGTGTAAAATAATGAACGATTTCATGAAAAATTTCATGTGGATTTATACGATGCAAATGGACTTTCTGACTACAGTTCGAGCAATAATTAAAGTCTGGGTAATTAGGTGTTTCGCAGTTTTTACAATTGATCTTCATTTTTCTTTTTAATAAAATATATAAATTATTAGGTTGTTAGTTTGTGGTTTTAAAATTAGACAAAAAAAATAATTAACAATTGTTTAAAATTCAAATTATAAATGGCAGATGATATCAAACCCGCTGTTTATTTAAAATTGACTTCAATTTCATAACTTTGCTTTTATGAAATTACCAGAAAACCTGATTCAAAAGCTCGAAAATCGGAAGCAAAATAATTCGTTGAGACAATTGCCAAGTTTTAATAATCTTGTCGATTTTTCTTCAAACGATTATATTGGATTTTCAAAATCTGAATCTGTTTTCAAACAAGCACATCATTATCTAATCGAAAATGATATTATTCAAAACGGTGCAACAGGTTCGCGGTTAATATCCGGAAACCATTCCTTGTATCAAATTGCCGAAGATTTTATTGCGCAATTTCATGATGCTGAATCGGCTTTAATTTTTAATTCGGGTTATGATGCCAATGTTGGTTTTTTTAGCGCTTTACCGCAGCGAAATGATGTTATTTTGTATGATGAATTAAGTCACGCTTCAATCAGGGACGGAATCGTAATGTCAAACGCAAAATCGTATAAATTCAACCACAATGATTTTGAAGATTTAGAGCGCCTAATTATAAAATTTCCGGATACAAACATTTACATTGTTACTGAAACTGTTTTTTCGATGGATGGTGATTCTCCAAATCTCGAAGAACTGGTTGCTGTGTCTGAAAAATACAATTGCTATTTAGTGGTTGACGAAGCGCATACTTTGGGTGTTTTTGGTGAAAAAGGCGAAGGTTTGACGCAATATCTGCAATTGCATAATCGAATATTTGCAAGAATCATGACTTTCGGAAAAGGTTTGGGCTGCCACGGAGCAGCAGTTTTAGGAAGTTTAGAACTAAAGCAATATTTAGTAAACTTTGCCCGAAGTTTTATTTATACCACAGGATTATCTCCGCATTCTGTTTCCACAATTCTAACGGCGTATCATCAACTTGAAACAGAAAGTGAAATGATCGAAAAACTGCGTCAAAATATTGTGCTTTTTAATCAACAGAAAAATTTATTGGGCTTAAAGCCAATGTTCGTTCGAAGTAAATCGGCTATTCAATCTGCCATTATTCCGGGTAACGAAAATGTAAAACGTTTAGCCCAACAACTACAGGATAAGGGCTTTGATGTAAAGGCGATACTTTCGCCAACAGTTCCGGAAGGACAAGAGCGTTTACGTTTTTGTATTCACAGTTATAACTCAGAACAAGAAATTAATCAGATCTTAGAATTGTTAAGAGACTTTGTATTTTAGTTTTATTCCACAGAGATTCACGAAGCATTCACAGAGATCCGCAAAGAATAAATTTTGTGAATCTCTTTTTTTCTTTGTGAAGCTCTGTGAAACTGGTTGTGTTTGCTATCGTTTCTAAAAAAAACTAAAATCTTTTGTAACGTTTTGGCGATTCGATTACTTACGAGTCGTAATTTCAATTTCAATTTTCACCTTTAAAATCAATAACATGAAAAATATATTTGCATCGGTAATAGCAACAATCGCATTAGTTTTTAGTGGAACAACGCAAGCACAAGTACAATCTTCAAAACTTGAAAACTCACTTTTGTGGGAAGTATCAGGAAATGGATTATCGAAGCCTTCTTATTTGTACGGAACCATTCACATGATATGTTCGGGAGATTATTTTCTTTCGGAAAAAACAAAAAAGGCATTCGATGCTTCGGAGAAATTAGTTTTGGAAATTAATTTTAATGATCCAAAAGAAATGTCTGAAATGCAACAATTGGCAATGGGAAAAGAACCTCTTAGCAAAAGATTGAGTCCGGAACAATTGTCTAAATTAGATGCAATATTGAAAAAATCTGCCGGAATGAGTGTTCAGCAAGTAGATGCTTTTAGCTTGGTTACTGTAATGAGTTTGATTTCGATGAAGACTTTTGGTTGTAATGATTTGAAATTCTATGAAATGGATTTTATAGAAAAAGCTAAGTCACGAAATTTGGAAATCGCCGGATTAGAAACTGTAAAATCTCAATTTAAATCGTTGGAAGACGCCTATTCTGATTCTGAAATGATCGAAATGTTGGAAGAATCTAATCCAGAAGAAACCAAAGAATTGGTTATGGAATACAAAGAAGAAAATTTAGAAGCTTTGTATAAAAATACAACCGCTGAAAATATGATGAACGCTAAAACGAAAAAATTCCTACTTGATGAAAGAAATATAAATTGGGTAAAAATTTTACCTGAAATGATGAAAAAAGAGAGCTTATTTGTAGCAGTAGGATCTGCACATTTGGCGGGTGATTTAGGAGTAATTAATTTATTAAAAAAAGCAGGATATACAGTAAAACCAGTAATGAACTAGTGTTGTTTTGAAAGAAAGAAAGCAAGAATTTTTAAATCGGATCGAAAAGCACAAAGGAATTTTATACAAAGTTTCTAAGATGTATATGGATAATCATGATGATCAGCAGGATTTGTTTCAGGAAATTATCTGTCAGCTTTGGAAATCGTATGATTCATTTCGGAATGAAAGTCAGTTTTCGACCTGGATGTATCGGGTTGCGGTAAATACGGCAATTGTTTTTTTGAAGAAAGAAAAACGGAAAGTCGATAAATACGAAATCACTTCAGAAAACATTAAGGAAGATGAAAGTGATTCGCATATAAAAGAAAGTCAGATTGATCACTTTTATAAAGCTGTTCAAAAACTCGAAAAAATAGATAAAGCGATTATTTTTTATCAGCTTGAAGGTTTTTCTCATAAGGAAATAGGAGATAATCTTGGGATTTCTGAAGGAAACGCCAGAGTGAAATTAAACAGGGCAAAAGAAAAATTAAAAGAAATTATTAAAAATCAGGGATATGGATTTTAACGATATACAAAATGCATGGAATAATGAAAAGACTGAAAATGTTGTTCTTCCAAGCAATTTAGAAAAAATAAAGGCAGCAAATACGCCATTAGACAGGATTAGAAAAAATCTTAAAAATGAGTTTATTTATCAAGTACTCTCGATTGCATTAGTTGGGTTTGTTCCGTTAATGTATAATTTTCCTGAAAAAATGACGACTTTATATTACCTGCTTTTCAGTTTTTATGTAGCAGTTTGCGCTTATTATTTAGTAAAATTCTATCTTTTTTACAAAAGATTAAGTTCAATAACGTTAAAAACAAAAGACAGTTTATACGAAACTTATTTCGATATAAGATTAAATATGGAACTTTACAAGACCTTTGGTTTTGCTTTGACACCTTTTTTAATTCTTTATTTAATAGGTTTTCTGTATTTTGAGTTTTCTAAAATTCTCGGCTTTATCGCTAAAGATTTTACCAATTATCAATTGCTATCATTGTTCTCGATTGTGGTTTTTAGTATGCTTTTTATGGGAATTGTTTTAGAATGGTGGGTGCATAAATTTTACGGAAAATATGCCAGGGAAATCAGAAAGGTTCTAGACGAATTAAAAGAAGAATAATTAAAAACAATAAACCCATCGTAATGATGGGTTTTGTTTTTATTGGTATTTTTGCAGAAACAAATTATTGTACAAAGACTCACAAAGTTGCACAGAGATTTTGTGAATCTTCTTTTGCATTATGGCACGCAGATAAAACGGATACTACAGATTTACACGGATTATCAAATAGCCATATAAATGAAAATTAAAAAAATCCGCGATAATCGGTTTAATCCGTGTTATCTGTGGTCTATTAATTATGAAATTATTTATAACAGGAATTTCTACCGATGTTGGTAAAACGGTTACTTCTGCAATTGTTGTCGAGGCTTTAGAAGCTGATTATTGGAAACCTATTCAAGCAGGAGATTTAGACAATTCAGACAGTCACAAAATCAAATCTAAAATCTCCAATCTCCAATCTAAAATTTTTGAAAACGCTTATAAACTAAATACGCCTGCAAGTCCGCATTTGGCCGCAGAAATTGATGGAGTTACAATTGATTTAAAACAAATTATTGAGCCTAAAACTGATAATCATTTAGTAATCGAAGGCGCGGGGGGAATTTTTGTTCCGTTGAACGAAAGTGATACAATCATTGATTTAATCAAGCCCGATTATAAAGTAATTGTTGTTTCCAGACATTATTTAGGAAGTATCAATCATACATTATTGACTATTGAAGCCATTCGAAATCGTGGTTTTGAAGTTGCGGGAATTATCTTTAGCGGAAGCGAAAATAAATCAACAGAAAGTTTGATTCTGAATAAAACGGGCATAAAATGCATTGGAAGAATTGATGAGGAGCCCTATTTTGATCAAAATGTAATTAAAGAATACGCAGATTTGTTTCGAACTAATCTTTTGTCATTAGAGAAATCTAAAATCTAAAATCAGAAATCTACAATATTATATCAGATGACACTAACAGAAAAAGACAGCCAATACCTTTGGCATCCTTATACGCAACACAAAACGTCGCAAACTCCAATTGCAATTTCAAGAGGAGAAGGTGCATTGCTTTGGGACGAAAACAACAAAGAATATATTGACGCGATTGCTTCTTGGTGGGTAAATCCGTTCGGGCACAGTAATAAATTTATTGCCGATGCGATTTACAAACAATTGACGACTTTAGAACATGTTTTGTTTGGAGGTTTTACGCACGAACCTGCTATAAAAGTAGCTGAAAAACTGATCGAAATTTTGCCTAAAAATCAGCAGAAGATATTCTTTTCAGATAATGGTTCAACGGCTGTTGAAGTTGCGATAAAAGTGGCTTTGCAGTATTTTTTCAATAAAAATGAAAAACGAACTACTATAATTGCTTTCGAAAATGCTTTTCATGGAGATACTTTTGCGGCAATGGCTGCAAGCGGAATTTCATTTTATACGCAAGCATTTCAAGGAATGTTTATTGATGTTGTGAGGATTCCGGTTCCGATAAAAGGCCAGGAGCAGGAAAGTTTTGAGGCGCTGAAAAATGTGATTCAAAATCATAATTGTGCCGGATTTATTTTTGAGCCATTAGTTCAAGGAGCGGCCGGAATGGTAATGTATGAACCGGAAGCTTTGGCAAAACTGATTCAGATTTGTAAAGAAAATAATGTTTTAACTATTGCCGATGAAGTAATGACAGGTTTTGGTAAAACAGGAAAAACCTTTGCAATGGATTATGTTTCTGAAAATCCAGATATGATTTGTTTATCGAAAGCCTTAACGGGAGGAACAATCCCAATGGCGATTACGACTTTTACACAAGAGGTTTTTGACGCTTTTTATGATGATGATATTAATAAAGCATTATTTCACGGGCATACTTTTACGGCAAATCCTACGGGTTGTGCAGCAGCTCTGGCAAGTATCGATTTGTTGCAAACGCCGGAAATGCAAGCTAATATTGAGAGAATAAATAAAAATCATTTAGAGTTTCAAAAGAAAATCGAAAATCACTCTAAAGTAATTACGACCAGAACTTTAGGAGTTATTTTTGCTGTTGAAATCAAATCAGATTCTGAGGAGAGTTATTATGGATCAATGCGAACAAAACTTTATAACTTCTTTATAGAAAAAGGAGTTGTTTTGAGACCGGTCGGGAATATCGTTTATATTCTTCCCCCATATATCATGACAGACGAGCAACTTCGAAAAGTATACAAAACGATTGAAGATGCCATAGAAATGGTGTAATTTTGCCTTTCCCACAGAATGACACGGATTAAACAGGTTTACACCGATTTTAATAATTATCAGCGAAAATCCGCTTAATCTGTGTCATCCGTGGTCTATTTTTTTTACTAAATAAAATATTTTGAATACACAAAAAATATCCATAACAGCTTTTTCTTCCATTTCTCCTTTAGGGAATAATGCTGAAGAAGTTTGGAAAAAATATCTCGGCGCTCAACATTGTTTTTCTCAACAATTTTTAGATCAACAAGAAACTTCGGTTGCTGCTCTTGATGCCCAATCGAAACAAATTGTTGCTGAAATTAGAGAATCAGATCCTAAATATAAATTTTTAGATGACTCGGTTTTGTTTGCTTTGGCGGCTTCCCGAAAAGCTGTTGAACAAGCAGGTTGGAATTCAGATGATATTTTCGGAATCAATATAGGTTCGTCTCGAGGAGCTACAGATTTATTCGAAAAACATTACAAAGAATATATCGACACAGGAAAAGCGCAGACTTTAGCTTCGCCAACAACAACTTTAGGGAATATTTCTTCCTGGATCGCGCACGATTTGCAAAGTGTTGGTCCTGAAATTTCGCATTCTATTACATGTTCAACGGCACTTCATGCTTTATTAAATGGATTTGCATGGTTGAAATCCGGAATGGCAGATAAGTTTTTGGTGGGAGGAAGTGAAGCTCCATTAACGGATTTTACGATTGCACAAATGCGCGCTTTAAAAATATATTCGCGCATTAATCAAACCGAAGAAGTGTGGCCAAATCTTGCTTTTGACTTCGAGAAAACTCAAAACACAATGATTCTGGGCGAAGGTGCGGCAGTTTGTTGCCTAGAAGCAGGAGAGGCAGTAAATGCGATCGCTTATGTTACCGGAGTTGGTTATGCAACGGAAATTTTAGAACATAATATCTCGATTTCAGCAGAAGCGGATTGTTTTCAGAAATCGATGAAAATGGCTTTGAAGGATGAAAATTTAGAAGATATTGATGTTATTGTAATGCATGCGCCAGGAACGATAAAAGGCGATTTGACAGAACTGCGTGCTATTGAAAAAGTTTTTGGTTCTAACGTGCCTTTGTTAACCACTAACAAATGGAAAATAGGACACACTTTTGGAGCTTCGGGAATATTGAGTCTGGAACTTGCACTTTTAATGATGCAAAAGGATACTTTTATTGGAGTGCCGTTTGGAGAAACTCAGAATCAAACAAAATCTATTAAGAAAGTCTTGATTAACGCTGTTGGTTTTGGGGGTAATGCCGTGAGTATTTTGATTGAAAAAGCATAATTTATAGTCTTAAAATAGATAATAAAAAATCCATTCTGTTTTTGCAGAATGGATTTTTTTATTTGGGTATTGAATATTTTAAATTGTAAAGTAGTATTATAAGTTTTGTTCCAATTCTTTTACTTTATCATAAACTAAAAAGCTTTCGTAACCTCGGCGCAACATATAATCACAGAATTTTTTCCTCTTTTTAAGAGTGTCTTTTTCTCTTAAATTTTCCCAACATCTTTCAGAGAGCTGCTGAAAAGTAGTTTCATATTCTTCCGAAGAAATTTCTTTCAAAGCTATGGTAATGTTAGTCGAAGAAATTTGTCTTGCTTTTAATTCATTTGTTATTCTGATAATTCCCCATTGTTTAATGCGATGTTTTCCTCTGGCGAAACTGCATGCAAAACGAGTTTCGTTCAGGAAATTGCTTTCAATAAGCTGAACCACAATTTGTTCCGTTTCGTCGGTGGTCATTTTTAAACTATATAATTTCGTAACAACCTCCGCATGGCAACGCTCCTGATAGGCACAAAAGTGCTCAAGTTTGAGTAAGGCTTCTTTTGGGGTACAGATTGATTTCATGAGTTTTTTCTTTCTTTTTAACTATTTAACCTAAAAATAATCATTAAGTAGTTAGTATTTAATCGTTTTCTTTCGTTTTTCTTAAAAATAAAATTTGCTAAAATGTTGTGTGTGTGCAGAATTATAATATTTTTGTGCCGGAATTTGAAGAGTTATAATCTTCCTTAAAACAGGATTTTAACTTTAATTTTTCAGTTTAAAAGCCAAATTTAAAGTATTGTATTTAAAAATGCAGTGCTATTTTATTTCTTTTACCGCCAAAAACAAATCTAATACCACGCCTAATATGATTCGAAAATTACTTACGAATAAAAAATTATTACTAAGTCTTCTTTTATTTTTTACTTTTTTACTTAATTATGGACAGTCAGCTAGTAGCTATTGTTTTTCTGCAAGATCTGGAACTTATCCAATTTTATCGGGGACAACTAACGTTCCGGGGTTAAATGCTACAGATGATGAGGGAGTCTCAACTGCAATAACCCTGCCTTTCAATTTTACGTTTGGAGGATCGGCATATAATCAAGTTAAAGTTTCAAGCAATGGTTGGCTTACTTTTGGATCTACAACAAATGCTGCTTACATTAATACATTGGCAAATGCGGGAACATCTAAACCTATTTTATTTCCTTTATGGGATGATTTGCAGAATAGAGCAATTCCGAGGTATGTTGTTACCGGATCTGCTCCAAATAGGGTTTTTAAGCTTGAATGGTCACAACAAGAATGGAATTATAATGCAAATAATGATGTTATTTCTTTTCAGGTTTGGCTCTTTGAAAATGGTAATGTAATTGAATATTATTATAACAGAGGTGCAACAGCTATAAATAATGGAACCGCTTCTATAGGAATTTATGACTCTAATGATACTTATTTGACGTTAAACAATTCAACATCTACACCAATTGCACAATCAACAACTTTTACTACAAATATTGGTGCTGATGGTGTCAAACCAGCAAATGGTCAGGTTTATAGCTTTAGTCCGCCAGCACCTGTTTCACAAGCAGGAGCAGATCAATATAAAAATACTCCATTTACATTAGCGGCCAATGCTCCGGGAAGTGGTAATACAGGAACATGGTCAATAGTGAGTGGTCCAAATCTTGCAACAAGTCAGTTTGCTAGTGGTGATACTTCAAATCCAACTTCTACATTTACACCTTCGGGATCAGGAACATGGGTGTTAAGATGGACAATAAGTAATGGTAGTGGTTGTAGTACTACTGATGATGTTGTTGTTTCGAATTGTTCGGGAAATTTAATTACTAATGGTGATTTTACTGGTGGAGCTACTGGTTGGACAGCTGCTGTTAATTCAAAAGGACCTGTTAGTGGTACTTCTTATGTTGAGGTTTTGAATGAAAAAATTTATTTTAACAATAATAATGATGATAATACAGCAGAATTAGATAGCCAGGCATCTCTTGGTCAAACTGTAGCTGTTATTCCAAATGTTCAGTATACACTAAATTTTCTTTATGCGCGAAGACCGGGATCTCCGGCTACCGTTGCGGTTGATGTTAGAGTATATGAAGGTGGATCTATTACAGCATCAAAAAATATTACTACTAGCGATACTAATAATACTCCACAAGTAGGTACTTTAACATTTACGCCAACAAGTTCTTCAATAGTGCTAGAATTTTTCAACTCCTTAGGAGGAACAAGTACTCTGGGCTCTATTGTAGATAATATAGTTTTAATTCCATCTACTCAAGTAGTTCCCATAGCGATAACAAATCCTAAAGGTAGCTATAAAACTTTAACTGTTTGTGTAGGAGCATCTGTAGGATTAGATGTAGACAACATTTCAGCGTCAGGTGTAAGTTATTCGTGGTCAACACCATCTTCGGGAACGAGTTTTACTACAGGTACTAATATTAAAAGCCCTTCAGTTACATTTACAACAACTGGAATGAAGGAATTCAAAGTATTAGCGACCAATTCAAGCGGTTGCGGAAATGTTTATTCCAGTACATTTGTATATGTAATTGATCTTCCGGTAGTTTATAATGTGACTGGAGGAGGACCATATTGTTCTGGAGGTACAGGAGCTGTCGTTGGTTTGGATGGTTCGACTGCAGTTAGTTCGACTTCAAATATTAGCTATCAGTTGCAAAGAGGCGGAGTTGATGTTGCGGGTGCTGTTGTTACGGGAACAGGGGCTGCGATTAGTTTTGGTCCTCAAACGGTAGCGGGTACATATACAGTGGTTGCTAAAAATACTCTAGTTAGTACTGCTTGTTCTTCAAATATGAATGGTGCTGCAACTGTATCTATAAGTACTCCACCAACTGTAAGTATCACAGGTACTAATAATATTTGTGTGGGGACTAAAACGACTTTATCTTCTTCAGGCGTTGGTAATTGGGCAAGTAACAATACTGCAGTTGCTTCAGTTAACGCAACTACTGGTGAAGTAACGGGTGTATCAGCAGGAACCGCTACATTTACTTTTACTAACACTGCTGCACCTAATTGTTCAGCAACCACGGCAGTAGTAACAGTTTCATCATCAACTATTGTTTTTGATTCATCAGGTTCTTATACTATTCCTGCAGGAGTTACAAATATTCAAGTGGAATGTTGGGGAGCTGGCGGTGGCGGAGGAGCCGCTTCTGTTGACCCATCGGCTGGTGGAGGAGGAGCTGGAGGTGGCTATGTTAAAAATACGGTGATTTCAGTTACACCTAATTCGACATATACGGTTAATGTTGGTACTGGAGGGATTGTCTCTACAAGTGCTAGTGGGGGAAAAGGCGGATCATCTTGGTTTGGTTCAACTACAACAATCTTGGCTGTAGGAGGTAATGGAGGAGTGTTAGGAAATGGTACAACTCCTAATGGAGCTGGAGGAGTTGTCACTACAACTGGAAATGTTGGTGGTACGGCTATTAGTGCATATGCTTTGGTTGGTGGTTCAGCAGGTGGAAGTGGTGCTGCTCGTATTGCAGGTAGCGGAAGCGCAGGAGCAGGATCTAACGGAGGCGCTGGGGCTGTCGGCACTACTACTAATGGTAAGGGAGCAGATGGAACTGCCCCTGGCGGTGGAGGAGCTGGTGGACGCAACAGAAACAGTACTAATAGTTCTGGAGGTGTAGGTGGTATGGGTAGAGTTACTATAACCTTACCTACTCCAACAGCAAGTGCAGGAGGAAGCCAGACAATATGCCAAACTGGGACAGCCATAGTAAGTGGTGCAAGTGCAACGAATGGAACTATATTATGGTCACATGATGGTTCGGGTTCATTAAGTAATGCTACAACTCTAACACCAACTTATGCTGCTGCATCAGGAGACGCGGGAAAAATAGTTACTTTACTTATGACAGTATCAAATGGACCTTGCTTAGTAGCTACGGCTACTTACACTGTAAATGTTACACCAACAGTTGGTACACCAACAGCAGTTAGCCCCGCAACAACAACTATTTGTCAAGGCAGCGCAAACACTACATACACAACTTCGGCTACCAATGCTACGAGTTATACTTGGACTGTTAGCGGTATAGGGAATACTATCTCTGGAACTGGAACAACAGGAACGGTTACTTGGGCAACAGGATTTTCGGGTCAGGCAACAATTGGCGTTACTGCTAATGGTTGTGGTACCTCATCAATAGTTTCAACAACGGTTGATGTAACCCCAACCGTTGGAACACCTACAGCAATTACACCATCGGCAACTACGATTTGTCAAGGCAGTGCAAATACTACATACACAACTTCGGCTACCAATGCTACGAGTTATACTTGGACTGTTAGTGGTATAGGGAATACTATCTCTGGAACTGGGACAACAGGAACGGTTACTTGGGCAGCAGGATTTTCGGGTCAGGCAACAATTAGTGTTAAAGCTAATGGTTGTAGTACTTCATCAGCAGTTTCAACAACGGTTGATGTAACTCCAACCGTTGGAACACCTACAGCAATTACACCATCTGCAACTACGATTTGTCAAGGCAGTGCAAACACTACGTATACAACTTCGGCTACCAATGCTACGAGTTATATTTGGACTGTTAGTGGTATAGGGAATGCTATCTCTGGAACAGGAACAACAGGAACGGTTACTTGGGCAGCAGGATTTTCGGGTCAGGCAACAATTAGTGTTAAAGCTAATAGTTGTGGTACTTCATCGGCAATTTCAACAACTGTTAATGTAAACCCACTACAATCAACCCCAATAACAGGAACGCCAACACAACCAACGTGTGCTTCATCTTCAGGTATAATCCCATTGAGTAATTTACCATCTACTGGTACATGGACAATCACACAGGGAGGATCATTTCCCGGTATTACCTATACTGGTACAGGATCAACATATGATGTAAAAAATCTTGCAGCAGGTAATTATACTTTTATCGTTCAGGGTGACGCTAATACTTGTAATTCTTTGGCTTCTGCAAATGTGGTTATAAACGCATCCTCTTCTATAGTTTGGAAAGGTAGTAAAGATGGAAATTGGAGTGATCCGGCAAACTGGAGTTCAGGAACAATTCCAACAGCTTCAGATTGTGTCGTAATACCTAATGTATTGGCACCTAATAGTGCTCCAACTGTTCAAGGAACTGGAGTTATTGCAAATGCCTATGTAATTAACGTTAGTAATAGTGGTTCATTAACGGTAAATAGTAGAAACACTTTAAAAGTAGTAGGTAGTGTAATAGTTGCAACTTCGGGATCTTTGGTTTTCAAGGATAAGGCTAGTTTAGTACAAACAACTAATGCCATTAATACAGGAAATATTACTTATCTAAGAGATACGAAGCCAGTACGTCGTTATGATTTTACCTATTGGTCTACGCCAATAACAAACAGCACTCAGCCTTATACGCTACATGACTTGTCACCAGATACATTAGCAGATAAATATGCCACTTATAATCCATTAACAGGATCATGGGTATATAGTTTCAACGGAACACAGGTAATGGCACCTGCTGTTGGCTACTGGGTAAGAGCTCCACAACCCTATTCTACTACAATTTCATGGGTTTATACTGCAACTTTTACAGGTGTACCTAATAACGGAGATTATCCGGTTCAGGTTTCCCCTGCAAAATGGAATTTGATTGGAAACCCTTATCCATCAGCAATAGATGCTGAAGAATTTATTACTAAAAATCACGATGCTATGCCATCAGTAGATGTTGGAGCATTGTATTTTTGGACACATAATTCTCCACCGGTAGCTACCGGTACGGGTTCTTATGCATATGTAAGTAGTGACTTTGCTGTTTTTAGTTTGTCAGGAATAGTTTCGGCAGGAGCAAAACGACCTGATGGAGCTACCGACCCAGCACCAACGGGCGAAATAGCAGCGTGTCAGGGGTTCTTTATGAAAGCTTCAGGACCAAATGATGTCATGTTTACAAACGGTATGCGTATTGATAGTGGTAATGACCAGTTTTACAAAACATCAAA
This sequence comes from Flavobacterium sp. JAS, assembly GCF_020991455.1. Taxonomy (GTDB): domain Bacteria; phylum Bacteroidota; class Bacteroidia; order Flavobacteriales; family Flavobacteriaceae; genus Flavobacterium. The sequence continues at coordinate 57,846 of NZ_JAJMOX010000006.1, forward strand.
ATCTAATACTATAGAAAAAAATCGTATTTGGCTAAACTTAACTAATACTGAGGGAGCTTTTAAGCAGGCTTTGGTTGGTTATATTGAAGGTGCCACAAACAGTTGGGATGTTAATTACGATGCTACTACAATAAGTGGTAATAGCTTTATAGATTTCTACAGTATTAATGAGGCTAATAAACTAACTATTCAGGGGCGTGCATTACCATTTACAGATACTGACAAAATTCCGTTAGGGTATAAAACAACAGTTGCAGGCGATTTCACAATTGCAATTGACCATGTAGATGGACTATTTAACAATCAGGCGGTGTATCTTGAAGACAAAACAACTGGTATTGTTACAGATTTACGAGCAGGCAATTATACATTTACAACAGCAATAGGAACTTTTATCGATCGTTTTGCTCTTAGTTATACCAAGAAAACTCTGGGAACAGGAGATTTTGAGAATCTTGAAAACAGTGTGTTTGTTTCAATAAAAGAGAAAACAATTAAAGTTACCTCTACTAAAGAAACCATAAAAGAAGTAACCATTTATGATATCTCAGGAAATCTTCTTTATAACAAAAAGAAAATAGGCTCGGCTGAATTACAAATACCAAACCTACAATCAAGTAATCAGGTTTTATTGGTAAAAGTTACTTTAGAAAACGATTATACAACGACCAAAAAAGTCATTTTTCAATAAATAATGTAGCAATACAGTATTCTTTTTAATATATAAATCCATTCCGTTTTTCGGAATGGATTTTTTATTTGCATACAACAGTAAATATCACTTAAAGTGGGTATTGCTTGTGTTGCAAAAGAATCATAATTTTAAGCTTATTCTTATAAATAATAACAGCTTAAAATTTTTAGATTTTGATTAGAAAAATACTTTGCTCATTAATTTTAATTAGTTCAACATTCAGTCTGGGGCTTTATGCACAGCAAGGTAAGGTTGATGATACATTTAACACGCTTGATAATGGCTTAAATGGAGATGGTTTCGATAATACAGTTCGGACTTTATCAATGCAATCAGATGAAAATCTTATCGTTGGAGGAGACTATTTGAGTCTTAATGGAATGCCTGTTTCTTATTTAACACGTTTAAAACTGGATGGTACTATTGATGAAAGCTTCAGTACAGGAACAGGTTTTAATGGCAAAGTATATACTACATATATTCAACTTGATGGAAAAATAATAGTTGGAGGGAGTTTTACATCTTACAACGGCATTAGTTCAGGGAGACTTATTCGGTTAAATGAAGACGGAACTCTTGATGATACTTTTAATACTTCTATAGCCGCGACAACAGGTATCATTTATAATATATGTCCACAATCTGATGGCAAAATTATTATTGTTGGAAGTTTTACAAAATATAATAATGTCACAGTAAACAGAATTGCACGGCTTCTTCCCAACGGAGCTTTAGATCCTACTTTTATGACAGGTGTGGGGGCGTCAGTAAACATTACAAATGTTAGAGTTTTATCAAATGGAAAAATTCTGATCTCTGGAAATTTTAGCTCATTTAATGGAGTTTCCAGTAATAGGATTGCTCGTTTAAATGCTGATGGAAGCGTAGATACAAGTTTTAATATAGGAACGGGATTTAGCGATGATGTCAATGCTATAGCCGTTCAAGCCGATGGTAAAATTATTCTGGGAGGGAATTTTACAACTTACAACGAAGTTACAGCCAATAGAATTATTCGTATTAACGAAAACGGAAGTATAGACAATAGTTTTTTATCTGGTTCGGGTATAAGTGCGGGTGCTGTACAAATAATTAAAACAGATGTTTTGGGACAAATAATGGTGGGTGGATCTTTTACAGGTTTTTATAATGGTGACAGTATAAATAGGGTGTTTCTGTTAAATACTGATGGAACTTTAAATACTGATTTTGATATGGGATCGGGCCCCGGATCTGCATCTGTTTTAGCGTTAAATAATGATTCAGAAGGATCTTGGCATGTAGGAGGCTCTTTTTTAACTTTTGATGGCCAAAATCAAGGCAGATTGGCAAAGGTTACTGTAGATGGCGAACATGATAATAGTTATTTGTCAGCAGGAGTTGGTTTTGATAACTCAGTTTTAAAAATATTGCCATTAGAGAACAATAAAACAATGGTTTTTGGAAATTTCACAAAGTTTAATGGCGCTCCCAATTTTAGAATTGCCCGACTTTTAGATAATGGATTTTCTGATCCGTCTTTTAATTTAGATAAATCGGGTGCGAATAATTCTATTAGATCCGGAGTATTACAATCAGATGGGAAAATTATTTTTGGAGGAAATTTTACAAAGTATAATGACATTCTCTGTAATCGTATTGTTCGGATTTTGCCTGATGGAAGAATTGACACTTCATTTAATGTAGGTACAGGATTTAATAGTCAAGTATATGCAATGGCAATTCAATCAGATGAAAAAGTAGTAGTAGCGGGCAATTTTACGGCTTATAATGGTTCAACTGGTTTGGGAAGAATAATTAGATTATTACCTGATGGTTCTAGAGATACTAGTTTTATTGTTGGCCTTGGAGCCGATGCTATCATTGAAGCCGTTTTAATTCAGCCCGACGGAAAAATTTTAGTTGCGGGAAGATTTAATAGTTTTAATGGTAATACTTTCGCTCGTTTAGTTCGGCTGAATTCAAACGGAAGTATTGATTCCGGTTTTAATATTGGTAATGGTTTTGATAAAAATGTATATGCAATCGCATTACAATCAGATCAAAAAATTATTGCAGGAGGGTCATTTTTAAACTATAACGGAATTGCACAAAAACGAATTCTTCGGCTAAATTCTGATGGAAGTTTAGATGTAACTTTTGAGTCAGGTACTGGTTTTAGTAAAGGGGATGTTCGTAGTATTTTAGTCCAGCCTGATGATCGGATTTTGGTTGGAGGAACTTTCTCTGGAACTTATAAGAATACAGTTTCCTCACGATTGCTACGATTGTTGAAAACGGGTAATTATGATGTTTCTTTTGATGCACCTATAAATAATAGCCTTTTTACAATGAGTCTTACAGCAGATTACAGACTATTAATAGGAGGAAGTTTTAATTCGGTTTCAGGAATTTCTAAACATAGAATTGCTCGTTTGAAACTTTGTCTTCATTCAACAACCTGGAATGGGACTTCTTGGAGTAACGGCTTATCATCAGGAGGAAAAGAGTTGTTTTTTAAAGAAAACTTTTCTTCTCTTACAACAGCAAATGTTTGTAGTTGTTCTATTGATGAAGGAAAAACAGTAACGCTTTTAAGTGGGAATACTTTAGGGATCGAATTTGCATATTTAGGTTTAGGAACGCTGGTTTTAGAAGATTCGGCTAGTTTATATCAATCAGATGATGATATGATCAATACGGGAACTATTCATTTTAAAAGAAAAGCAAAGCCAATGTTGAGATATGATTTTATTTATTGGTCTTCTCCAGTCGAAAATCAAAAATTGATAGATGTTTCTCCAACGACTTTGTCTGATAAATATAAGTCTTATGATGGTTTGGCTAACGTTTGGAAAGTTGAGGAACCTTCAAATAGTATGGTAGTTGGTAAGGGATATAGTATTAGAGCGCCACAGGAGTTTTCAACAACAGAGCGTTACTCATTTGAAGCTACTTTCAAGGGGATACCAAATAATGGGAAAGTTGAAATTAATTTAGAGAGTGACAATAGTTTCAGTTTAGTTGGTAATCCTTATCCATCAGCAGTGGATGCTAATGTTTTTCTGACTGAGAATGCTTCAAAAATAAAAGGTGTCCTCCATTTCTGGACTCATAATACACCTTTGACTAATCTAAAATATACGTCTGACGACTTTGCAACTTATAATTTGCTTGGGGGTGTTGGTACCTCTGCGACTAGTTTAGGTATTAATACAACAGAACCTGATGGGACAATTGCGGCAGGGCAGTCCTTTTTTCTGAAGAGTAAGAGTTTAGGGAGTATCGAATTTACAAACAAAATGCGGATTCAAGGAAGAAATGCATCCTTTTTTAAACCTGCAAGGAATGATAAAGAAGCGAATAAAGTTACAATTGAAAAGCATAGGATTTGGTTGAATTTGAAAAGTAATGAAGGTGCTTTTAAACAAATTTTAGTAGGTTACATAGATGGAGTGACAGATTCTAATAATTATAATGCAGAAGTGTTGAGTGGAAATCAGTTTTTGGATTTTTATAGTATTATCGAAAATAAAAAATTAGTGATCCAAGGCAGGGCTTTACCTTTCTCAGAAAATGATTCTATTGTTTTAGGCTATAAAACAACTGTCGAAGGGAGTTAAAATTTTTGTATAGATCATAGTGATGGAATATTTAATGGAGTAGATGTTTTTATTGAAGATAAAGATTTAAAAATTAAGCACAATTTAAATGAAGGACTATATTTGTTTACCACCCAAAAAGGAACCTTTAATGATCGTTTTGTTTTGTGTTTTATTAGCAAAAAATTAAAAACAGATAATTTTGAAACGGAGACAAATCGAATTTTTATTTTTGTAAACAAAAAAAATATAAAGATCGATGCTGTAAAAAATAGCATTAAAAATATTTCTGTTTTTGACATTTTGGGAAGGCAGATTTACCAAAAAAATGAAATTAGAAGTAGTAAATTTTCGATCGAAAATCTCCCTTCTCAAAATCAAATTTTATTGATAAAAGTAACCTTGGACGATGGATCAATTACTACTCAAAAAATAATTTTTTAGTACTAATTAACTTATGTTTTTAAAGTTATTTCTCAACGAGAAATGACTTTTTTTTTGAAATAAATTTTAGTCAAATGCACTTGTCCTGACGTTTTTTTTGATGTTAAAATTAATTTTTAACATAATTTTTTTTCAAATCAACATATTTTTATAAAATAACTGAAAATAACATATTTAATTTATCAGATGAGTTACATTTTTTAAATGATGAATTACATAAAATTTTTTTTTTTATGAGAAATAACTTAAAATAATAAAATGGTGGTTTTTTGACTAAAATATAAGGTATTGATTTAGATTTAGTTAGATGAAAATTGTAAATTGTTTATGGCGTTTTAGGGCAAAAATTAGGTTTGAAAACAGACTTTAAAAACCCTAAAAAAGAAGATAAAAATAAGAGCGTTTTTTTAGGTGCTTTTATAGAAAAAAAACTGCAATAAAATCTACTGTTAAATTTTAAATCTACATGACATGAGCAAAAAATTACTTTTTATTTTTTCTATACTACTTTGTTTTGAGTTTGCAAATGGAGCAACTATAACAAGTACAGGAACAGGAAATTGGTCTTCTACGACATCATGGGTGGGCGGGGTTGTACCTACAATAAATGATGATGTTATTATAGCTACCGGATCAACCATAACAATTAATAGTAATGTGGCGGCTAAATCATTAACTATAAATGGGACATTATTAATTAGCGGAGATCAAACCTTAACGACTTCTTCAAGTGCTCTTAGTGTAATTATTAATGGGACATTGGGTTTTGGTACTGTTACTAATAAGAATTCTATTACTTTTCCTACGGGAACTAATATAGATATTAATAGTCCAGGTAAAATCGATGACACAGGGACGTGTAATAATAATGTCGCAATTTATATAGGTACAGTTAAGTTTGCTGTTTGTGCAGGTGGTGGTAATGCTGAATTTACTTTTTCGGAACTTAACAATGCAGGAGGAACATTGCAAGCTAATCCAACAAGCAGCACACCAGCATGTGAAGGGAATTTACTTACTTTTACAGCCGATAAAACGGGAGCAGTTGGCGATGCAAATGCGTTGAACTGGTGGTGGGATATACAAGCTCCCGGTTCACCATCATTTACGAAATATCCCGATAAACAATCTGTAGTGTCTTTTGCAAGTGCTATACTTGGGACTTATAATGCAAAACTTACTTATACAACTACTTACGGCGGGAACTTTTATACTAATTCTAAAACTATTTCAGTTACCGTTAATTCTAAACCATTAGCCCCAACAATTACTCCAAGTGGCGTGACAACATTTTGCGAGGGAGGTGGTGTTACTTTAACTTCTAGTGCGGGAACAGGTTATTCATGGTCAACAGGAGCGACTACACAAAGTATAGCAGCGACAACTTCGGGAAGTTATACTGTTCAGGTTTCAAATGCGTCTGGATGTCTAAGTCTTGCCTCAGCAGGAACGACCGTTACTGTTAATCCGAAACCTGCACCTCCAACAATTTCTGCAAGCGGACCAATAACATTTTGTACAGGAGGAAGTGTCACTTTAACGTCTACAAGTGGAACAAGTTATTTATGGTCAACAGGAGCAACTACACAAAGTATAGCAGTAACAACTTCGGGAAGTTATACTGTTCAAGTCACAAGTGCATCAGGTTGTCAAAGCGCTGTATCTGCAGCAACAGCGGTAACTGTTAATCCGAAACCTGGAACTCCAACAATAGCTGCAAGTGGATCAACAACATTTTGTGAAGGTGGTAGTGTTACTTTAACCTCCATTGCGGCAACAAGTTATTTATGGTCAACAGGAGCAACGACACAAAGTATAGTAGTAACAACTTCGGGAAGTTACACTGTTCAGGTAGCAAATGCATCAGGTTGTCAGAGTCTTGCATCTTCAGCAACAGCTGTAACTGTTAATCCTAAACCTGCTACTCCAATAATATCAGCAAGTGGACCAATAACATTTTGTACAGGAGGAAGTGTTACTTTGACTTCTAGTGCTGGAACAAGTTATTTATGGTCAACAGGAGCAACTACACAAAGTATAGCAGTGAGTACATCAGGAAGTTATACAGTTCAGATAACAAATGCATTAGGTTGTCAAAGTCTTGCCTCAACAGCAACGATCGTTACAGTTAATCCAAAACCTGCTGCTCCAACAATATCTGCAAGCGGATCAACCACACTTTGTGAAGGCGGTAGTGTTACTTTAACCTCCAGTGTTGGAACAAGTTATTTATGGTCAACAGGAGCAACTACACAAAGTATAGCAGTGAGTACATCAGGAAGTTATACAGTTCAGATAACAAATGCATTAGGTTGTCAAAGCGCTGCATCTGCACCTACAGCTGTAACTGTTAATCCTAAACCAGCTACTCCAACAATTTCTGCAAGCGGGCCGACAACATTTTGTTCTGGAGATAGTGTTACTTTGACATCCACTAGTGGGACAAGCTATTTATGGTCAACAGGAGCAACTACACAAAGTATAGTGGTAACAACTTCGGGAAGTTATTCAGTTCAGGTTACAAATGCATCAGGTTGTCAAAGTCTTGCTTCTGCAGTAACGACTGTTACAGTAAAATCTATATTGAGTTTACCAACTGTGTTCAATATTGTACATGCTACATGTGTTACACCAACAGGAAGTATTTCTTTGAGTGGTTTGCCTACTACAACATCGACTGTACCTACCTGGACTATCCAACAGAGTGGTCCCGTACTAAGATCTTATACAGGAGGTACCGATCCTGATCCTACAATATATACAATCACAGGTTTATCCCCTGGAATTTATAGCTTTACAGTTCAGTATGGTGATAGTTGTCCGGTAACTGTCAATAATGTTGAAATAAAGGCTTCTGAAACAAATATTTGGAGAGGTCCGAGCTTAGGTTGGTCAAAAGGAAGTGCACCAACAAGTACAGCAACTGAAAGTATAGAATTTGCCGATGATTATCAATCAGTGGGCGATTTAAAAGGTTGTTCATGCAGGGTTGATTCAGGAAAAAAGGTAACAATAAATTCGGGACATACTTTAATACTTGATAATGGATTAATTGTTGATTCTGGAGCGGGAACTAGTTTAACATTTGAGGATACTGCCAGTTTATTTCAATTAAACAATGTGGTTAACACGGGAAACATTATCTATAAACGAAATACAACGCCAGTTCGTCGCTATGATTTTACTTACTGGTCCACACCAATAACAAATAGTATTACACCTTACACACTTCATGACTTGTCCCCAAATACATTAGCAGATAAATATGCCAGCTATAATCCACTAACAGGGTCATGGGTATATAGTTTTAACGGAACACAAGTAATGGTGCCGGCAGTTGGTTACTGGGTGAGAGCTCCACAATTTTATTCAACTACTATTCCTGCAGTTTATACAGCAACTTTTACAGGAGTGCCTAATAATGGAGATTATTCAGTTCAGGTTTATGATACAAAATGGAGTTTAATAGGAAATCCTTATCCATCAGCAATTGATGCAGAGAAATTTATTCTTATCAATCAGGCAGCATCAGTAGATGTGGGGGCACTCTATTTCTGGACACATAATTCTCCACCGGCCGCTACTGGTACAGGTAGTTATGCATATACTAGTAATGATTTTGCTGTTTTTAGTTTAACAGGAGGAACTACAGGAGCAAAATTACCTGACGGAAATTTCGGACCACCACCAACAGGTGAAATAGCTTCTTGTCAGGCATTCTTTATGCAGGGTTCAGGAACAGAATTTGTTAGGTTTACAAATGAGATGCGTATTAGTGGAAGCAATAATCAGTTTTACAAATCATCAAAATCTAATGCTATTGAGAAAAACCGTTTTTGGCTGAATTTAACGAATACTGAAGGAGCTTTCAAACAAATTTTGGTTGGTTACATAGAAGGCGCTACAAACGGCTGGGATATTAATTATGATGCTCCGACAATAAGTGGTAATAGTTTTATTGATTTTTATAGTATTAATGAGACACAAAAACTAACTGTTCAAGGTCGTGCATTACCATTTGTCGATACTGACAGAGTTCCATTAGGATATAAAACTACAGTTGCAGGTAATTTTACAATTGCAATTGATCATGCTGATGGACTATTTAATAATCAGGCAATTTATTTAGAAGATAAAGTAACGGGAATTGTACAAGATTTACGAGCAGCTAATTATACTTTTACAACAGCAACTGGAACTTTTGCAGATCGTTTTACCATTAGCTATACTACAAAAACTCTTGGAACTGATGATTTTGTAGAGAATATTGATAATAATGTTTTTGTTTCTGTAAAAGATAAAAACATTAAAATAACATCAACTATTGGGGCTCTTGAAGAAGTTTTGATTTATGATATTTCCGGAAAAATGCTATATGATAAAAAGAAAATAGGGAATACCGAATTGCAGATATTAGATCTACAATTAAGCAATCAGATTTTGTTGGTAAAAATTATTTTAGAAAACGGATACATTACCTCTAGAAAAATTGTATTCTAATCGTTCTGTTTTTAAATTTTCAAAATCCATTCCGCAAAACGGAATGGATTTTTTTTTGCAGAAGCCTTGATTCTATTGATTTTTAAGATTAATATTCTGATATAAAGTTACTTGTGTTGAGTCTAAAGTGTTAAAATGTTGTTCTTTAAGTAAAAACATTTGTTGGTTGTAAATAAAATCGTACCTTGTTATAGGTTTTAATCGATGAACATACATAAAAGCCCGTTGTAATACAATTTTCTAACTCCCTTTAAAAACTAAAATTATTCTTTTTAGTTTTTTATTCGCCTAAATACTGATTGTTAATTTTAAATACCATTAAATAAACAAAAAAGTACTTAACGTTTATTTCTTCATTTCTTTTCAGGTTTCAGAGCGTCTTTTTACGTTCCTGATTCACTTATATGGTATTTAAAGTTTTTTTTAAAGGATTCTTATTTGATTATAGATCTATTTTTTTAATTGTTTAAAGGCCTTATTATGAAAAAAAAATTACTTGATTTTTTGATTTCTATCCCATTTTTGATGGAACATTCGTCTCTTATTGAATTAAATAGAAAGTCATTTATGTCAGCAAAGCTTAAGTTAACTTTAGTTTTGCTTTTTATATATACTTCATTATGGGCTCAGCCACCACATACATTTACTGCCGATGGATCAGTAGTTATTCCGGCAGGAATTACTACAATGGATATTCAGGCATGGGGTGCTGGTGGAGCCGGCGGAGGTGCTGGTAATTCGGGTTTACTTAACGGGAGAAGCGGCGGCGGCGGCGGCGGCGGCGCATACGCACATGGTACTATAACGGTTAATCCATTATCAGGAATATCTCTAAACATTAAAGTCGCCGGAGCAACTACCGGAACAACTGCTACGGGAGCAACAGGAGGAAGCTCAACAATACAAGGTTTTGAAACTGTTATTTTAGCAGTCGGTGGAGCAGGAGGTACAGCAAATGCTGGAGGTGCAACACCTGGCGGTGCAGGCGGATTAGGTAGCGCTTCGATTGGTTCTATTTCAACAGCCTCAGGTGCAACTGGAGGAAACGGAAGTGCTGCCTTGCTAAGTGTGGGGCTTTCATCTGGTGTTGGTGGTACTGCTGGAGGTATAGGAGGTGGAGCCGGAGGCGCAAGCCGTACGACCGTATTATTAGGTAATGGGCCGGGTATCGTTGGGGATCCACCCGGCGGCGGCGGTAGTGGCGCACTGCATACAGGATTAAATTCTGCGCAGGCAGGTGGTTCAGGTGCCCATGGGCAAGTAATCGTTACTTATACTTGTCCAACTTATAATATTACAGGAATATCGGCAAATAACGTTTGTATTACATCACCAACATCATTAGTTACAGTAACAGGTAGCGCAGCTTCTTTGCCTGTTGGTATTTATACCGTAACATATAGTCGTGGTACACCGGCAGCTACAGGATTAACAGCGTCAATGACAGTAAACAGTGCCGGTACAGGAAGTTTTACAGCTGTAGGTTTAACAACGGCTGGTACAAGTTCAATTACCGTTACTGGATTAACATCAGGAGTTTGTACAGCTACCATTACGGGAATTACTACGAATGTTACAGTTTCTCCGGTAACAGTGCAGGGCGCAGTTAGTGGAGGCACTACAATTTGCAACGGAGCAACAAGTGCACTTTTATCATTAACAGGAAATACAGGGTCGGTTATTCGATGGGAATCTTCTGTGTCCCCGTTTTCAGCCTGGACACCAATTGTAAACACTGCAACCACATATACTTCAGGAGCACTTACAGAAACTACACAATTTAGAGCAGTAGTACAAAGCGGAACTTGTCTTGTAGGGAATTCTGGAGTAACAACCGTTACAGTAAACCCATTACCACAAGGAAGTTTATCTGCGAATGGACCTTTTTGTGCAACAGGAGCTGGACAGTTAACATTTACAGCAACAGCAGGAGTAGGCCCTTATACCATTGTTTATAATGATGGATCGGCAAATCGTACCGCAAACGGTGTTGTAAGCGGAACCCCTTTTGCAACAGTTGGTACACCAGTTATAAGTACAACAACTTATACATTAGTTTCCGTTACAGACACAAATACTAGCTGTATAAGAAGTACTGGTTTCACGGGAAGCTCAGCAACAATAACTGTCAACTCTTTACCACAAGGAAGTTTATCTGCGAACGGTCCTTTTTGTGCAACAGGAGCAGGACAATTAACTTTTATAGCAACAGCAGGAGTGGGCCCTTATACCGTTGTTTATAATGATGGATCGGCAAATCGTACCGCAAACGGTGTTGTAAGCGGAACCCCTTTTGCAACAGTTGGTACACCAGTTATAAGTACAACAACTTATACATTAGTTTCCGTTACAGACACAAATACTAGCTGTATAAGAAGTACTGGTTTCGCGGGAGGCTCAGCAACAATAACTGTCAACTCTTTACCACAAGGAAGTTTATCTGCGAACGGTCCTTTTTGTGCAACAGGAGCAGGACAGTTAACATTTACAGCAACAGCAGGAGTGGGGCCTTATACCGTTGTTTATAATGATGGATCGGCAAATCGTACCGCAAATGGTGTTGTAAGCGGAACCCCTTTTGCAACAGTTGGTACACCAGTTATAAGTACAACAACTTATACATTAGTTTCCGTTACAGACACAAATACTAGCTGTATAAGAAGTACTGGTTTCACGGGAGGTTCAGCAATTATAACGATTAATGCTTTACCAATTCCAGTTTTTTCCGTTCAGCCAGGAGCAACAATTTGTGTAAGTGATAATGTTACTTATACCACTCTGGCAGGACAAACAAATTATCTTTGGACAGTTCCGGGAGTTGCCGGTGTTGATTACAATATTACCTCAGGCGGAATATCAACGAGCAATAATACGGTTTCCTTACAATGGGTAACAACAGGAAGTAAAACAGTTACTGTAAGTTATTCTTTAAATGGATGTGCAGCAGTTGTAAATGCCAGCAACACAACAGTGGTAATAGAGACACTACCGGGAGTTGTAAGTGGAGGATCTCATGTTTGTATTGGGAATTCAAGCCCTTTATTAACTTTAGGAGGTTACAACGGAACTATTGTTAGGTGGGAATATGCAGAATCTTTGCCATACGTTTGGCAGCCAATAAGCCATACAGGTATTACGTATCAACCAGGAATATTATCAACAAGTACGAGTTATAGAGCAGTGATAAAAAACGGAACTTGTACAGAAGCATTTGCCACAGAAACAAGGATAGACATTGATCCAAGACCAGATACACCAGTGCCTGGAACCAAAGTGCAACCCACTTGCGTTAATCCTACAGGCAGTGTAGTTTTGAATAATTTGCTCGCAACACCTAATTGGACAATTAATCAAAGTGGTACAGCTTCACAAACCTATACTAATTCGGGAACCAGTTATACCGTTACCAATTTAGCACCGGGAACTTATTATTTTACTATTCAGGATGGGGCTAATTGTCCTTCGTTACTAACGGCAGGCATTGTGATTACAGCACCTGTTGTTAATATTTGGAATGGATCAGTCTGGTCTAAAGGAAGCCCGCCTATAAGCACTGATAGTGTTGAGTTTGCGGGAAATTATGAAACAAATGGTGATTTGAATGTTTGTTCGTGTATTGTTCATCCGGGAGTTAATGTTACTGTAAAATCTAATAATACATTAACTATTGAGAACGCTGTAAGCAATAACGGCGGAACTTTAATCTTTGAAAATAATGCCAGTTTACTTCAATTAAATAATGTAACTAATACAGGAAATATTATTTATAAGCGCAACACCACTCCAGTACGTCGTTACGATTTTACCTATTGGACTTCACCTGTAACACGTGTTCCGGATTTTACTTTACATGATTTGTCACCTAATACTTTGGGAGATAAGTATAGCAAGTATAATCCGTTGAATGATACTTGGATACCCATTTACAATGGGGCTGCGCCAATGCTGCCTTGTGTAGGATATAGTATCAGGGCTCCTCAAATTTATGATACTGTTATTCCTTTAGTTTATAATGCTTCGTTTGAAGGAATTCCTAACAATGGTCCGTATGCTATTAGTTTAGTAGCAGCTGAAAAATGGAGTTTAATTGGAAACCCATATCCTTCGGCAATTTATGCAGATCAATTTATCGCTGATAATACAGCAAATATTTATGGGACTCTATATTTCTGGACACACAATTCATCTCCTCGTATTATTGTTCCTGGTAGTACATCATCTAGTTATACTGCTGATGATTTTGCAATTTATAATTTATCAGGTAGTGTAAGTGTAGGTGATATGACTGGTACTGGTGCAACAACACCTGGAAATCAGAATCCTCCATTAGGTTACATTGCTGCAGGACAAGCTTTTTTTGTAAAATCAAAAACAGGACAAAATGCTGTTTTTACTAACTCGATGCGAGTTCCTGGAAGTAATAGTCAGTTTTTTAAAAGTGCAAATTCAAAACTCGAAAGACATCGTGTCTGGCTTAATCTAACCAATACACAAGGAGCTTTTAAACAAGTATTAATAGGTTATATTGAAGGTGCAACTGATGGATGGGATACAAATTATGATGGAATCAGTTTAGATGCAAATAAATTTTTGGATTTTTACAGTATCAATGGCGATCTAAAACTTGTCGTTCAGGGACGTGCTTTACCGTTCCATGATTCTGACATTGTTCCATTAGGATATCGATCAGCGATTACAGGTGATTTCACGATTGCTATAGATCATACTGATGGTGTTTTGAGTACGCAATCTATTTACCTCGAAGATAAAAAAATAGGAGTTACGCACGATTTGCGAGCTAGTAATTACACTTTTACAACAGCAATAGGAACTTTTACAGATCGTTTTGTAATACGATATGGTAAACAACTAGGAGTGGAAGATTTCGAAAACTCCAAAATTGATGTTGTTGTTTTTGTGAAAAATAAAAATATTAAAATAGCGTCGCCTAAAGAAACTCTTAAAGAAGTAGCTATCTATGATATTTCAGGGAATATGCTTTATGATAAAAAGAAAATTGGAAGTACGGAATTGCAAATATCAAATTTACAATCAGTAGATCAGGTTTTATTAGTCAAAGTGATTTTAGAAAATGGTCATGTATCAACTAAGAAAGTTGTGTTTTAAATATTTTAAAAAGAAAAAAGCGGGTTGGAATATATAATTCCAACCCGCTTTTTTTTGACTTTTTCCTCAAAAAGTCTTATGTAAACTTTCATTTGTATTACTAAGTGCCTTTTCGTTTTTATAATCGATCCATTTTTGACCTTTAAATTTTCGCATCATAATATCAAAATGGCGCATAATAAAAACATTATAAACTGCTTTTGATAAATTGGTAATATTTTTAGGAAAAGCCCTTAAACTCATAGAGAAACCGGGAGTCAAATATTTCATATAATGCCAATAACCTTCGGGCATATACAACATTTCACCATGTTTTAGATTAGTGATATAACCTTCGACATTTTTAAGAGCGGGAAATTTTTCGTAATCGGGATTGTCAAAATCAATGTCCTCTCTTGAAATTAAGGCATGTGGCACTTTGTACATATATTTGGACTGATCAGGAGCAAAAAGCATGCATTGTTTTTCTCCGTGAAAATGAAAATGCAAAATATTCGAGTAATCGATATCATAATGCATAAATACTCTTGAGTTTTCTCCACCAAAAAACAGCATTGGCATTTGCTTGACTAATTTCAGACCAATATCCGGCCATAGAAAGTCGTTTTTTAATGCTGGCACTTCTTTCATTAGATTATAAAGGAAGATGCGGTAATTGGTAGGTTTTTGTTCTAAAAGATTGATGTAATCGCTCATTTTCATTTTAGTATGAGCTTCATTAAAGCCATCTTCATGATTTACGGGTCTGTTATCGTATAAAGGAACGATGATATCACCTGCGATTTCTTTAATATATGATAATTTCCATTTATGATAAGCCGGCCAATCCTCGGTCAGTTCTTCAATAACAACAGGAATTTGATTTTTTACATATTGGGAAATAAAATCTGATTTTGAGATCTTTTTTACCCTTTCGATTTGCTTTAACTTCATCTCTCTAAATAAAAAAATTGCTTCTGGAACTCAGAAGCAATTTATAAATATTTATCGAATTTTTTGAAGATCTAATTAATTTTTAACTTTTCCAGAAGCTTCAAGATTTCTTTCAATTGTGTGTCCTGGACGTGACCATTTAGGTTTTTCACCTAGTGGAGCAAATTGAGAATCTGCTGCTTCAACTGTTTGTGGCTGCGAAACTTTAACAAATGGTTTTTGTGGAATTAATCCCAATAAGTCAAACATTTTCATGTCTTCGTGAACATCAGGGTTAGGAGTAGTCAATAATTTATCTCCGGCAAAAATAGAGTTTGCACCAGCAAAAAAACACATTGCTTGTCCTTCACGGCTCATATTTGTTCTTCCTGCAGATAAACGAACCTGTGTATCTGGCATTACAATTCTTGTAGTAGCTACCATTCGAATCATTTCCCAGATTTCAACCGGTTTTTCTTCCTCCATTGGAGTTCCTTCAACAGCAACCAATGCATTAATTGGCACAGATTCCGGTTGAGGGTTTAAAGTAGAAAGCGCCACAAGCATTCCGGCTCTGTCTTCGATACTTTCTCCCATTCCAATAATTCCTCCACTACAAACCGTAACATTCGTTTTACGAACATTCTCGATAGTTTGCAAACGGTCTTCGAAACCACGTGTCGAAATTACGTCTTTATAATATTCCTCAGAAGTATCTAAGTTGTGATTGTAAGCATATAAACCAGCTTCAGCCAAACGTTGTGCCTGGTTTTCGGTAATCATACCCAGAGTACAACAAACCTCCATATCTAGTTTATTAATGGTACGAACCATTTCAAGAACCTGATCAAACTCTTCGCCATCTTTTACGTTTCTCCAGGCAGCTCCCATACAAACACGAGATGATCCGCTGGATTTTGCACGCAAAGCCTGAGCTTTTACCTGACTTACACTCATTAAATCATTACCTTCAACGCCAGTGTTATATCGGGCAGCTTGCGGACAGTATCCGCAATCTTCCGGACAGCCTCCGGTTTTGATAGAAAGTAAAGTTGATACCTGAACTACGTTCGGATCATGTTTTTGTCTATGTATAGATGCTGCTTCATAAAGCAAGTCCATCATAGGTTTGTTATATATGGCGATTATTTCGTCTTTTGTCCAATTGTGTTTTGTAATGCTCATCGATACATTGTTTTTGAAGCCTCAAAAGTAGTTAAATTGTTCTAATCAACCAATGTTGAATCCTGTAAATGAATATTTGATAGCTATTTTCAAAAAAGAAACACTCTAAAATCATATAATTATATTTTTTTATGATTTTAGAGTGCTAAAAGATCTATTTTGTTTTGAAAAATTAATCGGCGATATATTTATTGTTCCAGTACAACATCATCATTAATGTGACAATGACCGAAGAAGCAACTCCTTCAAATAATAAACAAATGCAATAAGTTGGTACAGAAGGGTTTCCTCCAAACATAAAAGTTGAAGATAATGTTTTTACATAAGCATCTCCTCCTCTTGCATAGCTGTAAACCAATAACCCAAAAACGCTTAAAGCCACACCAACTACTGAGGTTGCCATTGCAGAAACAGCATTTGAGACAAAATTAGTTTCTCCTTCATGCAGGTTCATTTTCATGGTTCTGTTTACACCATAAAATATAAAAAAAACATTAAGGACACGTAGATAGAACAAATGAGCTAAACCTAAAACGTTCATCAATAAAAAATAAATTCCTATTCCGAGGAATATCAAAAAACCGTTGGTAATTTCTTTAGGTAATTTCATGGTGGTTATTTTTAAAGAAGTTAATAGTAAACATTTGATAAACAGAGTTCTATTTCAAATTTACTAAAAAAATAACTAAGATGATTTAAAAAAACGGAAAAAGTATGCAGAGGATTGTTTAAAAAAATGCGTTGTCGAGTATAGTCCCAATAAGGCATTTTTTCTCCCAAGATTTAACTCCAAAAGGAGAATATCCCGTAGAGATTTCATATAAATACTGTCTAAAATACAGGTTTTGGAAAGCCTTAAAAAAGGAAAATAATCTTTTAAAGCTGACTCACAAATGCCAAAGCATTCATCTTATCCTGATTTAATTGTTCTTTCAATAAATCTACCGAACCAAATTTTTGCTCTTCACGAAGATATTCTAATAAGGAAACTTCGATTTTTTGACCATAAATATCAGCATCAAAGTCAAAAATATTTACTTCGATGGTTTGTTTTTGCCCATTTACAGTTGGATTAAAACCAATATTCATCATTCCATAAACTTCCTTTTGATCGACAATGGCTTTAACTACATAAACACCATTTTTAGGAATCAACTTGTAATCTTCTTCAATTTGGATATTTGCCGTTGGAAAACCAATAGTTCTTCCCAACTGTTTTCCTTTCACAACTTCGCCAGTCAAAAAGTAATCATAACCCAGATATTCATTGGCCAGAGCCATATTTCCTTCATTCAGTGCTTTTCTGATTTTGGTAGAACTTACAGAAACATCCTGAATTTCCTGAGCCGAAATCTGCTCCACTTCAAAACCATATTCGGCACCAAAAGCGATGAGGTCGTCAATATTTGCTGTTCTGTTTCTTCCAAAACGGTGATCGTGACCAATAATTATTTTCTGAATATGAAACTGATCCACTAAAATAGAATGCACAAATTCTTCGGCAGTTAATCTTGAGAAACTTTCGTTAAACGGATGAATAACAAGATTTTCGATTCCGGTTGCTTCCAGAAGTTTAGATTTTTCAGAAATAGTATTTAAGAGTTTAATTTCTGATTTTTCTTGTAAAACCATTCTCGGATGCGGAAAAAAGGTAAGTACTAAACTTTCGTATTTTCCGTTTTCAGTATTTTGAGTAATTCGTTCCAGAATTTTTTTATGACCAATATGTACACCGTCAAAGGTACCAAGAGTTAAAATCGTTTTCTTGGTTGACTGAAAATCGTTTATAGAATGAAAGAGCTTCAAAACAAATAATTTAAGATGGTGCAAATTTATACTATCTATTTTAAATTTGGTACTCTGCTTAATTGATTTTTGACGAGATTGTATTTCTTTTTGTGAAAAAGAGCTAACTCGTCGAGTAAAAAGCATTAAATGTCGTATTTGTGTAAGAATTTAATTTAATTCGTTTAATTTTGAAGTTTAAACGCCCTCTGAAGTATGAAAAAATATTTACTTTCTTTATTAATAATGTTTTGTTGTGTTAAAACTCATGCTCAAAGCGATGATTTATGGCAACAAGTTAGTTCAAATAATGCTCTTAGTAAAAGAGCAAATTCTGTTGATTCGGATAAATTGTACTATAAATTAAATACAGACTTTTTGAAGGCGAAACTTTCTGCTACAACAAATAAAAGTTCAAAAAGTAGTACTGCAGAAATTACAATTCCGAATGCAAGAGGTGTTTTAGAACGTTTTCAGGTTTGGGAATCTTCAAATTTTGAACCTGAATTGCAAGCAAAATATCCTGAAATCAGAGCTTATGAAGGTAGTGGTTTAGATGATAAAACGGCTAAAATTCACTTTAGTGTGGCACCAATTGGTATGCAGACTATGGTACTTCGTGCCGATAAGCCTACAGAATTTATAGAGCAAAATCAGGATGACAAAACGGGATATGTACTATTTACTTCTAGTGCAAATCTTAGTTCAACTTCACGATTAGCATGTGGAGTTAAAGATTTTTCTTCAGATAACAGTTCAACAAAAAAGACTGCAAAAACCACCGCAAACAATAAAGTTTTCAAAACACTGAGATTAGCATTGTCTTGTACAGGAGAATATACTGCCTTCTTTGGAGGTACAAAAGCAGGAGCACTTGCCGGAATGAACGCTTCTATGACAAGAGTCAATGGAGTTTTTAACAAAGATCTGGCCTTGCAACTAGTTTTGATTGCAAATAACGATGCTATAATTTATACAAATGCAACCACAGATCCATATTCTAGCTTTGCCGATGGCACAAAAGATTACCCAGGTACGAGCGATTATCAAGTATGGAATATTGAGGTGCAGAATAATCTAACAAGCGTAATAGGCGAGGCAAATTATGATATTGGGCATTTGTTTACGGCTCAAGGAGGAATGGGAAATGGAGGGTGCATAGGTTGTATTTGTGCTAGTCCGCCAGCAATAAATAAGATTGGTAAAGGAAGTGCTTATACAGCTCCGGCAGCCCAAAAGCCTCAGGGAGATACTTTTGATATTGATTTTGTAGCTCATGAAATAGGGCATCAATTAGGCGCAACGCATACTTTTTCTTATTCTATAGAAGGCACCGGAACTAATGTTGAACCAGGAAGCGGTTCTACTATTATGGGGTATGCAGGCGTAACAGATTATGATGTTCAAAGCAACTCAGATGATTATTTTGCTTATGCCACCATTTTACAAATTCAAAATAATCTTGCTGGTAAAAGTTGTCCGGTTAGTACTTCTTTAACTAATAATCCTCCGGCGATTAATGCAGGTTCAGATTATACGATTCCAATAAGTACTGCATTTGTTTTAACCGGTACAGGTTCAGATCCCGAAGATGATTCTATTACCTATACCTGGGAGCAAAATGATAGTGCAACCACAACTTCTGGAGGAAATAGTATTGTGTATCCTACAAAACCAGATGGTCCATTGTTTCGATCACTGCGTCCTACAAGTTCGCCAGTTCGATATATGCCAAGTTTTAATTCAGTACTTCAAAATAAATTGACGGCAAATTGGGAGTCGGTTTCATCCGTTGCCAGAACGTTGCATTTTACCTTAACAGGGCGTGATAATGCAGCTTTAGGAAAAGCACAAACCAATACAGATGAAATGATTGTAACCGTTGCTTCATTTGCAGGGCCATTTGCCGTTACATCACACTTAAATAAAGATGTAAGTTGGTGGCAGGGATTAAATGAAACTGTAACCTGGAGCGTAAATAATACAAATACTTTGTTTGGTTCGTCTACAGTAAATATAAAATTATCGACAGATGGAGGTTTAACTTTCCCGATAACTCTGGCAGCAAATACGCCAAATGATGGTTCAGAAGTTATAACGCTCCCTACAAGTGTACCTTCGTCAAAAAATTGTAGAATTTTGATTGAACCGGTAGGGAATATTTATTATGCTATAAACAGTGAACCATTTGCAGTAGGGTATACTTCGACAACAACTTGTGATACGTATGGTTTTGGAAGTTCTTTTAGTATTCCGTATGGAAGTTCTTTTACTTCTAAAACTATAACAGTACCTGCTTCAACGGGAATAGTGACGGATGTAAATGTTTCAGTAAATGTAACTCATGACAGGCTTTCTGATTTAGAGATTCAGGTTGTCAATCCGCAAGGAACAGTTGTTCGTTTGTTTAACCTAGGCTGTACCGGGGTAAATTCCACATTGGCGGTACAGTTTGATGATGATGGAGTATATTTAGATTGTAATAAAACAACTTCACAAATTGTGCTTCCGGTTGATGTTTTGAGTGTTTTTAATGGTCAGAATCCTCAGGGAAATTGGACTTTTAGAGTTCGTGATAATGTTTCAGGAAATATCGGAACAATAAACTCTGCTTCGATAAATATTTGCAGCCAAAATTTTACTTTAGGAACGCCAGACTTAAATACTATAGATTTTGTTCTCTATCCAAATCCAAATAAAGGAAACTTCACCATTCAATTTGAAAGTGACGCTACAAATAGAGTTCAGGTTTATGTACATGATATTTTAGGTAAAAAAGTATATTCTAATTCTTTTGATAATACATCTAATTTTAATCAAAACATTCAATTATCAGATGTGTCTTCAGGCATTTATCTTGTGACAGTAATTGATGGCGATCGAAGAACAGTTAAGAAAATTGCTGTAAACTAAAAATCTGTAAATTCAAATATTTAAATTCCAAATTCCAATAACTGTAAAGTTGGAATTTGGAATTTTTTATAATTATTGGTTAGTAGAGACGCAGATCAGTGCGTTTTCTGTAAATTAATTTTGCCCACAGATTTTGCGGATTAAACAGATTGTCACAGATTTCTGCTGTAGAATAGTTTATTAATTCTATCGATTAATACCGTAGGGAGATACGGGAGTACGTTTTCGCAATCCAGATAAATAATATTTAACCAGTGTAAACCTGCTTAATCCGTAAAAGCCGCGGGCCAACTAACTTGGAATTTGGAATTTATTTTTTGAAGTTTTCTGAAAGGATTATGAATTCGCCATTGCCATACAAACAATGCTAATTTTTGTACCCGGGATTTTTAATAAAGCACGAGAACAAGCTTCGAGCGTTGCGCCAGTTGTAAGAACATCATCGATTATTAGAAAATGTTTGTTTTGATATTCTTCTGAGATTTTTGAATCAAAGATATTTTCGATATTGTCAGATCTTCCTGCGAGATTCTTTTTTGATTGTGTTTTAGAATATATCTTTCGATATAAAATAGAATCATTGTACGGAATATTCAATTCTTTAGACAAAGCTTGTCCAAAAGTAGTAACCTGATTATAACCTCTTTCTTTTAATTTTTTTGGATGAAGCGGAACCGGAATTATTATATCAAAAGGAGTTTCGAGATTCAATCCTTTTAAATCCTCCACATACCAATTCCCTAAAACAGTTCCAATTTCTTCATGACCTTTGTATTTCAGATTATGAATAAGTTCCTGAACGATTCCTTTTTTATTAAAATACAAAAGCGCCGAGGCATGTTCGATCTCAATTTTGCCATAGAATTTTTTGACAGCTTCATTTTTAGGATCTAAATGATATTGAGTAAGAGGCATTTCATGACGGCAGCTGGTACATAAAACAGTTTCATTTGTGACTAAAACAGTATGGCATCCGGCGCAAACCTTGGGAAAAAAGAGGTCAATTATAAAATTAAACACAAATAGAAAGAATTTAGTTACAAAACTAACGAAATCAATCCTGCAATCTTTATAATTTTTCTTTTTTTTAAACGTACTTTTTATATTTTTGCATCACTATGGCAAAACAAGAAGATATATTTAAGAATGTGGTTTCGCACGCAAAAGAGTACGGATTTATTTTTCCGTCAAGCGAAGTATACGATGGATTGAGTGCAGTGTATGATTATGCACAAAATGGTGTCGAGTTAAAAAAGAATATCCGTGAATATTGGTGGAAATCAATGGTTCAGATGAATGAGAATATTGTGGGCCTTGATGCTGCAATATTGATGCATCCAACGACTTGGAAAGCTTCAGGCCACGTTGATGCTTTTAATGATCCGTTAATTGATAATAAAGATTCAAAGAAAAGATATAGAGCTGATGTTTTAGTAGAAGAGTTTGCTGAAAAGTTAAATATAAAAGCTAAAACAGAGATTGATAAAGCCAGAGTTCGTTTTGGTGATGCTTTTAATGAAGAAGAATTTGTTACAACAAATGCCCGCGTGGTAGGATATCTTTCAAAAAATAAAGAAATTTTAGCAAGGCTTGCAAAAGGTATGAGCGAAGATCTTCAGGATGTAAAAGCTTTAATCGAAGAATTAGAAATTGCCGATCCTGAAACTGGTTCAAGAAATTGGACAGATGTAAAGCAATTCAACTTAATGTTCGGAACCAAACTTGGAGCTTCTGCAGATTCTGCAATGGATTTATATTTACGTCCGGAGACTGCACAAGGTATTTTTGTGAATTTCCTAAACGTTCAGAAATCAGGTCGTATGAAAGTTCCTTTTGGAATTGCTCAAACGGGTAAAGCTTTCAGAAATGAAATTGTTGCAAGACAATTCATTTTCCGTATGCGTGAATTCGAACAAATGGAAATGCAATTTTTTGTACGTCCGGGAGAAGAAATGAAATGGTACCACCACTGGAAAGAAGCTCGTTTAAACTGGCATTTATCTTTAGGGTTAGGAAAAGAAAATTACCGTTTTCACGATCACGAAAAACTTGCACATTACGCAAATGCAGCGGCTGATATCGAGTTTAATTTCCCATTCGGATTCAAAGAATTAGAAGGAATTCACTCAAGAACTGATTTCGACTTAAAAGCACATGAACAATATTCTGGTAGAAAATTACAATATTTTGATCCTGAATTGAATGAAAACTATGTGCCGTATGTAGTGGAAACTTCAGTTGGTTTAGATCGTATGTTCCTGGCTGTTTTTGCAACTTCATTACAAGAAGAAACTCTTGAAGATGGTTCAACAAGAACAGTGTTGAAATTACCATCTGTTTTGGCGCCAACAAAAGCGGCTATTCTGCCATTGGTTAAAAAAGACGGTTTACCTGATATCGCCAGAAAAATTATTGAAGATTTAAAATGGGATTTCAGTGTTGCTTATGATGAGAAAGATGCTGTAGGACGTCGTTACAGAAGACAAGATGCTCTTGGAACTCCGTTTTGTATTACAGTAGACCATCAAACTATCGAAGACGAAACAGTAACAATTCGTCATAGAGATACAATGAAACAAGATCGTGTAAAAATTTCTGAATTGAAAGACATTATTGAAAACGAGGTTTCTATGAAAAACTGGTTGATGAAAATGTAAATTTTTATACTTAATAATATGAAATCCCAAATTCCTTTATGGAATTTGGGATTTTTTTAATTCAAAAATGTGTATTTTGTCGATGAAATTTGCATTTCAGCTTTATGTTTTAACATTTGTTTGTAATGTATTAACATTGAAAAGTTTAGATAAATGAATTGCGTAATTTTAATTGCCAAAAATATATTAAAAGTAAGTTTTTTTAAAAGCATTGATGAAACTAAAGGAATAGTTGTCGTGGATTTATGAGAAATCAACAAAAACTAATAGAGAAAAAGTATTCGTATATTATTATTGATGACGATGCAGAAAGTATTTTGAAGACCAAAACAATTGTAGAAGGTTTTTCAGAATTAACTTTTGCAGCATCGGCGACGAATTATCTGGAAGGCTTAAATTTAGTTTTGGAGCACAAGCCTTCAATTGTTTTTCTCGAAATAGATCCCAAAGATTTATCCAGTAATTTATCGCTTGCTTTTATCAATGAACTACACAGGTTTTTATCCGTTTTGCCTAGAATAATTGTTACTACTACAAAAAAAGAATGGGCATTTGACGCTATTCAATACGGTGTTTTTGATTATATCTTAAAGCCGATATCGACAATTGATATGCTGAAAAGTACTCTCAAATTAAACAAAGAAGTTGTCGAAGTCAATACTGTAAGTACTTGTCAGGAAATTACTTCCGCAATAATTCCGAATGAAAAAGCTTCGCAAATTGTTGAAAACTCATTATTAATATGTGTAAAATCTTACGGAGATTATCGCTATATTAGCTCATCAGATATTTCATATTTTCAAGCTGATAATAATTCGACCGATATTTATTTAAATTCTGGTGAAATGATAACAGCTTTTAAGACATTGAAACATTTTGAGAGTATTTTGCAGTATCCGTTTATTCGAATTCATAATAGTTATATTATTAATCGAAATTATATTGCGAGAATTCATAACGGTAACTCAATCTGTTACATTAAAAATTCTTCGAAGAAGATTCCTTTTTCGAAAACCTATAAATCAAACGTAGATTTAATTATTGCTGATTTTGCAGCAGGAAATTATTTAGAAGTCTAAAAACTAAGTAATTACACGTATTTAACGTCCATTGACTATCAATTGGGCATGTTCTACCATAAACCGGTTTTTTCCTGTAGGTTTTTTCGTTTGTAGTGTTAGTTTTACACCATGATTCGCGTCCCAGCGATGATTCTCCAAAACAATAAATAAAACACTTAAAACCTCGAAATCATGAAAAAGGCAGCTTTAACAATCGGATTATTTTCTTCAATAATGGTAGCAACTTCATTTGCAACTCCAGAGAAAACAAATAAATCAATTGCAGGAAATATTGATATAATGATCGGTACAGATGGTACAGGTTCGCAAAGAGGAAATGACAGAAGAAAGACTGATGAGTATAGAAAATCAAACGAATCTGATTTAAGTTATAATCAGGTAAAAGGTTTTGATGCTGTAAGTCAATCTATGAGAACTGACAAAAAAATAGACTAATAAATAAGTTAATATAAAAAAATAGGCTGTCAAATTTTTGACAGCCTATTTTTTTATATATAGTTTTAGTATTTTTGATAAAATTCAAAATTACTATTGAAAAATAATTACGCTATATTATTCTTTTTTTTAATGACTTTTTTTGCTTGTACCAAAAAAAGCCATGACGATAAAAATATTATTTTACCTAAGGACAGTTTGCCTACATTTCTTTCATTGGCAAATGATGATAATTTACCGCTTAACTTAAAGCAGAAATACAATAAAAAAGCACTCGCAATAATTATAACTCAAACAGATGATTCGCTAAATAAGGTTAATTTGTTTAAAATTGCCAATCGATATTATAATATGAGTGACTGGAAGGCTTATGAAAATACTACAAAACTTATTTTAGAAAGATCTGTTAAAAGTAAGGATTCTGTTCATATTGCAAAAGCTTATACTTATTTGGGAGATTATTATCGTTCTCAAGTTGTTTCAGATAGTGCTTTTATGAGTTATTTTAATGCAGAAAAGATTTATGTTCGAATTCATGATAAATTTAACCTTGCCAAAACTTTTTTAAGTAAGGCAGATTTGCAATTTAATGAAGGTGATCTTTTTGAAAGCGAAATAACAGTTTTTAAAGCCTTGAGACTTTTGAAACAACAGAAAGATGTTAATAGTCAACTTTATGATTGCTATAACCTTTTAGGGATATTATTCAATGAACGAGAAGAGTATAATAAAGCTCTGGAATTTCACAATAATGCTCTAAATACACTCGATGGTAAATCTATTCCAGACGGATTTCAATTAAAAGCAAGTTCATTGAATAATATAGGGTTTGTTTATTTAAGCATGCTTAATTACGACAAAGCAAAGACATATTTTCGAAAAGGTCTAAAGCAAAAAGAACTTTTAAAAGATGACCCTACTTTATATGCTATGTTGTTAGATAATTTAGCATATTCCAAGTTTAAATCTAAAGAATCGGATGGGCTTCCTAAACAATTTTATGATGCGTTAAAAATTAGAGATAGTTTAAAACTCACATCTGGAATTATATTAAATAAAATACATTTATCTGAATATTATGTCTCTAAAAATGATACTTTAAGAGCATTTCAATTTTCGAAACAAGCTTTGAACTTATCTCGAATTTCAAATAAATTAGGAAATACGATAGATGCTCTTAAACAAATTGCAATCGTAGATCCTAAAAATGCTTCTAAATATTCAAAAGAATATATAGCAATTAATGAAAAATTATTAAAAGCAGAACG
This sequence comes from Flavobacterium sp. JAS, assembly GCF_020991455.1. Taxonomy (GTDB): domain Bacteria; phylum Bacteroidota; class Bacteroidia; order Flavobacteriales; family Flavobacteriaceae; genus Flavobacterium. Next base: position 84,429 of record NZ_JAJMOX010000006.1, read on the forward strand.
CAAAATGGGAGAAAAATTCTCCCGTATTGAGTATGAAACCAACGAAATAAAAGATGAAAACTCAAATTTACAAGAGAAAAACAAGACTTTAGTTTATGTCTTTAGTATTTGTACTTTATTGGGTTTATTTTTCTATGTTTACAAAACACAACAAGCCAGAAATAGAGAGTTACTTTTTAAGCAGCAGCAGCAAATCGCAAATGAAGATATTTATAATTTGATGATTTCGCAGCAAAATGATATTGAGATGACTCGTATCAAAGAAAAGAAAAAAGTAGCTCAGGAATTACATGACGGTGTTTTGGGCAGAATGTTTGGCGTTAGAATCAGTTTAGACAGTTTAGATAAATTAGATGAAGCTCATGCGGCGCCCAAAAGAAAGAAGTATTTAGCTGAACTTAAACATATTGAGGAAGATATACGTGAAATTTCGCATGATTTAAATCGGGAAAAATCAGAATTAATTAATAATTTTGTTGCAATTTTAAACAAATTGTTTGAAAATCAACAAAACACATATATTTCTAAATTGGCTACTTCTTTTGATTCTCATATCAAATGGGAATTAGTAAGTAACATGGTCAAGATCAATTTGTATCGAATTATTCAGGAAGCGCTTCAAAATTGTAATAAATATGCAAAAGCAAGTACAATTGAAGTAGTGTTTAAGAGCGAGATAAATCATTTGATTCTTTCGATTTCTGATGATGGAGTTGGTTTTAATTCCAAAAGAACCAAGAACGGAATAGGATTGCATAATATTCAATATAGAGCAGCAGAATGTAAGGGTACAGTTACGATAAAATCTGCCAAAGGAGAAGGAACAGTTCTCATTATTAAAGTCCCAATTGATCAAAAAATTAACCTACAGAAAAATGACAGTTGACCTAACAGCCCCATTTTCGCAAGTTGCCAGGCGAAATATTTTAATAGTCGATGATCATCCTTTTATTATTGAAGGATATAAAAACGCTATTACACGATACAATCCTAAAGAATATGAGTTCCTTATCTCGCAGGCTCATGATTGTAAATCGGCTTATGATTTATTAGAAAACGTCGAAACCCCAAATTTTGATGTTGCTTTTTTAGACATAAGTATGCCTTCTTATGAAGAAAAAGATATTTTTTCCGGCGAAGATTTAGCAAAATTGATCTTAAAGAAAATGCCTAACTGCAAGATCATATTGCTAACGATGTACACAGAATTACTGAAGATCAAAACAATTATCAGGACAATAAGCCCAAATGGGTTGATTATAAAAAATGACCTTACGTTTGATGAATTGCTTTTCGCGTTTGATAAAGTAATGAAAAACGATAAATATTACAGTCAGTCTGTAGTAAAAATGGTCAATCAATCGGCACATAATTCTATAGAAATCGACCAGTTCGACAAGCAAATTTTATTTCATTTGTCTAAAGGAACAGAGCATCATGCAATGCCACAATATATTCCAATTTCTTTAAATGCTATCGAAAAACGAAAAATCAATCTCAAAGAATTGCTTAAAATAAAAACTGGTTCAGATGATGAGTTGGTAAAAGAAGCTAAAAGTAAAGGGCTCTTTTAAAAGAAAATTCCAAAAATAAAAAAATTCCAAATTCCAATAGTATGACTTGCATAATTGGGATTTGGAATTTTTTTATTTTTGGAATTTGTACAAAAGGTTATTCAGACAATGCATCCCAACCACGGGCTTTCAACGGAATTTGAGTGTTTGCACGTGTAACCAGATTTATTCCTTCGCTTTCGTCTGCCATGTGGCCAATAATAGAGAAGTTTGGATTTCCTTTTATTTTATCAAAATCATTAATGTCAATGGTAAAAAGCAATTCATAATCTTCACCACCATTAATTGCCACAGTTGTACTATCGATATTAAACTCTTCACAAGTAGAAATAAATTGTGGATCTAACGGAAGTTTATCTTCATATAAATTACAACCCACTTTTGATTGTTTGCATAAATGAATAATTTCAGAAGATAATCCGTCTGAAATGTCGATCATAGAAGTAGGCTTAATTTCCAGCGCATGCAATAAAGTACGTACATCTTTTCTTGCCTCAGGTTTTAACTGACGCTCGATCAAATAACTGTACATATCAAGATCAGGCTGACTGTTTGGATTTACCTGAAAAACTTGTTTTTCGCGTTCTAAAACCTGTAATCCCATGTAGGCTGCGCCAATATCACCGGTTACGACAAGTAAATCGGTTTGTTTTGCACCATTTCGGTAAACAATCTCTTCTTCATTAGCTTCACCAATTGCAGTAATGCTAATAATTAATCCTTTTTGAGATGAGGTAGTATCGCCACCAATTACATCAACTTTATATTCTTTTGCAGCGTGTGTAATCCCTTCAAATAATTCTTCCAGTGCTTCTAACGGGAAACGGTTAGAAACGGCTACAGAAACCGTTATTTGCGTTGGTTTGGCATTCATTGCACAAATATCAGACACATTTACAACAACTGCTTTATATCCTAAGTGTTTTAATGGCATGTAAGCCAAATCAAAATGCACACCTTCAATTAATAAATCAGTAGAAACAACTACTTTTTTATCCTTAAAATCAAGAACTGCGGCATCATCTCCTATACTTTTTAAAGTAGATTCCTGAGTAACATCAAAATTTTTGGTTAAATGTTCAATTAAGCCAAACTCGCCTAATTGCGCTATACTGGTACGTTGCGGATTTTTATCTTCGATCATTTTTTCTAAGTTCCAATGTTTTTAAGCCGCAAAGGTACAAATTTTAATTTCGTAATTTTATTGACGGATAGACATGCGGAGATGCGCCGTCGTGCGCCTCTACAGTAGGAAATAAAAAATATTTTATTTTTTTATTTCCTACTGACAAACTGTTGTCACCGACCCTTAATAATTTTGAAGTATTAAAAAATATAAAACTTTAAAACTATGAAAACATTAGCAGCACAAGTAATTACTCCTGAAGATTTGTTGAAACATTGGCAAGGTCACCGCGCCCTAACACGTCGTGTGATTGAAGCTTTTCCTGAAAAAGATTTTTTCGAATTTTCGATCGGAGGAATGAGACCTTTTTCTAAATTAGTAGATGAGCTTTTAGCTATTGCAGCTCCAGCCTTAAAAGGAATTGTAAACAGAGACAGTAAACCTTATACAGAAGGAACTGAAAAGTTGATTTTTAAAGCACAATATCTTGAAAAATGGGACGAATCAACAGCAGAAATTGATAAATATTGGCAACAATTATCGGTTGAAGATTTCGGCGAAACCTTTAATTTATTTGGTCAATATGAATTCCCTATAATTCATAATGTGTTTTATTTTATTGATAATGAAGTTCATCACCGCGGACAAGGATATGTATATCTAAGAGCTTTAGAAATTGAACCTCCTTTTTTCTGGGAGAGATAGAATAATAATCAAGATGTTTTTAATGAACCAAATCAATTCATTCAAGTATATATAAATCAAATGTTATGAGTTTAAAAAAAATAATGGCAAATTATGCTGCCTACAATTTATGGGTAAATCAACAATTTGTGAATTGGCTAACGCCAAAATCAGACGAGTTGTTGCATAAAGAAGTTGCTTCGAGTTATTCGAGCATTATTAAAACGCTTAATCATATTTGGGAAACAGAGCAATATTGGTTGTCAATAATAGCCGAAACTGCTTTGCCCGAAAGGAAAGAGAATGTTGATTTAGATAAGAATGAAATATTTGAAGGTTTGTTAAATACATCGGCTAAATTATCCGAGTTTATATCATCATTATCAGACGAACAACTATATAAAGCCATTAAAATCGAAAATCCCTGGTTTCAATGTGAGTTACCGGTTTCAGATTACTTATTACAAGTAGTAAATCATGGTACTTATCACAGAGGACAAATTGTGACCATTGGAAGAAATAATGGTATTACAGATGCTTCTAATACAGATTACAATTTTTATAATGTAGTAAAAGCACAATAATAAATTGAAAAACTCCTAAAGATGAACGTTGTCTTTAGGAGTTTTTTTATAATAATCTGTTGAGTGTAACTCATAAAAAAATATTTAACACATAGAAACATAGAATGTAAAATGAGTAAAAAAAGAATATGAAACAAATCTAGATTTGCACACATAGCTATGTGAATTTAAACAAATGAAATGTCTTTTTTAAGAGCCAAAACACTATGTTTCTATGTGTTAAAATATTTATACCCAACGGATTTATGATAATCTTTTTTTGTACGCTTCAATTAGTTCCAAGACTCTGGTTTTAAGACTTTCGGGTTCCAGAATTGTAGCATAATCACCAAACATCAAAAGCCAGCGCGAAAAGTGCTCATGAACATTACGCGACATAAAGGTCATTTCGATCTGACCATCAACTTCTCTTTCAGAAACATAGCCGTGATATTTTTGCTCATGTCGAAGATGATTAAGAATTTTTTTCGAAACCAGAATTCTAACCTTAGTTGTTGGAATAGTTTCTGATTTAACCAAATAGGTTTCCAACGAATCATGTTCAATTGTGAATGTTAAATCTGTTTTCTGAATTCCCTGAATCCTGTCTGTTCTAAATTGTCTGTAATCTTTTCGTAAATGACAATAACCCAGAAAATACCAGTTATTGTGATCGTGAAAAACACCAACAGGTTCAATGTTTCTTTTGCTAACTTCTTGTGCTTCGATGGTTTTGTACGATAGAAGAATCTGTTTTTTCTCTGCAATACTTTCAAATAAAACTGCCAATGTATTTGGTGAACTATCGTGAAATAAAGGTTCCTGAGATTGCATTAAAATCTTAGATTCAATATTCGAAAGCCAATCTTTATCAGTACCTCTCAAAACCGACTTCAATTTATACATTGCCGAAGTATAATGTGCTCCAAGAGAAGGATCTGTGAACTTTTGCATTAGTTTTTCGGCCGCTATAAAGCTGCTTACTTCTTCGCGCGTGAACATAACAGGAGGTAATCGATAACCATCCATTAAGGCATAACCAACTCCGGCCTCACTATAAATAGGAACTCCCGATGCTTCCAAGGTTCGGATATCGCGATAAATCGTTCTCAAACTACAGTCAAAACGATCAGCCAATTCTTGTGCTTTTACAATTTTTTTAGATTGTAATTGAATCAGAATTGCGACAATGCGGTCAAAACGTTTTGGAGATTCGTCCATTTTTTTCTTTTATAGGTGCAGAGATTCAAAGATACAAAGGTTCAGAGTTTAAAGAAATAAAAAAGCTGTTCCAAATTAGGACAGATTTATGGGTTAAAAATTATCCTCAATTTATATCTTCACAATTGTCAATTCTTTGTCGAAATACTTTGCGTGAGACGCACTGCTGTGCGCCTCTACAATATGATTCGCATATAGATTACGCACAATAACAATACACAATCTGTGATCGTAGAGACGCACAGCAGTGCGTTTATGTAATCTACGTCGACAAAGAATGAACATAATAAAAAACAAAAAAAACAATAATATGAGGGTTTGAGTTGCTGAGGTTCTAAGTTTTTTGTGGAAATTCAAAAGATACAGTTTTTGATATTTTTAAAATATTTTTTTAATTATTAAAATAGGAAAAGGTACTTTTGAAAAGTAATACAAATACTATTTATTAAGTTTTAAAGTAATTATATGATTGATAACTACACTTTCAATGAATACGAAAAGAGATTTGAACCTCTTGAAAAAGAATGTACTTATTGTAGAGAAGAAAAAATGGAAAGCTTGAATGATTGTTGTTTTGTAGCTCTTTATGCAACTAATGACAGAACAAATCTTATTGTTTACAGATCTGTAAAATATTCAGCAATCACAATTGGAGTACCACGATGCTCATCTTGTAAACAAGTTCATATTTCAACACAAAGCAAAGCAAATTGGGTTAGTTTGGGAATATCTGCATTTGTTTTAATTTTTATAATTTACTTATTTTTCGGTTTTAATCCTTTCTCAATTGTTTTTGGGCTTTTCGGAATTTTTATTGGCGCAGTTTTGATTGCTCCAAAATTGACTGAAACTTACACAAATAACTATGGAATCTATACAATGAAAGATGGTGCTGAAACAAATCAAGTTATTCATGATCTCGTTTTGGCTGGCTGGTCTTTTACCAAACCATCAGCATAAAAATAAAAAAAAACCGATAACGAAAGTTATCGGGTTTAATCTATATTCTATTATCTATATTCTTTCTTCTAAAATAAATCTAATCGTTAAGCTTTAAAACAGCCATAAATGCTTCTTGCGGAATCTCAACGTTTCCTACCTGACGCATGCGTTTTTTACCTTTTTTCTGTTTTTCAAGAAGTTTACGCTTACGCGAAATATCTCCACCATAACATTTTGCGGTAACGTCTTTACGAAGCGCTTTAATAGTTTCACGAGCAATAATTTTAGCTCCAATTGCAGCTTGAATCGGAATGTCGAATTGTTGTCTCGGGATCAATTCGCGTAATTTCTCGGTCATTTTTTTACCGATGTTATAAGCGTTATCCTCGTGAATCAATGCCGAAAGTGCATCAACCGTTTGAGCATTCAAAAGAACATCCAGTTTTACTAATTTCGAAGTTCTCATTCCTATCGGAGAGTAATCGAAAGAAGCATAACCTTTAGAAACCGTTTTAAGACGATCGTAGAAATCGAATACAATCTCTGCCAACGGCATATCAAAATTCAATTCAACTCTTTCAGTTGTCAAATATGTTTGATTGGTAATTACACCACGTTTTTCGATACAAAGACTCATTACGTTTCCTACGAAATCAGCTTTTGTAATAATTGTAGCTTTAATATATGGTTCTTCAACTCTGTCTAAACGAGAAGGTTCAGGCAAGTCAGAAGGATTGTTTACAACAAATGGAGTTTCCGGATCTTTTTTGGTATAAGCCAAATACGAAACGTTAGGTACTGTAGTAATTACAGTCATATCAAACTCACGCTCTAAACGTTCCTGGATAATTTCCATGTGAAGCATTCCTAAGAATCCGCAACGGAAACCAAATCCTAAAGCTGCAGAACTTTCAGGAGTAAAAACTAACGAAGCATCATTCAATTGCAATTTCTCCATAGAAGAACGCAAATCTTCATAATCTTCTGTATCAACAGGATAAATTCCGGCAAATACCATTGGTTTTACATCCTCAAAACCAGTAATCATATTGGTAGTAGGCGTTTTAGCATCCGTTAGAGTATCTCCAACTTTTACATCTTTAGCTTCTTTAATTCCAGAAATCAAATAACCAACATCACCTGCAGAAATAACATTTTTAGGAACCTGATTTAATTTTAAAGTTCCAATTTCATCGGCAAAATATTCATTACCAGTGGCCATGAATTTAATTTTTTGCCCTTTTCTAATTTCTCCGTTTTTCACACGGAAAATAACCTCAATTCCACGAAACGGATTGTAATGTGAATCGAAAATCAAAGCCTGTAATGGCTCATCAACATTTCCTGATGGAGGTGGGATTTTTTCGATAATGGCAGCTAAGATATTCTCAACACCAAAACCTGTTTTCCCTGAAGCATGAATAATATCTTCCAATTTACATCCTAATAAATCAATAATATCATCACTAACTTCTTCAGGATTAGCACTTGGTAAATCTACTTTATTCAAAACCGGAATAATTTCCAGATCATTCTCTAAAGCAAGATATAAGTTAGAAATCGTTTGTGCCTGAATACTTTGTGCAGCATCAACAATCAAAAGAGCACCTTCGCAGGCAGCAATCGAACGAGAAACTTCGTATGAAAAGTCAACATGACCAGGAGTATCAATTAAGTTTAAGATATATTCCTCGCCTTTATAAGTATATTCCATTTGAATGGCATGACTCTTAATGGTGATTCCACGCTCGCGCTCCAGGTCCATGTTGTCAAGCAATTGTGCTTTTTCTTCACGAGCTGTAACGGTTTGTGTAGCGCCCAATAATCGGTCTGCCAGTGTACTTTTACCGTGGTCAATGTGTGCAATAATGCAAAAGTTACGTATCTTCTTCATTTTAATATGTCAATTCTCTAAACGAGTTTTAAGTAATTTCAGGGTATAAATTTGCGCTAGAGCAATTGCCTTAGAGCATGTTATTAAGGCGCAAAGATAGCGCAAAGTTTTGGATTCTGGAATGTAGTTGCTGGATAGTTGGAAATTGAAATTCAAATTATACCTTAAAATTCAAAATTAAATCCTTTTTCTGTCAATTTTTTGTAAATCGCTTCATCAAATTTATATAATTTGGCGGCTCTATGCGAAACATCCTGTTGCTTTTCTTCTAAGGCAACCAGTAATTTCATGTGGAGAATTTTTCTGCGAAAATTTGATTTATCCAACTCGATTCCTTGTATTTCTTCATACAAATGCATTAATTGCAACAAGGTAAATTTTTCAGGTAAAAGGTTAAAACCAATAGGGGCCTGACGAACCCGATTGCGCAATTGCATCAAACTAAATTCGAGAATTTCGTTATGGTCAAATATTAAATCAGGAATCTCATTAATTTTAAACCATTTCGCTTCAATTACTGTTTCGCTGGCCTTAATATTATAATCCTCACGGTTAACAAGTGTATAATAACCAACAGTTATAACTCTCGCATTGCTTACACGATCAGGATCTGTAAATGCTTTTAGCTGTTCTAAATAAATGTTATCAAGACTCGTGAGTTCATGCAATATTCGAAGTGCGGCATTGTCAATACTTTCTTCCAGTTCGAGATCACCGCCAAGAAGTCCCCATTTTCCTATACTTTGTCCTATCGCATGTTGTACTAAAAGAACCTCAAGATTTTTTTTATCAAAGGAAAAAATAACGCAGTCAATAGAAATGCCTTCTACAACTGATTTTGTTTTTGCAGCGATATTGGTAGAAGCTTCCGAAGTATTTTTAGAAGGTAAAAATGTCATTAAAATTCAAAATTAAATCCTTTTTCAGTCAATTTCTTATAAATTGCCGGATCAAATTTATACAATTTGGCTGCTCTATGCGAGACATCTTGCTGTTTTTCGTCTAATGCGACTAATAATTTCATGTGCAGAATTTTTCGGCGGAAATTAGATTTGTCCATTTCGATTCCTAAAATCTCTTCATATAAATGCATCAATTGCAATAAAGTAAATTTTTCAGGCAAAAGATTGAATCCAAGCGGCGCCTGACGTACTCTGTTTTGAAGATGTTTTAAACTATAGGCTAAAATTTCGTTATGGTCATAAATCAAATCGGGAATAGTATTGATCTTATACCATTTAGCGTCCGAAGCCGTAAAACCAGCTTTAATATTATAGTCTTCACGTTTTACTAGGGCATAATAACCAATCGTAATAACGCGTCGAAGCGGGAAACGATCGGGATCTCCAAACGCTTTCAATTGTTCTAAGTAAATATTATCAAGACCTGTAAGTTCGTTCAATAAACGGTGTGCGGCATTATCAGTACTTTCTTTTTTGTAGATCCATCCTCCCGGAAGACCCCATTTTCCTTTACTAATTCCTTCTCCGTGTTGTACCAGAAGCACTTCCAGGCTTCCTTTATCAAATCCAAATATCACACAGTCAATTGTGATCGCATTCATTGCGGTTTGCTCGCTTTTTAAAGCAGAATCGTCGGCTACATTTTTAACCATATGCTATCTAAATTTTGACAAATTAAATAAATAAAATGAATAGTTGTCGTGTTGTAAGATTTATATTTTTCTTAACGAAATAATTTTCTGACAATCAGTTGTTTGTGATATCGTAAAAAAAGCTATTTCAAAATAATTATCCTTAAATGACTGACTATCAAATTGCTAAAACGTTATTTTTTTAATACTTTTTTATTCCGTTTAAGCTCTTTTTTTGATGTATTCATAAAAATCAAGACTTTATAATCAGAATTGAAAAAAAATAAACCTAATATTTTGTTAATATAGAAAAAATGTTTTACACTTGTAGTCAAAATAACCATAAGATAAGTTCAGTTTGACTATAAGTTTAAAAGGGACAAATCTACAATTAACTTAATGATACCGCAAATGCTTTTTTTAGGAATTGATTTAGGAAGCTCTTCAATAAAATTATCCGTATTTGATTCGGAGAAAGGGACAACTATTGGAGCAATTAGTGTTCCTGATTTTGAAATGCCAATTGTTGCTCCAAAATTTGGCTGGGCAGAACAAGATCCGGAATCCTGGTGGCAATTTGTTAAAGACGGAATCAAACAATTGGACTCAAAATCTACTATTGATTTAAAGAAAATTGCCGGAATTGGAATTGCGTACCAAATGCATGGTTTGGTTTTAACCGATGAAAATTTAAATCCCGTTCGTTCTTCAATTATTTGGTGCGATAGTCGTGCGGCCATTATTGGAGATGAAATTTATACTAAAATGGGCACCGTGAATTGTCAGCAGCAAATTTTAGGAAGTCCGGGAAACTTCACGGCTTCAAAACTAAAATGGGTAAAAGACAATCAGCCCGAAGTTTTCGCGAAAGCAAAATATATGATGCTTCCAGGTGATTTTATTGCTGCGAAATTATCAAAAGTAGCTCAAATTAGTACTTCAGGTTTATCAGAAGCGGCACTTTGGAACTTTTCAGAAGGAAAACTGGCAACAGAAATCCTTTCTCAAATGGGATTATCATCTGATATCGTTCCGGAAATCGTTTCAAATTTTGGAATTCAAGCTACAATTCACTCCGAAATTGCACAAGAATTAGGATTAAATCCTGATGCAAAAATAACTTACAGAGCAGGAGATCAGCCCAACAATGCATTGTCATTGAATGTTTTGAAACCTGGAGAAATTGCTACAACAGCCGGAACTTCGGCAGTAGTATATGCCGTAAGCGATGAGGATGTTTACGACAAACAAAACAGAATAAATACTTTTTTACATGTAAATAATACCGAAGCTGAAAAACGCAACGGAGTAATGTTGTGCATTAATGGTTCTGGAATTTTATACCAATGGTTGCGCAAAATCATGTCAGTTGGCAGAACGGATTTAATTGCTTACGAAAAATTAAACGCCGAAGCTGCAAAAGTAGAAGCAGGAAGTAACGGACTTCGTTTTTACCCTTTCGGGAATGGTGTTGAACGTATTTTCAATAACAAAAATGCGACATCAGGAATTCAGAATTTAAACTTCAATATTCATCAACCGTCACATTTAGTACGCGCGGCCTGCGAAGGAATTGTGTTTGCCATGAATTATGGTTTTGATGTGATGAAAGAAGTTGGAGTTTCCGGAACGGTCGTTAGAGCAGGAAATTCAAACCTGTTCTTGAGTCCGGTTTTTAGAGAAATCTTCACCAATACAACACAAACAACTTTAGAATTATACAATACATCCGGAGCAGAAGGTGCTGCAAGAGGCGCTGCTTTTGGTTATGGATATTACAATTCGCTGGACGAAGCTTTCGCAGGATTGCAATGTTTAGATCGAATAGAACCTAATAAAATCCTGACGAGTCAATATCAGGATTTATATCAAGAATGGAAAAGTCAAATTAAAATAGAACAATAATAATGAGCACAACTAAACAATCTTATTTTAAAAACATCGATACAATAAAATTCGAAGGAAGAGAAAGTGATAACCCACTAGCTTTTAAATGGTATGATGAAAATCGTATCGTTGCAGGAAAAACATTAAAAGAGCATTTGCGCTTTTCGATGGCGTACTGGCATACGTTATGTAACACAGGTGGAGATCCGTTTGGAGCTTCGACCGAAACATTTTCCTGGGATAAAAATGAGAATGTTATTTTAAGAGCGAAAGATAAAATGGACGCCGCTTTTGAATTTATGACAAAGCTTGGTTTGCCTTATTATTGTTTTCATGATGTTGATGTGGTAGATGATGCGCCAACATTGGCAGAATTTGAAACTCGTATTCAGACTATGGTCGAATATGCAAAACAAAAACAACAAGAATCAGGAATTAAATTGTTGTGGGGAACTTCAAACTTATTCAGCAATCCGCGCTATATGAATGGTGCTGCAACCAACCCAAACTTTGATGTTTTGGCGTATGCCGGAGCTCAGGCAAAAATTGCAATCGATGCAACTATTGCACTTGGCGGAGAAAATTATGTTTTCTGGGGAGGACGTGAAGGTTATATGAGTTTGTTAAACACCGACATGAAAAGAGAGTTAGACCACTTGGGGAAATTCTTAAATACTTGTAAAGATTACGCCCGCAAAGAAGGTTTTAAAGGAAACTTCCTGATCGAACCAAAACCTATGGAACCTACAAAACATCAATATGATTACGATGCGGCGACTTCATTAGGATTCATCAATAAATACGGACTTCAAAATGATTTCAAATTAAACCTTGAAGTAAATCACGCAACGCTTGCCGGACATTCTTTTGAGCACGAATTGCAAGTTGCTGTTGATGCCGGAATGTTAGGAAGCATTGATGCAAACCGTGGAGATTACCAAAACGGATGGGACACAGATCAATTCCCGATAAATCTTCAGGAAGTTACACAAGCTATGTTAGTAATTCTTGAAGGTGGAGGAATCCAGGGTGGAGGTGTAAACTTTGATGCAAAAGTGAGAAGAAATTCAATCGATTTAGAAGATAAATTCATTGCGCACATTGCTGGAATGGATGTTTTTGCAAGAGGATTAATCTGCGCAGATCAGATATTACAAAATACAGATTATAGAAAATTGCGCACACAGCGTTACAGTTCATTTGACGGCGGAAACGGAGCGAAGTTCGAAAAAGGAGAATTATCTCTTGAAGATCTTAGCAAAATTGCCCGTGCAAGTGGAGAACCTCAACCACTTAGTGGAAGACAGGAATTATTCGAGCAGATTATTTCGAATGCATATTAATTAGACTTAAACGTACTAACTATAAATTTTAACCAAACTTAATTATTATGAAAAGCAAATATTGTATAAAAACAACAATGCTTCCGTTTTGTATGGCGCTGCTGCTAAGCGTCTTTGCAATGCAATCTGGTTTTGCTCAGGAGCAATCCAAATATGTAAGCGGAAATATAACATCGGCAGATGATAATATGGGAGTTCCGGGTGCAACCGTTTTGGTAGAGGGAACAAAAACAAGTACAGCAACTGATTTTGACGGATTATACAAAATTGAGGCGAAAACGGGAGATGTACTTGTAATTAGTTTTATGGGATATAAAACACAAAAAATTACTGTTGGAACTCAAAAAAAGATAAATGTTGTCATGCAGTCCGAAACTGCCGAACTTAAAGAAATTGTAGTTATCGGGTACGGAACACAAAAGAAAAAGGTAAATACTGCCGCAACTTCATTAGTTTCCGGAAAGGATATTCAAAATGTAGCCAGTCTGGATGTTGTCAATGCATTGCAAGGTCAGGCTTCGGGTGTAAATGTTACTTCGGCTTCAGGTCAGCCTGGCGCTGGAATGGTAGTTAACATTCGTGGAGTTGGAACGGCTGGAAACAGTACACCTCTTTATGTTGTAGATGGTGTTGTGGTTGATAACGGAATTGGATATCTTGATCCGTCTTCTATCGAAAGAATTGACGTTCTTAAAGATGCTTCTGCAGGATCTATTTATGGAGCCAGAGCAGCAAACGGAGTTATTTTGGTTACAACCAAAAAAGGGAAAGACGGGAAAATGAATGTGGCATTTAATACTTACACTGGTTTTCAGCAAGTCGCTAAAAAACTAGATTTATTAAATACTCAGGAATATACAACGATTATAAATGAAGCTCGTGTAAATTCTGGTTTAACACCATTGTATTCACAAGCGCAAATTGCAACATTCCCAAACCACGATTGGCAAAAGGATTTATTTAATGATGGAGCCATGAAACAAAATCACTCTCTTACAATTAGTGGTGGTGATAAAAAATCTACAATTTCTACCGGACTATCTTATTACGGACAAGAAGGAATGATTGGCGGGGTTAACAATCAATCAGATTATAATCGTATCACTTTCAATGTAAACTCAACTTCAGAAGTTATTGAAAATTATTTAAAAATTGGAGAAAATTTCTCGTTTGCCAATATTAAAAGTTCAGGAGTTGCAGATCAGGGAATTTACAGCAATGGTATCAGAAGCTTCTTAAATGCTGCTCCTATTGATGCCGCTTATGATGCAAACGGAAATTTTGCTCATTCAGTTATTTCATCTGATATAAGTAATCCGCTAGGGTCATTATACTACAATAACTTTAATGAAACTAAAATAAACCGTTACGTTGGGAATATTTTTGCAGAATTAAAATTCTTAAAAAACTTTACTTACAGAACAAGTTTTGGTGTTGATATGAGCGATAATAATTACCGTTCATTCAAACCGGTTTATTCACTTTCTTCAAACGACAATAATACGGTTTCGAGTGTAACACAAAATGCGACTAAATCATTAGGCTGGATTTTTGAAAACACGGTTCAGTATAAAGGAACATTAAACGGAGCACATAATTTTGATGTATTAGTAGGTACTTCTGCAAAAAAGAATACTTCAGATTTTATGGAAGGAACCGGAAAAAAATTAACTTTTGATGATTTTGCACATGCTTATTTAAGCAATGCTACAGATCAAACATCAAATACGGTAAAAGGAAATCGTGCTGATTATGCGATTCAGTCCTATTTCGGACGTTTGTTGTACGATTACAATAACAAATATTTATTTACAGCAACCATCAGAAGGGACGGTTCATCAAATTTTGCAGATTCCCACAGATACGGAAATTTCCCATCAGTTTCTGCAGGTTGGAATGTTGACAAAGAGGCTTTCTTTCCGGAGAATAAAGTAGTAAAAAATCTTAAACTAAGAGCAAGTTGGGGACAAAATGGTAATGACCAGATTCCTGCCTTCTCTTATATGTCAACAATTAGTACCTACAATAAGAACTATCATTTTGGTACTACCGACGAAACATTGCAAACAGGTGCAAGCCCAGATCAATTATCAAACCGTAATTTAAAATGGGAAACATCAGAACAATTAGATTTTGGTCTTGATGCTACTTTGTTCAGCAACTTTACAGTAACATTTGATTATTACGATAAAAAAACGAAAGACTGGTTAGTTCTTGCCTCTATCCCAACTTATGCAGGTGCAACAGCTCCTTATATTAATGGTGGAGATATTCAAAATAAAGGTGTGGAGCTTTCACTTGCTTATCATACTAATTTTGGAAAAGACTGGAGTTTCTCTATAAACGGAAATATTTCGCATAACGAAAATAAAGTAATTAGAGTTGCCAACAGCGAAGGAATTATTCATGGAGATTCTAATCTATTGTTTCAGGGAACAGATGAGATGAACCGTGTTGAGGTAGGCAAGCCTATTGGTTATTTCTACGGATTAAAAACAGCTGGAATTTTCCAGAATACTGCTGAAGTTGCTGCAGGTGTACAGCCAAATGCAGTACCAGGTGACGTCCGTTTCGTGGATTTAAACAACGACGGAAAAATTGATGCAAATGATAAAACTCAAGTTGGAAATCCAAATCCTGATTTTACGTATGGCTTAAACTTTGATCTTTCATATAAAGCATTTGATCTTTCAATTTACACATATGGAGTAGCAGGAAGTCAAAATGTTTTTGGAATTCACGACCCAACTCGTGCTTACACAAACAACACTACAGATATTTTAAACAGATGGACTACAGAAGGAAGTTCTAACAGAGTTCCAAGGGTTACTTACGGAGCAGATACAAATGGTAATTACACCAGATTCTCTGATTTGTATGTTCAAAATGCAGATTTCTACAGAATTAAAAGTGCTACTATTGGATGTGATTTGACTAAATTATCAAACAAGTTAAACTTCTTCAGTAAATTCAGAGTGTATGTAGCGGCTAATAACTTGTTTACGTTTACAAAATACCAGGGAATGGATCCGGAAATTGGTTTCGGAAACAGTAATCAAACTTGGGCAAAAGGTATTGACGTAGGGTTTTATCCACAGCCAAGAACATACATGATGGGACTAAATGTTAACTTTTAAATTTTGAAAACGATGAAAAATTATATAAAATTATTCGCTGTATCAAGCTTATTCGTTTTAGGAGCTTGTTCACAGGATTTTCTTGACACTGAGCCTTCTACAACTAAGGTTGAAGAAAACTTTTATAAAACACCAAATGATGCTTACCAAGGATTAATTGCTGTTTATGATATATTACAACGTGAAGCTTACGGCGGACCTTTGCTAGTTAGTGAACAAGCTTCTGATGATTGTTTTGGAGGATATGGTACTGCAGATGCGGTGGTAGATCTAGAATGGGATCGATTTTTATATGTGTCTAATAAAGACATGAACGCTGATGTTTGGAAAAACTCTTATTTAGGAATTTACAGAGCTAATATTTTATTAGAAAATCTGAACAAAGTAAACTGGGGATCTGACACGGCGCTAAAAACAAGATACGAAGCAGAAGTTCGTTTTTTAAGAGCACATTTCCATTTTCAGGCTGCAAAAATGTTTGGAGATATTGTTCCTCTGGACCATACAATTACGTCTAGTGAATTTCAATTGCCAAGACAAGCTGCTGAAATAACGTATGCTTTAATCGCTAACGATTTAAAATTTGCTGCAGATAATTTAAACAACGACAATTATTCTCAAACAGGAAACGCTAATTACGGACGCATTACAAAATGGGCTGCTGAAGCTTACTTAGCAAGAACCTTTTTGTTCTATACAGATTATTACAAAAAAGCAGATTTGGCAGGTGTAATTACTAAAGCACAAGCAACAACTTATATTAATGATGTAGTAAGTAACAGTGGACACGGTTTGGTGGCTGATTTTGCTAATCTTTGGCTAGCTGCTTCTTTTGAGAAATTTGCAGGAGAAGATAATACAGAAATGGTTTGGGCTGTTCGTTTTAACGGTTCAGGAAAAGGAGATTGGAACCTAAACGAAGGAAACCGTTTTCAGGTTGATATTGCGCCACGTGGTGGAGCTATTGGAAAATATGCAAGTGGTTGGGGTGGAGCAACAGTGAATCCTAAACTATATAATGCTTATGAAACTGGAGATACACGTAGAGATGCTACTATTATTAATTATTCAGGCGAAGGTTTAAATTTTGATCAGCAAGCGAGAGACCAACGCCAATACACAGGATATTCATGGAAAAAATATTGTCCAATTACGAATGCCGCGGGAACAAGTATTGTAGAAGTTAACGGAGGAAATTTTCAAATTGACAACTATCAGGATTATGCAGTCATTCGTTTTTCAGATGTATTGTTAATGGCGGCTGAATTGAACTTAGGAACAAATGCAGCATTAGCTCAAGCAGATTTGGATAAAGTTCGTGACCGTGCTTTCAAGAGCACAACGCATAGAGTGCCGGTTTCAAAAGCGGTAATTATGAATGAGCGTCGTTTAGAATTAGCGCTTGAAGGACAACGTTATTTCGATTTAATCAGACAAGGTGTTGATGTAGCAAAAGCGGCAATTGATAATAATGACGCAGGATCTGATTTTGCAGTAACATTTAGAACCGAAACTTTAGGTTGGTTCCCGTTACCACAATCTCAAATAGTGCTTTCAAACGGTACTATTTCTCAAAACCCGGGTTGGTAATTAATTTTAAAAACAAATGATTATGAAACGTATTCTATATATAGTAATAACTGCAATAACCATTGGCTCCTTATTATTTTCGTGTGAGCCAGTTGAAGATCGCGAGAGTTTGCCGGCAATAACACAAACGTCGTCAAACCTTAAATTTTCTGTGACACAAAATGCTGCGAATAAAAACGTAGTGATTTTAAAAAATGAAGATCCAACTGTAATTCCGTATTGGAAATATACCGATGCAGCTGGTAACGAATTAGGGCATTCTAATAAAGGAGATGATCAGGTTACATTTCCTTTCGCAGGAAAATATACGGTTTATTTCACCGCATATACAAGAGGAGGTTCTGTAGATGCAGCACCAGTTGTAGTTGATGTAGCCCAAAATGACACTAGCTATTTTAGCGATCCAAAATGGAATATGCTTACTAACGGAGTAGACGGAAAAACATGGGTTTTAGATTTTATTGATCCCGTAGGTTGGGCAGGTTTAGATTATCCTGCCGCTTCTGGAGATAACTGGAACTGGTTTCCGGATTACGCAAGCAATTCCTGGGTAATGCCAAATAAAGATTGGGGTGAGATGCATTTTGATCTTAACGGAGGATATAATACAAAAGTAACTCAAACAGCTATTGCAAGTACTGAACAAACTACCAAAACAGGAACTTACGGTTTTGATATGGCAAACAATAAATTGAGTTTTAATGGTGGAGTAGAAATGCTTTACGGAGGAGATTATTATGGCGATGTAAGCAACTGGTATAGTGTAAAAGTAGTTGAGCTTTCAGCAACATCATTACGATTAGCTGTTATAAGAGATAAAAGCAGAAAAGGTGAAGGAGTTTGTCTAATAGTTTTCCACTACAAACCAAAGCCTTAATTATTTAATTCTAAAGTCTCAGTTTTAAAGATGTTTCAAAGTCTTTAAAACTGAGACTTAAATTATTTCTATTTCCAATTCCCAAAATAAAAAATAGTACCAATGCAGAAAATAAAAAAATTAAGTCGCATACTTTCCATATTAGTCTTGGTTGGAATCATTTTTTTTGGCTCTTGCAGCAAGAAAGAAGATGCTTTTAATACCCGAAAAATTTCTTTTAATTCAGATTGGAGTTTTCACTTAAACGATAGCATAACTGATAAAGATACCATTGGAATTTCAACCAAATGGAGAACCTTAAATGTTCCGCATGATTGGAGTATCGAAGGGAAGTTTGATGAAAAAAGCCCTGCCGGATATGGAGGCGGAGCACTTAACGGAGGTCTAGGTTGGTATAAGAAAACTTTTAAAATAAGTGATTCTGATAAAAATAAAGTTATATCAATTGTCTTTGACGGAGTCTACAGAAATAGTGAAGTTTGGATAAACGGACATTATTTAGGAAAACGTCCAAACGGATATATTGGCTTTCAATATGAAATCTCTTCGTATTTAAATTACGGAGACAAAAACAACGAAATTATTGTAAAGGTTGACAATTCAAAACAACCCAATTCACGTTGGTATTCAGGATCAGGGATTTTTAGAAATGTCTGGTTAGAAACTACAGATAAATTACACGTTGCACAATGGGGAACTTATGTAACAACACCAAAAGTTACGACTGAAAAAGCTTCAATACATTTTGAAACTACGATTCAGAATCAAAATACAGCTTCAAAAAAAGCAACTGTAACCACTACTATTTTTAAAGAAGCTACCAAAGTAACATCCGTTACCCAAAATATAACCATTGGAGCAAATGCCAACCAAATCATTAAACAAGAAGCTGAAGTTGAATCGCCAGTTTTATGGTCAGTTGAAAAGCCGGAATTATACACAGCTATCACCGAAATTTCTGTTGATGATAAAATTGTAGATCAATACAAAACCAATTTCGGAATCAGAGATTTTAAATTTGATTTAGACAAAGGTTTCCTTTTAAACGGAAAACAAGTTAAAATTAAAGGAGTTTGTATGCATCATGATTTAGGACCGCTTGGATCTGCAATCAATACGCGTGCGATCGAACGTCAGTTAGAAATCTTAAAAGGAATGGGCGTTAACGGAATCAGAACTTCTCACAATCCACCTGCTCCTGAACTTCTGGATCTTTGCGATAAAATGGGTTTCATTGTTATGGATGAAGCATTTGACATGTGGAAACAAAGCAAAACCAAATACGATTACGGAAACGATTGGGACAAATGGCACAAGAAAGATTTAATCGATCAATTGCTTCGCGACCGTAACCATCCAAGTATTTTTATGTGGAGTATTGGAAATGAAATTCCACAGCAATGGGACGAAAGTGGTGTTGTGATAGCAAAAGAATTGGCGGCAATTACACGTCAATACGATAAAACCCGTCCAATCACTGCTGCTATGAATCCGCCAGTGAATATGAATCTTGATGGTATCGATTTACAGTTTGATAAAGCAAAAGTGGATTATAATAAAATTGCAGCTTCTGGAACTTTGGACATTATTGGTTACAATTATGCGCATCAAACGTATGAATACCATAAAAAGAATTTCCCGAATACACCATTTATTGCTACAGAAACAACATCAGCTTTAGAAACTCGTGGTTATTATGATGCCAATTCTGATTCCATTAAAAAATGGCCGGTAAGATGGGATCTTAAATTTACAGGAGGAAATCCCGGAAACACTGTTTCTGCTTACGATCAGGTTCAGGCGCCTTGGGGTTCTACACATGAAGCAACTTGGAAAATCATTAAAAAACACGATTACCTTTCAGGAATGTACATCTGGACAGGTTTCGATTATATTGGAGAACCAACTCCATACGAATGGCCATCAATAAGTTCGTATTTCGGAATTGTAGATTTAGCCGGTTTCCCAAAAGACGTTTATTATATGTACCAAAGTGAATGGACAGACAAAACCGTTCTGCACATTTTCCCACATTGGAACTGGAAAGTTGGACAAAATGTTGATGTTTGGGCTTATTATAATAAAGCAGATGAGGTTGAACTTTTCCTTAACGGAAAATCAGTTGGAATCAGAAGTAAAAAGGGAGACGATTTACACGTAATGTGGAGAATTCCTTTTCAACCAGGAACCCTAAAAGCAATTTCTCGTAAAAACGGAAAAACAGTTTTGGAAACCGAAATTAAAACAGCCGAAAATCCATCGCAATTAAAATTGACAGCAGACAGAAGCAACATCAAAGCCGACGGAAATGATTTGTCATTTGTAACCGTTGATATTCAGGATGCAAAAGGAACTTTGGCTCCAAATGCCAATAACGAAATTAATTTCTCCTTAAAAGGAGACGGAAAAATCGTAGGCGTTTGCAGTGGAGATCCGGTAAGTCATGAATCATACAAAGGTTCAAAACACACCGCGCTTAACGGGAAATGTTTGGTCATTATTCAGTCTGATAATAAAACAGGAAGATTAGAATTAACCGCTAAAGCGAATGGATTAAAACCAGCAACAATTGTAATTACAGCAGAGTAATAAGTCGTCGCTATTCCTGCAAGGTTTCCAAAACCTTGTAGGTATAATTGACAGATAAATAATTAAAGTTTTGAATAACTCAACATAATACCTACAAGGTTTCGAAAACCTTGCAGGAAAGAAAATAATAAAATTAACAAATGAAAAACTCACAACTAACCACATTGTTTTCAATCTGTATGTTTGGATTGCTGCTTACGCCAAAAGCGTCTGCACAAATTCAAAATGCAGATGTACTTAATGCTCCGATAGACATTAGCAAAGATTTTCAGAATTATCTGAACACCTTTTATTTTGCCGATGAACTTACCGCTTTTGATCCTGCAACGGGAAAAGGAACGATAAAATATTTGAGATACAATTATAAAACGCGTCAGGCTTTCAACAACATGATGATGAAACCTGATACCGTTGAAGCAAACGAATTTCCAACAACAGAATATCAGGCTTCACCGGAATTACCATTCCAGATTCAGTTTGTTTCAGACAGAACCATCCGAATCAAAACTACTTCTGGACCACAATTTTATCCTGAAAAAGAATCCCTAATGTTGATTAATGGCGTTGCGCCAAATCATCCTGAATTATGGAAATATTCTAAAATTGAAGGCGGCCATAAATACACCAGTAAACATGGAGTTGTTGAGATTTTGACAAAACCTTGGCACGTAAAAATTTACGATGAAAAAGGAAAATTACTGACAAGTACACTTCACGATTCAGATTTTAAAAACACCTATACACCAACACTTCCGTTCTCGTATGTGCGCAGAAACAGCGATTATTCCAGAAGTATGGGCGCAGCTTTTAGCTTAGAACCAGACGAAAAGATATTTGGATGTGGAGAATCTTTCACACAATTCAATAAACGCGGACAAAAAGTAGTTTTATGGACGGATGATGCAAACGGAATCCAGAATGAAACGATGTACAAACCAGTTCCGTTTTATATGAGCAGTCGTGGTTACGGAGTTTTCATGCACCATTCAACACCAATTACAGTTGACTTTGGAAGATATTTTTCAAGTGCCAACGAAATGTATATTGGAGATGACGAAGCCGATTTGTTTTTCTTCATCGGAGAACCAAAAGATGTTTTGGATCAATACACAGATTTAACCGGAAAAGCAGCAATGCCGCCGCTTTGGTCATTTGGATTCTGGATGAGCCGAATCACTTATTTCTCTGAAAAAGAAGGAAGAGAAGTAGCAAAAGATCTACGTAAATATAAAATCCCAACAGATGTAATTCACTTTGATACCGGTTGGTTTGATGTAGATTGGAGAAATAATTATGAGTTTTCGAAAGACCGTTTTCCGGATGCACAAAAAATGATGTCCGATCTTAAAGACGATGGTTTTCATGTGTGTTTATGGCAATTGCCTTATTTCTCACCAAAGAATACCTTGTTTAATGAAATCATGGATAAAAACTTAGCCGTAAGAGACCGCAAAGGAAATCTTCCGTACGAAGATGCTGTTTTGGATTTCTCAAATCCTGAAACCGTAACTTGGTATCAGGCAAAACTGAAACATTTGTTTGATCAGGGAGTTTCAGTTTTCAAAGTAGATTTTGGAGAAGCAGCTCCGCCGGACGGAATTTACCATTCAGGAAGAACAGGTTTCTACGAACACAATTTATACCCATTAAGATACAATAAGGCTGTAGCCGAAATTACTCAGAAAGAAAAAGGATATACTTTAATCTGGGCAAGAAGTACATGGGCAGGATCTCAGCGTTACCCGTTACATTGGGGTGGAGATGCCGAAACTTCAAACGGAGCAATGTCGGCAGAATTACGTGGCGGACTTTCATTAGGACTAAGCGGATTCAGTTTCTGGAGTCATGACGTAGGAGGATTTGCAACAAAATCTCCAGAGAATTTATACAGAAGATGGGCACCTTTCGGAATGTTTACATCACACGTAAGAAGCCACGGTGAACCTCCACGCGAGCCTTGGTTATACAGTAAAGATTTCCTTGAAGGATTTAGAAAAGCAGATAATATGCGTTACGAATTAATGCCATATATCTACGCTCAGGCAAAAGAAAGTTCTCAAAAAGGATTGCCAATGATGCGTGCTTTATTTGTAGAATATCCAAATGATCCGGGAGCTTGGTTGGTAGACAATGAATATTTATTTGGTTCAAGCATGCTAGTTGCACCACTTTTTGAGGAAGTTACAGAAAGAGACGTTTATCTTCCGGAAGGAACTTGGATTGATTACCAAACTAAAAAAGTATACCAATCTGGATGGCATAAAATCAAAGCAGGTGAAGTACCAATCGTAGTTTTAGTAAAAGACGGAACTGCATTGCCTCACATCGCTTTGGCACAATCTACAAAAGACATGGATTGGAGTAAATTGACTTTAAAAGTGTACGCAAGTGATAAAACAACTTCGGCGACAGCCAAAGTATTTTTACCGGATGGAGATGCAGTGCAAGAAATAAAAGTGACCAAAAACGGAAACAATTTTGATGTAACTTCAAACCCATTTCAAGGAAAAACAACTCTAAAAACAGAGTGGGTAAAATAAAAAAAGGTTGCCGCGAATTGCACTAATTTACACAAATTAAATTCGGGATAATTCGCGCAATTCGTGGCAAAAAAAGATACAGCTTAGAAAATAAAAATCTGCTCAATCTGCCAAATCTGCGTGAAAAAATTAAACACATAGAAACATAGGTTTTGTGAACTTTAAAAGAGTAATTAAAAAGCACGCTTTTACACATAGCTATGTTTGTTTAAATAAGTGAAACGCCTTTTTATAAGTTTAGTATATCTATGATTCTATGTGTTTAAAAACCACATACAATGTTGAAAATAAGTTTTTGTTGAGTTTCTAAATCGGGTGAAAGCATCATAAGCAACACCCGATTTATTAAAAATGAATTAAGAAAAATATCATGAAAAATTACCTCATTCTTCCCGCTTTAATCCTTTCAGTTTCGATTGGATACAGTCAGAAAAATAAAAATGCTTACGAATTGGCTTCACCAAACGGGCAAAATAAAATCAAATTTGAGTTAGTAAAAAACACTCCAAAATATGCTGTTTCACACGGAAAAACCGAAGTGATAACACCATCAGATATGGGGTTTTTATTAAAAGGAAATGAAAACTTAAGTTCTGATTTTGATATCAAAAGCGTGAAAAATACTTCTTTTGATGAAACGTGGGAACAAGTTTGGGGAGAAAAGAAAAATATTAGAAATCACTACAATCAGCTTTCTGTTCAATTACAGCAAAAAAGCGGAAACAAGCGAAAGTTAGAAATTCAGTTTCGTGCATTTGATGACGGAATTGCTTTTAGATATGTATATCCAAAACAAAATGTAAAAGACAGTATTTTCATTATGGATGAAAAAACGACTTTTAACTTAAAAGAAGATGGAAAAGCATGGTGGATTCCGGCAAACAGAGAAAACCGTGACGAATATCTTTTTAAAGATGCTCCGGTAAGTACGCTTGATACCGTTTTGACGCCACTTACAATAGAAAGCAAAAGCGGATTAGCCTTAAGTTTTCACGAAGCAAATCTGGTAGATTTTGCGAGTATGACTTTGGTAAACACAACCGGAACACAACTTAAATCTGATTTAGTGCCTTGGTCTGATGGTGTAAAAGTTCGTGTAAAAGATACGTTTACTTCTTCTTGGAGAACGCTTCAGATAGGTGAAACTCCAGGAGATTTAATTACTTCATATTTGATTTTAAATCTAAATGATCCAAATAAATTAAAAAATACTGCAAGTTATTTCAAGCCATACAAATACTTCGGAATTTGGTGGGGAATGCACATCGGGAAATATACTTTTTGGGAAAGCGACAAACAAGGCGCAACAACCAAACATGCCGAAGAATATATTGATTTTACTGCAAAAGAAGGATTTCACCATTTATTGATCGAAGGCTGGAATAAAGGCTGGACACCACAATGGTATGAAAACCACATGCACATGTTCAGTTTTACAAAAAGCGCAGACAATTTTGACTTAGAAAAAGTGGTTGAATACGGAAAGAAAAAAGACGTAGAATTAATCGGTTACCATGAAACAGGTTCGAACTTAATCAATTATTTAAAAGAAGTTGACGAAGGTTTCGCCTTATACAAAAAACTAGGAATTCACTCGGTTAAAATTGGTCACGTAGGTTCTAAATTAAACATGAAAGAAATGCACTTCGGACAATTTGGAGTGAATTATTTCAGATATATTTTAGAAAAAGCAGCACAATATGATTTAGCCGTTTTATACCACGAATCGATAAAAGATACCGGAGAACGCAGAACTTTTCCAAACATGGTTTCGAGAGAAGCAGCGCGTGGACAAGAATATAATGCGTGGAGCGAAGGAAATCCGCCAAACCATTTGACGATTATTCCGTTTACAAGATTGCTTTCAGGACCAATGGATTTTACACCGGGAATTTTTGATGTTGAGGTAAAACAAGGATATCCTGGAAAAAGAGTTCACGGAACGGCGGCACAACAATTGGCATTGTACGTTACGATTTATGCACCAATCCAAATGATGGCAGATCTTCCTGAAAATTACGAAGGAAAACCAGCTTTGCAATTCTTAAAAGATGTTCCAACAGATTGGGAAGACACAAAAGTATTAGAAGGAAAAATTGGTGAATACATCACAACAGTTCGTAAAGACAGAAAAAGCGCTGATTGGTATTTAGGAACAATCACAAACGAAAAAGCAAGAGACGTAAATGTTGCTTTATCATTTTTAGATCCAAATGCAACTTATGAAGCACAAATTTATGCTGATGCTGTAGGAACAGATGAAACACATAATCCGGCTGAAATCGCAATTTCGAAGAAAACAGTAAAAGCTTCAGATTCGCTAAAATTACATTTAGGAGGCGCTGGAGGAGCAGCAATTAGATTTAAAAAAATATAATTTATAGATATCCTAACAGGTTTTTAAAACCTGTTAGGTATTTACCAAACACAACGATTAGATTTCAAAAATATAATTTATAAAAATTTTACGTAGAGACGCACTGCAGTGCGTCTCTACTAAATAACCACAATTTTTTTAAATGAAAAATCTCATTCTGCATATCGTTTTTCTTTTGTCGATCAATTTAATATTGGCGCAGCAAAAGCAATATCCTTTTCAGGATTCTAAATTAGATACTGAAAAGCGTATTGATAATTTGTTGTCTTTAATGACGCTCGATGAAAAAATTCAGGCTTTAAGCACCAATCCATCAATACCAAGATTGGACGTTTTAGGAACGGGACATGTAGAAGGATTGCACGGTTTGGCTTTGGGCGGACCGGGAGAATGGGGTGGAAAAAACAAACAACCCGTTACCACCACAACTTTTCCTCAGGCGTATGGTTTAGGAGAAATGTGGGATGTTGATGTACTGCAAAAAGTAGCTCATGTTGAAGGTTACGAAACACGATATGCATTCCAGAAATACCATCGCGGCGGATTAGTCGTTCGTGCTCCAAATGCAGATATTGCAAGAGATCCGCGTTGGGGTCGTACCGAAGAAAGTTATGGCGAAGATGCTTTTTTTAACGGAACAATGACCGTTGCTTTTGTAAAAGGACTACAAGGAAACAATCCAAAATATTGGCAAACAGCTTCGTTAATGAAACATTTTTTGGCCAACAGCAATGAAGATGGCAGAACCTATACTTCATCAGATTTCGACGAAAGGCTTTGGCGGGAATATTATGCTTTACCTTTTCAAAAAGGCGTTGTCGAAGGAGGTTCCCGGGCTTATATGGCAGCATACAATAAAGTAAACGGAATTCCGGCAATGGTACATCCGATGCTTAAAAATATTACCCAAAAAGAATGGGGACAAAACGGAATTATCTGCACAGATGGAGGCGCATTCAAATTATTACTTTCAGATCATAAATATTACGCAGATAAATATCTTGGAGCTGCTGCCGCAATCAAAGCGGGAATTAATCAGTTTTTAGATGAATATACTGAAGGCGTTTATGGAGCACTTTCGCATGGATATTTAAAAGAAAAAGATATTGATGCCGTTATTCGAGGAGATTTCAGAGTAATGATTCAATTGGGAATGTTGGATACTTCAACAGAAAATCCGTATTCGAAAATTGGAATAGAAAAAGATACCATTGATCCCTGGAAAACTGAAGCGCATAAAAAAATCGCTTTAGAAGCCACTCAGAAATCGATCGTTTTACTTAAAAATAATGCTCAATTTTTGCCTTTACAAAAAGATAAACTGAAAACAATTGCCGTAATCGGTCTTCATGCAGACGAAGTATTGCTGGATTGGTATAGCGGAACGCCACCTTATATTATTTCTCCTTTACAGGGAATTAAAAATAAATTGGGAAACAATGTTGAAATCCTTTACGCTAAAAAAAACATCGACGGCAAAGCAGCAGAAATCGCTAAAAAAGCCGATGTTGTAATTGTGATTGTTGGAAATCATCCGGTTTGTAACGCAGGCTGGGCGAATTGTCCCGTTCCAAGCGAAGGAAAAGAATCCGTAGATCGTCAGTCACTAACTTTAGAACAAGAAGATTTGATTAAAGTTGTTTATCAGGCGAATCCTAAAACGGTTGTCGCTTTAATCAGTAGTTTTCCATATGCGATAAACTGGACACAAGAACACGTTCCGGCAATTGTACATATGGCGCAAAACAGTCAGGAAACTGGAACGGCTTTGGCCGATGTTTTATTTGGAGATTACAATCCCGCCGGACGATTAACGCAAACTTGGGTAAAAGATATTACAGATTTACCGGAGTTATTAGATTACAATATTCGAAATGGCAGAACCTATATGTATTTCAAAGGAAAACCATTATATGCTTTTGGTCACGGATTAAGTTATACCACTTTCAAATGCAATGCAATTGAAACCAATTCAGAAACAATCACTAAAAATGGTGAATTAAAAGTCACAATTTCAGTTACAAATACAGGAAATAAAGATGGAGACGAAGTGATTCAGTTGTATGTAAAACAATTGCAATCCAAAGTAGAACGTCCTGAAAAAGAATTGAAAGCATTTCAGAGAGTTTTCTTTAAAGCCGGAGAAACAAAGAATGTTTCCCTGATTTTAAAAGCTAAAGATTTAGAATATTGGAATACATCGAAACAACAATTCGAACTAGAAAATAATTCAATTGAAATTCAGGTAGGAAATGCTTCAGACAATATTCTTCTGAACAAAAAAATAACTGTGAAGTAATTAAGATGAAAAGAAATTTAATAATACTATCCGTTCTATTTTGTCTGGTCAATATTCAATTGTTTGGACAAAATAACGCTGAAAACAGAATCATAAAAGTAGATTACAATAAAACTTCAGGTGCATTAAACACCATGTTCAAAGAATGTATTGGCGCCGGAAGAGCCAATGAAGGTTTACGTGCCGACTGGCAACAACAATTGGCAATGACCAAAAAAGAATGTGATTTTAAATACATCAGAATGCACGGTTTATTGTCTGATGATATGGCAGTTTATCATGAAGATTCAAAAGGAAATCCCGAATACAATTATCAATATATTGATGCTTTGTATGATTTTCTGATAAGTATTAAAATGAAACCATTTGTAGAATTAGGTTTTATGCCTAATGCATTAGCAAGTGGAAATCAGACTATTTTCTGGTGGAAAGGAAATGTAACGCCACCAAAAGATTATAAAAAATGGGAAGATTTAATTCGGAATTTAACCCAGCATTTTACAGAACGTTACGGAGCCGAAGAAGTAAAAACATGGTATTTTGAAGTTTGGAACGAACCCAATTTATCACCAGGTTTCTGGACAGGAACTCAGGCAGAATATTTCAAATTATATGAATATGCCACACGCGGAATAAAAAGCGTAAATCCAGCATACAAAGTTGGCGGACCAGCAACAGCAGGCGCAGGTTGGGTGCCGGAAACAATTGATTTCTGTGCGAAGAATAATGTTCCGTTAGATTTTATTTCGACACATACTTATGGAGTAAAACAAGGGTTTTTAGACGAATTCGGAACTACGGGAACTGTTTTAAATAAAGACGAATCAAGTATAAGTGGCGAAGTAAAAACTTCTCGTGAGCAAATTTCAAATTCGGCTAAGCCAAAATTAGAATTGCATTACACAGAATGGAGTAGCTCTTATACGCCTGCAGATCCTATTCACGACAGTTATCATTCGGCAGCTTATATTCTACAAAAATTAAAACAAGTTGGCAATGCCGCAAACTCCATGTCATATTGGGTTTTTACCGATATTTTTGAAGAACCGGGCCCAAGATTCACGCCTTTTCACGGAGGTTTTGGGTTGTTGAATACACAGGGAATCAAAAAACCGGCTTATTTCTCATATTCCTTTTTGAACAAATTAGGAGAAACAGAACTTCAAAATAAAGATACTTCTTCGTGGGCAACTAAAAATGCAAAAGGAAATATTCAGTTATTATTCTGGGATTTTACAAATACACATCCCGGAGATTCTGTAAACAATCAAACCTATTATATTCAGGATTTACCGTCCAAACCAAAAGGAACGGTAAAAATTGAAGTCGAAGGTTTACAAAAGGGAAATTATACTTTAGAGATTTATAAAGTTGGTTATAAAGTTAATGACGCTTACTCGGATTATTTAGCGATGGGAAAACCAAGTCAGCTTAAAAAAGAACAAGTAAAAAGTATAAAAGAAAAAAATAATGGCGATTTAATCGCAACTGAAAAAATTACAATTAACGCAAAAGGGACATTTAATAAAGATTTTAAAATCAACGAGAATGATGTTTTCTTATTGAATTTTGTAAAGCTTTAAATCTTAAAAACAACTATCTAAAAACTAAAAATAAATTTATTAAGCATGAAAAACAAAATCATATACCTTTCAGTAGCGATAGCTTTTGCAGCTTTTACTTCATGTAAAAAAGACGCACAAAGTTCAGATTCTGATGCTGAAAATTCAGTTCAGAAAGAATACAAAGGCAAAGAAATAGGATCAGAATTTGATGCCGAAATCGACAAACTGGTTTCTCAAATGACACTCGAAGAAAAAATCGGAATGTTACACGGAAACAGTATGTTCACCTCTGGCGGAGTAAAACGTTTGGGAATTCCAGAATTAAAAATGGCGGATGGACCACTTGGAGTTCGTGAAGAAATCTCGCGTGACAATTGGGCTCCGGCAGGATTAACAAACGATTTTGCAACCTATTATCCTGCAGGCGGCGGTTTGGCTGCAACCTGGAATGCTGATATGGCGTATACTTTTGGAAATAGTGTAGGACAAGAATTGCGTGCGCGTGATAAAGACATGTTGCTTTCACCGGCAATCAATATGGTAAGAACGCCACTTGGAGGAAGAACATATGAGTATATGTCTGAAGATCCGTTTTTGAATAAAAAAATTGCAGTGCCGTTAATTGTTGGTTTACAAGACAACGATGTGATGGCGTGCGTAAAACATTTTGCAGCAAATAATCAGGAAACAAATCGTGATTTTGTCGATGTACAAATTGACGAGCGTACACTTCGCGAAATTTATCTTCCAGCTTTTGAAGCATCAATAAAAGAAGCTCACGCTTATGCCATAATGGGCGCTTACAACAAATTCAGAGGCGAATATTTATGTGAAAACGATTATATGTTAAACAAAATATTACGTGACGAATGGGGATTTAAAGGCGTTGTAGTTTCAGATTGGGCAGCGGTACATTCTACAGTAAAATCTTTAGAAAGTGGTTTGGATATTGAAATGGGAACTCCAAAACCATTCAACGAATTTTTCCTTGCCGATAAATTAATTGCTGCGGCAAAAAACAAAGAAATCTCAGAAGCAGAATTGGATAAACACGTAAAAAGAATTTTACGCACTTTATTTCAGGTAAAAGCAATGGGAAGCCAAAGTAAAGACCGTGTAAAAGGAAGTATTTCGACAGAAGCACATTATCAGGACGCTTACAAAATTGCGGCGGAAGATATCGTTTTATTGAAAAATGAAAACAATGCATTGCCATTAAAACTGGACGGAGTAAAATCTATCGCCGTAATTGGAAATAATGCTACGAAGAAAAATGCTCTTGGTGGATTTGGTGCAGGTGTAAAAACAAAAAGAGAAATTACGCCGCTTGAAGGTTTAAAAAACAGATTACCATCATCCATAAAAATCAATTATGCCGAAGGATATTTAGAGCGTTATGATGTAAAAAATAAAGGGAAATTAGGAGATATTACTTTAAATGGTCCTGTAACAATCGATCAATTAGATCCTGCAAAAGTATTGGAAGCAGTAGAAGCAGCTAAAAAATCTGATGTGGCGATTATTTTCGCGGGTTCAAACCGTGATTACGAAACAGAAGCTTCTGATCGTAGAAACTTAAAATTACCATTTGGTCAAGAAGAATTGATTCAGAAAGTACAGGCAGTAAATCCAAGAACAATTGTTGTTATGATTGCCGGAGCGCCTTTTGATATTGATGCAGTTAGCAAAAAAACTTCGGCATTAGTATGGAGTTGGTTTAACGGTTCTGAAGGTGGAAACGCTTTGGCTGATGTAATTTTAGGAAAAGTAAATCCGTCTGGAAAATTACCTTGGACAATGCCTAAAAACATTATGGATTCTCCTGCACATGCAACAAACAGTTTCCCTGGCGGAAAAACAGTAAATTATGCTGAAGGAATTTTAATTGGATACCGTTGGTTTGATACTAAAAATATTGCACCATTATATCCTTTCGGATACGGATTATCATACACGACTTTTGCTTTTGATAATGCTAAAGCTGATAAAACTTCTTATGCGCAAAACGAAACAATCTCAGTTTCTGTAGACGTTAAAAACACAGGAAAAGTTGACGGTAAAGAAGTTGTTCAATTGTACACTTCAAAATCAGATTCAAAAATTACCCGTGCTGCACAAGAACTAAAAGGATTCCAAAAAACATTAGTAAAAGCAGGAAGTTCAAATACAGTAACGATCAAAATTCCGGTAAAAGAATTGGCATATTATGATGTAGTAGCTAAAAAATGGACTGTAGAACCAGGAAAATATACTTTGAAATTAGGAAATTCTTCAAGAGATATCAAAAAAGAAATCTCGATTACCATTAAATAAATTTTTACAGATAAATACCTGTTCCTCTTTAAACAAAATTAAAGAGGAACAGCGTATACAATAATTGTTGTGTTTTTATAATAAGTTGAATAAAGATTGCGGCCATCTGAAAGAAGTAGCCATAATAAATTAATTTTTTAAATTATATAAAATGAAAAAAACAATATACAATTACATAGCAATTCTATTGGTATGTACGGCTTTTTTTGAAGTTTTGGCCTGCACTGCAGACAAAGAAACACCACAGAATCTAACGGTAAAAGAACTTACTACAGATAAAACAGCTATTAACTTTGAAAGTATAGAGAATACTGTAGATCTTACCGTAAAAAGTGAAGCGGTAGCCTGGCTAATGAAAAGTTCAGACGCAAGCTGGATAAAAATTAGTGAAACCAGCGGAACATTAGGAACTAAAATTGTTCAGATAAAAGCATTAGAAAACCCAAGTTCTTCAACAAGAACAGCGACAATAACGTTAAGTTCAAACGAATCTCAATCCGTACAAATTTCTGTTTCTCAGGCAGGTGCAAATCCGCTTAAAATATCATATCCAAATTATAATACAAATCCAATTGCGGCAGATAATTCAGGAATGAGCAGCACTGCAGCACAATTAGCCGCAAAAATAAAACTAGGCTGGAACATTGGAAACACAATGGAAGCAACAGGCGGGGAAACTGCCTGGGGAAATCCAAAAGTTACAAAAGCATTAATTGATGCAGTAAAAGCAAATGGGTTTAATGCTATTAGAATTCCTTGTTCATGGAACCAATATGTAGAAAATTCGGCTACAGCCAAGATTAAAGCTGATTGGTTAAACAGAGTTAAAGAAGTCGTGCAATATTGTGTAGATAACGATATGTATGTTCTGGTAAATATTCACTGGGACGGTGGCTGGTTGGAAAACAACATTACCGAAGCTAAAAAAGCAGAAAACAATGCGAAACAAAAAGCTTTTTGGGAACAAATTGCAACACAATTACGCGGTTTTGATGAACATTTACTTTTTGCAAGTGCAAATGAACCAGCGGTTGAAGATGCGACACAAATGGCAGTTTTAACTTCTTACCATCAAACTTTTATAAATGCAGTTCGTTCTACCGGAGGAAAAAACGCTTATCGTACTTTAGTAGTTCAAGGGCCATCGACAGACATTGAGAAAACAAATAAACTAATGTTGACTTTACCGACAGATTCAGCGACAAGCCGAATGATGGTTGAAGTACATTATTATTCCCCTTGGAATTTTGCCGGTTTAACCAAAGACGAAACCTGGGGAAAAATGTTCTATTATTGGGGAGCAAATTATCACTCAACAACAGATACAGAACGAAATGCAAATTGGGGAGAAGAAGCAGATTTGGAGAAAAACTTCAAATTAATGAAATCTCAATTTGTCGATAAAGGAATTCCGGTTTTGTTAGGAGAATTTGGCGCCATTCGTCGTACAACTTTAACTGGCGATGCCTTAACTTTACATTTGGCATCAAGAGCTTATTATTTGAAAACGGTGGTACAAAAAGCAAAAGCAAATGGTTTATTACCTTTTTATTGGGATGAAGGAAGTCTTGGTGACAAAGGTTTCGGAATCTTTGACAGAAGCAATAATACTGTTTTTGATACTCAGGCATTAACCGCTTTGAAAGAAGGATTACAATAAAAAAACATCTTTTTATTATATAAGTGATATAAGTAAAAATAAGTTAAGAAATGGCAAAAACTTAAGTTTACTTATATCACTTATATGGTTTAAAACAATTTAAAACAGGCAAAATGAAAAAATATATAATATTTATTTTTCTGATATTCAGTATAATGGCAAGTGCAAATGTGCGAATGCCATTGCTGTTTTCTGACGGAATGGTATTGCAGCGCAACAAAGAAATTCCGGTTTGGGGTTGGGCAGATGCCAATGAAAAAGTTGAGGTTCATTTTAACAAACAAACCAAAACCATTCAAGCCGATAAAAACGGAAAGTGGATGATTAAACTGTCTGCTGAAAAAGCCGGTGGACCATTTGAATTAAGCATTACAGGAAAAAATAAAATCATCATAAAAGATGTTTTGGTTGGAGAAGTTTGGATTTGCAGCGGACAATCAAACATGGAATTTCAGGTTTTAAAAACTAAGAACTCCGAAAAAGAAATAGCCGATTCTAATTACCCAATGATTCGTCATTTTGGAGTAGCACAAGATTTAAGCGGCTTGCCAAAAGAAGATTTAAAAGCAGGAAAATGGTTAGTTTCTAACAAAGAAAATGTTGGAAATTTTACCGCTGTGGGTTATTATTTTGCCAAGAAATTATATGCGGAATTAAAAATCCCAATCGGAATTATCAATACATCCTGGGGCGGAACAAATGTAGAAACCTGGACAAGTCGCGAAGCATTCGAAAAAAGCAATGACTTTAAAGACATGATCGCCGATGTTCCTCAAGTTGATATGGATGCCGTTTTTGAAGTTTATAAAAAATCGGTTTTAGATAATATAAAGAAAGTTCAGGGTTTTGATGTTTCGATGGAAAATGAAAACCAATTTGCAGCATTCAGTTTCGATGATAAAAATTGGCCGGAAATAAAAGTACCATCATTATGGGAAAACCAACAAATAGGCAATATTGATGGTGTGGTCTGGATGCGAAAAACAATTACTTTAACTGCTGAACAAGCAAAAAGCGAAGCCGTTTTGCATCTTGCAAAAGTTGACGACGAAGATATTACATACGTAAATGGAGTTGAGGTTGGAACCAATAAAATTTGGGAAGCCTTAAGAGTTTATAAAATTCCCGCAGGAACATTAAAAGAAGGAAAAAATGTAATCTCAGTTCGAATTGCAGATTACTCGGGCGGCGGTGGAATTTACGGCGATCCAGCCGATCTGAAAATTCAGTTTAAAGACAACAATATTCCTCTCGAAGGACTTTGGAAATTTAATGTAGTGCAAGTAAAAATTGCAGTTTCACCAAACAGTTATCCATCGTTATTATACAATGCAATGGTAAATCCGTTGGTTCCGTATGCATTTCAGGGCGTTTTATGGTATCAGGGAGAAGCCAATGTTTGGAGAGCGAAACAATACAAAAAAGCATTTCCGTTAATGATCACAGATTGGCGAACAAAATGGAAACAAGGCGATTTTCCTTTTTACTTCGTGCAATTATCAACTTTCAATGAATTCAGCGGAAACAGTAAAGTAGGAAGCCGTTGGGCGGAACTTCGTGAAGCACAAACCGAAACTTTAAAATTACCAAACACCGGAATGGCAGTAACAACTGATATTGGTAACGCAAAAGACATTCATCCAACAAACAAACAAGACGTTGGATTACGTTTGGCAGCAATTGCATTGAATAATGTTTACGGAAAAAAGCAAGTTTACAGCGGACCAACTTATAAATCTCAGGAAATAAAAGGAAACCAAATCATTCTGACATTCAATAATATCGGTTCCGGATTATCAACTTCGGACAATTCAGGAAACGTAAAAGGATTTGAAATTGCCGGTGCTGACAAAGTTTTTCATTCCGCGAAAGCGATAATAAAAGACAACAAAATAATCGTTACCAGCGATGAAGTAAAAAATCCCGTTGCCATCCATTACGGTTGGGCAGACGACGATACAGAAATTAATCTTTTCAACAAAGAAAAATTTCCTGCGTCACCTTTCAGGACTGACAATTGGGAAATGATTACGGCAAATGAAGTTTATAAGGTTAGTAAATAATTTTAATTTGTAAAAAGTAAAAGGTAAATTGTGAAAAATATTGGG
Organism: Flavobacterium sp. JAS; assembly: GCF_020991455.1. Lineage (GTDB taxonomy): Bacteria > Bacteroidota > Bacteroidia > Flavobacteriales > Flavobacteriaceae > Flavobacterium. The sequence continues at coordinate 120,312 of NZ_JAJMOX010000006.1, forward strand.
ATTACACTAAAAATGTTCCGCTAGGAACAATTGGTTGGTAACTAAGAACTAACACCCGTAATAATGTTCCATAGGAACATCTGAACGTTAAAATTAAAACACACCAAAAATGAATCAAAACCTCATAAGAACATTTTTCATTTTACTCATCACTTCTTTCTGTACAAACATTTCGGCACAATCCAATCATGTTTTGTGGTACAATCAACCTGCCGAATATTTTGAAGAAAGCTTAGTTTTAGGAAACGGAAAAATGGGAGCAACCGTTTTTGGCGGTGCCAATTCAGATAAAATTTATTTGAACGATGCGACGCTTTGGTCAGGGGAACCCGTAAACTCTAAAATGAATCCGGAAGCTTACAAAAACATTCCCACCATTCGTGAAGCACTCAAAAACGAAAACTATAAACTGGCTGAAGAATTAAATAAAAAAATAGAAGGTAAAAACTCCGAATCATTTGCTCCTTTAGGAACGTTAGAAATTAATAATTCCGAAAAAGGGAAAGCGGTAAATTACCATCGCGAACTGGATATTTCGAATGCAATATCAAAAGTAAGTTACGAAATGGCTGGTATAAAATATACCCGTGAATATTTTGTTTCGGCTCCGGATCAAATTATGGTCATCAAATTGACAAGCGATCATAAAGGGGCTTTAAATTTTGATATTAATTTAAGGAGCTTACTAAAATCAAATGTTGAAGTAAGAAATAATATTTTGGGAATGACTGGTTCTGCGCCAATTCATGAAAATCCGGGATATACTGTTTTACCAAAATATCTTGACATAAAAGAAAGAGGAACAAGATTTACCACTTTAGTCCAAATCAAAAAAACGGACGGAAAAATTACAAGTTTCGGACAAACATTAACCTTAAAAGATGCGACAGAAGCTATTATTTATGTTTCTGTTGCAACAAGCTTTAATGGTTTTGACAAAAATCCAGCAACAGAAGGCTTAGACGACGTAGCAATTGCATTGCAAAACCTGAACAAGTCATTTGCAAAACCATTCGATCAATTAAAAGAATCTCATATTGCCGATTATCAAAAATTCTACAATCGTGTTACTTTAGATTTAGGCAAAACAACCGCACCGGATTTACCAACAAATGAACGTTTACTAAGATATGCTGACGGTAAAGAAGATAAAAACTTAGAAATCTTATACTTCAATTTCGGGCGTTATTTGCTGATAAGCAGTTCCAGAACAATGGGCGTTCCGGCAAATTTACAAGGAATTTGGAATCCGTATCTAAATCCGCCATGGAGTAGTAATTACACGATGAATATCAATCTGGAAGAAAACTATTGGCTGGCAGAAAACACCAATCTTTCAGAAATGCATTTGCCGCTTTTATCTTTTATTAAAAATCTTTCAGTAACGGGAAAAGTTACAGCAAAGACTTTTTACGGAGTCAATGAAGGTTGGGCATCAGCACATAATTCTGATATTTGGGCAATGACAAATCCGGTTGGACAATTTGGAAAAGAAGATCCAAGTTGGGCTTGCTGGCCATTATCCGGAGCTTGGTTAAGCACGCATATTTGGGAGCATTATGTTTTTAGCCAAGACAAAAATTATCTGAAAAATGAAGGATATCCAATTATGAAAGGAGCTTCGCAATTCTTTTTAGGATGGATGATTTTAGATAAAAACGGAAATTTAATTACATCGCCATCAACTTCACCAGAGAATAAATATATTGCACCGGACGGTTTTATTGGAGCAACAATGTATGGCGGAACCGCAGATTTGGCAATGATTAGAGAATGTTTTGAGAAGACGATCAAAGCCTCAGAAGTTTTGAATATCGATGCTGATTTCAGAGGAAAACTTCAAGCGGCACTTTCTAAATTTCATCCGTATCAAATAGGTAAAAAAGGAAATTTACAGGAATGGTATTTCGACTGGAATGACGAAGATCCAAAACACCGTCACCAATCGCATTTATTTGGGCTTTTTCCAGGCGATCATATTGCACCATTACAAACGCTGGATTTAGCCGAAGCAGCTAAGAAAACACTCGAAATAAAAGGGGATGAAACAACTGGATGGTCAAAAGGATGGAGAATTAATCTTTGGGCAAGACTTTGGGATGGAAATCGCGCTTATAAAATGTTCCGTGAATTATTAAGATATGTCGATCCTGACGGAAAGAAAACCGAAAAACCAAGAAGAGGTGGAGGAACATATCCGAATTTATTCGACGCACATCCTCCGTTTCAAATCGATGGAAACTTTGGAGGAGCCGCAGCCGTTGCCGAAATGTTGGTACAATCTGACGAAAACGAAATCAGATTATTACCTGCCTTACCAGACGCTTGGGAAACCGGAACTGTAAAAGGAATCTGCGCTCGTGGCGGATTTGAAATCGCAATGAATTGGGAGAATAAAACTTTAAAGAAAGTGACTATTTTTTCAAAACTTGGCGGAAAAACAATCTTGATTAACGGAGATAAAAAACAAAATGTAACCTTGAAAAAAGGCGAAAGTTTAGAAATAAACTGGTAATTCTTTTGAAAACTAATGTCACCCTGAGCGTCCCGACGCTTTGGGCAATGTCATTAAGTTAAGGGAGAGTATATAGTGTTATGGCGAATAAATCTCGCAAAGACGCAAAATCGCAAAGATTTTGTCATTTCGACGAAGGAGAAATCCTCGTAAGTAACTCCGCAACGAAAACCCAATCTTTGTCGAGCTTCTCGCGAGGATTTCTCCTTCGTCGAAATGACAATATTGTGTTTAAGCTTTGCGGTTTTGCGAGATTAAATTTTAGTTTATGAAAGCTTAGCTTAATGACATTGCCCAAAGTGTCGGGATAAAATTTGTCGAATTTATTATTTTTAAGCTCCATAGGAGCGACATATTATATTTTACCTCGCTGGGATTTTATGTTGGTACATTTATAAATTTTCTATAAATATGTTGTCCCGCTGGGACTTAATTATTCGTTTTCTGAAGCTTCTTCCTTTTTAGTTTCCTCTTTAGGTTTATCTGCTTGGCTTTCTTTAAATTCCTCATACCATTTTTCGATTGAAGGATAAATAAAAGCGGCCACTTTTTTGACCGGATTATAGAAAATAGATTTGTCTAAAGTTTCTTTTTTGGCAAAAGTTTCATTGAAGTTTATTTTTTCAAAAAGGGCAATAAAAATACTTAGGATCAGGATTGTTTTTAAGATTCTGAAAAAACCTCCGCCCAGTTTATTCGCCCATCCCAGAAAAGCAAAATCGGCAATTCCGGTAAGGATTTTGGCTAAGAAATAAACACCAATAACCACTAAAATAAAAGTCAGAATAAAAGCCGTAACCTGAATCGTGTTTGGATTCCAGGAAACATGTTTCATGATGATTTCTTTCATGAAAGACGAAAATTTAATGGCAATATAAATTCCCAACAATAAAGAAATAAAAGAAGCCACTTCTACAAAAAGGCCATTTTTAATTCCCTTATATAAACTGTAAGCCAAAAGTGCTCCAAAAAGCATGTCTAAAAAATTCATATTTTCCTTGATTTTATTGAGGCGCAAATATAAAAGAATTATCTGTTTTTTAAGGTTCAGAGATGCAATCCCGAAGTTTCGGGACTAAGGTTTTAATTTCAGATGTTTATTATTGTTCAAAACCAATACATATATAAAAAATAACCAGCGACAATCTGTTAAAACCCGCTTAATCCGTGGGCAATTTCTTCAATATAACAAGGCAAATCTTTAATTTTAGGTCTTTGGATTTGAAGTCCGTATCTTTGCAAACTAAATTTTATGTTTTTTGAACTTATAATTCATAACTCATAATTCACAATTATAAAAATGTCCAGAGATACACAACTAAAAGAGCGATGGGAAAAGCTCGTCGATATACTATCTAATCAATTTTCGCAAGGAGAAGACTTAGATTTAGATGCCATAATTTACCTAATTGGAGTTCAGGAACTCGGAAAAGTACACCGCGAATTCAAGAAAGATGAAAAATTAAACCTGATGCACATCGCTATTTGCCGATTATTGGAACCTTATGGGTTTTATGAATTCGATTTTTTTGATGCTGAAGGATGGCCACATTATAAAGTAAAAGAAGAATTACCGGCACTAAAAGCAGGAGAACAATCGGTTTTAATGAAAGAAGCGATTGTGAATTATTTTTTAGAAAGAGAACTTATTGAGTAAGTATTTTTAGATTTCTAAAAAAATAAAACAGGAAAGAAATGTGTAGATATGCAATGGTCGCTTATAAACCTCATTATGCTTGTTTTAATTGTCGCAAAACATTCAAGAGAAGGTTTATAAATGATATAAAAAGAGGAAGTCAATCCGTTCAGGAAGCAAAATGTCCTGAATGTTCAGAATTGATGGCGAGCATGGGACTTGATTTTGAATCACCAAAAAAGGATGATTTGAAAAAATGGGAACATTTGAAAAGTTTATATTCCGTTGGAATTACTTTTCATTCCTGCGGTTGCAGCGGTCCGGGATATATTCCTAATTCTAAAGAAAAAATGATTCAATATTTCGAGGATTTAAAAACAAACTATCTTAAAAATATTGATTTTTGGAGAACCAGAATAGAACCTGTGACCAAAGTAGAACACGACAAAGACAATCAGAGAAACTGGGGGAAATTAAATGCTATTTCGGCAAACTTTAAAAAAGAGATTGTTAAAAATCAGGATGGAATAGATTTTTGGCTCAAAAAAGTGCAGGAAATAGAAAGCAAAAAAAGTCTGATAAAATAGTTGTGAAGGAATATCACAGCTTGCAAAGGAAACTTTAAATTTTAGACTTTAAACTTGAAACAAATTATGTAAATTTGTATTCTCAATTATTGAAGGAAAATGATAGACAAGATAAAACAGCATATAGAGGAAGCCAAAGCCTTTAATGATAAAAATAAAGAATCCTTAGAGCAATTCCGTATTAAATATTTAGGTAGTAAAGGATTGTTGAAAGATCTTTTTACAGAGTTCAAAAACATTCCAAACGATCAGAAAAAAGACTTTGGACAGGTCATAAATACTTTAAAAGCTGTTGCTGAAGAAAAAGTAAGAGTTATTCAGGAAGAACTGGAAAGTAAAGAAGAAATAAAAGGAGTTTTTGGTGATTTAACTCGTGCGGCAGAACCGGTTATTATTGGTTCTCGTCATCCGATTTCGATAGTTAAAAATCAAATTATAGATATTTTTGCTAATATTGGTTTCAATGTTTCCGAAGGTCCGGAAATCGAAGACGACTGGCATAATTTTACCGCATTGAACTTACCGGAATACCATCCGGCTCGTGATATGCAGGATACATTTTTCATTCAGACCAATCCTGATGTGTTGTTGCGTACGCATACATCATCTGTTCAGGTGCGTTACATGGAAAATCACAAACCGCCAATTCGTACTATTTCTCCGGGACGTGTGTTTCGTAACGAAGCTATTTCGTCACGTTCGCACTGTATTTTCCATCAGGTGGAAGGATTGTACATTGACAAAGACGTTTCGTTTGCCGATTTGAAACAAACATTACTTTATTTTACTAAAGAAATGTTCGGAAAATCGAAGATTCGTTTACGTCCGTCATACTTTCCTTTTACAGAACCAAGTGCCGAAATAGATATTTATTGGGGTTTAAAAACCGAAACCGATTACCGTATCACAAAAGGAACTGGTTGGTTAGAAATTGGAGGTTGCGGAATGGTTGATCCAAATGTTCTTAAAAACTGCGACATCAATCCAGACGAATACAACGGTTTTGCTTTCGGAATGGGAGTAGAGCGTATTGCGATGTTATTGTATCAAATTGGTGATATTCGTATGTTCTACGAAAATGATGTTCGTTTCTTAGAGCAATTTAAAGCAAATATATAATTTAAGTCGAATGTTAAAAGTCGAAAGTCTCAAAGTTTGGGACTTTCGACTTTTCGACTTTATAACTTTTGACACATATGAAAAAAGATATAACAATCCTAGAAGTAGAAAACGTATTTCTTGCCGCTGTTCAGGAATGGAGCGACGATTTTATGGAAAAAGTGTGGTACGCCTATCTTGTAAATGATAGCGACTTTAATCTGGATAGCGTTATGGTAGTTTCAAAAGCATTTGGAACTATTGATGGCGAAATGAAAAAAACATCAGTTTTACGTCATGCCTTTGTTGAAGTTCCGGCAGTTTCAGTAGTGAAAATCGAAATGATCGAAAAAAGTCTTTTGGTTTTGAATAACGAATTCATGGTGACATTCTTCATTGGAAACACTTTATACGACAAGAAATTCATCTTTAAATCAAACCTAATCAACGAAAGCGATACTGAAGAAGTGCCGATTCTTTTTGTTGAGGGCGTAATGGTGAAGTAGTATTTAGATGCAAGATTTTTAGAAGCAAGAAGCAAGATGTTAGATATAAGACTGAATGCTTGAATAAAATATAGAGTTTTGTTTATGATATATAAAAAGAGCCAAGACTAATTGTTGTTAGATCTTGGCTCTTTTTATATTCTCTTATTTATTCTTCTACATCCAGTCTTGCTTCTTGTATCTAACATCTTGCTTCTTGCTCGAAAACAAATTAATCCAATGACTCAGTAAGTTTTTTAAATACAGATTTCGCGTCTTTTCCTTCGTATAAAATCGCGTAAACAGCGTCAATAATTGGCGTTTTGGCACCATAACCCTGATTTAGTTTATAAGCACTTTTAGTAGCATAATAACCTTCGGCAACCATACTCATTTCCATCATCGCACTTTTTACCGTGTACCCTTTTCCAATCATATTTCCGAACATTCTGTTTCTTGAGAATACAGAATATCCTGTAACTAATAAATCGCCCAAATAAGCCGAATCATTGATGTTCCGTTTCATTTTGTGAACCTTTCTAATGAATTTTTTCATCTCGCGGATACCATTACTCATCATAACCGATTGAAAGTTATCTCCATAACCTAAACCGTGAGCAATTCCGGCTGCGATTGCGTAAATGTTTTTAAGCATTGCAGCATATTCAGTACCAATAATATCGTCAGAAATTTTGGCTTTGATATAATTTCCAGAAAGTGTTTTGGCAACAATACGTGCCTTGTCGGGATCACCACATGCAATTGTCAAGTAAGAAAGTCTTTCTAGTGCAACTTCTTCAGCGTGACATGGACCTGTGATAACACCAATATTGTAGTATGGAATATCGTATTGAATGTGAAAATGTTCTCCAACAATTAAACTTGTTTCAGGAACAATACCTTTAATGGCGGAGAAAATGATTTTATCTGCCAATGAAACCGTCATATTTTTTAATTCGGCATCAAGAAAAGCTGATGGAATAGCAAAAATTACATAATCGGCATATTCAATCGCTTCGTTTATATTGTTGGTTAATTTAAGTTTTTTGGTGTCAAATTCAACTGAACTTAAATAGTTTGGATTGTGTTTGTATTTCTGAATGTGCTCGATTGCAGCATCATTACGCATATACCAGGCAATTTCGGATAGATTCACGCATAACATCTTTGCAATTGCCGTAGCCCAGCTTCCTCCTCCAATTACTGCAAATTTTAAATTTTCACTCATTATATTAATAATTTAAAACAAAAGTACTTAATAATGTAGTAATAATACAAAATCTCATTTAAGAAATTTATAAAAGACCTTTAATTACAATGGTTTTCAGGGGTTTTTAAAATAATAAAAAAATATTTTACTATTTACACAATAACGATTGCGTTATTACGTTGTAACTGATTATAAATTAGAATTTTAATGAGTTTAATAAAAATTGAGTTAGTTAGTTTTGTTTTAGTATTTTAAAAAGGCGTTCCTAAAATTTTAAGAACGCCTTTTTTCGTAAATCCCAATTTTTATAAATCCCAAATTCCAATTGCTTGACATTAAGTTTAAATTCCAAAAAAGAAATTCCAAATTCCAATAACACAGTTAAGAGCATTGGAATTTGGAATTTAAAAAATTGGAATTTTATTTATTAGTAGCTTAATTCGACAATCGATTTTACTTTATCTAAAGTTACCAATTGATTTTCGCCTAAACCTTTCCAGCCTCTTTCGTCGAAACGATTCACGATAAAATCAGCGGTTTTGCTGTAATCATCTGTGTATTGCGAAAGTTTAGTATCCATTCCCATAGTATGGAAAAATTCGACCGTTTTGTTGATTGCTTCTTTAGCAACTTCGTCATCAGAACCTTTTAAGTCAAAAATTCTTCTTCCGTATTGTGCCAGTTTTCCTTTTTTAGTTTCAAACATCACATTGTATAAACTTGGTCCTATAATCGCCAAAGTTCTTGCGTGATCAATTCCATACATAGCCGTTAATTCGTGACCAATCATGTGAGTTGCCCAATCAGAAGGAACACCTTTTTGAATTAATCCGTTTAAAGCCATTGTACAACTCCACATAAAATTTGAAGCCAAAGCATAATCTGTTGGATCTTCTACCACTTTTGGACCAACTTCAATTAAGGTTTGTAAAATACCTTCGGCAATTCGGTCTTGTAAATAACCTTCATGCGGATACGTTAAATATTGCTCCATTACGTGTGTGTAAGCATCTACAACACCATTTTGAATTTGTCTTTTTGGCAATGATTGAATAACCGTAGGATCACAAATAGAGAATTTTGGGAATAATGTGCTTCCGCCAAAAGCTAGTTTTTCCTGAGTAGATTTAATCGTAACAACAGAGCCAGAATTCATTTCACTTCCCGTTGCAGGCAAAGTTAAAACAGTTCCAAAAGGCACCGCATTTTCTTTAATCAGGATTCGCTTTTGCAAAATATCAATCGGATTTCCGTTAAAGTTGACAGCTGCCGAAATAAATTTCACACCATCAATAACAGATCCGCCGCCAACAGCCAAAATAAAATCAATTTTTTCAGCTTTAATAACTTCAACAGCTTTCATTAAAGTTTCAAAATGAGGATTTGGTTCAATTCCGCCAAATTCAACAATATCAAAACCTTTTAGATTATTGATTACTTGTTCGTGAACTCCATTTTTAAAAATACTTCCACCACCATAAGCCAATAGAATTTTAGCATCTTTTGGTACTAAAGTCGAAAGTTTTTCAATTTGTCCTTTTCCGAAGATTAAGTTCGTCGGATTGTATAATTCAAAGTTTAGCATTTTTTTTATTTTTAAGGTTCTTAGCCACTAAGGCACTAAGTCGCTAAGTTTTTTTTAAGTTTCTGAGATACTAAGTTGCTAAGGTTCTAAGTTTTTTAATCCTGGCAACTCGATATCTTTTTTATTAATTTTTTTTAAGGTTCTGAGGCGTTAAGGGACTAAGGGTCTAAGTTTTTTTAAAAAGGCGTTAACCTTAGCAACTTAGAACCTTAGCACCTTAGTATCTTTAATTCAATTTTTGCAATAATTTACCTGCTACCAATTTAGACGAAGCTGGGTTTTGTCCTGTAATTAAAAGTCCGTCTTCAACGGCATAAGGTTGCCAGTTTGGACCTTTAGAGAATTTAGCACCATTTTGTATTAAAGTATCTTCCAGTAAAAACGGAACAACTTTAGTTAAACCTACCGCTTCTTCCTCTTCATTTGTAAATCCGGTTACTTTTTTGCCTTTTACTAAAAATTCACCATTAACTTTTACGTTTTTCAAAACTGCCGGAGCATGACAAACAAAAGCTACCGGTTTTTTGTGCGTGTAGAAAGATTCAATTAAAGCTATTGAATTTTTATCTTCGACTAAATCCCAAAGTGGACCGTGACCTCCCGGATAAAAAACTGCGTCATAATCTTTTTGATTAATAGTCGAAAGTTTATGAGTGTTTTTTAATTTTTCCTGTAATGTTTTATCAGCATCAAAACGTTTTGTGTCTTCAGTTGCTGATGCCGGATCATTACTTTTTGGATCAATTGGTGGCTGACCTCCAAGTGGCGATGCAATGGTAATTTCGATTCCCTGATCTAATAGTTCATAATAAGGTGCAGCAAATTCTTCTGACCAAAATCCCGTTTTTTCTCCTGTATTGCCCAGCTTATCGTTACTGGTTACAACAAATAATACTTTTTTCATACCTTTTTTTGTTGATTTTTGAGCTATAGCTGATGTGCTAAAAGCTGAGAATGCTATAATCGTAAGTAATGCTATTTTTTTCATAAGTTTAAATTTTCATCAAATTTACGCCTAAAGTGATATCAGTAAAAATAAAATAAACTATGTTTGTTATAAATATATTTATGTCATGGTAAATCTCGAATGGTACAGAACATTTAAGGCGGTTTATAAAAACAGAAATTTTTCAGTAGCTGCCAAAGAGTTATTTATGAGCCAGCCTGCTGTAAGTCAGCAGATATCAATGCTGGAAGCTCATGTTGGGAATAAATTATTTAATCGAAAGTCAAAAGGCGTAGAACCAACAGAATACGCTAAGTTACTCAATAATTTAATTATTGATGCATTGGATCGACTGGAGAATGTCGAAAGCACTTTTAGGGCAAAGACTCAGGATTCTAATCGTTTAATATCCGTTGGAATTTCAAAAAATCTCTTCGCCAGTGTCGGGAGTGTTTTAATCTCTAAGTTTGATTTTATCGATTTTACTTTTGCAGACAGCGATTCACTTTTTGCTTTGGTCGATGCCAAAAAACTCGATTTTGCGATTGTCACCAAACGATTTGACACGTTTGATACGATCTATGAAATTGTCGGAAAAATTAAATTGGTAATGGTTGCGCCAATGAATTTAGACGCAACAGAATTCCGTCAGAAATTGAAAGCAGATAATTTTGTTGAAGTTGAACAATGGCTAAACGAGCAAAAATGGTATTGTCATGATGCCAGGATTTCGCATAATAAAATATTTTGGCTGCATGCTTTCAATAAAAAGCGACCATCGATGGTGCCTAATTATATTATCCCATCTGAATCTGAAATGCTCGAATTGCTTTCTAAAAATTCCGGAGTTGCTATAACATGGAATTGTAATGCACGAAAATATATTAAAGAGAATAAATTGCAATTATTATGGAACAGTTTTCATGTACCGGAGGAATTTGTATATTTATTAACGGCTAAAAACAACAATCTAAGTTCCTTTTTTGATAGTATTTCTAAAGAGTTGAAGTTGTTTTTAGGGAATAGATTATAATTTTTTTGTTGCGATTTTTTTCGCCATGAATTCCACAAATTTTCACTAATTATACATTTCGCTGAGCAAAAAAATTCGTGCTAATTCGTGAAATTCGTGGCAAACCCTTTTTTTACTATGGAAAATTTTCAAAATATAAGAATCGCTGTTGATGCTATTGTTTTTGGTTATAAAAACAATAGTTTGTACGTGCTTTTAATAGAACAGCAATTTGGCTCAGCCGATAAATATTGGGCTTTGCCGGGCGGTTTAGTGAAAAATGACGAATCTTTAAGCGATGCGGTTATAAGAGAGTTGCACGAAGAAACCAATGTGCAGTTGACTTTTATGGAACAGCTTTACACTTTTGGCGATGATATTTACAGAGATTCAAGAAACCGCGTAATTTCGATTGCGTATTATGCTTTAGTCGACGCTTCAAATTTGGAGATAAAAGCAGATACTGATGCCGAAAGAGTACAATGGTGTAAAATTGATGAAATTCCTTCTTTGGCATTCGATCATAATTTAATCCTTGAAAAAGCAATCTTAAGACTAAAAGCAAAACTCACTTATGAACCTATCGGATTCGATTTGCTTCCGGAAGAATTCTTATTTTCTGATCTCGAAAATCTTTATTGTACCATTTTAGAGAAAGAAATTGACAGACGAAATTTTAGAAAAAAAATTCTCAGTTATGGATTTTTAGAAGAAACTGAAAAATTTTCACCTATAAAAAGTGGACGTCCAGCTAAATTATTTCGATTTAATAAACTGAAATACAGTGAATTAATTGAAAAAGGCTTTCATTTTGAAATAAAGTTTGCGTAATTTTTACACAAAATAAGTTGTTTATTTAAAATTTAATTCTACATTTGCGTATAATTAACGCAAACTATAAAACTATGATACTTAACCTAGACCCAAAATTCGCTCCTTTTCAAAATCAGGAACAAATCAATTTTCAAAGTTTTACTTTCTCTGGCGGAGAACCACACATTAAAATCGATCCAAACTTTGATCACAATGAGAAAGTAACCATCACACACCGTTTAAATTCATTCAATGATTTGGGTTTATTGTGTATCACGGTAGATGCTTTACGCAGAATGGATGTTAAAGTAATCGATCTTTTTATTCCGTATTTCCCGGCAGCAAGACAAGATCGTGTGATGATTAAAGGAGAATCTCTTTCTGTAAAAGTATATGCAGATATCATCAACGGACTTCAATTAAATAAAGTTTTTGTTTTTGATGCACATTCTGAGGTTACTCCGGCTTTAGTTAATAATTGTGAGGTGATTCCGAATCATACTTTTATTCAAGAAGTTTTAAAAGTAATTGGCGAAAACGTAAAATTGATTTCTCCGGATGGTGGTGCTCTTAAAAAAATCTACAAAGTTTCTGAGTTTTTAGGCGGAGTTGAAGTGGTAGAATGCAGCAAAAGCCGCGATGTAAAAACAGGAAGATTATCTGGTTTTAAAGTTTATGAAGAAGATTTAAACGGAATGGATTGTTTAATTGTAGATGACATTTGCGACGGTGGCGGAACTTTTGTCGGTCTAGCCGAAGAATTAAAAAAGAAAAATGCCGGAAAATTATACTTAGCTGTTAGCCACGGAATTTTCAATAAAGGTTTTGAAGTTTTGAACTGTTTCGATAAAATTTTCACAACCAATTCTGTAAAAGATTTTGAAGGCGAAAGCGTTCAAGTAATCAGCTTAGATAAATTAGTTTAAAGTTTCAGGTTTCACGTTGTTACAGAGAACGTGAAACCTGAAACAAAGAAAAACTGAAACAAAAAACAAAAGCTATTAATCTTTTCAAGTTTAAGATTCCAAGTTTCAAGTTCAGTGTGCAACTTGAAACTTGAAACAAAGAAAACCTGAAACAAAAACTAAAAAATGATGAGTGATTTAAAACCAAGATTTATTGAATCTTTAAAAAGAAACAATGATCAGATTAGAGAAGACAGAGCCAAAACAATTGGTGAAGATTCTGAATTAATTTATAGACGTCGAGTTGAAGATATCGAACTTAAAATAAAAAGACTCGAAAGAGAGCAGGAAGGCCTTATCGATATTAGTCCGCTCGACAAAAATAGTTTGACTTTTGCTGACTTTCAACCGGAAGCATTTGTACAAAAAGATATGGAATTATCATTAACAATCAGAAATTTAAATATTCAGTTTGAAGTGACAAAAAAGAGATTCGAATATTTATTTGGTAAAACATTTTAGTTATGGGAGGTACAAGATATGACTTAGGCGCTCGTTTGAGCAGAGCAAAAGAAGCAGGTTACGGATTTAAATCTGCAAGTGAGATTTTCATGCAAAACCAATTAGGAATGGCACATGAATCTATGAATCCAAACGGTATTACATTTCGTGAAGCCAGAGATTCTGAAGTTCACCCAAATACAGTTCCGATTATTTTAGGATTGGATGTTACGGGAAGTATGGGACATATTCCGCATGAATTGATCAAAGACGGATTACCAAAATTAATGGGCGGAATTATTCAAGGTGGTGTTCCCGATCCGGCACTTTTATTTTTAGGAATTGGAGATCACGAATGCGACAGATTTCCACTTCAGGTTGGACAATTTGAATCTGGCGATGAAGAACTGGATATGTGGTTAACCAGAACTTATATTGAAGGCGGAGGCGGAGGAAACGCTGGAGAAAGTTATCTTTTGGCGTGGTATTTTGCCGCTTTTCATACCAAAACCGATGCTTTCGAAAAAAGAGGTCAAAAAGGATTATTGTTTACCGTTGGTGACGAACCTAATTTGCCAACACTTCCGGCATCTGCCATAAAAGAAATTATGGGTTCAGGACAGCAAACGTATACGCATCTTGAATTATTAAAAGAGGCCCAAAAACGTTACGAAGTGTATCATATCAGCGTATTACATTCTGATCAGGCGGTAAGAGCAAATGTGGCCTGGAAAGAATTATTAGGACAAAATTGTTTATCTATCGAAGATCACAGAGAAATCCCGAATGTGATCAAGAAAATCATCTGTGATAAACATAAAAGTTCTGGTTTAGGAACAATACCAGTTTCTGATACAAACGATACAGGTTTAGATAATATACAAATGCTTTAAATTAAACACATAGAAACATAGGTTTTTGTCTGTGAATAAAAGAAAACAAAAAGAAACTAGTTTCTAACACATAGTTACTATGTGAATTTAAAATAGTGAAACGCCTTTTTTAAGCTTCGGAAGTCTATGATTCTATGTGTTTAAAATAATTGCACAACAGTAAAAAAATGAAAACAGCTCAAATAGTTATAGGTTTAGGATTTGGTGATGAAGGAAAAGGAATTACAACAGATTTTCTGGCGAAGCAAAATCCTGAATCTATAGTTATTCGGTTTTCAGGAGGGCAGCAAGCGGCACATACCGTAATGATAGAGGATAAAAAACACATTCATTCGAGTTTTGCCAGCGGAGCACTTCGCGGTTTGCCTTCTTACTTTAGTGAACATTGCGCAATTCATCCCGTTTTTTTATTTAATGAAAAAGAAGAACTGGAAGCAAAAGGCGGAAATGTTGAACTTCATATTCATCCGTTAGCCAAAATAACCACTCCGTTTGATGTTTGGCAAAACCGAAATAATGTTAGAAACCTGGATCACGGAACTTGCGGAAAAGGTGTTGGAGCCACAATGAAACGTAACGAAGGTCAATACAAACTTTACGCCATAGATTTGATCGCACCTAGACAAATGCTCTTGGCAAAACTGGAAAAGATAGCCTATTACTACGGTTTTTTGAATGAAAGTGAAATCGATGCAGAAGTAGATCATTACTTAGAAATCATTGATAAAATAAAATGGAACATCAGCGATTACAGCTTTTTAGAAAAGTATTCGAACCTGATTTTTGAAGGTAGTCAGGGAATTTTACTCGACATGGATCATGGTGTTTTCCCGAATGTAACCTATGCGAATACAACTTCAAAAAATGCGTATGAAATATGTCAGAAATTAAAAATAGAAGATGTAGAAGTCTATTACGTTACCAGAAGTTATTCAACCCGACATGGAAGTGGATGGATGAGTAATGAAAGAGAATTAAAATTAAAAAATAACGAAGAAGAAACCTGTGTTTTCAACGATTTTCAGAAAGAGTTACGAACCGGTGATTTAGATTATGATCTTTTAAATTATAGTTTAAAGTTGGATGCAGCTTACAGTTTAAACGCAAAAAGAAATTTGGTTGTAACCTGCATGGATCAGATCGAAAAAGAGTATGAATTTGAACATTTAACAACAGAATTCAGAGAAGTCTACGGATCATTTTCACCCGATTCGAAAGATTTTAAACAGATAACTTCTTTGTTTCAATAAATAGAAAAAATGAAATATACGATACAAAATATAGCCTCAGAAAGTAAGTTTTTGTTTTTCTGGGGACATCAGCCCAATAAAGACGGAAGCATTTCTAAAACCTGTTTTAGTCAATGGTGGTTAAGCTCTTTTGAAGTTGATAATGTACTTTACAAAACTGCCGAACATTGGATGATGGCGAAAAAAGCCGAATTATTTAAAGATGATGTTGTTTTAGCAAAAATCCTCAAAGCCAATTCTCCCGCCGAAGCCAAAAAGTTAGGAAGAGAAGTAAAGCATTATAATGAAACGCTTTGGTTGGCTGCCAGATTTGACATTGTAAAAGAAGGTAATTATCATAAGTTCAGTCAGAATCCGGAGTTAAAAACTTTTTTACTAAATACAAATGACAGAGTTATAGTAGAAGCAAGTCCTGTAGATGCAATTTGGGGAATAGGAATGGCTGGTGATCATAAAGATGTTTTGAATCCTGCGAAGTGGAAAGGTTTAAATCTTTTGGGTTTTGCTTTGATGGAAGTTAGGGATGAATTGAAGTAATAGGTTATGAAAATAGAAATTCTCAAAGCCGATATAACAGAAATCCAGGTCGATGCGATTGTAAATGCAGCCAATACTTCTTTACTTGGCGGAGGTGGAGTTGATGGCGCTATTCACAGAAAAGGAGGAAAAGCAATTTTAGACGAATGCATCCAGATTCGAAACAAACAAGGTGGATGCAAAGTTGGAGAAGCAGTCATTACAACAGCAGGTAATTTACTTCCTAAATATGTGATTCATACTGTTGGTCCGGTTTGGAATGGAGATAAAGAAGAAAAAAAGAATTTGCTTGCAGCTTGTTATCAGAACAGTTTAGAACTGGCTGTTGAAAATAACATTAAAACGATAGCTTTTCCAGGTATTAGCACAGGAATTTATCATTTCCCAAAAGATAAAGCAGCAGAAATTGCAATTAAATCAGTTCAAAATTTCGATAAAATTTCAGAAATAGAAAAAGTAATATTTGTTTGTTATGATGATGAAAATTTCAAAATTTATAATGATTTAATAGAAAACGTTTTTGAGTATAAAGTTAAATCAGGATTATTTGGCTTGGCTGTTGGAGATGCTTTGGGTGTTCCTGTAGAGTTTGAGTCAAGATCTTATCTCAAGAAAAATCCTGTTTGTGAAATGATTGGCTTTGGAACACATCATCAGTCAGCGGGAACATGGAGCGATGATAGTTCGCTTGCTTTTTGTTTAGCAGAAAGTTTGAGTAATGGTTATGATTTAAAGGATATAGCGAGGAATTTTGTAAAATGGTATAGCACAGAATTATGGACGCCACATGGACAAGTTTTTGATATTGGAATAGCGACGAGACATGCAATTCAAAATATAGCAAAAGGATATGAGCCTCATTTATGTGGTGGTTTTTATGAAGAAGACAACGGAAATGGTTCTTTGATGAGAATTCTGCCTTTAGTTTTTTATCTGCAAGAAGAAAAGGATATCGAAGTTATTTATAAGAAAGTAAAAGAAGTGTCCTCTATTACTCACGCACATTTTAGATCAGTATTTGCTTGTTTTATTTATGTTGTTTATTGCTTAGAAATTTTAAATAACATTGATAAAATTGAGGCATATAAGAATATGCAAAAGATAGTTTCTGATTTTTTAAGTGATAAGGAATTTAATGCTGTTGAAATCCAATTGTTTGATAGAATCCTGAAAAACAATATAGCTGAATATCCTGAAAATGAAATTCACTCATCCGGCTATGTTCTTCATAGTTTAGAAGCCAGTTTATGGTGTTTTTTGAATTGGAATACTTATGAAGCAACTGTTTTAAAAGCCGTGAATTTAGGAGGAGATACTGATACAACTGCAGCAATTACCGGAGGCTTGGCAGGAATGTATTACGGAATTGACAATATTCCGCAAAAGTGGATTAATGCTTTAGCAAGAAAAAATGATATTGATGATTTGTGCGAAAGACTGTCTTTAAAATTAAAAAAAATGAAATAGACAGTTTATAATTTTTAGAAAGAATAGATCGGAAATAAGAAAGTGTAAACACGAGTTTTTGCTGTTCCATAGGAACATCTCATCGGTAGAAAAATAATTGTCGTGTTGTATTTACGTTCCGTAGGAACGTTTGATTAAAATAAATGAAACACATGAAAGATATTCAATATACAAAAGGAGATGCAACATCTCCTCGATCAGAGATAATAAAGTAATTGTGCATATCTGTAATGATATTGGAGGTTGAGGAAAAGGATTTGTTATGGCCATTTCTAAAAGATGGAAAAAACCAGAAAATCAATATAGAGAATGGTTTAAATCAAAGGATGGTTTTGAATTGGGTAAAGTTCAGTTTGTTCAGGTAGAAGAAGATCTTTGGGTAGCAAATTTAATTGGTCAGCATAAAATCAATAAAGATGAAAACGGAAATGCTCCAATACGATATGATGCCATTGAAGATGGCTTGAAAGAAGTGTCTTCATTCGCAAAAGTAAATAATGCCAGCGTTCATATGCCAAGAATTGGCTGTGGTTTAGCTGGCGGAAAGTGGGAGATGATAGAGCCTATTATTCTCAAAACACTTTCTGAAAATAATATAGAAGTAACAGTTTATGATTTTTAGATAAATCAACTGTTTAAAATTAAAAATAACACAATGAAGATATTGTGTACAATACAAAATGAAAATAGAATTAAAAAAATACGATGAGCAAATTGTAGAATGGCCAAAATCTGGCTATCATATAATGGCTCAACATGACGAGGAAGAAATAATAGTGTATCAATCCTACCGAAAAGAAATAGGCGAATTTGCTGCGAAAAATCAATATTTTGGCGGAGCATTTAGCCTGGACAGAATGACGTGGATCAAACCAAATTTTCTGTGGATGATGTACAGAAACGGTTGGGGAACAAAAGAAGGACAGGAAACGGTACTGGCAATTCACCTTAAAATTTCGGCATTCAATAAATATTTACAAAATGCGGTTTATTCCTCTTATAGTTCTTCGCTCGAAATGAGCCACGAAGAATGGCAAACACAAGTTAAAACATCCTCAGTAAGATTACAATGGGATCCAGATCATGATCCGTATGGGAATAAATTAGAACGAAGAGCTATTCAGATTGGTTTAAGAGATGATTTTATAAAGTCTTTTGCAAAAGAAGACATAGTACTAATCGAAGATATTTCAGAATTTGTAAAAGAACAATATGAATTTGTTCAGAATAAACAATTAGAAAAGCTGATGATTCCTGCTGAAAAACCTTTCCTTTTTAAGGATGAAGAATTGAATAAGAAACTTAAAATCTCAGGAAATCATGGATGAAAAAATAGCAAAAAGCGTAAGCAAGTTTCTGAGTTTGGTTCTCAGACATTCGCCGGAAACCATCGGACTAAAATTAGACGAAAACGGTTGGACAGATGTTGATGAATTAATTGAAAAATGCAATAAAAAGGGAAGTCAAAATCAAATGACTGCTGAACTTTTAGATTACGTTGTAGAAAATAATGATAAAAAACGTTTTGCTTTTAATGAAGATAAAACGAAAATTAGAGCAAGTCAAGGACATTCGATTTCAGTTGAATTAGACCTGGACGAAGCAGAACCTTCGGAGTTTTTATATCACGGAACTGTTGGAAAGTTTTTGGATAGCATTAAAAAAGAAGGTTTACAAAAAATGAGCCGTCAGCATGTGCATCTTTCCAAAGATCTGGAAACGGCAATAAAAGTAGGAAGTAGAAGAGGAGCTGCTCAAATTTTAACTGTTAGAAGTGGTGCAATGCATCGAGATGGATTTAAATTTTATTTGTCGGAGAATAATGTTTGGTTGACAGATAATGTTCCGACAAAATACATAGAGTTTAAATCTTAAAAGAATTCCCACCCAAATTAACAACCAAAAACAACAGTTATGATACTAGAAGCAGCAATAGGCGATGCATACGGTGCAGGTTTTGAATTTCGAGATTTAGATTTTATTTCTCAAAATAACGATCTGACTCAATATCATAAACACGGACTTTATACCGAGATTTATAAAAGATATACAGACGATACTCAAATGGCAATTGCGATTTCCGAATTGTTATTAGAAGATGAAAATTGGAATGAAGTTAAAGTTGCCGATAAGTTTGTTGAAGTATTTCACAGAGATAAAAGGCGTGGATATTCAGATAGAGTTTATAATGCTTTAGACGCCAGTAAAAATGGAGCTGATTTTATCAAAATAATCGATAACGGCAGTAACGGAAACGGTTCTGCAATGCGAGCATATTCTATTGGATATTTAAAAAATATAGACCAATTGATGGAGTTTTGCGAAATTCAGGCAAGGACTTCTCATCTTACCATTGAAGGAATTAGTTGTGCGAAACGTATCGCTTTGGCAGTTCATTATTTTAAATATAATTTGGGTGATGGATCAACTTTGATTCCGTTTTTAAATGAAACGCTGAAGGAAAATGAGAATTATAGAATTACTTCTCCAATTGACATGCACGGTTATCCAACGACACAAGCCGTTATAAAAATTGTATCTGAAGCAACATCAATGAAAGATTGTTTGAAAACAAGTATTGATTATGGCGGAGATACAGATACTGTTGCTGCTTTGTGCATGGCGATTTTAAGTCACAAACAAAATTGTGATAAAGCGTTGCCTTCGTTTTTGTATGAAGAGTTAGAAAACGATAAATTTGGGAAAGACTTTTTGACTAAATTAGATTTAGACTTATCGAATAAGTTTCAATAATTAAGCGAATATCATGAAACGAACATTGGTTATTGGAGATATTCACGGCGGTTTAAAAGCTTTAATTCAATTATTGGATCGAGTTGAAATTAACGAAGATAATCGACTTGTTTTTCTTGGAGATTACGTTGACGGCTGGAGTGAATCCCGACAAGTAATTGATTTTCTTATCGAATTATCTCAAAAACAGGAATGTATTTTTATAAGAGGAAATCATGATGTTTGGTGCCATGAATGGTTGAAGAATGATGACATAAATGATATTTGGTTTTTGCACGGAGGAAAATCTACCATAGAGAGTTATCATGATATTGATCTTTTACAAAAAGAGAAACATCTTCAGTTTTTTGAAAACATGCAGGATTACTTTGTAGATGAAGATAATAATTTGTTTATTCACGCTGGTTTTTCGTCAATGCATGGTCCCGAAAAAGAACATTATGCAAGCAATTTTTCCTGGGACAGAACACTTTGGGAAATGGCTTTGACGATGGATAAAAGAATTCAAAAAGATTCTCTTTCATATCCAAAAAGATTATTGCTTTTTAATGAGATTTACATTGGTCATACGCCAACACTTCATTACAATGTTGAAATTCCAATGCAAGGTTGTAATGTCTGGAATATAGATACCGGAGCGGGTTTTTATGGAAAACTAACTTGTATTGATGTTGAAACAAAAGAGTTTTGGCAAAGTGAGGCAGTGCAAAGTTTTTATCCAAATGAAAAAGGAAGAAATAAATAGAAAGATGAAGAAAATTTTTAGAGCTCCAGAAGAAATTCCTTTACAAAGTGATTTAAAAACAATCTTTTTGGCTGGATCTATAGAAATGGATACGGCGATAAATTGGCAAAAACATTGCGAAGAACTATTGAAAGACAATTATATTATCTTTAACCCAAGAAGAGATCAATGGGACAATAGTTGGTCACAAACAATCGAAAATGAAAATTTTAAAGATCAAGTTGATTGGGAGCTTAACGTATTAGAACAAGCAGACATTATAATTATGTATTTTGCAGGAAATACAATGTCACCAATATCTTTGCTTGAGTTTGGGCTTTATGCTCAATCCAAGAAGATGAAAGTTGTTGTCGAAGAAGATTTTTGGCGCAAAGGTAATATCGACATTGTGTGCGACAGATATACAATAGAACAATTTAAAACACTAGAAGAGTTAATCCTAAATTTACTAAAAATAAAAAATATGAACCCATTATTATTAACAGACGGTTACAAAGTTGACCATAGAAGACAATATCCAGATAAAACTACATTAGTGTATTCGAACTGGACACCAAGAAAATCAAGAATTGAAAGTCTTGATGAAGTTGTGTTTTTTGGATTGCAATATTTCATCAAAAAATATATTATTCATGATTTTGATGCCGATTTTTTCAAGCAGCCAAAAGAAGAAGTCGTTAAAAAATACGCACGCCGAATCAATAATTATTTGGGTGAAAACCAAGTTGGGACAAAACATATCGAAGATTTACATGATTTAGGATATATTCCGATGGTTTTTAAAGCCTTGCCAGAAGGAGTAAGTGTGCCTTTGAGAGTTCCAATGTTTACAATGTACAATACACTTCCGGAATTTTTCTGGTTGACGAATTATTTCGAAACATTACTTTCTGCGGTTATTTGGCTTCCTTGTAATTCGGCTACAATAGCAAAAGAGTACAGAAAAGTTTTAGATAAATATGCTGAAGAAACTTCATCTGTTCCTGATTTTGTAAACTGGCAAGGGCACGATTTTTCAATGAGAGGAATGGGCGGAATCGAAGCAGCAATAACTTCTGCAGCCGGACATTTATTGAGTTTTACAGGTTCAGATACGATTCCCGCAATTGATTTCTTCGAAGAATATTATAACGCCAATTCAGATACGGAATTAATCGCAGGTTCAGTTGCCGCAACAGAGCATTCTGTAATGTGTATGGGAACTACAGAAGGTGAATGTGAAACTTTCAAAAGATTAATTACTGAAGTGTATCCAAAAGGAATTGTTTCTATCGTTTCTGATACCTGGGATTTATGGAAAGTTTTAACGGATTATTTACCTCGCTTAAAAGAAGATATTGTTGCTAGAGAAGGTAAAGTAGTAATTCGTCCTGATAGCGGTGATCCGGTTGATATTATCTGCGGAAATCCGAATGGAAAAACACAAGAAGAGAAAAAAGGTGTAATTGAGCTTCTTTGGGATGTTTTTGGAGGTGATGTTAATGCAAAAGGATATAAAGAGCTTATTCTTCAAATTGGAGCTATTTACGGTGATAGTATCACGGTAGCAAGAGCAACTCAAATTGCAGAAAGATTAAAAGAAAAAGGTTTTGCGTCTACAAACGTTGTTTTAGGAATCGGTTCTTTTACATACCAGTACAATACGCGTGATACTTTTGGTTTTGCCATGAAAGCAACATACGGGGAAGTTGACGGAGAAGGAAGAGCTATCTTCAAAGATCCAATTACGGATGACGGAACTAAAAAATCAGCTAAAGGTTTAATGAAAATTGATTTAGTTGATGGAGTATATCATTTAACCGATAATGTTTCTTGGGAAGAAGAAAAACAAGGAGAATTGAAAGAAGTTTTCAGAGACGGAAAACTTTTAATTGATCAATCGCTAAGTGAGATTAGAGTAAGAGTTAAAAGCCAGATAAACGTTGAAGCATAAAAACAAGAAAGCCTGAATTTTTTAATTCAGGCTTTCTTTTGCTCTATTTTTCATTCCGACGAAAGAAGAATTTTTATAAACAACAATATTTTATATTCCGTAGGAATATCTCATCGGTAGAAAAAAATGTATTGTTTTGCGTTGTGTCCTGTAGGGACACCTGTTTTTAGGGGAATAAAATATCTGCACCATTAACCAAACGTTCCTACGGAACGTATAATCATAATTAAAATTTAGTTCTACCGATCAGACATTCCTACGGAATGATTTTTTTATTTCTTATAAAAATTATTGTGATCAATATATTCCCAAACCTTTGGTGGCAAAAGCGGTTGAATGTTTTTGCCTTCTTTAATACTGTTTCGGATAAAAGTCGATGAAATCTCAACAATTGGTGCGTCAATAACATGAACTTTCGGATGTGATTTTAATTCGATATTTTCCTCTTCGTCTGAAATTCTTGGGTAAACATAAATATCATAATGATCTAAAATCACTTCGTAGTTTTTCCATTTATGAAGCGTTTTAAGGTTGTCTTCGCCCATAATTAATGAAAAGTCATGAGTTGGATATTTTTCATGCAAATGAACCAAAGTATTTACCGTGTAATTAGGCTGAGGTAATTTAAACTCAATATCCGAAGGTTTAATTTTCGGGTAATCTTCTGTTGCCAGAAAAACCATTTCCAAACGTTGATGATCATCTAACAAAGTAGCTTTCTTTTTAAGCGGATTGTGTGGCGTAACGACCATCCAAATCTGATCTAAATCGGCAAACTCTGCCATGTGATTGGCAATAATTAAGTGACCAACATGAATTGGATTATATGTTCCGAAATAAAGACCTATTTTCATTTTTGGTTTGTTTCGCAGAGATTCGCTGAGTTTTCGCAAAGATTCTCAAAGTTATTTTAAAACTTTGTGCAACTCTGCGCTTTTACTTTGTGTAACTCTGTGTAATAACTTATTTATTTACAAAATCCTTTACCAATTGATATGCTTCTTCTTTTGCCGTATCTAAATCGTAATTTTTGATGATGGTGTCAAATTGTGGAGCAGTCGCCAGTTCAACAGAAGCTTTTGCAATACGCATGTTTATTTTGTCATCAGTTTCAGTAGAACGTTGCTTTAGTCGGCGTTTTAGTTCGTCAACACTTGGTGGTTTTACAAAAACAGCTAAAGTTTGTTCCGGAAATTTGTGTTTGATACGTAATCCGCCTGCAACATCAATATCAAAAATTACGTTTTTTCCTAAAGCCCAGATTCTTTCGATTTCGGCTTTCAAAGTACCGTAAAAATTGTCACGATAGACTTCTTCCCATTCCAGGAATTCTTCTGCTTTAATGTGTTTTTTGAATTCTTCCAACGAAATAAAATAATAATCTTTTCCGTGTTCTTCTTCTCCGCGTGGGTCGCGTGAAGCCGCTGAGATCGAAAATTCTAAATTTAAATCTTCTTTCCCAAGTAAATGTCTTACTATAGTTGTTTTTCCCGATCCCGAAGGTGCAGAGAAAACAATTAATTTTCCTTTGTTCATTAATTTATGCTTTAGGCTTTAGGCGGTACGCTTTAAGCTCTCTTACTTTATGTTTTTTTTGCTTATAGCCTATAGCTTAAAGCGTATGCGTTTACAACACATTCAAAACCTGTTCCTTAATCTTCTCTAATTCATCTTTCATCATCACCACTAATTTCTGCATTTGGGCGTGATTCGATTTTGAACCCATTGTATTGATCTCACGACCCATTTCCTGAGTAATAAAACCTAATTTACGACCATTAGCTTCGGTACCTTTTATGGTTTCTAAGAAATAGTCTAGATGGTTTGTCAAGCGAACCTTTTCTTCAGTAATATCCAGTTTTTCTAAATAATAAATCAATTCTTGTTCAAAACGATTTTCATCAACATTAACCTGTAATTCCGAAATTGCAGTTTGCAAACGGTCTTTTATAGCCTGAACACGTTCTGGATCAAGTGCCAAAGCATCGTTCATATACTGACGAATATTTCCAATTCTTAAGTTGAATTCTTTCTCAAGAGATTCTCCCTCGTCTTTTCTAAAAGTTAAGATGTTTTGAAGCGCTTCCTCAATGATAACCTGAATTTGTTCCCAATCGTTTTCATCGATTTCCTCACGCTCCGTTTTTAGCGTATCTGGCATACGAACGGCCATTTTCATCAATTCAGTTTCATCGGCATCAGGATAAACTTCTTTAAGCTGAGCGATGTAGTTTTTTACAACAGGTACATTTACTTTAGTCGAAGTTTGTTCAGAAGTACTTTCAATGTAAATCCCGAAATCAATTTTTCCTCTTTCAAGCTTTGTAGAGATCTGAGTTCTTAAACCTAATTCCATTTCGCGATAAAGCGACGGCATTCTTACGTTTAAATCCAAACCTTTACTATTTAAGGATTTTACTTCAACGGTAATTTTTTTTGTAGGCAATTGCAAAGAAGCTTTGCCAAACCCTGTCATAGATTGTATCATATAATTGAGTATAAAGGCGCAAAGATAAATAAAAGTTTGCTGTGTTTAGATGTAAAATGTCTAATCTGTTCAGAGTAAACGGTTTTAAAGTTTTTTGCCACGAATTTCACAAATTTATGCTAATAAGAATATTAATTCGTGAAAATTTGTGCAATTTGTGGCTAACTTTTTTCAGCGCCAGGATTTTAGTTTTTTAGGCGTTTCCTCCGGCCGGGCTATCCGCTTCCAATCTTTTTTTGAGCTGAAAAAGCTCAAAAAAAGGATTTCCGCTTCAAACGTAGTTCACTGAACACTAATAAAAAACAGAATTGTAGTGAAGTAATCCCTAACGCAACCCCGCATTCATTAGAATTTTCAGGTATTACTTTTCCAAAGCTTTCATGACTTGTAAGGTAACAGGTTGGGTATTACCAATGAAAATCTTATTATCAATAATGAAAACCGGACGACTGATAAAAGTATAATGTTCTAAAATATATTTCTTATAATCATCTTCCGTCAACGACTTGTTTTTTAAATCCATAGACTTGTACAATTGCGCTTTTTTGCTGAATAAAGCTTCGTAACTGCCTGCAAGCTGATACATTTCTTCAAGTTCAGCTTCCGTAATGGGATTTTGTTTAATATCGTGAAAAACCAGATTATTGTCTTTTGGCAGACTTTTGATGATTTTTCGACAAGTATCGCAAGAAGCTAAGTAATATATTTTGTTCATAATTTTTAATTTAAGAGACTACAAAGAAAATTCATTTAAAACTTAAAAATGCCTAATTTTAGAAAAAAAATAAAATTATGAATTCAGTTTTTGAAGTACAAAAAACCATTAGAGAAGTTCTTTTGAAGGTTTTAGATAATCATTCATTAGAACAATTGAACAAAATCCCAGAAGGATTTACTAATAATTTAATTTGGAATATTGCACATTGCGTGGCTTCGCACCAAGTTTTAATCTATAAATTGTCAGGTTTGCCAATGATGGTTTCAGAAGATTTTGTAGCTAAATATAAAAAAGGAACCAAACCAGAAGGCAATGTCTCACAGGCCGAAGTTGACGAAATCAGAGTCTTAGTTTCTTCGACTTTAGATCAGGTTCAGAAAGATTTTGCTAATAAGATCTTTGTTACTTATACGGAATATCCAACGAGTTTAGGTTTTATACTCAAAAACATTGACGGAGCTTTGAGCTTTAATAATTACCATGAAGGAATTCATACCGGAATAGTAATGAGCATCAGAAAGTTTGTTTAAAAGAAAATCCCGTCCAGAAACTTCTGGACGGGATTTTTTTATTCTACTATAGTTTCAATTGTCACTTTCATGGCACCACTTCCTTTGCTTTTGGTGATTTCCATAAAGGCTCTTTTCGATAAGTCTAATTCTCTTGTTTTAACAAACGGACCACGATCAGTAATTTTTACAATTACGAATTTTCCGTTAGCTTCATTTGTTACTTTTATTCGTGTTCCAAATGGAAGCTTTTTGTGTGCAGCGGTATAGGCGCTATTGCTAAATCTGCTTCCGTTTGCTGTTTTTTTACCATTAAAACGATCAGCGTAGTAGGAGGCGTGTGCGTTTTTTTTATATGGTTTAAGTTTTAAGCCTTTATCCGTAAAAACCGAATCAGTAGGTATTGCGATTAAATTAGGTCTTATGGTTTTTACTGTATCCTGAGGTGGTTTAGATTCGGTTACTGGTTTTGTCTGACTTATGACATAAGTAAAACAACTTAAAAAGGTTATAGTAAGTGTTGTGAGTATAATGTGTTTTTTATTTCTCATTTTTTATTTTTTTTCAGACTTGGGGAGTTTGTACAAATAATATGCCGAGATAAAAAAAGCCCTAGAATTTTAGGGCTTTAATTGGTTTTTTTTAGAACCATAGGTTCCACGGGATTCTACTTAATATAAGTAATAATCCTAATCCGTAAAAAATAGCAAAAGTTTTAAATTTAGCTTCGCTATTGATTAATTTTTTATGTTTTGACCATCCAATGGTTATCAAAATGATTGCTATAATATTAATAAGTGGGTGCTCTAATGACGTTAATCTTAGTTCTGCATTAGACATTTGTCCAAAAGCTGCTTTTCCTAACGGAGAGACGAAATAAAGGATTAAACCAATTAATAATTGAGTGTGTGTGCCTATTAAAGCAAATAAAGCAATTTTGCGATCTTTAGCTGTGAATTCTTTTTTAGAAGTTAATCCAAGGATAGCATTTACAACTGCAATTAGTAAAAGTAATAAAGCTAAATAAGCCCAACCCGAATGGAATTTTTGTAAAAAATGGTACATAAATTAGATTTTTTGTTAAAACAAATATAGCAAAAAAGGGCATAAAAAAACGGCATTAAACTAAAAGTCAATGCCGTTTTTATTATTTATTTAGATTCTAAATTCTTAGAAATCGTAACGTAAGCTAAAGTTCCAAGTTCTTCCGTAACCGAAGTAAACTTTGTTTGCAGTAGCAACTCCGTTGTAAAGTTGTCCATTAGAAGCATAAGTTCCTTTTGAGCCAGCTGGTTGTCCAGTTGCAACAGGAAGATTATCATCTGCAAAAATATTTGTGAATGATTCGTTGATGAAGATTTTATCAAAAACGTTGTTCACGTTAAGTCTAAAGTTTAATGCACCTAATTTTGGAGCAATATTCCATTTGTAAGATACACCAGCATCTGTAGTTGCAAAACCAGGTAATTCCATAGCACCTTTGTTGTCTACAGCAGCAAATTTAGATACATCGATATTTCCGTATAATTTTTCTGAGTAGTTAAGGTTTGCATCAACATTAAGACCGTTTAAGATTTCGTAAGCTGCTCCAACCGCCATTGTAGTTTGAGCATTGTTTCCAACTTTTACACCATCAAGGTATAAAGGTTGATCTCCGCTAATTGGATTATTACTAACATCAAAACGACTACTTGTAGCATTACCTTTATATGTCCAGTCACCAACAGAGATCATCCCGTTTAATTTTAACTTGTCAATTGGTTTAGCTGTAACATCTAACTCAATACCTTTGTGTATTTCATTAACACCTTGGAAAGTGTAATATCCGCTAGGATTAGTTGCTGCTTGATCAAGTGCAGTTGTAAATCTGTCATCCCAAGTAGTATAATAAGCATTTAAGTTAGCATTGAAGATTCCTGAACGGAAGCCATAACCAAGTTCGATTGCTTTTATTTTTTCGTTTGTAAGATTCGGGTTTACTATTGAAGCATTGTTTGGGTATACTGCATTGAAAAACGGTTGTTTTGAGTAATAACCAGCGTTTACAAATACATTATGGTGGTCATTAATGTTGTAGTTTGCTCCAGCTTTAACATCTCCACCTGTAATGTTTTCAAAGTCAGTATCAGAAAGAGGATCTGAAGCAAGATACTTCATGTGGTCAATTCTTTTGTATTGTTGTTGAGATACAGCTCCTTGTAAGAAAGCAGTCAAGTTACCAATACTGTACTCTAATTGAGTAAAAGCTCCGTAGTAGTTTACTTTACTGTCATTCCAGTAGTTAATTCTGTCTTGGTAATCTGTACTAATAAATGGGTTTCCACTTGGTCTTGCAGCATAAGTTGTGCTGAAATATTCAGGGTTATTGTTTTTGTTAGCAGTGTTTTTGTAAACATCAGCTCCAAATAAATCAATTAAGTTTTGAAAGTGAATACCTTGGTACATTCTTCCTTCAACTCCAAAATCTAAAGTTAAGTTATCAGTAAGTTTTTTATCTAAGTTGATAACAGTTCCGTACCAGTTGTGAGAGTTTACAGAAGCAATTTGAGAAATACCTGCTGTGTTATTGATAACTGTTGCGCCATTAACTCTGTTACTTCCAGTATCAGCACTATTTTCGTACTGACCATTTACAGGAACTCTTGTTCCTAAAGTTGTTGCTTGACCTGTGTTCCAATTTTGAATTAAATCAAAATTAACAAGACCATCAGCTGTTCTTAACTTGTTGTTAGTAGAGTATGGATTGTCACCTCTAATACCACCATTTGATGAAGTTCCTCCTCCACGTCCCCATGAAGCGTAAACTACTGTAGATAATTTCGTAGTCTCGTTGATGTTATAATCCCAGTTAAGAGACATTACAGGTTTATGGTAATAATTTGTTCTTAAATTATATTCCTCACCATTTTTCATTCCCCAATCAGAGTTGTATTTGACATTTGGTGTTTTACCGTCACTTCCGTATTTTAAGAAATCACTTAAAAGAGGAGAAGTAGTTCTTTGATCGTGCCATTGAGGCGCTCCTGTAAATGTAAATTCTAAACTATGTTTGTCATTGATTTTGTATCCAAAAGCCATGAAATAGTTGTATCCTTCAAATTTAGTTCCGTCAACATATCCGTCTCCTTCAGTTCTGCTAAATAATACAGAAGCAGAAAGTCCGTTTTTCATTAATCCAGTACTGTAAGAAGCTTGCGCTTTTAAGTAGTTGTTATTACCAAAACTAGAAGAAATTGAACCACCTTCTTTTACATCAGAAGATTTTGTAACAATGTTGATAGTTCCTCCAACAGAAGAAATAGCCAATTTTGAAGCTCCTAAACCTCTTTGTACTTGCATTGCAGAAGTTACATCAGAGATACCAGCCCAGTTACTCCAGAATACAGCACTGTTTTCCATGTCGTTAATCGGCACACCGTTAACCATAACAGCAATGTTTTTTTGGTCAAATCCACGAATAGCAATTCTTGAATCTCCGTATCCACCACCTGCTTTTGAAGCATACACAGAAGGTGTACTTTTTAAGATCTCTGGAAACTCCTGAGAACCTAATTTTTCTTGAATTTCAGCAGCTTTAATTGTAGAAACTGCAACAGGAGTTTTTCTGTCTTTTGCAATATCCACTACGCTACTTTTAACCACAATTTCACTTAATTCGTTAGAATTAGATACTAAAACTATCTTTCCTAAATTTGTAGTTGCACCTTTTGATGCTGTAAATTTGATAGTTTGATTTTCGTAACCTAAGTAAGAAATAACGATTTCTCCTGTGCTAGTTGTAGCATCGATAGTAAATTTACCATCAAAATCTGTAGAAGTAGCAACCGAGGATCCTTTGATCGCAACGTTTGCTCCCGGTAGTGAAGCCACACCGTCGGTAATAATACCGGAAATTTTTCCTTGAGAAAATGCGGTCGAAACTATCATGAACAACAGTCCAGTAAGTAACCAATTTTTCATTGTCTTCATTTGTTATTTAGTTTATTGTTTTTGGCAAAATTATAACATTAAAATCAGATAATGTTATCAAAATGTTAAGAAAAACTAGTTTTGTCTATTGTGTTGCGTATTAAAATGGTTTCTTCTATTTTAAGTAAAAAAAATAATCTTTTTTTGAATTTTAAGATGTGTTTTTTGTTAAAATCGTAATAATATAACCTGTGTTGTAGGTCTAAACTGGCAATTATGGGTGTTTTAGATAATTGAAATGGTGTATTTATACGAAAAAAACGCCTTAATTTGCGTTAAATTAAGGCGTTTCAGTTTGTTAAGAAAACGTTCTTGCGAAAGTTTTTATTTGTGTTTTAAAAAGTGATTTAGTAAAAATGAAGTCGAACTGTCATGATTCTTAACCGTTTTTGTGTTTATTTCGTCCAGAATAGAGTTTGCAAGTTGTTTTCCTAATTCAACTCCCCATTGATCAAAACTAAAAATGTTCCAAATAACACCCTGAACAAAAATCTTATGTTCGTATAAAGCAATTAGAGAACCTAAACTTTTTGGAGTCAGTTTTTGAATCAAAATTGTGTTTGTTGGCTTGTTTCCTGTAAAAACTTTAAAGGGCAATAAATAAGATGCTTTTTCTGCAGAAAGTCCTTGTTTGTCAAATTCTGCCTGAACTTGTGCCGCAGTTTTTCCATTCATTAAAGCTTCAGTCTGAGCAAAAAAGTTAGACATCAATTTATCATGATGATCTTCGTTTCCGTATAAAGGTTTTACGAATCCAATAAAATCAGTCGGGATTAATTTTGTTCCTTGGTGAATCAATTGAAAAAAGGCATGTTGCGAATTTGTTCCTGGTTCTCCCCAAATAATAGTTCCAGTTTGGTAGTTTACTGGTTTTCCGTCACGACCAACACTTTTTCCGTTACTTTCCATAGTTGCTTGTTGCAAATATGGAGCTAGTTTTTGTAGATATTGTGTGTAAGGGATCAAAGCTTCACTTTCGGCACCAAAGAAATTGTTATACCAAACGCTTAATAAAGCCAGGATTACTGGAATATTTTCATCAAATTCAGCCGATTTGAAATGTTCGTCCATTTCATTTGCACCTTTCAATAATTCATTATAATTATCAAAACCAATAGCTAAACTAATGCTTAATCCAACAGCGCTCCACAAAGAGAATCTTCCTCCAACCCAGTCCCACATTGGGAAAACATTGTCCGGATTAATTCCGAATTCTGTTACTTTCTGGATATTTGTCGAAACCGCCACAAAATGTTTTGCAATATCTTCTTGAGAAGCTGATTTCAAGAACCATTCTTTTATAGTTTCAGAATTTGATAAAGTTTCCTGAGTCGTAAAAGTTTTAGAAACAATCAAGAAAAGAGTCGTTTCAGGATTCAATTTTTTGATTACTTCGTTAACGTGATCACCATCAACATTAGAAACAAAATGTAAGTTTAATTGATTTTTGTAGAATTGCAAAGCTTCAACAGCCATAACAGGTCCAAGATCTGAACCACCAATTCCGATATTTACAACATCAGTAAAAGCTTTTCCGGTGAAACCTTTTCTTTCTCCGGAAATAACTTCACTGCTGAATTTTTTGATTTTGTTTTTTACTTCGTAAACTTCTGGAATTACATTTTCACCATCAACTTTTATAACTGCCGATTCCGGTGCACGCAAAGCCGTGTGTAAAACAGCTCTGTTTTCTGTTTGGTTGATGATTTCTCCACCAAAATATTGCGCTATCGCATCTTTTAATCCAATTGAATTGGCTAATTCTAATAAAAGAGAGATGGTTTCCTGGCTAACATTGTTTTTAGAATAGTCTACTAAAAAGTCATTCCATTGTAAATTGAATTTTTCAACACGAGCATTATCTTGTTGAAACAATTCTTGTATCGTAGTTTCGTGAATTGCGTTATAGTGGTTTTGCAGATTTTTCCACGCTTCAGTCCCGGTTGGGTTTGTTGTGTTTAAAGCCATTTTTTATTTTAATTGAAAATTTGGTTATTAAAACACAAAAATACTGAAATAACTTTTAATAGCTTTAAGCTTCACAATTATATAACAATTAGTTACGAAAACGTTTTTTGTGATTTAGAACTGAATATCTTCATCGACAATTATATAGATTTTGATGATTTGACTTTTTTACTTTGATAAACAAATTGAAGCTGAATTTTTATAGTATTATTCTAAAAGATTTATCTGTTGCTAATACAACGACTGTTAAAATGCACACAATTAAAGAATGGTAAAAATGATTGTATTCCTGATGCGCCATGTGTGTAGTGAATGCTCCAATTGCAAATGGTAGTAGAAATAAGATTCCGGCATTTTTATATTGCGGTTGAAAGATTCCAATTACGATAAGTATAACGCCAAATAATTCTAAAACGCCTATTATAATTGTCCACGTTTTGTTAAATCCTAAAGAAAGCATGCTTTGCATCATAGAATTTTTTTGAAAGACTTTAAAGAGTGAAGCATATCCGAATATGTACAGGTAATATGCATAACTTAACCAATGAATTGCTGTTTTAATTGTTTCCATTTTTCTAATTTTTTATTATAACAAAGATATTTGTTAACTTGCAATAATATAGATACATACATAATTGTATGGTACAAACAAAATAGTAAGTATGGATATTAGAAAGGAAAATTCGACAAATAGTCTAAATGAGATTTATTGGAAAGAAAACTGCGGGATTGCATTTACTTTAGCAATGATTGGTGGAAGATGGAAAATAAATATTCTAACGTTTCTTTTAAATGAAGAGAAGCTTAGATATAGTGAGTTAAAAAACAGACTTGTTGGAGTTTCTGAACGAATGCTTATTGCAAAATTGAAGGAGTTGGAAAAAGATAATTTGGTGAATCGGATAGTGCACCATCAGGTTCCTCCAAAAGTTGAATATGAATTAACAGATCTTGGTCGTTCTCTTAAAGAAATTTTATTTTTGATGGATTCGTGGGGAGAAACGAATGTTGCAAAGTGATTTTGTTTTAAATCTCACCAAATTTTCGATCAAAAAGTACAAAAACCAGTTTTTCAACTGGTTTTGTGATTATAGTTTTTTCCAGACAACTTTTGCCGTAACAGATTTTCCGCCTTGTGTGGTATTAACAACAACATATTCTAATAGATTGTTGATGTACGTATAGGAGCGTTTTTGTTCTGTCTGTTCCCAATTTGGAAATGATGCCGTTTCTATTTTGAAAATAATAGTTTTGTCAATATCATTAATTTCATATTTGCCAAAATGCGAATTACTTCCCTGCACGATCGCTGCATTTTCTTCAGGAGTGCATTTGTTTTTATCTCCCGAAACTATTTTGGCTCTTTCATTCTTATAAATCTGAATGGCATAATTGCCCTTTTCGTCAAAAAATAAAGTACCTCTTGGATTTGTTGCGTATGGAAATGTTTTGGTACCATTTGAATCTGTATTTTCAACAGAAACTAGAGTCCAGGAACCTAAAAATTCTGTTTTCATTGTCTGTTTTGGCTTTTGAGCAATAGCTGAATTAACAACTAAAAGCAAGAATAGAATAGCAGTTGAATTTTTCATTTTTTTTTAAATTTTAATAGTTTACTTTAATAATTTCTCCATTTATTGGTTCATTGATACTTTTTGAATAAGCGTTAATTAAGACTTCAAAAGGAATGTCTGAAACTTTTCCGGGACTAATAGCATTTATTCTAATTCCTCTTTCTAATTCAAGAGAAGCCGAAAGCACAAAACTGTTAATTCCGCCATTTACAATTGCTTTTGCGGTATTATTCTTTACCGGTTTATCTCCCATTTTACCAGAAGTTAGTGTAAATGATCCATTGTCGTTTAAGTATTTTTGCCCAATTAGAACCAGATTTATTTGTCCAAGCAATTTATTTTTAATGCCAATGTTTATTTTTTCTTCGTCAAGCGAAAGTAAATCTCCCGTGTAGCAATCTCCGGCAACACAGATACAAGCGTCAATGTTTTTAATTTCTTTGAATAATTTTTCTATCGAATTTGAATCCGATAAATCGATTCTAAAATCGCCGCTGTTTCTTCCGGCCGAAATAATTTCATGATTTTTTGCCAAATCTGGCTCGAGTATTTTGCCAATTGTTCCGTTTGCACCAATTAATAATATTTTCATTTTGTAATTTTTAGTTGTTATCTGAAACAAAATTAGGAGATTAGCTTTCGCTTAAAATTGTACTAATTGGTACTAAAATTGTATTTTAGCAGTATGACAAATAATAATTTATATCATCCTTTTGAAGTTGATTTTAAGGAATTGGAACAGTTTCCGAAAACAAATCGGAGAAACAATTTCTTTGAATTGATTTATATTGTCGACGGAACCGGAACTCAGATTATAAACAATAATAAATTTCAGTACCGAAAAGGGAATCTGTTTCTGGTAACACCGCAAGATGTTCATTCGTTTGAAATTTCAACGCCAACGAAATTCTTTTTTCTGCGGTTTAACGAATATTATATCAAGGCAAATTCTCAAAACGGACAAAGTGAAACGGTGTTGCGAATGGAATATATTCTTCAAAATGCAAGTCATCGTCCGGGATGTATTCTCAAAAATAGAATTGACAAACCTTTAATTGGATCACTTGTTGAAAGTATTATTAACGAACAAAGCAATCAGCAGATTTACCACCAAAAAATTACGGAGCAAATTGTTAATGCAATTATTACTGTCGTTGCAAGAAATATTGCTTTAAAACTTCCGAAGAATATTAAAGAAACAACCGGAGAGATGGTTCTTGAAATATTGCATTATATTCAGGAGAATATTTATGATCCAAAGCAGTTGAAAGCGAATGTAATAAGTGAACATTTTAATATTTCACTTCATTATTTAGGGAAGTATTTTAAGAAACAAACTGGCGAAACACTTCAGGAATACATTTCAAATTATAAATTAAGATTAATCGAAGCCAGACTTTTAAACAGTGATATGCGTATCAATGAAATTGCAGATGAATTGCATTTTTCAGACGAAAGTCATTTGAATAAAGTATTTAGAAAACATAAAGGAATCAATCCGTCAGAATTTAGGAAGCAGTATTCTAAATGATGATGTTTTAAAAATTACCAAATTTTCCACCAGGGTTTTTTGTTGATTTCGATTTTTTTCTCAGCTTTATTGATTTCAATTCTTTTTGGTTCTTCCGTTTTTATAGTTGAATCATCAAAAAATAGTTCACCAATCTCATTCATTCCAAGTGGAAGCTTTGTTCTTTCTTTCCAATCTTCAGTTTGCAATTCCGGGATTAAGACCGAATCGATTTTATCAATAAATTTTCGTCTGGCTTTTTCTGTGATTTCTTCTTCAAGATTTGAAGTGGAGTTTTTAAAAAGCGGAAGCGAATTTCCGGGTATGTTTAGAAGGAAAATCTGTGTCTTGTTTTTAATTTTCTGAATGTCTAATACTTTAAAAAAGGAATTGTCATCCAAAAGTGAATGTCCATTTTTGACTGA
Organism: Flavobacterium sp. JAS; assembly: GCF_020991455.1. Lineage (GTDB taxonomy): Bacteria > Bacteroidota > Bacteroidia > Flavobacteriales > Flavobacteriaceae > Flavobacterium. Next base: position 156,345 of record NZ_JAJMOX010000006.1, read on the forward strand.
ATTAGGATTAAATTTAGATAAATCCCGAGCTTCAGAACTTGCAATTAAATATCTCAAATTTCCAGAAAGACCTCCGCCAATATAACTCATATCAGTAAAGCCTCTTTCTTTAATTATTTGCCCAATTTTGTAATGTGTAATTAAATCTTCAGGAAGATTAGTGTCTCTGTAAAATAGTTTTAAGTCTGAAAAAGTTTCATCAAGAATATCTTTAATGCGCGTGTTTTTCATGTTTTACAGATTGTTTAATTATATTATTTTCTTGTTCTGAAAAGTTTTAGGAGTCTAATATTCCTGTATTAAATAAAAATTTTAATATAAATGTCAATGGAAAAACAATAATACTAATTAAAAATATTCTTAGTCCATTTTTTCTGTCTTCAGCATTATAAGAATAAACTCTTTCTCCATTTGGAAGTGTTTTTTTTGATCTCCATAAAGAATATCCAATGACAATTCCAATTCCGCCGCCTAAAAGTGCAAATGTATATCCGGCAATAATCCAGGGTTTTTGGTTTTCTTCTGGTTTGGCTAAGATTTTTAAGCGTTCCTTTTTTAAAGAAGTCAGCATTTCTGAATCGATAGTTTTTCCTCTATCCGTTAAAAGTTTTTGCGCCAGTTTATAATCAAAAACATTCCATTCGTCAGAATTTAAAAGAATTTCATATAATTCTTCATTTGTGAAACTCAGTAAATAATAATCTCTGTCTATTGTGTCAAGAAGATTTTCAGTATCTTTTTCAAGAATCGCTTGAGCATTTTCAAAATCTAATGGATCAATTTTTATTTCATATTGATTTTGTAAAGTGCTTCCGGAGAAATTTACATCAAGAGGAGGAATATTATCGCCTAAAACGGTTTTAATATTGTTTTTATTTAATAATAATTGAAGCTCTTTGGCCTGATTTAATGTTGGGAAACTTCGGAAAGCAATAAAATTTTCAATCATAGATTTATTATTGATTTTTTGGATAAAATGATTCTATAAATTCCCAATACTATCCAATTCTCTTTTTAAAGGTTCCATTTGTTTTAAGAAACGGGTTCTGTCAGATCCGGTTAAAGATTCTCCAGTTGGTAAGTTAAGTCGAAGCGCATCAACCTGAATGCCATTTTTCCAGAAACGGTAACAAACGTGAGGCCCGGTTGCAAGTCCGGTGCTGCCCACTAATCCAATAGTTTGTCCTTGAGTTACACGTTGTCCGCGGCGAACCAAAATTCTGGACATGTGTAAATATTGAGTAGAGTAGGTTCCGTTGTGTTTTACTTTTACAAAGTTTCCGTTTCCTGCCGTATATCCGGTTGCTTCTACAATTCCTGAAGCAGTTGTTGAAATTGGAGTTCCGGTTGGAGCAGCATAATCAGTTCCTTTGTGTGCTTTCCAGGTATGTTGTACCGGGTGAAATCTGTTTGCTGTAAATCTTGATGTGATTCGGCTGAACTTGATAGGTGTTTTTAAGAAAAAGTTTTTCAGCGTTTTTCCTTCATCATCATAATATTCTATTTTTCCCGAAGTAGTATCTTTTTCAAACGGAAAGGCATAAACGATTTTTCCTTTATATTCAAAAAATGCAGCTTCAAGATCTTCAACACCATCATAAGTTTTGCCGTTGATAAAACGTTCGGTAAAAATTAATCCGTAACGATCTCCTTTTTTAAGTTTAAAGAAGTCAATTGACCAAGAGAATACTTTAGTAATTCGGCTAGCGAGTGCTGTTTCTACATCTTCATCTCCTAATGTTTCGGATAGTGAGGTTTTTAATACGCCACCAATAATTTTGCGCTTTAATGTAACCGGTTTTATTTTTTTGTAAGCTTTTGCAATACTATCTCTAAGGTCAACTACATAATACGATAACGCATCTGGTTGGTAAATAAAAACCTGTATTTTGTTTGTTTTATTTTTAGAACGAAGAATTGTGTAAGGTTTGTTGTATCGAATTGATCTAACATCAAAAGAATCTTTTACCTGCTCAACAATATCATAGACTTTTTTGTCTCCAATATTTTGACCCTGTATGATAGAACCAAAAGAGTCTCCTTTTTTTATAGTATCATTTACAATATTAAAGTCAGCGTAATTAAAGCCAAATTCTACTTTTTTAGTCTTTGGTTTACTAATTTTAGTTTCTACTTTTTCCTCGGTTTTATTGCACGAAAATATGGAGAATATTAAGATTATAAATACGAATGCTTTTTTCAAACTTTTAAATTTTTTGGGAAATTAATCGGTTGTTTCATTTCCCCAATTGGACAATTCTTCTTCGGTCCACAATTTAGGAAAAAAGATGCGTCTTTGGTATTTTGGATGCATATATTTTTGCCAATCGCTGCCACCAGTAGCTTCGCCATTACCTTTTCCGCTTTCTAAGATGTATTTTCTTGCAGTATTAAGGTGTTGCATTACCCAGGTAATGTTTACAGTTTTGTCATAATGACGCATTGCTTCAATTAGTGCAGCATTTTTTTGATCTTCTTGTGGTAATTGAGTAAATTTTTGCCAGATGTTTTTGGTTTTAAAAGTAGTTATTTGTCGTAGGAACTGATCTTTATATTTGTTTTCAAATTCCTTTAGTAAATATGATTTTTCTCCTGTTTGATAGTCTTTTCCGGCAGCCTGCCAGTATAAATGTTCAAAGCTGGTTTCCAGATCCGTATTTTCGTCAAAGTTTGCTTTGTATCTGCGATCTGTTAAGTTGATCACATCTGTCGAAGCAAATTCTATTAATCTATATTGTGCGCTCTGAAAACCACTTGCCGGAGTCAGAGTATTTCTGAATTTCATGTATTGATCTACTTCCATTCCGTTTTCCATAATGCTGAACGAATTGGTAAGCATGTCAAAATAACGAGTGATTCTTGATAATCTTTCGCTGAAAAAATCAACCTGTATGTTTTGTGTATCAGCAATTTGATCAATTTCCCACAAAATCATTTTAAAGATTAATTCATTTACCTGATGATACATGATAAAAACCATTTCGTCAGGAAGTGTAGTGCGTTGTATCTGTAAATTTAAAAGTGCGTCAGTTTGAATGTAATCCCAATACGTAATTGGTTTTGACCAAAGTAAACCTTCTAAGTGAACATCAGTTTTTTGATTTATAGCTTGAAATTTAAGGTCAAGTTCTTTTAAAATTGATTCAGAATTATCTGTGGGATTCATTATTTTTTTACTTTAAATGGATTTTTTAATCCTTTATATTCATCAAGATCTGCTTTAAGTGATCCTACCGCAAGATCTGCCTTGATTCTAATAGGTACTTTGTTGTCGTCGTCAGTTATCCAGAGCGTTACGCTTTCTTTTTCTTTAAAGACTCTTCCGGTTTGTACAAGTGGTTTAAAGATCATCGTAGAAACGGTGCCAAATTTAGTTGTAATATCTTGACGGCCTACATATTTTAACTTAAATTTTGTGATTTCTTCATCAAAAAACATGTCAATTGTAATCGATTCGCCTGATTTCAGTTTGTCAATATTAGGATGATTTCGCAAATAATAAAATGAAGAAATAATATCTTGTACATTATCTGTAAGAAAAATCGTTTTTTCGGTTTTACGTTTGTAATCTTTTACTAAAACTCTTTTTTCGCTTTGATTAAAAAAACCTTCCTGGTTTTTTGTATAACCTCCTTCATCTATTTTTCTAACATAGCGGTAAGGGTTTCCGTTTTCTTTGTCAAAGTAACTTTCGTATAAATCTTCAACTTTAAAAAAGAACTTCGACATTCCGGTTGTGTAACCTTTGCCCACAGCATGAAAAACTTTTTTGTTGTTTATAGTCGCATCTTTTATTTCGAGAGTAGCATATCCGGCGTTAATAATTCCGTAATGAATTCTGAATTTGAAGTATTCGCCCGTGTCAAAAGCATCTTCTTTTTGAGTGTCGAAAGCAAGTGTCGTGAGAACTAATATAAGTAGAACTAGTTTTTTCATAGTACAATTTTTACATTTCATTATAAAGATAAATAAATGCAAATTCTATTCCAAATGTACCAAAACAAAAAAACTCAGTCAAGAAATGACTGAGTTTTTATGCTATTAACTAACCAAAAAACTATAAATTATGAAATTTATATCAATTCAGAAGGAAACCACCCCTTCTTGATTTGCGAGTGCAAAGATATACAGAAAGTTCAATAAAGAAATGGCAAAAGGCAAGTTTAACATAACATTTGCATAAAAACCATCATTTTACAGAGAATTCTTCTGTATAATGTAATTATTTTGCTTTTTTACAATGTTCCTCTCAATTCTTGCTCTCTCTCAATTGACTCAAAAAGGGCTTTAAAGTTCCCTGCACCGAATCCTTTTGCTCCCATTCGTTGAATAATTTCGAAAAATAGTGTTGGTCTGTCCTGAACTGGCTTTGTAAATATCTGTAATAAATATCCATCTTCGTCGGCATCGACCATGATGGCAAGTTTTTCAATTTCGTTTAAATCTTCCTTCATCATATCCATGTGAACACCTAATCTTTCTGGTATTGCTTGGTAATAAGTGTGTGGTGGAGCTGATAAAAATTCGACACCTCTTGCTTTTAATTGAGATACTGTTTTGATAATATCATCAGTTGCAATGGCAATATGCTGAATTCCAGGTCCGCCATAGAAATCTAAATACTCTTCGATTTGTGATTTTTTCTTTCCTTCAGCTGGTTCGTTGATTGGGAATTTAATTCTTCCGTTTCCGTTAGACATTACTTTACTCATCAAAGCCGAATATTCAGTGTTGATTTGTTTGTCGTCGAATGATAGGAAATTCACAAATCCCATAACGTCTTCGTAGAATTTTACCCAAGTATTCATTTCATTCCAACCTACATTTCCAACCATGTGGTCAATATATTTTAATCCGGTTGGTTCTGGATTATAGTCAGATTTCCATTCTTTATACCCTGGTAAGAAAACTCCATTGTAGTTTTTTCTTTCTACAAATATGTGAACCGTTTCTCCGTAAGTATAGATTCCGGAACGAACAACTTCTCCAAATTCATCTGATTCTACGGTTGGTTCCATAAAGGAGCGTGCGCCACGTTTCATGGTCTCTTCATAAGCACTTCTTGCATCTTCAACCCAAAGTGCGGCAACTTTTACACCGTCGCCATGTTTTTGAAGATGTGCATGAATTGGAGAATCCTGCGTTAAAGGAGTTGTCAAAACAATTCTGATTTTGTCTTGTTTCAAAACATAAGATGCTTTATCTCTAACTCCAGTTTCTAATCCGGCGTAAGCCAATGACTGATATCCAAAAGCTGTTTTGTAATAATGTGCTGATTGTTTTGCATTTCCTACGTAGAATTCTACATAATCTGTTCCTAATAATGGAAGGAAATCTTGTGCTCCTTCAAAGATTTTCTCTAATCCGTATTCTACTGATTTTACTTCTTTCATAATGAGATAATTTGAGAATGAGATAATGAGATAATTCCTGAAATGAACTTAATTAGAATAATTTTCTAATTGACACATTTACTAATTATCTAATTTTCCCATTTTTGATGTTGATATTATTTTATTTAATATTTTTAAAATTTCTGATAGATCATTTAATAGACGTTTACAATTTGGATACTCTTTGTGAGCTTCACATAAAAACAACCAATATTCCGTTTCGTCTGCTTCTTTAATTGCTATTTTTAATTTATGTATGAAATCTGCTTTACTTTCTGCATTTTGAGATTCTTTTGAATTTGCTCCAATTGATGTTCCGCTTTTTAATAATTGATTTGCAATTACAAATTTTTTCTGTTCTTGAAGTGCACTTGTATAATCAATTATATTTAGAGCAAAATCGAATGTTTTTATTAAAAGAGCGTTGTCCTTGTATTTTTCGTTGAAAGTCATTTCTTGAATTAGTTAATTAGAAAATTTGATAATGAGATAATTATTATATTGTAGGTTTAAGTTTACAAATTAATAAGTGAAATCTGATTATGAAATGACGTATTTCTAATTTATGCAGCATCAAGAACATTATCTAATTATCAAATTGCCACATTATCTAATTCTTACTCCGTCCAAGATTTGTAATACTGACCGTCATCTAATCCCATAGCTTCTTCAGTTACCATTAATGGTCTGAAAGTATCAACCATAACGGCTAATTCCTGGGTTTCTTTATGACCAATACTGCGTTCCATCGCGCCTGGCGCTGGACCATGCGGAATTCCTTTTGGGTGTAAAGTGATATGACCTTGCTCTATATTGTTACGGCTCATGAAATCACCATCTACATAATATAGTACTTCGTCTGAATCTATATTGCTGTGGTTGTATGGCGCCGGAATTGCTTTCGGGTGATAATCGTAAAGTCTAGGGCAGAATGAACAAACGACAAAAGTAGCCGTTTCGAAAGTTTGATGTACCGGAGGCGGTTGGTGGACACGTCCCGTTATTGGTTCGAAATTATGAATCGAGAATCCGTATGGGAAATTGTAGCCATCCCAACCCACAACGTCAAAAGGATGTGTGGCGTAAACTACCTCGTGAATCATTCCTTCTTTTTTGATTTTAATTAAAAAATCCCCTTTTTCGTCATGTGTTTCCAACTCGTTTGGCAAAATAAAATCACGTTCGCAAAATGGCGAATGTTCTAAATGCTGTCCTGATTGGTTTTTATAACGTTTTGGAGTATAAAAAGGAGAGTAAGATTCAACATAAAAAAGTCGGTTTTCTTCAGTCTCAAATTCTATTTGATAAATAATACCTCTTGGAATAATTAAGTAATCGCCATATTCAAAAGGAATATTTCCTAACATGGTTCTTAATTTCCCTTTTCCTTTATGGATGAAAAGCATTTCATCGGCATCGGCATTTTTGTAGAAATAATTTCTAAGAGATTCTTTTGGTGCTGCCAATCCAATGATGCAGTCTTTGTTGACTAACATTGGTTTGCGGCTATCTAAAAAGTCGTTTTCAGGTTTTAATTCAAAACCTTTAAAAAGTAATGATTTTATGTTTTTTCCGATTGCAATTTTTGGTTCAACCGAATATGATTTTAGTATTTCTTTTACCTGAGTTGGTCTGTGAACATGATAAGACAATGACGAATGCCCGTGAAAACCTTCGGTACCAAATAATTGTTCGTAGTAGAAACCTCCGTTTGGTTTTTCGAATTGGGTGTGTCTTTTTTGAGGGAAATCTCCAAGTTTATGATATAATGGCATGGCTTTTCTATTAGATAATTTGTAAATTAGATAATTCGAAAAATTTGAATTGTGTGAACAGATAATTAGCTCAATATTGTGTAATTGACTAATTATCTCAATTCGGTAGTTTTATTCAGGATTTCTCTTGATAAGGAATTGAAGATACTCTAATAAACCTGTCCATTTTGTTTTCATTATAACAAATGTCGTAATTTTTATCGAGTAAAATTATAAATTATATCATTTATAAACCTAAAATATTTTAATTTTTTTTGATATAAATTTTACACAGTATAAAAATAGTGAGTTTTTATTGCACTATTAGTTAATAGAGTATTAAAATGAAAACCCGATGCTAAACCAGGTAAAGCTTTTTGAAAGTTCCGGAGACCATGATTGTTTTACTTCGATTGGACCAATAATGGTTTCTAATCCGTAACCTACAGCATAACCGGAATATTTAGGCATTGAAACCCAATCTACAGTGGTGAAAATATCATCACCTAAGTTGGCAAAATTGGCTGAAAGATTAATGTGATTCTTTTTGATAATTTCATAATCAAGGGTAATGTCAGTTTTTATGTAGCTGTTTCCTGCTATACTTAAAAAGTCATATCCGTAAAAATAGTTGAAATTATTGATTTTGTTGTAGCCATAACCACCCAGTATAAAATCAAAAAAAGGTACGCTGTCGCTGCCAATATTAAATCCGGCATCTGCTCCAATTTTAACTGTTGCTTTTCTGAATAATGTTTTGGCAAAAGCAACTTCGGCCTTTGCGATTGAGAAAGGTTTAAATTTAGTGGTGTAATCTGATGATGCTAAATAGGTTTGCAAATCTGTAGAGAAATACAATCCCGAATGTGGGTAATTTTTATTGTCAAAAGAATCATATTTTAAATATCCGAAGAGACTTAGATAACTGCTTTTGTCAATAATGTTTTCTGTGTTTGAAAGGGTTGGCGAGTTTATTTTTAAATACTTGTACTCGGCACCACCACCCATTAAAAATTTCTGCACAAATATGGTTTGAAAATATGCCTGATTGGTCAAATCCAGAAAATCAACATTTATTAGATTTATGTTTGGGTTTGCACCAGTTAAGTTACTTATACTGGTGGTGACATTTCGGTTAAATTGATTTAATCTGGATCGGAATCCAAAGCTGATATTAAAACCGTTTTCGACATAATAATTTAAATCGTATCTAAAATTATCTCCTAAAATAATGTCAAGTGAAGTAACGTCGTTTTTAAGGAATGTTTTTTTATGGGTTAGATTCAGTAAAATTCCGCTTTTATAAAGTCCGTCATAATGCAATCCAAGTTTCAAAAAAGTCTGCGTTGGGTTTTCTTTCAGTACAAGATCAAGATCGTCTGCATTGCCGTCCGGCTGCAAACAGTATGAAATTGTACTAAAGTTTTGAGTTGCATTTATATTATTGATTCCGGCTTTTAAATCATCATAAGTTATAGTGCTTCCGGGCTTGAAACGTAATTTACCATTGATATATTCTTTGGTGTAATTGTCTAATTTGGTGCTGTTTATTTTGTTAATTTCAATTGTGTCAGAGCTAATTTTTAGTTTTGGTTTTTTATAGAAGGTTTCTTCATTTGTTAGTGATTTTATCTTTTCGTAAACCGCAAAAGCAGCTTCTTCACCTTTTCTGATGATTTCTTCGCCTTTATCAAATGAAATTACACCATAATCTCTAATATCTGGTTTGATGTAGATATCGGTGTCTTTTATTTTGTTTTTCATTTTATCAATCGACTGTAGATTGGTAATCTGAACCAATATTCTAGTGGCGTTTTTTAGGTTTTTACGATTCATTAAATCGTCCTGAACATCAACCCCAATAATAATGTCAGCGCCAAGATTACGCACTTCTTTTATGGGATAATTGTTGACAACACCTCCGTCTACTAATAAATTTCCGTCAATTTCTACCGGAGTAAATAGGGAAGGAAACGCAGCACTCGCCATCATTGCCTGAACTAGATTTCCTTTATTCAGCAAAACTTCCTCGCCGGTTTCGATATTGGTACCAATACATAAAAAAGGAGTTGGTAGTTTGCTGAAATCACGCACATGACGTACATTTCGAGTTAAACTGCTCAATAAATTATAATTGTACATTCCTTTTGAAAGTGCCTCCGGAATTCCGACTCTGAAATTACTGAACGGTAAAACTATGGCATATAATTCGTCATTTTTTTTACCGTAAAAATTTTTAGACGAACGCGGAATATAATCGTTTATTAAGTCGTCGAAATTGGTTTTCTTGAAAATAGAATCAATTTGTGTGGCGTTGTAGCCAGAAGCATAAAGTCCGCCAATTACAGATCCCATACTGGTTCCGCCAATATAATCGATTTTGATTCCGGCTTCTTCCAGAACTTTTAGAACTCCAATATGAGCAAATCCTTTGGCGCCACCGCCGCTTAAAACCAAACCAATTTTTGGACGTTTGATGCTGTCTTGCTTTTTATCTTGTGAAAATGTTTTTTGTGAACTGAATACTAAAAGTGTCAAAAAAACGGCTGTCACGCCCCAGATGGAAATGGAAAACTGCGAGAGACAAAACGATATTTTTTCCTGCAAAAAAAGAGCGACTTTAGAAGTTCCTTTTTTTGAAGTAGAAAAAAATCGTTTTGACCGAGTGTTTGTAATGGACAGCTGGATTAGGCGCATATAAATAGCTAGTTGGTTTTGTAAAAGTCGACAATTTTTTTGGCTTTTGATACTCCAATCACATCCGAAATTTCTTTTTCTGATGCTAGTTTCAATCTTTTAACACTTTTGAAATGTTGTATTAACGTTAGCATGGTTTTCTCGCCAATACCCGGAATACTTTCTACAGACGAGTTCAATGCAGCTTTGCTACGTTTGTCACGATGAAAAGTGATTCCAAAACGGTGTGCCTCATTTCGCAATTGCTGAATGACTTTTAAAGTTTCTGATTTTTTATCGAGGTATAACGGAATAGAATCTCCGGGATAAAAAAGCTCTTCAAGTCGTTTTGCAATCCCGATAATTGCAATTTTTCCTCTTAAACCCAGTTCATCTATACTTTTTAAGGCGGCAGATAATTGTCCTTTTCCACCGTCAATAATAATTAGTTGCGGCAAAGGTTCTTTTTCGTCTAATAATCTTTTGTAACGGCGATAGACAATCTCAGTCATCGACGCAAAATCGTCAGGACCTTCGACGGTTTTTACATTAAAATGGCGGTAATCTTTTTTACTTGCCTTTCCGTCTTTAAAAACTACGCAGGCCGCAACCGGATTTGTTCCCTGAATGTTCGAGTTATCAAAACATTCGATATGTCGGGGTTCAACCGGTAAGCGTAAATCTTTTTGCATTTGTGCCATGATGCGATTGGTGTGTCGATCCGGATCTACAATTTGCAATTGTTTCAATTGTTCGATTCGGTAAAACTTTGCATTTCGAATCGATAAATCTAATATTTGCTTTTTATCACCAAGCTGCGGAACGGTTGTTTTGATGTTTTCGCCCAAATCAATTTCAAACGGAACAATGATTTCTTTTGATAATAACTGAAAGCGTTCACGAAGTTCAATAATCGCCAATTCTAATAATTCTTCGTCTGTTTCGTCCAGCTTTTTCTTTATTTCTAAAGTATGAGAACGAATAATTGATCCGTGTGATATTTGCAAAAAGTTGACATAAGCCGCACTTTCGTCAGAGACAATTGAGAAAACGTCGATATTGGTAATCTTCGGATTTACAATTGTAGATCGTGATTGATAATTTTCGAGAACTTCGATTTTTTCTTTTATTTTTTGTGCTTCTTCAAAACGTAAATCCTGTGCATATTGCGTCATCAAACGTTTAAAATCTTTCATGCTTTCTTTGAAATTTCCTTTCAGAATTTCGCGAATCGCATCAACTTGTCTTTGATAATCCTCGAGAGGTTCCAAGCCTTCGCATGGACCTTTGCAATTGCCAATATGATATTCCAGGCAAACTTTAAATTTTCCGGAATCGATATTCGATTTGCTTAAATCGAAATTACAGGTTCGCAACGGGTATAATTCTTTGATCAGATCCAGAATTGTGTGTACAGTTTTGAAACTTGTATAGGGACCAAAATATTCCGACCCGTCTTTGACCATTCGTCTGGTCGAAAATATTCTCGAAAAAGGTTCTTTTTTAATACAAATCCAAGGGTAACTTTTGTCGTCACGCAACAGTACATTATAGCGTGGCTGCAGGGTTTTAATCAAATTGTTTTCTAACAAAAGTGCATCGGTTTCTGTGGGAACGACAATGTGTTTTATCGTTACAATTTTTTTGACCAAGACATTCGTTTTGGCAGTATCGTGGATTTTATTGAAATACGAGGAAACTCTTTTTTTAAGATTTTTGGCTTTCCCAACATACAAGATCTTCCCGTCTTTATCGTAATATTGATACACGCCAGGATTGTCCGGCAAGGTTTGGATTTGGAGATCTAAGGACGGTTTTTGCATTCTGTTTTGTTTCTGAAGATAACTGATATGCTTTTTCAAAAACCATTCCGATTTCTATAAAAAAGCTTAACATTGATTTAGTTTCAAATTTACGAAATCAAAAGAATAATTTCTATATTTAGATTTTATAATTCTATATGAAAAATAATACGCCCCTGGTTATTTTTGATGAAGCGGTTTTGCCTGGAGAAAGCAAAACGATAAACGTCGAAATTGCTCGTTTGCATACCACTACAAAACTTAATATTCCGGTTATTGTGCGCCGTTCAAAGATTGAAGGTCCGGTAGTTTTGTTCTCCGCAGGAATTCATGGTGATGAAATTAACGGTGTCGAAATCGTTAGACAGATCATCAGTAAAAAAATTAATCGCCCCGCGAGAGGAACTATTATTTGTATTCCGATTATCAATATGTACGGTTTTGTCAATAAATCTCGTGAGTTTCCTGATGGGAGAGATTTAAATCGTGTTTTCCCCGGAAGCAAAAAAGGCTCTTTGGCAAGTAGATTTGCTTATCATATCGTAGCACAAGTTTTGCCAATTATTGATTATGCGGTCGACTTTCATGCCGGAGGCGCAAGCCGTTTTAATGCTCCGCAAATAAGGGTGACAGAAAATAATCCCGAATTGAAGCTTCTGGCTGATGTTTTTAATGCGCCGTTTACGCTTTATTCTAAAAATATTAGTGGCTCTTTTAGAAATACCTGTGAGAAAGCAAATGTAAAAATGCTTCTTTTTGAAGGTGGAAAATCATTAGATATTAATGATTCGATAGCGAATGAAGGTGTAATGGGAGTGAAGCGTTTACTGGATTATCTAAAAATGCTTGACCCAAAACATATTGTTGAAGAAGCTGAAGATCCTTCAATTTATATCAAAAACTCGGTTTGGCTGCGTGCAAAATGTTCTGGTTTATTGCACGATTATAACAGAATTGGACGTTTTGTGACCAAAGGAACTATTCTGGCAATTATAACAGATCCTTTTGGTAAATTTGAACAAAAAGTAAAAGCGCCTCACGATGGTTTTGTAATCAACGCCAATCATTCGCCAATTGTGTATGAAGGCGACGCAATTTACCACATGTCTAAAAATAGCCCTGATAATGCCGACGAATAAAAAAGAATTACGATTACACTATAAAAGTCTTCGAAAAGAATTTACTGAAGATGATATCGAAGAAAAGAGTTTGGCTATAGCCAATAATTTAATTGGTTTGCCTATTTGGGATAAAACCTATTATCATGTTTTTCTGCCTATCGAAGAACAAAAAGAAGTAAATACCGAATATATTCTACACTTACTTTCAGGAAAAGATAAAGAAATCGTGGTTTCGAAAAGTGATTTTGACACTCGCGGAATGTCTCATTTTTTATTGACGGATAATACCAAAATCAAAAAGAACGAATATAATATTCCAGAACCTGTAAATGGTTTGCCTGTTCCATCAGAAACTATCGATGTGGTTTTTGTGCCGCTTCTGGCTTTTGATGTTTTTGGGAATAGAGTTGGCTACGGAAAAGGTTTTTATGATAAATTTCTATCCGAATGCAAACCTGAAACCATCAAAATAGGTCTCTCTTTTTTTGAAGCCGAAAATCAAATCGAAGATATCTTTGAATCTGATATAAAATTAGATTATTGCGTGACGCCTTTAAAAATCTACACTTTTTAGATTTAAACCATATAAGTGATATAAGTAAATATAAGTTATGCGCGCATTTAAGCTAAAATGAACTTATATCACTTATATGGTAAAAATAGCCCACTGTTAAAATATTATTTTAGTAATAGAATATTTATCAAATTTTTTGGCATCAAATTTGGATTGCCGAAAATCACAGATAATCTTCACTAGTACATCCGGAATGCTGGTCGTTATTTGAGAGTAAATCATTCACTAATTTCTAAAACTTATTTTAAATGAAAAATAAAGCTTTTTATTTGATGGCATTCCTTGTACTTGTTTTGTTTAGCTGTAAAAAAGGGAATGTAGATTATGCTACTGAAGCAATGGATACTGCGGTTGTTTCGACCGATGAACTTCCAGAAGAAAATATTTCAGATCCCAATACTGAAAGTTATGCCGGACTCGAAGAAAATCCTTTCGAGTCTCCACAAAAATCACCTCTTTCTACTTTTTCTATCGATGTTGATAATGCATCTTATACCAATATCAGACGATTTATTAATGAAGGGCAAAAAGTTCCTAAAGACGCTGTTCGTGTTGAAGAAATGATGAATTTCTTTAAATACAATTATCCACAGCCAGAAGGACAGCATCCGTTTTCGATTAATACCGAATTAAGTGATAGTCCGTGGAATAAAAACTGTCAATTGTTGAAAATTGGTCTACAGGGAAAAAATGTTCCGATGACTAATTTACCAGCTTCAAATCTTGTTTTTTTAATTGATGTTTCTGGTTCAATGGATGAAGCTAATAAACTTCCATTATTAAAGGAATCGATGAAGATTTTGGTAAAAGAGCTTCGTCCGCAGGATAAAGTTTCAATTGTGGTTTATGCAGGCTCAGCCGGCGTTGTTTTAGAGCCAACTTCGGGAGATGAAAAAGAAACAATTATGGATGCTTTTGATGATTTAAGTGCGGGCGGAAGTACAGCTGGAGGAGAAGGAATAGAATTGGCTTATAAACTTGCTGAGCAAAACTTTATAAAAGAAGGAAATAATAGGGTTATAATTGCGACAGACGGTGATTTTAATGTAGGTGCTTCATCTGATGATGATGTGGAGAAACTGATCGAAGAGAAAAGAAAATCAGGTGTTTTCTTAACGGTTTTAGGATATGGAATGGGGAATTTCAAGGATAGTAAAATGGAAATCCTGGCCGATAAAGGAAACGGAAATTATGCTTATATCGATAACATTCAGGAAGCCAATCGTTTTTTAGGAAAGGAATTTAAAGGTTCGATGTTTGCTATCGCGAAAGATGTAAAAATTCAAATCGAATTTAATCCAAAGCACGTTCAGGCTTACCGATTAATTGGTTATGAAAACAGAAAATTAAATGCTGAAGATTTTAAAAATGATAAAATTGATGCCGGAGAATTAGGAAGTGGGCACACGGTTACGGCCTTGTATGAAATTATTCCAACTGGTGTCGAAAGTGATTATCTGGCTTCGGATTTAAAATACACAAAAGTAAATAAGAATGATTCTGAAAATAGTGATGAATTGGCGACGATTAAATTTAGATATAAAAAACCTGACGGAGATAAAAGTATCGAAATGGTTAGTACAATCGACAATAAAAAAGTTACTTTAGATCAGAGTTCTTCCGACTTTAAATTCACAACCGCTGTTGCCTGGTTTGGATTAAAATTAAGAGATTCAAAATTTATAACAAGCAGTTCCAGTTCTGATATAAAGAAATTAGCAAAATCTGGTTTATCAAACGACGAAGATGGTTACAAAGCAGAGTTTATTAGATTGGTTGATGCTGTAAACTAGAAGAAAAAACAAAATGAAAAATCCCAAATTCCAATCATTATTAAGTTGGAATTTGGGATTTATTTTATTTTAAATTTAGAAAGTTTATTTCACTTCTTTAATTGTTGTGCCGTCGATCCAACCTTCGGTTCCATCAGTTAGTTCGATTTTTTTCCATTTTCCAAGAGTTTCCATAACGTAAACTTTTGAACCTTCATGCAATAAGAAAATTGCTGCACCGGCTTTTTGTGGTTCGCTTCTAACTTCGCTTAATTCTGAAAAAACAATTGCTGGGCGATCGTTATCAAAATGGCTTTTCTCAGACATTCCGGCGAAAACGCTTAATAATAAAGCAACCAAGAGAACAAACATTCCGATGAAATAGATTCTTTTTGTAAGCGAAAGCTGTGAAAAATAATACCCAATAAAAGTCAATAGAAATACAAAGGCGATTCCAATAGAGATTTTTGCCCAGGTATTGTAACCAAAAATGCCAGTAAAGTTCTGAATCAGTTTTGCAAAACCTACTTTCGGAACTTCTTTAATCTCGTCGATTGTTAGTTTTTTGGCAAATTTTAAATTGTTCAAAGTCTCCGCATCATTAGGTTTTAAAACTAAAGCCTTCTCGTAATTATAAATCGAAGGTGCTACGTTATTTAACTTGTAATAACTATTTGCCAGGTTAAAGTACAATTCTGCAGATTGTTGTTTGTCTTCTTTAATAATACTTTCATAAACATCTACAGCTTGCTGATATTGTGCTTTTTGGTACAATGCATTTCCTTTTTCAAAGCTGCTTTGAGCAAAGAAAACCTGTGTGATTAATAAAAAAAGATATACTATATGTTTCATTTTATTTTCTTTAAACCCAACAGGTTTTTAAAACCTGTTGGATTTGATTCTTTAAACTTTGTGAACTTAAAATCTACACAATCTAAATCACTTTTCTTAGCGCACTTTGCGGTAAAATAAATTGCGGTTAAAATTTAAACTATTTGTTTTTCCAGTTCAGAAATTATCAAAACAGCTTTGTCATAATCCTGCTGAATCGAAGCGCTTGATGCCGGAGCATAACGTGCAAACTCACAGTTTTCGGTCAAATTAATGAAATTTTGAACTGTTTCTGGATTTGAATTTCTTGACAACAACAATTCGCGAATATTGTCTTTGCTCATTTCTGAAGTTTCTAGATGTAATTTTGCTTTTAAGAAATTGTGCATTGCTTTCTCCAAAGCGATATAGAAAGGCTCTTTGTTGCTAAGTTGTTTCTTGGCTTCAGATAAATATTTCTTCGCCAGTTTGTTGTTCATTCTAATACGGTTTCCGGTAACGTCGCCATCAATTGCTTCTTTTCGTTTCTTACCTAAAACAATAATTGGTAAAATTACAAACGGTAAAAACAACAGTATATAATACAAATTAGAACCATAAAAATCATTTTTAGCAATTGCTGTTAATGTTGTTTTTGGTTTGATGTATTTGAATTGTTCTGTTTTTGAAATCACATTTTTAGCAGCTGTTGCATTTGTTTCTGCCTGCATAGGTCCGTCCAGAACATCCACCATGATTTCTGGTGAAGTTATGGTTTTATAAGAACCTGTACTCAAATCAAAATAAGAGAATACCATAGGTTTTATAGCGTACTTCCCTTTGTATTGCGGAATAATAGTGTATTTGTCTGTGATTTTTCCTGACATTCCAGACAGTGAAGTTGTCACTTTTTCATCATGAACCGGATCATACATTTCTAACGCATTAGGTACAACAGGTTTTGGTAAAGTAAACAATTTCATGTTTCCGTTTCCTGACGCACTAACAATTAAATCAAGACTTTCTCCACTTTTTAAAGTCGTTTTAGAAGGAGTAACCGTAAAATTAAATTTACCAACAGCACCGCCAAAACCTTCTGGTTTAGTAGCTTCCGGAAGAGGTCTTACATTGATTGTTTTTGCACCGGCCGAAACAACCTTGTTGCCATCGGTTACAATCATTTGACCAAACATATCACGACGATTCGATGGCAATTGTACACCAATATCTAACGAAAGCGGTTCAATAGTAAGTCTGCCTGATTTTTGAGGATATAGAATAGTTTTCTTTAAGATTACATAATAACATCTTTGACCTTGATAAGTTCCTTGTTCAACGGCCAATTGTTTAATGTCTATATTCTGATTCCAGAAGTCGTTATATTTTGGCTTAGCCAATTCTTTAAAGCCAGTAACATTGATATAATTGAAGTACAGCTTGTAAACCACTGTAATAGGTTCATTCAGATACGGATTTGTTTTTGAAATCTCGGCAACAAGATTCAGCATTTCATCTCCGGTAGAAGATCCTTGAGGTCTGCTGTTGTCATTAGGGTCTCTTTCTTGCGCGACGGCATTTGTAACAACGATTTTTATAGGCGATGTTTTGTAAATCTGACCGTTGTATTCAATCGCAGCCTGTTTAATATAAACCGTTCCTTTTTGGTTGGGTTGTAAGATGTAAGAGTATATTTTTTGAAAAGAACTTCTTCCGTTTACCCAGGATTGACTTATTTGCTGACTTGGACCGCCTACAATTCTAAAACCTTCAAATGCAGGTTGGTCAAAGTTGTCTCCATCAACGTTCATGATAAAGTCAACACGTAATCTTTCGTTCAGTCCGAGCGTGTTTTTGCTTACTCTGGCCTCAAATTGAACTTGAGCCAGAAGCCCTTGAAAAGTGAATAGTAATAGAATTAAATATCTTTTCATTAAATTGTTTTCAGTTTTTGTTTAACTGTTGTATGGTTAATTTGTTTAATCGGTTTTTTTACAGTTTTATTGTTTATTCGAACTAACAGTTAAACGAACAAACGATTAAACTAAAAGTTTTACCAGTCTTTTTCGGTTTTTTTAGGAGATCCTTTTACTTTTTGAGCGTTTACTTTATCCTGAACTTTCTTTTCTTCATTGTTTACGGCATCTAATAAATTCTGAACTCGCTCTTTAGAAATTCCACCAGGCTGTGGCTTTGACTCCCCGTTATTGTCTGATTTATCATCTTTCTTCGGATCGTTTTTACCATCTTTTTTATCCTTGTCTTTATCGCCCTTGTCGTCTTTCTTATCTTTATCCTTGTCTTTGTCCTTATTTTTATCTTTGTCCTTGTCCTTATCTTTGTTTTTATCCTTATCCTTGTCCTTGTTTTTATCTTTATTCTTATCGTTTTTCGGAGGATTTTCTTTTAGTTTTTGTTTTGCATAAGCATAATTGTAACGTGTTTCATCATCCGTTGGATCGTTACGTAAAGCTTCTTTATAAGCCTCAACCGCTTGCGTATAATCTTTCTCTTTCATTAAAACATTTCCTAAATTGTGAAATGCTTTATGTTTCTCAGGTCTTGTTTTGGCATTTTTTATCGCTTTCGCGTAAGCAAATTTAGCTTCCGAAACCTGGTTTTGTTTATAAATAGTATTTCCTAAATTATATGGAGCAGTCGCGCGCTTTGGAAATTTTGATTCTGAAATTCTATAATTAGCTTCAGCATCAACAAATTTATTCTGCTTATATTCTTCATTGGCATCAGGCAATGTTTTATCCTTTTCCTGAGCTGAAACAGCTAAAGAAAACGTTAGTAAAATATAAAGAAGCAAATTTTTCATTCTAATTTTTTATGTTTTTTAGTTTGCCACGAATTACACCAATTATCACTAATTAATTCTTTGTGTTTGAATTTTACGAATAGAGTTTAAATACTTTTATTCGTGATAATTGGTGTAATTTGTGGCTAACTTTATTATTTCTTTTCGTTAAATAAATTCAACTCTTTTATCCAATTTGTTTTTCTTTCTAAAAGGAAAATATCAACAAACAATAATAAGAAAGCAAAGCCAATGAACCATTGAAATTGCGATTGAAAATCGGCCATTTGAGTGGCTTCAAATTCAGTTTTCTGAATGTTGTTTAAGGCGTTTTTGATATATTCTAAAACCTCCTTAGTATTTCCGCCATATACATAACCGCCTTTTGTAGCTTTTGCAATGGTTTTTAAACCTTCCTGATTTAGTTTTGTAATAACAGTTTGTCCGTTTTGATCTTGTTGATAGCTTTTTACTACGCCATTTTCTTTTAACGGAATTGTACCTCCTTTTTCTGTTCCGATACCAATCGTAATGATTTTCATTCCCATTTTATTGGCTTCTTCGGCAGCAGCAGAGGCGCCTTCAGAATGATCTTCTCCATCAGAAATCAGAATCAAAAGTTTACTTGTTTTGCTTTTTTCGTCAAAATAAGTTGATGACATTCTGATCGCTTCATCGAGCGATGTTCCTTGTGATGAAACCATATCCGGAGTCATACTTTGCAGGAACATTTTAGCAACGCTGTAATCAGATGTAATTGGCAAAACCGGGAAAGCACTTCCCGCATACGCTACAATTCCAATACGGTCATTCCCTAAGTTGTTGATGATTTGCGAAACCAGTTGTTTACTTTTCTCTAAACGGCTTGGCGCAACATCTTCGGCAAGCATACTTTTAGAAACGTCAACCGCAAAAACAATATCAATTCCTTCGCGTTTTACCGTTTCCATTTTTGTTCCAATCTTCGGATTCACCAATCCGATAATTAAACAGGCAAGTGCCAAAAGTAATACCGATAATTTTAATACAGGTTTAAAAACAGATCGCTCCGGACTCAGTCTTTTTACCATTTCAAGATCACCAAATTCGCGTTGTTTTTTTCTTTTCCAATACATGTTGAAAAGGAAAATACACACCACAATTGGGAGCAATAATAAAAGATATAAATATTTTTTTTCGTCTAATTCCATATAATTTTTAAAATTCCAATCTCAAACCGTAGAGATAAATTCCAAATTCCAATTCTGTTGCAAATTCCAATCTTTTAAATTCCAAATTCCAATTTGTCATTTGGAATTTTACCCGAGCTATCGGGTTTTTGGAATTTTTTAATTTTGAAAAAATTAAATAAAGCTTCTATAAACCGTATTTCTTAAACCTACTTCCAATAATAATAAAAAGGCTGCTAATAAAACAAAAACTCTGTATTTTTCATCGTAATCATAGAATTTTAATTCCTGGATTTCAGTAGTTTCTAATTTATTAATCGCGTTGTATATTTCGGCTAATCTGTCATTGCTTGTTGCTCTAAAATAAGTTCCATCAGTTTTGCGAGCAATACTTTTCATTAATTGTTCGTCGATTTCAACTTTTTGCATTTTATATAAAAATCCTCCATTTGGTGCATAAGCATAAGGAGATTCTGCCATTCCGTTAGTACCAATTCCAATGGTGTAAACTTTTATTCCGTATTGTTTAGCAATATCAGACGCAGTTTCCGGCTCGATAAATCCGGCATTATTAACACCATCGGTCATTAAAATCACCACTCGGCTTTTTGCTTTACTGTCTTTAAGACGGTTTACAGCAGTTGCCAATCCCATTCCAATTCCGGTTCCGTCTTGTAAAACCGTATCATATTTAATTCCTTTTATCGCTTCTAAGATAATAGCTTTGTCACTTGTAACCGGAGTTTTTGTATAAGCTTCTGAGGCGTATAAAACCAGTCCAACCCTGTCATTAGGTCTCTCTCCAACAAAATCTGCGGCTACTCTTTTTAAAGCTTCCATACGGTTTGGCTTTAAATCTTTTGCCAGCATACTTCCTGAAACGTCAATTGCAAGAACAATATCAATTCCTTTTGTGGTTTTAGTCTGACTGCTAATATCAACTGTTCTTGGTCTAGCCAAAGCAATAATTAACGAACATAAGGCTATAATTCTAAAAACGTATAAACAAGGTTTTAATTTCGTCAACAGCGATTCGCTATTTTTGAAACCTTGCGTCGAACTCATTTTTAAAGTAGGTGACTGTTGATTTCGTTTCCAAAAGAACCAAGCGATCGCAATAGGAATCAATAGAAACAACCAAAAAAATTCTGGGTTTAAAAAAGTTATCTTATCCATTAGTTGCTCGCTTTTTGAAGTTCAACAGAATTTAAAATTCGGTCTGTAATATCATTTGCATAAGTATCACCTTCCTGATGTAAGATCACAATTTGCTGTAATCCCTGATCTTGTTTGAAAAGCAAAATTTCATAATATGCTTTTGAACTTGTTTTGTCAACCGGATTTAAAACTGTCATTGTTCCGTATCCTTTTAATCCCTGAATACCTTGATTGGTTTGAAAATCTTCTTGTTTAACAATAATATTTTGTCCGCCCTGAGCTTCAATTACTTTTAGAGATCCTTCTAAAGCTTTTGCTAAATCAAGTTCCACAGGATTTTTGAATTTACTTGTTGAAACTGCAATATAAAAGTTGTCAATCATACTTCCGTAAACAAAAAGCTGCATTTCTTTAATTAGCGCCATTGTTTCTTTTGGTAAGAATTTTTGAGTATCCATTCGTTTTAAAACTTTGGGAGTTTCAATAAGAACAGCAGGATTTCCGTAAGCACTTTTTACCCATTCTCCTTCTAATAATTCTTTAGACGGATGTCCAATAACGTTGTCTTTTACGTAATTGAAACCTTTGGTAGCAATAAAGAATGTTGTTGTAGCAAATATTAAGAATACAACAGTTCCTATAGCAATTGCAATACGTTTGTTGCGTTTTTTTAGCAGTTGTTGTTTGATTTGTTTTTGTCTCTGAGCTTCGTTTAATAATTGGTCCTCTTCTTCAGTCTCAACTTCAGTTGGAATTGCATTATCAAGCGTCAGAATTACTCTTTGAATTTTATTTCTGTCTTCGGTAATTTCAAATTCTAAAGGTTTAGATTTTGCGAATTTTACCAAATCCGCCTGACGTAAAACACGCTCCAGATTCTCAACCGTTTCAGGAGTCAGCGTCATTTTCTTTTTGGTAGAAGCCGTTCTGATCGCCTGAATCAATTCAGATGTTGTGCTTTCCATTGCCGGAATATGAATTGCTTCTTCAATATAATTACGGGCAATATCAGTCAGTTCACTATAATATTCTTTGATTTCACCTTTTTGAACCAATTCTTTTTGCTCCAGATTGTTTAGCAAACTTGTCGCTTTTTCGATAGGAGTTTTATAAACTTCTTCTTCGATTTTTTTCAATTGACGTTTTTTAACGTACCAATATACAAAAGCTCCAATGGCAAGAATAACGATAAAAATCAAAAGATAAATCCACCAATTTCCCATTCCGCTGTCAGCAGCAGTAATGTCTTTGATATCGTACATCTTTTGTTGTAACGTATCGACTTTTACATTGGCAACTTCAACACGAATAGAATCTGATAAATATGGCTGTTTGTCAATTAAAATCTTAATACTCGGAATGGTATATTTTCCGGAATCAAATTGTGTTAAACCATATTTTTTGATTAATTCGTAAGTGTCGTTTTTCTTCACTGTATCAATTGGATACGACTGAATTACTTCAAGTTGTCCAATAGTTTTTAGTTTAGGAAAAACAACTTTCGACTTTGAACTGACAACCGTTTTAAGCGTTAACTTAAACTCGGCTCCAATTTTATTTTTTGTAGTATCAATACTGGTCTCCACTTGTTTTTGCTGGGCAAAAATAGAGGAGGAGAGTAAAAATAGAAATATGTAAAATTTTAATTTCATTTGATTTTTGATTCAGATTTTAGTCTAAAACGACTGCTTAAAATGGCACGCGGATGACGCGGATTTAAGCAGATTTTATTTTTGGATATTTATTTTAAAATCTAATACTCTAAATATTAACGTGATTTAAAGTAACCTAATAATTTTGTTACGTAATTTTCGTCAACTCTTGTATTTACAACACCTGCACCCGATTTACTAAAAATATCTTTGAAATAATTTACTCTTTCATGATAGTGTTTTTCATAATTCATTCGCACTGTTTTTGAACCTGTATCAACCAATTGAATTTTTCCGGTTTCGGCATCAAGCATGGATACCATTCCTAAATTCGGAATTTTTTCTTCACGAATATCATACACACGAACTCCTGTAATATCATGTTTTTTAGACGCGATTTTTAAAGTATGCTCATAATCTTCAGACATGAAATCGGAAATCATAAAAACGATAGCTTTCTTTTTCTGAGTTCCGGATAAAAACTTCAAGGCTTGTGCAATATCGGTTTTGTGGCTTTTTGGTTCGAATTCGATTAATTCACGAATGATTCTCAAAACATGCGAACGACCTTTTTTGGGCGGAATATACAACTCTACATTGTCAGAGAATAATATTAAACCAATTTTGTCATTATTTTGTGTAGCCGAAAAAGCCATCGTTGCCGCAATTTCGGTGACGATGTCTTTTTTAAATTGACTTTTTGAGCCAAAACCTTCAGAACCAGAAATGTCAACCATTAAAACCATGGTCAACTCTCTTTCTTCTTCAAAAACTTTTACGTGGGCTTCATTGTAGCGTGCAGTTACATTCCAATCGATGTTACGAATGTCGTCGCCATATTGGTATTGACGTACTTCACTAAAAGTCATCCCGCGTCCTTTAAATGAAGAGTGGTATTCTCCCGAAAAGATGTGATTACTCAATCTTTTGGTTTTGATTTCTATTTTCCGTACTTTTTTTAAAAGCTCTTTTGTATCCATTTTATTTGTTTAAAGTTTAAAAGTTTCAAGTTTCAAGTTGGCTTTACAGCAACCTGAAACTTGAAACATTAAACAAATTTTTAAGGTACTTCAATCTCGTTTACGATTTTGTTGATAATGTCTACAGAAGTAATGTTTTCGGCTTCAGCTTCATACGTTATTCCAACTCTGTGACGTAAAACATCATGTACAACTGCGCGAACATCTTCTGGAATTACATATCCACGACGTTTGATAAAAGCGTAACATTTTGCTGCATTAGCTAAATTGATACTTCCACGTGGTGATGCTCCAAAACTAATAAGAGGTTTTAAGTCTGCAAGTTTGTACTTCTCTGGATAACGAGTAGCAAAGATGATATCTAGAATATATTTTTCGATTTTTTCGTCCATGTATACTTCACGGACAGCTTCTTGTGCACGTAAAATTTGTTCTACAGAAACTACTGGATTTACTTTTTCGTAAGATCCTTTTAAGTTTTGGCGAATTACAAAACGCTCTTCGTCAATTTTTGGGTAATCAATTACGGTTTTAAGCATAAAACGGTCAACTTGCGCTTCCGGAAGTTGGTATGTTCCTTCTTGCTCAACAGGGTTTTGAGTTGCAAGTACTAAAAACGGACGATCAAGTTTGAAAGTCGTGTCGCCAATAGTTACTTGTTTTTCCTGCATCGCCTCCAAAAGTGCTGACTGAACCTTTGCCGGAGCACGGTTAATCTCATCGGCAAGGACGAAATTAGCGAAGATTGGCCCTTTTTTAATTGAGAACTCGTTTGCTTTGATGTTATAAATCATCGTTCCAATAACATCGGCAGGTAATAAGTCGGGAGTAAACTGAATACGACTGAATGAACCCTGAATCGCTTGTGACAAAGTATTTATTGCTAAAGTTTTTGCCAATCCGGGAACACCTTCAAGCAAAATATGCCCTTGTCCTAAAAGTCCAATTAGTAAACGTTCGACCATATGTTTCTGGCCCACAATAACTTTGTTCATCTCCATTGTAAGAAGGTCTATAAAAGCACTTTCTCTTTCAATTTTCTCATTTATCGCTCTAATGTCTAAAGTCGTTGTATTTTCTTCCATATAAATATTTTTAAAACCTTTTTAAAACGTTGATTTTTATGCCTTACTTTTGAGAGTGCAAATTGAATATTTTTTGAGAAGTAAGATGTTAAAGAATGGTTAAAACTTCGACCAAAGACCTAATTTTAAGGACGAATTGGGAATCTATTTTTATATTTTTAAGAACTTTGATGATTATGCTTTAGAAAAGCATATTTATTACCAAAAATAACGCAATAAAACCATGAGTAAAACAGCATTATCGCCTATAATTTCGGGCACTATGAATTGGGGTGTTTGGGATAAAAACCTTACACTTAAGGAAATGGAAAACATGATACAAATTTGTATCGAAAACAAAATTACAACTTTTGATCACGCCGACATTTACGGAGCTTATACCACCGAAGCTGATTTTGGAAAAGCATTTCATGCCAGCAAAATTGCGCGCGAAAAATTACAATTAATTACCAAATGCGGTATTCAGATGATTGCTGAAAATCGCTCGGAGAACAAAATCAAACATTACGATTATTCTAAAGAATATATTATTTGGTCTGTTGAAGAATCTTTAAAGAAGCTGAAAACAGATTATGTTGATGTTTTTTTATTGCACAGACCTAGTCCGTTGATGCAGGCAGATGAAATTGCAGAAGCAGTTGAGAAATTAAAATCTGAAGGGAAAATTATTGACTTTGGACTTTCAAATTTCACCAGTTCTCAAACCGAATTGATTCGTCAGAAAACAGAAGTTAGTTATAATCAGGTGCAATTTTCAGCTACTCATTTTGAAGCGATGACCGATGGAAGTTTAGATTATATGCAAACGCACGGAATTCGCCCGTTGTCATGGAATCCGCTTGGAACAGTTTTTAGAGAAGACACTAAGAAAACACGTCGTTTGAAAAAACTATTTGCCGAATTGGTTCAAAAATATGGTTTTGGGTCTGATACCCTTTTGTTGGCCTGGATTTTAAAACATCCGGCAGGAGTAATTCCGATTGCGGGAACTGTAAATATTGCCAGAATTCAGTCGCTGATGAAAGCCGTTGAGTTAGAAATGGAGAAAGAAGACTGGTTCGCCATCTGGACAGAAAGTATGGGCGATGATGTACCTTAATCTATAAAGTTATATTGATAAAAAAACAGCTATACTTAATATTTAGGTATAGCTGTTTTTTTTTATATCTGAATAAATTATTTATTGTAAAGTCAGAGTATTCATGTTTGTAATTTGCCCGTTGACAACCACTACATTTGGAACTACTAAAGGCGGTAATGCCGAGCTCACGTCTGGTGTGATGGTTACCGTATAAGTTCCTGCTGGAATTCCGTTTAGCTGAAAAGCACCCAATTCATTTGTATAAGCTGATACTGTTGCATCGCCAACCTGAACTGATACTAAAGACTGAACAGCAATTGGGTTTACAATTCCTTTGATTGCGCCAGATGTAGCTGTCGTAGAAACTCTGATTACGGGATGTAAGTTGTAATTGCCAGAGCCGCCAGCCTGAACGACAACAGAATGTTCTACATCAAAATCTAATAAAAAATCATAAGTTGCACCTGATACAAGTGTTTGATTAACTTGTAGTTTTAAACCTGATTGTTGAGCACTTGGAGTTTTTAAAGGATAAGTTGTACCATCTTTAACAACCGTATTATGCTCGCCAAGAACCAATCTTATTTGACCTAAAAATCCTGAAGGAACTTGATTATCTGCTAAAAGAACATTTACACCGCCTGTTAAATCAAGCAAATTGTAGATACCTGGGGTTATATTTCCGATGCTAACCCATCCGTCCTCATCGGTTTCTGCATTGCTTTTAATTTTAACATCTAATACTTCAACGTTTACTTCGTCGTAATCGCCTGGAGCATCACTCATTCTTACGCTAACTTTTGAAGTTTGAGCGTTGTTGTCATCATTACTGTTACAACTTGTAAGAAATAAGCAAAGCAACAATGTCAGGAGAAGTATTTCTAAATTAAGTTTTACTTTTTTCATGACTTTCTTTTTTTTAAATTAGTAAATTAATAACGCAGAATAAAATTCATTTAGTGTATTTATGCTGTAGTTTTGTAGATATTTTAATCGAATTTTAAGGAAAAAGTTTGATTATCTCTTAAAAGTAGGAAATTTAAACCATGAAAAAAACTGTATTAATAACTGGAGCCACAAGCGGAATTGGAAAAGCAACTGCACAAATATTGGCTAAGAATAACTATAAAATTGTCCTTTGCGGAAGACGTATCGATCGTTTAACGGAATTAGAAAAAGAACTTTCGGCTTTTACAGAAGTGCATTCTTTGTCTTTTGATGTTCGTGATAAAAATGCGGCTTTTGATAGTATTAATAATTTACCTGAGGAGTTTTCTTCAATTGATGTTTTAATTAATAATGCTGGAAATGCGCACGGTTTAGACCCAATCCAGAACGGAGATGTTGACGATTGGGATGCTATGATTGATATTAATGTAAAAGGTCTTTTGTATGTTTCGAAAGCGGTAATGCCAAAAATGATCGAAAAAAAATCGGGTCATATTATCAATATTGGATCAACGGCTGCAAAAGAAGTTTATCCAAACGGAAATGTATATTGTGCCTCAAAACATGCAGTTGATGCCATTACACAAGGAATGCGAATTGACTTGAATCCGTACGGAATTAGAGTTGGAGGAATTCATCCCGGAATGGTTGCTACCGAATTTAGTGAAGTCCGTTTTAAAGGTGATGTCGAAAGAGCTTCAAATGTGTACAAAGGATTTGATCCGCTACAGGCAGAAGATAT
The DNA here is from genome assembly GCF_020991455.1 of Flavobacterium sp. JAS. Classification (GTDB taxonomy): domain Bacteria; phylum Bacteroidota; class Bacteroidia; order Flavobacteriales; family Flavobacteriaceae; genus Flavobacterium. Next base: position 183,862 of record NZ_JAJMOX010000006.1, read on the forward strand.
TGCCGATATTATTCATTTTGTAATTTCAAGACCGTATCACGTAAATATTGCCGATTTGGTTGTGATGAGTACAGCGCAAGCGTCTTCGACGATTGTTAAAAAGAATATTTAAAATTAGATTGTTAGACTTCTTAGAAAGTTAGATCTTTAGATTAATTTAGAATCTGAAAATCAAATAGTCCAACAATCTAAGAAGTCTAAAAATCTAAGAAGTCTAAAAAGATGATCAACAAGCGCCTTTTAATAAAAAATCTCCTGGCTCATAATGATGAGAGCAGTTTTTATGACAAAAAAAGGCAGTTGAATTTACATTCGCGTGAAGGAAAAGGGAAATTTCTGAAACACATTTGTGCGTTGTCAAATTCAAATCCAACCAATAATTCTTATATCGTTGTTGGGGTAGAAGATCAGGATAACGAAATTGTAGGCGACGATTTCTTCGACGATAGCAGAATTCAGAATCTTGTCAACGCTTTTCTGGAAAATCCGCCTAAGATTCAATATGAAAATGTGCCGTTCCCGAATCTTCCGAAAGATAAAGTTGTGGGATTGGTTACAATTAAACCCAAAAGCAAAATATCGTATTTCAAAAAAGGAATTCATACAACTCCGGCCAATAGTATTTTTATTAGACGAGGAAGTAATTCGATTCCTTTAGAAATTACTGAAGAAGTTGAAAAAAATTATCAAAATACAGAAACGGTAATCGATATCGAAAATAGTTCGCGAAATAGTATCCAATATACACTTGACGGCGTTATCGATTTTATGAATTTCAGACACAAAGACATGTCGCCTAAATATCATGTTTTTAAAGAATTGTTTGTGATTTGCTGGGCGGGAGTTCCTAAAAAATCCCGAGATAAAACATTCTTGTCCCGAGTTGATATTGAGCTGATAAACGAACAAATTAAACTTTTTTACTCGGCTCAGGATGTTGTTACGATAGTTTTTGACGACGATAGTTTTACCATTACAGAATATGTTCCGCTAGGTTTGAATGACAAAACGAGTTATTATCCTTTAGAGAAACAAACGATTCATTTTTTCGACAACGGATATTATAAAATTGATCGCGAAATGCTTTTTCAACCTCCGGAATTCAATCGGAAAATGCTGTACCATATTTATAATTCGAATATGTCATTGCTTCAAAAACTCCAAAAAGGAATTCCTTTATCAGAACGTGAATTAAAAGATCTGGAAAATCTTCCGTCAACTTTTATGATTTGTTATTTGAACGGTTTTGATGATGCGAAACAAAAACTGATCGACGCAAAATTACTTCTGAAACCTTTTGGGAATATCTATTTGTCTTTTAAAGAAGCATTGAGGATTTTGAGAAAGATGAAGTATGATTTTCAGGAAGGTTCAAAGTAGCAGAGGTTCAGAGGGGCAAAGGTTTTCTGTAGAGACGCACAGCAGTATGTCTAACTCAAAGTTTTTTTTTGAATAGTTTATAATTAGCCAATGTAAATCGGCTTTAGCCAAATTATTTTTCAAACAAAACTATTGATATTTCAAAAACTTATTCACTTTCTCATAAGGAAATAAAAGTTCTTTCGGACCATCGGCATACGAAGCTGCTTCATAAGAGTTATAATATAAAAGCAAACCTTCATCGGTATAAAAAATATTTTGTGGCAATTGAAATTTGTCGTTTTCGAACATTAAGCCAGTTGCATTAATGTTGGCTTTGGTTGGGATATTGTATTTGGCTCTGAATTCCTTTTCGGCGAAAGTCTTAAATTCTTTTTCATTTTTAAACAATTGATTGGTAAAAATTGCTTTTCCGGTTTTGGGATTAAACAGCAAAGAGCGGAAACCCTGATAGCCATGAGCGCCACCGGTAAACGTATAATGGTCAATTTTTATATTTAAAATCTGATCTGAATTAAATTCGATATCACCTTTTATTTTTCCTTCCCAGCCAAAAGTTTCGCTTGGAAATTTTTTATGCATTTCTTCATAAGAAGCAATAAAAGATTCGGCCAATGTTGTGTAATCATTCACTTTTAATGGAGCTTCTCCAAAATAAACAATTTCTTTTATTACAGCAAAAACCTTTTTATTGATGCTGTCTTTTACTATCGGGATGTTTTTTGCGACAGGAATATCTATAGTGATTTTTGGGCAATCGTTTTTGCAAGGAATGGCAGATTCTTTTTCAAATGTTTCATTTTCAAATGAAAGCCCTTTGCTGCAACTTGTCAAGATTAAAAACAAAAAGACTAAAATAGTTAAGTGTTTCATATCAAAAAGTGTTAATTATATACAAAGGTAAGAAGTTGTATCAGGATTAAAATAAATTAAACGGTAAATTTGTACCACAATTAAGCATTAAAAATTTATAACTATATGAAATTCAATACTAAAGTAATACATGGCGGTCAGCATCATGACCCAAGTACAGGGGCCGTTATGCCTCCGGTGTATCAAACTTCAACATTTATTCAGACAAGTCCGGGAAAACCTTTGGCGGATTATGAATACAGCAGAGCGTCGAATCCAACTCGTACAGCTTTAGAAAATGCTTTGGCAAGTATTGAGAATGGTACGCGCGGATTGGCTTTTTCATCTGGTTTGGCAGCAACAGATTGTATTCTAAGATCGTTTAAAGCGGGTGATGAAATCATTGCTATGGATGATTTATATGGTGGAACTTATAGAATGTTCTCTAGAATTTATAAAGATTCAGGGATTAAATTTCATTTTGTTGATATGACTGATATCGCAAAATTGAAATCTTTAATTAATGAAAACACAAAATTGGTTTGGGTAGAAACACCAACAAACCCGTTAATGAAATTGGCAGATATCGAAGAAGTGGCAAAAATCACTAAAGCGAATAATATTTTGTTTGCTGTAGACAATACTTTTGCAACACCATATTTGCAAAAACCTCTTGATTTAGGAGCGGATATCGTTATGCACTCTGCTACAAAATATCTTGGCGGACATTCTGATGTTATTGCCGGAGCTTTAATTGTAAAAGATGAGGCTTTAGGAGATCAATTGCATTTTCAGCAATTTGCAACCGGAGCGACACTTGGACCAATGGATAGTTTCTTGGTTTTAAGAGGAATCAAAACACTTTCATTAAGAGTACAAAGACATTGTGAAAACGGAGAAAAAGTGGTGGAATATTTGACTAAACATCCAAAAATAAATACGGTTTATTATCCGGGTTTAAAAAGTCATCCATTTCATGAAATTGCTAAAAAGCAAATGAAAGCTTTTGGCGGAATGGTTTCGTTTACTTTTAAATCAGGAAAGAAAGAAGATTCAATTGCATTTTTAGAGAAACTAAAAGTTTTTACTTTGGCAGAATCTCTTGGAGGAGTTGAGTCATTGGCAAATCATCCTGCTTTAATGACGCACGCTTCTATTCCGGCTGATAAAAGAGCAGAAGTTGGTATTACTGACGATTTGGTTCGATTGAGCGTTGGTATTGAAGATGCCGAAGATTTAATCGCAGATTTAGAACAAGCTTTAGCTTAAAAATTAAATCTCACAATAAAAAAATCCCAAATTCCAATCTTAATGATTTTGGAATTTGGGATTTTTTTTATTTTTGGAATTTCTTTAATATTCTAGGTACATAATGTATCCTACGTTAAACCAAACTTGGGAATCGTTTGATTTGTTTTCTTTATAAAGATCTTTATTAGGATTTAAACCATCAACCCAATCAGAACTAAATCCTTGATAACGGGCTTCGAACATCAGATCACTCATTGTGGTCAGTTTGTAATGAATTCCGACACCTGCTGTTACTGATGCTACTATTCCCGATTCACTGGAAAATCCATATGGACGACCGTCTGAAGGAGTTAAGTATTTGTAGAAAGTAGTTTGTGGAAGTCCTAAAGTACCTATTCTTGAATCAATTTTGGTAGAGTAATAACTAACCTGAAAACCTAAACTCACGTAAGGGCTAACGCCGCCAATTGTGTTTTCGAAAGCATGAATTTTCATAAACGGAGAATATTCTAATTGAGCTCCAAGATTGACTAAAGTAGAAGTGCCGTGCATCGCTCTAAGATGTTGCACAAGGTTCTTGACTTTTTCTCTTTCTACCCATTCTCCAAAATGTTCTAATTTGGTTGTGTTGAAAGACAACTCAGATCTTACTTTGAAATGTTCTGTAAAAAAATTTTCTCTGTTGTTATTGGCTGAAAAATTTAAAAAGTGTACAACTCCAACGCCAAATCCGACGTTTCCGACATTTGTGTCAAAGTCGTTTCTTTGACCGTAATCAGATTGAAAAACTACAGGTCCTAATATTATTCCTACTTCTTGTGCTAAATCGGACTGTGCAGATACAATAGTAGATATGCCAAATATGGCAAATAGAGTGGTAATTACTGGTTTAAGCATAGTTTTGGGCTTTCTAATCTAGGCAAATATATAAAAAACATGGTCGATTCAAAATATTAAATTATGCTATTAGAAAATAAGTAATAAAATACTTAATTTACTAACTTTAACTATGTTAATTTGATGTAAACTTAGAAGTGTAAATGTTATTTTAATCAATGTTTGAAAAATAAACAAATCTACTGCCTAGATGTGAAAAAATAACAATTTACTGTATCTTTGTGTGTTATTACGAAAACGTTTTCTCTAAACGTTATCGTATATATAGTTGAGCAGAAAAATAAAATAATTTATTTCAAAATGGAACAAAAAATAAATGAGTTTATGGCTCTTGTAGAGTCAAAGAATCCAAACGAGCCTGAGTTTCTTCAAGCCGTAAGAGAGTTTGCAGAAACGGTAATTCCATTTATTGCAGAAAGAAAAAAATACGACGGTAAGAATTTGCTTCTTAGAATAGCTGAACCAGAACGTTCTATAATATTTAGAGTTCCGTGGGTGGACGACCAAGGAGAGATAATTGTAAACAGAGGTTTTAGAATTCAGATGAATTCTGCAATTGGACCGTACAAAGGTGGAATTAGATTTCATCATTCGGTAAATCTATCAGTTTTAAAATTTTTAGCTTTCGAACAAGTTTTTAAGAATAGTCTTACAACACTTCCTATGGGTGGTGGAAAAGGAGGTTCTGATTTTGATCCGGAAGGAAAATCTGATGGAGAAATAATGCGTTTTTGTCAATCGTTTATGACTGAGTTATGTCGTCATATCGGGCCTGACTTAGATGTTCCTGCTGGAGATATTGGTGTTGGAGCCAGAGAGATCGGATATTTATTTGGTCAATACAAAAGAATCAGAAACGAATTTACAGGTGTTTTAACCGGTAAAGGAATTGCTTACGGAGGATCGTTAATACGTCCTGAGGCTACAGGATACGGAGTTGTTTATTTTACTGATCAAATGTTGCGTACTATCGGACATGAAATTAAAGGTAAGAGAGTGGCAATTTCAGGATTTGGAAATGTGGCTTGGGGTGTTGCTTTAAAAATAAATGAACTAGGAGGAAAAGTAGTTACTATTTCTGGACCTGATGGTTATATTTATGATGAAGAAGGTATCTCTGGAGAGAAAATCGAACACATGGTAGAAATGAGAGCAACTGGTGATAACAGAGCTGAAGTTTATACTCATAAATATCCAAACGCTATTTTCCATAAAGGAAAAAGCCCATGGGAAGTAAAAGTTGATATTGCTATTCCATGTGCAACTCAAAATGAGTTAACAGGAGAGGATGCAAAAAAACTTATTGATAATGGTGTTTTGTGTGTAACTGAAGCTGCAAATATGCCATCTACTCTTGATGCAATTAAATTATTCCTGGACAATAAAGTATTATTTGCTCCTGGAAAAGCTGCAAACGCAGGTGGAGTTGCTGCATCTGGATTAGAAATGACTCAAAACTCAATTCGTCTAAACTGGACAAGTGAAGAAGTTGATTTAAGATTAAAAGATATCATGGTTGGAATTCACAACCAATGTAAAAAATACGGTGCTGGTGAAGATGGTTATGTTAACTACGTTAAAGGAGCTAACATTGCCGGATTTGTTAAAGTTGCCGATGCTATGCTTGCACAAGGTGTAGTATAATAATAAATCAAAATTTAAGAAGCCTTCATCTATCGGAAACGAAAGATGAGGGCTTTTTTGTTTTTCGCCACGAATTCCTGGCGAATCTATATAGAAAGAAAATGATTTTTATTTTAAAGAAGAACAAAAATCAAATACTTTCGTTTGTAGTATATTTGTCTATCCGAATACATTAAATAATGAAGAGAAGCTTTCTGTATATTTTATTTTTATTGTTGTTTCAATTTAGTTTTGCGCAAAGTAAATTGTCTTGGCAAGGTTATTTTTCGTTTAACGAAATAAAAGATATTTCAGAATCTTCGACCACGGTTTTTGCTGCTTCAGAGAATGCTTTATTCACTAAAAATGCAGCTACAAATGTTGTTAAAACAACTACTACAGTCGACGGACTTTCTGGTCAGACTATTTCGGCAGTTTATTATAGTGAAGCATTCAAAAAAACTATTGTAGGTTACGAAAACGGTTTGATTATCGTTGTCAATGAAACCGATGGGAGTATGCTAAAAGTAGTTGATATCATTAATAAACAACTACCTGCAAATCTTAAAAAAGTGAATCATTTTATGGAGCACAATGGTTTGCTTTATGTTTCTTGCGATTTCGGAATCGTGCAATTTAATTTGACGACTTCGAAATTTGGAGATACTTATTTTATTGGAGACAATGGCGCGGAAATCAGCGTAAAACAAACCACTTTTTTTAACGGATTTATTTACGCCGCAACTTCAAGCGGTATTAGAAAAGCCGATAGTACAAATGCAAATCTGATTGATTATAAACAATGGACTATTGTAAATCCGGGAGATTGGTCAAGTGTCGAAACTTTAGATACAGAACTTATAGCTATAAATTCAAGCGGTTATATTCATCGTTTTAACTCCAGTACATTTATTGGGTTTTTACAGCTTCCACAGCCTTCTACAGATATGAGAGCCAAAAATCATAATTTGTTTATTACCATACCAAATTCGGTTTACGTCTATAACAATCAAATGGTTTTGAGTCGTCAAATTACAAATACGCAGGTTTTGAGCAATAATTTAAATTTTACCTGTACAACGGCTGTTGGCGATTTAATTTATATTGGAACAAAAGAAAAAGGATTATTCTCCTCGACGCTTGCAGGAATTTCGGCTTTTACAGAAAATACACCAACGGGGCCAATCCGAAATAATGTTTTCTCATTAGATGTTACTCCAAATGCGCTTTGGGCAGTTTATGGAGATTATGATACCTATTATAATCCATATCCATTAGACAGTTATGGCGTTAGTAAATACAATACATCAGGTTGGTTGAATATTCCGTATTCAGAAGTTTATGATGCACAGTCGATAACCCGGGTTATTGTGAATCCTGCCAATGAAAAACAAGTTTATGCCAGTTCTTTTTTTTCAGGACTATTAAAAATAGAAGATGATGTTCCGAATTTTTTATACAATCAAAAAAATAGCGGATTAGAGTCTATAGCCTACGAAGGGCCAAATTATATAGATGTTCGTATTAACGGAACTGCTTTTGATAAATCTGGTAATTTATGGGTAACCAATAGCCGAATTAAGAACGGTTTGAAGGTTTTAAAAGCAAATGGTCAATGGGGAAGTTATGCCACAAGTTTAATTCTTAATAATGCAGAAACGACGAGTTATGCCAATATTGTTATTGATAAAAATAACACAAAATGGATTTCAACGAGCAATGATGGAGTAATTGGTTTTAATGAAAGTACAAATACATTCAAAAAAATGACTTTTGGTGCAGATTTAGGGAATTTACCAATTGCCGATGTGAGATCTGTGGCGCTTGATACTAAAAATCAGCTTTGGATAGGAACAACAAAAGGATTAAGAGTTTTATCTAATGTTGGAAGTTTTCAAACAGAAAGCCAGTTAAAAGCAAATCCTATTATTATAATGGAAGATAATTTGCCTCAGGAATTATTGTACGAGCAGTTTATTACTTCAATCGCAGTCGACGGATCAAACAACAAATGGATTGGTACGGCTGATTCCGGAATTTTTATGGTATCGCCAAACGGTCAGGAAACAAAATATCATTTTACGATAAGCAATTCTCCGTTGCCAAGTAATGCCATAAACGATGTTAAAATTAATAGTGCAACGGGCGAAGTTTTTATTGCAACAACAAAAGGAATGATTTCTTTTAAAGGAATTGCAACAGGCGCCAACGAAGATTTGAATAACGTATATATTTATCCAAATCCCGTTCGTCCAAACTTTTCGGGAACAGTAAAAGTGGCCGGATTAATTGATAAAGCCAATGTAAAAATCACAGATATCGAAGGTAATTTAGTTTACGAAACCACTTCGACAGGAGGAACGATAGAATGGGATACAACTGCTTTTGGCAGATATAAAGTAGCTTCGGGAGTTTATATGGTTTTTATCTCTGCCGAAGATGGCAGCGAAACCAAAGTTAAAAAAGTAATGATAATTAGGTAATTAGATAATGTGGCAATTGAGATAATTAGATAATTGTTGTAGTCTGAATAATCTAAGTGAATTTATATAGTCAAAAGTCTAACAATCTAATAATCTAAATAGTGCTTGTCAAAACCAAAGCAATAGTAATTTCGTCATTAAAATTTCAGGAAAAAAGTCTGATCGTTAAGTGTTTTACGCTTTCAAATGGCTTGAAATCTTATTTTGTGCGCGATGCTTTTTCGAGTCGAAAGGCAAGTCAGAAAATTGCTTACTTCCAACCCTTGTCTATTCTTGAAATTGAAGCGGTTCATAAAAATAAAGGCACTCTGGAAAACTTTAAAGAAATTAAAGTTGCTGTTCCTTTTCAGAGTATTCATACTGATCTGGTCAAAAGTACGATGGTAATGTTTCTGTCCGAAATGTTGCATTATTCCATTCAGGAAGAAGAAAAAAACGAATCCCTTTTTGTTTTTCTAGAAACCGCTTTGACATGGCTTGACCATCATGATGAAATTTCTAATTTTCATTTAATATTACTTTTAGAAGCTACCAAATATTTAGGATTTTATCCGGACGATTCAGAGATTAATTTGCCTTATTTTGAAATGATAGAAGGTATTTTTACACCTTTTCACGGCTTAAGTGCACTTACAGAACACGAAACAAACCTGTTTAAAAAGTTAATAGATTTGAAATTCGACAACGCTCATAAAGTCTTTAATGTGGTCGAAAGACAGGCTTTATTAAAGATTCTGATTGATTATTACAGCTTCCATTTAGACGGTTTCAAAAAGCCAAAATCCTTAGACGTTTTGAGGGAAATATTTTCTTAAAATCGAATCCTATTTTTATATATTTGTGCAGTGAATTTTTATTAAATTATTTTTTAATAAGTTAATTCCATAAAAAGATCCCCAGCCTAATTATTAAAATTTTAAAGAAAAAACTACCATGAAGAAAATTACGTTTTCGATTATTTTACTTTTATTAGTCAGCGTTTCGGCTATTTCCCAAAGGAAATATGACGAAATAGTTAAGACAGAGAATGCTGTACAAGATATGGTACAAAATGGAATTACAGGAATTGTTGTTTTTAATGAAGGAGGAACGATTAAAGGTTTAGATCCTGAAACTAAAAAAGTTGTATGGACTTTGACCAAAGATGATTTTGGAGGTAAATCAGCATTGACTATCATAGGCGATACTGATCTTACAAAGCTTTTTGATGATAAAAGTGCTTTAACTAGCGTTGCCGGAAGCCCTTATGTTGAAGCTTACATTAATAATAAGTACATTATCATTAATACTGATACTGGTAAAGTGGTTTATAACTCATCAAAAGAATCTTTTTGGGTAACGCAATCAGATTTTATTCCTGAGACAAATGAGTATTTGCTTACTTTGAAAAAAGATGGCGACATGGCAATTGCATTATTGGATATGACGACTGGCGAATTAAAATGGAATACTACTGTAGATAAAGCGAAGTCATTATTTAGCTTCTCTTTTAGAGAGTCAGTAAATACAAACGTTGCTACAGTACACGGATCTGTAATTTACTATTTATTGTACGGAAAATTATATTCGTTTGATAGAGCTACCGGAAAGTTAAACTGGAAAGGAGAAGAAGATTATTCAAAATTCTTTTTAACTCAAAATGATAAAAATATTGTTGTAGTGAATAACACTGGAACTTTTTCGAATAAACAATATTTGAATGTTTTGAATACAGAAACAGGAAAAAGTATCTGGAAAGAATCAATCAAAACAAAAAGAGTTGTTTATCTTGAAGATTGGGGAACAAAAATATTAGTAGCTCATTATAGTGGGTTTAACTTTTTTGACCTAAAAACAGGTGAAAAAATCTGGAAAAAAGATGCACGTGGAGATGGTTTGAAAAGAGTAATTCCAATCGATCAGGATTTCTTATATGTTGCTGAAAACGAAATGATGTTGATCAACAAAGACGGAGAGAAACTTTGGAAAAAATTCATCGAAATTTCTGATGATAAAGAAGATCCAATTTACTACTTAGGAAAAGTTGGTGAAAAAGTAATGTACCTTACAGGAACTTACGGAAACATGGTTGACTACAAAACTGGAGCTAAACTTTGGAAACGTAATATTCAATTTGATAAAGACCGTCCGGTTTTACCAACTTATGACGAAGCTACAAATTCTTACTTAGTATATAATGACGAGAAATTATACAAATTTGATCCAAGCATTAGTGATAAGCCAGAGCCATTTGCTAAAGTAAATATCAAAAAAGAAAAAGAATTAAACAGTATCGAATTATTCCCTTGGGGAGTTGTGCTTTCAGGACCACTTGAAGTAATGGGAGTTAATATGGATGGAACAATCAAATATCACCTTACTTATACACAACCTGGAGAAGGAACAAGACGTCTTATAAAAAGTGCTGCCATTGTTGGAAGTATCGGTTTAGGAGTTGCTTCAGGAGTAAGCGACGTTAAAGGTTCAGAAGTAACAATGACTTACCGTGATTCTGATGGAAATATGAGAACTTCAGTTTTGAAGAAAGAAGATCAAACGAATAAAGATCAGGCAAACGCTTATGCAGCCGGATCTGTAGCTCTTGGTATTGTCGCAGCTAAATTTAATTCTCGTTTTAATGCAATGAAGCAAAACAGAGATTACTCTTATATTTTTGCAAAAGCAGAGACTGGAGAAAAAATTCTTGTAAAAGTGAGTAAAGTAGACGGAGTTGAGGTTGATAAAATTATTTTTACAAACAATAAACCGGTTTATGAAGTAGATCCTGCAACACAAAACATTTTTTATGTTTCGGATAAATCTATTCAGATCTTTAATAAAAAATAAGAACAATAAAACCCCAAAGCCATCAGGATTTATTTCTGATGGCTTTTTTTTGCCTATGAAAAAAATACTACTCTTAATTGCTTTGCTTGTAATTGGTTCGATTCAGGCACAAGAAAAAATAAATTCAAAAACAAAGAAATTTAAAATTCCGGTAATTAGATATTCAGAGTTTCCAGCACTTGATAACGTATTAACGCAAACGGCTTTTTACCAAATGGATAAATCGCTGCAGGAAGAAGAAACTAATTTAAAGAAGGATTTTTTTAATATTGATGGATTTATAAAAGATCCGGTAAACGGAAAGCTTAAGCTTTATTTGACCTTTGCTATGCCCAGATATACAGACACTCAAATTGATAGTGTGTATGATAAGGATAAAAATCGTTGGACTTATAATGCGCATTCTAACTATATAAATAATGTAAAACTGGATGTTAAGTATGGCGATAAAATTATATTGACTAAGGATTTTGGAGGTTCAGATTCCTATTCAGTAAGTGTGGGAAATAGTTTGGGCGCTTTGAAAATTGCAGCCTCAGAGCATGACAAAAAAGTAAAGGCAGCGGTTAAGGACTCAGATTACAGTGATGTGGGACTTGGGTTTGATAATGTTGTCTACAAAGCAGCAATAAGAATCCAGGATTTTTTAAATTATAAATTTGGGTATTCAACTGATGTAGTAAAGGAAAAATTTGAGTTTGTAACTTCAAAAGGACATTCAGAATACAAACAAATGCTTGCCTTTGAGACTGAAATTACAGCTCAGATGGAGAAAGTAACTCTTGAGAAAGGTTTAGACGAGAAATTACTAACACCACATTTGCAGTATTTAGAAAGCTTGTTGGTTAAATACCCGCTTTCTCCGGCAAATGAAGATATTCGTTTTATAGTTACCAACAATTTGGCTGAAATTTATTTTTTACTTGAAAACAAAGAAAAAGCTTTGCAGTATGCCAATTTATTAATTGAAAATGACAAACAAGATTCGAGAGGATCTACAATTATCGAAAGAGTTAATCAAGGCTTTTTTGCAGATAAAAAAATAAGAAGCCATACACCTCGTTTTGCAGAGCTTAAAAAATTAGGTTTAAAAATTGCCGAAGAAAAAGAAGAATTAAGATTAGCTTTTTTTGAGAAAATTGACCGTCAGGAAGCTGATTGGAATCTTGAAAAAGAAAATAGAGCTGCAGCCTTAGAAAAAAGTAAAATTCAAAGAGAGAATATGCTTGACTCTATTGCCTATCAATCTAATCCGGATTTGTTAGCGAAAATCATTGCCAATTTAGGAGGAAGTGATGTTTTGAAAAAAGTAGAGAAAACGCATTTGATCTCTAAGCTTACTTTAGAAGATAGCAATATACCTCACACAGAAGAAAGATGGGCAACGACATCAAATTATCTTTTGAAGAAGAAAATGCCGGAAACCTATTATGAAATCGTAAATGGGCCAGAAGCATGGAGTCATAGTGATCGCGAAAGCGGAGTGGAAGCCAAATGGGCAAAATTGCCAACATACACGTACAGTAATCTTTCGGCAAATTTGGATCCGGTCAATTTTTTAACTGCTTTTAGACTTGATTTATGGAATAAGCTAGAGCTGTTGCAAGACGAAATGGTTGACGGAAAATTGTGTTATCATTTTAATTATTTCGAAAAAACCTTAAACACAAGCAATAGAACCATTCCTAAAACAGATTATCATCTTTTTGTTGATAAAGAGGATTTCTCGATTGTTGCAACAGAAAGAACAGAATTTGATGACGGGAATAAAAGTTTTTTTGAGCGAAAGCTTTTCAAAGATTATCGCCCTGTAGCAACTTTAAATTCAGGAAAAATTCCGCATAAAATTAATTATGAAATAGAAGATTTTTACGGAGATACTTCCTATCAGGAAAATCGTGAAAAAGTCGAAGTAAATGCTGTTTTTGGAAATAGAATTTTCATGAAAGAAGTTTATTTCGGAAGTTTTAAATAGTCTTTTACATTCTAAAAAAAGAATAACAAGAATTGATTGGTTTTTGGATTATTAACTCAAAATTTTGAGATTAGTACCAGAAACTAATCAATTCTTTTGTTTTTGTATCTATTATCTCAACAAAAGTTTGTGAAATTTCAATAAATTGATGGTCAATAATCCAAAATTCCTTACTTTCGCACCTCGTTTAAGAAAAGGATAAAATGAGCACAAAATTTACTGAATACAAAGGACTTGACTTGCCAACAGTAGCGTCAGAAGTACTTGATTTTTGGAAGAAAGAAAATATATTTGAAAAGAGTGTAACTACTCGCGAAGGAGCAGAGCCTTTCGTATTTTTTGAAGGTCCGCCTTCAGCAAACGGATTACCGGGAATTCACCACGTGATGGCACGTGCGATTAAAGATATTTTTTGCAGATATAAAACTCAAAAAGGTTTTCAGGTAAAAAGAAAAGCGGGTTGGGATACTCACGGATTGCCTGTAGAATTGGGTACCGAAAAAGAACTTGGAATTACAAAAGAAGATATTGGTAAAACAATTTCGATCGAAGAATATAACGAAGCGTGTAAAAAAACCGTAATGCGTTATACTGACGTATGGAATGATTTGACCGAAAAAATGGGATATTGGGTAGATATGGAAGATCCGTATGTAACTTATAAACCAAAATATATGGAGTCTGTTTGGTGGCTTTTGAAACAAATCTATGATAAAGGTTTGTTATACAAAGGATACACGATTCAACCATATTCTCCAAAAGCAGGAACAGGATTGTCTTCTCACGAAGTAAATCAGCCAGGAGCTTATAGAGATGTTACGGATACTACGATTGTAGCACAATTTAAAACTTTGCCGGTAACATTGCCAAGCTTTTTACAAGGTTTTGGTGATATTCATATCTTGGCTTGGACGACAACTCCTTGGACATTGCCGTCAAATACAGCTTTGACAGTTGGACCTAGAATCGATTACGTTTTAGTAAAAACTTTCAATCAATATACTTTTGAGCCAATCAATGTTGTTTTAGCTAAAAATTTAGTTGGAAAACAATTCGGAAAAGGATTTTTTGCAAGTGAAGATGATGCTGATTTTGACAAAGTAAAAAATGGCGACAAACAACTTCCGTATAAAATTTTAGCGGAAGCGAAAGGAATTGATTTAGTAGAAATTCGTTACGAACAATTATTGCCATACGTATTACCTTATCAAAATCCGGAAAATGCATTTAGAGTAATTGCCGGAGATTTCGTTACGACAGAAGACGGAACAGGAGTTGTGCATACCGCTCCAACTTTTGGTGCAGATGATGCTAAAGTAGCAAAAGAAGCTAAGCCGGAAGTGCCGCCAATGTTGGTTTTGGACGAAAGTGGAACACCAGTTCCTTTAGTAGATTTACAAGGAAGATTTACTTCACATATGGGTGATCTTGCCGGAAAATATGTGAAAAATGAATATTATGATGCAGGTCAGGCGCCAGAGCGTTCTGTAGATGTTGAAATTGCTATTCGATTAAAAGAAGAAAATAAAGCCTTTAAGGTAGAAAAATACGTACATAGTTATCCACACAGCTGGAGAACTGATGAGCCGTTATTATATTATCCACTAGACTCTTGGTTCATTAAAGTAACCGATGTAAAAGATAGAATGTTCGACCTGAACGAAACTATCAATTGGAAACCTAAGTCTACTGGTGAAGGACGTTTTGGAAATTGGTTGAAAAATGCCAACGACTGGAATTTATCTCGTTCTAGATATTGGGGTATTCCGTTGCCAATTTGGAGAACAGAAGATAAAAAAGAAGAAGTTCTTATTGGTTCTGTTGAAGAATTGTACAATGCGATCGAAAAATCTATCGAAGCAGGTTTTCAAAAAGAAAATCCGTTTAAAGGTTTTGAAATCGGAAATATGTCTGAATCTAATTATGATTTAATCGATTTGCATAAAAATGTAGTCGATCAAATAACTTTAGTTTCGGCTTCAGGCCAACCAATGAAGCGCGAAAGTGATTTAATTGATGTTTGGTTTGATTCAGGAGCAATGCCTTACGCCCAATGGCATTATCCTTTTGAGAATAAAGATAAAATTGACGAGAATAAAGATTTCCCTGCAAATTTCATTGCAGAAGGTGTCGATCAGACTCGTGGATGGTTTTATACGTTACACGCAATCGGAACTTTGGTTTTTGATAAAGTAGCTTATAAGAATGTAGTTTCGAATGGTTTAGTTTTAGATAAAGACGGAATAAAAATGTCTAAGAGTAAAGGGAATACTATAGACCCTTTTAAAACTATTGAACAATATGGTCCTGATGCCACACGTTGGTATATGATTATGAACGCAAATCCTTGGGACAATTTAAAATTTGATCTTGAAGGAATTGCTGAGGTTCGTCGTAAATTCTTCGGAACACTATATAATACTTATTCATTCTTCTCGTTATATGCCAATATTGACGGTTTTAAATACGCTGAAGCGGAAATTCCGTTAAACGAAAGACCGGAGATTGATCAATGGATCATGTCTGAATTACATACATTAATAAAATTTGTTGATGAATGTTATCAGGATTATGAGCCTACGAAAGCAGCAAGGGCTATTTCTGACTTTGTTCAGGAGAATTTGAGTAACTGGTACGTTCGTTTATGTCGTCGTCGCTTCTGGAAAGGAGAATATGCACACGATAAAATTGCAGCTTATCAAACGCTTTATACTTGTTTATTGACAATAAGTAAATTAAGCGCGCCGATCGCTCCTTTTTTCATGGATAAACTGTACCGCGATTTAACGATTTCGACACAAACCGAGCAATACACCAGTGTTCACTTGGCTGAGTTCCCAAAATTTGTCGAAAACTTTGTTAATAAAACGTTAGAAAGCAAAATGCAGAAAGCGCAAACCATCTCGTCTTTGGTTTTATCGCTTCGTAAGAAAGAAATGATTAAAGTACGTCAACCGTTGCAAAAGGTAATGATTCCGGTACTTGACGAAAATCAGAGAGCTGAAATTGAAGCTATTTCTGAGCTTGTAAAAGCAGAAGTAAACGTTAAAGAAATCATACTTTTAGATGACGATTCTGGTATCTTGGTAAAACAAATTAAGCCTAATTTCAAGGCATTAGGACCACGTTTTGGAAAAGATATGGGTCTGATTTCCAAAGAAATACAGTCTTTTTCGGCGGATCAGATTAACCAGTTAGACAAGCAAGGCACGCTAGATATTGTTATTGCTGGAAATAATGTAACTTTATCATTAGAAGATGTCGAAATAACATCTCAGGATATTGAAGGTTGGTTGGTTGCAAACTCAAACGGAATAACAGTTGCGCTTGATATTACAATCTCTGAAGAATTGAAAAACGAAGGTATCGCAAGAGAATTAGTAAACAGGATTCAAAATATCCGTAAAGATTCTGGATTTGAAGTTACTGATAAAATAAAAATTCAAATAAAAAGAAGCGGTATCTTAGAAGAAGCAATTCTGAAAAATGAAGACTATATTAAGTCTGAGACATTAACAGAAGATTTGGTTTTTGTTGACGCTTTAGAAAACGGCACAGAAATTGAATTTGATGATATTAAAACATTGATATTAATTTCAAAATAATATAAATACCATGATAGATGAAATTACAAGATACTCTGATGCTGATTTAGCAGAGTTCAAAGAAATAATTCAAGTTAAAATACAAAAAGCACAAGCCGATCTGGATTTAATAAAAAGTGCTTACATGAACGATTTGAATAACGGAACAGATGATACTTCTCCAACTTTTAAGGCATTTGAAGAAGGAAGCGAAACAATGTCTAAAGAAGCTAACTCACAGTTAGCAATCAGACAAGAGAAGTTTATACGCGACCTAAAAAACGCCTTATTCCGTGTTGAAAACAAAACGTATGGTATTTGCAAAGTAACAGGTAAATTAATTGGCAAAGAAAGGCTTAAAATCGTTCCTCATGCTACAATGAGTATCGAAGCTAAAAATTTGCAACGATAATATATCTTTAAATTAAAATAAGCGCTCCTTTTAGGGGCGTTTTTTTTGTTTAATCTTTTGCGAGGCTGTTTAAAGATTGAGCTTTTTATTTTTGAGAGAAATTGTTTATAATTATTCAAAATAAGCGAAATTATCAGGTGCTTTTTTTGTAAGAAGAGTAAAAAACAGGAGAATTGAAGTTTGAATGTTATATTTTAATTAGAACTGTCCATAATCTGAACAGTTCTAATTAATGAAAACAGAGATTAAGCTAAGTTTTTCTCTAGTTCTAATTTGTGTTTTCTTAAAATAGCTCTTGTCATTCCTAAATTTGCTTTAGTAGAGTCTGCCGCAAGATAAATCATGAATTTTTTGTTTGGCGAAATGTCGATAATGTGAATTTGATTAGAAAGTGTAATCAAAATATCTTCAATTTCCTGGTTTAAATTTAACGCTTTAACGGCGCTTAATTTTGCCTTTACAACTTCTAGATTGTAAGCTGCTGCAAGTTCAGGGTCAAAACCAGGTTCTACTGTTAAGTTACCAAAGCTTAATCCTGATTCAATTTCGGTTACAGCTACTGCTATAAAACCGTTTACGTTAGTTTTCATCTCATTTAAAAACACGTTTAAGAAGTCGTTGCTCATAATTTAGTGGGTTTGTTGGGTTAATAGATTTATGTTATTTTAATAGGGAATTCTTACTTAATTCGGTTGCTACTTCATCGGTTGATCGCATTAATAAACCAAGATTGCTTCCGTCTTTAGAAAAAGCAATTATAAAATTTGTACCACTTATTTTATTTCCAATAACAACACCTTCAGAGGTTCTTAAAAAAAGTTGTTTTAACGCGCCTTTGTCTAAATCGATTAAAAATTTTTCGCTCATAGATAAAATTGCTGCACTCATTGCTGCAATGCTGTCTCCGTAATCGAGATGAAGAGATGTGATTAGTTTTCCTTTTCCATTTAGAATTAATGCAGCGCTAGCTTTTGTGTTAACTAAAAAAGCGTTTAAGGTAGTAGTGATTTCATTCATATATTTTGTAGGATTTAGGAGAGTTGTTGAAAATAATTCATTATCGTGTCTTATGAGTGATAAATATAGCTTTTTTAGCTAAACAAGTGTTAATTTTTATTAACAAATATAAATTAAATTATGTATCATTGTAATACCAAAACATTAATAATTTTATTATTTACTATAAACAACTTGTACTATGGCTAAAGTATTGAAATTTAAAGAGGTTAGTTCTGATGTTGAGCATAGAATGAAAGAATTTGAAAAGATTCGTATTAAATTCAAGGCTGATGTAAAAAAGGCTGAGGCCAAAAAAGCTGTCGCAGGAAAAGAGGGTAAAGGATTGCTTAAGTCGATATCAGATTTCTTTGCTGATAGCCCAAAAACACCAGCTAAACCAGTTGTAAAGAAATAGGCTTATCGGGAATTAAAACTAAGCTAAACCCAGTTTGATTTTATTACAAAAGAATTAACGCTCTACTAGGGGCGTTTTTTTTGATTAAATTGTTATTTTTGCGCATCAAAAATTCATGAAATGTCATTACGAAAAGCGTATTTCCTTATATTCTTAGTTTTAATTGTTGATCAACTTTCGAAAATCTATGTAAAAACAAACTTTGTTTTAGGTGAAGAAGTTGTAATTGCAGATTGGTTTAGAATTCATTTTATTGAAAATGAAGGAATGGCTTGGGGAACTAAGATTCCGGGAGAGTACGGGAAATTGATTTTGACTGTTTTTAGAATCTTTGCTGTTTTCGGAATTGGATATTGGTTATCTGATACTATAAAAAAGCGTCAGTCTACTTATTTAATTGTTGCTATTGCATTGATTTTTGCCGGTGCTGCCGGAAATATTATTGATTCGGTGTTTTACGGAGTAATTTTCGATGACAGTACGCATAACCTGGCAACATTTTTTTCGCCAACTCCATACGGGTCATGGTTTCATGGTTTAGTTGTAGATATGTTTTATTTCCCTATTTGGGAAGGAAACCTTCCAACTTGGTTACCATTTTTTGGAGGTAAACATTTTGCATTCTTTAATGCTATTTTTAATGTAGCCGATATGGCGATTTCCACAGGAGTTGGAATCTTACTGATTTTCAATAAAAGAGCGTTCCCAAAAACGACATAAATTAAAAAACTCCAATAATATAAAATTCCAAATTCCAATATCTGCAGCAATAAACGCTTCAAATATTGGAATTTGGAATTTTATATTATTGGGGATTTGTATTTACTGCACGCAGATATTGGAATTTTTCATTATTGGGATTTAACATTTATTATGTTATTTTTACCGTACGAAAAACCAAACCTATGCAAAGTCCGTCTTTCTCTATATATGATGCATCGGCAGGCTCAGGAAAAACCTATACTTTGGTTAAAGAATATCTTAAAATTATTCTTTCTTCTCCAAAAAACGATGCTTATCGAAATATTCTGGCAATAACTTTTACCAATAAAGCGGTTCACGAAATGAAAAGCCGTATTGTTGGGAGTTTGTCTGAATTTGCAAAAGACGAACCTTCTGTAAAAGCGGTCGATTTAATGGAGGATTTGTCTCGTGATACGGGGCTTTCGATAATTAAAATCAAAACAAAATCTCAAAGTATCATCAAGCATCTAATTCATAATTATGCTGCTTTTGATATTTCTACAATCGATAAATTTACGCACAAAGTAATTCGTGCTTTTGCGCACGACTTAAATTTGCCAATGACTTTTGAAGTTACATTGGATACTGAAAATTTATTGATTGAGGCTGTTGATGCAATTATCGCTCAAGCGGGGCAAGATGAAACTTTGACAAAATTGCTAATTGATTTCACGATGGAGAAAACCGACGACGATAAAAGTTGGGACGTTTCGCGTGAAATTCTGGAAACCGGCAGATTGGTTTTGAATGAAAATAATCGAAATGAGATTTTGCATTTTCAGGACAAATCGATTGAAGAGTTTGTTGAGATAAAAAAGAAAATGCTGGTTTTGTGTAAGGATCTGGAATCTGAAAATGAAAATTTTGCCACAGAAGCACTTTCTTTAATTGATAAAAATGGCATTGATTTAAAATCATTTTCAAGGGGAACTTTTCCGAATCACTTAGAAAGTATTCGTGATGGGAAGTTTAATCCTAGAAATAAAACATTTCATGAATTTGATGATATTGCCATTAATAAAACGGCCAAAGACAGGGCTTTAATTGAAAATATAATTCCGGAGCTTCTTCAGACTTTGGAAAAAATCTATAAAAAATTCGAAAAGAGAGATTTTTACAAAGCCTTTCTAAAAAATATAACGCCACTTTCGCTCCTTAATACAGTAAGTAATGAGTTGGCTAAGATTCAATCTGAACAAAACATTTTATCAATATCTGAATTTAATGTGATCATTCATCGTGAAATCCAGAATCAGCCTGCGCCTTTTATTTATGAGCGTTTGGGTGAACGTTACCGTCATTTTTTTATAGATGAATTTCAGGATACTTCAGAGATGCAATGGCAGAACTTGATTCCGTTAATTGATAATTCGCTTTCCGGATTAGATGATTACGGAAATAAAGGAACTTTAATGATTGTTGGGGATCCTAAACAATCTATTTATCGTTGGCGCGGAGGGAAAGCAGAACAATTTATCGAGTTAAGTAAAGATGTAAATCCGTTCAATAATCCCGATAAAGAAATTAGGCATTTAGATACAAATTATAGAAGTTATAGCGAAGTTATTGATTTTAATAATGCTTTTTTTAAACTGCTTTCAACTGAATTTACAAATGAAGATTATAAAGATTTGTATGAAAATCATAGTTTTCAGAACTCAAATTCAAAAAAAGGCGGTTATGTAAATATTTCTTTTCTTCCGATAATTGAGAAAAGTGATGCCGATGAAGAAGAAGTTGTCGAGAAGTCAGATCTTTATGTTGTGGCAACTCTCAATACAATTCAAAAAGTAATTCGTGAAGGTTTTGAATATAAAGACATTGTAATTTTGACTCGAAAACGAGATCAGGGAATTGCGATTGCAAATTATTTGACACAACAGAATATTCCGCTTTTGTCTTCAGAAACCTTGATGATTCAAAATGCGACAGAAGTTCGATTGATTGTTTATTTGCTGAAGTACCTAAATAATAGTGCCGATTTAGAATCGAAAGCTAATTTTTTGCATTTCCTGGCAACTCATAAAGAAACAAATATGCCAATCCATGATTTTATTGCAATGGGAATGGCAAAAAGACTTGAAACTGATTTTGAAAAATGGCTTTTAACTTTTGATGTTTCGCTTTCTTTTGAAAATGTTCGTAAAAAGTCATTGTACGAAGCGGTTGAAATTATCATTTCGAAGTTTGTGCTTCCGGAAGAAGGGAATGGATATATTCAGTTTTTCCTTGATATTGTTTTAGAAAGAGATATTAGGAATCAAGCCGGAATCGCTGATTTTCTATATTTTTGGGATAAAAACGGTGAACGATTTAGTATTCCGTCTCCGGAAGGAAACAATGCAGTGAGAATTATGACTATTCATAAGTCAAAAGGTTTGGAGTTTCCAGTGGTTATTATGCCTTTTGCAGAAGAAGATTATAATCGAAAGCCAAAAGATAAATTATGGCTCGATACAGAAGATGTTGATTTAGATGTTCCGAAGGCTTTAATTGATAATAGTAGTGCGGTTGAAGGTTTTGGAGAAAATGCTTCGGTTGTTTTTAATTTGAAAAAGCAGGAAGAGCTACTTGATAATATAAATGTTCTGTATGTGGCGTTAACTCGTGCAGAAGAACAGTTGTATGTCATTTCTCAATCGTTAAAAGAACGAAAAGATGGGGAGTTTCCAAATAATATGGCTTCTTTTTTTATTAAATATTTAATTAGTCAGGGGATTTATGATCCTGAAAAACTAGAATATGATTTTGGGAATAAAACAAGGCTTTCGATTTCGGGTAAATCTGTTGATTTGGTAAAACCGATTCCTGTAGTTTCAGAGGTTTTGAATCCAAAAAATATAAAAATTGCTCAGCGAGAAGCTTTAATGTGGGGAACACATCAGCAAGAAGCAATATCTTATGGTAATGTTGTACATGAGATTTTAGCTTTTGTTAAAGATAAATCAGATGTTGATTTGGCAGTTATAAAAGCTCTTGAGAATGGTTTGATTAAAGTTGATCAGGTTGATCAGGTTTTAAAGACATTAAAAGAAATTGTAAATCATTCTGAATTGAGTTTTTGCTTTGATGGAAATTATTCAATTTTAAACGAGCAAACAATTGTTCAAAAAGAAGGAAAGATTTTGAAACCGGACCGAATTGTGATCTCTAAAAATAATGAGGCTTACCTTTTGGATTATAAAACTGGAGCGGCTAATTCTAAATACACACAGCAGCTTCAGGAATATCAGGATGCTATTGAAGATTTAGGTTATAAAGTGTTAAAAAAAGCTCTCGTCTATATAGGAACAGAAATCGATGTAGTAAATTTGTGAAAAAATTAATCAGATGTTAAAGGATTAACGTAGCTTAAGTTTTGCTAAGTAGTTAATTTTTAACGTTTTAAATATGTAAAAATGTACGGTAAAATTAAAGAACATTTGCAAAGTGAGTTGCAAACGATTGAAGAAAATGGAATTTTTAAAAAAGAACGTATCATAACATCTGCGCAAGATGCTGAGATAACGATTTCTACAGGAGAAAAGGTTTTGAACTTTTGTGCAAACAATTATTTAGGACTTTCTTCTCATCCGGAAGTGATTCAGGCTGCGAAAGATGCTATGGATACACATGGTTTCGGAATGTCATCAGTTCGTTTTATTTGCGGAACACAAGATATTCATAAAACTCTGGAGAAAAAGATTGCTGATTTTTATGGTACAGAAGATACTATTCTTTATGCAGCGGCCTTTGATGCAAATGGTGGAGTTTTCGAACCTTTATTAGGAGAGAATGATGCTATAATTTCAGACAGTTTAAATCATGCTTCTATTATAGATGGTGTTCGTTTGTGTAAAGCGGCTCGTTATCGTTATGAAAACAGCAACATGGAAGACTTGGAACAACAATTAATAAAAGCTAATGAAGCTGGAGCACGTTTTAAATTAATTGTTACAGATGGGGTTTTCTCTATGGATGGTCTTGTGGCGCCTTTAGACAAAATTTGTGATTTGGCTGATAAATATGATGCAATGGTTATGGTTGACGAATGTCATGCTGCTGGATTTATTGGAGCTACTGGTAAAGGTACACTTGAAGCAAAAGGTGTGATGGGAAGAGTTGATATTATAACAGGAACATTGGGTAAAGCCTTAGGAGGTGCAATGGGAGGTTATACAACAGCAAAAAAAGAGATTGTTGAGTTGTTGCGTCAACGTTCAAGACCATATTTGTTTTCGAACTCACTTGCACCAGCAATTGTAGGTGCTTCTATTAAGGTATTTGAGCTTTTAGAGAAAGATACTACATTAAGAGATAAGCTAGAGTGGAATACAAACTACTTTAAGGAAGGAATGAAAAAAGCCGGATTTGACATTATTGATGGTGACTCGGCAATTGTTCCGGTTATGTTATATGATGCAAAATTGTCGCAAACGATGGCAAATGAACTTTTGAAGCAAGGAATTTATGTTATTGGATTCTTTTTTCCGGTTGTTCCAAAAGAAAAGGCAAGAATTAGAGTTCAATTGTCAGCGGCGCACACAAAAGAGCATTTAGACAAGGCTATAAATGCCTTTATATCAGTGGGACAAATGTTAAAAGTTATATAATTCCCACTTTGGTGAAATTTTTGTAGGTTTTTTTTAACATTTCATTTTGTATTTAAAAAATTTGGTGTTACTTTTGCTTGTAATTAACTAAATTGTAATTAAAAAAATTAAGTATGAAACATCTTAACAAACTTTTAGTTGCTGTGATGATGGTGATGGGTTTAAGTTCTCACGCACAAGACAGTAACAATCCATGGGCTATCTCATTTGGAGTTAATGCAGTTGATACAAGAACCAGTTCCAATGCAGGAAGCGGTTTCTTTGATCAACACTTTTCTCAGCCATTCGCTGTAAAAGACAACTGGAACATCCTTCCTTCATTATCTTACATTGGTGTAAATAGATATGTTGGACATGGTTTTTCTGTTGGTTTACAAGGGTCTGTAAACAAAATTGATAAATTGGTTACTTTTGCTCCAACTGCTCCAGGGCATGATGGAAGAGGTAATGTTGTAACTAATCCTGGAGATTTGATGTATTATGGAATTGATGCTACAGTAAAATATAGCTTCCAAGAATTAATCAAATCTAAAATCATTGATCCTTCGTTATCTGTAGGTGGAGGTTATACTTTCTTCGGAGATAACAGTTTTGGAACTGTTAACCCAGGTGCTGGTATTACTTTCTGGTTTACAGATGCTATTGGTCTTGAACTTGCTACAAAATACAAATGGGCTGTAGCTGCTAATGATGATAAACCTCTTGACAGATCTGTTTTCCAACACACTGCAGGTTTAGTTTTCAAATTCGGAGGTAAAGATACTGATGGAGACGGAATCTACGATAAAGATGATGCTTGTCCAGATGTTGCTGGTTTAAAACAATTCAACGGATGTCCTGATACTGACGGAGACGGAATCGTTGACGCTAGTGATGCTTGTCCAGATGTATTTGGTTTAGCTGCATTAAACGGATGTCCTGATACTGACGGAGACGGAATTGCTGATAAAGATGATGCTTGTCCAGATGTTGCTGGTTTAGCTGCTTTAAAAGGTTGTCCTGATACTGACGGTGATGGTATCGCTGATAAAGATGACAAATGTCCTACAGTTGCTGGTCCTAAAGAAAATGGTGGTTGTCCTTTCTTAGACGCTGACAAAGACGGTGTTGCTGATAAAGATGATGATTGTCCTACAGTTTACGGTCCTGCTTCTAACAGAGGTTGTCCTGAAGTAACTACTGAAGCTTTAGAAGATCTTAAAGTTCAAGCTAGAGCGGTTTACTTTAACTCAGGTAAAGCTACTTTCAAAACAGGAGACAAAGAAACTCCAGCTAGATTAGATGCAATTAAAGAAATCCTTAAAAACTATCCAAACGCGAAATTCTCTGTTGAAGGACACACTGATAGTACAGGTTCTGCTAAATTGAATCAAAAACTTTCTGAAGACAGAGCTGCTGCTGTAATGAATGCATTAATTGAAAGAGGAGTTAATCCAGAGAACTTAGTTTCTAAAGGATTTGGTTCTTCTCAACCAATTGGAAGCAACAAAACTGCTGCTGGTAAAGCACAAAACAGAAGAACAGAAATTAGACACATTGGTTCTAAATACCAAGGTAAAATCTAATTTACTTTCTAAATAAATACTAAAAGCCATTCTTAATTGAATGGCTTTTTTTATTTTTATCAAATGATAAATACTTCTTTTCTAGAAAAAATTGCTGCTGTCGTAATTCAGGATTATTCGGCTAAACTTGCTGATACAACTATTATTTTACCGAATAAAAGAGCTAAAGTTTTTTTGATAGAAGCATTGAAAAATGAAACTAAAAAAACGATTCTTGCTCCTGAGATTGTTAGTATTGAGGATTTTGTGCAAGATGTAGCATCAATTAGATCAGTAGATTCGATTGAACTTTTGTTTGAGTTCTACGAAGTTTACTTATCTGTTACCGAAAAACAGCATCAACAATCATTTGAATTGTTTGCAAATTGGGCCAAAACCCTTCTGCAGGATTTTAATGAAATTGATCGTTATCTTTTAGAACCTTCACATGTTTTGTCTTATTTGAAAGATATAGAA
Source organism: Flavobacterium sp. JAS (assembly GCF_020991455.1). GTDB lineage: Bacteria > Bacteroidota > Bacteroidia > Flavobacteriales > Flavobacteriaceae > Flavobacterium. Next base: position 209,916 of record NZ_JAJMOX010000006.1, read on the forward strand.
GATATTAAAAAGTGGGGTATTGAAGTCGAAGATAAAACCAAGCTTTTGGAAAATTATATAGACTTCTGGAAACTTTTGCCTTTGTATTACGATTCGTTATATAACCATTTGCTAAATAAAGCAATTGGATATCAAGGATTGATTTATAGAGAAGCTGTAAATAATTTGAATCACTTTTCGAATACCATTTCAAACAGAACTTTTGTTTTTGCAGGATTTAATGCTTTAAATGCTGCTGAAGAAAGAATTGTACAACATCTTTTGGCATTGGACCAGGCAAAGATTTACTGGGATGTTGATCAAACCTTTCTAAACGATCCCTATCATGATGCGGGGCTTTTTGTTCGTCGTTTTAAAGAAAGTTGGAAACATTATAAATCGAATCCTTTTGAGTGGATTGTGGATGATTTTTCGCAGTCTAAAAACATTCAGGTTATAGGAACTCCAAAAACCATTGGTCAGGCAAAATTAGCCGGAAGTATTATTGAAAATATAATCAATAATAATCCATCAACATCGCTGGATAAAGTGGCTATTGTACTTGGAGAAGAAAATTTATTGATGCCAATTTTGTATTCATTACCGGCTTCGGTTGGAGCATTGAATATAACAATGGGATATTCAGGAAAAAATAATCCTTCGCAAATATTGATTGCAAAATTATTTAAGATGCATACTAATGCGCTTTCTCGAAAAGGCGATAGCTATGTTTTTTATTATAAAGATGTTTTAGATATTTTGACACATCCTTTGGTAGAGCCTTACGCAAATGCAGGCAATTTGGTAAAGATTATCAAAGAGAACAACTATACATTTATTACTCATAATAGAATTCTTGAACTTAATTCGGGGTCTTCGACTTTATTTGGTTTATTATTCCTGAAATGGGAGAATGGATCTATGGCGGTTTTAGAAAATATTTCTGCGATTTTACTTTTGATAAAAGAAAACTTCAGCAATGATAATGAAGAAGAGAAAATTGCAAAAGCTTTTGTTTTTTCTGTTTTTAAAGTTATTAATAAACTGATTAATTATTATTCGCAGCATCATTATATTGATAATATTGATACATTGCATGCTATTTACAAACAGATTGTCGATGTAGCCGAAGTCTCGTTTGAAGGTGAACCTTTGCATGGATTACAGATTATGGGAGTTCTGGAAAGTCGTGTTCTTGACTTTGATACTGTTATTGTTACTTCTATGAATGAAGGGAAATTTCCGGCCGGAAAATCTCAAAATTCATTTATTCCTTATGATGTAAAACGCGAATTAGGTTTGCCAACTTTCAAAGAAAAAGATGCTATTTATACCTATCACTTTTATCATTTATTACAAAGAGCTAAGAATATTTATCTGATTTATAATACCGAAAATGATGGATTAGATGCGGGTGAACGAAGTCGTTTTATCACGCAACTTGAAGTCGAAAAGCAAAAAAAGCATAATCTTACTTTTGATATTTACAATCCGGTTTTGCCAACAACGGCATATCAACCCATGATAGTCCCAAAGTCAGAAGCGGTGATGGAACGGTTGAAAGAAATTGCTGTTGCTGGTTTTTCACCTTCGGCATTGACAAGTTATATTAGGAATCCGATTGATTTTTATTTTCAAAAAATACTTCGAATTCGAGAAGTAGAAGAGGTTGAAGAAAATATTGCGCTAAACACTTTGGGGACTATAATTCACGAAACTTTAAAAGCTTTGTATGATCCTTTTGTTGGTAAGTTTATTTCTGAAACAGACATTTCCAATTGTTTTAAATTGTTAGATGATGAAGTTCTGAAGCAGTTTAAATTGGTTTATAAAGAAGGTGAAATCAAGAAAGGGAGGAATCTTTTGGCTTTTGAAGTAGCAAAACGTAATGTTTCTAATTTCTTAAAAATGGAATTGGAGGAAATTAAGAATGGAGATGCAATTCAAATTATTGCTTTAGAAAAAACTTTCGAAAGGGAACTAAAACATCCAAATTTGCCATTCCCTGTTCTTATAAAAGGAAATGTCGATAGAATCGAGTTACGTAACGGAAAAATAAGAATCATCGATTATAAGACCGGTAAAGTAGAAAAGACGAATGTAATATTGAAATCTTGGAACGGATTAACTCAGGAAATTAAAAACGATAAAATAATTCAGGTCCTGGCGTATGCTTTTATGTTTGAAAAAGAAGCGGGTGATGTTCCCGTAGAAGTTGGAATTATTTCGTTTAAAAACCTAAAGTCCGGATTTTTGCCTTTTGGATTTAAAGAAGAAAAAGAGCTTGACTTGATAGTTGGAAAAGAAATCCTGAACAATTATTTGGAAGAAATCGTTGTATTGTTAAAGGAGATTTTTGATGTGAATATTCCTTTTGAAGAAAAAATAGACTGATGATCAGAAAAGTAAATAACATATTTGAGTTTTTTAAATCCACATTAGTAATTAATTTGGTCGTTTGTAGTATTGTTGTTTTGCTGAGTGGTTTTGATTATTTTTTTATACTATTTCTAAGTTTTGGCTTTTTGGTAAGTATTGGATTCAAAGAATTGTATCGAAAAAATGAGTACTTATTTTATTCAAACAATGGTATAGCAAAGATTCCTCTTTTGCTGCTTAGTTATTTTTTGACCTTTTGTACGGCAGTTTTCTTGGGACTTGTTGTGTTTTTAATAAAGAAATTATTTTGAAAAAACATATTCTTGAAGTTGACGGAATCCAGAAAAGATTTGGTGAAAAAGTAGTGCTTTCTGATGTTTATTTGAAATGTGAAACTTCGGATATTATTGGTTTGTTTGGTCGAAACGGTTCTGGAAAATCAACATTATTGAAGATTATTTTTGGAATTGTTTCAGCCCCTGGAAAATGTATAAGAATTGATGGTGTTTCAAAAAACAATTCAAATAATTTATTAAATGAAATTAGTTATTTGCATCAGGAACAGTATATTCCGAATCACTTATTGGTAAAAAGAGCGATTGCGTTATCTATCGATAAACAAAATAGAGATAGGTTTTGTGAAGATAAATTTATTCAACCTCTTTTAGATAAAAAAATCAGTCATTTATCAAGTGGGGAACTCCGTTATCTGGAAATTAAAGTTGTACTTTTTAATCCTGCAAAATTCATTTTACTTGACGAACCGTACAATGGATTGTCTCCTGTAATGGTCGATGTGGTAAATGAAATGATAAAGGTAAATTCGCTTAGAAAAGGAATTATTATTACAGATCATAATTATCAAAGCGTAATCAAAATTGCGACACAACTAGTCTTGATTAAAGATGGCAAGACTTTTATTTTGAAGGAAAAAACCGATCTTATCAATAAAGGCTATCTTACAAGCTCCTCTTTTTTGTAAAATGCGAAGAAAATAATTTAATTATCTGAATTAGATTGTTATTTTTTTTGGATAAATCTTCTTTTTTGTTAAGATTTATTGTGTTATTTATTTTAAATACAAGGAAATATTAGGGTGTAAATAAAAGTAACTCAAGTGGTTAGGTTTGGCCTTTTTTTTAACAAGTATTTATTGGACAATTATAGTATTTAAAAATACCTTTGTCGCTCTCAAAAAATAAATATAGAAAACAATGATATCTTAATTATATTAGCACAGATCAAATGTATGTTTTCGACGTTTTTGAAGATGTAAACTGTTTATTTGGCTAAATTAAAAAAAAGATACTAACGATAAATTTTGCCCCCACAAATGAGAAAAAGGCTGTTTCAAAATTATTTTGAAATGGCCTTTTTTGATTTCAATATTTTTTGTTTTACTGAAAAAAGTCCAGTAAAACAGTTTTTAATTCTTCTTTGTTTTCAATGTGACTCATGTGTCCATCTTCAAAAGAAACAAGTTCGGCAGTTGTATCTTCGATTTGAGAGACGCTTTCGTCATAATTTAAAACAGGATCTTTTTTTCCTAAAATTAATAAAACAGGAAATAGATTTTTATGTAAAAGCGCTTCTCTGTCTTTTCTGATTTTCATTCCTTCAAGCGAAGCAACGATTCCTTGCAGAGGAGTTTTTAAAGCCTGAATTTTTACTTTTTCGATTTCGTCTGCCAGTCGGGTTCTGTTGTTTTCGCTGAACAAATTGCCAATTGCTAAGCTTACAAAGTTTATATAGTTTTGTTTAACGGCTTTAATGGCGCGAGTTCGGTTTAATTTCTTTTCGGCGCTGTCTTCTTTAGATGTAGAATTCAATAAAACTAATTTCTGAATGTTGTTTGGGAATAATTCGGCGAAAGCCAAACCAACATATCCGCCCATAGAATGTCCAAGAATAGTTGCTTTTTCAATTTTTAGATGCTCCAGAACTTCATGAACTACATTTGCATTATCTTCCATTGCATGCACATATCCCAAACAATCAGATTCGCCGTGACCCAATAAATCAATTGTAATTACACGATGTTTTTCTGAAAATAAGGTAACGTAGTCCTGCCACATTTTTTTGTTTTCCAGAAAGCCATGAAGCAGTACAATTGCAGTTCCTGAACCTGAATCAGTATAAGAGATTTTTGTGTTTTTATATAGAAGTGTTTTCAAAATGGTGTTTTAATTTATAAAATGCAAAGATAAGAAAGCATAAACCATATAAGAAAGACTGTAGGGTTTTAAGCATTTCTTTAACGATTTTAAGACTTAAAGAGCTTACATTATAGGTTTTATAATGAAAAACGGCCTCCATTTCTGAAAGCCGTTTTGTTTTTGTTATGATTTTAAAAAGGAATTAACATCTGCAAAGTACTTTTCTTTCGCATCAAGCCATCCATAATGCCTACAATTTTCAAGCAAAATTAGTTTTGAATTAGGAAATGTTTTATTTGCCAATTCTCCAATTTGATTGCTAATAACATCTTCTTTTCCCTGAATAATCAGAACAGGATTTTTAAAGGTTTTCAGTTTTTCTTTGCAATCAAAATTGATTTTTTGCATATCGCCCCAAAGCAATCCGTTTATTTTCGAATCCCCCTGTGTTAATCGTTCCGCAATAATCGGGACATATTTTTTATCGTAAACATAAGCCGGTGCCATCGCCCTTCCTCGTGCTAAACGTGCGGAGTGAGTTGTGTCGCCTTTTTCGATTTTATCATTCCAGTAATTCATTGAATCTTTCTCGACTTTAGTCAAGTTTCTTTCAATAAGATTTTCGGTTTTCAGTAAAGTCAAATCAATTCCGCCAGACGACGACAGAACTAATTTATTGATGCTGTTTGGATAAACCGTAGCATAATACGAAGCCAACATTCCTCCAAAAGAATGCCCCAGAATATTCCATTTTTTAATTTTCAGATGTTTTCTTAGAGACTCAATATCATCGGCCATTACTTTCATCGAAATGGTTTCTGAATTCAGCTCCTTCAATTTAGATTTTCCGGTTCCGCGTTGATCATAAATAATAGTTTCCTGACTTTCGGCCAATGTTTTAGCGATGCTTTCAAAGCCATTACTATTCATTCCCGGGCCACCATTAATAATCAAAAGCGGTTCGCCTTTACCAAATGTTTTATAATAGGTTTTGCTCGAATCATTGTTGGTCGAAAAACCTTCTGTTTGAGCAAAAGCGTTTCCTAAAACCATCAGAAAAACAAATAGAAAAATCTTTTTCATTATGGAATTATGAGTTCATTAAACTTTCGATTTCATCCACTTCAATCGGAATGTTACGCATCAGGTTAAAAGGTTCTCCTTTTTCCTGAACCACAACGTTATCTTCCAAACGAATCCCGAAACCTTCAGCAGGGATATAAATTCCAGGTTCAACCGTAAAAACCATATTAGCTTTCATAGGCTCATGAAGTAATCCATAATCGTGCGTATTTAATCCCAAATGATGAGAAGTTCCGTGCATGAAATATTTTTTGTATGCTGGCCATTCCGGATTTTCGTTCTGAACATCGGCTTTGTCAATTAAACCTAAACCAAGTAATTCCGAAGTCATAACTTTACCAACTTCAATATGATATTGTTTCCAAAGTGTTCCCGGAGTCAACATTTTGGTAGCTTCATTTTTTACTTTCAAAACCGCATTGTAAACCGCTTTTTGTCTTTCAGAGAATTTTCCCGAAACCGGAATTGTTCTCGTCATATCGCTCGAATAATTAGCATATTCAGCCGCAACATCCAATAAAATCAGATCTCCGGCTTTACATTGCTGATTGTTTTCGATATAATGTAAAACATTTGCATTGTTTCCCGAAGCAATAATTGGCGTGTAAGCGAAACCTTTAGAGCGATTACGGATAAATTCGTGAATCAATTCGGCTTCGATTTCATATTCCGTAACATTTGGTTTTACAAACGGCAATAATCTGCGGAAACCTTTCTCAGTAATATCACAAGCGTGTTGAAGCAAATCGATTTCTTCGCTTTCTTTTATAGAACGAATGCGTTGCAAAATTGGGTTGCTTTTTGCCACATTGTGTGCAGGATAGTTTTCTTTCCACCATTTTACAAAACGAGCTTCACGAGTTTCAGTCTCAACGACTGCACGGTAATGTTCGTTAGTGTTAATATACATTGTGTCTGCATAAGTCATCATTTCGTTCAAGACTTTATGAAAATCCTGTAACCAATAAACAGTTCTAATTCCCGAAACCTGAAAAGCACGTTCCTTAGTCAGTTTTTCACCTTCCCAAATCGCAATGTGTTCGCTGGTTTCTTTCAGAAAAAGAATTTCTTTTTGGCTCTCATAAGGTGCATCAGGATACAAAAGCAAAATACTTTCTTCCTGATCAACTCCACTTAGATAAAAAATATCCCGGTGTTGTTCAAACGGCAAAGTACTGTCGGCACTAATTGGATAAATGTCATTTGAGTTAAAAACGGCAACACTGTTAGGTTTCATTTCTGCCGTGAATTTTCTGCGATTCTTTACAAAAAGAGCGCTGTTTATTTGATGATATTTCATAATAATGTGAGTTTTGAACTTCGAATTTCAAAATTAGTGATTTTTGAAGACGTAGAACAAAATAGGATTATTAAAGTTTTCTTATTTGTTTGATGTTTTTTTGCGTAATCAGTGTCATTTCTACAGAAGATAAATCTTAGAAACTTAGCAACTCAGAACCTTAGAATCTTAATAATGGCGTGCCCCTCCGGGTCGGGCTTTCGGCTATATCTTTTATTCCGTCCCGATAGCTATCGGGACAAATAAAGGGATACCGCCTTAATCCCTCACGCAAACTCGGTTTTATAAGAAGTTTATTGTTCATATAAAAGATAGTTTGTTTGATTTTTATTTTATCTAGAAAATAATTTTTGGATGAATACGGTTTCCCGTAAAGAAATTAATTCATAAATGCCAATATTTGTATTAAATTAATTATCATTTTGTTATATCAAATTTAATTAGAAAAACCATTGATTGACTCGGATTTTTTTAATCACAAATTGAGAAAACTTATATTAATCCGTTTTTAGTCTATAATAATTTACAACCCAAAACCTAACTATGAAAACAAAAATTTATCGATTTGCAACTTTTCTAATCGCTTCTTTACTCATGATTTCTTGTGTCTCTGAAGAAATTAAAGTGCCAGCAAGTAAAAAAAATGAGATTTTATCATTCGTTATAAAAAAAGGAGATATTTCTAAACCGCTTGATATTTTAGAAAACACAATAAGTGGTACAGTAGACAGTAGTTTCGATTTGAATGATATAACTTTAGAAGTTTTAATATCTGACGGAGCGACGATTAGCCCTGATCCTGCTTCAATCAAGTCTATCAATGGTCCGTTAACTTTTGTAGTTACAGCTGTAAATGGTAAAGAGAGAACATATAATGTGTTGGTAAGTAAAACTCAAAGCTCAGATAATAGTATTTTAGAGTTTAATATTACTACACCCTATTTTTTGACAAGTGCTAAAATTGATCAACAAACCGGATCAATAACCAAAAGACTTCCTTCGTTTGTTGATTTGGCAAATTTAAGTGTTGATTTAAAATATGCGGATAATGCGACTATTTCTCCAGATCCGAAAACAATTACTGATTATTCATCTCCCGTAGATTTTATAGTTAAGTCTGAATCTGGGATAGAAAAAACGTATCAGGTTAAATTAGAACATATGAATATAAATATGTCTGAATCATGTACTGATTCAAATGCTAATAAATGGTTTGGAGGAGATAACAGAACGGATGCGCCCGATATTTTACCGTTTGACAGAAATATTGGGACAGGTCAAACAGTTTTGTTGAGTAAAGATTTGACTCCTTCGGTTTTTAGCATTCATCTTCTAGAAGGTTTTGCTTACGCTCAAACGTATGATCCGTATAGGGGAGATGTAATATTAAAATTAATTATTAGAGATGAAAAACAAAAAATTATAGCATCTACAGAAACTACCGTCCCGGGAAATTTTAATGGAGGTTTTGTTCCTTTTGATTTGCAAAATCTGCATCTTTTCTTAGAAGCAGGAAAAGAATATGTTTTCTATTGGTACTTGGTGGATGGTGCAGCTTTAGGAATTATGTCAGGTAGTTCCGCAAACAAAAGTAGTGGCTCTGGATTTTGTTTTCAAACCGGTTATTCAGGTTCTTCTAAAGTTAGCACTGGGACTACTCTGGAAGATTTAAGTGTTTGGTACAAACATACATGGCATTTCAATATGCAGCTAGAAGGAAAAGAATAAAAATAAATTATGTAAGTTATAAGTAAAAACCGAAGCAGTCACGCTTCGGTTTTTCTATAAATATATATCTTTTGAATAAATTATTTCTTGCTTAATAATTTTTCATACTATTGTTGATTTCGAATGTAGAATTGTATAATTTTAAAATAGTATGCTTATAAAGCAATATAAATTATGACCATACAAAAAGCAAATCCAAACGACCACGAAATCTTAACCCAAATAACCAAAAAGTCAAAAGCATATTGGGGATATTCTGATGAGCAAATTGAAAATTGGTCGCAATTCTTAACCGTTTCAAAAGAATATATCGAAACCAATTCAGCCTACAATTTAATTGTTGAGGGTCAAATTATTGGATATTATTCCTTCTTCCACGAAAGTGAAAATAGTATTAAACTGGATAATTTGTTTGTCTTGCCTGATTTTATTGGCAAAGGATTCGGGAAAGTATTAATGAATGATTTTCTGATTCGTTTAAAAGATATTACTGTTCAAAAATTAGTTCTCAATTCAGAACCAAACGCTGAGGATTTTTATTCAAAATTCGGATTTGTAAAAGTAGGGCAAATAGAAACGTCTATCAAAGATCGATATATGCCAATAATGGAGCTATTAATAGAAAAGAATAACCGATAAAAGATTTTAGAATAAATTTTATAGTTATTAAAGATGAAACTAAATACAGAAGTTAAGTATTTAACCCATAAACAAAGTGCCATTTTTTTGTTGATTTCGCTATCTCTTATCTGGGTTTGGATGTTTATTACATCCATAATCGACAGAGGAAACGATCGCGGATTGATGACTAGTTTTGGTACCGTAATAATTTTGACTTTTATATTGGTACAATTCTTTGCAAAAGTAAAATCAGGAGAATATTTGGCAACATTCTTTTATCTTATTTTTGGGAGTTTTCTAAGTTTTATTATAACGATGACAATCGGGCTCCTTATTTCGGCAGTTATCAAATCGGGTTGGGCATGGAGTATAGTTCCGTTAATGACAATCGGGTTTTTGTTATTTTTTATTCTTAGACGTTTGTTTTCTTTTCCAGATAATTTTGTTGCATTTTGGGTATTGTTTTCATTACCAATCCTGACATTCATAACATTGGAAGTGTTGCCTTTTATTGTAAATATTGATAAGCACGGATTAGGAATAGGGTTTCCAATTGCGATTTATTTAAGTTTTGTTTTTGTCGCAATTGCAATGCTTTGCAGAGAGAGCCAAAAAGAAATAATAGAAGAATAAAAAAAATAAAATGCAGAATTCAGTTTTTAAATTAATTACGATCAAAGACATTAAATCGCAATATCCATTTCTTTTGGATCATGAAGGATTTGATTATTTTGAAGAATGGAACGATCAGGATTTCTTTTTGGTGGCAAATGAAGATGTTTCTTTTGAAGGTAATTTCTATTTAGATCTTTATGAGGATAAAGAGAAAAAATGGCTTTCGAATCTATTAAATGTGTCATTAAAAGAAATCGAGAAAATAAGAATCGAAGGCGTTTTAATAAACGGAAATCTCTCCACAAACGGAACTATCATAAATGCCGAAGGAGATTATGGTCCGTATGTTTTTATAAACGGAAATGTTACTTGCCAAAGTATGTTATTGGGAGGTTCGTATATTGAAATAAACGGGAATGCCAACGCTAAAGAAGTTGTGATGACATCGTATAATCATGGTAATTTTAAATGTTCGGGTACTATTGAAGCACCGGTTTTTATAGTCGAAGATCATTACACCACTTTTGCAGCGCGAAAAAATGATTTGTTCTATTACAATGATCGCGGAAATGATTTTGACGCTAAAAATAGTTGCGAGTCTGATGATGAAAGCGAAGAAGAAATTATCTCAAATGAATTACGGAAACATCTTGATAATCCGTTAATCGAAACTTTTGAAGAATTAAAACGTGAATTAGAAAACGGCGAACTAGTTTTAAAACAAAATAATCCTCCGACCAAAACATATCAATATTGGCAAAATAGAATAAAGTTAAATTATAGAGATTTAAAATTGGTTCCGCCTCAGCATAAAACCAAAGAATTGTGTGAGTTGGCTTTGAATATTTCATTTCATGTGCTGCCATTTGTCAATCCGGAATTTATTACGCCCGAACTCTGCGAAAAATTAGTCGAAAAAGATGGTTTTGCGATTCAGAAAATTCCAAGTCAGTTTATTACGAAAGAACTTTGTTTGAAAGCGGCTCAAAGCGGAACATTAATTTCGCTTATTCCACATGAATTTTATTCGGAAGAATTGATTTTGACTACTTTTAAAAATGGTAAACATGAACCGAATATTACTGATGTTCCTTCTGAATTTATTACGGATTATTTGCTTGAAGAATATGTGAAAATTGGCAAGGGATTATGGCTTGATAAAGTTTGCAAAGAAAATGGAAAAGATAAATTAACAATTTTAAAACAAGTAATAGATTCGGGGGTACAATATCTGGAAACTATTTTTGCAAATCATTTTAGTAAAGAAACGGTCGAGTATGCTTTTTCTGTTTATAAAAATCAAGAAGATTTGAATAAGTATATTCAGAAATATAAAGTGAAATTTGAACGTATTGGGTTGAGTGAATATTTGTAATTTGAAAAATGGATAATGAAAAAATAAAAATATTAAGGAATAAGTTTTCGATTCCTTTAGATGCAGCTATTAGACTTCTTAAAAAGAATAATGGCGATGTATTATTATGTGAAAAAGAATTTCATGACAATAATATTGAGCAAATTTGTAAAAAGACAGAAAGTGATTATGAAGCGGCAAAAGAGAATTATGAAATTTGTAACTATGATATAAGAAAGGCCATTGAAAGAATTAACCAAAAGCAGGTTATAATTACAACGGGAAATAATCCTAATACAAAAATTGGCTTTATTTTATGGCCAGAAAATGCTGCTGGGGAGTTCTATAAAACAGATAAACGTAATGATGTTTTTATTTCGGCAGAAGACTTTGATGTTGTTTTGAAAGACTTTAAATCTGTTTTTTCTCTGTTGGATGTTTCTAATGATTTTGAACAGGAAAGTTTTGATGTTTTAGGGAATAACTTTTTTGATAACAAAACATGCAGGCAGATCGTAGAGCAAATAAGTCAAATAGAAAGTAATGATAAGCAAGTTCAAAATTTTTTGACAGAATTAATTAATTGGTTAAATGATAAATTGACTTATGCTGATTATATTGTAGTTTATGGTAATTTATAATTAAATATGAAGATAAAAATTCAAATCAGAAAAATAGAACCGCAAGATCTGGATTTTGTGTACAAAGCAATTTGCGAACTTGAAAATGAAGAATTAGATTTTGAAGTATTTGCGGCAATATTCCATGAAAACATTTCGAATAAAAATAATCTGTACTTATTGGCAGAAAATGAAAATGAAGGCTTAGGGTTTATTAGTTTTCACACACAAAACCTTTTGCATCATTGCGGATTAGTTGGCGAGATTCAGGAATTTTTCATTCATCAAAATCATCGCGGAAAAGGAATTGGAAGACAATTGATAAATGAGATTATGCAATATGCAGATCAAAATAACCTGAAAAGTATTGAAGTCACAACAAATCGCCGAAGAGTTGAGAACGTGTTGATTTATGAAAATCTCGGTTTTAATCTATCGCATAATAAGTTTACGATTTATAAATAATTAATGAAAAAGCTAAATACATCCATAAAACACAATCTAATAGTAGGTTTGCTTATTGCATTATGGTTATTTGTTTTTGCTTTCATCATAAAACCTTTTGATGACGGAACTATAAATTTAAAAGCCTGGTTTTTAATAAGTTTTGGCTTTAGTTTTACGGCATTTTTGTGTTATGGTATTCTTGCCGTTCTTCAAAAAAAGGTTTTCGAAAAAATATCAAAATGGAATCTCTGTTTAGAAACTGAATTTCTTACCTTCTTTTATATTATCTATTTAATTGGAATTTATGCCTATTATAAAAGTCCGATTTTAAATGGAGGTTATAGTTTTACTGAGTTTTTCTCTACGATTTTTGTCAAAGTTGCCTTGATTTTAACTCCGGTAATTATTTTGGCGAGGAGATATTTAATTAAGCTGATTCCGCAAAAAGATGATTTTTTAATTATTAGAGGCGAGAATAAGTTAGATGTTCTAAAAATCAAAAAAGCCGATTTGGTTTGTATTTCAAATGCTCAGAATTATGTAGAGATTTTTTATCTTGAAAACGCAAAACTTCATTCCAAGATAATTCGGTCTTCACTCAAAAAAGTTCAGGAAGAATTTTCTTTTTTAGTTCAAATTCATCGATCGCATTTAATAAATCCATCTCATTTTAAGTCCTGGAGAAATCAAAATACCGTTATTCTGACTCAAATAGAACTTCCGGTTTCTAAAAATTATAAAGAAACTTTATTGGCATTATAATTTCGTACCTAAAACAATAGGTTTTGTACCAAAGCCAATAAAATCAGAGTTTGCGAGAGATTCTCTTATTAGTTTTGTCTCATCAATTTAAAACATTAATTATGACAACAAGACAACTTTGCCTTCTCGGATTATTATTTTTTCTGATCAGTTATTTATTATTTTCTAAAGTTTTACCCAGCTTTCAAAAACCAATCGATTTTGCGCATTGGTTTAATTTAATTGGCGCTTGTTTACTATTATCATTTAATAATGTCTTCCCTAAAAACAGATTAAATTCTGTTGCTTCTGTTGTCACAACTTTAGGAATTATTGCTCATATTGGTCTCTGTACGATTGATTTAATTATGTCTAGTTTTGGCAATGATGATCTTGCCAGAGCAGAATTAAGCATTCAAATTAGTAATACGCCCGCGATTTTGTATCCTTTTGTAATTGTTGGTCCGTCATTGCTTTTTATTGGACTTTCATTGCATGCTTTAAATTTTATCAAAATAAAAACAATAAGTGCTTTAATGGTTATTGTTGCTTCATTTGCAATTGGTTTTTCTTTTTTTATATTGAAAAACGGAGTTTATATGTTGTTGAGTTGTGTAATTTTTACTTTGGGATTGGGATTGCTTCTTTGTAAGAATGATAGTAGAGAAGTCCGTTGAAATCTATATATTTGAATTTGAAAAGGGCTGTTTCGTTAGTTGCCAATCGATAATTTTAAATATGAATAAAATTTTTACTCTGCTTGTTTTAGTTGTTTCGTTAAATATTTGTGCTCAAAATAGTCTTCAGTTTGATAAGAGATTTGTGCAAAGTGAAGATAAGTGGGTAGCGTTTCCTGCAGATAGTACGGGGGCTTATCCTTACGGATTTATATACATAGATGCTCAGGCAGGATTAACGCTTGATTATGAAGGAACATTTAAACTTGATGGAGCGGGGAAATTTATTCCTAAGAAAAGAGAAGTCGTGGGGCAAGTGAAATATCGATTACAACCTAATAATAATGTGATAGCATTTCTTCCTGAATCTAAATTTGCAGAGCTGAATATTGAAAAAATTCCGGATTGGCTTAAAAATTATAAAACAGACGAAGGTTCAGTAGCACGACTTTATCAGTGGGGTTTTATGTATAATGGTTGGGATGAGTGCGAAAAGGCGCTGGAATATCTTGAGAAAGCTCAAAAATTAGACGCTGAATATAAAGGACTTCGAACAGAACTGGCTTTTTCTTATAATTGTTTAAAGGAATATCAAAAAGCCGTTGATATTTTGAAGTTGGCTTTAAAAAAAGATCCGCTTAACGCTTATACAAATAAGGAGTTGATTTATGCAGAAACCAAAAATGGTAATTTAGAAGATGCCGAAAATATTTGCCGTAAAGTGTTTAAGGAAGTCGCAGATAAGACTTATAATGCTGAAAATGCGTATAATGTTTTGCAAGCCTATTACATTAAAAAAGATATTAAAAACTTTAATAGATGGTTCGCAGAAGCTAATTCCTATTTGATGAGTGATCAGAAAATTAAATCTTTGGCAGAACAAATGAAGGCAGAACTAAAATAGTAAAAATTGCAAATTGAATAAACATCTAAAATATCTAATCTCACTCTTTCTGGCTTTTGTCGTGATTGTGAGTGATGGTACTTTAGTTTCTCAATCAAAATCTGCCGATTATTATCAATCTTCTTATGTAATTCTAAAGACAGAATTAGATTTTAAAAAGGCCCGTTTATATACCTTTAAGCGTTTTGTTTCTCAAGCTAAGATCTCATTTTTAGTTCCTGTAAAATTTCTTCAATTTGCAGCGATTTTTACTCTTCAAATTCGAGTTTTTCTGAAAATGCAAATACTTCTTCATCAAAAAATAAATTCATTTTTACAGGAATCAGTTTTTGTAAATGAAATAATCACTTCAAGCAATTATTATAAAAGTTTATACAGTGCTTAGTTTTTTCTAAGCTTTTATGCGCTTCGACGCATACGATGATAAAATAATGTCTAATCATTTATCATTTTCAAAATGTATAAACACAAAAATAAAACACGCTTAGAGTAATCTAAGCGACCACTTCTGTATTGGATAAAAAGAAAATTAATTTTAATAATGACCGCTTTTATGCTCGGAATGTCAAACGGAATGAATGTACATGATCAAGCTCTTAAAGGAAATCAGAATTACACAGAACAGCATAAAAAGGATTGATTTTTTTTTATTTAACCACGCTTTTTGTCATTTCGACGAAGGAGAAATCCTCACAAGTAACTCCGCAACTATAAATCCAATCTTTGTCGAGCTTTTCGCGAGGATTTCTCCTTCGTCGAAATGACAAACTCCGCGCTAATAAACGCAAAAACCGAAGCAAAAAGGCTTCGGTTTTTTTATTGGAATTTAATCCCGAAGTCTCGGGATTAAAAAAATTGAAATTTAATTATTCAATCCATTTATAATATCTCGCTCCAATTAAATTAGGGATTTCTTTCTCGATTCGATCTAAAACCCATTCGTTTTTAGGAGTTCTAATGCTTTGTTTTTGTTCTTTTTTGTGAAGACTTTCATAAGTTTCAAAACCAATTTCGATACTTTCTTCTAAGTTTTCAAAAAGTTTGACTTTGGCTAAAGCCGATTGCCATTCCGGTTGAATAGTTCCTCCAAAAACTTTCGATTTTGATCCGCTTCCGTAAGCCAGGAATCCGAATTTAGTTCCGGCAACTTCATGCTTTGTGTCGTAATAATGCGCCAAAGTAGATAATAATCCCATGAAAATGGAACCTGTATAAAGATTTCCAATTAAAGACGAAGCCAATTCTGCAGGTTGTAATTTCTCAGTTACAAACTTTTTGTATTCATCAGATTTTGCAACTTCCTTAATTTTATTCTGATAGTCTGCAGGTTCGATATTTTCTGAAATGATTTTATCGGCACTATCTAAAGCATAAATTTCAGATAGCATTCTTCTGCCTTGAAAAGAATAGGGAAGGTGCATGATAATACTGTTCCAGGAATTGTATAAAGTTTCAGTCGTGTTTTTTAGTTTCTTGAATGAGAAGTAAGCATTTCGCGTACGATCCATATAACATTGATTCGAATATTGTCCGTCAAAAACTGGTTGGTCTTTGTGAACTTCGATTTCAGCTTCTAAATTGTCAAGCCACGGATCGTTACTTTCGTTTTGGGTAATCGCCTCTTTTGAGATAGTTCTGTAAGGTTTGAAAAAATCAAAAACACCTTTTGTACTTGTTGCCCAATTTTCATCAAAAGCAATAATTTTTGGGTTCGAAGTCACTAGCATTGCAAGTGCTCCGGCGCCTTGTGTATATTCTCCGGTAGAATTTAAATCATATTTAGCAAAATCGGTAGTAACGACAATTGCTTTTTTGGTTGGATTTAGTTTTACAAAATCAATACAGTTTTGCAAAGCGTCAACTCCTCCGATACAGGCAAAAGTAAAATCAACAACATCACATTCGGCAAGAGAATCTTCTCCGAATTTTTGTTCCATTAAACTAATTAAAAAAGAACTTATTGGTTTCGAGCTGTCTATTGCGCTTTCGGTTCCAACGTAAATCCGGCTGATTTCACTTAGGTTTATTTCGTTTTCAAGAATAAGTTTGGTCAAAGCATTGGCTCCAAAAACTACTGCATCCTGATGAACGTCAGGCAAAGTCATTTTAATTAATCCAAGACCTTTCTCTAATTTTTCTGGTTCTATATTTCTGGCAATTGCCAAAGTTTTTATTGGTAAATGTATGTTGGCAACATCAAAAGATATAGCGTCGATTCCTGTTTTCATTCTGATTTTTTTTGAAGCCGATAAAGGTAAAATTATGCTATTAAAATCCACTTGTTTTGGCTCAATAAAATTGATGATGACTTTATTTTTGAGGAAAATAAGTCAAAACGGGGAGAAAAGTAGCAATTTGGTAATTATATAAAAAGCAGGATTTAGTTAAAATGACTTGCAAAAGATTTCTATTTTATTGTTTTTAAATAATTTGCAATAAAATTAACGAAAGCTCTTTAAAATCATTATAAATAACAACGAAATGGTTGTAGTTCATGTCTAATTGCTTTATTTTTGTCTAATTTTTTAAAACAAACTACTTAAACACTTATGGCACAATCTGCACTATTGAATGCTTCCATCTTAAAGAAAGTGGCTATGGCTCTTTCGGGAATATTCTTAATCACGTTTTTAGCGCTGCATGTTTCCTTAAATTTCATTTCTATTATTAGTGAAGATGTTTTTAACGAAGCTTCTCACTTTATGGGATACAATCCGCTGATTCAATATGTAATGCAACCTGTTTTAGCAATCGGAGTAATTTTCCATTTCGTAATGGGATTTGTATTGACTGCTCAAAATAGCGCTGCTAGACCAATTGCTTATGCAAAATACAATGGAGCGGCTAATGCTTCTTGGAGCTCAAGAAATATGATTATTTCTGGGTTGGTTATTTTGGCTTTCTTAGGATTGCATTTCTATGATTTTTGGTTTCCTGAAGTTACCTATAAATATATTGCAGGTACTGCACCAGATGCTACAAGGTATTATGGAGAGTTAGTTCATAAGTTTCACGATCCAATTCGTACAGGATTATATTGTGTGGCTTTTGTGTTATTAGGATTTCACCTTTGGCACGGATTCGGTTCTTCTCTTCAATCAGTAGGGATGAACAATAAATATTCTCGTTTTTTAAATAAAATCGGTTATGGTTTTGCGGTTCTTGTACCTGCACTTTTCATCATAATTGCATTATTTCATCATTTCAATAATTAATATAAATTATAATGGCATTAGATTCAAAAATTCCACACGGCCCAATATCGGACAAATGGACAGATTATAAAGATCATATTAATTTAGTAAACCCTGCAAACAAACGTAATTTAGATATTATCATTGTTGGTACAGGTTTGGCTGGAGGTTCGGCTGCGGCTACTTTGGCTGAGCAGGGATATAACGTAAAAGCATTTTGTTTTCAGGATTCACCTCGTCGTGCGCACTCTATTGCAGCACAAGGAGGTATCAATGCTGCAAAAAATTATAAAGGTGACGGTGACTCCGTTTACAGATTATTCTATGATACTGTAAAAGGTGGTGACTACCGTGCACGTGAGGCAAACGTTCACCGTTTGGCTGAAGTTTCTGCTAATATTATTGACCAATGTGTGGCTCAAGGAGTGCCATTGGCTCGTGAATATGGTGGGTTATTAGATAACCGTTCTTTTGGAGGAACTTTGGTTTCTCGTACTTTTTACGCACAAGGACAAACAGGACAACAATTATTGTTAGGAGCATATTCTGCAATGAACCGTCAGATTGGTCGTGGAAAAGTAAAAATGTACAACCGTCACGAAATGCTTGACATTGTTATCGTGAACGGAAAAGCAAGAGGTATTATCGCTCGTAACTTGGTTACAGGAGAAATAGAAAGACATTCTGCTCACGCAGTAGTAGTTGGTTCTGGAGGATACGGAAACGTATTTTTCCTTTCAACAAATGCTATGGGAAGTAACGCAACAGCAGCTTGGAAAATTCATAAAAAAGGAGCGTTTTTCGCAAATCCTTGTTACACACAAATTCACCCAACATGTATTCCGGTTTCAGGAGATCACCAGTCTAAACTGACTTTGATGTCTGAATCATTACGTAATGACGGTCGTATTTGGGTTCCTGCAAAACAAGAAGATGCAAAAGCAATCCGTGAAGGAAAGAAAAAAGCAACTGATTTATCTGAAGCTGAGAGAGATTATTTCTTAGAAAGAAGATATCCTGCTTTTGGTAACTTAGTACCTCGTGATGTAGCGTCTCGTGCTGCAAAAGAAAGATGTGATGCTGGTTTTGGTGTTAACAAAACTGGAGAAGCTGTTTACTTAGATTTCGCAGCAGCGATCAAACGTTACGGAACTGAAGAAGCTTTTGTAAAAGGTTTGGATGCTAATGATGCTGCTTTGGTAACTAAATTAGGAGCTGAAATCGTGAAAAGTAAATACGGAAACTTGTTCCAAATGTATTACAAAATTGTTGACGAAGATCCTTATACAACACCAATGATGATTTACCCTGCGGTTCACTACACAATGGGTGGAACTTGGGTTGATTATAACTTAATGACTACAATTCCGGGATGTTTCTCAATTGGAGAATCTAACTTCTCTGATCACGGAGCAAACAGACTTGGAGCTTCTGCTTTGATGCAAGGTTTAGCTGATGGATATTTCGTGTTACCTTATACTATTGGAGATTATTTAGCTCCGGATATTAAAATGGGACCAATTTCTACAGATTTACCAGAATTCGTAGCAGCAGAAAAAGAAGTAAAAGATCAAATCGACAGATTTATCAATAATAAAGGAACTCATTCTGTAGATTATTTCCACAAGAAATTAGGAAAAATCATGTGGGATAAAGTTGGTATGGCTCGTAATGCTAAAGGTTTGGCTGAAGCTATCGAAGAAATTGCCGCTTTACGTGAAGAGTTTTATAAAGATGTAAAAGTTCCTGGAAGCGCAAACGAATTTAATCAGGAATTAGAGAAAGCGACTCGTGTTGCCGATTTCTTAGAGTTAGGAGAATTGTTCGCGAAAGATGCATTACACCGTAATGAGTCTTGTGGAGGTCACTTCCGTGAAGAATACCAAACAGAAGAAGGAGAAGCACTTCGTGATGATGAAAACTTTGCATACGTTGCAGCTTGGGAATACAAAGGAAAACCAAGTGATGCTGTATTACACAAAGAACCTCTGGTTTACGAAAACATTAAATTAGTTCAAAGAAGCTACAAATAGTATTTAAGAAAGTTCAGATACTTTTTGATACTTAAAACTTATACAAAATGAAACTTACATTAAAAATATGGCGTCAGAAAAACGCTCAAGATAAAGGGGGAATCGTTGATTATCCAATTGACGGAATCGAACCAGATATGTCTTTCCTTGAAATGCTTGATGTTCTTAACGAACAATTAATCAATAAAGGAGAAGAGCCTGTAGCATTTGACCACGATTGTCGTGAAGGAATTTGCGGAATGTGTTCTTTATTCATCAACGGAGAAGCGCACGGACCAGACAGAGGAGTAACTACTTGTCAGTTACACATGCGTATGTTTAAAGATGGTGATACGATTTTTATCGAGCCATTTAGAGCAAAAGCTTTCCCGGTAATTAAAGATTTAGTGGTTGACAGAAGTTCTTTTGAAAGAATTCAACATGCAGGAGGGTTTATCTCTGTAAATACTTCAGGAAATACAATTGATGCAAATACAATTCCGATAAACAAACATGATGCAGATAAATCATTTGATGCTGCTGCTTGTATTGGTTGTGGAGCTTGTGTTGCAACTTGTAAAAACTCATCTGCAATGTTATTCGTTGCTGCAAAAGTATCTCAATACGCTTTATTGCCGCAAGGACAAGTTGAAGCTGTTGATCGTGTTTTAAACATGGTACACCAAATGGATCACGAAGGTTTTGGTAACTGTACCAATACTGGAGCTTGTGAAGTAGAATGTCCTAAAGGAATTTCTCTTGAAAATATTGCACGTATGAACCGTGAATATTTATCAGCAAGCTTAAAAGGATAATCTAAAAACACTTTTAGTTTTAAATAATAAAAAACGCATCAGCCGCGGCTGATGCGTTTTTTTATGCTCTTATTCGTAATACAATTGTGAAGCACTAATTTCTTGTTTTTCTTTTCCTTCCTGCTGAATAAAACACGTTAAAGTAGTTCCTCCAATTTGGTCAAAATAACTGATGTTGATTTTGTGAAAACCTTTTTCAAGTTTTGTAACTCCGTATGTTTCGTTTAGCCAATGAATACCGTCATTATTAACTACTAATTCATTGTCAATAAAAAGGTTCGATCCGTCGTCTGAAAGCGTCGAAATGGTATAATTTGCTGTTTCTGCAATATAGATGTATCCATAGAATTTTAAGCCAATATAGCGCTCTGTTTTAGTTTTCCATTTTTCACTGCTTATTGCACCTTCAAAAATACCTGAATTAACTGGTTTTGCTAATTCTAAATCTTGGACTTGCTGAAATAATGTTCCGGTGAAATAATCAAACTTCAAACCTTTTTTGGTTGGTTTTATGGCTAATGCCGATTTTAACTCTGGATTTCGAACCAGTATTTTATTGATAGAACTTTTTCTTCCGATTGGACTAATCTGAACTGTTTTTATGATTCTAAATTCTCCTTTTGGGATATTTATAGTTACAGGTTTTTCATAAAGTTCTGCTGTTTCATCCGGATTATAACCGTCAATGGTATAGAAAATCTGTCCGTTTTTGATGGTTGGTTTCAGATCTAAAACATATTTTGATGTAATTAAGGCTGTTTCATTTGCGCCAAAAGGCGTTGGAACTTTATATAATCTTTTTTGCGCTTCCAGTTTTTCTAAATGATGCGGTATTCTGTCTAAAACAAAATTGTTATAGTTTTTGTTTTGAGGTTCTGTCCAAGCAATTTCTGCCAAAGCAAACATTCGAGGATAAAGCTGATAATTTAATTTCGCAGGACTTGTCAAATATTCTGACCAAAGATTCGACTGAACGCCCATAATATATTTTTGTTCATCAACCGTTAAACTATCAACCGGAGTGGGGTTGTAATTGTAGATTTTGTCAACCGTAACTAATCTTCCAACTGTTAAAGGTTCATTTGGCGAATATCCCTGATTGTAATCTAAATACAAAACCTGTTCAGGATTCATGATTACAAAATGTTTCTGTTTGGCAGCGCTAATTCCGCCGGATTCTCCACGCCATGACATTACCGCTGCGTTTGGAGCAAGTCCGCCTTCAAGCATTTCGTCCCAACCAAGAATTTGTCTTCCGTTTGCATTTAGGAATTTCTCAATTCTTGTTGTCAGATAACTTTGTAATTCATGTTCGTTTTTCAATCCTAACTCCTTGATTTTTTTCTGGCAATTCGGACATTCTTTCCATCTTGCTTTTGGACATTCGTCTCCGCCAATATGAATATATTTACTTGGGAACAAATCCATAACTTCTGTCAAAACATCTTCAAGAAAAGTGTAGGTTTCTTCTTTTCCTGCGCAGAAAATATCTTCAAAAACGCCCCATGATTCTATTACTTTATACGGACGATCGGGAAAACAAGATAAATTTGGATAAGCAGTTACAGCCGCAGTTGCATGACCCGGCATTTCGATTTCCGGAATAATGTTTACATAATGTTCTTCGGCAAATTTTACGATGTCTTTGATTTCTTCCTGAGTATAAAATCCGCCGTATGGATTTCCGTCAAAAAAATAAGGGAATCTTTCGAATTTATTCCCCACTAAAGTCTGTGCTCTTTTTGAACCAACTTCGGTTAGTTTTGGATACTTTTTGATCTCAATTCTCCATCCCTGATCGTCTGTTAGATGCCAATGGAAGTTGTTTAGCTTATAACTAGCCATTTGTGCTATAAAATCTTTTATAACATCGACAGAGAAAAAATGACGGCAAACATCCAGGTGAAGCCCACGGTAGCTGTATCTGGGCTCATCTTCGATAGTAACACAAGGCAATTTTATATCCTGATTTTTAAATTTGTTCGGCAAAAGCTGTATCAAACTCTGAACTCCATAAAATAATCCTTCTTCACTTCCGGTAACGGTTATCTTTTTTGCCGTAATATTAATTTTATAGGCTTCTTTTTTTAATGAAGTTGATGGGTTTTTGGTAATAAACAAAACTTCAATATTGCTTTTTTTATTTGAGGTATTTGAGTTTATAGCTGACTCAAAAATGTTGGCAGTTTTTTGTTCTTTGGCGCTGAATTTATTCTTTTCAAAAACAACTTTTATTTGTCCGTCTAAACGAATGCTGTCTCCGGTTGCTTTGTACGAATTTGGTTGTGGAATAATCGAATTATTTGTGATGGAAGTTTGAGCATTTCCAAAAGAATAACAGAATATCAAAAGGAGGATTATACTTTTTTGCATGGTTGCTTTCTTGGTTCGTTAAACAAATTTAGGTTTTGTAATTGAGTTTGCATTTTTTTTGCAAAACTTATTTTGGTATAAAAGTCTTTAAAATAGCCGAGTTAACTTTTTAATTACACTGTGTTATAATTTGTTTCGCAATAATATTGCATTTATTGATTACATTTGTCTTACTAAAAATGAATTTGCATGAATAATGATAATGAAGTGGTTAATTACACCAAGGAAGAACGTAAAAATCTTATTTTAAAAGAGATTAACTTACATACTCGTGTGAGTTTTGAAACGCTTTCGGCTAAATTATTTGTTTCAGAAGATACAGTGAGACGTGATATTAATGAACTTGAATCTGAATCTTTATTGATTAAAGTTAAGGGTGGTGCGATGACAAAAGCCTATCACCATTCATCAACTAATAATCAAACTTATGCAGGCGAATCTAAACAAATTATTGCACAGAAAACTTTAGGTTTACTTCATGATGGTATGGTTTTGTTAATTGGCGGCGGAACTACAATTCGTGAATTTATCCGATTGATTCCTGATGATTTGAATCTGACTATTTTTACGGTTACCGTTTTATCAGCGGTGGAACTTCTGGATAAACCCAATGTTAAAATTATCATGATTGGCGGCAGCATTTCGTCTTACAGCCAAATGTGTGTGAGCGGCGATGTCTATAACCAATTGGCAAATATTAAAGTCGATTTATTAATATTAGGAACCAATGCTCTTGATATCGAAGGTGGTTTCTCAGATTCTGATTGGGAAACTGTTCAGGTTAAAAAAGCAATGATTCAGGCTTCTGAAAAAACAGCAATTTTGACTATTTCTGAAAAACTCGATACGGTTCTGAAAATGAAAATTGCCAACTTATCCGAGGTTGATTATGTTGTGACAGAAGTTGATCCCAGCGACGAAAAATTACAGTCGTATAAGAAGGCAGTTCCCAGTTTAGTTTTTATTTAATCCCAATTTTTTATTAAGAAATTGATCCAGTTCTTGTGAAAGATTTTGTCCAAATCTTCATCAGAATATCCATTGTTTTTAAAGATTAAAACCAATTTTTGCAAATCGGCAATCGTGTCTAAATCATACGGACCTTGTTCTGTGCCAAAAGCACCGTCAAGATCTGAACCTATGCCAATATGATTAGCATTTCCGGCCAATTGGCAAATGTGATCCATGTGTTTGAAAACAGTTTCAAGATTGCAACTTGTGCCTTGCGGAGTCGAAACGCCTCTTTCCCAATTTGGAACTAACATCCACGCGTCTAAAGCGCCACCAATAACTGCTCCTCTTGAAATTAAAGCTTTAATCATTTCGTCGCTATATTGACGATTGTGATCCACCAGACTTCTGCAATTATTATGACTTGCCCAAACTGGTCCGTGATAATGATCTAAAGCTTGCCAGAAAGCATCATCGCACAAATGGGTTGCGTCCAGAATAATATTCAAACGTTCCATTTCTTTTAATAAATCCAGACCGTTTTGATTCATTTTTCCCGTAGCGTCTGTTCCGTTTGCGTAACGTCCGGGACCGTAATGTGCAGGACCAATCGCGCGTAATCCGTAATTGTATGCTTTTTCTAAATATGAAACATCAATAATAGAATCGGCACCTTCAAGACTCAAAATATAACCAATTGGTTTTTTATCGTTTGGCGTTCCGTCATTCCATAAATCAATTTGTTTTAGCAATGATTTTTTATCTGTGATTGCTGTAATTTCACCGGCTTCTTCCATTGCTTTGTACCAAGTCAATTGTCCTTGAGTTTGCGCCCAGGCTTGTTCAGGAGAATTCCAACCCGGAATAATACTGTCCGGTTTTACAAATCTTGCAATTTGAGTGGCAACAACAATTCCGATATTGCCGCGTCGCAAATCAGGAAAAGATACCGTTGCGCGTTCGCGATCTGGTTTGTCTGTCATTCCTTTTTCGAGATGGCGCAAAGTGGGTACATCATTTCTTAAATCTCTGTTCCATTCCATCGCATTCATACTCAGGTCTAAATGGGCGTCTATTATAAACATAGTATTTTTTTTAAGGCACAAAGGTCCAAAGGCTCAGAGGTTATCTAGACAAGTGTTATTATGAGGTCTATTCTCTTTGTTCTTCGCTCTATTTTCTATTTTTTTTCTTTATTCTCCTTTTTCTGCTGCTAGATATTAATTTTTCTGCTGCGGGCAACAACTTGCCATTGATCGCAAATCTGATGTTCATTATTTACAACCTGAACCGAATCGTAAAGTGCACAAGTTGGGCAAACATGATAAGGCTGGGCATAAATCGTGTCGCCAATAGCATACTCGTTTTTTCCTTGGTTTTCTATAATTAAATGTTCTTCTGAATGTGCGATCGGAATTAGATTTTCGTCATTTAAGATCACCAATCTTTTATCAATCGGATTTTCAGAAGCTACGGCTTTATATCCTATATCAATACAAAAAGTAGAAGGCGTTGGTTTTGAAATTATGGTTCCAACAATAACCAAAGCGGGTTCGAAATTTTGTTCCGGTAAATGAATTTGATAATTGGAATCCCAGAAAACAAAAGTTCCCGGGCTGCATTCTACATTTTTTTGAGTCGCATAAAACGGAAATGTATTCGATCCTCCTGCGACAATTTTTAATTCGTAGCCCAGTTTTTTCTGAATGTTTCCAATTTCTTCATTTATGCTAAAAAATAAATTTGATGCAATTGCAGTTCTGTGTTCGACATCGCCTTTTAAATGACCGTCGTAAATATGAATCCCCGCAAAATGAAGGTTTTTTAGCTTAACAATTTCATCAATTAAGGCAATCCAATTTTTGTGAATCGAAATTCCGGTTCTGTTCATTCCCGTATTCAAATCCGGATAAACCGTAAGTTTCAAATTGCTTTTTTTGGCACTTTCATCTAAGGCTTTCGCCGATTTAAGATCGTCAACAATTGTCGAAAAAGCAACATTCGGATATTTCTGAATTAAGGAAATCCATCTTTCTTTTTTTACCCCAACAGGTTGATAGGCGAGAAGTATGTCTGGAATTTCGTGTATGGCAGCAAGTTCAGCTTCGGCAATCGTAGCACATTTTACCTTATTGATGTTGTAGGTTTTAAATAAATCGAGAATCTCACCAATTTTATGCGTCTTTATGTGTGGTCTCAATTTTTGAGTATCACCATTTACAGCTTCAATCAGACGCTCGATGTTCAGCTGAATACGATCTTCGTAAACGGCTAAAAATGGTGTGTCAATGCGGATTTCGGAATTAATTTTCCACCAATTGTTTTGCATAACTTACTTTCTTGTTTTTTCTACCACTTCAATTAAATTTTGAAAAGCTTGCAGAGATTCTTCATAACTTAAATTCAAAAACATTTCTTTCGAAAATAAATTAGAACCAATTCCCACGCAAACAACTCCGGATTTAAACCAGGATTTCAAGTTGTTTTCTTCTAAAGTCACGCCTCCGGTTGGCATAATTTTCAAATTTGGAAACGGGGCTCTAATTGCTTTTACATATCCGGGACCACCAATTTTGTCGGCTGGAAAAAGCTTTACAATTTCGGCACCTAATTTATTGGCTTGAAGAATTTCGTTTAATGTAGCCGCTCCTGGAATCCAGTAAATGTTGTTTTTAAAACAGTAATTTCCAATTTCCAAATCGGTGTGAGGGCAAACAATACAATCTGCACCCAAAAGATGAAACGCTTCCGCATCATCGACACTTAGAATCGATCCAACAGCTATTTTAACATTCAGATTATTCGCTTTTTTGAAGGCAATCATTTGACTAAAAACTTCTTTAGCATCATCTGCACGAGCAGCAAACTCGATAATTTTTATGCCAGCATCAGCCGCTGATTGCAAGACTATTTGGGCTGTTTCAATGTTGATTTGTGTTACTAACGGAAGTACACCTTGCGTTTTTAATATGCTGTACATTTTCTTATTTTATCTATTAATTCTATTACTTGAGCCGTTTTTAATAAAATGACTTATTTCGTCGAGAGTGCTTATCGCAAAATCTCCGTGGATACTTTGTTTGATTACACCACAGGCAGTTGCCCATTCGATACATTCCTGTCCGGATAATTTATTCGATAATCCGTATAATAATCCTGCGTTGAAAGCATCTCCGGAACCAATTTGGTCTGTTACAACGTGTATTTTGTGTTCCTGTGTTTGATAAAAATTACCTTCGTGAAGCAGCAATCCTTTGTATAAATGTGCTGGTCCGTCTGATTTTCTAAAACTCATCGCTAAGGTTTTTAGAAAAGGCATTTTTACTTTTAATAATTCGAATGTTTTCTGAAAACGATTTTCATCAGATTCTTTTAGATCTGTTTTTATTCCGAAATAAATTTCAATGGCATCTAAATCTGCAACTGTGATTGTGCTGTATTGAAGTAAATCGGGCATAATTTCGGAAGGATGTTTTCCGTATTGCCATAATTTTGATCGAAAGTTAAAATCAGAAGAAATCGGTAAACCTTTTTGATGTGCAGTCAGGATTGCTTCTTTGCAAGCCAAACCTGCTTCAAGTGAAACTCCCGGACTTATTCCCGACCAATGAAAATGGGTAACATCGGCGAAAGCCAAATCCCAATTAATCTGATCTTTCTGAATTGTTGCAAACGAAGAATTACTTCGGTCATAAATAACCTGCGATTGTCGGATTTGATTTCCGGCTTCGACAAAATACAATCCTAAACGTTCGCCGCCATAAACACATTTTGAAGTATTGACTTTGTATTTCTGAAGTTCGTTTAGAGCCAATTGCGCCAAATCATTTTTTGGTAATCGGGTAATATAATCGGTTTGAATTCCGAGTTGAGAAAGTAAAACACAAACATTTGCTTCGGCACCGCCAACGTGTATTTTTATTTCATTGGCTTGCGTAAATCGGTTTCCGTCAGCAACATTCATCCGAAGTAATAATTCTCCGAAAGTTGCAATTCTAGTTTGTGGTGTATTTGTATTCATGGTTGTTGTTTTTTTGCCACAGATTACGCGGATTAAAATGATTTATTAACGTTGTGGTTAAATTTTTTCAGCCACGAATTCACGAATTTTTAATTTATTCCCGTAGAGATGAAATTCGTGAATTCGTGGCGAAAAAAAATCCGTTTAATCTGTAAAACCCGTGGGCTAAATTCTTTAATCTAATATAATTCGAAAACAGCTTCAACTTCAACTGGAATATTATCTGGTAAAGATCCCATTCCTACGGCACTTCTTACGCCAATTCCGTTTTCTTGTCCCCAAACTTCTGCGAACAATTCACTGCAGCCGTTTATTACGTACGGATGTCTTAGGAATTCTCCATTGCAATTCACCATTCCAAGTACTTTTATAACACGTTTTACTTTGTTCAGGCTTCCAAAATTGGTTACAATTGTAGAAAGCATTGTTAGTCCGACTTGTCTTGCTGCTAATTTTCCTTCTTCAATATCCATATCATCGCCAATACGTCCAATGATTAAGGATTTGTCGTCTCTAACAGGCCCGTGACCTGAAAGGTATAAATATTTACCATCAACTAAATAGGGTTTGTATATACCAAGCGGCTGTGGTGCCGGCGGTAAGGATAAACCTAATGTTTCAAATTTTTCTTGTGGTAATAAATTCATGATATTAATGTATTATAGAGTTTAAAATAAAAACGAAAATGATTCCTAAAACAGATACTAAAGATTCCATGACGGTCCATGATTTGAAAGTGTCTTTCAGGCTGATATTAAAATATTCTTTGAACATCCAAAAGCTTGGATCGTTTACGTGTGAGCACATTAAACTTCCGGCTCCAACAGATAAAACTAAAAGGTTAGGATCAAGTCCGGTAGTTTGTAACAAAGGTAGTAAAACGCTGGCAGTCATTAATCCTGCCGCTGTTGCTGAACCTACACAAACGCGTATGATTGCCGCCATTGTCCATGCCAATAAATATGGATGAATGTTTGTTTGTGTTAATGAGGCTACAATAGTTTCGTTTACACCGCTTACGATCATAACTTCTTTTAATCCTCCGGCGCCACCAACAATCAGGACAATAAGTGCAACATCTTTTATCGCAGTGGCATAATCGTCCATTACTGATGTGATGCTTCTGTTCATTCTGATTCCTAAAGTGTAGGTGCAAATCAATAAAGAAATTAGCATAATCATGCTTGGTTCTCCAACGGTTTTGCAAATGCTTATTAAAGTTTCATTCTTAGAAATCATTGGTAATATCGAAGTCAGCGTTAATCCGAAAACGGGAAATAAGGCAGAGAATAAACTCAGTGCAAAACTGGGTTGTTTTCCTTCGTTTATAACTTCTTCGACATTTAGAATTTCATGATCTGATTCGGTTTTGATGTTTTTTAATAAATTCGAAAACAATAATCCCGCAATAAAAATAGTCGGAATAGCGATTATAATTCCATAAACTAAAACGAGTCCAATATCAGCTTTTAAAATACTGCTTAAAGCCATTGGAGACGGATGTGGAGGCAAAAAACCGTGTGCTACTGAAAGCGATGCCAGCATTGGAATACCGAGATATACTTTTGAAAGCTTAAATTGATGGGCTACTGAAAAGATTAATGGAACTAACAAAACAAATCCTACGCTATAAAATAGAGGTATCCCAACAATAAATCCGGTAATCATTAAGCCAAGGCGAACGTATTTTTTGCCCGTCCATCCCATAACTGTTTTGGCAATGACATTGGCGGCGCCTGATGAAACGGTAAGTTTACCAATACAGGTTCCGAAAACAATAATCAAAGTGATAGATCCTAACATTTCGCCCAAACCTTTTTGAACAGTTTGTGACAAAGTATCTATTGGCAGGCCTAAAAATAGACCTGCTAATAAAGCTGTTATGATAAAGGCTAAAAACGGATTGATTTTAAACCAAGCTATCTGTAGGATTAAAAACGCAATACATGCCGTAAGAATTAAAATACTCATTTATTCTTTATAATTAAAAATTGAGAATTAAAAATTAAAAATCTTTGAAACTATGTCTCTATGTGTTTAAATTAATTATGCGAACGGTTATTATTTTTATTTATCCCACCAGATTTTTGTTGTGAAAGTGTCTTCGCCCTGGCGTTTAATCGCTTCAGCTAAGTTAGTTGAATTCACTGAATATTCACTGGTTGAGTATTTCAAACGTCTTGGAATTGTGCCGTTTGTAACGTTACCAGGAAAGTTTACAGGTACTAAAGCAGGATATCCTGTTCTTCTCCAGTTGGCATAAATTTCTTGTTCGTCTACAAACAAAGCAACATAAACCTGAGTATGAATTTGGTTCATTTTTGCTTCTGTTGAACCTGCTGCATTGTATGGATTTAGTGTTAAATATGGCGTTGCATCTACAATTGCATACGGAGCACCGTAAATTCCCATGTTTAAGAAAGATGCTTTAACTCCTTTTTCATATAAATCTTTATCGGTTTCGCCCGTATACCATCCTCTTACTGCAGCTTCGGCTAAATATAAATTAGTTTCGGCATTGCTTAAAAGTACCAATGGCGCATCATATTTAAAAATCGTATTTTGGTTAGGTTCCGAATAAGTTGCCTGTTCAACCGGTGTTGGAGCAGTTTTGATTCCGTTAGGGAAACCTTTTTGAGCTGCAAGAGTGGTGTTTTGAACAGTTCCCTGCCAAACTCCTGCGTAAACACTAATTCTTGGATCGGAAGTATTTTTTAATAAATCGATGAATGTTTTGGCTAATTTTCCACCTTCAACATTTTTCTGACCGTAAGAACCTGCTGTAAAATCTTGTCTTCTGGCGTCAAAACCAACCGGGTTTCTATTGAAATCATTTGGTCCATCTGTGTATTTCATGATTGCATTATCAATTCCGTTAAGGATAACTCCGCCCGCAATAGCTTTGGTTACCCATGTTTTTGATAAAGCCGGATCAACTTTACTTAATCTTAATCCTAAGCGGAGCATTAAAGAATAAGAGAATTTTTTCCATTTTACAACATCACCATCGTAGATAAAATCGGCTTTGCCAAAACTTGGTTTAGCTGGATCTAATGCTGTTGCTGCTTCGTCTAATTCTTTTAATAAATCTTTGTATATGAATTCCTGAGTATCATATTTTGGAAGAAATATTTGTGTGCTATTTGCTTTTGCTGCTTCAGAATACGGAATGTCTCCGTATAAATCTGTAATTCTATGATACAAATATGCTTTCCAGATTCTGGCAATATTGAGTTTATTACTATCGTTTGCATTGTCTTTTACGGCATCGATTACAATTTCTGTTTCATTTAATGCAGTTGGATATACTTGATTAAAATAAGCAGAATAATATACTTCGTTGTTTAAATATTTATCTCCTACACCAGATGCTTCTTTGTATGTAGCATAATGTTGCAACATTCCTCCGCATTCCAGAATATTGGTAAAAAAGTAATTATTGTTTAAACCATCTAATTGTGCTCTGCTGAAAAGAAAATTAGGATTTGGTTTTTCAACAACATTAGGGTTTGTATTGATTTCTTCGAAATCTTTTGTACAGGCTGTCATACTTCCTAACAGTATGCCTGATATGTATAATAAGGTTATCTTTTTCATGTCTTTTAATTTAAAAATTAATTAAGTGAGTTTAAAATTTTACATTTAAACTTAAACCGAAACTTCTGGTTTTTGGCACTCCAAATTGTTCTACACCTTGTGCATTTCCTGCACTAAATACAGATTCCGGATCTACGTTTGGTGTTTTCTTATAAAGAATGAATAAGTTTCTTGCAACAAATGAAATAGAAGCTCCCTGAAGTCTGGATAAACCTTTTATTTTTTCAAGTGGTAATTGGTAGCCAAGAATTACTTGTCTTAATTTTATGAAACTTGCATCGTAAACAAAAGTTGATGAAATGTTTCTTAAACCGTCATAATACGTTCTAAGGTTTTCCGGAGCAATAACCATATCAACCGGATTTCCGTTGGTGTCAACACCTTTAATTGGTAAGCCAGATTCACGGCCATCAAGAGTTAATTTTGTTAAACCCATACGAGTTCCGTACAAATCAGTACCAGAGTATAAACTACCTCCAAATTTACCATCGATCAAAAAGCTGAATGAGATATTTTTGTATTTGAATTCATTGCTGATACCCGCAGCCCAAGGATGAACTCCCTGACCTAATTCTTCAAGCGGACCTCTTGCAATAGTTGCTGAACCTCCACTTACGTTGTAAACGGTATTTCCGTTAGCATCTTTAAGCGGTTTGTATCCTTTTATGATACTGTAAGGACGACCAACATCACTAGTAATTGTAACATATCCGTTTACAGAAGTTGCCATAGTAATTGAGCTTAACTGATCTGTAAGTGCTTCAACAGTATTTTTGTTATAAGATCCGTTGAAACTTGCATCCCAAGAGAAATTTTCTGAAGTAATGATTTTTCCGCTAAGTAAAACTTCGACTCCTTCGTTTCTCATTTTACCAAGGTTTAATAAAGCAGTGTTTGCTCCTGAAGCATTTGAAATTGTAGTTTCGACAATATCATTTGTAGTAGCACGATTGTACCATGCAAAATCAAGATTTAAGCGATTGTTGAAAAATCCTAAATCAGTACCAACTTCAAATGTTGTTGAAGTTAGCGGGCTTAAAGTTGAATTAGGAACTCTTGTACCGGTTGGAGTTTGTAATTGTTGACCATTATGCCCGCCCTGAACCATTGAATAGGATTGGTTTAATGCATAAGGATCTGGCGTTGCACCACCAACTTGTGCCCAAGAAGATCTAAGCTTAGCAAATGAAACGAATTCCGGCATTTTTATAATATCCGAAACTATTACACTTGTTCCAACAGACGGATAAAATACAGTATTGTTGTCTTTTGAAAGCGTCGAAAACCAATCCTGACGTCCTGTGAAGTTTAAAAATACGATGTTTTTATAGTCTAAATCTACAGCTCCATAAACTGAATTTGTTTTTGTTTTTCCGTAAGGATAGCTATAAGTTAGCGTAGATAAATTGCTCAAAGCATAAAAATCATCCAATACAAAACCTGAACCTTCTACTCTTGTTTCATCTCTTAAAGTAGTACGAGAGTTTACACCAAGTAAAGCGTTTAAAGAGAAATCTCCGTAGATATTTTTCTTAGTATAATTAAGAATTGCCTCAGAGTTCAGGTTAGATAATTTAACTCTTGAACCTTGCGCATACCCAATCGGGTTGTTTAAAGTTGTTTTTGGGATGTATCCAAAGAAATCATAATCTGTAAAATCTTGTCCAATTCTACCCTGAAGGAATAAATTAGGAGTAAAGTTCAATTTTACGTTCAACATTCCGATAAAACGGTTTTTAGTATCGCTGTTTTTAATTTTATTTACTACAAAATAAGGGTTTGTAGCCACCGCAACCGGGTTCCAAGCTTCCTCAACTCCGTTTGCATCATAACCTGGGGCAAGATTTCTAATGTCAACAGTGTTGGCAATCATGTAAGTTCCCCAGTTTGGGTTTGCCTCAGCATCTGAAACGGTAACTCTATTATTTGATTTTTCTAAATTATATTGTGCGACAACATCAAATTTTAACCAATCAGTTAAGTTTACATTACTGGCAATGTTTACACTTTTACGATTAAAATCATTATTTGGCACAACACCTTGATTGTCTGTATTCGAGAATGAAAGACGTCCTGTGGCTTTTTCAGTTCCGCCAGACAAAGCGATAGAGTTTATAAATGTTGTTCCGGTTTCGTAGAAATTCTTGATATTATTTTTTTGCGCAACATAAGGTCTTGCAACACCGTCAAACTGAATTACATCTGTTCCGTCCATTTTTGCTCCCCAAGACCAGCGTCCATCAGCGACAGCTTCGGCCTGAGTAGTTGGCTTTTTACCGTTTGCTCCAGAACCATATTCATACTGCCAATCTGGTATGATCGATGGCGTTTCAAAAGTAAATGAAGTATTGTATTCAACTCCAATTCCTTTTTGAGCAGTTCCTCTTTTTGTTTGAATTAAAATTACACCATTTGCAGCGTTAGCACCATAAAGCGCGGCAGCAGTTCCTCCTTTTAAAACGGTGATGGTTTTAATATCATCAGGATTTATAACTGATGTTCCGTCACCACGGTCAACGTTGATTCTTGTTGATCCCGGACCGTTTCCAATACCCGGTAGGTTAAGCTGAGTATTGTCAATTGGTAAATCATTTACAACATACATTGGCTGGTTGTTTCCGTTTAGGGAACCATTACCACGAATTACAACTCTGGTAGAACCGTTTGGTCCTGTTGCGGTACTGCTTACATTAACACCGGCAATTTTTCCAACTAATGCATTGGCGATATTGGTTTCTTTCGCCTTTGTAAACTCAGTTCCTTTAAGTTCAGTTACAGCGTATGCAATTGATTTGCTGCTTTTTTTAACTCCAAGTGCCGTTACCACCACCTGATCCAGAACATTTTCTGCCGGTTTTAATCTAATGGTCAAACTTGTGGTTTTAATTAAAGCAAATGATAAGGTTTCGTAACCCATGTATGATACAATAACGTGAACTTCGTTTTCGGGAACATTTAGTTTAAATTTTCCGTTTTCATCAGATATTGTTGCTATTTTATTATCGCTTTCTGCATAAATAGTAGCTCCGGCAATTGGCATTCCGTCATCCTGGCCTAATATCTGGCCTGAAATTTCAACTTGACTGCTTCTTTGTTCAAAAAGGTGCTTTTTAATCGCAACCTCTTTTGCGTTTGCTGAGAGAATCATTCCCCCAATGAACACTAATGAAATAAGCTTTGTTTTCATAATACTTTGGTTTTCATGTTTTTTTTGGTTTTTATTGGCGATCAAATATATATATTTATTTCAAACGTCTGCATATTTTTTGCATAAAATGCATATTTTTTGCAATATTTTTTCCTGAAGCATTTTTATAATCTAAAAGAGATGCCGTTTCTAAGGGTGTTTTGAGAATTTTTTGCAGAATATGCTTTTTAATTGTAAAATAAAATTTGGCTGAAAATTCGTATTTTTGAAAGATGAAAATCGCACTTATTCAATCAGATCTTTATTGGGAAGACGCTTCCAAAAACAAAAAAAGCTTCGAATCGATTATAAATGAAATCGATTCAAGCATAAATTTGATTGTTCTTCCTGAAATGTTTTCAACCGGATTTACCATGAACGCTTCAGAAGTTGCCGAAACCATGGAGGGAGAAACAGTTCGCTGGATGCAGTCATTAGCAAAACAGAAAAACTGTGCCATAACAGGAAGCTTGATCATTACTGAAAACGGAAATTATTACAACCGAATGTTATTTGTTTTTCCGTCAGGTGAAATGCAGCATTATGACAAACGTCATTTGTTTTCACTCGCGGGTGAAGATAAATTTTATACAGGCGGAACTCAAAAAGTAATTGTTGATTATCTGGGTTGGAAGATTTGTCTACAGATTTGTTACGATTTAAGATTTCCGGTTTTTGCCAGAAATGTCGAAAATTACGATCTGCTTTTATATGTTGCCAATTGGCCAAAAGTGCGAACAAATGCCTGGGATTCTTTACTAAAAGCCCGCGCAATCGAAAACTTAAGTTATGTAGTTGGAGTAAATAGAATAGGTTTGGATACCAATAATTACGAACATATTGGACATTCGCAAGTAGTTGATTTTTTAGGAAATTACATTCTTGAGCCACAAGAAACCGAAAATGTTTTTGTGGTTGAATTAGATAAAAATGTAATGTTGGAAACCCGAAAAAAACTTGATTTTTTAAGTGATAAAGATTTGTTTAGAATTGACTTTTAATAACGGTTTGATAGATTTTTTAAAGTTTTTCTGAGATCACAATTTCGTTATTGGGGTTTTTAGTGCGTATGGAAATTTTTTGGTATTCCCATTCAGCTCCTTTTCTTGTGGCGAAAATGTCTAGTTTCCCTTTCTTTTTCGTTCCGTTGATTCTTATGGATGCGTTAACGGTATTATGATTGTTTGAGTAAACAATGTTTCCTTCTAAAATTGCTAATTTATCGATTGGCTCAATTTTTCCGATATCTTCTAGCGTTTTAGAATCTTCATTCGCTTTTTTAATTGCTTCTTCAAAAAGTAAATTATCTGCATAAGCTTGCGTAAAATCGATTATACTCTCTTTAGAAGTTGAGGTAAGTAAAAGTGCAATTAGAAGTATAGAAAATAGAGTAGAAGGTAAAAACCATTTCCAATTTCTTGTAAGCCAGTTTTCTTTTTCAATCAGACTATTTTCCATATTTCTTTGTTATATAAGATTAAGGTTTAGAAAGCTTTTCGCTTTTTCTCTTCCTCTTTTTTCTTTTTAGCATCATGTTTTTTCTCGACTTCAGGGTTGTATTGAATGTTTAAGTCAACGGTTTCTTCACGATCCCAATTTGCACGAACATCAAATTCTGCCTGATAATAGAATACTTCCTCGGCATACACTTTCTTTAAAAAGTTTCCGGCATCGTAAACTTTGTTTTTATTATCGTCATAAACAACACGAACCGTAAACGAATTTGGTTCAACAAGATCAAATGCAAGTCTGGTTTCGCCTTCAGAATATTGACTTGCAAGAACCACGTCGCCTTTTTTGTTTGTTAGCTCAACAATTATAGGGAAGCGTTTTATATTTTTTAAATTCAAAACGATATTTCCGTAATCTTCATGTTCTTTAGTTACTAACTTATACGATAAAGTATCATTTGACTTGTCGTAAAAATCCGTTAAAGCGCCTGGTAAAAACTGAAAATGATATTTCTCCAAAGGTTCTTTCTTGAAATCTACATATAGTTTTTGATCGAACTCATCATATTCTGTAGTAAAATCAACAGCCACAGAATCTTTATTGATCAATTTGATTTTTGATTTGTCAAATTTCACTAACGGAGTAGCGGTCTCTAATGTAAATCGGTCTCTAAAATGAATCGTTCCGTTTTGTAATGCCGTAATATTTAATGTGTCTTTTTTCTGATCCTTAATTTTAAAAGAAAACTTCTTATTATAATTTGGTGCAGTAACTTCCAGATTTAGAGAGTCAACTTTAATAGGTTTATACCAAACCTGCAAAGAGTCTTTTTTTGGAAATTGCGTTACAATAGATTCGAGAACCTCATTGTTGTTTCTTAAAATAATTTTAGGTTTTATTAATTTGAAATTCTGTTTTCCTTCATAAGGAAGATAAAGTCTGTTGCCTGAAGCCTGTATTGGTTTTAGTGTTTTTAACGGAAGTGTTTCCTTGAATAATTCTAATTCAAAAACAGTGTCGTTTGGCACTGTAATAAAGTGTTTAATAAAACCTATTTTGTCATCTTTAGGATTAAATTTATTGTTCCCGCCTTTATCTTTCATGGCAACCAATAGATATTTTCCGGCCTTTAAATTTTCTAATTTAAAAAGGCGTGTACTATCCAAAGTGTTTGTAATGTATCTTGGAAGTTCCTTGTATACTACAGAATCCTTGTATTTGTCATTTGCTTCATAAAGCATTACTGATACAAAATTGTCTACATCTTTATTGTAAGCATCTTTGATTTTTCCGCTAAGCGAAAGAGAATCAATATAAGGACCCGTTGAGAAAACATACTTAAATTGATTTAATGGATTCCCCTCGTTATTGTCCGCAATACTTTGACCAAAGTTAAAACTGTAAGTAGTATTTGGCTGTAAAGTATCTTTGATTTTTACGGTTATAATTTTACTTACAGAGGTTGGCGTAATAAGCGGCTCTTGTTTCATTGGAGGTGAAATGATTAGCTGTTTGTTTACGTTTTTAAGTTTTACAAATTCATCAAATGTCAAAACAAATTGGTCGCCTTTAAAGTCCGTGGTGTAGTTTTTAGGCATGCTGGCTCTTAGAACAGGTGGTAAAGTATCTTTTAATCCACCAGTGATACTGCCTCTTTTGGCGCAGCTTATCATTAAAAATAGCAATAAAAATGGGATATATTTAAAGTTGTTTTTCAACATAATTGTTTTGAATTTGATTGCACAAAATAACGATTATATTTGCTTTAATTGAAACTTTTTATCCATTTATTAGGATATTTAGCTGTTGAGTTTAGCTGTTTTTTTGAATTTGAAATCGTCAGGATGATATAATTTCTTACTTTTGAGCTTAAATTTAATTTCTCTTAGTTTTGATAAAAAGGTTTTTGTGGTCTTTATTGGTTTTTTTACTGATAAGTTGCGGTAAAAGTGAAAAACCAGTAGTCGCCTTTTATTATTGGAAAACCATCTTTAAATTATCTCAAAAAGAAACAGAAGCTTTAAAGGATAATGATGTCAGTAAACTTTATGTTCGCTATTTTGACATTGGCTTACATCCCGAGAATCAGCAGCCTATTCCTGTAAGTCCGATACGTTTTCAGCAAAGCGTGAATAATTTTACTATTGTTCCGGTTGTCTTTATACAAAATAAAGTCATGTTGTTGCCTGATTTGGATATTGATGATCTGGCTCAAAAGACATTTTCTTTTATTGAAGAAATAAATGCTAAGAATAAAATTCAGTGCAATGAAATTCAAATTGATTGTGACTGGACTTTAAAAAGCAAAGAAAACTATCTGAAATTTATTGAACGATTTAAAAAATTTTCGCACAAGAAACTTTCAGCAACAATTCGATTACATCAGGTAAAATATTTCAAAAAGACAAAAATTCCAAATGTTGATTCCGGAGTTTTGATGTATTACAATATGGGAACAATTGCTACGGATTCTTTGAATTCTATATACAATCAAAAAATTGCAGAACGTTATCTCAAAAGTTTAAAAAAATATCCGTTGCATCTGGATTTGGCATTGCCAATATATTCTTGGGGAGTTCACATCAGGAATCAAAAGGTAATTGGTTTACGTTCGAAGATAAACGTAAGTGAACTTAAAAAAAATCAAAATTTCGAGCAGGTAAACGCTCTGTTTTTCAAAGTAAAGCAATCTAATTATAAAAATGGTGTTTTTTATGAAGAGAATGATTTACTGAAAATAGAAGCAATTTCTTCTGAAGATCTGTTGGAAATGGCAGATGAATTAGACGATAATTTAGCTCAAAAACCAAAAGAAATTATATTTTACGATTTAGACGAATTCAATTTAAACAACTATGAAAAGAATATTTTTAAGCAAGTTATTTCTTGTTTCTAGCTTTACGTTACTTTCTATTTACGGAATAATCTATGCTTGCGCCGATGGTGACGATTGGGATTATTTTGGGTATAATTCGAATTTTACACCAGAAACATTTGCTGATAAATCGTATTCACCACTTTTTTTGTCAGGCGCTATTTTTTACGGAATTGGTTTTGATAGAGAGCATAATTCCAGATTTAATGAAGATATAAAATCGGATTGGGAAAATTACCTGAAAGGGAAAGTCGATGCGACAACGGTAAGTCATTTCTTGATTGGAGACGAACCGACAAACCCTTATGCTGAAAAAGACAAAGTTTCGGCAAACAAAACCGAAATCACGCAGCTTCATGTTTATTACAAAAACAAAAAAGAGAATCAGACTTCTCTAAAATGGGGAAAGAAAATAAGTTTGAAAGATGCTAAAGTGAAAAGTTTTATAGAGTTTTTGTATTTGGCTCAAAAGATAGAAACAGTTTCGATAGGCGATGAGTATTGGAGTTATGATCCCGTTGTGGCAAAAACTTTCAAAGATTTAAAAATGATTCAGTCTATTGAGAATGTTTACAATACAACCTCAGATTCATTCCTGAAAAACAGATATTGGTTTCTAACTATGAAAGCTTATTTTTATAGTAGTAATAAACCTAAAGCAATTTTGTTTTTTAATAAAACAGAAGCTTCTGTTGCTAAAAACACTTTATATTATCGTGCATTGGCGTATGTAGCAGGAATTAATTATCAGCAAAAAAAATATGCAACGTCTAATTATTTGTATGCTTTGGTTTTTGATAAATGTCCGGAAATGAGAATTGTTACAGCATATAGTTTTCATCCAAAAAACGAAGCCGATTGGACTAAGTCTTTAGCAATGGCAAAAAACAATAAAGAGAAAGCCGCACTTTGGGCAATTCATGGATATTATAAAGATGAAAGACAAGCGATTGAAAAAATCTACGAATTAGATCCTAAAAGTGAACATCTGAATTATTTGCTGACAAGGCTGATCAATAAGCAAGAGCAAAATATAAATAATTCATTTGCGGTGAAAACAAATCCGGATGATTATAGCGCGCCTTCGGTAGCACAAACAGTTGCCGAGAACAAAGCTGAAAATCAAGCTAAATTTGATAAAAAAGCATTTGATTTAGTTTCGAAAATTGCAGCTGCCGGAAATACAGAAAAGCCATATTTATGGGATATTTCATTAGGATATCTTCAAACTTTAAAAGGAGATTTCGCCAACGCAGATATTAATTTGAATAAAGCCGAGAAAACTTTGCCTAAAACAGAATTGGCAGGATATCAATTAAGATTGCTTCGTTTTGTAAATAATATGAGCAAAATTGATAAACTGACAGATAAAAACGAGAAAACAATTCTTGCAGATTTAAATTGGCTGTATTACGAACTTCCAAAAACATATAAAGACCAGGAGTTTCGTTATCAAAATGCCGTTTCGTGGAGCAAGAATTATTTGGCAGCGCTCTATAAAGCAAAAGGAAATCCAGT
This sequence comes from Flavobacterium sp. JAS, assembly GCF_020991455.1. Classification (GTDB taxonomy): domain Bacteria; phylum Bacteroidota; class Bacteroidia; order Flavobacteriales; family Flavobacteriaceae; genus Flavobacterium. The sequence continues at coordinate 250,515 of NZ_JAJMOX010000006.1, forward strand.
TATGGTGGAATTGTTTGGCGGAGATTCGCATTCAAATCCATATTATTGGAGTGGAGGAAATTCGTTTTATGACAATGAAAAGGATTTACTGGATATGAAAACTTTTTTGGCTAAGCCAAATAAAACCGAAATAGAGAAAATCGCTTTCGGAATTTACAGTTTAAAATTGAAAGATATTAATAATTTCCAAGCAGTTCAGGCAACTTTCAAAAACAAGATTCCTGAAGCAATTGCTTTTATTCAACAAACAGATTCTGTTCAGGATTATCAGTTTTTAGGAAATCCGTTTAACGGAAATATTAAAGATTGTCATGATTGCGAACATGCAGCTTATCAAAAGAAGAAATATTCTCAGCTTGAGTTTTTAAATACAATAAAAACGATGCAGGATAAATTGGCTCAAAAAGAAGATGTTTATACTAATAGTTTATTGTTGGGAAACGCTTTCTATAATATAAGTCATTTCGGAAACGGCAGAACTTTTTATGAAATAAGTATTGTGGGTTACGGTTCGAGCCCATATTCGTTTAGAGATTCTATGAAAAAAATGATTACCAATTGTGATCTTCCTAAAATGTATTATCAAAAAGCATTTGAAGCGGCAACAACAAAGGAGCAAAAAGCAAAATGTGTTTACTTATTGTCAAAATGTGAACGAAATGAATTTTATAACAATAAATATAATAACATAACCAATTGGTGGAGTGTTGAAGATGATAAAATTAATTTCACGGCATGGAATGGTTTTAAAGCGTTGAAAAAAGAATATTCAGATACAAAGTATTATCAGGATGTAATTGCAGAGTGTGGTTATTTTAATACTTATATCAATCAATAATTTGTAATTGTATCTTTGTCTTAATATAATTAATGAGATGGTAAATAAAATTGAACACATAGGAATCGCAGTAAAAAACATGAACGACGCAAATGTATTGTTCGAAAAACTGCTGGGAGTTCCGTCCTATAAAGAGGAGAGAGTGGAAAGTGAAGGTGTTTTGACTTCTTTTTTTCAAACTGGTACAAATAAGATTGAACTTTTGATGGCAACCAATCCGGAAAGTCCAATTGCTAAATTTTTAGAAAAAAAAGGAGAAGGGATTCATCATATTGCTTTTGATGTAGAAGATATATATGCAGAAATTGAACGTTTAAAGAATGAAGGTTTTGTGCTGATTAATGAAGTGCCTAAAAAAGGTGCGGATAATAAATTAGTGGTTTTTTTGCATCCAAAAAACACAAATGGCGTCTTGGTTGAGCTTTGTCAGGAAATTCGCTAAAGAAATAACTCGTTTTTTATTTTAAATAAGGTGTTGAAAATCAATTACGTTCTTGTTAAGACTAGATATTATTTGAAATTAATTAGAAATGTTGTCTTAAAATATTTGGAGTGAATTAAAAATAGTAGTAATATTGCATCCTCAAACCGGTCCTATAGCTCAGCTGGTTAGAGCACCTGACTCATAATCAGGTGGTCCCTGGTTCGAGCCCAGGTGGGACCACAAAAAGCCTCATAATTTTATGAGGCTTTTTTTTGTTTAAAACATTGCATTTGTGTAAAAAACTTATACATTTGTCAAGGAATGTCGCTGTGAATCATGGTTTTGTGCGAAATTTCAACAAAGACCCCAAGTCTAACTAATATTGTGCTTGTTTGATAGCATGTTAAAATTATGAAAGTAATAAGAATTATTTTTTTAGTATTTTTTTTGGTTTTTGCCAATGTGTTTATTGCTAAGGCTGATTCGACTCATCCTGGTCCACCAGATTCAGCAGTGGAAGCTACAGCAGAAGGGGACCCGGGAAATCCTGGAGATAATGTGCCAATCGATCAAAATCTTGTTTTTTTAATGATAGCAGGATTTGCTTTGGGCGGTGTATTTATATATAAAAATAAAATAAAACAGGCTTCAATATAAATTGAAGTCTGTTTTTATGGAATAATTTTAGCGAGATTTATTTGTTTATCGAGTAAAGTCTTGATATATATTTTCCAACTACGTCAAATTCTAAGTTTATTTTAGTTCCAATTTTGAAATCCTTAAAATTAGTGTGTTCATGCGTGTAAGGAATAATTGAAACACTAAATTCATTTGTTTTAGAGTTTACAACCGTAAGACTTACTCCATTAACAGTTATAGAGCCTTTTTCTATAGTGATGTTGCTGAGGTTTTTGTCATATTCAAAGGTGTAGTTCCAGCTTCCGTTTGCTTCTTCGATTTTAATGCAGGTTCCGGTTTGGTCTACGTGGCCTTGAACAATATGACCGTCAAGACGATCTCCAAGTTTCATTCCTCTTTCTAGATTTACAATATCGCCAGTTTTCCAGTCTCCAATATTTGTTTTTAAAATAGTTTCATCAATAGCAGTTACGGTATAAAATGAATCTTTTATGGCTACGACTGTTAGGCATATTCCGTTGTGCGAAACGCTTTGGTCAATTTTTAATTCATTTGTAATAGAAGAATCAACAGTTATGTGAAGATTACTTTGATCTTTTTGTATTTCGTGAATCCTTCCGAGGGTTTCTATAATTCCTGTAAACATTGTTGTTTTATTTTACTAAATTTGCACATCAAAATTAGTAATAAATAAGCTGAGCTCATGAATAAAAAAGCAGAAAATATAATTGTTGGAATTTCAATTGGAGATTTAAACGGTATTGGAAGCGAGGTTATATTGAAAACATTCGAGGATTCCCGCATGTTAGAAATGTGTACGCCAGTTATTTTTGCAAACGCCAAAATACTTTCTTTCGTTAAAAAAAGTTTTACTTCAACAGTTCAATTTCATGGAGTTGATAAATTAGATCAGGTTTTGCCGGGAAAATTAAATGTCTTTAATCTTTGGAAAGAAGGGGTTGATATTAATCTGGGGAAAAATGATGAAAAAATTGGCGAATATGCAGTGAAGTCTTTTGTGGCAGCAACCAAAGCTTTAAAAGATGGAGCAATTGATGTTTTAGTTACGGCTCCAATAAATAAATACAATATTCAGTCAGAAGGATTTAAATTTCCCGGACATACAGATTATTTGGATCAGGAATTAGAAGGTAATGCTTTAATGATGATGGTTCAGGACAATCTAAGAGTTGGTTTATTGACAGATCATGTTCCTTTAAGTGAAGTTTCTTCGCATTTGACGGAAGAATTAATCACAAGAAAAATTGAAACAATAAGAAAATCATTAATTCAGGATTTTAGTATCGTAAAACCAAAAATTGCTGTTTTAGGATTAAATCCACATGCAGGTGATGGTGGTGTAATAGGGAAAGAAGATGATTTGATCTTGAAGCCGACTTTAAAGAAAATATTTGATGCCGGAACAATGGTTTTTGGACCTTTTCCTGCTGATGGCTTTTTTGGGAACAGTCAATATGAGAAATATGATGCTATTGTAGCAACATACCACGATCAGGGATTAATTCCTTTTAAGACATTGTCTTTTGGGAAAGGCGTTAATTATACAGCAGGTTTAAATAAGATTAGAACCTCGCCGGATCATGGTACAGCATACGATATTGCTGGAAAAGACGTGGCAGATTTTAATTCATTTAAAGAGGCGATTTATCTTGCGATTGATATTTTTAACTCGCGTAATCAGTATGAGGAGATTAGTCAAAAACCTCTTAAAATAAAAGAAAAACAGTTATAAACAAAAAAAGGTGAATAAGATTATTAGTTTTATAATAATTTTATATCTTTGCACCCCAATTCAGATATCTGAGTTTTAGATACGAATTGGTCAAATTGATGTTGAAATGAGCAAAACAAAAGAATTTTTAATTCCTTTCATAGGATTAAAGCTAGGAAAACACCATTTTGAGTATCAAATAAGTAACACGTTCTTTGAGAACTTTGATTACGACGAATTTCAAAGCTCGGATATCAAAGTGAGTTTAGTTTTAGATAAGAAAAGCAACATGTTAGAGTTGGAATTCAAACACAAAGGAACCGTAAATGTACCTTGTGATCTAACAGGCGAAGATTTTGATCTTCCTATAAAAGGGAAAATGAAATTAATTGTTCGCTTTGGAGATGAATTCAATAATGATAACGAAGAGTTGTTGATCTTACCACATGGAGAGCATGAAATAGATGTAGAACAATACATTTATGAAATGATTGCACTTTCGGTACCGCTAAAACGAGTTCATCCAGGAGTGAAAGATGGTACTTTACAAAGTGAAGCTTTAGCAAAACTGAATGAATTAAAAGTCAAAGAAGAAAAAGAAGAGAGTAAACAAGAAGAAGATATTGACCCGCGTTGGGACAAATTAAAGAAACTATTAACGGATAAATAATATAGTAAAATGGCACATCCTAAGAGAAAAATCTCGAAAACAAGAAGAGATAAGAGAAGAACACATTATAAAGCTACTGTAGCTCAAATCGCTACATGTCCTATTACTGGAGAAGCACATTTATACCACAGAGCTTACTGGCATGAAGGTAAAATGTATTACAGAGGGCAAGTTGTTATCGATAAATCTGTAGCGGTTGCTTAATACGTTTTTGTAAATGATACTAGAACTCTCACATAGTGAGAGTTTTTTTTGTTGGTTATAATTTTCTTTTTTTAAGAAAATATATACAAATTCATTTCGTTTTTTTTTGTAATTTTCAAGTCTTTTAAAAATTTTTCAAATAGCGATATTTGAAACGAAATAATAGAATATAATGAATACAATCACAGCCGCAATTACCGCTGTTGGAGCTTATGTTCCTGACTTTGTACTTTCGAACAAAGTATTAGAAACAATGGTCGATACCAATGACGAATGGATTACTACTCGTACCGGAATTAAAGAAAGAAGGATTCTTAAAGATGCTGATAAAGGAACATCGTTTCTTGCTATAAAAGCAGCGCAGGATTTAATAGCAAAAGCCAATATTGATCCGTTAGAGATTGATATGATTATAATGGCAACAGCTACTGCAGATATGCCAGTAGCCTCTACAGGAGTTTATGTTGCAACAGAAATTGGAGCCACTAATGCATTTGCTTATGATTTGCAAGCGGCGTGTTCAAGTTTCTTATACGGAATGTCAACTGCTGCAGCTTATGTGCAGTCAGGGCGATACAAAAAAGTATTATTAATTGGTGCCGATAAAATGTCATCAATTGTAGATTATACAGACAGAGCAACTTGTATTATTTTTGGTGATGGAGCAGGAGCTGTTTTATTCGAACCAAATTATGAAGGCTTAGGTTTACAAGACGAATACTTGCGAAGCGACGGGGTAGGACGTGATTTTCTTAAAATTTCTGCCGGAGGTTCTCTAATACCAACTACTGAAGAGACCGTAAAAAACAAACAACATAACATTGTTCAAGACGGAAAAACCGTTTTTAAATATGCTGTAACTAATATGGCAGATGCAAGCGAATTGATTTTGAAAAGAAACAATTTGACAAATGAAGATGTTAACTGGTTAGTGCCACATCAGGCTAACAGACGTATTATCGATGCTACTGCCAGCAGAATGGAACTTGAAGAATCAAAAGTATTAATGAATATTGAAAGATATGGTAATACAACTTCGGCTACTTTGCCTTTAGTGTTAAGCGACTTTGAACACTTATTAAAAAAAGGAGATAATATTATTTTTGCTGCTTTTGGTGGTGGATTCACTTGGGGATCTATTTACCTAAAATGGGCTTACGATAAGAAATAAATTAAAACTAAAAACAAATCATTATGGATTTAAAAGAAATTCAAAACCTAATCAAATTTGTAGCAAATTCGGGAGTTGCAGAGGTAAAGTTAGAAATGGATGATGTGAAAATCACTATCAGAACAACTTTAGAAGGAAATGTAACTGAAACTACTTATGTACAACAATTACCAGCTCAGGCTGCGTTGCCACAAGCAGTTGCTCCACAACAAACTGCTCCGGTTGTTGTAAATGTAAATACTGAAGCATCAGCTCCAGCTGAAGACTCTAAATACATTACTATAAAATCTCCAATCATTGGAACTTTTTACAGAAAACCATCTCCAGACAAACCGGTTTTCACTGAAGTAGGAAGTACTATTGCAAAAGGTGATGTTCTTTGTGTAATTGAAGCAATGAAATTATTCAACGAAATTGAATCAGAAGTTTCAGGTAAAATTGTAAAAATTCTTGTTGACGATATGTCTCCTGTAGAATTTGACCAACCTTTATTCTTAGTTGATCCATCATAAATAAATTTAGATTTTAGATTTTAGTTTTTAGATTGGTTCACAATAGAAATTTTGTTAATCATCTAAAATTATCTAATTATCAAATTGTCTAATTATCTAATTAAAATAAGATGTTTAAAAAAATATTAATTGCGAATAGAGGAGAAATTGCACTTCGTGTAATTCGTACATGTAAGGAAATGGGAATCAAAACTGTAGCAGTTTACTCTACAGCCGATGCAGAAAGTTTACATGTTAAGTTTGCTGATGAAGCGGTTTGTATTGGTCCCCCTCCAAGTAACTTATCGTATTTGAAAATGTCAAATATAATTGCTGCTGCAGAAATTACAAATGCAGACGCAATACATCCAGGTTATGGATTTCTTTCTGAGAATGCTAAATTCTCAAAAATTTGTCAGGAACACGGAATCAAATTTATTGGTGCCGCTCCTGAAATGATTGATAAAATGGGAGATAAAGCTTCTGCAAAAGCTACAATGAAAGCTGCGGGAGTTCCATGTGTACCAGGTTCTGACGGATTATTAGAATCTTTCGAACAAACACAAAAGTTAGCTAAAGAATTTGGTTACCCGGTTATGCTTAAAGCTACCGCTGGTGGTGGTGGAAAAGGAATGCGTGCTGTATGGAAAGAAGATGAATTATTGAAAGCATGGGAAAGTGCACGTCAGGAAGCTGCCGCTGCATTTGGAAATGACGGAATGTACATGGAGAAACTTATCGAAGAACCACGTCATATCGAAATTCAGGTTGTTGGAGATTCATACGGAAAAGCATGTCACCTTTCTGAAAGAGATTGCTCTGTACAACGTCGTCACCAAAAATTGACTGAAGAAACACCTTCACCTTTCATGACTGACGAATTGCGTGCTGCAATGGGAGAAGCTGCTGTAAAAGCTGCTGAATTCATTAAATACGAAGGAGCTGGAACTGTAGAATTTCTTGTGGATAAACACAGAAACTTCTATTTCATGGAAATGAATACACGTATTCAGGTAGAGCACCCAATCACAGAACAAGTTATTGATTATGATTTGATTCGTGAGCAAATTATGGTTGCAGCCGGAATTCCAATTTCAGGAAAAAACTATTTGCCACAATTACACGCAATCGAATGTCGTATTAATGCCGAAGATCCTTATAATGATTTTCGTCCTTCACCAGGAAAAATTACTACACTTCATATGCCAGGTGGACACGGAGTTCGTTTAGATACTCATGTTTATTCAGGATATAGTATTCCGCCAAATTACGATTCAATGATCGCTAAGTTAATTACTACAGCACAATCTCGAGAAGAGGCTATTAGTAAAATGCGTAGAGCTCTTGATGAATTTGTGATCGAAGGTGTGAAAACTACAATACCTTTCCATAGACAATTAATGGATGATCCAAGATATATTGCAGGAGATTATACAACTGCATTTATGGATACTTTTAAAATGAATCCAATAGAATAATTATAAAAGGCTGTCAATTTTTTGACAGCCTTTTTTATTTCACGCCATATTTTAATTCTACAGGTTTACAATTTTCTTTCAGGTAAACACTTTTATTGTATATTTTTTACACACTTTTCTAAAGGATTATACACTTTTTTACAATTTTAAATTTTAGCATATTTTAGTTAAGGCCTTTAAAAATAAGGGTTTATTAGGTTTAAGAGTTCTTGTTTAGGTAACGGCATAATAATTTCATTATCTAAAGCGTAAACAACTATTAAATAATTAAAATATACTATTATGAAAAATTTATTTTTATCAGCCGCAATTGTTTTAGGAGGTTTAACTTCATTTGCTTCAACTTCTCCAATAACAAACAATATTGTAAAAACTGTAACAGTTTCAGATGAATACACTGAAATTAAATTGGAAGAAATACCAGCTCCAATTACTGAAGCTTTGAAAAAAGCATATCCAACTGCTGTTGTAACAAAGGCATACAAAAACGAAAAATCAGAATATAAATTAGATGTTACAGTTGGTGACAAAGTAGGAAATCTTTTTGCTAACGCAGATGGGACTTGGATTAAAAAATAATCCCGTCGATTCTCGTGAAGATTCAAATTAGCAATATTAGACTCAAATTAAGAATACTAAAATACAACTATCATGAAAAATTTATTTTTATCAGCCGCAATCGTTTTGGGAGGTTTAACATCATTTGCATCAACTTCTCCAATTTCAAATACAATCGTAAAAACAATTTCAATTCAGGACGAGTACACTGAAATTAAATTAGAAGAAGTTCCAACTGCAGTAACAGATGCTCTTAAAAAAGCATATCCTGACGCAGTTCTTTCTAAAGCATTCAAGAATGCTAAATCAGAGTATAAGTTAAGTGTAACAGTAGGAGACAAAGTAGGTTCTCTTTATGCTAACGCTGATGGGTCTTGGGTTAAAAAATAATAAGACTAAATAATAAGGACTAACCCTTAAAAACTATTATTATGAAAAAGTTAATCTTATCGGCAGCTATCGTTTTAGGAAGTTTGTCAATGCAGGCAGCAAATACTATTGTAACCAACTCAGTGTTGCAATCAGTAAATGCTCAGGATGAATATAAAGAAGTAGATGCTGTTCCGGCAGCGATCAAAACAGCTCTTGACAATGCTTATCCAGGTGTAAAATTGGAGAAAGCTTATGTAAACGAAAAGAAAGAGTATAAAATTGAAATCGTAGTTCGAGGCGAAAAATCTACTGTTTATACAGACGCTTCGGGGAATATTCTTAAGAAATAATTTAAACTAACTATAAAAACTATTTATTATGAAAAAAGTAATCTTATCAGCAGCAATCATTTTGGGAGGTTTATCAGTTCAGGCTACTACTCCGGCAGTAAAAACTTCAATGACTCAGTCAGTAATCGTTCAGGACGAGTATAAAGAAATTGGTGCAGATGCTGTTCCTGCAGCTGTAAAATCGACTATCGAAAAATCTTTTCCAAACACAAAACTTGAAAAAGCGTATAAAAACGATAAAGATCAATACAAACTTGAAATTTCAAGTGGAGACAAAAAGTATACTGTATTTACAGATGCTTCAGGAACCATCATTAAAAAATAATTAAAAAAGAGCACTATGAAAAAGTTAATCTTATCAGCAGCGATCGCTCTGGGAAGTTTGTCAATTTACGCAAGTACGCCGGCAACTCCTGAGCAAGCAAAAATGACTGTTTCTATTCAAGCCGAATATACCGAAGTTAGTGCAGATGCTGTACCCGCTGCTGTAAAAACCGCTTTACAAACTGCTTATCCCGGTGCAAAACTGGACAAAGCGTTTGTTAACGAAAAGAAAGAATACAAATTAGAAATATCGGTTGGTGACCAGAAGGCTACTGTATATTCAGATGTCAATGGCAACTGGTTGAAGATATAATTAGGTGAAATTAGATTTATGTTTTTGGTAAAAAAGAGGTTGCTTATAGCAATCTCTTTTTTTTTGCATAATTTTGTGAAAAGACAATTTTATTAGTATTATTTTAGCAAAAAAGTCCCTAAAAACAAATGTCAAAGATATTACTGATAGAAGATGATATTTCGTTTTGTAAATTATTAGAAAAATTTCTAGTAAAAAAAGCATACGAAGTAACTATTGCTTTCTCAGCTACAGAAGCCAAAATAGCAATCAAAAACGAATCGTTTGATTTGATTTTGACAGATCTTCGTTTGCCTGATTCTGATGGTATTGGACTTATGTCTGAATTTAAAATTTCTCACCCTCATATTCCTGTTATCCTTATGACAGGTTATTCAGATGTTAATACAGCCGTAAAAGCGATCAAGAATGGCGCTGCTGATTATATTTCGAAACCCTTCAATCCAGATGAGGTTCTATTGGTAATTACCAATGCTTTGAAAAATTCAGAAGCAGAAGAAGAGATTCCGGTAAAAGAAAAGAAATCCAATAAAAAACCAGTTGCTACGGAAAATGAATTTGTAAAAGGAATTTCTGTTGCTTCTAAAAAACTTTTAGATCATATTCATTTGGTAAGTCCAACGGATATGTCGGTTTTGATTATTGGAGAAAGCGGAACCGGAAAAGAAATTATTGCCAAAAGCATTCACCAGCAAAGTACCAGAAAAAACAATAATTTTATTGCAGTCGATTGTGGAGCGATTCCCAAGGAATTAGCAGCAAGTGAATTCTTCGGACATTTAAAAGGATCTTTTACAGGTGCAATAAGTGATAAAATGGGTTATTTTGAAGCTGCAAATGGCGGAACTATTTTTCTGGATGAAATAGGAAACCTTTCGTATGAAAACCAAATTCAATTATTGAGAGCGCTTCAGGAACGAAAAATAAAACCCGTTGGAAGTAATAAAGAGATTAACGTCGATATAAGGATCATTACCGCTACAAACGAAGATTTACGTGAAGCAGTAAAAAATGGCGATTTTAGAGAAGATTTATACCATAGAATCAATGAATTCTCAATCCTTTCACCGTCATTAAAAGATCGTGACGAAGATTTAATGGTTTTTGCCGATTATTTTCTGGAAAAAGCCAATCAGCAATTAAATAAAGAGATTATTGGATTTTCACCGGAAGTAGTTACAATTTTTCAAAACTACAATTGGCCTGGAAACCTGCGTGAACTGCAAAATTGTGTCAAACGCTCTACACTTTTGACTCAAGGGAATTACATCGAAAGTGATGTTTTGCCAGCGGAATTTTTTCAGATTCAAAAACAACAAAATAACAACGGCAGTTTTTCATTATCAGAAAACGAAAAAGAAGCGATTATTCATGCCTTATCAAAAGCAAAGAATAACAAATCTGAAGCTGCAAAATTGTTGAAGATTACCAGAAAGACACTTTATAACAAGCTAAAGCAATATAATATAGATTAAGCTATTTCCTGTTTTAAGGCTTCGAAAAGCAAGTTAGTTTTTGCTTTTAAATCTTTAAAAACACTTTTCATTTCAGAAATTTCAAAATCGTTTTGCTCTAGTTTTTTAAGAATATTGCCAATTTCTTGTGCCTCAATTTGTTTGAACATTGGAGCAATTCTATGAGCAATAGATTTAATCTCGTCTCTGTTTTTTTCTTTAATAGCATTTTCAAGAAAAGTCAAATTTTCGGTACTGCTTTCCAGAAACGATTTTAAAACTTCTTTTAATGCGGTATTATCGTTGCCTAAAAATTCATTCAGGGTTTTTAAGGAGAACAATTGCAAGGAAGTATTCTCGTCATTTTCTATAATTTCGGTATTCGGTAATTCGTCGTTTTCAAAAATGTGTCCAATTGTTTCCAATAATACTTTTGGCGAATAAGGTTTCTTCATTACCGTTGTAAAACCGGCTTCAGTATAAACCGAAAATTCCAAATCAGTTCTTCCTGTTAAAGCAATTACGGGTTGATTTTTATAAGTTGTATTTTCGGAACTTTTTAATTTTTCAAGAAATGTAAAACCATCCATTTCCGGCATTTGAATGTCAGTAATTACAAAGTCAAAAGAAGTAGTTTTAATCGCTTCTAAAGCTTTATTCGCACTATTAAACGATAATACATGATGACCTTCTTGTTTTAAAACACCGCTTGTTAAATTCAAAAGATTGGTATCATCGTCAAGAACAATAAAAGTTTGTTTTTTAATTTCTCGCGAAATCGGTTTTTTAATTTCTGAAATTAAATTCTGGCTGGTATCAAACAATAAGGGAAGCTGAATCTTAAAAGTACTTCCTTTCCCAAAAATACTTTCAAGTTGTAAATTTCCACCTAAAATAGAAATTATTTTCTGGCAGATTGATAATCCTAAACCGGTTCCTCCGTATTTCTTTTCGATGTTTTCATTCGCCTGAGCAAATTCTTCAAAAACTAATTTCTGATTTACTTTTTCAATTCCAATTCCTGAATCTTCAATTGTAATTGTGAAAAACTGATTGTCTTCAGAGATAAAAGCGCTGATTCTTATAAAGCCTTCTTCTGTAAACTTATAAGCATTTCCAATAATGTTGCTTAGAATTTGTTTCAATCGAAACGGATCACCAACTATTCTCGAATTCAGTTTTTCATCGACATTAATAATAAGGTCGATGTTCTTTTGTTTGTAAACCGTTTGAATACTTTTGGCAACTTCTTCAATAATTTCTGGCAAAAGAAAAGGAACTTTTTCAATAGAAATTTTTCCCGCCTCAATTTGAGAAAAGTCTAGTAAATCCTGGACTAATTGTGTAATATATTCGGAAGAATTTTTGATGTTTTTAATAAAATAAGATTGTTTAGTATTCACATCAGAATTGCCTAAAAGTTCGGAATAACCAACAATTGTACTCAACGGCGTTTTTAAATCATGACTTACGGTCGAGATCAGTTGTTCGCGGCTTTTAAGCAGGTTTTTAGTTTTGAAATTGGCAATTTCAAGCTGTTTTTTATACAATTGCGATTTAGAATAATCACTCACAATTAAAATAGAGAAAAACAAAGTCAGCACTAAACCAATAATAGCCGAAGCTGTCACAATTTCGTTGACTTTTTTAAGAGATTTTTCTTTTAAGGAATTGTTCTTTATCGAGTTAATGATAATTTCTCTCTCAATAATCCGAAGTACCTTTCGGAGTTGTTCAGAGATTGCAATTTCATTTTTTAATAATTTGTTTTCCTGGAAATTTAATGACTCTTTTTTCTTTTCGGCACGCATTTTTACAGAGCTCAAAAGTTTTTTAGAATTTGCCAAAATAGAATCAGAAGCTTGTTTACTTAATGTATTGGTGCTGTCGTCAGGAATATTTTGATTGAGATAATCAACATATTTCTGAAGGACATTTTTTTGATAACTACCTAATTGGTTTGGGTTTTTAGTGAAATCCTGAAGTTCTAATTTACGGAGTTTAAACTCCATTTTGGTAATTTCATCAATAGCAGTATTTACTGAAACTTCGTCGTCAGCTTTATTCTTTATGGTTTTTAATTGCTGAATATTTTTGGTTTTTTCAGACAAATAATAGGTAACACTATCTAATAATGTTTTTTGATATTGGGTCGTAACAATTTGTTTTAAAGTATCGATTCTGGATTTTAAGGAATCTGTTTCGGTAAGATAACTTTTAAAGTCGCTTTCTGAGTTTGTCTGAATTGTTTTTCGGGCCAGACTCTCTGTTTTGTAAACATTAGAGAATAATTTACTGACTCTTAAAATTTTGGTTTTTTCGAATGCAATTTTATCTTCTAACTTATTGTAAACTACATTTTCAGAATATAAAAACCATCCCACCGTAACAACCAAAGCCAGTAATGCAACATAGCTGAAGAGGACTTTTAGTGCTGTATAACTTTTTTTGCTCTCCATAGATTGTGGTAGTAGAATTTTGGAAGTTTTTTTAATGAGGAATTCACTGCAATTTATTCAAAAAAAACCGTTTTTAAAAGAGAAAACACGGTTAATCTGTTACATAATTCGAAGGCCTAAAAAGCAAAATAGCCGCAGATTATATAAAATCTACGGCTATTTTTATCTTAATTTATTGGATTAAAGCGTTTCTTCTAACCATTTAAAAAATTCACCTTGCCAAACCTGAGCGTTTTGTGGTTTTAAAACCCAGTGATTTTCATCTGGGAAATAAACCAAACGGCTCTTGATTCCTCTTAATTGCGCAGCCTGAAAAGCCTCTTGTCCTTGTCCAATTGGCACACGGAAATCTTTCCCGCCCTGAACAATTAGAATTGGTTTATTCCAGTTTTGAACTAAAATTGCAGGATTAAAAGTAGTGTAAGCTTTTTGAGCTACTGCATTGTCTTTTTCCCAGTAAGCACCACCAAAATCCCAGTTGTTAAAGAAAACTTCTTCAGTAGTTCCCAACATACTAACGGTATTGAAAACACCATCGTGAGCGATAAAAGTTTTGAAACGGTTTTTGTGAATTCCAGCTAAATAAAATACAGAATATCCTCCGTAGCTTGCACCAACGCAACCTAAACGAGATTTGTCAACATAACTTTCTTTAGATACATCGTCAATCGCAGAAAGGTAATCGTCCATAACCTGTCCGCCCCAATCTTTACTAATTTGTTCGTTCCATTCAACACCATGACCTGGCATTCCACGACGGTTTGGCGCAACCACCACATAACCTTTAGCAGCCATTAACGAAAAATTCCAACGGAAAGAATACGATTGTGTCAACGCAGATTGTGGCCCGCCTTGACAGAATAATAACGTTGGGTATTTTTTAGAAGCATCAAAATTTGGAGGTAAAATTACCCAAACCAACATTTTTTTGCCGTCAGTAGTTGTAACATAACGTTTCTCAGTTTTGCTAAGCGCTAGAGTTTTGTACGTTTCTGTATTTACGTTTGAGATTTGTTTCCAGGTGTTTTTCTTCAAATTATAAGAAAAAATCTCCGCAGCGTGATTCATATCATTTCGGGTAACAATAATATCGTCGCCAACAAAACCAACTAAATCATTAACATCAAAATCACCATTTGTCAATTGACGAACCTGAATTGCGATTCTTGTTAATCCTGGAAAGTTCACCGTAAAAAGTTGTTTTGTTCCATCAACCGGAGCCACAAAAAATACATTTTTACCATCTTTACTCCAGATAAAATTATCTACAGTACCATCCCAGTTTGCAGTTAGGTTCGTTTTGATACCTTTAAAATCAACAATAATATCGTTTTTATCAGCTTCATAACCATCACGTTTCATTTGCAGCCAAGTTAGGTTTCCTGTTGGAGAAAATTGTGGTGCAGTATCGTAACCTAAATTACCTTCGGTTCTGTTTGTAGTTTTTTGAGTTTCTAAGTTGTACTCATAAATATCTGTGTTCGTAGAAATCGCATATTGCGTTCCTGCTTTTTTCTTGCAAACATACAAGATGCTTTTTCCGTCAGGAGACCAGATATAATCTTCGTCACCACCAAAAGGTTTTTGAGGAGAATCAAAATTTTCACCTTTTAAGATGTCAATTCCAGTTGAACCGTCTTTATTTTCTTTGTAAAAAACGTGATTGAATTTACCTTCATTCCAGGTATCCCAATGACGGTAATCTAAACCATCATAAATTTGAACTTCTGATTTGTCTAACTTCGGATAATAATCTTTACCCAAAACTTTGTCAACTTTTACTTCTTCATTGTACACTAAAAATTTTCCGTCAGGCGAAACATTTTTGTCAGCCAAAACTTCTTTTGTGTCTTTGATTTCAGTTGCATTTCCACCGTTTACAGGTATAGTGTAAAATTTAGAATGCGATTTGTTTTCTTCTACAGAAGGAGTAGAAACCTTGAAAACAACATTTTTCGCATCTTTTGAAAGTCCAAGCGCGCTGACTCTTCCTAATTTCCATAACAATTCTGGCGACATTACATTCTGTCCAATGGCGTTTAAACTCATCATTATTAAGGTTGTAAATAATACTTTTTTCATAATAAAATTCTATAATTCGTGAGGCTAAAAATACAACTTTTAAATTCCAATCTTTAAATTCCAAATCCCAATTATTGTTAAAAGTTACCCTCTTTTATAAATCATTTTGTTATCCGAAGCGTGAGGGCGCTCAGTTTGACATTGAGATAAAATTTTAAGTTCTATTTTTTTAGGCAAAGAACCGCCACGAATTCACGAATTAACTTGAAAATTCGTGAATTCGTGGCAAATAAAAATACGTTTAAAACTAAGTTTTGGAATTTGGAATTTTAAAATTGAAATTTATTTTTTGGTACAAAAAATCAGTATTTTTATAAAAAATTGACAAATGGAATTGAGTTACTGGGAACTTAAAAATTGGTTTACAAATGTTGACTATACGATTGTAGGAAGTGGCATTGTAGGATTGCACGCTGCATTACGCTTGCGCGAAAGATTTCCGGCTGCAAAAATTCTAGTATTAGAAAAAGGAATGTTGCCACAAGGCGCAAGTACCAAAAATGCCGGTTTTGCCTGTTTTGGAAGTCTTTCTGAAATTATGGACGATCTAAAAACACATTCAGAAGAAGATGTCGTTAACTTGATTGAGAAACGTTGGAAAGGTTTGCAATTACTCCGAAAAAGATTGGGAGATTCGGCCATTGATTTTAAACCTCATGGCGGATATGAATTGTTTTTGAAAGAAGATGAACTTGGTTTTGGAGAATGTATTTCGAAATTGTCCTTTATAAACGAAATTTTAAAACCACTTTTTAAAGCCGATGTTTTTACTAAAGAAACAGACCGATTCGGGTTTGGAAATATTCAGGATTATTTAATTTTTAACCCGTTTGAAGCGCAGATTGATACCGGAAATATGATGCAGGAATTGTTACGACAAGCCGTTTCTGAAAATATTTTAATTCTCAATCAACAAACGGTAACGGCATTTTCTGATTTGGGGGATGAAGTCGAAATCGTTTTGAATGATTTTAGTTTTAAATCCAATAAAATGCTTTTTGCTACAAATGGTTTTGCGAGTACTTTGACAAAAGGAGCCGTTCAGCCAGCAAGAGCACAGGTTTTAATTACGGAGCCAATCCCAAATTTAGATATTAAAGGCACTTTTCATTTAGATAGAGGTTATTATTATTTCAGAAATATAGGGGATAGAATTTTGCTTGGTGGCGGACGAAATCTTGATTTTGAAACTGAAAACACAACCGAATTTGGTCAGACGAAAATTGTGCAAAATAAATTGGAGGATTTACTTAAAAATGTAATTTTACCAAATCAGGATTTCCAGATTGCACACCGTTGGAGTGGCATTATGGGAGTTGGAAATAGTAAAAGCCCTGTTGTTGCACAACTGTCTGAAAACGTGTTTTGTGGAGTGCGTTTAGGCGGAATGGGTGTGGCAATTGGCAGTTTAGTAGGAACAGAATTAGCAGATTTAATATAATGGCAGCAACCAAAAAACCAGCACCAAAAAAAACTACAACCGCAAGTAAATCAAAACCAGCTTCGAAAAAGGGCAATCGCTCTTTTGGCGAAAAAGTAAAATGGTTTTTTATAAAAGCATGTTTATGGTTTTTTGGAGTTTCGATCGCATCTGTAGTGTTTTTTAAATATGTTCCAGTACCGTTTACGCCTTTAATGATTATTCGTGCAATCGAAAATAAAATGGCAGGGAAAGAAGTTTATTTTGATCACGACTGGGAACCAATCGATAAGATTTCGATGAATCTTCAAAAAGCGGTAATTGCAAGTGAAGACGGAACTTTTTTATCACATAATGGTTTTGATTTTAAAGCATTGCAAAAAGCGTATAAAAGCAACGAACGCGGCCGCCGAATTCGTGGCGGAAGTACCATCTCGCAACAAACCGCCAAAAATGTTTTTTTATGGCAGGGGAAAAGCTATTTGCGAAAAGGATTAGAAGCTTATTTTACCGTTTTGATTGAGATTATCTGGGGTAAAGAACGCATCATGGAAGTTTACCTGAATAGTATCGAAATGGGCGATGGTGTTTACGGTGCATACGCTGCGACCGAACATTGGTACCGTCGTGACGCTTCGAGTTTAACACCAATGCAAGCTGCAGGAATTGCTGCAATATTGCCAAATCCAAGAAAATTTAAAGCAACTGGATCTTCAAGTTATATTAACAGACGTAAAGAAAGAATCGTTCGTGAGATGCGCGCTGTTGGAAAAATAAATTATAATGCGAAGTAAAAAAGCTTTTTTTGCGTTCCTGATATTGTCATCAACTTTGATTTTTGGACAAGCAAAAACTAAAGAAATTGGTCTTATTACCGATAATGACTTATACACTTCATCTAAAAATGATATGTATTATACCAATGGCTTGGAATTTTTCTATCGCTTTCTGTCCAAGAATAACAACGAAAAGATTAATAAAAAAATCACCGAATTTCGTATCGGACAATATATTTATAATCCGAGATTTATTAATGAAGAATCGGTCTACGAAAATGATCGCCCGTTTACGGCTTATCTTTTTGCCGAGGCCGGACGAAGTTTTTTCTATAAAAGTGAATCGGTTTTAAAGACTGATTTTCAATTGGGTTTTATGGGGCCAAATGCTCTGGGCAGAGAAACTCAGGAAAGTTTTCATCATCTTATTGGTTATAAAAATGTTTACGGCTGGGAAAATCAGTTGCATAATGCGTTTGGAGTTCAGGCGCATGTTTTATATTCAAAGAAATTATTCCCGAATAAACACAATGATTTTGTAGATCTTCATTTTCAGTCAGAAGGTAATCTGGGAACTATTTTTACGGGAGTTTCTACTGGACTTTTAGCCCGAGTTGGTTTCAAGAGATTATTGCCAATATATGACTCGAATTTACACGATGCTTCTGTAAGCTCAGCACCGCAATACAATATCAGAGAGTTTTATTTCTATGCAATTCCAAGTGTTAATTACCAATTTTATGACGCTACAATTCAGGGAAGTTTATTTAATAAGACAAGTCCGTTAACTTTTGATATAACTCCGTGGCGCTTTAATGCCGAATTTGGTTTAAAATACCGCCATAATAATTGGAATTTATCCTATTCTTTTATCTACCGAGGCCGAGAAGTGGAACCTAATGATATTACAGATACTAATACGGGTTATTTTTATGGTTCTATTCGATTGGGGTATTTGTTGAAGTAAAGTGTTTCAATACATAAGTTATAGTAAATATTAATATTGCAATTACAATGAATTTCTTTAAGAATGAAAGTATTTTGGTTTTTGAAGTTTTGTAAATATTCTCTTTTTAAGATTTTTGATATATAAAAAAGTAATGATACCGTTTAAAGAGATATTTTTCAAAAGTTATAGCTCTATCAGGATAATTTTTGCTTAAAATGTAATACTTAACTTTTTGATAATACAGAGTTTATTTATAGTTTCTTAACTTTAAGTAAAAATTTAAGCTATGGGAATTAATTGGTTTGTAATAGCGATTGTGGCAGTACTAGTAATTATTCTAATTGTACTGACAATCAGAAAAAATAAGAAAGAGAAAAAGAAATTGACAGATTTATTGAATAATGATTTCAAAAAAACTGTAAAAGATAGAATAGACCCTGATGACTCGGCAAATGAGAAGTAAGAATCATTTAAATAAAAAAGTAAAACCCTTGTAAATTTAGTTTTACAAGGGTTTTATTTTTGTGGAGAATACCGGATCCGAAAGGGGGAGACTTCGTTGCACCCTCGCTCTGTAAAGTCTCCCGACTTCGTAGCGACAACGATAAGCAAATATAGTTTTAACAACATAGCAGTTGAATTATTAAATCAAAAAAAAGCCACTCGTTTGCGCAAGCGTCCCGCTTGTGCCCGTAACGATTATGACAAGATTGTACAAAAACTAAAACTTCTCATGATATTCTCCGTTAGGAGAAAAATGTTGGTAGAAAAAAATACCATAAAATAAAAATTTGTCCCGTAGGGACTATATATTTATATAATAAAACACTCCATTTTAGGTGTAGTCCCTACAGGACTTAATTGTGGGTGGATGGCTGATTCTTTCTACCAACCTATAATCTCTCCGAGATATTTTTTTATCTGCTTCGCAAAGTCTTCGGAATTCGTAGCGACAACTACAAGCAAAAAAAGTTTTAACGCACGGGATTGAAGATGATAGGTGACGTATTAGAACGGTATAAAGTCGGGAGACTTCACACAGCTTTTGAGTATTTGTCGAAGTAGTTTTTACTTATTGTTTTGTAAAATTTCCGGGTAAGTTTCCTCTTGATTCCATTTTGGTATTTGATGTTTTTGCAAAATTAAATCGAATAGGCATACTTTCTTTAATTGGGATACAATCAAAAATGTAATAATCTGAAGTTTCCGAAATTACTTGAATGCTGCTACTGGCGAGTTTATAATATTGCTTATTAAATGAAACTGTCTTGTCATTCGAAGTATATGTTATATCGTGCTTTGTAAAAGTTAGAATGTCGCCAGAGGTGTTTTCTTTCCATGTTCCCTGTACCCACGAAGGCGGATAAAAAGCACCAGGTTCGTCACTAGAAGAACACGAAGCTAAAGCAATTAATAATAGTCCAAAAATTATCTTTCTTATTTTCATTTTATTTAATATTAATTTGCCAAATGTAAGTAAAAACTACTATTTAAATATTTTTCGACTAGCAAATATGTAAGATTTAACTTTAAATTGTGTTATAATGTTGTGAGTTTTACATAAAATTAAGAATAAGTAAAATGGGAAAATGGGTTTTAGTAATAAGGATGGACTAAATGGTTTTTTTATTATTAAGAGTTTGTTCTAAGGTTTATTATGCTATGATTTGTGGGGAGTAACTGCGAAAAAGAGTTCTTATAAAAACTAAAACTTCTAATCTAGCCCCGATTGAAACGGTATCCTTTTTCTTCCGCCGCGGCGGACAGAAAAAGATATAGTGGAAAGCGGGACAAGTGGTCTTCTGAAAACTATATTTTCTGCTCCTGAATAAAAAATAAAAATCCCAAATGCCAATCGAAACAGATTTGGAATTTGGGATTTTAAAATGATTGGATTTTAAAACTTAAGGTTTCAAAATCAAAACAGATGGCGTATTGTTTAGCCATGTACTTTGAGATTCTATTAGTTTTTTCCAGCTGTCAAGACTTATGATCATTAAGTTCTGACTTTCTAAGAATTCTTTTTTAAGAGTTCTGTCGTGCATAATCATGATGTGGTTTGGTGCAATTTGTTCTATTGAGCGAATTGTTTCCTGAATATCACGAGTATTTTTTACTTCGCCACTTGCGTCGAGAACTGTAATTTGTGAGCCGTTATTATTGATTAACTTTTTGGCATATTCTATTAAAAAAGCATCTTCTTTACTGAAAATCGGCATGAAAACCTGATTTACTTCTTCTAGTTCTTTGTCAATAAAAATTCCGACAGGCATTCTGCTTTTTGCAATGATATGACGTGTTCTTTCGTCAAAAGGAGAATTTTCGAATAAACCTTCTTTTCCGGTAAACTTATCGATCAAACGATCCGGATTCACGATTCGGGTTGTAAAGCCAAGGATTTTCCCCAGTAAAGTTCCGTCAAAAATAGATTGACCTAAGCCAACTAATAATAAATCGTATTCGCCTTGGTTTGCCGTGTCAATAATATCAGTATCAATATCATTTGTGACTTTAAAAACGCTTACCATATTTTGGTTCAAACGCTCTGACTCTTCAATAACCGGAACCAGCATTTTTCGTTCGTGATCTTTGATGTCAAACGAATGTATTTCGGTACTTAAAGAAAGATGCATTGCAGTTACAATCGAATTATCACCTTGTTTTTTGACTAAACTATTAGCAATTTGAAGTAATTTTTTTCCTTTTTCAGGCGTTGCGAAAGAAAGTAGAATCTTGTATTTGCTTTTATTGCCAATTTCCTGCGGAATTGCGGTTATTTTATCTTTAAAAATAAATCCGATAAAGTCCAGTGCAGGGCCTGTCATAAAAGTGGTTACCAGAGCCATAATAACCATCATAGTGAAAATTTCGGTAGACAAAACACCTAAATCATAACCAATGTTTAGAACTACTAATTCCATTAAACCACGTGTATTCATTAAGGCTCCAATGGCTAAACTGTCTTTCCAGCTTTGTCCGACAAATTTTGCAGCAAAAGCACTTCCAAAGAATTTTCCAACTACGGCAACGGCAATAATTACTGCTGTAACTTTCCATAAATAAGGATCGTTCAATAAACCAATTTGTGTACGTAAACCTGTAAATACAAAGAATAAAGGCAATAAAACAATGATGGCAACGTCTTCGACTTTTTCTATAAAAATATTTCGGAACTTGTTGTTTTCCGGCATAATTACTCCAGCCAAGAAAGCGCCAAATAAAGCATGAATTCCGATTAATTCAGAAGCATACGCTGAGAATAAAAGCGTGATGAAAAAGATTGCTACGACTGGTTTGTTTAAACTTTCGCGAGTTGAATTTAAATCTCCAACACGTTTGAGGAACGGACGAACTATTTTTAGCATTACAATTACATACAAAATAGCCAAACCTATAACATATAAAGCACTTGTAAATGAACCCGCTTTTACAATCGCGATTACAACTGCAAGAATACACCAAGCTGTAATATCATCTGCAGCAGCACAAGTGATGGCGATGGTTCCTAGCCTTGTTTTTTGCAAACCTCGTTCCTGTACAATTCGGGCAAGAACCGGAAACGCTGTAATACTCATGGCGATTCCCATAAATAATCCGAAGGAAGCAAATTCAACTCCAACCGGCGCAAAAGTATGATAGATAAAATAAGCTAAAGTTAATCCCAAAGCAAAAGGAATTACGATACTCGCATGACTAATTACTACAGCATCATGTGCTTTGTTTTTTAATACTTTCAAATCCAATTCCATTCCAATCACGAACATGAAAAGAATCAAACCAATTTGGCTTAAAAACTGTAAGTTTCCTAAAGATTCTTTTGGGAATAAAGTGTGTGAGAATTCAGGAAAATACATTCCGACCAATGATGGTCCTAAAACAATACCTGCAATCATTTCGCCAATTACAGATGGTTGTCCAATTTTTCTAAAAAACCATCCGAATAAACGTGCCACTAAAATAATAGTAACGATCTGAGCCAGTAAAATTGCTAGAGGATGTTGCAGATTTTCGACCATGGAATGAATGAAGTCATTCCAATGATTGCTTTCGATTTTTTTCTTTATAATTCCACGTCCCACTTCAAGTGCAGCACCTTTTGAAATTACCCAATATATTAAAGCGGTGAAACCACCAATAACAGTAATGTAAAATAAGGAGTTTTTAATGTTATTCATAACTCGTTTTTTAGATTTTAATGCTACAAATATCAGCACTGAGATTTAAGTGAAAAAGGAATTTTAAACCTAATTTTCAATGTATGTAACAAGTCCGAAAAACTTTGTAATAAGTTATAATTTTACCTTTTTCAAAAAGTCAGAACGATACGTTTCGCTTAAAATTAGCGTACTATTTTTATCATTTTTTTCTAAATGATGCAATACAATTTCGTTATGATTAAAAAACTTAATTGCTTTTACGGCGACAATTTCTTTTTTGTTTATTCGGCAGAAATCAGCATCAGGTAATTCGCTTAAGAGGGTGTCAAATTTTACGTTTTTCAGGTTTAGAAAACTCCCGTCAACCAAAAGAACTGTTTTGTCGCGGCTATCACTAACGGCTGTTTTGATATACTGAATCTGATTAAAATACAATAAGGTTTTACCTTTATCGGTATTTAATTGTGTGAATTTTTTGGACGCATCGGGTTTTTCAAAACGTTCAAGAGTTTTTGAGATTGCTTTTTGCAAACGTTCCAGTTTTACCGGTTTTGTGATATAATCTACTGCGTCGATGTTAAAAGCATCGGCGGCGTATTCTTTATAAGCCGTGCAGAAAATAACTAATTTATTATCCAGCATTTCTGCCAGATGCAAACCATCAATTCCCGGCATTTCGATATCTGATATTAGTAAATCAAAATCGAGATTCGGGATTTCGGCAAGGAGTTTTTCAGGATTATTAAAGGTCTTTACGATTTCGACTTCTGGAATTTGTTCGCAAAGCATTTTTAGGTACATTAATCCTGGTAACTCATCGTCCAGTAGCAAGCATTTCAGTTTTGTATTCAAGTAAATCTATTTTAAGATGGGCGATATAAATGTCGTTTTCTACGAATTTATCAAGTTTGAAATTGTTTTTATATATAATACGCAATCTGTGTTCTAAAGTGGTGTGGCCAAAACCGCTGCGTTCTTTTTTTAATACTTTTTTATCGGATATTTTGTTCGAAACAGTCATAAAAAAAGCATTGTCTTTAAATTCAAAAACTACTGATATAAAAGCATCGGCACTTTGCAAATCAGCGTGTTTAAAGGCATTTTCGATTAAATCGATCGAAATTAAAGGTGCCAATAAAGGTTGTTCGTATAATTTGTCGTCCTTATTGATATTGGTTTTGATCTTTAATTCAAAAAGCGGACTGATTTTGATTTTGTTGATTTCGATTAAATTCAGGGCAAAATCAATTTCTTCTTTGGCGGTAACAAATTTCTTTTTGCTTTCGTATAAAATATAATCCAAAACATTCGCCAGTTTATCCAAAGCAAAATAAGTCTGATAAGCATGTGACTGAATCGAATTCAGGATATTCTTAAACAAATGCGGATTCAGTTTTGATTCTAAAGTTTCTAACTGCAAATCATTCACCTTCATTTCGAGTGCATAAAAACTCTTCTCGGCATCATCTTTTGCTTTTTTGAATTGCAATAGTTGATACATTAAAAAACAGATAATGACAATTAGCAATAAAAGAATTGCCAGAAAAATAAAAGTGATAGTGTTGTTTTCTTGCATTGTTATGTAAAGTTTTTTGCCACGAATTTCACGAAAAAGCACGAATTAAAATTATTATAAATCTGCTTAAATCTGTGTAAATCTGCGTGCTATTTTTTTGCCCACGGATTTTGCGGATTAAACGGATTTACGCTGTTTGTGTTTGTTATTTTTGATCGTAAAAAGAAATCCTATAAATCTGTTATCTGCAAAATCTGCGTATTGTTTTTTTGCCACGAATTCACGAATTTAAAATTTAAATAATCTGCTTAATCTGCAAAATCTGCGAGAACATTTTTTTATTTAATTTAAAATAAATTAAGTCGGTGTAAATCCGTTTAATCCGTAAAATCCGCGGGCAATATTTCTTAATGACTAGAAACAAACTTCAACCCAATAATTGAAGCAATTAAAGTCGAAAGAAAAAATATTCTCCAGAAAGTTGCCGGTTCTTTAAAAATTAATATTCCAACCAAAACAGTTCCAACGGCGCCAATTCCTGTCCAAACGGCATAAGCGGTTCCAATTGGCAAAACCTGCGTGGCTTTGTATAATAAAAACATGCTAATCGAAAGACAAACAAAAAAGCCAATCATCCAGTAAGTAGATTGTATTCCTGTTGTTTCTTTGGCTTTGCCTAAACAGGAAGCAAATGCAACTTCAAAAAGTCCTGCAATTATTAATAAAATCCAGTTCATTTTCGTTTCATTTTTAAATTTAAGTACAAATATGAGAAAAGCTAACGTAGGATTGTATAAAAGATCTAATTTTTCCTAAAAATCAGAATATCAATTGTGTTAACAAACAGTAAAAACGAGCCGAATATTTATGATTTCGAGCACTTTTCACTACATTTGCATCCATTTTAAAGAATTTATGAAAAACGCTGTACAAGTTGGATTTTGGGAAAAATTAGCCAGAATCATACTTAAAAATAGAATTGCGATACTCGTTGGGGTTTCAGCTCTGACAATTTTCCTTGGTTACCAATGGAAAAACCTTGCTATGACCTATACTGAAGCGAATTTGCTTCCTAAAAATCATATCGCGAATAAAGACTATCAAAAATTCCTTGACAAATTTGGTGAAGAAGGGAATCTTGTTGTAATTGGTTTTCAGGATCCTAAGTTTTTTACTCCAAAAAATTATGCAGCCTGGAATGAATTAATGACGGGTTTAAAAAAGTCTAAAGAAGTTGATCTAGTAGTTTCTTTAAATGATTTGAAAAAACTGGAAAAAGATACCGTTAACGAAAAATTTGTTCTGGCTCCGTTTATAGATCAGAGTAAAGCGGTTGATCCTGAATATTTAAAAAAGGTACAATACGATTTATTTCATAATCTGCCTTTTTACGAAGGATTATTGTATAATAAAGAAAGCGGTAGTATTCGTTCAGCGGTTTACATTAATAAAGCGCTTGTAAATACGGCCGAAAGAAAAACTTTTATCCTTGAAAATTTGGTTCCGAAGATCGATAAATTTGAGAAAACTACCGGAATCGATTTGAAAGTTTCGGGAATGCCATACATCAGAACAATTAATGCTGATAATATGAAAGGCGAAATAGGCCTCTTTATTGGCGCGGCTTTATTCACCGTTTCGTTGATTTTCTTTTTCTTTTTCCGTTCGTATAGAGCAACATTTTTATCCATTTGTATTTTACTTGTTGGTGTAATCTGGTCTTTTGGGACACTTGGATTATTTCATTATAAAATAACGATTTTAACGGCTATTATTCCGCCATTAATTATTGTAATTGGTATTACGAATTGTATTTTCCTGATCAATAAATACCAGCAGGAAATAAAATTGCACAACAATCAGGCAAAGGCTTTACAACGTATTATTTCAAAAATTGGAGTTTCGACTTTAATGACGAATTTGACAACGGCGATAGGTTTTGCGACGTTTATGATTACAGGAAACGATCTTCTTTTTGAGTTTGGTTTAGTGACTTCGATCAACGTGATTTCGGTTTATTTATTGACGCTTTTAATTGTGCCAATTGTGTACAGTTTTATGGAAGTTCCGGGAGAAAAACATTTGTACCATTTGACTAAAACCTACATTTCGACTTTGTTGGATTTTGTAGAGAATGTGGTGAAATACAAACGAAAAGTAATCTATACTATTTATGGATTGTTATTGGTTTTTAGTATAATTGGAGTTTTGCAAATGAAAGTTTCAGGAAGTTTAATTGGTGAAATGCCAAAAAGCGCTTCTTTCTATAAAGACATTCTGTTTTATGAAAAAGAATTTAACGGTGTAATGCCACTCGAAATAATGATTAACACCAAACATAAAAAAGGTGTTATGAAATTATCGACAATGCGAAAAATGGATGAGTTGCAAAACACAATTGCAAGTCTTCCGGAATTGTCAAAACCGGTTTCTGTGGTGAATTTGGTTAAATATTCGAAACAGGCTTATTATAACGGAAATCCTGAATATTACCAATTGCCAACTGCGCAGGAACAAGCTTTTATTTTGACGTATGCTAAGAATGCAACAAAAAATAGTAAAGACAATCTAATGAAAGCGTATGTAGATTCGACTGGACAATATGCCCGAATCACAACTTTCATGAAAGATATTGGGACGCATGAAATGGCGAAAGTCGAGAAAAAATTACACAATAAAATTGATGAGATCTTTCCTAAAGATCGTTATGAGGTTACCGTTACCGGAAAAGCATTGGTTTTCCAGAAAGGAACATCTTATTTGGTTGACAACTTAATCGAATCGCTGATTTTTGCGATTTTGGTAATTGCGATTTTGATGCTTTATTTATTCAGATCATTCAAAATGGTTTTTGCATCGGTAATTACGAATGTTTTGCCGCTTTGTATTACGTCTGGATTGATGGGTTATTTCGGGATTCCGTTAAAGCCGTCTACAATTTTAGTATTTAGTATAGCGTTTGGAATCTCGGTCGATAATGCGATTCAGTTTATGGCAAAGTACAAACATGATTTAATACAAAGTAACGGGAAGGTGAAAAAATCTGTTTTCAGTGCTTTGAGAGAAACCGGAATTAGTACTTTTTATACTTCGGTAGTTTTAATTTTAGGATTTGCTACTTTCACGCTTTCTAGTTTTAGCGGAACGATTGCTCTTGGAGGATTAATTTCTTGTACATTGGCGTTTGCAATGTTTGCTAATTTATTGGTTTTACCGGCTTTGGTTCTGACTTTTGAGAAAAAGAAAGCGAAGAAAGAGGATTTAGAAGGGCTGGAAGATTAGTTTTTTTTCGCCACGAATTCACGAATTAAACATATAATCTTTGTCAAAGTTTGAACGCAAACTTGTCATTTCGATGAAGGAGAAATCTCCGCGAGAAGCTCTACAAAGATTGGCTTTTAGTCGCGGAATTACTTGCGGAAATCCCTCGTTCCTCGGAATGACAAAAATGAAAATAATCGGTTCTTTTTGGAAACTAGCGCCGAGCCCTGATAGTCCCGAAACTTAGGGAGTACCCTTTTTCTTACTTCTTTAGAAAGAAAAAGATATAGCGGATAGCGGGAAACAGCTTCTAATTTTAATTATTATCGTTTATATTTGCAGTTATTACACAACAAATAATTTAATTTCAATATTATATATAAAATGAAACACACAAAAGTTAAAGACTTATTAAACAGTACGACGACGCTTCAGGAGGTTAATGCAAAAGGATGGGTGAGAACATTTAGAAATAATCAGTTCATCGCGCTTAATGACGGTTCTACCATTAATAATATACAATGTGTTGTTGATTTTGAAAATACACCGGATGAAACTTTAAAAAGAATTACTACCGGAGCTGCTATTTCTGTGATTGGTACTTTGATCGAAAGTAAAGGTGCGGGTCAGAAATATGAAATTCAGGTGAATAAATTGGAGATCTTAGGAGATTCTGATGCGGAGAAATTCCCAATGCAGCCTAAAAAACACTCTTTAGAATTCTTAAGAGAAAATGCACATTTACGTGTTCGTACAAATGCTTTTGGAGCAATTATGCGCGTGCGTTCGGTATTGTCGTTTGCGGTTCACAACTATTTTCAACAAAAAGGATTTGTGTATGTAAATACGCCAATTATTACCGGATCTGATGCTGAAGGTGCTGGAGAAATGTTTAAAGTTACGGCTTTGCCTTTCGACAATACGCCAAGAACTGAGGACGGAAAAGTAAACTATAAAGAAGATTTCTTTGGAAAAGAAACGAACTTAACGGTTTCGGGACAATTAGAAGGAGAAACTTTTGCAATGGCTTTGGGTCAGATTTATACTTTTGGACCAACTTTTAGAGCTGAGAATTCAAATACTTCTCGTCACCTTGCAGAATTCTGGATGATTGAGCCAGAAGTTGCTTTCAACGACCTTGATGACAACATGGATTTGGCTGAAGATTTTATTCAGTATGTTATAAAATATGCTTTAGACAATTGTAAAGATGATTTGGCATTCTTGGAAGGAAGACTTATTGAAGAAGAAAAATCAAAACCTCAAGCGGACAGAAGCGAAATGCCTTTGTTGGAGAAATTAAATTTCGTTTTGGAGAACAACTTCAAACGTGTTTCTTATACTGAAGCAATTGATATTTTGAGAGATTCAACTCCAAATAAAAAGAAAAAATTCAACTATATCATCAACGAATGGGGAGCTGATTTACAATCAGAACATGAACGTTTCTTGGTTGAGAAGCACTTTAAATGTCCGGTAATTTTATACGATTACCCGGCAAACATTAAAGCTTTTTACATGCGTTTGAATGATAATACAGAGCCTGGAAGAGAAACAGTTCGTGCAATGGATATCCTTTTCCCTGGAATTGGAGAAATCGTTGGTGGTTCTGAAAGAGAAGAGCGTTACGATGTTTTGATCGAAAAAATGAAAGCTCTTGAAATCGACGAAGAAGAATTATCATGGTATTTAGACACCAGAAGATTTGGATCAGCGACTCACGCAGGTTTCGGATTAGGATTTGAGCGTTTGGTATTGTTTGTAACTGGAATGACAAACATTAGAGATGTAATTCCTTTCCCGAGAACTCCGGGTAACGCAGAATTTTAATAAAAAAAGTTATAAAATTTGTTTCAGGTTTCAAGTTTCAGGTTGTTGAACGTTCAGCAACCTGAAACTTGAAACTTGAAACTTTTAACAAAAATAAATGCTAAAGCAATTTTTAAATTTAAAATTATCCCAAAAATTATCTCCACAGCAAATTCAGCTGATGAAGTTAATTCAATTGCCTACGCAAGCTTTTGAGCAACGTTTATTAGAAGAAATGAACGAAAATCCGGCTCTGGAAGCTGGAAAAGAAGAAGAATACGAAGCTGATGAATTCGCAAATGAAGACTACGACGATTATGACGATGCTGAATCGGACAGAATCGAAGCGGACGATATTAACATTGATGAATATTTAAGCGACGACGATACTCCGGATTACAAAACTCAGGTGAACAATTATAGTGAAGACGAAGAACGTGAAACACCTTTTGCTTCGCCAATTAGTTTTCATCAGGATTTAATCAATCAGCTGAATACTTTTATTTTGAATGATGAAGAACGCGAAATCGCCGAATTCCTTGTTGGAAGTATTGATGATATGGGTTACATCCGCAGAAGCGTTCCGGATATTGTAGATGATATGGCATTTACTCAGGGTATTTATACCGATGAGAAAATGGTCGAAAAAATGCTTCAGGTGATTCATGAACTAGAACCATCAGGAGTTGGAGCGCGTGATTTGCAAGAATGTTTATTGCTGCAATTAAAGCATAAAACGCCAACGGAATATGTTGATTTAGCGATTGATATTATCGAAAATCAGTTTGATGCTTTTACTAAAAAACATTACGATAAACTACTTCAAAAATACGGTGTTTCGAATGAACAGCTTAAAAAAGCGATTCATGAAATTGAAAGACTAAACCCGAAACCAGGAGGATCTTACACCGGAAACAATAAAGTAACCGAAAATGTAGTTCCGGATTTTGCGATCAGAATTGTTGACGGCGAACTTGAACTGACCTTAAACGGAAGAAATGCTCCGTCTTTGCATGTTTCTAAGGATTATCAGGAAATGATGCAGACGTACAAAGATTCCCGTGATAAATCATCGGCACAAAAAGATGCGGTTCAGTTTATTAAACAAAAACTGGATTCGGCAAAATGGTTCATTGACGCGATTAGACAACGTCAGGAAACACTTTTTGTAACCATGAATGCGATTATGCATTATCAGGAAGAATATTTCTTAGACGGTGACGAAACCAAACTAAAACCAATGATCTTAAAAGACATTGCAGATATGGTTGGTTTGGATATTTCGACGATTTCACGTGTTGCAAACAGTAAATATGTTGAAACGCCATACGGAACAAAACTTATTAAAGAGTTTTTCTCTGAAGCGATGAAAAACGATCAGGGTGAAGATGTTTCGACTTTGGAAATCAAAAAAATTCTTCAGAATACAATTGAAGAAGAAGATAAAAAGAAACCTTTGCCGGATGATCAATTGGCAGAAATATTAAAAGAAAAAGGATACCCGATTGCTCGTAGAACGATTGCAAAATATCGTGAACAACTTGATATTCCGGTAGCAAGAATGCGTAAGAAGATTTAATATAAACCGGACTGAAGTCCGGCCTTACAATATTGTTCGAGCCGAAGGCTCTTTTACAGTTTCAAAGGAACCTATTATATTGTAGAGCTGGACTTCAGTCCAGTTTAGACAAAGGAATATCATTTTATACAAATAGAAAACCCGACAAATTCAAAATCTGTCGGGTTTTGTTTTATAATAGAATTTCTAATTATTTATACTGTTCGGGCGTTATTGTAACCTCAAACATATAGTTTTCTTTTTTGTCATCATAATTATAAATTAAAGTAAAATCGTTATCCCGAAATGCCTGAAGTCCCGGATTTGCTTTAACGGTACTAAGAAGACTTTCTTCAATGTTTTCTTTGATTATTTTAATATCAGCAGTTTCTTTTTCAACATTTAATAAAGTCAAATTGTACTGAACAACTTTGTCTTTTGGCAAAGTAACATTGTCCAGACGAATTCCTTCCTGAATGACTAAAGGGCAATTTTGATTGTACTTTTCAACCAATTCAACCATTTCCGTGTCAGTCACAGGTTCTTTAAAAGAATAATATAAGACTAAAACTAACGATAATGCTACAATTGCACTTATTACTAAAATAGTTAAATTCTTTTTTGTTGTAGGTTTCTGCATTTGTAGTTTTTTTGTTGTGAAGAAAAAGAATATTTACTTATCCTGACTTTTTTTCATCGCATTATAATAAGCCGCACGGCTTAGCGGTTCGTATTCTTCAGTTTCACCTAGCATAACTAATTTGTCGTTATCTGTTTTACGGAAACTATAGTTAGCAAGATTTCCCGTTCTGGTACAAACGGCGTGAACTTTTGTTACATATTCGGCTGTAGCCATAAGTGCAGGCATTGGTCCGAAAGGATTTCCTTTAAAATCCATATCAAGTCCGGCAACTATCACACGAATTCCCTGATTAGCAAGATCATTACAAACCGTAACGATTTCATCATCAAAAAACTGAGCTTCGTCAATACCAATAACGTCGCAGCCTTGTGCTAAGATAGCAATATTGGCGGCGGCGGGAACCGGAGTTGAACGAATTTCGTTGGCATCATGAGAAACGACCATTTCGTCATGATAGCGGGTATCAATAGCGGGTTTAAAAATTTCGACTCTTTGTTTGGCAAATTGGGCGCGTTTTAATCTGCGGATTAACTCCTCGGTTTTACCCGAAAACATTGATCCACAAATAACTTCAATCCAACCAAATTGTTCTTTGTGATTTACTGTATTTTCGAGAAACATTTTGTATTTTTCTACCTTTAAAAATGAATAGTTTTTATTACTTTGTACTGGTAATAAATTGACGTAAAATTTTGATGTTTTACGTTTTTTCAAAAGTAGAAAATTTTTATCAAATCGGAGATTCGCGAACACTTATTAACAGAAATAAAAAATTGTTCTGCGAATTTTCCACAAGAATAAAAGCATTAGATTACAAAATATACTAAAATACCCTATTCACTATAATTTCAACAGTTATGAAAAAAAAATTGGAAGCCGATTTAATCAGCATTGCACATCGAATTTTAAAGCTTAAAAACAAATCCGATATCAATCAATTGTATCTTGAAACGCAGAAATTATATGAGAAATTAGCGGTCTTGAAGTTTGTAGACGAAAACTTTGATACTGTAAAACCAACAATAAGTCACAGTGAAATCAGTTCTGAGGTTGAAAGGATCTTCGAAAAAGAAGCAGAAGTTTCGGCTGAGGTCGTAATCGAACCAGCAATTGTTGCCGAAGAAATTGTAGTAGAAGAAACTCCGGAACCAGTAATTGTTGAAGAAGTAGTTGCCGAAACTACTGAAGAAATAACATCTGAACCGATTGAAGAAGTAGTTGCTGAAACTCCTGACGAAATAACTCCTGAAGAAGATGAAGAAATTATTGAAGAACCTGTAATTGAAAAAGAGGAGGAGCTTGAAGCGATTAAAGATACTGAACCTGTAGAAGAAACTAAAGCACTTTTTGAAGAAATTTCATTTACAACAATCAGTGATTCAAAACCAATTCCTAGTTTTATTCCAGCTTTTGAATTGGATAGAGAAGAAGAAAAAATTGAAGATAAAGTAGAAGAGAAGATAGAAACTTCGACAAAACCAGAACCTGTTTCGATTTTGTTTGAAGATTTTGGAATCAATTATGCAGATGCTGAGTTTGTAAAAGTAGATAGCTTTGAAGCCGTTTCTCCAGTTCCATCAATCAGTGAATTTAAAGAGGAGAAAATTGTTGAAACAGCGGTTTTAGAAACTCCTGCAGAACCAAAAGCAGTTACTTTGAATGAAAAACTGGCAAAAGGCTTTCATGTTGATTTGAATGACCGAATTGCTTTTACTAAAAATCTTTTCGGAAATAGCTCTGAAGATTATAGCCGTGTTCTAAATCAATTATTGACTTTTAATTCGTACGGAGAAGCGAAAGAGTTTATCGATAATATGGTAAAACCGGACTATAATAATTGGGAAGGAAAAGACGATTATGCAGAACGTTTTCTGGGAATTATCGAGAAGAAATTCGCATAAACACGAATTTCACGGATTTACACGAATTAAAAATAATTTTAGTAATTATTAGTTTGTGCAATTTTTAAACAAACAGAATTCGTGCTAATTAGTGAAATCTGTGTTATCTTAATTTAAATTTAATTATGTCTAAATTATATATCGTTCCAACGCCAATTGGCAATCTTGAAGATATGACTTTTCGTGCCATTCGGATTCTGAAAGAAGTCGATTTGATCCTGGCTGAAGATACCAGAACGAGTGGGAAATTGTTGAAGCATTTTGAAATTGGCACACACATGCACAGCCATCACATGCACAACGAACACAAAACAACTGAGAATTTAATTGCACGTTTGAAAGCCGGTGAGAATATCGCTTTAATTTCGGATGCAGGAACTCCGGCGATTTCAGATCCCGGTTTTTTATTGACGCGCGCTTGTGTCGAAAATAAAATTGAAGTAGAGTGTTTACCTGGAGCGACCGCTTTTGTGCCCGCTTTAGTAAACAGCGGATTACCAAATGATAAATTTGTTTTTGAAGGTTTTCTGCCTGATAAAAAAGGACGTCAAACTCGATTTTTGGCTTTAGCCGAAGAAACCAGAACGATGATTTTATACGTTTCTCCGCATAAACTCGTTAAGACTTTAGCAGAGTTTATACAGTATTTTGGAGAAGACAGACAAGTTTGCGTTTCAAGAGAATTATCAAAACTGCACGAAGAAAATGTTCGCGGAACCGCAAGAGAAGTATTGACTCATTTTGAAAAAACAGCACCACGCGGCGAAATAGTCGTAGTTGTTGCCGGAAAAACAATAATAAAAGAACCTAAGAAAAGTAAGTTTTCGAAGGACGATGAAGAGTGATTATATGAGAAAAGAATCTTTTAACAGAATAACACTTTTACTTATAATCTCTTTACTAGCATTTTCTTGTAAATCAAATCTTGACAAACAATTTTCATTAGAAAATGATCAATTAATAAAAGAATGGAAATCCGAAAATGAAAAGTTTATCAAGGAAAATTCTGGAAAACTAACTGACTCAGTAATGTTAAAGTCGTTGGACAGTATAGTAATTGAATATACAATCAATAAAAATAAAAAATTAGCTGTTAAATTTATCAAATCAGAACGTGGTGTAAAAAGATTGAACTTTTTAAAGAAAAATTTCAACAAAGAAGAGATAAAAATTCTTCTAAAAAAAGTTCCAGAATCAATAAAAACAGACACAAATTACAGTGCTTTAAAAAAATATATAAGTTCAGAATAAAAAAGATTAAAATCATGAGCATTCAAGCCTTTTTAGAAAAAGTAAAACAAACTCCAACCCAAATAGCATTTCCTGAAACTATTGCAGTAATTGAGGAAAATTACAACTTTACTCCAACTGCTTTCCAAAACGGAACACAGCATAATGCAGCAGGAGAAAACTCAGGTTCTTGCAAATTATTTTCTTTCGCAAAATTGCAAAACTTGAGCAAAGACGAAACTTTAGCCTGTTTTGGAGCTTTTTATTTTGAAGAAGTTTTAGGAGATCCAAACGGAACAAACCATCAAAACATTAGAAACTTCATCAACTTAGGTTGGGATGGAATTCAGTTTGAAGGAAGTGCTTTGGAATTAAAATAAATTATTTAAGATTTTAGATTAACGATTTTTGATTTCAGATCTGAAAAATCAAATGATTTAAGATCATCTATAGCAAATCAAAAATCAGTAATCAACAATCAAAAATCTAAAATCACCAATGCGTTGGACATTAAAAACAAAACCTTCTGAAGATAAAATCAAACATTTGGCGCAAGCCTTAAATGTAGAAGATTTTGTAGCAACACTTTTGATTCAGCGTGGCATTGAAACTTTTGAAGATGCCAAGAATTTTTTTCGTCCTTCGTTAGAACATCTTCATGATCCGTTCTTGATGAAAGATATGGATAAAGCCGTTGCGAGAATCGAATTGGCAATTGAAAATCAGGAAAACATCTTGGTTTTTGGTGATTATGACGTCGACGGAACTACAGCCGTTTCATTGGTTTCGGCCTATTTAAAATCACATTATCCTAATATTGCGACCTATATTCCGGATCGTTATGCCGAAGGTTACGGAATTTCTTTTAAAGGAATTGACTTTGCTGATGATAATGGTTTTTCATTAATCATAGCGCTCGATTGTGGTATTAAATCTATTGATCATATCGCTTATGCGAAAGAAAAAAACATCGACTTTATCATTTGCGATCACCACAGGCCAGGAGAATTTCTTCCGGATGCAGTTGCGATTTTAGACCCAAAAAGAGAAGATTGTTCGTATCCTTATGATGAATTGTGCGGTTGCGGTGTTGGTTTTAAATTAATTCAGGCTTTAGGAACAAACAGAAACGAAACGATTGAAGATTTAATTCCGTATCTGGATTTAGTTGCAACGGCAATTGCGGCAGATATTGTGCCAATAACGGGCGAAAACAGAGTTTTGGCGTATTACGGATTACAAGTGATTAATTCAGATCCCAGACCGGGAATTAAAGCTTTGGTACATCAGGTAAAAAAGAAAACATTAGATATTACCGATGTTGTTTTTATCATTTCACCCCGAATAAATGCTGCCGGAAGAATTAAACATGGTAATCATGCCGTTGAATTATTGACGGAATTTAATTTTGAGCAAGCACAGCAATTCGCTTCAGAAATTGAACAATACAACTCAGATCGTAAAGATTTAGACAAACAAATTACCAAAGAGGCTTTTCAGCAAATTATCAAAAATAACGAAGAAGACCGATTTTCGACGGTTGTTTTTCAGGAAGATTGGCACAAAGGAGTAATCGGAATTGTGGCTTCAAGACTTATCGAAACTTATTATCGACCAACTTTAGTCTTTACCAAAAGTGGCGACAAATATGCTGCTTCTGCAAGATCTGTAAAAGGATTTGATGTTTATAATGCACTCGATGCTTGTTCTGAACATTTGGAACAATTTGGAGGACATATGTATGCAGCAGGAATGACATTGAAAGCCGAAAACTATGAAACGTTTAAAGACGCTTTTGAAAAACAAGTGCAGGAAACTATTTTACCCGAAATGCGAACTCCTGAAATTGAGGTCGATGCCGAAATAGACTTTACTGATATTACCCCAAAACTTATTCGGATTTTAAAACAATTCGAACCTTTTGGGCCTTTGAATATGACGCCTGTTTTTATGACCAAAAATGTAAAAGACACAGGTTACGCCAAAACTTTAGGAGCCGATGAAGAGCATTTAAGACTTTTCGTAAAGCAATATAATTCAGATGGAATTGCAGCTATAGGTTTTGGACTCGGAAAAAAGTTAGACATCACAAAAAATCAAAACCCTTTTCAGTTAGTTTATTCACTGGCTGAAAATGAGTGGAACGGAACGGTTTCGACTCAACTTATGTTAAAAGATATTAGAACAAATGAAAAATAAAACAAAGAAGCAAGATCCATATCAGGCGTTGCGTTATAGAGAATTTAATGTTTTTTTATTATTGCGTTTTGCTATGGTTTTTGCCTGGTCAATGCAATTTATCATAATCGAATGGGAAGTTTACAGTATAACCAAAAATCCGCTTTCGTTAGGAATTATTGGACTAATGGAAGTAATTCCTGCCGTTTCGATGGCTTTATTTGCCGGCCATATTGTCGATCAAAAGGAGAAAAAAGGATTATTGGTAAAATGTATTCTTGGATTTTCAGTAATCAGTTTCGGATTGTTTTTATTGACTTGGCCAAAAGTTGTTGGAGGCTGGTCTACTAATGCTATTTTGTATTCTATTTACTTTTTGGTTTTCCTTGGCGGATTGGTTCGTGCTTTTCTTGGGCCAACGATCTTCTCTCTTTTGTCTTTAATTGTTCCTAAAAAAGTATATCCAAACGCTGCGACATGGAGTAGCTCAGTTTGGCAAATTGGTGCAGTTTTAGGGCCTGCTGTTGCAGGTTTTTCAATCAATTTTATTGGAGTTCATTG
The DNA here is from genome assembly GCF_020991455.1 of Flavobacterium sp. JAS. GTDB lineage: Bacteria > Bacteroidota > Bacteroidia > Flavobacteriales > Flavobacteriaceae > Flavobacterium. The sequence continues at coordinate 288,033 of NZ_JAJMOX010000006.1, forward strand.
GTCAATGTGTCTGGTTGTCGGGTTTTCTGTTTTTTCATTAATAGCATTATCGCAAATCGAGAAAAAACCAATATTGAATCCGAAAATTGGCGAACCGGTAATGGAGAGTTTAAAAGAAGGAATCAAATTTGTCTTTAATAATAAAACCATTTTAGGAGTACTTTCTCTGGATATGGTTGCGGTACTTTTTGGTGGTGCAGTCGCTTTATTGCCTGTTTTTGCACAAGATATTCTAAAAGTTGGTCCCGAAGGTTTCGGAGTTCTAAGAGCTGCGCCCGCAATTGGGGCTTTTATTACTATGTTAGTTTCGGCTTATGTTCCATTGTATGAAAAAGCGGGAATGAAACTTTTAGTTGCCATTTTCATCTTCGGATTATGTATCATATTGTTTGGAGTTTCGACTATTTTCTGGCTGTCTGTTGTTGCTTTATTTTTAAGCGGAGTTGCCGATGGAATTTCTGTAGTAATTCGCCAAACTATTCTACAACTTAAAACACCAGATCACATGCGTGGCCGTGTTGCAGCTGTAAATTCAATGTTCGTAGGTTCATCAAATGAATTAGGGGCTTTTGAAAGTGGCTTAACGGCTAAATTAATGGGAACTGTAACTTCAGTAGTTTTTGGAGGAAGTATGACACTTTTGACTGTTTTAGGTTTCGGAATCAAATCGCCTACATTTAGAAATTTAGATCTTCGAAAAGATATGGAAGATCATCAAAACATGGAGTAATGAGACAGTCGTTATTGTTTTTCTTTTTGTTGGTGTCTTTCATTACGAAAGGGCAAAATCTATACATTAAAACATACGGAAACGAAAAGGATAAAGCAGTGATTTTTATTCACGGTGGTCCAAGTGGAAATTCGACTTTGTTTGAAAGTACAACGGCTCAAAAACTGGCTAATCTTGGGTTTTATGTCCTTGTTTATGATAGGAGAGGTGAAGGAAGATCTGCAGATCCGGAGGCTAAGTTTACTTATGAAGAAGCTTTTCAGGATTTAAATGCGATTTACAAAGAATATCATTTAAGTAAAGCGATACTTTTAAGTCATAGTTTTGGAGGTTTGGTTGCAACTCTTTATACCGAAAAATATCCGCAGAATGTAAGTGCACTTGTTTTGGCAGGCGCTTTATTTTCGCAACAGGAAACCTATGATCATATTTTAAATTCTCTGACTAAAAAATATACTGAGAATCTAAATTCTGATGAACTTAAGAAAATAAGTTCTGTTGAAAAAATGGATAAAAAGTCAGCTGAATATAGAAAAGCCTGTTTTGATTTGGCTGGTGAAAATGGTTACTTCAAAATGCCAAACCCAACCGAGACATCAAAAAAGCTTTATGCCGATTATGAAGCGAGTAGCTTTTATAGAACCAATATTAGAAATAAAAATGCTCCGTTGCTTTTCTATAAAAATGAAAAGCAAAACAATATTGACAGCAGACCTGCTTTAAAGAAAATAAAAGCCAAAGGAGTTCCCGTTTTTGCTATTTACGGTAAAGAAGATGGAGTTTTTTCGACTGCACAAATTAATTCTATTAAAAGTTTAGTTGGTAAAAACCATTTTGCTTTATTAGACAATTGCTCACATTATTTGTTTGTAGATCAACAAAATGAATTTCTTTCTAATATGAAGAAATGGCTAAATTAAATGGATTCACCATATAAGTGATGTCAGTTCAATTAAGTTTTTTAGATCTTGCTAAAATGAACTTATATAAATTAAATGATAAATTATTTTTTGCAATACTTTATGAGTTTTTTATTTAGAATTAATATAAATAATATTTATATTTGTTGGAATAAAATGATTTACGATGAGAGAAATAGAGCAAATATATCATAACAACTTCGGAATAGCCTTTTACTGGAAAAAAGAAAATACAACTATATTAGACAAAGTACAGCTGGTATTTAAAGAAACTGGCTTTTATTTTACAGTGCAGGAATTAAATCATTTTTGCGATTTAATCGAAGATAGTATGATCGAAAATGCTTGTTGCGAAGCTTGTGAACTAAAATATTCTTGTCATAAATTCTTATTGAAAACCCCTTGCGCTTCTATAGATTTAGCCGTTTCAATGACCGAATTAAAATCGATTAAAGATTTGGTTGAAGGTTCTTTATTCCGAATTGATTTAGATGAATATATTTATGGAGTTGGCTTAAATTAATAAGCATTCTAAATGTTTTAACAATAATTTTTCATTATTGAAATGTATTTTGATTTTATTCAAAAAAAAGTATATTTACAGCAATGAAAAAATCACGTATTCTTTTTGCCATTGTTGTTCTGGCGGTTTTCTTAACAAACTGCACCAACAAATCTGACGATTATATTGATCCTCGCGGAACTGATTATGCGGGTTCAGAAAGTTGCATTCAATGTCATCAAGCCCAATTTGATTTAGCTTCACACAGTTCTCATTTTAAAGCAACTGCGCCTGCAAGTTTAGAAAATGTTCTGGGAAGTTTTAGTAAAGGAAATCACGTTTTTACCTATGACAAAAACACCAAACTGGTCATGGAAAAACGAAATGATAGTTTGTATCAGGTTTTGTACAAAGATGGAAAAGAAGTTGAAGCTCATCCTTATGATATTGTTTTTGGAGTAAAGCATGCGCAAACTGGTGCTTTCTGGAAGAATTATTATACGTATGAATTGCCAATATCTTATTATCATTCACTTAATAGCTGGGGAACCAGTCCTGGATATCCTACCGATAAACCCTTTTTTAACAGAGAAATAGCTAAAGAATGTTATGCTTGTCATAGTTCTAATATTGGAAGTAGATATATTACTACGACTTCGGATAAAGTAAATACAATGGCAATGGAAGCGGAAAGTTTCATGGATAAAAATACTTTGATCTACGGAATTGATTGTGAACGTTGCCACGGACCGGCAAAAGAACATGTAAAGACTCACTTGAAATTTCCTGATTTAAAAACAGCAAAAAATATAGTTTCGATTAAAGGACTCAGCAGACAACAAAGATTAGATGCATGCGCAATTTGTCATTCAGGAAATGATAAAATAAAGCTTAAATCCCGTTTTCAATTTAAACCCGGTGAAAGTCTTAATGATTATTTTAGAGCTACACCATCATCAAATGACAGTCTTCATTTTGATGTTCATGGTAACCAATTTGGTTTATTGGCGCAAAGTAAGTGTTTCCAGAAAAGCGAAGTTATGGATTGTATGACGTGCCATAATCCGCATGAAAATTCGCCGTCAAATTTAGCGACATATTCAAAAATATGTATGAGTTGTCATCAGGATTTAAAACACAATGAAACAACCTTAAAAACAATGTCAGGAAGTTTATTGGCTAATAATTGTGTAGAATGTCACATGCCGAAAAAGACCTCAAATGCTATTAGTTTTAAACTTTCGAACAATAAACAATTGTCGAATTATATTTTGAGAACGCACAAGATTGGAATTTATCCAACTAACAAAAAGTAATTATTGTTCGAATTTTTGAAGTTCAAAAGTTTCACCGTCAAAAACACCGTAAGTAAAATACCCAATCCAGTCGCCTAGATTTACGTATTTTGATTCTTCTCCTACAGGAATAATCATTGGTAAATGACGATGTCCGAAAATGAAATAATTGTAATGTTTGGTTTCGAGTTTACGTTTGGCATACAAAACAAGCCATTCGTTTTCTTCCCCTAAAAATTTCACATCTTCATCACCAGAAATCAGTTTGTTTTTGACAGATAAATATTGTGCTAAACTCACGCCGATATCAGGATGTAACCAACGGAAAAGCCATTTTGAAAACGGATTTGTAAATACCTTTTTCATTCGTTTATAGCCTTTATCTCCAGGACCTTTGCCATCTCCATGACCAATTAAGAAAGTTTTTCCGTTAAAGGTAAATTCTTTGTTATCATGATAAACCGGAATATTTAATTCAGTTTGAAAATAGTCATTCATCCAAAGATCATGATTCCCAACGAAAAAGTAAACCGGGATTCCGCTATCGCGAAGTTCTGCTAATTTACCCAGTACACGTACAAAACCTTTAGGTACAACGGTTTTGTATTCGAACCAAAAATCAAATAAGTCACCTAACAAAAAAATAGCTTCTGCATCTTCTTTTACGACATCTAGCCAAGCCACGAATTTTTGTTCACGAGGCAAACTCAATTCAGGAGTTGGAGCTCCAAAATGCTGATCAGAAGCGAAATATACTTTTTTCATTTAGATTATTAGATTGTTAGACTACTTAGAATTTTAGACTTTAACCGTATTGTCATCCTGAGCGAAGTCGAAGGATTGGAATTTGGAATTTTCTTTTAGTTATTATCAGAAGCATGCCATTCGGCAAACGAAGATTCTGTTTCTTGAAGTTTTAGTGAAAAAAGAGAGATTTCAGAAGGTAAACGTGCAATGATTCGGCTCGCGAAATCTACAACCATGTTTTCGCTTGTTGGTTGATAATCAACTAAAATTACGTGATGACCACGATTTTTTAATTCATTTGCCAATTCGACATGCGGAGTTGTTTCATTAAAAACCGTTGCGTGGTCAAACTGATCAACGATTTCTTCTTTTACAATTTTCTTTAGATCCGAAAAATCAATTACCATTCCGAATTTTACATTTGATCGGTCTGTAATTGGCGAACCAATAACCGTTACCGACAATTTATAACTGTGGCCGTGAACGTTTTTGCACTTCCCGTCATAGCCATATAAAGCATGACCGGTTTCGAAACTAAATTGTTTTGTAATTCTGATATTACTCATCGATTTGAATTTTAGGTTGCAAATTTACGAATTAATAACCGTTTTTATCTCTTTTTTTGGCACGGTTATACATCCAGTACGCAATTCCTACTAAAACGACAAATGGAAGAAAGGAACCTATCAAAACACCAATTTGATAACCACTGTCTGGAGCAGTCTTAAGTTTCTCGGCAACATCGACTTTTTGAAGTAATGAAATGATATACATGTTTACTATAAATAATAAAATATTGGAGTTTCTTTTTGTTTATTTTTTAAATTGTGTCAAAGCATTTCTGCTGAAATCAGATAAAACTAATTTTCCTGTAATTGCTGCACGTTCAAGAAGTAGTGTTTTCCAATGTGCTGTTCCTTCCCAGATAATTTTCTTCATTTCGAATAAAGCTTCCGGATTGTATGAACTTAGTTTTTTGGCAAATTTTTCGACTTCAATATCCAGTTGATCAACGTCGTGAAGTGATGCATAAAGTCCGTTTTGAAGTGCCCAGTTTGCTGATTTCCATTCATGCGCTGCAAGTGTCATTTCGGTCATTGCTGTTTTGCCAATTTTTCGGGTAACAGCGGGTTCGATTACAAAAGGCCCAATTCCGATAGCTAGTTCTGATAATTTTATAGCGCTTTCTGGTGTAGCCAAAACATAATCGCAAGCCGAAATAATACCAACGCCACCACCAACGGCTTTACCCTGTACGCGACCAATTATAATCTTAGAACAAATGCGCATTGCGTTTAGTAAATGCGCAAATCCTGAGAAAAATTCTTTTCCTTGTTCTTCATTTTCGACCGCCAAAAGTTCATCAAATGAGGCGCCTGAGCAAAAAGTTTTTGAGCCTTCACTTTGCAAAATAATAACTGAAATCGTTTCGTTTTTGCTTAATAAATTAATTTCGGCAGTTAAACGATCCAATAATTCGCGTGGAAAAGAATTGCTTGCCGGATGACCAAATTGTACTGTTGCAACAGCATTATCTAAAATGGTATATAAAGAACCGTTTTGATTTTCTGAACTCATAAAAAAAGATTTGATCGTAAAGTTACGATTTTGGTAACTATTTTTGATCGCAGGGATTTGAAAATTTGTTTTTTGAAAATTAATTGACTTTATTTGCTAACGCTTTGGGGGATTAGCTCATTTGGCTAGAGTATCCTGCTTGAAGCGGGAGGATGACCGTCTGGTTTTCATGAAGTGAATAAGAATATAAAAGGGGGATTAGCTCATTTGGCTAGAGTACTTGCCTGGCAGGCAAGGGGTGACCGGTTCGAATCCGGTATTCTCCACAAAAAAACCGTATTACTTAATTGTAATACGGTTTTTTTATTTTTGAAATTGCTTTTTAAACAATTGTTGATTTTACGCTTTAGCGAAAGATATAGTGTTTACAACCCTAAATCAAGGACATAAGAAATCTTAACTGCAATATTATTTTCAAATTTTAGCAACTGATTTGGGCCATAACGATAGAATCCGCCTAGTCCGAAACCTTTAAAGATTTTGTTTAATTCAATTCCGGATTCAAAGAAACCTTTGTCTAACGTTTTGTAAGTTGGGCCAACATGTTGTTCTGGATTTTCCATATTTCCCCATGCCATTCGGGTTACTAAAACCAATGATGGACGGACTTTTTTGAATATTGTAATTCGGTCAAAACCGTGTTTGATCTGGAAGAATATGTATTGACTGGAGAAAAATTCATTAAAAAACATGGTTTCAAAACTGTTTCGACCTGCAAAAGTAATACGCTGAACAATAGTTTCTTTTGTTAGGTTGTTAGGCATTGTGTTGTATAGGTGGGTAATTGGAACATCGCCAATTGCGTAACCTCCCTGCAGTAGTAAACTGGTTTTTTGACCGTTTAAGTATTTTTTTTCATATTCGGTTTTGAAATCGATTTTGCCAAAAGTAAAGTCGTTTTCTAAAACGTTGGGCAAAGATTGTGTGTACTGAAAGGTAAATCTAGGAAATCTTTTTTCAGATTCGTTTCTTCCCGTAGGTGTTTGCATGAAATCGCTAAAAGGCGCCCAAACAATCGAAACCATTGCCGTAGTCATGATGTAACTCGAATATAATTGTCCGTTGTAATTAAAAAGATAATCGAATTTTGGTTCAACATACGTTCGGGCTAATTCAAAAACAGCTTCGGTTTTGGGAATAATTTTAGTCTGGACATTGGCTTTCCAACTAATGTATTTATAGAAAGTACTAATGTTAATTGGCCGCGGATCGTAAATTTTAAAAACGCGTTTGTCAACCGCAAAAACGGTACTTGCAATCTCGCGAACATCATCTGTATAGGAACCGTTTAGCCAGGTATTGGTACTTTTGTCTAGCAAAACTCCAGATCCTAAACTATATTTAACTTCTCCATCTTTGGTTCCGTAAGCAGAGTATCCTTCGATTCTGAAGTTTTTAGAAAAACGATCATTCGTGATTCCGCCCAAACCAAGACGAAAACCTTCGTAATTATTGTAACTAATTATTTTTTTCAGATCTAAATCAACAGGGCCAATTGGGAAATAACCGTTGATGATTTTTCGTCCAAGACCTAAACGCTTTTCGATTCGTTTCTTTACAGAAAGACTGTCTAGTAATAAGTACGTTTTTTGGCTTTTCAGGTCTAAACTTTCTTTTCTGTAGGTATTCCAGAATTCTTCTGGTTTTTTACTTGCATCGTCCTTAATTTCGATATAAAGAGACGGGTTTTTTATTGGGCTGGTTGTGTTGTAATGAATATCGAAGTTGTTGCTTTCTGAAAGTAAATACGTAAAATCTGAAGCCGATTTTTTTCTCGGTTCAAAATTATCTTCAACATCTCCGTCAAACTGAATGGTTCCGCCTAAAATCTTAATATCATCGTCATTTTTCCCTTTTACGATTTTGAAAGTGGTATTGCTTTGAAACCAGATTTTTTCACTCGGGACATATTCAAATTCATGGATTCCGCTAATATCCAAAACGCCTTTTATTCGCATTACTGCTTTGGCGACAGCAAAATTTTCCTGATCAATATATAAAACACCTTCTAAACCAGATGATTTCCTTTTTTGTTTATTTTTAAAGTAAATCATGTAAGTTTCGCGTCCTTTTATGTTTACCGTGTCAAGTAATTTATAATTGTAAGTTGAAGTCGCGGTGTTTGAAATTGGGTTTTCATATTTGGATTCGAACAATTCATATTTTGAATCATAAATCGAAATTGATTGCAAATTGAAGGCAATAATTTCATAAATAGGCTGCTTGAAACCTGCAATTTTGGTTCCCAGAACAGTTTCTTTGAGTTTGTGATCTCCAAATTGATACTGAGAAACTTTCTCGGTTTGAAACAAATGCTGTTTGCTTATAATTTCTTTGAACTTATAATCTGAGGAATCAATGTTGATCTCTTTTTTATTGAAATCTTTATAAGCTGCAGAAGAATCAATTCGGCCATCGATAGAATCAGGATTGGCAGTTACAATCAGTTTATTGTATGTTTTATATTCAAAACTGTTGAGTCTTTTTTGAGGATTGTTTTTGTTTTTATTGGCAATAACCTTTTTTATAATGGTCAAAGCCGGATTCTCGTTAGAAACAACAACCTCTTTTAAATCATCTGTTTTTTGAGTAAGAGAAATCGAATAGAATTTTTTATTTGCGGTAACGGTAATAATTTTAGTTTGAAAACCAATGTATGAAACGGCAAAAGCGGTTGTTTTTTCGGCTATCTTAAAATCAAACTTTCCATCAACATCTGTAATTGTATTGTTGCTGTCTGAAGTTGTTATCGTAGCAAAAGGGAGCGGTTTGTTGTTTGAATCCGTTACAATTCCGTTTATTTGAAATTGCGCTTGAATACTAAGCGTAAAAAACAAAGTCAATAAACAGAATAGCTTCATAAAGAGAGTTATAGATTCAAAAACGTAAACAACATATTTTTGGTATGCAAAAATAAGAATAAAAAAATCCGTCTGGTACAATTTTAACCAAACGGATTCTTAATTTATTGTTTCAAAAATTAAACTTTCATTATTTCAGCTTCTTTTGCTGCTAATAATTCGTCAATTTTTCTGATATAGGTATTTGTTAGATTTTGAACTTGTTCTTCTGCAGATTTACAGATATCTTCTGAAGTTCCGTCTTTTTCTAATTTTTTGATATCAGTATTTGCATCTTTACGTACGTTACGAACACCAATTTTTGCATCTTCGGCTTCAGATTTTGCTTGTTTTGCCAAATCCTTACGACGTTCTTCTGTCAAAGGCGGAACGCTGATAATGATTACATCACCATTATTCATTGGATTAAAACCAATGTTTGCCACCATAATTGCTTTTTCGATAACCTGCAGCATGTTTTTTTCAAAAGGCTGTAATGTAATTGTTCTGGCGTCAGGAACACTAATTTTTGACACTTGCGAAAGCGGTGTTGCAGAACCGTAATAATCTACAAAAACGCTTCCTAGCATTGCCGGTGAAGCTTTTCCTGCACGAATGTTAAGAAATTCTTTCTCTAAATGCGCAATCGAACCGTTCATTGATTCTTCTGTACTATCTAATATAAATTCTATTTCTTCAGTCATTTTTTTTAGATTTTTAGATTTTTAGAAGATAGATTTTTAAAAATGCATTCCTCTAATTTACTAACTAATATAATTTTTGTTTTTGAATATTGTTTTTAAGCGATTGTAAATTTATAGAAATCTAATGATCTAAAAATCCAACAATCTAAGTACTTTAAATATTTACTACTGTTCCTATGTTTTCGCCTTCGCAGATTTTCAAAAGGTTACCAATTTTGTTCATATCAAAAACAACGATTGGCAATTTGTTTTCCTGACTAAGTGTAAAAGCAGTTGTATCCATCACGTTAAGTCCTTTTTTAAGAACATCATCAAACGAAATAAAATCGAATTTTACCGCCGAAGCATTTTTTTCAGGATCACAGTCGTAAACTCCATCAACACGTGTTCCTTTCAGGATCACATCAGCATTGATTTCGATTCCTCTTAAAACCGCTGCAGTATCAGTTGTGAAATATGGATTTCCGGTTCCGGCACCAAAGATTACAATTCTTCCTTTTTCAAGGTGACGATCTGCTCTTCTTTTAATATATGGTTCTGCAATAGATTCCATTTTTAAAGCAGTCTGTAAGCGCGTTTTCATTCCTTTGTCTTCAAGTGCGCCTTGTAAAGCCATTCCGTTAATTACGGTTGCAAGCATTCCCATATAATCGCCTTGTACTCTATCCATACCAGCACTTGCACCGGCAACGCCTCTAAAAATATTTCCTCCTCCAATAACAATAGCAATTTCTACTCCTTTACTGTGAATTTGCTTAATTTCTTCAGCATATTCGGCTAATCTTTTAGGGTCAATTCCGTATTGTAAATCACCCATTAAGGCTTCGCCGCTAAGTTTTAGAAGAATTCTTTTATATTTCATGTTTGTGTTGCGTTAATTTGTGCAAATATAGACATATTCTGATTTTTAAAAATAATGTTTACAAAAAATTAATTGCTCTTTTCTTTTTAAGGAAATAAAGCATTTATAATTTATTTCTGTTGAATCTGATAAATGTCATTCTCGCGTTTACTTTTAATTTGTAATTTTATCATACTCAAAACGAAACATGTATGAAAAGTATTGTAGCCAAGGCATTATTCCATAGTTATTCTTATACTGAATATCGAAAATTAGTTACCGATTTATTGTCAGAAGGAAAATCAACAGGAGATGAACAGTCTGAAGATTTAACTCGTTACACTAGTCTTAATGAAGCCAGAATGAATCGATTAGAGAAAACTATCAAGATTTCTGAAGCGGTAACAACAAAGCTGCAAAACTTAGACAATCATTATATTTGGCTGGTAATATCTGAAGGATGGTGCGGCGATGCGGCTCAGATACTTCCTATTATTGATAAAATGGCACATGAATCGAATAAAAAGATTGATCTTAGAATTGTATTGCGTGACCAAAATGATGATTTGATGAATAATTACTTAACGAATGGCGGAAGAGCGATCCCAAAAGTTATCGTGATTTGTAAAGAAGCAGGAATTGTTCGTGCCGATTGGGGGCCTCGACCAAAAGGAGCTACAGAATTAATGACAAACTATAAAAAGGAATTTGGTGTTATTGATGAGAAAATCAAAACCGATTTGCAATTATGGTATTTGGCTGATAAAGGTGTTTCTGTTCAGGAAGAATTAGTCGATATTATGGAAAATATTAAGTATAACCGGTTGTAGTTTTATATGATGAAAAAATCGGTAAAATGCTATATTTTTCGGGCAATTGACTGAAAATAAGAATTTTGACAGTAAAAAATGTATTAAAATATTTTTTTGTAGCCTAAATATTTTGTATCTTGCTCATGTAATCCCACTTCTATTATTTATTTCTGATTTACTCTTTTTATTGGTGTTTATTTAATGTTTAACAATTAAAAAATACACTATCATGAAAAAGTTATTCGACAAGTTTTACGATTTTATCTCAGGTTTATTGTTTGGTGGCAAAAATATACCTCATTATTAATTCCAAAAGGGATAAGTTATGGAATAAAACTACTTTGATTTAGAAGTTGGCACATTACTATTGTTTTATTTGTAATGTGCTTTTGTTTTTAGGTTAAGGCTGAGTTTATACTCGATTTAGAAACTGATTACAGTTACTCCAAGACTAATATTACCAACGTTTTTTTCGTCATGGAGCGGGAAATCATATTGTGCGGTTTCTATAAAAATAATAAAATCGTCAGATCCAATTCCGAGTCTTAATTTTCGGTATTCTCCGCTTAAGTCTCCTCGACCTAAAGCAAAACCCTTTCCGTATCCGGCTTGAATCATAATACGGGTTTCTGCACCTACTTTTGGATTCAATCCAAAATTGAGATATACAGGAACAGCAACAAGTTTATCGTACCATTTATAGTCAATTCCGCTATGGATTCCGAGAGTAATCCATTTTTTGTATTGAATTCCATAACCAATTTTTGCACCCAATCCGTCAGGAACAATCCATGCTCGATCCTCGTCAGGATAATTGGTGGTTTCATTCGTATCCGGATTTCCTGTTATAGAAGCAGAAATATCACATTGAAGATAAGTGAATTTTTTATTTTGTGACTGAACAGATGAATTTATAAAAAAGAGAAATGTAGAGACAAATAAAAAAAGCTTCATATTAAGGATTGATTTATTGCAGGCTTTCTTCGAACAATGTAATATCAATCGCATTTTTTACGTCATAATCTCCAATCTTAGTTCGGCGTAAAGCGGTTAAGTGAGATCCTGAATTCATCGCTTTTCCAAAATCAAAAGCAAGAGAGCGAATATAAGTTCCTTTACTGCAAACTACTCTAAAATCAATTTCAGGTAATGCAATTCGGGTAATTTCAAATTCGTGAATCGTTGTTTTTCTGCTTGCAATTTCTACCGTTTCTCCAGCACGTGCATGTTCGTACAAACGAACTCCGTCTTTTTTGATGGCCGAAAAAATAGGTGGTTTTTGATCGATTTCGCCTAAAAATTGTTTCACTGTTTCGTGAATCAAAGCTTCATCAATATGAGAAGTTGGAAAAGTCTCATCGATCTCCGTTTCTAAATCATACGATGGAGTAGTGGCGCCAATATAAAAAGTTCCGGTATATTCTTTTGCCTGACCTTGAAGCTCAGAAATTCTTTTGGTGAATTTTCCTGTACAAATTAATAATAAACCAGTCGCCAAAGGATCTAAAGTTCCGGCGTGACCAATTTTGAACTTTTTTGGAAGCCCAACTTTATTAATCAAAAGGTATTTTAATTTATTGACAGCTTGAAACGAACTCCATTTTAAAGGTTTGTCTATCAATAAAACTTGTCCGTCTAAATATTCTTCAGGTGTCATTATATAATCGTAAGGGGATGAATGAAAAAGTGAATCAATAATAAAATGATTCCTGCAATTATTCGGTAATAACCAAAAACTTTAAAACCATTTTTAGTCAGGAAACCTATAAAGCTTTTAATTGCTAAAAGTGCTACAATAAATGCCACGACGTTTCCGATAACTAATAAGTTAATTTGGTCGTGAGACAATTCAAATCCTGCCTTGTAATAGTCATAGCATTTTTTTACTGTTGCGCCCAACATTGTTGGAACAGCAAGAAAAAACGAAAATTCGGCAGCTGTTGTTCTTGATAATTTTTGAGACATACCACCAACAATACTTGCGCCACTTCGCGAAACTCCCGGAATCATTGCCAAACATTGAAATAATCCAATTTTAAAAGCCTGTAAGTAAGTGATTTCCTGAGTTGTTTCTGCTGTGTTTGGATTATTAAACCATTCGTCAACTTTTAATAAAATCAATCCTCCTATTAAAAGAGAAATTGCAACTGTAACCGGATTTTCTAATAAGCCATCGATAAAATCACTTAATAATAATCCAAAAACCACGGCCGGAATAAACGCAACCAAAAGTTTAAAGTAGAAATCAAGTGTTTGAAAAAAACGTTTAAAATATAAAACGACTACTGAAAGTATCGCACCAAGCTGAATAACAATTGTAAAAAGTTTGGTGAAATCGTCGTGTGCAATTCCGAAGAAAGAAGAGGCAATAATCATGTGTCCAGTTGAAGAAATAGGTAGAAATTCTGTAATTCCTTCAATTATGGCAAGAATGATAGCTTGTAATGTATTCATGTATTAGATTGTTAGATTTTTAGACTTTCTTAGACTTCTTAGATTTTCAGTAAAGATTAATCTAATAATCTAAAGATCTAAGAGGTCTAAGAAGTCTGAAAAAAAAGTCTATTTAGATTTTTTGAAAATAGAATAAATCGTGATTCCAAAACCAATTAAAACAGTTGTTGGAGCTAAACGAATACGTCTAAAGCTAAAAACATCTTCATTAAATACATTCGGATTATCACTTCCTCCACCAGACATTAGGATAAATCCTAAAGCGATAACACCAATTCCGATTAATAGAATTTTGTAATTTATACCATCAAAAAGAAATTCTTGTTTTTGTGGTTGTTCTGTATTGTTGTTGTCTTTCATTTTGTCATTGCGAGGAACGAAGCAATCTCACCCTCTTTTATAAGTTTATTTTAATCTTTAATTAATAAAGATCGTCAGTTCTTAAATTCAGGAAACGTTGTGTTGCAAAGTGTGTACTTACCCAAGTGATTAAAACACCTAAACCAAAAACGGCTAATAATACTAACCCAATTAAGGCCTTGTCTTCTAAAATTCCTAATCCAGGGAAATTAGTTTCTACATAAAGTAAAAGGGCAATTAAAGCAATAATTGCTAATCCTGCACCTAACATTCCTAGTTTTACACTACGCATTACAAAAGGCTTACGAATAAACGATTTTGTAGCACCTACCATTTGCATGGTTTTAATGATAAAACGATTGGAGTGAATAGATAAACGTAATGAACTGTTGATTAACAAAACTGCAATTACCGCAAGGAAACCGCTGATAATCAAAATCCACATACTTACTTTTTTGATGTTGTCATTTACCAGATTTACCAATTGTTTGTCATAAACAATATCTTCAATCATAGTATTTTGACGTAAAGTGCTTTCGATTTTAGAGATACTGTCTCTCTCAACATAATCAGCTTTTAGGTGAATATCGTATGAATTCAATAATGGATTTTCTCCCAAAAAGGTTAAGAAATCTTCTCCAATAATATCCGTATGTTCTTTTGCTGCTTTTTCTTTAGAAACATAAGCATAAGATCTTGCGAAAGGCGCCCTTTTCAATTCGGTGTTGAATGCTTTTATTACACTATCGTTGGCTTCATTTTTAAAGAAAACCGTCATTGCGATTTTTTCTTTAAAATCATTGGCCAGTTTTTTAGAATTGATAATGAATAATCCCAGTACTCCCAAAAGGAATAATACCAGGAAAACACTTAATACAACCGAAAAATAAGAGGAAATTAACCTGCGTTTTTGAAATTTATCAAAGTTAGAACTCATAGTTTGCTTAAATTATGTGGTAAAAATAATAAAGTATTTCTTTATTTAAAGTTAATAACGATCAAACTTTTAACTTTCGTGTAATAAATATACGATTAGATAATTAATTGGAAAGCTTATTTAACCGCAAAGTACGCCAAGTTTTGCGCAAAGTACGCAAGGTTGTTTTTATTTAATCTCGCAATCCCGAAGTTTCGGGAGCGAAGTTGCAAAGTTTATTTCTCTTTGTGTGATTTGATCGTGTGCATACTCCAGCGGTTGAAACCGCTAGCTGTGCTTCACTATCGCTTTTTTACTTGTTTTTTCATTATTGCCCGAGGTTTTAACTTTGTGATGCGCATTTATGACTGTCAGATTAAAAAGTTAGCAACTTAGAATCTTAGTTTCTCAGAACCTTAAAAAGTTTCCCAAACCAACGATAGATAATATAATCCGCCAATTGATGGCCCGCCAAGAATTGAAGTATAGGGTTTATTGAGAATGTTGGTTCCTCCTAATTTAGTTGTCAAACCTGTTTTTTTGAAATTATAATTCACTTGTGCGTCCATTGACCAGTAAGCTGGAACAGTTCCTGAGACTAAGAAAGAAACATAATCAAAGTTGTTTTGATATCTCGCCGTTGCGCTTGCGCCAAGATTTCGCCAGATATTTTGTACCATTAAAGTTCCGTTTACATTAAATTCGGGAGTGTTGAAGCCATCTTCGAGACCATCTTTATCGTCAGTTCGATCGAGTTTGGTATAGGTAAGATTGGTCAGAGCAGTAAAAGTTTTATCGATTCGATATTTTAAACCTAAACTTCCACCATAATTATAGATTTTACTTTTAGAATTGGTCCAAAGACGATATCTATTTTGAGTGTTTTTTGAATACAATGCCGTCGGAATCTTTGCAGGATCAGTTGTATTTGGAATACTTGCTTCAACCTGAGCGATGAAATTTTTATATGAGTTGTAATAAAAATCAACATCAATAAAAAGATTTCTGTTTAAGGCCATTCCTCTAAAACCAAACTCAAAGGATTTTACAAATTCGGGCTCTAAATAGGTGTACGGGTTTTTCTGAATTGTGTTTTTATTCTTTTCAATAGCTTGTGCCTGAGTTAAACCATTTGTATTTACGTCAGTATTAACTTGGGCTTGAAATTTATCAATTGAAGCTTTGGTAAATGAATTTTCGAAAATCCCGTCTGACATGATTCGCAATCCGCCAACACGTTTTACACCTCCGGAATTTACATTCGAAAAACCTTCGAAAATACTCGGAAAACGATAACCGGTTTGATACGATGCTCTAAAATTAATGGTTTCTTTTGGAGAATAAACGGCTGTAAACTGTGGAGTGGATTTAGTGTCAAAATAATCGGCTTTGTCCATTCTTATGGTGGCACCCAATCGCAGTTTTTCTTTGAAGAAATCTTTCGTTAACTGCGTAAAAGCGCCATGTTTTTGATAGGTTAAGTTTTCAGTAGCATTTACCGGATTGATAAAATAGTTTCCGTCAGGAACAATAATGTAGTTTCTGTAATCAAAACCGCTTAATAATTTGGTTTCAATTTTTTCAAAGAAACTCGAAAAAGCTTTATCCCAATTAATCAAGCCTTCGCCATGAACCAAAGTCGATTTTACGCGTAAAGCGGCGCCAATGTCCCAATTGTTGATATTGACTAATTCATTTTTCTTTTCTTCATAAGCTGCTGTTCCTGGTTCAAAACGTCCTTGATCAGATGAAGTTCTGGCTATTCTATGTGCATCGGCAACAGAAGCTCCGTTTGTTATTGCGTTTTTGTAAGCCGTCGAATAATCTGCAAACCATTTGTCATCAGATTTATAAGCCCGATCCATGTTTTCGGCAAGGGAACGCATATTGTATGAATCTCCAGTGTTCTCGGTAGTTGCGTAAGCTTTCACTTGAAAAATAGGCATGTGATAATCAACTGAAAATTGATTTAAAGTATAATTGTCTAATCTAAATCGGTTCGAACGTTGATAAATTGTATTGATTAATGCTGTTTTATAGGTTACGGCTAGTTCATTTCCTTGTTTTGGACGGAAATAAAAACCAACATCAGCTTTGTAGTTTTTAATGTCATAATCAGAAATGTCCGTTTCGCGATATCCCGTTCTGGCAACGACATAATTTTTACCATTAAGATTTAAAGTTTTTCTATTTGCCGATTCGTTTCCGTAACCGTTAACTTCGTCATAAGCGGGATTATCGGCACCGAATAAATTTGTCGAAGCATTTGCATTTGGAGCTAAATCAGTTCTATCGTCAGCAACCCAATCTGTTCCTCCGGTTGTAGAAGCATTTATTTTGAAAGCCAGTTTCTCATTGAAAGCTTTTGCAATACGCAAATTAAATTGCGAATACAATTTCGGCGAAAAGCGATCATTATTTCCAATGTGATTTACGCCGGTCAATTGCTGAATACTGATGCCCTGATATTCAAAAGGATTTTTAGTCTGAATATTTGCCAGACCATTAATAGCGTTCATTCCGTATAAAGCTGCGGCAGTTCCCGGAATAATTTCGATTTTATCGATGTCGAGATCATTCGCGCCAAGCGCATTTGCAATTGGAGCACCAAGATGTGGCGCCTGATTATCGATTCCGTCTACTAATTGTGCAAATCTAACATTGGTCGAATTGGCAAAACCTCTTGTGTTAATAACCTTAAAACCCAAACTTGGTGTTATAATCTGAACACCTTTTACATTTTCAAGGGCTTCATAAATACTTGGCGAACCCATTTTTTTGGCTTCCGCCGATTTCAATTGTTCAATACTAATCGGAGATTGCATAATGTTTTCGGAACGGCGAGAAGCTGTAACTACAATTTCGTTTAGTTCCTCGCCTTTGATACTATCTTGAGTTGTTTTGGATTTTTGGATTTGAGAAAAGCTTTTCAGGCTGATAAAAAATAGAAATAAGTATAGATTTAATTTCATAATCTGGATTTGGTTTTCAGTATGTTTTAAAATGAATACTGACGGTTAAAAAAAATGGTTTTGGTTGTTTGGTTTTTTAATCAATGATAAAATGGTTTTAAAATTTTAAATTTTGGGTTTCTTTCAAAGCAAAATCTTTAATGCGTTTTTCGACTTCATAAAAAACAATGATAGCTTTTTCTCCGGCTTCAGTTAGTCTTGCGCCACCGCCGCCTTTTCCTCCAAGAAGTTTTTCAACTAAAGGAGATTCAGCGCGCTGATTCATTTCTTCAACTAACTGCCAGGCTTGACGATATGCCATTTTCATTTCTTTAGCAGCGTTTGTTATAGATCCCGTTTTTCGAATATTTTCCAATAGCCAGATTTTTCCAATTCCAAGAAAAGGACCTTCAGTTTCTTCAATCCAAAGACGAACTTCAATAGAATATTTTTTGTTATTATCCATTTGATTCTTTTAATGATCTTGTAAAAAAAGGTATTGTAATGTAATATTTATTCTTTCTTTGTGCTGGACTGAAGTCCAGCTCTACAATATTGATTGTTCCTTTGGAACTTTTATATGGATGATACATTCGGTTTAAAATTTTTCAAACGAAATATTATTTTCTAAGTATATCGACGCGAATATAAGTATTTTTACTTAATTAAAAATACGTACTTTGTTATTTTATTTGTTTGTCAACGAAATAGCTTTGGTACAAACGACAATAAATGTAAATTTGCGGCTTATAATTATTGAGGCAGAACCTTTGAACCTCTGTCACTTTGAACCTTTGAACCTTAGAAATGAAATACAATCCAAACGAAATCGAAGCGAAATGGCAAAAATATTGGGCTGAAAACCAAACTTTTGCTGCAAGTAATAATTCTGAAAAACCTAAACATTATGTGTTAGACATGTTTCCTTATCCATCGGGAGCAGGACTGCACGTTGGGCATCCGCTGGGTTATATTGCTTCAGATGTTTATACTCGTTTCAAAAGACATCAGGGTTTCAATGTTTTGCACCCAATGGGATACGACAGTTTTGGATTGCCGGCAGAACAATATGCGATACAAACAGGGCAGCGTCCTGAGGATACAACTCGTGTAAATATTGATGGTGGAGTTGATAAAGAAGGAAAACAAATTGCAGGATATAGAAAACAATTAGATAAAATTGGATTTTCATTTGATTGGAGCCGCGAAGTACGTACTTCAAATCCTGATTATTACAAACATACACAATGGATTTTTATCCAATTGTTCAATTCATGGTACAATAAGAACTCTGATAAAGCCGAAGATATTTCGACTTTAGTTTCGATTTTCGAAAAAGAAGGAAATGCAAATGTACATGCAGTTTATGATGATAATATTGCAGGTTTTACGTCAGGCGAATGGAATTCTTTTTCGTCAGATGAGCAACAAAAAATCTTATTGCAATACAGATTAACTTATTTGGCAGAAACAGAAGTAAACTGGTGTCCTGGTTTAGGAACTGTTTTGGCAAATGACGAAATTGTAAACGGAGTTTCTGAGCGTGGTGGATATCCGGTTATTCGTAAAAAAATGACACAATGGAGCATGCGAATTTCTGCTTATGCAGAGCGCTTGTTGCAAGGGTTAAACGATATTGACTGGAGTGAATCTATAAAAGAATCACAAAGAAACTGGATTGGAAAATCTGTTGGTGCTTTGGTAAAGTTTCAAGTTTCAAGTTTCAAGTCTCACAACGATGCGCAAACTGAGGCAACTTTAAACGTGAAACCTGAAACAAATTTTATTGAAGTATTTACAACCAGACCTGATACCATCTTTGGAGTGACTTTTATGACTTTGGCGCCAGAACATGATTTGGTTGCTAAAATTGTAACACCAGAACAAAAAGCTGCTGTTGAAGCATATATCGAAAAAACAGCAAAACGTTCAGAGCGTGAGCGTATGGCCGATGTAAAAACTATTTCGGGAGTATTTACAGGAGCTTATGCTGAACATCCTTTTACAAAAGAAGCAATTCCGGTTTGGATAGGAGATTACGTTTTGGCAGGATACGGAACTGGTGCTGTAATGGCGGTTCCTTGTGGAGACGAAAGAGATTATGCTTTTGCTAATTTCTTTAAAGGAGAGCAAGGGATGCAGGAAATCAAAAATATTTTTGCAAATGTTGATATTTCAGAAGCGGCTTACGGTTCTAAAGACAATGTTGAAATTGCAAATTCTGATTTCTTAAACGGATTAAATTATAAAGATGCAACTCAAAAAGTAATTGCTGAGTTAGAAAAACTTGGTCAGGGAACCGGAAAAACAAATTACCGTTTGCGTGATGCTGTTTTTTCGCGTCAGCGTTATTGGGGAGAGCCATTCCCGGTATATTATATCAATGGTTTGCCAAAGATGATCGATGCGCAACATTTGCCAATTATCTTGCCTGAAGTAGAAAAATATTTACCAACCGAAGATGGTTTGCCTCCGTTAGGAAATGCTGCTGTTTGGGCTTGGGATACAAAAAATAATAAAGTTGTCAATACAGATTTAGTAGATCACGCAACGATTTTCCCTCTTGAATTGAACACAATGCCAGGTTGGGCAGGAAGTTCATGGTATTGGATGCGTTATATGGATGCACATAACGAAACTGAATTTGCAAGCAAAGAAGCTTTGGCTTATTGGGAAAGTGTTGATTTATATATTGGAGGAAGCGAACACGCAACCGGACACTTATTATATTCTCGTTTCTGGAATAAATTCTTAAAAGACAAAGGTTTTGCTCCAACCGAAGAACCATTCAAAAAACTGATTAATCAGGGAATGATTTTAGGACAAAGTGCTTTTGTATATAGAATAGCTTTCGCTTATGGAGTTGTATCCGAAGACAATACTGAGACAACTGAAATCTTAAATAAGATTCCAACAGTTTTTATTTCTTATGAAGTTTTAAAGAAAAATGATCAAGTTTTAAATGGATTGTTGGGGACAATTGCATTAAAGGATGAGGTTATTAGCGTTATTAAAGAGAGAACGCAATTATCAGACGAATTTTTGAAAAATTTAGTTCCTTTCATAAGTGGTATTCACGTTGACTTAGCCGTAATTAATGATTCTACAAATGAGTTGGATATTCAGGCATTTAAAAAACATCCATTATATTCTGATTATAAAGATGCAGAATTCATCAAAGAAGAAAACGGAAAATACATTGTAGGCCGTGAAGTCGAAAAAATGTCAAAATCAAAATACAATGTAGTTACTCCAGATGATATTTGTAATGAATATGGAGCAGATACATTACGTTTGTACGAAATGTTTTTAGGTCCGTTAGAACAAGCTAAACCTTGGAATACTGCAGGAATTTCTGGAGTATTTGGTTTCTTGAAAAAATTATGGAGATTGTATTTTGATGAAAACAACGGTTTAATAGTAAACAACGACGAACCAACAAAAGACAACTTAAAATCATTACACAAAACAATTAAAAAAGTAGCAGAAGATATCGAGAGTTTCTCTTTCAACACTTCGGTTTCACAATTTATGATTTGTGTAAATGAATTGTCAACTCAAAATTGTCATTCAAGAGCAATCTTAGAACCATTAGCGATTTTGGTTTCGCCTTATGCACCACATATTGCTGAGGAATTATGGTCACAATTAGGAAATTCAACTTCTATTTCTGAAGTGACTTTCCCTGTTTTTGATGCAAAACACTTAGTGGAGACTAATAAAGAATATCCAGTTTCTTTCAACGGAAAAATGCGTTTCACAATCGAATTGCCTTTGGATTTAACCGCTGCGCAAATCGAAGAAATCATCATGAAAGACGAAAGAACATTACGTCAGTTAGATGGTAGAACACCAAATAAAGTGATTATTGTTCCTGGAAAGATTATCAATTTGGTTGGATAACCAAATAAATTCCAATATTTAAAATTCCAAATTCCAATTTTACGATTGGGGTTTGGGATTTTTTTTTGCGCATAGTTTTTTTGCCACGAATTACACCAATTTTCACGAATTTAATTCTTCAATCTTTGTAGAGTCGCTTACGGAGATTCCCTGTTCCTCCTTTGGATTTCGGAGTTTTTAGGTTTTTTTTGCGCCACGAATTACACGAATTGACACAAATTAAATTCGTGAAAATTGGTGTAATTCGTGGCAAAATTTGATCGTGCTCGAATTGGAATTTGGAATTTTAAAAAATTGAATTTTATTTTTTTTTTCAAAAAATCTGTAACATTTTAAATCTGCTCGTATCCAAAAGGCGAATTAAATCATTTAACAACTTAAATCTATTAAAAATGAAAAAGTATATCATCTTAGTTATCGCCTTATTATTTTCAGCATTATGTTTAAATGTATTTGCACAAACAAAACAATATCCGTTTGAGGTTCTTAAAACCGGAAAAGGAAAACAAGCTATCGTATTTATTCCCGGATTTGCTTCTTCTGGAGATGTCTGGAAAGAAACCAAAACCAATTTCGAAAAAGAATATACCTGTTACACACTTACAATGGCTGGTTTTGCCGGAGTAAAACCTCAGGAAAACGCCAGCTTTAAAAACTGGGAAAACGAAATTGCCAATTATATAAAAGACAATAAAATCGTGAAACCAATCGTAATTGGTCACAGTATGGGCGGCGGATTAGCATTGGCAATTGCAGCAGATTATCCTGATCTGGTAAGTAAAATTATTGTAGTTGATGCGCTTCCTTGTCTGGCTGCTTTGTCTGATCCTGCTTTTAAAGCAAAAGAAAACAATGATTGTTCGCCAATGGTAACTCAAATGACAGCAATGAGCGATACTCAATTTTCTGATATGCAGAAAAAAATGATTCCAAGACTTTTAGCAGATACTTCAAAAGCTGATATGTTGGTAGATTGGAGTGTAAAATCAGATCGAAAAACTTTTGGAGAAATGTTCTGTGATTTTTCTAATACAGATTTGAGAGAGAAAATTACCACAATAAAATGTCCATCATTAATATTATTAGAATCTTATTTTATAAATTTAAAACCTGCTATCGAAGGGCAATATAAAAATCTAAAAACCGGAAAGTTTCAATATGCAAATAAAGGATTACACTTTATTATGTACGATGATACAGAATGGTATTTAGGACAGTTGAATAATTTTATTAAATCTTAAGAATGGAATTTGAAGAGATCTATAAAACGTATTGGGATAGAATATTCAGGCTTTGTATGGGTTTTGTAAACGATTATGCAATTGCACAGGATCTGGCTCAGGAAACCTTTGTTATTGTTTGGCAAAAGCTGGACACTTTTAGAAATGAATCGAGTATTGGAACCTGGATTTTTAGAATCGCGTCTAATAATTGTTTACGGCAAATTGAAAAAGAAAAGCGTTTTCTTAAATCAGATTTGCCAATTAATCTCACCGAAGAAAAGCAACAATCGCTGGAACCACAAATTCAGTTTTTGTATAAATGTATTGCCGAATTACCGGAAACGGAACGTATTATTATTTCGCTGGAACTTGAAGACATTAAACAAGCAGAAATTGCTAAAATCGTCGGACTTTCTGAAGCAAATACACGAGTGAAGATTCACAGGATAAAGGAAAAATTGACTCAAAAATTTAAAGAAAATGGACCACAATAACAATATAGACTTTAAAGATTTATGGAAAAAACAAACCATAAGTCAGCCCAATATCGAAGATTTATTGGCGAGATTAAAGCAATTTAAAAAAGCAGGTTTACGCAATTTATGGATCACCAATATTTTGCTTTTTGCAACCTGCGCCTTCATTGTTTCTGTCTGGTTTTATTATCAGCCAGAGTTTATTTCGACAAAAATCGGAATTGTTTTAGCAATCCTGGCAATGGTTATTTATTTGGGTTTTTATAATAGATTAGCATCGACTTATAAAAACATTGATGCGACACAAACAAATCAGGAGTATTTGCAAAAGCTGATTTTAATTAAAAGAAAACAACAGTTTATGCAATCGACATTGTTGAGTTTGTATTTTATTTTACTCGGAGTCGGAATCTGTTTCTATCTCTATGAATATACTTTGAAAATGACGATTTTAGGGGCAGTTTTTTCTTATGGAGCAACTTTGCTTTGGATGGGGTTTAATTGGTTTTATGTTCGTCCAAAACAAATTAAAAAGCAACAATCAAAAATCGATGAACTGATTGCTAAATTTGAAGATGTCAACAATCAATTACAATCATAAAAGAAAAAGCTTTGTATTATCTACAAAGCTTTTTCTTTTTTAACCTTCACCTTTATAAATTATCATGGAAAAAGATAAGGAGCAAGAGTTAGAACAATGATTCCGTCATTATTTGTTTTTGCAGTAGTTTCTTTTACCACTTGTCCACCAATATAAATTTTAGCGGTTAATGTTTGGTCTTTTACACCACCATGACCACCTGCGCTCATTGTTATACCCTGAACACTTGCATCGACTGTAACTTCTTTAGTCCAAGGTAGTTTGGTAACATCTTCATTTAGCGGATTCCCGCCTTTATCAAAAAAAGTTGCGCTAAGTTCTCCAGTATAATTTCCTGTTATCTCATATTTTACATCTCTTGATGATCCTGGATTGTTGTTATCATCGTCACTGCTGCAGGATACTGCTGTAAAAGCAAGAATTAATACGATAGCAAGAGTTTTTAAAATTGATTTCATAATATTTTTTTATTAATTAATATTCGTTTGAAACAAAATTAGATGCTTACAAAAGAGATGGCAATACCTGATAAAGTGTATTTTTAATTACCTGATATCAGGTAAATAGCACAATTTTTTTTTGAAACGTCTTTAATTTTAATAAATTTGAAAAAACCACAGTCCATGAAGAAAACTTACCTATTTCTGCTATTTCTACTTTTTTCGACTCTTTCTTATTCGCAGGTTATCCTTTCATTAGACGATGATAGAGTTTATATAGACAGCATTGCCGGAATTACTAAAAATACACATTCAGATAGTATAAAAAGCCTTTACAGTTTTAGATTGTCTAAGTTGTATTTGATGATTCAGGACGTTAATAAATCAAAAGAATATCTAAAAGAAGCCAACAGGTTAAAAACTAAATTCCCTTTTTTAAGAGATGCATCGATTTATTACAATTCGTATAGTTTTTTAGAAAAAGGTGATGCCGATGGTTTCGAAAAAGCATTATCAGAAGCTAATACTAAACTTAAAAAGTACAATAATACAGAGGCATTCAGGCTGCGTGCGATTATATTACAGAATTATGGTATTATGCAGCAGCGAAAGAATAATGAAAAAGGCTATATGAAATTATTGGTAAATGAAGCTATTCCAATTGCCAAGAGAAGCCAGGATTATGAACTTGCAAGTGCTTTATACAAAGCGGTTGCAATTATTTTAATGAATAATAACGAGCGCCAGAAAGCAAGTGAATATTTGAAGGAAGCGCAGGATTATATCGAAAAAGCAACCAAAAGATCGCCTACACTTGTAGAATCTAAAATGGAAACCTATATTATTAATGCCGAAAATCTGGTGGAACTGAAGCAGTATTATGATGCAAAAAAAGTATTGGATAAAGCATTTTCGAAATTGCAAAAATTCCCGGAATCGAATTTAAATGACTCTTATTTTTATTCGGAAGGAATATATTATGCAAAGCAAAATAAGTTTCCTGAAGCTTTAGTAAGTTTTGAGAAAGGAATTAAATCTGCAGAAAGTAATCAAAACCAGATTGCATTAAACAGATTGAAATTTGCAGAATATGAAGTTTTTTTCAAATTAAAAAAATACGATAGAGCCAAAGCTAATCTGGAATATCTTTTAGAAAAAACACCATTTGTTGTAGACAAGAAGAATTATTATAATGAATTGTCAAAAGTCTACAGTGTGACTAAAAATTATGATAAAGCATATTTTTATTCTAATAAATATAATGTGATTAATGATAGTTTGAATGATACTAAATTTAAAAGTGAAATTGTAGAACTTGAAGCAAAATATAAAAAAGCCGAAAATGAGAAGATGATCACAGTGCTTCAATCGGAAAATGAAAAAGCAGCATTATTGGTTAATAATAATCGTCTGAATTCACTTTTACTTGCGGTTTTGTCGATTCTTTTGTTTCTGACGGTTTTATTTCTGTGGATATTGAATAAGAATCAGAAGAAGCTGAGTGTTCAAAAAGAGATCAATCATCAGCAAGAATTAACAGCGCTTGAAAATCAACAAAAATTATCGGTTTCAAATGCTTTAGTCGAAGGAGAAGAAGTAGAAAGAAAAAGAATTGCGAGAGACTTACACGACGGACTTGGCAGTATGCTCTCAGGTTTGAAAATTCATTTGAAACTGGCCGGAAATGAAAATGCTTTAAGCACTAAAGAAGTAGGTGTTTTATTGGATGATTCGATTAAGGAACTGAGAAATATTTCACAGAATTTAATGCCCGAAAGTTTGCTTAAACTGAGTTTAGAATATGCTTTGCGTGATTTATGCATGGCAAATTCAAATGTAAAAACCAATGTCGAGTTTCAGTATTTAATTGAAGAATCTAATTTGCCTAAAAACTACGAGATAGTGATCTACAGAATTATTCAGGAGCTGTTGAGTAATGCTTTGAAATATGCAATTGCATCGCAAATCTTGGTTTCGTGTTCTCAGAATAAAGAAACTTTTTTTATTACGGTTGAAGATAACGGAATTGGTTTTAATGTATCGGAAAAGAGAAGCGGAATGGGATTGAAAAACATTAAAAACCGTGTTGAGTTTTTGAATGGGAAATTAGAAATAGAAAGTGCCGAAAATAAAGGAACATCTGTTTATATTGAATTAAGAGTAAAAAACGAGATTTGAAATGAGTAAAACATATAAAACCGTAATTGTAGACGATCATCCCATTGTGATTTCCGGAATTTCCGGATTATTGTCTGATTTTGATGCCGTTGAAATAGTGGTAAAATTAGAATCGGGAGTTACACTTTTAGATTATATCGAAACAAATAAAGTCGATTTGATTTTGATGGATATTTTTCTGCCTGTTATAAATGGAGTGGATCTTTGTAAAACAATTAAACAAAAATATCCTAAAATGATCATTATCGGGATGAGTAGCCAATCTGAGAGAAGCTTGGTAATGCAGTTTATTCAGAATGGCGGTAACGGTTATATTCTTAAAAGCGCTTCGTTTGAAGAATTTAAAAGGTGTATTGATAAAGCGATTGATGGTGAAATTGTTTTTAGCGATGAGGTCAAAACGATTATCAGCCAGCCATTATCTGATGATTTAGACCGTATTCCGAGCTTGAGCCGCAGAGAAAAAGATATTACATTGCTGCTTTCAAAAGGCAAATCGACTCAGGAAATAGCCGACGAATTGTTTTTAAGTTTTCTAACAGTACAAACTCATCGACGTAATATTCTGCAAAAGTATAAAACCAAAAATGTAGCCGAATTAATTACTTTTCTGCTGAAAAACAACCTTTTAAATTAACAAAATCTTCTGAATGCCAAAATGACATTTTTTGAAATTGGTTCGTAAATTGCTGTTTGTTTTGTAACTTTAAAGTTCAATCAAAAAATCATATAAAATGGGAAGTGGATATTTAATTATTGCTGGAGCAATTATGTTATTCAGCTGGTTGGTGAGTTCAAAATTAAAAAGTAAGTTCGAATTATATTCTAAACTGCAACTTCGAAACGGAATGAGCGGTGCTGAAATTGCCGAGAAAATGTTAGCAGATAACGGAATCACAGATGTTCGTGTTATCTCAACTCCGGGTCAGTTAACAGATCATTATAATCCGTCAGATAAAACCGTTAATCTAAGTGAAGCAGTTTATAATCATCGTAACGCAGCAGCAGCAGCAGTTGCAGCGCACGAATGCGGTCATGCTGTGCAACATTCGATAGGTTATGAATGGTTGACTATGCGTTCTAAATTAGTGCCAATTGTAAGTGTTGCCTCAAATTATGTACAATGGATTTTGTTGGCAGGGATATTAATGATTAGAACTTTTCCGCAGTTATTGTTAATCGGAATAATCATTTTTGCGGCTACAACATTATTTACAATCATTACTTTACCGGTAGAATACGATGCGAGCAACAGAGCGTTGGCCTGGTTAGAAAATAAACACATGCTAACACAAGAAGAACAGGCAGGAGCAAAAGATGCCTTAAAATGGGCTGCAAGAACTTATGTCGTAGCTGTAATTGGCTCAATCGCAACGTTGTTGTACTATATCTCGATTTATTCTGGAAATAGGAGGAATTAATGTGCTAATTAGAAAATTAGTCAATTAGATAATTTATAGCAAACCCGATTGGTTTTTGAAACCCTTCGGGTTTTGTTGTTTTAAGATTGTAGACAATTGTTTATCTATAGGTTGCAACGAATTATCAAATTATCTAATTGCCACATTATCTCATTATAATTGAATTTGTCTATCAATCTGCTGATCTAATGAAATAAACGTCTCAGTTCTTGAAACACCCTCTATTGCTTGAATTTTGGTATTTAAAAGCTGCATCAAATGTTCGTTGTCGCGACAAATGATTTTAATCAAAACAGACCAGTTTCCTGTGGTATAATGGCATTCTAAAACTTCGGGGATTTTCTTTAAATCTTTTACGGCTTCTGAGTTTCGGGAAGCTTTATCCAGATAAACTCCAATAAAAGCCATTGTATTATAACCAAGGACTTTTGGGTTTACGGTGAATTTTGACCCTGAAATTACGCCGGATTGTTCCAGTTTTTTTAAACGCTGATGAATTGCTGCTCCTGAAATTCCTATTTTGTTGGCAATTTGCAAAATTGGCTTCCGGGCATCATCCATTAAATAGCGAAGAATTTCTTTGTCGATACCGTCGATTTCGATTAAAAGCGAGTTGATTTTCATAACAGTTGTAATTTGAAACTAATTTTAGTTTTTTGGTTTGAGTTAGAAATCAAATTTAAGGATAAAACTTTAAAATATATGAAAAAATGAAGATTCGAATGAATTGTTTTGGCGTAGTTTTTTTGCCATTAAGATATTAAGTAAAGTTAAACTTTGTCTTGTAATTGATATTCAAAGAGAATATTAAGCATTGCTTCTTAATTTTTCTTAATCTCTTAATGGTGAAATCTCAAAACACTGTAAAAAGAAAAATTCCAAATCCCAACATGAAAG
This sequence comes from Flavobacterium sp. JAS, assembly GCF_020991455.1. Taxonomy (GTDB): domain Bacteria; phylum Bacteroidota; class Bacteroidia; order Flavobacteriales; family Flavobacteriaceae; genus Flavobacterium. The sequence continues at coordinate 316,822 of NZ_JAJMOX010000006.1, forward strand.
TTGGAATTTGGAATTTTTAATATTGTGATCTATAAAGAATTATTTTCCTTTATTTGCTTCGCTAATGTATTTTTCAAGAGCCATTGTCATAGAAGGAGTTTCAGGAGTTGGAGCAAGAATGTCGATTCTTAAACCATAGTCTAAAGCTTCTTTTTGAGTTGTGCTTCCAAAAACAGCAATTCTGGTTTCGTTTTGTTTAAAATCTGGGAAGTTTTTAAACAACGATTTTATTCCAGTTGGGCTAAAAAATGCTAAAACATCATAATAAACATCTGCTAAATCAGATAAATCGCTCATTACAGTTTTATAAAATACAGCTTGAGTCCAGTCTACCTTTAAGTTATTTAAGGTAATGGGCGCGTCTGCATTTAATTGATCAGATGCCGGAAGAAGGAATTTTTCGTCTTTGTATTTTTTTATCAATGGAGATAAATCGGCAAAGTCTTTTGCTCCCACGTAAATTTTACGCTTTCTGTACACCACATATTTCTGCAAGTAAAACGCAACTGCTTCTGATTGACAGAAATACTTTAATCCTTCTGGAACTTTATAACGCATCTCTTCTGCTACTCTGAAAAAATGATCCACCGCATTTCGGCTTGTCAAAATGATCGCAGTATAATGATTAAGATCGATTTTTTGCAATCTGATCTCTTTTGCGTTAACCCCTTCCACATGAATAAAAGATCTGAAATCAATTTTTATTTTGTGTTTCTGTTGGAGCTCAAAGTAAGGGGAATTTTCCACTTTAGGTTCAGGCTGTGACACCAAAATTGTTTTCACTTTCATATTATAAACGTTTTCTAAGCACTCCCTTTTGTAATCCAATAATACATAAAATAATAAGGGGCTATTTCAAGAGCGCAAAGATATAAAATAAAATAAAATAACTTACCGATTATTACGTTTTGATACGTTTTTATTGAAATAAAATATGAGTATAGGCTAATACACAGCGAAATACCAATGATAACTAGGGGTATAGTTTTTGAGATATTGTCATAATAGAACAAAACTGCATTAATAGGAAGGATTAAAATGCCAATATATGTTCGATAAGTGACTTTTTGTAAGTTAAAAAGCTCCATAAATTCGTCGATATTGAACGAAGCAGCGACAATTTTCTCTATTAAATACTTTGCCAGAATAAAATAAAGTAAAAATGTGGCAATCTGAACAAACAAAATCCAATCGGTTTTTAATATCGCATAAGCTCCTGTTTTTGGATTTTGCGAAAATATATGCAACGTAAGCAGAATGAAAAAAGCGTACGAAATAATTTGCACAAAAAACAAACCAACTGTAAAGCTGCTTTTTAAATGGTTATTGTCGCGATAAATTTTTGCATATTTATCTGAAAAAATAAGCTTGCTAAATTCACTAAATCTAGTTTCGTAAGCTGATTTAGTCATTGCAACAACAGCAAAAGTCAACACAAATAAAAGTGTTGCCCAGTCTTTGTTCTCGAGAATTCGGGGGTGAAGTTGATCAATCATAACGATCACAAAATTAGTAATTTTTTGTATCAATACTTTTATTATATATTTATTATGAATCAAATGCCATAAAAAGTTTACTTTTGCGGTGAAATTACCCAAGAAAATGAATGATAGTATTGTCATAATTCCCACTTATAACGAAATTGAAAATATTGAAAGTATAGTTAGAGCTGTACTGTCACAACATAAGTCTTTTCATCTTTTGATAATAGATGATAATTCGCCTGATCATACTGCTAGTAAGGTGATTGCTTTGCAGGAAGAATTTCCTGAAAGATTATTTTTAGAAAAAAGAGCCAAAAAATCTGGTTTAGGAACCGCTTATGTTCATGGTTTTAAATGGGCATTAGAACGCAAATATGATTTTATTTTCGAGATGGATGCTGATTTTTCACACAACCCAAACGATCTTGAAAAGTTATATGACGCCTGTCATTTTGGAGGCGCAGATTTAGCTATTGGATCACGTTATGTTACAGGTGTAAATGTGGTAAACTGGCCTTTAAGCCGAGTTTTAATGTCATATTTTGCATCAGTTTATGTGAAATTTATAACAGGAATGAAAATTCATGATGCCACAGCCGGTTTTGTTTGTTATAAAAGAGAAGTATTGGAAAAGATTAATTTAAACAAAATTAAATTTGTTGGATATGCTTTTCAGATCGAAATGAAATACAGGACTTATTGCGGAGGCTTTGAAATTAAAGAGGTTCCTATTATCTTTACAGATAGAACTAAAGGAGTTTCAAAAATGAGTAACGCCATTATTAAGGAAGCAATTCTCGGTGTGATTTCACTTAGATTGAAAAAATTAGTCAACTCATTATAAACCCAGGAGATGAATAGGATTTTAATAAAAAATGCCAAAATTGTAAACGAAGGATCTATTTTTGAAGGTGATGTCTTGATCGAAAACGACTTAATTGTTGAAGTTGCAGATAGCATTAGTTTAAAAACATCAGATTGTATCGTTATTGATGCCGAAGGAAATTATTTAATGCCTGGTGCAATTGATGATCAGGTGCATTTTAGAGAGCCTGGATTAACCCATAAAGGCGATATCGAATCTGAATCGAGAGCTGCTGTTGCAGGCGGAATCACTTCGTTTATCGAACAGCCAAATACGGTTCCGAATGCGGTAACTCAGGAAATTCTTGAAGATAAATATCAAATTGCAGCCGTAAAATCATTTGCGAATTATTCGTTTATGATGGGCGCAACAAATGATAATCTTGAAGAAGTTTTAAAAACAAACCCAAAGAATGTTGCAGGAATAAAAATATTTTTAGGTTCTTCGACAGGAAATATGCTTGTAGATAACGAAGCAACTTTAGAAAGAATATTTTCGAGTACGCCAATGTTAATCGCGGTTCATTGTGAAGATGAAACTACGATTCAAAATAACCTTGCTATATTTAAAGAGCAATACGGAGATGATATTCCGGTAACGGCGCATCATTTAATTCGTAGTGCTGAGGCTTGTTATATTTCGTCTTCAAAAGCGGTGGCTTTAGCAAAAAAGACAGGAGCACGTTTACATATCTTCCATCTTTCTACTGCGAAAGAAATGGAGTTGTTCACGAACAAAATTCCATTAGAAGATAAAAAAATTACTGCTGAGGTTTGTGTGCACCACCTTTGGTTTACAGATGAAGATTATAAAACAAAAGGAAACTTCATTAAATGGAATCCTGCTGTTAAAACGGCTGATGACAGAGCTGAACTTTGGAAAGCTTTGAATGACGGTCGTATTGATGTAATTGCTACAGATCATGCACCACATACGAAAGAAGAAAAAATGCAATCGTATTTAAAAGCTCCTTCAGGAGGTCCGCTTGTACAGCATGCTGTTGTAGCAATGTTTGAAGCGCATCATCAGGGGAAAATTAGCGTGGAAAAAATCGTGGAAAAAATGTGCCATAATCCTGCTAAGATCTTTAAAATCGAAAAAAGAGGATTTATTAAAGAAGGTTATTTTGCCGACTTAGTTATCGTAAATCCAAGCTTACCTTGGAGCGTTAAACCAGAAAATATTCTGGCAAAATGCGGTTGGTCTCCATTCGAAAACTATACTTTTAAATCTAGAATTACGCATACTTTTGTAAATGGAGAATTGGTTTACAATAACTTCAAAATTAAAGATGTTCGCGCCGGAAAACGATTATTGTTTGATAGATAAAAAGCTGAAATGAAAAATTGTATTGTAATAGTATTGGTTTTGTTTCTTTCTGTAAGTTGTAAAAAAGAGTTGGTCAAACAACCTGCAAAACTTATCGAGAAAGGAAAGATGATTGATATTATGTATGATTTGTCTCTTCTGGAAGCTATTAAATATCAGAATCCAACGTCAGTAGATTCAAATGAAACGAATCCGACTAAGTTTATTTTACAAAAATATAAAGTGGATAGTTTGCAGTTTGCTCAAAACAATATGTATTATGCTGCCGACTATGACAGTTATAAAGAAATGTTTGATGAAATTAGCAAACGTTTGGCAAAGAATCAAAGAGCGACAGATTCTCTAGTTAAAATTGATGAAAAGAAAGCGCCTAAAGCAAAGAAAAAAGAGGTAAAAGAAACTCTTAAAGACTCTGTGAAAAAGCCATCAAATAAAGTAAATCTTGATTCTATAAGAAGAATGATAAATTTGAATAAAAGAAAATAATTCTACAATTTTGAAACTTCTTTTATGTATTGATGTACATCTGAAAAAACCGTTCCCAGAGCGGTTTTTATTTTTTCATTAGAATACAGATTCTTCGAGTAAGAAGCTTTTGCAGTTGCTTTTGTAAGGCTTCTTTTTTGAAAGAATAAAGTCGAAAATACTCCGTCAGCAATCCAAAGGAAATTCATGAAAATTGGTTTTGCATGAATAGTTGGCTTCTTGACTTTCAAAGCCTCTGCAGTTGTGTTAAGAATATCTCTGAAAACGATGTTATCTGCTATCAGTGTAAAACGTTCGTTTTTGATATCGCTTTTCATTAATTGATGAGCCGTCTTTACAACGTCATCTACAGTTATAAAACCGGTACTTCCTAAAGTATAAAAAGAAAGTCCGTTGGCTACTTTTGAGTAAAGTTCAGCGCTTCCTTGTTCTTGGCTTTTTGTTTTTGGAATTGGGCCTAAAATCACTCCCGGATTTATAATTATAATGTCTAAACCTTCCTGAACACCACGCCAAACTTCCATTTCGGCACCATATTTAGAAATGGCATAATCGCTATGAGGTTTCTCCGGATTCCAGTCGGTTTCTTCTGTAATATAAGTTTCATGTGAAGTCAAATCTCCCAAAGCAGCAATAGAACTTACAAAGCAAAATTTCTTTATTCCTTTTGCAAGGGAAAAATTGACCATATTGGCTGTTCCTTCAATATTGGTCTTTCGTAGCGCGTCTTCGTCTTTTGGATCAAATGAAATTAAAGCGGCGCAATGGTAAACATATTCGATATCGATAAAAGCAATTTCCAAAGAAGGAACATCGAGGATATCGGCTTCAAACCAATTGATTTTTTCGAATAAATCAGCTTTTTTATACAACTCAAAAACCGATTTTGTCTTTTGGATATTATGCTGATTTCGGTAAATAGCCCGAACGTTTTCTCCATTTTCAATTAAATGAAGCAATAAATGCGCGCCAACTAAACCTGTACCTCCAGTTACTAATACCATTTTGTAAATATACTATTTTGGTGTAAAGGTGCAAAGGTGCAAAGGGACAAAGTTGCAAAGGTTTTTTTTGGAAGGTTCAAAGGTTCAAAGGTTCAGAGCGGCAAAGGAGCAAAGTTTTTCCGTGTTGATATTGCAATTGTTTTTGCAATTGATATTGCAATTGATATTGCCATTGTCATTGAAATTGGTTTTTGGTATTGAAATTGGCATTGCTTTTTGAAATTGATATTGACATTGATTACATTTGCACAAATTATTTTAAAAATGAAGAATCTAGTTGAAGAATTAAAGTGGCGCGGGTTATATCATGACAGCATGCCAGGAACGGAAGAACAATTGCTGAAAGAAGTAACGACGGCTTATATTGGTTTTGATCCAACGGCAGATTCACTACATATTGGTAGTATGGTTCAGATTATTTTATTGGTTCACCTAAATAGAACTGGCCATAAAGCGATTGCTTTGGTTGGTGGTGCAACTGGAATGATTGGTGATCCATCTGGAAAATCTGATGAGAGAAATCTGTTGAATGAAGAAACTTTAGCTAAAAACGTTGCCGGAATCAAAAGTGTTTTGTCACGTTTCTTAGACTTTAATTCAAACGAAGCAAATGCTCCGGTTATGGTAAATAACTATGACTGGATGAAAGAGTTTTCGTTTATTGATTTTGCACGTGAAGTTGGAAAACGTATCACAGTGAATTATATGATGGCGAAAGACTCTGTAAAAAAGAGATTGAGTGGAGAAGGTGAAGGAATGTCTTTTACTGAATTTACATACCAATTAATTCAAGGTTACGATTTTTATCATTTATATAAAAACAATAACTGCCTTTTGCAAATGGGAGGTTCTGATCAATGGGGTAATATTACCACGGGTACGGAATTAGTTCGCAGAATGGGTGGAGAAAATGCTAAAGCTTTTGCTTTAACGACGCCTTTGATTACAAAAGCAGACGGATCTAAATTTGGAAAGTCTGAAGGTGGAAACGTTTGGTTGGATGCTGATAAAACTTCAGTGTATAAATTTTACCAGTTTTGGGTAAATGCAACTGATGTTGATGCTGAGAAATATATCAAAATCTTTACTTTCTTAGATAAAGAAACTATTGATGCTTTAATCGAAGAGCACAAAGCGGCTCCGCATTTAAGAGTTTTGCAAAAGAAATTAGCAGAAGAAATTACGATTTTTGTTCACAGTAAAGAAGAATTGGAAAAAGCAATTCAGGCTTCGAATATTTTGTTTGGAAATTCTACTGCAGAAGATTTGAAACAATTGGATGAAGCAACTTTTTTAGAAGTTTTTGACGGTGTTCCACAAGCCGAAATCGCAAAAGCTGATTTAGAAAACGGATTGGATATTGTTACTGTTTTAAACGAAAAAACGGGTTTCTTTAAATCAAACGGGGAGGCTAGGAGAGCTTTAACAGCAAATTCAATTTCTGTAAACAGAGAAAAAATCAAAGAAGATTTTGTTTTAACAGTAAATGATTTAATCAATAATCAGTTTGTGTTATTGCAAAGTGGAAGAAGAAATTATTTTGTGATTAGAACTGTTTAATTGTTTAACTGTGAAGTTGTTTAATCGAAAATCCGATTAAACAATTAAACGAAATAACGATTAATCTTTAAAATAAAACGTCCCAATAGCTCGAAAGAGTCGTTGGGATTTTTTTTTGCAGAGAAATTATTCTGCTGAAAATCAAATAGTAATTTTATTTTAGTAAGTTTATTATCTAAAAACTAAAAAACTATGATTGGAATTTTATTTATTTACTGGATCTGGAAAGCATTCACGAATTTGGCTCTTGAATACGGTAAAAATAAGTGGACATATTTCTTTTTCGGAATAGTTGCTTATTATGGTGGTACTATTTTGGGAGGATTTCTTGTTGGTATTGTACTGGGACTTACAAATGGTTTTGAGTCTGTTGCTAATGAGAGTTTTGACAACGCCGGATGGAGTATTCTATATATTATTTTAGGAGGTTTGGCCTGTTATGGTACTCATAAGCTTCTCGAAAACAAACTGGAGAAAGAAAGAGAATTAAATGAGAAAGATGGAATAGATGATATTGGTGTTGCCGAAGAAAATTAATTTTTTGTTTAATCGTTTCAACAAATAAACGATTAACCTTTTTACAAAACCATTAGGTTGCAACCGCGAATATCCGAATTATCAAAACGTCCCAATACCTCGAATGAGTTGTTGGGATTTTTTTTGCCTAAATCCTGTGTAGCGATAAATGAACATGAATTGATATTAGCTAAATCAATAACGTTGATTCCTCCAGTTTTTCCGTCTTTCACGTAAGTGAGAGCATCTTCAGGATCACGAACCAGAATATGCATCCATGACGTACATTCGAATACACCTTCGCCTAAGGAATAGGCTTGCGCTAAAAGTTCGGTCATTCCATATTCAGAGTGGATTGCAGTAACGCCAAAGCCTTTGCAAAGCTGTTCGTGTAATTCTTCACGAATCATTTCTTTACGTTTGCCTTTCATTCCGCCAGTTTCCATAATAATGGTATTCTGCAGATTGAATTGATGCTTTTCGATCAAATCTAATAAAGCATAAGTAACGCCAATTAGAATCACATTTTGCCCGGATTCGTCTAAAGCGGTTAATTTTTTAATTAAGTCGTCGTGATTGTGTAAATAAAACCCACTTTCAGGCTGATTGGATAGTTTTATTAAGTCTTCGACCATGTAAATAAGCGAAGATCCATCGCGTTCGAGATAAGACGGCAAAAGAGCTAAAACAACGTAATCTTCGATGTTGCCGTAGAATTGGGAAAATCCATTGCGGTAACTTTCCTCATATAGGGAAACATTGGTCACTAAATGTCGGCTTGTGATCATGCCAGTAGTTCCGCTGCTGGTAAAAGTAACCTGAGCAGGATCATTGTTAGAAACCACATTATGACTCTTGAAAAACTGAATTGGTAAAAATGGAATTTGTTCCAGTGATTTTACCTGTTGGGGATTGACTTTTAAGAAATCACAGAAATCGCGATATACCGGATTATTCTCGTGCTGAAAACGAAACACTTTTAGTGCTATTTTTTCAAATTGTTTATGACTCGAAATGGTGAATATATCGTTGGCTGTGATCAAAACTTTTTTTGTGTAAAGATATTATAATTGTGGGATTATTTAAATAGTTTTCAGTCTCAGTTTTTTAGTAATCAAGTGAAAACTGAGGCTACGACTGGATATAAAAAAAAGCCCCAATAAAATTGGGGCTTTTTTTTATGTTTTATCGAATGATTAGTTTTCGGGTTGCAGAAGCATTTTCTTCGCTTATTTTGATGATATAAACACCGGGAACTAAGTCAGCCACGTTTAATTCTCTTGAGCTTAAATGTGTTTGAAGTACTTTTTTGCCCAGAATATCAAAAATGATAATCTCTTTTTCTAAATCATTTTTAGACGAAATGTTTACTTTTCCGTTTAAGACTGGGTTAGGGTACAAGCTTAGACCCTCAATGGTAGTAGACTCTTGAGGTTTTGGTAATTGCTTACTGTCTTGTGCCGAAACACTTACAGTAAAGAAAAATGCCAATAAGAATGTAATATAAAAGTAGTTTTTTGCCATCGCATTATTTTGATTACAGTAAATATACAAAAAAAAATACAAAAACTACGCCAAAAAAAAACATCCTAAGAATTTAGGATGTTTTTAACAATTTATGTTTGAAATATGATTTTCAAATTATTTGATCAAGTTTACACCATCAACTGTTGCCCAAGCTCCAGGAGTTAATGTAGCTCCAGTAGTAGTAGTACTAGTTGACCAGTTTGTTGCAGGAAGAAAGCTAGCAGCAGATAATGTAAAAGTAGCCTGTCCTGAAATGAAGATAATAGGAGAGTTAGTAATTTTTACATTGTTTAATTTGATTTTTCCACCAGCAACTTGGTGATCGTAAGTAATTTTATCTAGTACTTGTAATACACCACCATTAAATGCTGTAGGCGTAGTTTGACTAACATAACCATCGATTACGATGTTACTGTAGTCTCCATTTCCTTCTTTTTTAAATTGAATAGCATCCAATTGAATTTCTTTTTGTTCTTCTGTAACCGTACCTGCAGCTCTTTTTAGAGTGATATTAGTTACTTTTGGAAAAAACGCATTGTCATTTGAAGAAGCTTCAATTTCCATACCATAGTTTCCTTTATCAACTTGGTAAGCATACCAGTTTGTATTTGCTTGACCTTGCCATCCATCTTGCCAGTCAAATGAATCATCATAGTTACCATAAGAAATAGCATTAGTCATACTTACAGTTCCTCCGAAGAATTCGAATCCGTCATCAGCACCTTTGTAAGATACTAAGTGATCTAAAGTTGTTCCTGAACCTACTGAATAAAAAGTAAAACCATTGTTTTCTTTTTGACCATCAGCTAATTTTGAACCTGCGTATTCCACTCTTGTATACACTAATGATCCACCATTGTGAGTAGGATTTGTACCTCCGTAAGAGGTGTTATTTCCGTCTTCAGATGTTGAAGTTGATCCTCCACCAGCTACTTTTACAGGAGCATCACCATACATAATGATTCCTCCCCAAGATCCTGGAACTTTTGATTTTTCTGTAAATACTACTGGTTTGTCAGCAGTACCTTGAGTGATTAGTTTTCCACCTTTTAAAACAACTAATGCGTTGTCTCCAGTAGCTTTATCGATAGTAATTGTTGATCCTGCTTCAAAAGTTACAGTTACACCCTCGTTGATTTTTACAATACCTTTTAAAGTGTAGTTACCAAAAGCGTAAGTTTTGTTTGCAGTGATTGGACCAGTGATTTCGCCTGTTGCAGGTGTCGGTGCAGGAGTTGGATCATCACTACTTGAGCAAGAATTTAAAAATAATCCTGTAGCAAGTGCTAAAGCAAAAAGTTTAGTTTTCATAGTTGTGTTATTATGTGTTTTTATTTTTGTCAAAAGTAGAACGGAAATCTTTTTAGGGTGTTATCTCAATATTACATTACGGTTACCAAAAACAAACCAAAATGTGAAGAGAATGTTAAGAGATTTTTTACAATAGTTTATAAATGAAAAAAAGCTCCAAATAACATTCGGAGCTTTGATTTTAAATGGGTTATAATTTTATTGATATAAAATTTTTCCAGATTTAACTTCTTTATTGCCAGATATAACTTTATAGTAGTATATCCCTTTTGAATAATTTGATGGGATATTCCATTTTATAATTTGATTGGGAGTAATAGTACCTTTAAAAACGGATTGAGCATTTCTTAATCCTTCAGAATAAACAATGATTTCCATTTCTTGATTATTAGAAGAACTCGTTGTGAAATTTACAGCGTCTGATGTGGGATTTGGATAAATAGTTGCTGTGTTCTCTTTCTTCAAAGATGTAGTTGTAACACTATTAAGCGGCAACCTATTACTTGTTGAAGTTTTTACGGCTTTTACTAGTCTTACCAATTTTGCTGAGTTGTCTATTTGTAATATATTATTAATAAGGGAAAGATGAGGAGTTAAATCCAGGTTTTTGGTAGTTTCATCAAAATCTATAGCATCTCCAGTGTAATATATTGCCCAAGAATAGTTGTAGTCGCCTAGTCCTCCAGTTGGAGTACTTCCTGTTACATTCTTGCCACTAATTGAAATAATGTTGTTTTGTATTTCAGACATATGTGGTATCGCAATATTGTTACTAGGCGAATATTGATTTCCCGAAGTTACCATCCTTTTTATTGTCGAATTATTAGACGAATTGAGATATCTGGCGAAACTAGATGTGGTTAGGTCTAAACTTTGTGATGTATCAGGTAATTCACTGGAGTCACCATCTTCAAAAATTACATACCAAGAATATTGATAAGTATTGGTGCCTAAACCTCCTGTAGGGATGCTGCCCTCAGCCTTTGAGCCATTCAAAGTAATTGTATTGTTTCCTACAGGGGAATTATGTGGTATTAGAATACCATTACTAGCTGAATATTGATTTCCTGACCTTATCATTCTTTTTAATATAAAATTATTAGGTGAGTTGAAATATCTATTAAAAGTAGCTGGAGTTAGTATTAAATTTTGTGATGTATCAGGCAATTCGCTACCATCTCCATCTTGATCAATTACATACCAAGAATATTGAGAATAATCGACTCCTAAACCTCCTGTAGGGATACTGCCCTCAACTTTTAAGCCATTTAAGGTAATTGTATTGTTTTGAAGAGGTTGTATAATGGACAATATAATAGTATTACTTTGTAAAAAACCAGATGAAAAATATGCGGTTCTAAAATAACTAGCAGAAATGCTAGAAGTAGGCAAATAATCTTTACCTGTTGCTCCTGAAATTTCAGTCCACGCTCCACCCGGAACAATAGACATAGACCACCTATATGTTGCATTCACTCCCATATCACTTCCTATAAACCATTTATATGATTCCCCTACATCAACTATATAATTACTAGTGCTATTATTGTACCTAATTGTATTTAGATTTATTGGATCAGTTGGTGTAGTTGGCGCAGTAGTATTTTTGTAATTTACAGTAATTTTGATCATTTCAGACTCATTCTGAAAACAACTTCCATTAGTAGTAAACTTATAAATTTTTTGAGTGTCTGAAGTTACTGTTTTTTTAAATTTAAATTTTAATGTTGTTGTTTGTCCTGGAGTTAATGATAATCCATTTGAAGCTAGATTAGAAACAAAACCATCAGGATCTCCACATAAAAAGTGCTGATTAAGTATTACCGGGTTGCTACTATTTCCATAACAACTAATTGTAATATCCAGAGATCCTTCAATACCGGAATTTGTTGTTACTGTACCAGTTTTAGAAGAGTAAGTCACATAATTTTGAGAAAATCCAATCTCTGCCAAAAAAAGCAAAGACATCATAAATAGTAATTTTACATTTTTCATAAGTTGTTTTTTAAAATTCCAGATAAAATTAGCAGGATAATTTTTACAACATGTTATGTAGGTATTACATTATAGTTATCTAAAAACATTTAAATGTCAGAAAAACGCCATGAGTTTTTTCAAGGATGTATAAATAAAAAAAGCTCCAGATATGTGGAGCTTTCATTTTTATATTTATTTGAATGGGTACTAAAAAGTATATCCTAGTTTTAAAGAGAAACCAACTCCTTTTTTATAGCTGTTTGCTAGTAAAGAGGATTCATCTACTTTTATAGTTCCTTCGTTTCCAAATTCACGTTTTCTCCATGAATTTAAAATGTTATCGGCAGTGAATTTTACATCAAAGTGCTCAGAAAGTTTGCTTCCCCATACAAAATCCAATTGCTGTACAGGCAACTCATAGATATTGTCTTGTCCATTGGTTCCTACAGCATATATTCTTTTTCCAAAAACACCATAAACAAGAGACATAGTATTTGGCATGTCTTTTCCTAAATTAAATTCATATTTTAAATCTGAATTTACTAACCAGTTTGATGCTCCCTGCAGTGATCTTGATTGATGTGTTTCAATAGAAGGTTTTACGGTAATTATCCCGTCTTCATCGATAGATTCAAAAGTTGGGCTTACAGTAACTTTTGATGACATCAAAGTTGCATTTAATCCCCATGAAAAATTATCTAAGTTTTCGCTGATTCTTTCTAAACCAACAAGTAATTCAGCTTCTATTCCATATATGTTAGCACTTTCAGAATTTAGAAAAGTAGTAACTGTTCCTGTTGTTGCGTTTGAGATGAAAGTTTTTTCAATTGGATTGATAAGGTGTTTTCCAAATATTCCAACAGCAATCATTTCTTTAGATGTTGGGAACAGCTCATATTTTAAGTCAGCATTGTAATTGTCGCTGTTTTTCAAAATTGAATTTCCTTGAGTTGAAGTTCCGTCAGCATTGATGAAAGATATTGGGAAAGCCTCCATGATAACTGGTTTGGTGTATGTTTTGCTTGCTGCAAAACGAATGTTAGCGTTGTCAGTCAGCAAATACTTAAGATTTACTGATGGTAAAAAATAGGCATTATCATATTTTAATACTCTGAATGGAGAATCAAAAGAACCTAATGTTCTGTAATGAGTTTCCTTAAGAGTGCTTTCAAAACGAACTCCTGCGTTTACTTCAAGTTTCTCTCCAAATTTTAAAAACAAATTAGCATAACCTGCATTAGCCATTTCGTCAAGTTTAACTTTGTAAGTAGCATTAGAGTTTTCGCTAAAAGTCATTTTATTAGCTGAAATGTCGTTGGTTATTTGAGTATCTATATTATTTATGCTTGAAGAAAAACCATCATTACCGGTACTTGAAACAAAACGGTATGAGGATTCCATCTTGGATCCGCTGCCATTATATCCAATGGTTAATTTGTTTTGTTTGTCATTTTTCCCGAATTTCAAATTATACTCTACTAATGCTGAATAAAAAGAATTACCATCGACAGTCAAATATTGGCGCAGGAAATTATTTGCTCCATAAGAAGCGCTTATCATATCATCGCCTGTTTTAAGACCAGAGAAAAACTTTCTATCTGGCTGCTCATATTTTGTAGTAGCAAATGAGGCTCCAGCTTTAATAGTCTGGTTTTTGTCTTTGGTTATTGCGTATTCACCCAATAATTGGGCATTCAAATAATCACTTTTGTCTAATTGATTGGTACGGATAAATCCATTTTCGGCAGCTGTCCCTCCTGATGGTCCGTACTGATCTTTTATAGAGTTTAAGTTAGTTCTGATGTATAATGTGTTGAACGATAACTTAAGCCTGTCATTGCTGTAGTTTAAACCGACTAATGCTGAGTTTGTGGTTTTGAAACGATAATCAGTAGTGATAAAATTGTTTACATATTTAGATCCGGAAGACTGTAAATCGATAGTTCTATCAACCCCTTGTCTTATTGAAAAATTATTGTCGTAATTTATAGAAAGCAGGTACGAGAAAACTTGATTATTATTCAAATTGAATTTCTCCGCATGCAAAAGGTTGATACTTGTGTTTAAAGGACTTTTAGATTCACTTACATTAAAACCTTTATCGTTACTTACTGAGTTTAAAGCCTGGTCAGTTGTGTAAGTTTGTCTCGTTGCCTGATCTCCAAGAAAACTTGGTAATTGTCTGTCTTTACCATTAAATCCCAAAAAGCCTGTTGCTGTATCTGCATCATTTGATAATAAGAAATCTTTAAAGCTGTTTCCGGTTGTATAACCTGCTCCAACACTTATTTTCGTAATGCTTTTTGTTGGCTTTGAAGTTTGAATATTGAAAGTACCTCCGGCAAAATCACCATATATATTTGGATTAAATGTTTTGTACACATCAATTACTCCAACAATATTCGTTGGAAACAAATCCAAAGCAATAATTTTAGTGAATGGGCTGTTTGTTGGTGCAGCCAAATCATTAATTAATAAATTATTATATCGGTCTTCCAGTCCACGTACAAATATTCCACGGGAATCTACTTTTGTGATTCCAGTTATTTTTGTTAAACCTTCCTCAACATCACTAACACCTTTTCTAGACATTTCCTGTGCACCAATACTTTGTTTGATAACAACGGCATTTTTTTGGTCTAGTAATAAGGCGGTTTCTTTTTCTTTATTAGCTGTCGATTTTACAACGACATCTTTAAGAGTATAACCTCCTGATGAAAGTACTTGATTAATAGTAATAGTTTCGTTTGCTTTAACCGTTACAGGTTTTTCAACAGATTCATATCCTACGAAACTAAAAATAATGATATGATTTCCTGGATTAACACTCAACGAATATTTTCCGTCTATGTCAGTGTTTGCGCTAATGTTTGTACCTTTTATTAATACATTTGCGAAAGGCAACGCTTGATTGTTCATTTCTTTGTCAGTTAATAAACCAGAAATCGTACCTTTGTTTTGTGCGATCGAAATCGTACAGATAAATAATGCAATAAATAGAAATTTTAAATTGAATTTCATTTCAGTGTTGTGTTTAATTTATTTTTGTGCAAAGAAAGAAACGCAGTGTAAAGTTCGTGTTAGCTACTTGTTATGTTTCTGTGTCTTGTAGATTATCAAATTGTTACGAGATTAAATTACGGTTAACTGCAATTTATGACCGCTGTTTTATTAGTATATTTACCATCTCAAATGAAAATCATCGAATGTATAATAAAGAAAATTTGATGTAAGGATCTCAATTTTTGCTATTTATGAAAAAAACACAAACCAAGATTTTATTAGTTGACGATGAACCAGATATCTTAGAAATCGTTGGCTATAACCTTGCTCAGGAAGGCTACCAGATTGTAACAGCTTCTAACGGAAAAGAGGCCATTGCAAAGGCTCAGAAAGAATTGCCGGACTTAATTATTATGGATGTAATGATGGCAGAAATGGACGGAATGGAAGCTTGCGAACACATTAGAAAAATTCCTGAATTAAATAATGTTATCATAACATTTCTTACAGCGAGAAGCGAAGATTATTCACAAGTTGCTGGTTTTGATGCAGGTGCAGATGACTACATCACCAAACCAATAAAACCAAAATTATTGGTTAGCAAAGTAAAGGCTTTGTTAAGAAGGTTAAAAGAACAAGAAGTAGTTAGCGACACTTTAAACGTTGGCGGAATCGAAATTAACCGAGAAGAATACAAGATCATCAAAGGCAATGTTGAGATTGCTTTACCAAGAAAAGAGTTCGAATTATTTTACTTATTAGCTTCTAAACCAGGGAAAGTTTTCAAAAGAGACGAAATTCTGGATAAAGTTTGGGGTAACGAAGTTGTAGTTGGAGGAAGAACAATTGATGTTCATATTAGAAAACTACGCGAAAAAATTGGAGAAGATCTTTTTAAAACAATAAAAGGAGTGGGTTATAAATTTGAAGTTTAATTCTTTAAGATACTAAGTTGCTAAGGGACTAAGATTCTAAGCGATTTTTTAGATTTAAACCGATTCGAATTACATAAAAAATAAACCATATAAGGAGTTAGAGATCATATGATCTTTAATTTCTTATATGGTTTTTGAGTTAACTTTGTTTGAGTTCAAATGTTAATTTAGGAGAATTTCATTAACTCAAAGAGAAACTTAATTTTTCTTAATCTCTTAATGGTTCAATACTATCAATGAAAATTAATTTTAAAAAAACATACAAATTTGCTGTCAAATCGGCATTATATATAAGTCTTTTTGCAACAGGATTTGTATTGATGTTAATGTCTTTATTTTATAAAAATCAACTAAAACATCAGGTTGCATTCGGAATAATTTTTATTATCTCAATTTATGTATTTGCTTTTCTGGTTTTACAATATCGTGTAGAACGTTTTATTTACAGAAGAGTTAAGAAAATATACGATGAGGTTTCGTTGCTGGAATCAACAACACTTATCAATCAGCCCATAACTACGGATATGGAAACGCTTTCGCGTGAAGTGAAGAAGTTTGCGACAGATAAAAAACTCGAGATCGAGATGCTGGAAATTCGTGAACAATACCGCAGAGAGTTTTTAGGAAACGTTTCGCACGAACTAAAAACGCCTTTGTTTACCGTTCAGGGTTATGTATCAACTTTGCTTGACGGAGCAATGGACGACAAGAACATTAGAAAGAAATATTTAAAACGTGCAGAAAAAGGAGTAGAGCGTCTTATTTATATAGTCGAAGATCTTGACATGATTACCAAATTAGAATCGGGAGATTTAGATTTGAATTTTACTGATTTTAATATTGTTGAGCTGATTCAGAATGTTTTTGATTTATTAGAAATGAAAGCTGATAAAAAGAAAATCAAATTGGCCTTTGAAAGCAAGAACGTTCAATCCGTAATCGTTCGTGGTGATCAGGATAGAATTCAGCAAGTGCTTGAAAACCTGATAGTGAATTCTATTAAATATGGTAAAGACGGCGGTTTAACCGAAGTTGGCGTTGTTAATTTAACCAAGAAAAAAGTCTTAATTCGTATTAGTGATAATGGAGAAGGAGTTGAAAAACAAAATATTCCAAGACTTTTTGAGCGTTTCTACAGAGTTGATAAAAGCGGAACCCGTTCTGAAGGAGGTTCTGGTTTAGGGTTGGCAATCGTAAAACATATTATCGAAGCTCATAAAGAGAAAGTATATGTAGAAAGTGAGTTTGGGATAGGTTCTGAATTCTCTTTTACGCTCGAAAAAGCAAATAAAATAATAAAAGCTGAGGTTAAATAATTGTAAGCTATTTTCTGACGAAGTGCCAAAATACGGGTGTTTTAACTTTAACGAAACACTTGCTGTCACTGCGTAACAATAAATTTTTATTATAATAACATCTTGTTAATGATTTCTTAACATAGGTGACACATCTTTGCACCTTGAATTTAAGCGCATTAGAGCAAAATGATAAAAAAGAAAATAATTGCAATTTTATTGCTAATTACTTGCGGAGCAAATGCGCAAGAACTAAGTAAACAAGATGTGAAAAAAGAAGTCGTTCGTCTTCTTGATTCCATAAACAAAGCAAAACTTCCAGATACACAATCTGGGGCAGGTACCGCTGAACATTGGTACGATAGAATCTCACTTAGAGGTTATGCGCAAATAAGATACAATGGTTTGTTTTCTACAAATGATAAAGTTTCTTGTGAGCAGTGTGATAGATCCTGGGGAACAACTTCTACGGCTCCGGATGCAAAAGCAAACAACGGACTTTTTATTAGACGTGCTCGTCTGGTATTCTCAGGACAGGTTCATCCAAATGTATTTTTCTATTTTCAGCCTGATTTTGCAAGTTCACCGGTTACGGGAATTCAAAATTTTGTTCAGATTCGAGATTTGTATTTTGATCTTTCTTTCGATAAAAAGAAAGAATATCGCGTTCGTATAGGGCAAAGTAAAATTCCGTATGGTTTCGAAAACATGCAATCAAGCTCACAGCGTTTGGCTCTGGACAGAAATGATGCAATGAATAGTGCGATATTAAACGAACGTGATTTAGGAATGTTCTTTTATTGGGCACCAGCCAAAATTAGAGAACGTTTTGAGATGTTGGTAAAAGACGGTTTCAAAGGTTCTGGAGATTATGGTGTTTTTGCTTTTGGAGTTTATAACGGACAAATTGCTAATAAACTGGACGGAAACAGAGATCTTAATGTGGTTGCCAGAGTAACATATCCTTTTGTAATTGGCAGTCAGATTATCGAACCTGGAATTCAGGCTTATACTGGAAAATGGGCTTTTACCGGAGAAATTTCACCAGGAGTTATCGTAAATGATCCACAATACGTAAAAGATCAAAGAGTAGGAGCGACATTTGTTTTGTATCCAAGACCTTTCGGAATTCAAACGGAATATAATATCGGGACAGGACCACGATATAATACACTTACCAACACTGTTGATGAAACAGATTTAAATGGTGGTTACATATTATTTAATTATAAATTAGACGTCAAAAAGCAACACATATACCCTTTTGCAAAGTTTCAATATTATGATGGAGGGAAAAAATATGAAAAAGATGCCAGAAGTTATGTCGTTAGAGACTACGAAGTTGGTATAGAATGGCAGCCAATCAAAGCCTTCGAACTTACAGCAGAATATGTGATTGCCGACCGTACTTTCGAAGACAGCGCATTACCAATCAATAGACAACAAGGAAATTTATTGAGATTGCAAGCTCAGTTTAATTTCTAAATTAAATGATTTTTAAAATCTGTGTCGGTTCGCCACGAATTTCACGAATTCGCACGAATTAATTAGTGTTAATTAGTGAAATTCGTGGCAAAAAATCAGTAAAATCATTTAATCTGTGGCAAAAACAAGTATTGTTATACGTCTTTGTCTTCGAATATAGAAAATAACTTATCCCAATCGATGTCTTCATTAAATTGGGTTAAACCTTTAAACGACTTTACTTTTGAAAGATCTTCAATGGTAAAGTCGTCTTGCATTGCATACGGTACCAAATTCTCTTCCTGAAGTTTTATCGCCAGATATTCTTGTTCATATTGTCCGGGAGTTGGAATAAAAAAGGCTTTTTTACCCAGTTTAGCTAAATCCATTACGGTTGTGTAACCCGAACGGCATAAAACAAATTCACTTTCGTTAAACGTTTGTTCCAGTTGTTTTGAGTTCATGAAATTGTAATAAGTAACATTTCCAGCTTGCCATTTGTTTTGGGTTTTCTCTACAATACCTTGTACAAATACTACTTTACCTTTGTAATTTACAATCTCTTTTTGCAGTTTTTCATCCAAAAAAGTACGCTGAGGTTCCGGTCCTGATAAAATGACCATCAAATCATAGACTTTCGGAATATCCTTTTTACGCATTCTGCTCAACGGGCCAATATACTTTAAATTAAGATCATTTGTTTTAAGATGGCCTAATTCACCAGTCAAATTCACTTTGTCATTAGTGTCAGGAACCCAGCATTCGGAGTATTTTTTTATAACATGTTGATGGCATTTACTCGTAAACCAGGTTGTATTTCCCGTCATCACATTTAGTTGATGCGTCATAAATACAGAAGGCACTTTTTTGCTAAAAACGCCTAATCGATTGTCCGAAATAATACCATCAATTCCGTGTTTTTTTATCCAGCCGTTTACCATTTTTTTCTCATCAAGAATAGCGACGATCATTTTAGGTAAATTTTTAATCAGCTTCCATTTAAAGTTTTTCCCGTTTTTAGCATATTCAATATGATAAGATGGCAATTCTAACGTTTGTACGTAAGGAAATTCTTTACGTAGCAAAGCCAATGCAACTCCATCAGAAGCGATTATTGGAATATAATTGTTTTCTTGAAGCGCTTTAATAATTGGGATGCATCTTGCCGCATGGCCTAATCCCCAGTTTAGTGGAGCAACTAAAATTGTTTTGTTCGCAGAATAGTCAATGCTCATAGTTTAACGCTTTTTAAAAACGAAGATAAAGAAATATGTTTTCTATGATATTTCAGGCGTATTACTAAATTATTAACTCTAGATACTGGTTTAGAAGGCATTTTGAGATAAAAAGTTTAAAAACAGTAAAATTTATAGTGTAAGGTTATTTGTATGTTAACGACCAGTTTGCTGTAAGGAAGGTTTTCTGCAAAAAAAAAGGAACTACCTTTTAGATAGTTCCTTCATGTATAGTTGTGAAATATATTATTTATCCTGAATATAAGTTTTGTTCCCGTTAGAGTTAATGTAGTATCTACCCCCTTTTGGTCCCGTGTAAACTTTTTTTCCATTGTATTCCCCAGTAACTTTATCAGCTACTTTTGGAGCTTTTTCATTGGTTTCTTTTACTGTTTTAGAAGCAGTATTTTTAGCCGAAGCAGCATTTTTTGTTGCTGTTTTGCTGGCTGCATCTGCTTTTGCCGCTGTTTTAGTTACATCGCTTTTTGTACTTTCAGATTTTGCAGTTGCTTTTTTTGTTGCTTTGTCAGCATCGCTTTTAGTTTTAGCGGTTTCTTTTTTTGCTTTCGCAGAAACGTCAGTGGCATCGGCACTAGCTTTTTTCGCTTTAGTTGATTCTTTTTTTGCTTTCGCAGAAGCATCACTGGCAGCATCACTAGTTGCTTTTTTTGATTTAGCAGTTTCCTTTTTTGCTGATGTAGTAGCATCGTCGGCTGCTTTTTTAGATTTTGCAGTTGTTTTTTTTGCATCCGAAGTTGCTTTATCTGCACTTGCTTTTGCTTTTTTAGAAGAAGCTTCCGTTTTGCTCTTAGTAGTTTTAGCAGTTTCCTGAGCATAGAAATTAGAAGAGAAAACAACTAGAAAACAGAGTAATAATAATTTTTTCATAAGGCTAAAAGTTAAAATTTCAATTAAAATTAATCAATTTATTGTAATCTTTTTCGTTGAGCATTAAAAATATGCGCGTAGCTGAATGTTTCCGGTATGAACAGTTGAACCAGTTTCGCTTTTTCGACCCTGATAGTTTACGTTAACATCCAGGAATTGTGTTATATTCTTCTGCAATAGAAGCTTCCATACTAAATTTTGCCCTGCCTGAAGACCTTCTAGCATCTGAAATCCTACAGACGAAAATTCATTTCCATTAAATTTATTTTGATAAAAAGAAAACTCCCCATTTAAGGTTACCTTCTTTTCACCAGCAAATGAAAAAGAAGTTCCGAGTCGGTTTTGAACAAGTGTTTCAAAATTCCCCATTTTGTTTTCTTTATTCTGAAATTCATAAAAGAAATCTAAACTCGTGTTTTTCGAAAACAAATAACTGATTTTTGGAGCCAGTTGATAGCCTTTTAAATCATAGTTTTTTTCGACAAAATCTTCAGAGACTAAATTAGTTTTAATCGTTTTGGTAAAGAAATTAAACAGCCAGCTTTTTTGATACAAATGGGTGTATTGTAATTGATGCGAACTGTTTTTGACATTCTGAGAACCAACCGAAAGTAAATTTTTCCCCTTATTAATAAGGTAAGTATATGTAACCGAGTTTTTTTGTTTTCCACGATTGTAATATAAACTGTTTCTGAAACTTGAATTTAATCCCAGAATATTTTCCTCAGATGAATCAAACGGATTCAATTCTAAACGTTCGCCCTGACTTTTTACTTTTCGATCCATAATAAATGAGGTCTGATTGTAAAAATAAGAGATTAACTTCTTGAAGCCTTTTTCGTTTTGCCATTGCAATGGATTCAAAGCCACAGATTGTGAAAACTTATTTTGATTGGTTTTAATATAAATCTGATTCGGTAAAAAGATCCTTATATATCTCGCCTGATCCGGGAAAGCTGCAATTTCAAATTCTTCCAATTGCTGAATTCCGTCGCCATTATAATCGTTCCAGGTATAAACTCCTTGTCCGGTTGGAACCTCGATATACGTAAATTCTTGTTGCGCAATAGTTCCTGAACTGGTTTCGTAAGCCGTACTAATTTGCATCAATTGATTAAAAAAGCGATCGTTGTAAAGTATTCTCGAATTTAAAGAAGGCTCATTTTTTCGGGCAGAATCGGTAAAATCTAAATTTCGATAACTTGCATAAACCGCTAAATCTGTTTTTTTATTCTGAATCAGTTTTGATTTTAAATAATAGGTTTGCGAATTGTTCACGTGTTGCAATAAACCATTCTGTAAACTATCATTTCGACGTTGTAAATAACCTATTTCAACAAAAACCTTAGTACTATCGCCACGGCCAACAAAAGCGCCATATTCTGAAAACCTTTGGCTCAAGGCCGAAAATTGATTCGTCACTTTATCCCTTTGCTGATTGTCTTCGATTTGCATACTTGCACCAACCCAGTTTTTTCCAAAATGATATTTAGTTCTAGTTTGATTTCTGATGAATTTTGAAGTCGAAGCCGTAGCATCCGAATTTAAAAAACTTCCCTGATTTTCAATCGTCCATCGATTTAGTTTAAAAAGTGCCGTTGTAGTATGTCTCGCTCCCGAATAACTTTCTGAATAATCTAACTTCTCAAATTGATAGGTAAACAAACCAATATTCGATGTTTTTTGTTTGGCAAATAAATCAAAATTCAAACCCGTAACCAGTAAACTTTGATTTCCGAAAAGAGTAGCGTTCAAATTCCAGTCACGGCTAAACTCAATATTATACAAACGTTCGACAGATCTAAAATCTTCCTGAACAAATTGATAATTGGCAAAAGCATCTAAGGTCCAGTTTCTGGTAAAAAGACGTTTTTTGATATTCGTTTTCAGAGCAACCCCGCTATTATCCCCATCATCAATCTTCGAAAATAAGTTTTTATCATTATTGCTTATCGCAACCTCAAAGTCAACCAATGTTTTTTCGTCAGGATTGTATTTTCCTAAAAAAGTGGCGACTTGCAGTTTTATAGGTGCAACCAATTGTACAATAGGTTCATAATTCCCTTGGAGAACTCCATTAACAGGCGCAACATATTCATAAATACGTTCGACCGAATTGTTGTTTTGAATGATATAATTTCCGGCATTATTGCCAACGAGACTAAATTTCACATTGTATAAAACAGTACTCGGATCGTTCGAATACTCATAAGCTTCAATCGAATTTACGATGATTTTTTTGTACAAAATTTTATTATCGGCATAAGTATCTTCATAAGCAGACGGTGCTTTCATTAAATTTGGATCATCGCCCGCCTGACTTAAAATCTGAACCTGCTCTGTAGAAAGATTTTGTTGCAAAGGCTGATTTTTCATATCGCTCTCGGAATATAAATAACCGCCAAAACTCCAGTTTTTATTTTCATGTGTAGCACCGGCATAGGTCACGATTCGGTTGTAATTTCGATCTGAATATTGATATTCAACATTGATACGCATTTCAGACGTAATGGTAAAAAGCGACGTAAAAGTAATTTCACCAGCATTATAATCTATTACATAATCATTGTTTTCGCCACGTTTTAGCAAAACACCATTTACATAAACACGTTCAGAACCTGAGATCACCAAAACGTACAATTCTCCATTTTGACCTTTTAATTTGTAAGGTCCCTGATTGCTTTCCTGTCCGGTAAAAGTACTTTTGGCATATTGTCCTTTTGCAAATGCAACCGATGCAAAAACATTAGTTTTACTTTCTTCTGTACCAAAATTGAAACTTGCAGAAATCCCTTGTGCTTTTTTATTGAAACTTAAAAACTGGGTTTTTCGATTTTCTAGGAAAACGTCACCCGCACGGATGTTCCAGTCATCGCTAAAAAGTTCCATGAAAATATTATCAAACTGATCCAGCTTTTGCGAATAACCGCCATCCTGCAACGGAATATTACTGTCCTGAAGCGAAGCTCTCAAACTAACTTTATCAGATATTTTTCCGGTGATTTGTAAATCAAGATTAGAGTTCAAAACTGTATTTTGATTGTTTCCAACAGTCACGCCACGAGTGATACTTCCGGAAGTATTTAAACCATCAAACGGAGTTACTTTTTTAGCACTGCTATTGTCTATTTTGTATAGTTTTTCAGAGCCAATATCATTGGTAACAATTTGATTTGATTTATAAAGACTGTATTCTTTGGTAATAAAATCAGGATATTTTAAGTAATTGACAATTAAAGTATCTGAAGTCGAAGTCAGTTTTTCGTTGAAAAGTAAAGTTCCTTTTTGGAAATCTATTTTATAAAAAGTCGAATCAAGAGGTTCATTTTTAGTATTAAGAATCTGAAAAAAACTCGAATTGATACTAAATTCTTCCAGATGAATAGTGTCTCGGGTTGCAATTACTTTTTTGGTTTTGTACGATGATTCCGTTTCCTGAGCCTGAAGACCAGAAAACCAAATAAGCAACGTTAAAAATAGTAATTTTTTAAGCATAAAGACTTTAACTCTAAAAAGCCAAAAGTAGTATTTATAATTGGGAAATAATGAAGCCTTTTGCGGGTTGATAATAGTATCAATTAACCTGTTGGGAGTAATTACTAAAATTTTATTTAACACATAGAAACATAGATTTTGGATCTGTAAAAAGAGTGTAGAAAGAAACATGTTTCTTATACATAGCTGAGCTCTGTGCCTTTAAAGAAGTAAAACGCCTTTTTTTAGCGTGCTGAATCTATGTTTCTATGTGTTAAAATTAATTACACCCAACGGGTTCAATTAGAATATTAGTTTGTTATTTTGAAATACTATTCGCATGATAAGTCAATCTTTTTTTTAGCTTTGTTGGGATATAACCAACTTAAATTATGGATACTAGTAAGGAACTTTTATTCTTTTTTAGTGCTTTAGGAGTTTTCAACGGAATTATTCTTGGGGTCTATTTCTTTTTCTTCACCAAGAAAAAATACCTTACCAATTATTTTTTGGGCGCACTCTTATTTGCTTTAAGCATACGAATAGGAAAATCTGTTTTTGTATATTTTGATTCGGCATTGCCAAAAATGTACTTACAGATTGGACTTACAGCTTGTTTTTTTATAGGACCTTGTTTGTATTATTTTCTTAAATCGGCAGTAGAGGAAATCAATATAATGCCGAAATCCTGGAAAGTGACATTACTATTTTTAGGAATCGTGATTGTTACCGTTGGGATTTTATTTCCGTATGAAGATTATCCGGAATTGTGGAGACACTATTTTATAAGAGTTATTTATCTTCAATGGTTTGTTTGTATTGTATTATCCGGTTTTACGATTAAAACAGTTTTGAAAAAAATCGTAGACAAAAATCATAAATCAACTCCATCTGAAGTGTGGTTTAGCACCTTGTTTTTGGGTAATTTTTTATTGTTTCTTTTTTATTTTCTTGCGTTAATCGGAGCGCCTTCGGCAACTTATATAAGTGGAGCTATTGTTTTTTCATTTATCCTGTATTTAATAATTTCAATTCTTTTATACCGAAAAAAAACCGACGATCTGTTTTTATTGAACGGACAGAAATCTTCGGTAAAAAAGATAGATTCAGAGGAAGCAGTAATTTTATCGGAAAAACTGGAAAATGTAATGATAGAAAAAGAACTGTATAAAAACTCTAATTTAACTTTACAGGATTTGGCGCAGGAAGTAAACATTTCGAGTCATCAATTATCTCAGTTTTTAAATAATAATGTGGGGAAGAATTTTACGAGTTTTATCAATGAATTTAGAATAAACGAAGCTTGCAAAATTATAAAATCAAGTGATAAATTTACTTTAGAATCCATAGGTTATGATGTAGGTTTTAATTCTAAATCAACCTTTTTTGCTGCCTTTAAAAAACATACCGGAAAAACGCCACTAAACTATCAATTGCAGGTTTTATAGGTATTAAACAGTCTTGATTTATAAATTCGTACTCCTGATTTCTATTTCGGGGACTTCATTTAGCGATTTTCGATTGACTTTTGTCTCATAAAAGTCAAATTTATAATCGCCAAAATTTATGAAATTTCCAGTTTCAGTTCTCCTCTCTATTTACAGTCTGCTTTTTTATTCGACAGGAACAAATGCACAAACGGCGCAAAAGATTTCGGATAAGGTTCTCAACAAGAATAATGAGTTAAATGAGGTTGTTATTAAAAAACAAACGTCATTAGTAAAGTATTCTTCAAACGGAAACATCGATGTAAATGTCGCCAATACATTGCTTTCGACAAGTAGCTCTGTAAATGAATTATTAAGCAGAGTCCCGAACGTGATTGTTGCTGAAGGGCAAATTAGTGTACTAGGAAAAGGAGAAGCGATAATTTACCTTAACGGAATATTGATAAATTATGAAAGGTTTGCAGCGATTCCGGTTTCGCAAATTTCAAAAATTGAAGTAATTTCAAATCCTTCGGCAAAATATGATGCCGAGGGAAAAGCGGTTATAAATATCATTACCAAAAAAAATATCGAAAACGGAATTATGGGAACAGCAACGCAGCAAGTAACCGTTTCTAAATTTGCTGGGACAAGTACCAATACTTTACTCGATTTTAATTACACAAAAGGAAGATTTTCATTTATTACAAATTATGGTTTGCAATTAGGAAAAGGGAGAGAGCTTTTGTACACAACCAGAACACGGCCAAATCCGGAGGAATTTATGAGGTCAGAATTAACTACAGATTGGAAACGTCAGTTTAATAATTATTCTAATTTCGGTTTTGGATTGCAATATACTTTTTCTGAAAAGAATTATATCTCACTTGCTTATAGTGGCAATATTGAAGATTTAGGTGGAGTTGTCGAAAGCCGAAACTCGATAACTAATAATTCAGGAAATAGTTTTTACGCTACTGATATTGATAAAAATGATGTTTTGCTAAATCAGTTTATGAATTTAAATTATAATGCCATAACAGATAAACAAGGCTCGTCATTATTTATAGGCTCGCAATATTCTAATTATAACGGAACTGTAAAAGATTTTATTGATGAAAATGGTTTAGTCGATGACATTAATACGCAAAAGTATCTCAAGAATAATGTTGGTAATACCATAAATATAATT
Source organism: Flavobacterium sp. JAS (assembly GCF_020991455.1). Classification (GTDB taxonomy): domain Bacteria; phylum Bacteroidota; class Bacteroidia; order Flavobacteriales; family Flavobacteriaceae; genus Flavobacterium. The sequence goes on from NZ_JAJMOX010000006.1 coordinate 343,794, forward strand.
GCCACTCAGGTTGATTATTCTAAAAAAATTAAAGAAAATACCAGACTAGAAACAGGAGCTAAATATAGTTTTACGACTATAAAATCAGCTACAGATTTTTTGATTGCAGATGCAGATGATATGAATTTTGAATTTGATGATGAACTCTCAAGTGATTTTAAATATCAGGAACGTATTGGTGCAGCGTATTTTAATTATGGAGGTTCAATTGTCCAGAAATTCGATTTTTCTGTAGGCGCAAGGGGCGAATGGACGAAATATAATTTGTACACGAATGCCAACGGAATTCAGAAATTCGAAAAAAGTTATGGGAATCTCTTTCCTAATTTACTTTTAAACATGAATTTTTCTGAAAACTGGAAAGCTCATTTATCGTATGTATCAAGAATTACAAGACCAAGATATCAGGCGCTAAATCCGTTTGTTATATATCAGGATCCGTTTACGACTATCGAGGGAAATCCTAATTTACTTCCAGAGAAAGTTCATGCGTTTGAAATAGGTGCTATGTATAGAAAATTTGATTTTAAATTAGGATTTACCTATAAAATTGATCCTATTTCTGGAGCAGCTTTGAGAGGTGATACGCCCAATAGTTATATTTTAAGATCTTTGAATAGAGAAAAAGAACAGATCTATTTTGCTTCAGCTTCAAAATCATTTACAGCCAAATGGTGGACTTCTACCAATACGGTAAGTATGAATTTAAGCAAATCTTTTGACAATGTATATTCGTATGCTTTAAGACCTGTAAAGCCTCAGATATATTTGTATTCGAATAATACCTTTACAATTCCGAATCTTTTCAAAGTTCAGTTACTTGCGTGGTATTTGGGAGATAGAAGTTATGGTTTAGGAAGCGATAATAGCAGATCGACAGTAACCTTAGGAATTGAACGAAATTTTCTTAAAGATGCCTTGAAACTGAATTTCACTGCAAATGATATTTTTCATGACTTCATGGTTTCGGGAGATTATAACGTTGGGCAAACTCTAATATATTATCATAGAACCTATACAACGAACTACTTTAGGTTTATTGCAACCTATAGTTTCGGGAATTCGAAGAAAACAAATTATAAGAAATCTGAACTGGAGCAGACGGAGAATAATAGGGTGAGATAGAATTTTATACTTATTTTAATCAAAATTACAGATCTAAAACATATTCTCCCTTATTATATTCATCTATTATTTTCTTACCATTCTCTAAGTCTTTTTCTTGTACTTTTAGAATTGCAGAACCATTACCTCCCGCAGAAACAGACCAAGGCTGAATGCTTGACATATACTCATTAGCAGTAAAAACTGGAATATCGTTGTTTTCTAATAAATTTTTAATATTCATTGCTTCAATATAGGATCCTCTAAAAATTTCTATCATGATTGTATATGTGTTGATATAATGTATAAAATAAGTATAAATATTACTGTAAAGAAAACAGAATTGGGATTAGCAAAGTTAATTGTGAATCCCATTTGTTTTATTCTTTTTGGAGGGAAGAGTCTTTTATCTTCAGGATTGTAATAAAAAATTCCCCAAATCCAATTGTTTGGATCGTTATGCCATTTATTTTTGGTTTCTTCTGAGGGTTCGTTGTTTCTTATGTTTACTTTTATTAAAATGTTAATTATGAATAGAATTATAGGAAATAAGCTAAAAATACTGCGACGAGCTAAAAACTTGTCTCAGGAAGAAGTTGCAGATTTTTTAGAAATATCTCAATCTTCGTATGCGCGAATGGAACGAGGGGAAAGTACTTCGTGGGCAAATCATTTTAATAAAATTTGTGAGGTTTTTGAAATAACTCCAGAAGACTTAGTAAAAAAAGAAACTGAAGCTTTGATAGACGAAGAATCCTTAGATGAAATAGGAATGTTTAATGTATACAGAAGAACAATAAAACAATATGAGTTGCAAATCGAAGACCTAAAGACAATTATTAGACATTTAAATACAGGTAAAAACTAAAAAAGGCTTCACAAATCTGTGAAGCCTTTTTAGGAATGCAAAAAGCACTTAATGATTATATTTTTTAATTGTTACGTTTTTGAATGTTCTTTTTATTTAAAAAATAAAAATGTATACTTGTTGTCAATTTAACCACAAGTTAAGATGGAATATTTTCGACAGTCAATTGAGAATATTTTTGATCTAAGAATTTACTAAACCATAATTTAAATGATTACTAAAATGAAGAAAAACTATTTTTTACTTTTTTTATTGCTTCTGGCTTCCTTGTCAGGAAAAACACAAAATGTATGGAAGAATGTTCAGATAGGTGGAGGGGGTTTTGTATCTGGAATTATTACCAGTAAAAATGATGCAGATTTAAAATATGCCAGAACTGATGTTGGCGGTGCTTACAGATGGGATGCTGCGAATAAAAAATGGATCTCTTTGCTGGATTGGCTAAGTATAGATCAGGTTGGTTATTTTGGCGTTGAATCATTGGCAATAGATCCACAAAATAATAATGTGGTCTACTTATTGGTTGGAACCAGTTATTTTAATAATGGAAAAACGGCTATTTTAAAATCCACAAATAAAGGAAATACATTTACTGAAATTGAAGTGACTTCTAAATTTAAAGCACACGGTAATGGTATGGGGCGTTCGAATGGTGAACGTTTAGCTGTTGATCCAAATAATTCGAATATTATTTATTGTGGAACCAGAAACAATGGTATTTTTCAAAGTATTGATGCCGGTTTGACTTGGAATAAATTGTCAGGTTTTCCTGTTACGACAACTTCAAATGCAAATGGGGTATGTTTTGTTGTTTTGGATCCGGCTTCGGTTTCAGGAGGTAAAACACAAACTATTTATGCCGGGGTTTCACAAGTTGGAGCCTCTAATCTATACAAAAGTCTTGATGGCGGAATTAGCTGGAATGCTGTTTCAGGAGCCACAACATCTTATATGCCGCAGCGTGCTGTTTTAGATTCAAATCGATCTTTATTGATTACTTATGCCGACCTGGAAGGACCATGGAACGGAACCCAGGGAAAAATATCAAAATTAAGCAGTACAGGAATTTTTACAGACATTACGCCGGCTGGTATTACAAGGCCGTTTGGAGGTATTGATGTTGATCCGGTAAATCCACAACGATTAATCGCTTCAACGACAAACACATGGTCGTTCCAATATACTACTCCTGGAGGAACAGCTGTATATGGGGATCATTTTTATGTAAGTACAGATGGAGGAACTAATTGGAGAGATTTAGTTGGTAATTCCGGATTTTTTTTTGAAACTAATGGCTGTACATGGGTTAGCGGTCAGTCAATACACTGGGCAACAGATTTTAAATTTAACCCGGCAAATACGGCTCAGGCAAGTATTGTTTCAGGAAACGGACTTTTTACTTGCGATGATATTAATGCAGTTAAAACTACCTGGAAATTTGATGCAATCGGTATTGAAGAATCAGTTCCTTTAGATTTAATAAGTATACCATCTGGTCCGTTAATGAGTGTAATTGGTGATTTTGACGGATTTAAACATACAGATGTAACTGTTTTTGCTCCACAACATGCTCCGACTATGGGTACTTCAACTTCTATTTCGTATGCTGCAGGAAACACAAATAAAATTGTGAGGTTAGGGGAGTTCATGTATTATTCTGGAAATCAAGGTGCAACATGGACCAAAACTACAGCGGCCTTAATGGGACAAAAAGGAAGGGCAGCCTTGTCTTATGATGGTAATACCATTTTGCATTGTCCCGCCGGTTCAACAAGTACATATCGTTCTGTTGATAACGGAACTACATGGACAACCTGTAAAGGTATAAGTGTTAGTGATGCAATCCCGGTTTCTGATCAGGTAACCAATAATAAGTTTTATGTTTATGATCAATCAACAGGATTAATGATGATTAGTACTGATGGAGGGGTTAATTTTGCTTCTGCAGGTAATGCCGGTTCAGGAGGTTCACAATTAATTCGAACTGTTCCGGGTAATGCAGGACACATCTGGATTGCAATGAGTGGCGGCGGTTTAAAACGTTCAATTGATGGTGGTCTCACTTTTGTTGTTCCTTCAGTAAATGTAACAGCTGCGTCAGCTGTAGGGATTGGTAAAGCAGCTCCTGGAAAAACATATCCTTCTATATATATTTGGGGAACAGTAAATGGAGTTACGGGTGTGTTTCGTTCTATTGATGAAGGCATTACATGGCTTCGTGTAAATGATGATGCGTATGAGTTTGGCGGAACAGGAAATGGTAATTTTGTAATTGGTGATATGAATACTTTTGGCAGGGTTTATATGAGTACCGTAGGAAGAGGAATTGTTTACACCGACAAAGATGCAAATCTTGGGATTTCTGATAACGAATTTAAAAATGATACTCAGATATTCTCTGTAAAAGCGCATCCTAATCCAATGAAAGATTATGTGGTATTAGAACTGCCTGATTATATAAACGGAACTCTGGTTAATATTCAGGTTTATGATTTATTAGGGAAATTGATAAAGCAAGATATGTATACAGTTTCAAATAATACTGTGACATTGTTCTCTGATGATTTATCAAATCAACATGGTGTATTATTGGTAAAAGTAAAAACCAGCAACGGAAAATCAGGTATTGTAAAAATTATAAAATAAAAATACCTTTTTTGAATTGGTTGATTAAAAAAATAAAGGCCTCACTTTTTGGTGAGACCTTTATTTCTTATGCTGAATTTAATAATATAACCTGTCTAAAGCTAATTGATCTCTTTAGTTACAATTTGCATTGTTTCTCTACTCACTTGTTTTAGTAGAACTTCTTTGTTTTCTTCAACCGTTTGAGCGGCTTGTTCAGTAAAGTGACGAATGGTGTATAAAGTTACATTTTCGCTATAATCTACTTTGAATTTTTTCGAAAGTATCGCATTCAATTCGCTGAAATTCTCAAATTTATCTTCAACACAAACAGAAAAACTAATAGCAGAATTCTGAATTAAGTTAACTTTGATTTTGAATTCATGAAATAAAGCAAAAATCTCACTGATGTTTTCTTCCATTATAAAAGAGAAATCAATTGATGAAAGCGAAATCAAAAGTTGATTTCTTTTTACGATAAAACAAGGATATTGTGGTTCTAAATCAACACCTTTAGAAACACAAGTTCCTTTTAATAATGGATTGATAAAAGATTTTACATATAACGGAATTTCTTTTTTCTGTAACGGCTGTAATGTTTTTGGGTGAATAACCGTTGCACCATAAAAAGCTAATTCGATTGCTTCACGATACGAGATTTGGTTTAACAAACTTGCATTTTCAAAATAACGGGGATCGGCATTCATAACTCCAGGAACGTCTTTCCAGATTGTAACACTTTCGGCATTTAAGCAATAAGCAAAAATTCCCGCAGTATAATCAGAACCTTCACGGCCAAGAGTTGTTGTAAAGTTGTTTTCGTCGGCACCTAAAAATCCCTGAGTGATGTTTAATATTTTGCGTTTTACATTTTTACTGATCAGTTGTTGCGTAGTTTCCCAGTCAACTTCAGCATCTCTGTAATTTGCGTTTGTTTTAATGAAATTACGAACGTCCAGCCATTGCGTTTGGATTCCCATAAAATTCATGAAATGACTTAGAATAGTAGTCGAAATTAATTCTCCAAAACTCACAATCTGATCGTAAACAAAATTGTAATTAGGAGATTTATTATGTGCCAAAAAGTATTCTAACTCTGAAAATTGAGCATTTACAGCAGTAAAAACGGCATGTTTTTCATCTTCAAATAAATCTAATAAGATTTGATTGTGATATTTTTTTATTTCTTGTACAGAAGAATTTAACTCTGCCGATTTATCAAAATAATTCTTGATAACAACCTCAAGAGCATTTGTAGTTTTTCCCATAGCCGAAACTACCAAAATTACATCTTCGTAACCTACTTTTTGTAAAACGTCATATACGTTTTTAATTCCATCGGCATCTTTTACAGATGCTCCACCAAATTTAAATACTCTCATTTTTAATTTTAGATTTCAGGTTTTAGATTTCAGATTCGGGGTTTGAATGAAATCTTATTTTGTTTTATTTTTTGCCACGAATTTCACGAATTGGCACGAATTAATTAGTGTAGATTCGTGAAATTCGTGGCAAACAGACACAGATTTTAAATCATTTTAATTGTAATATCCCGATAGCTATCGGGAGTGGCAAATACTTTTTATTTTTTTTCTAAAAACGTATTAATTCCGCTTTCGTCCATTTGAACAACTCTCCATTCTTCGAGAATCTTTGCACCTGAATTCTCATAGAATTTAACTGCCGGAGTATTCCAATCCAGAACATTCCAGTCTATTCTTCTAACGTTGTCTCTTTTTCCTTGTTTCATAATCTCAGAATAAAGTGCAGATCCTAATCCGGTACCGCGCATTTTTTCTTTAACTACTAAATCTTCAAGGTGTATTGTTTTTCCTTTCCAGGTAGAATAGCGGTAATAATATACAGCCATTCCAACGATTTCTTTTTCTTGTTTATCGTTTTCAATTTCTGCTACAAAAACATGAAACAATGGTTTTTCGCCAAAACCGTCGCGAACTAAATCTTCCTCAGTTATAACAACTGCATCAGGTTCTTTTTCGAATATTGCCAGCTCCTGTATTAATCCTAAAACCGATTTCATGTCTTCGGGATTTCCTTTTCTAATATTCATATTGTTGCAATTTATTTTATAGGTCCTATATAGTATTGCTTTTTTGTTTTTAAGACGTTTGTTTGCGCAAACGAATCCTTTAGAGCAATTTCATATATTCTTATTATTAATCAGTTATAAGCTAAAAAAGCGTGTTTTTTGTGTGTACTTTTTGACTTTATTTAGCAAATATACAATAGTAGCAAACTAACAAAATAATTTTTAAATCATTCTCACAAAATAAACGATATTTGTGACTTAAAAATAAATCTACAACGATATAGTAATGGAAGAACGCAATAAAACACTGGGAGAGTTTATTATTGAGAACCAAAAAGCATTTCAGTATTCGTCGGGAGAGCTTTCCCGAATTATCAACTCTATACGTTTGGCGGCAAAAGTCGTAAACTATAAAGTAAACAAAGCTGGTTTAGTTGACATCATTGGCGCCGCAGGCGAGCAAAATGTTCAAGGAGAAGATCAGCAAAAATTAGATGTGTATGCAAACGAAGTATTTATCCAGACGTTAATAAACCGTGAGATTGTCTGTGGAATTGCTTCAGAAGAAAACGACGATTTTATTACTGTTCAGGGGAGCGACAACAGTCATAATAATAAGTACGTGATCTTAATGGATCCGCTTGACGGATCTTCAAACATTGATGTAAATGTTTCTGTGGGAACTATTTTTTCAGTTTTCAGAAGAATTACACCAATTGGAACTCCGGTAACAAGCGAGGATTTTTTACAACCAGGAGTTAATCAGGTAGCAGCAGGATATGTAATTTATGGAACTTCGACAATGTTGGTTTACACCACAGGTCATGGCGTAAATGGATTTACATTAAACCCGGCTATCGGAACATTTTATTTATCACATCCGAATATGAAATTTCCGAAAGACGGAAATATATATTCAGTGAATGAAGGAAATTATGTTCACTTTCCGCAAGGAGTAAAAAACTACATTAAATATTGTCAGCGCGAAGAAGAAGACAGACCTTATACTTCAAGATATATAGGAAGTTTGGTTTCTGATTTTCATCGAAATATGATCAAAGGCGGAATTTATTTATACCCAACAAGTTCAAAAGCACCAAAAGGGAAATTACGTTTATTATATGAATGTAATCCGATGGCGTTTATTGCGGAACAAGCGGGAGGAAAAGCGACAGATGGTTTTGGAAGAATTATGGAAATCCTGCCTACTGAATTGCATCAAAGAGTTCCGTTTTTCTGCGGAAGTTATAATATGGTAGAAAAAGCCGAAGAATTTATGGCAGAAGCTGAGTAGTTTTTAATCTTAGTTTTCAGTCTTAGTTTTTAGTTACAGTTCAAACCCGACAGGTTTTTAAAACCTGTCGGGTTTATTTCTTAACCACGTTTTAGTTTTAATAAGAAACAAAAAAAACCGGCAGATTTTAAAAATCAGCCGGTTTTTTAATTTTTATATTAAGTTTAAAGTTTCAGTTCAAAACTGAAAACATATACTATTTATGCATGTGTTGCATTTCATAAACAAAAGTATCACCGTCTACTTTTTTGTCGACTAATGATAATGCTTTTGCAATGATATAATTTACGTTACTTGGAGTAAATCCTAAAGCAATACCTAATTTTCTTAACATTACTTCTTGTTGGTCTTCAAGATGGTGATCAACATGCACCATTCGGGTTAAATCATATAAACGCTCTAAACGCTGTACATGCAAATAAGGAGGGTTGATAGGATATTTTAAAGGGTCGTTAAGAATTTCTTCGTATTCAGTTTCTGAAATTTCTAAACGTGCAGCTAATTTGTCCAAGAATTTTTTTTCTTCAGGATGTACTATTCCATCTGCTAATGCTACACGAACAATAGCTGAAAAGTGACCTTTGTTTCTTTGTTTGAATTCGCTATCAAATAAATCTGAAAATGACATAATTATGGTTTTTTTTATCCAACAAAGATAAATCTTATTTTAATTTAACATTTTAAATTTCTCATAAAATTTAACTTATTTTTATTCGTTGTTTAAATAGTGGACTTTATTAATTTTTCAAAATAAATCGTAAGTTTACAACCCCTAATCAATTAATATTATTGCCCCTATGTCAGATTTTTGGATTTATTTTCAAATAGGATTGAAGCATGTTCTGGATATTCACGCTTACGATCACGTTCTTTTTTTAATAGCATTAACAGTTCCTTATTTATTTAAGGATTGGAAACGTATTTTGCTTTTGGTCTCTGTTTTTACAGTGGGTCACACCTTAGCCTTATTGCTTTCTGTTTATGGGATTGTTGCCATAAAAGTAAATATTGTAGAGTTTTTAATTCCGATTACGATTTTAGTAACAGCCTTTTTTCATCTTCTTACAGCGGGGAAAACCTCGAAGAATGATGGTGTGAATCTGATCTTTTTTGTAACCTTGTTTTTCGGGATTATACACGGACTTGGATTCTCAAATTATTTTAAGACTATTTTGGGAGGGTCACCAAGCTCAAAATTACTACCTTTAGGAGAATTTGCACTAGGTATCGAAGCTGCGCAATTAGTTGTAGTTTTTGTGGTCTTAGTTATATCATATATTGTACAAACGATCTTTCGTTTTTCAAAACGCGACTGGGCGCTTGTAATGTCGGCTTTTATCATTGGAGTTGTGATTCCGATGATTATTGAAAGCCCAATTTGGAACAGATAAATTAAATGAAGCTAAAGAAATTAAATAAATACGATAAAGCGTATTTGCGTATTGCAAAAGAGTGGGGTTTACTCTCGTATTGCAAGCGAAAACAAGTTGGAGCAATTATCGTAAAAGATAGAATGATTATTTCTGATGGATATAACGGCACACCATCCGGATTTGAAAATTGCTGTGAAGACGAAGACGGATTAACGCGTTGGGATGTTTTGCATGCTGAAGCAAATGCGATTTTAAAGGTTGCCCGATCAACTCAGTCCTGCGAAGGAGCAACGTTATATATTACGCTTTCGCCTTGCAAGGAATGCAGTAAATTGATTCATCAATCCGGAATAAAAAGAGTGGTATATCATAACGGATATCGTGATGATTCCGGGATTCAGTTTTTATTAAAAGCCGGTGTTGAGGTTGAACATATTCCTGTTTTAGAAGAGTAGATGAAATTTAATTCAAAATATTTGCCAATCGTTATCGGAGCTACTTTTGCTCTCGGAACCGTACTCGGAAGCAGAATGAATGCGCCCGTTGATGATCAGTTATTGGCTAAGAATTACTCTAAAACCAAGCTGAATAAACTGATTGATTTTATCAATAACGAATATGTTGATAGCATCAATACAGATTCTATTGTAAACTTAACAGTAGATAATATCCTTTCAAAATTAGATCCGCATTCCGTTTATATTCCGCCAACGGAACAAGCTGAAGTTGCCGAAAGTATGAAAGGTGATTTCGTAGGTATCGGAATCAATTTTTATATGTATAAAGATTCTGTTGCAATTATAAAACCTATCGAAAACGGGCCTTCGGCAAAAGCTGGAATCAAATCTGGAGATAGAATTTTATTTGCCGGAAAAACGAAGTTATTTGGAAGAAGTTTGCCATCTGATAGTTTGTTTTCGAAACTAAAAGGAAAACAAGGAAGCGAAATCGAATTGACCGTTTTTAGAAAATCAGAACAAAAGAAACTTAAGTTTAAAGTAAAAAGAGATATTATTCCGATAAAAAGTGTTGATGCTTCTTTAATGCTTGGGAATAACATTGGTTACATCAAAATCAATCGTTTTGCAGAAACTACTTTTAATGAGTTTAAAGCAGGTTTAAATAGATTGAAACAAAATGGAATCGAATCCTTAGTAATAGATCTTCGTGATAATGGAGGAGGATATATGGAAGAAGCTATTGCTGTTGCTGATGAATTTTTGAAAGACAAACAGCTAATTGTATTTACCAAAAATAAAAACGGTACAACCGAAAAAACATACGCTACAAAAGCGGGTAGTTTTGAAACGGGTAAAGTATATATTTTAATCAATGAAAATAGTGCATCTGCCAGCGAAATTTTAGCAGGAGCCCTTCAGGATAATGATCGTGGAATTATTGTGGGACGTCGTTCTTTTGGAAAAGGATTGGTGCAGCGCGAAATGGATTTTAACGACGGATCTGCAGTAAGACTAACCGTAGCGCGTTATTATACGCCAACGGGAAGATCGATCCAGAAACCATACAAAAAAGGAAACGAAGAATATTTTAAAGAATCAGAATCTCGAGTGAAATCGGGGGAACTTTATGCAAAAGACAGTATTAAGGTTGCAGATTCTCTAAAATTTAAAACTCCAAAAGGTAAAATTGTTTATGGCGGCGGCGGAATCGTTCCGGATGTTTTTGTGCCAATGGAAGCAGAACACGGAAATGAAAATGTTGCCTATTTACTTCAAACAGGGATTGTTGGTCATTTTGTTTTTGAAGAATTAGATAAAAACCGTAATGCTTTTTCAGGACTTCGTTTTAATGAGTTTTTAAATAAGATGAAAACTTCTGATGTGTATTTTAAAAAGTTTAAAGCCTATGTTTTAATAACAGGTTTAGATTTAAAATTAGATAAAACAAAAGCGTTGGTAAACCGTTATATTACTGCAGAGTTTGCTCGACAATTGTATGGCGAATTGTATTATTATGATGTGATTTTGAAAGAAGACGCCATGATCAAAGCAGTTTTGAATCCGAAAAAGTAATTTTTAATTTCTTTTAATATGAAAACAGAAGCCATTGTGAATGCTGAGATTGAACTTTTAACAGCTATTAAAAAAGCTGACGTTTCTGCTTTAGACAAAATACTTCATGATGATTTACTCTTCAATTTACCGGATGGTCAAACCATCACGAAAGAGTTTGATTTGAATGTTTATCGTTCCGGAAAAATGAAAATTGATACATTTGAAGCTTCAGATCAAATTATTAATATTATTGATGATACCGCTGTGGTTGCAGTGACTGTTTTGCTAAAAGGAAATTACGATCACAATCCGTTAGACGGAGTATTTAAATACATTAGAGTTTGGAAACAATTCGGCGAAAGCCTGAAAGTAATTGCTGGAAGCTGTGTTGAATTGAAATAGAATTAATAAAAACTTACAATACAACTTAGCGTCCCGATAGCTATCGGGATCGCGGTTAATAAAATAAAATATGAAAAATCTAAAAAGAATAAGTTTCTTAGCGATGCTAATGGCTTTTGTAATTTCTTGTGCGACTATGAAAAGCAATAGTAATAATGCAGTTACAGGTAAAGTAGATTCAATCGAATCAGGAAAAGACGGTTATACAGCTAAAATCTCTACTGATGCTAAGGAAGTGTATTTTGCAACAATCAGCATTGTAAATCTTGGCGGACCGCAAAATTACAAACAATTAAAAATTGGTGACGTAGTCTCATTAAAAGGAGAAATCTGGAAAACCGATGACGAAAAACACATCAGAGTAACGGAGATTGTTTCGATTAAATAGAAACTAAACCTATTTTTTTGAACCATTAAGATATTAAGTTTATTAAGCTTTGCGGCTAAATTCTCTTAATATCTTAATGGTTTAATCTTTTATAAAAGTTTATGTTTTTGAATTTTTAGTATTAAGTTATTAAAGCGTCAAAGCTTAATAAACTTAATATCTTAATGGTAAAAATGAAAATATGGTAAAATAAAAATTTAATGTTTTTAAATTTTATCGGATGCTATCGTGAACATGGGTCTGAATGCCATTATTCCATAAAGTTAGAATATCTGTAGCAACAGCAGCGCCGCTTCCGGCAGCAATTGCCAATTGACTTCTCCAGCCTGCCAAAGTTCCAATAACATAAATGCCATCGGCTACCTTGTGATCGTCGTTTTTAAGCTGAATACGTTGTTTTTCGGGAAGTGCTTTTTTATGAGGTTCAATATATTGCATTAAACCTTCAATATCAAATGTATTGGCAGAACCAATCCCAACAACGATATTTTTGGTTTTATAGGAGTCTTTATTGGTAGTTACAGTAAATTCAGGATAAGAACCTTCAACTTTAACTACTTTTTCGTTTGGTATTTGTGTGATGTGCGGATAGCTTTCGGCTAAATGTTCAGTGCTTTCATCCAGTAATTCTGAACCCAATTTGCCCGGAGTTATGCCGTAAGCATTGTAGAAAATTGCCTCTTGTAAAGAAGAACTTTTTTGATGTGTAAAAACTCCGATTTTTTTATCGGTAACAAAAGCTTTGTTTTTGGCAGATCCTAAAACTAGGGCACAAGACATGCCCGAAACACCTCCGCCAATAATTAAAACGTCATACATAAGTATTATCGTCCGTTTGTTTTTTCTTCAATTCTTTTTGAAATTCTAAAAATCAAAAGAATTAATACGGCACAAAATGAAGCTGCAATTCCAATAAAAGCAACTACACTATCCCCCTGAAAAGGATTTTTGAAGTCTAGCAACGTAATATTAAAAACAATTAAAGCTAATGCTAGAAGCACTAAGATGGAAGTAAAAATTTTCATAATGGTTGTTTGTTTGCCTAAAAGAATAAAGTAAAACTCTAGACTTAAAAATGTCTTAAAGTTATATTTTAGAAATTTTATGGGGTAAATTTATAAAAATAATTGTTAGACGAACAAACCTTTAACATTAGCAGCGAATAATTTAACAGCAATTGCTAAAAGTATAACTCCAAATGTCTTGCGAACCACGCCAAGTCCGTTTTCTCCTAACAAAGTTTCGATCTTTTTAGAAGATTTTAAAACGATATAAACCAGGATGATATTCAATAAAATAGCAATAATGATATTAATAGTGTGAAATTGAGATCGAAGAGATAATAAAGTGGTCATAGTTCCTGCTCCGGCAATTAGCGGAAAAGCCAGTGGAACAATAGAAGCAGATCCCGGTTCTTCGTCACGATAGATTCTGATTCCTAAAATCATTTCTAAAGCCAGAAAGAATAACACAAAAGAACCCGCAACGGCAAATGAATGAACATCGATACCTATAAGATTCAATAAACCTTCTCCAACAAAAAGAAAAACGATCATAATAAGACCTGCAACAATCGAAGCTTTCTCAGATTCGATATGTCCAACTTTTGCTCTTAAATTTACAATAATCGGAATAGATCCTACAATGTCAATTACAGCAAAAAGAACCATTCCAACGGTGATAATTTCTTTAAAGTCAATTTCTAGCATATTGCTTTGATTTTTAGGAGTTAAAATTTTTGCAAAAATAGATAATAAAGATAGGTGTTTTTTGGGTACGATGCATTATTGTTATAAAAACACGTTTTGTGGTTTAAAAAAGTGATATTTGTAACAATTCATAGCTTTACCACGGAGATTCACAAAGATTTTCACAGAGTTTCGTAAAGTTAATTTTTAGATTTTATTAGTCTTGTGAGTTTTACCACAGAGATACACAAAGTTTTTAATAAGCTTTGCGAAAGTTAAATTTTAAAGCTTTGTGAACTTAAAAAAAAACATCCAATGGAGTTAACCCTGCGTATCTCTGCGAAAAAACTTTGCGTATCTCTGCGGTAAAATCTGCCCAAACTGCGTAGTAAAATTTAATCTCATATCATCTGCTTTCTTTGCCTATCTTTGCACTTTATAAATTACAGTATTTTAATATCATGTTTCAATTAGGTAAAACCATTATTTCAGAGGATATTCTTGAAAAAGAATTTGTGTGCAACTTATCAGCTTGTAAAGGAGCTTGCTGTGTTGATGGAGATGCCGGTGCGCCTTTGAGCGAAGCAGAAACGAAAATTCTGGAAGAAATTTACCCTAAAGTAAAACCATTTTTACGTAAAGAAGGTATTGCTGCAATCGAAGCGCAAGGAACGTGGGTAAAAGGAACCGATGGCGATCTTGAAACGCCACTAATCGATGATAAAGATTGTGCTTATGTTATTTTTGACGGTAAAACTGCACTTTGCGGAATCGAGCAAGCTTATAACCAAGGAATCGTAGATTGGAAAAAACCGGTTTCTTGTCATTTATATCCAATCCGTGTAAAAGACTTTACAGAATTTGCTGCGGTTAATTACGATAAATGGGATATTTGTGATGATGCTTGTTCTTTAGGTAAAGAATTAGAAGTTCCGGTGTATAAATTTGTCAAAGAAGCACTAATTCGCCGCTTTGGTCAGGACTGGTATTTGGAGCTTGAAAAAGTAGCCGAAGAACTTAAAAAATCTTAAAAATTCGGTAGCCATTACCATTGCTGAGAAGTGCTCTGTTTTTGATCAAAAAAATCAAAAAGCCGCTTCGAAAAAACTTTTAAAAACAATTAAAAATTTCTTGCTTTTTATTCTAAAAAGTCTATATTTTACAGCCCCTTAAGGTGTAAATGACAATATTAAATTACTCATTTACAACAATTTAATTATTGTCTGAAAAATATCTCATTTTTGGCGCGTTGTTAAAAACTACGCCCGATTGTGAATAAGTTTGACTTTTATTTTTGGCTACAAATGATAATCTTTGTAGTCTATTGAATGAGCAAAAATTCAGTACAAAAATTAAATAAAAATTACATGTCACAAGTCGAGCCAATATTACAAGAAAATAAAAATCGTTTCGTTATTTTTCCAATTAAACATCATGATATTTGGGAATGGTACAAAAAGATGGAAGCTAGTTTTTGGACTGCTGAAGAAATTGACTTGCATCAGGATTTGACAGACTGGAATAATAAGTTAAGTGACGACGAAAGATATTTCATTAAACACATTTTAGCATTCTTTGCAGCTTCTGACGGAATTGTAAATGAAAACCTTGCGGAGAACTTTGTAAACGAAGTTCAATATGCTGAAGCGAAGTTTTTCTATGGTTTCCAGATCATGATGGAAAACATTCATAGTGAAACATATTCTTTATTAATTGACACTTACGTGAAAGATGAAGCGGAAAAAGCAGAGTTATTTAATGCTCTAGAAGTTTTTCCTGCAATTAAGAAAAAAGCAGACTGGGCTTTAAAGTGGATTGAATCTGATTCATTCGCCGAAAGACTAATTGCTTTTGCAGCAGTTGAAGGAATTTTCTTTTCAGGTGCTTTCTGTTCTATTTATTGGTTGAAAAAACGTGGATTAATGCCAGGTTTAACTTTCTCTAACGAATTGATTTCTCGTGACGAAGGTGTACACTGTGATTTTGCAGTGCACTTACACAATCATCACCTGATCAATAAAGTTCCAAAAGACAGAATTAAGGAAATTATTGTTGATGCTTTAGATATCGAAAGAGAATTTGTTACAGAATCACTTCCGGTAAGTTTAATAGGTATGAACGCTGTTTTAATGACGCAATATTTAGAATTTGTTGCGGATAGATTATTAGTAGAATTAGGTTGTGAGCGTGTGTATGGATCAGCGAATCCGTTTGATTTCATGGACATGATCTCTCTTCAGGGAAAAACTAATTTCTTTGAAAAACGTGTTGCGGAGTATCAAAAATCAGGTGTGATGAACACAGATAGTGATGCTCAGAAAATTTCATTTGATGCAGATTTTTAGACAACAAAAAAACTTTTAGCGCGATCTAAGAAACGCTAAAAAAAAGAATAATAGTAGAGTTTTTTAAGATTGAATCTTCATCCCAAATCGTCGATTCAATAACAATTTTTAATGTATTTAAATTCATTTTTCGAATTTGAATCGGGTAACTATTGAGAATCCTACAATTCTCAAAAAATAATTTAAAAACACGCAATGTTTAAGATCTGGAATTCGTTATTCCAGTGTCTTTCATTTTTTCAATAACTAAATTAGTAAGCTTATGTATGTAGTAAAAAGAGATGGCCACAAAGAGCCCGTAATGTTTGATAAGATTACAGAAAGAATCAAAAAATTGTGTTACGGCTTAAATGAGCTTGTAGATCCGGTCAAGGTAGCGATGAGAGTTATCGAAGGATTGTATGATGGGGTTTCAACTTCTGAACTAGATAATCTTGCGGCAGAAACGGCGGCTTCTATGACAATTGCGCATCCAGATTATGCACAATTAGCAGCACGTGTGGCAATTTCAAACCTACATTCAAATACAAAAAAATCGTTCTCAGAAACGATGAAAGATATGTATCATTACGTTAATCCAAGAAATGGTCAGGAAGCACCATTACTTTCGGATGAAGTATTTAATGTAATTCAGGAAAACTCTGCTTTCTTGGATTCTCATATCATATATACAAGAGATTTCAATTACGATTACTTTGGTTTCAAAACCTTAGAACGTTCGTATTTATTGAAAATCAACGGAAAAATCGTCGAAAGGCCACAACACATGTTGATGCGTGTCTCTGTTGGTATTCACTTAGATGATTTAAAATCTGTAATTGAAACTTACGACTTAATGTCTAAAAAGTTCTTTACGCATGCAACGCCAACGTTGTTCAATGCTGGAACTCCAAAACCACAAATGTCTTCTTGTTTCCTTTTGGCAATGCAGGATGATAGTATTGATGGTATTTATGATACTTTAAAACAAACGGCTAAAATCTCGCAATCAGCAGGAGGAATAGGTCTTTCTATTCATAACGTTCGTGCAACAGGATCTTATATTCGTGGTACAAACGGAACTTCAAACGGAATTGTACCAATGTTGAGAGTTTTCAACGATACGGCTCGTTACGTAGATCAAGGTGGTGGAAAACGTAAAGGAAGTTTTGCGATTTATATCGAAACATGGCATGCTGATATCTTTGATTTCTTGGATTTAAAGAAAAATACAGGAAAAGAAGAAATGCGTGCAAGGGATTTGTTCTTCGCGATGTGGACTTCAGATTTATTTATGAAACGTGTGCAGGAAGATGCGTCATGGACCTTAATGTGTCCTAACGAATGTCCAGGATTATACGATGTTTATGGAGAAGAATTCGAAACCATGTATTTGGATTATGAATTTAGAGGAAAAGGTAGAAAAACCATTCGTGCACGTGAATTATGGGAGAAAATCCTTGAATCACAAATCGAAACAGGAACGCCTTATATGTTGTACAAAGATGCAGCAAACCGTAAATCGAACCACAAGAATTTAGGAACTATCCGTTCATCAAACTTGTGTACAGAAATTATGGAGTTTACTTCTAAAGATGAAATCGCGGTTTGTAATTTAGCTTCTATTTCGTTACCAATGTTTATTGAAAACGGAAAATTCGATCACGAAGCACTTTACAACGTTACAAAACGTGTAACTCGTAACCTGAACAAAGTAATCGACAGAAATTACTATCCGGTAAAAGAAGCTGAAAATTCTAACTTACGTCACCGTCCGGTAGGATTAGGTGTTCAGGGTCTAGCAGATGCTTTTATCATGTTGCGTATGCCGTTTACTAGTGATGAGGCAAAAGTATTAAATCAGGAAATTTTCGAAACATTATACTTCGCAGCTGTAACCGCTTCAATGGAAATGGCAATAGAAGAAGGTCCATATTCTACATTTGCAGGATCTCCAATGTCTCAAGGAGAATTCCAATACAATATGTGGGGAATGAAAGATGAAGAATTATCTGGTCGTTGGGACTGGGCTTCACTAAGAAAAGAAGTAATGGAACACGGAGTTCGTAACTCATTATTGGTTGCGCCAATGCCAACTGCTTCGACTTCGCAAATTTTAGGAAACAACGAAGCTTTCGAACCATATACATCTAACATCTACACACGTCGTGTATTGTCTGGAGAATTCATCGTAGTAAACAAACATTTACTTGAAGACTTGGTAAAACTAGGTTTATGGAACGAAGATTTGAAACAAGAAATCATGCGTCATAACGGATCTGTTCAAAACATTGATATTATCCCGCAAGACCTTAAAGACCTTTATAAAACGGTTTGGGAAATGTCGATGAAAGATATTATTGATATGTCTCGTCAAAGAGGTTATTTTATTGACCAATCGCAATCGTTGAACTTGTTCATGCAAGATGCAAACTATTCTAAACTAACGTCAATGCATTTCTACGCTTGGCAATCAGGTTTAAAAACAGGAATGTATTACCTAAGAACAAAATCTGCAGTTGATGCGATTAAATTCACCTTAAACAACGATAAAAAAGAAGAAGATGCTCCTGCAGTTTTAGTGCCGGAAACAGAATCTATCAGCGTTGAGGATTACAAAGCGATGTTGCTAAAAGCACAAGCCGGAGATCCTGAAGACTGTGAAATGTGTGGGTCTTAATTTTTTTCTTTAGAAGAAAGATAATAGAGTAAAGAAGAAAGATTTTTATTCTTGTGTTTATAGAAAAGCAGTTATTGTAATGATAGCTGCTTTTTTTTTTTTGGAGCTATTTCCCGCTTTTCGTTGCAATCTTTTTTATTTTTAAAGAAAAAATAAAAAAGGATTTTCACTTCAATCGGGGCTATTTAATTACTGGAACTTTATAAATAGCGTTCCGCAGGAACAAATTATATTGTAGGGATGGATTTTAATCCATTCTATGTGATTACAATTACCAATCTTAGTAATTGTAATATTGAGAAGAAAACATCGTTTTAATGTTACCAAAGACCTTTTCAAATCTCAGCACCTTAGTATCTAAGAAACTTAGTGCCTTCTCTTTAAACCTTTGAGAGAAAGTCAAGTCTTATTGTAATAATTTCTGAATTATGAAAAAAAGCAATGTTTGGTCGTTACGATTGGGGTTTTCCGGAAAAAAATCCAATACAATTGAAAAACTAGGATTAGAAAAATTTCTAAAGTATTCCTATAAATCTACATTTGACAAACAACTTCCTGCTTTTTTAGAAGACGATCCCAAAACACTTCTTGAACTCAAAGCTTTCCGCGAATCTATAAAAACTGCTGACTCTGAAGCTAAAAAGAAGATTCTGAAAAAAGAAATCTATTCGGCTCTTGACTTTAGAAAGTGGTGGATAGATAAAATACGGAATGATGAATTTCCATTACGTGAAAATATGGTTTGTTTCTGGCACAATCATTTCGTTTCGACTTCTCAAAAAGTAAAAGTCAACTATTGGATTTACCAGCACAATATGATTTTGCGTGAAAATGCTTTTGGTAATTTCAAGGAATTAACCAAGCAAATCATAAAGTCAAATGCGATGATAAAGTATTTGGACAATGTCGACAATAAAAAAGGCAAATACAACGAAAATCTAAGCCGTGAATTATTAGAATTGTTCACAATCGGGATTGGGAATTATTCTGAAAGTGATATCAAAAACGGCGCAAGAGCTCTGGCTGGTTTAAATTATGGAGATGATGGTGCGGTTTATAGAAAAAATATAGAAGATAATAGCGATAAAACTTATTTCGGAAAAACCGGAAACTGGAAAGTAGATGATTTGGTTGATATTATTTTCGAACAAAAGAAAATTCCGTATTTGATTACCCGCAAGATTCTAAAATGGTTTATTTATGATAATCCGTCAGAAGAATTGGTGACGTATTACGGGGATTATTTCAGAAAAGTAAAATTTGAAATCGAGCCGTTGCTAACAAAGATTTTTACAGAAGAATATGCCAAAGAGAATTTTGGAACAAAAATTAAAGATCCGCTTGTTTATATTTTGCAATTAGTAGAAGAATTAGAAATCAAAGATTTTGATAGTGGTTTAATTGTTTTGTTTTTGAGACAGCAGGGAATGGATTTGTACAATCAGGTAAATGTAAAAGGTTGGGATGGCGGAAATTCCTGGTTGACTTCGCAGATATATTTGCAGCGCAATAATACCTCAGATTTACTTTGCAGTGGAAGAACTATTACCAGAAAAATTCTTAATTCATTAGGTAATAGTGATGAAAAACCGAAAGCAGAATTCGAAAAAATTGATGTGAAAATCGATTTTGATTCTAATGGAAATAACAAAACCATTATTACAGAATTATCGAATAGACTATTGTTTAAAGTAAATGAATCTGTTCAAAAAGATATGGAAAATTTACTAAAATATGATTTTGATCCAAAAGAGGAACACGCCAACTTCGCGGTAATAAGACTCTTTAATTACATTACGAAACTACCCGAATATCAATTAATTTAGAAAACTACAGCCATGAACAGAAGGAATTTTCTAACGCTTACAGGAACTTTTACGGGTGGAATGCTTGTGCTTCCTGATTTTTTACATGCTTTTGGTTCGCAGAATAATTTGATAATCGGTGAGCAATGTATTGTTTTTGTACAGTTAAATGGTGGAAACGACGGATTGAATACATTTATTCCGTACGATAATCCGCTCTATTATGATTTGAGAACAAAAATTGCTTTAAATAAAGATGTGGTTGTTGGAAAAAATAACGGAATGGCGTTTCATCCTTCTTTAAAAGATTTTGCCCAAATGCAACAAAACGGTGATTTAACAGTAATTCAGAATGTGGGTTATCCGGAACCTATTCGTTCACATTTTCGCAGTCAGGAAATCTGGCAAACAGCAACAGATTCTAATAAATATATAAATGAAGGCTGGTTAGGAAGATATTTAGACTTACAATGTAACGGACATCAGGCAACGGCGGGAATAAATCTGGATTCTATTGATAATCTGGCTTTGAAAGGAATGGAGCCGAATTCTATTACGGTAAAAGATCCGAATCGATTTAAGGTAAAATCAGACAAAGAAGAAAACGTAACATTATCAGATAATCCACAATTAGATTTTGTTCGGAAAATTGCCAATTCAGTTACCGAGGGTTCGGATGAAATTCAGAAAGCATTGGCAAAGTCCAAAACAGAAATTAGTTATCCTAAAACGGACTTATCAAAAAATCTGGAATGGATTGGAAGATTAATCAAAGGAAATTTGAACTCAAAAGTATATTATACTTCACTTGGAGGATTTGATACACATGACAATCAACTTGCCATTCACGAAAAAAAATTAACAGATTTAAATGACGCATTGTACAGTTTTTATCAGGATTTAAAACAAGCACAATTACTTCAAAATGTTACAGTTGTTGTATTCTCAGAATTTGGGCGACGAGTAAAAGACAATGGAAACGGTACAGATCACGGAACCGCAGCGCCAATGTTTATTATTGGAGGAAATAATAAAGGAACAATTTTAGGAAATAACCCAAATTTATCCGACTTAGATAATGGAGATTTAAAATATGAAATTGATTTCAGGAGTGTGTATGCTTCTTTGTTACAGCAAAAAATGAATTTTGATTATTCTAAAATTGGAATTAAGAATAAACCTGTTTCTGGGTTGTTTAGTTAAATACAAAATCAAGATTTTGTTTGAGTTGCCTCCTGCTTTAGCTGGAGGTTTTAATAGAGATAGGAAAAATAGGCTTTAGCCAAAATACTTGAGAAATTTTGGCTAAAGCCTAAAAGATGTAAAATCTCTCTAACCTCCAGCTAAAGCAGGAGGCAATTCAGAATATATCTCATGTATTTATTTTTACTAAATTTGTATATTCAATTCTAATAATAAAAATATGGAAATCAAAAATTTATCTAAATATAGTGATGCAGAAAAAATTGTTTTGGCTGAACAACTATGGGATAGTGTTTCTAAAGAGAATTTAGAAGTTTCTGATGATGTGAAGAGGGAATTAGATATTCGTATTCAAAATTTAGAAGAGGGGAAAACTGAGTTATATACTTGGGATGAGGTTAAGGCTCATTTAAGATCGATTAGATAATGCATAGAATTAGGTTTATTAAAGAAGCGTTATTTGATGTTGAAGATGTTGTTATTTGGTATGAAGAACAAAGAATAGGGCTTTCGTATGATTTTGAACTTTGTCTGGAAGCGGGACTTAATGAAATCTCAAGAAACCCGAATGCTTTTCAAAAGAAATATAAAAATGTAAAAATTAGATTTATTTCAAGATTCCCTTATGGGATTCATTATCGATTTGAGAAAGATGAAATTATTGTTATAGGTGTATTTCATACCTCGCGTTCTCCTAAAAACTGGTCGAAGAGGTTAAAGTTATAGATGAAATCTTAGTAACTTAGAACCTCAGAATCTTAGCAGCTCACTAAAAACCAATTGTAAATATCTCGTTTTAAGTCAATATTTTTATATTATCATACAAAACCTGCTAAATTTGTTAAGAAATCCTTTTTTGTTTCATAAAATGCAATATTTTTTTTGGTGCACTGAAATTAATTTATACATTCGCAGAGAATTTATTGAAAAACACAAACAAAATGTCTAATAACCGTTTTTATTTTAGCAACTCTTTTTATTTCTTCTTTAGTAGAAGTGAGGATTGTGCTATGGTTATTTGAGAAAATTTAAAAGACAAATAAAACTAATATACAATCCTGATGCAAATCAGGATTTTTTTTTGAATATATGACAACTAAAATTGCAATACAAGGTATAAAAGGTTCTTTTCATCATCAGGTAGTGAAAGAGTATTTCGCTGAAAACGTGGAAATTGATGAATGTTTATCTTTTGAAGAATTAATTGACAGCTTGCTTTCCGGAAAATCAGACCAGGCAGTTATGGCAATTGAAAATTCGATTGCAGGGCCAATTATTCCGAATTATGCTTTGATTGATAAGAATAATTTACACATTATTGGAGAGCATTATTTAAGCATTCACCAAAATTTAATGGCTTTAAAAGGTCAGAAAATTGAAGATATAAAAGAAGTTCATTCGCACCCAATGGCAATTTTACAATGTATGGATTTCTTGAAACAATATCCAAACATCAAATTGGTTGAAGATAAAGATACAGCTGAAACAGCAAGAAGAATTCAGGAAAAACAACTAACCGGAATTGCAGCAATTGCAAGTAAAACGGCTTCTGAAATGTATGATCTTGAAATTATCGCTCCGGAAATTCAAACGATCAAAAACAACATGACTCGTTTTGTGATTATCAAAAAACAGAATTCATTTTTGCCTGAAGACGAAATCAACAGAGCCTCAATCAAATTTGAATTAGATCATAAAAGAGGAAGCTTAGCAGCAGTTTTGAATGTAATGAGTGATTGCAAACTGAATTTAACGAAAATTCAATCGCTTCCAAAAATTGAAACACCTTGGAAATATTCGTTTTTCGTAGATGTAACATTTGAAAAATACGAAGATTTTGCAAAAGCCAAAACGTTATTAAATATAATGGCAGAATATTTTAAAGTGCTGGGAGAATATAAAAACACTAAGCCTTACATAGGTTAGAAGTTAGAAGTTAGAAAGTCAAAAGTAAAAAGAGCCTAAAGTATACAGCTTAAAGCCTAAAGCAGAAAAAAAATGATTACAACAGCAAAAAGATTAGATACAGTTGAAGAATACTACTTCTCATCAAAATTGAGAGAAGTAAGGCAACTAATGTCTGAGGGAAAACCGATCATTAGTATGGGAATTGGAAGCCCTGATTTGAGTCCGTCTAAAGCAGTAATTGAAGCGGTTGCCGCAGCAATTCAAGATGAAAACGGGCATGGTTATCAGAGTTATCAGGGATTGCCGGAATTGAGAAAGGGAATGGCAGATTTTTATCAGAATCAATTTGGTGTTGAATTAAATCCGAATAATGAGATTTTGCCTTTGATGGGTTCGAAAGAAGGAATTATGCATATTTCGTTAGCATTTTTAAATGAGGGCGATCACGTTTTAATTCCGAATCCGGGTTATCCAACATATACTTCGGTAACTAATTTAGTTGGAGCGGTTCCGGTTTATTATGATTTGAAAGAAGCGAATGCTTGGGAACCGGATTTTGAAGCTTTAGAAAAATTAGATCTTTCGAAAGTAAAAATTATGTGGCTGGGTTATCCACACATGCCAACAGGAGCGAGAGGAAGTTTAGCGTTATTTGAAAAATTGGTTGCCTTTGCTAAAAAACACAATATATTATTGATTAACGATAATCCGTATAGTTTTGTTTTGAATGATAATCCGATGAGTTTATTGCAAGTTGAAGGTGCAAAAGAGGTGGCTTTAGAATTAAATTCATTAAGCAAAACGTTCAATATGGCGGGCTGGAGAGTTGGAATGGTTTTAGGAAATCCTGAAATTATTGATGCAATCCTAAAAGTAAAAAGTAACATGGACAGCGGTATGTTTTACGGAATCCAAAAAGGTGCAGTTGCAGCTTTAAACTGTGATGAATCCTGGTTCGAAGATCAGAACAAAATTTACAGACGCCGCAGAGAATTAACAGAAAAACTAGCAGAGAAATTAGGCTGCAAAGTTTATAAAGAAGGAGTTGGGCTTTTTGTTTGGGCAAAACTTCCGGAAGGAATCGAATCATCAGAAAAGTTCATTGACGAAATATTATACGAGAAACATATTTTTATCACACCAGGAACAATCTTCGGAAGTAATGGTGAAGGATATATCAGATTCTCGTTGTGTGTGAAAGAAGAAAAAGTACAAGAAGCGATTGATAGGTTTTAAGTATTAAGATTTTAGAAGTAAGAAGCAAGATGTTAGACTTTAGATTGTCTGGTGACAGAAAGATTAAATTGAAAATCAGAGGTCTTGAAAAAACGTGAAGCCCTAGCCCTGATAGAAGTGGAAATCCTTTTTTGAGGTTTTTACCGAAAAAAAGATTGAAACGGATAGCAGAAAATTGCTTCAAATAAAAATAAATATGAAAGTATACGTAATAGGAATAGGGTTAATAGGAGGATCGATGGTGCTGGACATTAAAGATCAACATCCAAATGCGACTATTTTTGGAATAGATAATAACGAGAAACACTTGCAGGAAGCAATTGATTTGAGTGTTATCGATCAGGCAGGAAGTTTTGAAGGTTTGGCTGAAGCCGATTTTGTAATTGTTTCAGTTCCTGTAGATGTTGCATTGACGGTTTTGCCTAAAGTGCTGGATTTGGTTGGAGATAAAACGATTGTTTTTGAGGTTGGATCGACTAAAAAACCAATTTGTGATGCTGTGGCGAACCACCCGAAAAGAAGAAATTTTATTGCAACGCACCCAATTGCGGGAACGGAGTTTTCAGGACCTTCGGCAGCGATAAAAGGTTTGTTTAAAGGGAAAACGAACATTATTTGCGAAGTGGAAAAAACCACTTTTAAATTGCAGGAAAAGGCGTTAAAGCTTTTTAGCGAAATAGGAATGAGGATTCGATACATGGACCCAATTTCGCACGACAAACACATTGCTTACGTTTCGCATTTGTCGCACATTAGTTCGTTCATGCTTGGTAAAACGGTGATGAATAAAGAAAAAGACGAACAGGATATTTTTGATATGGCGGGAAGTGGATTTGAAAGCACCGTTCGTCTGGCAAAAAGTTCTCCCGCAATGTGGACACCGATTTTTAAGCAAAACAAGGAGCACGTTCTGGAAACACTAGAAGCTTACATTTCAAATTTGAGTCGGTTTAGGGATTTGTTAAAAGAAGAAGATTACAACGCCATTTTTGAGGAAATGGAAAGCACAAATAAGATCAAAGAGATATTAAACGGATTAACTATTAAAAAATAAAAATAAAACTAAAAATTAAGATGGAAAATAAGAAAGAAATGAGAAAGTGGTTAGAAGATTTCAATTTAAATCACCCACTTGTGATAGCTGGACCATGTAGTGCAGAAACAGAAGATCAAGTATTGAGAATTGCTCACGAATTGAAAGATTCAAAAGTTAGTGTGTTCAGAGCAGGAATCTGGAAACCAAGAACGCGTCCGGGAGGATTTGAAGGTGTTGGAGAAATTGGTTTAAAATGGTTACAAAAAGCAAAAGCTGAAACTGGTTTATTGATGGGAACTGAAGTTGCAACTGCAGCTCACTGTAAACTAGCTTTAGAACATGATATCGACGTTTTATGGGTTGGTGCTCGTACAACAGCAAACCCTTTCGCCGTTCAGGAAATTGCTGATACTTTGAAAGGAACTGATAAAATCGTTTTGGTTAAAAACCCTGTAAACCCGGATTTAGCTTTATGGTTAGGTGGTGTTGAGCGTTTACACATGGCTGGAATCGAGAAATTAGGTGTTATTCACAGAGGTTTCTCTACTTACGAAAAAACAAAATACAGAAACATTCCAGAATGGCAAATTGCTATCGAATTGCAAAATAAATTCCCTGATTTACCATTAATCATCGATCCATCTCACATTACAGGAGATCGTAAAATGATTTTTGAAGTAACTCAAGAGGCTTTAGATTTGAATTACGATGGTATGATTATCGAAACGCACTACGATCCGGACAACGCTTGGTCTGATGCTGCGCAACAAGTTACTCCAGATGCTTTGAAACAAATCATTAAAGATTTGACTATCAGAAAAACGGATGATACTACAGATGAGTACAGCCAAAAAATGAAAAAACTAAGAGCTAACATCGACGTTCTTGATGCTAACTTATTAGAGTTGTTAGGAAAACGTATGAAAGTTGCTGACGAAATTGGTCAGGTGAAAAAAGATGCAAACGTAGCGATTCTTCAAAACAATCGTTGGAATGAAATCTTAGGGAAAATGATTTTGGAAGGTGAGAAAAAAGGTCTTACTGAAGAGTTTGTTTTGAGAATGTTCAAAGCTATTCACCAGGAAAGTATTGGTCACCAGGAAAAAGTATTCAATGCATAATTGATTATTAAAATTTATAAGTGCTATAAGTTAATTTAAGTTTTTGCAAATTTTGCTCTTTTATTTTCTTATATCACAATATTAAAAATAGATTGTTTTTTTTAAAATCCCCATCGCTTTGAAAGAAGTGATGGGGATTTTTTGTTTTTAAATTATATAGCCCGCGGTTTTGATCGAGGGGACACAATCAATAATCATAATCTTTATCGCCACGATTGAAACCGTGGGCTATGTTTAAAATTATTCATTTATCTTTGCAAAGATTTAGAGCTTAAATCTAAACTCTAAAATCAGCAATTTAAAATTAAATAATGACAGGACTCGTATATAAATCTACAGGAAGTTGGTACACCGTAAAATCTCAAAGTGGTGATTTTATAGAATGCCGTATGAAAGGGAAGTTTAGGATGAAAGGTATAAAAAGTACTAATCCTATTGCTGTAGGCGATATTGTAGATTATGAACTCGAAGAAACTTCGGATGCCGTAACAGGAACGATTTTTAATATTCACGAAAGAAAGAATTACATCGTTCGTAAATCGGTTAATTTATCGCATCAGATGCATATTATTGCGTCTAATATTGATCGTGTTTTTTTATTAATCACAATTAATAATCCTCCAACAACCTTCAATTTTATAGATCGTTTTTTGGTAACTGCCGAAGCTTATAATATTGAAACTATTTTGGTTTTTAATAAAATTGATACTTTTGATGAACCTACGCTTGAAGACCAATTGTATATGCAATATGTTTATCAGCAAATAGGTTATAAATGTCTTCGAGTTTCTTCAACCGAAATGAAAGGAATCGAAGAATTAAAAGAAATGATGATTGGCAAAGTAAGTATGTTTTCTGGCCATTCAGGTGTTGGGAAATCTACTTTGGTAAATGCTATGGAACCTACCTTGCATCTTAAAACCAAAAATATTTCTGAAGCCAGTAAACAAGGTCAGCATACGACGACTTTTGCAGAAATGTATGACTTGTCTTTTGATGCAAAAATCATAGATACTCCCGGAATTAAAGGTTTTGGAATTGTAGATATGGAACCATCTGAAATTAGCGGATATTTTCCTGAGTTCTTTAAACTAAAAGATCAATGTAAGTTCAATAATTGCTTGCATAAAGAAGAACCACATTGTGCTATTAAGGCAGCTTTAGAAAAAGACGAGATCGCTTGGTCGCGTTACAATAGTTACTTGAAGATTCTGGAGGGTGATGATGAAAATTATCGTACAGATTCTTACGATGAAGATCGAAAAGCTAGTGACGAACTAAGAAAATAGTCGTTTACATCTCATAAACAGTATTTTACACTTTATATAGGTCGTTTTACCATTAAAATTATTTATAAGTAAATTTTATAGATTCCAGTTTCCAATCAAAAAAATAATATTAAACAATAGTTTATTGTAGAGATGCACTGCAGTGCATCTTTTTGTTATAATTGAAAATTTAAAAAAATGAGAATAGTTCTTCAAAGAGTTTCTTCAGCATCAGTAACGGTTGAAAATAATAAAACAGCAGATATTCAAAAGGGATTATTAGTTTTAGTTGGAATTGAAGAGGCCGACACTCAGGAAGATATTGATTGGCTTGTTGGGAAAATTATTAAAATGAGAATTTTTGGTGACGAAAATGATGTCATGAACTGCTCGGTTCAGGATATTGATGGCGATATTATAGTCGTAAGCCAATTTACACTTCACGCTTCTACCAAAAAAGGCAATCGTCCTTCGTATATAAAAGCAGCAAAACCTGACTTTGCAATTCCTATGTACGAGAATTTTGTGAAAGCATTAGAAAAAGATTTCAATAAAAAAGTTCAAACCGGAATTTTTGGTGCCAATATGAAGGTAAGTCTCTTAAATGACGGGCCTGTAACAATTATAATGGACAGTAAAAACAGAGAGTAAAATTTTACAAACAAATGTTAAGGATTTCTAAAAATAATATATATTTGGCGAAATTACTTACTAATGAGAAACCCTTTTTTTGCGTTACTTTTTTTCTTTGTTACTCTTCTTTCGTCAGCTCAAAAAAGCGAATATGCAATAACTACAATTGCTGATAGTCTTAAAGAAAATGCCAATGCTGTTGTACGTTTAAATCAGATTGATATTACTATTGCTTCGCAAAGAAGTATGATTGTTAAAACACAACGTGTTGTAACGGTTTTTAATGAAAAAGGTTCTCATGAAATTGATGCTGCTGAAGGATATAGTAAAAATTCATCAGTTAAGAGTATTGAAGCAATTGTTTATGATGCTTTTGGGAATGAATTAAAAAAAATCAAAAGAAAAGATTTTAAAGATGTGAGTGCGGTTGATGAAGGAGTACTTATTTCTGATAATAGATATCTTTATTTAGAATATACTCCAATTTCATATCCTTACACTGTGGTTTTTAACAGTGAAACAGAAACTTCTACTACTGCATTCATCCCAAGTTGGATGCCAATAAGCGGGTATTATACAAGTGTTGAAAAAAATGTACTAAATGTTAATTATCCTGCTAATTTAGGTTTTAGAAAGAAAGAATATCATTTTTCGAATTTTAATATTAAAAAAATATTAGATAGTGATACGCAGCTTAATTATGTTGCGTCTAATATTGTCGCTCAGAAATCTGAGGAGTATAGTCCTGCTTTTAGTGATTTATATCCGAAGGTGCTTATGGGATTAGAGTTTTTTAATTTGGAAGGAGTAGATGGAAATGCTAAAACTTGGAAAGAATATGGTAAATGGTGGGCAGATAAAATATTAGTAGGAACTGATGAGATTTCGGAAGAGACAAAATCTAAGATGAGGGCTTTGGTAAGTACCGAACAAGATCCTATAAAAAAAGCAAAGTTAATTTATGATTACTTGCAGAAAAAGGCAAGATATGTTGCAATTGCAGAAGGAATTGGAGGATGGAAGCCAATGTTGGCGGGTGATGTTGATAGACTAGGATACGGTGATTGTAAAGCTTTAACAAATTATACAAAAGCCTTATTGAAATCTGTAGGTGTTGAATCATATTATACAAAATTGTATGGAGATAATTATAAAAGAGATATTCAATCAGATTTTGTATCACAACAAGGGAATCATATTATTTTAGCAATTCCAACAGGAAAAAGTTATACTTGGTTAGAATGTACGAGCCAGAATGATCCTTTTGGCTATCAAGGGACTTTCACTGATGACAGGGATGTTCTGGTAATTAAACCGGAAGGAGGGGAAATCGTTAGAACAAAACTGTACGAAGATGTGGGTAATGCACAAAAAGACAAAGGAACTTATACTATAGATGAAAATGGTAATTTTTCGGGTTCATTATCAATTGTTTCAGAAGGTTCTCAGTATAGCTCAAAAGCCAGAATAGAAACATTACAGCCAACAGAAAAAGAAGCTCATTATAAAGAATACTGGGATAATATCAATAATTTGAAACTTGGAAAAATAACTTTTACAAACGATAAAGAAAGTATTCGTTTTACCGAAGATGTTCAGTTGAGTGCTATAAATTACGGAGCAATTTCTGCCAATAAAATGATTTTCCCAATTGATGCATTCAATCAAAATAAAGGAAATGTAAAACGCATCAGAAACAGGAAAAATCCATTTCAAATTCAACGTGGTTATTTAGATACTGATGAGATCGAAATTAATCTTCCGGCAGGTTTTACAATTGAATTTTTGCCTTCAAACTTTGAATTAAAAGGAAAATTTGGAGAATACAAAACCGAAATCATTAAAAAAGAAAATAATAAACTGACCTATAAACGCTCGATGTTTTTAAACAAGGGAAAATATTCAAATAAAGAATATGACGAATATCGCCTTTTTATAGAGCAAGTGTCAAGAAACGATAATGCTAAAATAATACTAACCAAGAACTAGCCAAATGAAATTTATTAAACTTTTTAGTCTTTCAATTCTATTGTCATTTATTACAAATGTAAAGGCACAAGAATTTAAATTAGGAAAAGTATCCGTTGCAGAACTGGAGCAAAAAGTGCATCCAAAAGATTCTTCTGCGGTTGCAGCAATATTGTATACAAAGGGAGAAGCAAGAATTGAGTACGATTCGAATGATGGATTTATTACCTTAACTGATGTTGAAACCAGAATCAAAATTTATAAAAAAGAAGGGTACGATTGGGCCAATCAAAAAGTTTGGTATTATAATCAAAGTAGTTTTAAGGAACGCGTGTTT
Source organism: Flavobacterium sp. JAS (assembly GCF_020991455.1). Lineage (GTDB taxonomy): Bacteria > Bacteroidota > Bacteroidia > Flavobacteriales > Flavobacteriaceae > Flavobacterium. The sequence continues at coordinate 375,120 of NZ_JAJMOX010000006.1, forward strand.
TTTACGGATGCGGTTACTTATAATTTGGTAAATGGTAAAATTGAAAAAACAAAACTTAAAAGTGATGGTACTTTTGATGAAGTGTTGAATAAATACAAAGGGCAAAAAAAGATTACAATGCCTAATGTTAAAGAAGGATCTGTAATAGAATTTAGATATACAATTAAATCTCCTAGTAAAATGATTAGAGACTGGGATTTTCAAACCTCTATTCCGGTAAATTATTCTGAATTCTCAACTTTTATTCCTGAATATTATGTTTATAATTCAAGACAAAAAGGGTATATTTTCCCTAAAACTTCTACGCTAAAAAATCCTAAATCAGTAATGTTAACAAGTAAGGAAAGATCAGATAATGGTAATGTTTCTCATACTACTTTTTCATCAGATAAAGTAGAATATATGGAGAGTCAAACTACTTATAAAGCGATAGATTTTCCGGCAATGAAAGAGGAAGCTTTTGTAAATAATATTGATAATTATATTTCAAGTGTTGAGCACGAATTGTCATTGACAAAATTTCCAAATTCACCAATGAAAGAATATTCAACCGATTGGAATTCGGTAGTAAAAACAATCTACGAATATGATGATTTTGGACCTGAATTGAATAAAACAGGATATTTTGAAGATGATTTAAAAACGTTACTTGCAGGAAAAAACACTCCTGAAGAAAAGATTTGGGCAATTTTAAATCACGTAAAAGCTACTGTAAAATGGAATGAATATTTTGGATACAGCTGCGATAGCGGAGTTAGAAAAGCATACAAAGAAAAAACAGGTAATGTTGCTGATATTAATTTAATGCTTACTGCGATGTTGCGTTACTCTGGTTTAACAGCAAATCCGGTTTTGGTAAGTACACGTTCTAACGGTATTGCTTTGTTCCCAAATAGAAATGCTTTTAATTATGTAATTGCAGCAGTTGAAACTCCAACCGGAAATATTTTAATTGATGCTACTGAGAAATTTTCAACTCCAAACATTTTGCCTTTAAGAGTTTTAAACTGGTCTGGAAGATTAATTAGAAAAGACGGAACATCTGAGGAAATTGATTTGATGCCTAGTAAACCATCAAGTGATAATATTTTTATGAATTATAGTATTGATGCTGAGGGTAAGGTTACAGGAAAAACCAGAAGACAATGTACAGATTATAATGCAATGGTTACCAGAGGTAATATTGACGGGGTGAAAGAAGAGGAGTATCTTGAGAAACTTGAAAATCTAAACAATAAAATTGAGATCAACGAGTATGCCAGAACAAACGAAAAAGACATTTTGTTGCCAACTGTAGAGACGTATTCGTTTACAGGAAATAATTTATGCGAAGTAATTGGGGGTAAGATTTATGTAAGCCCAATGTTGTTTTTTACTGATGATAAAAATCCTTTTAAACAGGAAGTTCGTGAATATCCGGTAGATTTTAGTTACCCGTTTTTAGATAAATATAATATTATCATTAAGATTCCAGAAGGTTTTGCAATTGAAACTCTTCCAAAAGCGGTGATTCTTAATATGGAAGATAATTTAGGAAGCTTTAAATTTAATATTGCTTCAGACGGTAGTACATTGCAATTAAATATTCAACATCAAATTAACGAAGCAATCGTTTCTGCTGAAAAGTATGAAATGCTAAAAGAATATTATAAAGGAATGATTGCAAAAGAAACAGAGAAAATAGTTTTAAAAAGAATTTGATATTAGCTTTTAAATTATATTCTGAAACATTTCAAATGAAGGAAATAAAACCCAAATTTTGAGTACAAAAGAAATTAACAATAGTATTTTTGCAGCAGACGCGTATAAAGGAATAAAGAGCCTTTTTCAGAAAGTAATTGCGAGTCAGAACGAAAAAATTATTCTTAAAAAATATAATCATGGATTTGAAAAATGCACAGCTAGATGTTGATACCTGGATAAAAGAACACGGGGTTCGCTACTTTAATGAGTTAACTAATATGGCGCAGCTTACAGAAGAAGTTGGGGAAGTTGCTCGAATTATTGCACGTAGATACGGAGAACAATCTGAAAAAGAGAGTGATAAAAACAAAGATTTGGGAGAAGAATTAGCCGATGTTGTTTTTGTAGTTTTATGTCTGGCAAATCAAACAGGAATCGATTTACAAGCCGCTTTCGATAAAAAAATGGATTTAAAATCTGTTAGGGATAAGGATCGTCATAAAAACAACGATAAATTAAAATAATTGTGAAATATCACTCATAAGCTTTGAATTATGAGTTTTGAATTTTGAATTATGAATGGGGAGTGGTAAATTGCGGAGCTGAATTACGTTTCTAATCATTCATAATTCATAATTTACAACTTACAATTAAAAAAATGAATTTACTACTTCAAACAACTCAACATAACTTAAAAGGACAAATTGCAGTAACAGGGTCAAAAAGCGAAACAAATCGTTTATTATTGTTAAAAGCTTTGTTTCCGAATATTACATTGGCAAACACTTCAAACTCTGATGATAGCGAAGTAATGCAGAAAGCCTTAATAGGAAATGACGAAATTGTAGACATTCATCATGCAGGAACGGCAATGCGTTTTTTAACTGCTTATTTTTCGGTACATGAAGGTCGTGAAGTAGTGATGACAGGTTCCAGCAGAATGCAGGAACGTCCGATAAAGATTTTGGTAGAAACTTTAGGACAATTGGGAGTTGAAATCTCTTATGAAAAAGAAGAAGGTTATCCGCCAATTAGAATCAAAGGAAAAAAAGTTACGGCTTCAAAAGTAACTTTGGCAGCAAACGTAAGCAGTCAATATATTTCGGCACTTTTATTAGTAGCGTCAAAATTAGAGAACGGTTTAGAATTGACTTTAGAAGGCGAAATCACTTCAATTCCGTATATTAAAATGACTTTGGCTTTGCTGAATGATTTAGATATTCAAACTAGTTTTGAAGGAAATGTGATTAAAGTATATCCAAAAGCTGAGGTTGCATCAAAAGAAATGGTAGTAGAATCTGATTGGAGTTCAGCCTCATACTTCTTTAGTTTGGTAGCTTTGGCAGATACAGCTTCGATAACTTTGAGTAGTTACAAAGAAAACAGTTTACAAGGCGATTCAGAATTAGTATCATTTTATGAGAAATTAGGAGTAAAAACTACGTTTCAAGACAATAAAATGACTTTGGTTAAACAAGAGAATTTTAAATTTGAAGCGATAAATTTTGAATTAAATAATACACCGGACATTGCACAAACTATTGTTGTGACCTGTTTAGGTTTAGGAATTGGGTGTCATTTAACGGGTCTTCATACTTTAAAAATTAAAGAAACAGACAGACTTGAGGCGCTTAGAATTGAGCTTACAAAATTGGGAGCCAATATTTCTGTGACAAATGATAGTTTAACTTTGATAGCTTCAGAAAATATCAATCATAATGTGAAAATTGCTACATACAACGATCATCGTATGGCAATGGCATTTGCTCCTCTGGCACTTAAAGTACCAATTATTATAGAAGATGCCGGAGTAGTTTCTAAATCGTATCCTGATTTCTGGAATGATTTGAAAGCATTAGATTTCCAAATTTCAGAATTATAATAAAAAATATTCGCCACGAATTCACGATTTTAATTTTCATACATACTTTAAAATAATTCGTGAATTCGTGGCAAAAAAATGAATAGCCTCCAGTTTTAACTGGAGGTTTTTTATGTCTTTTTATTCGGCTTTAGCCGAATAAAACCATCATTGATTTTTCAAGAATCCAAATTAAATGAACTTATCTTTCTTATATGGTGAAAAAATAGGTAAAACTTGATTTTTATTCAATCGGAAACTCCACTGAATCAACGACTTTTGAAAATAAACATCAAAACACTTGACAACGCCTATCTCACAGTCGTATATTTGCACACGATTAAAAATCAGGTGTTCAAATAATCCTGATCGAAAATCTATAACTCATAACTTTCTCAGATGAAATTATCACATTTTCAATTTAATTTACCGAAAGAACTTTTAGCGGAATTTCCAGCAGAGAACAGAGACGAATCTCGTTTAATGGTAATCGATCGTCAAAAACAAACTATAGAGCACAAAATGTTCAAAGATGTTATCAACTATTTTGATGACGGTGACGTTTTAATTCTTAATAATACTAAAGTTTTCCCGGCTCGTTTGTACGGAAACAAAGAAAAAACCGGAGCAAGAATTGAAGTTTTCTTATTAAGAGAATTAAATTCAGAACAACGTCTTTGGGATGTTTTGGTTGATCCGGCTCGTAAAATCAGAATTGGTAACAAACTTTATTTTGGTGACGACGATTCATTAGTTGCTGAGGTAATTGACAACACGACTTCTCGTGGTAGAACTTTACGTTTTTTATATGACGGTTCTTACGAAGAATTCAGAAACAAATTAACAGAACTTGGAGAAACTCCAATTCCTAAATACATCAATAGAGAGGTAACTGCAGAAGATGCTGAAAGATACCAAACTATTTATGCAAAAGAAGAAGGAGCTGTAGCAGCACCAACTGCTGGTTTACACTTCTCAAAACACCTTTTGAAAAAATTAGAAATCAAAGGAATTAATTTTGCTGAAGTAACACTTCACGTAGGTTTAGGAACTTTTAATCCGGTTGAGGTTGAAGATTTATCTAAACACAAAATGGATTCTGAGGAATTGATCATTAAACAAGAAGCTTGTGATATTGTAAATGATGCAAAAGCAAAGAAAAAACGTATTTGTGCTGTTGGAACAACTTCAATGCGTGCAATTGAAAGTTCAGTTTCTTCTCAAAACACTTTAAATCCTTATGAGGGATGGACAAATAAATTTATTTTCCCTCCTCACGATTTTAGTATTGCAAATTGTATGATTACAAATTTCCATACACCAAAATCAACATTATTAATGATGATTTCTGCTTTCTGTGGACATGATTTAATGAAACGTGCATACGAAGAAGCAATCAAAGAAGAATACAAATTCTATTCTTACGGAGATGCAATGTTGATTATCTAATTAGATAATTCAAATAAAATATAAAACCTGTCAGAAATGATGGGTTTTTTGTTTTAAGAGGGTTACAAGTTTCAGGTTTCAGGTTTCAAGTTTTCCGCAACAATAAAAACTTGAAACCTGAAACCTGAAACAAAAGAAACATTTTCCTTATTTTTACGGCTCAAAACAAAACAGATGACTTTTCAAAATACACGCGAATTTGCACGAGAGCTTGATTCGCAAGACACATTAAATCACTATCAGGATCAATTTATTTTTCCGAAAGTAAATGATAAACGCGTTATTTATTTTACGGGGAATTCTTTAGGATTACAGCCAAAACGTACCAAAGCTTACATTGACGAAGTAATGAACGACTGGGCAGATCTTGCTGTTGAAGGACATTTTTATGCCAATAAACCTTGGTGGGATTATCAGGAAAGATTTGCTGAGCCATTGAGTAAAATAGTTGGCGCTTTACCATCAGAAGTTACAGTAATGAATACTTTGACGGTGAATCTTCATTTGTTGATGGTTTCTTTTTATCAGCCAAAGGGGAAACGTTATAAAATTATCTGCGAAGAAAAAGCATTTCCTTCAGATCAATATATGTTTCAGAGTCAGGTTCATTTTCATGGTTATAAAACAGAAGATGCAATTGTAGAAATCAAACGCAGAGAAGGAGAACATAATATTCGACTTGAAGATGTTTTGGCAAAAATTGAAGAAGTTGGCGATGAATTGGCTTTGGTTTTAATTGGAGGTGTAAACTATTATACCGGACAAGTTTTTGATATCAAAACGATTACTGCTGTAGGTCATAAAGCCGGTGCAAAAGTAGGTTGGGATTTGGCGCATGCTGCCGGAAACATCAAATTACAGCTTCACGATTGGAATGTAGATTTTGCTGCTTGGTGCAGTTATAAATACATGAATTCAGGACCAGGAAATGCTTCTGGTTGTTTTGTTCATGAAAAACACCATAATAATCCGGATTTGCCAAGATTTGCAGGTTGGTGGGGACACAATAAAGAACGCCGTTTTAAAATGGAACCTAATTTTGATCCGGTTCACGGAGCAGATGGTTGGCAAATTAGTAATCTGCCTGTGCTTTCTTTAGCACCCTATTTAGCTTCAGTAGAAATGTTTGCAGAAGTTGGTATGGATGCTTTAATCACTAAAAGAGATAAAATCACGGCATATCTGGAATTTATTTTACATGAAATTGATAAAGAGGTAAAAGGTAATTTCGAAATTATTACACCATCAACTCTAGAAGAAAGAGCTTCTCAATTATCTGTTCTTTTACATGGAGAAGGAAGAAGTTTATTCGATTATTTAATGAAAAATGGTGTAATTACAGATTGGCGTGAACCTAATGTAATTCGTTTAGCACCAGTTCCGCTTTATTGTTCTTATGAAGATATGTTCGATTTTGGGCAAATTCTGAAAAAGGGAATTTTAGGAAAGTAATAATAAATGCGAATTAATCTCGCAAAGACGCGAAGCCGCAAAATTCTTTTCAGCCACAGATTAAAGGATTAAAATGATTAAAAAAAATTTGCTTAAATCAATTTAAAATCTGCGTGAAACAAAAAACTTTGCGACTCTGCGTCTTTGCGAGATTATTTTTAGATACTTGTTTAAAAAAATCTATGTTCAAATTCAATAGAATCTTCAAATTCTATAACCTTTCTGCAAAATCATGTAACTCAATCCAGATAAAGAGACCTTACTTTGTAGTGTAATAATTATTTAAAACTACAAATCATGAAAGCCTTATATATATTTATTGCTGCATTGTTCATCGTTTCTTGTCAAAATCAAGGGAAAGCAGATATTAATAAAGCAAAACAAGCTAGTATTGATTCGATGAAAGTTGAAATTAACAGACAAAGAGTTATTGATTCAATGAGGACAGAAATGGCAAACTTAAGAGAGGAAAAAAGAATGGAATCTCAAAAGGTCGTAGTGGTAAATCAACCAGCTAATCAAACTGCAACACCAACTACAGCTAAAAAGAAAGGTTGGAGTTCAGCCGCTAAAGGAGCCGTAATTGGTGCAGGAGTTGGAGCTGTAACCGGAGCCGTTATAAGCAAGAAAAAAGGAGAAGGAGCCATAATTGGAGGTTTGGCCGGAGCAGGCGTTGGTGCTGGAACAGGTGCAATCATTGACGGAAGCAAGAAGAAAAAAGAATAGACATTTAAGATCTATAATTATAAAACCCCGACTCAGGTTTCTGAATCGGGGTTTCTATTTTATACTAATTCTAAAGTTGGAATCTTAATTTGAGATAATTCTAATTTATAAAAATCAAAGTCTTTTTTTATTTTACTTAAATCTTCTTTAAAGTAAGAAGCTGGTGAAAGTAAAGATTGATAATATTCAATTCCTTCCAGAATATTTGCTTTAAAGGTGTTCCATTTTTTTAGTTGTGAATTAGTGATTTCTCCCGAAATGGAATCTATTTCATTTCTGAAATAATCAATGTACATTTTCAATTCTTTTACAAAAATATTTGGCCTGTTTTCAGTTCTTAGAATTGATTTATTTCCATAAATATGTCCCAACATATCAGACAAAGAAACTTCTTGATCAAAATAAGCCATATTTGGCCCAGGGCAGATTACAACACCTTGTGCCTGACCTTTTATTTTAATATCATTTTCTAAATACGCAGCATTTGCTAAACCTACACACAAGCAAGATTTTTCGGTAATGTCAAATTTTGCTTTTTGAAAAGATTCAAGAGAAAGTGTATCTCTTTTGTTTTCCAATTCTTCAAGTTTAAGATCCTGAAATTTTTTCGAAGCCGTACAAATTCCCTCCGGATCATATTCTTTGCTTAAAGCAAGGAATTTTTTCGGACAAGAACTTCCGGCTTTATTTTGCTCGATTCTTTTTTGTTTTAAAATTTCATTTGTAGTTCCCTTCAAAGTATTAAACGGAACTCCCAAAGGCGAGATGTGACTTAAATACAAATCTTGTTCTTTAGCATTCATCAACAATTCTCGGGTTGCTTTATCTACAGAAGTTGCTTCGGGAACTAATAAAAACGGAGAACCCCAGCCAACAGAATCAACTTTGTAGTTTTCTAATAAAAACTCGTGTTCTTCAGCAGTTCCTACACCACCTTGAACCGTAATTTTAAGAGGCAAAGGATTTTCTGGTGCGTAAATTTGCTTTTGCTGTAATACTTTTGTCATCAACTCATGTGCAGATTGAATAAGCTGATCCTTTTTTTGCTTAAATTCCTCTAAGATTGGACCTAATAAAAGTCCGTCTGTAGCAAAAGCGTGTCCGCCGCAATTTAGTCCGGATTCGATTCTGTATTCAGAAACCCAAAGCCCTTTTTTGGCCAAAAAGTTTCCCTGAATCATAGCAGATCTAAAATCACTTACTTTTAATATGATTTTCTTTTTAAGTTCATTATTTGAATTCGGAAAGAAATCTGAAAAATTTTCAAAATAGCTATACAATCTCGGATTCATTCCTGCTGAAAGTACTACAGAAGATTCCAGATTACTATTAGCAAAACCTCTTAAAGCTGCGTGAGCATCATTAAATTCGATAGGAAGCTGTTCGTTTTTGTCGAAATTGTCTTTGTCCAGTTTTGTCATGATATTTACATCAATTAGCCCCGGAGAAAGATGTGATTCGATATAACTTTGAATATTTTCTTTGAAAGAAATTCCATCTTCAAGCAAATTCTGAAAACCTTTTTTGATGTCTGAAGTATTGGGTAACATCGCAATATAATTTTCTACAGCAGCTTTGCTTTCTATCAATTCAGTTTTAAAATGTTCAAATTTATCTTTTACAATTTTATCTACTAAATTAAGATAGGATGTAATTCTTTGTGCTCTATAGTCGTGAAATTTCTGACTTATCTCTTCGTACGGAAAATTAAACTTCGTACTATAAAAATTACGCATCTTTTCAATTAAATCGTCATCAGCGATAGAGACAACAGACGAAATACCGTATTGTGCCACTCTAATTGGGCTGTCAATCGTATATGCGAGTCCCATTACGGGAATATGAAAAGTATGCAAAGGCTTTTTTGTCATTTGTATTTAAATTAAAATAGAAACAAATGTTAGAAAAAGAATTTACTATAAACCTGATAATTATCAGGTTTATAAATGGTTGAAATTTTTATAAGAGAAAGGTTGCCACGAATTTTCACTAATTTGATTTAGAGGGAGCAAAATATTAATTCGTGAAAATTCGTGAAATTCGTGGCGAAAAAAAAATATCAAATCAAAATCTTCTTTAAAGACTCTGCAATGCTTCTCCATAAAAAGTTATAAAACGACTTTTCGGGAATACGATTAAGTTCAACGTCAGCTTTTTTACTTTCGTCTCCTGAGTCATTTTTTAGCAATAAATTGGCGACTGCCGTTTTTAGTTTAGCTTCTTTTTCGCGATGTTTCTTTTGATACAATTTTACTTTTAAGTTATCATATTCCAGTGAAGCATTTCCTTTTGCGGTATTATCATTTCCATAAAAATTGAAGCGGTATTTGTCGAAAGTTCCCGTAAACGAAGAGTTTATGTAGGGTTTTGTAAATCTCTCCATTGCTGCTACATTAAAATTCGAGATAGTTCCCTGAATATGAAAACTGTCTTTTTGATCCAGAACATTAAAGCTCCAATCAACTTCTAAAGGTGATGTTTTCATGAACTGACAATTCACTTTTATTTTTACATCAGCAGTTTCCTTTAGTCCAAAACCGCTTTTTATATTAGTAATTTGCATATTAAAATGATCGAAATTTAAAACTCCGGGGCCTTTTGCGAAATCAATTTCTTCTTCATAAATCAATTTTGATTTAAGAATTTGAACGGTATCGATTTGAAGCGGAAACTTAATTTTTCGCAATAAAGCATTGTAGAGGTATTTTTTACTCAAATCATCTTTCGGTATTTTATTTCTATAAATATTAGCTTCAACACGATTAGCAACAATCGAATTTGCTTTAAAAAAGAAACGATCATTTTTAAAACCCCAATCCATTTTTTCAATATCTGCCGAGTCGAGTTTTATCGTATAAATGTCTTTCTCCTTTTCTAGTTTTCGAACAAAATCTTTCCTGTTGAACTCTGGTAAATAAGAGAAATTCTTAATTCTTAAAAAACGATTTTGCATACTGATTTTGCCAATATTCATATGATAAAATGCATTCGGCTTATAATAAAGACTATCACAGATTAAAACATATTTTTCGAAATGCATTGGAATTTTTTCTTTTAATGTGGCATCAGAAATTAAAATTCCTTCCAGTTTCAAAAGGATATTTTTAATGCTGAAAATGGGTTTATCATTTTTTAAAGAAACTACATCAACACTTCCTTCATTGAGATAAATATTAGAAACAGCAATTATTTTATGGAAAGGTTCAATTATTTGGGTTTCGATACTATTGCGATTGTTGATAAGCTTCTCGTCTTTTTTGTATAAAATCACTCGCGCTTTATTAATCGTAATGCTTTCGGCCTGAATAATATCGTGAAAAGCTAAATTCCAAATATTAAAATGTTTAATGCTAATGGATTCTATTTTGGAGTATATACCAATTTTTGTTTTACTGTTTTCTGGTTGGTTTTTTGGGTAAACCAATAAGGTTTGTGCATCGATATTTCTCGACCAAAGCGATACTTCGATTTTTTCGTAATTAATATTATAAGCAGTTTTGTTTTTCTCGTGTATAATGATTGGTAATTGTTTTTTTATCCAATAATTAAGACCAATATTGACTAAAATCACAAAAAAGAGAAGGGGAATTATACAGATTGCTATTTTTTTATAGACAGACATTTATAGTATTGGTTTTAAATACATAAATTTAGACTTTTAAAAGCGATGTTTCTTACAGTATTTTAGCTTTAAGTTACATCATTAGAGAATCATTTACTATTATACTTTTTTATAAATATGAGAAAAATTAAAAGAATTCTGCTGGTTTTATTCGTTTTGATTGTTGTTCTTGGAATAGGTTTATGTGCCTATATTTTTCATTTAAAGCCCAAGTATGAAGGCGAGGTTCAGTTGAAAAATCTCCAGAAAGAAACCACGGTTTATTTTGATGATTTTGGAGTTCCTCATATTTATGCCGATTCGGAAAAGGATGCGATGACAGCTCTTGGTTATGTTCATGCGCAGGAAAGATTATGGCAAATGGAATTACTTCGTAGAATTGCACCCGGAAAATTGTCTGAAATCTTTGGATCTGTTGCGCTTAAAAATGATAAATTTTTCTCCGGAATTGGTATCGAAGAAGCTTCGGCGAAAGCCATTGCCAAATTAGACAAAAACAGTCAGAGCTATAAAATGACAATGGCGTATCTTGACGGAATTAATCAATATTTAGAGGAAGGTGTAACGCCGATTGAGTTTACTTTGATTGGGGTGAAAAAGGAAAAGTTTACGATAAAAGACGTTTATAATATTTTTGGATATATGTCTTTTAGTTTTGCAATGGCTCAAAAAACTGATCCTTTATTGACTTTTGTTCGTAATAAATATGGTGTCGAATATTTGAAAGATTTAGGAATTGAAGGCGAGTTCAATACTACTAGAATCAAGATTTCTAAAGAGAATATGGATGAATACACTACGATTTCAAAATCTGTAGCAGCATTATTGGATAATTCTCCAATTCCGCCATTTGTGGGAAGTAACAGTTGGGTTGCCGGACCTCATAAAACAAAAAGCGGAAAAGTGATTTTTGCCAATGATCCACATATTAGTTTCTCGCAGCCTGGAACTTGGTACGAAGCGCATTTGATTACACCTGATTTTGAATTGTACGGATGTTATTTGGCAGGAACACCATATCCGTTATTGGCCCATAATCGCAATTATGCTTATGGTTTGACGATGTTCGAAAATGATGATATCGATTTTTATCAGGAAAAGAATAAAGCGGGAGATCCAAATCAATATCAAACGCCAACTGGTTTTGCAACTTATGAAACCAGTACAAAAACGATAAAAGTAAAAGATACGTCGGATGTGGTTTTGACAGTTAAATCAAGCCGACATGGACCAATTATGAATGATGTTTTAGATCGTTTAGATAAGAAAAACCCAATTGCGATGTCATGGATTTATACCCAACAGCCAATCAAAATTTTGGATGCAGTTTATGGACTTTCGCATGCTAAAAGTAAAGACGATTTTAGAAAAGCAGTAGGATTGGTTGCCGCACCAGGATTGAATGTAATGTATGGCGATGCTAAAGGAAATGTGGCTTGGTGGGCAACAGGAACACTTTATAAACATGATAAGGGAGTAAATACGTTTCTTATTCTGGATGGTGCAAGTGGTAAAGATGATATCAAAGAATATCTGGATTTCTCGAAGAATCCATCAGCCGAAAATCCAAAATGGGGTTATGTTTATTCTGCAAATAATCAGCCGGAAGCAATTGACGGATTTTTATATCCAGGATATTATTTGCCGGAAGATCGTGCAAAAAGAATTTCGAGCTTAATGGATGCAAAATCAGATTGGGATAAAGAAACGATCAGTAAAATGATTTTTGATAATACTTCGCCAGTTTCTCCTGGTGTGGTTCAGAGTTTGATTTCGAATGTAAACAATAACTCAATATCGGCAAAAGAAAAAGAAGCGATTGAAGTTTTGAAATCCTGGAAAGGAACTAATAATTTGGAAGATGTTGCGCCAACGATTTACAACAAATGGATTTATTTATATCTGAAAAATACTTTTGAAGATGAAATGGGTGCCGATAATTTTACTTTATTTCTGGATACTTCTTTAGGAAAACAAATTATTGCCAGACAAATCGAGAATGAAAACTCGGTTTGGTGGGATAATATTAAAACTAAAAACGTAAAAGAAACCAGAAGCGAAATTGTTTCAAAATCATTTCATGAAGCTATTGCAGCACTTCAGATACAATTAGGAACTCAGGTTGCCGATTGGAATTGGGGCAAAGTACATACGGTAGAACACGAGCATCCGTTAGGAAAAGTGGCAGCTTTACGAAGATTATTTAATGTTGGACCATTTGCTGATCCAGGGGCAAATGAAGTAATAAATAATCAGTTCTTCGGATTTAATAAAGAAGGTAAATACCATACAAAAGGCGGGCCTTCGACCAGACGAATTGTAGATTTCTCAGATATCGAAAATAGTTGGAGTATTCTGCCAACGGGACAATCCGGAAATCCATTCAGTAAACATTATGATGATCAGGCGGAAATGTACAATGCTGGAAAATTCAGAAAGATGAAATTGAATAAAGAGGAGATTATTAAAACTTCGACAAAATTGGTTTTAAAACCGAAAGGGGAGTAGGTTTAGATTCTTTAAAGTTTCAGGTTTCAAGTTTGGGCAATCTTTGTCAAAGTTTAAAACTTTGACAAAGATTTTAGGTTTTAAACCTCTGTCCCTTTGAACCTTTGCAGCTCTGAACCTTTATTTAGAAATATATCTTCCACGAACAACATCATTAGCAAATATCTCAAGATTGTAAGCTAAGGCATCGTTAGTGGTCATGACATTTGCAGTTTGATATGCAGTGTCTTTTTGATACTTTTTCAATAATGTCTCCAGATCTATTTCGTTATAAAAAGCAAACATATTATAAACAGCATCTCTAAAGTTTTTATAATTGATGCTTTCTGTAGTTTCAATTGTTTTTTGATCGTTCCATTTTTCTGTAGCAGCGGCTTCGTTTATAGTAGTTAAACAAAAGTCTACAACGTAGTTTTTGTAATGTGTAGCTTCTACAATTTTGTCGATTATGATTTTATTTTGCTGTGTAGGCATTGCTACTTTTGGCGCAGCTGTTTGAGAAATAACAGCAACCGGAATAAACATGCATACTAATAACACTAAAAGAGTTTGCTTCTTTAATTTTTTCATAGGTTAATATTTGGTATAAATTACAGCTATAACAGTTGTAATTTTAGATTTGTTTTGGCAGTGCTAAAATAGTTTTTTTATACTAAATATGGAATCAGAAAATGCAATTTCAAATAAAAAAACTCTGATAATTTTGGTCATAAACCAGAACTACCAGAGTAAGTAAGAATTAGGATTGCTGTCCTTGAATACTTGTCTTATAAGTACTATTTTTTAGAAATTTCGACAAGAACTTTTTTTCCATTTTCGTTTGTTGGATCAAGTTCTACTGATTTTTTATAATTTGTAATAGCCAGTGTTTTATCTCCATCAGCCAGATAAGCTTCGCCTAAACTGTCATAAGTATTGCCTGATTTAGGAAAAGTTTCTACATTAATTTTAAAAACTTCTATAGCTTCTTTCTTTTTTCCGGATTGTAATAATTGATAACCCACTTGGTTTATGTCATTTTCTTTAATGCCATAAGTAGGATCGTTTTTCAATTTTTTATAAGTATCTGTTCCAATTGCAGCTCCTTTTTGTGTGTAAACATCCAAGAGTTCAAATGCCAATGATTTTTTAGGTTGATCATAAGCCTGATCGTACAAGATTGCTCTAATAGCACTATTCATTTCGCCTAAAACAGTTCCGCCGGTATTGTTCAATAAAACAACTAAGTTTTTATCAGCAGGAATGCGTGAAATCACTGTATTAAAGCCGTTGATTCCTCCACCATGTTCTACGATTCTTATTTTGGTAGTACTCTTTCCAATGGTTTCTTCATTGGTAAACCACCCGTATCCATAAAAATCATCTCCGCCTGCAGCAATATATGGTTTAAACATAAGGGCCATTGATGCTGAAGAAAGTAATTTGTTGGTATAAAGTGCCTGATCCCAAAGATATAAATCCTCGACAGTAGAATATAAAGAACCCGCAGCATACGGAAGACTCATATCGATATATGAAGCATTTACAATTATTTTACCTTTTTTCTCATAACCCGCAGCTCTGTTTTTTGTGATAATATCACTGTGATCATAACCTGTATTTACCATATTTAATGGAGTAAAAATAGTTTCCTGCAAATTTTGCTCGTATGATTTTCCGGTGATTTTTTCGATAATGTATCCCAATACAAAATACCCCGAGTTGCTGTAACTGAATTTTTCGCCAGGAGTAAAGTCAAGAGGCATACTCGAAAATGTTTTTACAAACTCTTCGGGAGTATATGGATTTCGGCTTACATCTTTAAAGAAATTTGGGAAAGAAGTATAATTCGGAATTCCTGAAGTATGTGTTAGTAAATGATGAATCGTGATTTTATCACCATTTGCTTTCGGATAATCCGGTAAGTAAGTTGTAATTGGCACATCGAGTTTAATTTTTCCTTCTTCGGCTAATTTTACAATTAGTAAAGAGGTAAATTGTTTGCTGATTGAGCCTAATCTAAATTTAGTATTGCCTTGATTTGGGATGTCCCATTCCATATTAGCAAAACCGTATCCTTTTTTCAGAATAATTTTTCCGTTTTGAGATACAAGCGCAGATCCGTTAAATTGTCCGTATTCGTTGTATTTACTCAAAAGCTGGTCTATTTGTTTGGCCTTATCCTGAGCGTTAATAGTGATTGTGAAAAATAAAAGAATTGCGCTGAGTGCAATAAGTTTGATTGGTTTTTTCATGATGATTGATGATTAGTAATTAAGATTATTAAAACGTTGTTTGATTTTTTGATTGGATGACTGAAACTCTGTAAACGTTTGTAATTTAATTTGTTAAACGAAATTACAAATTAAAGCAAAGTTTTTAACGATGCTTTAATCTTAATAGACAACAAAAAGATCATTTGGTTTCAGTTTTAATCAATTTTTTTTCAAATACGTTTGCTAATGCGGAATTACAACAGGTTTGAAGAGCTATTTTTTAATAGGTCTATGCTCGTAACTAACAATTCTTTTTAATTTCCAATCATTACCAGTTCGTTCCCAAATATGAACAAACTTTCCGGTGCCTTCCGGTTTACCATCAAAATAGAATGTATGTTCGCCCAATTGCACAGCTCCAAAATCACCTAATTTATCAATTGTGCAGGAGTTTAATTTTCGGGTCAGTTTTTTAGCCATCACACATTTTGAGATTAAAGATTTTATCTCATTTCCTTTAGAAGTATTTAATCCGGAGCGGTCATCGTAAAATTCGATGTCGTCGGCAATTATTTTTTTGAAAAGCGTAGTGTCGCATTGATTGAATGCAACTGAAAAAAGCAAACTATCCATTTTGATAATTTCTGTTTTCAAAGCAGCCATTTTTAGAACTTCATTGTTCGTTTGGGCAAAAACTACTTGAGTTAAAAATAATAGTATAAGGATAAATAGTTTTATCATGAGTTTCATAATTAGGATTTTGTTAATGCCTGATTTTTTTGACTTGTGCTTATTTCGTTTCTATCTCAATTATTTTCTTTCCGTTTTCACCCAAATAATGATTCACTATTTTTTCATAAACCTTATAACCATCGTCAACATTGGTAAAAATAACCAAACCTTGTTTTGTCTTCGGAAGTAATATTACAATGGTCTGAACGCCTTTGTCTGCGCCGCCGTGAGATAATGCATAATCATTGTTTCCTAAATCATAGATTTCAAATCCAAGTCCAAAGTATTTGTTTTTCTTCGTTTCGACCTGATGTGAAGTCATATCGTCAAAAACTTTTTTGCTTAATCCGTCGCTGTTCATTACGCTGCACAAAAATGTTCCGTAATCTTTAATCGTCGTTAATAAATCATCGGCAGCGTTTGCTGTATTATTTTTAGTAGGCTCATAAGCATTTCCTTTATTGTCATAATTAATGGCATATCTTGAAAGATCGATTTTATCATTCCAGATCATTTGTGTATCGGTCATTTTTAGAGGCTGAAAAACTAATTCATTCGCCAGTTGATCTAATGTTTTGTGGAATTTCTTTTCAAGCGCTCTTCTCAAATATTCTAACCCTTCGCCAGAATATTGATATTTTGTGCCGGGTTTAAATTTAAAATCCAGTTTGCCTGATTCATTCATAAATCTCCAATTCGGGAAACCCGTTTGATGGCTTAGGATAATTCTTGTTGTTAAGAGTTTAGTATTTGGATCATTTGCAATATCCGGATCTGTCCAATATTTGTAAAGTGGTTCATCAAGATCCCATTTTCCTGCACTTACGAGTTTCAAGGCAACTATTGCCGTTACAGGTTTTGTCAACGAAGCAACATTCCAAATCGTGTTATATGGCGCTGTAATTCCTTTTTTAAGTTCGCCAAAAACTTTTATTTCCTGTAGTTTTCCGTTGTTGATAACGCCAATTCCCAAGGTTGGAACATTGTTTTGTGTTAACCATTTTTGAATTTCCTGATCGTTATCAAAAAGATCCGATTTTGTGCCTGCCGTATTAGTCTCTTGATGATCATAACTAAAAGATCTTCTCAATTTCCAAACACCATTTTCTAAAAGCCAGACATGGGTAAATCGTGCCGTGCTGCCAAATTTTTCTTTTGCATCTGCAAGAGACTCATTTTTCCCAACTGATTTTTCGTAAAATTGATGAATACCCATTTGCATTGCACCATACAAAACACCTTTATTATAAAGCGGATATATTTCAGTACTATTAGGTACTAAATATCTTCTGGCTCTATAAGTGTCGGTCGAGCGGCACAAGCCCTTTTTAAGATTGGTTAAAAAAACAGCTTTGTCAGAAGGGCCGTCTTTATCGTGATAAAATTCAAAGTTCTCGCTATAAAGATTTTCAAACTGAGATACGTCGCAAGTATTAAAGCCGATATTAAAAAGAAGGCTATCTTTTGACATTATAGTTTTGTACAATTCTGAGTTTTTTTCTTCTTGAGAAAAGCCAATTTGAACTTGAAAAAGTAAGATTCCAATTAAAATTGCTTTGAAATGGAAGAATGATTTGTTGATTTTCATTTGTGATTGATTTGATTGATGATTTTGCAATATTAGTTTAATCATTACTCACAAAATTGTACAAATGCGAAATCTTATCTTTTTTGTGAAAGAAAATACAAACTTGAATTGAACATTTTTGGAGTTGTTTTGGTCACATCTTTAAACTTTTTTATAAAATGCGACTGATCAAAATATTTATTATAAAGTGCCACATCGGTTAATTTTAGTTTTTCTAAATCAGAATTCACCATTTGATCGACCGATTTTCTGAATTTCAGAATCTGAATGTAATTTTTAATCGTAAGTCCGGTTGCGGTTTTAAACTTAATCTGCAGCAATCGTTGAGAAACATTTAGGCTTTTCCCGATTTCCGAAACCGTAATTTCTTCGTTGTGAAATTTTATAATCTCGCAAATTTTTTCGATTTGGTTTTTAACAGGATTTGAAAAACTTAATTCTTCAAAATAAGTATTCAGTGTATTTATTAATTCCGAAATATCGCTGTTTAAACCCGAATCAATTTTAGTTTTGAAAGGCAATTCGATTTGATCGATTTTGAGAATAGAATCTGTAAAATTGCTCAAATCATAAATAGGAAACATCGAAAGTGTCCAAGCGTGCAATTGTATTATCGTAATTTTAGTTTTGGGCTGAATATTAACCAAAACTTTATTGGTCATTTGCGAACAGAAGTAAAAACCTTCGTTCATCGTGTATTTGTTCTTACTTGTATGAACTTCAATCGCATTTCCGCTCACAATTGCGAGATTAAAACAGCCGTTAGGTAAAACAAGTTTGTTTTCGATAAGGCTTTCGCCGATGCTGTTATCGAGATACCAAATTTTGTTGACAAACCGCTCGCAATTTTCACTTACATAATATTCTGAATATAGGTTCATTTGGAGATTATTATGTTATTGAATGATTGTTTGGCTCTTATTTTTTTCCTGTAAATAATTCTACGCTTGATGTTTTCTTAAAAGGCTCAGTGAAAAAACTCATTAAAACCAGATTAAAAAGTTCCGGTTTTTCATAAGCACCAAAATGAGTAGCGCCGGGCATTACGAAGAAGTTGGAATTTTCAATATTATTGAAGATTTTTATCGAATGCTCTAATCTTATAACATCTCTGTCGCCGGACATAATTAAAACAGGGCATTTAATTTTTTGCAAATCTTTCTCACTAATGTTGGGCTGATAAGCTAATAAAGTATAAAGATTTTTGGTATGAGGATCTTTTGTTGTTTTTAAAGTGTCCATAACCATTTGATCAATTTCGTTAAAAATAGCTTTTTTACCAGGAAATATATTGGCACCAAAAGTGGCTACTTTAGCTGTTTTATCTGGATGATTAATTGCTAATAAAAGGCCCAGAATTCCACCATCGCTCTGACCCCAAATATTAGCGTTTTTAATTTTAAGAGAATCTAATAAAACACTAACATCATCAGCCATTTGAACATAATTCAATTGTTTATTTGAATCGTCGATAGATTTTCCATGACCTCTACTATCAATGGCTATAACCTGAAATTTTTGCTTGAAATATTCAATTCGGCGTGTATGACCTTTAATCGAACCGCCATTGCCATGAAGCAAAACCAGAGGCTCTCCAGTTCCATAAACTTCATAATACATTTTAAAGCCGTTGATTTCTTTATAATGTCCGGCTTCGGGATTGTTTCCATACGGAGTTTTAATTTCTGCCTGCGCAGAAATCTTTGCAAAAGTTAATAGGAGAATTGCAAATAGAAGGATTGATTTTTTCATTTGGTTTGATTTTGATTGATGATTTTTGGAGTGATTAATAATGATATTACTCAAGGCTAAAATACTATTTTTTTCTTTAGCTATTATCTAACGTTCGTTCTGCTAATTTCCTGAAAATATTCTCGCTTAGTATTTTCCCATTCCTCCAAAATCACACTATAATAAACATCATCTTTACTTTTTCCTTCAGAATCGACATAATTGTTTCTAAAGATCCCTTCTTTAACCGCACCTAACTTTTCAATTGCTCGTTGTGATTTTTTGTTCTCCAAATCAGCGCTGAATTGTATTCTTTTGAATTGTATGTTTTCGAAACCAAACTTTAATAATTCATATTTACAAGCTTTGTTTAAACCCGTTCCTTGGAATTCTTTTCCGTGCCAAGTCCAGCCAATTTCGCATTTTTGACTTGTGTGGTTTAGATAACCATAACGTGTACTTCCGGCAACTTTGTTTGTGGCTTTGTCAATGATTAAAAATGGATAACAAATCCCGTCGGCTTTTTGTTTTAAGGTGTTTTGAATGTAATTTTCGAAGTCATTATCGTTTAGAACGTACATTCCCATATATTTCCAGATTTCATCGTCGAAAATGATTTCTTTTAGTTCGATGTTTCTTTCGTTTTCAAAAGGAAGTAATAGTGCTTTTTCGTTTTCCAGAATAATGTCTGATTGTAATAATTTGTTGTTCATAGGATTGGTTTGGTTATAGTTTTGCCACAAAGCCACAAGGGCGTAAAGTTTTTTCAAGCAGATTTTGCAGATTGAGCAGATTTTTTTTAATCATTTTAATATGTGGCTATAAAAAAAACTTGGCGCCTTTGCGTCTTTGCGAGAAATTCACTTTGTCTTCGCGAGATTATATCTTTAACGAAAGTAATCTTTTTCGGATTTCTAATAAATCATTAAAAACAGGATTTTGTTATGAAAACAAGTACTGCATGAGTGATAGAAGCAGTATCTCCCGATTTAGAAAACAAGGCTTTTTAGTCGTAGTTTTTGTTAATCGGGAATATAGCCGAAAGCCCGACCCGCTTTTTTCCGCGGGTCATGCCCATATAAATCATAAATATTTCCTTTATTTTTAAGCTCTTGTAGAATTATTACTTATTTTTACGATCTTATATTTAGATTTTTCTTGATGCAAACTTCACTAAAAATTGCTGTTGTAGGTTCTGGATTAGTAGGATCACTATTGGCAATTTATCTTAAAAAAGCAGGTCACACCGTTCATGTTTATGATCGTAGTCCTGATATTCGCAAAATTAATTTTTCGGGTCGTTCTATTAACCTGGCTATGTCTAATCGTGGATGGAAAGCGCTTGATGGCGTTGGCGTTGGTGATTCGGTGCGGGAAATCGCAATTCCGATGGACAAACGTGCGATTCATTTGGTTGATAAACTCAATTTTCAGAATTACGGACAGGAAGGTGAGTCGATTTATTCGATTTCCAGAGGAACTCTGAACAGGAAAATGATTGATCTTGCTGAAGAAGCGGGAGCGGAGTTTTTGTTCGACCAAAAAATCTGGGATGTAACGTTAAGCGATGCTACTTTGCATATTGGCGAAACAGAAAGAGGAGAGTGGGAGGAGAAAAAATATGATATGGTTTTTGGTGCCGATGGTGCTTTTTCGAGAATCAGACACAGAATGCAACGTCAAAGCATGTTTAATTATTCGCAGGAATTTTTGAATATGGGATATAAAGAATTAAATATTCCGGCAAATGCCGACGCTACACATAAATTAGATAAAAATTCATTTCATATTTGGCCGAGAGGAGAATATATGTTAATCGCACTTCCTAATTTAGACGGAAGTTTTACATGTACTTTGTTTATGCCTTTTGAGGGTGAAAATTCTTTTGCTTCGTTGATAGATCGTAAAATGGTGGAGGATTTCTTTACGAAAAATTTCCCTGATTCAATTGAAGTGATTCCGAAGTTGGCAGAGGATTTCTTTAAGAATCCAACAAGTACTTTGGTAACGATGAAATGTTTCCCTTGGACTTATGAAGATAAAATTGCTTTAATTGGAGATGCCTGTCATGCTATTGTTCCGTTTTACGGACAAGGAATGAATGCAGGTTTTGAGGATATTACGGTTTTACACGAAATGATTGAAAAATATGGAGATGACTGGAAAAAGATTTTCTCTGAATATCAAATCTCACGTAAACCAAATGCTGATGCAATTGCTGAACTTTCGTATCGCAATTTCATGGAAATGAGCACGAAAACGGCTGATGAAAAATTCTTATTACAAAAGAAAATAGAAAAAGCATTCTCTGATAAGCATCCTGATAAATGGATTCCGCTTTATAGTCGTGTAACTTTTAGTGACCGTCCGTATACCGAAGCTTTGGCTATTGGAGATTTCCAAAACGAGATCATGGAAAAAGTTTTACGAACTGATAATATCGAAAACATCTGGAACACTCCTGAAATCGAAAATAAGATTCTCGAGTTGTTGCAGAAATAAAATTCAATGTCAATTACAATATCAAAATTCAATTTAAAATTTGACATTGATATTGTAATTGATTTTTGATATTGAATTTACTTCTTGAACATTTTTGACAATACACCAAAAACACCTCTGATAAAAGTAGCACTCGTTACGACTTTCAATACAGATTTTCCAACAACACTTGCTGTGCTTGGTTCAGATTTTGAGGATCTTGTTGGCACTTCCTCTTCTTGCTCTGCGCTGGCTTGAACTGCATCGGCAATTTTTTTGTTCAGCATTTCGTAAGCGCTTTCGCGATCAATTTCTTCAATGTATTTTTTAACGAGTTTCGATTTGTTGTTTATTTCTTCGATTTCGTCAGCGGTCAAAATATCCATTCGACTCATTGGTGCGCGCATCATTGTTGCAACAAGCGGCGTTGGAATCCCTTTTTCGTTAAGCGCTGTAACCAAAGCTTCTCCAATTCCTAAATTAGTCAGTAACTCATCCGTTTTATAATAAGGAGAAGTAGGATAATTATCGGCAGTCTTTTTTATCGCTTGTCTGTCATTAGCGGTAAAAGCTCTAAGTGCATGCTGAATTTTTAATCCTAATTGTGCCAAAACTCCGCTTGGTACATCCATTGGATTTTGAGTTACAAAATAAATACCAACACCTTTTGAACGGATCAGTTTTACGATAGTTTCAATTTGTTCCAGTAAAGCTTTGCTGGCTTCGCTAAAAATTAAATGTGCTTCGTCAATAAAAATGACCAATTCAGGTTGTTCAGCATCTCCTTTTTCGGGCATTTTCTGGTAAATTTCGGCTAGTAAACTCAACATAAAAGTCGAGAATAATTTTGGCTTGTCCTGAATATCCGTCAAGCGGATGATATTTACGTAACCTTTTCCGTTTTCGTCAATACGCATCAAGTCATCTGTTTCAAAAGATGTTTCTCCAAAAAACAAATCTCCGCCTTGTTGTTCCAGTTCAATTATCTTTCTAAGAATTGTTCCGGTCGTCGCAGTCGAAATCTTCCCATAACTGGCTGCAATTTCATCTTTGCCTTCTTCGGTAATATAATTAATGACTTTTTTAATGTCTTTTAAATCTAATAAAGCCATTTGATTGTCATCGCAATATTTAAAGATAACAGATACTACTCCGGCCTGAGTATCATTTAAATCTAAAATACGAGAAAATAACACAGGGCCAAATTCAGAAACCGTAGCACGAAGGCGAACTCCGTTTTGTTTTGATAAAGACATCAATTCAACCGGAAAAGAAGCTACATTATAAGGTATGTTTATTTTTGTATGTCGCTCTGTAATAAAACCTTCCTCTTTTCCTTCTTTGGCAATTCCGCTAAAATCTCCTTTTATATCCATCATCAAAACCGGAATCCCAGCATTTGAGAGTTGCTCAGAAAAAACCTGTATTGTTTTTGTTTTCCCGGTTCCGGTAGCGCCTGCTATCAATCCGTGGCGGTTTAAAGTTTTTAGGGGAATTTTGACGTGTGCCTCAGCTATTGGCTCTCCATCTAAAATAGCGCCTCCTAGAATGATGCTATCACCTTTAGATAAATAGCCATTGTTTATATCTTGAATGAAATTGTCTTTTTTATTCATGTTTTTATTTGTAATTTAGATGATTATAAGAGTATTGCTTTGTTTTTTAACATTTTTAGATCGTTTTTTTTAGTAAGAAAAAGCTTTTTTCGATTGAAAATTATATAAAAAATAATTTCGCAACTTTTTAAGAAGATATCAAAGGAATGTTTGAATATTTACTAAAACGTTGTAATTTTCCCATTAATCGTCCTTTTTTTTGTTTTATCTAGAAAATGACGTGGGCAATTTAATGAGATATTTTTTAAATTGACGTTAAATTTCGTTCAATTAAATTAAAAAAAGTTTTTTTATTTAAACTAAACGTATAAATTTGCTCCTCTACAAGTTAAATATAACTAAAAAATAAAATTATTTAAAACTATTAAAATTAAAAAAAATGGCAAACGTTAAAGTTAAAAAAGAAAGCACTTCAAATGGAGGAGGAATGATTACAGGAATCATTATTGTTGCATGTATTTTAGTTGGGGTGTTTCTTTGGAAAGTAGTTATGGGAGATACTGCTAACTTCGAAGGAGGAGATGCAGAAAAAGGTCATCCACTGAATTTATTAGGTACAGTATATAAAGGAGGTTTTATCGTACCAGTATTATTAGGTATGCTTTTAATGGTTGTTGTTTTCTCTATTGAAAGATTTATCGTTATCGGTAAAGCTGCTGGAAAAAGTAACTTAGATGCATTTATGAAAAATGTACAAGGAAGTATCAAAGAAGGAAACATCGAGGCTGCTATCGCTTCATGTGACAAACAACAAGGTTCAGTTGCAAATGCAATTAAATCTGCTTTGATTAAATATCAAGATGTTAAAAAAGAAGGTTTCAACAGTGAAGAGGCTTCAGAAGTAATCCACAAAGAAATCGAAGAGGCAACTTCATTAGAAATGCCAATGTTAGAAAAAAACATGACTATTATCTCTTCTTTAGTATCATTAGGAACTTTAGGTGGATTATTAGGAACTGTATCAGGTATGATTAAAGCGTTTGGTGCGTTAGCTTCTGCTGGAACTCCAGATCAAGCTGCTCTTGCAACAGGTATCTCTGAAGCACTTATCAACACTGCAACAGGTATCTCTACTTCAATCTTAGCAATCGTTTCTTATAACTTCTTTACTGCTAAAATTGATGATTTAACTTACTCTATCGATGAGGCAGGTGTTACTATCGTAAACACTTACAGAAGATTCAGAGGAAGTTTAAAACAATAATTAATTTTTGATATTATAATTAACTAGTTTAATTATATCAAAATAAAAATAAAAAGAGAATGGCTAAATTAAAAATGAAAAAAAAGTCAACATCGACAGATATGACTGCCATGTGTGATGTTGCGTTCCTTTTGCTTACGTTCTTTATTTTGACCGCAACTGCTAAGGTGCCTGAAGCACTTCCTGTAGATATGCCTGCTTCTGTTGCTGAATTTAAATTGCCTGATACTGATTTGGCAATTATTACAGTAGGAAAAGGGAAAGACGGGAAAAGCAAAGTGTTTTTTGACATCAAAGGAAGAGAGATTCGTAAAAAAACTCTTGAAGGAATGGGTGCAAAATTCGGTGTGACTTTTTCAGAAGATGATAAAACTAAATTTGCTTTAATGGATGACTTCGGTGTTCCAGTTGCAAATTTAAAGCAGATCATTGCTATGAAAGCGTCTGATAGAGTGAAAGCAGATCAACCTGGTATTCCAATCGATTCTTTAGATAATCAATTAAAAGAATGGTTGCTGGTTTCAAGAAGAGCTGCAATTGACATTGATGATAAAGAATTGCAGATTGCAATAAAAGGCGATGCTAAAGAACAATATCCACAAATCAAAAAGATTATGGATATTTTACAAGATCAGAAAATCAATTCCTTTAACTTAGTTACAGGTACGAGAGGAAAAGACTTTTAATTAAAAAAGATACACTAAAATGGCTGAATTAAATACCGGCGACGGTGGTGGCGGAAAAGGTGGTAAAGTAAGAAGTAAAAAGCAAAATTCTAAAGTAGATTTAACTGCGATGGTAGATTTAGCTTTCTTATTGATCACATTCTTTATGTTGACCACGACGTTGTCAAAACCTCAATCAATGGACTTGTCTCTTCCAGATAAAGATCCGGATGATAAAACTCCACCGGTTAAAGTCGATGAGAATCGTACAATGACTGTGATGTTGGGAGAAAATAATAAGATGGTTTACTATATGGGATTATTGGCAACTCCTAAGGTTGGTCCAAAAGATATTGCATATGGAAAAGATGGGATTAGAAGAGAATTGTTGAAGCAAAAAAGAGAAGTCTTAGCTTATTCTGCATCTTTAGGGAAACCTAAGAATGGAATTATAGTTATTATCAAACCAACTAAAAAATCAAATTACCGTAATTTGGTTGATATTTTAGATGAGATGGCTATTACTGGAGTTTCTACGTATGCAATTGTACCTGAATTTTCTCCAGAGGAAACAAAATTAATAGATAAACAAAATTAATTTTGTTGTAATACACTAAAATCAAGAAAAATGAAATTAGATATAATTAAAAATCAGTGGCTTGATATCGTATTCGAAGGGCGTAATAAGATATATGGTGCATATGAGTTAAGAAAATCAAACGGTAAAACTACCGTTAGAGCTCTTATCATAGGTTCTGTTATTTTTAGCTTTGCTGTTGCAGCTCCTCTTATTGCTAGTTTTTTGCCAGATTCTTCTGATGATGATGTTAACAACAATGTTAAGATCGCGACAATAAAGCTACCTCCTAAAAAAGAGGAAGTAAAGCCTAACCAACCACCACCACCACCACCACCACCAAAAGTGGATCAGGTGAAGTTTGTGAAACCGGTTGTTGCTAAAGCAAATGAAGTTACTGAAGATCCTCCAAAAATTGAGGAGCTTAAAGATAAAAAAGTTGGTTCAGAAACTATCAAAGGAGATCCGGATGCAGTTTTAACTGTTGATGAGCCAGTAGGTACTGGAACTGCTGCAGTAGTTGAAGAAGATAACCAAGTATATAACACAGCTGGTATCGAAGTAAAACCAGACTTCCCTGGAGGAATTGAAAAATTCTACAAATTCGTAGGAAACAATTACAAGACTCCGGAAGAAGAAGGTTTAAAAGGTAAAGTTTACGTTACGTTTGTAGTTGAAAAAGACGGTTCATTAACCGACATTAAAGTTTTAAGGGATATCGGTTATGGTACAGGAGCAGAAGCAATTCGTGTTCTTAAAAAATGTCCAAAATGGACTCCTGGCGAGCAAAATGGTAAAAAAGTTAGGGTTCTTTACTCTCTTCCTATTACTATTCAATCTGCAGAATAATGTTAAAAGATATGCTTAATAATATTCAGAAGAAATCGCTCAAAGAGCGATTTCTTCTTGTTTTAGGAATACTGTTTTTTTTAATATATCTTGTGCTGGGTTTAATGATTATGTTTTGGGAAAAGCTTCCGTTAGACTGGGAGCCAAAATACAGATATGCTTTTGGTGGTTTGTTGATAGTATATTCGGCAATACGTTTTTTGAGATTAATTAATTCAAACGCAGAGTAATTATGTTAAAATATAGTAGAGTTTTTGGTTTGGTTGTTTTTGTCTTTTTGTTTGCCATGTGTAACCAAAAAAGCAAGAATGATTCTAATAAAGAAACAATCTTAAAAGGAAAAATGGATATTACAGTTGATGAAACTGTAAAACCAATTGTAGATGACCAAATTGCTGTTTTTGAAGGAACTTATTATGAAGCTCATATTTCTGTAACACCTAAGTCAGAAGCAGAACTTATAAATGATTTGTTAAATTTGAAAGCAAAGGTAGCTGTAACAACAAGAGATTTAACTAAAGAGGAAAAAGCTAGATTTGAAAAGAATAAGATAAATCCGAGAGTTACTTCATTCGCAGTAGATGCAATTGCTTTAATTTCAAACAAGAGCAATAATGATACATTAATTGCGTTGAAAACTGTAATCGATTTTATGCAGGGTAAATCTGATCCGAGAATTAAAGGTTTGGTATTTGATAATCCAAATTCAAGTACAGTGCGTTATATGAAAGAATTGGCTAAAGTGAAAAATATTCCCGCTACAGGTGTTTTTTCTTTTAAAACTAACGATGAAGTTATTAAATTCGTTTCTGAGAATGATGGTATGATTGGGGTAGTTGGCGTAAATTGGTTATCACAACCTTCTCCAAGTATGATTGAGGCGATAAAAAAAATCAATATTTTAAGTGTAAAAGGCTTAAATGATGATAAGTATTATGATCCAAGTCAAAGTGATCTTATATTAAGGAAATATCCTTTGGCACGTGATTTGTATATTATCAATTGTCAGGGATATTCAGGTTTAGGAATGGGCTTTGCTTCATTCATTGCTGGAGATATTGGTCAACGTATTGTTTTGAAATCTGGATTGATGCCAGTTAGAACACCGGGAAGAAAACTTAAGATTAGAAGTCAAATTATAAACGATAAAGAATAAATTAATTACAATAAAGATGAATAAATTTAAAATTTTTAGTCTTGCCTTAGTTGCTTCAGCTTCTGTAGCAAAAGCGCAAGATATCAACCAAGCTAAGAAGGCAATCGATGCTGAGCAATTTGATAAAGCAAAATCATTATTAAAATCAATCATTAAAGCTAAACCTTCTGATGGTGAAGCTAATTTTGTTTTAGGTAATATTTACTTAAATCAAACTATTGTTGATTCTGCTAAAATTTATTACTTAAATGGATTAGAAGCAGCGGATAAGAAAAACTTAAATTATATTGGATTAGGTCAATTAGATCTTGATGCTAAAAATGCAGCTTCTGCTAAAGCTAATTTTGATTTGGCAGCAAAAGATATGAAGCGTAAAGATGTAAATGAATTTATTTACATTGGTAGAGCTTACATGAATTCTACAAGTCCTGATTACACAAATGCTGTTGCAATTTTAAAAAGAGCTTTGTTAATTGAGCCACAAAATGCTACTGCACTTTTAGCGATCGGAGATGCTTATCACGGGGCAAATAATCAAAATGATGCTTACAAAGCATATCGTGATGCATTTACTGCAGATCCAACGCTTTTGAGAGCAAAAATGCAATTGGGTGTTCTTTTAAAAGGTGCTAAATCTTATGAAGAAGCTATTAAATCTTTCAATGAAGTTATCGCTTTAGATGCTAATTATGGTCCTGTTTACAGAGAATTAGCTGAAACATATTACAAATGGGCTAGAAACAAACCATCTACTCAACAAGTAAATTATCAAAAAGCAATTTCTAGCTACGAGAAGTATTTGAGTCTTACTGATTATTCTTTGGATTCAAGAATGCGTCATGCTGATTTCTTGATTTTAGTAAAAGATTATAAAGCTCTTGAAACTGAAGCTAACAAAATGATTGAGTTGGATAAAGTTAATCCTAGGATTTACAGATATTTAGGATATTCAGCTTATGAAAATGGAAACATTGATGTAGCTATTAAATCATTAGAAGATTATGTAAAAGTTCCAACAAATAAAGTAATTGCAAAAGATTATTTATATTTAGGATTCGCTAAAATCAAAAAAGGAACTGGTGCTGACGGTGTAGTTAATACAGCAGCTTTTGATGCTGGTTTAGCTGACATTAAAAAAGCTGTAGCAATGGAGCCTTTGGCAGTTGAAGATCTTGGAGATTTTGGTAAAGATCTGTTTACTAAAAAACAATATACTCAAGCTGCTGCTTTATATGAGTTAAGTGCTACTAATACAGAATCTAAAAATTATTTGAACGATAATGTATATTATGGTATCTCACTTTACTATGCAAACGCAAATAAAGAAAAAACAGCTATTGACGCTGCTGGTTTAGCTAAAGCTGATGCTGCTTTTGATAGAGTTTTGATTGCTTCTCCAACATACGATGAGGCTTATTTATACAAAGGTAGAATCAACAACTTATTAGAAAAAGATGAGTTAATCATTAAAAACTACCAAGAGTATATCAATAGAACATCTGCTAAAGGTGCTGAAGAATTGGCAAAACCTGCAACAGTTAAAAAAATTGTAGAATCTTATAATAGTATCGGAGCAAGTTATGCTAATACTGACAAAGCTAAAGCTGTTGAATATTTCAATAAAACTTTAGTTTTAGATCCTACTAACGCTTACGCAACACAATCTGTAAAAGCTTTAAAATAATTAAAGACTTTTAATTAAATATAAAAACCGATAGTTCAAAGAGCTATCGGTTTTTTTTGTTCCGTATTTAATTGACTATCTTTGCACTTTAAAATAAAATAATGTTATCAAAAGAAATACAATTAGAAGTTAATAAAGGAGCAATGTTGCCTTTGATGGAAGAGTTTTATACAATTCAGGGAGAAGGTTTTCATACAGGAACAGCTGCATACTTTATACGAATTGGAGGTTGTGATGTTGGTTGTCACTGGTGTGATGTGAAGGAGAGTTGGAATGCTGAATTGCACCCGCCAACAAGTGTTGATTTAATTGTGAATAATGCTTCAAGTTATGCGGATACTGTTGTAATTACAGGTGGAGAACCATTAACTTGGGATATGACATTGTTAACGCAGCAATTGAAAGATAAAAATTTAAAAGTTCACATAGAAACCTCAGGAGCTTATCCGTTAACCGGAACTTGGGATTGGATTTGTCTTTCGCCTAAGAAAAACAAATTACCAACTCAAACTGTATACGACAATGCACATGAATTAAAAGTGATTATTTACAACAAGCACGATTTTATCTTTGCTGAAGAACAAGCTGAACTTGTAAATGATAAAGCAATTTTATTTCTTCAGCCAGAATGGAGTAAAAAAGAGGAAATGACGCCGTTGATTGTTGATTATGTAATGAACAATCCTAAATGGAGGGTTTCACTTCAAACGCATAAATATTTAAATATCCCTTAAGTATTAAAAAAACAAAAGATCTCTTCGTCCGAAGAGATTTTTTGTTTTTGGTAAATAATATACAATGTGTAAAAAAGATACAGCTTCTTAATTATTGCCAGTTTTTGTATTTTTTTAAAGAAGTAATGTGTGCCAAATGATGATTCCCATGCCAAGCATAAGTTCCAATAAGTTGCTTGATTCTATATTCAGAATTGTTTTCCGGATGAATGAATGATTTTTCTAAATCAGCTTCTGATAAATTCTTCATTATATAAGCTAATCTAAAATGCAAACCTTCTAATAAAGCTAGTGTTGGTTGAATTGGCATATTTAAATTGTCATGTAATTCAGACCATAAAACTTCGTCGTAAGCTTTTATTACGGGATTATTTTCAGTTAATGCCCATTTTATTCTAATATAGCAATTCATGTGGCTTTCGGCACAATGATGAATGACCTGTCGAACTGTCCATCCGCCAGGACGGTATGGAGTGTCTAATTGTTCATCCGTCAGATGAGTCGTTTCTTTTTTTAATTTTTCAGGAAAAGATTCGATTTCTGCAATTTTTTCTGCAATATACTCAGAGGTATACTCGTGTGGGAATTCAAATTTTCCTATTGGATACTTTAATTTTTCTAAATCTAACTTTTCCATGATTGCAATGTTTTACTTTTAAATAGAAAGTTTGGCTAAATAATCATAATGTTCACCCTCCAAAATAAGTTCACATTTAAGTCCGTTTGCGATTGCTGCATTCTGCAGTGTATTATAATCTAAATACAACCAATCAAAAGGCTCTTCTTTTTCTCCTTTATAAGAAATGTTGAAAACAAGTTCTCCGTAATAATCATTATTTGACGGAATCCATTTTCCACCGTCCTCATCTTCATCAAACATATAAATGATATCTGAGCTGTCTATTAAAATTTGCCCACCAGGATTTAAAAGAGATTTTAGTTTAGATAAATATTTGTTGCAGTTTTCCAGTTTTCCAAAAATCCCTGTTCCGTTCATCAATGAAATAATTGTATCGAATTTTTCACCTTCAAAGTCTAATATATCTTGAACTTTAGTGTTCTTTACACCTCGAAGTTTACAAGTCTCGATTGCTTTTTCGGAAATATCAATCGAAATAACCTCCAGATTGCGATCATTTTGTAAAGACAAACTATGGCTTCCGGCTCCACATCCAACGTCCAAAGTTTTTCCGGTCGCTAATTGTAGTGCTTTTTGCTCAATTTTTGGCATTTCATTATAAGAACGGAACAAATAATCAACGCTCATTTCATCTTCTTCAGAAATTGAAGTTTCTGTAAGCAGATTTTTGGGTGAATTATTGGTTTGAAAGTCGAACATCGCTTTCCCAAATAGATCTTTCATTTTAATTTAGTTCAAAGTTTAAGGTTTCAAGTTTAAAGTTGCTTAATTTTGCAGATCAACTTTAAATTTTAAACTTGAAACAAATTTTAAATAACTTAAATAAGTTAGCCAAAGATAAGCATATCGAAAACAAAAAGTATTTTGATAAGCTGAAAAAGAAACAGCCTAAGAATTTAGATTACGTTATGCAGGATTTGCATGATGCTGAATTTATGAAAACAGACTGTTTGCAATGTGCCAATTGCTGTAAAACAACCGGGCCTCTATTTACTTTGGCTGATATTGAAAGAATTTCAAAATCTTTCAGGCAAAAGCCGCAACAATTTATCGAACAATACCTCAGAATTGATGAAGACAAAGATTATGTTTTAAAAAGCGTTCCATGTACTTTCTTGGATAATGAAAATTATTGCATGATTTACGATGTTCGCCCAAAAGCATGTAGAGAATTTCCGCATACAGATCGAAAGAAATTTCATCAAATTACTGATCTTACCCTAAAGAATGTTGCTATTTGTCCTGCGGCATATAATATAGTGGAAGAAATGAAAAAGAAACTGCCTTTATAAGCCTTAAAGTTTTTGTAATTGTTTTTTAGAAGCAAAATATTTTTACTTTTTTAAATGTAATTTTGATTTCGATGAATAAAGCAATGTCATTATAATAATTAATACAAGACAACTGAAAATTTGAATTTAGAATATTTCATAGCCAAAAGACTAATTACTGCCAAAGATTATAAAAGCAGTATTTCTTCGCCTATTATAAAAATTGCTATTTCGGCAATTGCAATTGGTATTATTATGATGCTGGTTTCAGTTGCTACCGGAATCGGCTTGCAGCAAAAAATACGAGATAAGGTTTCCGCTTTCAACGGTCAGGTTATTATTTCGAATTATGATAATAATAATTCGGAGGTAACTTTGATGCCAATTTCTAAAAAACAGGATTTTTATCCAAATTTCAAATCAGTTCCCGAAGTAAAGCATATTCAGGCAATCGCGAGTAAAGCGGGAATTATTAGAACCGAAAATGCTTTTGAAGGAATTATTTTTAAAGGAGTTGGTGCCGATTATGATTGGAATAATATAAAAGAATATCTTGTTGAAGGAAGATTGCCAAACTTCTCACAAACATTAAACGAAGAAGTGATAATTTCTAGGTTTCTTGCAAATAGACTTAATTTAAAATTAGGAGATAGTTTTAATACCTTTTTTGTAAAAGAAGAACAAGGTAAATTACCAAATAGCCGCCGATTTAAAATTGCTGGTATTTTTAATTCAGGATTTCAGGATTTTGATGCTACATATATAATAGGAGACATTCGTCATATACAAAGAATTAATAAATGGAGTCCGGATCAAGTTGGAGCGTTTGAGGTTTTTGTAAATGATTTTAATGATATTAAAAAAGTCGGTAATCAAATTTACGAACAAACACCATCGAGTTTAGATACCAAAACGATAATTGAGAAATATAGTTATATTTTCGATTGGCTTCAGCTCTTCGATTTTAATATAATAGTTATTCTGGCGGTCATGATATTAGTTGCAACTATAAATATGGTAGTGGCATTATTGGTTCTAATCTTAGAACGCACACAAATGATTGGAATTTTAAAAGCAATGGGAGCAAATAACTGGACCGTCCGAAAGATATTCCTCTACAATGCCTTCTATTTAATCATGCGTGGATTGTTTTGGGGTAATCTAATTGGTTTATTGCTTTTGTTGATCCAGCAGCAATTTGGTGTAATTGCACTTAACCCTGAAAATTACTACGTCAATCAGGCACCTGTGTATTTAAATTGGGGTTATGTAATCTTGCTGAATTTGTTAACGGTAACAGTTTGCTTTTTAGTGCTGTTAATTCCGTCCTATATTATAACGAAGATTTCTCCAGTCAAAGCGATTCGTTTCGATTAATTTTAAAGATACATTATGTAACCCGCCAGTTTCGATTGTCGGGTTTATTTTTGTCCTTATATATAAGGAGAAGTAATTTTGTCCAGCTGAGTGTCCCGAGACTTCGGGAGAAGCAAGCTCAACATTAGAATTTGTAATTTAAGATTTGGAATTTCATAAAGATTAGGAGCTATTTCCCGCTATCCGTTCCAATCTTTTGTGCCGAACAAGGATTTCCACTTTTATCGGGGCTAGGGCATAGGTTTTCAGAAGGGAAATTTAATTCAAGAGAAAAACACACACCC
>NZ_JAJMOX010000060.1 GCF_020991455.1 Flavobacterium sp. JAS
ACAGATAATTGTTCAACCGTAACATACGATAAAGTGAGTGGACAATTCCAAAGAGGAATTTGCGGCAGCACAGGTACATATACCAATACATGGACTGCAAAAGATGTTTGTAATAATACATCAACTGTTTTCACACAAGTAATTACGGTTCAAGACACTGCTATTCCAACTTGGATTACACAAGCCGGATCATTAGATATCACATTACAATGTAGTGATGCAAATGGTTTAATAGCTGCACAAAGTCAAGCGCCAAGTGCAACAGCTAATTGTTCAATTGTTACTTATACCAAAACAAGCGGTCAATTTATAGCTTCTCAATCTTGTAGTAATTCCGGTACTTATACTAATACTTGGGTTGCCGAAGATGATTGCGGAAATATTACCAGTACTTTCACGCAAGTGATTATTAC
>NZ_JAJMOX010000061.1 GCF_020991455.1 Flavobacterium sp. JAS
ACATTCCAATTATTATCAAATACTTTTATCTTATGGCCTCTAATTAATGGCAGGAAAATACTGGTAACTGTCAAATCGAAAGACAAAGAACTAAACAAACCAAAGTCTCCCTGTTGCTGATTCTCAAAATAAAAATCCGAACACCACTTCAGGTAATTATATAAGTTTTTATTCTCGATCATAACTCCTTTTGGCTGACCTGTAGATCCTGAGGTATAGATCACGTATGCCAAATCATTTGGCTTAATAATAGTGTTTAGATTCTCTTTTCCGAATCTGAATCTTTCCAAATTATACAACATCATTTCCTCTTCATCAATGATCGTTTTACAGCTGCTGTCCTGTTCGATATATGCGATGCGGTCTTGTGGATAATTAACATCA
>NZ_JAJMOX010000062.1 GCF_020991455.1 Flavobacterium sp. JAS
ATTACTACAAGATTGAGTCGCTACAAACTGACCGCTGATTTTTACGATATTGCTCACATCTCCATCGCAATTATCAGTTGCAATAGGGGAGGTTGCTTGCGCAGAGGCCAAAGCTTGAGTATCGCTACATTGAACAGTTACATCTAATGTTCCTGCTAGTGTAGTCCAGGCTGGTTTAGTAGTATCTTCGATCGTAATCACTTGAGTGAAAGTATCCGAAGTGTTTCCACATTCATCGATAACAGTCCATGTATTAGTATATGTTCCGGAATTACTGCAAGACTCAGAAGCTACAAACTGACCGCTGATTTTTATGATATTGCTCACATCTCCATCA
>NZ_JAJMOX010000063.1 GCF_020991455.1 Flavobacterium sp. JAS
CATGACCCGTTAGTATCAAGGCAGTTGGATTGGTTACCAGTACCACATCCGCCGTATTGCTTTTCGCAGTACAACTCGTTGGGGCCGCACCAGTGGCAATTACATAATAGCCTGTTCCTGCAGAAAGATTACTCCATGTTAGACCACTTCCCGTACCAGATTGGGCTGCTTGAACAACCGCATTGGAAGAATCATACAACTGATAGCTTACTCCGCTTACAGAAGTGGAAGAGGTGATGCTTCCGCTGTTGGCTGAAGAAGAACAGAAATCATGACCCGTTAGTATCAAGGCTGTTGGATTGGTTACCTGCACCACATCCGCCGTATTGCTTTTCGCAGTACAGCTTT
>NZ_JAJMOX010000064.1 GCF_020991455.1 Flavobacterium sp. JAS
TGTGAGATTAGCAATCAATATCAGCGTGACCGATCCGGGAACACCAGTAATTACCAAAACAACACAGAATTTCTGTTTAGTTAATGCTCCAACATTTGCAACAATCGACGTAAGTCCAGCGGCAAATATTGTTTGGTATGATGCTTTAACCGGAGGAAACTTGATTCCACCAGCAACAGTATTAACATCTGGAACCTATTATGCAGCGATAAAAGATCCAACAACTACTTGCGAAAGTAATGTGAGATTAGCGATCATAATTAATGTAACTGATCCTGGAACACCAGTAATTACCAACACAACACAGAATTTCTGTTTGGTAAATGCT
>NZ_JAJMOX010000065.1 GCF_020991455.1 Flavobacterium sp. JAS
TAAACGGAAAGGCTTTTTTTGAATCATTGACATTATATTTGTCAACAATACTTTTCAGTAAAAAAACATCCTTGTAATTGGCTGTATTTTCAATAATTGCCAATGTTGTGTTTTTTGGAACTACTTCTTTATTTTTTACTAAAATAGCTTCAATTCTTCCAGAAGACTTAGAAACTATTTTCTCTGGCGGAATATTAGTTGTAATCACAATCTCGGTATTTACTACATCCGGATATTTGATAAACCAGGACACAAAAAACAGCAAAAATATAATAGCAAATATCAAGACTGTTCCCCAACGTATCATCCAGTGTGGTACTTTGGTC
>NZ_JAJMOX010000066.1 GCF_020991455.1 Flavobacterium sp. JAS
CAAACGGAAAGGCTTTTTTTGAATCATTGACGTTATATTTGTCAACAATACTTTTTAACAAAAAAACATCCTTGTAATTGGCTGTATTTTCAATAATTGCCAATGTTGTGTTTTTTGGGACTACTTCTTTATTTTTTACTAAAATAGCTTCGATTCTTCCAGAAGATTTAGAAACTATTTTCTCTGGCGGAATATTCGTTGTAATCACAATTTCGGTATTTACTACATCCGGATATTTGATAAACCAGGACACAAAAAACAGCAAAAATATAATAGCAAATATCAAGACCGTTCCCCAACGTATCATCCAGTGTGGTACTTTGGTG
>NZ_JAJMOX010000067.1 GCF_020991455.1 Flavobacterium sp. JAS
ATTCGTGGTTTCCGCATCGAACTTGAGGAGATCGAGACTGCAATTTTACAGTATTCTGAGAATTTAAAACAAGTTGTAGTAGAGGCAAAAGAATCCAACCATGAGAAGGTTCTGATTGCTTATTTTACAGCTTCAGAAAGTATAGACAAATCAGAATTACGCGCTTATCTTCAAGGAAAATTACCCGATTATATGGTTCCTGGTTTTTATATTGAACTGGATGAGTTACCGCTGAATCCAAATGGAAAGATTGATCGTAAAGCTTTACCAGGAGTAGAAGGAGAAGACCTTATACGAGGAGAATATGTATTACCAAAAAA
>NZ_JAJMOX010000007.1 GCF_020991455.1 Flavobacterium sp. JAS
GATAACCTCTCCCTAAACCTGCACCGGATATATAAAGCTTGCCGGTAACTCCTACCGGTAAAAGATTTAAACAATCATCTAATACATAAATCTGCGTGTTCGAAATGGGTTGCCCAATTGGTAGAATTGTTCTATCGCTATCAGTCTCCGTTACTCTGTAACTTGAAACACAAACGGAACATTCTGTAGGACCATAGTCATTGTAATAGTCTATTCCTAATTCTACAATTTCTAAAGCTTTGCTTACATTTGGTAATTCACCTCCGGTAGTAATGCATCTTAATCCCGAAATATCCTCTTTAGATAATAATGCTAAATAACTCGGAGAAAGAGCAAGTACTGATGATTTTGTTACTTTCAAAAAATTTACAAACTCATCCTTATCTTTTATCGTTTCTTCAGTTGAAATACATAAAGCAGCTCCACTGTACAAACTCATCATAATTTCATAAACAGATACATCAAAAGCAACAGAAGCAAACCACACCACTCTATCTTTATCTGTAATATTTAAAGACTGAATCTGATGTAAAATCATATTCACATTACTCGTATGTTCAATCATAACGCCTTTGGGCTCTCCCGTTGAACCTGAAGTATAAATAATATAGGCCAGATTTTGAGATGAAAACTTTATATTGATGTTTTCAGTACTATAATCCTCTAACCTTACAGACTTAATATTTACGATATCACAATTATCAATTTGCAATTCAGAATTATCTGCAATCAATAATTTTAAACTACTGTCCTGAATTAAAAAATCAATTCTTTCCTGCGGATAATGAGTATCTATTGGCAAATAAACTGCCCCTAACTTTAAGATCGCCAATAGAGCAATAATACTTGAATCGGATTTAGGTAAAAATACACCTATAATATCTTCTTTATTAATAGTGTATGCAGAAGAAATATAAAAAGCCAGTTGATTGGACTTCTCATTAAGTTCCTTATAAGTCAATTCTGTTCCTTCAAATACAACAGCAATATTATTTGGTGTTCTCTCTACTTGCTCTTCAAATAAATCTACAATTGTCTTATCACTAGGGTAATCTACCTTAGTATCATTGAATTCTAATAATAATTGTAATCTTTCTTTTTCAGATACTATATCGTATTCTGATAAATAAACTTCAATATTATTTTCTAAGTCGACTATAAAACGATTAAAATTCCTGATTAATAATTCTAATATTATTTTATCTACAAACCCCTCTAAATAATGTACTTGAATTTCAAAATCCTGATCTTCATTTATTTTCAAATCAAACAATATTCCATTACAATCAATATCGTTACTGGAATTTATATTAATAGAATAATTAGATAAAGGTCTTAAATCTTCTATACCACGTTTTTTAGCTACTATCTCATTATTGGAATCTGAATATTTTAAAGTTTCTAAAATTTCTGCTTTTACTTTTTGCAGGTACTCTTTGAATGATAATTTTAAATCAAAATGACATGATAATAACAAGGGTCTATTTTTATCATTAGAACCTGTTACTATATAACCATCAAAATCGAGAATTAATTTATTTAGCAGAAAAGTATAAATTGCTGTTACAACAGTATATTGTGCTACTTCATTTTTATTCGTAAGTTTATTAAAATAATGTAGTTCATTGGCTTTAATAGAAAAGGAAGGAAGACATTTTTGTTCATTCCCTAACAATATAGTCTTACCTCTATTTAATATCTTTTTTTTCCAATAGTTAGTATATAAACTTGTTGATTTTAAATCCGAGTTATCCATTTGTTAAAAATTATGCATTATTAATAGGTAAATAAATGTTGTAATTTTGTACTATAAAATTACTTCATCGATAAAAACTTAAAAAACTATAAACCTCTTTCACTTAACACCTTAGCCATTCTATTGTTTTTTAAGAAGGATAAAATTGCTTTCGACCAGGCAATACAATCAATTAATATTTTGACAATTGGGAAACTTAAAATTGTGGTGAGTTTCTTTTTATGTTCTGACAATTCGTTTGATGAAAAAAGAACAAAGCTTGCGCAAGAAATAAATCCGAACAAGTATATAATCAAGGTTGTAGGCAAGAAATAATTTATATTTATTGTAGCGACAATAACTAATATTAGAGGTAAAAAAATTATAAATAACACCGTAATAAAGTCTAATATCACTCTTACTCCTAATATATTTAATTTTAACATTTGCGAATTATAATACCCACTCTCTTTAACCAGAGTTTCAATATAACCCAGATTCCATCTAACGCGTTGTTTAATTAATTTACGGAGTGTTAAAGGAGGCCTTGTCAGAGTTAGTACAGAATCAACATATATGACTTTGTATCCTAATTTTAGTCCAATTACTGTAGCTTCTCTGTCTTCACCATTTCTTAAGCCACTATGATCATTATAAATCGTGTTTAATACATCTCGTCTAAAACACGATCCGGCACCCGGCATGACTGGCACACTTAGATCTTTTTGATGAAAAAAATATAGACTTCTTGCTAAAGAATACTCCAGTTTTTGCCAGTTAAACACAAATCCGGTACCTTCAAATGGAATCATTTTAAAATAGCATCCCATTACATTGGATTCCATTTCGTTAATAACTTTAAATGCCTCATGAAATCCTACTATATCTGTATCAAAGTCCGTCAAGATTACAAAATCATGAGAAATTACTTTACTCACTGAAAATAATGCTCCAACTTTTTGACCATTTGGATTTACTGACGCAGCAAAAAAAGACTTTGGGTTTTGGTCTAAGAATAATTTAATTTTTTCCAGACTATTATCTGTTGAACCATCGTCAATAATTATAACGTCCATATAATCCTTATATGTTTCCGCTATATTCATAAAATATTTTAAACGATTCTCAAGATTACAATTGGAATCTTCGTTAAATTGAGGTACTAGTAAAGCAATTCTATTTTGGGTATCAGGAAAGTCCCCAATAAATTCAGGTTTTAATATTTTATTTTTCAAAAGAACTTTGTATTAATCTTTATTACTTGTATCTATAAACTTATTCTGGTCCCAATATTATATTTGGTTAAAATCGATATCACTTAATTTTTTAGAAATAAAATCAATATAATCGAGTATGAAATTTTCAATTCCTAAAGAGTCATATCGACTACTGTCGTAAACTACATTTAGCTGTAAATTATCGCCTGTATTAACAAACCATAATTCCATATCAATTGCCATAATAGGATCTTTATCATCTACAATTTCTCTGTACTCAACATTGGGTCTTTGAATTATATCCTGGTAATCTGATTTATTCAAATAATTTCCTTGTGCATCATCATATTGCATATTAATCTTCCAAAATCCTCCAGTAAGAGATTGGTTGGGAAACAATTTTTTTTCAATTGAGTCCATTAAGGAAGTCGCATGATAATCATTCATGTCAGTATTGGATTGTTTAACTTTCTTAACCATATTGATGAAATCATCTTTCTCATCAAAAATTGTTCGAATCAAAACTGTTTTTGCATAACATCCAATTTGATTTTCAGAAATCTCAAAATTTCTCCCAAATGAATATGTCCCAAATAACATATCCCTTTGATTTGTTTTATGTTTAAAATATGCTTTAAAGGAAGTTTGCAAAACGACAAATAAACTGGTAGACTCTTTTTTTGCTATCAATTTCATGTTTTTGAAAAGGTCTTCCGGATAATCAAATATTTTTGACTCTTTTATTCTCTCAGCATCTTTATTTACGACTTTAGTAGTACATGGAATAATTAATTCATCAGGCAAATTAGGATATAAATCATTCCAATAATCGCGATCTGAATCAGCATTAGTTTCAATAAATTTATTGATTAAATAAAGGTTTTCTTTTAAATGATATTTTAGTTTAGGCAACTCTGGCTGTCTGTTTTGTAAAAACGAGTTATACGTTACCATAAAATCTCTTAAAAGAATTTGTTTTGAATATATATCCGAAATAACATGATGTATATTAAATGAAATAACAAATTTTTTATCTTCGATTTGAATCAAACGAGCCAAAATTAGGGGGCCGGTACTCAAATCAAATTTATGTTCAATAAATCGTCTAATTCCTTTTAATTCAGATTCGCTGATCTCCTGACCTCTTAAATCGATATATTCAGTATGCTCTAAAATACTCTGATTAGATACTTTCATGTAAAACTTCTCATTGATCTTATGAAAAGTAGTTCGCAAGCTTTCATTTCGATTAATTAGAAATAAAATCGATTTATTAAAGACATCCTTATCAAATTCACCTAAAATTTCATAGCTGAATTTTATCGTACCGTGATCTTTATTCTTTTCCTTATATTCCTGATCCGCACTATCATCAACCCAGTATTTTTCTGTAGGAGTTATAAAATAATGGTCTTCTCCATCATGAAATATTTTTGTTGCTTCAATTTTATTTTGATCTGCTGACTGTATATTTTCTTTTTTAGAAAAACCTTCAAAATAGGAGATTAAATCCGGCTTATGTAATTTTATTTTACTAATTAAACCTGGGCTTATTTCTACACCTTTAGGATATTTGATATAAATCTCTTTATCTTCATAATAAATTTTCCCTCCTTCTTTGTTTAGTTCTTTTATTAAATCAAAAGCTTTTATTTCTGTATTTTCTATCATTTAAATGTCGTGTGATTTTAATTCTATTATTACAATTTTAAACTATCAAATTTATCTGATACAATTTCTTCATTTTCATACATTGTTTCAATAAATTCGGCCAATTCATATACAGTTATAAATCGATATAATATTTTTAATGAAACGTTTATTTCAAATTCATTATTTATTTTAAATAAAATTCTCGTCATCCTTAAACTATTCCCTCCGAGATCAAAAAAATCATCATGCACACCAATACGGTCACCTACTAAAACATCTTGCCATATTGCTGCTAATCGTTTTTCGGTTTCACTCTTTGGCGCAACATATTCTACTCCGGTTTCAAGGCTTAAACCTCCCAGAGATGGCAACATACGCTTGTCAACTTTTCCACTGTTTGTTAAGGGAATGTATTCCAATCGAACATAATGTCCCGGAATCATGTAATCTGGAAGATCCTGACCTAAATATGTCCTCAAAGTCTTGATGTCATACTCTTTATTTGAAACAAAATATGCAATAAGCTCTGTTACTAAATCATCTTTTATATGGGGTAAAACTACAGCATCAGTGATCTCTGGAACGCGAAGTAATATACTTTCGATCTCTCCAACCTCAATACGATAACCTCTAACTTTCAACTGATCGTCTTTCCTTCCCATGTACTCAATACGGCCATCAGCGAGCCATCTGCCCAAGTCACCCGTTTTGTACAAACGATCTCCTTCTATAAATGGACTCTTTATGAATTTCTCCATGGTCAATTCAGGAAGATTTAAGTAACCACGAGCAAGACCTGAACCTCCTATGTGCAATTCTCCAGCTACACCTATGGGTTGAGGCAGCAATTTATCGTTCAATATATAGATGTATTCATTCTCAAAAGGCTTTCCTATAGAAAGCTTATTAGTTGATTTAATATCAAGAAAGGTGCTCCAAATTGTAGTTTCTGTAGGACCATAAACATTTATAGTCTCTAAATTTGTATGTTCGCTTAAGAGATTATACATTTCTTTTGGAAATGCTTCACCACCTACCAATAATTTCTGAAGATGCAGAAGAGGTGATTTAAACAATGTATTGGATATCTGTTGTAGTCTCGAAGGTGTAAGCTGCAATACTTCAACCTTATTTTTTATTATTTCTTCAACAAATAAATCAGGATCAAATAATTTGTCTTCTGATATCAAAATCATTTTTTTTCCTAAACATATTGTACCGAATATCTCAAGTACCGAGATATCAAAAGTCACGTTTGTTGTAGCTGCAACAATATTTAAATCTTCAAAACCTAATTGAACATCAATGCGTCTTAAAAATGAAACGACGCTTCTATGTTCAATCATAACTCCTTTAGGTTTTCCTGTAGATCCTGAAGTGTAAATTACATATGCAAGATTTCTAGATGAAACCAATACATTGATTGGCTTACTATCAGAATAACCAGAAGATACTAAATGAAACTTCTCTAAGAATTCTTCATTTATAATTGTCTTACATTTTGTATCTTTTTCAATAAAATCCTGACGCTGCTTGGGGTAATGAAGATCAATAGGTACGTAAGCTGCGCCTGATTTTAATATCCCTAACAATGAAATTATCATCCATTCATCCCGATTTAATTTTATTCCAACTAAATCTTCCGGTTGAATTTCACAATTTTCTAAAAGGTAATTAGCTAATTGATTTGAACTATCATCTAAAAATTTATATGTCAAACACTTACCTTCAACAACTAAAGCTATACTATTTGGTATTTTTATAACTTGTTGGTTAAATAAGTCTATTATCGTATTCTCATCCATAAATTTTACATCCTACTTTTTAAAGCACAATTTTATATTTTGTTTAACTTTACAATAGCACAATATTCTGCGCTTTAGTTACTAATTATGCTAATATTTTACCTAAATTATTATGAATATAATCTGAATATTCATAATTGATTTTGCTAATGTAAAACGATTATTAAGGAGATCTTTACGGCTTTCCACATTCAGATGTGTTTTTTTTTACAAAACATAAAAATCATCTTTTGAAAATGTAGCAAAGCATTGTAATAGATTAATTTAGTCTTTCTTACAGAAAAAATTAAATTAAGTTTATTTTACATATTTCACAAAATAAACGATAAAAGTGTAAAATTTTAGCCATCTAGAAGCGAAGATAACGTTTGCGGAACCCTTCTCTATTGCACAAAAGATTCATTTCCAATTTCACATTTGAAAAAAAGGTTGAACTATTGGTACTATTAATTAACCTAATTAAAATTTCAAATATTTTTTTTTATAAATCCACTTCTACCACTTAATTAATATATTCTTAGAAAAAGTGTTATTACAGTTTAACAAAATTCTACGTCTTAACTAAAAACGATAAAGTCTGTTTGTTTGTTAGTTGTTTTAAAATTTTGTTCAGATTCGTATCTTTATTGTACCTCAAAATCAATTCGTTACGATCAATATAAGATTTAGACAAATCATGTCCCTTAAGTCCCCTTAAAGGTACTTAAGCTCTCCTATTGAGAAAATACTGGGGCAAATTACAAAGTAGATGAGCTCAAATATACAAGTAACCAGAATCTGCCAATTTTGCGAAAAAGAATTTACTGCAAAAACGACAAAGACAAAGTTTTGTTCTTTAACCTGCGGCAGTAATGCCTACAAAAAAAGAACAAGACAGTAAAAAATGGTTCTGTCTCATCTGTCAGAATCAAATATAAGATTTTAAGTAATTTAAAAGCCAATCAGTCAATTTACAGAAAGATTTAAACATAGTTAGCCCGCTGAATAT
Organism: Flavobacterium sp. JAS; assembly: GCF_020991455.1. Classification (GTDB taxonomy): domain Bacteria; phylum Bacteroidota; class Bacteroidia; order Flavobacteriales; family Flavobacteriaceae; genus Flavobacterium. Next base: position 7,399 of record NZ_JAJMOX010000007.1, read on the forward strand.
TAGCATGATCAACAGAAACTCCTCGCATTTTCACGATCTCTTCAACATCCCGATAACTTAATGTAAACCTAAGCTTAAAATATACTGCCTACAGTATAATAGACTTTGGATAGCTATGACCTTTCGTATTCATGAGTTTAAGAATTTAAAAAAGGTAAAGATAAAACTTAGCTTTAGATGCGACAGAACCTCAATATTTCCTTATAGATTATTTTTTAAGACTTTATTCATTATATATCGAAATCTTAAATACAGTAAGACAGATGATGTTAATAAACCAAGGGTCAGACCATACCAAATTCCTTTTACCCCTCCGTTGAAATAAATACCAAAGACATAAGCTACAGGCAGACCAATAAGCCAATAAGCAATAAAGGTTATAAAAGTTGGAATATTGACATCTCCCATTCCTCTTAATGTACCTAGTCCAACCACCTGTGTACCATCAAAGAGTTGGAATAGTGCGGCAATTATCAATAATTGTGCAGCCAGCGCTACAACATTTATGTCATTTGTTATTAAGTAAGGTAAAGATTGATTAAAGAGTGTGAAAATTACAGCAAAGAACATCATGAAAATGATAACTAAATGATAGGACGCCAAAGCAAACTTCTGAAGTCTTTTGTAGTTCTGATTTCCAAAACTATTTCCAACTTTAATAGTTGCAGCCGATGCAATTCCTCCTGCCATCATGTAGGTCATTGCTGCAAGGGTTATTGCTGTCTGATGGGCAGCCTGTTCTATTGCGCCTATATGACCAGCCATTAAAGCAGCAACTGCAAATGCTCCTATTTCGAACACATACTGCATGGCCACAGGCAATCCTATTTTTACCACTTTTGCGATTTTTGAAAAATCAATAAACTTAACCGAGAAATGGTGCAGATAAACTCTAAAATTTTCTGATCGAAGCACATACCACATCATAACCAGCATCATTAAAACCCGATCTATCAATGTTGCAATTCCAACTCCTTGAACTCCCATCGGCTCAATCCCAAACATTCCTTTTACCAGAATAACTGCGATAATTACGTTGAGCACATTTCCCCATATCGTTATGGACATTGCTTGTTTTGTAAAACCCAGCCCTTCTGCAAACTGTTTGAAAGTTTGAAATATCATTAAAGGCAAAATAGATAAACTTAAAATAAGTAAATACGGTTTTGCTGTTTCTACTACCTGAGGATCCTGATCTGCATGCTGCATAGCAAACATAGAACCATAGTACACTGCTAAAAAAAGTACAATTGCAGCTGCAACATTAAGCCATAAGCTGTTTGAGAGAAGCTCTGCACATTCCTTAAAATTTGATTTTCCATTTTCTTGTGCAATTAAAGGTGTTAATCCATAGGCAACCCCTAATCCAATGACCAAAACTACCATGAAAACAGAATGAACCAGCGAGACTGCTGCCAATGATATAGTTCCTGCATAATGCCCTATGATTACTGTATCTAGAGTCTGCACCAGAGTATGTCCCAGTTGAGAAATTACAACAGGCCCTGCAAGTGCTATCGTACTTTGGTAATATATCTTATTGGATTTGTATTTTTTGATCATATTAAAAATTTGACTGCCTCGAGGCAGATTTAAATGTATTGAAATTACTATGCAGTAAACTTTCATTTAAAACATAGTAATTCTGTTGTTGCAAATTTATCTTATTCTGTAACACCTTTATAAAATGCTATGAAAATATACCATTTTGGTAATCTGAGAGAAACTGGCTGCTGGTTATTCCTGTCTGAGTTTTAAAAAATCGCATCATATGTCCCGGTTCAGAAAAATTAAGATCATAGGCAATCTCAGCAATAGTCTTTCCCGAATGTATCAGATCATTTTTTATTTCAAAAAGCAGTCTCTGTTTTAATAACTCTGTCGCGGTAACATTAAACTGTCTTTTTACACAAGTGTTAATTGTAATCCTGCTCACATTTAATAGATCCGCATAATAGTCAATGCGCTGTTTTTGCCTAATATGTATTTCGAGTAACTGCTTAAACTGATAAGCAAAGTTGTTTTCTGCCCTGTCAATTGAAAGATTATTTGCATCAGCATATATTCTATTAAACTTCAAAAGCAAGTAATAAGTAAGGGAGCGTATGATATGAATGCTATCTGTTCTGGTATTAATAAGTTCGTATTTGATTTCCATAAGTTGACCAAATGCTTTTTGAAGTTCTTCCTTTTCAATACTAATATTCAAAGGATAATTCAACTGATAGAAATACAGAAGGCGGTACGTAAAGAATTTATCTGAGAAGAAATCATTAAGAAAATTTTCCTGAAAAACCAGAACAGTATAATCCAATCTCTCTTTCTCCAAATTCCATTGCCTTTTTTGAAAGGGAGAAATAAAAATAATTGTATTGTCAGTTATATCGATTTTATTCTGATTTAAAATCAAAGATCCCTTAGCAGTTTTAAAAAGTAAAATTTCAAAAAAATCGGCATTATAAGTATCACGCTCCAAATATCTTTCACTTAGCATATCCCCGTGCAATACATTGAGAAGGACTTCAACACCACATTCTGTTTTATGAAATTTGACTGTTTTCATTTTTCTTTAATTAATTCAAGTTGCTAGTTAATAAAATGTAGTCCCTACAGGACAACATTGACATGAATAAATTGATTTCTACCAATATATAATCTCTCTGATATATTTTTTGTTACTCCGTTAGGAGTTAAATATTGATAGTAGAATAGTAAAATCTATCAGAAAAAATATCCCGTAGAGATTAATCTTTTTTAAAGCCAATTTATTGGATTGTTAAATTAGCAACTTAAATTAATTAGTTTACGTATTGAAATCCGTTTCTTTTACTTTCTTTAGGATGTGCTCAAATATTATAATTAAAGCAAATTTACAACTTCATTTACAAATTACTTCCAACCAAAAAAATGAGCAGTAACAAATTACAGCTCATTTTATAAAAGTGATTCCCTTATTTATCCTTTATTTTAAGACAGCAGATAATCTTTTGTTGTCGTGATTTTTGCGTAAAAGAATTCCAATGCCGCCAAAAAAGCATTATGAACATCTGCGGCCTTAATACCCTGACCATTGATCTGAAGATCCATTGTAGCGCAGGCATCTCCAATTACTGTGCATTCAAAGCCAAAATCAACAGCAGCCCTTGTACCTGCGTCAATGCACATGTGAGTCATCATCCCGGCAATTACCAAATGTGTTATCTCTTTTGACTGAAGATATTCCAGCAAATCAGTGTCCCTAAAACTATTAGGAAATTGTTTCGTAATTACTTTCTCCCCTACTAACGGTTTTACATTTTCATGGATTTCCACTCCTTTTGTTCTGGAAACAAAAAAGGGAACACCTTCTCCGGATATATGCTGAACATGTACAATAATTCCATTTTCTTTTCTAAAATGCTCCAATAGTTTCTTTGCATTTTCACTTGCATCAATAGGATTTACAAGTTCTAATGCTCCATTTTCAAAATATTCTTTCTGTATATCAATTAATAGTAGTGCCTTATTCATTTTGCTTTAATTTTTAATATTTATATATGACAAAATTAAAACTTAGACTAGTGATACCAGATACCAAAACACTTTCAATACATACCATTTTGATAAGCACCTTTTCTTTAGCTATGGTACTCCGCTTAACTGATAATTATTTAATAGTCATGAAAAAAGAAAACGGAAAATGGATTGTGATTAATAAATCTTACCAACTCGATGTGTTTTATTAGTAGTAATAAAAAGCAGTTTCAAGTTTTGAAACTGCTTTTGCTTTTATATATTAAACTTGTACCAGAAAACGGAGTTATTACATTTATCCCCGGTCAACGCATTTCGAAACTACTGGTCAAATTATACCAAAACTATATGATCTAATTATTTATTTCTATAATTTAATTGAAACTTATCTTATAGCCAAATATGGAGTTATAACTTCTAATGTAGTCATCATTTCAATGTTTTCTCCCTTTCAAAAGTGTCGAAGATATTTGACCACAATGATGGGAATTATGAAATAACAGGACTGATAAAAGTTTTATCCTTGAAATTTTTCCAAACCAAGGTGTTTCTATTTCTTCAAGCCATTCATTATCTGATGTGTTTTTGACCAATTTTTCAAGAGTATTGTAACCATTTTCAAAATACATCCGACTTATTTTAAGATCATATTTCTTTCCGGTATCTTTTTGGTTGATTGTAGTACCTTCTACCTCTGTTTCGTAGCCAAAAAATTGCCCTATTAAATTTGATGTCTCACCTATATGCCTGTAAATAAAGCCCACTGATGCCGTTTGTTCTGTTAAACGAAAATCAATATTCTCTTCATTAATATTTTTACAGAAATGGGAGCAGTCCTTTCTGCTTTGTTTTACCAGTTGTAATAAAATTTCTTTTTGCATTTGGAATGTTTTAATTTGGATTCTTTTGTTGATTTAAAATGGTCTCTAAATTTTTCATTTTGCTATTCCAGAACGTATCGAAATAATCCATCCAATTCCTTATTTCAATAAATCCTTCCTTGCTTAATGTACAAAATCGTTCTCTTCCGATTTCTTGAATGGAAATGAAACCTGCCATCTGCAGTACTTTAATGTGTTTTGAAACAGCTGGTCTACTCATATTGAAGTTTTCCGACAAGCTGTTTATGTTATAACTATCTTGGGTAAGCAGACGCAAAATTTGCCTGCGGTTTGGATCGGCTATGACCTGAAAGGCATCGAGATTGGGTATTGCCATGTTCGTTTTGTTTTATGGATTAAGCAATTAAATTGCATTCAAATATACTGCGGTTGTTTGTTACACAATTTTTCCACCAAACCATCCATTGTTCAGGGTCCTGCTTTATGATGAATTGCAGAGAAAGTTCCCGTCTTTCAGGCAGCACTTCCCTATTCGCCTTGAATATATTTTTTTTCAGCTGTGCCAGATTCAGATCGGTGCAATAAACTGGGCTTCCAGGTTGCTGGCGCCAAGATCCTTCAAGATTCCCTGCATCCATTGTATCAAAACCACTGTCGTTGATAAGTGTTGCCACCAAAGATTTTGCTTGTTCATCATTACCTGAAATAGATAATGCAATACGGTCCGGATTTCCTTCTGGAAGTCCTGATTCTAGAAGCGAACCAGCAAGGATGCTATTATAAGCTTTAACAACTGGATGCCCCAAGTGGTTAGCTACCCAAACACTTTCGATTATTCCTTCTTCTATCTCATCAATCACGCCGTCTCTAATGGGATAGTAGTTTGTCGTATCTATTACAACAGTATCGGCAGGAATGCTTTTACCTAACGATTTTGCCAGCTCGGGGATTGCCACCAGCGGCACGGAAACGACCAAAACATCAATATCAACAGCAATATGTTCAAGCGTTACTGCCTTGGCACCCGTTTCTGCTTCGAGCTTTTTAAGTTTTTCAGCATCGTTGGCATTTGCCATTTTTATATCATGACCTGCAAGTGCATATTGTCGTATCAACGTTCTCCCAATAGGACCGGCTCCGATTACTCCTATTCTCATTTTGAAATATTATTATTGTTACCACTGATGTGACTGATCATTTTTTGGATATTTTTCTCCCAGCCGTCTGTCATTCCTGTAAAAATAGCAACATTGTCTTTACTGAAGCCTGATTGCTTCAATAGTAGTTTTGTGCCATTTCCATATTTTTCTAAAGTCCACTCGACAATTGTGTCCAGAGAAATAACACCGTTGCCTGGGCCTGCTTTCCAACTATAAACAAGTTTTTGAAAAGGAACTATTTCAAGCACCTTACAGTGCATAATTCCATCAAGATCAAGGCTTGGTATTGGTTTTATCCTGAATTCAAATTCGTGTCCAAGCACTGGTACGAAATTATTTGGCATCAACCATAGTACAATTAGGTCTGCTTGCGTGAGGTATTCCCAAACTTCGTTTGGCGATTGCTCATAAATCCATTCGTTTTTAATTTCTGTTTGCATGTGGTTTATTTTTTAGTTATGTAACTTTCAGGTTACAAATATATATGTAACTTTTGAGTTACGCAAGTAATTGGCAATTATATTACTGATAAACACCAAACTACAACGAAAACAAAATATTGCAAATGCAAAACTCTCAACAGCGTTGAGAGAAATTCACCTAAAAAAATCAATTACAACTCCAAAAAATAATTTACCATCACATAATAAAGTACAATGAGTTTGAGGTACAAATAAGATACAACTTAAAATTACAAATGTTTATTCAGTATGAAAAATACGAAGCCCATTTAATAATTTGAATTCTCACTGGTTATTTCTTTCTAATTATTTCTGTATAGGAAAATAACAAACCTAAACATCACAAAACAACAACAAACAAACGAGTTAAAATACTGTATTCAAACACATTATCACCTAAATACATTTACACTTAAAAGTCTCTTCAAATCACCGCAAAAAAGGTGCTTTGTAAATTGTTCAGTAAGGGGCACAAACTAAAAAGCCCATTTCTTACGAAATGGACTTTTTTTTATCTCTTTTTTAAAGACCAGGTACTTCATTGCTTTTGTTTAAAAAAAATCTAACGCCAACCCAACTCTGGAGCAATATATTTTAGAATAGACGATAGTATATGTACGTTGTACTCAACACCCAATGTGTTGGGTATGGTCAGTAATAATGTATCGGCTTCCTGAATAGCTTCATCCTGTGCTAGTTCTGCGATGAGTTTGTCTGGTTCAGCTGCATAACTCCTTCCGAAGATTGCCCGTTTATCTCTTTCTATATTGCCAAAACTATCTGACCCTTTGCCCTGATCTCCAAAGTAGTATTTGTCCTGATCGTTGACTAATGCAAAAATTGAACGGCTTACTGAAACCCTTGGTTCTCGCTGATGTCCTGCTTTTTTCCAGGCTTCTTTATATAATCTAATCTGTTCTGCTTGTTGCACATGAAAAGGTTTACCATTTTCGTCATACTTCAAGGTAGAACTTTGTAGGTACATTCCATTTTCGGCCGCCCAGATAGCAGTAGCGTTAGAGGCAGCCCCCCACCAGATGCGATCTCGTAATCCCTCCGAATGCGGCTCAATCCGCAATAAACCCGGCGGATTTGGAAACATGGGATTAGGATTTGGCTCTGCAAATCCAACACCGTTTAGTTTATCTAAAAATTCCAAAGCTTTTCTGCGTCCCATATCGGCATCAGTTTCACCTTCCTTAGGTTCATAGCCAAAAGAGCGCCAACCGTCAATAACCTGTTCCGGCGATCCCCTACTGATTCCTAATTGTAAACGTCCTTCTGAAATTAAGTCCGCAGCACTGGCATCTTCTACCATATACAGCGGGTTCTCATATCGCATATCAATAACTCCTGTCCCAATCTCTATTTTGCTCGTTTTAGCACCAATGGCTGAAAGTAAAGGAAAAGGCGATGCTAACTGCGTTGCAAAATGATGGACGCGGAAATAAGCGCCGTCCAAACCAATTTCCTCTGCAGCCACAGCCAAATCGATGGACTGAAGCAATGTATCGCCGGCCGTACGAGTTTGATAGGAAGGATGATTGGCCCAATGCCCAAACGATAAAAATCCTATTTTCTTCATAGATAGCATTATTATAATTTATAATTCCAAATATACGCATCATTAACGAGCGAATCTACAGCCTTTTTATAGAATATATTTATCATAACAAGCAATTTAGAGCAGGGCATACAAAAAACAGAGGCTGCTTCACAAATTGCGAAACAGCCTCCTATATTTTGTAAAGAGAGCCCTAATTTAATTTTTAATATAAATAGTTAAGAGCTGTAATATCGTTAGCATTGAACGCTCCTGTCTCGCTTGAACTGAAACATGCTCTCATGTACGAAGTAGCATCATATCCTGAAGGTGTTCCTGGGATAAGGATTGCTCCAACACCAGCTGTTCCTTCGTTTGAATTCTGTCCACAACTTTGACGGCTAAACCAGTCTGTATGACGTAAACCAATACAGTGACCTATTTCGTGTGCAGCTACGTGTGCATTTACACCTGTCGAATAAGTATCTAATCCAGAATATAATGTAACTGAATTATAAGGCGCCCCTCCTGAAGGGAAACCTGCTACTCCACCGGCAGATCCATTTTGTCTCCGGACAACAATGTTTGCACCTGAAGTACTTGAACTAAAAGTTAGTGTAAAATTAATAGACAATCCTAAATTATTGTATCTATTTACTGCCGCTTGTAATCCAGCACGCATGTTTGTACTAAGAGCTGATACACCACTTCCAGTTAATCCAACAATTTTAATTGTTCTTGGAGCAGATACTAAATTAGTAGTATGGTATTGTTCAGTGGTAATACCTCCGTGAAGATCCATTTTGTTTAATTGATCTTGAGTAACGATGATATCCCCTTCTATCAGGAATGCATCTTCAGTAGTACCATCTAATTTAGTGTTTGTAATCACTTGAACATCTGTGGTATTTAAAGAAAGTTCTCTAAGTTTATTTAACACTTCTGGTGTTACTTTAAGAGATGCTTGGTTTGATTGATCTGCCTGATCTTCTTTGTTACAGGACAAAATCGTTAGCGCTATAAACGACAGGGCTAAAATTGATTTAATTTTTTTCATAAATAATAAATAGGTTATTTGGGTTTTTAAAATAAGTTGGTAAATAGGGGGCTTTACAAAATATTGTAATATTTATTATCAAATTTATATAATTTTTAATCTTAAAATACTTATAAAACAACAATTTAACAATTTTAACATTTTTTGTTATATTATTTTATATTGATTTTTTAATAATAATTATCTGATTATTACCGCAAGCCCAGTAAAATCAATAACTAAATACAAATCAACCCCTTAACTATAATATTTGCTGCTTCAATATTTTTTTGTGCAGCATGTGTTAAAAATTGATTTTACACTTTTATAGACCATTTAAAATACAATCTGGGGCATAAAAAGAGAAAATTACTCTTACAGATTTGAAGATTATGTAGGAAATAAAAAAGCATATTTTTTTTACAAATAATTTAATAACTTTGATTCACCTACAACGGATAAATATTTCAAATAGAAATCATTAAGTAACGATTTCATCTTTGCTTTATCTAAATTAATAATGTTTACAATTGCCCTAATATCTAAAGTAAATGAAGAAACAAATTACTTTTCTCCTTTTTATAATAACTACAATTAGTTTTTCACAGAGTTCTGAAAAATGGAAACAATACATAAAAAAAGAAAACGTAAAAAAAATTGAGAAATACTATTTTACATCTTTAGAAAATGCACATCACAATAAATACAAAATTGTAAAAAAATTAGACAGTACTTTTTGTATCGTTGAAAATGAAAATTTAAGATCTAATCGACTTTTAAAAAATACCACACCAATTAATAGTTTATGGAAATTACCATCAAACTTTTCAAATCATACTGAAGACAAACCCTATATAATAGCAACTGACAGTATCAAAGCATTACTTACTGATTTGAAATCAAGGAACATTTCTGACATCAAAATACTAGATAATAATCTTGTAATGATAAAGAGTAATTCCAAAAAACTTGTAGATGAGATTATAGCTTTAAGTAGTGTATCTTCTATTTCGCAAGAATCGTTGCACCCAAAAGTTGAATCAAAAATAATAGATCAAAATTTTAGTATCAATTCTATAAATAAGGCCAATACCAATTTTCCTCTTATAACAGGCGAAAATCAAATTGTCGCTATCAAAGATGATTTTTTTGATGCAAATGATATTGATTTATTAAACAAGCACATTCCTTCCCAAACACAATCGGCTGTTGTATCGAGCCATGCGACGGATATGGCAACCATAGTTTCCGGATTAGGAAATAGTTCAGTATTAGGGAAAGGAGTCGCTCAAAAAGCTAAGCTGCAATCGTCAGACTTTTTGAATATCTATCCTGATGAAGTAGAATCTTTACAAGGAGCCACCACTCAAAATCATTCCTACGGTACAGAGATTGAGAATTTTTATGGTTCGCTCGCTAATGCTTATGATTCTCAATTATTCTTAAATCCTGATTTGACTCATTGTTTTTCCTCCGGTAATAACGGACTTCAGGGTTACAAATCTATTACTGGTAATTTTAAGCAATCCAAAAATAGTATTGTAGTGGGTTGCATTAACCAAAACGAAGTAATTATGCCGTTTTCGTCAAAAGGTCCAGCTTATGATGGCAGAATAAAACCAGAGTTAGTAGCCTTTAGTACACAAGGAACTTCAAATTCTACAGCTTTAGCCACAGGAATTATTACGCTTATGAAACAACATTATAAAACCATAAACAATACCTCTTTAACTAATGCCCTGACAAAAGCAATTTTAATTAATAGTGCCAAAGATTTAGGCAACACTGGTCCGGATTTTACCTATGGTTATGGAAATATCAATGCCGATAAATGTTTAAAAACCATCAGCGAAAACAGAATTATATCCGGTAATTTGACATCCAGTCAGACAAATTCACATACCATTATACTTCCACCAAATTCAAAAAACTTAAAAATTACATTAGTATGGAACGATTTACCTGCTGCAATAAACAGTAATATAAGTTTGGTAAACGATTTAGACATGGAAGTTGTTTCGGCTGACAACACCTCTTTTTTACCCTGGATTCTTAATCCTGATGCTCCTGAGCAACAAGCGGTAAGAGGAAAAGATAAAATTAATACAATAGAGCAAGTCACTATTGAAAACCCTGCATCCGGATCTTATAGCGTCAACGTTATGGGTTCATACATCTCGAATGCGTCTCAGGAATACAGCATCGCTTACGAATATGAATTGGAAAATCGATTTGAATGGAATTATCCTGTCAATAATGATAATTTTCCTTTTGATGGCAATACTTTTTCTCCTTTCAAATGGAATTCTTCTTTTTCTGGTACTACAGGACAATTGTTTATTAGTTACAATGATGGGCAAACTTGGGAAATTATCGCAAATAGTATAAATCTAAATCGCGAACAATTTGGTTATACTCCTACAGAACAAAAATTTTCGAAGGCAAAATTAAAAATGACCATTGATAATACTGATTATATCTCGGATAGCTTTACGATTTCTTATGATTTGAATATCAGTACCAGCTTAGTTTGTGATGGGACTACAGAAATTAATTGGGACAAACCTACTGATGTTGCTTCTTTTAATATTTATCAATTAATGGGAGATCATTTAGAATTTAAAGAACAAACAACAAATGCTAGTTATATCTATACCGATGGAAAAATTCACACTGTTATTCCTGTATTTGATAATAGAGAAGGAATAAAAAGTGAGTCAACATTACCCTATACTCAAAACTCAAATTGTTATTTTGAGTTGGCTTTCGCCGAAGTTTTTGAAGAGAACAAAGTAAAAATTAATGCCAGTCTTTTCAGCTTGTACAATATCAAAAGAATTGACTTAGTAAAAATAATTAATAATGCCGAAAGTGTCGTTAGCACAATGAATGACATCAATTCAAAAACGTTCTCTTTTTTAGATACTGCCCCTATAAAGGGTAGCAATAAATATAAAGTAAATATAATTTTAGAAAATAATAATGTAATAAGTTCTCTAATTGTTGATGCTAACTTTTTAGGCGATGATTTGTTTTTTGTTCACCCCACATTATTAAGTAAAGATGAAGAATTAAACATTGAAGCCCAAAAAGAGGAAGGTGCTATTTTTTATTTGTACAATATTAGTGGACAAAATACTATTACTTCTCCGTTGCTTTCTAAAACCAGTAGCATTAATTTGAAAAATACTGCTTCAGGAATTTATATCTATAAAATAATTACAAGCTCGGGCAAAATACAAACAGGAAAAATTACCGTTTTTTAAATTCTTATATAGCAATAAATTCTGCTCCAGCCGCCATAAGACTTGTAATACCATATACTACTTTTTGCCACTGGGGTGCCGAAAAAATTTCTTCAGTCAGTAATTGTTCCATTCAATAAAATATGTTTTATGAACGTGGTTTAGACAAGTTTCTGTCGTACATAATTATAGTTCCTGCAACGGCCACATTTAAACTTTTTTCTGATTTAAATTTTACTAAATGATGGCATTTATCCATTACTTTTTTTGATAAGCCATGATCTTCTGCGCCCAGTAAATAAACACAACGTCTTGGATGTTCAAAGGTTTCTAAATCGGAAGCTTTTTCATCTAATTCAACACCAACCAATCGAGCTCCTTTAGGTAAGTTTTCAAAGAAAGCTTCAAAAGTATCATAATGAAAATACGGAATTGCTTTTACGGCATCATGAGTATCAGAGGCTTGTTTGGCATATCGATTGCCTATGGTAAATATAAAAGTAGCGCCTAAGTTTTGAGCAGATCGCCACAAAACACCCAAATTTTCAGGCGTTTTACCATTTTGTATTCCTATCCCAAAATATTCATTTATAAAGTTATCATTCATAAGGGCAAAAGTACAAACTGTATGTACATAAGTCAATTTTTTTTAGGACAAGACAATTACAAAAAAACCTCCAAAATCAAATGATTTTGGAGGTTTGCAATTTATGTTCGTCATAAAGAGAATTTGATCCCTAATAACATTTTAAATAATACTATGCATATTCTATAAGCAAATCTCCTTTATCAACCAGACTATTCTCTTGCAAATAAATCTTGCTAATTACACCTGCTTTGCCTAAAACTGTATTCTCCATCTTCATGGCTTCTATGGTAAATAATGGCTGGTCTTTTTTAATTTCTTCACCTTCTTTTACCCATATTTTACTTAGTAATCCTGGCAAGGGAGCTCCCACTTCTTCTATTGCAGTAGCCTTTCTATTTTGAATAGTTGCTGTCTTTACAGATTTGTCTTTTATCTCAATAGCCTTAGTTTGTCCATTTAATTTAAAATAAACAGTTCTGATTCCAAGTAGATCGGGTTCTGACTTATAGAGAAACTTTACAATTACAGATTTTCCTTGAGAAATGTTAATCGTTATTTCTTCATTTGGTTTTAAACCATAAAAGAAGGCAGTTGAAGGTATATAGCTTACATTTCCATACTGCTCTGCAATCTTGAAATAATCTTCAAAAACTTTAGGATAAAACTTGTACGACAAGAAATCTAACAGAGTGCATGAGGCGGAAAACTTCTTTTTAAAATCTTCGAACTCATTCCCGAAATCTATAGGTGTCATGTGTGCATTAGGCAGGTTTGTAAAAGGCTGCTCTGATTTAAGAACCATTTTTTGAAAATCTACCGGCCATCCTCCTTCAGGCTGTCCAAGCTCTCCCTTAAGCATTCCTTTTACCGAGTTGGGAAATGATAGTGTTTCGCCTTTGTCCAGAACATCCTGTTTACTTAAATTACTATTTACCATAAACATAGCCAGATCTCCCACTACTTTTGATGATGGTGTTACCTTAATAATATCACCCAAAAGACTGTTGGCATCCTGATAAGCCTGTTTAATATCAGTCATTCTTGTTTCCAGACCCAGCGAATAAGCCTGCGGTTTAAGATTTGAATACTGTCCTCCCGGAATCTCATGATTATAGACTTCGGCAGTACTTGATTTTAAATCTGCTTCAAAAGGATAATAATATTCGCGAACATTCTCCCAATAATCTGAATATTTATTGAGTTTGTCAATATCAAAACCTCCATCACGTGGAGTGCCTTTTATGGCCTCTGCAAAAACATTAAAATTAGGTTGTGAAGTAAGCCCAGACATCGACGATAATGCAACATCAATAATATCTACACCCGCTTCTACTGCTTTAAGATAAGTTGCAGATTGAATTCCGGCAGTGTCATGGGTATGCAGGTGAATTGGTATCGAAATAGATTTTTTTAATTCTGTGATCAATTTCTCTGCTGCATAAGGTTTCAAAAGACCTGCCATATCTTTTATACACAAAATATGTGCTCCTGTATCTTCTATTCTTCTGGCCAGATCCAAATAATAATTGAGATTGAATTTTGGACGTTCAGGATTTAGTATATCACCTGAATATCCCATACAGACTTCGGCAAGGGAATCAGTATTTTTTAATACAGCATCAATGCTGTTTCTCATATTATCAATACTGTTTAAAGAATCAAAAATTCTAAAAACATCGATTCCTTTTTGGGCAGAAACTTCAATAAATTTTTCTACTAAATTATCCGGATAAGCTGTATAACCAACTCCGTTAGCTCCTCTTATAAGCATTTGAAGCAATACATTAGGCATCACCTTTCTCATTTGCTCCAGTCTATCCCAGGGACTTTCATTCAAAAATCGCATAGCGACATCAAATGTTGCGCCGCCCCATACTTCCATCGAAAACATCTGCGGAAAATCCTTTGTAAAGGTTTCTGCAAATGGAAGCATATCAATTGTACGAACTCTTGTTGCCAGCAGAGACTGATGTGCATCGCGCATTGTACAATCGGTAAATAAAACTTGATTTTGGTTTTTAATCCACTCCGAAAATGCTTTGGGTTTTAGCTGATCTAAAATTTGTTTTGTTCCGGGCTCATGAGATATATTAGAAGGGATGGGAAGTTTTGGACTGATGAATTTTTTCTCCGGGAGAACAAACTTAACATCAGGGTTTCCGTTGACTATTGTATTTGCTATAAAAGATAAACTTTTTGTTATATTATTGGATCCATCCTTAATTTTCATCAGAGAAGGATTTTCTCCGATAAAATTTACAGTCACAGTTCCTGCCTGAAAATCAGGATGAACAATAAGGTTTTCTAAAAAAGGAATATTGGTTTTAACACCTTCTATTGTAAACTCTTTTAAGGTTCTTAATAAACGCTGGCTTGTTCCCTCTAATGTTCTTCCTCGCGCAGTAATCTTTACAAGCATCGAATCAAAAAAAGGCGAAATTTTAACGCCTGAATAAGAGCTTCCTTCATCGATACGAATACCGTAACCTCCGGCATTTCTATAGGCAATAATAGTCCCATAATCGGGTGTGAAATCATTTGCCGGATCTTCTGTTGTAATTCTGCATTGGATGGCAAATCCGCTGCATTTTAAACTATCCTGACCTAATATATATATTCCTGGATCTGATAGTTTGTGACCACAGGCAATAAGTATCTGACTTCTGACAATATCAATTCCTGTTACCTCTTCTGTAATGGTATGTTCAACCTGAATTCGCGGATTAACTTCTATAAAATATACATTTTCGGCTTGATCGACCAAAAACTCGACAGTTCCTGCATTATTATAATTAACCTTATTTGCAATGCTTAGAGCATATTGGTACAATTTATCTTTGGTCTGCTGTTTTAAATTTGGTGCAGGAGCAATTTCTACCACTTTCTGAAATCTTCTCTGAACACTACAGTCTCTTTCAAAAAGGTGCACGATATTTCCATGCTTATCACCTAATATCTGGACTTCAATATGTTTTGGATTCTCGATAAATTTTTCAAGAAATACTGTATCATCTCCAAAAGCAGTTTTAGCTTCCCTTTTTGCTTCATGAAACAATGTTTCCAGCTGATCAGAATGCCTCACTACTCTCATTCCTCTTCCGCCCCCGCCTGCAGCAGCTTTTAGCATCAATGGATATCCAATCCTGCTGGCTTCTTGTTGGGCATCAGTAAATGTTTCAAGATTAATATTACTGTCTTCTATAAGCGGTACATTGGCCGAAAAAGCAATTTTTTTAGCGGCCACTTTATCGCCTAATTGCGCCATAATTTCGGGATCCGGCCCAATCCATAAAATGTTATTCTCCTGACATTTTGCAGCAAAAGCTACATTTTCGGATAAAAACCCATAACCGGGGTGAATGGCATCGACTCCCTGAATTTTGGCAATTCTGATAATTTCATCTATATCAAGATAAGGCTTCAACGGATCTGTGTCTTTGCCAATCTGATAAGCTTCATCTGCCTTGTATCGGTGCAGTGAATAACGGTCTTCGTAGGTGTACACCGCAACCGTTTTAATTTTTAGTTCCGCCGCAGCGCGAAAAATACGTAGTGCAATCTCTCCTCTGTTTGCAACTAGTAATTTTGAAATTGTTTTCATTTAAAAAAATTAAGTTAGATAATCAAAAAACAAAAAGCTTTCGCTAAATAACTAAAGAATCTTCTGGCTGCTCATCTATTCTATATACAACTTACCTTTTTCGGACTCACTACCTATAAGACAAATCGTAAATAAATGAACATTTCAAATTCCTAATTATTCCGCACAAAGCCATTTTTCTATAATACTATTTATAATCTGCTCGCGCAGTATCTTTTTTAATCCCAAAACTACGAACCTCCAATATAACACTGTCCTTAATTTAAATTCTATTCTATTATCCCTTTCTATTTTTGATGTTTTACTTTATCACACTTAGTCTATAAGACTAGATATATTGTTTTAGGGAACGAAGATATACATTTCTACTATATCGTTTTCGTTCTTTTTTCCACAATTAGAAAATAGGCAATAAATATCACTGATTTTACAATCAAACGAAACTTAAAAAATAATTTTACCTATTTGAATGTCTGCGTTATTTTACTTTATTTTTCAATTATTTTCTTCATTAGGTCTAATGTTGCATCCCAATTTTTATCTGAATGCTCATACATTGTTTCTGTTGCAAAGTTGCTGTGTGTCAATGTTAGAATTGTTTTGTCGTCATTTGCTGTTAACTCAAATAAAATGACAGAATAATTCTCCGGACTGTCCGGCAATCCTGAAAAGCCACTCCAATAATTATATTCAAAAACCTTTTCAATTTCAAACTTCAAGATTACTCCTTTGTCTTCGTAGTCAACTCCTTGCCAGCTTCCTGTAAATAGAATCGGATCTCCAACTCTCCAGTTAGAGATAACTATGGTACCAAATAACCATTCTTTGATCTCCTCAGGGTTTGTCAAAACATTCCATACTTTTGAAATCGGAGCATTAATACTGATTGTCTTGTTTAAAATTTTATCCGTTGCCATATTATTTTGTCTGTTTGTTTATGAAGTAAATCATTGTCATAACTATGATTCTGAAGATGCATTTATGCTTGCAATTATGCAAAGTGCTAAAGAGATTATTGTGGCAATGGTTCTAATATTATGCAACACATTCCAGGGATTTTCAAACTTTTGTCTTGCCATACTTATTTCATCAGCGGTTGCAGTTTTTAAATCTACATTTGCCAGCATATCGTTTAATGGTACATTCCCAAATATTGTTACTCCAAAAGAGCCAATAGCATAAATAACGGCAGCCGTTAATAATAACAAAAATCTAGGCGATTGCATTGATGTGAAATTTAAATAAGTCGAAATTGGAAGTAAAAATAATGTTCCCATAAAGGATGCAAAAAACCATGGATTTTGGATCGCAACATTGATTGATTGCATTGCCGAAATATACTCTTTGTTTGAAAGTTTATTTAAACCAATTGTAACAGAACAAGAATACCCATAGTATAATCCTGCGATTAATGCTGTTGCCAGAATTGTGATCCCTAAAATAATGTTTGATAAAGACATAGCTGTTTTCATTTAAATGATTTATTTACGTAAAGTTTTTATATATAAAATAACAGATTTTATTTCTTCAAGAGTTAGTTTTTTCTTCCAGGAAGGCATAATTCGTCTTCCATTAGAAATTACCTTAAGTATTTCGATATCATCAAGATAAGAGCGTTGTAAATTTATGGCACCCCACTTGCCTTTTGTACCATCTATTCCGTGACATGCGACACATTTAAACTCAAAAACATCTTTGCCTGATTTTAAGACTGGTAAGTTTTGACTATAACTACTAATTGAAAAAAATCCGATAATTGCAATTTGCATTATCCTCTTTGATATTTTAGTTCTCATAATTTTATTTTTTGGTAAAATTATGATGCTGTTTTCATGCAAAATAGAACGAAACCGACAAAATACAGGAGAAAAAACTAAGGTGTTTTTTGAAATTCAGTAGGTGTTTTTCCAGTATATTTTTTAAAAGTTCTAATAAAATGAGATTGATCCGTAAACCCATTCTCAAAAACTATATCCGTTAAAAGCGAATAATCTTCTCTTGAAAGTTGCTCCAAAGAATTTTGAAATTGAATTATTTTGGTAAATTGTTGTGGATTTACACCAACCTGATTCACAAATAATCGTTCAAAAGTTCTTTCGGTAATGTGCAATTTTTCTCTTAAATCCTTTATGGTTATTTTTCCCTTATGACTAATTATAATATTGATCGCCGATTGGATTGTACTATCAATATTATCATTGCTTAAATCAATTAATCTTTCGATAAATGAAGAAATTATCTCAATTTGTTTATCCGCTTTTTTTGCAGTGTTAAGCTGTTCCAAAAGAAGTTTTATATCCTGATCTAATAAATTTAAATCGAAACAATCATCATTCAATTCTTTTGGATCAACTCCCAATAACATTTTTGCAGCAAAAGGAAAAAGCTGAAAAATAATTAGACGATAACTGCCTTTTATTGATAATTCAATTGGGTGAATCGTTTGTCCGTAAAGAAAAATAGAGGCTAATTTTTTATTTGCAGGCTGAAGAAATACGCCTTCCTTTGAAATATGAAACATGATTCCCGGGTAACCATCGGCAAAAAAAGGAAGAGACACCTCTTTATCATCGGCACAATCGTTTTCCAGTAAAAAAATATTTTTTACATAATTGCTTACTTTATCATTAGGCACTAAAACACTTTCCATCATAATTGTCTGCGATAAAATGGTAAACAAATATAAAAATTTTACAGACTATGACGTTATTTTATTTAAAAGTAAAAACTTACAGCTTTTTAAAAGTTTAAATTTAAAAGCACTAGTTTATTCTGGATAGTTATTAATTCTTGCATTGATTTTTTTAAATCAGCTGGCATATTATCAATTTCCTTTTCTCTGGCATAAAACTCCTTTTCATCTTTGTAATGTGAAATACTTACTAAAAGATTTTTATCCTGAAAAACAGGCAGCCTTGGAAAATCATTTTCAGTCATTTCACTCACCCAAAGTGTTATATCTTCCATTTTTGAATTTTTAAGAAAAGGAATATATGCAGTCTCAAATTGGTCAATGACTTTTTCAAGTGTGCTGTTACAAATATAAAAATCTACAACGGTAAATATTTTCTCGGTTTTTAACACCCCACTATTAACTTCTTTTTTTAATGGCCGTAACAAATAAACATTATCAGAGTTTATCATCATCTCGTTTGCTCCTTTGCCGTATTCTTTCCAGGTTGCGCTATTAATATAAAAATCATTCAAAAATTTAAATCTGGTTTTCATATCGGTAAAACCACGAAACCAAACAAACCTGTCGTTTACGTCATTAATTTTGAATTCTCCCAATGTGTAGCCACCCAATTCATCCATTTGGGCAACAAATTTCGAGTGGAAATAATCGCGAAACTTATCGGTTAAATTTGGTTTTAATAAATAATTCCGGATTTCAAGTACTTTTATGTTTTCTGAATTTTGCTGGGCTAAATTACTCATATTGTTTTGTGTATTTACTAATTGGTTTACAAGGAACTAAACGATGTTTTCTCAACAGAGACCAGACAGGTTTTAAAACCTGTCTGGTCTAACCATAGTTTATTTAAAATATTACCCACTCCCGATAGCTATCGGCACAAAGAACAAAAAAGATTTTTATTTCATGCAGATTTGGCAGATTAAGCAGATTTAAAACGGAATCATTATCTGCGCGCATTTGCTTAAATCTTTTTAAAATCTGCGTGAAAAAATTAAACACATAGACTTATTTAAACATATAGAAACAATTGTATCCAACGGTTAATCTTTTCATTTTTTGCTTTAAAGCTTTAACAAATAAAGTAATTTAATATCTTTACAACAAGTACGTACATTTAAGTACTTAAGATACCAAAAATATACTATTATTGATTATCAGTAATTTAAAAATAATATAAATGGAAAAAAATTTAAAAAAAGCATATTGTCCGGTTGATTATGCTTTTCAAAGAATAGGCGGAAAATACAAAGGAAGAATTTTATGGTATTTAAAAGATGGTTTGATGAGATACGGTGAATTGAAAAAAATTGTTGAAGGCATAACTCCAAAAATGCTAACGCAAACACTCAAAGAGTTAGAAGCCGATGAATTAATTTCAAGAAAAGTCTATGCTGAAGTTCCGCCTCGAGTTGAATATACTCTTATTGAAAATGGAATAGAATTAATCCCTTTTATCAACCAAATGAGAATCTGGGGTGAAAAGCAAATGAGTTTGAATAAATAATTGAAGTAACTTACTATATTATGCAATATCACTACGAAGTAAATACTCCTGAAAAAGATTTATTGCTGCCTTATATTTATCAATACATTCATTTTTCTTCTTCGAATGAAAAATTATTGCAAAAAAACTTATGGCCTAGCGCTAATGCCTCTTTGATCTTTAATTTTAAAAAGACAAAACTTAACGACAAATTAAGTCCTGTTGCTGTTGTAGTGGGATTGCATGACAAGATTCACACAATACAACCTGATGAAAATGATATTGATACTATTATCATTCATTGCTCTCCTGTGGTTTTTTCTCTTTTTAACAGCACAAAAAGCTCCTCTTTAACGAATAATAGTATCGATGCAAAAGACATTTTTGGAGAAGCCATCAACTCACTATCCATAGCACTTCAGCTGAATAAAAACACAAAAGAAAGGCAAAATATGCTGGACACTTTTTTTATCGGTTTACTAACTAGTATTACAGAACAAACTTCGTGTTTTACAAAACTTGCAAGAACTATTCAATCTGATCCTGAATATAAAATAATACTGGGATCAGAGATAAGCTACCGACATTTATCCCGAATGTTTAAGCAGATTATAGGGGTTAATATTCAAACTTACAGACGTTTGGCCCGGTTTGAATTGGCAAAACAATTGCTAATCAACGAAACAAATGCTTCATTAACAGGTGTTGGATATCAATCTGGTTATTATGATCAGGCTCATTTTGCAAGAGAATTCAAAAAACTATCCGGTTTAACAGCAAAATACTTTGGTCCGCTCTGCTCTGTTTAATTTTTAAGTTTATTTCGTGTATGTCCGTTGTGTACAATTTTATGCCGGTAATGCAGCATAATTTTGCTTAAAAATATTCAACAATGGAAACAATTCTTTATGTAGCCGTTTCGGCCAACGGACTAATTTTACTAACAAGCGAAAACAATTACCAAGTACCTCTTGAGTTATTACAAGATTGTATGGGGCTGGCACACCAAACAGGAAATATGGTTATCGGGTTAAATACCTACCGCCTATTTTCTAGTAATCCTAATGCTCTTGAAGCTTTTAAAGGTGTAGAAATTGCGGTACTTTCTGCAAGTTGCAAAGAAGAACTCGAAGGAGTTACTGTTCTAAAAAATATAGATGCAGTTATGGAATTTTATCAAGTAAAAGGACATTCGAAAATATTTGTTGCCGGAGGTGCTTATACCTATCAATCTTTTCTAAAAGAAGGTCACGCTGATGAATTTTATATCAACTATCTCCCTATTTTGACAGCTGCGGGAGCGCTTCTTGTTAGTCAAATGCCATCTGATAAAACTCTTGAATTAAAAGAAAATAAACTTATTGCAGAAAATATTGTTCAACTGCATTTTACAACAAAATAATGTCAGTTTTCGAAAACATTAAAATGAAAAGAGCAATAGTATTTGGCGCTACTGGTTTTGTAGGTTCTGAATTACTTTCGGAATTATTAGACAATTCGATTTACGAAGAGGTAACTGTTGTTGTAAGGAAGCCCATAAATAGTACTCACCCTAAATTGAAGGTTTTAATAGGTGACTTTAATTCTATACCGGGGTTAATTGAAAAAATTATCGTCGATGATATTTTTATTGCACTTGGAGCCATTCAAAATAGCAAACAAAGTTCAGTTGAATTTTATCAAATTGATCATGATTACCCAGTTATAGCAGCAAAAAAATTAAAAGAAAATGGAGCAAAATCTGTTTTTCTGGTAACGGCTGCCGGAGCAAATCCAAATTCAAAAATCAAGTACGTAAAAACAAAAGGAGAAACCGAGAGAGATATTATTGCATTAGATTTTGACTACACTCATATTTTCAGACCAACTATGATTGTTGGAAATAGAAAAGATAAACGTCCGTTTGAAAAAATTGGAATGATGATATGGAAACTTATCTATCCTGTTTTTATTGGAAAACAGACTGATTATAAAGAAATTGACGGAAAAGAGATCGCAAAGGCAATGAATAATGCTGCACTAAATCAGACACAAAAAGTTAAGATTTATAATTGGAAAGAAATGAAATTTTATGCTAATTCCAACGAAGCAATTCAACTTGAATAGAAGTATTAATACATTTCGATCAGTCAATATTGAGTGAAAAAGATATCACCCTTTAAAAATAATGAAGCCTGCAAAATTTAAATTTTGCAGGCTTCATTATTAATTCCCCGGCCTTTGCTACATGGATTATATCATTTGTAAAATGTTATCATATCATTTAGATTTTCTTTATTAATAAATGCTGTAATGTATTCCTGTACTTCATTACTTGTTTCAGCAGGTGTTGCAAAAGAATTGATATGAAATTCATCGTCCTGATCCAAAATATGAATTATTTCGGTGTATCCATTGGAAATTAAACTTCCTTTTAACTTAATTATATTAAACTGTTGCTGACCATCTAATTCCTTGCGTACTTTTAGTTTTATAGCTTTTTCCATGGTAAGATATTTTAAATTAATAAGCCAATGATTATTCTCAAATATAAATATTAATTTCTTAAAATTTATTTCAAAAACAAGATATAAAACTTTATTTATCAACACATTAATAACAATTATTGAAGTTGTTTTTTAGAAGCAACCTCACTATTCGAATCAATAATTGAAGTAAGTTCATTAACAATTGCCGTAAAAATAGCACTACCTTCTGTACCATTAAGATAATCTGTTGCAGTCTGAATTAGAGAATCAACATTAGATTTACTTATATTGTCCATTTGCGATTGGGCTTGTGTAATCGTTGGTTCAAGTCGGTAATAGGATAATCCCGAACTTTCTAGTCCAAGTATTTGCTGACTTGATACTAATTGTACAGCTTCGGTAATGATTTTTATAATGGCACCATCACCATTTTCTACACCTGTTAAATCGTATAAATCACTAGCCAGCCAAGGAGCCTCACCCCAATTTCCATTATCCGGATCCGGATCTCCCTGATGAGCCGTAACCAATCCTGCTCCGCCTGGATAAGTACCGGTTCCTAACGATACTAAAACTATATCACTCAATGAACTTACTAACTGAGTTCTAAATGCTTCGCTAATAGCCCAGATCGCAGGATTATTAGACATGACACCTCCATCCAGCGCCCATCTTTCATTTGCTTGTGAATTTGCTCCCTGACCACCTCCTAAATTGGCAACTGGAAAAAATGTTGGAGCAGCGCTTGTAGCTCTTGCCGCCTCCCAAACCAAATAATCATCTGATGGGTTTGAAGCATCTAGCCAATTAAACAGATATGGACCGTAATCACTTCCTTTTTGCGGTTTGTTAACCACTCCTCCACTGCTATTTATGGTATAACTAGTTGTAAAAACATGCTTTGTTCTTCCTTGTAGCACTTGCTCCATATTATTTTTTGCATCATTGAGTGAATAAGACTGATATATACTTTGCAAATAAGGCTCAATACCGTTTCCATTACCATCATCACCATAATAAAGTGATACATATTTAAAATCAGCAAATTCTTGGGAAACAAAAATTTTATCGCCATTATTCTTATACATTGCAAATATGTCTGATGCAGTCATGGGTTCTACAACCTCTGTTCCATTTGATAATAACGGAGAAGTCAAAGCAGTTGCAATAATACCTCCTGTAGATGTCCCGCCTATAATATCAAAGATTTGATAACAAGGTAATCCCATAGCGCTAGCGCTTTCTAATTGTTCAAGAAAGTAAGAAGGTATTATTCCTTTTATACCGCCTCCGTCAACTGTTAAAATTAAAATCTTACTCATAGCTTTTTATTTTATAATTAAACCATATCATTTTGATAATCAAAACTATAAAATAGAGATCATTCCTACATAAGTAGAAATACCCGTTTCGATCTGGTTTCAGAAATTTAACACAAAAAACATCGTTTAAGGATTAACTAACAAAGCTATCTCACTGATTATCATGCATAATAAAAAAACAAAAAGAGAAAAAAAGGGTAAAAATACCTAGTACTAAAAATTAAAATATTCGTTAATTTAGCGAGACAATACTTCCTTTATAAAACGAGCATTTCGGATCTCACAGAAACACACTTATTATCACAGAGATGAGCCGAAAACTGCAAATTCTTTTTTAAGTTTTATTATTATCTGCCAAAGAAAATTAATTAGGTATCATTTTACAAAAAACCGCAAAGTGATATACTTATTTCTAATTCATTTACATAAGTTCCTATCTGATTTTTTAAAATTATTAATGAATCTAATACTTTGTTATCATGAAATATTTTGTAGATATCCATAGTCATCCCACAATGAAATCTTACGGACACAGTTTTCCGTTAAAAGAAAATAGTAAAAGTCCGCTTTCTAATAGTTCAATATGGTATTATGATCCGCCAAATTTTTTAGAAAAACTCATTGACCTCATTGGAGGTTTGGTCAAATACCGACAAAGTAGTTTTTCATCAATGGGTTTTGGAAACACCGGAATAGTATTCGCTTCATTGTATCCAATTGAACGAAGTTTCTTTGATAACAAATTAGATACAGGCAACTTCAACGACATGTTATTGAACTTTGTAACTTCAGTAGGTAAAAAACGCATAGACTATATTCAGTCTATTACGGACTATTTTCCTGATCTTGAAAATGAATATAATTATCTAAAGCAATTAGATGGTAAAACGGTGAAACTTGCAGATCGTGCTCAATATCAATATACCCTTGCTAAAAATGCAACAGATGTCGATACAATCCTTAACCAAAAAATAATTGAAACCAAAAAAGTTAACGCAATAGCGGTTATTATTACAATTGAAGGTGCTCATGTATTTGGTACAGGAATTAAACCCCAAACAAACCATGCCAACCCTATTTATGTTCTGCAAAATGTTGAAAAAGTAAAAAACTGGGTTCATCGTCCCGTGTTTATTACCATGGCGCATCACTTTTATAATGAGTTGTGCGGTCAAGCCCAAAGCCTTACTGGTATTGTAAAAAAAACTGTTGACCAAAGTTTTGGTATGAACCAAGGATTTACTGAACTTGGAAAAGATGTAGTCGAAAAGCTTCTGGATAATTCTAATAATAAAAGGATTTTAATTGATATTAAACACATGAGTCGTAAATCAAGACTCGAGTACTTCAATCTGCTTGAAACAAAGTATAAAAATGAAGATATTCCGGTAATTATAAGTCATGGCGCCGTTATTGGTAATGAAAAGGATAAACATCTTTTCCTGCAGGATGACATTAATTTTTTTGATGATGAAATAATCAAAGTTGCAAAAACCAATGGCCTTTTTGGTCTACAGCTTGATGAAAGACGTATCGTAGCGCCTGGCGATTATGAATTAAAAAAAACTCATGGAATTGAAAGAAGAAAAGTTCTTTTTCATTCCTCTGTTTTAATCTGGAGACAAATACAACACATTGCTGAATTACTAGATTCAAAAGGACTTTTTGCCTGGGGTATACAAAGCCTG
Source organism: Flavobacterium sp. JAS (assembly GCF_020991455.1). Lineage (GTDB taxonomy): Bacteria > Bacteroidota > Bacteroidia > Flavobacteriales > Flavobacteriaceae > Flavobacterium. The sequence goes on from NZ_JAJMOX010000007.1 coordinate 33,048, forward strand.
GGCAGTGATTATGATGGCATGATTGACCCTCTTAACGGTTATTGGACTGCCGAAAACTACCCTACTCTTTCTGATTATCTACTAAAACAAGCCTACAACTATATGCAAAACAATTCCGGAAATTTAACTCAACTCCATAATCGCATTGATCCTGAAGAAATTGTAAACCGCGTAATGGGTGATAATGCTTATAGTTTTCTAAAAAAATATTACATTTAATATCATTTGAATTAATAATAAAAAACAATAATTATGAAGCCAATAATTTTTATCCCCGGAATTGAGGCCACTGCACTGGTAAATGCCAATACATTCGATTTTGACGTAAAGTGGAATGCATACGACACCATATTTACATCTCTTGGTACTAAAATTTCCGGGCCTTATATTGAAGAAAAACTACAACAAAATCCTCTTTACGATCAAAACATCAACACGATTGTTGAACGCAATCATATTGCACGATTACCATACGACAAAACAATTTATAATATTGCTGCAAAATTTAGCGGCGATCCTGTTTATCTGTTTGGATATGATTGGCGTTTATCAAATGCTGTTAATGGTAAAAGACTTGCGCAATATGTAGAATATCTTAAAAATAAATTGCAGGACCATTCTGTAGAAGGATTCAGGTTTATTACTCATAGTATGGGAGCTCTTGTCTTCAATTGTTATTTAAGTGAATTAAATGGTAATTACGATGATATTAATAAAGTTGTTTTATGTGCTCCACCATTCCGAGGTTCTCCTTATGCAGTCATACATGCAATTAAAGGAGATGGAGGTTTGAAAAGTTTTCTAAGCAAAATATTTGGGCGAAATGAAGACATTAGAAAAGTTGTCCGCACATATCCCTCATTATTAGAGCTCGCTCCATGGTATGAAAATTCGATGACTTTTGACGACAATACTCCTGTTGATCTTACGAAACTTGATCATTGGCAATCCAATATATGGGATGATATACAACCTCTATTTGAAGCACGATTAACAGCACTAACAGATTTCAGAAATAGACAATTGTTTGATCTTTCAAAATTACCCGATACTTTACGATCAAGAATGATCATTGTAGTTGGCTCAAAAGACAAGACAATTACAGGACTAAAAGTTCTTAAGAAAAAAGAAAATATTAAAAGTTTTGTCCAACTAGACAAATTGGTTACAGGTTCAGGAGACGGAACAGTTCCTTTTGATAGTTCAACAATTTATAAAGATTCTATAAGAACAATTGAAGTAAAAAAAGAAAACCTCTTTTTAGAATTTGGCAATAATATTGATTTTCATGGCTTATTTCTTTGTGATAGCCGAGTGCAAAACATAATAAATCGAATGTTTGATGACAATATTCAAACTGCTTTTACAAGAGACAAGAAAATTAATGAACTTTTTGGCAATAAAAACAAAGATTGGTGGGAATCAATAGGAGATTCTGTTAAAAGTGTTTCTACGTTTTAAATTAATTTACCATGCTTCTTTAACCTTTCCTTCCGTAAAGTAAAATTCTTTTAAAGGCATAAATTGCAGGGAGTTTCGGAAAATTCTTTGCAATTCTATTTTTAAATGTGTTGATGAAAAGTTCTTTCTGATCTTCCTGAAGAAGTTCTACATACGGAATCAGTGCTGAACCTGAAATAAAGTCATAAAGCGCCTCATGATCATTGGCTATGATAGGATAAACTTTCTGCATGATCTGAATATCTTCCAGTCCGCCATCAAACATAATTTGCGCATACTGATCCATACTTAATACAGGAGAATCTCTTCGCCAGCCATTAAAATAAGTTTTAAAAGGTTCTTCGTCTGCTAATTGATATAAAATTTTATTCAGCAGGTTTTCTTTCTGAATGGGCATCTGTACTGCAAATTGTCCTTTTGAATAAATAGAATTAATCAGTTTCGGAAATAATACTTCATGATTATCTGACCACTGCAAAGCCGCATTACTAAAAACTAAATCCCATTTTTTATCTGATCCTGCAATATCTTCTACATTTGCACGCTCAAAACGGAGATTTTCAGTTTCTAATGACTTTGATCTTTCCAGCATTTCTGTAGAGGAATCAATTCCTATAAAATTAGTTTTACTAAACTTTTTGGCTAGTATCGAAGTTTGTTCGCCGGTACCGCAGCCTAAATCAATTGCGCTTGAAGATTCCGCCTCCTTAATTAGATCCATCAGATCATAAAAAGGTTTATATCGCAAATCTTTAAATTTATTATATACTTCTGGATTCCAAGGCATATTTTCTTCAATTTTATAATTTTAATAGCTTCTGAAAATGTAAAAAACTGTTGTTATAAAGTCAGTCGTAACCTAGCTAATTTACGATATATTTTTAAATTATAAAACCAGTCTTTAGCTCCTTGTATATTCATTAAATTAATTTGTATCAATTTGCATAACTAATTTCTTTCCTTGCGTTTTATTCTCGCGTAGTATTTTATGAGCGGTAATAACTGTAGCGGCTTCTAGACTTCCAACTATTGCAACCGTTGGCGGTGCAATCAATTTATCTTGTAAAAGAATCCTTAATTGATTCAATCCTTGTTTATAGTAATCGTATTTTTTTTCAATACCATAAGCATAATTTGAAATATTAAGTATTGTCGCGCCTTTATTAAAAAGTAATTCACGGGAAAGACTGGTAGAAAATGCTGTAACATCTACATAAATTCCGTTTGCTACTAAAAGTGGCGCAGTGATTTCTGCTATTTCATTTCCAACCAAATCTACTATAAAATCAAATTTATTGCCTTTGTTTAAAGCAATTGCCGCTTCGTCAATTTTTTGATTTTTATAGTTAATGATTTGATTTTCTTTTACACCAAGATCTATCAAAGATGCAATACTTTGATCATTGCCAGCAGTAACAATAAAATTCTCATAACCGTTTGCAATAAGCAATTTAACTAATATATTCCCTACTCCTCCTGCTGCGCCAGTAATCAAAATAGAATCTGTAAAAGAAGCTTTCATGCGATTCAAACATTGCAAAGCCGTTAAACCAACTGACGGAATTGCTGCGGCTTCTTCAAAAGAAATAGTATCCGGTTTATGCATCACAATTGCTTCCGGAACGCAAATATATTCGGCATAAGTACCGTTAGAACCCATACTTCCGGAGCCACAAAAAACGGCATCATTAACTTTAAAATCCTTCACTCCTTTTCCTAATGCCATTACAATACCGGAGAATTCACGACCCAGAATATTGGAATGCATGCGTTTCTTTTCTGATCTATTCTCTGTCATTTGATAATCAATCGGATTGAAACCTGAGGCTATAATTTTTATCTGAATTTGATTGTCTGCAGGCTGAGGAATATTTATTTCTTCCAATAGAAACTCGTTATTTTGTTGTAGTACGATAGCTTTCATTTTTATTGTTTTATTATACAAAAGTATAGCCACAAAACTTTATTTTTGTTATGGGTTAACACTTGGTAACCGGTTACCTAAGAGAAACTAGTATGGCAAAAATTAATGACAACGGAACACTTCGCGAAGCCAATTGCTCAGAAGAACTTATGGCAATGCGCGATAGCCTGGACGTATTGGGAGGAAAATGGAAACTAATGATTCTGCGTTTCTTAACCAACCGAACGCACCAAACTATTCATTTTAAGAAAATGCAACGCGAAATTGGAGGAATTTCGGCCAAAATGCTTAGCAAAGAATTAAAAGAATTGGAAACAAATTTACTAGTAAGCCGAACAGAACAAGATACTAAACCCGCAACTGTCGCGTATGCCATTACAGAATATGGAAAATCTGTACTTCCGGTAACCGAAACTTTAGTAAACTGGGGACTTTCTCATCGTAAAAAAATAATTGAATCTAATCGATAAAATTATGGTTCTCAAATAATCCTTTTAATATAATTGTATGACAACAACAATCAATAATTTGGCATTTGACAGTGGTTATTCCGATGTAAACGGACTAAAAATGTATTATGAAATTTACGGTCAAGGAAAACCTCTCATACTCCTTCATGGTGGTGGCTCAACTATTCAGACAAATTTTGAAAAGGTCATTCCATTGTTTGCCAAAAACAGAAAGGTAATTGCTGTTGAATTACAAGCTCACGGGCGAACAAACGACCGAAATGCTGATCTCACCTTTGAGCAAGATGCAGATGATATTGCCACTTTTTTAAAAAACTTAAACATAGACAAAGCTGACATTTTCGGGTTTAGTAATGGTGGTACAACTACCTTACAAATTGCTATTCGACATCCGGAAATAGTCGATAAAATAATTTTGGGTTCTGCACTTGCTAAACGCAATGGTGTTCCTGACTGGTTTTGGGATTTTATGGAACAGGCTACTTTAGAAAATATGCCTGAGCAACTTCAGTCTGGCTATAAAAAAGTAGCAGCTGACCCAAATAGTTTACAAATAATGCATGATAGAGATGTAAAAAGGATGGTTAATTTCAAAGACATTCCTTCTGAAAAAATTAAAGCTATTAAAGCTCCCTCATTAATCATAATAGGTGATAAAGATCTTATTACACCCGAACATGCTATAGAATTGCACAGAGAAATTGCAAATTCTGAATTAGCAATAATTCCGGGTGGACACGGAGAATATATTGGAGAAATAACAACAATAAAACCCAATTTTAAAGAAATTGAGCTTATTGTTCCATTGATTGAAAAATTCCTTGACAACTAAGCTTTCAACCTATCAAAATAGGTTGTGGTTTCTTCAATTAAAGAATGCATTAATTCACTCGCTTTGGTATGTTTTAGAATTGGCGCTATTTGACCTCCCCAAAACAAGATCATATCCCATTTTTCCTGATCGAGTGCTGCTTTTCGTAACGGAGACATAAAAGTAGTCTGTAACGGAAATGGCAATATAGATGCTTCTTTTCCTAGAATTTCCTTTGCAATTCTGCTGGTTAATCCGCGGCCGACTCTGCCTGTATAAGCGCGTGATAAAGTTGTGTATTTTGATGCAGCTGAAAATAACATTTGCTTGTGAATAGGTAATGCATTCGACTCGTCACAGGCTAAAAATGCAGTCCCAATTTGAGCTGCGCTTGCGCCTAAAGCCAAAGCCGCTGTAACACCTTTTCCGTTAGCGATTCCGCCCGCTGCAATAACGGGGATTTTTACTTTTTCCCGAATTAACTGCAATAACACAAAACTTCCCGTTAAAGATGATTCTGCCGAAGCTAAAAAAGAAGGTCGATGTCCGCCCGCTTCAAAACCCGAAGCGATAATCATATCTACACCGGCATTTTCTAAAAAGATAGCTTCGTCTAATGTTGTCGCTGCGCCAACAGTAACAATTCCTGATTTTCGGCATTGTTCTAAAACATTGGCAGATGGAACTCCAAACATAAAACTGAATACTTTGGGACGAACCTTTAAAATGACTTCAAGCTGATTCTCAAATCTGGATTGAAATGAGGCTGGTTTCTCCGGCAACGGAATTCCAACTTCATCAAAATACGGTTTAAATATTTCTTTTGCTTTATTAAATTGCTCGTCTGAAATACCATTCGGATGCATATCAGAATCCGAAACCCAAAGATTTAGATTATACGGTTTATTGGTCGCCGCTTTTATTTGTTTGTCTGCTTCAAAAATTTCCTGCGGACTCATTGTATAAGCTCCATATCCGCCAAGTCCGCCTGCATTTGAGACTGCGGCTGTCAATTCTACGGATGATAAATTTCCTCCAAATGGTCCCTGAAGAATGGGATATTGGATTCCTAACAACTTCGAAGCTTCTGTATTGTACCACATGACTTTATAGTTTTAGAGTTTATTCGCTTAAATCTGTCAACATTTTATTGACGATAAGCCATTGACCATCAATCTTATGGAGAGATAAAAAATCTCGATAATTAAAGTCGTACATTTTAACATTAATCTCTGCAATCGCAATAGAATTTACGACTTTTATATTCAGAATTTGGCCTTTAAAAGGTTTTCCTGAATCTTTTGGGCTTTGTCTGTTTTTGACACCATCCAAATAAAGATCTACCGTTTTGAAGTAGGGTTGTCCTTTTACATTTCCAAAAACTAATGTTCCTGGATGAAAAATACTCCCCAATAACATTTCGTCGCCTTCGTAAATTCCTTTAAAATAATAGTTTTCTACTACATCTGTAATCGCTGCTATATCTGCCTGCTGATTTTCCATTTTAATTCTATTTTGTGCTTTAAGTCCTGCTGTTACACAGGACATCAAAGCTATTATCACTATAAAAGTTTTCACCTTAGTTTAAATTATGTCCAGCTGCTTTACCACCATCAACATTGATAATTGATCCGGTAATAAAATTACTTTTTGCTACAGTATAAACCATTTCGGCAACATCATCGATTTCTCCAACTCTGTTTAGTAAATGTAAACCTGCATTCTGATCTGCTTTATCACCGTGCATTGGAGTACGAATAACTCCAGGAGCAACAGTATTTACACGAATATTTTGTTTTCCAAATTCGGCTGCCAACTGAATTGTCAAGGCATGAATAGCACCTTTACTTGATACCGGAGCCGAAGCTGGCCATCCACCCAAACCGTGATTTACAAGTGGAGTTCCGATGTTGATTACTACTCCACCTTTTTGTTCCAACATTTGAGAAATCACTGCTTGTGTAGTAAAAAAGGTTCCTTTTAGATTTGTTTTCAAAAATTTATCTAAATACGCTTCGTCAACTTCCAAAAACGGTTTGCTGTCAAAGATTCCGGCGTTATTCACAAGTACATCTGCCGATCCAAATTTTTCGATTGCCAGAGCAACCAATTGCTTTCCTGTTGCTACATCGCTGACATCGCCAGCAAACAATGCAAGATTATCACCTGCTCCAAATTCATTAAAAGTGTTTTCTAATGCACTTGGCGTTAATGAATTGATGACAACATTGTCACCTCTGTCCAAAAAATATTTTGCAATTCCTTTTCCTATACCAGATGCTGCACCTGTTACGATTATTGTTTGTTTTTTCATGATTTTATTTTTTATCGGCTGTTATGCCTTTTTCTCTTAATACTGATACTTGTTCTCCTGCGTAACCCCAATCGTCTAATTCAATTTCCTGAATTACAACGTGAGTTAAGTGCGGATCTTTGTTTAAAACGTCTGTAATCAAATTGGTTATTCCGCTTATTAATTCCTGTTTTTGCTCACGAGTTACTCCTTCGCGAGTCAATTCAATTTTTACGTAAGGCATGATTTTAATTTTTTAGTTTGTTCTAATTATATTGCTTTAGCAGAAATATTGAAATCCAATTCAAAATCATTGTAAATCAATGTATCTCCCAAGTCTTTGAAGAAATTACCTGAACGGAATCTGATGTCGTATTTGGTACGATCAATTACCAGTTTACCCGAAAGTGTAATTGCATTTTCAATATTCTCTACGCTTGCTTCAAAACCAACAACATGCGAAATATCTTTTATAGTAAGATTACCTTCAAGATAATAAGTGTTGCTTGACAATTCTTTTACGGAAAGAATATCAAAAGTTGCGGTTGGGAATTTTTCGATAGAGAAAAAATCATCTGAAGCAAGGTGCCCTGCAAATTGTTCGTTTGTTGCAGGATCTGTAATGTCCAGAATTTTTATTGTAGAAGTATTAATAACGATATTACCTCCTTTTACCTTTCCACCATTCAAGATGAAATTACCTTCTTTGATACCAATTGTACCATTATGTGCACCAGTAACTTTTTTACCAGTCCATTCTACGTTGCTATTTGAGCTTACGATTTTAAAATTTGTTGTTTCCATTTTTATTGTATTTAAAAGTACAATGCAAAGGAACGGCGGATATAGAAATTGGTTACGTGACCTAGATCACATTCTGATTTTGGGGTTAAATCAGAAGAGTTCCGAAGGAACAAAATATATTGTAGAGATGGATTTTAACCCATCATTCGCAATCAGAACCCAATCTTGTCATTTCGACGGAGGAGAAATCTTCGCAAGTAGCTCGACAATTTAGGAAAAATACTTGTGTTAGTTTCTTGCGGAGATTTCTCCTCCGTCGAAATGACAAACTAAACGCAAACATGACAAAAATCTTCTTTACTTATGAGCCTGTAATCGGCTTAAGGTTTCTCTGGAAACACCCAAATAAGCAGCAATCAAATGTTTTGGGACAAGATTGTACAATTGAGGATATAATGCCAAAAGCTCTTCGTAGCGTTTTTTGACATTGTTATTCATAAAAGATAAAAGCCTTTTTTGCGATGCTATATATCCTTTATTGGTTCGCCAGCGAAAAAAATGTTCCACTTGATGGAATTCTGCACATAGTTTCTCGCGGTCATTACTCGAAAGACAAAGCACTTCGGCATCAGTAATACAATCAATGTTTATTGTTGCGATCGTTTGATTGTATAAAGCATTATAATCAGAAGTCCACCACGTTGGCATTGCAAACTGAAGTATATACATCTTTATATCATCATTTATATAAAAGGCTTTTAAACAGCCCGAAACCACAAAATATTCGCAATCAACATGATCTCCGGCACTCACAATAGTTTGTCCTTTCTTGAAAGAAATGGGTGAAAAATGAGAAAAAAAGTAATCGAATTCCTTTTCTGTCAATACAGCAGTTTTGGCAATATGTTCTTGTAATAATTCTTTGGCTCCCATTCTTATAATTATGAATTTAATTCGTTCAGAAAGTATTCCTCAAAGTTACGGAATCGGCATCAGATCAAAACGGTTGTTCTATACAAAAGCTAAAAGTTTATAATGTCTGATTCAAATCTAAAATTGTCCATTTCAGTAAAAAAGCAGTATGATTTTGATCGCGTCTGACGCAATTTTGTACTGTTTAACAACTTAAAATTTAAAATCATGAACACAAAAACAACAAAAATTATTTATTGGACAGGAATTATTCTAACCTCTTTATGGTTTGGTGCCAGCGGTTTTTTTGAACTTACAACAAATCCTGTGGTTTGGAAAATTACACAGCAATTGGGTTATCCCGAGCATTTTATTTATTTGCTTGGCGTAATGAAAGTGTCAGGAGTTATTACATTATTAATTCCAAACAAATTACTAAGATTGAAAGAATGGGTATTTGCAGGTATTTTCTTTGATATCATTTTTGCCTTCTTCTCAAAACTGGTTGTATTAGGTTTTCCTGCTACAATCGATGCTATAATTGCTTTTGCGATGGTAAGTGTAACTTATGCCATGTTTAGAGAATTGTACACTGCAAATTATACCAAAAATATAGTGGTTGACTAATTTTACTCTAATTAGAAATTACAAAAAATGCCTGAGAACTTAATCTCGGGCATTTTTGATTTGTAACTAAAATTGGTCCTAAGATTCAATCTAAGCCAATTTTATTTATACCGAAAATTGGACTATTCAACTACTATTCTGGTCAGTTGGCACTTTTTTACTTATTAACGCCCAATTGCAACTCTACCTTTGAATAAAATAACAGCTAATCAATAATTTTTAAAATAAAACATTATGAAAAATACTCTTTTAATACTCGCAGCGATCGCACTTTCCGGTCTCTTTTTCCTCAACTGTTTCATGTTTCCGGATAGTCAGGAGGAATTAATGGGAAACTCCAAATCTGAAAAAACGAATCTGGAAATCTCTAACAATAATGGTTTCGCCGTTGTAGAACTTTTTACTTCAGAAGGCTGTTCGAGTTGTCCCCCAGCCGATGAATTAATAGCGAAACTCCACCGCGAAGCTGGTAACAAAAACATTTATCTCCTGGCGTATCATGTAGATTATTGGGATCGTTTAGGATGGATCGATCAATTTAGTTTGAAAGAATTTACAAATCGACAACAAAAATATCAGGATTGGCTTCACTTGTTTATAATGTACACGCCTCAATTTATCATTAACGGAACTACAGAATTTGCAGGTTATAATGAATCGGCGCTAAACGGAAAAGTTTCAGATGCTTTAGAAATCAAAACAACGGCAGATTTAGCCTTAAGAGCAAAACCTGATAAAGATTCTTTAGAAATTCATTTTAAGACCAATCTATTAGAGAAAAACACCAGTTTGTTTGTGGCTACAATTCAAAAACAAGCCACTTCGAAAGTAATTCGAGGTGAAAACAAAGACAATACATTACATCATATACAGATTGTAAGACAGCTTAATTCTTTTGAATTAACGAATAAAGAAGGAAAAGTTACTGTCCTGAAAACCAATAATTTAAATCCGAAAGACTTTGAGTTAATTGGTTTTATTCAAAATACCGTTACCGGAAAAATACTTATAACAACAAAAGCTGATTTATAATAAATCAGCTTTTGTATTTGTGTAGATAATAATATCTTATCTATTCTCTAACCAACTCAAAAAAGCAGTTGCTTTCTCTTTTCCAACCAGTAATTTTTCTTCCGTCGGAATTGTCAATTTGATGATTAATTTGCGCGAAAAATAATGTTCTGCTTCTCTGATAGCCGAGAAATTAACCAAGTATTGTCTGTTGATTCTAAAGAATTGTGTTGGAGACAATAGCTTATGAACCTCATCAAGAGATTGTGTAATTTGATATTCTGTTTTGTCAAAAGACATAATCGTTGGAGTTTCATTTTTGATATAGAAAAAGGCAATATTCTCCGTTAAAACCGTTTGATATTTATTGTTTTTAAAGACCAAAAAACTGCTTTTTCCTGCATTCTCCCCTGTTCTGGTCAATAAATATTCGAAATCAGGCATCATTTTTTTATTCCTTTGAAAGAAATTCTTCAGTTCGCCTACTTTCTTAATTGCCGATGCAATACTTTCTCTTGAAAAAGGTTTCAATACATAATCGACTCCGTTTGATTTGAAAGCCTCAATAGCATAATCATCAAAAGCAGTACAGAAAATTACAGGCGATAAAACCTCAACGTTTTTGAAAATCTCAAAACACAAGCCATCTGCCAACTGAATATCCATGAAAATAAGATCTGGCTGATCATTTTCTAAAAGGTAACTCACGGCGCCATCTATGCTTTGTATATACGACAAAATTTGAGCATCGGGCCTGATACTCAAAATAAGCTGGCCAAGAGCTTTGGCCGTTTTTACTTCATCTTCAATTATTATGATAGTCATAGATCATTGGTATTTTTACTTTAAAAGTAGTTTCAGTTTTGTCAATTTCAATTTCTTTATGGATTAGATGTGCAAAACGCTGATTGATATTATCAAGACCAACGCCTGTAGATAACACGCCTCTTTTCAGTTGTATATGATTTTCGATAACCAGAAAATCATTTTCAGAATATAGATTAATCTGCAAAGGTTTATCCAAAGAAACAATATTATGTTTGATGCAATTTTCAATTAATAATTGCAAAGTAAAAGGCGGAATAGCCGAATCGTATTGTTTTTGATCTACTTCGTTTATGAGAACAAATCCGTCCTCAAAACGGGCTTTCAATAAATAAACATACGAATCTAAAATTTGAAGTTCTTCCCGAAGCGGAATTAAATCTAGTTTACGACTTTCGAGGGTAAAACGATAAAAGTCCGATAACTTCAAAATAAAGTCAGAACTCTGTGGATCCTGAATATCTACCATTGATTTTAGTGTATTCAAGCTATTGAATAAGAAATGAGGATTAACCTGCTGTTTTAGAAGCTCATATTGTGCGCCAAGATTTATAGCGTGAGTACGTTCTAATTCCATTCCCATTTGCTGCGTTTGATAGTTTTGAAAAAGCAAATGCAGAAACATATAAACAATCAAATTGATCAGAATCCCTCGCAATTCAAACATAATTGGAGCATCCATTTTAGAGATTTGAAAAAGTTCCTGATGTCCAATTACGAGTATTACCATAATCACGATCCCTAATAATACACTCAATAAAAGCTTCCAGTTAAATAGACTTTTATTTGTGCGCTGTGCCGAAAATTTTGGCAGACTGTAAATATTATAATACCAAATAAAAACGGAGAACATTAGCGTAATCGACGAATTAATGACAATATCTCCAGGTGTCGAATCGGTATCGAATAATTTAGGTATCGAAGCAAGAATCGCTAATGCTATAGAACTTCCCCAAATTACCTTGCGGGAAACGTGAAAGCTTTTTACTTTTTCCATATTTTTTATCTGTTTTTTAGCTCTTGCTTTGTCAAAGATAGGATATTTTAAAAGGCAATTTATTTCGTTCTGATTTTTACATCACAAAATAAATTACCTTTATAAATATAAACTATAACTTTAAATAAAGTATTAAAAATGATTGTTTTTCAAATAGTAACCAATAGTCTATTCTTTAAAGTAATCATTCTCATTACTCTGTTTTCTATTAATTTTTATAATGAAGAAGCCTTAAAATCTGCTCTGTTGACTCCTAAAATACTTCCGGTTTTACTGTCTTGAATAAATCCAATTACTTCAAAATCATTTGTGTTGAAATCCTTTGGAAGATGTATCGAAACTGATCCTTTTTTATCTTTTAAATCTATTGTATGAAGATGGTGAACAATTTGATAATGTGATAAAACACGGTGTGCATTCTCCCCTCTTTTTACATTGCTTTTGACAGTTTTTTGAACCACCGCAATCAATAATTGATTGTTTCTTGAAGTTCCTTCTACAGTATAATTCACTGCCAGATTGTTATTGTTTTGAGTAGCTTCTAGTGATAAATCGGTAAGAGCTGGTTTAGAAAGTGCCGTTTTAATTGCATTTCTCACAACCGTTTCCTGAGAGGCGATATAATCTGCTTTTCCGTTTACGATTACTTGTGGTGTGTAAATAGGTTCTTTACCCAGAAATTTTGCATACTCGTACTGTCTTTTGGTATAATCAGCATTACTAAAAATGTCTTTCCAGCCTTGTTTGTCCCAATAATCTACGTGATAAGCCAAAACATAAACATTGCTGTCTTTATATTCGTTTTGGATTCTTCCCATCAATTCATCTGCGGGAGGACAACTCGAACAGCCTTCGGAAGTGTATAATTCTAATAAGGCAAAACCTTTAGTTTCTTTTTTCTCAGGATTATTTTGACTAAAAGCCATCGTTCCTGCCAGAAGAAATAAAGCAATCCAAACCGGTAATAATTTTATTTTTTTCATGATTTTATATTTAATGTGTTATTTGCATTCCTGCAAGATTTTCAAAACCTTGTAGGTATATTTTGCTTGGAATAGTTAGATTTTCCAGACTTAAGATCAAACCTACAAGGTTTTGAAAACCTTGCAGGATGAGTAATTTGGTGTTAATTCTTAAAACCATCAACATCAATTATTGCTTGCGCAAATGCTTTTGGATCTTCTTGCGGTACATTATGTCCGATGCCTTTTAGAATTCTGTGTTCGTATTTTCCTGTAAATTTATCTGCGTACGCTTTTCCATCTGCGTAAGTGCCATCAAAATCGCTTCCTATTGTAATCGTCGGTACTTTAATTGTTGGTCTTGTTGCAAGACGTTTCTCTAAGCTATCGTATTTAGATTCTCCGGCTTCAAGCGATTGACGCCATCTGTAATTATGAATCACAATTGCTACGTGATCAGGGTTGTCAAAAGATTGAGCAGTTTGATCATACGTGGCTTTGTCGAATTTCCATAACGGAGAAGCCAATTGCCAAATCTGTTTATTAAATTCATAAGTGTTTTGTGTATATCCTAATTTTCCTCTTTCGGTAGCGAAATAATATTGATACCACCATCCAAGTTCTGCTTTTGGAGGCAATGGTTTTAAATTGGCTTCTAAATTTACAACCAGATAACCACTTACCGAAACTAATCCTTGTAAACGTTCCGGCCAAAGTGCCGCCATTACAACCGCTGTTCTTGCGCCCCAGTCAAAACCACCAATTATGGCTTTATCAATTTTAAGTGCATCCATCAAAGCAATAATATCACTGGCTAATGCAGCTTGTTGTCCGTTTCTAAAAGTATCTTTTGAAAGAAATGTTGTTGTTCCTGATCCTCTTAAATAAGGTGTGATTACTCTGTACCCTTTTGAAACTAGAATGGGAACGACTTCATTATAACTGTGAATGTCGTAAGGCCAGCCGTGAAGCAAAATTACAGGAGTTCCGTTTGAAGGTCCTGCCTCTGTATATCCTACGTTTAATAATCCGGCGTTGATTTGTTTTAAGGTTCCAAGTGAACTGCTTACTTCAATTTTTTTTGTGTTTTGTTTATCTGATTGAGCCGAGATTTGTGTAGCTGTAAATACTAAAACGGCAATTAAAACTACTTTTGAAGCTACTGTTCTGATAATGTTTCTTTTGATTTTGGATATTGTTTTCATCGTTTTTAATTTTATAATAAATTGATTACTAGTTAATTTCTTCATCAAAAGTATTACGATAACGGTTCTTATACAATCAGAAAACAGCTCAAACGGACAAAGTAAAGACTGAAATGGACAGGCATAAAGTTGAAGTTTTAGGCTTATATAATGTCTGAGATTAGTTTATTGTTCTGTCTTAAAACTTACTTTCTTCAATAAAACAAAAAAGGCTCTGATCTTTATATTGAGATCAGAACCTTTTAGATGAGCTTTTATTTCTTAGATAAGATTATACTCTGTTTTAACGTTGCCTTTTATAGCTTTAGAATAAGGACATGTCTCTGATGCGCCTTGTATGATAGCTTTGGCAACTTCTGGATCTATACCTGGCAAGCTAATATTTAAACGTGCTTGTAATGAATATCCGTCGTCTCCTGAAACTAAGTCTATTTCTGTACTAACATAAAGATCAGCAGGAACTTTTACATTTAAATTTGCTGCAGCTTTTCCAATCGCTCCAATAAAACAAGCTGACCAGCCTGCTGCAAACAATTGTTCCGGATTAGTTCCCGGACCTGTAGATCCCGGGCTTGAAAGTTTAATATCTAATTTACCATCTGAACTACGAGATTCTCCTGTTCTTCCGCCTGTTGTGTGCGTTACAGCTGTGTAAAGCACTTTTGAATTATTTGTTTCCATTTTGTTGTTGAATTAAATTTATTATTTGTTTTTACTTGATTCTAAATTTTTATTTGTTTTGAATTTGTACTGTTATTATCGAAGAGATTTGAATGCCAAACGAAGTTCTGCTGTAAACAATTCTGGTTGTTCCCATGCTGCAAAGTGTCCACCTCTGTCTACTTCATGAAAATAGATTAGGTTTTTGAACGCTTTTCTTGCCCACGTTTCTGGTGAAGTAAAAACGTCATGAGGAAATACAGTAATTGCTACGGGTATTTTGATCTGATCTGTTTTCATTGAAGCTGAACCAACGATTTCGATGTTTCTGTTTTCCCAGTAAATTCGTGCTGCAGAAGTTGCGCTATTGGTAAGCCAGTACAATGAAATATCATCCAATACCTGATCTTTTGTTGGCGATTGCTTAGGATCTGTACCATACGACCAGTTAGCAAAACCCGGGTGTAAAAGTAACCATGCTGCAAGACCTGCCGGAGAATCATTTAAAGCATAACCAACTGCTTGTGGTTTTGAGGTCATTGTCATTTTATAGGTAAAATCACCTTCCTTAATTGATTTACTAAGATGTGTAAAAGCGGCACGTTCTTTTTCTGAAAATCCTTCTGGTGCTATAGCGCTTGCAAGTGCTTTACCACCTTCTGTTGGTAATGTTGCCGGTAAATTACTATGAATACCAAGTAATCCTGCCGGTGCCTGCAAAGCCATAGAATTGACAATTCCTGCACCCCAGTCACCACCTTGAGCAACATAATGTTTGTATTTTAAACGATCCATTAGCACTACCCAAGCTTTTGCTATGCGATCAATATTCCATCCCGCTTCTGTTGGTTTACCTGAAAAACCAAAACCTGGCAAAGAAGGTATTATTACATCAAAAGCATCTTCGGCTTTTCCGCCATAAGCGACAGGATTAGTAAGTGGTCCTATCACATTCATAAATTCAAATACAGATCCCGGCCATCCATGACTTAGAATAAGAGGCATTGCATTTGCTTCTTTAGAACGAACGTGAATGAAATGAATATCAACACCATCAATTTTAGTCACAAACTGCGGATAAGCATTTAGTTTAGCTTCGGCTTTTCTCCAGTCATAACTAGTTCCCCAATAATTTACTAAGTCTTTCATTTTAGAAAGATTTGCTCCCTGAGACTGATCGGCAACGGTTTCTTTACCTGGCCATTTTGTATCCTGAATGCGTTCTTTAAGATCTTTTAAATCTGCATTGGAAATATTGATACGATAAGGACGAATTGTCTCGTCTGTTTTAATTTTTTCTTGTGCTGTAACTTCACTAAACACAACTGCGAATAGTATTGCTCCTAATGTATAAGCAATGATTTTTACTTTATTTTTCATTTTGTATTTTCTTTTTTTTGATTCTTGTTTGTTCTGCAAAAATTAGTCTTGCAAAACAGTTTGTTCGTGAACATGAGGTTTTGGAGTTCTGTCAATAAGTAAGCTTAGCAATTCAGGACGACTGTAATGACCGCTTGCATCCATAAGTCTTTTACGGGCATCTATTTGTGCAAAGTCTATATCGGCTATTACTTCGCCTTCTCCAGATTTAAGGGCTTCACCAATAATTTGTCCGTCAGGACCTATAATAGCTGTAAAACAACCTCCGCTAATAGGGCCAATTGGTCCGTTGCTATCTTTGGCAATCTGAGCTTGTTGATCTGCATCTAACCATCCGGTCGCTACAACAACAAAACAAGCAGATTCAAGAGCGTGTTGTCGAACGTTAACTTCTGTTTGCTCGCTAAACAATGGTCCAAAGATTGAACCCGGATACATAGCTGAATGTATTTGTTCTCCATCTGCAATTAATGCATATCTAAAAAGCGGATTGTAATGTTCCCAACAAGCAAGCTGACCTATACGACCAACTGCACTATCGACTGCACGCAATCCTGAACCATCGCCTTGTCCCCAAACCATTTTTTCGTGATAAGTTGGTGTTAATTTGCGACGGCGTTGAATTAGTGTTCCATCTGCATCAAAAAGAAGTTGTGTGTTGTAAATTGTTCCTCCATCTCGCTCGTTTACGCCAATCGAAACAACCATATTTGCTTCTTTTGCCGCATTTCCTATTGCATCTGTTGCTGCAGACGGAATCGTAACAGATTCTTCTAATAAACGTTGGTGTTCTTTTGCCATTGCAAACGGAGCTTGCAGAAAAGAGAAATAAGGATAATAAGGCACAATTGTTTCTGGAAATGTGGCAAATTGAACGCCTTTTTTTCCTAATTCTAATATCTTGTTGACTACTTTTTCAACAGTACCTTCACGGCTGTATAAAACGGGGCTGATTTGTACTGCAGCCACTTTTAAAACTCGGTTTGATTCTATATTTTTCATTGTACTTAATTTTTAAACTAATTCATTATCAGTTAATTTCTTCGTCAAAGGTATCTTGGTTACAATCCCTGGACGATCAGAAAATAGCTCAAATGGACAACTTGAATCCTGAAATGGACAGGCTTTCGGGCGAAGTTATTCGCTTAATATTCATTTGTAAAGGGTTTTATTTTTTCAGTACTAAAATTGGTTTCCCTTTTTCAACTACATAGGTAGCCAACTCAGAAGCTTTTGCATTGGTCGTATTTTTTGCTGAGTGAACTGTTCCTGCAGGAATAAACAAAACTTCTCCCGCTTTTAGCGTTACAGTTCCTTCTACTTCTACTTCATATTCTAATGTGCCATCTAATACATAAATGATTTCTTCACCATGATGGTAATGCTTTCCAAAAGCAGTATGCGGTCCAAAATCAATTTTTACCTGAACGGCTTCTCTTCCGGGAATGCTTAAATCATGTTTTTGTAAATCAGTACGCTTTATGTCAGATTGTTGTGCCGAAGCGCTGTTTGGAGCAAAAGCCATAAGAAGTAAAACGACAATTGCTGATAACCCTAAATTTTTATTTGTTTTCATAAATGTTTGTGTTTAAATTGTGTGTTATTATTTTAACACATAGAAACATAGTTCTGCTTAATGTTGAAAAGGCGTTTCACTTTGCGTGAATTCACATAGCTATGTGAAGAAATTATAATTTTCTATTTTACTCTTTCTTAAAAATTAAAATCTATGTTTATATGTGTTTAAAAAGCCACACAAGGATTTTTAAATTATTTTCTTAATGATTTAAAAGCTGCACGAAGTTCTTCTGTAAAAAGCTGTGGTTCTTCCCAAGAGGCAAAGTGACCTCCTTTATTTACTTCGTTGAAATAGATCAGGTTTTTATAGGCTTTTTCAGTCCATGTTTTTGGTGCCTGATAAATCTCTCCGGGAAATACTGTTACAGCAACCGAAATTTTGATTTCATTTGTTTTTTGCTCGACAACATTAAAATTGTTATTGTTGTTCTCCCAATATAAGTTTGCCGAAGAATTGGCTGTATTAGTGAACCAATACAACGATATATCGTCAAGGATTTCGTCTCTGGTAAGTGATTTTTCGGCATTACCACCGCTGTAAGTCCAATCATTGAATTTATCAAGGAAAAATGAAGCCAAACCAACTGGTGAATCTGTAAGTCCGTATCCGATAGTTTGAGGACGGGTTACCATCATTCCGGCATATCCTCCACCTCGAGTATATAATTTATTAAGCGAATTAAAAGCTGCTTTTTCTTTAACTGATAATCCTGCAGGTGCCGGATCTCCGTCTTGTAATGCTTTGGCAATATCTGCTGGCACAGTTGCAGGCATATTCACATGAATACCTAACAATCCCTCAGGAGCCTGACGCGCCATTGCATCTGCAATTACAGAACCCCAGTCACCACCTTGCGAAACATAATGTTTGTATCCTAAACGTTTCATTAATACATCCCAAGCGCTTCCAATTTTTTCTACTCCCCAACCCGTTCCTGTAGGTTTTTCTGAGAAACCATACCCGGGCATTGAAGGAATTACCACATCAAAAGCATCTTCGGCTTTTCCGCCATAAGCAATTGGGTCTGTTAGCGGGCCAATAACTTTTAAAAGTTCAAAGAAAGATCCCGGCCAACCATGCGTAATAATTATAGGTAATGCATTTTTATGTTTGGATTTTACATGGATGAATTGAATATCTAATCCGTCGATGTTCGTTATAAATTGTGGTAAAGCATTTAGCTTGGTTTCTGTTTTATGCCAGTCATAATCCGTTCCCCAATATTTTACAAGACCTTGTATTTGTTCTAATTTCACTCCTTGAGATTGATCTTTTACCGTTTCTTTTTGTGGCCATCTTGTAGCATTTACTCGTTCACGAAGTTCTGTAATTGCTTTTTCTGAAATACTAATGTGATAAGGACGAATCGCTTCTGAATTTATTTTGCTTTTCTCCAAATTCTTTTGTGCAAAACCTGTTGTGGTAAGCAACATAAAAGCACCTACGGCAAAAATATTTGCAATGCTTCGTTTGTTTGTTTGAATTGTTTCCATTGTGTTTTTGATTTTAAATTATTTGTTTATCAGTTAATTTCTTGGTCAAAAGTATCCCGATAACAAGCCTTTTAAAATCAAGAAATATCTCAAACAGGCGAAGTTGATGCCCAAACGGACATTCTCAAACTTGAAAAATCTAACCAGTCAGAATAATGGCAATTTTTCTAAAATTAAATAGATGGAAGCGATGGGACTAACGTACTGCTTATTGTAGATAGAATTCCAGGAATTGAATAAGTATTACAATGTAAAATTACCTCTTAATACTATCATAACCAATATTAAATGATATTCTAACTGCTATTTACAATACTTTACAAATGTATTTTCTTATGATTTTTGCAAATAGATCTTCAAACATTAATAAACTGAATATTAAAACAATAACAGTATTATATTAGAATACCTTTATATTAAAAATTCACTTATCCGCACATTCAGACTCCCCCCTTTAGGATAAAGGCAAATGCTTTTTTGCCCATAATTTGATTCCATTATTATAGTGCTGCAGACCCAAGACATTTCGGGTTTGCAATTGTCAGGTTCACTATCCACTTCGTCTGTTTAACCTATATTTTGAATGTACTGGCTGTACAGTCAAAATACCTTTGTTTCAGAAATTTAAAATAATTTAAAATCAAATACAATGGAAGCAGCTAAACAAAAAGCAAAAAATGATTTATTAGAATTGACAATCAAAGCTCACGGCGGCACAGAGAACTTTAATAAGTTCGAGACTGTCTCAGCAAGACTTATCTGCGATGGAGTGCTTTGGTCAATGGTAGGACATCCGGGATCAGTAGACGATATTTATGTTACCTCTAACACAAATAAACAATTTACTTCACACTCTCCATTTCTAAATGAAGACTGGCATACTGCATTTACGGCAGGACACGTTGCTGTAAAGAATAGTAAAGATGAAGTCCTTGAAGAGCTTTCAAATCCGCGGGACTCTTTTGCGGGATACACTACAGAAACTCCGTGGAGCCGTCTTCAACTTGCTTATTTTACCGGATATGCAATGTGGACCTACTTTAATGCTCCCTTTAATTTTGCAGGTGAAGGTTACAAAGTAGAAGAATTGGAACCGTGGGAAGAAAAAGGGGAAGTATTTAGAAGACTTCAGGTAACCTTTCCGGAAGAAGTAGCTACGCATTCTCCCGTGCAGACTTTTTATATAGACAAAGATGGCCTTATCAAAAGACATGATTATAATGTAGATATTGCCGGAGGTGCTACCGCTGCGCATTATTTATCTGATTATATCGATGTTCAGGGCATTAAAATAGCTACTAAAAGAAATGTATACGTAAGACAGGAAGATAACACTCCATTGTTTCCTGAACCATTATTAGTATCCATTGATCTGAGAGAAATCAGCAGAAAGTAACATTTTATAGTATCAGCAACAAAACTATTAATTCAATTTAAAAGCATCATATCTTATAAATGTGGTGCTTTTAATAACATCTAAATAATTATGAAAAATAAAATTGCATTTGCACTTAGCATGGGTATTATTACAACAGGAATCATTTCTTTCAGTCTGATTGCAATAAACCTTGGTTTTACGGATAACTTTTTGAAGGTCTGGCTTAGATCATGGGGAATGGCTTATATTCTTGTCATACCCGCTATACTACTTATTGGACCGCTTTTACAAAAGCTTATAGACAAAAATATAGCATAAGGCCAATTTATTAGATTTAATAATAAAGACAATTTCTTTTCTTATCCAATAATTTGATTCTGTTTTCTAAGCCCAAAAGTTTCAGATTTTAAATTGTCCAGTTCACTACCCACTTCGCCTGTTTGACCTATTCTCTGATTGTAGCAACTGGATTGTCAAAATACCTTTGTCTCAGAAATTTAAAATCAATATTCTTTTAAAACCAAAAACAATGAAAACAATTAAACAATACAAACAACGCTTTACCGGTATTCTGACAACCGCTTTACTATTATTAATGGTAACAGCTGGTTTGGCGCAGAAAAAACAAGCCGCAAATAATGCTTCTGAGTCTATTCGTCCTTTTGAATATCATGCGACACAAGTTCAGCTTGACGATTTAAAACGTAGAATACAAAACACAAAATGGCCAGACAAAGAACTTGTTACAGATAATACGCAAGGTGTGCCACAAGCGACAATTCAATCACTTGCCAAATATTGGGCAAACGATTATGACTGGCGCAAGATCGAAAACAAAATCAATTCTTATCCTAATTTCATTACTACAATTGATGGAGTTGATATCCATTTTATTCAGGTAAAATCTAAACATAAAAACGCTTTGCCAATCATCATTACTCACGGATGGCCGGGCTCTATTATCGAGCAGCTTAAGATTATTGGTCCGCTTACTGACCCAACAGCTTACGGTGGAAAAGCCGAAGATGCTTTTGATGTTATTATCCCTTCAATTCCCGGATACGGATTTTCAGGCAAACCAACTGAATTAGGCTGGGGTCCTGAGCGCGTTGGAAAAACGTGGGTAACTTTAATGAAACGTCTTGGATATCAAAAATTTGTAGCTCAAGGTGGTGACTGGGGTGCTCTTATTACTGATATGATGGGCGTACAAGCTGCACCAGAACTTATTGCAATCCATACAAATATGGCCGGCGCAGTTCCTCCTTCAATTGATGCTGCTGCTTTTGGTGGTGCTCCTGAACCTACTAACCTTTCAACTGATGAAAAGAAAGCCTATGGACAACTTGCCTTTTTCTACAAACATGGTCTTGCATACGCTCAGGAAATGGGAAATCGTCCTCAAACCTTATATGCGATCGAGGATTCACCTATTGGTTTAGCTTCATGGATATTAGATCATGATGCAAGAAGTCTGGAGTTGATCTCGCGTACCTTTGCCGGAAAAAATGAAGGTCTTACTAAAGATGATATTCTGGACAATATTACGTTGTATTGGTTAACAAATACCGCAGTTTCTTCTTCTCGTTTGTATTGGGAAAACAAACTTGCTTTCTTTGCACCAAAGAATGTAAAAATCCCTGTAGCAGTAAGCGCTTTTCCTGATGAAATATACACAACTCCACATACTTGGGCAGAAAAAGCATATCCAAATCTGGTTTATTTCAATAAATTAGAAAAAGGAGGTCACTTTGCAGCCTGGGAACAACCTGAAACCTTTAGCAAAGAATTAAGAGCTGCTTTCAAATCAGTACGTAAATAAATTCCGAAAGCAATTTTATATTGCATTCAAAAAATAATAGTTGCTCCATTTACTAACTTTATCGGTTAGTAAATGGAGCTTTTTTATGTAATTATCAAAGCTAATTCGACGCAGAAAACACAATCACATTCAACATCTCACTTAAAACTTCGGCTTAAGCCAAAACCATTCCGCCATCCATAATAATATCAGCACCGGTTATAAACACACCAGCTTCACTGCTTATATACGAAACCATTTTAGCGACATCGGCTGCAGTTCCCATTTGTTTTAGTGGAATCCTGTCAACAACAACATCCATAATAGATTTTACAGTTTCTTCGTCTAAACCTACTTTTTTCATTACTTCCGTTTCTGTTGGGCCCGGACTTACCGAATTTACTCTGATTTTTCTTGGAGCCAATTCAAGCGCTGCAATTTTCATTATAGCATTAAGAGCCGTTTTGCTCGAAGAATAAATCGATGAACCTGCCCCACTCATACTTGCCGTATTAGAAGAAAGAAACACAACCGAAGCTCCGTCTTTCAAAATTGGAATAAATTTGCTTAAAGTAAAATACGCTCCTTTAAGGTTTATATTCATAATATCATCATATAAAGCTTCTGTCGCTTGCTCAATAGTTCCTAATCCTGCAATTCCTGCATTGATAAACAGAATATCAATTGGTCCAAAATCTTCTTTGACTTTTAAAGCTAAACGATCAATATCCGAAACACTCGATTGATCTGCAACAATAGCTGTAACACCCAATTCTGAGGCTGCTTTTTCAATTGCTTCTTTTCTTCTTCCTGTAATAACAACTGTAACTCCTTGTTCTTTTAATTGTTTTGCAGTGGCGTAACCAATACCGCTATTTCCGCCTGTTATTACTGCAACTTTATTTTTTAAATTGTCCATTTTCTATGTTTTAAATTAACGGTACAAAGTTAAAACGCAGAACATATTACTTTTTCAGCGGTATCATTGAGTATACCAATTTAAAAAAAGTTAAACCATGTAAGTTGTTGAAGTTCATTTGAGTTGAGTTACTTACTAAACGAATAACTTATATTTTATTATCTGACCTATATGGTGGACAACTCACATCGGAAAAAATTATAAAATGTTTTTATACCTTAGTATAAAATATTTACCAATGGCAAGAAATCAACAAGAAGAAGTTCGTGCACTTCAGGATACTATATATGTTTTAGGTGGTAAATGGAAATTGCCTATTATCAATTCTATCTGTAATGGAAATACCCGATTTAAAGAAATTCAGCAAAGCATTCCGGGAATTACTTCACGAATGCTTTCGAAAGAATTAAAAGATATGGAACTCAACAATCTTGTCAAAAGAACAGAAGACAGAGATGCAATAATACCGATCCTTTATGAATCTACAGATTACTGCAAATCATTTGGACCTATTATCACCGAAATGATTAACTGGGGAATATCTCATCGGGAACATATTAAAAACAAAAAAAACAATACTACAGTATAACTGTCAATTTTCAGCATTATAAGAATTAAAATGACAATATTATACCCTTAAAATATGGTCATTACACAAATTCAAAACATTTATAATAAAAACTGAAAGCCTATTTTCAAACTCCCGTTTAAATTCGCTTTATAAAATATTCAACCAAACCGAATATTCATATAAACGATTAAACGATGAAAAAAACCTTCAACTTATTTCTGGCTCTCACGACCATTACTTTTAGTGCTTTTGCTAAACCTGTTCAGGATGATCCATCTTTGCTTTGGTTTAAAAAAACAACTGAAGTAGTTCAATTTCAATTAAACAAAGCTGCTCAAACTTATAAACCCGGAAAGAATCCGCGCTCAGTAAATCCTGATGGAACTGTAAGACTGGCTGGCTTGACAGATTGGACTACGGGTTTCTTTCCCGGAAGTCTTTGGTATGGCTATGAACTTACCGGAGATAAAACATTGGCCGAAGAAGCCAAAAAATTCACGCTTGCACTAGATTCTATTCGAAATATAAAAAATACGCATGATGTTGGTTTCATGCTATATTGCTCTTACGGAAATGCCTATAGAATTACCAGAGACAAAATTTATTTACCAATATTGGCAGATGGTGCCGCAAATCTTTATGCACGTTTTAGCCCAACTGTTGGAACCATTCGTTCCTGGGATTTCCCTTGGTTGCATTATCCGGTTATTATCGATAATATGATGAATCTGGAGTATTTATATTGGAGTGCACTTGAATTTAATAAACCAGAATACACAAATGCTGCCAGTACACATGCTTTGACTACTATGAAAAACCATTTTAGAAAAGATTATAGTTCGTATCACTTGGTAGATTATGATCCTAAAACGGGTAAAGTATTGCGCAAAGGAACACATCAGGGCGTTACAGACGATTCGGCTTGGGCACGCGGGCAAGCTTGGGGATTATACGGTTATACCATGTGTTATGCCAATACCAAAAATCCAAAGTTTTTACAGCAGGCAGAACATATTGCTTCTTTTATCATGAATCATCCCCGAATGCCAAAAGACAAAGTACCGGTTTGGGATTTTGATGTTCATAATGCTTTAGATACCGCAGAACTGGCTCCAAGAGATGCTTCGGCAGCAGCGGTTATAGCATCGGCTTTATTGGATTTAAGTACTCAGGTAAAAGATGGAAAAAAATATGCTGATTATGCCGAGGAGATATTAAAATCTCTTTCATCAGACGCTTATTTAGCAAAACCGGGTGAGAATAATTATTTCATATTAAAACATAGCGTTGGTGCTTTTTTATACAATTCAGAGATTGATACGCCGCTTGATTATGCCGATTATTACTACCTGGAAGCTTTAAAAAGATATGCCACAATCAAAAAAATTGAAATTTAAAAAACTGTAATCCTATTAAATTAAACATGAACATCAAAATACATTGCTTATAGAAAAACCAAAAACTTTTTTGTGGCTGGTAAATACAATCCACCCATAAAATTGCAAACTTACTAACTAAACCAAAAAACCTCTATAATTATGAAAAAAAGTTTACTTGCTTTGCTCTGTGTATTTGCTTTATTAGAAGCGAAAGCGCAAAATTCCAGTTGGGTATATGACTTTGGCACTGCTCCTGCAACGCCATACACATCCACTAATTATAGTTCCGCTTATTTGCCCGCACCATTGACTGGCGGTGGTAATGCGGCTGTTAGGGCTTCGTCAACCACCGAAGGCCCTATTGAACTGATCTCTTCTAATTTAGCTGGCGGCACCGGAGCCGAACTTAAAATGACCAGTGGTACTACCGTGTCAGGTGCAAAATTTGGCCTGGCTCCTTTTACAGGTACTACTGTTGCAACTTTTCAATGCATGATTAATATCAGCTCCGGAACTAATGGCAAGTTTTTATTGTATTTTGGTAACGGCAGCAATTTTACCAGTGGTAGCGGAATAAGTGTACCACAAACATTTGCCGCCTTACGACTATCCCCTACTTCCACTGCTGTTAGCCTTGATTGGCTCTCATCGGCTACAAGTCCAAACTATACAACAACCGGACTTTCTCAAACAACAATTAATAAAAACCAAGCTTATAAGCTGAAGTTTTTCATGAACAACGGTACCAGCACAACATCATATGTAACTGGAAGCGGCACAACCCCAACAACACATAACCTTCCAGCTGGAACTTTTGATATCTGGATTGACGATGTAAAAGTGCTTAGCAATGCTGATCCGGGAACAGGTTTGCTGCCAGAAGGAACTAGTATTAGCGGAATGAATTTGCTTAACGTGGGAGCTGGATCATCAGCACCTGTAATATATATTGATGACATCAGTTATTCTAATTTTTTAATAGCTTCACCTCCTCCACTCCCTGCAATTGTTACCAATACCATTCTCAATATCAACTACGAAGACGGCACTACCAGTTCGGGCATAACAGGAATAACTGCTACCCATGCATCAGCTGCTGACGCGGCTTATATGATTTCACCAGGTGCTACGGGTAATTACGGCATTGCTCACAAAGTAACTCTGGGCAATCCCGATTATTATTCCGATCAGGCATACCGAAGTGAATCAGACGCTGTTTCTGTGGCACAATACCGTCATTTACCAGGAGACGAACGCCGTTATGAATTCAGTGTACTGTTGAAAGATTGGGAACAATGGAATAGTGCTAATCCTGCTTATGGCGATAATATTTTTCAGTTGAAAATGTCTGATGGACAAGTGATTCCAGTAAGAATTCTTACTAAACGAAATTCAATTGTTACCCGTAACTATACGGAACAAAACGATCTGGTAGCCGATTACAGACCTTATATTAATCAATGGATTCATTTCCGAATTGATGTAAAATGGACTCTGGACAACACTGGATATTTAAAAATATATACAAAACTCCCCGACCAATCGGACTATAACCTGGTACTGGATCGAAATAATTTTGTCACTTTCACCGGAAATGTAGAAAATGGAAATGTGGGCTACCTAAAATGGGGTGTGTACCGAGAAGCAGGAACTGATGCAAACGGAAATGTGATTACCAGCGATAATGTGCTTACCCGTATTGCCTATCATGATGATATAAAGATTTTCGAACTTAATAATAACAGTGCACCAATACAAATCTGGGGTAATACTTTCGTTGGTAATGTTGACTTTACTTCGCCAGTTACCATCGGAAACACTACCAATCCAAACATCGCCACTGATGGAAATACAACACCCAATTTTTATTATGGCAGCAGTGGTGGCCTTAATACCGCAGGCATAATTAGCGGCCGGGTTCTACTAAATGGATGGACTAATAAAATAGCTACATCAGATCCTGCTACTTCTTTTGACCCTAATCAATATTTTGAGTTCAAGCTGCAACCTGCCAGTGGTTATGAAATAGATTTTTCTAACCTTAAATTTACAGCTAGAAAAGGAAATACAACCGATCCAGGCACATATGTTATGAGATCCAGTGTAGATGGTTTTACCAATGATATCACAGCACCTCAAACCTTTACCGGAACAGCAGCCACATTACTTACCTATGACCTGAGCCCTTTATCTAATATAAAAACCCCTATTACATTTCGTTTATACTGGTATGGGTCTAATAGAATCTCTGGAACTCCTTTAATCGGTATCGATGACTTTTCTTTCAACGGCCAGGTTAAACCTACATTCTATCTCCCTGTAAAGTCAGATATTATCAAGAATACTAATGCGGGCGTATCCACTTACGCAGCCCAAACCAATGAATTTGATATAACCGCCTTAAACAGCTGTGGCTCCATTACTTACAATTATTCACTTACTGGAGCAACTACAGCTACCGATAACGGCTCATTAGCAAATAAAATTTTTAATAAAGGAGTTACTATAGTTACCTGGACAGCAACCGATGGATGCAATAGCACAACCTCAACTTTTACAGTTACAGTCAAAGACGAAGAAAAACCTGTTATCACCACACCAATTGATGTTACAGTAAACAATGATCCTGGACAATGCGGTAAAACGCTAACGCTAACCAATCCAATTGTAACTGACAATTGCGGCATGGTAAATATTACAAATGATGCTCCTGCGCTATTTCCTGTAGGTTCTACGATTGTAAACTGGAAAGCGGAGGATCAAAGTGGTAATAGCAGCACGGCTACACAAACTGTTAAAGTCACAGATTCTGAAGCTCCAACAGTTACTTCTACTGCTCAGGTTTCTCTTTGTTATGATGCAAATGGCAATTACAGTATTCCTTTGGCAACAGCCACAGATAACTGCACTATTAAGACTATTGCTTACGAAATTACCGGCACAACAACCAGAAACGGAAACGGACTGGATGCAAGCGGTACCTTTAATGTAGGCGTTTCGACAATTACATGGATTATTACAGACAATGCCGGAAATACCAAAACAAGTACAACTACGGTTACAATAAACAATGCCATTACTGCAAGCATTGCTGATGTTTATGCTGTAAATCCTGGAGGAAAAGCTAATACTATTTATTTGGGCTATGGCCCTTCATCACTAACACTGACTTCTTTGCCTGTAAACGGTATAGCACCTTACACTTATTCATGGAGCAATGGAGCTACAACACAAAGCGCCACCGTAAATCCATCAACAACTGGAGCACATAATTATACGGTAACAATTACAGATGCACTGGGATGCTATATTACAATAGAAAAACAAATAACAGTAATTGATGTTCGCTGTGCTACAGACAAAATAACAATATGCCATACATCCAATAAAAGCCTTTGTATTGCTACTAATGATGTTGCAAACCATTTGGCACACGGTTGCTATCTGGGTTCTTGCGAAAGTACAGACAACTTAAATAGTACTGAATTTGAAAAACTAGCTAATGATTTCGCAATAATTGTTGCTCCAAACCCAACAAAAACTGTATTTCAATTAAACATAACCGGAGGCGATACTACACAAACTATTCATATTACCGTATTTGATATTTTGGGAAGAAAAATTAGTACCACAAAATCAGATTACGGACAAACGATCACATTAGGCAGCAACTTACTTCCGGGAATATATCTTGCTGAAGTAACTCTGGGTTACAATAAGAGAACAGTAAAACTTATAAAACAATAATCAAACTTGGTTCCCTTAACAACCAAATAAAAAAATAAGAAGCTATTTTTGATATGAAAAATCAATTTTAATAGCTTCTTATTTCATTTTTTAAATTAACAACTAACAGCATTTATTTTAATTAAAACCCAATGAAAAATTTTAAAAAAACAACAGCTCTGTTTTTGATGCTAATGACAGTCTGTTTTGCTGAGGCTCAGGAAGCCCCGGTAAAAAAAGAAAGCTTTGACGCTATTAATCTTGAATATCCAGGCTTAGAAAAAGTCAATACTCTTTTTAAAACTGCACAGTATGAGGCTGCAGCCAAAGAATTACTGAATTATTATCGCAACCGAAAAAACATCAAAAATGCTGAATTTAATCTAGGAGACGAAGCGAGATTTAAAGGAAAAGATATTGGAAAAGCCAATCTTGAAAAAGCAGACAATGCTTTACTGCATAAACTTCAACCACACAAAGGATATGGCTTTTTTGATTATGGACAAGACATTAACTGGGATTATTGGCCCGTAAAAGACAATGAAGTTCGCTGGCAATTGCACCGCGTAACCTGGTGGCAGCCCATGGGAATGGCTTATCGCAGCACAGGTGATGAAAAATATGCTAAGGAATGGATTTTACAATTTCGCGATTGGAATAAGAAGAATTACTTAGGACGTTCTAAAGAAAATGATGGAATAGCCTGGAGACCTCTGGAAGTATCTGATCGCATCCAAAGTCTTGTTGGAACATTCAATCTATTTGTAGTTTCTCCTAATTTCACTCCAGCTTTTTTAATGGAATTTTTGGAAAGTTATAACAAACAAGCTGACTATGTTCCTAAAAACTATACTAAAGATGGTAATCATTTATTGTTTGAAGCACAACGTGTTTTAGGCGCAGGAGCCTCTTTTCCGGAACTTAAACAAGCTGAGCAATGGCGTAAAAACGGTATCGAAGTATTGAATCGTGAAATCAAACTACAAGTTCTTGCAGATGGTGTTCAATGGGAACTCTCTCCTATTTATCAAGTTGCCACTATCGATATCTTTATGAAAGCTTATAACTCAGCAAAAATGGCAGGTATAGAAAAAGAGTTTCCTGATAGTTATAGCAAAACGATTGAAAAAATGATTTCGGCTATAGCCAATATATCTTTCCCGGATTACAGCACTCCTATGTTTGGCGATGCATGGGTATTTGATAAAGGCGGCAGAATGAAACAATATTTAAGCTGGTCAAAAATCTTTCCTGATAACAATTCAATTAAATATTTTGCTACTGAAGGTAAAGAAGGTTCACTGCCAAATTATACTTCGCACGATTTGCCAAATGGTGGTTTCTATATTTTTAGAAATGGTTGGAACGAAAAATCAACGGCAATGATTATGAAAGCCGGACCTCCTGCCGAATTTCATGCGCAACCGGACAATGGAACTTTTGAGCTTTGGATAAAAGGACGCAATTTTACACCAGATACAGGTTGTTATATCTACAGTGGTGATGCCGAAGTTACTAAGATGAGAAATTGGTTTCGCCAGACCAGAGTTCACAGTACTTTGACATTAGACAATCAAAATATGGTCATTACCAAAGCTGAACAAAACAAATGGAAAACCAGTAAAAAACTTGATTTATTAACCTATACAAATCCAAGTTATACAGATTTAGACCATCAAAGAAGCGTACTTTTTATAGATCAAAAGTACTTTGTAATCATTGATAAAGCCATTGGTAAAGCTACCGGAAACCTTGGTGTTCACTTTCAATTAAAAGAAGACAGCAAGCCTGTTTATGATAAAACCAACACTAAAGTTTATACGACTTATGAAGATGGCAATAACCTTTTGATACAATCTTTAAATACTGATAAAGTAACCCTAAATGAAGAAGAAGGAAAAGTATCGTACATTTATGCTAAAGAAATTACCCGCCCGGCCTTTGCTTTCGAAAAACCTAAAAACGACAATACAACTCAGCAATTCATAACAGTATTATATCCGTTTAACGGAAATAAAGTACCGGAAATAAGCATTAAGCCAAATAAAGACAATGATTATGAGAAAGGAAATATTAGCTTAAACATTACCATAGACGGCAGAAAGAGCGAAATTAAAACAAGCTTGAAAGATTAATTAAATATATAAGATTATCAATTGCAAACCCGACAGGTTTTTAAAAACCTGTCGGGTTTATCGTTGTTAAAAGCATTCGCAATCAGAACACAATCTTGTCTTTGTCGAGTTATGCATGTGATCTCTCCTCCGTTGAGATGACAAAATTGCGTTTATTTAATCTTGAACATTCTTCATTATCTAGAGATTTTACATAGCAATCTTCAAATCTTCTATAAATCTGTTTTCACAACAGACGTTAAAACTAATTTCCCAAAATACTTTTATCAGTTTTATCTGAGAAATCAAAAAGAAACAATACTTGATTCAACATAATTACACTAAAATTTACATCGTTTTCGTTAATAATATGCTCACTTTAATTTAACAATTATACTACACAAATTATTTCAAAAATATTCAGTAAAAACGGTACTTTCTACATAATAATAAAACCGGTAAAACAGCACAAAACCTTGATTATACGCGTATTTTCAAGGGTTTTAAAAGCCTAATTAATCAAAATCAATAGTAATTTGGACATTTTCAAAACTGTCATATATAGTCGATTTCTATATTTGTTTTTATTAAATCAAAAAAAACATGACCAATCCAAAGAAAATGAACCAACCAGAACAGAATCTATTTTTATTTACCAGGCGAAAAATTCCCCAGCCCCTTTCTCAAGTTAATTAATTGTTATAATTTTCTCCACGTACAATAATTGAGTGATTGATATAATGGAACTCATAAGTGACATTAAAATCATTTTTATTTCAAAAGTACTTTTGAAATTTCACTCATAATCTTGCCAGAATCATTTGACAGACATCATTTGGCATTGCAACAAGAAAGTGGATAATTTACATGACAAGACGAAAACTAAACTTAAATAATATCAATTAGGAAATAAGGTCACACTTATTCCAATTTAAAAAAAATTATGAAAAGGACTATATTTTTATTTTTGCTGCTTACCGCTTGTACAGTTATGTACGGTCAGGATATTATTACCGTAAAGGGCGTAGTAACCGATTCGCAAAGCATGCCAATGCCAGGAGCAACGGTTTCTGAAAAAGGAACTAAGAATAGTACCGTTACTTCATTTGACGGTGAATATCAAATCAAAGTAAAATCTAATGCCATATTGATTTTTACTTTTATTGGGACAAAACCCAAAGAAGAGCAAGTTAAAAACAGAACACTTATTAAAATCAAGTTGATTGATGACGCTAACAATCTTGACGAGGTAGTTGTAGTAGGTTACGGAACAAAAACCAGAAAAAATATTACCGGAGCAGTTTCCTCTGTTAAAGGGGAAGAACTTTCAAAAGTTCCGGTACAAAACGTAGCGCAGGCATTACAAGGACGTATTGCTGGTATGCAGGTTACAATGCCCGATGGAACTCCGGGTGCCCAACCAACACTTAGAATTCGTGGGGGAACTTCGATCACGCAAAGTAACGAGCCTTTGTATGTTGTTGACGGTGTTGCGCAAACGGGCGGATTAAACTTTTTGGACAATACAGATATTGAAACTATTGATGTATTGAAGGATGCATCATCAACTTCCATCTATGGTGCGCAAGGTGCAAACGGTGTAATTTTGGTAACTACAAAAAGAGCAAAAGGCGGAAAACTACAATTGAGCTATGATACTTACGGAGGAATAAAAACGATTGCCAAAGAGCTTCCGTTAATGAATCCGTATCAATACACACAATTAATGTATGAAGGAGCAATTACAGATGCCGTAAGACAACAGAAATTTGAAGATAATTATGGTACTTATGATCAGCTTGAGGGGCTTTACAAAAACAGAAAAGGTATAAACTGGCAAGACGAGGTTTTTGGAAATGCCGTAGTAAGTCAATATCACAAATTAGCGATTAGCGGAGGAGAAAACGATACTAAATTCAACGCATTTTATTCTGTCAATAACGATCAGGGAATTATGTTAGGAAGCGAATCTATCAAAAATATCGCAAAACTTTCTGTTACACATAATGTGAATAAAAAGCTTTCTGTTAATGCAATTGTCAATTTTTCTAATCAAAAAATAACAGGACTTTCTACTGGCGAAGGTGGAAATGCGAGATTAAGTATGTTGCAAAACGTATTACAATATCGCCCAACGATTGGAAAAACAGGCTCAGATGAAGATTTAAAATACTTAACTGTTGATCCATTAGACAATCAGGCTTCACCAGCGCTCCAGAGCCCGCTTGTTACGATCGAAAATCAAAAAAGAGAAGCAGTTACAAGAGCCATAAACATGAGTATGCAGCTTAAATACAACATTACTCCTGATTTAGTTTATTCGGGATTAATTAGTTACACAGATAATAGTGAAAAAAGTAAATACTTCAATGGTTCTGATGGTATACAGGCAATTAGAGCCGGCGGACCAAATGGTGGAGTTACACACAATATTTCGACTCGTTTAAACTACAACAACGTCTTAACGTACAGCAAAACTTTAAACAATCATAAATTTGATGTAACAGCAGGTCAGGAATACATTTATAATTATGCCGAAGGAGTCACTGCTTCTGCTTCTGCTTTTCCTGATGTTAATTTAGGTTGGGACAAATTGCAATTAGGAACCATTCCGGGAATTCCAACAACATTTGCCGAAGATGATAAACTGTTATCATTCTTTGGAAAAACAAACTACTCTTTCAAAAACAGATATTTATTTTCTGCGAGTATCAGAGCCGATGGTTCGTCTAAATTTGGTACCGAAAATCGATGGGGATATTTTCCTTCAGTATCTTTGGCGTGGAGAGTTATCGAGGAAGATTTCATGAAGCGTTTACCTGTATTCTCTGATCTGAAATTCCGTTTTAGTTATGGAGAAGCCGGAAATAACCGAATTGCAAATTATGCCGCATTAGGTATCTTTAATTCAGGATCTTATCCACTTAACAATCAAGTGAATATTACTGCATTTCAAAACAATCTTCCTAATCCGTTCCTGAAATGGGAAGCTACAAAATCAACTAATATTGGTATGGATTTGGGATTCTTCAAACAAAGAATTTCACTTACTACAGAACTTTATGAAAACCGTTCTCAGGATTTACTTTATAACACACGTATTCCGTCTAGTTCAGGATTTAAAAAACAATTTCAGAATATTGGAGCGACTTCAAACCGCGGAATAGAGTTTACATTAAACACTGTTAACATTAAAACCGAAAAGTTTAACTGGAATACAAGCCTCAATATAGCTTTTAATAAAACCAAAGTACTTTCATTAAGCGAAGGCGAAAATTCACTAATAACGAATAGTTACACAGATAAGAGTGATTATATTTTGCAAGTTGGCAAACCGGTTGGAGTTATGTACGGTTATATAAACGACGGTTTATACCAGGTAAGTGATTTTGATTATAACGCAGCGACTAGTGTTTATACTTTAAAAACAGGCGTTGTTAAAGATAATGTAGCTGTACAGCCGGGGTTCATTAAATTTAAAGACATTAGCGGTCCAAACGGAACTCCCGATGGTGTAATCAACGATCTAGACAGAATTGCAATTGGTGATGCTAATCCTAAATTTACAGGTGGTTTAAACAACACTTTTAGCTATAAAGGAATTGATCTAAGTATATTTCTTGATTTTACAGTGGGCAACGATATTTACAATGCCAATGTATTGAACAACTCAAGACTTAATTTAGAAAATCTAAACACATTTGTCATTTATGCTGATCGATGGACAACTATAAATGCAGCAGGACAACGAGTAACAGACCCAACTGAATTGGAAGCCTTAAATGTTGGTAAAACAAATCCTTCTTATGCAGGTAATGCAACCGGACGTTTGTACAGTGATATTATAGAAGACGGTTCGTTTTTAAGAATTAACAATATAAGTTTAGGTTATACCTTACCAAAAGAATGGTTAAAGAAATCGAAAATCTCAAATCTGAGAATCTATTTTACCGCTTATAATTTATATGTATTTACCAAATATTCAGGATATGATCCAGAAGTAAGCGTACTTAATAATGCGATAACAAGAGGAGTCGATTTTAGTGCTTATCCTAGAAGTAAAACCTTTTTAACAGGATTAAATATTTCGTTATAATTTAAAGTTTAGAAAAATGAAAAATAATATATTTTCTCGCAGAGCCATTGTTGCAGCAGGTATTGCCTGTCTCCTATTGCCTCTTAATTCCTGTGATAACGAAATAGAAGTAACGCCTTATTCTTATTTCACCACAGCCAACTTTTTCTCGAGTGTAGACGAAGCTACCATGGCTACATTAGGCGTTTACGAATCAATGTCTTCGATGGATAGTTATGGCTGGAATATTTCATTAATTTTTGATGCCGATACTGATATTGTACAAATGAGCGGTGAAGGTGCTGATGACTGGAGAACAATCGCGCATTATCAGGGAATCTCTCAAACTATAGCGCTTTACAACTCATGGAGTAAACTTTACGAAGGAATTGACAGAGCAAACGTAGTCATTGAGAAAATACCTCAAATGTCTCTTTATGGTAATGGAACTCCAAACCAAAAAGAGCAATTAAACCGATTAATTGGTGAAGCTAAATTCTTGCGCGGATTTTATTATTCTGAACTTGTTCGTTTATGGGGCGATGTTCCTTTTAAAACCAAAAGTTCGCAATCAGGAGATAATCTAAAAGGAGCTCTTGTTGACCGCAAAGAAATATACACTCAAATTATAAAAGACATGCAGGAAGCTGCTCTTGTTTTACCTGAGTCAACTCCTACAGATGAGCGTATCAACAAATGGGCAGCTAAATCAATGCTGGCAAGAGTTGCCTTATTTGCCGGGGGATATTCTTTAAATACAGATGGAACGATGAAACGTCCTGAAAACTATAAAGACTATTATAAAATAGCGCAACAGCAAATTAATGATGTTATGGCTCAAAATCCATACAAATTAAATCCTTCTTATGCTAAAGTATTTAAAAACCAATGTCAGCATGTTTTAGAACCAACTGAAAACATTTTTCAGGTTGCTTTTTACAATCCGTCAGGAAACATAGGAAATGCATCCTGGGTTGGAAACTTCAACGGACCAACTACAGCAAATGGATTTTATCCGTCAAATATTGCAAGATGTTTAGTTCCGAAACCATTTTATAATAGTTTTGATCCAGCAGATCAAAGAAGAGATTTTTCGATTGCAACCTATTCAATAAATGCATTGGGAAATAAAGTTCCGCTTTTAACATCAAGACAAGATGAAAGTTGGACGGTCGCCAAATGGAGCCGTGAATATCAGACTAATGCAACTGCAGAAAGAGTTTACACACATATTAACTGGGTGGTTATGCGCTATTCTGATTTGCTTTTAATGCAAGCTGAAGTAGAAAATGAATTAAATGAAGGTCCAAATTCAATTGCGTATGATGCCGTAAATCAGGTAAGAAGAAGAGGTTTTGGAGCAGATATTCAAGGAAGCCGAATCGCTATTGATATAAAAACCAAAGGTACAGGATACACATCTGCACCAAATGTTTTAATACAAATTACAGGCGGCGGCGGTTCTGATGCTTCAGCAGCTGTAGTAACACTTGCCAGCGGAGGTATTGGTACAATTGCCATGTTACGTTCTGGCGACGGCTATACTTCTGTCCCAACGGTAACCATTACAAGTGTAGACGGAAAAGGATCCGGAGCAACTGCAACAGCAAGGCTTATAGCAAAACCAACGGAAGCAGAAATTAATCTTAAATCAGGATTAAGCAAAGCCGATTTTCTTAAAGCTCTGCAAAAAGAAAGAGCTATGGAGCTTTCAGGAGAAGGAATACGCAGAGCCGATTTAATTAGATGGGGAATTTTGTCTGATAAAATAATCGAGACAAACGCAGCTGTTAAATTAATTCGTTCGAACTATTTCTATCCATCAATTAACAATTTTGTAACCGGTAAGCATGAATTATACCCTTATCCACAAAATGAAACTGATGTAAATAAGAATATTGTACGCCAGAATCCAAACTATTAGACCAATAAATTTTGATAATCCTTCCAGATAAATAGTTTTTTTTTGGAAAAAATATAGAACCAAAAATTATGAAAAAGATAGTATTATTCAGTATGCTGTTAATTAGTACAATGATGTCAGCGCAAGATAAACCGAAAGACATGAAAGTATTAAGAGACTCTATTTTTACAGTCATGAAACTTAGCAATGTCAAAAGACAAAAAATGCACGATCTAATTGCAGAAAGCGGTAAAGCTCAAAAAGCTATTAAAGATGATCCGGCACTTTTTTATGACCATAGACAAGAAAAACTTGAGGCTTTAAAAAAAGATGTAACAGCCAAAGAAAAATTGATTCTAACACCTGAACAATTTCAGATATGGAGAGATTTTGGAAAAGCGTTAAGTACTAAACCAAAGCAATAATACTTGTCATGACAATGATAAAAAACAAACAATTAATTTTTTTTATAAAATCAATCATTTTTTAAACATTAATGCAGAACTTGTCGTTCTGCATTAATTGTTTTAAATAGAAAAGAAATAACAAAAATAAAAGTAGCATTATGACTAGCTTAGATGATATACAAATGTCAAAATCGTACGCAATCGGGATTGATATTGGTGGTAGTTCACTTAAATGTGGTGTTGTTAATGAACTGGGAGAAATCCTGTTTTCATTTATAGTTTCCTTAAAAGATGTAAAAACCAAAGATGAAATTATAACTTTAATAAGTAACGCTATTACACAATGTACAGATCAATTAAAAGAACCAATTGTAGGTATCGGAATTGGTTTTCCCGGTCTTATCGAAGATGATGTTATTGTTGGCGGTGGTGTTAATTTACCCGCTTTTGAGCAATTGCCGT
Source organism: Flavobacterium sp. JAS (assembly GCF_020991455.1). Taxonomy (GTDB): domain Bacteria; phylum Bacteroidota; class Bacteroidia; order Flavobacteriales; family Flavobacteriaceae; genus Flavobacterium. The sequence goes on from NZ_JAJMOX010000007.1 coordinate 71,137, forward strand.
TGGGTAAAATTCTAAAAGATCTTACAGGACATAATGTTGTAATTGATAATGATGCCAACTTAATGGGACTTGCCGAACTAATTTACGGCGCAGCCAAAGACAGTACCGATGCTGTTTTTCTAACTATCGGCACAGGAATTGGTGGAGCAATTATGATTAATAAAGGACTTTACAGCGGCTTCAAAAATCGTGGTGGTGAATTAGGTCATACCGTGATTCAGCAAAACGGGATATTATGCAATTGCGGCGGACGCGGTTGTTTAGAAACCTACGCCTCTGTTACGGCATTAATCAATTATTATAAAACTCAGAACACAGCAGCTGAAAAAAACATTGATGGCAAAACCATTATCGAGAAATATCTTTCGGGAGAAGATCATGCGGTAAAAACCATGCAGCATCATTTCGATTACTTAGCTGCGGGAATCGTCAATTTTGTAAATATATTTAGTCCGCAGAAAGTGATTATTGGCGGCGGAATCAGCGAAGCAGGTCAGTTTTATATTGATGAACTAACACAAAGAGTAAAAGCAGCTGCACTTCCTATTTCTTTTGCCCATAGCAAAATTGTAGCGGCAGAATTAGGGAACAAAGCCGGATTGTTGGGTGCTTGCGCGAATGCGTTTCAAAAGTTTAAAAGCGCTTAATAAATTAATAGAATAATCTCGCAATCCCGGGAGCTATCGGGAGCAAAGACGCAAAGTTTTTTATATTCTTTGCGTCTTTTTTTGTGGTTAGTTCTGCCATGAATTGCACGAATCTACACGAATTATTTTTAGCTGTAATGTGAATCCAATCTTTGTCGAGCTTCTCGTGGAGATTTCTCGTTCGAAAATGACAAAACAAGACGATAACATTGAATTAAAAAATTCGTGCTTATTCGTGACTCGAGCGATAGCGAACAGGCGAAGCAAATTCGTGGCTAAAAACACTTCGCAATCCTCAGCGCTAAAACATCATTTTGGCTAATTATCACCGCTTTCAAAGGCTTTTAACTAAATTTAATATCATTTTACACAAATTCAAAACCTTAATAAAAGGTTGTTGAGTAAATTCGTTCTTGCATTTAAGACTTTACAAAACCAAAAACCAATCTATTAAAATTAGGTAGATATGATGTTTCAAAAAAACATAATAATTCTATGTCTATTAGGAGTACTAAATATTCCGGTATTAAGTAACGCACAAACCACTGCGCATCCTAATATTCTAATCATCATGACCGATCAGCAAACCGCTGATGCAATGAGCATTGCCGGCAACACCGATTTGCACACACCCGCAATGGATAAACTAGCACAAAACGGAGTACGTTTTACCAAAGCTTATTGTGCTCAGCCTTTATGTTCGCCGTCGCGCTCTGCCATAATGAGTGGAAAAATGCCTTTTCAAACAGGATTTATAGGCAACGCTCCCGAAAAAGACGGTCAATGGCCGGACGATTTATTAATGATGGGAAAAATTTTCCAAAACGGAGGTTACAAAACCGGTTATGTAGGCAAATGGCACCTTCCCGTTCCTACCACAAAGAAAAGCCAGCACGGATTTGAATACATTGAAAACACCAATTTTCAGGATTATAATGATGCCGCAACACCATCTTTCTGTGCCAGATTTATTAAAGAAAATAAAAACACACCATTTTTACTTGTAGCTTCCTTTTTGAATCCACATGATATTTGCGAATGGGCTCGTGATGAAGATTTAAAAATGGATATTTTAGAAAAAGCACCTCCCGCAGATCAATGTCCACAATTACCCGCTAATTGGAAAATTCCAGACAATGAACCAAAAATTGTCCGCGATCAGCAAAAAATAAGTTTTAGAACTTATCCTACTGTAAACTGGAATCCTGATCAATGGCGACAATACCGCTGGGCATACAACCGATTGGTAGAAAAAGTAGACAGTTATATCGAAATGGTTCTTGCCTCTTTAAAAAAGTACAATATCGAGAAAAACACCATTATCATTTTTACAGCAGATCACGGAGACGGTTACGCAGGACACAGCTGGAATCAGAAACAAATATTATACGAAGAGTCGGCTAAAATTCCATTCATCATTTCAAAAATAGGCGAATGGAAACCCAGAACAGATGATTTATTAGTTTGCAACGGTACCGATATTATCCCAACGATTTGTGGTTTTACAGGAGTTCCAAAACCCTATTATTTAAGAGGAATTGACATCAGCAAAAAGATAGAAAATCCAGCAGAAAAATTACGAGATACCTTAGTCATCGAAACGGATTTTGCCGATAACGAAGAACTCCTAAACATTAGCGGACGTGCCGTAATCACAAAAGATTATAAATATATTGTTTACAACAAAGGTGAATTAAAAGAACAGCTTTTCAATTTAACTACAGATCCAGGTGAAATCACCAATCTGGCGGTAAACAAAACATACAAAAAAGAATTAATTGCCATGCGTCAATATTTAAAACAATGGTGCAAAAACAATGGAGATAAATTCAATTCAGGATTATAATTCGCTTAAAAGAAAAAAAATATCATGATCAATAAAAAAATATTCACGTTAGTATTCACCATTTTAAGCTTGTCTGTTTTTGGTCAGCAACCTTCAGCCACGATCAAACTAACAGCAGAAAAACTACATTCAAGAGTTCGCGAATGGCCTTATCCGGTAAACGGAATAATGGTTCCAACCAATGCTCCTGCCCTGCTTTGGCCAGCAACAAATGGTAAGGAAATGGTTAAACCAATGGAAAGCGGCAGCGAAGTTCCCGAAGATCCAAATATTGGCAATGTCCGATACAAAATAATGTTGGCAAGCGACAAAAGTTTCACTAAAGATTTGCTTACCAGCCCAGAACAGCGTTGGGCAGTTTATCCGTTACATCAGGCATTAAAAGCCGGAAAATGGTATTGGAAATATGCTTACGCTTTAAAAGGCAGCAACCAATGGACATGGTCATCCGTTTACGATTTTGTAATCGATGCAAAATATGCCGGTCAAAAAGTTTCACCGCCCATAAGTGCAGTTTTAAAAAGAAACGAAGGATCACATCCGCTTTTGTGGGACATGAACCGCATTGGCGAAGATTTCTATCGCAATAATCTGGATAATCCCGAAGCTAAAAAATTTATTGCTTTCGCCGAAAAACTAATGGAGGCGCCACTTCCAACAGAAAAACCACAAAGAGTAATTGATACAACAGGCAAAAACAAGTTAGAGAAAAAGATCATTATCGAGAGAATGTATCACGGTTTTGGTGATGCGGTTGGAAATCCGGTTCGCAATCTTTGTATCGCTTATCAACTTACAAAAGACAAACGTTTTATTCTCGATGCAAAACGCAGAGCTTTAAATATCGCCAACATGAATCCTGACGGATTAGCAACAGGCGATGATTTTACAAGCGGCGCCGTACTCGAAGCATTAGGTTGGTTTTATGATGCCGGATATGAGTTTTTAACTCCACAAGAAAAAGAGCTATTCAAGAACGTAATAACCATTAGAGGCCGTAGAGTTTACAATCATTTACCAAACCGTTTTGAATTGCATGTAAGTGATAATCACGTTTGGCAAATTACATTACGCAACCTTGCAATTGCAACAGTAGCCGTTATAAATGATGTTCCTGAAGCAAAAGAATGGCTTACGTATATGTACGAAGTCTGGTCAGCAAGATTCCCGGTTTTAGGTACCACAGACGGTGGCTGGCACGAAGGAAATGGCTATTTCAGAGTTAACTTTAAGTCGATTGTTTACTTATCTCAAATGTTTGGTGATTTTAGCGGAGTCGATTATTTCAAATTACCCTGGATGGAAAACCTTCCGTATTATATGATGTACACACATCCAAGTGGCGCTGCAAGTACCGCAATTGGTGACATGTGGGAAAACATTCCGTATATCGTAAAAGGCGAAGCATGGTTTGCAGATGCACTTACTTACAGAATGAATAATCCGTACTTAAACTGGTATGTTGGCGAAATAAAAAGAGATTATCCAAGCTATTATCACGGTACAGATGATTTCTTATTCTTTAGATTATTAAACTATAAACCAAACAGAAATTTACCAACAACTTCACCGGAAAACCTACCTAAAACACGCAAATTTGGCGATGTTGGTGTAGTCGCCATGCACGAAGATTTGGCTAAAGCCAATAAAACCCTAAGCAGTTATTTGTTTAGCAGTCCCTTTGGATCTTCTGGACACGGACACGCTTCTCAAAATGCTTTTACCATTAATTACAAAGGAAAAGTAATCTTTGGCGGAACAGGATATTACAGCAATTTTAGCGACAAACACAATCTTTTATATTACAGAACCTCAAAAGCTTACAATACGATTTTAGCCGATAGTTTAAATCAGAAACTTGGTGAAGAAGGTTACGGATGGATTCCAAGAGCAATTTCGGGGCAACGAATTCAGTACGCTTTAGGAGATGCAAGTAACGCTTATGGCGAAATAAAAAGTGAATTCTGGTTGGACAGATTCAAGCAAATTAACGTTGTACCAAGCAAAGCAAATGGTTATGGAGAATCTGGCGTAACTTTATACCGCAGACATATGTTGCAATTAGAAGGCGGATATATTGTTTTATACGATGAATTAGAAGCAAAAACTCCGGTAAAATGGACGACTCAGTTTCATTGTCCGTATTATACAATTGAAGGAGAAAATTCGGCGAATGCCAAACAACAAAACTTCATTGTAAAAACAGATTTAGGAAATGTAAATGCAAGTGTTTTTGCCAATAGTCCGCTGAAAATGGCCGTACACAACAAATTTTACGAAGCTGCCATAAACTGGAACAAAGTTACTAATGATGAAGGTGAGATCAAAGATTTTAAAGACCAATGGCACGCCGGAATCACTTCTGAAGCAAAGCAAAAATTCAGATTTTTAACCATCATTCAAGTTAAAGGTGGTAAAACAGAAGTTATTAAAACGATCTCAGACAACAATGGTTTATCACATTTTCAGGTTGGAGATTGGGATATTCAGACGCAATTAGACGGCGAAAAACCTGCTGGATTGCAAATCAATGGTAAAACAGCCAAATCGTTGTTTAGCTATGGTAATCTGCCAATTAAATTTGAAGGAAAAACATATTCACCTAAAATTGTCGGAAGCTCTGTACTATTAGAAATGAACGGTTCAAAAGTGAACAAACAAGAAGCAATCGACGAATTGCCGGATGTTGCGAAATACGATAAAAATTAAACCAGAAAAGATGTTTAGTTTTTATTTAAATTAGAGGTGAATTCCTTTTAAATAGAAAACAAAATAATTATAATACCACTGTCATGAAGAAAACGATTGTCCTGTTAACATTTTTCTTCCTTGTACTTTTCGCTGCTAAAAGCAACGCACAAGTGCAAGACCGATATTTTCGTACTATTTCGGTCGATAAAGGCTTGTCCCAAAGTTCCGTATTTGCCATTCAGCAAGACACACTGGGTTTTATCTGGATTGGAACTCAGGACGGACTAAATCGTTATGACAGCAAGGGATTCAAAGTTTATCGACCAATTAAAAATGTCAAAAACAGTTTGCAATCCTATTACATTCGAAGCTTGTTTACCGATCATAAAGGGCAACTATGGGTTGGTGGCAATCAGGGAATCAGTGTTTACAATTACAATACCGACAGTTTTACAAATTATCAGCTTCCGCGTAGTATTGGCGAATGGTATATTTCATCCATAACCGAAGACAGCACGCATAAAATCTGGGCAACCTCGATTACAGGCGAAGTATTTGTTCTTTCTCCCGAAAGTCAAAATTTTACCGCGATCAGGTTTAGCGCTTCTTCACACGAGATTAAAAAAATCGCTTATATAGGACTTTGGCAAAAGCAAATAATCCTGGGTACAGATGTTGGGCTTTTTAAATTGCAAGCCAAGAATCATCAACTTATAAAAATTAATTTAGGCGCAAAAAGACCTTATATCAATGATGTTTATGTAGACGGGGAAAAATTGTGGGTTGCCACAGAAGGCGATGGCGTTATTCAATACAATCCTAAAAACGGACAAACAACTTCCCTGCTTCACAGCGCCACAAACAGTAGTATTGCAGACAATAATATCAGATGTGTTGGAAAAGACACAGAAGGAAACATCTGGCTTGGAACCTTTAGAGGGCTTTCTATTTTTAATCCGAGCCAAAATTCATTCACAAATTATTACCATCAAATATCTCAGCCTTATACGATTAGTCAAAATTCGGTTCGCTGTTTTTTTAAAGACAAACAAAACGGAATCTGGTTGGGAACCTATTACGGAGGTTTAAATTATTATCATAAAAACGATATTAAGTTCAATCTTTTGAGTCAGAACTCTGGAAAACCGTCCTTGAATGACGAAGTAATTGGTGTTATTAAACAAGATGAAAAAGGTAATTTCTGGATTGGAAGTAATGACAAAGGTGTGAATTATTGGAACAAAAACGCCAATACCATTAGTTATTATTCGAATAGCGAAAACAACCCAAACAGCTTAAGTTCGAACAATATAAAAGCCATTGAATTTGATGATAACGGAAATGTTTTAATAGGAACTCATAACGGCGGACTCAATTTACTGAATCCAAATACGGGGTCTACACAGCGCTTTCGCCACGACGAAAACAATCCAAATACGATTGCAGGAGATTTAGTTTACAGCTTATTAAAAGATTCAAAAGGCAGAATTTGGGTAGGAACAAGATCTGGTTTAGACCAATTTCATCCAGAGACAAAATCTTTTACACACATTCATTTAGACAAAGCCGGAAAACGTCCGACATCTGATGATATTACGTTTCTTTTTGAAGACAGCAGACATCGTATCTGGATTGGAACCACAAACGGAGTAACGCTTTTTTATCCCGATACAATGTTATTTGGAAACATTGGACACGGAAAACAAAGCGATGACATTGTAAATTGTGTTACCGAAGATCAAAAACAAAGAATCTGGATTGGTACCAGAGAAGGTTTGCGATTGTATGATGAAACGCAGGAATCCTTTATTAGTTTTAGTGCCAGAAAAGATTTCGTTAAAGAAACCATCTACGGAATACTTCCTGATGACGATGGAAACCTTTGGATTTCAACCAACAGCGGCTTAATCAAGTTTAATCCTGACAAAGGTTCTGTTCAGACTTTTGACGAAAGTGACGGTTTACAAAACAAGCAATTCAACGATTATTCTTTCTATAAAGCAAAAGACGGAATGCTTCTTTTTGGCGGAATTAAAGGTGTTTCTTATTTCTATCCTTCGATGGTAAAACAACGTCCGCTTCCGCTAAAATTGAGTTTTACAGCTTTAGAAGTTTTAAATAAAAACGTTGCCGTTGCTGATGAAACGGATATTCTCGAAGAACATATCGATCAAACCAGTGAATTGGAAATTGGACCTGAATACAAACAATTCAGTATCTTTTTTAATACATTCAATTACATTTCTTCCAATAGAACACATTATTATTATCAATTAGAAGGAATCGACAAAGACTGGCAGCGAACGGATGAACTTAAAGTTAGTTACAGTAATTTACCCGCCGGAAAATACAATTTCCAGATCAAAGCCATTGGTCCAAATGGTGAAATGAGCGCTGTTCGAAGCCTGAAAATTATCATTTTGGCACCTTGGTACAAAACGATATGGTTTTCTTTATTATTGCTTACAATCATTGGTACAGCAGCATACATTGGTTTTAAAATTATAAAAGAAAGAATAAATGCCGTTCAGCAATTAAAATTGGAACGAATTGACAAAGAACGTGTGAGTTATATCAATCAGGTAAAAATGGACTTTTTTACTAATGTATCACATGAATTAAGAACACCTTTGACCTTGATTTTAGCACCATTAGAAGAATTATTAAAAATGCCATTTGCGGATAAGATATCCAAAAAGAAACACGAATTAATGTTCATTAATGCCAAAAGACTTTACAACTTAGTTGACCAATTATTTGAGTTTAGAAAAACCGAAATGGGAACCCGACAACTTAAAGTGGGCAAAGGCGATATTGTAAGTTTTACACAGGAAATTTTTGAATCGTTTAAACCACTTTCTGAGAAAAACAGCATTCATTATACGTATCATTCAGAAGAACCACAATTGTTATTTTATTTTGATAAAGATGCAATGGAAAAAATTCTATTCAATCTTTTATCAAATGCTTTTAAATATACCAAAGCAGGTCAGACAATTCATGTTGAACTGATTAAGAAAAATGATATGGTACAAATTAAGGTCGCTGACACAGGGGTCGGAATTAGTGAGGAAGATTTGTCTAAGGTTTTCGACCGTTTCTATCAGGTAAATAATCGCGAGATGAATTTGGGTTCCGGTGTTGGATTGGCCTTTACAAAACGTTTGGTCGAATTGCATCATGGCGAAATTACTGCCGAAAGTACCATGCAGGAAGGAAGTATTTTTACTGTAACGATTCCGATGGCAGAGGTAGTTTATAAAAACGATCAGCATGTAGAAGAATCTGCTTATGACTTGTCGATTATCTCTGATAATGAACTCGAAACAGACGATTCATTATTACCGGAAGAAAATGAAATAATCGAAAGAGATCAGCCAATCAAGCTTTTAATTGTAGACGATAACAAAGAAATTCTGGATTATTTACAGGATTATTTCAGCAAAATATATGACGTTACCGTGGCTTATGATGGTCAGATGGCACTGGATCTTTTAGAAGTTCAGCCGTTTGATCTTATTATCAGCGACGTTATGATGCCGGAATTAGACGGTTTACACTTCTGTAAAAAAGTAAAACAAAACATCAATACATCGCATATTCCGTTGATGCTTTTAACCGCTCGAAATGAAACCAGTCAGCAACTAAAAGGGCTCGAAATGGGTGCTGATGATTATATCACAAAACCATTTTCGACACCATTATTAGCCGCAAAAATTACAAACTTGTTACGTTCTCGTAAACGCTTAAAAGAGTATTATTCAGTAGGAAAAGAAATGGTTCCGGAAAATATTGCTTTTAATACCCTTGACGAAGAATTCCTGAAACACGCAATTCAAATTGTCGAAGATCATTTGGCTGATTCGGAATTTTCAGTAGATCAGTTTAGTAAAGAAATCGGAATGAGCAGATCTAATTTATATCTGAAACTAAAAGCCATTACCGGAGAATCTGCGATGGATTTCATCAAAAGAATCCGATTTAAAAAAGCTGTAGAACTCATGCAGAGCAAGCGTTATACAATTGCACAAATCACTTATATGTGTGGTTTTAATTCGCCTTCGTATTTCTCTACGGCATTCAAGCAACATTACGGTTGTATGCCAAGCGAATATCTGGCAAAATTAAATGATGAAAATTAATATCTAAATACAGTTTAAAAACTGAAATTACAATAAACCAAATAATTATGAATACCAATTTTGAAAGTCGTTTTGCAGTCAGTCCAAAAGAAGCAAAACAAATGAATACCGAAGAATTACGAGAGAATTTTTTAATCGAAACTATTTTTATCGCAGATCAGGTAAAACTAACTTTATCACATTACGACCGATATATTATTGGCGGTGCAATGCCAATCAATCAAAAAATAAGCTTACCAAATCCTGATGATTTAAAAGCACAATATTTTCTGGAAAGAAGAGAATTAGGAATAATCAACGTAGGCGGAAAAGGAATTATCACCGCTGACGGAGAAAAATTTGAACTAGATTTTAAAGAAGCTTTATATCTGGGAAAAGGCATAAAAGAAGTTACTTTTGAATCAGCAGATGCAAACTCTCCGGCAAAATTCTATTTGAATTCCGCTCCCGCACACCATACTTATCCTTCTAAAAAAGTAACCAAAGCTGACGCCGAAATTGTAGAATTAGGAACAATGGAAACGGCAAACCACCGCATCATTAATAAACTGATTGTAAACAGTGTAGTACAAACTTGTCAGGTTCAAATGGGAATGACAGAATTAAAATCAGGAAGTGTTTGGAATACCATGCCGGCACACACGCATGACAGACGTATGGAAGCTTATTTTTATTTTGAAGTACCACAAAACCAAAGTGTTTGCCATTTTATGGGACAACCGCAGGAAACCAGACATATCTGGATGCAAAATGAGCAAGCCGTAATCTCACCAAACTGGTCAATTCACTCTGGAGCGGGAACTTCAAATTATACTTTTATCTGGGGAATGGCGGGTGAAAATTTAGATTATGGAGATATGGACCATTGCGCTATTAACGATTTAAAATAATTGAATATGAAAATTATAAAACTCTTCACTTGCCTTGCTTTTCTACTGCCTATAAGTATTTTGGCACAGACAAAAGCCACTGTTACGATTCAGAATAATTCGGCATTGGAACGAAAAGAAACTGTAGTAGCTATAAAATGGGAAACTATTTTGGCGCATTATCCGCAAATTGATACTGCCAATTTTGTGGTGATTAATCAGGCTACAAAAAAGCAAGTTCCTTTTCAGTTAGAACATCGCGGGGATGCTGCAATTCAAAATCTATTAGTTCAGGTTGATGCTAAAGCAAAAGCAACACTTACGCTAACAATTCAAAAAGGAAAACCGGAAACTTTTGTCACTAAAACCTATGCACGTTATGTACCGGAACGCAAAGATGATTTTGCCTGGGAAAATGACCAAATCGCTTTTCGTGCTTATGGTAAAGCCATAGAGAAAACTAGTGAAGATGCTTCAGGATTTGATGTTTGGGTAAAAAGAACTAATAAAATGGTGATTAACGACCGCTACAAAAGAGGAAATTACCACATAGACGCTGGCGACGGAATGGATTATTATCATGTTGGCCCAACATTAGGAGCAGGAAATATGGCGCCATTTGTAAAAGACAGCATTCGCTATTCAGCAAATTATCACCAATGGAAAGTATTTGACAATGGTCCTTTAAGAAGTACTTTTCAACTGTCTTATGATGCTTGGGATGCAGGCGGAATCAAAGTAAAAGCTATAAAAGTTATTTCTATTGATGCAGGTTCTCAGCTTAATCGAGTTGAAAACACTTATACTTTTGAAGGAGCCAAATCTCTTGACGTTGTAGTTGGTTTAAGCAAAAGAGCCGAAGCCGGAGTTATTTCGTTAAACGAGCAACAAGGTATTATGGGGTATTGGGAACCAACATTTGGCGAAGATGGAACTACAGGAGTTGGATCTATATTAACGACGCCTGTAAAAAATATGTTTGCAACCAATACGCAAATATTAGCCAAAACTACTGTTACCAATAATGAACCTATTGTTTATTACACAGGAGCTGCATGGAACAAAGCTGGAAAAATTACTGAGGCCAAACAATGGTTCAATTATTTGGATAATTTCTATCAAAAAATAAAGAATCCACTAATTGTAAAAGTAGAATAAAGCTTCACAGTAGATAAATAAAAACTTTAGATAAAAACACTTAATCAGCACATTAAATTGTAGTTGACAGCCATAATCATGTCTTTTTTGAAAAGAATGTACTGCTTGTCAGGCTGAGCGGAGTCGAAGCCTCGTAAGTAACTCGACAAAGAAAATTTTACCGCAAAGTTCGCAAAGGATTACGCAAAGTTCACAAAGTTTTATGAATTGCGCTTTGCTTTGAGATCACAAAGGAATTGTGTCACACTGAGCTACAACAGGAGACAATTCAATAAAAATATCAGATTACTATTAACCAAAAAAAAAGAAAAAAAATGTCAATTAACTTATTTGATTTAACTGGAAAAACAGCCCTTATTACAGGCGGAGTTCATGGCTTGGGGATGGCAATGGCAAAAGGACTTGGACATGCCGGAGCAAAAATTGTTGTAAACGATCACTCTTCGCAAGAAGCAGTAAATAATGCTGTTGCAGAATACAAATCTGTGGGAATTGAAGCCTACGGATATATTTTTGATGTTACTGATGAAGCAGCAGTAATCGCTGCAATAAACAAAATCGAAGCCGAAGTTGGCCCAATCGATATCTTAATCAACAACGCTGGAATCATCAAGAGAACTCCAATAATCGAAATGGAAGTTGCCGATTTTGAAGCGGTAATAAAAGTAGACTTAACAGGGCCTTTTATAGTTTCTAAAAATGTTGCCAAAGGTATGATCAGCCGTGGCGGTGGTAAAATCATCAATATGTGTTCTATGATGAGCGAACTTGGCAGAGACTCTGTAAGTGCTTACGCTTCTGCAAAAGGAGGACTAAAAATGCTAACGAAAAATATGGCTACAGAATGGGCTAAATTCAATATCCAGACAAACGGAATTGGTCCGGGATATTTTGCTACAAGTCAAACGGCACCAATTAGAGTAAACGGACATCCTTTTAATGAATTTATTATTGGAAGAACTCCGGCTGGTCGTTGGGGAGATCCTGAGGATTTGCAAGGTGCAGCGATATTTTTGAGTTCTAAAGCAAGTGATTTCGTAAACGGGCATATTGTTTATGTCGATGGAGGAATTCTGGCTACAATAGGAAAACCATCAAACGAAGACTAATTTATCATGGGTAAAGTTCTTTGTTTTGGCGAAATCCTTTTGAGATACAGCATGGGGGAAAATTTCCCTCAGCAGCAAGATATGTCGGCTTATATAGGCGGTGCAGAAAGTAATGTTGCCTTAGCATTGGCAAAATGGAATGTTCCGGTTGGGTATTGTACTGCCCTGCCCGATTATTTTTTGTCAGATACGATCCTTGAATATTACAATAAAATGGGTGTTGATACAACTTCCGTAATTAAATCCGGAGAAAGAATTGGGACTTATTATCTTAATCAAGGTGCTGATGTTAAGAATGCCGGCGTAATTTATGATCGAAAATATTCTTCATTTTCAGAATTAGAACCGTCAAGTATCAACTGGGACAAAGTTTTTGAAGGCGTTTCCTGGTTTCATTTTACAGCCATTGCTCCTGCTTTAAATACAGATGTTGCAGCGCTTTGCGAAGAAGCCTTAATTGCAGCTACACAAAAAGGGATAACAATTTCATTGGACTTAAACTACAGAGAAAAACTCTGGAAATACGGTTTAAATCCTAAAGAAGTAATGCCAAAACTGGCTAGTTATGCCCACGTAATTATGGGAAATATCTGGTCTGCCGAGAAAATGTTGGGAATAGCAATTGATTCAAAATTAACCGAATCTGAAAATGATCTTGATTTAGTGAAGCAAGCCCGAATTACTTCTGAAGAAATTTTGTCAAAATATTCCAATTGTAAAACGGTTGCAAATACCTTCCGCTTTAGCGAAGAAGAAAGCGTAAAGTATTTTGCAGCTTTATATCAAAACGGAAATATCTACAAAAGCGAAACTCTTTTTGCGACAAATACCATTGACAAAGTAGGAACCGGAGACTGTTTCATGGCAGGACTTATTTACGGAATACTTCATCAAAAACAATCACAGCAAATAGTAGATTTTGCAGCAAGAGCAGCCTATCAAAAATTATTCATAAAAGGAGATGCTACAACATCCAAAGTCGAAGAAATCGAACAGTTAATAAAGCAAAATGAATAAGACAGAAAATGTTATTCAACAAATCACTCAATCGGGTTTGTTGCCTTTATATTATAATGAAAGTAAAGATTTAAGTATAAATATATTAAAAGCTTTATATCAATCAGGTATTAGAGTTTTAGAATACACAAATCGTGGTGAAAATGCCTTAGAAAATTTCAAGGCATTAAAGATAATTGCACAACAACAAATGCCTGATTTATTGCTTGGAATTGGTACTATAAAAACCGCCGAACAAGCCAAAAAATTTATCGCTCTTGGAGCCGATTTTATCGTAAGTCCAATTGTTTCTTCTGAAGTTGCAAAAGTAGTTTCGGATCACAATTTAGCCTGGATTCCGGGTTGTTTAACACCTACAGAAATTCATCAGGCGCAGGAATTGGGAGCAAAATTGGTAAAGATATTTCCGGGTAATTTAGTGGGTTCTTCTTATATACAAACCATAAAAGACATTTTTCCGGATCTTCTGTTTATGCCAACCGGCGGAGTTGAACCGGAAAGACAAAATCTAAAATCGTGGTTTGGTGCAGGCGTTTCGGCTGTAGGTATGGGAAGTAAACTCATTAAATCCAACCTGATTGAAGAAAACAATTCTGAAGCATTTTCAGATTATATCTCAAAAATGATGCTTTTAATCCAATCTTGTAAAAACTCTTAAAATGGATATAGCTTCACAAAAAAGAGTTCGATACGGCATTCTTGCCTTATTGTTTTTTGGTACAACCATAAACTATATCGACAGGCAGGTAATTGGGCTATTAAAACCCACATTAGAGAAAGAATTCAACTGGACAGAAACAGATTACAGCAATATCGTTATGGCTTTTTCTGCGGCCTATGCCATTGGCCTTATGGGTTTTGGAAGATGGATTGACAAAATAGGAACAAAACTTGGATATTCTGTATCCGTGTTCTTTTGGAGCATTGCTGCCGTGGCGCATGCATTTGCAAAAAGCACTTTTGGTTTTGGCTTAGCCCGAGTTGGTTTAGGAATTGCTGAAGCAGGAAATTTTCCCGCTGCAATAAAATCCGTAGCCGAATGGTTTCCTAAAAAAGAACGCGCTCTTGCAACGGGAATATTCAATTCGGGAGCAAATGTTGGTGCTGTGGTTGCTCCTATTATGGTTCCGGCAATTCTGGGCGCTTATGGCTGGCAGGAAGCTTTTGTTATTACGGGAGCAGTTGGTTTTATCTGGTTGATTTTTTGGTGGAAATTCTATGAAACTCCAGCCCGACACAAAAAAATATCCAAAGAAGAATTCGATTATATCCACAGTGATAATGAACTTGTTTCGGCAATAGAAGTTCCGGTAAAATGGACTGCATTATTCAAAATAAAACAAACCTGGGCATTTATCTTCGGGAAATTATTGACAGATCCGGTTTGGTGGTTTTTCCTATTCTGGCTTCCATCTTATTTCTCCGAAACCTTTAATCTCGATTTAAAGAAACCTAGTTTGCCTTTGGTAATTGTTTATACCGCAACTACAATTGGTAGTATTGGTGGCGGATTTTTATCTTCTTATCTTATAAAAAAAGGATGGAATGTACAAAAAGCCCGCAAAACGACCATGTTTATCATTGCACTTTGTGTGTTGCCAATTATGCTGGCTCAGTTTACTAAAAATATATGGGTGGCAGTTGGTTTAATTAGTTTGGCAGCAGCGGCACATCAGGCTTGGAGCGCCAATATATTTACTACTGTATCTGATTATTTTCCTAAAAAAGACATTAGTTCCGTTGTAGGTATTGGCGGAATGGCGGGTTCTGTTGGCGGAATCCTTTTTCCATTAGCAATTGGGATGATTCTGGATCATTACAAACTTTTAGGAAACATCACCGCAGGTTACAATATTATCTTCATTATGTGCGGTTCTGCTTATTTATTAGCTTGGATTGTAATGCATTTTTTAACCATTAATAAAAAATAAACTCAAAATGATAAAAAGTACAATAGATAAAGCAACCGGATTCGAAAAACGATTTGAGAACATCAATACCGTTGCTTTCGAAAACTCCGCTGAAGCTTCAAAAGCTGTTGCACAACAAATCGCAACACTTATCAAATCAAAACAAGAAAACAACGAATCTTGCATTTTAGGACTTGCAACGGGTTCTTCCCCGAAAGGATTATATGCCGAATTGGTGCGTTTACATAAAGAAGAAGGTTTAAGTTTCAAAAACGTAATTAGTTTTAATTTGGATGAATATTATCCAATGGAACCCAATTCGATCAACAGTTATGTTCGTTTTATGAAAGAATTGCTATTTGATCATATCGATATTTTACCTGAAAATTATCACGTTCCGGACGGACTTTTAACAAAAGAACAAATCGCTGATTATTGCCACGATTATGAAGCTAAAATTGAAGCTTTGGGTGGAATTGATCTTCAAATTCTGGGAATTGGCGGTAACGGACATATTGGTTTTAATGAATCTGGATCGTTGCAGAATTCCAAAACAAGATTAGTGGCGCTGGATCATATTACAAGAGTTGCTGCAAGTGGGGATTTCTCAGGTTTGAGCAATACGCCAAGAACAGCAATTACGCTTGGAGTAAAGAAAATTATGGAAGCCAAACAAGTTATTTTAATGGCTTGGGGCGAAGGGAAATCCGAGATTATTAAAAAATCTGTTGAAGAAGAAGTGACCAATCAAATTCCGGCTTCGTTTTTACAGGAACATAATAATGCAGTTTTTGTTTTAGACAAAGAAGCTTCTTCAAAACTAACTAGAATCAACAGACCTTGGTTGGTGGAGAAAATTACATGGACGGATAAGCTAATTAGAAAAGCGGTTTTAGGATTGGCGCTTCAGCTTAAAAAACCCATTTTAATGTTGACAGATGCTGATTATATCGAAAACGGAATGAGCGATTTATTAGCAGATTCTGGTCCTGCTTACGATATCAACATTAAAATATTCAATAAACTTCAAAATACAATTACGGGCTGGCCAGGCGGAAAACCAAATGCTGACGACACCAATCGTCCGGAAAGAGCAGAACCGGCAAGAAAACGTGTCTTGATTTTTAGTCCGCATCCTGATGATGATATCATTAGTATGGGAGGAACTTTTATGCGTTTGCAAGAGCAAGGTCATGAAGTACATGTTGCGTATCAAACCTCAGGAAATATAGCTGTTGCAGATGATGAAGCGTTACGTTTTGCTAGTTTTGTTTGTGATTACAATAAAAAATTCGGAATTAAAAGCCCTGAAGCTGAAGCTATTTATAAAAAGGCAATTGTATTTCTAAAAAATAAAAAAGCAAGCGAAATTGATATTCCCGAAGTTAGATATCTAAAAGGTTTAATTAGAAAAGGAGAAGCACGTTCCACCAGTTATTTTGTGGGTTTACCGGATGAACAAATTCATTTTATGGAATTGCCTTTCTATGAAACCGGAGCTATCGAAAAGAAACCTTTAGGCGCGGAAGATGTGCAATTGACAATGGCTTTAATCGAAAAAATCAAACCTCATCAAATTTATGCAGCGGGAGATTTAGCAGATCCACACGGAACGCATAAAGTTTGCCTTGATGCTATTTTTGAAGCCGTAAAAGCTTTGAAACCGAAATCATTTATGAACGGTTGCTGGTTATGGTTGTACCGCGGAGCCTGGCAGGAATGGGGAATTGACGAGGTCGAAATGGCTGTACCAATGAGTCCTGATCAGGTTTTGGCAAAACGTCACGGGATCTTCAAGCACCAATCTCAAAAGGACGGTGTTGTTTTTCAAGGAACTGACACAAGAGAATTTTGGCAAAGAGCCGAAGACAGAAATAGTGAAACTGCTCAATTGTACAATCAATTAGGTTTGTCGCATTATGCTGCAATGGAAGCTTTTGTGAGATGGGTCTATTAGAAAGGTTCTAAGAAGCTGAGTTACTAAGTGACTAAGCTTTTTTAGCTTTTAAATATTCGCCACGAATTCACGAATTAATCTTAAATATAATTCGTGAATTCGTAGCGAAATTATTTAATTTATTTTTATCAAATACTGAGGTATAGGTTTCTTCACTAAAAGAAAAAAGAAACAAAAAGATCTCATTAATACAACAATTACTTTGTAGAAAGAACCTGCATTATCTTCGTATAAATCTCTGTATTTTGGTAAACTCCCATAAAATTTTGAGCTCCCGGACCATAAGCAAAAACCGGAACCGAAACTGCTGTATGATCGTTTGTGCTAAAACTTCCGTGTACAAATCCTTTTTCTACACTTCCATCAATTAAAGAAAGGCCACCAGTTTCGTGATCCGCTGTAACGATTAATAAAGTTTCTGGATTTTTATCTACAAATTCCATTGCCTGTCCCACTGCTTTATCAAAATCCAGCATTTCACGAACTACATATTCCACATTGTTTTGATGTCCGCCGTAATCGATTTGCGCCCCTTCGGCCATGATGAAAAACGGATTCTTTGTTTTGGCAAATGTTGATGTTGCTTTCGCCAAAGATTTAGTTAAAAATTCACCTCTCCCCGCTTTCATAGAAACTACCGAAGCATCTTCTAAAACTACAAATTTGCTGTTTTTAATGGTATCAAGACTGCTGAATTTATCCGAAAAAGTATATCCTTTTCCAATCAATACTTTAGATAAATCTTTACCATCTTTTCTGAAATAAAATTCCTTTTGTCCTCCTCCAATCAAAATATCTGAAGGATTTGACAGAAAATCTGCTGCAATAGGTTCGCTATAACTTCTATCAGGCTGATGCGCATAAAAAGCCGCCGGAGTAGCATCAGTAATGTTTCCTGCGGAAATTATTGCTGTTTTATAATTTTTCTTAATTAATTGCTGTGTGATCAGTTCCAGAGGTTTTCCGTTTTCATCAACACTAATAAATCTATTATTGGTTTTATGTCCCGTTGCCATTGCCGTTGCGCCCGCAGCAGAATCTGTAATGTAACTATCCGAAGATTTCGTAATAGACAATCCCTGTGTTGGAATATTGAATAAACTCAACTGCCCTTTATTAGCCGTATAGCCTGCGTAAATTTGCGTCAATCCCATTCCGTCACCAATTAACAGAATTACATTTTTAGGTTTCTTTTTAGAAAATGACAATCCGCTTTTAGGAACATAAGCCTGATGAAACTCAGTATTCTGATAAAATGTTGTTTTGATATTGTTAATGAATTGCGTCAATGTCGGGACATTATCCGTAGCAATATAATCTACTTTTAAATTCATCAAAGTCATCCAAGTGTTCACATTATCCTGAGTACCCCAGAATCTGATTTTTTTATTCTGATCGTGTACTTTTTTAATGATTGCTTGTACTTTCTCAGTATCCCCTTGTGTCATTACACCTTTACCGTTCCAAATTGTGATTTCTTTCAAATCCTCACTAATCATTTCAACACGGGATAATTGCTCCGGAGTATAATTTTCATTCAGTCTTCCGTCAAAATAAATAAACTCTGGATAATCTTTCCAGTTTGTCGGAGAAGGTCGGCTACCTGAAATAACGACTTTTAGATTTTTATTCGAAATCAAATCCGGATACATTTTTAATTGCTGAACGATTAATTTCAAAGTTGGTTCAGCTTCTGATTTGATGTCGATCATTAAAATTAAAGGCTTGTTACCTGGATATGCTTTTCCACCTAAAGCCTTTAATTTATTAGATAAAGGATCCAAATACATACTTCTAAGTGTGTTATAAGTCGTAATTTCTTTAGAAGTATGAGCAACAGGCAAATCATTATTTACCAGAAAAACATCGGCTTCGATAACGCCAGCTTCATTAGAATACGCTTCGTAAAAAGGAAGTTTACTTGCATAATCATTATGCGAATGAATGTTTGAAGAACTGTATTCCTGTGCTTGTACAAACAGGAAAAAATGGAAACAAAAAAGGGTGATTAATTTTTTCATTGTAAAAATTGGGATTTTATTTAAAAGCTGTAGGTAACTTTATTTAGGAATTGTTATTGTTGGTATTATATTTAAACACATAGAAGTAATAGTTTATTGGGCTGAAAAAAGGCGTTTCACTTATTTAAACAATCATAGCCCGTGTAGTTTGTCATTTCGACCGAAGGGAGAAATCACACTAGAAATTCCACAATCAAAATCGCCAATCTTTGTCGAGCTACTAGTGTGATTTCTCCCTTTGGTCGAAATGACAAGATTGGGTAACTTTGCGTGTAATTCCAATCTTTGTCGAGTTTCTTACGGAGATTTCTCGTTCCTCGAAATGACAAAAATCTAATTAATTCTAAAACTGTGTCTAAAAAACATAAACCAGTCTTATAAAAAGACTGGTTTATTATATCTAATAATTTATCTGATTTTTTCTTTACAACTGCAAGCTCCACAACTAAGCTTGCAGCGTAAAAAAAAACAAACAAACTGAAACTACAAACTACCAGCCTTTATTTTGAGTAAGGGCTCCTTTGCTTACTGCTATTTCATCTGGTGGTATTGGCCACACATGGTGAACTGCAGGGTTAAAATTACGGGCAGGATAAATCACGGTTCCGTTATAATGGTGTAAAGGTTTTGCATAAGTTGCCTGAGCATCGCCCCAACGCACTAAATCAAAATGACGATCTGTCCATTCTCCAGCCAATTCGCAACGTCTTTCTCTTTTTAAATCTGTTAATGTTGCTCCCGAAATACTTGGTAAACCAGCACGGTTACGAATCATATTTATTTCGGTATCGGCACTTAAACCTTTCATTAATTTGGCTTCTGCCAACATCAAAATCACATCGGCATAACGTAAAAGAGGTACGTTCAGAGCTGTTGAAGGTTTATCACCGTTTGCATTTACATAACGAATATCAATTCCGCCCGAAGTTGTTTTTGGGTAACCAAATGGCTCCATATATTTATTGAACTGATATCCTGTTCTGTTACTTGAACTTACGGTATATTTCCCTTCATTAAAAGTTACTAATTCTCCAAAATACATGAACTTATCTCCTTTTTGCAAAATTGTAGCGCTTCGTCTTTTATCAGCCGGATCATAAGTATCAAACAATTCTTTGGTAGGATAAAAATTTCCCCAACCGTTGTAAACTCCCCAACCTTTATCCTCAAGACAAACTCCAGGAAAAATAGAACCCAAACCTGTGTTTTCTGAACTTGAAGTTACAGACCAGATATATTCTGAAGACCAATTGTTTTTAATTTTAAACACATCAGCAAAATCATCAAGCAATTTGTGTTTTCCGCTATTCACGATCATGTTTGCGTATTTAATTGCATTGTCCCAATCTTTTGCATACAAATACGTACGAACTAAATATCCCCAGGCTGCAGTTTTATGAGCACGTCCGTAATTATCAGGCGTAAGCTCATTAAAATAAGGCAATAAATCGGCAGCTTTAACTAAATCTGCGGCGATATAAGCGTAGTTTTCGGCAACATTTTTAGCTCTTGGTACATACACATTTGTTGGATCTTCTCTGTCCTGAATTGGGATTCCGGCACGATCGTCTCCATAATGATACGCTAATTCTAAATGCATTACGGCATGGTTAAAATAAGCTTCTCCCAGCATCATATTTTTCGTTTTTTCGTCAAGCGAAATCTTCGGAATATTACGGATCACATCATTACAACGTTTCATTACTTCGTAGTGTAATCTCCAGATATCTTTAGTATCAGACTCAGACCCGTCAACAATAAAATTCTTGATACGTTCGGCATTTTGTCTTGGTTTGGTTCCTATATCATCACTTGCATTATTCAGCCAGAAAAAACCACGACCGTACATATTATCATCAGAATATAAGGCATAAATAGAATTTACTCCCGCTTTTGCATCAGCAGGCGTTTTCCAGAAATTTCCGCTTGAGGGCGCTCCTTGCGGAATCACATCAAGTTCACTTTCGCAAGCCGAAGTGCCTAATAAAAGCACAAAACTCAATAATAAAAGACTTAAATTTTTCATTTTATTTGTTTTATATTTTTTTAAAAAGTAGCATTTACACCCGTCATATAAATACGAGAAAGTGGATATTTACCTAAGTCAAGACCAAAGTTGTTAAGACCAACTTCAGGATCCATTCCTGAGTAATTCGTGATTGTAAATAAATTTTGTCCTGAAATAAAGAATCTAAGTTTCGCTTTTCCGTTCAGCCAATTGTCTTTAACCGTATAACCAATCGAAACATTTTTTAATCTTATGAATGAAGCGTCTTCGATATAAAAATCAGAGATTCTCCCGAAGTTATTGTTATTATCTGTTGATGAAAGCACTGGAATATTAGTATCTGTATTTGTTGGCGACCAAGCATTTTTAGAATCAGCCAATAAATTATATCCAGGGAAAGAAGCATTCAAACCTGTATATTTTACGGCATTAAACATCTTATTTCCTGCTACTGCATTGAAGAAAATATTCATATCAAAACCTTTATATCTAAAGTTGGCATTTAAGCTGTAAGTTGTTTTTGGAAACGGATTTCCTAGTATTACTCTATCACTGTTATTGATAACGCCATCTCCGTTTACATCTTTAAATTTAATATCTCCGGCAACTGCATTTGGCTGATACACTGCACCAGAACTGTTTTTATAGTCTTTTGCTTCGGCATTACTCTGAAATAATCCGTCTGTAGCATATCCATAATAAGCACCAACCGGGCTTCCTACCTGATAAATATTGGCTAAAGGCAAACTACGAACTCGGCTAATGTTTAAAGGTTCAAGAGAAGTCAAACCATCTTTAATAGAAACAATTTTATTGCTTAAAAATGCAGCATTTGCCGTTACATCAAACTTAAATTCTCCACGCGTTTTTTGATACGTCAAACTAGCTTCAATACCTTTATTTTCAACATCTCCCGAGTTTACAATTCGGCCTTGTGGAGTTCCTGAAACTCCCGGAAGCTGATCACGCACCAACATGTCTTTGTTCTTTTTAATATAGGCGTCTACAGATCCTGTCAAAGTGTTGTTCAGCATTGTAAAATCCAAACCAATATTTGTCTGCTCTGAACTTTCCCATTTTAAGTTAGGGTTTGACAATTCACCTTCAGCATAACCATAATTAATTGTTGGAGTTGAACCAATCAAAGCCTGAGTCTGATTCAATGGCACACTAAATTGGTATGGTCCAAGATTTCCTAAATTTCCTATTTGTCCCCAGCTCGCGCGTAGTTTTAAATTGCTTACAATTGGACTGATGTTTTTCATAAATTCTTCTTCAGAAATTAACCATCCAGCAGAAACAGAAGGATAAACTTTCCAACGATTCGGTGATAAAAGTTTTGAAGTTCCGTCACGACGAACAATCCCTGAGAATAAATATTTTTGATTAAAATCGTAATTTAACCTTCCAACATAAGATGAAATAATTTCGTCAGATAATCCTGCTGCCGTTTGCTGAATTAATTTCGCATTTAGCAAATAACGTTGTGATGGATCTTCGTTATCAAAACCTGTTCCTTCAATGGTATAAAACTCTCTCTTTGTTTCCTGATAGGTATATCCGGCTAAAGCTTTGAAATTGTGTTTCCCTAAAGATGTTTCGTAAGAAATTGTTTGTTCTCCTAATAAATCAGTAGTTGTAAGTGACTTTTGTGTTAATCGGTTAAAGTCGAATATTTTTCCCGGTTCTTTAATTTTAACTGCAAAATCTTTTGCATTATCCTGGATTCTCGTGTAACCCCAGTTTGTTTTTACTTTCAAACCTTTGACTATCTCCCATTCTGCATAAGGATTGATCAAAATGGTCGACACAGGATTTCTGTTATCGAGTCTTTTCAAATAAGCAACAGGATTTATAACATCTCCGTAAGAACCAATATATTTCTCCGGAACTCCACCAAATTGTCCTGAACCATCTTCTCTATATATGGTTGCATTTGGCGGATAAAAAATGGCTGCTAAAATTGCTCCTGTATAACCACTTGATGTATTGGCACTCTGACCGTTAGTTAACGAATAAGACAAATTTTCTCCAATGGTGAAATTTGGCGCTAATTTAAAAGAGGAGTTTGCTCTTGCTGTATAACGCTCACCAAAAGTATTTAATAAAATCCCTTCGTTTTTTCTATAACTTCCTGAAACAAAGAAATTAGATTTTTCGGTTTTACCGTTTATAGAAAGTGACAAATCCTGAATTTCTCCTGTATGAAAAATTTCATCCATCCAGTTTGTTTTTGTAGTTCTTGCCGTTGGTTCAAATGCCGGATCAAAAGCCGGAATTCTTGGCATACCTGCATTATCTCTTGCCAAGTTCATAGCATCAGCATATTCAGCAGCATTAAGAACATCCAGTTTTTTGGCTACATTCTGAAAACCTCCCTGATAATTTACATTTATATTAATCTTCTCAGAAACTCCTTTTTTGGACGTAATTAAAATTACACCACCAGAAGCTCTTGCTCCATAAATTGCTGCCGAAGCCGCATCTTTCAAAACACTTATCGAAGCAATGTCATTTGGATTTAAAGTATTCAAAGAACCACTGTAAATGATTCCGTCCAAAACAATTAAAGGCGTTTCGGCATTCAAAGAACCAATTCCACGAATATTAATTGTAGGTTCCGCCGTTGGATCACCACCATTACTAAGCACGGTAACACCCGCAACTGTACCTTGCAGTAATTCAGCAGCACTGTTGTAAGTTCTACTTGAAGTTTCTTTCATAGAAACAGATCCAACAGATCCTAAAACTTCATTCTTTTTTACACTTCCATAACCCATAACTACAACTTCTTGCAGTTGTTTCATATCAGCTACTAATTTTACTTTGATGTTTTTATCGGTTGGTGTTACTTTAACTTCCTGATCAACATAACCAACATACGAAAAAACAAGAATGGCCTCAGATGAGTTGATTTCAATTTTAAAAGTTCCGTCAAAATCTGTCGTTGTCGCAACATCAGAACCTTTATCTTTAATCCCTACACCTGGCAATGGCATTCCGTCATTACCTCCGTAAACAGTTCCCGAAACGCTGATTTTATTCTGATCAGCATCCGACACTTTCTGGCTTTTTTTGATGACAATATTATTATTTACAATTTCATATTTCAGGAAAAAATTGCTGCATATTTTATCTAATGCCTGTTCAAGGGTAACATTACTTAGTTTTAAACTAATTTTCTGATTGGTATTAACCTGATTGGTTTCGTACATAAAATGCACATCTACTTGCTTTTCGATTTTCTGAAAAACATTTTTGATACTTTCGTTCTCTACTTTTAAAGTAACTCTTTTGCTGATATCTACGCTGGCCGCTTTTGCTGATAATCCGATAGAAAATAGAGCCACAAAAAGAAGCGCTTTGTTCAATACGGATTTTTTAATGCTCTGACAGTTCTGGATAAACCGCATTTGCTTTTTAGTCATGTTTTTGAGTTTTAATTGTTCTTGATTATGATTGGTTTTCTACGTAGCTTTTTTTTAAATTTGATATTGTAATTCCTTGTATTTATTAACTTTAACACATAGAAACATAGCTTTTAAGGCGTGTAAAAAAGATATTTCATTCCAAATAAATCGTATCGATTACGTGGCAAATCATGATTTTTAAAATGGTCTTTGGCTTTAATTTTAAAGCTATGTTTCTATGTGTTAAGTTTTTTTACTCTTATTATCGTATAATGTAATTTCCTGATTCCTGTTTATAATGGGCATTTATGATATTACACACCAAAGCAACAACCTGATCTACAGGAAGCTCTTTGAAATAAGCACTGATTTTTAGATTGTTCAGATTCTTGTTTTCAAGCTGAATGTTCACATTATAATTGCGATTAATTGTTGCAATTACTTCTGGCAGAGGAGCATCTTCAAAAACAATGATATTTTTTCGCCATAGCGAAATAGAATTCACCGGAATATCTGTAAAGGCCTGCATTTTATTACTTTGTGATTTAAAAACCACTTTTTGTCCCGGCGTTACATATACATTTTCTTCTGTAATGGTCGATTTTACATTTACTCTTCCGGTTAAAACCGAAACTTCTTGCGTGGCATGATCCGGATAGGCTTGAACGTTAAAACTGGTTCCCAGAACTTTGGTATCCATTTTATGGGTATGAATAATAAAAGGGTGTTTTTTGTCTTTGGCAACATCAAAAAAAGCTTCTCCGGTTAAATAAACTTCTCGTGTATCTCCTTTAAATTTGGCAGGATATTTTAAGCGACTTCCTGCGTTAAGCCAGATTTGTGTTCCGTCGCTCAAAACAACTTTAGCATGTTCGCCAGATTTTGTAGCATATTGCTTAATCACCTCCTCAGATGATAAATAAAAAAAACAGCCCATTCCCATTAAAAACAATAATGAAGCTGCAATAGACCAATTTTTATGTTGAAGAAAAATAACCTTATTTGATTTCTTTATTTGACGGATTTCTTTTTTTAATTTAGAACGATCAGATTTGATAGTTTCAATACTATCTAATATTTCTTCCGGATGATTGTACCAGTTATTCCATAACTCTTCCCCTTTTGGAGCTGGTTTTCCTTCTAAAAAAAGTTTTATATCTCGATGTAATTTTTCAGGCATTATAATTTGTTTATCTCTTTAATAGTATGTCTTAGAAATGTTAATTTCAGGTAGGTTGACAAGGTTACGCTTTTGTTAAGAAAACAAAACGTAAACCTAGATTTTGAAAATTTGTCGTCAGTTAAACTCGCCCAAATAGCTGCGCATAAATTTTAACGCATAAGCAATATGATACTTTACAGTTTCGTGCGAAACATTAAGTTCTTCGGCTATCTCTTTGTTGGTGTAATGCTTAATCCTGCTTAGAATAAAAACTTCTTTGGATTTTTTAGGAAGTAATAAAGTTGCTTTGTCTACTGCCTCTTGTAATTCTTCGTAATAAATAGAATCTTCGGTTGCATTGGTGCTGCTGTGGTCTTGAGTGCTTCTGTCAACGACTTCCTTTATATATTGGTCGGTAATAGTGTGTGATTTTATATAATCTAAAGTTACATAGCGAACGGAAGTATAGATGTAAGCCGAAAATTTCTTTTGGATAACCAGAGTCTTTCTACGCTCCCAGATTGTGGTGAAAACTTCCTGAACAATTTCTTCAGAAACCGGTATTGATTTCATTCTGGTATAAACAAAGCGAACCAATAAATCCCGATACCTAAAATACAATTCATCAAACGCTTTATCCTTGCCTTGTCTCAACAATTCAACAAGTTCTTCATCGGTAAACCTCTTATACATAATACATCACTTTTGTATTATTTGGCCAATAAATGGTATTTGCTAAAACACCAATCCCGATTATTTTGTTGCGATGTGTTCTTAATTTAAAAAATGACATATTCTACAGTGTGTTGTTTATAATATGTCTCCAAAATTAGAAATGAGGGTAGGTCAACAAGGTTACCTTTACATTAATAAAAAGGTCAGTTTATAAAACATTGTATTAACATTTCATTTAGTATTTGTTATGAGATAGATTTTTAAGATTAGTTCTAAATATTTTGTAGTGATAAAAATTTAAAAATCTCATCATATTGATAATTTTCATTGTTTTATATTTGACAATCTCTTAAAAAAATAGAACTTTTAAAACCAATGGTAATACAATGAAAAAAAATGTTTCTTTCGATATTGTAGAGAAATGGCTCAAAGGCTGGTCATTATCAAGAGAATTACCTTTGCCTGTTAAATACAAATCAGGGCTTATGGTGAATGTAGGTTATGAAAACCAAAAGAGCCGTTATGTTTTTTCTGAACTTAATGATGATTTCATACAATTATCAAAATCTATTGATGAACCAGGAGTTTTTCTAAAGGTTTGCTCTTCTCCTGATGAACTAAAGAGTATATTATCTACAAAATGGATTATTCAGCCTCAAGGTTATATGATGTTTTGTTTTCATCAAATGGATATTCCAAACATTTATTTACATGATCGCTATAAATTAGAATTTGAAAAATATAATTCAACTTTTGTTGTTCGAATTGTTACTAAAGATGGAGAATTAGCTTCAATAGGACGTGTAGTTCTTGTTGATGATCTGGCTGTTTACGACAGGATTTCAACCGAAACTAATCATAGAAGAAATGGTCTTGCAACTGTCCTGATGAAAGAACTTGAAAAAATTGCTTTAGCGAATGGTGTTCGCAATAATTTTTTGGTTGCCACAGAAGAAGGCAAACTATTCTACCAGACTTTAGGATGGGAACTTTATAGTCTCTATACGTCGGTGGTTAAATAAAAACAAACACTAGCCACATAAATTATGTAAGTCTATCTAAGCGAGCACTTAAAAACTTGTACTTTTTTAATGGCTTATAGGATTAAATATGATCTTGATTATTTTAAATCATCAAATTCCAAATACAATTGTTTCAAAACAGTAATAGCATAATTAATACCATTAACATCAACCTGAATATCGTTTCCAGCTACACCAATTGGACTGTTTTCTGATTTATTTACATTGATTACTTTGTACTTGTCGTTTTTTACAAGTGCATCCGAAGCTGTTTTTACTTGTAAAATCTGATCAAAATCAGGTTTGTTTGTAATCTGATGCGCCATAAACTGCTCTTTTGTGTTACCAAAAAATATAAAATTGGTTGTACCAGATCTGGCTTCAGCCGCATTGAATTTTTTATAAAAAATCACTTGTTTGATAGATACCACTATATCTGAAGCGATTTTTTTTCCACCTCTTTCAAAATGACCTCTGTAAAGATTTACTTTAAATGGTCTTGGATTCTGAATCATATCTGGCAAAATGAACGTCTCAGGTTCAATCATGTACGTATTATATTCAGAATTATTTTCCTGATCGGCTATAAATAGTTTCTTGGCGTTATTATCCAATTCCAACTCCAGAATAATTTGATAATCATGCGGAGAATGAAACATTGGTAAGTGTGAAGCATAAATTTTTTCTTTTCCAAAAATCAACATTCCATGTGTCGATGGTACGTCAGTATTAGCACTGTTATGTTGATGTTGGGCACTCGCTAATGTCATGAAAAAGAAAAAAACGAATGAAATTGAATAGAACTTCATAATTACTTAATTTGAGATATTTTTTGCGAAGATAAAAAACATTACATCCATCTCATCTGAGATTTAAAATAAAAGATGAAGTAAAACCGATTGATCGAGAGTCTGTAAAAAAATCTAAACTTTTCCATTATCTAAATGTAGACAATTAGATGCACAGCAGTACATCTAATTTTGGCAGGTATTCTTTGCATTTAATTTATACTAAGACGCATAGCATTAAATTAAAGAATTAAGAAAGCTAAAAAAGTGATTATTTCATTTATGGTGAAATAATCTCTTTTCTATATTTAGTAAAATTTTTAGTGGTTTTATTTTATTCTGATTTTCGTCTTTCTGTGCAAAATAAAGCAAAAACTCAAAAAGCGCACAATAATCTAACAATCAATATTTTACTAATAAAAAAAAGTAAAAAAAGGGTGTTTTTCCCCTTTCTTGATACCTTATGATTTCTCTAACTTCGATAATTCTTACAAGCACTCATTTTTATTACAAGTTTAAAGCAAAGCCCGTAGAATCTTCTTTTTTATCTGCGCCTTAAAAATGATCCTTTTTAGTAAAATTTCATCATAAGTATTCTCTTAAATGAAATACAATGAGAAAAACTAAAAACACTTATTTGATTCCATAAAATAAGGGTATATACCAAAAACAGAATCTAGTATCTAAAAAAGTAATCTTAGAACAAAAATCTAAATATTGCTTTTAGAAGAATACAAATTTGAATTGTATTTGTTTCACTATAAGGCAATCAGATTAGCAATAAAGTCGAATTTATTAAACTTTATCAGAAGATGATTTTTGAAATTATTCAAATAATTGAAGAGCAGGTAAATAACTATCTCGAAGAAATTGGGCTGGATAAAACGGTTGTGGCTGAAAATATTGCTTTTTTAGAATCTCAAAACGAAAACGTATCCAAAAATCTAGACGATAAAGTAGCACTTACCTTAATTAATCTGGATGAAGAAGCTACTTTAAAAAACTTTCCCAACCATTCCATCGAAAACGCTAAAACAATTTATAAAAACAGCATCATCAATTTGAATCTGTATTTACTTTTTAGCGCCAATAGAATTGCATACATCAACTCACTTAATGATATTTCGAAAATCATTGCTTTTTTTCAGGGAAAAAAACTTTTTACACAAGCCAACACTATTTACAACAGAAGCAGTGTGGCAATGGATAATATAGACAACTTCAAATTCTCGGTAGAACTTTACACACCCACTTTTGAAGAACTTAATTATATCTGGGGAACATTGGGTGGTAAACAACTTCCGTCAGCATTATACAAAGTTAGCATGATACAAATCGAGCGCAATATCGCACAAGGCGAAGGACAACTTATCAGCAAGGTCAAAGGTGTAACCAAAACAAAAGAGCAATCATGAGTTTTAATCTTACATTCGGATTATTATTTGAAGTGACACTTTTTCACAATTATTTTCTCAATAGTGGTGTAAATACTTATGCCGGAATGTCGGGAGATGACCAGAAAAAAATGCTTCAGAAATTTGATAGTAATTCATTTGCCACTATCACTCCTACTGTAGAAACCATCACGCAGTTACGAAATTACAAGATGACATTCAAGCCAACCAAAACTGGGTTTCGTGTTTACATTAAAGTGAAGGAAGGTATTGAAATTGATGATCCTTATATAAGTGTTCCCGCCGATTTAAAACTGGATTTTAAAATCACTGTCAACGATTATCAGTTTGAGAATTACACCAATTTAGAATTTGTTCTGAATCAGATGTTTTTATTCAGCAACGTGAAACCTTCAACTGAACCCGGAACATTTAAATATATTCCAAATTTCAGTGACAACATCCTGATTTCAAATAATTACTTAATCTCCGAAGAAACAACCTCCATTTTATTATCAGAGCTTCAAACACAGGAAAGACAAGATGTTTTTGGAATCATCTCCTTGACGATGAAAGGCGATAATAATCCGAAAGACATTATAGATGGTTTTGGCAAAATGCTAAGTCCAAATTTTAAAATTCATTTTGATAATAGAAAAACACTCTGGAAATATATCAACAGAAAAGCAGGCACAGAAATTAACACTCTTACTGCCAAACCCTTAACCTATTCTGGTTTTGTTGAACTTGACCCCGTCAACGATTTTGCGCCAGCGCAATTGGAAAGCAGTACCTACCCAAATCCATCTGTAAAATCAATAACAAAGATCGATAGTGATTACTATTCAGAAATATTTATTTAATAATTAAAACAATTAATCATGGCAACAACTTACAACACGCCTGGAGTATATATTGAGGAAATCGTAAAGTTTCCTCCGTCAGTTGCTCAGGTAGAAACAGCGATTCCCGCTTTTATTGGCTATACAGAAAAAGCTACTAAAAAAATCGAGAATGATTTACACAGGATTCCTACCAGAATTACCTCTTTACTGGATTATGAAAAGTATTTTGGACTGGCATATCCTGAAAGCACTATTTCAGTAGATGTAACTGATGTCGTGACTAACAATGTAACCGAAAGAAGTATTGTGGTAAATCAGCCCAGCGTTCCAAAACCATTTTTACTGTATTATTCACTTCAGCTGTATTTTGCAAATGGCGGTGGCCCTTGTTATATTGTTTCGGTAGATCTCTATGAAACCCCAACGGGTACTGAAAATCAAATTCTTTTTTCTGATTTAACAGCCGGACTGGATCTCTTAAAAGCTGAAGATGAGCCAACATTGATATTGTTCCCGGATGCAAAAAAACTAAGCGTAATTGAATTCTATAATTTATACTCAGCTGCCTTAATGCAATGTCACGATCTACAGGATCGCTTTGCTATTATTGACACTCATACTTCTACTGATGTTCAGGCTGATTCTCAAGCTTTAAGAGGAAAAATTTCTCTTGAAAAAGATTACCTGAAATACGGTGCGGTGTATTATCCTTACCTTGACACTATCCTCGATTATCGATACAATGAAGATGATATTTTAATCAATCATGTTACTAATATTCCAGATGCATTAGTTACGGCTTTTAGCCAGGTTCAGGCGGCATTCGTTTCTATTGGAGCAAAAATCGCAAACCTTCTCAAAGTTAGCGATAGCGGAGATGTAGGTACAACAGATGATACACTATCCGGAAGCGTAGCAAACGTCCTTTTGTTTACTGATTCACCCAATCCAGCCGGGTTTAATCTTGCAACAGGTTCTCCTAATTTCGACCTCACTTTAAAAAATAATTTTGCAGACGTCGTTAAAATATTATCAACCCAATTAAAAAATTTAATTGAGGACAAAGAGATTGTAAAAAATGCTGCAATATCTGCAATTACTTCCGTTGAAGAGAATCCAGGTGTTGAAGTTCCTCTTCAAGCCTCCTTGAATGTTTTTACCGGTTTGTTTGAAGGCGATGGTAAAATTGAAAATGTACAATCAAAATTAGAGGATTTAGTAACCAAAATCCGTGCAGCCAAAACCTCAACAACTTTAGGCACTTATGTTACCAACGTAGTCGACGAAGTTGGCAAACTTCTTACTTTTACTGTGCCTACAGAACCCACCAACTCTATTATTGAATTACCTAGTGACAACTTAACAATTGGAATTGATGTATTCAATAAATCTACTCCCGGAAATAATTTAGCAGCACTTGTTGAAGATATTAAAAATAAAATCTTTAGCATCACCTCCAAAGATACCAACAACGGAGCAATGAACGGTCGCTATCTTGGTGACATTGAAGGCATCGACAACAAATCATACAATGCCATAAAAACAGAGATTTTAGCCCTTCCCATTACACTTCCGCCAAGTAGTGCTGTAGCCGGAGTTTATGCACGTGTTGATTCTAACAGTGGTGTATGGAAAGCGCCAGCTAATGTGGGGTTAAATTATGTAGTAAAACCAACGCTAAAAATAACCAATGGCGATCAGGACGGTTTGAATATCGATGTCAATGCTGGTAAATCTATAAATGCTATCAGAAGCTTTACAGGTAAAGGAATCCTGATCTGGGGATCCAGAACTTTGGCCGGGAATGATGCCGAATGGCGCTATGTGCCAGTTCGTCGCTTCTTTAACATGGCCGAGGAATCTATCAAAAAAGCAACCGAACAGTTTGTATTTGAGCCTAACGATGCCAATACCTGGATAAGAGTGCGAGCGATGATTGAGAATTTCTTAATTCTTCAATGGAGAGCCGGAGCTTTGGCCGGGGCAAAACCTGAACAAGCATTTTATGTAAGAGTTGGCTTAGGACAAACCATGTCGGCAATGGATATTTTAGACGGTAAAATGATAATCGAAATTGGAATGGCAGTAGTTCGTCCGGCAGAATTTATCATTCTACGTTTCTCTCACAAAATGCAGGAATCTTAATTAATATCAACATTAAAAAAATATAGATCATGAGTTATCCGCTACCAAAGTTTCATTTCTCAGTTGACTGGGGTGGAACAAAAATAGGATTTACAGAAGTTTCCGGATTAGATGTCGAAACTGAAGCTATTGAATACCGTCAGGGAGCAAGTCCTGAATATACCAAAATTAAAATGCCGGGCATGCAAAAATTCTCCAACATTACAATGAAAAGAGGATCATTTGCAAGCGATAATGAGTATTATAATTGGTGGAATACGGTAAAACTAAACAAAATAGAAAGAAGAGATATTACCATCAAATTACTTAACGAAGAACACAAACCTGTAATTACCTGGAAAGTAAAAAATGCATGGCCAACTAAAGTGCAGTCGACTGACTTAAAAGCCGATGGAAACGAAGTTGCGATCGAATCTATGGAATTGGTTCACGAAGGTTTATCCATTCAAAATGACTAGTCATGGCTAACTATTACCCACCTGTCGGTTTTCACTTTTTAGTTGAATTTCAAGGTCTTGGTTCGAAAGAAAAAGACCATCAGTTTCAGTCGGTATCCGGCTTGTCTGTAGACATAGAAACAGAGGAGATGGCTGAAGGTGGAGAAAATAGATTCAAACACAAACTGCCTGTAAAGACAAAATATGCAAACCTGACTTTAAAAAGAGGAATGCTGATTGATTCTGCTGTTATTGACTGGTGCAGGGATGCTATAGAAAACTTTGCTTTCAGCCCCGTAAACCTGACCATTAAACTGCTCAATCAGGAACATCAGCCTTTGATTTCATGGAATGTGGTTCACGCCTATCCTGTAAAATGGTCTGTCGAAGATTTTAATGCCGAAGAAAGTAAGATCGTAGTAGAAAACTTCGAGCTTACCTATAATTATTTCACCTTAATGAAAAGCTAGTCATGCCTATAGAAATAAAAGAGCTTCACATTAAAATAAACGTGAACGAAGGATCAAAACCTAATGCTTCTGCAAGTGCTCAAAAAAGCAAGGAAACAGATGCAGTAGCCGAATGTGTAGAACAGGTTATGAAAATTATTGAACGTAAAAAAGAACGCTGACATGTTAGGAGAATTACAAAAACTAAAAGTTGTTGCTTATAGTGATGCTGAATTCAACAACAAAATTGCGGATGGTCAATTTTCTACCTTAATGAATCCGGAAAAGTACACCTATCATTATAAAATTGAAGCCGATGAAACTCAGGCTACCGGTACGAGTACGCTTTCTCCAAAGTTCAATAAAAAATTACCTGAGAATCTCGAACTCGATTTTGTTTTTGACAGATCGGGAGTTATCAATGGATACGCAAGTACTGACGATGGTATTATCGATGATATTGAGAAATTCAAAAAGGTTATTCTGGATTATAACGGTGACCAACACAAGCCTAATTATCTGATTATTTCCTGGGGAACATTGCTTTTTAAAGGAGCATTGACCGAAATGGACGTAGAATTTAAACTCTTCAAACCAGACGGAACTCCGATTAGAGCAGTTGCAAAAGCAAAATTTCAGGGCTTTGTCGAAGATAATTTAAGAGCAGCGAGAGAGAACAATAAATCACCTGATTTAACACATTACAGAACAGTAAAAGAAGGTGATACATTGCCTTTGATGTCTTTTAATATTTACGGCGATTCTAAGTATTATCTGGAAGTTGCCAAAGTCAATAACATTATCAATTTCAGAAAACTAAAAACAGGGCAAAAACTATTTTTTCCACCCTTACAAAAACAATCCTGATGAGCAATAACGGAGTCATACAAACCAGTCAGAGTGCCGATTTAGTAACGCATAAAATTTTAATTGAAGGAACGGAATTATCCAGTACCTATCAAGTAAAAAGCCTTGTAGTACAAAATGAGGTCAACAGGATTCCTATGGCTCAAATTGTTCTTACAGATGGAGAAGCTTCTGAAAGGGATTTTAAACTGAGTAATGAAGACTTATTGATTCCGGGCAAAAAAATCGAAATAACTGCCGGTTATCACAATGATGAAGCCACTATTTACAAAGGAATTATTATCAAACATTCGATTAAAATAAAAAGCGGAACTTCTTTGCTTATTATCGAATGTAAAGACGAAGCCGTAAAACTTACTATTGGCAGAAAAAGCAAATATTTTTATGATGTAAAAGACAGCGAAGCATTTGAAGAAATCATCGATGCTTATGGATTACAAAAAGAGGTTGAAGCTACTAATTTTAGTCACAAAGAACTTATTCAATACAACACTTCCGACTGGGATTTTATAGTTTCAAGAGCACAAGCCAATGGTAAACTTTGTTTTGTTGAAAATGGTAAAATTACCATCAGCAAACCAAATCTTACCTCAGATTCTGTAGAAACAGTAACTTTTGGATCTACGCTGCTTGATTTTGATGCCGAAATGGATGCACGAAATCAATTTGCAAAAGTGTCTTCGTACAGTTGGGATTATACCAATCAGGAAGTTGTAGAAATTGAAGCCAATGATCCTGCTGTAAGCTTAAATGGTAATCTATCAGCTTCTGATTTAGCTGATATTATTCAACTCGAAAACCTCGAATTACGTCACGGCGCTACTATTACCGAAGTTGAACTTCAGGATTGGGCAGATGCTAAATTACTTTTTCAGCAATTATCAAAAATTCGCGGAAGAGCCAAATTTCAAGGTATTCCCGCAGTAAAACCTAATACTATTATTACACTCGAAGGCGTAGGTGACAGATTTAATGGAAAAGCATATATAACAGGCGTTTTTCACGAAATAGCTGAAGGAAACTGGACAGTCGATGCACAATTTGGGTTAAACCCTGAGTGGTTTTCTGAAACATTCGACATTAATACACCAACAGGTTCCGGAATCATTCCGGCCATAAAAGGACTTCACGTGGGGATTGTAACCCAACTAGAATCTGATCCTAATAGTGAAGACCGCATTTTAGTAAAAATTCCAATTATCAACAACGACGAACAAGGTATTTGGTGTCGCGTAGCTTCGCCCGATGCGGGAGATAAAAGAGGTATTTTTTTCAGACCCGAAATTGAAGATGAAGTAATTGTTGGTTTTATCAATGAAGATCCCAATAATGCCATTGTTTTAGGAATGCTTAACAGCAGCGGAAAACCAGCTCCAATTGTGGCGTCTGACGACAATCACCAAAAAGGAATTGTAACCCGAAGCGAAATGAAAGTCATTTTTGATGATGAAAAAAAATCTATTGGAATTGAAACTCCCGCGGGCAAAAAAATAACGCTCGATGAAGATCAGGGCATTATAAAAATAGAAGATGAAAATTCGAACATCATCACCATTGACAGCAACGGAATAAAAATGGAAAGTGCGGGAAACATTGAGTTCAAAGCTACCGGAGATGTAAAAATCGAAGGCGCAAATGTTTCTATAAAAGCAAATACACAATTTAAAGCAGAAGGAAGTGCGGGCGTAGAAATGTCATCGAGCGCAACTGCTGTTCTAAAAGGAAGTATCGTACAAATAAATTAAAATTATGGGAGCACCAGCCGCCAGAATTACAGATATGCACGTTTGCCCAATGGTTACGGGAACGGTTCCGCACGTGGGCGGTCCAATTTTACCTGCCGGCACACCAACCGTTTTAATTGGCGGAATGCCCGCTGCATGTGTTGGCGACATGGCTACCTGTACAGGTCCGCCTGATACAATTGCCGCAGGATCATCGACGGTTTTAATAGGCGGAAAACCAGCCGCACGAATGGGAGATTCAACCGCACATGGCGGCACAATAGTAGCCGGATTAGCAACTGTTTTAATTGGTTAATTAATTCACGTTTATCATTTAAAATACTGTAAATCATCTAACTCTAAAAACAATCAGGTATAATCCCTACGGGATATTTTTATCTGATGGAGCTCGATTATACTACCAACATTTAAATCCTAACGGATTATTTATTGGAACCTTTTGTTACTATATAAAATACTATATCTCGTAGAGATTACATATTGGTAGCAAATAATTTAGAAGGATAATGTTGTCCCGTAGGGACTACACAAAATTGACCAGCAACTGAATCAATTATGGAAACAACACAAGATTTTTTAGGTATAGGATGGAGTTTTCCGCCTGAATTTAAAGTAAGTACCAAAGAAGTAACAATGCTGACTGATGAAGAAGACATTAAAAGCAGTTTGGAGATTTTGCTTTCAACTAAAATTGGCGAGCGGATCATGCAGCCCAAATATGGCTGTAATATGGATGAATTGATTTTTAATCCGTTGAACCGAACCTTAAAAACATTTGTTTCTGAGCTAATTAAAACGGCTATTCTTTATCACGAACCAAGAATTGACGTTGAAAAAATTGACATTACCAAAGGCGACGATTTGAGTGGCGAATTATTAGTACTGATAGATTTTAAAGTACGCGCTACCAATTCGAGAATAAATATGGTTTATCCATTTTACCAACAAGAAGGAACCAATTTATAAATTGTTAAAAAGATGAGTAATTGTACCACTATATTGAGTGTTTTGAGTTCTAATGGCAGCGACCAAAAGCAACGCTATCTCAACGCGTTACAACCTGAAAACATTCATCTTAATGATTTTGACCAAGCAGATTGGATTTTATTTGCTCATAATTTTTCTGAATATGTAAATTATTATCAAAACTCCAATTCAGAAAAACCTTCAGGCGATTGGAAACCTTTTTTTGATTTTTTTAAGCTACCCAGTGAAAACCCAACTGTCGAAAATAAATTACTACTGGATCGGGCAAAAAAAGAACTGGATACTCTAATTGCCGAATCAAAAGAGAACTATGCCATTACACCACACTTAACATTATTTATCGCATTTTTAATGTTGCTGGAAAACAGCAAAAAAAGATACAACGGCCTTACCAAACGTCACCTCGATTTTTACTACAATCAAATATTAAAACTCGAAAAATTACCCCCAACACCGGATAAAGTCTATATGATTTTTGAATTGGCAAAAAATGCTATTCAGGAAAAAATCGAAACCAAAACCGGATTTGATGGTGGTAAAGATGCTTTAGGGAAAACCAGAAACTATTATTCTAACAATGAATTAATAGCCAATAAAACTGTCGTTTCATCATTGAAAAATGTATATAATGACATTGAAACAAAAAAAATAATCGCCAGCCCAATCGCAAATTCTTACGACGGTTTGGGAGGCGCTTTCCCGGATAAAAACAATACACAATGGTGGCCTTTTGGATATGTGGTCAATCCTGAACCACCTACCGGATTACCTAATTTGCCTAATGCTGCTCTGGGGTTTGCAGTTGCCTCTCCTATTCTGTCTTTAGCAGAAGGAAAACGCAGCGTTGAGATGAGTTTTACTTTTGAGAGCACTATCACTAATGTAACTCAGGCTATCATTATTGACTGTTTAAGTCTTCAGCTAACCACAGCCAAAAAATGGTTTGATCTGCCAATACCGCCATCAGTAACGTTAAGACCATCCGAAACTTATACCACATCAGCAATTGGAAAAGTCCTTAAAATTGTCTTCCAACTTGATGAAAGTGTAGACGCCATTACAGGATATGATCCCAAAATATATGGTGAAGAATTTGTTACTGATTTACCGGTTGCAAAATTCAATCTCGACATTACAAAAGACAATGGATATGATTTGTATAAATCATTGGCCGAAAACAAATTAGAAAAAATCGACATCAATATTGATGTTCAAAATATTAAGAATACCGTTTTAGAAAACGATAACGGAATAATTAATGCCGCAAAACCGTTTTTCCCTTTTTCTTCCCAGCCCGTAAAAGGTTCCAATTTTTACATCAAATACAACGAAGCTTTTGCCAAAAACT
Organism: Flavobacterium sp. JAS; assembly: GCF_020991455.1. Lineage (GTDB taxonomy): Bacteria > Bacteroidota > Bacteroidia > Flavobacteriales > Flavobacteriaceae > Flavobacterium. The sequence goes on from NZ_JAJMOX010000007.1 coordinate 109,786, forward strand.
GGAGCAAGATCAATGTTGATATCGTCTGGAAAAATACTCCGGCTAGTTTTGTAGAACACTATAAAGCGTACAAAAACTCAGCTCTAAATACAATAACTACAAAAGAATTTAAGGATAGTGTATTAAATATTAGTACTACTGTTGGTACTCCTGGTACGTTTAAACCTGCTGACGCAATCGTAGGAGCAAATACTTATTTTGAATATATATTATCCATTTTATCCAATAATATCTGGAAGGATGCTACTGTCAAAACCTTATTTAATGGTATTCCAGCGTTTAAAACAACCTTTGACATAAGTAATACTGATTATAGTACTAAGAAAAATGGTCAGTTAAAACTAACATTAGACAAACCTTTTCTGCATAATTTATATTCCAAAATTTATGCACTTGCCCTTTCTACCGAAGACGAAAATGTGGTTATCCCAAATGAGCCTTACACACCTTTGGCTGAAAATCTCATTTTAAGTTACACAGCTTCTGAAACGATTAATTTTAAGGCAATAGGCCTGGATACTTTAGAAGATATTTATAATAAAAACGAAGCAAAATTATTTCATATCCATCCTTTTGGATATGCAGAAGAACACGGTTTCTTAAAATCAAGACTGGGATATCCGGAAAACAAAGATTCTTATTTGATTCCTACCTATTGCATAGGCGGAGAACTGTTTATAGGATTAGAAAATGTAAAGGAATTGCAACAAATTACCTTGCTTTTTCAGGTTTTGGAAGGAAGCGAAAATCCAGAAGCAAAATCGTTCTCCGGAAAACAAAAAGTAGAATGGGCTGTTTTGGGCAATAACGAATGGCGCATTCTCGACTATTCGGATATATTGCTGAATGAAACCGATAATTTACTTCAATCGGGAATCCTGAAATTCAGCCTACCAAAAGAAGCTACTCAAAATAACACCAGACTTCCTAAAAATTTTATTTGGCTTAGAGCCAAAATGCATAAAAAATACGATGTGGTTTGCAAAATGATCGGAATTCATTCGCAGGCAGTTTTGGCAACTTTCCAGAATAATTCAAATGATTTATCGCATCTGGAAACCGGATTAGAAGCTACGACCATTTCTAAATTAATTCAACGACAAAGTAATGTCAAATCGGTTACACAACCCTATAACAGCTTTGATTATAAACCCGAAGAAGCAAATGCAGATTATTACCGAAGAATTAGCGAACGTCTTCGAAATAAAAATCGCGCCATCACGATGTGGGATTATGAGCATATTATCCTTCAGGAATTTCCCGGATTGTATAAAGTAAAATGTCTCAACCATACCTGCGATACGTCTTATCAATCGCCCGGCAATGTGACTCTCGTTGTCATTCCGGACACGGTAAACAAAAACGTATTTGATGTTTTTAAACCACGTGTGAGCACAGCAACACTCAACAAGGTTAAAAATTATATAGACCAGCTGAACTCAATGCACGTAACCACTTATGTTATCAACCCGCAGTATGAAGAAGTTAAGGTTGATTTAAAAGTGAAATTCAGACCTGGTTATGATGAAAATTTCTATATGCAGGAACTCAATGCCGATATTATCAAATTTTTATCGCCTTGGGCACTCGACAAAAATAGTCCCATCACATTTGGAGTCAAAATACACTCTAGCCAGCTCATAAATTACATCGAAAAACTAGGTTATGTAGATTATCTGCAAGATGTAAAACTGCTTAAAGATGGAGCCGTTTCAGATAAAGTTGCTGTTCCTTCAAATCCCAAATCGATTTTAGTTTCGGCCAAAAACCATCTCATCAGCACTGATGTCACAGAATGTACTGTTAAAACCATAGAACAAAAAGAAGAATGTCAACTGTAAACCAACATATCAGCATCCCAAAAGACGTCAGTTCTAATGATGACATGAGTTTTGATTTCCTTCGAAAAAAAGGAATCGAGTATATCGAATCATTAGGAAGTCAGTTCTGGACCGACTACAATACGCACGATCCCGGAATTACGATTCTGGAAGTACTTTGTTTCGCCATCACCGATTTGGGAATGAGAATCAATTTGCCAATCGAAGATTTATTAAGCAACGCTTCTACCCCAATTGAGGAACAGTTTTTTACGGCTTCTCAAATTTTACCCACTCAGGCTGTGACGGCTCTTGATTATCGAAAAATCTTAATTGATGTCGACTCGAAAAAAATTAAAAATTGCTGGCTTCAAAAAACGACCAAAAAACTATACGTCAACTGCAAAGACGCAAAAATTTCACTTAAAAAAGCAGATTTTGCCGGAACCTTAGATACTTTCATAAAAGAAACAGAAATTAAAGGATACTACAATATACTGGTTGATTTTAATGAAACTAATCTGGCTCAAAAAGAATTGCTTAAAACTAAAATCATCGAAAAATTTCACGCCAACAGAAATCTTTGCGAAGATCTTTTGGAGGTAAAAGAAATAGAAATTCAGCCCATTGCCGTTTGTGCTTTAATCGAAATTGAACCTGAAGCTAACGAAGAATACATTCACGCAAAAATTACTTTTGAACTTGAAAAATACCTTTCGCCAAGCATTAAATTCTATTCATTGGCCGAAATGTTTGAGAAAAAATATTCAAGCGATCAGATTTTTGAAGGCCCTTTTCTCGACGGAGGATTTATTGATACTAAAGAACTCGAAGAATCTTCGTTAAGAACCGAAGTACGCCTTTCGGACATTATGCAGATCATCATGGGTGTAGAAGGTGTATCTGTAATAAAAGACATCTCACTAAACAATTGTGATAAAATCGAAAAAGACGGAAGCGTCTGGAACATTTGCATTCCGGCCAATAAAAAACCAAGTCTTTGTAATAAAAGTACATTAAACTTTAGCAAAGGTGTTTTGCCTGTTACAGTCAATAAAGTAAAAGCAAAAAAATATTTAGACGATTTAAAAGATGAGTTTAATTATTCGCAGCAAGATGCAAGTAAAAACAGGGAAATAAACATTCCGAAAGGCAAAATTACAGAAGCTGATTTTTATACCAGTATCACCAATAATTTTCCTGAAAACTATGGTATTGGCGAAATTGGCCTGTCTGAATCTGCCAGCGCGGAACGAAAAGCCAAAGCCAAACAATTGAAAGGATATTTGCTATTTTTTGATCAAATTCTGGCGAGTTATTTCAAGCAATTAAGCAATGTCAAAGAATTACTTTCTATAAGCGGCGACCTGCCAAATACCTATTTTACTCAGACCATTACTGATATGACAGGTTTTGATGAAATTGCAAATAATAAGTATCTGTCATCAAGTGAAGAAAAACTGGACGAATTATTATTTGGTGATTTTGATGATGCCATTGTAAGACAAAACCAGATAAAAGACCATCTTATTGCACGATTTGCAGAACGATTTTCAGAATATGCTTTTTTAATGAAATCATTGTACGGCGCATCTGCAGATGAAATTGTACTGCAAAACAAATCCGATTTTTTAATCAATTACGATACAATAAGCAGCAAACGAGGCAGCGGATTTAATTATTTTAATCAGCCTGCATCTAATTTGTGGAATACTTTTAATGTCACCGGATTAGAAAATCGAATTGCAGGTTTACTGGGAATTAGAGGCGATAAAAACCCTATTACGGGCAAAAGAGGTATTAAAAGAAAAGATATCTCTGGTTTGTTTGTCCAGCTTTATGACCCAAGTCCGGGTGTAACTCCCAATCATTTTAGATGGAGAATCAGAAACAGTGCTAATCAAATAATCCTGACTGCGACCGAAGATTATCTGGATCAACGTGATGCGGTTAAGGAAATGTACTTTTCGATTCTGAAAATTTACGAAACCAGTGAAAAAGAAATTGAGCATGAATTTGAAAATCTTTTCGAAAACAGAGCCAACGGAATTGCTTTTAAAGACACTGTTATCGACACTTTTGAAGTCATAGAATCAGATACTCACAAATATTCATTTCATATCATAAATCCCGAATTTGTTGATGATCTCAGCAATCCGGACAGAATCATTGCACGTCAGTATAAATTGTACGAAACTCTCGAAGAAGTAAAAGCAGCAATGCTTGAATTGCTTATTTTCTTTAAAGAAGAATTTAGCGATGAAGGCATTTTTCTGGTAGAACATATCCTGCTGGTTCCCAACCCTGATGAAGCAATTAACGAAAATTATTATATGCCAATTTGTGCAGACGATTGCTCTGGTGATTGTTGTACGCCAAATCCGTACTCGTTTAAAATTAGTGTCGTTTTGCCCGGATATACTTATCGTTTTGCAGATGTTGATTTTAGAAATTTTGCCGAAGACGTCATCCGACAGGAAATTCCATCACACATTCTAGGTAAAATTTGCTGGATTGGCTATCGAAAGGATCAAATCACACCAACGGATAATGACTTGCTCGATTTTGAAAAAGATTTTAAAAATTTTCTGATGGATAAAACGCAAAACAAACAAGATGCTTTACCAAAATTCATCAAATCATTATCAAAATTAAACTCTATTTATCCAACAGGTACGTTGTACAATTGTGTAGATGAAGAAGAAGATATTTCAGGAAAAATAGTATTAGGAAGAACAAATTTAGGAACAATATAAAAATACAAGGTCATGGCAACAAAACTTACCAACATTACAGGAAATTATCATAGTTATGTAGCAGATCAGATGTTAACACATTATCAGCTCAATGAAACTATTGATTATTTTGATGACCAAAATCGATTAAGCAGAATCTTTCTTACCGGTACAGGAATTGTTTGCGGCTTTCAGGTTTCAATCAATGCCAGCAACACTATCCTATCCATAACGCAGGGAAACGGAATTACTACTGACGGCGATTTGATAAAATTAACAATACCATCTACTGATCAGGCAAAGGCAAATGAGCTTAAACAAAAATTGTTGTCGATCGACATTCCAAAACTTGATTATAAATCCTATAAAAAATTTGATATTGATAAGGCTGATTATCCAGCTTTTAAAAGCAGTCCCACCACAATGCACCAAATGTGGGAATTACTTCCCGGAACTACTTTGGGCACCGGAGAATCATGGTTGAATACTTTTCCTAGTAACTTAAAAAACCATATAATTATTCTCTATCTCGAAAATTATAATAAGGATGCTTCATTGTGTGATGAAACCGATTGTTCTAATAAAGGCAGCGAAGAAGTTTTTAACTTGCGAGTACTTGTTGTAAGCCAGGCAACTGCTGATATTATTATTGGCAAAAACGGTTCTCCGGTAAAAGATTCACTTTTTAATAAATACGATGTTTATCAAAAATACAGTTTGCTTGACGAATTGGGTGTAAAAAAAGTAATTCCAACTTTTAACAGTACATCGACTGCCGTTAAAATCAAACAATTATTTAATACCGTTGTCAATGATAGTGCTTTTCGAACTGATTTAATCGACAATTTAACCACCATTCTTTTGCCTTTTGGTTATAACACACAACTTACCGCAATTATTAATCGTATCAATGTCTTATTTGTAATTGACTCAAATAATATTCCGGCAGATATACATTATCGATACGATTTATTAAAAGATATTATAGCAACTTACAAAGAATTGAAAGACCTTTTTATTCAGCTTAAAACAGAGTGTAATCCACCTATTGGTTCATTTCCAAAACATTTGTTTTTAGGATTTGTAGAAGACAATAATCGCTTTAAAAATTACAGACATCAATTTTACAAAGCAACAGTTTTAGATCAGAATAAAACATTCAGCAATTTTGATTCTTTAATCAGAAGACTAAAAGGCATTTTAGATAATTATCAGGCAACTGCCAATAGTATTAAAATTACACCCTCAAAAACAATGGGAAAATTGGGTGCTAAATCAGTTCCGTATTACTATAATGTAGACGATAATTTATTGCATGCCTGGGATTTTGAAAAAAGTAATCTTTATATACATCAAACCAATTTTAGCTATCACACCGCAAATCTGGTCAACAACGATTATATCAAAACTCCGCTGGGTTATTGCATAGACGATTATGATTTTTACCGAATTGAAGGTTATCTAAACGACAGCGTCGACGATGTAAAAACGTTTTTGAATGCAAAAAAAATAGAACACGGATTAGATTTTGATTTTTATATTCTGGATATTATTGAAAATGCCGCCGATTTAAAAATCTTATTCAACACCAATTATTCATTCGAACACAAAGCTGGCGTAAAAAAAGGCGGAACTTTATTGCTGCTGAAATCCGGAACTACATTTATAACTGATTTTAGTATTGAAGGCAAAATAAGCCCAGACAATGGCTTAGGATGCTGCACCATTATGGGATGTTTATATCCGTGGATTAGTTCGTTACGATACATCAACAATTTATCCAGAAGTATAAGAGGTACCAAAAGCAAACAAGTTAATCTACCAACGCACTACAAACTAAGCGTAAAAAGATACACGATAAATGGTGTCAATTTAATTACAGACAATGTTGAAGTAAGTATACCAATAGATCAAATTCTTGCGCGCCGTTTGCATGTGGTAATGGAAACACTTAATACAAAGTTTCCAACTGGTTTATTATTTGATTTTATCGAAGAAGAGAAAAAAGTCAAAATTATGCGACTTGAAAAAGACACTTTCGAGTTTGAAATTCAAGACATTACACTCTCAAGATATACTCCAACTTATAAATTTACAGAATCCGGAGTGACCAAAAATGGCAAAGTTTACAGTTCAAATAAAATAACCTGTTCAATTGTTAATTCGCACAAAGCCAATATTTACAAAAAAATACATGCTAATTACGATCCAATTAACAAAGACGATGACGATTTTGGACGCTTTAATGATGATTGGAACAAATTCGAATATTTAAGAAGCGAATTACGATTTCATAAAGAGACAAAAGAATTTACAAGATTCCCTAAAATCTTTAATGATTATTATAGTATTCCAATGATTTATGAAAGTGGGCAATATGAGGATACCACAGTAGCAGATGAATTGTTAAATATTGCTCAGCAAATCAAGCAAATAGACGAGCGTTATAATGACATTTATATTGGTGGTGACTGGACAAGCGGAAACTATGTTAATACAACAATGCAGTCTTACTATCTTGATAATATCGACGATACAAACGACGAGCTGGTATTGTTTATGAATTTAAGAAAAAAGATTCATAACGAAGACAAAGTGAGCAAATACATGATTCACATTGATACTACAAGAAATGTAAACCTTTCAGATTTTGAAGAGCTATTTAGCAGATTTGCCAAAAGAGCCGAATTCTATTTTTATAAACCTACCAATGGTTTCTTTATTAAGATAGAAACAAATTTTATGGCTAAAAGTGAGGGTATCAAAAAAAGAGTCTTTGTTAACACAGAAAAAATAAGCAAGGCTATCATTACCAAAAAAACAACTAAACGTGCTATTACCAAGAGAACTCCAAGGAAGCCGGGTGATACCAAATAAAAAAGCTTGAGACACTTGCCTTAATCAGACAAATCTCAAGCTTTAATGGGGAGCTGATGCCAATCATGGCACCTATATTTTCCCAGTATAACCTATCGGTTCATAGCAAATGTAGAAATATTTTTTGTAATACCAAAGAAAAATGACTAAAAATACACATAGCATCCAAAAAGTTTTTTTAGAAATAGATACGCACTCTATCCTGATGGCAAATTCTATAAAAAACAACCTTGCCATGTTTGTACAAAATGATATTATTCCTGTTTTAGAAAAGCAATTCGACACTATAGAAAACATTAACAATCAGATCGTTCAGATCGAAAAAATAGAAATTTCCATCAATTCAAATACAGGTAAAACAGATATTTTTCTTTCGAATAGTGAAGCCAAAAAAGACATAAAAAATCAGATTGAAAAAGAGATTCAAAAAAGGCTAAATGAGGTACAAAAAACAGCGAAAAATGAGAACAAAAACGAATCAGAAATCCGCACTATTTTACCTGAGAATAAAGACCTCAAAACCTTACTCTATTTTATAGAAAACGGCAACATGCCTTGGTGGATTTCTGGTGGAGATGAAATAGTCTTTTTTGAAAAAATGAATTTCGAAAACATTAAAAACGATATTTTCAAAATTCCGTTTAGCAAATTAATTCAACAGAAAAAAGTTCAGAACCGTATTATAAATCAGTTTTCAAATCAGGAAATTGCCCTTTTTGCCGCTGCCCTTTTGGGTTCAGAAACCCAACAAAAAACACATTCAAAAAATAAACTAATACAGCTTCTGAACCATAAGTCACACGAATTTAAAACATCATTCTGGCAATTGCTTTTTGAAGTTTCAAATGAAAAAAAACCGATAGAAATCATTCATTTTTATCATCAAAAACAAACAGAATTCTCATCAGAAAAAATGTCTTTTGAGCTTTTTATCCAAAACCTCAGAACATTTTTTCCTATTGCTACAAGTGATGCGGAATTAAAGAGAATGAACGACAAATATTTAGATTCAGAAAAAACAAAATCGACTGTAAAACAAGAACCTACATCTGAAAGCCTTAAAAATGATTCTTCTAATACATCCGAAATTCAATTAAAAAATGAAGATCGTTTTCAGGAAGAAAAAGATGATTCGGTATCGTCTTATGTACAAAATGCGGGTTTAATCATTTTGCATCCGTTCTTGAAAGAAATGCTTAAAAACTGCGATTTAATTGGCCATGATAATTCCATTATAAACAAGGAATTAGCTGCGCATATTTTGCATTATGCTGCTACAAAAAAAGAAAACGATTATGAACATCTGATGCTTTTTGAGAAATTTTTATGCGGAATAGATATCGAAGAATCTATACAAAGAGAAATCAAAATTGAGAAAAAACACAAACAGCAGGTTGAAGAAATGCTGCTCTCGGTTCTAGAACACTGGACAGCCCTAAAAAGCACTTCGACAGACCTATTAAGGACTGAATTTCTTCAGAGAGAAGGCAAACTGGATTGGAGTGAATCGAATCCGAAGTTGACTATTGAAAGAAAAACACAGGATCTTTTACTTGAAAAAATCCCGTGGAATATTACCATCGTCAAGATTCCGTGGATAGAGAAATTAATTTATACCCAATGGTAAAATTTTAAAGTTATGAGAGCATTTGAACAACGAAAAAGAAATAGTCCTGATACTTCCAGTTTTTTTGGACCCAAAATTCAGAAAAAGCTAAAAACAGGAACAGTTGGAGACAAATATGAGGTAGAAGCTGATAATGTAGCTGATAAAGTGGTTAATAGTAAACCATCTGCGGGAGGACTTTTGCAATCGAAAGAAGAAGTGCAGCAAAAACCAATTTCAGCAACCATTTCTTCGGTTCAGGCAAAAGAAACAAAAGAAGAAGATAAATCTGTTCAAAAAAAATCAGATAAGGAAGAGGATAAAAAAGTTCAGAAAAAATGTGCCGAATGCGAGAATGAAGATAAGGTTCAGAAAAAAGATAAAAAAGAAGAAGAAAAACCAGTTCAGAAAAAGGGAAATAATACAGAAAGCGAAATTCAGGATAATGAGTTGGAAGGAAAACTCGACAACTCAAAAGGCGGCGGAGCTGGTCTGGATAAAAACACCAAAAAAGAAATGGAATCCGGCTTTGGAACTGATTTTAGCAACGTAAAAATTCATACTGATGCCAGCGCTGTACAAATGAGTCAGGAATTAGGAGCTCAGGCTTTTACCAATGGCAATGATGTTTATTTTAACCAAGGTAAATACAATCCCGGTTCTCAGGAAGGAAAACATTTGCTGGCGCATGAATTAACACACACTGTTCAACAAACCGGGGCCAAACAAAAATCAGGAACGATACAAAAATCCTCTATTGAAAACCATCCTGAAGATTTGCAGGCAGAACAACCGGAAAACCCACAATTTAGAGGCAACCCTCCACTTGAGAAAGCCAATGATAATCAAATGCTTATCTCAACAGGGCAAAAAGGTCAATATGTCGCAGAATTGCAAGAAGGCTTGATGCAAGCTGGTCAAAGTTTACCAAAATTTGGTGCAGATGGCGATTTTGGAACCGAAACCCGAAATGCTGTAATCGGCTTCCAAACTGACAACGGTTTGAATAAAATTGACGGTCTTGTAGGTCCGGAAACTATGGGAACATTAGACAATGTTTTAGTAGAAAAAAAAGGTGGAAAAAAGAAAAAAACACCAACGAAAAAAGATTGCGATATATTCAATCGATTCACGTTTTCATCAGAACCAGTCCATCTTGAAACATTAAAATCAACTAAAAGTTGCAAATTATTTGCGATCACATTAACCACAACCAAAAACAAAAAGGGTAACACTTGTCCAACGTATCGTGTAGAGATCACAGATTCAACAGGAAAAACTGTCATGGGACCTATGCAACTCAGCGTTGGTGGGACAGTTCCGTTTAATTTCACTGCACCAAAGGTAGATGAATTTACTTTGAGCATTTCAACTGCGCAAACATGTGGAGCAAATGCCTTTACCGGTAAAGGAACAAAACACAGACAATAGTAAATTAAGTAGCATTAGTAATATATGGCTGCATTCAACCAAATAGCAAAGTCAAAGCCCTCTGCTTCATCCTCTTTCAATTCGAGAAAGGGTGAGGATTTTTTTGGTGTTCAGGCAAAACTCAGTATTGGTAAATCGAATGATAAATATGAAGCCGAAGCAGATAAAGTAGCGGATACAGTTGTTTCGAATAAAAAGAACATTGCTCCTGACCCATTCTTTGCAGCATCTCCAGCTATTCAGAACAAATTAGCAACCGAAACTCATACAGAAAATAAAAACGGTGATATCCAGAAAAAAACAGCTGTAGAAAGAATCTCTCCGGTTGTTCAGCCAAAACTAAAAGTAGTTCATAATAAAAATGCTTCGACTCCTGAACCTTTTTTTAATGCTTCGCCCGTTATCCAAAACAAACGGGATACTGAAATTCAGAAAAAAAATAGTCCTGAAAAAGAGGTTCAGAAAGAAACTACAGTTCAGAAAATCACTCCTGTTATTCAATTAAAAGTTGAAAAAGAAGAATCTGTTCAAAACAAAATTGAATCTCCTAAACCAAAGGAAAAAACAAGTACTTCTAAATCTTTGGTTCAACCAAAAAAAGAAGACGAAATTCAGAAAAAAAATGCGGTTGAAAAAATAGATATTGCTCCAAATAAAACCGATGCCGTTAAAATGGAAAGTCCTAAAGTCAAAGAAAAAAGTCTTCCTTCAAAACCACTAATCCAGAAGAAAAAAGAAGAAGATATTCAGGCCAAAGAGGAAGAGGAAATTCAGGCCAAAGAAGACGAAAAAGAATTACAGATGAGCGCCGCCGCAGATGCAAACCCATCTGATGCTTCTAATCTTGAAAGTACCTTAAACAGTAGTAAAGGCGGTGGTTCTCCTTTATCAGGAAAAGTAAAAACCGAAATGGAATCCGGTATTGGAGCCGATTTCAGCAATGTTCGCATACACAATGACTCAACTGCTGTTCAAATGAACCAGCAAATGGGAGCGCAGGCTTTTGCAACCGGAAACAATATTTATTTTAATCAGGGAAAATACAATCCAAATTCTCAAGATGGTAAGCACTTACTGGCGCACGAATTAACACATACAGTACAACAAGGAGCAGCAATCAGACAAAAACCAAAGCAGATATCCCCTGCTCCCGAAATGATTCAGGGTTCGTTTCTGGATTTAGTTCCCAACTGGATAATCAACCAGGCTAGGCACATTCCCGGTTACACGCTTTTTACCGTTATTATTGGTTACGATCCGTTACGACAAGTTGATGTAGAACGAACTCCGATTAATCTTGTAGAAGGATTAATGGGGCTTATCCCATTTGGGACAGCGATATTCGACAAACTTCAGGAATACAATATTCTACAACAGGTTTTTGACTGGGTACAAGGAAAATTAGATGAAGTTGGATTAACAACCGAAAGTATATTAGATCTTGTCGAAGAAGTTTGGCACGAACTATCCTTTCCTTACACCGGCATTATTGATTCAATCGCTAATAAATTTATAGAATTAGTAAACAGAGTAACCACTTTTGTAAGAGCTACAGTAGCACAAATTATTACCTGGATAAAAGAAGCATTGATTGGTGTTGCAGAACCACTTTTAGCAGAAAACAAAGCTTGGGCATTAATCAAAAAAATAATTAAATACGATCCGCTACGCGATGAAGCTGTTACCGCAACAACGGTAGAAATATTAGAAGATTTTCTAATCTTAATAGACAAGCAAACAGAGCTTGAACAAATGCGTGAAAGAGGCACGCTTCAAAAAACTGCCGATTGGCTCGACACTCAGGTAGGAACTTTTACTTCATTGTTAGGACAACTTCGCGGACTCATAACTGCTGCCTGGAATGCTATTCAACCATCAAATTTGGTAAACATTGCCGATAATCTTTCAGGACTTGCTCATCAAGCCGGAGTATTTTTGCAAAATGTTTGGAATTTTGCCTCAGGTGTCGCACTCAAAGTATTAGAACTTGTTAAGGAGTCATTATTAGCATGGCTTTCTGCCCAGGCCGCAACTGTTAGAGGTTACTCGTTGATAAAAGTAATTATCGGGCGAGATCCTTTTACTAACGAAACTGTCGAACGAACAATCCCGAATCTTATCAGAGGTTTTATGAGTTTGATGGAGGGTGGCGAAGAACAATATGCACAAATGGTTGAAACGGGCGCAATAGCCCGAATCGCGGGTCAGATTGAAGCGGCGGTTGCAACTTTAAACATGACTCCTGCAGCAATTATTCAGCTCTTTACTGATCTCTGGAATTCGTTTACAATCAATGATCTTATACATCCACTGGATGCTTTTGTTAGAATTATTGCAAAATTTGGAGAACCAATCGGCCGTCTTATTGCCTTTGTTGCCGAAATCATCAGAATCGTAATTGTCGCTATACTCGAAATTATGAATTTCCCATTCGACCTCATCGGAAACATCATAACGCGAGCTATGCAGGCAATCGAAGACATCAAAAGAGATCCTATTGGTTTTCTTAAAAATATACTGCGTGCCATCAAACAAGGATTTGTTCAATTCTTTGACAATATTGTAACGCATTTAATTGATGGTGTTACCGGTTGGTTGATGAGTGAATTGAGAGATGCCAATATTCCTGTCCTGACTGATTTCTCTTTACGAGGAGTAATTTCATGGGTATTAGAAGTGCTTGGAATATCGATGGAAAAAATTTGGGAGAAACTGGCTGCCCATCCTAGAATTGGTCCTGCACGTGTAGCCCGAATCCGAAGCATGATTAATACGCTAGAAGGAATCTGGACTTTTATAAAAGATGTTCAGGAACGCGGAATGGCTGCTATCTGGGATAAAATTCAGGAACAGCTTAGCAATCTTTGGAACACTGTTCTCGACGCCGTGAAAAACTTCATCATGGAACGCATTGTTAACCGCATAACAGCCCGACTGCTAAGCATGCTGGACCCAACGGGAATTATGGCGGTGATTAATGGAGCGATAGCTTTGTACAGCGCTATTCAAAGTTTTATAAAATACTTACGTGAAATGCTCGAAGTGGTTAACTCCTTTGTTAATGGTGTAGCCGATATCGCAAAAGGAAATGTAGCCACAGCAGCCAACTATCTCGAAAATACTATGGGGCAAGCCATGCCTATTGTAATTGGATTCCTTGCCAATCAGGTTGGACTTTCGGGAATTGGCGCAAGAGTTGGTGAAATGATTATTTCTGTCCGCCAAATGGTTGATGAAGCTCTTACATGGTTGGTAAATCAGGCTGTAGATAGAGGAATGGCTATGTTAGACAGACTTATGGGAAGAGGCGCGCCAGAAGCTGCAACCCCAAATAATGAAATTCAAAACGATAATCTAACTTTTCCTTTTACAATGGATGGAGAATCACATAGAGTATATATTGTTGGAGAAGGCAGTAATGCACAAGTCATGATGGCGTCTAGTTTTGGAGACCGATTAAAAATTTCTATAATAAATGCTAAACACTCTTTAGATGGAAAAAATGACCCACAAAGTATTGATATAAAAAACAAACTTGATGAAACATACACAAAAGTGAATGCTTTAGATGAAGGTATTCATCATGCAAGACAAGGAGCTGGTTATGTCGCAGAAACTGAAGCAGATATTAATTCTAAATTAAGAGATATTGGACAATTCCTGCAAACCGTAGGTAGCTTATTTCATATCAAATCATTACAAGAAATTCAACACTTTTCAAGATATGTTGGAATTGATGGTGAGATACTTCCTCAATATAATATAAGACAAACTTTCTATCCTGGTTCAAGTTCAACGAGTACCTCTTTAAATCGAAGAAACAACGTTCTGCGTGATCCAAATAATCGAACAAGATTCATTAGTGAAGCTGATATTAATGATGAAAGACCATTTTATAGAAACGACCCCGATTTCGTCAGTATTGTAGGCGGAGTACAAAAACCTTCAATTCCTGTAGGAGATGCGACTGTCGATCACAATCCGCCTGTTTCTACACACTGGAACTCAGGAAATGGAAAAAATGCGCATCAAGATGAGCGATTCCTTTGGTATTCTAATCCAACTTCATCAAATCATAAAGTTATTTCAAGACCATTGAATTCAAGTAAAGGAGGTGATGAAGACGGTTTTCAAAGACAAGTAGGTCCTAATTTCAAAGGTCCCGGGGAGGTATAAAAACTAAAAGAACAATAACCTTAAAAAACATTAACCATGCAAAAAACATTCTACAAAAAAGAGTTGCTTATCAAAGCAACACAACAAAAAAATGGAGTAAATAATAACAAGAAAGACATTGAAAAAATTCAGTCCTGGCTTAATTTATTTGCTATGCAAAATTCAAGCTCGGGAACTGCAACGGGTATCGATGGTGATTTTGGGCCTGCAACGGAAAAAGCAGTGCTTAATTTTCAAAAATTCAACAACTTACCGCAAACCGGAAGTGTAGATCAAAATCTATTCGATGTACTCGCTTCGCCTCTTAAAAAAGCTTTTGATACTCCTATAACAGGCAATAATCTGAGAGAATTAATTCTGAATACAGCCAAAAACCATCTTAAAAATCATCCTTTTGAACTTGTAATTAATAATCAAAGTAATACGGGTCCCTGGGTGCGAAGCTATATGGATGGTAATGAAGGAACCCCTTGGTTTTGGTGCATGGGATTTGTTCAGGGAATAATTGATCAGGCGGCTTCTATTCAGGGAAAAAACTTCAAAACCCTGATGCCTTTAACGTATAGCTGTGATACAGTTGGTACAGTTGGCATTCAGAAAAATATACTGACCCGTTATCAAAAGGCAAGAACCAATTCTGGTTTAATACAACCGGCAGATATATTTCTGATTGAAAAAACAACAAACGATTGGTTTCATACCGGAATTGTAACAGCGGTTCATGGCGATATAATTGAAACTATTGAAGGTAATACCAATTCTGACGGATCTCATAACGGAAACGCCGTTATGAACAGAATCAGAAATTATAAACAATCAAAAATAGATTTTTTCTCAATCGAATCATTAGTAGGTTAAAAATGGAAAATGTATTCACTTATCTAAAAAACCAATTCGTCTTTCAGCTTGACACTCTTTTTCAGGCCGACAATCCAATGGAGAAACCCGTTTTGAATCAGGTCGATTCAAACGGGTTTATCAACGAATTCATTATCGAAAATAATCTGACAGAAACCGATATTCTTTTATTGGGTTTGGCTCTTGTCCCTCATCTTAAACCTGATTTTCTAAGTTCAATTATTGCAGAATATTTGCCCAATGGCGGAGAACTTCCGGAATTTGGCGGTATAAAATCAAAGAATCATCGTGGAATTTTGCCAACAGGCGAAACGGCTCAGTTTTTAATTGCAGGAAACAATCTTGAAGACCGGGTTTTATTCTACAACTATCTGCATAATCAGTCTTTTCTGTATCAAAAAAGAATCCTCAAAATAGAACTTGTTCCAAATGGTGAACCCAAACTGAGTGGTTTATTAATTTTAGAAGACGAATACATTGAAAAATTCATAACCGGAAAAATCCTAAAACCACAACTTAGCAGCATTTTTCCTGCTCAATTAATCGAAACAGGATTAGACTGGAGCGATTTGGTACTTAATGCTACTACTTTAAATCAGATTAAAGAAATAGAAACCTGGCTTAAATTCAACGAGATTTTACTTCATGAATGGGATATGAAAGCCAAAATAAAACCAGGATTCAGAGTTATGTTTTACGGCGCACCGGGAACCGGAAAAACCCTTACAGCTTCCCTATTAGGTAAATATACCAACAGAGATGTATACCGAATTGATTTGTCTATGGTGATTTCGAAATATATAGGCGAAACCGAAAAAAATCTTTCTTCCCTTTTTGATAAAGCAATTGATAAAGATTGGATTCTGTTTTTTGATGAAGCCGATGCCGTTTTTGGAAAAAGAACCAATGTTAGGGATGCACACGATAAATATGCCAATCAGGAAGTTTCGTATTTACTGCAGCGTATAGAAAATCATCCCGGATTGGTTATTCTGGCTTCTAATTTTAAAACGAATATTGATACAGCTTTCACCCGAAGATTTCAATCTATAATCGAATTCGAAGTACCTTCTTATAACGAACGCTTACAACTTTGGAAAAACAACCTTCCCAAAGGAATTAGAATTGCTGAAGACGTAAATCTAAACGACCTTTCAAAAAAATACGACATTACCGGTGCCAATATTGTAAACATTATTCAATATGCCTGTCTGAGAACATTGGAAGACGAAAACGAAAGTATTAACCTGCATCACCTGCTTCAGGGAATTAAAAAAGAATATGCCAAAGAAGGAAAAATGATGTAAATAAGGAGTTGTCCTTTTAATTATTAAGCAATGCGAATCAAGAACCTAAATGTGCCGCTAGGCACAAATTGCAGACTTTTAACTCTTAATTGACATAAGTAAATAATTTATGTAATCACGATCTACGTTTCTATGTGTCTAAATAAAGCAAAAAAGGATTATTTCATTTATGATGAAACAATCCCTTTTTATAAAATTTTAAAACTATTTGCTCGAAATAAATTTAGAATTTAAACGTAACATTTGCTGTTACACGAGTTGGGTTTTGAGCAGCAAGTCTGTAAGACCAATATTTTTCGTTAGTTAAATTATCTACTTTAAGACCAAGTCTATACTTTGGCTGATCGTAAAAAAGTGAGGCATCTAATACGGTATATGATGGAATCGAAAACTTGAAAGTCGTTGTGTTAGTTTGGTAATATTCACTTCCGTAAATTCCTCCAAAACCAATTCCTAGTCCCTGTGCACGACCTGTTGTAACTCTATAACTTGCCCATAAGTTTGCCGTTCTTGGTGATCCGGCCGTTGTTGGTCGTAAGCCTTGAACGCTAGCGTTGCTTTTTTCGTATTTACTGTCATTATAGGTATAACCTGCGACAATATTTAACCCTGAAATTGGGTTGGCAATCAATTCTGCTTCAAAACCTTTACTGACTTGAGTTCCGTCCTGAATTGAGAAGTTAGCATGATCAGGATCGTCACGAGTAATATTTGTCACTTGAATATCGTAATAACTTAATGTAGCCGATATTTTATTTAGGTCAAATTTAAAACCTCCCTCCCACTGATTCGCTTGGTTTGGTTTGAAAGTATTACCGTAAAAATCAGAACCTGAAACATTGCTGAAACCATTCATATAATTACCAAATACAGCAATTTTTTCTTTCATGATCTGGTATACTAATCCAAATTTTGGAGAGAAAGCCGTTTGGTTATAATTCCCAACGATAGAATCTTTACTTGGATAATACACCCCTTTGTTTTCATATTTATCAATACGAATTCCACCCATTGCCAATAATCTGTCGGTTACGTTTAAAACGTCAGAAACATAAGCACTATAAGTAACCTCATCATTTGATACAAAATTGCTGAATTTAGCCGTAGCAAACATTGGTGCCACTTTGTCTACATTAAAATTGTTATAAGCATCGCCCGGCTTTTTATAATCCATTGCCGGCATATTAACAGTTGCATCGTTACGCGTAGCACGCAGACTATAATAATCTAAACCGGCGACCACTCTGTTTTTAAGCTTCCCAATTTTAAAAACACCAATGAAATTCTGTTGAATATCTGTTCCGTAAAAAGGAGATTCCTGAAACGTAACCTGCTGTCTTATTGTTGTTGGAGACATCATTTGCAATGCTACCGTATAACCATCAGATGATGATCTTGTTCTGGATAAAATAGTTTGGGATGTCCATTCATCAGACATTTTATATTTTAACTGAGCAAAAACATTGTATTGTTGACTCGTGTAATTAATGGTATTATTGGCAAACGATAATTTATAAGGGATAGCAAGTTGTTCAATACTGCTCTCGGTTCCTTTTACAACAAACGGAGCAAGTCTGGTTGGCGAAGTAGCTTTGTATAAACTAAATTCGGCATCGATCAAAAGCGTTAATCTATCATTGATTTCATAAGAGAAACTTGGAGCAATAGAAAAGTTTTTATTGAACCCTGCATCCTGAAAACTTCTCTCGCTGTGAAAAGCCGTGTTGATTCTTAACAAAGCCGTTTTATCTGCGTTAAGTGGTGTATTAATATCAGCTGTTAGACGATTCAGATCCCAACTTGCCGCTGAATAGGATATTTCGCCTTTAAAACTGTCAAAAGGCTTTTTGGTAACACGGTTAAACAAACCTCCAAACGATGATAATGTACTTCCAAAAAGTGTTGCAGATGGCCCTTTGATAACTTCAATACGTTCTAAATTTGAAGGATCAATAGTGGTGTAGGTAAAACTACCAACACCGTTTCTAACCACTTGTGGTGTTGGAAAACCTCTTGAGATAGAAGTTGTACGACCTTGATTTCTTACTTCGGCAATACCGGCTCCGGGAACATTTTTAAAGGCACTGTTGTAATCTGTAATTACTTGCTCTTTCATTAATTCCTTGCTTACTACAATATAAACCTG
Organism: Flavobacterium sp. JAS; assembly: GCF_020991455.1. Taxonomy (GTDB): domain Bacteria; phylum Bacteroidota; class Bacteroidia; order Flavobacteriales; family Flavobacteriaceae; genus Flavobacterium. The sequence continues at coordinate 128,742 of NZ_JAJMOX010000007.1, forward strand.
AGAGTTTTCGATATTTTTCAATGGCATTTTTGCAACATCAAAACTTTCTTTTTTAGCAAAACGATTTCCTCCTGTACGGATTACGACATCTTCAAGATTCTCGACAGATGAATTCACCCTTACGTCTACAACGGCAGATGGAGACTGTTCTGTAATCTCAGCAGTTTCAGTAGATGAAGCATATCCTGTCATGGTAACTTCGAGAGTATATTTACCAAAAGGTACTTTTTTAAACTCATAATTCCCAGATGCATTTGTTACGGCGCTTTTGTTTATTTCAATCAATTTCACAACAACTCCCTGGCTTGCATTACCGTCATTAGTGATAACACTTCCTGAAATTTGTCCGGTTGTTGCTGTTTGCCCCTGAATAAATCCAACATTCAATAGGGAGAATATCAGGATAAGCAATCTGAAATTATATTTTTGTTTTTTTTCTTTGGTAAATTCTTTAAAGAAGGAAATTAATGGTAATGGTATTTTCATATTGTTCTTATTTAAACCAATTCTAAATTAAAGCGCAAAAGAACAATATTTATTTTAATCTGTCAACAGAACAATGTTATTTTTTCAGAAATATATCCTTTAAAATAAGAAGATAAAAACACAAACTAAATTAAGTAAGTTTATTCTCTCTGTAGGTGGCTGCTCTCATTTTTTAATGAATTTATGAATGATTTTTAACTTCAAAAAAAACTGCATTTCTCTAAAGCTTTATCGAAGTACCTCGTGATTTCAAGTGGAAGAATCTATATCTTATATTATTACACAACTGCAAAAAATGCTTCATATTTCTAAAACCAAAACCAGCCAAACATCAGAGGGCTCACAAATATTGGTTATCGAAATTCAGGAATGTCGACAAGTAATTTAGGAATCACAGAAAAAAAGCAAACAGATAGCTACAAATCAATTACTTATAGAAATTTAAAAAATGACCTATTTATTAATACATTTTTGAACAGTTCCCCTATTTTTGTAAGAAACATTGATGCATGATTTCTTTTAAATTTACAAAAACGTTACTTTTAGTTCTACTTCCGTTTTTCTTATTTGCTCAGGATACAAAAAAAGACATCACAAAATTGTCGTACAATGAATTACATGATTTGTATTTTAATAATGTAGGCAACCCAAAAAAACAAATACAATATACTAATGCCTATATGGCCAAGGCAATAAAAGAAAATAATAACATTAGAAAAGCTAAGGCCAATTATCAGATTGCTCTACTTTATTATAAATCTGATAAAAATAAAGCGATTCAATATCTGGACAGTGTTATAAAATACTCCAAAGGAACTAATGATAAATTTTTTCCTACTGCCGCTTATTGTGAAAAAGGTGATTTTCTTAAAGGTCAATTCAAGTTTAAAGAAGCAATGGCTAACTATAATCTTGCCGAAAAAAATGCTCTTCAAACCAATATTGATTATTATTATATAGTAAGAGAATATATAGGTATTACCAAATCTGAAAACCTGGGAGAATATCATGAAGCATTAGATATCTTTAAAGAATGCTACAGGTACTATAAAAGCAAAGACATAAGAAGTTCAAAATATGCCGGAGAATATCAAAGCCTTATTTTTGGAATAGCAGATTGTTATAAATCTTTGATGAATACAGATTCGACATCTTATTATAATAAACTGGGATATAGTGAATCAAAAATAACTAAAAATGAAGAATACCAATATCTATTTGTTCTAAATGAGGGGGCAAACCAAGTATTAAAAAAGAACTATAGAACAGGGCTGGACAGTATTAACAAAGCATTGCCTAAAATGATTCAATATGACAACATTGGCAATGTATTAGCATCGTATTATTACTTAGGAATTGCTTATGATGGATTAGGCAAAAAAGCAAAAGCGGCAGAAAATTTTATTAGGGTAGATTCCATCTACAAAATAACGAAAGATATAAGTACTGAATTTGTAGATGGTTATCCATATTTAATTTCTTATTACAAGAACTTGGGTGATAAAGAAAATCAATTAAAGTATGTAACTGCCTATATGATTATTGACAGTACTTTGCAGAAAAATTATCGGGAATTAAACAAGGTGCTTTATAAAGAATATGATACACCACGCTTAATTTCTGAAAAAGAAAATCTCATTACTTCACTTAATAACGATAAAATAAAAACTTATTGGGGATTGGGATTTTTAGTTTTAGCTTCTTTGGGCATGGGAGCCTTTGCATTACATCAATACCGTATTAAAAAACAATACCGATCAAGATTTGAAAAAATAATAAACGAAATAAGTAGCAATGACAATCGTGAAATCAACAAAGAAAATGCGACTAAAATTGGCACCATAAAAGAGGAAGATATTGGTATTGGCGAAGAGTTGGTAAATCAGATTTTGGAAAAGCTTAATCGTTTTGAAGATCAAAGAGGATATCTGGAATCTAATATTACAATACAAAATTTATCAACCTCATTTGAGACCAATAACAAGTATATTTCTAAAATAGTTAATCTCTACAAAAGAAAATCATTTACACAATATATAAATGATTTAAGAATTGAATATGCTATAAATCAATTACAAGAAAACAGCAAACTTAGAAAATATACTGTTCATGCACTCGCTTTAGAGTTTGGATTTAACAATGCCGAATCTTTTTCGGCGGCTTTTTATAAAAGGACAAATATAAAACCAACCTATTTTATTAAAGAATTAGATTCGACTCTATAACACGATATCACTAACCAACAGTTCTTTAACAAAACTATAGAACTCGAAATTCCCGAATCCCGATAACCATCTTAAGTTATCTAATAGTTTTATAAGCAGCAGATCATATATTTGTGACTGTACTAAATAAATGAAATTTCACGGAGCTGGAAGCGAAAAAAAAAAGATGCATTTAGAAGATGATTCACTGGATATAAATAAAATTGCGAAGAGTTCATCTGAAAATTATCATCAGATTACATTCTCAAAATTGTATATCGAAATTTAAAATACCACAATAATAAAATGAGGTCATTCTACATTATAATTCTATTTCTTTTCTTTTTTATAAGTTGTAAATCAACACGAGAAACAAATATTACTAACACAAACATTCTATTAAAGAAAGAACTAACACCCTTACAATTAAAAACTTGGTATCAAAAAGATTATCAAGAGGACAGCATTCCCGGAATTTCGTTAGATAAATGGTATCGTTTAAATAAAAAGAAACCTAAAAATAAAAGCATTATTGTAGCTGTAATTGATACTCAAATTGATTTGAAACACGAAGATCTTCAAGGTTTAATCTGGACAAACAATAAAGAGATTCCAAATAATGGTATCGATGATGACCATAACGGCTATATTGATGATATTAATGGCTGGAGTTTTATAGGAACTAAAAATGGAGGTTATGTAGTATGGAATAAATACGAATATGTACGCATTATAAAAGAATGGGGACCATTATTTAAAGACAAAACAGAATCTCAAATTGATGCTAAAGATTTGTTTAAATACAATGAATATCATAGGGCATTAAAAAAATTTGAAGAAAAAGAGCCATACTACAAAAGATGGTTTAAGTCCTTGAATTATAAAGCTGCGCTTTATCCCACCGTAAAAGATACTTTAAGATATTTTTTTCCAAAAGAAGATTATACATACAAACAATTAGATAGTCTATATAAAAAATATAAAATTAATGACAAAGAATTTTGGCAAAGACGAAATGATAATGATAAAGATTTAGGAGCATTAATTAGTTGTATGATGACTAATCTAGATATGGACCAAAATACTTTAAAAGACATCGTTGATGAACAAACCCAGTTAGATTCAATTATAAATAAAAGCTTAGATATAGATTATAATGAACGCCTATTAATAGGTGATAATCCTAATGTTCTTGAAAAAGGCTATGGCAATAATAATGTCAGTAATAATAAAGCTGGACATAGACCTATTCAGGATCATTGTACAAAAATGAGCGGAATTATTGGCGCAAATAGAGAAAATAATATAGGGATAAAAGGAATTGTGCAAGACGTTAAGATTATGCCTTTGAGCATTTCTCCAATGGGAGATGAAAATAATAAAGATGTTACCATGGCCATACGTTATGCTGTAGATAATGGAGCAAAAATAATCAATATGTCTTTTAGCAATAGCTTCTCTTTACATAAAGAATGGATGATGGAAGCATTTAAATATGCAGAAGAACATGATGTTCTTTTAGTTCGCAGTGCTGGTAATGAAGAAAATGATAGTGATAAAATAATATATTACCCAACGGATATAACTTTTGAGAATAATAAAGAGTTTTGTTCAAATTTTATTGTTGTTGGATCAATTACTCGTAAACCTGACAGTACTTTTGTCTCTAATTTTTCTAATTACGGAAAACAAAATGTAGACTTATTTGCTCCCGGTGACGAGATTTATTCTACTAGTGAAGCCAACAGTTATAATTTTGATTCGGGAACTTCATTAGCTGTCCCAATGGTTTGTGGTACAGCGGCATTAATTAGGTCGTATTATCCAAATCTTACAGTTACACAGGTTAAACAAATCATTCTAGATTCTGGGACAAGTTATAATCTAGATGTAATCCTACCCGGTACAAAAGATAAAAAAGTTCCTTTTTCAGAATTATCGAAATCAGGAAAAGTTTTAAATGTTTATAATGCAATGCAACTTGCCGAAAAAGTCAGTAAAAAGAAAAAATGAAAACGAACTTTAAAGAAACAAAATCATTAAAAAAATCAATTCTGTTTTTTATTCTAATACTAATTTTCTTAGTTGGATGCAAAAGCAAAAAAGATCTGAATATTTCTACACCTGTTTTTGGCAAAAAAGAATTTACCCCTCTAGAAATGCAAACCTGGTATCAAAAAGATTATCTAGAAGATTCGATTCCAGGCATTTCATTAGATAAATGGTATCGTTTAAATAAAAAGCAACCAAGAGCTAAAAGTATTATTGTAGCCGTAATAGATACTCAAATTGATATAAATCATGAAGATTTACGAGGACAACTTTGGACAAACAACAACGAAATTCCAAATAATGGTATCGATGATGACCATAATGGCTACATAGATGATATAAACGGTTGGAATTTCAAAGGTACTAAAGCCGGAGATTATGTGGTTTGGAGTAACTATGAATATGTACGCATTGCTAGAGAATGGGGGGTATTGTTTAAGGATAAAACAGAATCTCAAATTAATACAAAAGACTTATCTAAGTATAAAGAATATCACAGAGCTTTAACAATGTTAGAGAAAGAAAATAAGTTTTATAAAAATTGGTTAAAGTCTTTAAATCACAATGTTGCTATTTATCCTTTAGTAAAAGATACTCTAAGATATTTTTTTCCTAAAGAAGATTACACCTACAAGCAACTGGACAGTCTGTATAAAAAATATAAAATAAATGACAAGACATACAGACAAAGACGCGATGACAATGATAAAGACCTAGGTGCATTAATATTTTATATGATGATTAGTCTGGAAGTTGATGAAAAAACTTTTAAAGACCTAATAGATAGACAAACCTATCTTGATTCTGTTGTGACTAAAAACGTGAATGTAGGCTACAATGAGCGCTTATTAATTGGCGATAACCCTAATATTTTGGATAAAGCTTATGGTAATAACAATGTTTCTAACAAAGCAGGTCTCGAATCTGTTCAGGAACATAGTACAAAAGTGTCCGGAGTAATTGGAGCTAATAGAGAAAATCATCTAGGGATAAAAGGAATTGTGCAAAATGTTAAAATTATGCCTTTAAGCATTATCCCTATAGGAGATGAACAAGACAAAGATGTTGCTATGGCGATATATTATGCAGTAGATAATGGCGCAAAAATCATTAATATGTCTTTTGGTAAGGAATTTTCTTTACACAAAGAATGGGTCACTGAAGCATTTAAATATGCAGAAAAACATAATGTGCTTTTAGTACACTGTGCAGGAAATAATGGCTTTGACATTGATAAAAATCCGTTTTATCCAAACGATAATGGTTCTGAAAATTTTGACGAAGTGATCTCGAATTTTATCAATGTTGGATCTATTAGTCATAAGTTGGACAGTACTTTTGTATCCGATTTTTCTAATTATGGTAAGCAAAATGTTGATTTATTTGCTCCCGGAGATGAAATCTATTCATCAAGTCCTGATAATGCTTATAAATTTGATTCTGGTACTTCATTTTCCGGACCAATGGTATCTGGAACAGCCGCATTAGTTTGGTTATATTATCCAAATCTTACAGCTACAGAGGTTAAACAAATCATTCTGGATTCTGGGACAACTTATAATCTAAATGTAATTATACCCGGTACAAAAGATAAAAAAGTTCCTTTTTCAGAATTATCAAAATCAGGAAAAGTTTTAAATGTTTACAATGCAATGCAACTTGCAGAAAAGATCAGTAAAAAGAAAAAAGAGTAACGGCTTTTTCATTTAGCTCTGATAATGCATCTTCCGGATAGCCATTTTTTTTTGATCCAATCTGGACTTGCGCGTCAGGTTGGGCTTTCCAGAATGAAATTTGTTTTATATTTTTCGGTATCGGATATAATAATTTTTAATTGCATCGTATTCTTCCCTACTCTTTAATAAATCAAATAAATACAAAATTTTGATTTTCATAAAAAAAGCCCTTCAAATGAATTTCTTCATAGAAAGGCTTTTTAGTCATATAACTAATTCAATTATATTTCTGTAATTTCGAGAACAACACTCGTTTCTACTTTAGATGATGAAACTCTTAAACCAACATTCATCAGGTAATCTCCTGTAAAGGATTCGCCTGATTCTTCGAGAGTTTTCTTTGCTTCGGGCATTAAATTTATTTCTTCGACTTTGTAGTTTTTCTTTGGATCTAAACCTTGAAAACGAACCGAATTATACTGTGGATCATAAAGTGGATGAAGCGTGTAAGAGAATAATACTGCCTTGCTTTTTGCCTCATTTACATACATTAATACAGCGCGGCTTTCGTCATAAGGAGAAATCATTCTATACATGTCGCCATGCCAGATTACAGGACTTAAGCGCTTGTAATTGGCAACGGCATCCTGACAATATTTTAATTCTTTTTCTTTTAGTTCTTTTATATTAATATCAAAACCCAGTTTTCCCATCATCGCCACATCAGTCTTGAATTTAATAGATTGATTTCCCCATGATGTTACGTGATTACAAATCGAAAAGGCCGGAAAAAACTGTGAATATCCCCATTGTATAAAAACTCTATTGAAAGGATCTGTATTGTCACTTGCCCAGAATTCTGTAAAATATTTAAGAAATCCATAATCGGTTCTGCCACCTCCGCCAGCGCAAAGCATCATTGGTAAATTTGGATATTTAGTTTTAATTCGGTCTAAGACTTTGTATAAACCTTTTGTATATTCAATAAACAAATGTGATTGCTGGTTCTTTAAATAAGTCGAATAAGCATTGGTCATCATTCGGTTGCAATCCCATTTAAAAAAGGCTACACCCGATTTTGTCTGCATAATATCGTCTACCGTTTTGAACACAAAATCCTGCACTTGCGGATTACACAAGTCCAAAACCAATTGTGTACGGTAATAACTCTCTGGTCTGTTTGGTAATTTCAAAACCCAATCCGGATGTTTCTCATACAATTCGCTTTTAGGATTCACCATTTCCGGCTCAATCCAGATTCCGAATTTAACTCCTGTTTTTTCTGCTTCCTGCATCAAAAAACCAAGGCCGTTTGGCAATTTTGTATTTGTTGCCTGCCAATCGCCAAGACCAGATTTATCGCCACTTCTTGGATATTTATTTCCAAACCAGCCATCATCCAATAAAAACATGTCAACGCCTAAGGTTTTTGAATCTGCAAACATGTCCGTTAGTTTCTTTTCATCAAAATTGAAAAAAGTAGTTTCCCAATTGTTCAATAAAGTCAAACGTGGTTTTTCTCCATCTTTAACACCATATTTTCTAGCCCAGGTATGTAAGTTTCTACTCGCCTGCCCTTTTCCTTTATTCGAAAAAGTATAAATAAAGGACGGTGTTGTAAATGTTTTTCCTGGCTCAAGACTGTATTCTGAAGCAAACGGATTGATTCCGGAGCTTATTCGAAGTGAATTTTTATTGTCTAATTCAAAAGCAAACTTAAAATTCCCGGACCAGGCAATCGTTCCCGCCACAAGTTCTCCGGAGTTTTCATTAGCTTTTTCATTAAGCGACAAAAAGAAAACAGGCGTTTGGTACATATTAGTACGAACTCCCAGTTTTGAATCGATTACTTTAGTACCGCTGGTGAGTTCGCTTTCCTGCATGCGAACTTCCTTTGCCCAATCGCCGTGAAATTGCGTCAACCAATAATGATCGGCATCAAAATGTAGCATCGACGACGCATAATTGTATAAGATAACTGGCTTCTTTTCGTGATGAATAATTTCTGTCCACTGCTCAATTACATTTTCATTAAAAAAAGCTTTATAATGAAGCGTAACTTCTACAGGATACATCGGATCTTTCAGTTTTATAATAGTTTCAGTAGTATTAGCGTCAATTTTTTCTGTACGATGACTTACATAATTTAATTCCAAAGACGGATTTCCATCATTATGAGTCATTCGAATCGCCGACTCAAACAAATTTTCGGTTCCGAATGTTGGGTAGGCCTGATGTCTTAAATTAACTAATGGATTCCCGTCGTTTATGACAAATGATTTTGTGTTTTCTTTTGAAAGTGCATTGTATCCGGAATCACCTTCTAGTTTTTTTCCTAAATACGATTGATAAAGTAACCCATTTTTTGCTGCTTTTAGAATCAAAGCACTACTTTGAGTTTCGATCTTAATTTGTGAATCTTGCGCATTAGCTTTACAAAACAAGGTTGTAAACGCTAATAGAAATATTATTCTTTTCATAAAATTAGTTAGTAATAGTAAGTGGTTGTTTCTTATTTGCGGTTTGTAAAATTTCTTTGGTATTAATACTTATTTCTAATTTAGAAACAGTCGATTTGTATTTCTCTAACTTGAAACAATTGTTATGAGTTGGGTTTACAACTGTATCTTAAACAACTCTTGAATGAGATTTAACAGTCAATCCGCGACGATGAAGGTTACTATCATTACAAAATAATTGAGCTATTATATTGTAGAATTCATAAATAACATCATCGAATATTTCTAATTCTATTGTTTATTTATGAAAAATGAAATCCAAAAATATAACAATACTATTTTCTTTCATACCAGTACCTACCGGTTTCTTTTTTCATGATTTAAAAAAGGGCTCATTATTATGAAAATATTTCCCGTTTAGAACTATTACAGAATACCAAAATGTTGATGTTTTTTTATTCCCTTTTAAAAGCAATTGATAAAAAAAATGAAATTAAAAAGCCGGAAAAATTGGCTTCTTAAAACAACATTTACTTTGCCTTTTTCATTATTTCAAAACTTGTTATTATGAGTTTATGAAGATTTAAAATAGAGGGATAATTTTTCTGCTTCATGCTTAATAAAAGCTATTAGATAAAAAGTGCACAAATCATTCTAAAAAAATATTTTTTTTATTATTTGATGGATTAAAAGCGTTCAAAAAAGACATCAATAAATCATTTTTAGAAAGTAGTACCAAAAATATTCAGGCGCCATTTTTACCTCATCATTTTAATCCCAAAATATTCTGAAAAATACTGTTCAAAAATGATAACAAAAAAAATTCACAAAAAATTATCTCAAAAAAATTATCCAATTTAAAATTGATTATAAAAAACCCTACCAGTGGATCAATTTTTAATATTGGACCAAAAATATTTTTGCATATTTAAAATAATAAACGTTATTTTTACACTTTATTTAGTAAAACACAATTTAACTCTCGATACACATATCTTAAAAACAAATACAAAAAAATCGTTTTCGTAGCTAAGACATTTGTTAAAATATACATGTTTTTTGTGATTTTGATAGTTTATTATCTAAAAAAGTAAAAACGAGGATAAACTCAAGTTAATTTAAGCAAGCTTAGTCTTACATATCAATTCAATTTTGCGACTGGTATGGTTTTTTAATTAAAATTATTGGAAACGATAGTGAAATTTCTTCAAAAATTAATTTTGATACTATATTATCCACTTGTGAAAATTTAAAAGGCAGTCTTTTTTTAGTAAAAAAACAAAAAGAAAAGATTCAATTAAATCTCCTTTTATAATCATTTTTAGAGGATAAAAAACCTTCTTAAATTTCAAAGTTCACAACTTATAAAACTAAAAAAATAGCATTATTTGATAGATTTTTAGCATTTTAAGTTCTGCATCAAATTCTACTATCCAAATACACAAATTGCTTCTCAATTTCTTTTCGATTAGATCAAAAATTGTCTTTTATATCCATAAAAATATCAGAAAAATCTATCATTATACACAATTCCACGTTTAATGATTTATATTCATATATTACCCACTTTATTTTTCATATTAATTTAATTTTTATCGATTTTTTAAACATATCGCAAAAAACTGGTAGGTACTGGTATGGGACTAGTATAGAACATTTATACTTTTGAATCTCACATTTATCTCTTCTTCAACAACGATCTGCAAGTACACCATGTATTTCTATTTGCTTTTTCAAAATGAAGGTGAGAGATAAAATCAGAGAAACGTGAGAATAAATTACTAACCAAAAACCATTATTTTGAAAATGAAATTATTAACCAAAGACAAACCAACAAACGATTGGCTTAATGCCGAAATCTGGAAGGTTACCAAACTAACATCTGGATTTCTATTGGCTATGAGCTTACAAGTTTCTGCCGCGACAGCAACTAAAGACAACAAATTTTTCTTGAAGTTAACTAACACTCCTCTTACTGGGAACAATGTAACAAGTGGAAATTTGTCTCTTACCAAGCTAACAAAAACAGAGAACACAAGTATCTTATTTGCAGAGCAAAAAACAATTAAGGGTAAGGTAACAGGCCCTAAAGGAGAACCTCTTCCTGGGGTTAATATTATTGTAAAAGGAACAAAGATTGCCGTAACGACTGACTTTGACGGAAATTTTACAATTGATGTTCCAGACGGAAATACTATCCTTGTGGTTTCATTTACGGGTTTTGTTACTAAGGAAGTTTCGGCTGCTAACGCGACAAATATTCAGCTTGAAGAACAAAACCAAACCTTAAACGAAGTTGTAGTTGTAGGATATGGTACTCAGAAGAAAAATTCTACAACAGGAGCAATTGCTTCTATCAAAGGAGGAGTATTAACACAAAATGCATCTGCAAACGTTTCAAATGGTATTGCCGGACGTATGTCTGGTGTAATTGCCAATAACCGTTCAGGAAGACCTGGTGATGATAGCTCAACTCTTTTAATTAGAGGATTTAACTCTTTTGGAGGCGGAACGAGCCCTCTTGTAGTTGTAGATGGTATTCCGGATCGTGACTTAAATAGAATTAATCCTGATGATATTGAATCGGTTACGGTTTTGAAAGATGCATCAGCGGCAATCTATGGAGTTCGATCTGCAAATGGGGTAATTTTAGTTACTACCAAAAGAGGTAAAATTGGTAAGCCAACAATCAAAGTTGACGGATCTTACGGAATTCAGCAATTAACGAGAATGGATCAGAGGGTTAACTCCTGGCAATACATGACGTACTACAACGAACTAAATGCTAACAAAGGAACTACGCTTCCTTACACCCAGGCAGATATCGACAAGTATAAAGCGGGTAATGATCCTAATTACACAAGTACAAACTGGCTTAAAGAAGTCTATAGAAAAGATGCGCCTCAGGCTAATGTCTCGCTTTCTGTAAATGGTGGTAACGAGCAGGTTAAATATTTCTTTTCTGGTCAATACTTGAATCAGGAGAGTAATCTTAGAAATAGCGATGAGAGATACAGACAGTTTAACTTAAGATCGAATATTGACGTTAATATTTCATCTAACTTAAAAGTAAATCTGGATATTGCTACTCGTAAAGAAGACAGAAATTATCCGGCAATAGGCATTGGAAACATTATGCACGAAACGGTGAGCATGTATCCTTTTATTCCGGCATATTGGAAAAATGGTTCTCCATCATCAGGAATTACAAACGGAAGAAACCCGCTTTTAATGTCTTCTCCAGCTGCTGGTTATGACAAAGTTTTAAACTTAATTGTAAATCCAAAAATTGGTTTCGAGCTAAAATTACCAAAAATTACTGAAGGACTTACTTTAAGCGGATATGCTGCATTTGACTACAATGTTCGTAGCGAGAAAAAATTCACTAAACCTTGGGATGCTTATTCTTACGACAAAACAAATGACAGTTATAATAACGTAAAAAACAGCACTGCTATAACTAGTGTTATGCAAGACGAGCAAATTACGAATCAAAATACCTATTTTGCAAAGTTAGCCTACGATCGTAAATTCAACAAACACAGCGTTAATGCTTTTGTTGGATACGAGCAGACTACTACAGACAAAACTGAAACGTATGCTTATAGAAGAGATTTATTAAGCGACCAATTAGATCAAATTTTTACAGGAAGTACTAAAGGGCAAAATGCAACAGGTAGTGCTTATCAAGACGGAAGGGAAAGTTACTTAGGCCGTGTGGCTTATAACTACGATAATAAATATTTTGCTGAAGTTTCTGCCCGTTACAACGGATCATTCAACTTCCCATCTGCTACTCGTTGGGGAATGTTTCCGGCAGTATCTGCAGGTTGGAAAATATCTGAAGAGCCATTTTTCAAAAATAATATTAAAGCAATTGATCAACTTAAATTAAGAGCTTCTTGGGGAAAAATGGGTAATGATGATATGAGAGAAGTAATCAATGGAAAGACAATTCTAAACCAATACCTGTTCCTGACAAGATACCAAATAGTAACAGATCAACAGCTTTACAATTATTTTGGTTCAGATTACACCTTAAACAACAGTATATACCTTTCAGCTTCACCAAATCCAAATATTACCTGGGAAATACAGGATTCTAAAAATATCGGACTTGACTTTGCTTTTTTCAACAACAAGCTAACGGCAACTTTTGATTATTTCAGCAACAAAAGATCTGATATTTTAACAGCAAGAAACGCATCTGTGCCTTTATACACAGGATTGGCACTTCCTAAAGAAAATATTGGAGAGACAGTTAATAGAGGTACAGATTGGTCATTGAATTATGCCGATATGACACACCAATTCAAATACAGCATTGGTTTTAATCTTACTTATGCTCAAAGTAAAGTTTTGTTTCGTGACGAAGCTCCTAACATTCCAGAATGGCAAAAATCAACAGGAAAAGCTATCGATTCATGGGTAGTTTATCAAACAAATGGTATTTACCGTACACAGGCTGATGTTGACAATTCGGCTCACTTTGAAGGGGCAAAACCTGGAGATATTTGGGTAAAAGATACAGATGGTGATGGCAGTATAACTTCTAATGACCAGGTTAGAATTCCGGAATCAGCCACGCCGAAAATAGCTTACGGTATTCCGATGAGAGCTGAATACAAAGGATTCTCAATCGACATGCTTTGGACAGGACAATCACAGGCAAAACAAATGATTCTTCCGCAAGCACAAGGAGCAATCGTAGCGCCTCCAACATGGTTATACAACGACAGATATACAGCAGAAAATCCTAATTCTAAATATCCTGTAGCATTCAATGATTCAGATAATAGAAATAATATTCAGTCTGACTTCTGGTTAAGAGATGCCTCTTTCTTTAGATTAAAATCATTAGAAATATCTTATGTTTTACCTGAAAAATCACTCTCAAGATTTGGAGTATTAAATATGAGAGTTTATGCAGGAGGAACCAATTTGTTTTCTATCGACCAGATGAAAAAATACAACTTAGATCCGGAGACGAACAATACGACAGGAGTTAATTATCCGCAAACCCGCATCTACAGAGTTGGTATGACGATTGAATTATAATATTACAAAAAAAATATCCTAACATGAAAAATTATAAAACCAATAAACTAATAAATATAAAAAAGAAGGCATTTATCCTTGCCTCTTTCTTTATCACAATTGCCTCTGTTACATCCTGTAGTGAAGATCCATTAGATAAGGTTCCATTAGATTCTTATACAGATGCAACGGTTTGGAATGATTTGAAACTTGCCGAAGCTTTCGCAAATAATCTTTATACCGTATTACCAAGCACACAGCACAACTGGAACGACAGAACAAATAGAAGCTGGGTTTTGTCTACCGCATGCGATGAAGCTTTTAATAATTTTAACGATTATGACATTTGGACCCTAAATTCAGGAGCTTTAACTCCGGATAATGCAGGAAATTTTGATGTCTGGAAACCTACTTATGCTACAATTCAAAATTGCAATATCTTTTTATCCAGAATTGATGCTGTTCCGGGAGATGAAGCCACACGTACCAGATTAAAAGGCGAAGTGACATTTTTAAGAGCGTATGCTTATTTCAAACTAACGAGCGATTACGGAGGAGTTCCTTTGGTTACTGCGCCGTTTGATTTGAACAGTAATTTTAAAGTAGACCGTAGTACTTATGATCAATGCGTTGATTTTATCGTTACCGAGTTAGACAAATCTGCTGAGTTATTACCATTAACGGCTTCTAGTCTTGGAAGAATTACAAAAGGTGCTGCTCTTGCCATAAAATCAAGAATATTACTTTATGCTGCGAGCCCGCAATGGAATACATCAAATGATATGGCTAAATGGAAAAAAGCGTCTGATGCTGCAAAAGCTGTTATCGATTTGAATATCTATCAGCTTTATGATAAAAAATACGAAGACCTTTTTACTACCAATAATTCAGAGATTATTTGCTCTCGTTTGTCTAGTAAAGACCCACAATGGAGTGCTTTTAATGGTGTCGAAATGTTTAATTCTCCAAGTGGTTTTCATGGTTGGGCTAGTTTCGCACCAAGCCAGGCATTAATAGATGCTTACGGTACTGCAGACGGAAAAGACATTACTGATCCTACATCAGGATATAATTCGCAAAAACCGTATGTAAACAGAGATCCTCGTTTTTACAAGAATATTGTATATGATGGACGTGCTTATGGGAAACCTGAATTTTGTCAGGATCGTTATGATGCCGGAAGTTCAAATAAAGCGGAGTTCTACGAAGGTGGATTAGATTCTCCTCAAGGATGGGATACCTGGAATGCCAGTAAAACGCGTTACACTTTCCGTAAATATTGTGATACAACTTACAATTACAACAATGAAACGCAAACAAACAAAGCATGGATTATTTCTCGCTTAGGCGAAATTTATCTTAACTATGCCGAAGCCCAATTTAAACTTGGTAACGAAGGTACAGCAATTCAATATCTAAACGCAATCAGACAACGTGCAGGAATAACAGCTCCATTGGCAGGTTTGACTGGTGCTACTTTAGAGAATAAAATTCGCAACGAAAGACAAGTTGAGTTATGTCTGGAAGGATTCCGTTATTATGATATTCGTCGTTGGAAAATTGCCGACGAAACCGAAAACAAACCTTTGATGGGAGTAGTTATTACCAAAAATGGTGATGGATCAAAAACCTATACCTACACCAAAGTTCAGGATAGAATTTTCAAACCCCAACATTATTTATTGCCTATTCCGAGAGATGAAACCAACAGAACCAATTTAGTTCAAAACCCGGGTTATAATTAAAATTAACCTTTCTACTTTTTGCCCCAATCTTAAAGTATTACTTTATCAAAAGAACTAAAAAGCAGCAAACCCGCCATATTAATTGTGTGGGTTTGCTTTTAAAATTTTAGTACAGTCTTAAAATGATCTCAAACTAAAGTATTTATTCAATAATAGAAAATTGCTGGATGAAAAACAGATTTATAATTATAGCTGCCAATTGCTGCTTCTTTTTTAATGCATTTGGTCAAAACACAACAACATTCAAATCATCAGATTCTGCTATAGAACTTGCTTTTGACCGTGCAAAAACAATGGCTTTGAGTTATAAAGGAGATTCAAAGGATCCTGTTGGACCCTGGTACGAAGCAGCACTTCCTTCAAGAGCTGCTTTTTGTATGCGAGATGTTTCACACCAAACTATTGGCGCCGAAATCCTCGGATTAAGTAAAGAAAACAAAAACATGCTTTCTCTATTTGCCCAAAACATTTCTGAAAGCAAAGACTGGTGTTCGTATTGGGAAATCAATAAATACAACAAACCTGCTCCTGAAGATTACCGAAACGACAAAGAGTTTTGGTACAATCTAAACAGTAATTTTGATGTAATGTATGCTTGTTGGAGATTGTATTTATGGACCGGTGACGAAACCTATATCAAAAATCCTGAGTTTGAAAATTTCTTCGAAAAATCAGCAATCAATTATATAGAACGCTGGTCACTTGAGGAGGATTCTTTATTAACAAGACTTGAATTTCCAAATCCTTCTTTTCCTTTTAACATAAAAGATGATTTTCATAAATGTCACGGACTTCCCTCCTATTCTGAAGGAATTCCGGGCTTAAAAATGGGCGTTGATTTAGTTGCTGCAATTTACCGCGGACTTCTAACTTATTCTTCTGTTTTAAGACAAAAAGGAGATGTTCAGAAAGCTGAATTCTTCGAAAAAAAAGCAGCAAAATATAAGCAACAAATCGAACAAACCTGGTGGGATAATACCACCTCAACTTATAATGTAATTTACACAAACGACGGAAAGTTTAGCAAAGATGGCGGCGAACTCTTTTTATTGTGGTTTGATGCTTTGAGTGATACAACCCGAACTAAAAAAACAATCGAACATATTATTTCTCAAAAAACCAATGTCGAGAGTTTATCTTATCTGCCTTTTTTACTTTACAAATATGGTTATGAAGATAAAGGATATGAATATATTTTGCACCTCACCGATCCTGTAACAAAACGAAGAGAATATCCTGAAGTTTCTTACGGTGTAATTGAAGGTATTGTACACGGATATATGGGAATTGAGCCTGATGCAACAACAAAAACAGTTACTACTTTGTACCGCGGAAAAAACGGAACAATATCTGAACTGGACAATTTACCTGTTTTAAAAACAGTACTTTTTATAAAACAAGAAAGCCAAAAAACAACGCTTTATAACAAAGGTAACACTGCTATACAATGGCGAGTTATGTTCTTTGGAAATTATGATGCGATATTTATAAACAATAAAAAAATTACCGCCAACCACAAGAAAGATGATAACGGAAATTCGTATACATTTGTTGATGTCCCTGTAAATTCACGGCAAAAAATGGATGCATCTTTCTAGTAGCACCTAGAACAAGCATACTCTTTATCTATAAACAACACAACAATCTCTACTAAATACAATAGATAAAACATGTTGGCGGTAATTATTTTTTAAAAACAACATACTAAAAAATAGTAATTTAAAAATAAACTTAATGAAGAGATCATTTCAAAAAAAACGAAAACATATTCTATTTGCCGTTGTCGCTTTTTGCTTCATCACAACCAGAGTATTTTCGCAAGAAGAACGCCGCTGGCAAATGGATCAGGATGGTTCTATTTCCTGGCAAATAAACAACAACATTCCGCATGACGATCATATCGAAATGAGCGGCAAAAAAATATCCTGCGTTTTAAGATACGGAGTTGCCGCCGATGGCTCGTTTCACGCTACCCGCAGTTTGGTTTGGCCAATGCTAAGAACAATCCCAAATAATACTCATGCTAGTTTAACGCGCCAATTTGCTCAAGATGCTTTTGATCTCGTAACAGTAAATTATAAACCTATTGCTCAGGAAAAAGTAGTTTCGCTAACCCTAAACGGAACTTTGCTTGTAAAGAGTAAAACCAATACACTTGAATTAACCAGACAGTTTTTTCCCTCGACTACTTTGGCTGGTTACTGCGAAATTTATACCCTTAAAAATATTTCCGAAAAAACCTGTGTGGTCGAAATTCCAAAATCAAATGCGGTTTATACCACAGATCCTTCAAAAGGAACTGAAGGAAGTTATGATTTGCATGTAGATCTATTTAATCCCGGAAGTTTTAATCTTAAGGCAAATGAAACTATTAGTTTCTCTGTTTTCTACTCTGGCGTTAAAGCAAACGAGCAAATTCCTATTGTAAATATTGACGAGGAGAAAAACAAACGTCTAAAATTAATCCATGAAATCTGGGATAAATTAATCTTAGAAACCCCAGACGAAGTTTTGAATACAGAGTTCGCTTTCGCGAAAATCAGAGCTTCGGAAAGTATTTTTGAAACCAAAGGAGGTCCGATGCACGGTCCGGGAGGAGAATCTTATTATGCCGCTATTTGGGCAAATGATCAGGCAGAATATATTGGTCCATTTTTTCCTTATTTAGGATATGAATATGGCAATCAGGCATCATTAAATGCTTATCTGCAATTTGCAAAATTCATGAACAAAGAATACAAGCCAATTCCGAGTTCCATTGTAGCCGAAGGAACTGATATTTGGGCAGGAGCTGGAGATCGTGGCGATGGAGCGATGATTGCTTACGGAGCTTCACGTTATGCACTTTCCAGAGGAAATACAAATGAGGCAAAACAACTTTGGCCGTTAATTGAATGGTGTTTGGAATATTGTCATAGAAAATTAAATGCTGATGGCGTTGTTGCATCAGATTCTGATGAATTAGAAGGTCGTCTTCCGGCAGGAAAAGCCAATCTAAATACCTCATCTTTATATTATGATGCCCTTAACTCGGCTGTTTATTTAGGTGAAGCTTTAGGGAAAGACCAATCGCAACTTAAAGTGTACAAAACCGAAGCTGAAAAATTAAAAATTGCCATTGAAAAGTTTTTTGGCGCCAAAGTAGAAGGTTTTGAAACCTACAAATACTACAAAGAAAATGATGTTTTAAGAGCCTGGATTTGTACGCCCCTTACTATGGGAATTTACGATAGAAAAGACGGAACTATAAATGCTTTATTCTCACCAAGATTATGGACAAAAGATGGTCTTGCCAGTGTTGCGGGCGATAAAATATTCTGGGATCGCTCGACTTTATATGCTCTAAGAGGTGTACTGGCAGCAGGAGAAACCGATAAAGCACTGGATTTTTTACATTATTACTCCAACCGCCGTTTATTAGGCGATCACGTTCCTTATCCCGTAGAAGCGTATCCTGAAGGAGATCAGCGTCATCTTTCGGCAGAAAGTGGTCTGTATTGCAGAATTTTTACCGAAGGATTATTTGGTATTCGCCCGACAGGTTTACACAGTTTCGATTTCACGCCACGTCTTCCTAAATCATGGCCTTCAATGAGAATGCGCCATATTAATGCATTCGAAAAAGATTTTGATATTACCGTTGAAAGAGCCGATAAGAAATTAAAAATCACAATATCTGAGGGCAAAAAAGTATTGGTTAATAAAGTAATTAAGGATGGAGATACGGTAAGTATCAATCTTTAATATATTATTTAATGTAGAAAACAAAAAGGATGAGCTATAATGCTCATCCTTTTTTTATTTAGTTTCAAGGAAATTTTTCATATTTCCGTTTTTATCAATTGTCTCAATTCTAGGATCCCCTTTTTCATCAACATAAATCTTCATTCTTGGATTTCCTTCTGAATCGTATAAAAACATTCCGGAATTATTGGCTTTATTTCTCCCTATAAAAAGCCTTCTTTTAGAACCTTCCTTCGCTTTTAATTCCTCTATTTTTTGAGTTCTTATTTTCTCGTCTTCAATTTTTTCGAGTTCTGCATATTTAGCATTTCGTGTATCTATATTTGAACCTATTGGATATTCATTTATAATTAATCCTCTTTGAATATTACTTTTCCCATTGTTATATTCTTCACTGTTCAATATCTGAATTACCTGATCATCGTGATAATTATCCATCGTAAATGACATTCCGGAGCTTATTTTATTCTCTTTGGTCTTTCCTGCAAATACTAATCCGCCGCACTCATCTCCTTCATTATTAAAGAAAATCATTCCCGCAGGTCTGTCTCTTTTAGGATAATCTTTTCCATTCATTCTCCCGGAATGTTGTCTGGTTTCATTGCTTAAAACCATTCTTAAACTTCCATCTTCACCAACTAAATTAATTTTCTTTATTGTGATTTCATCAAATGATTCATTCTTATCTCCTTTTCCAAAAGAGCTTAATAATACAACGCTAAAAACAAGAGTACTAACGATTGCATAACCGGTCAAAAAGTTGATTTTCTTTTCTAATTGTTTATCCATTATAATTGTTTGATTTGAGGGCTTATACTTTTAAAACACGCTGCTAAAGTTCTGATTTTTCAAAACTGTTTCAACTTCAGATTCTAAGTATTGGTATATTTTATTGTTTAAAAAATTCCCCATACTGATTCTTTTTACTCCTGCTTTTTGCAACAAATTAAAATCAGGTAAATCAGGCATACACATTACATTTATAGGAAGTGTAGTTGCTTTGGTAAGCGTTTCTATATCTTCTGTTTTTGTAACGCAAGGGAAAAATAATCCATGAACACCTGTTGTTTCATAAATGCTTATTCTTTTTTGCGCTTGAGTTAAAGCATCAGATAATCCAAGTAAAAAAACATCCGATCTAAGATTGATAAATACCTCGATGTTCTCTTTTGAAAGTTCTTCTGCCACAGCTTTAATTTTTTGAGCAAATATTTCTGCTTCAACAATAGTTCTCACCCCTTGTTCCACTACAGAATCTTCGATGTTAATTCCCAAAACACCTATTTTGTGCAACTCTTTTATATTGGCCACAATTTCTGCGGTTGTTGTTCCATAACCCCATTCTAAATCTACCGAAAGTGGCACTGTTGCGGTTGCAGCAATACGTTTTATAATGAACAGATATTCTTCGAAACTCATTTCTTCGCCATCAGCATATCCAAGTGTTTCGGCAATTGCATAACTCGAGGTTCCGATTGCTTTAAAACCTAGATTTTCCATTTTTCTGGCACTTTGTACATTCCAGACATTACCAATCAACAATGGCTCAGACTGAGCATGTAATTCTTTAAACTTTTGAAAGTTATTTGTCATATAATTAAATAATAGTATTTTACTTTTTTATTAGTAGTCCAACCTGCAAGGTTTTTTCAACCTTGTAGGTTTAACTAATGACATTCAAAAACTTGAAAAAAAATATAGATTTTGAATATATTAAATACCTACAAGGTTAAAAAAAACCTTGCAGGAATCACCGTTACACATAATTTCGAAAAAATCTTTCCGGAATTATAAATCAGTTTCTTTAATGTGCGAAACTACAATATCATCAACATCAAGAGCGCTTAAAAAATCTGTTGCATCAAAGGCTTCTCCTAATGTTGTAACACCTGGTTTTTGTATTCTTCCTGTCAAAATCCTTTTTAAAGCCTCTACAATTAAAGGAGCAGTAACTGCATAAATATCAATTCCCTGAGCCGTAATTGTTCTTTTCTTATCGCCTTTTACAGCCACCACTTCCATGCAAAAAATCTGTGACGATCTGTTTTTTTCATCGGCAGCTTTAGGCTCTGGAGTTTCTTCATTTCTAATATCTGTCAAAGAATTTTGACTCAGATATGTATTGATCGTGTTAACATTTATATGGCGCGAAATCGTAATTATTTCCGATAGCGGAACGGTCACTACTTGCTGTGTCGAGATTGGATCCGGGAATTCCCATGTTTTTGATTTAACTTCCAGAACTGGTTGTAGACTATGGTTCTCGTACATAAATCTTTGATAGTGATTTCTCTCCCCAGTCAATCGAGTTCCTTTTGTTGGATGCCAGGAATCCAGACCTATATAGCTTGAAATTTCATCTACTTTATCCCAATCTTTAGTAAGGGTTGTACTTAATAAATCTCCCAATCCGCCATAAAATGCAGCGGCTGGAATTATGGTTACATTGGCATGTTTTGCTTCTTCAGAAAATTGCTCAAAGATATCCAGAACCGCTTTTTGTTCCGCACTCACATCAAGATAATGTTTCCCTAATCGCAACGCCGATTTAATGATTGGCTCTGCCGTATCTAAAAAAGGACCTGCGCAGTTTACAATGATTTCTGCATCGGCGAAAGCCTTATCCAAAGTTTCAGGACTATTAATGTCTGCTACTTTTGTTATTAAATCCGGATATTCTTTATTAAAAGTATTGAGCTTATCAGCATCTCGCCCACTAAGTATAGGTCTGTAACCTTGCTTGTAAAGCTGAGCAACCAAAAATTTTCCTGTGTGCCCGTAAGCACCATATATTACAATCTTGTTTTCCATAAAAGGGGTTTTGGTATTTTATTGTTAGTTAATGTATTTTATAATTTTCGGTTACTGCTAAAAGAATCTCTGAACATTTTCCAGCCTTCGGGAGTTTTTTTCCAAAGTACCAGAAATTTACCATCATCAAACAATTCTCCTTTTGCATTAAAAGACTGCCAAAGGCCTTCTTCTGTTACAAATTCAACGCCATCGCCGTATACGGCTGTTGTTATAAATTTTCCATTTCTCATTCCGTAGCTATCATAAGCTGCTCTAAAGAATTTTGCGGCGGCTTCCGGACCACACATTTGTACTGCATTTGGTGCCATGATACAAGCGTCTTTTGCATAACGATTGATAAAAATTGAAGAATCGTTTTTTACGAATGATTCGAAGTAAATGGCGTTACTTTCGGCGATTGCTTTTTTAGCTTCTTCTAAACCTGTATTCTGAATTTCTTTTTTTTGATCCTTGCAAGACAATAGTATCGCAAGAACAACTACTGAGATAAATAACTTGTTGTGCATAATAATTATTGTTAATGTTATAGTACAAAATTCAGCTTATGCAGATAAAGAAGTGGTGATGTATGTCACTTTTTTAAAACAGGCAAATTATTTTTTCAAACGGCTCAATGTTTCTCTTGATACGCCCAGGTAAGCCGCTAATTTTCTTTTAGAAATTCTTTGTATCAAATCAGGATACTCTTTGAGTAAGAGATTAAACCGCTCCGTAGCATCGTTGGTCATGTAGGTCAGCAGCCTTTTTTGTTGTTTTACAAAGCTGTCGTTGGCTTTTTTACGAAAAAAATGTTCCATCTTCGGAATAGTTAAACATAGTTTTTCCCTTTGCTCAAATGAAATCGAAATCAATTCTGTCTGCTCCAGGCAAACAATATCAAAAATGGCTGTGGATTGGTTATAAAAAGCCTGCTGATCTGTAATCCAGCAGCCTTCATTGGCAAATTGCATGATATGCTCTTTACCTGCATTGTCTATATAGTTAGACACAGCTAAGCCTTTGGAAACCCAATAAGTGTGGTTTACTTTTTCGCCCAATTTTACAAGGTTATCTCCTTTTTTAAAGATAACCTTTGAAAAATAAGGTATTATGTCTTCAAATTCTTTTTCTGTAATAGATGAGAATTTTGCAATGTGTTTATAAAAGATTTGAAATTCAGAGGTCTCGTTCAACTTTTTTATACTTTATATTAGCTATTAGGATTAATTGTACTGCCAGAAATTTAGCACTAAAATAAGTTCATTTTTCGGATTAGCCAAATCTTATAAATACAAATCTAAACCTCCGTTAAATCAAGTACTTAAATCCATTTTAAAAGCGGAACACATGTGTCTTTTTATCCAAAAACATTCACTCCTTTTCCGGTAGTTATCAAACTAAACAAGCTTTCTTGTATAAGTTTTCCCCACGCATTTGAACAATCACCATAACATTCAAATTCAGGAACTAAACCCAAATGACTAAAACGGACTTGTGTTTTATTATTCACTTCTAAGATTTCAAATACAATTTTTGTTCCCGTCCATTCACTTTGGTCTTTCACAAAACTTAATTTACTGTCTGTAATAAGCCATTGGATTTTCTCGTTTGGAACAATCTCAACTATTTTTTGTTTCGAAAAATGAATCCCGGGCACACTATAACTAAATTCGGCATTTAGCTTATCTGTACTTCCTTCTACTTCACCTTGCCACCAACTGCGAACGTCGTTGATAGCATTAAAAACTTCTTCTTTAGAATTATCAACTAAAATTGTTGTACTAAAATTTGATGTTGCCATTTTGTTGTTTTTTAATTATTTAGAGTAGTTATTTTTAAACACCTAGTCCCGAAGCTTCGAGACTAGGTGTTAAATTAAATTTTTATGAAGTGCATTTTATTATTTAAGCAATCGCAATTGCCCTAAATGATATTGCAAATGCGATGTTCTTGTTACCACAATATTCAATTTATTGCGATGTGGTTCTTTCTCAAAATCTTCGGCACTTACGGCTGTATGTTTTTCGAACCATTCTTCAGGTTTTAGTTTATCAAATTTTTGTTTTATTGCCTCAGATTGTTTTGCCCAAAAAGTTCTCAATTCTGATGCAGTTGGCAATTTTTCTACAGCTTTATCCGGGGATTTTATAAATGGTTCATTTAATTCAGGATATAGTTTGTTCCCCATATCCATTAGAATTAACAAATCATCGTGAACCGCAATAAGATGTCCCAGTAAATAAATACCTCTATTTTTTCCCGGAGCAATTTCTTTTTGCAAAGCTTCGTCTGTTAACGAGCTCAATAATGTTTCACAATTTTCTATAGATGCATACCATCTGTCCAATATCATTTTTACGAATAATGCTGGCGTCACTGTTGTTGCTATTGCTGTTGTCATTTTTTTTAAGTTTTTAAGTTGTAATAGTTGTAAAATTTATGATAGTTTTTTGTTGGTAATTCAGGTGTTTTTTGAATCATATACATAAATCTGAACCTCATCATCGCTTGCAAAAATCCTTCTGTCAACGGCACATTGCTGTCCTATATCTGACTTAAAAGATTCCATCATAATTTCAAGCGAATCAAAATACAAATTGGCTACACGATAAATATCATTATGCCCTGTAAGCGAAACAACTGGTCCATTATTGATTTCATACTTTAGCAATCCGGGCAATTGTTTTGCCAGCGGAATGTGTACTTCAAAATAATGCTTCTCAAAAAATTCCTTATCTTTTGGTGTGGTGTAAATCACGGTCATTTTTGCCATGGTGGTTTTTTTTAAAATTATTCATAAATAGCTCTGTTTGAATTTAATACTGTAAAATTATCACCTAATATTCATATTCATAGGGTGTTAATCAGACATTGTACGGGGTAGTTTTGGACAAAAACATTTCTTATCTTTACCTATAAAAAAAACGATGAAACATCTTACCATTATAGTTCCCAATGGAGATAATAATCTTCCGAGTATTACAGGCGCTTACGAAATCTTTAGTAAAGCAAATGCCTATAATAAGATAAATGGCAAAAAAGAGCTGTTTACAATTCAATTAGCCGGTATTTCTGAAAAAGTAGATTTTAATGATGGATTATTTACCGTAAAACCACATCTTAACATCTCGGCCGTTACTAAAACCGACCTTATAATTATCCCTTCATTAAATCATAATTATAATCTTGCATTAAAAGATAATGAACCGTTATTGCCGTGGTTAGAAAAACAATATCATAACGGTGCCGAAATTGCCACCATTTGCACGGGAGCATTTGTGCTTGCTGCCTCTGGATTATTAGACGGAAAAAGTTGTTCTACACATTGGTCTGTAACGGAAAATTTTAGATCAATGTTCCCGAAAGTGAATTTACAGATTGATGAATTGATTACCGATGAAAAAGGAATTTATACAAATGGCGGAGCCTACTCATTTTTAAATCTAATGATTTATTTGATTGAGAAATACTTCGACAGGAATACTGCTATTTATTGTTCGAAAGTTTTCCAAATTGAAATGAACCGAAATACACAGTCACAATTTGCCATTTTTACAGGTCAGAAGAAACACGATGACGAAATGGTACAACTGGCACAATTGTACATCGAAAAGAATTTGGAAGAAAAAATATCCATTGGAGAATTATCTTCAAAATTTAATGTGGGAAGAAGGAATTTTGACCGAAGATTTGTAAAAGCTACCGGAAATACTCCAATTGAATACTCTCAAAGAGTTAAAATAGAAGCCGCCAAAAAAGCATTTGAAACCAACCGAAAAACAATTAATGAAGTGATGTATGAAGTTGGTTATTCTGATGTAAAAGCATTTCGGGAAGTATTTCGAAAAATTACAGGAATGTCTCCTTTAGAATATAAAAGAAAATATCATAAAGATGTGCTGTTGATTGCCTAAACTATAATTTTCCTGCAAGGCTTTTTAACCTTGCAGGAATATAAACAAAATCTATTTCAAGGCGTTGTAAAGTATCTCTACCGGATGTTGTGCTTCTCGACCAGTACCGTCTGCAATTTGATGTCTGCAGCTTGTTCCCGAAGCCGAAATCAAGGTTGCCGCTTCTTCAGAACGAATGGTTGGAAACAAAACCAACTCTCCTATTTTCATAGAAATATCATAATGCTCTTTTTCATAACCAAAAGAACCCGCCATTCCGCAACATCCACTCGGAATATTAAGAACCGTATAATTCTTTGGTAGTGTCAATATCTTTTTTAACGGAACCAATGACGATAAAGCTTTCTGAAAACAATGTCCGTGCATACGAACTCGTTCTGTTTTATCTGTAAAACTATTAGAAGAGATTCGTCCCGCTTCTAATTCTTTGGCTAAAAACTCTTCGATTAAAAAGGTTTTAGTGGCATAAGTTTTCGCTTTTGCTTTTAAATCTCCACGGCATAAATCAGGATATTCGTCGCGAAAACTCAATATTGCCGAAGGTTCAATTCCGATTAAAATACCGTTTTCCGGAATTGTTATTTCGAAATCTTTGGTGTTTTGTTCGGCTATTTCTCTTGCTTCTTTTAGCATTCCTTTCGAAAGATAGGTTCTTCCGCTAATACCAATTTTTGGAATTTCAACTTCATATCCCAAACAATTCAGAAGCTTAACGGTTGTCTGACCAATTTCTACATCATAATAATTCAGAAATTCATCATTGTATAAATACACTTTTCCATTTACAAAATCTCCTTTTTGAATGTGATTTTTCATCCATTTGGCAAAAGTAATTCTGTGCATCAAAGGCAGTTTTCGCTCTGTTGCAAAACCGGTTGCTTTTTTAATTACATTTCCTAAAACTCCTTTGGTAGATAAATTGTACATCCACGGAATTGCAGCAAACAAGTGGTTTATTTTTGGTGTATTACCAATTAATCTCGAGCGGAATTTTACGCCATTTTTATCGTGATATTGTTGTAGTGTTTCGGCTTTTAATTTTGCCATATCTACATTTGAGGGACATTCAGATTTACACCCTTTACAGCTTAAACACAAATCAAGCACATCAAGAAGGTTTTCATCATCAAATCTATTTGCCTTTGTCGAGTTTGTAATGGTTTCTCTGAGCATGTTTGCTCGGGCACGCGTTGTATGTTTTTCATCGCGCGTTGCCATATAACTTGGGCACATTGTACCACCGCTTTTTTCTGTTTTTCTACAATCTCCTGATCCGTTGCACATTTCGGCAGCACGCAGGATTCCGTTATGTTCCGAGAAATCAAAATACGTTTTGGGCATTGGTGTATCCTGACCCGCGGTATATCGCAAACTAGAATCCATTGGCGGAGTATTCACGATTTTACCCGGATTAAAAACGCCCCAAGGATCCCAAACTTGTTTGATCTGAATAAACAATTGATAGATTTCTTCGCCCAGCATCAACGGAATAAATTCTCCTCGAAGTCTTCCGTCGCCATGTTCTCCACTCAAAGAACCTTTATATTTCTTTACTAAATACGCTATATCTGTGGCTATGGTTCTAAAGATTGCTGCGCCTTCTTTAGTTTTTAAATCTATAATAGGACGCAAATGCAATTCTCCGGTTGCTGCATGCGCATAATGCACGCAGTTTAGATTTCTTTCTTTTAAAATCGCATTAAAGTCTTCGATAAATTCCGGTAAATCATTCACATCTACGGCCGTGTCTTCAATCACGGCAACTGCTTTTGCATCACCGGGAATATTCGACAATAATCCCAATCCTGCTTTTCTTAATGCCCAAACTTTGTTGGTATCCTCACCATAAACAATCGGGAAATGATAACCTAGGTTTTTAGAACGCATCAAATCTTCCATTTCTATGGCGATCGCATCAATTTCTTCTTGGGAATCTCTTAAAAATTCAACTGCTAAAATTGCTTGTGGATCTCCTTTTACAAAAAATCGATTCTTGCTTTGTTCTATGTTTTCTTTGGTACATTCCAGAATATAATGGTCGATTAACTCCACACTATCAGGATTAAATTTTAAAGCTTCTATATTGGCTTTAAGCGATTCATTTATACTTTCAAAATGAACACAAACCAAAGCTGCATAAGGTTTTAAAGCGTCAACCAAATTTAATTTTATAGCGGTAGAAAAGAATAAAGTTCCCTCAGATCCTGCAATTAATTTACAGAAATTAAACTTCTCATCAAAAGCTCCAAAAGGCATAGAATCAGCCAATAAATCTAAAGCATAACCTGTATTTCTTCTGGGAATTGTTTTCTTTGGAAAATTATCATCAAATAAAATTCTGTTTTCAGCGGAAGATAAGATTTCTTTTGCCTGAACATAAATTGCTTGTTCCAATGGACTCACAACATTAATTCCGTTGCATTTATCTTCAAATTCGACGTTTGTTAAGGAACCAAAAGTAACTTCATTTCCATCGGCAAGAAAACCTTGAATTTCTAATAAATGTTCGCGTGTAGATCCGTAAATAACTGATCTTGCTCCACAAGCATTATTTCCGACCATTCCGCCAATCATACAGCGATTACTGGTAGAAGTTTCGGGTCCAAAAAACAACTTGTATGGTTTTAAATGAAGATTTAGTTCATCGCGAATAACCCCCGGTTCTACCCAAGCCGATTTACTTGCCTGATCTACCGAGATAATTTTGGTGAATTCCTGCGAAATATCAACTATAATTCCATTTCCAACCACCTGACCCGCAAGCGAAGTTCCGGCTGCACGCGCAATCACACTGCTTTTATTTTCTCTGGCAAAGGCAATAATTTTCTGAATATCTTGCTTGGTTTTCGGAATCGCTACCGCCAAAGGCATTTCTTTATAAGCGCTGGCGTCGGTCGCGTAGAGCAAACGCATGGTATGATCGTAAAATAATTTACCTTCTAATTGTTTTTCTAAACCTTCAAGATTGATAGAACTCTTGGAAAGGATATTATTATCATTCATTTTAATACTTTATTATATACAAGTCTGCTTCATAAGAAGTCAGGAATAGTCTTTGTTTGTTGATGCTATTATTGTTTTAAATACAAAATCCTTGGCGACTTTGCGTCTTTGCGAGATTTTTTTTCTACAATTCGCTTAAAGCGATATCTAATAATCTCACCATTTCATCCGCATTTTGTTTGCTGAAAGTCATTGGTGGTTTTATTTTTAAAACATTGTGCAAAGGTCCGTCGGTGCTTAATAAATAGCCGTTTGCTTTCATTTTTTCGACTACGATATCTATTTCAGGAACTGCCGGTTCCATAGTTGTTCTGTCTTTTACCATTTCGGCACCAATGAATAATCCATGTCCGCGAACGTCACTAATAATTGGATATTTAGCCATTAAACCTTTAAGCCCATTCATTAAATGATTTCCAACTTCCAGGGCATGTTTTTGCATTTCTTCTTCCTGAATAACATCTAAAACTGCTAATCCTGTTGTCATAGAAACAGGATTTCCACCAAAGGTGTTAAAATATTCCAGTCCGTTATTGAACGAATCTGCAATTTCTTCTGTAACAATTACTGCCGCAAGCGGATGTCCGTTGCCAATTGGTTTTCCTAAAACTATAATATCCGGAACTACATTTTGCAATTCAAATCCCCAGAAATGATCTCCAATTCTCCCGAAACCAACCTGAACCTCATCGGCAATACAAACACCACCGGCTGCTCTTACGTAATCGTAAGCCGTTTTTAGATAATTTTCCGGTAACGGAATTTGTCCTCCAACTCCCAATAAAGTTTCGCAGATAAATACAGCTGGTGCTTTGTCTTCCTTTTTTAAGTCTTCAATGATTCTTTGTACATCTGCCGCGTATTTTTCACCTGCTTTTGCATCACCATATTTATAAGGACCACGATACAAATCAGGATTAATCGCTTTATGAATCCAAGGCATTTGACCTGATCCGCCTTTGCTGTCAAATTTGTATGGACTCATTTCCATTGCTACGGTCGATGTTCCGTGATAGGCATGATCGAGTACAATTATATCTTTTTGTTTGGTATAATGACGGCTCATTCTAATGGCTAAATCATTGGCTTCACTTCCTGAATTTACGAAGTAACAAACGCTAAGTTTTTCCGGTAATGTTGCTGTTAATTTTTCAGCATATTCTGTTATTGCGTCATTCAAATATCTTGTATTGGTATTTAAAGTGGCAATTTGTTTTTGCATTTTGCGAACTACAACGGGATGGCAATGCCCAACATGCGACGGATTATTGACACAATCAACAAAGGTTCTTCCTTTATCATCGTATAAATATTGCAGTGCTCCTTTTACAATTTTTAGTTTGTCTTTGTAGCCAATGCTTAGATTTCTTCCTATTTTCTTTTTACGAACTTCTAGTAAATCACTATAATCGTCATTATTAATTAATCCGGTAAAACCACACGCTTTTCTAAAGGCATCCTGCGCCTTAATTGGGTTAATCTGGA
This sequence comes from Flavobacterium sp. JAS, assembly GCF_020991455.1. Lineage (GTDB taxonomy): Bacteria > Bacteroidota > Bacteroidia > Flavobacteriales > Flavobacteriaceae > Flavobacterium. The sequence goes on from NZ_JAJMOX010000007.1 coordinate 159,340, forward strand.
TTAGTTTATACAACAAATCCCAAGCTGGCTTTTCGGTAATAAAATGATGCTCATTATTACTGTCCAATGATGCATTATAAGCCGATTGTGTTACGCTAATGCAAAGTCTTCCGGCAATTAAATAATACAATAAATCCAATTCCTGCTCGGTCAATGCATACGCTTTATGATATCCTGCAACAATAGTTGCCGCAACTCCCAGCGGATCTTCTTCGTCAAGCATTGCATAAGTACAGGCTATTGCCAAATTATTGATAAGCGCGGTATAAACCATATCGCCAAAATCGATCAATCCGCTAATTTTATTTTCTTGAACCAGTACATTATAATCATTGGCATCGTTATGTATATAAGCGTATTTCAAACGGTGGATTTGAGGCAGAACTTCGGTATCAAACTGTAAGAGAAAATATCCTGCAATCCGTCTTTTTTCGTGATTTAAAATGTGTTTCAGGTTATCGCCCGCTTCACTGGCACGGCTAATATCCCAGGTGTAACTGCGGTGCATTGCAGGATGCGAAAAATCCTGTAACGCATTGTCCATATTGCCTAAAAACGCTCCTAAATTATGATGTAATTCACTTGTTTTTTCTTTTACATCTACCCAAAAAGTACCTTCTAAAAAGTTCAGAATTCTGACATAGTAGGTTTTGGAATCTCTTACTATTTTAGTTAGTTCTTCGCCTTGTTTATTGATACTAAAGTGCTGAAAACAGTCTGAAATATTGCTTTTTTTAAGGTGCTGAATAATGTTAATCTGCGCTTCTAAAAAAGGAAATGAATGACTCTCATTCGACACTTTTAGAATGTATTTTTCATTTTTCTCGTTTGATAAAAGAAAATTTAATTCATCATATCCATTTAATGCTTTTACGGTCACATTTAATCCGTAATGCTCCTTTACTAAATCCTGAATAGTTGCTTCTGAAAAAGTCATTGTTACTCTTATTTAATTTATTTTTTATTTTTCGCCACGAATTTCACAAATTACTATGCATATTTATTTTAAAAAAAACGTGCTCATTCGTGGAATTCGTGGCAAACTTTTATTTCCAGATAATTGCCTGAGCCGGCTGCAATGGATTTTGTCCCACAAGTATTTTACTTCCTGCCGGAACCGGTAAGTTTACAGGCTCATTTGTATAATTTACCCCTACATAAAAACCATCTCTCCATTCTATATAAACTCCTCTTGGCAAATCTTCGATCGCAACTTTTGCACGTTCGTAAATTGTTCGAACCACTTCTCTTTCTAAGTTTCCGTCTTTACTTTCTGCGCCAATATAAGTAATTGTTCCTTTGCCTAATTTTCTGGTAATCGCTGCTGCTTTACCTTTATAAAACTGATCTGCGTAGGTTGCCAAAACTTCTGTTCCTTGTTTTGGGTTTAAAACATCTGCCCAAGTATTCCATTTATAGGTGTTTGTTCCAGCATTGATTGTTCCGTTTACATCTTCTACAAGCATGTCAAAAAAGGCTACATCGGCTCCAATTAAAGGCACGATTGGCGCGCTCCAATTGGCTTCAAAGAAATGTCCGTTTTTGTCTTTTTGACCCGTACGGCAAGAAAGGATTAAGTTTCCTCCGTTCTCCACATATTTAGTCCATTTGTCTACCAATTTTTGATCGATAAGCTGATACGCCGGAGCTACAATAAACGGATAAGCCGAGAAATCATCTTCTTCTGTAATAAAATCCATTGGCGCACCTGTTGATTTTATAGCCGATGTGTAGGTATTTCTATGTCTCCAGGTACTCCAAAATTCGGTTTGTTTTTGGTTTTCCAAATCCCAAAGGTTTTCGTGACTCCATAAAAATCCTGTTTTTCTTTTCGAAAGATTCTCTGGAATTACTGCTTTTGGATCGTATTCTTTACGAAGCAATTTCATATCCTCGATTGATTGTACAAACTCTTTTCCACCTTGAGAAAGTGTTACGCCATCGGTTCCAACAATCCCGTCGTGGTACATTTCGCTGCTTCCAAGCGGATGTCTGTATCTGTAGGTACACGTGAAAGAACAACCTCCGCCAAATGCTTGCGAAATCCACATGTGAACTGTTCCCGGAAGCAATTGCGGATTTATACTTGCCCAGTTTACTTGTCCAGGTTGCATTTCCATAACGCCTGTAACACCGTTTATAGATCTGTAATAATCATTGGCTTCTGAAATTTTATTAGGTTGTCCCATTCTAAAATTCTGACCTCCCAATGTATTTCTACCACTTACAGGATACATCGTGTAGGTTGCAAAATCCATTTTGTCGGTTCTTCTAGGATCAGCGCCGTAAACTACGTTGGTGTAATTTGTCGTAATCCATTGTTTTGGATCGACATATTTACGAAGTGTTTCGGCTTGTAAATTCAGATATTCTGCCTGAGAATCTGCGGTGTATCTTTTGAAATCCAAAATTGCATGTGGACTTAATTTATCTTCTGAATAAAGTTCGGCATTTGGAATTGCAATTTGCTCGAAATTATTATATCGAATGCTCCAGAAACTTCCCAGCCACTCGGTATTTAATTTTTCAATTGTTCCGTATTTGGCTTTAAGCCATTTTTGAAATCCCTTTTGTGCTGATGGACTAAAATCATCCGGTGCACCTGGTTCGTTATCCACTTGCCAGCCCATGATGTTTTTGTTTTTTCCATATCTCTTTCCGAGTTCAGTCACGATTTTCTCTACAAATTCTCTGTATTTTTCATTCGAAACAGATTGATTTGCTCTGTTGCCGTGTTCTCTGCGGCGACCACTTGCATCTACCAAATAAATCTCAGGATACTTCTCGCCCATCCAAGCCGGAGGCGTTGGTGTTGGCGTACAAAGAATTACTTTCAATCCTTGTTTTTCGGCTATTGCCAAAGCATCATCCAGCCATTTAAAATCATATTTCCCCTCTTCAGGTTCCATATAAGTCCAGGCAAACTCGGCAAAATGCGTAAATTCGAATCCTAATTTTTTAATGTTTTTTAAATCACGTTCCCATTGTTCTCTCGGCCATTGCTCCGGATAATAATACACTCCGATTTGCATTAAATCCGGCTTGGAGAAAAAACGTTGCGGGTCTTTCTTTTCTGTCGCTGTAGTTTTTTTGCTTTGAGCAAAAACAGGCGTCATATTGCAATTGGCAATAAGCAATCCTGTTAGTACTATTTTTGTTAGCGATATCTTTTGGTTGAACATACTTTGTAATATTGTTGTGTTAATCAAATTTAGATAATTAGTTTAACTCTTTATCTTCTAAAAGCAGCATTAAATAATGAGAGGCTGACCAGCTAAAGTTAAAGGCTTCTAATCCTTTTCCAGTAACGGGCTGATAGTTTTCTCTAATTGATGTGCCTTTGTCTAAAACTCCCTGGGCATTATAAATTAGTTTGTGCGCTAATTCGTTTGCTTGGGTGTTGTAACCGTATTTCTCTAATCCGTTTATTCCAAAATAACTTTGATCCAACCAAACCGGTCCTCTCCAATAGCCGCCTTCGGGTTTGAATTTAGGATGATTTGCCGCCAATGTTGGTAAAGGAACAAAAGTGTTTAACGAATTTGTGTCCATCATATTTGCTTTGGCTGCTTTGGCTTGTTCCGATGTTGCTACTTCTGCCCAAATTGGCAAATATCCTTCGCAGCCCATTGCTTTTATCAATGTTTTTCCGTCGATTGTGGTGTCGTAAAACCAACCTGTTTGAGCGTCCCAAAACTGAGTTTGAATTTTAGCTTTTAAAGTTACACTTTGCTCTTTCCATTTTTTAGCTTCTTGGGTTAGTTTTAAAACGGCTGCCATTTTATTCAGATAGTTTTTCTCAGCAAATAAAAATGAGTTTAAATCAACACTTTCCTGATCTAATGAATAGGCTTTTTCTGCGTTTTTCAGGATTTTACTATCATCAAAACGAACGGCATTATCCATTCCGCTTTCCCATTTTGCTGCGATTACCGTTCCGTCTGTTGAGCCAAATTCGCATAAACCGTCCTGATCGTGATCACGCTCTTTGTACCACCAATTGTGATATAATTTCAGTTTTGGATAAAACTCTTTTAGGAAAGTAACGTCTTTTGTTTTTTCATAAATTTTCCAGATTGCCCAAGCTGCAAGCGGCGCTTTTGTATTTCGATAATTGTTTTCTTCCAGAAGATTATCTCTGTAGATACAATCCGGAATAAATCCGTTTGGTTCCTGATAATCGAATAAAGCACGCATTTGATTCTTTGCTAATTCCGAATCATAATTGGCTACAGCAACAGCATGTTTCCAACTGTCCCAAGCCCAAAAACCGTGAAACCATTCGTAGTTGTAACTCGGAAAAAGTCCGCCGTGTTTTAATCCTTCCGCTGCAATTCTGGTATTGTTTTGTAGTGTCAAAAGTAGTTTTGCAATCAAATCAGAATAAACGGCGTCTTTGTAAATGCTTTTCTTTTTGGCAATTAATTGTGCCAATTGTTTTTCTTTTTCTTTTTGTGTGTTGTTCAATAACGTGTTGAAGGCTGTTTTTGCTATTACTTCCTTTTCATTTTTCCATGAATACTGAGCAAAAATGAACGTTTGGGCAACTACAATTTCTTTAGTTTCATTTGGTTTTAATACCAATTTTTCTGTCTTTGCTTTATAACCTTGTTTTGTAATTTCGATTTCTGGATCGCTGTTCAAAAACTCAATATAACCTGTGGCCGTACTTCTCGTAGAAGTGATTTTTAAAGCTTTTCCTTCTTTAGACAATTGTAAATCGTCTAAAAAAATGTTTGAATCATACCAAGGAAAAAGTGTGATCGTTTTTCCTGATTTATTGGTAATACTTGTTTTTTGTAATGCCGAATGTCCTGATAAAAAAACTAATTGCTGTTTTATCGCTATTTTTTCATTTTTAAATTCTTGTTCTAAATGGCTGTTGTAGCTGTTTTGAGCAAGCAATGAAGTTTTCCAATTAATGGCTTCTTGTTTGTTTTCATCCTTTAGCTGCAGCGAAACAAACGATGGACTTAACCAAACGCCGTTTTGTTCTGTCATTAAAAATGGTCCTGAAAATCCTGCCTGAACTTCTGATGCGTCTAAGAATCCAAATGCAAACCATGCGCCTTTATCTGAGAATGCCAATGGTTTTCTGTCTGTCGCATTTGTTGGGTTTCCTTTGTAATTTATACTATTTTTGGCCGATTCTAAGTTTGGAAAACTCTTTTGAGACCAACCACATTGTACTATAATAAAGGATGCAAGAATGAAAAATATTTTCTTTTTGCCCATGTTATTTTGTTTTTATGATGTGTTTTTAATTAGATATCTGCCTGTTCTTCTTATGAACAAGATGATACCTTTAGATAAAAAAGAATAGCCCAAGAAATATAGGCTATTCTTTTTAAAATTAAAATCATTTACAGTATTAATTTGTTTGTAATTCTGTCAATGGAATTGGGTAAAAGTTGTTTTTTGACGCATCAAAACCAGTACGGCCAACGGCATCAAGCGCAGCTTTTGTTTTTCCCCAACGACGTAAATCATAAAAACGGTAGTTTTCAAGAGGGAATTCTAAGATTCTTTCGTGCTCGATTTGTGCTTTTACCTCAGCAGCAGTTGTTCCTGTCATTCCAGGCATATCTGCTCTTGCACGAACTTTGTCGATGTACGCAATCGCTTCTGCGCTACGTCCTAATTCGTTCAGTGTTTCGGCTTGCATCAACAATACATTGGCATATCTCATCAATGGAATATTGATTGCGGTAAACTCCTGATTCATTTTCTCCTGAGTACTTGGTATGTATCTGCGATAAACCGGTTTGTCTGTATCTCCAAATTTTTCATCGTAAGTTGTTCCTAAAACCAATGGGTTATTTGGATCATTAAAATAAGGATCTTTGAAGAAAATTGTGCTGTAAAGGCGTGTATCATAATTTCCTGTAGTGGCAATCTTTCCTTCTTTTTTGAATTCGTTTACAAGCATTGCACTCGGAAGAATTTCATCCCAACCTCCAAGTTCAGATGATGCCATCCAATAGTGAAGTGCATTGCGGTAGAATGCTCCATTTGCTGTGGTTTCTGAGAATTGCAATTCGAAGATAGATTCTTTAGTGTTTTTTGTAGTTCCGTCAAACATCGAAACATAATCTTTCACTAACTCGTATCCTTGTACTTTGTTAAGTGCAGTAAGGGCTTCATTTAAGAATGCTTGTTTTTGAGCTGTTTCTTCATAGGCTCTTGTCAAATAAGCAAATCCAAGGTAACTGTTTGCTGCTCCGCTTGTAGCACGACCTGTTTTATCCGAAGATTGTTTTGCAGGAAGTACATCGGCAACGGCTTTGAATTCTTTTGTAATAAAATCCCAAGCTGCTGCACGTGTTGCTAAGGGAACACTTAGATCACTTTCTTTAGTAACGTATTTGTCTCTAATGTAAATTTGATCCCAGTTCAAAAGCAATTTCATGTGATAATAGGCACGTAAGAAACGAGCTTCGGCTTCAATTTGTTTGCGGTCAGCATCGTTTAATGTTGCTGTGGGAACTTGTGGTAATTTATCAATTACCTGATTGGCATTACTGATTCCTCTGTAATTAATTTTCCAGTAACTGGTAAACTGGCTGTTTCCGTTTGTGTAGGTAAATGTGGAAAGTTCTACCCAGTTTTGGTAGTTCAAAGCGTCACTTCCTAATTCGTTTAAGTCTTCGCGATAAGCCTCAACCGGCCATTTAACTTCGGCGAAAGCCCATTCGTCAACGGCGCATTCTAATTGTGAATAGGTTGATGCCAGAGCAGATTCGGCATCGGCTTTATTTCTCCAGAAATTCTCTGAAGTAAGTTGGTCCGGAGATTGTTGGTCCAGATAATCACTACAACTTGTGATGCTAAACAGACCTATAGTGGATAATACTAAAAATATCTTTTTCATGATAATGTCTTTTTTAAATAGAATTAAAATATATACTGAACTCCAGATACAAATGATCTTGTAAATGGATATACAAAACGGTCAACACCTGTGTCAATTACTGAGGCACGTGAGAATTCAGGATCAATACCTGAATAATTGGTGATGGTAAACAAGTTCTCAACACTTACATAAAATCTAAGTTTGTCGATTTTTGCTTTTCCTAACATTTTGCTTGGAATAGTATATCCCAATTGTATTTGGCGCATTCTAATAAAATCTCCACTTTCAAGAAAACGATCAGATTCACGACTGTTTCCATTTGGGTCTTGCAATACTGCACGTGGTATATTACTGTGATTTTCCGGTGTCCATGAATTTAAAGTCGAAGCCAACATATTGGTTCCTGAATTCATAGATTCGTAGAAATATCTGTTTCCGTTGTATAATTTATTACCCCAGCCACTTCCAATCAAAGCAGAGAAATCAAAACCTTTATAACTTGCGCCTAAGCTAAGGTTCACTTCTAATTTTGGTAATCCTGTTCCTGCGTATGCTTTGTCATTTTCGTCAATAACTCCGTCTCCGTTCAAATCTTTGAAACGAATATCTCCGGGCTGAGCGTTTGGCTGTAATAAAACACCATTTTTACTGTGTGCATTTACTTCCTCTGCAGTTTGGAAAATACCATCTGTTTGATACAAATAAAATCCACTAATTGGACTTCCTACACGTGCCTGAGTCGGGAAATGTTCGTCTCCATATTTTAATCCTTCTCCGTAAATGGTTTGTCCTTGGTTTGCCAATTCTACTACTTTGTTTTTAAGAGTCGTAAAATTTAAACCTGCATTGTATTTGAATTCATTAACCTGATCGCGGTAATTTACTTCAAATTCGAATCCGCTGTTGCTGATTTTACCTACGTTAAGAACCGGATCGTCGATTCCTGCAGATGGAGCCAGTTTTTTGGTAATAAGCAAATTGTCAGTTACATTGTGGTAGTAGTTCATCGAACCGCTAATTTTTCCTTTTAAAAGGGTATAATCGATACCAATATTTTTAGAATCTGTAGTTTCCCATTGTAAATTTCTGTTTTCTAAAGCTGTTGCAATACTTCCCGGCCAAGGGTTGCTTCCAATTCCTTGTACATAACCATTTCCTAAAGAGTTACCCGTTTTAATCAAAGTATTTGCTGAGTAATAACCTAAAGCGGCTTCGTTACCCAATTGTCCCCAGCTTGCACGTAATTTTAAAGTAGAAAGAATCATATCTTTTGGGAAGAAATCTTCTTGCTCGATTTTCCATCCTAATGCAACAGATGGGAATGTTCCCCAACGACTGTCTTCTCCAAATTTAGACGAGCCATCTCTTCTAACGGTTACTTGCAATAAGTAACGATCATTGTAGGAGTAGTTTAACCTGCTAAAGAATGATACACGATTGTATTGAAATTTTGAACCATCGGCAGCGTAAGTTCCTCCTTTTCCTGCACCAATTGTTTCAAATCCAGGATCAAGGAACCCAGATGGACGGTCGATAGAAACCAATTGTCCGTTTTCTACAGTATAGTCTGTTGTTTTACCTTCTACACTAACCTGATTCCAGTTTGATGCCTGGCTATTAAAAGTATTACCAATCATTAATCCAAAAACATGTTTTCCAAAAGTTTTATCAACTGTGATGATATTGTCTAATATCTGCTCGTTCCAGGTTGTTCTCAATTCCGATTGCATCGGATAAAGATGAACTTCTTTTGGATTTGCAATAAACGGCGGGAAATGTGCTGTTTGCTGATTGTTTTTAACGCGGTAAGAATAGGCTAATTTGTATTTCAACCAAGGTGCAATATTTGTGGTTATGGCAATATTTGCGGTTAAATCTTGTCCTACGTCATTGCTTTTTCTAAAATGCTCTTCGGCAACGGGATTTGTTGCAGCCGGTAAACCGTTTTTATCTGCCAATCCATAACCGTATGGTTGTGTTTGGTCGTAAACCGGAACTAAAGGCGCCATTGTATAAACTTCTTTTAACTGGAAATTAGGCAATGCATTTTGTGTTCCTATATAGGCCATTTTTCCGTCTACGTCAAAAATAGATTTTTTGAAACTAACTCTTGCACTAGCGGTTTGCTGACCAAATTCATTATCAATTACAATTCCTTTTTGCTTTACGAAATTACCATATAAAGCAAATTTAAAATCACCTTGTCTTCCCTGAACTCCTAAACCGTAGTTTTGAGTAAATCCAGAACGGAAAACCTCATCCTGCCAATCTGTATTAACATCAGATGGAGCGGTAATATAAGCCGGAAGCGGTTTTGGTGAAGTGGCATATTTGTTGTACTCATCATACATTCTTTTATTCACAGTACGGTATCCGTCAGCGTCTAATAAATCTAATGTTTTTGATGGATTTGTAATGCTTAAAAAGGAGCTAAAATCTACTTTTACGCCTTCTTTTTGTCCATTTTTAGTAGTAACGATAATTACACCATTAGCAGCAACTGATCCGTAAATTGCAGCCGCAGCACCATCTTTAAGAACCTCCATAGATTCTATATTGGTTGGGTTAATGGTGTTAATAGATCCTTGAAATCCGTCAATGATATAAAGTGGCTCTGTAGCTCCAAAGGTATTTACCCCACGGATTTTTACGCTTACAGAAGCTCCTGCAACACCACCGCTTTTTTGCACATTTACCCCGGCAACTAAACCTTGAAGTGCCTCGGCCGGACTTGTTGTAGCTCTGGTTTCAAGACTTTCTTTTTTAACGGTTGAAATAGCTCCGGTAACGTTGCTCTTTTTCTGAGAACCGTAACCAATGATAACTACTTCATTGAGTTTATTGGTTTCTTCCTGCATAACCACATTAAATTCTGTGCGATTGTTTACAGCTTCGCTTTTTCCTATGAATCCCATATACGAGAAAACGATAACCGGGTCTACAAGACTTGAGGAATATACCAGGGTATAATTTCCATCAATGTCAGTTGCGGCATTGTACTTAGAGTCTTTGATAGAAATACTTACACCTGGGAGCGTATTATTTTTATCATCAGTAACTTTTCCTGAAATTGTTTTTTGTGCTTGTGCAAAGTTGATCCCTGGCAGCCACAAACATAACAGTAAAGGAATCAAATTTAGCTTCCTAACTAATAGTTTTTTCATTTTGGTAATGGTTTTTTGTTAATTAAAATTCTCGCTTTTTTTAGTTTTTTATTTGCATTGTGGCAATTTACCGGGTCAGTGGTGGTAAAACACTGACCAAATAAATTACGGTATTCTCCTTATGGTGACTTTGGTATAAGCTTCAGTTCTAGATCGGCTTATAAGTCAAATTTTATTCCTTGTGCTAATGGCAAACTCGTAGTGTAGTTAATTGTATTTGTTTGTCTTCGCATGTAAACTTTCCAGGCATCAGATCCGGATTCTCTACCTCCGCCTGTTTCTTTTTCTCCACCAAAAGCGCCTCCAATTTCAGCGCCTGATGTTCCGATATTTACGTTTGCAATACCGCAGTCAGAACCTGTAACAGATAAAAACAATTCGGCTTCTCTTAAATTATTTGTCATAATCGCTGAAGACAATCCTTGTCCTACACCGTTTTGAATTGCAATAGCATCCTCTACAGTTCCTGAATATTTTAATAAGTACAATACTGGGGCAAAAGTTTCGTGTTGTACAATTTCAAATGAGTTATCAGCTTCTGCAATGGCAGGTTTCACATAACAGCCGCTTTCGTAACCTTCTCCTGAGAGTACACCGCCTTCAACAAGGATTTTTCCTCCTTGGGCAACTACTTTTTCAAGAGCCTGGTTGTACATCTCAACAGCATGTTTGTCAATTAGCGGACCAACATGGTTTTTCTCGTCTAATGGGTTTCCGATGCGCAATTGTTTGTAGGCTGAAACTATTGCATCTTTAACTTTATCATAAATACTTTCGTGAATGATCAAACGACGTGTCGATGTACATCTTTGTCCTGCAGTTCCTACAGCTCCAAAAACAGCTCCAATAACTGTCATTTTAATATCTGCATCCGGCGTTACAATGATGGCATTGTTTCCACCTAATTCTAATAAAGAATTTCCTAAACGTCCAGCAACTACCTGCGCTACGATTTTACCCATACGAGTAGAACCTGTTGCCGAAATTAACGGAACACGTTTATCGCTTGTCAACAACTCTCCTATTTTGTAATCGCCATTGATAAGGCAAGAAATTCCTTCGGGAAGATTGTTCTCTTTGATAACCTCAGCGATAATATTCTGGCAGGCAATACCGCAAAGAGGTGTTTTCTCTGATGGTTTCCAAACACAAACATCTCCACAGATCCAAGCCAAAGCCGTATTCCAGGCCCAAACTGCAACCGGAAAGTTGAATGCCGAAATGATTCCAACAACTCCCAATGGATGATATTGCTCGTACATTCTGTGTCCAGGACGCTCAGAGTGCATGGTCAATCCGTGTAGCTGACGCGAAAGTCCTACTGCAAAATCACAGATATCGATCATTTCCTGAACTTCTCCGTAACCTTCCTGCAAGGATTTCCCCATTTCATAAGAAACCAGTTTACCTAAAGCTTCTTTGTTCTTGCGTAATTTTTCTCCAAACTGACGGACGATTTCTCCGCGTTGTGGCGCTGGCATTACTCTGAACTCTTTGAAAGCAGCCGTAGCTGATTCCATTACTTTTTCATAATCAGCAGCAGTCGAGGTTTTAATTTTTCCAATTAATTCTCCATCAACCGGAGAATAACTTTCTAAAATTTCTCCGGTTGAAAAATTGTTTAATCCCGTTGAAGTTCCTTCGTTAATTTCCTTTATTCCTAATTGATCTAAAGCTTCTTTAATTCCGAATCCTAATTCTGTTTCTGTCATTGCGACTTTTATTTATTTGTTATTCTGCTTTTATCAAAAAAACTAGACAATAGTTTGTACTCAGAAAAGCTTTTCTCTTGTCTTGTTTTTTCTGCAAAAAGTTGATTTTATTATTTAGTTTCCTGCAACTTTACATCTGTACTTTCAAAAATTTTATCAGCAGATGAAGCCACAAATCCTTGGTACAATTCTCCGTTTGACATTGGGTAACGAAGTGCAAATTCATAATAGCAAGATGGGATTTCGATAGCTCCTTCTTCAAAATCCACTACGTATAAATCAGCCAATGTGCTTGATTGTTCTAATAGTTGCTCTGGAGTTCCTTTGATTTTTCCACCAGATGCGTTTAGTTTCCATCCGCTTTCTTCAAGGAAGTTGTTTAATTCTTCTAATGTTTTAAATTCTTTTAAAGCATTAGTATTTATAGTGAAGTGATTGGCTCTAAAACCGTAAACGTACATCCAAGCTGCATATTCAGATTCTTCTAATAATGATTTGTAGATGGCTTGCGAGTTTCCTTTCCAAACAGAACCGCTTAAAACCAATTCAGGATCGTTGAATACATTTTGATCACAGCTGTTCAATATATTCTGTACTGTCTGCTGCAAATCAGCTGAGCATTTTTCTAATTCTAATTCAGAAATAAAAATTCTTGGAGCGCTTTTATCTGTTGCATGCTCATAATGTTTGGCATATAATTTTTTGGTTTCAAAATCATATTCCCCTTTTGCCTGATAACCAACATTCAAAAAAGGTTTTTCTAATACCTCAATATTAACACGTTTATCATTGAAAGTACGAATTGCGATATGGTCGTTCTGGATTTCTTCGCCTCTGTCTTCTAATAGTTCATGTATTTTTCTTGCAGATGGAGTAATATCAGCATATTGCTCCCATAGTTTCGTAAGTAATTGATCTTTATTCATTTTAGCTTTATAAATAGTGTGATTATGACACAAATCTATATATAATAGTGTTAATATAACATCATAAGGATTCGATTATTTACAACACGACATATTTTATGATAAATTTTGTATTTTTGACACTTTGAAAAGGAGTTTTAACAAAAGAATTGTCAAAATTGTAGAATTTTAAAAGGAACATTGACCATGGCAGCTACCAAGAAGAATGAAAATACTGACTATTTAGATCGTGAAATCATGCAAAAACTCAGTGAAAACGGGAGAATACCTTTTTCTGATTTGGCAAAAGAATTAAACATATCTAATTCACTGGTACATTTAAGAGTTAAAAAATTACAAGAAGCTGGAATAATTAACGGTTTTTCTGTAAAGCTAAATGCCAAAGAACTCGGTTTTGAAACTATTACTTACACTGGGATCGTTACTAAAGAAGCTCGTTATTCTTATTCTATTGCCGAAAAACTAAAAGAAATTCCAGAAGTAATAGAATGCCACTGGGTCTCAGGGAAATATGCTTTATTTATAAAAATTGTATCGGTAAACAACGAGGAACTTCGCAAGATTCTATACGAACAAATTCATCAGATTGAAGGTGTTGGAAGCACAGATTCGTTTTTCTCCTTTGGTGCTGCCTTTGAGAAGAATCTGCCAGTTTAGATTTTTAGAAGCAAGATTTCAGAGGCAAGATTAGATTTAATCTTCATTTTATTGCCCAAATTCTGATAAAAATTATTAAATTTATGTTCTAAAACCTATTTTTATGAAAAATTACATCTTACTATTTGTTGCTGTTTTAGCACTGTCATTTAATTCTTGTTGTACAACCAAAGGTACCGCAAATGCTTCTGCTCTTTACAATACAAGTTGGGAGTTAGAATATATTTCTGGTCCGCGTATTGCTTTTGGTGGTTTATTTCCTGATAAAAAACCATTTATCAAGTTTGACCAAAGTAAAAATGAAGTTTCAGGAAATGCAGGCTGTAACGGATATAGTGCTCCTTATACTTTAAAAGGAAATTCTCTTACTTTTGGAGAACAAGGCCCAACGACAATGATGTATTGCGAAGGTGGCGGCGAACAAACATTTACACAAACAATTAGAACAATCGATTCGTATTCTATTGATAAAGACGGAAAACTGAATTTATTGGTAAAAGATGTTCCAATGATGAGATTTAAAAAAGTAGCTAAATAAGTAAAAGCTATTTCATCTATACAAAAAAGGATTCTTCAACTGGGGAATCCTTTTTTTATATGTAAAGAGATTATTAAAGTAAGAATATACTCTAAAAAAGCAGATAATATTATAGCTTTTTTTTTCTGCCATCAAAAGATATTTAATTTTAAAACTGATTCAAAAACAAAATAAACAGGCAAAAGATAAAAATAAATCTAATGGTTAAAGCTATTTGCGCTGTTCATATTGCACATTCATTTAAAGATGCAAATGGCCCCTTACATATACAACTTATGCTAAAGAAATTCTCACCAGAACAAGGATTTAGCCCAACTATACTTGGTTTTAAAGGTTTGGGTATATTGGGTAGCGCTTTATCTATCGAGGATATAACTCAGGGATCCAACTCAGGGTATGAGTACTTTTGAATCATTAGCAAGCTAAAATTAGGCAAGAATTTATATCATTGATCAATCTGTAATTAAATTAAGAATTAACTATGGGGAATAAAAAATTAAATATTTACAAATAGCGCCTGATAACCAACCTTTAATATCGTCGTATTTTATATCAAAATAACTTAAAAGCACTAACCCTCATGGTAAAGATTTAAATCGATTATATCTTTTTTTAGAGACTCAAGTTAGATTTCATTTCCCCTGCTTTTAACACAATCACTTAAACTAAAACAACAACACTTTTAAAAAACTCTGTTTTTCAGATAGTTATATCGTATTTTTTCCTACATTTATTATCTCAAGTCAACAAAGTATACTTCACTATAAGCCTACAAAGATATCCCTCCTTCTAAATATTTCGATAAAGTCTCTGTATTTTGATTGAAAAAAATAAACTTATTCAGAAATAATCGATCAAAATTAATGTGACACTAAAAAACGATTCTATGACAAGAAAAAACGGTTCTATGTCATATTATCCAGATTTTATGTGTTGGATATCTAATTTTAAAAACTCAAAAGAAAATGATAGTGCCAGAATGTTGCTAAAAAGATTGCTCTATCTGACACACAATAAATTAATACAAAGCTCTTAAAAACAGGTAAAAACACCTGCTACTGAGACAGTTATATAAAGTACTTTAGCATTATATTAACAATAATACCTATTTCAAATTAAATATTGTAAATCATTAACAGATCTATTTTTAACATTAACCAATTAAACTAAAAAATTATGGAAGAATTTATTGGAATCGTAAAACTTTTTGCAGGGAATTTTGCACCTAGAGGCTGGGCTTTTTGTAACGGACAAATATTGTCTATTGCACAAAATACAGCATTATTCTCAATCTTAGGTACTACTTATGGTGGTAATGGCCAAACAACTTTTGCCTTACCGAACCTTCAAGGCGCTGTAGCTATCGGACAAGGAAATGGAGGTGGAAGTTCTTATGTACTGGGAGAAACTGCAGGTACAACAAATGTTTCTATTTTAACAAGCAACATGCCTGCTCACGTACATACAGGACCAGGTAAAATATCTGTAAGTGCTGCAAATGCTACAGATTCAACACCTGTCACTAATGCATCAATTGCTGTACCAGGATCAGTTGTGTCAAGAGCTTTTACTCCAACATTAGGATATACAACTGCAACTCCAAGTGTGGATTTATTAAGTAATGTTACAACCGGGCAAACTGGTAATAACATTCCTATATCAATAATGCAGCCCTATTTGGCAATGTCATATATCATTTGTTTAGAAGGTATTTTCCCTTCTAGAAATTAATCAATTAAGAGCGGATTTTACATTGTAAGACCATTTTGGCATATCGCTAAAGTCGTATAAGAATTGAATTTCAGAATATTCTGTTAGACTGTATATAGAAGCTACACAATAAGGGTTTGTAATATAGGACTCAGCCGTTTTTAATTCAATGTCTTCAAATATCCTGATTTCAGTAAAAATACACACATCTGGATGATTACTAAAATCATCAGGCAGCTTATAAAAGTCACTTTTAAAATTTAAAAACTGACTTTCAGTGCCAAAAAGTTCTTTGTTTATTGTAAATAATCTATC
This sequence comes from Flavobacterium sp. JAS, assembly GCF_020991455.1. GTDB lineage: Bacteria > Bacteroidota > Bacteroidia > Flavobacteriales > Flavobacteriaceae > Flavobacterium. The sequence goes on from NZ_JAJMOX010000007.1 coordinate 175,215, forward strand.
AACAAATACACTATGAGGATAGGGCTGCAATTCGTCGCGGCCCTTAACCTTGTCATTGACATTTTTAAGCGATGGCTCATAATCAAAAAAAGTATAAGCAAGATCGATCCTGATCTCTTCTGGAATTAAAATCCCATGAGAGGGTAATTGTGAAACAATATTTTGAGTAATAGCTACTTGTGGTTCCCGGGTAAGGGCGTAATGCATCGTTTCGGAAATTGCCAAATCAATTGTAAAACCTTGAGGTTTAGTATAAGTGATGGCATCAGTTTCTACTAACTGTATTGAATAGTCATTAAGGCCAACAACAGCTAAAATTTGTTGTACAGATTCTATTGAAGATGTATTAATATCTAATAAAATGGCTTTAATTCTATCTTTATTAAACAACGGAAGTAAAGGAAGAATTAAAGTTGCATAAGGGCCGCAACCGGCATAAAGTATATTAATGCTTCTCTCTGGGAAATCGGTGCACAATTTTATCAAAGCTTTATAAACGCCTTTTATGAAATAAACAGTCCGTAAATAATCGTCAACACAATCTGCAGCTCCAGAACTTGATAAAGCAATACCTCCTTTAACATGGATTTCGTTGTTTTCAAAATGGTTAATTGTTGCTATTTTTTCATAAAATTCTGAAAGATTCCGGGCACATTTTATGTGTTCATCAACAGTATTTGAGGTAATGATAGATTGAACAATAATTACAAGCTCTTGTTTATACATGATATTCCATTTTAGTTAAGGCTTTTTAAGTTTAGAACTAAAACAAATGTAAGAATACAAAATGACAAATCTAACATCAGTAAATTATGAAAAAACTCTACTTATTACTAATTCTTCTGTTTTTTACGATGCAGCAACTAACTGCACAAACAGTAGAAACATTTGAGACTTTAACGGTATCTCAGCCTAATTTTACCAGTAATAGCAAAACTTTCAATTTAACTAGTTCTTATATTAGTTTTACTGTAGTTCAATTTGCTGGTTTGGGTTATAACTCTTCTAATAGATTTATACAAGTTGCAGATGCTCCCGGAATAGACGCTATGGGCCAAACAGGTACCATTACTGCTGCAACGGGTAACTTTAAAGTTAATAATCTATGGATTTATGTCTCTGGTGACGCCAACCTAAATCCTGGAGCCACTAATGGCGGTGCAGCTGGATCTATAACTTTTACAGGAAAACTTGGTGGTACTACACAGTTTACTATTGTTAAAACCACTACTGGGGCAAATATCGGTACTGCGGCGCCAAATAAAGGCTTCATGCCTATTAATTTTGCTACTGACGGAGCGGCAAATTATACCAACATCAACATTGACCAGCTTGAAATTCAGTTAAGCAGTAATTATGATTACTTTGCAGTAGACAATTTTACCTGGGTTGATGGAGTAAGTTTACCTACAGTTACCACAACAGCAGCTATAAATGTTGGTTCTGTTAAGGCAACAATGGGAGGTAATGTAACTTCAACTGGTGGCGATGCTTCCGTACAGAGAGGAATAGTTTGGGCTACAACAACAAATCCAACTATTGCAAATAATAAAGTTCAAAATGGAACCGGAGCTGGAGCTTTCAGCGGTATTGTAACAGGATTAACGGCCGGAACCACTATTTATTATAAGGCCTATGCTACTAATAGCGCAGGTACTACTTATGGTAGTGAACAATCACTAACTACTGGTGCCGCTTTAAGCACCTCATCAACCACGCAAACAGACATTCTTTGCAATGGCGCTTCCACTGGTGCCGCAGGTGTAACGGCAACAGGCGGGGTTCCATCTTATAGTTATTCGTGGTCACCCTCTGGAGGTACTGGTGCAACAGCATCTTCTCTTGCTGCGGGAACATATACTGTAACTATTACAGATGCAGAATCAACACAAATTACCAGAACCTTCATGGTAACAGCTCCACCAGCACTTACCGGAATTTCTTCTACAACAGCAGTAGCTTGTTTTGGAGGATCTACTGGTACTGCAACCGTTGTTCCATCAGGAGGCGCAGGTTCATATACTTATTTATGGTCTAACGGCGCTACAACAGCTACGGCCTCGGCGCTAGCGGCAGGAACATACAATGTTACCATTACAGATGCTAATTCCTGTACAAAAAACATTGCTGGTATTACTGTAGGACAACCTACATCAGCTCTGGATGGAACTACTTCTACTACACCAGTTTCTTGTTTTGGAGGGTCTAATGGTACGGCAACCGTTACTCCATCGGGAGGCACGGCTTTATATACTTATTTATGGTCTAATGGAGCTACAGGAGCTACGGCCACGGCGCTAGCGGCAGGAACTTATACTGTTACCATTACAGATGCTAACGGATGTACAAAAACTATAAGTGGTATTGTCGTAGGGCAACCTACAGCAGCTCTTGATGGAACTGCTTCTACTACACCAGTTTCTTGTTTTGGAGGGAGTAATGGTACAGCAACTGTTACTGCATCAGGTGGTACACCTAATTATTCTTATTCATGGGCTCCAACCGGAGGTACCTCAGTAATAGCTACAGGGCTAACAGCCGGAACTTACAGTGTTACAATTACTGATTCTAAAGGCTGTCCGAAACTTGTTTCCGGTATTGTTGTAGGAGGACCTGTTGCTACTCTTAGTGGAACTACAAGTACAACTCCAGTTACTTGTTTTGGAGGAACCAATGGTACAGCTACTGTAGTTGCTTCTGGAGGTACTCCAAATTATACTTACTCATGGTCTCCATCAGGGGGTACCGGAGCTACAGCCTCTGGGCTTGCAGCAGGAACTTATAGCGTAACTATTACAGATGCAAACGGATGTCCTAAAACAATAAGCAATATTTCTGTTGGATCCTCAACAGCAATAATTGCTAATCCAACACAAATAAATGTAAGTTGTAATGGTGATAGTACAGGTTCTGCAACAGTTGCTCCTTCGGGAGGAGCCGGATCATACACTTATCTTTGGTCTACTGGTGCAACTGGTGCAACTATATCTAATTTGGCGCAAGGAAATTATAGCGTAACTATAAAAGATGCTAATCTTTGTCCAACAATACAAAACTTTACTATTACCGAGCCAACACCACTTTCAGCTACTACAGCTTCAACAGATGTTAGTTGTTTTAGTGGCGCAAATGGTACTGCAAGCGTAACAGTATCAGGAGGAAGTCCTGGTTATTCATATTCATGGGCACCTTCTGGAGGGTCTGCAGATATTGCGACAGGGCTTTCTGCCGGAAATTATACTTGTACAATTACAGACTCAAAAGGATGTACATTAATTAAACCTATTACTGTTGGCACTCCTGCTACAATATCTGCTACAGAAGTACACACTGATGTTTCTTGTAATGGAGGAGCAACTGGATCAGCAACTGTAACCGCAAGTGGCGGAGTTGGCGGATATACTTATTCATGGTCTCCTTCTGGTGGTACCGCAGCTACTGCAACAGGACTTACTGCAGGAAACTACACTGTTACTATTCAAGACGCAAATACATGTATACACACAATTGGTGTTAGTATTGGTCAACCAGCTGTTTTAGCAGCTACAGTTTCTAAAACTGATGCACTTTGTAACGGTGGATCAACAGGAACAGCAACTGTTAGTCCTACTGGCGGAACATCAACTTATACTTATCTATGGTCACCCTTTGGTGGTACAGCTGCAATGGCTACAGGACTTAGTGTAGGAAACTACTCTTGTTTAATTACTGATGCTAAAGGTTGTACTGTAACAGTTCCAGTCTCTATCGGTCAGCCATCTGCTTTAATTGCCTCAACAAGCCAAATAAATGCTACTTGTATGATAGGAGGAACAGCAGCTGTAACTGTAAGTGGCGGAACTGGTTCTTATAGCTACTCATGGTCTCCATCTGGTCAAACAACAGCGATAGCAACAGGATTAGCTGCCGGAAACCACTCTTGCTTAATTACTGATGCTAACGGATGTACACTTACTAAACCCTTTCTAATTGGTACTACCAACACCTTAACAGCTGCTACATCTCAAACTAATGTTTTATGTAATGGAGCTAATACAGGTTCAGCTTGGGTAGTTCCATCAGGAGCTCCGGGTCCATTTAGTTATGTGTGGGCACCGTCTGGCGGAACTAGTGATACAGCAAGCAATCTTACAGCTGGTAATTATAGTGTAACAATAACTTCTGCTAATGGTTGTTCTATTGTAAAAAACTTTACAATTACTGAACCTTCTGCTTTAGCAGTTACTCCATCGCAAACCAATCTATTGTGTAACGGTGCAACTACGGGATCTGCTTCTGTAGTGGTAACAGGTGGAACTGGTTCATATACTTACGCATGGTCACCTTCTGGAGGTACTGCCCAAACAGCAACAGGACTTAGTGCAGGAACTTACATTGTAACAATTACTGATGCTAGCTTGTGTCAGACCACACAATCGTTTACAATTACAGAACCTGATGCAATTACTGCAACAGTTGCCTCTACAAATGTAAGTTGTAACGGAGGAAGTACAGGATCAGCAACTGTAACTGCGACAGGCGGAACTGGTACATACACTTATTCATGGGCACCTTCTGGTGGGACTGCTGATACTGCAACAGGACTAAGCGCAGGAATTTATAATGTAACAGTGACTGATGCAAATAGTTGTAGTACAACTCAAAGTGTTACCATAACTGAACCAACAATTCTAGATGCAACAACTATTCAAACAGATGTAACTTGTATTGGAGCAACTGATGGATCTGCAACTGTAACGACAACTGGCGGAACTGGTGCATACACTTATGTATGGTCTCCCTTAGGAGGAACTGCCCAAACAGCAACAGGACTTAGTGCAGGAAATTATACCGTAACTATTACTGATGCAAACGGATGTACATTTGCAAAATCTGTAAATATCTTAACAATTCCCGATGTAACAGCCCCAGTACCTGATCTAGCAAATCTACCAGTTATTACAAGCAGCTGTTCCATTTTATCAACTCAGATTCCTGTTCCAACAGCCACTGATAATTGTACAGGAATTATAAATGCAACAACTACAGATCCTTTAAGCTATACAGCTGTTGGCAGTTATGTAATTTCGTGGAGTTATGATGATGGGCATGGAAATATTTCAACTCAGAATCAAACTGTTAACGTTACAGCTTCTCCTTTAGATCTGGTAACTTTTAGCCCTGCTGAATTTACTTATAATGGAAGCCTTAAGTCATTACAAGTTGCCAATCTTCCAGCGGGAGCGACAGTAACTTATGCTACAACTCCAGCAACAGGAACAGCAAATGGCGCAACCAATGCTGGTGTTTATACTATTACTGCCACAGTAACTCCGTCTGCAAGTACGCCAAATTGCTCTCCAATTACACTTACTGCACAGCTTACTATTAAAAAAGCCGCGCAGCTGATTACTTTTGGAGCAATTCCGGTAAAAATCCTTGGAGGAAGCAACAGCTTCAATTTAAATGCAACCTCTGACTCAGGATTAGCAGTAACATATTCATTTATATCTCCTACTGCCCTGCCTGCGGCAACTGTCGTTTCGACTACAGGTTTAGTTAGCTTACTAAGACCTGGTCAAATAGTAATTACTGCGCATCAGGCTGGAGACAATAATTATTTGCCAGCGGTAGATGTTTCACAAGTTCTTATTGTTAAAAATAATGACGTAACAGTTACCAAAATTACTATTGGTAATAAGGTATATCTGGCTCCGGCTAAGGACATCAAGTACTTAATGGTATGCGATGAAAACAATCCAAGCGTTTCTATTTTAAATGAAACAAATGCAACGATTACTCCATCAGCTAGCTTTACTATTACTACTCCTAAACCAGGAATTTATACCAAAACCGTAACTATAACTTCTGAAGACGGAAGCACAACGGCTAACTATACAATAACTGTAGAAAAACCATTTGCGTTCTTTGATATAGTACGTCAAAAATTCAATAATATACTTCTGGTAAACAACAATCCACAAACCAATGGAGGTTATGAATTTGTTTCTTACGAATGGTTTAAAAACGGTCAATCAGTTGGAACTGGTCAATATTATTCAGCAGGAAATGCATTAGGAACTACACTTGATCCTACGGCTGACTACAGTGTAAAGATGACTACCAAGGATGGAAAAGTACTGCACACTTGCAACAGTAAAATATCACTGTCTAAATCAGTAGAAGCTAAACTTTATCCAAACCCTACTCAAACAGGAAGAACCATTACAGTTGAGGCAGATTTCCCTTCAGAAGAATTAGAGAACATGCAAATAAGTCTTTATTCTGTATCAGGTCAATTGATTAAAACGGTAAAATCTTCTACAATACAAACAGAAATACAATTGCCACAGGCAGAAACTAGTATGTATATTGTAGTTGTTCAAACCGCAAACATCAAGAAAACACTAAAAGTAATTGTAAACAAATAAAATCTGCCAGTACTATTTCTATAATAGTACTGGCATAAAAAACAATTAAAGATGAAAAAATATATAATTAACTATATAGCATCAACAGTACTGATTATAACACTTTTAGGAACTTGTCTAAAGAGTTATGCTCAGGATAAAAAACAAGAACTATCTATTTCTGTAGGAGGTCCGTTTTCATTTCTAAAGTATAAAGGCAGTGAAATAGTACCCGGAAACGGATTTAGTGCCGGACTTCGCTATTCGTATTATCTAAATGAAGGCATTAGTATTGGAATTGGTGCAGAGTATCAGTCTTATAGTTCTGATGCGAAATTTGCATTTCTTTCAGGACAATATACAACCATTGATGCCGAAGAGGAATCATTTCAATTCAGATACAAAGCAACTCAGTTAAGAGAAAAACAATGTTTAGGATATGTAAATGTTCCAGTGACTATTCAATATGAAAATCCGGGACCAACAAAATTATATATTGCTGCCGGTGTTAAAGTAGGATTCGCAGTAAGCGGAAAATATGAAACAAAAATGGAGAATCTTACCACAAGTGGTTATTATCCGCAATACAATGTTGAATTATTTGGTCCTGCATTTGCAGGATTTGCAAGCACAGATGATATCAGAACAAGCAAACAAGATCTTGAAACAAAAACCTCTTATTCTGCTACTTTTGAAACTGGTTTAAAACAAAAAATTGGAGACAGAAGTTCTGTTTATATTGGACTTTATCTTGATTATGGATTAAATGACATAATGGATAAAAAAAATAACAAAAGTCTAGTTGAGTATAATCCGGAATTACCTGTACAATTGCACTACAATAGTACATTAAGCACTCCTTATACAAATGATATAAGATTAGTTTCCTACGGACTTAAACTAAGATATGCCTTGAGATAAACATCTATCGAAAGGAAAAATTAAAGCCGATTTTCATAAGAAAATCGGCTTTTTTATGTTTAAATAATCTTGTTCTTATGCCATTAATAATAAGAAGAAGAAACTATTGCTTCCTGTTTCTCAACCAACTTTCTACAGGCTCAAGAACTGTGTTTACGATAACCACTAAAAAAGTACAAATTAAAGCCTCGGCAAAATATCCCGAAGCAGCAATACAGCCAATTGCCGCGCTGCACCATATTGTAGCGGCCGAATTTAATCCGTGTACATTGGCACCTTCCCTAAAAATAACTCCCGCGCCCAAAAATCCAACTCCCATAACAACCTGAGCCGTAATACGCGTTACATCTATATTTGGAGCTGTTCCGGCAACTTTTATAGACAACAAAACAAAAGCTGCCGCGCCGGTTGCCACCAGCATATTTGTTTTTAGACCGGTTTCTTTATGATGCCATTGTCGTTCAAAACCTATTAACAATCCAGCAAATAAAGCAATTACAAGACGGGTAAAAAATTCTGTAGTACTCAAAATTATATGATTTTATAGGATTAAAATTTTCCAATTAAATTCTTTTTTAAAAGTTAGAATTGCACTGGATAAATAAATTTAAAAACTTAAATATAAGAATCTTAAACTAAATAATATTCAAAAACAAAAAGCTTCTTCCATAGAAATTTAGCTTTCTACCTCAGCCGTTTGATTTTCTAAGATGTTTTTTAATTGAGGCGCAAATTCTAATCCCCATTTATCAAGAGCCGAAATTAAAGGCATAAGAGATTCTCCGGTTTCCGTTAGATAATATTCCACACGCAACGGAATTTCATTATAAACTGTTTTTCCTATAAGTCCATGAAATTCCAATTCCTTAAGTTGATTTTGCAATACACGTTTTGTAATTCCGGTAATAACATTAACCAAATCTTTAGGACGTTTTATGCCTTTTGAAATCTCATCCAACAAACAAAATTTCCATTTAGAACCAAATACTTCCATAGCTACAATAAGTCCACAAGTATAATCAATAGGTATTTTTCGTTGATACATAAAAAATCATTTAGAACTACAAAAGTAAAAACAATTAGAGTTTTTTCAGGAAAAATCTATAGTGATTAATTAATCACTATATGACTAATTCGTCCCTTATTGTATTATTAATTAACGAGTTTGAACTTTGTAGCTACAAATTTTAATAGTAAAATAATGAAAACACTTGTAGTTATAATTCACCCCGATCTTGAAAATTCCGTAATAAACAAAAGATGGATTGAAGAATTGAGTAAATACCCGGATCAGTATACATTGCATAATTTGTACAGCTTATATCCCGATGAAAAAATTGATATTAAAAAAGAACAGCAATTAGTAGAAAATCACGATAAGATCATATTTCAGTTTCCGTTTTACTGGTTCAATTGTCCTCCCCTTTTTAAAAAATGGCTCGACGAAGTAATAATCTCCGGATGGGCTTACGGTAGAGAAAGCAGTTATAAACTAGCCAATAAAAAGATTGCTTTAAGCATTTCTACGGGTATAAATAAAGAAGATTACAGCACAAAGGGAAGATACAAATACACACTGGAACAACTCACAGCACCATTTGAAATCACTTTTGATTACATCAAAGCCGATTATAAACCCTTATTTGCATTTTATGGAGCAGAACATGATTTAAGCGCAGAAAAAGTCGAGAAAAACACTCAGGAATATATCTCATTTCTAGAATCTTTGTGAAAAATGTTCTTTATTGAATATATATAATGAAAGGTTTTCTGCAAAATGTGAAGGTAAAGTCATTTCACATTTTGCAGAAAACCTTTTCACAAATGAGTTTAATCCTGATCAAAGATTTTCCCCAAATGTTCCTCCATAATAAAATAAGGATCATTAGTTTGGGTTACAGATCTCATGTGAATCAAACTTGTTTTGCTCATCATTCTAAGCATTTGTCGGCGTTCGCATTTTACAATTTTGCCATTCTCTTCACGTTGTCCCGCCACAAAAGCACTTCGTCCGTGCGCGCATAAATGATTATTAACAAAGATCACATCACCAGAATTTGGTACATACTCACTGTTTATAAGTTCCTTAGCTTCATTCCAGAATTCTGTTAAGTTGTAAAGCGCTTCAGGAGTTTGCCCTGCATTTTCATTAAATATTTGTTCGGCGGCGTCAAAACGGATAAAAGGAAGCTGTCTGTTTCCATACAAAACAGAAGCCGTTGGACCCGGAATTGTTTGATCTTCATCATAATTTGCATCTTTAGGACACTGATAAATAGGATCAAATAATTTTTCCATAATCGGATTCATCTTACCATGAGAGCGAATCGAATATAAAGTTGACGGAACTCTTTCTTCATTTCGCAAATAAAGAAAACTCAAAAAGTCAGCTTGATTGCTTAAAAAAGCATCTTCGGTATGTACATACAAATCTGTTTTTGATCCCGATCCGGTTTGTGTTACGGCCATTTTCTCGTCCGGAATTACGGCATGCAAAAGTCCTCCACCCTTTCTTTGTGCATAATATTGAACCGGTTTAGAAGGCACTGCGCCATGCAAAAGCGAACATATAAATCCGTATTTATTCAGCTTTGCATAATCAGCACCTTGCCAGTTTGGTGGTGTTGGTCCTAAATCTTCCTGATCGACCTCTAAAAGCCCCTGGAAAACAATTGCACCATATTGATTTGCAGAAAAATCAGTACCAAACTGACTTAAAATTCTACTAATACGTTCTGGAAGCAATTGAAAAGCATGAAGATGAAGCGCGGCTATATAATCGGGATTTTCATAATTATCAAATGCCTTTACCAAAAGATTCCCAACATTTGATAAAATATTCCTTTCCTGCGGCGTAACTACTACAATTAATGGTCTTGTAGGAATATTAAAATTTAAACTCGTTTCTGCAGGCCTTCCCTCTGCAATCATTGATTGTGACTTCATTTTTTCAATTCTTTTATAGTTAATAATAGATAGGGATAACTAAAACTTAATTATTTAACAATATGACAATTACAAACTAATCCTGAACACCTGTTTTTCAATCTGTACGGGCATTCGTATAAAATTTTTAATATTTATTTTTTTTATTCGGATTAATTTATACTTTTGCCTTGCACTGTTTTTATTTATTCTAAATAAAATTTACTTACAAATATATTTGTATTTCACTTAACTAAAAAGATTTTTCTTAAAAAAATTTCCAAAAAAAATGAAAATCAAGGACAAACCCAGTAAAATCAAGGAATCAGATTCTTCTGATAAACTGAAAAAAGTTTCCAGGAATATTCGCAATAGAAGAAGCATCTATGCCAATGAATTTATTAAGGGAGAATTGCCTGATAAATTACTCGAAGAAATTCTGGTAAATGCGACTTGGGCTCCAAATCATAAAATGACTGAGCCATGGAGATTTATTGTTCTAAAGGGAAAATACCTCAAAGAGTATGGAGCATATATGGCCAATTATTACAAGGATTTTTACAGCGAATTATCATTTGAAGATCAAAAAGAAAAACTTCGCTATCTGGCTAATTATCCATTAAATGCAGCTTGCCTTATTGGGGTGATTATGGTAAAAAACACCAAAATTAACTTGCCGGAATGGGAAGAAATTGCCGCAGTTTCATCGGCTGTGCAAAATATAGCGCTTACCTGCACGGCACACAAAATTGGCAGTTTTTGGAGTACCAAAAGTGTTGCAATCGACTATATAGCACAATTTGATCTGGCAGAAAATGAAAAATCACTTGGGATTCTCTATCTCGGATATTATCCAAAAGATTTAAAATCATCCACAAAAAAGAGAACTCCACTCTCTAAAAAAGTCATTTATCTCGAATAAAAGTAACTAAACCCCTAAAAATTATTTTATGAATACCACACTAATCAATGAAGAAATCCAAAAGGATAAAACACTTCTCTTTGAACAAGATTTTTACAAAGATATTTTCCATCAAAATTCCGGTACCGAATATGCTCAGGCTGTAGAACTGGCAAAGGAACGTGTTTCTAATTTTCTAAAAAACAATCGTAAACCCTTTAGCGGAATCAGACCCAGCGAGATGAAAACCAAAATTGAAGCCATAGACTTTGATTCTCCTCTACCCGATTATGAAAGTCTGCTTGATGAAGTCGATGAAATTTATGTAAAACACGCCACAGCTTATCACCTTCCGGAATATATTGCACACTTAAACTGTCCTGTTGTAATACCGGCGTTGGCAGCAGAAGTTTTGATAAGCGCGATCAATTCATCACAAGATACTTATGATCAAAGTGCTGGCGGAACTTTTATGGAACGCAAATTAATTGATTGGACAAGCGAACAAATTGGTTATCAAAATGGCGACGGAATTTTCACCGCCGGAGGTTCTCAAAGTAACCTTATGGGATTGCTTTTGGCAAGAGATTATTATTCACTAGAATATCAAAAATGGAATATAAAACTTGATGGACTTCCGCCTGATGCTTCAAAATTTAGAGTTTTTGTTTCGGATAAAGCCCATTTCAGTAATCATAAAAATGCCTGGATTCTGGGCCTTGGAGAACAAGCAATCGTGCATGTAGGAGTTGATGAAAGATATCGAATGGATCCGGAAAAACTGGAAAAAGCGATCGCGAAGGAAATTGAAAAAGGAAATATTCCAATCGCAATCACCGCAACTGCCGGAACCACAGATTTCGGAAATGTTGATCCGTTAAAAGCTATTGCCGCAATTGCCAATCGCAATAATATATGGCTTCATGTTGATGCGGCTTACGGTTGTGGATTATTACTAACAGAGAAACACAGATATCTTTTAAACGGAATCGAACTGGCAGATTCTGTAACTATAGATTATCATAAATCATTTTTTCAGCCCATAAGCAGTAGTGCTTTTATCGTAAAAAACAAACTTCACCTCAACATTATCAAGCATCACGCCGATTATTTAAATCCAAAAGAGCAAAATTATGACGCACTTCCGGCTCAGATTAATAAATCGATTATTCAGAGTACACGTCGTTTTGATGCGCTAAAACTTTGGTTCACACTTCGATATATGGGCAAGGAAAAGTTGGGACAGTTTACAGATACAATAATTGAAACGACTCAAAAAACAGCGGCTTATCTTGAAGCTGACCAGAACTTCGAACTTTTATGCCACTCAGATATGGGGGTTTTAGTATTCCGATATCTTGATGGTCCACCAGAATCTACCTCTTGCGAAGTCAATCAATACATCAAGGAAAAACTCTTTTTTAGTGGAGAAGTTCTCGTAGCAAGTACCAAAGTCAATGGAGAATTCTACTTGAAATTCACCATTTTCAATCCGCTTACAACCCTAAATGATATTAAAAACATACTTAACCTTATAAAACAAAATGGAAATGAATACCACAGACTTAACTAATTTTTATCAGCTGGCAGAACAGGTAAATTTCAAATCCCTGCTTAATTGTTATTGCAGAGAATTTAGCAATTGGAGCCGTTACGAAGGCCTTCCGAAATACGATCAAACCCTTGCTGATTTCATGCAGACTATTGATCACAGCTCGTTTCTAAGATTTGATTTTAGCACAATTGGACGCGAAGTTTTTGCTCCGCTGACTTATTTTTCAGAAAGCGGTGTTCACTCGTTCAGCTTTCCAGTTGTGTTGCGCAATATTGAAACAGGCGAGTTTAGAGAAATAAATCCAATGGAGTTTACGGAACTTGTCGCTGCTAATTCTTTGGGAGAATATCCGGATATGGATGCCGTTCCTACGCAAAAACGTATGGAAAACAGTATTGAAAATCTCGCTCTTTATTTGGAACATTATAAAAATAGCGATCAAACTGCCAATAATCCCGAGCAGACTTTTATAGAAGCTGAACAATCTTTGATTTTAGGACATAGTGTTCACCCGTTGCCAAAAAGCAGAGAAGGTTTTAGCAAAGACGAATTACTACAATATTCGCCTGAAACCGGAGGAAAATTTCCATTGCACTTTTTCTTGATTCACCCGGAAAATGTAATCGAAAAAAGCGCTGAAGACTATCTAATGACTGCTTATCTGAGAAAGGAAATTTCAAAATATGCTAATGAAAACGCCAAAGAATTATTGGATTTTTATTCCCAATATAAAGTAGTTCCAACGCATCCTTGGGAAGCCAATTATTTACTGGATTTGCCCGAAGTAAAAGAAATGCAATCCAAACAGCTTCTCTTTAGTTTAGGGCAGTTTGGACCATCATATACTGCAACGTCATCTGTTCGTACGGTTTATAATGCCGAGAGCGAATGGATGTACAAATTCTCTTTGCATGTAAAAATAACCAACTCTTTCCGTGTTAATTACCTGCATGAATTGAACCGTGGTTATGACGCCGCAAAACTCATGAAAACCGATTGGGGAAAAGGCATTGAAAACGATTATCCTCAAATTCAGCTTATTACTGATCCTGCTTATATTGCAGTTTCTTATAATGATAAAGTTATTGATGGTTTTAGTACAAGCGTGCGTCAAAACCCTTTTCATGGAGCAAATGCCAAGAAAAATGTGAGTATGGTCGCTTCTCTTTGTCAGGACGGGATTCTGGGAGAAACACCAAGAATCGTAAATATTATCAATGAAGCTGCCAAAAGACAAGATACAACTGTCACAGAAACTGCACTTTCCTGGTTTAAACAATATTTGAATATTACTATAACTCCTTTGGTTGGAGTTTTTAATGAATATGGTTTTGGATCTGAATTTCACCAACAAAACATGCTTGTAGAATTTGACGAAAATCTTTTTCCTGCAAAACTCTATTTTAGAGACAATCAGGGCTATTTTTTCCGTCAGGGAAAAGTTGAAGAATTGGAGCGTTTGATTCCAGATTTTGGAAAAGACAGCAGATCTTTTATCGCCGAAAAAAGAATTATTGATTTCTGGGGATATTATCTTTTAGTAAATCATTTGTTTGGAGTTGTAAATATTCTGGGCAAAAATAGACTTGCCGATGAAACTGTATTGCTTAACCTTCTCTACGAAGCTTTAAAAAAAGAAGAAGATTCAGATACAACAGGATTAGTTTCTCATTTTACCAATAGTGCAAAATTAGTCGTAAAAGGAAATCTTCTGACCAGTTTAAACAATATGGATGAAGCCAGTGCGCCAAGAACCAATCCGGCGGTTTACAGAGCATATCCAAATCCTTTAAACAAACACTTTTTCTCTAAAAAACTAATTAACCCGAAAGAAAACACAACGGTTTTTAGTCGTTTTTTTGAGAAAGAAAACGTGACCATCACCTTGCGTCCGGTAGATATTGACAGAGATTTAGAGATGCTTCACCAGTGGTTTCATCGCGAACATGCCTTGAAAATCTGGCAAATGAACTGGCCAATTCGTGAACTCGAAGCCTATTACAGAATGTTGATTCCGGGCGATCATTCGCACAGTTATATTGGCGAGGCAAACGGAGTTCCTACTTTTAATATTGAAATATATTGGGCAAGTCGTGATGTTGTGGGGGAATATTATGAGGTTTTACCATCAGATTATGGAACCCATTTATTCATTGCGCCAACTGATCCAAAACAAAAATACGTTTCGCCGGTAACACAATCGATGATGGATTTTGTTTTGGCAGAACAAAAGGTTGGTAAAATGGTGGGCGAAGGCTCTGTAGATTCAATTGCCTCAATGATGAATAAAGCTCACGTAGGTTTTAAAATCGAAAAAGTAATCGAAATGCCACATAAAAAAGCCAATCTAAACTTCTGTTACAGAGAATGGTATTGGGCAAAATTTCCTGCTGCCAAAGAATTTCAAAATAATGCAGTTTCAGCACCTCAAGTCTAATTTATAAAAATACCACAATGAGTACAGAAAAAATATATTCGGTAATAGGCATCGGGATTGGTCCTTTTAATCTTGGGCTTGCGGCACTTATCGAACCTGTTGAAGAATTATCAGCACTGTTTTTTGATCAGTCAGAAGGTTTTGACTGGCATCCAGGGCTTATGATGAGTAACGCCACGCTTCAGGTTCCGTTTTTAGGAGATTTGGTTACCATGGCCGATCCTACCAATAAATACAGCTTTTTAAATTACATCAAAGAAAGTGGTCGTTTGTATAAATTTTACATCCGTGAAAACTTCTTTATTTACAGACGAGAATATAACCAGTATTGCAAATGGGTCGCTTCTGAGTTGTCAAATTGCAAATTCTCACACAAAGTTGTTTCGATAGATCATGCTGATGATGTCTACAAAATCGTAGTTATCAATACTCAAACCTGCGTAACGGCAACTTATTATGCCCATAAAATTGTTTTGGGTACAGGAACTTCGCCTCATATACCGGAATTTATCGATCAGGAATCGTTACATAATGTTATTCACGCTTCAAACTATTTGTATTTCAAATCACGCATTGGCAAAAATGCATCGGTTACTATTATTGGTTCGGGGCAAAGTGCTGCCGAAGTTTTCCGCGATCTTTTGCCTGAAACCGAAAATGGATTGCAACTGAAATGGTTTACGCGTTCGTCTCACTTTTTTCCTTTGGATAATAAATCTAAACTTACTCTGGAACTGACTTCTCCTGAATACGTGGATCATTTTCATAGTTTATCCCAAGAAAAAAGAAAACAACTTCTTGCCAGACAACACGGGCTTTATAAAGGAATTGATCAGGAATTAATCAACGAAATTTTTGATAGTTTGTATGAGATGAGTTTAGAAGACAAACCTCTAAATGTAGAATTGCGTTCGAATATGCGCCTAACGTCTGTAAATGAAGAAGCTGACGGATCCTATAATCTGGATTTCACTCACACAGAACTGGATCAGCCTTTTGAAGATCAAACTGACTATGTAATTCTGGCAACGGGTTATAAATACAAAGAGCCGGCGATTCTTTCTGGGATTGAAAGCAAAATCAATCGTTTAGAAAATGGTTTGTTTAATGTAAATCGTAATTACACAATCGACAAAAACGGCACTGATATTTTTGTTCAAAATGCTGAATTACACACGCACGGACTCTCTACTCCCGACTTGGGAATGGGCGCTTACAGAAATTCCTGGATCATAAATCAATTGGCAAATCGTGAAGTTTATAAAGTCGAAAAACGAATTGCTTTTCAACAATTTGGTATCCAAAAAACAACATCACAATTGTCTGAAGCAAATGTTTTGGAATTAATAAACGAGCAACCCGTTGCGTGAAACTCCTAAAGATTTTATTTAACACAAAGAGACATAGATTTTATGTGTACAAAAGAAAATATAAAAAGAATAAATTTCTTTCACATAGCTATATGAATTTGGAATAAGTGAAACGCCTATTTTGAGTTTTCAGAATCTATGTGTCTATGTGTTAAAATTAATTAACCGCAACATGTTAAACGAGCAATTAAATAATTAGAAAAAAATGACAACCCCAGAAAATATATTCAAAGACGCACAGCATCTCAACTCAGCTATTTGGGATAAAGTAAATCGAAACCTACTGGCCAAAAGTATCTCAGAATTGATGCGTGAAGATGTGGCAAAACCACAAATAACGGGTCGTGAAAAAGATGGTCTGACCCATTTTATTTTAGAAACCGATAAAGAAAACATTTATTACAGTTTTTCGGCTTATCCAAGGTTTCTAAATTACTGGCACATCGTCAAAGAAAGTCTTCATAAAATTGAAAATGAACAAAAATTAGAACATGTTGATGTACCGAGTTTCTTTCTGGAACTCCAGGAAACTTTCGGGATCAATTCATTCACACTTGCTCATTATATTGAAGAATTACTCCATACCTTATATGCTGATGCTTTCATACATTCGAAACGTCGTTTGTCTGCCGCAAAATTGGCTGATGCCGATTTTCAAACTATAGAACATAGTCTCGACGGTCATCCGTGGGTAATTGTAAACAAAGGCCGAATTGGTTTTGACTCTGAAGATTATGAAAATTACACTCCGGAATCTGGTCAAAAAACACGTTTAGTCTGGATTGCAGCTCATAAAAACAGAGCGACTTTGCGCCTGCAAACGGACATGAACGATCAAACTTTCTACGAGAATGAAATTGGTTCTGAAAAAATAGAAGCTTTTAGAAACAAGCTAATTCAGTCAAAAGTAAATCCGGACGATTATATTTTTATTCCCGTGCATTTATGGCAATGGCAGAATAAATTGGTGATGCAGTTTGCCAATGATATTGCCTCTAAAGATCTTATTCCGTTAGAATTAACCGAGGATATTTACAGTCCGCAACAAAGTATTCGCACTTTTTTTAATCAAAGTAACCCGAGCAAACATTACGTAAAAACGTCGATGTCTATCTTAAACACAAGTCATATCAGAGGTTTGTGTCCGAGACAATTATCGATTGCGCCACGTCTTACGGAATATATTAAAGACGTACTTAAAAAAGATCCGCATTTGCAAAAAATGGGCGTTGTGCTTTTGGGCGAAGTTGTTTCGGTTTCATACACACATCCAAGTTACAGCAAAATTGTAAACCCTCCTTATCAGTACAATGAATTTCTGGGCGCTATGTGGCGAGAAAGTCCGATAAATTTTCTAAAACATGGCGAAAATTTAATGACCATGGCGGCTTTACTTTATGTTGATGATCATGGTAAAAGCCTTGTCGAAGAACTAATCGAAAAATCAGGGCTTTCGACAGAACAATGGCTAAAAGCCTATATGACGGCATATCTAAAACCGGTGCTTCAAATTTATTACCAACACTCATTATGCATAGATCCGCACGGGCAAAATGTGATTCTTATTCTAAAGGATTATGTGCCAACGAGAATTGCTTTGCAGGATTTTGTAGGTGATATTTTAATTAATGAAGAAGGAAAGAAAAAACTTCCGCAGGAATTCATAGACAATATGTTTAATGCTTCTCCAAATCCTGAAAATGCTCCATTAGTGCTATTAATTGCTGTTTTTGATGCATTCTTCAGATACCTGAGCGATATCTTAATAACAACTGCAAATTATTCTGAAGTTTCTTTTTGGAATTGCGTTAACGACATTATTGTAGAATTTCAGGAAGAACATCCGGAATTACAAGAAATGTTCGATAAATACAATTTATTCATTCCGGAATTTAAACGTCTTATTTTCAATAGTAGACGTTTGTATAATGGATATGAAGAAACGGCTGGTTTTCCACACATGAAAAAAAGCGGTTTTATTCCAAATCCACTCTATCAATTAATCAATGAGGAATCGTTAATCGTTAAAGAAAACTAATGAAAGAAGCAATTTTAAAAACACGCTCTTTATTTGGCCTTTTAAGGCGTTCTCTTGCCGGAAGCGAAAGCAATTTTACTTCAGGAAGTATCAACAAAACCATTATTCTGTTGTCTGTTCCAATGGTTGCAGAACTCTTAATGGAATCTTTATTTGTTTGTTCAAACCTTTTCTTTGTGAGTCGATTAGGCACAAATGCTATTTCTATTGCAGGTGCCACAACCACTTTTATTACGTTTTGTTATTCGGTTTCAATAGGGCTTGGAATTGCGGCTTCGGCGATGATTTCGAGAAGAATTGGTGAGAAAAAGTTCAAAGCCGCAGGTCAGACTGCCATGCAGGTAATTTATGTAACAGTACCAATTGCAGTACTTATAAGCATTATTTGCTCTATTTGGGCTACTGATATTATGAGCGCTATGGGGCTTTCGGACGCGATGGTTCGGGAAGGAACATCATACGGAATTGTCATGTTTGCGTCAAGCGGATTTTTGATTCTGCGCATTGTAGTTAACGGAATCTTTCGTGGTGCGGGTGACGCTTCTACGGCAATGAGAATACTTTGGTTATCAAATGCGATAAACATTATTTTATGCCCGGTATTTATTTTTGGCTGGGGACCAATTCCGGCTTACGGTTTACTTGGTGTTGGATTGGCAACCTTAATTGCCCGAGTTATTGGAGTATTGTATCAGGCTTGGTATCTCGTAGGTGGCAAAACGGTAATGAAAATCGGTTTGGCACAATTAGTATTCAATCTGGCTATTTTCAAAAGAGTTGCAAAACTCGCTTTTGGCGGAACGGTTCAATTTATTATTCCGGCTTCAAGCTGGGTATTTATGATCAAGATTATGTCGCATTTTGGACCAAATGCATTGGCTGGATATATTCTCGCACAAAGAGTAACTTCGATCGCCACAATGCCGGCTTGGGGACTTGGGAATGCCGCAGGAATATTAACCGGACAAAATCTTGGCGCAAAACAACCCGAAAGAGCCGAAAAATCAGTTTGGAGAGCCGGAATGCTCAACATGGGATTTCTTGTTTTGGTTGGAATCTGTTGGATTTTTCTTGCCACGCCTGTTGTAAAAATCTTTACAGATATTCCAGAGGTTATTTCCTTTAGTACGATGTATATCCATCTTATTTCTATGGCTTATATCCTTCTTGGATATACAATGGTTATTTCAAGAGCGCTCAACGCTGCGGGCGAAGTCAAAGTTGTAACCTGGCTTTATATCCTAATGTTTTATATCGTTCAGATTCCGCTTGCCTATGCTTTAGGAATCACGTTTGACCTAGGATCAAATGGTGTTTTTACAGCGATTCTTATCTCGGAAATTGTATTGGCCGTTGCCTGTATTGTAGTCTTCCGAAAAGGAAAATGGAAACATACCAAAGTTTAGTAAAATAAAAAAAGTCAAAGATTTTTGTTTCACGCAGATTTTGCAGATTCATTTTGAGATAATAATCTGTGCACATCTGCTTTAAATCTTTTTAAAATCTGCGTGAAAAATTAACACATAGAAACACAAATTTAAAAATATCAATTAATTTAAATAATAGAAAAATGAGTACAATAGAACAATTACACGGAGTATTTGCAAGAGCTTTTGAAATTCCTGTTGAGCAAGTAAACGACCAATTAGAATATCAGGCTATAGCCGAATGGGATTCTATGAGCCATTTGGTTTTGGTAGAAGAACTGGAAAGCACATATAATATTTCTATCGAAATGGAAGATATTCTGGAAATGGGAAGTGTAACCAAAATTAAAGATATCCTTAAAAAATACGGATTCGAAATTAATTAGAATAGACCTAAACTTATGGAACTATACGATTTAATCAGGAAAAACGAAAAACTTACTTTTACAGATTCTGCTACCGGATTTTCTAAATCTATAAAAGAAATTCACCAATCGCTGGAAATTGACAACCTGCGTTCTCTTGTATTTATTTATAACGACAATCAGTTGCCGGCAGTTGAAACATTTTTAAATTTTTATCAAAGCCGCTTTACAATTGCATTATTAGGATTGGGTGTAAACGCTGAATTCAAAAAAAACTTAGAAGAAAGTTATACCCCATATTATATTTTTGATCCATCCCGAAGTGAAATTGAAGGATATAATATTGTTGATGCATCTGATACTATACAATTATTCAAACGTATAGAAAATTCGATTTATCCAATTCATCCAAAAGTTAAGGTTTTATTGAGTACTTCGGGAACAACAGGATCTCCTAAATTTGTGCGTTTATCCGATGAAAACCTTGTCGAGAATGCCAAATCGATTCTGGAATATCTGCCCGTTAAAAATGATGATGTTGTACCTCTGAATGTTCCTATAAATTCTGTTTACGGAATGTCAATTTTTAATACCAATTGTATAAAAGCACATCAAATTATTTGTACCGATAAAGATGTTTTTAAAAAGGAATTTTGGTACGATTTAAAAAATTATGGTTATTCTACCCTTGGCGGAGTTCCCTATTTTTATGAAATGCTTTACAGTATTGGTTTCTTTAAGAAAGACTACCCATCATTGCGCTATTTTACGCACGGCGGCGGAATCATAAATCATAAATTAATCGAAGTAATAGCCGAATATACAGAAAGATTCGGTAAAAAATTCTTCGCACAATACGGACAAACTGAAGCAAGCGGACGTATGGCTTTTTTACCTCCTGAAGATTTACTGAGAAAAAGGGCTTCTATTGGGCGACCAATTCAAAATGGACATTTTGAGATCGATGATAAAACCTCGGAACTAATTTATTATGGTCCCAATATTTTTGGCGGTTATGCCGAAAGAAAAGCTGATTTGCAATTTTACCATCAGGAAGAAAAACTTCATACCGGCGATCAGGCAAGAAAAGATGTTGAAGGATATTATTATATAACCGGAAGATTAAAACGAATTGTCAAGTTATTTGGTACCCGAATCAATTTAGATGAAATCGAGCTTTTGTTAAAAGATACACTAGGCGGAAAAACCTTTATTTGTCTGGATCTTAACGACAAACATTTGGCTGTTTTATATACAGATCCTGATTTAAACAAAGAGACGATTGTACAAGCCTTAAAGACGAAACTTCATTTGCATGCCAGTTCTATCAAAATCAATCACATAACTGATGTGCCATTAACAGCAAACGGAAAAGTAAATTATCCTCTTATCAAAGAATCTTTAGAGTCAGAGATTTTGGTACAATAAATACCTGTCATTAATATTAAAAAAAGATCACCTCTATATTTTAACAGAGGTGATTTTTTAGTTTTAGTCAAAGTAAAATTTAAAATTTAAAAGTCAGATTTACTAAGAAATTTGCAGGAGGCTGAGGTGCTCCCCATGAACTCCAATATTTTTTATTGCTAAAATTATTTACCTTAACTCCCACTCTCCAGTTGGATTGCTCATAGAATAAAGTTTGATTGTAAATAGTATATGATGGAATATAAAAAGTATTCGCAGTTGACATATAACTTTTGTCTACATAATTTGCTCCAACACCAACACCAAGACCTTTTAAAACAGTTTGAAATTTATAAGAAGCCCAAAAGTTTACCACATCTTCCGGTGCATCTTGTGCTTTATTGCCTTCGATAGCTTTGTTGGCAGCATTTGTTTTTACAATACGGTTATCATTATAAGCATAACCTGCTGTAATATCTAAACCAGGAAGCGGATTGGCCAAAAATTCAAATTCAACACCTTTACTGACCTGTTTACCATCTTGTTGGTACACTAAATCAGCTTGTCTTATTACGGCATTATCATTCGTGATTTTATAATAACTAACCGTAGCACTTAATTTTTTATTAAACAATTCCGTTTTTACACCTGCTTCATATTGATTGGCATAAAGAGGATCTAATATCAATTGTTCACCTGAAGGTTGTGTAACGGGAGCTAAATTCTGAAACCCGTTCATGTAATTTCCAAAAATAGAAATCTGATCTTTAACAACTTGGTATACAATTCCTAGTTTTGGTGACAAAGAGTTTTGGCTATAACCCGGAACAGTTCCGCTCTCTTTTCGATCAAAATTATCTAAACGTAAACTTGCCATTGCAAATAATCTCTCTGCAACACCCAATACATAAGAAGCGTATCCGCTAAAAGTATATTCGTCTCTACCTGCTCTGATAACCGGAGCCAACAATACTTTATCAATTTCGCTTCTTCTAATCGGAGCAAAATTGGTAGCCACATCAATTGTTCTAAAGGGAGCCGCAGGAGTTGGTGCAGAAGAAAAAGTATCTGTATAATACCTGTAGTTTGCACCAACTAATATTTTATGTTTTAAAATTCCTGTCGTGAATTCACCATTAATATTTTCCTGAACATTAGTATAATTACTCGAAATAGGTCCAAAAAGTGTCGCACGTATCGTAGCCGTAGTTGGCGAAGTCCAGGTTGGTAAAACCTGATAACTATAATCTAAATCTTCATTTACATAAGAAAACAAAGTAGTCGATTTCCATCGGTCAGATATTTGATACTCCGCCTGAACAAATGCTTTTGATGAAGAAGATTTTGCATCAGCATCATCATGTACCAGTGACTTTTTATAATCTAACTTTATATCTGCTACATTGGTAATTCCGGATGCAGCGGCAACTGTTGGGAATAATGGCTTGGTATTATTAACCTTAAAAAGCTCAGCATCAATACTGAATGTAAGTTTTTCACTTGCTTTAAAAGTAATACTTGGCGTAAAAGAAAAAGTTTTATTAAACCCATAATCCAAGAAGCTTTTCTCACTATTGACAGCCGCGTTAAGTCTGAAAAGCACATTTTTATCTTTAGTCAAAGGAGTATTAATATCGACAGTAAGTCGGTTCAAACCAAAACTTCCGCCTGTATAAGAAACCTCGGTCGCTGATGCTTCAAA
This sequence comes from Flavobacterium sp. JAS, assembly GCF_020991455.1. Classification (GTDB taxonomy): domain Bacteria; phylum Bacteroidota; class Bacteroidia; order Flavobacteriales; family Flavobacteriaceae; genus Flavobacterium. The sequence goes on from NZ_JAJMOX010000007.1 coordinate 198,652, forward strand.
AGGTTTTTTAGTAACCAAATTCACAACCCCTCCAAAAGAAGAAGCAGATGAACCGAATAAAGTTCCTGAAGGTCCTTTTAACACCTCTATTCGCTCAACATTAGCAATCCCAACTGTAGATCTTCCTGAAAGTGTTTCCATACCGTTTCGAGAATTAATTCCTACCGTAAAACCTCTAAAAATAACAGCAAACCCTCCTGATGGATAATTAAGCGGTACAACTCCCGGTGCATTTCTTACCGCACCCGCAGCATCGATAACAATTTGTTCCTGTATAAGCTCTTTGTGTATTACGTTATAAACCTGAGGATTTTCTATATTTTTAAGAGGCATTCTCGCAACATATTGCGTTTTTTTAGAAAGAAGACTTTTTCTATTATTAATCACCACTTCTTGTAGCTCTTTATTAGAAACCTTTAACTGTACCTTTACGATCTCAGTCTTATTGTCTTCAACTGTAACTTCTTTTTCTGAAGTTTCATAACCTGCCAGAGAAATTTGTAATGTGTATCTATTTTCTCTTACCCTATTAATTTCAAAATTACCATCTTCGTTGGTAGTGGTGCCGTATTTTGAATCTTTAAGCTTTATATTTACATCTGATGCAGGTTTGCCGTCAGAAGTTGTGATTTGTCCTTTTATTTTTCCATGATTTTGTTGCGCAAAAGAAGAAAAGGTCGAAAATAAAACGCCAATAATAAGTAAAAACTTTGACATTCTTAAACTAAGATATTTCATTGATTTTGGATTTTGGTTAATATTTTGTTTTTATTTAGAATTAATAAAAACAGTGCAAAAATAAAAATTAATAGTTGTTTAACAAGTAATATTTTTTATTTATTCTACAGAATCGTAACTCCTACATCCTCTTAATCACATAAATCAATGATTTTATCTGCCTTTTAGTATCATTAAATGCAATCTTCAATTATCTTACTAATTGTTCATAGTAACAATATCAATAAATTTAACCCGTAAATTACCCATGTAAGGACTTTCTTTTTTCTTATCTAATACTAAAAATCTGAATGTTTTGTTTTAGATGAAAAAAAGTTTATTTTTTTTGAAAGACAGTCTGTATTAAGTCTAAATAAGCATAAATTTGTGCCAGAATTTTCGAATAAACAATCAGTTGTATTATAACATGAGTAAAATCCATTTCCTAGATCTAATTCACTGATTGCAGAAAACAGCATATATGAAGAAAAAAATTAAAAAGAATATTGGCAAACTACATTTATGGCTGGGACTTGGCTCTGGTTTAATTATTTTTATTGCCGCGTTAACAGGGAGTATTTTAGTCTTTGAAAAAGAAATTGATAAGGCCATAAATCCAGAATATTATAATGTTTCTACAATAGGAAATTCGAAAAAAACAATTGATTATTGCGTAGATATTCTTCAAAAACAATACGCGATAAAAAAGATAACCCGTATATATACTTTTAATGATCCTTCTCGCACAATACAGATTTTAGGAAAGGATCCAGATAAAAAAGCACATTTTTTTTCTATTGATCCTTATACAGGAAAAGTTCTGGCAACAACGCCTCAAGAAAGCAGGTTTTTTGTTGTGGTTTTATCCATACACAGACAATTATTACTGGGAGAATCTGGCGAAATTATTATGGGAACTTCTTGTTTAATCTTCACATTTATGCTTATTTCCGGTCTTATTTTATGGTGGCCAAAAAAAGCTAAAAATTTAAAACAAAGATTAAAGGTAAAATGGAGCGGTTCTTTTAAAAGAGTCAATTGGGACTTCCACTCTACTTTTGGTTTCTACGGCTTTTTAATTTTACTCATTATATCTCTAACAGGATTATCTTTTGCATTTACCTGGTTTCAAAATGGTGTTTATTTTTTAACCCAAGGCACAACCAAAAAACCATCGGCCAAAGTTGAAAACCCAACCAAAATAGATCCTAAACTCAATACTACTGCCTTTTACCAAGGTATTTATAATAAGGCCGATAGCATTTTTCCGTACACAGGAAATATTCAAATTAGAATGCCAGCAGATACAATCAATAGTATTTTAGTTCTTAAAGAGAATATAGAAATGACTATTCCCAATCAATCAAGCGCTGCTTATTTTGATAAATATACAGCCGAAAATATTGAAGCAAGACCTTATGAAAAATTTTCAACCGGAGACAAAATAAGACGTTTAAACTACCCTATTCACACCGGAAGTATTTATGGTTTACCAACCAAAATAATTGCATTTTTGGTTTGCCTTTTTGCAGCGACATTACCTATTACCGGATTTATAATTTGGCTGGGAAGGAAGAAAAAGAAATAGCAAATATTTCATAACAACAAAGCTGTTTAAGTACAATTTTATACTATTTAAATAGCAAATATATCTAACACCAAAGTTAATACTTTGGTGTTTTTTTTTTGAATCTACCTCATCTGCTTAATTACAAAAACACTTTTCAGGAAGTCATCACCAGTTTACTTGCTTTACATCTTTGTACAGTTCTGGAACATAACTGTACAAGGGGCGCACACCCATTTTTTCAAGAAGAACTTTCGACCAATCTTTGTAATCTCAAAAGGAAACAAAGGCTGAAATTGAAATGAAAAACGGGAACTTAATTATTAAAGTAACAGTCCTTGTTTCCTAAATGAAAATGAAAATATTGAAGTATTATAACAATCATTAAATGGAACAATTTCTTTACCCAACTCTCACCGCATTTTTTGCCGCTTTTATTACCTGGTTATTCTCGATGAGAAAATCACTAGCTCAAGACAGAGCTGCCGAACTTGACAATGCAGTAAATGCAGTAAAATATTATCGAGACCTACTCGACGATATCACAGCAAGATTAACTGCTGCTACAGAAACAATTAAAACTATGGAAATTCAACATAGGGAACTAATGATGGTCAACCAACAGTTAGTTGATGAGTTACAAAAATTCAAACAATTAAACGGAAAACAACAATGACACTAGCGCAAAAAACATTAGAAATTGCAACTGCACAAATTGGTGTAGAAGAAATTCCAAAACACAGCAACTCAGGTCCTGAAGTTGAAATTTATTTAAAAAGTGTGGGACTAACCAGAGGATATTCCTGGTGCATGGCTTTTATTTATTGGTGTGCTCAAAATGCCTCAGCTCAAACAAATTTAAAAAACCCTTTAAAGAAAACCGGAGGCGTATTGGATCAGTACAATTCCAGACCACTTTTAGTACAAACTGTTCCAAAAGTTGGTGACATTTTTATTCTGGATTTAGGAAAAGGCCTTGGTCATACCGGAATAGTTGAAAAAATAGCTAATAATATAATTTATACCATAGAAGGAAATACTAATGATACCGGGAGCCGCGAAGGTTACAAGGTTTGTAGAAGAACCAGAGAAATCAAAACCATAAAAGGTTTCTTGAGACTATAAACCAACAGAATATCATCATTAAGTACACCTAAATCGTATGAACAAATATTTAGAACGAATTGTTTTTTTGTTTTTTTTAGTCTTAGTTCTGGTTTCGTGCTCAAGCCCGAAACCGGTTCTAAGCGAAAACAAAATGCATACAGTTACCTTAAAAGAAATAGTACATGATACTGTTTTTAGAACAGAAAAAGACAGTAGTGTGTACAAAGCATTACTTGAATGTCAAAATGGAAAAGTAGTTTTTAGAAATGTTACTCAAGCCGAACCGGGGCGTAGCTTAAAAAGCCCAAAGGTTCGTCTTGATAACAATAAACTTCTTGTAGATTGTGAGCTAAAAAAACAGGAGCTATATGCTTATTGGAGGTCAAAACAAGTGAAAGATATTCAGGTTAAAACAATTAATACAACCAAGTTTATCAATTACTTAAGCTTCTGGCAAAAAGTACAAATCTGGCTTGGAAGAATCATTGTTTTAATTCTACTCTATTACGTTGTCAGATTTGCTTTAAAATTTAAAAAACAATATAGCACTAAAAATTATACTGACTAAAGCTTGCCAGTAAAAAGAATAAATGCCATTTGAAAGAGATGACTCATTGTGGCCACAAGCAGGAGCAGAAAATAACAGCATAAACCTCATCCTTTGTCCCTATCAACATCATTTCCCGGGACTATATATAAGATACTTTATATAGAGATTTATGCAAACGTGACATTTAGATCACTAAATCCGCTCCTGTAATCATCGGGCAAAAATATATAACATCTGATCTTGTCAAAGAATTACATTTTTTTGGACTGATTTTGTAGAGGAAGTTCTCAAGAATTTAAGGAAATGATTATTATCAAATTGCCGCTAATCAATATTGGCAAGCATTGGGGAGTTTTGCCCTTGGAGATGGCGGCATGGATGTTACTTAAAAAGTAAAACTTATTATGGTTTATTGTTCCTGCAGGTTTTGTAACAACAGTTGCCTCAGGAACAAAAACCAATTAAAAAAACATCAAAATATACTTAGAAATTTATTGAAAGATTTACAATCAAACAACTGATATTACATAACGATTGATCGTAATTAGGTTCATTATTATATTGGAAATTATTTTAAAAATTTCATTTTAACATTCCAGGGTTATTCTTTAAAAAAAGTTTAACCCTTTTTTAATAAGAAAAACAACATAATATAAGGCGAAAATGACATGCCTATTTTTATCAAATGAAGGTTTTTTATAAAATGAGTTAAAAAACTGACAAGTAGGAAAATAATAAGCAATAATTAACTTTAAAAATAACAAATGCTTATCTTTTTTAAGCTTCGAAAAAAATGAAAGATTTTTCTGTTTTTACGGGAAACCTCAAACTTTGAATTATGGCGATTCCGAATTTTACTTCTTGAACCTAAAAACATAAACAATGCCCCCTAGAAAATTAGAATACATTAAATTGTTACGTAAGTTATTCCTTGAAGGAAAAATTTGTATCGAGCTCTTAGAAGCTTTGCTAATTTGTGAAATGGAATCACTTAACTGATTTAATTGATTTCTTTAAAGAAAGATTTTCAATTTCGTCAATGATGTTAAGCCCGTCCTCAATTTCCTTTGCGTTCAGGGCTTTATTCACAGGAATTTGTGTTTTCAAAAATGTTATCTGATTTTTATAAAACTCTATTTGCTCTTCTTGAAAATTTAATTTTTCTTTTAATAGTTTATTTTCAGAGCTTAGTGTTTGATAGTCTAACGACTCCTCATCAATGGAGCGTTTATCTACTTTAATTTTAGATTTATGCTCATTACTTTTTTCAGACAAAAGAGAATCGAAACTTATTTCGAAAACCTCGTGTAGCTTAACTACAAAATCAAGTTTAGGTAATGTTCCTTTTCTGTAATTACGAATATTAGCCTCGCTTGTACCCATTATTTTTGCAAAGGCACTATTGTTTCCTTTGTATTCTTTAATGGCTATATCATTAATCTTTTCATTTATAACACTCATAACTAACGTATTAAAAAATAATATCGAAAAAACATTCGAATTTATTTGTTTAATCGAAATAAGTTTCGATATTTGTTTCGAATTCAAAAGCAAAGTTACTAAAAATTAATGGAGCATGTTGCATAAAAAAACTTAACCTATAACGACAATCAAAAATGACAAATTCTCAAATAGTAGCCAAAATTCAGGAATTGGAAACCTGGCTAATTGAAAACCCACACAGTTCTGAACGCAATTTGATAGAATCGGACCTGAAAAAATTAAGAACCGCCTTATTAGATAAAAGTCATGAATAAAATTCAAATAGAAAATCGAATTGCCATACTTTATTTATCACTTCAATTTTGTACCGAAAAAATAAAAACATTTACTGTAGGCGAAAGAATTTGCATTAACCAAGAACGTTTTCAATGGCTGCACATACTCTCTAATCCAGAGGAAGAACCTAAGCCGGTTTCAGTACAAATAGAAACCAAAATACAGGAAGTAACAAGACTTATTGCTATTTATAACTATAAACCAAGTAATCAGGATCCTTTTGATTACCAAAAACCCGAAACAGATTTATAAAATGGAATCAACAAACAACATCAGTACCATATTGCTATTAGCTTTCCTGCTAATTATTACCAACCTCAAACCTATATTATTATTCCGAGAGTGGATCAATTTTAAAATAAATACAACATTTAAACAATACAAAAATGAGCGTAAGGATAAAACCAATTACTGATCATAAAAGCTACGAAATAAATGGTCGGACTATTTCTAAAGATCCAAAAGGTAATTGGATTTATAGCTGCAATTTATCTCTTAAAGAACTTCAGGCTTTTGTTCAGTATGAAACTATAGTTATTAAGAATCCCCGATTCAAAAAGCATACGAAAGCAACTTATAAGGGCTAATACTATTGCTTTAGGAAGTTATATCATTTTCTGAGATATAATTAACATCCCCTTACCCTATCATATTCATTATAAAACGATTAAACTATTTAATCATAACAAATTGTTTCAAAGAATCTTTAAAACAATAGGGACAACTATGCTTAAAAACTAAATACTAATTCAACTATTTATTTATTCCTAAATCTTATGTCAATATCAACCAACAGAAGTCTGGGCACTCAAAGAAACAAACTCTTACGCTACAAACTGATTAAAGATCTGTATTACAAACACAAAACCGAAGATATTCCCACTACTGTGGTTTGGCGAAAATATATTTGTCCTGTCTACCCTATTTCACGTACAACGCTGTATGAAATCTTATGTACGTCGGTAACTATTGAACTAAAAAGGATTGAAGATGAAATCAAAAAACAAACTAAACTTTGAGAATCAACTCTCTTAAATAACTACAGCTACAAATCACTATTGATGATTTTAGAAATGAACTATAGTTTACTTGCTTTACAACTCTGTACACTACCAGAACACATGAGTACAAGCGCTTTGCATCTATTTTTTTAAGAACAACTTTCGGTCAATCTTTGCTGTCTCAATGGGAAACAACTGCTGGCAAACAAGCAGAAAACACTACTCTTCTTCCTGTAAACTTCAAAATATATTATATGACCAGAAATCTAAAACGAATTGTTTTTTTGTTTTTTCTAGTCTTAGTTCTGGTTTCGTGCTCAAGCCCGAAACCGGTTCTAAGCGAAGACAAAACCAAGACAATCACTATCAAAGAAATGCTTCACGATACTGTTTTTAAAATCGAAAAAGACAGCAGCTCCTTCAGAGCATTACTAGCATGCCAGAACGGGAAAATAACCATACAAAATGTTACTCAAGCCGAACCAGGGCGTAGCTTAAAAAGCCCAAAGGTTCGTCTTGATAACAATAAACTAACTGTAGACTGCCAACTGGAAGAACAAAAACTCTACGCTCATTGGAAATCTCAACAAGTAAAAGAGATCGAAGTAAAAACCATCAATACCACAAAATTTGTAAATCAATTGACCTTTTGGCAAAAAGTACAAATTTGGCTGGGGAGGATTTTTTTACTGGTGTTGGTTTATTACATCAGCAGGCTAATTCTTAGATTCTACAGGCTGCTCTAGCCACGATTACAATTTTAAATAATTTCACACCACAATATATGTCTGCAACGTCTCATTTTTTCACAGAGTCCGGGGGCTTTACCCAAAGCCAGGCTCAATCTTTTGGACCAGTAAACGATGCTGAATTTAACCTAACCTCAAAATTCAGTGTTGCTACTCCTCAAAAAGCTTATTCGATCTGTAAAGGTGTTGTTTTAATACAACCTCAAACAGGTAATTCAAATAAGGTAAACCTTATTCTTCGCCCTTATAAACAACCTATTAAAGGATTAAATGTAAAATACTTTATATACAGAGGTTTACAAAAAAGCGATTTTTTTACAGCAGGTACAATCAACTCATCCAATACCGGAACCTCATCTGATTTTATCACTAAGATAAATGCTGACTTTAATGCTTTTCACGGAGATCGAAAAGCCCAAGATGGAGTCACTCCTTTACCTATACCGCCATTTACAGCCAAATATATTGGTTATGATGAAAGCATCACCGATTTATCAATTCCATTGTCAGCATTCTTTTTTAAGCAATCTGAATTTGTAGCCGCTGGTAATACTTTTGATGAAAAAGATGATTTTGAACTGCCAATGATCGACATTGGTAAATCATTAGGATATTTTGCTGCAGGTGAATGCGGGATTGATGTTGTACTAAACTACGGTGATTACAAACACAATTTTGATAACGGTGAGTTTACTTTCGATTTAAGCTATGCCCGTAGCAACGAGGCTAAAATTACTTTAAGTGGTACTGATGCCAACAAGAAGTTACTGCGTGAGCAAAGTACTCAATTTATTGATATTGCTGCTTTCTACGGTTTATTTGTACCTAAAGAAAGTGTGAGTGTAATGACTGCCGGAACTCCAACAGAAGTAAAAGGCTCTGCCATATTTGATATCATTATTGGTAAATTCTTCACCAAGAACAATTGGTATGTTTATATCCAGAGCGATCGTACTCGTAGTTATGATTTTTATGGCAACTACAAAATAAGTGAAACCGGAGCCAATAATCTAAAAACAGGATTGCTTGAAGATGCAACCACGAAAATTGTTCCGATGACAGAAACTCAATACGGGACTCTTGGCTGGCCTGTTTTAATTAATACACAACAACAGGCAAATATTGTTACTGCAAACAACCTGTATTTGCAATTGGTAACCGATAATAATAACAATACCGCATTCTACGGACAAATTGCAAACGTAGCTAACGCACAAAAAGACAATTTTATCAATGCCGATGGTTTGCGATTACCTTCCGATACCGAGGGTAATTATCAAAATCTTACCTCAACAGTACAGCTTACCACACCTGCTACAGCCGGAAAAAATATTGCATCACTAAGCATATTACTTTATCAGGGAAAAATTAATACTTATGATTCTGAAACAACTCTTGATGTCAACGGTGAACCGATTATCTTAAAAAGGCAAGCCAACTATTTTGATGATGTTTTTAGTTTAATTGACGCACAACCTTTATTAAAACTAAGTGGTGATACTAGTTTTTCTAAAATGACTTCTGAAAAACTAAACCTCATCAATGAGTTTTACGACAAGAAACAACAAGGTATCTCTGTAGCACAAACACTAACGGTAAACGACGTTATCGAAACCGGAATTGAGGCTACACCAACTGTTACTCGTGTAACTTATCTTACTGAAGCTGGTGAAGTGATGAATAATGCTGTTTCTGCAACTGGAAGTACCACGCCTGATACTAAAACCAGTGCTTCTGCAAGTGGAGCTGTCTCGAAAAATAAGACTTATGAATTACCAGAACCATTTTCTTACAATTTAAAGCCGTTTACAGACGGCACAGAGACCATTAATGGACTAGAAATCAAAACTTTTGATAGTACTATACCTGGCAAAATTATTTTAGGATTAACCAAAACTGAAAATAATATCCTTAAGGCTTTAATTACGCTTGGGTTAAAAAATCCTCGTTTATTTCTAATTGATTTATTCGAAGATGAAAATGAATTTGTTTCTCCCGAAAATATTTCTTATCAAAAATACAAAGTGGCAATCGTTGCCGAAAGCGAAAAGGGAACGAAAAAACTTTACAAACCTGACACTAATGTTTTTGTTTATTCATTAGATCGGAAATATCATTTTAGCAAAGGTTATAGTGAGTACATGCCACCTATTTCAGTTGGGATTGAGGGCGATAATTTAATTGATGAACAAATTATTATATAAATATGGAAGATTATGCTGTTGTTTTAGCAAACGACTTAGTAGTAAAAGCCTCTAATTTTGGAGGTATTGATAATATAGGATTCAACAAACAAGGTAAGGCAGTCACATTTATATATGAAGGTCAAAAAAATATTGCCCTTTTTGATTTTAAATCAAATGTGTTTCTAGATTATGTAGAAGAAGGATATTTTAATAAATTAAAAGCAAAAGAAGTTCATAAAGAAGGTGATAAATATGATGGTGTTGAAAAAGCATTATGGGCAGGTTTTGCTTTTAAGAAATACGACAAATTAATTCGTGCTCAATTTAATGATAAAATATATGGTATATTAAGAGATGAAACCGGATTATGTTATAATAGGTTTACATGGATTTATACAAATCCTTACGCTATACCAGTAAATCCTGTAAAAGCACCAAACGCTCCAGCTCATGGTAGCTCATGCAATACATTTGAAAATGGAACCCATGCAAAAAATTTCTTTGATGCCTTTAAAGATCAAATCTTTTATGATACTAATGGAGAAGATATAAGGCTTATTGGTGAAATTGCTTCATTATTAAAAAGTGCAGGAGAAAAAACCGCCGAAGCCTTTTTAAATTTTAATTTAACCGGTGTTGATACAACCAAATTTACTTTTCATAAATCTGAAAATGGATACGCAAGGAGCGAATTTTTAAAATATAAAGAAGGCCTTGAATTATGGCTTAAAATGCTTAAAAAATACAAGTCAGAGATAAGTAAACTAGGCCACGAAGAACAATTGTTTATAGCTATCGATGTTATGTACCGTCATAACATGCTAACATTATTAACTGTTGATCAAAGAATTAGCATCTTAAAAATTTTAGTTGAAAAAAAGGCATTGATGAACTGGTATTGGGTTAATTTTTCTATTGGATTTGTTCATAAAGAAGATTTAGCAATTTATATATTAAAATCTTTTACAAGTAAAGACGATGCTGATTCTTTTTTGAAAAAACTTGCTTCCACAAATGTCATAAAATCTGAATATAAAGACCACCAAGGAGTTTTACTAGATACGAGCTATACAACACTCTACAAAATGCTATTTTATAGAATGGATGATTATGCCGGAAAGGATAACTTCACTTTTTTTGTTAAAGAATTACAACGAATAGTTCTATTGAAAAACAATATTGCAATCAATGTCCCTACCCTCTATACCCCAGAGCAATTAAAAGAAATAACCAAAGCTCAATTTATTTGGAGAGAAAAACAGCTTAAAAATGAGCCAAAAAAAGAAAGAGTAACTTATCAAATAATCCAAAATACTGATGCAAAATTAGAAATTAAAGAAAAAATCATATTAAAAACAGAGTTAAAAGAAGTTTATTACACAAGTACTGCCGGCATACCAATTATGTGTGGATATGATGAAGTACCAGTTGAAATAAAAGAAAAAACATTTGAATTAAATCATTTTGATTTGGTATCTATACATTTTTATCACAATCCCACTTTTATAGATTTAACATCTGATGCTACATATGTAGGACAGAATTTTTTCACTTTTGCTGGATTTATCGATTATATTTTAGAAAAAGAAAGTACGAAAGTTGCTGAAGATGTATTTATTGTTGTATTGTACACAATTTCATTAGCAGTTGGATTTGGTGAGTTAATAGCAGCATTAAGAACTCTAAATGCTGCAAGAGCAATTTTGGGGATAGCTATGATAAGCAATGACACAGCACTTTATCTAACACAAAATACCGAATTCCGTAATTATTTAGTAAGCATTTATGGTCAGACTAGAGCAAATGAAATCTTGCAAAATATGGCAATACTATCATCTATTGCTTCTATTGGACTGAATGCTGTCGCTGGTTCAGGAATTTTAAAAGCCTTCTCTAGAGAAGAAGCACTTAAATTAGTAGGTACAGGTGAGGCAATATTAAAAGATTCAGCAGCTTTAGAAAAATTACTTCCTGCTGAAATAAAAGCTTTAGAGGAAGCTGTTAAAAGAATAAAAAATGAGTTATATTCAATAAGAAATGTTCCAGAAGCTGTTGAAACAATAATTAATACAAAAGCATCAGTCTTATTTGATAAATTTGTCGACTTAAAAACTGCATTCAACACTATATCACCAGTTGATAAAGCTTTATTTTACAAAAATTTTAGTTCTTTAGCTGAAAAAGAAATAATTGTTTTGCGAAGTATTTGGTTAGCTTCAGATGATGTAGGTAGAATAGAAATTATATACAATTCTGATATTTGGTTAAGAAATATTAAAGCAAGAGAATTATATTTAAATAATAAATATGATGAGCTATCAGAACTTTTTAAAAAACCTATAACAGATTCTTATTTATTTCGAGAAAAAAGGTATTTAGTAGAGCCTAGTATGCTAAATGACTTGGAATATCTTAAAGATTTTGTACATCCAGAATTAATAAAGGCAATTGCAATTGCAGACAGAACAGATGATGTAGCAATAATTTCTTCCAAACTTGGTATCTCTGAAAACATTGTTCAAAAAGTTAAAAACCATTATTTCATAGATGAGCATTTTGTTCTCAACGAAAACGTCTTGCAGAAGGGAAGATTTGAAAGATCTTATGGAGATTGCGATGAATGGCTTAATTTTGTAAATAATCCATTAAACACCATTTCTGATGTTGAAATAAAAAGATTTAAATGGTTAATTTCGCATGAATACATTGAAGCTAAGTTAATGGAAAAAGGTATGTTGTTTAGAAGTTTCAATGATCCTGGAATTTATACAGCATTTGATAATGGGGCGCATTGGCAAAGTATATCGATAACCTCTGGAAATGAGTACTTTTATCCTATAAACAGAAATAGTAATATTATAATTCCAGTACCTAATAATGACTTAAGTAATTTAGACTTAATTGTAGATAAATTAATTGATATTAATAAATTATAAAAATGCAAGAAATATTTAACAAAAAATTTGACGTATTTAACTCCTTCGTTTTTAAATCTGAAAATGCTAATAATACTGCAGGAGTTTTATTATTTAAAGAGTATTTAAAAATAATGAATAAATGGTATGCCAATATAGATATCATCGAAAAATGGGGTACTATTTTTAGAACTGACACAAGTCATAATTTAGTATATCTAATTGCTCCACAACTTTTAGAAAGTGTTATATCATTAGAAGATTTTAAAAAAAATCTAATTGTTGATAAAAGATTTGACACTTCTAGAAAAGGACTTGATGTACCTATTTTATATGCATATTTGTGTTGGGAAGTGTTCAAAAATGATCCTTCATTTAATCATTTTATAAATTTACCCAATCCTTATGAACCAGTTATAAAAATTTTAACTAGAGGCAATCATATTGTCCGTGGAGAAATGGCTACAATTGAAATTGATGTCACACCAATTTTTAAGGATCTAGATTTTTCTAAAATATTTTTACCGTCTTGTGATGATCTTTTCTTAAATTATATAGATGAAGTATGTCAAAGAAGCGGTAGTAGAGGAATTCCTAATCAAGAAAAGACAAGTCAATTATGGGAGGAGTTTAAAAATCAAAACCATAATTAATAAAAGTTATAATTCCCTCTGTCTTGTCCTAAAATAGGTTTACGCAAAAATGTAAAAGTATGAAAAGATATTAAAAAACATCACCCCGATCCACTAAGTCTCCTTACGAAAAGCTGCGGCAAATGTCTCTGACTTTGCGCAATTTCATAGATTTCTATCGAAACTATAAATCTCATAAAGTCTCTGACTTTTAATATCTTTTTTCTAAAAAAATGGAACAAAACTTATCATACCATATCTTTAGTGAAGTTTAGTTTAAAGTTAGTGACTTTCTGAAATTTTCGTTTTTAATTTTCGTTTCCATAAAAAATAGAACAAAGCTACAGACAGTTGAACAGCACACGGAGTAATTAGAGAAGAGTCTAAAAATCGAAGAAGACAGAAAAATCACAAAACCTAAAGATGTTTCTTCGAAGAAATTATAAAAAAATTAAAATTAAAGCTTCAAAAAAAGGGAACTTGCATTTACAAGTTCCCTAAGCTTTTATCTCAAAATTAGAGTTCTCCAAAAACTATAATACTCCACAGTTCTCATCAGCAAAAAAACTAATGCTGACAAAACGATTAAAAAAACTGCACTTATCTACGCAGAAATTCGTGAGACAAAATACTCAAAAATTACTATTTATTTAATGCATAAAGAAACTTATCTCTATACAAGTTTCATCAATCTTTTATTGGCTTTTTCCAAAAGCTGAACTACCATATCATCCGTTTGCTTTACAACCTTGTAAAGTCATAGAACATCCCTGTTAAACCACTAAGCACAAATTTTTTAAACATCAAATTTAGGCTGACTTTTACAGTATCAAAAGGAAAAAACGCTAAAAACAATTAAAAATTAGCAACTTTTTGTAAGTATTATTTAAGCCCGAATAAATTGCGGTAAACCCTATAAACCCAAATAAATGAATTAATTATTTGATTGCAGAGATTGGTTGTAACAACTAGAATTTAATCATGCAAAATACGAACAAAAATTAAAGTCAAAAAAAATAGAATATGCCAACTAATCCAATTCCAGCAATTCCAATTCCAGCTGCTACAGCAAGATATTACCCTCGATTATCTGAGGTAGTAACTGTAGATGATTTACCCGAATTTTTGTCATTTGTTCAAAATGGTTTAAATGCCATTTTTGATAAAATACATTATAAAAACTTACAATACTCAAAAGGGTATCGTGGCGACTCGGCCTTTTATAGCCTTGATATCGTAACGAGCAAAAAACTGGCTCTTCCATTACCATTTGGTTTAGGGCTTGTCCTTAATCCTGACTTAAAAGACGGAGATTCGGATATTTCATCATTTCCTATCACGCTTGAATATCAATGGGAGATCCTAGCGTTTATTAAAACCTTTAGTTCAAGTAGTTTTTCGTTTTCATTAGAAGATTTTTACGCCGTAGGTCTGCAAGTTTTTCGTATCAGCGAAGAGCAGGTAATTGCCCACATGCTAAATGTTTTTGTAGAAGCTGCAGATGGAATTACAAAATACGAACAGCTTTTAAAAGACATTAATGATTTACAAGCCATTACCCAAAACCCATCTTATCAGGAACTAGAATTCCCTGCCGGAGTTGAGCAATCTATTTCAGGTGTAATTTCACTAATCAATAATAATCCAGGAATTACAAAATCAATTCCTTTGCTTTTGTTTGCGGTTTATATTTTAAAATCAGATTTAAGCGACACTAAAAGCAAACTTCAGGAATTCTATAATATTATCGCTCCGGATGGTATCGAAGCTCATATTAAAAGAATTATCACGCCAAAGGCAAAAGCTACTCTTGAATTAAGCGCCGGTATTGAGTTTCCGCAAACTATTTTAAGGCCCGTTGGTGCTGATGGCTCGGCTTATCCCAATCCTGCTACAAAATCAATATTTGTATTTGGTAAAGCACAATTATATGCCGATACAGAGGCAGGTATAGGTTATCAATTAGAACTTGCCGGTACATTAACTCCCCCACATGCCATCATTGGTAATACTGGTTTAATTCTTGAATTAGATACTTTAAAAGTCGATTTAAGTAAGAAAACCAACATTCCAGAGGCAGATGCAGATGGTCGTCCAAATGATTTTATTGGAGTCTATGCGCGTGCCGTTTCAGTTACTTTACCCTCAAAATGGTTTCATGGCGAGGATGAAGTACAAGGCAGTACTGCAGCTACCTTAAAAATTGGCGCTTCAGATTTATTAGTAGGTACAGGAGGTTTATCCGGAAATATTTATCTGGAAACAGTACCTCAAGTTACAAATGGTGCATTTCATTATTTTGATGACAAATTCGATCTGCTTTACCCAATTACAATGTTTGAAAAGAATCCGGAAAGTGGTGAAGTAGAGAAAAAAGAAATTACTGGTTATACTGAATTAACTACTTTTCTACAAGAATTAAACGCTGCTAAATTACCTTATGCTTTTGATTATCCCTTAGCATTAAGAACATTGCCAACTATAGTACACGCAACTATCAAAGCATCTGCTGTTTATACTTTTGAGAATGCTAAAGACTACCAAAACTTTTTATCGCAGCTTATTGAAAATACACTATGGAAAACCATCGGTTCGCCTAGTAAAGGTTTTAGAGTAGGTTTCAATAAGTTCGATATTTCTTTTAAACAAAACAAGGTTATAGGTTCTAATATAAAAGGCCAATTAATTATAGGAAAATTAAAGAAAGAAGATGGTACACCTTTTAGTGCGCTTATTGAGGGGCATTTATACGATGACGGTGACTTTAATCTTACTGCTTCATTTAATAAAGAAAATGCCCCGAAAGCCAATTTATTTGGTCTGGTAAATTTGGACTTTTATAGTTTTGAATTGGGGAAAGAAGACAATGATTATTACGTAGGAACCTCTTGTTATGTATCTTTCCCTGAAGATACATTAATTTACAGATTAGCAAAAGGTCAGGGTTTTGAGGTTAAAAAACTTCGTGTTTACAGTGATGGAAGTATTGAAGTAGAAGGAGGTTCTATTCCAATTCCTATTAGTTTACCCATGGATCTTGGACCAGTTCAGATGGCGGCAACCAATATCAATTTTGGTTCTACTCAAATTAATGGAAAAAAATATAATTTTTGGGGATTTGATGGTGCTATCAGTGTCAATCCGTTAGGATTAGATGCTCGTGGTGAAGGCATTAAATATTACTATAGTACAGAAGAAGGTTTTAAAGACTCTTTCATCAGAATTCAAACTATCGAAGTCGATTTGATCATTCCCGGAACAGCTACGCAAGAATCAGCTATGGCTATTATTCATGGTATGATTTCGCTTCCTCAACCAGGGGTTTCTAAAGAATTCGTGGGAGAAGTTTCCTTAAAATTACCAAAGGCAAAAATTACAGGAAGTGTCGGAATGCGTTTTGCGCCTAAATATCCT
Organism: Flavobacterium sp. JAS; assembly: GCF_020991455.1. GTDB lineage: Bacteria > Bacteroidota > Bacteroidia > Flavobacteriales > Flavobacteriaceae > Flavobacterium. The sequence goes on from NZ_JAJMOX010000007.1 coordinate 215,269, forward strand.
GCTTTTTTAGTTGATGCGAGTATTGAATTACCTACTGGTATTCCCCTTGGATTTGTTTCAATCACTGGTTTTAGAGGTTTATTAGGATTTAGATATGTGGCTACCAAAAAAGCTGCCGGATTAACCGTAGATAATTCTTGGTACGAATTTTATAAACATCCAAAAGCAGGGATCAACATTAGAAAATTCAGTGGTCCTCCAGACTCTTTACAATATGATTCACCATTTTCTATTGGAGCTGGTGCAACTTTTGAAACTACAGGAGGAAGTATATTGACACTTCGAGCAATGTTATTACTTTCTCTTCCTACATTATTTTATATTGAGGCAGGATTAAGCGTTCTTGGTGACCGATTAGGACCTATTGAGAAAGATCAAAGTACACCACCGTTTTTTGCAATGGTTGCCTTTGGAGATGATTCATTAGAGTTGGCTGCCGGCGCAGATTTTCAAATGCCTGCACAGGGTGGAGAAATCATTAAGGTACATGCTTTATTAGAAGCCGGGTTTTTCTTTAAAAACCAAAAGCCTTGGTATATCAATATCGGATCTAAGAAAGATCCAATTACAGCGGAAATCTTAACCTTATTTACGGCTAAAGCATTTATCATGCTATCGGCTCAGGGAATTGAAGCCGGTGCAAGATTAGACTTTAAACTGCAGAAAAGTTTTGGACCTGCAAAAGTCAAATTATGGGCTTATTTAGAAATGGGTGGAAAAATTTCATTTAAAGGTCCTCAAATGGGTGGTTATATTGCTGCTGGAGGAGGAATTCAGATTAAAATCTGGATCATCAATGTTGAAATTGTTTTAAACACCATATTCTCTGTAGAATCATTTAAACCATTCCTTATTTATGCTAAACTAGAATTAAGTGTACGTGTTAAAATTGGTTTTATAAGAGTACGTAAAAACTTCTTAATTGAACTGCAATGGGATATTAACAGAATTGTAGACCGTACGCCATACAGCCCACTTCCTAAAGGAACATTTGGAGATATTAATGACAACAGAACAGCCGATTCTGTAAAAGGGGTACACATGCTTACCAATCAAGCTTTCTTACTTGATTATTTCGATAATATGCCTGCCAATGCAACTGCAATCTCTAGTATAATTCCTTTAGATACATACATCGATATTAAAATGGCAAAGGGATTATTACCTCCTACCAGCCTTTCTAAAATAATTGGAGGATATACAGCCGATGCGAAAAATTATACCGATATAAAGCCGCCTGAAGCAACATCAAAAGCAGGTAGAAAACTCCGTCAGGTAAAACATGAATATGCTATTGAATCAATTGGATTAAAATTATGGAATGGAAGTGCCTGGATTCCTTATAATCCTTTTGAAGCCGTTCTGCCAGAAGGTTCTTCAACAGATCTTGTAAAAGATATACCTTGGTCGCAATGGCAAAAAGTGGCTGATCAATACGATAGTATTCGTGTATTGGCAACCAATCCGTTTTCGTTTTTAAGTGCGGGTGAACCTGGCTGGCATGTGCCGGAACAATACGGAATCACGCCTTCTAAGTTGTTCTGTGTATCTGATCAGATTTCTCCGGAGTCTACCAATTTCTTAAACAAAAGAATTGGAAAACGTTATTATGTACCAACGCAATATGAAGCGGATAAGATTAATGGTTTGTTCTTTAAACTCGTTGGAGAATCTCCGGAAATTGTAGACGGTAAACTTACTGATGGAGATTTTATGAGCATTTCTGCAGAAAGTAATCCTTTTGGTTTCAGGAGATCTCTTTCATTCAAAAACTATGACAAACTGGAAATTATTTTCCCTGAGTCTGCGATTGAACCAACTTTAAAACTTACAACGCATGCCAAAACAGTAAAAGTTAGTGCCTATACATCTGTTTTTAACGACAAGGATAAGTTAGCTCATTATAAATTAGTTCAAATAAGTAAAACTGCCAACTCAGCCGCTTTAGATGAGTTAACTTATACTAAGGCTGAACTACAAGGAGCTATAAAATTATTCGACAATCAAAGCGATATTTTATTAAAAAAGAAAATCGATAAAATTGTAATTAGTCCTGTTGCAGCAAATGCTGAGGCTATTTTGGATGTTCGTAATAAAATTGCTGCGTTATTTAATGATACTTATGCTTCAACTGATGGCGAATTCATTGTGTCTGAACCTAGTGATTTAGAGGAATATGATAATTTGTTAGCGCAATTGGCAGTATTAAAAGCTGATGCTGGTAACGATAATCCGACAGGAACTACTGAGCCATTGACGTTTACACGTTTTTATGGATACACCGGAAGAACTCTTTATTCGTTTGATAAAATTTTCAAATATAATGAGACCTATTTAATTTCATTTCATCCAACTCCAAAGACCACCGTTATAGCGCAAATTGATGCTAAAGGAAATCTGTTGAGAGAACGTTTATTGAATGGTTTAGTGACATCGATGCAAGTTGTAAATGGTAATTTATTACTTACTCAGGCTCTGGATGCTACTCAGTGTAAAGGAATTGGACAAGCCATTATCGATGATACTTTTGTAGTAGGCTGCGTAAACCCTGCCGCAACAACTGCCATTATTGAACTTGATTCTGAATTAAACAAAAACTTCGGAATGCAGTATATGAATACTTATTCTACAGGTTTCAATAAGTTATTGCCATTGCTAAATAATGAATTGCTTTGGATTAATACGCTGGCAACTGAAACTCAAATTAACTGGGTTAATGGAACTGATCGTTCTATTGTTAGTCGCGTAAAAATAGACGAAGTAGCCATTGAAGTTCTTCAGCATAATACTACTGATTTCAGCGTGATTACAAAAAATAAAAAAATCATTCATATTAGTATTAATGCAACGACTAAAGCAATTGCAGTAACGGATACAAAATTAGTTTCTGAAGCATCAATTTCCGAAATTACAGCTGCTGTAATCGCAAATGATAAAGTCTTACTTACCGTTAAATTGACAAACGGGAAATTCGGATTAGCTCAAGTTAACGGAACTAATATTACGATTGTTAAAAACGATACCATTTTTGATTCTGCTGTTTATTTATCTAATAATACTCTTGCTGACAATTCTGTTATTGCATACAATGAAAAATATCTGTTTGTGTTTAGCACTTCATTACAACTTACAAGATTAATTGAAAGAGGAAGTGCAGACGATAAAGCATCTATTATTAACATTCAAAACGAACCTTCGGAGAATGAAATTTTAATGATTTCTGCAAAACCGAATGAAAAAGGAGTTTATTTCTCTTTATTTAATGATCAGTTTGATAATTGTTCTTTACATCCGGCCACAACTGTTTCGGTTACTGCGTCTGCATCTGCTTTGACAAGTGCTACTGCAAATCTTACAGGATTAGACACAATTATTAAATATGAATATAAAGGAGCAACAAAATCTTCAAAATTATTGACAATCAGTAGTATTATTTGTTCAGCCGGAGGAAATCCAGATGAGGACAATGAAGTAGATTACACAACTTATATTCAACAAATTGAGTGGTTAAGTTTGGAAAGCACTATGCACAATTTAACCATTCCAGGACCTGATGCTGTAATTGAAGATAATCAGGCAATGGAAAAGGCGATTCAAAATACGGTTCAGCCTATTTGGAGACCAAATTCAACTTACTGTTTAGATTTTACCTTAACAGATAAAGTAGACAATAAAGATACCACCAGGTTTAATTACTATTATGGTTTCAAAACATTAGGACCTGTAGGGCACTACCCTGTTCCTGATGCTGTGGTTCCTGCTGGTCAACCAGCGCCTGCTAAAAATGAATTAACAGAATTATCAAAATCACCATTGACTTCGTTAAGACAATATTTAGATTACAACCGCTCATACCCTAATGCTGATGGAAGTTTATTATTATCTAAACCTTCATTCTACGGGAATAAAGAATGTAAAGTGTCTTTGTTTTTTGCAAATCCATATGTGTATCATATGCTTACAGATTGGACAGCTTATGCCAGTAAACCAAAAATTGATGGTGTTTTGAATCTTATTATTAAAGATCCATTAAATGATGTTCTTATTCCATATCCATTACCAACAGAAACAACAACATATCCTAAAGCAGAAGCAGGTAATGCAGCATGGGTTGATGATAATGACCCAAGAATTCCTTTAAATATTCAAATGTTACAAAACATGATTAAAGGAAGTCCTGATTTGAAATGTACAATTACAATTGGGGACGCCTTAAAACCAAAATCATATGGATATGAGGTAAAACTAACCGATTTAAAGCCTTCTAAATTGTACACCGTTTTAGTAAATAATTATTTTAATGCTAATGAAAATCAAATTGAGGAGAAAAATGAAAATGTATTAGTACATCAATTCGGATTTCAAACATCACGTTACAAAAATTTTGCAGAACAAATACACAGTTATGTAATTGAAGAGAAAGATGAATTGGGTGCTGTAATTAACTCAAGAAAAGCATTATACGATGTTAAAATTAGTTTAGTTCCAGAACAAATTCAGGCCTTATCTGATGTTGTTGCCGGAGTATCAACAAACGCATTAAGTAATGCAATTGCATTGAAATACCAACATTCATTTGATAGAGCAATCGAGGGAATTTTAAAACTATCACCTCTTGATCCTGCTCAAAGAACTGAAGTGAATCGTATTATCGATACAACTACTGGTGATGTTGTGGCGCTTTTAATTCGTAATCCGGAGCCTTTTAATATTCCTAAAATTCCATTAGCAGAAATCAAGGATTCTATTTCGGTAGTTGGTGGTACCGGATATACTGTGCTGCATTCTAAAGATTATTCTCAGGCCTTAATTATGCATGCCAGCAAAAAAATCACAGAAAATAGTTTGAACATTCAATTTGATTATAGAATGTGGAATGATAAAGCCAGTATTCCCTTGACAGTTTCAGCTGACAAACAAATATTGCCAGTAGCATTAGAATTAGAAAATATAAATCTTTAAAAAACAATAAAAATGAGTTCTATAAATCTACAAGAAAGTCAACTCTCGGGCTGCGAAACATACGTAGCAATCGTTGTTGATGAGTCGGGTTCTATAAATGGAAACGAAGCACAACAAATACGTGATGGGCTAACTTCATTTATCAATTCTCAAGCTCAGAGCAAAATTACACTTTCATTAATTGGAATGTCTGATAATGATGATACTTTAAGATCTGATAATGTTATTCAAAAAAGAATTTCGAGTAATCAAACTGAATTTTTAACCTGGATCAATTCATTTGGTTCAGGTAGGGCTAGCAAGCAGTCTGATCACTGGGCATCTGGTTTAAAAGCTGTAAACAATCTATCTGTAATTCCGGATGTTATTGTTATAGTTACAGATGGTTTGCAGGTCAACAATGCTGATGCGCTTAAAACTTTATATGGAGATTTAAATCTAAAATCACAGATTTTTGTATACGGTGTAACAAGTACTGTAAACAATGCTAGTGAATTAGTGACTCCCCTTACCTCTTTTCTAGGAAAAGCGCCAGTATTAAAAAGTGGCGGTATTTCTATCCTGGATTCAGATTATATCAGAGTTCCTGATTTTAGTACTTTGGGTAGCGAACTAAACCAGCTTAATGCTGATTTATCGGGCAAGCAAATAGGTTGTGTTTCCAATGTAAGTATTATTCAAAACAAATTGGTATATCCGGTTTTAAGAAGAGGCCTGGCTGTACATAAGCCAGCAGGAACTTTAGTTCTTAAAAATAAAAGCCGTGTTGCCTTAACTTTACCTGCCGGAACAAGAATTCATAATGCAAGTAATATTAATGGATTGGTTTTTAAACTTGAAAGTGCCGTTACCATCGCCGGGTCGTCTCAGCTTGAAGTTAACATCAGAGTTGACGGAACACCTTTGTCAACCGGAAATTTTCCAGCACTTTTAGTTATAGCTAAAGTTACTAATCCTTTGGGATTAAGTATCAACTTTAATGTTACAAAAGAATTATACACTGTTGTTATTGATCCTGCTAAAACAGCTTTACAATCTACAAGTTTGCAAATTGCTGCTGCCGGTTCTAAAGGACTTGACAGTACAAAAGGGATCCACCTTCGTTGGATTTTGGCTGGAGAATTAGGAGCAAATCACCTTCCAAAAGGAGATCTGTTTACAGGAACAAATTCTAATTTCAATAAATCTGATGATTTCGTAAAAGTATACAGAGCTGCTTATACTAAAGTTGCACATAAATTAGACTTAACAAAAAAGCCTCAGTCTGTAGATAGTCGCCATGCATTATGGGTTTATAAACCAGCACCAAAAAGGTCAATCTATGTCTATTTTAAAAACAAGGCAAAGTATCTCATAACAAGAGCTAGTATTGATCCTATGCTAAATCCATCGGGCTTTATTCAGGCTTATGGAAATGAGATTATTGAGATTGAAAATAAAAGTGAATTATTTTTTGCAGCAGAGCTAAAATTTAGTTCGGCAAACAACTCAGGCATTGTAAAATTAGAAACATTATCTGTTGCTGAAAATACTATTGCTGCATCAAAAAGGCTTAGTAATCGTAAAACTTACTCTTCTACACAGGTAAATACAATACGTGTCGTTGCAGAGAATGGAAGAATTATTCGATTTAAGGCAAGTAATTGTTTATTAAGCGAAATCAATTTTGAATTTTATTCTGATTTTATCCTAAATGCAAATGAGAATGGAATTTGGGATCTAAAAGGAAAATATGCTTTGACTACTGATGATAATAAAGCATTTGAACAATTAGAGCCAAAACTAAATGCTGTTCACGGAAAATGGTTGAAATTTAATGATGGTGAATACGTAAACGTAAACAACTATAAAGATAAGTGGAAACGTACAACTGCCGATGATGATAAAAACATTAAAGAGGTTGTTCAGAGTTATCTAACCTTAAGTCTTGACGATACTAATCCGACAGCTTTAGAAACTATTAAATTTAATGACAATGTTCCTGTAAACGAACCCAAAGAAGGTGAAGTCGCAGAATTTGCAGAAAATTCAACTCAAATATCTAATCTGGATTTATTAAACATTGCTGCAAATGATTATCATATTGCCAGAATGTTAGGTTTGGGATGTATTGATATTGATGAAACGGTACTTTCTGGAGAATACATTTATCTAACAGAGTATGTTACACTTAAAAATTTAGAAGGAGGTTCGACTCCTAAAGAAGTACAGCACCTTTCTATGAGTATTCCAACCTCTGTAAACACAGAACGTTTGCCTCTTCCTGTACAATTAAGTAAATTTTCACCAGGCCTTAATGCAGGTTCAGATGAAGACGAACAAACAGCAAAAATTACGGATCCGGATGGATACAGTTTTGATGGTAAGAAAAGATATGTGAGCTTGTTTATGAATGACATCACAGATTATGATGTAAATACTTCTTTTTTTAGTTCTACTCTGGAATACGACGGAAGCACTTTTACATTCCCTATTTATGCGGGAGTTGATTATAAATTTAAAGGTGATCTCAATTGGCAGAAACCTGAATTAGCTTGTGATACTGCGTACTCAAATGTTACTGCAGCATTAACTCCTGCTTCTTATGAGCCTGCTCCTATTATTATTCCGGAATCTGGAAAATCATTTTTAAATGTTCGTCAGGAAAAAACAGGACCTAATACATATGTTTATCAGGGCTATGGTATTAATATTTTTTCAAGAGCAACCTCGGGAAGTCAATTAGAGATTAGTTCTGACATTAAACCAAAGAATACCTTATTGTCTCCAACCGGAATTAATGCCCTGTTGATTACCAAAGAAAATCCGTTAATGTTTACCTCAATGAGTGAACAAATTAAATTTGACGCGCTTTCTAAAGATCAGTCAGTAGTAGATAAAACTTACATCCGACTTCTTTTCGATTATTATTCTGTTCAGGAATCATTAAACTATGCTATTCCCGATGGTATGAGCACCTCTAATGCTTTACTTGCTGATGAAATTTTTCCGGATAATGAAGAACTATTTGCTGATTATTTTAAACTTTATTACAGAGACAGTCTTCCTCAAATTGAGCATGCCAAAATCTCTGATATTGCCAATAGCCCTACAAATGAACTTACCTCAATTATTACTATCAAAGAATACAAAATTCTTAGTAGTGACGAACAAATTAAGATTAACTTAACTAACGAGAACAAAAACAGGTTTGTTGGAGGTATTTTAACAGTTGGCGATCTAAACTATGTCATTCAAAGTATTAACGACGTTGTTATTACAGCAGGAAAATTTGACTATGCTACTATCGAAGTATTAAAAAAAGAAGTAAGCGACAGCCTTCTTTCAGATGGAGATGCTACAATTGATTCTGAGCAAATTAAGGAAATTAAAACACCCGTAAACGAATTATGCTCTTTGGTTGAGAATATGTTAACGCCTGCAAACTGGCATCAACCTAGTCCAATTGGTTTTCAGGTTCAGTTGCCAGAAGCTTTAAAAACGGTTCATAGAGAAATTGTTTTACAAAAAGACAGTCAGGGAAATGACACTTTACAAGTAGAAAAAACACGCGGAATCTGGAACAAAAGAGTGGTTATTGAAAAGGTTTTGGAAAAAGCCTATCAAGTAGATGAACACGGAAAATATGTATTAGATGCTAATGAAAATGCAATTCCATTACCTGATACAGAACAAAAACATTTTGGTTTATACAAGCTTACTTTCAAAGGATTAAAATTTGCCCAACATCCGCAATATAATAATAACGGGCAAAATTCGGTTGAATGGATGAACGGTAGCGTTCGCTTATTTACTAAAAGCTGTTTTGATGGCGACAACCCTATTCCTGTAAAAACCAGAAAAGAGTTTAAGGTTGTACGTGTAGATAATATAGGGACAGATCAGGATTTAGTATTGACTATTAATGATCCTAACTTTAAAATAAAAGAAGACGCAACCCAAACCATGGATCCTGCTTATGATCATATCCTTATTAAAGAAAATGAAGCGCATATACCACAAGAGCAGGAAGTAAATTATTATCCAAGTTATAAAGTATATCTTTTTGCTGATCCTGCAAACGGAATTACGGCAGCAAACATTCTGCCAAGACCAGGAGAAAATACCCACTATTCCATTTTTGGAATTAGCAGCCATTCTAATTCTCTAAACTATGATTCCAGAATTAGTGTGCCGAGCCCAATGTATGCGGTTAGAATTGAAAAACCAATTAAACCTGAAGATGTAAAAGGAGCTTTGTATGCTACAAGACCCGATTTCTTTAATAGATCAACATACACATTTACAACCCGATATACACGTCGTCCTTACGGCATGCTGCATTACAGGGCAAATGACGATGCATTATTAAATGTTTTATACGAAACAGCAACAATTAAGACAATTCGTGAAAACCTAAGTAAGCTTGGCGGAAATAATGAAACTTATTTTACCAACAGATGGCAGAATTTCTTAGATTTTGAAGCACTAGTAGACAAGAACAACGTATTGAATCCTGTTGATTTATTAGGACCTGATCAACAGCCAAATCCGTTGCCTCCAAGAGTACCATTAAACTATACGGAATACCCAGTTGAGGATGCTGCAGCATTTAAGTACCGTTTTCCTGCTCCTGATAGCGTTTTGTTAATTGCTTCAATAAATGAATTTATTAATTGGCATAATCTATCAAACCCAACAGCAATACAGGTTCCGAAGCTTCTTAAGCTTAATTCTCTTAATGATGTAATCATTTCGACAAAACATGGAATTGAAAGAAATTTATTAGCCATTCATTTTATTGAACAAGCTATTCAGGCAGTTTTTGTACCGCTTACTGAAGTACCAGTGGTTTACGATTATATCAAGGACAATGACTATGTGCCTGTCAATAAAAAACAAACGATTAAAGACAAGAATGGGAATATTTTAAAATATCCTAATCCGGATTTGGATATTGCGCCAATGATGAAAATCACAAATGCAACAGAATTCAGAACACAATTTACTGATTTTAATCTGGATGGAAATTCACAAAACATTTATTTCTACGGAGTTCGTGAAATGGATATTAAAATGAATTTCAGTGAGTTTAGTACGTTTTTAGGGCCTGTAAAACTAGTTCCTTCGAATCCGCCGCAAACTCCTGAAATCAAGCGAATCATGCCTATTTTAGAAAATAAGGTTTTAGGAATCAAACCTTCAATTCAAATAGAATTAAATGCTTATAAACCGGAGTATAACATCAGAAAAATAAATATCTATCGTGCAAAAAATGTGCTTGATGCGCAATCGATTAGAACAATGACTCCTGTCAAAGAAATTTTAATTGATCAGAATACTTTATCTAGTGATTTTGAGAGCGTTTGGACCATTTATGATGAATTTGAAGACCTTGAACAAGTTCCTTTTGGAGATGGCCTTTTCTATAGAATTACTGTATCGAGAGAAATTGAATATGCTGATCCGAGTTCTACAGAACTTAATCCAATTGTTAATATTGATTATACGCCATCTCAACCATCAAAAATTACCGCTACAGTGATTGCTGATAATGTTTCACCTGAATCTCCAGTATTACAAGCCACAGGAGTTCCAACAGGAACCAATGGATCTGTATTGAAACCAGTTGTTTTCAATTGGGAAAAAACAGTTTATAATGGTAAATACCTTCTTTACAAAATGAACAATCAAGGAAACTGGGAGAAAATTCATGAAATCGTCTCTAACGAAAGTATTGTAATTCTGCCTTTGGCTAATGTTCCTTCATACACTGATGAATTAGTGATTAAGACTGTTGATGATAAGAGAATTTACCATCACTTCAAAGTCCTTTCGGTGAACTCTTCAGGTATGTTCAGTAGTGAGGAAAAAATCCTAACCCTTTAAATTTTAAATGAATCCCAACGATAGTATTCGTTGGGATTCAAAATCAAGTCAATCAAATAAATATTTACAGAAAGAAAATAAATTTAAAATAACATGGCAACAGACAGAACTAACATTGGCTACAAATTCGAAACCGGAGACATTCCATCACAGAGCGACTTCAGAGAAATTTTTGACAGTTTCGTTCATAAAGACGAAGACAAAGCCGACTTTCAAATGGTTGAAGGTGGTATTGATAATGACCATTATGTAACTCCGGCACTTTTGTATACCGGTTTGAGGAATATTGGTATCGTTACAGGTAATTGCTATATGCCTCACAAAGAAAATTTCGAGGATTCACTTAATCGTACTACCATATTATTAGAAAAATTGCCTATTCGATACAGCGTTAAAGTATTTAAAAACGGACAATTGTTGCAAGAAGGACAAGAAGGACAATCAATACAAGAATATGATTATATTGTAAATTACGACACCGCAGTAATTACATTTTCAGGTGAGGTAACCAACAGAAATTTAGAGGTAAATTACTGGTACAAAAATTTAGGAGCGAGTCCTGGAGGCGAATCAGGGGAGCCTATCGACTTCACAAGTTTTTTACATACTTCAGGAAATGAAACCAAAAACGGTTTATTAACTTTTAATAACACAACAGCTAACTCAACTAGTGGCATTATATTAAAAAACAGTGGTGCCGCAGCAGGCGCAACTTCACTTGATGTTACTAATAGTGGCGCAGGAAGTGGAATTTCATTGCAAAACTCATCAACGGGTACAGGAGTTAAAGTATCAAATTCCGGAGCTGGAGCTGCAGTAAATATTAACTCAGCAACAGGATCAACTGGAGATATTTTGCAAGTAGCTAAAAATAATGTTGTACAAACAAAAATTGATAGTGAGGGTAATATAACTGCTCCTAAATTTGTTACTGCCGGTGGACTAAGATCACAATTTATTAAAGGAGATGGTTTTCCTGATCCTACAGTTTACGCTGAAGATACAAAAGTGATCCATACAGAAGGAAATGAATCAAAAGACGGATCTTTAACCTTAACGCATAATAGTGGTCTTGCAGAAGATGTTTTAACCATTGTTAAAAATAATAGTGCTAACTGTTTAAAACTAGTACAAAACTCAAGTTCCAGCGCTACGACTTCTACTTTTGACACCTCTACTGCCAATAATAACAGAAAAGCAATCAGTGTTAAAAAAATAGGAATAGAAAAAGCATTTATTACACACGACGGAAATGTAACTGCAACCTCTTTTACTTCATTTACTGCAAAAGCCGATATTACTGATGGATATTTATCTTTAGGTGATTCTGCTACTCCAGCTGCATTGCAAGGTTATGCTAAAATATATGCCAAAACAAGCGGTACTACCGATATGTATGTAATGGGTAGTGATGGTGTTGAGAAAAAAATTGGTGGTGTTGTTGATTTATCGGGTAAAGAAAATACTATTGCTCCGGGAACAAATTCACAATATTACAGAGGAGATAAATCTTGGCAAACTCTTGATAAAACAGCCATTGGACTTAGCAATGTTGATAATACCAGTGATTTGAATAAACCAGTTTCTATAGCTACGCAAACGGCTTTGAATTTAAAGGCAACTCTAGCTTCACCACCTTTAACAGGAACACCAACCGCTCCTACAGCTTCAGTTGGAACCAATACAACACAAATTGCGACTACGGCATTTGTTGCTGCCGCAACGGTAACAGAACCAACCCAAATTACCATTACTACAACAGTAAGCATTACAACTGATACTCTTGACGCAAATAGTAAAAAACAACTTGGTAAAAACGTAATCCTTAATAATGGGGCAAGTGTAATAAATATTACTGTAAATGGCGGTGCTGATTTTTGCGCCTCTTACTTAAAACATGGTACCGGAGCAATAACTTTTGTACAAGCGGCAGGTAGAACATTAGTACAAGTTAATGCAACGGCTATATTAAACGGAGCAGTTGGAAGCACCGCTACAATTTCGAGTATTGGTACTACAGATTATTTAAGAATTTCAAACGTATAATTATGAATCCATCATTATTTTATGAATATGGGGTAAGGAGCATTCCTCCTCTTCCATTTATTTCTACTTGGAAAACTGATAACGTCTCTACAGGATCTAGTACCGCATCACAAGTAAAACTGCCTTTAATTAGTACTGGTGCTTATGCTTTTAATATAGATTGGGGTGATGGCTTATCAAATTATATAACTTCGTATAATCAAGTTGAAACTCTGCATACATATACTACTTCTGGCACTTACACTATTACTATTACAGGAATTTGCAAAGGATGGAGTTTTGCTAACACAGGAGACAGATTAAAAATAATATCTATAAGTTTTTGGGGAGGATTAAAGCTTGGAACTAATGAAGGAAATTACTTTAATGGATGTGCTAATTTAAACTTATCAACTGTTAATGATATTTTAGATTTAACAAGCACCACATCATTGGCAAGCTGTTTCGCAAACTGTACAACATTAACGACTGTTGGAAAAATGAATGATTGGAACACATCATTAGTAACTAATATGTCAAGTATGTTTTTGAATGGTACAAACTTCAATCAAAATATTGAAAACTGGAATGTTAGTAAAGTTGTAAATTTTTCTTCGATGTTTTCATCAGCTATTGCATTTAATCAACCTTTAAACAATTGGAACACATCTTCTGCTACAAATATGACTTTTATGTTTAATGCAGCTACAACATTCAATCAATCAATAAGTAGCTGGAACACATCAAATGTTACTAATATGACACAGATGTTTACCTCTGCTAAAAACTTTAATCAAAATATTGGTAATTGGAATGTCAGTAAAGTAATTAGTTTTATAAATATATTTTCTCAAACATTATTTGACAATGGTGGTAGTCCAGATATTAATAACTGGGTATTAAATACAAGTGCAGCCATTAATATGAGTGGTATGTTTACAGGAGCAACAAAATTCAATCAACCTTTAAACAATTGGAATACATCATTTGCCACAAATATGAGTTATATGTTCTATCAGGCTACAGCATTCAATCAGCCATTGAATAACTGGGATGTTAGTAAAGTTGTAAATATGGGGGGAATGTTTAGATCCACTGACGTATTTCAGCAATCTCTAAACAGCTGGAACACATCAAGTGTTAAAGACATGTCGTATATGTTTTGGGCTGCGCCATACAATCAACCCTTAAACAACTGGAATACGTCTGCCGTAACTAATATGAGTTTTATGTTCTATTCAACTACTGCATTCAATCAGCCTATAAATAATTGGGACACATCAGCTGTCACAAACATGAATTCCATGTTTAACGGAGCTACAAATTTTAATCAAAATATAGGTGCTTGGAATGTTAGTAAAGTTACAAATTTAGTTGGATTGTTTTTAGGGGCATCTGCATTCAATAATGGTGAGAGTCCTGATATAAACAATTGGATAATAAATACTAGTGTTCCTATGAGTATGAATTATATGTTTGCAGGAACACCATTCAACCAGCCTTTAAACAACTGGAATACATCAAGCGTTACAGATATGAGTAGCATGTTTGAATTATCTACAGCATTCAATCAGCCTTTAAACAACTGGGATGTTAGTAAGGTTACAAATATGTATGATTTGTTCTTTTTTGCTTCAGCATTTAATCAGCCATTAAACAATTGGAACACATCATCTGTTACAAATATGTCAAGAATGTTCCTTTCGGCTACAAATTTCAATCAAAATATTGGTAATTGGAATGTATCAAATGTTACAAATTTTTCTAGCTTCATGCAAGGAAAAACTTCTTCAACATTTTCTTCTGCAAACTTAGATGCTATTTATAATGGCTGGAGTTCAAGAGTAATTAAACCATCAATTAGTATCGATTTTGGTTCTGCAAAATATACTACTGCAAGTTCAACTGCCAGAGCAATTCTTACTGGGACGCCAAACAATTGGCAAATCACTGATGGTGGAATAACTCCATAATAATCCCTAAAAAAAATTAAAATTCAAAAACACATTAAAATAATAAAAAATGAAAACGCAAGAAATCAAAAAAGAAGAAGTAAAAGCAATCAATGCAGAACAATTAAAGAAGTTACAAGATTTTAATGCCTTCATGGATAAAGCCAGATTATCATTGGGAGAATTGTCGATTCAATATGAATTTCAGAAAGCTGATATTTTGAGTCAGATTGCTGTTCAGCAGCAAAACTTCAATGAACTGGAAAAAGCAATCAAAGAGGAGCACGGAGATATTCGCGTAAACATTGAAACAGGCGAAATCGTAAAAAAAGAAGAATAATAAATTCTCGAAAACAATTTTAGAACAGTTATTAGGAACCACAAATTTATCAGCCTATTTGGCGTGGTTCCTATTAACCTTTATCGGGGCATTTACAGCTATTGTAATTCGTGCAAAAATCAAGCACAAATACAGTGACAACACTCCCTATCGCTGGTCCTGGTCTTTCCTGTTTCAGGACAATTTACTTAATTTAACTATTGGCTTTTTTATCGCTTTAACTTTTTTTAGATTCTTAAATCTGGTCTTAAAAATAGAACCAAGTATATGGCTTGCCTTATCGATTGGTTTTATAAGTAATAAACTAGCATTGCTCTTTGTAAAATTCAGTTTTACAGCAAGAAAATAAATTAATAGTACTACAGGTGAAATCAAAAAATCGGATAAAAACGACAAAGATTTTACCTCATCAAACTTAGTTGTTTGCTTAAAGCAATCCTTCTCTAAGTTGAGACAAATTATAATCAATTATAAACAAAGTATGGAATATTACAATATAGCCAAGTCATTGACTGTGGCGAAAAATGATTGCGCTGCCGGAGTCATGGGAACTTCCGTCACCCTTAATGCCAATGCAAATCAGTTTGTATCGAATGAAAGTGTCGCAGATGCAAATGCAAAAGCAGATGCATGGCTCTCTGCAAACGTACAGGCCTATGCAAACAATATGGGTTCCTGCAGAGTTACAGCCTGGAGAGGAATAAACCCTTCTTGTGTGGTTGAGCCAACAACTGAATTATCGCCTTTTAATTATATGGTTATTAGATACAGATGGGCACTGGGAGCCGGAGAAGATTTTGACACTTATACCGGAATTATAAATTCAGGAACTGCTCTGGACAATAAATGGATGGGATGGAATCATGGGTTTAACAATGAAATTCCTAAAGATGCTATAGCCGAGAACTCCTATGTTATGTGGGCTGGTGACAATACACAAGCTAATGGTGTAGAAAGCTGCCTTGTAAATTTTAGTAAAATAACAGCAGATTATCCTGCTCTAAATACAGTTCAGGTAAGAATGGCCGGTTCATGGTATAGAAAATTAGGCACCGGAAATATTGATGTAGAAATAATAACTTATCGCGGTGGTAGAATGGAAAAATCCGGATATGATATGATTAATATTGACGGGATTCTGGTGGATCAAAAGAATTTCTCTAAAAGAGTACCAGTTCAAGGTACCAATTTATATAAAAACATTGAATCTGTAACTAACCTGGGATATATAACCTACATCAAAGATTCGGGTACAGGAAAAATCGTAATTAATTACTAAAAAATTAAAATATGGGAAATACAGGATATAAATCATTCGCTAATCTGGAGTTGTACTATATAGACGACGGAACTCCTACAGGATTAGACCCAAAACCAAATGTAGTTACTGATCCTGATTATATTGCGCCGGTTTTAGATACTGCCACTTGTGCTCCAAGTACAAGATATTATAGTGTAGAGAAAAAATTAAGTGCAAAAAGAAATAATTGTGCAAGCGGATATAGTGGAAGCACTGTTACACTGACCTCTTTGCCAAATCAATTTTTTTCGACTGTAAGTCAAGCTGATGCTAATGCACAAGCTGATGCATGGTTAGCCGCAACTGTACAAAGCGTAGCAAATACCTCCGGAACATGCGAGCTTACTTACATCCCCCCTACTGGTGGCGGAGGTGGTGCAGGTGGCTGCTTTGTTGAAGGCACATTAATAACATTGCCAGATGGTTCAAAAAAAGCAATCGAAGAATTACAATTGGATCAAATGCTGCTTTCTGCTGAAATTGAAACATTAATTGATACCAATAATGCAAGTGAACTTTATAAATGGTCTTCGGCATACTTATCAGAGAGTAGAATTATATCGCCTATAACCAAAATATCGAAAAAGATTACCAACAAAACAATTGTTATTAATGATGGATTATTCGAGGCTACTCCTACTCATCTGCAATTGATTCAACGAGATGGTTTTTGGAAATTTATTCCTCTGGGAGATATTCTAACTGGAGACAATTTATATACAATCGACAGTGAAATTATACCGGTTACTTCTGTCACTATTAATTTAGAAGAGAGAACGATTTATCCATTGACATTGAATCCGTTTCATACCTATTTTGCAAACGGAATTTTGACACACAATTTCAAACAACCAATCGATTGATAATTTAACTTTTGATTATAGAATGAGCTAAATAAATTCGTTTTAAACATCATCAAGGTTCTGCCCAAATTCAGCATTAGAAATTTTTAAACCAGAAACAAAAAGCATGGCTGTATTAACAATTGAGTCTCTTTTTTCTCTTACAGTTTAACCTAATGCAGAATTTGGGTTTTCTAAATTAGTTTCTAAACTAAATCTAAAAACAGTATTAAATCATAAAAAATATAAAATGAGTATCGATCATAACAGAATAAAAGTTTCTGATTTAGAAACTAACCAACCAAATAAAATCCTGATTACTAATGATCTTGGTCAATTGGAGTTTCGTGAGATTAACAATATTAAAATCGACAGTTATAATGCACTTGACTACACTGATGCGGGTAAATCATTAGATGCCAGACAAGGAAAAGTCTTAAAAGATTTAATTGATAACATCAATATATTACTAGCTTCTGACAATCTTAATCTAAACACGCTTCAAAAGTTAGTAGACGCTATTGAATTGGTACAGAATTCTCTAAGTAGTCTCTTAGTAAATGATCTTACAACTGGCGGCACTACAAAAGCTTTAACAGCTGAGATGGGAAAACAATTGCAAAACAATAAAGTTGATAAAGTTGTCGGTAAAAATCTGCTTTCGGATACTGAAATCGCACGACTTGCAACATTGTCTAATTATACTCATCCCGCTAATCATCCGCCAGGAATTATTCTACAGGATCTTAATAATCGATTTGTAACGGATGTCGAGAAAGTAAAATGGAACTCAAAAGCAGATTTATTGTCGCCAGTATTAACAGGTGTACCAACAGCTCCAACTGCAGCAATTGGAACAAATACAACACAATTAGCTACAACTGCTTTTGTTCAAGCATCTACTTCAAATTTATCGGGTATTGTTCTTACTAGTACTGACCAATCTATTTCTGGTGTTAAAAATTTCATTAAAACTACTTCAGGATATGCTTCAATTGTTGCAAATAATACCTTAGGAGGTAATAGTATTGAACTTAATAATTCCACAAATGGTAATAGTATTTCATCAATTAATACTTCCAATGGTGCTGGAATTGCAATGGCAAATACTGGAATAGGACAAGCTTTAAATATTAACAACTCCTCATCTGGTTCTGGAGGTTTCATAAATAACTCTAATAACGGAACTGGTCTTCAAGTCATTAATAGTGCCGGATCAGGGGACGCTATCTCTGTTAATGGTATGTCTTCATCAACAGGTTTCTTATTTGTAGGTAAAAATGCAGGCGTTAATACATTTACAGTTAATAGAACTGGAGATATCGTGGGTACTTCTTATACTGGAGGCGCAAACTTAACAGGAATACCAACTGCTCCTACTGCTGCTGCTGGTACTAATACCACACAGGTCGCTACAACTGCTTTTGTATTAGCAAATAGCAGCATAACTCCTGATGCAACTACAACACTAAAAGGAAAAATAAAATTAGCGGGGGATTTGGGCGGTACTGCTGATTTACCTACTACTCCAACAGCGATACATGTTACAGGAAATGAGTCTTGGTCAGGAATTAAAAGTTCTATAAATAATGGAACTACTCAAACAAATGGTATTTTATTAACAAATGGTGGGACTGGCGATAGTGCATCTTTGGTTTCAAGAGTTACTCAAACAGGATTTGGGTTACTAATATACAATCAAGGAGGAGGAGTAGGAACCCCTTTAGGTGCTGGTGCTGGCCCAGCAGGAATTGGAATAAGTCAATCTAATACAGGAAGTGGAATGCTCATCAATAATTCTGCCAATGGAATTGGACTTCAAATATATAATACATCATCAGGAAGGGGGTTTTCAATAACAACTTCTTCTAATGGTCCTGGAATATTTGCAAGTAATACTACTGGAAGTACAGGGATATCAATATATTCTTCTGTTTTAGGATCAGGAAATGGTATAGTTTCTAATGTAGATGGTGGTGGTACAGGATTAGCATTTGTTGGACAAAGTGTTGGAGCAAATACTTTTACAGTTAACAAACTTGGAGATATTGTTGCAAATAGTTATACTGGGAAAGCTACACTAACAGGTATTCCTACTGCACCAACTGCAGCTACAGGCACAAATACAACTCAAATTGCAACAACCGCTTTTGTGGCAGCAAATTCAAGACCTTATAAATCTTATGTAGGTTTAGTTAATCTCAGTCAAAGTCCAACTGTAGGCCCAACTATTGAAAACACCATAGGATCAATTGCTTGGTCAAGAAACTCACTAGGAATGTATTATGGAACACTAGCTGGAGCATTTACAAATTCTAAAACTGATGTTTTAGTTACCAAATATACAGCAAGTGGAACTCAAGTTCCTGCTGTTGGACAAGTTGTAGATCTTAATAATATTGCAATAAGAACAACTAATACTTCCGGATCACCAATTGAAGCGAATGATACATACAGAGTAGAAATAAGAGTATATAATTAAAAATATGACTCGTGTTGTGACTAATCTTTACAATACAGAGCATATTCTTGGAAAATTATTTTCTTTCCCTAAATTCAGTTTTAGGGAAAGAAAATAATTTCATAAACGGGTATTTGTAAAAAAGTAAAACCAACCTTAACCCCTTTGATTGAAATAGATCTTTCTCTAGTATCTGTAAAATACACTCCAAAATCGAGTAACAATAATTAACAGTTGATTCTTTTTTAAGATGTCAATATCCTAATCATATTCAATCAATTAAACTGGTTATAATTTATTTTTTGGCGCAATAAAAATAAATTTAATATTAAGTATTCATCAAAATATAGATGCTATCAAAGTTAGTAGTCATGGGTGATTTATAATGTTTAATCTCTACCCAAGAAATAATAATCAATTACATTCCTTAATAAATGCTCAACAATTAGCAAGTAAACCAAATAATAATCCCTTTTAAAAAATATAAAATGAGCATTGATCATAACAGAATAAAGGTTTCTGATTTAGAAACTAACGAACCAAACAAAACCCTGATTACTAATGAACTTGGTCAATTGGAGTTTAATGACCTAACATCGTTTTTAGATTTTAAAACAATTAACGGAGAATCAATTGTCGGTAACGGGAATATTGATCTATCAAATAAACAAGATATTTCAAATCAAATTGAAATCGGAACCAGCCAGGTTATTTCAAATTCCTGGCACGGAAAAACAGTATTGTTTACAACTAGCTGCAGCTTAACTGTTCCTGCTTCTTTGCTTGCAGGCTTTATTTTTAACGGTATTACATTACCTGGAGTTACCATTACCTGGGTAATTACATCGCCCCATACCTGGTTATTTGGTACTCCGGCAGCAACAAGTGAAAAGCAAATTTTCACTCTTACCAAAAGAGGTTCTACAAACAGCGTTTTATTATTAGGTGTTTAATTATGGGAAGCTTATTACAGAATACCGTTTTTGGACGATCAAATTACAAAGTAAACACTTATATTGGTGGTGTTGGCCCCACTATAAATACACCTGCCCTACTTGCAGCTAAATTAGGAATTGCCGCTAATAGAATCAAACTTTTTCGAGTTGTGGATAATGATATTGAATGTGCAATCACAGGTGGAACTTACGAGGTAAAAGGATTTAATCATTCAGATGTTAGTCAAGTTACTTATTATAGAGATCCAACTGGAATTGTTTCCGGAATTGGTTATCAAGGATTTTATAATACTGGACTGATAGAAGGTTATTTTCCAAATGCTACTTACATTTCAATAGCTGCTTTTGATCAAAATCTTTATCCTAGTGGAAGACCTAAAAATCTTTTAAAGAAATTATATATTCCATCCGTAACAAGAATTGGTAATACAGTTATGAATGAAAATGTTTTTAGATCTGGAAATCTAAATTCAGGTAAAATCTGGGCAAATCCAATATTACAAACCATAAATTCAGGAGGAGTTGAAGGAGATCTGGCATATTTAGCAACAGGAAATACAGTATCATATGTTACTAATTCCTCTAAACCAAGTAGCATTACAAATTTATCTGCAATAGCTATTTATAATACAACAATTCAACTCAGTTTCACCCCTGCAGATTCAATTAACGGCATAGATTTCTACGAAGTATATGTAAATGGCCTTTATAAGCAAGAGATAAAAAATAGTGGAGATATGGTTATAGGGTTAACTAAAAATACCAATTACAATATCAATTTAATAACGGTCGATAATTTTTATAACAAATCTGTTTTAAGCGCTAGTATAAATGTTACAACTGGCAATATAAATTTAGATATAGATGCTGAAAATTTCGTAAATGCCTCTCAGAATTACAATTACGCAGATATTATAAACAATTTAGTGGTTTCATTAAAAGTAAATAATCTTTGGAATAAAATACAGGCAGCTTATCCGTTTATAGGTAGCACACAAATTAATCAAAAATTTAACCTGAAAAATCCAATAGATACTAATGCCGCTTTTCGATTAGCATTTAGTGGTGGAGGCACTCACTCTATTAACGGATACCAAACAAATGGAACTAACAGTTTTGCAAATACTTTTTTAATTCCCAGAACTGTTTGTTCACCTACAGATGTTGGAACAACAGTTGTTTCGGGAACCAATAATGTTCCAGCAAATACTGATGTTCAAGAACTCGGTTGCCAAGTCAATGCAATTGATATAATTCGACAATCAGTTAAATCGGATAACACCAACTATTATCGACAGGCTTATATATCAAATCATAATGTTTATACATCAGGTGTAAATGAAGCTAGAGGTATTTTTACACAAAGTAAAACAAGTAATAGTTTACTAAAATCATATCGAAATGCAACCTTATTAGGGCAGGCTACAAGTACTGTCACAGGTACAGTACCAAATTTGAATTTATATATTGGTGTATGTAATGGTAATAATAGATATTCAAATCAAAGAATTCAATTCACAGCTATACATCAAGGATTATCAGATTCCGAGGTAATAACATTTCATTCTATAATTGACACATTTGAAAACGCATTAGGTAGGAAAACCTGGTAGTTATACAAAATCAAACATAATAAATTATATCTGAAGTAAAATTAATAATTCTATAAAAATATAAAATGAGTTTAAATCACAACAGAATAAAAGTAGCTGATCTCGAACAAAATCAGCCAGACAGGATATTAACCACTAACCAAAATGGTGAACTAGAATTTACTAATATCAATGATATTAAAATCGACAGTTACAATGCACTAGATTACAATTTACAAGGAAAAGCACTAGATGCCCGACAAGGAAAAGTCTTAAAAGATTTAATTGATAACATCAATGCATTACTTGCTTCGGATAATGTAAATTTAAATACGCTTCAGGAGCTAGTTGATGCCATTGAAGTAGTACAAAATTCTTTAAATACCCTTTTAGTAAATGATCTCACCACCGGCGGAGCTACAAAAGCTTTAACGTCCGAAATGGGGAAACAATTGCAAAACAATAAAGTAGACAAAGTTACAGGCAAAAGTTTGTTATCAGATACTGAGATTACCCGACTTGGAACATTGTCTAATTACACTCATCCTGCAAATCATCCACCGGGAATTATTATTCAAGATAGTAGCAACCGATTTGTCACTGATGCAGAAAAAACAACTTGGAATTCAAAACAAGCCAATATCGTAACCGGAACTAATACCCAATATTTCCGTGGGGATAAAACCTGGCAAACACTGGATAAGACCGCCGTAGGTCTTACAAATGTTGATAACACCACCGACCTGAATAAACCAATTTCAACAGCTACGCAAACAGCTTTAAACTCCAAAGCCGATTTGTTGTCACCACTCTTAACAGGTGTTCCAACGGCACCAACTGCAGCGACAGGAACCAATACTACTCAACTGGCAACAACTGCTTTTGTAAAAAGTGAAATTTTATCAGATTCTAGCATTCTTCATAGAAGTACTAACGAAAACTTTACTGGTATAAAATCTTCAACTAATAGTGGCGCTACAAATATAAATGGTTTAAATCTTACCAATAACGGTACCGATACATTATCATCTTCAATAGTAATTACAAATAACAATATTGGAAGAGGTATTTTATTGACTAATACAGGTACTGGTCACGGTTATTATGCAAACAACACAGCTGCAGGTCAAGGAATATTTGTTAATAATAATGGCAACGGTATTGGAATTTATTTAAACAATGCCTCGACTGGAAACTTACTTTATTTAAATTCTGATACAGCCTCTACAGGGGATTTATTACATTTTAGAAAAAACAATGTTGTTTTTGCAAGATTCGATCAAAACAGTAAATTCATAGCAACCAACTCAGGAACTACTAGTACTATTGGTATTGATTTAACCAATTCAGCAGATGCTTCTACTCAGGTGTTAAATGTCAATAATACAGGAGCAGGAAGAGGTGTTTTACTAACTAATGGCTCAACAGGATCAAGTTTAGTTATTGCAAATAATGGTACAGGGACTGGTTCTTATGTTAATAATGGATCTACTGGATTAGGTTATTCAATTGACAATGGCAGTACAGGTACGGCTATATATATAAATTCTCAAACTGCATCTACTGGTGATTTGATGCAATTTAGAAAAAATGGTGTTCTTACAACTAAAATAGATCAAAATGGGTTATTCTCCGCCACTAATAGTGGAACAACTTTAACTACAGGAGTATCTTTAACTAATAACGGTAGTGGAACAAGTCAGGTATTAAGTGTAACCAACACTAGCAGCGGAAGAGGTATTTATATAAACAATACTAGTAGTACAGGAACTGGCGCAGGAATATATATAGATACGCCTAATACTAGTACAGGTTTAATTGTAAATCCATCGGGTAATAGCAACGGAATAAGAGTTAACACAGATGCGGGTGGAGGATTTGGCCTTTTATTAAATTCGAGTAACACAAGTACTGGGGCTCTACTAGCATTCGCAAAGAATGGTATTGTTAATACTGCTTTTGATTTTAATGGTAAATTGACAACAGATTCCCCTAACCTGACGGGTATTCCAGTAGCTCCAACAGCTACAGTAGGAACAAATACAACTCAATTAGCAACTACCGCTTTTGTACTTGCTAATAGTAGCGCAAATGCAGTTACCGGAACTGGGACGCCTGGTCAAGTTTCTTTTTGGAATGGTACCAAATCACAAACCAGTGATACTAATTTTGTTTGGAATAATTCAACCAAAAAACTTCTTATAGGAACAACATTAACTGATGCAGTTGTAAATATTGCCAGTGAAGGTGCTATTGATCCTTTGTGTTTGGCTATGTATAATGACGATGTTAGTTATGGTGCAAATATTCAAGGAAAAAGATACGCAGGGACTAAAGCCCTGCCCACAGGAGTTTTATCAAATATGGTTTTAACCGGACTCTATGGAGCTGGTTGGGATGGAACCACTATGTCTACTAATGTTGCTGCGATCAGATGCCTTTCAAAAGAAAATTTCACATCAACAAGCAAAGGAACTTATATTGATTTTTCGACAACTTCAACTGGAGCAACAGCAAGATCTGAGAAAATGAGAATAGAGGCAAATGGTAGTGTTTTAATAAATTCAATTACTGATAATTCTCTTGGAAAATTACAAGTTAACGGAACAATTACTGCATCTCCAGCAACAATTGCAAACCAAGTCGTAATTAAATCACAAATAGATTTAAAGGCCGACTTGGTAAGTCCTCCCTTTACAGGAACACCAACTGCACCAACTGCCGCTGCAGGAACAAATACAACTCAAATTGCAACAACAGCCTTTGTTTTAGCAAATTCGGCTTCAATTCCACACCTTAAATCAAATAATACTGACCTAACGGTATGGAATAACGGAAAGTCTGGAGCAATGTCAAACACATCATTTGGAGAAAGAGCTTTAAGATCAACAACTGCAACGAGTAATACTTTTAATAGTGGCTTTGGTGTAGATGCTTTAGCTAGTTTAACCACTGGAATAATAAACACAGCAATAGGGTACAATACTTTAAGTGCCGTAGTTACAGGTCTTGAAAATACGGGAATAGGTGGAAACGCATTAAGAAGTGTTACAGGTTCTTTAAATACTGGTATCGGTTCTAATGCTGGAGGCTTAACAACTAGTGGTTTCGGTAACGTTATGGTAGGTGCTCAAAGTTTATCTAACAATACAACTGGAAGTCAAAATGTTATGATCGGAATTAATTCTGGAGCTTATGCAACTGGTGGAGCTACTTTTCCTAATACCGTTTGCAATGATTCTATTTTTATAGGTGCTGGAACAATACCGCTAAGCAGTGGACAAACCAATCAAATAATAATAGGAACAAACGCCGTAGGTAAAGGATCTAATACTACAGTTATCGGAAATGCTCAAACAACAGACACTTATATTGCTGGAAGGATTAACGGTGTTAAGAGGTACAAGTTAATAAATATGAATCAATCAGGTACAGGCATACCAACATTTACTGTACTTGAAAATTCAATTGGGTCAATAGTATGGACACGATCATCGTCAGGTACTTACACGGGTACTTTATCGGGGGCATTTACCAGTGGAAAGGTTCATTGTACATATACCAATGGCGCGGCTAATGCGGTCATTGCTCTTAATAGCACTACAAATAATACAATTAGCTTATACTCATCAACCCTTGCTGGTATTTTAACAGATGGTTATATAGCGTTTGGATCGCTTACTATTGAAGTTTACCCTTAATTAAAAAAAAATAACAAACACTAATGAAAATAAAACCAATTAAATTAGGTCTACCCCAAAGGACGGGGTAGATCTAACAATAAATATACTCCCTCATAGCGTAGGAGACATAACATGTGAACTACGTTATGAGATTAAGTCTGAGGAAAGCGAAGTTTTGACAAGCCTAACATAGTTAGTCAAGGGAGAGCAGTTTAAAAACTGCTGTAAAGAAAACATTTGCCTTAGAAACATTATTTTAGAAACACTTAAAGATCGAATTAGATGAAAATCCCCCAAATTAGACCAGACAGAGCAAATCATTTAATAAGCTATATTTTCAATTTTTATAAATAAGTATGTTCATACAAAGACATTTTCTCTTTTGATTCTGGATTCGATAAGAGTTACTTCTAAATTATGGAACCAGTACAGGAGTAAAAATAGAAGAACAATCTTTAAATACCACAACAATGAAACACCTATTCATAACAATCGGAATCATTACCGCCCTCCTAACTTTTTCAGTGCTTATTATATCTGGAGTATTCTTTTTTACAATAAATGCTGTAATACTTTTTTTATCAGAAAGATATAGTAGGTTTTGTGTTTTTCTAAGCAATTTATTTAAGCGAAAATATATTACGCACGTTGAGATAGAAAATTAGATAAAAAACGCTCTAGTTTAAAAACCAATGATTATAAAAGACATTACATTTTTTATAATCATTGGCTTTCTTTTTAATTCAAATTTCTAAATTCCACAGGAACACTAATTCAGGTAAATTGTATTCTTTTTACGGATTTCTGTAAAGCAATTTTTATAATTACAAAACACTCTTTTCTTTTAAATAGAAAAAACTAAAAGAACAAATGCCTTCGAATACCGCTAAAACATTGAAAAAAAACTTAAAATGGAATCGAAAAGGCAAAATTCATTGATTAAAACAAAAACATAATTAGTTGTTTTTCAAAAAATTAACCTAATTTTAATGTCCCACTTCTAATGAATTATTTATGCTCCAATTTATCTGATCAATCAAAATCGAGAAAATATGAAATGGTTTTTCAATTCAATACTAGAAGGTTTAAAACAACGATTTTCAAAATCAAAATCGGATGTAGGTTCTGCTCATTTAGAGAAAGGAAAACAGCTCTACTTGTCCAATAAATTTAAGGACGCATTATTGCATCTGGACAACGCCATCAATTTAGGATTTGATAATGGAGTATATATCGTAAGAGGCAATTGTCTTCAAAAACTGGATTATCATTACAATGCAATTGAAGATTTTGACAAAGCAATAGAAATGAATCCGCTGGAATTTTCCATTTATTATAGCAGAGCTGTATCAAAAAAAGCAATCTTAGATTTCACAGGACAAATCGAAGATCTTCATAATGCAATTCATTATTACAAAAAGAATTTAAATATAGAAAACCACATCCTGAAAGCTTTTGAAACTGATTTGCTTACCGCAAAAATGAATATCGACGGCATAAGACAAAATATGTACGAAGCCCGTAAAACATTACCTTCTATAGAAATAAAAACTTTAATAAAAGATTCTCTTCATCTTATTAAAAAAGTCAAAGGGCGAAGTGTAAAAGTGAATTAACTATAAAAATTTTCTTCTTTGAATATCTTAAAAAATTTCAGTGCTAATTGTATATATTTACCATTTAAACCGAAGTTTTTATTATGGAAGATTTTTTAATTGGTATCGGAAAAAGATTAAAAGAAATTAGAAAGAAAAATTCGCTGACCATTCACGAGGTTGCCAATATGGCGGGTGTTAGTAATGGCCTTATTTCCAGAATAGAAAATGGAAGAACAATTCCATCCTTACCGGTTTTAATTGAACTAATACAATCTTTAAATACTGATGTAAGTTACTTTTTTGAAGGCGTTGAAAATACCAAAAATGCCAAATACATTCATATTAAAAAAGAAGATTACCAAAAAATAGAAAAAGAAGACAGGGCCGAAACTACCGGTTTTAATTACTATCATATCTTCAGCAAAAGCATAAATTCTATTGGTTTTGAAGCTGTAATCCTTGACGTTGAGCCCAATTGTAAACGCGAGAAAGTCATTACAGATGCGTGGGAATTCAAATTTATCATTAAAGGAAGCGTAACTTATATTATTGATGATGTTGAGGTTATTGTAAACGAAGGTGATTCGTTATGTTTCAACGGAAGACATCCACACGTACCAGAAAACAGAACCACAGAAAATTGTATGATGTTGGTTCTTTACTTCTATTCTGAAAGTAATAGTTAATATTTTACCGCTTTTTTATAATCTCGCAAAGACGCGAAGTCGCAAAGTTTTAATTTTAAAGTTTATGCTAATCTTTGCGGAGTTTCTAGTGTGATCCTTCCTTGCGTCAGGATGACAATATTGCGAAAAAAAACTTTGCGACTTCGCGACTTTGCGAGCAAAAATTCACAGAGAACTTTGCGGTTAAATCAAAAAAGGCTACCTCCAAAAACGGAGATAACCTTTTAAAAACAAAAAACACAAACGTTTTAATTTCCTGCAGGAAGCCAAGAGCGACCGTCTAGCAACCAACCAGAATTGATTGGTACACCAAACCATTGCAGTGAAGAATATGCGATATCTACCATTTTAGGAACCACTCCACTTGCAGTTCCACATTTTAAAGTAGCTGTACTTGTGGTCCATGTAGGTATGTTAGGAAAAGTAAGAGCAATTTGTTGAGCGCTTGAATCTGTAAACGAATTTCCTAAACCGTTATCCCCTTTCCAATATCCAATAAGATTGGCATAATCAGGATGAGAACTTGTAACCGATGAACAGGTATAATTAAGAATCGAAGCTTCGGACAATGCTTTATTCCAAACACGAACCTCTGCAATATTTCCGTTTACATTGGCGCCATACGTTAGAGTTCCGTCCTGTCCAACAGCAAAAGGCAATCCGGAAGTTAAACTTCCAAAAGAGTTTACAATTACCGCTTGTCCCACAAAAGCACCATCTTGATAGGTTTTAACCAATTTTGCTGTACGATCAACCACCATAGTTAAATGATGCCATTTCCCGTCATTGATTGTACCTCCGGAAATATCCACACGATTTTGAGTATCGCCAATATTTACTTTCCAAGTTCCTCCTGTGTTGGCACAAATTACAAATCCGCGATTTTTACCACTTACCCAGTTTTTGTTTGAGACTATTGATGGATCACTTGAATAACCAAAGGTTTTTATTCTACATTCTACCGTAAAACTTGAACTTCCAAAATTGTAAAGTGCATTATTGGTCGAAGCATAAATACTATTGGAATTAAAAGTGGCGAATTTACCTGTAATCGAAGTTGTAGGATCAACAGGTTTTTCGATTTTAGTTGAAGTGAAATTCTTATTATTGAAGATTGTAAAAATATTTCTTTCCTCATAAGATGAACCTCCGTGAGATCCTGTAGAACCAGTTACAATTCCACCATGATCTGGCGCTACAATCACCAACCAATCTTCATTGGCATAATTGGGTCTATTTTTTAAAGCCGTTAAGATTTCCCCAATATAACCGTCTGTAATTTCTATTGAAGATTTGTATTGCGGTACACTTAGCGAGAATCCGTAACTGTGACCGGCGTGATCAACATCGTCAAAATGTAAAAATAAAGCATCAGGATTGTCATTTGTCAGTGCTGTAACCACTTCATTTTTAACGGCTAAATCTGTTGTTAATGTTTTCTCCAGATCAATACCATCTACAATGTATGTATTGATTGGAGCCCAATGCACAATTGACATTGTTCTTAAAGCGGTATTATACGTTTCAAGACGTTTTAAAAAACTTGGATAAGTTCCAAAATTTGGACTTGAAAAAGAATTGTCCGTAACGCCATGTTTTAAATGCGTTACACCGCTAAGCATTGTCGACCAGCCGTTTCCGCTCCAGGTTGGCGCTTCGGTTAAAGCATCCAAACTATAAACCGAATTAGGAAGCAATGCATGAACATTTGGTGTATTGGCTCCCATTAAAGCATCTGCGCGACAGCCATCGATACCTATAATAAGCAGTTTTTTAGTTCCACTGCTCAGGGTAGATTTACCAGTTTTTGAAATAGTTTTTGCATTTACTGAACTCTCATCGCTGGCAAGCGTTGGTTCATTGGTACAAGAAGTGACTAAAAGTACACTCGCAAGAATTGTAACGTAACTTAATCTAAAAATCTTTTTCATTGGGTTGAATTGTTTTATGGATTACTATTTATTTACTTGTAAAACTATTTCCTGCAGGGATTTTATTTTAACTAATTAGCTTATTATTATATGCTTAATTTTTTCACACAGATTAAAAATGCTTGCCACGACTCGAGCGATAGTGAATAGACGGAGTAATTCCACTAATTTTCACTAATTAGTTCGTGTTCATTCGTGACCCGAGCGATAGCAAACAGACGAAGTAAATTCGTGGCGAAAAAAAATTAATTCTCAATACTATATAATGAAGCAAGTGAATCCAGAATATAATCCGGTTTTGCTTCTTCGAGTTGTGATCTGGTTTGTGCTCCTGATAATACGCCAACTGTAATACCACATTTGGCATTTTTTCCTTCTTCAATATCTATTGCCGAATCTCCTGCTTTTAGTACTTTTGATGCGTCATTGATTCCGAATAACTCCATTGCTTTGTGTATCATATCCGGAAATGGACGTCCTAATGCTACATCATCGGCCGTGATTAAAGCATCGAATTGATTGTTTTTTTTCCAATCTAATTTTTCTAATAAAGTGTTGGCAACATGGCTGCTATAACCTGTATTTAAAACTACTTTTACGCCGTCTTTTTTAAGGTTTTGAAACACATTTTCAATTCCTTCTATTGGTAAAACTTTTGCCGTAAGATATTCCTCGTCTAATGTTTCTTTGAAATATTCGAATATCTCCTGAGATTTATTGGAATCTGTAATATTGATGTGTTTTAAAATATCTTTTATCGCCTGATGTTTTTCTTTTCCAGCTCCCAAAGAAAGCACTAATTCAAGAGAAACATCTATTCCGAATTTATTGATGGATTTATGTAAAGATTTGTAAACTATATTTTGTTCGTTTATGGTTGTTCCGGCCATATCAAAAACGACCATTTCAATTTCATTGATTTTCATTTTGTGTGTGTTTGTTTTTTTTACCATTAAGGAATTAAGTTATAGTAAGAAGCGAAACTTCATTTTTCTTAATCTCTTAATGGTTTAGTATTTTTATTTAAATTTAAGCATTAAAAATCTTATCGATATTGTGTTTTGCAAATCCTGCGCTTCCGGTCATTCCTTTGCCTCCAATTCCAGTTATAATGTGAATGTTCTCGCCAACGGTATGTTCAAAAATATCTTTGGTTTTGCATTGCGAATACATTCCAAACCATCTGTTCTGAATTTCATAAGTTGGTAGATCGATTATCTTTTTGGCTTCTTCAATCATAAAATTGTCGATATCCATATTCAAATCAAATCCCAGAGAATCGATATCTTTTGCAGGAGCATATTCGTGTGAATCCCCCAGAATTATGGATCCGTCCAAAGCTTGTTTGAATAAGATGTGAACGCCATATTTTTTCTCAAAACTATCTGGATTTTCTTTGGCTTTAATTGCTGGGTACGATTTACATTCTTCAAAAGATTCGTATCTTCTAATGGTTAAACCCGTTAGAATAGAACCGTCTAATTTATAATTATGCTGAGGTTTGGTTTGCAGCATTTGTAATTTAGAAACAACCAAATCGCTGTTATTGTAAATTTCAGGATACAGAATTTTGAAATCGCTTCCGTTGCAAATAATCATTTTTGAAGCTTTGTATTCTAAGCCCCCTGAAGTTGTTGCTACTACCCCATCGTTTCTGTTTTGAGTATTTACAATGGTTGTATTCATAAATAAATCAAGACCTAAATTTGCGGTCATATATTGATGTAATTTATGAATCATAGTCGAAGGTTCAACGGTTACTTCTTGCGCAAAAAATAATCCTCCTGTACAATAATCAGAGCGTAATCCGGCGTATTTTGCCAGACATTGCTCTTTTGTCAGCAAATTTGATTGGTAATCATTTGTTATATTTATTTGGTGCAACTCTTCGATCAATTGCATTTCTTCTTGGTTTGAAGCCAAATAAACCGTTCCGTTTTGACGAATACTAATATCAAACTGCGACTGGATATCTTTGTAAATCTTTAAACTTTCTTTCCCGAAATTTTGCCATTTTCTGTCCATTCCTGATGGTACAACCTGCCCAAAATTTCGAACTGTTGCGCCTTCGGGTTTGCTGTTTTTTTCTAAAATAGCAACTGACATTCCTTTTTGCAAGGCGTGATAGGCATGAAATGTACCTAAAACTCCTGACCCAACAATTATTAAATCATATTTCTCTTTCATGTGTTTGTGTTTGTGTAATTTGTTTTTATTCTAATTTTATTTCTTTTCTTTATTTCAAGTGTATAAAGGTGTTGTGGTAATTTTTGATTTTTTTTTAAATTTCCTTTTAAAATAATTAAAAGACATTATAGTGGTGATTATCCCAACAAAGGATAACAGATAGATACAAGTGGTAAAAAAGCTCAATAGCGAAATATTCTTGTCTCCAAAATTTTTGAAAAACAAAACCAGAACGCTTCCTAAATATCCAAAAGCATCGGCGATGTAGATTAAAAATCCGGTGTTTCCGTCAATTTTATACGTGGCAATCATTCGGTCAAAAAACAAACCGTTAAACGGAATATAACAGATGTACATACCAAATCCAGAGATTGTCATCCACGGAAGTGCAGACATCAAATGCTTTTGAAACATAAAAGTTGTTATTCCAATAAGCAGCGATCCAATTAGTAATATTAAATGATAATTTTTGAAAGCTTTATAATTGTTTTTCATGCTTCCTAAAAATCCTAAAATAACCAGAACTAATATCGCAATAGGAATTTCTGAATACATATAAACCGAGATACTTTCTTTATAGCCTAATGAATCCCACAATTCTCTGGCAAAATTATCTCTGAATTCGCGCATTGCCGTAAGCATGGCGTAAAAAACAATAATTATGGTTAATGGAAAAGCAAATTGTTGAAAAAGTGAAACGCGCTCTTTTTTACTAAGTGGTTTTCTTTTTGATTTTAAGGCTAAATCTTCGCTATCAGGATTTGGGATTTTCTCCAAAAACAATGAAAATACAATTAGGGGAATTATAAAAATTAATCCCGAAACAAAAGGCATCCAAAACTCATTGCATCCCAAAACCTTCAAGACAAATACCCCAACAGATTTTGCAGCTCCAGAGGAAACTATAAAACTTGAACAAAGAATAACGCCTAATAATTCGGTAGTTTTTCTCCCTTCGATATACGAGAAAACGATTCCCCAGATCATTCCTAAAGGCAATCCGTTTATGAATAAAAACAAAATATTGTAAGGCGCCGGCACTAATGCAAAACCCAGTAAAGCCAACTCTGAAATGACAATAAAGCTTATTAAATATAAAATTCTCTTAGCCGATTTTAGCTCAGATATGATCTTGATTCCTAAAAATTTAGAAAGTGTATATCCTAAAACCTGAGCCAAAATCAACAAGATTTTATAGTCAATTCCCCAGAAAGCCATGTGGTCAAATGTGGCTACGGTAAAGGGTTTGCGGAAAGCATACATACAAAAATAAGTACCAAATGCCGCAATGGATGTTTTTAATATAAACCTGAAATTAGATGCTTTTTTAGACATTAGTTCTTAAATATTTAAGGTTATAGATGGTTTGGTGTAAAGTTTTAATGTGTGTTTCTCTATAATTTTTTAGAAACTCGCTGGATGTAGTTGATTCAAAAAAAATAAACTGTAAAAATAAAATCTACCAGCATCCAACGAGTTAACTTATAGTTGTCTATAGATTATATTTTAAACCAAGATTGAATTTTGCTCCGTAATATTCTACCTGTTTTGGTCTGTTTGGAGTTTCTCCAAAATGGTACATTAAAGGCTCGTTCAAAACATTATTTACATCACTAAAGATTGTAAAATGCTCTCCTACTTTATAAGAAGCCGAGAAATCAAGTGAGTTGTATTTACCGTAATAAATATCATTCATATCTGTATTCTTGGCATTGGCATCAAAGCTTGTTGCATAAGCTCCTTTATGGTTAAATGCTGCTCTCACGTTAAGTTTTCCCGTTTCATAAAACAATTGTAAGTTGTATAATTCTTTTGCCTGATAAGGAGTTGAGACTTTTCTTCCCTTTGGATTATTAGTGTTTTCCCCCAAAGTCATTTCAGAATTCATAAATGTAGCGTTGATCTGAGTTCCAAAATATTTTAAGAATCCCGGTAAAAAGCTGAATCTTTTTGTGATTCCAAATTCAACTCCGCCAATCCATGCATTTCCGCCATTTGTTGGTGAACTGATTTCGATATCCGGAATTCCGTTTATAGTGCCTTGATAGGTATCATCAAAAATTGGATCTGTAATCGATTTGTAGAAAACACCTGCATTGATTACTCCAACTTCATCCAGAAAATATTCTCCTAATAAATCAAAGTTCCAGGAGTACGTCGGGTTCAAATTCGGATTTCCTCCTGCGTATTCACCGTCAATCGTATTCAATGATCCCGCTGGTGAAATGTCCCCAAAGTTGGGTCTTGCAAATGTTCTGGTTGTAGCAAAACGAAGGTTTAAATTCTCAACAGGAGTATATTTTACATGCAACATCGGCAATACTGATGTATACGTTTTTGTATTCTCGGCATCAACCACTACATTGTTTTCAACTGTTTTACCGGTAACTTGTGTGATTGTATTGGTTGTTCTAAGGCCTGCTAAAATCGTCCATTTATCTGTTATTGAATAAGTTGCCATCGCATAAGCAGACGAGGTAGTTTCACCGACATTAAAGTTTCTGCCTAAACCTTTTCCTAATTCAGGAATTTGAGAATCTGCAGGATTTAAAACCAAATTCCCCTGAGAGGTATTGTACAAATTATTCATTCCATCGGTAGATAAAACAGGTCCAAAAGTGTTTCCTATATTCGTTCCGGTTTCTCTTCTCATATAATCTGTTCCACCTGGCTGATTAATTAAATCTGAACCATAGCTTGATAAATATGGTGTTGGAGAACCTGTCCAATTGTAATACTCATCTCTAAAAGTCGCAATACGGTCTTTGTCTGTTAATTTCGCGCCAAACTTCATTTTAAGATTTTCATTAAAATTGTGCTCGTAGTTTACCGCTGCAATAATATTGTCTCTCTCTACAATGCTAATTTTATAAAGTTCCAATGTAGAAAACTTCATTTTTGTTGGATCGGTTTTAAAATTTGGATCCGAATAAAAATCAAATATTGACTTTGGGTTGTTAGGATCCAGCATTCCGCCATCAGCAGCCCAATACGCTCTTGGTCCGCCAGCTCCGCCATTTGCAACAGGAACCGTGTTTAAATATTCAGGTTTTACCCCAACTCCGCTTTGGTTGAACTGAATTAAAAAATAACTGTTGTCCTGCGCATTTGGAATGTTTCCGTATTTGAATCTGTTTCTATAAGAAGCCAGACTCCAATCTAAATTTCCGTTTGCCAATTGATGTTTTCCACCCAAATCAATACCAATAAATTGTGTCATTAATTCGTTGTGAATATCTTGCTGCTCCACCGTTAAAGCGTTTGTAGTGCTGTTGAATTTGTCAAATCTGATTCTGTGTTTGTAATGCGTTTCAGTATCCGAAAGTCCGCCGTAAGTTGCTTTTAAGAAAATTTTATCTCTCGAAGAAGGATTAAATTCCATAGCACCATTTAAACCCGTTGTTTTTCTAATTCCGGTATAATCTCTTAACTCTAATCTGTAAACTCCCTGATCTCCTTGTCTTCTGGCTTCGTAATTATCTGTTGCCCAGTTTCTGTCCCAGTACGTACCATTTATGATGTAGCCGAATTTTCCGTTTTTACTTTTGTCACCAATGGTAAGGGATCCGCTGTAAATTCCTTTATCTGATTTTTGATTGTATCCGCTAAAAACACTTGCTTTAATGGTTCTTTTTGTTGGAGCGGTCTGCGTTGTAAAATTCACGCTACCACCAATTGCATCACCATCCATATCTGGCGTAAGTGCTTTTGTAGCTTCAACATAAGCGATAAGATCTGACGGAAAAAAGTCGAATGCCGTGGCTCTTGAAGTGGTTTCTTCCTCAGCAGTTGGAATTCTGTTTCCGTTGATTGTAGTGGATGACCAAAATGGCGGTAAACCTCTTACCGAAACAAAACGTCCCTCACCCTGATCTCTTTCGATCGAAACTCCAGGCATACGCTGTACGGTTTCCGCAGCATTACGATCGGGAAGTTTTCCTATTCCATCAGCGGCAATTACATTTACAATGCTCATTGATTTCTTTTGCATATTGAGCGCTCTTGCCTCACTGTTTCTTTGGCTCATTGCGCTTACTACCACTTCGCTTAATTCTTTTGAATTGGTTTCTAAACGAATGATTCCTAAACTCACTTGCTCATTATCTTTAACTTCAATCTTTATATTTTTTGTTTCATATCCTATGTATGCGATTTGTAAATCTAAACTACCAGATCTAACATCCTGAATTGTAAAATAACCACTGAAATCAGTTGTTGCTTTTTGATTGTTAGATAATATAATAGTTGCTCCCGGCAATGGAGATTGTGAGTCGGTAACGGTTCCGCTTATTGTAGCTTTTTGCGCGGTCATGTTCTGCGCAAAAAAAGCAATCGAAAAAATAAAAATTGCCTTGTAAATAGTTTTCATGGTTATTTTGTTTACAAATATTAAATTTATTAAAGCAAATAAACAATGATTTTTATAAATAGTAAATAAATGAAAATTATGTAATTGTTAAAGAAAAGCAAATTTCCTGGCTCGCTTTGTTAAGAATTTGTAAAAACTAAAAACACTAATCAATTGAAAATGATATCAAAAATCCTTTAATTACAAGGCAAACAGCAGCTTTTGAAGAGTATTTTATACAAAAGAGAAAACGATTTCCAAGCAAACATTCCTTAACAATTCCATTTTGAAATCGCTTACTTATTTACAAATAGTAAACTTTTTGAATAATATTTTACAAATTTGAGCTATGCCATCTTCAAAATACCAACTCAAAACCTTTTGAAATAAAATGACGTTTTAAACAAAGTAAAATGACATTCTAAACAAACTCCGTCTCTTATCTTCCCTCTAATTTTGCCTTATAACAATTAGATAAAAAATACACAAAAATGAAAACAAGCAATTATCAGGGAGCTTTCCAAAAACCAATTGGTTCTGGATTCAATGCAAAATCAACTACATCCGAAGTTATTAAAGGAATTGACCTTACGGGAAAAATTGCCATTGTCACCGGCGGAAATACCGGAATTGGCTTAGAAACTGTAAAAACTCTGGCAAGCGCCGGCGCAACAGTAATTGTTCCTGCCAGAGATATCGACAAAGCAAGGAAAAACTTAGACGGAATCCCCAATGTAGAATTAGAAACTATGGATTTAATGCATCCTGATTCTATAGAGGCTTTTGCTCAAAAATTCCTTTCCTCTCAAAGACCTTTACATATACTGATTAATAATGCCGGAATTATGTGGGTTCCGTATCGTCGTGACAACCGCGGAATCGAATCGCAATTGGCTACCAATTATCTAGCTCAATTTCAACTTACAGCAAGATTATGGCCAGCGCTTAAAAAAGCCAAATCTGCCAGAGTAATTAGTGTATCATCACAAGGACATCAGTTTGGTACTTTTGATTTTGATGACCCTAATTTTTTATACAAAGAATATGAAACCCTGCAGGCTTACGGACAATCAAAAACGGCTTGTAATTTATTTGCTTTAGAATTAGACAATCGCGCTCAAGCGTTTGGCGTGAGATCTTATTCGCTTCATCCGGGATCTATTAGTGGTACCGAACTTGCCAGAGAAGCCTCATTAGAA
The DNA here is from genome assembly GCF_020991455.1 of Flavobacterium sp. JAS. Taxonomy (GTDB): domain Bacteria; phylum Bacteroidota; class Bacteroidia; order Flavobacteriales; family Flavobacteriaceae; genus Flavobacterium. The sequence goes on from NZ_JAJMOX010000007.1 coordinate 253,199, forward strand.
TTATTCCAAAAAATGGGTTTCTGTGATGCCGATGGGAATATTCTACCGGAAATCGTAGCCAATTTAAAAACGATTCCGCAAGGCGCAGCTACAACGGTTTGGTGCGCAACGAGTCCGCTTCTTGATACTATTGGAGGTGTATATTGTGAAGATGTTGAAATCGCGTCTATTTCAACTGAACCCTCTGTAACTCCGGGCGTAAAATTATATTCGCTTGACCAGGAAAATGCCAAAAGATTATGGTCATTTAGTGAAGAAATGACAGGAATAACTTTTGATGTTCTTTAATGTGAAATATCTTTTGTGAGATGAAAGATGTTAAATAGTTAAGTTGCCGTTGTTTATAGGCGGCAACTTTCTATTGGATAAAGGTTGTTTCTTTGTTTATTTTAAATTTCAGAATAATTGTGATTTTAGTCAATTTGACTAAGGTTTTTTGTCTAACAAAAAAAATGGCGCTATACAGCACCATTTTTTGTATTCTTTTATAAAAGAACGTTGAAATTGATTCTTATTTTTTGTCGATTTTATACAACCTTCCACCATCGGTAATGGCGTATAAAGCTCCGTCATTTCCTTGTGTTACATCTCTAAAACGTTGGTTTTCTGAAGCCAGAAGTCTTTCTTCACCAATTACTTTATTATCTTTTATAGCAAGACGCACGATATGCATTCCGCTTAAAGCGCCTATGAAAAGATTATTTTGCCATTCAGGAACGCGATTACCAGTATAAAAAGTCATTCCGCTTGGCGAAACTACCGGATCCCAATAATAAACCGGTTGTTCTAAACCATCTTGTTGCTGAATTCCTGCACCAACTTTTTCTCCGCTATATTCGATTCCGTATGTAATTGTTGGCCATCCGTAATTTGCACCTGCTTTTATACGGTTTATTTCATCTCCACCTCTTGGTCCGTGCTCTGCCAACCAAATTTCGTTTGTCACGGGATTAAGTGCTAAGCCTTGTGGATTTCGATGACCATAACTATACAATTCCGGTAAAGCTCCACTTTGCGTAAAAGTAGGATTTCCGCTTGCGGGCTGCCCATCTTTTGTTATTCTGATTACTTTTCCCAAACCTGTTGCAACAGATTGTGCCAATGGTCTTGTTTCTAATACAGAACGTTCTCCTGTACTTATTACAAGAGAACCCGTTTTATCAAAAAGAATACGTCCGCCATAATGCAGCGTACTTGCGTTGGCAGGTTTAGCTCTGTAAATTACGGTTGCTCCTTCGATTGTTTTTTCGTCAGCTGATAATTTTCCTTTGGCCACAGCGGTATTATTTCCGCCTGTTGTAGCTTCTGCAAAAACCCAATAAATCATACGATTTGCAGTAAATTCCGGATCAATAGTTAATCCTAATAATCCACCTTGTCCGGCAGCATTAACAGCAGGAATACCAGTTATAGGAGCACTCAAAACTCCGGCTGTAGTTGCAATACGCATAGTTCCGGTTTTCTCGGTAATTAATAATCTGCCATCGGGAAGACTTTTTATTCCCCAAGGACTTGTTAAGCTTGTAGCAAGAACAACTCCTTCATAAGGTGTATTGGTTTGAACGCCATTTATACGGGTTTGCCCTTCGAATGCAGGTTTGTAAGTTGTGTTAGGGGCATTTGCTTCTACAGGAGTTGTGATTGTACCTGGATTTGAATCGATATCTTTGTCCTTTGAGCAACTAAATAAGGTCATTAGCACGCTCGAAACAATAGTAATTTGGTTAATAGTTCTCATAGGTTTGGGGCTTTAATGATTAAAAAAAATACAAATAGTAGATGTTTTAATTTACAACAAAACAAAAATCTTAAATTAAAATTAAAAAAAGTTATATAATTTATGAGAAAAGTTATACGATTATACTCTTTTAAATATAAATTTTCTATCTCTTAAGGATAGATTAGATAAGATTAAAAGCTAAAGAACAGAAAAAATTTAAATCCTGTGCAAATGTCTCTAACTTTGTGAAACTTCATATATTTCGATTAAAATATAACATCTCATCACCACAACAAATGGAATACGAAGCAAAATATATAACCCCAGATATCAAGCTTTCTTGTTATGAAGATAAGTTTTTTAAATCTGATATTATCTTTGATCAGCACATGTTGGTTTGGTTTATTTCGGGTGAAACTAAGATTGTGCAAACAGATGGAATCCATATTTTTAAGAAAGGAGATATTTTTCTGATTCCCAGAAATCAGTTGGCAACGATAATAAATTATCCAAAAGACGGGCAACCTCATAAAACCGTCGTTATGCATTTGTCTACCGAAAAACTGAAAGATTTCTATGCAAAACTAGATGTAAAACCCAAAACCAATATTCAGCCAAAAATATATTCTTATAACAATCATCCATTACTGGAAAGTTGTCTTGCGTCGTTAATTCCGTATTTTGAGATGACAACGCTTCCCGAGAATATCGCCGACTTAAAAATAACCGAAGCTATTAGTATTCTCAGATCAATTGACAGCAAAATAGATAATATCCTGGCAAATTTTGAAGAACCGGGAAAAATAGATTTGGTTAATTTTATGGAACGTAACTTTATGTTCAATATGCCACTGGAAAGATTAGGATATCTAACAGGCAGGAGTTTGTCGACTTTTAACAGAGATTTTAAAAAGTCTTTTAATACTACTCCTCAAAAATGGCTGACTAAAAAACGGCTCGATCTGGCACATTATCAACTGACTAAAAACAAGAAAAAAACAATTGATGTTTGTTATGAAGTGGGTTTCGAGAACCTATCGCATTTCTCTTATGCTTTTAAAAAACAATTTGGTTATACTGCAACAGAATTACTTCGTGTGGATCATCAAATAAATTAGATAACTATAACATTTTAACACATAGAAACATAGAGTTTGAACTGTGATAAAACACGTTTCACTTATTTAAAAGGCACATAACTCGCTATATGAAAGAAATGAATTTCTTTTTTATATTCTTTTTTACACCTAAAAATCTATGTTTCTATGTGTTTAAATAATATTACTGATCTTCATTTTTGCTCTTTAATTGTAAAGCTCTTTGCAAAAAACTCTGATGTAAAATCTTGTTTTCGGCCTCGTCAATGGCTTTGAGCAAATTATTCTGATTGTCGGCAATATCAGAAAGAACTTGCGTCATTACGCCCCAAACAGGTTCCATTTGCGAGATAAGCTCCTGCCCTTTTATGGTTAAAACTATCAGTCGTTTGCGCTCGTCTATTTTATCTTTTTTGGAACGAATCAGTTTTTGTTTTTCCAATTCTTTTAGCAAACTAATGGTTGAAGGATGTGTATAACCAATCTCATTTGCAATTTCAACAACGCTTAAAACTCCTTTGTGATGTAAAGTATAAATCACCGGAAACCATTTAGGCTCAAAGTCAATTCCGTATGATTTATAAAATAAGGCCCCGTCTTTACGTAATTGCTCACTCAGACGCTGCAATCGTGTCGAAATAGCTAAAATTCCAGATTCGTTAATAATATTCATTCCTTATTTTTTTAGTTGTAAATGACAAAATACATTGTCGGCGCTCATAACCGGAAAAGTTGTTGGAAGCGATTCTTTTGCAATGCGTACAAAATCATTTCTTTCGTAGAAACGCAAAGCAGCTTCCAGTATCGTTATTGTTCCCAAATATAAATCATCAATTTGATTTTCTTTGCAATAATCAATCAAAGTCTCTAATAATTTCTGCGCAATGGAGAACTCTTTTCCGCGGAATTCCTTTTTTACAAACATCTTTCTTATTGCAGCTTCACTGTCATTAAACTTCACTAAAGCAATTGTACCAACCAATTCATCATTAATAAAAGCGCCCCAGAATCCACCACCACTGGCATAATAAAAGTTTGTTATATTCAATAAATCCGGTTGATCTTCTAATGTAATAGGAACATTAAACTCCTTCTGCTGAATGCTTAAAACTAAATCTACTACAGCATCTGCATATTTATTTTCAATTGGGATAATTATCGGTTTCATATCAATAAAATTAAAACGCAAAACTACGTAGTTAAATACATAAATAAAAATATTTTATGATTTATTTGCTACTAAAGTACTAGGAAACAAAGTTTTATTTTAGAAGAATCGCGCAATCCCGATAGCTATCTGGAGCTAAGTCGCAAAGTATTTGTTTCTCGCAGATTTAGCAGATCAAGCAGATTTTTTTCTAATCTTTAATCCTTTAATCTGTGGCTATAAAAATAAAACTTTGCGGCTTTGCGGCTTTGCGCGGCTAATATTTACAGAAAACACGATTAAAACTGCACAATCGATACAAAACCAAAAACTTTGTGTCTTAGCGCCTTCGTGGCAATAATACTTTACTCAAAATGTGAAACTTATCACAAAATTTAAAAAAACATTTGTATACATGACCAATCGGTCATATATTTGTCCTTATAAAATGAAAACTGCCATGACAAAGGGAGAAGAAACCAAACAATTCATTCTGGAAAAAGCTGCGCCCATATTCAATACAAAAGGGATTGCCGCTACAGCTATGAGTGATATTATGGAGGCTACCAAATTGTCGAAAGGAAGTATGTATGTTCATTTTGAGAACAAAGATGTATTGGCCTGCGCTGCGGTCGATCATAATATGAAAATTCTGGGTGATAAACTTATAGCTCAAATAAGCAAAGCAAAAACTGCCAAAGAAGAATTGTATACCTACATAGAATTCTTTAGCAATGCTGTAAACCCACCCCTTACTGGCGGTTGTCCATTATTAAATTTTGGTACAGAAGCTGATGATACTAACCCAGTTGTAAAAGAGAAAATAAATAAAGGAATTCAACTCAATCAACAATTATTAGAAAATAGTATTACTAAAGGAATTGCCAACGGAGAATTTAAAGCTGATTGGAACGCCGAGGATTTTGCAACGGTAATCTTTGCCATGATGGAAGGTGGTCATTTAATGTCAAGAATGTCAGGTAATAATGATAAGATGAAAGTAATCATTAAAACCTTAAAAAATTTAATAGAAGAAAACAGCATATAATTTTTTTTAACCAAAAAATGACCGTTCGGTCATTTAAAACAAAAATCATTTTACAATTAACAATTAAAAAAAACACCATGTCAAAAACAATTTTAATTTCAGGATCAACAAAAGGATTTGGAAGAGCCTGGGCAGAAGCATTTTTAGAAAAGGGATATAAGGTAGCTGCAACAGCCCGAAATATTGAATCTCTTGGGGATTTAAAAGCTAAATACGGAGATGCTATTTTACCTCTTACCCTTGACGTAAACAATCGCGAAGATTCGTTTGCTGTCGTACGAAAAGTACAAGAACATTTTGGAACTATCGACATCCTGATCAACAATGCCGGTTATGCTTTAAACGGTGCTGTTGAAGAAGCGAGCGAAAAAGAAGCAAGAGCACAATTTGAAACTAATTTCTTTGGAACACTTTGGTTAACACAAGCCGTTTTGCCAGTGATGAGAAACCAAAAAAGCGGTCATATTATACAAGTTTCTTCTATTTTAGGAATTACAACTTTACCAAATTTAGGTCTTTATAATGCCACAAAATTTGCTGTAGAAGGTCTTACTGAAACACTAACTCAAGAGGTAAAACAATTTGGAATCAATGTTACTTTGGTTGAACCAAACGGTTATGTTACTGATATCTGGGGTAATGGATTCAACAGCGAAAGCATTGCTGCTTATGACGGAATTAGAAAAGCAATTGCAGAAGGACATGATCCTGATACTTTTGGAAAAACAAGCGCTACTGTACCAGCAATTATTAAACTAGTTGAAGCAGAAAATCCACCATTACGTTTATTCTTAGGAAAAGTTGCTTTGCCATTTGCAAAACAAACTTACGAACAAAAAATTGCCACTTGGGAAGAATGGAATGACGTTTCTGTAGCTGCACACGGATAATTAAGTCCTGCATTTATAAAAGATAAAACTGCGTAAAATCAAATAAATTTTACGCAGTTTTTTTATGTTCTTCTCTCATCCTTTTTAATTACATTTTTAAAAACTCATCTTTAAAAAGAGTAATTTTATCTTCTGATTTTAGTAAAAGGACTTCAATTATGTATAAAAAACCCTCATTTTTAGTACTTGCGATATTCATTTGTCTTCTTTTGAATTCTTGCCAAAAGGATCCGAAAGACACTATCTCTAAATATTATAACAACGGAAAATTTAATGGTGCGGTACTAATTGCTAAAAATGGCACAATTGTTTGTGATACCGTTTTGGGTTATGCTAATTTTAATTCTGGTCTAAAATTAAAAAAGAATTCTGCCTTTTACATAGCTTCCTTAAGCAAATCCTTTACGGCTGTTGGTATGATGCAGCTTGAGCAAAAAGGCTTACTGAAATACGACGATCACGCGAGTAAATATGTAACTACATTACCCAAATATGCACAATCAATTACACTCAGAGAGCTTCTTAATCATACCTCTGGCATTAAAGATTACGAAGAAATATTATCAAACAAAAAAGGATTAACCAATCAGGATGTGATCAAATGGCTTAATGAGCAAACACATTTAGAATTCACCCCCGGAAGTCAATTTGAATATAGTAACAGCGGTTATATTATTCTATCGTTGGTTATCGAGAGTATAACCAAAGAATCTTATGGGAATTTTTTGCACGAAAACATTTTTGGCCCTTTAAAAATGCAAAACACAATTGTCTACGATCAGTCAAAACCTAAAATTGAAAATAAAGCCATTGGTTTTGACCAAAACAAAAAACTCGACGATTATTCGATACAGACAACCGGAGATGGCGGCATATACTCAACCGTCGAGGATTTATACAAATTTGACAAAGCCTTAAGAAATAATTCGATCATCAATAAAGCCAATACAAATCTAATGTACATACCTGGTTTAACATCAGAGGAGAATCAAAATCAATATGGTTTTGGATGGTTTATAAACACTACTGATGGTCAAAAAATTGCGAGTCACACTGGCGGATTAAATGGTTTTAGAGCTGTTTTTTGGAGAGATTTAAAAAACAATACCGTCATTATCGCACTAACCAATCAAGGAGATGCATTTCCGGTAAATGATTTTTTGAACGATTTGATTCCTTCTCTAAAATAAAACATCAAAAAGGAATAAACATTCTGAAAATTATTCCTCCAAAAATAACTATTAAAAAAAATAATACTCCCTTTACTATCATAATCATAAATTACTACACTATTTCAGTTTAATCCTCATAAAATTAACATTCCTCCTTGTTTATTTCTATATTTGATTGCGATAAAAACCACTGTTATAAATACTTAGTAATTCATGAAACAATTATACTGTTTTCTTCTTCTTGTTTTTATTTCTTTTCCTTCATTTTCACAATTACCTTCTTCAACGGCACAATACGACATAAAGAAAAAAAGAGTGTTAATACAACTTTGTTCGATGTTTTTGTATGGCAAAAATCAAGGAAAAATTGACGAAGACAGTTCGGCTGTTTTGGCTGCAAAAGCTTATAAATTACCGCTTTCGCTAAGTTACGACGAAGGATATAATGACAATAAAGGAAGTATCGTAATTGGAACTGAATTTCTTGAAAAAGGAAATATCAATGCTGTAAAACGACTTTTAGAAAATTCAAAAGACTCAGATCGAATCAAACTATTACTTCAGGTGGGAGGTTTTTATCTATTTAAACCAGGAACAAAATCTGAAGATCTTCAGAATGCTTTTTCTACTATCAAAGAAGCTCTTGAACTTAGTAATAAACTTAAGATTCAAAAATGGCAACATCAGAGTTTAATGCTTCTGGGCAAATATTACGCTCAGGCGAATAATTTAAGCGAAAGCAAAGATTGTTTTGCAAAAGTCGTAGCCGAATGCAAAAAACAAAATGATAAAAAAGCATTGGCGGAAGCTCTCGCAAATCAAGCATTGTGTCTCCCAAACTCAGATCCGCAAAAGAAAATTCTTTTGAATGAAGTTATAAAACTTTATACGGAATTAGGTTTGGACGATAAAAAAATAGAAATGCACATGAAACTTATCACTGTGCACTATTGGACCGGAAATATCAAATTGGCACTCAAAGAGTTTTATCAAAATTTGTATTACCAACGACAATACAATTTCAAACATACACACTTTACCGAAGCTACAATATCGTATGTTGAACTTTTGCGATACAACACAAAAAGTGCTCTATACTATGCTCTAAAGAGTATAAAAACAATGGAAACGATCAATGATTACAACTTTGCTGATACTTTCTATCTCCGTTTTGGCAATGTATATCTTTCACTTGGTCATTATGAAGAAGCGCTGGATTTGTACAAAAAAAGTGTAGAAGCGGGACATCAAAACATCAATAGCGGTGGTTTTTACCGAAGTTTTGCGAGTCTTGTTGCAGCGCTTTCTTCAAGAGGAAAAACCCAGGAAGCAGTTGAATATATCAATTCGATTGTGCTCAAATATCCACCAACAGATCTTTTTGATAAAATGATAGTCAATAATGTCAGAGCCGGTTGTTATGAACGCTTAAATAATTATGCCTTAGCAGAAAATTATTATAAAGAAATGGATCTCTGCGCACAAAAACTTACTGGTCCTGAAACGCTCTTTGATGTCCTAAATTCTTATTCATCAATGACTGCTTTTTATGCTCAAAGACATAAACCTGTAGAAGCCAAATTTTATGCAGACAAGATCCTGGGGCTATCTAAAGCGTATAAAAGAAATTATACTTCACAAAATCTGGAGTTTGCCTTATCCATAACAGATTCTCTAAATGGCAATTACCAAGCGGCATTAAAGCATTTTCAACTCTATAAAAAAATTAATGATTCTTTGGTTGATTTTTCGAAAAACAAACAAATCGAAGAACTTAAAATTCAATATGAAACCCTGAACAAAGAGCAAAAAATCAATTTTTTAAACAATCAGGCTTCACTACAAAAGAATGAATTGCAAAAATCAAAACTCTTAAATAATCTGTCGATTTGGAGTTTGATTTTGCTTTCGATCACAATTGGTTTGCTTTATAACCGTTACCGATTAAAGAAACGAAATCATGCTAAATTGGAGCTTAAAGAAAAAGAAATCAAACAGAAAAATACGAATTTGAGGCATTTACTAACTGAAAAAGAATGGCTTTTAAAGGAGATTCATCATCGTGTAAAAAACAATCTTCAAACCGTTATCAGTCTTTTGAATTCACAATCGGCATATTTGGATAATGATATGGCGTTATCGGCTATAAAAAATAGTCAGCATAGAATCCATTCAATGTCACTGATTCATCAGAAGCTTTATAATTCTGATAATATTTCGACTATAAATATGTCCAATTATATTCGGGAATTAATCGAATATTTGAAGGCATCGTTCAATCTTGGTCAAAGAATTCGTTTTGAAATCAAAGTAGATTCCTTAGAATTAGATGTTGCACAAGCGATTCCGTTAGGACTTATTTTGAATGAAGCGATTACCAATTCAATCAAATATGCTTTTCCAGATGATCGTAACGGAATGATTTATGTAACGCTGGAAGCAACTATAGAAAACTATTATTTACTGACCATTCAGGATAACGGAATTGGAATCGACGCTGACTTTTCATCAAACAAAATCAACTCTTTCGGACTGAGTCTAATCAAAGGACTAAGTGCCGATCTGGATGCCAAATTCACAATGGAAAACAATAATGGAACTGTATTGAAAATCGAATTTTTAGAGGAACTTCCTATTTCTAAGAAAGAGTCAAAAATCTAATACTTTCATTTAAACACATAGAAACATAGATTTTTTTAGCTTAAAATAAGGCGTTTCACTTATTTAAATACATATAGTTTTCTCTGAGGTTAAACTAGATTTTACAGATTACATTTCACATTCAACATATTAAACTAACCACCAATTTCAAATAATAATATTGAAATTGGTGCAATTAGTTTGGATAAAAAACCTTTTATTTTTTTAAAATTTAAGCTTCAAAATCGGTAGAAAAAGTAAACTCTTTATTCGCTTCGATTTCGTTTTTAAGAGAATCAATTTTATAATTAGCGAATTGATACGCATCAGATCCAGTCAATAAATGAAGTGGCGGTTCTGGCCATTTTGTAACTTCTACAATTAAAGCTGCTACTTTTTCGGGATCACCCAATTGTTTGCCCGGAAGATCTTCCTGATGCGAACGTACTGCATCACGAATTCCGGTGTAAGCCTCGATTGGTGCCGAAGAGGTAATGAGTGAACTACTGTTTAAAAAATTCGTACGAACATAACCCGGTTCAATAAGTGTTACTTTAATTCCGAAGGGGTTAACCTCTTGTACAAGTGCTTCAGAAATTGCTTCTACTGCAAATTTTGTACTGCAATAAATTCCCCAGCCAGCACCGGCAAGTAATCCAAATACCGAGGAAAGATTAATGATATGTCCATATTTTGCCGCTCTCATATGTGGTAAAATTGCTCTGGTAACATTTAGCAATCCAAATACGTTGACGTCAAAATTGGCGCGTACCTCTTTGTCAGAGCTTTCTTCGATCCCACCTATTAAACCATATCCGGCATTATTTACCAAATATTCTATGGATTCAAATTTTGCCAAAGTATCTTTTACTGCTTGCTTTACACTTGATTCATTGACCAAATCTACTTCAAGTGGAAGAAAGTTTGGCGACGAAATGCCAACTGCTTTTTTAAGCGATTCAGCATTTCTTGCCGTTGCGGCTACATTATATCCTTGTGCCAATAATTGTTTGACCAAAATAAGTCCAATTCCCTGGGATGTTCCGGTTATAAACCACGTTTTATCTTGATTTTTCATAAGTTCATTATTGTATTTATTATTCTCCTTGTTTCTGAATAGAAACTTATTTCTTTCCATTTTCTTTAATGTCTTTATAAGCATTTGGAAGGTTGAAATTAAAATGAAGCCAGTTAAAAAGTTCGTAACCTTTATCAAATTCTTTCATCGTAACCGTAGCTTTTGTCTGCTCTAAAGTCAGTCCTTGTTTAACTGCATTTTCGACATTTGTTTTTAATGCTTCGACATAATCAATTGTATATTTTATGCCGGCTTTATTCGTAACTCGGCCATGACCGGGAACAACAATATCCTTGTCGCCAATCATATTATAAATTTTATTCAGATTGTTAACTGGTTCCAGAAAAAAGCCGTCAAACAACCACGGAATTGTTGGACTCTCGGCAATAAAAGGATTTCCTGCCCACAATACATTTCCCGATGCCGATTTTAAATACACGAATAAATCTGCCGGAGATTGCGCCGTTCCCACATTTATAATCTCTACGATATTTCCTTTTCCCATATCAACTTTCATCGTTTCATTGATTGAAATTGTAATATCGGCGGGACGGTAAACACTTTCTTCGATTCCTCTTCCTTTACCAAAAAGCATGATCATAAACTGTTTGATATTATCATAGTTTTTAGAAAGATTGTCTTTGCAAAATTCGTTCTGAATGACAATTGTTTCTTTTGGAAGCAGATAATTTCCAAAACAATGATCGCCGTGATCGCTGGTATTTATGGCATAAACAATTGGTTTTTCGGTCACAGATCTAATTAATTTATAAAGCTGATCGTAAAGTCGTTTGCTCAACATGGTTTCAATGAGCAAAACGCCTTTATCACCTACAATAAATCCTGCCGAAGTTGCCTGAGCAATACCTTTTGTGGTTTCAGTTTCGGCAGTTTGTGGCGCTACCGAATAAACGTTTTCTGCTATTTTATGCAGTTTTAAAACCACTTTATTAGCATCCCAAATTGGGACATGATCCGGCATTGGAAATTGCGCGTATACCGCCGTATTACAAAGGAAAAACAATATAACTAGTGTAAATCCTAAGAAAATATTTTTAGTTTTCATGGTATTTATTTTACGATGATGAGGTTATTTTGCCAGGAAAAAAGCCAGTAAATCTTTTTGAACCTGAGCTGTATTTTCCTGAACCAGCCAATGTCCTGAACCTGCAATTTTAGATTCGGTTACATTCTCAGCAACTAATTTTGAGTGATCTTTTAGAAATGCTGCCGCAAAATATTCTCCTCCCATGGCAAGCAAAGGCATTTTTAGTTTTGTTTTCATAAAGATCAGATTGTCTTTTCCGTCTTGCGGAAAATTCCCGAACCATTTAAAACTTGATTTTGCTGCATCTTTTACCGCATATGCTCTTACGAACTCCGCTGTTTCTTCGGGTGTAAAAGGATCTTTTACGTGTCCAACCATTGGCCAGAAATTGGTCAAAAACTCTTTCTCTTTTCCTTTAACAATATCTCCCGAAGCTGGCCATGCAAAAAATCCAAACCACCATGCAGAGGCAGAAACTTTTGACCAAACCGGCTCGATTCCAGGAAGTAAAGCATCCATTAAAGCAATCTTTTTTACTTCGCTGCCATACTGCGCCGCGTAAGCATACGCTACCATTAAACCAATATCGTGACCTGCAAGGTTGATATTGGTGTAACCTAATTTTTTAACCAGTTCGTGAATGTCGGTCGCCATTGTTTTTTTGTCGTATCCACCTTCTGGTTTGTCCGACTCTCCTACTCCTCTTAAATCTGGTGCAATAACGGTAAAGTGTTTAGAAAGTTCCGGAAGCAAGCGATTCCACATGTACCAGTTTTGACCAAAACCGTGAACTAACACTAATGGATCGCCTTTTCCGCCAATTACATAATGAATCTTTACACCATTGACCAATGCTGTTTCATGTTTAAAATTGGCCGGCGGATCTGCTGGTTTTGTTACTGCTGAATCTGCTGTTGTAGTTGATTCTTCGGCAGCAGCTTTTATAGGTTCATCTTTTTTAATGCAGGATGCAAATAATAAAAAACTGATTATTAACAGGCCAAAGAAACCTTTTGAAGTTTTTGACCAAAAATTTTGGTTAGAAATTGATTTCATGATTTTATATTTAAAAGTTGTTAAATACTTTCTAATAGACTAGAATTGTGCCTAATACACTAATCCCTATAAATACAAGGTTTTACACATTCTATGAAGTATAAAAAATGTTGTATATCGTTATCATTTTAAAAACATTGACGATATAACACTAAAATTAAATGTGTTTTGATTCTTATAATGCGAAGATTCTTTTACGCTTCAATTGGGTAAATTTTATAACTTTATCGCTTTTTAATAAAGCGTCGGGTTTTAGATTAAATCACTTGGCAAAACATCTTCAAAATGGAAATCGACACAATTCTTGACGAAATATTTAAATTACCTCAAGCGTCAAAAACGGCGTTAAAACTAAATATTTCTGAGATAAAATATCCAAAAGGACACATTCTCTTACATGCGGGTAAAGTCGAATCGAATATTTATTTTATAAAAAAAGGAATCGTGCGCGCTTATGTAGATCAGAATGATAGCGAAATTACATTTTGGTTTGGGAAAGAAGGTCAAACCGTGATTTCGATGAAAAGCTATACGCAGGAAGAAAAAGGATATGAAGATATTGAGCTTCTGGAAGATTGTGAACTTTATGAATTAAAGAAAGAAAATCTTCAAAAATTATTCGAAACTGATATTCATATTGCAAACTGGGGCAGAAAATTTGCCGAAATTGAACTTGTAAAAACCGAAGAACGTTTGATTTCTCGTCAATTTAAAAATGCTACTGATCGCTATTTGGAATTATTAACGTATCATCCTGAATTAATTAGAAGAATTCAATTGGGACATATTGCTTCTTATCTCGGAATTACACAAGTTAGCTTAAGCAGAATACGAGCCGAGATAAAATAAATTCATTTTTTATCATTTGTTAAATTTTATTTGCGTCAGGAGAAGGAACTTTGCAACATAAAATTTTAACAATATGAACTGGATTATTCTAATTATTGCGGGACTCTTTGAGGTTTCGTTTGCAACTTGTCTGGGAAAAGCAAAAGAAGCTGTTGGTACTGATGCTTATTTATGGTACGCGGGCTTTTTTGTATCGCTAACTGTAAGTATGTTATTGCTTATTAAAGCCACTGAAACTTTGCCTATTGGAACGGCTTATGCGGTCTGGACGGGAATTGGCGCTGTAGGAACAGTATTAATGGGAATCTTTGTTTTTAAAGAACCTGCTGAATTTTGGAGATTGTTTTTTCTGGTGGCGCTGGTTGGTTCAATCATTGGTCTTAAAGCCGTTTCTCATTAATCAAAAAAGATTGTTTTTTAGTCTTATCAACTTTTGTTTCGTCTAAAGTTTATAAAACCCAATCCAGATATTTATTTAAAGCTCAATTCGTCTGAATTGGGCTTTTTTTTTCGCTACTATTCAGTATTAATAAATCAAAAACTTACAAATTTACTTTTGCCTTTTATAGTCTTATACGATTCTGATAGCTTTTAGAATCGCATAACGTATGGCTTCTCACGATATTTTTATTTTTGAAAAACTATAAAGAGTCGTTTCATTTTAGAAAATGAAACCAATTGATCCCAAGATTAATAGCTTTATATTTTTTGTACGTTTAATTTTATCTGCAACAATTTTATGAGCGTATCATAAAAATAAATTTTTCAATAAATCGTAATCTAATTTTTAATTTATGAAAAAAAGCATTCTAATAATTATACTTTGTGTTAGTTCCTTTTTTTTCTCTTGCAAGAAAGAAAAAAATCCAGATTCAGCAAATCCCGAAGCATCACAATCTGCCGCTGCTGATTCTAGTGCACTTGCCGATAACGGCTGGCCTCGCGAAACTACAAATAATGGCACAAAATTGGTTTATTATCAACCTCAGGTCGATGATTGGAAAGATTATAAAGAAATTACAGCCAGACTAGCTTTTTCTTTAACTCCCAAAGATGGAAAACAAGTTTTGGGTGTGGCTTCTTTAACAGCTCAAACATTGGTCGATAAAGATAATCGGAACGTTTTTCTTAAAAATATTCAGGTAACAGATATACGATTTCCAGCACTCGATGAAAAGAAAATTCCGGAAATGGAAAAGCTGTTCAAGGAAACGCTGCCAAAAGGTGGCGATCCTATTTCAGTAGATCGCATTCTGACGGATTTAAATCAAACCAAAAATCCAGCAAAAGGAATTACTGCGAAGAACGATCCTCCTCAAATTTTTTACAGCACAAATCCGGCAGTATTGCTTATTGTGCAGGGAGAACCTGTTTTGGTACCGGTTGAAAAAACAGATATACAATATGTGGTCAATACAAATTGGGATTTGTTTTTTGATAAGACATCCAAAGATTACTATTTGCTGGCAGATAATATTTGGCTTACTTCAAAAAACTTAAACGAAAAATGGGTAAAAACCACAAAACTTCCTTCTGGTTTGAGCAGTCTGCCGTCAGGTCAAAACTTTGATGATGTCAAAAAAATGATTCCACCACCATCAACAGGCGCTGCACCGGAAGTTTTTTTCAGCAACAAACCAGCTGAATTAATTGCCATAAACGGAAGTCCAAAATTTGTAAAAATACCCGGAACCAAATTGATGTATATCGACAATACCGAAAATGATATTTTTGCCAGCGAAGGCAATGGTCAATATTATGTATTGTTATCGGGAAGATGGTTTGGATCTAAGGAATTAACCGGACCATGGACGTATGCCGGAAATAAACTTCCTGCTGATTTTGCTAAAATTCCTAAAGATTCTCCAAGAGCCAATGTTTTGGCTTCTGTACCCGGAACGCAGGAAGCTCAGGATGCTGTAATGTTAGCTCAGGTTCCAACAATGGCCGTTATAAACAAAGCCGATGCAGAAGCAAAAGCAAAGGTTACTTATGACGGAACTCCTCAATTTAAGCCAATCGAAGGTACAAAAATGCAGTATGCAAGTAATACTCAGGATAAGGTTATAAAAGTAGGCGATTTGTACTATTTGTGTTTTCAGGCAGTTTGGTTCATCTCTACAAGTCCAAATGGGCCCTGGAAAACGGCTGATTCTGTTCCTAAAGAGATTTACACTATTCCGCCAAGTTCTCCTGTATACAATGTGACGTATGTGACACAAACCACAACCGATACAACTGTACAAAGCAGTACTACAGCGGGTTATTTTGGCGCGTTTATTATTGGTGCAACGGTAGGTGCTATATTAACATACGGTACAGGATTTTACTATCCGCCATATATTTATTATGGAGGTTTATATCCAATTTATCGCCCTTGGCCTTACACTTATGGAGGCGGAGCAGTTTACAATCCGTGGACGGGTGGCTGGGCTGCAGGAAGAAGAGTTTACGGCCCTTACGGTTCTGCAGGAACATCTGCCTGGTATAATCCTGCAACAGGTAGATACGGACGTTCTGCAAGTGTTCAAGGATGGTACGGAGGTCGTACTGTGGCAGAGTCCTATAATCCGTGGACGGGAAATTATGCCAGAACTGCTCAAGGTCATAATGCTTATGCACAATGGGGTCATTCTGCAGCTACAAACGGCAATCAATGGGCACAAACAGGTCATATTACAACACGACGCGGTACTGCAATTGGTTATCAAACCTCTGGTGGAAAAGAAGGTGTAATTACACACCACAGAGGCGGAGGAACTACGGTTCGTACCAATAATAATTTGTACGCAGGACATGACGGACATGTATACAAAAGAGATCAAAACGGAAACTGGAGTCATTATAACAATGGCAACGGTGGCTGGACGCAAGCAGGTACTCTGGGTTCATCAAAAAAATCAGGTAACCAAATACAACGCAACAAACCGGATCAAACCCTTGGCGGTGCAACCCGCAATACAGGCGAGAGAATCCAACATGATAACCTTTCTAAACCTGATCAAAATCTTGGCGGGGAAACCCGTAATGCGGGCGAAGGAATCCAACGCGATAACTTATCCAGACCAGACCAAACACTCGGGCAACCTAACAAACCACTGGGAGAAGCTGGTCGCCCTGATGTTACAAATGATCTTGATCGCTCAGCATTCTCAAGAAATCGTGGCCAGACACAAACCCAAAACTTTCAAAATTTCCAAAGAGACGGTGGCCGTTTAGGTGGCGGCGGAGGATTTAGAGGCGGCGGAGGATTCAGAGGCAGAAGATAATAATCTTTTAAAATTGCTTCGATAAATAACAATAAAAAAGCCGGATTCAATATCCGGCTTTTACTTTTATGATTCGCAGCTACTGCAAGTAACAAGACTTGCAACAAGTTCCTTTGATACGCTTTGACTGCGCTGGTAATAAAGGCTTTTAATCCCCAATTGCCAAGCTTCTATAAGAAGGCGGTTTACTTCTTTGATGGGCAATTCAGATGGAATATTAAGATTTATACTTTGTCCCTGATCTACAAACTTTTGTCTGATCGAAGCTTGTTGAATAATTTCTAACTGACTGATTTCTTTAAAGGTTTTAAAAACATCTTTTTCTTTCTGACTTAGTTGACTCATGTGTTGCACACTTCCACCATTGAGCATGATTTCTCTCCAAACTTCTTCGTTATCAAGTCCTTTTTCTTCAAGTAATATTTTAAGGTATTTATTCTTGCGCATAAAATTACCTTTGCTCAATCCTGCTTTGTAATAATTACTGCTAAAAGGTTCGATTCCAGGTGAGGTTTGTCCTAAAATAGCCGATGATGAGGTTGTTGGTGCAATAGCCATTGTGGTGGTATTGCGTCGCCCGTATCCTTTTAGTAATTCAGGTTCTCCGTAGATTCTGGCCAGATCCTGAGTTGCTTTGTCTGCTTTATCACTAATGTGCTGGAAAATTTCGGTAGTTTTCATTTTAGCCTCCATGCCTTCGAAGGGAATCATATTTTTTTGCAAATACGAATGCCAGCCTAAAACGCCAAGTCCAAGTGCGCGGTGTCTTTTGGCAAAACGATTGGCTGCCGAAAGATAATAGTTGCCTTCTGTCTTTTCTATGAATTCCTGTAAAACAGCATCAAGGAAAAAGATGGCTAATTTTACCGCTTCGGTATCTTTCCACTCCTCATAAAGCTCCAGATTCATTGACGAAAGACAACAAATAAATGATTCGTCAATATCAGAGGGAAGCATGATTTCGCTGCATAAATTACTGGCGTTTATACGTAGATTCTTGTCTTTATATACCTGTGGTTTATTCTTGTTTACGTTGTCACTAAAAAAGATATAGGGTAACCCTTTTTGCTGACGACTCTCGAGAACTTTTGCCCAAATTTGTCTTTTGTCACTATCGCCATCGATCATTTCCTGCATCCAATAATCCGGTACACAGATTCCGGTAAATAAATTCTGAATTGGGTTTCCGATACTTTTAATTTTCAAAAACTCTTCAATATCGGGATGATCTACGTCTAAATAAGCGGCAAATGCTCCTCGGCGAACGCCACCTTGCGAGATAGTATCCATTGTGGTGTCAAAAAGTTTCATGAAACTTACCGCTCCACTACTCTTTCCGTTATCCGTTACAGCGCTTCCTCTCTCTCGCAATTCTCCAAAATATCCTGATGTTCCACCACCGATTTTGGTTTGCATGATTACTTCGCCTAATTTATGTGTAATTCCTTCGATTTCGTCGGGAACATGTACATTAAAACAAGAAATTGGCAAACCGCGTTCTGTTCCCATATTGGCCCACACCGGTGAACTAATACTCATCCAGCCGCGCTCGATCATCTCTACAAATGAATCTTTTAGCTCTGGTTTGTAAAGCCTTTTTGCTGCAGCGGTACAAATTCTATCAATTGCGCCTTCTACAGTTTCTCCTTTTAAAAGATAGCCTCGGTTTAATATTTGTTCACTCTCAGAGTTTTTCCACCACATTTTATTGTCCGCATCACTCAGTGGAGCGCTATTTTCTGTAATTGTATCTATGGTCTTCATATTGTTTTGGGCTAATTAAAAAAGGTCGTTTGCAGTAATACTTTTGTCATGTTTAGTATATTCTACGGGTCTTTTGGCAAAGAAATCATCCAGACTGTTGGCAAAAACTTCTTCTTCAAACCACGCCATTGCTCTGTAATCCTGGGCAGGAACATTAAATATTGTTGGAATATTTATTTGAGTCAGGCTCTGATCTATTCTAAATTTCATGAAGTTCACCAAATCTGCTTTTTTGATGGTTTCAATTTCACCATCTTCAAAGATCCAATCTAAGATATCAGCTTCTACCTCAATGGAATTCTTAACTGTTTCTCTAATCAGGGTTAATGTTTGCTCATCAAAATAATTGGGAAACTCCTCGCGTATTTTATTTACAATATAAATACCACCATTGGCATGAATTTGTTCGTCGATAGAAGTCCAGGCAATGATATTGCTCACATTTTTCATATATCCTTTAAACCTTGTAAATGACAATAAAATCGCAAACTGACTAAAAAGCGATACATTTTCAATTAGAATACTAAACAAAATAAGCGATACGACATACTTTTTATTGTCTTGTGATTTGGTATCTTTTAGAACATCCGAAAGATAATCCACACGTTTACGCATTACGGGAATCTCCATCAATTTCTCGAATTGATCATTATAACCCAAAACTTCTAAAAGACGAGAATAAGCCTCGGAATGTCTGAATTCACATTCGGCAAAGGTGCTTCCGAGTCCGTTAAATTCGGGTTTGGGAAAATGCTCATATATATTGCCCCAAAAACTCTTTACGGCAACTTCTATTTGAGCAATGGCTAGTAAACTATTTTTGATGGCTGTTTTTTCAGCAGGATTCAAATGCGAATGAAAATCCTGCATATCAGCAGTAAAATCGACTTCTGTATGAACCCAATAGGCTTTATTGATGGCTTCTGTAAACTGTAATACCTCTGGATACTCAAAAGGTTTATAATTGATTCTTTTATCGAAAATAGACATATAGATAAGTATTAAATGGTGACTTGTAAAGAAAAAAACATCGCTTTACATGGATAAGGTTGTTTTCTAGATTTACAAAATTAAGCCACTGTTCTTCTCTGTACCCCGTTTTGATGTTAAAAAACCAACCAATTATCAACAGCATTTTGCCCTTTAAAAACAGCTTGAATTTTTCTTTTTATCAACACGCACAATACTTCCTAAATTCCAATTTTATAGCTATTTGTATTGTTTCTAAATAAAGTTATCAACACAAAATATGGCTTTAAACCACCTTAGGATAAAAACAGTTATCAACAGTCTTAGTTTAAAACATAAACTTTTTACTACAAAATTATAGTTTTTAAAAAAATATTAAACGCTGGTTTGTGATCAAAACAAACATTAGCTTAAATCGTATTGTAGATGTAAAACCATGGCTTCTTATTCTCAACGAATTAATTTTAAACACATTAAACTAAAACACAAGGATTTTAAGCCTTTTCCAATAAACCTTTTAAGAAAGCGCACCACATTTTTAAGTGAGCGTTTTTCTTTAAGGCCATAACTTACGATTCACAAATAAAACGTTCTTAAACAAAGCAACTGCAAAATTTAAAAAAAACATTAAAAATTGGACTTTCTTAGCTAAATAAATTGCTTTACTAAGATTAATTTTTACATTTGCGTTATTTTTATTTATTCTAAATAGATTGCTTTATAACGAAGTAATTCTATTAGAAAATTAAACCTGAACCAATCCTAAAACAATAAATATCTAGATATGAAAAAGAATATATTTCTTTGTTTCGCATTAGCCACAACCTTATTTGTTAGTGCTCAGCAAAAAAACACTTTATTGGAAGCGTCTTATTGGAAAACAGCACCAGATCTTACAGCCCTTAAAACAGAAATCGCTAAAGGAAATAGCCCATCAGAAGCCAACGCAAATGCATTTGATGTTACCACTATCGCCATTAATAATGATGCCCCTTTTACAACTATAAAGTTCCTGTTAGAGCAACCGGGAAATCCATTAAATAAATCTACTCACGATAATCGTATCTATTTGCACTGGGCAGCTTATAGAGGAAATGTTGAGCTAACAGAGTATCTTATTGAAAAGGGTTCAGATCTTAACCTTGAAGACAGTCACGGCACTACTGCGCTTGCTTTTGCTGCTTCGAGCGGACAAACTAATGCTAAACTTTATGAGCTTTTTTTTAATGCAGGAATCGATCCGAAGAAGAAATATGCCGATGGTTCAAATCTATTGCTAATGGCAATTGCCTATGATAAAGAACTTACCCTTACAGACTATCTTATCACAAAAGGATTGTCTTTAAAAGATGTTGATGCAGATGGAAATACAGCATTTGATTATGCTGCCAGAACAGGAAATATTACGCTTCTAAAAAAGATATTAGACCAAAAAGTAAAATATACAGCTGCTGCACTTCTTATTGCAAGTCAGGGAAATCGTAGAGAAACAACTTCGCTTGAAGTGTATAAATTTTTAGTTGAAGAACTAAAAATAAAAGCTACAGCAACTAACAAATCTGACCAAAACGTACTGCATTTTCTGGCTACAAAACCAAATCAAAAAGAAATTATTGCTTATTTTTTAGCAAAAGGTACTGATGTAAATAAAGTTAACAAAGAAGGAAATACTCCATTTATGCTTGCTGCAGGAGCCCGAGAAAATGGTGTTTTAGAGCAATTATTGCCAACAGCAAAAAACATTAATTTGCAAAATTTAAAAGGAGAATCTGCTTTGACAATTGCTGTAAAATCAGGAACTCCAGAAGCTGTTTCGGCTCTTTTATCAAAAGGTGCAGATGTAAAAGTAACAGATAAAGATGGTAATAATTTAGGCGTTTATTTGGTACAATCTTTCAAACCCGGACCAAAACAAGAATCTTTTGATACTAAAGTAAAATTGCTGCAGGAAAAAGGATTGGATCTTGCGGCCCCACAAAAAGACGCAAGCACTTTATATCATTTTGCTGTTGCCAAAAACGATTTATCTTTGCTAAAAAAATTAGCCGATTTAAAAATCGACGTAAATGCTAAAAACAAAGACGGTCTAACGGCACTGCACAAAGCTGCAATGGTTGCCAAAGACGATTCAATCTTAAAATACTTAATTTCGATAGGTGCCAAAAAAGACCTTACAACAGAATTTGATGAAAGCGCTTATGCATTGGCAAAAGAAAACGAATCTTTGACCAAACAAAATGTATCTATTGATTTTTTAAAATAAAGGTCTTATAAAATTCCAATCTTTTTTAAACTCCAATCAATCTAAAATCTGAACTCTAAAATCTAAAATTCTAATGAAATCAATATTTAAAATAACCCTTACCGCTGCATTAATCTGTCTAATTTCGTTTCAGGTATCAGCACAAAGCAAATACAAATGTATGCTTCAGATGTCAAATTATATGGGAGAAGGCGCTTACATTGTAGTTTCGTTAATTAATCCAAAAGGAGATTACGAAAAAACACTTTATGTAATGGGCGACGATAAAAAATGGTACAAATCACTCAAAGAATGGAATAAATTCCAGGCTCAAAAACATGAAGATATCAGTGCAAAAACCGGAGCATCTGTTACAGGTGGAGATCGCAGCATTACCACAATAGAAATTGAAGATTCTAAAATCAATAAAGGATATAAATTAAGATTTGAATCGGCGGTTGAAGATCAAAAATATCATGTAACTGATGTTGAAATTCCACTTACAACCCAGGGTCTTGCTGATAAAACAGAAGGTAAAGGTTATATAAGATATGTGAGATTAAACAAAATTTAATACCTTATCCCAACAAGCTTTGTCAAAGTTTAAAACTTTGACAAAGCTTAATACACATTTGATTACCCTTTAGCTTACACTCAATGACTCTCTCTTTTTGGCGCTACACACACTTAGCTTTGGCTTTGTTTTCTTCTTTATTTCTACTCTTGGCATCTCTAACGGGTATTATTTTGGCAGTAGATGCAGTTCAGGAAAAAACACTCCCATATAAAGTAGAAAATTTTGACGCCATAACCCTAGGAGAAACCCTTCGCGTTTTAAAAAAGACATATCCCGAAATTACCGAGTTAAGCATCGATTACAATGAGTTTGTAACCCTACAGGCAATTGATCAGGGCGGTCAGGATATTAATGCTTATATTAATCCAAAAACGGGAAAAACATTAGGGAAACCAGTAAAAAAAACGGAGTTTATTCAGTGGGTAACCAGTTTACATCGTTCGTTGTTTCTTCATGAAACAGGGCGTTTTTTTGTTGGTGCAATTTCCTTTTTATTAGTACTGATTGCTATTTCAGGTTTTACTCTGGTTCTGAGCAGACAAAGAGGAATTCGTAATTTCTTTTCCAAAGTAATAAAAGAGTATTTTGCTCAATATTACCACGTTGTTTTGGGAAGATTAGCCTTGATTCCGATTCTCATTATTGCCCTTACCGGAACTTATTTATCTCTGGAGAGATTTAACTTTTTCATGGATAAAAACAAAGAAAAAGAAAAATCAGAAACTCTAGTGCCACCCAAAAATGGAACTGCCCAAAATGTATTTAAAACGACACTTTTGGCTGATGTAAAGAAAATCGAATTTCCTTTTACTGATGATCCCCAGGAATATTATATCATTGAACTAAAAGACAGAGAAATTGAAGTTAATCAGATAACAGGGGCTGTAATTACGCAGAAACTCTCGCCAATGACAACTCAATTTGCTGATTTAAGCCTTGATCTTCATACCGGAAGAATAAACACAATTTGGGCTATAATCCTTGCCATTGCCTGTGTTAATATCCTCTTTTTTATCTATTCCGGTTTTGCTATTACCTTAAAAAGAAGGTCTAGCCGGATTAAAAATAAATTTAGAGCCGATGAAAGTAAATACATTTTACTAGCTGGCTCTGAAAACGGAAGCACATTGCGTTTTGCAAATGCGATTCAGAAGCAATTAATTGATCGTGGAGAAAAAGCTCATATTGCCGAATTGAATAACTATAAGCTTTTTCCAAAGGCTCAGCATATTATTGTTTTCTCTTCAACCCACGGACTAGGCGATGCGCCCTCTAACGCAAATAAATTTATATCTGTTTTAAAGAAATACAATCAACAACAGAAAGTCAATTTTTCGGTTGTTGGTTTTGGTTCAAAAGCTTATCCTGATTTTTGTGGTTTTGCGCTGGAAATTGACGAGCTTTTGTCTACTCAAGATTGGGCAGAACGTTTCCTGGACTTACAAACCGTAAACGATAAATCGGCTCAAGAGTTTGTAGACTGGATAAAATTATGGAGTGCCAAAACTGAAATTCCATTAGCAACAACACCTTCATTGTACAATCATGCGCCAAAAGATTTATCAAAACTAATGGTTCTGGATAAAACAATGGTTTCAGAAACCGAACAAACTTTTCTCGTTACCTTACGAGCCAATATAAGAGCTAAATTTACCTCTGGTGATTTACTGGCAATTTATCCTGCAAATGACACCAGGGAGCGTCTTTATTCCATTGGAAATCATTCGGGAAATATTCAACTGGTGGTAAAATTACATCCGGATGGATTAGGTTCGGGATTTCTAAATAATCTTGCACCGGGAAATACCATCAAAGCCAGAATCATCAATAATCATGCTTTTCATTTTCCTAAAAGAGCCTCTAAAGTGGCCTTGATTTCTAACGGAACAGGGATTGCTCCTTTTCTGGGAATGATTGAACAGAATAAGAAAAAAACAGAAACCCATTTGTATTCTGGCTTTCGAATAGAAACAGAAAATATTCTGGGGTATAAAAAGTTTACATCGGAAATGATCCAGAAAAAACAACTTGAGAGTTTCCATTTAGCATTATCGCGCGAAGCAAATCATTATTATGTGATGGATTTGATCAAGCGTGATGCTGACTTTTTTATAGATTTGTTACAACAAGGCGGAGTAATTATGATTTGTGGCTCTCTGGCAATGCAAAAAGATGTAGAATCGATTTTAGATAATTTATGCCTGGCAAAGAAAATCAAAAGCATTTTAGATTATAAAGAAAATGGTCAGGTTTTAACCGATTGTTATTAGTGGTTTATAAAAAAGAATTTATGTCAATTCAAAAATCAATCTCAAGGTCATTAATAGTTTTTTTTGCAATACTATTTAGCGTTTCAGTAAATTCACAAGTTTTACGAAAACGAACCACACTGCTTATGGGTGGACGTTTTGACATTACTATTGTGGCTAATGATTCCCTTGATGCGGAAAAAAATATAGATGCTGTTATTGCTGAAATTACTCGAATTGAGAATCTAATCTCGGACTGGAAACCAGATTCACAAGTCTCTGAAGTAAATCAAAATGCCGGAATTCGTCCCGTAAGAGTTGACAGAGAAGTTTTTGAATTAACACAAAGAGCCATTGAGTTTTCTGAGGCTACAAAGGGCGGATTTGACGTAAGCTTTGCCGCAATGGACAGAATCTGGAAATTTGACGGATCGATGACCCAAATGCCTTCTGAGCAAGCCATAAAAAAATCAGTGGAAAAAGTAGGTTACAAAAACATTATTCTCGATAGTGTACAATCGACTATTTTTCTAAAACTCAAGGGAATGAAAATCGGATTTGGCGCTTTGGGCGAAGGATACGCAACCGATAAATGCCGCGCTATGATGCTTGCAAAAGGCATAAAAGCCGGAATTATAAACGGCTCGGGAGATATGAGTACCTGGGGAAAACAACCCAATGGAAATCCATGGAAAATTGGTATTACAAATCCGTTTGATCCTGAAAAGCTTTTGGCGACTATACCTTTAGAGCAACACGCCATTACCACTTCGGGAAGCTATGAAAAATTTGTCATCTTTAATGGCGTTCGTTATTCGCATATCATCAATCCGGCCACAGGATATCCGGCCACAGGATTGTGCAGTGTAACTGTCCTTGGTCCCGATGCCCAAACGGCAAACGCATTAAGTACTTCTCTTATGGTTTTAGGCCAAAAAGAAGGACTTATTCTGCTTCAAAAATATCCTCAGTACAGCTGCTTAATGATTACCGATAATGGAAAAATCGTAAAGTCAAAAAACTTTAAGATCAAGAAGTTTAAAGCTAAGTTTTAGTTTATCTATGATACAGATTCTCTTTTTTGGGAATGAAAAAGTGCTGCCTGTCCCAATACATTGCCACTTTTGTCTTCCAATTTCCAAATGATTGCATCGTGAATGGTAAAACTATTTCCATATTTATCCACACGTGGAGCTGAATAATTATAAACAATTCCGTTTTGATTCACTTTTTCAAATAATACTGCACGCGCGGCTCTATTTGTTTCTGAAGCACTTAATTTTGATGGAAGCGACAATAATTCCTCATGTGTATATTTAAAACAAGACAAAGCATATTGATTGGCATAAATAAAAATAGAATCAGCACTATTATCGACTCCAAGTATACTATAATTTGCTTGTTCATGTAGCCATTTATAACGATCTTTAATATCACCCGGACATGGAAGATTAGTTCCATTAAGAGCCAGAAAACAATCATCAATTTGTTTGATCAGAGGGTACCATTTTTCTAATTCCATAATATATTTGATTTATAGTTTTGAAGTCAGAGATTATTACCTAACATTGTAGAATGTTCTAACTTTTTGAATTTGTATTCATTCTGTCAGATATTAGCTAAACAATAATTTTATTTTGTAAGATTTTAACATATTAAAGATACAAATCTCATTTAAAACTCAATGAAATAAAAATATAAAAATTCTCACAAAAAATTATCAAATCACTGATTAACAAATATTTAAATTATCATTTCTATAGTATGATCTTAAATCAATGTTTCAATTTATATACTTCAAAAAACATTGAACATAAAAAAACTCCTGCTTAAAGCAGAAGTTCTTCGTTTTAACAACCTAATTAACAGTGAGGACAAAAGTCTATTTCCATCCACCACCTAAAGCACGATACAAATCAACAACTGCTTGTAATTTTTGCAAATCATCATTGATACCACTCAATTGAGCTGCCAATAAGTTTTGTTCAGATGTCAGTACATCTGTATAATTGGTAGCCGAACTATATTCTAAAAGCTGTTGGGTAAAATCCACTGATTTTATCAATGCTTCAATTTGTTTTTTTCTTGAATCTTCTTTTTCAACGGCCATTTCATACGCATACAAAGCATTTGAAACTTCTTGTCCCGCAACCAAAAGGCTTTGTTGGAAATTGTTTAACGCCTGTACTTGTTTAGATTGTGCTGTGGTTAATCTGGCTTTATTTAATCCCTGATTAAAAAGTGGTTGTGTGAGTCCTCCAATCAAAGAATAAAAAACAGAATTACTGAAAAAATCCGTCAATTGCAGGTTCGAGAATCCTCCACTTGCTGTCAATGTCAAACTTGGGTAAAAATAGGTTTTAGCCATATTTGTCGTTTCAAAAGCCGTTCTGAAATTAAATTCCGCCTGACGGACATCCGGACGGTTTTCCAGCAATTGAGCCGGCAATCCAACAGCAAGATTTTCTGGAATTACCTGATTTCCCAATGTTCCTCTTTCGATTGTTCCCGGAGTCTGTCCCAATAAAATATTAAGGGCATTCTCAGTCTCACGAATGCTTCTTTTTAAATCCGGAATCAATACTTCTGCCGCATGCTGATTGGCTTCACTTTGTACAACCGCTGCTCCTGTAACTATTGCACCTTCTTTTAAAGCTTTAATAGTTTCAACATTTTTAATACGGCTCTCTAAGGTTGCTTTTGTAATTTCTAATTGTTTATCATAAGCTAACAATAAAAAATAGTTGTTGGCAATGTCCGAAATCAGCTGCGTCTGAATGGCTTGTTTTGCCGCATCTGTAGAAAGATAAGTGGCTAAAGCGGCTCTTTTAGAACTGCTTAGTTTGCCCCAAATATCCGCTTCCCAGGAGGTGCTCAAACCTAATTTGTAAGTTGTTGTCAAGGTATTGATATTAATTCCTGCCGGAAAATTCAATCCAGCCTCAGATTGTTTGCTGCGTGTTGCATTAGCATCAATATTCAGCGTTGGATAATACGCTAATTTCGCCTGACGCAAAGAAGCGCGCGACTGAACGATGTTTTCAATGGCATTTTTTAAGTTGAGGTTCTGATCTAATCCTTTTTGAATTAAAGCATTTAGTTTTTCATCCTTAAAAACACTTTGCCAAGGCATACTGGCCAGGGTAGTAGAATCAGCAGAAGCCTGATCGCGATACAACTTATCGGTCGATATCGTTTTGGGGCGCTCGTATTTTTGGGTAACACAGGCACTCAAAAGAGTGGCCGCAATTACCATTACAATATATTTATTTGAACTATGAGTCATCTCTGTATTAATTAAATTATTACTCTTTATGAGCATCTATTAGTTGTGTTTCCTCTTCATCCTCATCGTCATAACCATCTTTGGCAGGACCACTGATTTTTTCCTGTAAAGTCTGGAAAATGATAAATAATATCGGAATCACAAATACTCCCAAAATGGTTCCGATTAACATTCCTCCAACGGCTCCTGTACCAATTGATTTATTTCCCACAGCTCCTGCTCCACTAGCAAACATTAACGGTACAAGTCCTAAAATAAAGGCAAATGAAGTCATTAAAATTGGTCTCAAACGCGCTACGGCTCCTTCAATTGCAGCTTGTACAATTGGCATTCCTTTTCGCCTTCTTTCCAAAGCAAATTCGACAATCAAAATACCGTTCTTGGCCAGCAATCCAATTAACATGATTAAGGAAATCTGCAAATAAATATTACTGTTTAATTTGAATATAATCGAGAACAAATAAGCTCCTGCGAGTCCAAAGGGGATCGACAATAATACTGCAAATGGCAATATATAACTCTCGTATTGTGCACTTAACAAGAAGTAAACAAACACTAGACACAATATGAAGATGAAAATAGTTTCACTTCCTGAGGCTAATTCTTCACGTGTTAATCCGGAGAATTCATAACCATAACCAGCCGGGAGATTCTCTGCCGCCACTTCCTGAATGGCTTTAATAGCATCTCCTGAACTAAATCCCGGATTTGGTGCTCCTGTGATCGAAATAGAGGTAAACAGGTTAAATCTAGAAATTGATTCTGGTCCAAAAACTCTGGTCATTTTTATAAACTCAGTAATTGGAGCCATTACCCCGGCACTATTTCTAACGAAGATTTTATTTAGTCCTTCTGTATTGGTACGGAATTCCGGAGAAGCCTGTACCATAACACGATATTGTTTTCCGAATTTATTGAAGTTCGAGGCGTACAATCCACCGTAATACCCTTGCATTGTTGACAAAATTGTATTTACCGGAACTCCTGCATCTTTGGCTTTGGCCAAATTAATTTCCATCATATATTGTGGAAAACCAGGGTTAAATGGCGTTGTTGCATATTGTATTTCCGGACGTTTTGATAGTTTTTCTAAAAATTCATTATTTACTTTAAAAAACTCTGCCGTTGTATGTCCGCCTTTATCCTGCAATTGAAATTCGAATCCACCACTTTGTCCGAATCCTGAAATTGTTGGTGGCGAAATAAAGAAAATATTAGCTTCACGAATTCCGCTGGTTTTGGCAAAAAGCTGACCAATTACATCATTAACACTTAAATCACGTTTTTCCCACGTTTCGAGTTTTATAATAACCATACTGTAGGCACTTCCCGCTCCTGCAGTAAAGTTCTGCCCCACAATACGAAGCGTATTTTTAACCCCAGGAATCGTTTTGGCAATACTGTCTACTTTCTTGGCAATTACATCAGAACGTTCCATAGAAGCTGATGGCGGTAAGCTAATATTGGCAAAAACAGTACCCTGATCTTCCGCTGGAACAAAAGCTGAAGGTGTGGTTTTCATCATATAGAATAATGCTGCGCTCGAAATCATAATAGCCGCTAATACAATCCATTTTTTAACCGAAAGAAATTGAACGGAACGTTTATATCTACCCGTTACATTATCAAATGCAACGTTAAACGAAGTATAGAATCTCTGAATAAAACTTTGATGTTTGTGATCCTCTGCATGCGGTTTTAAAAGCAAGGCGCACAATGCAGGACTTAATGTCAAGGCGTTAATGGCCGAGAGAATAATCGCAACGGCTAATGTGATACCAAACTGTTTGTAGAAAACCCCTGTAGATCCGTTAATAAACGTAACGGGAATAAATACCGCCGCCATGACAAGTGTGATCGAAATAATCGCACCCGAGATTTCATCCATGGCATCAATGGTAGCTTTCTTAGACGATTTATAACCATGATCCAGTTTGGCATGTACCGCCTCGACAACGACAATCGCATCATCCACGACAATACCAATGGCCAAAACCATCGCAAAAAGCGTTAATAAGTTAATGGTGAACCCAAATAAATTCAAAAAGAAGAACGTACCTACAATGGCAACCGGAACCGCGATTGCCGGAATTAATGTTGATCTGAAATCCTGTAAAAAGATAAAAACCACAATAAAAACCAATATAAAAGCTTCAATTAAAGTATGAATTACCTTTTCGATAGAAGCATCCAGATTTTCGTTAACATCAACAAGAATGGTATATTTTACTCCTTTTGGGAAACTCTTTGCAGCTTCTTCAATTAGTTTTTTAGAATTGATAATTACATCACGGGCATTAGATCCAGGGGTCTGGCTAATGGCCATAGCTGTCGATTCTATACCGTTTGTTTTAGTGGTTGAGGCATAACTTAACGATCCAAGTTCTACTTTAGCAACATCTTTTAAACGTAACATTTGTCCGTTACCAATCGATTTAATGATGATATCCCCAAATTCCTTGTCGCTAGTTAAACGCCCTTTGTATTTGATTACGTATTGGAAAGCCTGATTTCCATTCTCACCAAATTTACCTGGTGCCGCTTCTATATTTTGTTCTGCCAAAGCAGCCGAAATATCACTCGGAATCAGTTTGTATTGTTGCATTACATCTGGTTTGAGCCAGATTCTCATCGAGTAATCGTTTGCTCCAAAAACCGTTACATCTCCTACTCCAACTACACGTTGAATTTGTGGAACAAGGTTAATCTTAGCATAATTTTGGAGAAAAGTCTGACTATAGGCATTACCATCGCTATATAAAGAGAAAATCAACAAGTTACTACTTTGACTCTTGGTTACCGTTACACCCGCCTGAGTTACCTCTACCGGCAATAAACTAGTGGCTCTCGAAACCCTGTTTTGAACGTTTACCGCTGCTAAATCGGGATTTGTTCCTACTTTAAAGAAGATTTTTATGGATGCATTTCCGTCATTTGTCGCGGTAGAAGTCATGTAAGTCATGTTTTCTACACCATTAATTTGCTCTTCCAGCGGAATCACAATACTTTTTAAAACCACATCAGCATTAGCTCCTGTATAACTTGCGGAGACATTTACTGTTGGCGGGGCAATATCAGGATATTGAGAAATAGGGAGCTCAATAAGTCCTAAAATCCCAAGAATGACAATAATAACAGATATTACTGTGGAAAGAACAGGTCTTTGTATGAATATTTTAAACATTTTTTTTTATTTTAATTCAGCGTAAACTGTTTCCTGACTCTGATTTTGAGGTTTGATCTCGCTTCCGTCTTTTAATGCGGCAACTCCTTCTAATACAATTTGATCGCCTGTTTTTAACCCTTCGGTTACTACATAATAATTTCCGGCAGCATTTTCTAAGACTTTAATAGCAACATTTTTAGTTTTTCCGTCTTTTCCAACGGTAACAGCAAACATTTTGTCCTGAAGCTCAAAAGTGGCGCTTTGCGGAATTAGTAGTTTTTCATTTATATCTGTTGGAATTTTTACTGTTGAACTACTTCCGCTTCTTATAATTCCTTTTGGATTGGGAAAACGTGCTCTAAAGGTAACCGAACCTGTCTCAGTATTAATTAATCCGTTTACGGTTTCTATAAATCCCTTTTGGTTATAAGTTGAACCATCTGAAAGAAGTAATGAAACGGCTGGCATTTTTTTAATTACATGAGCCAGTGAGCTTCCTTCGGCAGCAGTTTGTGTAAAACCTAAAAGCATTTTTTCATTCAATGCAAAATAAGCATAGACATTACCAATACTTGAAACCGTAGTCAAAGGATCGGCAGTATTGGAGCTTACTAAACTTCCTAAACGAAACGGAATTGAACCTACAACTCCATTAACAGGGCTTGTTACGGTGGTATATCCCAAATTAGTTTTGGCATTTACTAAACTTGCATTTGCCTGGGCTAATGTTGCCAAAGCAGATTCGTAAGTATATTGCGCCGATTCTAAATCATATTTACTAATGATTCCTTTCTCGACCAACGGCTTTACTTTATTTACAGCCAGTTTTGCTGCGCTTAAACTTGCCTGAGCACTTTTTATACTTGCCGATGCTGTACGAACTTCCTGCTCATATTCTGGCGCACTGATTTTAAACAGTGGTTGTCCGGCCTTTACAACGGCGCCTTCATCAACAAAAATCTTATCAATATATCCTTCTACCCTCGGGCGGATTTCTATATTTTGCTGTCCCTGAATAGTTGCGGGAAAATCAGTATACAAGGTCGCTGATTTAGGCTCTAAAGTCAGCGTTTTATACTCTTTAACCTGTGGTGCGCCTCCGGCCTGAGCCGATTTGTCATTTTTATTTCCGCATGAAGCGATGATAACTGACAAGGCAAGAATGCTTAAAAAAGATTGCTTATTCATTTTGATCAAATATGAGATTATCTATTTATTAAGAAGCAAAAGAACTAAAACTCTTCACGCGAAATTTTTCAAATAGACGTAGCCCCGGACACAATCGATAGATATGCCATAAGAACCGATAAAAGTTGAATCGATTAAAAAATGTATTTTTGATAGAGGCTCATCGGTTCTAAAATGGTTTTTATGGATTGTAATTCCGTTTTGAGCGATTGGTCGACCATCGAATACAAATAAAATGTAATATTGCCTTTAAAATCATAAATTATAATGAAACCCATTTTTTTTAAACCGTATATGTCAACCGGATTGCATATCCTTGCCTGGATACTACTAGGATATATTCAGTTGTTTTATATACCCCTTACCTGGAATATAATGCTTCCAACGATATTCTGGCTTTGGCAGACTATTGTCTTATTTTTTATGATTGTTATTTTTTATTATAATGCCAAAGTGGTTGTCCCAAAAACAATTATAAAAGACAAAATTGGTCCGTTTCTATTTTGGGTATTATGCTTCATTTTTGCCATGCAGCTCATTTCTTATTTATATAATGCAAATACAGATCTTCATAACAAGCTTGCTGCTCTTATAGGATTTAAAAAATACCGAAATAACTATTTTGATAATTATGTCTTTAGCTTAACCTTACTGGTATTAGGAATCAGTACAAGTTATGCCATGCTCCAACATTGGCAAAAAGCCGCACAACACAAACAAAAACTCGAGCAGGATAAAACTATGGCTGAACTAGCGATGCTAAAAGCGCAAATTAATCCTCACTTTTTCTTTAATTCGCTCAATAGTATTTATTCCCTTACCTACACCAATATTGAAGATTCCCGAAGTGCGCTGCATACCTTGAGCCGCATGATGCGCTATTTACTTTATAGTACAGAAGGCGAACGAACTACATTGCTAAAAGAAGGAGAATTCATGAAAGATTATATTGCTTTAATGAAACTTCGTGCCAATAGCAAGCTAACTATAACAACAGATATTCCAGAGAAAATTCACGATTATCCTATCGTTCCAATGTTATTGCTTCCTTTAGTGGAAAACGCCTTTAAACATGGCGTAAATGCAACTGATAAAAGCGAAATACATATTTCGCTAAAGCAAAAGGGAGCCGATCTTGAATTTGAGGTAGAAAATACTTTTTTTGAAAAAACATCCCTTACTGATCAGGGCGGAATTGGACTGACAAATACCAAACGCAGATTGCATTTGATTTATCCAAACAAGCATTTTATGACAGCCGGTATTGACCAAAATGGGAAATACAAAGTAAATCTGCAAATAACTTTAGAACAATGATGGTATTAAAATGTATAGCAGTAGACGATGAGCCACTTGCCTTGAGACTTGTGGAAACCTTTATAGAGCAAACCCCGTTTTTGCAATTGGCCTGCAGTTGTGATAATGCCGTTGAAGCCATGAGCCTAATACGCGAACAACAACCCGATATTGTATTTCTGGACATAAACATGCCCAATTTAACCGGAATGGAGCTTGCCCGACTTTTGCAGGAACAACCCGGACCATTACCAAAAATCATTTTTACAACAGCCTACAATCATTATGCCATTGAAGGTTACAGAGTAAATGCTGTGGATTATTTATTGAAACCTTTTAGTTATGAAGAGTTTTTAAGAGCTGCTAATAAAGTTTTACAATTGTCTGAAGAAGCATCAAATCATTTCCATTCTGTTACCGCAGATGACGAATTTATTTTTCTGAAAGTAGAATATCAATGGGTTCGAATTTCTTTGAAAGATATCTTATATATCGAAAGTTTAAAGGATTATGTAAAAGTTCATCTTGAAGATTCTCAGAAGTCACTGATGTCTTTAATTTCGCTTAAAGCGTTGGAAGAAAAATTACCTTCTTCAAAATTTATGCGTATCAATCGTTCGTTCATTGTTTCGTTAGATAAAATAAGCTCCATCAGTAAAAACTCAATTTTCGTTAATAAAGCCGAAATAACAGTTGGCGAACAATACAAGGAAACCTTTAAAACCATAGTAGACAAATGGTTGAAATAATTATAATATAATACTACATGGAAAAAAGATCAAATAAATACTCCCTTACATTAAGCTTAAAGGAATATGCAAACGGTGAAACCGAACCTGCAAAAGAACTCGGAATAGAATTTGACAATCACGATGAAATATTTGGCATCATCGAAAAAATAAAAGACAAAAACTTATTTGAAAATCCGCACGAAGCAACGCAATTTGCACTCGGACTGAAATTGTTCAGCGAAATAAAATTAAAACATCGCAATAATCCTCTTTTTGACGAATTAAACGAGGTGTTTCCTGTCTTTATGAAGAAACTGAAAAGTATGTAATGTATAAAAGACTGTCTTAAATGGCGGTCTTTTTTTTGTAAAACAACAAATAGTAACCACAATCTTGTCATCCTGACGGAGGAAGGATCACACTAGAAACTCTACAAAGATTGGCGATTTTCTATGCGGAGTTTCTAGTGTGATTTCTCCTTCGTCGAAATGACAAAAAAGTAAATTACTTCTTAACCGCTTTTTAGGAAAAGAAATCTGGAACGAAAATATTGCAGAATAAAACCTAATTTTGCACCAAATAAATACTTAAATGAATCTGTACGAACTTATTATAAATGATACTGAAAAAGTAGCATTAGATGATTTACATTTCAGCCCGGAAAATAAAGCTGCACTGCTTCAGAGCATTAAAGAACATACTTATATTGACGAATTAAAAAAGTACAATCTTAAAGTTGATAATAAAATACTGCTTCACGGTCATTCCGGCTGCGGTAAAACAACAACTGCTAAAGCTATTGCGACGACTTTAAATAAAAAAATCATTATTATAAATCTCAGCACTTTAATCAATTCAAAAATTGGTGAGACTTCTAAAAATCTAAAAGCTATATTCGAGAGAGTGATCTCAGAAAAAGCAGTTTTATTTTTGGATGAATTTGACCAGATTGGTAAAAGCAGAGATAATAATGACAAGGATGTTGCCGAAATGAAGCGTTTGGTAAACACTCTAATTCAATTGATTGATTATTTCCCAGCGGATAGTTTACTGATTTGTGCCACCAATTATTACCAGAGCCTCGACACGGCTTTGCTTAGAAGGTTTCAAATTAAATTAAAATTTGAAATGCCAGATCAAAAACAACTGGACAATTATTACAATACCCTATTGGCTGGTTTTCCAATTCATTTTCAGGATATTCCAAGAAAATATAATGTTTCTTATGCTGAGGTAAAAGATTATATCAATACCACTATGAAAAAACAAATCATAGCTGAATTAGAACTTGAGAATCAGCTAAAAATAAGCCAAACAATACTATAACAAAAATGCCTCAATAGTTGAGGCATTTTTTATATCATTTAGTTCTAAAATAATTAAGCTTTTGCTTTTCTTTTCACCGTACAGCCAATTTCTTTGGTTTGGGTAATGGCTGGTTTTTGATTGCTTTTTAGTGATGCAATTACATCTTCGGCATATTTTGTTTTCTCAGTTTTAGTGCCTTCGGGATCATTATCGATTGCCCCTACATATTCCACCACATTTCCTTTTGCGGTTTTAGAGATGATAAAAAGATGAGGGGTGTGTTTTGCTCCGTACTGGTCTGTCACTTTTTGCCCTGGATCAAATAAATAAGGGAAAGGATATTTTTTGTCTTTTGCTAATTCCTGCATTTTATCAAAAGAATCTGCTTTTGAAGCTTCCGGATCATTTGGGTTAATAGCAATTACTGGATATCCCTGCGATTTGAACTTTTTATCAAGTTCGATAATCCTTTGCTCATACGCCACAGCATACGGACAGGTATTGCAAGTGAAAACAACAATAAAACCTTTTGCTTTAGGGAAATTTTCAAAAGAAACTTCTTTGCCATCTACATTTTTTAGTTTAAACTCCGGCGCGGTTTCTCCGGCTTTAAGCGTAGTTGTTTGTGCCTGCGAAAGCAACATATTAAATAAAAAGACCGTGACTGCGGTAATAAAATTTCTCATAATTTATAGTTTTTTATATTCAGTTAGTAATTCTTGGTAGGTAAATTCAGATTCTACAAATTTTCTTTTATCGTCTTTAATAAATAGCGTTGCGGGAATACTTCCGGACCATGAAGGATCTATTCGATCAATATATTCTTGTGGACTGCTTTCGTTCAATAAAAAAACCTCACTTTTGATGTTTTTTCTTTTGACAAACGGAATTACAGCCGAATTGAGTTTCGATTTAAAATCAACGCTGACTAACAATACAGCCACTTTTTCATTTTTAAAATCTGCCTTCAATTTTTCAAAATGAGGTAATTCCTTAATGCAGGGCGCGCACCAAGTTGCCCAAAAGTTTACCACATAAGTACTGTCTTTTCCGTTTTTTATTCTTTGGTTTAACTCATTGATATTAATGAGCTTCACGTTTTGAGCAAAGGATGTTATTGAGAAAGCAAAAAGCAAAAAGGTATATATTTTAAAAGCGTGAATTTTCATATTTGTAAATGCTTTAGTTAGTGCCTTACAAATATAAACTAATGAAAAATTATTTTTTGTTAATGAAAGTTTAATGCTTAAAAATTGGCCACTAAGGCACAAAGTTACATTGCATTGCTGATTTAGAGATTATTATTTGGTGTCCACATTTTAAAGAATTTGAACATTTTTGGGTATTCTTCCCTTGGTACAAATGCTAAACAAACTTCCTGATTATCCAAAGCAGATTCAGTTAATACAACATGGTCTTCTTCTTTTTGTGCATTAATAAATTCTGTTTCAGAGACCGCACAAACTACTTTTTTAAATATTCCATTTACCCATGTTTGCATATCATCATTATGCTCAAATTTTCTAAAACAGGCCAAAGAAGCATGTGCTGTTATCACAGGAACAAATTTATCGGGAACATCCTGTTTCACTAAAATGTACATTTTCATATTAAAAATTCTTTCTTTAAATTTCAAAAGTACTAATTGCCTGCTTTTATATTATTGACAAACACAAGTGTCTCCATATTACTCATATTGGTAAGGGATAAAATGCCATTTTTATTTTCGTTTATTCCATTTATTTTAAAACAAAACTCGTTGCCGTCTTTATCCATTAAGGTTAAATACTCAATAGTGTCATCTGAATTATTTTGGCACGAATGTGAAATGTTATAGTGATACATTACCTTGAAGGCATTGTTGATAAAGTTTGACACTTTTCCATCTGAGCTAAACACCCATTTTGTGCTGTGATTTTGATCGCTATACCAAGTTCCAATAATTTTCTTTGATGAAGGATCTTCATTTTGGTTATTTCCAAAAGTTGTAGGGATTTGCAATAACAATATTAAAATTAAAAATAGCTTTTTCATATCTTTTATTGTTTAATTATCTATTTGATTACCAAGCTTATTCTTGAAACATTTCTCGTCATACAAAAATAATACTTAATTGATTAATAGCATATTTTAAACAAAGATTAGATCCTAAAGTTATATATGAAACTTCAAACTTATAAATTGTAACAAAAACTCAGATATTTCGTCATACTTAAAAACTACACCTTATGGATACCAAACACAATACCAACAGTTTAAAAGATTTTGAAGTGAATGTAAAAATCAAACTTGCTTTTCTCTGGACATCGGTAACCTTGTGTTATTTATATGGGGATTATTTTGAATTGTATGTGCCTGAAAAAACTGCAGGACTTGTAAAGGGAGATAATTTACTTGACAATCCTGTCAAATTATTTATGGCAGCATTTTTACTAGCCATTCCGGCTGTTATGGTGTTTTTTTCCATTCTCTTAGAACCAAAAATCAATAGATTATTAAATATCATATTTGGCGTATTCTTTACCTTAATTATGGTATTAATTGCTTTTACATCACTAACACCCTGGAAAAGCTTTTATGTTTTCTTGGCTTTACTCGAAAGTGCCATTACAATTCTGATTGTATTTTATGCCTTGAAATGGCCAAAAGAGGCATCATAATTTCAAATCTCCCCAAATTTCTTTTTATATCGTTCCAGTTCTGCTTCTGTTTTATCAAGGAGTTTTTCTAAAAGTTTTATTTTATCTTCATATAGAGCTTTTAGTGTCGCGGTATTTTCGGTATTAATGAGGATACTTCCGTTATTGTTTCCTATGACTTTATTGAAATTCCCAAAATAACGCTCACCATCAAAACTCAAAATATCTTCGACACTCACTTCTAAAATACGGGCAATTTCAACGAGTTTTACATAGGATAAAATGGTTTTCCCTTTCTCAATTTTACTATAACCTGCCTGGGTAAGCCCAAGTTGTTCTGCCATATATTCTTGCGTATAATTCTTTAACTCTCTGATACTTTTTATTTTATTTTTTATTGAAGTGGGCATATGTTTTCTTTTGGAATGTGGAACAGCTAAACCAACTCAATACCAGAATTTAGTATTACAGCCAGAGCGTCTTGAAATGCATGCTAAAACTATTTCATATAAAGGGAAATGAAATAAATTTTTTGTTATTTTTTTCTGGTAGTAATCACAAATCCGTATACTACTGCAATAACGATGCACACTAAATCGCAACTGGGAAATAAGGATAATAACATTTAGTAAATTTTAGAAGATTAGGCAGTTTTCTTTACCATTCGATCAAACTCTAAGCTTAGGTATTGATCAATTTGTTTGCCTATTAAATTCCGGTCTTCGGCTTTGATTTTGATTGTAATTTCTTTTTGATAAATATCCCGAACCAAAACAGAATATTCAAATTCTGCACGATCATTAAATCTTAAAATGATAAGAAAAGTGTAACATAATACCGTTGGAATGATATAATACAAGTCGACCATATCTGAGAAAATCATACAGTAATAAGCTAAGGCAGTAATGAGGATAAACATGGTGTTGACAAGAAAATAGGTTTTCTTTTTTCGCAATATTGCAAGTTCAACTATTTCATCAAAAGAATATTGCCATTGATTTTTGCCATAACAAAAATGGACTTGATTTGGAGTAAGGTTAACGAACATAATAATAGTAGGTAAAAAACAATTTAGGACTTTGTTTAAGAAATATTGCAGTACTTTTATGCAAAAAAACTCTCTTGGGCAATATTACGCAATAACTTCTTTTTTTTCTTACAGCACATCTTATAGAATATAACTAAAAGTTATAATTAAATCCAAAACACAATTTATTGCCTATACTTGTCTTTTCTCAGAAAAAACAAGCCCTACATTATAAACTACTGTTAATTATACAATTAGATTTTATTTTTCTGTAAGGACAAAGGAGCTATTAGGGAGTAGATTTGTAACATATAAATCCTTAAAATTAAATGTTATGAATACTAAAGACCAAAAAAATAGCAGCACTGCAACTTCGGGTGCAAAATCTATGGATAAAAAAATAGATACTAAGGAAACCTCTCCAAAAAGAGAAACACCTTATGTAAAAGAAACGAAGAAACCTTCGACAAAAAACAATAATTAATTCTAAAGTATAATCACTATGGAAAATGGAAACAATCAAAATTACGATCGGGATAATCGTGATTTTAATCAGATCTTAGATACTATTATTGGTAAAGAAAATGCAAATCAAGATGATAAATATCAAAATCACGAAGAGTTTATAGATGATCTGAATCATCAAACCAATGATTATAACAGGAATGAAAATAGTCCAAATAGTGAACCTATCATCAATGGTGAAGATCAAATTACAAATGATCAAGAACCGGATGATTTTGACGATGATTTCGATCAAGATGATCTTGATGATGAAGATGATGAAGATGATGATTCAAAGAAAGATAATTCGCTATATATAGAGCAAGACCTGGACCAAGTATCTCATGACCCGTTTCCTAGTCTCGATCCAGGGAAGATATAGAGATTTTACAATACAATAAAATAGATAACCGTTAAGGATTTAAACTTAGCGGTTATTTTTTAGCAAAAAAAAGTAATGTAAAATTCTATAATAAATAATCAAAACTATATAATTTTTCTTCTTAAGAAATAAGTAATTTTAAGCTATGGATTTTTTACAAATTAAAATTGTTTTTAGAAAATATAATAGCTGATGGATATCACAAATCAAATCATCTGGTTGTTTGTTCTCGCTATTCCAATTGCCTGTATCAGTTGGACGGTCACGCATGAAGAAATTTTCAAAGAACCACGCGAGTGGTGCGTAAAACAGTCCAAAAATGGCAGGACACTTTTGGGCAGAAAGACATTTTATCTCTTTACTTGCGAGTACTGTTTTAGCCATTATGTCACAATTGCTTTTTTGGCTCTTTGTAATTATAAACTTTTCTTAAATGATTACAGAGGTTATATTCTGGCAGGGTTTTCGCTTGTTTTCTTGGCAAATGTATATATGAGCCTTTTTGCGTTATTAAGACAAGCCATTAAAAAAGAAAAAGTAGAAATCGAAAAAATAGAGAGTCAAACTGATATAGAAACATCTCTAGATAATAAAAAAGTATAACACACAAATTTAATAAATCATGGAAAATTTAAATTACATAGACCCTTTACTTCACGGAATTACTCCTGAAAAAAACAATAACAGAATACCTAATCCATCTGCTAAACAATTGCTTTTTGCCGGAGTTGGTTCTCTTATTGCCGGTGCCCTTCTCAAAAAAGCAGGTCAAAATAAAACAGCTGCAGTTGTAGGCGGTCTAGCATTGCCATTAATAGCTACTGCCTGCTACAAACAATATTCTAAAATTTGCAAAGAAAAAAGCGAACTAAACGATAGTAGTGGAATTGAATATAATCACTAGAAATTTTGATTCAGGTTTATCTTGTTTCAAGTTTTCTTTGTTTCAGGTTTCAAGTTGAGAACGTAAAAAATGGCCACGAATTCACGAATTTTTTTACATAGTAGTAGACTATCATTCGTGAATTCGTGGCTGTTTTTTTATCAGAAATTAAGTTTGGTTCAATCCCGAACTTGAAACAAAGAAAACCTGAAACTTGAAACAAATTTTTAAAACCTGAAACAATTTTATCAGGAGATATTTATATTTCCT
Source organism: Flavobacterium sp. JAS (assembly GCF_020991455.1). GTDB lineage: Bacteria > Bacteroidota > Bacteroidia > Flavobacteriales > Flavobacteriaceae > Flavobacterium. The sequence continues at coordinate 294,694 of NZ_JAJMOX010000007.1, forward strand.
TCGACCCAATTTAAGGCTTTGTTAAATGCTTCTTTTTTAAAGCCATGAAATTCTCCCGGAACTACATAACTAAATCCGTTGGTGAAGGAGATTATTTCTTCTGAATCTGAAATTATTGCCGCGCGATTCCATTTTCCAAGATGTTTTAATTCCAGTAAGGCATCTTGTAACCATGCCCCTGAAGTAAATTTTTCTACATCAGTATCTAAAACTAACAAAAAATTAATTTCATTGGTTTGTTTTACTAAATGCTCCACTGCAGGAACTACTACATTTAAAAAATCTTCTGTGGTAACTTCTGCTAATGCTCTAAATGCTACAATATTATCTGTTGTGTCAATTTGATGTATCATAATATTTCTATTTTGAATGTTATTAATGCCGGGTGATGTGATTTTAATTTTTCATTGAAGTTCCTATCAAAAATACCTATAGAATATTGTTTAAGTATTATATCATCTCAGAGTATTTTTATAAAATAACTATGTTTTATCCCAGCTACTAAGTTACTGATAATCTGCGACTATTAAACTTCTAGGGGCTATGTTTTTTTATAAACCTCCGTTTCCTTCGTCTACTGCTTTTTTGGTCCTCTTGAATGATTTGATCAGGTCTGGGAGAAAATCATTAAAAATAACTTTTACCTGTACGGCATTAACAAATTTATCGGTGTCCTTTCTTGGCATGATTTCGTTATTATACGAAACTTCAACCAGCAAATCTTTGACAAATTCATAACCAAGTCCTAATGTAAACCTGTTTCGGTCAAAATTCTCAGGACCACTTACCTGGCTATCGGTCTTAAAAAAAACTTCATCGGCAGCAAAACAGTACAATACGCCTTTGTGTATTTTAACATCGTTGATAGGATATACGGACTTGACCTGAAACCGAAGGCGTTCTACTGCTTCAAAATAACCATCGTCGTTATGAAGATGCCGGTCTTCGAGCCGCAATCTTAAATTTACTTTTATTCTGTAATCTTTGAATAAGCTATAGCTTAACTGTAATGCCGAACGCCATTCCGGCGCTTCACTCTGATTGAGTTCCGGTACATTTTTATTGGAATAGTACGCATAAAATATGGACATTTTCCATCGATCGCCCGGATAATAATGTGCCCAGCCTCTAAGATAAGTCTGTGTGATATAATGAAAAATAGCTTTATTCTCAGAGGTACTACTGGAAGTAAAACCAGCATCTAGTTCGACTACCCAATTCTGACTTAAAGGTTTTGTAAAAGCATATTCATTCCAAAACTGATCTAGATTGTCTGTCTGTGAATTTGCAATTGTTGTAGCCAGTAAGAGAAAATAAATTATATATCTCATTCTTTGTTTTGTGTCTGCAACGAGACGGAATTTACTTTTGTTAGTATAGTTTTATAAAGCATACTGGTAGCTAAGAAAGCGAAAACACAAATTAATGCGTTTTCGCTTTTTATCTAAGTTTTTTAAAGCTATTTAAAATCTTCTTTATTTACTAAAATCGTAACTAAGTGAAGCTCCTAAACCAAATTGATAAGTTGATGCATAATCGGTAAAACCTACCACACCCCAATAATTCGACCAGTAGTAATCAGTACCAATAGCCGCCGACATTGATTGTAAGTAAGCATGAAGATTAATTGATAATGGTGAATTGGTTTTTATTTTTACACCACCTTTAATTTCCCATGCAAAATAAGTTCCACTGCCGCTTTGTGGAGTTTCAAGAATTGCAATACCAGCGCCAGCCCCTAAAAAAGGTTGCAGTTTTTGTGTGCTTGAACCAAAATAATAAGTATAATCTAGCAATACATAATTGATAGCTCCTTTATCGTCTCCAGCATTAAGTTGTATTCCTGTAGGACCATAAAACGGCATTTTCGTATCTAATCTATTGTATTTTAACTCTATCGAGCTATTCTCCATAAAGAAATACTCTAATCCTGCGCCGTACTCAAAACCGTCTTCTACAGAAGCGTGAGCATTGTCAAAATCTACTCTGTCTGAAAAAGTATAACCTCCATACAGATTTAATAAAAATGATTTTGAACTTTGAGCTGACATTGCCAGCGAAAAGAAAAAAACAACGAATAATAAATGATTCTTTTTCATAATTTGATTTTTTTTTTAATGGGTTGCAATTTTATTAAACTACAGCGTTTAGATACTTGATATTATAAATTTTACCTTACAATATTTTTCTCATTGCCACTATAGCCTTGATTTTACATTTTTCCAAAATTATCCAAAATGAAAATAAAAATGTTCCCAATTTTGTCTCTTAATGGTTTCAAATTCTAATTTGCAACCATTATTTTAAAGGTTCTGAGACGATAAGGTGCTGAGGTACTAAAGTTTTCTGTTTCCATTTTCTATTGCCATTAATTCGAACGTAAGACGCACTGCTGTGCATCTCTACAAACTAAGGTGTGAATTGCCTATAACAACAAAAGCCTGCTTCTTTCGAAACAGGCATTTTGTAAAAAAAATAAAACGAACACAAAACTTTTAATTATATCCTTGATTTTGTTTGATTACCTTTTGGTCAATAACGGTTTGCGGAATTGGAAATATTCTTCTAAAGGGTTGGGTAGCCGCTTTTGCAGTTCCTGGCAAATCGAATTTTCCAAAACGAATACTCTCTGGTCTTCTTTGTAATTCCCAGTACAATTCAAAACCTAATTCTTTATACAACTGATCTGAGTCTAAAGTAGTAAGTGCTTTTCCGGGAGCATTTCCAAATAACGATTCTCTTTTTCTGCTTGTACGCAACTTATTTAGATCGATCATGGCTAAACCTTCGCTTCCTTTTCTAAAATAAGCTTCAGCTCTCATAGCATAAATTCCTCCTAAACGAAATAACGGAATATCAACATTGGAGTTACCATTTCCTCCTTCGGGATCAAATTCATATTTAAAAACACGAGCGCCCTGATTGATTTCGTTTTGAGCAAAAACAGATTTAGTAGGATCTGCAAATGTTAATGATGGCGTAAAATTCATTCTTGTAGTGGTACTTTTTTCCATAACCAATGGAGAAACTTTGATACGGTTACCTAGCATTTCAAGAGATCCTGAAGGCAATAATATAGGACCATATTGAAGTCCCGCCTGAATTCCTCTGTTAAAGTGGAACCACGGTAGCGCCGGGCTGCTTTTAGGTACAATGTCTGTTGCGGGAACACTTACATCTGTACCATCATTCATAAACCATGTACCATCAGCATATTGATAATGTTGTTCAAATCTTGGATCGTCATGATTACCATCCCATGATGCGTAGAATTCCGGAGTTATACAGGCGGCATTTGTTCCTCTGTTTGCCGCAGATGTTCTCTGGTTACGCTCCATAGATACATAAGCAAAACTGTTTGAACCATTACGGATGTAATCTATCTTTTGAGAAATTGCAAAAATAAGTTCTGTACCATTCTCGTTAGTTCTTGCAAAGTTTTTGAAAAAATCACTCTCTAAACTATATTTTCCAGAATCGATCAATAATGATGTATAATAAATAACACGGTCCATATCTGTTCCTGTGCCAGTTACTGCTGGTTCATTAAAATTAAAAGTAGATGTAGCATTGTAACGATCTTTAAAAACCGCACGATTCAAATACATATTAGCTAAAAAAGCATAAGCAGCTTGTTTGGTAAATCTTCCGTGGTGTGTTCTTTGAGTACCAGAATCAGCCAAATCCGGTATTAGGGCTTCAACATCTTTTATTAACTGGTCAATTTGAGTATCAGCTTTTAAAATTTGCAAAGGTCCTGCAACATCCATCGGATCTCTATATGGCGCTTGTCCGTATAGATCTAATGTAGTGTAGGTATAAAAGGCTAAAAGTGCTTTTGATTCTGCCAAAAATAATGTCTTTTCTGGAAAAGTGCCAGCTTGTGCTGACCTAATTGCAGTCAAAGAACGTGTAATTCCGTTATTCAATAAATCCCAGTTAGAAACTATAATAGCATTAGTTGAACTCCATGTAAATTCGTGCATATCTCTCCATTTTCCACCATCTCCCCAGTCACTTCCGCGAGTTGGCAAAATAGCCTCGTCAGTGGTATATTCCTGCATGGCAAAAACGGCTCCGTGATCCGTAAAAGTTCCGTCTCCAAGTCTGTCATAAGCTGCCGAAAGTGAGCCGGCAGGATCTGAAACAGAATTTCCTGATTTTTCGTCCAAAACAACTTCATTTAAATCAGTACAACTGTTTAAGAGAAAAATAAAAGAGAATATTGTTAAAATTTTTATGCTAAAAAATGTATTTGTCTTCATGATTTATAATTTTAAAGTTGCTCCGAAACTCAACGTTCTCGAAGTTGGATAAGCCGCATAATCAATACCAATAGATTGATTTCCTCCACTTGATTTTGGGGTATTAACTAATGGATCAAATCCTGAATAATGCGTTATTGTAATTAGGTTATTTCCTGTTACATAAAGTGTTAATCCGTTTAACCAGTTGAGTCCTTTTAAGTCGAAATTGTAACCAATACGCGCTGTATTTAATCGGATAAAATCAGATTTTTCTAAGAAAAGAGTCGACAAAATTGGTGAGTTTGTTGAGTTTGCTCCAGACTCATAATAATTTGTAGCAACGTTTCTATCAGAAGCCAGGTTGTTGATATTTAAGGCGTTTAATCCTGTATTATTCAATAAATAACCTCCTGTTTGACCAATGATTGAGAATGAAAAACTAAAGTTTTTATATCTCATATCACTATTAAACCCGTAGTAAAAAGTTGGCAGTGCTCCTTCGATAATAACTCTGTCGCTGTTATCGATTTTACCGTCACCGTTTTGATCTTGAAAAATATTAGCTCCGTTTGCATCAAAGCCAATATGCTTTAACAAATAGAAGGAACCCGCAGCATAACCACTTTTATAAATATTAGCATTTACTCCAGATTGTCCAGGACCTGAAATAGTTCCTGTTAAGATTTCTGAAATCGGCAAATCTTCAATTTTATTGTTTAATGTTGCTCCGTTAACATCAATATTCCAGCTAAAATCTTTAGTGTCAATTAATTTTGAACCTAACATAAACTCAAAACCTTTGTTCACAATTTTACCTTGATTACTAAGATTCATCCAAACTGTTGGTGTTGGGCTCAATAGCGGCGAAGGAACGTTTAAGATTGCATCTGTGGTGGTTTTGTTGAAATAATCAAGTGTTCCGTACAATTTATCTCTCCATAAACTAAAATCCAAACCTACGTTGTATTGTGTTACAACCTCCCATTTTAAATCAGGATTTGGTGTTCTAACTACAGAAACTCCGTTTACTAAATTTAAATCATCATATAAATAATATCCATCAGCCCCCGATAAGGAATAACTTGCTTTGGTAATTTTATTCTCAACTTCCTGATTTCCTGTTTGTCCCCAGCTCGCTCTTAACTTTAAGTTGTTTAGCGCCGTTAGATTTTCTAAGAAACTTTCTTTAGAAATATTCCATCCTAAAGCAAATGAAGGAAAGTAACCGTATTTGTTATTATCACCAAAACGAGTAGAACCATCGGCTCTTATCGAAGCCGTTAAAAGGTATTTTTCATTGAAAGTATAATTCAGCCTGCCAAAGTAAGACTGTAATTCGTTTTCCTGAGCGTAACCAGAAAGTACAGGCAGTATGCCTTTAAATCCAGGATTGATTTCCGGTTTTACACCAACACCTTTTTCACTAATACCTTCAACACTAAAACTTGTACCTGATCTTTCGAATTTTTGATAAGAGAAACCACCCAAAGCTTCAATTTTATGTTTGCCAAATGTTGTATTGTAGGTTAAATAATGCTCCACTAATGAGTTTTTTGAGTCAAGATTATTCTGAACATATTTACCTATTTTACTTATATCGGTTATGTTTGGATAAATAGTAGTATTTCTTTCAGAGGTTGAACGATCTATACCAATGTTTAGTTTATATTCTAATCCGTTGACAATTCTAAAAGAAGCTTCAATATTTCCTAAAACTCTCAACGTATTGGTTTGATCCTCATAAATACTCAGTAAATAAGCAGGGTTATAATGCGCGTTCATATTAAAGTTGGTATAGTTTCCGTTTGCATCAAAAACTGACCTTGTTGGATTAGCCATCAAAGTATGTACGATCAATTGTCCGTTAGAACCCCCGTCATCACTTGTAGGAACCCCGTCATCTGTAGTCTGGCTCGCTGTAAGATTCACTTTTAATTTTAAACGTTTGTTGTCTAAAAATGATTCAGCGGCATTAATTCTACCTGAGAGACGTTTGAAATTACTGTTACGAATAATTCCTTCCTGATTCATTTGTGCAACAGATGCATAATAATTTCCTGATTCTGTTTGTTTTGCAAAAGACAAAGCGTTGTTTGTAGTAATCGCAGATCTGAAAATTACATCCTGCCAGTCTGTATTTCCACCATGATCAAATGCTTTATCTTTTATAGCATTTCTATACTGGCTTGCATTTAAAACATCCAATTTATGAGCAACATTCGAAACTCCCATATAAGAATCAAACGATAATGTTCCTTCGCCTTTAGATCCTTTTTTAGTAGTAATCAAAACAACTCCGTTAGACCCTCTAGCCCCATAAATAGCAGCAGCAGAAGCATCTTTTAAAACGGTAATCGATTCGATATCACTTGTATTCAAAAAGTTTAACGGATTCTTCGCAGTCGAACCTCCAAAACCAACATTGGTTCCCGTTGGGCTTACATCATCATTAGACAATGGCATACCATCAACTACGAACAAAGGTGTACTTCCGCTTCTGATAGATCCAACTCCACGAATTGTAACATTTACTCCAGCTCCCGGCTCTCCACTTGTACTTACAACACGAACACCAGCTACTTTTCCTTGCAATAAATTGTCTGGCGAAATATTAACTCCTTGTCTAAAATTTGCTGCTTCAAGTTGTGTTACAGCTCCGGTAACATCTTTTTTAGATTGTTTACCATAACCAACCACCAAAACCTCATTAAGCTCAGCTGTGTCTGGCTCTAACTGAATGGTCATAAAACCACTTTGTACTGCAACTGTTTTCTTTTTATAACCAACATACGAAACGTCGATTGTTTTGCCTTCTCCAACAGTAATTTCAAAGACTCCATCAAAATCAGAAACTACTGAATTTGAAGAACTTGTTTCGGTAATGCTTGCACCAGGAATTGGCACTTTATTCTCATCAACAATTTTTCCTTTTACTTTAATTCTGTCAATTGCTTTACGCGAAATTGTTTTAGGAGCTTCTGTTTTTTGAATTAAAACTAATTTTCCGTTAATGTTATAATTGAAATTAGCTTTTTTAGAAAGATCGTTTAAAATTAATGTCACTGAATCATCCGAAAGATCTACAGTATATACTGTATTATCAGCGATAATTGCTTGTCCGTAACTAAATTTATAATCTGTTTGTTTGCTTAGTTTTGAAAAAATAGAAACTAGTGTCGCTTTTTCTGTTTTATTTTTTAATTTTGAATCTTCTGGGAAATTAGTTTTACTGTAACCACTTTGAATGGCCAGTAACGCCAGTACTAAAAAGACAATTCTCTTTAGATTTAAATAGGAAAGTTTAAAATACATGATTTAAGTTATTGGTTTTTTATCGATACTTAATTATTAATGGCAGTTGTTCTCAGCAACTGCTTTTTTTGTTTTTAATCCACTTTTACTATTTCGCCATAAACTTTGAATTTTAGGTTTGTGATATAATTAATTTGTTCTAAAACATTCTCTAATGATGCGTCCTTCTTTATGAACACCGTTAATGGCGTTGCTAATACGTGCTCATTATTGTATTGAAATGAAACTCCGTATTTATATTGTAAAATCGTAATAACTTGTTTAAGAGTAGTTTGATCCAGCGTTACATCTGTATTATACCAATTAACCAAAAAGGATTTATCGGCCATTTGTTTGGATAATTTTTGAGATTCAAACAAAGCCTCTTCGTTTGGTACCAAATCAACACTTTGCCCTTTTGAGCTAACATTTACTTTTCCGGTAACGACAATTACTTCACATTTTGATTTTGATAACTGAATGTGGAATGAAGTTCCTACTACTCTGGTTTTAATTTCGCCCGAAGAAATTATAAAAGGATGCTTTTTGTCTTTGGCAATTTCAAAAAATGCATTTCCTTTTAATAGCGAAACTTTTCTTTGGTCTCCTTCAAATTTTTCAGGATACTCAAATAATGAATTTGCTGCCAGATAAATTTTCGAGCCATCACTTAATTCGATAGATTTGGGGGTATCTGAGGTTTTAAATGATAGTTGCTTTTCGACAGCAATATTTGGTCTAAAGAAAAATCCTAAACCAACAAGAAAAAGAATACTGGCAGCTGCCATGTATTTTAAATAAGGATTGAAAGTTTTTTTCTTCCCTATTCTAAGTTGAATATTTTCGTAGATTTCCTGAGAAACTTCATCTGAATTTCCCATCGAAACGGCATTCCATTTTGAAAGCTGATATTGTGTAAAAGCAAAATCATTAAGTAGATTTTCTTCTGCAATTGAAGTTTTTTCTCGTGAACTTTTATCTATAAGATATTCTAAACTATGTTTGATTCTTTTTATCATAATACTTATTATTACTAGTAAGTACCAGAAATCTCAAATCGTACTATCCGGAAATATTATCAAACCATTAACAGAAAGTTATCTTAAAACTTTTGATTCAAAATAATAAATGGAGCAAGCCAGGCAAGGTCTTTTAAGCCTTCGCGCAATTGTTTTAAGGCCGAAGAAATTTGATTTTTAACCGTTTGTTTCGAAATTCCGAGTTCATCTGCAATTTGATCAATCGACATATCCTGAAATTTATACATCAACAAAACTTCTTTTCGTTTCTGGGGAAGTTTATCTAATAAGGAATAAAGTAAATCCATTAATTCAGGATCGATCGTCGCAAAATTATCTATAATATAATCTTCAAATTGATCCTCGAGAATCGTCTTGTCAAAGCGGTTATTCTGGTAGTGTTTGAAAACCTGATTTTTTACTGCTCGAAACAAATAAGGTTCGATTGCATTTATATTCACATCATCTTTTCTTTCCCATAAATCAATAAAAACATCCTGAACTATATTCTGTGCCAAGTCTTTATCCTGAGTCATCGTATACGAAAAGGCATTGAGCTTTTTCCAGTATTCTGTATACGTTTTTTCAAAAATTTCAGGGTTTTTCATAACTAATTTGGGGACTATTTGGTGATGTAAAATAATAAAATGTTATACCAAAGTTTTTTGCCTGAAGGTTATCTTTAAATTAAGGAATCAATTCACTTGTTTTATTAATACTACTTTTTTCAGGCAAAAATCACAATGGGTTTGCGATTTCTTTTTCTTTAACTAACATAAAAACCAAATCGCATATTTAATTTAGTGCACACTTAAAAAAGGTGATTTTCTTATGCTGCGTCCACAGTACTAATAAAAATTACACTTTTCAATCATGAAACAAATTCTGTTCACTCTATTTCTTTCCGGGGCCATACACGCTGGCATACAAGCGCAAAACAACAACCTAAAAATCAACCAAATTCAGGTAATCGGGTCGCACAACAGTTACCGTCAGAATATCGAAAAAGATTTATACGATTTCATTCAGGCAAAAGATACTTCTCGTTCTCTAAAAGGGCTTCAATACACGCATATTTCGCTTACAGAACAATTAAATAAAGGTTTGCGAAATCTGGAAATTGATGTTCAGCCCGATTCTAAAGGCGGAAAATACGCGCACCCAAAAGGATTGGATCTTGCAAAATCAGAGGCCCCTTATGATCCAAAAGGAGAGATGAAAAAACCGGGTTTTAAAGTTTTTCATATGATCGATATTGATTTCAGAACTTCTTGTTACACGCTTGAAATTGCTCTTGCCGAATTAAAAAAATGGTCTGATGCAAACCCAGATCACATTCCGGTTTTTATTACGCTGGAACCAAAAGACGATGACAGTTTCTTAGGTACAAAAGCAGAAAAATTTACTCCCGAATTATTTGATGCATTAGACAAAGAACTTCGAAAAGGATTAGGAAATAAATTAATCACGCCCGACATGGTTCGTGGAAAATACAAAACCCTTGAACAGGCTGTTTTAAACAACAATTGGCCAACGCTGAAAAAAGCAAAAGGCAAATTCTTGTTTATCCTAGATAATAATGGAGCCAAAAGAGATCTATATGCTTTGAATCACCCTTCGCTAAAAGGACGTGCCGCTTTTGTTTGTGCAGAGCCTGGAAAACCAGAAGCTGCAGCATTATTAATAGGCAATTCTGAAGATCCTAGAATTACAGATTTAGTCAAAAAAGGCTATATAATCCGCACCAGAGCTGATTCTGACACTAAAGAAGCCCGCAAAAATGATTATTCACACTTTGAAGCCGCCAAAAAATCTGGCGCACAAATCATCACCACCGATTATTATTTGCCAAGTACTTTCTTCAATTCACCTTATCAGATAAAATATGATGATGGAACTTATGTGAGAGTGAATCCGGTTAATGGGGCTCTATAGTTTCAGGTTGCAACAATAAAAATTTAACCACAAAGCAGGTAAAACCTTTGCTCGCTTTGCGGTTAAATTCACTCCAAGTTTGCGCTCCAACAAAACTTGAAACCTGAAACAAAAAAACTTATTTTAAACTCTTAAGTTCTCCCGTTTTCAAATCAACACTAAAATGATCTGCCGCAACCTCGTGCATGAATTTATTGAAGATGATCAAAAACAATCGCATTTGGTTTTGCAATGGTTTTTCTTTTGAGGACTCTTCTTTATGGTTTTCAAAAAACATTTGAGACAGTACTTTATATTGTTTGGCTCTTGCGATTCCAACATCAACTAGAGCCAATTCATCGGCGCTTCTAAAGCGGTAGAAATCAACTAATAAATCATAACCTATCCAATTGAAATCTTCTTTTTTGAGATTATTATCAGATAACAATTTGGTCGATTTAGTCTGAGCCTCTCTCCATTCTCTTTGGAAATTTTCTTTATTTTTCACAATCGTATCAAAATCTTTATCGGACTGGGTATTGGCTAGTGTCAACAAATCTTCTGCTGAAACATTCAGAATAAAATTCTTGAAAGATTCTGGCCAATCGTCTTTTAAAAAACGCAAACGAACGAGTTCTTTCAAATGAAAATCAGTGAAATCATGATAGTTTTTAGTCTTTAAAATATCAATATTCCAAATGTCTTTTGCCTTTTGACTCTCGAGGAATTTATACTCCATTTTATACAAATCAAAAAGCTCATTATATCTTGGAACGGCATCAATTGTTATGGTTTGAATATCAACCAGATTATCTTTTTGAATGGTCAATAGTTTATATGCCGGAATATATGCCGCCAATGAAGGCGTCTGAACATTGACTAAAGTATTCCCTTTTTTACTCGTGCGGATTCCGGTATCGTTAATATGCATGTGTCCGCCAAAATGAATCTTAAGTCCTGCATCGGCAAAAACCTCTGCCACTTCTTCAACGGGAACTCTGTTTAATTGCCATTTATTTGGTCCAAGCAATTCTTTTATTTCCCCCGAAGCATCGTCATTGAAATCAATCATCGGAAAATGACTAAAAGCAATTAATGTTTTGCCTTGCTCTTTGGCTTGCGCCGAAATTTCTTCGACCCATTTTATAAGATGTTTTTTGTTCGAGAGTACATTGTTATAACCCGTACTAGCATCTGAATAATTTTTAGGATCTTTAGGATCACCATCATTTTTCTTGGGAATATAAACATTTCCATCAATCGCCATTAACCAAAGTCCCTCAACGGGTTCTACAACATAACTCACATCGGGAACTTCATAACCCGGCGTAACATTATATACTCTATTGGACAATAAAGCAGCTTGTGTGGCTTTCTCAAAACTATAATTCTCAGAAGTATAAGTAGAGAAAGGTGTCGCCCAAAATTTGTATTTTTTATTGGGATAAAAACCAAAATCCTTTAGATTATCAGTGATTCCCAGATACCCCATTTTGGCAATATCGGCAGTTACAACTACAGGCTGTTCAATGGTTAAATTTGGCTTATACAGGCCTTCTTTGCTATAAATAGGCTGACTTTTTCCGTCTTTGCCCAGAAAATCTTCTTTACCTGAATCTTGTGCAAAAGGCCCAACAGGATCGTGATTTCCTGTTGTGATAAAAAATTCGATGTTGTATTTTTTTCGGTATTGATCTAAGATTTTCTCCAGCCCTTTTACATGTATCGGCTGACCATCATCTGTGTAATCTCCGGGAAGTGCTACATATTTTATTTTTCGCTTTGCGATATCTTCCAAAGCGGCGATAAAGGCAAAATAATTTTCATTGAAGATTCGGGTCGAATGCAACTGAGAAGCCATTGTTCGCATCAAAACATATTTTCCGTTTTTCGGATTCTGAATGCCTTTATAAGCATTGTCTGAAAATGTTCCAAATAAATCCTGCAAATGAACATCGGATAAAAAAGCAATCTGAGTCCCGTTAAGATTCTTTGGGTTTTGTGCCGAAATAGTAGAATATAAACAAAGAAAAAATAGAAATATAAAATAGGTTTTATAAGTAGGTATGATTTTTAAATTCATTAGGTTAAAATTTTAAAGGGATTTATGAAATGGCGCAATCATAAAGAGAATTTGCAATTTTAGCAATTAAATACTCAAAGGCCTTTACCCTATTGTTACTGAATTATAATGTTTATTGTAATATAAAATTTAACCGCAAAGTGCGCAACGTTTTTTTGTTTTTTGATTGTGCTTAGTAAAGGCAAAGTTTGTAAAGTTATTTCTGTTTAATCTCAAAGTCGCGAAGAAAATAAACTTTGTGTCTTTGCTACTCTGTGAGAAATAAGTTTTTATACTTTCCAGTAAAATTTCATTAAATTTATATCCATTTTCAATTCGAAACTTATGGAAACAAAAGATGGAAAAATAGCCCTTTATGCTCAAACCAGAAGTGAATGGCGCAATTGGCTTGAGGAAAACAGTCAAATTGAGAAATCGGTTTGGCTAATTTTATACCATAAAAAAAGTAAAGTCGAAAGTGTTAATCTTATCGATGCTACAGAAGAAGCTTTGTGTTTTGGATGGATTGATAGTTTATGCAAAAAACGCGATGGGGAAAGTTATTATCTGACTTTCACTCCCAGAAATCCAAAGAAAAGTAAATGGAGCCAGCCCAACAGAGATCGCGCCCAGAGAATGATCGAGCAAGGTTTAATGACTGAACATGGTCAGCTTTTGATTGATATTGCCAAACAAAACGGAAAATGGGAATCGATTTAAAAAATGTTATCCTATAAATCTTTGACAAAGTTTTTAACTTTGACAAAGATCAATATAATCAAACTCAAAACTAATGGAAGAATACCAGTTGTTGATACATCATATACAAAATCGAATACAACTTTCTCAGGAAGAACTCCATCAGTTTGTTGCTGGGTTTAAAATTACAAAAATCAAAAAAAGACAATTTATCATTCAGCCTGATTTTGTCGCTAAATATAGAAGTTATGTCGTAAAAGGTGCTTTAAGGGCTTATGTTGTAAACAGTCAGGGGCAAGAACACACGATTTCATTTGCGATCGAAGACTGGTGGATTTCGGATTACAATAGTTATATTTATCAGCAACCCGCAACTATGTTTGTTATGGCATTGGAAGATACCGTTCTTTTGCAATTAGATTTTCAAAGCGAGACAAAACTAAAAAATGCCAATCCAAAATTCGAGAGTTTCTTTCGCATTACCGCTGAGCGTACTGCGGCTTTTTTTCAGCGCAGAATTATTCTGAATCTTACTTCTACAGCAGAAGAACGCTATGATAGTTTTATAGAAAAATATCCTTCAATTGTGCAGCGGGTGCCTCAATATGCGCTGGCGTCATATTTAGGAATGACTACTGAGTTTCTTTCGAAAATACGAAACAAGAAATTGAAAAAGAAAAGTTGAACTACTTCAACCTTTTTTGTTAATCTACTTCATTTTTAATGGGTAAAAACTCTCCCAACTTTGTATTGTAATTTTAAATACAGAGAAAATGGCAACGAATAAAAATACTGCGCTTGTAGTTGGTGCAAATGGAGTGATCGGAACAAATCTTATCCATCATCTTTTATCTTTAAGAAACTGGAATGTTATTGGTTTATCAAGAAAAGGCGGCGAAAATGCCCCAAATCTTCAATATATTTCGGTCGATTTATTAGACGCTGAAGATTCTCAAAAGCAATTATCACATCTGGATAACATTACTCATATTTTTTATGCTGCTTTTCAGGATCGTCCCTCCTGGGCTGAGCTTGTGAAGCCTAATCTGACTATGCTTCAAAATGTCGTTAACACAATTGAGCCCATATCTAAGGATTTACAGCATATTAGTTTAATGCAGGGTTATAAAGTTTACGGAGCGCATCTTGGCGCGTTTAAAACTCCCGCAAAAGAAAGTGATGCCGGTCATATGCCGCCGGAGTTTAACATTGACCAACAAGAATTTTTAGAGAAAAAACAACAAGGAAAAAACTGGAATTGGACTGCTATTCGTCCATCGGTTGTGGGTGGTACTGCGGTAGGAAACCCAATGAATTTAGCCCTTGTTATTGCCCTTTATGCTTCCATTTCGAAAGAATTAAATCTTCCGCTTCGTTTTCCGGGAAAACCAGGAGCATACGACAAACTAATGGAAATGACCGATGCGGGATTATTAGCCAAGGCGACTGTTTGGGCCGCTACAAATGTGCAGTGTGCCAATCAGGCTTTTAATATTTCAAACGGAGATTTGTTCAGATGGACTGAATTATGGCCAAAAATTGCCGCTTATTTTAATATTCCTGTTGCTGCGCCGCTTCAAATGCAGCTGCAAACGGTTATGGCTGATAAAAAGGTTTTATGGGGAAATATTCAGGAGAAATACCATTTAGAGAAACACAGTTATGAAAAGTTATCCAGCTGGGGATTTGGTGATTTTGTTTTTTCATGGGATTACGATTTCTTCGCTGACGGAAGTAAAGCCAGACGTTTTGGTTTCCATGAATTTATCAATACCGAAGAAATGTTCTTTAAGCTATTTGATCAATTGCGCCAGGAAAAGATTATCCCATAATAAAAAAAGCTGCCATTTCTGACAGCCTCTAACTAACAAACGATTCTCAGTGCAAACCTTTGTCAAAGTTTAAAACTTCGACAAAGGTTTATCTTTAAAGTTCATTATTTCTTTATAAAACGTCTAACGGTTTGTGTGCCATTTTTCTCAAAAACAGCCAAATAAACTCCTTTTTCTAAATGTGAAACGTCTATAGAATTAGAATTAATCTTTTGTTTTGAAACTACGGCTCCTGTTTGAGAATTTACAATACTTGCATTTGCTCCACTTACATCTGAAGTGATAAAAAGCGTACTGTCAACAGAAGTTGGATAGATATTTAAAGCTACAAAATCTTCAGCAACAACTTCTGGCGAAGCTGTTTTTGCGGCTAAAGCAGTTCCAGATTTTGTAATCTTAAACCAGTTTATATTCACACCCGAAGCTTGTATAAAGATTCCGAAGTTATACGTTCCGGCAGTTACATTTACAGTTTGTGAAACCGTTTGCCAATTTTGCCATCCTCCTGTATTTGGAATATTAACGGCTCCTAACTGAATACTTCCTGCATTCAAATCAGATGATATTCTAGCCCCGTTTACCGCGCTTGCCACTCTGTATTCAATTACATACGAACCTGAAGTTGGAAAATTGATGTTGTAATATGCCATCCAATCGTTTGTATCTGCATAACCAACATTTAATCCTCCGCCAGTATCTGTAGTCGCTTCAGTTTGAACACCACTCATACTGGAGTAGTTTTCTGCTTGTATTAAAGTACCTGTTCCCGGAGGATTACTACCTGTAATAACTTGGTTTACGGCAGTTAATAATGATTTTGCTCCTGTTGCATCCTGTGACAATTCCCAAATCATAACTCCGCCTGCATTTTGAATGGCAAAAGTTGTTTTTGCTTTGATAGTTGGAATTCCGTTATAATAAATAGTGTTTCCAACTTGGTCTAAATTCTCAGCTCCTGGATATTGGGCTACGATATTAGCATACGAAATTCCCTGATTTGCCGAAGCTCCAAAACCATATCCGTAAAACGGAAGACCAATAATGGCTTTGCTTGCAGGCAATCCTCTTCCTGTCCAGTAATTAAACTGATTTACAGCCATACTATATGGAGAATGTTGTCCCGGACTTCCCGGCGCCCAAGGGCCTGTTGCATCATACGCCATGATATTAATCCAGTCATAAGCCGCAAAAGTAGATGCTGGCACATTTGCTCCTCCGTATCCTTCTGAGAGTGCAGCTGAGATTAATTTGCCATTGGCATGTAATTTCGCTGCAAGAGCAATTACAAATCCTCCATAATCGCCATTAATGGCCGGACCTTCAAGATCTACATCCACACCATCGAAGTTGTGCGCAACGACATAATCGTATATCTTTTGGATAAAAGCCGTTCTGTTGCCACTTGTAATAAGATTGAAATAATTATCACGAATAGCACCTCCTTCAGAAACTGAACCTCCACCTAGTGAAACAAATACTTTTACGTTTTGTGCGTGCGCCGCGTTAATAATGGTAGTACTTCCTGAATTCCAGGAAAGATATCCGTTGGCATCGGGATTTTCAAAAGCAATATTAATATGGGTTAATTTACTGTACTGAACGCTGCTGGAAAACGAATTCAGATCTACCCAATTGGGGATGTATGCTATTACTTTCTTCTGGGCCATTGACAAATTGAAAACTCCCAAAACTAAAATGATCATCCATTTTAGTGGCATTTTTTTGTAATTGTTTTTCATGGTAATTGTTTAATAGATTAGTAAAAATTTGTAAATAATGGGGATAAATAAAGGACTCAAATTCCAAATTTTTAAATTCCAAATTCCAAGAATCTAAAATCAGAATTCGAGTCTTTTACTTGATTTAAAACTATTTTTTAATAAAACGCTTAATTGTTTTTGTACCGTCTTTTTCAAAAACTACCAAATAAACACCTCTTCTTAAATGCGAAACATCTATAGAGTTGTTGTTTACTTTTTGCGCCGAAACTATATTTCCGGTTTGAGAATCTACAATACTTACATTTCCACCGCTTAGATCTGTAGTGATGAAAAGTGTATTTTCAACCGGACTTGGATATATATTTAAAGCCGTCTCAACCGATTCTTCTTCAATTGTTGTTGAAGCCATTTTTGCGCTTCCGGAACCAACTTTTGTTATTTTAATCCAATTGATATTCATTCCCGTGTTCTGAATGAAGATTCCAAAATTGTAGGTTCCTGCATTCACATTTACACTTTGAGATACCGTTTGCCAGTTTTGCCAGCCTCCGGTATTGGGAATATCAACATTTCCTAAAACAATAGTCCCGCCGTTTAAATCTGATGATAATCTACCTCCGGTTACAGCACTTGCAACTCTGTATTCGATTAAATAAGAACCTGTAGTTGGAAAATTAATGCTATTGTAAGCCAACCAGTCTCCGGTTTCGGTATAACCAACATTCGAACCTCCGCCAGTATCTGTTGTTGCTTCAACCTGAATGCCGCTCATTGCTGAGTAATCTTCCGCCTGAATTAAAACGGATGTTTGAGAACTTGTTGCCGGAACCAGTTTCCATTGTCCGCAAGTTTGATTGTTGTTGTCCCATTGTTGTACAACAGCCCCAGAAGCTGTACTTGCTCCAGCCACTTCAACAATTCTACCGCTGTGTCTGGCTACGATTTTATAAAATCCGTCACCTGTAGCAACTAGTACAAATTGCTGATTTGTAGTTGCATTGTAGGGATATTGCTCTACGTGCGCGCCATTTGCTTTATTGAAATTGTTTACATCCAAAGATTGTCCGCTATGATTGGCAATAATTTTGTACAAACCATCCCCTATATGGGTAAAGGTAAATTTCTGATTGTTGCCAGAATTCAATGCACCTTGATTTATCGCTGCACCATTTGACAAACTTGCACCCCAGACATCCATGTATAAATTGCTGTTTCTGTTTTGCAAAAAGAAAGTTTGGTTTCCTAAAGTAGTTGTTCCGTTTGCCAAAATTCTAATAGACGTTACTTTATCATTCCAGGTTGTATTTAAACAAGCATTATCAGAATTAATTACAGTTGAAGCTCCGGTAAAATTATCGTCCTGATACAAAATCGCCTGAAATCCCTGTGTGATTTTAAGTGACGAAATATCATCGTTTAAAACGCCTAAAGTATTCAAGCGTGCCAAATTATAATCTCCAATGGTTAATCCGCCTGAAAATCCTGTGTAGTTACAATCTTTATAAACCGTAATTACATCCGTTGTTGCAGGTACTGAAGGCACCGCTGTGGCATATCCGCCAAAAGTGGCAATAACTTTAGTTGGCTGTGGCGAATGAAGCGATGGCGATTGATCAGCCACATCATCATAAGCA
The DNA here is from genome assembly GCF_020991455.1 of Flavobacterium sp. JAS. GTDB lineage: Bacteria > Bacteroidota > Bacteroidia > Flavobacteriales > Flavobacteriaceae > Flavobacterium. The sequence goes on from NZ_JAJMOX010000007.1 coordinate 313,113, forward strand.
AATCCATAGGCCAGATTATCAACACTAATTCCTGGCAAATGCCAAAATTTAGAATAATGATTGGTTGGATTTACCTGATAAAATTTCGATGCATCGTACCAATTTTGCTGTCCCGGATTTGGCGTTGTAGTATTCACAACATGACGGTTAATTGCTGCCGTTAATTGCGCCTGAATCACAAGATCCAAATCTCCGTCGACCAATCTTCTGTCCAGAACACCTTTTCCTTCAAGTGCTTCCTGAGTCGATGGTCTGTTTTGAACTCTTCCGGTTCTACCGACAAAACCTCCTGATTGTCCAACCATTTCCAGTTGTTCACCATTTACTCTTCCTTTGAAAACTCCGGCATCTCCGGCATAAAATATTAAATCTTCATTTTTATATTTATTCCAAATCGCATCGATATATGATTTCAAATAATTGGCTTGAGCTCCAACGCTTGTGCCTCCTGTTCCATCGGCGAAAGCTGGCGTTTTTGACGGCGCTGTAATCTCGCCCGTTGCATCATTTACACAACCTTGAAATTCAGACGGAACATTGGCTTTGAAAGCCGCCACAATATCAGCGTGTTTCTTTAATTCACCCACACGTTTCTGATATCCATTGGCACCAAATAATTCCAATCCCATTGGATATTTATACGAATCCACTCTGGATGGATTTCCAAAAAAACCATATTGATTATTGGTAAGTTCGATGATTTCATACAAAATTCCCTGATTCGGATCTGTTGCATTTAGTGGATTTGGTGAAGTATATCCTGAGGGAGCGCCACTTGCACCAAAAAAGTAGAAATACAATTGCTGTCCTTTGGCTATAAAAACCCTGCATCCTGCAATTTGAGGCAGCGTAAAGGTCTTATTGGGAATTTCACTGAGTTTGGTAAAACATGCCGCGTATTTTGAGTTTTGTCCCGGTCCGGTATTTCCGCCAATTGTAGGTCCTGTAACCGTATTATAAGACGAACTCATTGGCAGGACCTGACTTGTTTTGGCATTTACCCAAACGTGATTTCCGGTAGTATAATCAATACCAACGATGGCAACATATAAGTCGCTGTCGTTAAATGTTGAAGCATTACTAATAGTAAAGGGAATTGGGCCTTGGCCATAACTAAAGTTAAATAGCAAAGCCAACAGCAATGCCGCAAAAAGTTTTTTTTGTAATTTAAAATTTCTCATTGTTTAATTGTTTTGGTTAATAAACTCGTTTTTAATTAATTAGTAAGAATGAGAAAATAAAATCTATAAAAAAGTTGGGTGTAACTATTAAGGATCATTACACCCAACTGTATTTTGGTTATTGCTTAATCAATTTTTTAGACCAGCTTTTCTGGTCAGATTTAAAGTTCAGAATATAAATTCCTCTTCTAAGTCTGCTGATATCAATTAAACCTTCAGTAGCATTTGCATCAAATTTGCCCTCTGCAACCAATGTTCCCCCGTCGTCATAAATTGTTACGACTTTGTTGTCTAATTTTGCAGGCAATGAAACCTGAACATAAGTACTTGCCGGATTTGGATACATGGCAAAAGTTGTCGCTTCCCCTTGGGTTTCTTGAATTATTGCCGAAGATTTTTTGGCTGTCGATGCAGATCCGTAAGCTTCAATTTCGTATAATGAATATCCGTATGGAGCCAAAGCTTTCGCATTACATAAAACTCGAATGTATCTCCCGCTTGCGCTTACTGTTAAATCATCAGTTCCACCATCGCTTGCCGTTTGAGTATTTACAGTTTCATTTTCGGTGAAAACATTATCAGTAGAAATCTGTATTTTGTATTGCGTTGCAAAAGCTGCTTCCCATTTTAAAACCACACGATTAATGTTGTAATTACTGCCCAAATCAACATAAATCCATTCTGTAGCATTGGCAAAAGAACTTGCCCATCTTGTTCCTGTGCCGTCTCCGTCAGTTGCTTTACTGGCTGATAATATCGCGTTTTCTTCTGTAGAAGCTGTAGCTGTTTTGGCTAGAGCCAAATTAACATTGTTAGTTGGAGGCGTAATATTTCGAACAATAACATCACTGAAAACTCCCGTTGCCAAAGTTCCATTTGCATGAGAAGTTACTGCCATTCCCACATAAACCGTACTCGCCATTGCAATTGTTTTTGGCGCGCCAAGTTGTGTCCAGGTTGATCCATTATCCGAAGTATAGGATGTAAAGACATTTGCGGCTCTTGTAACACGAATCCATTTTGGAGCCGTTCCTGCCGCGACTGTAGCGGTTGTAATTCCTGAAACAGCTTCTCTTGTTAAAAATTCCACACCCGCCCCTGCACTTACATCAGTCATGGCATGTTTAGAAGTTGGCGTAAGGGTCTCACGGAACATTACTCCCGCTTTTGCATACGTATTGGTATTGGTTAGCGAATTTACTTTAGCAATAATTTCAGCATCACCTGTAATGGGTTGATTTACATATTGAAATTGATCTCCTGTATCCCAAATATCATTTCCTGATCCTTTTATAGTGAACGTTCCACTTGCGTGAGTAGCTTCACCAACAGGCGTAACAGCGCCTAAATCGGTACTCACCCACGGCGCGGGTAAAGTTGCCGGAGGGTTTTCTGTAGAAACTAAATTTACAGCTCTGATATTATCAAAATAATAGGTGTTACCTGAACTTGTTCCCGGTTCTAATAAGAAAACAAAACGATTTACTTCGCTCTCTAGTGTTGAAGCATCTGGTGAACTTGCGTACGTAAATACTAGCGTATGCCAAGTATTGGTTTGTTTTACAACGGCTTGATAAATACTATGCCTTCCTGTTGGATAATTAGACGGAATCGAAGCGCTGCTTTCCCCCTGCCAGGAAATTACAGATCCAACCGGAGCCGACGTGTAAACATCCATAGCAAACTTTTTAGTTCCGGATTTGAAATCTCCAATATTGGTTAATGTCGTATTGAATGAAAAGTTATCATATAATTCAGTCGATTTTCTAACATATTTTCCAACATTCGTAGACGTATTGATTCCGCTTGCATTAGGATTTGGCGTGTTTGCTGTATAAGTTCCAATCGCGTCTCTAAAGGTAATATTATGTACCGTTTGATAGTCTTCGTACACCACTCCAGGGGTAAAAGTATCTGGAAGTTTAGTCGAACCAATTCTGATATTATCAAAATAATAGGTGTCGTTTGTATACGAACCTGAATTTGCCAAAATTACCATTTGGTTTACCGCCAGATTTGAAGTTCCTTCGTCAGGACTTGAATTATAATAGAAAGTCAAGGTTTCCCACTGATTCTGTTTGGTCGTGATCGCTACATAATTACTATTTCTTCCTGTTGGAAAATTAGCCGGAAGCGATGTTGCGCTATTCTCTAAATTCAGACTCACAACCGTACCAATTGGCGCGGAAGTATAAACATCAATCATGATTTTATTGGTCTGATTTTTTAGTAAACCTGCGTCTTCGATATTACCTTGTGTATTAAAGAAAAGCACATCATATTGCTCGGTTACATTTCGAACATATTTTGCCACATTTGCAGATGAGTTTACTGAATTTGAACCCGGATTTGCCACAACAGAATATGTTCCGGTTGTCGTTCCTTTGATGATTTTATTGATTCCGTCATAGTTTTGCAAAACATCCGTGGCAATAATTGGTTTTTCGGGTGCCGCTTTTGTGAGCAGATTATCAAAATAATACGTCGCTCCCGAATTCGAATTCGATTCAAAAAGGAACACCACATTATTGATCGTTAAAGCACTTGTATTGGGATCGATTACTTTTTCGAATTCAAATTCTATGGTTTCCCATTTATTCTGAACCGTTGTCGTGGCTTTGTAACCGCTATGTCTTCCAGAGGGAAAATTGGTAGCCGTTGTTACCAGACTATTCTCGAGTTGCATCGAGATTTTAGTTCCAACAGGCGCCGAAGTATAAATATCAAAAGACAATTTCTTTCTGCCATATACATAATCATTGGCATTGCTGATAACTACGTTTTTGATATTTAGAACATCATATAATTCAGATGCGTTACGAACATATTTCCCAACTAAGGCCGAAGTATTGATTCCCGTAGCCGACGGATTTGCAACGGCTTCTGTCAAAACTCCCGTTTTAAGGCCGTAAACTATATTTCGATTCGTTTGAAAATCTTCATAAATTCTTTCCACCGGCAGCGGAACTTCTGTGGTTACAGCTAGTTTATACGTACTGGCAGCACAGCCCGAAACTGTAGTTGCTACGGCAACATCTCCCCCAGATGTTCCCCAGTTTACAGTAATTGCGTTTGTACCCTGCCCTGAGGTAATGGTAGCTCCGCCAGGAACTGTCCAGTTGTAAGTTGCACCTGCAATCGCGTTTAAAGAATATGTTTTACTGGTTTCGTTTTGATATACTTTTGCATCTCCAACTACTCCGTAATTAAAACTTCCGGTATAAACACGTACATAATCTACTTGTAGTTTTGACGGAAAATCAGCTGGAATTGGTTCAACTCCCACCCCGTTTACACTTGTATAAGGCGTTCCTGCGCTACCAACAGCCAGATTTAAAATAATATAAAACTGTTGATCATTAAAAGGCCATCCGCCATTTACAGTAGTATTTGGCGTAGCGGTATGAAATAAATTGCCGTCGATAAACCATTTAATGATATTTGGTCCCCATTCTACGGCATAAACATGAAATTCTGTAGACAAATCCGTTGGAGAACTATAACTTCTACCTGTATAATGGTATCCGCCGCCATCATAATGAATCGTTCCATCAATGGATTTTGGGTTTCTGTGTTTGGCTTCCATGATATCAATTTCACCTGTAAAAGGCCAATTTGAAGTCCCCGCCGGTAACATCCAGAATGCTGGCCATGCGCCCATACCCGAAGATAATTTCATACGGGCTTCCACTCTTCCGTACTTAATGGAATATTTTCCCTCAGTGGTGAGTTTAGCCGAAGAATACGGTTGCGCCGGAAATTGTGCATTGGGCTCGTATTTGGCCTGAATATTCAAATAACTATCGGCTCCTTCTTTGACAATTGTTGCCTGATTGGGATCGTAACGTTGCGCTTCGCCGTTTCCAAAGCCACAAAGCGAAGGACAACCGTTTCCAGTAATACTTTGCCATTTGCTTGCATCTACCGTAGTGCCATTAAATTCATCTGACCAAACCAGAGTGTTGCATTGCGCCTGAAGTTTTAGAAAAGGACACAATAATAAAATTGCCAGTGAGAGGCACCTCTTTAGTAAATAGTAATTGCTTTTCGGTGGTCGGCCGAAAAATGGGTCATTTTGTTTCATTCTTTTTTAGTTTTTTGTTAGTAAAGTCCATTAACACAACAAATCTTAATTTCTTTAAAGAAATGCGCATTATTGTATTAATAAGATGACAATATTAACAAATAAACCACCTAAAAGGTCAATTTACCGATACGGTTTGACTACGGTGTTTGTAAAAAAATGTAATAAATAGCCCTCAAAAACCGTAAAACCACTTCAGATTTTACTTCATAATAAAAAATCAAAAATTTAGGATGAATTCTGTGATATTTGCCTCAGATGAGAGTTGTAGTTTTTTACGGATACGGTATCTGGTATCTTCAACACCTCTGACAGAGATTCCTAAGAGCGGGGCAATTTCTTTGGTATTGAAATTCATTCGCAAATAAGCACACAAACGCATATCACGCGGAGTCAGTTCCGGAAAACTTGTTTTTAGGCGTTGCATAAAATTATCATGAAGCTGATTGAAAATCTCTTCAAACTCATTCCAATGCTGATCTCCTTTTAATTCGTGATCAATGATTCGGTTGATTTTAGCCAGTAAACTAAAATTTACATTTGGATCATTCTTCTGATCAATTTGCCCGATGAGTTCTTTTATCGAAAGTAAAATTTCATTCAAATGGATAAGATTCACCGTACTTGAAGCTACTTTTGCGTTTTTGAGATTAATCGTCGTTTGAAGATTTTCTCTCATAATGGTCATATTTTCTTGTTCCAATGCTAGTTTTTGCTCGTTTAATTCGGCACGATTTCGCAACAATTCCTTTTCTTGATTTAAGATTAATTGCTCGCGATCACGTTCGGCAAGATTTTTTTGATACTTGATAATAGCATAAATCAAAACTCCAAAAAGAATCAAATACAAAATATAAGCCCAACTTGTGCGGTACCATGGCGGCAAAATCTCAAATCTAAAAACCGCTTCCTCACTTACTACATCATAAATGTTTCTTGCCCTTACATGAAAAACATATTCATTCTCAGACAAATTCGTGTATTCTTTCTCGGTTTGAAGAGTCCAATCTGACCATTTTGGCTCAAAACCTTCCAGCCAATATTCGTATTTGGTCGCATCGGCTTCATCATAACAAAGTGAAGCAAATGAAAAATGAAGCGCGTTATTCCAGTACGATAAAACCGGAGAGAGTGTGTCATTTGCTGCTTCTGTATTGGTAGGAAGCACATCGTATCGACTTGAAAATAACAAACTATCCTTCGGGAAAATACATTTAACCTCAGATATAATTGCTTTATATTTTGATTGATATTTTTTGCTTTTAGTCGAATTATAATGAATTAAACCTTCTTGTGTTCCAAAAAATACATCTCCGCTTGTTGTAGTTTGAATATTCTCAAAACCTGGAACATACGAATATCTGAGTTTTCTAAAAGGCAATTCTTCTGTGTCAAACTTCCCTTGCGACTTTTGACTCATTTTTCCGGTATTCTCTCCAGAGATGTACCAGAAATTATTTTGATTATCTGCTTTAAGTAAACGAATATGGCTTTTTAATCCGAGGTATTTCTTAAAAAGAGCCTCGGGAATCATTTTCTTAGAATGAGAATCTTGTTTGTAAACACCTTTTCTGGTTCCAAACAATATTTGATCGTTTATTTTGAAAGTGTTCAAAAACAAACTCGATGGAAAACCGGCTTCCTGATTGTAAAAATCCACATTTGAAACGGCATCAAATGTTGCATTAAACTTGATTTTGTAGATTCCTTTATAACCGTGAGCGATCCAGATATTTCCGTTTTTTTGCGTTACAATTATTCGGCTGCTTTCTTCAAAACCTTTTATTTTATGCTGATAGATCCAGGAATTATTTATATTCTTCAGTAAATACAAACCATTATAACCGCCAACAAGCAATAATTCAGGATGATTTGGAATTATAACGCCTTGCCAAGCTCCATCAGTTTTTGCCAGTAATTGAGCTGAATTTCCTTTTATTTCGAAAATTCCGTTTTTTTCAAAAGCCAAAAGCGAATTTCCAAAAACCCCCACATTCCACACATTTTCAGACATTCCTGAAATATGCTGGAAACGTATATTCGCGTTTTTACTACTTTTATAAGCTTCCCAATCAAGCCAAAACACACCATTATCTGTGGCAATATATAGTTTGTTTTGATAAATTAAACTGCAATATATTTTGGTTTCCGCATTAGAACTATCCAATATTCTCGATAATGGCGAAGAAATCTGAATCATCGAAATCCCTTCTTTTAAAGTTACCCACAAATTGCCTTCTGAATCTGTTTTTAGATTGGTTACATAATCATTCTGCAACCCCATTTGTTTGTTAATATGTTGAATTAAATTTCCTTCACGATCAATGACTATCAATCCGGTTTGGCGCGTTCCAATTCCAAAATAACCCTCAGAGAGTTGAATTGCCGTGGAAATTTGATTCTGCTTCAAGAGATCATCCGCCTCAGTTACAAAGGGTTTTAACTGATTGTTTTTATAAAGAAAAAGTCCTTTTTTCTGCGTAAGAATCAGCAAACCCTCTTTTGTATCAAAAATTTTCCTGATCTTCATCCCGATAAACTGAGCGCTATTTGGAATCTCAACCAATATATCATCTTTGAATTTCAACAATCCTTTTACATCATCTGAAACATAAATTTCTTTGTTGACCTCAAAGAACTCATCAAACTTAGCACTTGGAGTTATTACCTTGATTTTAGTATTCTTATAGATAAATATTCTCTCGTTGGAGAAAAAAATCACTTCATTATCTCGAATGACCGTATGCAGAACATCTCCGAAATTCTTAGCCCAATTAGGTACCCATTTGACTAAAGAGGTATATTTATACTGTCCGTTTGATAACTGAATCGTGTAACCAAAATCGCCCTGAGCCCCAACATACATTTTGTCGTTTTTATCAATGGCAAGAGAGCGAACCATACTTCGGTTCTCGGGCTGGGTGACAATACTCCAGCGCACGCCATCGAATTGCATAATTCCAAAATGATTGGCAAAAAATAACATTCCCTTAGAATCTTGTAAAAGATCCCAATTTTCTGAGGCCGCTTTATAAGTTTTTGGATTGTAATTGGTAATAAAAGGAACTCCAATTTTTTTAATTTGAGCGTTTCCAATTATGGGTATAAAAGAAAAGTATAGAATTAAAATTCTAATTATAAATTTCGTCATTTTGCTGCGGTGTGTAGGTTATTTTGTGGTCTTTGAGTGCCACAATCTTAAAAACAACTACTTGGGGAGAGGCCGGTTTTAAGGCAAAATAAAGTCGGTTTTTAAAGCATTTCGAATCCTAATTTGACAAACGAAAGTCATAAAAAAAGCGAATCTTTATAGCCAAATATATAAAAATATATTTTAATGCAACAAATTACATTAATTACTACGAATATAGAAATTAAAAAAAACAAATCATTTGGGCATGTGAAATATTTCACTTTGTCAAAGTTTAAAACTCTGACAAGGCTGCTCTAGATCTGAAACTTATCCCTGGTTTAAACCCAGCGAGTTGTAGAAACCTCTTGGTTTAGGGAGATATTATCAAAAATGACAAAAAAGTAACCCCAGATAAAGAAAACCGAAAACTTGAAACTTTTTAAAATTCCAACTCTTGATAACTATCAAAAAGTATAGCTCCTTCTTTTCTCAAGTCTTCATTATTATAACCGTTTGCCAGGCCATATACTTTAAATCCACCTTTAATTGCGGCAATTACCCCGGCTTTACTGTCTTCTATGACGATGCAATCTTTTACCTCAAAACCCATTTCTTTTGCTGCGTGTAGAAAAATTCCCGGATCTGGTTTCCAACTGCTAATCTGATACGAACTAAAGATTTTGTTTTCGAATTTATCGAGCAAACCAGCCACTTCAAGATTGAGTCTGATTTTATCAACAGGACCGCTGGAAGCTACACAATATGGCATTTCCAATTTGTTTAAGAATTCAACTATACCTTCCATTGGTGTAACCTGCGTTTTGAAAGCTTCAAAACTTCTTTGGCGATATTCATTTTCAAAATCATCCGGAAGTTTATTACAAATCGCATTTTCAATATGTAAAAAACATTCTTTTAAATTACGGCCGTTAAAACTGCTGTATGCCTCTTCTATTTTCATCTCAAAACCATGCTCGGCAGCCATCGAAAGTAATATTGTATTACCAATTCTCTCCGTATCAACTAAAACGCCATCACAATCAAAAATAATACACTTAACTTCCATACTCTTTACTTACAATTTTAAATAATCTGATAATTTTAATCCTGTTACAGCAATGTAAATTACAAAAAATATAGTATTGCTTATCTGTTTTTTAAAAGTTGTAATCGCTATATTTTAGTAACAATAATCAAATCATTATCAAGCTTTTGGACATATTTATCCCTATTGTGTATTCCTATTCAATATTTGATTTGTAATTTTATGGGGTTATAAAATTCCTAACAGAACTCAAAAAAACAATCAAATGTCAATATCCTACCAATGCAGATATGCATCAAGTCCGCAAGGGGTCAAACAATACGACACTCAGGAATTAAGAAATGAATTTTTAATTGATAATCTAATGAAAAAGGGAGAAATTGCTCTTACCTATTCACATTATGATCGTTACATTGCTGGTTCTGCGGTTCCGGTTTCTCCTTTGAAATTGGAAACTATTGATCCGCTAAAATCGAGTTATTTTCTCGAAAGAAGAGAATTAGGCATCATCAATGTCGGCGCAAAAGGTTCTGTTGCCGTTGACGGAACTTCGTATGAATTGGGTCATAAAGATGCCTTATACGTTGGAAGCGGCAATAAAGAAGTAATCTTCAAAAGTGACGATCCCCAAAATCCTGCCTTGTTTTATTTGAACTCAGCTCCTGCTCATACAACGTATCCAACAGTAAAGGTAAGTTTGGCTCAGGCTAATAAACTACAACTCGGAACTATGGAAACGGCCAATGACAGAACCGTTAACCAAATGATTATCGGTGGAATCGTAACAACATGCCAATTACAAATGGGAATGACAGAACTAAAACCCGGAAGTGTCTGGAATACAATGCCGGCACATGTTCACGATCGCCGTATGGAGGTTTATTTTTATTTGGATATTCCGGAAAATCAGGCGGTTTGCCACTTTATGGGACAACCTCAGGAAACACGACACATTTGGATGAACAATCATCAGGCAGTAATTTCTCCGCCTTGGTCGATTCACTCCGGTTCGGGAACCAGTAATTATACTTTTATCTGGGGAATGGCCGGTGAGAATTTAGATTACTCAGATATGGACGTTTGTAAAATAACTGATTTAAGATAAAAACATGATAAACTCATTATTTGATATACAGGGGAAAATTGCCCTGATTACAGGAAGTACACACGGACTGGGAATGGCAATGGCAAAAGGTTTAGGTGAAGCTGGAGCCATAATTATTGTGAACGGAAACTCGTCTCAAGAAAAAATTGATGATGCTGTGGCAGCACTTCAAAGTGAAGGAATAAAAGCTGTTGGTTATAAATTTAATGTAACCGATGAAAAAGAAGTTATAGAAGCTGTAAAGAAAATTGAAAGTGAAGTTGGACCAATTGCTATCTTGATTAACAACGCAGGAATTATCAAAAGAATTCCACTTATCGAAATGGAAGTTGCCGATTTTAAAGAAGTAATTGATATTGATTTGGTTTCTCCCTTTATCGTTTCAAAACATGTTGCCAAAGCAATGATCGAAAGACGACAAGGAAAAATCATCAACATTTGCTCTATGATGAGCGAACTTGGTCGAAATACGGTTGGTGCTTATGCTGCAGCAAAAGGCGGACTTAAAATGCTGACCAAAAACATGGCCACAGAATGGGCAAAATACAACCTACAGATCAACGCAATTGGTCCGGGATATTTTGCTACCGAACAAACAAAACCTATAAGGGTTGACGGACATCCGTTTAACGATTTTATTATCAGTAGAACTCCTGCCGCAAAATGGGGCGATCCAGGTGATTTAGCCGGAGCAGCAATATTTTTATCTTCAAAAGCAAGTGACTTTGTAAATGGTCATATTTTGTATGTTGATGGCGGAATTCTGGCCACAATTGGTAAACCTTCTAACGAAAACTAAAACCTTGAAATTTTGAAAAAACATCTTTTACTAACCGCAATTTTGGCAAGTTGTTTTGCTGCTTATTCGCAAAATAAAATGATAACCGTAACTAATTCTCTCCCTGTTGACAGGGAATTTGAAACGATCGAATTAACTAAAAAATCTCTTGGATTACCTTCTTCGGCAAGATTGGACAATTATGTGATAAAAGAATCCGGTTCGAGCAATTTTTTAGATAGTCAGGTTGTAGATACTAACGCAGATGGTACCATGGATGTATTATTATTTCAGCCCAAAATTGCCGCTTTATCGCAAAAAGATTTTCAGGTTTTGATCGCTAAAAATCCAGAGACAACAAAAACGGTCAGCTGTTATTCGAGATTTGTTCCTGAGAGAATAGACGATTATGCTTGGGAAAACAATAAAGTTGCCTTTAGAACCTACGGTCCTACTGCTCAAAAAATGGTCGAAGATCATCTTGAAGGTGGAACTTTAACCAGCGGAATTGATGCCTGGCTAAAAAGAGTCGATTATCCAATTATCAATAAATGGTACGAAATGGCAACTTTAAACACTGGAAGTTATCATAAAGATAATGGCGAAGGTTTGGATAATTTTCATGTTGGAGACAGCCGTGGCGTTGGTGGAATTGCCGTTAAAGTAGATGACAAATACTATTTTTCCAAGAATTTCACCACTTGGAAAACCATTACCACAGGACCTATCAGAACCAGTTTTATCCTTACTTATGCTGCCTGGGATGCAAAAGGCAACAAAATAACCGAATCTAAACTCATTAGCCTTGACTACGGAAGTTATCTTTCTCGCTTTGAAATCAGCATTAAAGGCACTAAAGAAATCGCCGCCGGATTAACCCTTCATGAGAAAAAAGGAATCATTGAAACTAATATCAAAGAAGGCTGGATCAGTCATTGGGAACCTCTTGACGACTCAGAATTAGGAACTGGTTTGGTTGCTCCAAAAGGTACTTTAATCGGCTTTGACAATTATATTACAACCGATAAAGACCTAAGTAATTTGTACGCAAACCTAACTGTCAAAAGCAGTAAAGTAATTTATTATGCTGGTTTTGGATGGAAAAAAGGAAGTCCGTTTCAAACCAAACAAGAATGGGAAGCCTATTTGAGCTTGTTTGCTTCTAAAATAAATAATCCCCTTGTGGTTAGGGTGAAAAAGATGTAAAATGTTTTTTACCCACCACTTTGACCCATTAAACCGTTTTCTTAGCTGGAGAATAATTCTCTTTTAAAATGATTTCCAGTGGAATATAATGTGTGTCTTCAACAGGTTCCTGAAGCACTAATTTCTTGTACAAATGGTTTATTCCCATATATCCCTGCTCTTCGGGTCTTTGATTGATTAGAAAATCAATTATGCCTTTATTGAGATATTCGATATTGTCTTTTAGTAAATCATAGCCAATAATTCGGACGCCTTTTATGTTGTTTTGTTCTAAAAATCGAGCTACAATATAAGCTCTGGAATTGGGTACAAAAACACTATTTATACCTGAGAACATTTCTAAATTCAATTGATCGATTCCGGAATCTTTGATGGTAACTTCTGAAAATTTGAAGTTTTGAAGCTCCTGATGATCTTTGAAAAAGGAATAAAAACCATCAATACGCTGCAGATAAACAGATGTGCTTTCGATCTCTCTGGTGATCTTAAAGATCAATACTTGTCTTTCGTTTTTTACGGCAAAACTAATTAATCTTCCTGCCAGATATCCGCTCTGAAAAGCATCTTGCCCAACATAAGCATGATTTTCATTGATTTTAATATTCGAATCAATCATTACCACCGGAATATTTTTCTTTTCGTATTCATTTAAAAAACGAACTGATTCCTGGTAAAAAATAGGCGCAAATAACAATCCGTCACAATTAAATTCCAGTACTTTTTTTACCGATTCCTTAAAGGAAGAAATAGTAAAATCATAAAAGAAATAATCCAATACAATTCCAAATTTACTGAATTCAACTGCCGCTTTTTCTATTCCTAAAATTTGACTTTTCCAATATTCCAGATCTTCGTATTTAGGCAGAAAAACGGCAAAATGAAACTTTTTATTCAGCGCCAGATTACTCGCCAGAATATTTCGCTTATAACCATACTGCTCGATTATAGCATTTACTTTATCGACATTTTCCTGAGTCACCTGCCCACGATTATGGATAATTCTGTCAACGGTTCCCGGAGAAACATTGGCTAGTTCTGCAATTTTTTTAATCGTTATGATATTGATTGATTTTAAGTTAAAAAGATTCTACTAAGAATGTAAAATTAATTTTTTTTATCAAAGATAAGTTGTTTTAGTTAACTTTTTATATACATTTGCAACAACCCGTGTGCGTACACGTAAAATTACACCTATGTCAAAAACAATCATAACTTTTGGTGAAATCCTGCTAAGGCTCTCACCTGCTAACCATTCAAAAATCTATAAATCAAGAACGTTCGAAGCGCATTATGGTGGCGCCGAAGCAAATGTTGGCGCGTCATTGGCTTTATTTGGATGTGATGTGAAATTCGTAACCTCGGTTCCTGATAATGAACTAGGAGATTCCGCTTTAAGCGAATTACGTTCGTATGGTGTAGAACCAATTGCGGTAAAACAAGGAAAACGTTTAGGAGTTTATTATTTTGAACAAGGAGCTTCTGAGAGACCCGGAAAAGTTTTATATGACAGAGATGCTTCTTCGTTTGCCGATCTTAAAAAAGGAATGATCAATTGGGAAGTTATTTTCAAAGATGCCCATTGGTTTCACTGGTCAGGAATAACAGCATCATTAACTGAAGATCTAGCTATATTATCTAAAGAAGCACTTGAAGCGGCTTCAAAATTAGGGTTAACCATTTCAGCCGATTTAAACTATCGCCCTACCCTGTGGAATTATGGTAAAAAGGCTTCTGAAATTATGCCTGATTTGGTTCAGTATTGTGATGTATTATTGGGTGGTTCTGATGATTCTGAAAAATGTCTGAACATCAAAATTGAAGCCTCGGAAAGTATTGATGCTGTTTTTAATAAGTGGAAAAGACAATTTCCAAAACTAAAGACAATTGTCTCTACAATGCGTTATGATGCCAATGCTTCATCCAATACAATTGGAGCGGTTTTATGGAATGATGGAAAACTGCTGAAATCTAAAGAATATAAGATCTCACACATTATTGACAGAATTGGTGCAGGAGATGCATTTATGGCAGGATTAATCTATGGACTAGTAACTTGGCCAGAGTCATATCAAGAAACACTTGAATATGCTCTTGCAGCTTCTTGCCTAAAACATTCGATACCGGGAGATATTAATTTATCAAGTGTAAATGATGTTACGGCGCTTATGAACGGTGCCGGTGGCGGACGAGTTATTCGGTAATTTATTTGTCCACCCATTAGAGCGATTTTACAGATTAACACTGATTATTTTAATACAATAGAAACCTAGTTTTTTTCTAAAAGATGATACAAAATAAAATAATATTTTTTTAACATTCGTCCACAATATTTTAGAAAAAATGAAACACTTATTTAAGTTTAAACTTCTACCTTTCTGTGTATTAACTTAAAATATAAAAACAAAAAAATGATAGTAGATTCATTGCACAACGCAAAAAAATATTACGATTTACACCCCAATTTTAAAAAGGCATTTGAGTATGTCCAAGAGAATGATATTTCAGCTCTTGAAGAAGGCGCCTTTGAAATTGCAGAAGGTTTAAAAGTGATTGTAATTGTTGATAAGGGGACAACCCGCGAAGAAAGTATCAAAGGTTTTGAATGTCACGATCAGAATATTGACATTCAGATTTCGATAAAAGGGCCGGAAACTTTTGCCTGGAAACCAAGAGAAAAATGCATTAACCCCAATGGCGATTATAGTGAGCAAAGAGACGTTCGCTTTTTTGATGATAAACCCGATATGTTTTTTCAATTACAGCAAGAACAATTTGCCATTTTATTTCCCGAAGATGTTCACGCAGCTATGATTGGCGAAGGGATGCTTAAAAAAATAGTTATTAAAGTTAAAATATAAAGTCATGAAAACAATTCAAAACACGATTGAGATTATTTCGGGGCAAGGGATTTTGCCTTTGTATTTTAATACTGATGAGAATATTAGTATTGAAGTGTTACGTTCCCTTTACAGAACTGGAATCAGAGCTGTAGAATACACCAACAGAGGCTCTGAAGCTTTGGCGAATTTTCAGAAAATGGTTGCTGTTAGAAATGCCGAAATGCCTGAAATGTTGTTGGGAATTGGCACTATAAAAAATCTGGATCAGGCAAAAGAATTTCATGCCGTTGGAGCGGACTTTTTTATCAGTCCGGGTTTTGTTGCTGAGGTTTGGCAATTCCTAAAAAGTAAAGAAATATTATACTGTCCTGGTTGTATGACTCCAACGGAAATTATTACCGCAGAAAATGCGGGAATAAAATTCATTAAACTTTTTCCAGGAAATATATTAGGCCCTGATTTTTTAAACAGCATAAAAGACATTTTTCCATCGCTTTATTTTATGACAACCGGTGGTGTTGAATCAAATTACACCAACATCAATAATTGGTTTTCTGCCGGAGCTTCGGCCGTTGGAATGGGAAGCCAGCTAATTGGTAAAAAACGCATGCAGGAAGGCGATTTCACTCTAATTGAAAATGAAGTTAAAAAAGCCATTGAAATTGTTCAAATTATAAAAAGTGCGAAAAAAAGCGCTGTGTAATTTATTTCAAACACATAGAAACATAGTTTTTACGCATTGAAAAACTATGTTTCTTCTTAAAAAAGAAAATCATTCCATAAAACAAAATTGGAAAAATCATAAAAAATAAATATGGATTCAATATTTAATCTTAAAGGTAAAATAGCTCTTATAACTGGCGGCGCCGGCGTACTGGGAAGCAATTTTGCTAATGTTTTGGCCAAACAAGGCGTTATCACGGGAATCGTTTCTCAATCTATTGAAAAAGCCAATAAAACTGTAGAAGCAATTGAACAAAATGGCGGACAAGCTTTTGCGATTCAGGCCAATGTTTTAAACCAGGAAGAACTGGAAAAAGCCAAAGATTTGATCCTGCAGAAATACGGACGTTTGGATATCTTAATCAATGCTGCGGGCGGAAATATGCCCGGCGCGACGATAAGTCCGGATCAGGCGATTTATGACATGAGGGTTGACGATCTACAAAAAGTAGTTGATCTAAATATAATTGGCACCATGTTGCCATCGCAAGTATTCTCGGAGCTTTTTGCCAAACAAAAACAAGGAATCATCATCAATATTTCATCGGCATCGGCACAAAGACCTTTAACGAGAGTTGTGGGATACTCGGCTTCAAAAGCGGCTATTGATAATTTCACGCAATGGATGTCGGTTGAACTGGCTTCAAAGTATGGCGAAGGAATACGTGTAAACGCCATTTCTCCGGGCTTTTTTATAGGAGAACAAAACAAGGCTTTATTATTGACTCCAGAGGGAAAATTAACACCTCGAGGCGAAAAGATTATCGATCATACTCCCATGGGAAGATTTGGAAAGCCCCAAGATATTGACGGAGCGCTTTTATTTTTATGCAGCGATATGTCAAAATTTGTAACGGGAACTATTATAAAAGTTGATGGTGGATTTTCAGCATCGAGTATTTAGAACAAAATAAGTTAAAAAATGGAACAAACATTAAGATGGTTCGGACCAAATGATCCTGTTTCTCTGCAAGATATTTTACAAACCGGAGCCACGGGAATCGTCACGGCATTACATCATATTGCCAACGGAGAAGTTTGGAGTATTGACGAAATCATAAAACGAAAAGTTGAAATTGAACATCAAAACGGAGATCCTAAAAAAGGTGCTTCTGGTTTAACATGGTCAGTTGTAGAGAGTATTCCTGTTCATGAAGACATTAAAAAACAAACGGGAAATTACCTTCAATATATTGAGAATTATAAAGAAAGTATTCGCAATCTGGCTTTGTGCGGAATCAAATGTGTTTGCTATAATTTCATGCCGGTTTTAGATTGGTCGAGAACTGATTTGGCTTATGAAGTTGCAGACGGATCAAAGGCATTGCGTTTTGATATTAATGCTTTTGCAGCTTTTGAATTGTTTATTCTCAAAAGACCAAAGGCTGAAAAACAGTATTCGAAAGTTCAGATTGAAAAAGCTACAAAATACTTTCAAGCGATGACCCAGGGAGATAAGGTAAAATTACAGCAAAACATTCTTGCCGGACTCCCTGGAGCTGAAGAAGCGTATTCAGTAGAGGATTTCTTGGTGACTCTCAGCGGTTATAATCATATTGACCGGGCCGCTTTGAAGAGAAATCTTTTCTTCTTTTTGAAAGAAATTATTCCCGTTGCAGAGAGTAAAGGCGTTCTAATGGCGATTCATCCTGACGATCCGCCCTACCCGATTTTAGGTTTGCCAAGAGTGGTAAGTACCGAAGAAGATTTAGTAGAACTCATGGCCGCGGCCGATTCAAAATCAAACGGATTTACAATGTGTACAGGTTCTTACGGGGTAAGAGCCGACAATGATTTACCGGGCATTATAAGACGTCACGGTGATAAAATGAATTTTATTCATTTAAGAAGTACCCAAAGAGATCAGGAAGGCAGCTTTTTTGAAGCCAATCATCTTCAAGGCGATGTCGATATGTATGAAGTTGTAAAAGCCATTATTGAGGTTGAAAAAAGAAATAATAGCTCGCTACCAATGCGCCCGGATCACGGTCACCAAATGCTCGATGATTTGAATAAAAAAACAAATCCTGGTTATTCTGCAATTGGGCGTTTGCGAGGTTTGGCGGAATTAAGAGGCCTTGAAATGGGAATTAAAAAAAGCTTGTAAAAAAATATTTTATGTCTGTTACTCCATTTATAACCGAGGATTTTTTGCTGTATAATAAAACAGCTATTTCCTTATATCACAATTTTGCCAAAGCACAACCAATTATAGATTACCATTGTCATTTGTCTCCAAAGGATATTGCCCAAGATCGTCAGTTTACAACTATTACTCAAATCTGGATTGAAGGTGATCATTATAAATACAGGGCGATGCGCGCCAATGGTATTTCTGAAAAATATATTACCGGAGATGCCTCCGATTTTGAGAAGTTTGAAAAATGGGCTCAAACATTGCCACATACTTTAAGAAATCCTTTGTATCACTGGTCGCATCTGGAACTCAAACGCTATTTTGGAATTGATTTATTATTAAATAAAGACACGGCTCAAGAAGTTTTTGATACTTGCAATGAATTGCTAAAAAAGCCTGAATTCAGCGTTAAAAACCTGCTTAGAAGAATGAACGTGAAGGTTGTGGGAACCACAGATGATCCCACAGATGATTTGCAATTTCATCAAAAAATTCGTGACGATCAATTCGAAATTTTGGTTTTACCTTCTTTCAGACCTGATAAAGCCACTGAAATTGAAAAAGGACAACTCTTTGTAAACTGGGTTCAGAAACTCGAATCTGCTGTTGGTTTTGCTATAAAAGAATATACAGATTTTATAAAGGCCATTGCTTTAAGACATGACTTTTTTCATGAAATGGGTTGTAGAATTTCGGATCACGGTCATATCAAATTTTACGCGTCAACTTATACCGAATCAGAAATAGAAACCATTTTCAAAAAAGGATTAAATGTTTCTGAATTGAGTACCATTGAGATCGAAAAGTTCAAATCGGCAGTACTTTTTGAAATTGCACTGATGAATCATAAAAGATCTTGGGCGCAACAATTTCACGTAGGGGCCATCAGAAATAATAACAGCAAAATGATGCAACTACTTGGTCCTGATCAGGGATTTGATTCTATTGGAGATTTGAATATGGCTGATAATATGAGCGGTTTCTTTGATAAACTTAATTCTGCAAACGGTTTGGCAAAAACAATTGTCTATAATTTGAATCCGGGTGACAGTGAAGTTTTTGCCTCTATGGCTGCGAATTTTAATGATGATTTAATTCCGGGTAAAATGCAATACGGCGCTGCATGGTGGTTTCTGGATCAAAAAGACGGAATGGAAAAACAATTAAATGTCTTATCGAATTTTGGGTTATTAAGCCGATTTGTTGGTATGGTAACAGATTCGAGAAGCTTTTTGTCTTTTCCGCGTCATGAATATTTCCGACGTATTTTATCTAATATTTTAGCAAATGAAGTTGAAAATGGTCAGTTGCCAAATGATATAAATCTTATTGGTGAACTGGTCAGAAATATTTGCAGTGGTAATGCCCAGCGTTATTTTAATTTTTCAGAAAAACAATAAAAAATAAGATTTCAGTTTGAGGAAAAAAGTTCGGAAAACAACTTTTTTATAACCACCCCAAACTTTTACAATTTAAAAACAAAATGCTCTTAACTAACTATCATGACTATCAAAACCGAACCTATCGGAAAGTACCGCTGGACCATCTGCGGGTTACTTTTCTTTGCCACTACAGTGAATTATCTCGACAGACAAGTACTGAGCCTGCTGGCTCCGAGTCTATCTGAGGAATTTAACTGGAGTAATACTGATTATGCCAATATAACAGCCATTTTTCAGTTTGTATATGCCCTTTCGATGTTATTTGCAGGAAGATTAATAGATAAACTAGGGACAAAATTAGGCTATATTCTTGCGATTTTTATCTGGTCAATTGGAGCAATTATGCATGCTTATGCCATCCCGATTGGTAGTACTTTCAATAACTTATTGCTTTGGGTTGGCATTGGAGCCGTTCCGGTTTCTATTGCAGGATTTATGATCTCGAGAGCTTTTTTGGGCTTTGGAGAATCAGGAAACTTTCCTGCGGCAATCAAAGCTACTGCCGAATATTTCCCAAAAAAAGAGCGCTCTCTGGCAACGGGAATCTTTAATTCTGGTTCAAATGTTGGGGCGATCTTAGCGCCGTTAACGGTACCATGGATTGCAGTGCATTGGGGTTGGCAAATGTCTTTTATTATCATTGGAGCTATTGGTTTTATCTGGATGTTTTTCTGGTATGTTTTGTATGAAAAACCTACAAACCAAAAGAGAATGTCTCCCGCGGAACTTGCTTATATCTCTGAAGGAGACGCATTTCAAGAACCTTCTGAAGAAAATACAAAACCTGAGAAAATCTCATGGCTTAAACTTCTTAGCTATAAACAAACCTGGGCTTTTGCTATTGGAAAGTTTTTGACCGACGGAATTTGGTGGTTCTTTTTATTCTGGTTGCCTAAATATCTAGAAGCTCAATTCGGGATGGAAAAAACCCAAATTACCATTCCACTGGCTGTTTTATACAGTATGACAATGGTTGGCAGTATTTATGGTGGCTATTTCCCTATGTATTTTATCAATAAAGGACACAATCCTTATGAAGCCCGAATGAAAGCGATGCTTATTATTGCAATTTTCCCTTTGTTTGTACTTCTTGCTCAGCCTTTGGGTTACATAAGTTTCTGGATTCCGGTACTATTAATTGGTGTTGGAGCGTCAGCGCATCAGGCTTGGTCGGCCAATATTTTTACCACAGTTTCTGATATGTTTCCTAAAAAAGCTATCGGTTCAATTATAGGAATTGGCGGAATGGCCGGCGGACTTGGCGGTGTATTAGTGTCTAAACTTGGTGGGGCTTTATTTGATTATTACCAGGGTTTAGGACATATTGAAACTGGTTATACCATCATGTTTGTGCTTTGTGCTTTAGCCTATTTATTGGCATGGAGTATTATGAAAACACTCGTTCCAAAATATAAACTCATTACTGATCTGTAATTGAGCTATAATCTCTGGGCAATTCTTAAACTATAAAAAAATAAAACATGAAACCTCAAGCCCTTTTTATCTGTTATAGTCTTTTCATCAGTATTAATGCAATTAGTCAAGAATTGCCTAAGATTCTTACGCAAAAACCTCTGACTAATTATCTTCCGGACTTTAGTTATGCGGGCTATCATTTCGGCGAAAGCCAACTTGCTGAGGCTAAGGGAACAATTATAAATGCCGTAGATTTTGGTGTAAAAGCTAATGATGGTTTAGATGATTCTAAAGCTTTATTAAAGGCTGTAAAAGCCGCAAATGCTGTTGAAGGAGATGTAATTTTGCAGTTGCCAGCCGGGAAAATTATTCTCAGTGATATTGTCTATATCGAAAGAAGCAATTTTGTACTTCGTGGCACGGGTTCTGGCGAAAACGGAACCGAAATTTACTTTCCAAGGCCTATGATGTATCTTAAAGATCCGGAATCACTGGCTGAACTCAGAGAATATCTAACCACGTTTGACAAAAGACAACGCGAAGCTGAAAACAATATAGATTTGCCTTTCTCGCAATATGCCTGGTCAGGTGGATTTATCTGGACTCAGATTCCGGGTGAACGTGTAAAATCATATTTGGATAAATACGAACCTACGCCGAGTTTTTTAGCCAGAGTAAGTTCGGGAAATATGGGCGAGAATACTATCATTGTTTCAGAGGTTAAAGACATAAAAGTTGGTGATATTGTAGAGCTTCAACTATTCAATAAAGACGGAGAAAATGGCGAAATCATCAAGGATTTATACAAAGGCGCCAATGTAAAACCAGGTTCTCATCATTGGAAATTTCCAAAACTTCCAATTGTAAGACAACAAGTTGAAATCGTAAAAATTTCGGGTTCTAAAATAACGATAAAAACGCCTTTGACAATTTCCATCAAACCAAGTTATCAGGCGCAACTAGTCCAGTGGAAACATTTAAACGAAGTGGGAATTGAACATATTCGTTTTACTTTTCCTGATATTCCAAGAGTGGCGCATCACGTTGAACCGGGAAACAATGCGATATTTTTAACCCGCGTTTTTAATAGTTGGGTCAAAGATGTGATAATTACCAATGCTGACAGCGGAATCTTGGGTGAAGAAATTTCGAACGTAACGATTCAGGATATCGTCACTGAGGGATCTCATATGGCGCATTATACGGTGACTTTGGGCGGCGTTCATAATGTTCTGGTTAAGAATCTGAAGATTTATAATAAGTCTGTTCATCCGCTAAGTTTCAACACTTTTGCAACTAAGAATGTATACCTGAATAGTGAAATCTTTGCTGATCCGGTTTTAGATCAACATTCTGGGGCAAATCATCAAAATTTATTCGACAATATAACAGTTCATTTAACCCCGGATAACAATAATAGTTACGCCTTATTTGGCGGTGGCGGCGCCGATTATTGGAAACCGTCACACGGACCTTTCAGTACTTTTTGGAATCTGACTGTTCAGGTTAACAATCCTGAAAAAATCACAAAACCCGTTTTACTTTACGGAATGAAAGATGGACCATTTGCCAGAATTATTGGCGTGAATGGAAATGCTAAATTCGAAGTAAAATATGATCCTGACCCTTATATTGAGTTTCTAAATACACCCATGGACAAAGTTCCTTCGTTGTATGAGTATCAATTAAAAAAGCGGTTGAAGAAATAATTTAAAAGAGTTGCACCTAAAAAAAAAGCTATGAAATACAAAATAGCCTTTCTAATTTTCCTATTTATTTCAGGGAATATATTCTCTCAAAATAAATATCGTCTCAAAAACATCTCTACTACTGACGGGCTTTCGCAGAGTTCTGTTATTGCTATACATCAGGATAAATTTGGGCAAATGTGGTTTGGAACCCGTGACGGGCTCAATAAATATGACGGCAGCCGATTTACTGTTTTTAGAAATGATGTTACGGATAAATCATCAATCAGCAACAATGATATTTTATCGATTGAAGAAGATAATCTGGGGCAATTATGGGTTGGAACTTATAACGGACTTAATTGTTATAATCCCCTTACCAATACTTTTAAAAGATATCTGCACAACAAAACCAATCACACCATAAGCGCAAATGCCATTTGGTCGATCAAGGAAATTGGCGGTGAAATGTGGTTTGGAACTTCAAAAGGATTATCGATTTACAATAAGAAAACAGGATTTTTTACTTCTGTTTTTCATTCGGATACTGATAATTCTACTTTGGCCAGTAATAATATTACCTCTATTTTAAAAACAAAAAAAGGAGAAATCTGGATTGGAACTACCAAAGGCCTCTGCGAGCTTACAAGCCGAAAAAACGGTAGATTTATTTTTAAAAATTACCCGTTAAATAGTGCTGATCTTTTAAATATTCAAGCTATCAAAGAAGATGATTTAGGTAATTTATGGATTGGAACCAAAAATAAAGGGCTTTTAAAATTTGATCAATCCGCTCATAAATTTGTTTCTTTTTTATCTGATGATAAATACAAAGAAATCAATACTGATATTCGTTCTCTGGCCTTTGATAAAGAGGGTTCTCTATGGGTTGGAGCTTATGACGGAATCTATATTTTAGCAAAAGACAAAAACATTCAAAAAATAAATAACAGTACCAATAACAACACAATCGATAAGGTCAAATCGGTGTTTATTGATAAAAAAGGCTCGGTTTGGATTGGCTGTTATTACAAAGGCGTGAATATTTGGGATGTCTCCAATGTGAATTTCTCCAACTACAATCAGAATTCGAAAAAGATTCCCATGAGTTTTGATGTAGTTAGTTCGATTATCTCAGATAAGAATCACAATATTTATTTTGGAACTGAAGGCGGGGGAATTACGATTTTCAATCAAAATACCCAGGGGGTAAGTTACATCAACAGCAAAACGTATAGGACCAATAAAAATGATATTAAATCAATGTGTCTCTCTGAGGATAATATTCTCTGGATTGGAACTTTCTCTAAAGGATTATCGGCTTATAACACGATTTCCAAAAGAATTGAAGACAATAGAATTGCACCAAGCTTAAGTGATCTACTCAAAGAAAGCGGTGTTTATTCGCTTAAGACAGAAGGAAACTCAATTTTATGGATTGGGACTTTTGGCAAAGGTTTGATTCGATACAACACCATTGCTAAAACTTTTCAGGTAATTGGCAACGATACGGCTTTTGCCAATTTTCTGACCAATAATATCGTTCGAACGATTCTGGTAGACAAAAACAAACTTTGGATTGGAACTCAAAACGGTTTGAATTCTATTTCGCTAAAGGATTTTAAGGAAAATAAATATATAATAAAACATTACTTTTTTGATGCTTCAGCTCTCTCTGGCGATGATATACTGACGCTATTTAAGGACAGTCAAAACAAAGTTTGGGTGGGAACTAAAGCCAAAGGATTACATTATTTTGATGGAAAGAAATTCAACAAAATCAATCTTAAAGTAGGAAACACCATTATCACTTCGATTCATTCTATTTTAGAAGATGCCCAGAAAAACCTTTGGATTAGTACCAATCAGGGAATTATAAAATACAGTACGACGCTAAAGAAGATGGTTCTTTATGACCAAAAAGATGGCTTGGCCAGTAATGAATTTAATGACAATGCAGCTTTAAAATTAGATTCCAATAAGTTTTATTTCGGAAGCCCCTCCGGAGCTACGTATTTTGATGCCAAGAAAATCTCTTTGAACAATTATGCGCCTCAGGTTTTAATTACAAGTTTGAAAATTAAAAATGAGACCATTAATCCAAATGGGAAAGATAAAATTCTCCAGAGAAGCATTGGTTATACCAAAAACATAACACTGAATTACGACAAGGCAAATTTCTCAATTAGTTTTGCGATTCCAAATTACATCCGGTCCAAAAACAATCAATACAGTTATCGTTTAATTGGGTTAGAAAACAACTGGACGATAACCAAAAATACCGAAGCCATATTTGCAATTCAGAATCCGGGAACATATCGATTTGAGGTTCGTGGCGCTAATAATGACGGTGTTTGGAATCGCACTGCTACTACTTTGACCGTTGTTGTAAAACCTGCTCCATGGCGTAGTATCTGGGCGTTTTTATGCTACGGTCTTGTTATAGGTCTAGGATTATACGGTCTTATCTGGATTATGAAATCCAAAGCGAGCCTGAAACAAAAACTGGAATTAGAGTATCTGGAAACCAAACGTATCGAAGAAAACAACAGGGCAAAACTGGATTTTTTCACCAATATTTCGCATGAATTCAGAACGCCTTTGACTTTGATTTTAGGGCCGTTGCAACAGATTTTGGCCGATTATAACGGAACAAATGAAATGTACAAAAAACTGCTGGTTATCGAAGGAAGTGCGAATCACCTTTTGAGTCTGATTAATCGTTTAATGGATTTTAGAAAACTCGAGAATGATCAGGTTACCCTGGAATCGGCCAGTGGAAATATTGTAAAATTCACTAAAGAAATCTTTTTGTCTTTTATAGAATATGCCAAAGACGGCGGTTATACTTATACATTTGAATCCTCTGAAGAAGAAATATTGGTTTATTTTGATCGCTACAAATTAGAGCGTGTTTTTTATAATTTGATTTCAAACGCTTTTAGATATACTCCAAAAGGTGGAAACATCAACATAAAAATCAATCACGATCACCAGAACCTTTTTATTGCAGTAGAAGATTCAGGAGTTGGAATTGCTGAGGTGCATATCGATAAGATTTTTGATTTGTTTTTCGAAGTTCCCCTGCACAATAACCTTCAGAAGAATTACAATAAAGGAACAGGAATTGGACTTTCTATTGTCAAAAACATTGTAAAACTTCATAAAGGAAGCATCGATGTGGTTAATAAAAAACCAAATGGCGTTGTTTTTAAAGTGACGCTTCCCCTGGGTCGTGCGCATCTTTTAGAGAGCGAAATTATCGAAGATTTTAAAATTAGCGATGATATTGCGCAATATACGGCGCAGCTTCAAACGCAGGAAATATCAACTTATGAAGATATTGACGATCTTGTAGTGAGCGCCGAAAAACAAACAATCCTGATTGTTGAAGATCATAAGGTTCTGCGAACTTTCATGAAAAACTTACTCAAAAAAGACTATAATATTATCGAGGCTGATAACGGAAAAGTGGCTCTGGAAAAGGCTTTGCAATTTGTTCCGAATTTAATTATCAGCGATGTTATTATGCCCGAGATGGTAGGAACTGAACTTTGTTCTAAGATAAAAGAGAATCTAAAAACAAGTCATATTCCCATTATTTTACTCACTTCCAGATCATCCTTAGTCTATAAATTTGAAGGCTTGGAAAGCGGCGCCGATGATTATATTAGTAAGCCTTTTAATTTAATGGAATTTACACTTCGGGTTAAAAATCTGTTGAATTCTACTGAGAGACTAAGACTTAAATTTTCAAGCCAAGAGAGTTTTATTCCTTCAGAAATCACGGTTTCTTCACTTGATGAAGAATTATTAAAAAAAGCATTTAAGATTGTCGAAGATAACATCTCAAACGAGCTTTTTGATATTCCGTTTTTCTGTTCAGAATTGGGTGTTAGTCGCACGATGTTATTTTTGAAAATTAAAGCTTGGACCAATTATACGCCAAACGAATTTATCCATGAAATACGATTAAAACGTGCAGCTCAACTTTTGGAACAAAACAAATTAAACGTCTCAGAAGTGAGTTATAAAGTTGGTTTTAACAATCCGAAATACTTTAGCAAATGTTTCCAAAAAAGATACGGAGAAACTCCGTCACAATTTGCTGACAAATTTTCCAAACCCATGTCGGTGTTTTAAAAAATCCAGTGTTTTCAAGGCCTAAAAAAGGGTATCTGTATTTTTGGATACCCTTTTTTGTATTTCTATATCGTTTTCGACATTTACATTTGCCTTATGAAATTCGAGAAAACAAAATTCGTATTGCTGCAAATTCTCTTTGTTGCACTAATAATAGGAATGAGTTTGTTGCTTTTCTATTTTATCTAACATTAACCTTAAACCAAAAAATGAATGTTTACAAACCAAAAAATTAAGTCGCTTAAATGGTGTCTTCTGGTAGTTTTTTTACTGGGAAATATCATTGTAAATGCACAGGAAAGAAAAGTGACCGGAAAAGTTACTTCGAGCGAAGATTTACTCGGGCTTCCTGGTGCCAATGTATATGTAAAGGGATCATCCGTTGGAGCAAGCGCGGATATGGATGGAAATTACAATGTTTTTATATCTGAAAAAAATGCTGTTTTAGTTTTTAACTTTGTGGGATATCAAACTGTAGAAGTTCCAGTAGGCAATAAAACTGTTATAAATGTAAGTCTAAAACCAGATACAAAAAATCTTGATGAGGTAATTGTTGTAGGTTACGGAACGCGTAAAAAGAGCGATATCACTGGATCTGTATCGTCTGTAACGGCAAAAGAACTGACTGCTTATCCTTTATTAAATGCTGAACAGGCTTTGCAAGGTCGCGCAGCGGGTGTTTCGGTACAATCTAATAATGGTGGTGAACCGGGCGCTCCTGTAAAAATAAGGGTTCGTGGAGGAACGTCGATCAATGCAAGCGGTGATGCGCTTGTTGTTGTGGACGGTTTTGCGGGTGTTTCTATGCCGGCGCCTCAGGATATTGCCTCTATCGAGGTTTTAAAAGATGCCTCTGCAACGGCTATTTACGGATCCCGAGGTTCAAACGGGGTTATTATGGTTACCACTAAAAAAGGAAAACCAGGAAAACCGGTTATCGAATTCAGTAACTCAACTTCTGTACAATCTGTAAACAATAAACTGGATTTATTAAATGGGGATCAGTTTGTGGCCTATAGAAAAAGTTTTACAACCCATACTCCGGGCGGCGCTAATACAGATTGGCAGGATGTAATTTATCGTGAAGGAATGGTTTCCAATACTTCTCTTTCGTTCTCTGGAGGATCTGAGAATGTGAGGTATTATGTTTCTGGAAACTACTTTAATCAAAATGGGGTTGTAATTAATTCAGGAATCGATAAATATACCATCGTAAGTAATCTTGAAGCTGATTTATCTGACCGATTTAAAGTTGGTCTGAATTTATTTCAAAGCAAACAAAACAAAGACGGAATCATTAGCCAGACAGGCGCTGGGGGAACTGGCGCCGCGGGTGTAATTGCTGCTGCTTACAGATTCATGCCTGACAAAGGAATTTATAATGCAGACGGAACTTATACCACTACGGCTCCAATTGGGGACGATATTGATAATCCGTATGCAACGGCAATGGAAAATATTCTCGAAACGGTTTCTATTGTAAACAGATCTAATTTCTTTGCTCAGTATAAATTTACTAAAGATTTAGATTTTAAAACCACTTTAGGTTTAACCGATAATAACTCTCAAAGCGGAAGATATATTCCCTCGACTTTAATTGCAGGAAAAAATATCAAAGGAGAAGCTTCTGTAAACAATACCAGATTTTCTTCTTTCTTAACCGAAAATTACCTTACCTATAAAAAAGAGATTATTGCAAAAGGAATCCTGACGGTTCTTGGAGGTTATTCGTATCAAAAGAACAAAAACGAAAGTTCTTATGCTGCTTCAAGAGGTTTCTTGACGAACACAAATTCATACCATAATTTAGGTGCGGGAACTGTATTTTTAAAACCGGATTCTAACTTATCTGAAACTGAACTCATCTCCGCCTTTGGAAGATTGAATTTTGATTATGACGATAAATACTTATTTACCTTTACAGCGCGTCGTGACGGTTCTTCTAGCTTTAGTGAAAACTACAAATATGGAACTTTCCCCTCTGGAGCTGTGGGTTGGAATATTGCCAAAGAGAATTTCTTAAAAGACAATAAAACAATTTCGAATCTTAAACTAAGGGCAAGTTACGGGGCAACGGGAAATCCATCGATTGGCGCCTACTCTACACTATCTAGATTCTCTGAGATTTATGATGTAAGTGGTGATGTGATTGTAAATGCGGTTCAGTTGACTTCACTAAATAACCCGAATTTAAAATGGGAAACCTCTTATCAGCAAGATTATGGTATTGATTTGGGTTTGTTTGATAACAGAGTGAGTCTGACCGCAGATTATTATAAAACTATTACTAAAGATTTATTGTTCAACAGACCCTTACCAGGAGTTTCAGGTATTGCTTCTCAGCTTCAAAATGTTGGACAATTAGAAAATAAAGGTTGGGAATTGGGCATAAATTCTAAAAACTTTATTGGGGCAGATTTCACTTGGTCCACTAGTTTTAATATCTCTTCCAACAAAAACAAAGTATTAAAATTAGCTGATAACAAAGATCTTTTAATCAACTCTACCCCTGGACATTTCCTTGCAACAGATTCTCAAATTTTAAGAGTGGGTCAGCCCGTTGGCGCTTTCTACGGGTTTATTTATGATGGTGTAATCCAGCCGGGGGAAACGGTTCTACCTGGTAACTTTGAAACGGCTCCGGGTGGAGAAAAATTCAGAGATGTAAACGGTGACGGAAAATTAGATTCCAGTGATAAAACGATTATTGGAAATCCAAATCCTGATTTCATCTTTGGTTTGAACAATGATTTTACCTATAAAAATCTTGATCTGAATATCTTCTTTCAAGGTTCTGAAGGAAATCAAATCCTGAACTATACTTTAATGGAATTGGCCTCTGGAAACAACAATGCAACCACTGAAGTTCTTGATGCATGGACACCAACACACACCGATACTAATGTTCCTGCAAATGCAGCAAGAACCAAAAGAGTTACCTCAAGATTTGTGTATGATGGAAGTTACATTCGTCTAAAAAACGTTTCTATAGGATATAGTTTAGATGAAAAAGTGGTTTCGAAAATGGGCTTGAGTAAAGTTCGTTTTTACATCAGTGCACAAAATCTTTGGACAATTACTGATTATCCGGGTTCTGATCCTGAAGGAAATTACCTCAATGATACCAATGCCAGAAGTAACACCAACTTAGGTTTAGAGTACGGAAGTTATCCAAATGTGAGAACTTTTACTTTCGGATTTAATTTAAAATTTTAGTCTAAAAAATAACATCATGAAAAAATATATAGCTTTTCTTTTCTTGGCAATATTCGCCTTTGGCTGTTCTGATCTTGAAGAACACCCAGTTGGAATTATTCGCCCCGACAACTTTTTCAAAAATACAGATGACTTACAAGCTGCTGTAAACGGCGCTTTTGCCAACATTGCTCACAATAATTATTGGGGGCGTGAATTTACAATTGCCCTGATGCTTCGTGATGATATGGCTGATATTGGTGATAGAACCACTCAGGCTGCACGTATCGATGTCAATGATATGAATATGAATGATACTAATGCGCTTGTTGCGAACTTTTGGCCACAATCGTATATCATTATTGCCGCTGCAAATCAAGCAATTGAAGGTGCTAAAAAAACACCTGGAGATCCTGCAAAGGTAAATGCAATTGTAGCCCAAGCTTATTTTGCAAGAGCATTTACCTATTATCATTTGGTTAGAATCTTTGGAGATGTTCCGTATATTGATTTTGCCGTAAACGAAGTTGCTCAGGTAAACACTTTAAAAAGAACTAAAGAAGCTGAAATATACCCCAAAATTATTGCCGATTTAGAATTTGCAAAACAATGGTTGGACGATAAACCAAAAGTAAAAGCGGTTCCGGGAAAAGGTACTGCCGCAGGTTATTTGGCTTCTGTTTATTTGACTTTAAAAAATTATCCTAAAGCATACGAAGAAGCAAAATATGTAATTACAAACGAAGCAAAATTTGGTTTAGGGTTAGACGCAGATTTTCAGGATTTGTTTAATGCTACAAAAGCGGCAGCGTTAAAAGAGCCTTTGTTTACCATTGACTTTAACAATCTGGTTTCAGGAAATTACGGTCAGGATTATACGGCATTTTTCACAGGTTCATTAAAAGATGATAGTTACAGTTATGGTCAGGGATTCTCTGTTGCTGTACCGTCTTTGAAAGTATTTAATACCTGGGATCAAAGAGATTATAGACGCGCGGTAAGTTTTGATACTATTATTAGAAAGAAAACCGGTCCGGGTGGAGCATTGCAGATTTATCCTTCAAGTGATAACGAAAAAGCACCACGTCCGCATATTGCAAAATATTACCGTTTTCCGGGTAAAGCAGGAGCTAACGGAAGAACTTCTCAGCACAATTATATTACCATGCGATATGCAGAAGTTTTGCTAACGGCCGCCGAGGCTTTAAACGAAATCACTCCAGGAACTACAGAAGCGGATTCTTATGTAAACCGAGTACGTGCCAGGGCTAGAAATAAAGCCGGAAAAATAGTTTCGTTTCCTGCAAATGTAACCCCGGGATCCTCGCAAGCTGATTTTAGAAAAATGGTTATCGACGAAAGAAGATTAGAATTTGCTTTTGAATATATCAGATGGTATGATATCAAGAGGTTGCAAAACGGACCTGAAGTTTTTGGTCCAAGTGGTTTAGAGCCGCATGCCAATTTTAATCCAACCAAAGATTATTTATTCCCATTGCCGGGAACTGAATTGGCGATCAATCCTAATTTGGCTCCAAACAATCCTGGTTATTAAAACATTAGATTAATTAGTAAGTATGAATAAAGTTAGTTTCATTTCTTTAATTCTTGGGTTTGCACTGCTGGTAACAGCGTGCAAATCCGGAATTAATTCTCAGACAAAAGTTACCCCAAGCATTACAAATAATCTTCTTGAGGCCAGATACAAAATGGTACTGGATTATCCCCTTGATTCTATGTCAATGCCAAGAAGCATGACCCTGAAGAGTAATTTGATTAAAAAAGTTCCTTCAAGAGACTGGACAAGTGGCTTTTTTGCCGGAAACTTATGGCAATTATACCGTCTTACAGGTGACAAAAAATATAAAAAACAAGCTGAAAAATGGACTCCTTTTAGCAAAAAAGAAAGTGTAAATAGTAATTCGCATGACGTTGGTTTCAAAGTGTTTTGCAGTTTTGGCCAGGCGCTGAGAGTGGAAAACAAGCAAGAATACAAAGACGTTATCATCAAAGGTGCCCAAACATTATCTACACGTTTTAATGCAAAAGTAGGTTCCATACGATCTTGGGATTTTAATAAAGACATTTGGGATTTCCCGGTTATCATTGACAATATGATGAATCTGGAATTGCTTTTTGAAGCTTCAAAACTATCAGGAAACCCAAAATATCATGATATTGCTGTAAAACACGCCAATACTACGCTGAAAAACCAATTCAGAGAAGACAATAGCTGTTATCACGTGATTGATTATGACCCAAATACAGGAGAAGTAAGAAAGAAAACTACGCTTCAGGGGTATAATGATGATTCGGTTTGGGCGCGCGGACAAGCCTGGGCAGTTTATGGATTTACCATGTCATACAGATATACCAAAGATCCTGCTTATTTAAAACAAGCCCAGGCCACAGCGCAATTTTTCATGAGCCATAAAAACTTACCCCAGGATGGGATTCCGTATTGGGATTTTAAAGATCCAAGTATTCCGAATTCTGCGCGTGATGCCTCGGCCGCGGCGGTTATGGCCTCTGGTTTATATGAACTTTACAGCTATACTAAAAACAAAAGTTATTTGGCTTTCGCCGATAAAATAATCACCTCCTTAAGTTCGGATCAATATGTTTTGAATGCAAATATAAAAGCGCCTTTTATCCTGGATCACAGCACTGGGAACTGGCCAAAACACGACGAAATTGACGAACCTATTATCTATGCCGATTATTATTTTCTCGAAGCATTATTAAGAAAAAAAGCTTTATAAGCAATGAAAAAACTACCCTGCCATAACAATACATTTTATACTTTTGCGCTTTTGTTTTTTTTTCAGATTTGTCTGAGCAGCATTTTTGCTCAGACAAAAATGAACATCAATAACAATTGGCTTTATTTAGAAAACAATACATCGAGTCTTTCTACGGCGCAAAAAGCCACCAACTGGGCTTCTTTAAATTTACCACACACCTGGAACGCCGAAGATGCAACGGATTTAAATCCTGGTTACAGGCGTGATGCCAGCTGGTATCAAAAGAAATTACATATTGAGAAAATCGATAAAAACCAGCGTTATTCTTTATATTTTGAAGGATCAAACGTAACTACAAAAGTCTATGTAAACGGCAAGGAAGCCGGGGGGCATATTGGTGGTTATATTGGTTTTACCATCGATATTACAAGCTTCATAAACGAGGGAGACAACGCTATTTTTGTTCGTGTGGACAATAGTTATGATATTGAAATTATTCCTTCTCAAAAAAGTGATTTCTTTATTTATGGCGGCATCACCAGAGATGTCTGGCTCCTATCTCAATATAAAAATCACATCGATAATTTAAAAATTACAACACCTCAGGTTTCTGCAAAAAATGCTTCTGTAAAGATTCTGGCCTCTATTGTGAATCCTGAAAATTCTGCAGCTTTATCCTTAACGGTCGTTCTTAAAAATCCAAAAGGGAAAAAAGTTGCCAGTAAAACGGTTTCTGTTTTAGATAAAACTTCCACTATTGAATTTGAGAATATCAAAAATCCAGAGCTTTGGGATACCGAGAAACCTAATCTATATTCGGTTACTGCTTTTTTATCGCAGAAAAATCAAATTAAAGATACCGCTAGTGAAAAAATAGGTTTTAGATGGTTTGAATTTAAAGACCACGGGCCTTTTTTTCTTAACGGAAAAAGACTGCTCATCCGCGGTACACATCGCCATGAAGAACAAGCCGGAGTTGGCGCGGCCATGAGCAACGCGCAACATCGCGCCGATATGGAATCTATTAAAAGCATGGGGGCAAATTTTGTTCGCCTGGCGCATTATCCGCAAGATCCTGAAATTTATAAAGCCTGTGATGAATTGGGGCTCTTGGTTTGGGATGAATTGCCTTGGTGCCGTGGGGGAATTGGCGATGAACTTTGGCAAACCAATACCAAAAATATGCTTGGAGAAATCATCAATCAAAATTACAATCACCCCAGTATTATCATCTGGTCGTTAGGAAATGAAATGAACTGGCTTGCTGATTTTCCAGGTGGCGACGATACCCAGAAGACAAATGCATTTTTGACCCAGCTAAACGACATTGCACACCAAATGGATCCAAGTAGAAAAACGGCCATTAGAAAATATTATGAAGGTTCGCAAATTGTCGATGTCTTCTCCCCTTCTATTTGGTCGGGCTGGTACTCGGGAAGTTACAAAAGCTATCAAAAAGCAATTGATGTTTATAAAAAACAATACAAACACTTTATTCACGCCGAATACGGAGGTGACAGTCACGTTGGGCGTCACAGCGAAAATCCGATTACGGGGGAAAATATCATAAAAGCCGAAGGCTGGGAAGAAGCAATTGTGCAAACCAAAGTGGCCAATATTGCACAAATTGGCGATTGGAGCGAAAACTATATCGTTGATTTATTCGATTGGCATTTGCATATATCCGAGAACGATCCGATGTTTGTGGGTAACATTCAGTGGGCGTTTAAGGATTTTGCAACGCCACTGCGCCCCGAAGATGCTATTCCGTATATGAATCAAAAAGGGCTGGTGGATAGAAACGGGAATCCCAAAGATGCTTATTATGTTTTTAAAAGTTATTGGAGCAAGGAGCCATTTACTTACATCGAATCGCATACCTGGACCGAGCGTCAGGGACCTGAGAATACACCAAGAACTTTGAGCGTTTTTAGTAATTGTCAGAAGGTTACTCTTTATCATCAAGGAAAATCTCTTGGAGAAAAACAAAGAAATCTTTCTCTATATCCTGCCAATGGCTTAACTTGGGACGTGAATTTTCTAAAGGGCGAAAACACGCTAATTGCCATTGGTGAGACTAAAGATGGCAAAAAAGTTTCGGATACATTAAAGGTAAATTACCGCTTTAAGAAAAATGATACGGCGACATCCCTGCAATTATCATCTCAAAAATTAAAAAATGGCAATTATCTGGTAAGCGCAATTGCAATTGACAATGCTAATTTGCGTTGCCTGGATTATGAAGAAAGTGTTTATTTTCAATGTCTCAAAGGCGGAAAAACCATGAAAAATCAAGGTACTCCAACAGGGAGCGAATCCATTAAAATGGCCAACGGAAAGGCATCGATTGAAGTTGTTCCTGATGGATCGGGAATGCCAATTGAAATGACGGCTCTCAATCAGAGTTTTAAAGGAGAGTATTTAAAGATTGAACCGTAATGTATAATAAAACAAATACCATTTTACTAATGAAAAAACTAATAACCAAAGTACTTCTAAGCTTTTCCATTTTTGCCCAAGGGCAAAATCAAAGTCTAATCTCCAATGTTCCCAATAGAAATACAACTTCTTTAAACGGGGTTTGGAATTATATTGTTGATCCTTATGAAACTGGTTTTTACAGCTTTCATCACGATCAATACGACAAACAGGCAAAACCATCTAGTGCGGCTTACTTCAATAATTATCATGCGGTAAACAAACAGGAATTGGTGGAATATGATTTTGATAAATCTCCAAAGATAAATATTCCGGGCGATTGGACCTCGCAGGTTCCAGAGCTTAAATATTACGAAGGGAACGTTTGGTTCAAGAAATCTTTTGATTATGATTTGAAAGCCAAAAAACGTCTTTTTGTTTATTTGGGCGCCATCAATTATAAAGCCGATGTTTATTTGAACGGAAAAAAACTAGGAACTCACGAAGGTGGTTTTACGCCATTTAATTATGAGATTACTTCGATTGTAAAACCAAAGGACAATTATTTGGTGATTAAAGTAGATAACACCAGACATAAAGAAGATGTGCCGACCATTAACACTGATTGGTGGAATTATGGCGGAATCACGCGCGATGTGACTTTAATTGAAGAGAATGACTCTTTTGTAGAAGATTATACTATTCAGCTTAAAAAAGGTAACACGGCTCTAATTTCGGGTTTTATTAAAATCAATAATGCTAATCCAACGCTAAATGCGGTAACGATTTCTATTGCGGAACTAAAAATTAATTACAAAGCAAAAGTTGGTGCTGATGGAATTGTAAACTTTGAAATTCCGGTAAAAAAAATATCGTATTGGTCTCCTGAGAATCCAAAACTCTATGAGGTAACCATTGATTACAACGCAGAGAAACTAAAAGATACTATTGGTTTTAGAACCATTGAAACCCAGGGAGACAAAATTTTATTAAACGCAAAACAAATCTTCTTACGCGGAATTTCCATTCATGAAGAAAACGCAAAAGGCGGACGTGCAAATTCTGAGCAAGATGCTTTGCGATTATTAAACTGGGCAAAGGAATTGGGTTGTAATTATGTTCGTCTGGCGCATTATCCCCATAACGAGAACATCATCAGAGAGGCCGATAAAATGGGATTGATGGTTTGGGAAGAGATTCCAGTGTATTGGACTGTTGAATTTACAAGGGAAGCTACTTATCAAAATGCCCAGGATCAATTAACAGCAGCCCTTACAAGAGATAAAAACAGGGCTTGTATCATTATCTGGTCAATGGCAAATGAAACGCCTATATCTGATGCAAGAAATGCTTTTATTAAAAAATTGGTGGATCACACCAAATCTTTAGACAATACTAGATTAATCAGCGCAGCTTTATTAACGCAAAGTGACAGCGCCGGATTTGGAACAATCAACGATGCCATTGGTGATTATTTGGACATTATTGCATTTAATCAATATTTGGGTTGGTACGGCGGTAAACTGGAAGATGCTGAGAAAATATTCTGGAAAACCAAATACAACAAACCCGTTATTGTTTCTGAATTTGGAGGTGATGCAAAAGCGGGTTTACACGGAGAAAAAAATGAGCGTTGGACCGAGGAGTTTCAGGAATACTTATATATTCAGAATTTAAAAATGATCGAGAAGATACCACATCTTAGTGGATTAAGTCCTTGGATTCTGGTAGATTTTAGATCTCCAAGAAGACTTTTACCGGGAATTCAGGACGAATATAACAGAAAAGGTCTGATCTCAAATGACGGTCAAAAAAAGAAAGCTTTTTATATTATGCAGAATTGGTATGACAAAAAGAAAAAAGAGCAACACTAATAACCATTATCAATTCATTAACAAAAAATAGGTTATAACTTATATGATTTTTCTTCATTATTAACTTACTTTGTGTAAACTATTAAAAATCATTACAACTATGAAAAATTTTAATTTACTGATAATTATCTTATTAACTACTTTGGGGGTTAATGCACAAGAGGTAAAATTTGCTCCTTTGGATGCAAGTCCAGCAGATATTTCCTATTTCCCAAATAAGGCTGTAAAATTCAAAAAAACAGATAATCCTTCTGCGGTTATTAAGGTTATTTATTCAAGACCTTCGGTTAAAGGACGTGCAATTTTTGGAGATTTAATTCCCTTTGGAGAAGTTTGGCGCGTTGGTGCAAACGAAAATACTGAAATTAAATTCTATAAAGCCGTGACCATTGATGGTAAAAATATTCCTGCAGGTTCTTATAGCTTGTTTGCTATTCCTGAAAAAGACAAATGGACCATTATCATCAATAAAGAAGTTGACATGTGGGGCGCTTATGCTTATGATGAAAGCAAAAATATCGCTAAGGTTTCGGTTCCGGTTAAAACGGTATCAACTCCAATTGAGGCTTTATCAATTGCTTTTACCACTGGGGGTTCTGTAGCGAATTTGGTAATTGGCTGGGATAAAACAACCGTTGAGCTTCCAATTACGATCAAGTAATTCTTTACAAATAAATTCATATCTAAAGAGGCACTAATTTTTTAATTAAGTGTCTCTTTTTTTTTATATCTTTTCTGTGGTCAATTATTTCATAACCAGTAACTAACCTAAAAACCAAAAGAATGAGAAAAACCAATTTACTTCTGCTGTTTTTATTGATTATTTATTGCGGATACTCGCAAGAAAAGTTTAAAATTACCTACGACCAATTAAAAGAGTATGAAGGTATTTATGAATATCAAAATAAGACGACATTACAAATTGCAGCCTCACCAAAAGACACCATTTTATATGCGATTATCAACGAGAGTAAATATGCGCTAAAACCATCTGAGAGAGATGTTTTTCTGAACATGTCTAAAGAGAAAGTGACCTTTTTAAGAGATCAGGCTTCTGTCATTAATGGTTATTCTTCTGAGGAGAAAACCTATAAGTTAATCAGTAAAAAAGTCGTTTTTCCTAAAGAAATGTGGTATCCCAGGTTAAATGCTTCTAAGGATTATAAGTATGTGTATCAACAGCCTAAAAAAGATTTGGATGGCTTGCTAACGGGTCCTCTTGACAATACCGGCTTGGATAAAGCATTATTGGGCGAAATGATGCAGAAAATCGTTGACGGTACTTATCAAAATGTTCACAGTGTTTTGATTATTAAAGACGGGAAATTAGTTTTTGAAGAGTATTTTTATGACAATAACAAAACTAAGTTGCATGAGCTTCGTTCGGCCACTAAAAGTTTTGTTTCGGCACTTACCGGAATTGCAATTGATAAAGGCTACATTAAAGATAAAACTGAAACGGTACTCTCCTATTTTCCGGATTATACTTTTAAGAATCTCACCAATGACAAAAAACAAATTACAATTGAAAACCTCTTAACCAATCAAAGTGGTCTTGATTGTGATGTGAGTAATCCCAAAGCAGAGGGAAATGAAACTGCCATGAATTATTCTGATGATTGGATTCAATTTACATTGGATTTGCCAATGGTTGATGTTCCGGGTGGAAAAGGAATGTATTGCTCCGGAAATCCAATTACTATGGGGAAAATTATCGAAAGAGCGACAAAAATGCCTTTGCCTGAATTTGCCAAACAAACGCTGTTTAAAGATCTTGGAATTAAAAACTTCAAATGGAATTTTAAACCCGATGCATCAAGCGCCGAAACCTTTTGTCAGGTGTATTTAAATTCTCGTGATATGGCAAAATTTGGTTTGCTTTATCTCAATAAAGGCCTTTGGAATGGCAAACAAGTTGTTTCTAAAGCCTGGGTTGAAGAGTCTCTAAGCAAACACTCTGTGGTTCAGGGTGTGAATTATGGCTATTTGTGGTGGCTAAAATATCTCAATGTTGATGGTGTGAAATACAACGGAAAAGCGGCACAAGGAAACGGTGGACAGAAAATTTATATCTGGGAGGATCAAAATATGATAACGGTTATTACTGGTGGAAACTATAACTCACAATCCCCTAGTGACGAACTCATTCAGAAATATATCCTGCCTTCGTTTAATACCAAGAAAAGTGCTAATTAGATAATCTGGCAATTAGAAAATTAGATAATGCATAAATATCTTAATTTTAATGTCTAATAAAAACTTTAAATTCCCATCATAAAAAAAGGCTTTCAATATTTTTGGAAGCCTTTCTCAATTTTAAAATCATCTATTTCTTTGTCAGAGAATAAACTAGTTTTGTTTTGATTATTTTGCGGGTCTTGTCCAGTAAAAAGATCTTATCGGGAGTTCTGGCAGAATAACCATAGAATAGTTGTTCTGCTTCTGGTTTGTCATAATTCAGCACATAAATTGTTCCATCGGGATCATCCTCTAATCCTCTTTCTGTATTGTAATGGCCTTTTTGTGTAAAGGCTTTTCCAGATCCTTTTCCCTGATAAATACTTGACAATTCAAATTTATGGCTCTCCATAGTGCCATCGCCTGAATAAATTTTCAATACGGTTTTAATTCCCCTGCAATCAGCGCAAGGCAAAACCCCTTCGTATATGCTTACCTGGGGTAAACTATCACTCTGGGGAATTAGATTTTTTGTCTCATCAATTATAGTCGAAGTTGTATCTGTAGCAATACCAACTGCGTTTTGGGTTTTCTTATTATTACAAGAGATTAACAGGGCTGAAATGACAAAGATTAGGGCTAATTTTTTCATAATTACATTTTTTTAAACAAACTAAAAATACAGAATATTCTCATTCTTATTTTATCTTATTTCTGAATTAGTTTATAAAACAAATATACAAACCTTATAATCAGGCGATTGCATCTATTTACAAACTCCTCTAGACTTAATTTATTGCGTTTTAATATTGGTATAATTTTATTTTACTGATTTATAATTTATATGATGAAGTTTTGTATTTTTATGGATATTAAAATAATATAATGCCTAACTTAAATAAAAACTATATGGGAAAATTTGTAATTACTAAAAGAACTAACGGCGAATTTCAATTCAATTTAAAAGCAGGTAATGGTCAGACAATTTTAACAAGTGAAGGCTACACAACAAAAGCTGCCTGTCTTAATGGTATCGAATCTGTGAAAACCAACTCACAAGACGATAGCAAATTTGACAGAAAAGAATCCAGCAACGGAAAACCATATTTCAATTTGAAAGCTTCTAATGGTCAAATTATTGGAGCAAGTGAAATGTATGAAAGTACGGCTGCCAGAGAAAACGGGATCGAATCAGTAAAAACAAATGCACCATCAGGAGATACAGATGATCAAGCAGTATAAATTCATTTGAATTTTATGTTCTAAGAATAATTTATCTATTGACTTTAAAGGTACAATAAACTAAAAAAAGAGGTTTTACTTTAATAAAAAGTAAAACCTCTTTCTCTTTTAAGTGTATCAACTATTCAACTGCGCTAACGCCACTATGGGTCGGAATCACTTGCTTTATAGTTCCATCGGGATTAAACTCAAGTTTATCGATACAAACTTCCCGATGAAATCCTGCCGCATCTCCCATTTTTATGCCTGTAGGATAAGAAAAACGATGATAGGTAATATACCACTGGTCTTTATTTGGAATTTGCAAGACCGAGTTATGTCCTGTGGCATAAATGCCCTGATTTGGAATTCCCTGAATTACGATATTGTTATCCGGAATTTCAATTGGGCCTAGTGGCGATTTCGAAATCCCATATCTTACCTTGTAATTAGGACTTCTGGTATCGTCTTCACTCCATAAAAAATAGTAAATACCATTTCTATAAATAACATAGGTTCCTTCGCGAAAGGTATTGTCAACTTTTATGACTTTTGTACTTCCTTTTTTAATAGAAATCATATCTGCATTCAATTCGGCTACGGCCATATATCCGTTGCCCCAATACAAATAACTTTTGCCTGTTTTGGGATCTGTAAAAACATCCGGATCAATTTCCTGACCGTCTTTTACGCCTTCCGGTCTTTGGCTTATCAAAGCTTTTCCGCTGTCTTTAAAAGGTCCTGTTGGGTTATCAGATGATGCGACACCAACTTTTTGCGCCGCCGTGAAATAATAGAAATACTTATACTTTCCTTTTATCTTTTTCTCAACAATACAAGGTGCCCAGGCATTTCGGTTGGCCCATTTTACATCTTTTCTAAGATCTACAATAATACCTTCGTCTTTCCAATTGGTTAGATCATCAGATGAAAAGGTTTTAAAATAATTCCCTGACCAACTATCAAATCCATCGCTTGTTGGATAGATGTAGTACTTCTTTGTTTTGTTTGAATATAAAATCTCAGGATCTGCGTAATAACCTTCTAAAACTGGATTATTATTTATTTTTGGAAACTCCCCCGGCATTCCCCATTTGGCAATAAGCCTTTTTAATTCAGAACGCGTTATGGGTAAAATAGTTCCATGACGCGGGTTAAAATCCATTGAGATATCATTGTCAATTACCGTGAAATTCTCTAAATCCTTTGTTTTTGTAAATTGATATTTCCCTTTGGTGTAAACATCATACATCAGAATATACTGCTCTGAATTATTTAGTTTAAAAACGCTAGAACCTTCCACTCCGTCGGTGGTTTGTTGCAAATAATTGTCGTTTTCAATCCATTTTCCCGAAGTTAAATCCATTGTTGTGGCTACTTTTATGCCTGCTTTTTCGGTTTCTGTTTTATAGAAAAGATGGTAAATTCCGTCTTTTTCGATAATATCTCCGTCAATACAAGCTCTTTGAGATTTTGGTACAAATAAGAGTTTTGGCACGCTTTCCAGAGCCGTAAAATCCTTATTGGCATAAGCGTAATAGATCTTATCAGGACCACCGGCATATTGCATACTAAAGTAAATCATGTATTTACCGGCTTTGGCATCATAAATAGTTTGTGGGGCCCAAACCCGTTTTAGATTTTCATTTCCGGGATAAGTATTTTGAATGTTTACCACACTACTCTCCCACTTTATAAGATCTGTACTTTTTAATAAAATCATCGCGCGATTACTGTCCCAACCTTTCGATGAGGTCATATCGGTTAAAACCATATAAAATGTTTGGCCATCCTCGCCACGCAAAATATGCGGATCACGAACACCACCTGTGGAGCTTATGGTTTTACTATCAATTACGGGCCCGTTATTGTTGAGGTTGCAGAAATGATAACCATCTGCGCTGATGGCATATCTTACGGCTTCTTCCTGGGGATTATTTCCGGTGAAATAAACAAATAAATAGGCTGTTAAATCTTTTTCAGCAAGGATTGGCGGAACTGATTTTGTGTTA
The DNA here is from genome assembly GCF_020991455.1 of Flavobacterium sp. JAS. Lineage (GTDB taxonomy): Bacteria > Bacteroidota > Bacteroidia > Flavobacteriales > Flavobacteriaceae > Flavobacterium. The sequence continues at coordinate 355,676 of NZ_JAJMOX010000007.1, forward strand.
TTTTGAGCCTGCAAAAAATTAAAAAACAGTAAAACCAATATAAAGCTAAGCAGTAATTTCTTCATTATTTTTGGCTTTTTAGTTGATAGAGAATCGAACTATGCGGTTTTAATTCTGCCGAAATTTTTTTGGATAAAACTTTAGATTTTTCCCCTGTCCACATATTTAAAACAGCTACATCTCCAGCAATTCCAAGATCTGATAAATTCACTGATATGCTCTCTGTGATATTATCCGAGATATTAAACAAGGCCAAATAAACACTTCCATCGTTAGGATTTTTTGAGCTCACGGCAATTTTGCCATCTCTTTGGAAGAGCTGTTTTACATCAGTGCTTTCCTTGTGCATTCTAACGACATCTTTATTGGTTAATAACGATAAAGTAAATGCGTCATTGCTGGGTAAATCTCCGCCAAAAAACAACGGCGATTTAAAAATATTAAAAAAAGTAATCAGCGTATATTGCTCGTCTTTTGTCAAACGCGTCATTCGATCTTCGCCACGTTCTCCTCTTAAAGAAATACGGCCAAGTGGAATCATATCGCAATCTGGCCAAGTTCCCGGTGCAATGTACGGATACCATTTTTGGCTTACTTCCATCAAATGGGTGATGTGCGGCCAAGTGTCCCAAACATCATCAACCATACGCCACATATTAGCGTGTTCTTTTACGTGCGGCGCGGCAGAAATAGGCGTTTCTCCCGGCGAAGTACTCAATACAATTTTACGTCCGCAGTTGTCGATCGCCTTTCTAATGAGGTTAATTTCCCCTTGGTGATACGGTCTTGATAAATCATCGATTTTGATAAAATCTACACCCCACTCTGCGTAGAGTTCAAATATTGAATTGTAATACTCCTGTGCTCCGGGTTTATCTGCCAGGATGGTATAATTATCTTTTAACCACTCACATTGCAAATCGGTGGTATAAATTTGATCGGCGGTAATTCCCTTTGCGCCTTTAATTGGCATTTTGTCTTCAACGGCTTTTTTAGGGATTCCACGCATGATGTGAATTCCAAATTTCAGTCCTTTTTTATGAATATAATCCGCTAATGGTTTAAACCCTTGTCCGTCTTTGGCCGATGGAAAACGATTCAAAGCCGGTAAATATCTTCCGTATTGGTCCATTACATAACGCGGATCTCTCTGGTTGTATCCTCCTGCTTTGTCATTTTCTACAAACCATCTAATGTCTACCACTATATATTCCCAGCCGTATTTTTTTAGGTTTTTAACCATATAATCGGCGTTGGCTTTTACTTCGTGTTCTTCCACTGTTGAGCCATAACAATCCCAACTGTTCCAACCCATTGGAGGCGTTTGTGCCCATTGTTTAAATTCCTCTTTTGTGAAGGTTTTCGTTTGTGCGTTCAAAGAAACTCCAGCCAAAACAAGTCCGATTATAAAGGCAATTCTATTTTTTATTTTCATCTTAATTTAAATAAATGTAAATATCACACTTTAAATATAATAAACTTTTTTCTATTACATACAATTAACCTGTCTGCTTAACCAAAAAAGCTGACAGGTCAATTGACAATTTAAAAAAACTACTAATTTACTTCTGTTAGAAAACCAACTTATTTTACATTAACTGTAACTTCAACGGGTTTTAACCACTCACTTGTAAAGGTTACTTTTATGGGTTGCGTCTCCCCAGTTGCCTGAATATAAGCGGCAATATGACCGTGAAATACTCTTTGAACATTATCTGTATAATCACTCATGTCGCTATTGTTTCCGGCTTCAAGTCCTAATAAAATTCCTGGCCCGCTGATAGTGCACGTTACTTCATTGTCTGAAAGCATAACCGGTAAACCGTTTTGATCTTTTACCTGAACCATTATTTTGGCAACGCCTTTCTCTTTTGTAATTGTGATGTTTTTATCGGCAATGGTTAGTTCTACAGGTTGTTGTGTTGAGGTGATGGCATATCGACTTATTGCTGTGTCGTTTTTGTCCAAACCAATGGCTTCTAATTTTCCTGATGCAAATGGAATATCCCAATAAATAATTCCTGTTTTTTCGTCATAAGGTTTTACCTCACCTACTACTTTTCCGTTTAATTCTAAACGTGCTTTTGCAGCATTGGTATAACACACCACGCGAATCATTTCCCCCGGAGTGTAATTCCAAATAGCCCAGGCATCTTTAGAAATATCTTTATCGTTTTTCAAGGAATAAGTTCCAACATAAGCCATTGGTTTATCTGACCATAATGACTGGCGGAAATACCCCCTTGGTTTGATTACTCCTGCAAAATCAACCAGTCCTGAATAAAATCCTCTTGAGGGCCATCTTCCTGATTCTCCCAAATAATCAATTCCTGTCCAAAGAAATTGTCCGAAGATATGTTTGTTGTTTTTCACTGCTAGCCAAGGTTCCATATCATGAATATTCTCACTTCCGAAAATAACTCTCTTTGGATATTTCTGATGATCTGATTGGTATTTGCTTTCGGTATAATTGTACCCTGTGATGTCTAAGGCTCCCGGATATTCGGTTTCGTTAGACATTGCCACACCTGCGAGTCCTGCTGTGGTTGGTCGTGATTTATCGTATTTTTTAACCGCTGCAACCAAACGTTTTGCAATTACGCCAAGACGCATTGCATCTGGGGCATCTTTTTTATAACCGCCATAAGCAGCTTGCCCAAACCCGTCTTTTCCTTTGTCTAAAACTGGGTGAGAATACGGATCGTTTGGATAATCGACTTCATTTCCGATACTCCAGGCAAATACCGAAAGGTGATTTCTATCGCGACGAACAAAGTCTTCCAAATCTTTTTCTCCATAATCGGCAAAAATATCAAACGAGCCTTCAAATCCCGGTGTTCCGTAATTCCAGCCCTCGAGCCATTTGCGTTTTGGAAATTCCCACTCGTCATAAGCTTCATTTAAAACCAAAATTCCAAGCTCGTCGCAAAGCTCATAAAAAACAGGCGCTTGCGGATTATGACTGGTACGAATGGCGTTTACGCCAATTTCTTTCAATGTTTTGAGTCTGGTTTGCCAAACTTCTCTTGGAACGGCTGAACCCAAAACTCCGGCGTCGTGGTGTAAGCAAACTCCTTTCATTTTCATCCATTTTCCGTTTAATGCAAAGCCATTGTTTGGATCGAAAGTAAAAGTTCTAAATCCTGTTTGAGTAATGGTTTGATCAATTTGTTTTGCGTCTTTTAAAACAGTTGTTTTAAGCTGATATAAATTTGGATTCTCTAAATCCCACAACTCTGGATTTTTTACCTTTATTTCAGTGGAAATTTTTCCGGTTTTGTTCGGGGCAACTTCAACTTTAGAAGATGTTTTTGCTACTGATTTTCCGTCTTTTGCAATCAATTCATTAATTATAGTAACGCTTGATTTTGTTGAAGAACCATTCTCTAGATCAACTTCAATATTTAGGGTTCCTGTTCCATTTTTTACTTCAGGATAAGCATAAACGCCCCATTGTGCAATATGCACCTCATTGGCATAAACCAACCAGACATTTCTATAAATTCCCGAACCGGTGTACCATCTTGAATCGGCACTTTGACTGTGATCTACACGAACTGAAATGGTGTTTTCTGCTCCGTATTTTACATAGGGTGTTGCATCATACGCAAATGAAATATATCCGTTTGGACGTTTTCCTAAAGAATGTCCGTTAAGGAAAACTTCGCTTCTGTTGTAAACACCTTCAAAATAGAGATAGACTTTTTGGCCAGTTTTGGCTTGCTCAATATTAATTGATTTTCGATACCAGCCAATTCCCCCCGGCAAGAAACCGGTGCAGCTTGCCAATGTTGGACTTAATTGTCCTTTTACGCTCCAATCGTGCGGCACATTAACTGCTTGCCATTTGCTATCATCGTAAGTTTCTTTTTGAGCCTCGGGAGTATCTTGCAGATTAAACTTCCAGTTGTCATTGATTTTTTTGGAATCTCCAAACGATATCTGACTAAATGCAGACAAACACGAGAAGAGTAATACGGGTAGTAAGATCTTTTTTGTAAACACTATATTTTATTTTTAAGGTTCTAGGTGGCTAAGATTCAAAGTATCTAAGCTTTCTTTATTGTTTTTTAATTTGTTGTTTTTTTGTTTCAAGTTTCGGGTTCTCGCAAAGAACTTGAAACCCGACTATTGTAATTCCCCTACAAAGGTTACTATTGCTTTTGCGGGGATTTCCAGGTTGTCTATTTTTTGAGTGTTGCTTCTTTTTAAATTTGAACTCTCAGAGGTTACATACGGTGTTACCTCGTTGTCTTTTAGGGTTCCTTTTGATAAATTGAATTTGTATTTCTGAGGAGATTTTCCGCAATTTACAGCCACTACAATTAGTTTTTTGTTTTGTACATCTTTATAGGCCGTGAGCATCACATCATTTGCAGCGTCCAATTCGTTTTGGTTTGGAACATCGATTCTAAGCATACCCGGACGCACAAACAAGGAATAATTCCCCAGAGCCCAAAGTAGTTTTGAATCGTGAAATTCTCCGTCTTCTCGCACATAATCCGGCGCTGTCCCTCCGCTACTTTTTCCGTTGTCGAGGTAAATCAAACCGTCTTTATAATCCACTCGGGTTAAAGAGGTCCACCATTGCCATGAAGAAGCATTTGCAAGGGCAATATCGTTGTGAATCAGTCGTGCCACAAATAGCGCGGTTTGCATTCCTAAGTCTCTGCCTCCGCCCGAGCCACCGGGAATCTCGGCTTCTCCTGGATTTTCTAAAATGCAATATTCCGATTGCCAATATTTCAATCCCGGATTTTGCTTGATCTTTGCCGCTATTAATTTTCGGCTTAAAACCTGTTTCTCCACTGGCCATGTTGTAAAATAACTGTGTCCTAAAATGACATTTTTTACATTGGAAAATTTTGAAATATTTGTTTTTGTTTTCCCAAAGAAGTACTCAATCTGATTGTCTCTGTCCTCTGCATTTACATTTTCATACAAATAATTAATTTGTCCGGCTTCTGCAATTACAATTTCGGTACTCATTTTATTTGCTTTGAGTTTTTCCGAAAGTGATTTGGTCAAATCATAAATTTCCCCATTGGTTGCCGGGGTGCCTTCCTGACTGTTTTTGTCCCCGTTATTAGGCATCCATTCCCATTGTGGTTCATTTATAGGGCTCACATAATCGAATTTAATTCCCTCTTTTTTCTCTAACCCCTGAATACTTTGAACTAAGAAATCGGCAAATTTTACAATTGCACCATCTTTTAGATTCAGTTTATTCTTTTGAGTGGCAAAAGACAATCCGTTGTTTGTCATATAAACCGGTGGACTATTGGTGAAAATCAGGAATTTCTCGACTCCGCGTTTTTTGGCTGCCTGCAAGAACCATCTTTGCCCTTCTTGTTTGGAGAAATCGTAAGTTCCATCAGCTTGCAAAAAAGATTCACTTCTTCTCCACTCGTCCGAAACTCTGCTGTTCTCTCCCTGTTCTGTACTTCCCGCTCCAAGATTAAATCTCCAGATCGAAAGTCCGATTCCTTTTGGGTTTCCCTCAGCATCAATTTCTTTACTAAAGAGTAGATCGGCAATGGCATTCTTTTTTTGCTCAGGCCAATTTTTTCCAACAAACTGACATCTCCAGGCATCAGAACCTCCAAAACCATCCATTGTCTGAACTACATTATCTGTGCTAATGGTGATGGTTCGCTGCGCAAATGACAGCGAACTCATAACCAATAAAAGCGAGATATATACTTTTCTCATTTATTTTATTCTATCTTTTTTTATCGAATATTTTCGATCGTACTTTTATTTTTCACCATCTTGTCCTTTCAACCAAGAAGACCCGAGCGATAGCGAACAGACGAAGTAAATCTTCACCAGTAACCCTGCAATCTAAGGTTAGAATCTTTCTCGACCTTGCAATGGGGACTATTTTGCTAGTTTGCCATTGCCTGTGTTCTCCTTCCTTGAAATAATAAACATTGTGTTATTTATATGTTCCCACATAAGTCACAACTGATTTTGCAGGAATTGTAAAATTCGTTGCATCAACCCCGGTTCCTTTTTTCAAACTCAATGTTTCTGAGGTTGTATAAGGGGTTAATTTATTATCTGTTAAAACGCCTCCGGCAAGATTCAGTTTGTAGGCTTTCGCCGATTTGCTGATGTTAACTGCCACAACTACCAGTTTTTTAGTTGCTACATCTTTGTAGGCCGTTACCATTACGTCATTCACCGAAGTGGAATTATTGGCACTTGGAATCTGAACTCTTATCATTCCAGGTTTTACAAAAAAGGAGAAGTTTCCTAAAGCCCATAGTGTTTTTGCATCTCTGATATAGCCGTCGTTTTTGCAATAATCTGCATTTCCCGCTCCGTTACTTGAACCATCATCTATGTGAATTAAACCGTCTTTGTAATCTCCACGGCTAATGGCTGTCCACCATTGCCAGGAAGTTACCCCTCCAAGGGCAATATCAGTGCTTATAATACGAGCGGTCCAGAGTGCCGTTTGCATTCCTAAATCTCTTCCCGGACCTCCACCACCAGGAAGCTCTGAAGTTCCCGGACTCTCTAAAACGCAGTATTCTGATGACCAAAGGCTCAATCCTGCCACTGATTGTGTTCTTGTAGCGGCGGATCCTCTGGAATAAACTAGCTCTGTCAAAGGCCAGGCTTGCCAATAACTGTGCGCGGAAATTGTTTTTTTAACATTGCTTAATCCTGCAATATTTTTAGCAGAATTCACCCCAAAGAAATAATCGATTTGATTGGATCTACTTTCTTTGCCTGAAATTGTTTTATACAAAGGCTCATAAGAACCGCCTTCTCCTACTACAATTTTAGACTCTAATCCTTTTGCTTGTAATTTTGGAGATAAAACATTCACAAAACTGTAAATATTAGCATTTGTAGCCGGAGAACCTTCTTGGGCAGTTCCATCCCACTCGTATTGCGGTTCGTTAAATGGGCTTACATAATCAATTGTTAAACCTTGTTCCGTTTTTAGTTTGTCTAAAGATGTTGCCCAGAAATCTGCTAATTCTGGCATTTTCCCATCTTTCAAATTATAAAATTCTTTGATTGTGGCATGCGCTTTTCCGTTTTGAGTTAAGTAAACCGGGGCGCTATTGGTAAAGGCCAATAATTTTTCTAAACCACGTTCTCTGGCTGCTTTCATAAACCAAACCTGACCGGCTTGTTTGCTCATGTTATACGTTACACCATCTGTGGTGAAACATTCGGTACGTCTCCACTCATCACCAATATCACTTGCATCTCCCTGCTCAGAGCTTCCTGATCCAAGATTAAAACGCCACAGAGATAATCCGATTCCTTTTGGATTTCCCTCGGCATCGAGTTCTTTGCTGAAAAGTAAATCGGCTATTTTATTTTTTTTATCCAAGGGCCAATTCTTACCTATAAAATTACATTGCCAGGCATCTGAAGCTCCAAAGCTTTCCATGGTTTGAAGATTTGCATCAAGATTGATACTCAACTCGGCTGTAGTACTCTCAGCATTTGAATTGTTATTGTTTTCCGAATCGCAACTCACTAAAAACGAGTTTGCCAAAAGCAAGCCTGCACATAGCAGACTTACTTTATTGTTGTTGATTAACTTCATCTTAGTAACCAGGATTTTGTGTAATTAAACCTCCACTTAAATCAATTTCTAGCTGTGGTATAGGCCACAATAGATTTTTAGCCGGGCTAAAATTGATTCCTTTGTCTTGTGATTCTCTTAAGTTTGTAGTTTCATAAGGATCTGTAGAATTCAGATTGTATTGCACAAAAGTTCCACTTGGTCCCATTAAACCTTCAATTACCGGTCTTCCTGTTGTTGGATCTTTTTCACGACGAATATCGAACAAACGCAATCCTTCAAAAGCCAATTCTAAACGACGCTCTTTATAGATTTGTTTTAAAAGTGTTGGTCCTGCTAATCCTGTTTTTGGATCTAATTTCACTCGCGCTCTTAAGATGTTGATATCCGCTAGAGCATCTCCTCCTGTATGATAATTCGCTTCTGCTCTTGTCAGGTACATTTCGGCCAAACGAATCAAGGGAACATTTAGGGGCAAGTGCCCGTCTTTTTTGTCTAATGCACGACGTGTTGCGATCGGAATATAATATTTACGACAGATACGTCCTGATTTATTATCGTTTAAACTGAACTTATGTGTTGGATTTAAAACCTCGTCTCCATAAGCCGCTTCTCCCCATTTGGTGATAGTACTTCTACGACGAATTACATCATTCTCAGAAAGATAAGCATTCTCTAAATCGCTCGTTGGCATACACCATCCCCAACCATCAAGAACATCCTGTGCATCATTACTTGGGAAATATTTTTTGTCTTCTCCTCTTGCTCCTGAAAAAGTAGCTATGGAAGATCCTAAATCTTTGTCTTGTACAGATGAAGTTTGTGCTTCAAGAATTGATTCAACTCCGTTATGATTGTTTACATTCCAAATATTTAGAAAATCAGCTTCCAAAGAATAAGGCCCTTCTGAAATCACTTTGTTGGAATACTGTTTTGCCTCTGCCCATTTCTCCTGAAATAAAGATACACGAGCCAGTAAGGCATACGCTGCCCATTTGTTTACTCTTCCTTGTCTGTTAACTGGAATGGTTTCTAATTTTGCAGCAGATTCTTTAAGATCGGCTTCAATTTGTGCATAAACATCACCAACAGGACTGCGTTGTAATTTTAAATCGGCAGTTCCAAGAGATTTAGTATATAATGGAACAGATCCAAAGTTATTTACCAACTCATAATAGCAATAGGCACGAATGAATAAAGATTCTCCCATATATTGATTCTTTTGAGTCTCTGTAATAGGCGACGCCGCCATTTTCTCCAAACCTAAATTAGCCGATTGAATCGTATAATAATGAGCAGTATAGATACTATTCATAGATCCCATATTATCTGGTGAGACAATGTATTGCGCGCAAGGCCTAAAAGCGCCACTATCTTGCCCTGTATTCCCCATCCAGGCATCATCAGTAGCTGTTTCGTTTGTTAATCTTGGCGCAAGTAAAGTATACCAATCATTAGGCAATAATAGTCGTCTTGTCAATTCATTAACATAATTCTCGCATTCTTGTGCGGTTTGAAAATAGTTTTCTAAGGTTTGAATTCCTCTTTCATCTTTTTCTATAAAATCGCTGCACGAAACCGCAATTAGAGAAAAAGCTATTATAGATAAAATTATTTTTTTCATGTCGTTTTTTATTAAAATGCTACATTAAGACCCATCAAAATTGTTGGCTGAACCGGATAATTCCATCCTCCAAAACCTGATCCTTTAACTCTATCATCTTTGTCAGGATCTCCACCTGCTACTTCTGGATCCACGCCGTTGTAGTTTGTCCAGGTCCATAAATTCTGACCTGATAACGAAAGTCTTAATTTATCTAAACCAAATTTGTTATAGAATGAAAATCCAATCTGAATGTTTTTCATACGTACATACGAACCATCTTCAACATAGAAAGAAGAGAACTTAGTAAAGTTTTCGTTATTATCATCTTTAGACAAACGAGGAACATAATTAGAGGTTCCTTCCCCATGCCAGGCCATTTGTTCTAATCCGCTTACTTTGTTAGTTAGACTTGTACCATTGTATAAATCTTTTATGTTTTCGTTTACAATATCATTTCCAATACTGGAGTAGAAATTTGCTACCAAATCAAATTGTTTGTAAGCAAAATTCAAATTCAAACCAACATTGTAATCAGCCCATGGAGAACCAATTTTTGTTCTGTCTTTATCGTCTAATTTTCCGTCACCATTAACATCTTTAAAGCGAATATCTCCTACTTGCGCGTAGGGTTGCAATTTGGTACCGTGCTCATCAGTGTGTGCATTTAATTGGGTTTGATTTTGAAATAATCCATCAGCCACATAGCCATAAAAATATCCCGGTACATCACCTTTAACAGTCAAGGTTCTGTTTCCAGCTCCGTAAAGTCTTTCTCCTTCTGTAGATAAAGACAACATGTCTACATTTACCGTTGTAAAAGTCACATCCACTCCATAGGTAAAATCGCCTTTTTTATCTTTATAAGAAAGTAATAAATCGATACCTTTAGATTGCATCGATCCTACATTTGTCCAAATTGTGGAGTATCCTGGAAAGCCACTGTATGTTGGGAATTGTTTCTTAAAGAGCATATCTTCTGTTTTCTTTTGATAATATTCTAACGAACCTGAGAGTTTGTTTTTCCATAATCCAAAATCAATTCCAAAGCTGATATCTTCAACTGTTTCCCATTTAATATCTTTATTAGCCATAGTATCGGGATACGTTGTGTCTACAATATTATTTCCAATAGGATAAAAGCCTTGCTTGATATTGGATTGATAAACCGCAGCTGGTAAATTTTGATTACCTACTTTTCCCCAACCAGCTCTAAATCTTAAATCGCTTAGAACGTCTTTTGTAGAGGACATGAATCCTTCGTTTAAAATTCTCCACGAAACGGAAGCCGAAGGGAAATTTGCCCATTTATTATTGTCCATGAATTTAGAAGAACCATCACGTCTAAAAGTACCCGTGAAATAATATTTACCATCATAATTATATGAAAAACGAGATATGTAAGACATCAAAGAACTTGACCAGCTGTTACCATCACTTTTACGGTTTTTGGTTGCTGCTTTTAATTCTCTCATAGAATCTGAATTGTTAGGAATACCTTCTCCGTAACCCCAAACATCATTGCTATTGTATTCTTCCATGGTATTACCAATCATCAAAGAAGCATTGTGTTTCTCGGCAAATGTTTTGGTATAGGTTGCTGTATTTTGCCAAGTCCAGTCAGCATTTGTTGTATTTTTTCTTTCAACACTATTAATTTCAGCTTTTTCGTGTGCTGCATCAATTACAAAATCTGGTTTAAAAATACTATTTGTTTTATCTCCAACTTCGATAGATGCTTGCGTACGCAAAACCAAACCTTTAATGGGCTGATACTGCAAATAACCGTTTGTATTTAAATTATACTGATTGGTATAATCGTCGAATCTTTTTACAGCTGCAATTGGATTCCAAACATATGAAGGAGAACGTGCATAAATACTATACTCATTCTCTAATCCGGTTAATTGATCTGCTGGTTTGTAAATTGGCGTAATTGGATCAATTTTATCAAAATCTGCCCAGTTATTTGGTCCTCCCCATCTTTCATAACGCGGATTTAAAGTAACCCCAGCTGAGAATTTATCTGAGAATTTAAAATCATTGTTGATCCTCATGGTAACTCTTTTCCATCCTCCAACTTCATAAATAGATTCAGAATTATAATAATTCAAACTAACTGCGTAAGTATGGGTATCAGAACCTCCACTAACTCCCAAAGAAGCGTTGGTTACAGGCGAAGCTCGTTTGATTCCGGCATCCCACCAATTGGTCGTTTTTCCTTTGTATTGAGAAGGATTTGGTAAATAATCAGAATAACCCGAATTGTTATAAGCCTTATTCATAATTGAAGCATAACCCTGGGCATCAGCCATATTATAAGGATTATTCATCATTTGCATTCCTGAACTTATGTCAAAGTTGAATCTTGTTTTTCCTGCTTTTCCTTTTTTAGTGGTAATTAAAATAACTCCATTAGAAGCACGTGAACCATAAATGGCACTTGCCGATGCATCTTTTAAAACCTCCATCGATTCAATCTCATTATTGCTTAAGAAATTGATACTGGTTCCCATCGGGATTCCATCAACTACATAAAGAGGATCTGTATTTAAATTCACAGTAGATATACCACGAATTAAAACCCTTGGCTGTGCTCCGGGACCACCTTGACCCGTTACCTGAACTCCAGCAACTTTTCCCTGCAAAGATTCTGTGACGTTACCAACGGTCATCGTTTGAAGTTCTTTTCCTTTTATAGAAGAAATTGAACTCGTTACATCACTCTTTTTCACTGCGGCATATCCTACAACCACGATTTCATCCAGCGCCTGACTAGCTTCTTCCATGATCACATCAATGTCTGTTTTATCCCCTACGGGAATCGTTTTATTGGTAAAACCGACAAATGAAAATTCGATTTGAGAGTTTTTATTGGGAACATTAATCAGATAATTTCCATCAAAATCCGTGGCAGCTGTGGTCCCTGTGCCTTTAACGAGTATGTTAACTCCGGGAATTGGCACATTGGCTTTGTCCTTAACAGTCCCTTTTATTTTTATTTGTCCAAATGATACAGCGCTGTACATTAGGGCAATAAAAAATCCTATATATTTATATTTCATCTTAATATCTTTTATTAATTAAAGGTTATAACCGGGTTACAACAACTTATTTTTTGGTGATAAATACTCTTTCCAACTCCGTATCCAGAACTACTTTATACACTCCAGGGGCGGCCGGGTATTTAGCATTTCCGTTCTCTCCCGGTGACATGGTACAAATACCGTTTTTGATTAATCTCCAGGACGGACTCCACCACTGACCTGTAAAAGTCGCCTCTATTTGTCCTGTCAGGGTATATTCTCCTACTAATTGGTAAGGGTTATTTGGGTTGTTTGCCAAGTGTAATCCTGTTTGAACCCAAGCGTCCCATGTATCCCATGTTGCACCTTGAATTCCGCCTCCGCAAACACTCACAAAAGGTCTTCTTAAAGCCTCTTCATCGTGCCAAAGTCCGTTGGCCACATCTGCCCAAACTTTACTCGATGGCGTGTATTTGGTTGCTGTATATTTGAGCGTATTTGGATTTACTTTTATGATGTAATATCCTTTTGTTGGCAAAATAATTGGGGTTGAAACAACATCATCAACTAGTTCTCCGGTAGCATTCAATCCAAAACAATGTGGGGCAAAGTCTGATTCCTGACCTAAGAAATAAATTTCTTTATTGTCTTTGTCAGCATAATATTTGAATTCGAAATCCTGTGCGTTTTTCTCGTGAAAATACATTGGAACTCCAACTGCGTCAGTTGTTAAATTTGTACCTTTCGGCTGATCGCATAAGTACAGGGCCGGATACTCGTTTGTGGCTACTATATTGATATTTAGGCTTCCTGTGTTTGGAATCGCAAATTTATCTTTGGCTGTAATGGTTAGTACATAGTTAGCCGCAGTCACTGGCAAAGTATATGTCTTATTGAAAGTATAAGATTGTGGCGCTCCTTGTAACTGAACCATTTCATCAATACCCAGTTCGGCGCATTTAACCTCAATATAGTCAATTCCTGAATCGTCGTTAACCACAAAATTTACCGGCATTTCTTTACTTGTAGAGAGTAAAACAACGGCTCCTTCTTTTGGCGTTACCATTGTGATTGCCGGGGCGGCAAATTCTCCGTCTAAACGCAAATTAATCTCCTGGTTAACGGCGTTACCCGAAACATCGGTTATGATTAGTTTTATTTTGAAAGCCTCAGAGGTTCCCCTACTGGCAGGGATTTCAAAAAAATAGCTCAAATCATAGGATTTAAGTAAAGGATCTGTGGCAAAGCTGATTACTTTATCCAGGGATAATTCCGGGATCTGAATCTGTACACTCTTTAATCCTAAATCATCTGCCAAGGCGGCTTTTATTTCAAATTTTCTACTTGGTGCGCCGTAAATTTCTTTTGTAGACACTACCACCGTAGGGTTATCAGAGCTTGGAAAATCTGATTCGTTATTTTGACATCCCGTTAGAAGAAGGCCAAAAAGGGCGAGAAAAAATAAAAATACATTTTTTTTCATTTCTTGAATTTTAAGGTTAGGTTAGTTAGTTTTAATCTAAAGCGAAAGCTTTTTATACTCTTGTAGGTTACTTTCTATTTTTATAGGATAATTGCTGCTTTTATGAGGCAAAAACAACGTCACAAAAAATAGTTATTGGGTAATTTTCATAGTCTTTAGTTGGGTTAATGGTTAGTTACTTTTTTTCTTTTTTATATTCTTGTCTTTGCGACTTTAGATTCATCCCAGAATTTATTTTATTTAAACCCGCAGCTTTTTCTTAGCTGCGGGAATGATAAGTAATTGCGTAAAACCAACTCTTACTATCTTATTTTAAAGAAGGCTCAATTCTTTAAAGAGATAAAAAAACTTATCGTAAAATAAACACTTATAACATACACAGTAATACAACTTAAATATTACTATAAGTGCAAAGTAATGTCGAGTTTAAACTTTTAAGGAGGGGTAAAATGGAAAAAAAAGGAGGTCAAAATTGCAATTAACTATTATTTTAGATTAAAAATTACTGATTGTGAAAAAATAACTACATTTTTTTAAACAATACATAATTATTTGATTTTTATAAGGTTTTACAACTAAAACGTTTGCGTTTTTTTTCTTCAATAGAAATCTCCCTTAGATTGGTCACATGCCACTAAGGGGAGAAATCAAATTAGAAACTCGGCAATCTTCCTCTCTTGGCTATGGCCGGGGTGTAGTTACGCGAGATGACAATTAAGAACCTTTTACTTGATAATATTCAGATCTGCGTTAAAGGAGCTCTTGTATTTTTTAATGTATTCTGAAGGGGTCATCCCGAAGAGTTTTACAAATTGCTGTCTGAAATATTTAGGATCTTCAAACCCCACCTCGGCGCTTGCCTGGGCAATATTGATATCCTCGGTCAGCATTAACATGGCAGCTCTTCGAATCCTCACCGAGCGAATAAAAGCATTTAGGGTCTGTCCGGAAATGATTTTAATTTTGGTATATAAGGTTCTATGGCTCATTCCCATTTCAAGGGCGAAGTTTTTAATGGTAAAATCTCTTTTATGAATATTGGCCTCTACAATATCAATACATTTCTTTAAGATCTCTTGATATTCTACAGGAACCTTTTGGGTGTTTTCTTTAAGGGTAATACTATCGAGGAAATAAGCCCTAAGATTGCTGCGGTTTTTCAACAAAGACTCTACACGGGCCAGGAGTATATCATCATCAAAAGGTTTGGTGATATAATCATCGGCCCCATCGCTAATTCCCTGAAGGTGCGTTTCAGGGTTTTTGGATGCCGTTAATAAAATTACCGGAATATGAGACAAATCAGGATTCTCTTTTATTTTTCGGCACAATTCCAGACCGTCCATTTCCTGCATGGTAATATCGCTTATAACCAAATCCGGCAGGTGTTTTTTGGTCAGCTTCAACCCTTCTTCTCCATTCTCGGCGCTGTAAACCATATAATTAGCCGAGAATAATTTGATCAGATAAGCCCTGATATCGGCATTATCATCAATTATTAAAACGGTGCGTTTTGGGGTAAGCATTATTTTTTGAAAATCATTCTCTGAAATCAAGGCATTAGATAGCGCACTATCCTCTTGGATTTCATCAACGATCAATTCATTGAACAATTCACTACGCTTGGGAATTTCACTAGTGATCTCTACATTTTCAAAATGACTGTCTCCTTTTAAAAAGGTGAGTTTAAAAACACTCCCTTTGCCTATTTCGCTTGTACAGCTCACAGTGCCTTTGTGTTTGTCTACAAAATATTTTACAATATAAAGTCCAATTCCAAAGCCGGTGCCCACTGAAACTTTTGAATTGATTTGTTTGAATTTTTCAAAAATAACCCCTATGTCTCTCTGGTGGATTCCATCGCCATTATCAGCGATCTCGAGTATTACTTCATAATTGTTCTCACCGAGATTCAGATTAATTACCCCGCCCATTGGTGTGTATTTAAAGGCATTAGACATTAAATTAAACAGCGAGATTTCTATTTTTTCATAATCGCCAATGATCTCAATCTCATGATCGGGAATATTAAAATTGTAATGGATCTTTTTATCTTTTGCCTGATTGACAAAACACTGATACACTTCATTGCATAAATTATTTACATTAATGGTTGATAATCGAAGCGAATCGGCATCGTTTTCGGCTTTTCTAAAAAGCAATAACTGATCCACCAGACTCAAAAGTCTTCTGGCATTTCGATGCGCGATGGCCAAATCACTTCCCGAAGAGCCGTTTTGGACATTTTCTTTTTGAACGGCTTTTTTCAGCGGGTTTATAATAAGTGAAAGCGGCGTTCTAAACTCATGGGAGATGTAGGTGAACATCGAGGATTGTTTCTGGGCAATTTCTTTTTCTTTTTTGCTTTCGAGTTCGGCGATTTTAACCTTATATTTTAGTTTTTCCTTGTTTTTGTGATATTCCAAATAAGCAAAAATACTGGCAATACCCGCTAGTAAATACAGTCCATATGCCCACCAGGTTCTGTACCAGGGCGGTAAAACATTTATGGTAATGAGGCTTTGCGCCTTATTCCATCCCCCTGTAAAATTGGTGGTTTTTACTTTAAAGGTATATTTGCCCTCTGGTAATCTCGAATAATTTGCCTTTCGGGCCTGACCCACAAAATTCCATTGCTGGTCCCAGCCTTCAAGGAAATAAGCATAATTGATTTTGTCGGCGTTAGTATAATCCAGGGCCACAAACTCGAGTGATAATGTGGTCTGGTCATAAGGCAAACTTACCTCTTTGATTTTCCCTGAATCCCACTGGACAACCAGATCTGTTTTACTCTCTTCAATTGGCTGATTGTTGAGGTAAAAATCCGTTAACAAAAGATTATTTTGTTGATTGGATCCTTTAATGGTCTGGGGAAAAAAGACATTAAAACCATTGATTCCTCCAAATAGAAATTCTCCGCTTGATAATTTCAGTCCGGCATTAAAGCTAAACTGATTGCTTTGAAGTCCATCGTTTACTGAGAAATTTCTAAAGGTTTTTCTCTTTTTATCAAATCTGCAAATACCATTATAGGTGCTCATCCAAAGATTACCTTCTTTATCTTCGAGCAATCTTAAAATGGTGTTCGAGGGTAAACCATCATCTATGGTGAGTCTTTTAAAGGTATTTGTTTTTCGATCAAATAACAGTAAACCACCCTCCTGGGTTCCCAGCCAGAGATTTTTGTCTTTGTCTTCATGGATACATCTCACGGGATTACCAATGGTTACTTTATTGATTTTTCGAGTTTCTTTCTCTATAGAAAATAGCGTGGTATAATTTCCTCCCCAAAGCCTGCCGTCGCTAGTTTGGATAAGGCATTGCAAGTTGCGGATGGATTTATCAAAGAGTTCAAAGTTATTCTTGGTCTTATTAAAAAGATATAAAGAGCCTTCATTGGTAGCACTGGCCCAAATATTAGCCTTGGAGTCTTTGTACACAAACCAGATGTTTTTCTCTGTTTGCCCAGTAAAGGGATTGTAACAAGAATAATGCGCAACGGTATTAGTTTTCGGGTTTATTTTACTCACCCCGCCTGCCCAGCTAGAGAGCCAGATCTGGTTATCAGTATCGCGAATTATACTGGTTATAAAAGGACTCGATAACTTATTGCCGTAACTGATGTAGGTATTGTTTTTTCTGTTCCAATATTTGAGCCCTGCCCCATCGGTACCCACCCAAATATTGTTTTTTTCATCTTCGCAAAACGATAAAATAAAATTCTGGGCAGGATCACTGGCATTATAGCGGATCGTTTTAAAATATTTGGGCGTACTGCTGAGCATGCTAATTCCCCCTCGCAGGGTACCAAACCATTTGTTGCCTGATTTGTCTTCGTAGAGGCTCCAAACCGAATTGCTTTTAACCAGATTATTGTCTTTTACAGAATTCCAAGCCATTGCTTTTTTATCGGACCCTATAACCCTGTAGATTCCACAACCATCGGTTGTAATCCAAAGGTTCTTTTTCTTATCTACAAGAAGATCCGTCACGCTGCATTTATTGGAAAGATAGTTCTTCGAGAGTCTACCCCACTGGGTATTAAAAAGAAAAACGCCTTCATCTGTTCCCAGCCAAAGATTGCCACCACTAGAGGATTTCATTGCTTTAACTTCAATGGAGAGTGGAAAAACAACCTTCAAACTTTTTGTGGTAATACTATAACTGCAAACACCTATATTTTTGACATATACCCAACAATGCCCTTTTTTTATCTCAGGCTGAATTGCTATGGCGTCATAATTATCAATGTTGGGTTTATTTCCTTCTGCTTTAAGGGAGATGTGTTTGCCGATAAAGGATCCGTTTTCAAAACTAATTAATCCCAAATTTTGCGAGGCCACCAAAACCAAATTCTTTGAAACCGAGCTGCTCTGATGAATAATATCTTTTAAGATCTTGGGCTTCTGATTTAAAATACTATACTCCACAGGGCCAAATGTAGCACTGGTTTTATTATAAATACAGATGCCGTTAGAGCCTCCAATCCAGATGTTATTTCTTGAATCTCCTTCGATATTATAAATGGTATTAAATAAAAGGGAATTTTTATCGTTGATTCTATTGCGATAGACCTTAAAATTATAGCCATCGTAACGATTGAGTCCATCATAGGTTCCAAACCACAAATAACCCTCTTTGTCCTGAAAAATTGTTGTTACTGAATTGTTGGATAAACCATCGGATATATCGAGAAACTTTACAGGATTATCCTGCGACTGAACTGATGGTACAAAGCCAATTAAAAGTAGAAAATACAGCACAGAATACTTCAAAATAAGGTGGTGTTTTTTTAGTTATGTGTAGAAAGTACAATTATAAGCTAATTTTATAAATATTTCACAAAAAACAGCAAACAAAATTCACATATACTCCTATATTTATAAGATTTTTTCCTTATTTCTTATTTTTAATAAACCAATCCCTATAAAACAATAAGACCTTTGAAATTAGTTTAGATCAAAGTCCATTGAAAAAAAATAATGTGCTAAAAACCACAATACCACCTCAGATCAGGGCATAAAAAAACCCCGTTTAAAGTACTTAAACGAGGTTATCTTCTTGAATACAAATATTATTTTTTTGATTCTTCGATAGAAACTTTTCTAAACTCTTTTAAAAGTTTTTCAATTTCTAGAGTTGATTTACGTGCTCTTGGTCCAGCAGCTTTAACACCTTTCTCAGTTAAAGATTCAGCTTCTGCTTTGAATGTGTCAATTTCGGCGTTGATTTTTACTAATAGATCTTTCATGCTTATACTTATTAAATTAAGCCGCAAAAATAAAAGTTTCGGCGATAGATTCAACAAATTTGATGTTAAATTTATCACTGTTTTAGCACCTTGAGCAAAGATTCCTCACAATTTGTTTCTTAGCAATTCTAATACTTTACCAATCAAATACTTACAAAACACCATCGCTTTTACAGCCCTGCTAGTAAAATCATCATCGCTGCTTTAATCGGTGCTTTACGTGCCCGTTTTACGCCTTTATTGGGGCAAAAGGTAAATACAGCTGGGCTTATTTTTCTTAAATGAGGGTTCATATCGTATATAACCGTACTGGCTGAGCTCTCTGATATGTTTGTGATAGGTATTAGAGGCTAAGATCTTGGCAAGTGGCATAATCTGATAACTAAAGGCCTTAATTGGATTACAGAAACCCTCTCTGGCACTATAATGCAAAAGCGCGGCAAATATCCCCAGATGAGTACTCCCGATGCGATAATCGTTCTCTATCGAGGCAAAGAACAACACCAGGGATTTCACAATAGGCTCATTAGAGTTTATGGGATCTGTTTTGCCTAGTTCTAGTGGTTTGTTTTGCCTCTTGGGATTCCTTTGGATTTTCGCTCTGGCTTTTTTTTTTAATTTCGCCAACATGTTCGTATTGCACTTCGATCTGATTGAGATCCTTACAGAGCTTGTTGTCCATTTTTTTTTGATCGGCATCGTAAATTATGATGGTCTTAAATTGCGGGTCGGCCTGAATAAAATAACGAATCTCTTGGCCTTCTTTTAAAAAGGTGGCGCCCTGCAAATTTCCTTTTTTTAGCGAGCGCATCAGGTCCTCTTTATACAATTGGTTCCCCAATTCCTTTATAGGGTATTGGGCCAATGTAGCCTCTAGATCATAACCGTAATTTTGATGATAGTGCTGGAGTTTAAAATTCCCCTGATCATCGCCTTGCTTGAGATCCATTTGAAGCCAGGCGTTATAAGGCTGTCCCTCACGGCTGGTCAGATCCTTATTAACCGCCCTGCCCTGCAGGAGATTTTGCGCTTCTTTCATAGTAATATTTGCTCCTTTTCCTATATAGAACGTATGCTCCAAGGCCTCTGTGATATCTTCTTTTTGCATCTCGAGTCTGTAGGAATTAAAAAAATACATATCGGTATCTTTGGCTTTGTTAAAACTCAAGGTAGCCCTGGCTACCCGGTCCTCTGTATAGGTCTCGTGGTAGAGTGTAAAACTCGGCTCGCCTTGTTTTAATTTTTCTTTTAATTCCATCTCTAGTGCCTCACCAAATCCGGTGTACTTCAGCTGATCGCGTAAGTATTCAAAATTTTTCTCGTTCATGGTATCCGTTTTTAAAATTTGTACTTGTCTATAGACTCTTTAATATTTCTAAATCCATCAGGTGTTTATTTTTAATATTAAGCTCGAGTTGTCTCTCCCCTTGTTTTTCAATGACTTCAATGGTGAGGTATTTTCCCTGGGGTATGGTAAACTTAGGCAGGGCAAAAACCACACTAAGGCGTGACCGATCAAAAATCGTCCCCAACTCGGAGGTGCAGAATATGGGATTAATTTCAATTTCCTGCCAGGCTGTGCGCAGGGATTTTTTTTGATCGCGAATAAAAAACCGCAGCTGGTCAACCTGGTAGTTAATCTTTGATTGATTGACAAGCTCTACTCTAAAATACAGGATCTCCTGGTAAATAAACAGACCCGTGAGCTCCAATTTAATATCATATTTGCTTTTATAAAGACCCGAAGTGCTTTTCATTTGGCAGAGCGCCAACTGGGCATACTGCTTGATTTTTTCCTGATTATCATGCTCTGAGGAAAAGAGAATCTCCCCATTTACAGCCGTTAAATCATCCGCTCTCAGACTCAAAACAGGGCACTGCTCGTTGAAATTTACCACAAAGCCATAGAGCCGGCCATCTGAGGTTACAACCGTTAGATTGGTTTGGGTAAAATTTACCTTAGCGGCTTTGACCAAAAGCATGTTCTCTACCCCTTTGGCTTTCTGAACCAAAATATCCCCGCTTCCCTTATCCACGCTCCTCACGGGGTAAGGAAATACAATGCTTGTGGTTTTAGAATAACCCAGCTCCAGGACATTGGCCTCCTCACCGCCACTTTGCTGCGCGAATCCCATCAGGGTCATGACTAAGGGTAAGGCTACAAGCCATAATTTAATATTTTTCATCTTAGCGTATTATTAAAGCGTTATTTCGCATTTTTCTCTTTTTCATCATAAAGCAGTACCTGATATCCGGCTTTAAGGACCACTTTGATTAATTTCACTTTTTTACTCAGCAGCGTTTTGGCCGCCTCCACTCCCATACCCGCTGCCTGCCCACCCCAGGAATCCTCCAAATTTGCAATACCCAGGGCCTGTATCGAGCGATCCGTTGAGGCTTTGGCAACATCTCTGTCAATGGCCCCGGGAATATAAATCCCCCCGATGCCATCCAAATCGTAAACGCAGAGCTCTACAGGAAAAATAGAATTCTTAAACCGTATAGCGCTGATCTTAACCTCGAGCCTTTCTCCCTTTAGAGCGGCTATTCCAAAAACAAAACTGTTCTTTGGAATCAGGGTCCCACTTATAAAAACAGCATCGATGAGCCTTAACTTTACAATAGAGCCGTTTACAATTCTCTGAGTCTGGTGCACTACTGCCTCAAGGGCATTAGAGCTCACCTCTTGAGAGGTGGTATCCTCCAGGGAATAAAAGGCATTTTTGCTCGTGTTAAAAGGCCTTTTCAAATCAGAATCCTCCAAGGAGGTTAGATTTTGCTGCTGCTTATTTTTAGTAACCGAGTACACCTTGCCTTTTTGTTTTTGTAAAGACTGCCTTAATTTTTCCCGCGCCCTCTCGGGATGCTGAATATCGAGAATATTCTCGAGCATTCCCCCGAGCTCCTTAAGCTCCTTATCGGGCTTCTCAGAAGAGTCCATCTTGGAGATCCTCTGCTCCAAAGTTCTTATCTGATCCTCCTCTTGGCTAGCCCAGGAGCCTCTGTAGTCAAATTCGCTAAGATCCTGGTTATGATTTATACCCTTAGAAGGCTGGGCAATTGCCTTTTGAAGCGCTTCTAATTTTTGATACACTCGGTGCTCACTGTCTCCTTTAAAAGAGGTGGTATTGAGCCCCCTTTTGGATTCGCTCACAGTTGGATCCCCTAGCCCGACCTCGGAATTAAACAAGGAATCCTCCAGGGCTAAAGCGTCCCGATAATTAGGATCTTTTTTAATCTCTTCCTGGTGTTTTATCGAATCCATCAGGGCCTTATCATAATAACTCATTTTATTCAGGGTAGAATCCTCTTTAAATTTTGGATTGGGCAAAATAGTATTAACCCCTCCCTTGTCTTTTTCCCCCTCACTTGCCCCTGATCCTTTGCCTCCACCTAATGCCCAGAATAACATTGTTAGAAAAGGCAGTAGTACCACTGGCAAGAGAAGTAGCATCTTACGCTTTTTTTGCTCTTTTACACTTAGTGTTTTCTTTTCCATGGCTGTGCTTTATTCAAATTTGTTCTGTCGTATTTTTCAATGGGTCCAGGGTCCTTCAAATCTAGCGGCTCCTCCCATTGTGACTGCTCCCCAATACTGCTGCTGTCTTTGGATTTGCCCGGAACCCTTTCAGGGGCTTTTTTAACCAACACCTGCTCTTGGGGACTCCCTATGTTCGCCGCTGGGCTTATCCTGGTAGGTGTAGAGAAAATCCCTACCTGGGCCCTTTGCCCACTGACAGGAAACAAACCTTTATACAGATGATAAAGGCTCGTAGCCCCAAAGACCAGCACAAAGAGCCCCAGCGCGCATAAAAGCCTTGCTCTTGAGAGATCCCTAGTTAGGGCTGTCATTTTCCTCGCCCATAAATCCTGGAGCTCTAGACAATACCCCCCTGGCCCTCTAAGCTTTTTTCTTTTTTTAAACAGCGCTTTCATTGCTCCCTGTTTTCAATCCCTAAATCTTTGTTGTCAATGGTCCGCCAGCGCTCTATCAAAAAGCCATGGGGGTTGTTATCACTCCTGGCCACATTTCTAAGGGTACCCTCAGTTATAAGATTGCGATGTAAAATACTGGTGGTTCTTATGATATTTTGCCTGGCATAACATCTAAAGGGATAAGGGTACTCATTGGTGTCTACTTTTATACTGTCAATGGTAATGCTCTGGGAGATATTCCCTGAGATAACCCCAGCGTAATAGCCATTTTCTTTCAAGTCGTTATAAACCCTTTTAGCCGTATCATCTGCCAGATAAAGCGCCTTGGAGAGATTTGCCCTAATTACTTTATCATCGGGATCCAGAGAAAAAAAATAACTGTGAAATGTTCTCACATGGTCCCTGGCCTCAACCGGCACGTTGTCTTTGCGATCCGAGGCGTAGGCTTCTAAGGCTTTGCCGTTGGCCAGTATGTAAACCCTGTCTTGCATCAGGCTAACGGTGGCAAAACTTTTATAAAGGGCATAAGAACTAATGATGATGCAGCCCACTATGACAAGCATGGTAAAGCTGCGGACATATCCAAATGCAGTTTCTATATTTTTCATCCTGGTAAACATAATCTTCCCTGGTTTACATTAGTTGGAATTTCCCCTTAGCCTCTCACTCATAGGGTTGCCTTTATCATTGGAATGTCCAGAACTGCTTGCCGATGAGCTCATACCCCCATACATACTACTCGCGGCGCTGCCCATGGCCCCCAGAGCCATTGCTCCTGTTTGTGAGCCCCCGCTAAGGACCGTAGTGGTGGTGTTTGTAAAAGCGCTGGTTACTTTTTGTCCCAGTGCCCCCTCTGCGGCCGCATGAACAATAGAGTTGGCCACTGATGGGACCGTAAAGTATCCGATAATTCCAATGATCATAAAAATCAAATACGCGATATCGGTGCTGCTAAAAAAGGTATCACCGGATTGGTTCACCTGCGCAATATCGAGTTTGAGCATCTGCTCCTGGATCTTGCCGATGATACTCCCGAAAATATTGGCCACGGGCAGCCATAAATAAATTGTAATATAACGCCCCAGCCATAGGGTGAGGCTCTGCTTAAATCCATCAAATACAGCAATTCCAAAAACCAGTGGCCCCAAAACCGAGAGTACCACTAATTGAAAGGTTCTAAGGGTATCAATGCACAGAGCTGCCGCCTGAAAAAGAACCTGCAAAACCTCACTAAGCCACTGCTTGACTGAATTTCTAAAATTATAAGAGGCTTTCTCCATGGCAAACCTCACATTGTTTCCAATACTTGCCATCATGCCCTCATCGGCAGCATCTTCTCCATGGGTATACTCATACCACTGCTCTCGATCACCTGTCCCTGTTACCCCTACGTACATTTTCCAGGGATTGGTTTCTTTGATGGCTTTTTCTTTTTCTATTAAAAGCACTTCAATGGCCTTGTTTGACCCCTGAACCATCGCTGCTGTGGCGCTAAGAGTTGGTTTTAGAACTCCATTTAAAAGGGCCAGCACCGATGGAAAAATCAGAATACAGAATCCCAGGACAAAGGGCCTGAAAAGAGGATAAAAATCAATAGGCTCTGCCCTGGCGATATGGCGCCAGACACGAGAAGCGATGTACCATAGGGCTCCAAAACCTGCTATGCCCTGCCCTACAGCCAGAAGATTGCTACAAAGAGGCATCATCTCATCGTAAAGCTGCTCTAGAATCTGATGCAGTCCCTTGGTATCATCCCCTATACTTTGTCCCTGACTCATTAGGGGCAGCAACAAGGTTATAAGGCTAGATACAATCCTTTTTTTTAGCGGCAATACATTCATCACTTTTAGTTTTTTAATTCATAAAGTCCCTCCGTGGTATGCAGATCATTTGTCTCTTTGGCGCGCTGCAGGGCCAAAATAGCTGCCGAGCCATTAAAATTTCTAACAAACTGGACCTTATTTTGCATAGCTGCATAAATCTTATCAATGGCCTCTAGTCTTTCCTCATCGGACATCCTTAGTTTATTGGCCGTTAGAATAAGCAGAAGCTCATCGAGATTTCTAAGGCTCTCCTGGATCAGATTCTGGTATACTTGTTCCAAATAAGCCCTCTCCTTTATGGTAAAACCCTCACTTTTGCAAAAGCGGTTAAAGCCCCTCTTACTCTCTTTTACCAGTAGCAGTTGATCCTTTGCAATATCCCCTACCTTTTTATAATTTCTCACCACCGGGCTCACTTGCAGTAGGGCATCCAAAAATCTTTGATGCAGGGTGAAATTTCCCTGGGATATATCCTTCACCGCCTTGTATCCCCCTGATAAAATCTGGTAGCCTTTTTTCATGTCCCTTAGAATCTCTTTGAACTGAGCCAGTTTTTCAATATTGAGCACTAGCTGCTGGATTTCCTGCCCCTGGGCGGCCCCTTTATTTGGAATTAGGCCAATTAAAAGGATAACTGCTGAGAATAAAATCTTTTTCATGGGAATTCGTTTTATAAGTCCTGTAATGCCCTTTGGTACTGTACCTCGTTTTTTTCCTTGCCCCTTTCGTGTGATAAGAGTAATGCCTGATGGCTAAAGTTTTTACAAAAAGTATAATCCTTCAGCATCGTTTGATACAAAAGATCAATTCGCTCCAAACGCTTGGCATCTTTCATCTCTACTGTGCTGTCTGTTGTAAGTGTTAAGAGTTCTTCTAAGGTCCTGTTGCAATTTTGAAATACGCGCTCAAAGCTCCGCTGTATATAATCGAGTTCACTGCCATAAAACAAATCATCCTCTAAGAGCTCGTTGGTAGTTTTTTTATACGTTGTTACAATTTTTAACTGCAAGTCTATAATCTGGGCCACCCTTATATAGTTTTTGATCTTTGGAGAAACTTTTTTGAGGGAGACAAAATAATCTAGGTGGGAACTCATCTCACCATCTTTCAGATCTTCTATTAAATTAAGGCCGTTTTTAACCATGCCATATCCTTTTTTCCCATAGTCTATATAGATCTTAAGAGCTGCTATTTGCTCCAGGAGCATCTTTCTCTGCCTGGCCTGAGCCTGCAATGGAGGCAAATTAAGGCCAATGGCAAGAAGTACCAATAGTATCGTTTTCATCTTTGCTCTGCTTTAAGGGATCCCGTATAATTCTTTGACTTTATTTACATCACTAGCTCCCTTGGCCCTTTGCAGGCTCAGCACTATATTTTCTCTATTAAAGCGCCTTAGATGGTTGTAATTCTTATCAATTTGATCACCGGCCGCATTTATGATCTCGAGCCTTTGCAGATCACTCATCTGAGTGGCAAAAGACTCCAGGATTAAAAAAATCTGATCCATATTTTTCATGCTCTCTTCAAGGATTCCCGAGTATACCCCTTGCATATACTCCAGTTCCGAGGCAGTAAAATGGCTGTCCCCTCTAAAGAGGCTCCAGGTTCTTTCGTACTGGGCAATTAACCGGGTTTGTTTATTGGTTATTTCTTTTATCCTGCCATAGTAGCTAATAGCGGATTTCACCCTCTGGAGCTCCTCATAATACCCTTTGTAGAGATCGCGCTGTTTTTTACTCCAGTCTGAGATCTCTTGGAGTTTTAACCTCGAGAGTGTATTCTCGAGCTGCTTCTGGGCATTCTGCAGCCAGATGGTTTTGTTCTGCAGGCGCTGCACCCTAAGATCTATGGCCTTAATTACTTTTTTAGTCACGGCCTTTACGATCTCCAAAATCGGAAGAGCGGCCGCCTTTTCCAAAGACCAGACGGGTGTACTGCTTAAAAACAGGCACACTGCCAAAATGATCCATTTCTTTTTCATCTTTGCTTTTCATTTAATTTCCACTGTTCATATCAAAAGCCAGCGCCGCTATGCCTTTTTTTATATCACCACCAAACTTTTGGGCGTAAGCGTTCACTTTCATTTTCTCGCTTTCCTCTGTGGTATAA
>NZ_JAJMOX010000008.1 GCF_020991455.1 Flavobacterium sp. JAS
GTAATTAGTTTAAAGCGTCGATTACTTCTTTGGTGATTTGAATGCTTTTTAGTTTTGCCTGATGATCAAAAATTGGACTGGTCACCATTAACTCATCTATTCTTGCGTAATCAATAAACTTTTTAAGATCGACTATTAACTGTTCTTTGTTTCCGGTAAAGGTGCAAGCTGTCATTTGATTGACATGAAAACGTTCTTCTTCGCTCATAATATCATCCAGAGACGGAACTGGCGGCTGTAAACCTTTTCGATCGTTACGGATCAGGTTAAGGAACATTTGATACAAACTCGTGGATAGAAATTCGGCTTCTTCATTGGTGTCTGCGGCAACGATATTCACACACGCCATGGTTTTGGGTTTATCTAAAACTGCTGAAGCCTGGAAATTTTCGCGATAAAACTCAAATGCCTGAATCATTTGGCGTGGTGCAAAATGTCCAGCGAATGCATAAGGTAAACCATAAGCAGCAGCGAGAGCAGCACTTTCCATACTTGAACCTAAAATCCAAATAGGGATATTTGTGCCTTCGGCTGGGAAAGCACGAACTTTTGCTGTAGCATTTTCTACTGAGAAATAATCCTGAAGCTTGGTTACATTTTGCGGAAATCGCTGCGCTTGCTCGAAAAAATCTTTTCGGATTGCTTCGGCTGTTGGCTGATCTGTTCCTGGTGCTCTACCTAATCCTAAATCAATTCGGTTTGGGTAAAGTGTTTCTAAGGTTCCGAATTGTTCGGCTACTATTAAAGGAGAATGGTTCGGCAACATGATTCCGCCTGAACCTACGCGAATGTTTTTTGTCTGACTGGCGATATAACCTATTAAGACTACCGTTGCCGAGCTGGCCACATGTGCCATATTATGATGTTCGGCGAGCCAAAAACGCTTGTATCCTAATTGATCTGCGAGTTGCGCTATGTCTTTTGTTTTTTGAAATGTTTCGGTAGCATTGCTATCTTGTGTGATAATTGCTAGTTCTAATATAGAGACTGAAATTGGGTTTTTCATGAAAATTTTTGATTTGCACAAAATTAATTCATTTATAGAGATGTCTTTTCTTTTCTAGTGTTAATAGAATTATAATGTTTCTCCTTAAAACCAAAACCACAATAAATCAGTCATTTTGATAATTAATTTAAAAAATATAGAGATTAATTAAATGTTTTTGCAGCCCAATTCCCCGAATTTTCTCAAATTATTTTTTTGCCACAGATTAGATGATTCTCTCAGATTTACCTAACCTGCGTGAAATAAAATCCATATAATCCTTTTAATCTATGGCAAAAACCTTTTTCTATTTTAGTTGAATCGTGATTAATTTATGTGTTGTTTTTCCGTCACTTGAAATTTTAAAATCTGGTGAATTTGATTCTATTTCGAATTTTGAAGGTGAATCAACAAACAATGAAGAAATAGCACGATACCTAAATGTTTCCGGAATTTCAGGAAGTTCAATTGTTACTAAACCTTCTTTATTATTTTGCTCGTAATTGATTTTGATTCTGTCACGCAACCAAATATATTCGTAAACCTCCTGCCAAGGCGCCATCCAAATACTATCGTCTCCTTTTACTCCATATTTATTGGCAATTGTGGTCATATAATATTTAAAATCCGAGAAACGCATACTCAACGACCACAGATTTTGATTTCCAACTCCATGTGTGAATTCATTATACCAAACTGGGTTTGGTGATTTTACAACTGACGCTAAGGTTTCCAGATAATGATCCATAGTTTTAAAACCAATTGTATCTTGTGAACTATGAACAAAAGTCCTGGCATAAATCATTTTATCCAAATTTACTTTTTCTTTCACATTAATTATTGGTCCTGAACCTACGTAAGAAGCCACTGAAAAAGAACCATTTGCCAATGCATCTCTTTCATATTCCAATTGATATCCGGGATCACTTTCGCCGCCAGGCACTACAAATTGCGACATCGTAAATCCTAAATTTTGTTTTATTGAAGCTGTATTCTCGGTTACTTCAGTCAAAAAATTAGTTCCGTGTTTGGTTGCATGATGAAAGCCATGATTCAAAACATCCCAACCGGCATCATACATTTCTTTTACTTCAAGCCAGGAAAGATGTCCGCGATTGGCTGGTAAATCTCCAATTGCTGCACCATTAACGGCTAATCCCAATTTAAACGGAATTTTGTTTCCCAAACCATTCGTATAAAAAAGACCTTTTGAAGTTGTTCCGTCTCCACCCTGATCGTTTTTCCATTCGCTAATCATTTTTCCGTTAATTTTTCCTCCATTCAATAATGGGAAAGCGGTTAAATAAGTAGATCGATATCCATCATCGACAGTAAAACTGTACGCCAAATGTTTATTGAATTTTAAAGCAGAAGTTTGAATTTTTACTTTTTCAGTTGATTTTAATTTTATTTTAAAGGAAATCGATTTTGTTTTTAAGGAATCAACTTTAGGATTTGAAGTATTTGCTGAGCAAAAAAACATTCCATTGATAAGGACAAAAGAAATCAATAAAAATGTTTTCATTTGGGGTTGTATTATATTCATTTGAAATATCTGATTTAGAGTCTCTAAAGATACATTTCTTTGAAAAATTATGTTCCAAAAAATGATATTTCAATAGTTTAAAATCGCATTTAACGATATATAATAATTCTTATCGTACAAAATGCGAGAAGTTCTTTTATAATCAATACTTTACAAATAAGGCATGTAGTTTGTTATTTTCTAAATATTCAAAAAAATCTCAAACTACTTATTATGTACCTATCTAATACAAAAACCATTGTGTTTATTACAGGAGCATTTGTGAGTCATTCTTGCTGGCAGGAGTGGATAGTTTTTTTTGAAAATAAAGGATACAAAACTGTTGCGCCACCATGGCCGTACAAAAACGAATTGGCAGAAACTTTAAGAAGTGAACATCCAAATTCTAAAATTGCGCAGCTGCGCTTAAAAATCTTAATTGATTACTATACTGAAATTATCGAAAAACTATCAGAGAAACCCATCCTAATTGGGCATTCTTACGGAGGTCTTTTGACCCAATTATTAATTCACAAAAAACTAGCCGCCACAGGAGTATGCATTCATTCTTTTCCTCCAAGGGGTGTTGTCACAACCAAATTCTCTTTTTATAAAGCAATATGGAAAACTTTGGGCTTTTTTTCTTCTACAAAAAAGACGCATTTAATGTCCTTTAAAGAATGGCAATATGCTTTTACAAACGGAATGTCTTTTGAGGAACAAAAAGCATCTTATGAACAATTGTTGATTCCGGAATCTAAGCAAATAATACGCGACGTATTGTCAAATTCAGCTAAAATTAATTTTAAAAAAGCCCACGTTCCAATACTTTTTTTATCGGGTTCTAATGACAATATTATACCATCATCACTCAATTATTCTAATTTTAAGAAGTACAAAAACGTGCATTCTATAACGTGTTATAAGGAATTTGAAAATAGAAACCATTTTGTTCTAGGACAATTGGACTGGAAAGAAACCGCAGATTTTATTGTCAATTGGCTGGAGAAAATCAGTTTAATTTAATTCTCTTTTGATTTCCAGTTTTTTGATTTTTGAATTTAATGTTGAAGGATGTATGTCCAGAATTTCTGCTGCACCACCGGTTCCTGATATTTTTCCGTTGCATTTTTTCAGGATGTACAAAATATAATCTCTTTCGTTTTCCAGAATAGTTTTGATCGAAAATGACTCGTTTGCCTGATCAGGGTGCATTTTTGAAGATGACGAAAATTCGATTTCTTTAATTGTGTTTCCGTCCGTCAATAAAATTGCGCGTTGTATCACATGTTCTAATTCTCTAATATTTCCCGGCCAGTTGTAATTCATGATTTGCTGTAAAGCATCTTCTGAAAATACAGGAGCTTTTCGCCCCATTTTCTCACTGTAAACCTGAGTAAAATAGTTTGCTAATTCCGGAATATCTTCTTTTCGTTTTTTTAATGGCGGAACTAAGATTGGAAAAACATGCAAACGATAATACAAATCCATTCTAAATCGTCCGGCAGCAACTTCCTCTTCTAAGTTTTTATTGGTGGCGGCAATAATTCTAACATCAACTTTTAGAGGCTCTTTTCCACCAATACGTTCGATTTCTCTTTCCTGCAAAACGCGCAATAGTTTAACCTGAAGTTCTAATGGCATCTCTCCTATTTCATCTAAAAAAATAGTTCCACCATCGGCCAATTCAAATTTACCAATTCGTCTGTCTAAAGCTCCTGTAAAAGCACCTCTTTCGTGTCCGAAAAGCAATGATTCTGCAAGATTTTCAGGAATGGCCCCACAATTTATAATGACCAAGGGTTTGTCTTTTCGAGGTGAAAGTGCATGAATGCTTTGAGCGATTTTTTCTTTTCCTGTTCCGCTTTCGCCCAAAACTAAAACGGAAGTATCTGAAGGAGCTACTTTTCTAATATGGTCAAAAACAGTTATCATTTGACTGCTGTTTCCTATTATTCCCTCAAAGCCAATTATTCTTTTTTCAGAAGCTGAACTTTTACTTACGGTTTCTTTTTTTACTTTTTCACCCACATTCAAAACTTCTCCTGAATTGGCTTTATTGATAAACTGAAGTAGATTATTTTCTAAGTTTGATAGCAGTTTTAAATTTCCATCAGAATACACGCTGAAATTTCGACTGTAAAAAGTAAAATAAAATTTTTGAGCTGATGCGATTGTAATTGGGAAAACCAAATACGATTTGATTCCGAAATTATGAGCAATTAAACTTTTTATTGGTGCTTCCTGAAAATTATTTATCAATGATTCTTCGCTATATATGATAGGTTTTGCATCAGGTCTTGATTTTTTATAAGTCTCATTTAATTCTTTTACCGAAACATCTGCTATTTTAGATAGTTTTTCGGGACTTATAATCTGATAATCATCTATGTTTTTACGCATAATACCCAAATTATCATAACTTGTCGTATTCAGAAAACCAACTTCTAAGTAATCAAACGAAATAAAGGATTGTATTTTTTTTGCAAGCAATAACAATGCATCTTCCCATTTCAAATCAGAATTTACAATTTCATTGATAGCATTCTGAAGCTGTAATTGTTGCATCAACTGCGATTCTAAACTATATTCCTGACGATAAAAAGCAATCTCAAGCGTGGTTAAAACATCTTGTTCTCTAAAAGGTTTTACGATAAATCCGTAGGGCTGTGTGGTTTTTGCCTGATCTAAAATACTTTTGCTGGAATTGGCCGAAATAAAGATGAATCCAATATGCTTTTCTTTTAAAATCTGAGCCAATTCGATTCCGTTTCGGGTTCCTTTTAGCATAATATCTAAAAACACCAAATCAGGCTTTTCACTTTCAATTTGTTCTAATGCCTTATCAACAGAACGTGCAATTCCAGTCACTTCATAATTTGCTTTTTCGAGTATTAATTGCAAATCATGTGCTTCAATAAATTGATCTTCAACAATTAAAATTCGCTTTTTAAATATTGTTTCAGATACATTATTTATTCCACTGGAATTCGTTTTCATAATTATAGCGTTTTGGCGTTATATTAATCTAATATATCAGTATAAAATTAGTTAATTTTACGAAGCAAAACCTCGATTTCTTTAAATTTAAATCATAAAATAACGCTTTTATGTGAATTTTCCTGATATTATTTCAAACCATTAAAAGCCTTTATTTTATATTTGTTTACCACAAGACCTTAACAAATTTAATCCTGAGCAAAATATGAAACAATTCTATTTTTTATATTTTTTATTCTTTCTCATATTTCAATCTTGGGCACAAACTTCGCCTTCAGTAACTAAATATGACTTAAAGAAAAAAAGGCTTTTGATTCAGGCTTCTTCCATCTATTTATACAACTCAAATCAGGGTGCAATTGATGTAGACAGTTCTGTTGTTCTGGCTTGCAAAGCTTATAAATTACCGGTTTCTTTAACTTACGACGAAGGATTTAATGATGGTTCTTATTTAATTGGAAAAGATTTAATAGAAAAAGGAGATACTAATTCGGTAAAACGCCTTCTGGCAAAATCAAAAGGTGAGGATCAAATTAAATTATTGATACAATTAGGAAACTTTTACCTTTTTAAACCCGGAACAAAACCCGAAGACTTACAAGATGCCTTCTTATATATCAAAGAAGCAGTTGATTCAAGTAATTCCCTTAAACTAAAAAAATGGCAACATCAGAGTTTATTGTTGTTAGGCAAGTATTATTTTCAAGCAAATAATCAACCGGAAGGAAAGAAATACTTTTCGCAGGTTATCAATGAATGCCGAAAACAGAATGATAAACTTGGCCTTGCAGATGCTCTCGATGCATATGGAACTCTACTGTCTAATTTCGATCCTGAAAAAGAGAAAACACTTCAGGAAGCCATTTCTCTTTATGCCGCATTGGGATTAGAAGAAAAAAGAATAGAAAACTACATGAAAATTACCACCATCTATTTTTGGACAGGAAGAATCGATGAGGCTAAAAAAAGATTGTATCAAAATTTAATCGATTTGAGAAAAATTGGTTTCACACACCAGCAATTTGCAGAAACAACCATTGTATTTATCGAATTGAATCAGCGTAACTTAAAAAGCGCTTTGTACTATGCTCTAAAAAGTATAAAAAGGATGGACGCTGAAAAAGATTATACTTTAGGCGATATTTTTTACATGCGTTTGGGAGATGTATACAATACAATGGGACATAGCGAGGAAGCACTGGAACTGTATAAAAAAAGTATCGAAATAGGGCAGCAAACTTTAAATAGCGGTACCTGGTATAAAAGCTTTTTTAGTGCTGTTACAGCTCTATCCTTAAAGGGAAAAAATAAAGAAGCTCTTGATTATATTAATTCAATGACTGCACAATATCCGCCAAAAATTGTTTTTGATAAAATGTCTGTTGCTTTCATTAAAGCTAATTGTTATAATGGTCTGAAGGATAACTTACAAACCGAAAAATATTTTAAGGAAATGGACTATTATGCACAACAGTTAACTGCTCCTGAAACCTTTAGAGAAGTTGTTTACGAATATACTTTGATGGCTTTGTTTTATGCTAATACAAATCGCCCACAAAAGGCAAAATTCTATACTGATAAAGTCTTTGCACTTTGTAAAGCCAATAATAAAACCTACAATTCAGAAGTGTTTCAGGTTTTATTATTCAAAATAGATTCTATTAACGGGAACTACAAAGGTGCTTTAACACATTTTCAAAATTACAAAAAGCTGAGTGACTCAATTATTGGCAACACTAAGAACAAACAAATCGAAGAGTTAAAAATTGAATATGAGACTAAAAATAAAGAAGAAAAAATAAAGCTTTTAAACGATCAGTCGAAATTGCAGGAAAGTGAATTACAAAAATCAAAACTCTTGAATACTTTATCGATTTGGAGTTTGATTTTACTGTTAATTACGATTGGTTTGCTGTATAATCGATATCGTCTAAAACAACGAAATCATGCTAAGCTTGAACTCAAAGAAAAAGAAATCAAACACAAAAACACTAATCTGAGGCATTTACTTCATGAAAAAGAATGGCTTTTGAAAGAAATTCATCATCGTGTAAAAAATAATCTTCAAACCGTAATAAGTCTGTTGAATTCACAATCGGCTTATTTGGATAATGATGTGGCATTATCGGCGATAAAAAACAGTCAGCATCGAATTCATTCCATGTCTTTGATTCATCAAAAATTGTATAATTCTGAGAATATTTCGACAATAAATATGCCAAATTATATCAGAGAATTGATTGAATATTTGAAAGAATCCTTCAATCTTGGGCAAAGAATTAGGTTCGAAATAAAAATAGATCCGCTAGAATTAGATGTTGCACAAGCAGTTCCGCTTGGACTTATTTTGAATGAAGCTATTACCAATTCAATTAAATATGCTTTTCCGGATGATCGAAGCGGAATGATTTTTATTTCGCTTGAAGCAACGACAAAAAATCGTTATTTATTGACAATATCTGATAACGGAATTGGTATTGATACAGATTTTAGCGGTAAGAAAATCAATTCGTTTGGGATGAGTTTAATAAAAGGTTTGAGTGATGATCTGGATGCAGAATTTTCAATGGAAAACAATAACGGAACGATTTTGAAAATTGAATTTTCGCAAGAATTTCCAATCAATCAAAAAAGTTGAATGATTTAAAACCTAAATTTGTATCTCGAAAACAAATTTCGATTCAAGACTTTTCCTCAAATGACACATAAAATTTTAATTATAGACGACGAAGAAAAACTCAGAAATCTGTTGGCACGCATCATTAAATCAGAAGGATTTGAAGTTTTTGAAGCCAAAGATTTGAAATCTGGTTTTAAGAAACTCGAACAAACAGATATTGATGTTGTTTTATGTGATGTAAAATTACCTGACGGAAATGGTGTTGATTTTCTGCAAAACATAAAAGGAAGTTTTCCTTTGATCGAAGTCATCTTACTAACAGCTTTCGGAAATATTCCGGATGGTGTTCAGGCCATGAAAAATGGTGCTTTTGATTATATTGTAAAAGGTGATGATAACGACAAAATTATTCCGCTTTTATACAAAGCCGTCGAAAAAGCGCATTTGCAGAAAAAAGTTCAGCAATTAGAAAAACGTATTAGCGATAAATATTCTTTCAATACCATTATAGGAAAATCTAAAGGAATCGAACAAGTTATTGATCTTGCCAAAAAAGTAGCTAAAACCGATTCGACTGTTTTGCTTACCGGCGAAACCGGAACCGGAAAAGAAGTTTTTGCCCAAGCCATTCATGAAAATAGCAATCGTGTTGGAAAATCGTTTGTGGCTCTAAACTGCAGTACTTTTAGTAAAGAAATTCTCGAAAGTGAACTATTCGGACACAAACAAGGTGCTTTTACCGGAGCTTTAAAAGATAAAAAAGGTTTTATTGAAGAAGCCAATGGTGGAACTTTATTTCTTGATGAAATTGGAGAAATGCCAATAGAGTTACAGGCAAAATTACTCCGTGTTTTAGAAACCAGCGAATATATCCCGATTGGTGATACAACTCCAAAAAAATCAAATTTTAGATTAATAGCTGCGACCAATAGAGATTTAAAAATAGAAAGTGAAGAACACCGTTTCCGTTCTGACTTATATTTCCGTTTGAATATTTTTGAAATTACACTTCCGCCTTTACGCGAAAGAATAAAAGATATTGGTCCACTTACTCATTCTTTTGTCAAACAATTTTCTGAAAAAACGAATAAAAAAACCTTAGATATCGCTGATGATTTTCTTCAGAAATTAGAAAATTATTCGTGGCCGGGAAACATTCGAGAACTTAAAAATGTTATCGAAAGATCTGTAATTTTAAGCAACGGAACTATTTTAACTTGTGATGTTTTGCCTTACGAAATGCAGCATCAACCTGAAAAACCAACAAAGTCAATGTCGGCTTTCTCTATGCAAAGTGTAGAAAAACTTCATATTCAGAAGGTTTTAAACTATACGAAAGGTAATAAAGCAGAAACGGCCAGATTGTTGGAAATTGGTATTGCTACTTTATATCGAAAGTTAGAAGAATATAACTTATAGCACGATTCCTGCAAGGTTTTGAGAACCTTGTAGGAATCGTTAATAGCCAAGACAACCTTATCATTTCAATAAAAGCTTATCATTTTGATAGGCTTTTTTTATGCCTCATTTTTGGCATAAAACTACATTCCTTTTATTTACAACACTTTAGCACCATTCTTATTTTTTCGGAACATATTTTGGCATAAGTGAGATGAACAAAAAAAATCATTCTCATGAAAAATCAAGTCACCACAATCTACAAACAAGCTGAACGCTTTGCCGAAATTACCAAAAAATCTATCATTTCCGGTAATATCGTAAGAGCAAAAAAATGTCTGGCACTTGCTGAACGTTTATTTATTACCGGAAGTATCGAAACTAAAAATGCCATTTCTAATGTGTATGTTTTTTCGGTTTCTTCTTTTATGGAAGTACGTCACTGCAATATTTCACATCTGTTTCCTCAAACGCTTAAAGCGGAATATATCAAGCAAATTAACACATCTGGTGTATAAAAGTTTAATCGGTTAAATGTTTAATTGTTTAATCGCCTAGCAATCTGAAATCGTAAGTCTAAAATCTAAAATAATCTCCATGTTAATCACTTTCCTTTTACTCGCATTGGCAGTTTTGCTTTTTGCCATTTGTTTTAAATCAGTTGAATTTTTTGAAAAAATCTAAATCATGACTGCACTATTTATTATTTCGATCGCCGTTTTTGGCTATTTGGTTTATGTATTAATCAAACCTGAAAAATTTTAAAAAATGAAAAAGTCACAATCTAAAAAAATGCAAATAGTATATGCGTGTGTGGCTTGGTCATTAGCCTTTATAACACTTATTATGTTTTTATAAAAGCCCAAATTTATTTAATTTCTAACATACAAAATATGAACACAGAGTTATTTGGCATCATCAGTATTTTTATCATTACGATAGTTTTAGCCATTCCAATAGGAAAATATATTGCTAAAGTTTATTTGGGTGATAAAACATTGTTTGACCCAATTTTCAATCCAATTGAAAAATTTATTTTTAAAATCAGCAGCATCAATTCCACTGAAGAAATGAACTGGAAACAACACTTAAAAGCACTTTTAGGTATAAATATGGTTTGGTTCTTTCTTTGCTTTTTTGTTTTACTGTTTCAAGGATCATTGTTTTTAAATCCCGATAACAACCCGTCTATGAGTCCAGATTTGGCTTTTAATACTGCCATTTCATTTGTCGTAAATTGTAATTTACAGCATTACTCAGGCGAAAGCGGCGTTTCTTACTTGTCACAAATGTTCTTAATGTTCCTGCAATTTGTTTCTGCTGGTGTTGGAATGGCAGCTGCGGCAATGATTTTTACTGCAATGAGAGAAAGAACTACCGATAAACTGGGTAACTTTTACAATTATTTCATCAAAAGCTGTACACGTATTTTATTACCACTTTCTACTATTGTAGCAGTTGCTCTATTATTTAGCGGAACTCCTATGACGTTTGAAGGAAAAGATGCTATCACAACTTTACAAGGTGATCATGTAGAAGTTTCTCGCGGACCCGCAGCGGCATTTATTGCTATTAAACATATTGGTACAAATGGTGGTGGTTTTTTTGGAGCCAACTCGGCACATCCATTAGAGAACCCAACTTATTTTACCAACGCAGTTGAATTATGGGCGCAATTAATTGTTCCGTTTGCTATGATTTTTGCTTTAGGTTTTTATCTAAAGAAAAGAAAATTATCTTATGTAATTTTTGGAGTCATGACGGTTGGATTCTTACTGCTGGTTATTCCAACAGTTATTAGCGAAATCAACGGAAATCCCGCTATCGAAAAAATGGGAATCTCTCAAGCAACCGGAGCCATGGAAGGAAAAGAGGTTCGGTTTGGTCCAGCGATTTCAGGTTTTTGGAGTATTGCTACAACCGTAATTTCTACAGGTTCTGTAAATAGTATGCACGATAGTTCAATGCCAGTTTCCGGTGCTATGGAATTACTTGCCATGATGGTCAATGCCTTTTATGGCGGTTGTGGAGTTGGGATTCTGAACTTCTATGTTTTCATTATTCTGGCTGTATTTATCTCTGGATTAATGGTAGGTCGAACACCTGAGTTTCTAGGAAAGAAAATCGAAGCTCGGGAAGTTAAAATTGCGGCCTTTATTGCTATTCTTCATCCTTTATTAATATTATCAGGAACAGCTTTAGCTTCTTATTTTGCAGCACATGATACTGCAATGGGTTACTGGTTTAGCGGAAACGCAACAGGCTGGTTAAACAATCCGGCACATCATGGATTCTCAGAAATGTTATATGAATATACTTCAAGCGCCGCTAATAACGGTTCTGGTTTTGAAGGTTTAGGAGATAACAATCCGTTCTGGAATATCACTACAGGAATTGTGTTGCTATTGAGCCGTTTCATTCCTATCGTTGGGCCATTGGCAATCGCAGGATTATTGGCTAATAAAAAATACATTCCGGAAAGTGCAGGAACTTTAAAAACTGACACTTCTATTTTTGGAGTAATGGTTTTCGCCGTAATCGCAATTATTGCTGCTTTATCATTCTTCCCAGCGTTGGCTTTAGGTCCATTGGCAGAATATTTTACCTTAAAATAATATAAAAGAAAATGACATCTAATAAATCCAATTCATTATTTGAAAGCAAACAGGTAAAAGAAGCTTTAGTGCAATCTTTTGTGAAGCTTAATCCAAAAATGATGATCAAAAATCCGGTAATGTTTACCGTAGAAATAGGAACTGCCATTATGTTTGCTGTTTGTATTTCCATTTTAATGGGAGCAACAGATCAAGGTAGTTTTATCTATAATTTAATTGTGTTCTTAATTTTACTTGCAACGCTTTTGTTTGCCAATTTTGCCGAGGCTATTGCCGAAGCCAGAGGGAAAGCTCAAGCTGACAGTTTAAGAAAAACACGTGAAGAAACTCCTGCAAGACAAATTTTGCCTAACGGAGAAATCAAAAACATCAGTTCATCTGAATTGAAAAAAGGAGATATTTTCGTTTGTGAATCAGGTGATTTAATTGCTACTGATGGTGAAATTATCGAAGGTTTAGCAACTATCGATGAAAGTGCTATTACGGGAGAAAGTGCTCCTGTAATTCGGGAAGCTGGTGGTGATAAATCATCTGTAACCGGAGGAACAAAAGTATTGTCTGATAAAATTAAAGTAATCGTAACTTCTGAGCCTGGCGAAAGTTTCTTGGATAAAATGATTGCTTTGGTTGAAGGTGCAAGCCGTCAAAAAACACCAAACGAAATTGCCTTGACTATTTTATTAGCCGCATTTACTTTAATCTTCGTGATTGTGTGCGTTACGCTAAAACCGTTTGCCGACTATGCAAATGCACCCATCACGATCGCGGCTTTCATTGCACTATTTGTTTGTTTGATTCCAACTACAATTGGAGGTTTACTTTCAGCAATTGGTATTGCGGGAATGGACAGAGCATTGCGCGCCAACGTAATTACAAAATCCGGAAAAGCGGTTGAAACTGCCGGAGATATTGACGTATTGCTTTTGGATAAAACCGGAACAATCACAATTGGAAACCGAAAAGCCACAAATTTCTATCCTGCAAAAGGAGTTTCAGAAGAAGATTTTATAAAATCTGCTGTGTTAAGTTCACTGGCAGATGACACTCCGGAAGGGAAAAGTATCGTGGAATTGGCTGGAGCCGAAACTGCCAATAAATTATCAATTGAAGGTGCTACTTTAATAAAATTTACCGCAGAAACCAGAACTTCCGGAGTTATTTTAAAAGACGGAACCAATATTAGAAAAGGTGCTCAGGATGCTGCAAAAAACATTGCACTTCAAGCCGGAAACTCTTTCCCTGAAGATATTGCCCAAAAAGTAATTGATATTTCGTCTAAAGGAGGAACGCCATTAGTGGTTATTAAAAACAATCAGGTTCAAGGTGTTATCGAATTACAGGATATCATTAAAACGGGAATGAAAGAACGTTTTGACCGTTTGAGAAAAATGGGTGTAAAAACGGTGATGGTTACAGGAGATAACCCTCTAACAGCTAAGTTTATTGCCGAAGCTGCCGGTGTTGATGATTTTATTGCCGAAGCAAAACCTGAGGACAAAATGAATTACATCAAAAACGAGCAAAACCTTGGTAAACTTGTTGCTATGATGGGTGACGGAACCAACGATGCTCCTGCCCTTGCGCAAGCCAATGTGGGTGTTGCCATGAACAGCGGAACTCAAGCTGCTAAAGAAGCCGGAAACATGGTCGATCTTGACAATGATCCAACGAAATTAATTGAGATTATTGAAATTGGAAAACAGCTTTTAATGACTCGCGGAACTTTAACTACTTTTTCTATTGCAAATGACGTTGCGAAATATTTTGCTATTGTTCCTGCTCTTTTTATTACTGCGATTCCTGCGCTTGAAGGATTGAATATCATGCGTTTACACAGCCCTGAAAGTGCAATTTTATCAGCGGTAATTTTCAACGCCATTATCATTCCGATATTGATTCCATTAGCATTGAGAGGTGTTGATTATAAACCAATTGGTGCAAGTGCAATCCTTAAAAGAAACCTGTTGATTTATGGTTTAGGCGGATTGATTGTCCCTTTTATCGGAATTAAATTAATTGATTTACTTGTTACCTTATTTATGTAAATATTAAGCTTCTGAGGTTCTAAGTCGCTAAGTTTCTAAGTTTTTTTCTTAGTCTTAGCAACTTAGTAACTCAGCGACTTAGAAACTCAAAAAAAAATGAAA
This sequence comes from Flavobacterium sp. JAS, assembly GCF_020991455.1. Classification (GTDB taxonomy): domain Bacteria; phylum Bacteroidota; class Bacteroidia; order Flavobacteriales; family Flavobacteriaceae; genus Flavobacterium. Next base: position 14,291 of record NZ_JAJMOX010000008.1, read on the forward strand.
ACTATATTTTCACTATTAAAATTGACACTGCTTACCGTAATTCTGTTTGCAGTTATTTATCCCTTGGCGATTTACGGAATTGCACAATTTGCTCCAAATCATGGAAAAGGGGAAACTATTTCCGTTAACGGAAAAGTGGTTGGTTACCAAAAAATCGGTCAGAAATTCGATAAATCGAATTATTTCTGGGGAAGACCTTCGGCTGTAGATTATAATGCTGCAGGAAGCGCAGGAAGCAACAAAGGACCAAGTAATGCTGAATATTTGGCTTTGGTTCAAAAAAGAATTGATACGTTTTTAGTCGTTCATCCTTATTTAAAAAAATCTGAAATTCCGGCTGATATGGTTACGGCTTCAGGAAGTGGTTTAGATCCGAATATTTCTCCGGAAGGTGCCTTGATTCAGGTAAAACGTATTGCCAAAGAAAGAAAATTAGCCGAAGATAAAGTAAAAGCTTTAGTTGAAGCAAATATCAATACGCCAAAAGTTATGGGAACTCCAACAGTAAATGTGTTGGAATTGAATGTGGCTTTGGATGAGCTTTCTAAGAAAGGTTCTTAGGTTCTGAGTTGCTAAGTTACTAAGGTTTTATCCTGCAAGGTTTTCAAAACCTTGTAGGTATGCTAAAGTAATTCGCTCATTTTGTGTCATTTCGACGGAGGAGAAATCCTCGTTGCTAAATCGACATAGATTGACATTCTTTGCGGAGTTTCTTGTGAAGATTTCTCCTCCGTCGAAATGACAAATCAAGACGTTGACAAACTAAAACTTAAATTAATACCTACAAGGTTTTGAAAACCTTGCAGGAAACGAAAATGCCTTTTTTACCTCAAATGCCCTAGCCCCGATAGTAGTGAAAATCCTTTTGTGCCGGTCCCGATAGCTATCGGGAGACACAAAAGATTGAAACGGATAGCGGGAAATAGCTCCTAAAAAACTTATTCAGAAATGACGAACTGAATAAATCTACTAATAAAATACCACATTAATAAAATGAAAAAAATTATACTTACCGCTTTAATCGCTTTTGGTTTTAGCAATTTACATGCACAGGAAGAATCAAAAAGTCCGCTTACGTTTTCAGGATATGTAGACGTTTATTATAGTTATGATTTCGGGAAACCGGATAATCATACTCGTCCAAGCTTTTTTTATAACTATAACAAAAGCAATGAAGTAAACCTGAATTTAGGACTAGCAAAAGTGAATTACTCTAAAGATAATATTCGCGGAAATTTTGCCTTAATGGCGGGAACTTACGCTGAATATAATATGGCGGCGGAACAAGGTTTATTGAAAAATGTATACGAGGCGAATGTGGGTGTAAAGATTTCACAAAGCCATAATTTATGGATTGATGCGGGAATTATGCCGGCGCACATAGGTTTTGAAAGTGCAATTGGAAAAGATTGTCCGACTTTAACGAGAAGTATTCTCGCTGAAAACTCTCCGTATTATGAAACGGGAGTTAAAATTGGTTACACGTCTGAGTCCGGAAAATGGTATTTGGCAGGAATGTACTTGAATGGCTGGCAACGTATTGAGAAAGTTGAAGGCAATCATACGCCTGCTTTTGGAACACAAGTTACCTATAAACCATCGGACAGAGTGGTTTTGAATTGGAGTACTTATGTTGGAAATGAACAACCGGATATCGACAAAAAATGGCGTTATTTTAATAACTTTTACGGACAATTTAAAGTAACGGACAAAACAAATGTTACGGCTGGTTTTGATGTTGGATCCCAACAAGCAGCTAAAAATAGTAACAAATACGATACTTGGTTTTCACCAGTTTTGATCGTGCAATACAAACCAACTGATAAAATTCAATTAGCGGCTCGTGGCGAGTATTACAGTGACGAAAAAGGAGTTATTATCGCAACGGAAACTCCAAATGGTTTTAAAACTTACGGATTTTCAGCTAACTTTGATTACTTAGTTACTGATAATGTAATGTTTAGATTAGAAGCAAGAAATCTTTCGAGTAAAGATGAAATATTTACAAAAGACAATCTTCCAACGAATACAAATGCGTTTGTAACAACTTCGCTGGCGATTTCATTTTAGCTTTAAGCTATAGGCTTTACGCAGTAAGCTTTTAAAACGCAATCCTGCCTAAAGCCTAAAGCCTAAAGCTTATTGCTTAAAGCATATTTTTATGGAACAGAAAAATAACGCACAGCACTTTCTCGATTTAATTCAGAAATCACGAAAAGGAAAGTTTAAAGTCTACATTGGGATGAGTGCCGGTGTGGGCAAAACTTACCGTATGCTGCAAGAAGCGCATTCGCTGTTGAAAAACGGAATTGACGTGAAAATTGGCTACATCGAAACACACATGCGAAAGGAAACGCATGAACTTTTATCTGGTTTGCCCGTGATTCCGCGGCGAACCATTTTCTATAAAGGGAAAGAGCTGGAAGAACTTGATGTGCAAGCGATTATCAACCTTAGACCTGAAGTTGTAATTGTTGACGAATTGGCACACACGAATGTTGAAGGAAGTAAAAATGAGAAACGCTGGCAAGATGTTTTAGAAATTCTTGAAGCGGGAATCAATGTTATTTCGGCAGTAAATATTCAGCATATTGAGAGTCTGAATGAAGATGTAAAACGCATTACCAATATTGACGTTCAGGAACGAATTCCGGATAATGTTTTACGATTGGCCGATGAAGTCGTGAATATCGATTTGACTTCTGAAGATTTGATTGCACGTTTGAAGGAAGGAAAAATTTATACGGCTGATAAAATTCAGACGGCTTTGACAAACTTCTTTAAATCAGATCAAATTCTGCAATTACGCGAATTGGCTTTGAAAGAAGTGGCAAGTCAAGTGGTTCGAAAAGTTGAAAATGAAGTACCTCAATTACACGCTTTACGCCACGAAAAACTTTTGGCTTGCATTAGTAGTAATGATAAAACGGCTAAAATTGTGATTAGAAAAGCAGCACGTCTGGCGAGTTATTACAACGGAAGCTGGTATGTTTTGTATGTGGAAACGCCCAAAGAAAGCAGCACCAAAATTGCATTGGACAAACAACGCCATTTGATTAATAATTTTAAGTTGGCAGTACAATTAGGCGCAGAAGTGATTAAAATAGAACATAAAAATATTGCAGACGCAATTTTAATGGCGGTTGAAGAAAAACATATTACAACTGTCTGCATTGGGAAACCACATTTGAATTTATTTAAAGTAATTTTGTCTACAACGATTTTCAGACGCTTATTAAATAGCTTGTCTTTATCGAATGTAGACCTTGTTATTTTGTCGTAATTTTTTTTACCATTAAGAGATTAAGAAAGATTAAGCTTTGGCTTTATGAAACTTAATAACTTAATGGTTCATATATAAAAAAACTTGTTTTTAAAACAAACGTCATGAGAATTAAAACTAAATTGAATCTGGGAGTTGGATTATTATTTTTAATGATTATCATACTTTCACTAGTGAGTGGATATTCTGTTTTTTTGATAAAAGCAGACACTGAAAATATTCTGAAAGCAAATTATAATACGCTTGAATATTCCCGTAATATGATTTTGTCTTTGGATGAAATTAAAATGAGTACCGATAATAAGATCCTTACTTTTAAAGAATATCTTGAAAAACAAACTCAGAATGTTACTGAGCCCGGTGAAAAAGAAGCAACAACTAAACTTGAACAAGATTTTTTGCTTCTGCAAAAAAACAGCACAAATGAAACTGTAAAAACACAAATCAGGCAAGATATTTTCGCAATTATGAAACTCAATCTCGATGCCATAAAACAGAAAAGTGATATCGCCAAACATACTGCCGAAAATGCTAATTTATGGATTGCTATTGTGGGAACTTTATGTTTTTTAATTGCTTTTAATTTGCTGGTTAATTTACCCAATAATATTGCCAATCCAATTAAGGAACTAACTCAGAGTATTAAGGAAATTGCCAATAAAAATTATTCAGAACGTGTACATTTTACCAATCATAACGAATATGGAGATTTGGCAAAATCGTTTAATACAATGGCCCAGAAACTCCAGGAATACAACAACAGTAATTTGTACAAATTATTCTTCGAGAAAAAACGACTGGAAACACTTATCAATAATATGCACGATCCTATTATTGGATTGGATCAGGAAGGTGTCATTTTGTTTGTGAATGATGAAGCTTTGAAAATTATCGGAATGAAATCTGAGGATGTTATCGGAAAATCGGCTTCTACTCTAGCCTTGTCAAATGACTTAATCCGCTCGTTAATTTTGAAAGAATTGGCTTCCGATTCTCAGAAAAAACAACCGATGAAGATTTTTGCTCACGGAAAAGAAAGCTATTTTGATAAAGAAACCATCAATATCACGATAACTCCAACTGGCGAAGAAAAAGAAATCAATATTGGCGATGTGATTATTCTTAGAAATATTACTCTATTTAAAGAACTTGATTTTGCAAAAACTAATTTTATTGCCACCGTTTCGCACGAATTAAAAACGCCAATTGCTTCGATAAAACTAAGTCTTCAATTGCTTCAAAACAGCAAAACCGGCGACATGAACGATGATCAAAAACAATTGGTCGAAAGTATAAAAGATGACAGTCAAAGGCTATTGAAAATCACTGGTGAATTACTGAATTTATCACAACTGGAAACCGGAAATATTCAGCTGAATATTGACAAAAGCAATCCGTATGCTATTGTAAATTATGCTGTTGAAGCTGTAAAAGTTCAGGCAGAACAAAAACAAATAAAACTAGTAATTGATGCCGATGAAAATCTACAAGATGTAAAAGCCGACAGCGAAAAAACAGGTTGGGTTTTGATTAATTATTTATCAAACGCAATTACCTATTCATCTGAAAAAAGTACGATTATTATCAGATTAAAAGAAGAAAATAATCAAATTGTATTTCAAGTAATTGATACCGGAAAAGGCATCGACGCAAGATACAAAGACAAGGTTTTTGATAAATATTTCCAGATTCCCGGAAGTCAAAAATCAGGAACCGGATTAGGTTTAGCGATTAGCAAAGAATTTATTGAAGCACAAAATGGTATTATTGGTGTAGAAAGTAATTTAGGCTTAGGAAGTACATTTTGGTTTTCGTTGAAAGTATAAAAAAGAACCATAGGCTCAGCCAATTTTGTAGGGCTGGATTTTAATCCGATTCCATAAAAACATATAATGCCAAAACAATATGTTTAGATTTATATCCATTTTCAACGGATTAAAATCCGTTCCTACAATATAAATCATTCCTACGGAATTTATATAGCCCCCACAGTACATTCTTACTAATTTTTGTTTTTTTTACCAATATTTAAATCCTAAAAGAGTATATTTGAAGAGATTAAATATTTGGTAGAAATATTTTTACACACAATATATTTGAAATTACCATTTTCATTTCTATTGTCCGTCTGAGCGAAGTCGAAGGACTTTATAGTATTAAAGATCTTCGACTTCGCTCAGAGTGACACTTAAAAACAATATAATATTTAGCCAATCTTAATCCAACTATCTCATTTAAAGCTAAGAAATTAATATTCGCTTAAGGTTAGATTAAGCCCAAAATAGTTAATTTGAACATACGTTATTATTGCAACTTATAACAATAACAAAAGATGTTTTACAAAACGATTTCTCTGGTGTTTTTATTTGTTTTTTTGAGTGCCAATGCACAACAAAACGACTCCATAACAAAAATTGACAGTACTTCACATAACCTGAAATTCAATTACAAACAATTAATTATTCCGGGGGTATTAATTGGATATGGGGTTATTGGCATTGAAAGCGATCAACTTCTGAGTTTCAACCATCAAATCAAAGATGAAGTTACCGAAGATATTGACGACAAAATCACTATTGATGATTTCTCTCAATATGCACCTGCAGCATCCGTTTATGCTTTGAATGCTTTTGGTGTAAAAGGCAAAAATAATATGCGTGATCGTTCTGTAATTTTTGTGACCTCGTATGTTATTATGGCTTCGACTGTTTTGGGTTTAAAATCACTCGTACATGAAGAACGTCCCGACGGAAGTTCTAACAATTCATTTCCTTCCGGTCACACAGCCACTGCTTTTGCCGGAGCCGAATTTTTATGGCAGGAATACAAAGACAAATCTATTTGGTACGGAATTGCAGGTTATGCCGTAGCAACAGGAACCGGGCTTTTTAGAATTTACAACAATCGTCATTGGCTAACAGATGTTGCTGCCGGAGCCGGAATCGGGATTTTGAGTACTAAATTGGCGTATTGGATGAATCCATATATCACCAAAAAACTTTTTAAATCGTCTTCTGAAAACAAATCAACTTCTATGGTAATGCCTTTTTATAACGGGCAGCAATATGGATTGGGTTTTGTGAAGGTGTTTTAAAGTTTTTTTGCCACGAATTCACGAATTATTTTAAATCAAAATTAGTGAATTCGTGACAAAAATCCTTTTAATCTGTGGCAAAAATTATGTATTCGAAGTATTATTCTTAATCTCCATTACTTCTCTTTTTACCTCCAAAAGTAAATCTTTCATGCTTTGCGATTCGGTTGCTTCGTGGCGTTTATCACTGCGTCCGATGCTGCATTCGTATTCCCAGATTTCAAGAATATCAGATGCTTTCACTTCATAATTCGGATAAAATCGATTATCTGATTCCAGAACCAAAGCATTCTTTTTATTCTTATTCAAACGCTTATAAACCATTCCTTCATTTTTGGTAATCAGGATATATGTTTTACCATCCATCACCTCTCCCAGCCTTTCTACATAACGACCAATAATAATAGATCCGTCTTCATGTGGTGGCATCGAATCTCCTTCTACAGGGAAACCTCTATGTTTACCTGGTCCTAAAAACGGAAGAGAAACTTGTTGTAAACTCTCAATATATTCCGGATCGGCATATCCGTTTAGATATCCTGCTTTTGCTTTTTGAGATACAATTTCGATATAATTCTCCCCAAAACTATCTACCTGTATCGGCAGAATAAGTCGGTTACCCTCTAACTTTATCAAGTTTTCAATGTTTATCTTTCGTATATCGACAGACAATAATAAATCGATACTCATGTGAAAATATAAAGCAATCTGCTTTAAAATATCATATGGTGCTTCGGAAGTTCCATCTTCATATTTAACGTATCTTCCTCGGGTAATTCTAAGGTTTTCAGCTAATTTCTCCTGAGATATTTTATGCTTAACCCTCAATGCTCTGATGTTATCTGAAAATAAGGACATAATTAATTTGTTATAATTTGGAACAGCAAATATACTAAAAATTGTTATCATCTGTACTAATTTTGTTGTACAAAAATGAAGAAATGGCAAGGGCAATTGTACACATGGATTTAGACACCTTTTTCGTATCCTGCGAAAGGCTAACCAACTCACAATTAGAAGGAATACCTCTAATTATTGGTGGTGGTGATCGTGGTGTTGTGGCCTCTTGTTCGTATGAAGCCAGACGCTTTGGAGTACGTTCTGCGATGCCTATCTATATGGCGATGAAACTTTGTCCACAAGCCAAAATTATAAAAGGCGATATGGAATTATACTCTCAATTATCACATAATGTTACGCAGGTCATTCAGGAAAAAGCGCCGATTATGGAAAAAGCCAGTATCGACGAATTTTATCTTGATATTACCGGAATGGACCGTTTTCACGGAAGTTATAAATGGACTGATGAATTGGCAAAATCAGTCATTAGAGAAACCGGACTTCCTATTAGTTTTTCGTTATCCATCAATAAAACCGTTTCTAAAATCGCGACTGGCGAAGGCAAACCAAAAGGCAATTTAGAAATTCCAGAAAATGATGTACAAGCTTTTTTAAATCCGCTATCGATTCAAAAAATACCAATGGTTGGAAGTGTAACTTTTCAGCTTTTATCTAGAATTGGCATTCGAACCATACAAACTTTATCTGAAATGCCTGCCGAAGTATTGCAACGCATGATTGGTAAAAACGGCTTGGATATCTGGAAAAAAGCCAACGGAATCGATAACACACCTGTTGAACCTTATACCGAAAGAAAATCTATTTCTACCGAAACTACTTTTTCTCAGGATACAATTGACATTGAAAAACTCAAAAGAATACTTGTTGGAATGGTCGAAAAACTGGCTTTCCAACTTCGGTCTGAACAATGGTTAACTTCAACAATTACGGTTAAAATACGTTACGCCAATTTTGATACCGAAACTAAACAATGTAAAATCTCTTATACCTCGGCAGATCATATTTTGACCAAAAATGTAATGGAACTTTTTGATAAAGTTTATCAGCGTCGTATGCGATTGCGTTTGATTGGTATTCGCTTTAGCGGATTGGTTCGTGGTACGTATCAAATAGATCTTTTTGAGGATACTCAGGAAATGTTGTCGCTTTATGCCGCAATGGACCGAATGAAAAGCCGTTACGGTTTTGACGCTGTTATGCGTTGCGCCGGAGCCCATTTTAAACCAAATAACAAAGACGAAATTTTAAAACGTATTAAATAAAATCATGTATCTCAATTGTCATTCATACCATTCTCTGCGTTACGGCACGATTTCTCTTGATGATCTCATCAAGCAGGCAATTTCTTGTGGTATAAAAGCAATGGCACTTACAGATATTAATACCGTTACCGGAATTTATGATTTTATAAGAAAATGTGATGAAAAAGGAATTAAACCTTTGGTTGGAATAGAATTTCGTTGCAATCATCAATTTCGATATATTGGTTTGGCTAAAAATGCAGACGGACTTGGCGAAATGAATCGGTTTTTAACGGATCATAATTTCAGCGGAGAACCTTTGCCGTTAATTGCTCCGGAATTCAAGTCGGTTTTTATTATCTATACTTTAGAAAATGCTCCTGCAGTACTTCGTGAAAATGAATTTATCGGAATCCGGTCAGATGAAATCTCTAAGCTTTTTACTTCGGAACATAATAATAAGATAGATAAAATGGTTGTGTTTCAACCGGTGACTTTTAGCAATAAAAGAGAATTTAATCTGCATAAAATTCTTCGTGCCATTGATACTAATATTATTTTATCAAAATTAACAGAAGCTGATTATTGCAGAACTTCTGAAAAAATGTTGCCTTTAGAATCGCTTTTACCTTTTTATGAAAAGTATCCTGAAATTATAACCAATACTCAGCAAATAATCGATTCTTGCAATTTTGAATATGATTTTAAAACACCAAAAAACAAGAAACATTTTACTGAAAATCGCGAAAGTGATATCGCATTACTAACTGAATTAGCCCATAAAGGCTTGGTTTGGCGTTATGGCGAAAATCACGAACAGGCAAAAGCACGTATAGAAAAAGAACTAAAAGTAATTGATGAATTACAATTCAGTGGCTATTTTTTAATCACCTGGGACATTGTTCAATATAGCAACAGTCAGGGATTCATGCACATTGGCCGAGGCAGCGGTGCTAATAGTATTATTGCATATTGTTTGGGAATTACCGATATCTGCCCGATAGAACTTGATTTATATTTTGAGCGTTTTTTGAATTTAAATCGAAAAAGTCCTCCCGATTTTGATATCGATTGGAGTTGGAAAGAACGCAATACCATTTTAGAATATATCTTTAATAAATATGGTCGTGATCATGTTGCTTTTTGCGGAACCAACGTTGAATTTAAATACCGATCTATCTTTCGTGAAGTCGGAAAAGTATTTGGTCTTCCTAAAGAAGAATTAGATATGCTGGCCAAAAACCCAATGGCGTTGCACGAAACCAATTCTATTGTAAAATTCGTTCAGGAATATGGTATGATGCTCGAAAAATACCCAAATCAGCGTAGTATGCACGCTTGCGGAATTATCATTTCTGAAGAACCTATTACCAATTATACGCCGTTGGAAATGCCTCCAAAAGGATTTCCGATCGTGCTTTTTGATATGCATATTGCCGAAGAAATTGGTTTTGAAAAATTCGACATTTTGAGTCAGCGTGGTATTGGCCATATTGATGATAGCGTAAAATTGATTGAGAAAAATCGGGGTATTAAAGTCGATATTCGAGACACTTCTATTTCTAAAGATGAAGCGGTATGCAATATTTATTTGGCGCAAGGCCGAACTATTGGTTGTTTTTATATCGAAAGTCCGGCGATGCGCGGATTATTACGCCGACTCAATTGTGATAATTATAAAATTCTGGTTGCGGCTTCTTCAATTATTCGCCCAGGAGTTGCACAATCCGGAATGATGAAAGAATATATTTTTCGCCACAACAATCCAGATCAGTTTGAATATTTTCATGACGTTTTTAAAGAACATCTTGGCGAAACTTACGGCATTATGGTGTATCAGGAAGATGTTATTAAAATCGCCCAACATTACGGAGGTCTTCCTGCTGCTGACGGAGATATTTTGCGTCGCGCCATGTCCGGGAAAGGAAGGTCATTAGACGCTTTGCAAAAAGTAAAAGATAATTTCTTTGCTTCTTGTGCTCAAAAAGGACATCCCGAAGGGCTTAGTCAGGAAATTTACCGTCAGATTGAATCCTTTGCCGGGTTTTCATTTTGCAAGGCACACTCGGCTTCTTACGCCGTAGAAAGTTACCAAAGTTTGTATCTCAAGATTAATTATCCTGTGGAGTTTATGACGGCAGTAATCAACAATCAGGGCGGATTTTACAGGACCGAAGTTTATATACACGAAGCACGCATGTCTGGCGGAACAATCCTAAATCCTTGTGTAAATAAAAGCGGATATCATACTACCGTTTACGGAACCGATATTTATTTAGGTTTTATGCATTTGCAGAGTCTGGAATCCAAAACGGCTCATTTAATCGAATCAGAAAGAGAGAAAAATGGTGATTATCTTTCTTTAGAAGATTTTATTCAGCGCATTCCAATTGGAATTGAAAGCATGAAAATTTTGATTTTTATAGATGCTTTTCGCTTTACAGGAAAAACAAAAAATCAGCTTTTGGTTGTTGCAAGTTTGCTTCTAAACAATTTTAAACCCGAAAACAGAAGTTTAATGCTCATGCAGGAACCAGTTAAAGAATACAAGCTCCCTACGTTGGAACGTTCTTTATATGAAGATGCTTTTGATGAAATTGAATTGCTGAGCTTTCCTGTTTCCTGTACTGTTTTTGATCTCTTGCAAACCAAATATCGTGGAGATATTATGGCTAAGGATTTAGTGGTTCATCACAAAAAACAGGTTCGAATGCTGGCGTATTTAATCTCCAGAAAACACGTTCCTACTAAAAAAGGCGCAATGTATTTTGGAACCTGGATCGATCATGAAGGTTCTTATTTTGACACGGCCCATTTTCCGGATAGTCTTGCGCAGTATCCTTTTCAGGGAGGCGGATGTTATCTTTTGTTAGGAAATGTTGAAGTTGATTATCATTTCCCCACAATCACTATTACAAAAATGGCCAAAATGCCTTTTATTCCGGATCCGCGATATATGGATGCCAAAGATCAATTTAAAACACAACGTCAAATTAAGGAAGATGTCAGTCCTACACATCGTGCACCATATCCGCAAGGACACGAAATTAACTTGCCGAGACACCGAATGAAATTTCAAAATTAAAACCGTGATTTTAAAACCTATGCTTCTATGTGTTAAACTTTTAAATAACAAAAGAAGAATTTACGTTATATACAAATGAAAAAACAGGAATATGCTATAGTCGATATCGAAACCACAGGTGGAAACGCCAGTGGCAGCCGCATTACAGAAATTGCGATCATCATTCATGACGGAGAAAACGTGATTGAACGATATGAAACGCTTGTTAATCCGGAAAAAGAGATCCCAATTTCGATTTTTGCCCTGACTGGTATTAACAATGAAATGGTGGCTAATGCACCAATCTTTGATGATATTTCAGATAAAGTTTTGGAAATGCTTACTGATCGTGTTTTCGTTGCACATAATGTCAACTTTGATTATTCATTTGTTCGTCATCAACTCGAGCAAGCAGGTTTTAAATGGACGGCAAGAAAACTATGTACCGTTCGCGCGGCACGAAAAATCAGACCCGGTTTTGCATCATACAGTTTGGGTAAACTTTGCAATTCATTAGATATACCTTTAGAAAACCAGCATCGTGCTGGCGGAGATGCATCTGCTACGGCTATTTTATTTTCCCGATTACTCGAATGGGACGATGAAGGTCATATAGAACAAATGATCAAAAACACGTCACAAGATCAGCGTTTACCGCCAAATTTACCTCCTGAGGATTTTAATAATTTACCGGAAAAACCAGGCGTCTATTATTTTTATAACGAAGTTAAAAAGGTAATTTATGTTGGTAAAGCGATCAACCTAAAAAAACGCGTAGCTTCTCATTTTAGCGGACATAAAATCAATCCCCAAAGACAACATTTTCTGCGGGATATCTACAGTATTTCTTTTGAAGTCTGTGGTAACGAGTTAATGGCACTCCTATTAGAATGCACAGAAATCAAGCACCTTTGGCCAACCTACAATAGAGCATTAAAACGGTTTGAACCTAAATATGGCCTTTATCAATATGAAGCCCGCAACGGATACAAATATTTGGCAATTGGAAAACTCAATAAATTTCAGTCCTGTATTGAGCATTTCAGCAGTATACACGAAGGAACAAATATATTGCGGAGTTTGGCAGAACAATTTGAAATTGATTATAGATTTTGCAAATATTCAAGACCTGAAGAAGGAGAAATATTTCAAAATAATGATGTAAAAGAATTACCAGATGTTTCGCTGCACAATGAACAAGTCGACAATGCTATTGATTTTTTATTAAGCAACAGACCCACTTTTGCAATTATAGAAAAAGGAAGAACAGCACAAGAAAGAAGCTGTATCTGGATAGAAAATGGTCATTTTTATGGTATGGGATATATTCCACTAGATGTTGCAATTACTGATCCATCAGAAGTAAAAAATTATGCGACACCTTATAAAAGCAATCAATACATTGTGCAATTGATTTTTGCTTACGCAGAAAAAAATCCGCGTAAAGTTTTTTTCAACAAGAACTTATTAAAATAGAGCTATAAACTTAAAGTATTGACTTATGACACTATTTAGCGATACCGAATTATTTGCGACAGGTTTAAAAGGAAGAAAAATATTTGACCTCCCTGATGCAGAACTTATTTTGATTGATAACTTCTTTACCAAAGAAGAATCAGATCGTTTTTATGAAAAAATACTTCACCAAACTAAATGGAGAGAATATGAAATGGAAATGTATGATAAAGTTGTTACAGCTCCCAGAATGATTGCCTGGTACGAAGATAAAGATAATATTGGAGCAGATCAAAATGGCCCGGACTGGACTTATGAATTATTAACTATTAGAGGCCGTGTTGAAAGAGAAACTCAGCTTGAATTTAATAGTCTGTTGCTTAATTTATATCGAAACGGCAATGATGGTGTTGCGTGGCACAGCGATAAAGAGCATAATTCAGGACCAACCCCAATTATTGCTTCGGTGACTTTTGGAGAAACGAGAATGTTCAGATTACGTCATAAATTCCGTAAAGATATTCCGCAAGTTGAGATCCCTTTACATCACGGTTCTTTTTTATTAATGGCGGGTACAACCAATAGCTTCTGGCAACATCAGGTTCCTAAAACTGCCAAAAATGTATTACCCAGAATAAATTTAACCTTTAGAAGGACTAAACGAAGTGAATGATTATAAATGATTATAAATGACTATAAATGAGTTTATAACGACGAGGAAAATTCCTCCTCAAAAAGTTAAAATACTCAGTGTATGCACCTTTTATTAGGCAGACCCTATCTTTTTTACTATTTTTGCAACCTTTTTTTATATATACATTACCAAAATGGCTCACTCAAACAATGATTTATTGCGTTTCTTAGATGCGCAAAACAAACTTTATCTTACTGCTTTTTCTGAAATCAAAAAAGGTAAAAAGGAAACACACTGGATGTGGTTCATTTTTCCTCAGATTAAAGGATTAGGCATGAGCGATACTGCAAATTATTATGCCATTAACGATCTAAAAGAAGCAACCGAATATTTAGAACATCCTATTTTAGGAAAACACCTTATAGAGATTTCTGAGTTATTTTTGACTTTCAAAAGAAAATCAGCTGATGGAATTTTAGGCGATTTAGATGCACGTAAATTGCGTTCGTCTATGACGCTTTTCTCTTTGGTAGAAAATACAAATCCTGTATTTCAAGAAATACTAGAAGCTTTTTTCTCCGGAGAATTAGACCCTCTTACCTTGTCTATTATTAATTCAACTATAAAATCATCTGTTGAAACTGAATTGGTGTAATTTACACAAACAGCTTTTTTAGATTATTTAAATTAAAAGACACTACGTTTTTTGCTTTTGCAAATTAGTAGTGTCTTTTTTTTTATGCTTTGCAGTTTTTGCCACTAAGGCACAAAGGCTCTAAGTTTTTTTTTGCACGCAGATCTCGCAGATTTGGCAGATTTATTTTAATTTCTTTAATCTATGCTAAAATTATTTCATAAAAAATGCCTTGCTATAAACAAGGCATTTTTTATGAAATAAACTTAGAAACTTAATTAAAACTAAGACTCTTTCGGTTTTGTTAAGTAATATACCGGGATTCCTGTTAGCATAATTAATACTCCCCAGCCACAAGTTGAGAATTTTGTTATTAATAATGACACACAAATTGCCGCTGCAATCACGATATACAACATTGGTAAAAATGGATATCCAAAGGCTTTATAAGGTCTTTCGAGATCAGGCATTTTTTTACGTAAGATGAAGATTCCGTAGATTGTAAGTATGTAAAAAATCAATACAATGATGATTACAAAATCTAATAAATCTCCATATTTACCCGTCAAACACAAAGCCGAAGCCCAAATACATTGCGCCCAAAGTGCCCATGCCGGAACACCTGATTCGTTTAAAACAGCTGCTTTTTTAAAGAACAAACCATCTTGTGCCATTGTATAATAAACTCGTGCTCCAGCCATAATTAATCCGTTGTTGCAGGCAAAAGTCGAAATCATAATCATAATTGCAATGATTAACGTCCCGATGTCTCCAAAAATATAATCTGAAGCCACAACTGCTACCCTATCTGATTTTGCCGTCGCAATTTCGTTTAACGGAACTACCGCCAAATACATCAAATTTGTCAAGACATAAATAATCGTCACAATAAAAGTTCCTAAAAACAAACTGAAGCCTACATTTCGTTTTGGGTTTTTAATTTCTCCAGCTATAAAAGTCACACCATTCCAAGCATCACTTGAGAATAACGATCCAACCATTGCAGCAGAAATCCCGGTAATCAAAGCTTTTCCGCTAATTGGTAACCATGAACCATTCTCTGCATTATAGGAACGCGGCGTCCAGGCATCTGTCCAGTTGGCATCCCAAATCGAAGCTTTTGCTGCTAATGTTAATCCAAAGACAATTAGCCCCAACAATGATAATATTTTAATAATCGTAAGAACGGTCTGAAGAATTTTTCCGTTTTTCACGCCACGACTGTTAATAAAAGTCAGTAAAACGATCGTAACAATAGAGACTAACTGCGCGGCATTGAGTTTAAAAGAACCCAACTCATAAAGTATATTTTCATCACTTAATGGCTCATAAAGATAAGCAGCGAATTTCGAGAACGCTACACCAACGGCAGCAATAGTTCCGGTTTGAATTACGGCGAAAAAACTCCAACCGTATAAAAATGCGATCAGTTTATTGTAGGCTTCTTTAAGATATACATATTGCCCTCCGGCTTTTGGGAACATCGCACTCAGTTCGCCATAACTTACTGCGGCTATAATAGTAATCAATCCTGAGATTAGCCAAATTAACGTTAACCATCCGGCAGATCCTACTTGTCTGGCGATATCAGCACTTACAATAAATATCCCGGATCCAATCATAGAACCCACAACAAGCATGGTTCCGTCTAATAATCCGAGTTCTCTTTTAAAATTTTCCTGGTCGTTTTCTTGCATTTTTTTGGTTTTTGGGTTGGTTAAAGATATACTTTTTTCTGAAATTTTATAACTCTAATTCTTAGATTACAACTAGTTCATTGTATTCTAATTCAGCAACCAGATCTAAATAAGCGAAATCGATATAATTAAAATACTGTGCAATGTATTCTTATTTTTTAAACGTCAGAAAAATTTTCAGTCAACAAAAACAGCATCTCTTTAAAATGCCATTTTTAACAGGCTAGTCAAGTTAAACAAAAAACAGTCAATTCTCAATAATATTAATTTTATTAAAAATTTAGTTTAAAGACAAAAGTCATTGAATTTTGATTAAAAAAGAGCAATAACAAACAGACAAACATAAAATCAACTTATTAAAAATCAATATTTTAACTATTAAAAATAAAATATAAAATATTTTAACAAGAAAAAATAGACCATCCGTTAAACTCTACCTTTTTTTTACTAAATTTGATATTGGAGTTAATCGCCCTTAAAATATCAAACATTTCATTAACATTTGTTTACCATTTAATCATAAAAAAAATCTCTGTAAAAGATTATAAAAACAGAAAAAAAATGCTTACAAAGCAACCTTTGCAAGACAGAAAATTAATTATCAACCTACAAATTCAAAAATCATGTCTAAGGTCCATTTTTTCAAAAAAAAACGATTCCCAAATGTTTTTATACTTTTAGTAATTGTATTTATTTCTTGTGCACTACTAATTTGCATTAATTTTTTTACGATAAAAATTCTATCTGCTAACAGAGCTTATGTTAATGGCGAATCACATTACTCAAAAGGGCAAAAAGATGCTTCCCGACATCTTATAACATATCTTTTTACCAAAGACAAAAATCAATGGAAGTTATATCTGGAAGAAATAAAAGTTCCTCAAGGAGATGGTATTGCACGTGAAACGCTTTTAAAAGCCGGAGACAACCAAGTAGCCCGAAAGGCACTGCTTGTAGGCAGAAATCATCAGGAGGATCTGGATGATATAATTTGGTTATTTGTAAACTTCAGACAGATTTCCTTTTTATCAAAAGCAATAAATGAATGGGGACAGGGAGATAAACTAATCTCTCAATTATATGTTATTGGCGAACAAATAAATACTAAAATAAATCACAACATCTTAACTGTTGCCGATCAAAAAAAATTCCTTCAGGAAATTGGCACCTTAAGCGATAAACTCACAATCAACGAACGAAATTTCTCGAATACACTGGGTGAAGGAACCCGAAAAATAAAATATCTCCTTACTATTTTTAATGTTATTTTCATCCTGATCATTGTTTGCAGTGTTTGTCTTTATTATTCTATAATGGTAAAAAGAATACTAGTTTCCAAAAAAGAAATCGAAGCTAAAAATGAGAACCTAATTGTTGTTAATCACGAACTGGATCGTTTTGTTTATAGCGCTTCACATGATTTAAGATCTCCCATAACTTCCTTAAAAGGATTAATCGAAATCACACAATTAGAGGATGATATTAAGCAAATAAAAGGCTACCTGAATTTAATGCATCAAAGCCTTGCTAAACAGGATCAGTTTATTAGTGATATTATTGATTACTCAAAAAACAAACGAAAAGAAATCGTAATAGAACCTGTTAGCCTGCAAGAGTTGTTCAATGAAGCCATCTCTCAATTAATGAATATTGAAAACGCAAATAGAATAATTTTTAAACAAGAATTATTAGTAGATCAGGTTCAAAGCGATAGTTTACGTTTAAAAATCATTATCAGCAATTTACTTTCTAATGCTATAAAATATGCAGACAATGATAAAAAAGAAATGTGTGTCTCTATAAAAACCTACATGGATGAAGGCTTTAACAAAATTGAGGTTACCGACAACGGAATTGGCATCAATGATGAATTTAAAGACCATATTTTTCAAATGTATTATGGTACCAATAAAAACAAAGGATCAGGCTTAGGTCTTTATATCGTAAAAGAAGCCGTAGAGAACATCAAAGGAAGTATTTCTGTGTTTTCAGAAAGTAATATTGGCAGTAAATTTATTGTAGCAATACCAAACTCGTATGGAATTTAAATCTTTATTTTTGTTAATTGATGATAACCTAATCGACCAGCTTGTTACAAAACAATTGCTAAAAAAGATACTTGGTATTGAACAAGTGGTTATTGCAAATAACGGAAAAGAAGGACTTCAATGGCTTAACAATAATAAAAGGAACAATCAACCACTTATTATTCTACTAGATATTCAAATGCCAATTATGAATGGTTTTGAGTTTCTGGAAGAGTTTCACAAACTTAGTAAAGAAGCAAAACAAGGAATTCAAATTTATGTACTCTCGTCAACTTTAGATCCTGATGAGATCAAACTAATAGAGGAAAATCCGTATGTAACTGATTTTTTAAATAAACCTTTTCCAATTGAGGAATTGAAAAATAAACTTTCGTAGACAGAAGATTATTGTAAAACGCGATTTACTTGCGAGAAGGTTCTTCCGTAGTAAGGCTCTCTAGTAGAAGAAATCATTACTCCGCCATGTGTAGACGAGTGAACAAATTTAATTTCTCCATCCAGCACTTCAACCACCATTCCGACATGATTGATTTGACGCCTTCCATTAGTTTTAAAGAAAATCAAGTCACCTTTTTGAGCTTCTTCTGAATTGACTTTGAAACCAATTCGAGATTGCTCGATGGAACTTCTTGGAAGCTTAATGTCAAAATTATTAAAAGTACAGATCATTAATCCTGAACAATCAAAACCTGCTCTTGTAGTTCCACCCGATCGGTATCTTACTCCAATATTCTCTGTTGCATTTACAATCAATTGATTAACTAAATCCGAATGATTACTTACTCTTACAACTGTTGACGAATCTCTTTTAACTTCTAAATTTTCTGCAACCTGAACTGGAGAACCTAAAGTATCTTTTGCAACCAGTGCAACTTTTGAAGCTTGTAGAGTTTCCGCTTTTTCTTTTGAAGTACGGATTGTTAATACGTAACCAATTGGCAATTTCCCTTTTATAAACGGATTTTGCCGCTCTAATTCTGCAACTGTTATTCCGTATTTTTTTGCAATTGCATATTTTGTTTCTTTAGGTAAAACCTCAACAACAACTTCAACATCTGATGTTGAAGGAATAACTTCCGGTTTTCCTGCTTCTGTAATCTGACCAGTATTTTCTGAAGTGACAACAGCCTTTTCTGCAACCTGGGTTTGAGATGTAATAGATGCATCTTTTATTTGCTGATCGGCTTTTTCTTTTGAGGTTTTAATTTTTAAAAGATAGCCAACGGATAATTTTCTCTTAATAGATGGATTTTGTCGTTCCAGTTCTGCAACTGTAATTCCATATTTTTTGGCAATAATATATTTTGTTTCTTTTGGTTTTACCTCAACAACAACTTCTACATCTGTTGAAGAAAGTATTTTCTGATCTTCTGTTTTCTGGTTTTTACTTGCATTGTCTATTGAAACAATAGCTTTAGAAGGAATATTAAGCTTCTGCCCTATTTTCAGATCATCACTTTCTAATGTAGGATTTGCGTTTTTTAGATCTTCAACAGATATATTATATTTTTTTGAGATTACCCAAAGATTTTCTTTTTCTTGTACTTCGTGCAGATTTGAATTTGAAATTACCGCAGGAGTTGTATTGGCAATAGTTTCAGTTTTTTTTGTAGTACCCTTTTTATTGTTATTCGGGATTAATAGAACCGAATTTAACTTTAGGACTTTAGGAGCATCAGGATTTGCCTCTGCAATATCTTTTGGTTTTACTCCATATTTCTTAGCAATTACAGTAAGGTTTTCTCCTTTTGAAATGGTGTGTTTGATGTATTTTTCCTGAGAAAAAGCACCGACACTGAAAAAAAACAATACTATTATTAACCTGAAAACCATTATCTATTGAAATTTACTTTATTTACGACTCTCCTTGTGAGATCGAGATTTCTCTAATTTTAAACTCAAAAACAGCAATTATATTACTGATAAGGCGAATTTAACTTTTTAAAGTAAAAAAAACGCATTTTTTAACAACTAATTTGGTCGAAATTAACAGAATCAGCATAGAAATTGAGTTAACATTTTGAAACAGTACGTTTTATAGAAATGACTATTTTATTTATTTGAAAAACATCTTTTCTTATAAAAACCAATGCCCTAGCCCAGATAGAAGCGGTATCCTTTTTTATGGCTTTTTCTGCCATAAAAAAGATATAGCGGATAGCTGGAAATAGCTCCTAATAAAAAAACGCCCTGTTTTCACAGAGCGTTTTAGTATAATTAAATCTTAAAGATTAAGCTTTTCCGGCAGCAATTAAGTTTAATGCTGAACCTGCAACGAACCAGCCAATTTGACCAGCGTTGTAAGTATGGTTTGCCAAGACAATATCTTTTGAACCATCTGCGTGAACGAATTCTAATGTTAATGCTTTTCCCGGAGCGAACTCAGTTAAATCAGTAAAGTTAATAGTATCGTCTTCCTGGATTTTATCATAATCTGCTTCGTTAGCAAATGTTAATCCTAAAAGCCCTTGTTTTTTAAGGTTTGTTTCGTGAATACGAGCAAAAGATTTTACTAATACAGCTTTAACCCCTAAGAAACGTGGCTCCATAGCCGCATGCTCACGAGATGAACCTTCACCATAATTGTGATCTCCCACAACGATAGATGGAACTCCTGCTGCTTTATATGCACGAGCTACAGCTGGAACTGCATCGTAAGTTCCGGTTAATTGATTTTTAACGGAGTTTGTTTTTTGGTTAAATGCATTTACTGCACCAATTAACATATTGTTAGAGATATTATCTAAATGTCCGCGGAAACGCAACCATGGTCCAGCCATAGAAATATGATCGGTTGTACATTTTCCGAATGCTTTGATTAATAATTTTGCACCTGTAATATTTTTACCATCCCAGGCATCAAACGGAGCCAATAATTGCAAACGCTCTGATGTTGGACTTACAACAACCTGAACTCCTGAACCGTCTTCAGCCGGAACCTGGAAGCCCGGATCTTTAACATCAAATCCTTTTGGAGGCAATTCGTCTCCTGTTGGAGCTTCAAGCATTACTTCTTCTCCGTCTTCGTTGATTAAAGTATCTGTTAATGGGTTAAAACCTAAATCTCCTGCAATTGCCATAGCAGTTACCAATTCTGGCGACCCTACGAAAGCTAAAGTATTTGGGTTACCATCTGCACGTTTTGAGAAGTTACGGTTAAAAGAGTGAACAATAGTGTTTCTTTCTTCTTTCTCTGCTCCTTCTCTGTCCCACATACCAATACATGGTCCGCAGGCGTTAGCAAAAACGGTTGCTCCGATTTTCTCGAAAGTATCTATAAATCCATCTCTTTCGATGGTATAACGAACTACCTCTGAACCTGGAGTAATTGTAAACTGAGATTTAGTTTTTAAGTTTTTAGCACTCACTTGTCTTGCCAAAGAAGCTGCACGAGAAATATCTTCGTAAGAAGAGTTGGTACAAGAACCTATTAAACCTACCTGAATTTGTAATGGCCAGTTATTTTTGATCGCTGCTTCTTTCATTTTAGAAATTGGAGTCGCCAAATCCGGAGTAAATGGTCCGTTTAAGTGTGGCTCTAATTCTGTTAAGTTGATTTCGATAACCTGATCAAAATATTTCTCAGGATTAGCGTAAACTTCCGGATCTCCGGTTAAGTAAGAAGCTACTTTATCTGCAGCATCAGCAACATCTGCTCTGTTTGTAGAACGCAGGTAACGACTCATAGAATCATCATAACCAAAAGTTGAAGTTGTAGCTCCAATTTCGGCACCCATGTTACAAATAGTACCTTTACCAGTACATGACATAGAAGTTGCACCTTCTCCAAAATATTCAACGATTGCTCCTGTACCACCTTTTACAGTAAGAATACCGGCAACTTTAAGGATAACGTCTTTAGGAGCTGTCCATCCTGATAATTTACCAGTTAGTTTTACTCCAATTAATTTAGGAAATTTTAATTCCCAAGCCATACCGGACATTACATCTACGGCATCTGCTCCACCA
Source organism: Flavobacterium sp. JAS (assembly GCF_020991455.1). Lineage (GTDB taxonomy): Bacteria > Bacteroidota > Bacteroidia > Flavobacteriales > Flavobacteriaceae > Flavobacterium. The sequence goes on from NZ_JAJMOX010000008.1 coordinate 36,271, forward strand.
ACACCAATAGCTACCATTCCTAATCCACCTGCATTTACAGTGTGCGAATCGGTACCAATCATCATCCCTCCAGGGAAAGCATAATTTTCAAGTACTACCTGGTGAATAATTCCAGCTCCTGGCTTCCAGAAACCAATTCCGTATTTATTTGAAACTGACGATAAGAAATCGAAAACTTCGTTACTTTGTGTTTTTGCTCTGGCCAAATCGGTTGCGGCATCTACTTTTGCCTGAATCAAGTGATCACAGTGAACCGTTGTAGGTACTGCAACTTTAGGTTTACCGGCGTGCATAAATTGTAATAATGCCATTTGCGCCGTTGCATCCTGACACGCTACACGATCCGGAGCAAAATCAACATAATCTACTCCTCTTCCAAACGCCTTCGTCGGATTTCCATCCCAAAGGTGATTGTACAAAATTTTCTCTGTTAAAGTAAGTGGACGACCAACAATCTCGCGTGCTTTGTCAACACGCCCTGGCATGTTCTCATACACTTTTTTAATCATTTCAATATCAAAAGCCATAAGTATAATTGTTTTTGTTTTTTTATTTTGAACATGACAAGTTACGAAAAATAGAGTAGGTAGAAAAGAAAAAGCCCGAGTTTATACTCGGGCTTTTGAATTATAATTAACAATCATGTGATTACATAACTAACAACTTGTGAGATGGTGCAAACCTAGTCAGGCTAATACCATCTACCGCTGCTGTATACTCTTCTAATGTAGGAGTTCTACCAAGAATTGTAGACAAAACAACAACAGGTGTAGAAGAAAGTAATGATTCTCCTTTTTTACCTTCAGAATCTTCTACAACTCTTCCTTGGAAAAGACGTGTAGAAGTTGCCATTACAGTATCTCCTTTTGCAGCTTTTTCCTGGTTACCCATACAAAGGTTACAACCCGGACGCTCTAAGTATAACATGTTTTCGTATTCTGTACGTGCTGCACCTTTTGGAGCATTATCGTTGAATTCGAAACCAGAATATTTTTGTAAAACTTCCCAATCACCTTCGGCTTTAAGTTCATCTACAATGTTGTAAGTAGGAGGTGCTACTACAAGAGGCGCTTTAAACTCAACTTTACCATGTATATCTTCAATATTTTTAAGCATTTGAGCAAGGATTTTCATATCTCCTTTGTGAACCATACAAGAACCGATAAATCCAAGATCTACTTTTTTCTCTCCACCATAGAAAGATAAAGGTCTGATTGTATCGTGTGTGTATCGTTTAGAAACATCAACATTGTTTACGTCTGGATCAGCAATCATTGGTTCGATAATCTGATCAAGATCTACAACAACTTCAGCATAATATTTAGCATTAGAATCCGGAGTCAACGCTGGTTTCTCAGCTGATTTAATCTCTGTGATTCTCTTATCTGCTTTGTTGATTAATCCTTGAAGAACTTGTTTTTCATTGTCCATTCCTTTGTCGATCATAATCTGGATTCTGCTTTTTGCAATCTCCAATGATTCGATTAAGGTATCATCTTCAGAAATACAGATAGAAGCTTTTGCTTTCATCTCTGCAGTCCAGTCTGTAAATGTAAATGCCTGGTCAGCAGTAAGAGTTCCAAGATGAACCTCGATAATTCTACCTTGGAAAACATTTTCACCACCAAATTTCTTAAGCATTTGAGCTTGTGTTGAATGAACTACATCACGGAAGTCCATATAATCTTTCATTTCTCCAATAAATGTCACCTTTACAGATTCCGGAATTGGCATTGAAGCTTCTCCAGTAGCAAGTGCAAGTGCAACTGTTCCTGAGTCAGCACCAAAAGCAACACCTTTTGACATTCTTGTATGAGAGTCACCACCAATAATGATAGCCCACTCATCGATTGTAATATCGTTTAGAACTTTGTGAATTACGTCAGTCATTGCATGATAAACACCTTTTGGATCACGAGCTGTGATTAATCCAAAATCGTTCATAAATTTCATCAATTTAGGAATGTTTGCCTGAGCTTTTTTATCCCATACTGAAGCTGTGTGACAACCCGATTGGTATGCACCGTCAACGATTGGCGAAATTACAGTAGCCGCCATAGATTCTAATTCCTGAGCCGTCATAAGTCCAGTTGTATCTTGCGAACCTACGATATTAACTTCTACACGAACATCTGAACCTGCGTGTAATACTTTACCTGGAGCTATTCCGACAGCGTTTTTGTTGAAGATTTTTTCTACTGCTGTAAGTCCTTGTCCTTCAATAGAAATTTCTTTTGATGGAGCAAATACAAGAGGAGCTTCGATATCTAAAACTTTCGCTGCTAATGTTTGAAGCTTTTTACCAAATACAATTGCATATGATCCTCCAGCTTTGATAAATTCCATTTTCTGAGGTGTGAATGCCTTAGAAATATCAATTAATTCTTTATCGCCGTTATAAAGCTTTTTAGTTTTTGTGTTTATTGTAAGTACTGTTCCTGTAGCAACAGAATAAGCTTCTTCTAAAATAGGTTCATTATTCTCATTACGAATAATATTACCCTCTGCATCAAGCTTTTTAACCCAGTTTTTAAGATCTAAACCAATACCACCAGTAACATCAACTGTTGTTAGGAAAATTGGAGAAATTCCGTTTGTTCCTGCAACAATTGGAGCAATATTAATAAATGGAACATAAGGACTTGCTTGTTTACCTGTCCAAAGTGCCACGTTGTTTACACCTGACATTCTTGAAGAACCAACTCCCATTGTACCTTTTTCAGCAATCAACATAACGCTTGCGTCAGGATGTTTTGCCTGTAATGCTTTTATTTCTTCTTGTGCCTGAGGCGTAATCATACATTTACCATGAAGCTCACGATCAGAACGTGAGTGTGCCTGATTACCCGGAGATAACAAATCTGTTGAAATATCTCCTTCTCCAGCGATATAAGTCACTACTTTAATTTCTTCAACTACTTCTGGAAGTGTTGTAAAAAACTCTGCCTGTGCATAGCTTTCAAGAATTTCTTTAGCAATTGCATTATCATTTTTAAATGCTTCTTTTAAACGATCCGTGTCTGCCTCATAAAGGTAAACTTGTGACTTTAAAACATTTGCAGCTTCTTTTGCAATAGATGCATCATTACCAAGTGCTAAATCTAATAATACTTCGATTGAGGGTCCACCTTTCATGTGTGATAATAACTCAAAAGCAAAAGCTGGAGTTATCTCTTTTACTTCAGATTGACCGAGAATAATTTCCTTTAAAAACTTAGCTTTCGTACCAGCAGCACTTGTCGTTCCAGGTACAACATTATAAATAAAGAATTTAAGAGAATCTTCTCTGTACTCATTATTCAAATCTTTAATTTGTTCAATGATTTCGCTTAATAATTCAGCACCATCAATTGGTTTCGGGTGAAGTCCTTGACCTTTTCGTTCTTCAATTTCTTGAATGTAATCCTGATAAATATTCATAATAAAAGTCTTTTCTAGGTATTTTATTTTTTTTGTACGCAAATTTAGGTATTAAAGCCGACAATTAAAAAAAATATAATAGAACTCGCCTTTTCAAAAATTATTATTGTTAAAAAACGATTTTCACTGCTTGTTTTTGTCAAAACATCAATTTTGTATTAAAAAAATGAATTATTGGTATTTTAAAATCTTTTCTTTAACAAAGTCGAAATTCGTTGTTATAAATGATGTGAGATTTTACCTCGTTTTTAGCTAAGAATCTTTCTAAATTAATATTTACAACGTTATAGTAACACCTTTTTCTCTCCGTACACATTTCTTTTCAGACAAATTTTTTACCATTTCATCACGTTAAAAAAAATGAATAAAAAAAAACTGTAATTCAATTTTTCTTATAACTTTGCAACTCAAAGTACTTTTAAATAAATATAACTATGAAACACAAATTAGAGATTTTAGAAAATTATACTAAGAAACCAGGAGTTACTATTAGTTTAGCCGTGACCGTCCTGAGCACTATCCTTTTAATAACTGCTCTTGCATCCAAAGAATTCCATTTTCGTGATTTTGAACCAATTGCTGGATTAAGTTTGATATTTGAATTTATATACGGAGCTAGTCTTTCTTTTATAATTCTTAGAAAAAAAGAAAAGTACATTCATTTAACACCATTTCTTATCCTGAATTGGCTTATTGGATGTTTTTGTCTGAACATTTTTATTCCGGTTTTTAATGATTTACCAATCTGGGTTTATTTAGCAACACTTGCCTTTTGCTTATCCAATTTTTTTATTTATAAAAATTCAGAAGAAGATCAAAACAACACTATTTCCTTTTTTATAAATGGCTTGTCTTTTGGAGTCATTATATACTTTGCAATGTATCTTATTCCAATTATGCCAGTTTCCTTTATGGGAATCATAGCTTTAGGAATGGGATTCTACGGTTTGGTTCCGGCACTGGTTATTATTATTCATCTATTGACAGTCGTACGAAATCTAACCCAAAACAAAGTCAATTATATTTCTTTTGGTACCGGTTTTTTGATTGTACTAATTGGCATCGCAGCTTTTACCGTAGGATTAAGTATCGAAAGCAGAAAAATAGCGCAATCTATTACAATGAAATCATTTGATAAAGATGAAGACTTGCCAAATTATATTTCAGTTTCTCAGAACTTAAAGCCAAATTTTTTCAATGAGATTTTACTTAAAAAAGACATCGTTTACATCCCACTTCACGATATATTTTCTTTTGGAAGCTTTGATTCGTTTGGTACTAAACAATACAATGAAAGAAAAATCCACAACCCGATTATTTCTCTTGCTTACTTGTTCTGCCAAGATCTTGATTTAAGTAATGATGACAGAATTAATATTTTGAAATCAAACTTTGACAAACGATTAGAAACAGAGGAGCAATTATGGAGTGGTGAAGATTTATTTACTAAAAGCATTAAGGAAGATGTAAAAGTATACCCTGAGGCACGTTTGGCTTACACCGAAATTACAATGAAGATTGCCAGTGATGAAGGTTCATGGAGAAATCAGGAAGCAATTTACTCATTTCAGCTACCAGAAGGTTCTGTTGCGACTTCACTTTCTTTATGGGTAAATGGAATTGAACGAAAAGGTGTTTTGACTACAAAAGAGAAAGCTCAAAAGGCCTATAAACAAATTGTTGGTGTAGAAAACCGCGATCCGTCATTGATGCAATGGAAAGAGGGGAACAAAGTTGTAGTTAGAGTTTTCCCAATTAATAATGCAAATCCAAGGGAATTTAAATGTGGTTTTACAACTCCTCTAAAAGTTGAAGATAATCAAATGAAATATCAAAGTCTTTCTATAAAAGGTCCAAATATTTCGAATGCTCAAACTATTTCACGAATTCAGGTTGTGGGAAATCAAAAAATAGAAACGAGTAAAGATTTCGAACTAAAAAATCATTTTTATATCAATCAATCAAAAGGTTTAGACAATTGGGAAGCCAATATGCCGATAATCAAAAACTCGCAATCGAGCTCATTTGCATGGAAAAATAAAATTTATGAAGTAAAAGACATTCAGAAAACAGTCATTTCATTTAAACCTTCAGAAATTATATTGGATTTAAACAGCAGCTGGACTACCAAACAAATAGAATCTTTTGTAAATCTGGATAAAAAGAATTTGTTTGTCTATATAAATGGAGAAAAGAAAACTATTAATAAAGAAAACTTCAAAGCTATTGAATTAGACTTCGCAGATTTACATTATTCTTTATTGCCACTTTATAAAATTACACCAAACAGTTTAATCATTACAAAATCCGGAACTTTCTCTGCCAATTTTGAAGAACTTGAAGAATCCGATTATTTAAAGAAAATAAGAATCGGAACAAAAGAGAGAAATTTAAAAGTAATCAATATCTCTTCTGACATTAATCCATTTTGGCAGACTGTAAAAGAGCAGAAATACATTGATTATTTCCAAACTAGTTCTAAAAATTGTTTGAAATTAATTGAGCAAAATCAGTTTGTTTTATACAAAACCGAAAAAAATACCGTCAATATTGAACCTGCACACATTTCAATTACAGAAAATGCAAAAACCGATTCTATAAAGAGCAACGGACCAAATCATATTTACAGAATGTATGCTTTTGGAAAGGTTCTCGAAGAGCAAGTTAAAATTCAAAACGATTCTTTAGCCAACAATCAATATGTTGACTTAGCCAAAGACGCCAATATTGTTACTCCAATATCCTCTTTGATTGTTCTTGAAACCGAAGAAGACTATAAAAACAATGGAATCGAAAAAAATGTGAACACTCTGGGAAATGCTTCTATCAATAATGATGGCGCCGTTCCTGAGCCACACGAATGGTTATTGATCATTATTGGATCAGCAGCACTTTTCTTTTATTACAGAAAAACCAAAAAGCAAATTATCTAATGAATCCTTTTTTAGTTCAATACAAAAAAACAATTGTCCTTTTTATTTTAGTTTTCCTTTTTGGGATAAACTATACCATTGTATTAAATGGTCTTGACAGTAATCTTTTTGGGATTGTTTTTTCCATTGCATTATTTCTTATCGGGGGTAGAAAAACTTCATTTAATATGAACTATCCCCTTTTGGGATTAATCTTTCTATTAGAATTCATTAGCTATCGTCTGCATACCAAATCATTGCACTTTCTAGCTTTATCTTTATTTACGTGTTTTGTCTATTATAGTTTTACACGCAAATTTTCGTTCATTGCTTTTATTTGCATCATATTGTTTTCTTCTCTTTTTAATACTTTTTTTGATTATCTAACAGTCGAAATCAAACAAACTCTTTGTTATGGTGTTTATCTAACTTTAAAAAACTTCATTCTTATAGATAAGATTGAAGGCGTTAATTTTTACATCAACCATGCAAAAATAACCATTGACACAGCTTGTATGGGTTTGTCTATGTTTAAGACAGGTTTGCTTGCCGGAGCTTTTTTATTAACCATAGAAGAAAGAAAACAGCAAAAACACTTTAATATCAAACAAATTTTCTTGTTCTGTTTTCTTCTGATTTTACTCAATATTGTTTCGAATTATTTCAGAATCATAACGCTAATTCTATTTAATTGTACTCAAGAGAATACACTGCATTATGCTATTGGATTGCTTTGCTTTGTGTTTTATCAAATTGCTCCAATGTTATTTTTAATTCGATTTTTTAAACCTAAAAAAGAAGCAATTACAAACGACAAAAGCAATAATTTCAATTTAATCCCAATTACAGCTGGAGTATTAGTTCTTTTTGCTACTAGTTTAGAAATCAAAAAAGAACAAGATTACAAATTACTTGACAATATAAACTCGGACTATAATATTAGTAAAGGTGTTTGGGTAAATAAGGAAGTTTTTAAAATTGTAACTCCTGAAAAACTCATTTACATTAAAACACCAGCACACAATCCGTTGATTTGCTGGACAGGAAATGGTTATAAAGTAATAGAATCAAAAGCGGTAAAGAAAAATAATGACGAAATATATTTTGTTCGAATGGAGAAAAATAACATTCAATATTTTTCATACTGGTGGTACGAATGCGACAATAAAAAATATACTTCGCTTGTTGAAGTATTACTGATCAAACTCTTTTACAATAAACCAATTCGCCTTGTAAACGAAACCAGCAAAACTCCGCTATAAAAAAAAAGCCTAACAGAGTTTGTATTTCTGTTAGGCTTTTTTAAGTTTTTATATTCTCTTACATCAACTTCTGAATAATAACTTCTTCAGTTATTCCCTCTGCATCTGCTTTATAGTTTTTAATAATTCTGTGTCTTAAAATTCCGGTTGCAACTGCTTTTACATCTTCAATATCCGGCGAAAATTTACCATTGAAAGCTGCATGTGCTTTTGCGGCCAAAATTAAGTTTTGCGACGCCCTTGGTCCTGCTCCCCAATCTAAATAATTCTTAACAAAATCATTTGATAAAGCATTATCCGGACGTGTTTTACTCACCAAAGTTACAGCATATTCAATAACATTATCAGCAACTGGAATTCGGCGAATTAAATGTTGAAAATCAATAATTTCCTGAGCTGTAAATAATGGATTGATTGTTGTTTTAACATCAGATGTTGTACGTTTTACAACTTGTACTTCTTCTTCAAAACTTGGATATTCTAATTTAATAGCAAACATAAAACGGTCTAATTGCGCTTCAGGCAAAGGATAAGTTCCTTCTTGCTCAATTGGGTTTTGCGTTGCTAATACAAAATAAGGTAAATCTAATTTATAATTCTGTCCCGCAATTGTAACCGAGCGTTCTTGCATTGCTTCAAGCAAAGCTGCTTGCGTTTTAGGCGGAGTTCTGTTAATCTCGTCAGCAAGAATTATATTCGAAAAAATTGGTCCTTTAATAAATTTAAAGTGTCTGTTTTCGTCCAGGATTTCACTTCCTAAAATATCCGATGGCATTAAATCCGGCGTAAACTGAATTCTTTTAAAATCTAAACCTAGAGCCTGAGACAAAGTATTAATCATTAAAGTTTTTGCCAATCCAGGAACACCAATCAAAAGCGCATGCCCTCCAGAAAATATACAAAGTAAAATTTGATCTACAACGGCATCTTGCCCTACAATGATTTTTGCTATTTCGGCTTTTAATTCGTTTCGTTTTTCAACTAGATTGTGAATTGCTGTTACGTCAGACATTTATGAATATATTTTAAATTAAAAAGAGTTAGTACTATGGATTCATAAAACTAACTCTTTTTCTTTATTTAATAAAAATTATTTTTTCAACCAATTGTATACAAAATTACAATCTCTGTACTCTCCAATAACCTTGATATAAGTATCTTTTATTTTTGTATCAAACCATTTTGAAATTGTCGTGATTTGCTTTTCTTTTAATGCTAATTCTTTAATTTTAGTATAATCCTTAGCATAATCAGCAACGTGTTCGTCAATTCTATTGGTAACAGTAATTAATTTATATGTTTTTTTACCTTTATCATCTACATTTAAAAGTGGTTGTGAAACTTCATCATCTTTTAAATTAGAAACCTGACCGTATAATGTTGGATCCATTTTAGTCAACTCAAAACGTGTATCCTGAGTATTAGGATTTACTAATGTTCCTCCGTTTGCTCTTGTTTCTTTTTCGTCAGATTCTGTTCTGGCAGCATCAGCAAAAGAAATTTCTTTGCTTACAATTTTATTTCTAATAGTAGTAATTCTTTCTTTAGCTTCTTTTAAAGCGTCTTCAGAAACCGTTGGTGCAATTAAAATATGACGTAATTCAACCTCTTGTCCTTTTATTTTTTCTACCAGAATAATATGATATCCAAAAGTGGTTTTAAAAGGCTCTGAGATTTCGCCTTCACCCAAACTAAACGCCACATCTTTAAATTCTTTTACAAAAGGTGTTTTTCTTGTCATTTTATAAAAACCTCCGGTTGGCGATGATCCTGGATCTTGTGAATACAAAACTGCTTTTGTAGCAAAACTAGATCCTTCAAGAACGTCTTTACGAATCGCGTTTAATCTGTCAATTACCTTTTGTTCATCTTCTTTAGAAACTTTAGGTTCTACCACAATTTGTGCTACTTCCATCTCTGCTCCAAAAGTTGGTAATTCTTCTTTTGGTATTTTTTTAAAGAAATTACGAACTTCTTCAGGTGTTATTTCTACTGCATCAACGATTTTTTTAGTCATTTCCTGAGCTAGCTTTTGCTCTTTTAAAATGTCTGCAAAATATGTTTTAAATTCTTCTACAGAATTCTTCTTATAATAAGCAACTACTTTATTGATGTCTCCAACTTGCTGAACCATATAATTCAATCGATCATCCATCATGCTTCTAACCTCGGCATCACTAACAATGATACTATCCTGAATTGCCTGATGTGCATATAGTTTATCTTCTAAAAGTTTTCCAAGCATCTGACATCTTGTAATATCTTTTATAGAACCACCTTGTGCTGTAATCTCTAAATATCCTTTATCAATATCTGAATCTAAAACAATGTAGTCTCCAACATTAGCGATAATTCCATCAACTTTCAGCTTTTGACCAGAAGGCAATTCAACTGGTTTCTTAATCACAGTATCTTTAATAATTTCCTGAGCCGAAATAATTGAGTTGAAAAAAAGTAAAAAACATATTGTCAACATTAACTTGTAATCAATTGTTTTTAGCTGTAATTTTTTTAATAACATTATTTTAAATTTAATTTGAATGTAAGATCTTGTTTCAAAATTTCTTTTCGAACTAAAAATCAATCTAATCTGTATTTTGGAAATTCTTCTAAAAATACTAAATAATTAAGATCTAGTTTCTTCTAACTTATACCGAACAAAAATAGCAATTCAATTACATAATACAACTATCAGCTATACTATTAACAAAAAATTATATGGAGCACATTTAAATTTCATAAAAGAAAGGCGCATTATAAGAGATTAATCTTTTTAGAAAAGTAAAATCATCGCTTTAATTCCTATATGAATCCAGCGTTTATCAAAGCCACAACAAATTACAAATAGTTAATTTACAACTCACTAAAAAAAAGTTTTTAACACTACAACGTTTTCGTTGTATAACTATTTTCTCATCAAAACTGATCGAACTAAAAAATATATACTTTAGATGCGTAATTTATAATTTATAGGTGCAAAAATTACGAATAGTACGTTTTTAAAAGCTTATAAATATATAATTACAACTTTATTAATCTAACCTTAACCAAATCTCGATTATGAAAAAACCTAATGCAAAGATTTATTTTCTTGCAGCAATTACAGCACTGTTCTGTTCTTGCTCGCAAAATGAAACAAACGAAGTCGATTCAAAAGCTGAAAGTCAGAAATTTGAAATCATTAATGTTACGCATCATGACGGAAAACCCTTCAGTACAGGATCTTCCAGCTCATCTTCAACAGGAAAATATGTAGACAATCCTGGTGGCGGAGTCATGATGCAAGCTTTTTACTGGGATGTTCCCGCTGGTGGAACCTGGTGGAATACCGTAAGCGGTAAAGTAGCCGCTTGGGGCAATGCAGGAATTGGATCTATTTGGTTACCTCCTGCTTCAAAAGCTCAAAACGGAGCTTTCTCTATGGGATACGATCCTACAGATTATTTTGATTTTGGAGACTACAACCAAAATGGTTCTACAGAAACCAGATTCGGATCTAAAACTGAGTTGGTAAATTTGATCACCAATGCTCATACTGAAAACCTAAAAGTATATGCCGATATTGTAATTAATCACAATAGTGGAGGCCAATCTGAAGCTAATCCTTTTACTGGAACCAGTACTTGGACAAACTTTACCGGGGTAGCTTCAGGAAAATTCCCACGTACATACAATGACTTTTACAAAAACAGTTATGGTAATAATGATGAAGGAGCTTTTGGAGGATTTCCAGATTTATGCCACGCTGCTCCAAATGTTCAAAATTGGTTGTGGCTTAGAACTGACGGAGTCGGTAAATACTACAAAAATACCATGAAATTTGATGGCTGGAGATTTGATTACGTAAAAGGTTTTGCTCCATGGGTTATACACGATTGGAATGCTAATGTAGGTGGATTTTCTGTTGGTGAATTATGGGATTCTAATGTAGATATATTAAATAACTGGGCCAACAGTGCTAACAGCTCTGTGTTTGATTTTGCTTGTTATTACAAAATGAATGATGCATTTGACGGAAACAATCTTGCATTATTAAACGACGACATGATGTGGAAGAGAAACCCATACAAAGCCGTTACGTTTGTGACTAATCACGATACAGATGAAATTTCGAATAAATTATTAGCGTATTCTTATATATTGACCCATGAAGGATATCCAACAATTTTCTACAGAGATTATGAGGAATGGTTGGATAAAAACAAATTAAACAACTTGATTTGGATTCATAACAACAAAGCAACTGGTACAACTTCAATTTTATATTCTGATAATGATGAATACATTGCCAGAAGAAATGGTTACAACGGAAATCCAGGATTGGTTGTTTACATCAACAATTCAGACGTTTGGCAAGAAAGATGGATTCAGACTAATTGGGCAAATACACAAATTAAGGATTTTACAGGAAATTCAACTTGGTATCCAACAACTCAGGCAGACAAATGGGTAAAAATACAATGTCCTCCAAAAGGATATTCAGTTTGGTCTATTAATCAGTAATTTTAAATTTAGACTATAATAAGGCTGCTCCCAAAAAGCAGCCTTATTTTTTGCCTGTACATTATCTTTAATAAAACAAAAGAGTTCCTAATTTAGGAAGTGAATATTTTTATTAAGCCGTAATTAATAGTACTTTTGCAACCTATTTATACGAAATATGAGCTTTTTAAAAGAAATACAACGCAGAAGAACATTTGGAATTATATCGCATCCCGATGCCGGTAAAACAACTTTAACTGAAAAATTATTGTTGTTTGGAGGGGCTATTCAGGAAGCGGGTGCTGTAAAAAACAATAAAATTAAAAAAGGAGCAACGAGTGATTTCATGGAAATCGAACGCCAAAGAGGGATTTCGGTTTCAACATCTGTACTTGCTTTTAATTATAAAGATAAAAAAATCAACATCCTTGATACTCCGGGACACAAGGATTTTGCCGAAGATACTTTTAGAACTTTAACTGCTGTTGATAGCGTTATTGTTGTAATTGACGTTGCAAAAGGGGTTGAGGAACAAACTGAAAAATTAGTTGCAGTTTGTAGAATGCGTAACATTCCGATGATTGTTTTCATCAATAAATTAGACCGTGAAGGAAAAGATGCTTTTGACTTAATGGATGAAGTAGAACAAAAATTGGGTTTAAAAGTTACTCCTTTAAGTTTCCCAATTGGTATGGGATATGATTTCCAGGGAATTTATAATTTATGGGAAGAAAATATCAACCTTTTTAGCGGAGACAGCCGTAAAAACATTGAAGAAACGATCGCTTTCTCTGATGTTCAAAACAATCCTGAATTAGATAAAATTGTAGGTCAAAAAGCAGCTGAAAAACTACGTGAAGAATTAGAATTAATTGATGAAGTTTATCCAAAATTTGAGCGTCAGGATTATTTAGATGGAAAAATTCAACCGGTGTTTTTTGGTTCGGCTTTAAATAATTTCGGAGTTCGTGAATTATTAGATTGTTTTGTTACTATCGCTCCATCACCAAGACCAAAAGATTCTGAAACTCGTTTGGTTGATCCTAAAGAAGAAAAAATGACCGGTTTTGTATTTAAAATACACGCCAATATGGATCCAAAACACCGTGATCGTTTAGCATTTATAAAAATTGTTTCCGGAACTTTTGAAAGAAACAAACCTTACTACCACGTACGTCAAAAGAAAAACCTAAAATTTTCTAGTCCAAATGCTTTCTTTGCTGAGAAAAAAGAAATTGTAGACATTTCATACCCTGGTGATATTGTAGGTTTACACGATACCGGAAACTTTAAAATTGGAGATACTTTAACAGAAGGCGAAATAATGAGTTTCAAAGGAATTCCAAGTTTCTCTCCAGAGCACTTTAGATACATTAATAATGCTGACCCTATGAAAGCCAAGCAATTGGATAAAGGAGTAGATCAGTTAATGGATGAAGGTGTTGCACAGTTGTTTACATTAGAAATGAACAACCGTAAAGTAATTGGAACTGTTGGAGCGCTACAATATGAAGTTATTCAATATCGTTTAGAGCATGAATATGGTGCGAAATGTACTTACGAGAATTTCCCTGTTCACAAAGCTTGCTGGGTAAAACCTGATGATGCCAAAAATGATGAGTTTAAAGAATTTAAACGTATCAAACAGAAATTCCTGGCTCATGATAAATATGGTCAATTGGTATTTTTAGCCGATTCTGACTTTACAATTCAAATGACACAAAACAAATATCCAAGTGTAAAATTATTCTTCACTTCTGAATTTGATTAAATTTCATTCTATAAATACCATAAAAAAAGCGCTAATTTTCATTAGCGCTTTTTTTTAATTTGAATTAAACCAACCTTATACTAAGTCATTATATTTCAAAAAATTAATTTCTTTATTAAGAATATCTAAATTAAACCAATACAATAACATAAAGAAATTTAGTCGACGAAAGTAGAATTAAATCGGGTAAACTACATCTAATTTTAATTATCACGCAAAAAAAAGCCCCATTACTGGGGCTTTTATTAATTTATGCTTGTCCTGCCGGACCAAAATTAAGCGGTATTGGTGCTTGTTCTGTCTCTTTGATTTCGCCATGAGCGGCTTCAAAGCGATGAATATTTTCACCAATTGCTTTCAATAATCTTTTAGCATGTTGTGGTGTCAAGACAATTCTTGACTTTACCTTGGCTTTAGGAATACCGGGCATAATGCTCACAAAATCTAAAACAAATTCTGATGATGAGTGATTGATAATTGCAAGATTAGAATAAATTCCTTCTGCAATAGTTTCGTCCAACTCAATATTAATCTGCTCTTGTTGTTGTTTCGGATTACTCATAGTTTCCCTAATTAATAAATATATTCTTCTTTATTAGCCATCATTTCATTGTAATCGTCTTTAGATCCTACGATAGTATTATCGTATTCTCTCATACCAGTTCCTGCAGGAATTCTGTGTCCAACAATTACATTTTCTTTTAATCCTTCTAAATCATCTACTTTACCAGCTACAGCAGCTTCGTTAAGTACTTTTGTTGTTTCTTGGAAAGAAGCAGCAGAGATGAATGATTTAGTTTGTAGCGAAGCTCTTGTAATACCTTGTAAAACTGGTGTTGCAGTTGCAGTAATTACGTCTCTTGCTACAACAAGATTTTTATCATTTCGTTTCAACAATGAGTTTTCATCACGTAAATCACGAGGAGAAATAATTTGACCTGGTTTCAATACAGCAGAATCTCCAGCGTCTTCAACTACTTTCATACCGTATAATTTATCATTTTGAACGATAAAGTCTTTAGTGTGAATTAATTGATCTTCTAGGAATAATGTATCTCCTGGATCCTGAACTCTTACTTTACGCATCATTTGACGAATAACTACCTCAAAGTGCTTGTCATTAATTTTTACCCCTTGTAAACGGTATACCTCTTGAATTTCATTTACTAAGTACTGTTGAACAGCAGCTGGTCCTTGAATTCTTAAAATATCATCTGGTGTAATTGCACCGTCAGACAATGGTACTCCTGCTCTTACGAAGTCATTTTCTTGTACTAAGATTTGGCTAGAAAGTTTAACTAAATACTTTTTAATCTCACCAAATTTAGATTCGATAACAATTTCACGGTTACCTCTTTTGATTTTTCCAAAAGAAACAACACCGTCAATTTCAGAAACAACCGCTGGGTTTGAAGGGTTACGAGCCTCAAGCAACTCAGTAATTCTTGGTAAACCTCCTGTAATATCTCCTGCTTTAGAAGAACGACGTGGAATTTTAACCAATACTTTACCTGCTTTAATTTTTTCTCCATTCTCAACCATAAGGTGGGCTCCTACTGGTAAGTTATACGAACGAATCAATTCACCTTCTTTACCGTAAACCAATAAAGTTGGAATTAATTTTTTATTTCTAGCTTCAGAAATTACTTTTTCCTGGAATCCTGTTTGCTCATCGATTTCAACCATGAACGATTGTCCTTGCTCTAAATCCTCGTAAGCAATCTTACCAGTAAATTCAGAAACAATTACACCATTATATGGATCCCACTTACAGATCACAGATCCTTTAGTAACTACTTCACCATCCTTAACGAAAATACTAGATCCGTAAGGAATATTGTGTGTATTTAAAACGATTCCAGTTTTCTCGTCAACTAATTTTAATTCCGTTGAACGTGATACTACGATATCAACCGCATTACCTTCACTGTCTTCACCTTTTACAGTTTTTAAATCTTCAATCTCAAGTCTACCGTTGAATCTTGTAACAATACTAGATTCTTCAGAAATACCTCCAGCAACCCCTCCAACGTGGAACGTACGAAGTGTTAACTGTGTACCTGGCTCTCCAATAGACTGAGCTGCAATAACTCCTACTGCTTCACCTCTTTGTGTCATTTTTCCGGTAGCTAAGTTTCTACCGTAACATTTAGCACAAATACCTTTTAAAGCCTCACAAGTTAATGGAGATCTAACCTCTACTCTTTCAATCGGAGAAGCTTCGATAGTTCTCATGATTGCCTCAGTAATTTGTTGACCTGACTGAACTAATACTTCATTCGTAAGAGGATTTATAACATCTTGCAATGCAACACGTCCTAAAATTCTTTCTCCTAAAGATTCAACAATTTCCTCATTTTTCTTCAAAGCAGAAACTTCAACACCTCTTAAAGTTCCACAATCTTCGATGTTTACAATAACATCTTGTGAAACGTCATGAAGCCTTCTTGTCAAGTATCCAGCATCGGCCGTTTTAAGAGCCGTATCCGCAAGTCCTTTACGAGCACCGTGAGTAGAAATAAAGTACTCAAGAATCGAAAGACCTTCCTTAAAGTTAGAAAGAATCGGGTTTTCAATAATCTCACCACCACCGGCAGTAGATTTTTTAGGCTTAGCCATCAAACCACGCATACCAGTTAACTGACGAATCTGTTCCTTAGAACCCCTCGCCCCAGAGTCAAGCATCATATATACAGAGTTGAAACCTTGTTGGTCTTCTCTAATATTTTTCATTGCTAACTCCGTTAACTGTGCATTTGCAGAAGTCCATACGTCAATAACCTGATTGTAACGCTCGTTATTGGTAATAAGACCCATGTTATAATTCACAGAAATACCTTCAACTTGCTCTCTGGCATCTGCAATTAATTTTGTTTTTTGTTCTGGAATTCTAATATCACCTAAAGAGAATGATAAACCTCCTCTAAATGCGAATTTATACCCCATATCTTTCATATTGTCCAAGAAAGCTGCCGTTGTAGGTACATCAGTCACACTTAAAATGTGTCCAATAATATCTCTAAGGTTTTTCTTAGTCAATACATCATTGATATATCCAGCTGCTTCAGGTACTACTTCATTAAATAATACACGTCCTGCAGTTGTTTGAATAATTTTGAACACTAATTCTCCAGCGTCATTAAAATCTTTTGCTCTGATTCTTACACGAGCATTCAATTCTAATCTTCCTTCGTTTAATGCAATATTTACTTCTTCAGCAGAATAGAAAGTTAAGTCTTGACCTAAAATTACATGTTCTGGAGTCGAGATACGTTCTTTGGTCATATAATATAGACCCAAGACCATATCCTGAGAAGGTACAGTAATTGGCGCACCGTTTGCAGGGTTCAAGATATTATGAGAAGCCAACATTAATAATTGTGCCTCTAAAATAGCCTCTGGTCCTAATGGCAAGTGAACCGCCATCTGATCCCCATCAAAATCGGCGTTGAAAGCCGTACATACTAATGGGTGCAATTGGATCGCTTTTCCTTCAATTAATTTTGGTTGGAAAGCTTGAATACCAAGTCTGTGTAACGTAGGAGCACGGTTAAGTAATACTGGGTGACCTTTAATTACATTTTCAAGGATATCCCAAACTACAGGCTCTTTTTTGTCTATAATTTTCTTAGCAGATTTTACTGTTTTAACAATACCTCTTTCTATCAATTTACGGATAACGAAAGGTTTGTATAACTCAGATGCCATATCTTTTGGCAATCCACATTCGAATAATTTTAATTCAGGACCAACAACAATTACCGAACGAGCAGAATAATCCACACGTTTTCCAAGTAAGTTTTGACGGAAACGTCCTTGCTTACCTTTTAAGGAATCAGATAATGATTTTAATGGTCTGTTAGATTCTGTTTTAACAGCAGAAGCTTTACGAGTGTTATCAAATAATGAATCTACAGATTCTTGTAACATACGTTTTTCGTTTCTTAAGATAACTTCAGGAGCTTTAATCTCCATTAATCTTTTCAAACGGTTGTTACGGATGATTACACGACGGTATAAATCATTCAAATCTGAAGTTGCAAAACGACCTCCATCAAGTGGCACAAGCGGACGTAATTCTGGTGGAATAACTGGAACCACTTTCATAATCATCCACTCAGGACGATTTTCGCGGTTTAAGTTAGACTCACGGAAAGACTCAACAACTTGTAATCTTTTTAAAGCTTCAGTTTTACGTTGTTTAGATGTTTCGTTGTTAGCGCTGTGTCTTAATTCATAAGATAAAGCATCTAAATCAATACGAGCCAATAAATCCATAATACACTCTGCTCCCATTTTGGCAACAAATTTATTAGGATCCATATCATCTAAATATTGGTTTTCTTGCGGAAGAGTATCTAAAATATTCAAATATTCTTCTTCTGTTAAGAAATCTAATCTTTGCAATGATTCTCCATCAGCATTTTTAGCAATACCAGCTTGAATTACTACGTATCTTTCGTAGTAAATAATCATATCTAATTTCTTAGACGGAAGACCAAGGATATAACCAATTTTGTTAGGAAGAGAACGGAAATACCAGATATGAGCAATTGGCACAACAAGGTTGATGTGTCCAACTCTGTCACGACGTACTTTTTTCTCTGTAACTTCAACACCACAACGGTCACAGATGATACCTTTGTAACGAATTCTTTTATATTTACCACAAGCACATTCAAAATCCTTAACAGGTCCGAAGATTCTTTCGCAGAAAAGTCCGTCACGCTCTGGTTTGTGAGTTCTGTAGTTAATTGTTTCAGGTTTCAACACCTCTCCTCTTGATTCTTTCAAGATAGATTCTGGTGAAGCTAATCCTATCGAGATTTTATTAAATCTTTTTATAGGATTTTTATCTTTATTGTTATTTCTATTGTTCATCATAGTTTTTACTATTGATTTATCTGCAATTAAAAAATTGATTTTAGATTTCTGATTTTTTTCCGCTTTAAGCGAAATTAAATCAGCAAACTACTACCTCGGGTTACTTCTCTAAACTTCAAACCTCTATTATTTTGAAGCGCTAATTATAAAACTCTTAGGGTTTATATAAAAAATCGGAACGGGTTACGGGTATAAATCCTAAAAACTTCTATAAATGAGTAATCAGCCCCGATAAAAATCGGGACTGACAACTACCTAATACTTATTATTCTTCTAAACGAATGTCAAGTCCAAGACCTTTCAATTCATGCATTAATACATTGAATGATTCAGGTAATCCTGGTTCCGGCATAGACTCACCCTTAACGATAGCTTCGTAAGTTTTAGCTCTACCAATAACGTCATCCGATTTAACTGTTAAGATTTCACGAAGTGTACTTGATGCTCCATAAGCCTCAAGTGCCCAAACCTCCATCTCTCCAAAACGCTGACCTCCAAATTGAGCTTTACCTCCAAGTGGTTGTTGAGTGATCAACGAGTATGGTCCGATAGAACGTGCGTGCATCTTATCATCAACCATGTGTCCTAATTTAAGCATGTAAATTACACCCACAGTTGCAGCTTGATGGAAACGCTCTCCAGTACCACCATCATAAAGATGTGTATGTCCGAAACGTGGTACTCCAGCTTCATCAGTTAATTCATTAATTTGATCTAAAGAAGCACCATCAAAAATTGGAGTAGCAAATTTTCTACCTAAATTTTGTCCAGCCCATCCAAGAACAGTCTCATAAATCTGACCAATGTTCATACGTGAAGGTACCCCAAGTGGATTCAATACGATATCTACCGGTGTTCCGTCTTCAAGGAAAGGCATATCTTCATGACGAACGATTCTTGCAACAATACCTTTGTTACCGTGACGTCCTGCCATTTTATCCCCTACTTTCAGTTTACGTTTTTTAGCGATATAAATTTTCGCTAATTTCAAGATTCCAGATGGTAATTCATCTCCAACTGTAATAGTGAATTTTTCTCTTCTTAAAGATCCTTGTAAGTCGTTCAGCTTAATTTTATAGTTATGAATTAAATCATTAACCATTTTATTAGTAGCATCATCAGCAACCCATTGACCTTTGCTTAAGTGAGCAAAATCTTCTACTGCGTAAAGCATTTTTTGAGTATATTTTTTACCTTTTGGTAAAACTTCTTCACCCAAATCATTCATTACACCTTGAGATGTTTTTCCGTTAACGATCAAGAATAATTTTTCAACCAATCTGTCTTTTAATTCAACAAATTTAGTTTCAAACTCCATTTCTAAAGCGCCTAAAGCATCTTTATCCTGAGTACGTTTACGTTTATCTTTTACGGCTCTTGCAAATAATTTTTTATCAAGAACTACACCGTGTAAAGATGGAGAAGCTTTTAATGAAGCATCTTTTACATCACCTGCTTTATCCCCGAAGATTGCACGAAGCAATTTCTCTTCCGGAGTAGGATCTGATTCTCCTTTTGGTGTAATTTTTCCGATCAAAATGTCGCCAGGTTTAACCTCTGCTCCAATTCTGATCATACCGTTTTCATCTAAATCTTTAGTAGCCTCTTCAGAAACGTTAGGAATATCGTTTGTTAACTCTTCATTTCCTAACTTAGTATCTCTAACCTCTAATGAATAATCATCAACGTGGATAGAAGTAAAAATATCATCACGAACTACTTTTTCAGAAATTACAATCGCATCCTCAAAGTTATACCCTTTCCATGGCATGAACGCAACTTTTAAGTTTCTACCTAAAGCTAATTCACCATTTTGAGTAGCATATCCTTCTGATAATACTTGTCCAAGAATTACTCTGTCACCTTTTCTTACGATTGGTTTCAAGTTAATACTTGTTCCTTGATTGGTTTTTCTAAATTTAATTAAGTTGTATGTTTTTTCATCAGAGTCAAAACTAACCATTCTTTCTTCTTCAGTACGGTCGTATTTGATAGTAATGATATTAGCATCAACATATTCTACAGTTCCATCTCCTTCAGCATTAATCAATACTCTAGAATCTGAAGCCACTTGACGCTCTAAACCTGTACCAACAATTGGTGCTTCCGGACGGATCAAAGGAACCGCCTGACGCATCATGTTAGATCCCATCAAGGCTCTATTCGCATCATCATGTTCCAAGAAAGGAATCAATGAAGCCGAAATCGAAGCAATCTGGTTAGGTGCAACGTCTGTATAATGTACTGCAGAAGGTTCAACAACCGGGAAGTCACCTTCCTCACGGGCAATAACATTACTAGCAGTAATTTTACCTGTTGCATCCATTTCAATGTTTGCCTGAGCAATCATTTTTCCTTCTTCTTCTTCAGCGCTTAAATAGATAGGTGTACTTACTAAATCAACTACACCATCTGTAACTTTACGGTATGGCGTTTCGATGAAACCCATTCCGTTAACTTTTGCATAAACACCAAGAGATGAAATCAAACCAATGTTTGGTCCCTCTGGAGTTTCAATCGGACATAAACGACCATAGTGTGTATAGTGAACGTCACGAACCTCAAATCCAGCTCTCTCTCTCGAAAGTCCACCAGGTCCAAGTGCAGAAAGTCTTCTTTTGTGTGTAATCTCAGCTAATGGATTCGTTTGATCCATAAATTGAGACAACTGGTTAGTACCAAAGAAAGAGTTGATAACTGATGATAATGTTTTAGCATTAATCAAGTCAATTGGTGTAAACACCTCGTTATCTCTAACGTTCATTCTCTCACGAATAGTTCTAGCCATACGTGCTAAACCGACACCGAATTGTTGAGACAATTGTTCTCCAACTGTTCTAACACGACGGTTTGATAAGTGATCAATATCATCAATCTCTGCTTTAGAGTTGATCAATTCGATCAAATATTTTACAATGGTAATGATATCTTCTTTGGTAAGCACTTGCTTTTCCATTGGGATATCTAAACCAAGTTTTTTGTTCATTCTATAACGACCAACTTCACCTAAGTTATAACGTTGATCAGAGAAGAACAATTTATCTATAATACCACGAGCAGTTTCCTCATCAGGCGGTTCAGCGTTACGCAACTGACGGTAAATGTGCTCTACAGCTTCTTTTTCAGAGTTTGTTGGATCTTTTTGTAACGTGTTGTGGATAATCGCATAATCTGCTTGATTATTATCCTCTTTGTGTAACAAAATAGATTTAACGTTTGAATCAATGATTTCTTCAACATTATCTTTGTCGATAATAGTATCTCTATCAAGGATGATTTCGTTACGTTCGATAGAAACTACCTCCCCGGTATCTTCATCAACGAAATCCTCGTGCCAAGTGTTCAATACACGCGCAGCAAGTCTTCTTCCAATATATTTCTTAATACCAGTTTTAGAAACTTTAATTTCTTCAGCTAAGTCGAAAATCTCAAGGATATCCTTGTCTCTTTCGAATCCAATTGCACGGAATAAAGTTGTAACTGGTAATTTTTTCTTTCTATCGATATAAGCATACATTACGCTGTTGATATCTGTAGAAAATTCTATCCAAGAACCTTTAAAAGGAATTACTCTGGCAGAATAAAGTTTTGTTCCATTTGCATGGAATGATTGTCCAAAGAAAACCCCAGGAGAACGGTGTAGTTGAGATACTACAACACGCTCAGCACCATTGATTACAAAAGTACCGCTTGGAGTCATATAAGGTATTGTTCCAAGATAAACATCTTGTACAATAGTTTCAAAATCTTCGTGTTCTGGATCTGTACAGTATAGTTTTAACCTAGCTTTTAAAGGCACACTATAAGTAAGACCTCTCTCTATACATTCTTGAATTGTATAACGTGGTGGATCAACAAAATAATCTAGGAACTCCAATACAAAGTTGTTTCTTGTATCTGTGATTGGAAAGTTTTCCATGAAGGTGTTGTACAACCCTTCGTTGCCTCTTTCGTCAGATTTCGTTTCTAATTGAAAGAAATCTTTAAAAGATTTAACCTGAACATCTAGAAAATCTGGATAGTCAGGGATATTTTTTGTAGAGGCAAAATTCAATCTTTCAGTCTGATTTGTTATCATCAATGGACAAAATTTTGATTAAAAAAAAGTAATTTTTTTGTGTAAAAACACACTGTTTAATCTATACTTTCTTATTATAATCAATACATCTTTAAAAATAAACCGGTAAAGATTCAGTTCAATTTTTTTTCTTCGTATTGATCAAAAACTTTTTCGTATTTTAAACTATTTGATAATAAAACTTGATATATTTTATTATACGAAAAATGGTTTAGGTCATTGAGTTAACTCAAGACCTAAACCTAGTTCTTAAAACTGAGTTGAATTATTTAAGCTCAACTACAGCTCCAGCTTCTTCTAATGATTTTTTAAGACCTTCAGCCTCTTCTTTAGAAACACCTTCTTTAACGTTACTTGGAGCACCGTCAACTACATCTTTAGCCTCTTTCAAACCTAAACCTGTAAGTTCTTTTACTAATTTTACAACTGCTAATTTAGAAGCACCAGCTTCTTTTAATACAACTGTAAATTCAGTTTGTGCTTCTTCAGCAGCACCTTCTCCACCACCAGCAGCAACTACTACAGCTGCAGCAGCAGGCTCGATACCATACTCGTCTTTTAATATTGTTGCTAATTCGTTAACTTCTTTAACTGTTAAGTTAACTAATTGTTCTGCGAATTGTTTCAAATCTGCCATTTTTTCTATCGTTTAAAATGATTTGTAAAATATAATTTATTTATTGTGCGCTAATTAAGCAGCAAGGAAATAACATTCCCTGCGTTTGTTATTATGCTTCTGTCTCTTCGCTGTTTGCGAATTGATTTTGTAAAGCAGAGATAACTCTTTGTGCTGGTGATTGCAATAATCCAATAAGTTCTCCAAGAAGTTCTTCTTTAGATTTAATAGTTGCTAATGCATCTAATTGATCATCTCCAATATAAATTTCAGAGTTAATATAAGCTCCCTTTAATAAAGGTTTAGCCGATTTTTTTCTAAAATCTTTAATTATTTTTCCAGGTGCATTTGCAACATCTGAAATAAATATAGCACTATTACCAGTCAATACTGAAGGTAAATCACCATAGTCATTAGCAGAAGCTTCCATTGCTTTTGCAAGCAAAGTGTTTTTTACAACCTCTAATTTAATACCTGCTTTAAAACAAGCTCTTCTCAAGTTTGAAGTTGTTTCTGCGTTTAATCCAGAAATATCAGATACATAAATAATATTTGTACCAGCTAACTGTGCAGTTAAATCTTCAATCGCGATTGATTTTTCTTCTCTAGTCATACTAAAAATTATTAACTACCAATTATACTGCTTTAGGGTCCAATGCAATTGCAGGACTCATAGTGCTTGTAAGGTGAATACCTTTAATGTAGGTACCTTTAGCAGCAGTTGGTTTAAGTTTGATTAATGTTTGAATAATTTCGTGTGCATTGTCATAAATTTGCTCAGCTCCAAAAGAAACTTTACCAATTCCTGCATGTACGATACCAGTTTTATCAACTTTAAAGTCAATTTTACCAGCTTTAACCTCTGCAACAGCTTTTGCAACATCCATAGTTACAGTACCTGTTTTAGGGTTTGGCATTAAACCTCTAGGTCCTAAAATACGACCTAATGGCCCTAATTTACCCATAACAGCTGGCATAGTAATGATAACATCAACATCTGTCCAACCATCTTTAATTTTTTGTAAATAATCGTCAAGACCTACATAATCAGCCCCAGCTTCTTTAGCTTCCGCTTCTTTATCTGGAGTAACCAATGCTAATACTTTAACGTCTTTACCAGTTCCGTGAGGTAATGTAACTACACCTCTAACCATTTGATTCGCTTTTCTTGGATCTACACCCAAACGAACTGCGATATCAACAGACTCATCAAATTTTGCAGAAGCTATAACTTTAATTAATGCAGCTGCATCTTTTAAAGAGTATAGTTTGTTCTTTTCAATTTTTGAAGCAGCCTCTTTTTGCTTTTTTGTTAATTTTGCCATTTCTTTCTCTTAATTAAAAAGGAGCATCTCCTGATACAGTTATACCCATAGATCTAGCAGTTCCAGCGATCATGCTCATTGCAGATTCGATTGTGAATGCATTTAAATCTACCATTTTATCTTCAGCAATTGCTTTGATAACGTCCCAAGTAACACTAGCTACTTTTTTACGATTTGGTTCACCTGATCCAGACTTTAGCTTTGCAGCTTCCAATAATTGGACAGCAGCTGGAGGAGTTTTTACAACAAAATCAAATGATTTGTCTTTATACACAGTAATTTGTACTGGGCATATTTTGCCAGGTTTATCTTGTGTTCTAGCATTGAACTGCTTACAGAACTCCATGATATTAACCCCAGCAGCTCCTAAAGCAGGTCCAACCGGTGGCGACGGATTCGCAGCACCTCCCTTAACTTGTAGTTTAACTACCTTACTAATTTCTTTAGCCATTTTTTAAAAAATTTAACACCATAATCATAGGAAGCGATTATAGTGGTTATTATAGATGTAACAAAAATTATACTTTTTCAACTTGCATAAAACTCAACTCTAATGGAGTCTTTCTTCCGAAAATCTTAACCATTACTTCAAGTTTACGCTTTTCTTCATTAATTTTTTCAACCGTTCCGTTAAACCCATTAAAAGGACCATCGATCACTTTTACAGTTTCTCCTAAGTTGAAAGGAATAGCACGAGTATCTGTATTAACAGCCAACTCATCTACCTTACCTAACATTCTATTTACTTCAGATAATCTCAAAGGAACAGGTTCTCCGCCTTTGATCTCTCCTAAAAATCCAATTACACTAGTAATAGACTTAATAATATGAGGTATCTCACCAACTAAATTGGCTTCGATCATAACATATCCAGGAAAATAAACTTTATCCTTAGACATTTTCTTTCCTTCTTTTACAGTAACTACTTTTTCTGTAGGCACTAAAACTTGGGAAACATAATCACCCATACCTAATCTGGCAATTTCAGTTTCGATATAAGCTTTGACTTTATTTTCTTGTCCGCTTACAGCTCTAACTACGTACCATTTTTTCACATTATTATCTGCCATCACAAAAAAATTATCCTTTTAACCAGTTAAAAAATCCAGCCAAAGCTTTTGCAAAAAATTCATCTACTCCCCATGTTGCCAGAGCGAACAGAACTGAAAATACAGCTACAACAATTGTCAATTTTTGAACCTCAGCCCAAGCAGGCCAAGAAACATTTGACTTTAACTCTTCGAAAGCCTCTGATAAATAATTCGTAACTTTTGTCATTTGATATATTTTTTATTGCACGGGCGGAGGGATTCGAACCCCCATCAACGGTTTTGGAGACCGCTATTCTACCCTTGAACTACGCCCGTAATTAAAAGCCAGTGATTTCAGTTAAGAAAATCAACTGGCTTTTTATAATATTTATAGGATTATCCTACGATTTCAGTTACCTGACCTGCACCTACAGTTCTACCACCTTCACGGATAGCGAAACGTAAACCTACGCTCATTGCGATTGGGCTTAATAAAGATACATTGATAGTCAAGTTGTCTCCTGGCATTACCATCTCTACTCCTTCTGGTAAAGTAATAACTCCTGTTACGTCAGTTGTACGTACGTAGAACTGTGGACGGTAGTTATTATGGAATGGAGTATGACGTCCACCTTCTTCTTTTTTCAAGATATAAACCTCAGCTTTGAAAGTAGCGTGTGGTTTTACTGATCCTGGCTTAATGATAACCATTCCTCTTTTGATAGATTCTTTATCAACACCTCTTAACAATAAACCTACGTTATCTCCAGCTTCACCTCTGTCAAGGATTTTACGGAACATCTCAACTCCTGTAATAGTAGAAGTTAATTTATCAGCTCCCATACCAATGATTTCAACAGCATCTCCTGTATTAGCAATACCAGTTTCGATACGACCTGTAGCAACAGTTCCACGTCCAGTAATTGTAAATACATCCTCAACTGGCATCAAGAATGGTTTTGCAGTATCACGAATTGGCTCTTCGATCCAATTATCAACAGCTTCCATTAATTCAATGATTTTAGGAACCCAAGCAGGATCATTATTCAATCCTCCTAAAGCAGAACCTTGAACTACTGGACCATTATCTCCATCATATTCATAGAAAGATAATAAATCTCTAATTTCCATTTCAACAAGCTCTAACAACTCAGCGTCGTCAACCATATCTACTTTGTTCATGAAAACTACCATTCTAGGAATACCAACCTGGCGACCTAAAAGGATGTGCTCACGAGTTTGTGGCATTGGACCATCTGTAGCAGCAACTACTAAGATAGCTCCGTCCATTTGAGCAGCACCAGTAACCATGTTCTTTACGTAATCCGCGTGACCTGGACAGTCAACGTGAGCGTAGTGACGGTTAGCTGTTTCATACTCTACGTGTGATGTATTAATAGTAATACCTCTTTCTTTCTCCTCTGGAGCGTTATCGATTTGATCAAACGATTTTGCTTGACAGTAACCAGCATCAGACAATACTTTTGTAATTGCTGCAGTTAATGTAGTTTTTCCGTGATCCACGTGTCCAATTGTACCTATGTTTAAGTGCGGTTTGGAACGATTAAAATTCTCCTTTGCCATTTTACTTAATTTTTAATCTTAGTTATATATTAATTTTCAATTTCCTACTTACTTGAGCCAACTACGGGAATTGAACCCGTGACCTCTTCCTTACCAAGGAAGCACTCTACCCCTGAGCTAAGTCGGCAGAGAGTTCTGATTTTAGATTCTTGAATTTAGATTTCAGATTTTATAATCCAAAACCTACAATCCGAAATCTTAACTTCTTTTTTTTGTGGGGAGAGCAGGATTCGAACCTGCGAAGTTCACACAGCAGATTTACAGTCTGCCCTCGTTGGCCGCTTGAGTATCTCCCCTTTATTTTATCAATAATTGCATGAACAATTTCAAATCGCATTTGAAATATTTAGAGCCGGCGGAGGGACTCGAACCCACGACCTGCTGATTACAAATCAGCTGCTCTAGCCAACTGAGCTACGCTGGCAATATCAATAAAAAAGTCCGCTATTTCTAACGGACTGCAAATGTAGCTATTTTATCTTTGTATCAAAACATTTTTTGAAAAAAATTTTCAATTATGTTCAATTATATATGTGCTCTTATTTTTTCTTTCCTTTTTACCAGTAAACGTTCTAAAGACTCTGCCGAAAGTTCAACTGCTTCCTCGAATGTTTTACATTGCTTCTTAACCAAAAAATCATCCCCAGGAACATTAATTTTAACCTCTACTGCCTTATTCTCCTTATCACTTGTTCTTTCAACTTTCAAAAAAACATCGGCCGAAACCACGCGATCATAATATTTTTCTAATTTATCCATTCTCTCCTGAATAAAATCTACCAACTTTCTGTCAACAGTAAAGTTAACTGCATGAACATCTACCTTCATAATACTAATTTTAGGGTTAAACATTTCAGAACTATTATTTGTTCCGAGGATGCGCATCAGTATACACCTTTTTAAGCTCTGCTAAACTATTATGAGTATAAACCTGCGTAGACGCCAAACTCGAATGCCCTAATAATTCTTTAACTGAATTTAAATCCGCTCCGTTATTTAACAAGTGAGTCGCAAAAGTATGCCGAAGCACATGTGGACTTTTTTTTACCTTTTCAGAGACTTTACTAAAGTAAGAATTTATTAATCGATACACAAAAGATTCACTCAATTTTAACCCTTTTCGAGAAATAAAAAAATAATCTCCATCTACTATCTTTTCAAGCTGAGATCTTTCCTGCAAATACATACCAAACTGCTCCACAATAACAGGCAAAATCGGAATAATCCGTTCTTTATTTCGTTTCCCTAAAACCTTAACTACATTAGAAGACAAATCAACGTTACTCTTCATTAAATGTATTAGCTCTGCTCTTCGCATTCCCGTAGTATAAAACAAATCAACAATAAGCTTATCCCTTACCTCTTCAAAACCAATAGGACTATCAATATCAGACATTAAATCTGTTAATTCTTTTTCAGAAAAAGGAATCTGAATAATTTTTGGTGTTTTCAAAGCCTTATGCTTCAACATCGGACTCACTTCTATTTGCTTTGTTTTTAAAAGAAACTTATAAAAAGCTTTCAAAGAAGCCATTTTTCGATTTACAGAAACATTTGAAATATCCGCATCGACCAAAGAAACAATCCAACTTCTAATCTGACTGTAATTTACCTTTTCAATACTTTCCTGCTCAAAATTCTCCCTATTAAATATTTCAAAGAACAAAATATCATTCAGATATGCATTGACGGTATGCGGAGAATATTTTTTCTCCAATTGAAGATAATCCCGAAATGCTTCTTTATTTGATTTCATAAGAATAAACACTTTTCCATATTATACAAATCCAAACCCTACACCTATATATAGAATACTATTTATCTCAAAATTAAGCATAAAAAAACCGTTAGCATCAAAATTTTGACAGCTAACGGTAATTATTTTTATAAAGCTATATACTAACTCTCTAAACCATCTCTCATGTTTTGGATGTAAGCAGCTTTTTGAATTTGTGCTCTTTTGATAACAGAAGGCTTAATAAAAGCAGTACGTGCTCTTAGTTGACGAACAGTTCCTGTTTTATCAAATTTTCTTTTATAGCGCTTTAATGCTCTATCGATATTTTCTCCGTCTTTAATTGGTATAATTAACATAATATTGACACCTCCTCTCGTTAAGGGTGCAAAAGTATATATTAATTATGAATTATGAGGTATAAATTCCAAATTATTTTTCTAAATATAAATTTCCTTATAAATACTCTCTGCGTGAGGGATTGTAATGGAAATTCTTTTATATTCTTAAAGAAAGAATATAAAAGATTACTTCACTTAATATCTATTTTAATTGGAGTTCAGTGAACTTCGTTTGTAATGGAAAGCCCGACCACAAAAACAAAAGCCACTCAACGTTTGCTAAATGGCTTTTGTTTTTGTGGGCACGCCCAAATTATTATTTTACTCTTTTAATAAGTTTCTTGAAATAACAACTTTTTGAATTTCAGTAGTTCCTTCTCCAATTGTACATAATTTAGAATCTCTATAGAATTTCTCTACAGGAAAATCTTTTGTATAACCGTAACCCCCGTGAATTTGAACTGCCTCGTTTGCAATTTTCACACAAGCCTCTGAAGCATACATTTTTGCCATTGCACCAATGGTTGTTACAGGTTTATGCTGTTGTTTTAAGAAAGCAGCTTTATGCAATAACAATTCCGAAGCTTCAATTTCGGTAGCCATATCAGCAAGTTTGAATGAAATTCCCTGAAAATTACTAATAGGTTGTCCAAACTGATGTCTTTCTTTAGAATATTTAAGAGCAGCTTCATACGCGCCTTTTGCAATTCCTAATGACAAAGCTCCGATTGAGATTCGTCCACCATCTAATATTTTCATAGCCTGAACAAATCCTTGCCCTACTTCTCCTAATCTATTTGCATCCGGCACGCGACAACCATCAAAAACTAATTCTGCAGTTTCACTGGCACGCATTCCTAATTTATTTTCTTTTTTCCCTGACGAAAACCCTTTCATTCCTTTTTCAAAAACAAAAGCTGTCATTCCTTTAGAATCGCCTTTTTCTCCTGTACGAACAATTACTACGGCAATATCTCCTGAAATCGCATGTGTAATAAAGTTTTTAGCTCCATTTACAATCCACTCGTCACCATCTCTTACGGCCGTTGTATTCATTCCGCCAGCATCAGAACCTGTATTATGTTCTGTCAATCCCCAAGCTCCTATATACTCAGCTGTTGCAAGTTTTGGCAGCCATTTTTTCTTTTGTTCTTCATTTCCAAAAGTCAAAATATGATTTGTACATAACGAATTATGAGCTGCAACAGATAATCCTATTGAAGGATCTACTTTTGAAATTTCTTCAACAACTGTAATGTATTCATGATATCCTAAACCGGAACCTCCATATTCTTCGGGTACTAAAACTCCCATAAATCCCATTTCGCCTAATTTTTTAAATAAAGGAATTGGGAAAATTTGAGCCTCGTCCCACTCCATTATATAAGGTCTTATATTTTTATCGGCAAAATCCTTTATTGACTGAGCAATCATTGATTGCGTTTCATTGTAATCAAAATTCATTGTGTGTTATTTTTTTAGAACTCCAAATATAAACTAATTATTTTTGCTTTTTCAACAGGAAAATCTTTAATTTTTGATAAATCCTCAATATTATTAAAATTTCCGTTCATGCTTCGAGCTGTCACGATCTGTTTTGCCAATGCATATCTGAAATAAGGAAACTGCGACAATTCTTTTAAAGAAGCATCATTTATTGCAATTTTTTTCAAATTTGGAGGTATCACCACTTTAAAATGAGAATTCAATTCTGCAATTACTTCAGGCGAAAGTCCCCAAACATCACTCATTTGTTCATAGAAACAAAACAGCCTAAAATCTCCTTTTGTTTTAATATACGCAAAGACAAAGCTTCACCTATTCCATACAATTTAATTAAATCGTCCTGAGTTGCCTGATTAATATCTAAAACTATTATTTTATTTTCTTTTTTCGAATAAGTTTTCTCTGTATACTCTTTCTGTTCTGTCTTAAAGTTAGATTTATTCTGAGTCCAGTCCGGAAATTTAAACAAAGGCGAAATAACTTTTAATAAAGAATCTGAAACTTTTGTGACTTGCTGAAATTCTTCAGTTGAATTTACATATTTATTTTGTTTTCTAAAAGCTAACAAACGATCAATTTCTTCAATCGACATTCCAAGTTTATCCCCTTTATAGTCTGAGATAAAATTTGGATTAAAAGTATACACTTTTGGCTCCCCATTATATTTTATTGATTTCAACGAATCAATTTCAGTTTGTAGAGAAACCCATTGTTCTTTCTCAGGGAAAGACTTTTCAGGAAGACTAAAGTCTACAAAAAAATAAACTACCTTTAATACTATTATAAGTATAAAAAGCAAAAAAATCCCTGTGCGTTGCTGACTTGTAAACTTAAAAAGTCCTGATAATATTTTAAAACTCATTAATTAATACATTTTCTATTTCTAATTGTAATATGATTTGTGCGAAAATAAATTATTTTATTAAGAAAAGTATTAAATAAATGACTAATTTACGAATTGATTAATCTGCTATAAAACACTAGTAATTTTAATGAATATAAGAATTTAAAGAGTGTTTCTTGTGGGTATTATCACATAATTAAATATTTTATAACTTAAAAGATGATTATTGTTTTTATTTTTTACAAAAAACAATACATTTGGAGCTTAATAACAATAAACCAATATAATATATGTCAATTTGGAGAGTTAAACCAATATCTGCTTTTGAAGCTGATATAAAAAAAAGTAATTTAAAAAGAGTTCTAGGAAAGTGGAGCCTTACTGCAATTGGAGTTGGTGCCATTATTGGTGGTGGAATTTTTGTTCTTACAGGTACGGGGGCATATTATCATGCAGGCCCTGCATTGGCAGTTTCTTTCATTATTGCAGGTATTGCCTGCGTTTTTGCTGCTCTTTGCTATTCTGAGTTTGCGTCAATTCTACCGGTTGAGGGTTCAGCTTATGCTTATGCTTACGGTACAATTGGAGAAATCTTTGCCTGGATCATTGGTTGGGGACTTATACTTGAGTACGCCATGGGATCAATGACCGTAGCGGTTTCCTGGTCAGGATACTTCAACAAATTACTTAAAATGTTTCATATTAAACTTCCTGAATGGCTCACAACAGACCCAGCCAGCTATACTGGAGAGGGTTTTTCTATGAATCTTCCTGCTTTCTTAATTGTACTTTTAGTTATTTCATTACTTATTAAGGGAACAAAAAGCGCAGCAAAAGCAAACAATATGATTGTTATTCTTAAAGTTTCTGCTGTAATCTTTGTAATCATTGCAGGACTTTTCTTTATCAATACCGCTAACTGGCATCCATTTATTCCAGCAGCGACTCAAATCATTGAAAAAGAAACAACTCATAATGCATATGGAATTGGCGGAATCGTTTCTGGAGCTGCTGCAATTTTCTTTGCTTATGTAGGTTTTGATGCAGTTTCTACACAAGCTGGAGAGGCTATTAATCCTAAAAAAGACGTTCCTTTTGCAATTATTGCTTCTTTATTAATTTGTACTACATTATATATTCTTGTTTCTTTAGTGCTAACCGGAATGATGAGTTATAAAGATTTCAATCCACTAGGAAAATATCCTGAAGCTATAAAAGCACCTGTTGCTTATGCATTTGATATTGCCGGACAAGCCTGGGCTGGATTTATTATTACAATTGCCGCAACTATTGGTTTAATATCTGTATTAATGGTAATGATTATGGGACAATCAAGAATTTTCCTTGGTATGTCTAAAGATGGTTTAATTCCTGCTGTATTTTCTAAAGTAAATCCAATTTCTGGAACACCAAAAACTAATTTAATGATTTTAGGAGGTATTATTGCTATAGTAGCTGCTTTTACTCCAATCAACAGATTAGCTGATATGACTAGTTTTGGTACTTTATTTGCTTTTACAATGGTTTGTATTGCAGTTTGGATTTTGAGAGTAAAACAACCTCAATTAACAAGAACTTTTAAAGTTCCTGCTCTTCCAGTAATTGCCGTTTGTGGTATTTCAATCAACACTTATCTAATGATTAACTTGAGTTTAGATGCTCAATTACTTTCACTTGGATGGTTAGCGATTGGTATTTTAGTTTATTTTGGATATAGTAAAAAAAGAGCCAAACTTAACCAGCCAAATACTGAAGCTGAAACAGAATAAATATCAATATGATTTCATAAAAAAACTCCATTAGTAGCAACTAATGGAGTTTTTTTTATTTTATAAATCAAAAACTGAGGTCCTTTTTGAACGAATTAAATCTTTTAATCGAATCCAAAATGCAAGGGTAAGATAAACTCCAAAGCCCAAACCAGCCGTTACAAACGAAATATAAATAAAAAATAATCGAACACTCGTTACACGCATTCCAAGCTTGTCAGCTAATCTTGAGGAAACATGAAATCCATATTTCTCGAAAAAGAATTTTAGTTTTAAAATAGCAGACATAGTTGGTTTTAGATTTATCCTTCGGCTACGCTCAGGATGATATTCGACATTCTTCAGGTGAACAAAAGTACAAAATTATCTAATTGGCACATTTTCTAATTATTAAATTACCAGATTATCTTAATTATTCTTCAACAACTCCATGCCTAATGCGCATTTTAAACACGCTCTCTTATTACAATATTCATTTTTAAGTTCTAATAAAGTTTGAGTTTCAAAAGCATTTTTAGACAGGATCCCAAAAGATTTAAACTTACTTATAATTGTATTATTCTCTGGCGCAACTTCATTCATGAACTCAATTAGATCTTCAGAAATTGTTTCACCTCTTGTGGTGGAATAAGCAAATTGAAGCGGAATTATTGTATTTATAATCACTAAATCTAAGAATGCTTTTGATAAAGTTTTCGCTTTCATTGGACTTTCTTTATCAAACTGATAGTGGTTTTGCCAATATAAACTAGCAGAAACCCTAAGTAAACCATATACTTCTTTAACCGTTTTTAGACTTATAATTTTAGAGAATAGATTTTGATGTTTGCTATATAAATTTGCCAATTGCGAAAGCCGAATCGTAGGGAAATTATCCGGTCGATGTTTAAAAAACTGAACCGAATCTATATGACATTTTTCGAATTGGTATTTATGCAGAAGATAGAAATACCTAATTTTTAAGTCTGTAAAATAAACATCTTCTCCTTCTTTATCTAATAAACCAACAGTTCCTAAAAATAAAGCTTCGAGATTTTCAACTTCGAAACTTTCTTTTCGAATAACCGAAAATGGAATAGCCTTAGCCACTTGCAAGAAAGAAACTCCATTTGTATTTAAACCAAAATTCTTTGCTAATAAACAGAATAAAACAGCCTCCCAATCCTGATTTGTTTCTTCAAGCAAATCGTAAATAAATTTTGACTTGCGTTCTAATCGTTCAAAAAACAGCCTTTCTTTCCAATTTTTAAAAACAAAATCATCTATTTCCGAAATTTGTCTTTCACAGAATATCCATGATTTTGGTGCAAGAAGTGATTTATAGGAAGATATAACATCAAATGAAACATAATCTTTTAAAACTAAAACTGGAATTTGAATGTTGTTTTCTTTAAAAATTTCCGCATCGTGCTCCCAGACGACATGCAAAATTACATTTTCGTATGCAATATCTTTTTCATGATGATGCACATACCAATCAGAAGATTTTAGGTGAATTTCGATATTTCCTGCCCACTTTTGATCTCCAATTATAATCTGGGCATTAAAAAATCCGGGCCTGAAAGCTCTAAATAATCACCTGTTTTAATAATAATGACAGGTTCGTTTTGTGTAGTTCTTAAATTCAAGGTTTCAAACTTCTTGAATTTCCAGAGATAATGAAGAAAATCTTCTTTCATTTTTTGGCTTTTACAATGATTTACAAAAGCCTAAATTTAATTAAAAATAATATTAATCCTACAATTTATAGTTAAATTTATTTCAACATATATAACTTAGCACAAGCTCGTGCATCAGATAATGCTTCATGATGGTTTAACTGAATCTTCATTTCCCGGCAGCAATCGCTCAATTTTGTTGGTTTTAAACCTTTTGCTTTATAAATCTTAACGGTACATTCCCATTTTGAAGCAATATTTAAATCTTCATAATCTAAACCGTGAAGTGCCATTGATTTAAGCAAAACGTTACGATCAAAACTTTCGTTATGTGCTACTATTACCCTATTTTTTAATCTTCTTTCAATTTCAGGATAGACCTGTAGAAACGATTTTGCATTTATTGTATCTCTCGGATAAATACCATGAACCTGAATTGTAAATGGATTATACTCATTATTAGGCGGTTTAATCAAAGTGACAAATTCGTCTACAATTATTCCGTTTTGCACAGTAACAATCCCAACAGAACACGGATGATACCCTGTAGCAGTTTCAAAATCTATTGCGGTAAAATTCATTTTAAAATCTATTTAAGCTAAAAAAAACCATAAATCTAATCTCGATAATTAGATTTATGGTTTTATAAAATTATAAAAAAATGTCTTATTTTATAGATCCAATGATATCATATTTTGTAATAATATGATGGTTTCCATTTTCAAGATCTACTAAAACTGCATCGTTTTCTTTGGTAAACAATTTAGAAACTTCTTCGATTGGAGTTCCTAATTTTACAATTGGGAAAGGTTTTCCCATTACTTCTTTAATTGGTTTTTCGGCTACATTTTTATCCGCAACATAACTTCTAAACAAATCTGTTTCATCTACAGAACCAACAAATCCGTTAATGTCTACAACCGGAATTTGAGAAATTTTATATTTTCTCATACGCTCAATTGCATGGGAAACCAATTCTTCAGTACGAACAACGATCAATTGTTTATCGATATGATCCTTAATTACGTCTTCGGCTTTGGTTACGTTTTCTTCCAGGAATCCACGTTCGCGCATCCAATCGTCATTAAACATTTTACCAACATAACGGCTTCCTGAATCGTGAAAAAGAACCACAACAACATCATCAGGTTTAAAATGTTCTTTTAACTGCAACAAGCCCTTAATACAGGCTCCAGCAGAATTTCCAACAAAAATAGCTTCTTCAAGAGCAATTTTTCTAGTATAAACCGCAGCATCTTTATCAGTTACTTTTGTAAAACCGTCGATTAATGAAAAGTCAACATTTTTTGGTAAAATATCTTCTCCAATTCCTTCAGTGATATAAGAATAAATCTCATTTTCATCAAAAATTCCAGTTTCGTGGTATTTTTTAAAAACAGATCCATAAGTATCAATTCCCCAAATTTTAATATTTGGATTTTTTTCTTTCAAGTATTTTCCAACTCCTGAGATAGTTCCTCCGGTTCCTACTCCAACTACAAAATGAGTAATTTTACCATCCGTTTGTTTCCAGATTTCAGGTCCTGTTTGCTCATAATGCGCCAACGAATTAGACAAGTTATCGTATTGATTTACGTACCATGAATTTGGTGTTTCATCCGCTAAACGCTTAGAAACCGAATAGTAAGAACGTGGATCAGTTGGCTCAACATCAGTAGGACAAACCACTACTTTTGCTCCAACTGCACGCAAAATATCCATTTTTTCTTTGGACTGTTTATCTGATATAACACAAATTAACTTGTATCCTTTTATGATTGCTACAAGAGCCAATCCCATTCCTGTATTTCCAGAAGTTCCTTCAATAATAGTTCCTCCAGGTTTTAATCTGCCATCTGCCTCTGCGTCTTCAATCATTTTCACGGCCATTCTGTCTTTTACAGAATTACCCGGATTAAAAGTTTCGACTTTTGCCAATACCAAGGCATCAATTTCAGCAACAATTTTGTTGAGTTTTACCAATGGTGTATTACCAATTGTTTCTAAAATGTTTTTTGAAAAGTCCATTTTTATTTAAATTTAATATTTGGTTTTTAATGTAATAAGAACCTAATTCTATTGGAAGAAATTCCAAACCAAACCAAATCGGATAACAAAATCACGATAAGGATTATTAGGCGCTGAATAATAATCGCTTTTAGAAAACAGAGCATTGATGTGTTCTGCTTTTAAATAAAATCGAGTCTGGCGAATTCTCGCATTTACAAATAAATCGAATAACGGATAACCTCCGATTTTTTTATTTTCCTGAATAAAAAACTCTCCAACAACCGGATTGTAATCGTTACCATAATATTTAGTAAAATAATTAAACACGACTCCGGTTTGCATATATAATGCCTTTTTGAAAAAATATCCTGAATAATAGAATGTATTTCTGGTTACAAAATCAGGCACATTTAAAATTAAATCAGATTGATCTACTTTTTGATACAAAAGTGTGTTGTCAAAACCAAAAGGTCCAAACTTAAACTCTCTGCTCGCTTTTATTGTCAAATAATTAATCGCATTTCCGTATTGTGCCGGGCTTATAATTTGAGTCTGATCTGCAATTTCTTGTGCTGTCGAAATATCTTTAAAATACAAATGATCTTTTAAAACTGAATATTCAACCTCTGCATTCAGCCAAGGTGTAAAAACATTTGCACTAAGAGAATTTATTTTTTCATTCTTAAAGTTATTCGACCAATTGTATTTTACGTAACTACTTTGATATAAATTATAGTTGTTATTTGGCAATTTATTGACGTTTCTATATCTAAAATCAAACTGTATTTTATCATTCAAATTGTATCTCAACTTAGCATCTAAATCAGAAAGTGACACATCTGTGATTGATCTTGAATATAAAAAACGACCGTTCCATTTGTTTTTCTGATATTCATATTGTCCTCCAAAATTATTAATCTGTTGGTATATATTATCCGGAATAGTTCTTCCATCTTTAAAAACTATAATTCTGTCATATTTATAATTTGATCTGTAATCGTCTACAAAAAAATTGAATTTCCCCAATAGCGAATTCTCATAAGCAACTCCAACTTTATTATATAATTTTTCATAACGAGTCTGATCATTAATATTACTTGTTGCATAAGACTCTCCAAAACGCTGAATCTGCTCGCCATCTACCGTAGATAGTACAGTTGGCTGATTGTATTCGAAGTATTTATATTCGTAATTAAACTGATGTGTTACATATAAATTATTACTCCCATTTGTTGGATTTATCCTAAAAGCATGGTCAAAAAACAAGCGTCTTCCTTTTAATAGCGACTTAGCATCTGTGAGGTAAACTTGTAAACGCTGACGATTTTTATAATCTTTATTATCACTTTCAAAATCTGTCGGTGTCGTTATCCCGCCATTTTCTTCATTCGAAATATCCTGAGAAGTAAAATGCGCATTTAAAGCATATCTTCTACTTGTTGTTGCATAACTTGTGGTAAATCTGAAATTTCCGGCACTTACCAATTGGTTTATATAATCACCCTCTGAACGTAAACCCCTGTATGCAATAGAAAAATTAAGATTTTTAGATGTATTTAATGTAATAAATGAATCTACGTTTTGTCCTTTATTTATTGTTGTATTAAAAAATAATTCGGTTAACGGAGTTGCTGCCGAGTAATATTTAATTTCATTAGCTTCCATATAATTAAAGTGTTTGCCTTTGAAACCAATTTCAGGATACGGCGAAAAACTTGTTAAATTATATTGTAATGTATTATAGGTTTGCCCAATGTTTGAGAAAGGCAAAAGCCCAAAAGTATCTTTTCTAAGATGGTTTTGCTTATAGGCACTTTTTAGTGTTAACGAAGTGTCTATGTATGTTGTGTCATGTTCTAATGTAATAATTTGATATTGGTCAATAGTTGCAACTAATGATTTTTTCTTCTTTACGGTATCAGTTATACTTGAATATTTTGTGTTCATGTCTAAACCTTTTTTAGGAGTAGTTTTTTCTTGAGAAAACAATAAAGTTGGTACAACTAATAGATATAGAAAAATGAATATTCTCATTTGATGGCTTTATATGTAATTATTTCGATAAAATTTGATGAAGCAAAGGTAAAAGATAAAAACGTATAAATAAAAAAACATAATAGATAATATAATATCTCAACAGATACTATTTTAAGCAAGAACCCCGATTACAAAAATTGTAATCGGGGTTCTAAAAAATTCAAAATAATTATTGTTTACTATTCTAAGTTAGCTTTTACTTTATATGATTGAGTTTATTCAGAATCCAAATTAACCATCATAAAAGCAATACTAAAACTTGTCCCAGAATAATTTAGTATTCAGTAAGTCACCACCAATAGCAGCGGCAGCTTTAGTATAATTTGTACCATTCACAGATTGCTCAAGACCAGGGTATGTGTATCTTACAGGAACTGTCAGGATATTTTTATTTATAGCAGCTGTTGGTGATTTTAATACAGGGAAATCTAATCTTCTATAAGATGTCCATGCCTCAAATCCTCTGTTATAAAGAGCATACCAAGCTTGCATACCAATTTTTTCTTTCCATGTTGCTCCACTTCCTGCACTTAAATAATTTACTTTAGGTTGTGTTAAGTAAGTTGTTATAGCAGCAGGTGCTACTCCCCAATCCGCCATTGAAGCAGTAATTCCAGCATCATAATATGTTTTTGCCACAGCTGAACCTCCCGGGATCAAATTTTTCTCAGCAGCTTCTGCCAATAAGAAATTCAATTCAGAAAAGTCAAATATTGTAGCAGGATACTCAGCTTTATTTAATGTAGCGGTAATGTGCGAATATGTTGCAAAAACGTTAGCTTCACCATAAGTACCTCCTACATAAGTTCTACCCGCGGGAATAACCGGAACTGGCTTAGTAGCATTCACAAAATATTTCGCCATTCTTGGGTCTCCACCCGGAACAACAGCATCCATTGCTGCAACAAAAGTTTCAGCCGGAATAAAATCATCTCTCTTACTAACAACTAAATCAGCATATAATGGGTTTTGATTCCCTGAAGTAGTTAAGTATACTAATTTAGTATTATCTGTATTAGCAGTCATTACGCCAGAAGCAATAGCTGCCTGAACCTGAGTAGCAGCATATGTTGCATCAACATCCGAAATGTTTACAGCTAATCTTACGATTAATGAATTAGCAAATTTTACCCACTTTGCATTACTTGCTGCATCACCTGCGTAAATAATATCAGCACCACCAAAGTTAGCATATGCAGCATTTTTTTTCAATACAGCAACATCTGCAGTTAATCTTGTTATAAGATCTTTGTAAATTGTTTGAGCATCATCATAAGCTGGTAAAGGATATTTTACAATATCTCCTGTCTGAGTATAAGGAACATCCCCAAAAGTGTCTACGAGGATACTATATGCATAAGCTTCTAAAACATCAATAAGAGCTAATTTATTTTGGTTAATAAGAGCAGCTTCGTCTGTTTCAGTAACCTGACTTTTAATCATCCCTTTTGCATCATGAAAATCAGCTAATACATCTCTGTACAAAACACGAAAATGAGCATCAGGAATTTTTCTAACAGTAAGCTCGTATTGACTTTCGTTTGGATAAGTAGTTTCTGCCCATTGCTGAGCAAATAATCTAAAAACGTTAATATTTACGTTTGTACTTGCCATCTGGTCTACTAATTTCTTTTCAGCATTAGTAAACATATATTCCGGCTTGGTTGTAGTTGGTCTTTTTGGATCAACATTCATATCTGTAATATCAGTACTGCATGATGACATTGCAACACTAACAAAAGATATTAATAAAAGTATTTTTTTCATGATTTAGAATTTTAATGTTAGGTTACAACCAATATTTCTTGTTGTAGGAAGAGAACCTCCTGAATAACCTGCAGACAAGTTACCTGAACTAAGTCCACTTTCTGGATCTGCATCCGGAAGATTTTTATGGATGATCCATAAGTTAGAACCTATTAAAGAAAGTCTTAAATCTGTCAACTGCAATTTAGAAACTAATGCTGAAGGAAAGGTGTATGTAAGAGTTACCTCTCTTAATTTCACATAACTTGCATCATAGATAAATGCTTTTTGTGGATTCTTAGTATATCCATAAATACCACCTGCAACTTCTGGAGCTGGTGTTCTTGTAGTATTAGGTGTACCATCTTGGTTTACACCCGGAAGGATAACTCCACCACCGTTTGCAAGTGTATTTCTTACTGGATTTCCTAACTCATTATATCCTGCAGTTGAAGCATATAAACCTGAGTTTTGTCCGTAGTATTGATCCAGAGAGAAAATATCTCCACCTTTTTGCATATCAATTAAGAAACCTAATGCAATTTGTTTGTAAGAAAATTTATTACGAATTCCACCAATCCAGTCCGGAGTAACATTTCCAATAACATTGGTAACTGACTCAGTCACTAAGTAAGTTCCTCCCTTAGTAACTTTTTGTCCATCTGGAGCATACAGGTAATCTTTACCAATAATATCTCCATAAGCATGACCTGGTTTAGCGACTATACTTACCCCACCTTGAAATGTTCCTAATGTTAATATTTCAATTCCCGGAGCTAAAGCAACAACAGTATTTTCGTTTTTAGACCAGTTTACAAAAACATCCCATTGAAAATCCTTCAATTTTACAGGAGTCAAATTAAGTTGTACCTCAATACCTTTATTCTCAACAGATCCTGCATTTGCATATCTTGAAGAATATCCTGTTGATGTAGAATAGTCTACAGGAAAGATTTGATCAGAACTCAAACTTTTGTAAACACTTGCTTCAAAACCAATTCTTCTATCAAGGAATTGCATTTCTAAACCTATCTCTTGAGATTTAGTTTTTACAGTTTTTAGATCCGGATTAGCACTTATGTCTGGTTTGGAATACAATGGATTTGATCCAAAGTTATTGAATTTACTAAAGACGCTTTGTAATGCATACAAATCGATATTTCCTTGTGGGTTCTCAGCGTAACTCGCTCTTAATTTTCCAAAAGTCAACCACTCTTGGTTAACATGCTTAGTAAAAACGTAACTAGCAGAAGTAGAGAATGTATTTACTTTGTTATTCCCTTTTGGCAATGTAGAGAATGCATCATTACGCACTGTACCATCTAAGTATAAAAAGTCTCTATACCCTAAAGAGACAGATGCATAAGCACTATTCACTCCTGAATTATCTTCAGCCTCTACAGGATATGGAGCAGGATTTACTGAGTTTGATAATGCATAAATTCCTGGTATAATAAGTCCTCCATCTGTAGAAGCAAGTGTAGAAGTACGTCTCGTTCTTAAAGAGTTAAGTCCAACTAAACCATTTAACGAAATACTTTCTGTAAGTTTTTTATTAAAATTCAAAGTTAACTGATAATTTTGCTCAGAAAACATACCACTATATTTTTGGTATCCAGAACCAACAGCCAATCTGTTTATTCCAAATGTACCATTTAAAGAACCAACTGCTTTTCTTTCTTCACGCAATTCAGAATAACTATCTGTACTTGCTTTTCCGGTTACAGATAACCAGTCAGCTACTTTATAATCTAATTGAGCATATCCTATAAAACGGTTTCTCTCATCAGATTGGTAGTTTTTATATCTTGTAAAATAAGGGTTATCCCAGTATTTAGCGCTAGTATTACCATTAGCAGGATCTGCCATATTCCAAGAGATGTTTTGTCCTCCTGAATTTTTAAAAACTTGTTCCTGAGCTTTGATATCAACATTTGTACCCCACCACTGACGGAATAATCCGGCAACGTTATCACCACCATATCCTGTTGTATTTCTACCAACTGTAGTTTGTGCCAAATAATTTGCAAAAGCACTAACAGATAATCTATCAGTAAACTTGTGGTTAATTTTAAGACTGATATTATTTTTCTTTAATTCACTATTTGGTAATATTCCGTTTTCTTTATAGTTGTTATAGTTTACAACAAAATTAGTTTTGTCTGTACCATCCTCTATAGAGATAGAATTATTGAATGTTGTAGCTGCCTGAAAAAAGGTAACAGGTCCATTTTCAGCTGCTTTCCATTCTGTTTTCTTTCCAAAATTAGGAGAATATTTAGTATAAGCATCCCATTGGTAAACTGAAAGACTTGGATCAAAAGCAACACCATAAGAAGCATCGTCTGTAGTAGTCGCAACTTGGTTTCCGTTACTATCAATAGTAAAGAAAGCTCCTGTTGGCCCCACTGGAATACCCTTAGGATTACCATTACCATCATAAGTTGGTCCGTAACCTTGTCCGTATTTATTTTGATAAACAGGGAAAGTTTTTTTATCAACACTACCTACTGTAAAATCACTAGAAATAGTTACTCCCATTCCTTTTTTGGCTTTTCCTTTTTTGGTTGTAATCATGATTACACCATTACCAGCTTGCCATCCGTATAATGCTGCTGCTGCTGCACCTTTCAAGACGTTTAATGTCTCGATATCATCTGGATTAATATCCATAGCCGCATTACCGTAATCGTATGTATTACGAGCTCCCTCAGTTTGTTTTCCTGCACTTGAGTTCGTATTAGCGTTATTAATAGGCATACCATCAATAACAATAAGCATTTGATTATCTCCTGTAAGGTTTTTAACACCTCTGGAAACTACGTTTGTAGAACCACCAAAGTTGGTGTTTTTTCTAATATTTACACCAGCTGCTTTTCCAGAAAGTTCATTAAGAAAGTTTCCACTTGCAGCACCTGAATTTAAATCAGCACCTTTAATCTCTTGTGAAGCGTAACCTAAAGATTTTTTCTCTCTTTTAATC
The DNA here is from genome assembly GCF_020991455.1 of Flavobacterium sp. JAS. Taxonomy (GTDB): domain Bacteria; phylum Bacteroidota; class Bacteroidia; order Flavobacteriales; family Flavobacteriaceae; genus Flavobacterium. Next base: position 80,265 of record NZ_JAJMOX010000008.1, read on the forward strand.
CCTAAGGCTGTTACTACGACACCTTCAAGTTCAACTGATGAACTTATTAATTTTACATTTATTGCAGTTGAGCCTGCAGAAAATTCTTGAGATCTCATCCCAATGTAAGTAAATACCAAGGTTTGACTTGGTGTTGCTTTGATAGAGTATTTTCCATCAAAATCTGTTTGCGTTCCTGTTTTTGTTCCTTTAACTAAAACACTCACACCTGGCAAAGGCATTCCTGCATTATCGGAAACAATTCCTGAAACAGCTCTTTCTTGCGCAAAGGTAAGTTGCGCCATAAGTACTACAAGTAGCACTAAGAATCCATTAAACTTTAGTTTCATTTTTTAAATTTTGAATTAGTATCCGGCAAACATCATAATATTTTCTTAAAACAACAAGCTGATTTTAAACTTCCCTTAGTTTTTTTTTAATATTATTTTAACACATACTCATATCTCAATAGTTAATTAGCACTTAATTAACGGCATCTGCAATTTTAAACCTAAAATACTGACTTTTCACTAATCTAAATTTTAACATTTAATTAACACATAAAGGAAGAATTACCCCAATAAAAACACTTATAAAGCCATAATTAATATAGCTTTTACCTTACAAAAATGTAGCTAAATAAAACAATTCCAGCTAGAAATGTTTTATTTGACTACTTTTAAAATTACAATCCTTTATCCGTTTACTTCAAATTTTGATTCAATTATCCTAAAATTCACACATTCTCAATTTCAGCTTTTATTATCACTTTTAAAGAGTTTCAAAGCTCAATTTTATAAAAACTCTCAATCATAAAAATGCCTTACGCTTTTATAAATTAAGTTCTCTTATACCGCTACCAATTCAGATTCTGATATTAATCCATGTTTATTTCATTTACATCTATTGAATTATTCCAGAAAAAAAATATAATATTTGCTTTTTAAAACTAAAAAGAATGCTTGCAAAAAATTTCTCCGGATTTGTTTTCGAAACTGGCACTGATGAAGCTGGTCGCGGTTGTTTGGCTGGACCTGTAACTGCTGCTGCCATAATTTTACCCACTGATTTTGAACATGAAATTTTGAATGATAGTAAGCAATTATCCGAGAAAACAAGATTTTTTTTAAAACCTATCCTTGAGGAACATGCCGTTTGCTTTGCAGTTACTCATTTATTTCCTGATGAAATTGATGAAATAAATATTCTAAACGCTTCGATGAAAGGAATGCAGGAATGTATTTTAAAATTAAATCAGGTTCCTGAATTTATTATTGTTGATGGAAATCGTTCTTTGAATGCTAAATTGGGTTTAAAAAATTCTGTTGGAAAACAATTTTCTAAAACCGAGATAGAACTCTTAAAATCTATCCCCAACCAAAGTATTATAAAAGGTGATGCCAAGTTTTTGAGTATTGCGGCTGCTTCTGTACTGGCAAAAACATACCGCGATGAATACATGGATCAAATCCATGAAGAATTCCCAATGTATAATTGGAAAAAAAACAAAGGCTATCCAACCAAAGAACATCGCGATGCCATTAGAAAATATGGCCCAACAAAATACCATCGTATGAGTTTCAGGCTCTTGCCGGATCAATTAGAATTTGACTTTTAAACTAATAAAGAAAGGCTTATCAGATTTGATAAGCCTTTCTTTATTAATCTATATTCGATCATTTAAAATCGTTGCAATTACAATCTTATTTCTTGCTTTTTAAGAATTCAGCAAATTGTTTTGTATCAAAATAGAAAGCTCTAATTGCTGCAATCTTTCCATTTTTTAAATCAAAATGTTCTGAAATTGGTATTGAAAGTGTTTTACCTGATTTTTTTGCTCTGCCCTTTATTGTAAAATAAATAATTACTTCATTTTTGGTAGCGTCACTAAAATAAACAGGCTCTTTTTCTATCTCCAAATCAAAAAATTCAGCTGATTTAGCATACATTTTTGTCCATTCATCAAACCCTTTATATGTTCCTCCGTATGGCAAACCTTCCGCCTGGCTATAAATCGCACCATCTTCGATTAACCCCGACATTGCTGCAAAGTTTTTACTTTTAAAAAGCAACTCATAATATTGAGCAACAACTTTGTAATTATCGGTTTCCAGATTTTTTAAAATTTCAGACTCAGACAAAGTAACTTCTGAATCCCAAAAACCAATAATTTTACTTATCTGGCCTTTTCCGTTTAGTCTCGCAAAATCACGACCGCCCATTATAAGTTTACTTTTTGAATCAAGAATTTTCCAATCCCAGCTTACATAATTGTCTTTTGCGACTTTTGAACCGGAGGTTAATATCGCATCCGGATATTTTTTATAAAACTCATTAATAACATTATTTAATGCTGCAGCACCTTTTATAGATGCCGACGGATCCTCAAAAGTGCTATCGTCTAACCAGATTGTTTTTATTAATTTTAACCGTGTTTCACTATTATGTTCTAACCATGCTTTTTCATAAACTGCAATTGGATTTAATTTATCTTTCTTTTGAGCAAAAAGGCCATTAAGCATAAAAAGGAAACACACAAAGTAGATTTTTCTCATAAGTTTTTAAATTTAGTTAAAGCTATTTTTAGAAGTATTAACCCAAATTTACCATAAAAACATTACAAAATCACAACACTCCTGTAATTTGCCATCAATTCAAATTCCTGACTATTATCAAATCAATTTTACATTTTTAACAATCTTTTTTTCAAAAATTAACTTCTATCCTAAAACAGAAACTTCATCTCTCAATTTAAAAGCAGTTTTAATTTGGTTTTCCCAATCAGAAATGTTTTCAGTCGAGGCTCTATCTGCTTTATCAAAGTAAAAATGATTTTGAATCTCTAGTCCGCAATAGTTGAAAATTCCGGTATCAAAAGTCAACGTTAATGCTTTATCCATTCCCATTGCCTCGTACTCCTCTTTTGATTTTCCATGCGAGTTGATGATGATTGCTTTCTTTCCTGTCAATAATCCTTTTTGAACACCCTGATCGTATCGATAAGCAAATCCATAACTAAAAACACGATCAATAAAACCTTTCATAATCGCCGGCATTCCTGTCCACCAAATTGGGTAAATAAAAATAATCTGATCTGCCCAAGTGATAAAATCCTGTTCTGCTTTTACATCATCAGCAATCTGCCCCATTCTTTGTCCTTGCATATCTTCCAGCGATAAAACAGGATTAAAATTGATTTGATTTAAATCTCGAACAATAACTTCTTCTCCTGAATTTTCAAGACTTTCAACAACGGTTTGCTTGAAAAAATGGTTTAAACTTGCTGAATTTGGATGCGCGTAAATAATTAAATTTTTCATGTTTTCTATTTTTAAAGATTGAACATGACAAATGTAAAACGGAAGATTTGGCGACAATTGTAAGAAAACGAAAAGTGGTTTTTAATCCGCTTTTGAACTGCAGATATCACTTTGGAATTTTAGAAATTTCGTTGGAGAAATATTCATATAATATTTAAAATCGTGTATCAATTGACTCTGATCATAATAACCACATTGATCAACGATAGAAAGCCAATCGGTTTTTGAATCGTTTTGAATATCTTTCTGAATGGCTTCAACCGCTTTTAAAAATCTTTCGTACCGACTGATTTCTTTAATGGTATAACCAAAAAACTTCTTTTGATTGAGCTGAATATTTCGTTCTGATTGATTGGTTCGAGAAGCAATTGCTTTGATGGGATTTAGGTTCTCCTCTTTAAAATCGGCCAGAAGAGTTGTTAAAGCATTTTGCTCTCTTAAATAAGGCTTGCAGAATTCTAATATATAATCAACACGTTCTTTTGTATCAGACAAATTATTGAGTTCTTCCCATAAAACTGAAAAGCAATTCTCTGCAATTAAAACGTCCGGGTGAATTGGTAATGAATGTGTTAGAAGTGCATTTCCAAAGAATCTATAAAAAGCATCTTCTTTAAAATTGGCTACTAAAATCTCCGAATTGGGTTCTAGTGTATAATCGAATGCTTGTTTTATTGGTCCCAAAACAATACATTTTTCGATTTCGAGAGTTGAGTTCTTTTCTGATTTTAAAGATGATTTTGTTCCGAAATTAAAAACAAGAATGGTTTGAAAACTAGGCAATAAAGTTTTCGTTATCGGAAATGCTGTTTTATTCTCAGCAAAGTAAAAATGAGAAAAAACAGTTTCAAATGCTGAAGGAACAGCAATTCTAAAATTGTTATTTTCTTCAGCATCTTTCATACTATTTATATTTTAGAAGCCTGTAATATTATTTTTTAACACATAGAAACATAGCTTTTTTAGCTAAAAAAAAAAGGCGTTTCACTTATTTAAAATACACAAAGCTAACTATGTGAAAGAAATGTGTTTCTTTTTTGCACTCTTTATACACATAAAAATCTATGTCTCTATGTGTTTAATTAAAATTTCATCAAACAAATTCGGCTTCAAACAATTGAGTCAAATGTTTTACAATTTTGGCTTTCACTTCAGTTTCGTCAACTCTTTCTACACCAAGTTCTACGTTTAATGAAGTAACACCTTTTCCGCGGATTCCGCAGGCGATAATATTATCAAAATATCCTAAATCGGCATTTACATTTATAGCAAATCCATGCATGGTTACCCAGCGTGAAGCACGTACACCAAGAGCACAAATTTTGCGAGCAAACGGAGTTCCAACATCCAGCCAAACACCTGTTTCGCCATCACTTCGTCCGCTTTTTATACCGTATTCTTCTAAGGTCAGAATAATAGATTCTTCGAGAAAACGTAAATATTTATGAATATCTGTAAAGAAATTTTCTAAATCTAAAATAGGGTAACCTACAATTTGTCCTGGTCCGTGATAGGTAATATCTCCGCCTCGATTGATTTTATAGAAAGTTGCTCCTTTGGCTTCAAGCTGTTTTTCATTTAATAACAGATTCTCCATATCACCACTTTTCCCTAAAGTATAAACATGCGGATGTTCTACAAATAGCAAATAATTTGGCGTTGGTAAATCAAGTTCTTCTCTTCTGTTTTTGATTTTTAAGTCGACTATGTCCTTAAAAAGTTCTTCCTGATATTCCCAGGTCGATTTATAATCTTTACTTCCTAAATCTTGAAGTTGAATTTTTTTGTTCATTTTAATTATTTTTCAAACTCTACTTCAAAGTTGAGTTTGTCAGGATTCTCCATATAATCCGTGAAAGGGTATTGAATTGTAATTGATTTGCGGTCTTCGCTAAACAAAGCGTTTGGGTTTGATACTTTTTTGATTTTTTTAGGAAAATGATATTTTACAACATAGTTTGACGAAGCAAAAATCATCTTAGACATATCTGCTGCAGAATCCTTTACTTTTTCAGCAACTTGTTTGTCTATTACGGCTTTACGCGTAAACTTCTTTCCGTCGTAAGTATAACTTAATTTGCTTTTATTATTTGCTAAACCTCCTCCAAATGCTGATGAAGGGCTTCCGCTGCCTCCTTCTAATTTTTGAAGCGCGCTTGCTGTTTGCAATATATCCTGTAGTTCATTTACGTTTTTAAAATCAGTAGAAAGTGTCATTAGAAACTCTTTTTTCTCTGCACTCATCTTAGTATTTACTACAAAATTTTCCAGTTTTTTAAGCTCTTTTTGAGTTTCTGGTGATAGTTTTGCAATACTGTCTTTTTTCTCTTCAAATAATTGTTTGAAGGTAAAAGTGGTATCGATATTTTTCTTGGCATCCGCTCCCATTTGACTCCCTACTTGATCTCCAGCCATTGCCATAAGCGCAGCTCCATCCATATCGACAGAAAATTTACCGGTTCCATTGTCAGTTATGTACATGTTTTCAGTAAATGTGCAACTTGTTAATGTTGCTAATAAAAAAGAAAAACTAAGTAGTTTATATAATTTCATAGGGTTAATTTTTATCAAAGATACGAAGTCTATTTTTAATTGTTTAATCGTTGAGCGTTGATTTGTTTAATCGAATAATTGTTTTTATTTATGATTTCTATGATAAAACTTTTTTAGAAGCTAATCCCGCACCCGAGCCTGAAAGTGCGAACTGGCGAAGCAATCCGTTTCAAACGAAGTTCACTGAACTCCAATTAAAATTAAGAATTAAGTGAAGTAATCTTTTGTGGCTCCCGATAGCTATCAGGACCGCCACAAAAGGATTTCCACTTCTATCGGGGCTAGGGCATTCATTTTCATAAGAGTGTTTTCGTTTACTTGTCAGTTTTGACGAAGTAGAAATGACAAAAATTAATATCAGCTTTATTCTAAAACTACTTCTAAGTTTGTCATTTCTGGATTTTGCCAACAATCTGAAAGTTGAAATTCTAAAGTCAGTGACTTTCTATCTGAACTTATAATTGCTTTTTCATTTGAAAATGATACTATTTTTCTGGGAAAATAATATTTTAAAGTATAAGTTTCCGTCAACTTATATTTAGAATACTTTGTTTCAAATTCTTTAGCATTTTTTTTATCCTCATCAAATTTTTTCTGATCTGTAATTATCACGTTTCTTTTGAAAATCATTCCATCAAAAGTATATTTTATTTTAAAAAATTGCCCTGAAATTGGGTAATTCTCTTTTAAAGAATTTGCTAAACCAAGACTTTCATTAACATTAGGAATTTCTTCTATTTTTTTAAACTCAAAAGAAACGGTATTAAAATTTTCCATTTGAACCGGATCAACTTTTATATGCATTTTAACATTGGCTTGTTCCCGAAACAATGCCTGATCAGATTTACAAAATCTTACAAAAGTTTCCTGATACTTTGTGATATAATCCTGAAAAACAAATGTTGTGTCTCTAAATTTTTCCGCCATTAAATTCTGTTCTCCTAACTGCATATAACTATTTTCATCCCGAAGCTGGACAACTTCAATAGTTCCACTTCCGTCTGGATTGATTTGTATGGTTTCGGTAATTTGACAACTTGTAAGGAGAAATAGAATTATTAAGGCTGATATGTATTTCATTTTTTCTTTGAAGATTCTCAGGTTCTGAGAGACTAAGATACTGGTTTTTTTTTCTCTTTTCTTTTTATAAAATAAAATTTTATCGGTTTGTGTGTCATTTCGACAAAGGAGAAATCACATCCAGTATTCTACAAAGATTGGCGAATTTCTTTGTGGAGTTTCTAGTGTGATTTCTCCTTTGTCGAAATGACAAAAAGTGAAAATCATTATAAAACATCCCAACTAAAAAGTCTGTTGAAAACTAAAATTTCTAAAATAGCCCCGATAGAAGCGGTATCCTTTTTTGCTTTTTTCGGCAAAAAAGATACAAGCGAATAGCGGGACTAAAGGGCATTGTAAATCAAAAATTACTGCTTCAAAAAATCTAAAAACTGCATTCTGAAATCTACATTCTTTTCTTTATCTTTGCACACTTAAAAAAGAGCACAAAATGGCATTATCAGAACAAGAAATCATCAGAAGAGAAAAACTTCAAAACTTACGCAACTTAGGAATCAATCCTTACCCAGCTAATCTTTTTCCTGTAAATCATACTTCGAAGCAGATTAAGGAGTCTTTTGAAGAGGGTAAGAAGGTTATCGTTGCCGGACGTTTGATGAGCGTGAGAGATCAGGGAAAAGCTTGTTTTGCTGAATTGCAGGATAGCGAAGGGCGTATACAATTGTACGTGAATCGCGATGTTTTGTGTGAAGGTGATGATAAAACATTATACAACACGGTTTTTAAAAAATTAACTGATTTAGGCGACTTTATTGGTATCGAAGGTGAATTATTTACTACACAAGTTGGTGCGCAATGTATTCGTGTGAGCGGATTTACTTTCTTGAGTAAAACTTTGCGTCCATTACCTTTACCAAGAGTCGATGTAGACGGAAACGTTCACGACGCTTTTACAGATGCCGAGTTACGTTACAGAATGCGTTATGTAGATTTAACGGTTAATCCGCAAGTTAAAGAAAACTTTATCAAACGTACGAAGTTGTATACTGCAATGCGTGGTTATTTTAACGATGCAGGTTATCTTGAAGTTGAAACTCCGGTTTTACAGTCAATTCCTGGTGGCGCTGCTGCGAGACCTTTTATCACGCACCATAATTCGCTTGATATTCCGCTTTACATGCGTATTGCAAACGAATTGTATTTGAAAAGATTAATTGTTGGTGGTTTTGAAGGTGTATATGAGTTCTCTAAAAACTTTAGAAATGAAGGTATGGACAGAACGCATAATCCTGAATTTACCGCTATGGAAATATATGTAGCCTACAAAGACTACAACTGGATGATGGAATTTGCTGAAGGTTTACTTGAGCATTGTGCAATTGCCGTAAACGGAACTAGCGAAGTGACTTTTGGTGAACACCAAATTAACTTTAAAGCGCCGTATGCTCGTGTTACCATGACGGATTCTATCAAACATTTTACTGGTTTTGATATCTCTGGAAAAAGCGAAGAAGAATTGTTTGACGCTGCAAGAGGAATGGGTATCGACGTTGATAAAACAATGGGGAAAGGAAAATTGATTGATGAAATTTTTGGCGCTAAATGCGAAGGAAATTATATTCAACCAACTTTCATTACTGATTATCCTAAAGAAATGTCGCCTCTTTGTAAAGAACACCGTGACAATCCTGAACTTACAGAGCGTTTTGAATTAATGGTTTGTGGTAAAGAAATCGCAAATGCTTATTCTGAATTAAATGACCCAATTGATCAGCGTGAACGTTTTGAAGACCAAATGCGTTTGGCTGCAAAAGGTGATGATGAAGCAAACGGAATCATCGACGAAGATTTCTTGAGAGCACTTGAATACGGAATGCCGCCAACTTCTGGAATGGGAATTGGTATGGACCGTTTGATTATGTATTTAACTAACAATGCATCGATTCAGGAAGTTTTATTGTTCCCGCAAATGCGTCCGGAGAAAAAACAATTAGTTGAATTGTCTGATGAAGAGAAAGCAATTATCATTTTACTAAAAGGAAACGAAAATAAAATGGATCTCGCGCAACTAAAAGTTACTTCTGGTTTAAGCGGTAAAAAATGGGATGTCTCAATGAAAAACTTATCTAAAAATGGTTTAACAAAAGTTGTTGTTGACGGTGAGTTTAAATTTGTAGAATTAGCAGAGTAAATTTTAAAAATTCAATTTTGGAAATTGCTTCGCCTGTTCGCTAGCGCTCGGGTTCAAATTCCAAAAACTGGGATTCTAAATATATCAAACCCCGACAGATTTTAAAAATCTGTCGGGGTTTTTATTTGAATTTAATGACTTAGAAACAATTATGTTTAAAATTACTTTCTTTATACAGTACTCATGTATTCACATTTCTTGGTATTTATGAATTGATTCATTTATAAATCAGGAACTATAATTTTCAGAAGCTGTTTTATTCAAAACAAAATTTAAATATCTTAATGGTATATTTTTCTTCGAGGGTTCAGACTATATCTACTATCAAACCTCCCGATTAAACAACTAAAAAACAACAACTTAATAAATACGAATTATTTTATAGTAAAATATATTCATCTCTACTGACGTAATGTAAAACAAAATTGGGCTAATATTGAATATACAATTGATTCCATTTTTATTTTTTTTAGCAAACAAATTACTACATTTGAAAAAAATTAGACTTTATATAAAGCCTAATTTTTTTTTTACCTAAAACCCATTTAATTAACATTTTTCAACCAATACCATAAATGAAAATTAGCCAAACAGAACCTAACGAAGACTTAGCAGCAACAAACAAGAAAAAAAGAAATCGTTACAAATTTGCTCTTATTACTATTATCCTTCTCTCGACTGCATCATTTTTTGGATTTAAATATTTTAAAACTGAAACTAAAACTATTTGTTTAGAAACAGATACCAAAATCTATGATGCCTACAAAGACGCAGTGGTGCTTATAAAGCATAGATATGGCTATTTTGCTAAAATTAATGGGAAAGAATTTCAACTTACTGTTGAGGACGCTAAGGAAGAAACAATTTATGGAACTGGCTTTTTTGTAGATACAGACGGAAACATGATAACCAATAAACATGTTTTAGAGCCGTGGAATTCATCAGATGAAGAGAGTGAAAAAGTAAATACTAGTATACGAAATCTAAGAATGAAGATTGCTTCTATTCTTACTAAAGATGTTTCTGAAGATGAGTATGAAAGTTTTATTGCTACAAACTGGATAAATGCTTCAGTGTCGTATGATGAAGGTGAAGGAGAGGGAGATTATGAAGAAACAAGCGAAGAAACTACAGAGCCAGCGGGTGAAGAATTTGTTAGTTCAAATGAAACAACAGCCGATACATCGACAGTAGCAACTGATATTGCAGCATCTATTCCGGTAAAAGAATATGTTTCTATAGATGAGATTGAGGTATATGTAAAAACCTTAGACATTGAAGTAGCCCTTCATGATTCTGATAATTTATGGCTTAATTGTGAGATTAAAAAACTTTCAGAAGACACTAATATTGATTTAGGTATTTTACAGCTAGCTGATCATAAAACTCCAGCAAGTGTTACCAATGTAATCAATCTTGATAATGCAATCGACGATGATAAATCATTGACTCCTGGCCAAAAAGCGATAATGGTGGGTTATCCTTTGGGAATGGATTTGGCACAAACAAATTCAGGGATAAAAGTGCAGCTTTATAACGGCCAAATAAGTAAAGAATCAGACGGTAATAAAATTCAATACAGCATAACCTCTACACATGGTGCTAGTGGCGCACCCGTTTTTAATGAATGTGGTCAACTGATTGCAATTAATTTCAGTGGAGTCGATCAGGTTCAGGGTATAAATTTTGGAATAGTAGCTAAGCATGTTCGCTCTCTCTAATTTGAAAAGTTCTAAAAATAAAAGCTTTTAAAACTAATCGCGTTTTCACATTTCAAATCAAATAAAAATTCACACTTATTAATTATGAATAAAATTTTTAATATCTGTGCACTACTGTTCTTTAGTGCCGTTTTTTCACAGATTCCAACTCTGGATGTCGAAAATCAGAAAAAAAATTCAGTAATCCTGCAGGAAGTAAAAATTGAAACCAAAATTTTAGGAAATCTTGCATCAACTACAGCAACATATATATTTTACAATCCTGGTGACAGAATTTTAGAAGGAAACTTTACACTTCCGTTACCAGAAGGCGTAAGCATAAGCGGCTATGCTTTAGACATCAACGGAAGTTTAAGAGACGCAGTTCCTGTTCCGAAAGAACGAGCTAAAGAGGTATTTGAAAGTATTGAAAAAAGAAATATAGATCCCGGTATTATTGAAAAAGTAGCCGGAAATAATTTTAGAACCAGAATTTATCCAATTACTGCCAGAGGCAGCAGATTCATTAGGATTACATACAATCAGGAATTAAAAAATTCGGCCACTGATTATCAGTATTTTTTAAGTTTTGCCAATGCAGTCAATATTCCAAAATTTAATCTGAAAGTATTGGTTAATGAAAGTCTGACAGCTCCTAAAATTACGGAAAATCCAGATGGAAGTTTTGCTTTTCAAAAACAAGGAAATCAATGGATTGCTGAAATAAACAAAGCGAATTTTACGCCAAATGAAAGTCTTAAAATAAGTATTCCAAAAGTAAACGAATCTTCAAATGTATTGCTTCAAAAAGCTTCTGACGATAAATCTTATTTTGCTGCAAGCGTTTCGATGAATTTCCCTGTAAAAGAAAAAGCAAAATCTCAAAAAATTGCTATTATTTGGGACAATTCATTCAGCGGATCAAAGAGAGACCATCAAAAAGAGCTTGATTTTCTTAATGCTTATTTTTTAGAGAACAAGGATATTGCCGTATCTTTTATACTTTTAAATAATATTCTCGAAAAAACAGAAGAATTTACTGTTTCTGGAGGAAACTGGAGTACATTAAAAGACCGAATCCTTAATCTGAAATATGATGGCGGAACTGACTTTGGTGCTTTAAAAGAAATTCCGCAAATAGACGAATATCTTTTATTTTCTGACGGAATTTCAAATTTTGGAGATTTAACTTTAAAATTTAAAAAACCGCTCAACAGCATAGCAAGCACACCGACTTCTGATTTTAATCTGCTTAAACTTTTAGCACTACAATCAGGAGGAAATTTTATCAATCTTAACGAACTAGACACTCAATCTGCTCTAAAAACGTATAACAGATTGCCTATTATCTTTTTAGGTTTTAAAGAAGCTAATACTATTCAGGAATTGTTTCCTAATATTGGAACTGCAGTAAATGAGCCTGTCAATATATTTGGAATTTCATCTCCAAATTTGGGCAAACTTACAGCTCTTTTTTCTGTAGGGAATAAGAAATTTGAAGTTCCAGTAGATTTTAATAACGCAGTACAAGTAGATAAATGGCCAATTGCACAATTTTGGGCGCAACGAAAAATTAATGATCTTGAACTTAATTCAACCCAAAACAGCGATGAAATCAGAAATCTGAGCGAACAGTTTGGGGTGGTAAGCAAAAACACCAGCCTTATAGTATTGGATGACATCAATGATTATGTACGTTTTGGCATCACTCCTCCACAGGAATTACTACCAGAATACAATAAAATTGTTTCCCAAAACAAAAGACAAATTTTAGAACAAAGAAAAAATCTTCTATCAAAAGCTTTTGATAAAACACGTGAACTGTCAACCTGGTGGAATACCGAATTTAAGTCTATAGAAAAAAAACAGTACCCTACAATTTCCAAACAGTCACAAAAAGCATCGGCACTAGAAAGTGCTAATGTTCATAATGGCAATTCAGATGCTGTTTACGCTGAAGAAAGCAACTCCATTACCGATAAAGCAAAATCCACAGGTAAAATAACTTTGGTAGATGTAGAGAGCAATCAAGAGTACATGAAAGATTTTCAGACTTTACAGTCACCGGAATTGATTTACCAGAAATATCTTGAAAATCGTCCTAAATATGAAAAACAAGTAACCTATTATTTTGATGTTTCTAAACTGTTGTTTAAAAAAGGGGACAAAGCACTTTCTCTAAAGGTTTTAAGCACACTAGCAGAACTTGATTTGGAAAATGAAGAATTGTATAAAACAATATCTTACTTATTGAAACAGAGAGGTAATTATGAAAAAGAATTGTGGATTACCCAAAAGATTCTAGAATGGAGACCATTCGATCCTCAAAGTCATAGAGATTATGCATTGGCTTTGGTTGACAATAAAAAGCCTCAGGAAGCTCTTAATATCTATAAATCTATGCTTTATCAGGAATACACCGATGAGATTTCTGTTAGAGATAACGGTATTGAAGAGATTTTGATTATGGAAATCAATAATATTTTGAGTCAAAACAAAAATGTTGATGCAAGCAAAATAGATGATCGTCTAAAAGCAAATCTCCCAGTCGAAATCCGAATTGTTATTAATTGGAATAAAGACAATACTGATATTGATCTTTGGGTTACAGATCCAAGAGGAGAAGACTGCTCCTACTCACATAGATCTACGGAAATTGGAGGAAGATTAAGTAACGATTTTACTCAGGGTTTTGGTCCTGAACAGTTTTTACTAAAAAAAGCAATCAAAGGGAAATATAAAATTAAAACTAATTTTTTTGGTGAGAGACAGAACATTCTTTCTGGACCAACGACCGTTATGGCAGAAGTATACCTGTATTATTCTGATGGAAGACAAGAGCGAAAAATTGCTGTTTTCCAGAGTCAGAAAGAAAACAAGCGTGAAAGCGACAGTAAAATTCTCATTGGAGAATTTGAATTTTAGAAAATTATACAAATTACCGAAGATTAACACTTCGGTAATTTTTTTGTTTAAATTTTACCAATATTCTTCAAAATAAATTCCTGCTTTTGGTTTAGCAATTGAAATAGGTCATTTTCTTGAAATTCCAAAAATTGATCTTTATAAAATTCAATTAAAACGAATATTTTTCCAACTTCTTCCCATCAATATCTAAAACCTTTGCACTTTCTCTTGAAGCTTCCTCTTTGACAACTTCCTGAACAGATGGATTTGACGGATATTTTCTGTTTTTAAGTTTTAGAAGATGAAATTTCCCTCCACTTACAGCTATTAGATCATAAAATTTTTCAGTTACTGAAGTGGTTACATAAATAGGAAAATCAGTTACCGAAAATTTATTGATTAAACTTCCGTCATTATTCAGAATAAATCCTGAGCAACCATCGCTTCCGCAAAAATAAGCATTCGAGAAGCCTACAAAATACTCGTCTTTTTTGTCATTGTTTAAATCGAAAGCACTGTAATAAAAGAAACGATCGTCTTTGGTCAAGGCTGGTAAATCCGCTTTTAGTAAAACCAAAAGCTGTTTTCTGATTAATTCTACTACTTTATCATCTTTTGGAGCAGCATCGCTTACATCTGCAGTTCCAGCTGCTGTTTTTGTTATGGTATCGGTTGCAACAGCTTCAACGACATTTTCTTTTTCTGTTTTTTCTTTATTCTGACAAGAAAGCATTGTTAATACTCCCAGGGCAGTTAAAAATTTATTTTTCATAATTTCTTTTTTTATTCTTATGATTAATTTTCTAAACCAACAAAGCGGCTTTATTCTCAATATCATTTTGAGCCAATAAAGACTTTATATTATTGAAAGTGACTAAAGCGATTTGCGTTAAAGCTTCATTGGTAAAAAAGGCCTGATGCGCCGTTACCAAAACATTTGGAAAACTCATTAAACGCTGAATCGCATCGTCCTGAATAATATCTGCCGAAAGATCTCTGAAAAAAAGTTTTTCTTCCTGCTCATAAACATCAATTCCCAGATATCCAATTTTACCTTCTTTAAGACCTTCAATAACAGAAGCTGTTTCGATTAATCCGCCCCGACTTGTGTTGATAATCATCACACTGTCTTTCATCAAAGCAATTGACTTTTTATTGATTACATGTTTGGTTTGTTCGTTGAGCGGACAATGCAGCGAAATAATATCACTCGATTTGAAGATTTCATCGAGCGTGACAAATTTTACTCCGTCTTTTTCCATTTCAGGATTCGTTACAATATCATACGCCAGGACTTTGCATCCAAAACCTAAGGCAATTTTCGCAAAAGCTTTTCCTATATTTCCCGTTCCTATGATTCCGATTGTTTTTCCGAATAAATCAAAACCTAATAACCCGTTTAAAGAAAAATTTTGTTCTCTAACTCTATTATAAGCTTTATGTGTTTTTCTATTTAAAGTAAGAATCATTGCCATTGCGTGTTCTGCAACTGCCTGAGGTGAATATGCTGGAACTCGGCAAACTCTTAAATTATACTTTTTTGCAACTTCCAGATCGACATTATTAAATCCTGCACAGCGCAAAGCGATAACCCTCACTCCTTTTTCTGCTAATTGTTTTATAACGGCTTCATTGACAATATCATTTACAAAAACACAGACAATAGAAGTTTTTTCGATCAAAATAACAGTCTGCGGATTTAGTTGTGTTTCAAAAAAATCCAACTCAAAACCAAAGTCGATATTGTATTTATTGAAGAAAGCTTTGTCATACGGTTGGGTCGAAAAAAAGGCAATTTTATTATTGTTTGATGTAGTATTTAAACTCATGATAGTTTATTTTGAATTCTGAACTTATGGTTTTACTAAGTTAAGCAATTAAATGTGAAGTAAATTTCTGATCATAAAAAAAGAGCTTCTACTAAAGCTCTTTTTATCAAAATAGTTTTTTTATTCTCTAAATTTTAAATGATCTGTACTAAAAAGCAATCCAATACCACTGTAAGGATCTCGTTTTAAATCGTAAAAATTATTAACTCCTGCCAAATCTTTGTATAAATCATCAATTATCGAAGATTTTTGAAATCCATCTATTGTATGTCTTATAATTGTATCTGACAAACAAGTTAGCTCTTTTGTGGTGTTTGTAATTCCGATATTATTTCCGGTTTCCCAATCCCAAATAATCCAATCCCAATGGTACTTTTTATGAACAGCATCCATCCATAAATACGATAGATTATTGATTTTTATTTTTCCTAATTCTTTCTCTTTCCAATATTCAATACTTTCAATTATTGCTTTTGTGGCATCCTCAGATTGATTATAAAGAAAGTCAGGATTCGAAATTTGAATAATCTTTATAGCATCAGCAATTTTGGTTGCAATTGTTTTTAATTCCTTTTCAGTGGGTTTTCTTAAAAAAGCAAATTCAATATCTTGACGTTCAAAAACATTTCCCGGCGATTTCAATAGCATTTCTGATGGAATACATTTTGTATTAGAATGTTCATCCAGAAACTCTTCCTTTGGATCAAAAGAAAAATTTTCAGCTGCATAAAAATTGGAAACATATCTTTGTTCGATTTCTTTTATCAGTAAATAAGCCTCATAATTTATATCTTCTTTTAGTGCATCCTCATTTTCAAACCTGCAAAAATAATCCGGTTGCAGCATCCAATATAAACAAAGTGCTGAGCCTTTGTCCAGATGTTTTTGCCTGATAATCCATTCAAAAGGTTCAAGTCCGTCATCATAATTCCAATGCTGAATAAATTGATGTAATTCTGCAGCAGTTAATTTTTGATACGACATCTCATTATTTACCGCTTTAAGAACACGATTTTTACTTTTCTTATTGAATAATTCTTCCATTTTTATTTTCTGATGCTCGGTTTTAAATCTTAAATATTATAAGCAAATTTAAAAACCAATTCTTACAAAAACATCACAAATAACAAAATAACTCTTTAGACCTGAGCTAAAACCCTCTGTATCAATAAAATCATTTTATTTTTTGTATTTAAATTTGTTAAATAATCTATAATTCTGATTATCAGATTAAACCTATTGAATTTGATAATGTCTAACTCCTATAACAATTAAAAAACTTACATCATGAAAAAATTATTTATCGCAGCTTTGTTATTCATCGGAGTAGCAAGTTTTGCACAAGAAGCGGATCAAAAGCCAACTCACGAACAAAGAGAAAAATTAACTCCGGAACAACGCAATGACAAACAATTAAAAAAACTTACTTCTGAATTAAATTTAGATGCCAATCAACAAGCGCAAGTAAAACAACTTCTAACTGACAGAAGTGCTAAAGCAGAAAAATTCAGAGAAGCCCGTAAAGCAAAAAAAGACAGCGATGTAAAACCTACTGCAGCTGAAAGAGAAGCTTTCAAAAAAGAAGTAATGACTGAAAGAGATGCAAATGATGCTAAAATGAAATCTATCTTAAATACAGACCAATACACTAAATGGAAAGCAATTCAAGAAGAAAACAAAGACAAAGCAAAAGAAAAAATGAACGAATATAAAAAAGAGAATAACTAATTCATTTTATAAAAAAAGAGGCTCAAATTTGAGCCTCTTTTTTGTTTTTTAGAATGTTTTTGAAACCTTATCAATTGCATTAATTGTAAAGTCTAAATCTTCATACGTTAATGCATCTGTAATAAACCAGGTTTCATACGCAGATGGCGCAATATAAACGCCTTCGTTTAATAAACCGTGGAAGAATTTCTTAAACGTTTCGTTATCTCCTTTTGCAGCCGTTTGAAAATCAACAACCGGATTTGCATCAAAGTGAACAGAAATCATTGAACCTACTCTATTGATGGTAAAAACAACATTATTTGCTTTTAAAACTCTATCGATCCCTGCTTCTAAATAAGCTGTTTTTTCGTCTAAACGATCAAAAATTGCACGATCATTATCTAATGATTGTAACATTGCTAATCCTGCAGCCATTGCCAATGGATTCCCAGACAATGTTCCTGCCTGATAAACTGGCCCAAGTGGTGCAAGATAATTCATGATTTCGGCACGTGCAGCAAAAGCTCCAACTGGCAAACCTCCACCAATTACTTTTCCGAAAGTAACGATATCAGCATTGATATTGAACAATTCCTGAACTCCACCGCGAGCCAAACGGAAACCTGTCATTACCTCATCAAAAATTAGCAAAATTCCGTTTGCGGTACATAAATCTCTTAAACCTTGCAAGAAACCTTTTTGAGGCGGAATACATCCCATATTTCCGGCAACCGGTTCTATAATTATAGCGGCAATTTCGTTTTTATTAGCTTCGATTAAAGTTTTTACATTCTCTAAATCATTGTATTTTGCCAACAAAGTATCTTTTGCAGTCCCTTCTGTAACTCCCGGGCTATTTGGAGATCCAAAAGTTACGGCTCCACTTCCGGCCTGAATCAAAAATGAATCCGAATGTCCGTGGTAACAACCTGCAAATTTGATTATTTTATCTCTTTTTGTAAATCCACGAGCCAAACGAATTGCACTCATACAAGCTTCTGTACCTGAATTTACAAATCTGATTTTATCAATATTCGGAACCATAGAAACCGCCAAAGCTGCAATTTCAGTTTCTAATTCTGTTGGCATTCCAAATGAAGTTCCCAATTTTGCTTTTTCAATCACAGCATCCACAACTGGCTGATATGCATGACCCAAAACCATTGGTCCCCAAGAATTGATATAATCTATTAATTTATTTCCGTCTTCATCATACAAATAAGCACCTTTGGCACTTTTTACAAAAATAGGAGTTCCGCCAACCGCTTTAAACGCTCTAACTGGTGAATTTACTCCTCCCGGAATTACTTTTTCTGCTTCAGCAAAAAGCTGACTACTTCTTTTATATATCATTATTTATTTTAGATTTTTGAGTTCAGATTTTCGATCTAATTAAAAAATTATACGTTGATCTAATATAAACTCATTAAAATATTTTTGTTCTATTTGTTCTTCTTCACTAAGTTCTCCAAGTTTTTTATCAGACATGCCAATAGGAGAATAAAATAACCATTTCCATGTTGGGCGATGTTTTATAAAAAAATGCCTTTCGGCAAATTCATCATGAACATAAACTCCACAAAAAACTCTAATACTTAAAACTACTGCAAAAGCAAAAACTCCCCACAAAATTCTCTTCTTCATAAATCACTCAAAACTTATAATCCACAATTCATAACCAAAAAACTACTGAACTTTCAACTTCTGCCCGATAGAAAGCGCATTATCTGAAAGATTATTTTTCTGTTTTAAATCGTCAACCATTAAATTGAATTTTTTTGAAATCGAATATAAGGTATCTCCTTTTTGAACTTCGTATAAATTTGGATCGTTTGGGTTTATGTTTGTATTAGAAGTTGGTGCACTTTTAACCGCAACAGATTTCTCAAAAGGCTTGTAGTTTCTGCCTGTAACCTGACAATCGTATTGATGCAGATTATAACGCTCGATATAACTTATTAATTTGTCCGGATAATTAGGATCTGTTGCGTAACCACAAGCCCTTAATCCTTTTGCCCAGGCTTTATAATCGTCTTTTTCATAAGTGAATAAACTTGCATATCTCTTTTTTCCAACCAAAAACAAGGCGTGATCTCTATAAGATTCTGAAGCTTCTGGATATTTTCTAAAACATTCCTGTGCTGAATCATCATCATGACGAACACTTTCGCCAAGCCAATCATTATGACATTTTATCCCAAAATGATTATTTGCATCTAAGGCCAAATCTCCTTTTCCGGCTCCGGATTCCAGAATTCCCTGCGCCAGAATAATACTTGCAGGAATACCATATTTCGTCATATTCCCCATTGCAATATCTTTAAATTGCAATATATAATTGTTAACTAAATCGCTGGTTACAACTGTTTTTGAAGTAGACTGAATAACCTCAGTTGTATTATTTGTAGAAGGGTAATTTTTGCCAATTGGCTTAGAATAAGTTGGCTTTTTGGTCGTTGCCACTCTTGGCCTCTGTACTGCTGCTGCTTTCTTAGTCGTCGCAATAGTAGGCTTACTAGAGGAACAACTTACTAAAGTTGCCAGAATTAAGAATGTTATTATTTTTTTAACCATTGCATTTGAGTATTGGTAATTTTTTCTGCTTCAATTTTATATTCATTCCCTCAATTCCTTGTAATCCGCCGGTATGAATGAGTAAAATTTTTGAATTTGCAGGAAAATAGTTTTTATGTATTAAGTCTATAACGCCAAAAACCATCTTTCCCGTATAAATTGGATCTAAAGGCACCTTATTTTCTTCAAAAAAAGCATTGATAAATTCAATTAATTCTAAATTTATCTTCCCATAACCTCCAAAATGATAGTCAGAAATTAAATTCCAGTTATCTTTTTTTGCAAAAATACGAATTTCATCGGTTAAAAAGTCACCTTTTAACGCCGGAAATCCTAAAATTTTCTGATGTGGCAATGCACTATTGATCAATCCCGATATGGTTCCGCCCGTTCCTACCGCGCAGCAAACGTAATTAAAAACAGCATCTTCCGCTGTCAAAATCTCTTCACAGCCTTTTACCGCCAATTCATTTGTACCGCCTTCTGGCACTAAATAAAAATCGCCAAATTTCTCTTTTAACTTTTCTACAAAGGAATTTTCGCTTTTATGTCGGTAATCTTCTCTGGAAACAAACTCAAATTCCATTCCGTTTTCCTGAGCAAATTTCAAGGTTGGATTTTCTTCAATTTTATCAGAAAGTTCGTCACCACGAATAATTCCAATAGTTTTAAAACCTTGTTCTTTTCCCGCAAAAGCAACCGCCGCAATATGATTCGAAAAAGCACCGCCAAATGTTAATAAAGTAGTTTTATTTTCGGCTTTCGCCTGAAGTAAATTGTATTTGAGTTTTCTAAATTTATTTCCTGAAACAAAAGGATGAATCAAGTCTTCTCTTTTAATAGTCAGAGAAATATCGTTCTGGAAAGTGATATGAATTTCCTGGTTCAAAATCTATTTTTCTTTTAAAGTTAAGTAATTCAAAAAACAAAAAAAAGATCGGTTTTTCAAATAATCAGAATCTGCTTCATTCGTATACGCTTCTCTTTCAAAGCTTATATTTCGGTACGCCAAATCCTTATTTTTATATTGTATCAGCCTAATTATATATTCTAAAACATAAAAGATATAAAAAGGAAGAACCAGCAATTCTAATTGTTGTCGGAGATGGATTTTTTCGTGATTGACAAAAACGGGATTTTCTTTGTCCTGATTGTATTTTAAAAACACAAACGGAAAGACAGCCATTCCTCGATATCCTTTCGGAATTAAATATTTAGCAACAATCAGAAACATTAGCTGTAAAATTTATAAATTTGTAGATAAAATTTGTTCGATTTCACTAAAATCACAATCAACACCATGATTTTGACTTTAATAAAAAAGAACGGGAACCCTAAACAGATTTATGGAAGAGCAAAGTAATGAAAATAAACTAATCGAAGGCGAAGATTTTTACTATACGCCCGAAGGTTATAAATGCTTTACCGAAAAACACCACCTAAAACGCGGTTATTGCTGCAAAAGTGGTTGCCGTCATTGTCCGTATGGATTTGATAAAAGAACAGGTGAAATAAGAAAGAAAACTAATTAGAAAATGTGGCAATGTGACAATGTGCCAATTAGATAATTTTGTCATCCTGAGCGAAGTCGAAGGATAAATCTAAAATCAACAATCTAAAATTATATATGGATATTCTCTTGCGAAAATTTAGGATTACGATCCACAAATCCTATCACAGGTCGGATATTCGTTATCCCTAGTTTAATTAGAAAATGTGCCAATTTGAAAATGAGATAATTTAAATAAATTCCAAATTTTAAATTCCAAATTCCAATTGCATCAATTAACCGTCGGTCACATTTGAGCCCCTGCAGGGCGACATAATCTAAAAAACAAAAAATTAATCTGTTGTTAATCTGGCTAAATTATCTTAGCCACTTAGAATCTTAGCAACTAAGCACCTTTTCAAAAAAATGACTTTCAAAGAAGAAATACAACAAGGAATTCCAAGCATATTACCACCAAAAAAAGAATACGATTTAGCGATTAATCATGCGCCAAAACGAAAAGAAATCCTTTCGGTAGAAGAAAAAAAACTAGCTTTAAAAAATGCTTTACGTTATTTTGATGCCAAACATCACGCAGAATTAATTGTCGAATTCTCTGAAGAATTAGAAAAATACGGACGTATATATATGTATCGCCTTCGTCCGGATTACAGAATGTACGCAAGACCAATCGACGAATATCCGGGGAAATCATTGCAGGCAAAAGCGATTATGCACATGATTCAGAACAATCTGGATTATGCTGTTGCGCAACATCCGCATGAATTAATTACTTACGGCGGTAACGGAGCTGTTTTCCAAAATTGGGCGCAATATTTATTGACAATGCAATATTTGTCTGAAATGACAGATGAGCAAACGTTGACGATGTATTCAGGACATCCAATGGGGTTATTCCCTTCGCATGCTGAAGCTCCAAGAGTTGTCGTTACAAACGGAATGGTAATCCCAAATTATTCCAAACCGGACGATTGGGAAAAAATGAATGCCTTGGGCGTTTCGCAATACGGACAAATGACGGCAGGAAGTTATATGTACATTGGACCACAAGGAATTGTACACGGAACGACGATTACGGTTTTGAACGGTTTTAGAAAAATTAAACTTAATCCGGAAGGAAACTTATTTGTGACTTCTGGATTAGGCGGAATGTCCGGTGCACAACCAAAAGCAGGAAATATTGCAGGTTGTATCACGGTCTGCGCCGAAGTAAATCCTAAAATCACTAAAATTCGCCATGAGCAAGGATGGATTAATGAAATCGTAACCTCAACAGAAGAATTGGTAAAAAGAGTCAATTCGGCGAAAGCCAATAAAGAAGTGGTTTCGATTGCTTATTTAGGAAATGTCGTTGATGTATGGGAATGTTTCGATAAAGAAAACATCAAAATTGATTTAGGTTCTGATCAGACTTCGCTTCATAATCCGTGGGCTGGAGGTTATTATCCTGTTGGAATTTCGTTTGAAGAAGCGAACGAAATGATGGCAAACAATCCTGAATTATTCAAAGAAAAAGTTCAGGAATCTTTACGCAGACAAGCCAAAGCGATTAACAAACATACCGCAAAAGGGACTTACTTTTTTGATTACGGAAATGCATTTTTATTAGAAGCTTCCCGCGCTGGTGCAGATGTAATGGCAGAAAACAATATCGATTTTAAATATCCGAGTTACGTTCAGGATATTATGGGACCAATGTGTTTTGATTACGGTTTTGGTCCTTTTAGATGGGTTTGTACTTCTGGAAAACCGGAAGATTTACAAAAAACCGACAACATTGCAAGTCAGGTTTTAGAAGAAATGGCAAAAACGGCTCCAAATGAAATTCAGCAGCAAATGCAGGATAACATTAAATGGATTAAAGGCGCTCAGGAAAATAAATTGGTTGTGGGTTCTCAAGCCAGAATTTTATACGCTGACGCTGAAGGCCGAATTAAAATTGCAGAAGCTTTTAACCAGGCGATTGCAAAAGGCGAAATTGGAACTGTTGTTTTAGGACGCGATCATCACGACGTTTCCGGAACGGATTCTCCTTACAGAGAGACTTCTAATATCTATGATGGATCTCGTTTTACGGCCGATATGGCGATTCAAAACGTGATTGGAGACAGCTTTAGAGGCGCAACATGGGTTTCAATTCATAATGGCGGCGGAGTTGGCTGGGGAGAGGTTATAAATGGCGGATTTGGTATGGTTCTTGATGGTTCTAAGGAGGCTTCAAAACGCTTAGCATCAATGCTTTTTTGGGATGTTAACAACGGAATTTCAAGAAGAAGCTGGGCTCGAAACGATGAAGCTATTTTTGCCATAAAAAGAGCTATGGAAGTTCAGCCTTTATTAAAAGTGACTTTGCCAAATATCGTAGATGAAAATCTATTCTAGACAAAGATTCGTATTTAATTTAAAATGAGAACATTAAATTTTTAAATATATGAAAACATTCAAATTAGTACCCGTTTTTTTGCTCTTAATACTAGCTTCATGCAGTACAGTTAGTGTTTATTCTGATTATGATAAAAACGTAGATTTTGCGCCTTATAAAACTTATGCTTTTTTTAAGCCCGGAATTGATAAGGTTGAAATTTCTGATTTGGATAAAAGACGTATTCTACGTGCCATTGATGATCAAATGCAAGCCAAAGGTTTTACAAAAAGTGAAAATCCTGATTTGTTAATTAACATTTTTACCAAATCAAGAGAACAAGTTGATGTAAACCAATTTAGCGCCGGATGGGGCTACGGTTGGGGCTGGGGATGGAATCCATACATGATGTACGGAAACCAGACAACTGTTACAACTTCTACAGAAGGAACTTTATTTATCGATTTTATAGATGCCAAAAAGAAAGAAATGATCTGGCAAGGTGAAGGTATTGGTACTTTGACCAAAAACGTGGATAAAAAAGATGAAAAAGTTGCTGAATTTGTAACTAAAATTTTAGCTCAATATCCTCCGGTTAAAAAATAATTAATACATTTGCGATTCAATTATCTGAAATGAAAAACTTAAATATCATTATTATCTCTATTACTATTATTGCAATTCAGCAATAATGGCGAGGTATTATATAAATAAGTAAACAAAATACAATTTATAAAACCTCCCAAATCGGGAGGTTTTTTTATTTAATGAAATTTTAAAATAGCCACGAATTACACAAATTAGCACGAATTAATATTTTAGCGTCAAGCAAATAAAAATTAGAGAAAATTTGTGCAATTCGTGGCAAAAAAACAAACACAATGAATCTATTTAACGAAGTTCTTGCTGCCAAAAAACAGCTTGAAAATGTAGTTGCTGCTACTCCACTCACACAAAATTTGAATCTTTCGGAAGAATTTAAATCTACTATTTTATTAAAAAGAGAAGATTTACAAATTGTGCGGTCATACAAAATCAGAGGCGCTTACAACAAAATCTCTTCGTTAAATGATGCCGAAAAAGCTATCGGAATTGTTTGCGCAAGTGCCGGAAATCACGCTCAGGGCGTGGCTTATTCCTGTCATCTTTTGCAGATAAAAGGCAAAATCTACATGCCAAAAACAACTCCAAAGCAAAAAGTAAAACAAGTACAATTATTCGGGAAATCATTTGTCGAAATCGTTCTTATCGGAGATACTTTTGACGATGCTTATGCTTCGGCTACAGCCGATGCCATTGAAAATCATAAAATCTTTATCCATCCTTTTGACGATGAAAAAGTTATTGCAGGTCAGGGAACTGTCGGATTAGAAATTCTGGAAAACTATAAAGAACCTATCGATTATGTTTTTGTTCCGATTGGCGGCGGCGGACTCGCTTCCGGTTTATCTGAAGTTTTTAAACATTTAAGTCCGAATACAAAAATTATTGGCGTTGAACCAAAAGGTGCTCCTTCGATGAAAACTTCGATCGAAGAAAATAAAAACACCCCATTAACCACGATCGATAAATTTGTAGATGGTGCAGCTGTAAAACAAGTTGGTGATAAGACTTTTGAAATTTGCCGTTATAATTTAGAAGATATCGTTCTGGTTCCCGAAGGAAAAGTTTGTACCACGATCTTGCGTTTATATAACGAAGAAGCAATGGTTGTAGAACCTGCAGGTGCATTGACAATTGCAGCTTTAGATTTTTATAAGGATAAAATAAAAGGTAAAACGGTCGTTTGCGTTGTAAGCGGAAGTAATAACGACATTGAAAGAACTGCCGAAATAAAAGAACGTTCTTTATTATATGAAGGCTTAATGCATTATTTCATGATTCAGTTTCCGCAGCGTCCGGGAGCTTTAAAAGAGTTTGTAAACAATATTTTAGGTCCTGATGATGATATTACTTATTTTCAATTTGCCAAGAAAAACAGTCGTGAAGTAGGTTCTGTAGTCGTTGGATTAGAATTGAAAAATAAAAAAGATATTCTGGCTATTAAAATGAATATGACCAAAAATGGTTTTGAGTTTCAATACCTAAATGACAATCAGGATTTGTTCACGCAATTAATTGGATAAAAGCAAAAGGCTGTCTGAAATCAGAATCAGACAGCCTTTAAATTCAAATATAAAATTACTAATTGAATTCTAAATTTGTAAACTATTGTTTCAGGATTTTTTTAGAATAAGAACCTTTACTATCGTTTATTCTAACAATATAAAGTCCTTTTGGCAATCTTGAAATTTCAATTTGAGATTGATTTCCTTTTTCAAAATTCACGGCTTTTTTCAAAACAGTTTGTCCTGTCACAGAAAATAATTCAACCATTCCCGCTCCTTGATGATTCGTGTCAATTTTTAAATATTCATTTGTAGCATTGATATAAACAAGCATATCATTTTGGTTTTCAATTTCAGTTGGAACAGCTTTTACTGATGCGCTTTTTCCGGCAACTGTTTCAACTTGTACAAATTGCCATTGTTGATTTAATCCGCTGGTATATGCCCAAACTTGAATATTAGCTCCGTTTGCAGTTGAAACATTTTCAACATCCAGAGATTTTCCGCTATTTAGATTTATGATTTTATAATAACCACCGCCAAGACTTGTAACCGTCCATTTGAAGTCATTTGTAGCTGCGAATGTTTTTTGCTGCACTTTTAATCCATCAGCAGTTCCATTATTTTCCGGAGCAAGATACATTCCGGTCGATTTTACAATGATGTAAAAATTACCACTTCCGTCAGGAACAAATTTCCAACGCTGATTACTTCCTCCACCATTCGTAATATCGTATTGCTGAATACGTCCTCCGCTCGTAGTTGAATTATCTGCAACGTCTAATCCTTTATTGCTGTTTCTTGAAATAATATTGTAATAACCCGGATAAGTCGATGATGAAGCTGTAACAGTAATTGTGCTTGTTGCTGTTTTCGATCCGTCAACTGTTGTAACTGTAATAGTCGCCGTACCAGCAGAAATTCCAGATACTAAACCTGTAGCATTTACAGAAGCTACAGCCGAGTTGCTTGAGCTCCATGTTACGTTTTTGTTTGTTGCATTACTTGGCGCAACTGTCGCTGTTAACTGTGTTGAACCTCCCGCCGAAATCGAAGCTGAAGTTGGACTAACACCTACTCCCGTTACTGCAACCGGAGCAGTTGTTGCCCAATTAAATGTAACAGCTGATGAAGCCGGAACGGTGTAATCAAATGCTGATGATCCCGAAACAACTTTAATAGTATTTGCTGATCCTGAATTATAGATAACAAGCGAAATAGATCCGTCAGGATTTTTAAATCCAGCAGAAACAATTGAACCGTTTGTACTTGAAGAAGAAATTCTTAAAGCTCCTGGTTTTACAAATTTTGAGATTTGACCAATAATATAATACGCTACATTTTTAGTATAACTTGTACTATTGTTAACCGTTATAGCACCCAAACAAGTATTGCATCCGCCGGGAGTACGCGGTCCTAAACCTGAGTTGTTTGCAGCATTCCACTCCAGAACAGTTTTTGACCAGTTATTAGTACTTCCAATAACGACGTTTTGCATGTGCCAGCCAAAATCTCCGCTAAAGCTTCCGCCTGATCCTGTGTATTGTTCTGTAAAATAAACATTTTTATTGGTTGCATTTCTTACTGTCGACATTGCCGAGATATTTCCTAAATACAAATGAAATGCCGCGCCATCAACATAACTGCTATTGTTTAAAACATCAATAGGATAAGCTGTATTGTCGCAATTGTGATCAAAAGCTATAATTTTAGTTCCGCCATATCCGGCCGCAGCCATTTGTGGTCCAAGTTGTTGATTAATAAAGTTCTTTTGTTCTGTTGAATTCATCAACATACTTGGTTCGTTATTTGGATTTTCAGGCTCGTTTTGAGGTGTGATTCCCCAAATAGAAATTCCCTGCGCCGCCATAGCATCAAAATACTTCACAAAATATTTGGCGTAAGCGGCATAATATTGTGTTTGCAAACTTCCGCCGACCCACGAACCGTTGGTTTTCATCCAGCGTGGTGCTGACCAGGGTGTTGCTAATATTTTTATGTTTGGATTAATTAATTGAATCTTTTTTATAATCGGAATCAAATAGGTTAAATCTGGTCCGTTTAAACTAAAGTTATTCATATTTACGTCTCCCGAAGTTTCGTTATAACTATACGAAGAACTGCTTAAATCTGAAGCTCCAATACTAATACGAATCACGCTGGCATTTAAACCTGTAGTAGGATTGTACAAATCATTTAATAACTGATTTTGCTGTGTTGTGGCCATTCCACTAATCACTTCGCAGCTTCCTTCGGTAAGCGTATAACCAAATCCATCCATGGTTTGGTAAGTTGTTCCGGCATTAACAGTTACCATTGAAGGATTCGATCCTGAATTAGCAATAAAGCTCACAGTGCCTTGCTGTTGCAATAGTTTCGTCTGATCTCCCGAGGTTATCCATGGAGTAACGGTTTGAGCATTTACTTTAGTAATAAACAAAAGCAGTATAATGACCTTTATCATTATTGTAGCTTTCATTCGGTTTTTAGGTTTTTGGGTAGTTTTGTGCATAGTTTTTTAGTTTTTTGATAATTTAATTTTTCTCATTTTTTAAGATTAATTTTATTAATACATATCAATATTATGTTAATTTTAATTAAAATGGCAATATTTCAACTTTACAAATACACATCAAATCGAAAATTTTCCTTTACAAAAACTTATCTATCATTTCTGCAAATACCTGTTTTTCAATAAATTAAAACACAAAAACTAATCAAAATCTTACTTAATTTTTACAGAAATGTAAAACAACCTATAATTTAGGCGTTAATTGTGGAAATCGAGCCGAAAAATTAACCGTTGAAGATAATTTACTTTAGATAAAATAATCCTAAAATGATAAATATCAGAAAACATAAACAATCATATATCGTATTTTTGCAGTTCATTATACAGATAAAACATGGCAACTCTTAAAGATATTTCAAACCTCGAGGATATAAAATTAATGGTCAATACTTTTTATGACAATGTTAGAAAAGACGATCTTCTTGGTCCAATTTTCAATGATAAACTACAAGATCGCTGGGCAGAGCATTTAGAAAAAATGTACGGCTTTTGGCAAACTATTTTGTTCGATGTTCGTGCTTATTCGGGAAGTCCATTTCCTCCGCACAAACAATTACCGGTAGATAAATCTCATTTTGATCGTTGGATTGAAATTTTTAATACTACAATTGACACCATATTTTCAGGACCTATTACGGAAGAAGCTAAAATGCGCGCCACGAATATGGCTTTTATGTTCAATCACAAAATTGAATATTTTAGAAATGCCGAAAACGAACTTCGAAATGCATCAGGTAAATCTTAAAAAATATTGAGCAATTAAATTGGATACTATTTTTAATTAAATAAATTTGATTGAATAAATACAGTTAAAAGCCTCAATCAAAACCAACCTATTTAAGATGAAAAAAGTTATCCTGTTCTTTACAATCTGTTTCTCTTTTTTAAACCATTTAAACGCACAATCTCAAACTCCGGTTTCTAATTTATACAAAGGAACTATTGACGGAAAAACACCAATAACTGTTTATATTAAAACAGAAGAAAGCCCTTGTACGGCTGAATTAATGTTTACCTCAATGTATCGCTACAATAAATCAAACAAATGGATTCAAATTTACCCTACGCAGAACAAAAAGGTTGAAAATGAATTTGTAATGGTCGAACATGGTTTCAGCGGTGTTTTAATTTTAAAGAAAACCGGAAATACTTTTACAGGATTATGGATTAGTCCTGACACTCAAAAGCAGTTAAAAGTTGATTTAAAAGAAGTTTCAATGACAAAAAAAGAGATTGAAAGCTTCGAGAAGACAATGGAAAAAGTCAATTACGAGAATAATGACTGCTAAAATTTTCTCTTTACTGCCTGTTCTTTAAAATCTATAAAAACGCAATAAAAATTCATTTCGAACAAAAAAATTGTTACGAATAGCAAAAAATAGCGTCTTAAATTCGTAATTTTACATTCTAATCTACAACGTTTTCGAAATGAATGCAAGTATTGAAACAAACCCGTTATTAGAGCGATTGCCTAAACATTTAAAGCAATTTATTAAACCTCAGGATTATAGTGATTATACTCCGATTAATCAGGCGGTTTGGCGCTACGTAATGCGTAAAAATGTAGATTATTTATCAAAAGTGGCACATAACTCCTATTTGGATGGTTTGAAAAAAACCGGAATCGAAATTGATTCTATTCCAAGTATGTACGGGATGAACCGTATTCTGACTGAAATTGGCTGGGCTGCTGTTGCTGTTGACGGATTTATTCCGCCAAATGCTTTTATGGAATTTCAGGCTTATAATGTCTTAGTTATTGCATCAGATATTCGTCAATTAGAACATATCGAATATACGCCTGCACCGGATATTATTCACGAAGGTGCCGGTCACGCTCCTATTATTGCCAATCCTGAATATGCTGAATATTTGCGTCGTTTTGGAGAAATTGGCTGTAAAGCGATTTCATCACACAAAGATTATCAAATGTATGAGGCGATTCGATTGCTTTCTATTTTGAAAGAAGCCGAAGACACTCCGCAGGAAAAAATAGACGAAGCAGAAAAAGCGGTTGCTGATTTGCAAAACAATATGGGCGAATTGTCTGAGATGGCTCAAATTCGAAATCTACATTGGTGGACGGTTGAATATGGTTTGATTGGAACGGTTGAAAACCCAAAAATATATGGTGCCGGATTACTTTCTTCTATTGGCGAAAGTGCCTGGTGCATGACGGATAATGTGAAGAAAATACCTTATGATATCTCGGCAGCAAATCAAAATTTTGATATTACAAAGTTACAACCTCAACTTTATGTCACACCAAACTTTTCTTATTTGAGTTTAATCTTAGAAGAGTTTGCTAATAAAATGGCTTTAAGAACCGGAGGACTTTCGGGAATTCAGAAACTGATTCACTCGAATGCTTTGGGAACTATTGAATTGAGTACAGGTTTACAAGTTTCAGGAGTTTTCACCAATGTAATTGAAGACGAGGGAAAACCTGTTTATATTCAAACTACCGGGAAAACGGCTTTATCGTATCGTGAAAAAGAATTGGTTGGACACGGAACTCTAACACATCCGCATGGATTTGGAAGTCCGATTGGGAAACTGAAAGGCTTTAATTTGGCAATTGAAGATATGAGTCCGAAGGATTTACAAGCGTATTCTATTGTTGAAAACGAAACCGTAAAACTGGAGTTTGAAGGTAATATTATTGTTAAAGGTGAAATCATTACAGGTTCAAGAAACCTGCATGGAGAAATTATCCTGATCAGTTTTAGAAATTGTACAGTTACTCATGGCGAAACGATTTTGTTTCAGCCTGAATGGGGAAATTATGATATGGCAATTGGTAAAAAAGTGGTTTCTGCTTTTTCCGGTCCAGCCGATGTGAATAGTTTTGATCTGATTAATACTGTTCCGAAAACTACTACTATCAAAGCAAAACATACAACTGAACGTGATGATTTAGAAGTTCTATATCAAACCGTTCGTATGATTAGAGAAAATAAAGATTCTAAATCTGAACTAAAATCAGTGTTTCATAAACTGAAAGAAAATCATTCTAACGATTGGTTGCTAACTATTGAAATTGCGGAACTTTTGAAGGGCTCAAATGAAGATCAGCTTTTACAGGAAGTCTTGGTTCACTTAGATCAATTAAAGGTTAAACGTCCAGAAGTGGCACATTTAATTGCCGGCGGATTGGATTTAATTTTTGATAAAGAAGCGGTTTAATGGTTTTGCCACGAAGGCACTAAGACGCTAAGTTTTTTATTATTTCACGCAGATTTTGCTGATTTGAGCTGATCTATGTGGATTTTTTAATCTCGCAAAATTTTTCTACAATCTTGTCATTTCGAGGGACGAGAAATCTCCATGAGAAGCTCGACAAAGATTGGATTCTCGTTGCGGAGTTACTTGCGGAGATTTCTCGTTCCTCGAAATGACAAACAGTACGATTAATCTTTACTTTAATAAAACTTTGCAACTCTGCGTCTTTGCGAGATTCTTTTTATGCATATTTTAAATCATTTTAATCCTTTATCTGTGGCAAAAAAACCTTTGAACCTTTGTCGCTATGAACCTTTGAACCTCCTCCCCTACAATTTCAAATCCTGATTCAACTCTTTCTCTGATTCGATCGTTTTTCCGTTGTATTGTAATTTCCAGCCCATTGAATTTGTCAGGATTAAGATTTTAGACAATTCACTAATCAATCTGTTTTGAGCGTTGGTTTTTAAAGTAGAATTTTCGATTTTCTTAGCCAGATTTGCTTTAACCGATTTGTTGATTTTATTGTAATCGTCTCCCGTAAACGGATTCAGTTTGCTTTGTTCTACATCATAAAACTGAATATCAGGATTGATCGTGATTTCTTCTTTTGGGATATTAAGAATCGTGATTGTTTTGTTTTTTTCGTCGATGTCGTATTTCATTTTATGCAAATCATACGCAACCGTAACATTCGCATTGACAACAACAAGTGCTTTCTTTTCGAAAGAAACCATGTCCATTAAATATTTCTCCTGATTTTTATAGGTGATCACTTCCGAAAAATGACCTTCAGTGACAACCAATTTTCCAACATTCAGGATTTGCTGCTGGATCAAATTGGTGTTATAATCGATTGTAGAATCATCGTCTTTTTTGAACTGACAATATTTGAAAGCCAAAACGACCAAAAGTACGACTGAACCTAAAACTATAATTCTTTTTATTAAATTTTGCATTCCATTAATTTATTAGACCAATTTACAAAATGTGAATTAAAGTTTGCCACGAATTTCACTAATTTTCACTAATTCTTTATGCACATAAAAATCAATTTCACGAATTAAAATTTGTGAAATTGAATATTATACGCAAAGTATGTATTAGTGCAAATTCGTGAAATTCGTGGCGAAAAAAAATCGTGGCAAAAAAAACTAAAATGGATAGCCAATTGCGATATTCAGTATCAGATTGTCTTTTCTCCACGGGCCGCTTCCAAAATCAATATCCTTGATTACCCATCTTTCACCTTCTGGCAAATACGGTTTTCTGAGCGGGAATGCTAAATCGGTTCTTAAAATCAGGAAAGATAGATCAAAACGCAATCCTGCTCCTACGCCAACGGCAATATCTTTCATAAAATCTTTGGTAATTTCCCCACCAGCTTTATCAGGATCAGGGTTTAAAAGCCAAACATTTCCTGCATCAATGAATAACGCTCCTCGAACAATACTAAAAAGTTTTGCTCTATATTCGGTACTAAATTCCAATTTTAAATCTCCCGATTGATCCGGCAAATAATTATTTGTTGTCTCTGTATTAAGAAAGCTTCCCGGCCCGAGTGATCTGGCTCTAAAGGCACGAATACTATTGGTTCCTCCCACAACAAATTGTTTTGAGGTTGGCAAAGCACCTGAATTTCCATACGGAAGTCCAACGCCAACGATAATTCTGCTGGCCAATTGGCTTTCTTTTCCAAGTTTTAAATAATGCCTGAAATCGCCTCTCATCTTTACATATTGACTAAACGGAACATCAAATATCTTGATTGTATCGTTTTTCTTTACGTTTGCTCCGGTTACTAAACCTGTAATATTTCCAGCCAAATCTAAATCTCCGCTAAAATAAAACGTATTCTTTCTACGCTTCTGCATTGTATTAGTGTAGGTAAACGTATAAGTTGGACCAAAAATCAATTGCTTTTCGATTACTTTCTTCAGTGACTCATCTTTTTCTGCATCAGCTAAATATTCCGCCGTAACATGATTTGGACTTACGTACGTAACATCAATCACGTTTAACTGATGTTCTTTTCGAATATTTTCTTTCCACTGATAACCAAACGAAGTTTTAAATGAATTTAAGGCATATAATTGTGTTCTGTTTTGATATTCGTATCTCAACGTGGCTTTTGTCCTTGGTACAAATTCGCTTGAGCCTTCAATATGAAAAAACGGAACAATAAATCTCGGCCATGTCAAACTGGTTTCGGTTCCAAGTTTATAGATATTTTTACCGTTATTAGCTCCTGAAAGCTGAAAATCGGCACCGCCAAAAATTGAAACCGTAAGCAATTCAGCTCCTCTAAGTAAGTTTCTATTATTCCAGTTTACGTTAATTTCTGTACCGGTATAACTAGCCGAATTGGTTTTTCCTAAAACCTCAACACGAATAAATTTCTTTGGCAAAAGCGTTAGATAATAATACGAATCTAAGGTGTTTGGTAAACTGTCTGAAGGCTTAAATTCATTTTTTACGAAACTAAAAGTTCCGAGATTCACAAAACGATTCAATGTTAAATTATGATCTTTTCTATTGTACAAATCTCCTTTTTTGAAATAGATTGCCCTGTCAAAAACTCTTGGTTTAAAAGTATCTGCGGTATCAATAATCGTGAAATCTTTGTACTGAACAACATCCTCTGGTTTGTATTTAACACTGTCTTTCGAAATTATAAAATTTGGATACACTACAATTTTATTGATCTTATAGGATGTAAGTGCTTTTGGCGGTGTATCGGCTTTTATTACCAGTCTTATTTTTACTTCATGATCACCTTTACTACTGTCTACCTGAGCCAAAATATAATCAGGATTAAAGTAGTAATATCCCTTTTCTTTAAGTCTTGCGTCTATACGCTCGCGTTCTGCTTTAATGATATCGAGGTCATACGGTTTACCTACTTTTAGTAAACTTCTTCGGCTTGATCTGGCAATTAATCTTGACATTGCCAATGAATCATCCGGAAAAGTCACACTTTTAATGATATATTGTCTTTTGGGAACAACTGTATATTCAGCCGTTACTCTTTTGTTGCTTACGGTAGAATCTGCACTTACACGAGTTTTAAAATAACCACGATTTTCCGTGAAATTTCGTAAAACCGAAGCATTATAATCCAAGTCTACTTTACTAAAAAGTACGGGCGGTTCACCTACTTTATTACGCAGCCAATATCGAATTCCTTTATCTTTTTTAGGTTCTCCGGCAATGTTATAAAACCATAATTTAGGACGTAAACCCAGGAATTGTTTATTAGGTTTTGGACGCAATAAATCTTCGAGTTCACTTTCCAGTGCTTTACGTTCTTTCTTTTTTAAAATAGTATCTTTTATGGTCACAGAACCGCCAGTGTACAACAATTCTCCTTCAGGCAAATATTTAGTATTGCTACATCCTAAAACAAAAAATAAGGATAGCGCAATAAAATATCTGATATATCTTGTTTTCATATTGCTATGTTTTTTGCTCATCACCTTCAATTTGATTTTCTTCTTTTTCCTTATCTTCCTTCTCTTTCTTTTTTGCTTTTTCCTTACGTAATTTTTCTTCTCGGATCATTTCTTTCTCAGCCGCAGTGCGATGAAAAAGCTCTCTGAATTTATTGTAACTCATCGTAATAATAAAGGCAACTCCTGTCTCTACAACTTGTCCTTCGACCGCAACCTGATATTCATTTTTACGATACGCACGAACCATATATCTACCGTCTTTTGTCAGTTGATAATCCAGTGCTACATCTCCTGCAATATTGGTACTTTGCTCGTTGGCACGTTCCTGACCTTCGACAGCAAAACTGCTTCCTACGGTAACTTTTAATCTGTCATCTAATAGTTTTTTAGAAAGTCCAACATTCAAATCCGTTCTGTTTTCTCTGGTTCCCGTCGTATAATCATCAGTAGATTCAAGATCAAATTCTAATTGAACTCCGGTAATTAATTCTCCTGCAAGATCATTTAATTGTTGCGAAAGTATTTTGCTCACACTTTGTCTTGCCAAAGATTCTGCACTTGTACCGCCACTTTCGCTCGCAAACGGATTTTCGCCAATAAATCTATTCAATAATAAAAGGGCAAAAACCTGTTTGTTTAATTCGGCTGGTTCTTGTCGTAATTGTTGCAATTTCGTTTGTGTAAGAGACACAACATCTGTCGAAACATCATAATTACCATCCGGAAGAACAATATCAAAAGTAATTTCAGGTTTCAAAAGTTCCTTATTCATTTTCAATAAAGTCTGAAAAGGAATTTTCTGTTTATAGGTATTTCTAACTGTAGGATTATCTGTTGGCAATTGATTTCCAAGTAAATCAATTGGTGCCGCATTTACTTTATAAATAGCGGTAATATTCAAAGTAGCCATTGTTGGTTCCCCATTCCAGGTAATAGAACTTCCTTTTTGAATGTCAAATTTTCGTCGGATCATGTTGAAATTCATTTCATACGCTCCACCTGAAAATTCGTATTTACCCGTCAAAGTTGTTTTTCCTGACGGATCAATTCCGCCTATAAGTTCTGCTTCCCCTTTTAGATTCAAATAATCACCATTTCCTTTATCGATTACCAAAGTAAGTTCAGCCTCTTTATCGATAGAAATGGCAACGCTTACATCCATACCAATTAATTGCGATTGATTCAGCTTTTGCTCCATCGCTGCCGTTTGTTTTAGATACTGATTGTCCTCATCGACAAACTCTACAATTCCTTCTCTATCTGCAATTGAAGGATCTGACTGAGGCAAAACAACAGTAAATTTAGTCTCTTTATTTATTTTGATATTTCCGCCAATAACAGGATTTGCAAGCGTTCCTTTGATATTTAATTTACTATCTAAAATCAAATCTCCATAGAACAAATCATTGTCTTTTTCTTTAGAATGTATCGCTCTAAAATCGTCTGCAACAACAGTTAATCCAAAATCAAAATTGGAATAATCTTCTGATTTAATTGTTCCGTTTATCGTTAATTCATTATCATTTTCGTCATGAAAAGTGAAACTATCAAATGTAATTACATCGTTTTGAAGTGTTATTTTTTCTTCTTCGGTTTTAAAATACGAATTGAATTTAGTCACTCTGAAACCTGCATTTTTAAAATCTAATTCTCCGTTTACTTTTGGCGCATCCGAAGTTCCTGTAATTTTAAAATTTCCGGCTAAATATCCTGTTCCTTCGGTAAGATTCCCCATGCTGAAACCTTGAATACTTTTGATATTCAACTTATTTACATCGAGATTAAAATCAAGATTTCCATCGTCAATTTTATAATTTCCAGTCAGATTTACGTCATTTCCTTCTCCGCTTAGCGTAACATTTGCTGCCAATAAATTGTCTGTTTTATTATCGACTTTTATAGCAATATCTCCAACAGGTTCACCTTTAAAGGCAAATTGATCTATTTTTATGTCTGATGTAAAAGTTGGTTTCGTCATTACATTTTCAACCACTGCATTTCCATTAATCAAACCTTGCATCAATAGCTGATCTTTTTTGACTATGTTCATAATAGTCTCAATCTTGAAATTTACAAAATCAACTTGCAGCGGCGCATTGTCCTGATCTCCTTGCGATTGAATTTTAAGTTCGTTACCTGAATGTTCTAAAAAGAACTTATTGATATAAAGTCTTTTTGCTCCAAATTCAATGGCATTTTCAGGATCGACATTCCATTTATCGTAATTCAGAACAAAGTTTTCTGCATCAATTTTAAAAATGTTTTTAGAATCTTCTGTTTTAAATTCTCCGGCAATAAAATACTGTTGTTTGTCTTTTGCATCTTTCACTTCAAGTGCATAAGTCAGAATATTATTTTCGACTTTTCCGGATAAACTTGTAAACGGAATTTTTAAAGAATTACTTTCTATTGTTGCAACAGAAATTTGATATTCTAAAGCATTTTCTTTGGCTTCGATATTTATTTTTCCGTCGGCGATTGTATTATTTGCATAAACAATTCTCGGAATCGTTCCTTTTATTTCTAAAGAATCGGTTACGTTATTGTATTTTCCGGTGATTTTCAGCGGCTCCAAACCTGTTAATTTCGGAACAAGTTTAAATAGAATTGGATCGTTATCAACTGTTAATGTAAAAGCCAATCGTTGTTCATCTGATTCTCCTTTTTCTTTCGGGCTTTTCAAATCAATATATTTCGATAATGATTTTTTTATTGCAGCGGCCAATGTCGTTAGCTTGTATTTTCCGTCAACTTCTGCTTTTAAAAACTGAGACGAAATCTTGATATTATTTCTGTTTTGATCCGCAAAAGCAATTATTCGTACAGAATCTAAAACAATTGGTTCTGCATCTTCTACCACCTGAATGTTTGAAAGAAACACTTTTCCGTTTAGAAAATCCGGATTACTGTTGGCAATATCAGCATCTACATTTCCACGCAATTTCATTGGGCCGGCATGAAGATTTAGTTTTTCTAAATCGGCAATATCAAGGTTTAATTTTAATTGAACAGTTGGATATTTATCTTTTGTATTTCCGCTTGCAACAAGATCAAAATTTAGATTTTGGTCTTTCATTCCAGATTTTACCGCGAAAGATCCGTTTTCTATATTTCCTTTTAAAGCCAAATCTTTGTAGGTATATTTATTGAAAACTGCTTTCTGAACCAAACCATCAAATTGTGCCTGAGCCGTTTTTGGATCTAAACCTTTACCTTTTACTTTCGCTTTAAGCGTAATTTTTCCGATCGAATCGTTTTTGATTAATCTTCCTAAATCAAAATCCAATAAATAAACGGTCGCATCGTATTTCTCTTTTTTCTTAAAACGCTGATCAAATAAAGCATCGATTTTTGCATTTCCGAAACTACTGTTTAAAGCCAAATTGGTTTTGAAATTTTGAACTGAACCTTTAAATTTTCCGCGTAAATTCAATTGAGATGGTAATTGAATAGTTGTAGGAATCGTTCCAACTGGTACAAACGAATAAATATCTTTTGAGGTACTTGAAAGTTTTTGAATATCTAAATCATAATAGGCTTTTTGAGCATCTGGCAAACCTTTTATTTTCCCCGAAAGGGCAACTTTTGTCGTTCCTATTCCGCTCATTTCAAATTGAGGAATATTCAGGTCTTTTACTTTTCCGCTCAAGCGTGTCTTCAAATACAAAATCGCATTTGGATTACTCTTAAACGGATTTGTTTTTTGTAAATCGGGAGCAAAAAGCAAAATGTCTTTAAATCCAATTTTTGATTGCTTTAAATTGGCATCTAAAGTAAGATTTCCTAAATCTTTAGAAATTGCCGCAATTGACGGATAACTAACTTTTATTTTATTTTGCAGAAGTGTTTGCGGCGTTTTCAAATACAAATCATTCAAATATGCATTTTTTGGACCATAAAAGAAATCGGTTTTTAAGGATTGAATCTGTAATCCGCTTTTATCATTTGCCGTTAACGCTTTTATATTTCCCGAAATAGTATCATTTCCATAGTACAATTTCTCCGCTTTAAAATTGAATTTATCCAAATCCATATGACTGTAATCAATTCCTTTTGAAACGGGTTTTGATTGCATATCATCAAATTTGAAAGCAATGTTTTCTAAGTTAACATCTGCCAACTTCACTTTCCAACCTGTTTGTTTTATGGCTGTTGTATCTAAATTTGGCGCTTGAATTTGTTTGTCTTTTGCCCCCAAGCGCAAATTCCCTTTTAGATTTTTTAATTCGAAAGAATCAAAATCCAAAAGCTGATTATTCAGGTCTATTTTATTGACGGTTAAATCCAGATTCCCCAGTTTTATTCCGGAATCTAGTTTGGAATCTTTATTATCATAAGCAATATCAATTTTTGACAATCTGATTTTGCCTAATTTCAAACTGAAGTCTTTTCTTTTCGAAATGGTATCCACGGTTTTCACCGAAACTTCGGCAATCTTTTCTACAACATCCTGATTCAAGACTACTTTTAATCCGTTTAAATCAATATTCGGAATATCGAAATTCATTTTATCTAAATCGAATTCTTTGAATTTAGTATCAAAATGTACCAATTTCACCCGAACATCATTTTTAGAAAAATCGTCTTTAAAATTAAAGTTTACGTTGTCCAGATTTACTTTTACAACTGAAATTTTAAAAGGTTTGCTATTTGGTTCTTCTACTTTTGGTTCTTTAGATTCGAAAGCTTTTATGATATAATCAAAATTGAAAACGCCGTCTTTATTTCGTGAAATATTGGCTTTGACATTTTCCAGCGAAACCGAATTAATTTCTAATTCACTGCTAACCAATTTAAACAAATCGACATCGAGTTCCAGACGTTTTCCTGCCAGTAAAGTATCTTTTTTTTGATCTTCAAAATAAAAACCCTCGAGAACTACATCTTTAGGGAATTTTATCGAAATATGATCTAAGGAAACTTTGGTCCTGATTTTATCCTGCAAATAGGTAATCGCTTTGTCCTTTACATAATTTTGAATAG
This sequence comes from Flavobacterium sp. JAS, assembly GCF_020991455.1. GTDB lineage: Bacteria > Bacteroidota > Bacteroidia > Flavobacteriales > Flavobacteriaceae > Flavobacterium. Next base: position 120,257 of record NZ_JAJMOX010000008.1, read on the forward strand.
ACGGAACCTGAATTAATATAATTAGAAGCAATAAAAGCGCAATGGCAGAAGCCACGCACCAAAGCAGCACACGTAATGTTTTTTTAAGAAAATGAATTGGCTTCTTATTCATACGTCAATAAAACACATTAGATTTAAGTTGCGTTGTTATAAGACTGTAACTCTACAGTTTACAAATTTGGAAAATTTAAATTTTAACAATTTACACAATTACATGCAATTATTCTAAAATTTCGATAGCAAATAATTATTCTCTTACTTTTGTTTTTGCCACGAAGACGCGAAGGCTCGAAGATCGTTTTGAATAAACTCCAGCTAAAGCTGGAGGCCAGTCAATAAATTGCAAACATTAAAAAATGTTGTTTAAAATTTAATATGTGACCATTTCTCTTCTATGGCTTTTATTTTCTGCTGAAGTTTAGCTAAGAATTTTTGGTGTTGTTCTGATTCTGGATTAAAGCTTCGATGGTGTAGACTTTTTTGGATTTCTTCGACTTCCTGCATCGTCGAAATACTATTTTCAGAAATATAATTTTCGCTGAATTTATGCCAGATATAATCGATTGCTACTTGATTGGGATGCAGCATATCTTCGGCATAAAAACGATAATCACGGAGTTCGTCCATCATAATTTCGTATGAGGGAAAATAGTTTGGAGTTATGAATTTTGAATTATGAGTTTTTAAACTTTCGTGAAGTCCTGCAAATAAATGTGATTTACTCAATTGATTTTCTGCAAAACCATCTTTAATATGACGCACCGGCGAAACCGTAAAAATAAAATTTATATCAGGATTTAAAACCTGAATGAGTTCGATTGTGTTTTGAATGCTTTTCTGAGTGATCTCAACTGATAATAGTTCTTTTGAAAACTGCTTCTGCGGAACTTTATGACAATTGGCAACAATCTCGTCACTTTCGATATTTCTATAAATCCAGGAAGTTCCGTAGGTAATAATAATGTGTGTGGCTTCTTGTAATTGTTTGTTTGTTTCTGAAATAGCTTTATTCAACGTTTCGAGTAATTCTTCACGATCAGAATTGCTTAAATCGGAATGTACTTCATAACTATGCCAACGTTCGTTATAAAAGAAAACATCTTTCTCTGTATATAATTCCTCCCTAACAACTCGACTAATTATTTTTTCGATCGAAACCGGATTAAAAATAATCCCAAACGGATTCGTGGTATTTTGAAACTTAAAATAGTCGAATTTTTCGGCCATATTTTCTGCAAAACAAGAGCCAAAAGATACTACTTTCGAATTATAATCGATTGGATTATTGGTTTTAGAAATTGGTATTTGGGTTCTGAATTGCATGAGTTTTATTTAAAACACGAATTTCACCAATTTTTATCAATAAAAAAACCAAACACAGAAGTATTTGGTTTCTAAGAAAATTAAACTTTTTTGATTAGTAAGTGTATTCAATTTCATACTCTATTGATTTACCATCACCTGCAAATGATGTATGTCTCAACGGATAGTCTTTATCATTATAGGTATATGTTGTTAAGTAATTTGTAGGTGTTGAATTTCCAGAGCTTATACTAGTGGTTTTTGTACTATTATTTTTTCCGAATTCACTTATTTCATTTAACAACAAATCAAATCCTAAAACATTTTTTAAAGGATTATTTTTGGCATCATATTCATAAGTTCTTGTTGATATTAAAGAACCAGAAATTTGTTGTTCCTTAACAAGATTGCCATCTTTGAAGGTCAAACTACCTTCATCCCTTTTTGATTCTGCTTGTGTATTAACGTTAACAGAATAATTTACATAAGAAATCAAATTGGCAGAAGTATACGTGTATACTGTTTTATAAATATATTCTCCGTTAGGATATTCAGTACTAAATGACTCTTTTAGAATCCTGGTTTTTAATTTTCCATTTTCATAAGTATATGAAACTTCTGCGTCTTTTGTCTCTACACCTTTTGAATCTAGATCAAATTTTACTTGTTTTGTAATCAAATTACCATCATACGTAAATATTGTTTTTGAATTCTCATCAACGGTACTTACAATTTTATTTCCGGAATAAGTTATAACACTTGTGTTATTTGTACCCAACATAGCCGAAGGATAAATATAAGAAATTGTCTTAGGTAAGATCGATGTATCTTCAGATGAAGAATTATTATCGTCATTAGAACATGATGTAAGTACTAAACTTAAAGCACTAAAAAGCAATAAAAGGTTTTTCATTTTTTGTGGTATTTGTTTTCGGTCAGCAAATATAATTGAAATTATTACGGATAATAAAATTTAATACTCCTCCAAAACAAGAAGCAAATACACTGCTTTCCAATTATAATCGATTGGACTATTGGATTTAGAAATTGGTATTTGGGTTCTGAATTGCATGTTATTTAATTTAAACACGAATTTCACCAATTTTCACCAATAAAAAAACCAAATGCATAAAGTATTTGGTTTCTAAGAAAATTAAACTTTTTTGATTAGTAAATGTATTCGATACTTTCTTTTACATTCCCTGTATAATCATAAGTTGTTTTTTTAGTAGGATAGCCTTTTTTGTTGTATTCATAATTCATAGTGTCACGAAATGGTTCAAAAATAATCGTTGCGAGTTCAGGATCAGTGCCTGGTACAAGATTTGTAAACACATTAAATGTATTAATGTTATTTGATGAAGAAAAATTTAATTCAGAATCAAAATCTGCCTGATCTAGCAATAAATTAAGGCCTAGAATATTTTTAAAAGCGTTATTATTTGCATCATAATCATAACGACAAGTGGTAATATAAGGCTTATCTTCCCAATTTGAAACAGATTTTATTAGATTTCCATTTTTAAATGTAAGTATATCAGTAATACAATTTTCTGATTGTTTTCCTGTTTTTTTATTGCTTCTGTAAGTTTCTTTTTTAATTGTATCATCTTCATTATAAGAATAAACATATTTCTCACCATCATCAGATCCATTATAAGTTAACATCCCCGTGTCTAATTTACCATTTAGGTACGTGTATACGATTTCAGAATATTTTGTTTCTTTTCCTTCGTATTTACTATATCGAATTTCTTTTACTATTTGATTGCCATCATAAGTAAAGTAAGTCAATGTACTCTTACTAGAAATACTCACAATTTTATTACCCTCATAAGTAAAAGTTGTAGTTTGATCTTTAGATGTTATTGTTTTTGGTAAAATTAAATTAGTATTATCATTATTCTCGTCAGTAGTACAAGAAGTAAAGATTAATATTATACAGGTTAAAAAATAAAGCAATTCGTTTTTCATAATATTATTGGATTTTAATTAATCATGTAAAAATGATACTTTAAGATAAAGATCTATTGCCACTATAAGTCATGATTGTATCACTATAAGGCATACCTGATGTGGTTATTCAAAAAGTAATCTTTTGTTTGTTAAATTGCGATTTAACTTAAATAAATCATGAAAACACTAAAAATCACAATTGCTAGTTTAGCATTAATTCTATCATCATGTGATAGCAATAATGCAGAAGTTGACATTAAAACATCCTCATCATTAAATGAAGAAATACGCATGTGTCTGTTTGATGAAATGAATTTGCAAAACAACTTTACTTCAAAATCTAATGTGGCTATCACTACCAACAGGACATGGAGGAATGGTCAGATTATTACAGTTAAATTTGTGGACTCCATTGAAAATTATGCAGCACAGGAAAAGGTAAAAAAATATGCAAGTGAATGGACTAAATATGCAAATCTTACCTTTAAATATGTTCCTAAAAACGAATTTGCTGATATCAGAATTGCTTTTACTGGAAGTGGCGCAGGAGGCTGGTCAGCATTAGGAACACTTTCCTCTTATTCTTCGTCTCAAAATGAAGCCTCAATGCGTTTAGGGCCACTTAAGGCAGATGACGAATCATCAAACATAGGTCTCATATTACATGAATTTGGACATGCGCTAGGATTAGTCCATGAACAAACAAGTCCTGCAGCAAATATTAATTGGAACTTACCAAAAGTTTATAAGTATTATAAGGATCTTATGGCATGGTCTAACGAAGATGTAGATCGATGGGTGATTAAAAAACACGTTGATTACGATACAGATTATAGTACATACGATCCTCTGTCTATAATGCATTATTATATAGATAAAGCTCTTACAACTGATGGAGTTGGTGTACCTGAAACCAAAGAGTTATCAATTCTTGATATGAAATCAATAAATAAATGGTATCCATTTCCAATTGTATCTGTTTTAGAATCGGGACAAAGTATACGTGATCTTCCTTGGAGTAAACGTATAAAATCTCCCAATGGCAAATATTCTCTCGAATTTAATAATGGTCTTCTACAAATAATAGATTTAAATGAGAACAACGTTATCTGGAAAGTTGGAGATTATAATTATCGCTATAAATCAAATTGCTATTTCGAGTCAACAACCGGAAATATTATAATTAAAGGGGCAAGATTTGCTGGTTTCCCAACAAGTATAACATGGGTCAGTAATACATCTGGATTTCCCGGAGCAGAACTTTATTTGCGAGATGATGGTAATCTTGAACTAATACAAAATGGAATTGTAAGATGGTCTTCTAAAAATGGAAAAATATAAATACTAAAATTTTAAAATCCGATATTTTAACGAATATCGGATTTTTTCATTTATGAAAAAACATTCCGTATCCACTAAAAATGATCTTCTTTATCTATACTATAACCAACAGCAGTTAAATATTTCATCATTCATAAAATTTACATTTTTAATAACTAAAAGCAACTTTACAGAGTCAAACTATTCACTACTTTTACATTTCCAATAAATTTAAATCTACTTATGAAATTATTATATTCTTATATAATCAAACACAAAATGCTTTTGTTTTTTGCTTTGATTATGGCTTCCATCAACATTTGTTTCAGTTTATCAGACTCTGTAATTACCGGTAAATTAATGCAGGATTGCGGGGTTGGTTTGCATAAATATGCTGGAAACGAAATCGGTTTTATAAAATCTTTATCGTTCTGGCTGGGTCTTTCGCTTGGTGCTGCAATGATTTCCAGAATTACCAAAAACTTTCAGGATTACTTTACCAATGTTGTGATTCAACGCACCGGAGCACAAATGTATACTGACGGAATTAAAAAGTCTCTTGATCTGCCTTTTGCAGAATTTGAGGATCAACGAAGTGGTGAAACTTTGAGCAAACTAACTAAAGTACGTTCTGATTCTGAAAAACTAATTACACTCTCGATCTCTTTAATTTTTCAAACTATTATCGGATTCATATTTGTGATTGTTTATGTTGCCCGAATCGATTATCGCATTTCGATCATCTTTTTGATTACAGCTCCAATTATTGCCTTGATTAGTTCATATCTTGGAAAAAAGATCAAAATTGTTTCCCGAAAAATTGTCAATCAAACTAATGCTTTGGCAGGTTCTACAACCGAAAGTTTAAGAAATATCGAGCTTGTAAAAAGCCTTGGATTAACGTATCAGGAAGAAAAACGTCTGAACTTAAATACATTCAAAATTCTACATCTTGAATTAGAAAAAATACGCTTTATCAGAAGTTTGAGTTTTATTCAGGGAACAACTGTTCACTTTTTAAGAACTTGCGTTGTTTTTACATTATATTATTTCTTGTTTGGAAATAAAATTATCGTGGGTGATTTATTAACAATGGTATTTTTTACTTTCTTCATTTTTGGTCCTTTACAAGAATTAGGAAATTTCATTATTGCTTTGAATGAAACCAAAGTCTCAATGGAAAATTTCAAAACCTTATTAAGCGCTCCAAAAGAATTTCGTCCTAAGAATCCAAAACATGTTGGAGCGATTCAATCTTTGCTTTTTTCTAATGTGAGTTTTCAACATAAAACGGCAAAATTTAAAGCGGTAGAAAACATTGATTTTGACATTAAACAAGGTGAAACCGTTGCTTTTGTTGGTCCGTCCGGTTCCGGAAAAACTACTTTAGTAAAACTACTCGTTGGTTTATACACGCCCGCCGAAGGAAAAGTTCTTTATAATGATATTGATTCTACCGAAATTGATTTACTGGATTTAAGAAAACAATTAGGTTTCGTAACGCAAGATGCTCAATTATTCTCAGGAACAATCCGTGAGAATTTATTGTTCGTAAAACCAAATGCTACAGACGAAGATTTATACGACGCTTTAAAAAGAGCAAGTTGCGAAAAATTGCTACATCGTGCTGAAGACGGTTTAAACACAACAATTGGTGAAGGCGGAATCAAAGTTTCAGGTGGAGAAAAACAACGTTTGTCAATTGCTCGCGCTATTTTAAGAAATCCGAATTTATTGATTTTCGACGAAGCAACTTCTGCATTAGATTCTATTACTGAGGAAGAAATCAATGCTACAATCAGAAATATATCAGATCAAAACAGAATCACAGTTTTAATTGCACACAGATTATCTACTGTAATGCACGCTGATAAAATATTTGTATTAGAACAAGGAAAAATTATCGAGCAAGGAAAACATGATGATTTAATACTTGAAAAAGGTTTGTATTACGCTATGTGGCGTCAGCAAATTGGGGAACGCAAGTAAGTTTTTTTTTAATCTCGCAAAGTCGCGGAGTCGCAAAGTTTTTTTTATATGCTTTGCGACTTTCCTTTTTCTATAATTTAAGTTTTTAAGTTGATAAGCCTAAAGATTAGATACTACTCTTTTGATTCCAAATTTAATGATTGGTACATTAAAGTTTATTAATAAACCTAATTTCATTTTTGTAATTTTAAGATAAGTCAAAACTTGTTTAGCGTGAATGTCTGTAATTTGCTCAATTGATTTTATCTCTAAAATAACTTTATTCTCGACTATCAAATCTGATCTAAATCCGATATCTAGTTTAATTCCATCCCAAAGAACTGGCAATGTTTTTTGTCTCTCGACCGATAATCCTCTTTTAACTAATTCATGATATAATATCACCTCATAAACAGATTCTAATAAACCAGGTCCCAACTTTACATGTATTTTATAACATGCATCAACTACGATAGCTGAAATTTCATTTTCCGTCATTTTTCTTTTTACAAATATAAAGAAAAAACTTACAAATAATATTTAACTTAATAAAAAAAGTCGCAAAGCATTTTAAAACTTTGCGACTTTGCGTCTTTGCGAGATTAAAAACATTTGCTACTTCACAAAATCAATTGCGTGAGCCAAAGCCTCTGCAACTCCATTTGCATTTTTACCTTTTCCAGATGCGAAGAAAGGCTGACCTCCTCCGTTTCCTTCAATATATTTTCCTAATTCTTTGATAACAGCATTTGCATTTAAGCTTTTGCTTGCTACCAATTCTTTAGAGATGTAACAGTGAATATTTGGCAAACCATCTTCTATTGAAGCTAAAAACACAAACGAATCAGCTTTTGAACTTCCTAAAGCAGAAGCCAAATCTTTAGTTGAAGCCATGCTTAAATCTACTTGCTTCGCAAGGAAATTTACTCCGTTTACTTCTTGGAAATCTTTCTCTAATTCAGATTTTAAAGCACCTACTTTTTCTTTAAGTAATTGCTCCACTTGTTTTTTCAATTTTGCATTATCATCCTGCAAAGAAGCCACTGATTTTAAAATATCCTGTGGATTTTTTAATGTTTCTTTTATTTCAGATAAAGTATTCTCCTGATTTTGATAGAAGTCTTTTACTGCATCACCTGTAATCGCTTCAATACGACGAATTCCAGCCGCTACTGCACCTTCAGAAATAATTTTGAAATGCCAGATTTCTGCCGTATTTTTCACGTGAATTCCACCGCAAAGTTCTTTACTTTCTCCAAATTCAATCATACGAACATTATCTCCATATTTCTCTCCAAATAAAGCCATTGCACCTTTATCTAATGCTTCTTTTATCGGAATATTTCTGTGTTCTACCAATTGCAATTGTGCTTCAATTTGCGCATTTACACTTGCTTCAACCTGACGTAATTCTTCATCTGAAACTTTAGAAAAATGCGAAAAGTCAAAACGCAAATAGTTAGGATTTACCAATGATCCTTTTTGCTCTACATGAGTTCCCAAAAGGTTTCTTAAAGCCAAATGCATTAAATGCGTAGCCGAGTGATTTTTAGAAGTTGAACCTCTTAAATCGTTATTTACTTTTGCTACAAAACCAGCTTCAATATTTTCCGGTAATTGTTTTGCAAAATGCAAAATCAAATTGTTCTCTTTTTTAGTGTCAATGATTTCAATAGTTTCATTTGCAGAAACCAAAGTTCCTTTATCCCCAACTTGTCCTCCACCTTCTGGATAAAATGGCGTATTGTCTAAAACGATTTGGTATAAAATTCCGTCTTTCTTAGAATCAACTTTACGGATTCTGGTAATTTTCACTTCATTCTCTACTTTATCGTAACCAACGAAAGTTTCTACATTTCCAGGGATCAAAACCGTCCAGTCTTCTGTAGAAACTTCTGATGCCGCGCGTGAACGATTTTTTTGTTCCTGCATCGATGCATCAAATTCTGTTTCGTTAAAAGACATTCCTTTTTCTTTCAGAATCAAAGCTGTTAAATCTTTCGGGAAACCAAAAGTATCGTATAACTCGAATGCTTTTGCTCCAGAAACTTCTGAACCTTGAGTTTGTGCAATTACGTTATCTAACAATTGTAATCCTTGGTCAAGAGTTCTTAAAAAAGAAGCTTCTTCTTCACGGATTACATTCGTAACTAATTGTTGCTGTGATTTGATTTCAGGAAAAAATTCTCCCATTTGGTTTGCCAAAACTTCAACCAATTTATTGATAAAAGGCTCTTTTGTACCCAAAAATGTAAATCCGTAACGAATTGCACGACGTAAAATTCTACGAATTACATAACCAGCACCAGTGTTTGATGGTAATTGTCCGTCGGCAATTGCGAATGCAACCGCACGAACGTGATCTACAACTACACGAATTGCAATATTGGTTTTATTTTGTTCTTCGCTGATGTTTTTTACTTCATCAGATGTATATTTTAAACCTGTAATTTGTTCTACTTTCTCAATAAGCGGCGTAAAAACATCCGTATCATAATTAGATGTTTTGCCTTGCAAAGCCATACACAAACGTTCAAATCCCATTCCGGTATCTACGTGTTGTGCAGGAAGTTTTTCAAGAGATCCATCAGCTTTACGGTTGAATTCCATGAATACATTATTCCAAATTTCAACTACTTGCGGGTGATCATTGTTTACAAGACTTTTTCCTGAAACTAATGCTTTTTCTTCTGGAGTACGTAAATCAACGTGAATTTCAGAACAAGGTCCACATGGTCCCTGATCTCCCATTTCCCAGAAATTATCTTTTTTATTTCCAAGAATAATTCTGTCCTCATCAATTAAGGTTTTCCAGATATCCCAAGCTTCCTGATCAAAAGGAACATTATCTTCTTTGCTTCCCTCAAAAACAGAAACATATAGATTTTCTTTTGGAATTTTATAAACTTCCGTCAATAATTGCCATGCCCAGTTAATTGCTTCTTTTTTGAAATAATCTCCAAAAGACCAGTTACCCAACATTTCGAACATAGTATGGTGATAGGTATCAAAACCTACATCTTCAAGATCGTTATGCTTTCCAGAAACACGAAGACATTTTTGCGTATCGGCTATTCTTTTGCTTTTTGGTGTTCCGTTTCCTAAGAAATATTCTTTAAACTGGGCCATTCCCGAATTATTGAACATAAGAGTTGGATCGTCTTTAAGAACGATTGGAGCAGAAGGAACAATTAAGTGCCCGTTGCTTTTAAAAAAGTCTAGAAATTGTTTACGTACGTCTTGTGATTTCATGTTATAATTAGAAAATATGATAATGTGATAATTTGATAATTAAAAAATGTGCTTATTTGAAAATGTGACAATTGGATAACTTTTAAATAAAAACTTAAAGTGCAAGACAATAAATTTCCCTTTTAAAACATTATCTAATTATCAAATTGACACATTATCTAATTGTATTTATTCTTGAAAAAAAGCTTCGAACAACTGAAACATTTATTAAATTTGTTCGACTAACTTATTTTACAAGCTGCAAAAATAGGGTATTTTAAAATATGGCGAAAGTAAAATATTATTACGACTCAGAAAATCTGGCTTATACGAAAATAAAAACCAGAAAAAGAATCAAAATTGGTTACGCATTACTGTTTTTGCTAGCTTCTGCACTCTTTGGATTTTTAGTTTTTGTGCTTTTAATCAATACCCCTTACTTTGAAACGCCAAAAGATCGTTTACAGACACGTGAACTTGAAAATTTGAAATTGCAATACGCGATTCTAAACAAAAAAATGGACGAAATTGATGATGTTACAGAAGCATTAGAAAATAGAGACAATAATATATACCGGGTTTATTTTAATAAAACTGAAATTCCGGATTCTATTCGAAAGGCAGGCTTTAGAGATCCTAATAGGTACAAAAAATTAGAAGGTTATAATAATTCTCAGTTGGTATTAAATACCACAAAACGAATTGACAGATTGTCTAAAGAATTAGCGATTCAATCGAAATCATTAGACGAAATTTTGAAACTGGCAAGCGTAAAAGGTAACTTATTACTGGCGATTCCGGCGATTCAGCCTGTTAGTAATGAGAATTTGAAACGAATGGCTTCGGGTTTTGGCTATCGAACTGACCCTTTCACGAAAGTGCGAAAAATGCATAACGGGATGGATTTTACTGCCAACACGGGTTCTCCTGTTTATGCCACCGGCGATGGTGTTGTAGAAAGAGCAGATGCCGCAGCGTCAGGATTTGGAAATCATATTGTGATCAGGCATGGTTTTGGATACGAAAGTTTATACGCCCATTTGAGCAAATACAACTGCAGACCCGGACAACATGTCAAACGCGGTGATGTAATTGGGTATGTGGGAAGTACCGGAAGATCTGAAGGTCCGCACTGCCATTATGAAGTTCATAAAGACGGAAAAGTCGTAAACCCCCTGAATTTTTATTACGGAAATATGTCAGCTGTCGAATATGTCGCAATTTCGCAAATGGCAAATCAAGAGAATCAATCATTAGATTAATACTGTAAAAAGTAGTATTTTTGGAATAAAATAGAAAATTAAAAAATCATGCATATTGAGCTTTCAAAAGATAAAAGATATTATAGCATTGGCGAAGTAGCCAAAGCCTTTAATGTCAATGCATCATTGATTCGTTTTTGGGATAGCGAATTTGACATTTTGAAACCTAAAAAGAATGCCAAAGGCAATCGAATGTTTACTCCTGACGATATTACGAACCTGCAATTGATCTATCATTTGGTCAAAGAAAGAGGTTTTACTCTTGAAGGTGCCAAAACACATTTGAAAGAAGGACAAAAGAAAACATTAGATAAATTCGAAGTAATACGTAAATTAGAGACCATAAAAACACAATTAAACGAAATTAAGAACGAATTATAGTATATTTATTAAATAAAATTTAGAAACAAACTTAAATTAAATACACATGAAAAGATTTTTGCCTTGGATTATTGGAGCTGTTGTTATTTTTGCAATTTACAGCTGGGTTAAAGGAATTAATAATACTGCTGTAACATTAAGTCAAACTGTAGAGCAATCTTGGGGAGATGTACAAACGGCTTATCAAAGACGTAATGACCTTATTGGAAACTTGGTAAACACTGTAAAAGGTGCCGCTGATTTTGAAAAATCAACTTTAACAGCTGTTATCGAAGCTCGTGCAAAAGCAACTAGTGTAACTGTAGATCCATCTAATATTACACCTGAGCAACTTGCTGAATTCAACAAAGCTCAAAGTGGTGTATCTTCATCTTTGTCAAGATTATTGGTTTCTGTTGAACAATATCCAACATTAAAAGCAAATGAGAATTTCTTGAAATTACAAGACGAATTAGCCAGTACAGAAAATCAAATTTTAACCGCAAGAACTCGTTTTAACGAAGCTGTTAAACCTTACAACAGCCATATTAAAACATTCCCTAACAGCTTGTTTGCTGGTATGTTTGGTTTCAAAGAAAAAGCATATTTCAATGCTGTTGAAGGAGCTGATAAACCAGTTGAAGTAAAATTCTAAGAACAATTTAATATTTTTGATTAACGATTTTATATTGCAATCCGGTCTAAAATCGTTAATCTAATATCTAAAATAACTCCAATGTCACAAGTAGAAGATTTTTTATCCAAAGAAGATGAACAAGTAATTGTTGAAGCTATTCGCGTGGCCGAAAAAAATACTTCTGGCGAAATTAGAGTACATATAGAACAAACAACTTCTAAAGTTCCTTTTGACAGGGCTTTAGAAGTTTTTTATGAATTAAAAATGAATGAAACCCAACTTCAAAACGGGGTTTTATTTTACTTTGCTGTAGCAGATAAAACTTTTGCTATTTGTGGAGACAAAGGCATAAATGATGTTGTAGCATCAGATTTTTGGGATTGTACCAAAGATGCAATGGTAGCACAATTTAAATCAGGAAACTTTAAACAAGGTATTGTTGACGGTATTTTAAACGCCGGCGAACAATTAAAAAAATACTTTCCGTGGTCTGAAGGTGACACTAACGAATTATCAAACGAAATATCAAAAGGATAAACAATGAAAATTTTTAAAACTAAGATCTCAAATTCCAAAAGAATTTTTCAGTTTACCTTTTTGCTAGTAGCGTTTTTTACCTGTAATTGTATTTTTGCACAGTTTACAATTCCAGAGAAACCAAGTCTTCAAACTTCGGTATATGATTATGCTAATATTTTAAGCGCAAGCGAAAAAGCACAGCTTGAAGAAAAGCTAATTCGTTACTCTGATTCTACTACTACACAAATTGTAGTTATTACAATCGAAAGTTTAAAAGGCGAAGATGTTAGTCAATTGGCTACCAAATGGGGACAAACCTGGGGAATTGGAGGAACTGCAAAAGATGATAATGGTGTTGTTATTTTATTGGCTAAAGCCGAAAAGAAAATTGCCATTAATCCCGGATATGGAGTTGAAGATCGTTTAACTGCCGGAATTGGCGGAACAATTATCAGAAATATTATTATTCCGGAATTCAAAGCAGGAAGTTTTTATAATGGTCTTGACAAAGGTACAGATGCTATAATTGATGTCTTTAAAGGGAAATTTAAAGGCGAACGCAAGCAACAATCCAAAGGAAAAAGTTTTCCTATACTACCTTTTATTGTAATTGTTGTAATTGTATTAATTTTACTGTCTCGAAATAAAGGCGGCGGAGGAAATTCAGGCAATAATAGCGGTGGAGGCCCTAGCCTGCTCGATGTTATTATTCTAAGTAATCTTGGAAGAAGTGGCGGCGGATTTGGAGGTTTCGGTGGCGGATCATCCGGTGGAGGTTTTGGCGGTGGCGGAGGCTTCGGAGGAGGTTTTGGCGGCGGCGGATTCTCAGGTGGAGGTTCTAGCGGAGGCTGGTAGGTTTTTGTTTCAAGTTTTCCTTGTTTCAAACTTTTTAGTTTCAGCTTTCAAGTTTTTTTAGTTTCTTTCAGGTTAAATAAACTAAAATTCATAATTAGTAATTTACAATTCATAATCAAATATAGATGTTATCACATAAAGCAAAATACGCCCTTAAGGCCTTACTTTATTTAGCAGAACAAGACGAAAATCACATTTCTAAAACAATAGAAATTGCTGATGGAGCCAATATTCCTAAAAAGTTTTTAGAACAAATTTTATTGGATCTAAAACGTGGACGTTTTGTGAGCAGTAAGCAAGGAAAATTTGGCGGATATTATCTGATAAAATCTAAAAATGACATCACTCTGGCAGAAATTCACCGATTATTTGACGGTGCAATTGCACTTTTGCCTTGTGCTTCTTTAAATTTTTACGAACCATGCTCTGACTGCAAAACCGAAGAAGAATGCAGCCTAAGACACGGTTTAATGATCATTCGCGACGAAACTCTTAAAGCGATGCAAGGCATTACTATAGCCTCATTGATAAAAAAATAAAAAAATATTTTCTAAACCCTACCATATTTATAGAATTTATATATATTTGCAAAAAAATAATTAACAAATCATTTCCAAAACTTTAAACCATGAAAGTAGATTTCAGTAAATCAGGTATGACAAAAATTCTTTTGCAAAAAAAACAAAGTCAATTCACAACAGTGAAAAACAATTCATTTATGATGTGCATGTGTTGGTAAAAAAAATTTATTTTAAATTCTACTAATCACATATACTTAATATAAAAATGAAAAATTCTATAAAAAATACGCTTACAATACTATTCTTTTTAACCTTCTCTATTTCGTTTGCTCAAAACATTGAAGGTGTTGTTTCAACTAGCGAAAACATTCCATTAGAAGCTGCTAATGTTGTTATCAAAGGAACCACTTCTAATACCACTACCGATTCTAAAGGAAAATTCTCCATAGATACCAGAGGAAAACTTCCGTTAACAATTTTAGTTCAATATGTAGGATACAAAACGACAGAAGTCGAACTTGTAGATTTACCAACTGCTCCTTTGCAAGTAACATTGAATGAAGAAAATGCACTTATCGAAGTGGTTGTTTCTTCTAGACGCCGTATAGAAAAAGTTCAGGATGTGCCAATCGCAATATCTGTTATCACTGGTAAACAAGCAGAACAAACAGGTGCTTTTAACGTTAACCGTATTAAAGAACTTGTTCCATCAGTACAACTTTACTCTTCAAATCCTAGAAATACCGGAATCAATATTCGTAGTCTTGGTTCTCCTTTTGGACTTACAAACGACGGAATCGACCCAGGAGTTGGTTTCTATGTAGACGGTGTTTATTATGCACGTCCGGCTGCTACAACTTTAGATTTTATTGATATAGACCAAATCGAGGTTTTACGTGGACCACAAGGATCTTTGTTTGGTAAAAACACAACTTCTGGTGCGTTTAACATTACTACCCGTAAACCAAGTTTTACATCGGGCGCTGACTTCGAAGTGAGTTATGGAAATTTCAACTTTTTACAAGCTAAAGCTTCGGTTACTGGAGCTTTGACTTCAAAATTAGCGGGGCGTTTGTCTTTTTCAGGTACTCAACGTGATGGTTTAATTGATAATGTTGTTACTGGAAGACCTACAAACACTTTAAACAATCAAGGAATTAGAGGGCAATTACTTTATACACCTTCAGAAAATACAAATATTATATTAGCTGCAGATATTACAACACAACGTCCTGACGGATATGCACAAGTAGTTGCCGGTGTTGCTCCTACTCAAAGAGCTGGTTATCGTCAATTTGATGCCATTATTAAAGATTTGAATTATCAACTTCCAAGTCTAAACGCTTTTGATCGTAAAATTGACCACGATACTCCATGGCGTTCAGGACAAGATATGGGAGGTATATCGTTGAATATTGATACAAAAATTGGAAACGGAACCCTTACCTCAACTACTGCTTGGAGATTCTGGAACTGGGATCCATCAAATGACAGAGATTTTACAGGATTGCAGGTATTGGCGAAATCTCAAAACCCAACGAGACAAACTCAATTTACACAAGAAGTTCGTTACGCAGGTCAGCTTACATCTAAAATAAGCGGTGTTGTTGGTGTATTCTTCATCGACCAAACATCACAAACAAATGGTACTGAAGAATCCGGAAATGCGCAATGGAGATTTGCACAAAGTACGACTAGCTCTTTATGGAAAACTCCGGGTCTTTTTGAAGGATATGGAATCAAAACGGATGCTCGTATCAGATCATCAAGTGCTGCAGTGTTTGGACAATTAGACTGGGCAATTACAGAACGTATACATATATTACCGGGTTTAAGATATAATTTTGATAAGAAAGATGCAGATTATACCCGTACAACATACGGAGGTCTTCAAACTACTGATCCTGCATTATTGGCTTTGAAAAAATCAGTTTACTCAGATCAATCTTTTACATCAAATACTGATAACACAGATTTTTCCGGAAACATAACCCTGACTTATAAAGCTTCTGACAGAATCAATGCTTATGCTACTTATGCAAAAAGTTACAAACCAGTTGGTGTAAACGTAGCCGGACTTCCTACAGATGCAAAAGGTCAACCTTTATTGGATCTTGCGGTAATTAAACCAGAGAAAGTAAATCATTATGAAATAGGTGTAAAAACTTCTCCGTTTAAAAATTCAGTATTCAATCTTGCATTCTTTAATACCGAAATCAAAGATTTTCAAACAAACGTTCAGGCAGCTGAATTGGGTGTAAATCGTGGATATCTTGCTAATGCTGATAAAGTTCGTGTAAGAGGTGCTGAATTAGATGCTAGTTTTGTAGTTAACAGAAACCTGACAATAAATGGTGCTGCAACTTATACAGAAGGTACTTATGTTAAGTTTACAAATGCACCACTTCCGTTAGAAGAAACTGGAGCTCCGGTAGCTTTTAAAGATGTATCTGGAACTGATTTACCAGGTGCTTCAAGATGGGCAGGATCTTTAGGAGGTGAACTTTCTGATGATGCAAAATTCTTTGGGAATAAAGGAAAAATCTTCTTAGCTGTTGATTCTTATGCACGCTCTGAATTTTCATCAAGCCCTTCGGCTTCAAAATATTTAGTGGTTCCTGGCTATGCAATCTTTAATGCTCGTTTAGGTTTTCGTGCTTCCGAAGGTTTATCTGTTCACTTCTGGGGACGTAACCTTTTGAATAAAGATTACTACGAACAATTATTGCCAGCTGGTGGAAACACAGGACAATATGCAGGTGTAATTGGAGATCAAAGAACATACGGAATCACTTTGAAATATAAATTGTAATCCAGTTAGTTAATTTTTATATATATAAAGCGAGGTAGGTTTTTAAACTTACCTCGCTTTTTTTGTTATCATGAAATCACAAAATAAAATCTAAAACGAATTTAAAAACCAATTGTTACTTCTATAAATCTGTTCTCATTTGTATATATTCGCAGCCTGAATTTATACCGATTAAATGAAATTTGTCAAAATACTGCTCTTATTT
Source organism: Flavobacterium sp. JAS (assembly GCF_020991455.1). Lineage (GTDB taxonomy): Bacteria > Bacteroidota > Bacteroidia > Flavobacteriales > Flavobacteriaceae > Flavobacterium. The sequence continues at coordinate 137,205 of NZ_JAJMOX010000008.1, forward strand.
GGCTTTATAAGCCCTTTTTTATCGGCACAAAATATAAAAAAAACTGATCAGCAAACCCTAACCTGGATTCGTTACTACAATATTTTGCCTTTAACTGAAAAATGGGCACTGCATTCTGAATTTGACAATCGAAGCTTTTTAAATCCTGTTCATGAAAATCTATTTGTTATAAGAGTTCAGGGGCGTTATCGGGTTCATAAAAACATTGATTTGGGTACAGGTTTGGCTTATTTTAATGTGAACACACAAAATCCTAATGTTGATCCTGATTACTCCATTCCAGAATATCGAATTCAGCAAGATGTTACTTTTATTAATGATATTGCCAAAGTAACTTTTCACAATCGTTTTCAGCTTGAAGAGCGCTTTACCCAAAAAGTAAATAAAACTGAATTGACAGACGATTTCTATTTTGCTTACCGATTTCGCTACAGATTACAATCGACTTTTGATCTTTGGAAAAAAGACATACGAAGCCTGAAAGCAACTATTTCGGATGAAGTTATGTTTAATTTTGGAAAAGATAATAAGAGGAATACTTTTGATCAAAACCGAATTTATGCCGCCCTTCGATATCACTTTAACCCTAATGTTGGTTTAGAAATAGGTTATTTAAAAAGTTTCCAGCGACGTGCCAGTGGTGTAGATTTTTATGATCGGGATATTATTCGTTTTACACTTTATCATAAGATTGATAGGAAAATTAGATAATGTGGCAATTTGATAATTAGATAATTAGATAATGCTTGGAATTAATAAAATCAATTTCCTTGAAATTGGATTTTAATTCAAACTAAAACACTGATAGACAAAACTTTAATAATTGATTAATTATAGATTAACTAAATTTTATAAGTATCTGCCGTAACTTTAACAAAAGATATGGCCATGAAAAATTCAGCAATTAAACTAGTGTGGTTTACTACAATTTATGTTTTTATTTTTGCAGGTTTATGTCAAACTACCATTACTATTCCATTAATAATGAGTTTGGATATTATTGGTATATTTTTAATCCTATATATGGTTTATAATGTACTACATGACGATTACAAAACCACAAAAACTTTTAAAGATTGGTATGAGGATCATCCAGTGAAAACTTTGGAAGAAGACGAAGATTAGTTCTAAATTCTACACAACTATTAAGCAGAGAAATCGATTAGCTAAAAAAGTCTAATTATCTCTCCCTCCTATTTTTTGATCCTTTTTGAGCTGCAAAATTTCCAATTTTATAGGCTACCGAAAACATTACGTAACGTTTTAGAACCGTATTTTCTTCATCGCGAATTGAGGTTGCCGAAATCGTTCGTGTAGCACTTTGGTTTTGATTCAGCACATCGTAAACTTTAATCTTTGCATATACTTTTTTATCAAAAAATCCATAAGACAAACTCGTATTCCAAAGGAAGAAATCTTTCTTGAAATCACCTGAGATATTAGAATTATAGGTATATCCCAAATCATTTCCGAAAATAAAATTTAACGGCCAATAATTCGTTGTCTGCAAATTGATTCTGTGCACGACATTTGAAGTTGCATCGCGTGTATAATTCTCATACTTGGTTTCATTATAAGACAAACTATACGATGGCGAAATCGATAACAATTCTCCATATTCATAAGTCATATAAACCCTTGGCGTAACTGATGTTGCTTTTGCGTTGTACAAAACAGCATTTGTAAAGCCTTTATCAAAAGAATAACTTCCGTTGATACCTAAACCATATCTCAAAACGTGTGCGTCTCTTTTTACCGATTGATTCCAATTTCCGCCAATCGAGGCGATATATGTTCCTGATATATTGGCGTAAGTTGTAGTTCTTTTTCCGCTATCGTCATAAATTGAAGTCGAAACTACGTCATTATTATAATAATCTGCTTTGATAAACATGCTGTAACCGGAACGTGTTCTAAAATCAAAGTTTTTAAAATCAATACCGGCACTATTCTTTTCTATCGGATTTAAATTTGGATTTCCAATTACGGTATTCAACGGATTCATTAAATTCAGAACAGGCAATAATTGAGCAGCACTTGGGAGCGCATTAGAATAATCGTATTTTAAAGTCAGGTTCTTAGAACGGCTAAACTTATATCGTATTAAGGCATTTGCAAAAGGCAAAGCATAGGTTTTATTCAAATCGGTAGAATTTCCTAAGTACAAAGAATGATTATCGTAATCAATTATAGAAGTTTTAGTACTTAGGTTTACTATAAATTTACTTTTCTTCAAAGTAATTCCCACTTTCGGACTAACCGAATTTTGTTTTGAAGTAATGTAATTCGTCAACGACAAATTCAAATCAGAATACGATTCCGTCGCCGCGTCAAAATCAAAAGTTTTTTGATCATTTATTGTCTTTACCCAGTCAAAATCAGTACCAAATCTAACTTTCAACGAATCTGTAATAGGTTCTGTGTATTCAATATCAAGAGAATAAGAATCAGAACTTGTATTGCTTTTACTGTTTTGATTTCGTTCGTCGTTTGGTTTACTATCCTGATAAAAAATAGTTTGAGAGAGATTCAGTGCATTCGAATCGTTTCTGCTGTTATTATTACTGAAAACTGCACTTAGATTACGAGATTCTTTTTCGAAAATTTTATTGAAATTAATCGCGTTGGTAAAATTATTATTCGTGCTTTCATTTTTAGATTCCGATTTGCTTTCGTTCAATGCCTGCCCATTTTCATCCTCAGAAGCTGTACTTGATTTTGAAGCATTATTTGTTCTGGTTTGATTGAAAGACGGAGCAATAAAAATATGAGTCGTTGGATTAATTCTGTAATCTAACTCTACATTAGCCTTGTTTCCTGTATTTTCATTTCGTGTTTTCGAATCTGAAGCCGTTAGAATATTTCCTGTAGGCAAAAAACTCATCTGATTTGATTTGCTATCGTTATTATTGATCGAGTTTGAGAAATTATAACCGCTTGTAACATCTAATTTTTTAGACCACGCATCAGAATAATTAATTCCTGCCAAATTAGATTGTGTAATCCCTTTTCCGCCTCCGGAACTTTGATTGACATTTTTACTATTTCTTCCGCCTCCCATACTATCAAAAACATCATCCATAGAAAAACCAGTCGAATTGATATTATTGGATGAAGCCAAAACACTAATTTTTTGTTGATCTTTGAAAAAATTCATCATCAAACTACTTTCATACCGATCATCAGAACCATAACCGCCAAGTATTTTTCCAAAGAAACCTTTATTTTTCTTTTCGTCAATTGTCAAATTTATAGTCGAATTATCAGAAGTTGATTCTTGTTTTGCCAGTTCTTCTTTCTTGGTTTTAAAATCCGAAACCTGAACCTTTTTAATAATATCTGCTGGTAAGTTTTTTAGAATCAAAGCACCGTCTTTATCAAAAAATGTTTTTCCGTTGACTAAAAACTGTGTTACTTCCCTTCCGTTTACGGTAACTTTTCCGTTATTATCCACATCAACGCCAGGCAATTGTTTCAATAAAGCTTCGACATTAGCATCCGGACGAACTTTATACGAAGAAGCATTAAATTCTAAAGTATCCTTTTTAACTGTAATTGGAGGTGCTTCAGTCTTAATAACCACATTATTTAAGGCATTCACACTTTCGAGTAAATACAATTTCCCGAAATCCTTACTTTCCAAAAGTTCTTTTTGCTCCTCAACCAAAGGCTGATAACCCAGATAATTTACTTTTAGAAAAACAGGCTTCTCTATTTTTTTAGTATTTATTCTAAAAACACCATTTTTATCCGTTGTTGCATATTCAATAACAGTAGAATCCTTAACGGTCGAAAAATAAACAGTTGCCATTTCCAGAGGAAGCTGTGTATTAATATCAATGACAGTTCCTTTAATTACGATATCATTTTGCGCACTTGCCGAATAACAAAAAAGAAAAAACAGAAAATAAGAGAGAAATTTGGTCATAAGAAAAGGTTAATTACACCATTAAGACTAACAAAGAAACTAATGGTTTAATTGTGTGATTAAACATTTATTTCATTTTTAAATTTAATCAAAAAAAAATCCCCGACTAGCGGGGATTTAAAATTATTTCTCTCTGATATAAATATCGATTGGCACTCCAGAAAAATCCCAATTCTCTCTAATTTTATTTTCAAGATATCTCTTATATGGTTCCTTAACGTATTGAGGCATATTTGCAAAAAACACAAACTGAGGCGTTAGCGTTGGCAACTGCATACAATATTTAATTTTTACATATTTACCTTTTGTTGCCGGTGGCGGATAAGCTTCGATTACTTTCAACATGTATTCGTTGAATTTTGAAGTTGCAATTCTTTGTTTTCTGTTTTCAAAAACCTGAACCGTAGCTTCAAGTGCTTTCAATAAACGTTGTTTCGTTAAAGCCGAAACGAACAAAATTGGCACATCTGTAAAAGGCATTAATTCTTTTTTGATTTTCTCTTCGTAGTCACGAGTCGACATAGTGTCTTTCTCAACCAAATCCCATTTGTTCACCAAGATTACAACACCTTTGCGGTTTTTCTCAGCCAACCAGAAAATACTCTGATCCTGACCTTCAAATCCACGAGTAGCATCGATAACCAAAATACAAATATCTGCATGCTCAATTGCACGAACAGAACGCATTACCGAGTAAAACTCTAAATCTTCCTTCACCTTAGCTTTACGACGGATTCCCGCAGTATCAACCAAGTTAAATTCAAAACCAAAACGGTCAAATTTTGTATCAATTGCATCACGTGTAGTTCCTGCAATGTCAGTAACCATAAAACGTTCTTTACCAATTAATGCATTGATAAAACTTGATTTTCCAGCATTTGGACGTCCAACAACAGCAAAACGAGGTAAAACTACTTCTTCCTGAACTGGTTCTGGTTTTTCTGGAAAAGACTCGATTAAGGCATCTAATAAATCCCCGGTTCCACTACCTGAAATACTTGCAAAAGTAAAATAATCTCCTAAACCAAGATTATAAAACTCAAGAGCATCCTTCTCACGCATTGCGTTATCTACCTTATTTACAGCCAATAAAACTGGTTTTGTTACCTTACGTAATAAGCGCGCAACAACATCATCCATTGGTGTAATACCTTCTTCTACATCAACAACAAAAATAATAACATCAGCTTCGTCGATAGCAAGCTCCACTTGTTTGCGGATTTCACCTTCAAATACGTCATCAGATCCACGAACATATCCGCCGGTATCAATTACAGAAAACTCTTTTCCGTTCCACTCGCTTTTACCGTAGTTTCTATCTCTGGTAACTCCAGAAACCGAATCTACAATAGCTTCTCTTCTTTGTATCAGCCTATTAAAAAGGGTTGATTTCCCTACATTAGGTCTTCCTACTATCGCAACAATGTTATTCATTTTTTTGAATTTTAGATTCTGAATTCCAGATTTCAGATTTTTAGTTCCCTAAAAACCTAATCACTTGTAACCCAAAATGCTTTATTTTAATTTTTTGCAAAGGTAGGTAAAAAAGTGGCTAAGTCGCCAAGTTTCTAAGTACCTAAGATTTTTATTATTTTTCCTGTTATATAAGGAGTATTTTTTGGAGCTATTTCCCGCTATCCGTTTCAATCTTTTGCTCCGCTAAAAAGCGTCACAAAAGGATTTCCACTTCAAATGAAATTCACTGAACTCCTATAAAAATAAAAGTATAGTGAAGTAATCAGGGCTAGGGCTTCAAAGTATCGAGAACTTTTTCGGTCATCATTTCGCATTTCAACCTGAAACAAAAAAACTTAACCATTCCAATTTCACATTTCAAAAACCTGAAACCTGAAACTTGAAACAAACAAAACCTTATTGATTATACCCGAAACGTTTCAACATATTAGCGTTGCTTCTCCAGTTTTTATTCACTTTTACAACAAGTTCAATGTGAATTTGTTTTCCGAAGAATTTCTCCAAATCAGCACGAGCCTCAGTTCCTACTTTTTTCAAAGCGGCACCTTTATGTCCAATAATGATTCCTTTTTGCGTTTCGCGTTCTACCATAATGATCGAACGGATTCTGATAATATTTTCATCCTCAAAAAATTCTTCTGTAACGATTTCAACCGCATACGGAATCTCTTTACTGTAATTCAACAAGATTTTCTCACGAATGGTTTCGTTTACGAAAAAACGTTCTGGTTTATCTGTTAATTGATCTTTAGGATAATATGCTGGAGATTCCGGCAATAATTCGATGATTCTTCCAAAAACTTCCGGTACATTAAAATTCTGTAAAGCCGAGATTGGGAAAATTTCAGCATTTGGTACTTTTGCAGTCCAGAATGCCACTTGCTCCTCTAATTGTTCCTGATTCGAATTGTCAATTTTATTCAACAATAACAAAACCGGAATTTTAGCGTGGATGATTTTATTAAAGAAAGCCTCGTCTTTTAAGTCCTGCTCGCCTATTTCGACCATGTAAACCAAAATATCAGCATCTTCAAAAGCCGATTTTACAAAGTTCATCATCGACTCCTGCATTTCATAAGCGGGTTTGATGATTCCGGGAGTATCCGATAATATAAGTTGAAAATCTTCGCCATTCACGATTCCAAGAATACGGTGACGGGTTGTTTGTGCTTTTGATGTAATAATCGATAATCTTTCTCCAACAAAGGCGTTCATCAATGTTGATTTTCCAACGTTTGGATTCCCGATGATGTTTACAAAACCTGCTTTATGTGACATTTGTGTACTATTTATTTTGCAAAGGTAGTCATATCAACTCAATACAGAAAATAAAACATTTTTTAAAGTTTTCGTTGGATTTCTCAAAAAACGGCGTATCTTTGCACCCGAAACATCGCGGGATAGAGCAGTAGGCAGCTCGTCGGGCTCATAACCCGAAGGTCACAGGTTCGAGTCCTGTTCCCGCTACAGAGAATAACCCATCAAAATTTTGATGGGTTTTTTGTTTTTTATTACCTCTCTCAACACCTGTAAACGTTGAGACTAAGCCAAAAATAGAGTTTACTCTTCCAGTTAGATATTCCCTGTTTTCAGCCCTAATTGACAATCCTTCTGGAAATACTAAATTCTGGATTCTTATTTTACTGTCAATATCTCCTTCTCTCCAGTATTTATTGATATTTGTAACCTTTTCGACCACTTTATCAATATGTCTGCTGTGGTTAGATATTATTTTTTTATTTGAGGCAATCTGAAGATCGACATCCTTTAATTCCGTATCAAACTGAAGTGAGTATCTATTGTATTTTTCATCCCCAAAATTCGGATTGTCAAAATAGCGTTTATCCAAATTTTCAATTTTTGCTTCTAAATCTTTTTTCGTAGCAAGCAGACCCTTCATCTCTTCCCTGCCTTCATTTTCCACAATCTCAAAAAGTTTATTCAGCTGAAATTTAAAAGGTTCTACAAATTGAGAGCTTAAGGTATATCTTGATAGCAGTTTTTCAAAGGAATCATTCAATCCTTCCGTTTTTGAATGCGATGTTGTCAATGCGTTAAAACTGGCATTTCTGCATTTCTGGCATTTATAGTAATGAGTATTCTTTTTTCTTACCACATAACTTGTGAGAAGGCTTCCGCATTCGCATCTTAAAAACCCTGTCAGAGGTCTAAACTCATTGATCTTGCTTTTGGAGTATTCTTTAACTGGCACTTTACTTTCGGTGAGCATTGCGTCAACTTTCAGAAAATCTTCCTCACTCACTAAACCTGTCCAGTTTCCTTTCACTGGCTCATCAAGCAGTGCATTAACAGATATTCCGCAGTAAAATGGATTTCTCCACATAGAGCCGAGTGATTGTTTTGTAATATTTAAATTAAGCTTTTCTAGTTTCTCTCTGATTACAAAATCCCTCTCTCCTGCGAGCTTCCATTTCCAAGCCTTTTTTAAAATCTCTCCCTCCAAATTTATCGTAATGGACTGCTTCTCCTGCATTAAGGAATAATCTCCAACCTTTTTCCCTCTCATTGTATAACCTCTGGGAGCTTTGCCAAGCCAGTTCCCTGCTCTGAGCAGTGCTTTCATTCCTGGAATTGTTTTTTCGAGCTTGTCCATATTTTCTCGTCTGGCGTCTAGAAGCTTACTGTAAATATCAAGTTTACTGTATTCATCATTAGTGCACAGTCCTGAAGAAGTTTCAATTAAATGCACGCCTAGTTTATCCACCAGTTCATGAACAATACTAATAGCGTTGCCACCAGTTCTGGAAAACCTGCTGATAAATTTGATAGCGATTGCAAAGGGTTTCTGCTTTGCGCTTTTAACCTCTTCTAATAATCTTGTAAACTCTTTTCTGGTAAAATCCCCCGAAGCACTTTCATAAGTACCTCCAAGAATATTTTTGAGTGTATATCCATTTTTAGAAGCAAATTGTATTATTTCTACGCGCTGTTCTTCAAGGCTGTTGTTTACCAGCTGTAATTTGGAACTTACTCTAGTATAACCCCAGATTTCTTTTACCTCAGCTCTTTGGGCTAATTTCTCTTTTTGGAATTTTTTAAAACTTTCAATTCCCATAATTTTACGTTTTAAAATTATAAACTATCATCGCTAATTGAAATAAGCTTTCAATTATTTCATTTCCATCTGATTCTGAAATTTCTTCAAAACCTCTACATCTTCTTAATTCTTCAATTGTTAATTTCCCCTCATTCGTTTTGAGCTTTTTTTCTGCATCACAAACAATCCTTTCTCTTTCATCAAACCTAACCCCCTGTTTTTCAATTTGTAAATTTACAAAAGTTTTTCCTCGGGTGATTCTTCTCTTCTCATCCGTTGCTTCGTTTTTCATTATAAAATTCCTCTTCATTAAAAAAAGACCATCACTGGTCTTTTTTGTTCAACTTTCATCCACTGCTATAAAATTAAATAATTCACATGTAAATATCCAGTTCAAAATTTGAACTGGATAATGTAAAGATATGAGTTAATCTTCTGGATTTGATAAGTAAAATATACCTGTGAAAGCCCTAGAGCGTTCTTTTAAATTTATACAAAGATAAAACTCTCTCGTCTTATTGTCATGGACATAATATGTACATGAAACGTTTTTTGCTATTTAGAATCAACTAGAGTTCCATCTTTCCGACAGTGGTATAAATCACTAATTTCGTTTATAAGTTCAAATTCATCAATCGGGAATAACTGAAGTGCAACTCCCAGTATTAGCCCGACATCAATATCCTGGTTTTGAATTGTTGGAGGAACTTCTGCGCTGTCCCTGTCTAAAGCGATTATGCAGAGCTTCATCAGATTTCTTATAATGGAAACAAGTTCATAATAATCGTATATCCTGATCTCTGCGTTATACATTCCTCTTTTATCCTCGGCTGGTTTCAGAGTATTAAGCAGTCTTTCGCTTAACACTCCGATTTTTTCCAATTTTCTAATTTCATCTGTCTCCATGCCCATTATTCTTAAATTAATTTTGCCAAATCAGTCCTGCTCATAAATTTTTAAAAGCCCGCCTTCAATTACCAGTTTATGAAGTTCGTTGCTAAGCTTTTTGACAATCATTTCCATCTGAGAAACCTTTTCCGCGTCAAGCCTTGTTAATCCATGCGAAACAGTTCTATTTGCATCCAGATAAGGAAATATTTCTGTCCAGAACGTCTCAAGTAAATAATTGTACTTTTTAATATCATTATCCGCGTAAATGCATAAATTCCACAATGTCTTGCTTGACAAATAATTGGGCATATAATAGGTTTTTACGAAAATATAGGTTCTGCAGAATGAAAGAAAAAACTGTGCGAATAAACAACCCAGCCCACAGTAGTTTTCCTCATTGTTGTGGGCTGTTGCAGAAAACTGCTCCGCACATTTTTCTGCCGATTTATAAAAAATGTGAAGGTCACCGTAATAAGGTTTGTGCGGTTCTTCCCAGTGAAATTCTGGATGATACTCATTTGATGAATAAATCAGATAATTTTCTTTTATGATTTTCTCAAAAAAACTCTGATACTCATAGAGGTTATTCTGTATCCAATAACGACTGTGACTGATCAGAACCAAATTACATTTCCCGTCTGTCTTGCTTTTCAAACAGTCGGTAATTACTTTTAATTTTTCATTGCCTGCATTTTCGGCAATAAGCAACAGATAATAAATCATTTTATCATTGCTGGTTGTCTCATGAAACAAATAAATCTGTTCTGGTTCTGCCCTTTGCAAAATTATTTGAACAGCTGTATCAAGCACTGAAATTGTAGGCTTATTATCAGTCAGGCACAAAACTTCTTTTTTTTCTGTATATTCTTTTTTTATTAGTTTCTTCAGTTCACTCAACCTGTCTCCAATAAGATCACAGAGATTTTCTTCAGCTTCACCGACAGCCTTAAACATTTCATTACGATACAATGCCTCATCATCGCTGGAAGCTTCTTTCGCCTGTTCGAACAGATCGGTAAGAAAATATCTTCCTTTGGAGCTTTTTACAAAGTATCTTTGAATAACAGGAATGTATGGCGAGAGACTGGCTATTCTCTCATTTATACTTACAGAGACAGATTTACTTCCTAAGTACAGTTCCTCCAAGTATTGGAGATCATATTCAATGAGCCTTGAATAAGAAGTAAAAACAGCGTTTGAAGCAGTTTCTAAAATGAGATTTTTGATCTGCCATTTATGAAGCTCATGATCGTGATAAAAATTATTTTCGTAAGCCTTAAATCTTTTCTTGTATTTTTTCCATTCCCATTGTGTGAAAATTGAGTTTTCAAATTCTTTATTCTCGTAGATTACAGCAGACTGGCGACAATAAAATCCAATAAAGGGATCGCCTAAAGAGCAATAATGATGAAGCTTTGAAGAAAAGATAAAATATACGGTGATCTGAAAGTTTTCTTTAACTTTTCTAACCCATTTACTCTGCTGGAGTTTCTGCACATCCATACTGCTCTCCAGATTCACAATAAGGCTTGAGAAAGCAGACGAACTTTTTCTGGTAAAAAACAGCTGGATAATATTATACTTATTTACCAGCTCTCTGAGAATATTCTCCAAATACTCATTTTCGAGTTCTGGAAATGTAATTTTTTCGAGAGTTTTCATAGTGTGTTTTTTTGAAGTTTTTACAAAAGTTATTTTATTCGACAGGGGACAAAATATCCCCAGACAGCTTCTCTTTTTTAATTTTTTCAATGCCACTTTCCATGATAAGCTGTCCTGCATCTAGCATTTTGATTAAATGAACATAAGGAGTTATAATATCATAATCCGATTCTCCTGCGTGCGGAGATAATGAAAGCTGCACGATTTCGCAGAGAAAGAATTCAAACTGCTCTAATGACTTCTCTTCGAATGCCTTTTGAAACACCTTCAAAGGATTTTTATACTCTTCTTTATTTAGTGAAGCCAGATGAAGTATTGAACTGTAGTCGCCAGAACCCTTCACCTGCCATTTCCTGCTTTTTCTTTTAAGACAATTGCAAGCTTTTACAAATGAGCTTAAAGCAGTATAAATCACAAAAACATGGCAAGGGTTATCCTGCTGATAAATCTTCCTTCTGTAGCTGTGGATTGCTATATCGCTTAAAATCTGTTTATACTCATCAAGATGGGAGAAATCATAAAAAACATGCAGAGCATCATATGGATTTCCTGCCTCATAAGCTGACCAAAAATTAGTTCCAAAGGATATTTTATTCTTTTTCATAGCGGAAATATTTAGAATTCAAAGCGAAGTTCCTGCCTTTCAAAAGGATAAACTATTCCAGAAATGGATATAATATCTGACAAAAGGGATATTTTACAGGATATTTTTTTATCTTTGAAATTCAGATTTTTTAATCCGCATGGCTTTATCTTTGAGCCTTCAGAAAATTGATAATCATTATGGAACAGAAAATACATCAGGGAAGAAACGTAAAACGCTTCAGAGAAATGCTTAATATAAAACAGGAAGCATTAGCTTATGATCTGGGAGAAGACTGGAATCAGAAGAAAATTTCTATGTTAGAGCAGAAAGATGTAATTGAAGATAATTTGCTTAAACAAATATCAGCAGTATTAAAAATTCCAGTTGAAGCTTTTCAAAATTTTGATGAAGAGCAAGCAGTGAACTTAATTTCGTGTAATTTCTCTGATAATGCGATGTTCAATAACAGGATTGAAGTTTTTAATAACAATCCGATTGAGGAGATCAAAAAACTTCACGAAGAAAAGATTGCTTTGTTTGAGCGTATGCTGAAAGAGAAAGACGAAATGATGGCAAGGCTTGAAAAATTAATCAATAAATAATCACATAAAATTTCTAAAGCAAAAATTAGCTTTATTGAAGATATATTAATTCAAATAAAAGAGACCTTCGAGTCTCTTTTTGGTTTGGTACTAATTAAGCACATACTTAAAGTTTGACAAATTATCTCAAATACAAAACCAATATTCCATTAAGACAATTGCCTAAATTAATTGTAGAAGCTCTTACGCGCTATTTATTATTCTTCCTTATATCTTACAACATATTCACCAGTGACTTTATAACCAACTTTTTGAAATGCCTTATTGGATGCAGGATTATATGCATTTGTCATTAACAAACATTTTTGGTGGCCATTTTCAATTAAGCCTTTCGTGATATTATAAACTAAAGAAGAAGCAATACCGAGATTTCTAAAATCTGGATGTGAAATAACATGGCCTATAACAGGAAAATCAAACTCTTCATAATTGACCTGTGCAATGCCAACCAGTTTGTTATTTACTACCCAGCAAAATAGATTTCTTTTTTGGACCCCAGATAGCATAATATCAAAAACGTTATCAGCAGGTTTTTCTTCACCATAAAATTCATTTACGAATATGTTCCCCAATTCTACAAGTTCATGTAAATCTTCTTCATTTGCCATTTGAGCTTCTCCTGAAGCAAATTGAAACGGTTCCCAGACTTTATTACATACATAATATATCCGATGTTTTTGTTCCGAAAACTCAACATTAAACTTTAAAAACAAAGAATCAAGTATATTCTTAGTACCAAAAAAAGTATATCTTATGAATTTATGAAACTCCAAACCTTGCGCAACTAGTGATGTAATTTCATCATTTACTTCCGAAGCGTAAATTAAACATTCGTCTTTTACAAGTAGTATAGATACAAAATGATTTTCACCAACTACATTGAAAAACCTTATCAATTGGACTTCATTACGCAAAACTCTAATGAATGTTTTTTCAAGATTGAAATAAAGAAAGGGATTATTTTCTATGAATTCTATATTGAATTTCATATAATCTCTAAAATCATTAAATTCTACTATTTGATACATAAATGTTGTTTTAAATGGAAGATAACGTTCTACCGCAATAAAATGTTTTTAGACTTATTAAGTCCATTATTCGGATTTGACAAATCATTAAAATACAAAAACAAGTTTACAGCAAATTTACCAATCGTTGTTGTAGCTCTTATTCCAAGTTCATTTTATCTTCTGCTTACATAGCTCCATTTATTGTTCTTCTTTTTTATAAGCAAAGCCATATTATAGCCATTTGTATATCCACTTTCATTTCCAATTAAATAATCTATTACAACAATTCCATTTTCCATCTTTTCGTCGAAACAAACTCTTGAAAAAAGAATTTTTGAATAATCATCGTTTGGCTTGATGTCTTCGTTAAATTGTTTATATGGTTTTATAAGTTTTATTTTTGATTTATCATATTCGCGATATTCAAGTTCCTTAAATTTTTTTGAATCCATAATAGCATAAAAAATGATTGAATCAGATTTATTAAAATCATTATTTTTAAACATCCATTTATTATCTTCTCTAATCTGGCTTAGAGGCATTAAAGCATCCGATAAATACAGTTTAAAATCAAGCGTATCAATGCTGGCCTTAGTTGTTGGCTTTCCAAAAAAATCTTTTGGATTCAAATAATATTTGTCTAAATGATTTTTTTTAAGATAATCGTTTGTGATTTCTTCAATCGCTTTTACTTCTTCTTTCTCATATGCTTTTTGACAACTAAAAAAAGTAACGATTATAAAAATTAAAGTTATTATTCTCATCATCGAATTATTGAATTATTGCTTAATGTTCAGGTATTACAGCGGGTTTGAGACTAAATTAAGCCCATTATTCGGATTTGCCAATTCATCCCAAATACAAAACCTACTTTGTATTAAACCAATTGCTTAAATCCGTTGTAGTAACTCTTATTTACTATTTTTTTTATTATTCATCGATAGGTTTTGGCATGTCATCGTACGGATATTCATACCCATAATATTCTTCCCACTCTTTTTTAACTATGTCTCCATAGATTATTTGACGAACTTCATAATCTTTTGTATCCATTGTCCCAACAAATATTCGCTGATGTTCCGGTACTGCCTCGTAACTAACTTCTAATTCATTCCTTAGTTTCTTTGTTGGATTTTGTCGGTACTCTTCAAAAATTCTTGCACATTTTGATATGCTGTTTTCTCTGCCATTAAGTTCATTGAATTTGTCAGTCAACTCCTTTAATTTAAATTTTATTTCAATCCCACTTCCTGATTTTATTTTGAAAGATCCCAAATTCAAAATTGTCACAATTTCGCCAACCTTCAATTCAGTTGTGATTATTCCTTTCTCGACAAGTTCATTTAGTTCTTCAAATTTGAAAGTTTTCTTTGAAGGTAAGTTTGTAAATTCAATATGTCCATTTTTGTATAATGATAACTCAGATAAATATATTTTGTTATCATCATTTCTGTAGAAAAAATGAAATTTCTCCCCATGGATTTTGTTTGGAAAGAAAGATTTTGGATCGTCTAAGTAGAATGGTTTCGGGTTTGGCATAAAGTGTTTTGCAACATTCGCTTTACCAACCGTTTTTGAATTATTTCCGCTATAATGTTGAAGATTTTCAAGTGTTGGATTTAGTCTCTTTATCAGTGAATAAACATAATCATATAAGGTTTCCTCAGTATGTTGCCATTTACCTTGTTCAATCACCCAATTTCCTAAATTAAAGATTGAAATAGATTCCTCATCTGGAATTGATGTAACAACCCAACCTTTTTTCAATTTGTCTTTGAACATCTGTAAATCAACCATTTCCCAACAAGAAATAAGTCCGTCACTATATACTTGCAAGTCTGTAAAATGGTATTGCATATTGTGTATTATTCCTGGAATAGAAAATCCTTCAAGAACTTCAGTTCTTGTAATCATTGTCAAGTCCCCTGGATCTATCTTCCTGTTAGGCTTGAAGATTTTATCAAATATTTTCATTTGTTATAGGGTTTGACTTTTAAAATAACATATAACGTAACGTTGAAGTAGCTTTTAACAGTAGGTCTTTATAGGTCACTAAGTGCCCTAATTATTGATTTTCTGTATTCATTATCTTTCTCAAGAAGTTCAATCGTTTTTTCGTTTGTATTTATATTTAAATACAATTCACAATAGTCTTCTTCTTTATCATTTTCATTATCTCTAAAAAACAATTTAAATTTATAATAACCTAATTTTTCAACTTCAACAATTGACTTGTTTAATGAAAATGCTGTTGGAGATAAAGTATCATTAGTAAATTTTTTATTCGTTGAAAATTCATAAAGTTTAGAAATAGCTTTTAAAAACTCATCACTTTCTTTACCAATAGACGATATTTTTATAGCATTTCGAATGAAACCATTTTTAGGATCAAGATTTCCATTACTATCTATTCCATTAGGTAAATAAGATTTAATCTCAAATTTTAATCCTACAACCTTTGAACCAGATAATCCTTTTGCTATATAAACATATGAATCTTCCATTTTTTGCTCAGAAACTATTTTTAGTAAAATATCTTTAAAACCTTTTTCCTTTTCTGCAACTTCGGTAATTTGTTCAAGATTAATTGATGCAGAATTTGATGATTTATTGCACCCGAAAAACAAAGAAAATAAACTCAAGATAATTATAGTTTTAAATTGTTGCATATTATATAACTTGTATTAACGCTAGCGCCGATTAGTTCTCAAAATTCCATAAATCCAACCTAGTGATGTTTTTTATTGTTCCTCCAAACATTCCCATATGCCCTCTGGAATTCATATCAAAAGTCCCTACAATAATTACATATTTTTGATTGTAATCATTTAAATTTTTCTTTTCAATAATTTCTTTTGAGAAATTCACCCAAAAACCATTATTGGATATTCCTTTTGAATAATCTTCTTTGTGTAGATAAATTGCGTTTCCTTCAAATTCCAAATTCAAATATCCTATAACTTGAATTTGTTTTCCATCATATTTTTCCGGAGTTGAAATTAACCTTATTAGTGATATATTAAATTCATGAAAAGGTATAGCTTGTTCTTTTTCACTTTTTGGTTCTTTAGCAGTTGTTTTATTCTGTGAACAAGCGTTTAATGAGAATGCCAATAAAATTAAAATAATATATTTCATGTTTTGCAATTTTGTTTGTTAACTGGTCATTACCGCTAAAATCTACCGCTAGGCATAGTTGGAGAATAAAGATGCGAGATTTTCAGGTTAAACACAAACTTCTCAAATAGAAAACTATCTTTAAGTTAAGCCTAAAACGCCAGCTTACCAAGCTGTTGTATGTTGTTGCTATTATTTGATTCTTTCTGCGCTAAACTCTTCCGCAATAATAAATGGTTGATTCAGATTAAAATCATTTGGACTCACATCTTCATTTCCAAATATTAAAATTTTTGAATTCGGTTTGTCTTCGTAACCTTTATCTTCCTCTACAATTTCATTAGTAACAGCAAAATATAAACTGTGTTTTACACAGATTTCTCTGAAAAATTTTTCTAAAGATTTTGGAATGCTAATTGTTCTTTTTGAGTACTTCTCATAGTATTCTTGGTTGTTCCAAAAATATTCCTTTACGACTATCCAATTTCCAGTTTCTCTCTCAAGACCGTTACTGACATCACCAATAAATTCACTGACGTTTTCCGGTTTGCCTTTAATTTCGCATTCAAGTTTATTCTCATGAAAGATTAGCAATAGTGGATGTCTGTCCAATATTTTCATTTTAGCATAAGGCAATGTTAAACTCCAAAAGAAACCATCAAATTTTTCAGTATTTCTACAAGTCAGTTTCCACTCTTCATATTCAACAGGAATATCATAGCTATTCTGATTAATTGAAAGTACCATTTCAAAAGTACTGTTTGATGTTTGAAAACTATAAGATTCAATTTTCAAATCACAATCGTTATAGAATTCTTTTTCGTTTGTCTTTTTTATGAGTTCTTCTATCATATTAGAGTTTTGAGTAATTGCATGCCACGTTCTGGGTTTTGGCTTGGCTAGGAAATAAATATATAAGATTTTTCAGTTAAACACAAATTCTCCAAATGCAAAACCATTTTTAAATTTCAGCCTAAATCCCAATCTCGCCAAAAAAAGATGTTAGTTGAGTTTTTTATTCTCTGAACTTATATTTATAATTGTTTTCTAAATTATTTTGTTCGGTTTCAGTTATTCTCATAAAGGCAATATTTTGACCGTATCCATATTTGCTTTCACCAAGACATTCAACAATTCTCGTTTTGTTAGCCTTTATTTTTTCTTTACAAATTTCAAAAACTATAGAATCTAACCAATCGTCAGAATATTTTGGATTAAATTTTATAATTTCATTGTTCAGTTCAAATTCTACTGTAATCGGACCAGAAGGACTTTGCCATTTTTCAGAAATATTTTGGGGATTGAACGAACCATTAGATAGATTTGAAAACATTTTAATTACATCTACATAAACATTGTTTTCAGCACAAACATCAGATTCTAAATCTAAATAAATCATTTTGCGTTTATCAATGCAAGCCAAATCAAATTCGTCTAATTCCATTCCAGGATCATATTTTTTATCAAATATTTTAGAATAATCATCAATTCTATTTGAATGTAATTGTTCAAATATTTCCTTATCACTAAATTTTGAAAAATTTTCAAAGAATCCACTTTTTCTTAAAATTGAAATATTTTGAATAACATTTTCTTTCGGAATTTTTTTCCCAGAATTCATAATATTGGTTTTTCTCGGGTTATCACAAGAGCTAAAAATAAATAAAAGCACAAATATGTATTTCATTTCTGTGTGTGTGTGTTTAAATCTCTAGTAACTTTTTATATCTACTATTTTATAACGCTTTTGTACATCCTGCTATATCATATGTAATAATATAACGTATAGGTTACAATACTACACAAAAAAGACAGACAGGCATTACGGTTTACCATAAATTCAGAATTATTTTTCAAAAATATCAAAAGTTAAGCTTAGGTAGTTATTTTAAAAATATATTAACCCAGCGCTCAAGGATCACTTTCGCTATATGACAACATTTGTCAATCTAAGAGTTTTTTAATCATAAAATAAAAAAGATAAGCAAAATTACTGGACATAGACAAAAGATGTACGCATAATGTCAGGTCTCGTTTCCTCAACCCTCCACCCTTCGGGACTTATAGCACATCTTTTGTCTATGTCCACTGCCTGAATGCTTTCTTTTTTTTTTCTTTTGAAATGTATTTAGCTTAATCTTGATAAGTAAAATATACTTATGATACTCAAAATATTTTTACCTTAATTAACTTTGTTTTTGATTTAACTTCAAGACCTTAGATAAAATTAGCAATAACAATCAATAGCTATCATGTTCAAAATATAGTCATGATATTATAATATTATTTGTATTCCTTAAATTTGAGGTTGGCTTAAAAACGGTATACAGATTAAATTACAAATCTCTCAACCCACAAAACAATCGAGGAAGCTTATAAAACAAAACCTCAGCTTAATCCAAATTATTTATAATATGCTGATTTATTAAAGTCTATCAGATGTTAAAATTTTGAAGACCACCTCGTTCCTGTGGTCTGGCAAGATGAACGGTTGTTAAACAACCGCCTATCTTGCCACCTATTACCTCGGAACTCGGTGGTGGAGACTGTAGAAAGAAAAGAGTTTGAAAACAATGAAAATGAAAGATGATGAAAAGAGAAAATTCAAACAGAACACGAATCGTAGGACTGCGATTAACTCCCTTGGAGTATGCCGTGCTGGAAAAAAGATTTAGAGCAAGTACCTGCCGAAAATTAAGTGACCATATAAGAAGGCACTTATTTAACAAACCTATTGTAACAACTTACCGCAATGCTTCATTTGATGATTATATCGAAGAAACAATGACTCTAAACAGTGAGCTTGATTCAATAGGAAATAACATCAACCAGATTGCCAAAAAGATGAATTCTTTTAAAACTATATCTGATTTTAAAACACAGGTCTTCTGGTTTGAAGTAGATAAAAAGAAGCTATTCGAAAAAATGGAGGAAATTAAAATACACTCTCAAAAATTCTCAGAGCAATGGTTGCAATTATAAAAACCAGCAATTCATTACAGCGAATTTTAAATTACAATGAGATAAAAGTAAAAGAAGGAAAGGCAGAATGTATAAGCGCTATTAACTTTCCTCTGGAACTCGACAGGCTTAATTTTACTTTAAAACTCAACCGCTTTGTAAAACAGGCTTCGCTTAATGAAAACGTTAAGCGAAACGCTGTACATATATCATTAAATTTTGATCCTTCGGAAAACCATTCTAAAGAAAAGCTAAATGAAATTGCAAAAATTTACATGGATAAAATCGGATTCGGCAAACAGCCTTTCCTAGTTTATCAGCATTATGATGCAGGACACCCTCACTTACATGTGATTACAAATAATATTCAAAGAGATGGAAAAAGGATTGATCTTCATTTGTTGGGGATTAGAAAATCAGAACCTGCCAGGAAAGAAATAGAAGAAACCTTTGGACTTGTAAAAGCGGAAGGAAGAAAAACAAAAGAACAATTTTCATTACAGCCAATCGCGAACCGCAAAGTACAATATGGAAAAGCAGAGTCCAAAAAGGCTATCAATGGAGTTTTAAATAAAGTTTTATTTGAATATAAATATTCAAGCCTTCCAGAACTCAATGCTGTTTTAAACCTTTACAATGTTCATGCAGATAGGGGAACTGAAGAATCCAGAGTTTTTAAAAACAAAGGATTGCTTTATAAGATACTTGATAAAGATTCAAAACCAACTGGAGTACCAATTAAAGCAAGTGGCTTTTACAGTAAACCTACATTAAAATTTCTGGAAGACCGATTTAAAATTAACGCTATAAAAAAAGAGTCTAGTCAAAGACATGTGAGATCTGTTATTAGAGAGACTTTTATTAATGAAACATTTAAATCTCCCGAACAGTTAGCAGAAAAATTAAAAAAGGTAGACATTAATACTGTTTTGAGAAAGAGTAAAGACGGGCAGCTTTACGGAATTACTTTTGTGGATCATAAAACTAAATGTGTTTTTAACGGAAGTAGTCTGGGAAAACAATACAGTGCAAAAGGAATTCTAGAACGTTGTGAAGCGATCAATCCTACGAATCAAAATCATAATTATCAAAAAACTATTTCAATTGCTTATGAAAACATCAAAAATTTAGGATCTGAAAATATTTTTAAAACTAATCCACTTGATATTTTACTGCGTGCTGAAAATTATAATGATTACACATCCCAATTTAAGCAAAAGAAAAAAAGAAGATTGAGAAGAGGTATTTAAAGTAGTTAATGGTGGATCAATTAACCCTAACATTATAGTAGTATACACAAAATGACAGGTAACGTCCCTTTACTACAGCGGGCTTGGAACTAAAGTAAACCCATTCTTCGGATTTGCTAAATTATCATAAATGCAAAACCATCGTTTAATTAAGCAAATTACCCAAATCCATTGTTGTAGATGTTAGCAGTAAACATTTTTATTAAGCTTTACTATCTCTTTTCTCAATAGCATCAACTAAATTTTGAGGTAAATTTCCATACAAAGCTTCAACATGCTTTGGCTGGGATATCATTACATCGGCGATTATGTTTATTAATCCAAATAAGGCAACACATAATTCGAAATTGTCTTTTAAATCTATTTGTCCAGGATGTACTGCATTATTTCCAACAACTCTTAAAATATCTAATGACTGTTGAATTTTTACAGGTAAACCTTTTTTCACAAGGTTTGCTATATCTTCATTTATATTTTTGCCTTCTTCTCCTAGAAATATGCAAAGCTTTTGAATAGCTAATCTAAGTAATGCAGATGCACCTCTAGGAGATTTACTTAAAATACTTCTGGCTTCATTATAGTCTTCAATAATATCTTCGGGCAAATCTGAGTTAGCCATCATTACATTTCCAACTTCAGGTATTATCATTTTTTCATTAAACCAAAAACTACTTTTTTTGCAATGTTCACAACTAGACATTTTCATATCTTCAATTTTTGTATATCCGCCACCACCTGAATAACAAATGGTTAACCAATGCTGTCTTGCGAATGCACCGCAACTTGGACAATTAAAAGAAGTAGATTTAAAACTTGGAGGTGTATAACTCATTATATACGTTTTTTTTCGCTATGAAAGATTTTTAAGTATGATTGCTGCTAGCGTTTCGGGTTTGGTGCTAAATTAAGCCCATTATTTTGATTTGCCAAATCATTCAAATACAAAACACCATCTTTCGATTAAGCTAATTACCCAAATCCATCGTAGTCGTTGTTACCTGCAGTTATTTTAGCTTTCTATTCTTCTTTAATTCTTCCTGCAATGCCTTTATCTTTTCTGGCTTAACAAAAATTTCATGTATTATAGAAATGAATAAGTCATGAAGTCCATTTGCATCTTCTTTTGTAAAATCATGAAGTGTAATGTCATCTTCAGGATGTGCACCTTGGTTACCAATATCTTTTATAATTTTCGTGTTGTCATGAAAAACCTCTGTTAAATCTATATTTAAAAGATTTTTATTTGTTTTTAACCACTCTAATTGATTAAATAAAGTTTTCCCTTTAGCACCTAAAACATTCTTTGCGACAATTTGTATTGCACGTCTAAATAATATGGCAGAGGCAATAAATTTTGAATTGATTAAACAATAGTTTGCTTCGGTTGCTGTCTTTTTAAGTGAGCCGTATTTTTCAGGAATATCTTCATTTATATAGTTTTCAACGGAAATTGGTAATCGATATAACTTGTAAAGAGAATATGTGTATTCATACTGTGAACCACCAGTTGGAAGTGGTTTTTTCTTTTGTTCAACAAATTGTACAGTAAAAATAAAACTTTTTTTTCTGCAACTCGGACACTCAATGAATATATTTATAAATGTTGGTAGTCCGTTAGAGTTATGGTACGGTTCACTGAATGATTTAGAATATATATTTAGAAAGACCTCTCTATTACAAGAATCACACTTTCCTGGAACTTGTTGAGATATTGAGGATTGTCCTTCAGCTTCATAAATGCGCTCAAAATTTTCTTCAATATATTTTTTAAATTCTTTTTCGTTTAATAATTCCATAAGTGTGTTTATAATTGTTAGTAATGTTCTGGTACTATAGCGGGTTTAAGGGCTAAGTTAAGGTCATTCTTCTGATTTGCCAAATCATCCAAATGCAAAAATATTTTTCCATTACGCCAATTTCCAAAATCTCGTGTATCGGCTGTTAGCGGTTGTATTTTTAGAAGATTTTCATAATATAAATACCATCTATTATTCCACTCGTAATTTCAATATGTTCATTGAAAGTTGGTTTAATTATTCCATAAATATTTTGTGAATCAATTTGTCCACGTTTTATATGTATATGTTCCGCTTTCCAATGTTTTCCATCTATATCAGGTTGACGAACTTCTATTACAGTTCTTTCCCCATTATTTCTGTCAAATATATATTCCCCAGAATAGTAGTTTGGATGCTTAATTTTCGAATAGCGTGCGCTTATAATTTCGGTATCAATCCACCAAAATTGTTCAAGAATACATTGGTCTAATTGATTTATAATTTTTGTGTCATTATCAAAAAAAAGTTTTACTATTTTATATATTGATTTGTCTTTAATATGATGAAATATAATATCATAAGGTATTGTAGATACAGTTCCAATATTTGCAATTAAACCTTGGTTCCATTCGTAAAATTCTCTTTCTTTTGATTTTGAATTGGCTCTACTCATTATTTTTAGATTTTCTATGGTAACGTTACCGACCTACATGCGTTGGGACTTAAAGTGCCTAATCTTTCGATTAAATACAATTTTTAAAATAGAAAGCATATTTAAAATTAAGTTGAATTGCCATCTTGCTCGTAGTGTGTGTTAGTCGTAGTGTATTACTATCTTAGTTCTGATATTAGTAATTTATCACACGCCAGCCAATAATCATCTGGATTGGACTTAATAGGTCGGACAGTTGTTCCGTCTTCACAAACCTTACGAGGAGTTATTGCAAATACATATAGTCTGACCCAGGTTCTATGAATTCTGCTATTCGTCCGTCGTATTTATTTCTGGCACTCCCTCCTTTCACAACCTTCTCTTGATGAACTACAGATCCGATACTGATGTAAATAGAAAATCCAATATCAGGTTTTTCCATATAATTTTTCTTGTTCTCGTTATTTAAAACAAAGTTATTATAATAAAGATCCATGTCGTTATTTTTAACTGCTTTGCTGTATATCGATATAGATTGTCCTCCGCTTTGAGTCTTTGCAATAAAATTTTCCACAAAGTTAACGGTCCAGTCTAACTCCCCTATAAATTGATTGATGTAAAAACCCATAAAAATTGGCTCTTTAATTTTATCGTAATATCTAATCTTAAATGCGTTTTCTAATATTGCTAAGAAAACCGGATCAAACTCTTCAGTTACATCACTATTAACTTTAGACAGCAGATTTTTGAGTAATCTGAATCTGTCAAAATGATAATTGTATCTTTCTCTATCTTTAAGATTAAAAACAATTACAGCTTTCAGATATTTTTCAACAGCAATACTCGCAAGAGTTAACCCTTGAACTATAAAATTTTTATTAAGTAAAAAACGTGCCGCAATATAATCGCGATATCCAAGATCCATAAGCGCATACCCGCTGGATAACTTTTCCATGTATGTAATCGATTTGTTCATAATAATTACTGTCTTTAGTTGTTTTATTTGATAATTCAAAGATACTTGAACAGTACGCAGTCATTTTGCGTAGTTACATAATAATATTTTAAATTTTAGAAAAACTACAAAATCTAAATCATACTATTCTTTACTTTTAGTATTCGTTCTATGTATGAGACAAGCTTTATCGGTCTATAGAGAATTACGTTGTTAGAAAACATGATGTATAACTGTGAAGGAATTTTAATAGCTAAATTTTAAAAATTCTTGTAGAGGCGTAGTATTGTACAAATCCGAGTAACGGGCTTAATTTATTAATTTGCAAAGAAGGTTTATAGATTTTGACTATCAGTAAATTTACAATGTCCCGTATTGCAAGAAAGCAGGGTCGTAAAACCCTGCTTTCTAAAATAAACTGTACTGACCCGGATAGGATCTGCAATGTTGAGTAACGTTTTCTAAACGGCCGAAGCGCATTCTAGAATAAGCTCTTACAAAAACTGGTCGGTTGGTACTGCATACTAAACACTTTTTCATAGCTATTGATTTAAATTAATAAAATCATTTACCTAAATCACTATGAGTTGTTTAGCTTTGCAAAAATAGGATATTTCTCCTAACTAGAAAACAACTTTAATTTATATTTTTTATATCTCGATATAAGTCTATTAAATGGTAAACAGACATATCTATTAACGGCTCATACATGAACGAGTTGATATGAATATTTTCTGGCGTCATTAGATTTACCTTATCAATTAACTTCAAATTGTTACTATCAGGGTTATTAATTTTGTATTGTTCAGAAAGTACTCTCGTTTGAAAAGCACCTACGGTAGTTAAATCGCAATCAGGTAAAGATTTTATAAGATATTGTTCCGCTTTAAGTCGTGAAGCCACTGCCAAAACTATTTTATTTTCCAGTAAAATTTCATTTATATTGTCTTCGATTGCTATTGCGTCAGCAGTTGAAAAAATAAAGTCTAGTATTTTTCCATCCCCATCAAATGCCAGTTGACTATCTTTTAGCTTATTAATGCGGTTTCTAAATACAGTGAAAACCTCATTTAAATCAATCGTTAAAGAATTTTGTTTTATATGCAGGCAGCTTGTAAGTTTTACACAATCTTCTGCTTTTGCTGAATCCGTATATTCAATTATATTTCTAACAAAAGCAATTAAACTTATAAAAATTTTTGGTTCATTATGGGATTTTATAAATTCCTTAAAAAGATCGTTCATGTATAAACCTTTTTCTAACCTGACACATCGACTATGATCACGTGTTGCCATAAAAGTATGCTTATAAAGGTTGAGCCTCGATGCGAGTGTTCTATAAAAATCAAAATTATGTGTGAGGATTAACGATTTAAAATTTTGAGAATAGTGTAAATCCCTTATATATTCAATGATTGCATATTTATTTTTATAATCAAATGAATCCGCTACATCATCAAAAATCAGTAGTGTCATATCGTCTGAAATTCTTCTGGATTCAATTTCGAATAAAAATTGTAAAATAAAATAAGCTCTTTGTTCGCCCTTACTAAGGATTTTCAATAAATTTTCTTTTGATTGTTTTGAAGGGGCTTCATCTCTATCTTTATAAATGAACTCTAAATTAGCAGTTTCTTGTCGAAGGATAATATCATGCTGATTACCTATCCTTATTTCAAATGGCACATAGAATCGATTATTAAATTTTTCAATTATATCACTCCATAATGAAAGCTCTTTGTTTGCGTCTTTTATTATAGATTCTAAATTCTCTTTATGTTTATTATACAAGTCGGTCAGACTTTCTGCTTCCTTTTTAATTTCAGACATGAAGCTGTTCCATACCTTTCGTTTAAAGCCATTGTAGTCTTTCAGGCTTATTAAAAGAGAATTGTCTTTTTCAAGTACTTTTTTAAATGCTCTCAAATCAACATTTGCGCCAATAGCCTTATCAACCTTATCAAAAGACGTTTTTAATTTTTGATCTGCTATTATTTTTTCAAGTTCCTCCTCAAATAATTTTTTTAATTCTTCGGAGGTATTAATTTCTGTACCATCTTCTAAAACAAATTTGTGACCTGCGTCGAAGTAAGAATTATCTTCAATGGATTTCAATATCTCATTTGCTTGATAGGTGCCAAAATTATTATTGCCTGTTAATTTGAACAACTTTGAATTGGACAAAATTTCATTGTAATTTTTTATATATCCATCTAGGAGTTCTTCATTTTTAATTAAAAAGTTTTTTACTGTACCTTTAGAATCAAATACACTATTATATTTAAAGGAAATTTTTGGAGCGTCTTCTTGAAGTTCTTCTAAGTGATCTGATAAAACCTCAAAAAAATTATTAGAACCGTCTTCATTGAATGTTCCAGTGTATTCTCCCTCACAATCTGAACTTTGCGATATGGTTTTGAGTTTTTTTAGAAGATCGGCTTTCGCTGTATTCAGTTCCGCATATATTTCGTCATATTGGGCCTTTAGTTCCTTGCTTGCAATAAATGTGGTTAGTTTTTGTGAGGCATCAAAAGAGTTATCTTCAGCATTTACCACTAAAACCGAGCTGTGATTAATTACTTGCTGATCACATAAAATTTCAAATTTTGCGCTTTTTGTATAAACTAAATCTCTGGGTTGATTTTTTTTATCATTTTTAGCAATTAGATCAAATGTCTTAGCAAATGAGGTCTTCATTGTGCCGTTAGGTGCATAAATTAAATAGGAGTTTGATGCTGTAAAGTCAAAATCATGTTGCAGTTTTCCGATGCCAAAGCAGTTTTCGAAATCTATTGATAAAACGTTCATATTTATAGTATTTGTTTGGTTAGTGTTAATTTGCAAATTATGATAATTTGAACATTTTTAAATAAATATTCGCTGATGCAAGCGAACTTATATTTTATCAAAAGGTAAAAACTTCTTCGTAAAAATTGAAACTTTGCTTGTTTTTGCTTTTGGTTTAAATATTCTGTCTGCCCCAACGCATAATTGAAAATGTTTCCAGCATTTCTGGAATATGTTTTGGATAATTTCCTTCAAAATATTCAAGGATTAAAGGATTTCCTGAGAAGAAATGACTTGTAAAGTTAATCCAAGTCCTTTGTTGCCAATTTTGTGATTTATACACAAAAGATTTTTCACCTTCTTTTAATGATTTATTAGAGTTTTTCGATTTCAACAATTTTAATTGGAAAGGTCAACATATTCATTTCTCTAACACATTGAATTAAAGAATATTTCGCAATATTGGATTGAACTTTTTCTACATTATTTTTTATCTGTGAAATCTTTTTTAATTCTGATTTAAAAGCCATTACAAATTGTATATTTTTACCTCCCGTTTTGAATTTAGCTATAAAACTATCTTTATCGATAAGTCTATCAAAATTTACTTTCTTACTATTATATGCATCAACTACAGAGGATATAAAATCTTCACTTCCAGAATTTCTTTCATTCATAAATCTACTTGCAGATATTTGAATTTGATTACTTAAATCCCTAATTTTTGCATCAAATCCACTCTTAACGTGAATAAAATATATCGTATTATCATCTTCATACATGATATCACATAATTCAATATTCTCACCTATTGCTTTATCTAAAACCCAATAATTATTTTGTAAATGATATTTTCTATTATAAGCGTCTTCATCTTCAATCTCGTCCCACTTTTCAGTGATTATTCCAGAATTTAAATAGTTGTTATCTATCATTCTTGAACATATATCATTAATTGTGTTCGTAAAATCATTTTCTACTTTAAACCATTTTGCATCAATTTGAAAGATTGGTCTATTTTCGACATTGATTTCACAAACAATATGGTCTAAAAACATTGCATGAGTTATAAAATCATTTTTTCGCATTCCATATAAATGCAAACCGGAAATTATTTTTTTAAATTCTATTAAATTTAAATTTTCTAAGCTTTCATAAACTAATTTTAGTCCCTCATAATATAATTTTTTTCTATTTTGAAAATGATGTCCCTTGCGTGCTCCTTTAAATTTAAATATATAAAATTCCGCCTCATAAAATTCTTGAACCTTGGATGGGTGAACAAATTCAATATCTATTTTTTTTGGTTTTTCACCTCTAGCAGGAGAAAACAAATCCATCATGTTTTCATATAACAATAACAAAAGTTCTTCTCTGTAAATATTTGAAACAATGCCTTTATCCGTAACCTCAACAAAAGATGTTAAGTTTTTTTTAGTGTCTGATTTAGAGATTTCATTTATCTTTTTAAAAAGTTGATGTAAAGAGTCGAAAGGTATTTTATACTTTATATTGAAATATGAGCCAATTTCAATAGTAGTAATTCTATTGTCAAACTGGATGAAATCAAAAACACTATCTTTAATTTCTTGTTTTAAAACAATGTTTATTTTTGTGGGTATATTAGTGAAATTTAAAATATCAATCAACTTTAAACCATCTTTAAAGATATCTTTCCTTTTTGTTAGTTTACCTGAAATACCTCTTGTTTCAATTGAAATTACGTCTTCATTTAAATCAGTTATATATTCAAAGAAGTCCAATCCAAATCTATGATTTTGATAACGAATAATAACCCTACTTCCACCGCCACCTACAATAGCATAGATATTATTCTCAATGCTTGCAAACATTGCAAATGAAAGTTGTTGAACTTTAAATACTAAATTATTTGATAAACTTTCTGGTATAAATTTTTTCCAGAATGAATCCTTTTCTTCTTCATTATATACATATGTAAAATAATCGACTCCATCTATTAATGTGGGAACAATATCTTTATTATAATTGTCAAGATCTTTTACTTTTATTCGATGTTCATTAATAATATAATTGATAATTTGATTATTATTCTTAAGATTATGTTTTTTGAATTCATAAAATGATTTGTCAATCTGAAATATCTTTATTTCATATTCAGCATTATCAGAGTTATTATTTATGTCCATAAAATTCTAAAATTAGTTTGTATATCATCCTCTTCAAACATTGTTGTTTCTGCTTTTTAACGTTAAAATGAATTTTACAATTTAGATCTTCTCATTCCAAATTGTAAAAGGCAAATAACATAAAAACATCGATAGTTTTATTACGGAAAACCATAACAAAGAAATAAATTATAAAGTCGTATACAATACGTATTTATACTGGATCTACATTTCTTTTATATAGTTAGTTCTCATATATAAACAAAAAACAAGTTCAAGCTATTCTACATTATTAAGACAAACTACTTAATAATAATCTTCAAAAAATTGGTTAAATATTTGAATGCTTCCCGCTACACAGACAAAAAGTTTCAGAGATATCTGGAGCTTTTTTGTTTTAGTTGAAACTTTTATACTCGTTATGTTCAGGAGCGGGATGCTTGCGCCGGCGGGAAGAAACTTTTATTCGTTGCAACATTATTTTCCACCCTTTTATTTTTTAGATCTGCTTTAAAATTGATGAACTAAAGAACTAAACTTGTTAATAAATACTTTTCTATACTTTTTTTAGGATTACAATTACAACGTACATTTAGCAACACTAATTTTCTAATTATATAGCAAATGTTTAGAATTCTTCAATTTGAAATTATCAGACATAATTTTTTTCAAGCGCAAAAATTTAATTTCATCAATGATCTAGACTATTCTAGCGGACCATATACCACAATGCTTATTGGACCTAATGGAACGGGTAAAAGCCAATTACTTGAATTACTTATTAAAATTTTTAACATAATAATTTCATCTCAAGAACAAGGGCAAAAGATCCAGAATTTTGATTTTGATTTTGAACTTACTTATCGAATTGAAAATAATTTGGCTCAAATAAGGTGTGTGAGAGGAAAAGATGTTTATAAAGTTAATAATGAAGATTGCAATCTCAATGATTTGCCTACTCCAGCAAAAATTCTAGCAAGTGCAATAAATCTAAATGATAGATTTCCATTTTATACCAGTCGAAGCAAAGCAAAAAATACTAAGTATGAATATCTAGGCATACGTACTGCATCAAATAACGCATTTAAAAATTACAACACATTAATTGATAGGTTTTCATATTCTTTAGTGAATGAGGAAAATATTGAAAAGTACAGAAAAATATTTGACCAAATTGGTTTAAAACCCGAAATAACAATAACTTACAAGGCAGGTAAAAATTTAACTCTAAACAAATTAAGCAACGGACAAAATTATTCAAATGATCCTTTACTACTTGCAGAAAAGTTCCAATCTATTATCGAAAAACTTGATAGACCAGGACGTTTTTCTATTAGGAAAGATAGGTATCAAAAAGTAATATCTCATCCTGAAAATTTACAATTAATTGTGAACTTTTTAGTGAATAAAATTGATCTGCAAATTCCAAGAAAAGGGTTGATTAAGTACAACTCACATACTAAATTTGACAATTTGCAAGAGGTACATTATTTTAGAGATGAAGCACAATCATTACAACTTTTAAGGGAATTAGAGTTACTCGATGTAGATAAATTAATTTTACATCGAAAAGAAGGAAGTTATGGATTTGACCAAGCAAGTTCAGGAGAATATCACATCTTATCTAGCTTTATAAATATAATATCAACTATAAAGCCAAATTCCTTAGTCTTAATAGATGAGCCAGAAATTAGTTTACATCCTAATTGGCAAATTCAATATATGTCACTGTTACAAAAAACATTTACAAAATATAGCAACTGCCATTTTATCATCTCAACGCATTCACATTTTTTGGTTAGTGATTTAGAACCCGAAAAATCTGCAATAATAAGCTTTCATAGTGATAACAATGGTAGAATATTCAATGAAACACTCGAATATGAAACAACTGGGTGGTCGGCTGAGAATGTACTTTATCGAGTTTTTGGAGTAAGTACTGTTCGCAACTATTATTTAGAAATGGATTTACGAGATCTTTTATCAAAAATTTCCAATGGTTCTAAGGATTTTAAACATATGAATGAGATTTTGGATAGGTTGAAAAAATTTGATTTAACCATTGATGACCCATTAACACAAATAATACAAACCGCAGAAGGCTATTTAGACAACCATGGCAATTAAACAATATCATTTTACTTTAAGAGTTCCAAAGTATTACAAAAAAATCATAAAATCAATGTTACCCTTACAAGGGAATGAATGGGATTGTAGAGCAACCAAATTCGCAAAACCTATTCATGGACTAGCAACTAGAAGAAATGAGTTAAAAAAAATTTTAAGAAAAAGTCTACATAGTCAACAAGGTCATTACTGTGCATTCTGTGGCTTAGACATGAGAACAAGAGGTGCACAAATTGAACACATTGCCCCCAAAGCAAATGATCGCTACCCATTGTTTATGTGGGAATCTAAAAATCTTATTCTTGCATGTCCAACATGTAACGGATTTACAAAAAAAAGTACTTTTAATTCCATTCAAAATTTTAATGCAGTTTATCATAATTGCATCTTTTCAATTGTACATCCCTACTTTGATGATCCAGATCATCATTTTAAATATATAATGGATCCTAATACTAATCTAGCATACATAATCGCAGTTCGCGAAATTAATGGTAGTCCATCTCAAAAAGCAATACAAAGCATTAAACTATTTGGGCTTAGTTTACCAGATATGACTGAAGAGCGATATAAAGATGCATTGGCTTTAAGCCGTCCTTTACCACAATTTGAAAAATTGATAGAAGAGGTTAAAACAAAAGGCTATATTTCTAAGTAACATTTTTTTTACAAAGAAAAAAAAATATATAAACACTAAAATTATTGTCTGTTACAGATTTTTTAAACATATGTTCGTTATAAATCTTTTCAACTTTACCACTTCTTTAAGTCATTATAAAAGAGAAATTAATAAAAATGTTGAAATTAAAAAGAAATCATACACTAATTGAATTATTCGTCATCTTATATGATTTATAATCTAATTAGAACATCGAGACGATATATATCTTAAAACATAATGAATTTACTATTTATTTATTTTATACCTGTGTAATTGTAAAGAAGGACATTCTCTTTTGATACTTGAAAAATAAAATCAACAATATTGAATTTAAGCAGATAAAATTGAATAAAAATCTTCAAAAAATAGGTTAGATAATTGAATGCTTCCCGCTACTAAAACAAAAGCTTCAGAGAAATCTGAAGCTTTTGTTGTTTAATCTCCATTTGTTTAAACAATATTGCAAAGTCAGAGACGTTTGCCTTTACTTTGTATTTGATAAAAAAGGTGTTATGTAAGATTTTTTACGTCTAATTAATTAATTAATTAATAATTCGGCTATTTTATTGTTGAACATAACCCCCCGGTCACAATTTGTAAAAAAAACGTACCCATTTTGATTGGCTCTGTTAATCTTAAATCCTGACTGGAAGTCGCCATTGTTGCCTCCATGCTCATATATTGTTCCAAAGGAAACCGGCCGTATCGCTATCCCTAAACCCCAGCCAGTATCACCATTCACGAGGTAATGGGGCGATTTTTTATCTAAAGCAGTTTGTTGTTTAAACATTTCATTCACAAGGGATTTAGAGATGCCCTTGCTCTTCATCAAACCAATCAGAAAAGCCGAAAAATCTACAGCTTCCGTATGCAATCCGCCGGCAGCATCGAACCAAGTAGAATCTTGCTCCGGAAAAGAGGCGGGCCAATCCTTTTTAGAGACCTTGCTATTCACATGTCCCTTAACTTTATGATTGCTTATATAATTGTTGCCACTAAACCATGCATGTTCCATATGCAATGGTACAGCAACCTCTCTTTGGAAAAGAGGATCCAGTGTCTGTATTGATAATCCGTTCAAATGAGCGATCACTAACGATAGGTAACGGTAACCCTCTCCGGAATAAGCAAATTCTGTCCCAGGAGTAAACTTAAGATACAATTCACCGAACTTATAACGGTTTTCATCTCGCTTGTCAAAATATCGCCAGTTAGGAAATCCGGTAGTATGCGATAAAACCATCCGGGCGGTGATCAATTTGTAACGTTCATCTTTTTCAATGTCTTTATAGGGCAAATAGCGATATAACGGCGTATCCAAATCTAAAAGCTTTTTATCAACCATTCTAAGCACAAAATAAGCAAAGACAGTTTTAGACATGGATGCTGCTTCAAAAATCGACTGATCATTAACTTTCAATTTGGTTTCTTCACTGGTTACACCAAAGGACCTGTGATAAACGACTTTGCCGTTATTGATAAGGGCAAACGATAAGCCTGGCATTGCGAGAGAATCCATTTGTTTCTTGATATACTTATCCAGGTCTTCTGAATTCAGCTTTCTTCCACTTAACGTTTGCAATTGAGAATAACAATTATAGGTTAGCAGTGATAGTAGTAATACTATTATGACAGGTATTTTCTTGACCATTTTGATTATTATTTTAGTGAAGTGTGGAATAAGCCAGCTTTTTGAAGCGGTTTGTAATCATTAGACGCGAAGATGTTGCAAATGTTACGTGTTATAAAATAGCCTATCCATTTTTATATTATCATCCATTATTTTGGAAAAAGAGATTCTTCATCACTTTAGTGCGAAACACTCTAGGTAATATTAATAACTAACAATTTTATAAAAATCTTCAAAAAAGTGATTAGATAATTGAATGCTTCCCACTACTAAGGCAAAAACTTCAGAGAAATCTGGAGCTTTTTTTGTTTGTGCTATATTTACAAAAAATGTCTGTTTCAGATTACGGGTGCGAAGTCAGGAGACATTCGCACAGCTTTTCATGGGAACTCTTCGGGGAGCGGAGGGTGATATTGAAGCGACATTTAGCAACGTTATACCATCCATTTTGTAAGAATATTTTATATCTTCCCAAAAAAATCAACCATTAAAAACCAAACATTCAGAATGAAACATTTTTTTTCAATTTTAACACTATTTATTTTAATTAGCTGTTCAAGTCCTAATGGAGAAGAAGCTCAACCCCCAAATTCAGATACTCAAACCCCAACAATTCAAAGCATTTCGACTAGTTCAACTAATATAGGCGATACTATTATAATTAATGGACAACACTTTGACCCAAATTCAACTTATACTATTACATTTAATGGTACTAGTGGTCAAATTGCTCAAATTACTTCAACTACAATAAGTGTTAAAGTTCCGGTTGGTACAACTTCTGGTCCACTTCAATTAACTACAAATGGTGTAACAGTTAATGCAGGTTATATTTCTATAATTGGTCAAAATCGTCTATTCGCATACAAACAATACGGAGAAATTGTTGAATTAAATTCTGTTACAGGTGTAGAAACCAAAACCCTGGTATATGGCCCAGGATCTCACTATTTAACTGAATTAAAATATTTTGCTCCAACAAATGAAATTATTGGACAAGGATTTATTTCAAATAACAATGGAACTAACACTTACCAACTTTTTAAAGTAAAACTTGCAGACAAAACTATAAAAAACATTATTTATCCAGGTTATGACCAACTGATCGTAACAACAACGGGGAAATTATATGGGTACAAATTGTATGAAGGGATTATTGAATTAAATCCAAATACAGGTTCCGAAATTGGAAGCTTAATAAATACGGGAAGCGATCAACTTTATGGATTAATTTACAATCCTCAAACAAATGAAATAATGGGAGATAAAGGACTCCTTGACAATAATGGAAAAAACATCCATAAATTTTGCAAGATAAAACTTTCTGACAACTCAGTAACTGAAAATATTTATTACGGTTATGACGAATTAATTCCTGCAACTAATGGAAAATTATATGCCTACAGAGCAACAGAAAAAATAGTTGAACTCAATCCCGCTACTGGTACAGAAATCAAAACTTTAATAAATATTAGTACCCCAAATATCAGTAATCTCACTTATTACCCACAAACAAATCAAATAATTGGAAAGAAAATTATATATAATAATGGAATTGCCACATATAAACTTTTAAAATTAAACCTAACAAATAATTCATTATCTGAAAATAACATTATTAAGGATGATTACGACTATTTTATTGTAACCAATTAAAAACGATCATTCCGGCAGCAATAGCTACTATTCTGCTCTGCGAAGTATTCTTTTGAAGAATGTGTTTATGGTGGACAAAAGCAGATATAACATCTGAAAAATCTGGATTTTTTTTTATTTTACCCCTCTTTGTCAAACATCTCGTTGCGTCCAAGAGCGAGACGCTCGCCCCAGTAGGAGGAGCTTTTTTTGTTTATATTTATATTAATAAATCTTAAGACATACAACTAAGTAATATTATGAATACCATTATACTTCCAGATGAATTGGGTTTAGAAAATTCTCAGCTTGTTGAGATTTTTGATTATAGCACTTCGCAAGAGATATCTAAACAGCAAATCATTTTAAATCAAAATATCTTTAGTTTTTTACTTGAAGGAACAAAGGAAGTTTTTTTTGATAATTCAGCTTTATCCATAAACGATTCTAAATTTCTAGTAATGAAATCAGGAAATTGTTTGATGACTGAAAAACTTTCCGGGGATTCTAATTATAGAAGTGTCGTTTTATTTTTTAAAAATGAAATTGTATCAAAATTTATTCAAAAAAATGAATTGCATAAAATCGAATCAAAAGTATGTAAATCAGTTTATGCTTTTGAGTATGATGAATTTATAAAGCGTTTTGTATACAGTTTACTGGATATCTCAAAACTTTCAAGAGATTTACAAAAGAAAATGCTGGAAGTTAAGTTTGAAGAGATTATGTTCTACCTAATAGAAAAGTACAGAACTGATTTTCTCTACTCCTTGTCTACACACAGTGACAATGCTACACAAAAATTTACTACGATTATTGAAAGCAGCCACCTGAATAAATTGACTTTGAAAGAATTGGCCTTTTTGTGCAATATGAGTGTGTCAACATTCAAAAGAGAATTTGAAAAACATTATTCAGAATCGCCTATAAAATGGTTTCAAAATAAAAGACTTGAATTTGCACAATATTTACTGCAACAGGAACAAAAAAAGCCATCTGAAGTTTATTTCGAAGTAGGTTACGAAAATTTATCAAGCTTTACACAGGCTTACAAATTAAAGTATGGCGTAACGCCAAAACACCACCAGAGAATCTGAGCTTCTAGCTATACTTTTTGAACCTTTTTCAACAGTTTCTTTCGCCTTACTAAATCTAAATTTGCTTAAAATTTTAATTCAAAATAAAATGAAAAAAGTAAATCTAATTTTGGTACTATCCTTAATTTTTACCAGCACAATTTTTGGTCAAAAAACTTTTACATTAACCAGTAAAGCCCTAGGAGGTGAAGCATCTAAAATACAGGAATTCAACGGATTTGGTTGTTCAGGCGAAAATCAATCGCCGGAATTGCTATGGAAAAATGCTCCTGAGGGAACAAAAAGTTTTGCCATAACGATGTATGATCCTGATGCACCAACTGGTAGCGGATTTTGGCATTGGGTTGTATTTGATATTCCTGCAAACGTAAATGAATTGGTAACCAATGCAGGAACGAAAAGCAATTTAATTCCTAAAGGGGCTATTCAAAGTATTACAGATTATGGTATTAAAGGATTTGGCGGACCTTGCCCACCGGTAGGTCACGGATTTCATGAGTACATAATAACGGTTTATGCGCTTAAAACGGATAAACTTGGAACCAACGAAAATACAAATCCTGCTGTTGTAGGTTTTAATCTTTGGAACCAAACAATAGCAAAGGCAAGTATTGTTGCTTATTACAAACGATAAAAATTTAAATATTATAGTTTCAGCGTAAGACACCCCTACTCTCTGAAGTTTTCCTCGATTACGCTGCGCATTCTATGATAAAAAACAAATAATCATAGAATGCGCAGCTTTTTATAAAAACTCTTCAGAGAACGAGCGAAGATTTTCTAAGGATTTATTTCTCCTATTTTTGATCTGTCTATTCCCCAAGAATTAACTAAAGATTCTCGCATTGAATGAGCGAGGTTATATGTAGCCCTCTTACTTGGCGAAATAGAGTCATTTAAATTCATCGAATCAGCAACCTGGATCATTGCTTTTTCAATATTTTTTTCTTCGATTAAACTCAATTCTCCCCAGTATAATTCGGCAAAACGTTGCTTTGCTTTTCGAACTTCCTCTTCAGTATGAAAATCTTGAGAAGCTAAAATCGATGCATTAGTAAGAGCTTCGAGATATAACTTTTGACGCAATTCAAGAAATGGCTTTGCTGCTTCAATTTTTCTTGATTCTGCTTCTTTTTCTTTGGCGATACGAAAATTTAATACACTTAGCGTTATCCCGATAATAATACTTAAAGTCGAAATTGTGTTTCCCACTAGTTTAAACATTTCTGAATTTATCATTTTAATTATTTAAACATTATTACTTAAAATTGTCATTAATTTCAAAATAATTTTGAAGCCTTGCATATAACTTTTCACATGTTTAACTACATCAAACAAATACCAATAAAACAACAACACATTAACCAACAACTACTTACAATCAAATAAACGATTAATACATATATTAAACAATACGTATTTATACTGTTTTTTAAAATCTTTAACAGACTATATTTTAAGATAGATTATAACATTAAAATTTCCCTCGTTCCAGCAGGACAATAACTTCAGAGAAATCTGGAGCTTTTTTTGTTCATTTAGATTTACAAACAACAATGTCTGATTAAGATTACAGTTGCGAAGTCAGGAGACATTTGTCAAAGCTTGCATGAGAACTCTTCGGGAAGCGGGTTATTTTAGTTAATCATTTCTTAATCCCTTAAGAAAGTCATCAGTATTAATATAAATTCGCCTTACCAATTCGTATGAAATAAGCTATGTTTTAAAAAATGACTTATTACTATGATATCCCAAAACAAATCTTAAAAACAACTTTTAAAGTAAAAAATTGATTTATACCACACTTTTAAATATTGCGATTTTTCAGGGAATAGTCTTAGGCTTAATTATTTTAAAGTCTTCCTTATTCAATAGTAATTCAAATAAATATCTTGCATATTTAATATTTACACTTTCAATTATTTTACTGAATCATGTTTTTGAGGTTGAAGATGCATTTACTCCCTATCCCTTTCTTCGTTTTATTGACCACATCGAGTGGGTATTTCTCATTCCTGCTTTTCTATTCCTGTTTATTATAAACCGGATTGATGATACTGTAAAAAGCAAACAAAAACATTATTTGTGTTTTATTCCATTTGCGTATTCCGCTGTCCTTAATATTACACAAGATCTTGATCATGTAGCAGGAATTTATACTATTCCTGAGTCAGGCAATGATATAATCGGAATACTTGGTCTGATCCATCTTGCTTTAGCTGTTACATTCATCCCATTTCTGTCGCTTTACTCTTATTTTATGATAAGGCATTTAAAAGATTCACAGGAAAAAAAATGGATAATTACCTTATTAACAATTGTTACTTCATTGTTATTCGCTTTTCTTATTATCTATCTGGCGAGCTTATTTATTCCATTTGATCTTTCTTCTACGATGAGCATTCTGGCTTTATTTGCAGCATTTGCAATTCACTGGACAGCTTATATAGGTATATACAAATACAAACTGGCCAAAAATAAAGATGCTGTTTGCAATTTTCTAAATAATGATTTAGTTGTTTCCTATAGTAATCTGCAAATTGTAGACAATAGTACGTTACAAGAATATAGGGAATCTATCACGGCAGATAATCTTTATTTTCAAAAACTGGAAATACTTTGCAAAGATCAGCACATTTATACGGACAGTACATTAAACAGAGAAAAAGTCGCTGAAAAACTAGGCATAAGCGCGGGATATGTTTCACAAATTATAAACACGATTACAGGAGATAACTTTGCCAATTATAT
Organism: Flavobacterium sp. JAS; assembly: GCF_020991455.1. Lineage (GTDB taxonomy): Bacteria > Bacteroidota > Bacteroidia > Flavobacteriales > Flavobacteriaceae > Flavobacterium. The sequence continues at coordinate 175,966 of NZ_JAJMOX010000008.1, forward strand.
TAATCAATACCGAGTTGAAGCTGTTAAGGAAATGATCTCAAATTCTGAATATGAAAACTACAATTTGTTGACGATGGGATTAGAATCTGGATTTACTTCTAAAACAACTTTTTATAAAGCCTTTAAAAAAGTTACTGGTCAGACACCAAATGAATATAAAAACGCCTGCAAATAAGTACCATTTTATACAGTTTTAAGCTTTTGAAACCTTTTCTAATTTTTCTTATCCGAATTTTGGACTCAAATAATTCAAATCACATTTTATGAAAAATTTTTTATTACTAGCTGTTCTTACAGTTCTAGGATTTGCTAATGTTAATGCCCAAGAAATTAAATTTGGTGCTAAAGGAGGTTTAAATTTTGCATCTGTCAGCGGAGATACCAAAGGTACTGATGTTGTAACCGCATTTAATTTTGGTGTTATGTCAGAAATTCCAATTTCTGAAAAGTTTTCTTTCCAACCCGAAGTAATGTATTCTGGTCAGGGCTATAGTTTTAATGATAATACAGTTGCCTTAAGTTACCTGAACGTTCCTTTAATGGCAAAATATTATGTAATAAAAGGATTGAGTGTTGAAGCGGGACCGCAAATAGGTTTCTTGCTTTCTGCTAAAAATGAAAAGATAAATGTAAAAGATTCATTTAAGACTGTTGATCTTGGGGTTAATTTTGGTGTAGGTTATAAACTTGACAACGGACTTAATTTTGGTGCAAGATATAACCTGGGATTAACTGATATTAATAATGTAGAGAATTCTTCAAGTAAAGTTAAAAACGGAGTATTTCAATTATCTGTTGGCTATTTCTTTTTCTAAAACTTAATAATTCTGTAAAAACATTTTACAAATTGTATCATAAGTGTATTAATTCACCAATTCTTAGAAATCTAAAAATTTTAAATTAATCATTTGCCCTTTCAATATCTTTAAATCATCCGCAAAATGGTGCGAGAATTGTGCCTTTAGGGCTACTAGGATAAAAAGCTTCAGAGAAATCTGAAGCTTTTTTGTTATAAGTTCTTTTTAGATTTTCTTTTCAAATACAAATTACAAATCGGTATTATTTATACTTTAATCCCACCTCTTCTCTTATTTTTAAAATTATAAATTATATAAAAAAATTACTTTTGCTTTAAAATATTATATACCTTTATGATATCATTTTAATATCATTTAAATATTACTCATTATGAAAACAGAAAAAGTTTTAATACCCTTTAATGGCTATTTGGTTATTGTTATGCTATTACTATCAATCGCTGTGGCATTTTATGGCTTTATCTCAAACAACATGATATTAGCAGGAGCTTCACTTCTGCTATCTATTATTTTAATAAAGGGGTTTATTGTAATAGGTCCCAATAGCTCAAAAGTTTTATTACTGTTTGGCGATTACAAAGGAAGTATTAAACAAAGTGGTTTGTTTTGGGTAAACCCTCTTTATAGTACAACGAGTTTATCTTTGCGTGCAAGAAACTTTGAAAGCGAAAAAATTAAGGTTAATGATAAAATGGGGAACCCTATTTTGATTAGTGTTATATTAGTCTGGAAAGTTAAAGATACATTTAAGTCTACGTTTGAAGTTGATAACTATGAGGGATTCATTAGAATTCAAACAGATTCGGCTGTTAGAAAACTTGCAGGTTCTTTTCCTTATGATCATTTTGAAGATGAGAGAGCAACCGTAACATTAAGTACTAATTTTGATGATGTTAACATAGCACTTGAACACGAAGTTACGCAACGATTAGAAATTGCCGGAATAGAAGTAATAGAGTCAAGAATTGGATATCTGGCTTATGCTCCCGAAATTGCTCATTCGATGTTACGACGACAACAAGCATCGGCTGTTGTTGCCGCACGTCATAAAATTGTCGAAGGTGCAGTTGGTATGGTTGAAAGTGCTTTAAAACTATTAGCAGATAAAGAAATTATAGAATTTGATGAAGATAGAAAAGCTACAATGGTAAGTAATTTAATGGTAGTACTTTGTGGAGATAGTGAAACTAAACCTGTAATAAATACCGGTACTTTAAATCAATAAAAAGATGTCTGAAAAAAAGTCATTTGCATTAAGAATTGATTCAGAAACGATGAAAGCAATTGAAAAATGGGCTAGTGATGAATTTCGTAGTGTCAATGGTCAGATTGAGTGGATGCTTAATAATAGCCTCAAGAATGCGAAAAGATTAAAGGAAAAAAATGAACAAAAGAAATAAAACATATAGTGATTATGTAAACTAGAACTAGAGTCAAGTTTTTTTTAATCATTTACTAAATATTCCGTTACTAACTAAAGCTTCAGAGAAATCCGGAGCTTTTTTACTTTAAGCTAAAACGTAAAAAATCTAAGACTTTTATAAGGTTTATAATTTACTTGAACATCAAAAAAATTACGCAAAGTCAGTCCAGAAGGCTTTCGGGATTGCCAGCTTTTCATAAGAATTCTTCGGTGAGCCAGGCATTAAAAAACAATCAATCTATTTTTCTTGCTATAATCTTTTTTTGAACCTTAACTACATTTTCTTCTTTCTCTTTTATTTTAATAGATCCAAAATCGACGTTAAGCTCTGAAGGATTATTTTTAGTTTCAACAACTTTACCTTGTATTGTTATTTGCGCAAACAAGGAAGAGATACAAAACAGGATAGCGATAATTATTATTCTTGTCATTCTACAACCTATTAATTTTTTTCTGTCTATTTTTCTGAATTCAAAACTAGAGCAGTAAACTAGGTATGACAAACTATTACTATCGGGATTCAGGAATTCAGATATGTGTTTTCGGGAATTCCGACATCAAACCCAAACTAAATAACTAAATATCAAGTTTTTACACTTTATATTAAATGCAAAAAAAATTACGCAAAGTCGGTATCGAAGGCTTCCAGGATTGCGTAGCTTTTCATTACAACTCCTCGGAGAACGGAATTTCATCTAGCTTTACAGAATGTCTTTATCTTTGCATCTTGCCAAACAAATAAAATTTAAAATCAAAAAACTCATAAAGCCTCTAACTTTAAAAGTAATTTTTTTAGAATCTAAAGCGTGATTTCTTAATTATAATAAATTCAAAACAACATTAATTAAGAATTAACCTTAAAAAAAACAAAAGAATATTCTTTCAAAACAAATAATTTCTAATAAAACTTCAAATCTTTTTTTTAAATTATCACTTTAATAAAAGAAGAAAAAAATCTACTCTCCTTCTTTTTTCATGTAAAACAACCAATTATTAATCAAATAAATACATTTTAATTAACCAGTTTTTAGTTAAGATGGATTATTTCTAAATGCGATATTTTTACAATAACTTTAAAAAAATTATTTTAAAATCATTTTGTGTATTCCAAAATTAGTTGCATTTTTGCACCCGCATTAGCAAAACAGGCCCGTTCGTCTATCGGTTAGGACGCATGGTTTTCATCCATGTAAGAGCGGTTCGATTCCGCTACGGGCTACTAAGGCAAAGCTTCAGAGAAATCTGGAGCTTTTTTGTTTATAATACTTTATCTTTTTGTTATCCTGAATAAAGTAGAAGAAACACAACGTTTGGCAAATAAAGAATTTAGACAATCTTATCATTTTACAAAATCTCTTTTTACATTCTTTAGATAAATTACGCAAACTCATGGAACACTTTAGAGAGTGGGCGGTTTGCTCTGGTTAATTATTTTCTGTAAATTGGGCTGTATTTACAAAAGAAAAATTTGGCTATCAATTTTAGCAAAAAACTTCTAAATTATTTATCTTACTATTAATTATAATCAATGTCTACTCTTTACCAAAGCCCAAGAATAATTATTCGCGAATTTTTACCTCAGGAAAAACAAACCTTTTTAGATCTTTTTAAAGACAATCAAGTTACACAATACCTTCCTGATGCTTCACAGGAAAGATATGTGGAAATGTTTAATGAATTGCTTGAAAATTATGAAAAGAAAAATCTTAGTCGATGGGCGATATTCGATGCCACAAATAATAATTTTATAGGAATGTGTGTTGCTCGTATTTTTGTACACAATACAAGCCAAATAGAAATTGGGTATGTACTTAGTAGGGAATATTGGGGAAAAGGTATTGCGACAGAAGTTTGTAAGGCTTTAACTCAATATAGTTTTGCAAATACAAATACGAAAGAAGTTGTAGCTATAACAGATCTCAACAACAGCGGATCACAAAATGTTTTGCAAAAAGCCGGATTTGAACGATTAGATAATTTAATACGAAATCAAGAAGAACTGGCTTATTTTAAAATAGAAAGATTGTAATATCCATTATCTGTAAAATGTTCGTTGCGAATGTCTCTGCCTTTTATTGGATTTACGGTTTTTAAAAGCAAAAAAATGGCGCAATCCCGAAAGCTTTCGGGACTGACTTTGCGCCATTTTTTTATAAGAACACTCTAAAAACAAGGGAAATTAATACTTATTCCTTGGTAAATTATTTCGTTTATTATTCTTTTTCAATACGTTAGAGATAAAGAATTGAACATCATTAGCTTTAAAAACTATCTTAATAATTTAATCCCATGTTTTCTTAATAACTGCGTTTATGTTAGTAAATGTTTTTATAAATTTGCAATCCTATACGGAAACCCGTTATTTTCAATTTAAAATTATGACTTTCACATAAATACCACAACAAACTACCTTGAAGTCTTTATTCAAAAATAAATAATACCCCCTAACTACAATTAAATACAATGCTTAAAAAAAACAAATCCCAAATTTTATTTTTTATTCTTTTAAATTTATTTTTTTCCATTAATTCATTTTCCCAAAAAAATGTTTATGCCGGAATCGAAATCGGACGTAGAGCAATAAAAGTCTCTGTTCTGGAAGTAAATAACATCAAGAAAGCCGACTATGAGATTCTCTACTTCGCAAATGAGAGAATTAGTCTTGCTGATCATATTGCTTCTTTCGGTGAGCTTCCTCAGGAAGATATCAACAAAACTAGTATTATAGTTTCTGATCAATTGAAAAAAATAAGAGCCGAGTTTAAACTTCGCGAAGAAAATATCTTTATAGTAGCTTCTCCAGTTTTTGCAACTGCTCGCAACATTGATCTTTTGAAAAACAAGATTGCTACTCTAACCAATAAAAATTTTGATATTATTAATGTTAACGAAGAAGCTAAAATACTCGTTAAAGGTGCTATACCGCCTGTTGATTATTCTAATGCTTTATTGCTTGACATTGGTGCCCAAACTACTAAAGGCGGATACATTGATGAGCTTGAAGATAGTAAATTAGAGTTTATACCTTTAGAACTTGATTTTGGTACAATGACACTTACCGATGCCGTAAAAAAAACGGTTGCAAATCCAAACCAGGCTAATGATATGTCAACCTATCAGGAAAAATCTTTTGATTTTAACCCGGTTCTACGCAAGAAGATTAAAGAAATGCTTGATGCAAATCCTCTTTTATTAAAAAAAGAAAAAATCTACTTATCTGGAGGAGCTGTCTGGGCTTTTGCAACGTTATATTATGATGAAAACCTTAAAGATCACTATATTCCTTTAACTCTTGAAGACGTTATCAATTACGATGCAATCCTGAAAAATAATTTCGTCAAGTTTACTAATCTTGCTAAAACCAATAAAGAGATGGCGAGAGTTTTGAGCACATACGACCAGAAATACCTTATTTCGGCAAATAATATACTTCAGAACTTACTGGAAGGTATTCCAAATTTAGAAACAAAGAAAATATACTTTGTTAAGGACGGACAAGTAACATGGCTTATGTCATACATTGCAGATCGTTCTAAAAAAGTAAATACTAATTTTTAAAGGATCTTCTTTACAACATTACTAAACAAAGCTTCAGAGAAATCTGGAGCTTTGTTTAGTTATAATAAACTCCTACTTTCTCCCATCCTTAATTCTACAAAATAGTTTTTCATAACTTTGTTTTATAATCTTACAAAAAGCCTTTATCTTCATAACTAATACAAAACATGAGATCTTTCCACACTTTACACCAAGAATTTGAAGTTCCCGAAGAATTGCAGGGTATGATAAAATGCTTTTGGTATGACAAAAGTGGCTTTGGAGAAGTCGAATCCAGTTTTGAAATAATGCCCGATGGCTATGCCGAAATTGTTTTCCATTTTGGGAATCCTTGCAGTATTTCTATTCATGGGGATTTTCAGCCGTTGCCTTCGCCTTTTATAATGGGATTACTCAATCAGCCTGCGGTTTTAAGAACAAAAGGTTATTTAGAAATTATCGGAATCAGATGTTTTCCATGGACCGTTTTTGATTTGCTTGGTTTGCCTTCTGAGAAAAATGCTTCCTCTATATTAAAACATCCAATCGCTCAACTTCAATCTACTTTAAGTGAATGCATTCGTGCCAATAAAATTGATGAAGCAATTGCTCTTGTTCAACACTATTTTTTAAATTCACAATCGCAAATTCCTCTTGACAGTACATTATTCAAGGCAGGATTTGCAATGAGAGACGCAAATGGTAATATGCCTGTAAATAAAGTTGCCGCTGCAGCGCACGCAACAGTTCGTACACTGGAAAGAAAATTTAAACAATCCTCTGCCCATACCGTCAAAGATGTTTCGGCTTTGATGCGTTTTGAGCAGGTAAGAAACCAACTGTGGATTGATCCAAATTCTAATATCTCTGCCTTGGCTCAGGATCTTGGCTATACAGATCAATCTCACTTAAGCAGAGAATTCAAACGCTACAGCGGTACTACTCCGGCAGCATTTGCACGAAAAGCAAAAAAAGAGAAACAAGCCATAAACAGTGATTTTGTCGCATTTGTACAATCCTAACATAATAGTATTCCTGAATTTTGTATTTCAATATTACAATACAAAATCATGTTACTAAAAGATAAGAAAGTAGCCATTATTGGCGCTGGACCAGTTGGACTTACAATGGCAAAATTATTACAACAAAACGGAATTGATGTCGCAGTTTACGAAAGAGACAAAAATCCTAAAACCCGAATCTCAGGCGGAACTCTTGACCTTCATAAAGGCTCTGGACAAGATGCAATGAAAAAAACAGGATTGCTTGAAAACTATTATACAAAGGCAATAGCTATGGGAAGAATCGTAGCCAATGAACAAGGAGAAATATTATTTTCTAAAGAGCTTTCGCCCGAAGAACAATATGATAATCCCGAAATAAACAGAAATGATTTAAGACAATTATTACTAGATAGTTTAGCACCGGAAACTGTTTTCTGGGATAGAAAATTCACAGAACTTGAAGAACAAAACGGGAAATGGATTTTACATTTTGAAAACAATATAACCGCAACCGCAGATTTTATTATTGGTGCAAACGGCGGAATGTCTAAAGCCAGAAAATTTGTTACCGATGCTGAAATCGAACACACAGGAACTCTTATTATACAAGGAGAAGTACTTGAACCCAAAACATCATGTCCGGAATTCTACCAACTTTGCGACAATAAAATACTTATGTCTTCCAGTAATGGTAATTTATTAGTAGCCAATTCTAAAAATGGCGATTTATTAACCTATAATGTAATTTTCAAGACGCCCCAACAATGGTCTCAGAAAAACCAATTAAATTCTCATAATAGAGAAGAAATTGCCTCTTTTCTTGAAAACAAATTCTCAAATTGGCATGAATGTTACAAAGAACTATTTCGTGCCACATCTTCTTTTATTCCTGGACCAACAAGAAAAATAACATTAGAGATTCCATGGAAAACGAATCGTCTTTTGCCTATAACTCTTATTGGAGATGCTGCACATATAATGCCTCCCTTCGCAGGTCAGGGTGCAAATACGGGACTGAAAGATGCCTTGATTTTATCCGAAAATCTAACAAACGGAAAATTTGAAACTCTCGAATCTGCTATAAGTGATTATGAAAAACAAATGTTTGTTTATGCAAAAAAAGCGCAACTTGAAACCAGCAATAATGAAATAAAAATGCATGATCCCAATTTTTCTTTTCAGATATTCTATCAATAAGAAATACTCAGCTTTTAGAAGAAAAAATGCGCAAAGCCAAAGACTATTGCGCATTAAAAAACAATTAACCCTATCGACAGGATTAACTAAAAAAATCTTTATTTCAGGAAATAATCGGCGTCGATTAATTTGTTTCCTGTATCATCATATACTGCATAATTAAAACCACCCTGAACGCAATAAGAACCGTATTCTCCTGCTTTGTTCAAGGCTATAAAACCTACCTGAATATCTTTTAAATCTTTGTTTCTGTTCTTGGTTAATTTCACAATTCTTGCAACGGCTTCTTCACAAGCTTGTTGAGGTGATTTACCTTGTCGCATTAATTCCACAACCAAATGACATCCCGAAATTCTGATCACTTCTTCGCCGTGACCGGTTGCTGTTGCTGCGCCAATTTCATTATCAACATATAAACCTGCTCCAATAATTGGGGAATCTCCCACACGTCCGTGCATTTTAAAAGCCATTCCGCTTGTAGTACACGCACCCGAAAGATTTCCTTTAGCATCTAAAGCAATCATTCCAATGGTATCGTGATTTTCAATATTCGCAATTGGTTTGTATTTACTGTCTTTCAGCCATTCTTTCCATTCTTTTTCAGACTCTTCTGTTAATAGGTTTTCTTTTTTGAAACCTTGCGCTAATGCAAATTGCAAAGCTCCATCACCAACCAACATAACGTGAGGCGTTTTTTCCATTACCGCCCTCGCAACTGATATAGGATGCATTATATATTCTAAACAAGCAACAGAACCTATATTGGCATTTTCATCCATGATACAAGCGTCTAACGTTACTCGACCATCTCTATCAGGACGTCCGCCATACCCCACACTTCTTTCTTTTGGATCGCCTTCTGGAATTTTAACTCCGGCTTCGACAGCATCAAGAGCGCTTCCATTCTTTTTTAAAACTTCCCAGGCAGCTTCATTTGCTGGGATTCCAAATCGCCAGGTAGAAAGTACAATTGGCTTTTTTCCTTTTTTAGAAACTACAACTTTTTCTTCTTCAGATGATTCCGAATTAAAAGATTGCAATGCCACAGCTACTGAAGCTATTGCTGCCGTTTTTATAAAATTTCTGCGGTTTGAATTTGTCATATTAAATTTTTTTTAAACCATATAAGTTATATAAGATCATTTAAGCTGGCTGTTTATAGCTACTCAAAATTAAATCATATAAGTAATATTTAGAACATTTCCAGTTATCTATATCTGACTAAAAAATAAAACCAAGTTATCAAAAATTCTTTTTACATGAACTTATATAACTTATATGGTAAAATAATCTAAGCTGTATAAAGCAAACTTGTAGCGCCTAATAAAGCTGCAATTTCATTATCTGTCGAAATTGAAACATCTACATTGCTTCCTGCTTCTTTTATTTTTTTGTTGAAAACAGGCAAGAAAAACTCACTGGCATTTGCAATTTTTCCTCCAATAATAAAACTGTCGGCTGAGAAATTTTCTAACCAAGGAATCACAATTGCGGCTAAATCCTCTCCCATTTTCTCAAATACTTTTATTGCCATTTCATCTTCGGCTTTAGCCAGATTAAAAAGTTCTAATCCGTTGCTTAATTTTTTTCCGCTTAAAGCGAAATAACCCGCTATAAGTCCGCGTGCCGAAACGTAATCTTCAGCAATACCTTCTTTGTATGGAAGGTCGTATATTTCTCCATCTTTTGGTACTAAATCTCCAGTACTAATTGATTCTCCTTTATCTATAAAACAAGCGCCAAGTCCTGTGCCTAATGTGATCGCCATTACTTTTTTAGAAAGGTTTTTAGCGTCTTTAAAAACTTCGCCTTTACCAAAACAAACCGCATCATTTTCGAAAAGAATCGGAAAATCATTTGAAAGCTTCAATTTATCCTGAAACAAATCCCGAACATTTAATCCGTAAAAATGCTCGTATTTAGATTGTCCTTTTATCCAGCAAACTCCATTAGTATAATCAAACGGGCCCGGCATACAAACTGCCAAACCTGTTGTATTATCTACTTTAGAATTTTCGATAGAAATCCTGATTGCTTTTTCCCAAATAGTCATCACTTCTTCCACCGGCAAATTAGAATCAAATGACTCTTTATGCAGGGAGAAGTCAATCACTTTCATGTCTATTATATCTATAATCGCTGCGGTGATATGTGTGCCTCCAATATCCAATCCAACGGCATATTCTTTATTCATTCTTTTATATTTAGAATCTATTTTGAGCCATTAAAGGATTAAGTTTTTTAAGTCTAATTACTTCATTTTTCTTAATCTCTTACTGGTTTAATATTTTTTAGTTTAAATGTTTTTGTCTTTTAAAATTTGAGGATAATGAATACTCGTTTGAACAATCATTTCTCCAAATAAGGTATTTGCCCAAGCAAACCATTTTCTGGTGAACTTAGTCACATCATCTTTATGAAATGACTCGTGCATAAATCCGGTATCGGCATTTGTTTTGATCAAATTGCTAATACAATGTTTTATTTCATTTTCATCGACACTCGTAATGGCTCTCAAAACAATACTCATTGGCCAGATGGTGTCTGCTCCTGTGTGCGGGCCTCCAACACCTTCGCCTGCTTTTCCTTTATAGAAAAACGGATTATTTTCTGAAAGTACCACTTTTCTGGTATTTAAATAAAGTGGACTGTCCGGTTCGATTGCGCCTAAATATGGTAATGATAATAACGAAGGAACATTGGCATCATCCATCATATGGAAGCTTCCGTATCCGTTTACTTCAAAAGCAATGATTTTTCCGAATTTTGGATGATCTATTACCCCGTTTTCTTCTAATCCTTTCTGAACTTGTCCTTGTAATTCTTTGGCTTTAGCTACTAAATTATCATCTTTTAATGCTGGTAAAGAGAAAATTTCCTGGAGATATCCAAGTACTTCAATCGCAAACATATTACTCGGAATTAAATATCCGAACAATGTACTGTCATCACTTGGTCTGAAAGTCGAAACGATTAATCCGCATGGTTTTACCGGATATCCGTAACCGCTTAAAGGCACGCCATCTGTAGCCCAAGCCGTTACTCTCTGGAAATTATAAGGTCCTTTATCTGTCCAGCGTTGTTGCTCTTTGAATGTTTGTAAAACCAAAAGCATCGCTTCTTTCCACTTACTGTCAAACAAACTAATATCTCCGGTTTCTTTCCAATATCCGTGCGCCAATCGTATTGGATAACACAAACTGTCAATTTCCCATTTGCGTTCGTGGATTCCAGGTTGCATTTTGGTCATGTCATTTTTCCATTCGCTTACCTGATTAAAATCTTTATAGAAAGCATTCGCATAAGGATCTAACAAAATACATTTGGTCTGACGGTTGATTACTCCTTTTACCAATTCGGCAAGTTTTTTATCTTCTTTTACAAACGGAATATAAGGCCATATTTGTGCTGTACTATCACGCAACCACATCGCATCAATATCTCCTGTAATGACATAAGTATCCGGTTTTCCGTCGATGATTTCAAAATCTACCGTTGTGTCTAATGTATTAGGAAAACAGTTTTCGAATAACCACGCCAATTCCGGATTTGCGATTTGTTTTTTGATTCTAACAATTGCGGCTTCAACGGCTTTACTCGTAAATTTTCTTTCGGCTAATGGTGGTCTTTTGGTAATAAAATCTTTTAACGCAAAATTGAAAGCGTCAGATTGCATTCCGAAAACATCGGTTTGAAGTGCCAATAATCCTGCTGAAAATATCCCTGTATTTTTTATAAATTTTCTACGTGATTGCATAGTATTATTTTGAAGTTGAATAAGAATATGGATAGGCACTTGCCGAAGTTCCTCTTTGTAAATTAGGCTTGCTGCTCATGTCAAAGTTTAATTCACCGCCTTTTAATACATCAAAATGATTGATGAAATTTTTAGTGTGAGTTGCATTATTCCATTTTAATTCCTGAACATATTTGTTGGTTTCAGAATTATTTGGTGCATTTATAACAAACTCTTTTCCGTTTTCTAACTTTAAGGTAAGTTTCTTAAATAATGGTGCTCCAAGAACATATTCGTCTGTTCCGGGACAAACCGGATAGAATCCCATTGCTGAGAAAATATACCAGGCTGATGTTTGTCCATTATCTTCGTCTCCGCAATATCCATCAGGAGTTGGTTTGTACAAACGGTTCATCACTTCTCTTGACCAATATTGTGTTTTCCAAGGTTCGCCTGCATAATTGTACAAATAAATCATGTGCTGAATTGGCTGATTTCCGTGAGCATATTGTCCCATATTCATAATTTGCATTTCGCGGATTTCATGAATAACTGATCCGTAATAACTATCATCAAAAACTGGAGGTGTTGAAAAAACAGTATCTAATTTGGCTGTAAATTTTTTCTCTCCGCCCATTAAATCAATCAAACCTTGCACGTCATGAAAAACGCTCCAGCTGTAATGCAACGCATTTCCTTCGGTAAAAGCATCTCCCCATTTAAGCGGATTGAAATTCTTCGGAAAACTTCCGTCCTTATTTCTACCACTCATAAAACCAATTTCTGGATTATAAAGTTTTTTATAATTCATCATTCGTTTTTCGAATAAACTGATTTCTTTTTTCGGACGGTTTAAGGCTTTCGCTAATTTCCAAATTGCAAAATCATCATACGCATATTCTAATGTTCTGGCTGCATTTTCGTTGATTTTTACATCATAAGGAACATATCCTAAAGTGTTGTAATACTCCACTCCTTTTCTTCCCACAGCTTCTAATGGACCTTCGTTATTGGCTCCATGCAACAAGGCTTCGTATAATTTATTGATGTCATAACCTCGTAATCCCTTCATATAAGCATCAGAAACTACAGATGCTGAGTTATTCCCAACCATTACATCTCTAAATCCTGGGCTTGACCATTCCGGCAAGAAACCACCTTCTTTGTAATCGTTGATTAATCCTTCCTGCATTTCTTTGTTGATCGAAGGATAAACTAAATTTAACATAGGATATAAGGCACGAAATGTGTCCCAAAATCCTGTTCCGGCAAACATATAACCCGGCAAAACATTCCCGTTATACGGACTGTAATGCACTGTTTCTCCTTTTGCGTTTATTTCATATTGTTTCTGCGGAAAACAAACTGTTCTGTACAAACAAGAGTAAAATGTTTTTAGTTGTTCATCACTTCCACCTTCTGCAGTTAGTTTTCCCAGAACTTTATTCCATTCTTTTTTAGATTCGCCAACGGTTTCTTTGAACGAAGCTGTTCCTAATTCGCTCTTCAAATTCAATTCGGCTTGTTCCGGACTTATAAATGACGAAGCAACTTTTACATTTACGATTTCTCCTTTTTTAGTTTTAAAACCTACTACTGCACCAACATGATTGTCTTTTAGTTCTAGTTTGTCTTTTTCTAAAACTTTGTCATGCCACGTATAATTTGTTGCAAATGGCTTATCAAATTGCAATACAAAATAGTTCTTGAAATTTTGCGGAACTCCACCACTATTGCGGGTTGTGTAACCAATAATTTTATTTTCTGAAGGAATTATTTTAATGTAAGATCCTTTGTCAAATGCATCAATTACAATTGAAGATTGTTCGTTTTCCGGAAATGTAATCTGAAAATGCGCTGCTCTTTCTGTAGTTGTAATTTCTGTCGTAACATCATAATCGGCAAGATATACGCTGTAATAATACGGTTTAGAAACCTCCGCTTTATGGCTGAACCAACTTCCTCTTTCGTCTTCTGCAAAAGTCAATTTTCCGGTTACCGGCATGATTGAAAACTGTCCGTAATCGTTCATCCAAGGCGATGGCTGATGCGTTTGTTTGAATCCTCTAATTTTATCTGCGGTGTAAATGTATGCCCATCCGTCACCCATTTTTCCAGTTTGCGGCGTCCAGAAATTCATTCCCCAAGGTCTGCAAATTGCCGGATAGGTATTTCCGTTTGAAAGACTGTGCAAAGATTGTGTTCCCATTAATGGATTCACATATTCTACCGGATCTAAAGTTTTGACTTGTGCATTTACGAAAACGCAACATTGCATTATCCCTAAAAAAATTAAACTTTTTATTTTCATGTTCTATTTTATTATCCTGCAAGGTTTTTAAAACCTTGTAGGTATTATATTTTTATTGTGACTTGCCGACTTGCAGAGCTTTGTCAAAGTTTAAAACTTTGACAAAGCTTACGTAAACCTGAAAACTTAAAATATACCTACAAGGTTTTAAAAACCTTGCAGGAAACTTAACGTTCCTACTTCTTAAATCTAAAATCAAAGAGGCCTATCTTCTTTCTTCACTCCAAAAGTTGTTGATGGTTTACTTCCCATAAACAATTTCAACTCTCCTCCTTTTACAATCATATCATGCGTAATGTATGATTTTGTATAAGGTTTTCCGTTATACTCTGCTTTTTGAATATAGATATTTGTTTTGCTATTATCGATTGCATTCAATTTAAATGAAATTCCTTCTTTATGATGAATTGTCGCTGTATTTACCAACGGACTTCCTAAAACATAAATTCCGTTTGCAGGATTAACCGAATAGAATCCCATTGAAGATAAAACATACCAAGCCGACATTTGTCCTAAATCTTCGTTTCCGCATAATCCGTCCGGTTTTGTCGAATAGAATTTATCGTCGATTTCACGGATTAGTTTTGCGGTTTTCCAAGGTTGTCCCGCGTAGGCATAAAGATATGGGATATGGTGATTTGGTTCATTTCCTTGCGCATATTGACCAATTAATCCACTGATGTCCGGTGAAATTTCTTCTCCTTCTACTTTGTCTGTGATTAAGAAAAGTGAATCTAATTTGGCTAAAAATTTATCTTCGCTTCCAAATAATTCAATTAAACCATAAGGATCTTGTGGAACCAACCAAGTATATTGCCAAGCATTTCCTTCTACATAATCGTCTTTACGATGCGCTGATGAAAGAGGATTGAAAGGTGTTCTCCAGTTTCCATCCGTCAATTTACCTCTCATGAAAGTCGTTTCTTTATCGAAATACAATTTGTATAAATTGGCTCTTTTCGTGAAGTAATTATAATCATCTGTTTTGCCTAAAGATTTTGCCATTTGAGCTACGCAATAATCATCGATCGCATATTCTAAAGCATTTCCAACAGATTCTAACATTTTATCAGCAGGAATATATTCAAGTTTCTGAACATAATCCATTCCGTCGCGGGTTTGCATTGCTGTTTTTTTAATAGCTTCGTATGCCAATGCTGTATCGTAATCTCTATAACCTTTCATGTAAGCATCTACAATAACAGCAATCGAGTGATTTCCGTTCATGGTATTGGTTTCATTACCCATTAAATGCCAAACCGGCAATCGTACTTGTTGCTCGTAAATCGCCAAAAATGTTTTTACAATATCATTGATTTTATCCGGATGTGTGATCGTGTATAAAGGATGTAATCCACGGTAAGTATCCCAAAGTGAAAAAGTAGTGTAGTTTGTAAAATTTGCTTTTTCGTAAACTTTTTTATCTGTTCCTCTATAATCTCCATTTACATCGTTGAAGATTGAAGGCGCAAACATGGTGTGATACATCGCAGTATAAAAAACTTTCATGGTTTTATCGTCTGCTTTGATCTGAATTTTATTTAATTCTTTGTTCCATTTTGAAGTCGCTTCTTTTGCTACAGCATTAAAATCCCAACCCGGAATCTCCGCTTTTATATTTGCAGAAGCGTTATCATAACTTACTGGAGAAATCCCCACTTTTACTAAAACTTGTTTATTTTTTAAGTTTTTAAAATCCAAAACAGCTTTCATTCTTACTGCTTCGCCTTCACTTCCTGAAACTGCAGTTGCATTATCATATAAAGCTATATTCGAAATTGGCTCAGAAAATTCCATCGTAAAGAAAATACGCTGATCAGCAGCCCAGCCCGCAGAATATCTATAACCAACAAGAGTCGTTTCATTAATTTTTTTGATGAACGTTTTTACCGGTTTGTCCCAACCAATTCCGTCTGCAAGGTCTAATAAAACGTGATTATCTGTCGCAGCATTAAAAGTATATTTATGAAAACCTACTCTTTCGCTGGCTGTTAACTCGGCTTTGATTTTGTATTTATCTAATAAAACACTGTAATATCCTGCTTTACTTACTTCGTTTTTATGCGAGAAATAAGAACCATAACCAGTTATCATATCTTCTTTTGTCCCTTTGGTAAGTGGCACTTTTCCTGATACCGGTAATAATAGAATATCGTTTAGATCTCCAATTCCTGTTCCGCTTAAATGCGTGTGCGTGAATCCTAAAATGGTATTACTAGCGTAGTTGTATCCGCTGCACCAATCCCAACCTTCAAAAACATTTACAGGCCCTAATTGTACGGCTCCAAACGGAACATTAGCTCCAACGAAAACGTGACCGTGACCTGCTGAACCGATATACGGATTTACATATTGAGTGTAATCTAAATTGGTTTGTTTTGCTTTCTTTTCCTGTGCGATTGCAGGCAAATTAATTAGCATAATTATGGAGAAAACAATGTGCTTGTATTTTGTAATCATTTTATTCATTTTTTATTTTATTTGCGTGATGGCACACGGATTTTTTTTAATCGCAAAGTTCGCAATCCCGATAGCTATTGGGATACGCAAAGGTCGCAAAGTAGACGCCTGCTTGCTGTGCGTCTCTACGAAAAAACCTTTATCACTTTGTTCCTTTGAACCTCTGCACCTAGTAATTGTACCTTTTAAGAACATCATAAAGAGAATAAATTCTCACTTCTGGCTTTGTTATTTTTCCTTCAAATGTAATTGTTCTTTCTTCGCCTGCTTTTAAACTGAAGTAATTATCGCTCCATTTTCCAGTATATCCTTTTATGGAAACATTGACATATTTTGCATCTTTTAAAGCTTTCAGCGTCAGTTTATTTCCTTTTAATACCCAGGTGATTTTTGGATCATCGAGTTTTAAACTTATCGGACGTGTTAAATCAATTTCCGGAGTTTTATCATCCCGATATGCTTCTTTCATGGCGTACCAAGCCGCTTTGGGCTGGCGATCATAATAATCGGTTACACTCCAACTTGCTACCGGCCAGCAATCGTTCAATTGCCAAACTAATGTTCCCATATTATATGGCGCTTTTGAACGGTGAATTCCGATAATATTTTTAAGGGAATAATATTGTAAACATTGTGTCAGATACGTATAATCCTCAACATTCATTTTCTTTATTTTGGTCGAATCAATGAAATATCGGTTCAAATACGAATCTAATTTCAGAAATCCTTTTCCGGCTTTTTGATGCGCCTGCAAAATATCCGAATATAAATATCGGTCTTCAGGTTGCGTAAATCTTTCGATGGACGAATAATTTGGCATTGCCTGCATTCCATATTCACTCACAAAACGACCTGTTTTATTCTGTACGGCTTCAACGTCTTCTAGTCCCCACCAAGTTCCCCAATAATGGCTATCTCCCTCGGTAAGGCTTTTTGCTTTTGACCAGTGAAATGAAGGTGATGAACTAATGTAAGGTCTTTTAGTATCGACTTCTTTTACCCATTTTGGGATACTATCCTGAAACAAACGAACATAATCTTTCCATAAACGAATTGAATCTTGTTTGGGCATTTTCATGCTTTTTTGCCATCCCCAATCTTTAAAGGCTTCATCGATTTCATTATTTCCGCACCATAAAACAATACTTTTATGATGACGTAAACGCTTCACCTGATACTGAACTTCTTTTTTTACATTGGCAAAAAAAGCATCATCTCCCGGTACCATTGTTCCGGCAAACATAAAATCCTGCCAAACGTAGATTCCGTTTTTATCGCACAAATCATAAAAATAATCGTCTTCATAAATACCTCCGCCCCAAACGCGCAGCATGTTCATGTTGGCATCTTTGGCCATTCCAATTACTTTTTCGTATTCTTTTTTGGTTACTCGAGATAAAAATGCATCTGACGGAATGTAATTGGCTCCCTTCATATAAACCGGTTTTCCATCTATTTTAAAATAGAATGTTTTTCCAACATTATCCGGTTCTTGTACCAATTCGATTTTTCGATCTAATACATAAGGTTTCTCTGGAGTTTTTTTATCGTAAGCTTCTAATCGTGGTGTCTTCCAAATTCCGCAAGTGGTGAATTTTGGTCCCCAATCCCATCCAAAATGATATTGCGCTTTACGCACATAAGCACGAGGATTATCCGGAATTACAAATGGTAAATCTTTTTTGGCCAATGAATCCACAACGTTTTGTGCCGATTTAAATACAATTACCAAATCGTTGTTTCCTGATTTCAAGATCTTTTTTACATCTACACGCCATTGCAAGAACATATTATCGGCTTTAAGAACCAATTGATTGTTCAAATAAACGGATGCATAGGTATCTAATCCGTCAAAAACAAGATCTGTATTTTTCTTTTTTAATGTTTCCGGAGTTACTTTAAAAGTGGTTTTATATTCCCAGTCTTTCTTTTCGATCCATTCTAATTTTTTCTCATTATCACGGTAAAATGGATCTGGAATTGCTTTGTTATTCAATAAATCGGTATGTATTTCTCCAGGAACTGTTGCAGGGTTCCACTTTTCAGTTTTTGTTTCCCGATACTGCCAACCCGTTTTTATATCTATATTTTGAGCATTTGCCGCCAATGAAAAACTGGCAATACAAATACCTACAAACCAATAAAAGCTTTTTTTACATTCCATTTTTACTGAATAATAAATTATATCAATTTTAAACTAATCGCCGGCAGTTAGAGAAGGATAATTGCTATTTCACAACTATTTCCTTCTCTTTTAGGTTTATATCATGAATAATAGGTAACTAACAAAATATTCTGAAAATCATTCCTTTTTACGGCTGCCAAGCTTAATATTAAATTTTAGATTGTTGATTTTAGATTTCTGATTGTGATTTCCTAAATCTTAAAAAAGTATCAATCATTTTATGTTCTTTCGAAAATAATTCCATCTTTTTCAGCAGAAGCAACTTTGTCTTTTGCGAAAAAAAGGGCTTAAAAACTATTGAACTCTTTTTGATAAACTCCTCTAATTTAATGAAAATCAAAATAGAAATTAAAAAATAAGCCGGGAGGTACAGGTATTCCTACCCGGCTTAATTCAACTAACTTAACCAAAAATTTAAAAATTATTTATCCCACCAAATTCTGGTTGTCATTAAATCCAACCCTTGACGAGCTACTGCTGCTTTATAATTAGCCTCATTTGTTATCAATTCTGACTGATCATAAATTAATCTTCTTGGTATTGTTCCTTTTGTTTCTCCAGTAGGATCATTAACAGGAACTAAAACCGGATATCCTGTTCTTCTGTATTCTGAGAATGCTTCAAAACCGTTGAACAACAATACAATCCATTTTTGAGTTATAATTTGTTCGATTTTTTGAGCCTCAGTTCCAGCAGCATTAAAAGGATGAGCAGTGATGTAAGTATTGTATTCAGCAAGTGAAACTGCAGGTACTTTATCACCAAAAATAACCAGAACTTCCATTGCAGCTCTTACTCCATCTTCATAGTACTTTTGAGCTGTTCCTCCAACATTCCAGCCTTTTACAGCTGCTTCTGCCAATATAAACTGAACCTCAGCATAAGACATAATCAAAGTTGGTGCATCTAAACGCAATACTGTAGAAGTATTAGGATCTGAGAACAATTTTTTGTCTCCTCCTGGGAACTCTTTTGCATCATTTGCAAGACCTTGTTGGTTTGCAGGATTGTTATCTCCAGAAGCTTCTAATTTTGCATAGATTCTTAAACGTGGATCGTTATTGTTTTTCAATTGATCAATAAACGTTTTACTGAATTTTGTATTAGCGTCTCCTCCGTTTAAGTCATTTCTAACCCAAGATGAAGTAATTGGATTTGTTTTAACTCCTTGTGGTCCTGCATCATGTTTTAAAACAAGACTGTCATCATTTGAAGTAAAAACACCTTTAGCCATAGCTTTCTCAACATATTGCTGAGCTTTTGCAGGGTTTACTTTAGACAAACGCATTGCAACTCTCAACATTAATGAGTTTGCCAATTTTTTCCATTTGGCAACATTCCCCTGATAATATAAATCGGCATTACCAACAAATGTTTTGTTAGCATCTAATGCATCACCAGCTTCGTCTAATTCTTTTAAAAGATCATTGTAGATAGCTTCTTGTGTGTCATATTTTGGAGCAAAAACATTTCCGTTATATCCTTTTCCAGCTTCGAAATAAGGAATTTCACCATAAGTATCTGTCAATTTTTGAAACATGAATACTTTCATGATTCTACAAGCCTGAATCATATTACTATTTTCAGGAGAGTCTTTTACAACAGACATTAATTGGAAAATCTGATTCAATCCTTTACCGTAAGTTTCTCCAAAAAGTGATCCTGAATATTCAGAAGAATAGGTGTATTTTGAACCTGGTCCTCCTAATGAAGAAAATTGCTGAACGATTTGTGCTGCATAAGCATTGTTTCCTCTTGTATTTGAATAATCTTGTCCGTCTACATAAATCTCAGCAAGCGTAAACATTGATTTTACAGCTGGATCTGTCAATGCATTTGGATTCGTATTCATTTCCTCGAATCCTTTATCGCATGAAGTTAATGTCATTGCACCAACAATTGCGATACAGAATATTTTGATATATTTATTTTTCATCTTTCAATTTTATTATTAAAATTTGACATTAAGACTTACACCGTAGTTTCTTGTCAAAGGCATAGATGCTCTTTCAAGTCCTTGTGCATTACTATTAGAATAGTTTGATTCTGGATCGATGTTTGGCACTTTGTCATAAATTGTCCATAAATTATGAGCAGAAAATGCTAAGCTTACCGATTGAAATGGTGTTTTTGACAAAGTTGTTTTTGGGAAATTATAACTAAAAGAAATCGCTCTTAGTTTAACAAAATCAGCATCGTATACAAAGTTTGAGGTTACATCACTATAACTTCTCCAGTAATCGTATGCAGAAACTGTTGTGTTTACAGGATTTCCGTTAACATCTTTTCCAGATACCTGAACTCCTCCTTCACGACCCGGAAGTGTTTGCTCTGACAATCCGTAACGAGTTCCTAACTGGTTTGTAGCCGAGTAGATTTCTCCTCCAAATTTAGCATCTACAAAAACTGAAAGTGTGAAATTTTTATAAGAGAAATCATTTGAAAGTCCCATTGAAGTTGGTGCAACACCTTGTCCTGCAATGATTAAATTTCCTCTCATGAATTTACCATTTGTATCAATTACAACATTTCCGTCTTTATCTCTTAAATAATCATAAGCTTTAATAACTCCAAAAGGCTGTCCTTTTTCTAAAACTACAGAAGCTCTTGAATCTCTGTTTCCTTCTAATGATTTGGTTGTAATTTTGTCTGAAAGACTAACTACTTCACTATTATTGTAAGCAAAATTATATCCTACGCTCCAAGAAAAACTTGGTGTTTTTATAGCTTTCACATTCACCGCAAATTCCACCCCTTTATTCAGGATTTCTCCCACGTTGATTTTTGTAGTTCTGTAACCAGAAGCCTGAGAAATATCAGCATCAGCAATATCGTTTGTTGTTCTTTTTTGGTAAAAAGTCAAATCTGTACTTACTCTGTTATTGAAGAATGTATTCTCAAAACCAAATTCGATTGTACTTACATTATAAGGTTTTAAAAATTTATTTGGAACCGTTTCTCCATTAACACCTAAAATTGGCTGTCCTTGAGAATCTGTTTGTCCGTCTGGTGAAGTATAAGTCAATGACAAAGCATAAGCGTCTGGCAAAGCTCCTCCTACGTTACCCCAACCTGCTCTCAATTTTCCGTAAGACATCCATTCTGGTAAATCGATGATTTGAGAATAAATGAAACTTGAACTTACAGATGGATAAAAAGTACTGTTGTTTGATGGATCTAAAGTAGAGAACCAATCTTCACGACCTGTTAAACTTAAGTATAGGAAATCTTTGTAACCTAAATCAGCTGAGTAGAAAAGAGAATTTACTTCGCTTTCTGAAAACAATTTTTCTGTTTTGTCCGGTTGTGTATTTCCGTAGAAATATTTGAACGGAACGATAAAATTGTTTCCTTTCATTTTAATACCGCTGTATCTGTTGTGTTGACGGTTAGCTCCAATGAAAGCATCTAAAGAAAAGTTTTTGGCGATATCACCTTTATACCCTAAATAAGCAGAAGCATTATATTCTGAACGGCCTTCAACTCTGTTTTCATAAGATCCTCCAGGATTGTAGTTGATTCCTGTAGGCTCAATTTCAGTGTATTCATAATTAATATCATCAATACCAATAACACCTTTAGCATAAATTTTCTCTGTAATGTTGTAGTTTACTTTTGCAGAACCAATAAAACGCTTTCTAAGGTCATCATTTAATGGAGATTGTGTAGCAAAATACGGATTAGTGTGGTACGTGTTTGCGCCAAAATAATCTGCTTCACCACCGTTTTCATCGTATCCGTTATTGATCCATCTAATGTCTGTTCCCGGTGTCAGGAAAGTAGTTGGAAAAGAAGGATTTCTAGGTGAATCATTCAAATAGGGTCTGTTATGACTTTTCTCTGTAATATATTGTGCATTAGTTTCTACACTAATTTTTTTGTTTGGTGCGGAATTCAAACTCAAAGACACGTTATTTCTTGCGAAATTTGTTCCCGGCAAAATAGACTCATCTTTAGTATTCCCGAAAGATAATCTGAAATTAGTAGTTTCATTTCCACCAGAAATTGCTAACGTATTACTGAAAGAATATCCTGTTCTGTAGAAATTCTCAACATTGTCTTTTCCGTAAGCTTGATATGGTCTGGTTTTTCCATCTAAAGAAAGAGAAGGCGTTCCGTCGTATTTATCTCCCCATGCAAAATAGTAAGAATCTCTAAGTTCTTGTAAATCTGAGAATCTTGTTGCAACACCATTTACAGGCGCTCCCGCTCCGTATTGATCTTGCCAGTGCAAAAGACTTACCGGTGTATTAAAAGTAGAATTTGTATTAAAATCTACTCCAATTCCAGTTCCGTTTTTACCTTTTTTAGTAGTAATCAAGATAACACCATTTGATCCTCTGTACCCGTAAAGAGCAGAAGCAGCACTACCTTTTAATACAGACATAGAAGCAATATCGTCTGGATTGAAAGAAG
This sequence comes from Flavobacterium sp. JAS, assembly GCF_020991455.1. Lineage (GTDB taxonomy): Bacteria > Bacteroidota > Bacteroidia > Flavobacteriales > Flavobacteriaceae > Flavobacterium. The sequence goes on from NZ_JAJMOX010000008.1 coordinate 199,053, forward strand.
ACATACCATCTCCTTTATCAGCTCCACCCCACATATTTGCATTTCCTTGTTGACTGTTATCAATCGGAATTCCGTCTACCACATATAAAGGCTGGTTAAGTCCTGAAGCTGAAGTTGCCCCACGAATTACCACACGGCTTGAACCAGAAGGTCCTGTAACCGGTGCAGAAACATTAACTCCGGCAATTTTTCCCTGAAGGGCATTTCCTAAGTTAATTTCTTTGTTTTTCGTAAGGTCCTCTCCTTTTATTTCTCCGACAGCATAACCTAAAGCTTTCTTTTGTTTTTTAACTCCAAATGAAGTTACAACAACATCCTTTAACTCCTGTGTACTTTCTATTAATACAACCGAAATTCTATTTTCATTTTCCTGAAGTACTACTGATTTTGATCCAAAACCTATTGAAGATACATTTAAAGTTACCTTCCCTGCAGGAACATTCATCCTGAATCTACCTTCAGCGTCTGTAATTGCGCTAAATGGTTTTCCTTGAACCTCAATTGATGCAGCAACAATTCCCTTGTTCTCTGCATCTGCCACTATGCCTGTTATTAATCGATTTTGCGCAACAGCACCTAAGCTGCTCAACAATACCATTCCTAACACTGCTAATATTCGTTTCATAAGCATTTTTTTTGGTTTATTTGTTTTGATTTTTGTTGATTTAACGTGATTGTTTTTAATAATTAGTAATAATTTTTGAACTCAATTTTAATATGATATCCTAAGGTCTCCACCTGTCGAATACTATGACTTAATAGCGATGTAAACATTTTCTTAATTTTAAGAAATCGATATAGTAAACAGATCAAAAAAAATAACTAAATATTACTTTTTAATCTTCTAAAACTTACTAAAACGATTTAGTAAAATGACTAAAAAAAAACGAAACGTTTCTTTTTTTAATTTTTAAATATTATCCTTTAAAATCAAACGGATTCCCGGATGATTAATTTACCCTTTTTAAGGCTTTTTTCTACTTCAAATTTTTCCATATCAGTCATCTGACTCATTAGCAACTGTATCGATTTAACCGCAATATCCTCAATAGGCTGTGCAATAACACTAATTGTTGGCGTATGCAATTTAAAACTGTCGTGATCATCAAAACTAATAACTGAAATATCTTCAGGAATTCTTATTTTCATTCTTCTAAAAGCCTGAAGACCTGCAAGTCCCATATAATTGGTTAAAAATAAAACAGCATCAATACCTTTGTTTTTTTCGAAAAAACTTAAAATATTAGCTATTTTACTTTCTTCATTGCTATTATAATCCAAATGAAGAACAAGTGATTCGTTATAAACTCCATTTTCTTTTAAAGCGTCACGATAGCCATCTTCTCTTAATTTCATCTGAACCATTTCAGACGTATTATTTACAACGGCAATTTTTTGACACCCTTTATTGATCAGAAATTTTGTAGCCGTATTAGAAGCTTCATAATTATCCATCACTACATGACTCACTCTTTGCCCCGGAAAATACCTATCGACTAATACAACAGGTTTTTTTAATTTTAAAAGAAGATCAATTTTCTCTTCAAGATTTTGCGTAGGAGTAATAATAAAACCATCTACGTTTGCCTGCAAAAGACTATTAATCAACTCTTCAGAACGTTCATTATCTCCACCGGTACTACAATAAAAAACCCGGTAATCAATGCTTTTAGCTTCATCTTCTATGACTCTGGCAAGATCCGCAAAGAACTGATTCGAAATATCTTCAACAATAAGTCCGATAGATCTTGTCTTTCCGGTTCTAAGACTCGTTGCAATCATGCTGGGCCTGTAGTGAAGCTTTTCAGCAACTTCCTGCACTTTTTTGATTACTGCAGGGCTGATCCCCATTTTTTCGCCTTTATCATTAATGACAAAAGATACAGTAGATATAGACACTTGCGCCTCTGTGGCAATATCCTTAATAGTAATCTTTTTCATCTAGCGAATTAATTTTTTATTAAGTTGTTGTTAATTGTATCACAAATATATATAAAAATAGTTACTAAAACGATTTTGTAATTATTATTTTTAAACAAATCATTATTTTAGAGTTAATTAAACATAGAATCATTAGTATTTACAGGTATTCTACGCATTAATCATTTTATTGCCCCAAAAATAAGAGTTATTCTTTTAATATGAATAATCTGCAATTAAAAAAATTTAGCAGAGTCACAAAGCTTTCATTTTTACAACTTATTTTCCTTGCGACTCTTCTATTTTATGAAAATAAACAAACTCAAAAGTTTTCTTCGATTCTATTTTTACGAAATGAATATTTCTAAAATTGATGCTGAACCATTTAAGCTATAAGTACGCATATCTGCAGGTATTAACACTGTATCACCCTTCTTATATTTATATGTTACATTCTCAAATCTAATTTCAAAAGAACCTTCAATACACATATAAACTGTAAAAGTATCTCCGTTTTTACTCACTTCAATTGTTCCGTCAAGCGGAAGGAAGTTCGTTGTAAAATAAGGACAATCTACCACTACATTTGATTGATTTGGAGTCGTTTCGTATTTCTTGTGTGTATCAACTTTATTGTAATTAATCGCATCAAGCGCCAGATCAACATGTAATTCTCTTTTATTTCCCTCAGCATCTATTCGGTCAAAATCATACAATCGATAAGTAATATCTGATGTTTGCTGAATCTCAGCTACAACCAATCCTGCTCCTATTGCATGAACTGTTCCTGTTTCCAGAAAAAATACATCACCAGCTTTGGCTTTTACATCATCTAAAATAGAAACTAGTGTATTATTGCGCAAATACTCTAAATATTCTTCTTTACTGGAATCTTCTTTAAATCCTACAATAATCCTGGCATTGGCATCAGCCTGCATAACGTACCACATTTCGGTTTTACCAAAAGAGTTATGACGTTCTTTTGCCAATTTATCATTCGGGTGAACTTGTATCGACAAATCTTCTCTTGCGTCGAGATATTTAAACAATAAAGGAAATTGATTTCCGAATCTTGTATAAACTGCTGTTCCTAAAATTTCGTTTGGTGAATCATCAATTAATTCTGTTAATGATTTTCCTTTTAATATTCCGTTTGCAACTACGCTTACATCGCCTTCAACGGTAGACAATTCCCAACTTTCTCCAGTAATTGAAGATTCAATTGTTTTATTAAGAACTGTTTTTAATTTTTCTCCGCCCCAAATTCTGTCTTTTAAAATTGGTTCAAATTGCAAAGGATAAATTTTTATGCTCATTTTTATGTTTTTAAAATTAATATCGATTTTCTTTTTTTTGCCGCGAATTACACGAATTTTCACTAATTACTTTGACTCATTTAAATAACAAACGTGCTTAATCTGTTCTCTCGCAGATTTGGCAGATTAAGCAGATTCTTTTAGGCAAATACTAGAAGAAAAAAATCCGTGTTTATCCGTGTTTTCGCGATAGCGAATCCGTGTCATCCGCGTGCTATTTCTCAAACAATATTTACTTTATAGAAATAGCAACTCCGCCACTTGCGGCAAGTTTTTGTTTCAGTTTAGTTTTATTATTTACTGTTACTTTACGAATAGAATATGATTGCGGATTAGTTTTATAATCGGCCGTTTTTCCGTCTTCGTAAATTGTTGCCGTATATGATTTTCCTGTTGGAAGAAAACTAAAATCAATTAAAGTCGTACGTGAATTTTCGTCTGTAATTCCGCCAACAAACCATTCTTGTTTTCCTTTTGTTTTTCTGGCAATTGTGATGTAATCACCTGGTTCTGCTTCGAGAATATAAGTTTCATCCCAATCCAGAGCAACATCTTTTATAAACTGAAATGCATCTGGAAAACGCATATAATTTTCCGGTAAATCGGCAGCCATTTGCAACGGACTGTACATCGTAACATAAAGCGCCAATTGCTTAACAAGTGTTGTACTTAGCTTATTCTTTTTAGCTCCGTAAACCGACAAATCTCCCTGAAAAATTCCTGGTGTATAATCCATCGGACCTCCCATTAATCGTGTAAAAGGCAAAATTGTAGTATGATCCGGATGAATTCCTTCCATAGATTCAAACTCCGTTCCACGTGCCGATTCCTGGGCAAACCAATTTGGATATGTACGATGCAAACCCGTTGGACGCACCGCTTCGTGAGAATCTACCATGATCTTGTGTTTTGCTGCTTCTTTTGCAACATACGTATAATGATTGACCATTTGCTGTCCGTCATGATGTTCGCCTCTTGGAATAATTGGTCCAACATAACCCGTTTTTACAGCATTGTAATTATTATCAACCATAAAATTTAAAGCATCGTTTAATTGTCGCTCATACTCAGCAGTTGAAGAAGTCGTTTCATGATGCATGATAATTTTCACGTTCTTCTTTGCGGCATAATCGCTTAATTCTTTTACATCAAAGTCCGGATATGCTTTTGTAAAACTATAAATACGCTCTTTCTTAAAAGCCGTATTATCCTCCCAACCTTCATTCCATCCTTCGACCAAAACAGCATCAAAACCATTTGTTGCCGCAAAGTCAATATATTCTTTTACATGTTTTGTGTTTGCGCCGTGTGTATTATTCGGTTTTAATTTAAAGAAATCAGTAGCTCCAATAACAACATCCTGATTATCTGAATAAGCCCAAGTCGAACCTCCGCCTGTAAAATATTCCCACCAAACTCCAATATATTTAGTTGGTTTAATCCATGAAGTATCTTCAAATTTGCAAGGTTCATTTAGATTCAAAATCATTTTTGACGCCAGAATATTTCTTGCATCATCACTCACGACAATCGTTCGCCAAGGTGTAAAACTTCCGGTTTGAATGTATCCTTTATTTCCAACAGCATCAGGAACAAGATGTGAACTTAGCGAAAAAGTTTTATCGTCGACATTAAGACACATTGCCGGATAATTTTTTAAAGCTGCTTCGTGAATATTAATATAAAGTCCGTCATTGGTCTTCATCATTAAAGGCGTTTGTGTTGCCAGATTTTTGATCGTGGTTTGCGCCGCTAAAGAAACATGAGTTGCATTATATACCAGAGATTGCATCTCAGATATTTTAGAAGTCGTATAACTATATTCATTGGTATCGTAATCTCCCGGAATCCAAAAAAGTTTATGATCTCCCGTTAAATTAAACTCGGTAGTTTCTTCCTGAATAATAAAATGACGCAGATCATCCTGCACCGGAAACTCGTATCTAAAACCTAAACCATCATTAAACAATCGGAAATAAATCGAAATTTTTCGTTTGCTTTTATTTTGAACAAGATCAGCTTTCAATTCATTGTATTGATTTCTAATTTCTTTTTGTTCCCCTAACACTGGTTTCCAAGTACTGTTTTCCGATTGAAATTTTGTATCTGTAATCTGAAAATCTTTATTCAGCATAATATCCGATTTCAAAATAAAGCCTAGTTTGCTTTCTTTGATCACTTCTTTTTTCTTGAAATTCAGAGTATAAACCGGCGTTCCTTCTTTGTTTATATTGAAAGTTAAAATGAGATTTCCATCAGGAGATTTTAGTTCCTGAGCATTTAGAAATACACTAGAGGTAATAACAAAAAAACAGATAAGAAATATATTTTTCATAACAGAAGGTGGTTTCAATAGTTGCTAAATCGATTTAGCAAACATAATAAAATTTATGAAACAGATGCACTTGCAAGAAAAAAAATGTGCAATTATGAAATTATCACATCCTTTCAAATGATTTATCCGAATAAAAATGCAGTGACTTTTAAATAAAATTCTGAACAAAGAAGAAGAATAACAAAATACTTAATTAATATTCAACATTATACAAAAGCACTTTTAAATTTGTGAATATCTATTTCAGGAATTAAGAGTTTTTTTTTCTGTAAAATCTATCTTTGGCATCCTTAAAAATTAAAAGAAGATGAGCGCAACTTGGTACGAATGCAAAGTAAAATATAGAAAGACAGACGAAACCGGAGGACAAAAAGTTTTAACAGAACCTTATTTGGTAGATGCTTTGTCTTATACCGAAGCCGAAAAAAGAATTAATGAAGAGATGGCGGCTTATATTAGTGAAGAATTTAAAATCACAAATATAAAAGTGGCAAACTATGCTGAGATCCATCCTTTTGAAAATGCAGATCGCTGGTTTAAATCGAAAGTTTCTTTAATGGCTTATGACGAGGAAAGCGGTAAAGAAAGAAAATCGAATATGTATTTGTTAGTTCAGGCAAATGATGTAAGAGAAGCTTATGACAATACACTTCATGTAATGCAAAGCACGATGGGAGAATATTCGATTCCAGCTGTTTCTGAATCTCCAATTATGGATGTTTTCCCTTATTTCAGCGGTGAAGAAGGAGAAACGGAACAATTAGAAAGATTCAATGCACTGAAAGCTTCTAAACCTGCACAACCTGCAGTAGAAACAATCGATCACATGGAATTTGAAACTGCTTTGGAAGAATAAATTTTCTTAAATTCCAAGAGGGAACTTTAATTCTCAATATCAAACTTTAATAAATAGCTTCAGAGAAATCTGGAGCTATTTTATTTTATAACATTTCTTAAAACTTTCATTTCCTCCAAAATCAAAATAAATTATATATTAGCTATAGATTTTAAGAACTGATATAAAATCATTTAACCAAGACCAACAACTTACCAAACCAAACCTCCATGAATAAAAAAACTTTAATTTTAATTGGGTTTATTATTTTAAAATTTGCTTTACAATATATCCTCATAAGTCCTGAATATGATTTGCAGCGTGATGAATATTTACATCTTGATCAGGCGCATCATTTGGCTTGGGGTTATTTGTCTGTTCCTCCGGTAACATCCTGGTTTTCGTATCTCATATATCTACTTGGTAATTCGGTCTTCTGGATAAAGTTTTTCCCTGCTCTTTTTGGTGCATTAACTATTTTAATTGTCTGGAAAACTATTGAAACTCTCAGAGGCAATCTCTATGCTTTGACTTTAGGTGCAACTTGTGTTCTATTTTCTGCGCTATTACGTCTCAACACACTTTATCAGCCTAATTCATTGGATGTCTTGTGTTGGACAGGATTTTATTATGTTATCATTCAATACTTCGCAACCAAAAAAACAAAATGGCTTTATATAGGAGCAATAGTTTTTGCGTTTGGTTTTCTGAATAAATACAATATTCTTTTTCTACTAATTGGTCTCTTGCCTGCTCTTTTACTTTCTAAGCAAAGACAAGTATTAGCAAAAAAGGAGCTCTATTTTGCCTTGCTTTTAGGATTAATATTGATTCTTCCGAATCTTTTGTGGCAATATAATAATCAGTTTCCAATAGTACATCACATGAAGGAATTGGCAGAAACACAATTGGTCAATGTTGATCGCATTGGATTTCTAAAAGAACAATTACTGTTTTTCATTGGTGCCTTTTTTGTTATTCTGGCTAGTTTGTATGCTTTACTATTTTACAAAGCTTTCAATAAATTCAAATTCTTTTTTGCTACTCTATTTTTCACACTTCTTGTCTTTATTTATTTCAAAGCCAAAGCTTATTATGCAATTGGTCTTTATCCTATTTATATTGCTTTTGGAGCTGTTTTTTTATCTCATATTTTAAAAACGGGCTGGAAACGTTTTCTACAACCAGTTTTCATTATCATTCCGCTTTTATTTTTTATTCCGATGTACAATTTAGCATTCCCAAACAAAAGCCCTGAATACATTGTAAAACATCATGAGAAATATAAAAAGTTTGACATGCTTCGTTGGGAAGATGGAAAAGATCATGCTTTACCACAAGATTTTGCCGATATGCTGGGATGGAAAGAACTTGCCCGCAAAACCGATTCTGCTTACGCCTCACTTCCAAACCAAGATAAAACACTTGTTCTTTGTGACAATTACGGACAAGCCGGAGCTATTAATTATTACACCAAAAAAGGCATCAAAGCAGTTTCTTTTAATGCCGATTATGTCAACTGGTTCAATCTAAATATTCAATACCAAAACCTTATCAGAGTTAAGGATTATGAAAAAGATAGTGATGAGCTAAAAGAAACAGGTCCTTATTTTAGTAATGCCAAAATTTCGGGTGAAGTCAGCAATCAATATGCCCGTGAATACGGAACTACCATCTTTGTTTTTACTGGTGCAAAAGTCAATATCAATAAAAAAATTGAGAGCGAAATAAAATCTGAAAAGGATTATAGCAAATAAAAATGATCGATTTTAGTACTATCTATTATTTAAAAACCGGAACCCCAAAACAGATCCTAGCTTTTGAAGTTTTGACTCAGAATGAGATTCTAACAAATCTCGTTGACTTTGATCCAATTTTGGTTGGCACCATTCCGATTAATATTGATATTGAAAACAGCGATCTTGATATTATCTGTTACTGGAAAAACAAATCCGATTTCGCAGAAAAACTCAATACCTTTTTTGGAAAAGAAAATGATTTTAAAATTAAAGAAACTCTTATTGACAACAAGGAAACTATTGTCGCTAATTTTAAAATAAACAATTTTGAAATTGAAATTTTCGGTCAGAACATCCCAACCAAAAATCAAAATGGTTACAAACACATGATTATAGAATACGGAATTCTGAAAGCAAAAGGAGAAAACTTTAGATTAGAAATCATCAAACTCAAACAAAACGGCTACAAAACAGAACCCGCTTTTGCTTATTTATTAGGCTTAAATGGAAATCCATATTCAGAATTATTAGAATATAAAATCTAAATCACATATTCTTAAAAACTAAACACCTAGCTATTAATTAATTACCATAAAAATAATCTTATTTTAAAATAATTCCGAAATTTCTTTGCATAACCGTATTTACTGCGTATCTTTGCACCCGAAACATCGCGGGATAGAGCAGTAGGCAGCTCGTCGGGCTCATAACCCGAAGGTCACAGGTTCGAGTCCTGTTCCCGCTACTAGTAAAAATTAAAAGCCTGATAGATTTAGATTTATCAGGCTTTTTTGTGGTTCGAAAAATCTTGTTTAATTTCAAAAAAAACACAAACTATCAGTGTTTTCAAGGAAAATTGGTTCGAATCCCGTTAGGCTATTTAGAGTGGGATTGTGCATAACGTCTTGGTAGGACAGCGGGTTTGGGACTAAATTAATCCCCTTCTTAGGATTTGCCCAATCATCCTAATTACAAAACCATTTTTCGATTAAGCCAATTGCCCAAATCCGTTGTAGCTGTTAGCAAACGATCATATAATTAGTGCCAATCATTTCCACAAAATCGGCATTATTTAGCTTTAGGTTTTCTGGCTATTTTTCCACACTTTGGGCATAAATTCAACTTGTAAAATTTAATTTTATGGTTAAGGGTAGCGGTCTAAAACTGAAGAAAAACACGGGCAAGCCAAGCAGAAACTACTTCCAAAACAAAAAGAGGCGGAATAGCCTCTTGACATTCTTATAATCATTTATCAAAAAAACCATAGTTGCGGTCTCAGCAGTTCCGTTCAACACGGGCTTCATTGTTCGTGCTACGCACGGCAACGAATCCCTAGCTGTTGTAGGCTGTTTTTTAACTTTTCTTGAAAATTTTGTATTTTGGTTTTTCGTAATCAGTTATGTCCAAAATAATATCATAAACGCCTGTTAAAATTTCAATATTATCTCCTTTTGGCATTATTCCGTCTCTCATATCTTTTCCAAAATTTAAAGTCCAATCGTCATTAAAACGAAATTTAAGCTCTCCTGTTTTTAAAGTCACATTTTTAATTGTCCAAATTCCTTTTGTTTCAGTTTCAAAAAGTTTTGCATCAGGACCTTCCCAGCCTTTTTCTGTGGCAGTTCCTACAATTCCCCAAGAAGGAAATATTTTTGTTGCTTTTTTTACTTGATTTCCTACATGAAAACTTAATGACTCTATTTGGGAAGTCTTGTCTCTTTCAAAAATTACATCACCCATTAATTCTTCAGCGAAAAATAAATTTTCTTTTACAGGATATATAATAGTTGTGGGTCCGTTTCCACTTTGCAATTTTAATTTATTGTTTTCAACTGTAAGGTAAATTACAAAATTGTTTTCAACTTGATAAGTTCCCTCATATTGCTTTAAAGCTTCTGAGCTTATGTTGGTTACAACTGGAATTTTATAATCTTTATTGTATAAATTATACAAAGTTTTCATAATAGCATAAGTGGCAGTGTCTAAACCTCTTTCTGTATTTGTAAGCAGTATAATGCAGATATCATCTTCGGGAATTTGAACAAAATTGCTACAAAAACCAGCTCCATAACCACTATGACCAACTGTCATTTTTTTAAACATTGGCATTGTAATCCAACCATAACCATAATTTTTTTTGAAAGGTGTATATGCTTTTTCTAAACTTTGTTTGGAGATAATCTTGTAATTTTTTAGTCCATTATAATATTTGTTTAAATCTTCAACAGTTGAGTATATTCCACCAGCTGCAAAAGGCATAGGTGGATCATAAACAATCGATGGTTTTTGTTCCTTTTCAGAAAAAATCTCATAGCCAATGGCTTTATTTTCACTTTTTAGATTTTTAAAAGCAAAACCACTTTGCTTCATTTTCAATGGTTTAAATATGTATTTTTCAACTGCTTTTTCGTAACTTATTCCAGTAACTTTTTGAATTACATATCCTAGAAAATAATATCCTGAGTTAGAATAACTCCAATCAGTTCCAACTGGAAAATCCAAAGGTTTTGTTTTTTGAAATTCAATAAATGATTTTTCCGTTTGGTCTTTCATATCATTTCCTCTGGTATAGTCATAAACTCCAGAGGTATGGGTTAACAAACTTTCAATTGAAATAGAACTTGCATCGGGATAATCTGGATAGAACTTTGAAAGTTTATCCTGTAATGAAAGTTTTTTTTCTTCTACTAATTTTAAAATTACCGTTGCTGTAAAAGTTTTTGTAATGGAATATATTTGAAAAATGCTGTTAGCGTTATTTTCCTTCTTTAAATCTACATTTGATAATCCATAACCTTTATTTAGTAAAGTTTCTCCTTTTTCAGAAATAAAAACAGAACCGTTAAATAGATTTTGTTGATTGTAAAATTCAAAAAGTTGTTCTAATTTTTCTTTCTTATTTTGTGCAAAACCCAATTGTGTTATAAATAATAAAATAAAAGTGATTGATTGAATTGATTTCATTTTTTTGATTTTTTATTGAATTCTAACTAACGGTTTGCCCTTTGTGACAGTTGCGTAAATTTATAATAAAAGATTACAAATAAAAATTCCTAGCTGAATTTTCAAGCAAAATCAGAGCACAAGCTAAGCTAACAAAATAACCACATGGAATTTGAAAAGTAAAAGCCAGTTCCCAACAATTATCAGATTGAGAAAATAAAACCACAAAAGTTTATTCTAAAGTGCATTTAAATATTATAAAACTTTATGTCAACCTAATTCTTGTTTAAACTCTAATTAATTCTACTTTCTGAGAATAAAAATAAGAACTAAATAATCAGACTTGTATTCCACTAATTCAATATTATAAATGACTAAGATCAAATTTAAACATGGAAATCAATATAAAATAATATTTATTTTTTTTAAGTCATCCACAAAATGGTTCGAAAATTGTCCCGTTAGGGCTACTAAGACAAAAAGCTTCAGAGAAATCTGGAGCTTTTTGTTTATATTAAAACTCTACTTGATACAGATTGCGCTTGCGAAGTCAGAGACGTTCGCCTTTACAGTCAATTAAATAAGAAACTGCATAGGCGATGGTGAAAAATTTTAGATGTTTTATATTAGTTTTCATTTGAAATGTAAGGTCCGCCTGTTTCTCCCCAACCCCATTTAGGCATAGGCTCATTTGATGCCATTGAATTTTCTGTAAGTTGTGAGTTGATAACTGCAAGCCGTGTTCCCCATTCAATGTAACCTACAAATGCAGAACGAAACTCTGGGTCGCTTTTTAAACCTACTTCATCTGCTGTTTGCAATAAAAGATGTACCCAACGCTGGCGTTTTTCTTCGGTCAGCATTTTGCCAATATGTTTGCCAATCATAATAGAATGACTTCCTTTATCTTCGGTTGTATAAAGTTTGTCACCACCAAATACTTCTGCGACAAAATGTGAAACCTGTTTTATATGCTCTTGTGACATATTCATAAAAACTTCGCCTAATAAATCATCTTTCAAGACCTTGTCATAAAACTTTGTAAACAAAGTTTCAAAGGTTTTCATATCACCTGCCCATTCATAAAGTGTCGGTATATTTTTCATTTCTTTAAAATTTTAGAGTGTCTCACTAACAATGAACGTTAACGTTCTCACGCTTTGCCATGCTTGGGAATTTTGAAACCGTGTATTTTCAACTAAACAAAAATACAAATTAAAACGATAATTCTGGCAAAACCCAAATACGGCAAAACGTATGTTATAGGCTAAAAAACAGCTCTCTATCTCATAATTTTTTTTATAGTAACCTTGATGGGATTTGAACCAAATACTTAATATTAAAATTATAAGCTTTTTTTCTTCAAGCAAAATATTACAAATCTGTAAAATCAAATTTTACGATGCACATGCTATAATTCTAATATAATCTTCGATAAACTGATTAGATATTTCAATCCTTCCCGTCAAGATTAAAGTCAAAGTTTGAAAAAAGATGGTGCTTTTTCGTTTTTAGTATTTTATATTATGGAAGAATTTGTTGTTTATATACTCTTTTTTTAGGCTACTTTTTTATTAGAATACCAATTCAAAAGAAAACACTTTGATTTGTATATATTTGTTTATTTTATCATTCTCAAAAAATATCAAACACCTATATGTATTATTTTTTTTAATGGATCAACTAATCAGCTTCTTTGTTGCGGGAACGACTTTATTACTGGCATTTTTAATTTTTACTAATGTTAATCAAGTAAACAGTAAGGTTAATCGATGGTTTGGTTCTTTTATTTTGTGTATATTCCTTATTCAGTTTAATGATTTATTAGAAAAAACTGAGTTTTTAAAAACACGAATGCCCATAAATGACTTTTTAGCATTAACAGATTATATAATAGCCCCGATTTTTTATTTTACTGTTGCTTATTTTGTTGATCCTGACAGAAAATGGCGAACGAAAGATAATTTGCATTTTGCATTTGCTTTTATAATGCTATTTTTACTTTTAGTTTCAGCCCTCATTAATGTAGAGCAACCTTCGACTGATGCCGATAAAAAAAATGCTGTTGTAATCATTACAGCTTTTAATTTAATTTTTTGTTTTCAGGTTATTACTTATGCTATTATGGCGTACAGAGAAATAACTACTTATCAAAAAAATTATTTCTGTACACTTCTAACATGGATGCTATCAACTTAAAATGGCTACAAAAAGTAGTAATATGTGTGTTGATAATTACTGGTCTGTGGTTAATTGATATATTTTTTAAATTAGCAAAAACGAGTGTTTTATTTGATAATTTTGCTGGTCTGGTTTATCTTGTCGGCGTTTTTTTTATAGCCTATTTTTCTTTAAAACAAAAAGAAATTATACCGCTTAATAAAGAAGAAAAAAAAGAAATTGACATCCTCATAAATGAAACTTCTGGATTGAAAAGCAATCAGAAAAAGTTGATTTCTGATGATGAATTAAAAGGAATGAAATCAATTTTAATTCAGGTAATGGATCATAAAAAACCTTTTTTGGATCCGAAATTAAGCTTATTTAAATTGGCTTCACAATTGAATATTTCAACTCATCTGCTGTCTTATATAATAAATAAGGGTTGTAATGAAAATTTTTATCAATTTATTAATACGTATCGAATCGAGGAAGCAAAAAAAATGATTCAGGATTCTAATATGGAGCATTTGAGTTTAATGGGAATTGCATTTGAAGTTGGTTTTAATTCTAAAACAGTCTTTAATACTACTTTTAAGAAAATGACGAATCAAACTCCATCTGAATTTAAAAAAGCAATCCTCGCTATGATGTGATTTTTTGCAAACAGGAAATTTCTAGTTGTTTTAAATAGGTTCGGATTCATAAATCAGAACTTTTTGATGGTAAATAATACTAATATTTGTATCGATTTTACTTTCAACAAAAACTAAAAATTACAAATGACCTTAAGAAAAACACACCGCGAATCAAAGCTACACAAAGCTATTATTAGATTATTATGTCTTTTAACTTTTATAATCTATACACTCTCTTTTGTCTCTTGCTCGGATGATGATAAAAAAGTTTCTCCCGAATATCCGGGAACTGTAATCGATTTAGGAACACATAAACTGATGAGCTACATTGTATCAAAAAAATCAAAATATTTAGTTGTTTTTGAATCTGGTCATGGAAACGATCATACGTCGTGGTACAGCACCGGAAAATCTTCAGAGATCTTATCCATATCTGAATTTTTAGATTCTGATGTTTTATTATATGATAGAGCTGGTTACGGAAAATCAGAATCTAACACTGAACCTAGAAATATCAGTAAATTAACAAGTGAGCTTGAAAAGGTCATAGATAAATTTGCAAACAACAGAAAGGTACTCCTGGTAGGACATTCATTAGGAGGATTGATTATTAGAGATTTTGCTATAAAAAATCCTAAAAAAGTTGCCAGCTTAGTATTTGTTGATGCTTCTCACGAAAAGTACAACCATTTTTCACAGAGTCAGATAGACTCATTTTATAATACTTATAAAGCTGATTATGGTGAAAATTCGGGAATAGCATTAGAATCTCTGCAATTAATAGAAGATTTTAAATATATGGAAGGATTCCCTAATTTGCCTGACGTTCCGGTTATCGCAATAACAAGTGTAAAAATTGATGCTGAACATGATTCAGCCGATAGACAATTATGGTACGACTCTAAGGAATCACTTAAGACAGAAGTAAAAGATTTTACACATATAAAAACAATAAAGTCAGGACATTTTATTCAACTTGATGAACCTAAACTTGTTTTAGATAACATCAGGCTATTGTTATCAAAACTACCTTAAGATCCCGTTCGACATCAAATCCTTATCCCTTTGAATCCTATTATTCAGCCTGAATATGATAACAAAAAAGACAGTGAGTTAAGAAAAGTCAAAACTTGACCTAGTTTTTTTTCTTAAACAGCTATATGATAATGTTGCTTACTTTTAAAAATTATTCAAGTCGTTGGAATTTTACGATAGTAAACCTAAGACACAAATGCAGTAATCCTGTAATAGTCTTCAAAAAACTGGTTAGATATTTCAATGCTTCCCGTCACTACAAAGAAAAAGCTTCAGAGAAATCTGAAGCTTTTTTCGTTTAATTTACACTTTGTTTAAACAAAATTACGTAAAGTTAGAGAAACTAGCTCCAGTATATAACAATATATACTTCGAGAGGGGGATTTGGTTAAACCGAAAATTAACGTTAATTTAGCTCAAACCTATTGTGTTAGAGACCCTTACTTTCAACTGCTACGTTAGACTAAAAGCACAGATCATTTTTTGAATGTCACGAACATAAATTTAAAAAAATATGATACTAGCAAAAAATCCCATCCAACTGAAATTTAACTTTATACTTAGCTGCTTTGTTTTGACTTTGTTACCAGCTTTTGTAATTGCACAACAAAACTATAATTCCACGACGGAAAGTTTTTTAAGTCAAAATGGACAAAAAGATTTTGATTTTGAACTTGGGAAGTGGAAAACAAAACTTAAAGTTCTTAAAAATCCTCTCTCCAATTCTACAACTTGGAATGAATACGAGGGGACCACTAATGTTATAGGAATTTGTGACAATCGTTCTAATGTAGTAGAACTAAACGTTAAAGGTTTAACGGGACAAATCGTAGGTATAAGTTTGCGTCTTTTCAATCCAAAAACAAACCAATGGAGCCTCAATTTTGCAAATATCAGAGACGGAAATTTAGTCACGCCATCAATTGGCAGTTTTAAAGAGGGTCGTGGAGAATTTTTTAATGAAGACACTTTTAATGGTAAGAAAATTCTTGTTCGTTTTATTATTTCAGTAATTACTCCTAATTCCTGCCATTTTGAACAAGCATTTTCGACTGATGATGGAAAAACATGGGAAATAAATTGGATTGCTGATGACACAAGAATAAAATCTTAAAAGTACTAACATATAGTCCCTGAGGACAACAGCTTGGTAAAACAACAAATTGAATTCCATTTAAAATATAAGTATATTCAATTTCTTCAAATCATCCAACAAAACGGTTCGAGAATTGTCCCGTTAGGCTCCTTAATACAAAACTTCATAGAAATCTATATTTTTTTGGTTTAAACCATCTTGTCAACCTCTCGTTGTGTTCACAAGCGGGACGCTCGCCTCAGCAGGATAATACAATCAATAGTATAAAAGAATATTGGGATGCAATTTTAATAACAGTTTTTGCAATGGCAATCTTTTATTTTATTTTTCGATCTAGAATAAAAAAAGAAAAATATAGAAACAAATAAGTCCTAAAAGTGATTTTAACCGAAATCTCTTCTATTTTTGCCAAATGTTAGAAATTCTTTACCAAGACGAATATATTATAGCAATTAATAAACCAAGTGGATTGTTGGTTCACAAATCATTTTATGCACGTGATGCAAAAGTTTATGCTATTCAAGAATTGAGAAATCAAATAGGAGGACAACACGTTTATCCTATTCATCGCTTAGATCGCAAAACATCTGGCGTCTTATTATTTGCGTTGGATAAAGAGGTTTTGAAAATTATGAATGATCGTTTTGCCACACGCGAAGTCGAAAAAAAATATTTAGCAATTTTACGTGGTTGGTCACCTGAAGAACTAACGATTGACTACGATTTAACCAATGATGATGACATTACACAAAATGCAATAACATACTTTCATCGTTTACAAAATGCCGAAGTTGAATTAGAATTTAACAATAAACCAACATCGCGATACTGTTTGGTAGAAGCGATTCCTGAAACTGGACGTATGCATCAATTACGAAAACATTTCAAACATATTTTTCATCCCATTTTAGGAAGTCGTCCACATGGCTGTAACAAACAAAATAAATTATGGTTGGAGAATTATGACCTGAAAGGAATGATGCTTCATGCACATCAATTAATTTTTAATCATCCAATAAAAAATAAACAACTAATTTTGAATGCAAAGATTAATGAAGAATTTAGTAGAGTAGGTAATATTCTTAATCTAGATTTAAGTAAGTATAAATAGAATAATAATTTCAAAATTATTATTCTATTTTGAAATTTAAAATGCGCATACCAAAATAATCCTCAAACTAAAATGGTCCGTTTAAAATAATCCATAAAAAAAGACTGTTCAGGACAACCGAACAATCTTTTTTTATTTTCTAGTATAATCGTTTAGGCCATAAACAATGCGTACTTATTGTAGTTATATAAAACTTGATCATAAGGTACCAAAAGTGGTGCAACTTTCTCTGAAGAAGCATCGAATTTGATCCCGTTGTGTTTTCTGAACAAGTAGATTTCTTTCAAACAATTTGACAAACTCTGATGAATTGATGTTGTAAAAGTTGGTAACTGTTTATCTCCTACCAACAAATCAATTTGATAATTAGAACTACTTTTCGATAGATTGTTCCCTATTATTCTTATTGTAAATTTTGTCTTTTTTCCGTATTGTTCACCTTGATATTGTACTACCATAATCTTATAATTAAAAAGGTTAAATTATTTTTTTAGAATATCAACATGCTTATAGAGTTGAATTCAAAATTAAAGTTATGAAAAAAAAGTAAGTCCTTTTAAAAACTTACCTTAAATTATTAGTTCGTTACAAAGTTAGTATAAATTATATTTTCGAAACCTTTTTATTTTCTTCCAAAAAATTAGCTTAACCCCATCTCTCAGCTAATACTTTATTATGAATATCGGCAGCAAACAATGGTGTTTCTTCGGCATTATGTTCTTCCACATTTTGAAGCATCTGGCTTTTTACAGGAGTCAAATCGGTAATATTCATGGCTTTTAATACCGCTAAAAATTCATTGGTCGCAGATACCACTACTCTATTTTCTAACTCACAAGTATCGACTGTCAAAACATTGATTTTAAGTTCCCAGGTAATTCCCAATTTAGTGTTTCCCAAACCAAAAAAAGAGTCTGAAATCGAGTTTACTCTGCAATGATCTTTATTTCCAATTTCCTCAACATAATGTTGAACCAATAGATTATCAGCTACTCTTTCAACATTTATAGACATTCTTTTTCCTTCTTTCGAAATAGAAACCCCTCCTGCTATATGACCAACCGAACAAGATTGATACTCTTGATCTTTTAGTGTAAAAAGCCAATCTGTGATATCTATTTTTTCTGCAGCACAATGAATCATTGCCTTTGCAGTACATTCAGCAAGAACTTCCATTTTTACGATTCTAAAGTTTTTACAAATTCCTCGGCAGAGAGAAGCGAATGTCCATAATTAGGAAAATTAGTTTCTACAGTCGCTCTAATCTCTTCCTGATTAAAAGCACCAATTCCGTCTTTGATTAATGTTACATGATATCCTAATTCTACACCATATCTTGCAGTCGAATCTACACAAGTATTGGCTCGCATTCCGGCAATAACAATATGATCGATATCGTGCATTTTTAGAAGAAAATCCAAATCGGTGTTGGCGAAACCGCTTGCCGTCCAATGGTTCTGAGCAATCAAATCCCCATCTATAGGCAAAAGTTCCGGATGAAACTCTGCTCCCCAACTTCCTTTTTCAAAAAGGGTCAAATTTTTACTTCCATTATGAGAAGGT
Organism: Flavobacterium sp. JAS; assembly: GCF_020991455.1. Taxonomy (GTDB): domain Bacteria; phylum Bacteroidota; class Bacteroidia; order Flavobacteriales; family Flavobacteriaceae; genus Flavobacterium. The sequence goes on from NZ_JAJMOX010000008.1 coordinate 217,744, forward strand.
GAAAAAAACTTCCAATTCAAATAATCTCCTTTTTGCGTATGTCTGTGTGGCGCATATACAACCTGAATATTATTTTTTCTGGCTGCTGCCAAAACCTTTTTCATGTTCTGAACGACATTTCCGCTTTTGACCGTTTCTTTTACAAAGGGCCAAAGTTTTCCTTTATCCGAAAGAAAATCATTAAAGGGATCGATCAATACTAATGCAGTCCTGCTATTTTGATAAATACTCATGGTTTCAATTTTTAATGGTTAAAATACTTCTATTTTTTACTTCAAATTTCAAACCTAAAAAACAAACCACTGATTATCAATAATTTAAACAAATCCATCCCTTGATATACCGCTAATAACCTGATCTTCATCGAAATATCAAGACATAAAAAAACCGCAACGAATTACGGTTTTCACAATTAACTAAATATATTTAATCAACTTTTTTTCAGCGATTGTATAATTCATTCATAAGCACAATTAATTTTCGGTAATTACTGTACTATCTTTTTCAGCATTTAGTTCTAACAAAAACAGATTTCCATTTTCATCAAACATTGTCATATTTAAACTATCTAACAGAGCCAGATTTTTCGAAACAGCTCCCGCAAATTTATTATATGAAAGATTCATCTCAGACAAATTATGCAATTTTTCAAGCTCTTTAGGAATTTCACCTTCAAAACTATTATTGAACAAACTAAGATTTTGTAAAACGTTAAAATTCAGTATTTCAGAACTTAAACTTCCAGATAATTTATTACTGTTTAAAAGTAAAACCTTTAATGTAGGAATGTTATAAATTGAATTTGGCAATTGTCCTTCAATCTCATTATCAGATAACGAAAGAACCTCTAACTGATTTAATTTTCCAATTTCTAAAGGCAATTCTCCTGAAATTTTATTCTTAAAAAGCTCTAAATCTTTTAGTTTTTGCAACTCACAAATCGTTTCTGGTATCGCTCCTGAAAGCTGATTAACTGAAACATCCAAAACTTCAAGTTCCTTAAAATTATTAATTGCTTTTGACAATTGACCTTGCAGTTTATTTTTATGCAAATCAACATTGGTTAAATTCACCAAATCAAAAAACTCACTCGGCAATTCACCTTGCAAATTATTGTCGGCTAAATTAAGCGCTGTTACTTTTCCATTTTCGATCTGAACGCCGTACCACGTTGACACAGATAGCGATAAATCCCATTTATTTTTCCATTGTGATCCGTTTGTCGCATGGTATAATTTTATGAGGGCATCTTTTTCTTTATCTGAAACAGTATCGGCAAAAATATTCACCGAAAAAGTGAATATTAATAATAGGGTTGTTAGGCATTTCATAACAGATTTGGGGCTTTTGTTATAGATGCTAAAATTATGTATTTCATAGATATAAAGCATATAATGTCGATAAAGTGTTAATAAGTAATTAATTAACACGTATTGCATTACTTTCATCAAAAACTGTATAATTATTTTTTTTTGATTAAATTTGACTAACTAATTATAAAAACCTCATATTATGGAAATTAACCCTATTGCATTGCTCTTAGCAGCTGTTGTAACACTTGCCGTTGGTTTTATTTGGTACAACCCAAAAGTGTTCGGAACGATCTGGATGAGAGAAAATAATCTTACACAAGAAGAACTTCAAACAGGAAACATGCTTAAAATCTTCGGTTTGACTTATGTTTTTTCTTTAATGATCACTGTAATCCTGATGGCATTAACTATTCATCAAACAGGTGCCCTTGGAATGGTAGGCGGACCACCTTTAGTTGATAGTGCAAAACCATCATTTGCAGCTTTTATGGCAGATTACGGAACAGCTTATCGCACATTTAAACACGGAGCACTTCATGGATTCATGTCAGGTTTATTCTTTGCTTTTCCAGTAATTGGAATCAATAGTTTGTTTGAGAGAAAATCATGGAAATATATATTCATTCACGCAGGGTTCTGGATTGTTTGCCTTACTTTAATGGGTGGAATTATTTGCGGATTTGCGTAAATCATAAAAAAACAAAACCCGTTTGAGTCCTAAACTTAAACGGGTTTTTCTTAATAATAACTTAAAGAAAATGAGTTATTATAAATATTATCTAATTTTGAAGAAATTAGCTCACACTTTTGACTACAACTTATACTTTCCAGATTTACAACAGCACCTCATTAATGCCATTAGAATGGAATTCGTTGGCTGTAAATAATATTTTTCTGACCAGAGAATATCTCGAAGTACTGGAAAACTCTTGTCCAGTAAATATGATTTGTCATTTTATTGGATTTTTTAACGGAGACAAACTAATAGGGATTGCCCTAACTCAGTTTTTATTTACAGAAAAACTGGAATCATTTGGAGAACGTGATCAATGTTTAAAAACCTCTCTACGTAATTTTGCTTTTAAAAATTTTGCCTCGCATGTCTTGTTTGTTGGCAATAATATGCTTACAGGACAAAATGCTTTTGCGTTTGATAAAGAAGCCATTTCATCTAAATTAATAAAAACCCTTCATAAAGCAATTAATCAGCTTAAGAAAGACCTGAAAGCAAGCGGAAAAAAAGTTCATATTACCAGTATAAAAGATTTTACTGCAAAAGAAATTGAGCCGCTACAAGCCGAATTTAAAAATAACTATACGTTTTCGACCCAACCAAATATGATTTTTGAAATCAATAAAAACTGGAAGTCTGAACAAGATTATATTGATGCTTTATCGAAAAAATACAGGGATCAATACAAACGTGCGCGAAAAAAAGCAGACGGAATAGTGAAGCAAAAAATGTCTCTGGCTGACATTAAACAATATGAAGATATTATTTATGATTTATATTTTCATGTAGCCAAAAATGCCCCTTTCAATACTTTTTTCCTGGCTCGAAATCACTTTAGTTTTTTCAAAGAAATCATGAAAGATATTTTTTTGTTTTACGGCTATTTTTTAGAGGATAAACTAATTGGTTTCAACACATTGATTAAAAACGGAAATGTAATGGATACTTATTTTCTAGGGTATGACGAAACGATTCAGCGCGAAAAAATGCTGTATTTAAACATGTTATACGACATGATCGCTTACTCGATTAATCAGGGATTTTCAGAAATTGTTTTTGCACGTACTGCTCTTGAAATTAAAAGTTCTGTTGGAGCAAAACCATTAAAAATGTACGGATTAATTACGCATAGCAATACTCTGATCAATCATAATATTGCCAAACTATTCAATTATCTCGAACCTAAAACCGACTGGCAGGAACGAAATCCTTTTAAATAGTTATGAAACAACTTTGTCAAAGTTTAATTTTAAACTTTAAGGAATCGCAATTTTCATTTGCTTATGCAGAATATGAATTTCTAATGCTGTTTGTGCTCCACAATACTCTCCGTCAATTTGAAAGTTTACAGGATAATCAGTTTCTATCGTAGCTTTATCTGTTGAAATAATTACAATATCATCAGAATCAATTGGCATATTTCCGGTAATAATTTTTCCAATTAATAACAGATCAAGGTTTTTCAATATTACCAATTCAAATTTCCCGTCATTCATTGCACCATTTGGATTGATGATAACACCGGTTCCATATTTTTGAGAATTGGCAATTACAATCATTCGCGCTGTATGTTCGACGGTTTCATTATTAGCCGAAATTGTAGCCACAAAAGGTTCTTCTGATTCTTTTAATGCGGAATAGGCCTGCAATGCATAGCCCCAAAAGCCACGTAAATCACTTTCTTCATAATTCTTTACCAAATTAGCATTGACTCCAATATCGCTTAAATGAATGCTTTTTTTGCCGTTGATGCAAATCATATCCATTTCGATAAAATGATGCAGGAAAGCTATTTTTAGGTTCTCCTCGATTGTTGCGGGTAAATTCAAATCGACAGACAATCCGTTTGCTGAACCTGCGGGCAAAATGCCAATAATTACATCATATTGCTCCATTGCTTCGGCAACCATTTTTATAGTTCCATCACCACCAGCAACTACAATTCGTTCCGGTAAATATTGATTATAAAGTGTAAGTATTCTTTTTTGATCGTTTTTTCCGGTAGTTTCATAAACTTCCAAATCAAAATAATTAGTAGTTGCAAACTCTTGTACAGCCTCAATTAAATCTGATTTGTCTAGATCACCAGAGATAGGGTTTACAACAAATATGATATTCTTTTTCAATTTTTTATTTTTAAAACCAATTAAAATAATTAATTTACAGCATATATAAATATACGTAATTAATGAAACCAATTTTACAATTATATCGAGGTTATGCCAACGAGGAGGAACTAATTGTAATGGGGCACGTTTTTAAAAGAACGTATGATTATGATTTTCAAAAGAAAAATTTTAAAAATGCTACTTCGATCATCAATCAGTTCAGAATAAAAACTCTTGAAAATTTTGATATTTATTTAAAATGTGACGATAAGGAAATTCACACTAAAACCTTGGATGATGGGTATTTTAAGTTTTGTATTCCACTGGAAAAAGAGACCCATTTTGGGTGGATCGAATATGAAGTCAGTATCAAATACAAAGAAGAAACAATAACCGAAAAAGGTAGTTTTATAAGACCTCATAAAGGAAAACTTGGAATTATATCTGATATTGATGACACTTTTTTGATTTCACATACTCAAAATTTCTTTAGAAAATTTTACATTATTTTATTTAAGAATGTCAATGACCGTAAGGTTTTCAAAGATGTTGTACCACATTATCAAGCTTTAAGCTCAGCGGGGCGACATAATAAAGAGGAAGAAAATGCCTTTTTTTATATTTCGAGCAGCGAATGGAATTTGTATCGTTTTATTGTAAAATTTACTAAAATACATCATTTACCCAGAGCCGTTATTTTATTGAAAGATATCAAAAGAGGTGTTGCAGACTTTTTTATGAGTGGGAATGGAAATCACGATCATAAATTCGAAAAAATAAAGCATGTTTTAGAATTTTATCCAAATCTAAAATATGTTTTATTAGGAGATGATTCACAACACGATCCGTATTTATATGAGCGTATTTGTAAAATATTTCCCGTAACTGTAAAGGCCGTTTATATTAGACAAACCGGACGATATCCTAAAGGATCTACTACAGCTATTTTGAAAAACTTAGAAAATTTAGACGTATCAGTTTGCTATTTCAAAGATAGCAGCGAAGCAATTATTCACTCAAAATCTATTGGCATTATTAAATAATTAGGCATCAGTCAAAAAGAAAAAAAACGATGAAAGAAATTGACAAAATAGCATTAATAAAAATTGAAAATGGTCAAATTTTAAGTACAAAATCAAAAGGTAAAAACAAATATTATATTCCAGGAGGTAAAAGAGAAAATAATGAAACTAACCAACAAACTTTAATCAGAGAAATCCAAGAAGAATTAAGTGTTGAAATAATAAATGAATCTATTGAATATGTTGGAACGTTTAAAGCCCAATCAGATGGAGCTATTGAAGGAGTAATTGTAAAAATGACGTGTTATAAAGCTAATTACATTGGAAAACTGAAAGAGAATAATGAAATAGAAGAAATTAAATGGTTAAATTATAAAGATTTAGATATAATATCGGAAGTTGATAAAATTATATTTAAACATCTGAAAGAAAAAGGATTATTAATTTGAGTGGAAATGGAAAATTAGCTTAAAAAATGACCGAACGCCTAACACACGTCTTTAGCCATTTGCAAATTTAGCGGAATTGCCGTTTTTAATCGTATTTTCGTTTAGCCCAAAATACTCGTTTTCATAAATTGCAAACAGGCTAGAGGCGCGAGAACGTTTGTTTCAGGTTACGATTAGAACCTGAAACCTGACAAGAGGCTTTAGCCGAACTGGCGAAGCAAACAAAAAGAACTTGAAACTTCTTTTTCTAGCCCAGATTGCAGTGGAAAGCCCGGAGCAAAAAAAAATGCATTTCTTGTTGAAAAAAAGCAACTGAAAGAAGCTCTTTTTGCAACATTAGAAATGCATTTTTTTTGTGTCCCGATAGCTATCGGGATGAAACGAAAAGCTGGAATAGCTACTGAATCAAATATTAAGCATTAAAATTATCAATCTCTTCCTGAACGATTTCCCAGTCCAGAAGTAATTGATCTAAATCTTTTTTCTTTTTCTTGTAAGCAGTAAAAAATGAAGCGTCTTCGATATGTTTGTCATAACTGGAAGCCAACAATTTATCGTCGTGCTGAATGTCTTTTTCTAATTGCTTGATCTGACTTTCTACTTTGCTCAATCGATTTTGAAGTGCTTTTCCTTTTTTCTGATCTTCGTATGAAGTTTTATTACTTTCTTTTGGTGCAGCTGCTTTTGCAACGTCTTTTTTCTCAACTTCACGCATGTTTTCAAGATTGCGCTGTTCTAAGAAATAATTGATATCTCCTAAATATTCTTTGATCTTTTGATCTTTGAATTCGTAAACAATATTCGACATTCCTTGCAAGAAATCTCTATCGTGGGAAACTAATAATAAAGTCCCTCCAAATTTTTGAAGTGCCGCTTTTAGAACGTTTTTAGATTTAATATCTAAGTGATTCGTAGGCTCATCCATTAGCAAAACATTGATAGGCTGCAACAACAACTTACAAAGTGCCAAACGGTTACGCTCACCTCCAGAAAGTACTTTTACTTTTTTCTCAACATCATCTCCACGGAATAAAAATGATCCTAACATGTCACGAACCTTAGAACGGTTTGTGTCCATTGCAGCATCTTCCATAGTTTGAAGCAAGGTGATTTCTCCATCAAGATATTCGGCCTGATTCTGCGCAAAATATCCTAATTGTACGTTATGCCCTAATTTGATATTTCCCTTATATTCAAACTCGTTTACAATAGCTTTAATGAAAGTTGATTTTCCCTGGCCGTTTTGACCAACAAAAGCAATTTTGCTTCCGCGTTCTACCAATAAATCAATATCTTTTAAAATAACTTTATCCCCGTAAGCTTTAGTGACATTTTCAGCCTCAACCACAACTCTCCCTGGTTCTTTTGAAACTGGAAACGAAATATTCATTACAGAATTGTCGTCTTCATCAACTTCAATTCGTTCTACTTTATCTAATTTTTTAATCAACGATTGCGCCATTGAAGCTTTTGAAGCTTTTGCACGGAATTTCTCGATTAATTTTTCTGTTTCTTCAATTTTCTTTGCCTGATTCTTTTGAGTCGCTAGTTGTTTTTCACGAATTTCATGACGCAATTCTAAATACTGTGAATAAGGTTTATTAAAATCGTATGCTTTTCCTAATGAAATTTCGATCGTACGATTGGTAACATTATCCAAAAACATTTTATCGTGCGATACAATCACTACAACGCCAGGGTAATTACGAAGGAAACTTTCTAACCAAATGATACTTTCGATATCTAAGTGGTTGGTTGGCTCATCCAGAAGCAATACATCATTGGACTGCAATAATAGTTTAGCCAACTCAATACGCATTCTCCAACCTCCCGAAAATGTTTCGGTTTGGTTATTGAAAACTTCTCTTTTGAAACCTAATCCTAAAAGAATTTTCTCTGTATCTCCCACATAATTATAACCTCCTAAAAGATCAAAACGATGGGTATAATCAGATAAATCTTCGATGATCTGGCTGTATTCTTCACTCTCATAATCGGTTCTGGTAACCAACTGATGATTGATTTGTTCTAATTTTTTTTCTACAATCTTAATTTCTGTAAAAGCTTCATACGCTTCTTCTAATACAGTTCTTCCTTGTTCAAAATCGATATCCTGACGTAAAAATCCCATTCGCATATCTTTCTCCTGAGAAATAACTCCAGAGTCAGGAGCAAAATCTCCCGCTAACATTTTTAGCATAGTCGATTTTCCTGCACCATTTTTTCCGACAAGTCCAACTCGATCTCCGGCACCTAAACGAAAAGTAACTTCTTCGAATAAATATGTACCTCCAAAAGAAACCGATAAATTATGTATATTAAGCATGTATTGTTATTTTATAACTAATTGATTGTGTAAATTTACACTCCCAAATCAATGGGTAATTTTAATTTTTTGCAAATGTTAAAAAAAGGATCGAAACTAAATAGTATTTTAACAGGAAGTTGTCCAAAATGTCAAAATGAAAGCATGTATTCGGACAAAAATCCGCTTCATTTATCTAAAGTTCTCAAAATGAACGAAAATTGTAGCCATTGCGGATTAAAATATCAAATTGAACCTTCGTTCTTTTATGGCGCAATGTATGTGAGTTACGGATTAAATGTTGCCGTAGGAATTGCTGCATTTATTGTTTCGTTTGTCTTTTTTAAAACTACTATTGAAGAATCGTTTATAGCAATCGTGATCACTTTAATTGTATTGTTTCCGTTTGTTTTACGTCTTTCGAGAAATTTATACATCAATATGTTTGTTTCTTATGATCCGCAAGCCGGAAAGAAATAGCAAAACTATTTTCTTTTTTTATAAAATCTGTTAATATCGATTGTTGGATCTAATGCCATTTGATTTTCAATAAAATTAAACAAATCTTTTGCCATAGCTGGTCCAAGCATTACACCACGAGTACCTAATCCGTTTAATAAATGCAGTGATTTATGCTGATTGTGCGTTCCAATTATTGGTCGTCTGTCACGAACCGTAGGACGAACACCTCCAAAATGAGAAACAATTTCGAAATCGCAATTGATAATTTCTTTAATACGATCTACTAATTCCGTTTTCCCTTCTTCTGTTGGCAAATCGGTTTTATCTTTCCAATTATACGTTGCACCTACTTTAAACAAATCATTCCCCAGTGGCAGAATAAAGACACTAGTGTTCACAATTACATCTAAATTAAGTTCTGGTGCTTTTATAATCAAAAGTTCACCTTTAGTACCATCAAGAGGTAAATCCTGAAAAAATGGATTTGCATGCAGTCCAAAGCCTTCTGCAAAGATTATATTTTTAGCCTTGTAATCTTTATATTGAACATATTCCCCCTGAATATTAAGTTTAGTGTAATCAAATGATTCCTGAAGCAACAGGTCACCATCAATTAAATATTGCTGATATTTATCCAGCAAAAGATTTGTATCTACATAACCAGTATGCAAAACTTCTCCATAATCAAAAGGAGAATCTATTCCGTAATATTTTTTGAAAACTAATTTAGTAGAGAGAAACGGAGCCAGAAGAGGTTTATCTGAAGCCGAGAACCAATTGTTCTGCTCTTCAATTGAAAAGAACTTTCTCAAAATTGGGAGCTTAAAATTAACTTTGGTTTGTAATTTATCCTCAATTGTATTATAGAATTCTTCCATCAAAGCCAATTGTTCCTGGGCTTTCCACACTTCGCTAAAGCGCTTTAAAATTACCGGATTGTACAACCCTCCTGCAACTCTGGATGAATTTTGAGTTTTATCATCTATAACTAAGATAGATTTATTGTTCATAAGGGCTATTTCAGCAAATGAAATCCCAGCTAATCCAGATCCGATAATTAAATAATCAAGCATGAAGTAAAATAGATAAAATAAAAAAACTCTGACTACAAAGGTAGTGAGAGTTTTTGTTATAATGTAATTAAGACACTTAGTAGTTCCACATATCCTCTTCGAAGTTGCGAATCTTCTCTTTCACTCTTTCAGACTCTAACAACTGATTTTGCGCATTATCTTTCATATAATCTTTAATCTCACGATCTCCATACATATTTTCTTCTTTATAAATAATAGAATTAAATCGTCTAGAATTTAGAATCTGATCAAATGAAATTGGGAGCGCAGAATTACTGTCATTAAAAGCTTTTGCTTGATTTAATACTTCGCGGGCATTTGGGAAGAAAACCCAAAATAATTCAATATAATCCTTCTCATCACTATTCATAGTATAAACATCCGGAGTTACAGGGCAAATTCCAAGTAAACGATATTTCAATTCACTTTGACGTTTATCAAAGTACCAGTAACCTTTTATTTTATACTGCGTAACATCAGCTGCCGTCAAGTCTTGCTTTAGGATATATTCCGCAGGAACCGTTCTTGTAGCCCCTACAGTTTGATCAACATAAGTAACAACTTTCTTTTTACCTGTACCAGTAACAACCTTTTTCTTCACAACATGTGTTCTATAGTCATCTGGATATTGGTTAATTAATTCTCTACCCGCATCTGTTGTATCAATACGAGACAAAGCACCTTGAATGTCTTTTAAAGTTTTCTTTGTATTGAAATAACTATCGCTATACACCTCAGTTATTTTGCCGTTTCTAATAGCCTTCGTCAAAACGTCATATAATGAACGCCTATCAGAACCAATATTAGCACTATCTACCGGAAAATATAAAGGAAAGTTGATTTTTTCATTTAAATCAATTATTTCCCAGACCGTCTTCCCCATCAAAACATCCCTGTCATCAATATAACCGTAGGACAATGGCATATCGTTGTCTGCAATAAGCTGAGCAGCGTTCTTTTGCCCTATTTGGTCAGCTGTTTTTGCATTAAGTAAATTAGATTGTGCACTAGAAGCAAAACTTCCGATGGCCCAAACAATAGCGATTAAAAAATTTCTTACTCTCATCATATATATTATTAAAACATATTGAACGCAAACTTATAAAATATATTGCTATTTTTCCTACATTAAGTAAGAAAAATTAGAATTGTACAAATTACCGGAGTAGGTTACAGAAGAAAAGCAGTAAATCCCGCTTCAACAACTGATCTCGTTTATTAAATGAATGGACAAAAAAAAACTCTTACTACAAAGATAGTAAGAGTTTTTATAATATTGTAATTTAGATACTTAGTAATTCCACATATCTTGTTCGAAGTTACGAATCTTCTCTTTTACTCTCTCAGATTCTAACAACTGATTTTGAGCATTATCTTTCATGTAATCACTAATTGCTCTGTCTCCGTACAAATTCTCTTCTTTGTAGATCTCTGCATTGAAACGTCTTGAGTTTAATATTTGATCAAATGAAATAGGAAGTGCCGAGTTACTATCGTTAAATGCTTTTGCTTCATGTAATGCTTCTCTCGCATTAGGGAAGAAAACCCAAAATAACTCTATATAATCTTTTTCGTCACTATTCATAGTATATACGTCTGGAGTTACAGGACAAATTCCAAGTAAACGATATTTCAATTCACTTTGACGTTTGTCAAAATACCAGTATCCTTTAATTTTATATTGTGTAACATCTGCTGCAGTAAGATCTTGTTTCAAGACATACTCAGAAGGAACTGTTCTTGTTGCACCAACTGTTTCATCAACATAAGTAACAACTTTCTTTTTACCAGTACCCGTAACTACTTTTTTCTTCACAACGTGAGTTTTGTAGTCATCCGGATATTGGTTGATCAATTCTCTACCAGCATCTGTTGTATCAATACGTGATAACGCACCTTCGATGTCTTTCATAGATTTTTTAGTATTGAAATAACTGTCGCTATATATTTCAGTTATTTTACCGTTTTTAACAGCTTTCGTCAAAACATCATATAATGAACGTCTGTCAGAACCAATATTAGCAGTATCTACCGGAAAATATAATGGAAAGTTGATTTTTTCATTCAAATCAATGATCTCCCAAGTAGTTTTTCCCATCAAGACATCTCTATCATCTACATAACCGTAAGCCAATGGCTTATCGTTGTCTGAGATAAGTTGTGCAGGAGTCTTAAGTCCTATTTGTTCAGGTGTTTTTGCATTCAGCAAATTCGATTGCGCATTAGAAGCAAAACCTCCTGCGATAGAAACAATAGCTATTAAAAAATTTCTTACTTTCATCGTGGTATTATTAATTGAACGTAGTTTTAACTACTTATATTATTGTATTTCAAAAATTACCGGAGCAGTTCTTGGTAATAAATAACTACCAGCTCCAACAAGTTTAGTTTTAATTTCAGAAATAGTAACCTGATCTCCTTTTCCAGCTCTTGAAAGAATTTGTTTACACTGTGCATTTAATTTATTACCATTAACAACAACTGTAGGCTGTCCAGCAATTTTTAAATTAAATCCAACAACATCTAAACCAACTTCAAAATCAAAATCAAGTAATTTAGCACCAATAGTAGCAATCTCTAAGTTAGATTTAGGTCCTTTAACAACACCCATCTCACCTCTAATTGTTCCTGTTGGCCCAGGAATACCTTTAATTCTAAATGTTTTCTTATCTGTAACTTTATCTCCGTTTGGTAATGTACCAGTTACAGAAATCGTAGCTTCAGTACCTGAACCTGGGTTCATGTTGTATTTTCCTGCTTTACCAGCTGAAGATAATCCTGGAGCACTTGCAACAACTTTATTGTCAGCAACACCTGCGAATGATACAGAGATTGGGTTAACAACACCTCTATAAACAACATTCATTTTGTCTGCAGAAATTGTAGCTGAATTTGGTCTTGGTACTACAACATATTTTCCAGCAAATTTAAGTGGGATGTTTTTACCGTCTTCTAAGAAACTAAATTGTCCGTTAATGTTTTGCTCTCCAACACCTCCAGCAGTTAATGAGATAACAGCTTGTCCATTAACAATTTGTCCAGGACCTTGGAATGAAGTTGGTTTTGTGTTTTCGTCATAACGACCTAAAACTACCTTACCTGTAACTTTTTCTCCTTGGAAGTAAGCATTTTTATCTAAAACAACAATTGCCTGATAATTACTATAAGAAGCAGCAGCAACCGCAGCTTTTCCTAAAGCAGCACTGTAAACATCAGATTCTGCTTTTTGAACGTCATTTTGCCAAGCAGAAAGTTTAGCCAATGAAGCAACAGCTGGGAAACCTTTAAAGTGGTAAGCTAAATATTTATCTTTTAAACCTTCTTTATTTTTTACATCAGAAACATCAAATTTCTTCTCAACTTCAGATAAAATAGCAGCATATTTTTTATCTGCTAAAGCAGATTTCATAGATGCTTTGTATTTTTCGATATGAGAAATGATGTCATTACCTTTAGCAGTATATCCTTCTCCTGTAAACCAGTTGTCGATATTATCGCCTTTGTCCATAGACTCATAAGGTAGTTTTCCAGTTTCTTTGTCAGATTCAAATCCTTTTAAAACATCTCCTTTTAAAGATCCGATGTATGCATAAAATTCTTTTGAAGCTGTTTCAACCTGGTGAGCAGTAACTGCAGCAGTTGCGAATTCTCCTTTTGCTTCAGCAGCTTTTTGATCTAAAGACATCAATAAACCTGCATTTGTTTGCTCTGAAGATGTATTAGCACTTTCAAATTTTTCATTCATTAAGCCAAAAGCAGATAATACTTCTTTTGACATATTCATTGCCAACATTGCGATGAAAACCAGATACATCAGGTTAATCATCTTCTGTCTAGGGGTTAATTTTCCTCCTGCCATTTTTTTCTAATTAGTTCTTATTAATAAATTTAATATAATAGTTAAAAACTAATTATCCTTTGTTACTCATTGCAGAAAGCATACCACCGTAAACACTGTTCAAAGAAGCAATGTTTGCAGTCATTGATTGCATTTGTTCTTTTAATTTAGAAGCATTATCAGCAATTTCGCTGTTTGCTTGTGCATTTCTTGAAGCACTTTCTAATTGTACTTTGTATAAGCTGTTTAATGATTCCATTTGTGCAGCAGCCATAGACATTTCTTCAGCATATTTCTTTTGTCCTGCAATAGAATCTACTGTTGGAGAAATTGCTTTTGCAGCTCCTTCGAAATTTTTGATTGAGTTTCCTAAACTTGACATTAATTCTCCGTCAATTTTAGCTTCTTTCAACATAGCGTCTAATTTTTGAGACAACAATCCTTGGGCATCAGATGGAGTTTCAACCTTATCAGCTTTTTTTCTAGCTTGGCCATTAGCTAATTCAGGGTAAACAAGAGTCCAGTCTAACTCCTCATCTACTGGTTCGAAAGCAGAAAGTGCAAAGATTAACGCCTCAGTTACTAATCCAATTGAAAGCATCAATGTACCTGTTAATGGTCCAATTTCAAAGTGAGTAATTTTGAATAATGCTCCAATAATTACTACTGCCGCTCCCATACCATAAGCGAAATTCATTGCTTTTTTACTTAATAATGCCATAATACTTTTTTTTAGGTTTTAATTTTAAATAGATTCGATTTGGTTATTGATATTAATTATAATTTACTTTTTTTTCTTACCGCTTCCAGTTGTTTGAGTTCCCATGTAATCTTGTACAGTTCTGAAACCAATATAACTTCTAGCAGAGTCAGCATATTCGTGATCACGAGTACTTACTTGTAGGAAGTAAGCAACGTCTTTCCAAGATCCACCACGAACAACTTTTCTTTGATTGTTTCCATCAATTACGTTAGGGTTCATTGTAGAAACATATTCATACGCATTTGGGTTGTAAGCTGAATCTGTCCACTCTGAGACGTTTCCTGCCATGTTGTATAATCCATATCCGTTTGGATCATAAGATTTAGCTTCAACAGTATACAAAGCTTCATCAGCAGCATAATCTCCTCTATTAGGTTTAAAGTTTGCTAAGAAACAACCTCTATCACTTTTAGTATAAGGACCTCCCCAAGGATAAGTAGCAGACTCCAGACCACCTCTGGCAGCATACTCCCATTCAGCCTCAGTTGGCAATCTGAAAGCATTAACTAAATCACGCCCTTTTTTCTTAGATTTAATGTAACCGTTTTTATTTAAAGTTCTCCAAGCACAAAATGCTTTTGCTTGTTTCCAGGTAACACCAACTACAGGATAATCTCCATAAGCTTTGTGCCAGAAATAATCATTGTGCATTGGCTCATTGTATGAATAAGCGAAATCTTTAATCCAAACTGTTGTGTCTGGATAAACACTAACTTGTTCTGTTTTAACGAAGTCTTTTCTTTTTCCTACTTTGGCTTTTGCAGCAGCCTGAATATCCATCCAAGAATAACGGAATTTCAATTTATTTACATCAATTGTTCTTAAACCATTATATGATTCTTCAATTGGTAAATACATAGAGTCCATTACCTCAGTATAATACTCATCTGGGTAAGCTTTAGTATCTTTAACTAACTTAACTTTCTTGTTTAATTTTCTTCCAGCATAAGGATCATCTTTAGTCCCTACACTATAGTAGTTATCATACATGTACTTATCATAAGCCGTCATTTTATCTGGCTCAGAATCATTAAATGCATAATCTGCGATGCTACCGCCTTTTTTACCTTTAGCATCACCTGTAGCTTTTTGACCGGTTTCGTCAGCCAAAATAGCTAAACGAACTCTCATCGTAGAGTCTTTTACCCACTCCACAAACTGGCGATATTCGCTGTTTGTAATTTCGGTTTCATCCATATAAAACGAACGAACAGTTACTGATTTAGTTGGAGCATCCTCCACGTTAGCTAAATCGGCATCAGCCTTACCCATTATAAAAGATCCACCTGGAACCAAAGTCATTCCATAAGGTTTTTCAGGATGCCATTTTCCTCCTGTAACACCTACTAATTCACCTTTGTCTCCTGACTTACCACAGCCAATTACCAGTGTTAACATTGCTGCAAATGCAATAAACTTCTTCATATAAATTTGGATTATCTATTCATTATTATAAGTTCGTAAACGTATTTATTATTTATCTAAAAAACAATACTAGTTGCGAAATTTATTTTACCGTTCAAAAATAATGTTAAATAAAATAAAAAAAAAATATTTTATCGATAAACTAACTCAAAAAATCGACGTAAAACGTTAAATTTTATATTATGTAAATCTTGTCTTACTAATTTCTCTTAACTCGATTTTTGAATTTTTAAAAAATTAAGATTTCAGCTAAAATTTTCTGCTACAAAGCATTTTTTCGCTGTGCTTTCCACCACCTTTCTGGCAATTCTTGGTTACATGCGCTCAAATATTCGTCGTATGAACACGGTAATAACGTATTTCTTTTTAATTTATTGTGACCATTTGATTCAAATGGGATCTCGATCCACCAACGATCTGTTTTGTCACTTTTGTAAAAAATAAGCTCCTCATCTTCGAGAGGAACAATATATTTTAAATAGTTTGTTCTGCTTCCAAAAGGATATTCTTTTGATCGGTAATGATAACCCTCAATAAAGTACCAAACAATTTGTGCAATTATACCCGATTCCTGCACTGTACTATTATGGTTAAAAACCCCAAAAGACGAAACTTTATCACTAATTCCAGCGTATCTCGCCAAAGAACAAATCTCTTTTCCGTTGAAACCATTTGGCTCAAAAGTTTTCATATTTCCTGAAGCTGAAGACTTTACTGAGTTCAAATCGATACTAACCAGATCAGCATCTCTAAAAACAGGTTCTGCCAAGGCTATATTATTTGATATTTCGCCCAAACGATAGGCATCAAAGAATAGTTTTTCAATCAAATCAATTTCTTCCTGTGAATTGTAATAAGTCTGATATCCTATATTACAATAGTTAAAAAGATTATTAGGCTCATCAATTATAATTTTAGTCAAAAAAGAATTAGCTGAAACTGTTTCATTTTCTTTACCAAAATCAAATTTATTATCTACAGAGACCATGTTTACCATTTGCTCTAAATCATCGTAAGCGCGATACAAAGCATAGGTCAAATCCTGGGAACCTCCTAGGACTATAGGAATCACTTTATTCTTAATTAATGTAGAAGTTACTTTTTTAAGTGCAAAATAAGTGTCCTCTACAGAATCTCCGGCAAGTATATCTCCTAAATCTGCAATAGAAGCATCCCAATTACCAGGAAACATACTGTAAATCTTTTTACGAATTGCCGTAAGACTAACTTCATTAACTATATCACTGCTGCGGCGGTCTTCTAAAACACCAACTATTGCAATATTTATTTTGCTAATATCCGGAAACTGATCTTGAGTATGCAAAACTATTTTACTACCCAATTCTTGTGAAGACAACGAACTAATGAATTTTAAAACTCCGTCGTTAACTGGTTCTAGAAAATCAAATTCCATTTTTTATTTCTTTTTAGCAGCTGGTTTTTTAGCTGGAGCTTTTTTAGTTGTTGTCGCTTTTTTTGCTGGGGTTTTCTTTGCCGGTGTCTTTTTAGCAATCATTTCCTGAACTTCGGCCAATGTCAATTTTGTAGCATCAACATCTTTACTTAATTCAATTTTGATTTTACCTTTTGTTATAACCGAGCGTCCCCAACGCGCTTTTTCAACCAAAATTCCCTCGTCTTCCCAATTGTGAAGTACTTTGTCTATATTTTTTTGTAATTTATCTTCAATAAGTTCTTCAACATCTTGTTGCGATAAATTATCGAAATTGTATTTTTTGCTCACATTTACAAAAAGACCATTCCATTTGATGAAAGGACCAAAACGTCCCACACCTTTCTGAACTCCTTCGCCTTTGTAAACTGCGATTGGTGCATCGGCAATTGCTTTTTCGTCAATTAGCTCTTGTGCTCTTTCTTTTGAAACTCCAAGTGGATCTTCTCCTTTTGGAAGAGAAATAAATACACTTCCATGACGTACATAAGGTCCGTAACGACCATTACTCACCTCTACTTCTTCTCCTTTATATTCACCTAAGTTTTTAGGCAATAAAAATAAATTCAAAGCTTCTTCAAGCGTAATGTTTCCGATATTTTGATCAGACATTAAACTTGCGAATTTTTTATCTTCGTCATCCGCTTCTCCAATTTGAGCCATTGGTCCAAATTTTCCTAAACGAACAGAAACTTGTCTTCCGTCAGTATCTTTTCCCAGGATTCTTTCTCCGCTTTCACGTTCTGCATTGGCTTCAACCTCTTTTACATTTGGGTGAAATTTATTGTAGAACTCTTGCATCATAACTGCCCAGTCGATATTTCCTTCGGCAATTTCATCAAAATCCTGCTCTACTTTTGCAGTAAAATTATAATCGAGAATGTTTCCGAAATTCTTTACTAAGAAATCTGTAACAATAGTTCCGATATCTGTAGGAACTAATTTTCCTTTATCAGAACCTGTATTTTCTTTAAGTAACTTCTCTCCTACTTTATTGGCTTGCAAAGTAAGTTGTGTATAATTACGTTCCTGACCTTCAAGAGTTCCTTTCTCAACATAATTTCTGTTGATGATAGTCGAAATAGTTGGTGCGTACGTAGACGGACGTCCAATTCCCAGTTCTTCTAATTTTTTCACCAACGAAGCCTCTGTGTAACGAGCCGGAGGTCTTGAATATCGTTCTGTAGCTGTAATATAGTTATTAACCAGCTTTTCGTTTACTTTTAACGCAGGCAACATTCCTTCTTGTTCTTCTTCATCGTCATCATGACCTTCTAAGTACACTTTCAGGAATCCTTCGAAAAGTAAAACTTCTCCAGAAGCTGTAAAAATCTCACTGTGATTATTCGCTTCAATTTTTACGTTTGTTCTTTCTAATTGCGCATCGCTCATTTGAGATGCCAATGTTCTTTTCCAGATCAAATCATATAAACGAGCCTGATCACGATCGATATTTACGGTATGACGCGACATATCTGTCGGACGAATTGCTTCGTGCGCTTCTTGTGCTCCTTTACTTTTGTTCGCAAAAGTTCGAGGCTTAGAAAATTCTTTTCCGTATGATTTTATGATTTCAGCTTCTGCAGCACTCATTGCTTCAGCGGAAAGATTCACACTATCCGTTCTCATATAAGTAATAAGTCCGGCTTCGTACAAACGCTGTGCAAGCTGCATTGTGATTCCAACTGGCAAATACAATTTTCTCGCTGCTTCTTGTTGCAAGGTAGAAGTTGTAAAAGGTGCTGTTGGAGATTTTTTGGTAGGTTTAGTTTCTAAATCTGCTACCTTATATTGTGATCCGATGTTTTTATTTAAAAAATCTTCGGCTTCTTTTTTAGTATTGAAGTTCTTTGGTAATTTGGCTTTGAAAGTTTTTCCTGCCTCATTCACAAATTCTGCTACGATTGAATAACTCGCAACTGCATTAAAGTTCTGAATTTCGCGTTCTCTCTCAACGATCAAACGAACTGAAACTGATTGTACACGTCCGGCAGAAAGTCCGCCTTTGATTTTTCTCCATAAAACAGGAGATAATTCGTAACCCACTAAACGGTCTAAAACACGACGTGCTTGTTGTGCGTTTACTAAGTTATAATCAATTTCTCTTGGATTCTCGATTGCTTTAAGAATCGCTGATTTTGTAATTTCGTGAAAAACAATTCGCTTAGTTTTTTTAACATCTAGTTTTAGTTCTTCCGCCAAGTGCCATGAAATAGCCTCTCCCTCGCGGTCCTCATCGCTTGCTAACCAAACCATTTCGGCATTCTTAGATAGTGTTTTCAGTTTACTTACTAAAGCTTTTTTATCTGGAGAAACTTCATATTTAGGCTTAAAACCATTCTCAACATCTACACCTATTTCCTTTGATGGTAAGTCTGCGATATGTCCGTAACTTGACTCTACTTGAAAATCACTTCCCAGAAATTTCTCTATCGTTTTCGCCTTTGCAGGTGACTCCACTATTACTAAATTCTTTGCCATTGCTCTATTTTTCTGCAACAAAAGTATCTATTTTTTTTAAATATCAGCCTTGCGAATGCATTTTTGAGTTATTTTAATATTATGTTTCTTAAAATTGCAGATTTATCTGTATTCCTACCTATTATATATATAGGTATAATTTTTAAAGGTTCAAGACCGAGAAATGTTCTTTTTTCATCCTAAATCCCTAGCCCAGATTGTACTGTAAAGCCCGGAGTAAAAAATGCAAAAGTTTCTTGTTTTAAAAAAGCGACCAATGGAAGCTCTTTTTAAAACATTAGAAACTTTGCGTTTTTTATGTCCCGATAGCTATCGGGATGAAACGGAAAGCTGGAAATAGCTACAAATTATTTTAGATTTTAGAGTTAAGATTTTAGATTGTTGATTTTAGATTAATCTTCTTTATCTACATTTTTTTTACTTGATCATTATTTACGTCGCTATTATTAAAATCCACAACCAGCAATCGTTAATCAACAATCTAAAATCTTAACTCCAAAATCTAAAATTTCTTTTCTGCCATCTTGTCACATTGACCGCATTTACGTTATCTTTGCACTTTGAAATTATACAATGGAAAAGATTATTGAGGAAAGCAAACAGGGCGAAAGTCTTGTTTTGGAGAATAAACCTGAGAATACTAAGAAACTTTTTATAGAAAGTTACGGTTGTGCGATGAATTTTTCGGACAGTGAAGTCGTAGCTTCTATCTTATCAATAAACGGATATAACACCACACAAACTCTTGAAGATGCCGACTTGGTTCTTGTAAATACCTGCTCGATTCGAGATAAGGCGGAGCAAACTATTCGTAAACGTCTGGAGAAATATAATGCGGTGAAACGTATTAATCCGAAAATGAAAGTGGGCGTTTTGGGCTGTATGGCTGAGCGTTTGAAAAGCCAATTTCTAGAGGAAGAAAAAATAGTCGATCTTGTTGTTGGACCTGATGCTTATAAAGATTTGCCAAATTTATTGGTGGAAGTTGAGGAAGGCCGCGACGCTATTAATGTAATTTTATCGAAAGAGGAAACCTACGGAGATATTTCGCCGGTTCGTTTGATGAGTAATGGAATTACAGCTTTGGTTTCGATCACTCGTGGTTGCGATAATATGTGTACGTTTTGTGTTGTACCTTTTACACGCGGACGTGAGCGTAGTCGTGAACCGCAGAGTATAATGAAGGAAATTCAGGATTTATGGGATAAAGGCTTTAAGGAAATTACACTTTTAGGTCAAAACGTTGACAGTTACCTTTGGTACGGTGGCGGTTTGAAAAAAGATTTTGTAAACGCATCTGAAATGCAAAAAGCAACTGCCGTCGATTTTGATCAATTGCTTGAAATGGTTGCTGTTGGTTTTCCTAAAATGCGTATTAGATTCTCGACTTCTAATCCGCAGGATATGCATGAGAGTATTTTGCACGTTATTGCGAAATATCCAAATATTTGTAAACACGTTCACTTGCCAGTTCAATCTGGAAGTAACAGAATTCTAAAAGAAATGAATCGTTTGCATAGTCGTGAAGAATATATGGCTTTGATTGATAAAATCAAGGCGATTATTCCAAATGCTTCGATTTCCCAAGATATGATTGCTGGTTTCCCAACAGAAACCGAAGAAGATCATCAAGATACAATGAGTTTGATGGAATATGTGAAATATAATTTTGGTTATATGTATTCGTATTCTGAACGTCCTGGAACTTTGGCCGGAAGAAAAATGGAAGATGATGTTCCTGAAGAAACTAAAGCCAGAAGATTACAGGAAATTGTCGATTTACAACAAAAACACGCTTGGTTTAGAAGCGAGGAATTCGTTGGACAAATTGTTGAAGTTTTAGTTGAAAAGGTTTCCAAAAAATCAACCGAAGAATTCTCAGGAAGAAATTCTCAAAGCATTACAGTGGTTTTCCCAAAAGAGAATTATAAAATTGGAGATTTCGTAAATGTAAAAATCACAAGTTGCACCAGCGGAACTTTAAAAGGTGAAGCAGTAGGATATTCCGAGATGAATTAAAAATTGTTTCAGGTTTCAAGTTTCAGGTTATTTACGTAACTTGAAATCTAAACCTTAAATAAAAATATAAGCACGAGGTTAAAAGTTAAATTTCGGTTTCAATGATAAACTTGAAACCTGAAACAAATAAAAACTTGAAACAAAATTACACATGGAAACAGTTCAAGCAATAAAACAGCGATTTGAGATTATTGGAAACGATCCTAAATTAAATCGCGCCATTGAAAAAGCCATTCAGGTTGCTCCTACTGACATTTCGGTAATGGTAACTGGGGAAAGTGGTGTTGGTAAAGAAAACATTCCAAGAATAATCCATTCGCTTTCACACAGAAAGCATGGTAAATATATTGCAGTAAACTGTGGAGCAATTCCGGAAGGAACTATTGATAGTGAGCTTTTTGGTCACGAAAAAGGTGCTTTTACGGGCGCAACAAGTACACGTGAAGGTTATTTTGAAGTAGCCGATGGCGGAACTATCTTCCTTGATGAAGTTGGTGAATTACCCTTAACAACTCAAGTTCGTTTACTTCGTGTACTTGAAAATGGTGAGTTTATAAAAGTAGGTTCATCTCAAGTTCAAAAAACGAACGTGAGAATCGTAGCAGCTACAAACGTGAACTTATTCAATGCTATTGAAAAAGGAAAATTCCGTGAGGATTTGTATTATCGTTTGACAACTGTCGAAATTACTTTACCGCCTTTACGCGAAAGAAACGAAGACATACATTTGTTATTCAGAAAATTTGTTGCTGATTTTGCGCATAAATATAAAATGCCTCCGTTAAAGTTAGACGACGATGCAGTTCAACTTTTGCAAAAATTCAGATGGAATGGTAACATTCGTCAGTTGCGAAATGTAGCGGAACAAATTTCGGTTTTAGAAACCAATCGTGATATTACATTAGCCACTTTACAATCTTATCTTCCTACTAATGAAGGAAGCAATTTACCTTCTGTAATTAGCGACAAGAAAAAAGAAAGTGATTTTAGTACCGAAAGAGACATCTTGTACAAAGTGCTTTTTGATATGAAAAGTGACCTGAATGACTTGAAAAAGCTCACTTTAGAATTGATGAAAAATGGCACAAAAGTACAAGACATCAATCCAAATCTGATTCAGAAAATATATGGTTCGCAGGAAAACGAAAGCGAAATAGATTTTGAAGAAGAGCCAAGAACTGCTGTCATGACGCCTGCAACCCGCGAAGAAAATTATCAGATGCAGGACGATAATTACTTATTCGCAGAAACAATTGAGGAAGAAGAAATTTTACGTTTAGAGCAAAAAGAAATCGAAATGATCAAAAAATCATTAGAAAAAAATAAAGGTAAACGAAAAGCTGCTGCAGATGAATTAGGTATTTCTGAACGAACTTTATATAGAAAAATTAAACAATTTGATCTCTAAATAGAAAATTCCAAAAAATAAATTCCAAATTCCAAATTGTTATATTTGAAAAAAATTAAATTTTAAACCAAAGCACTAACAAATTACGAAGTAATTTTTAAGATTGGAATTTATTACTATAATGATTTTTATGAAAAAAATATATTCTTTACTTGCCCTGATGAGCCTCTTTTTATTAAGCGGTTGCAACGTTTATAATTTTACAGGAACAGGAAAAATTGACGCCAAAACTTTTCAGGTTAATTTCTTTCAGAATAATGCTGATTTAGTTGAACCGGGAATCGACAGACAATTTACGCTCGCGCTACAAGATCTAATTATGGGTCAAACCAATTTAAACTTAGTTAGCAGTGGTGGAGATTTAGTTTATGAAGGCGAAATTGTAGATTACAGAACAACACCAATGACGGCAACCGCTGTGACATCAGGTGGTGATGTGGGAGCAGCACAAAACCGTTTAACAATTCGTGTACAAGTTAGGTTTACCAATAAAAAGAAAGAAACAGATGATTTTGAAAAGTCATTTGAGTTTTACTATGACTTTCCGGGATCAGGTCTTCCAACCGGAGCTATTCTGAATGAAGCCCTCAAAACTATTTTTGAGAGAATTACTCAGGATATTTTTAATGAGTCACTTGCTAAGTGGTAAAATGTTGATTTGTTAAATCGGTTAATCGTCAAATCGATTAAACAAATTCCCGAATAGACAGATAAACAAATAAACGATTAAACAATAAATAATGAACGTAACTGATTATACCTACTTAATGAACAAACCCGATGCTATTACAGAAAAGCAAGCGGATGCATTAGGAAGTGTTTTGAATGAATTTCCATATTTTCAAAGTGCACGTGCATTGCGATTAAAAGGACTTTATGATCAAAACAGCTTTAAGTATAATTATGCTTTAAAAGTTGCGGCCGTTTATACAACAGATCGTTCTGTTTTATTTGATTTTATAACTTCGGAAACTTTTACTTCTATCCAAAGTGAATACTACGACAGAAAGCTGAAAGACCTTTTGAATATCACTGTTTTTGACAGCGAAATCATCTCGGCAGAACAAATTAAAAAAGTCATAGAGGTTCGCATTGATCCAATCGAGAAATCAATTTTAGATTCTATTAAAGAAGCTACAACTGTTACTTTTGAAAAACCTGCAATAATCGAGGAGCCAAAAATTGATCCTGTTGTTGAACAGCCTGTTTTAACTTCTATAAAAGAGGAGACAAACATAACCTTTGAAGAACCTTTAAAAACAGAAGAGCATAAAATTGAACCTATTAGTGAGCAATCAATTTTAGATTCTTTTAAAGAAGTGGCGACAACAACTTTTGAAGAACCTCTAAAAGTAGAAGAGATTAAATTTGAGCCAATTAGTGAGCAATCATTTTTAGATTCTTTCGAAGAAGTAACAACAGCAACTTTTGAAGAACCTGTAATAATCGAGGAACCAAAAACTGATCCTGTTATTGAGCAGTCAATTTTAACGCCTGTTAAAGAAGAAACAAACATAATTTTTGAAGAAGTAATAAAAGTTGACGAACCAAAAGTTGAGCTTATTATTGAACAGCCTGTTAAAATAGCGACTTCAACCTTTTTTGATGAAACAGTTGATGATGATGAAATTCCGGAAGTACGAGTTGATCCAATTGAGAAATCAATCTTAAATTCTATTAAAGAAGCTTCAACAGTCGTTTTTGAGGAAGCAAAAGAAGCTGAAGAGCCTAAAGAAGTCGAGGTTTCGGAAACTGTAAAAATTGCAGAAGAGAATCTGGAAATAGGAAAACCAATAGATTTTTCTGTTAATGAAAAACACTCTTTTCAGGAATGGCTGCAATTGGCCAAAACTGAACCTATTGACCGAACAGAAGAAGCACCAAAAGCTCCCGAAGAGGTAAAACAAATTGAAAAAACTGTTGAACCAAAAGCAGAACCAAAAGCCGTAGTCGAAATAATTGACGAAGAGAAAAAGAAAAAAGCCGAAATAATCGATAAGTTTATTGAGACTAACCCAAAAATTTCTCCTATAAAACAAGTTGCTATAAACCCTACTGTACAATTTGATATCAATCAAGAGGATAATTCCTACTTAATGACAGAGACTTTGGCCAGGGTATATTTGGAACAAAAGAAATATACAAAAGCAATACAAGCATATGAAATATTAATTTTGAAATATCCAGAAAAAATTAGTTTCTTTGCAGACCGTATTTCGGATATAAAGATTTTACAACAAAATAACAATAATAATTAAGCAATGAGCACATTTTCAATTTTTTTAGTTTTAATCACAATAGTTTGTTTTCTATTGATCGTAGTAATCATGGTTCAAAACCCTAAAGGAGGCGGATTGTCGTCTACTATCAGCGGAACTCAAATGTTAGGTGGAGTACAAAAAACAACAGACTTTTTAGATAAAAGTACCTGGACACTAGCTACTATTTTGATTGCTTTAATTTTGCTTTCAAGCTTAAGCTTTACAGGATCATTAAGTGATTCTGATTCTAAAATCATTGAAAAAACTGAAGCTCCTGCTGCTAACACACCAGCCGCTCCGGTTCAACAAACACCTGCTCCGGCAACTCCTGCAGCAAAATAATACTTTAGATATAAATATAAAATGCCAGCCTGTCAAAGCTGGCATTTTTTTTAAGAAATAATGTCAGTTTTAAGAGCATGGCACAATTTCTGAAAGTTCTTTGAACATTAATAAAATATAAACCTATAATAATATAAAATCATGGCATTAAACATTAAACCGCTTTCAGACCGCGTACTTATTGAGCCTGTAGCAGCTGAGACTAAAACTGCGTCAGGGATTTTTATTCCAGATACTGCCAAAGAGAAACCACAAAAAGGAACTGTAGTTGCAGTAGGAAATGGATCTAAAGATCATACTATGACCGTAAAAGTTGGTGATACTGTTCTTTATGGTAAATATGCTGGAACAGAATTAAAACTTGAAGGAACTGATTATTTGATTATGCGTGAGGATGATATTCTTGCAATAATCTAAAAATACATAAGTCTCAAGAATATAAGTATCGAGGAAACTTGAAACAACTCAAACTTTAAACAAAAAAGAAAAATGGCAAAAGATATAAAATTTGATATTGAAGCACGTGACGGATTAAAACGTGGTGTTGATGCATTAGCAAATGCTGTAAAAGTAACTCTTGGACCAAAAGGTCGTAACGTAATTATCGGAAAATCATTTGGTGGACCAACGGTTACTAAAGATGGTGTTTCTGTTGCAAAAGAAATCGAATTAAAAGACCCATTAGAAAATATGGGCGCGCAAATGGTTAAAGAAGTAGCTTCTAAAACTAATGATTTAGCGGGTGACGGAACTACAACTGCTACAGTTTTAGCTCAGGCAATCGTAAAAGAAGGTTTGAAAAACGTTGCTGCAGGTGCAAATCCAATGGATTTGAAACGTGGTATCGATAAAGCTGTTGAAGCTATCGTTGCTGACTTGGCTAAACAAGCTAAAGTGGTTGGAAGTGATTCTGATAAAATCAAACAAATTGCTTCTATCTCTGCAAATAATGACGAAGTTATTGGTGATTTGATCGCTACTGCTTTCGCTAAAGTTGGTAAAGAAGGTGTAATTACTGTTGAAGAGGCTAAAGGAACAGATACATATGTTGATGTTGTTGAAGGTATGCAATTTGACAGAGGATATCTTTCTCCTTACTTCGTAACAAACCCTGAGAAAATGGAAGTTGAATTAGACTCTCCATACATCTTATTATACGACAAAAAAGTATCTTCTTTAAAAGAGTTACTACCTGTTTTAGAGCCAGTTGCTCAATCAGGAAAGCCATTATTAATTATTGCTGAAGATGTTGACGGAGAAGCTCTTTCAACTCTTGTAGTAAACAAATTAAGAGGTGCTCTTAAAATTGCTGCTGTAAAAGCTCCAGGTTTTGGAGACAGAAGAAAAGCAATGTTAGAAGATATCGCAATCTTAACTGGTGGAACTGTAATTTCTGAAGAAAGAGGATATACTCTTGAAAATACAACTATCGAAATGTTAGGAACTGCAAAAAGAGTTTCTATCGATAAAGACAACACTACAATTGTAAGTGGTGCTGGTGAAGCTGATATCATCAAAAACAGAGTAAACCAAATTAAAGGTCAGATGGAAACTACTACATCTGATTATGATAAAGAAAAATTGCAAGAGCGTTTGGCTAAATTAGCTGGTGGTGTTGCTGTTCTTTACGTTGGTGCAGCTTCTGAAGTTGAAATGAAAGAGAAAAAAGACAGAGTTGACGATGCTTTACACGCTACTCGTGCTGCTGTAGAAGAAGGAATTGTTGCTGGTGGTGGTGTTGCTTTATTAAGAGCAAAAGCTGCATTAGCTGGAATCAAAGCTGACAATGCTGATGAAGCAACTGGAATTCAGATTGTTTCTCGCGCTGTTGAATCTCCATTAAGAACTATTGTTGAAAATGCAGGTCTTGAAGGTTCTGTAGTTGTGGCAAAAGTTGCTGAAGGTTCTGGTGATTTTGGATACAATGCTAAAACTGACGAATACGTAGATATGCTTAAAGCTGGAATTATCGATCCTAAAAAAGTAACTCGTGTAGCGCTAGAAAATGCTGCTTCTGTTGCAGGAATGATCTTAACTACAGAATGTGCATTAATTGATATTAAAGAAGAAAGCGCTGGCGGAATGCCAATGGGTGGCGGTATGCCAGGAATGATGTAATCGTTCTAACTTCTTAAAATTTAAAACGCCAGATTTTAATCTGGCGTTTTTTTTTGCCACAGATTTTATAGATTAAAAAGATTTTTTTTCGCCACGAATTTCACGAATTTTCACGAATTAATATTCGAACAACTGTACTTAAAAATTTGTGCAAATTCGTGAAATTCGCTGCAAACTTTCATTTAGTTTAACATTCTCTTTTTCTTTAAAAAATCAGTTATCGATATCTTTGCAGTTCTATTAAAATTGCAAAATGAGAAAATTTACAACTCACCTATTATCTTTTACATTCTTACTTCTTACCGCATTTTCCTATTCACAATCTTCCAAAGACAATTATGTCGTATTAGTTTCTATGGATGGATTTCGTTGGGATTATGCAAAGCATTTTAAACTTCAAAATCTAAATAAAATAGCTAAAGAAGGCGTTCATGCAAAATCTATGCGACCGTCTTATCCAAGTAAAACCTTCCCGAATCATTATGCGATTGTGACCGGACTTTATCCAGATCATCATGGCATTATCAATAATGTTTTTTATGATTCGACTTTAAACGAATCTTTTTCTTTATCGACAAATGCCAAAAACGATTCCCGTTTTTATGGTGGAAATCCTATTTGGAATGTAGCTGAACAACAAGGTGTAAAAAGCGCTTCTTTCTTCTGGCCAGGATCTGATACGGATAAAAAAAGACCTGGTATTTACAAAAATTACGACAATAAAATTCCGTACGGAAATAGAATTGATACCATTATAAAATGGTTGCAACTTCCTGAAAAGCAACGCCCACATTTGGTTACTTTATATTTTGACGAACCAGATCATACTGGTCATAATTTTGGTCCGCTTTCTCCTGAAAACGAAAAAATGGTTCACAAAATGGATTCGGTTATGGGACAATTATCAGCTAAACTGGATCAATTATCCATCGGAAAACAAATCAATCTGATTATTGTTTCAGATCACGGAATGGCCGATATTAGCAATGATAAAAAAGTAGCTATTCTGGATTATCTAAAACCGGAATGGTTGGGTTATAAAGATGTAATCAACCCCATTATGAGTCTTCAGGCAAAACCTGGCTTCCAGGATTCTATCGCAAAAGCTTTAAAAAAAGTTCCACATATTAAATTCTGGAAATCAAGTGAAGTTCCTAAAAGACTGCATTATGGTACAAATCCACGCGTTCATGATTTTGTTATCGAAGCCCAAAAAGGATATAGTTTAGTAACCAAAAAAGGCCAAAACGTAAGAGGCGGAACTCATGGCTATGACAATAAACAAAAAGATATGCAGGCTGTTTTCTATGCAAAAGGTCCCGCTTTTAAAGTAGATAAAGAGGTTGGTTCATTTCAAAATGTTTCCGTTTATCCTTTAATTGCTTATATTCTTGGATTAAAAATCGACGAAGTAGATGGCAAGTTTAGCGAAGTAAAAAACATGCTTACTAATTAGATAATTATCAAATTGACACATTAAGAAACCACTTTGTATGTAGGATCTTCAATTACATTTACTTTGACAACTGCTTCTGCATTTTTTAATAATTCCCGACAATCTGGGCTTAGATGCTGTAGTTCGATCACTTTATCAAGTTGACTGTATTTCTTAGTTAAATTATTCAACGCTTCAATTGCAGACATATCAGCTACACGGCTTTCTTTAAAGTCAATAATGACATGATTTGGATCGTTTGCGATATCAAACTTTTCGACGAAAGCTGTTATAGAACCAAAAAATAATGGACCATAAATTTTATAATGCTTCACTCCTGCTTCATCTATAAAATGTCTTGCACGGATTCTTTTGGCACTTTCCCAAGCAAAAACCAAAGCTGAAACAATCACCCCAATCAGAACCGCCAAAGCCAAATTGTGCAATAGAATTGTAATTACTGCAACCAGAATTCCAACAAAAATATCGTGCTTAGGCATTTTGTTTATGATTCTAAAACTCGCCCATTCAAAAGTAGTAATTGCAACCATCATCATTACACCAACCAAAGCCGCCATTGGCAATTTTCCAATTACCGGCGCTCCAAAAAGTATGATTAACAAAATAGTCAAAGAAGCAATTATGCCTGAAAGTCTGGCTCTTGATCCGGCAGAAAGATTCACCAGAGTTTGAGCAATCATCGGACATCCTCCCATTCCAAAAAAGAAACCGTTTAAGATATTCGAACTTCCCTGAGCAATACATTCTCTGTTACTGTTGCCGCGGGTTCCGGTAATTTCATCGACTAAATTCAGCGTAAGCAAACCTTCAGTCAAACCAACTGCAGCAACAATTACTGAATATGGAAAAATCACTTTAAAAGTCTCAAAAGAAAATGGAATATTTGGAATATGAAATGGAGGAAATCCACCTTGAACTGAAGCAATATCTTCGACTGTTTTGGTTTCAATATTAAATAAAAGTACTACTGCAAACACCACTAAAATTGCTACTAAAGAAGCTGGAATTGTTTTAGTAAGTTTTGGAAAAAGCAAAACAATTGCAATCGTCAACGCAACTAAACCTAACATAATATACAAAGGAGTTCCTTGCAACCAGGAAACCTGACCATTAACTACGGTTTTAAACTGTTCTAACTGCGACATAAAAATCACCACCGCCAAACCGTTTACAAAACCAAACATAACGGATTGGGGAACTAATCGAATAAATTTTCCGAGTTTAAAAAGTCCGATGCAAATTTGCACCACACCGCCTAGCGCGACAGCTGCAAAAACATATTCGATTCCGTGAGATTTCATTAAAGCAATCAAAACAATAACTGTAGCTCCTGCTCCACCAGAAATCATTCCGGGTCTTCCTCCAAAAATAGCAGTGACTAAACCAGCAATAAAAGCAGCATATAAACCCACAAGAGGCGGAAATCCTGCTAAAATAGCAAACGACAACGATTCGGGAATCATCGTCATTGCAACTGTTAAACCGGCTAAAATTTCATTTTTATAATTGACTTTTTGAGTAAAGTCGAAGAGTTGGAAAGCTTTTTTCATAAGAGAACAAATGTAGAAAATTTGTCAATTAGAAAATATGCCAATTGAGATAATGTGTCAATTAGAAAATTAGAAAATTTTATAGATAGCGCATAATAATCATCTCATTTTCTAATTGGCACATTAATTTTACTCTAGTTTTATACATATATACCCGAGACAATTTACGAAATCAATTATACTTTTGGGTTCTAAATCAATGCCTTCAACTCTTAATATCTTGTCGCAGTCTTCTAAATCAAAATTGATTTTATAATTGGGAAATTGATTTTGAATAACAGCAATAACGTAATTTTTGTCTGCTTCTTTTTGAACATTTGTTTTAAAAACTTCAACAATCATAATTGTTAATTTTAATACTTCTTTAATTTAAAATCTACTTTTAAAACGGATTATAGGAAATCCCAAATCTAAAATATCCCTGTGCATCTTCCTTCTGATCATATACATACTCAGACGTTCGCTCCCCTTTTTCTGTTATACGTACACTCATAACATTATTAACACCGCCTTTAATTACTCCAATAATTCTTGGCGTAAAGCGGTATTCATATGTAATTCCCGACTTCAATTCCAACTGATTCAATTCATAAATTCCTTTCAATTTTGAATTGTTTAAATTTAAGTAAAAACTTTCTGTGTTCAATTCAGTTCCTAAGGAAATTCTTCCATTTTCTAACAATTCTCTCCTAAACTGTAAACGTTGTGGCAAAATGAAATCAATATCCCATTTTGAATTTTCAAATTTATGATTATAGGTCAAAAGTGGTGTAACCGGAATAATCGACGAAGGATCTAACATGACCAAAGCTCCAACGGTAAGAGTTGTGTTGGCCGTTCTTTTCAGGACGATATTGGCGGTAAGAAAGCCTTTTACACGCTGAAAATTATCCTGATTTCCGTCTACAGTAACAGTCGCATTGTAAATAACAGGTTTATGAAAAAGCGTCGAAACGTAAGTTGCACTTAAAGCAGCTGCAAAAAAATGAATTTCCTCTTTTTCTCTCGTATGAGTTGTTACTGCATTGTAGTTATAAATATCACCAAATTCATAGGTTTCATATTTATAACGCAGTGAACTTGTTAAAACAAACCTTTTAGATTGTGAACTAAAAAAAGGCACATTGATTGCTACTTTAAATCGGTTATGACTTTCAATTCTTCCTCTTTCAAAACGTTCTCCAAAAAGCTTCGAATCAAAATTAGTTGGCCCTAACTGTTCGTATTGTACGTCCAAAATTCTCGTGGTCGGAAATTTATCAGTTACCACTTTTGCAACCGTTTTTATTGGAGCGTCTTTTTCCTGAGCAACTGTTCGCATAGACGCAAATACAATTAAAACACAAATGATTTTTGTTTTTTTCATAAGCCAATGAAATTTCAACGTTTGATTAAAGAAAGAGGATTAAATCTCGAGGCAAATGTAATTGCGAAGTCCTGACTATAATAGCTTAATTATACCAATGGCGTATTATTTATACCAATGGCGTTTGTATAATTATGGCTCCTAAAAAAGTAAAAACTATACTATTTCGTTAATTTTGCCGTTATGACGATTCTCAAAATATATCAGAACTTTTTTCTCCGAAACCTCATCGTACACACTTTTATATTTTTGGTGATTTTGGCCTGTGTTTATGACGAAATACGATTAGACGGCCATAGTTGGTCGTACATGATCAGTAAAATAACCGTTGGCTATTTTCCTTGTATTGTATGGATTACTATTTTCAATCTTTTTATCATCAAACCTTTCTTATTCAAAAAAAAGATTAAAACATTCTTTACACTTTTCGTCATTTACTGGACTTGTTTTTACTTTTTTATGAATTGGTTTTTCCCTCTTATGGGTTTAGGAAATTTCAAAACACTTCAAATATTATCGCTTATTATCAACGGAATGTTTTTTTATTTTATTCATGTTGTAATCACTAAAAAAATCATGGATACAGATAAAGACATTATGAATTTCAAGTCTGAGCTTTTATTTTTGAAACAACAGCTTAATCCGCATTTTTTACTGAATGCGATGAATAATTTATATGGAGAATCTCTGACAGAACCCGATAAAGTTCCGGACAGGATTTTGAACCTTTCAGACATGTTGCGCTACCAAATTGAAGCTACCAAAAAAGATTATGTTCTGGTTGCCGAAGAAATAGGTTTTATTAAAAAATACATTGAATATTATACTTTTCGAAACGATAGATTAAATGTGACTCAAAATTATACAGGCGATTTTAACAACATCGATATTCCACCTTTGTTTTTTTTGCCTTTGGTAGAAAATGCCGTTAAGTTTTCAGCAGAAACTGCCGAACCATTTATTTCACTGGATTTAAAAGTAAAATCACGATATTTATCGTTTACTCTAAAAAATAATTATTTAGAATCAGGTTCCAGACTTTCGGGTACAGGAATTGGAATCGAAAATCTAAAAAGACGGCTTGAAGTCTACGGCTTGAAACATGAACTGAGCTGCAAAAGAGAAAAAAATACTTTTAGTGTAAAACTGAATATATGGGACTTACCTATCGTTGCCTGATCATTGATGATGAAACGCCTGCACATAAGGCGCTAGCTTCGCACATTGCAAGATGTGACGATCTGGAACATTCCGGAAGTGCGTTCAGCGGCATGGAAGCAGTAAAAATGCTCAATGAAAACAAGTATGATATTATTTTCCTGGACATTAATATGCCTGTAATTTCAGGTATTGAATTGATGGAATTACAACCTAATCGCCCTATAACTATTGTTACCACAGCTTATTCTGACTTTGCCCTTTCAGCGTATCAAAACGATGCGATTGATTATTTACTGAAACCTATTTCGTTTGAAAAATTCTCTAAAGCAATCGAAAAAGCCAAAACTTTTTACTCAGGTAAAAGTCTTAAAAAAGAAAATACTGCCAGCGAAAGAACACTTTCGTACCGCGCCAACGGTCAAATGATTGATACTCTTTTGAGCGATATTCTTTATATTGAAAGTCTGGGCAACTACATGAAATTGTACAGCAAAAAACTAAAATCTCCCCTAATTATTTATGGTTCGCTATCAAGCATTGCCGACGAAATAAATAGTACTGATTTCGTTCAGGTACATCGTTCGTACATTGTAAATACCCGCGAAATATCTTCTAAAACTTTTAAAACGATTACCTTATCTAATCAAGAAATTATTCCTGTGGGGAGAAAATACCAGATTTTATTGGATAGTTTTTTCAAATAGAGATTTCTTAATTATAACTTTATAAAAAGCTCAACTTTAAATTGTTGAGCTTTTTTATTTTTGTAATAAAAAACCGTATAAATACCCATTGTTATTTCTTAAACAATTGTTAATTTTGTTAAAGTTTTTTTTAATCCTTTCTATTTTATCTTCTAAAAATTTTAAAATGCAAGCAAACTCAAAGGACTTTACAAAGTTGGCCCAGTTTTATTTAGATATTAAAAAGACAATTGATTTTTACATTGCCAATATTGAATAAATCAAAAAGTATTCTTAATCATAAACTTAAATACAATTTCAAAATGGACACGTTAAACATTCCAGAGAATACAGTGGTTAAATTACAAGTAAACATAAGTTCTGATGCTGTTGTTGCAACTAATGTTAGTATAAATGATGTAATTGTAAAAAAAAGCACTCAATATAAGTTTACTACAGACTTGGGTACTGTTTCATTATTAACTCATAAAGGACTTTCGGTTGTATCATCATTTTTTGTTTCAACTGGAAATATAGATGCCATTATGAATGTAACTCAGGTTAGCAATAGTCTTTTATATGATAATCAAAAAGTAGAATTACAAGTATATAAACAGAAGATTACACAAAACTTTTTCATTGTATACTCATCTGTTAATCTAACATTTTAAAATATGAAGACGTTATATTCCTTAATAGTATTTATTTTCATAGGGACAACCGCATCCTTTGGACAAGTTAATTTGAATGAGTTTCAGATGTCTAATAATACCAGTCCTTCATTTTTGCTACTTGAAGAAACGGTTACTGACATTTACACACCAGAAAATGTTAAGGCTCTTGCATTGCATGTTCAAAGCAACTTTGGAGAAAGCATGGCAATAGAAGTAGCACCTTATTTCTTTATAAATCCAAAGAGTAAAAATAGGACCTATTATAAATACATTGGTGTTTATGATGACAAGGGAGAACTAAAACAAAATCCCTTTAGTGGACTTAATACTACAACTATATCATTTGCTTATTTAAAAAAAGATTACGAAAATATTGAAGGTGACAGCGAGAACAAAACATTCGCGATTGGAGCGAGAACTACTTTAATCCGTTTCTATAATAAGAAAAAAGTTATGGATAATGCAACTGAACTAGCTAACGCATTATCTCAACTCGCAAGCCCTCCGATGGAAATTTTAACCATGCCTCAAGGGCCAGATAAAGAAGAGGCTTTGAAAAAATTTTACTTAGAAAAGCAGAAAGTTGATGAACGATTTAAAAAATTTCAGAAAACAATAAAACCTATTTTTAAAGTAGATGTTGCCGGAGCATATAGTGATCTTTTTACAGACAATTCCGTAAATTCCGGCACAGTTAATCGTCTGGGAGCATGGCTTACTGGAGAATTTAGTCTTATTATAAATGAAGATGATGAACAAAGCAGTACAAACAATTATATCAACTTACTTATAACTAGCCGCTATATAGAAGATGGATTTAATTCTACTAACGGAATTGACTTTTCAACAAATTACTATAGAGATTTTGGAGGCAAAATTAGTATGGATTTGGGTAAATTTTCCTTTGCATACGAGTACATAAATAGAAATGGCTCTATTTCAAGTAAAAGATCTGTTGGAAATATCAGTTTTGCCATCAACAAGGACATCACTCTTACTGGGGGATTTGGCAAGGATTTTAATACTACTGACAATTTATTGACATTATTTGGAATCAATTGGGGAATGAATTTTGGAAACTCCTCTGCTTCATTATAAGTTGGGTTTAGTACTAATTGCATGAAATATATTTCAAACCTAATAGTAATAACAATATAGATTTTGAAATTTCAACCTTATATAGTCTTTTCATAAAAAGCTGCGCAAATATCTTCGGGTTTCGCGCAGCTTTTTAATTTTCTCATAAATTGTAGACCTAATAAAAATCTTCTTAAGCAATGTTTTCAAGTCCACCCGGAAATGGTCTGTAGGCGTAATAATGTAAAACCTCTTCAATAGCTCTTTTTAGCGCTTCGTTTATAGGCAGTAAAGTCATTCCCATTTTATAATCAATTTGTGCAAGCTGCATATAATAATCAGTAAAAATGGGTACATATTCCCCTTTGTTAATGGCTTCTTCGGCTTCATTAAAGTTTTGTTGTTGTTCTTCTTTAATAATTTTGCAGGTGGCTAATCTTAGTTTCCCGTATTTGTCTGTGTTTGCAGCATAACCAAAAAGACGGCATATTAATCCGCGATAACGGTAATTGCTACAACTTCCTTTATGATGTTCTAATACGGAAAGTGGTCGATATAAAAGGCAGTTTTTAGTAGACGAATTGTTTAATTCTTCTAAGGTTTCCTCGGCTTTGCCATTTAAAAATAAATGAAACGCCCAAGGTAAAAATTCTAAAGGAGAAGCGTCTATGTTTGGTTTAGAACAGCATTTACCACAGCCTGCGTTGCAATACAAATGAGTTTCAGATTTGAAAGCGGTTATTTCAATTTCAAGACGGTCAAACAATTCCTCAACCCGCCTAACTTTCTGTTCTATTCCCATTGTTTTTTTCGTAAGGTAGACTAATAGAAATAGCTCATGCTAGGATCATGGTTTTATTATGAATAGTTTATGTATCCACTCCATAAAGTATAAACCATACAAATGCACACTATGTTTCTCAAAAATTCTTTCAAAAAGTTGTAAAACAAAATTTGTCGTTTTTTAAAAGCTTATAGTTTCCAGTAACCGTAAATCTTTTCTTCAAAAAAAACTTCACCAAAACAATTTTTCCTACATAAATAATTATATTCGCAACGCCACTAATCGTTAAAAAATTGTAGAAAAATGACCATTTTCAAAAAACTATTTAGAAAATCAGATTTAGAATGCCCCAGATGTCTAGGAAAAGCTTTTGTTGATTGGGATGATATAAAACGTTTAAACAGACAATTAAAATGGGTACCTGCACCCTGCGCTTATTGCTACGGCAAGGGAAAAGTTTCTGAAGAAATGCTATCAAAAGTTCCTGTAGATTACACTTACCTAACTATAGATTTACCGGAATCAGAAATGGATAAAATAAAAGAAGGAAACAAAGAAACACTGGAAAAAGGAAGGCAGCGTGATCTTTTTTTAGACAATCTTATAAGCTATGCTGAGCATCATTATACAAACAACAAAATGGACGCTATAAGTATTGCTGATTTATATCTTAGTACCGAAGATGAAACTGCTTTATTTTCGTTAGAAAGAAAAAATCTAATACAATTTATTGAAAAAGTAATTGAGTTAAAAAAACCTGAACTCAATTAACTTAGGTAATATTTTCTGTTTTACCTCGCAAAATACTTACCCTAAAAACTTCATGAATATCTCTGATTTTACGGTTTTCTAAAAACCCGTATAAATACGCATTGTCAAAACTTTATTAAGTGGTAAAATTGCCCTGAATAATTTTACTTTTAAAATATAATTTTCCTTAATGGAAGATTATTTAAATGATGTCATTTTTTTTGGAACAATTAAAGCGAGATTTCTAATCGATTCCTACGATTAAAAGTCTCGCTTTTTTTTTAAAATCTAATTAACCTCTTAGAAACTCAAAACCTTACAGCCTTTTAAAAAAACCTTTGTATCTTTGAACCTTAGTCCCTCAGAACCTACAAAGAAAAAATATGACACGAGAAAATTATATTCCCTTCAACAAGGAATTCTTACTCGAACAACAAATAAATACCTTCGCTGAAGATCCTAAAAAAGTTGATGAATTTAAAAAACTGTTTGATATTATTGAGCATTATTTTCATTACGAAGCTTTTAATTTAAATCGAAATCTTAAACAAAATTATGCTTTGTTTGATCCTGATTTGAGTTTAAAAGAGCGAAAAAGTTTTATGGGTAAAAGTGATTTTTCGGTTTTTAAAGAGACATTGCTTACGGTTTTAAAACAAGGAAATTATACTCACATCGATCAGGATACTTTAAACAAAGCGTTTCAGGATTCTGATTTAATTGGCTTAAAACTATCAATCGATTTTAATGCTTTTCAAGATTATGAATTATATGTTCGCGGACATCATAAATCGAAAGAAAAGGTCAAGAAATATTTCTTTTGGAAGAAAGAAATTGAGATCGAATATTATGATCGTGTCTTGATTTATCTGCATTATAACGACACCCATTTTCTAAAGCAAAAGAAAGTCAAATTGGGTAAAATGCCAATTGAACCAGGATCAGTGGTTTTAAAAATCTTTAAGCGAGTTCCTAAAAATGATCTAGAAACAATTTTTCCAAATGCAATTCCAAGAATGTCAACTACAGACAAACTGCTGTTGTGGGTTCCGGGAATTTTTGGTGGAATTTCACTTTTAAGTGCCAAAGTAATTCCGGCTTTGATCAACATGTACAATGCTTATGAATCTGGTGAAACTATTGATTTATTAAACAGTAAAACATCACTAAATCAAGGTTTAATTGCACTCGGAATTTTGTCACTTTATTTATTTCGCCAATACAACAACTTTGTAAACAAGAAAATTAAATATTCTAAGATACTCTCAGACAGTCTTTATTTTAAGAATCTCGGAAACAATAGCGGTGCTTTTTATTCGCTTTTAAATTCTTCTGAAGAAGAAGTGCTTAAAGAAACAATTCTGGCTTATACTTTTTTGTATAAAAGCAACAAACCTCTTATGGCAGAAGAACTGGACTCACAAATTGAATCCTGGTTTGAAACAAATCTAAAAACCGAT
Organism: Flavobacterium sp. JAS; assembly: GCF_020991455.1. Taxonomy (GTDB): domain Bacteria; phylum Bacteroidota; class Bacteroidia; order Flavobacteriales; family Flavobacteriaceae; genus Flavobacterium. The sequence continues at coordinate 256,278 of NZ_JAJMOX010000008.1, forward strand.
CTTGATTTTAATGTAAAAGATGCTTTAGAGAAATTAAAAAACATTGGTCTGGGTATTGAAACCAACGGAAAATGGGACGTTCTTCCGCTTGATCAAGCTTTAATTACAATTGATGAATTGTGGGATGGAGTTTTTGAGTATAATAAGGTTCAAAGTTACAAAGACTTAAACTTACAAAAGAACTAAGAAACTAAAATCTAAAGCTTATTTAGTTTGCAATATCTAACAAAACCTACGCAAATTTAAACCTCTGTACCTTTGCCTCTTTGAACCTTTGCATCTACCAAAAATTTTATTAGATTTACGTATACCTAAATCCAAAACAATGAGAACATTAGAACAATGGTTTGAAGAATATGCAGTAAGTCATCAAAATCCCAAAAATAAGGCCATTCATTATGTTTGTGTGCCTGCAATTTACTTTTCGATAGTGGGTTTGTTAATGAGTATTCCGAGTGGTTTTATTGCTAATATTTTAAAATTAAATGCTCCAATTATTGAAAATTGGGCAGTTGTTGTACTCCTTTTTGTTCTTATTTTTTACATCCGATTATCCGTTGCAATGGCGATTAAAATTGCCATTTTATCTGTAATTTGTCTGGTTGTAAATTATTATATCGGGCAGGTTTTTCCGTTGTGGGCATTTTCAATTGGTGTTTTTGTAATCGCCTGGATCGGACAATTCTACGGACATAATATTGAAGGCAAAAAACCTTCTTTCTTAAAAGACCTTCAGTTTTTAATGATTGGCCCGGCTTGGGTTGTAGAAAATTTGTTTTCAAAAAAATAAGTATTGATCAACTAACGTGGTTTTTTAAATTCTTATTTAAACAAAAATCACTGGCATATCATTTGAATTATAAAAACCTAACTTATAGGCAATTATTAATTCAAAAAGCTTTATTATGAAAGTAACTTATTATGGACATTCATGTTTCTCCGTTTTAGCCAATGGAAAAAACATTCTATTTGACCCTTTTATTACTGCAAACGAATTAGCAAAAAACATTGACGTTGACGCTATAAAAGCGGATTATATTTTGATTTGACATGCACATTACGATCACATTTTAGATGTTGAAAGAATTGCAAAAAATACCGGAGCTAAAGTTCTTGGGAATTTTGAAATCTACAATTGGCTCTTAAAAAAAGGAATCGAAAACGCACATCCTATTAATCCAGGAGGTAAATTTGACTTTGATTTTGGAACTGTAAAATGTGTAATTGCACAACATCCAAGTAGTTTTATGGATGGTTCTTATGGCGGAATTGCCTGTGGTTTTGTATTAACTATCGTCGACGGAAATTTTTATTATAGTGGAGATACAGCTTTGACTCTCGACATGCAAATTATCCCAAAATTCACTAAACTTGATTTTGCTATTTTTCCAATTGGTGATGGGCTAACTATGGGAATTGAAGAAGCTATTGAAGCGTCAAAACTCGTTGGTATTGATAAAATTTTAGGCGTTCATTATGATACTTTTGGTTTCATTGTTATGGATCATCAAAAAGCTTTGAATGCTTTTGCAAAAGAAAATCTAAACTTGTATTTGCCTAAAATTGGTGAAACAATCGAATTGTAATTTTTCTATATTTCGCTAATCATCTTTACTTTAACGAAATAAAACAAAAAACTGAAACCACAGATCAGTTCACTATCTCTAAAATATTAGATTTATAAATGTTTTTAAGCAAGGCATTAAAATTGTTTGTCTGAATTTATCACGAACTAAAAATTCAAAACAATGAGAACATTTGCAACCTCATTTATTTTTTGATGTTAATTTTAAATTTATACATTATGAATGCACAAACGATTAATGCTTTGAATTCGAAAACAGAATATGCTAATGTTTCCGGGCGAAAAATTGCCTATCGTTCTATTGGCAAAGGTGATCCAATCATTTTGGTAAACCGGTTTAGAGGAACTCTTGATACTTGGGATCCATTATTTTTAGATCAGCTTGCCGAAAAATACAGAGTAATTACTTTTGATTATTCGGGTATTGGCTATTCAACCGGAACTTTAGCAACTGATTTAAAAGATGTAGCAAAAGACTTAAAAGATCTGGCCGATTTTCTGAAAATAAAAAAAACAATTATCATGGGCTGGTCTTATGGCGGATTAGTAACTCAGGTTGCCACTTTGCAATACTCTGATCTGATTACTCAAACAGTATTATTAGGGACCGGGCCTCCTGGCGAAAGAGTTGTTCCGCTTGAGCAAGCTTTTCTGGATGTTGCATTAAAACCGGTAAATGATTTTAATGATGAAATCGTACTTTTCTTTGAACCAACTGCTGAAGAAAGCAAAAAACAAGCTAAAGCCTCGCATGACCGAATTGCAAAAAGATTAGATGTTTCTAAAATCCCATCAACGATGGATGTTTTTCAGCTATACTTTCAAGGCAGTACGGGATTAACTGAAGATAAAGAAAATTTTAAAGGAAAACTTGAAAATACTAAAACGCCAATTCTTATTATTTCCGGCGATCATGACATTAGTTTTGCGGTTGAAAACTGGTATCCATTAACCCGAAAACTTTCTACAGCCCAACTGATTGTACTCCCGCAAACAGGGCATGCACCACAACATCAACATGTAACGTTAGTCGTTAATTATATTGATAATTTTCTTCAGAATAAATAAAACTTCTCATGAAAACTGGTGCCCTAGCCCAGACAGGAACGACATCCTTTAATGGTGTCCCGATAGCTATCGGGAGCCATTAAAGATATAGTGGATGGCTGGAAAAGCTCCTGAATAAAAAAAATAGAACAAAAAAGATGTATTCTTCTTTGTTCTATTTTCATTCCTCTAATAAAATTAGCTCTATATTAGTACTTTCTGAGTATAACCATTAAGAGATGATTCTAAAAATATTTTTGGAGAGCGTTGTGCCTGTTTTATTGCTCTTGCCTTTGATTTTGATTTTTATAAAAGATAGAGATCATGTTAAAATAATTAGTCCTTTTATATTAATTTTTACTTGCTATCAGATAATTCTAAAAATTCCATTAGAATATAATGAGTTTGATATTATCAATGGAAAACAAAATTGGACCGGAAAACTGCTGGGTATCTTTTTTGGTTTATTGACATATTCATTATTATATCGAAGATTAGAACCTTTTAATTTCCTGCGTTTTAAACAAGAACCAAAAACATTGCTAAAAACAGTTTTAGCATCTTCAATAATGATTTGCACTGGTTTCTTCTCCTACTTCGACAGCCCTAGAAACTTTGATATAGAAATTCTTGTTTTTCAATTGACAATGCCTGGATTTGATGAAGAAATTATGTTTAGAGGAATTCTTTTGGCGCTTTTATAACTTGCTTACAAGACAAAATTAGAATAAGAGAAAGAACTTTTGGCAATCCAAGTATCTTTATTATTGCTGTTTTGTTTGGTCTCGCACACGGATTTAGTGTAAAAAACAGTCTTGAATTTAGATTTGAATTTTATCCGTTTATATGCACATTTGTGTCTGGTTATGTTTTGAGTTGGATAACTGTAGAAAGTAAAAGTATTTTGCTTCCTGTGCTGTCGCACAACATGATTAATTTTATACAGACTTTAATGAGAATGATAAAATAAAGTCATAATCAACATTGGATGCGTAAATTAAGAGAGTAAACTTGAGTAAAAAAAGAGCATAAAAAGAGCATAAAAAAAACCTATTTCATCTCGAAATAGGTTTTTTATTTTGTGACCGCGGAGGGGTTCGAACCCCCAACCCTCAGAGCCGAAATCTGATATTCTATCCAGTTGAACTACGCGGTCAATATTTTTGAAACTTCAATTTTTAAATTCCAAATTCCAATTGTAAAAGTTAGAATTTGGAATTTATTTATTGGAATTTACACCAATAATTTCTTTACAATTGCTGAGATAGTTTTTCCTTCTGCAGTTCCGCCTAATTGAGCAGATGCTAATCCCATTACTTTTCCCATTGAAGCAATTCCAGAAGCTCCAGTTTCAGCAATGATTTTTGCTATTACTGCTTCTACTTCTTCTTCGCTTAATTGTGCTGGTAAAAACTTCTCGATTACTGCAACCTGAGCCAATTCTGGTTCAGCAAGATCAGGACGATTTTGTTCTGTAAAAATTCTTGCACTTTCTTTACGAGTTTTAACTAATCTTTGAAGTAATTTAACTTCATCGTCTTCTGTTAATTCTTCTTTAGAACCTGAAGCTGTTGCAGCTAATAACATTTCAGATTTAATTGCTCTTAATGCTTCTAATGCTACTGTATCTTTTGCTCTCATGGCGGTTTTAATCTCGTCCATGATTAATGTTTGTAAACTCATTTTTTATTTTATTTAAATAAGCCTAAACTTATTGATTTATATATCGATTTGAAATTTGTTCTTGACTAATCTATCCTAACTGAAGCCAAATGGATTCGAACCGACAATAAGATTCACTTTAAAAGTGTATGAAAGAAGTCAAATTTTAAATTCTGTGCGAAGATAAAAAAAATAACCCGAAAATTAAATCCAATTCTCGGGTTATCCATAATTATTATGATTGTAAAATTAATCTACGTTGTCATGTAAAAATGAATTGTTTGAACGCAACTGTAAATCATTATTACTATCAGTTCCGACTGATATTCTAGAACTGGTGTTATTTGATTGTGAGTTAGACAAATCGATTCCTAATCTTTTGTAAGCAGGCTCTTTTTCCAGTTCGTCAATTCTTGAAACATTATTATGAAATTTATAATTAAATTCTTTTAGTTTCTTTCTTCTTTCTTCAGCTCTTAATCGTAATGTTTCCTCAATTGTTAATTCCATTGGAGAAACATTTGATGTTGTTGAATAGTCAGCTTCAGTAGCAAAATCAACTTTTGGTTTCAAAGTAATGTTTAATTCCTCAGGAACTACATCTTCTATCACTTTTTCAACTGGTTTTGATGCCATTAAATCGTTTTCAACCTCCATATATTCTTCTAAAGAATATTTGATGATTCCGTTTTCAGAAAGTTCAGTTACCGGTACAAATTGTACTGGATCATTTACTTTTATATTACGAGTCTCATTTGATAATTCGAATAAGATTTTAGTCTCTTGTTCAACAACAGGCTCTTTTCTTGCTTCTGGCTCTGATCTGTAAAGTGGCAAATCAAATGAGAAAGTTGTTTGTTCTTCTCTTTCGAAAGTTCTTTGCTGAACAGGTTTTACTTCCTGAAAAGCTTGCACTTCTGGAGTTGCAGCTGTAATCGTAAAATCGATATCTGTAATTGGTGAAACGATCTCAAAAGTTACATCAAGATTCTTGATAAACTCAGACATTACAACCAATTCTTCTTGATTGATAGTTGGAGCAACAGCAACTGGAGCAACCGGAGTTGGTATTACGGGAGCAACCGTATCTGCAAATGATATATCATCCATTAAATCAAAAACAATTTTTTCTTCTGATTTCGTACTAGGTGTCTCAGCATTTAAATCAAAAGAAGTAACTGTTTTATTTGTTAAATTATGAACACTTCTTTGCTCATCTTCTAACGTATGAATGATTTTTTTAGGCTCAGTATTTACAATTTCATTTTGTTGTTCAACATCAAAACCTGTCGCAATAATAGTCACCGCAATAGCATCACCAAGAGTTTCGTCTTCACCAACTCCCATGATAATATTAGCATTATGACCTGCTTCTACCTGAATATGATCGTTGATTTCTCCAATCTCATCCAGTGTAATTTCGTTTGATCCAGAAACGATAAGCAACAATACGTTTTTGGCTCCTGTAATTTTGTTGTCATTTAACAACGGAGAATCCAATGCCGAAACGATAGCATCTTTCGCTCTGTTCTCACCCGCAGCAACAGAAGATCCCATGATAGCTGTTCCACTGTTTGACAAAACAGTTTTAGCATCACGTAAATCGATATTTTGAGTATAGTGGTGCGTAATTACTTCGGCAATACCTCTAGAGGCTGTTGCCAAAACTTCATCCGCTTTAGAGAATCCTGCTTTAAAACCAAGATTTCCGTACACTTCTCTTAACTTATTATTATTAATTACAATTAGCGAATCAACTTGCTTACGCAATTTTTCGATTCCTAAAAGTGCTTGTTCCTGACGAACTTTCCCTTCAAACTGAAACGGAATTGTTACAATACCAACAGTCAAAATTTCTCTTTCTTTCGCCAATTGTGCAATTACCGGAGCTGCACCTGTACCTGTTCCACCACCCATACCAGCGGTAATAAATACCATCTTAGTACCACGGTCTAACATTTTCTCGATATCAGCGATGCTCTCAATAGCAGATTGTTGTCCTACATCAGGATTTGCTCCTGCTCCAAGACCTTCTGTTAAATTCATACCTAACTGAATTTTGTTAGGTACCGAACTGTTCTGTAGTGCCTGTGAATCGGTATTACAAACAATAAAATCTACGCCTTTAATACCTTGTTTAAACATGTGATTGATAGCGTTACTACCACCTCCACCTACACCTATTACTTTGATTACATTTGATTGGTTTTTTGGTAAATCAAATGAAATGCTTCCAAATTCTGAGTTGCTCATCATCTTTTTGGTTTTTGAAATTCTTATTTAATACATTTTTTACTCTTGACTTGGGGCCAATAGTAATTCCTTTTCTCTTTATTATCTTATTCTGCGTTGTCTAAAAAATCTTTGATTTTGTCGACATATCGGTCAAAAAATGATCTTCTAATTTTTGTTTCTGTAGATTCTTCTTTAGACACATTATTTCTAACTTCTCTTGTGTCTTCAATAGTTTCTACTCTTTCAACGTAGTTTTCTTCAACTTCGTATCGTTGTTGAACCGGTTGTTGTGGCTGCTGCGGCACATTTCTGTAAACCACTTTTGGCTGCTCATTTACAATTTCCATTCTAACAGCACTTTGCGTACTATTTTCGATACTATTCATTACTAATCCAACTGCTGTTGCAAATAACGGACTAGAAATTTCTTCGCTAGAGTTTCCTGCTAAATGCTCATTTGGGTATCCAATTCTGGTATCCATACCTGTAATGTACTCTACTAATTGTTTAATATGTTTTAGTTGAGCGCCACCACCTGTAAGAACGATTCCGGCAATTAATTTTTTACGAGGATCTTCGTGTCCATAAGCTTTAATCTCTGCAAAAACCTGCTCAACAATCTCCACAACACGTGCGTGGATAATTTTAGATAAGTTTTTAAGCGAAATCTCTTTTGGCTCTCTTCCTCTTAAACCCGGAATAGAAACAATCTCGTTGTCTTTATTTTCTCCTGGCCAAGCCGATCCGAATTTTATTTTTAAAAGCTCTGCTTGTTTTTCGATAATCGAACAACCCTCTTTAATATCGTCTGTAATTACATTTCCTCCAAAAGGAATAACTGCTGTATGACGAATAATACCATCTTTAAAAATGGCTAAATCTGTTGTTCCACCACCAATATCAATTAATGCAACACCAGCTTCTTTTTCTTCCTGACTAAGAACTGCATCTGCAGAAGCTAAAGGCTCTAATGTCAATCCTGACAATTCGATTCCTGAACTCTGAATACATCTTCCAACATTTCTGATCGAAGAAGCTTGTCCAACTACTACGTGAAAACTAGATTCCAGTCTTCCGCCGTACATTCCGATTGGTTCTTTAATTTCAGATTGTCCGTCGATTTTAAATTCTTGTGGCAAAACGTGAATAATTTCTTCTCCCGGTAACATGGCCAGCTTATTTACCTGGTCAATCAAAAGCTGAATATCTTTTTCGCCAATTACTTCTTCCGGATTATTACGGCTGATGTAATCTGTATGCTGTATACTTCTTATGTGTTGTCCTGCGATACCAACAACAACATCTTTAATTTTATAACCTGAATTATTCTCTGCCTCAAGTATTGCTTGTTGAATGGATTGAATAGTTTGCGTAATGTTGTTCACAACTCCTCTCGCAACTCCCAAACTTTTGGATTTACCAATACCCAAAATTTCCAACTTACCATACTCATTTTTCTTGCCTATCATGGCAACTATTTTGGTTGTTCCAATATCTAGACCTACTGCAATGTTATCTTTTTCCATTTTCTATTATTTTGTGCAAACTACTTGTTCCGTAAACCTAAGGTCAATCTTATTGTATTTATATAACGAACTATCCAAAACTGCTTTTTGAAAAAAAGCTTTATAGTTTCTAAATTTCTTATCAACATTCATCGTTCTGCCAAAATCGATGAAGTAATTATAATTTCGATTAAACATTTTTAGGCTGCCATTCGGCATAATTTCTATTGCAATGATGTTTTTTTTCAAAAACGCATCGTCATAAATTGTGCGAAATAAAGCAGCTAAATCTTCGTTATTTTTTTTATTTATTGCCCCTGAAACAAGAGGAACTCGTGCCGTAAAATTGTCCGACAAAGGCATTTTATTTCCCTCATAGTCAATATAAAAAGATTGATCACCATCATAAACTCTCGCTATTGGTGTCTTCTGTTTTACTACCGCTTTTAGAACGCCATCGATACTTACAAAAACATCTGACTTCTCAATCATGTCTTGCGTATCAAGGGTTTTTTCTATCTTATTCAAATCTAACTCATCTTTTCGGATACTGGAAGCGTCTCTTTTATTTTCTATCAACAATTTATTAACCGTTTCCGGCTTCACAAAAAGCGTATTTTCTCCTACAAAAACAACCATAGATTTCTTTAATTTTCGATCTCCATTTCGATGTTGAGCGAACGAATACAAAAAAAGTACAAGCCCTAAAATGAGAATTAATCGAATATTTGTCCAATTAAATATTTTCATTTAGCATCTTTTTAATTGACGGAACCATTTCTCCAATATCACCAGCTCCTATTGTTACAATTATTGGCGCATCACTGGCTTTGATCTCCGCTAATAAATCATTTTTTGCAACAATTTTTTTGTTCGAATTTGTCATTTTTCCTAGCAGCCAATTAGATGTAATTCCTTCCATCGGTAATTCGCGTGCAGGATAAATATCCATTAAAAATACTTCATCAAATTGAGATAAACTCTCCGCAAATCCATCTGCAAAATCTCTCGTTCTGCTGAATAAATGTGGCTGAAAAATAGCCAAAACTTTACGATTTGGATACAATTCTCTAACCGCTTGATGTACAGCATTTATTTCAGTTGGATGATGTGCGTAATCATCAATATAAACTAACTTTTCAGACTTAATCTGATAAGAAAAACGTCTTCTGATTCCGTTGAATGAAGCAATGGCTTTTGCAATAGAGTCGGTCGGGGTGCCGAAAGTCTTAGCCATTGCAATAGCCATTAATCCATTCATTAAATTATGTTTACCCGGCAATCCAAAATGTAAGTCTTTCATGATTTCTGATGGTGTTTGAACATCAAAAACATAACTTCCATCTTCTATACGAACATTGAACGCCTTATATACAGCATCTTCATTTATAGCACATTGAACGCCTTCAAGCAGCAATTCTTTAGTTATAAAAAGATTATTCTTATCTTCTATTTTCGAAGCAAATTCTACAAATGAAGCCTCAATAGCTTCACTTGTTCCGTAAATATCCAAATGGTCTGCATCCATTGAAGTGATACAAGCAATATTTGGATGTAAATGCAGAAATGAACGATCGAATTCATCTGCTTCTACTACAGTTACAGTTTTTCCGCTTCCAATTAAATTGGAGTTGTAATTTTCAACAATTCCGCCCACAAAAGCAGTAACATCAGCTCCGCTTTCATATAAAATATGCCCCAAAATACTTGAGGTTGTGGTTTTTCCGTGCGTTCCGGCAACTGCAAAACAAAAAGTATCTTTTGTAATGATTCCTAAAACTTCAGCACGCTTTTTAACCACATATTCTCTTTCTACAAAATAATTCCATTCTGAGTGTGTTTTTGGTACCGCAGGCGTAACAATTACCAACGTATTCTCCACATAATAATTACTCGGAATCAAATTAATATTATCTTCAAAATGAATATCAATACCACTTTCAATTAACTCATTTGTCAGCATTGATGGTGTTTTATCGTAACCTGAAACCTGTTTCCCTATATTTTTAAAATAGCGAGCCAGAGCACTCATTCCGATGCCTCCAATACCAATAAAATAAACGTTCTGTATTTGATTTAAATTCATTCTTTCTTAAAATTGATTTGTAAAAGATTCAAAAATTAGATATAAGCCCAAAATAATAGCACCAAATCCACCTAAAAACCCTTTCCAATCGTTATAACTCTTCTTTTTTCTTCTTTTATAAAAAACATAACAAACAATAATAATTCCCATTAAAAGAAAAATCAAACCTCTTGTTATATAATTACTATCCAAATTTTATTTTATCAATTTAACAATCTCCGCCACGATAGCTTGCGTTGCTTTTGGCATTGCCAATCGTTTTATGTTTGCACTTAATTGTTTTTGTTTTCCGTCATCTTTCAATAAGGCTTCAAAAACAATACTGAACTCATTTTCTAACTCTGATTCTTTCAATAAAATAGCTCCTTTTGCATCTACAATTGCCTGCGCATTTTTTGTTTGATGATCTTCGGCTACATTAGGCGACGGAATAAAAATTACTGGTTTCCCAACAATACATAATTCTGAAACCGATGATGCTCCTGCACGTGAAATAATCACATCTGCGGCAGCGTATACAAAATCCATTCTTTCAATAAAATCAACTACTTTAACATTTGGCTGATTGTATTTTTTATAATCTTCAAAATATAATTTTCCGCATTGCCAGATAATCTGAACATCTTGCGAAAGAAAATTTTGCAGTTCTTTTTCAATTAACTGATTGATTCTTCTGGCTCCTAAACTTCCTCCTAAAACCAATAATGTTTTTTTATTTGGGTCTAAACCATAAAAAGCAATTGCTTCATCACGTTTACTTTCAATATCAATTAAATCCTGACGAACTGGATTCCCAGTCAAAACAATTTTTTCTTTCGGAAAAAACCTTTCCAAATTTTCGTAAGCCACGCAAATTGCATTTGCTTTTTTACTTAACAGCTTATTTGTAATTCCCGGAAAAGAATTTTGCTCCTGAACCACTGTCGGGATTCCTGCCGAACCTGCCGCTTGTAATAATGGTCCACTTGCAAAACCTCCTGTACCAATTACTACATTTGGTTTAAACTGTTTGATGATTCGTCTTGACTCTAACAAACTTGTTGCCAATTTTAACGGAAACATTAAATTTTGTAAAGTCAATTTTCTTTGTAAACCAGCTATCCAAAGACCTTTTATTTCGTAACCTGCCTGAGGTACTTTTTGCATTTCCATTTTATCTTTGGCACCTACAAAAAGAAATTCAGCATCAGGGAATTGTAATTTTAACTCATTTGCAATCGCAATTGCAGGATAAATATGTCCTCCGGTCCCACCACCACTTAGTATGAATTTATACTTTGTCATATTTTTTTAAATTATAACGCTTTAAAAATTATCCTATTTCTAAGCTTTATTTAATACTGCATTCATTGGATTTCTGGAATTATCTTCAATTGAATACATCCCTTCTTCTTCATATATTTTTTCGTCAGCCGGCAAATCTTCTTCTGATAATTCTTTATCAATTAATCTCTGAAGCGCTTCTTTACGTCTTTCTTTTTCTTCTTGCTCTTCGGCGATTTCTTCTTCTTTTTTGGTCACGCTAATGATAATTCCGAGCGAGAAACAAGTCATCCAAATCGAACTACCCCCGCTACTTATCAATGGAAGCGTTTGCCCTGTTACCGGCAATAATTCTACAGCAACCGCCATATTAATCATCGCCTGAAATATCATCGGAAACCCGAGACCGACGACGACGAGTTTTCCAAATATTGTAGTTGCTTTATGCGATGCGATCACAAATCGGAACAATAACAATAAATACAAAACCAAGATTGCTACTCCTCCAACTAATCCGTATTCTTCAACAATAATAGCGTAGATAAAATCGGAAGATGATTGTGGTAAAAAGTTTTTCTGAACACTTTTCCCGGGGCCTAATCCTCCTAATTTTCCAGATGCAATTGCAATTTTTGCTTTCTCGATTTGATAATCATCTTCGTCCGGTTTATCAGTTGTAAAGTTCATAATACGACTTTCCCAGGTTGAAACCCTGCTGAAAAATCTTGAATCTGGAAACGCTTTTGCTACCAAAAGAAAGAACGCCAACATCGCAATTCCCGAACCAATGATAAATCCAATATATTTCAATGGATATTTACCAATAAAAGTCAGCATCATTACCATCGAAAATATCAACGCCGTGGTCGAAAAATTTGCTGGCAAAATAAGTGCCAATGTTATAAAAACCGGCAACCAAAGTTGTATTAATGAAGCCTGAAACGGCTCGTTCTCGTCTTTGGTTTTTGACAAATAACGTGCTACAAATATGAATAATATACTGGCTGCCAATGTCGAAGTTTGAAACGTAATACCTATAAACGGTACCTGAATCCAACGACTTGCATTTGCTCCTGCAATTACGGTTCCTTTAAGCAATGTGTAAAGCAATAAAAACCAAACAATTGGCAACGCTATTTTTGAGATCGCTCTAAAATAATGATACGGAACTCTGTGTACCCAATAAATAATCAGAAAACCAATACAAACGTGAGCTAAGTGTTTAACTAAATAACCCAATGTATTCCCGGTTCCGTGACCAATGTATGCCAAATTACTACTCGCACTAAAAACAGGCATAAACGAAAACAGCGCTAATAAAGCCACGAATGACCATATCACCCTATCCCCTTTTAATTTGTTTACTAATTCCTTCATGCCGTTTAGTTTCAAGTTTTCTTGTTTCAAGTTTCAAGTTCCTCCTAACGTGAAACTTGAAACTTGAAACATTTTTTTTACTACAAGTTATGGACTGCTTGCTTAAATTGTTTTCCTCTGTCTTCGTAGTTTTCGAATAAATCGAAACTTGCGCAGGCTGGCGACAATAAAACTGCATCTCCTTTTTCAGTTAAACGTTGTGCTGTTTTTACAGCGTCGTTCATATTATTTACTTCAACCATGATGTCAACAACATTGCCAAAAGCTTCAATAATTTTACGATTATCGATTCCTAAGCAGATAATTGCTTTTACTTTTTCGCGAACTAACGACATCAATTCGTTGTAATCATTTCCTTTGTCAACTCCTCCAACAATCCAAACCGTTGGAACATTCATACTGTCTAAAGCAAAGAAAGTAGCGTTTACATTTGTTGCTTTTGAATCGTTGATATATTGTACATTCTGAATTTTAAGTACTTTCTCTAAACGGTGCTCAACACCTTGAAAATTAGATAAACTTTCGCGAATTGTTGCATTTCTAATTTGCATCAACTTCGCTACTGAGCTTGCTGCCATTGCGTTTTTCATGTTATGTTTTCCTTCTAACGCAATGTGTTCTGTTTCCATTGTAAACTCTTCTTGGTTGATCTTTATTTCCATTTTGTTGTTATTTATAGAAGCCCCTTCATCGAATGTTTTAGACAATGAAAAAGGAATTAATTTTGCTTTTGTTGTGTTGTTCTTTAACCATTCTGTAATTGCCTCATCGTCTGCATCGTAAATAAGATAATCGCTTTCGGTTTGATTCATTGTTATTCGAAACTTTGAATCGATGTAATTTTGATATTTATATTCGTACCGGTCTAAATGATCCGGACTAATATTCGTTATAATTGCAATATCAGGTCTGTAATCTATAATTCCGTCGAGCTGAAAACTACTTAACTCAAGCACATACGCATCGAATTTATTCTCGGCCACCTGCCAGGCAAAACTCTTTCCGATGTTTCCTCCTAAACCAACATTCAAACCAGCCGATTTCAATAAATGAAACGTAAGCATTGTCGTTGTCGTTTTACCGTTACTTCCGGTAATTCCAACCGTTAAGGCTTCAGTAAAAGGTTTTGCAAATTCAATTTCCGAAATCACTTTTACTCCGGCAGCAACCAGTTTTTTTATGATGGGAGATTTCTCTGGAATTCCCGGACTTTTCATTACCACGTCGGCATTCAAAATCAGGTCTTCGGTATGCTGTTCTTCTTCCCAGGCAATTTTATTAATGATAAGAACTTCTTTGTAACTCTCTTTTATCTTTCCAAAATCCGATACAAAAACATCGTATCCCTTTTTCTTTCCGAGAATAGCGGTACCTACACCACTTTCTCCTCCTCCTAAAACTACCAATCTCATGTTATCTTAATTTTAAAGTAACGATTGATAATATGGCTAACATGATGGCAACAATCCAAAAACGAGTTACGATTTTACTCTCATGATATCCTTTCTTTTGATAGTGATGATGCAGTGGCGACATCAAAAATATTCTTCGGCCCTCGCCAAAACGTTTTTTAGTGAATTTAAAATAACTCACTTGCAAAACCACTGAGAAATTCTCTACTAAAAAGATTCCACACAATAACGGAATCAATAATTCTTTTCGAACTGCAATTGCCAAAACCGCAATGATTCCTCCAATAGTCAAGCTTCCTGTATCTCCCATAAAAACAGATGCGGGATAAGAGTTGTACCAAAGAAAGCCGATTAGCGCTCCAACAAATGCTGATATAAAAACTGTCATTTCTCCCGAATTAGGGATATACATAATATTTAGATAATTTGAGAAAATGATATTACCGGAAACAAACGTAAATATTCCGAGCGCTAAGACCGAAACTGCCGAAGTTCCCGCTGCAAGACCATCGATTCCGTCTGTTAAATTAGCTCCGTTTGAAACTGCTGTAATAATAAAAATCACAACCGGAATAAAAATTAGCCAAGCCCATTTTTCATATCCTTCGCCAGTCCAAGCTAATAATTCGGCATAATCAAATTCATTGTTTTTTACAAAAGGAATTGTTGTTGCAGTTGATTTTTCCTCCATTTGAGCAGGTAAAACCACTGTAGTAGCAACTTTAGAATTGGCAATATACCCAGTATCAGTTCTTACCGTAACCGCTGGATTAAAATATAAAACAGTTCCAACGATAAGTCCTAAACCAACTTGCCCAATAACTTTAAAAATTCCTTTAAGACCTTCTTTATCTTTTTTGAATATTTTAATATAATCATCGATAAACCCAATTGTTCCCATCCAAAGCGTGGTTACAATAAGCAATACGATATAAATATTATGCAAACGAGCAAACAACAAAACCGGTAAAAGAGTTGCAAAAATGATAATCAATCCACCCATTGTTGGCGTTCCTGCTTTTTCATTTTGACCTTGAAGACCTAGTTCACGAACCGTTTCTCCAACCTGCTGATTGCGCAAAAAGTTAATAATTCTTTTTCCGTAAATCGTTGACAAAAGCAACGAAAGCATTAACGCTAAAGCCGATCTAAAAGTGATGTATTGAAAAACTCCAGTTCCTGGGATATCTAGTGTTTTGTCGAAATATTCAAATAAATAGTATAGCATATATTTTTATTTTAAACTTCAGATTCTTAAATAATTCTGTGGTATTTAGAAGCTGAAAATGGATAATTATTTGTTTAATTGATCTAAGATTTCTTTTACAGTTTCCATATCATCAAAATGATGACGGACTCCATTTACCTCCTGATAAGTTTCATGGCCTTTTCCTGCAATTAGAATAATATCATTTGGCTGAGCCAATTGACAAGCTGTTTTAATTGCTTGTTTTCTATCGGTAATCCTTAATACTTTTTTATAATTATGAGCTTCAACTCCTTTTTCCATTTCATCTAAAATCACTTCAGGATCTTCGTTTCTTGGATTATCAGAAGTTAAAATTGCTTTATCACTAAGATCTGTAGCAATTTTTGCCATAATTGGTCTTTTGGTTTTATCTCTGTTTCCGCCACAACCAACAACTGTAATCAATTGTTCGTTTTTGGTACGGATATCGTTAATCGTTTTTAATACATTATCCAAAGCGTCCGGCGTATGCGCATAATCTACAATCGCTGTAATGTTTCCTTCTGAAACAATATATTGAAAACGTCCCGAAACACTTTCTAAATCAGACAGTAAGCGTAACGCTTCAAGACTATCCATTCCTAATTCGACAGCAGTTCCGTAAATTGCCAAAACATTGTAAGCATTAAAAGTTCCGATAAGTTTTACCCAAACTTCATTGTCATTTACTTTTAACAATAAACCTGATAATTGACTCTCTAAAATTGTTGCTTTAAAATCAGCATAAGATTTCAAGGCATAAGTAAATTTTCTGGCAACTGTATTTTGCAACATCACAGGTCCGTTTTTATCGTCAATATTCGACAAAGCAAAAGCTGTTTTTGGCAATGAATCAAAAAATGACTTTTTAACGTCTCTGTATTCTGCAAAAGTTGGATGATAATCTAAATGATCGTGCGAAAGATTCGTAAAAACCCCACCCACAAAATGCAAAGCTTCTGTTCTCTTTTGATGAATTCCGTGTGAACTCACCTCCATAAAACAATGCGTTACTCCAGCCTCAACCATTTCATTTAAATAATGATTGATTGTTATAGAATCCGGTGTTGTATGTGTTGCATTATATTCGGTTTCATCAACCATGATTTTCACAGTTGACAATAAACCAACTTTAAAACCTGCTTTTTGAAACAACTGAAACAATAATGAAGCAATCGTTGTTTTTCCGTTTGTTCCTGTAACTCCAACTAATTTTAATTTTTCAGAAGGATTTCCAAAATAATTAGCCGCCATAAAAGCCAATGCTGTATTGGTATCTTTTACTTGTATATAGGTAATTCCTTTTTCAATATTCGCCGGCAAAGTATCGCAAATAATCGCAATAGCCCCTAGCTGAATCGCCTTTTCGATATAGTCGTGACCATCAGAAAGTGATCCGCGAATCGCTACAAAAACATCATTTGCTTCAATTTTTCTTGAATCAAAATCGATTTTATGTATGTCGATTTCTGTCGAACCTGTTACAGATTCGATAGCTACTTTGTATAATATGTCTTTAAGTATTTTCACGATAATTCTAATACTATTGTTGTGTTTTTACTAATATTTTGACCAGCTTGTAAAGACTGTTTTTTTACTTTTCCTACTCCGTTTACTTTTACTTTTAAACCTAAATTCTCTAGCAAAGCAATTGCATCCATTCCCGGCATTCCTTTTAAATCCGGAACCTGATTTGATTTTTTTCTTGATTCTACATCAAACTTATCATAACTAATTTCCTGTTTCGGAATTTTAGAATCAAGTTGTTTAATTTTATTTGTCGAAGGCGCATCTGTAAATATTTTTTGAGCAATTCTCTTGAAAACCGGCCCTGCAACATCTGCTCCGTAATAATTGTTTTTAGCTGTATTTGGTTTGTGAACCACCACAATACAAGAATATTTTGGATGATCTGCTGGAAAATATCCAACGAAAGAAGACGCATAATACATTCCTTCTCTTCCTGCCTTACTATAATTTACCATGGCCGTCCCTGTTTTTCCTGCCATCGAAAAATCTTTCGAATATAACTTAGACCCTGTTCCTTTTTTCACTACATTCTGCAGTACAGCTCTTACTTTATTAAGTGTTTCTTGCGAACAAACTTTCGGATTAATCACTTCAACATCAAATTTCTTAATGGTTTTATTCCATTCTTTAATTTCTGATACAAATTGTGGCCTTACCATTACTCCATTATTCGCAACTGAATTGTAAAAAGCCAGTGTCTGCATTGGTGTTACCGAAACATTATATCCAAAAGCCATCCACGGAAGCGTAGTTCCTGACCAATGTTTGTCTCCAGGTTGTGGAATGTATGGCCTTCCTTCTCCTTTAAAATGCAATCCTAATGTCTTATTTAATCCATAGCTATTAATGTGATCTACAAATTTTGATGGATTGTTTTTATAATTGTTATAAACTGCCTGAACCATTACCGTATTTGACGAAAGTTCGAATCCGCGTGCTAACGAAACCTTACCATAACCTCCTTTGTGTGAATCACGAACAGCACGTCCGTAATATCTTATTTCTCCGCCGTGACTATCATAAACCGTACTTGTATCAGCTACTTTATCTTCTAAAATCGCCATTAAATCAACTAATTTAAAAGTCGAACCTGGCTCGTGAGATTCCGCAATAGCGTAATTTGTGGTTTCGTAATACGATCCGTCTTCTGCTCTTCCCAGATTAGAAATTGCTTTTACACGACCAGTTTCTGTTTCCATAACTACCACACAACCGTGATCAGCCTCGTATTCTTCTAATTGTTTCAATAAAGCGTGATGCGCAATATCCTGAATAAAAACATCAATAGTCGAAATGACATCGTACCCATCAACAGGATCTACTTCGTTAACATCACGGATTGGTTTCCATTGTCCTTTTGCAATTTTTTGCTTTAGAATTTTCCCGTCTTTCCCGTTCAAATAACTTTTAAAAGCCCATTCGATTCCTTTTCCAACTTCGATTCCAGTTGCAGGATCAATACGATCGTAACCAATTGTTCTTTCTGCAATTTTCCCTATCGGATGTTTTCTAACAGTTTCTTGTTCAATTATAATTCCGCCTTTAAAAGCACCTAATTTGAATAATGGAAATCCTTTTATTTTTACATAATCCGTATAGCTCAAATTACGAGCAATCAAATAATAACGATTTTTATTGGCTCTTGCCTTTCTTAATTCCTGCTCGTAATAACCTCCCGGTCTATCCAGAACAGTTGCTAATGAATCTGATAATGCCTTAACATATTTTTCAAATGTTTCCGTTTTTGGCGCTTTAGCATCAAATCTAATTTCATAATTAGGAATTGAAGTTGCCAATAAACTTCCATCAGCAGAATAGATATTTCCTTTATTTGCCGGAATTACAAAATTTCTAACCGTACGCTGTTTTGCCAGTTTTCTATAATAATCCCCTTCAACCCATTGAATATTAGTCAACTTAACAACAATAGCAATTGCCATCACAAAGATGAAAACTGCTACGAGGTAAATTCTGTAGGATATATGTTTATCGTCTACTCCCATATTCTTTTAAAGAAACTTTTTTCTTCTTCTTTTTTAACTTCTATTTTAACTGGAGGAACTGTTGATGGATAAATTTGCTTTTTTTCCATTTCACTTGTTACAGTAGACTCCATTTTTAACTTCTGCAATTCTGAACGTCGATCTACAAATTCAGATCGCAATTCCTTTACTTCATTATTAAGCTTTGCAATTTCAAAGACTTTCTGTTCGTATCGTTGCGTATTTGCAATCATTAAAATCGCCAGCAGAATGATAAAAACAATGAAACGCCAGTTTTTCACTGCATCATCGTTAATCAGAAATCTTGCTTTTAATATGTCAAATACTCCACTTTTCATTTTCTACCTATATATTATATCTTCTCAGCAATTCTTAATTTTGCACTTCTTGCTCTGTTGTTGATCTTAATTTCTGCATCATCCGGAACAATCAGTTTTCCGATAGTTTTAAATGGAACCGAAAAGTTTCCATAAAAATCACGCTCTGGCTCTCCTTCAAACATTCCGTTTTTAATAAATCTTTTTACCAATCTGTCTTCAAGAGAATGATAAGAGATTACTGAGAATCTTCCACCGGGATTTAAAATTTCTAATGATTGCTCAATAAACTCTTTCAACACATCCATTTCCTGATTTACCTCGATACGAATCGCCTGATAGATTTGAGCCAATATTTTATTTTTAACTCTTTCTGGTAAATATTTCGCCAGAACTTCTTTTAATTCGTCTGTAGTTTTTATTGGCCTGTGTTCTCTGGCTTCTACAATTGTTCTTGCCAAAAGTGGTGCGTTCTTCAACTCCCCATAATCAAAAAAAACACGACGTAAATCCTGTTCTTCATACTCGTTAACCACACGATAAGCATTTAAATCATTTTTTTGACTCATCCGCATATCGAGTTCAGCATCAAATCTGGTTGAGAATCCTCGTTCCGGAACATCAAACTGATGTGAAGAAACTCCTAAATCAGCCAAAATTCCATCTACTCCTTTAACACCATGAAAACGCAAAAACCTTTTTATAAACCTAAAGTTCTCATTAATTAAGGTAAACCGTTCATCTGGTAACGCATTTGCCAATGCATCTTCATCCTGATCAAAAGCAAATAATTTTCCGTTTGGCCCTAATCTTCTCAAAATTTCTTTCGAATGCCCTCCGCCACCAAACGTAACATCTACATATATGCCATCTGGTTTAATATTTAAACCATCAACTGTAGGATGAAGCAAAACCGGATTATGATATTCCATTGTCGTCGTCATTAATATTTCCCATTACTTCCTCGGCTAAATCTGCAAAATCCATATCTTCGCCGCTTATTGATTTTTCATATAAATCCTTATCCCAAATTTCCACAATATTAACCGCAGATGAAAAAACGACATCTTTAGAAATACCTGAAAAAGCCACTAAATCCTTTGGCACCAATAATCTCCCTAATGCATCAATTTCTACCACTTTAACACCAGCAGTAAATCTTCGGATGAAATCATTGTTCTTTTTTACAAAGCGATTAAGCTTGTTGATTTTTTGCATCATCAAGTCCCATTCGTCCATTGGATATAACTCTAAACACTGTTGAAAAACCGAGCGCTTCAAAACGAATCCGTTTTGAAGAGAAGAAGTCAATTGCTTTTTTAAAGGTGCAGGCATCATTAGCCTCCCTTTAGCATCGACTTTACACTCATATGTTCCGACAATTGTGTTCAAGAAAAATTCATTAATATGTTATAGGACAAAAATATAAAAAATATTACCACAATTTACCACAATGTACCACTTTGTTAATAAGTTTAACCACTTTGCTACCACCTTTCCTAAAACGTAAACAATCAATACGTTAACTAATTATTAGTCAATTCCTGACAACGCTGATCAATCAAAAAAAATAGACATCATTTTTCTTAAAAAAATAAGTATTATGCTAATTTCTTAACATTTGGGCATTCTTGTAAAAACACCTCTAAAAGCTGATTTTTAATCACTTATAAAATCCTTTAAAATTATGTAGTTAAAAAACGGTGGCAAAAATTCATTTTTATTTATTAAACCCTATATTTGTCCAAATTGAAATTGGCATTAAATTAAATGGACAAACACTACAAAAAAGAAGGCAGATACAGCTATTATGAAGCTGGAGAAGGAACTCCTATCGTTATTTTACATGGCTTAATGGGAGGCCTAAGTAACTTTGATGCTGTAGCCGAATATTTTCCAACGAAAGGATACAAAGTTGTTATCCCTGATTTGCCAATCTATACTCAAAGCATTTTAAAAACAAACGTAAAAAGCTTTGCCAAATACGTAAAAGACTTTATAACTTTTAAAGGTTTTGATCAGGTTATTTTATTAGGAAATTCACTTGGAGGGCACATTGCTCTTTATCATACAAAAATGTATCCTGAAAAAGTAGCCGGACTTGTAATTACCGGAAGTTCTGGGCTTTACGAGAGCGCAATGGGTGACAGTTATCCAAAAAGAGGTGACTATGAATACATCAAAAAGAAAGCTGAAGATGTATTTTATGATCCCGCAATTGCAACTCCTGAACTTATTGACGAAGTTTACGCAACGGTAAATGACCGTATCAAACTAATCAAAACTTTAACGATTGCCAAAAGTGCAATTCGTCATAATATGGCAAAAGATTTACCAAAAATGACAGTGGAAACCTGTATTATTTGGGGTAAAAATGACGCTGTAACACCCCCAAATGTTGCCGAAGAATTTGATAAATTATTGCCTAATTCAACTTTGTATTGGATAGACAAATGTGGACACGCTGCTATGATGGAACACCCTCAGGAATTCAACACAATTCTTGAAGAATGGCTCGTTAAAAAGAATTTATAGCATCTAACTTTCGACTTTTAGGAGGTTTTAAAAACAAAAAACATGAAAATTAATACCGCCGAATTCATTATCAGTAATTCTGAAGTTGCAAAATGTCCACAGGATTTTTTGCCGGAATATGCTTTTATCGGCCGATCAAACGTAGGTAAGTCATCATTGATTAATATGCTTACCAATCACAAAAACTTAGCTAAAACTTCAGGAAGACCCGGAAAGACACAATTGATTAATCATTTTAAGATTAACAACAATTGGTTTCTTGTCGATTTACCTGGTTATGGTTATGCCAAAGTATCTAAAAAAACAAAATCGGTTTTTCAACAATTCATTACAGATTATTTTGAAACTCGCGAACAATTGGTTTGCGCTTTTGTTTTGATTGATATTCGCCACGAAGCTCAAAATATCGATATTGAATTTATGTCGTATATGGGAGAAAGCGAAATTCCGTTTTGCATTATTTTTACTAAAGCAGATAAAATCAGTAAAGTAAAAATCGATTCTCATATTGCAGCTTACAAAAAACAAATGTTTGCCAACAACTGGGAAGAGATGCCTCACTATTTCGTGACTTCTGCTACAGAACAAACCGGAAAAGATGACGTTTTAAATTATATTGACGAAGTAAATCAAGAGGTTTTTAAAAATAACTCACAGTTTTAAAAAATAAATTCCACATTTTAAAATCCCAAATTCCAACTTTAAGATTGGGATTTGGGATTTTTTTATTGGAAATTTAGTTTCTGCTGAGTTGTTTTGTCATTTCGACCGAAGGGAGAAATCACACTCGTAAACCGATAAAGATTGGCAACTCTGCATGCGGAATTTCTAATGTGATTTCTCCCTTCGGTCGAAATGACAAATTAGAGTCATAAAGTTTGAATTTAGAATTCCTTTTGGAATTTGGGGTTTTTTATTTGGAATTTACTTTGCATTTTCAGTATAATCAAGAGTATCCACCGCATCTGATTCACTAATCACCTCTTTATGATTTAAAGCTTTCCATTCTTTAAAAATTAAAAATTGATATAAGATATAGAACAGTGAATTAAAGAACCAAAAATCAAGCACAAATGGCTCAGTAAAGATTACCGAATCACTATTACCACTCAAAAAAATACTCAAACTGCTGGCTAAATAAATAATCAACCCGTTACAGAAATACTGATAACTATGTTTGGCTGTTTTGAAATTCTGAATTAAAAAGACTAACGAGTATAAAATCAGTAACGCAGAAGTTGTTCCTATTTCAAACAAATTGAATCTCCAGTAAAGATCTGGCGTGTTATAATATTGTATTGCTAATAAAGAAAGAACTAGTATCAGAAAAAAAAGTACTGCTCTTTTTAATAGAATATTCAAAAACAAGCTGTAAAAAAATACACTTAAAGCAATGAATTGAAAAATGAAATAATAGTGGGACAGAAAAAAGTTAGATCCAGGATAACAGAATCCGATAATATTACACAATAATTCCTCTATAAACAGAAAAATCAAATAGATCATAATAATGACATATCGAACATCTTTGTTTTTTCGCGTCATAAAAAAATTAATACTGTTTACCAGTAAAAAAAATAATCCAACGAGGCTTACAAAAAATGGAAATAACATATTATTAAATTTTTCTTAGACCATCAACTACGTCAACGACAAATTAATTTTACTTCTCTAAAGTTAATATTAAAATCTCAAATTTTGAAAACCTCCAAATAAAAAATCCCAAACTCCAACTTTAAGATTGGAATTTGGGACTTAAAAAAAATGGAATTTTAACTATTTTGCAAGTTCCAGTTTTTCTGCAAAATAATCACAGAAATCTTTCATTGTATCTGACATCTTTTCGTCGTCTGTTGCACGCTTAAAAGTATCTGCCATTGCTACTAAAGTCTGATGAAAGAAAATTTTCATTTCATCAACCGGCATATCTTTTGTCCACAAATCAATACGCATGGTTTCTTTTACTTTGCTGTCCCAAATCGACAACATAATTGCTTTTGCATCCTGAGCTTGTACTCCGCCATCTTGCGCCGTCCATGTTAATTTTTCCGGAACGCGGTTCTCGTCCAATTCTATATTGAATCTAATTTCTGAGTTTATTGTATCTGACATTATTTCTTCGGTTTATATTTTGACTTTTCGAAAATTTCTTTTGGGTTTGTTTTAAATAATTCCGGCAAGGTTACATTATTATTTTTCATGTATGATCGCACCATTTGCCAGCCAATCCAGGCACCAACTCTTCCGGGTGAATCATTATCTATTTCTAAATAAAATTTAGAAAATGGAGCTGGCGTCATAAAACGCATCGTTAATTTAGGATCTGCATTATACAACATTTCACTTTCTATAAAGTAACGCCACATGTATGCTTCATTTTCCTCACACCATTTTATTTGCTCCGGCGTATAACCCATTTTTTCAGCATCTGAATATTCAGGCAGAAGTAAATCTTTTGCATACAATTGTTTTCCTTCAAAAATCATTTGAGAAAGCAAATCTTTATCTGGAGAAGCCGGAATATTTCTATATGCAAAACTTGAAACTACGTCTGGCATAATTTGCTTTTCTTCGAAGTTTTCCTTTAGATAATTCGGGAATTCATAAAACTTATGATTTTTACCCAAATACAATTCTAATGCAACAATTACTAGACTGTCTGCATAAATTGCTTTGGCATTATAATCCATTTCCCCAATTACTGTAATAACTTTTGGTGTTTTAGTTTTAGGAAAATAATATTTTACATGCTGAAAAAGCGTATTGAATTCCTGACGAACCGGTTCAAAATTGCTGTATTTTTTTTGCACTTCTTCATACACTTCTTTCCAAAGCGGATCCTGCATTTTCTTTAACCAAATATTATCGTCATTTCCTGCCGGAAAAAAGAAAGGGAATTGCTTTTTTACTTTAGTTAAATCTTCGGGTTTGGTTTCAAAAAACACCTTATCAAAACGTTCAACCTTAATGTCAACCGGAATTTCTTCTACTGCTTTTTCGACTTTAGTTTTTTGATCGCAGGACAAAAAAAACAGGCATAGAACCACTACAAAGCGATATATTTTCATTTTATTTTAATTAGATTTGTGTTGCCTATATTTTAAATAAACGTTACTTAAAAATATTTGTGCAAATATACACCCCTGCATCTTAAAACTTGAACTATTATGGCTAAAAAAAGTACTATTCAAACAGAAAAAGTGAATAACCACATTGTAGAGTGGTTGAAAAATTATGCTAACAATGCAAAAGTAAATGGTTTTGTAATTGGAATTTCCGGCGGAGTTGACTCTGCGGTAACTTCTACATTATGCGCCCAAACCGGTTTGAAAGTTTTATGTGTAGAAATGCCAATTCACCAAGCCGAAAGCCAGGTTTCAAGAGGAAGAGAACATATTGAGCAACTAAAGAAACGTTTTCCGAATGTTTCGAATGTAGAAACTGATTTAACAGCCACTTTTGAAGCTTTTAGAAGTTCTGTACCAAAAACAGAAGATGAAGCAAAAGTAAGCTTATCACTGGCCAATACCCGTGCTCGTTTGCGAATGACCTCGTTATATTATTTGGCAGGAATTCACGGGTTATTAGTTGCCGGAACCGGAAACAAAGTTGAAGACTTTGGAGTAGGATTTTACACCAAATATGGAGATGGCGGAGTCGATTTAAGTCCGATAGCTGACCTAATGAAATCAGATGTGTATGCTCTGGGAGAATTTTTAACAATTCCGCAATCAATTTTAACAGCAGCACCAACTGATGGGCTTTTTGGAGATAATCGTACTGATGAGGACCAATTAGGAGCCAGTTATGACGAACTTGAATGGGCGATGTTGGCCGCGGAGTCAGGAAATACGCCAGCTGACTATAGTGGGAGAGAAAAATCTGTCTTTGAAATTTATAAACGTTTAAACACCAGTAACAAGCATAAAATGGATGCAATACCTGTCTGCATTATACCAAAAACGTTAAAATAAAACTTTTTAACATTTGCCTGCAATTAATTACAGAATTTATTTATTAATTTTACAGCTCCAAAAACATGAACAATTCTAAAAAAGGTAAAAATTATGATTAAAGTATGTCTTGCAGACAATCATCCTGTGACTCACTTTGGCGTTAAGTCTTATTTTAAAGACCACGATCAAATTTCAATTGTTGCCAACGTAGGCAATTTTTCAATGGTTAGAGATATTCTTCAAACGAAGGAGATTGACATCCTAATTCTAGATCTAGAGTTAGAAGGTCTTTCAAGTATCTTTGAAGTAAAATCTATCCTGAAAAACTTCCCAAAAACAAAAATTGTAATTTTTAGTGACCTCGCTGAACAAATGTATGCTCCAAATGCAATCAAAGCAGGAGTTTCTGGGTATGTGCACAAAACAGAAAAACTTGAAACTTTAGGTCTTTCTATTATTAAAGTACATGAAGGAAAAATTATCATCAACGAAACTGTACGTAAAAACATGGCTCTAATTGCTAAACAAAGCAAAAGCGAACGTCTGTACAGAAAACTGTCAAATCGCGAGATTGAAGTTTTGCGTTACTTAAGTGATGGTAAAAAGAACAATGAAATCTCTAAAATCTTAAATCTGAACGAAAAAACGATCAGTACTTACAAATTAAGATTATTGACTAAATTAAATGTTACTAATTTAGTAGATCTTGTGAACAAAGCAAAGACTTTAGAAATTATTTAATGGTATCTTGACATTACTCTTCCCAGTTTTTTCGAAAACGTATTAACTAGTTTTGAGTAATCCACCACCATCGATAAAAGCTCTGTATTATCTGAATTATCAGGTTTTATAGAGCTTTTTAATTCTTCGATAATTCGACCAACCAAAAACCAGCGCATAGACATAATTGTTTCAGTAACGTATTGCGCAATCGTTTCGTGTTTCATTTTCGAAAAAATATTCTGTCCTTCCCAATCGTGAAGAGTCAATCGCTCATCTTCCATCAAAATATCAGTAACTTCCTGAGCAAAATCAGGCTGCAAGTGCATTAAATATTTTTCAAGATTAAATTTTTCATTCTGATGATAAAAACCAATTAAATTGGTAAAAATATCTCGAAATAAAGGATTCGAAAGTTCTACCTCATCTTCCTGCAAACTCAAATAAATTCGCTGAAAAACTTTATATTGTCTCATTTCAGAAACCATTACAACCTCACCTTCTCCATTATTTTTTAAGAGCACATCTTCAAATTCTTCGGTCTTATCGCCGTAAAGCAATAAAATCTCAATTACTTTTCGCTCCAGACGATATAATATATCAACCTTTTCCGTTTGTTGTTGCTGTGCCGGATATCCCATATCCCCAGGATAATCCTCCGGCGGTCCTGTTCTTGGATCATCCGGATCTCCTCCTGAATACGTATTATTTTGGTTTCTAAAAACTTCAAAAGGTTTTTGTTCCTGCTTTTGCTTTTTACCAGCTTCTACAAGATCCTTTTGAATCAACTGTGCCAATGTACTTACCAAAACCTGCTCTGAAATATCCATAATCCTTGCACATTCCTGAGTATATACCTCTCGTTGAATACGATCTGGTATCTTGGAAATACTCGTAACCATGTCGCGAATCAAATCGGCCTTTTTTATAGGGTCGTTCTTAGCTTCCTTCATTAAAAGCGATGCTTTGAACTGTATAAAATCTTTACTATTTTCTTCTAAATAAGTAACTAACTCGTCATGAGAATTTTTTCTGGCAAAACTATCCGGATCTTCTCCGTCAGGAAAACCACAAACTCTCACGTTCATTCCTTCTTCCAAAATCAAATCGATTCCTCGAATAGAAGCACGTAATCCTGCAGCATCTCCGTCAAAAAGCACTGTAATATTTCTCGTTAGACGATTTACCAAACGAATCTGATCTGGCGTTAAAGCTGTTCCTGAAGAAGCAACAACATTCTCGATTCCGGCTTGGTTAAACTGAATTACATCGGTATAACCTTCAACCAAATAACAATTATTCTGTTTTGCGATTGCTTGCTTAGCCTGAAAAATTCCGTAAAGGACTTTACTTTTATGGTAAATATCACTTTCAGGCGAGTTTAAGTATTTTGCCGCCTTTTTATCATTGGTTAAAATACGTCCTCCAAATCCTAAAACACGTCCGGACATACTTTCAATAGGAAACATTACACGGCCTTTAAAACGGTCAAAAGGTCGATCTTCTCTTGCAATTGTCAAACCCGTACTTTCCAGAAATTCCAGTTTATATCCTTTACCCAAAGCTTCTTTAGTAAGAGCATCCCAGGTTTCCGGCGAATATCCTAAACTAAACTTTTTAATTGTTTCATTTGTAAAACCTCTTTCCTTGAAATACGAAAGTCCAATTGCTTTTCCTTCTTCTGAATTTAAAAGTATATCATTAAAATATTCCTTTGCAAATTCCGAAACCAAATACATACTTTCACGAACATCAGTCATGGCTTTTTCAGCATCGGACTGTTCTGTTTCTTCAATTTCAATATTGTATTTTCTGGCTAAATATCGAATGGCTTCCGGATAGGTAAACTGTGAGTGCTCCATCAGGAATTTTACAGAATTCCCGCCTTTTCCTGTACTAAAATCTTTCCAGATTCCTTTTGCAGGCGACACCATGAACGATGGAGAACGCTCGTCTGAGAATGGACTCAACCCTTTGAAATTACTTCCGGCACGTTTTAAATTAACAAAATCACCAATAACCTCCTCTACTCGAGCAGTTTCAAAAACAGTATCAATTGTGGCTTGTGAAATCAAAACGTAAAATATTTTAAAAATTTGAAGTCTGTAAAAGTACACAAATCCATCTTGAAATAGGATGATTTCAAATAAAAAAAGCACCTCTTTCGAAATGCTTTCTCTACTAACCAATTAACTAAATTTTTAATTTAAATCAAGTCTTAATCCTAGCGAAATATTATTTTCTTTCACTAAATTATCTTGAAACAGCGGATTCAAATCATATTTCATATACAAACTCACTTCTTTATAACCTATATAAGAGCTCAATCCGTAGATAAAATTATTTACGTTATAATCTCCTTTTATTCTCGTTTTATAATCTAAATCGTCCTGGTCGTATTTTAGAATCTGTTTTGATTTTACGTTGATTCCTGCGTATCCTCCAATTCCAAAACGGAAGCTTTGATGTGTTTTAAAATAAGTTTTTCCGTTAACTATTTTAGGTTTAGAAAAATCAAATTCTAAATGAACTGGCAAAACAATGTAAACGTTTCTAAAACGAGATTCATCAAGATTTATCGCATTTTTCTGTAGCACTGTTTGATCTCCATCTACAACAAAATTGCGATTGTCTGTTGGACGAATATTATTATACATTAATGAAAGTCCGTATTTGGCATGCAACAAGTTGTCGTTTTTCATTAATCTTGAATTATAGGTAAAACCCCATTCATAAAAATGCGAACCTACAAAACTATAATTTGAATCCTGAAGTTTTCCGTCGACCATCATATTATTCAAACCCGCTGCAAACACAAATTGCGATGTAGTTCTTTTTTCGCCACGAATAGAATCTTTTTTCTTTTTATTATCCTTCCATTCTTTATCATTCCAATGAATAACCAATCTATGTTTTTTTATCGAATCTCCTTCTTTGATTTTTCCATCTACTTTTTGCTGTACTAAATCATTAAGTTCATTTTGCGCTTCGGTTACCTTTTGTTCAATAATTGTTGCTCTGACTTCTGCCAGTTCTTTTTTACGCTTATCGGCTTCTTCCTGCGTAATTTTCCCTTCAGACAATTGAACGTTTACGGCTTCAACTTCTTCTTTTAAAGTTCCTTTTTCTTCCTTGGTTATCTTTTCTATTTTATTAGCAATCTGCCTTGCTTTAGATTCAAAAGTTTCCTGTCCCATTACTTTGCTTACAAACAAAAAAATGAGGATAACGAGATAAATAGTAAAATTTTTCATGATTGATTTTTTTAAAAATTGATTATTGATTGATGATTATTTAATTATTAATTGTGATTTGTAAATTCTATATTCCATATCCATCGGATTAAAACCCGACGCTACAATATGGATCGTTCCTCCGGAACTAAAAATCTATCTTCTACATTCTTGCTTCTTTCTTCTATACTCTTTCTTCTATACTCTCTATTCCTGCTGATTTCGATTTGCCAAAGCCACTTTTACGGTTTGATAATTTTTATTGACTTTTGTAATTACTTTTTCTCTAAAAGAAAGTTCTAATTCACCATCGACCTGATTTAGTAAATCGTTGGCATTTACTTTGATTTTTGCTTTCGGTTTAACCGAATTTTCTGCAACTACAGTTTTTTCGGCCGAAAGTAACAACTGATCGACACTTTCTTTTTTAGAAGTTTCAACAGTTGGATTTGCAGTATTGATTGATCGTTTTTCTGGATTGTTTTTGATGATGACTGAAGACTCCGCTACTTGATTTTTTTCGTTTTTGCTTGGTTTATTTGAATTTAACTTTAAAACATCGGGGTGATTATTCCCTTGTTTTTCAGACTCCCGAACAGATTCTTTTTCTGAAGTTGCAACTTCAGTTCTAACTGAATCTATTGTATTTAAAGTTGGTTTTACAACCGAATCTTTCTTTGTATTTTCTTCTATTACAATATTATTTTTTGGAGTTTCAACAACACTTTTCTTCTGATTAAAGTAAAAAGTTCCAACTAATAAGAAACCGACAATACTGGCTGCGATATACAACCATTTTCTTTTTGAAGCTTGCAGTGAGCGAAGTCGAACTGTAGGTTTCTTTTCTTCAGCAACACTCAGCATCGCATCTAATCTGTCCCAGGCTTTATCGCTTGGTTCGATCGTACGTTGATTTAGTTTTTCACGGAAATCCTTTTCAAAATTATTCGGTTCCATTATCTTGTTTTTTTAGAATATTAATTTGTGTTTGTAGCATCTTTCTTGCGTGCGATAATTGCGATTTCGATGTTCCCTCATTAATCCCCAGCATCGTGGCAATTTCATTGTGTTTATATCCTTCTATGGCGTATAAATTGAAAATCATTCTATAACCGTCCGGCAGAGCGTCTATTAAAAACTGAATCTGATCTGTCGAAAATTTGCTGTCAATTGCATTAAAACTTTCTTCGACATAAATTTCATCTTCTGTAAACTTTACTTTTTTCTGAACTCTTAAATAAGAGATACATTCGTTGACCATAATTCGGCGAATCCATCCTTCAAAACTTCCTTTATGCTCAAATTTGTTTAGGTTGGTAAACACTTTCATGAAAGCGGTTATCATTACATCTTCGGCCAATTGAATATCTTTTATATATTGTCGACAAACGCTTAGCATCTTTGGAGAAAACCGAGTATAAATCTGTTGTTGTGCTTGCCGATTATTTTCGACAGCCAACTTTATAATTTCGGTTTCTTCTTGATGTAAATGAATAATTTTCATTAATAAGCATTCAGGTTTTGGTTTACTAACAGACTTCTATTAGCATAGACGAGTTAGGTTGTAAAATGGTTGCATCTGAATTAAAAAAAAACAAAAAATAAATTCCAAATTCCAAAACAAAAAACCAAAATAACTGATATACAGCCAAGTAAATCAATTATCTAATTTTCTAATTGACAAATTATCTAATTATTTTTTTCTTTCAATAACGTAGTTAACCATTAAAATAAGAGCATCTTTGAACTCAGAATCTTCAAAGTTTTGAAGTAATGAAAGTGCTTCCTGCTGGAATTCTACCATTTTATTTTCAGCGTAAGCCAAACCATTATTGTCTTTTACAAAAGCAATAACTTCTTTAACACGTTTTTTGTCTTTATTGTGGTTTTTGATGGAGTTTATCAACCACTTTTTTTCTTGCGGAGTACAAGTATTTAAAACATGAATTAAAGGCAAAGTCATTTTTTGCTCTTTAATATCAATTCCGGTTGGTTTACCGATGGCTTCTTCGCTATAATCGAATAAGTCGTCTTTGATTTGAAAAGCCATCCCGATAAGCTCCCCAAACATGCGCATATTCTCAACCTGAGCATCATCTTCAATTACAGATTTTGCACCAAGCGCACAACAAGCGGCAATAAGTGTCGCTGTTTTTTTTCGGATGATTTCGTAATAAACATCTTCGGTAATATCAAGTCTTCGGGCTTTTTCGATCTGAAGCAATTCACCTTCACTCATTTCACGAACTGCGACAGAAATGATTCGGAGTAAATCGAAATCACCATTATCGATAGAAAGCAATAATCCTTTTGAAAGTAAATAATCACCAACCAAAACGGCAATTTTATTTTTCCAAAGTGCATTGATAGAGAAAAATCCGCGGCGGCGATTACTATCATCCACCACATCATCGTGCACTAAAGTTGCGGTATGAATAAGCTCAATTACAGATGCACCACGATACGTTCGCTCGTTTACAATACCACCCGAAACCATTTTAGCGGTTAGAAAAACAAACATCGGACGCATTTGTTTTCCTTTTCTATTTACGATATAATAAGTAATACGGTTCAGTAAAGCCACCTTTGAGGTCATCGATTCATGGAACTTTTTTTCAAAAAGTTCCATCTCGTTAAAGATGGGCTGTTTTATTTGAGAAGTAATATTCATTTCGATCCCAAATATACTATTTTAAATAAAAAAACGTTGTCTATTTTAAGTTAGTATAACAATAATTTATGCATAAACTTAAAAAAACTCTACCAAGAACGTTTTTTATAAAGCCTAATTTGAATTCATTATTTAAAAGTAAAACCCCTTAACCTATTTATTATGAAAACAAAAGTTTTATTTATTGGAACATTAGTCGCTTTATCTTTTTTTGTTAGTTGTAATTCTGATGAAAAAACAAATGACGGAACTACTGCAGCAATTTCTAACAATGAAATTATTACTACTTCTAAAATTGATGCCTCAATTGAAGATGTGACTAATATTGCTGAAGATCAATTTAACGCACAACAAAATATCACTGCTAAACCCAGTGGTCCCGTAAAAAGCTATTTACCAAGTTGTGCTACTATTACAACAGTTTTAACGAACAATACCTGGACAAAAACAGTCGATTTTGGCATTGAAGGATGTACACTGAATAACGGAAATATTGTTAAAGGAAAAATGGTTATCTCATTCTCCAATGATTTCTCTTCTTCTACTCAAACTATCAGTTATACTTTTGACGGATTTTACCATAACGGCAAAAAACTTCAAGGAAGCAAAAGCATCGTTAGAACTATAAAAACAACTAATTTATTGGCAACAGAGCATCCGGTTTTGACCGCAACGATCGATATGACCATTACTTTTGATGATGGCGGTGTTTATACAAGAAAAGGCTCATTGGTAAAAGAAATGGTTGCTGGTTATGATACCTGGTTTGATTGGGAAGATGATGCTTATTTAGTAACAGGAAGCGGAACAACAACTTTTCCTAATGGAGATACTTTGTCGGCCGAAATTACAACTCCGCTTGAATTTGATTCATCATGCAGAAAATCATTTGCTGTAAAAGGGGTTGTTTCTATTACCAAAAATGGAGCTGTTGCTATTGTTGATTTTGGAGACGGAAGCTGTGACACTCTTGCCAAAGTAACAAAAGATGGGGTAACGGAAGAAATTGATTTGAAAAAATAAGAATCCTTTTTGCTCCAAAAAAAAGCATTAAGAACAAGAATCTCTCTCGTTTTTAATGCTTTTTTTATGTTACCAAATGTAACCCCTACGGGACATTTTGAGGTTTGCGTTTATTCTTTTGCTACCAACATTTAATTCCTAACGGAATATCTCGGAGAAATTATTATTGTTAAACATAATACCTATTGAACATTTTCTTTCAATATCTAATTCCTAAAAATATCTCGGAGAGATTACATCTTGGTAGAAAAACATTAATGATGATGATTTTTTGTCCCGTAGGGACTACACCTATATCACTAATATAAATTTATCCTTCTTTATTTGCTAATTGCCCACAAGCTGCATCAATATCTTTTCCGCGGCTGCGACGCACTTTTACTATAATGCCAATATTTTCTAAAGCTTTTATATAAGCCATTATAGACTCTTCTGAAGCTTGTTGAAACTCTCCGTCATCAATTGGGTTATATTCGATTAAATTAACCTTACATGGTACGTATTTACAGAATTTCACCAAAGCATCAATTGAAGCTTTATCGTCATTGATTCCTTTCCAAACTACATATTCGTACGAAATCTTATTTTTTGTTTTTCTATACCAATATTCTAATGATTCTCTCAAATCTGCCAATGGGAAGTTTTTACTAAAAGGCATGATTCGCGCACGAATTTCATCAATTGCCGAGTGCAAAGAAACCGCCAATTTGAATTTTACATCGTCATCGGCCATCTTTTTAATCATTTTCGGGATTCCTGAAGTCGAAACCATAATACGTTTTGGCGACATTCCTAAACCTTCCGGTGAAGTAATCATATCGATTGCTTTGATTACATTATTATAATTCATCAAAGGCTCGCCCATTCCCATAAAAACAATATTCGAAAGTGGGTGATTATGATATAAACGGCTTTCTTTATCAATGGCAATAACCTGATCGTAGATTTCTCCCGGCTCCAGATTACGCATTCTTTTTAAACGTGAAGTAGCACAGAAGTTACAATCTAAACTACAACCTACCTGACTCGAAACGCAAGCTGTTGTTCTGGTGTCTGTTGGTATCAAAACTGATTCTACTACTAAACCATCGTGCAAACGAACGGCATTTTTTACTGTCCCGTCACTGCTGCGCTGCATGGTATCAACCTTAATATGATTGATTACAAAATTATCTTCAAGCATAGAACGCGTTGCTTTGGCAACATTCGTCATATCATCAAAACTGTGTGCTCCTTTGCTCCATAACCATTCATAGACCTGATTTCCACGAAAAGCTTTGTCATTAT
Source organism: Flavobacterium sp. JAS (assembly GCF_020991455.1). Lineage (GTDB taxonomy): Bacteria > Bacteroidota > Bacteroidia > Flavobacteriales > Flavobacteriaceae > Flavobacterium. The sequence continues at coordinate 290,953 of NZ_JAJMOX010000008.1, forward strand.
TTTCGACAAAAAAATCTCGCAATTGATCTTTTGATAAGGCTCTTATGTCTTTTTTCTCAATTTGCATGGTGCAAAGTTACTAAGTATTTATGGAAACCTTTTAATTCTGAAAAAACTTTACCATTAATCTTTCAAAATTATAAATTTTGGCACAAGAATTGTCTTGCTCTCAAAAGGAAAATAATCTTACAAAGCGCGCAGTCATTTAAAAATGTGTATCTTTATTTTTCAGCTTTATAACCTTTAAATTTTTATAACCTAAAAAAGATCATTCATTATGAAAAAACAAATTTTAAGTTTAGCTGTTGTTGCTTTATTAGCATCCGCTGTTCAATCATGCGAGAAAAAAGAGCCAAAACCAGCAGAAGACGAGTTAACTCTTGGAAACAAAGTCGATTCTCTAACAACAGATATCAAAGAAGTAAAAGACAGCGCAGTAAGCAAAACAGAAAATGCTGCCGAAGATGTTAAAGATGCTACTAAAAAAGCTGCTGATGACGTAAAAGACGCTACGAAAAAAGGCGCTGAAAAAGTAGAAAATGCCGCAAAAGCTGCCAAAGACGGAACAGTAAAAACAGCCAAAGACGTTAATGACGCTTTGAAAAAATAATCTCTTCCGGATTCAAAATTGAAACCACTCGCCGTTGCGAGTGGTTTTTTTATGCAAAAAAATGAGCCAATATTTTTTTGTATTTTTGCATTCAATTTTTGAAGACACTACAAGATGCATTTTATTTCACAAGACCTAGAAGACTATATCGAACAACATTCTGAAAACGAACCGGAATTGTTAGCCAAACTCAACAAAGAAACATACCAGAAAATACTTTTACCTAGAATGTTAAGTGGACATTTTCAGGGTCGCGTTTTAAGTATGCTATCTAAATTGATTCGTCCGGTTAATATTCTTGAAATTGGAACTTATACTGGTTATGCTGCTTTGTGTTTGTGCGAAGGAATGCAGGAAAACGGACAATTGCATACTATTGACATTAAGGAAGAATTGGTCGATTTTCAACGTAAATATTTTGATGCGTCTCCTTGGGGAAAACAAATTTTTCAACATTTAGGAGAAGCCGTTGATATTATCCCAACTTTGCATGTTAAGTTCGATTTGGTTTTTATTGATGCCGATAAAGAAAACTACCTGAATTACTGGGAAATGATTGTTCCAAAAATGAATAAAGGCGGAATTATCTTGTCCGATAATGTTTTATGGAGCGGAAAAATCCTGGAACCGGTTCACCCAAATGATGTTAGCACAAAAGTGCTTTTAGAATACAATTTACTTTTAAAGAACGATCCTAGAGTTGAAACAGTTTTATTACCTATTCGCGATGGTTTGACTGTGAGCAGGGTACTTTAGAGGAAAGGTTCTGAGTTTCTGAGGTGCTAAGGTTCTAAGTTTTTTTTTCAATTTACAAAGAAACTTCAGCAACTTAAAGATTCTTTTAAAAATACTCAAGACCAATATTTCAATTGCCTCCTGCTTTAGCTGGAGGAATAAATTTAAATCATCATAAATGGCTTTAGCCGAAATCGTTGTGTATTTTGACTAAAGCCATTTTCTATACAACTTCATTTTACCTCCAGCTAAAGCAGGAGGCAATTTAAAAAATACTTATAATGAATTATAGCAATGAAATAAATTCTGAGGGTTTTGCAATTATTGATAACGTTTATTCTGAAAATGAAATCGAGAAGCTAATTTCGTTAATTGAAAATGTAACAGAGAATTCAAACGAGAATACGACTTTTAGAAAATCTCAAGATCTATTTGCTATAAGACAATTTCACAAGGAAATTCCCGATACTTTACCTTTTATTTTCAATCAAAATTTAAAAGACGTAATTGAATCAACTTTTGGAAAAGGATATTTTATTACGAAATCAATCTATTTTGATAAGCCTGAGAAATCAAATTGGTTTGTGGCTTACCATCAGGATTTGACTATTTCTGTTGATAAGAAAATAGAGATTGAGAATTTTGAAAATTGGACTGTAAAGCAAAATCAATTTGCTGTTCAACCACCAAAAGAAATTCTCGAAAATAATTTTACAATACGAATTCATATTGATAAAACAACAAAAGACAATGGCGCTTTAAAAGTCATAAACAATTCGCATTCAAAAGGAATTTTGAGAATTGAAAATCTGGGAATTGAAAATGAAAAAGAAACGATCTGCGAAGTCGAAAAAGGCGGAATCATGATTATGAAACCTTTACTATTTCATGCCTCAAACAAAACTACAAACAACGAAAGACGAAGAGTAATTCATATTGAGTTTAGCAAACAAGAACTTCCAAATGGATTACAATGGAGTGAAAAAAGTTTATAAAAATTCTGAGATACTAAGTTCCTGAGCTTTCTAATTGAAGACTTAGAAACTTAGTGCCTTAGCAACTTAGAACCTCTTTAAAAAAAACTATCCTGGAAAATAAAGCGGTTTTAGTTTTCGATATACTAAATAAAGTAAACTTCCGAAAAGTGCTCCAAAGAAATAACCTGTTAGAATATCTCCCGGATAATGCAATCCTAAGTAAATTCGGCTATAAGCGAAGATTAACGGCCATAAAAACAAGAATCCTAAGTACTTGAAATGACGTTTTAAAACTAAGAATAAAAACGTAGCAACTGCCATTGTATTAGCTGCATGCCCTGAGAAAAAACTAAATGATTTTCTAACCTGAACAACACGAATAAACGAATTGATTTCGGGATTATTACACGGACGCAGACGCTGAAAATTGTATTTAAACAAATTGGTAACCTGATCTGTAAAAGTCAACAAAACAGCTATAAACAATACAATATACAAAGTTTGTTTTCCTCCTACTTTTTTATAAATAAGATAAAAAAGAAGTAAAAAAAATGGCGTCCAATTCAATTGACTGGTAATAATAAGCCAAAGTTTATCGTATGCTTCTGAACCTAATCCGTTAAGATATATAAATAGATTTGTATCTAATTCTTTTATTTTTTCAAGCATTATATTTGGCGTTTTACAGGTCCCGAGATTGTATCTATGTCTTCTTTTACTTTATCTATTTCTGTTGCAGTATCTCCTAATAAATTAGTCGAGTCACCCATTATATTAGCTTTAGCATCGCTAATTTGGGCATTGATATTTCCAGTTATATCAGTAAGGGATTTTGTATCAAGACCATTAGCCTCGGCACCTTTCTGAATTTCGCTTTTAATATCGTTGGTTGCATTTTTCAATTGAGCCATTGCTTTCCCCATTGTACGGGCAATTTCCGGCACTTTGTCTGAACCAAAAAGCATTAGAACTATAAATAGTATGAAAACTAATTCTCCTCCTCCTATACCAAACATATCTTTAATTTTTGTGTGCCACAAAGATATTAAATTTTGTAGCTGACAGTTTTAAAATTTACTTAAAAAAAAAGACTCTGAAAAGAGTCTTTTTCCTTTTATCTTTAGTCAAATTTTGACTTTTCTTCTACTTTTGGCCAAGAATTATTGGTTACATCAATATCTGCGGTCATTAATTTTGGATCTATCTGAATGCTTTTGATTGCTTTATCAGTTGCATAAACTTTCTTAGCAGTATCATTATTCTTTCTCCAGATTTGAGCCGGATATTGATAATTTTGTTTTGAACCATCTTCATAAGTGATCTCCACAAGAATTGGCATAATCATTCCGCCTGGTTTATTAAATTCTACTTCATAGAAATATTTAGGCGATTTTAAACCTGCTTTTTCTTCTACAGTAAAAGTTTGATCTACATAATCTGATAACAATTTAAAATCAGCTACTTTCAACGGTTTTTTAGTTGAAGCATTAACCTCGGCATTATCGTTGGAAACTAAGTATACAAATGGGCCTTTATCAAATCCGAAACGTCCTTTTCTAACTTTTACATCTTTGATATCTGTAGTTGGAGTATCAGAAACATAGTATTGTTTTACCTCTTTGATTCCGATATCTACGAAATCTGTTGAGTAAAACCATCCTCTAAAAAACCAATCTAAATCTACAGCAGAAGCATCTTCCATAGTTCTAAAGAAATCCTCAGGGGTTGGGTGCTTGAACTTCCATCTGTTTGCGTATGTTTTAAAAGCATAATCAAACAATTCTCGTCCCATAACAACTTCTCTTAAAAGATTAAGTCCTGTTGCCGGTTTTCCGTAAGCGTTATTTCCAAATTGAGCAATAGTTTCAGAGTTTGACATAATTGGCTCTAAAAACTTCTGATCTCCGCTCATGTAAGGAACAATGTTTTTTGCAGGACCACGTCTTGATGGGAAATTTGGATCTAATTCCTGTTCTGCCATATATTGCATAAATGAGTTCAAACCTTCATCCATCCAAGTCCATTGACGCTCATCAGAGTTTACAATCATTGGGAAAAAGTTGTGTCCCACTTCGTGAATTACAACGCCAATCATTCCGTTTTTAACCTCTTTACTAGTCACTCCATTTTCGTCAGGACGACCATAATTCCAACAAATCATTGGATATTCCATCCCTTGATCTTCTGCAGAAACTGATACTGCTTTTGGATAAGGATAATCAAATGTGTGAGATGAATAACTTTTTAAAGTATGCGCTATAGTCATTGTCGAAGTTTCTCCCCAAAGCGGATTTGCCTCTTTTGGATAAACTGATTCTGCCATTACAATTTTATTACCCAATTTTACGGCCATTGCATCATAAATGAATTTTCTTGACGAAGCAATTCCGAAATCACGAACATTTTTAGCACTAAATTTCCAAGTTTTTTTCTTTTCAGAGAAACCTTTTTCAGTTACTTCAGCTTCAGCTTGTGTAACAATTACAACTGGTTTGTCAAATGATTTTTGAGCTTGTTCATAACGTTTTACTTGTTCTGGCGTAAAAACTTCTGCTCTGTTTGTCAATTCTCCTGTTGCATCGATTACATGATCTGCAGGAACGGTAATATTTACATCAAAATTCCCAAAAGGTAAAGCAAACTCTCCGCTTCCCCAGAACTGCATATTTTGCCATCCTTCAACATCGTTGTAAACCGCCATTCTTGGGTAGAACTGAGCAATTACATATATTTTGTTTCCGTCTTTTTCAAATAATTCATAACCTGAACGTCCATTTCCAGTTTCCTTTCTATAGTTATTGATATTATACCACCATTTTACGGAAAACGAGATTTTTTCTCCCGGTTTTAAAGGAGTTACCAGATTAATACGCATCATAGTTTCATTGATCGTATAAGACATCGCATTTCCTTTTGCATCTTTTACATATTCAATATTAAACCCACGCTCTAAATCTTTTTTCAAATATTTATTCGAAAAACCATCTAACGGTAAAACCTGGCTGATTTTTTCGCTTTCGGCTAAAGTAGATTGCGTATTTGCTTTTGCCTGATTTTGATCTAATTGAATCCATAAATACTCTAAACTATCCGGAGAATTGTTCGAATAAGTAATCGTTTCTGAACCACTTAATTTTGAATTTTTATCATCTAATTCAACATCAATCTTATAATCTGCCTGTTGTTGATAATATGCTGGTCCTGGTGCACCGGCTGCTGTACGAAACATATTAGGCGTTGCCAACAAATCATACATTTGACTGAATTTGTTAGTATCGTATTTACCTTGTTGTTTGGGTGCAACGGTGGTGGTCGTTTTTTCCTGAGCGATAAGTATTGCAGGAAAAAGCAATAATAATGAAAGTTTTTTCATAAATTTTTACTGGTAATTTTGTCAGGGTGTGAAAATAACAATTAAAATAATAATTTTATATATTATTTAATACTTTAACAATTCTTTCCTTGAAGATTCTGTAAAGAGAACACTTCTTTTAGTACCAAATGCCGTAACATGTGTAATATTCTGTTGTTCAGCATTCCAATCTACTAAAATAGTATTTGAAATCTCAATTGTCTTAAATTTCTCAATATCCTTTATTCTGGAATAACAAACCAAAACATCATCAGACTCTACTTCTTTAGATAAAAAAGTGATCGTTTTTGATTGTCCGTTTATTTTTATCGTGAAATTTTCAGAAAGGTATTTCTTTAACAAATCAACATCGGCCTGAGTTTCTTTCTCAGTACCGATGTATGTTTTTTTATGGTATTTTTTTTCGATTCCGTTATTCAAATCATCCACAAAGATTCGCGAAGTAATTTGAATCATTTTTTTTTCGGCCGCATAATTGACCTGAAAAACACCCATATAAAATTTATGGAATGCAAAAGCAGAAAGCGATAAAAACAATACTCCTAAAAGAGGATAAATAAATCTATTTTTCGGCAACATTTGCTTTTTGAAATTCTTTATTTTTATTAACCATAAAATCCATTAATTCAAACTTCTCTTCTGGTTTTAAGTGTCTTTTAGATTCCGGATCATTAGAACAATACATTAAAAACAAATCAATTTCATCGTTTTTCAATCCTAATGTTTTAGTAAAAAAGTCCGGCGAAAAATTAGCTCTGGAATATTGAATAAAAGCCATATCGTCAATAACTTCTGGTTTTACCTCATCTTTATTTTTAGTCAGAATCTTTTTTACATCTTTAAAAATTCGAACAAAATCTGTTCCGTATTTAATGGTTTGATCAGAGTACATTGCGATATTTTTTGCTGTAGATTGTTTGTCATCTTCAAACTGCATATCAACATATTTCTGAGTATCTTTATCTAGTGATTTTACTTTTAAATCTTTGCGAACAACAACTTCTTTCAATTGATTATTAGCCAAATCCAATTGAACCACAAAAAGCACATTTGAACAATCTTTTTCTGTCAGAACAACTTTTTTCGCCTGAAATGCCAGACCTGTAAACAATAAAGTATCCTTTGGTTTTGCCATAATATCAAACAACCCGCCTGAACCAATAAAAGTTCTAACGTTTGCATTAATGTTCATCACATAACCGCTTTCTATAGCCAATTTACTATTGACAACTTGCCCATGTAATGGCTTCCTTGAATTATTTTGTCCCAGCGCAATCTGGCAAAATAAGCACACAACGAGTATTCCTAGTCTATTTTTCATTTTCGAGAATTATTAAATATCTTCTTGCTAAATCTGTTATTAAAAACATACTCATTGTTTTGTTTTTAGTATTCAAAGATACGGCAAATTCAGCATCATCTACACAATATAATTGAAATCCTTTGATATCATCTACCGGAATTTTCAATCGATCTGTATAATAATTCTCTTCAAAAAGGTACTCCATTTTTCTAAATAGCATTTCCTTTTTCTCCACATTTACCTCTTTTTTAAGCATTGTGGTTCTTCCTGAAATCATGTTCAGCAACTTATCGACAGAAGTCGAAGTTGCTGTGTAAACTTTTCGTTCTGCTGGCGTATATTTTTTTTGTCCGTATGGAATTATGCCTAAATTTTCGGCTGTGATATTGGCATTTTCATTTACAACAACTTCTTTTAATTCAATTTCTTTTGCTGTCATTCTTATCAAAATCGAAGTCGCTGCCAAATCTTCTGCAGTAATTCTATGTTTGAGAGGTTCTAAATTAACGGATGAAAAAACTAAAACATCACCTTCTTTTCCAAGAATCGAAAACATTCCGTTTGAATCTGACATAGCAGAAACCTGTGAAGTATTATTAATAATATTTACACCGTCAACCGAAGTAGTTTTCTCTACAATCTGACCCATGATTTCTTTCGAAGCTGTGTTTTGTCCGAAACTAATCTGAACCACTATTAGAAGAAAAACTAGTATACTGTTATTTATTTTCACTCGCTATTATTTCTTTGTATTTTACAGCTAATTCTGCTAATAAAAACTCTGTCGAAGTTTTATTTTTTGAATTTAAGATTGCCGTAAATTTATCATTATCGACTGCATAATATTCAAATCCTTTTACGTACTCAAGCGGAATTTGCAGTCTATTTACAAAATGATCCATACTAAACATACGCTCTAAAAGTTTCATAAAAACCTCCTTTTTCTCCACTATAACCTCTTTTTTTAGCATTGCAGTACGACCTGATAAAAAATTAAACATAGGATCTGCAGAAATAGAACCTCCAGCCATTGTTCCGGCATTAGCCTCAGGATTCAAAGCGGTAGCCGTATGCAATTTCCTTTCAGCCTCTGTATATCTTTTTTGTCCCTGAGGAATAATCCCCAAAGATGTCGCATTAATTCCGTTATAATTTCGAACCACAACTTCCTGCAATTGATGCATTACCATATTCAGTTTTACAGTAAAATGAAGATCTGAAAAATTTTCAGCAGTAATCAACACTCTGTTTTCTTTGAACTGAATAGACGAAAAGACCAATGTATCACCTTCTTTGGCTGCAATAGAAAAAGCGCCCGTCTCATCTGTAGTTGTCATAACTTCAGTTTGAGCATTAATAACATAAACACCTTCTAAATCAGATGTGTTTGCCGTTATTTTTCCGTTAATAACACTACGATCCTGGCTCTGGGACCAACTAGTCTGCCCCAAAACAATCATCAAAATACATGCAACCTTATTGATCAAAATGCTGAAAAATTAGAATTATTCTTAAAGGTGTAAAAATATCTTAATGTATTCCAAATTTAGTATTAAGGAGTTGGTAAAAATATGTTAATTAAACCCCATTTATCTCCTGCGAAAAAAGAGTTTTAATATCTTTAACAGAAACAATCTGAGTTAAAATTTTATGAAAAGCATCATCATTGCCAGCACCTCTACTCTACACGGAGGCAGCTATTTAGAGTACATACTACCTACATTAGAGTCACATTTTAAAAATTGTAAAAATATCTTATTCATTCCTTTTGCGCGTCCCGGCGGAATTTCGCATGACGAGTACACTGAAAAAGTAGCTCAGGCTTTTGCTTCTATTAACATTTCTATAAAAGGGATTCATGAATTTGCAGATGCCGAAAATGCCATAAAAAGTGCGGAAGGAATCTTTACCGGAGGAGGAAACACTTTTTTACTCGTTACTCAATTGTACAAAAACAATATCATGCAGGTTCTTGCAGAAACAGTAAAAAGCGGAACTCCGTATTTAGGAACCAGTGCAGGAAGCAATATCTGCGGTTTATCAATGCAAACCACAAATGATATGCCTATAATCTATCCCCCAAGTTTTCAGACTTTAGGATTAATTCCTTTCAATTTAAATCCGCATTATTTAGATCCCGATGATCAGTCACAACACATGGGCGAAACACGCGAAACAAGAATTAAAGAATTTCATGCCTTTAATTCGATCCCTGTTTTAGGATTAAGAGAAGGAAGCTGGCTTGAAGTTAAAGGAGACCAAATAACTTTGAAAGGAAACTTAAAAGCACGTTTATTCAAACAAAATAGCGACCCTGAGGAATTAGAAACCGAAAGCGATTTGAGTAACTTAAAATAAAATTCCAAATATTTTTAAATTCCAAATTTCAAGTTTAAAACGATTAATGCAAAAGAATTGGAATTTGGAATTTAAAAATATTAGAATTTACAAACCTACTCTAAAGCAAAAATCCCCAAACAAATTGTTTGAGGATTTTGAAGAGCGAAAGACGAGGCTCGAACTCGCGACAACCAGCTTGGAAGGCTGGAGCTCTACCAACTGAGCTACTTTCGCATTAATAGGGTGCAAATATAATAATTAAATCTTTTAAAAAAAATAAAAATCAAAAATTATTTTATTTTGATAAAAAAACCGAAACATTTAAATTCCGGTTTTTTAGAGCGAAAGACGAGGCTCGAACTCGCGACAACCAGCTTGGAAGGCTGGAGCTCTACCAACTGAGCTACTTTCGCATTACTGTGGTGCAAATATAAAAAATAAATCAAGCTAAAAACAAGCTTTTTCGCAAAAAAAATCAATAAAAAACAACAATTATTTATAACTAATTTAAAACTAAAAAGTTATATATTTATTTATTTTACACAAATCATGAATATTATTAAAGAAATACCCTCAAAAGAAACTTATATCGTTCGTCAACCTGTTCTAAGAAAAGGAAAACCTATCGAAAGTTGCGTCTTTGAAGGTGATGATCTCGAAACGACACATCACTTTGGTTTATTTGAAAATAAAAATTTAACAGGAATTATTTCACTATTCAATAAAATCAACCCTATCTTTACCGAAAAAAATCAAGCTCAGATTCGAGGAATGGCCGTTTTAGAAAACCATCAGAAAAAAGGAATTGGAGAAGCTTTAGTAAAACATTGCGAAAAATATTGCAATGATAGCAATGTCGATTTAATCTGGTTCAATGCAAGAACGGCTGCTGTTGGTTTTTATAAAAAAATGAACTACGAAACTCTGGGAGAAGCATTTGACATTAAAGATGTTGGTGAACATTATTTAATGTTTAAAAAATTATGACATGAGAAAACTTTACCTTTTTTTAGTAATATGCTTATTTATTAGTTGTAAAAAAGATACACCTAAACCCGCCCCTATTGTCAAAAAAAAGGTACCCTTAATTATACTTACTGACGAAAGAAAAGTACAAATAGATACTGCAACAATAAATGTTTTTAAGAGCGAAACCTTAAAACAATTCTATAACGCTTCTGAAAACCAAACAGTTTGGGGAAATCTTAAAAAAAGAACATACGTTTTATCACAATTAGAAAAAGCAGATTTACTTGGCTTAAATCCTGAAGACTACAAAGCTTCTAAACTCAAAAAATTTGAAAGCAGAATTAGTACACTAAATGATGCTGATTTGGCAACTTATGATATTCTGTTAACATATAACTTTGAAAAATACCTGAATCACCTTTATAAAGGAAAACTAGATCCAAAGACATTATATACAGACTGGGATCTGGAAGAAAAGACATTTGATGTAAACAATGTTCTGATAAAAGCATTTAACAAAAATAAACTGGACAGTATTGTTGACAATATTCAGCCAAAATCTCATACATACAAACAACTTTTAAAAGCACTTGAAATTATCGATACGTTTCCGGATGACGATATCGGAACAATTACTCTTGATTCTCTGACAAAAAAAATAACTTTAAATGACACTAACAGTAATTTAATCAATATCAAAAAAAGACTATTGTTTTGGGGAGATATGTCCGGAAAAGATACTTTGAGTAAAATTTACAACAGAAAGACTTTCGAATCAATCAAAAAGTTCCAGGAAAGACACGGTTTAGCACCCGATGGGGTTATTGGCACAGGAACTATAAGTGCTTTAAACTATTCGAAAGACCAAAGAAAACAACAAATTATTGCTAATTTAGAGCGTTGGAGATGGTACACTACAAATTTAGCCGATAATTATTTTATCATCAATATCCCGAATTACAGCTTAAATGTTGTCGAAGATAAAGACACCACTTTAGTTCGAAATATTGTAGTGGGAACCATTAAAAGAAAAACTCCGATTATCACCTCAACTCTAAAAACAATTGTTTTTAACCCAACATGGACTGTTCCGCCAACGATATTAAAAGAAGATGTAGTTCCGGCAATGAAGCTCAACAGAAATTATCTGGCAAACAAAAACATAACTATATATGATACTACAGGAAAAGTTGTAGATCCAAATGCATGGAACGAAAACAAACCCAACAGTTATCGTTATGTGCAAAGTCCGGGATATAATAATTCGTTGGGATTAATGAAGATTTTATTTCCAAACCATCATAGCGTTTACCTGCATGATACTAATCACAGAAATTACTTTGGAAGAAGTAATCGTTCACTAAGTTCAGGCTGCGTTCGTATTGAAAATCCTCTGGAATTGGCCGAACATATTTTAGATGATCCCGAAAAATGGTCAAGAGAAAAGATTGATACTCTTATTGTGACCGAAAAAACAACCAGCGTAAAAATAATTAAAAAATACGCTTTGTATCAATGGTACTGGACCGCTTGGAGCGAAAAAAATCAGCTCATTTTCAGAGCTGATATTTATAATTTAGATCTTGATTTGTACGCTAAATTAAGAAATTAGCTTTTCTTCCATCGCAAAACTTCTTGACGGATGATAAATATACAAACACGATTTATCTTTGATAGTTTCTATTATTTCATCCGTTAATTCCATAGGAATCGCAGGACAACCTTGGCTTCTGCCTAATCTTTTATTACCTCTTATGAAGGATTCTGAAACATAATCGGCGCCATGCATAACTACTCCTCTTTCGCGGGCGTTATCATTTACTCCGTTTTCAAGACCATCTAAACGAAGAGAATCTCCATGTTTTCCTCTATAGATTTCACCTGTTGCATAAAAGCCTAAACTACTTTTATAAGAGGAGTTTGAGTTTGAAAATGCAGATGCAAATTCTTCTCCGGTATTTCGTCCATGAGCAACTAAGGAATTGAATAAAATAGTATTTGTTGTCAAATCAATCACCCAAAGGCGTTTTGAATTTGATGACAAACTAAAATCAATCAATGTCAAAATATTTTTTTGAATAATTCCTCTTTCTTTTAATAAATAAAACCCTTTTAAAGCTTCAGAAAAAGTTTTAAGTTCAGGTAAATTAAAGTTATTGGAATTCAAAGTATTGTAAACACTTTCAATTTTTGCATCAACAGTAAGTTTCTCAACTTTGGCGAAACTTTTTGTTACAGTCTTTTTAATTTCGGGTGTGCTTTTTGAATCTTTACCAAAAGACAATAGCAAAAACACAAGCAACGGATAAATCTTATAAATCATTGAATTTCTTTAGGTTAAACAATAGGATTTGGGTTTGGCAAAAGTATAAAAAAAATGCACTTATCAAAATATATCCCTGTAAATCAGGGGTCTTTTGGTTAAACTTTAACAAAACCAAAGTAAAAAATTAGCATTTGGAGCAAAAATCATTTTTATTTGTAAGAGTTTTACTTATCATAAAAATCTTAGCATTTTGAGCCACTTTCTTAAAGAAAACTTAACCAAATAGCATTTTTTATAATTAAAACTGTAACATTCCGGAAAAATTGTTGTCTATTAACATAACAGACATTACAGACGCGTTTATTTTAAATATTTCATGAAAAAAGCACTTTTTTTAATTCTTCTTTTATCAACTTTCTCAGGCTATTGTCAGAAAAAAGTTTTGCAAACCCAATCGACTTCGCAAAGCATTACTATTGATGGAAAACTGGATGAATCGGCATGGAAAAATGCTTCGATAGCAACAGATTTTGTAATGTATGATCCTGACAATGGAAAACCGATTCCGGAGAACAGAAAAACAGATATTAAAGTTTTATATAATAATGACGCCATTTATATTGGCGCAATGCTTTATGATGACGAGCCTACCAAGATTCTAAAAGAAATTTCGCAGCGCGACAACTTTGGAACTGCCGATCTCTTTGGCGTTTTTATTAATGGCTTTAATGACGGTCAACAAAATTTTGAGTTTTTTGTTTCTGCTGCCGACGTACAAGGTGATTGTATCATGACAGATGCCAACGGCGAGGATTATTCCTGGGATGCCGTTTGGATTAGCAAAGCAAAAATAACGGATAAGGGCTGGGTAGTCGAAATTAAAATTCCGTATGCTGCCTTGCGTTTCTCAGGGGAAAACAAACAAACCTGGGGTATAAATTTTTTCAGAGATATAAAACGAGAGCGTAAAAAATATACCTGGAATTTGATTAATACCAAAATTGGAACATTTACACAACAAAATGGTGATTTGACAGGAATCGAAAATATCAAACCTCCTACCCGATTGTTTTTTCTGCCTTATGCTTCTTATTATTTGAATGCTGCTGATGGACAAAAAACTTATGGCACAATAAAAGGCGGTATGGATATTAAATACGGAATTAGTGATGCTTTTACGCTAGATGCTATTTTAGTTCCTGATTTTGGACAGGCAAAATACGACGATCAAATTTTAAATCTTGGTCCGTTTGAGCAGCAATTCAATGAAAATAGGGCCTTTTTTACCGAAGGAACTGACTTGTTTAATAAAGGTAATATATTTTACTCGAGACGTATTGGCGGAAAACCATCTATTGATCCTGAGTTACATGATAATGAAGAAATCATTGACAATGTTCAGAACGTTAATCTAATCAATGCTTTGAAAGTTTCAGGACGAACAAAAAACGGATTAGGAATTGGAGTTCTAAACGCTGTTACTGAAAAAACTTATGCTACTATAAAAGATACGATAACGGGAGAAACAAGACGCATAATTGTAGAACCTTTAACAAATTATAATGTACTGGTTCTGGATCAACGCTTTAGAAAAAATTCTTCGATAACGTTTATTAATACAAATGTTAGCAGAAACGGTCATTACAGAGATGCAAACCTAACCGGATTAGTTTGGGATTTGAACACAAAAGCAAATACCTATAACTTATCAGGTAATATCAAATACAGCTTTATTAATGCTGCTGAAGATAAAAACGGGCTTTTTTCAACTATCAGTTTTGCCGAGACCAGCGAAAAATACCGCTATAGCGTAGGTTCTGATTTTGTAACCAAAGATTTTGATCCGAATGATTTGGGAATTAACTTTTATACTAATTACTATAACTTTTATGGCAATGCTAATTATAGAATTCTAAACCCTACAAAACTCTTCAATAAATTTAAAGTTGACTACGATATGTATGTCGAGTTCAATAAAGAATCAGGAAAAGTACAAGACAATAAAATAAGTTCTGAAGTAAATGTTACATCAGTAAATAATAATTATTACGGCTTTGGAGTTACTCTTTTTCCGCTGGAATCTAATGATTATTACGAACCCAGAGCAGAAAACAGGTATGTTATTATTCCCAGAAGAATTGAAGCATGGGCAAGTGTGTCCACCAATTACAACAAGAAATTTGCTATTGACTTAAACCCATCTATTGCCATTGCCGATGAATCCGGACGAATTGCTTACGGGGCTGATATTGGTCCGAGATATAGATTTAACGACAAACTGTTACTAACTTATACTTTTAGTTTTTTAAGACGAAACAACAATAAAGGGTATATTGATCGTTATGACGATGATAACATCGAAAACACTCCCGAAACTATTGTTTTTGCGAATAGAAATGTAATTACATACGCAAATACGCTAGGCGGAAAATATGCTATAAACAGTGCCATGACAATCAATCTGGCGGTTCGTCAATATTGGTCATCGGCTGAAAACAAGGATATTTTAGAACTTGAACCAGACGGAACTCTGGCTCCTTATCCACAATATACCGAAAATAAAAACTCAAGCTTTTATTCCTGGAATACTGATTTATCGTATTCCTGGTGGTTTGCGCCCGGAAGCCAACTTTCAGTTTTATACCGTAATAATGCTTCAAATTTTGAACGCATTATCAACAAGAATTACAAACATAATGTTACAGATTTATTGAACAACGATGCTTTAAAACACATTCTTTCAGTAAGTGTTAAATATTTTATAGACTATAATGCTGTCAAAAATAAGATTAGAAACAGAGCCTAGCGTGAATTAATTTTAATATTTTTAGTGTTCTACGACTAAATTAATATTTTTTAATACGCTTCATTTTATTAACCGTAAATTGTAGTAATGCTTTCGTTCACATTTTATAAATGGTTTATCTTTGTAAAAAACTAAAAATGATGAATAAAAAAGTAATTCTAATGATTTTAGACGGTTGGGGAAAATCTCCTGACCCTAAAGTATCTGCAATAGACAATGCAAATGTTCCTTTTATAAACAGCCTGTATAAAAATTACCCAAACGCACAACTTCGAACTGACGGATTAAATGTTGGCTTACCTGAAGGTCAAATGGGAAACAGTGAAGTTGGTCACATGAATCTTGGTGCCGGAAGAATTGTATATCAGGATTTAGCCAAAATAAACTTAGCCGTAGCACACAAGACACTTGCAAAAGAACAAGTACTTGTTGATGCTTTTACATACGCTAAAGAAAACAATAAAAAAGTACACTTTTTAGGATTAGTTTCTGATGGAGGTGTTCACTCTCATACTTCTCATTTACGTGGATTAATCGACGCATCGCAAGAATATGGTTTAGATAAAGTTTTTGTTCACGCATTTACAGACGGTCGTGATGTTGACCCGAAATCCGGAGCAAAATACATTCAGGATTTAGAAGATCATATTAAAGATACACCGGTAAAAATCGCTTCAATCATTGGTCGTTACTATGCAATGGATCGTGACAAACGTTGGGAGCGTGTAAAACTAGCTTACGATTTAGTAGTAAACGCTATTGGAACTCCATCTAAAAATGCCGTTGCGAGTGTTCTTGACAGTTATGCACACGATGTTACAGATGAGTTTATTGCTCCAATTTTAATGGTTGATGCAAATGACAAACCACTGGCAACTATAGAAGAAGATGATGTTGTAATTTTCTTCAACTTTAGAACTGACAGAGGCCGTGAACTTACAGAAGCGCTTTCGCAACAAGATTTCCACGAGCAAAACATGCACAAATTGAACTTGTATTATGTAACGCTTACAAATTACGACGAAACATACCAAAACGTAAAAGTTGTTTACAACAAAGATAATATTACCGAAACTCTTGGTGAGGTTTTAGAAAAAGCGGGTAAAAAACAAATTCGTATTGCTGAAACAGAGAAATATCCGCACGTGACATTTTTCTTTTCTGGCGGAAGAGAAACTCCTTTTGAAGGTGAGTCTCGTATTTTGAGAAATTCTCCAAAAGTGGCAACTTACGATTTACAACCGGAAATGAGCGCATTTGAACTTACATCTGCACTTGTTCCTGAATTGAACAAAGGTGAAGTTGATTTCGTTTGCTTAAACTTTGCTAACGGAGACATGGTTGGTCATACGGGAATCATGAGTGCTGCAATTAAGGCTTGTGAAGCTGTTGATGCTTGTGTAAAAGAAGTTATCGAAGCGGCTCTTGCCAATGATTATACTACAATCGTAATTGCCGATCATGGAAATTGCGAAACAATGATTAATCCTGACGGAAGCCCAAATACAGCACACACAACAAACCCAGTGCCGATTATTCTGGTTGATAAAGAATTAAAAAATATCCAAAATGGTGTTCTAGGTGACATTGCTCCTACTATTTTAGAATTAATGGGAGTTCAGCAACCTAACGCAATGACTTGTCACTCGTTATTGTAGAAATCCATTTTATTATATAAGAAAAGAGACATGTTTTAATAATTTGTCTCTTTTTTGTTTTTAAACACAAATCCACGTTAAGTTTTCTTGTCAATTTCGACGAAGGAGAAATGACAAAATTGGGTGTATTTCTTCTGAATAAGTACTACATCACAAAATAATGGTAAGTCCATTCAACACAATAGATCAAGATTCCGATAAGTCCACCAACCAAAGTTCCGTTGATTCTGATGTATTGCAGGTCTTTTCCAATTTCTAATTCTAGTTTTTCAGAAACCTCTTTTCCATCCCAACTTTTTACGGTTGACGAAATCAAATCTCCAATCACTTTTTTATTGTTTAAAAGAATAGAAAGTAAATCGTTTTTGATAAAATTATTGATCTTGTCAATCATTACAGGATCTTCTTTTATTCCGCTTCCAAAACCTTGAATCAGACTGGAAATATTTTTCTTAATTGAAGAATCTTCCCCTTTTTCCAAATCATTGGTAATTGACAATTTTATCTCGTCCCAAATTCCATTGATGTAATCCTGAACTTCTTTTTTTCCGGCAAAGCCAAGAATCATCGTATTGATTTTTATCCTCATTTCTTCTGAGTTTTTCACTTTATCCAGAAAATCATAAACATATTCGTCAATCTTAATTCTAATAGCGCTTCCCGGTTGTTTGGCTTCATTTAGAAAATCTGCCAATCCATTAAAAACGCCTTCTGTAATGCTTTTATCGGCTAAGCCAAAACTCAAAAATGGTGTTGATTCTTTTACTTTCCTTCTGATCAAATCTTTGTTATTAGTGAGTTCCGTGCTCATCACGTTCAAAACATTGGTGAGCAATTCGTCTTTTACGTTTCCTTTCTGCAAAGGTTCTAAAGCCAGCGCAACCCATTCTCCAAAGTTAATTGCTTCCAGTTTTTCTTTGAATTGAGTTTGAATAAAGTGTTTTATATCTTCATCTTTTAATGTTTTCAAAACTCCCGGAATGACATTTACAGCCACCAAATTGGCAATTTTATTGGCGTTTTCGTCATGCGAAAGCCATTCAGAAGCTTTTGTAGCAAAGTTGAATTCTTCTATTTTAATTTCCAATTTTTCACGATTCAGAAATTCTTCTGAAACAAAATTTCCCAGATTTTCACCAATCTCATTTTTCTTAGTCGGAATAATGGCAGTGTGCCAAATCGGGATTCCTAACGGATGACGAAACAAGGCTACAACCGCAAACCAATCTGCGATTCCACCCACCATTGCCGCTTCGCTAAAAGCCTGCAACATTGGAATTTTGAAATAAATAGCAATAATAAATAAAAGTACCGCAACACCTAAAAGTGCCAACGCATTTCCTTTCATTTTATTTAAAGCTTTTTTCTTGGATATATTTTCTTGATCTATAGACGTTTCCATAATTACAGTAGTTTTAAGTATCACTAATTTACGGCTTTTCTGTCAAATACTAAGTCTAAGAGATTTTGAGTTGAATTTAAAAAATTAAGGTTTGCCACGAATTTCACTAATTTTCACGAATAAATTTTGACGCAAAATCATTGTTTTTAAAATCTGCACACAAACTAATTAGTGAAAATTCGTGAAATTCGTAGCAAAAATTTAGACTATTCCATTTATGTTAATTCATAAAATTCGTGGCGAAAATTTTTAAATTCATCAACCTAAAAAAATAATATTAAAATCGTACTTTTGCGAACTGAAAATCTGAAAAATATGATTATCCAAAAAAGTAGAGAGGAAATTGAATTAATGCGCGAAAGTGCTTTAATCGTATCGAAAACATTAGGAATGATTGCTTCTGAAATTAAAGAAGGAGTTACCACATTATATCTTGACAAATTAGCTGAGGAATTTATCCGTGATCACGGTGCGGTTCCTAGTTTCTTGGGATTATATGATTTTCCGAATTCACTTTGTATGAGTCCAAACTCTCAGGTTGTACACGGAATCCCGAATAATACGCCATTGAAAAGCGGTGATGTTATTTCGGTAGATTGTGGTGCATTCAAAAATGGATATCATGGTGATCATGCTTATAGTTTTGAAATTGGAGAAGTTGCTCCTGAGGTAAAAAAACTTCTGCAAGTAACTAAAGAATCTCTTTATGTAGGAATTAGAGAATTTAAAGCTGGAAATCGCGTTGAAGATGTTGGAAATGCGATTCAAAAATATACTGAATCTCACGGTTACGGAGTTGTTCGCGAATTGGTTGGTCACGGTTTAGGGCAAAAAATGCACGAAGAACCAGAAATGCCAAACTACGGAAAACGTGGTCGCGGAAAACTTTTTGTTGAAGGAATGGTTGTTGCAATTGAGCCAATGATTAACATGGGAACAAGAAACATCAAACAACATAAAGACGGCTGGACAATTACAACTGCTGACGGAAAAGCAAGTGCACATTTCGAACACGACGTGGCACTAATAGACGGAAAACCAGAATTATTATCGACTTTCCAATACATCTATAAAGCCTTAGGAATCGTAAGCAACGAAGAAGACGAATTCAGAAAAGTGCCGTTAGTTCTATAATTAAAATTCAACCCCGAATAAAACCCTGTGAAAAAACTATTCAAACTAGTATTAAATACAATCCCGCGTCCATTATTAATTCGTTTAAGTTATGTGGCACGTCCAATTTTGGCACTTTCATTAAAAGGAAGTCGATTTACTGACCCAATTGACGGGAGAAGTTTCAGATCGTTTTTGCCGTATGGATATGGAAAACAACGTAACAATGTGCTTTCGCCAAGTACACTTTCGTTAGAAAGACACCGTTTACTTTGGTTGTATTTAAACGATCAGACTGATTTTTTTACAGCACCAAAAAAAGTACTTCATTTTGCTCCGGAACAAGCTTTTTATAAAAGATTCCGCAAGCAGAAAAATCTTGATTATACTACAACTGATTTATTTTCGCCTTTGGCAGATGTAAAAGCAGACATTTGTAATTTGCCTTTCAAAGACAATGAATACGATGTTATTTTATGTAATCATGTTCTAGAACATATTCCGGACGATACAAAAGCAATGCAGGAATTGTTTCGTGTATTGAAACCGGGTGGAATGGCAATTTTGCAAATTCCACAGGATTTATCTAGAGCTGTAACTTTTGCTGATGATACTATCACAGATCAAAAAGAACGCGCTAAGATTTTTGGACAATACGATCACGTTCGTATTTATGGCCGTGATTATTTTGATAAACTAAGAAGCATTGGTTTTATCGTAATCGAAGAAGATTATACGAATAAAATCTCTCCTGAATTGGTTGAGAAATATTGCTTAGCAAAAGGTGAAATTATTCCGCTTTGTTTTAAACAAGAAAACTAAACAGTTTTTTTACCATATAAATTCCTTTAAAAAGTTTTCAAAATAGCAATAATTTGAAAACTTTTTAAATTTTAGTCCACGCCCAAATCACAATTAAACTCAACCCCTAATCTTGGAACTCTCAAAATCATTTCAATTTTGTTTTGACATCAGTTTTGAAAAAAATCTGAATATCTTTATCCCAACTGCTTACGTCATCGACAATACCGATGATATTAAATATTTAGACAAAAAAGCAAGTACGGACGTACTGGAGAGTTTTGGAATCGCTTTTGAAAATTTAGATTCTAGCACCAAAAAAATACTCACTGCTTGTGAATCTTTAAAGTCTGATTTTATTTTCAAAAAATTCAGTGCCAAAATCAAATCGGCAAAAACAATTGCTGATTTGCAAAAAGACTCCAAAATTGAATTTGCCATTCGTCAGCATTTAAAATTTAACTTAGAATCCTTTTACAATCTAATTGTAAAAGAACAATATCCGTTATCTGCTAATATGAGTGCCGAAAAGGATTTTTATCGTTGGAGAGTCGATACAACTTCGTTAGATTTTGAACCTCAAATTCAATTTGACAAACATAAAGAAGGAATTACTTATACCCTATCTTTAAAAGAAAACGAAACTTCATTTTTACCAATGGATAAAAGTGTCGATATTCTTTTGGACGAACCGGGCTGGTTAATTGTCGATAAAAAATTAGGACAGCTAAAAGATCTTAATTCTAAGAAACTTTCGCCTTTTTTAAAGAAGAAATCAATCGAAATACCTTCGAAATTAGTTGACAATTATTTTAAGAATTTCATTCCTGAAATAGCCAAAAAAATAGACATTGACGCGACCGGTTTCGAAATTAAACTTCGGGACAAAATCATTTCGTGTACGATTCAGCCCGTTTATGATTTCTTTAAAAGCTGTTATTATCTCAACCTTTATTTTGATTATAACGGCTATATATTTGACGCCAGTAAAACTAAAAAAACACATTCGTTTGTTGATTTTGGTCTTATAAATGAACCAAAAATAATTCAGTTTAAACGAAGTTCTGATGAAAATTCATATACAAATAAATTACAGGAAATTGGTTTAATAAAAGTCAAAAACGAATTGTTCGGATTAAATTCAGATAATGAAATTCATGATCCTTATACCAATATTCAATTTATTATTGATCGTAAAGAAGAACTGGAAAGTTTAGGATTTACGATTGAAAATCTGAAACTGGAAAGCAAAGAAATCATTACAGAAAATCATACTGTTGCAACTTCAAAAGGAGAAACAAAAGAAGATTGGTTTGATATTAAAATAATTATTTCTGTTGGAACATATAAAATTAATTTCAGCGAGATTATTCCGAATATAAAAAGCAAGGAAAGACTCTTTTTACTGCCTGATGGAAACTATTTTCTGATTCCTTTAGAATGGCTTAGTAAATATAGTTCACTGGCAAAATTGGCTAAAACCGAAGATGGAAATCTGCTTTTACGTAAAACTAATTTTGCGGCTTTGGATGCGATTCCGGAAATCAAAGACGATGTAAATCCAATTCTCCAAGCTGAATATGTGTCTTCTGATTTATTAAAAGCAACTTTGCGACCTTATCAAATTGATGGAGTAAAATGGCTTTTGAGTCATTTTAATTCAAATCTAGGCGCTTGTTTGGCTGATGATATGGGACTTGGTAAGACTTTACAAACCTTAGCCGTTCTGGTTGCCGTACAGGAACAATTAGGTTTTACAACGAAAACAACCAATTTTGATTTGTTTCAAAACGAAACTACAATCGAAAAAGAACCTTTAAAAACGTTAATTGTTTTACCGTCTTCATTGGTTTTTAACTGGTATAACGAAGCTGCAAAATTTACACCGCATTTTTCGAAAATGCAATATGTTGGAAACGATAGAAAGCAATTACAGAATCGCTTAGAAACATCAGATTTAATTTTCACGAGTTACAGCATTGTTCATCGTGATATTTCCATTTTAGAAAAATATAATTTCCGTTATTTAATTTTGGACGAAAGTCAATACATTAAAAATAAAGATTCTAAGATTTTTAAAGCCATAAATAAAATCAATGTCTCTCATAAAATCGCTTTAAGTGGTACGCCAATCGAAAACTCTTTGGACGATTTATGGTCGCAAATGCAGTTTATAAATCCTGATATTTTGGGTACTTATGCTTTTTTTGCCGAGAATTTTAAAATTCCGATCGAGAAAAAGCAAGACGAAAACAGCTTATTAGAATTAAAAAATCTTATTCAGCCTTATATCTTAAGAAGAACAAAAGAGCAGGTTTTAAAAGATTTACCGGAATTAACAGAGCAGATTTACTATTGTGATATGGATCCTGAACAGGAAAAATTATATGAAAAAGAGAAATCTAAAGCTCGTAATTTTTTACTAAAAACTGACGGTTCAAGTCCTGACAAAATCAGCATTATCAATACTTTGATGAAGTTAAGACAGTTGAGTAATCACCCGAAAATGGTCGATCAGGAATCTGAAATTGATTCCGGAAAATATATTGCGGTTACTAATTATCTTGAAACTTTAGTAAAAGGAAAACAAAAAACCATCATTTTCAGTTCGTTTGTTACTAATTTGAGTTTTTATACCGATTGGTGTAAGGAAAACAAAATAGCGTATTGTGAAATTACAGGCGAAACTCCTGCGAAGAAAAGAGAACAGCAGATAAATTTATTTCAGGAAAAAGAAGAGCCTTTGTTGTTTTTTATTTCACTAAAAGCCGGTGGCGTTGGATTGAATATTACCAAAGCTTCTTATGTTTTGTTTTTAGATCCCTGGTGGAATCCTTTTGCTGAAAAGCAAGGAGTTGGAAGAGCGCACCGAATTGGACAATTAAATAAAGTAAATGTGATTCGGTTTATTTCGAAAAATACTGTGGAAGAAAAAATCATTAAACTTCAGGAAAACAAAAAGCTGTTATCTGATTCACTTTTAGAAGAAAGTTTTGTCAATGACGAAATCGAAGTTAATCTAGAATACATCTTGGGTTCTTAACAACTTGTTTTCAAAACCAATAAATTGGCATCATATTCGTTATATAAAATTGTTATATTTACAATCTTACAACGTAATATGATGCCAAAATTTTTATTTAGAAATCTCCTTCTGCTTTTTATTTTTGCTTCTGCGACAGCTCAGGAAGTACAAACCGAAGTAGTTCCTCCATACAATATCAAAACTGTTTCTTTTATTCAGGGCGGTAATAATGTTGTTCCGATATTTCAATTGGGCGATACTTTTCAATTTCAATTTGATGATTTATTTGGTAATGAAGCTAATTACTATTTTGAAGTAACACATTGTGATTACAATTGGGTTCCAACTGATATTCCAAAAACAGATTATATAAGAGGTTTCGATAATCAGAGAATTACAGATTACTCGAATTCATTCAACACCCTTCAGGTTTTCTCTCATTATCGACTTCCTTTTCCAAATCAGTTTACTACTGAATTGAGGATTTCAGGAAACTATATTTTGAAGATTCTTAATGAAGACAGAGAAGTTGTTTTTTCGAGAAAGTTTATTTTGTACGAAGATCATTCGACCGTAACGGCTCAGGTAAAAAGAAGCCGCGATGTTACGAATATAGACTACAAACAAAATCTGGATTTTGCAGTATTGTCAAACGACATTGTTTTTCAGACTCCATTACAAAACGTAAAAGTTCTTTTATTACAAAACGGGAATTTTAATACCGCTATTAAAAACATTCCACCACAATATACAATCGGAAATCAACTAGTATATAAATATAATAAAGAAACCCAGTTTTGGGGCGGAAACGAATTTTTATATTTTGAGAATAAAGACATACGTGCCGGAAGTAATAACGTAGCAAGAGTTGGTGCAAATAATGACATCTACAATTCTTATTTGTACACAAATCTGGCACGCGCCAATCAGATTTATACTTTAAATCAGGATGTGAACGGAAACTTTGTTGTCAAAAATATAAACGCCGCCAGTAACGAAATCGAAGCTGATTATGCCTGGGTTTATTTTAGCTTGTCTGCTCCTACTTTTAGATCATCAACCAAAGACATTTATATTACCGGAATGTTCAACAATTACAGCTTGTCGCCGGAATACAAAATGGATTATAATGCAGAAAAAGGATTATATGAAAAAGCGGTTATGATTAAGCAGGGTTTTACTAATTTTCAATACACAATTGCCGACAAAAAAGGTGCGATTGACAATGAAAATGCGATTGATGGAAATTTTTATCAAACTGAAAATGAGTACACCATACTAGTTTATTACAAAGAAACCTCTGATCGCTATCAAAGAGTTATCGGAAAAGGAAATGCAAACTCTATAAACATCATAAATTAAAACATTGCTCCTCATTCATTAAAACATTGTTAAGGTTTCGGGCGGAATGATTTTTTTTTGTAGATTTGCACATATAACGCACACATATATACTACTTTAGTATGGTTTCTCAAATTACAAGAGGCATAAAAATATCTGTTTTGACTAGTTTTGAAGGTACTTACTTCAAGAACTACAAGATTCATTTTGCCTTTAGTTATGTTGTTACAATCGAAAATCACAGCAAAGATTCTGTTCAGTTGACTTCTCGTCACTGGGAAATTTTCGACTCTCTAAACGATTTAGAAGTTGTTGACGGAGAAGGCGTTATCGGAAAAAAACCAGTTTTAAAACCTGGAGAAAATCACACTTATAGTTCTGGTTGTTTGCTATCATCTCCTTATGGAGCGATGAAAGGTCATTTTAATATGATCAATTTTACTACAACAAAAACATTCAAAGTTATTGTTCCAACTTTTAGAATGTGTGCTCCTTTTGCCTTAAACTAAATTATAGTTTAAAAACTGCATTTTTTATCGTTATCTAAATCATAAATTTGTCAAATTATTAATTTATCCTTTGTACTTTTGTGCAACGTTAGATTATTCGTAACAATCAAATCGTCTAACGCCTAAATTGTCTAATTATCTAATTTTAAATAACATGCTAAAAGGATTCTTTCATGTACCAAAAGCGGTAAACGAACCGGTAAAAGGCTACGCACCTAACTCACCAGAAAAAGCAGCTGTTCAGGCGGCTTATACCACAATGTGGAATTCTAAAATTGACGTTCCTTTATATATCGGAAGCGAAGAGATCAGAACTGGAAATACAAGAACAATGTCAGCTCCACACGATCACAAACATATCGTTGGAACTTATCATTTAGCTGAAAAACAACATATCGAAAAAGCAATTGCTAATGCTCTTGAATCAAGAAAAGCATGGGCAAATATGGCATGGGAACAACGTGCTGCTATTTTCTTAAAAGCTGCTGAACTTATCGCAGGTCCATACAGAGCTCGTATTAACGCAGCTACAATGATTGGACAATCTAAAAATATTCACCAGGCAGAAATTGATGCTTCTTGCGAATTAATTGACTTTTTACGTTACAACGTAGAATTCATGACGCAAATTTATAACGATCAGCCAAAATCAGATTCTACAACTTGGAATCGTTTAGAATACAGACCTCTTGAAGGGTTTGTTTACGCTATTACTCCTTTCAACTTTACTGCTATTGCTGCAAATCTTCCTGCAAGTGCTGCAATGATGGGTAACGTTGTGATCTGGAAACCAAGTGATAGCCAGGTTTTCTCTACACAAATTATCATTGAAGTTTTCAAAGAAGCTGGTGTTCCTGATGGAGTTATCAATGTTGTTTTTGGAGACGCTTTAATGATTACTGATACTGTTTTAGCAAGTCGTGATTTCGCTGGAGTTCACTTTACAGGATCAACTCATGTATTTAAAGATATCTGGGCTAAAATTGGTGCAAACATTCACCATTACAAAACGTATCCAAGAATCGTTGGAGAAACTGGTGGTAAAGATTTTATCATTGCACACCCAAGTGCTAACGTAAAACAAGTGGCTACAGGAATTGTTCGTGGAGCATTTGAATTTCAAGGGCAAAAATGTTCTGCGGCTTCAAGAGCTTATATCCCACAAAGTTTATGGCCAGCTGTAAAAGAACAATTAATTGCTGATGTAAAATCTATGAAAATGGGTTCTCCGGAAGATTTCGGAAACTTCATCACTGCAGTTATTCACGAAGGTTCTTTTGATAAATTAGCTAGTTATATCGACCAGGCTAAAAAAGATGCTGACGCTGAAATTATTGTTGGAGGAAATTACGATAAATCAGTTGGATACTTTATTGAGCCAACAGTTATTGTAACTACAAACCCAAAATATACTACAATGGAAACCGAATTATTCGGACCGGTAATTACTATTTATGTTTATGAAGATGCTAAATGGGAAGAAACTTTAGAATTAGTTGATACTACTTCTGAGTATGCTTTGACAGGAGCTGTATTTAGCCAGGATCGTTATGCTATTGAAGTAGCAACTACGAAATTGCAAAATGCTGCAGGTAACTTCTACATCAACGATAAACCAACAGGAGCTGTTGTAGGAATGCAGCCTTTTGGTGGAGCAAGAGCTTCAGGAACTAACGATAAAGCTGGTTCTGCATTGAACTTATTACGTTGGGCTTCTCCTAGAACTATCAAAGAAACTTTTGTAACTCCAGAAGATTACAGATACCCGTTTTTAGGATAATTTTTTAGTTTCAAGTTTCAAAGTTTCAGGTTTCAAGTTAGAAACTTTGTCAATATAAAAAGCCGAATCTTTTAATTAAGATTCGGCTTTTGCTTTATAATATGATTTATTTATTGTCTATAATGTAATCATTAACCTCTAAAGCATTTTGAGTATTTTTTTTCTTTAAAATCTATAATTCAAAACTCGAAATAGTATGAAAACTATCTGCTTCTTTATTTTTTTCTCCTTCAAAAGTATCATAATTCACAACCAGCAATTTTCCTTTGTAGACAATAGTTTCACAAGGATTATCTAATTGTCCGTCGGAACCGTTTGCGTTTTCATTTTCCCAAACCAATGAAATTGTATTGGTATCTAAATTCAGCTGATGCACACTATTATTTTCATAATTGGCTATAAAAATGGAGTTTCTTTTTTCGTCGTAAAAAAAGCCATCACAACATTTTAATTTATCGGAATCAAAAACAACCTTTTTAGATTTCAATTTTCCATCTGCAAAAAACTCCATTTTAGTAATCACGCCATCGCCAAAGTTTCCGGCGTATAAATTTCCTTTTTTATCAAAAGCAATTCCATCAATTCCGATAGATCTCTTGGTAACTTCAGGCTTTAAAGTAAAAGTGGCAATTAGATAATCTTTCTTATTTGACGGATTCAAAACGATATTTTTCTTGTTTAATTCTTCCAATGAAAAACTATAAATACCGCTTTCTCTTCTGTTTTCAAACAAAGCATCAGTTATATAAACTCTGTTTTTAGACCATCTTACCGCTTCTCCAAAATTAAATCCTTCGGCCAAAACCTCCGCATTTATTGGTTTTCCGTCTTTTACAATAACTCTGATTAATCTGGAGAAATTCTCATTTCTGGTAAAAAACTGATTGTCCATTATATATAAATTCCCATCAGGTCCAAATTCCATTCCCATTGGGTGTACTTTTTGTGTAACAGGATGCAATGGCAATTTGTCGAACCAGGTTATAGGTTTATCATTTTTATCAAAAGTTAAAATTTTACTTCCATACTTTTCAAATGAAATTGGGTTTGTAATAGCCAGAAACAAATTTCCTTTTTTATCCAGAGCCATTCCGTCTGGAGTTTGGCAAGTTTCACCTAAGTCTGCAAACAAAGTAGGCTTGATTACTTTAGAAGTTTCATTATATTTAATTTCTTGTTTGTTTTCTTGAGAAAATAAATTTGAAGTACTCATTAAAATCAGAATACCGATTGCGTTTTTAATTATTCTTTTCATTTCGTTTTTAGGTTGGTTTATTATTTTTAAGAGATTTTACTTTAGCATTTCACTTAGAAGCGCCACCAATACAAGGATAAGTTTGATCATAATTGCTTTTTAAGCGAATATAACTGGAAGAAGTTCTGAGAACTACAAGCGCAGTTGAAAAGGTCATTTTAGCATTCAAATAATGAATAATTCAATTCAATTGTGTTCGTATGCTGAAATGCTGTTTTTGAAAGCAAAAACTCATTATTTATAGCAACAAACAAAGCTTACTTCTATATTTTGCTATCTTGCCCCCAATTAAAATACCTTATGAATTTCATCAAAAAACTGGATTTAAAAAGAATTGCACTTCATTGTATCTACTGGATTTTCTTTTTATTCTTTTATATTTCCAATAAGTCTGATAATGAAAATTATTATGACTTTACATTTATTTACACCTTTAAAATTTTAGCACAAGCATCTGTTGGTTATGGCTTAATATATTGGATTATCCCAAACATATTAAACAAAAAAAGATACCTGCTTTTTATTGTTTCGGCTCTAGGCTGGCTTTATTTTGTTTTTGCTCTTTTAATGATTTTAAAGTTTTATTATCTCGAACCAAAATTTCCGGATTTCTTTAAAGATTGGTTTGGACATAAGATGACAGTTCCTGAAAGACTGACTTCAGGAAAACTGATTTTAAGAGAATTTTCTTTTATTACTTATCCCGTTATTATCTTAGGTTTTATAAGTTTTAACCGCAAACAACAACGTCTATTAAAACTGGAAGAAGAAAAAAAATCAATGGAATTAAAGGTTTTAAAGAATCAATTAAATCCACATTTTTTGTTTAATACTTTAAATAATTTATACACTTTAACCTTAAAAAAAGATGATAAAGCGCCTGAAGTAATTGCTAAATTATCTGAAATTCTGGATTTTGTATTATACCGTTGCAACGAAGATTATGTTTCGATCGAAAAAGAAATCGCCTTAATCGAAAATTATATTGCATTGGAAAAACTCCGCTATAGCGAAAACAGATTAAATATTTTATTTACTAAACACATTCAGTATAATCATAAAATTTCGCCATTAATTGTATTGACTTTTATAGAAAATGCCTTTAAACATGGGGTAATTAATGAAACCGAAAAAGCAATAATTCGCTTGCATTTAGAAAGTAAAAAACAACAAATCATTTTTAGTATCGAAAACACAAAGCCTAAAAATGAATTTTCCCGAATTTCGGATAAATCAAAAATTGGACTCGAAAATGTTCGAAAGCAACTTGATTTATTGTATCCAAAAAAACATCAATTAGAAATTGAGGAAACCCAGTATAATTATACTGTCAAACTTTATCTTACTCTTTAAACCAAAACCACTATCTAATCTTATGAAGAAACATTTAATTAATCTATTCCTTTTTTGTTCTTTTATCTCTGCAAGCAGCCAATCTAAATCCGTAGATACTTTGGTCGATGTTGGAAATCATAAATTACATTTCAAGATCGTAAAAGGCAACGGAACTCCAATTCTTTTTGATTCGGGTGGAGGAAATGATGGTTCTGTTTGGAATTCTATTTTGGAGAATCTATCAACTATTACAAATGCTCCTTTAATAACCTACGACCGTGCAGGTTTTGGAAAAAGTACAATCGATACCTTACAAACTGACGAATCAAAACATGGTATTATAAGCAGTATTGAAGATCTGGAAAAAGGGCTTAAAAAATTGGGCTATGATAAAGAAATCTTGTTAGTTTCTCATTCTTATGGAGGTTATCTTTCTGCACTTTACGCTTCCAGACATCCTAAATTAGTTAAAGGAATTGTTTTAATTGATGTGAATCATAATTATTATGAAGACGGTGTTATCGAAAAAGTAGTCGCTACACAAGACGAATTAATTTCACAATGGAAGAAAAATAATAAAGGAACTTATTTTATGTCGGCAACAATTATTGAAACCGTAAAAATAATGAGTAAAATTTCGATCCCGCAAAGTATTCCGGTTGTTGATTTCGTCAACGGAATCCCTTTCTTAAAAGCAACCGAAGAAATTGAACGCTGGAAAGAATGTCATAAAAAATTTGTTGCTAATAATCCCAACGTTACCGGCATTACTGCAAATGGTTGCGGTCACGGTATTTGGGTTGGTAATCCGCCTTTAGTAATTACAGCAATTGCAAAAATGTACGCCAATACTTCTAAACAAAAATCTGAAATTCAGGAGCGTGCTTTGCAATATGCCATAACAGCCAACAATGAAGAAAAAGCTGAGGATATTGCTTTCAACCACTCTGAAGATGATTTGAATACCTGGGGCTATCGATTGCTTGGGAAAAATGAAAATCAAAAAGCAGCAGAAATTTTCAAACTTAACATGCTTCTTAATCCTGCAAGTGCAAATGTGTATGACAGTTATGGAGAAGCATTATTGAAAACAGATCAAAAAGAAGAAGGTATCAAGATGTACAAAAAATCGCTTGAGCTTAATCCTGAAAATAAAAATGCAAAAGAAGTTTTGGAAAGAGTAACAAAAAACAACTCAAAACTGCTAAATTAGATTTTAAAATATTTATTCTTTTTGGAATGAAACACAAATGTATTATTGTTGACGACGAGCCTTTGGCAAGAGAATTAATTGCTTCTCATTTAGCAAATTTTGAAAGTTTCGAGCTAATCGATTCGTTTGAAAATGCATTAAAAGCCTATACATTTTTGGAAACAAATACCGTCGATTTGATTTTTCTGGATATTGAAATGCCTTTACTAAAAGGAAATGACTTTTTGAAGAAACTTAAAAATCCGCCAAAAGTGATTTTTACAACTGCTTATCGAGAATATGCAATTGAAGGATATGAACTCAACGTTATAGATTACCTTTTGAAACCAATAACTTTTGATCGTTTTTTTGTTTCAATCGAAAAATTCAAACAATTACAAACTCCAAAGAAAGAAATCAGCGCAGCAACTGAAAATCATATTTTTGTAACCAGCGGCAGCAAGAACATCAAGATTATCTTTGACGAAATTCTGTACATCGAAAGTTTAAAAGATTACATCACCATTCATCTTGAAAACGGAAAATCGCATCATATTAAACAAAACATTTCAGTCTTTGAAAAATTGCTAAATTCTAATTTTGTTCGGATTCATCGTTCTTTCATTATTCAGACAAAAAAACTGACGGCATATTCTAAAAACGAAATTGAAATAAACACAATAGAAATTCCAATTGGAACCAGTTATAAAGAAAATTGGTTGAATCACCTGGAAACAATTATTCTAAAATAAAAAAATCCGAATCTTACTTAATTATAAGATTCGGATTTTGTTTTTTTACTGCTAGCCATTTACAAGAAAATTACTTCGCCATTATCCAGCATTTCTTTCAAAATTAGGCTTTTTACTATTCAGCAGTTAATACTTTTTCTTTTAAAGGAACCATTTTTGCAATTGATACAGATACATTTCCTTCCGATTCTTTAGTCTGACAAAATGCATTTAAACTAAAAAGTGTAATTAATAAGCTCATTTTATAGAATGCATTCTTCATATTTCTAAGTTTTAATGGGGCTCGCGGAAATCAAAACTATAAAAAAGAAGTTATTCAATTACAGCAATTTAGAAATATACAATTCATCAATTCTATTTCACTGTATAACAACATCATAATTTCATATTCGCAACAAATTGCAGTACTTTTCTTATTATATTGATTCTCAATCACATACATCAACAAAAAACTTATTAGAACACTAAAGAAATAAGCATCCCAATAAATTTGCCTCAAATAAAAACAATTTTTAAAATTAGATGAAATTGATTCAAAGCAATTAAAAATCAACTCATTATAAATAATAAAACTTACAAAAATAAAAATAATAACAAAAATGAAAAGCTTAAATACTCCGGACATTATTTTAAAATCAAAAAGCATAGGTCATCCAATTGATTTTAAATGGACACGAAAAAGAATACACCAGTTTCTAGATCCACTAGACGAAAATATAGAACTGGAAAATGTCTTAAACGGTATTAATCACAAAGCCACTGTTGGACTTGCAGCTGCTTTATTAGAATGGATCCATTGCCGTTTTTCAGGATATACTAAATCAGCAAATGATATACAACAACGCATAGAAGCACTTTGGTGCTCAATAGACAATCCCGAAAATACAACACCTTTATTCTTTGACCAGAATCTTGATATGCCGGCATCAGGTTCTGTAAACGGACCTATTTGGATTGCGCTAATGAATGTTAGAATGATTGATGTAAGATATAGAAAAGGTTCATACTTTATTCAAAATGAAATTATTGGATTGGTTCTATTAGCGCGATACGTAACACCTAAAGAGAAGTGTTTTGATAAATGGTTCAATGATACAATAATAGAATTAAATCGTTTATATCCATCTACATACAACTACAATGACTTAGATGAAACTGATGAAGCTATCTATGATTCATCAAACGAACCAGTTATTTGCCGCGACTTTTTCTTTAACCCTGAGTTCGAGTTCACACCAGAAAACTCAGAAAACGCACTTACAGCTTTCATTGAAAATTTAGATCCTAAAGCAAATCCATTTTTACAATTATCACAAAAAGCATCTTAATTATTATTCACTTTTGATATGCAAAAACCCGATAAAATACTTAAAAGTACTTATCGGGTTTAATTATTGTAAGAAGTTCGATTAAAAATTACACTGTAAATTTTAAAGGCAAATGCACTACTTTTTTGGTTTCAAAAAACTCATCTTCAAAAATGGTTGATAAGTCATATAAAGTCGCTTTCGGAAAATCTTTTAGTTCTTCTGCCAAATCGCCTCCTTTAAGATATAGGATACCATTTTTCAAAGTGTGTTTGTGTTGCTTTTTGATTTTATCTTTTATCCACGAAACAAAATCAGGCATGTTGGTTACGGCACGGCTCACGATAAAATCGAAATCTCCTTTTACCAATTCAGCACGTTTTTGTTCTGCTTTTACATTTTTTAATTCTAATGCATCAACAACACCCTGAACCACTTTAATTTTTTTGGCAATAACATCAATTAAATAAAAACGTGTTTCCGGAAAAAGAATCGCCAATGGAATCCCCGGAAAACCTCCGCCGGTTCCAACATCAAGAACAGTTGCTCCCGGCTCAAACTTCATGATTTTTGCAATTCCAAGCGAGTGCAAAATGTGTTTAATATATAAGGCATCAATATCTTTACGCGAAATAACATTGATTTTTTCATTCCAATCGTGGTATAAAAAGTCTAATTTTTGAAATTGTTCGATTTGAATATCGGTCAAATCCGGAAAATATTTCAATATCTCATCCATTGCTCTAATTTTTTAACAAAAGTACTACTTTACGATTGAAATATTTAACTCAATTTTGCAAATTGAAAATTTATAATAATTACCTTTGAAACCTATTTAAATTAATTATGAATAACACTGCGCCTACATTTGCTAAGCAAGACAATCTGAAGTTCTTCAGAACACTTAACTCACGAGTAAACAATTACTTCAAGGAGAACAACATTCAGAAAACCGGAAACTGGAAGCTGCACTTAAAAGCTGTTATTCTTTTTGCTGTTTTTCTAACGCCATACTTTTTGATCTTAACGCTAGACATGCCATTTTGGGCACAATTGCTTTTAAACATTCTAATGGGAGTTGGAATGGCCGGAATTGGAATGAACGTAATGCACGATGGAAATCATGGATCTTACTCGTCTAAATCTTGGATCAACAAAATTATGGGTGGAAGCATCTATGTACTAGCCGGAAATGTACACAACTGGCAAGTACAACACAATGTACTTCACCATACTTATACTAATATTCACGGACATGATGAAGATCTTGATGCCGGAAGAATTATCCGTTTTACACAAAATGCCGAATGGCACCGTTTTCATAAATTTCAACATTATTATTCTTTCTTCTTATACGGACTTTTGACTTTTAATTGGGCTTTAACAACCGATTTCAAGCAAATGAAAAATTACCTGAAAAGAAAATTATCTTACGGAACACCACAAAGTCCAACTAAATTATGGACCGTTTTAGTAATCACAAAAATAATCTACGTTTTAATCTGGATGGCTTTGCCAATGATCTTAGGCGTAACATGGTGGAAAGTTGTTATTGGATTTTTTGTAATGCATTATACTGCAGGATTAATTTTAAGTATCGTTTTTCAATTAGCACACGTAGTGGAGGAAACTTCAAATCCGGTTCCTAATGAAGATGGAGAAATGGAAAACACCTGGGCAATCCACCAATTGTACACAACAGCAAATTTTGCTCCAAAAAACAAAATAATCAACTGGTTTACAGGAGGATTAAATCACCAAATTGAGCACCATATTTTTCCAAACATCAGTCATATACACTATGGAAAAATTGCCGAAATCGTAAAACAAACAGCAATCGAATGCAACTTGCCATATCATGAATTCAGAACCATGAGAGGAGCTGTTATTGCACATTACAAGCATCTTAAAGATCTTGGAATGAAACCTGAACTAGCATAAAATCTATTAATAATTAACCTTCCTTAATTAAAGTTGAAATTAAGGACATTCAAAAAATTTATAATGAATCATATTCTTTCAGACAGAATCAACAACTTAGCGACATCACAAACATTAGCAATGGCTGCTTTAGCACGCGAACTAAAAGCACAGGGAAAAGACATTATCAGTTTAAGTTTAGGCGAGCCTGACTTTAATACACCTGATTTTATTAAAGAAGCTGTAAAAAAAGCAGTAGATGAAAATTACAGTACTTATTCTCCAGTTGAAGGTTTTTTAGAATTGAGAGAAGCTATATGCAGAAAATTCAAAAGAGACAATAATTTAGAATACAAACCAACTCAAATTGTAGTTTCTACGGGAGCAAAACAATCTTTATACAACATTGCGCAAGTAATGTTAAACGATGGTGACGAGGTTATTTTACCTGCACCTTACTGGGTTTCTTATTTCGAAATTGTAAAACTTTCTGGTGGAGTTCCTGTTGAAGTTCCAACGTCTGTAGATACTGATTTTAAAATTACACCAGCACAATTAGAAGCGGCAATCACACCAAAAACAAAAATGATGTGGTTCAGTTCTCCTTGTAACCCATCTGGATCTGTGTACAGCAGAGAAGAGTTAACAGCTCTTGCAAAAGTGTTAGAAAAACACCCAAATATATACGTAGTTGCTGACGAAATTTATGAGCACATTAATTTCTCAGGAACTTTCTGCAGCATCGGTTCAATTCCGGGAATGCTAGAAAAAACAATCACTGTAAACGGAGTTGCAAAAGCATTCGCAATGACAGGATACAGAATTGGTTACATTGGAGCACCAGAATTCATCGCAAAAGCGTGTACAAAAATTCAAGGACAAGTAACTTCAGGAGCAAATTCTGTGGCACAACGCGCTACAATTACTGCTGTAGATGCTGACCCTAGCGTATTAAACCACATGGTTGAGGCTTTTCATGGCCGTAGAGATTTAGTTGTTGGATTATTAAAAGAAATTCCAGGAATAAAAATCAACGTTCCAGAAGGAGCATTTTATGTATTCCCAGACGTTTCTTCTTACTTTGGAAAAACATTAAGAGGAACCGAAATCAAAGACGCAAACGATCTTTCAATGTATCTTTTAGCTGAAGCTAATGTAGCAACTGTAACAGGTGACGCTTTCGGAAACCCAAATTGTATTCGTTTCTCTTACGCAACAAGCAATGACATTTTAAAAGAAGCGTTACGCAGAATCAAAGAAGCTTTGACTGCATAACAACATAATAATTTTATTAAAACGGCTTAAGGTTCAAAGTTTCATCACTTTATACTTTAAGCTGTTTTTTTATGCTTATTTGGGCGTGTCCCTCCGGGTCGGGCTATTCGCTACAAGTCCTCGCACTTCCTTCGTCAGGCTGTGGGCTATTCGCTGCTATCCCTCACGCAAAACGGTAATAAGAACATTTTCACTTTCAAAGAACATCAAATTAAATCTGCTTAATCTGCCAAATCTGCAAGAGAAACAAATTCTTACTTTCAAAATTCCCATTCTACAATATTATAAATCAACATTATAATTCTGTAAAACATTACCCACAGTAAATTCCCAACTTTGTATTATACATTAATTTAAATATTAACATCATGATACATACAGAAGAAACCACAACAGAAACAGTTCATACATTAGAAGGATTAATTTCTATTTTGGAAGATGGAAAACTAGGATACACAAATGCTGCTGAGCATGTAAACGACCTGTCTATTAAAGCAGAATTCTTAGATTACGCAAGAGAACGTGCACTATTCATAGTCGAATTGCAAGACCAAATCAATAAACTGGGAAAATCAACAGACACTTCTGGCGGAGGTGCTTTAGGAGCTTTACACCGAACATGGATTGATATTAAATCGTCATTTACTGGCGGAGATACCGAAGCAATCATTAATGCTTGTGTTACGGGAGAAGAAGCTGCCGTAGAAAAATACAAAATGGCACTTGAAAAAAACGAACTTGAAGGCAGTCAAATTGCAATCATTTCGAAACAATTAAACAGTATTCAAAATACATTGGATAAAATTAAAGGAAAAAGATTGTCATAATAATTGGCACTATTTTTTTGGGAGCGGAAACTACTTGGTTTAATAACCAAGTAGTTTTTTTTTATTTTGTAGGAATTTAAAAATAAATCTCTACTTTCGCCCCGACCAAAAAAATATAAATTCTCAACCAAAAAATGTTTCATGAATCTAGCATTACGCAATTCGTTCTTAATTTTAATTTTTACATTATTCTTTAGCAATCAGGCAAAAGCCCAAGCAGAAGGTAATTCCATTAAAGGTTCCATAGGTTTTGCTTCAAGCGGCTCTTACTACATTGAAAATTACGGCAGTCAAGAAGAAGTTGATGTTATGGGCGGTGGTCCATATTTTCAAGCAGAATATATCATTGGATTAAAATCATGGTTTAGCGTACGTCCATATGTGGGAGGCATCTTTACATCTGTTGAAAAAAATCAGACGCTACAAAATCAACCTCAATACAAAGTAACAACCAATGCTTTTTTACTTGGAGCAAAAGTTCGTCTATGCGCACCAATTCCTTGGGTTGCACCTTTTATTGAAGGAGGCATTGGTACTTCGATAGGTAAATTCGAAACATTTACACCAAATATTAATTTTAACAAAAGCGACGTGTTACTACATATTCCTTTCAGTATTGGATTAGCTATTGGTCGAAGAAATAATTTTGAAATTGGCATATCAGGCTACTTTCACCCCGCAGCTAAACAATCGTCTGGGGTATTTGCTGTAGGATATAATTTTCCGTTAGATTAAAAACGAAATATATATTTTGACATAAAAAATCTAAATATTTATAATATTTCAAGAACAGAAAAACTACTTGGTTAATAAACTAAGTAGTTTTTTGTTTTATTAAAAACTGAAATAATATATTTTTATATCAAATTCTATAAAATAAAAGTATCAAATGAAAAAAGTAATTTTAGATTTAGCGGTAACCCTGGACGGTTTTATTGAAGGTCCAAATGGAGAAATCGATTGGTGCATTATGGACGATGATATGGATTTTGATGGGTTTTTATCTGACATTGACACTATTTTTTATGGTCGTGTAAGTTATGAATCGTGGGGTAATTTTCAACCGGATGAAAATGCAAATTCAGGCGAAAAAGCATTATGGGAAGGAGTACATTCAAAAAAGAAATATGTTTTTTCGAGTCAAAACAAAAAAGACGATAATGCTATTTTTATAAATTCTGATATTTCACAAATGGTAAATGAACTTAAAAACCAATCAGGAAAAGATATTTGGTTGTACGGTGGAGCAAGTCTTATTAAAACATTTATTCAATTAAATCTTATAGATGTGTACAGAATATCAGTTCACCCAACAGTTTTAGGAGGCGGTAAACCATTGTTTGAAGATTTAAAAAACCGCATTGAACTAAAGCTGCTTAAAACAAATATTTTCAAATCGGGAGTTGTACAACTTATCTACGAACCAATCAAATAAAATCAAACCCCATTTATCATCATTCCATATTAGTTAACTATTTCAAAAAAAGTCACTTCAGCATTAGCAAACTCGAAATATTTATAAGAACTTTGCAAACTTTTTTCCGTGAATACCACAAAAGCCTAAAGTACTAAAAATGAAGAAGAAGATTGAAATATTAGCTCCTGCTAAAGATTTAATTGGGGGAATGGCAGCCATAAATAGTGGCGCCGATGCAGTTTATATTGGAGCTCCACAATTTGGAGCACGTTCAAATGCCAACAATTCTATCGAAGATGTTGCCGCTTTGGTACAATATGCGCATTTATTTAATGCTCAGGTTTTTGTAGTAATGAATACCATTTTGTACGACAACGAACTAGAAACGTGTCGCCAAATGATCTGGGAGTTATACGAAATTGGTGTTGATGCCCTGATTATTCAGGATATGGCGATTATGGAAATGGAGCTCCCTCCTATCGTACTTCACGCCAGCACACAAGCCAATAATCGTGATGCCGATAAAATTAAATTCCTAAAAGATGCCGGAATCAAACGTGTGGTTTTGGCCCGCGAATTGAATTTGCATCAAATTAAAACAATATACGACGAGGCTGATGTAGAATTAGAGTTTTTCGTAACCGGAGCATTATGTGTTTCTTTCAGTGGAAACTGCTATATGAGTGTAGCAAACGGTGAACGCAGCGCCAATCGTGGGTCTTGCGCCCAAAACTGTCGTTTACCTTATAACTTAATCGACGGAAACGGAGAAACTTTAATCAAAAACAGTCACTTACTTTCGATTAAAGATTTAGATATTTCAGATCAGATTCCGAATTTAATTGAAGCCGGAATCGTTTCTTTTAAAATCGAAGGAAGATTAAAAGATGTTGTTTATGTAAAAAATAATGTATCGTTTTTACGTCAAAAATTAGACAGCTTCTTAGAAGGTTCAGGAAGCGACAAATACACCAAAGCTTCATCTGGAACTTGTACCTATACTTTCGATTCTTCTTTAAACAGAACTTTCAACCGCGGTTATACCGACTATTTTGTAAACGATAGAAATCATAGTATTGGATCTTGGGAAAGCCCAAAATCAAAAGGACAATATATTGGTAAACTAATCCGAACTGTTGGAAACGCTTACGAAATTGAAAACGGCGAATTACTAAACAACGGCGACGGACTTTGTTTCATCAACGAAAATAACGAAGCCGACGGAATCTACGTAAACAAAGCCGAAAACGGTAAAATTTATCCAAACGTTTTAAAAGAAGTAAAAGACGGAACTTTCATTTATAGAAATAATGATGCTGCTTTTATTAAAATTGTAGAAAGAGAAGACAGTGCCGTTCGAAAAATCAGCACAACTTTATTACTTACAGAAAATGAAACTGGTTTCGAATTAATCGCAACCGATGAAGATGGAAATGTAAGTACTGTTACTTTAGAACATTCTAAAGAACAAACTAAAACCGGCGAATCAATCGAGGAAAACATCAAAACGCAATTGGCAAAAACAGGTTTTACGCCTTATACAGCCAATGAAATTAATGTAATGTTTTCGCAAAACTGGTTCCTTCCTATTTCTAAAATCAACGAAATGAGAAGAACCGTTTACGATCAGTTAACCGAAATTCGTTTGGCAAATTACAAACGTGAAGAACATCAAATAGTAAAAACGTCACATCCGTATCCTGAGACTAAACTTGATTTCATGTACAATGTTTCGAACAAAACGGCTCGTAAATTCTACGAACGTCATGGCGTTACAGAAATCGAAAAAGCATTCGAATTGCAATGGGATCCAGGAAAATCTCGTGTAATGACTACTAAATATTGCATTAAATACGAATTAAAAAAATGCCCAATACACCAAAAAGACATAATGGGTGTTAAAGTAAAAGAACCATTGGTATTAAAACAAGGCGAGTTGGAATACAAACTAAAATTCAACTGTAAACCTTGCGAAATGGAAATCTGGGAAAAAGATGCCGAATTCGAAATCGAAGAAGATCATTTTCATTAAAATACAAACC
Organism: Flavobacterium sp. JAS; assembly: GCF_020991455.1. Taxonomy (GTDB): domain Bacteria; phylum Bacteroidota; class Bacteroidia; order Flavobacteriales; family Flavobacteriaceae; genus Flavobacterium. Next base: position 331,283 of record NZ_JAJMOX010000008.1, read on the forward strand.
GATACTTTTTAAGTGTCGGTTTTTTTATTTTGGGCGTGTCCCGCCGAAAAGGCGGGTCGGCTATCCGCTACAAGTCCTCGCACTTCCTTCGTCAGGCTGTGGGCTTTCCACTTCTATCCCTCACACACAGTATAAAACGAGAAAATTTGTGTTTACTAACCACAATTATTTCCACAATCTTGTCATTTCGACGAAGGAGAAATCCTCGTAAGTAACTCCATTCCAATAAGCCAATCTTTGTCAAGCTCCTCGCGAGGATTTCTCCTTCGTCGAAATGACAAACTGTATGGTTACTTTACTTAAAAATTAAATTTCCAATTAAATTAAAATCTGCCGAATCTGCAAAATCTGCGTGAGAATAAATTCCATTTTATTTATCTTTACTCTCAAAACTAAATTTAAATGGAAACCAAAAATAGCATCCAAAAACATTCAATTATTGCTGGAATTTTGGTGTGCTCCATTTTTCCATTTTTAATCTTTTCAAAAAGCTACTTTATTGATCTTTGCATCCAAATATGTGATTTCGGCATCTTTTGGAATCCAGTATTCTGGGGAATCATATTTCCATTATTTGTAGTTTTTCTATTTTGGAATACCGCAAAAAAAATCAATTTTTCATTAAATCAAATAAGTTATTTCCAAGCTTGCTCTCAATTTTCTTTTGGAGTAAGCTCAAAATTTATAATTGCTCTTTTCACACTTTATATAATTGGATTATTTTCTAATGGAATATCTGTTGTATTGAAATCACAAATTCCTTATCAAATTTTATTTTCGCTATTAATGATTTTATTTTTATCATTTGTATTAATGATTTTAACTTTTATAAGCAGTTTAATAATTGTAAAATCAAGCCAAAATACCCAATCTTTAAATCAAACAAAATGAAAATACTACTCCTCGGTTCAGGCGAATTAGGCAAAGAATTTGTCATTGCCGCGCAACGAATCGGACAAACCATAATCGCAGTTGACAGTTACGAAAATGCTCCGGCAATGCAAGTTGCACACGGTTTTGAAGTAATCAATATGCTCGACGGCGAAGCTCTTGACCGAATTGTAGCCAAACACAAACCAGACTTTATAGTCCCTGAAATAGAAGCCATTCGTACTGAACGTTTTTATGATTACGAAAAACAAGGCATTACTGTTGTTCCTTCTGCGAAAGCAGCAAACTTTACCATGAATCGTAAAGCCATTCGTGATTTAGCTTCAAAAGAACTTGGACTAAAAACAGCCAAATATCAATACGCAACTTCTGCCGAAGAACTGCAAAAAGCCGTTCAGGAAGTTGGAATTCCTTGTGTAGTAAAACCTTTAATGTCTTCTTCAGGAAAAGGACAATCAACTATAAAAACCGAAAGTGATATCGAGAAAGCATGGCAATACGCTGTTGCAGGATCTCGTGGCGATGTTATCGAAGTTATTGTAGAAGCATTTGTTGATTTTCATTCGGAAATTACACTTTTAACGATTACTCAAAATAATAATCCAACTTTGTTTTGTGCTCCAATTGGACACAGACAAGAACGCGGCGATTACCAGGAAAGCTGGCAACCCGCAAAAATTTCTGAAGTCGATTTGTATGAAGCTCAGGATATGTCCGAAAAAATCACAGAAGCATTGGGTGGCGCAGGACTTTTTGGTGTTGAATTTTTCCTAACCAATGATGGTGTTTATTTCTCTGAACTCTCTCCTCGCCCACACGATACCGGAATGGTAACTTTGGCAGGAACGCAAAACTTCAACGAATTCGAATTGCATTTACGTGCGATTTTAAGCCTTCCAATTTTCGAAATTACATTAGAAAAAGCCGGAGCAAGTGCCGTAATTTTAGCTTCGGAAGATTCTACAAATCCAACATTTACCGGAATCGAAAAAGTAGCCGCTTTACCAAAAACTGATTTCAGAATTTTTGGAAAACCAACTTCAAGACCGTATCGACGAATGGGCGTTGTCTTAAGTCACGATTCGCTGGCAACTCCAATCGAAGAAATTGTGGAACGCACTAAAGCAACTTCTAAATTAATAACTGTAAATTCTTAAAAATGAAAAAAGCAATATTTCTATTATTCCTATTTGTTGGAATCGCAACCCAAGCACAAGATAAAAAAACAACCGAAAAACCTCAAATTGCAGAAACCGCTTGTGGCGAATGCCAATTCGGAATGAAAGGTAAAAGTTGCGATTTAGCTGTTCGCATTGACGGAAAAGCTTATTTCGTTGACGGAACAACAATCGACGAACACGGAGATGCACATGCCAAAGATGGTTTTTGCAATACAATTCGCAAAGCTTCTGTTACCGGAAAAGTAGAAAACGGTCGTTTTAAAGCCACATCATTCACTTTGCTTAAAGAAAAATAATGGAATTGATTCTTGAAAATATTGCCAAACACGTTTCGCTGACTCCTGAGGAGCAAGCGCATTTTTTATCTAAACTAGAAACACATACTTACAAATCCAAAACTATTTTACTAAGTGCCGGCGAAGTTTGTAAACATTCTTATTTTGTGAATTCGGGAATTTTAAGAAGTTTCAATATCAATGATAATATTGTCGAACATGTTCTTTCATTTGCCTGTGCAGGTTGGTGGATGAGCGATATGTACAGCTTTTTTTCGCAAAAACCGGGACAACTTTTTATTGAAGTTTTAGAAGATTCCGAAGTGGTTTCACTTTCTAAAGAAAATCAGGAACAATTGTATCTTGATATTCCAAAATTAGAACGTTTTTTCAGGATTTTAATCGAAAACTCATTGGTTGCCAATCAACAACGATTGATGGATAATTTAAGTCTAACCGCCGAAGAACGTTTTGAGAAATTCACTACCAAATACGGAACATTAGCTCATAAAGTTCCTCAAAAACAAATTGCATCTTTCATTGGTGTTACACCGGAATTTTTCAGCAAAATGAAAGCACGACTTTTAAAAAAATAGTTTTTTGCCACAGATTTCACAAATTTTCACTAATTAAAATTCGCGTGAATTCATGAAATTCGTGGCAACATTTTTTTTAAATCATTCTAATCTGTGAAATCTGTGGCAAAAAACAAAAACACGGCTAAGCAGCCGTGTTTTTTTTATTGAATTAAAATTGCTCAACCTCCGTTGAATGTTTCATTGCGGTTGTTGAAGATCTTCCAATTGTTACGGTATTTTGAACCGCATCAAAATAAGAAGTTCCCACAAAAGCCTGATGTTTTACTGCTCTGAATCCGTTTTTCTGTAAAGCGAATTCTCTTTCCTGCAATTCAGAATATCCTGCCATTCCGCGTTCTTTGTATGCTTTAGACAATTCGAACATACTAGTATTCAAAGCATGGAAACCTGCCAAAGTAATAAACTGGAATTTATAACCCATCGCTGCCAAATCTTCTCTAAAAGTTTCCATTTCTGCAACAGATAGTTTTGCAGCCCAATTAAATGAAGGCGAACAATTGTAAGCCAACATCTTATCCGGGAATTCTTTTTTCATGGCGTCAGCGAATTTTTTAGCATAAACCAAATCTGGATTACTAGTTTCCATCCAAATCAAATCAGCATACGGCGCGTAGCTTAAACCTCTTGCAATTCCCTGATCGATTCCGCTATTTACATAGAAGAAACCTTCATTTGTTTTTTCGCCTGTGATAAATTTATGATCTCTTGGATCAGCATCACTGGTTAATAAATTAGCTGCATCAGCATCTGTTCTTGCCACGATAAGCGTTGAAACTCCCATAACATCTGAAGCCAGACGCGCTGCAATCAGTTTATTAATCGCTTCTTGAGTAGGTACCAAAACTTTACCACCTAAGTGCCCGCATTTTTTAGCAGAACTCAATTGATCTTCAAAGTGAACTCCAGAAGCTCCTGCTTCAATCATTGATTTCATAAGTTCGAATGCATTTAGATTTCCACCAAAACCAGCTTCGGCATCAGCCACAATCGGAACCAAATAATCTTTTTTATCTTCAACCTGATTTACCACCTGAATTTGATCAGCACGTAATAAGGCACTATTAATTTTTTTAACTACCATTGGCACACTATTTACCGGATAAAGCGATTGGTCAGGATACATTTCTCCAGCCAAATTTGCATCAGCAGCAACTTGCCATCCACTTAAATAAATCGCTTCAAGACCAGCGTCGACTTCCTGAATCGCCTGATTTCCTGTTAAAGCGCCCAAACCAGCAACATAATCCTGACTTTTTAACTTTTTCCATAATTTTTGCGCTCCCATTTTAGCAATAGAGTGCTCAATTTGATATGAACCCTGAAGCGTAACTACTTCTGTCGCAGTATAAGGGCGTTCAACACCTTTCCATCTTGGGTTCGTGATCCAATCGTTAATCAATTCCTGAATTCTGTTTTCTGTTGTTTTCATAAATAATATAGTTAAGTTGGTTAGTAAGTAATAAAATTTGCAGTCGCAGTTTTCTACTGAGACTCTAATATTTTTCTTTGAGTTTAATTTCAACACGTAGAAACATAGCTTTCTTTGTGGTTAAAGGCATTTCATTTATTCAAACAAACATAGCTATGTGTGAAAAACTAGTTTTTTTTATAAAACTTTTTTTGTTTACACTTTAAACCTATGTTTCTATGTGTTTAAAAAACTCAAGATTTCTTTATAAATATTTGTAACAAGGAATGGTTAAAAAATCAACAAAATCGGGATTTACAACCAATCTGTCTAAGACTTTTTCAGCAAGAGGAAATTGTCGTTGTTCGTGAATTTCTTCTCCCAACTCGTCTTTGATTTTTTTGAATTCATCCAAGGCCAATTCGTGATAATAAGCCAAATCTAATTTTCGATCATTATCTAAAACCACTTTGTTTTGCAGCCACTGCCACAATTGTGATCTTGAAATTTCAGCTGTTGCAGCATCTTCCATCAAATTATGCAACGCCGCTGCACCTTGTCCGTTTAGCCATGAAGCCAAATACAAGACTCCAACATTGATATTTTTGCGAACACCGTTTTCGGTTATAATTCCAATTGGTGGTTCAATCAAATCGTCTTCCGTTATTTTGCGATGTTCTCTTTTAATGTGAATTTGATTTGGAGTTGGCATTCCGGCATCAAAAACCGATTTTGCCAAAGAAACCAAATCCGGATGCGCTACCCAGGTTCCGTCATGACCGTTTCGAACTTCGCGTTCTTTATCTGTTTTTACTTTTGCAAAAGCAACAGCATTCGCTTCCTCATTATTCTTAATCGGAATTTGAGCCGCCATTCCGCCAATTGCATGAATTCCTCTTTTATGACATCTTTGAATCACTAAATTCGAATACGCATTCATAAAAGGCGAAGTCATATTTACCTGATCACGATCCGGAACAATGAATTTTGGATTTTTTCTAAACTTTTTGATATAAGAGAAAATGTAATCCCAACGTCCACAGTTCAATCCTACAATATGTTCTTTCAACTCATAAATGATTTCATCCAATTGAAAACTTGCTGTTATCGTCTCAATCAAAACCGTCACTTTGATCATGCCGCGTTCTAATTTTAAATAATCTTCAGTAAAATCAATTACAGTATTCCACCAGCGCGCTTCCAGATAATGTTCTAATTTTGGAATATAGAAATACGGTCCTGAATTATTTTCCAATAATCTTTTATGATTATGAAAAACATACAATCCAAAATCTACCAAAGAACCAGAAACTTCATTTCCATCAACTAAAAGATGTTTTTCCGGCAGATGCAATCCTCTTGGGCGAACAATTAGCGTTGCAATCTTTTCATTTAATTGATACGATTTGTGTTTAGCCAAATCTGTATACGAAATTGTTTTATTTACAGCGTCGATCAAATTCAGTTGACCGTCCATTAAATTTTGCCAGGTTGGTGAAGTACTATCTTCAAAATCAGCCATAAAAGTTTTCGCTCCCGAATTCAATGCATTGATTATCATTTTGCGATCAACCGGTCCGGTAATTTCTACTCTTCTATCCAACAAATCTTTCGGAATTTCTCCAGCTGTCCAATTGCTTTCTCTGATGGCTTTGGTTTCTGCCGGAAAAGCTGGCATTACTCCCTGATCAAAAGTGACTTGTTTTTGATCGCGCTGCAACAACAATATTTTTCGTTGCGATTCGAATTTTCGATGTAAATCGGTTATAAAAACAATCGCTTCTTCAGTCCAGATCTTTGGATAAGAAAGGCTCTTTTCGGCTAAAAATTCCATTGCCGTCTCGGTAATCTCTAATTGGTTTTTCATAGCTGCTGATTTTAATTAGTCATCAATTGTTTTCTCATTTTTTGTCATTTAAAGACAATTATTATCATAACAATCTGACGGTTAATATTTTCTACACCACAATATTAGAAAAAAGTTTTTTACAAAACAAGCGAACGTTCGCTAAATATTAAAAATAATTTTTTTGCGATTATTTTTTAAATGTCTATATTTGATTTATGGATATCGAAAAAGACTATATAAAGCTGATATTTGGACTAAAACTGAAGCAAGTTCGAACTCAAAAAAATCTTTCACTTTTTGGCTTAGCCAAATTGACAAATCTTTCAAAATCGTACTTAAACGAAATTGAAAAGGGAAAAAAATATCCAAAAACGGACAAAATTTTGCTTTTATGCGAACATCTGGACGTGACTTACGACCAAATGGTGTCTTTAAAGCTTGATAATAACCTCGCTCCGATTGGAGAAATCTTAAAATCGGGAATTTTAAAAGAGATTCCATTAGAACTTTTTGGCATTCAGGAAGCCGATTTAATTGATATTATTGCGAATGCTCCGGCAAAAGTCAATGCCTTTATTAGTACGATTATTGAAATTGCTCAACATTATAATTTAAGCAGAGAAAGTTTCTTTCTTGCTGCTTTACGATCTTATCAGGAAGCACACAGTAATTATTTTGAAGATTTAGAAGAGAAAGTAATCGCGTTTTCAAAATCCTTCCAGATTAATTTAGATTCCAAAATCAGTATTGAAGAACTAGAAGCCATTCTTAAAGAAGAATTTGACTATAAGATAAAAGAAATAGCTTTTACAGATCAGGAAGCTTTAGAAGATTTACGCTCCATTTATGTTCCAAAAAGTAAAACGTTATTACTTTCAACAGAAATTGACAATCCGCAAAGAGCTTTTATTCTAGCCAAAGAAATTGCTTATAATTACTTAAACCTATCTGATCGTTTACTGACTTTCAGCTGGATTAAGTTTGAAAACTTCGATCAGGTTTTGCATAATTTTTACGCTTCTTATTTTGCGGGAGCCTTATTATTACCAAGGCAGTTAGTTGTTGACAAAATCAATGATTTCCTTACTAACGAAAAACCAAATCCCGAAGAATTTGTTGCTTTAATAGAAAGTTTCGAAGTTTCTCCTGAATCATTCTATCAGAGATTAACCAATTTATTACCAAAAGATTTTCATCTGAAGAATTTATTCTTTTTAAGAATGTCCCATAAAATTGGTTCTGATTTTTATCAGATTAAAAAAGAATTACACATTACCAATCAGCAAGAACCGCACGCCAACGAAACTAACGAGCATTATTGCAGAAGATGGGTTTCGGTAAAAACCATTGATGAAGCAATCAAACAAAACAAACCTCACTTTTTTGATGCTCAAATTTCAAGTTATGTTCATAGCGGAAATGAATATTTGGTTTTTTCATCGGCCACAAAAGATCCTTTTATAAAAGACAACATTCGCAGTATTTCTGTTGGAATTTTGATTAATCCAACAATGAAAAAGAAATTCAAATTCATTGAAGGAAAACCTTTAGTGAAAAGAATTGTTGGGGTTACTTGCGAAACCTGCGATGTAAAAGATTGCCTGGAAAGAGCTGCGCCGCCAATTGCTTTAGAAAAGAAAAAACGCCATGAGAATACTGATGCGGTTGTGCAGCAGTTTATTAGTCAATATAGTTAATTAGACTTCTTAGCCTTTCTTAGATATTAGACTTCTTAGATTTTTAGATTTATACACAATATTGTCAATTCCGAGGAACGAGGAATCTTCGCGAGAAACTCCGCATGCAAAATCGCCAATCTTTGTCGAGCTTCTTGCGATGGACGGATTGAAATCCATCCCTACAATATCTTTTGTTCCTTCGGAACGATTGAAAAAAACCTTTGAACCTTTGAGCCTTTGCGCCTAAAAATTAGAACCCTAAAGAACTTAATCTACATTAAGTGCTTTTCCTCTATGTCCATCGTAAATTTGTACTATCAAAATAACAAAACACATATCATTATGGAAAATATAGTATTGCACAAAGCAGAAACAAGAGGAAATGCAAATCACGGATGGCTTAATGCTTATCACAGTTTTAGCTTTGCTAGCTGGTACAACCCTGACAGAATTCAGTTTGGTGCACTTCGCGTTTTAAATGACGATACGATTGCTGGCGGAATGGGTTTTGGAACGCATCCTCACGACAATATGGAAATCATTACGATTCCGCTAGAAGGCGATTTAGCACATAAAGACAGTATGGGAAATACTGAAATCATCAAAAATGGTGATATTCAGGTAATGAGTGCCGGAACCGGAGTTCAGCATAGTGAGTTTAATCCAAATACAGATCAGCAGACTAAATTATTACAAATCTGGTTGTTTCCAAACAAAAGAAATGTAACGCCACGCTACCAACAAATTACTTTGGATGTTGCAGACAGGCATAATAAATTGTCTCAGATTTTATCTCCAAATGCAGACGACGAAGGTGTTTGGATTCATCAGGACGCTTGGTTTCACATGGGAAATTTTGATGCCGGAATTGCTACAACATACAAACTAAAAAAAGAAGGAAACGGAGTTTACGCTTTCGTTTTAAAAGGAAATGTAGCTATAAACGGTCAGGAATTGAATACCCGTGACGCAATAGGAATCTCTGATTTTAAAACTTTAAACATAAAAGCAAATACCGATGCTGAGTTTCTTTTAATGGAAATTCCCATGAATTATTAATTCGAAAAACACAACTAATACTTTTTCTCGATAAACGATAATTAATCTGAATTTCAGATTGTTATCGTTTATTTTTTTTTCCTATTTTTTACAAAACTCAAAAAGAAAGATTAATTTTATAAGAGAAAATTGGTCTGACTTTAAGATAAAAACTAATCCTTAAAACTTTCAACCATGAATCCTGATAATCTAACCAAAGAATACACAAATGGAGAAGTCACAATTGTATGGCAATCCGGAAAATGCATTCACTCTGCTAATTGTGTAAAAAATAATCCTGATGTTTTTCATCCAAAAGAAAAACCATGGATTACAGCAGAAGCCTCAACAACTGAAAAAATCATAGAAACAGTTCGTAAATGTCCATCAGGCGCATTGAGTTTTTATATGAATAACACAAAATAGTTTTTTTTGCTACAGATTAAAATAATTTTCCAATCGATGTCAAGTTGCCACGAATTCCACGAATTTTCACGAATTAATTTTTATAGATTGTGCTGAGAAAAAATTCGCGCACATTCGTGGAATTCGTGGCAACAAAAACATTTTCAAAATACTTTCAAACCACATTTTTTATTTCTTAATCTAGGTTAAGTGTGCTACGATTACTCTCACCGTAACTTTGCCCTATCAAAATGAAATTAATATTTAAAAAATAAAAACTATGGCAACTACAAAATGGTCAATTGACCCAACACATTCAGAAATTGGTTTTAAAGTTAAACACATGATGTTTACAAATGTTTCAGGAAAATTTGGAACTTACGATGCTACAATCACTACAGATGGAGACAACTTCGAAAATGCTGATATCAGTTTTTCTGGTGATATTGCTTCTGTTGATACTGCAAATACAGACAGAGATGGACATTTAAGAAGCGGAGATTTCTTTGATGCTGAAAATCACCCAAAATTAACTTTCAAAGGTTCATCATTCAAAAAAATAAATGACGGAGAATATGAATTAACTGGCGATTTAAACATTAAAGGTGTTTCGAAAACAGTAAAATTTCCTGTAGAATTTAGTGGAACAATGACTGATCCTTGGGGAAATACAAAAGTAGGTTTAAACATTGAAGGAAAAATTAATCGTAAAGATTGGGGCTTAAACTGGAACTCAGCTCTTGAAACTGGTGGTGTTTTAGTTGGAGAAGAAGTTCGTTTAAACATTGAATTGCAATTCGCAAAACAAGCTTAATCATAGTATTTTCAATTTAATTTGGCTGGTTGAGAACCCTGTACTTTTTTAAAAGTGCAGGGTTTTCTTTTTTTAAAAAAGTTTGCCACGAATTTCACGAATGTGCACGAATTTTTTCTCAGCATAATCTATAAAAACTAATTCGTGAAAATTCGTGAAATTCGTGGCGAAAAAACTCATCGCAAAGTATTTCGAAATTCTGTTGGAGAAAATCCGGTTTGTTTTTTGAAGAATCTGGAGAAATAAGAATAGTCTTCGTAGCCAACAGCAAATGCAACTTCGTTTATAGACAATTGTTTATCGATTAACATTCGTTTAATTTCGAGAATTATGCGATCCATAATTACTTCTGTTGCGGTCTTTTGTAAAATTTCATTGCAGATTCTATTTAAATGTTTTAATGTGATATTTAATTTCTCCGCATAAAACGACGGCAGTTTTTGAGTTTTAAAATATTCTTCTAAAAGCACTTCAAAAGCACTGATTTTAACATTATACGAATGCGTTTGATGCGAATAGGTTTCGCTATATTTTCTGGAAATTTCTATGTGAATGCAATCTAATAAATTCAACATTTTGTCTAATTGCAGCTTATTATTTTGATTATTCTCCTGAATCAATAAATCAAAATAAGGTAATATTTTTGGTATTTCACTTTCCTCAAAAACCATTTCCGGCCGATTGTGAATGGAATGATAAAAATTGTAATCATTGATTTTTTTCTGTCCGAAGTACAAATTATAAAGTTCCTGCGAAAAAATAATTACAAAGCCTTCAACATCTTCAGACAAATTCCAATGATGCATTTGTCCTGGCTGCAAAACAAACAAACTTCCCCTTTTTATTCCGAATTGATCGAAATCAACTTCATGTAATCCCGAACCTTTCGTGAAAAATACCATTAAATAAGAATCGTGTCGATGTGGTTCTTCGACAAAACTGTGGCTTTTTAGATGCTCTTTAAAAGTATTGATATAAAAATCACGGTGAATATCATTGCAGCTAAAATTCTGAACACTATAAACAGGATACTTTTTCATACGCAGATAATATTTATTTTTTAAAGGAATATGAAATCACCATTCTTTAATTTGGAATTTAAATTTTGGCAATTTAACTAAAAATGTCTTTATTGTGCTATAAGTAGCGAAGATATAAAAAAGGATTTAAAAGATTCTAAAATACCTTTGTACAAATAAAAATCAACAAGATCATGTCAAGTGCATTAACTCATATTCTAAGCAACGAATGTCCTATTTGTCATAAAGGAAAAGTTTTTAAAGACAAGAATATTTTTCTGAATTTTGGCTTACCAAAAATGAACGAATATTGCAGTCATTGTAATTACAAATTCCAAAAAGAACCTGGATATTTCTTTGGCGCTATGTACGTAAACTACGGATTAACAGTCGCTCAGGGAATTGCAACGTATTGTATCGCACAGTTTTTCTTTGAAACAAATTTCGATTTAAGAATCATTCCAATTATTGCTGTTGTCATTACTTTACTCACTTCTTTTAATCTCCGATTTTCAAGATTAGCATGGATTTACATGTTTAAGGATTATACAAAATAAAAAAATGTTATTTTTGCCTTTCTATTGAAACTAATTTTCAATTTAAAAAAATTCAATCTTAAATTAGACAAATGAAAGCATACGTATTTCCGGGTCAGGGCGCACAGTTTACAGGAATGGGCAAAGACTTATATGAATCATCGGCTTTAGCCAAAGAATTATTCGAAAAAGCTAACGAAATTTTAGGTTTTAGAATCACTGATATTATGTTCGAAGGTACTGCCGAAGAACTAAAAGAAACTAAAGTTACACAACCTGCAGTATTTTTACACTCAGTTATTTTAGCCAAAACTTTAGGTGAAGATTTTAAACCAGAAATGGTTGCAGGACATTCTTTAGGCGAATTCTCTGCTTTGGTTGCCAACGGAACTTTATCTTTTGAAGATGGTTTAAAATTAGTTTCTCAACGTGCTCTTGCAATGCAAAAAGCTTGCGAGATCACTCCGTCTACAATGGCTGCGGTTTTAGGTTTAGCGGACAATATTGTTGAGGATGTTTGTGCTTCTATCGACGGAATTGTTGTTGCTGCAAACTACAACTGCCCAGGACAACTGGTAATTTCAGGAGAAACTTCTGCTGTTGAAAAAGCCTGTGAAGCGATGAAAGCTGCCGGAGCAAAACGTGCTTTAATTTTACCTGTTGGAGGAGCATTTCACTCTCCAATGATGGAACCTGCAAGAGAAGAATTGGCTGCTGCGATTGAAGCAACAACTTTCTCTACTCCTATTTGCCCAGTATATCAAAACGTAACAGCAAGTGCTGTTTCTGATGCAAACGAAATCAAAAAGAACTTAATCATTCAATTGACTGCTCCTGTAAAATGGACACAATCTGTACAACAAATGATCGCTGACGGCGCTACTTTGTTTACTGAAGTTGGCCCAGGAAAAGTGTTAGCTGGTTTGATTAATAAAATCGACAAAGAAGCGGTTACTGCGAATGCTTAAATTTTAGTCGCAGTTTTTAGTTTTCAGTTTAAAAACTATATCTATAAAAAATCCTCATAACGAAATGTTTATGAGGATTTTGTTTTTTATAGTTCTTTTACTTCTTCACTGTAATTATTTATAATTCCAGTTATTAAATAATTATGATTTTTTCTTTCAAAAAAAATGTACCAAGTTGTTCTAGCATTAGCTTTATAAAAAATATAGTTAGAACCTAAATACCGAAGTCTTTTGGGTGTTTTTTTATGTGGAAATTTAGAAATACTTGAAATGACAAAATCCACTATTTTATCTATATAATTTTGTGCAGATTCAGCAAAACCAAAATATTCTTCTTTAAAAAGAGTAAAAACCAAATCATCGAAATATTCCAGAACGACATTTTCAAAAATTACTTTTTCCAAGGATAAGCTTTTATTCTTTTAGACATTTCAGCTTTAAATTCCTCCGGTGTTAATCCTTTTTCAAACTCAGCATCAAAATCAAAAGTATCGCGATCTATTCCTTTAAATTGAGGTTTCTGAACTTCATATTCTACTCTTGGCTCTTCAACCTTATTATTCTTCTCATTTTCTTTTTTCGGCTCCATAATTCCTACATTTTAATCTTACAAAATTACAAAATAAATTGACTCAAAATGAAAATCCCAAATAATATAAATTATTTGGGATTTTTAATACCGAACATAAGACACACTGCTGTGCGTCTCTACGAAAACTGTGACCGCGACTGAAAACTTATTAAGAACGAACTTTTTGCTCCCATTTCCAGGCACTTGCCATTGCTTCGTCTAAGTTTAATTGAGCTTTCCAGCCTAAAACATTATTTGCTTTATCTGTATTTGCATACGCCTCGGTGATATCACCTTCACGACGTGGCATAATTTTATACGGCAATTTTTTATCGCTTACTTTTTCGAAACTATTAATTACTTCAAGAACTGAACTTCCTGTTCCGGTTCCTAAATTAAAGGTTTCTACTTTTTGTAAATTCTTTTTATTGAATAAACGCTGTAATGCAATAACGTGTGCTTTTGCTAAATCTACAACGTGAATATAATCACGAACAGCAGTTCCGTCCGGAGTTGGATAATCATCTCCAAAAACAGATAATTCTTTACGTAATCCTACTCCGGTTTGCGTAATAAAAGGCACTAAATTCTGAGGAACTCCTAAAGGTAACTCTCCAATTTCATTACTTGAATGCGCTCCAACCGGGTTAAAATAACGTAACAAGATTGCACTGATATTAGTAACCTTAGCTGTATCCGTGATAATTTCTTCCCCTATTTGCTTCGTGTTTCCGTAAGGAGACATTGCTGCTTGTACAGGAGCATCTTCTGTAATTGGCATTTTTTCGGCTTGACCGTAAACCGTACAAGAAGAACTAAAAATAAAACTTGCTTCAGGCTTTTGCTGTAATTCCTGCAACAAATAAACTAATGAAGCAATATTGTTTTCATAATACAACAAAGGCTGCTCAACACTTTCTCCAACTGCTTTTGAAGCAGCAAAATGAATTACTCCGGTAACATCGTTGTGTTTTTTAAAGAAATCCCGAACTGACGCTTTTTCTCTTAAATCTAACTTTTCAAATAAAGGCGTTTTTCCTGTAATGGCTGTAATTCCTTTTAAAACATCTTCTGTAGAATTCGAAAGATTATCAATTATCACTACTTCAAAGCCTTCATTTTGCAATTCGACTACGGTGTGAGAACCAATAAATCCTAATCCTCCTGTTACTAATACTTTCATTTTGTGGTTGTTTTGTGCTGTTGTTATTTGGTTTAACTTTTATATTATTTATTTAAAAATTCTAAAACAGAATCTGTAATAAATTTGATTTGCTCATCGTCCAATTCTGTATGCATTGGCAAAGCAATTACTTCTTTTACTAACTGATTTGTTACAGGAAATTGCTCTTCTTTGTAACGAGTATCAACATACGCTTTTTGAGAGTGCAACGGAATTGGGTAATAAATTGCACACGGAATTTGCTTATCCTGCAAATGCTGTAATAAAGCATTTCGATCGGCATCAACAATTCTCAATACATATTGATGAAAAACGTGATCATTTTCGTTTGCATCAAATTCAGGTGTAATAATGTGTGCATTTCCTGCAAAAGCAGCATTGTATTTTGTAGCCGCTAAACGACGTGCTGTATTATACTCATCCAGTAAAGGCAATTTTGCATTTAAAACTGCTGCCTGAATACTATCTAAACGTGAATTTACTCCCACTACGTCATGGTGATAACGCTCATACATTCCGTGGTTTACAATTCCGCGGATAATGTGCGCTAATTTATCATCGTTTGTAAAAATTGCTCCTCCATCTCCATAACAGCCTAAGTTTTTAGACGGGAAAAATGAAGTTGCTGCAACGTGACCAATTACTCCTACTTTGCTTTTTGTACCTGATTTAGAAATATAATCAGCTCCAATTGCTTGTGCATTATCTTCGATTACATACAAATTATGCTCGGCAGCGATTTCCATAATCGCGTCCATATTGGCAGCGCGTCCAAATAAATGTACCGGAACAATTGCTTTAGTTTTTGGTGTAATTGCTTTTTTAATTGCATCGATATCGATGTTCATATTTGTCACATCAACATCTACCAAAACCGGTGTTAATTGCAATAAAGCAATAACCTCAACAGTCGCTGCAAAAGTAAAATCGGCAGTAATTACCTCATCACCTGGTTTTAGGTCTAATCCCATCATAGCAATCTGCAAAGCATCTGTACCATTTGCACACGGAATTACGTGTTTTGCTCCCAAATAATCTTCAAGATTTTTTTGAAATTGGTGTACCAAAGGTCCGTTTATATAAGTATTTGTGTCTAAAACTTCTTGAATCGAAGCATCAACAGTCATTTTTATTTTTTCGTATTGACTCTTTAAGTCAACCATTTGAATTTTTTTCATTTTCAATATATTTTTAAAATTAAAGACCTGTATTTTAAACATAATCTCTAAAAGGAGGAACAAAAATAGTTATTTAATACCTTCAAACCAATGAAAATAATGGAAAGAAATGTAATTTAGCCACAAAAATAAACAGATGCTTTTTCTATACAATTTAGTTGTTTCTATTGCTGGGTTTTTTCTGAAAATTGTAGCGCTTTTTAGTCCGAAAATTAAGCTTTTTGTAAATGGTCGGAAAAATGTTTTTAGTATTCTGGAAGATAAAATAAAACCTACAGATAAGACTATTTGGTTTCATTCAGCCTCTCTTGGCGAGTATGAACAAGGTTTACCGGTAATCGAAAAAATTAAAGAAAAATATTCTTCTCATAAAATTATCGTTACTTTTTTCTCGCCTTCAGGCTTCGAAGTCCGCAAAAACAACACAGTTGCCGATGTGACGATTTACCTGCCTTTAGACACTAAAAGCAACGCAAAAAAATTCTTAAAATTAGCGCATCCTGAATTGGTGTTTTTCATTAAATATGAATTCTGGCTGAATTATCTAAAAGAGTTAGAAAAAAGCAAAACTCCTACTTATTTAATTTCGGGAATCTTTAGAGACAGTCAAATGTTCTTTAAATGGTATGGTGGTTTCTACAGAAATGCTTTAAAGACCTTCACTTACTTTTTTGTTCAAAACGAAGACTCTAAAGAAAAAATTGAAGCAATCGGATTCCATAATGTAATTGTTTCCGGCGATACTCGTTTTGATCGTGTAAATGCCATTTTAGAAAGAGACAATACACTTGATTTCATTGAAAACTTCAAAAACAATACTCCTACTATAGTAATTGGAAGTTCGTGGCCAAAAGATGAAGCTTTATTAATCGAATATATTAATGAAGCTCCTTCGACTGTAAAATTTATAATTGCGCCTCACAATATTAAAGCTGATCAGATATCAAGCCTTAAGTCGCAAATCAAAAAACCCACCATATTATTCTCAGAGAAACAAGGTCTTGATTTATCAAATTATCAAGTCTTTATTATTGACACCGTTGGTTTATTGACAAAAATTTATAGTTACGGAACCATTGCTTATGTTGGCGGCGGTTTTGGAAATCCCGGAATTCATAATATTCTTGAACCTGCAACGTTTGGATTACCAATTGTAATTGGCCCTAATTATTCCAATTTTGCTGAGGCTGTTCAATTAGTTACTATTGGAGGATGCATTGT
Source organism: Flavobacterium sp. JAS (assembly GCF_020991455.1). Classification (GTDB taxonomy): domain Bacteria; phylum Bacteroidota; class Bacteroidia; order Flavobacteriales; family Flavobacteriaceae; genus Flavobacterium. The sequence continues at coordinate 348,098 of NZ_JAJMOX010000008.1, forward strand.
AATATCAAATACAGATGAACTAAAACAAAGCCTTGATCGTTTACTTACTGATGAAAGTTTTTTTAAAGGGAAAAGTCAAATTTGCAAGTCATACATTCAAGACCATAAGGGAGCCACAAATAGCATCATGAAAATCGTTTCATAGCCGTTTCAAAAATCCAAATCTGAATTTCCTTATCATAATCAAAATAAAAAGCGCTAAAAACGTCTTATTTTAACATTCAGCGTTTACATAATAATTACTAAAAAACAAAACAAACTGCAAGTAAGAGAATAAAAAAAGCCAATTCTCTTGTAGAATATTCAATGAAAAATAATTTATACAAAAAATACGATAATACAAAGCATTTTTGTAGTTTTGGCATATTATTTGATAAATAAGATAATCGTGAGCAATGAAAATATTTTAAAAAAAAAATAAAAAAATATTTTACATATTAAAAAATTTATATCTTTGCCACGAATTAATAATTAACCTTTTATAATAAAGTAAGATGAAAAAAGTATTTTTAAGTTTAGCTGTTGTTGCTGTTTTAACTGTTGTATCTTGTAAAAAAGCTGACGCTGCAGCTACTGAAGCTGTAGATTCTACTGCTGTTGCTGTTGATTCTGCTGCTACTGTAGTTGATTCTGCTGCTGCAACTGTTGACTCTGCTGCTACTAAAGTTGATTCTGCTGCTGCTAAAGTAGAAGAAGCTGCTAAAGAAGTAAAAAAATAATTAGAACTTAAATTCTAAAGATTTTAAAACCATCCATCGTGATGGTTTTTTTTATGCCAATTTTTTTTTTGAAATTCCAATATTTTAAAATTCCAAATTCCAAGCATAAAAAAAATCCCAAATTCCGAAAGACATTAAGCCTTATTGGAATTCGGGATTTTTTTTCATTTTTAAACTTAGTTAAATCAAAACAAACAACTACAGATTGGAATCTGGACCCAAGCGATAGCGAACGGGCGAAGCAATTTTAAAATATTGAGATTCCATTCATCTATTCTTCCACTTCTTCCTCCTCAACCAACTCATCTTCAAAAATAGATTCACCTGACGAGAAGTCTAAAATCTCCGATCTTGAAGCATAAGTAACAATTTCTTTAATTCCTTTCTGCAAAAGCAATTCTGTGGTGTATTTTCGACTTGTTGCGAAATGAACCTCACCCAACATCAACTTAAAGAAATACTTCCCACCAGAGCCTTTAAATTTTAAAAATTTAGCCTGATCAATATTCGCCTTAAACTTTTCAATATCTTCCTCTCCCTCAAACTTCAACTCATAACTCAAACTTGTAAATATCACTTTGCCTTTTCTAGAAGTAAAAACGAATTTATATTCATCATTGAATCTTTTACTAATTACAAAAGCACCCATATTTATATTTTAAATTTTAGATTGTGGATTTTAGATTCTTAGATTCTTAGATTCTTAGATTCTTAGATTCTT
>NZ_JAJMOX010000009.1 GCF_020991455.1 Flavobacterium sp. JAS
CCGACCCAGAGGGAAACGCCATAATCGAGATTAAGGAAACGTTATGGTTGTATGATAGATTTTTTTAATGGGACCCAAAATTAGAATAGTCCTCTCTGGTTTTTTTCTTTGGATTTAAGAGCATAAAAAACAAACTTGGACTCTGGCCTGTCTTTTAAACAAAAACCTTTAATTTTTCTTTTAAATGGTTTTTTTTTAGGATTCTTAATATATAATCATTGAAAAACAAATTTCCATTCTATTTGGTGATTTGCTTTTTATTTATGGAGTAGTTAAATGAAGAAGCTCTAGTTTTTAATTAATTTATATTGTTTTTAGAATGCATTATATATTAAAAAACTCCTTAATTTCTTAAGGAGTTTTTCGTGACTAACATTAACAATTTATTCTAAAAAATGATTCTTGTTCTATAATCTTCTATTCATATTTCAAATATTTCAAAACATCGGTTTTTGTTGCTGTATATGCTCTTGAGAGTACAATTATTAAAGTGAAAGTTAATAATGTTATAAAACCTGTAATAAATGGAAGTAAAGTAACATCTATTCTGAAAGCAAAATTCTCCAGCCATTTATTCAGTAAATAATAAACCGGAAACAACGCGATTACAAAACCAATAATGCAATACAAAATATATTGTTTAGATAATTCTTTCAATAAAACATTTGTGTCGGCGCCAAGCGTTTTTCTGATTGCGATTTCTTTCATTCGTCTTTGTATAGAATAAGATGCTAAAGCGAATAAACCAAAAAGCGCAATTAGAATTACTACAATGTTTAGCAGTGAAAACAAGTTTTTTTGCTTCACATACGATTCATAGGTTCTCGCATATTCTTTATCTACGAAATCATATTGAAACGGATATTCGGTATCGACTTTCGACCATAATTTTTCTATGTTCGTAATAGTGTTTCCAAGATCGTCTGATTTTAGTTTTGCATAAACTTTGTTAATGTTCTGCGTCATACCAAACATTTTGATATTGTAAAAAGCAATTGGCGGTACTTTTAATTCAGGACTTAATAAGCTGAAATCCTGTACAATACCAATTATTTTTACTTTCTGCTCATGAATTAAAAGTTCCTTGCCAATAGGATCTTTAAGATTCATTAATTTTAATGCGCTTTCGTTTATGATCACAGAATTTATAGTATCTGAAGCTAGTTTTCTATCAAAATTTCTTCCCTTAATTATTTTGATGTTCAGCATTTTAAACATGCCAAAATCTAAAGGGATAACGCGTTGTTTAAAAAGTTCATTATTGTATAAAACACCTGATATAGAATTGTCTGAACCATCAAACGTAATAAGCCCCGTAGAGACTTGTTCGACGCCTTTAATTTTGCTGAGCCGCTGTTTTATGATGTTGTATTTGTTGTAAATATTTTGGGCTGCATTTTCTCCCTGGTAATCAACTGATGGGAAATTTAAAGATACCGAAATTACCTGATCGCCCTTAAAACCCAGATCTTTATTCTGTAAATATTTAATTTGCTGGTATACGATATTTGAGCCAATAATAAAAAAGGCTGCAATGGCAAACTGAAAAATAAGCATTCCGTTGCGCAGCCAGATACCGTTTTTGCTTCTTTCGAAATTTCCTTTCAAAACTTTAAAAGTTTCGAAATTGGATATATAAATGGCCGGAAATAATCCTGCCGTCAAAATTGTAATGATAAAAATCAATATCAATTGTATGTAAAACTGACTGGCAAGAAGTACAATGTTTTTGTTTAAAAAGTTGTTGTAATACGGCAAAGTCAGCTCTACAATTACTAGCGCCAGTAAAATAGAAAAAGTCGTGGTTAAAACTGTTTCAAAAAGAAACTGACTAACAATATCGCCTTTTGATGCACCCGAAATTTTACGTACTCCAACTTCTTTCGCCCGCTTTACAGCATTAGCAGTTGCGAGATTGATGTAATTAACAATCGACAAAACGAGAATCAAAACAGATAAACCCATCATGATTATTAAAAACTGATAATTTCCTCGTGTTTCAGGATAACCATCTATTATCGAATGTAATCTGGCTTTTGATAAAGGTTCAAGAATAACTGTAAAATGACCCACTTTTTTAGCCATAACTTCGGGTGTAAAACCTGCTTCTTTGGAAAGTAGCGTAATAAAATTGTGGTTGTAAAGTCTTTCGAGCTTCTGTCTTGTAAGATCAAGTTTTGACGGGTCTTTTACTTTTAATAATAACTTTAAAACAAACGGACCAGTCAATCCGGAAGTTGTATATTGTTTCATTTTATTGATGATGGCATTTGGCGCAATCGAAGAATTTCCTGGAATATGGTACACGGCCCTTACAGAAAAAAGCTGGTCAAAACATTTTATTTGTTTTCCAATGGGGTTTTCATTTCCAAAAATCCTTTTAGCCGTAATATCTGAAATAGCAATACTCGCATCATCTTTTATAGCTGAAATTGAATCGCCCTTAATAATTTTGAAAGGAAAAAAAGAAAAGAAATTTTGTTCGACATTGATAATTTTATCTACAAACTCCTTTTTTCCTTTGTAAATAATTTTATCCTTTTGATACCAGCTATCAGCATATAGTATAGATTCGATATTTGGATCTTGGTCTAAAGTCGGTTTCAGGAATAAGGCACAATCTGACAAAGCGGGCATATCGCTTAGTTGAACCAAAACCTGATAAACTTTTTCTTTTTCAGGATTCCAGGCATTGTAACTCTGTTCGTCGTTCCAATAAAGTAAGGCGAATATTAATCCCGCGATTCCTATTGATAATCCTAAAACATTTAAAGCCGTAAAGAACTTGTTGTTTTTGAAGTGATAAATAAATATGTTGATCCAGTTTTTTAGCATTTTACTCGTATTTTAAGTGTTTTAGAACATCAATTTTGGTTACTTGGTAAGCTTTTGCCAGTACAATTGTCAATGTTAGAAACATTAACGCACTAAGGGCGACAAAGAAGGGAAGTACGGGAATGTCAATTCTGAAAGCAAAATTTTCAAGCCATTTTCGCAATAAAAGGTAGGCGGGAATTATTCCGATTACAAAACCAATCAAACAGAAAATCACGTATTGTTTTGATAATTCTTTCAGTAAAATATTGGTTTCAGCGCCTAATGTTTTTCTGATCGCGATTTCTCTCAATCTTCTTTCCATAGAAAAGGAAGCTAAAGCAAACAACCCGAAAACGGCAATCAGAATTACAATTGCGTTTAAAAGTGAAAATAATTGACTTTGATCCTGATATTTTTTATACGTTCTGGCATAGTTTCTATCAACGAAGTTATATTCAAAAGGGTATTCAGCATCCACCTTTGTTTTCCAAAACTTTCCAATAGCATCAATGGTTTGTGACATTTTATCTGGAGAAATTTTAACCGCGATCGTATGCATTTCATTTTGAGACCATGATTGCGTTTTAATATGAAAGAAAATCATGGGGCTAATTTTGTTTTCAAGCCCAAAATAATTAAAGTCTTTTACAATTCCGACTACCTTATAATTGCCATCCTGCCAGTTGACGATCTTATTTATAGGGTCTTTTTCCAGTAATGTTTTCGCTGCAGTTTCATTTAATAAAACATTTGAAATGGTGTCTGAGGAAATTTTTTCTGTTAAATCACGTCCTTTTATCAATTGTACTTTCAAAAGATTCAGCATTCCAAAATCAATACCCATTTGCTGTGTTATAACCTCCTGGTGACTTTTGTAGTGTAAACCAGCCCATGAATTTTCCAGACCGCCAATAGAAAATGATCCTGTAGAAACGGCTTCAACACCATTAATTTTTTGAAGTTCCTGCTGAATTGCTTTATATCTTTCAAATTGTCCTTTTCCTTTTTTAGACTTAAATGAAATATCGATGACTTGCGCTCCTTTAAAACCTAAATCTTTTTCAGTCATAAAATTTACCTGTTGATACACAATAAAAGAACCAATGATAAAAAATGTGGCAATAGCAAATTGTAAAATCAGCATTCCATTACGAAGCCATACACCACTTTTACTCCTCGAGAAGTTCCCTTTTAAAACTTTCAGTACTTCAAAATTTGATATGTAGATCGCAGGAATAACACCAGAAACAAAAACAACAAGAATGAAAACTAATACTAATTGAAGATAGAATTGACTGCCAATAAGAATGAGATTTTTGTTTAATAAAGCGTTGTAAAAAGGCAATGAAAGTTCTACAATTACCAGGGCCAGCAATACTGAAAAAAGTGTAATCAATATGGTTTCAAATACAAATTGAATAACGATTTGCAATTTTGAGGCACCAATAACTTTTCTTATACCCACTTCTTTAGCACGTTTTACAGCATTGGCAGTTGCCAGATTAATGTAATTGGCAATCGATAATAACAGAATTAGTATGGATAAAGCCATCAATATTTGTAAAAAAATCAGATTGCCATTTCCTTCGGCAAATGGAGTATTTCCTTGATAAAGTCTTGCTTTGGTGAGGGGTAATAACTGTGCTTTAAGAGGTTCGCCGTATCTTTTTATGAAGGCTTCAAGAGATAAACCCTCTCTCTTTGCCTGCTTTTTGTAGTTTTCTTCAAGGAAGATCTGATCCAATTTTTTGATAACCGCAGTGGTGTCACTTTGTTTTTTTAGCTTAAGTATTAATCCATAATTCAAACCCCAGCTTTCTCTGTTTTTTTCTAAATCCTCTTCTATGATCGTTGTAACTGCAGATGGCATCACCGAAGATTTTTCGGATAACCGATATACTCCTCGAACAACAAAAAGTTGTTCAGCATATCGGACTTGTTTTCCCATCGGATTCTCGTCTTTAAACAAACGTGAAGCCGTTTCTTCAGAAATTGCAATGCTGTTGCGATCGTGAATAGCACTTTTTGCGCTACCGTGAATAAATTCAAAAGGGAAAAAAGAAAAGAAACTGCTTTGCGCTGTAAGAATCTTATCAACTAACTCTGTCTTTCCGTGGTATTGTATGGTTTGCTTCGAGTAATTGGTTCTAAAATAGCAATAGGCATCTAAATAAGATGTGGTAGATTTTAAAATAGGGGCTGGAACTGCTGAAGATACAGCCCAGATATTTCCTCCTCCAAGATTACTCATTACCGAATAGACTTTATCTTTTTCGGGATTCCATTGGTCATAGGCATGTTCTTCATTCCAATACAAAATCGCGAAAATCAATCCCGCAATTCCAATACCCAAACCCAAAACATTCAAACTTGTAAAAAGCTTGTTATTTTTGATGTGGTATATAAATATGTTGATCCAGTTTTTAAGCATGATCTTAATTGTTTAAAGAGGCTGCAAAAACATCAACATTTCTATTGTTTGTTTTTTCAGAAAGGATAATCCCGTCTTTCATTAAAATTGTTTTTTGCGAGAATGAAGCATCATAATCAGAATGTGTCACCATCAAAATTGTAGCTCCACTAGCGTGCAAATCAGTCAATAATTCCATTACTTCATTACCATTTCTACTATCCAGATTTCCTGTAGGTTCATCGGCAAGAATAATTTTCGGATCATTAATTAAAGCTCTGGCTACCGCAACACGTTGTTGTTGACCTCCTGAAAGTTGCTGCGGATAATGTTTCAATCGGTGCGAAATACCCAATATTGTTGCTATATCCTGTACTTTTTTCTTTCTTTCTGATGCCGGAACATTATTGTAAATCAGCGGTAATTCGATATTGTCAAAAACGGATAATTCATCAATTAGATTAAAATTCTGAAATATGAATCCAATATTTTCTTTTCTGGCTTTCGATTTTAATTTCTCTTTGATGCCAACCATTTCCTGACCCAATAATTGATAACTTCCGTCAGAAGCACTATCTAATAATCCGATGATATTTAACAAAGTCGATTTTCCGCTTCCGGATGGCCCCATGATCGAAACAAAATCACCTTGATTAATGGTTAATGAAATTTCGCTTAAAGCATTTGTTTCTACTTCTTCAGTTCTAAAAATTTTTGAAAGGTTTTTGATGTTGATCATAATCGTTGTTTTAAGATTGATGTTTTTTTAAAGATTTTTTATTGCTGAAGTAGCAGAAACAGGTTCGAAATTAAGATAATTAACAATATAATCGATAGATGCCTATTTTTGTTACTTTTACCAACAATAATGTTTCACATATTTGATGATTTGCTAATCTTATTGTGATTTTCGTGCCAAAATTTTAAAGATTGTAACTGTCTTATTTTTAAAATTTTATTTTTTCAAAGAAATCTGAAGTGTCCATTTGTGGACAGCTTTCGTCCAAAACCGAACAAAAATGAAAAAAACAAATGCCTCAATATTAATTATCGACGATCAGGAAGACATCCTTTTTGCGTCGAAAGTGTTCCTGAAAAAGTATTTTGAAGACATTTATACGCTTAATAATCCAAAAAATATTGTCGAATTATTGTCAAAAAAAACAATTGATGTTGTTTTGCTTGATATGAATTACAGAATTGGTTTTGAAGACGGAAGGGAAGGTTTGTATTTATTGAAAGAAATAAAAACGCTTTCGCCAAAAACGGTTGTGATTTTAATGACTGCTTTCGGAAAAGTCGAAACAGCTGTCGAAGGTTTAAAAAATGGTGCTTTTGATTATATTTTAAAGCCTTGGGAAAACAAAAAACTGCTTGAATCTGTAAAACAAGCCGTTGATAAATCGAGAAAAGAACAAAAGAAAGTTAAGAATGTCGAAACCGAAAATGACTTTTTTATTGGTAGTTCCGAAATTATAAAAAAGGCATATTCACTGGCAGATAAAGTGGCGAAAACGGATGCTAATGTTTTAATTCTTGGAGAAAACGGAACAGGAAAATTTGTTCTGGCGCATCATATTTTTAGTGAATCCGAAAGAAAAAACAATCCATTTGTGGCAGTTGATTTAGGATCTTTGAATTCTAATATCTTCGAAAGTGAGTTGTTCGGTTATGCCAAAGGAGCTTTTACAGATGCTAAAATAGATACTCCCGGACGTTTTGAAATGGCGCAAAACGGAACTATTTTCTTAGATGAAATTGGGAATGTTCCGTTGCATTTGCAATCTAAACTTTTGCAGGTAATTCAGACTAAAACGGTAACAAGATTGGGAGAAACGAAACCAAGACCTTTAAATGTCAGGATTATTACTGCAACGAATTTAAATTTGAAAGAGGAAGTTGCTGATAAAAATTTCAGGGAAGATTTGTATTATAGAATCAATACAATGGAAATTATTTTGCCTCCGTTGCGCGAACGAAACGAAGATAAAATTCCGTTGGCAGAATATCTTCTGGATAAAATGATCGAAAAATACGGGAGAGACGAAATTGCTTTTGATAAAAAAGTTCTGGAACAAATCGAGAAACACGCCTGGAATGGAAACATCCGGGAAATGGAAAATAAAATTGAGCGCGCCGTAATTCTTTGTGAAAACAATAAAATTACAGTTGCCGATTTAGATTTGGAAACTATCACAGCCTACGAAGAAAATCCCGATGATATCCAGCTTTCGTCTGTAGAGAAAGCTGCAGTCGAAAAAGCTTTACTCAAAAATAATAATAATATCAGTAAAACTGCCGATGAACTTGGCTTGTCGAGAGGTGCATTGTATCGTCGTTTAGAGAAGTATAACATTAGTGTCAATTAATATGTTTAAATCATTTCAGACCTACAAATTGCTGTTTTTAAGATTAATTTGTATTGTAGCCGCAATTGAAATTTCGATTTACTTTTTTAAAGACGGTTTGCTTTTTACGGGAGTATTTGGACTTTTTATTGTTTTTCTTCTCATTAGGGAAATGTATTTTTATGTTCGAAATTTTGTTTTGCTTTATGATAAAACTATTGCTTCGATTTTGCAGAATGACTTTACTTCGGATTTTACCAAGCATAAATTCAATAAAAGTTACAATGATTTATTTCTATTGTATGATACTTTAAAACACAAGCAAAACGAACAGGTTTCAAAAGATATTATTTATCGTTCGATCCTGAATAATATCGAAACCGGGATTGTTATTTTGCAAAAGCAGGAAAATGATTGGGATATTTTTTTGATGAACGATTATTTCTCTTCACATTTTAATGTTCCGAAAGTTTCTAAATGGAAGTATCTTAAAAATCAATTACCATCTTTATGTGAGATTATTGAGGAAGATAATTTTCAGGAAATAAAAACATCTGTAGAAATCAGTATAAAAGAACAAAATATGCAGACGTTTGTTTTGCAGGCTTCAAGAACAGAGATTTTTGAGAAAGATTATTTTATCGTTTTACTCGATTCGATTCAGAATGTAGTCGAGAAAAAAGAAAAAGATGCATGGGTAAATTTGATGAAAGTGATTTCACATGAGCTTTTAAATTCCATAACACCAATTCGTTCTATTTGCCAGAATTTGCAGGATTTAGTCGAACAGGATTCCTTATCGGCTGAAGATTTAGAAGATGTAAAAAATAGCGTTGAAACGATGTTGAGACGAAGTGATCATCTTCAAAAATTTGTCGAAGGTTATCGAAAGTTGGCAATGCTTCCTTCTCCCAAAAAAGAAAAAATAGAATTGCAGCATTTGATAGACAATTGTATACAAATTATGAATCCTTTGTTTAAGGAAAATCAGATTGAAGTTGTAAACACAATTTCTTTTAAACGCTGGATAAATGTTGATTCTCAGCAAGTCGAACAAGTTTTGATTAATCTTTTGACGAATTGTATTTATGCCTTAAAAAATATCGATCAAAAACAGATTTTAATTTCGGCGGAAGCCAAAGAAAATCGCCTTTTTATAAGAATTGCTGACAACGGAAATGGCATTGAAAAGGAAATTGAAAACAAGATATTTTTACCTTTTTTTACCACCAGAAATGAAGGTGCAGGAATTGGATTGACACTTTCTAAAAATATTATTGAAGCACATGGTGGTTATATTTCATATAAAAGTGAAGTTGGAAACACTGTTTTTGAAATTTCTTTAATTGAGGAATGATTTTATTTTTAAAGTTGTAGAAATAAATATAGTAGTTATGCTTAATAAAAATATATATGGAAATAGATAGAGACTTAGTCCGAAAAATGATAGATGATTCTATAGGGGGTGATTATGTTATTGATGAATTCATAAATAGTTCTAAATATATATTTATAACCTATAAACATAAAGAATTTGATGACGATGATGAAAGAGGGAAATTAATAGGACCCGGACCAATAGTTTATAACAAAGAATCGAAGGAATATACAACTAGTGGAAGTGGTGAATTTGTTTGTGGAAAATACTCTGGTTACTTAGATGGGTTTAAGGAATATATTGAAAAAGAGTTATCTTTTGAAGAAATTAAAAGTAATATACTCCGAAGAAAATATGTGAATCATGATGATATTTGGTATTTAGAACTTATTTATAAAAAAGGAAAAGGAGATTTTAAATCATACCTTACAAAAAACAGAAACTATAATCTTATGTTGCATAGTATTTATTGTTCTGAAGATCTTGATTCTATCGCATATTTTGAAAATATTTGGATAGAACTTAAACTAAAGTATGAAATAATAAGCCCGAATGAGATATTATTGTGGAAAAGCTATTCTGGAGATCTGCTTGGTTGAGAAGTAGATTTTGCGTTTATAATCTTAGAACAATGCATTGTTTTCCGGATTAATTTATATTAGCGAATAAAAGATTTTTTAAAATGATATTAGCATTTGATACTTATTACTTTGACGGAAAAGCAAAAACCGTTTGTCTTGAATTTACAGAGTGGAACCAAAGTGAAAACTTTAAAGTTCACACCGAAATAATTGACAATGTAGAAGAATATATTCCGGGAGAATTTTACAAAAGAGAACTTCCATGCATTCTGAGTCTATTAAATAAAATGGATTTAACAAATCTTGAAGTCATTATTGTAGACGGATTTGTTTATCTGGACGACGAAAAGAAATACGGTTTAGGCGGTCATTTATACGAAAAACTAAACAAGAAAACTCCAATAATTGGGGTTGCCAAAACAAATTTTGCTTCGATTGAAAAAGACAAAAAGAGTTTGATCAGGGGCGAAAGTGTAAAACCATTATATGTCACAGCAATTGGAATTGAATTGGAAGACGCTTTCCAAAAAGTAGAAAGTATGGCTGGCGAATTTAGAATGCCAACTTTATTGAGGGAAATGGATCGATTGACGAAGGAAATATAAATTAGCGTTTTTGTTTAATTGTATTAAACATAAGTGTTTTAAAAAATCTGTTAAATTTAATTTCTTCTTCCATAAGATTTTTTAAATTAGCATTAAGTATGAATTTTAATACACAACAGTAATTAAAACAGATTATCGATGAGCCCGAATAACTCAAATCCAAAAGTTGATTTTTACTTTGATAAAGCCGAAAAGTGGCAAAAAGAATTGGAACAATTACGTGCAATTGCGCTAGATTGCCAACTTACGGAAGAATTAAAATGGGGCACTCCATGTTATACTTTAGGAGATAGAAATATTGTTTTAATACATGATTTTAAAGAATATTGTGCGTTTTTGTTTTTTAAAGGCGCTTTGCTAAAAGACACCGATAATATTTTAATTCAACAATCAGATAATGTACAGGCTGGGCGCCAGATCAGGTTTACAAATCTTAAGGAAATAACAGATCAGAAAGATATTTTGAAAACCTACATTTATCAGGCTATTGAAGTAGAAAAAGCAGGTTTGAAAGTAGATTTGAAAGAAACAGCTGAATTTGAAGTTTCAGAAGAATTTCAGAAAAAACTGGACGAAATGCCCGACTTAAAAAAAGCATTTCATTCCTTAACTCCCGGACGACAAAGAGGCTATTTGTTACATTTCTCTCAGCCGAAACAATCTAAAACGAGAGAATCAAGAGTCGAAAAAAATATACCCAATATTCTGGACGGAAAAGGATTGAACGATTAATTTGGGAATGTAGATAAACTCAAAAATTATTTAGAAACACAAATAGGCTAATAAAATATGGGAGTCAACAAGAAATTATCATCAGATCAACAAGAAGAATTATTTAGCGTTCTGGAAGCTCGTTTTGAGAACAATCTTAATCGCCATAAAGGAATTGAATGGGATAAAGTAAGAATAAAATTATTGGCAAATCCTGATAAAATTTGGTCACTTGACGAAATGGAAAGAACCGAAGGAGAACCGGACGTTGTAGGTTTTGACGAGAAAACAGGTGAATATATTTTCTATGATTGTTCTGCCGAAAGTCCAAAAGGACGCAGAAGTATTTGTTACGATCATGAAGCACTCGAGAAAAGAAAAGAACATAAACCGCAAAACAGCGCTATAAATATGGCTGCCGAAATGGGGATTGAAATCCTGACGGAATCACAATATCGCGAATTACAAAAACTCGGAAAATTTGATGCAAAAACGTCAAGCTGGATTATAACGACTCCGGAAATCAGAAAACTTGGCGGTGCATTATTTGCCGATTTTAGATATAATACTGTTTTTGTTTATCATAACGGAGCAGATTCTTATTATGCCGCAAGAGGATTTCGTGGTTCGTTGAGAGTATAAATTAAATTTTATAGGTTTTATTTGAAGCTAATCCAGCCATACATTATATCTTTTATGACTCCCGATAGCTATCGGGACCGCCATAAAAGGATACCATTTCTGTCTGGGCTAAAACACAGTTTCATAAGAAATCTAGTGTTTTATAATAACACACTAATTAAAAATTGTGCTGTCGTCATTTTGGCTACTAAAAGAACCAAACAGGCTACATTAAAGCTTCTGTTTCTATAGACTTTTGCATTGTGATCTTAAAACAAGAAAAAATGCAAAAGACAATTTTTATTACAGGCGCTTCATCGGGATTAGGAAAAGCTACGGCAAAATTATTTCATAGCAAAGGCTGGCAAGTAATTGCAACGATGCGTAATCCTGAAAAAGAAACCGAATTAAACCAGTTAGAAAACGTGATTTTACTTCCGCTTGACGTAACTAATTCGGAACAAATTAATGCTACAATTCAAAAAGTTACCAATTTATATTCGATAGATATTGTTATGAACAATGCCGGTTACGGATTAATTGGCGCTTTAGAATCTTTATGCGATGAGCAAATTCACCGCCAAATCACCACAAATTTACTAGGAGTTATCCGGGTTTCAAAAGCTTTTACGCCTCATTTCAGAGCTAAAAAAAGTGGTGTTTTTCTAAATATTTCTTCAACATTTGGATTAATCGGATTTCCAACTTGTTCCATATATAGTGCTACAAAATTTGCTGTCGATGGTTTTTCAGAAAGTATGGCTTATGAATTGGTACAATTTAATACACAAGTAAAAGTAATTGCGCCTGGCGGAATGCAAACTGATTTTGCCATTCGATCTATGGAAGTTGGGCAACACGACGCTTACGTAAAATTGACCGAAGAAGTAAGCAAAGGCTACAGCGCTGAACAAATTGCAAATTACAGTAAGGTAGAAGATATCGCTCAAATCGTGTACGAAGCTGCGACAGATAATAAAAATCAATTGAGATATATTGCCGGAAATGATGCTAATGCTTTGTACGACGAAAGAATGAAATCAGGCGCAGAATCGCAAGTGCAGAATATCAAAGCAATGTTTACTTTTTAATTTAGAGAAGTTATGAAAAATCAAGCCATAGAATTGACTACTTTTAAACTTAACGGTTTTACGATCGAGCAATTTATTGCAGCTAATAAAGAAGTAGACGAATTCCTGAAACGTCAGGAAGGATTTAGATCCAGAAGTATTTTGGAACTCAAACAAGGTGTTGTTTACGATATGCTTATTTGGGATAGTAAGGAACAAGGAACTGCCGCAATGCACCAATTAATGACAGAACTTAGTGATTCAGTCGTTCATGATATGATTGATCAAAGTACCGTGAGTTGGAATATTGCAACAATAGAACATTTTGTAAATTTGTAAAAAGAGGTATTGAAACAATGAAAGATCAACCAAAAATATTCAACAACATATCTGAATTGCATAAAGCGATGGGACAACCCAAACCTATGCATCCACTTATTAGTATTCTGAATTATGGCGAAGCGGTTTTTGATCCTAAAGATTTTGAAAAAGGTATTATTTTGAATTTTTACAAGATATCTTTCAAAACTAATTTTATAGGGAAATTGCGCTACGGACATGGTTTTTATGATTTTGAAGAAGGCGGAATGTCATTTGTATCACCAGGACAAATTTTGCGTATGCAGGATGAAGAAGCTGATTATAGCGGAATGTCATTGCATATTCATCCAGATTTTTTTAGACCTTACTCTTTAAATATCACTATAAAAAAATACGGCTTTTTTGGTTATTCTGCTTCTGAAGCATTGTACTTATCAGAGAAAGAGAAAGAAACGATTTTGGGTGTTTTTGCAAATATTCAGAATGAATTGAATGAACGAATTGATAATTTTAGCCAGGATGTGATTATATCACAAATCGAACTTTTACTCAATTATAGTAACCGCTTTTACAACCGTCAGTTCTTAACTCGAAAAGCGATTAATAATGATGTACTCGCAAAACTGGAAACGTTATTGAATACTTATTTTGATGACGAAAAAACGGTTCTAAACGGAATCCCAACTGTACAATTTGTTGCCGATGAATTGAAACTTTCTCCAAGATATCTGAGTGATTTACTTAGAAATGTTTGTGGTCAGAATACACAGCAATTTATTCATGATAAATTAATTGAGAAAGCAAAAGAATATATTGCAACGGGAACATTATCTGTTTCTGAGATCGCTTATAAATTAGGTTTTGAACATCCACAATCGTTCAATAAATTGTTTAAGAAAAAAACAAATAGTAGTCCAATTGCCTTTAAAGAATCATTTTATAAAAATTAATTCCGTTTTAAAAACAGATTTAGAATCATAAAAAAAACTCCATCTGCTGCGGCTGATGGAGTTTTTAGTTTTAATCTTTTTTACCTTTTATAAACTTTCCTTCTTTGGTAAATTCAAGATCAATTTTGTTTGTCAAATCTACATCGAGATCTTTGTGACCATAATCAATGTGTGTAATTTTTTCGTTAGGATAATTTTTTGCCACATAATCTTTAATTGATTTCGGAATAAAATCTGTCGGAATTGGTTTGCCTTCTCCATCAACTTCCCGATAAGAACCGTCTTTCCAAAATTCAACTTCAGTACCGTCTTTAAGTATGACTTCGTAACCTTTTTCGCCATGTTCAGCATCTTTCTTTGCAGTAACAACTGTGGTGTGACTAAAATATTTTAGAAGAAAATCCTGAGATGCTTTTGGTAATTCAGAGGTTTTAATTTTCTTTTGAGCGTGTGCCGATAGTACAAAACCTAGTAACAATGCGGCAAGAATGATTCTCGTTTTCATAGTTTGCGTATTTTAAGGTTGTCGTAAAAGCTAATTTACGATAAGTAAAATCGCATTCAAATCAATTTAAGAAAGCTTTAGTTTAATGTTAGGGATTTTTGTGTAAATTTAATTTTATGTAACAACGATATCACTTAAAGAAAAAAATGTAAAATCTAAGTTCGTGTTTTTGTTTAGTTGAGAATAAAAGTATAATGTTCAATAACCTGTAATTTCGAATGAATAGTACTGAAAATAAATCAAAGAATAAAGTGCTTTTTGCTTCCATAACAGCTTTTTTTGCCTGGTTTGCAATTCTGTTTCAACTCTATCTTACGGAGGGAACGGTGATTAATTTTCTTAGTTATTTTACTATTTTGTCTAATTTGTTAATTGCATTGTGCGTAACATTTTCGGTCTTTTTATCACAAACAAAAACAGGAATATTCTTTTCTGGCATTTCTGTTCAAACGGCGATTACTCTTTATATATTTATTGTTGCCTTGGTTTATAATGTTGTTTTGCGCGGAATGTGGATTGTAACAGGCTGGCAATTGATTGTTGATAATCTGCTTCATGTTTTAAATCCAATTTTATATATTTTATATTGGTTCATCTTTGCTTCAAAAGAAAAATTAACCTGGAAAAACGGTGTTTATTGGACTTATTTTCCTTTGGGTTATTTGATTTATTCTTTAATTCGCGGCTCTGTTGTAAACTGGTACCCGTATCCTTTTTTGAATGTGACGAATCTCGGCTATAAAAAGGTTTTGATAAATGTTAGCTTCATGATTGTTCTGTTTTTTATTACAGGATTATTATTAATTGCGATCAACAATAAGTTTAGAAATAATAAATACTCTTCTTCTAAATAATTTCAGATGACTAATGCTTAGTTATTTTACGAATGTAAATTGTATAATGACTGCATTCGTTTTTTTGCCAAATGACAAATCCTTCCAAAATAACTTTGATTAACTTGCAGTTATGAAAGAATTTATAGACTACCTATTACAATTTGGAGATTTAAATCAGCAACAACTTGATTTAATTACGAAGAAAGCAACTGAATTAAATCTTCAAAAAGACGAGTATTTTTCTGAAGCGGGAAAGATTGCTCAACAGGTTGGTTTTATTTTAGACGGAATCGTACGAATTTGCTATTATAATAATAAAGGAGAAGAAATTACCACATATTTTATTGACGAAAATAATCTTATAGTCGATTTCGAAAGTTTCGAAAATGATATTTCTTCAAATGTTTACGTTCAGGCAACTACTGATTGTAAGTTATTAGTTTTCTCAAAAAAAGACTGGCGAGAACTTTTAGAGACTATTATTCCGTGGGAAGGTATTGTGCATAAAATTATTTCAAAAAAAATGAGACAAAAAGTAAATAGAATAAGTCGGTTAGTTTCAGAAGATGCAACAACACGTTATTTGGAGTTTTTGGAAATTTATCCCAATGTTGTCAATCGAGTTCCACTTTCTTACGTCGCTTCTTATTTAGGAGTTACACAATCTTCCTTAAGCAGAATCAGGAAAAATATACGTTAAATCGCTTTTTGTCAAATGGCAAATGATTTTGTTTTGAAACGAATGACCTTTACTTCAATAATTTAAAAGATAAGAAAAATGAAATCAGTATTAATTACAGGAGCAAATAGAAGTATAGGATTAGAAATTACAAAACAACTTTCAAAAAAAGGTTTGTTTGTTTATTTAGGAACCCGCGATCTTGAAAAAGGAAACGCAGTAGTAAAAGAATTAAACGAAAATGGATTCGAAAACATCAAAGCCATTCAAATTGATGTTACAAATCCGGATTCAATTGCAACCGCAAAAAGTATTGTCGAAAAAGAACAAGGCAAATTAGACATATTAATCAATAATGCAGGAATAAGCGGTGAATTTCCTCAAAGCGCCTTTGATGCGCCAATAAAAGATATTCAGAATGTATTCGACACCAACTTTTTTGGTGTTATAAGTGTTACGCAGGTATTTTTAGAATTGCTTAGAAAATCAGAAAGCCCAAGGATTAGTAATATTACGTCAGGACTTGGATCTTTAACATTACATAGTGATCCAAATTGGAAATATTATAATTTTAAAGCCACAAGTTATGTGACATCAAAAGCAGCTTTGAATGCTTACACGATTATATTGGCTTATGAACTTAGAGATTTACCATTTAAAGTAAATGTAATTGATCCTGGTTTTACAGCAACAGATTTTAATCATCATCGTGGACCTGGAACTGTAGAAAGCGCAGCAAGTTTTATCATTAAACATACAGATACAGATGAAAATGGACCAACAGGGAAATTTTTTAGTAATGATATTGAGGACGAAACAGGAATTAGTCCGTGGTAATTGTTATGATTCTAAAGGTCGAAAGAATTGAGTTTTTCTTGCGACCTTTAGAAAATAAAATACATAAGTAAAAGTAATATCATGGCAGAATTCTGGGAAGATAATTTTATTGAAAAACAAGAAATGTGGGGACTTGAACCGTCTAAGTCTGCAATATTGGCAAAGGTTTTTTTTGTTGAGAACTCCATAAAAAATATTCTGATTCCAGGAATTGGCTACGGAAGAAATGCACAAGTTTTTAGAGAAAACGGAATTACGGTAACGGGAATCGAAATATCAAAAACAGCAATTGATCTTGCAGCAAAACATTTTGGTACAGATTTGAAAATTTATCACGGTTCTGTGACCGATATGCCTTTTGATAATAACCATTATGATGGAATATTCTGTTATGCGTTAATTCATTTATTAGATAGCGACGAAAGAAAAAAACTAATCAGGGATTGCTATAATCAATTATCAGAGAATGGTTTCATGATTTTTACAGCAATTACAAAAGAAGCTCAGACTTACAGAAAAGGAAACTTTGTAAGCAAAGATCGCTATGAAATATTTGATGGAGTCAAAATGTTCTTTTATGATAAAGAATCAGTTCATACTGAGTTTGATCAATTTGGATTATTGGAAATCATAGAATTGGATGAAAGTTTTCCGTTCTTTTTTATAAAATGTAAAAAAATGAAATAAAGTTTTTGTTGGGTTCAGATTGTTTTGTGTTATTGATGTTAAAATTCTATATTCGTGATAACAATTAACTAACCAATGAAATTAAAAAGATTTTTTTCAAGCGAATTATTATATGTTATAATTTGTCTGTCCTCCTTATTTTGCAATGCACAAAATAATAAAACCTATCAAAAAACAGAACTGACCATTATTGGGACTGTTCATTTTCCAACCAAGAATATAAATGCAGATACTATTTATTCGGCTTTAGAAAGATTGAAGCCTGATATCATCTTGATGGAATCTGATAATAGTAACTTCAATTCAGATTTTACTTTTAAGAAAACTTACGATGAAAATGAATGGAACGCTATTATAAAATACAGGACTAATTTTAAAAATGTGTTATGCAGACCAATTGAATTTGAAGGAAGAAATGATTATAGAAAAACAAACGGAATTCAGAATGTAGACGTTGTTTTTAATGAAATTAATCTTTTAGATTCTTTAAATCTACTTTCGGTAAAACATAAAAAAATATGGGCGAGATTTGTTGAGTTAGCCAATTTTTTAAGCGAATTTGACAATAGCTCTTTAAAAGAAATAAATTCGGTTTCTGTAGAAAATTTGGTTCGCGAAAGACAGTTTTATCAGTATCAGAAATTAAAAGAAATTGTAGATGAAAATGATGAATTTGCAAAGCTAAAAGTGAATACGGCAAGTAAAGAATCAATTTCGTACAGAGAAATGTATAATAGATATTGTTATTTTGAGGAATTAAGAAACAGGACAATAATTGAGAATATTCTAAAATGGAAGGCCAAATTTCCAAATAAAAAAATTGTGACTTTAATTGGTTTCTATCATAAGTACTTTTTAACAAACGAGTTGAAATGGAAACAGAAAGAAAATGATTTTGAATTGAAAGTATATTAGAGATAAAATCAAAAGCCCGTAATAATCATACCGACTATAATAGTTCATAAATTTGTAGATAGAGAATTAAAAAACAATCAAATATGGAAGATTCAAAAAAACAATCGGACAACCCAAATTCATCAATTGATGCAACACCAAAGGTTACGGGAATTGGCGGTATTTTCTTTTTTTCAGATAATCCGAAAGAAACCAAAGAATGGTATTCTAAAAATCTTGGACTTGAAACAAATGATTGGGGTTCGACTTTTGAATCCAGAGATATTAATAATCCTGAAAAAGTAAATTCACTTCAATGGAGTCCTTTCAAAAAAGGAGACGAGTATTTTTCTCCATCAAAAAAAGAGTTTATGATTAATTACCAAGTTCAGCATATCGAAGCACTTGTAGATAAACTCAAAGAAAACGGAGTGACGATAATAGATGAAATCACGAGTTATGACTACGGAAAATTTGTGCATATTCTGGATACTGACGGAAATAAAATTGAACTTTGGGAACCGGCTTAATGGCGAAAGGGATTAAAAATATCTAATAACATAGAAAAAAAAATTATGGTATTTTCTTGCAGCATTCCTTCTCGTACTTAGAAAGAATTTGAGAGTTGCGATGAATAATGAAGAAGCTATCGAAACCGAATTAATTAAAGAAAACGGTCTTAAATTGAATGCTAATTAATTATCTGTTAATCAATAATTTATATCTGGATATTGCGTAAATTAGCTTGTTAAAAACTTCAGCTTATACCATAAAGAAAACTTCTCTTATGCTTGGTATAAATTAGTTAGGAATCATGCTAACTTTTGGGGAAACGGAAACAATTACAGAACATAAAAATTGAAGAAAATGGAACCGCACCTTGAACAAATTCGCGAGCAGCAAAAGCAGTCTTGGAACAAATTTTCTGGAGGCTGGAAGAAATGGGATGAACTCGTAATGGATTTTTTAAAACCCATGGGAGACGAAATAATTAGAGCACTGAATCCACAAAAAAATGATGTTATTCTTGATGTTGCTTCAGGTACAGGAGAGCCAGGATTAACAATTGCCGGAAAAGTAACGGGAGGCAAAGTAGTCATGACCGATCTTGCCGATGACATGTTAAAGATAGCCCGTGAAAATGCAGCGTTAAGAGAAATCGAAAATATTGAAACTGTAGTGTGTGACGTTTGTGAGCTTCCTTTTCCTGATAATACATTTGATGCTATAAGTTGTCGATTTGGATTTATGTTTTTTCCTGATATGCAATTAGCAGCCAAAGAGATGGTTCGTGTTCTTAAACCCGGAGGAAAAATTGCTACAGCTGTATGGAATGTTCCTGAAAAAAACTTTTGGGTTACAGCTACGATGGGAACTATTAATAGAAATATGGAACTTCCACCGCCGCCGCCAGGTTCACCGGGGATTTTTCGTTGTGCCAAAGATGGATTAATTTCGGATATTTTTTTGCAAGCCGGATTAAAGAATATTTCTCAAGTTGAGGTAGCTGGAAAATTGAACTGCAAAACAACTGATGCTTACTGGGGAATGCAAACTGAAGTTGCTGCTCCAATAGTTGCTGCTCTCGCAAATGCTAGTGATGATATGAGAGAGAAAATAAAATACGAAACTTATGCGATAGTTAACGAAAGATATCCTGACGGGAATGTTATAATTGACTCAAGTGCACTGGTAATTTACGGAGAGAAATAAATGTTTATACCTGTTTTAGATTTTTAGAAACTCTCGGCAAAATCGCATAAAAAAACTCCTTAAGAAATTAAGGAGTTTTTTTAGGTTATAAAGTTATTATGCTAACTAACTTGAGAAGTATTAAGAAAACGGTGATACTCTTTAATTTTAATTTTTAACCTTTCGGCTAAATAGTTGTTTCCGTCTTTTAACTCGTCGTGTATAATTTTAGCTTCTTCAATATACTTTAGCTTTTTTTCGTCAGTCCAGTAATAGGGTGGTTGGTACAAATTTGTAATTCTGTCCGCCATTTTAACGGCCCAAATTTCTACAGGCTGATCCTTAATTCTTTTTAGACTATCAAGCATTTTTTCCAACGATCCTTCAATGTTATCATTTTTAGTTAGTGCAAGAACTCCACTTGCAACCTCATGTCCAAAAAGTTCGTTTACTTTTTCGTAGGTGAAAGCAGTATCTTCGATAGTATCATGAAGTATAGCACATTTAATAGCCAAATCGGCATTTATGTTTTCTGTTGATTGAATGGCGTTTAAAACTTCAAACACAACACTTCCAATATGATTTATATACTCTACTTGTTCGCCATTATCCAAACCACCATATTTTTGACCATTATGCAATCTTGAAGCTAATTGCCATATTTTTTGAATTTCATCTATTGACCATTGTTTTTGTTGTGCCATTTTTATTTTTTTTAAAATTAATAGATGCCTATTAAAGGATATTTTGAACAATAAATATATAAAAGAAAAACGTCTTCATCCCATTCTATATAAACAATATTTCCAGAAATAAGCATAAAAAAACTCCTTATGAAATTAAGGAGTTTTTGTGGTTTTTACGAACCTGTTCTTGAATTATTTTCTGCTTGGTTTAAAGAAATTTTCTTAATCATTACCAAGTCTTTTTTTTCTGATTATTTTATTTACTCCAATGTAAAGAGCTATTAGTCCTAAAAAATGTATTAGATAAGACTTAGGCTCACCATTTCCATTTACTACAGAAAAAACGCGATTCCATCTTACTTTGTTAATACCCTGGCCATCTTTATCCCAGCTAAACCAGATAAATACTGGTTTTCCAATTACGTGATTAAAAGGTACATATCCCCAGAATCTTGCGTCTAAAGAGTTTTGACGATTATCTCCCATCATCCAGTAATAATCTTGTTTAAAGGTATAAGTAGTAGATACTTTTCCATTTATTAAAATCTTACCGTTTTCAATTTTTAAATTATTCTCTTCATATTCTCGTATAATTCGTTTGTAAAGAGGCAGTGTTTTTAGATCCAATTTTATGGTTTTTCCTTTTTGCGGAATATAAATAGGTCCAAAATTGTCAACATTCCAACCCAAAGACGGAATATGAGGAAACACACCTCCATCTTCTCCCTTTGGTGATAAATATTTTTTAACTCCCTTTACAACCGGATTCTTTGCCAATGCTGCGGCTTCATCATTTGTTAATGTCAAAAAATATTGGCCCGTATTGGTAAGCGCAAAACTTCCATTGTCATATTTCATACCTTCTCTGACGCCATATTTATGTACAAGATCATCTTGACTAATAGCATCTCCTTTCGTATCAATAAAAAAATTATATTGAGCTTTTGAATCTTCTGGTAAGTTGCTCATTTTACCATTGATATAAATATTTCCGTCGCGAATTTCTAAAGAATCCCCAGGTATTCCAACACAGCGTTTTACTAAATTTGTTTTTTTATCAATTGGCTTGTAGTAATTCCTATCAGGTTTAAAGTTATCCATATCACGTAATGTGTCTGCAGGTTGATTAAAAACTACAATCTCATTACGTTTAATCTTTTCTATTGACGGAAGTCTAAAATAGGGTAATTGAAACTTGTTTAACAGTGATGTTTCTTTTTTTGTAACATCATCATTAAATAAATATGATTTCGTACCAGTAAAAGGAATCGAATCATGCACCATCGGCAATGCAATGGTAGTCATAGGTGTTCGTGCTCCAAAATTAATTTTACTTACAAACAAAAAATCTCCAGTTAACAATGTTTTTTCCATTGACGAAGACGGAATCGTAAATGGTTGTACAATGTAAGTATGCACTAATGTAGCGACAATAACAGCAAATAAAAGTGAACTGATAGTATCTTCCGTTTTAGTTTTCGGCTGAACATCTCTATTTTCAATATAGGTTAGTTTTTCAGAAGTATAGTTTGAAAAAGTGATATAGAATCCTAATGTTAGTAAAACCAATACAATATCCTTTCTGGAGTTTTTTTCAAAACTTCTAATAAGCTCTATCCAAACTACAGGAATCATTAAAAGATTAATAATGGGAATAAAAAGAAAGAAAACCCACCAACGAGGACGATTTATAATTTTCATTAAAACAACCAGATTATAAATTGGTATAAATGATTCTACAGGTTTTCTCCCTGCTTTTGAATAAAGTTTCCAGGTAGATAATCCATGAACAATTTGCATTATTAAAATAAAAAAGAGCCATTGAGATAGAGTCATGTTTTGAGTTTTATTGGTTATTTTTTATAAAGTAAGAATACAATGAATACAGAAAAGTTTTTTACTGATATGGTATAAGTAGTTTTTTGTATAGTTTGTTACAGAATATTGAAATAAAAAACTCTAATATTGCATTGATCAATAATCATGAATTGAAGTCGTAATATAGCAAATGAAGGAAATACTAATTTTTTGTTTTGTAATTTTTGCTTTTAATCTAGCGGTTAGTTTTTTCAGGACTCAGTTCAGTAAAAAAAAGGGGCAAGAAATTTTAAAATTATACCGTCAGGAGAAATTAGAAAAAGTAGACGTTAAAATTTCAGAAACAAGATATTCTCGTTTTTCAAATCGTGGAGGAACTTTATGTTTTTTAAAATGTACAATGTATTATTCTGAAAATGTATTGATTTTTACACAAAACGAAAATTCCAATTTTGCAGAAATTAATTTTACCTTACCATTGGTTGTTCATCCTGTAGACATAAAAAATATTTTTATAAAAACAGATGAATATATTCTGAATGTTGGAAATTCAAAATCAGGAAGAAAACTTCAAATATTTTCAGATAGCGAAAATGAGTTATTGAAGGTGATTTTTAATGGTTTCAAAAAAAGCCTGATTCCATTTTAGATTTGTTCCAAGAAAAAGATATTTAAAAAAAGCATAAAAAAAACTCCTTAAGAAATTAAGGAGTTTTTTGTTTTGAAAGCAGAATATTGAATTTGTGAATACTCTGAATTGCTTTAGTTAGAATCAATTTAAGCTATCTTTAATTCGTTTTGTTATTTCATCAATTGTTCCCAATCCGTCAAAAGTCAAAACTTTAATTCTGGACTTCATGTATTCGATTGCCGGTCTTGTTGAACTTTCAAAAACTTCAATTCTTTTAAGATGGATTGCGGCATCTTTGTCATCTTTTCGATCAGAAGTTTCAGCTCTCTTTTTTGCTCTTTTTAAAAGTTCTGTCTTTGGAACATCAATATTAATTACCTTTCCGATTTTCATTTTTTTTGATTCAACAAGTTCCATCAAATCATTTACCTGTGGTTCAGTTCTGGGATATCCGTCTAGAATTATTCCGTTATTTGATCTATTTTCATCAAGAATTTTACTGAAAAGATCTTTCATTATGGAGTCAGGTACCAAATCACCTTTTTCTTCATATTCAGACATAATCTTTCCAATTTCCGTTTCATTTTGTTTTTCTAAGCGACACCTGTCTCCGGTTGAAATATGTTGAAATTTAAGTTCTTCTTTTAAAATCTCGCATTGCGTGCCTTTTCCGGAATATGGAGGGCCTGTTATTATTAATATTTCCATTTATTTATAAAGTTTTTTGAAATTTCTTTAAACCTTGATCTGTATGAACTGCTTATGTCAACTTATACAGGGCTTCACAAATTTACAAGAAAACGGATTGTTTTTTGAACTAATAAACTCCTTAATTTCTGAAGGAGTCTCTAGGTGGGCTTTAAAAACTTGCTTAGGAACCATTTTTTGCAGGATTTAAAGAAAATCTCAATGAGTAATCGTTTTTATTTATCTTAAAAAGCTAATAAATTGTAGTAAAAATATTTCTTATATTCGCTTGAGGAAAAGTCAATTTATTGCACAAAACCAGCTAAAAAAATGTATTTAATGCCATTTTGTGGTAGGTAAAAGAGAGTTGGGTATCATATTACAATAGCCCTCAGTCAACAAAGAATATTTTAATAACTAGCGACTATTATGAATAAAATATGGATATATAACGATGACGGTTCTTTCTCACTTTACCATAATGACATGGAAATCGGAACACTTAACAGAGGAGATGATTGGGCTAAGCAACTAACAACCTTCAATATATATTCAGAAAATTATAAAATCAAAACCCGATTTGGTATTTTTCGTAAAAATAGGAATTGCATATTAAATGAGCAAGGAGAAACTATTATAGATATAGAACTTGGTTTTAACCAAAAATTCAAATGCCAAAATCGCCATCTATTGTTGACTTTTACTGACAAGCCATTTTGGAAGTGGGCAATAATGGAAGGTAACAAAGTATTGACATCTTACGAAATAAACCTGTCAGACCCACAAATTGGACCGAACATAGAATGCAGTGATGAAGAATATAATAATTATATATTTGACTTCATATTAGGAAACCTTGTTTTAGGTAAAACAGCGCAAGATTTTTATTAAATGGGTTGTATATGTAAAAGTACGAACGTCCAACATGGTTTTTGCGTAATAATCCATACACACAAAGAAAATCCCGAATAGATTCTCAACAATAATATTTTTTTTAAAAGACATAAAAAAACTCCCTAATTTCTTAAGGAGTTTCTTGGTGGGGTGTCAGGGAGAGCAATCGAACTCTTAATCCCTATTTTGACCTTTTTTGAAGCTATAAAATGAAATATTTGATAAGTCATATTTACGCTTCTGGCTTTACTACAGTTGGAGGGATTAAAACTTAGTTTCCTAGCCCACATAACTAAGTTTTTAAAAAAGCGCATTTCGACAAGTATAAACAGTGGTTTTACAAAACCTTATTAGCTTTAGGTATTTTTCATCGCAACTTGTATTCTGTCTATTTGGCTTAAATGTCTAATAATGTGATTGATGAAAAATTGAAAAGTATCGCCCAATCGTAGCTTAATGAAACTTGAAATTGAAGTCTTAATCTTCACTTTATTTAAACTTACATTTCTTGATTGATTTAACAAATCCAAAAGTTTGATTTGTTGGTTTATAAATCTATCAATTACCGATTTGTCAAGTTTGGCATTCAATGGATTTTTGTCTTTAAAAGTTTTCATTTTATTTAGCTTTTCTTTTGGTAACATACTTTTGGCAAAGTAATTTCCTAAAATACCACTGTTAAATTCAATGTCAGTTTTAATGGTTGAATTTTTTATTTCATTTTCTATTTGTGGCAAATAAAAATCGCCATATAAATTCAAGTGCTCCAAACACTCCAAGATGCTCCACGAAATTTCGTTTTCCTTCCATGTTAAGGTATTCAAATCATAACTTTGTAGTTTTTCTGCTTGGTTTATAATTTGTCTTGACTGCTCTAAAAGCATTTGTGTTAATTTTTCAGATTGCATAATTTAAATTTTTTATACAAAATTGTAAAAAGTATTTTCTGTAAACCTTGATTCAAGTCAAGACTTTTTTAGTCGTGATAAAGTTTCGGCACTCATTCTTAAATAATTGGCAATATACCTATTGGGGATTTCCTGAAAAAGTTGCGGGCTTCTTTTTAAAACTCTTTCATATCTTTCTTTTGGCGAATTTGTCAAGATGTCAATTTCTCGTTCCATTTGTTGAATTACCAAATTTTCTAAAATTTTCATCCATAGATTTCTATTGCTTTCTGTTTCTAAAAATTTCTCTATTTGTTGTTTGCTCACAACTTTTATAACCGTTTTTTTTATCGCTTGAATAAATAAGTCAGAAGGTTTGCCTGTCAAAAAAGAGTCCAATGAAACAATTAAATTTTTTTTGTAGCCAAATCTGATTGTTTGTTCTTGATATTCATCTAAAACAAAAATCCTCACACTCCCACTTTCTATGTAATACAAATTTGTATCAATGCTGCCTTTCACTTTTAGAAATTCGTTTCTTTGAATGATTATTATATTGTCCGAAAGTTCAATAATTTCTTTCATTTCCTATCTGGTCGTGGGTTTCGGTATGTTTGCAGCCAACTTATATATCCTCATTATTTTATTACTCATATCTGCCTTATTATTGGGGTATAAGCGCTACCTAATCAAGTAAAAGGTTTACAATAATACGCAAAAACAGAATACTACAATTGGTGTTTTTTAATAAATTGAGATTTGTTGAAACAATAAAAATTATGCTAAGCTATTTGTGAAGTATTATAGAAAAAAACAACGCCATTGGAATCCAATGGCGTTGTTTGTCTTTGTGTGGGCGATGAGGGGTTCGAACCCCCGACCCCCTCGGTGTAAACGAGGTGCTCTGAACCAGCTGAGCTAATCGCCCTATTTTACTAGGTTGCTATCATTTTGTGATTGCGAGTGCAAATATACGCTAGTTTTCGAGTTCTGCAAAGAAAATCCATTAAAAGTTTAAAGTTTTTTTAATGCGCTTTTCTATGTAGTTGGTATAGAATTTGTTATGGTCGTAGATTTTTGTGATTATTTTTATTTTGATACCGACGGAATGTTTCTGTAGATGTAATCGCTGTGTTTTCCGGTGAATGATTTTTGCAATTCATCAAAAAAAGCATCCTGATCTTTTTCTTTTGGCCAAGTCGATTTTATAAGTTCCGTTACTTTCTCATTCGATTTTTCTAAATCTGTCAGAGAATCATAGAAAAAGGCTTCCAGAAAATCGGTACTATTAGATCCCCAGGAATGGCGATACGGATAATAGGCTTTTATATAAGGATCATTAAAAGTAACTTTTTCATTGAATTCTTTTAGACCTTTTCCTTTACCTTCAAAATTCATCTGAGATTTACGAATATAAACAATCATTGGTTTTTTGGTTTCGTCCTTGTATTCCTTTCTGCCAATTGTAGTTACGCTTTGATAGATTTCGTCTGAGTGAACCGGAGAGTAATAACTATCATATTTATCAAAAAAGGTTTTTCTGGCTTTTTCATCCGGCCAGGCTTTTTTGATTAATTCGTCACTGACTTCACCTGCTTTTTCAATATCTTCCCAGGTTTTGTAGACACTTACAAGAACAATTTCAGTATTATCATCAGTATAATAGTGGGTAAGAATTTCTGAACCTATGATCAAATCATTTTTACTGGTAACTTTATCAAAGTATTCTTGTTCGCCAACTTTCCAGTCCTTTCCGTCAGAATTTAGATTTCGATGTAAAGTTGTTACTGTAATAAATACAGGGTTTTCTTTTTCTTGTTTTTCTTGTGCATTTCCAATGACGCACGCCAGAACCATCCACAGGACGAGCCCCAGAAGTGTACTTCTTGTTTTCATGATTTAAATTTATTGGTTATTAAGAAAAAAACTAATCAAATTTAAGTCATTAATAAACAGATGGTTAGAAAATGGTCGTTTAATCGATAAACGTTAATTTTTGCTGTTTAACGGCAGTTCTGCAACTACAAAAGTGCTTCCGCCTACATAAATAAAATCATCTTCCGTGGCATTTTTCTGAGCACTCAAAAACGCTTTTTCTACAGAATTGTATTTTGTTCCTATTAAATTATGTTTTTTAGCAGCATCTTGCAGTATTTCAACACTTAATCCTCTTGACGAATTAGGACTGCAGAAATAATATTGGGCTTTTTTAGGAAAAAGAGGTAAAATCGAATCCAGATCTTTATCGTTTACAACTCCCAAAACAATGTGTAAATTCTCAAAAGTTTCTTTTTGAATCTGATTCATCACCACTGCCAATCCGTGTTTGTTGTGTGCGGTGTCACAAATGATTTTCGGATTTTCACCCAATTGCTGCCATCGTCCTTGTAGGCCAGTATTTTTTACAACGTTTAATAAGCCAGCTTTTAGATTTGTGTCTGAAACATTAAATTCATTCTGAGCATTCAAAACTGCAATAGTTTGCTGAACGGTTTTCTTATTGTGAAATTGATAATCACCAATTAAATCAGACGGATAAACTTCGGAAATTAAATCAGAAGCAAAGTATATAGGTGCTTTGTTTTCTTCGGCTTTAGCCAAAAATACAGGTTGCGTTTCCGTAGTATATTCACCAATAACAACAGGAACATTTGGTTTTATAATTCCGGCTTTTTCGCCTGCAATTGCTGCGGGGGTATTTCCTAAAAACTGAGTATGATCTAAGTCGATGTTTGTAATTACAGAAACTAATGGCGTTATAATATTGGTAGCGTCAAGTCTTCCGCCAAGGCCAACTTCAATAATGGCGATGTCTACTTTTTCTGAAGCAAAATAATCAAAGGCGAGTCCTACTGACATCTCGAAGAAACTCATATCATTGGCTTCAAAAAAATCTTTGTGTTTGGCGATAAATTCACAAACAAAATCTTCCGAAATTTCTTTACCGTTGATTTTTATCCTTTCTCTAAAATCTTTTAGATGAGGTGACGTGTACAATCCAACTTTATATCCCGCTTCCTGCAAAACCGAAGACAACATATGCGAGGTTGATCCTTTGCCGTTGGTTCCCGCAACATGAATACATTTTAGACCATTTTGAGGATTATCAAGATGTGCTGCCAGCAACTTAATATTGGTCAAATCTTCTTTGTATGCCGAAGCGCCTTGAAGTTGGTACATTGGTAGTTGATTAAACATCCAATTGGTAGTTTCCTGATAGTTCATTTATTTTGGTTAAAAGTGTTGTTGATTGAAATAATTTTCGTTTTTTTTAGTTTTATATAACAGCGAAAATTATCTTTATTGCAAATTTCAAATATTTTTTAGAATTAATTATTAAAAACCAGAATTAATGTATGTTTAGTTTTATTCAAGTACAAACAGATACCATTGCAAACGCCGCTTCTAACGTAGTTATAGAAAAAATTGCTCCAAATACCGAAATCTCAGTTTTAGGATTTATCTTAAAAGGAGGTTTTTTCCTGATACCAATTGCCATCTTATTATTCTATACTTTTTATGTTATTATAGAAAGGTATTTATACATTAGTAAAGCTTCAAAAATAGACAGCAGATTAATGCAGGATGTTGGCGATAAACTGAATTCCGGTAATATCGAACTAGCAAGAACAATTGTTGAAAGAAGCAATACTGCAGCCGGAAATATTTTGAAAGAAGGAGTTTTGGTGATCGGAAGACCAATTGCCGAAATCGAATCAAATATGGATCGTGCTGCTGATATCGAAATTGGAGAAATGGAAAGACGTTTAGGGCACCTTGGATTAATTGCTGGTATTGCGCCAACACTTGGTTTTATTGGAACTATTTCTGGGGTTATCAAGATTTTCTACAGCATCTCAGTTACAGAGAATATTAGTATCGGAAATATTTCAGGAGGTTTATACGAGAAAATGATTAGTTCCGGTTCCGGATTAATTGTGGGGATTATTGCCTATAGTGCTTATCACTTATTAAACGGAAAAATTGATGATTTTGCTTTAAAAATTCAAAAACAAATACTAGAATTTGTAAACATAATTCAAAGATCGTAAGTTATGTCTATTAAGAGAAAAAGAAGATTTCATGCCGAAGTAGCGACTTCGTCATTAAGTGATATTATGTTTTTCCTGCTGTTGTTTTTTCTTATTATCTCAACACTTGCAAATCCTAATGTTATCAAAATGACTTTGCCGAAAGCGAAAGCAAATGAAAAAACAAACAAACAACTGATAAGTTTATCAGTTACCGAAGATAAAAAATTCTATATCGACAAAGAACCCGTAGAATTTGACGCTCTCGAAACGACTTTAATGTCAAAAATTGGAGCCGATAAACAACAAACTGTTGTCGTTAGAATTCCGTTTAATTTACAAGTTCAGGATCTGGTAGATGTATTGCAAATAGGAGTGAAGAACAACTTGAAGTTTGTGATTGCTACAAGCCCGAAATAGATTTGTCAGAAAAAAATTGATCGAATTTTGGGAAATAGAGAAATAGAAGCAAAAGGATATACTTTGAATGTGGTTTTTATGATTATCATTTTTACAGGTATTCCATATTTTATGTTTTGTAAATTTTCTAAGGAACTTGTTCATTGGGAAAATTTCAGTGATAACGGTTTTATTACTATAGTCTTTCTTGTTTCTTTGCTTGTTGGTATTCTGTGTTGGGTTAAACTTCTAGATACTGCACCGGCATTAATAATAAATAAAAAAGGTGTCTGGGTAAGAAAATCTATTCTTCCTTTTTCTCCTTTGAGGTTTATTGATTGGAATCAAATTAAATTTGTTGAATTAAATTTAATTAAAGGAAAGAAAAGTCAAACCACAACGGTTTTAGTTATTCATAGAAATGATAGCTCGAAAACAAAAACAATAGAATTGGATGTTATAAATTATTCGTCGGAAGAAATTATTTCTATGTTTAGGGAGTTTTCTAATTTTCTCAATTTTAGAGATAGGTCAGTGATAAGATGATGTTTTTAAAACGCGAAATATTTTAATTAAATATAAAATACAAGGATCTTAATCTTGAAATAAAAAAGGCTTTCTGATTTTCAGAAAGCCTTTTTTATATGCATTTTTGTCATTTCGACGGAGGAGAAATCCTCGCGAGAAGCTCGACAAAGATTGGATTCTCGTTGCGGAGTTACTTGCGAGGATTTCTCCTCCGTCGAAATGATAAGATTGTGTTATATTCGTTTGTTATTAGTGAGATTGCTTAGTTCCTCGCAAGGACAACGTTAATCCAAACTAAAATTATAAATAATTTTTCCAACTTGTTTTGCAGTTGCATTCTCATCAGGAGACCATCTTGTATTCATCGCTGCAATTTTGGCTTGATCTAGCAAACATCTTGCAGTATTCGTAGTTCCTTTTATTCCCGGAGTTGCACTTATGGTTTTTCCACTTTGATCTACAGTAACCTCGACAACAACTTTTCCGGCTTCGTCACAAGTATATTTTGGTGCAGGTTTAGACAATGCTTTTCGCCCGTTTAAAGAATATCCTGATCCACCACCAGAACCACCACCGCTTCCGGCTCCGTAACCACTTCCGGTACCAATACCATTTCCAGTTCCGTTTCCTCCGCCAGTTCCGCCACCGGAACCTCCAGAACCGTAATATCCGTTAGAGTTTAAACTTCCGTTACCTTTTCCTTTATTTCCTGCAACTTTATCATCGCCATCACCGCCTTTGTTTGATCCTTTTAAAATGCTCGATAAAGCATCATTTGTAGAATTAGAAACTTTTGGTTTTTCAGGAACAGGTTTTGTTTCCGGTTTTACAACAGGAGTCGGTTTTTTAGGTTTTTCTTTTGTTGGAATAACAACGTCATTATCGTCAGCTGTATTTTCTTGTGTAATAATAGCTTCGTCAGGAGTTGCTTTTGCTGGAGCTTGTTTGGCTTCGTTTTTTACTTCGAGAACCTTACTTTTATAATTTGCTCCCGAACCTAAATCGCTGTCTCCAAAATTTACCGTCACGCCGCCACCGCCGCCACCGCCATCTGCAAGAGCAACGTTGTTCTCCGGATTATAAGGAGGCCAGAAACGTATAAAAAATAAAAGCAACAGTAATGCAGCATAAATTGCTGTAGATATTAATAGAGATTTCTTTTTATCTGAAGAATCCGTAGAAGTCATTTTGATTCTGAGTTTTGTAATAGTATTAAATAAAAACGCTTAAAAGTACTAAAAATTGTTTAGAATCAAAGGAGGAATTTAACCGCAGAGTTGACGAAGGTTTACGCAAAGCACTCCAGCTTATTTCGCGCAAAGTCGTGAAGTCGCAAAGTTTTTCATTTTTTAAAGTTTTCCTTTGCGACTCTGCGTCTTTGCGAGATTAAAAACAAACAGCTTTGCGAACTTAGCTTGAGAATCAACTCAAACTAGACTTTGTGAACTTTGCGAAAAAACTTTGTGAACTCTGCGGTAAAAAAAACGGACCAAATAAAAGTATTTGATCCGTTTAAAATAAAGTATAAAGTAGATTACACTAATTGTTTCAATGCAATTTCAAAAGCAGTTGCACTAATATTTGTTTTTGATGAATTTAAAGCGTGAGCTTTTACAATCGCATTTTTTATAATTTCTGATGTATCATTAAAGATCGCCTCATCTGTCATTTGCACTTTTTTCTCCATGAAATAAGCAAAAACTCTCGCCATTCCGCAGTTCGAGATAAAGTCAGGAATCAAACTTACTTTACGATCCACTTGTTCCATAATAGACCCAAAGAAAATTTCTTTATCAGCAAAAGGAACATTCGCACCACAAGAAATTACTTCTAATCCGTTTGCGATTAAGCTATCAATTTGAGATTGTTGCACCAATCTTGACGCAGCACATGGAGTAAAAATTTCAGCACCAATAGTCCAGATTTTAGAGTTGATTTCTTCAAACGGAATCATATTATCGGCAACCAATTTGTTTCCGTCTTTGTTTAGGAATAAAGTTCTGATTTCTTCAAAAGAAAAACCATCTTCTTTAATTAATCCACCATCGCGATCAATGATTCCAATAACTTTTGCACCCATTTCAGCCAGGTAAAACGCAGCAGCAGAACCTACATTTCCAAAACCTTGTACGATTGCTTTTTTACCTTTAATGTCTCCGCCATAAGTAGCATAAAAATGACGAACAGCTTCAGCAACTCCGTAACCTGTAATCATGTCGGCAACAGTATATTTTCTAGTAACATCTGGTGAGAATTTTGGGTTTTCGATAACCTTGATAACACCTTGACGTAATTGTCCAATTCTATTAATTTTGTCAGCTTCAGTTGGTTTAAAGTGTCCGTTAAAAACACCTTCCTGCGGATGCCAAACACCACATTCTTCTGTCATCGGGATTACTTCGTGAATTTCATCTACGTTCAAATCACCACCAGTTCCGTAGTAACTTTTTAATAAAGGCGAAACAGCTTTGTACCAACGTTGTAAAACTCCTTTCTTGCGAGGATCATTTGGGTCAAAGTTTATTCCTGATTTAGCACCGCCAATTGCAGGTCCTGAAACCGAAAATTTAACTTCCATAGTTTTGGCCAATGATAAAACTTCATTCATATCTAAGCCTTTTCTCATTCTTGTTCCTCCACCTGCAGCTCCTCCACGTAGTGAATTAATAACGGTCCATCCTTCAGCTTCTGTTTCAGAATCTTTCCAGTTAAAAACAATTTCAGGTGCTTTATTTTCAAATTGCTGTAATAAATCTTTCATTTTGTTGAGATATGTTTAGTTTGCGTAAAAGTATAAAATAGAATAATGCGAATAATGTATTTTGTGTCAAATTTATCAAACATAAAAAAGAAAGCCGAAAACAATACGCTTTCGGCTTAAGAATTTTATAAAAATTTAGGATAATTATTATTGCCCTAATAAATGTTTCTTTAATGTTTCATCAACTGGCTTGTCAGATAACCAGATTCCGAATAATGCTTTTTTGAAATCAAATCCGGGGATTTTTCCTTTTGGGACTTCATTTTTAATTACACTCACAGTTTGGTCTAACGGATTGTACCATAAAATAAAAACATCTTTTTCTGTAATGGCATCGCTTAATAAAGTTTTAAACTGCTCAATTCTTGGACGTAATTCTTCAAGATTACTTCCAGCAGATTTCTCAAAACCAGTATTCATTGCTTTTGTCAATTTGTTTGAAGAAACCATAGATGAGGTAATTTCAATTCTAATTGCCATTTCAGTATCACTGTCAATGATAAATTTTGGATCCTGGCTTAATTGCGATAAATACAAAGCCTGCACATAAACTTCTAACCACATTTTTGATCTTCCGCCAGCGCCATTAAGCTGCATTGTTTTATTTTGAACTTCAATTTTTCTTGGTACTGTAACGCCGTTTACTTCAAGTTGAGCTTGGGCAGAAACAGTCGAAAATTGTAAACTTAAAAGTAAGGTAAGTAATAGTAAAATCTTTTTCATATTCTGTCGATAATTTTGTTTTTGGGCAAAAATAATGCTAATTTATTAATTTTAAGCTGTTATTGCAGATGTTTTTTTATTTCGATTTTTTATTTTTTTCAATGTATATAATTAAAAATCAATTTAGTAAGAGTTATTTTACGTGCATTTGCGCGTTTTAAGGGTTGTTTAATCTTTTTAAGGCGAAAATTGTCTCATTTTTTTGTGTTTTATAAGTTTTAATCGTGAATTATATTCTTAAATTTTAAAGAAAACGTTGCAAAGTTTGTGTCAGTTGCGCTAAATTTCGCTATTATTACGAAAACGTTATCGTAATTGTTGCTGATCTATTAAATTTATATGCGCGCATTGTTAATTTAAGTTTTAAAAATTATCTTTGGAAGCCGTTTAAAAAAGCAAAAACAATTAAAACACAAAACCAAATTATTTCTATAAACGAAGTTTTTTAAATTTTGGTTTTCAAAAACAATAAAACTACAAAGACTATGGATTTCAATCTGACCGAAGAACATTTAATGATTCAACAAGCCGCTAGAGATTTTGCTCAAAACGAATTGTTACCAGGTGTTATTGAGCGTGACGAAAAACAAATTTTTCCGACAGAACAAATTAAAAAGATGGGACAATTAGGATTCATGGGAATGATGGTTGATCCTAAATATGGTGGAAGCGGACTTGATGCAATTTCGTATGTAATTGCAATGGAAGAAATTTCTAAAGTTGATGCATCTGCTTCTGTAGTGATGTCTGTAAACAACTCATTAGTTTGCTGGGGATTACAAGAATTTGGAACTGAAGAACAAAAACAAAAATATTTACCGGGTTTAGCTTCAGGTGAAATTCACGGAGCTTTTTGCTTAAGTGAACCGGAAGCCGGAAGTGATGCAACTTCTCAAAAAACGACTGCCATTGACATGGGAGATCACTATTTAGTAAACGGAACAAAAAACTGGATTACTAATGGAAATACGGCATCAGTTTATTTGGTAATTGCGCAAACGCATCCGGAGAAAAAACACAAAGGAATCAATGCTTTGATTATGACCAAAGATATGCCTGGTTTTTCTATTGGACCAAAAGAACAAAAAATGGGGATCCGTGGTTCTGATACACACTCTTTAATGTTTAGTGATGTAAAAGTTCCTAAAGAAAACAGAATTGGAGAAGATGGTTTCGGATTCAAATTTGCGATGAAAACCCTTGCTGGAGGTCGTATCGGAATTGCTTCTCAGGCTTTAGGTATCGCTTCAGGAGCTTATGAATTGGCTTTGAAATATTCTAAAGAGCGTAAAGCTTTTGGAACTGAAATTTGCAATCATCAGGCAATTGCTTTCAAATTAGCAGATATGGCGGTTAATATCGAGGCAGCCCGTCATTTATGTATGAAAGCAGCTTGGGATAAAGACCAGCATAAAAACTATGATGTAAGTGGTGCAATGGCAAAATTATTTGCTTCGCAAGTGGCAATGGACACAGCTGTAGAAGCGGTTCAGATTCACGGAGGAAATGGTTATGTAAAAGAGTACCATGTAGAACGTTTTATGCGTGATGCAAAAATTACTCAAATCTATGAAGGAACTTCAGAGATCCAGAAAATTGTAATTTCAAGAGCAGTTATTGCAGGGTAATTTTCTTATAAATATTATAAAGTAAAACCCTTTCAGGCGCTTGTGTCTGAAAGGGTTTTTGTTTGGTTTTTAAATTGGTTATCTTTACATAAAGAAACTTTTTTATGTACGAAGATTTAAAATATTGGTATTTAAGAGATCATAAATTGTTTAGAACTTTGAGTTATTCACAAATCAAACAATTGTGTATTATTACAGGTTTTAAAAAAGCTTCAAAAGGAGAGATTATTTATTTCTCTACTTCAGATTTGCCACGTATTTTTTTACTTAAAAAAGGAAATATCAAAATTGTTGCTGTTGACGACGATGGCAATGAAACCATAAAAGACATTATTCAAAAAGGAGATTTGTTTGGCGAATTAACTTTAGAAACCGATTCAAAAAACGAAGAGTACGCAAAAGTCCTTTCAGACGATGTTGCGATTTGTAGTTTTTTAATGTCTGATTTTGAAGATTTATTGCTTAAAAATCCAACCTTGGCGCTTTCGTACACCAAATTTGTTGGTCTGAAAATGAAACGCATCAAGAACAGTTATGCAAATTTAATTTCTAAAGATGCAAAAACCAGATTGTATCACTTCCTGAAGGATTGGGCCGAGAAAGAAGGTATAAGAGAAGGAAATATGGTGGTAATTGATAATTATCTTACTCAAAGTGATATTGCTCAAATCATTTGCACTTCAAGGCAAACCGCGACACAATTATTGAATGAAATGGAATCTAATAATCTTTTAGCTTACAATAGAAAAGAAATTATCATTCCAGACATTACCAAAATATAATTATTTTAGGCTAAGTGTAAATTAGCCGACATTTTCCTTTTTCATAGCAAAGTAATTTTACATCATCAAAAAGATGTAAAACCAAAAAAAACTATGAAAAAATTACTTTTTATTGCATTAGCAACCTTAAGTTCGATTGCTAATGCACAAAGCACAATTCCCAAATCTGCGACAGATATTGCTCCTTTATTAATAGGAGAGAAAATTCCGGACATTACTTTAAAAACATCTGATAATACAGATGTTCAACTTTCTGATTTATTTAAAAAGAAAAAAACAGTTTTAGTTTTTTATCGTGGCGGTTGGTGCCCTTATTGCAACACACATTTGCAGGCATTGGCCGAAGCCGAAAAACAAATTCTTGATTTAGGCTACCAAATTATAGCCGTTAGTCCTGATGCGCCCGAAAATTTAAAAATTACAGAAGAAAAAGACAAAGTAAAATACACCTTGCTTTCTGATTCAAAAGGAGAACTTATTAAAGCAGTTGGAATTATTTATGATGCTCCCGAAAACTATAAAGCAGTAATTTACGTACATTCTAAAGGAGCAAATGCTAATTTCTTACCAGTTCCGTCCATTTTTGTTCTAAACACGGAATCTGATATCTTATTCGAATATATTTCTCCGGATTTTAAGCATCGCATTACGACCGATTTACTTGTTTCAGTATTAACAAATATCAAATAAAATAAGATGAAAAAGCTAATATTATTTGTGTTGATTTTGGTTTCGGGTATTTCATTTGCTCAAAACGATGCGAAACGAATTAATCAATATAACTTAGAAAACAAAGTGGCTATTAAGGGTTATGATCCTGTTGGATATTTTAATCAAGGAAAAGCAGTTAAAGGAAAACAAGAAATCTCAACCTATTATCAAGGTGTGATTTATAAATTTTCGTCAAGCGAAAATAAAGAAACGTTCTTAAAAAATCCATCAAAATATGAACCTCAATATGGCGGATGGTGCGCTTATGCAATGGGAAGTGCAGGTGAAAAAGTCGAAATAAATCCTGAAACTTTCAAGATTGTCGATGGTAAACTCTATTTATTTTACAACGCTTATTTTAATAATACATTGAAAAGCTGGAATAAAGATGAGGCAAATCTAAAGTCAGAAGCTGATAATAACTGGAAAAAAATATATAAATAAAAACGATCATGAAAACAGAAAAAATAATCTGGATTTTAAGAATCGTGGCAGCAGGAATCTTGTTGCAAACCTTATTTTTTAAATTCAGCGGAGCAGCAGAAAGTATTTATATTTTTTCGACTTTGGGAGCAGAACCTTACGGGAGAATTGGCTCAGGAATTGCCGAATTGATTGTGGCAATTTTAATTCTGATTCCTAAAACCACCTATATTGGTGCTTTGGGCGGATGCGGAATAATGACCGGAGCAATTTTGTCGCATTTATTTGTCTTGGGAATAGTGGTAGAAAACGACGGAGGATTTCTGTTTTCATTAGCTGTTATTACCTTGATATGTTGTTTAGGATTGCTTTACTTCAATAAAAATAAATTGTTTAATCTTCTAAAACTAAAATAGCCATGTTACTAAAATCAATACGCCACAGTTTAGATGAATTAATTTCTTTATTAGATCAATTATCAGATAAAGATTATGCAAAATCTTGCGAAGCTTTAAGTAACGCAACGATTGGAGAACATGTAAGACATATTGTCGAAATGTACAAATGTCTTGAAAATGGTTATGAGTCGGGAATTTTAAACTATGATAATCGCGAAAGAAATATCCGTATTCAAACTGAAACCGAATTTGCAAAACAATTTATAACAGAAATAAAAACCGGGCTGAAAAGCGAAAACAAAACCATCTATTTAGAGCAAGTAATTGACGGTCTTGCGATCCGGATTCAAAGCAATTATTATAGAGAGTTGCTTTATAATCTGGAACATTGCATTCATCATCAGGCTTTAATAAAAGTGGTCGTTTTGCAGCTTGAAGATATTTCGGTTAATGAAAATTTTGGTGTAGCACGCTCGACCATAGAATATAGAAAACAATGTGTACAGTAAGTTTTGTAAATAATAACGGAGTTGTCATAATAACTTCAAATCGAGATGAAAAAGTAATTCGTCCGGGAGCTCTTGCGCCAAGAAATTATTGTTTGAATGGTAAAAACGTAATGTATCCAAAAGATCCAAAAGCAGGAGGAACGTGGTTTGCAGTCGATGAAAGCGGAACGGTATTAGTGCTTTTGAATGGTGGAATTAAAAAACACAATCCTGTATTTCTTTACAGAAAAAGCCGTGGATTAATTGCTCTGGATATTATTTCAAATCCATCGCCAAAGGATTTTTGGAACGAAATAAATCTCGAAGATATCGAGCCGTTTACCTTGGTTTTATATCAGAGCGAAGAATTATACGAATTGATTTGGGATGGTTTTACAAAATGGAAGACGCTGTTAGACCAGACCAGAAATTATATTTGGTCTTCGGTCACTTTATATTCTGACGAAATTAGAAAAAGGCGTTCAGACTGGTTTTTTGATTTTTTGAAAGATAAGAACGAAATATCAGCTTTAGATATGCTGGATTTTCATAGAAATACTCAAAGTGATGATTCTGAAAACGGTTTGATTATTAATCGGGAAAACACTTTAAAAACACTAAGTGTGACACAGGTTGTCATTAAGCAGAATAAAGGTACTATGAAGTACTATGATTTGATTAAAACACAAGATTTTTCAACCTCATTTATAAGCATTTAAAAAACAAATAAAGATGAAACTATTTTTCCATAAAATAAGCAATTGGGAATATTGGCCATTTCAGGTTTTGTACGTTCCTATTTATTTTCTTTGGGCATATTATGCAATCAAAGCCAGATCTGTTTTCTTTTTTAATGCCTCTAATCCAAAAATTAAAAATGGAGGATTTATAATGGAAAGCAAAAAACAAATTTATGATTTGCTTCCTAAGAATTTTTATCCAAAAACGATTTTAATTAAGGAAAATACAGATTTAAAAAAGATTGTAAGCACGATAGTTGATAACAGGGTTTACTTTCCTTTAATCGCTAAACCAGATATTGGTTTGCGCGGTTCCGGAGTAAAAAAAATCAGAAATGTTTACGAATTAAGTGAATACGCCAGAAAAGCAAACTTTGATTTTTTGATACAAGATTTAATTCCGTTCAAAAATGAAGTTGGTATTTTTTACGTGCGTCATCCGCATCAAAAAGAAGGTAAAATTACGGGAATTGTATCCAAAGAATTTTTAATTGTTACCGGTGACGGAAGTTCTACAATCGAAGATTTAATTTGTAAAACACCAAGATTTAAATTTCAGCTCGATGCTTTACAGGAAGAATACGGAAGCCAGTTGCATCGGGTTTTGCAAAATGGTGAAATGGTAAATTTAGTTCCGTTTGGGAATCACTCACGCGGTGCAAAATTTCTTGACGGAAGTAATTTGATTACGCCAAAATTAATCGCAATGATTAACGAAATCGCAACTCAAATTCCGGAATTCTATTTTGGACGTTTTGATATCATGTACAATACTTTTGAAGAACTGGAACGAGGCGAAAATTTTCAAATCGTAGAACTTAATGGGGCCGCAAGCGAGCCAACACATATTTACGATCCTAAACATTCCGTTTGGTTTGCCTGGAAAGAATTGGCGCGACATATTACGTACATGTATGAAATCAGCGCTGAGAATCATAAGATGGGAGTTCCGTATTTAAATTATAAAGTTGGAATCCGTGAATACAGATTGCATTTGGCACAGAATAATAAGATCATGCATTTTTGAATATGAAAGAACTGAAGAATATCTCAATTGGATTTCTGGTGAGTTTCATCGGTTCGATTCCGTTGGGATATTTAAATTTAGTTGGTTTAGAAATTTATTCAAAATCGGGTCTTTACAATTTAGTTTTCTTTTTGTTTGGAGTTGTGTTTGTTGAAACCTTTGTCATTTATTTTACATTGCTTTTTGCAAAACAACTCATTAGAAATAAAAGATTAATGAAGATAATTGATTTTTTTGCTGTCGGATTCATGTTTGTTTTGGCCTATTTCTTTTATTCTAATTTTAATTCGACTACAACTTTAAATGATAATTTACTGGGATATTTGATGTATTCGCCATTTGTAATTGGTGTGGTTTTAAATTGTTTTAATTTTTTGCAATTGCCATTTTGGACCAGTTGGAACCTTTATTTACTTAACGGAAAGTATATTACAATTGAAAGAAAGTTAAAATATTATTATATTGCAGGAACTTTGATTGGTGTTTTTTTAGGAATGTTGAGTTTGATTGTAATTCTGCAAACGCTTTTTCAGAAAACAAGTCAATTTTCAAAGTATATAATACCTGTTTTTATTCCGTTGCTTTTTATTGTTTTGGGAAGTATTCAGGTGTTCAAAGTGTATAAGAAATATTTTAAACCAGTTGCTTTAGAAATTTAGGTTCTGAAGTAAAACCAAATCTTTCATTTATGAAAAAAATGTACTTTCTTCTTCCATTTGTTTTTTTAGCCTGTAAATCAAATCCATCCGCAGTAAGCGAAAACACTTCAAAACCCATTGAAATCACTTATAAAGTAAGTGAAACCGAAGTCTCAGATTTTTTAAAATATCTTTCTTCAGATGAATTAGAAGGACGCGAAACCGGAACAAAAGGCATAGATAAAGCAGCAGTTTTTCTGGAAGATTTTTTCAAAAAGAACAATATAAAACCATATTTTACTACTTATCGAGATACCCTTACCAATTTTGATAAACCTGCATATAATATTGTGGGAGTTTTAGAAGGAACAGATCCTAAACTAAAAAAAGAGTTTGTGGTTTTGAGTGCGCATTATGATCATATTGGACTGGAGAGTAAACAACAAGCAGATATGATTAATAACGGTGCGAACGATGATGCATCAGGAGTTACTGCGGTTGCACAAATGG
Source organism: Flavobacterium sp. JAS (assembly GCF_020991455.1). GTDB lineage: Bacteria > Bacteroidota > Bacteroidia > Flavobacteriales > Flavobacteriaceae > Flavobacterium. The sequence continues at coordinate 41,333 of NZ_JAJMOX010000009.1, forward strand.
CTAAATATTTTTCTAAAACAAAATCTAATAAACGCAGTATTCTTTTTGTGTTTTTTGCCGGAGAAGAAAAAGGTTTGCTGGGTTCTAAAAGTTTAGTACAGAAACTGAAAAAACAGAATTTTAATTTATATACACAACTAAATATTGAAATGATTGGTGTGCCAATGAAACGAGATTATCTGGCTTATATCACAGGTTTTGATAAATCGAACATGGCAGAAAAAATAAATGAATACACAGGCAAAAAGACAATCGGTTTTCTCCCAAAAGAAGCTGAATATAAATTGTTTTACAGATCAGATAACTATTCATTTTATGATGTTTTTAAAAAACCATGTCAATCTATAAGTACTTTTGATTTTGAGAATTTTGAATTTTATCATCATGTTTCAGATGAATTTAAGGTTATGGATATTCCGCATATGACTTCTTTTATTCAGGAGTTTTTGCCGGCAGTGACTAGAATTGCTACAACGCCAACAGAAGAAATTACGATGAATAAATAACCGGTCATTTTACCGGATTTGCTTATTTTTGCTTTATGAAAAATATTATTGTTACCGGAACCAGTCGAGGAATTGGTTACGAACTTGCGCTACAATTTGCTAATGCTGGTCATCAGGTTTTAGCTATTTCAAGAAAAATACCTCAAACACTTTTAGAACATCAAAATGTTACTTGCCTTTCAGTTGATTTGGCAAATGAAGCTGCTTTGGAAGAAGTGAGCAACTTTCTTTCGTCAACCTGGAAAAAAGTTGATGCAGTCGTGCATAATGCCGGAGCTTTGTTATTAAAACCTTTTGCAGAAACAACTCAGGCTGATTTTGAAAGTATTTACAAAGTAAATGTTTTTGGCGTTGCAAATCTTACCAGAATTTGCTTACCGTACCTTCAAAAAGGAAGTCACGTTGTCACAATTAGTTCTATTGGCGGTGTGCGTGGAAGTCTTAAATTTGCAGGTTTAGCAGCATATAGTTCAAGTAAAGGCGCAGTTATTACCTTATCAGAATTACTTGCCGAAGAATATAAAGAACAAGGAATTTCATTCAACGTTCTGGCTCTGGGATCTGTTCAGACAGAAATGTTAAACGAAGCTTTCCCTGGATATCAAGCCCCAATTTCAGCCGAAGGAATGGCAACTTATATTTATGATTTTACATTGAATGGAAATAAATATTTTAATGGGAAAGTACTGGAAGTTTCGTCAACAAATCCTTAGTTAATTATAAATTATGAATTTTGAGTTATGAATGAAAGTATTGTGAAAACTAAGAGTTTTGAATTAGCAATTAGAGGTGTTAACTTTTATAAATGGTTAGTTTCTGAAAAGAAGGAATTTGTAATGGGTAAACAATTTTTGCGTTCTATTACTTCGGTTGGAGCAAATGTTCGTGAAGCGGTTAATGCACAAAGCAAAGCAGATTTCATTCATAAGTTATCAATTTCTCAAAAGGAATGTGATGAATCGATGTATTTATTGGTTAGAAATTTTAAACGCTACAAATTATGTTTCTACAATTGAGTTTGAGTCAATGCACAATCAATGCGGAGAAGTGCTGAAAATAATCAAAAGTATAATAATTACATCAAAGAATAATCTAGTTAAAAACTCATAACTCATACTTCATAACTCATAATTATTTTGAACGAAACTCTTGCAAGATATATACCGGAACACGCTGTAAAGCCTGTATTTGATTTGATTGTTGCCAATCAGGTTCATCTGAAAATCGTAAACGAACGTCAAACACGTCACGGAGATTACAGAAGGGGTCCGAGCGGTAAACATGAAATCACGGTAAATGCAAGTTTAAATAAGTATCGTTTTTTGATTACGCTAATTCATGAAATCTCCCATTTAGTAGCGTTTGAAAAGTTTGGACGAAATATAAAACCTCATGGAAATGAATGGAAACATACTTTCCAGAGAACGATGATTCCATTTATACGTCCGGAGATCTTTCCGGGTGGTTTATTACCTTTATTAGCGAGACATTTTAAAAATCCATCAGCAAGTAGTGATACGGATACAACTTTGTCTCTGGCATTAAAACAATACGACGCACAAAATGATAAAAACTATGTTTTTGAAATTCCGTTTGGAAGTGTGTTCAGAATTAAAAATGGTAAAATCTTCAAGAAATTAGCGGTTAGAACCAAACGTTTCGAATGTATCGAAATCAGTTCGGGAAGAACTTATCTTTTTAATCCAAATGCTGAGGTTGAACTTTTGCCTATAAAAAACACGAATTAAATAAAAGGGAAATTTCAATATTAGAAATCCCAAATTCCAATCATAAAAGGGAACTTCCAATAAAAAATCCCAAATTCCAATTTTGATAAGCTTGGAATTTGGGATTTTTTTATTTAAATTTTTAAAAGGTTTTAACCTTTCAAATAGGCTTCTCTAACTTTCTTGAATAAGTTCGAAGAGTAAACAAACTTCACAATGTCTTTATTATCAGTTCTAAAGATTTCTTCTTTAGTTCCCTGCCACGCTTTTAACCCTTTTTTTAAGAATACGATGTTTTCGCCAATTTCCATTACCGAGTTCATATCGTGCGTATTGATTACAGTTGTAATATTATATTCTTCCGTAATTTCTTTAATCAGGTTATCAATCAGCGTAGACGTATTTGGATCCAGACCTGAGTTAGGTTCGTCACAAAATAAATACTTTGGGTTATTTACAATCGCGCGGGCAATCGCCACACGTTTTTGCATACCTCCTGAGATCTCCGAAGGTAATTTTTTATGAGCGTCAATTAGGTTTACTCTTTCTAAAACAAAATCAACACGTTCCTGAATTTTAGCTTTGTTGTCGTTCGTGAACATCTTTAAAGGGAAAGCAACATTTTCTTCAACAGTCATCGAATCAAATAAAGCACTTCCTTGAAAAACCATTCCAATTTCAGTTCTTAATTCTCTTTTTTCATCCGGATTTAGTTCCGAATAAACACGTCCGTCAAACTCAATTGTACCTGAATCCGGTGTATGAATTCCTAGTAAAGTTTTTAATAAAACAGTTTTTCCGGATCCACTTTGTCCAATAATTAAGTTGGTTTTTCCAGTTTCAAAAACGGTCGAAACGCCTTTTAAAACTCTACTGTCGCCGAATGATTTTTCTATGTTTTTTACTTCGATCATTATCCTAATAATAATTGAGTTAATATATAATTAAAAAGAATAATACAAACAGATGTCCATACAAATGATACTGTACTAGCTTTACCAACTTCAAGTGCACCACCTTTCATGTAATATCCGTGAAATGATGGAATTGTAGCTAATAACATTGCAAAAATCAAAGTTTTAATAAAAGCATATGTAATATGAAAAGGAATAAATTCCATTTGAGCACCTTGAATAAAATCCTGACTGGTCGAAAAACCTCCATAAGCACAAGCAAGCCATCCACCAAAAATACCCAAAAACATACTGATTCCAATTACGAAAGGATACATTAATAAAGCTATTATTTTTGGGAAAACAAGGTAGTTTAAAGAGTTAACACCCATAACTTCTAATGCATCAATTTGTTCTGTAACACGCATTGTACCAATACTAGAAGTAATGTAAGAGCCCATTTTTCCGGCCATAATTACCGATATAAAAGTAGGAGCAAACTCCAGAATCACAGATTGACGTGTAGCAAAACCAATTAAATATTTTGGAATTAACGGATTAGTAAGGTTTAAAGCAGTTTGTATGGCAACAACTCCTCCAATAAAAAAGGAGATAAAGCAAACGATACCAAGTGAGTCGATTATTAGATCATCAATTTCTTTGAAAATCAACTTTTTCATAACAGGCCATTTAGTCTGTTTATTGAAAATTTCTTTCAGCATTAAAAAATATCTCCCTATTTGGGATAAATAACGAATTAGCATCATAAGTTTTACAAATATTGGCTAAGGTAAAAAGAAGTTACGAGTTTTGGGTTATGAGTTAAGGATTTTCGGTTGTTTTCCGAATCAAATTAACTTTTGTTTCATTTTCTGAAAACGGTAATTTCTAATAAATTTAGCTTGTTCAGGGGTAACGAGTAAAGGAGTTTTTGCTTTTTTAGCTTTCCAGAATCCTTTAATATAATCAAAAAACAGCAATGGTTTTTTCTTCATCATCGCCAGCTTAGCAGAGGCAATTGCTGTAATCCAGAAACCATATCCTAACGTATAAAAAGCTTCGCCTTGTTTATAACGTGCTGTTTTATTGTAATTTGCACCAGTTGGTTTTAGGTGTTTTACATGTAAAGAAGAGTCTGTAACTATTTTCCAATCATAGTATTTACAAAGTAATTCGTCTACCGTATCCCAACCCATTGCAGGTTTTAAACCTCCAATTTGCTGGAAAGTTTCCTTTCTGTAAGCTTTTAGTGCACCGCGAATATGATCTTTATCGGTTAGATTTTCTAAAACCCAATCTCCGTTTTTTTCGATATAACAAAATCCGCCAACCATTCCAATTTTTGGATCTGATTGAAAGTGATTGATGATAGTTTCGAAGTAATTTGAAGGAAAAATTAAATCGCCATCTATTTTTACAATAATATCATATTCTGAATCGAGAGTTTCATAACCTTTCTGAAAAGCCTGAATCACTTTGCTTCCCGGCATGTGAATCGCATCAGAAGTTTTGTTTACAACAGAAATAAATGGATTTTCTTTTGCAAAACCTAAAACAATTTCTTCTGTTTTATCTGTTGAATTATCATTTACAACAACAACTTTTGCAGGTAAAACAGTTTGAGAAACCAAAGATTGTAAGGTCAAGCCAATTAAATCTTGTTCGTTGTGCGCGGGAATGACTATGTAATATCTCATAAATTTTAAATTAAATCCCAATTTTTTTTAAATTCCAAATTCCAATTCTTACCTAATAATGGTTTAAATTGGAATTTGGAATTTAAATATTGGAATTTGTTTATGCTTTCACTTTTTCCGCAACAACAATATAATATCTTGGAGTGAAATATCTTAGTAATGGTCTGAATCCAAACTTCTTTACCGGATGTGTGAATTTTTGACGATCGGTTATTTTCCAGCCTGTTTTTTCTAAAAGCCAGTCCAGTTGCCAGTCTTCAAATTCATGGTAATGTCTGTCCCACATATCTGTTTTAGAACGATATGCTGGTGAAAACCATAAACGTAACGGAATTGAAATTAACAATTTATCACATTTTACGTTTTCTAGAATTGTGTACGGATTTAGCAAATGTTCGAAAATTTCAAAGGCAGTAAAAACAGTATATTCTTCTGTTTGTAAAGCAGTTTGATCGTTATCTAAATCTTCCCCTTTTGTGTTTTTTACGGTATAACCATTTTCTTCCATTATTTTAGAGAACGGATTTGGGACACCAAAATCAAAAATGGTTTCTGATGTTTTAATGTGTTTTTGTAAAAACTCTAGGGTAAGTTTGAATCTTTTATTCGGAAACGTTTTTTCGTACATAGTTATTGAAAGGAACGAAACAATCTGTCGTTCTTGATTTTATAATTAGGTCGCAAATATACAAAGATTACTTCTTTTTTTGCTGTTTTTTAATTTGAATGAAAAATGAAAGCCCGCATTTAAAATGATGGTTTTAAATGCGGGACTTAATTTTTTAAGTTTAATAAAAAGTTAGATTGAATTTCTCGCAAAGACGCGAAGTCGCAAAGTAATTAATATAAAACTTTGCGACTTCGCGTCTTTGCGAGCGTATTAAACTCGCATTTAGAAAAAACTTAATTTAATATCGATATACAAATGCGTTAACATTCATTCCTGCTCCAACAGAAGCAAAAATTACAACATCTCCTTTATTGATTTCATGGTTTTCAAGTTTGCCCTGAATCAATAAATCATAAAGAGTTGGTACCGTTGCAACGCTTGAGTTTCCTAAATCATGAATACTCATTGGCATAATATTTTCGGGTGCAGTTTTGTCGTAAAGTTTGTAGAAACGTGCAATAATCGCCTCGTCCATTTTTTCGTTGGCCTGATGAATAAGGATTTTCTTTACGTCATCAATTGCAATTCCGCTTTTGTCTAAACAGCTTTTCATCGCACATGGAACCTGGCTTAAAGCAAATTCGTAGATTTTACGTCCGTACATTTTGATGTATTTAATGTCTGGATCTAAATCTGGATTATATGATTTTCCGAAGTATAAAAAGTTAGCTTCTTCATTTGCAAAAGTGGCACTTTCGTAAGATAACAAACCAGCTTCATCATCAGATGCTTCTAAAATTGAAACACCTGCACCATCAGAATAAATCATAGAATCACGATCATGATCATCTACAACTCTTGATAAGGTTTCAGCGCCAATTACCATAACGCGTTTTGCCATTCCTGATTTAATGAATGCATTTGCCTGTAAAACACCTTCAATCCAGCCGGGACATCCAAAAAGAATATCGTAAGCTACACATTTAGGGTTTTTGATGTCTAATTTGTTTTTAACGCGTGTTGCTAAACTCGGTAGAATATCAGATTGATTTGTTCCTGTCTTTACATCACCAAAATTATGTGCAAAAATGATATAATCTAAAGTCTCGCGATCGATTTTAGCATTTTCAAGAGCTCTTTCGGCTGCAAAATAAGCTAAATCAGATGAGGTATGTTGGTCTTCGGCATAACGGCGATTTTCGATACCGGTAATACCTTTAAATTTTTTTATTACAACTTCGTTAGGGTAACCAAAAGGAGTTCCGTCTTCATTCAAAAAAACATGATCGCCAAAGTCAGTATTGCTTACTTCTTTATTAGGAATATAACTTCCTATACCTATTATTTTTATTTTCATTATTCCTCGATATATCCGGTAAATTTATTGCTAAAGTATAAATAAATTCATGATAACTGTCATAAAATATACTATGCATGCATATAATTATGAAATAATAATTATTTGCAGGATATATTGTTAATTTTCTAATGATTTTTTGGTTTTACCGAGATTTCAAACGTTTGAAATCAATGGTGCCAGAAATTTTTTTTTGACACTTTTTGAGGTGATGGTAAAAAAATACCCGATAGGTTTTTAAAATCTATCGGGTATGAATATGTATTTAAAGAAAATTTATTTCTTAGTTTTCTTCCATATAAGCTTCAATAGGAGCACAGCTGCAGATTAAGTTTCTATCTCCAAAAGCATCATCAGCTCTTCTAACTGAAGGCCAGAATTTGTTTTCGGCAATATATTCTAATGGGAAAGCAGCTTGTTCTCTTGTATATGGAAATTCCCAAGTTTCAGAAGTTAGCATTGCTAAAGTATGAGGAGAATTTTTTAATACGTTGTTGCTGTCTTCAATTGTTGCAGCTTCAATTTCTTTTCTGATAGAAATCATAGCCTCACAAAAACGATCTAATTCTTCTAAGTTTTCACTTTCAGTTGGTTCGATCATTAAGGTTCCTGCAACCGGGAAAGAAACTGTTGGTGCGTGGAAACCGTAATCCATTAAACGTTTTGCGATATCCGTTACTTCGATTCCTTTTTGTTTGAAAGGACGACATTCTAAGATCATTTCGTGAGCTGCACGACCCATTTCTCCAGAATATAAAGTATCGTAGTGACCGTTTAATTTTTCTTTAATATAGTTTGCGTTTAAGATTGCATGCTCTGTAGCGCTTTTTAATCCATCAGCACCAAGCATCGAAATGTATCCGTAAGAAATCAAACATACTAAAGCAGATCCCCAAGGAGCAGCAGAAATAGCTGTAATTGCAGTTTCTCCTCCTGTTGGAATTACCGGATTTCCTGGTAAGAAAGGAACCAATTGTGGCGCTACACAAATAGGACCAACACCTGGACCTCCACCACCGTGCGGAATCGCGAATGTTTTGTGTAAGTTCAAGTGACAAACGTCAGCTCCAATTGTAGCAGGATTTGTTAATCCAACCTGAGCATTCATGTTTGCACCATCCATATAAACTTGTCCACCATTATCGTGGATAATTTTTGTAATTTCCTGAATAGCACTTTCAAAAACTCCATGTGTAGATGGGTAAGTTACCATTAAACATGAAAGGTTATCTTTATGAAGAATTGCTTTTTCGCGTAAATCTTCAACGTCGATATTTCCATTTTCAAGAGTTTTTGTAACCACAACTTTCATTCCCGCCATAGCAGCAGAAGCCGGGTTTGTACCGTGAGCCGATGAAGGAATCAAAGCAATATTTCTATGATCGTCTCCACGAGATTGGTGGTACGCACGAATTACCATAAGTCCTGCATATTCTCCTTGTGCACCTGAGTTAGGTTGCAAAGTAGTTCCTGCAAAACCAGTAATTACGTTTAATTGCTGCTCTAATTTTTTTAACATTTCCTGGTATCCTTGCGCCTGATCAAGTGGAGCAAATGGATGAATGTTGTTCCAGTTTGGGTTACTTAACGGAAGCATTTCTGCAGCAGCGTTCAATTTCATTGTACAAGATCCTAACGAAATCATCGAGTGATTTAACGCTAAATCTTTACGCTCCAACATTTTGATGTAACGCATCAAAGCTGTTTCCGAATGGTATTTGTTGAAAACATCATGCTCTAAGAAAGCAGAAGTTCTGTTTAAGTTTTCTGGGTAATGATTTGTTTCTGTTAATTCAGAAACTGTAGTTGCTTTTAAAGAAAGTGCTGTAGCAAAAATATTGATAATGTCATTAACATCAGAAACGCTAGTAGTTTCGTTTAATGAAATTGAGATTGTATTTTCGTCTACATAGTAAAAGTTTACTTCATTTGCTTCTGCAACCGCTTTTACTTTTTTAGCATCAGCTTTAACTAAGATAGTGTCAAAGAAAGCGGAGTTAACTTGCTCTAAACCTAAGTTTTTCAATTCGTTTGCCAAAGTTGCAGCCGCAGCATGTACTTTGTCAGCAATGTATTGTAAACCTTTTGGTCCGTGATAAACTGCATACATACCAGCCATTACAGATAATAATACCTGTGCAGTACAAATGTTTGAAGTTGCTTTATCACGTTTGATATGTTGTTCACGAGTTTGCAAAGCCATACGTAAAGCACGGTTTCCGTTAGTGTCAATAGTAACACCAATGATACGTCCCGGCATGCTTCGTTTGTATTCTTCTTTAGTTGCAAAATACGCAGCGTGAGGACCACCGTAACCTAACGGAATTCCGAAACGTTGTGTAGTTCCAACAACGACTGCGGCACCCATTTCTCCCGGAGGAGTTAATTTAGCTAAGCTTAAAATATCAGCAGCAACCGCTACTTTAATTTCGCTTGCAGCAGCTTTTTCGATAAAAGCAGTATAATCGTAAACTTGTCCGTACTTTCCAGGGTATTGTAAAATAGCTCCGAAGAATTCTGTAGAGAAATCAAAAGTTTCATGGTTTCCAATTACTAATTCAACTCCAATTGGTGTTGCACGAGTTTGTAAAACTGAAAGTGTTTGAGGTAAAATTTCTTCAGAAACGAAAAATTTATTTACGTTATTTTTCTTTTGGTCACGAGAACGAACGTCTAGTAATAAAGCCATAGCTTCTGCAGCAGCAGTTCCTTCATCTAATAAAGAAGCATTTGCAATTTCCATTCCTGTTAACTCGATAACAGTAGTCTGGAAATTTAAAATCGCTTCAAGACGACCTTGTGCAATTTCAGCCTGATATGGAGTATAGGCAGTGTACCATCCCGGATTTTCAAAAACATTACGTTGAATTACAGCAGGAACAATTGCCTGATTGTAACCTAAACCAATATATGTTTTAAAAAGTTTATTTTTGTTTCCTAATTGCAGAATATGGTTTGAAAACTCATACTCCGTCATCGCTGGATCTAAGTTTAAAGGTGCTTTTAAACGAATGTCATCTGGAAGGGTTTCATAAACAAGTTGTTCGATCGATTCAACTCCAATGGTCTGTAACATGTGTTGAAGATCTGTTTCTCTTGGACCAATGTGTCTTAAAGCAAAAGCATCTGTTTTCATATAGTTGTAAAAGTGTTGTTTTTTAGTGGCGCAAAATTAAGTATTAATAATAATTTATTATACATTTTTAACTTCAATTTTTATGAAATTTACAACTAAAGAGTTGATTTGTTAATAATTGATTAGATTTGAGGTATGATAGTATCAAAACGGATATTAGATTTTTACCTGAATAGCAGTATTCATGTGGCCTTATCGTGTTACGCATTGGTGCGAATCACGTTTCATGTGTTTCATATTCAGTATGATGAGCCAATGGCGCTGTTTACTTTTTTTGGAACAATTGTAGGATATAATTTTGTTAAATACGATGCTTTAGTCCGCGTTAAAAAAAATCCAATCGGAAATCAGTTAAAAATTATTGCTGTTTTGAGTTTTATTTCGGTGATTTTGGTGGGGTATTATTTTTTCCATTTAAAAAGAATTACTCAAATTGTCTCTGTCGGGATCTTTGCCATAACGGCACTTTATACACTTCCTTTTTTTCCAAACAGAAAAAATGCCCGAAATTGGGCAGGAGTAAAAATTTATATTGTAGCGCTTTGTTGGGTGGGAGCAACACTGGTTTTGCCTTTAATAAATGCCGAAATTTCGTTTACAAGTGACTTCTTTATAAAATGCATTCAGCGTTTTATTTTGGTTTTTGTACTGATTTTAGTTTTCGAAATTATTGATTTGGCTAATGATGATCCGCATTTACAAACTGTTCCGCAGACCATTGGCGTTAAGCGGACTAAAATTTTAGGGTTTTTATTATTAGTTCCGTTTTGGGGTTTAGAGGTTTTTATATCTACTTTTAATTATCATGATGCTTTTATTAATCTGATAATGGTTATAATGTTAATGTTGTTCATCGCATTTGCAAACCCCAATCGCTCAAAATACTATACTTCTTTTTGGGTCGAAAGTGTTCCAATTTTTTGGTGGCTGATGATTGTTTTTCTTTAAGATTTTTAATTCTATATTTGGAAATAAATGAATCTACATGGAAAAACAAATCTCTTTTTTTGGAATGAAGTTTACACAAGTGCAGTATTTTTTGTTTTTCTTCGGATGGATGTTTTTTCTGGCTTTTATTTGGCCGTTCATTATTGGCTCTTATCTTGGAATGTCAATTTTGATATGCGGATTATCTGTTCTTTTTGTTGGTCTGCTTAACCGTTTATTCGGATTATTACTTCTTTTGTTTTATTTCGTAAATAAATCACTTATTAGATACTATCAAAATTTCATGATGGTGCTTACTTCTATTTTGGCTACTTTATTTTACAGTCTTTTTGTGCCCATGAATTTTTATACTTATATGGCACATCTTCTGGTTAACACTTTTACAATCTTTTTAATTCATGATTTTGGCTTCAAAAAGGGCAGTGAAAATATCGAAGATGAGATTATTAGTTTAGATGATGATAATTAGATTTTTCGCAAACTTCTTTTAGAGTCTTATTTCTTTCTAAAAGAAAGTTAGTCAGATGCTTCTCTAAAAATAAAATATCAAAAAGCTCCCCGAAGATTCCAAACGGAGTTTCGTATTGTAATTTGTCTTTCATAATGATAAAGCCATTTTTCTCTTCAAAAAAATGTTCATGTTTGAACGATTTAAACTTTCCTTTTTCCATTTCATCAACAAAGTACTCATAGAAATTCATGGCAGTAATTCGGCTTTTATGAGTAATATAGAATCCAAAATGTTTCCCACGCCAAGTTACGGTTTCATTCAAATTGATCAAACCTGATGTTACGCCCTCAATTGCTTTTTCTTTAGAAGGACTTGCAGATTGCTGATGAATGTCAATATTTCTTGAGGCGTCAAAAACGATTTGTTTTGTTGCTTTTATTTTTGTTGTGAGGTGAATTGTTGTCATGATTCGGTTTCATTTTTAAAATACATTGTAAAAAATATTCCTGCTATAATCGATGAAATTGAATAAGATATGGCAAGGTCAAACCACACAATTCCATTGATGAGCGCTGTTGTTATAAAAACGCCAATTATTACAATTGTGACTAGAATTATTCTTTCATAAATCATTTTTATGTTTTTAAAAAGGAGAAAAATAAACATATAAAAGATATAAGTTGGCAATGAAAAAAGCAATCCTAGTATTATTGCAAATGGATAGAGTTGAAAAAAGCCATAAAAATTGTTTGCACTCCAATTAGATGTAAATCCATTTATTATAGCGAAAATAATTGGTCCGCATAATAATGTGAATATCCAATGTCTTAACATCAAAACCGTATTCATTTATCTAATAAATTTTTAAAAGCGTGACCAATATCTCCAAACTTAAATTTAAACCCACTATCTAAAAGTCGTTTCGGAATTACATTTCTGCTTTTCAAAACTAATTCTGTTTCTGTTCGAATAAAGAAAGATCCAATTTCTAATAAGAATTTATTCATCGGAATTCCGAAAGGAAAATCAACTGCTTTTCGGAGTTTCTTCATGAAATCAGTATTGCGGACAGGTTCTGGCGAAACGATATTAATAATGCCGGTTATTTCTTTTTGAATGATAAAGTCAATTGCATTTGCAAAATCATCTTCATGAATCCAACTTACAAACTGGTTTCCTTTTCCTTGTTTTCCTCCAAAGCCAATTTTAGCCAAAGTTTTAAGCGGAATAAAAGCGCCGCCATTTTTGCCAAGAACAATTGAAGTTCTTAAAGCAGTTTTTAACGTATTTGGAGTTTCGGTTTTAAAGAATGCTTTTTCCCAAGATAGCGCGACGTTTATAGAAAAATCATTTCCAATTTCGCCATTAACTTCATCCATTTGTTTATCCAAAGAAAATCGATAAATAGTAGAAGTTGATGAATTCAGCCAATGTTTTGGCGGATTTTTGCAGTTTAAGACGGCTTTGTTTAAAATCTTTGTACTTTCAATTCGGGATAGTAGAATTTCTTTTTTGTTTTCTTTAGTATAACGGCAATCAACAGATTTTCCCGCGAGATTAATTAAAACCGTTGCGTTTTCCAGTTCCTTTTCCCAACCTGAAAAAGTCTTTGCATTCCAGTTTACATATTTAATTCCGTCAATAGTTTGAGATTTTCCTCGAGTTAGAATTACAATTTCTTCAAATTTATTTTTGAAATGATTGACTAAAACTTGTCCTAGAAAACCTGTTCCGGCTGCGATTATGAGTTTTTTCATTGGTATGTTTTTTTAGCCACGAATTACACGAATTAAGCGAATTTTTAAATGTGTAAAATCTGCGCTAATATTAATTCGTGAAATTCGCGGCAAAACTTTTAAGTAAATAATTATGCTTTAAAAACTAATCTTTCTTCTTGTTGTGCTTCTTTAGCTTTTCTTTTTCCTCTGAAGAAGAAATATAAATTGAAGAATAACATTATACCAAGATAAATAGAAAATCCACCAATTTTATAGCTTAATCTTTCAATTAATTGCTGATAGCTGTCCTGGCTTAACTGAAGTTCTAAGATCATTAAGGCGAACCCAATATTTAAAAGATAAAAACCAGTTTCAAAAAGTTTGTTGGTTGCCTCTGCAATTTCTTCTCGTCCTTTGAAAATATCAAGCATAAAGATTTTTCCGTTTTTGAAAAGTGTTTTAGAAACATAATAAGTAAGAAATAAAGCGATTGGTAAATAGATTCCGTAACCAATTAGGATTTTTGTAGTTTCCATGATATTTAAATTTAAAGTGTTATTTGATTAATTTATGAATGTACTTAGTTAATATAATGATGTTGAGATAATGCAATATTGAAATGATAAAAATGATAATTGCCGTTTTTATTCCGATAGTTTCGACAAGATTGGCGAACGATTGTATTTTTTGCCAGGATATTAAAGTCATTGCACAATAACCAATATTTAGAAGATAGTAGGCTAAAAGTAATACCTGATTAATTTTTTGGCAGATATCAGCGTGATTTGGGATCAATTCTAAAACATAAATGTTTCCGTTTTTGTAGCATATTTTTCCAACTTTTAAAATGATGAAAATCGTAATGCCGAGGTAAATAAAATACCCAATAATATTGAGATTCATGATTTTTGCGTTTTATAAATTAATAACTATTAATTATAGCGGTAAGATTCTCCTGAATTTGTATTTCTGCCAATTTGCATTTGTTCTTTACTTCAATTGCAGATCCTTTTGCAAGAAAAATTGAAGTTGGAATAGTAGTTTCTAAAAACTCAAAGTCGTTACCATAATTTCCCTGAAAATCAACATCAATTTTATGATTTAGAACTTTAAATTGTTCCCATCTCGGATGTTGTACTTCATATTCAAAAGTAGTTTCCTCGTCAATTTTGGTATAACCAAAATAATGTTCTGTTATGAATTCAGCTTCAGAATCTACTTCAATTTCTGTTGGTTTTTTCTCAGTTTCTAATTCAATTGTATTCCATTGTTCTTTATTTTTCCATTGATAAACAAAAGTTTGTGTAGTACCATCTTCAATAATTTCATGTTTCATTTTCTGCGTTTCATAATGTTCCTGATATAAAGTGTTGGCAATAAAAGTGATTGCTTTTTTTGGAACAATTTCTTTAATGAAAACTACACCGCGTTTCCATTCGCCATTTTCAAAACGCTTTACATAGAATCTTAAATTGACTTCTTCAAAATTTATATGAAACGGAATTTTTACTCCCAAAACTTTTGTGTTTTTAAACATGAAACCAACCAGACTTACATAACATTTGTTGTTCCACAAATCTATTTCAGTACCAACGGGAATATATTTTTCTAAAATTTCAGCATGAACTTCATAATTGAAAAGTGCTAAGTTTCTCCATTCTGCATTTAGAAATGAATCAGAAGTAATATTTGCTGTTAGAAAATAGAAGTAAGTTGCTATTAACATCGGAAAAAGAAATAAACTAAGAAAATTTCCCAAATCATTTCCGAACATAGAGTTGCTCAGAATTAATATAAAAGCTGTTAAAACTAAAAGCCAATAAAGTAGAATTTTTCTCTTTTTTTCTTTGCTGAGTTCCTTCATTTTTGTGAGTAAAATAATTCCTATTGTTATTTGTACAATTCCTAAGACGATTTGAAATAACATTCCAAAGTATACCAAAAGGTAAAGCCCGAGAGTTGTGAAGTAAAATATTTTGTTGATTTTATGTAATGTTGTAAATGTCATGATTTAGTTGTTTTTAAACTTTCAGTAAAAAAAGGAAAGTTTTGATTGAATTTTATTTTGATGAAATAAATTGCTGCTAAGTTTTTCCATTCTGCCTTTAAGAAGTTGATAGTTTTGCTTTTTGATGGTATATAATTATGGTTAGGAAAAATATTAGATAAATAGGTATTACGAATAGCCAACCAAAGCCTCCATTCCAAAACGAAAAAAAGAGGATTACTAAAGCAAAATAGATATAAATTAATTTGTTTTCTGGGAAGATTAAAACAAATAAAATTGCTGCCAAAACTTGTAAACCACCAGTAATAGCCAGACCGTAAGCACCAAGTAGTAAAAAAATAAGTGCGGCTATATTTATGATCTCGATTATTTTGAATGTTGTTTTCATGGTTATTGATTGTTTTAAACTTTCAGAAAAAAATGAAAGTTTTGATTAAATTTTTTTAATTTGATATTTTACTTCATAATTTTCAGGACCAAACGTCCCAACCAGTTTTCATTGAATTCTGTCATTTTATCTAACATATTATCAGCTTTTAAAACAAAGTCATACAATTTAGTAGTTTGATCTACAAAGTGTTTTTCTTCAGCAGAATCTTTTGCTTCTATAGTCGAAACTTCTTTTAAAATTTTAAGAGCAGGTTTAATTTCTCTTTTGCTTCTTTCTCGTGCAATTTTAGAAGCCAATTCGTCCAAATCTTTTTCAGCAGTAAAAAATTCTCTTCTTTCTCCCGCCTTATATTCTTTATAGACAATTCCCCAATCCATTAAGGCTCTAAGATTCATACTGGCATTTCCGCGCGAAATTTGCAATTCGTCCATAATGTCCTCCATAGAAACAGCTTCGTTCGAGACCATTAATAAAGCATGGATTTGCGCCATGGTTTTATTAATTCCCCATTGAGAACCTAATGCTCCCCAGGTTTGTACAAACTTATTTTTTGCTTCTTTGAATTCCATGAAACAAATGTAAGTAAAAGTTTTTAAACTTTCAAAAATAAATGAAAGTTTATTTGATGAGGTTTTTTTAAGAATTATCTTATGTCATGTTTTTAGTGTCTTATGACAGATAATTCTCATCTTATTACATTTTTTTTCTTACATCTTCCTATCTAAAATAGCTTTGATATAGAAAATTAAAGAAAAATTAGTTTTCTAAGTCATTCATTATCAGGTAATGAGTGAAAAATGAAAGAGTGGAGCAGAACCCACTGAAAAAACGAACTGTTTCGCACAGTTAAAAGCGAAGGCGGATCTGAAAAGCCTCATGAGTAGGACCAAAAATTAATTATCATGCAAGCAATACCAGTAAAAGTAAAAAATGTAAATGTGTATCCGTATGTCGATTGGAATGGTGGGGGAGTTGGACCCGTTATTCTTCCGGTTGTTGAAGGAGCCAGCGGAACCTATGCTGTTGGTACACTTATCAGGTCAGTATTCTACAATCTAGATTTACAGACTAAAAATTCTAAACTTGGCATACACCAGAAGTATGTAGCAATTGGAGAGACAGAAGATGGTACTCCATTTACAACTCCGTGGATGTACAGTACAAATGTAACTAACGAAGCAGAGTTTGGCAGAACTATAACACTTAATCAGCCAAATTCAGAAGCAATTAGCGCAGTAAGTGTGCCGCCTTATATCACACTTGGCCCTCTAACTGATATTACCGTTTCTCAGCTATTTCCTGCACCGGCAATAGGAGAGAGACTGTTAATTGAAAATGGTTCAGGTAATGTTATTGCAACCAGAACAGGTACACCACACGAAATGGGAGTTGAGGTAATCAGCGGTAATCGTTCAGGAAAATTAGTGGTTGGGATGAAAAATATCATCATTTCAGGAAAAAACAAAGAAGGAAAAACAGTCACTTTTGGACATCTAACTTGTTTGAATCCAAATGAACCAGCGATTTTTCTGCATCAATTTGGTTCGAATGAGTAAAGAAATAGGACAATCTCTTTTATAGAAAAGTATTTTTTATAAAAGAGATGTCCCTTTTACAAATAAGTAATAACCGCTAAAAACAACAACTATGGGAGTAATTATGCCTTATGGTGTCGCTATCAGAGAAGCTATAGCTTCAAACGATTTGACTAAAATGCAGGCTATTGCCGAGCAAGCCAAAAAAACAATAAAAGACCAGGGAGATCTGGGCGGCGCTTTGTTAGAATTGCTGGATGCGATAGACGCTCTAAAAAATAAAAAATAATAGAGCCCTCTAAAAACAAACTGACTTGTACAGTAAAACAAGGGTGTAGCTGAAAAACCTTAAGAGTAGGACTAAAAAACAAAAAACAAACTATTATGGGAGTAACAATGCTTTACGCAGCAGGAATCAGAGAGGCGATCGCTTCGAATGATTTAGAAAAAATGAAGGCAGTAGCTGAACAGGCGAAACAAACTGTAAGAGAACAAAAAGATTTACACGCAGCGTTGTTAGAATTGCTAGAAGCAATCGACACTTTTAGAAAGTAATCTTTACAAAAGACGGTTTATCAAGTTTTACTTCTTAAACCGTCTTTTAATTAATTGTCAAACCGTAAACAAAACTAAGATGGATACTATTAAGACCTCAACACGATACAGAGTAAGAGATGATTACAAAACTGCCACCCCCGTTCATGTAGTGTGGGAAATAACATTAGCCTGTAATCTGAAATGCTCGCATTGCGGATCCAGAGCCGGAAAGGTAAGACCGGGTGAATTAACGACGGAACAATGTTTTGGTGTTATTGATAGTCTTAAACGTCTTGGCACCAGAGAAATTACGATTATTGGCGGAGAAGCTTTTTTAAGAAAAGACTGGCTCGAAATTATTGAAAGAATACATCAAAGCGGAATCGAATGCTCGATGCAGTCCGGTGCTTACAATTTAACCGAAGAGCGAATTGTTGATGCGAAAAAAGCAGGAATACGAAATATTGGAGTTTCTATCGACGGAATGCCGGAAACTCACAATAAAATACGAGGAAGAAGAGATTCTTTCGAACACGTAATAAATTGTCTGCAACTGCTTAAAAAACACAATATACCATCTAGTGTGAATACTGTAATTACTAAAAGGAGTAAAAATGAGCTGAATGAATTACTGGATGTTTTAATTGAAAATGGAGTGAAAAACTGGCAAATACAGCTTGCTGTTGCCATGGGAAATGCTGTTGACAATTCGGAAGAATTGATAGTACAGCCCTATGAGTTAAATGATTTTTACGACAATCTGATTGTCATCTACCGAAAAGCCTTAGTGAATAATGTGTTGATACAGGCAGGAAATAACATTGGTTATTTTGGACCGTATGAGCATATCTGGAGACAGGGCAATGAAAAATATTATACCGGATGTTCCGCAGGACATACAGGAATAGGAATTGAAGCCGACGGAAAAATTAAAGGCTGTCCATCATTACCAACAAGTGTGTACACAGGAGGTAATGTAAAAGACATGAAGCTAGAGGATATCTGGAAATACAGTGAAGAAATGGTTTTCTCCAGATATAGAAATAAAGAAGAGTTATGGGGAGGCTGTAAAGGCTGCTATTACGAATCTTCTTGTTTGGCCGGCTGTACCTGGACGAGTCACGTGTTGTTTGGAAAGAGAGGAAACAATCCTTTTTGCCATCATCGAGCCCTTGAGTTAAAAAAGAAAGGACTTAGAGAAAGAATAAGAAAAACACAAGAAGCACCGGGACTATCTTTTGATATCGGGCTTTTTGAAATCATAGTTGAAAATGAAAAAGGAGAAATTGTAGAAATACAATCGCCTAACGATACTCCTGTAATTCCACCATCAGACCATACAGACAGAGTTCCGAGAATACCAAAAGCACTGAAGTTATGCAATGGCTGTGACAATTACGTCTATGAAGAAGAACATACTTGTACTTTTTGCAATGCTGACATTGAAAAGGTAAATAACGAATATGCTGTTAAGATGGAAAAAGCAAAACGTTCACTGGAAAAATTAGAATTGTTAATGATGAAATAATATGGAGCAGTTAAAAAATATTCAATCTGAAATTGATCAGCATTCGCATCATATTGAAGAAGGTTTAAGCCTTTCGGAAATTACCATTAAGTATGGTCTGAATTCTTACCGGTATGGATCGTCCAGTTTTTTGGGTGACCTTTTTGATCCTATTCCAATCACAGACAAAACAGTGTTTTATGATTTAGGCTCAGGGTATGGAAATATTATTTTGTATGGAGCTGTAAAATATCCGGACACTCAGTTTATAGGAATTGAAATTCTGGAAGAGCGAAACAAAGTTTGCGTTGATTTAATCGAAAAAGAAGGAATCACAAATGTTAGGGCAATTTCAGGCGATATCTTAAAGACTGATGTTTCCGACGGGAATGTTTTTTATCTGTACAATCCTCTTTATGATTTTCAATACACGGCTTTACTGGATAAACTATATCAGATCTCTTTAAACAAGACCATTATTGTAATTGCCGAGTCTCGCTGTATCTTTTTTGATGAAGCCCAATGGTTAGAACAATATCATTTTAAAGACATTGATGTGATCCGGAAAATTAAATATTACCGCTCTAAATCTGCTAAATAAATCAAATCAATAAATAATCTAAAATCAAAAAGTTATGGCTAGTTTAAGTTCAATTATTCTTCCGGTTCTTGAAGGAATGGAAGAATCACATTTAAAAGATCAATTATTAAAATTCCTTCCAAATCAGGAAGAGGCATTTTCAAAAATTGAAAAAAGTTTCAATCAATTGACCTCGAAAGTTCAGGATAAAGAGCGTTTACAGCGTTTTTTTCACAGTTGGAGCCAAACTAATAACAGTGCAATGACCGTTTCCGGAATTAGCAACCGCATGACCATGCTGGTTCATAAAAACCAACCTATTGCAGACGAAAAAGCACTATTACAGTCTATCACCAGTTTAAACCGAATTGTTGATGAAGATCTGGCGGTTGTTGGGAGAATTTTGCATTCGCAGTTGTTTTATACGATGGCAACTACAATTTGTGCAGATGATGAATGGCTTTCACGCCGATATTTAAATCAAAGTGCTTGTGATTTTAAAGCATGGAAAGATCAAAACTCGCTTCGAAATAAAGACATCATGATCGCTTTATTGACCACTTTGATACATGAAATTTATACGCATGGCGAAGTGGAATTGATATTGCCAAAATTTCAATCCTGGCTGGCAAACGATTATGGTTTCACCGAAGAAGAAAGTGATAAAACACTGGCCTGGATAAGCGTTCATTGTGGTCCAACAGAGAAAAACCATTTCTTCTTTGCCGTTAATTCTATTTTCCACTATGCAAAAGCAATGAATGTTGACCTTGAGGCGTATGATTTAGAATCAATTGTTAACGACTATTTAGCTAAGAAATCGGCTGTTATGGTGGATCTTATGGAAGTGGAAGAATTAAGTTTTAAATCTATATACCAACAATAATTATTACAAAGAAATAAACTTCTACGCAATATGTCAAAAATTAAATTGCAACAAAATCAAGCCGATAAACAAGAAAAGTGGGATCAATTGTTTTTTCAATATTTTCAGAAAGATAAAGGATTAAACAGAGATTCTTTTGCTAATTCTTCTGTAATTCTGTCTACGGAATATAGCGGGCAGATGAATCATTTGTGTGCTGTTTTAAACAAAGCCTGTAAAGCGATTGTTTTGAATTATTTTGAAGACGACAGAATTCGGAACTATTATCAACTGGATAATGACCTTGAAGCTTTATTGCGAAAAAGTAATAGCCAAATATACAATCAGGGTTTTTATCGCCCTGATTTTTTATATGACAAAAACGATCAGCCCAAAATTTGCGAAATAGGAGCACGATATCCGCTAAACGGCTGGATGATCAGTTACTATTCGCATTTGATGAACAATCAGACCAATACTTCTGAAGGCAGTTTAAATACCAGAGATACGGCTTTAGAAAATCTTGTTAACGATATATACCATCAGTTTGCTCCATATAAAAAAGTAGCACTTATTCATGATGACGAAAAAGGAAGCGATATTTTCAATCTTCAATGGGAATTAGCAAAACTAAAAATTGAACTAATTTCTGCAAGACCTCAGGATCTAATCGTTTCAGATAATTCAATACAGGTAAACGGAACACCAGTTTCGCAATTTATACTGGAAATGGATCGCGAAGAACTGAAAAAAATAAGTCCGGATGTGTTGGACAAGTTAATTGAAGAAAACTGTTATTTCAATGATATTCGAACTTTAATTTTAATCCATGATAAAAGGGTTTTGGCTGTCATGTACGATTCTCAAATCATGCTTGATTACCTGAGTGAAGAGGATTATGGCTTTTTGCAGGATTATCTCATCCCTAGTTTCGTGATAACAGATCCTGCCGGCTGTGATGCCTTTATCAATTCTGAAGAGAATCTGATCTTAAAATTAAATAGTGGAGGAAGAGGAATCGGGGCCTATGTGAAAAATGATTGCACAACCGAAGACTGGAATACTATTATCAAAGAAAATTGGAATAAATACCTGATTCAGCATTTTGTAGACCAAAAAGAATTTGACGATGTCCAGAATAATCGTCAGATTTATTTAGTGGGGATGTTGCTTTGTAAACATGACAAAACGTATGGATCCGGGATATTTCGAGGCTCAGATGAGTCTGTTGTAAATGTACACCAGGGCAGAGCTTTGATTTATCCAATAGTAGCACAATAAAAAATATGAAACATACAGTTGTTATACCTCTTTATAATAAGGAAGCCTACATCTTTGATACGATTAAGTCCTTGGCTTTTCAGGAAAAAAAAGCGGCACAAATTATCATTGTAGATGATTTTAGTTCAGATAAGAGTCTGATTAATTTAAAAGATTCCTTGTCCTTTTTTGCTCCACAGTTTTTACAGACAGACATTCAGATCATTGAATTAAAAGAAAACAAAGGTCCGGGCAATGCGAGAAACATGGGGTTAGAACTGGCAACTGGAGATGTTATAAGTTTTTTGGATGCAGACGATTGTTACATTTCTTCTTGTTTGAACGATGTTAATGCTATTATGGAGCAGGAGAAAATAGACGTTTTGATTCTTGGAATTGTATTGATTCCCTCCAATTATTATTTGCCAAACATCAAATCGTTTGAAAAAGAATTGATTTCCCTTTCTAATGATCTGTTTTTAATACCAGATCCGTTGCACACCGTTAGTGCTCCGGATTTTATCATGGGGGTCGGCAGTAATGTGGTGATTCAAAAAACACACCTGAAAAACATTCGCTATGAGACTGATGTTTCCTTAAATGAAGGAATTGATTTTTGGTACCGTGTTTTAAAAAATGTGCCACAGCAATCCCGTGTTGGATTATTGAATAAAGCTTCCATCGAAGTAAGAGAGGTTGAAGGCAGTTTGTCCCGCATTAGCTATTCGAATTGGAAAGAATTAGAGATTCCTGTTTCAATAAAAAGATATTATAAAAGTACAAATCGGTACGATCAGCAATTAATGGGAATGTTGTCGCAGCGATGGCTGTCACACGCAATGAAGCGATTACCATCGTGGAAGGAAAAGGCTCTGTTTCTTTTCAAGCATCACAGACTCTTAGTTAAAAACAGTTACTATTTAAAAAAACGAAGTAAATAAAAACGCCCTGTCATGTATCCAGTTTGTATCCCCGCAAAAATAGACCATTCTGAATTTCAAAATTATTTTGAATTAGCAAAACAAAATCCTTTGTACGTCGAATTCTATAAAGGAAATGATTTTGCAGCCGGAGCTCCCATGTTAAGCAAAAAAGAATTAATGCCGATTTTAGATACAAAGTTTAAACTTCAGGATGAAAAAACGGGTGTGTATTTGGTGCGCTCCGGCGGAAGTACTCAAAAGCCTTTAGTTTTTCCGGTAGACATTCAGGAAAATCATAATCAACGACTAGCACTGGCGGAAGAACTCACCAGAAACAACTTCTTTACTTCCAAAACAATTGCCCTGAACATTTTTGGTTACTCCGATATGTATCGTACAGCGTCTATTATGGATGATATTTTAGAAAAATGTCAGGCCACAACTTTAGCATTAAGTGCGCATGCCAGTTATACCGACATGCAACAAGCAGCCAAACATTTTAAACCGGATTTTATATTTGGCACTCCTTCAAAATTATTATGTTTTGCGAAGTTCTTAGAAGAGAACAATACCAAAGTAGAAATAGAAAATTTATTTTATGCGGGCGAGTTTTTAAGACCTAAAACACAAGAATTTTTACAAAAAACATTCGGTTCTCAAAATGTTTATTCCATGTATGGCTCTGCCGAAACTGGAATCTGGGCCTGGTCAAATTGCAGTAAAAATCCATCATTGTTTTCCGTGATTAAAGGCATTATAGTCGAAATCATGAATCCGGATGAAAACGGATATGGTACCATTGCAGTTACTAATACTTATCGTAAAAGATTTCCGGTTTTTAGATATGCAATAGGTGACTTGGGCCGATGGGTTGATTTTGAAGGAAAATCTTTTCTGGAATTAAAATCCAGAGAGTCGAAATCTTTTATCGCCTGTGAACTGCACCACGATTTAGATAAGTTTTTTTCTTTAGCAAGTGAAGCTGACGCTTTTCAGATTCAATTGTCGACCAATGAATTTTTTAAGGATGTAGTTCGATTGTTAATCGTACAAAATGTGGCTGAAGATAAAAGGCAGGAATTCATCAAGGAAAAATGCGCCGAGCTGAAAAGACTATTGAATGACGCAGAAGACTGTGTAGAAGCCGATGTTTTGCTGGTTACAGCTGCTGAATTGTATATCGATCCCAATACGACTAAGACACCTTTACTGTTAGATTTGAGATAATGGTTTTTTAGAAAGCGATATTCTTATTCGGTTCTAAAAAAAAAGTTTTATTTCATTGATTATCCGTTTTATGGGTGAAAATGTCAGCCTCGTGACATTTTTTTACCGAAGACCTTATCTGCATTGTAATTTTAATCAGGAAAATAAAAAGAATGGTTACTAAAGGCTATTTCAAACTAAATCAAAAGGACAAAGTTTTTTTGAATTAATAAGCCAATAAAAAAAGAAACCAGACAATCAAAAAAAGTTAACCCCAAAAACTTAACCCATGAAAGATTTATCTACTTCCCCAGCGGCATGCGTGGATCCTATATCAGATTCAAGATACCCAGTTTTACAGCCTTTTACAGGTGCCCAGCCCAAACTTCCACAATATTGGAAATGTACCTGTTTACTTCATCCATTTAGTCCCATTCAAAGTAACAGTACACCCGCAGATAAAGCGAGCCCGTTTTTTGAAATTTGTACCGCAACTGTTTATTATGCAGAAGGGATTGGATTAAATGCTTTGCTTGTAGGTAGTAGTGGCAAAAAATGGTTCTATAAAGTGACTTCATCGGGAACGACAGTTTCTATAGATGGAGGCAGTTTTAATCCTATAAATATAGGCTGGAGTATTCCTACAACAAATTGGTTTGGAAATGAAAGCAGTAAAGCAAAATGTGCAGGAACGAGTTATCTAAACTGGATGAAGGCACAAAAAGTAGACTGGTGGAAAATTCCGGTTGGCAATGCAAGCCCTCCACCTGCTACCTGGATGTGGTTTGACCATAATACTAATTTTCCGGTACGTCTTATGTTCGGACAAGGCCCTGTTGCTTCTCCTTCTATGGGAGATGTCAATCAACTGGCGCTTTTTCAAATGTTTTCCTTTACCTATTTTCCTTCTTTTGAGAAACTAACGAGTAATCCTTTAAATTCACCTATGGTAGCTCCGGCTATTGACGGTTTTTCGTTTGGTAATCCTAACAACTATGAATTATTTACATGGAATACGAATTTTGGAATGACTGTTTTTATGACCCCGGTCAACGAAGAGTTCAATCCGTTGCCAACAAGGGTTTTATATAATTATAGAGACGATGCACAGTATCGGGTTTCTTCGGATAGGAGTCAGAGTACTTTGATGAAATTCACCTACAATCCTGTAAATCCATATACTTCTCAAGAGGCACTTCTTACTGGAACTGCTCCAAGCGGAATAACACCACCGGCAAACAGTGGTGCCGGTTTTCTAATTGATTATTTAGGCGATAAAATAACAAAAGCCATTGGTTTTGGAAAATTTCAATTTCCTCAACAGCGACCAAATTGGGTTCAAACTCCAGCTGTACAAGCTCGTATTCAGGCAACTATTATTGGTAATCCTGTACTTTGTCCAAATGTTAGGGTTACAGTTGTTGGCGTACTTTTTCCACCTTCATCACCTAATTATCCGGATTCTACTTATTTATGGACTTGGTACAGCCCTTTAAGCGGCGATGGAAGAAAAAGCCGACCAGTAACATTTATGCAATCGCAATCGGGTGTAGGCGTAGGAACAAGTCTTGCTTTGGCAGATTATTTTGATTACGAAGAATTTGCAACTCCTATACCACCTTGCAATTTCGCAGTTCCACCTTGTGATTTTACAGTTGAGGCAAAACCGACTCCAGGTACTGATGAAAATCCTAAGCCTGCTTATCCTTGGCTTGACACAGGTATCAGAATGAATGCTAACACAGTTGCAACCATTAAATATATAGATGGTTTATGGACCGCGAATCCAAATATCAACAACGGTAAGTTATACAATGCTGCCGGAAATCCAACTTTTATTAACGCTAAACCAGGCTATGCTTTGCCTAATGCAAATGAAGGAGCTCTTGTAGGGAGAATTGGGCAGACTGTTTTCTTAATCGGGCTGGGAGCCACAACTCCTGCAGGACTGGTTGGAAAATTAGAATTGTGCATCAACGATGATCTGAAAGGAATATATGGCGCTGGTTTGACAGACAATAAAGGTTCTGTACATGTACATATTAGTGTTGCGAATAAATTTTCATAGAAACATATAAGTTTAAAAATAAAAAGTGGAGCAGAACCCACTTAAAAAAACGAGGCGGTACCGAAAAGCCTTACGAGTAGGAAAACCTAAATCAAAAAATTATGTCAGATTTATTATTAGGTGCTTATTTAGCAAAAGGCACAATCGGAAATGTTGGAATGCCAGGTGCTCCAATCGCGTCATTCAGTTTAGTAGTTGTACCATCACAATATTCTGTGACAGGTACAGTTATAATCACTCAGGCCATAAAAGGTCCTGATAGTCATATTGTTGTTCATGTAAAAGGAAAAATCTATGCAACTGGATTTGGTAAAGTTACACAAGTGGTGAGTCTTCATGGAGAATATGTTCACTCTGTTCCTCCACCGGCAATTGGTTCTTTCTTGGCACAGTTTGATGCTCACTTAGCAATCGATGGTGCATGGAATGGAACTGGAGGTTTCTCATATTATAACCATAATATTGAAAATGTACCAGTGGCGTCAGCAAAAATCTTAAAAGAAGAATTAGTTTAGAAATAAATTTTCCCCAAACAAATTCAACAGGATAACAAAAACTTCCTGACTCAATTTGAGTTTTGATTTAAAAGATCGCCTGGCTTGGGCGGTCTTTTTTGTTAAGAGAATCCTGTTTCTGAATAATTACTAAACCAATGAAAAAATGAAAAGAAAACCCATTATTATAATCGTATTAGCTGTCTTTGTAATAGCGGCTATTTCATTATTTTTTCTGAACAAGGAAAAAATAATGAAAAAAGTTGGCAGCTCTTCAGGATATGCCACAACTGCAAAAGCAGCTCAATCATGTGAATGTGAGACAAGCTGGTTTCCGCATGAGCAAACACCTGCACCGGCAGAAGGTGACGGAAGTCCGTTTGATAGTGAAAGTACAACAAATTGTGATTTTCATCAATGGTCATGGCAAAAGTTTCTGTGGGTTACAAAACCGTTAGCAAGCGGGAATCCGTTTTTCTTGGATTCTCTGGATTTAGTTACTCCGCAAATGGAGCCTGTTGTGCCACAGCTGGGTATGAAATTAACACTGAGCTCTATTAACCAGGCAGGTTTTAGTGCTGTTTTACGTTCTAATCCTAAATATAATAATGCTACAGATACTGTGTATTATTCTATTCATGTTAATGCTCTGCTAAAAGACAAAGCAGTTACAATGGCTTCTTTAATCAATAGCGGAAAATTACCGGTTTCTAATTTAGAGACATTTCCTGTTGGGGCTTTAGAATTAAAAGTTTCCTGGATTAATATAGACGCTATTGCCAAAGCGCAACAACAGAATTATTTTACAACTAAGGCGGCTGTTCAAAATAGTAAAGGACAATATGTCGAAAAAACGGTGGCATTATTAGGTATGCACGTAGTAGGAGTTGTAAAAAATCATCCTGAATTTATCTGGGCAACTTTTGAACATAAGGATATGGCGCCCGTTTACGATAAGAAAACCAATTCAGTAACATCCGCAAATGAAATGCTGTTTTATGAAAAAGGGACAACGACTGGTATAAAAGGTATCAAATGGCTTAGAAATGCAACTTCGCCAGTTGTCACCAATAAAGCATTTATTCTTTATGAATATGGAGTGCCAAAGAATTTAAACACTGGCGACTTTATGGCAACAAGCCAGGCTGAACCTGCTAATTTTAATAATATAGAAGAGATCAATAAATGTGTAGCGTCTAATTTGAAAGATGTTTTTAGAAACTATTTTTACAATGGTTCTGTCTGGTTAAATTTTGACGGAGTTTCTTCTGAAGATCAGAAAAAAGCAATTGTAACCAGAGATATTGCAAGTGCACTTCCGGATTCATTAGCAAGAGGTTCTGTTAATTTGGCAAACATTACTATGGAAACCTACACGCAGACTTTTCAAAATGATATACATGATATTAATAATAGCAATGTAGTTAGTTGCTTTTATTGTCATCAATCTTCAAATTTTGATAAAAGCAGGCCGGGAAAATCTCCTTTGTTTTTAAGCCATTTATTTGGAGATTATTTATTGTTTACCAAACCAGCCACAGCACTTACTGGTAAAAATGCAAATGACCTGAATAGTTCACGAGCAAAACGTATTAAAGAAATTGAAGCATTGAAAACGCAACAGCTTATAGATTTTATTAATGCTAAAAAGTAAAAAAAAAGTAAAACTGTCAGTATTCAGGAAATAATGTTGGGTGTGACCCAAAAAGCCCATGAGTACGGACAAATAATCAAAAAAATATAAATTATGTTAAATATAGATGCATTAAATTCGACCACCAATTATACTATTTATTTGAAAAATGAAAGTAGTGATTATAAAAATTTCTGGTGTTTTTTAGAAAAACCTGCCGGCTTACCAAATAGCGGAGTCTTTGCAAATTCATCTGTTTGCCTAAATGTATTGCCAAATTATGGAGGAATAAATAAGTTCGTTATTCCGACTCAATATTCTTTGGGAGCAGGTGCATCAAACCAAGCAGTAGGTTTGGGCGTTCAAATTGATTCGAGTATTATTAGAAACTCTCAATTAAAGCAAACCTGGGAAGCTCAATATGCTACTATACCTCCTTATCAAGGACCAAATGTCAATCTTGTGCAAGGAGAGAGAAGCCCGGATAATACTATTGGTTTACTATCTAATTCATTTGATAGAGTTAGAAATGAAAATGGAAAGTGGTACAGTAACGCGAGTTTTGGTATTCAGACACAAAATGGATTTTTGGGAGTTACGTGGTCCCCATCTCCAAATGATCAGAACACAATTACTCCAAAGTTTTCATTTTATATCGCTACTGGTTCTTTTACAAGTTATGAACTTGCTGATCTTGCAACAATTTCCAGAGGCTCTGCGAAAGTTGAATTAAGCGATTTTAAAAATTTAGAGGTTACTGTTATCTTGACTGCTACAGGAGAATGGTTAGTGCAGTCGGGACGAGTATAGAAAAATTTAGGAAGGCATATATAACGTAGTCCTTTATAAATAAAATCAAAACACACTCATACATTGATTGTTGTTATGATTAAATTCATAAAAAAATCCGAAGTAAATTTTACTTCGGATTTTTCTTTATCGTTTATCTTCTTTAGAATAATTTGAAGCTCCATTAATATCAATTGGATTTCCTAGAAAGCGTGGTTCTCGATTTCTCAAAACATCAAAAAAAGATTTAAATCTGGAAAGATATTCTCTAAAACAAACATATTTGTAACCGTGATATTCTCCATTATTAGCTGAATAACCAACAGATTTTATGCCTAATTTTTGTCCGATATAAATCGCTCGGTTTAAATGGTATTCCTGAGATATTAAGGTCGCTTTTTTGATTTTAAAAATATGTTTGGCGCGATACATCGTTGAGTAAGTATCGAAGCCGGCATAATCAACAAAAATTTTGGTAGTATCAACTCCATTTCTAAAACAGTAATTTTTCATCACCGTTAGTTCATCATGTTCATCACGGCCATTATCTCCCGAAAGCAGAATTTTATTGATACGTTTTGATTTGTATAATAGGATTCCGGCATCCAATCGATCTTTTAAGTATTTGCTTGGCTGGTCTCCATTAATTCCCGCGCCAAAAATAATTCCAACATCATTTTTTGGGAACTTTTTAAGGGAATAATTAATGTGCTTTTTAGTCGAAGTCGTTATGTAATAATTTACGGAGAGAACTGCAACTAATCCAATAATTACAAGGCAAAGGAGGATTTTAAAATATTTTTTCAATTTGTTTTTTGTAAGATTAAGATTTGAAAACACGAAGATAACTAATTTTATTTTTAGATAAAATCAAATAAAAAAAACCGAAACAGAAATGTTTCGGTTTTTTCAATATCTGATATTCTAAGAAGTCTAATAATCTAAGAAAGTCTATAAAAGTCCCGCTCTCTTCAATAAAGCTTCCGGTTTTGGCTCTTGTCCTCTAAAACGTTTGTACAAAATCATCGGATGTTCAGTTCCTCCTTTAGAAAGTACATTGTCTTTGAATTTTGTAGCAATATCGTGATTGAAAATACCATTTTCATGGAAATATTCAAAAGCATCAGCGTCCAGAACTTCAGCCCATTTGTAACTGTAATATCCGGAAGAATATCCGCCTTGAAAAATATGCGAAAAAGCAGTACTCATTGCATTTTCTTTTACATCAGGATATAATTGTGTGTTGGCAAATTGTTCTTTTTCAAAAGCTTTTAGATCTGTAATGTTTGTTGGATCTTGTCCGTGCCAAGCCATATCCAATAATCCAAAACTCAACTGACGTAAAGTTGCCAATCCTTCCTGAAAACTCGCACTTTCTTTAATTTTCTGAACATACTCAATTGGAATAATTTCTCCGGTTTCGTAGTGATTTGCAAACAAAGCCAAAGCTTCCGGCTCGTAACACCAGTTTTCCATAATCTGACTTGGTAATTCTACAAAATCCCAAAATACAGAAGTCCCGGATAAACTTGGGTAAACTGTATTCGCCAACATTCCGTGTAAACCGTGACCAAATTCGTGGAATAAAGTCGTAACCTCATTAAAAGTTAATAATGAAGGTTTCGTTTCTGTTGGTTTTGTAAAATTACAAACGTTCGAAATATGTGGCCTTTCGTTTACACCGTCTTTTATAGATTGTGATTTAAATGAAGTCATCCATGCACCATTTCGTTTTCCTTTTCTTGGGAAAAAATCAGCGTAGAAAATAGACACTAAATTACCATCAGCATTAGTAACTTCATAAGTTGTAACTTCTTCGTGGTATTTATCAATATCAAAAACTTCGGTAAAGTTTAATCCGTATAGTTTTTTGGCAACTGTAAAAGCTCCGTTTAATACTTTTTCTAATTGAAAATAAGGTTTCAGTTTTTCATCATCTAAATTAAAAAGTTGTTGTTTTAATTTTTCAGAATAATAAGCGCCGTCCCATTTCTCTAATTGTTCGATTCCGTCTAAATCTTTGGCGAAAGCCGTTAATTCAGCAAACTCTTTTTGAGCTGCAGGTTTCGCTTTTGCTAATAAATCATTTAGGAAAGAGAAAACTTTCTCTGGACTTTCGGCCATTCTTTCTTCTAATACAAAATGTGCGTGTGTTTTATAGCCTAATAAATTAGCTCTTTCGAAACGTAATTTGGAAATTTTCAATACATTTTCCTGATTGTCAAATTCGTTATTCTGAAAAGCCTTTGCACCAAAAGCAATCGCCATTTTTTTACGCAATTCACGATTATCGGCGTAAGTCAAAAACGGAACGTAACTTGGATGGTCTAAAGTGAAAATCCAACCTTCTTTTTCCTGGCTTTTTGCCAAAAGTCTTGCCGCTTCAATTGTTCCTTCCGGTAAACCTGCTAAATCAGTTTCGTTTGTTAAATGCAATTCGAAAGCATTCGTTTCTGCCAAAACATTTTCGCCAAATTGTAAACTTAACTTCGATAATTCTTTGTCGATTTCTCTAAGTTTATCTTTTTTGTCTTCTGGTAAATTCGCTCCGTTTCTTGAAAAGCTTTTATATTTTTTATCTAATAAAGTTGTTTGCTCCGGATTTAGATTTAATGTTTCTTTTTGATCGTAAACCGCTTTTATTTTAGCAAATAAAGCAGCGTTTAATGTAATGTCATTTCCGAATTCTGAAAGTAAAGGAGAAACTTCCTGAGCAATTTTTTGCATTTCGTCACTTGTTTCAGCCGAATTCAAATTGAAGAAAACACTTGAAAGACGATCTAAAATATCTCCTGAGAAATCCATTGCTACAACAGTGTTTTCAAAAGTTGGAGTTTCAGGATTGTTTACGATAGCATCAATTTCAGCTTTAGCCAAAGTAATTCCTTCTTGAAAAGCTGGTAAATAATCTTCGATTTTAATTTGCGAAAAAGGCGCTGTGTTATGTTTGGTTGTGAATTTTGAAAGTAAAACGTTCATTATGATATAATTATTTTTATTAATTGAAGTCGAAATTTTTGAATTCCAAAGATAGCAATTTAAAGAAATCAAGCGACCATAACAAGATTGATTCTTGGTGTAAAAGACTTGTTAAAGTGTGTTATATATATGTTATTTATTTCTGTAAGGGTTTTAAAAATCTTAAATTGTGAAAAATAAGATTAGAATACTAAAATGCTAATCAGAAATAAATACAAAATAAAGAACGATGAATTATCAAATTGTAATAAAGAGAATCGATACTGTTAATGAAGTAGAAGGATATTGGTCTAATGAAGATTTTATTCAGTTATTAGAAAAATTCAATTATCCGGATGGAGCAACTGCAGACAAAGCCAGTTTGCCGGAATTGTTAGAAATGGCTATTTCAGATTATGAACCCAACGAAGCTGCCGAAATAGTTTTGAAATATAAATTTCCTGATAGATTAAGCGAAGGGCAAATCGAGCAAATATCGCATAACATGTTAATTGATAAAGTTTGTGAGGAATATCCCCAAATAGATATGCAGGGAACTTTGTTTCATATTAATCAATTACTTTTTAAAGCATACAACGGAAAATTTCCAAATGCAAAAGCTTCTGTTGTTCATTTTTCATTAACACCAATCGATGGCGAAGCACAAAAATTGACAGCAGAAAATGTCCTAAAATTATTGAATGGAGGGTTGTCTGATAGAAATCTTATTAAAAGATTGTTCGAAAATCAAATGTCTCAAAATATTCCGTTTCCTGAAGCTGAAAATATTATTTGGGAATTAAATACAAATGATGATATCAACTATAATTTGGTTACTTCAGAAAACTGGATAAACAAAGAAGATATTACTGAATATGAATTTGAAGCTGTTCTGGAAGATATTGAATTTGAAGCATAATTTCAGATTATAAATAAGTTTTTGTTTCACAAAAACTCGCAAAGAAAAGACGCAGAGATTCACAAAGTTTTTCTTCACTAAAATGTGAAAAAGCTCGGTGAATCTCTGCGTCTTTTCTTTGTGTATCTCTACGGAATAATCTTATTTTTTCAAACCTTCAGCAGCTTTATTAACCGCAGCTTTTAGTTCTTCTTTGTAAGCAATAATGGTATTAAGGACTTTTTTATCGTGACTTCCGATGATTTGTGCTGCAAGAATTCCGGCATTTTTTGCTCCGTTCAAAGCGACAGTTGCAACAGGAACTCCGCCCGGCATTTGAAGAATCGATAAAACCGAATCCCAACCATCGATAGAATTGCTTGATTTTACAGGAACTCCAATTACAGGAAGCGGTGACATCGAAGCAACCATTCCTGGTAAATGTGCAGCTCCTCCGGCTCCGGCAATAATTACCGAGATTCCGCGAGTGTGTGCATTTTTACTGAAATCGAATAATTTTTCCGGCGTTCTGTGTGCCGAAACGATATCTACTTCAACTTCAATATTAAATTGTTTTAATATGTCGATGGCATCCTGCATGACTGGCATGTCAGAGATACTTCCCATTATGATGGCTACTTTGCTCATGTTTTTTGTTTGTTGTTTTTTGTTTCAAGTTTTAGGTTTCAGGTTTTTGCCGTGACTGAAAACTGTTGTTTTTTTTACTTCTAAGGACTAATAACTAAGCACTAATCACTCTAATAGTATTCTTCACTTCTTCAGCAATTCTTCTGGCTTCTGCCATGTTTCCATTTACGATTGTAACGTGACCCATTTTTCTGAAAGGACGTGTTTGTTTTTTACCATAAATATGTGGTGTAACGCCATTCCAACCTAAAATAGTTTCGATATTTTCATAAACTACATCTCCGGAGAAACCTTCGGCACCAACTAAATTTACCATAATTCCGGCAACTTTGCTATCTGTATTTCCTAACGGAAGATCCAGAATCGCACGTAAATGATTTTCGAATTGTGATGTATAACTTGCTTCGATAGAATAATGACCCGAATTGTGTGGGCGAGGAGCAGCCTCATTTACCAAAATTTCATCGTCATTGGTTTGAAACATTTCAACTGCCAAAAGCCCAACGTGATTAAATTTCTCTGAAACATTCAAGGCAATTGCTCTGGCATTTTCAGCAACTTTATCATCAATTCTTGCAGGACAAATTACATATTCTACTTGGTTGGCTTCCGGATGAAATTCCATTTCAACAACTGGATATGTTTTAATTTCTCCAGATGGATTTCTGCAAACAATAACCGCCAGTTCATTTTTAAACGGAATCATTGTTTCTGCAATACATTCTACATTTGGTAAAGTATCTAAATCAGAAACCTGACGAATTACTTTTACACCATTTCCGTCGTAACCAAATTCAGTACATTTCCATACGAACGGTAATTTTAGATCGTTGATTTTAGATTTCAGATTGTCTAAATTTTCAAATCTTTCAAAAGGTGCAGTTGGGATATTATTTTCTGCGTAAAATTGTTTTTGGATTCCTTTATTCTGAATTCCTTTTAAGGTTTTTGGCGAAGGATATATTTTTAAACCTTCATTCTCTAATTGCGTTAATGCTTCAAGATTAACCAATTCGATTTCAAAAGTCAGAACATCAACTTGTTTTCCAAAATTATAAACCGTTTCATAATCCATTAAGTCGCCCTGAAAGAATTTATTGCAGGCAATTTTACTTGGAGCTTCGTCACTCGGATCTAAAACATAAGTTTGTATATCAAATTTTCTGGTGTCGAATAAAAGCATTTTACCCAATTGTCCTCCACCTAATATTCCTAATTTAAAATCAGAAGAAAAATAATTCATTGTAGTTGTGTTTTTGCAAAGATACTTTTTAATCTTTTTTTTGCCACGAATTTCATGAATTTCATGATTTTTTTAGTGTTTGGATTTTAAGGAAAGACTGTTTATGGTTTTTTTGCCACGAATTTCACGAATTAACGCAAATTTTTTATGCTCGAATTTTAAAGAAATATAATTCGTGAAGATTAGTGTAATTCGTGGAAAACGCTATTCAATTTTCTTTAAAACTTCTCTGGCAACGGCTTTATACGCTGCTGAATGATCTGCGTAATCTTTGTTTAGAATAATTTGTAATTCGGGATGGATCCAATCGTAATGGTTTCCTAAAACATATAAAGTTCTTATCGAATAGGCTTTTGTGGCAACTTTTACGTCATTAATCAGCCAATCAAAAGATGCTTCGATACAATCTTGCAGATTAGCTTCGGAAAGTAAAATATGATTTTTGTCTTTTTTGTAATGTGATTTGACTAATAGCTGAACAATTTTTGCAATTGGGCGAATGGAGCTTTCATCTTTCAAAATCTTCAAATTCGAGCAGAGAAAATCAAGATGAGGTTGTAGCCAAATCAATTTTTCGTAAGATACAAACTCTAAAATCCAGCACGCTTTATGATTGTTTTTGTCTGATGGAGAAAAACAAATTGCAACTAATTCCTCAAATAACGAGGGGTTTTCTAAAACATCTTGTGCGACTTGAAGACGGTTTTCTCTGTAAGCTTTTAGATAATCAAGTTTTGAATGTAATTCCGAAGACATTTTTATGAGTTTAATACACGTCTAAAATAAGTAATTTATTGAAACACTTCCGTAATAATTCGTGGGAAGACCAGGATAATAATATCTTGGAGTTGAGTTTCCGACTGCTACGGCATTTGGCAAAATTAGAGAAGCATATTTTTCATCGGTAAGATTATTAATGCCAAAAGCCAATTGTGAATTTAGATTTGGAAGAATCTCAAAACGATAACCTGTCTTTAAGTTGATGATCATATAGGAATCTGAATAAACCGAATTGGCATCATTTAAAGGAATTTTGTCTACAAACTGAAAATCTGAAGAAAGATAAAGACCCAGATTCGTGTTCAACGTTATTCCGGCATTTACTTTATTGGCGGCAACTCCGGTTAATTTATTTCCGGAATAATCATTTCCGTTATCGACAAAATCTTTAAATTCATATTTTCCTAAAGAAGCGCCGATATAAGAGTTTAAGTAGAAAAACCGATTTATCGACCAATTGTGTTTTGCTGAAATTTCGATTCCTTCATGAAATGTTTTGCCAGCATTAACACCTTCATATTGATCATCTCCAATTCTTTTTGCAACCAATAAATCTTTTATTTCCATTCGGTAAACGGCAAATTCAGTATAAAGATTTTTGCCGAAAAGGTAGAATTTTCCACCAACTTCAAAATTATAACCACTTTCAGGTTTTATATCCGGATTTATGTTTCCTGTACTTGTAAGCGTTTCTTCGGTTGCGGGCAATGAAAATCCGCGGCTTGCTGAAAAGTATAATGTTTGTTCCTGATTTGGCTTAAAAAGAAAAGACAATTGTGGCGAAAGAATTCCGTCATAATTATATTTTTCAGTCGAAGTTTTTTGAGGAAGAAAGTTCGTGAGTTCAAAATGAGTTTCGTTGTAATTTAATCCGGCCTGAAACTCGAATTTTTCAGAAAGCAAAGTTCTGATTTGAGAAAAGATATTATAAAAATGCCTTTTCTGATCTGTTTCTGTCAATTCTTTTCCTTGTAAACTTCCTTGACCGTTGTTGGTTTTGTACAAATTTTCAAAAGTATTTCCGTTATAATTGTCTGTAAAATATTCAATTCCGGCAATAAATTGATTTTCTGTTTTTCCAATTTTAAATTTCCCCGAAAACTGCGTTCTTCCGCCAGTACCAAAAGTATATTGACGCAAAATATCAAAAGGGCGAGGTTCATTACTGTCTTTATAATTGACAAATATCGAAGTCGAATTACTCAGATTTTCATTGATTTTAAACTCATAAGCCAATCCCGCCAAAGTCGATTTGTATTCTTTAAATCCTTTCGAAGCAACCCAAGTTGGCGCACCCAATTGCGGATTATTATCGTAAACTTGTTTACTGATCGAACTCGGAATAAAAGCTTTTAGATAAGTATAATTTGTAAAATAAGTAAGTTTACTGTTTTGCTTCTTAAACAATTCTCCCGCAAGCGTTACTCCTTCCCTATTATAAGCGCTGTTTTCGCGCCATCCGTCAGTTTTTAGTTTGTGATAACTGATGTTTAAACTCGACTTTTTTTCAGTTAGACTATAGTTCATACTGTTTTTTAATAATCCAAAAGAACCAAAAACGCTGCTTATACCTGCATTTTCTCCTTTTGTTTTTGAAAGCTGAGGTGAAATTAAAATCGCGCCGCCTAAACCTGCGCCGTAAATACTCGAAAGCGGACCTTTTATAACTTCAATCTGACCGATGTTTTCGAGATCAATATCGTCAATCACAGTTTCGCTGTTTCCAGAAGTCAGCGGAATACTTCCGTAAAAAGCTCTGATTTTATTGGTTCCGTAAGTTGTTCTTGCGCCAATACCACGAATCGAAATTCGGGTTGTAGTAAAATTCGAAGATTGCATAAATACTCCGGGAATCGTGTTGATTACGGTACTAATATCTGTAGCGTTATTTTGCAGAAGGTCTTTTTTTGATAAAATCCCTATCGAAGCAGGTGTATTTTGTAAGCTGTCATTAATATGAAGCGAACTAATAACAACTTCTTCTAATTTTTCTGTTTGAACAGAATCAATAGATTTACTTTTCTGCTCTTGCGCAAAAGTGTTTTGAAAAACAAAAGCGACAAAAACAAAAAACCAATATTTTTTTAAAATCATAAAACAGATTTGAAAGGTTTTTACGTGGAATTTAAACACATAGGGACATAGATTTTGATAGTTCAAAAAAAGGCGTTTTACTTTACATCAAGTCACATAGCTATGTGTGTTTAAATAAGTGAAATGCCTTTTATGAGGTCAAGTAACTATGTTCCTATGTGTTTAAATTCTCAGTGTATAAAGCGTATAATTGGAATTTGGAATTTAAAAAAAATTTAATTTTATTTATTCGCAGTAACCTTCCAAATTGTATTTCCGCTATCATCATTTACTAAAAGCGATCCGTCTTTCATAACCGTTACGGCAACCGGACGTCCATAAACTTCAGCCGTATCAGCGTTAGCAACAAAACCAGTTAAAAAATCTTCAGGTTTTCCAGAAGGTTTTCCATTCGCAAACGGAACAAAAAGAACTTTGTAACCTGATATTATCGAACGATTCCAAGAACCGTGTTGTCCTACGAAAGCGCCGTTTTTATATTTTGCCGGAAAAGCATCTTTAGTATAAAAAGCCAATCCTAAAGAAGCAGTGTGAGAACCAACCGGAACATCAGGAACAATAGCTTTGGCAGCAAGATCTTTACGTTCACCTTTCATTCTTGGATCAAGGTTATTTCCAAAATAAGAATACGGCCAACCATAAAAACCGTTTAATTTTACACTTGTAATATAATCCGGAACCAAATCGTCGCCCAATTCATCACGCTCGTTAACAGCCGTCCATAATTCTTTGTTTACAGGATTCCAATCCATTCCCATTGGATTTCTAAGTCCGTCAGCATAAATTTTTTCACCAGTTCCATCAGGATTAATTTCTAAAATTGCGGCGCGGCGTATTTCTTTGTCCATTCCGTTTTCTCCAACGTTACTTCCGGAACCAACGGCGATGTAAATTTTTGTTTCTTCAGGATTCGAGATTATATTTCTAGTCCAGTGATTGTTATATCCTCCGGCAGGAAGTTCGACAATTTTTACTCCCTGTGTATTTAGTTTCAATGGAGCATTTTTATAAGGATAGCGGTATAATCCGTCCGTATTTGCAATGTAAAAAAAGTCTTTTAGAATCAGCATTCCAAAAGGTCTGTTCAGGTCTTTTATAAAAACTTCACGCGTTTCAAATTTTCCGTCCTTATCTGTATCGCGAAGTACTATAATTTGATTTTTACTTGTTCTTGTTCCGCTTTCCACAACAAAAATGTCATTATTAGGTCCAATATAACTCCAACGCGGATTATCAAAACCATCAGCAAATTTTGTCACCGTAAAGCCTTCAGGTGCTTTTGGTGTTTCGCCTTCCGGCCATCCAATGACTTTACTGTTCTTTGTTTTCGATTCGGTGGCATAAGGTGCAGGCAAAGTAAGATCACCAATAGCAGTTTTTACAACAATCGATGGTTGTTTAGAGAACGTTTCTTTCTCTTGTTTTGATTGTCCATTGCAGGCTGTCAGTACAACAAGAAAGGATATAGATAATATTTGCGAAACAGTTTTCATAGTGGTTTGGGGTTAAAAGTTTAAAGGAGAACAATTTAGTGAAATATTGAATATTTCAAAGAAAAAAAATGCAAATGATTAATGATATTTAACAATCTTAAAAAAATATGTTCACGGTATATTTTGATACTTACAGTTTGGTTGTAATTCTGTATCTTTGCGCATTATTTTAAACACAAAAATAATGATACAACTTCACGATAAACAATTTGTTCCGTTTATTTCGGCTAAAGAAATTGATTTTGCTTTGACCAAAATAGTAGCACAAGTACATGATGATTTTGGAGATGATACCCCAATTTTTATTGGCGTTTTGAATGGTGCATTTATGGTCGTTGCCGATTTCCTAAAAAAATATAAAGGCCATTGTGAGGTTTCATTTATCAAAATGTCATCTTACGAAGGAACTGAAAGTACCAATACTGTAAAAGAATTAATTGGTATCAATCAGGATTTATCCGGCAGAACCGTAATTCTTATCGAAGATATTATCGACACCGGAAATACGATCGAAGAATTAAAGCGCTTGTTTAAACAACAAAATGTAAAGCATTTTAAAATTGCCACTTTGTTCTTTAAACCGGAAGCTTATAAAAAAGACATTAAAATAGATTATATCGGAATCAGAATTCCAAACAAATTCATCGTTGGCTACGGATTAGACTACGACGGTTTAGGAAGAAATCTTGCTGAGGTCTATAAATTGGCCGAATAATTAAGAAAAACACACAACTATATATTCATTTAAAACTTCTTATAAAAAACAGAAGTAACAACACTCACTCATATTATGATTAATATTGTTTTATTTGGAAAACCAGGAGCAGGAAAAGGAACTCAGGCTGAATTTTTAAAAGAAAAATACAAATTGACACATCTTTCAACTGGAGATATTTTTCGTTTCAATTTAAAAAATGACACAGATTTAGGTAAAAAAGCAAGAGTTTTTATGGACAATGGAGAATTGGTTCCTTGCGAAGTTACTACAGCAATGTTAATTGACGAAGTAAACAAACATCCTGATACAGCTGGTTTTTTATTTGACGGTTATCCAAGAACTTTAGATCAGGCAGAAGCTTTAGATAAATTTTTACCAACAATAGGATCAAGCGTTACAGCAACAATCGCATTAGAGGCCGATGATGAAATTCTGGTAGCACGTTTACTAGAAAGAGGAAAAACAAGTGGAAGAGTTGATGATCAGGACGAAGAAAAAATTCGTGTAAGATATCAGGAATACAACGAAAAAACAGCTCCATTAATCGGATATTATAAAGCACAAAATAAGTTTCACGCCGTAAACGGTATCGGAACTATCGAAGAAATTACACAACGATTAACGTCAGTTATAGATAATTTGTAGAAGCTATTCCAGCTGTACGTGAAATCCCGATAGCTATCGAGACGCTAAAAAAAAACTATTTTTCTATACCATAAAACGAGTTTATCCCGATCCATCGGGAGTCGCTGTTTTCTGGCAAGAAAAATTAGTTTTTTTAGCTCCGGGCTTTTCACTCCTCCCGATAGCTATCGGGAGGGCTATGAATATTGAAATTGCAAATTACATTAACGAACTATTAAATAACGAATAATCCACAAATTGGAAATACTAATAATATTTTTTCTAATACTATTAAACGGCGTTTTCTCTATGTCCGAAATTGCACTTATTTCGGCAAGAAAAAATAGACTCGAAACTGCCGCAAAAAAAGGAAATAAAAGTGCCAAAATTGCGCTCGATTTAGCCAATTCGCCAAACAAGTTTTTGTCTACAGTACAAATCGGAATAACCTTAATCGGGATTTTAACCGGTATCTATAGTGGTGATAAAATCACAATGGATGTAGAAGCATTTGTAAGCGGATTTGCCGTTTTAAAACCTTATGCACATTCAGTTGCAGTTGGGATTGTCGTGGTAGTTTTAACCTTTTTCTCATTAGTTTTAGGAGAGTTATTGCCAAAACGAATCGGTTTAAATTATCCTGAATCGATTGCAAAAATGGTAGCGTTGCCAATGAAAATCGTTTCGATTATTACAGCACCGTTTATTTGGATGTTAACTTCTTCAACAGATTTCTTGTTGAATGTTTTGCAAATAAAACCAACAGCAGACGGTAAAGTAACCGAAGAAGAAATTAAAGCCATCATTAAAGAAGGAACCGAAGGAGGAGAAGTTCAGGAAATCGAGCAAGATATCGTAGAACGTGTTTTTCATATTGGTGACAGAAAAGTAAATTCGTTAATGACGCACCGTAAATCTGTTGACATGTTACCTTTTACTGCTGACAAAGCAAAAATAAAGGAGTTAGTATTACAGGATTTGCACACCGTTTATCCGGTTTATAGAGACAATTACGATGACATTGTTGGAATCGTAACCTTAAAAAATATATTTGCCAACATCGAAAGTGATCATTTCGATTTAGATGCAATAATGATAGATGCTCCTTATTTAATGGAGCAAACAACAGCTTACAAAGCGTTGGAAAATTTCAAAAAAACAGGTGTGCATTACGCTTTAGTTTCTGATGAATATGGTGTTTTTCAAGGGATAATTACCTTAAATGACATTCTTGAAGCTTTAGTTGGAGATGCATCTGATTTTTATAAAGACGAATTCCAATTAATCGAACGAGAAGATGGTTCGTGGTTGGTTGACGGACATTATTCATTACACGATTTCCTAACTTATTTTGAGTTAGACGAATTGACAAACGATTACGAGGTAAACACCGTAAGCGGAATGATTATGACAGAGCTTTCTCATATCCCGAAAGAAGGCGAGAAATTAATCTGGCAAAAGTTTGTGTTAGAAGTTATCGATATGGATGGTGTAAAGATTGATAAAGTGTTAGTAAAAGCACTAAAAGAGTAAATAGAATTTGTTTCAAGTTTTATTATGTTTCAGGTTTCAAGTTAAGTGCTTTGCGCTAACCTGAAACCTGAAGCCTGAA
The DNA here is from genome assembly GCF_020991455.1 of Flavobacterium sp. JAS. Classification (GTDB taxonomy): domain Bacteria; phylum Bacteroidota; class Bacteroidia; order Flavobacteriales; family Flavobacteriaceae; genus Flavobacterium. Next base: position 83,240 of record NZ_JAJMOX010000009.1, read on the forward strand.
ACTTGAAACTATATATAAACAAGGAAAAATGACAGAAGGAAATTTTGTAGATTATGTTAAGATATATGTTTCATCCGGAAAGGGAGGAAAAGGATCTACGCATTTACATAGAGAGAAATTTATTGAAAAAGGAGGCCCTGACGGAGGTGATGGTGGTCGAGGAGGACACGTGTATTTAGTTGGAAATAAAGGACTTTGGACACTGTTTCATTTAAAATTTGCCCGACATATCAAAGCTGGTCACGGTGGAGATGGAGGAGGAGACCGTAGTACTGGTGCTGACGGAGATGATAAATTTATCGAAGTGCCTTTAGGAACTGTTGTAAAAGACAAAGAAACCGGAGAAACTTTATTCGAAATTACCGAAGATGGTGAAAAAAGAATTCTTTCTAAAGGTGGAAAAGGTGGTTTAGGAAACTGGCACTTTAGAAGTTCAACAAATCAAACACCACGTTATGCACAACCAGGTTTACCGGGAGTTGAGATGGACGTGATTCTGGAACTTAAAGTTTTAGCAGATGTTGGATTAGTAGGTTTCCCAAATGCAGGAAAATCAACGTTACTGTCTGTATTGACTTCAGCAAAACCAAAAATTGCCGATTATCCTTTTACAACCCTAAAACCAAACTTAGGAATTGTAGCTTACAGAGATTATCAATCGTTTGTAATTGCTGATATTCCTGGGATTATTGAAGGTGCTGCCGAAGGAAAAGGTTTAGGACATTATTTTTTGCGTCATATCGAGCGTAACTCAACATTGTTGTTTTTAGTTCCTGTTGATACGCCGGATATTAAAGGCGAATATGATATTTTGGTAAATGAATTAACCAAGTACAATCCTGAAATGTTAGATAAAGAACGTCTTTTGGTAATCTCAAAATGTGATATGCTGGACGACGAACTTAAAGCGGAATTGAAAGTAGAACTTGATGTTGCTTTCAAGGATATTCCTTATATGTTTATTTCTTCTGTTGCTCAACAAGGTTTGACTGACTTGAAAGATAAACTTTGGAAAATGCTTAACGAGTAAATAAGATGTTTTAAAAATATAAAACCCGACAATGTGAGTTGTCGGGTTTTTTGTTTTTAAACGAAAAAAACAAATTTATTTCAGATGAATTTTAGTTAGAAAACTAAAGTCCGAAATTTTTAGAGATTCCAACATTGAAAGTCTTTCCAAAGTCAAAACCAATACGTTCTTGTCTTGGGTCATTTTTGCCATCAAGATTGTCATAATTTACGCCACCAATAGAGAAGTTTAAGCCAAAGCCTCTTTTCATATTAATAAATAAAGCCGGAGTAAGACTTGCATACATTCCTTTTGCATTATTTAAAGAAGTATTTTGGTAACCCGCTCCCAAATCTGTATAAAATGAGAATGTTTCAGAAAGTGCAGTTGAGTAACGTACAAAACCTCCAATTTTGTAATTTTCGGTTTTTTCAGATCCTTTAACGTCAAGAGTAGCGATAGTTCCTTGAACACCTGCTGTCCAGTGATCTGCAAATTGATATCCTACTTTTGGAGAAAATTCAAAATTAGTTGATTTAGCATCTCCAATTTTTTCTGAGGCAAACCCAACATTTCCACCTAACAAGATTGACCCTTTTTGAGCATTTGTGATTGTTGCAATTAATAATGCAACAGCTAATAATAATTTTTTCATTTTAATTAAATAATTGATAGCAAACTTATGGAATTAAAATTTGTAAGAAATAATTTATTTTAATTTTTTATTATTGAAAGTAAATTTTTACAATTAAGACATTGAATTAATAAGCTTTAACTGTTTTTATTTTAAATTTTAAGAGTTTCGTAGAAGAAGAACTGAAAGAAAAGAAGATATTTTTCTCTTTTTGAAATTGTGAATTTCGTAAAATTGTCTTAAAATTTATCCGGTATCTTTTGGTTTTGGCGATATGTGCTATTTTTTGTTGCGAAAATGAGTTATATTCGCATCACTTAAACAAAATAACATGAAAAAAATAGTTTTATTCTTGACCATGTGCCTAATGGCTTTTCCGGTAAAAGCAGATGAAGGAATGTGGTTCTTGATGTTTATCGAGAGATTGAACCATAGAGATATGGAAAAAATGGGCTTGCAATTAACAGCCGAAGAAATTTACAGTATTAATCACCATAGTTTGAAAGATGCTGTTGTACAGTTTAATGGAGGATGTACTGCAGAAATCGTTTCTAAAAATGGATTGGTTTTGACAAATCATCACTGTGGATATAATGCAATCGCTGAACTTTCGACAGCTGAACAAAATTATTTGAAAGATGGTTTTTGGGCAAAAGAAAGAAGTGCCGAAATGAAACCAAAATCTTTATACGTTCGTTTCTTTGTTCGTATGGATGATGTTTCTAAAAGAATTTTATCAAAAGTAAATGATAAAATGACAGAAACAGAAAGAAATAAAGTGATTCAGCAAGAAATTGCTTTGATCGAAAAAGAGAACAATGAAGGTGGAAAATACACTGTTTCTGTTCGTCCTTTCTTTCAGGGAAATGAATATTACTATTTCGTTTACCAAGATTACACAGACGTTCGTTTAGTTGGAACGCCTCCGGAAAGTGTTGGTAAATTTGGTGGAGACACTGATAACTGGGAGTGGCCTCGTCAAACAGGAGATTTCTCTATGTTTAGAGTTTATGCTGATAAAGACGGAAATCCTGCGGCTTACTCTAAAGACAATGTGCCTTTACAGCCTAAACATTACTTACCAATAAGTATTAAAGGTGTAAAAGAGAACGATTTTGCTATGATTTTAGGATATCCGGGAAGAACAAACCGTTGGATGCCAGCTGGTGGAATCGAGCAAAACGTTAAGTTTGCTTATCCTGCTTGGGTTGAAGGTGCTAAAACCGGAATGGACCAAATGAAAAAGTATATGGATAAAGATGCAACAGTTCGTTTGCAATATGCATCTAAATATGCTTCGACAGCAAATTACTGGAAAAACCGTCAAGGTATGATCGATGCTTTAACAAAAGCAGGAACTGCAGCTACAAAAAGTGAGCAAGAAGATAAGTTCTACGAGTGGGCAGCTAAACCGGCTAATAAAGAAAAGTACGAAAATGTAATTCCAACTATTAATGATTATTACAGAGAAACAAACTTAAAAGCGACTCATGATAATTACTTAACACAACTTATACGTACTTCAAGTTATGGAGCAGGGCCAGCAAATTTAGGAAATGCATTGATCGCTTACTATAACGAGAATGATGCTAAAAAAGCAGAAATGTTACCTAAGATTAACGCAATGATCGATAACATTTATGGTGAATTTTATGCACCGCTTGAAAAAGATGTGTTAACGGCTCAATTGAATTTATATGCTTCTAAAGCTGCTGAATATGGTTTAGCTCCACAAATTGCTAAAATGAAATCAGAGAATAAAGGTGATTTTACTGCTGATGTTGCAAAAGCTACTGAAATAAGTTATTTTACTTCTAAAGATAAAGTATTGGCATTTATGGCTGATCCAAAACCATTGGCAATTGTACACGATCCTTTGTACATTATCTCTAATGATTTGTTGACAAAATACCGTGCTAAAACTGATGATCAGGCAAAAGCCGATGATGGTTTTGCAATTGCTTACCGCAAACTGGTTGAAGGTTTAAGAGAATCAAAATTAAACGCAATTCAATATCCGGATGCTAACTCTACTTTGAGATTAACTTACGGAAAAGTTCGTGCTTTGCCTGCAGATCCACGCAATGATGCTAAAGTAAACAATTATACAACCATGGAAAGTATGGTGAAAAAGTATAAAGCAGGAGATCAGGAATTTGATTTACCAAAACGTTTATTAGAATTAAACAAAGCAAAAGACTTTGGTCAATATGCTGATAAAGCAGGTTACATGCCAGTAAACTTTTTAACTGATAATGATATTACTGGAGGAAATTCTGGTTCTCCGGTTTTAAACGGAAAAGGTGAATTAATTGGAATTGCTTTTGACGGAAACATCGAAGCAATGGCGGGAGATGTTATTTTTGATCCTAAATTACAAAGAACAATCAACGTAGATATTCGTTACGTACTTTGGATTATTGACAAATACGCTGGAGCTAAAAATATTGTTGATGAAATGACGATTATAAAATAATCTGATTTTATTCTAAAAGTAAACCCGACAAGTTATTGAAACTTGTCGGGTTTTTTTATGGCATTTTTTTTCACCACAACCCGAGCGATAGCGAACAGAAGAAGCAATTCACGAATTTTTATTTTAATTAATTCGTGAATTCGTGGCGATTTTTTTCGGAATTTTAATTCACTTTTACTCGAATTCCTTTGGTATGACTTGCAAACTCTGGAGCATACATACTTTCAATTGTTGTAATTCCGTTCGAAAATTCTCCGCTGTTGTTTACGCGAATATCATATTCTAAAACATAAGTTCCTTTGTTGATACGGTCGAAAAAGAAATGAGTTGCTGCATCTTTTGTACTCCTATAATATCCTAAACGATCTTTATATTGATATTCTGAAAGTACATTTACAGGTTCAAAGCAGGAAGCTCTCATGTCTTTTAGATGAACAAATTCCATATCTTCTTTAGATTTGATAATCAATCTTACGGTAACTAAATCTCCGGTTTTTAATGGGTTTTTAGTTGTGATTTTTTCTAATTGATCTCCTTTTAATGAATTCTTCTTCAGATATAATTCTTTAGAAACTGATAAAACCGCTCCCGAATTGGTTTTGATTTTATCTAAATCTTCAAAATATTGCCAATAAACACCTCCAAAACCGGGAACTTTAGATTTGTTTTGAATGCTTATTGAAGCCATTTCTTTTTTAACTTCATTGGCTTTCCAGTTGAGTTTGATATATCCGGTTTCAGCTTCTTTTTCGTTTTCGGATAATTTTTTCGTCAGGATTTTTTCGTCTCCAATTTTAATGACAGTATTGTCTTTTACAGATAGCCAATCGGTTCCTTGTATTAATAAAGCATAAATTGCTTCAGTAGTTGCTTTTGTGGTTGGCCAGTTTTTGGTTTGCTTATTTTTTAACAACCAAACTTTCATTGCATCTACAAATTTGGTGTCGTGATTTACTTCGGCGAAAGCCTCAATTAATAAAGCCTGAGTTTCTATAGGCGCCTGATACCAATACCAACCTGCTTTGTTGGAAATCCAGTACATTCCCCAATCTTCATTGTTTGATGAAGTTTCTTTTAGACTTTCGATGATTTTCTTGGCTGTTTCACTTTCACCAAAACGATTTAAAGTCAAGGCGGCTAATCCTTTTTCGTAAATAGAATAGTTTAACCAATCTTTTTTGGCTGTTTGTAAATACAATTTTGTTGCTTTTTTCAACGTATCTGAAAGTGGGTATTTGTCTAAATAAAAACTTCTGGTATATAAATAATGCAAATCAGAATACGGATTGATCCAGATTATTTTATCAGTTGCTTTTAGGTTTTTTGTTCGACCTTTATAATATTCCATGAATTTATTGTCCAGAAATGGAATTCCGTTTTTGGCGATAGCATCAATTTTTTCATCACTCTCTTTTGTTTTATTTAGTTTGGACAAATGACCTAAACCAGCCAGAATATGTCTGGTAATATATTCGCTTTCGTCATTTCCGTCAAACCATGAAAATCCTCCTGATGGTTTTTGCTTTTGTTTTAATTTTTCGAAAGTAGCTTCTTGCGAAGTTTTCATTTTCTCTAAATCAAATAAAAGTGCCAGATTCTTTTTCTTTTCATCTTCGCTTTGAGCGTCATTTAGCCAAGGCGTTTCTGCCAGAATGATCGATTTTAATTCTTCGTTTTCTTCTAGTTTAGAATTCAGTTTTCCATTTTTTCTCCAATTCTCAAAAACATTTGCAATTTTCGGATTACTCGAAATTATTTCTGAAGCCAAAGCATTTGCATAAAAACGAGCAAAAGTTTGTTCGGCACATTCGTGTTCATATTCCATTAAATAAGGCAAAGACTGAATCGCAATCCACGAAGGATTTGATGTGTATTCAAATGTAAGCTGATGATTTTTTAAAGTCGTTGAAGTATTGTTTTTTAAATTCTCAAACGTATATTCTTTAGTCGAATTCTCACGAACCCAAACCGGAATGCTTTCTGTAACCAACATATTGTTCGTTAAAACCGGAAGAATATTTTCTTCTCCATCAGAGAAATCATCTGATTTGGCTAAGATCTTATATTGCACGCCTTGCAAACCTTCCGGAATCGAAATGGTCCAAGTTGCTGTTGTATTGCCAAAAGCGCCAACAGTAAAGTTGCGAACATTTTTTGCATTCAGCATTTTTGCATCAATTGGCTGCATGGTTGCAGCATCAAAAAACTGTAAAATGGCAATTCCGTTTTTAGCTTTATCTGTAATATTCGAAATTTTAGCAGATATAACAATTGTATCTTTTTCTCTAAGGAAACGGGGGAAATTCGGTAAAAGCATTAACTCTTTTTGAGTCACAACACTTTTCTCCAAATAACCGGAAACAGCATCTTTATTATGTGCCAATAAACGAAGTTTCCAAGCCGTTAAAGCTTCGGGAGATGTAAAGTTGAAACTTACTTTTCCGTTTGCATCAGTTCTTAAATTTGGTAAAAAGAATGCGGTTTCAGAGAGATTTTTTCTGGATTTTACTTGAGTTAAGGCTTCTAAGGCTTTTTTGGTTGTGATTATTATTGCTCCGTTTGCGCCTTTGCTTCCGTAAAGTGCTGCGGCTTTATCTCCTTTTATTGCTTCCATTGATAGAATATCTGCTGGATTTATATTTTCTGCAATATCTTGTTCAGTAATTTCTCCATCTACAATATATAGAAGGTTTTGTCCGCTTAGCTTGGCTGCTCCTCTTATTTTAATTCCCGGAGCACTTCCTGCTAAAGCTCCCTCTACTCCTGCAGTATTGTAAACTTGGTTATCTTCCTCAATTACTGGAGTTGCAAATCCGTTACCAACAGCTTCAACCGTTAAAACAGCATCAGGATCTCCTTTTATCATTTCGTTACCTACTTTTTTATCCTTAATTTCGGTTATAGAGTAGTTAAGAGAATCACCATATCGACTATTGTAAAAGTCAAAACCAAACCAGTTTAATTGTGTTTCTTCTTTACGAAATTTATCTAAGGGCAGAACTTCATTCAGATTTTCTAAAGAGGAATATACTTTATCAAAACCAAGGCTAGATCTAAAATTGGCAGAATTATAGCCATATCGATTAAAACTTAGATTGGTCCAGTCTATTTTTGCAAATTGATCTAAAGAACTATCATACATTGATGCTACTATTTCTGCTTCGCTTTTAGTATTGAGTGAATTTAATTTAAAAGACCATTTCTCATTAATTCCTGGCTCAATTTTGCTTCTGAAACTTTCAACAATCCAGTCTAATTTTACTTCTTCAATTTTTAGTGGAACGTCTATTTCTTTATAAAAAATTTCATTCTCGAAAATACTTTCGAAAGCTATACGTATCGATTTTTCGAATTCATTTTTTAATGGAATTTTTATTGTTACTTCATTGTTTTGCAAGTGATAGGTGTCTTCGAAGTATTTTTGATTTTCGTAGTTTCCTCTTGTAGCAATATATAAATCCGGAATTACAGAAGATAGTTTGACTTCAACAAAACCATCTTTTTTAGGATCGGTATTAATTTGTTCTGCAGTAAATAATTTACTCGGATTAAATTTATCCTTACTTTGTTTAATTTCAAATGTGGAAACCGATTCTATCGGATTATTAAAAGTATCTTTTGCAGAAAAAACAATTTTATAATTCCCGGATTTATAATTTGAAATAAAATCAAGTGCTATTTTTTTGTCTTTTTGTGTGTCTATTTTCTTTGTAAATAATAAAACTTCATTTGTTTTATCCGTTTTAATTTCGCGGATTTCATAAGGAAATAATCTTTCAAAATCTGATGCCGAAATGGTTTCGATTTCAGGTTTTGGCCAAACTTGTTCTTTGAATTTATTAGAAAACGGGCTTACGAAATACAGTTTAATTTCGCCTTTTGCGGCTAAAAATTCACCATTTAAGTTGGTACTTGTAAGTGTGATTTCATTTTTGTTTTTAGTTTCAATACGACTCGAAATGCTTGCGTTGATAATTAAATCATGGTAGCCTACTTTTACGATGGTTTCTGTGGTATGGGTTTCTCCGTTAATATCAGTAACATTGGCAGTTATTCTGTAATTAAAAACAGGCAATTGTTCTTTTATTGCGTTTTTTGAAGGTTCGGCAATAAATTCAATTACAAATTTTCCTGAGGCGTCCGTTTTAGTTTCGCCTATTGCTATAGTTTCGTTTTGTTCTTGTCCGTAATAATTTCTAAAATAACTTGTAAATCGATTAACCGTATAAGTCACTTTTGCATCAGAAATATTGCTTCCTGCAGATGCTGTTGCAGTTCCTTTTACATTAATCGACTTATTTACTTGAAAGCTTTCTTTTTTAGAATCAAAATCTACTTTGAATTTTGGACGTTTGTATTCTTCAACATTAAAATAAGTTGTAGAATTTTCAAATTTCACATTGCCCCAAAATGATGCATTAGGCTGATCTTTATCCTTGAAGTGAGCATCATTTTTTGTATAATCGTCAGGTTTTGCTGTGTAAATGTTGAAGCTGCCAGTTAAAGCATTTTTAGGTAAAATAAACTCTCCTGAAAATGAACCAAATTCATTTGTTGTAACTTCAAGTTCTTTAAAAACCTGATAATTAACATCTTTAATAGTAATTTTGAAAGTAGTATTTGCAACTATGCTGGTTTTGTTTTTTTGTTTTTGAATCGCAATTCCTTTGTAATAAACAGTCTGTCCCGGACGATAAATTGCTCTGTCTAAGTAAAATTGAACTTTTCCGTCTTTATCGTCATTTTGATTGTCAACAAATTCCTGGCTGTAACGGATGTAACTTTTGCTAATTAAAATTGTGTCATTTTGTGTTGAAAATTCAATTGGATTGTTAGAATGATTGTAATTTTCTCCATTGTAAGTAGCATTTCCGTTTGAATCTGTTTTAATATTAAAATTGGTAGATTTTATAGTAACGTTTTCAAGTGGTTTACCCGTTTTGCGATCCAGAACCTGAAAAATCTCTTTTTTGTTTTGCTGAGATGCTAAAACACTAATGTTTGATATTGTAATCGTTTCAAAAGCAAATGCTTTTTTATCTTTTGAGTCTGAATCACTTTCAAAATAAACTAAATAGCTTCCTGTTTCTAATTGTGGTAATACAATTTCTGTACTGTATTCAAAGTAATCTTTTTTGTTTTGAAGACGATATTCTTTGGTTGCAATTTTATTTTGGTTTTTGATAATTATATTAGCTAAACTATCTCTTTCGTTGTATGATTTTATAAAATTGGATATTTGCTTTTGATTAATTTTAAAGAAGGAAACCGTTAAATGATCTACATTTTTGTAGTTAATAAAAGCTCTGGTATTCTCATTGTTATAATTGTATTTTTGAAGTTGAACTGATAATGATTTCGAAATTATCTGATGCTTTTGTTGTAAAGCTGTTTTTGCAGTATTTGATTGATTGTCAGTTTTTAGAATGTTATTAAATATTTTTAGTGCTTCAATATTGTAGTCCGGATGCAATTCTTTTGAAGCCTGATTCATTAAGATTTCAGCTTTTTTTAATAATATTTTTTGTGTAAGAATTGAGTCGTTAGAATGTTGTTGAAGTTCATTTAAATACTTCGTTAAATCATCAGTAGGTTCGGGCAGAAGTTCACTGCAAAATATAATACGGTTAAATTGATTTTCTGGAGAAGGATTACTTAATTCTACCTTTTGATATAGAGAAAGAACTCTTTTGAGATTTTCTTCTTTTATAATATTTAAGTCAAGTTTTAAAAATGCTTCTGAATTTCCTAAAAGTTCGTTTTTATATACTGCTATTTCACTATTTTCAATTTGCCATCTTTTGATCTTTTCGGTGAAAAACTCGATATTTTCTTTGAGCAGATAATCATATAAGTTTTCGTTTTTTAGTTTTTCTAAAGACAAAAAATCAAAGATAGCCTGATAATTGGTGAGGGGAGTAGTTTTTAGAATTGACTCGTTTTCTAATGTTTTTTCGAGAACTGCAAGGACTTCCTTTTCAGATGTAAATTCAGTTGAAGTAGTATGATAATCTAGAGCTGAAGGAACTTCAACACTATCAGCCACGGCATACGCAGCTTCGTCTACAACTGCTACTGCACTGTCAACAACCGCGACAGCATAATCATAATTAGAATAATTATTTAAGCATTTTGCATAAACTAAATTCAAAATAGCTTTTGATGGAATTGAAACTCTACTAATATCAGTTTTAAGATTGCTTAAGATTTTAGCTTTTGCATTTTCATCAACTACCTGAAGATACTTAGAATGATAAAAAAAACATTTTATCATTTGAACTTCATCTTTTTTCGAGACGGCTTTCTTGTAGATTTGATCAACAATTTTGCTTGCAGATTTTATTTTACCTTCATTTTCGTAAGAGGTAACTTTAGTCCATTTTTTATCATTTTGTTGCGCAAATAAAGCTGTTGTGAACAAAAGGAGAACAAATAAGATATTTTTCATAAGTCAGTTTTGGTATATAGAGTGCGGTTTTGGAATAAAGGTTGGGAACGTTGTAAAATAATTCCGTACAAATTACTAATTTATCTCTAAAAGCAAATGATACATTTTATATTTCCTTATTTTTGAAACATGAAAAAGCTACTATTCTTTTTTTTGTTAATGCCCATTTTAGGATGGTCACAATCTAATTTTGAAAAAGGAGAAAAATTGTTTCAAGCAAAAAAATATGATGAAGCGCAAATTGTTTTTGAAGGTATTTTAAAAACAAAACCTTCAGATATTAAAACTCTCGAATATTTAGGTGAGATTGAAGCGCATCAAAAATCATGGGTTAAAGGAGCTGAATATTACAAGAAACTAAAAGAATTGAAACCTACTGAAGCTGATTATTTTTTTAAATATGGAGGCTGTTTAGCCATGAGAGCGATGGAAGTCAATAAAATAAAGGCTTTTACGATGGTTGACGATATGAAAGAAGCATTTGAAAAAGCAATTGCTTTGAATCCGAAACATGTTCAGGCGAGATGGGCTTTGATCGAAATATATTTACAATTGCCTGGTATTTTAGGAGGCAGCGAATCGAAGGCAATTTCATATTCGAATGAATTAGCACAATTTTCGCCTGTAGACGGATATTTGTCGAGAGGAAGAATTGATGAGTATTTTAAAAGATATACATCGGCAGAAAAAAATTATATAAAAGCGAATGAAATTGGTAAATCAAAAGTCACATTTCAAAAATTATATAATTTATATTTGAATAAATTAAAAGACCCTAAAAAGGCACAAGAATTAAAAAGAAAGTTTGAAGCGTAATATCGATTTCAAAATTGGATTCCAACAAAAATTGGAATTTGAACTCGAGCATTTGCGAACAGGCGAAGCAATTTAAAAAATTGGAATTTAAATGAGAACACATTTCATCGCAATAGGCGGGAGCGCTATGCACAACTTAGCATTAGCATTACATAACAAAGGATATCAGGTTACGGGTAGTGATGATGCTATTTTTGAGCCATCAAAATCAAGATTAGAGAAAAAAGGAATTTTACCGGCTGAATTAGGTTGGTTTCCTGAAAAAATTACTGCCAATATTGATGCGATAATTCTTGGAATGCATGCCAAAGCAGATAATCCGGAGTTGTTGAAAGCACAGGAATTGGGTTTGAAAATATATTCGTATCCGGAATTTTTATACGAACAATCTAAAAACAAAACACGCGTTGTAATTGGTGGTTCTCACGGAAAAACTACAATTACTTCGATGATTTTGCACGTAATGCATTATCACAATATCGAAGTCGATTATATGGTAGGGGCACAGTTAGAAGGTTTTGATACTATGGTGCATCTTACTGAAGAAAATGATTTTATGGTTTTGGAAGGTGATGAATATTTATCTTCTCCTATCGACAGACGTCCAAAGTTTCATTTATATCAGCCTAATATTGCTTTGATTTCCGGAATTGCCTGGGATCATATAAATGTTTTTCCAACGTATGAAAACTATGTAGAGCAATTTGAGATTTTTATTGCAAAAATTACAAATGGCGGAATCTTAGTTTATAATGAAGATGATTCTGAAGTAAAACGTGTTGCCGAAGCTGCTACGAATCCAATTCGCAAATTGGCATATTCTACTCCCGAATATACCGTTAGTGATGGTGTAACGTTATTGAAAACTCCAGAAGGCGATATGCCAATCGAAGTTTTTGGTGCGCATAATTTGAATAATTTGGCTGGAGCCAAATGGATTTGCCAAAACATGGGCGTTGACGAAGCCGATTTTTACGAAGCTATTGCAAGTTTTAAAGGGGCATCTAAACGTCTTGAAAAAATTGCCGAAGGAAAAGGGAAAGTAGCTTATAAAGATTTTGCACATTCGCCAAGTAAAGTGGCTGCAACTACAAAAGCGGTAAAAGAACAATATCCAAACAGAACTTTGGTTGCTTGTCTGGAATTGCATACTTATAGCAGTCTAAATGCCGAATTTTTAAAAGAATACGAAGGCGCGCTTGAATATGCAGACGTTGCAGTAGTATTTTATTCTCCTGACGCTGTAAAAATTAAACAATTAGAAGAAGTGACTTATGAGCAAATTGCAACGGCTTTTAATCGTAAAGATTTAATTATTTATACCAATCCTGCCGAATTCAAAGAATATTTATTTAATTTAAATCTGGATAATTCAGCTTTATTATTGATGAGTTCAGGAAATTATGGAGGACTAAACTTTGATGAAGTAAAAGGGTTGATTAATTAGTCAATTAGATAATTTGATAATGTGCCAACGCAGTTTTGTAGTTGGCACTTTTTTTTGGGTTTAAATTGGAATTTTATTTGATTTTATTCCCAATATTTATAATGCCCTACAATCTTGTATTTAAAAAGACAATCTTCTAGAACTTGTCCGTTGCCAACGTTGTGAACGATTAGATTTCGTTTTCCGTCTTTTGATTTTTTGTTGGTGATAATTCCTATGTGAGGTAATTTGTGGTTAATCATCCAGGTTACAATTTCTCCGGTTTTGTAATCTTTTGGATTTTGAGTTAAGGATAATTTTTCTCCGTTTCTTTCAAAGAAGATCTCCAGATTTGGAACTCGCCTGTGATCAATATTTGTATCGGTTTTTGTCATTCCCCATTTTTGTAAATTCGGATATGCTGAAAAATTTGCTATCATATCTTCATGAACTTCTTTTTGTAAATCGATACCTAATTTTCGATAGGAACGGATAATAACATCGGTACAAACTCCTTTATTTTTAGGAATATCTCCATTTGGATATTCTATTGAAAAATAAGCAGGATCATAATCAATTGAAGAATCAATTATAGATAGTGCTGCATTTGACAATTTATCTGCAAAAGTGTTTGAGATTGCCGTAGAATTTTCGGTTAAAATCATTGCTTTTTCCTTTTGATTGCAGGAAAAGAATAAGAACACGACGGCTAAAGTATATATAGATTTCATTATAATAGAGATATGAGTTTGTGTGATAGCGGTTTTGTTTTTAAAATTAGTTAATTTTAAATTAGTAATTTTTATTTGTGAGTGATTTTTCTTATTTTTCAATATATTCGCTTTTTAAGATTATAGTAAAATGAATTCAAGAATTGAGGTTGTGAGAACAACAAGTGAGAATCCGGATTTTGTAAAACTCATCGAAATATTTGATACTTTTTTGTGGGAACGCTATCCGGAACTAAAAAAGGATTATTGGGGTAATAATGTGATCGAATTTAATGATAATGTTGTTCTTATTTATTTAGACGGGAAAGCCGTTGCCAGCGGTTGTTTTAAAAAGTATAGTGAGAATACAGCAGAGTTAAAACGAATGTTTGTTTCGCCAGAAGCCAGAGGTTTAGGATTGGCTCAATTGGTTATAAAAGAACTTGAAGAAGAGGCTAAAAATCAAGGTTTTGAAATTATGGTTTTAGAAACACTTTATAAACAAATTGAGGCAATTAGTTTGTATCAAAAAGTTGGTTTTAGTATTGTAGAGAACTACGAGCCTTATGTAGGTTTGTCGAATAGTGTTTGCATGAGTAAATTCATTAATTCTCTACAATAAATGGAAGCAACTCATTTTCCTATAACTAATTGGTCTGAAGATGACCGACCTCGCGAAAAATTAATGCTAAAAGGAAAAGAAGCTTTAAGCAATGCTGAATTGATTGCTATTTTGATAGGTTCCGGAAGCCGAAAGGAGTCGGCGGTTGCTTTAAGTAAGCGAATTTTGGCTAGTGCCGATAGTCTTAATTCATTGGGGAAAATGTCTATTTCTCAATTGATAAATTTTAAAGGAATAGGAGAGGCAAAGGCGATTGCAATTATTGCTGCTTTAGAATTAGGCCGAAGACGCAGAGCAGAAGATACTGTCGAGCTCCTAAAAGTTACATCGAGCAAAATGGTTTTTGAAATTATGCAGCCTATTATTGGCGAGCTGCCTCATGAAGAATTTTGGGTGCTTTTTCTTAATAATTCTAATAAAGTGATTTTAAAATCGCAATTAAGTAAAGGCGGCATCTCCGGAACAATAGTTGATGTGAGACTCGTTTTTAAATTGGCGCTCGAGAATGGAGCTACAGGCTTGATTTTGTGTCATAATCATCCCTCAGGTGGTTTGATTCCGAGTGAAGCCGATAAGCAAATTACCACAAAAATAAAGCTGGCTGGAGATAGTTTAGATGTTAAAGTTTTGGATCATTTGATTATTACTGAAACAAAATATTATAGTTTTGTAGATGAAGGAATTTTATAGCTTATGAATACCACTATTACCGACATTTTTTTTGATTTGGATCACACACTTTGGGATTTTGATAAAAATTCTGAAATGGCTTTCGATCGTATTTTCAAAAATAAATATCCCGAAATCAAAACAGCAGATTTTGTTGAAAAATATGCTCCAATAAATCAGGCTTGCTGGAAATTATATCAAAACGATGAAATTACGCATGTCGAATTGCGTTACAATAGATTGAAACTTTCTTTTGATGCTTTAAATTATGAAATATCAGATGAAGGCATCAATCAGATTGCAAATGATTATATCGAATACTTAACCGATAATAATCACCTTTTTGATGGAGCAATCGAAGTTTTGGATTATTTAAAACCTAAATATAAACTGCATATTATCACGAACGGTTTTGCTGCCGTTCAGGATAAAAAGATAAATAATGCCGCTCTTGGTGGTTATTTCGATACAATAACAAATTCTGAGTTAGCGGGGGTTAAAAAACCAAATAGTATTATCTTTGATTATGCTGTAAATTTGGCTCAGGCCTCAAAAGAAAACAGTATTATGATTGGAGACTGTCTGGATGCCGATGTTAATGGAGCGTTAAATGCCGGTTTGGATGCTATTTTTTTTAATGATAAAAAAATTGAAGCTCCTCAGAATATCAAACAAATAAACCATTTATTAGAACTTAAAAAATATTTATAATTATGAGAATTAAATTTTTGTTGGTTACACTTTTCTGTTCCGTTATTGGATTTTCGCAATCTGTAAATGATTACAAAGCGGTGATTGTACCGTTAAAATATGATTTCATTAAAACTGAAAATCAATATAGATTGTCTACAATGACTAAGTCAAATTTGCTTAAAGCTGGTTTTCAGGCTTTTTATGCAAATGAACAACTTCCTGCGGGTTATACTGATCGTTGTGAATTATTATATGTTGATGTAAAAAGAGATAATGGATTTTTAGTAACAAAGCTTTATGTTGAGTTTAAAGATTGTTACGGAAAAGTAGTTTACACATCAGAAGTTGGTAAGAGTAAAGAAAAAGATTATGAAGCGGCTTATAGAGAAAGTCTTGATGACGCTTTTAAATCAATAAATGCATTGCATTATAAATATAGTGGCAAAGCGGTTGCTTCAACTGTAAAAGCGACTTCTATTAGTCCTGCAGCTTCAGTGGTTACCACGGCAGCTGTCGTTGCTGCTGCTCCATCACCAGATCTTAAAGACCCAAATTTATTGTACGCACAACCAACAGAATCAGGTTATCAATTGATCGACAAAACACCAAAAGTGGTTATGAAGTTGCTTAAAACTTCACAAAGCAATGTGTTTATCGCGATAAAAAATAATGTTCAAGGTTCGCTAATTTTGAAAGAAGATGGTCAATGGTATTTTGAATCTTATCAAAATGACAAATTAGTTTCAGAAAAAATTGTAGTGAAATTCTAAATATAAAACCTGGTTTTAATAACCATATTTATCTTTCCAACGGTTCTTTAAAAATTCGCGGTTGCTGTTCTCTCTAGAATTGCTTCCCGGATTGTAAAGAACCGTTTCTTTTATAGCGTCAGGTAAAAATTCCTGTTCGGCAAAATTATTGGCATAATCATGCGAATATTTATAGTCATCTCCATAACCTAATTCTTTCATAAGTTTGGTTGGAGCATTTCTTAAATGAATTGGTACCGGCAAATCACCAGTTTGCTTAACCAATTGTTGTGCATTTCCAATCGCCATGTAAGAGGCATTACTTTTAGGAGAAGTTGCTAAATAAATAGCACATTGACTTAATATAATTCGGCTTTCAGGATAACCAATTGTTGTTACCGCCTGAAACGTATTATTGGCCATAATAAAAGCCGTTGGATTTGCATTTCCGATATCCTCGCTTGATAAAATCAGCATTCTTCTGGCGATAAACTTTACATCTTCGCCGCCTTCAATCATTCTTGCTAACCAATAAACTGCTCCGTTTGGATCACTGCCGCGAATTGATTTTATAAATGCCGAAACAATATCATAATGTTGTTCACCACTTTTGTCATACAAAACAGTATTTTGCTGTACTAATTCAAAAACCCGATTGTTAGTAATAACGATTTCATCTCCGGAAGAAGCATTTACAACAAGTTCAAAAATGTTCAATAGCTTTCGGCCATCTCCGCCAGAAAGTCGGAGCAAAGCTTCAGTTTCCTTTAGTGTTATGTTTTTAGATGCCAGATAAGTATCTGTTTTCATTGCACGATGTAATAAAGACTCTAAATCCGCTTTTGTAAAAGCATTTAAGATATAAACTTGACAACGTGACAATAATGCAGGAATAACTTCAAAACTTGGGTTTTCAGTCGTTGCACCAATAAGTGTGATCCAGCCTTTTTCGACAGCAGCCAAAAGCGAATCTTGTTGTGATTTACTAAAACGGTGAATCTCATCAATAAACAAAATAGGGTTTTTAGCCGTAAATAATCCACCGCTTTGTTTTGCCTTTTCGATTACATCTCGAATATCTTTAACACCTGAATTTATTGCACTCAAGATGTAAAAAGGACGTTTGGATTCTTGTGCTATAATTTGTGCCAAAGTTGTTTTTCCCGTTCCCGGAGGTCCCCAAAATATCAATGAAGGAATGATTCCTTTGGATATTTGTTGTGTTAATGAACCATTTGGACCAACCAAATGACTTTGACTGATGTAATCTTCTAATTGCTGTGGGCGAATACGCTCGGCTAAAGGTGCTTCCATTTTGTAAAATTACTATTTTCAATTTTAATTTTATAGTTTTAAAGGGTTACAAATCATAACAAAGGGTGATGAGACTTTAGCTGACAAATTATCAGTATCTTGTAATTGGATAGTTTTTTGATATTGTTCTTTTAACTTTATTTTCAAAAATCATGAACGACAATCACTTTAAATTTACAACCGCTGTTATTGGTCTTCCCGTTTTTTTTGTTCTTTTTCTGTGGATTGTTTATTGGGTTCAGATTCGGTTTGATTTTGATTTTTATCAAAACGGAATTTACCCGAGAGATTTATCAGGATTACAAGGCGTTTTGTTTAGTCCTTTTATTCATGAAAATTTAGGTCATTTATATAATAACTCTATTCCTTTATTAGTTTTGTTGGCCGCATTACAATTTTTTTATCCCAAGCAATCTTTAAGTGTTATTGTTTATGGTATTCTATTTTCGGGATTAATTACATGGATTATTGGTCGGGAAAATTTTCATATTGGTGCAAGCGGCTTGATTTATGTTTTAGTAACTTTTATTTTTTTCAAAGGAATTCAAACTCGTTATTATCGATTAGTAGCACTATCATTGTCGGTTATTTTACTTTATGGAGGAATGATTTGGTATGTGTTTCCGGATGTAGACAAAACGATTTCCTGGGAGGGACATTTAGCAGGTTTTATAACCGGTTTTACAATGTCTTTGATTTATAAAACACCTGAGTATGCAAAACCTATAGTTTACGAATGGCAAAAGCCTGATTTTAATCCCGAAGATGATGCTTTTATGAGGCACTTTGATGAAAATGGAAATTTTGTTAATACCGAAATTCCTGAAGAAGATCCAGAAGATGCTTCTACATATTACAATTCAAATTTTTCTGTCAATTATACGGTAACGAAAAGAGAATCAGAGGATAAAATATAAAAGCGAATATTTGGTTTGATTATAATTGACTATTTTTGATAAAGAAATTTTAATTTCATTCTTCTTTTTATGAAAAAGAGCAGTTTTATAGTGGTTTTATTATTAGTAGTTTTAACTGGTTCAAATGCAGTTGCACAATGCGATGTAAAAAACAAAGTTCTTGCTGATGGAACAATGATGTACTATTTTGAACCGGCTAATTTTTATGTAACAAAGTCAAAATCATTAAAGATTAATATCGTAACAGATAAGGAGCATTATTTTGTTGCTCTTCAGCCGTCACCATTTCCTGCTAAAAGCGAAGGAAAAAAAATAAAAGATGATTTGATTATTCATTTAGCTGATAATAAAGAATACAAATTGACACATTATGATACCCAGTATAGAAATAATGATTCAATTATGCAGGTTCTTTATTTGATTGATGATAAAGATATCGGGTCATTTTCTAAGTTTGAAGCATTAGTGGCCGAAATTAATATGGAAGGAACTGAGTTTGTTCGTAGTTATAATTTCAAATTGCATAAAGATGCCATAAAGGAGCAATTGAATTGTTTCTTAAAGAAGGAAGAAAAATAAAAGAAGAAAAGTAAAAGTTAATCGTCGGTTTTTGTATTATCGTTATTATGAGATAACTTTTTCTGAATAGTTTTGAAAAGATTATTGAACGTAATTGTGAAGGAAGCGGCATTTACAATTTGATTCTCATTGTCTCTTGGTAAATATTCGTTTGCGTACGCTAATTCTACTTGAATATCATCAGTAAATAAATAACCCGCTCCAATAGTAAATCTGTTTCGGTCAAAAAAACTTAAACCGGTAACCTTTGTACCGGATTTAAAATATAATTCATCTGAAGCAACAGCATATATAACTCCTTCTCGTAAAATTTTACTATTTATGGGTTTTATATATTTTATCTGTTGGCGATATCTTACTACATTTTCATAATCATCTTCGCCATTTCTTATATGACGAAGTTCCATTCTCATTCGGGTGCTTAAAGTATATCCGGTCTTATGAAAGTAGTATATTCCTTGTAACGCAAATCTCCATTCAGGAGATTTAAACTGGCCAATTTCTGGCACATCTTTATTGTCGTAGTAAGCAGCAAAAGTTGAGAGTTTCCATCGAGGTGATAGATAGTAATGTCCCCATACTCTAAATGATTTTTGAATGTTTTGCTGAAAAATATTCGATGAAGTTGCGGTACTGCTATAAGAGGAGCCGAGATCGAGTTCGGTAGACCATTTTTCGTTTATGGTTCTATTAAACTGAATTTCATTCCAGGATTGTCCGTATGTTGTAGTTTGTCCGTAGCTTAAGTTTGTAATTAATAAAATTACAAACAAGCAACAGATTTTATGAAAGAATATGTTAAGAATAGATTTTGAAGACATTCATAATAGATTTATTTGTCATCTTAATTCTCAATACTATTTAACTTCTTTGGCGAACAGCTTCGTATAAAAATGCTCCACAAGCTACAGAAACATTTAGAGATCCGATTGTTCCGAACATTGGTAATTTTGCTTTTTCGTCAACAATTTTAAGTACAGATGGGTTTATTCCTCTGTCTTCTGATCCCATGATAATTGCTACGGGTTCGTTTAATGCTATATCGTAAATGTTTTGATCTGTTTTTTCAGTTGCAGCAACAGTTTTTATTCCTGATCCTTGAAGATAGAAGATAGCGTCTTTTATGTGCTCAACTTTACAAATCGGAACGTTGAAAACCGCACCAGCTGATGTTTTAACTGTATCTCCATTTACAGGTGCTGATCCTGCTTTTTGAACAATAATTCCGTTTACTCCGGTACATTCAGCAGTTCTAATAATGGCTCCAAAATTTCGGGCGTCAGAAATCTGGTCTAGTATCAAAAATAATGGTTTTGAACCAGATTCAATTGTTGATTCAACCAAATGTTCTAATTCGATAAAACCAATAGGGGAGATTGTCGCAACGGCACCTTGATGATTGTTTGGTGTTAGTCTATTTAGCTTTTCTACAGGTACGTATGAGAAATTAATGTTGGCACGTTTCATGACCTTCATTAAATCTTTCATTAATTCTCCAGAAATTTCTTTTTGTATAAATACTTTATCAACTTCTTTTCCTGCTTGAATTGCTTCTATAATGGCTCTAATTCCAAATATTTGATGTTCTTTTTCCATGAGGCAAATATAGGTATAATGTTTATAAAAAAAAACCATCCCAAATAATGGGATGGTTTAGTTGTAATATAGTAGAATCTAAGTTCTAGTATTCATCTTCGAAGAAACCAGTTCTTTTTCCTCCTACGTAATTGATATCATATCCAGCTGGATCGTAACTAAAATGAGCTGTAAAAGAGATTTTGTCAACTTTGTGACCACCTTTACTAGTTGCAGCTCCTTTTTCTATTTTACCATTTGTAATTGTTACAGTACCTGTGTCTAATATGTTTGCTGAATCGGTCGCAGAAAAAGTTCCAGCTTTAACATCAACAGTTACTTTACATTTAATAGCATATCCATGTTTTGCATCATCAATCCACATTGTATTGTCGTTTGCTGCCGTGTTGTACGTAGAGTGCAAAGCATTTGCTGCTTGAACTTTACCATTTGTATCGGTAAGAGTGATGTACCAATCTCCAGCCATAGATTCAACAGACGTTCCTCCTGGATCAGTATCTCCAACTTCATCACAAGATGCAAATGAAGTAGCTACAAGTACCGCTACAAGTATGCGTGCTATATTTTGTTTTAATTTTTTCATCTTAATATTTTTAAATTATCGTTTAAATATTCTCTCAGCTGTACCGAAGACTGCTGAAGCATAAATTACCCATTTCCAGTTGTTTTTGTCAGTAATGGTTCCAATGTTACTTTCTGCAGAGATTCCTGATGTAGAAGTGTTTTCTTGAAAAGGAGCGTAAATTTGCTTGTCATCTATATTGTAGAATTCTAAAGTTATAAAGTCTTTAGCTACGTTATAACCTGTTGCATTGTCACACTTGTATTTTCTGTCAGATATTTTTGTTACAGTGTTAGGGTTACCATTTCTAAGAAAAGTTCCAGTCAAATCTATTGTGCTAGGTTTGTTGCTTAATACAACAACTGTACGAGTTAGGTAAGCTGGAAAACCATCACTATTTGTTGCAGAGTAATTAATTTTGTACATAGTAGGTTTGCTTGTGTCTACCGTACCGTCAATTTTTACCTCAAGTACTTTTCCACCGGCTTCAGCTTTAGCACCTTGTTCTGTATATGTTTCTCCTTGAGTTAAAACAACAAGTGCATCTCCATTTAGTGACATGTTTGCGTAAGCCGTTACCTTTGAAACATTATCAGTAGACTCTGAACAAGAAGTTAACAATAGTCCTGAAACTACCATTAAGTATATAAATATTTTTTTCATCGTTTTAATTTTTTAGTTAACATCCCACCATACCGGAAGTGATATTGCTTTTAATGCAGGAGCATTAGGGTTTCTTGTTTTTACTGTATTCGGTAACACAATTCTTTTTGGGAATTTATTTCCAATAACACTTTGAACAGATACGGCAAATTGTCCAGCAAGATAGTCTTCGTCATCTTGAGCAACAGCAGATACTTTTGGGTAACCTGTTCTATTTTGCTCCATAAATGATTCATAACCGTTTCCAGGGAAACTTGCAATCCATTTTTGAGTAATAATTGCTTCAATCTGTGCTGCAGTTCCTGCTGCAGGGAATTCATATTTTCCTCCAGCAGCTAATAAAGCAGTAGCACTTATTGGAGCATCAGTACTAGAATTTTTAGCGAAATTTGCAGCAACAGCTAGGTCATATTTTGCTTTAGCACCAGCACCGGCATAATATCTAGTAAGAGCTTCTGCTTGTAAAAAGTAACTTTCTTCAGCGCTAATGAAATATACAGGAGTTTTAGGAGCCAATATTACTGTTGAAAGACCAGTAGCATTGTTTAAGAAGTCACCTTGATTATTAGCTTTCCCTAGGGAAGTTCCTCCATTTTCGTAATATTTAGCTATACGTGGATCAGCGTTTACATCTAGGTAAGAGTATAAGGTTGTACTTGCTTTAAGATTTAAAGTAGTATTCAATTGTCTTCTGTCTGATTCAAACAAAGGGTTACTTTTACTATCAGCATCTTCAAAGTTGTGCATTGATGCATCAATATCTAAGAATTGAGCACCTGAATCAATTAAAGCTTTAATTCCTGACTGAGCTAGAGTTGGATTCACTTCAGTTAACCTCATGTGCAACTTTAATAATAATGTATTACCATATTTAGTCCACTTTGTCATATCTCCACCAAAAATAAAATCATCTTTAGCAGGCTTGTCACCTATAGATGCATTTTGATCTTTTGATAATGCTAATTTTAAATCAGCGATCATTAAATCATATGTCTCTTTTCCAGTATTGAATTTTGGTTGTAAGATTAGAGGATTGTTTGCCTCAGCATAAGGAATATCGTCATACAAATCTGTCATTACTTGAGAAGCTTGTACTTCAAGTACTGTAGCTATTAAAAAATAGTTCCAGTTACCTTCTGCTAATGCTTTTGCTTTTACGACTCTAATGTCGTTTAACGCATCGTACATTGCAGTCCAACCAAGTTGATAATCATTTGTTCCAATACTGTATTGGTCAACGTCTTTGTATTGATTTGAAGTGGTGTTTTGTGTCCAAAATTGTGACCAAAATCCTCCTACTATAGCATAGTAAGATCCTTGCGCTCCTGCAACCCCTGCAATACCTGCAGGAAGTATAGTACTGTACGCTTGGCCTACAGGCAATAAGTCCGGATCTCTATTAATGTCAAATGTTTCGTCACATGACACTAATAAGAAAAGCGCTGTTATTAATGTTGCTATTTTTTTCATTTTTCTATATTTTATTTTAGAATGATAATTTTAAAACTCCACCGATTGATCTTTGTGATGGGTTAGATCCGAATTCTCCGAAATCTGAAATCGCACGTTGTGCTCCGTATGTTGATACTTCTGGGTCAACGTAAGGGTTGTCGCCAGGTGTCCACATGAAAAGATTTCTTGCATAAACTCCAAGTGTGATTTTGTTTAGCCCCATGTTTTTGCTTAATGCAGAAGGGAAATCATAGTTAAAGTTAACCTCTCTTAATCTAACAAAAGTTTTGTCGATTACGTGGTTGTTTTCGTAAGCAGGATTATCCTGAGTGTTATAGAAAGAATTTATTTTAGCAAAAGTAACTGGAGTTGTATTTTCTGTATATGTTACAGCACCTGTAGTTGCGTCTACGTGTTCGTTAACAGAGTTAGGAACGATAAATGTATTTCTGTCATTATATGTAGTTTCAATACCATTTCCTACGAAATGAGAAAGTCTTTTAGTATAAGAGTACATTTCTCCACCTTCTTTCCAATCTAATGAAAATCCTAGGTTGAAGTTTTTGTATTTAAAAGTATTTTGTAAACCCATTACGAAATCACGTTGTGAGTTTCCAACACGTTGAATACCATCGCTAAGTTCGTACATTCCTGTGCTTGCATTTACGACAGTTTGCCCTGCTGCATTTGTTTTAGGAACATAAGCATAATATTCTCCTATTGGTAGTCCTTTAGTCGCTCTGTAAGTTACTGAATAACCAGTAGCTAAATCGATAGTGTCAAATCCTTCAGCAGTCTTTGTAACTTCGTTTAAGTTCTTAGTGAACGTGTAAGTAATATTCCAAGTGAAGTCTTTGTTTTTAATTGGACTTCCAGTAAGAGATAGCTCGATACCTTTGTTTACAATTTCTGCAGCATTAATAGCTTTAGATGTAAATCCTGTAGATGGGTCTAAAGGTAAAAATACAATTAGGTCAGAAGTTGTTTTATGATATAAAGCAAGATCATAGCTAATTCTGTTTTTTAAGAAAGATCCTTCAGCTCCAACTTCAAATTCAACTGTAGACTCTGGTTTTAATTGGGAGTTTCCAAGTCTTGCAGATGCTTCGTAGTAACTAACTCCTCCAATTGGAGATGTTATAACACCAAAGTTTGCTAAAGCTGATCCAGGTACATATGCATTTTCAGTATTGTATGGTTCAGTGTCATTTGCAATTTTAGAAGCTGCACCTCTTAATTTTAAGAAAGTACTACCGTTATCAATAACAATGGCTCCAAGAGACGCTGCAGGATAAAAGTATGAATTGTTACCAATTGGTAATGTAGAAGTGACATCTTGTCTTCCTGTAATGGTAGCGAAATATCTGTTTTTGAAAGCAAATTCAGCAGATGCATAAACAGCACCAGTTTTTCTTACCAAGTTATTTTGTGTAATTACTGGTCTTGACGCTGAGTTAGAAAGCTCATAGTAGTTTTTAATACCTAGACCTGTAACTGTATTGAATAATTCGTCAGTTTCTCTTTTGTTAAAGTTCACACCTCCTAAAAGATTTAAAGTCCAGTCTTCGCTTAAATTTGTATTGTAGTTAAGGTTGAAGAAAGTGTCAAATTCACTATATTCTGATCTTCCTTCTGTAACTCCACCTACAATTACGTTTTTAGCACCAAATTGAGGGCTTCCTGGTTCGTAATCTACAATAGATCCATAACTTTTGAATCTTTCAGATCTTACGTTACCTCCAACTTGCCATGTAGCAGTAATTTTGTCAGTAATTTTATAACCTAAGTTTACGTTTCCAAAAAGGTTATTTCCGTAAATTTTTGTACTGTTTTCGTTTATTGAAAAATAAGGATTTCCAGCATAAGGAGTAAAGTAATAACTAGCGTTGTTAAACGGGTTGTTTTTGTAGTCCGCTAAATCAACGATACTGATATCTGTTGGAATTTGTAACAATTCTTGTTGCAATGTTGAACCTTGACCAGCGTCATCACCTTGTCCTGTATTTACAACACCTTGGTCTTTGTAAACATAATTGATAGATGTTCTTAATGTGAATTTGTTTGATTTCAATCCACCATTAAATCCTAAAGATTGTTTTTTGTATAAATCAGCATCAGAAGGCACAACTCCATCACTGTTTACGTTTGAAAATACTAAAGAGAAATCAGAAGTATCACCACCACCACTAAGAGTTACAGATTGTGTAGATAATGTTCCTGTGTTGTAGAAATCTCTTACATTGTCTTTTAATCCTACGTAAGGTTTGATTTGTTGAGTGTTTTGGTATATTGTTCCCCAAGGTCTAACTTCTCCATTGAAGGCAGGTCCCCAAGAACCATTTTCATTACTGTAAGAATTAGATCCTGAATATCCAACACCATTCCATCCTTGTCCAAATTGGTTTTGTAAGTGAGGAACTCTTGCTACTTCACTGAATTCTGTTGAAGCTAATAAGTCAACTTTAATTCCAGTGTTTGCTTTTCCTTTTTTAGTTGTAATAATGATTACACCACCACCAGCTCTTGAACCGTATAATGCAGATGCAGCAGCACCTTTAAGAACTGTCATGCTCTCTATATTGTTAGGGTCAAGGTCACTAATACCGTTACCAGCATCGTAAGATCTTGTAGTTGTTGCTACTCCGTCATTACCAGTACCTGATCCACTATTGTTAATTGGAGATCCATCAACAACGTAAAGAGGGCCAGCATTTCCTGTAATAGTGTTTAAACCACGGATGATTACTTTAGTTGACGCTCCCGGTTGAGATGGAGCTGAAATATCAACCCCGGCAATTTTACCAGAAAGTGTTTCAAATGGGTTTGTGTTTACTACAGCAGTAATTTGTTCAGATTTTAAAGTTGTTGTTGCGTAACCAAGAGATTTTTTCTCTCTTTTGATACCAAAAGCAGTTACAACAACACCTTCTAGTTCTTGTGCACCAGCATCGGCTAATTTTACATTCACAGCAGATGAAGAAGCTGTTACCTCTTGGGTTTTCATCCCAATGTAGCTAAATACCAAAACTTGGCTTGAAGATGCTTTGATAGAGTATTTACCATCAAAGTCTGTTTGCGTTCCTGTTTTTGTTCCTTTAACTAATACACTAACACCCGGTAAAGGCATTCCTGCATTGTCAGAAACTGTTCCAGAAACAGCTCTTTCTTGCGCAAAAGTAAGTTGCGCAACTAGTACTAACAATAGTACTAAGAATCCATTGAACTTTAGTTTCATTTTTAAATATTTTGAATTAGTTCGACAAAAATCTTAATAATTTGTTAATCTACCTAATATAAAAAGCTTTTTTTTTAGTTAAATTATGATTTTGAGGTAGGAAATTGCTCTTTTATTGATAAAAAGCGTCTTAAAATTGCAAATCCGTAATTTTTAGTGTTAAATTTGAGAATAATTAAAAATATTACCAAGGCAACAAATGTTAAATTTATTGTAGAAGCCTATTCAATTGTTTTTTTTATAACTTTTGTCTTTGGAAAACAGGCAGGCTTAAGTATTGTATTTTGTTAAAAACGTCATGATTCTGCAATAGAGTATTTATTCTGTAAAAGACAATGGAGTAAAAGGTGATGTAGTTTGAAGAATAAGTAGATTTGTTTTTTGAGTATTAAAATTTGAAAGAAGCTTCTTTTTTATATGTTTTCGATTGCAATCTGCTTGGTTTGTGTCTTTTTAATTGATGATTTAATCGTGAATATTTTTTTTGGTAATGTAAATTTATTGTAAAGAAATTTTTAAAATAAAAACAGTTGCAAAAAGATTTCTTTCTGCAACTGTTTTGAATTAATATGATTAATGTTTTATGATTAAAACTTATCCCAAAATAATTTTGTTGCTACTGCATCTCCTCCGATTGCTGAACTTGCTTCTGTGTAGCTTGCTTTGTTCAAAGACTGTTCGATAATTGGATATGTATAACGAAGAGGTAGTACTGATACGGCATCTGCTGGTGTTGCTAAAACCGGGAAGTCAAGTCTTCTATATGAAGACCAGCCTTCAAATGGACTGTTGTATGTAGCAATCCAGCTTTGAGTTCCAATTTTTTGTTTCCATGTTCCTGTAGCGGTTGTGTATGCAACTGCTGGATTTGCTAAATATGTCGTTGCATCTGCTGCGGTTCCTCCCCAATCTAATATTGATGCTGTTATAGCTGCGTTATAATGAGATTCAGCATCCGCAGGAGTTCCGTAAAGAGATCTTTCCGCGGCTTCTGCTAATAAGAACTGAGTCTCGGCATAATCTAGAATTGTTCCTGGATAATCAGGTACTTGAACTGTTGGTGTTATATGCGTTGTATTTGCGAATGAATTACTTGCGCCATTTTCGCCTCCAATATATTCTATTTGAGGTGTGGATGGGTCATCTTGATTGCTGTCAAAATATTTTGCTAATCTTGGATCTTCCAAGGTTTGCATCGCATCAATTAATGTACTTGTTGGAACGAAATCTGAACGACCACTTGCGACAAGATCTACATATAAAGGATTTGTATTTGGTGTAGCAGTTAAGTATTTTAAATCTGCATTATCAAGATTTGATTCAAATACAAAAGGAGCGGCACTAGAGACAGTTGCTTGTGCTAAGGCGCTTTCAGATGGAATATCTGATATGGTAATACCCATTCTTAGTTTTAGTGTATTTGCAAATTTAAGCCACTTAGTTATGTCGCCACTGTACATCCTATCACTACCTCCAAAACTTTTTCCGCCTGTATTTAGATTTGCAATAGCCTTGTTTAATCTACCAATAAGATCTTTGTAGATAGTAAGGGCATCATCGTATTTAGGAGTTTTGTAGTTTAAGTTTAAAGCTTGAGTATAAGGAACGTTTCCAAATGTGTCTACTAAAACTGAATAAGTATAAACATTTAAAATTTCTATAATAGCAAGTTTGTTTTGCTTGTCTAACGGATTTTCGGTTAAGCCAAGAGGAGTGTTTGTGATGTTTTTAGCACTCTGATCAAGGTCTTTTAATACGTCTTTATATAGAAATTGCCAATGTTGTTCCGGAATTGTTCGTGTTACTAAATCATAGTTACTTTCATCGGTATAAACGGTTTCTGTCCAGTATTGATTTAGCAATCTGAAGATATTGTTGTTTACGTTGGTATTGACCATTTGGTCAACTAAGCTCTTTTGAGCACTAGTAAATAAAGCTTCTCCAGGTACATTTGATGGATCTTTAACGTTCACGTTTAAGTCTTCTATATTCTCAGAGCAAGACCATATTGATATTGCTGCGAGTAGAATTAAAGATATTTTTTTCATGATTTCTTGATTTAAAATTGGATTTTAATGTTGAAGCTAATGTCTCTTGTAGATGGTAAAGATCCTGTTGAGTAGCCTTGCAAGTTACCTGCTCCTAATCCTGATTCAGGATCTGCGTCTGGTAGGTTTTTGTGTATAATCCAAAGGTTTGTTCCAACAATACTAAATGTCATTCCATTCATGAAAGTGTTTTTTAATACTTTTTCTGTTAGGGAGTATGAAATTGCAGTTTGTCTTAATTTAATATAACTAGCATCATAAACAAATGCTTCGTCTGGTAGACCTCTTCTGTATCCTTGTGCTCCAAATCGGCTTGCGTTGATTCGGGTTGTATTTACAGATCCATCAGGATTTACTCCTGGGTTGATAAATCCTCCGCTATCAGCTCCAGAAGTTATAGGATTTCTAACAGGGTTTCCAAGGTCGTTTA
This sequence comes from Flavobacterium sp. JAS, assembly GCF_020991455.1. Taxonomy (GTDB): domain Bacteria; phylum Bacteroidota; class Bacteroidia; order Flavobacteriales; family Flavobacteriaceae; genus Flavobacterium. Next base: position 112,288 of record NZ_JAJMOX010000009.1, read on the forward strand.
AGAATGCTGTGTCATCTGGTACACCAGTTGCTAAACCATAGTAGCGGTCTAATGAGAATATTTGTCCGCCTTTTTGCATGTCAATCAAAAATTCTAAAGAGAAGTTTTTGTAGGTGAACTTGTTGTTTAAACCACCTGTGTAATCTGGATTGGCATTCCCAATTGCATTGTCAGAAGTTGAAGTTTTAATGTATTGTCCATTAGCAGGATCAACAACTCTTTGTCCGTTTAAGTAAGTATACTGAGTACCATAAATTACGCCGTATGGTTGTCCTACTGCGGCATTGATGGTTACACCTCCTTGAAAAGATCCTAATTGTAAGTTGTCAATACCATCTAAAAGATTTAATACTTTGTTTCGGTTTCTGGCCCAGTTTAGGTTTATTTCCCATGAGAAATTCTCTGTTTTTATTGGAGTACCATTTAGAGAGATTTCAATCCCTTTGTTTTCTATTTCTCCCGCATTAATTAATTCGTATAAATAACCAGTTGAAGAGGTTAGTCTCAATGGAATTATCTGGTCGATTGAATTTGATTTGTAATAAGAGAAATCAAGACCAAGTCTCTTTTTAAAAAATGAAAGTTCTAAACCTGCTTCGTAACTTTTTGTACGTTCTGGTTTTAGATTTGGATTGTTTTTGGTATCTTTTACAGAGGCAGATGCAGCTCCAAAAGCTGTGTTTACAGCGTAAGTGTCTAGAATTCTATCGAAGCCTGGGCTGTTTCCAACTTCGGCATAATTAAGTCTTACTTTTCCAAATGATAACCAGTCTGCATCTATAAATTTAGAGAATACAAAACTTGATGAAACTGATGGGTAGTAATAAGAGCTATTTGCCTCAGGAAGTGTTGAAGAGTGGTCTCTTCGAATTGTTCCTTCAAGGAATAAGTAATCTGCATATCCAAAAGAAGCACTTGCATAAATACCGTCAACTCCAATTGATTCTTCTCTTTCAATAGGTGCTAAAAGTGGACTTGCTGTATTTTGTAATGCGTATAATTTTGGGATGGCTAATCCTCCATTTGTTGCTGCAAAGATAGAATTGTAAAAACTTCTTCTAATGTTTACACCGACTACTCCTTTAAGGTTTAATTTTTCAGTAATATCTGTGTTGTAGTTTAACATGAAATCATAGTTGTACTCGCTAAAGCCTATGTTTTTTCTTGAATATCCTGATGGAGCAGGGCTTCTGTTGGTAGATCCATCGCCTCCGCCAGTTCCAATTCCAAAATTACCAGGTACACTACCAATTGCTCTTCTTTCTTCTTGAAGTTCGTCATAAGTATCGACAGACATTCTTCCGAAAGCATCTAGCCAGCTTGCAATTTTATAGTTTAATGAAATATTACCAATAAATCTGCTTCTGCTGTCTGATTCATAATTTTCATAACGTTGAAAGTAAGGGTTGTCCCAGAATATTGGTGCTGGATTGGTATATGAATTTGGGTTCCATGTTACATTTCGTCCAGTTAAGTCGTAAGCTTGTTTTAGGCTTTTAAGGTCGACGTTAGTTTGCCACCATTGTCTAAAGTTACCAGCAATGTTGTCGTTGTAACCTGTGTTGTTTCTTCCAATTGTATTTGTTTTGGTGAAATTACCATATCCGGCTACTGTTAGTTTATCGTTGATAAGAGTTGATGCAGCTAATGTAAAGGTATTTCTTTTTAAAGTACTGTTTGGCATAAGACCTTTTTGATCGAGGTTGTTTATTCCTAATCTTAAATAGCCATTTTCTAAACCTTTATCTATCGAAATAGAATTAGTTACAGCTACAGGTTTTTCAAAGAATGTTATAGGTCCGTTTTTTGCAGCAACCCATGGAGTCGCTTTCATGTAGTTTGGAGATTCCGGGTAAAATGCATCCCATTGGTATACCAATAAATTTGGATTGAATGCTTGACCATAAGAAGCGTCTTCTGTTAAAGGGGTTACATTGTCTAAGACTCCGTCTCCATCTATGTCAATATGATCTAGGTAAGAATCTTCGTCCGGGCCATAGTAAGGGCCATATCCACCACCATATTGATTTTGATATTTTATAAAAGTGCTTTTATCAATAGATCCTACTGTCACACCTGAATTTACAGTTATAGAATATCCTTTTCCTTTTTTGTTTCCTTTTTTGGTTGTAATTACTACAACCCCGTTAGCAGCTCTTGATCCGTAAAGTGCACTTGCAGCAGATCCTTTAAGAACGTTTATAGACTCGATGTCTTCAGGGTTAATGTCAGATGCGGCACTACCGTAGTCGTAACCTGCTCCAGATTGTTCTTGGTCACGTGAGTTTGAGTTGTTGTTGCTTACCGGAACCCCGTCAATAACAAATAGGGCTTGGTTATTTCCGGTTAAAGATGAATTTCCTCTAATAACAATATTGGTTGAACCTCCAAAATTGGTGGTTCTTTTTACTTGCACCCCAGAAACTTTACCAGAGATTGCGTTTACAAAGTTGTCACTTTTTACTGCCGCAAGGTTTTCACCTTTTACTTCTTGCGTTGCGTATCCAAGAGATTTTTTTTCTCTTGATAAACCTAAGGCTGTAACTACAACTTCTCCAAGTTGTTGGGCGTCTCCTGATAATTTGGCATTTACTTGAGATGAACTTGCAGCTATTTCTTGAGATTTCATCCCAATGTAGCTAAAAATTAAAACTTGACTTGATGTTGCTTTGATGGAGTATTTACCATCAAAATCTGTTTGCGTTCCAGCTTTTGTACCTTTTACTAATACACTCACGCCTGGTAAAGGCATGCCTGCATCATCGGTAACAGTTCCTGAAACAGTTCTTTCTTGTGCAAAGGTTAGTTGCACGATTAGTGCTAATAAAAGCACTAGAAATCTGTTTAACTTTGGTTTCATATTATCAAATATTTTGAATTAGTTATGTAATATTCGTAATTAATTCCCAAAAGTCCTAATATTTTGTTAACAGATTTAAATTAGAGATTAAAATTTAACATTGTAACATATATTGAGAATACTGTTATAAAATTTTATTTCTGCGTTATTTGTGCTTCCGTTTGCTATAATTAGCTTTAAAAGACCGTTTTTTGTTAATAGTCCAAATCCTACACCAATAGAGAGTAAAGTGTTAAATTTTTTGCTGTTTTGTGGAGATGTTTGGTCCTGGTAAATTCCGTAATCGAGGATGCTGTGTAGGTATAAGTTTTGAGATGTCAAGTAGCGATATTCGGTTATAAGTAGGTTGCTGGTGTTTCCTTGTAAGCTGTTTTCTGAAAAACCTCTAATTGAGTTAAGTCCTCCAAAACGGAAAAGTTCATTTGTGATATAGTTTTTACTTTTTAAATAAAGATTCTGTGAATTGATGTAGATAAAGTTTTTTTTGTTTAGTTCAAAATTGTAAGAAAGATTGATGCTGCTGTAAAATTGTTTACTCGATTCAGCTGTTTCCGGATCACCATTGGTGTTTCTTTTTCCATAGCCAATTAAAAAGTTTAGGTAAGCTTTTTTTGAAAATAGATTGTTAGAATAATCTGTTTTTTTGTAATCAAAAGTAGAGGTGAGATAGGAGTTTTTAAAATCGCTGATTGTTGTGTTATTAGTATTTTGAATATCGCTTGATTCTGTCGATTGATAACCTAGGTATATTTTTGAATTATAATTTATATAATACCCCAGGTCGATCGCTGTTTTAGTATTTTGAAAAGTACTGTCTTGTTTAAAAATGTTTAATTGCGCTTTTAATCCCAACGATGAGTTAAAGATGTATGGGATTTCTATTTTGGTATTAAAGGTTTTTTGCTGATTTCCATCGCTTTTCCAATACAATGAGAATTGTTCTCCGGCATGGAGTGTGTTTAATAACGAAATGTCTAAATAGCCATTAAGGGTTGCTTTTTTGTTTTCTTCGTTTGAAAATCCAATGTAGCCGTCAAAAGTATTGGCTTTTCTTTTTTCTATGTAAGCGTATATTTTTGTAGAATCGTTAGTAAAAAGGATTTCAGGGTATTTGGTTTGAGTGACAAAATCAAAGTTATTTATGTCGTCATGCAGTTCTTTTACAACTTCTTGATTAAAGGTTTTGTTAAGGTATTTTTTATTCAGTTGTTTTAGATGTCCTTTTGGGAAATAATCTTTGCGATTGCTATTTTGATAGTTGATGATGATTGAATTTATATTGCGTTTTTTTTCTGATTTAAAATTTAGATTGGCATAGATAGTTAGGTTTTTTTGCTGAATATTTTCAAGTTTTATTTTGCTTAAAGCAAAGCCTTTTTTTTCTGCATCAATTATCTTTTGGTTAAGAAAATTTTCGATTTCTTCGTATGGGATAACTAAAGTGTCTTTTTTTGTATCTGATAAATTGAAAAAAGAATTATTTGCTCCTATATATATATGAATGTACTTTATTCTCTTATTCAGGTCTATTGTTGCAATGTATGTACTGTCATTTGTTTTGTCTGTTTTTAATGTTTGATTGTCTATGTAGCCTTTTTTAGATAATTTTTCAGAAGTATTTTTTATTTCGTCAAACAGTGATTTGATATTGGGATGAATGGTTGTATAGTTTAGAGAATCAATTGTTTGGGTTTGATTTTTGTTAGAACCGTTTATTTTTAAATGAAAATTTTGGGCATAGCAGGAAACGCTTGCACAAAAAAGGAGTAGGTATAAAAAACGTTTTGAAAGCAATTTTTTCATTTATTAAAAGTATTGCAAATATCTATCGTTTGTTTCTAAAATCATAAGGATAAATAATGTTATTGAAAATTAATGAATTAACGTTTGTATAGTGAAAATTATTTTATACATTTGCAACCCCGTAAAAAGCGGGAATTTAATATACATAATAAATTTTTAGTATTAATTATGCCAACAATTCAACAATTAGTAAGAACAGGAAGAACTCAGATAACTAAGAAGAGTAAATCGGTTGCTTTAGATTCTTGTCCTCAAAGAAGAGGGGTTTGTACGCGTGTTTACACTACTACACCAAAAAAACCAAACTCTGCAATGCGTAAAGTTGCGCGTGTACGTTTGACAAATGGTAATGAGGTGAATGCTTACATCCCTGGAGAAGGACACAATTTACAAGAGCACTCGATAGTATTAGTTAGAGGTGGAAGGGTAAAAGATTTACCAGGTGTTAGATATCATATCGTTCGTGGAGCGCTTGACACGTCAGGAGTTGCAGGAAGAACGCAAAGAAGATCTAAGTACGGTGCTAAACGCCCAAAAGAAGCAAAAAAGTAATTTAAAACGTTAAGAGTTGGAGGTTAGGAGTTAAGGGTTGGGGATTATTGACGAAAGTTGAAGTCTGTAACACATAACATTTAACGGATAACCTATAACTTTTTATTAAAAAAAAGACATGAGAAAAAGAGCGGCAAAGAAAAGACCACTTTTACCAGATCCAAGGTTTAATGACCAATTGGTAACACGTTTTGTGAACAACTTAATGTGGGATGGTAAGAAATCTACAGCCTTCAAAGTATTTTATGATGCTATTGACATCATTGAGTCTAAGAAGCAGGATTCAGAAAAATCTTCATTAGAAATTTGGAAAGATGCGTTAACAAACGTTATGCCTCACGTAGAAGTACGTAGTCGTAGAGTTGGTGGAGCTACATTTCAAATTCCAATGCAAATTAGACCAGACAGAAAAATTTCTATGGCAATGAAGTGGTTAATACTTTATTCTAGAAGAAGAAATGAAAAATCTATGGCACAACGTTTAGCGTCAGAATGTTTAGCTGCTGCTAAAGAAGAAGGTGCTGCGGTTAAGAAAAGAATGGATACTCACAAGATGGCAGAAGCTAACAAAGCTTTCTCTCACTTTAGATTTTAATTCGTAAGAAATGGCTAGAGATTTAAAATATACAAGAAATATTGGAATTGCTGCTCACATTGATGCTGGTAAAACAACAACAACTGAGCGTATCCTTTTTTATACTGGAAAGTCACACAAAATTGGTGAAGTACACGATGGTGCTGCAACAATGGACTGGATGGCTCAAGAGCAAGAAAGAGGTATTACAATTACTTCGGCTGCGACAACTTGTGAGTGGAACTTTCCAACTGAGCAAGGTAAGATTTTGCCTGAGTCTTTGCCATACCACTTTAATATTATTGATACTCCTGGACACGTTGACTTTACTGTAGAGGTAAACCGTTCTTTACGTGTACTTGATGGATTGGTTTTCTTGTTTAGTGCTGTTGATGGTGTTGAGCCTCAGTCAGAAACTAACTGGAGACTTGCTGATCAATATAGAGTTCCACGTATGGGATTCGTAAACAAAATGGACCGTCAAGGATCTAACTTTTTGGCAGTTTGTCAACAAGTTCGTGATATGTTGAAATCAAATGCTGTTGCGATCACTTTGCCAATTGGTGAAGAAAATGATTTCAAAGGTGTTGTAGATTTAGTAAAAAACCAAGCTATCATTTGGCATGATGCTACTCAAGGGGCAACTTTTGATATTGTGCCAATTCCTGAGGATATGATTGCAGAGGTTAAAGAATACAGATCAATTCTTATTGAAGCAGTTGCTGACTACGATGAAAATCTTTTAGAGAAATTCATGGAAGATGAAAACTCTATTACAGAGGAAGAAATCAACAATGCTTTAAGAGCTGCTACTATGGATATGGCTATCATCCCGATGATTGCTGGTTCTTCTTTCAAAAACAAAGGAGTTCAATTCATGTTAGATGCGGTTTGTAAATATTTACCTTCTCCAATGGATAAGGAAGGTATCGAAGGGATTCACCCTGATGATGCTGAATTATTAGAAGAAGATCAAACTAAAATCTTACGTCGTCCAGATGTAAAAGAGCCGTTCGCTGCTTTGGCATTTAAAATTGCTACTGACCCATTCGTAGGTCGTTTAGCTTTCTTCCGTGCTTACTCAGGTCGTTTAGATGCTGGTTCTTACGTTTTGAACACTCGTTCAGGAAATAAAGAAAGAATTTCTCGTATCTACCAAATGCACGCTAACAAACAAAATCCAATCGAATATATTGAGGCTGGAGATATTGGAGCTGCTGTTGGATTTAAAGATATCAAAACTGGAGATACATTGTGTGATGAAAAGCACCCAATCATTCTTGAGTCTATGAAATTCCCTGCACCGGTAATTGGTATTGCAATTGAACCTAAAACTAAAGCTGACGTTGATAAAATGGGTATGGCTTTGGCTAAATTAGCTGAAGAAGATCCAACATTTACAGTTAGAACAGATGAGGCTTCAGGACAAACTATTATCTCTGGTATGGGTGAGCTTCACTTGGATATCTTAGTAGATCGTATGAAACGTGAATTTAAAGTTGAAGTAAACCAAGGTGAGCCTCAAGTTGAGTATAAAGAAGCGTTTACAAGAACTGCTACACACAGAGAAACTTACAAGAAACAATCAGGGGGTCGTGGTAAATTCGGTGATATCGTATTTACACTTGAGCCAGCTGATGAAGTTGATGGTAAAGTTCCTGTTGGATTACAGTTTATTAATGCAGTAAAAGGTGGTAACGTTCCTAAAGAATATATCCCTTCTGTAGAAAAAGGTTTCCGTGAAGCTATGAAAACTGGTCCATTGGCAGGTTATCAAGTGGATAGTTTAAAAGTAACTTTGACGGACGGATCTTTCCACCCTGTCGATTCTGATGCACTTTCTTTTGAGTTAGCTGCTAGAATGGGTTATAGAGAAGTAGCTAAAGCTGCTGGTGCGATTATTTTGGAGCCAATCATGAAAATGGAAGTTATTACTCCTGAAGAAAACATGGGGGATATCGTTGGTGATATCAACCGTCGTAGAGGTCAGGTAAATGACATGGGTGACAGAAACGGTGCTAAAACTATTAAAGCTGATGTGCCTTTATCAGAAATGTTTGGTTATGTAACAACATTAAGAACATTGTCTTCTGGTAGAGCAACTTCAACAATGGAGTTTTCTCACTATGCAGAAACACCTTCTAATATTTCAGAAGCTGTAATTAAAAAAGCAAAAGGTAACGCTTAATTCTTAAGAAAATGAGTCAAAAAATCAGAATAAAACTAAAATCTTACGATCACATGTTGGTGGATAAATCTGCTGAAAAGATCGTAAAAACAGTAAAAACTACTGGAGCAGTTGTAACAGGTCCAATTCCGTTACCAACTCACAAAAAACTTTTCACTGTATTGCGTTCTCCGCACGTTAACAAAAAAGCGAGAGAGCAATTTGAAGTAATGTCATACAAGAGATTGATTGATATTTATTCATCTTCATCTAAAACTATTGATGCATTAATGAAACTTGAATTGCCAAGTGGAGTTGAAGTAGAAATAAAAGTATAATTTTTTTATTATATTTTGCATATAAAAAGCGAGTCAGAAATGTCTCGCTTTTTTTTATAGCTAAAAATTTTGACAGTAATTTTTTGAGGTATTTATTTTTGATAAATTATTTCTGTTTCTGTCGAAATGTCTTTAATTTAGGCTGTTAAGGGAGTTTTTTCTTTTGAAGATTATGTAATTGTTAAGGAAAATGATGTTGAGGGTTAAGATGAGAAAAATTAATTTTTTAAAGAAATGGAATGTGGATGTTGATGAGATTGGTGCTTTGATTTTGATTATGAGCTATTTAATTTTTATAACCGTTTGGTATATTCAATTTTAATGTATACTTTTGCACTCCCTGTTTGGAAATTTCTGTTATTTTCAAATTGAAGGGAATTTTAGTAATTAATAATTAATATTTATGTCTGGGTTAATTGGTAAAAAAATCGGCATGACTAGTATTTTCGACGAAAACGGGAAAAACATTCCTTGTACAGTAATCGAGGCTGGGCCGTGTGTTGTTACCCAAGTCAGAACCAAAGGTGTTGACGGGTACGAAGCGTTGCAACTAGGTTTCGATGACAAAAACGAGAAACATTCTACTAAAGCGGCTTTAGGTCACTTTAAAAAAGCTGGAACTGTTGCTAAGAAAAAAGTCGTTGAATTCCAAGATTTTGCAACTGAACAAAAATTAGGAGATCTTATCGATGTTTCTATTTTTGCTGAAGGAGAATTTGTAGATGTACAAGGTGTGTCTAAAGGTAAAGGTTTTCAGGGTGTTGTAAAACGTCACGGATTTGGTGGTGTTGGTCAAGCAACTCATGGTCAACATAACCGTTTAAGAGCGCCAGGTTCTGTGGGAGCTTCTTCTTATCCATCTAGAGTATTCAAAGGAATGCGTATGGCTGGAAGAATGGGAGGAGATAATGTAAAAGTACAAAACCTTAGAGTTTTAAAAGTAGTTGCTGAAAAGAACCTACTTGTTATTAAAGGATGTGTTCCTGGACATAAAAACTCTTATGTAATCATTCAGAAGTAATGGAAGTAAAAGTATTAGATTTCAACGGAAAAGATACTGGAAGAAAAGTTCAACTTTCTGATTCAGTATTCGCAATTGAACCAAACAATCACGCTGTATACCTTGATGTTAAGCAATATCTTGCTAATCAAAGACAAGGGACTCACAAAGCTAAAGAAAGAGCTGAAGTGACAGGAAGTACACGTAAGATTAAAAAACAAAAAGGAACAGGTACTGCTCGTGCGGGAAGTATTAAGAATCCATTGTTTAAAGGTGGTGGAACAGTTTTCGGACCAAGACCAAGAAGTTATTCATTTAAATTGAATAAATCTTTGAAAAGATTGGCTAGAAAATCTGCTTTCTCAATCAAAGCAAAAGAGTCAAATATTATCGTTCTTGAGGACTTTAATTTTGAAACTCCAAACACTAAAAATTTCATTAACGTTTTGAAAGCTTTAGGGTTAGATAATAAAAAATCTCTATTTGTGTTGGGAGAGTCAAATAAAAATGTATATTTGTCGTCACGCAATTTAAAGGCTTCAAATGTCGTAACTAGCTCAGAATTAAGCACTTACGCTATTTTAAACACTAATAATTTAGTGCTTTTAGAAGGTTCTTTGGAGTTAATTGAAGAAAATTTAAGTAAATAATAGGAGTATGAGTATCATAATTAGACCTATAGTAACAGAAAAAGTAACCAAAGAAAGTGAAGTTTTAAACCGCTTCGGATTCGTTGTTGACAAAAAAGCAAACAAAGTTCAGATTAAGAAAGCTGTTGAAGCTGCTTATGGAGTAACTATCGTTTCAGTTAACACGATGAACGTAAGACCGGATAGAACTACAAAATACACTAAGAGTGGTTTAATCAGTGGAAAGACAAATGCAATTAAGAAAGCGATTGTTCAAGTACAAGAAGGAGAAACAATTGATTTTTACAACAATATCTAAGATAGAAAAATGTCAGTAAGAAAATTAAAACCTATTACCCCAGGTCAGCGATTTAGAGTTGTGAATGGTTATGACGCCATTACAACTGATAAGCCGGAACGCTCTTTGATAGCGCCGATAAAAAACTCTGGAGGTAGAAATAGTCAAGGAAAGATGACCATGCGTTATACGGGTGGTGGTCACAAGCAGAGATATCGTATTATTGATTTCAAAAGAACTAAAGACGGAATTCCGGCTACAGTGAAATCAATCGAATACGATCCGAATCGTACTGCATTTATCGCTTTATTAGCTTATGCTGATGGAGAGAAAACTTATGTAATTGCTCAAAACGGATTGAAAGTTGGTCAGAAATTAGTTTCTGGTCCAGAATCTCAACCTGAAATTGGTAATACATTGCCTTTGAGCAGAATTCCTTTAGGAACTGTTATCTCTTGTATTGAGTTACGCCCAGGTCAAGGTGCGGTAATCGCTCGTTCAGCTGGAACATTTGCTCAATTAATGGCAAGAGATGGAAAATATGCTACAATTAAAATGCCGTCAGGAGAAACAAGATTGATCTTGTTAACTTGTTCAGCTACAATTGGAGCAGTTTCTAATTCAGACCACCAATTAGTTGTATCTGGTAAAGCAGGTAGAACAAGATGGTTAGGAAGAAGACCTAGAACAAGACCTGTTGCAATGAACCCTGTTGATCACCCAATGGGTGGTGGAGAAGGACGTTCTTCTGGTGGACATCCACGTTCAAGAAATGGAATACCAGCAAAAGGTTATAGAACTCGTTCTAAGAAAAACCCGAGTAACAAGTATATCGTAGAACGTAGAAAGAAATAATAAGATATGGCACGTTCATTAAAAAAAGGACCTTTCGTTCATTATAAGTTAGACAAGAAAGTTCAAGAAAACATTGAAAACGGAAATAAAGGAGTGGTAAAGACTTGGTCTAGAGCTTCTATGATTACTCCAGACTTTGTTGGGCAGACTATCGCAGTTCATAACGGTCGTCAATTTGTACCAGTTTACGTAACAGAAAACATGGTAGGTCACAAATTAGGAGAGTTTTCACCAACTAGATCTTTTAGAGGTCATGCTGGAGCAAAAAATAAAGGTAAAAAATAAGAAGCAATGGGAGTTCGTAAAAGAGAAACAGCAGATGCGAGAAAAGAGGCTAATAAGTCTATTGCTTTCGCAAAATTGAATAACTGCCCTACTTCACCTAGAAAAATGCGCTTAGTAGCGGACTTGGTAAGAGGTCAGAAGGTAGAAAGAGCACTTAACATCTTAAGATTCAGTTCTAAAGAAGCTTCAAGAAAATTAGAAAAACTATTATTATCTGCAATCAACAACTGGGAGCAAAAAAATAGTGAAGGTAATTTAGAAGAAGCTGGATTATTTGTTAAAGAGATCAGAGTAGATGGTGGAATGATGTTGAAAAGACTTCGTCCAGCTCCACAAGGTCGTGCACACAGAATAAGAAAACGTTCTAATCACGTAACAATCGTGCTTGGAGCTATCAATAACACACAAAGCAATTCTTAAGCAGCATGGGACAAAAGACAAATCCAATTGGAAATAGACTTGGTATCATCAGAGGATGGGACTCAAACTGGTATGGTGGAAATGATTACGGTGATAAACTTGCCGAAGATCACAAAATCAGAAAGTATATCCACGCTCGTTTATCAAAAGCTAGTGTATCAAAAGTAATCATTGAGAGAACTTTGAAGCTTGTAACCGTTACTATCACTACTGCTAGACCTGGTATCATTATCGGAAAAGGTGGTCAAGAGGTAGACAAGTTGAAAGAAGAACTTAAGAAAGTTACTGACAAAGAGGTTCAAATCAACATCTTTGAAATTAAAAGACCTGAGTTAGATGCTTATCTTGTGGCGACAAGCATCGCTCGTCAAATCGAAAGCCGTATTTCTTACAGACGTGCAATCAAAATGGCTATTGCTGCTTCTATGCGTATGAATGCTGAAGGTATCAAAGTTTTGATTTCTGGTCGTTTGAATGGTGCTGAGATGGCGCGTTCAGAAGGTTTCAAAGAAGGTAGAATTCCTCTATCAACTTTCAGAGCTGATATTGATTATGCTTTGGCTGAAGCTCACACTACTTATGGTAGAATGGGTATCAAAGTATGGATCATGAAAGGTGAAGTTTATGGAAAGAGAGATCTTTCTCCACTTGCAGGAATGGATAAAAAACAATCTGGAACTGGTGGTGGTAAAGGTGGTGATTCTCCAAGAGGAGACAGAAAGCCCTTTAATAAAGGTGGAAAACCAGACGCTCGTAAAAGAAAGTAAATTTTTAAACTAAAGAAAAATGTTACAGCCTAAAAGAACAAAATACCGTAAGGTACAGAAAGGTAAAATGAAAGGTAACTCTCAAAGAGGGCATGAACTTTCTAATGGAATGTTTGGTATTAAATCTGTACATGAAGATGGAATGTTCTTAACGTCTCGTCAAATCGAAGCTGCGCGTATTGCTGCAACTCGTTTCATGAAGAGAGAAGGACAATTATGGATCAAAATATTTCCAGACAAACCAATTACTAAGAAGCCTCTTGAGGTACGTATGGGTAAAGGTAAAGGTGCCGTTGAATATTGGGCTGCCGTTGTTAAACCCGGAAGAATTATGTTTGAAGTTGGAGGAGTTCCTTTATCAGTTGCAAAAGAGGCTTTACGTCTTGCAGCTCAAAAGCTTCCAGTAAAAACTAAATTCGTCGTTGCTAGAGATTTCGAAGCATAATTAAATTTATATTATGAAACAATCAGAAATAAAAGATCTTTCTGCAGCGGAGTTGCAAGAAAAACTTAGTCAAACTAAGAAAATATATGCTGACCTAAAAATGGCTCACGCTATTTCTCCAATTGAGAACCCGCTTCAAATTAGAAGTGTAAGAAGAACAGTTGCAAGATTGGCTACAGAGTTAACTAAAAGAGAGTTACAATAATTGTATTCTGCTGAAAGATGGAAGAAAAAAGAAATTTAAGAAAAGAAAGAATAGGTGTTGTTACTTCAAATAAAATGGATAAGTCTATTGTTATTGCTGAAGTAAGAAAAGTAAAACACCCATTATACGGTAAGTTCGTGTTGAAAACAAAGAAATATGTTGCACACGACGAAACAAACGACTGTAACATTGGAGATACTGTAAGAATTAGCGAAACGCGTCCTTTAAGTAAAACAAAATGTTGGAGATTAGTTGAAATCTTAGAAAGAGCTAAATAATTATGGTACAACAGGAATCAAGACTAAAAGTAGCAGATAACACGGGAGCAAAAGAAGTTTTAACTATCCGTGTTTTAGGAGGTACCAAAAGAAGGTATGCCTCTGTTGGTGACAAGATTGTAGTATCTATTAAAGATGCAACTCCTAACGGTAACGTTAAAAAAGGAGCTGTTTCAACTGCAGTTGTTGTACGTACCAAAAAAGAAGTGAGAAGAGCTGATGGTTCTTATATCCGTTTCGATGATAATGCATGTGTTCTTTTGAACGCTGCAGGGGAAATGAGAGGAACACGTGTTTTTGGTCCGGTAGCAAGAGAACTTCGTGAAAAACAATTCATGAAAATTGTATCATTAGCACCAGAAGTGCTTTAATTCGTTTTAAGATGATAAAGCTAAAAATAAAATCAGGAGATATCGTAAGAGTTATTGCTGGAGACCATAAAGGTGCTGAAGGTAAAGTTTTACGTGTTTACCGTGAGAAAAATAAAGCGATAGTTGAAGGTGTAAACATGGTTTCGAAACATACAAAACCAAGTGCTAAAAACCCTCAAGGTGGTATCGTTAAGAAAGAAGCTTCTATACAAATATCCAACATTTCACTAATTGATCCTAAAACTAAGGAAACAACTAGAGTTGGTATTAGAGTAGAAGGAGATAAGAAAGTAAGATTTTCAAAAAAATCTAATCAAGTACTATAGTAATGGCATATACACCTAGACTAAAAGAAGAATATAAGAGTAGAGTAATCTCTGCTCTTAAAGAGGAATTCGGATATACAAACGTGATGCAAGTTCCAAAACTTGAAAAAATCGTTTTGAGCCGTGGAGTTGGTGCAGCTGTATCTGATAAAAAACTTATTGACTATGCAGTTGATGAGTTAACAAAGATCACTGGACAAAAAGCAGTATCTACAATTTCAAAGAAAGACGTTGCGTCATTCAAATTGAGAAAAGGGATGCCTATTGGAGCGAAAGTTACTTTACGTGGTGAAAGAATGTATGAGTTTTTAGATAGACTTGTAACTTCTGCTTTGCCACGCGTTAGAGATTTTAGTGGTATCAAAGCTACTGGTTTCGACGGAAGAGGTAATTACAATCTTGGAGTTTTAGAGCAAATCATTTTCCCAGAAATTGATATTGACAAAGTGAACAAAATTTCAGGAATGGATATTACATTTGTTACTACTGCAAAAACAGACAAGGAAGCAAAGTCATTATTGGCTGAATTAGGATTACCTTTTAAAAAGAATTAAGACATGGCTAAAGAATCAATGAAAGCCCGCGAGGTTAAGAGAGAAAAAACGGTAGCAAAGTATGCTGAGAAAAGAAAAGCTTTGAAAGAAGCTGGAGATTTTGAAGGTTTACAAAAATTACCTAAAAATGCTTCACCAGTTCGTTTGCACAATCGTTGTAAATTAACAGGTAGACCAAGAGGGTATATCCGTCAATTCGGTATTTCACGTGTAACTTTCCGTGAAATGGCTAACAATGGGTTAATTCCTGGAGTTAAAAAGGCATCTTGGTAATCTCGTAAAAAGTTATTACTTTTGCAAACCAAAAAATAATTTTAATTGATTAAAGGTTCGGGAGACGGGTGTCTCCCGAAAACCATAATCGCAATCAAATACATATGTATACAGATCCTATTGCAGATTATTTGACTAGAGTTCGTAACGCTGTGGCTGCAAACCACAAAGTTGTTGAAATTCCAGCTTCTAATCTAAAAAAAGAAATAACTAAGATCTTATTTGATCAAGGTTATATCTTGAGTTACAAATTTGAAGACAACTCTGTTCAGGGTTCAATCAAAATCGCTTTAAAGTATGATAAAGATACTAAAGAGCCTGTAATTAAAGATATCCAAAGAATTAGTAAACCTGGTTTACGTAAATATGCAGGTGCTGCCAAATTACCAAGAATCCTTAATGGATTAGGAATTGCAATTGTTTCAACTTCAAAAGGTCTTATGACTGGAAAACAAGCGAAACAATTAAATGTAGGTGGTGAAGTAATTTGTTACGTATACTAATTTTAAAGACTAAATAAGATGTCAAGAATAGGTAAAAGCCCAATTGTAATTGCTGCTGGAGTAACTGTAGAAGTTAAAGACGGTATCATTACAGTAAAAGGAAAAAAAGGTCAACTAACTCAGGAGTTTTCGGACATTACTGTAAAAGTTGAAGGCGATCAAGTTTTATTAGAAAGATCGTCTGATCATAAAGACCAAAGAGCAAAACACGGATTATACAGATCATTAATCAATAACATGATAATTGGTGTATCTGAAGGTTTTACAAAAGAACTTGAATTAGTTGGAGTTGGTTATAGAGCTTCAAACCAAGGTCAAAAGTTAGATTTAGCTCTTGGATATTCTCACAATATTGTTTTGGAAATTGCTCCTGAAGTAGCTCTAGAAACAATATCTGAAAAAGGTAAAAACCCTATCGTAAAATTAACATCATTTGATAAACAACTTTTAGGTCAGGTTGCTGCGAAAATCAGAGGTTTCCGTAAGCCTGAGCCGTACAAAGGAAAAGGTGTTAAATTTGTGGGTGAAGTATTAAGAAGAAAAGCAGGTAAATCAGCTTAAAAAATAAGATTATGTCATTAACAAAATCTGATAGAAGACAGAGAATTAGATTCAGAATTAGAAAATCGATTAGTGGTACTGCTACTAACCCAAGACTATCTGTATTTAGAAGTAACAAAGAAATTTACGCTCAAATTATTGATGACGTAAACGGAGTTACTTTATTAGCTGCATCTTCAAGAGAAAAAGAAATAGGAAAAGGTACTAACGTTGAAATCGCTGCTGCTGTTGGAAAACTAGTTGCTGAGAAAGCGTTAAAAGCTGGGATTGATACCATCACTTTTGACAGAGGTGGATATTTGTATCACGGTCGTATTAAATCATTAGCAGAAGGCGCAAGAGCGGCTGGACTTAAATTCTAATATATTATGTCTAAATACAAAAATGTAGAATTGGTAAAACCAAGTGGTCTTGAACTTAAAGATCGTCTGGTAAGTGTTAATCGTGTTACTAAAGTTACAAAAGGTGGTAGAGCTTTCGGTTTTTCTGCTATTGTAGTTGTAGGTGATGAAAACGGAGTAGTTGGTCATGGATTAGGAAAATCTAAAGACGTTTCTGAAGCAATTGCGAAAGCAGTAGAAGATGCTAAGAAAAATTTAGTAAAAATTCCTTTGAACGGACAATCTGTTCCTCACGAACAAAAAGGTAAATTTGGTGGTGCGCGTGTATTCTTAATTCCTGCGTCTCATGGTACAGGAGTTATTGCTGGTGGAGCTGTTCGTTCAGTTCTTGAATCAGTAGGTATTCACGATGTATTATCTAAATCTCAAGGATCATCAAATCCTCATAACGTAGTGAAAGCAACTTTTGATGCTTTATTACAAATGAGAAGCGCTCACACTGTTGCAAAACAAAGAGGTGTTTCTTTAGAAAAAGTTTTTAAAGGTTAATTCAAGGAAATTATGGCTAAATTATTAGTAAAACAAGTAAGAAGCAAAATCAACTGCCCTCTTTCTCAAAAAAGAGGTTTGGAAGCTTTAGGTCTACGTAAAATGGGACAAGTTGTAGAGCATGATTCAAATCCTGCAATCCTTGGGATGATAAACAAAGTTAAACACTTAGTTTCTGTCGAAGAAGCTAAATAACAAATACTGTTATGAATTTAAGTAACTTACAACCAGCTGAAGGGTCAACACACAATCAAAATAAAAGATTAGGTAGAGGAGAAGGTTCTGGAAAAGGTGGTACTTCTGCAAGAGGTCACAAAGGAGCAAAATCTCGTTCTGGTTATTCTAAAAAGATTGGTTTTGAAGGAGGGCAAATGCCACTTCAAAGACGTGTGCCTAAGTTTGGTTTCACAAACATCAATCGTAAAGAATACGAAGGTGTTAATTTAGATACGCTTCAATTATTAGTAGACAATGGTGTGATTACTGATTCTGTTTCAATGACAGATTTCGTAGCAAATCGTCTAGCTACCAAAAATGAAATCGTTAAGATTTTAGGTAGAGGAGAATTGAAAGCAAAATTAAAAGTAACTGCCCACAAATTTACTGCTACTGCAAAAGCTGCTATTGAAGCTGCTGGTGGAGAAGCTGTAACTATATAACTTATCTATTAAGATGAAGAAATTTATTGAATCAATAAGTAATGTTTGGAAAATCGAAGAACTGAAAAATAGAATCTTAATTACATTAGGATTACTTTTAGTATATCGTTTTGGTGCACACGTTACGCTTCCTGGAATTGACGCAACTCAATTAACAGGTTTAGCGGGACAAACTAAAAATGGTTTAGGATCTATCCTAGACATGTTTACAGGGGGTGCTTTCTCTAAAGCTTCAGTTTTTGCTTTAGGTATTATGCCTTATATTTCTGCATCTATTGTTGTTCAGTTAATGGGAATTGCGATTCCTTATTTACAAAAGCTTCAAAGCGATGGAGAGAGTGGTAGAAAAAAGATTAATCAAATCACTCGTTGGTTGACTATAGCTATTACACTGGTTCAAGGTCCAACTTATATCTATAATTTATACAGAACGTTACCTGGAAGTGCATTCTTACTAGGCTTTAATTCACCTGAATTTTTGTTTTCGTCTGTTATCATCTTGGTTACTGGTACTATTTTTGCTATGTGGCTTGGAGAAAAAATTACAGATAAAGGTATTGGAAATGGAATTTCATTATTGATTATGGTTGGTATTTTGGCAAGACTACCTCAAGCGTTCATGCAAGAGTTTTCTTCTAGAGTAACAAACAACAATGGTGGTCCAATGTTATTAGTTATTGAAATTATTGTGTGGTTATTGGTAATCATTTCTTGTGTATTGCTTACAATGGCAGTACGTAAAATTCCGGTTCAATACGCTCGTCGTACAACAACTGGAGATTACGAGCAAGATTTAGCTGGTGGTAATAGACAATGGATTCCTCTAAAGCTTAATGCTTCTGGAGTTATGCCAATTATTTTTGCTCAGGCAATTATGTTTATACCTGCAGCTGTAGCTGGATTGTCTAAATCAGATACATCACAATCTATTGTTGGTGCGTTTAGTAATATGTTTGGTTTTTGGTATAATTTTGTATTTGCAACTTTAATTATTGTGTTTACATTCTTCTATACTGCGATCACTGTACCTACTAACAAAATGGCCGATGATTTAAAAAGAAGTGGTGGTTTTATTCCTGGAGTTCGTCCAGGTGCTGAAACTTCAGACTTCTTAGATAAAGTGATGTCTTTAATAACTTTCCCAGGATCTTTATTCCTTGCTTTGATTGCTGTGTTCCCAGCTATTGTTGTAAGTATTATGGATGTACAACAATCTTGGGCAATGTTTTTTGGAGGTACCTCATTAATAATTATGGTTGGAGTTGCAATAGATACTATTCAACAGATCAATTCATACTTGTTAAACAAACATTATGATGGTTTAATGAAGACTGGTAAAAATAGAAAAGCGGTAGCTTAATATATTTATGGCAAAACAATCAGCAATAGAACAAGACGGATCAATCATCGAAGCATTATCAAATGCGATGTTCCGTGTAGAGTTAGAAAATGGACATATCGTAATTGCTCATATTTCTGGTAAAATGCGTATGCATTACATCAAGTTATTACCTGGTGATAAAGTGAAACTGGAAATGAGTCCTTATGATTTGTCAAAAGCAAGAATTACTTATCGATATTAAAGGATATTCACTATGAAAGTTAGAGCATCAGTAAAAAAGAGAAGTCCCGAGTGCATCATTGTGCGTAGAAAAGGGAGATTGTACGTAATAAACAAAAAGAATCCTAGATTTAAACAAAGACAAGGATAATTATGGCAAGAATAGCAGGGGTAGATATCCCAAAAAATAAAAGAGGTGTTATAGCACTTACCTATATCTTTGGATTAGGAAGAAGTAGAGCTATTGAGATTTTAGAGAAAGCTCAAGTTAGCCAAGATAAAAAAGTTCAAGATTGGAATGATGACGAGATCGGAGCAATTCGTGAAGCTGTTGGTGCATTCAAAATTGAAGGAGAATTACGTTCTGAAGTTTCTTTGAACATCAAACGTTTAATGGATATTGGTTGTTACAGAGGGATCCGTCATAGATCTGGTCTTCCGTTAAGAGGGCAAAGAACTAAAAACAACTCTAGAACAAGAAAAGGTAAAAGAAAAACTGTTGCTAACAAGAAAAAAGCAACTAAATAATAAGTAATATGGCTAAAGCAACTGCAAAAAAACGTAAAGTTATCGTTGAATCAACGGGAGAAGCTCATATTTCTGCTACCTTCAATAACATCATCATTTCTTTGACTAACAAAAAAGGTGAAGTTATTTCTTGGTCTTCAGCTGGTAAAATGGGTTTCAGAGGTTCTAAAAAGAATACTCCGTACGCAGCCCAAATGGCAGCAGAAGATTGTAGTAAAGTAGCTCTTGAAGCTGGACTTAAAAAAGTAAAAGTTTATGTAAAAGGACCAGGAAACGGACGTGAGTCTGCTATCCGTTCTATTCATAACGGTGGAATTGAAGTTACAGAGATTATCGATGTTACTCCAATGCCTCACAACGGATGTCGTCCTCCAAAAAGACGTAGAGTTTAATTTTATTTATTCATAGTATAAACAAGGTAGAATATAGATTATCGAAGGATTTGACCTGAATTCATAATCTCTACCTTAAATTTAATTTTTTAGAAATGGCAAGATATACTGGTCCAAAAACTAGAATTGCTCGTAAATTTGGCGAAGCAATCTTCGGAGATGATAAATCTTTCGAAAAAAGAAATTACCCACCTGGACAACACGGGATGGCTAAAAAAAGAGGTAAAAAATCTGAGTATGCTGTTCAGTTAATGGAAAAGCAAAAAGCTAAATATTCTTACGGAATTTTAGAAAAACAATTCAGAAATTTATTCAAAAAAGCATCAGCTACTAAAGGTGTTACTGGTGAAGTTCTTTTACAATTATGTGAAGCAAGATTAGATAACGTTGTTTTTAGAATGGGTATCGCTCCTTCTAGAAGAGGTGCTAGACAATTAGTTTCTCACAGACACGTTACTGTTAATGGTGAAGTTGTAAATATCGCTTCTTACCACCTTAAACCTGGTGATAAAGTTGCAGTTCGTGAAAAATCTAAATCTTTAGAAGCTATCGAACGTTCTTTATCAAATTCAAGTCATGTTTATGAATGGATTACTTGGAATAATGATCTTAAAGAAGGAACTTTCGTTTCTGTACCTGCAAGACTTCAAATTCCAGAAAACATTAAAGAACAATTAATCGTAGAGTTGTACAACAAATAATAATTGACTTAGTCGAAATTTATGGCAATATTTAATTTTCAAAAGCCCGATAAAGTTATCATGATCGATTCAACCGATTTTGAAGGTAAATTCGAATTTAGACCTTTAGAACCTGGTTATGGATTGACAGTTGGTAATGCACTTAGAAGAGTTTTGCTTTCAGCATTAGAAGGTTATGCAATTACATCTGTTCGTATCGAAGGTGTAGATCATGAGTTTTCTACTATTTCAGGTGTTGTTGAAGATGTTACCGAAATTATCCTTAATCTAAAACAAGTACGTTTCAAACGTCAAATTGAAGATATCGATAATGAAGCAGTTACAATTTCTGTTTCTGGTAAAGATCAACTAACAGCAGGTGATTTTCAAAAATTTATTTCAGGTTTCCAAGTTTTGAATCCAGACCTTGTTATCTGTAATTTAGATTCTAAAATCAAATTGAACTTCGATTTAACAATCGAAAAAGGTAGAGGATATGTTCCTGCTGAGGAGAACAAAAAACAGAACGCTGCAATTGGTACTATTTTTACAGACTCTATTTTTACTCCGGTAAAAAATGTAAAATACGCAATTGAAAACTTCCGTGTTGAGCAAAAAACAGATTACGAAAAATTAGTTTTTGAAATTAAAACTGATGGTTCTATTAATCCAAAAGATGCTCTTACAGAAGCGGCTAAAGTTTTAATTCACCACTTCATGTTATTTTCTGACGAAAGAATTACACTCGAGGCTGACGAAATTGCACAAACAGAATCGTATGATGAAGAGTCATTGCATATGAGACAATTGCTTAAAACTAAGCTTGTTGATATGGATTTATCTGTGAGAGCATTAAATTGCTTGAAAGCGGCTGAAGTTGATACACTTGGTGATTTAGTATCGTTCAATAAAAATGACCTAATGAAATTCCGTAATTTTGGTAAAAAATCTTTAACTGAGCTTGATGAACTTGTTGCAGTTAAAAATTTAACTTTCGGAATGGACTTAGCTAAATACAAATTAGATAAAGAATAATTCAATCCCGCTTGCGGGATTAAATTTAAAATAGCAATGAGACACGGAAAAAAATTCAATCACTTAAGCAGACAGACTGGACATAGAAAAGCTATGTTAGCTAATATGGCTTGTTCTCTTATTGAGCACAAACGTATTAACACTACTGTTGCTAAGGCTAAAGCGCTTAAACAATTCGTTGAGCCTTTAATCACAAAATCAAAAGAAGATACGACTCACAATCGTCGTATTGTTTTTGCTTACTTACGTAGTAAATATGCGGTAACTGACTTGTTCAGAGACGTAGCTGCTAAAGTTGGTGACCGTCCAGGTGGATACACTCGTATCATTAAAGTTGGAAATCGTTTGGGAGATAATGCTGATATGGCAATGATCGAACTTGTAGATTTCAATGAACTTTACAATGGAGGTAAAAAAGAAGTTAAAAAAGCAAAAAGCCGTCGTGGTGGTAAAGCAAAAAAAGCTGAGGAAACTACTGAAGCTCCAGCTGCTGAGTCTGATACGACTACAGAAGCTTCTGAATAATTATGAAAGTAATGATTCTATAGAAATCAAGGATAAACTAATTTTTAGTTTATCCTTTTTTTTTGATTTTTTTTAAAATAGTTTAAAATGTAACTTATTTCGAAATATAGGTTTTAATTTTATCAATGAAATTTTTAAAAAATCTTGGAAGCACTCTTTTAAAGAAGTAAATTTGCAAAATATCTAATTACAAATGAAAAACGTCTAACGGATTTCATGAAACAATTAAAAAAAAACAATACACAAATTAAAGAATGAAATACACTACACGACAAAGCGCCATTTTATTACTAAGTGATGGAACTATTTTTCACGGGAAATCTATCGGAATTAGCGGTAAAACTTTTGGTGAAGTTTGTTTTAATACTGGAATGACCGGATATCAGGAGATTTTTACAGATCCTTCTTATTTTGGTCAAATAATGGTGGCTACTAATGCTCACATTGGAAACTATGGTGTTAATGATTTGGAAATAGAATCTGATAGCATTAAAATTGCTGGTTTAGTTTGTAAAAACTTCAGTTTTAATTATTCAAGAGAAGATGCTTCAGGAAGTTTAGAAGATTATTTTACAAAACAAAATTTAATCTGTATTTCTGATGTTGATACGCGTGCACTTGTAAGTTACATTCGTGATAATGGAGCTATGAATGCTGTTATTTGCACTGATGGTACTTCTGTTGAAGAATTGAAAAAAGAATTGGCCAACGTGCCAAACATGGAAGGTTTAGAGTTAGCTTCAAAAGTATCAACAATTGAACCTTATTTTTTTGGTGATGAAAATGCAACTTATAAAATCTCTGCTTTAGATCTTGGAATCAAAAAGAATATCTTGAGAAATCTTGCAAAGAGAGATTGTTATATTAAAGTTTTTCCATACAATTCAACATATAAAGATTTAGCTGAATTTAATCCAGACGGATATTTCTTGTCAAATGGACCTGGAGATCCGGATCCGCTTTTTGGAGCTATCGAGGTTGCAAAAGAAATTTTGGCTGATGATAAACCATTATTCGGAATTTGTTTAGGACATCAGGTAATTGCTTTGGCAAACGGAGTTCAAACGTATAAAATGTTTAATGGTCACCGAGGAATTAACCACCCGGTTAAAAATCTAATTACCGGTAAAGGAGAAATTACTTCGCAAAATCATGGTTTCGCTGTAAATAAAGAAGCTTTAGATAATCATCCAGATTTAGAGATAACACATTTGCATTTAAATGATGGAACGGTTGCAGGTATGCGTATGAAAAGTAAGAATTGTTTTTCAGTGCAATACCATCCTGAAGCAAGTCCTGGACCACATGATTCATCTTATTTGTTCGATCAATTTGTTGAGAACATAAAAGAAGCTTTATCTAAAACGATGTAGTTAATAAATAAAGGTGTTTATTAGTTAGAATACGTTTTTACTATTAAATATTTTTATAATTTCGAAAAAAAAATATAATTTATTAATAAAAAAACAAAAGTAATGAGTATTATAATTAAAGTTCACGCAAGACAAATTCTTGATTCTAGAGGTAATCCTACTATTGAAGTTGATGTAGTAACTGAAAACGGAGTTTTAGGTAGAGCTGCTGTTCCATCTGGAGCATCAACTGGAGAGCACGAAGCTGTTGAATTACGTGATGGAGGTAAAGCTTATCTTGGAAAAGGAGTTTTGAATGCAGTGAATAATGTAAATACTGTTATTGCTGAAGAGTTAGTTGGTACTTCTGTTTTCGAACAAAATACTATTGATCAATTGATGATCGATTTAGACGGAACTCCAAATAAATCTAAATTAGGAGCTAATGCTATTTTAGGAGTTTCTTTGGCTGCTGCAAAAGCTGCTGCTAACGAATTAGGATTGCCTTTGTACAGATACGTAGGTGGGGTTTCTGCTAATACGTTGCCTGTACCAATGAT
This sequence comes from Flavobacterium sp. JAS, assembly GCF_020991455.1. Classification (GTDB taxonomy): domain Bacteria; phylum Bacteroidota; class Bacteroidia; order Flavobacteriales; family Flavobacteriaceae; genus Flavobacterium. The sequence goes on from NZ_JAJMOX010000009.1 coordinate 136,534, forward strand.
GAATATCATCAATGGAGGTTCGCACTCTGATGCACCTATCGCATTTCAAGAATTTATGATTTTCCCAGTAAAAGCAACTTCTTTTACACATGCTATGCAAATGGGAACTGAAATTTTCCACAGCTTAAAAAAAGTATTACACGATAGAGGTTTAAGTACTGCTGTAGGTGATGAAGGTGGTTTTGCGCCTAACTTGGCTGGAGGTACTGAAGATGCTTTAGATACTATCAAGTTAGCGGTTGAAAAAGCAGGATATACTTTCGGGGATGAAATTATGATTGCTCTTGACTGTGCTGCTTCTGAGTTTTATGTAAACGGTAAATATGATTATACTAAATTTGAAGGTGAAACAGGAAAAATAAGAACATCTGAAGAACAAGCTGATTATTTAGCTGAACTTGCTGCTAAATATCCAATTATTTCTATCGAAGATGGTATGTATGAAGATGACTGGAACGGATGGAAATATTTAACTGAAAAAATTGGACATAAAGTACAATTAGTAGGAGATGATTTGTTTGTTACTAATGTTGAGCGTCTTTCAACTGGAATAGAAAAAGGAATTGCAAATTCAATTTTAGTAAAAGTGAACCAAATTGGGACTTTAACTGAAACTATTGCAGCTGTAAATATGGCTAAAAATGCAGGTTATACATCAGTAATGTCTCACCGTTCTGGAGAAACTGAGGATACTACTATTGCTGACTTAGCAGTAGCTTTAAACTGTGGTCAAATTAAGACAGGTTCTGCTTCTCGTTCTGATCGTATGGCAAAATACAATCAATTATTAAGAATTGAAGAAGAGTTAGGAAGTACTGCTTATTTTCCTGGATTAAACGCTTTCAAAATTAAATAATTGTAAGAGTTATATATTGAATTCAAACCATTCGCTTTTGCGAATGGTTTTTTTTTGGAGTTTTAACAAATTCATAGCAGGATTCTTTTTTTAATTAGTCTTAAATTCCTTAGATTTGATAAATTATTATTTTAAAGAATTATTTCCGATATATTATGTCAAAAATAGCTACATTAGAAGTAGATGGTCAAAAAATTGAACTTCCGGTAATCACAGGAAGTGAAAATGAATCAGCTATCGATATTAACAAATTACGTGATTTAACTGGTTTTATTACAATCGACCCTGGATATAAGAATTCTGGATCTTGTACAAGCGAAATCACCTTCTTAGACGGAGAATTAGGAATTTTACGTTACAGAGGATATTCAATTGAAGATTTAGCTGAAAAAGCTAATTTTTTAGAAGTGTCTTATCTATTAATTTTTGGTGAATTGCCAACAGCTCAAGAATTAGAGCAGTTTGAAAATGGTATTAAAAAACATACTTTGGTAAACGAAGAAATGAAAAATATCATTGATGGTTTTCCAAAAACAGCTCATCCAATGGGTGTTTTATCAGCTTTAACCAGTGCGTTAACTGCCTTTAATCCAAAAGCGGTAAATGTTGATAATGAAAAAGAAATGTACGAAGCCATTTGTAAAACAATGGGTAAATTTCTTGTAATTGCTACATGGACTTATAGAAAATCTATGGGATATCCGTTAAACTATTATGACAATACACAAGGTTATGTGGAGAACTTTATGCAATTGATGTTTAAATTGCCTACAGGACCTTACGCTGCTAATCCGGTTGTTATTGATGCACTAGATAAATTATTCATATTACATGCTGATCACGAACAAAACTGTTCGACTTCTACGGTAAGAATGGTTGGTTCATCTCATGCTGGTTTATTTGCTTCAATTTCTGCTGGAGTTTCAGCACTTTGGGGGCCTCTTCATGGTGGTGCAAATCAAGCTGTTCTTGAAATGCTTGAAGATATTAATAAAGATGGAGGAGATACGGATAAATTTTTGGCGAAAGCAAAAGATAAGAATGATCCTTTCCGTTTAATGGGATTTGGTCATAGAGTTTATAAAAACTTTGATCCACGAGCTAGAATTATTAAAAAAGCTGCTAAAGAAGTATTAGAGACTTTAGGTGTTGATGATCCGATTTTAGAAATCGCTAAGAAATTAGAAATGGCTGCTCTCGAGGATGAATACTTCAAATCAAGAAACTTGTATCCAAATGTTGATTTCTACTCTGGAATTATTTACAGAGCACTTGGAATTCCAACAGATATGTTTACAGTGATGTTTGCAATTGGTAGATTACCAGGTTGGATCGCGCAATGGAAAGAAATGCGTGAAAACAAAGAACCAATTGGTAGACCAAGACAAATCTATACAGGGCATCCGCTTAGAGACTTTAAGTCGAATAAATAAAAATATTTTAAAGCTTCACTTAACTGTGAAGCTTTTTTTATCTTTGCCCAAAATATAATAAAGTTATGTTGCAATTAAATATAAAGAACGAAACGTCAAGATTACGGGCTGTAGTTTTGGGTTCAGCTGTTCATAATGGGCCAACTCCATCTATAGATGAAGCCTATGATCCTAAATCATTGGAACATATTAAAGCAGGAACCTATCCAATCGAAGAAGATATGGTTGTTGAAATGGAAGCTTTTAATACTGTTTTTAAAAAATATGATGTAAAAGTTTATCGTCCAGAAATGATCGAAAACTATAATCAGATTTTTGCAAGAGACATTGGTTTTGTAATTGATGACACCTTTGTAAAATCGAATATTTTACCGGATAGAGAACGTGAATTAGATGCAATTCAGTATGTAATTGATCAGATGGATCCTTTAAAAGTGGTTCGTCCGCCAGAAGAAGTTCATATTGAAGGAGGAGATGTTATGCTTTGGAACGATCATATCTTTATTGGAACATATAAAGGAAGTGATTATAAAGATTACATTACAGCAAGAACAAATATGCAGGGTGTAAACTATATTAAAGAGTTGTTTCCAAATAAAATTGTCAAAGAATTTGATTTAGTAAAATCTAAATTAGAAGCTCGTGACAATGCTTTGCACTTAGATTGTTGTTTCCAGCCTGTAGGAAAAGATAAAGGAATTATTTATAAAAGAGGTTTCCGTGAAGAAGCTGATTACTTGTACTTAGTTAACCTTTTTGGAATGGAAAATTTATTTCATATCGAAAGAAACGAAATGTATAATATGTTTTCTAACGTTTTTTCGATTGATGAAAATGTCGTTGTTTCGGAAAAAAACTTTACTAGACTAAACAATTGGCTTCGTGCAAACGGATTTACTGTGGAAGAGATTCCTTATGCAGAAATTGCAAAGCAAGAAGGATTATTGAGGTGTTCAACTTTGCCGTTAATTAGAGACTAAAAAAAAGTTTCAAATCTAAAGTTCCAGCAACTTGAAACTTCAAACTTGAAACAAAAAATACATAAACATGAGACAAACAACAAATGCAATCGTAATGATTCGGCCTGTTGCTTTCAGGATGAATGAGCAAACAGCTGTAAATAATTATTACCAAAAAGTATTAGACGGACTTTTACCAAGTACAGTAAATGCCAAAGCACAACAAGAATTTGATACTTTTGTTGAAAAACTGAGAGCGGTGGGAGTTGATGTTACCGTAATAGATGATACTTTAGAAACGGACACTCCAGACAGTATTTTTCCAAACAACTGGGTTTCTTTCCATGAAAATGGAGACGTAGCATTATATCCAATGTTTGCAGAGAATCGTCGTCAGGAACGTCGTGAGGATATCTTAGACACTTTAGAGGATAAAGGTTTTGAGATTTCTAACATTATGGATTATACATCAGCAGAAGAAGATGGTTTTTTTCTTGAAGGAACAGGAAGTTTGCTTTTAGATCGCGCTAATGCAAAAGCGTATTGCGCATTATCACCGCGTGCTGATGAAGAATTATTTATTGAATTCTGTGAAGATTTTGATTACGCTCCGGTAATTTTCGAAGCTTTTCAAACTGTTGATGGCGAACGTAAATTGATTTATCATACCAATGTTATGATGTGTTTAGGAGAAACTTTTGCTGTTATTTGTGCAGATTGTATAGATGATAAAAAAGAGCGTAAAATGGTTCTTGAAAATCTAAAAGCCGATAAGAAAGAAATTGTTTTAATTACGGAAGCTCAGGTAAATAATTTTGCAGGAAATATGTTGGAAATTAGAGGAACTAATGATAAAAAATATATTGTAATGAGTGCATCGGCGCATCAGAGTTTGACACCTAAACAAATTGCACAATTAGAAAATCACGCTGAAATTCTGAGTTCAAGCTTAGATACGATAGAAGCTTGTGGTGGAGGAAGTGCAAGATGTATGATGGCTGAAGTGTTTTTGCCAAGAAACTAGAATACTTTTTAGATATAAAAAAGGGATAGAACTTAACGTTTTATCCCTTTTTACTTTTTGTATAAATTGAAAAATAATTTACATTAAATTTCCTTTAACAATATTAATGATAGAACTCACAATATATTGAATTCCGATAGAAATTACAATAAATCCAACGATTCTCGATATTGCCACAATTCCCGAAGCACCAAGTATTCTTGCCAAATAATGAGCGCTTTTTAGAATTACAAAAATGGCAACTGCAATTGCCAGAATTGCCAAAGATGAAATGATGATTTCTTCCATTCCATGATGTTCCTGGTAAAAAGCAATTAGTAACGAAATTGATCCTGGTCCTGCTAGCATTGGTATTGCCAGAGGAGTCAGAGCAATGTCATTTCGTTGTTGCGCGTCCGTTTCAACTTTCTTGTTTATTCCTCTTTTTTTATTAATTTTTCCAGAAAGTAAAGAGAATCCTGAGTTTACAATTATGATTCCTCCTGCAATTCTAAGCGCATCAATACTAATTCCGAAAAAGCTTAGAACATATTGACCGATAAAGAAGGAAACCATCAAAATAATAAAAACATTTATAGCAGTCCAAAGCGAAATTCGGGAGCGCTCCTCTTGAGAATCGTGTTGAGTAAGTCCAACAAAAATTGGAACAGTTCCAATTGGGTTTAAAACCGAAAATAGAGCAGCAAATAAATAAATGAATAAATCCATAGAGTTTTGGTTAGTGGAGTAAAAATAATCATTTTTTGATATCTGAAAGCAAATTCGTATTAAGATATTGTCTTTATTATTCTTATTTCTAAATCAATAACCTAAACTAAGCTCATTCTTTTTGATTACTTTTGTGGAATATTTAAAAATGATGAAAAATAAAAAAACTTTAGTTCTGGGTGCAACCACAAAACCAGATCGTTACGCTTTTAGAGCTATAAATATGTTAGTGGAAAAAGGACATACTGTTTTAGCAATTGGTCAAAATACTGGTGAGGTTGCCGGTGTTAAAATTTATACTAAAGCAATTCCTGTAAAAAATATAGACACAGTTACCTTATATCTGAACCCTGCACGTCAACGAGATTATTATAATTACATTATAGAAGCACAGCCTAAAAGAGTTGTTTTTAATCCCGGAGCAGAAAATCCAGAATTCTATCAACTGTTAGAACTAAATAATATCAAAGCCGAAGTTGCATGTACTTTGGTCTTATTGGCTACAAATCAATATTAAATTTTTAAGGAGCTATTCCAGCTGTTCACTATATCTTTTGTGGCGAACCCCGCCACAAAAGGATGTCGTTTCCATCTGGGCTAGAAAGAACTCTTGAAATTCAATTTACATTCTTGGTTAACATTGAATTTAGTTGCCCCAAAGCCTACTAAATCATTAAAAGTATTACTTTTGTCTTCATGGAATTTTCATCAAAATTAATAGAAAAAGCAGTCAACGAAATGTCGCAATTGCCAGGAATTGGTAAGAGAACGGCATTGCGATTGGTTCTTCATTTATTAAAACAACCCAAAGAACAAACCAGCTTTTTATCGCAGGCATTATTGAACATGCGTGCAGATATTAAGTTTTGTGAAAGTTGTCACAATATTTCAGATACAAAAGTTTGTGAAATTTGTGCAAATATGGCAAGAAATCATCAAACGATTTGTGTTGTTGAGGATATTCGAGATGTTATGGCTATTGAAAATACTGGCCAGTACAAAGGAATTTATCATGTTCTTGGTGGAAAAATTTCTCCAATTGAAGGAGTTGGACCAAGTCAGTTGAATATTTCGAGTTTAGTCGAAAAAGTAAAAGCGGGAAAAGTGGTTGAGATTATTTTTGCCTTAAGTTCAACTATGGAAGGTGATACAACGAATTTTTATATTTATAAACAAATCGCCGAATCAGAAATTATAATTTCTACAATAGCAAGAGGTATTTCTGTTGGTGATGAATTAGAATATGCAGACGAAATTACACTTGGTCGGAGTATTTTACACCGGGTTCCGTTCGAAAAAACTTTCAAAAACAATTAAATAAGCCCCAAATAAAGTATAGATTTCCTGAAGATTAAAGGAAAAGCTATATTTGCGATAAAACCCCAAGTAATGACTAAAAACAGTTTCTTTATATTTCTATTAATTAGTACGCTATTTACATCTTGTATTCCTATAAAAGATTTAGTGTACTTGCAGGATAAAAACAATTCAGGAGAACAAAATACTATTTCAGCAGTAGAGTCTAAGCCTTATAGATTGCAGGTAAATGATGTTTTGAGTGTTAGCATAAAAGCTATTGATCCTAAATTAGTTTCGATTTTTAATACAACAGATAATGCTTCTTCGACAACCGGAAAATCTGAATCAGCTTTGTATTTTGATGGATTTACCGTAGATGATCATGGTAATATTAGAATGCCAGTTTTAGGAGAGATAAATGTTATTGGATATACACTTGACGAAGTCAGAATTAAAATTGAAAAAAAATTGCTTGAGGAATATTTTAAAAACGAAGCAGATATTTTTGTTACAGTAAAATTAGCAGGTTTTAGATACACCATAAATGGTGAGGTGGGAAGTACCGGAACAAAAACATTGTTTCAGGAACATGTTAATGTTATGGAGGCAATTGCAAATGCAGGCGATATTACTACAGTTGGAGATCGAAAAACGGTAACCATAATTCGACAAACACCAACTGGGGTTCAAATGAATAATATAGATCTTACCGATGCCAATGTTATGAAATCACCTTATTATTATTTGCAGCCTAATGATTATATTTATGTAAAGCCATTGAGACAAAAAACTTGGGGAACTGGTCAAACAGGTATACAATCTATAGGTACTATTATTACATTGTTGTCACTGGCAACAACGGTTTATTTGATTATCAAAAATTAAAACTAAATTCAAAAGATGTTAGATATAAAAGATTTTTCCATTTTTGAGAATCATTCAAGTTTTGATTTTAAAGGGTTTTTGTTAAAAATCGCCAGCTATTGGAAATGGTTTTTGGTTAGTTTGTTAATTGCTTTTACGATTGCATATCAGGTAAATATTCGTAAAGAGAAAATTTACGAAATACAGACGATGATTTCTATTAAAGAAGAGAGTAATCCGTTTTTTACATCCAATACTAGTTTAGTTTTCAATTGGGGCGGAATCTCAGATCAGGTAAATGGGATTTCTACAATATTACAATCGCGTTCTCATAATGAATTAGTTGTAGATAAGTTGCAGTATTATATTGATTATCTCGAGCAGGGAAAATATAATTTAATTGATTCCTATGGAGCAGTTCCTTTCTATGTAAGTATTGATAAGACAAAACCTCAGCTTGTAAATACTTTGATTGGAATTAAATTTCTTACTGAAAATGAATATGAGATTCAAATCCCTTTTGAGAATAATTCTGTTTCGTTAATTACCTATTCCGCTAATTCATATAGTAATACTTCGGTTCAGCCTACGATATTCGTGAAAAGATATAAAGTTGGAGAACAAGTTTTATTGCCGTTTTTAAATTGGAAATTGCAGATAAATGATATTCCTGGTTTTTACAAAGGAAAAGAGTATTTTGTAAAATTTAATGATTTTGATGGAACAGTGTCTCGATATAGAGGCATTAATGTTGAGGGTGATAAAGGCGGAGGTTCATTGTTAACACTAAGCATGCAAGGAGCAAATAAAGCCAGAATGGTAGAATATTTGAATGCTACTGTAAGAATGCTCATCAAAATACAATTAGATGGTAAAAACCAGTTTGCTACAAATACAATTAGGTTTATTGATAGTACGTTAGTTGCAATGGAGTCGCAATTGAAACAGACAGGGAATGAATTAAAAACTTTTAGAAAGGATAAAAATGTCTATGAAATAGAGGGTGGAGGCGCGAAATTTTCTGATAAAATCATGAATTTTGATGTCGAACGAGATCAGGTTACTAGAAAAATTGCATATTATAATTCTTTAAAAGCATATTTAAATAATAGTGTTGATTATTCAAGATTACCGGCTCCTTCTGTTGCAGGAATTGAAGATCCAAATGTTGTAGCAAATGTTTCAAAACTTATAGCGCTTTCTACTCAAAGATCTGAGATGGCTTACGCCGTAAAAAGTGATAAAATATTTAAGGATTTCGATAATCAAATGCGTGCAATTAAAGATGTTCTGTTGGAAAATATTACAACAGCAAAAACATCATTGGTGTATGATTTGTCATTGGTTAATGCTAAAATTGGTGAAGCCGAAAGTACCGTAAAAAGACTCCCGGAAGAACAACAAGAATTGTTAAAAATACAAAGAAAGTATGATTTAAATGATAATATTTATACCGAATTTCTTAAGAAACGAAATGAGGCAGAAATTGTAAAAGCGTCTAATTTATCTGATATTCACTTTATTGATTCGGCAAAAGATATTGGAGGAGGCTTGATAGGTCCTAAAACTTCTGCCAATTATATACTTGCACTGTTTTTAGGGATATTAGTGCCCTTGCTATTTGTTTTTGTTTTGTTTTTTATTAATAATTCGATTCAAAATACAGATGATATTAGTAAATTGACTGATATACCGTTAATTGGAGTTGTTGGAGTTAATAAAGATGCTGTCAATCTTGCTGTTTTTGATAAACCAAAATCAGCACTTTCTGAAGCCTTTAGAGGAATTCGTTCATCATTGCAGTTTTTATATAAAAGACAACAAGTAAATGGTTCAAAAACGTTGATGATAACTTCTTCTATAAGTGGAGAAGGAAAGACATTTTGCTCAATAAACATTGCTACTGTTTTTGCTCTAAGTGAAAAGAAAACAGTTGTTATTGGATTAGATTTAAGAAAGCCAAGGTTGGCTGAGGAATTTAATTTAACAAATCAATTGGGTGTTGTGAACTATTTGATTAAACAAAATAGTTTGGATGAAATCGTTAATAAGACACAAATTCCAAATCTTGATGTTATTCTCTCTGGTCCAATCCCACCAAATCCTTCTGAATTAATTTTGAGTGAGGCTATGAAGGAAATGATAGATCAATTAAAACAAAAGTATGATTATGTTATTTTGGATACTCCACCAGTTGGTCTTGTGTCAGATGCATTAGAATTAGTTCAGTATGCTGATGTGACACTTTACATAGTTAGGCAGAATTATACGAAAAAGGAGATGATATCGTTACTGAATACCAGAGTGAAGAGAGGAGAGCTTAATAACGCTAGCATTGTTTTGAATGGGTATGAAAATAAAGCAAAATATGGTTCATCGTATGGTTATGGCTATGGAGCTTATTCAAACGGATATCATGATGAAGTAGTTAAATTAAGTTGGTGGAAGACTATTTTAAATAAATTCAATATAAAATAATTTGAATTAGATGAATGCATTATCTCAAAATACAATTTTAATTACAGGTGGAGCTGGTTTTATTGGGTCAAATTTATGTGAGTATTTCTTAGGAATAGGCAACAAAGTAATTTGTCTGGATAACTTTTCTACAGGTCATCGTCATAATTTGAAAGATTTTATCGAGAATCCTAATTTTAAATTAATTGAAGGAGATATTCGAAATATTGCTGATTGTGTTTTAGCTGTTGAAGGAGTTGATTATGTCTTGCATCAGGCAGCTTTAGGTTCGGTTCCAAGATCTATAAATGATCCAATTACAACAAATGATGTAAATGTGTCGGGTTTTTTAAATATGTTAGTTGCTTCTCGAGATGCTAAAATAAAGCGTTTTGTATATGCTGCAAGTTCTTCAACTTATGGAGATTCTGAAGGATTACCAAAAGTAGAAGATATTATCGGAAAACCATTGTCACCATATGCAATTACAAAATACGTAAACGAATTATACGCTGAAATTTTTAGTAGAACTTACGGTTTAGAAACCATAGGTTTGAGATATTTTAACGTTTTTGGACGAAAACAAGATCCCAATGGAGCTTATGCGGCAGTGATTCCTAAATTTGTGATGCAATTGATGAAACATGAAAGTCCTGTAATTAATGGTGATGGAAATTATTCTCGTGATTTTACTTATATAGATAATGTAATTCAGATGAATGAATTGGCGATAACAAGTCAAAATCCCGATGCAGTTAATACAGTTTATAACACCGCTTTTGGTGATCGAAATACATTAAATGATTTGGTTGAATATTTAAAAGAGTATTTAACTGAGTTTGATTCTAAAATTGCTGATGTTAAGATTGTTTATGGAGCAAATCGTGCAGGAGATATTCCACATTCACTAGCTAGTATTGACAAAGCAAAAACAGTATTAGGATATAATCCAAAATATTCGCTGCAAGACGGGTTAAAAGAAGCAGTGACTTGGTATTGGAATAATTTGAAATAAAAAAGGATTAAGATAATAGTATATTAAATGAAAATTACAAAAATTTGTTGTATTGGGGCAGGTTATGTTGGGGGGCCAACAATGGCAGTAATTGCTCAAAAATGCCCAAATATTCAAGTGACTGTTGTCGATTTGAACGAACAAAGAATTAAAGATTGGAATGATCCAAATACAGATAATATTCCGATTTACGAACCGGGACTTTCAGAAATAGTAGCTGAGGCTAGGGGACGAAATCTTTTCTTTTCGACAGAAGTTGAAAAAGCAATTGATGAAGCTCAGGTGATTTTTATTTCAGTTAATACGCCAACCAAAACTTATGGAAAAGGAAAAGGGATGGCTGCTGATTTAAAGTATATAGAGCTTTGTGCCAGACAAATTGCAAAAGTAGCTAAGGGGAATAAAATTGTTGTTGAGAAATCAACGCTTCCGGTGAGAACTGCCGAGGCAATAAAAAGCATTTTAGATAATACAGGAAACGGTGTTCAGTTTCAGATTTTATCAAATCCTGAATTTTTGGCTGAAGGAACCGCTGTGGCAGATTTATTAAATCCGGATAGAATTTTAATTGGGGGTGATTCTACACCAGAAGGCGAAGAGGCAATTAACGCATTAGTTGATGTTTATGCAAACTGGGTTAGTAAAGATAAAATTCTAACAACAAATGTTTGGTCTTCTGAATTGTCTAAGCTTACCGCTAATGCATTTTTAGCACAACGCATTTCGTCTATAAATGCAATGTCTGAATTATGTGAGAAAACTGGTGCCGATGTAAATGAGGTTGCTAAAGCAATTGGTATGGATAGTCGTATTGGATCTAAATTCCTAAAAGCTTCCGTTGGTTTTGGTGGTTCGTGTTTCCAAAAAGACATCTTGAACTTAGTTTATATTGCAAAATCATATGGATTAAGAGAAGTTGCTGATTATTGGGAGCAGGTTATTATTATGAATGATTATCAGAAAAGAAGGTTTTCAAATAAAATAGTTCAGACACTTTATAATACTGTGGCTGATAAAAAAATAACATTTTTAGGATGGGCTTTCAAAAAAGATACAAATGATACCCGAGAGTCTGCAGCAATATATGTAGCAGATGATTTGATTAATGAGCAGGCAAAAATTTCTGTTTATGATCCAAAAGTCTCAAGAAATAAAATGTTGAATGATTTGAATTATTTGGAAACAAGATCTAGCGAGCAGAATAATTCTACAGTTATAACGTTTGATAATGCTTATGATGCATGTAGAGATGCTCATGCTATTGCAATTCTAACAGAGTGGGATGAGTTTACAACTTATGATTGGCAAAAAATTTATGATTCAATGCATAAACCTGCATTCCTTTTTGATGGTAGAAACATATTGAATTCAAAAGAAATGGAATCAATAGGGTTTATTTACAAAGGAATTGGTTTGTAATTGAAAATTTATTGAGGTAAAATTTGATAGGAAATGAAAAACGGGAGAGATGAGTTTAAAATTTTTATTTCAATATAAAGAGAAAAGATGAATTGGTATGTAGTGTATACAAAGCCTAAATGGGAGAAAAAAGTTGCTGAAAAGCTTAATCAGATTGGGATAGAATGCTACTGTCCATTAATTACTCAGGTAAAAGAGTGGTCTGATAGAAAAAAGAAGGTTGAAGTGCCACTTTTTAACTCATATGTGTTTGTGCAATTAGAAAATGTTGATCGAAATTCTGTTTTTCAGATAGCGGGTGCAGTGCGATATTTGTTTTGGCTAGGAAAACCTGCCATTGTTCGTAATGAAGAAATAAATATTATAAAAAAAAGCCTCATGTCTTCAAATGTAAGTGATATTTCAGTGAATTCAATTCAGCCTGGAGATCGTATTAAATTAGAAACAGGTGCTTTTAGTAATCAAGATGCGATAGTTCGGGAGGTTTCTAATACTCATTATATATTAGTTTTGGAGTCTTTAGGTTGTGTGCTTAAAATAAAATACAAATAATTGAGTTATAGTTTAGCTATAGTCAAGTAAAACAGAAGATGAAATTTCTTTATTTTGAGATTTTATTTTCTGTTTTTTTTGTAATGTTTTTTTTTATATACTGATTAATAGATTGTTGGTGCTTTTTGGTTTTTTTTAATAGTCCGTTTTTTCAGTATTATGGGAAACCGTATTGAATAAATTGACTTAATGTGTTATATTTGCCGAAAATGAATTTTGAGTGTCTGTGTCAAGTTTTTGTGACTCAGAGGGGCGAAGCCGTGAATTGTAATGACTGAAGTGAATAAAAAAGAGTATAAATTGGATGAAAACATAAAAATAGCCATTATTGGCCTAGGTTATGTTGGTTTACCTTTGGCCAGATTATTTGCTACGAAATATGCAGTTGTTGGTTTTGATATAAATGGAGACAGGGTTTCATCGTTAAAATCAGGTACAGATACAACATTAGAAGTTGATGACGAAACTTTACAAAAAGTTTTAGTTGATAATCCTAAACTTCAAGTGGGATTATATTGTACAACTTCGCTTAGTGATATTGCAGATTGTAATTATTTTATAATAACTGTTCCAACTCCTGTTGATAAAAATAATCGTCCAGATTTGACTCCTCTTTATAAATCGAGTGAGTCAGTGGGTAAAATTTTAAAAAAAGGAGATATTGTAATTTATGAATCTACTGTTTATCCAGGAGTAACTGAAGAACAATGTGTGCCGGTTCTGGAAAAAATCTCCGGATTAAAATTTAATGTAGATTTCTTTGCTGGTTATTCACCTGAGAGAATAAATCCTGGAGATAAAGAACATACAGTAGAAAAAATTTTGAAAGTAACCTCGGGATCGACCCCTGAAATAGGATTAAAAGTCGATGCGCTTTACAAATCTGTAATTACCGCAGGAACTTATTTAGCTCCAACTATTAAAGTTGCAGAAGCAGCTAAGGTTATCGAAAACTCCCAAAGAGACATAAATATTGCTTTTGTAAATGAATTAGCTAAAATATTCAATTTGATGAATATTGATACACAAGAAGTATTAACAGCAGCTTCTACAAAATGGAATTTTTTACCCTTCAAACCCGGATTGGTTGGGGGACATTGTATTGGAGTAGATCCTTATTATTTAGCACAACGAGCGCAAGAGTTCGGATATCATCCTGAAATAATTTTGGCAGGAAGACGTTTAAATGATAGTATGGGGGAATATGTAGCTTCGCAAGTAGTGAAGTTGATGATAAAAAAAGGAATTTCAGTTAATGGAGCAAATCTTTTAATGCTTGGAATTACCTTTAAAGAGAATTGCCCGGATGTCAGAAATACTAAAATTGTAGATGTAATTCGAGGATTAAAAGAGTATGGTATAGCTGTAACTTTATTTGATCCTCTTGCAAATATTGAAGAAGTTAAAAAAGAATACAAATTAGAAACTATTAATTCTGTACCAAAAGAAAAATTTGATGCTATTGTACTTGGTGTAGCGCATAATGAATTTTTAGAATTGAATTTTTCGGAATTGCAAAAAGAAAATAGTTTATTATACGATGTAAAAGGAGTCTTAGGTACTTTAGCTGATAATAGGCTATAGTAAAAAAGACTTTTTTTTATTTAGAGAAAAATGGAAACAAATAATTCAATCATACATGTAATTTTGACCGGTGGTGTTGGCAGCAGATTGTGGCCATTATCACGGAAGAGTAAGCCAAAGCAATATTTGGAGATGTTTGAAGGGAAGTCTTTGTTTGAAATGACAGTGGATCGCAACAGACATTTAGCTGATAAAGTTATGGTTGTAGGAAATGTTGATAATCATACGCTTAGTGCAAGAGTAATGGATAAGTCTAAAAGGGCTTATATTAATATTGTTGAAGCAACTCCTAGAAATACCGCTGCCGCAATTGCTTTTGCTGCATTTGCGTCTGATCCTGATGATATTTTAATTGTAACTCCTTCTGATCATATTATTGAAAAGATGGAGGATTATAATAAAGCCATAAGTGAAGCTATTGTAAAAGCAAAAGAAGGTTTTATAGTAACTTTTGGTATTATTCCAACTAAGCCTGAGACAGGATATGGTTATATTGAATCAAAAGGCGACAAAGTAATTTCATTTCGTGAAAAACCAAATGAAACAACAGCTAAAAATTTCATTGCAAGAGGTAATTTTTTGTGGAATAGTGGAATGTTTTGTTTTAAAGCAGGAGTTTTATTGGAAGAATTAAAGCAATTTCAGCCAGATGTTTTTGAAAAATCTAAAACTGTTTGGGAGGCTAGTAAAGAGGGATTTTTAGATTTAGATCTATCTTTAGAAATTCCATCAATTAGTGTGGACTATGCCGTAATGGAGCGTAGTAAAAAAATCAAAGTAGTTCCTGCCGCGTTCTCATGGTCAGATTTAGGCTCGTTTGAGTCTGTTTATGATTATTTAGTTTTAAAAGGGCATGCTGTTGATAACGATGGAAATATGGTTATTGGTACCGAAAAATATACCGCATTTTTAGGATTGAGAAATACTATTTTTGTCTATACAGATACCGCAAATTTAATTTTGCAAAAAGAAAATTCACAGGATGTAAAAGATTTGTACGGTGAATTAGAAAGACGAAATTCAGAATTATTAAATTAATTGAAAAGTAAAATGAAGAAAATTCTTGTAACCGGTGGTGCTGGTTTTATTGGATCGCACGTGGTGAGACGTTTTGTCAATAAATATCCGGAATATCAAATATTCAATTTAGATGCCTTGACTTATGCCGGAAATCTGGAGAATATTAAAGATATTGAAGATAAGTCTAATTATACATTTGTAAAAGGAGATATCGTAGATGAAACTTTTATAAATGAGCTTTTTTCGCTTCATAATTTTGACGGTATTTTGCATTTAGCAGCAGAATCGCATGTTGATCGCTCTATTGAAGATCCGTTAGCTTTTGTAAAAACAAATGTTATTGGAACAATGAATTTATTAAATGCTGCAAAAAATCAATGGAAAGCTAATTTTGAAGGGAAACGTTTCTATCATATCAGTACGGATGAAGTTTATGGTTCACTTGGAGCAGAAGGACTTTTTACAGAAAGTACTTCTTACGATCCTAACTCTCCTTATTCAGCTTCTAAAGCAAGTTCAGATCATTTTGTAAGAGCTTATGGCGAAACGTATGGTTTGCCTTATGTCTTGACAAATTGTTCTAATAATTACGGGTCATATCATTTTCCTGAAAAATTAATTCCACTTTTTATAAATAATATTATTAACAATAAACCATTACCGGTTTATGGAGATGGTAATTATACACGTGATTGGCTCTTTGTGGAAGATCATGCTATTGCAATAGATTTAGTTTTTCACGAAGGTAAAAATCATGAGACTTATAATATTGGCGGCTTTAATGAATGGAAAAATATAGATTTGGTAAAACTATTATGCCAAATTATGGATCAGAAACTAAGCAGAAAAGAAGGGACTTCACAGGAATTGATTACTTATGTGAAAGACAGACCAGGTCATGATTTGCGTTATGCTATTGATGCCTCAAAAATTAATAAAGAATTAGGATGGAAACCATCCGTTACTTTTGAAGAAGGTTTAGAAAAAACAATTAATTGGTATCTTAATAATGAAGAATGGTTGCAAAATGTAACTTCTGGTTCTTATAAAGATTATTATCAAAAGCAATATTCATAATAAATATGAAAAAGATAACATACGTTCTTACTCTGTTCTTTATTTTATTAGTGTCATTTAATGCAAATGCACAAGATATCATGAAATCGAAAGATTTAAGCACAGTACAAGTTGATTATTTATCAAATGACGACTTGGCTAAAATTAGCGCTCAATTAAAGAGTAATAATGCAACAATTGATCAAGTAGAGTCAATGGCATTGTCAAAAGGGATGACTCAAACGGAGTTCAATAAGTTAAAAATTAAGCTTGTTGAATTTGAGAAGAAAAACTCAAAAGATAGTTCAAAGGACAAACCCAATGACAGCAAATCAAAGATAGTTGATAAGGATTCTGAGTTTGGAAGAAAGCAAGAAAAAATTAAAAATGAAAAAATAAAGGATTCATTGAACGCCTTGATTTTTGGATCCGAGTTATTTGATAATCCAACTTTGAATTTTGAGCCAGATTTGAAAATGGCAACACCGGTAAATTATGTTTTGGGACCAGGTGATAAATTGGAAGTTAGCGTATATGGTGTTCAGCAGTTTGACGATACTGTTCCTGTAAATTTTGAAGGTAAAATTACAATTCAGAATGTAGGACAGATAACTGTAGCAGGAATGTCAATTGAAGCGGCTTCACAAAAAATTAGGGCAGCAATTGCAAGAGTTTATAGTACTGTTAGATCTGGACAATCTCAGGTTAGTGTTAGTTTAAGTGATATTAGAACTATTAAAATAACAATAGTTGGAGGAAAACAGCCAGGCAATTATTCTATTTCCTCTCTAGCTTCTGTTTACAATGCATTACATTTAGCAGGGGGCCCTGGTAAAAATGGAAGTTACAGGAATATAGAGTTAATCCGTAATAACAGGGTTTATAAGAATGTAGATATTTATAAATTTTTAGTTAAAGGAGATCAATCTGATAATGTTAACCTGAAGGATAATGATGTTATTAGAATTCCCGCTTATACTCAAAGAGTGGTAGTTGAAGGAGAGGTAAAGAGACCTGGAATTTTTGAAATGAAAAAGGGTGAAAAATTTGCAGATCTTTTAAATTTTGCATCTGGCTTTAATGAGTTCGCTTATACTGCCTCAGTAAATGTATTGCAAAAAACAGGAAAAGAATTTAAGGTTCATGATATAAATGAAAGTGAATATAATATTTATTTGCCACAATCGGGAGATGTCTTTAAAGTAACTAAAATTTTAAATCGATTTGAAAATCGTATAAAAATAGAAGGTGCTGTGTTTAGGCCAGATTATTATTCTTATAATGAGGGAATGAGAATTTCAGATCTTATTACGAGATCTGAAGGTCTTAAAGAAGATGCTTATAGCAAAAGAGCAAGGATTATTCGTTTAAAAACGGATCTAACAACAGAGATTGTAAATGTGGATTTAAGTGCAGCATTATCAGGAGATTTGAATGCTGACATAGAGCTTAAAAGAGAAGATATTGTTACGGTCTATTCTATTTTAGATTTTAGAGAAGAGTATAAAGTAACAATTGACGGAGAAGTTAAAAATCCTGGGGATTATGAATATTTTGAGAATTTAACTTTGAATGACCTAGTAGTTCAGGTTGGTGGCTTGACAGGTTCAGCATCTAAAAGGGTTGAAATTGCTAGAATGGTAAAGTCTGATGTAATTGATGATGCCGATCCAAAGAGAATTGAATTAGTTGAACTTGAAATTACTGCGGATAATAATGAACAGATTAAAAACTTTGTATTAAAGCCTTTTGATGTTATCAATATACGTAAAATGGCAGTTTACGAAAAACCAGAAATGGTCAAAGTTAGTGGTGCTGTAACTTATCCAGGTAAGTATGTTTTGGCTAATAAAAAAGAAACCGTTTACAATGTTGTAATGAGAGCAGGTGGATTGACATCAATTGCAAATTTGGACGGTATGAAAATCAAAAGACCAATCAAAGAGGAGCAGATTGAACAATTAGAAAGTATAAATCTTAATCTTGAGAAAAAGCAAATTGGTGAAGACGGGAAAGAATTAGATGTAAAACAAAAAGATACACTTACTTCTAAATTATCTAAAAAACTTAGAGATGAATTAAAATTTGCAACAATTCCTGTAAATTGGGAAAAAATTGTAAAAGACAAAAATCATTATTCAAACGTTACTCTGTTTCCAGGTGATGAAATTGAGGTGGCGGTTTATAATGAGGGAGTTAAGGTGACCGGAAATGTATTATTGACTTCTGAAATTCCTTATAGAAGTGGAAAAGGGTTTCAATATTATATAAATTCTGTTGGAGGTGTTGATAATAAAGGATGGAAGAAAAAAGCTTATATTATTTATCCAAATGGAAAAGCAGCGGTAACGGGTTCTTTTTTGTTTTTTAGATCGTATCCAAAAGTGACGCCAGACTCTCAAATTGTTGTGCCGGAAAAACCTGAAAAGAAAAAAATGACTGCGGGAGAATGGGTTGGTATAGGAAGTGTCATTTCTAGTTTAGCTTTATTAATTGTTACGGCTTTTAAATAAATAAATTTCATGGATAACAAACTACTTGAAAACGATGAAATTTCGTTAAAAGAATTGATTCAAAAAGCAAAAGGATGGTATTTATATTTGCTTTCTAAATGGAAACTGATATTATTAGCTGGAATAATAGGAGCTACCTTAGGATTAATGTACTCATTTGTTAAAAAACCGATTTATACTGCTACATTGACATTTGCTTTAGAAGATGAAAAAGGAGGCGGAGGTTTAGGTGGAGCATTAGGTTTAGCAAGTACTTTCGGATTAGATTTAGGAGGAAGTGGAGGTGGAATTTTTACGGGTTCTAATTTGACGGAATTGTTTAAATCAAGATCAATGGTAGAAAAGACATTATTGACACCAGTGAATATAAATGGAAAAGTAATTTCACTCGCAGAAATGTACATTCAGGATAATAAATGGAGAAAAAAGTGGTCTGATAAACCAAAATTTGCCTCAATTGAATTTTTACCTGGTGCTAATCGTGCAAATTATACAAGAGATCAAGATAGTATTTTAGGAGAAATGTATGGTAATTTGTATAAGTCAGGTTTGTCGGTTAGTCAGAAAGATAAAAAAATATCGATAATTACAATGGACGTTTCGTCAACAAATGAGTTATTTGCAAAGTATTTTTGTGAAGCTTTGGTAGGACAAGTTGGTAAGTTTTATGTTGAGACAAAAAGTAGAAAAGCTAGAATAAATATGGCTATTTTGGAACGTCAAGTAGATTCTGTTAGAGGAGAATTAAATTCAGCAATAAATGGAGTAGCTGTTGCTAATGATAATACTTTTAACCTGAATCCAGCACTAAATGTTCGAAGAGCACCATCTGCTAGAAGACAAGTTGATGTTCAGGCTAACACTGCAATATTAACGGAGCTTGTCAAGCAATCTGAATTAGCAAAGGTGACTTTGCGTAAAGAAACACCTTTAATTCAGGCAATTGATAGACCAATTTTACCATTAGCGAAAGAAAGTTTTGGTAAGACAAAAGGTTTTTTAATTGGTGGTTTTTTAGGCTGCTTTTTATATACAATACTACTACTATTTAGAAAAATAATTAAAGAAAAAATTAACTATAATGATTAAAATAGATTAATAAAATTATTTAGCTATAATGCTTAAATACTGTACTTGTTAAAATATAGAGGGTTTATTGATGGGTAAGTTATTCTTAGTTTAACATTGGATTATTATTAAAAAAAAGTAAATTATTATGAAACCAAAAACTATAGATTTTCCTAAAATTCAAGATCCAAGAGGGAATCTAACATTTTTGCAATATCCAAATCAAGTTCCTTTTACAATTAAGAGAACCTTTTGGACATATGATGTTCCAGGTGGTGAAATTAGGGGAGGTCATGCTTATTTTAGACAGGAAGAAATTATTATTGCTTTAAGCGGTAGTTTTGATGTAGTAATAACAAATGAAGATGGGACTTTAGAAAAATATTCTTTAAATAGAAGTTACTACGGGATATATTTACCAGCAAAAACTTGGCGTCATATGGAAAATTTTTCTACAAATGCACTTGCTTTGCATGTTTCAAGTGAATCTTTTTTTAAAGAAGATTATATTAGAGATTTTAATGTTTTTAAAAAAGTATGCCATGAACAGGAAGAGTAGTGTATTTGAATGTGATCTTTTGCATCTGAATCAAATTGGAGATAGAAATGGACATATAACTTCTGTTAATAATAATATAGAGATTCCTTTCCCTATTAAAAGAATCTTTTATTTATATGACATTCCTGGAGGAGAGTCGAGAGGTGCTCATGCACATAAGGAATGTCATCAATTTTTAGTAGCAACGAGTGGTAGTTTTGAAGTGTTATTAGATGATGGAATTACAAAAAGACAGGTTTTATTAAATAGGCCGGATTTAGGCCTGCATATTCCTGCGGGTATTTGGGCATCTGAAATTAATTTTTCGAGTGGATCTATTTGTTTAGTTTTAGCTTCTCATGAATATGATGAAGCTGATTATGTTAGAGACTATGATGAATATTTAAATCTTACTTTATGATTCATGTTTTAGCTGATGTACAAACTGAAAAAATTGGGATAAATACTTCTGTTTGGCAATATTCGATAATATTATCAGGTGCAATAATAGGGGATAATTGTAATATTAATTGCCATACGTTTATTGAAAATGATGTTAAAATAGGCGATAGTGTGACTATTAAAAGTGGAGTTTATTTATGGGATGGTATTGAAATAGAAGATAATGTTTTTATAGGACCAAATGTTACTTTCACAAATGATGAAAGACCGAGATCTAAGCAATATCCAATTGAATTTAAAAAAATAAAAATTTTGAAAAATGCTTCAATAGGAGCAGGATCAATAATCTTAGGCGGAGTAACTTTAGGAGAATTTTCTATGATTGGTGCAGGTACTTTAGTTACAAAAAATGTTCCTGATAGAGCTTTAGTTATAGGAAGTCCTGGAAGAATTATGGGGTGGTTGAATAATGATGGTACAAAAATGGAATCACTAGGGGATAAATTTATTGATAATTTTAAAAATGAATGGATAGTTAAAAATAATAATTTAGAAAAAATATGAAAGTTCCTTTTTTAAACTTTGCTCCAGTGCATAATGCTATTAAATTAGAAATACAAAATACTTTTGAAAGAGTATATGATAGTAATTGGTATATAATGGGTAAGGAATTATCTGAATTTGAAGAGATGTATTCAGAGTTCAATGATACTAATTTTACAATAGGGGTTAGTAATGGACTTGATGCTTTACATTTGGCATTAATAGCTTTGGGAATTGGAGAAGGAGATGAAATAATTGTGCCTTCAAATACTTATATAGCAACAGCTCTCGCAGCTTCTTTTGTAGGAGCGATTCCGGTTTTCGTTGAGCCAAATATTGATACATATAATATCAATCCATTAAACATTGAAAAAGCTATTACATCTAAAACAAAAGCAATTATGCCAGTTCATCTATATGGGCAAGCTTGTGAGATGGATGAAATAATGAGAATTGCAAAAGAAAATAATTTATTTGTTATTGAAGATAATGCTCAGGCGCATGGAGCAACTTTTAAAGGTAAAATGACTGGTTCATGGGGAGATGCAAATGGGACTAGCTTTTATCCCGGAAAGAATTTGGGTGCTTTAGGAGATGGAGGAGCTGTTACTACAAATAGCGACACCATTGCAAAAAAAATTAAAATGTATAGGAATTATGGGTCCGAAATTAAGTATGAAAATAAAGTTATAGGTCATAATATGCGTCTTGATGAATTACAGGCAGCATTCTTAAAACTAAAACTTAATTATATTAATAGCTGGACAGATCAAAGAAAAGAATTAGCTTTATTATATAATGAGCAATTGGTTGGAATTAATGAAATCATTCTTCCAAAGATTCACCCAGACTCTTCTCATGTTTTTCATTTATATGTTATTAGGTTAGAAAAAAGGGAAAAACTTCAAAAATATTTAAATGACAACGGTATAGGTACATTGATTCATTATCCTATTCCTCCTCATTTACAAAAAGCTTATGCACATCTAGGATATAAAAAAGGAGATTTTCCCATCGCTGAAGAGATTGCTAATACAAGTTTAAGTTTACCTTTATGGCCGGGAATGAGTAAAGATGATTTGTTGAGTGTGACAAATTGTATTAAAGATTTTTTTGAAACTTATAGTTAGTAAGGATGACTATGAAATCAAAAATTAAAGAAGTACTTGGACATGGACTTGTCTATGGTTTAACATCTTCTTTGCAGAATATACTCGGATTTGTATTATTACCTATACTGACTGTCTACTATACTCCAGCTGAGTTTGGGGTTTATAGTATAATTTTGCTATCCAGCTCATTAGCGAGTGCTATTTTTTATTTTGGAGCTTCAACTGCTTTAGGCCGATTTTACTTTGATGAAGATTCAGATAATTATAGACAAGAAATTGTTTCTACGGCATTGTTTATTACAATGGGAGGAGCAGTACTTTTAGTACTATTATCTTTTTTATTTGGAGAATATTTATCTATTGTACTTTTCAAATCAAGTGTTTATAGAATACCACTAATCCTGGCTTTCTCTGGAGCTTCGTTTGGATTTTTGTTAAATACAATGACACTATTATTGAGATATGAAAAACGTTCTGTTTTATTTATGAGTGTGACATTGTCAGGAGTAGTCTTAAATTTTATTACAACTTATACATTACTTACCGTATACAATTATGGAATTTTAGCACCTCTTTGGGGCTCATTTTTCAGTATGGGATTATGTTTTGTTTTTTTATTTATAATTAATTTTTCAAATTTAACTCTTAGAATAAATCGTTCATACTATAAGAAAATATTATTTTTTGGAATACAATTTAGTATAAGTGGTCTTTTGTTTTATTTACTAGATTATGCAGATCGTCTAATTATTAAACAGTTATTGCCAATGGCAGATGTTGGAATATATTCTTTGGGCTGTCGAATAGCTGCGGTAATTAATGTAATTTTAATTTTGCCTTTTAGCCTCATCTGGGCACCTATTCGTATGGAGCAAGCTTCAAGTCAAAATAATCAAGAATTTACATCAAAGATATTTTCTTATTTAGCATTAACTGGTTTTGTATTAGTAACATTTGCTATGTTATTTGGCGGAGACTTAATGTCGTTAATTTTTAAGAATAATCAATACACTGGATATACGAGAGTATTTCCTCTAATCATGCTGTCTTTATTATTTTATGGTTTTCAAAACATACTTGATTTTGGAATTTATTTGCATAAAAAAGTGCATTTCTATATTATAATTTCTTTAGTTGGAATTGTTTTCAATGTTGCAATGAACTACTGGTTGATACCTTATTTTGGATATATGGGATCTGCTTATATTACTTTTTTGACATATTTTATTACAACAAGTCTAATTTATTTTATTTCTTCAAAATATTATACATTACGACTTGAGTGGAAAAGAGTATTGATTCCATTTATAGTGCTCATATGCCTATATTATTTTCTCAATTTTACTGAAATTTTTAATTGGCATAATTTGCTGCTAAGAATTTTTATTACCATTATATTATTATTAGGTATTATTTTCTGTTGGCTAGATGATAAGGAACAAAAGATAATACGAACATTTCTCAATTTTTAATTTTTCATAAACAATATACAAAATGAAAATACTTGACTGTACTTTAAGAGACGGAGGTTATTATACAAATTGGAATTTTGATAAAAGAATAACAGATCTATATTTCAAATCTTTAAATGATTTGCCCGTTGATTATCTTGAAGTTGGATATAGATGTAGTCCTGGAAACGATTATTATGGGGAATATTATTATTGTCCTCCATATGTCCTTGATAGAATTAAGAGTATTTCTAATAAAAAACTAGTAATTATTCTAGATGAAAAAAACATCAAAAAAGAAGAAGTAAATGAACTTTTAAGACCTTGCGTTGGTGTTATTAGTATGATACGTTTTGCAATTGATCCTAAAAATTTTAAGCGAGCATTAATTTTAGCTGAAGAAGTAAAAAAAATGGGGTTTGAAGTTGGTTTTAATGTGATGTATATGTCAACATGGAAAGACGAATCAGATTTTTTAGAATCAATTAAATACGTTGAAGGAATTACTGATTATTTTTATATGGTAGATTCTTTTGGAGGAGTTTTTCCTAAAGATGTAAAAGATACTATTGATATTGTACGATCAAAAACAAATGTGCCATTAGGTTTTCATGGTCATAATAACTTAGAATTAGCATTAGTAAATTCATTGACAGCACTTGAAAATGGAGTTGAAATTATTGATGCTACCATAACGGGTATGGGTAGAGGAGCTGGTAATTTAAAAACGGAATTATTATTAACGGTTTTAAATAGTACCAAGGGATTAGAGGTTGATTTTAATGCCTTAAGTCAAATATCTGGTGCATTTGAATTACTTCAAAAAGAGTTTGAATGGGGAACAAATATTCCTTATATGGTTTCAGGTGCAAATTCATTACCGCAAAAAGAAGTTATGGAATGGGTAAGCAAGAGATATTATTCGTATAATAGTATAATAAGAGCTTTACATAATAAAAAGGAAGGAGTCAAGGATAACTTAAAATTTGATATACTTAAACATGAAAACTCTT
The DNA here is from genome assembly GCF_020991455.1 of Flavobacterium sp. JAS. Classification (GTDB taxonomy): domain Bacteria; phylum Bacteroidota; class Bacteroidia; order Flavobacteriales; family Flavobacteriaceae; genus Flavobacterium. Next base: position 161,420 of record NZ_JAJMOX010000009.1, read on the forward strand.
CAAAAGAAGTATTAATAATTGGTGGAGGTGAATCTGTTATAGCTCATATAAAAGCACTAATTGTTTATTTAGAAGCAAATCCGGAAATTACGATTATTCATGCTAGTTCAAAAAATGCAAAACCTTTTATTAATTTGAAAAATGAACAGATCTTTTGTTTAGTTGGAAATGAAGGACATAGACTTGAAGATGTGTTTTCTGAGTATGTAGATTTTAAAGGATTATGTGTGTTACCTCCATATCCTAGAGAGATGGGTACTTATGTTCCTGTTTCAGTCGAAAGTAGAACTTATGAACTGGAGAATGTGAGTTTTTCAAATTTAAAGGTTTATTCGCATACATCTTTAGCTATACAAACAGCTTTAAATCTTGGAGTAGATAATATATTGATAACCGGATATGATGGATATTCAGGAGATAAAATTGCGGAAAAAGAACAAGAATTGTTTATCGAGAACGAAGGTTTATTTCAAGATGGAATTGCTAAAGGAGTTGATTTCTATTCTTTAACACCAAGTAAATACAAATCTTTAAAAGCCAAGTCAGTTTATGGCTTATTAATATAATTACTTATGCAAGATTATTTATTAGTTATACCCGCAAGATATCAATCATCTAGATTGCCAGGAAAACCTTTAATCGATTTGAATGGAAAGAGTATGATTTTACGAACATATGAGAAATGTCTTGAAGTTGTGCAAAATGAAAAAATTATTGTTGCAACTGATGATGAAAGAATCTATAATCATTGTTTAAGTAATTCAATGAATGTGTTAATGACATCAGATTCTTGTTTAACAGGTACAGATAGAGTGGCAGAGGTGGCAAAGATTATTTCAGCTGAATATTATATTAATGTGCAGGGAGATGAACCATTATTTAATCCAGCTGATATTTTAAAGGTCATTGATTGTTTAAAGAATAATAAAGGGAAAATAATTAATGGATATTGCTCAATAAACAATAAAGAAGACTTTTTTAGCACTTCAATTCCAAAAGTAGTTTTTCGACCTGATGGTAGATTACTATATATGTCTAGAAGCCCAATTCCTGGAAATAAAAATAGTGATTTTATTAAAGGCAATAGACAAGTTTGTGTCTATGCTTTTCCGAAAGATGCTTTAGAAAAATTTAGCTCTCAAGTTAATAAAACTTCGCTGGAGAAAGAGGAGGATATTGAAATAATTAGATTTTTAGAATTGGATTATGAAATATTTATGATAGAACTTTCTAATGACTCAATTGCTGTGGACAACCCAGAAGATGTTGAAAAAGTTTTGAAAAAACTATCCAATGAAAACTAAACCTAATCAATACAAAATAATCCTTTGGGATTTTGACGGAGTTATTGTTGAATCTAATAAAGTTAGAGAATTTGGTTTTAGAAAAGTTTTAGAACAATTTCCTCAATCACAAATTGAAGAGTTGATTAAATTCCATAATTTAAACGGTGGATTGTCTCGATATGTTAAATTTAGATATTTTTACGAAGAAATTTGTAAATCTACGATATCAAATGAGCAAGTACAAGATTTAGCTAATTTGTTCTCAGAAATAATGCTGGATAGTCTAGGCTCTAAGGAATATCTAATAAAAGATGCTTTGAAGTTTATAGAGTCGAATAGTAATGCTATTGAAATGAGTATTGTATCAGGTTCTGATCAGAATGAGTTAAGAATTCTTTGTTCTAGATTAGAAATTGATAAAAATTTTAAGTTTATATATGGTTCTCCAACCCCTAAAAATAAGTTAGTTGCTGATTTTTTAAATACGACTACTTTTAAAAATGAAGAGATTTGTTTAATAGGTGATTCTATGAATGATTTTGAAGCAGCATCAATAAATAATATTGATTTTTTCGGATACAATAATCCTGAACTGAAAAATTTTGGAATTTATATTAATTCGTTTGAACTTATTTAATTATGAAGAAAATAGTTGATGTTTCAGGTTATGGACATTCAGGTAAAACTGCTGTTTCAGATTTTTTAAAAGATTATGAAAGTGTTTTTTCATTTCCTAGCTATGTAGAGTTTGAATTGTTTAGAGTTCAGGGTGGACTTTTAGACTTATATTTATCCATTTATTTTGGATGGAATTTAATAAGGTCGAGAACAAGAATAAATGAATTTAAAAAATTAGTTTTAAGGATAGGCACTGTTCAGAATAAATTTAAACCTAGTACTTTGTGGAATGCTTCAGGGCATGGATACAATCAGTTTTTTAATCATAAGTTTATTTCCATATCGGAAGAGTTTATAGAGGAACTGAGTAAAGTTCGTCAAGAGTCTTTTTGGCCCTATGATAGTTTAAGTGATAATAAGGCTAAATTATTTTTTGATAAAATTTGGAGTAAATTGTCAGGAAAACTTTCATTGAAAACTATTTATTATACAGATAGAAACCACTTTACTAATTTGACATCAAGTTATATTCACAAGTTATTTTCTGAAGTTGGAGATTCAAATCAAACACACGTTGTTTTAAATAATACTTTTGAGCCCTACAATCCTTCTATGTCTCTTGAGATGGTTGAGAACTCTTTTTCAATTGTTGTGGATAGAGATCCGAGAGATATTTTTTCTAGTTTAATTAATGCTAAAGATATATTTGTTCCGAGTTTTGAGAAGTATAAAAATGCTGAAGAATTAAAGAAACGAATGGTTGGTTTTGATAATATTGACCAGTTTATTGCAAGATTTAGAATTTTAAAAGACAATATAATTGAAGAACAAAATAATAGAGTATTAAGAATAAGATATGAAGATTTTATTTTAAATCATGAAGAAACAGTTGGGCAGATAAAGAATCATATTGGTCTGACAAATTTGTCAAAAAAAGGGAGTAAATCATTTAACATAGAAGATTCTAAAAAAAATGTTGGAATTTGGAAACAGTATAAAGATTTGCCTGAAATTATTAAGATAGAAAAAGAACTGGCACAATATTGCTATCAACAATAATTTTAATATAATGCTTAATTCTTTATGTTTTTTCTTTCCTTATCATGAGGATTCCGGAGTACCGGTTTTATTTTATCGATTGGCTAATTTAATAGCTCAATCAATACCAGATATCGAAATTAGTGTAATTGACTATGAAAATGGAGCAATGGCACGTAACATGATTTCACTGCCAAATCTCAAATTGATTGTTTTTAATGATAATGCTGAGGTTTCTCCTCCGGCAGGAAGTATTCTTATAATGCAAAGTTTTGTGCCTTATTATTGGCCAAAAGAGCTTAAAATGATTGGTGATCAAAAAATCTTTTTTTGGAATCTGCATCCACAAAATCTAATCCCATCGTTATTACCGGTTCCGTTTTTGCGAAAATTACCAATTAACAACTTTGGTGTTTATAAATTTGTTTCTATTTTTTACAATAAACTTTTTCAGAATCTAACGAAGTATCTTAAACTACTATTAGAGACTGATTCGATTTGTTTTATGGATAAAACAAATTTAGATTTTACAGCTAAATATTTGTTTTCAAATATAGAGAAGAAAGAGTATTTACCCGTGCCTGCTAGCCCTACAGAGATTAATAATCTCAAAATTTTCTCAAAGGAAGAGATTCATATCGGTTGGGTTGGAAGACTATGTGATTTTAAAAGTTACATTTTGGTTTATACCATTAATAAATTATCTGAAATATCCAGTCAATTTAATAATACACAATTTGTTTATCATATAGTTGGAGATGGTCCGTTTTTAAATTATATAAAAGAAAATATAAAAGTTTGCGATAAAGTTTCAGTAGTTTTTCATGGATCTTTACCTCATGATAAATTAGATTATTTTATTAATGATAAATTTGATATAGTAACGGCCATGGGCACATCTGCCTTAGAGGGAGCTAAATTAGGGAAACCAACAATTTTGCTTGACTTTACTTTTAAAAAGATTAAAAAGGATTATGTTTTTAGGGAAATTTATAATACTGTTGGTTTTGATTTAGCTCATTTAATAACAAACAAAGATTATAAAAAAGGCAATGATTCGTTATTAAATATATTAAATAATATTATTTTAAATTATCCGGAAAGTTCGCAAAAAGCAAAGGAATATTTTACAGATAATCATAATATTGAGAGTGTCAAAAATCTATTTGTAGAAAAAACCATGCAAACTAAATTAGTTTTTTCAATGATAGATTCTTCAATTATGGAAAAAGGAAGATTATTAAAAATTTATAATAGAATAAGAAAATTAACGGCATGATAAGACTTTCAAAATCAATTATTGGCGAAAAAGAAGCCAATGAAGTAAAGAGGATATTATTGGATGATGGTTATTTGGGCATGGGAGCCGAGGTTGGTAAGTTTGAATCTGATATTGCAGATTATTTAGGAGTATCTTTTGATAATGTGGTTTGTGTTAATACTGGTACTTCTGCTCTTCATCTTGCTGTAGAAGCAGTTGTAGAAAAAGACTTTGAAGTGTTAGTTCCATCATTTACATTTTTATCATCTTATCAAGCAATTAGTGCTGCTGGTGCAATTCCTGTTTCCTGTGATGTACATGAAGATACCTTATCTATAGATCTGGAAGACGCAGAAAAAAGAATCACCCATAAAAGTAAAGCTATAATGGTTGTACATTATGCAAGTAATGTCGCAAACATTGACAAGGTTTACGAATTTGCTAAAAAACACAATCTTAGAGTAATTGAAGATGCCGCGCATGCATTTGGCTGTACTCATAAAAATAAGAAGATTGGATCTTTTGGAGATATAGTTTGTTTTTCTTTCGACGGTATAAAAAATATTACTTCAGGAGAAGGAGGTGCAATAGTAACAAATGATGCTCACGTATTGTCAATTGTTAAAGATGCTCGCTTATTGGCCATTGAAAAAGATTCTGATAAAAGATATAATGGACAAAGAAGTTGGGATTTTGATGTAAAAAGACAGGGATATCGTTATCATATGAGTAATATATTTGCTGCAATTGGAAGAGTTCAATTAAGTAGGTTAGATAGTGAATTTGGCCCAAAAAGGATTGAATTATTAAAATTATACCAAGTATTACTTGGTTCGAATCAAAATGTTGTCTTTCAAAAGCATGAACAAGACGCATATATTATTCCTCATATTGTTTCTGTACGAATATTAAACAATCAAAGAGATGGACTTAAAGATGAATTAGAGAAAGAAAAAATTCCAACAGGAATTCATTATAAACCAAATCATTTATTAACTTATTACAAAACTGATTATAATTTACCAGTTACTGAAAAAGTTTATAAAGAGATAATAACATTACCATTGCATCCTGAAATTAGCACATCAGATGTAGAAAACATTTGTAAAATTATAAATAACTATCTAAACTAATGAAAACAGTTCTATTAGCAGGAGGATTAGGTACACGCTTAAGTGAGGAAACTTCTTTGAAACCAAAACCAATGGTTGAAATTGGTGGTATGCCAATATTGTGGCATATAATGAAAATTTATGCAACTTATGGCTATAATGATTTTGCAGTTGCACTAGGTTACAAGGGAGACGTAATTAAAGAATTTTTCTTAAATTATAAATTGCATAAAAGTGATATGATTGTAAACTTGCGTTCTGGCGACGTTAAATTTGAAAATGATTTATCTGAAGACTGGACTATTGGTTTGCATGAGACCGGAGCAAATAGTATGACGGGTGGACGTTTGTTTAATTTAAAAAAGATATTTAAACCTGGCGAAACATTCATGTTAACATACGGAGATGGAGTAGCGGATATAGATGTTGAAAAATTAGTAAACTTTCACAAGAGTCATGGTAAAATAGCTACTTTAACAGCCGTTAGACCATCAGCTAGGTTTGGTTCAATAATGATGGAAGATGATGGACATATTCTTGAATTTAAAGAAAAACCACAAACCGGAGAAGGTTGGATAAATGGAGGTTATTTTGTTTTTGATTATAAAATTTTTGATTATCTAACAGATGACTCAACAATTTTAGAAAGAGAACCACTCGAAAATTTAGCAAAAGATAATCAGTTAGTAGCGTACAAACATGATGGCTTTTGGCAATGTATGGATACAATTAGAGATAGAGATAATTTAAATGAAATATGGGCGCAAGAAAATGCACCTTGGAAAAAATGGTAGGTATGTTTAAAGACATTTATAGAAATAAGAAAGTATTAGTTACAGGCCATACAGGTTTTAAAGGAACATGGTTAACAACATGGTTGCTAAATTTAGGTGCAGAAGTTGCAGGTTATTCTATTAGCATTCCAACCACTCCGTCACATTTTGAAGAATTGAATCTTGAAGATAAAATTGAACACCATTTTGGAGATATTAGAGATTACGAAAAACTTCTGAAAGTTTGTCAAGATTTTAAACCTGAATTTGTTTTTCATCTTGCAGCTCAACCTTTAGTAAGAGATTCTTATGAAAATCCAAGAGAGACTTTCGATGTAAATATGATTGGAACTTTAAATGTTTTGGAAGTCATTCGAAAACTAGATGACATTATAAAGGTAGGGGTAATAATTACAAGTGATAAGTGCTATGATAATGTTGAATGGGTTTATGGATATAGAGAAGACGATAGATTAGGAGGAGAAGATCCATACAGTGGATCTAAAGGGGCTGCAGAAATTATAACTAAATCCTATATGCATTCCTTTTTTAAGGAAGGATTCCCTAATATTTGTACAACACGTGCAGGAAACGTAATCGGGGGAGGTGATTGGGCTAAAGATAGAATCATTCCTGATATTGTGCGTTCCTGGTCAAAAAATACGCCGGTTGAGATTAGAAGTCCATATAGTACGAGGCCATGGCAACATGTTTTAGAGCCTTTAAGTGGTTATTTAAGTGTGGGTGCTGAGCTTTATGAATCGAATTCAAAACATAGAAATAATGCATATAATTTTGGTCCAGACTCAAAAGTTAATAAAAATGTTGGTGAATTGATAGATGAAATGAAAGGTCTTTGGCAAAATTCTCCAGGATGGATAAACAAGTACATTGATGATGGAAAAAAAGAAGCAAATTTATTAAAGTTGTCTTGTGATAAAGCAAATATTAATTTAGAGTGGTATCCAGTTATGGGATTTGAAGAGACAATAGATTTTACGATGTCTTGGTATGCTAATTTTTATTTCGATAAAAAATCAGTATTTGATTTTACTAACGATCAAATTAATTTATACACATCCAAAGCAAAAGAGCGTAAAATCAAATGGGCATTAAATGAATAGTCTTGTTACAAAAATTCATGATTTGCAAATAGCACCTTTAAAGCAAATTAGAGATGAAAGAGGTGCTGTTTATCATTATTTGAAGTCAACTGATAGTAGCTTTAAAGGATTTGGAGAAGCTTACTATTCCAAAATAAATCCACAGGTAATTAAAGGTTGGAAATTACACCACAGATTGCATCAGAATTTTTGTGTTCCTTTTGGAGATGTGAAAATTGTTATTTTTGATGATAGAGTTGATTCTCCTTCTAGAGGACAGTTTGATGAAATAGTTTTAAATGATACTGATAATTATTATTTATTAAGCATGCCACCGGGATTGTGGTACAGTTTTAAATGTATATCTGAAAATTTTGCTTTATTAGCTAATATAATAAATGAAGGGCATGACCCATTAGAATCAATTACTCTTCCTTTAGAAAATAGTATTATATCTTATGATTGGAAATAAAATAAATTTACCCTTAGTATCCATTATAATGAATTGTTACAATGGAGAGGAGTATTTAAGAGAAGCTATCGATTCAGTTTTGTCTCAAAGTTATGAAAATTGGGAATTGATCTTTTGGGATAATAAATCGATTGATGAGACTTCAACTATTGTAAAATCTTATGGCGACAAGAGAATATGTTATCATTTAGCAGAAATTAATAAGCCGCTTAGTGCCGCGAGAAACCTTGCTATTCAAAAAGCAAAAGGAGAATATATTGCATTTTTGGATAGTGATGATGTTTGGTTGCCTGAAAAACTGGAAAAGCAATTGGATGGCTTGATTGAACAAAAAGATGCGGGCATATCCTTCTGCGGTTTTAAAACCCTTTTAACTTCTGATACAGAAAGTGCGGTTAGACAAGCTGATTTTTATTCAAAGTTCCTGTATAAATCTCATAATTCACGATCAATTTATAATAACTTATTAAAAGGTAATTATATAATTTTTTCGACCGTTATTATAAAACGAGATGTTTTAGATCTAACAGGAGGATTTAGTGAATTCTTAGAGCAAAATGAAGACTTTGAGATATTGTTAAAATCGTCTCTATATACAAATGCAATTTGTATTAAAGATGTTTTGGTTAAGTATAGAATACATGCTTCAAATAATTCCTATTTAAATGCTAGGAAAAATTTTACAGAAAGCAAATATATATTTGCAAATTTGCCAAAATCTTTTTTGACATCAATGGCATTAGATAGAAATCGAACCAGAGAAATAATATATTATATTTTCTTTGAGAAAGAAATAAAACAATTATTCAATTTGTTCAATCCTGTTTATTGGCCACATATTGGGTATTTGTTTTTTAAAAAAATATACAGTAAGTAATGACTATAAATAGAAGCATAGGAAATAAAATTATTTGCGTTTTCTTTTTTCTGATGTTAATACTTCCTGCTTCTTTTCAAGCTCCAAGGGGGATATTGTTATTAATTATATTAGTTCTTATTTTGGTCAATAATAGTTTTTCTTCATTTAGATATGACAAATTATTATTAAATATTGGTCTGGTAAATATTTTTTTTTCTTTTGTATTTATTTTAAATGGAATAGTTAGAGCTGCTCCGGGTGCTATATCAGTAACTACTGTTTATATTGTTTGGCCCATTCTTTATTTATATTTTATTGGCTTGTCTAATAAAAAGGAGGATATTATTCCTTTACTAAAAGTAATTATTTTTGGAGGACTTGCTTCCGCAGCTTTGATTGTTATTTTTATATTTAATAATTTTTTTGGATTTCCAATAGATATAAGTTACCTCGTAAAATCTCAGGATTTTGGAGTTTTTTGGGAGGGAGGTGCAACAGAATTAAATTCAATGAACCTTGCAACAGTATTTTATACATTTATATTTGTTTTGACTTTAATTTTTATACCTGAAAAATTTAATGATTTAAGAATAAGTAAAAATTTAATTAGATTCACTTTAATTGTTTCCTTATTTCTAATATTTATTTCTGCTCGAAGAGCATTTTGGCTTGTTTGTGGTATAAGCCCTGTTCTTATTATGTTATTATTAAAAATCATAGGAATTGATTTAGGCTTAAAAAGATTTATAATTCCTGTTTCATTATTCTTTGTGGTAGCTTTGACAACCATAACATATATGGCAATTGATAACGATAATCTTATTACTGAACTTAATTCTTCTTTTGAATTTGATAATCCTGAAGCAGAATCCAACTATTTGAGAAAAGAACAGTTTGATGCCTTAATACATGGTTGGGAAGATAATTGGTTAATAGGAGCTGGTTTAGGTGCTAGTGCAAAGGGAAGTGTTAGAGATGAAAATGCAACTTGGGCTTATGAGTTATCATATATTGCACTATTATTTCATACAGGAATACTTGGTATTATTGTTTATGGGACTTCGGTGATTTGGATAATGTATAAGTCTATTATGATCTGCAGAAAAAACAAATATTATATTTCTTATTTACTACCTCAAATTACTGCTTTGATCTGTTTTTTATTAGTTAATGCATCCAATCCTTATTTAAGTAAATTCGATTATCTCTGGACTATATTTTTACCTTTAGCTACATTAAACGCTATTAAACTTGAATCCAAAGATAAAATTGATTAAACTTTTCATGTTTTTTCTCAATTAAATAATTTATTAAGATTTATAGTTTGAAACTATATTTAATCTCCCTTTCTTCTTCATTTTTGATTTATGAAAATACTATTTTTATCTAAATATAATCGCGATGGTGCGTCTTCAAGATATAGATTCTACAACTATAAACCTTTTTTTCAGGAAAATGATATTGAATTTGATATAAAACCTTTGTTAGATAACAACTACGTGTTAAATCTATATGCAGGAAAAAAAACTAGAGTTCTTGCACAAAAGTTAAAATCTATCTGTCAGCGTTTTTATTTTATATTGATTAAATCTGGTAATTATGACCTGATAGTGATAGAGAAAGAACTTTTTCCAAATATTCCTTATTTTGTTGAGAAACTATTATTAAAAGGGAAAAATTACGCCTTAGATTTTGATGATTATATAGCAACAGGTTATAAAATAAATAAATTAAAACGATTGTTTCTAGAAACAAAAATAGACAAATTAGCTCAAAATGCAAGTTTTGTTACTGTTGGTAATCATTGGTATTTTGAAGAAATTAAAAGTAATAATTTGATTTATCTGCCAACTGTAATTGATTTAAAAAATTACTCAAAAGCGAAAGAACAGTACGAAACGGATGTAGTAACAATAGTTTGGATAGGTTCACTTTATACAGGAAAATATTTAAAAATTGTAATTCCAGTTTTGCAAAAACTAGCTAAAAAATATGTTATAAGGTTAAAAGTTATTGGAGTCGATATAGCTATTGATGAAGTTAATTTAGAACTTATTAAATGGACCGAAGACACAGAAGTTGAGGAATTACTTTCTTCTGATATTGGTATTATGCCGCTTGAAAATACGATATGGGAAAAAGGTAAGTGTGGCTTTAAATTGATTCAATATATGGCATGTGGTTTACCCGTAGTTGCAACATCTGTACCTGCAAATATGGAAATAGTGGATAATAATGTCAATGGTTTTTTAGTTGAGAGTGAAGAAGAGTGGTATGTTGCCCTAGAGAATCTAATTATAAATAAAAGTAATCGTGAAAAATTCGGTAAATCTGGTAGATCAAAGATCGAATCAAGTTATTCTTATCAGGTATGGGGTGAAAAATATTGTGAATTTCTTAAGGATGGACAGTGATTTAATAATAAATAGTTAATAAAATTTTAAAGCAAAATTTATACTTTAGATATAAAAGGTAGTAACAATAATTTATGAATAATAATAAAAAGATTCTTCACATTATAACTGTTTCTTTTGTGATAAATCATTTTTTTGGTAAACAGTTTGTTTATTTAAAACAGAAGACAGATAACGAATATCATCTCGGATGTTCACCTTCAGAAGACTTTATAAAACATTCTACGGAATTAGAATATATTCCTTTTGAAGTAGAAATTACCAGAGACATTAGTCCGCTAAAAGACTTAAGAGCTATAATTAAAATTTATCAATATATAAAAATAAATAAGATTGATAAAGTAGTAGGACATACGCCGAAAGGAGGAATGGTTGCAATGATTGCGGCATTTTTGGCAAATGTTTCTGAAAGAGTTTACTTCAGACACGGTATTATCTATGAAACTAGTACAGGTCTTAAAAAAAAATTATTAAAAAACATTGACAGACTAACAGGTTTTTTTGCTACAAAAGTAGTTTGTGTGAGTAATTCAGTTAAACAAATTAGCGAGAATGATAAATTAAACAATCCTCATAAAAACTTGATTTTAGGATTTGGAACTTGTAACGGAATCGATACCGAGAATAGATTTAATCCAGATAATAAAAGTTTGGAAATTATTACCTCTTTAAGGGAAAATTATAAAATTAATTCTAAGGATAGAATTGTAGGTTATGTTGGTAGATTAGTAAAAGATAAAGGGATTGATGATTTAATAAATGCTTGGGATTTATTGAAAGAAAATTTTTCAAATGCTAAATTATTATTGGTCGGTCCTATTGAAGAAAAAGATTCTATTTCAGAATATTCCAAGCATCAAATAATGTCAGATCCGACAATTATTTATGAAGATTTTGTTACAGATGCTTCTCCTTATTTCTCATTAATGGATATTTTTGTATTGCCAACTTACAGAGAAGGATTTCCAACTGTATCATTAGAGGCTTCTGCTATGAATTTACCAGTTATTATTACAAAAGCAACTGGATGTGAAGAGGCTATTGTAGAAAATCAAACAGGCCTTTTTATTTCAAATAATCCAAATGATATTGCAGATAAAATTTTATTTTATTTAAAAAATGAAAATATAGCAAAAATGCATGGAAAGCAAGGAAGATCATTTGTTAGGGAGAATTTTGAACAAACTAAAATTTGGGATTTGATTATAAAAAAAATAGATATTTGATGAAGATTATTATAACCGGAGCTTCAGGATTTGTAGGACAGAATCTTATGAATTACTTACAGGACACGAATAAAATAGAGCTTCTGAGTATTCGATACCAATTTAGTAATGAATTGGTGATAAAAGGAGATGCTATTATTCATCTTGCTGGTAAAGCACATGATTTAAAAAAAGTATCTAGTGAGAAAGAATATTTTGAAGCTAATTTTGAATTGACAAAAAAACTATTTAATGCCTTTTTGAAAAGTGAATCTAAAGATTTTATATATTTTAGTAGTGTAAAAGCGATTGCTGACAAAGTTTCAGGGATTTTATATGAAAATGACAAGGCCAACCCTAAAACAATATATGGTCAATCAAAATTTAAAGCAGAAGAATATATTCTATCACAAGAAATTCCGGAAGAAAAAAGAGTTATTATCATTAGACCATGTATGATTCATGGGCCAGGAAACAAAGGAAATTTAAATCTTCTTTACAGTGTTATAAAAAAAGGAATTCCTTATCCTTTAGCAGCTTTTGAGAATGAAAGATCTTTTCTAGGAATCGACAATTTAAATTTTTTAGTTAAAGCAATTTTAGAAGACCGTACTATACCTTCAGGAGTATATAATTTTGCAGATGATGAATTTTTGTCAACAAACGAATTAGTAAATATTATTTCAGCAGTTTTAAAAGTAAAAAATAAAAAAATTGCAATTCCAAAAAATATAATTCATAGCATGGCCAGAATTGGTGATTTAATAAGATTACCTCTAAATTCAGAAACTATTCAAAAATTAACTGAAAATTATAGAGTTTCAAATCATAAGGTAAAAGAAGTAATAGGAATTAAAAAACTTCCTTATACTACAAAACAAGGACTGGAGAAAACAATAAAAAGTTTTATAGATAAATAATGGAATATACAATTCTAGGAATTTTTTTAATTTTTTTAATGCTACTTTATTTTAAAGTTGCGGAGCATTATAATATTATTGACAAACCCAATCAAAGAAGTTCGCATACAGCAATAACACTAAGAGGCGGAGGAATAATTTTTTGGTTTTCGGCCTTACTTTATTTTGTGCAAAATATTCAAAATAATTATTTTTTCTTTGCGGGAATTACGCTAGTGAGCTTAGTGAGTTTTTGGGATGACATTCAAAGTTTGTCAAATAAAATCAGAATTTCAATTCATTTTTTATCGATTACTTTAATTTTTTATGATTTAGGATTATTTGGTTTAGTTCCGATTTGGGGAGTTTTAATAGCTTACGTTTTTGCTATCGGATTAATTAATGCTTACAATTTCATGGATGGTATAAATGGTATTACCGGCCTATATACTTTAGTAGTAATGGGATCTCTTTTGTATGTCAATGTCAATATTCAATGGTTTACTGACGGTTCTTTTATTAAATACGGAATGATTGCGAGTTTGGTCTTTTTATTTTTTAATTACAGAAAAAAAGCTAAATGTTTTGCAGGTGATGTTGGTAGTATTGCAATTGCCTTTTGGATTATTTATTTAGTTTTGAAACTTATTTTGTCAACTAATTCTTTAATTTGGTTACTGTTTTTAGCCGTATATGGTGTCGATGCGGTTTGTACAATTATGCACAGATTGTATTTAAAGCAAAATATTTTTGAAGCACATCGTTTGCATTTATATCAGGTTTTAAGTAACGAATATAAAATACAGCATAGATTGGTATCCCTTTATTATGCCTTATTTCAAATCGCAATTTCAGCTTTAGTTATCTTTTTATATCAGAAAGTTGGTGATATATTGTTGTTTGTAATTGTTGTAGCACCTTTGCTTTTGGTTTATACATTAAAATTTTATTTGTTGAATAAATACAGATTAAAGTTAAATACATGATTCCAACAATAATTCAAGGTGGCAATTTCTCAGATCATCGCGGTACTATTTCATATGTAAATGATTTTAGTTTTCAAGATATCGAAAGGTTTTATATTATTAGTAATTCTGATAATAACCCAATTAGGGCATGGCAGGGACATAAATTGGACGCTAAGAATTTTTATTGCCTTAGCGGATCTTTTAAAATTCATTTTGTAAAGGTTGATAATTGGGAAGTACCCTCAAAAAATATTGCTATTGAAACAGTGTTCGTGTCTGAATCTGATAGTAAAGTAGTTCATATCCCTGCAGGTTATGCAAATGCTATAGAATCGTTAGAAAGTAATTCAAAATTGATTTCGTTTTCTACCTTACCTTTATCAAATGTAAGTTATGATGACGTTCGCTATCCTTCAGATTATTGGAATATAAATGGATAAAAGAATTTATTTATCATTATCTCGACAAAGTGGATTTGAACAAGAATATGTTCAGAAAGCATTAGAGACAAATTGGATAACCTCTGGCGGGCCAAATGTTGATGAATTTGAAAATGAAATCGAAAATTATTATAATGAAAAAGCATTTGTTACAGCATTAAATTCTGGAACATCGGCCATTCATTTAGCATTAATTTTACTAGGTGTTAAATATGGTGACGAAGTTATTTGTCAAACTATGACATTTTCAGCTTCGGCCAATCCAATTTTATATCAAGGAGCAAAACCTGTTTTTGTTGATAGTGAGCCTGGCACGTGGAATATTTGTCCTAAATGTCTTGAAACAGCAATAAAAGATAGGATTAAAAAAGGGAAAAAACCTAGGGCGATTATAGCTGTTCATTTATATGGTAATCCATATATGGTTGATGAGATTCATGCAATTGCAGACCGATACGATATTCCAATCATTGAAGATGCTGCTGAGGCTTTTGGAAGTTATTATAAAGGAAAAAAATGCGGAAATTTTGGCGATTTTGGTATATTGTCTTTTAATGGAAATAAAATAATTACAACTTCAAGTGGAGGAGCATTAATAACAAACTCACTCGAATTAAAAGAAAGAGCAATTTTTTATGCTACTCAGTCAAAAGATAAAGCCGTACATTATCAGCATAGTGAAGTGGGTTATAATTATAGGATGAGTAATATTTGTGCAGGAATTGGACTCGGACAAATAAAGATGTTAGACCATAATCTTATAGCACGAAGAAATATACATTCTTTTTATAAAGAAAAATTCCAGAATATTAATGGAACAAGTATTTTGGAAGTATTAAATGAGGATTATTTTTCGAATTATTGGTTAACTACTATTTTGATCGAACAAAATGTAGATAAAAATATAAGTGCGGAAGATTTAAGGCTGGCTTTTGAAGAAGCAAATATAGAATGTCGTCCACTTTGGAAACCGATGCATTTACAACCAATTTTTTTAAAGTATCCTTACTACGGTAATAAAGTTGCCGAAGAATTATTTAAAAAAGGATTGTGTTTACCGTCAGGATCAAATCTTAGTGAAGAAGATAAAAACAGAATAGAAGAAGTAATTAATAACTTTTTCAATAAATAAAAATACGTAGTATATTTAATATGAAAATTGAACAAACATTTATAAAAGATTTAGTAATTGTTGAGCCCACAATTTTTGGGGATGAAAGAGGTTATTTTTTTGAATCATACAGCAAAACTAAATTTGAAGATTTAGGTGTTAATATTGAATTTGTTCAGGATAATCAGTCTTTTTCTAAAAAGGGAACATTGAGAGGTTTGCATTATCAAAATCCACCCTTTGCTCAAACAAAGCTAATTCGCGTTCTTGAAGGAGAAATTATTGATGTTGCTGTAGATTTGAGAAAAAATTCACCTACTTACAGAAAATCTTTTAGTATCTTATTGTCAGCAGAAAATAAAAAACAATTATTAGTTCCTCAAGGATTTGCACATGGTTTTTCAGTTATTAGTGAAACGGCAATGGTAATGTATAAATGTGATCAATTTTACAACAAACCTTCTGAAGGTGGAATTAAGTACGATGATCCATCTTTAAATATTGATTGGGGAATGGATTTAAAAGATGCAATAGTCTCTGAAAAAGATCAAATACTTCCTATTATTGATAATTGTAATAGTTTGTTTTAATGAAAAAGATTCTTGTAACAGGAGCAAACGGACAGTTAGGTTCTGAATTAAATATTTTGTCTTCAAATTATCCTCAATATAATTGGATTTTTGCTTATAGAACTCAAATCACTTTAGATGATTTAGATCTTCTTAGAATTCAACTAAATCAAATTCAACCTGATGTAGTTTTTAATTGTGGAGCATATACAGCAGTTGATAAAGCCGAAACTGAAAAAGAACTGGTTTTTACGATAAATCATTTAGCGGTAGAATTAATTGCAAAATATACTGCAGAAAATAATGTAAAATTAATCCATATATCCACTGATTATGTTTTTGATGGATCATCTTCAATAGCATTGGATGAAGAAGCAGAAACAAACCCAATTAATGAATATGGAGCAAGTAAAAGAGCTGGGGAAATTGCTTGTTTGAAAGAAAATCCAAATTCAATTATTATAAGAACGTCGTGGGTTTATAGTAATTTTGGTAACAATTTTGTTAAGACAATGCAGCGCTTAATGCAGGAAAAAGAATCAATTAATGTGGTTAATGATCAAATAGGTTCTCCAACATATGCAGCTGATTTAGCCCAGGCAATGATAGATATTGTTCAATCTTCAAATTGGATTCCTGGAATTTACAATTATTCAAACGAAGGTGAAATAAGTTGGTATGAGTTTGCGCTGGCAATAAAAGAATTTGGAGGTTATAATTGCGATGTAGGTGGAATTCCATCAGCATCATATCCAACCCCAGCAAAACGACCGGAATTTTCATTATTAGATAAGAATAAAATAAAGAGAGTTTATAATTTAGACATTCCAAATTATAAAGAGAGTTTAAAAAAAATGTTTATATAAAAAAAATAATTTGAAGATTTAGCTTTTAGTATTTCAATTATAAGGAATCTAAAGTTTAAGGTCTAAAATATAAAATAAGAATTTATGAAAGGAATTATTTTAGCCGGAGGTTCAGGTACTCGTTTACATCCTTTAACACTTGCCATGAGCAAGCAAATGATGCCGGTATATGATAAGCCAATGATTTATTATCCGTTATCGACATTGATGATGTCTGGAATTAATGAAATCTTGATTATCTCAACTCCACACGATTTGCCAAATTTCAAGAAATTGCTGGGAGATGGATCATCTTTAGGTTGTAAATTCAGTTACGCAGAACAGAGTATTCCAAATGGTTTGGCACAAGCTTTTGTGATTGGGGAAGAATTTATTGGGAATGATAATGTTGCACTAATTTTGGGAGATAATATTTTTTTTGGTTCCAATATGCAAGAACTTTTAAAATCAAACACAAAGCCTGAAGGAGGAGTTGTTTTTGCTTATCATGTTTCAGATCCGGAACGTTACGGAGTTGTAGAGTTTGATGAAAATCACAAAGCGATTTCTATTGAAGAAAAACCACAAAATCCAAAATCTAATTTCGCAGTTCCTGGTCTTTATTTTTATGATAATTCTGTTGTAGAGATTGCTAAAAATATTCAGCCAAGTACTAGAGGTGAATATGAAATTACTGATGTGAATAAAGTTTATCTTGAAAAAGGAGCTTTAAAAGTAGGTATATTAAGCAGAGGTACAGCATGGCTTGATACGGGAACTTTTAATAGTTTAATGCAAGCAGGTCAATTTGTACAAGTTCTCGAAGAGAGGCAAGGTTTAAAAGTTGGTTGTATTGAAGAAATTGCCTGGAGACAGGGGTTTATAAATGATGCTCAACTTGAAGAATTAGCTTTGCCTTTAGTTAAATCTGGATACGGATCATATTTAATTGAATTTTTAAAACAAAAGAAAAAAGGTGTAAAGGTATAATTTACCTTAAGAAATAATTTTTTGAGACCTTTAATTTGTATTTTTGCAAGTCTTACAAAGTTTACAAAATTAAACTGAACCAAATTGGATACAGATAAACAAACCAAAATAGCCTCTATATTGCATAATTCTTTCTCACCAAGGAATTTGAGAGCTAGTATTAATAATCTTAGTTATTTACCAAGGTGGATTATTGTTGCCATAGATATTATGGTACTGATTTTTTCATTTACTTTTACTTATATGTTGTTTGAAGGGACAGCATTAGGTTATGTTATTACTTCTCATAATTTTTATTTTGTTGGAAGTTTAATTACTATAAATGTATTTTTCTTTTGGCTTTTTAGGACTTATTCGGGGATTATTAGGCATTCAGGTTATATTGATGCTATAAAATTGTTGTTTTCCCAAACATCAGTTTTAGTGTTTTTTTTATTTTTCAATTTAGTTTTTGAATTATATACAGGGCATAAAGCATTTTTAAACACCGCTCTTTTTATCAATTTAGTATTGTCATTTTGTGGATTGTTTTTGTATCGTGTTATAGTAAAACAAACTTTTGAATTATACTTTTCAGAAAAAACGAATTCTAAATTAATTAGAACCGTTATTTATGGAACAGATGCAAATGCCATTTCGGTAGCTAATGCGTTGAAATTTGAAACGCCTTCCAGATTTAAAATTGTTGGATTTGTAGATAAAAATAATCAGAATGCATCTAAGCGAATGTTAGATTTACCAATTTTGATTTTAAGAAAGAAACTACCTGCCCTAATGCGCTCTGTAGCTGCAGAAAGTGTAATTATAGCAGACAAAAGCTTATCCAAAGAAGAACAATTGATTATTGTTGATCAATGTTTAGAATTTAATTATAGAGTATATACAGTTCCGTTGATATCAGATTGGGAGAATCAAAAAGAGATATCTCAGAAAGTAAAAAATATCCAAATTGAAGATTTATTAGAAAGGAAACCAATTGTTCTGGATAGTAAATCAATTTCAAAACAATTAAAAGATAAAACAGTTCTTATTACTGGAGCTGCTGGATCAATTGGTAGTGAAATAGTAAGACAAGTATTGGGCTTTAATCCCAAAATGGTTATTATTCTAGATCATGCAGAGACACCACTTCATAATTTATGTCTGGAAACTTTAACATTAGCTTCTGAATCAAAAATTGTGGCAGTGATTGCAGATGTGAGAAGTAAAAAAGCATTAGAAAAGGTCTTTAAAAATTATAATCCGCATGTTGTTTTTCATGCAGCTGCTTATAAACATGTTCCTTTGATGGAAGAGAATCCGTCACAGGCAATTCAAACAAATATAAAAGGAACTAAGAATTTAGCTGACTTATCTTGTAAATATCATGTCAAGAAATTTGTAATGGTATCAACAGATAAGGCGGTTAATCCTAGTAATGTTATGGGAGCGAGTAAGCGAATAGCTGAGAAATACGTTCAATCTTTATTCTTGAAAAATCAAAGAGAAAATTCTGAAAAGGGGACTAAATTCATTACAACTCGTTTTGGAAATGTATTAGGATCAAACGGATCAGTGGTGCCTTTGTTTACCAAACAAATTGCCGAAGGTGGTCCGGTTACTATAACGCATCAGGATATTATTCGTTATTTCATGACTATTCCAGAAGCTTGTCAGTTGGTTTTAGAGGCTGGAGCAATGGGTAACGGGGGGGAAATTTATATTTTCGATATGGGAAAACCAGTTAGAATCATTGATTTGGCAAAAAAAATGATTAAACTGGCTGGATTTATTCCGGATAAAGAAATAAAAATTAAGATAGTTGGATTAAGGCCAGGTGAAAAATTATATGAAGAATTATTAAATGATACTTCTAAGACGTTACCAACATATCATAACAAAATTATGATTGCGCAGGAAATACAAGATGAGTATGAAAATTTGCATATTGAAATTGATGAACTTATTGGGATTGCAGATTTTTATGATAATGAAGATATAGTAACGAAGATGAAAAAAATAGTTCCTGAATTCAAAAGCATGAATTCTACTTTTGAAGTTTTAGATAAATAAAATTATACTCTAGTTCAAATAAATAATTACAAAAGGTGTTTTTTAAAAAACACCTTTTTGCTTTTTCGGTAATTTTTAAGCGACTAAAAATCTTGTTAATTTGAACTCTCTGATGAAAAACAGAGATAGCCAAAGGATAATAAAATAAATTATTTTTAAATATTTAAATGGAATTAAAAACTACGGTTTATCAAAAAAAAAACAATAGTAATATTGTCAAACTTTTAAAAGAAAGCCTTAATGACATGTACAGTTCACGATTTTTGGCAAAACAATTAGCTATTCGTGATATTAAGGCACAATATCGACAATCATATTTAGGAATCGTTTGGGCATTTATTACACCATTAACAACAGCCTTAGTTTGGGTTATTTTAAGTAAATCAGGAACTGTCAAATTAACAGATACAGGGGTTCCATACCCTGTTTATGTTTTTTCGGGTACTTTGCTTTGGTCAATTTTGACAGATTCTATAAATGCACCAATGGCAAATACGAATGCGGCTCGTGGTATACTTTCTAAAATTAATTTTCCTAAGGAAGCTTTAATCTTATCAGGAGTCTATAAATTAATATCAAACAGTTTTGTAAAAATAGCTTTATTGTTGTTTTTTTTAGCCATTTATGGTGTTGGTTTTCATGCTTCTCTTTTATTTTTTCCTTTTGCTTTTTTAGGAATTGTTTTTTTTGGAACGACAATCGGGCTATTTATTACACCTTTAGGAATGCTCTATAATGATATTGGAAAAATTATAAGTATGGGACTTGGATTTCTAATGTATGCAACTCCTGTTGTTTATGCTATTCCTAAAGCAGGTTTACTTAGAATATTAATGGAATTAAACCCTTTGGCTCCTTTGCTAATAACAACAAGGAGTTTGTTAATGGGACAAGCTTTAGAATATCAGGTAGATTATTTGGTAACTATTGCCTGCTGTATTCCTCTATTTTTTATTGGTTTAGTTTTTTATAGAATCTCTATTCCTATAATTGTTGAACGTATGAGTGCTTAAGTTATGAGTGAAAAGGAAGTGTTGATAAAAGTAGAGCATCTGTCAAAGAAATTTTGCAAAGATTTAAAAACTAGTTTGTGGTATGGTGTAAAAGATTTGTTCAATAATGTATTGGGAAATAAGAATGAAAATTCATTACGTTATAATGAATTTTGGGCTGTAAAAGATATAAATTTTGAATTAAGACGTGGTGAGTGTCTTGGATTAATAGGACATAATGGTGCAGGAAAATCGACTTTACTAAAGATTTTAAACGGACTTATAAATCCTGATGAAGGAAAAGTAACCATTAAAGGTCGAGTAGGAGCCTTAATTGAACTCGGTGCAGGTTTCAATCCAATTTTGACAGGAAGAGAGAATATTTATAATAATGGTGCAATATTAGGACTTTCAAAAATTGAAATTGAAACAAAATTAGATGAAATTATAGATTTTGCAGAGATTCGAGAATTTATAGATATGCCTGTGCAAAATTATAGCAGCGGAATGCAAGTTCGGTTAGGATTTGCAGTTGCAGCCCAAATGAAACCAGATGTATTAATAATTGATGAGGTTTTGGCCGTTGGTGATTTAGGGTTTATTTTGAAATGTTTTAAGCAAATAGATCAGTTGCTACCACATACTGCTGTGGTTTTTGTCTCTCATTCAATGCCAATGGTAGCAAGGGTTTCAAATCAAATTTTATTGATGGAGAAAGGTATTGCTGTTTTTCAAGGAAAAGAGGTTAGTAAAGGTATAAATTCTTATTACAATCGATTTAACTCTAATGAAAAGAGTATAATGTTTGATGACGGAACAGTTAGTCTGATAAAGTATTCAACAAATAAGAATAATACGACTTTACAAAGAGGAGATGATTTGACAATTGAATTGGAAATGGAATTTAAAGAAGAGAGTTTTAATATTCCCTTAATTTATATAGAGTTTAGGGATAAGGAACAGCGTTCAATAGCAGGTATCTTTAATGAAAAAATGAGTTGTGAATTAGCAAATGATAAATTGGTCGTAGAAATAAAAATACCTAAGGTTTTATTTGCTCAAGGAATTTATACCTATGATTTATCAGTAAATCATTTTGAAAACAAATCTCCTATATTGCGAATAAATAATGTCGATATTTTTCAAATTGAAAGTGAAACCGAAATGTGGGTTCCATTTCATTTAGAAGCTGATTGGCAAATTACTGGGAAAGCTAATGATTAACGTAACCAAAGTTTTTTTACCACCCATCAAGGAATATCATAAGCAACTACAACGTGCTTGGGACAATCAATGGCTGACCAATCGTGGGGAGTTGGTTTTGGAACTGGAAGAAAAACTAAAACGCCATTTAGAAGTTTCAAATATTATTGTCACTAATAATGGAACAGTACCACTTCAAATAGCTCTAAAGATATTAGGTAAAGGGGGTGAAGTTATTACTACACCTTTTTCTTATGTAGCCACTTCAGCAGCAATAGTATGGGAGAATTGTAAACCAATTTTTGTAGATATTCATCCAGAATATTTAACAATTGACGAAACTAAAATTGAGAAAGCTATTACAAGTAAAACAACTGCTATTTTAGCCACTCATGTTTTTGGTAATCCTTGTAACGTTAATGCAATCGAGTTGATTGCAAAAAAGCATGATTTAAAAGTGATTTATGATGCCGCACATTGTTTTGGTGTAAAATACAATGATAAATCTATTTTTGATTACGGTGACATAAGTACCTGCAGTTTTCACGCAACAAAATTATTTCATACGGGGGAAGGTGGGGCAATATTTTCTAAGGATATTAATCTGCAGCATAAATTGTTTTATAGTCATAATTTTGGACACAATGGAGCTTTAGCATTTCATGGAGTAGGGATTAACGGAAAAATTTCTGAACTACAGGCCGCAATGGGATTAAGTGTGCTACCTTATATGGATGAGATACTTTTTGAAAGAAAAAAAATAATAGATTATTATGGCACAAATTTAGATTTGTTACAGATTCAGGTTTTAAAAATAAGAGAAAATACTCTTTGGAACTATAGTTATTATCCAATTGTATGTCGAACTGAGGAGCAACTTTTAAGAGTTGAAAAAAAACTAAATGAAAATAAAATTTTTCCAAGACGTTATTTTTATCCTTCTTTAAATACGATTGAATACACAAAAGGAGCAATGATGCCGATTTCTGAAAGTATCTCAGCAAGAATATTATGTCTGCCTTTGTATGTAGGAATATCTTCTCAACAATTGAAAACAATAGTTTCTATAATAAATGAAAATTTGTAATGAAAGTAGCCATAATGCAACCCTATTTTTTGCCTTACATTGGTTATTTCCAATTGATAAGTGCTGTAGATACTTTCGTAATTTATGATGATGTTAATTTTATTAAAAGGGGATGGATAAATAGAAATAATATTTTGGTTAATGAAAAGCAATTTTTGTTTAGTATTGATTTAAAAGGTGCTAGTCAAAATAAGTTGATTAATCAAATTGAAATTGTTGCAAATCCAAACTGGAAAAAAGATTTATTGAAAACTTTAAGATTAGCATATGTAAGAGCTCCTTTTTTTGAAAAAGTTTTCCCTGTTCTTCAAGATATAATAATGCAAGAAGAGATAAATCTATCCAAATTAATAATTTATTCTTTGTCTAAAATTTGTGATTTTTTATCGATAAAAACGGATGTGATTATTTCTTCTGAAATAGCGAAGGACAGTAATTTAAAAGGTCAGGATAAAATTATTGAGATCTGTAAAAAACTTAATGCAACGACTTACATTAATGCTATAGGAGGTTTGGCATTATATGATAAAGAATTATTTTTAAAGCATGATATTTCATTAAATTTCATTAAATCAAATCCAGTTAATTATTCTCAATTTAAAGGAAACTTTATACCTTATTTATCAATAATTGATATTATGATGTTTAATTCACCAGAAAGAATAAAAGATTTTTTAAATCAATATGAACTGATATGAAAGAATATAATAAAATAATAGAACATTATGAAAGCTGTTTGGACAAGTATGGTGATAATCATTTAGGGGTTGATTGGCCAAAGCTGGAAGATGTTGATACTCGTTATAAAATAATGTTAGATATTATATTATTAAGTGAAGCAAGCGATCATAATGTGTCTTTATTAGATTTTGGTTGTGGAACAGGTCATCTTTTAGATTTTATTCAAAGAAATAATATTAAAAATATAATTTATTCAGGTTTAGATATTTCTCAAAAATTTGTTGACGTTGCAAAAAAAAAATATACTGATAATTCTTTTTACTGTATTGATATATTGGATTCTAAAGATAGTATTGGCACCTTTGACTATGTCGTAATGAACGGTGTTTTTACTGAAAAAAGGGAGTTGTCTTATGATGAAATGTGGAATTATTTTACAAAAATGATTACGGTTATTTATGAAAAATGTAATAATGGTTTTGCTTTTAATGTAATGTCTAAGAATGTAGATTGGGAGCGAGAAGATTTATTTCATGTTTCACATGATACACTAAGTGATTTTTTATGTAAAAATCTTACAAGAAATTATATTATTAGAAATGATTATGGATTGTATGAGTATACAGTCTATGTTTTTAAAAAATGAAAATATGGCAAAAATTATAATTTTTGGAATTCAGGATTTTGCTGAGTTAGCACATTATTATCTAGAAAATGATTCAGAACACGAAGTTGTTGCTTTTAGTGTCAATAAAGATTATTTGCCAGAGAATAATTTTTTTCATGATTTACCTATTATACCATTTGAAAATATTGAAAAAATATACTCTCCAATAGATTATAAATTTTTTGCTCCAATGGCTCCGCAAAAAATGAATAAACTTAGAGAAAATATTTACAATAATATTAAAGCAAAAGGATACGAATTGATTAGTTATGTGAGTAGTAAGGCAACTTTATTTAATAATTTGATAGGAGATAATTGCTTTATTTTGGAAAACAATACAATTCAGCCTTTTACATCAATTGGGAATAATGTTATTTTATGGAGTGGTAACCATATTGGGCATCATAGTATTATAAAAGATCATGTTATGTTTACATCACATGTTGTACTTTCGGGGCATTGTGTAGTTGAAAGTTATTGTACCTTTGGAGTAAATTCGACAATAAGAGACGGGGTAAAAATTGGAGAAGGAACTTTTGTAGCAATGTCAGCAAGCATTATCAAGAATACAGAATCATGGGGTTTATATAAAGGAAATCCGGCAGTTAAATCTGAAATATCGACTAAAAAACTATAAAAAATTATGTGGATCAAGAAGGGATTAATCTACAATGTTGATGGTGCTTATGAGTGGAATAAAAGTCATGCTCAAGTTCCTGTTGTTGATATGCTTTCTGATAGAATTAGAATTTATTACGCAACAAGAAATAATTCGGGAAAAAGTAATGTTTCATATATTGAAGTTGATAAAAAAGATCCTAAAATAGTTCTATTTGAGAATAACAAACCTTTGTTTAATTTTGGAAACCTTGGAACATTTGATGATTCTGGAATAATGCCTTCATCTATTATTAATGTTGGCGACAAAAAATATCTGTATTATATAGGTTGGACAACAAGACAAACAGTTCCTTTTCAAAATGCTATCGGACTTGCAATAAGTCAAGATGGAGGGAAAACATTTAAAAAAACATCTGAAGGACCTATAATTTCTGTCAATAATATTGAGCCATATTTTTCTGGGACCTCTTTTGTTATGATTGATGAAGGAGTGTTTAAAATGTGGTACCTGTCATGCATAAGGTGGGAAATTTTTGATGATAAACCAGAACCAATATACAATATAAAATATGCTGAATCTTTAGATGGCATCAATTGGAAGCAAACAGGTAAAGTTGCAATTGAATTGGATGAAGATGAAGGTGGTTTGGTTAGTGCTTCAGTTGTTAAAGAAAATAATCTTTACAAGATGTGGTTTGGAAAAAGAAAAAAAAGTGACTACAGGACTAATTTACAAAATTCTTATCGAATTGGATATGCCGAATCTTCTGACGGAATCAATTGGGAGCGTAAAGACAGTCTCGCAGCTATTGATATTTCAAAAGATAATGATTGGGATTCTGAAATGATTTCTTATCCATACGTTTTTAAAAATAATAATGATTTTTTGATGTTATATAATGGTAATGGATTTGGTAAAACAGGTTTTGGATATGCACTCTGGAAATAAAAGTACTCCTTTTGTAGCAATATGGATGGTTACTTACAATCATGAAAAATTCATTGAAGAAGCAGTAGAGTCCGTAATGGCACAAAAAACTGATTTTGAATATAAATTATTTATAGGAGAAGATTGCTCAATAGATAATACACGTGCAATTTGTCTAAAATTAAAATCAAAATATCAAAATAAAATTGAACTGTTCCTAAATAAAAATAATATAGGAGCAAACTTAAATGCCTACAACGTTTTTAACTCATGTTTTGAAAGTGAAGCCAAATATATTGCTTTACTAGAAGCAGACGACTATTGGACAGATCCATTGAAACTCCAAAAACAAGTTGATTTTTTAGAGAATAATGCAAATTATTCAATTTGTTGGACTAAGTATTTCGTTAAGCAAGAATCACAGATGTTATCGTCTTTAGAAAGACCAGAGTGGGCTGATCAAGTAGGTGTAGATGGAGGTTTTAAGATAGATTTAGATACTGTTTTTACACCTTATTGTACTTATACTTTAACAACATTATTTAGAAAAGAGGCTCTTGATTTGGATTTATTGAAAAAATTAAGATATCATAAAGATAATTCTCTTTATACACTTTGCCTGAGCAAAGGCGATGGTCTTTTACTTGATTTTTATTCTGGTGTATACAGATTGCATGATGGAGGAATTTACTCAAGTACTTCAGCTTTTAAACAAAAACACTATAGTTATTTAAATTTAAAAGAAATCGTATCTGAAATTCCAAATTGTAATAATGGTAACATGCGCAGTGTTAGAGATTATTTGCTTAAAGAATCAATACAACTTCATCCTGATCGATTTTCTCTTAGCTATTTAAATTTAATAAAAGACGGAATTAACTTTTTTGGGATTAGAGAATGTTCATCGTTAATTTTTAATAATTTCAAAAATGAAGGATAATTATTTGGTCAGTATCATTATGCCAGCTTTTAATGCTGGTAGTTATATTGAGACGAGTATAAAAAGTGTTTTGGAGCAAACGTACCAAAATTGGGAATTAATAATTATTGATGACGGATCTTTGGACGATACTGGTATAATTTGTAAAGGATATGCTGCTAAAGATAAAAGAATTATCTATATCTATCAAGACAATGCAAAGCAAGCTATTGCCAGGAATAATGGAATAAAAAACGCAAGGGGTGAAATTTTAGCCTTTTTAGACTCAGATGATCTATGGCTGTCAAATAAATTAGAATTGAGTTTATTACATTTTGATTTAGAAAATTTTGATTTAATTTTTACCGACGCATATTTTTCAAATAAAGATCAATTAGATATTTTTGATCCAAAGATGGAGAAAATGGGAATTCCAAAGAAAACATATTTTGGTAATACCGGTATAGCTAATTTTATTGAAGTAAATCAAATTCCAATTTTAACAGTCTTAGTAAAAAAGGCTGCTGTTGAACAGATTAATTTTTTTGATGAGAATTGTGTTCCTGCTGAAGATTATGATTTATGGTTAAGGTTGCTGAAAAATAAGTATAGATTCAGATCACTCGATCTGCCTTTATCAGTTTATCGGGTTCATTCTGCATCATCTTCATCTTCGGATAGATTTGTCACAGATATGGTTTTAAAATCTATTATGAAGAATTTTAATGCTGATGACATTCAGGAAATGAATGCTATGCCTTTTGTAAAAAACTGGATTCTAAGATGGATTAAATTGTATTTGACAAAATCAAACTGTAGCCAATTAAAAATCCTCTTAGATCATTTTGAATATAAAAAGATGACTGTCAAATTATCTTTTTTGCTAGGCAATTTTATCAGTTTTACGAGTTTTAAATATTTAATTTCAAAAACAATTTAATGAGTTCCAGCGTATCTATTATAATTCCAAGCTATAACCGGGCAGAATATTTAAATGATGCTTTGCAGTCTGTTTTAGATCAAACTCATACAAACTGGGAATGCATTATCGTGGATGATGGAAGTTCAGATAATACTAAAGAATTGGTAGAAAAATGGATTGTTAAAGATGGCCGATTTAAGTATGTTTATAAGAAAAATGGAGGAGCAAGTTCAGCAAGAAATGCTGGATTACATTTAGCAAAAGGAGAGTTTATACAGTTTCTTGACTCAGACGATTTTATGAGTAAGTTTAAAATAGAAAAGCAGCTTACTTATTTTAATGAAATGATTGATATTGTAATATGTGATTTCTTTCCTTTTGATCAACAAACCGGGAGTTTTTTATCATCAAGATATAGGAATCCTTTTCCAGATGTATCCAATTATATTAGAGATATTATCATTAATTGGGAAATAGATTTATCAATACCTTGTCACTGTGTATTGTTCAAAAGTAAATTATTACATCAAAATCGATTTATAGACTTTGATGAATCCCTTGTAAATCACGAAGATTGGGTATTTTGGGTACAATTGTTTTATTATTCTTCAGGAATCTATAATTTGCAGGAGTCACTAGTAAGTTATCGTATTCATAATAAATCACTTTGTGCTGATAACGAAAAAATGAAAGAGTATTTTTTGCAAGCGAACAAAAATATACAATCGTTTTTTGAAAATATAGGAGATAAAGAAGCGCTGCAATTTTGTTCTGATAAATTGAAGATTTTGAAGCCCAAAAAAGAGTTTAACTTAAAAAAAACAATCAAATTATTCATTCCACCTATACTTTTAATTATTAAAAAAAGACTTGTGAAAAATCTAAAATAGCTATTATATTACGATTTTTATAATACAAGAGTAATAACAAACTAAAAAAAATGGATAATATAAAACCAATTGCAATTTACTTACCTCAATTTCATCCCATTCGTGAAAATGATACTTGGTGGGGTAAAGGTTTTACTGAATGGACTAATGTGACAAAAGCACAACCTCGATTTGAAGGTCATTATCAACCACATTTACCTGCCGACTTAGGTTTTTACGATCTAAGACTTGAGGAGGCGAGATTAGCTCAAGAGCAAATGGCAAAAGATTATGGCATCCAAGGGTTTTGTTATTACCATTATTGGTTTAATGGTAAGAAATTATTACAAGAACCGTTAGATAGAAAACTTAAAAACCCTAAAGAGAATTTATCTTTTATGATGTGTTGGGCTAATGAAAATTGGACAAGAGCATGGGATGGTTTAGATAAAGAAGTTTTATTAAAACAAGAATATGCTTTTGAAGATGATTTAGTTCATATAAATCACCTTATTAATTATTTTAAAGACGATCGATATATTAAGGTAAATGGAAAACCGGTTTTTATTATTTATAGGCCAAGTCTTTTTCCAGATATAGAAAAAACAATTGCAATATGGAGAAAAGCAGTTAAAGACGCAGGTTTTCCAGATTTATACATTGGATTTGCGCATAAAGATGAGAATCAATTTAAGCCGGCAAGCAAGGGGTTTGATTTTGCTTTTGAGTTTCATCCTAATTCGAATTGCCCAGCCAGGACGCCGTTTCCGAGAACTTTTTTTCAGAAAGCAATAAGAAAGATTAGAAAAAAAATGAGAATTAAAGTAAAGGATTTGAATTATTTTATTGATTATTCGAATTATGTAAGTAAACAAATGAGAACAGCCTATAAAGAAGATGTTTATCCCGGAATAACCCCAATGTGGGATAATTCTGCAAGGCGACACAACAATAGTATTATAATACATGATTCTACACCAGAAAAATATAAAAACTGGTTAAGTCATATTAAACAAAATTATCCTTGGGAATTGGTTGAAGAAAATTTTTTATTTAT
The DNA here is from genome assembly GCF_020991455.1 of Flavobacterium sp. JAS. Classification (GTDB taxonomy): domain Bacteria; phylum Bacteroidota; class Bacteroidia; order Flavobacteriales; family Flavobacteriaceae; genus Flavobacterium. The sequence goes on from NZ_JAJMOX010000009.1 coordinate 191,381, forward strand.
TAACGCATGGAATGAATGGGCTGAAGGTAACCATTTAGAACCTTGTCAAAAATGGGGAACCGCTTATTTGGAAGCTACAAAGGAAGTGATAATAAAAACATAAGGTTTTTGAAAACATTATTCTTTTTATTAAAAGTTTAATTGTTTTAATTTAAGTTAATATGAATTATGAAAAATTATAATTTTCCTTTAGTCTCATTATGTATTCCTACTTATAATGGAGCTAAATTTATTGGTGAAGCTCTAGATGCTGCAATAAACCAAACTTACAATAATATCGAAATTATAATTTCAGATGATGATTCAAATGATGATACATTAACTATTATAAATGACAAGCTAAAGAATTCTAAAATATCATATTATATTTATAATCATAAACCAAATGGTATTGGTGCCAATTGGAATAATTGTATTAGATATGCGAGAGGAGAATATATAAAATTTCTTTTTCAAGATGATTTAATGCGCCCTGATTGTATTGAGAAAATGATAGAATTAGCCATAACAAATAATAATATAGGTTTGGTATATTGTAAGCGAACTATTTTACATGACGCTAATAATTTGGAGCATAAAGCATGGATTAATTATGGTGGAATACTTCATAAAAAATGGTTTGCGATAGATGTCGCGGCCGGCGTATTAGATGGTAAAAAATATCTTTCTGATTTATATTTAATGAATGATAATCCTTTAAATAAAATTGGTGAACCTACAGCAGTTTTATTAAAGAAAAGGTGCGTTGATAAAATTGGCCTTTTTGATGAACATTTAAAACAGACACTTGATATTGATTATTGGTATCGTTTAATGAAATATTATAAGATTGGGTTTATCGATGAGGAGTTAGTATCTTTTAGACTCCATTACGATCAAGCATCTTCGGTAAATAAAAGAAATCAAATTAACGAGGGAGAATTACTTAATAAAAAATTTTATAAAACTATTTCATGGTATTTTCATCCTAAAAAAAGATGGAAGTTTTTTAAACGCTATAGTTCGGTAGGAAATTTGGCAAGATATATTAAAAGAGTTTGTTCGTGAAATTATGAGATTTTTTATAATAGGTTTAAAGTCAGGATTTCAGTCGATTTTAAGTTAAAGTATATTTGTTATAGATTAAAAAATGAAAATAAGTGTAGTTATTGTTACTTTTAATGGTATGAAATGGATAGAAAATTGTATCAATTCTATTCTTGAAAGTATTGTATTGCCTGAGATTATAGTTGTTGATAATTGTAGTACGGATAGCACTTACAGCTTTTTAAGGGATAATTATTCGAAAAAAATTAAACTTATCGAGGCTGATGAAAATTTAGGATTTGGTCGTGCAAATAATCTGGGGATTTCATTAGCACTAGAATTAAATAGTGATTTTGTTTTTTTATTAAATCAGGATACTGTTATAGAAAAAAATACTATTGAAAAACTCTTAGAAGTATCAGGTAATAATCCGGATTTTGGAGTAATTAGTCCCATACATTCAGATGGAAAGGGTTCTTTATTGGATATGAGTTTTTTATATTATATAAATCGTAAGGGTAAGGATTTGATTTCTGATTCCATTTTAAATAAAGTGATGAAAGAAATTTATGAGGTTGAAATGATAAATGCAGCGGCTTGGTTCCTACCTAAAAAGACCCTTGAGATTGTTGGAGGTTTTGATCCTATGTTCTTTTTATATGGAGAAGATGATAATTACTGTCAAAGAGTACTTTACCATAATTTAAAAATTGGTGTCACACCTAAAACAGTTATAAAACACGATAGCGATAATAATAACACTGTTGACTTTGTTAAAGGTTCTGAAAAATATTATAATAAATTCCTGAATAGGATAAGGGTAAAATATGCGAATATTCAATCGGAGGATTATAAGGAAATTAGTAAGATAAAAAACTATTTTTTTAAAGAATCAATTATAAGTTTATTAAAATTTAATTTTACAGACTACCTAATTAACAAAACTAAATATAAACTTATAGACAAAAAAAGTATAGAGTTAAGTGTTTTGCAAAACAGAGAGTTAGGAAAGAACTATTTAACTTAAAAGTATGAAGTCAAATTCAAATTGTCAGGTATCTGTAATTATTCCTTGCTATAACGACCATAAATATATTCAAGAAGCAGTAAACTCAATTAATAATCAAACGCATAAAAATGTAGAGATTATTATTATTGATGATGGCTCAGATAGCACTACGCACAATGTTCTAAAAACTCTGGAGCAAGAAAATTTAACAATTATATATCAAGAGAATTCAGGTCCAAGCTCGGCAAGAAATACAGGAATAAAACAGGCGAAAGGAGATTATATTTTAACATTAGATGCTGACGATTTTTTTGATTCCGTTTTTATTTCAAAAGCATTAGATTATCTCACACTTAATAATAAGGTTGGATTAGTAAGCTGTTGGATTAAGACTTTTAATGATGAAGGAATTATGGAAATGTTTAAACCTGGTGGGGGAGATTTAGAAACATTAATTCTTGGTAATGGTGCATCTGGAAATTATTTATTTAGGAAAAAATGCTGGTTGGATGTAGGTGGTTACGATGAAAATATGAGAAAAGGTTATGAAGATTGGGAGTTTAATATTTCGGTAGTAAAGGCCGGATGGGAAATTAAAATAATAGAAGAATATTTATTTAATTATAGAAAAAAATCAAAATCAAGAAATTCTGAAGCAGACAAATTTCATAAATATGAACTGTGGAGATATATTTATAAAAAGCATAAAGATTTGTGGAATACGTATCATGAATTAATGATAGATAATGTTTTTTTACAAATGGAAGCTTTAGAAATGGGGTCGCAAAATCTTCGAAAAACAATTGATTATAAGTTAGGAAAAATGTTCTTAATGCCTTTTCGGTTTATTAAAAAGCGTTTATTATAATCTTAATATTAAATATATAAAGTGGAAAATATCAAATTAGTTTCAATTGTTATACCGTGTTATAATGATAAAGACTATATTCAAGAAAGTGTCAATTCAGCTTTAAATCAATCCTATGAACATATTGAAGTTATTATTATAGATGATGGATCTGATGAAGCTACAAAAAAGGTTTTAGCGAGTATTAATCATGAAAAAATAAAGCTAATTACTCAAGAAAATAAAGGTTTAAGTGCAGCTAGAAATGTTGGTATTGCAAATGCAAACGGCGAATATATTTTGACTTTAGATGCGGATGATTTTTTTGAAAATTCCTTTTTAGAAAAAGCAGTGCACATTCTAAACTCAGATCTTGAAGTTGGAGTTGTAGGTTGTTTTACAAATTATTTTGAGGATAATTATAAAATAGTACATAAAAACTACCCTAGTGGTGGTAATATTGATGATTTTTTGTTTAAAACTAATACAGCAGCAAACTCACTATTCCGAAAAAAGTGCTGGCTGGATGCAGGTGGTTATGACGAAAATATGAAAAAGGGATATGAAGATTGGGAATTTTGGATTTCAGTGACAAAGCATAATTGGAGAGTTCATACTATTGAAGAATTCTTATTCAATTATAGAAAAAAAGAAGGATCAATGCTTCAGACAATTACAAATTCGTACATTGAGGAAAACCATAGATATATATTGAATAAACATAAAGAACTATATATAAGAGATTTTGATAAAACAATAGAGTTTTTACAAAAGGCTACCTTGAAATATAAAGCAAATGAAATTAAAAGGTTGAAATCTATTGATTATAAGTTAGGCCATTTTTTTTTAAGTCCATTAAGGGTTTTAAAGAAATGTATATTTATTCTTTTAAACATAAAAAATAAATAATTTAATTATTCGTAAGGTGATAAAATTTAAAATGAATTTAGAATAAATGTTTGTATTTAATAGTTTGGGGAGGAAAGGAAACTTAGGAAATCAATTGTTTCAAATTTCATCTACTATCGGTTTAGCTATAAAACATAATAGAGAGTTTTCATTTCCAGAATGGCCATATTCAGAATATTTTGAATATAAATTGCCAAAGCAAGATAAAAATAAAAAGTTAATTCAGATTGTTGAAAACAGCTATCAATATCATGATTGGGAAATTGGTAATCAAGATTATGATATAAATGGTGCTTTGCAATCAGAGAAGTATTTTGATGTTGAAACGACTAAAAAGATATTTAAGTTTAATGATGATTTTTTAAAACCATTACTTGATAAGTATAAATATTTGTATATAAACAAACCTATCTTTATATCTGTAAGACGTGGTGACTTTGTAAATCACCCTAATTATTATCAATTATCAAATTCTTATTATTTTCTTGCTTTAACGAATAATTTTCCTGATTGGAAGGATCGAAATTTGATTTTTATGAGTGACAATATAAATTATTGTAAAAGTCATTTTAAATTTCTTAAAAATGCAATTTTTGTAGAAAATCTTTCAGCAATAGAACAACTAGCTTTAGGTTCTCAAGGTGAGGATTTTATAATTAGTAACTCTACATTTTCATGGTGGCTTGCTTGGCTTGGCGAAAAAGAGAACAGTAAAATTATAAGACCACTGAAAAACTTTAGAGGTAAATATGCAAGACTAAATAATGACAAAGATTTTTTCCCCGAAAGATGGCTTTTATTTGATTATAGAAAAAACAATAAAGAGCTTAAGAACTTTAAATTATTTATTCAAGATCTTTATGCACAATTGATAGATTTCTTATTCTTAACAACAAATAAAACTATTCATTTGATCAAGAAAATAATAGTAAAAATTAAAAAAACAATTTTCACATGAAAATCCTTTTAATTTCAATGCATTCTATACACTCTATTCGATGGATTGAAAATTTGAAAAATTCCGGACATCATTTATATTGGTTTGATATTTCAAATCGAGGAAAAATAGATACTCTTGAGACGGTTAACCAGATTAGCGACTGGAAAAAAAGAAAATTACCTTATATAAAAGGGGAGTATTGGTTGTCAAAAAAAATGCCAAATTTATACAGCTCAATTCGCTCTTTCATGGAGGTTACTGAAAATGAAGCTCTCGAAAAAGTTATTAAAGAAATAAAACCAGATGTTATACATAGTTTTGAAATGCAGGCTGTTACTTACCCAATAGTCAAGACTATGAATAAATATCCAGAAATAAAGTGGATATATTCGTGTTGGGGAAATGATTTGTTTTATTTTCAAAATATTCCATATCATAAAAATAGAATCAAAGAAGTTTTAAAGCGAGTTGATTATATGCATGCCGATTGTCAACGAGACTATCCAATTGCTTTTAAATTAGGTTTTAAAGGAACAACTTTAGAGGTAATTCCGACAGGTGGCGGATTTAAAATAAATGAACTCGAGGTTTATAAACTACCCAATAAGGATAGAAAAATAATTTTAGTCAAAGGCTATCAAAATATTTTTGGGAGAGCAATAAATATAATCAAAGCCTTAGAGAGATTAACAGGAAAAATTACCGAATATGATGTCGTTATTTTTGGAGCTCATGCTGTAGTTCAAAATTATGTTGCTGTTAATAATTTAAATTATACAGTATATGGACGTCATGATTTATCTCATCAGCAAACAATGGAATTGATAGGGAAATCGTTTTTGTATATCGGAAACAATATTTCAGATGGTATGCCAAATACATTGCTGGAAGCCATTATTATGGAAGCTTTTCCAATTCAATCTAATCCGGGAAACGCCTCTGCTGAAATTATTGAGCATGGCGTAAATGGGTTTTTAATTAATGATCCAGAAGATGTTGAATCTATTTCAAATTTAATTTTGGAAGCAATTGAAAAAGAGAAAATGAGAGAAGAAGGATGTCGGCTTAATAAAAAAATTGCCTTGGAGAAATTAGATTATAATGTAAATCAACAAAAGATAGTAGCTTTATATAAGAAAGTTGAAGCAGGGATAGAGAATAATACATTCTAATTTTAAAATGATTAAAAAATGCGAGTAGGTTTTAATCCAAATAAAGATAAGTCACAAGAGCGGAATGTTTTTTCTCATCATATAGTTATTCCTGTTTATATTCCAGATCAAGAAGGATATTTTAAAGACAGTTTTGAAATATTAAAGCTTTGTTTAACATCATTATTTCGAACTTGTCACAAAAAAACATATATTACGATTGTAAATAATGGAAGTAGTAAATTAGTTATAGAGTACTTGGATAATTTGTACAATGAGAAGAAAATACACGAACTTATTCATGTTACAAATATAGGTTACATAAATGCAATGCTGAAAGGAATAACAGGTCAAAATTTTGATCTGATAACTACAGCAGACGCCGATGTTCTTTTTTTAGAAGGATGGCAGGAAGAAACATATAATGTATTTGAAAATTTTTCCAGAGCAGGTGCGGTATGTCCAACACCTTCATCTAGAATGTTGCGAACTCATACAGCAAATTTGTACTGGAATTTTTTGTTTTCAAAAAGGATGCGGTTCAAAACAGTAATTAATCCAGATGCTTTAAGGAAGTTTGGGACAAGTATAGGTCATTATGATTTTTATAACGAGGTTCAATTAAGAAAACATTTAACGATATCTAATAATAATCAACTTGCAGTAGTTGGAGCTGGACATTTTGTTGTAACATATAGAGCAGATATTTTTAATGTTTTAAAAAGCCGACATACAGAATACGTTTTAGGAGGAGGAAGCGATGATTTGTTTGATATTCCAGTTATAGAGAAAGGATTTTGGAGATTATCTACAGCAGACAATTATACTTATCACATGGGGAATGTTGTGGAAGAATGGATGTACAATGAGGTTTCCAGATTAAGGCCATCTAAAGAAGAAAGTACTTTTCAATTAAGTTCCGTGCAAGCGGAATCTAAATTAGCCTATCTGATTAAAAATAAAATTTTCGGAAGATTTATTTTAAATAAAAAAATACTTAGAAAGTTCTTAATTCAAAAAGGGTTGACCCCAGATGAGGCTCGAATTTACTTGTGATAATCACTAATTAACAAACATAGTATTTATGTATAAAACCATAGCTATAATTCCTGTTCGGGGCGGATCAAAACGGCTTCCTGGTAAAAACATACAAATGTTAGGAGAGTTGCCTTTATTGGCCCACTCGATTTTGTATGCGCAACATAATGATACGATAATTGATGAGGTTTATGTTTCGACAGACAACGATGATATAAAAAAAATAGCCTTGCAGTTTGGTGCTAAAGTTATCGATCGGCCAGCCTCCATTTCTGGAGATTTAGAACCTACAGTTTCGGCTTTAAAACACGTATTGGAATGTATTGAGCCTAATGTTGAAAATATTATTTTATTACAGGCAACAAATCCATTGCGTCCAGAGGGTTTATTAAAAGAAGCTTTTGATTTCTATGAAAAAGAAAATTATGACAGTTTGTTTACGGTTTCACGAAATCATCAAAAGCTTGGTAAAATAAAAGCTCATAAGTTTATTCCATTTAACTATTCCATAGGACAAAGAAGTCAGGATTTAGAACCACTTTTTTTTGAAAATGGATTGTTATATATAACAAAAGCATCTCTAATTCTGAATGATATAATTATTTCAGAAAATGCTTTCCCATTCGAAGTAAATCATATTTTTGCACATGTTGATATTGATACGTTTGACGATTTTGATTATGCAGCGTATTTGTATCAAAAAAAATAAACCCCGAATACAATAAAAATGAATCAATATATAGAAATTGCCGGCCGTAAAATAGGACCAGATTTTCCACCGTTAGTTATTGCCGAAATTGGTATTAATCATGAAGGTTCTTTACAAGTAGCCAAAGAAATGGTTGATGCCGCACAAAGAGCAGGAGTTGAGGTAGTGAAACATCAAACACATATTGTAGAAGATGAAATGTCTGGAGCTGCAAAAAAAGTTATTCCTGGCAATGCTGATGTTTCGATTTATGAAATTATGGAGCGTTGTTCTTTAAATGAAGAAGAAGAACTTGAACTTAAAAATTATGTAGAAAGTAAAGGCATGATTTTTATTTCGACACCTTTTTCTCGCGCTGCTGCGGAACGATTAAATAAATTTGATATTCCGGCATATAAGATTGGTTCAGGCGAGTGTAATAACTATCCATTATTAGAACATATTGCTTCTTTTGGCAAACCTGTAATTTTGAGTACAGGTATGAATACTATTGAAAGCATTCAAAAAGCCGTTGCGATTTTTGACAAATATAATATTCCAGTTGCTTTACTACACACGACGAATTTATATCCAACTCCAATTCATCTGGTACGTTTTGGTGCGATGGTCGAACTGCATCAGGCTTTTCCAGATAAAGTTTTTGGGTTAAGTGACCACACACTAAATAATAATGCCTGTTTAGGAGCTGTTGCGCTTGGAGCAAGTATTTTAGAAAGACATTTTACAGATCACATGCAGCGAAGTGGCCCGGATATTGTTTGCAGCATGGACGAAAAGGCTTGCGGTGAATTGATTGTTGCAAGTGTTGAAATTGCATTAATGCGCGGCGGAACAAAGAAACCTGCTCTTGAAGAACAGGTTACTATTGATTTTGCTTTTGCGACAGTTTGCGCTATAAAACCAATTAAAAAAGGCGAGAAACTATCCAAAGAGAATATTTGGGTAAAAAGACCAGGTACAGGAAAAATTCTGGCAGAACATTTTAACGATTTAATTGGAAAAGAAGCGGTCAGAGATATTGAAAATGATGAGCAATTAGATTTTATTGATTTTGAGTAGTAATATAAAAAAAATCCTATTTCTTACAGGTACTCGTGCCGATTTTGGTAAAATAAAATCCTTGATTCAAACGCTTGAGCAAGATCAAGACTTTGAAGTTTTTGTTTTTGTTACCGGAATGCATTTACAAGAGCTTTATGGCTATACATTAATAGAAATAGAACGTTGTAATTTTAAGAATGTTTTTACATTTGAAAATCATACCCATGAAACTACAATGGATTTAACCTTGGCAAGAACCATTGAAGGGCTCTCAAATTATTGCAAAAATATAAACCCAGATATGATTGTTGTGCATGGTGACCGTGTTGAAACACTTGCGGGAGCTATTGTAGGATCATTAAATAATATTTTAGTTGCGCATATTGAAGGAGGTGAGGTTTCAGGAACCGTAGATGAGTTAATTCGACATAGTGTAACTAAACTAAGTCATATACATTTTGCATCGAATGAGCAAGCAGCAAAAAGACTACTTCAGATGGGCGAAATAAAAGAATCCGTTTTTACAATTGGCTCGCCTGATATTGACATTATGTTTTCTAACAATCTGCCCGATTTAGAAGATGCTAGGAAATATTATGGAATTTCCTTCGAAAATTATGCAATAGTGATGTTTCATCCAGTAACGACTGAATTTAATTCGATGAAGGAGTACGCAAGCACTTTTGTGAATTGCCTGTCAAAGGATAATAATAATTATGTAGTTATTTTTCCGAATAATGATTTAGGAAGTCAATTTATAATAGATGAATTTGATAAATTAAAAAATAATATAAGATTCAGAATTTTCCCATCTCTTCGATTTGAATATTTTTTAACGTTATTAAAAAATAGTCAATTTATAATTGGGAATAGTAGTGCGGGAATTCGTGAAGCTCCGTATTATGGAATTCCAATTATTAATATCGGGACTCGCCAGCAAAATAGAGCTGTTCATGCTGATATTATCAATGTTGACTATTCCGAAAAAGAAATAAGAGGAGCTCTTTCAATAATAAATTCACACAAGGTTCAGACTTCTCTAAATGATTTTGGTAAAGGGAATAGTAACGAATTATTTTTGCAGTCGCTTAAGAAAAACGATATTTGGCAACTTAATCACCAAAAACAATTTCGAGATATATAATTTTCTTTTTTATCAATACCACTTTAACTACTTATGTTCTTTAATTCCATAGCTTTTGCTATTTTTTTGCCAATCGTTTTTTTCTTGTATTGGTTTGTTTTTAATAAAACTAAAAACACACAAAATGCATTACTTATAGTTGCTAGTTATTATTTCTATTCTTGTTGGGATTGGAGATTTCTTTTTCTGTTGGTTTTTTCAACTTTTTTAGATTATTATACAGGAATTCAAATTGAAAAAAGTAAGTCAGAGAAAAGCCAAAAATTCTGGTTTTGGCTTAGTATTGTAGTCAATTTAGGTTTCTTAGGAATTTTTAAATATTATAACTTTTTTGCTTCGTCTTTCGCTGATTTATTAAATTCAGTTGGAGTAGAGGCAAGTCCTATTTTACTAAATGTAATTCTTCCGGTTGGAATTTCATTTTATACTTTTCACGGATTATCATATGTAATTGATATTTATTACAAACGAATAAAAGCGGAATATAATTTTGTAGATTATTCTTTATTTGTGAGTTATTTTCCACTATTAGTTGCAGGGCCAATAGAAAGAGCAACTCATTTATTGCCAGAAATAAAAGTAAAACGAGAATTTGATTTACAAAAAGCCAAAGAAGGTGTTTACCAAATCATTTGGGGATTGGTTAAAAAAGTAGTTATAGCAGATACTTGCGCTACTTATGCCAATGCCATTTTTGATAATTATACTTCAATGAATTCTTTCTCACTTATTTTAGGTGCAGTATATTTTGCTTTTCAAATTTATGGTGATTTTTCAGGATATTCAGATATTGCGTTAGGAGTTTCCAAGCTGTTTGGTCTAGATTTGCTACGAAATTTTAATTATCCTTATTTTTCAAGGGATATAGCAGAGTTTTGGCGTCGTTGGCACATTTCTCTCTCTTCATGGTTTCGAGATTACTTATATATCCCTTTAGGTGGAAGCAAAGGTGGAATCTGGATGAAAATCAGAAATACATTTATCATATTTGTAGTCAGCGGATTTTGGCATGGAGCAAATTGGACATACATTGTTTGGGGGTTCATAAATGCAGTTTATTTTTTGCCATTGCTTTTATCAAATAGCAACCGTAATAATATGGATACAATCAAGTTAAAATTTAATTTTGATTCAATTAAAGTAGGACTAAGTATTTTATATACTTTTTCATTGACATGTATCGCTTGGGTTTTCTTTAGAGCAAAAACAATTACTGATGCAGTTTTATATTTAAAACGTATTGCTACAAATAGAGATTTTAGTTTTCAATATTTAGACAATGAGCGTTATAGTTATGAATTACTCCTTTTAATAGGTCTTTTTGTTTTGGTTGAATGGAATAATAGAACAAGAGTAGAACCTCTTTCTGGTAAAAAGAATATGCTAAAAGTCGCTTTGGCAATTGCAGCAATTTTGGCTTTTGGAACCTTTTCAGATTATAAAGAATTTATATATTTTCAATTTTAATGAAACAGTTTTTAATTTACGCATTTAAGATTCTAGTCATTGTATTTTTGACAGCTGTTTTACTTGATGGACTTTACACTTACGCTTTTTTGCAATCTAAAAATAGAGGGAAAATCGAAAAAGTTTTTAATTCTAATGGTCAAAAATATGATGTAGTTATTTTAGGTTCATCTCGTGCTAATAATCATTTTGTTGCTCAAATGTTTGAAGACAAAGGTCTGAAAACGTTTAATTATGGAATGAGTGGCGGACATTTGTTTGAAGCTTCATTGATGTTAAAATTAATGGTTGAAAGAAAATATGAAATTAAAAATGTTATTCTTGAAGCTGATTTAAATTTGTCTAATGATAAAGAGTCTGAAGGAGTTTCTGCAAAATTTTTACCATATATTCATAATTCGATAGTAATAAGAGATCATTTCGCATCACAAAAAGATTTTAAAGAGCTTTATTATATTCCATTTTATAGATATATAAAATATGATGCTAAAATTGGTTTTAGAGAAGTTTATAAAGTATTAAAAAATGATAAAACAAATACTTTAGATAATTTGGGATATTATCCATTGCAAAAACATAAAAATGGTAATATGAAAAATAATATTGTTAATTTAAATCCGTTGCCACACAATAGATACTATGAAGAAATTAAAGGTATATGCAGAGCCAATCATATTAATTTTATTGCCGTAATGACACCAATGTGCGAAAATGTTATTGGTATGAATTATTTCAGAAAAGTTCAAAAAGCTTATCCTGAAATCCATAATTATGAAAATGTTGTTGTTGAAGATCAATATTTTTCTTCTTGCGGACATATGACCGATACTGGTTCAAGGATATTTACGGCTAGAATTTTGAATGATTTTTTTAGGGAATAAATTTTATATGGAGAAAAGTAAGATTTTATTGTTGTTTCCAGACGGCGTTGGCATTAGAAATTATTTATATTCTAATGTTTTTAAAAATATAAAGGAGGATTTAATCTTGTTTCATAATTTTGATTCGGAGACTATATTGGCTATTAAACAAAATACTCTCATTAATGATGAAGTTACAATTCCTGAGTATAAAGAATCTGTTAAGGAGAAGTTTTTACGAGAATTAATTTGTCTTTCCAGACTTTATTATAATCATAAAAAAATAAATAATCCAACTTTATTAACCAATTGGAATTGGAATCAGAAGTCATTTTCAAAAAAAGTCTTTTATAAGTTAATTGAAAAAAGCACTCCATTTTTTAGTTCTTATGATAGAATTTTAAAGTTAGAAAAAAGGTATCAAGATGCTCTTCGTCAGAATTCTTTTTATAAAGAAGTAAAAGAGATTTTACAGAAAACAAAGCCCAATGTTATTTTCTGTTCACATCAAAGGGCCTTAAATGCAGCTTCAATATTTGCTGCAGCAGCAGATTTAGATATTAAAACGTCAACAGTAATTTATTCTTGGGATAATTTGCCAAAAGCTCGTCTTGCTTTAAGAGCTGATAATTATTTGGTCTGGTCTGATTATATGAAAAAGGAATTAGAATTATATTATCCTGAAATTTCTTCAGATTCAATTCATGTTACCGGAACTCCTCAATTTGAATTTTATCAGGATAAAAGTAATATTATTGATAAGGAAACCTTTTATAAGAGATATAATTTAGATTTAAATAAAAAAATAATTTGCTTCTCAGGTGATGATACTAAAACATCTCCTGATGATCCAAGCTATCTAAAAGATATTGCTGAAGAATTTGTAAAAGGGAATTTACAGAATGATTATCAAATTTTACTCCGACGTTGTCCCGTAGATTTTTCTGGTAGATTTGATAATGTTGTAGAGGAGTATGGAGATTTAATCAAAGAAGCTTCTCCTTTGTGGTATTTTAGCAAATCAAAAGAGTGGAGTGCGGTTTATCCATCATTAGAAGATGTGAAGTTATTGGTAAGTACTGCTTTTTACTCGGATGTAGTTGTGAATGTGGGATCTACGATGGCGTTTGATTTTGGGATGTTTAATAAACCATGTGTGTTTATTAATTATGACCAAGTGAAGAAAAATGTTCAGAACTGGTCTGTAAAAACGATTTATCAATTTCAGCATTTTAAAAGTATGCCTAAGCAAGATGCGGTTATTTGGTTGAATAGTAAAGAAGAAATTATTGATAAAATAATTCATAAAAAACACTGGAATTCTACGCAAAGCTTAATGAAATGGTTTGATATTGTTGTTGAAAGAAAAGGCCTTAACGCATCACTTAATATCTCAAAGATATTGAGTCAGTTCTAAAAGAAAAAGAAATGATAAAACATATAAGAAAGTTTCTGTGGCGCATATTAGGAATTAATTATTACACCTATTTAAGAGGTAAAAATAGTACCTACTTAAAAGATGCAAAATGGGCTGTTGTTGGAGATAAAACTTATGATAATGGAGCGTTCGTTTGGAGATGGTTTAACAATTCCAGTTTACAAATTGGTAAGTATTGTTCGATTGCTAACGATGTAAATTTTATTTGTGATTCAGGTTACCATACAGAAAGCCAGGTTACTTCTTTTCCGTTGTTTCATGAAATTTTAGAAAAAAATGATGAGATAATAATTAAAAATATTGCTTATAAAGTTTGCGATATTAAAGAAAAATTAAAACCTGAAAAGAGTAATATAATTATCGGAAATGATGTTTGGATAGGAATGAACGTTACTATTCTACCTGGAGTAAAAGTTGGAAACGGGGTAACGATATTAGCTGGCGCAGTAGTTTCTAATGATATTCCAGATTATGCAGTTGCCGGTGGTGTTCCATGTAAAATAATAAAATTCAAACATAGTCAGGAAAATATTGAAACATTAAATAAAATTAAGTGGTGGGATTGGCCTATAGAGAAAATAAAAAGTAACGTTAATGATTTCTATTTACCAATAGATATTTTTATCAAGAAGAATATATAAATGCATATCTGTTTCTTAATAAACGAATATCCTAAAGAAGGATTCCCACATGGCGGAATTGGTAGTTTTGTTAAAACGCTGGCTGGAGCATTAGTTAAAAATGGGATAAAAGTATCGGTAATTGGAATTAACTACACTCTAAACGATGAAAATGAAGTTGTTGAAGGTGTAAATGTTTATCGCATAAAAAGGAGCACTATTAAGGTTTTTTCTTGGTATTTTAATTTTAAAGCGATCAATAAAAAAATAAAGGAGATACATGGGCTGAGTTCGATAGACATTGTGGAGTCATCTGAACTGGGTTTAGCATTTATCCGAAAAATTAAAAAGATTAAATATGTAATTCGGCTTCATGGCGGTCATCATTTTTTTGCTGAGAGTGAGAACAGGCAAATTAATAAATGGAAGGGGTTTCAAGAAAAAAGATCTTTTAGTAAAAGCGATGCGTTTATTGCTGTTTCTCATTATGTTAAAAATCATACTGGAAAATATTTAGATTATAATAACAAGCCAATAGCTTACATTAGTAATCCAATAGATATAGAGTTTTTTAAACCAACGGGGGAAAACGAAATAAGAAATAGAATTGTTTTTGCAGGAACAGTATGTGAAAAGAAAGGCATCCGACAATTAATACAAGCGTTTCCAATTGTAAAAAAAGAATTCCCTGATGCAACTCTTGAAATTTATGGACGAGATTGGTTTTTTCCTGATGGAAGTTCATATATACAAATGTTGAAAGAAAAAGAATTGCTAAAATTAGGAGAAATAATGAACGATGTTCACTTTCACGGAAGTGTTTCTTATGTCAGTATTCCTTTAGTGTATGCTTGTGCAGAGGTTTGTGTTTTTCCTTCTCACATGGAGACTCAAGGTTTAGTGGCTCCCGAGGCGATGGCTATGGAAAAAATTGTCATTTTTACAAAATTAGGTCCCGGACCAGAAGCAATAAAAGATTATGAAACGGGGTTGTTGTGCGATCCCTACAATCCTAACGATATTGCTGAAAAAATTATTTGGGCCCTCTCTAATAAAGAAAAAGCAAAAAAAATTGGTAAAATTGCCAGACAGGTTGTCCTTGAAAAATATGGATTAAGAAATATTGTTTTTCAAAATATTAATTTTTATAAAATGTAATTCTTTTGAAGAAACAGGTATACTCGTTATTAGATTAAAAAAATGTGAGAAACGAGAAAATAATTTTAAGATGAAAGAAGTGGAACGATTTGATTTTAGATGTGATCTCTAAATGAATGAAAATGATTTAAATTAAATAAGATTTTTTAAGAATTTCAAAAAAAATATAATGATTAAAATTTGCTTTAAATGAAACTAGAGCTGCCTTGTTGGACATCTCATCACAATATGTTAATTTATTCATTATTGTTTCATTGTAATGAAAATGATGAAAATTTTGATATTGCTTTTAATTGTAAAATTGCTGTTGCAGGGGCAATCCTTTATGTTAATAAATACAAGATATTTTTTGATTATTCAGATAATATTGTATTTATTGATAATCCAAAGCAATATGATTTTTATTTTAAAAGATCATTTATGTTTACGGATCAATATGAAAATGTACATCCACTTAATTTTCAAGTTAATTTTTCATTTAAGACAATAAATATCTTGCCAAAATTTCATTTTAAAGATTTATTAAATACCAGAAATAGAGTTGAAGTAATTCGTGCGATGGATTATTTTAATTTATTTACAAATTTATCGCATAATGCGATGGATATAAGAAGTTTTCCTAAAGATGGTTTAGATAATAACGGAAAGATAATTTTTCATACAAGATTGTGGAATCCAGATAATCATTCTGATTTTGAGGAAAAAAGCAGAAGAGAAAATCAAAATGAATTCCGTATTGAAGCTTGCAGAATTATAAAGAGTAACTTTAAAAATGTTTCTGTGGGTTTATTTCCAGATGAATTATCAAAAAAAATAGCTCCGGATATTTTGCTGAATTTAAAAAGTACATCTAAAAAAGAGTATTTCAAATCTTTAAAACATGCAGATATTGGTATTGCAGACGATGGTTTAAAAGATACGCCAGGGTGGAAAATTGGTGAGTATTTGTTATTTGGAAAGGCAGTTATAACTACTCCTGTAAAAATAACTTTAAATAATTTTGAAGAACATCTCAATTATGAAAAGGTTGAAAATCGTAATTCTTATTTAGAGCTACCTGAAAAAATTGAATATTTGCTTGAAGGAAAAAGATACTTAAAAATGGGAGAGAATAATTTAAAATGGAGCAACGCTCATTTACATCCGCAAAATTACATTAAAAGAATAATGAATATTATTGAGAACATAATTTAGTGCCAAAATTTATGAAATTTGCTGTAATAACACATGTTAAGCATATTAAAAGTGAGAATAAATATTTTGGTTATGGACCTTATGTAAGAGAAATGAATATTTGGTTAAAACATGTAGATGAATTAATCATTGTTGCGCCTTTACAAAAGAGTGTTCCAAGTGCTATTGATGATCATTATAATTATAAAAAAATTGATTTTAGGGTTGTATCTGATTTCAGTTTTACCAATTTTAGAAATAGTCTCTATTCATTTTTTAAAGTTCCAGTTATTTTCTGGAGCATATTTTGGGTGATGAAAAAGGCAGATCATATTCATTTGCGATGTCCTGGAAATATGGGTTTGTTGGGATGTTTGATTCAAATACTTTTTCCAAATAAAATTAAAACTGCTAAATATGCAGGTAACTGGGATTCTTGTAGTGAACAACCATGGACATATAATTTGCAAAAACGAATTTTGAGTAATAGATTTCTTACTCGTAATATGAAAGTTTTGGTTTATGGAGAATGGGAAAATCAATCTAAAAATATTAAACCTTTTTTTACTGCAACATATTCACAAACAGAAAAAAGAGTAATTGAAAAAACAAGTTTAGATTCAATTATAGAATTCATTTTTGTAGGAAGTTTAGTTTCAGGAAAAGATCCAATGTATGCTGTGAGGTTAATTCAGAAATTAGTTGAAAAAGGCAAAAATGTAGTCCTGAATCTATATGGAGAAGGGAAAGAGAGGATTTTTTTAGAACGATATATTAAAGAAAATCAACTTGAAAATTTTGTTGTCCTACATGGAAATCAAAATAAAGAAATTGTGAAAAAAGCTTATCAAAAAAATCATTTTGTCATTTTACCCTCTAGAAGTGAGGGTTGGCCAAAAGCAATCGCTGAAGGTATGTTTTGGGGATGTGTTCCCATCGCTACAAAGGTATCATGCGTTCCGTATATGCTAGATTATGGCAATAGGGGCGTTTTGTTGGAAATGGATCTAAGCAAAGATGTTTTTTATATAGAAAATATTTTAGAAGATGAAAATGTTTTTAAAGATAAAAGTATTTTGGCTGTTCAATGGTCACAAAAATATACGTCTGATCTTTTTGAAGATGAAATTAAAAAGTTGCTTGTAAAATGAAAGTTATTCAAATTATAGATACTTTAGAAGTTGGAGGAGCAGAACGTATGGCAGTTAATTATGCTAATGCGCTGGCAAAAAAAATTATATTTTCAGGTTTAATTACAACTAGAAAAGAAGGACAATTATATAATGACATTAGCGAAAATGTTTCTTATCTGTTTTTGGAGAAAAGGAAAATAATCGATTTTAAAGCTATTTTTAAATTAAGAAAATATATTTCTAAGAATAAAATTGAGATAGTCCATGCCCACGGTTCTTCATTTTTTATTGCGGTTTTGGTAAAACTAACTTTACCTAAAATTAAGGTAATATGGCATGATCATTACGGATCCAGAGCTAAAGAATCGATAAAACAGAATAAAATTTTAATATTTTTATCACTGTTTTTTCATTCTATTTTAGTTGTTAATCTTCAATTAAAAGAATGGAGTGAGAGAAACATGCTGTGTAGAAAAGTTTTTTTTATACCTAATTTTACTATTGAATCAGTTGAAGATCAAAAAATAACCAATCTTAAAGGGACAGAAGGTAAGCGAATTGTATTTTTGGCCAATTTAAAGAATCCCAAAAATCATATTATTATTTTAAAAGCTTTTTTAGATTTGAAATTAAATGAATCTGGTTGGAGTTTACATTTAATTGGGAAAGATTATCTAGATTTTTATTCAGATGTATTAAAAAAGTTTATAGAATTTAATTCACTCAAAAATCATATACATTTGTATGGTGAAAAAACTGATATTAAGTATATTTTGTCACAGTCTTCTATTGGTGTTTTGGCTTCGACTCAAGAAGGATTTCCTGTTACATTATTAGAGTATGGGCTGGCTAATTTGGCAGTTATGTCTACAAATGTGGGTTATTGCTCAGAAATTATCCAAAATGAGTCTAGTGGATTGTTATTTAATCCCAAAAATAATTTAGAAGCAATATCTCAGCTTGAAAAAATAACTCAAGATGGAACGTTAAGAAAAATGTTATCAGGAAATTTAAAACAATCTGTTACAAGATATTATTCAGAAGAAAAAGTTATGGAATTGCTAATTCAAGAATACAAGAAATAAATGAAAAAAACTTCATTTTCGTATAGTTTTCTTATTTTAATTCATGCATTAATTGCTTTGGTAGTTTTTGTATTACCTTTTTTAGCTAAAATTTATGCGCTTTTAATTCCTATAATTGGTTTTTTTATTGTTTTAAAAAATAAAAACAAAAATAATGAGGTTTTGTTTGTTACTGCATACCTAGTAGGTGTTGAAGTTTTTTTACGTATGACTGGCGGTAATTTTAACAATGAGTATATAAAGCTGCTGATTATTTTTTTTATGTTAGTAGGTATGATGTATAACAACTTCTCTATTAATGCTCTTGTTTACGGATTCTTTTTACTTCTATTAATTCCAGGTATTGTCGTTACAGTTGAGACAGTAAATTTTAATGTTGATGTTAAAAAAGCAATTATTTTTAATTTATCTGGACCACTTTGTTTGGCAATAAGTGCTATGTTTATGTTTAAAAGGCGCATTTTGTTTTCAGATTTACAGAATATTTTAATGGCTATAGGGTTTCCCATAATTACAACTGCTGTTTATTTGTTTTTATATAATCCAAGTGTAAAAGATGTGGTAACAGGAACTCAGTCAAATTTTGAGACATCTGGTGGTTTTGGGCCTAACCAGGTTTCGACTATTTTAGGGTTGGGAATGTTTGTCTTTTTTGCCCAGCTATTTTTGTTCTCTAAATTTAAAAAAGAAGTGATTTTAAATGGATTTCTACTAATTTTTATTAGTTATCGTGCGATTGTAACCTTTTCAAGAGGCGGAGTTATAGCTGGTGCCTCTATGATTGTGTGTTTATTATTTTTGATTTATTACTTTTCGAATAGAAAGGGTAGAACTAAAGTCAGCTTAGTATTTATATTGACGGGATTAATAACTTTAGGAATTTGGACCTACACTTCTTTGCAAACTAGCGGACTTATCGAAAAGAGATATGCTAATCAAGATGCACGAGGAAGAGTGAAAAAAGATCGTTTAGGTGGTAGAGAAGCTATTATTGATGCTGATTATAAGTTGTTTATCGATAGTCCAGTTGTGGGGGTTGGTGCGGGAATGGGAAAAGAACTGCGAAAAGAAGATTTAGGTCAAGAGGTTGCTGCACATAACGAAATGTCCCGTATGCTTAGTGAACACGGTCTATTTGGTATTTTTGGACTTTTGATATTACTTATTACACCATTTATAGTTTATATTAACAACAGACACCATTTGTATTTTTTATCATTTTATGTTTTTTGGCTTTTAACTATTAGTCACGCTGCGATGCGAATTGCCGCCCCAGCTTTTGTGTACGCTTTGACACTTCTTTCAGTACAAATTAAAATTCCTGAAAAAGCAGAAAATTCGGTCGATTAAGTTTTCTTTTTTATAATATATTTGCTTCAGTTTAACGCCCCTAAACAAATAAAATATATGCTTTCAAATAAAAAAATGCACTTCGAAATTTCAGAAAGGAAACTTCTGCTTCGTGCTTTTGATACCCTTTTTGTTTTATCAGTTTTATACCTACTAAGCTTAGTTTTCGATTATCATTATTTTGTTTTAGAGAACAGTAGTTACTTTGGTCCAATTTTGCTTGCTTGCTATATCAATGCTTTTGGAACTATTTTCGAAATGTATAATTTGCAAGTTGCCAGTAATCAATTTCAAATTCTTCGAAGTGTAGTTCTTGCTGCAAGCACAGCTGTTCTGGTGTATCTATTTACACCTGTTTTATCTCCGGAACTTCCTAAGCAACGATTAATTGTATTGATCTTTTATTTTTCAGTATTAATTGTTTTATTGTTGTGGCGTTTCTTTTATGCTATTTTTTTGGCATCGCACCGATTTTCACAGAACGTAGTTTTGATTTGTGATCAGGATCAAGTAGAAAGATTGGTTTTAGGACTTGAAAGCGTAGATCCACATTATAAGATTATTGGTTTTGTAAACTCAGATTCAGTTTCTGAAGAAAATCTGAAATTTCATTACGTAAAAGAAATTAAAAAGAATGATTTAGAGTCTTTTGTGAGTAAAAATAACGTTTCAGAGATCGTTATTGCCTCTCAGAAAACGGATGGAATCACCGCCGATTTATATCAACAATTACTTCATTTATTAGAGTCGGGAAATATAATAAGAGAGTATACACAAGTTTATGAAAGCAAGACGCAGCGTATTCCAGTTCACTATATTTCTCGTGATTTCTATCGCTTTTTTCCTTTTAGCCGGAGCAATAATAATAAGCTGTATTTATTTGTAATTCGATTTTTTGAGTTCTTTTTATCTTTTACTGGTTTATTGATTTGTCTTGTTTTAGTCCCTTTTATTTTTATCGGAAATCTTATTGCTAATAAAGGAAGTCTATTTTATACACAGGAAAGGGTAGGGAAAAACGGTGTTGTTTTTAAAATCTACAAGTTTAGAACAATGATTAAAAATTCAGAAGCGGATGGCATTGTTTTCGCAACTTCAAATGATAAACGTGTAACTCCATTCGGGAAATTTATGCGTAAATCAAGAATTGATGAATTGCCTCAGTTTATCAACGTTTTAAAGGGCGATATGGCTGTAATTGGGCCAAGACCAGAAAGACCATTTTTTGTTGCCGAAATTGCGCAAATAATGCCTTTTTACGAAACCCGACATGTTATAAAGCCAGGACTAACTGGCTGGGCACAGGTCAATTATTCTTACGGAGAATCTATAAATGAGAGTTTGATAAAGCTTCAATATGATTTATACTATATCAAACACCGAAGCGTTTTTCTTGACTTGAGTATCACTTTTAAAACAATTACTACCGTTTTATTTTATCGTGGACAATAATTTAGATAATTATCGGAATAGGTTTTTTATTTTGAATTGCAATTCTAACTAAGATTATTCCATTTGTAATAATCATTGGTAAAACAATAAAGAAGTGCGCTTTGTTGATTATAAAAAGAGAATAAACAACTAAAAAGATTAGATGTAAAACGGCAAATCGATAAGTCCATTTTTTATTTTTTGCAATTGAAAGAATAACCAAAACTAACAAAAGTGGACTAAGCAGAAGTACATTATAATTCATAGCTAGTTCGTGGTGAGAAGAATAAAATCCCATAAAAACAAAAAAGATCCCCATAAAAGACAAGAGCAAAAGATAAATGTTGTCAATTATTCGCTTGTTTATTAATGCGATAAAAAGTAGAATGATAATGTAAGTAAAGATGTTGTTCCACCATGAGATTGGTGTTTCTTTTTCGAATTGTAATAACGTTTTACTAGTACTTACTAAAGGCTGATTCTTGAAAGTAGTTTTTTCTAAACTGTTTTTCAATTCAAAAGGTAAAAATATTTTGGTTCCTAATTGATCTACTTTAGTTCCAAAAATAATACTCGTTCCTAATTTGTCATAGAAATGCCCATCAAAATAAGGGAATAGAATAGAGCGATAAGTAATATCAGTATCTTCTTTCTTTGTAATCACTTCACCATTTAAAGTTTTATTGATAATTTCAACAACCATTGACGTACAGTTTTTATCAATAAATTTATAGGTATAGTAACGATCTTCAGAAAGTAATGTATTGTTTAAATTATCAAAAAGTTTTTGCTTTGAATCCTGCGGAATAAGAAGCTCTTGTTCAAAAACACTTCTTTTCTCATAAGTATATTCATTCATGAAATCTACAAATGGATGTACAACAACAAAATATTGTAAATCACCTTTTGCAAACTTCATTACAAAATTTGGTGTCGAAAAATCAAATGCACCATAATTGTAAACCAGATCAATATTGTTTGCAGGATCGGCAACACGAATAGCCGTATGACCAAAATAAGAATATGTTTCGTTACCCAAGCCACAAGTGATAACGCTTATTTTGGCATCTTTTGATAAAGGTAAATTTTGGCTGAAACCAGTAAAACTTAGTAATAATAGTAAACTAAAAAGTGTTTTTTTGAAAATGACATTTTTCATAATTTAAAATTTTAAGAAGTTTAATGGTTTATAAAATTATCTAAAGATACCTAAATCTACCTTTAAAGAAAAAATATTTGAATACAAAGCTGTACTTTGATTACCTAAATCGGTCAAAGCATAATCGACCTGAACGCCTTTGTACTTAAAACCCAAGCCAATATTCGGTTGAAAATTTACTTTTTCAGTATTGTCTAATTGTGTTACATTCTGAAAATTTCCGGCCCCTGCTCTCAAAAATACAAGATCAGTATATCCAAATTCAAAACCAACTGCAGGATCAATACTTACTGCTTTTGTCGATATGATATCATTAGTTTGCTCAAAACGCATATTCAAATTTGTAGCAACTAAAAGACTGTAATCATTATGAAATTCAAACCTTTTTGAAACTCCTAATTGTGCTTTTGGCAGCGTGATTTCAGTACTTTCAGGTAATGTGTTATTTTCGCCCGGAATAGCATTGGCAATTTTTTCATATTCTTTCTCGTCAATATTCCAGACGTTATACGTTGTGGTAATATCGCGAAGCATCAAACCAAATTTCCAGTCGTTTTGTTCAAATTGTAATCCAACATCAAAACCAAAACCCCAGGAATTAGCAAATTTCCCAATAATTCTCCTGATAATTTTTGCATTAACTCCATATTGAAATCCCTCAACAGGCAGTTTTCTGGCGTATGAAAAAGTAAATCCATAATCGGCAGTAGAGAATAAACTAATTCGATTATAGTCAATATTTCCCTGATTGTCGATCAATTGAGTAGTATCCATAATGTCGTCAACACCAAAACGGATCATCGAAATTCCCCAGGCACTTCGGTCATCAATTGGGCTTGCGTAGCCTATATAATCGTATTGCGCGATATTAGCAAAATAATTGGCGTGCATTAAAGATATCTGATGATCTTCAAGGTGCGTTAAACCTGCTGGATTCCAATAGACAGAATTGACATCATTTGTAGAAGCAACTACGGCACTCGACATTCCTAATGCGGCAGCGTCGACACCAATATTCATAAATTCATTCGAATATTTTCGAACAGTTTGTCCATAGTGTACGGTGCAGCTACTAAATAATAAAAACGCAAGGATTTTCTTCAACGGATATTTTTTTGCAAACCGAAGTTTGTTTTAATTTTTACCAAAAATATAATATTTTACTCAGCAAATTTATTCCTTTTGATAAATAATGCGAAAGTCAAATTTTCGAATAAAAAACTCTTGCAAAAACACAGATAACATAGACATATTATGCTAAATTTGTCCCCTATCATTATCTAAAATTTTAAAAGATGAATATTAAAAAACACATTCCTAATTTAATTACATTAATCAATCTTTTTTGTGGCTGTATTGCAGTTGTTTTTATTTCTAAAGCTATAGAAACGGGCGATTCTTCTAATTATGAATTGGCTTTTTACTTTGTTTGTTTAGGAATCTTTTTTGATTTTTTTGATGGTTTTTTCGCCCGATTATTCAAAGTTTCAAGTCCGCTTGGTTTGCAGTTAGATTCTTTGGCTGATATGGTAACGAGTGGTGTTGCGCCAGGTTTTGTGATGTATAGTTTGTTTCTAAACAGTGCACATGAATTAGGAACAAATCCCGCTATTCCATTTTTAGGATTTATCGTGACTTTAGGATCTTGTTACAGATTGGCTAATTTTAATATTGATACACGTCAAACGGATTCGTTTATTGGTTTGCCAACTCCGGCAAATTCTCTTTTTATATTGAGTTTACCTTTGGTTTTAAAATTTTCAGATTCGTTAATGATGCTTGAAATATTAACTAATCAATGGGTTTTATTAGTGATTACTTTGTGTAGTGCTTATATTTTGAATGCCGAAATTCCGTTATTTGCTTTAAAAATTAAAAAGTTTACTATAAAGGATAATGTGCTGCAAATAATATTTTTAGTGATTTCTTTGATATTACTAGTGTCGCTTCAATACATAGCAATTCCTTTAATTATCATTTTTTATGTATTGCTTTCAGTAGTGAATAATTTGTTTTTGAAAAAGTAGTTTTATTTGAATGGCAAGAAAAACAACTACACGACGAACTTCTTATTCCAGAAAGACGAAACCTCAAAGATCATTTTTGGCAAGTGGACTTCGTTTCATTATTTATTCTTTTTTAGTATTACTTTTTTTTAGCACAGTTTATCATTATCGTGATGGACTGGCATATTATCTTGGCTTTAAATCAAATAAAGTTTTAGATGAAGATGAGGTTGATAAACATCTTTCGGATGTTAGAAACATTCAGGTTCTCGAAAACCATAAAGGAAAGGTAATAGGTATTGATGTTTCTGAATTTCAAGGAAAAGTTCAATGGGATGAAGTTGAAGTTCTGGAAGAAAAATATCCTGTTAAATTTGTTTTTGTTCGTGCTACGGCAGGAAATGACAGAGTTGATGGACAATTTGAGAGAAATTGGAAAGGTGCTAAAGAGCATAAAATTATGCGGGGTGCTTATCATTATTACCGACCAAATGAAAACTCTATCGAGCAGGCAAATCTTTTTATTAAAACAGTAAAATTACAAAAAGGGGACTTGCCGCCTGTTCTTGATATTGAAAAATTACCAAAGAATCAATCTTTAGATAGCTTAAAAAAAGGTCTAAAACGTTGGCTTAATAAAGTTGAAACACATTATCAGGTTCGCCCGATAATTTATACAGGAGAGCGTTATTATGATGATTTCCTGAAAGAAGAATTTGGAGAATATCTATTTTGGATTGCCAATTATAATTTCTACAGAGAGAAAATAGAACCGGATTGGCTTTTTTGGCAATTTACTGAGAAAGCATCTTTACCGGGAATAAAACATCGTGTTGATGTAAATATCTACAATGGCGATTTAGAACAATTGCAGTTTATAACCGTAGACTAAAGTTTTACAGTCACAGTTTTCAGTATTATAAAGTAGTTGAAAATTGTGACTGTTTGTTTTTATTTAATTTGCGTCAAAGTATATATGAAGAAAAGGAAAGCAATCGTAATTAAAACTGCTTTTGTATTTGCAAAGTTTAATGTAAATCCAGCCCATTTCATTCTTTTTGGGACAAACATTCTTTTATCTTCCTTGTTATAATAGAACATTCCTAAATGCCAATTGTTAGGATCGTTATGCCAGTTGTTATAATCTTGCTGAGTTGGTTTTTGTGGAATCATATTAGAGTTTATGTAAAATGTAAAATGTAATTTGTAAAAGAAAAAAAGGCAAAAAGTAATTTACATTTCACTTTTTACCTTTAACATATACCTTTCATTAAAATTCAAGTTTCTTTTTACGCAATTCGAAGTTTTGTCCAAGATAAACACGGCGAACCATTTCATCTTCAACTAATTCTTCAGGAACTCCGGCTTTCAAAATTCCACCTTCAAACATTAAGTACGTTTTATCAGTAATAGCCAAAGTTTCCTGAACGTTGTGATCGGTAATTAAGATCCCGATATTTTTATTTTTTAACTGTGCTACAATTCTCTGAATATCTTCAACCGCAACTGGGTCAACACCAGCAAAAGGTTCGTCCAATAAAATGAATTTAGGATCAGTTGCCAGAGCGCGTGCAATTTCAGTACGACGACGTTCTCCTCCTGAAAGTAAATCTCCACGATTCGTACGAATGTGTTCTAAACTGAATTCTTCGATTAAACTTTCCATTTTTGCAACCTGCTCTTCTTTTGAAAGTTTAGTCAATTGCAAAACACTTAGAATATTATCTTCAATGCTTAATTTTCTAAAGACTGAAGCTTCCTGTGCCAAATAACCAATTCCTTGTTGTGCACGTTTGTACATTGGGTAATCGGTAATATTCAAATCATCCAGATAAATATTTCCTGAATTTGGTTTTACCAATCCCACGATCATGTAAAACGAAGTTGTTTTCCCTGCACCATTCGGACCCAAAAGTCCCACAATTTCTCCTTGATTTACCTCAACAGAAATTCCTTTTACAACACTACGTCCTTTATAGGTTTTGATTAAATTATCGGCTCTTAGCTTCATTATTTTAATTAGATAATTAGATAATTTGAAAATGAGATAATTGAAAAACTAACTCAATTCAATTTTAAAATTTATTAGAAGAGGCAAATTAAAAGTAAAATAATCAATCAGATAAATGAATTAACAAAATATTGCGCTTTCAAAATTAGATAATTACAGTTTTTAGGAAATTATCTAATTATCTAATTGACACATTTTCTAATTTGCAGCTTCTTCTTCTAAAGCTTCCCAGAATTCGTAAGCTCTTCTTAAATGAGGGATTACAATTGTTCCTCCAACCAAAGTTGCGATTCCCATTGCTTCCATCATTTCTTCTTTGGTAACTCCTTCTTTATGGCTGGTTTCTAAGTGATATTTTACACAATCATCACAACGTAAAACTGCTGAAGCTACTAATCCTAAAAGTTCTTTTGTTTTTACATCAAGAGCTCCCGGAGCATAAGCGTTGGTGTCAAGATTAAAAATTCGCTTAACAATTTTGTTATTGTCAGCTAATAATTTTTCGTTCATTTTAGAACGATAGTCGTTAAATTCTTGTATGATATCAGACATTACTTTCTTTTAATTTATTTCTATAAACAATCCTCGAAATCAGGATACTCACTTCGTAGATAAGCAACATTGGTATTGCTACAATAGTTTGACTTACTACGTCTGGAGGAGTTACGATTGCGGCAATAACTAAAATAATTACTACAGCATATTTCCAATATTTTCTTAAAAAATCAGGAGTTACTAATCCTAATTTAGTTAAGAAATAAATAGCGATTGGTAATTCAAAAAAGATTGCACTACCAAGAATACTTGTTTTTACCATTCCCATATAAGAGTCTAGTGTAAATTGGTTTTTTACCACATCACTCACAGAGAAAGTAGCCACGAAATTTACCGACATTGGGATTACTACAAAATATCCAAACAATACTCCTAAAAAGAAAAGTAAAGAAGAAGTAAATATGAAAACTTTAGCATTTTTTCTTTCCTTCACATATAAAGCAGGACTGATGAACTTCCAGATTTCCCATAAAATATAAGGAAAACTCAAGATAAAACCAGCCAAAAGACACATCCATACAAAGATGTTTACCTGGCCTTCCATTTCTGTATTTTGAATAATAAAATTCAATTCGGTAATACAGATACTATCCGCAAAACCTAATTTATGTGATAAATCACAAAACCATACATAGGTAAAAAAAGTAGGTCTGGTTGGGCCTAAAATAATTTTATCAAATAAATAATCACTAACAAAATAAGTGACAAATGCCATTATCATTGTTGCAATTGTACTTCTTACTAACAGCCATCTTAATTCTTCAAGATGGTCTAAAAATGACATCTCGCCAAGGTTTTTCTTTGCCATTATACGATTCCTTCTTTTAAAATGTCATGTAAATGTAATACCCCTTTGTACTCGCCGTTGTCTGAAACAATCAGTTGTGTTATAGAAAAATCTTCTAAAATATTTAAAGCATCGACCGCCATAGTTTCTGAAGACACTGTTTTAGGATTTTTTGACATAATATCTCTTGCAGTTAAGTCAGCAATAGTATCTACGTCATTTAGCATTCTTCGGATGTCTCCATCGGTAATAATACCAATTATTTTATCATTCTCGATTACAGCTGTTACACCTAATCTTTTTTCTGATATTTCAAAAATAGCTTTTTTGATTGAAGTATCCGGAGCGACCATTGGTTTCAACGAATGTTCGATCATATCTTTAACACGAAGCAATAGTTTTTTTCCTAAAGCACCACCCGGATGATATACGGCGAAATCTTCTGGTTTAAAATCACGCATTTCCATTAAACAAACCGCAAGCGCATCACCCATTACAAGTTGTGCTGTAGTACTGTTTGTTGGTGCTAGATTTATAGGACAAGCTTCCATGTCAACTGTTGTATTCAAAACATAGTCAGAACCTTTGGCTAAAAACGAAGTCATATTTCCTGTTATCGCGATCAAAGTGTTTCCGAAACGTTTTAATAAAGGAACTAAAACTTTTATTTCAGGACTATTTCCACTTTTTGAAATGCAAATAATGATGTCTTCTTTTTGTATCATTCCTAAATCTCCATGAATGGCTTCTGAAGCATGTAGAAACATAGATGGCGTTCCGGTAGAGTTAAAAGTGGCAACCATTTTTTGAGCAATAATGGCGCTTTTTCCAATGCCGGTAACGATCAATCGACCTTTGGTTTCGTAAATGCGCTGTGTTGCTTCGTAGAAATTTTCGTCCAGAAAATCAATTAACTTTGTAATTGCTTCACTTTCAGAGAGTATGGTTTTTTTGGCGATTGCCAATATATTTTCTTTTGTGATCAAAACAGAATATTTAAAATTTGTATGTATAAAAGAAAGTTGTATCTTTATGTGTTGCAAATTTATACAAAATATCCATTAATATAAAGAATGAATTCA
The DNA here is from genome assembly GCF_020991455.1 of Flavobacterium sp. JAS. Classification (GTDB taxonomy): domain Bacteria; phylum Bacteroidota; class Bacteroidia; order Flavobacteriales; family Flavobacteriaceae; genus Flavobacterium. Next base: position 220,510 of record NZ_JAJMOX010000009.1, read on the forward strand.
AACGAAATTGAAATACACAAGGAATTAAAGAAGTATTTCGGCTTTAGCCAATTTAAGGGCTTGCAGGAGCAAGTCATTACGAGTATTTTACATAAGACGAATACTTTTGTGATTATGCCAACGGGCGGTGGAAAGTCTCTTTGTTATCAATTACCCGCTTTAATTCAGGACGGAACAGCTATCGTTGTTTCTCCTTTAATTGCTTTGATGAAAAATCAGGTTGATGCCATTCGAAGCCTTTCTTCAGAAAACGGAATTGCCCATGTTTTAAATTCCTCCCTCACAAAAACAGAAATAGCACAAGTAAAAAAAGATATAACTTCTGGTTTGACCAAGCTTTTATATGTAGCACCGGAATCTTTGACTAAAGAAGAATATGTTGCTTTTTTACAAAGCGTGCCAATTTCATTTGTTGCTATTGATGAAGCGCATTGTATTTCAGAATGGGGGCATGATTTTAGGCCTGAATACCGAAATCTGAAAAACATTATTAAACAATTAGGACAAGTTCCTATTATTGGACTTACCGCAACTGCAACCCCAAAAGTTCAGGAAGATATTCTGAAAAACCTTGATATGTCTGATGCAAATACTTTTAAAGCATCATTCAACAGACCGAACTTGTACTACGAAGTTCGCACAAAAACGAAAAATATAGAGTCGGATATCATTCGATTTATCAAACAACATAAAGGCAAATCCGGAATTATTTACTGCTTAAGCCGTAAAAAAGTAGAATCGATTGCCGAAGTTTTACAAGTTAACGGAATCAGTGCCGTTCCTTATCATGCAGGTTTAGACGCCAAAACCCGTGCTAAACATCAGGATATGTTCTTGATGGAAGATGTAGATGTGGTTGTAGCAACAATCGCCTTCGGGATGGGAATCGACAAACCAGACGTTCGTTTTGTAATTCATCACGATATTCCAAAATCACTTGAAAGCTATTACCAGGAAACTGGTCGTGCAGGACGTGATGGAGGAGAAGGACATTGTCTGGCTTATTACTCTTATAAAGATGTAGAAAAGCTAGAGAAATTTATGTCTGGAAAACCAGTTGCTGAGCAAGAAATTGGTTTTGCTTTATTGCAGGAAGTTGTGGCTTACGCCGAAACCTCAATGTCACGTAGAAAATTCTTATTGCATTATTTTGGTGAAGAATTTGACAGCGAAACAGGCGAAGGTGCAGATATGGATGACAACGTTCGTAATCCTAAAACGAGAATCGAAGCTCAGGAGCAAGTCGTTAAATTATTGGAAATCGTTCGCGATACGAAACATATTTATAAGTCAAAAGAAATTGTGTTTACATTAATAGGTCGTGTCAACGCGGTAATTAAAGCACACAAAACAGATATACAATCCTTTTTTGGATCAGGCGCGGACCATGACGAAAAATATTGGATGGCATTACTTCGACAAGTTTTAGTTGCAGGCTATTTGTCTAAAGATATTGAAACTTATGGCGTGGTGAAAATCACAAAAGAAGGTTTGAACTTCATTAAAAAACCATCTTCATTTATGATGTCTGAAGATCATGAATATAATGAATCTGAAGATGAAGCAATTGTAACAGCAGCAAAATCATCAGGAACTGCTGATGAAGTTTTAATGGGAATGTTGCGTGAGCTGCGTAAAAAAGTAGCCAAAAAATTAGGTGTTCCTCCGTTTGTTGTTTTTCAGGATCCTTCTCTCGAAGACATGGCTTTAAAATATCCAATTACTTTAACGGAATTGTACAATATTCACGGTGTTGGAGAAGGGAAAGCTAAAAAATATGGTGGAGAATTTGTTGCTCTAATCAGTCGATATGTTGAAGATAATGATATCATTCGCCCGGATGATTTAGTGGTGAAATCTACCGGAGTAAATTCCGCAAATAAATTATACATCATTCAGAATATAGATCGAAAATTACCTTTGAGTGATATTGCTTCTGCAAAAGGACTTTCGATGGATGCTTTGATCAAAGAGATGGAGCAAATTGTATATTCAGGTACAAAACTAAATATCAAATATTGGGTTGATGATATGCTTGATGATGATCAGCAAGAAGAAATTCACGACTATTTCATGGAATCAGAATCAGACAAAATCGAAGACGCTCTTAAAGAATTCGATGGTGATTATGATATTGATGAATTGCGCTTAATGCGAATTAAATTTATTAGTGAAGTAGCGAACTAAAGTTAAATTCCAAATACAAAAAATCCAAATTCCAATTTTGGAGCAGTAAATATTTAAATTCCAAATTCCAAGTGCTAGACATTTTGGAATTTGGAATTTTTTATTTGAGATTTTCCAAGAAAATTGGAATTTGGATTTTTTTATTGGAATTTATCCTTCAAAGACTTCCCCACGATGGGGTTTTAAAGCATCTCTCACCTGAATCATATTTTCATCGGTGACAACCATAAAAGCGATTGCCTGCATTTCGTTTATGATTTTAAACCCCGTAATATTTAATGGAAGTTTTTCTATCACAATATATTCTTTCAAATGAATTTCGTGATGTTCGGCTGTTTTTGCCGATGCCGGACCACGGAAATCCCAAATTAGTTTTATTTTTCTAGACATTGTTTTTTAAGGTGCAAAGGTTCAGAGGAGCAAAGGTACAAAGTCTATTTTGAAAATGGATCTTATATTAAGAAACCAGTGTTTTTTAAAAATCTTTTTAATCATAATAATCTGTGGCTAAAATTAATTGCAAAGGGTATAGGGTTTTTGGATAAAGATAATCAGTGTGAAATCTGCTCATATCTGTGTAAATCTGCGTGCAAATTTTACTGTACAGACATAATTTCATTTCAAAGTAGTATTTTTGCATGTTCTTTTCATAAATAGAAAAGCTAATTGAATAAATAAAACAAAATGCCAAGAGAACTTTTACTTCAGGTAACTCCAGAAATAGCTGCAAACGAATTGTTGCTAAAAGACTATTTGTCTAAAGAAATAAAGGTTTCTCCTAAGGAAATTCAACACGTTTCTATTTTAAAGCGATCTATTGATGCGCGTCAAAAAGCGATCAAAATCAATTTGAAAGTTATTATTTATTTGCAGGGAGAACCCTTTCAGGAAACAAAAATAGAGCTACCTATATATAAGGACGTTTCTTCGGCTCAGGAAGTGATTGTTGTTGGGGCAGGTCCGGCGGGACTTTTTGCAGCTTTGCAATTAATTGAATTAGGCTTAAAGCCAATTGTAATCGAACGTGGAAAAGATGTTCGCGGACGCCGACGCGACTTAAAAGCAATCAATGTTGATCATTTAGTTAATGAAGATTCTAATTATTGTTTTGGAGAAGGTGGAGCAGGAACTTATTCTGATGGAAAATTATATACACGATCTAAAAAACGTGGAGATGTAACCAGAATCTTAGAACTTTTAGTCGCTTTTGGAGCTTCCGAAGATATTCTGGTAGAAGCACATCCGCATATCGGAACGAATAAATTGCCAAAAATCATTGAAGATATTCGAAATAAAATCATCGAGTTTGGTGGTCAGGTTTTGTTTGATACAAGGGTAACTGATATTCTGGTAAAAAATAATGAAGTTGAAGGAATCGTAACACAAAACGGAGATAAGATTCTTGCTAATAAATTAATCTTAGCAACCGGACATTCGGCACGTGATATTTTTGAATTATTAGATAAAAAGAAAATTTTTATTGAAGCAAAACCTTTTGCTTTGGGGGTTCGTGCAGAACATTCACAGCAATTAATAGATAGTATTCAATATAGTTGCGATTATCGTGGCGAGCATTTGCCTCCGGCTCCATATTCTATCGTTAAGCAAGTTAATGGCCGCGGAATGTATTCATTCTGTATGTGTCCGGGAGGTGTAATTGCGCCTTGTGCTACAAGCCCGGGAGAAGTGGTGACAAATGGTTGGTCGCCTTCTAAACGCGATCAGGCAACAGCAAATTCAGGAATTGTAATCGAATTAAAATTGGAAGATTTTAAGCCTTTTGCAAAATTTGGTGCTTTGGCCGGAATGGAATTTCAAAAAAGTATCGAACAAAAAGCGTGGCATTTGGCTGGGGAAACTCAAAAAGTTCCGGCACAAAGAATGATTGATTTTACACAAAATAAAGTTTCAGCAGATATCCCGAAAACTTCTTATGTTCCAGGAACAACTTCGGTTGAAATGGGAGAGGTTTTTCCGGGTTTCTTATCGCAAATTCTGCGTGAAGGATTTAAAGAGTTCGGAAAATCGATGCGTGGTTATTTAACTAATGAAGCTATTTTGCACGCTCCGGAAAGCAGAACTTCATCTCCGGTTAGAATTCCAAGAGATCCTTTGACTTATGAGCATTTACAAATAAAAGGTTTATATCCGTGTGGAGAAGGAGCAGGTTATGCCGGCGGAATTATTTCTGCAGCAATTGACGGCGAAAAATGCGCATTGATGATTGCTGAAACTCTAAAATAATATGTTTTTATGAAAAACTTCTTTTCTAATTTCTTTGGTAGAAATAACGACCCGAAATCAATTGTTTCTTTTGATGTTATTGATTCTATTTACACTTCTTTATATAATGAAGAAAATAGATTAGAGATTAAGCTGAAAGGGATTTATGATACGGTTTCTGTGAATTTATATTCGTTTCCAAATTCATTTAATAATGAAGACGCACAAAACGAAATTAAAAAAGCAGGATTAAAAAATGCTTATGAAGTTTTAAACGAATTGTATAAAAAACTTAATATTGGAGCTATTTCAGAAGAGGATATTCAGGCAGAATTAGAATACGATTATATCCATATTCAGTTTTATACTGAGCCGCCAACTCCGGAAATGAAAAAGCACTTAAAACATGTTTTGCATAATTTCGCTATTTTCTTTTGTTGTACAAACAGTTTAGAAACCAACGATTTTAGAATTTTGTATAATAACAGTTATTTTCTGGATTATACCAGAGGAATACTTGATACAGAATATATTGATATTAATGATCCAAAAAATGATGTTCAGAAAATAGGTTTTAAAGAATTTGAAAGAGTTTTGCAGGGCATTTGTCAATATTTAAATATTGCAATTCCTGAAAATGTTAATCTCCCTTCAGATGAGAATTTGTTGCCTGAAGAAGTTGAATTGACGCAGGAAACTTTTGAAGAATTTATAAAACTGGTTTCAAGAGGAAATGTGGATGAAAAGTTGCTTCAGAAACAATCAAAAAAACTTTTGAAAAATTTTAAAAAGGAATCAAAAGAATATCACGAAATCGTTGAAAATCATTGGAGTTTTTTCGAAAGTATATATTGTTGGAATAGCGATTGGAAATTTGATCCTGAAGATGCAGAATATTTTATCTCAGAAATGATAGATGAAGATTTGAATTTCGAATATCCGGAAGAAACTTATAGCCACGATTTGTTTCCTTATATTCAATCGGCTTTAGAGAAACGTAATCTTGAACTAATGACTTACGATACGCATGGGGATAATTATTTGTTTTTTGTAGCAAATAAAAATGATGTAAACAGAATTTTAGAATTGTCTGAGTTGACAAAGATTGAGATTAATCAGTTGTGAATTACGTAATTTTTAAAAAAAAAACGCCACGAATTCACGAATTAAGTTTTTAAAATAATTCGTGAATTCGTGGCGAAAAAAATATTTAGTTCTATTAAGGAATCAAAATTATTTTTCCTGTACTTTTTCGGCTTTCCAGATAATCATGTGCTAGTTTTCCTTCGGATAATTTGAAAGATGTTGGTGTCGAAAGCGTAATTTTTCCTTCGATAATCCAATTGAACAATTGATTGGCTCTTTTGATTCTTTCTTCTTTAGAGTTTAAATAACTCCAAAGATCTCCTCCGGTTAATGTTTTTGAAGTATCCATTAGCATTCTTGGATCTACAGGTTCAGGATCGCCACCTGCCATTCCGAAGAAAACAACTTGCCCGCATTCTTTGGTGACTTCGAAACTTTCCTTCAATGTGCTTCCAACGCTGTCGTAAACTACATCAACACCATTTGGGACTGTTTTAAAAATATCTGATTTCCAGTCTTCATTGTATAGAAAAACATGATCTGCTCCTTGTTCGATAGCAACTTTGGCTTTGTCTGGAGATGAGGTTAAACCAATAACATTAGCACCTAAAAGTTTGCTTATTTGAGTTAAAGTTTGTCCCACTCCGCCAGCAACCGCATGAATTAAAACCGTTTCTCCTTTTTGAGTTTTGTGACTGTCTGTTGCCAAATAATGCGCTGTTAAACCTTGCAGTAAAATAGCGGCGGCAGTTTCAAAAGAAATAGCTTCGGGCAATGGCAAAACGTGATTTGTATTTACGGCAACCAATTCAGCATTTGCAAAAGGAACATCGGCGAAAGCCACGCGATCTCCAACTTTATATTCCGAATGATTATTAGCATCGACAACAATTCCTGCACCTTCGTAACCTGCAATAAAAGGCGGATTTCCTTTTAAATGATAATTTCCTTTTCGTCTGTAAACATCAGCAAAATTTAATCCGATGGCTTTCATTTCGACTAAAATTTCATCGTTTTTTAATTCCGGTTTCGGAATTTCTATATATTCTAAAACATCTGAATCTCCAAAAGTAGAGAAGGTAAGTGCTTTCATTTTTTTATATTTTTAGGAATGCAAAGAACGGAAAATATATTGGCTCCATTTTAGAGATGCTGTTAAAATTAAAAAAAGTAACAACCTGAATTTAGGTTGTTACTTTAAATTAAATACTAAAAAAGTTTAGATACTCATAATGTTTTATTTTTTAGGTCTGGGTTTTATTTCTGTTACAACCAAATTCACAGTTGTGTTTCCCAAATTTTTTGCCATATGTGTAACTGCGGGAATGTATAAAGCATCTCCTGCTTTAATGTCGATAGTGACAGGAGCTTTACCTTTATCAGTTATTTCAATTTTTCCATCACTCAATGCATAGATGGTATGATCAGGATGACTATGCCATGGAATTGTTTCCCCGGGAGCAAACTCAAGTTGTATCACTCTTACTCGATCATTGTCGAGAAGTACTTTTTTATATACGTTAGGAGCTACTTTTATAGGATCTTGCGCATACATACTCACACTCAATATCAAAAATATTGGCATGAATAGAGATATCAAATTCTTTTTTATTGTTTTCATTTCATTTCTTTTTTATTGATTAATTTTTTGCAGAATTGTTTATTGTTCATTCCTTTTGAGAACTTCATCATGGTTGAGTTTCATGAAAAAGATAAAGTTCTATCGCAATACTTTTTTAATTAATACAATGAGATGAATTTTTCCTGATTCGAAAAATTAGTGTTAGGATATTTAGCTGGAAAAATTGGCATTTTTGCAGTCGTAAGACTATTGAGTTTTGGAATGTTTCACTCACTGAATTTTTCAATAAAGTATTTTGTTGTCAGTCGGGATTGTTTTGTAATGTTGATCCCCATGCCTGTTCGAATCCGTTGTTTTTTTCGTCTTACCTTCACTAGGTTTGAAAATTGAAGTGCGATAAATGGCTTCTTTTTTTGGGAGTACTAATTTACGAAAAAAAGAGATGCAGAATGGTTTAAAACTAAATTATTAGTGTTGTTTTTAGGTGTAATGTGTTTCTTTTTAGTTGTTTATGTGTGTTTCAAGTCAGATATGCTTGAAGTTATTTAAAAAAGGTTGAAAGGCAGAACATCAGGAAAACTGCAAATGGAGCTTTCAGAGCTTCAATTGTGTTATTTGGGTCAGTATTTTGAGTAAGTGGTTATGGGGTTTAGACCATACGAAATATTACCGATGAGATGCTAAAAGAGTATTTAGAGCATTATAGAAGAAAGGAAGGGAGGTAATAATTCAAATGCTATTTTTGAATTAAATAAAAAGAGGGACTAAAAAGTCCCTCGTAAACAGCCTCTACTTTGAATTCAGAGTAGTTTCGTTTTTATTTTATCTTTAAAGATTTTTGCGAATTTATATTTTAGGAAATTTCATTTCATTAAATGTACTTTTCTGTGTTGCCAATTTTTCAATATCCTGCCATTTTCTTGGAGAGTCAATTGATAGATTTTCGTATGAATCTTTTTTGATTGCAATGTCATCTTCGATACGAACACCAATGTTCCACCATTTTTTGTCGCATTTACTATTTGCCGGAATATAAATTCCTGGTTCGACAGTTATAATCATATTTTCTTTAAGAGTACTTGTTGGGCCACTGAAATTTCCTTTGTCGTGAACATCTAAGCCAAGAAAGTGAGAACAACCGTGCGGATAGTAAAGTTTTACATCTTTAGGATCTGTAATAATTCCTAGTTTTATCAAGCCGTTTGCCAGAACTTCTTTTGCTGTATTGTTTAGATCGACAAGCGGTGTTCCTTCTTTGCAAATTTTGAAAACAGCTTCTTGTGCGTCATAAACTAATTGATAAATGGCTTTTTGTTCTTCGGTAAATTTTCCGTTTGCGGGAACTGTTCTGGTAACATCAGCAGAATAGCCGTGATATTCAGATCCAACATCCATTAATAGTAATTGATTGTCAATTTTTGTACTGTTATTTTCTCCATAATGTAAAATACATCCGTTGGCTCCGGCACCAACAATTGGAGGATAACCTTCGCCCTCGGCACCATATTTTTTGTGGATATAAGCATGAATTCCGTCAGCTTCGTTTTCGCTCATATCAGGGCCAACGGCTTTCATAACTTCATTGTGAGCAATGCAGGAAAGTTTAACGGTTTTACGCATTAATTCCATTTCTTCCGGAGTTTTGATTTCTCTAAGCGTGCTTGTAATAGATCTGAAAAATTCTAAAGAAACATGATCTTCTTTTGTAATTCCGGCTTTGGTTTTGAAGGTCTGTAGTAATCCGGAAAGATCAAAACCAGTTGAATTATTTCTAATATCTACAGGTATATTATCGTATATTATTTTATCAAATTTTTTAAAATCAATAGCAAAATCTTTAAAATCTTTTCCGTTATAAACGTTAGAAATTCCCAATTGCGATTTTACACCATCGATACCCAAACGTCTTCCGGTCCACATTTCGCTGGCGGCATTTCTTTCTCTTGTAAAAAATACTTCATTATAGGTTTGATCTGTTCCTTGTGCTTCTTTAAAAATCAATAAAACGGCATCCGGTTCTTTGTATCCGGTTAGGTAATACAAATCGGGATTTTGATGGAAATTGTAGTTAATGTCTCTTGAAAAAACTCTTTCCGGATACGAAAAAATCACTGCAACAGAATTGGCAGGCATAAGTTTTCTAAAAGCTTCTCTGCGGCCTTGATGAAATTCTTTTGAAAGATAATCAGTTGGCAGGTTTTCTTGTGAATGAATTTTTGGAAGAATAAGTAAGAAAGTAAAAAGTAGAAATAATTGCTTCATTTGGCAGTTTTTAGTTTTGGTTTTTGATTGGTTTATTGCTGCAAATTACAAAAAAAAATGTTTTACTGTTAGAGGGAAAAAGTTGCCACGAATTTCACGAATTTTTGCTAATTTTTATATTCTGAACATAAAATATAATTCGTGTAGATTCGTGAAATTCTTGGCGAAAAACATAAAAAAACCGTCCATAAAATGGACGGCAATTAGTGTTAACCTTTATGAAGTATTTTTATTTCTTTTTGAGTTTGTCTTTGAAAACCTTTTCGAATTTTTCAATTTTAGGCTGAATTACCATTTTGCAATACGGTTGATTTTTATTATTCGCATAATAATTCTGATGATAATCTTCTGCTTTATAGAAAGCTTTAAAAGGTTCTACTTTTGTCACAATTGGGCTGTTGTAAACTTTTGCTTTGTTCAATTCGGCAATGATACTTTCTGCAGCCTTTTTTTGTTCTTCATTTTTATAAAAAATCACGGAACGATATTGCGTTCCAACATCTGCGCCTTGTCTGTTTAAAGTTGTTGGATCATGAACGGTAAAGAAAACCTGAAAGATTTCATTAATATCGGTTACGTTTTTATCATATGTAATTTGAACTACTTCGGCATGACCGGTTGTTCCAGTGCAAACTTCCTCATAAGATGGGTTGGCAACTTTTCCTCCTGAAAATCCCGAAACAACAGATTTTACTCCGTCTAGATTTTCATAAACAGCTTCTACACACCAGTAACATCCTCCGCCAAGGGTAATAGTTTCGAGGTTTGAAGCTTTTTTATTTTGCGCAAATCCATTTAAGGATAAAGCAAAAAGGCAAATTAAAATTGTATTTTTCATTTCTTTGTTATTTGTTGTCAGGAATAAAATCAAGTGCAATCGAATTCATGCAATAGCGTTTTCCGGTTGGTGGAGGTCCGTCATCAAATAAATGTCCTAGATGCCCGCCGCAACGACCGCAAAGGGCTTCGATTCTTTCCATTCCAAGAGAGTTATCATTTTTGTAAACCACGCTGGTTTTATTGTCTTGTTCAAAAAAACTAGGCCATCCGCAGCTACTTGCGAATTTAGCGCCGGATCTAAAAAGTTTATTTCCGCAGGAAGCGCAGTAATATGTTCCTTTTTCATCAGACTTCCAGTATTTTCCGGTAAAAGGTCTTTCGGTATCAGCTTCGCGCATTACGGCATAAACATCATCAGGAAGCACTTTTTTCCATTCGGCGTTACTCACATTTAGTTTTGTTGTGTCTGTATTGGAGTAATAAGGATTTCCGGGTTTAGAGATTTTGTTTTCCATGGCCACTGTTTTTGTGTTTTGTTTTTTTGCGCTTTGTCCACATGCTTGTAGAATGAAGAGCGGAATTAAAAAGCAAAGGCTGAGTATTTGAGTTTTTGTTTTCATTGTTTTTGTGTGCTTTAATTCTGTATTTCAAAGATACAACGAGATTTTACCTTGAAATGTCGGGTACTTTACAATTCAGATTTATTTAAGTATGTTTTAACTTTTTGTATTTACGAAAAATAGATGGATATAGTTTTTATACCTTATTTTTAAAGGTTTTTATGAATAATGTTGGTTGTAAACATTTGTAAATCAGTTTTGTATAAAATGCAATGCTCGTTAAACTTTTCACAATCTTTTCTAAGATTTTCAAGCCATTTCTTTTTTCGTATTTTTGTTTGTACAAAACGCCCTAATGATAGAAGAAAACGTAATATTAGTTAATCAAAATGATGAGCAAATTGGCTTAATGCCAAAATTAGAAGCACACGAAAAAGCACTTTTACATCGCGCTTTTTCAGTTTTTATCCTAAATAGTAAAAACGAGATTATGCTACAGCAGCGTGCCCATCAAAAATACCACTCACCTTTACTCTGGACAAATACTTGCTGCAGTCATCAGCGTGAAGGAGAAACAAATATTGAAGCAGGAAGTCGACGATTGTTTGAAGAAATGGGGTTTAAAACCGAATTGAAAGAACTCTTTCATTTTATCTATAAAGCTCCTTTTGATAATGGTCTTACAGAACATGAACTGGATCATGTTATGATTGGATATTATAATGATAATCCAAACATAAATTTTGATGAAGTTGAAGCCTGGAAATGGATGAAGATTGAAGACGTAAAAAATGATATTGAAAAGCAACCCGAAATTTATACCGTTTGGTTCAAAATAATTTTTGATGAATTTTATCATTATTTAGAAGACCATAAAATATAAAACCATACTAACCGAAAAACCAAAATGAGAGTAACCATATCAAGAAAAGCACATTTTAATGCTGCACATCGATTGCACAGGAAAGATTGGACATTTGAGAAAAACGATGCTGTTTTTGGAAAATGTAATAATCCTAATTTTCATGGTCATAATTATGGTTTAACAGTAAGTGTTACAGGAAAAATTGACCCGGAAACTGGTTTTGTTTTAGATGTGAAAGTATTGGCGGATATTATACGCGAAGAAGTAGAAATACCGTTTGATCACAAAAATCTGAATCTGGATGTACCGGAATTTCAAGATTTAAATCCAACTGCCGAAAATATTGTGGTTGTGATATGGAATAAAATTAGAAAAAAAATTCAGCCGGATTTTGATTTAGAAATCGTTTTGACTGAAACGGACCGCAATTTTGTAACTTATAAAGGAGAATAATAAATGTCATTAAAAATAGGAGATATAGTTCCGAATTTTACTGCAAAAGATAGTCATGGAGAAGTTTTTGAAAGCCAAAGTGTTTTGGGCCGAAAGCCACTCGTGATTTATTTTTATCCAAAAGACAATACGCCCGGTTGTACTACCGAAGCTTGTAGTTTTAGGGATCAATACGAAGATTTTAAAGACTTAGGCGCTGAGGTTATTGGTATAAGTAGTGATAGTATTAAATCACATCAAAAATTTGCCAAGAAACATCAATTGCCTTTTATATTGTTATCTGATCAGGATAAAAGAATCCGACACCTTTTTGGGGTTCGTGATACTTTGTTTGGTCTTGTACCAGGAAGAGTAACGTATGTTATTGATCGAAATGGCGTTGTTATTTTGATTTTTGACAGCATGAATGCTGCAAAACACATTCCGAAAGCACTTGAAACTATTAAAGAATTAGTATTATAAAACTAAAAAATAGTATTATATCAGTGTTAAATTAATAAAGATATTAGCCCAAAAAATATATTCATGAAGTCAAAATTATATCCCTTGCAATTTGAACCCATTTTGAAAGAAAGAATTTGGGGAGGAGAAAAACTAAAAACAGTTCTTAATAAACCAATTGTATCTAAAATTACAGGTGAAAGTTGGGAATTATCTACTGTCGAAGGCGATGTAAGTACGATTGCAAATGGAGTTTTGAAAGGAAAATCATTGATGGAACTTATCGACGAAACGCCAAATGAAATTCTGGGAACAGAAGTTTACAAACGTTTTGGAAAACAGTTTCCACTACTTTTTAAATATTTGGATGCTCGTGAAGACCTTTCGATACAAGTGCATCCAAATGATAAATTGGCAAAAGAACGTCATAACTCTTTTGGTAAAACCGAAATGTGGTACGTGTTGCAAGCCGATACTGATGCCCGAATTATTGTTGGTTTTAAAGAAGATTCCAGTAAAGAAGAATATTTAGAGCATTTGCACAATAATACACTAGTTTCTGTTTTAGATGATGTGAAAGCAAAGGTTGGTGATGTTTTCTTTTTAGAAACCGGAACTGTTCATGCTATTGGTGCCGGACTTGTAGTTGCCGAAATTCAGCAAACTTCTGATATTACCTATCGTTTGTATGATTTTGATCGTGTAGACGCACAAGGAAATAAAAGAGAACTTCATGTAGATTTAGCACTCGATGCTATAAACTATAATAAGGTAGACACTCAAAAGAAATATGAGACTAAAGACAATACTTCGAATGCAGTAGTTGATTGTCCTTATTTTACCACCAATTTTATTCCGTTAAAAGATAAAATAAACGTTACTAAATCCGGAGCAACTTTTACAGTATATATGTGTATTGAAGGAAGTTTTGAAATTGAGTATGACGGTTTTAAACAAGTTTATAAAAAAGGAGATACTGTTCTGGTTCCTGCTGAGATAAATGCATTTATTTTAGATGGAAATGCTTCAATTTTAGAAATTTACATTTCATAGGGCTAAATATAAAGATTATATGTACTTTTGCAGACGCAAATTAAAATAAAAATAAAAATGGCAAACGTTAAAAATTTAAAGAAAGACATCAACTTCGTATTAGGAGATATTATTGAGGCAATTTACTTATTTGAAATGTCTACAACAGGAAATCCAACTCCGGAAACGAATGCTTTGATCGATCAGGCTATTGCTGCATTTGATACTTTGATCACAAAAGTGAATGCTAAGAACGTTGAAAACAAAAAAGCACACTTCAAACAAATCAATGTTGAATTGGAAGAAACTGCTAATCAATTGATTGCTAAAATCAACGAATTGTAAGCAAAAAAAAGTATAAAAAAGTGCAAATTTATTTTGGTAAAACGAAAAACCGCTTTATATTTGCACCCGTAATGAGTCGCCAGCGTAGCTCAGTTGGCTAGAGCAGCTGATTTGTAATCAGCAGGTCGTGGGTTCGAGTCCCTCCGCCGGCTCAACAAAACCATCACTTATAGTGGTGGTTTTTTATTAAAATAAGCAGTAAATTTATTTTGGAAATTACAAAAATCCATTTTATATTTGCACCCGTAATGAGTCGCCAGCGTAGCTCAGTTGGCTAGAGCAGCTGATTTGTAATCAGCAGGTCGTGGGTTCGAGTCCCTCCGCCGGCTCAACGTAAAACCATCACTTTTTAGTGATGGTTTTTTTTTGGTTTATACTTAATAAATTCCAATTTTTTAAATTCTTAATTCCAATCTTAGTGCTTCTTTTTAGTGCTTGGAATTTGTTCGCTAATTATCGCGATTGAAATTTGGAAAAATGTAACAATAATTTTCTTATGTTTGTTGCTTAACCAGAAAACATATTACACATGGAAGAAGCATCAGTTTTTGAAAATTTTGAGTTGCAACTCGATCAATCTGCAAAAGATTTTTTAAAGGAAATCGCAAAATGGGCTTATTTTTTATCTATTTTAGGATTTGTAGCTATCGGTTTAATGATTGTGTTTGCATTCTTTGCGGGTACTGTTTTTACATCAATGGGTAATTCAGTGCCAGCAATGGGATCTTCTTTTGGGGCCATAATGGGATTTTTTTACTTTTTTATTGCAGCGCTTTATTTCTTCCCGGTTTATTATTTAAATAAATTTGCAACAAATGCTAAAAAAGCTTTTAGGGATAATGATTCTGAAGCGTTATCTGCTTCATTTGGTTATTTGAAATCACACTATAAATTTATTGGTATTATGACACTTTCAATTTTGGTATTGTATGGTCTTATTTTTGCTTTTGGCATTTTTGGAGCGTTGTTAGGAAGATAATATGGAGTGAATTTTCAGCAATGTAAAAGAAAAATACTGAATTCAATTCAATAAACTGATTCAATATTCTTTTTATTGATTTAAGTTTGGATCTTTTTAGATAATAAAGAAACCGTCAAATTGTTAAACTTGTGGCGGTTTTTTATTTGAGTAAGGGATATTAAAAAAAGATAATAATTATAATATTTTGACCTTTTGTTATCTTCCAAATTTTTGATGTGCAGCCGTAAACTGTCCACATGACATAGCGGCCAAGATTGAGATTTCACCAGCTAAGCAAACATTAATAGCAATTTCGGCAAGTTTAGTACTTTTGCCAGGGCCGTAACAATCAATCATTTGTAAGCATTCTTTTTGTGTTGGAAAAGAAGTTCCGCCGCCAACAGTACCTACAATTATATTGGGCATCGTAATGGAGCAATATAAATCGCCGTTTTCATCGATTTCCATTCTTGTTAGGGCAGTAGAAGCTTCTCCTGTGCAGGCTACATCCTGTCCGCAAGCCATGAATAACGCTGCAAGTGCATTAGCGGGGTGCATACCTGTACCGTTACTACCACATTTTATGGCACCCGAAGTGGAAATTTTCCATTGTTGCTGTAAGAGTTCAGGTGTTGTTTTTAGTACAGATTCAATAGCGGTTCTTTTTAGTGTAATTTCAGAAGTTATTTTCTTTCCGCGTACTCTTGTGGCTAATGATGTAGCTTTTTTATCTCCGGATGTATTGCCTTCGATAGTCCAGAAAACAGGTTTAATCGGGCAGTTTTCAAGGATATATTTACAGATTCTGTCTGTACATATTGTAACCATGTTTTGACCTGCTGCATCTCCGGAGGTATATTCGAATCGTAATATTAAAATATTGCCTTCTATATTTATTCCTACGTCATTTAGGATGGCATAATTACTGGATTCTCGTGTTAGTGCGCTGAATGTTTCTTTATTGTCTAATACCCATGTTACGAATTTTCCCAGATCAATTAAATTTTTAAATTTAAAAGTAGGTGTTCTTTGTACGCCTTCTTGTAATGTAATTGTGGTAATTGCGCCAGATTCTCTACATGCTTTTGCACCTCTGTTGTAGGACGCCAGTAGTGTTCCTTCGGTGGTTGCAAGTGGTACATAAAAACCTCCTTGTGCGTGAGTGCCATTAATTACTATTGGACCAATAATTCCTGTTGGAACTTGCGTCATGCCAATGTAATTTTCAATATTCCCTTTTAAACTTTCGTTGTCGTTGAATACTTTTTCTCCGGATAAGTAGTCAAGGTTTGAATTTGATTGTTTTCGAATAAAATCTAAACGCAATTTTTGACCGTTCAAAGAGTAGGGGTCAAGTTTAGGGATTGCTTCTAATTCTGGGCTAAGTTTTGAATTATAAGATTCAAGTTTTTCAATAACTGATGAATTAATAAAATCAAACTTTGCACGGCTAATGATACTAGGTGGATTTTTCATAATTTTTAGTTTTTAATTATAAAGCTAAGTTATTGTAAATCAGTAGCAATTGCATGAAATTTCCGAAATAATTTTTCATAATTATCTAATTGTCAGATATTTAAGAAATAAAAAAATATGCTAAAAAAAAGAGCAAAAAAAAATCCTGTTTTAGTAAAAAAACAGGATTAACGGTATTGTATATAAAAGCAGGTCGCTTGCTATTTTATCGCAGCTTCAAAAAATTATTTTTGTTCTTTTTTTATTTCAGCAATATATTTGGTTAGCTTTTTTCCATAAAGTGATTGAGCTACTTTTGGAGTCATTGATTTTTGAATGGTGTCAAGGAATTTGATATTGATATCATAAATCTCTGCCAGGGCAATATAAGGTGCTATTTCGTGATCTTTGTTGTTAATCGCAAAGTTTGTAGCATATAGATATTTTCTTCTGATGTTTGATGATTGTTTTGCATCAATACTATCAACTGCTTTTTGGTCTTTCCTTTTCAAGGCTTTAAATCTTGGTTCAACCAAAGAAAGGTTCTCATCAATAAAACGAGAATTTATTTTTTGATATTGCTCGTACAATTCCTGATTTTTAGATCCGGTGATTTTTGCACTATAAATAAAATTATCAAGATTGGTATCGATGTTGATATTTCCCGGTTCTGCAAAAAATAAAATGTTATTGTCTAATGAATTGGTTACTCCACGATCTAGAAATAAATATAACATCTCAGGAGATTCTAATTTGATATCGCTTTCAAATGTAGAGTTTCCGTCGATTTTAATACTGTCAATTGCAACAAGCGAAGTGTCAACAATTTTTTGAATATATAAAGTTCCGTTTTTTAATCCTTTTATATTTCCGGTAATATGTAAGTTGTCAGTAGTTGATTCTTTTTTGCTACAAGATGCTAATACTGCGAGAGTAACAAAGGCAATAATTGATTTTTTCATTGGTTTTTTAGATTTTGCTGCAAAATAAAGAAAATAGTTTGAATGTATAGAAGTAGTTGTTAAATTTTGCGAAAAAATAAATCCCAATCTATTTCTAAATTGGGATTCTTATTGTTTATAGCAGAAAATTCTGTTAAAGTCCTAAATTAAATACAGTCCCGTTTTCGTGAGTGTAAGTATATTTGTTGTCGCAATCATTGTTTCCAAAATCAATTACTCCATTTAAGGCGCCTCCCTGAACTTTTAGTTTCCCTTTAGAAACAAAAGTGCAAGAATATTTTTTTACCAATGTTTCCAGAACTGTTAAGGTTAAAGTTCCTCCTTTTTCAGAAGTTACTGTGTGACTTCCGTCGATCATTTCATATACATTATCATCTAATAAAAAGGGAGTGTCAACACCTGCAGTTTGTTTTACAGTATGTATTCCTGAATTTGTGAATACTTTTCCAAGTAAATCAGTTAATTTTCCATTGGTTACTTTTCTGGTCCATTGTGGTACAGTTGCAACTGTTGTAGTGTTGGTGTATTCAATAGTTCCTTCTAGTTTTAATCCATTAATAGAATAATCAATTCTTTCAATTGTCATTTTGCTTCCGGTTGTGATTACCGGGCCAGAAAGTGTAATTTTTAATTTTCCTTTTCTTGTAAGTTGGTTAGTTGTGCAACCTGTCGTTCCAAAATCTACAGTAAATACCTTAGGGTAAGTATCTGTATTTGGCGATACTGTAATAACAGCACAAGTTCCAGCTGATGGAGTCTCGGTAGTTTTTGCTGTTGAACCAGTTGGGGTTGTTACAAGTAATCCTGTATTAACGTCCATTTCGTTTGCGGCGTCAATTGCAACAGATGCTCCTACTGCGGTTACATCAGTTTGTTCTACAACACTGTCGTTGTTAGAACATGAAACATAAGTTAGTGCTGTTGTGCAAACAGTCAGAAATAAAAACATTGTTTTTTTCATAGTAGTATTTGTTTAAGTTAGATAAAAGGCATTCAAATGTAGCAAAAAAAATGAATTGCAATAAAAAAATCCTATAAGCTAGACTTGTAGGATTTTACAAACGTATTTTTATTGAAAGATATTTTTGTGAGGTGACCTGTTTCTTTAAACAGACTTGTAATATTGGCTTTTGGCTCTTCTGATTTCTTTATATTTCTCCCAGTCAAATTTATTTAAAAACTCTGAAGCTTTTTGGGCACCGCGAATAAAGAGATCAATTTTTGCATCATCAGTAAGATTGAAGTTTAGCCAGTTGTGACTTCCTGTATCAATATATCCAATCAGATTTTTAAAATCGGGATTCTTTCTCAAAAATTCTGAGTCATAACCGTATCTCGCTGTGTCAAACATGGAACTTACGACATTGGTTATTTTTTCATTTTTATTGATTTCGTTTTTATCATATCCCAGTTTAATACCGAAAGTAGGAGAGGCGGGAACGGTTAGGTTTTCGTGAAAAATATCAATTGGAAAATTCGAAATTATGCCTCCATCCATAAACATAACTTCTGAAGGGACTGAGGTTCGTAGTCCTGTGGCATCATTCCATTTTTTCCAGGCATCTACGCCTCCGGGAATATTTTTAATTTTAAAAGGGGTAAAGAAAAGAGGTATTGACATAGAAGCCCGAACAAAATCAGCCGGATTCTGGACATCGGGATTTGAATAAAATAAGTCAATCATTTTCGGGAAAACAATTTTACTTTCGGTTGTGATATCTGCCGCTATTATTGCCATTTCGCTCCAGTGGTCAGGTCTGTTGTATATTTCTTTATCTCCTTGTTTTACTTTGTTTATTCGGAATAATTGATTTTGATCTGAAACACCTTTTGATCTTAATGCTTTAAGGTCAGAATAATTTTTTATTCCTTTTTGCGAAAGAAGATTCGATATCCAATGGTGGAAGTTTTTACCGGGATTTAATCCAAGATCGTCTTTAAAATTATCAATAACCTGAGTTCCTTTTATGATTAATTTAAAATTGCTGGAATCACTTAGTAAGGCATCAATAAATTCGCGGGCATCATGATCGCCATCAACAAAATCGTATAAGTTTTTATTGCAAAGACAATCTAATATCCATTCTGATTTTTCAATGTCAATTGCACCAGCCGCCGCCATTAGCATCGTATTAATGCTTCCGGCTGAGGTTCCAGCCAGGCTCAAAAAACGAATCTTCATTTGTTCCAGAACATAGACATATCCAACTAAGGCAATCCCTAATACACCGCCGCCTTCTTGCACTAAATCAACATATTGGCAATTGTTAGCGTCTACAATATCTGAGAATTTTTTGTCTCCAATTGATTCTTGTAAATCTCGTAGAATAGTTAGTACTTCTCCATTTTCAGTGAATTTTCTTTTATCCATGATTTCTAGAATTAAATATTGATAATCAGTTAATTGTGTTTTAAGGGGATTAAAATTATAGAAATTACTCTTGTCAAAAAAGGGGCTAATTCCCCATTTTTACAGCTATACATTTGAACTAAATAGCTTAGATTAAGCATAAAAAAACCTGCAAGTATAACTTGCAGGTTTTTAGGAATAGATTTTATAAAAATCTTATTTAATCATTTCAAAACTTCTTTTTACAAAAGCAGTCAAAGCTTCACCTTTTAATAGGTTTTGCGATAATTTAGCCAAGTCTAAAGCTTGTTTTACTAAATGCTCCTGATGCGTTTTGTCTTCAGTATTCAAAATACTTGTAGCCAAATCAGAATTAGTATTTACTACCAAGTTGTACATTTCAGGCATATTTCCCATTCCGAACATTCCGCCACCGCCAGACTGACTCATTTCTTTCATTCTACGCATAAATTCTGGTTGCGTAATAATGAATGGAGCAACTTGACTATCCATAGCTTCTAGTTGTACAGAATATGCTTTTGGAATATAAGCTTCTAATGAAGTTTTAAGTGTTTCTTTTTCTTCATCAGATAATTTAGAAATCGTGTTTTCTTCTTTTTTGATCAAGTTATCAATATGATCAGAATCCACACGAACAAAAGTTACATCTTTATTATCGCCTTCAATTTTTTGAATTAAGTGCGAGATAATTGGAGAATCTAAAAGCAATACTTCGTATCCTTTCTCTTTTACAGTTTCAATATAAGAGTGCTGAGCATCTTTGTTTCCTGCATAAAGAACAACCAATTTCCCGTCTTTATCCGTTTGATTTTCTTTTAAATTCTCTTTTAATTCTTCAAGAGTAAAATACTTATCGTCAACCGTTGGATACAATACAAACGCACCTGCTTTTTCGTAGAATTTATCTTCAGAAAGCATTCCGTATTCTAAAACGATTTTAATATCGTTCCATTTTGCCTCAAAATCAGCACGGTTTTCGTTGAATAAAGCTTTTAGTTTATCCGCTACTTTACGAGTGATGTAGTTAGAAATTTTCTTAACAGCACCATCAGCCTGTAAACCAGAACGAGAAACATTCAAAGGAATATCCGGAGAATCAATAACTCCTTTTAACATCGTCAAAAATTCAGGTACAATTCCTTCTACGTTATCTGTAACGTAAACCTGGTTTTGGTACAATTGAATTTTATCTTTTTGAATTTGCATGTCTGAACCTAACTTAGGGAAATACAAAATTCCAGTTAAGTTAAACGGGTAATCCACATTTAAATGAATGTTGAATAACGGATCTTCAAATTGCATTGGATACAATTCTCTGTAGAAGTTTTTATAATCTTCCTCAGATAATTCAGTTGGTTGTTTCGTCCAGGCTGGATTTGGATTGTTGATGATGTTGTCAACTTCAACAGTTTCGTTGATGTAATCTTCAGGAGCATCTTCCGGTTTTGGAAGTGTTTCTGTTCTTGTTCCAAATTTAATTGCAATAGGCATAAACTTGTTATACTTATTCAATAATCCGCTGATTTTAGAATCTTCTAAAAATTCTAGAGAATCCTCAGCGATGTGCAAGATGATTTCTGTACCACGTGAAGTTTTGTCAGCCGGCTCTAAAGTAAATTCAGGGCTTCCATCGCAAGTCCAATGTGCAGCTGGTTCATCTTTGTATGATTTTGTAATGATTTCTACTTTCTCTGCAACCATAAATGCAGAATAGAAACCAAGACCAAAATGACCAATAATTCCAGAATCTTTAGCAGAATCTTTGTATTTGTCAAGGAATTCTTCGGCTCCTGAAAAAGCTACCTGATTGATGTATTTTTCAACTTCATCAGCCGTCATACCTAAACCTTGGTCAATGATGTGGATTTTTTTCCCTTCCCTATCAACTTTGATTTCAATTACCGGATTTCCGTATTCTACTTTAGCTTCGCCAATACTAATTAGGTGTTTTAATTTTAAAGTAGCGTCTGTTCCGTTCGAAACCAGCTCACGTAAAAAGATTTCGTGATCGCTGTACAAGAACTTTTTGATTAAGGGAAAGATGTTTTCTACCGAAACATTAATTTTACCTGTTGTCATATTTATTTTAATTTTTGAGTTTAATGTGATGATTCTCATTTCTTCAAATAGAATACCAATTGTTTTTTGGGTGACAAAATGGCGTAAGTGTTAATTTTGAAAGAAAATAATTAGATTTTGGAACCCAAGATATTCCGATGAATTGTATCTTTGTGATATAATCATTGTTAAACGTGTCAGTATTAACTTAAAAAAAATGTACAAAATGAAGAAAGTTATTTTCATTTGCATGATCGCCACGATGTTTTTCGCGTGTAAATCAGCTTCGTCTACAACAGCTTCAACTGAAGCACCTACGCTATCGACTAAACTTGACAGACCTTCTCAAGTAGCACTTAAAGGAAATTGGGTGTTAACCAATGTTTCTTATCCTGGTTCAGAGTATATTAAAGTAACTTCATTTGATCTTGCAGATTCTAAATGTTTTATTGGAAGTACATGGAACTTTATTTCAAATAATAATAAAGGAACTATGGCTCTAAATGCACCAAGCTGTACGGCTTTTACTTCTCCAATCGTTTGGAGTATCAACAGCCAGGGACTTTTTGTACTTAAAATTGTAGATCCGGGATTAAAATCAAAAAATGTTAAATCAGGATATTTGCTTAAAGTGGCCGGATTAACTGATAATTCGTTCCAGTTAATTGATAACATTAATGTTGGTGGACAAGTTAAGGATGTAACTTACCAATTTCAAAGAGCTAATTAATATAAAAAAATAAAAATATGAGAAAGATAACCGTTTTAAGCCTGAGTAGTTTATTTGTATTAGTAAGTCTTTTTACAAGTTGTGATTCAGTAAAAAATGCAAATAACACGCAAAAAGGTGCTGGAATTGGAGTAGTTGCCGGTGGAATTATTGGTGGTATTTTAGGAAATAATTTAGGTCACGGAGGTAACGCTGCTTTGGGGGCTGCAATTGGAGCTGCCGTAGGTGGTGGAACAGGAGCGCTTATTGGAAACAAAATGGATAAGCAAGCTCGTGAAATTGATCAGGCTTTACCAGGTGCTGATGTTGAAAGAGTAGGAGAAGGAATTCACTTAACTTTGAACGAAAACTCTGTTCGTTTTGATACTAACAAATCAACTTTGACTACACAGGCAAAAGCTAACTTAGACAAATTGATTCCTGTATTTACAGAGTATGGAGATACAGATATTCAAATTTTTGGTTATACTGATAATACAGGAAAACCAGAATATAACTTAACACTTTCTGGACAAAGAGCTGCATCTGTACAAGCTTATTTAGTTTCAAAAGGATTAAAATCAAGCCGTTTCAAAACTTCTGGTTTAGGAATCGCTGATCCAATTGCAACAAATGATACTCCGGAAGGAAGATCACAAAACCGTCGTGTAGAGTTTTCAATTACTGCAAATGACAAAATGGTAAATGATGCTAAAGCACAAGCTGGAAAATAATTTCAGATAAATAAAATATAAAAAAAGCTGTTTCTTAGTTGAAGCAGCTTTTTTTTGACTTTAAAAACCTATGTTTTTATGAGCGACTTTTCATAAAATGCATATAGTTGATTACCATTATCGATGACATTATCTAAATTATTGTCTTTTAAAAATTGCTCAACTTCAGTTGTATCTTTTTGATTTCCTTTAATAGATAGGTATTTCAAAAACCAATATTGATAGTCATTTAGTTGGTCCACTTTTTCTAATCTTATTTCTGAAATTTTCTTGTCTAATTTTTTAAAATCAAAAAGATAAGCTAATTCATAGAGTGTCAGAAGTTCTAATTTTTGCTTTTTTTGAAGGTAGTTTTCTTCATTTTTTTTCAACTCTTCTTTAGCATCTCCCAAATAATCAGAACCAACTCTTATTATTTTTCCTTTGATGTTTTTATCAACTATTAAAGAGTAGTTGTAATATTTTTGAACAATTCGTATTGCTGTATTGTATTTTTTGTTTTCGTAAAAACCAATTAATTCAGTTGACAAATATTCAGTTGACAGACTAAACGGGGCTAATTCATTTTTTAATTTGGAAGGATTTTGATAACCGAAAAAACGATGTACAACTTTGCCGTTGCCGTCAATTATAACCATGTCCGGAATTGCTCTAATTTGGTATTTGATTGCTATGTCTCTATTCAGATCAATATCTATTTTTAGTTTAATGTAGTTTTGTAATACATTTTCAACCTGAACATCATTCCATGACTGTAATTCCATTTCTTTACAGGGACCGCACCATTTTGCCGTAAAATCAATAATTATTAATTTGTTTGTAGTTAATGCCATCTTTTGAGCTTCTTCAAATGAGGTATACCATGTCGAGGCATGAATCATTTGAGAAATAAATACAAATGCAATAATTAGATAATTTTTCATGTTATATACTTTAGAAAAATGGATTACGAGTTGAAAATAATATTAAATGTATTTTCTTACAATATTACTGATTTTAGTAATCAGTTAATAATTTAATTTTAAATAATAATCTGATTTTATTTTTTTGACTTTAGAAATTAAACATTGTAAATTTGTGCTTTCAAATACAACCCATGCTCGACATTCAAAATATTTCTTTTTCGTATACCGAAAACCCTGTTATAAAAAACGTTTCTTTTACTATAAATAAAGGCGATAACATTGCCATTATAGGCGAAAGTGGCTGCGGAAAAAGTACACTTCTTAAATTAATGTACGGCTTATATGATTTAGATGAAGGCAAGATTTTTTATAATGAAAAGGCTATTCTAGGTCCAAAATATAATTTAATTCCCGGAATGCCTTATATGAAATATTTGGCTCAGGATTTTGATTTGTCTCCTTTTGAAACTGTTGCCGAAAATGTTGGGAAGTTTCTTTCGAATGGTTTTGCAAACATGAAAAAACTTCGTGTTCAGGAATTATTAGAAATGGTAGAAATGGAATCATTCTCTAATGTAAAAGCAAAGTTTTTAAGTGGAGGACAACAGCAAAGAGTAGCCTTGGTAAGAGTTTTGGCATTAGAACCGGAAGTGATTTTACTCGACGAACCTTTTAGTCAAATTGATGCTTTTAGAAAAAATGCTTTACGCCGAAATTTATTTCGATATTTAAAACAAAAAGGGATCACCTGCATCATCGCAACACACGATAGCACAGATGCTTTGTCATTTGCAGATGAAGCGATTGTAATGCGAAACGGAGAAATTATCGTTAAGGATAATCCAACAAAAATTTACGAAGATCCGGAAACTAAATATGTAGCGTCACTTTTTGGAGAAGTAAATGAAATTGCAACACATTTGCTAGTTCCTTATGAAGATCAAATGCATAAAACTTTGGTGTATCCACATCAGTTTAAAATGGTTACAGACTCTAGTTTGCCAGTAAAAATCAGAAGAACCTATTTTAGAGGAAATCATTTTTTAATTGAAACCGTTTATAAAAGACAACTCGTGTTTTTTGAAAGTGAAATCGATTTGCCTCTTGAGCAGGAAATTTTCTTAGGATTGAATTATCTGTAAATTAGACAATGTGTCAATTAGATAATTAGATAATTCTTTTTTAATGCTCTAAAACAACAAACCCGATAGTCTTTAAACTATCGGGTTTGTTGTATAAATATTCTCTTGTAAATTAGTTTTTTAAATACTTTTCTAGAAACTGATCTTGTTCCCAAAGTAAATGTAGAATGTTTTCTTTGGCCACATAGCTATGTGATTCTTTAGGTAAAATTACCATTCTTGCCGGAGCTCCTAGACCTTTTAGAGCTTGAAAATAACGCTCAGTCTGCAAAGTAAAGGTTCCTGGATTATTATCAGCTTCCCCATGAACTAATAAAATTGGAGTTTTCATTTTGTCCGCATTCATAAAAGGAGACATTGCATTGTAAACCTCCGGAACTTCCCAGTAATTACGTTGCTCACTCTGAAAACCAAACGGAGTCAGAGTTCTGTTGTAAGCACCACTTCTTGCAATTCCACACGCAAATAAATTAGAATGCGTTAATAAATTAGCCGTCATAAAAGCTCCATAAGAGTGTCCGCCAATTGCTACCTTTTTGCGATTAATATAACCTAAAGCATCAACGGCATCAATTGCAGCTTGGGCATTGTCTACTAATTGCGACATAAAATTATCGTTTGGTTCTGTAGTACCTTCTCCAATAATAGGGAAAGCGGCGTCATCAAGAACCACATATCCTTTAGTTACCCAATAGACAAAAGATCCATAATAAGGAAAAGTAAATTCATTTGAGTTTTGAGTCGATTGACCCGCACTGTTTCTGTCTTTATATTCAGCAGGATAAGCCCAGATTAATAAAGGCAATTTCTCTTTTTTTGCTTTATCATAACCAGCGGGAAGATATAAAGTTCCCGAAAGTTCCAATCCGTCCTTACGTTTGTATTTGATCACTTCTTTGCTAACATCTTTGATACTTTCAAACGGATTTTTGAAGGCAGTAATTGGTGTTACACTGTTTTGTTTTTTAATATTTCTGAAATAATAATTTGGATATTCACTCTTAGATTGAATTCTAACTAAAACTTTACCAGATTTAAAATCTTCAATTTCCAATAAATCTTCTTTTTTATCTTTAAACGAAGAGGTATAAATACGTTTTGATTGTAATGTTTTTAAATTGAATTCATCTATAAAAGGGAACTGCCCGTTTTTAGTATATCCTTCACCAATTCGGTAAGTATTGTCTTTTTCGATAGCGAGAACATACTTGTTGTATGCATTTTTTCTGGTTTCGAAAATTCCAGGATCTGAGTAAACATCTTGTTGATTTCTATCCGTAATTACTTTTGCCTGCTGACTTGGATTTGAAGGATTAATCAAATAGGTTTTGGTATTACGAGTGTCGTACCACTCATCAGTTACAAAGGCAATATTATCATTTCCCCAAACGATCTCAGAGTAACGCTGAGGTGTTTTTACCATTGAAGTTGCATCAGCTGTAAAAGGCGCGTCCCAAAGAAAAACTTCATCTCTAAAATCAACTTTGTTAGCCGGATCTCCTTCGTCAAGCGCTGTAACATAAGATAAGGTTGCTGGCTTGTCATCTCTCCAGGTCATTTCTCTTTTTCCTTTTCGAACCGCCATAAAACCTTTTGGTATAATTTCGTTTAACGGAACTTCATTAACCGTTTTAATTTCTTTTCCTCTGGCATCATAAACAATTGTTCTAAATGGGAATCTGTCTAATGGAACCACATAAGAAAATGGTTTCTGAATTGTAGTTAACATAATATAATTGCCGTCTGGCGAAATTCTTTCTCCAGCAAACATGGCAGCTTCTTTAAATAAAACGGCATTTCCGTTAATGTTTACTTTGTATAATTCAGATGTAATGATGTTTTCGAAATTAGCCTCATCATTTTTGTTTTTCAACATATCAGGATAGGTTCTGTTTTGAGATTTTTCTCCCGAAGTGTTTGAAATAATTGGTCCGGTTGGTAAATCTTTTTTAGAATCTAAAAGAGGTTTTCTATCCTTTGGAAGCATTTTTACCAAAATAGTTTCATTGTCTAAAAACCAGGTGAATGGATTCCCTAAGTTTGCATTTACAGTAGCTTCTGTTAGTTTTGTGGCTTGTGCCGATGCAACATCCAGAACCCAAAGTTCTACACCAGAAGTTGTAGTATGCGAAAACAAGATTTTCTTGTCATTTGGAGACCAAAGAATATTGCTTATTTTAGGATTATTTGGCAAACCGGTAACTTGTATTTCGTCTTTGTCACTTACCTTTCTTAATTTAAGATTGATGATATAAGTAACGGTACTCGAAATGTTCGTAACAGGATTGATTCTTAAACCTCCCAAACGAAGTTCCTCCTGATTTAAGTCTTCTAATGTTTTGTAGGTACTTCTGTATAACAAGAGCATATTTTCTTTTTTAGTATCCATTGATACTGTCGGAGCCCTTTGATAATCGGCCAAATCCAGAATAGATTTAGATGGTTTTTGGTAGGTTAAGTTTTCTTGGGCAAAAGCAAAGAAACCAATATTTAAAAATAAGAATAATGTAACCTTTAATTTCATAATTTGAATTTTAGGGGTTTGGAAAAGTGGTATTCATAAATGTTTGTCTAAGGTAGTTTACTCTTGTTACATTATTATATGTTATTTTTCATACTTTTCATTGTTTTGGGGCAAAAACTGGTTTTTTAGAATAGAACTTACTTTAATAAGATGTATAATTAAATTATATTAAATTGCTAATTACGAAAAAAAGAGTAATTTGTACCCTTATGTTTTAAACAATACTTAAATTTGTAATCCAAATTTTTAACAAATAATAAAAGAATATGTATCATTCAAAAATAGCGGGCTTAGGATATTATGTTCCTTCAAATGTTGTGACCAACGATGATTTGTCTAAGATTATTGATACCAATGACGAGTGGATTCAGGAGCGAACTGGAATTCAAGAGCGCAGACATATCATTCGTGGAGAAGATACCACGACAACAATGGGAGTAAAAGCAGCTAAAATTGCTATAGAACGTTCTGGCGTTGCCAAAGAAGATATTGATTTTGTAGTTTTTGCTACATTAAGTCCTGATTACTATTTTCCAGGACCTGGAGTTTTAGTGCAACGTGATTTAGGATTAAGAACTGTAGGAGCATTAGATGTTAGAAATCAATGTTCTGGTTTTGTTTATGCTATTTCTGTTGCAGATCAATATATCAAAACCGGAATGTATAAAAACATTTTGGTAATTGGTTCAGAAGTGCATTCAACAGGATTAGACATGACAACTCGCGGACGTGGAGTTTCGGTAATTTTTGGAGATGGAGCAGGAGCGGCAGTTTTAAGCCGTGAAGAAGATTTGACAAAAGGAATTTTATCTACGCATTTGCATTCAGAAGGACAACATGCAGAGGAATTAGCTTTGCAGGCGCCTGGAATGGGAGCACGTTGGGTAACGGATATTTTAGCAGATAATGATCCGAACGACGAAAGTTATTATCCTTATATGAACGGACAATTTGTATTTAAAAACGCAGTAGTTCGTTTTGCTGAGGTAATTAATGAAGGTTTAGAAGCAAACGGTTTACAAGTTTCAGATATTGATATGTTGATTCCGCATCAGGCAAATTTGAGAATCTCGCAATTCATTCAGAACAAATTCAAATTGAGAGACGACCAGGTTCATAACAATATTCAGAAATACGGAAATACAACCGCAGCATCTATTCCAATTGCTTTAACAGAAGCTTGGGAACAAGGAAAAATCAAATCAGGAGATACAGTTGTTCTGGCTGCTTTTGGTAGTGGTTTCACTTGGGCAAGTGCAATTATCAAATGGTAATTTAATTTGATCTTACATTATATTTAGAACCTGCTCTGTTTTGGAGCGGGTTTTTTTATATCCAATTGGCAAGCCTTCGACTTCGCTCAGGATGACACTTAGGGTAATTAGAAAAAACTTGGACCTTGTTGAGGTTGAGGGTTCAAATTTAATTAATATTTTTGTTCTGAAATACTATTGTTAGTGCGGTTGCTTCGTTCCTCGCAATGACAAATAATTTTATTAAAATGAAAAAAAATCAACTAGAAATAGCGTGTTTTAATTACGAATCAGCTATAATTGCTCAGGAAAATGGTGCTGATCGAATAGAACTTTGTGAGAATATAAAGCTCGGTGGAACAACTCCTAATTATATTCTAGCGCTAAAAGTAAGAGAGAATGTATCGATAAAAATGCATGTGATCATAAGACCTCGCGGCGGAGATTTTGTTTATACAGATGAAGAGTTTATAGAAATGAAACAAGACATTAAACAATTTAAGAAATTAGGTGTTGATGGTTTTGTTTTCGGAATCTTAAAACCAGATGGAAGCGTTAATAAAAAGCGAAACAAAGAATTAGTCAATTTAGCAAGTCCGCTTTCGTGTACATTTCATCGTGCTTTTGATGTGGTGAAAGATGCTAAGGAATCTCTCAAAGATGTAATTGAATGTGGTTTTAATACCATTTTAACTTCGGGACAAGAGATAAATGTTGAAGAAGGAATTTTTGCTTTAGAGAAGATTCAAAAATGGTCAAAAGATAAAATCGAAATTATGCCCGGCGGAGGTCTAAGATCTTCTAATATTAAATTATTACAAGATAAATTAGAACCTACTTTTTATCATTCATCGGCCATTACAGATAATACAGAAACAGCAAATCCTGAAGAGGTAAAAGAATTAAAGAATTTTTTATAAAAGCATAAAATAAGAAAAGCCTGGAGTTGGCATACTCCAGGCTTTTCTTTTCTACAAGAACTATTAAAATCTACTAATAAAAGAGGGATTAAAACATTCCACCACCACCTTTATTAGTGTTATCTTCTCTTTGTTTACGTTGCAGGTTTTTGATTTTTGCACCTCCAAAGTTGTATGTTAATCCTAAATAAACGGTTTGACTCTCCCAATTAAATTGTCCAACTTGTGGATAAGGATACATAGTATCAAACGCATATTTCATTGTATTGAATACATCATTAAAACGTACACTAATGTTCATCTTGTTGTCTAATAATGTATAACGTGAACCTATGTCCATTTTGTACATTTCATGACTATTATTTTGAAGACCATCAACTCCACCTCTGTAAAATCCGAATAATAAAAAGCTTAAACGTTTGTTTGCTTTAAAGTTTGAATTCATACGTCCGTTAAATGCTGCAACAGTAACCTTTCTTTCAAGCGGATTACTTGTGTCTGTTGCCGCATCATATAAAAACACAACTCCTTGCTGATTGATGCTTGAAAAATCGATAGATGGAGAAATATCCCACCACTTTGTAATTTTGTAATTAAAAGAAGCTTCAAACCCGTAAGCCGTATTATGATCATAGTTAGTAAAAGTCATAATTTGTTTGTTGCTATTAGGTTCTGTAACATCAGGATATAAAATTCTACTGATTTGGTCATTGATGCTTCTCACGAAAACACCAGCAGTAAAACTTCCTTTTTCTAAAGTTTTAGTATAATTTAATTCCACAGAGTTTGTAAACTGAGGTCTTAATTCAGGATTTCCTAATGAAGTTACTAACGGTGTAGAAAACTCACGAATAGGTTTTGTTTGTTCTAAACTCGGACGGTCAACGCGACGGCTGTAGCTTAATTGAAAAGTGTTTTTCTCATTAAGGTTATACGTTAAATAAGCTGATGGATATAGCGTAATATAATCGTCATCAAATTTTTCAAGACCATGATTTAAATTCGCAGCTACTTTATAACTCTCAAAACGAGCACCTAACTGATAGCTTAATTTTTTAAATTTCTGACCAAAAGTCACATAAGCTGAGTAAATATCAGTATCATAAGTATAATTAGAAACAGGAAGTGCTGCAAGAGGATTTCCGGTAATATAATCATTATCCGTTCTTGTAATTCTGGCTTCGGCACCAGCTTCAAGAGTAGTTTTGTCATTTAACGGATTTACATAATCAACATTGACAGTACTTAACTGACGAGTACCTTTTATGTAGTCGTCAAAAATAATGCTGTTTACAGTATTGTCAAGCTTTGTAGTTTTAGTATCAAAAGAAGCATTTTGTGTTTCTTTATTGTCGCTGTAATTTGCTTCAAAATCTAAGGTGTGACCTTCTTTTTTAAAGATATGCTTGTAAGCTAAATTATAAGTTCCAACCTGATCCGGACCTGTGTATCTGGATTTTTGAAAAATGTTAGAAATATCTGAATTTGTTACATTATTGTAGTCAATATCAGTGTCTACAAATCCTTTACCGGTCGATTTATTTTGGTTGGTATAAATAGATAATGTGTTATGATCGTTAATTAAATAATCCATTCCAACTTTATATAAGTAGGAATCATTATCATTTAAGACATTTATTTTTTGATAAATATCCTGATCTAATCTTTTGATAAAACCATGATTGTGATAAATCCCGAAGTTTTGTCCCACATTTCCAAAGAAATTGACTTTCCCGGTTTTATAGTTCAAATCTAATGATTGATTGTATTTTGCAGTTTCTCCAAAAGTGATTCCGCCACTGTAGCTTCCGTTGAAACCAGTGTTAGCATTTTTGTGTAGAATAATGTTGATGATTCCAGACATTCCTTCTGGATTGTATTTCGCACTTGGATTAGTAATCAACTCAATTTTTTTGATAGAAGTTGATGGAATTTGCTTTAATAATTGTGCAGGATCAATATTCGAAGGTCTTCCGTCAATTAATACACGTACATTATCGTTACCACGAAGAGAAAGTTTTCCGTCCTGATCAACATTTACAGATGGAATGTTGTTCATGATATCTGAGGCAGAAGCTCCGGCTGTAGTTAAATCTTTTCCAACAGTTACTACTTTTCTATCAATTTTTTGTTCAATTGTAGAACGCTCACTAACAATGTTAACACCTTTTAGCTGAGTAGCTTCTTCTTCAAGAGATACATTAACGGTAGCTGTTTTTTTGTTATCGCTTAAAATTACAGAACCAATATATTTTCTAAATCCAATGTACTGAATTTCGATTGTATAATTTTTTAGAGCCAAATTTTTAATGGTAAAACCACCATTGTCATCTGTGTTAACTCCAGATACTACTTTTCCGTTGTCTTTAATAGAAACTGTAGCATAAGAGATTGGCGCATTATTTGATTTTTCGGTAATTTTTCCGGAGACTTCACCGGTGTTTTGGGCTTGGGCTGTTGCAAATATACCTAGTAATGCAAACAGAAAGAATTTTAGTTTCATATTGTAATAATTGATTTTTTTGATTGATTGATGATGGTGATTGTTTTTTTGATTTTGTTTTTTGTTTTTTCTTCAAACGAATTTAAAGACCCTATTAAGACTCTTTTATGATCGATATGTTACAGAGAAATCAATAAAAAAAATGGTTTTGTTTATAGATGTTCTGTTTTATAAGGGATTAGCATTTTAATTTTTTGATAATTTTAACATTCAGAATAATTCGCTTTTTAAGAAATTCTTATCGTTTCCTTGTATTTTATATGTTTTTCATTTTCTCTAATTGATGAATAAGCAGTATCTTTGCTCACTTTAAAAATAAGTTTACATGTCATTATCACAAATTCTTACTCCTTCTATACAAAAAGCAATACAAGCATTATTTGATGTTACTGTTGATAAAATCGAATTTCAAACAACCCGAAAAGAGTTTGAAGGCGATATTACAATGGTGATTTTCCCTTTATTGAAAGTGATCAAAAGTAATCCTGGCGAATTAGGAAATAAAATCGGAAATTATCTGGTTGAAAATGTTCCTGAAGTAGCACGCTTTAACGTAGTATCAGGTTTCTTGAATATTGTAATTTCAGATAGTTATTATTTGAATTTCTTTAACGAAATAAAGGATAATAACAAGTTTGGATATGTAACACCAAACCCGGAGGATAAAGCTATAATGGTTGAATATTCTTCACCAAATACTAATAAGCCTTTGCATTTAGGTCACGTTCGTAACAATTTGTTAGGATATTCAGTAGCTGAAATTATCAAAGCTTCTGGTAAAAAAGTATATAAAACTCAGATTATTAACGATCGTGGAATTCATATTTGTAAATCAATGCTGGCTTGGCAGAAATTTGGAAATGGTGAAACTCCAGAAAGTTCAAATTTAAAAGGAGATAAACTGGTTGGTAAATATTATGTTGAATTTGATAAAGCTTACAAAGGCGAAATCAATCAATTAATCGAAACCGGAAAAACAGAAGAAGAAGCAAAAAAACAAGCTCCAATTATTATTGAGGCTCAGGAAATGCTTAAAAAATGGGAATCTGGAGATGATGCAGTAATCACACTTTGGAAAATGATGAACCAATGGGTTTATGATGGTTTTGCAACAACTTACACCAATCTTGGAGTTAATTTTGATAAATATTATTACGAAAGCAATACTTATTTATTAGGAAAAGATGTTGTTCAGATAGGTCTTGATAGTGGTGTTTTCGAAAAAGACCCTGATGGTTCAGTTTGGATAGATTTGACTGATGAAGGATTAGATCGTAAAATCGTTTTACGCTCTGACGGAACTGCGGTTTATATGACACAAGATATCGGTACAGCCATTCAGCGTGTAAAAGATATGCCAGATGTTGGCGGAATGGTTTACACCGTTGGTAACGAACAAGATTATCACTTTAAAGTTTTGTTCCTGATTCTGAAAAAATTAGGATTTGATTGGGCTTCAAGTTTATACCATTTATCATACGGAATGGTAGATTTACCTTCAGGAAAAATGAAAAGCCGTGAAGGAACTGTTGTAGATGCCGATGATTTGATGCAGGATATGACTGATACAGCCAAACAAATTTCAGAAGATTTAGGAAAGCTGGACAGCTATTCGGCAGAAGAAAAGGCTAAATTGTACAAGACAATTGGTTTAGGAGCGTTGAAATATTACATCTTAAAAGTAGATCCTAAAAAACGTATTTTGTTTAATCCAGAAGAATCTGTTGATTTTGCAGGAAATACGGGTCCGTTTATACAATATACATACGCGAGAATTCAATCTATTATTCGTAAATCTGATTTTGATTTTTCAGCTAAAACGAACACAGAAGAATTACATGAAAAAGAAAAAGAATTGGTAAAACAAATCGAACTTTTTCCGGAAGTAATTCAAAATGCAGCTCAAAATCACAGCCCTGCTTTGATTGCCAATTATACGTATGATTTAGTAAAAGAGTATAATTCATTTTATCAATCTGTTCATATTTTAGGAGAAGTTGATTTAACCAAAAAAATATTCAGAGTGCAGCTTTCACAAAAGGTAGCCGAAGTTATAAAATCGGCCTTTACTTTATTAGGAATAGAAGTTCCGGAAAGAATGTAAGAATTAAAATGATTAAGAATAAAAAAAGCCAGTAGTTGAGAAACTACTGGCTTTTTTTATTGTCTTTATGACTTATTGTGCCAGATAAAGATGAGATTGTATAATACTTTTGCCACAGGTTTGATAAGGTTAGTAATTAGTAAAATATCACCTTATATTTATTTTTAACTATTTTGAATTAGTAAGCTTTTAGAAGAAAGTAATAAAAGGATAGAAGTATCTGAATTGAGTTTCAGGTTTTTTTTTTTGAATAATATTCTTTTTAAGCAGTTTGCAATTCAAGCTAATTGCTGAAAACTTAAAAAATAACAGTTTTTATGTTTTTATTTAAGTTTTATTTTTTTTGATTTTATTCTTACAAAAATTCTTTCAAGTTGTAATCGATAAAACTCCTATTGTTGAGTATTTAGCACAATCGTCAGTTGCTTATGCAACGGCTGCAGGAACGTGGCAGCAAAAAATAGGTGAACAAGCTTGGTATGCTTTATTTAATAGAGGATTTGAAGGTTGGACATCAACAAGAAGACTTAATTTTCCAGCTCTTGTTCCGCCATCAAATGCTGATGCTTCGGCAGAAAGTCAAATTCCGTCAAGAATGACTTACCCAATTCGAGAGCAAACATTAAATGCTGTAAATTATAATGCAGCAGGTCTATCAATAGGTGGAGATAAATTAAAAACAAAATTATTCTGGGATAAAAATTAAATGCGTTTTTAAGCGTTTAAGTATAAAAGTAAATCCCTATTATCATTTTTAACTATATTGAATTAGTAAGCATTTAGTAGAAAACGTAAAAGGGTAAACCGTCTGAATTTAGTTTCAGGCGGTTTTTTATGTATAAAAAAAACCGATAGCATTAAAACTATCGGCTTTTTTACAACTAACACAAACATTTTTATTTTACGAACTTGTTGATGATTGCATCTGTTTCTGCTTTTGTAGCGTCTGGTTTTAAATCAAACAAAAGAGAATAAAGAGGTTTTCTATCAACTTTAGCTTCTAGGTTTAAGTCTTGGTGTCTGTCAAAAAGAGTTTGCCATTTGTCACGTACATTTTTCCAAAGTGCATTGTTGGCAACCCACCATTTTTGAGCAGCGATACATTTAACATCTGGAACTTTAGTATAAACATCCATTCCTTTTTCTTGTGCTAACAAAACATCTTTTCCACTGTCATCTCTGATCAATTTGTCGTTGTCTTGTTCATGATTCCATCCTGTAGCAGTGATTTCGTGGATGTTT
This sequence comes from Flavobacterium sp. JAS, assembly GCF_020991455.1. GTDB lineage: Bacteria > Bacteroidota > Bacteroidia > Flavobacteriales > Flavobacteriaceae > Flavobacterium. The sequence continues at coordinate 256,169 of NZ_JAJMOX010000009.1, forward strand.
CTTCTTTTTAAAACATTGTAATCGTTACGTTTTGTTTGCTCTCTTCTAGGTAGTGGTGCATCAGCAACATTTGCCCAGTAATCTTTTCCGTCAACATGTACCCAAGTTGAAGATCCTTCATATCTTGGACTATCGTCTACTTGATATACTTTTTGAGTCCATTGACCTTTAACAGTTTTCTTGTCTAATTTTTTGTATTTCCAGGAAGTTCCTTTATCAAATGAATACAAATCAGTGTTTTCATATAACCAATCTTGTCTCCAGTGTTTGATAATCATATCGTCACTTACAATCAATAAGTGTTGCATTACAATTTTATTAGGAGCATCTTCTACTAATTCAACCCATTCTAAACCAGATTCATGTTTAGTTTCAGATGGTTTATAAGTAGCAGAATCTTTAGGATACTGAAAAGTTTCTGTAAAATTAAATTTCACTTCATAACAACCGCACATCGATTTGATTGATTTAATGTCTTGTTGTTTTTTGTCCTGACTGAAACCAAGGCTGCATGTCAAAGCCATAACGGCCGAAAAATAGAGGCTTTTTGAAATCATAACTTAATTATTTTGTTTTTAAATTTCTCGCAAATATATATAATTTATTTAGAACAAATAAAAATAGTTTATATATTTGCGTCATTATTAAGACTGAATAAAAATAATGAAAATAAAATTTACCCTTTTTGCAGTTGTGCTTTTTTGTCAAATTTCTTTTGCACAGGAGAAAGATACCACAGCTGTAAATAAACTTTCGGAAGTAGTTGTTACTGGCCAGTTTGAGCCACAATCCATAAAAAAATCAGTTTTTAATGTTCGTGTTATTACAAGTGCCGATATTCAAAATTTAGCAGCAACTAATCTGGCAGATGTTTTAAATCAATATTTGAATATTACAGTTAGACCAAGTGGAACAAGTGGTCGTTCTACTGTTTCTTTATTTGGTTTGGATGCTCAGTATTTTAAAATTTTGGTAGATAATGTTCCGTTAATTAATGAAGCAGGTTTGGGTAATAATATTGATTTATCTCAGATTAACTTAAATGATGTTGAGCGTATTGAAATCGTTGAAGGTTCTATGGGGGTTAGTTACGGAGCTAATGCGGTAAGCGGTGTTTTAAATATAATTACAAAGAAGTCATCGCAATACAAATGGGGAATTACTGCATCAGTTCAGGAAGAAACAGTTAATAATGAGTATTCTCTTTTTGATGAAGGACGACACATTCAGTCTTTAAAAGTTTCTCACACATTCATTAAAAATTGGTTTGTATCATTTGGAGCTAATCGTAATGATTTTCAAGGGTATTTAAATGATAAAAATGGAATTGACTATAGTGAAAATGACGGTACAAGAGGTTATAGATGGTTGCCAAAAGATCAGTTAAACGGGACTGTCTTAATCGCATATCAAAAAGATGGTTTCCGCATTTTTTATAAGTTCGAATATTTAGATGAAAATGTTGATTACTATAATAGTACAGTACAATCAGGCTTTAATAGCACTTTGGGGGCATACCGTTATGCAAGTGATAAGAGGTATTTAACAAATAGATATTTTCATAATTTAAATGCAACTGGAAAATTGTTTTCGCAATTGAATTACAATGTTTCACTTTCACATCAAAAACAAGCACGTGATGTAGAAGATTTTAGATATTATTTGTCAACTAAAACAGAAGCTAATAATGTTACTGTGAAAGATCAGTCTATGGAAGTTCTTTATTCTACAGGAACTCTAAATAACTTTTTCTCAAATAAAACAATTGACCTTCAATTAGGATACGAGTTTGTAAATAATAAAGGATATTCATTAGTTCAGGAAGCTAATAATATTCTGACACCAGTTCGAAAAACACTTGAAAACTATGATTTCTTTGTGTCTTCTGAAATTATGGCAACAGAAAAGTTCTCTATTCGACCAGGTTTAAGATTTTCTGCTCAGTCAAAATTTGATAATCAGTATGCTTCATCTCTTGGATTAAGATATCTATTTAATAAAGGAATTGAACTTCGCGGTTCTTACGGGAACTCTTTCAGAACACCAACTTTTGAGGAATTATACTCAAAACAAATTTTTGATGGGCATTTTTTTACAGGAAACGAAAACTTAATTCCTGAAACAAGTACTTCTTATGAAGCAAGTCTTAAAAAATCGACCTTATTTTCATCTGGAGAGCAACTTTCAAACACATTTGCAGGAAGTTATTTGAGTGTTGACGACAGAATTAGTATGGCATTGGTGCGATTTAATCCAGACACCGGAAACCCGGAATATGAATATATCAATATTAGCAAATATAGAATGTGGAATTTCTCTACAATGAATCAGTTCAGAAAAGACAATCTAACATTCAATTTCGGTGCTGCATTTATTGGAATTTCTCAGGAAATAAAAAATCAAGTATTTGTCTCAGATGATAAATTTCTTTACTCATTTAATTTGAACGCCAGTGTTTCTTATACAATTCCAAAATGGAAGACTGTATTTTCAGGATATTATAAATACAATGGTAAAACTCAGCAATTTATTGAGGGTAGTTCATCTTATATTTTATCTAAAATAGATCCAAGCAATTGGCTTGATGCTACAATTAGACAAAATTTTTTCAAAGATCATTTTGAAGTAACAATTGGAGCCAGAAATATTTTTGATATAACAAATGTCACTCAAACGGGAACGGGTAGTGCTGCAGGCCATGCAGGAACTGGAGAAATTATGCTTGCCTATGGGCGTTCCTATTTCTTAAAATTAGCGTATAACCTTAATCTTTAATATAAATATATAATACAATGAAAAAACTTTTATTTTTATCAATCGCATTATTATCACTAGCATCTTGTTCAAGTGACGACGATACTCCTGTTGAAGTACCAACTGTTGGAGAAACATTAAAAGAAACTGTAGGTGGCCCAAATCAGCCAAATCAGGTTTATCTTGATTTAAGTGCTGCTGAATCTAAATCTGTAAATAGAGTCGCTTGGGACTTTGGATTTTCTTCAGGTTCAGAATTTAGAGTAATCCTTAATGGTTCTCTTAAAATGGCTGCTAAACAATTAGCAACTTCAGATATTACCTTACCACAAGTAGTTGATGCAAAAGTTTTGGCTATAGGAGGAGAAAATCTTTCGTCAAATGGATATGTTGATAATCCGACAGGAGTTTTGGTAGGAGCAGGGGCTGGAATTGGAACTGCAATTGCTGAAATTTCGGCTACAGATGCTGATAACAAAGTTTACTTAGTAAATTTAGGATTAGCAGTTTCTACCACAAAACCAGCGGTTGGTTCAGTAAGTGTGGACGGTGAAGCAAGAGGATGGAAAAAAGTTAGAATTTTAAGAAGTGGTAATGGTTATAAAATTCAATATGCTGATTTAGCTTCTGCAACTTTTACAGAAAAAACTATTTCTAAAGAAGCAGCATTTAATTTTTCATTTTTCAGTTTAACTTCAGGGAATACTGTTTTGGTTGAGCCAGAAAAAACTAAATGGGATTTGAATTTTACTACTTTCACAAATTATACTCAAGGTGAAAAAGGAGAAGTGACTTATGGATATTCTGACTTTATCACTTCTAATGTAAAAGGAGGGACACAAGTGTATCAAGTTTTAGTTGCTGCAGGTGGAGCTTATGCTGATTTTACAAAAGCTAAAGTTGACGAAGCTAGTTTTGCTGTTTCTGCAAAAGATCAAAGAGTAATTGGTTCTAGCTGGAGAAACGGCGGTGGGCCAACTTCTTTACCAAGCATTAGAACAGATCGTTTTTATGTAGTTAAAGATGTAGCCGGTAACTACTACAAAGTTAAATTTCTTGCTATGACAAATGATGCAGGTGAAAGAGGAAATATAGCTTTAGAGTATGCCATCTTGAAATAATTCATAATGAAAAATCTAAAGAACATACAGATTATTTCATTCTACTATATGATGCTTTACATCAAAAATTTAGTTAATCATTAGCTTTGTTTTTTTTATTTTTTTTTTTGATAAAGAGGTTAGATTTGTCTAGCCTCTTTTTTTGTCTTTACTTCAAATAAAATAAACTAAACATTCATTTTTAGTTCTATCTTTGCGCATATTTTTCCACAAGCAATTTACAGTAATTTAAAAAGGTTAAATTATTGTAATGTTATTCTTCAAATTTATAATTAGTAGGTGAATACAAAATCTTATTTTTTTCAGTCTTTTGCAATCGTAGCTTTAGCGTTTGTAGCGTTTATTGGATTTAAACAAATCTTACCGGATAAAATCTTTTCTGATAGTAAAATTGATTCCAAAAATGTACTAATCGATAGTATGCTTTTAGAATCAGTAGCAAAAGATTCATTATCGCTAAAAAGCGATAGTATCGAGGAAAGCGAACGAAAACTGGGAGAAGAAAAAATTATTTATGATGCCACAGAAGGAATTGAATTTCCATCTGAGACTTTTGATAATTACAAAGGCTATCAATATTTGATCTCTTTTTACGAGAAATTATATCAACTCGAAAAGAATCCGCAAGACAAAGTAAGAATTGCTTATTACGGAGATTCTATGACCGACGGAGATTTAATTGTACAGGATGTTCGTGCTAATTATCAGGAACGTTTTGGTGGAAACGGAGTTGGTTTTGTACCTATTACATCAGAATCTTCTGCTTCAAGAGGTTCTGTAAAATCATTGTATTCTAAGAACTGGAAAACACAATCGTATTTGAATGTTAAAAGACCAGTAAGTCCTTTTGGTGTAAACGGACATGTGTTTTTTGCAAATGATAAAACAAACGCAACCTGGGTTCAATACGAAGCAGGATTAAATAAAAATTCAACGTCATTAGATAATCCAACATTATTTTACGGAAGAGCTTCTAAGAGAGGAAACGTAAATTTTGTAATAGGAAAAGACACCTTACGAAAAAGCTTAGTTCCAAATAACTTGGTAAATACTTTAAAAGTGACTTCAGGAAGTATAAAAGCTTTCAAGGCAAATTTTATTCATGCAGATTCAATCCCGATTTACGGATTTAATTTTGATAACGGAAAAGGAGTTCACGTTGATAATTTCTCGCAAAGAGGAAATTCAGGATTGCCAATTTCGGCATTTAATGCTGGTGTAATGCAAGCCTTCAATACTAATTTGAAATACGATTTGATTATATTGCATTACGGAACCAACGTATTGAATTACGGAACCAAAAATTATTTCTGGTACGAAAGAGGAATGAAGAAAACGGTGAATAAAATCAAAGAATCTTTCCCGGGAGTTTCGATTCTGATTATTTCGACCGCAGATAAATCGACTAAGTATGATCTTGAAATGAAAACAGATTCTGCTGTTGTTCCTTTAATGAAAGCTCAAAAAAGATATGCTTTAGAAACCGAATCCGGATTTGTAAATTTATACACCTTAATGGGTGGAGACGGATCGATGGTAAAATGGGTTGATGAATCTCCGGCGAAAGCCAATAAAGATTACACGCATTTTAATCAACGTGGTGCTAAAGCAATTGGTAGATTATTGTATGATCAGTTAAATAAAGGATACGAACAATATAAAGCTCTGCGAGAGCATAGGGAAACTGTAACCGATAAACGGAAAACAGTCAGGAAAACAAATACAGACTCGGTTTCTGTAACAAAAGATAGCGTAAATGACTAGACTTCTAATTTTGTTTTGTTGTCTTTTTTTCTCAACAAACGAAAAACCAAAAACGACAGATTCAAATTCAATAGTAAAAAGTATGATTCACAAAGTCGATTCAGCAGCAATTGAACCTATTTCTGATGATGAAATTTACAATGCGAAAGCATTAGAAAGTTTTTTTAAGAAATTACAGGAAAATGAAAAGCATAACAATCAAAAGATAAACATAGTTCATATTGGAGACTCTCATATTCAGAGTGATCTAATGACTAATGAAATCAGAAAGAATCTACAACAGAAATTTGGAAATGCAGGTCGCGGTTTGGTTTTTCCATATCAATTAGCCAAAACGAACGGTTCATATAATGAGCGTTTTCGTTCAAACAGAGCATGGGAAAGTTACCGAAACATTCATCCTTTTAAAAATGTTCCTGTAGGTTTAAGCGGAATTGGACTTTGGAGAGATAGTGGCGGTTTTGCAGTCGAATTGAATGTTAAAGATCCGGCTTATAAGTTTAATACAATTCGTATTATTACACCTCAAAACCAGAATATGTTTGATTTGGCAACATCATCTCAAACTAATATTATTCAGTCTACAGAGCGAAAAGTAATTACGCATAAGATCAAAAAAGGAGAAGCTATATCGACTATTGCCGACAAATACAATGTTTCAGTTGCCGAAATTAAAAGAAACAATCATTTAAAGTCAGATAATATTCGTGCCGGAAGAGTTTTGAAAATTCAGACCAATGAAACAAAACCCAAAGCGATCAAGAATTCGTCGTTTGTTTCTTTAGATTTAGAATCGGATTCCTTTAGTCATTATTACAATTCAGATAAAGCATTAGATAAAATTTATTTGATTCCGAATAAAGACGCTTCAAAATACGAACTAAACGGAATTGTTCTGGAGAAAGATTCATCAGGATTAATTTACAGCAGTATCGGAGTAAATGGATCTAAATTTTCAGATTACAATAAATATCCTTTGTTTTTTGAGCAGTTAAAAGCATTGCATCCGGATATGTTGGTTCTTTCTTTAGGAACAAACGAAAGCTACGATCACATGGAGGCCGCGGCTTATATTGAGCAGGTACGTCAGTTTATAAAGAAAGTAAAAGAGCAAAATATAAACGTCCCAATAATTATTAGTACACCAGCGCCTTCTTTGCTTAAAGCAAAAAGAACCAATACTTACATATTCGATTATGCGAGAAGTATAATTCAAATTGCCGAAACGGACAATGTTGCAGTTTGGGATTTATACGATGAATTTGGTGGGATGCACGGTATTAATCAGTTAAGACTTCAAGGATTAATTGGTCCGGACTGGGTTCATTACTCTAAAAAAGGATACGAAAAACAAGGTAATTTGTTTACACAGGCATTTTTAAACGCATACAATAATTTTAAATTAAAGAATTAAGTTGATTACAATTGATAGCATAAATAATTGGTTTGTTCAAAATTTTGGTGCAATTACCTTAGAACAGGCTAAAAGTTGGTTTATATACAATCCCGAAGAAAAACTACTTTTTAATACAGGTTTATTCTTAGGGCTGTTTTTGGTTTTTTATTTTGTGTATGCTTTTTTACGCAAAACATTTTATTTGAGATTAACGTACGTTATTCTGTTCTCGCTTTTCTTCTATTATAAGTCAAGCGGAATTTACTTTCTATTATTGTTACTTTCGTCTGTTGTCGATTATAGCTTGAGTCAGATCATTTTTAAAGCAACAAAAGCTAGTACAAAGAAAATTTATCTGGTAATAAGTGTAATCCTGAATTTAGGATTACTAGGTTATTTCAAGTACATGAACTTTATGATTGTAACGTTCAATGATATGTTTCAGGGTAATTACCAGCTTCATGATGTTTTTCTTCCTGTGGGAATTTCGTTTTATACCTTTCAGTCGATGAGTTATATCATTGAGATTTATCGTGAAGAAATTAAACCGACAAAAAATTACATCGAATATTTATTTTTCGTTTCGTTTTTCCCGCAGTTAGTTGCAGGACCAATTGTTAGGGCAAAAGATTTCCTACCGCAGATTTATCAAAAATTAAACCTGACAAAGCAAGATGTAAACAATGCATTGTTCCTTATTATTGGTGGATTAATCAAGAAAACCGTAATCTCAAATTATATTTCTATAAACTTCGTCGACCGAGTTTTTGATACGCCAATGAACTATACGTCATTCGAAAACTTAATGGCATCTTATGGATATGCAATTCAAATTTATTGTGATTTCTCAGGATATTCAGATATGGCAATCGGAATCGCTTTGTTATTAGGATTCAAATTACCAACCAACTTTAGAACACCATACAAATCAACTTCGATAACAGATTTCTGGAGAAGATGGCACATTTCTCTTTCCACCTGGCTAAAGGATTTCTTGTATATTTCTATAGGAGGAAACAGAGAAGGAACATTCGCAGGATATTTATTCCCAAGTTTATTTTTCTTTGGATTATTGCTTTGGGGAATTTCAAATGTAAGCGTGAGTTATATTCCGTTAGGAATTGCAATTGGAGCACTAGTTGTTTTTTGTTTGACATTTTTACTTTCTAAGAAAAAAAATCAGACACTAGTAACCAATTTCAATTTGTTTACCACAATGCTTTTAGGAGGATTATGGCATGGAGCAGGAGCACAGTTTATTATCTGGGGAGCATTACACGGATTAGCATTGGCAGTACATAAAATTTTCATGGAATTTTTCCCACCTAAAAAAGAAGGATCTAATTTCTTTTGGAGATTTTTCTCTATCCTGATTACATTCCATTTTGTAGTTTTTTGTTGGATCTTTTTCCGCGCCAGAGATTTCGAAACAGCCTTACAGGTAATTAACAATATTGGTCAGTTAACTTTTGAACCAGAAAATTGGCAAGCAATTGTATTAGGATATAAAAATGTATTCTTATTAATGCTTTTCGGATATGTTTGGCACTTTTTACCAGAAGTTATCACAGACAAAATGAAATTTGTTTTCGATAGAACTCCTTTATTATTAAAAGCAGTAATTCTTGGTTTTGTGTACTGGATCGTATATGCAACAGCAGTCGCAGGTTCACAGCCATTTATTTATTTTCAGTTTTAGAAAAGGTTCAAAGGGACAAAGTTACAAAGGCGCAAAGGTTTTTCTTTTGCGTTTTTTAATTTATAGCCACAGATTAAAAGGTTAAAAAGATTTTTAAAATCTGCTTAAATCTTTTAAATCTGCGTGAAACAAAAACTTTGTGACTTTGTGGCTTCGCGGCAAAAAATTGCACTTAAATAAAAATTGCCTGAAATACCTAATTAGATTATCTTTGCACTTCAAATAAAGAAAAAAGTATGTTTGATAATTTAAGTGATAAGTTAGATAAAGCGTTCCATATATTAAAAGGACACGGTAAAATTACAGAAGTAAACGTTGCCGAAACCTTAAAAGAAGTTCGTCGTGCCTTACTTGATGCCGATGTTAACTTTAAAATTGCTAAAGATTTTACTGCCAAAGTAAAAGAAAAAGCAATTGGCCAGGACGTTTTAACAACACTTCAGCCAGGACAATTATTAGTGAAGTTAGTAAAAGACGAACTAACGGAATTGATGGGTGGAGATGTTGCGGGAATCAATCTTTCTGGAAATCCAAGCATTATCTTAATGTCAGGATTGCAAGGTTCTGGTAAAACAACTTTCTCAGGAAAACTTGCTAATTTTTTAAAGACTAAGAAAAACAAAAAACCACTTCTTGTAGCTTGTGATATCTACCGTCCTGCGGCGATTAATCAGTTGCATGTTGTTGGAGACCAAATAGGAGTTGAGGTTTACTCAGAGCCGGAAAATAAAAATCCTGTTGAAATTGCTCAAAATGCAATCAAACATGCAAAAGCAAATGGTTTCAATGTAGTTATTGTCGATACTGCTGGTCGTTTGGCAGTAGATCAGGAAATGATGGATGAAATTGCTCGTGTTCATAAAGCAATTCAGCCACAGGAAACTTTGTTTGTTGTTGATGCAATGACAGGACAAGATGCTGTAAACACAGCAAAAGCCTTCAACGATATCCTGAATTTTGATGGAGTTATTTTAACAAAATTAGATGGAGATACACGTGGTGGAGCTGCAATTTCGATTAAATCGGTTGTAAACAAACCAATCAAATTTGTAGGTACGGGAGAAAAGATGGAAGCAATTGATGTTTTCTATCCAGATCGTATGGCTGAGCGTATTCTTGGTATGGGAGACGTTGTGTCGCTTGTAGAAAGAGCTCAGGAACAATTTGACGAAGAAGAAGCTAGAAAACTTCAAAAGAAAATCGCTAAAAACGAATTTGGTTTTGATGATTTCTTGACTCAAATTCAGCAAGTAAAGAAAATGGGTAATATGAAAGACCTGGTTGGAATGATACCGGGAGCTTCAAAAGCCATGAAAGATGTAGAAATAGAAGATGATGCTTTTAAACATATAGAAGCAATCATTCACTCGATGACGCCAATCGAAAGAAGTAAACCTGCCATAATCGACGTAAAAAGAAAAGCCAGAATCGCAAAAGGTTCCGGAACGAAAGTCGAGCAAGTAAATCAGTTAATGAAGCAATTCGACCAAATGAGCAAAATGATGAAAATGATGCAAGGTCCGGGCGGAAAAAACCTGATGAAAATGATGGGAGGCATGAAAGGAATGCCAGGCGGAATGCCGAAATAATAAAATAAGAAAAAAGTTTCAAGTTTCAGGTTTCAAGTTGTGAGACTGAAATTTGAAACTTTTTTCAATAAAAATATTTTCGTTTTTCAAGTAACATGAAACTTGAAACCTGAAACAAAAAAATAATAAACCTGAAACAAAAAACAATGCAACTACTAGACGGTAAAAAAACAGCTGAAGACATTAAAAACGAAATCGCAGCCGAAGTTCAATCGATAAAAGCAGCCGGAGGAAAAGTACCTCATTTGGCAGCAGTAATCGTTGGGACAAACGGAGCAAGTTTAACTTACGTAGGAAGTAAAGTAAAATCTTGCCAACAAATTGGCTTTGATTCAACTTTAGTAGCTTTGCCTGAAGACATTACCGAAGCAGATTTATTAGCAAAGATCAAAGAATTAAACGAAGATGATGATCTTGATGGATATATTGTTCAGTTGCCTTTGCCAAAACATATCGACGAACAAAAAATCTTATTAGCAATCGATCCAGATAAAGATGTTGACGGATTTCACCCAACAAACTTTGGTAGAATGGCACTTGAAATGGAAAGTTTCATTCCTGCAACACCATTCGGAATCATGGAATTGTTAGAGCGTTACAAGGTAGAAACTGCTGGAAAACATACTGTAGTAATTGGAAGAAGCCATATCGTAGGCCGACCAATGAGTATTTTAATGAGTCGCAAAGGAAATCCTGGAGATTCTACAGTAACACTTACTCACAGTCGCACTAAAAACTTGGCAGAGTTCACTAAAAATGCCGATATTATTATCACGGCTTTAGGAGTTCCTGAATTCTTAAAAGGAGACATGGTAAAAGACGGGGTTGTAATTATAGATGTTGGAATCACTCGTGTAGACGATGCATCAAATTCAAAAGGTTACGTTATAAAAGGTGACGTTGATTTTGATGAAGTAAGTAAAAAAGCGTCATATATTACGCCGGTTCCTGGTGGAGTAGGACCAATGACAATTGCAATGTTGCTTAAAAACACACTTTTAGCAAGAAAAATGAGAAGCGCTAAAAAATAATTCTTTACAAATAAATACAAACAAAGCCTATTCAATCGAGTAGGCTTTGTTGTTTTTAGATACTTTGGGCGTGACCATATTTACAAAAGGCGCTATTTAACATGCCGCTTATGTGCGCCTTTCGCAAATATGGTCGGGCTATCCGCGCTACTTCGGTAGCTAGCTTCTATCCCTCACGCAGCTCTCTGAATAATTATTAAATCCATATAGTCCCTACAGGACAAAAAACATACGATCGATAATTATTTTTCTACCAATATTTAATCTCTACGAGATACTCCGCTAGGAGTTAGATGTTGGTAGAAAAAAACAAGACACAAGTCAAAAATGTCCCGTAGGGACATATGTGTCCACAGAAAATTTCACAATATCTTAGATTGAATTAAAAATCAAAAAAAAATCAACTTTTATATTTGCCAATTCAAAATAAAACATAACTTTGCATTACAAAGTACTTTTATTATGAATCAGAAGCACCAAGAAGATTTAGCACATATTCGTTCCATGATGGAGCGCTCTTCAAGATTTATATCGTTAAGCGGACTCTCGGGAGTATTTGCGGGTCTGTCGGCATTGATTGGAGGATTGTATGTTTGTCAATTATTTAAAGCCAATGGAATCGAATATTTTGGAGGAGAACAAATTGTTATTCCTGCTAGTTTGGTATCTCAATTGTTTTTTACTGGTTTAATCATTTTAGTTTTTGCTTTTATTTTTGGACTAACCTTTACCATCAGAAAAAGCAGAAAATACGATTTGCCTATTTGGACATCAGCGACAAAAAAGATGCTGTTTAATTTAGCGATTCCACTTTTGGCGGGAGGTATATTTTGTTTAGCGCTTTTGTATCATGGAATTTATGGTTTAGTGGCGCCGGCAACTTTAATCTTTTATGGTTTGGCACTTATAAATGCTGAAAAATATACTTTTTCGGATATTAAATATTTAGGATTCTGTGAGTTAGTTTTAGGAATTATTTCTCTTTTTTATATTGGATATGGTTTAGTTTTTTGGATCATAGGATTTGGTATTTTGCATATCTTGTACGGATTAATAATGTTCAAAAAATATAAATAATCCACGCAATGGGAATTATTGATAAACTAAATAAAGATTTTGAAAGCCGTGTCAGATTGGGAATTATGTCCATTCTGATGGTTAATGAATGGGTTGATTTTACGGAGATGAAAAACCTCCTGAATATCACCGATGGAAATTTAGCCAGCCATTCCTCGGCACTTGAAAAGTCTGAATATATCGAAGTCAAAAAAGAGTTTGTGGGCAAAAAGCCTAAAACATCATACCAGGTTACACCTAGAGGACGTGCGGCTTTTAAAGAACACTTATCTTACCTTGAAAAATTAATGAAATCGTAATAACTATATTTTTTTGTCTAAACGCTTTGAAATACAAAGTACTTTTAAAATTTGAAACAATGAAAATAAATTCAACAAATATGAAAAAACACCAGATTATTCTAGCTTGCAGTTTGATTTTTACACTGCTATTTTACAACGAGTCAGTAGGAGTGAATCTCGCTATTTTTGGACTATTTTTAACCTGCCTGATCTCGTATTCATTTCAGGATCGGTTTGTCGACAGGTCGCATTTAATCTTAGTTGTGACATCGGTTTTATCATGCTTAGCCTTTGCTTGGTACGGAGATTTCGCTTCTTTCCTGGCTTTGGCAATGTCTGTTCTATTTTTACAATTCAAGACGCAGGATTCACAGCTTAAAATAATACAGATTTTTCCGCTTGTGTTTTTAAATGCATTCACCACTTTAGGTCGTGTTTTTATGTTTAGCCAATGGCTTCCCGAAAGAAAAATTCATAATAACTTTGCTAAAAAACTAGTAGCTTATTTTATTATTCCAACAATCTTTCTAATTGTGTTTTTTGCAGCTTATTCATTCGGAAGTACCCATTTTTCTTCTTTGCTAACAGATTATACTTTAGATCTTGATATCGTACAAGTTATTTTAATTGGATTATTGGGGTTTTATATCGCTTTCAGTTTTTGGAATTATTGGGTTCCGGAGATTTGTTATGAAAAAAACGAAATGTTAGACAATGAATTCAACAATATTGCCGAAGTGAAAAACCAACAAACATTTTCATTTCTTGATCTGGATTTCGAAAGAAAAAGTGGTGAGATCACTTTACTGCTATTAAATTTTATGCTTTTAATTTTTATTGTAACCTATAATTATGAGCAGTTTTTTGAAGTAGTAGAAAAAACAAAACTTAGCTCAGATACACACGAAAGAGTAAATTCAGTTATTTTTTCAATCATTATGGCCGTTGGAGTGATCTTATTTTACTTTAAAGGCGGATTCAATTTTGATAAAAAAGCAACGAATCTTAAAGCGCTGGCTAAAATATGGATCGTATTAAATGGAGTTTTAATTGTAAGTACAATCATTAAAAACTCAGAATATGTTTCATTCTTCGGGTTAACCTACAAACGATTGGGAGTTTTTGCTTTTCTGATTTTGGCAATTATTGGTTTAGTGTTTACATTCTTAAAAATTAGAAGACAAAAAACTAATGCTTATTTAATCAATCAAATGGTTTGGTATTTCTACGGAACAATACTTTTATGCAGTTTTGTAAATTGGGGAAATCTAATTACAAACTACAATATTTCGGTAAACAAGGGAGTTGAACCAAGATTTTTAAGTAGTTTGGATTTTAATGATGAAGCTCGAAGGGAGTATTTTTTGCAAAATAACATTAAAGAATCTTATGGAGAGTTAGATAAAGAAAATGATATTTTTATATATCAGGAAAAAACATTTTTATCTAAAGCTTTGTATTATGAGTTTTTAAAGAAAGAATAAGAATAGAATTTGTAGTAAAACCGTCTTATGTAAATTACTAAGACGGTTTTTTAATGCCTAATTATTACTGTAAAGTTTTTGGTTCAAAAAATAAAGGATACTTTTGCAACACTTTAAAAAAAAACTTCTCCAATGGACGATTATTATTCGTTAGTATTTAATTAAAATAGCTTTTGATCTTTTTCAAATTGCTATGATAAAACCCGCAATTTTGAAATGAAAGCCTTTTACAATAACAACAACGGATTAATCGCAACACAAGAATGGACTCCAGATTGCTGGATCAATGTAGAATCTCCGTCAGAAACTGAAAAGAAATATTTACTAGAAGAACTTCAAATTCCCGAAGCCTTTTATAATGATATTGAAGATATTGACGAAAGGCCTCGTATCGAGATAGAAGATGGCTGGACGTTAATTATTATGCGTGTTCCCATAAAAAGCAATGATGTTAAATTACCTTTTCAAACCATTCCGCTTGGTGTGATTTTTAAAAAGGATATTTGTGTTACCATCAGTTTTTACGAAACAGAAATAATCTCTGATTTTGTTCAATATACCAAACGAAAAAATATACATATCAAGGACAATTTCGATCTTGTTTTAAGATTATTATTGTCATCAAGTGTTTGGTATTTAAAATATCTGAAACAAATCAATCAAAAGATAAAACTCGCGGAAGATAATTTAGAAAAATCGATCAAGAATGCAGAGTTGCAAGCACTTTTGCAAATCGAAAAATGTCTGGTATTTTTTATTACTTCCTTAAAAGGAAACGATGTTTTGTTTCATCGAATTAAAAATCTAAAAGCCCACAGAGAACATTTTGATCCGGATTTGTTGGAAGATGTCGATATCGAAATAAGTCAGGCGCAAGATACAGCCAATATTTATAGTAATATTTTGACAGGAATGATGGATGCGTATGCTTCTGTGATTTCAAATAATATGAATAATATCATGAAGCAAATGACTTCGATTTCTATTATTCTAATGATCCCAACTTTAATCGCGAGTTTGTACGGAATGAATGTCCCAAATGGATTAGAAGAAAGTAAATACGGATTTTGGATTCTTCTTTTTGTATCTGTTATTTTGTCTTCCTGCGGAGCATTTTTATTTAAAAGAAGAAGATGGTTTTGATAATACAGTTTTAATAATCCTTAGTATGTAATTCGGGAAATTTTATTTAACACATAGAAACATAGATTTTCGTTTCTGTGAAAAGGTAATAAAAAAGAAACTCATTTCTTAACACATAGCTAGCCATAGCTATATTAAATTTGTGAAAATTTGTGAAATTTGTGGCAAAAAAAATCAACACATAGAAATATAGAATTTAAAATGAATAAAAAACAAATCTAGATTTGCACATAGCTATGTGAATTTAAATAAGTGAAACGCCTTTTTTAAGAGTAGAAAATCTATGTTACTATGCGTTAAAATAAAAAGAAATCCCATTCGTCAGCAACAAATGGGATTTCTTTATTTTATATTGAATTTAATAATCTCCTTTTTTCTTAAATCGGGGATCGTATTTTGAGATAAATTCAGTTCTTCTGCTTGGAGGAGGAGTTTTAGGAGTTTCTACTTTTGGTAAACTCGCTTCCTCGGTTTTGCTTGATGGTTCAATTAAAAGATTCAATTCCTTAATCTCATCATCAGTCAAATCGCGATAACGACCCACCGGAATATCAAGCGATATATTGATAATTCGGATACGTTTAAGCGCCGTAACATCATAACCCAAGTATTCTGTCATTCTACGAATCTGACGGTTTAAACCCTGCGTTAAAATGATTTTAAACGTGTATTTACTTATTTGTTCTACTTTACATTTTCGGGTAACCGTATCTAAAATCGGAACACCATTTCCCATTCGTTCTATAAAGCGATCTGTAATAGGTTTGTTAACCGTTACAGTATATTCTTTTTCGTGATTGTTTCTGGCACGCAAAATCTTGTTTACGATATCACCATCATTTGTCATGAAAATTAATCCTTCACTGGCTTTATCCAATCTTCCAATCGGAAAAATACGTTTTGGATAATTAATATAATCCACAATATTATTTCGAACTTCTAGATTAGTAGTACATTCAATTCCAACAGGTTTGTTGAAAGCCAAATACACTAATTTTTCGTGTTTCTCAACAATTAATTTTCCGTCAATACGTACTTCATCATCTGGCGAAACTTTGGTTCCCATTTCTGGTACAACACCATTTATCGTTACACGTCCTTCTTCAATAAGTTTATCGGCTTCACGACGAGAACAATACCCTGTTTCTCCAATAAATTTATTAAGACGTTTTAAATTCTCTTCCATACTGCAAAAGTAGTCAAAATTTAGACTTCTTATAATTTTAGATTTCAGAGTTTAGATTTTAGATTGGTGGACTTCTTAGAATTTTAGATTTTTTGCATTTCTTTGATTAAAAAAGAGGTTTCTTTTTTAATCAAAGAAAAAAAACTTAGAATCTTAGTGCCTTAGCATCTTAGAACCTCAAAAGAAAAACCTTTGTCCCTTTGAAGCTCTGCACCTTTGAACCTTTTTTCAAGAATGAAACTCAGAACTATCTTTAGGAGTTTCTTTTCTGTCAAACATTCCGTAATCACGAACTACGGTTGCAATTCTTAAATGATAATCTTTAAAAACCTCATTTCTTCCTTTTGATTGTGCGTGGCGATGCATCTCGAGATTTCTCCATTGCTGAATACTTTCTTCATCTCTCCAAAAAGACAAAGACAAAACTTTTTCAGGATTACTAAAACTTTGAAATCTTTCGATAGATATAAAACCATCTATATTGTCTAATTCCGGTCGTAGACTTGCTGCTATATCAAGATATTCTCCTTTTTTTCCTTCATTGGGAATTACTTCAAAAATTACTGCTATCATTTTTCTGTTTTTAAATTATAATATCGAAATCCAAATACTCTTAGGTAATCTGGCATTGATCATAGATTCGTATGGAATGTTATTTTCTAAAATTGTTATCGTTTTATATTCATCAAATAAAAACCATAAAGTTTCAGTAGCTAATTGAATCGAGAAATATTTTGCGAGGCACATATGACCGCCAATCCCAAAAGTTAAATGCTCATTATTGTTATTTCTTCCAATATCAAAAGTCATGGCATTCTCGAACTTTTCAGAATCACGATTTGCCGAAGCCAGAACAATTAATATTAAATCATTCTTTTTAATAAGGCTTTCGCCGATAGAAAAATCTTCAGTTGCAATTCTTCTTGTATTGTGAATTGGGGGATCAAATCGTAGCGTTTCTATAACTGATTTTTCTATTGTTACTTTATTCGAAAAAGTTTTATTCTGAATAATTTGCAACAACGAATTGCTCAAAATTCCACGACCAGCGTCATAACTCTGAATAAATAATCCGATTAAATTACTCACAGCTATTTTTATAACCTGATCAGATGCCATTTTATGCTTTTGTGCAATACTAAATAATAATGATTCAAAGGTAAAAGTTGATAATTGCTTTTTAATTATGAAAAACAAATCCTCTGAAATTTTATTGATAGCATTTACTTCTTCAATGGTTTTCTTAGGAAGTATTATTCTGACGATCGTTTCGATTTTCTTAGAAATAAAATCAGAATCGTTAGCGTCAAAATCGAAACTTTTCAGAAGAATTAAAATGGGTAGTTTTTTGGATACAGAATTTACCCAATCTATTTTATTTTCGACTAAATCATTTTGAATTAATGTAGCAATAATTGGACGAATTTCAATTGATTTCATTTTAGAAAAAAGTATTGTCGCAATTTCTCGCGCAATTTCATGATCAATTCCATTTGATAATCGGGTCAAGTTTTTCAGAATATCTAAAGAAGTTGTATTCAGTTTTTGAACGTTATCAGGATTTATATCCGGAACATGTGCTTTAGTATTTTTTAGAACTTCAACAGAATATTTATAAGAGTATATTGCCCATATTTTGCTGGTTTCATCCCAATAAACGGGATTTTGGTTCAACATATTTTCATATATTAAATAAGGATCAGAAACATCAGATTGCAAGAATAAAGAAGAGATCATGTTTACTTTTTTTAGCAAAGTTATTTAACTTTACAAAAGGATACTTCATTCTGTACTTAACTATAAAAACCCAAATGGAAGATCAATTTATAAAAGCCGCAACTTTAATTGGAGATCCAACTCGTGCTGCAATTATGTGGACATTGCTCGACGGAAGGGCATTTACAGCCACAGAACTTTCAGTTGCGGTAAATACATCTCCGCAAAATATGAGCATGCATCTCGCTAAACTTCTAGACGCTGATTTGCTAAGTGTGGAAAAACAAGGACGTCATAAATATTACAGATTTTCGAATAAGGAAGTAGCGTATGTTGTTGAAGCAATGGCAAACCTCATCCCGAAACCTGAAATTCAATCCAAAAAAGAAACGGAGAAATATCCTCCAATTAAATATTGCCGAACTTGCTACGATCATTTAGCGGGAAAAATTGGTGTGGCTTTAGCCGATAGTTTATTAAAGCAAAAGATAATAATCGAAAATAAAAATGCTTTTGAAATTAGTTCAGAAGGAGAAAAATGGTTTTCTGATTTTGGGATTAATATAGAAGAAGCCCAAAAGCAAAAACGGATATTTTTAAAACCATGCCTCGATTGGAGTGAAAGAAGAAATCATATTGCAGGTTCTATTGGTTCACTTTTGTTCAATAAAATGATAAACGAAGATTGGTTGAGAAGAACCAAAGATTCAAGAGCTATAATTATTACCGGAAAAGGGGAAAAAGAGTTGTTGAAATATTTTAAGATAGTGGTTTCTTAGAATTTTAGATTTTAGATTTCACGCAATCTTGTCATTTCGACGAAGGAGAAATCTTCGTTGCAAAATCGACAAAGACTGATAATTGCTGCGGAGTTTCTTGCGAAGATTTCTCCTTCGTCGAAATGACAATATTGTGGTTGTTTTTTATAGTTAAAAGAAAAACATCAGAATATTAGCCTTTATAAATAAGGAACAAAACCTTTGTTCCTCTGAACCTCTGCGCCTTTGAACCTTTAAGAAGCAAACAAAAACTCAATAACTTTCTGATACAATTCGTCATCATGCATTCCGTGGCCTAAGCCTTTGGTTTCAATAAACTGACTGTTTTTCCAATTACTTGCAATTTTCTTTCCTTCTTCAAAAGCCACAACATTATCTGATGTATCATGTGCAATTAAACCTGGGATATTAAATTCTGCAGCGAATCTTTGTCCGGAGAAATCTTCCAGTTTAAAGTTGAAACGATTCATGAATTTGCCTTCTAAAAGTGAAAACATTCTGGTATTCAAACTTAACATTGAGACATAATTGTCAATTAAAGTTTTTAATTCTGATGGAGCTCCAAGAATTACCATTTTATTAATGCTGGTATTTGGGAATAAATATTGGTGATAAACACAGGCTATGCCGCCAATAGAATGCCCAATTATAATGTTAGGCTGATATTTCTCGACAGCTTTATTAATGAACTCAGCATAAAGCGGAACATTAAATTCTTTACCGCTGCTTTGTCCGTGAGCCGGTGCATCAATGGCGATAATAGTGCTTCCCGATTTTTGAAGATGTGGTAAAGTCTTTTTCCAACGCGAAGAATTGCTTTCCCATCCGTGAACAAGAAGAATTTTGGTTTCGTTCCCTTTCCAGACATACGTCTGAAAGTGATGTTCGTTATGATGAAACGTTTCTGTTTCAATATTTCTTAGAATTTTTGGTAAACTGTCTTTTTGTAATCTGCCAATTCTCGGCTGGCTAAAAAGGGCATACGAAAGTTCGACAGCTTTTTGCGGACGAACGTAACTCAAGAAGTTAATGTATGATCCAACTGATTTTAATGTAATGAAACGAATTCCTTTTTTAATTCCCAAAACAAGTAGTTTAATGATAAAATATAATTAATTCGAAACTTGATCTAAAAAAGATTCACCACGAATTACACAAATTTAGCACGAATTTTTATTCTTATTAGATAAACAAAATATAAATTAGTGGGAATTAGTGAAATTCGTGGCGAAGAATAATGTGAGCTAAATTAGCTGATAATTTTAAGCAAAAAAAAGTCCCGATTAGATCGGGACTCTTATTTAGAATTTAGAGAACAATTGTTCCATTTTTTCTTTTTCTTCTTCAGCTAATGCGCTGTCAACTAAAATTCTTCCAGAGTGCTCATCAGTAATGATTTTCTTTCTAGAAGCGATCTCTACCTGAGTTTGTGGCGGAATAGTGAAGAATGATCCTGCAGAAGCTCCTCTTTCGATAGATACAACCGCTAAACCATTACGAACACTAGTTCTGATTCTAGTATAAGCAGCTAATAATCTTTCTTCGATCTGAGCAGAAAACTCAGCTGATTTCTCAGACAAGAAGATCTCTTCTTTTTGAGTTTCAGCCATAATAGCATCTAATTCAGATTTTTTATGTTTTAAATGAGTGCTTTTAGCGTCAAGTTTTTCTTTTAAATTAGAAGTAACTTCTTTTTTATGTTCGATAGAAGCTTTCATTTCTTTGATTTGCTTTTCAGCCAATTGAATTTCTAATTCTTGAAATTCAACCTCTTTAGTCAAAGAATTAAATTCTCTGTTATTACGAACTGATTCTTGTTGTTTTGTGTATTTTTTGATAACCTCTTTGTGCTCATCAATAGCATTTTTCTTTGCTTTGATAAGATCTTCAATCACTTCAAGTTCACTTTTCAGTTTCTCTGAACGAGTGCTTAAACCTGCAACTTCATCTTCTAAATCTTCCACTTCTAAAGGAAGTTCTCCTCTTACGTTTCTGATTTCGTCAATTCTAGAGTCAATAAGCTGTAAATCGTATATTGCTCTTAACTTGTCCTCAACACTTAATTCTTTCGTATTCGCCATATTCTATAAGTACTTAACTGGATTTGTATTTTCTTCTGATAAAATGATTGCAAAATTAAGGATTTTTTTTCGAAGATAATCAACAATATAGTTTTTTGTATAGCGTTCGCTCTCAAAATGACCAATATCGGCTAAAAGAAGTCGGTTTTCAGCTTCATAAAACTGATGGTATTTTAAATCGGCAGTCAAAAACGCATCGGCTCCAGCCATAATTGCATTTTTTATGGCAAAACTTCCAGAACCGCCCAAAACGGCTACTTTCTTTATTTTTTTTCCTCGAAAAGCAGAATGACGAATTCCGTCAGCAATCATTTTGTCTTTTACAAAAAGCAGAAACTCTTTTTCGTCTATTTCAGTTTCAAATTCTCCAATCATTCCCAATCCAATATTTTGATGCGAGTTTTGAAGGTCGTAAATTTCATAAGCCACTTCTTCATAAATATGATTGGCAAAAAGTGCTTTTAAGATTTTAGATTGTAAGTGTTTTTCAAAAACAACTTCAATTTTTATTTCAGTTCCCGTATGTAATTTTCCTTTTTCTCCAATTACAGGATTGCTGTCTTCATTTCCTTTAAAGGTAAAAAAGCCTTCGGTATTAAAACTGCAATTGTCATAATTTCCAATGGTTCCGGCCCCAGCTTCAAACATGGCATTGCGAACTTTATCTGAATTATCGGGAGTTGTATAAGTAACTAATTTTTGAATAAAGTTTTGTTTCGGGATCAAAACCTTTGTGTTGGTTAAGCCCAATGCATCACAAAATATTTTATTTACACCTTGTGAATGATTATCAAGTGCGGTGTGAACGGCATAAATGGCAATATCATTTTTAATAGCTTTCAGGATCGCACGCTCAACATAGTTTTTGCCTGTAATTTTTTTAATTCCTGAGAATAAAATCGGGTGGAAGCAAACGACTAAATTGCAGTTTTTAGCAATAGCTTCGTCAATTACATTTTCTAAAGCATCATGACAAACTAAAACTCCGATACTTTCAGTATCAGAATTTCCAACCAAAAGTCCAACATTGTCAAAATCTTCGGCGTAAGCCAAAGGTGCCATTTCTTCGAGAACTTCTATTATATTTTTGATTTTCATTTTTTACTTTTAGTTTCAGGTTTTATTTGTTTCAGGTTTCATGTTGTGGGTAAAACTTGAAACGTGAAACCCGAAACAAATTAACGAAAAAAATTATACTTTCGTAAAATGAATATACTTCGAAAAATACTTTTTCCGTTTGCCATTTTATACGGATTCATTACTTCAATCAGAAATTTTCTTTTTGATAAGGGAATTCTAAAATCTACCTCATTTGATATTCCGGTTATTGCCGTTGGAAATCTTAGTGTTGGCGGAACGGGTAAAACGCCTCAAATAGAATATCTGATTCGTCTATTATCTGATCAATATAAAATAGCAACTTTAAGTCGAGGTTATAAACGTAAGTCTGAAGGTTTTGTGCTGGCAGATTCAAATTCAAATGCTGAGATTTTGGGTGATGAACCTTTTCAGTTTTATCAAAAATTCCCAAATATTCAGGTGGCAGTTGATGCCAATCGAACAAACGGAATTACACAATTACTCTCTCAAAAAGAAAAACCTCAAGTAATTTTGTTAGATGATGCTTATCAACATCGAAAAGTAAAAGCTGGTTTTTATATTTTATTGACTGCTTATGATGATTTATATGCCGATGATTTTATGTTGCCAACCGGAAACTTGCGTGAAAGCAGAAGCGGAGCAAATCGTGCTAATATCGTTGTGGTGACAAAATGCCCAAAAGATTTGTCGGCTCAAAAACAAGAAGAAATTAGATTGAAGTTGAAGTTAAGTTCTGCGCAACAATCTTTTTTTAGCTACATAGATTATGATGATGCAATTTATA
Organism: Flavobacterium sp. JAS; assembly: GCF_020991455.1. Taxonomy (GTDB): domain Bacteria; phylum Bacteroidota; class Bacteroidia; order Flavobacteriales; family Flavobacteriaceae; genus Flavobacterium. Next base: position 279,155 of record NZ_JAJMOX010000009.1, read on the forward strand.
GTAGAGATGAACAAATTGCTGTGAATGAAATTAAAAATGAATCGAAATTACTTTTGGCAGGAATTGCAAAACCAACACCATTTTTTGATTATTTAAAAAATGAAAAAGATGAATGTTTAACTTTTCCGGATCATCATCATTTTTTAGATTCAGATTTAGATATGATTCAGAATAAAGCGCAAAACAAAAAGATTGTTACAACAGAGAAAGATTATGTTCGTTTAAAAGATTCTAAACTGGTTTCGCAACTCTATTATTTACCAATAAAAAGCACCTTCATCAATAATAAACAAAACTTTAACAAAACGGTTCTGCAATATGTCAAAAAATCTTAGAGACTTAGGACCTTAGCGATTCAGAAGCTTAAAAAAAAACTAATCAAAAAACTTAGCAATAATGCTGTAAAATTCATCCGGAACAAATGGTTTTGTAATAACATCATTCATTCCGAAAGATAAAAGCATGTCTCTGTTTTCGTCAAGCGAAATTGCTGTTAAAGCAATAATTGGAGTCGTTTTGTCAAATTCTCTGATTTGTTGCGTGGCCGTTGTTCCGTTAATTCCTGGTAAGTGAACATCCATTAAAATCATATCAAAGCGTTTGACTTTTAAAAGCTCGACAGCATCTTCGCCATTATCGAGAATTTCACAACTAATGGCTTTGTTTTCAAGCATTTTCCGGGTAATCATTTGATTGATTTTGTTGTCTTCAATCAATAAAATAGATTTGTGTTTCAATTGCTTATCATTATAAGGTTTTGCTTCTTCGACGATTTCTAGTGGTTCGTTGTTGATCTTGAAATTTAGTTTAAAGGTAAAAGTAGATCCTTTGCCAACTTCACTTTTTAGTTTTATCTCACCGCCCAAAAGTTCAATAAGTTTTTTTACAATGGTAAGACCTAATCCGGTTCCGCCATATTTTCTGTTAACTTCTATTGATCCTTGCGAGAAGCTTTCAAAAACAGTTTGTAGTTTATCTTCAGGAATTCCGATTCCGGTGTCTACTATTTCAAAATATACGGTGGCGGTTTCTTCCTCTTGAGCATACAATTTTGCAATTACGTTTACGTTTCCGTTTTGCGTAAATTTTAAAGCATTGTTTATTAAGTTCAATATGATTTGAGATAACTTGGTTGGATCGCCTATTAAATTATCCGGGATTGCCTCATCTATTTCGAGATTGAAATAATTTTTATTGGCTGTAGCTAATTCTTTCAGAGAACTCTGAATGTTGAATAATAACTCTTTTAGATTGAAACTAATGTTTTCTATTTCGACTTTAGTCGAATCAATTTTATTGATTTCAAGAATTTCATTGATAAAGGTGGTCAGGTAATTTCCTGAAAATTTTAAAGACTCTAGATACTTAAGTTGTCTTTTTTTAGGATTGTCTTCAAGCAGTAAATGTGTGATTCCGTTAATTGCATTCAAAGGTGTCCGGAGTTCGTGACTTACAGTTGAAAGGAATTCAGATCTGGCTTTTGATGCTTTTTCGGCTTTGTTTTTTGCCAGAATTAGTTCTTTGTTTTTTTCTCGTAAGAGTAAATTATTCTGATTCCGAATAATGTTGTTTTTGTATAAAGCTAAACTTAAAAGAGATAAAATCGAAATAAGAGCAATCGCCAAAATACTCACCAGTTTTGAATATCGATACGTTTTTAGTTGGATTTTTTCTTCGCTTTCGCGTTTAATATTATTGTTTACAGATTCATTTTTTTTGAATTTTTCAAATTCATTAAAATCAACCTTTGCATTTTTGAGTTTTAAAAGATAATTCTCTATCTGATAGTGTTCATCGAGATAAGAATAAGCCAGGTCATAATTTTTGTGTTGTTTGTAATAGTGGCTGATACCTAAGATGATTCTGGATTTTTGAGACAGATTATTGGTTTTTGCATTATAATCTAAAGCGTTGTTAAAATAAATTAACGCCGAATCGTTTCGTTTTAAGTGTGTTTCAATTATTCCAAGTTGATAATAGGCATCTGTTTTTGTTTTTAAAAGAGATGGATTATCTGGTTTTTTAATTATTTTTTGAAAAGACTGAGCTGCTAAAGGTAAATTTTTACTTGTTTTTAGCGCCATTGCTTTCTGATAATTCAAAACCTCAGAGTGATCTGCAAGATTGAGTTGTTTTAAAAGATCTTCAGATTTTTTGTAATAGACGGCGGCAGCATCATAATTGCCTTTTGCGGTATTGGTTATGCCAATGTAATGTAGTGCTAATACTTTGGTACAGGTTGGTCTTACATTGTCAAAGAAAGAAACACTTTTGTGGAAATTTTTTAATGCTTCGTCGTAATTTTTTTGCTGGTAATAGATTTTGCCAAGTTTGAAAGTCTGGTTGGCTAAGTTTTCTGTCTTATGATTGCTTTCGCAAAAATCAATAGACTTTTGAGTATAGAAAATAGCTTGGGTATAATCTTTTTTTGTAAGATTCTTGTTTGCTAGTTTGTTATAATAGGAGACACTATCTGTATTCTGTTTGGTTTGAGAATACAAAAACGAAGTAAAACAAACAAGAATAAAAAGATGGTATTTCATATGTATGGCAATGCTTTTACAATGAATTTTATGTTTTCCCTAATAGTAAAATCAAATCTATTAATCTTGATGAATATCCAATTTCGTTATCGTACCAGCCTACAACTTTTACCATTTTGTCAATAACAGATGTTAGTTGGGCGTCAAACAAACACGAATGTGTGTTGCCAATTACATCAACCGAAACGATTGGATCTTCTGTATAATCTAGTATTCCTTTTAAATTTGTTTTTGATGCTTTTTCAAATGCGTTATTAATTTCTTCAATAGTAACAGCGCGTTTTACATTAAATGTTATGTCCGTTAATGAACCATCCGGAACAGGAACGCGAATTCCGCAACCGCCAATTTTATGATGCAATTTAGGAAAAATTTTTGTTAAAGCCTTAGCTGCACCTGTAGTTGTTGGAACAATTGACTGGCTTGCACCTCTTGCACGTCGTAAGTCCTTATGTGGTTGGTCATGAAGACTTTGGTCAGTTGTGTAAGAATGTATTGTTGTGATGTAAGCTTGCTCAATTCCGCATAATTCATCGATGATTTTAATCATCGGAGCGGCATTATTTGTTGTACAGCTTGCATTCGAAACAATATTTTCGGTTCCGTCCAGTATATTTTCATTTACACCAAGAACTACTGTTTTTATAGTATCAACTTCTGAAGGAGCTGAAAGAATTACTTTTTTTGCTCCAGCTTCAAGATGCGCATTTAGTTCTTCATGTGTTTTGTATTTTCCGGTAGACTCAATTACAAAATCAATATCATGACTTTTCCAGTCTAAATTTGAAATACTCTTTTCATGAAAAAATATAAAATGCTTTCCATCGACAATAATACTTTCTTCGTCATGACTGACTTTGAAAGGCAAAACACCGTGAATACTGTCGTATTTTATCAAATGCGACATAGTCTTGTTATCAGCAATATCGTTGATTGCAACGACTTCGATTTGAGGATGGTTTAAAAGAAGACGAAATAAATTTCTGCCAATTCTTCCAAAACCGTTTATAGCAATTCTAGTTTTCAATATTTAATGTTTATCTGTTTAATCGCTTAACTGTTTATTAGTTTTATATCTTGACGATTAAACGAATAAACACTTAAACAAATAACCTTTTTTTATAAAATATGTTTTTGTGCTTTGTATGAAGAACGTACCAACGGCCCGCTTTCAACATGGCGGAAACCTAATTCAAGACCAAATTTTTCGTATTTTGCAAATTGGTCAGGTGTGATAAATTCTTTTACCGGTAAATGTTTTTTACTTGGTTGTAGGTATTGACCAATTGTAACAACATCTACATTTGCATTTCTTAAATCTGTCATAGTCTGAAAAACTTCTTCTTCAGTTTCACCAAGGCCTAACATGATTCCTGATTTGGTTCTGTTGATGCCTTTTTCTTTTAAGTAACGCAAAACTTCTAAGCTACGATCATATTTTGCCTGAATACGCACTTCACGAGTTAAACGACGTACAGTTTCAACATTATGAGAAACTACTTCAGGATTTGCTTCTACAATTCTATCAAGATTTCTTTCCATTCCTTGAAAATCAGGAATTAAAGTTTCAAGAGTAGTATTTGGGTTCATTCTGCGAATCGCTTTAACTGTTTCGATCCAGATAATAGACCCTCCGTCTTTCAAATCATCTCTGTCAACACTTGTAATTACAGCGTGTTTGATGTTCATGATTTTTATAGAACGTGCTACTTTTTCAGGTTCGTCCCAATCTACCGTTTCAGGTCTGCCGGTTTTTACACCGCAGAAACCGCAAGAACGTGTACAAACATTTCCTAAAATCATAAAAGTTGCCGTTCCTTCGCCCCAGCATTCCCCCATATTAGGGCAGCTTCCGGAGGTGCAAATGGTATTTAAGCTGTATTTATCAACTAAACCACGAAGTTCAGTATATTTTTGTCCAATTGGAAGTTTTACTTTTAACCATTTAGGTTTTCCAGTTGGTATATTTTCAATGACTGTTTCCATATATCAAAATTCAAAGTACAAAGATAAGCATTGTAGTTTATTTGGAGATTCGTTTAAGATTTAATTTGGTATTGATCTGATTAAGATTTATAAAAGTCTATTTTGATGATAATTACATGATGATGTTAAATTATTGTTTTTAAATTGTGATGTGGGGTAAAAAAGCTTATTTTTTGTCTGCTAATTGAAATAAGATGAATAATTATGATAAAGGACTGATTTTTACTCGTTTAAAATTTATATCTTTATTTGTTAAAAAAATAACCTTAAATGAAATAAAACGGCATTGATGTTGTACTACATTTGCTGTTAAATTGTAATAATAAAAAATATGAAAAAGAAATTTATTGTATTGGGAGTTTTATTTGCCACTTTTGGTTTCACTAGAATGAATGCGCAAATTAATTTTGGAGAAAAAGCTATAGGAGCCGTTCAAAAAGGAGTTACAGGTTTTACATTTAGCAATGCTGATGCAGCTGCGTTATCTAAAGCAGCAGTTGAGAAAATGGATAAAGAAAATGAGGTTGCCGCAGCAACTGATCCTTATACTTTAAGATTGAACAGGGTCTTTGGGAAATATACTGCTGGTGATGGTTATACTTTAAACTACAAAGTCTACAAATTAAAAGAAGTAAATGCCTTTGCAACAGCAGACGGAAGCGTTCGTGTATATTCTGGTTTAATGGATATCATGGATGATAATGAGTTACTTGCTGTAATTGGTCACGAAATTGGTCACGTTGCAAATCACGATTCACAAGATGCTATCAAAGCAGCTTACAAAAAAGAAGCTTTAATGGATGCAGCAGCTTCACAATCAGCAACGGTTGCAAGTGTTACAGATAGTCAATTAGGGAAAATAGGAAGTGCAATTGTTGACAGTAAATTTAGCCGCAAGCAAGAAGCTGAAGCTGATTTATTCTCTTATAACTTCATGAAAAAGAATGGTTATAATGTAAATGCCGAAGAATCTGCTTTTAGAATTTTAGCTAAAATGAGTGAAGGAACCGAAGCTTCATTTATTGACCAGATGATGAGTTCTCACCCTGATTCAAAACAACGAGCTGAAGATGCTAAAAAACGTGCAGAGAAAGATGGTTTGTATAAACCTTATGTGCAACAGAAAATTGTAAATACGGCACCGGCTAAAAAAGCTACTACCACTAAAAAGACAACAACTAAAAAGAAATAATAATTTCTGTTAGAAAAATAAAAACCGACAAGTTTCAAAACTTTGTCGGTTTTTTTATTTTTAAGATTAACCTAAAACGTGAAAGGCTAATACTTTTTGCACATCATAAACATTTACAGATTTGTTGAATTGTTTTACGATACTTGGTTGCAATTCGCTGGCAACCCAGATTTTTAATTCAGCATCAAGATCAAAAGTTCCTGCAGTTTCTACGCTAAATCTGGTAATGCTTTTGTAAGCAATCGATTTGTATTCGGTTTTGCTACCTGTTATTCCTTGTACATCAACTAGAATTAATCTTTTGTTAGTGAAGATAAAAGTATCACGGATTAGTTTAAAACCCATTTCGATTTCTTCATTGTCAGTTAAAAGTTGTCCGTATTTTTTAAGTAAATCATCTTGACTTACTGAACCAGCATTGCCAAGAATAGCCGAAAATATTCCCATTTTTTAGTTTTTAATTTGATTACAATTTTTTTGTCTTCTTAGGAAGTGTAAAAGTAATTCATTTTGTTAAATCTTCTGACTGACCCTAAATTTAATTAACAAAGGAGTTAAAATTAAAGAAATTAAAAAAGCTGAAATTAACGTAACAAATATGTTGCCGAAGGCTTTTATATTAAAATGAATAAAAAATCTAAGAATTGAGATAATTATTGTGCAGATAATAATTGTAATCCAGTATTTTTTATAATTAAAAGGTTTTTGGATTTTGCTTTTTGGTAGCTTTAATAATGCGATTACAATTACTATTCCGCCTATTAAAGTGCTTAAATGTTGTGCTATTTTCCAAATCGGAATTTCATTTCCAAAAACGATGAAGTTGTTTTTTAATAAAGGAATTTGATCTACAAAATAACCATGATTGTGTGTAAAACCGTCCCAAAGTAGGTGAGAAGCGATGCCTATGATTATCGAAATTAGAATAATAATCCAATTTTGTTTAAAATGAGTGTTCCAATCAAATGAAGTATAATCAATTACTCGTTGTTTTATAAAATCAGGTAAATTATAAAATAATGCATCACAAATAAAATTATGAAAAATAAAAGATAGTAAGATGGCTAATGGCAAATCAAACCAGAATATTCCGTAAAATGTATGGCTATAATTGCTTTGAACTTTCATTCGAATGAAATATTCAAAATCTGGAGTTATACTTCCAATTACTAAACCTGTTAGCGAAAGCCATTTTGAAGGTAAATATCTGAGAGGTAAAACTATTGCTGGATGAGAAAAAGTAAAAGGCATTAAGTTTAAATAAGATTGAGGTTCTGCGTGAGGTTAAAATTAGTATTATTAAATTGACTAGAAAACTTAATTTTTCTTAATCTCTTAATGGTAAAAACAAAAGCAAAAAAAAGCAGAACCTAAGTTCTGCTTTTCTCTATTTATTATTCTAGTTCTGTTTTTATTGTTATTGGGAGATTGTAGGCAGTTCTCACCGCTTTTCCGTTTAGCATTCCCGGACTCCATTTTGTTTTTAATGATTTTAATACTCTGATCGCTTCTTTACCCATTCCGTAACCTGGATCTCTTTTTACTTCGATGTCAGTCATTGAACCATCTCTTTCGATCACAAAAGAAACATATACTTTTAATGTTTTTTCTGCATCTAATTCCGGTCTGTTGAAATTATTTCCCACGAAAGTGTAAAACTTATTGATTCCCCCAGGAAATTCTGGTAATTTGTCTAATGCAGCTGCTATTACAGGAATCTCTGGATTCACTGATGGTGTTACTATCGTTTCTGGACCGTTACCACCAGGTAATGCATTATTACTAGGAGTTCCGTTTCCTGGCGTAGCATTGTCAATAGCAGGGCTATTTTGTTTATTAGTTGCAATTTCCGGTGCAGCCTCAGGAGTTGCAGCAACCACAGGATGTGTTAACTGAACTACTTCAGGAGCTGGTGCAGTTTGTTGTGGAGGCGCAATTGGTTTTGGCGGTTCTACTACGTTCGGGTGAATGTCAACTTTTGTTGGATGTATTGGAATATCAGGAGCGGTTGGTGTCTCTATGACAGTGCCGCCTCTAAACTTATTAATCAACATCGACGCAGTTCCCAGACTTGCTAATAATAACAGTCCTGCAAATAGTGCTGTAATTGTAGTTTTAGAATTTTCCTGACGTAATTGATACGCGCCGTACTCTTTGTTTTTGTTTTCGAAAACAAGGTCGGTCCAAGTGGTTTCGTAGATGTTTGATTTAGACATGATTTTTGGATTTTAAGGTTAAGTAACTTTAAATCATAAGCGATAAGGTTTTTGGTTTTAGCTAACAACGTAGGTGTTGTTATTTTAGTATGTGAATAATTTATTTTTTTAAGAATAAATACATAGATATGTTATTCTTTTCTTAAAGATAATAAATTATCTATTACGTTCAATGATTTCTGCTAATAATTTTTTTGCACGAAGTAATTTCACTTTTACGTTGCTCAGAGGCTCGTCAATCTTTACGGCAATTTCCTGATAAGTCATTTCCTGAAAGTAACGTAACTGAATTACTTCCTGATAGTGGGGTTTTAATTCTTTGATGCAAAGAAGCAATCGGGAGAGGTTTTGCTCTTTAATTAAAGCATCTTCAGCAGATGGAGTAGTGTCAGCAATATTATAAGCCTGCTGATCTTCGGCGTCAGTGATTTCTATAAAAAGATTAGTTTTCTTTTTTCGAAGTAAATCAATGTAAACGTTTTTTGCAATGGCAATTAACCAGGTATTGAATTGAAATTCAGAATTGTATGTGGCTATTTTGTCAAAAGCTTTTGAGAAAGTCTCAATGGTAATATCTTCGGCAGTAGTTTCGTTTTCGGTACGTTTTAGCATAAAGCCGTACACCTCATTCCAGTAATAATCTAATAAAAAAGTAAAGGCAATTTGGTCACCTTTTTTTGCTTTTTCTATTTTAGAATTTATTTCCAATGTACAGGTTTTGAAAAGAGATTAGTTATAAAGATATTAATTTGCGTGAATATAAGCATGATTTCTACAACTGGAAACCAAACTTTAATATCTTTTTCTTTTAATTTTCCAGCAGAAAATCCAATTACTGTCCAGGCAACGGTGTAACGTGTTGCCAAAATAGCCAATACAGCAATCCATTGAAACTGGAATGCCAATAAAAGGATAACTAATAAAAAGAATAATAATTGTGTACTAAAGAATAGACCCAATTGCATTTTGTCAAAAAACTTATAGTGTTCTGCAGTAGAAACATGTCTTCTTTTTTGAGTAAACCATTCTTTATAAGTTTCTTTTGGTTTTGAATAGGTGAAACTTTCAGGCGTGTAAGAAATTGCAGTATTTGCTTTATGTGCAGCCTGATTGATAAACAAATCGTCATCGCCGGAACGAACCTGAATATGATCGATGAAACCATTAACATTAAAGAATTCTTCTTTTTTGTAAGCCAGATTTCGTCCAACTCCCATGTATGGAAGCCCAATCTTTGCCCATGAAAAATATTGTACAGCCGTTAAAACAGTTTCAAAACGGATAACTTTATTTAATAATGAACGTTCTACTTTTTCGTAACCACCATAACCCAGAACAATAGTTTTGTTCATTGTAAAGTGCGAAGTCATAGCTGTGATCCAGTCTTTTGAAGTTGGATAACAATCGGCATCTGTAAATAATAGGTAATCTTTTTTAGAAGCTTTGATGCCTAATGTCAGCGCATATTTTTTGTTTCCCCAAAAGGCTTCATTATTTTGTACTTTAACCAAACGAATGTTTGGGTATTGTTTTTCAAATTCTTCAAAAACTTCTAATGTTTCGTCGCTTGAAGCATCGTCTATTAAAACAATTTCAAAATCAGGGTAATCTTGTTCTGCTAATAACGGAATAAACTTTTTAACATTTTCTTCTTCATTTTTAGCACAGACAATTACTGAAACAGGGAGTTTTTTTGATGTAATCTCTTGTGGTTTAGCAAAGGCAAATTTTCCAAAAATTCCTAAGTAGTAGAAAATTTGAATAACAACAATAGCAATAAAGAAGTAAAATAAAGTTATAAGCATCTGATTTTAATGTCTTTTAATTTCTGAATCTTGCGCGTGCAAATGTACTTATGAATTCCTAGATTTCAATGGCTAAAGCCGATTTACTTTCGGCATTTCAACATTTCTTTCGCAACAGCAATAGCCTGAGGGTTTTCGCTTTTTTCTAATTCTGAAATTATGTTTTTATAATTGTGATCGTCTCTGTTTTGGGATAGTTTTTTGGTGGCCTGAATCTCGTCAATTTCAATTTCAAAACCAAAGATTCCTCTGGCTTCGCGCATTGTCTTTGCTGATAAATTCTCGACACGAATTGGATTTACAGAATTAGCTTCGTATTTATCGACCAACTTTTTAAGTTGCTCTATAGTGGCAGCTTCGTCAACAATCTTAATTCGTCCGTAAACATGTACGGCTATATAATTCCATGTTGGTACATTTTCATGATCATACCAAGAGGGAGAAATGTAACTATGCGGACCTGTAAAAACTGCTAAAACCTGATCGTTTTCAGCAAAACCTTCTGCTTGCGGATTAAGTTTAGAAAGATGCCCTTGCAGAATTTCTTTCCCGTCAGCATTCAATTCAAGTTCTATCGGAATGTGGGTTGCGCACAATTTTCCGTGAGTTTGATTGATCAGAATTCCAAAACTATTTTCTTTCAAAAAAGTTCTGATAGATTCCGGATCTTCGTCTTTGAATATGTCAGGTGTATACATTATTTATATTTTATTCAATTGTCAGACTGAGCGAAGTCGAAATGCTTTAAAATCGGAAAACGACTTCGACTTCGTTCAGTCTGACAATATTATTAATTAATAATAATTCGTGAATTCTTGGCAAAAAAAATCTAAATCACATTAACTTCTGCTTCAATATGAATCCCGAAAGTTTCAAAAACTGTTTTCTGAACATCTTTCGAAACTGCTAAAATTTCTTGTCCGGTTGCGTTTCCATAATTTACCAAAACCAAAGCTTGATTTTTATGAACCCCTGCATCACCAAAACGTTTTCCTTTAAAACCAGCTTGTTCAATTAACCAGCCAGCCGGAACTTTTACTTCGGTTTCAGAAACTTCATAATATTTCATTTCTGGAAATTTCTGGTGGATTTTTTCGAAATCAGATTTCAATAGAATCGGATTTTTAAAGAAACTTCCGCTGTTTCCCAGTTCTTTTGGATCTGGTAATTTACTTTGTCTAATGGCAATTACAGCATTACTCACATCTTTTAAAGTTGGATTTGTAATGTTGTTTTTAGCTAATTCAGCAGTAATATCTCCGTAAGAAGTATTGATTTTATGATTACGTTTGGTCAATTTATAAATTACAGATGTAATAATATATTGATCTTTAACTTCATTTTTAAAGATGCTTTCTCTATAACCAAAATTACATTCGGCATTCGTGAAAGTTTTTGTTTCCTGAGATTCAATATTTATCGCTTCGCAAGAAATAAAGGTGTCTTTTATTTCTGTTCCGTAGGCACCAATATTCTGAACTGGAGTTGTACCAACATTTCCCGGAATAAGAGACATGTTTTCTAAACCGCCAAAATTATTGTCGATTGTCCACAATACGAAATCATGCCAGGTTTCGCCAGCCTGACTTTCAACCCAAACAGAATCTTCATCTTCTTTGATGATTTTTTTACCTTTTAAATCAATATGAATCACCAAAGCATCAATGTCTTTAGTCAAAAGCATATTGCTTCCGCCCCCTAAAATAAATTTTTTCTCGTTTTTGTGTTCTTGTAAAATGGTTTTTAATTCAGCAACCGAATGTACTGCGATAAATTGTCTGGCGCTGGCTTCGATACCAAAAGTATTGTAGTTTTTTAAAGAAAAATTGGATTGGATTTCCATAAATAAAAGGCTTTTTGAATCCCGAAATTTGGGATAATTCTGAGTTCAAAAGTAAGGATTATAATTTATTTGAGTTAGATTTTGGTAAAATATCGAAATGAAATTTTAATTGCTTTTAGAATACTTTTAATAAGTTTTCTTAATAAAATATTTTCAATTTCGTAATTCAATTTTTACATTCATCTCATAGTATTGACATTTTCTTTTGTATGTTTGATTCCCCTTATTAACCCAACCAAATAAATGAAAGCAGCCTTTAAAACATTATTTCTTTTAATTATAATTTTTCAATTCTTAAGTTGTAATAAACCCAAAACGGAAACCGCAATAAGCAGCACTATAAGTAAAGACTCAAATGAGGATTCTAAACTTGCCGTTAATGCTCCTGTAGAAAATGATTTTTCTTTTCCGGTCGACAGTACTTTGCCCGTTAAAATTCTTCGATTGGAAACATTTCATTATGATGAAGTGGAGGAGAATTATGATAAGAAAGTTTGGTTTGGCCTTTTTAAAAACAATAATGATTATTCGCTTTCTGAAACTAAAGTGTCTTTCAAACGTGTTAATGATCCTATAATTGATGAAAATGAAGAAGACAAAACAGGTTGGGAGGTTAGCGCTTCTGTAAAAGATTCCTGTGTGATTTTAATTGAAAAACTGCCTTATTTTGTTGATGGAAATATATCAAGCGTCAAAATACCGGAGAGTATTTATCCTGAAGAAAGTTTTAAATTTAATTTCAAAGGCATTGAATACACTTTATATGCAACAGGGAAAAAGAAAAAAGAAGAACCGGATTCCGATTGGATTGTAGTTTCGAATTATAAATTATACTTAACAGCTGTTATTGACGGAAAGAAAATGACGGAGCTTTTGGTTGCAAAGAAAAATTTTGACGATCAAATGATCAAAATAATTTTTGGCGGAGATCTTGATGATGATAATAAATTAGATTTGATTATTGATACTGCCAGTCATTATAATGTTACGAGTCCAACGCTGTATTTGTCTAAACCAGGTGAAAAAAGAAAAGTAATTAAGCCTATTGGAGTTTTTACCGCAGTAGGCTGTTAATTAATTATGATGCCAAAAGTATTGTAAACTTTATTTTATAGCTTCAATAAATCGTTGCATTTCTTTCATTGTGCCAATTGTAATTCGGGTCCATTTTCCGTTTTCTTCATAGATTCTTGTTCCTTGAATATTATGATTTTCTAATTGTTTGAAATAATCTTTTTTATAATTTTCTAAAGAGAAGTAAATAAAATTGGAATACGACGGAATACAAGCGAGGTTTAATTGAGTAAGTTGATCTATTGTATATTTTTTTACTTCCTGATTGGAAGCATAAACTTGTTGAATGAATTTATTATCATTTAAAGAAGCGATTGCAGCCGCAGTCGATACAACGCTAACAGACATATTTGGAGTTGACTTCAATGTGTTAAGTTCGTCGATTGTTGATGAATGTGCAATTCCGTAACCAATACGCCCACCAGCTAAACCATACATTTTTGAAAATGTTTTGGTAATAATCAGGTTTTTATTCTCAAGAACCAGATCGCTTAAGGATTGTTCTTTTGTAAAATCGATATAAGCTTCATCAACAAATACAATGGCTTTTTGTGATGCTTCTTTTACAAAAGATACGAGTTCATCGCGATTGCATATTGTTCCGGTTGGGTTATTAGGATTACAGATGTAAATCATTTTGGTATCTGAATCGATAGCTTTCAACATGGCTGCTAAATCATGTTTTTTGTCTTTGGTTAATGGAACGGTGATTTTTTTAAGTCCTAATTTTTCATAAGGAGCTGTCCAGTAATTGAATGTGTTTTCGGCCATAATGAAATTGCCTTTTTTTAATGCAGTGTACTGAAGTACTAAATCCAAAATCTCAGTTGAACCCGCACCTAGTATAATATTGTTGTCTGAAACATTATTCTTTTTAGCAAGGAGGGTGATTAATTCAGGCCAAAGATCCCAACCGTATCGATTAGTGCTATTAATCATTTTTGTCATTGCAGCACGTGCTAACGGAGATGGACCGTAAGGGTTTTCGTTTGATCTAAGTAATACAGGTGAGTTGTCTAAATCCGGTAAAATATGTTCTTCAAGAGGATTTGCAAATGCTTCAAATTGACAAAATCCTAATCCTATTGTGCCTAAACCTATTTGTTTTAACCAATTTCTTCTGTTACTCATCTCTTTTAGATTAAATTAAACAATTCTGTTTAATACTATGTCGTTGAGATGTAAGAAAAGTTACGAATTGAATAGAATATGTTTTTTACCGCAAAAACACAAAGTTTGCGCAAAGCTCGCTAAGATTTGTGTTCATTGTGTATTTCGATAGCTATCGAGATGAAGGATTTTGCAGTTAATTATTTCGAAAGCAACTCATGATATTTATCTGCAATAACCTTCATATTGATATCATAATTCGCATTCTCTTCAACAAATTTTCTGTTTTGCAGTATAGTATTATTTCGGGATTCGGCATTTTCAAAGGACCAGATTAACTCTTCGGCAAGCATTTCGATATGGTCAATTTTAATTAATTGCCCGTTCTCTCGATGTTTGATCCAACTTTGATTTCCGGGAATGTCTGAAACTACCGGATAACAATTGCAAGCCATTGCTTCAAATAACGATGCCGAAACACCTTCGGTAATTGGCATGCTGATATAGATGTTAGATTGTTGTAATAATTTAGGAAGTTCAGTGTTTGGAATTCTTCCTGTAAAAATTACTTTGCTTTCGATTTGTAATTCTCTTGCCAAATCTTTTAGAAATTGTAATCGTGTTCCGTCACCAACAATCGTTAACGAAAAGTCAATTTCTTTTTGATTAAGAATTGCAAAAGCTTTCAAAATAGAATCATGACGATATTCCGGTTGTAAAGAACGGGTTACAATCGCTTCAATTTTGTTTGAATTATTTATCGAAGGAGAAAAAAGTGATAAGTCAATTCCTTTTGGGATAACCAAAACTTTATTCATGTCAACGCCAATTTCTTTCATAGAAATCGTCATAACCGGACCCCAGGCATGAATTAAATCAGCTTTTTTGAAAGCATATTTCTGAATGATTTTCTTAAAAGGAAGTAAAACAGAACCGTCCGGCCATAAATCAGTTCGGCCTTGTTGGGCAATTGCAATTGGATGCATTCCTGAAATCGCAGCAAGAAAACCATAACTTGTAGTTCTTTCTGCAATAATCATATCCGGTTTTTGTTCCCGAATGGTTTTTCGAATAGAAATAGGAGAGAAGATGTATTCTAATATTCGTTTGAAACGATTGAGTTTTGAATTATTTGGAGTTTGAAGTTCCCAAGTACAGATTTCAAAATCACCAAATTCTTTCAAACCTTTCATCCACGTAATAGCATCAGCGCGATAAGATTCTCCCAGAAAAAGTATTTTTCTTTTTTTCATTCGGCAAACATAATTTTTTTTGCCACGAATTTCACGAATTTCCACTAATTTTTATTGTTTGGCTTTGACAAAGTTTTAAACTTTGTCAAAGCTTTTAATTAGTGGAAATTCGTGAAATTCGTGGCAAACTTTTTTAAAATTCGTCAGTATCTAAAGCACGATTGATGAATTCGTTTAGTGGTTTTAAGGCAATTAATTTCTTGCTTATTTTAGCAACGAAGTCTTTCTGAGTTACTTCAGAAATATCATATTTTTGAGTTGCAGTAAAACTTTTCAATTTTAAAAACTCAATTGCAGGATGTTCTTTCTCGTAATCTCTTGGCGGATTTTTAAGCGAATTGGTTTCGTTTACATCTAAACTTCCGAATTCTTTTTTGAAATTTTTATCGGCTAAAATAGCTTCCAGATCATCATGAAAAAAAGCAATTTCTTTACGAACTTTCTTCAAATCTTCTGCTTCAGGCGAATAAAATCCACCGGCAATAAAACTGGCGCCTTTTTCGATATGAACATAATATCCGGCACGGTTTAAGCCTTTCGTTCCGCAAGACATCCAAACGCCAAGATGTGCCTTATAAGGAGATTTGTCTTTAGAAAACCGAATATCACGATTGATTCTGAAAGTACAATTTTTAACTTCCAATAATTCTAAAGATGGATCCAGCGGTTTTATTACATCCAGAAAATCACTCACCAATTGATGGTAATCTTTTTTGAAAACTTCGTATCGTTTTTTATTATCCTGAAACCAATCTCTGTTGTTGTTTCTTTTTAAATCGTCTAAAAATTGCAATGATTCTTTCGTTAGCATATTTGATATATTATTGCAGTTGTTTTTTTAAATCTTCTTCGCTGATGTAACCAATCAATTTTTTTTGTACCGCTTTATTCTCATATAAAACCATAGTAGGAAGCTGGTCGATTTTCATTTGAGTTGCCAGAGTTTTGTTTTTGTCAACATCAATTCTAATGATTACCACTTTATCGGTCATTTCTTTTTGCATTTTCAAAAGATACGGTTCCATTTGTTTGCATGGACCGCACCATTCTGCATAAAAATCAACCAGAACTTTTTTGTCTGATTTTAATAAATCATTAAAATCATTCATTGTCATTCCTACTTGCGCTGTTGACGGATTTGATAAACCTTCTGCATTCCATTTCATGATTCCGCCTTCTAATTCATAAACAGTAGAAAAACCCAATTCGTTTAGTTTTGCAGCCGCTTTTTTACTTCTTCCACCACTTAAGCAATACACAAAAACAGGTTTCGATTTGTCGTAAGTTGCTACTTTATCGGCAAAATCTTCACCGTTCCAGTTTACATTTGCAGCATTATCAATATGTTCTGATTCGAATTCTTCGGGAGTTCGAACATCAAGTATCTGAGGATTTTCGGTTGTTTTAATTTTCTCTGCAAAATCTTTCGGAGCAATTTCCTTAAAGGAATTGTCTTTCTTTTCGTTACAGGAAATTAATACAACAGAAACTATTAGTAGTAATATTTTAGGAAACTTCATAAAGCTGAATTTTAAAAATAGAATTGCTAAAGTAGTGATTTTTCAATTTTTGAATTCATAATAGAAAGTGAAAAAAAAGTGGTTTGCCACGAATTTCTCGAATTAGCGCGAATTTTTCTTTGTTAACTTGGTGTGCTCAAAGGTTGTATGCGCATTTTTGTCATTCCGAGGAACGAGGAATCTCCGTAAGCAGCTCGACAAAGATTGGCGATTTTGCATGAGGAGTTTCTTGCGGAGATTC